>NZ_BMCT01000027.1 GCF_014635325.1 Azorhizobium oxalatiphilum | reverse complement strand
TGGCGCAAGTTGGATTGCTGACCAAACCGCTTGATGTGGAACAGGTGCTGATCCCATTCGCCTGCGTGCACATCGCCCTCAACGCCAAAATTCTCGATCAGCCGGATCTCGTCGCGGGCCCGCTTACTGAAATCATGCTTCTCAGAGGCCTGGACACCGATGACAGTCGGGAGCGTGGGGATTCCGCCGCGGGGCATTTTTAGCCTTTCAAAGTCCGGGTTGGCCTTCGTCGCGAGACGATGACGGAGCCGACCATGCGGAAGGCCGGTTGCTATCCACTTGCGGGGGGCAGTAGCCTCCCTGCATCTCAGAGCGCTATCCGCACCTTCCGCGGCAACTCAGGATTCAGCCTTGGCGGTCTTGCGTGTCCGGCTCGGCCTCTTCGCAGGCAACGGCGCCGGCTTGGCCTTACGACCAAGGCCAGCAGTGAGCGCCAACTCGGAACGGGTCGCCGCATAGTTCGGAGCAACCATGGGATAATCATGAGGCAGCCCCCACTTGGCCCGATATTCCTCCGGCGTCATGCCAAAGGAAGTTTGCAGATGGCGCTTGAGAGACTTGAAGGACTTCCCGTTCTCGAGGCAGATGATTGCATCC
>NZ_BMCT01000026.1 GCF_014635325.1 Azorhizobium oxalatiphilum | reverse complement strand
AGCCCACGCGCGGACAGATCCGCCTCAACGGGCGCGACATCACCCGCACCAAGCCGGCGGATGTCGCCCGCCTCGGCATGGTCCGCTCGTTCCAGATCTCCGCCACCTTCGGCAATCTCTCCGTGCTGGAGAATGTGCGCGTCGCCCTCCAGCGCAAGCTCGGCACCTCCTTCCATTTCTGGTCGTCGGAAACCGCGCTCGACGCGCTCAATGATCAGGCCATGGACCTGCTGGAGCAGGTGGGCCTGTCCTCCTACGCCCGGCATCTGGCCACCGAGCTGCCCTATGGCCGCAAGCGCGCGCTGGAGATCGCCACCACGCTGGCGCTCGATCCGGAGATGCTGCTGCTCGACGAGCCCACCTCCGGCATGGGCCGCGAGGACATCGCGCGCACCGCCGAACTCATCAAGCGCGTCTCCGCCAACCGCACCGTGCTGATGGTGGAGCACAATCTCTCCGTGGTGGCGGACCTCTCCGACACCATCACCGTGCTGGCGCGCGGCGAGATCCTCACCGAAGGCCCCTATGCGGAGGTCTCGAAGAACCCGCAGGTGGTGGAGGCCTATATGGGCACGGGGCATGGTCATGGTTGAACCTCTGCTCAAGGTCGCAGACCTGCACGGCCATTATGGCGAGAGCCATGTGCTGCACGGCATGACGTTCGATGTGCAGCCGGGCGAGGTGGTGACGCTGCTGGGCCGCAACGGCGCCGGCAAGA
>NZ_BMCT01000025.1 GCF_014635325.1 Azorhizobium oxalatiphilum | reverse complement strand
AGGCGGCGATTGTGATGAGGGTTTCGGCGACGGTGGTGATCTGCTCGTAGTCGCGGACGAGGCGGCGGTTCTTGAAGATCCAGGCGAAGGTGCGCTCCACCACCCAGCGACGCGGCAGGACCTCGAAGCCTTTGGCTTTGGCGCCGCGGCGGATGATGTCGAGGGTGATGTGGGTCTTGTCCGCCGCCCATGTCACCAGACGCCCGGCATAACCGCCATCGGCGAAGACGCGGGCGATGAACGGGTAGCGCCGGCGCGAGGCCTTCAGCGGCAGCTTGCCGCCGTCGCGGTCCTGGATATCGGCGGCGTGGACACGCACGCAGAGCAAGCGCCCGTCGGTGTCGGTCAGGATGTGCCGCTTGCGGCCGGTGATTTTCTTGCCGGCATCGTAGCCCTTGGCGCCCCCTTTTGATCAGCGGTGCGCACCGACTGGCTGTCGAGGATCGCCGCCGAGGGGGAGGCCGACCTGCCGCTGCGCTCGCGGTCGGCCATGACAAGCGTGTGGTGGACGCGCTCCCAGACGCCCTCGCGCTGCCAGCGGCGCAGATAGTAATAGACCGTCTGCCACGGCGGCAGGTCATGAGGCAGAAGCCGCCACGCCATGCCGGCCCGCAGGAAATAGAGGATGGCGTTCACCAGTTCGCGCGATGGCGCCTTCCTGGGGCGCCCGCCCGCCTGCGCTTCGGGGATCAGCGGCGCGATCAGATCCCATTGTCCGTCAGTCAGGTCCGTGTCGTAGCGACGCCGTGCGGGCGGCTTCTTCCGGGGCATGGAGCGTCGGCTCGGCTCGTTGATCCG
>NZ_BMCT01000024.1 GCF_014635325.1 Azorhizobium oxalatiphilum | reverse complement strand
CCTCATAGGTCAGCGTGCCCGAGCGCGACACCACGCCCACCGAACCCGGCTTGAAGATGTTCGCCGGCATGATGCCGATCTTCGCCTGGCCCGCCGTCACAACGCCGGGGCAGTTCGGGCCGATCAGGCGCGACTTCGAGCCCAGGAGCGCCCGCTTCACCTTCACCATGTCCAGCACCGGGATGCCTTCCGTGATGCACACGATCAGCGGGATCTCCGCGTCGATGGCTTCCAGGATCGCATCCGCCGCGCCCGGAGGCGGCACGTAGATCACCGAGGCGTCCGCCCCGGTCTTTTCCTTGGCCTCGATCACGGTGTCGAACACCGGCAGGCCGAGGTGCGTCGTGCCGCCCTTACCGGGAGACGTGCCGCCCACCATCTTGGTGCCATAGGCGATGGCCTGCTCCGCATGGAACGTGCCGTTCTTGCCCGTGAAACCCTGGGTGATGACCTTCGTATTGGCGTCGATAAGCACGGACATCACGCAGCTTCCTTCTTCACGGCCGCCACGATCTTCTGCGCAGCATCGTCCAGGTCATCGGCAGGGATCACGTTCAGGCCGCTCTCGCGGATGATCTGCTTGCCCTGCTCCACATTGGTGCCTTCAAGACGCACCACCAGCGGCACCTTCAGGCCCACCGCCGTCACCGCCGCCAGCACGCCGCGCGCGATCACGTCGCACTTCATGATGCCGCCGAAGATGTTCACCAGGATGCCCTTCACATTGGGATCCGAGGTGATGATCTTGAACGCCGCCGTCACCTTCTCCTCGGTGGCGCCGCCGCCCACGTCCAGGAAGTTGGCCGGGCTCTCGCCATAGAGCTTGATGATGTCGAGCGTGGCCATGGCGAGACCCGCGCCGTTCACCATGCAGCCGATGGTGCCGTCGAGCGCGATGTAGGCCAGGTCATACTTGGAGGCTTCGATCTCCTTGGCGTCCTCTTCCGTCTCGTCGCGCAGCGCGAGCAGGTCGGGATGGCGGAACAGGGAGTTCGAATCGAACGACACCTTGG
>NZ_BMCT01000023.1 GCF_014635325.1 Azorhizobium oxalatiphilum | reverse complement strand
AGGCCGGCGTCCTTGCGGCGCGATCCATCGCTCAACTGGATCGCGCCGCAGTCCGGCATGCCTTCGATGAGCGATTTACGGCAGGGCGCATGGCGGCAGACTATGTAGCACTCTATCGCGCCTTGCCAGGCGTGCGTCTTGAGGCAGCGAGACTTCGGCATGAAGCGGGCGAGAGCGCGCATCTGGAGGTCGTCGAAGCGGCGGCCGGGTAACGCCAGCCGTCCGCGCGTAGGGTACACGCCGAACGGTGCCTCATTCGGCCCTTGCCGGCATGACGATCGAGATGTTCGCGCGGGGCTTAGGCCTCCTGCCTTGGGGAAGTCTGCGGTTGTCCGGGATGGCACATCCCTCCCCCTTCTCGCTGCCATCGAACAGCTGGAACGGATGATCCGGATCATTGATGGCAGCGACGAGGCCATGGCGAGATGCCCCTCTCAAGGTCTCAAACGAACCCATCGGAGCGTTTGACACCTACTGCGGCGGCTGCTGAGGAACGGAACCCGTGTTCGAATAGCCCTGTTATGGACCTAACATAACCTCATGCGCTCAAGGGCAAGGTCATGATCACACCATCACCATCGTCGCCGTCTCGCCGCGGACGCGCGGCGCGAGTGGGGTTTCAACCCCGGTCAGATGCTCGCAAGAATGGTGCTTCCCAGAGCTCCAGCCGGCAGGCCAGTCCGTTCCTTGCTTCTCTTGATCGACATCTGGGCGAGCGGTCAGATCAAACCTTGGGGGCGGTCATCGACGATCTGCTCGACACGGACCATGCCCGCGATGTCATAGCTCAGGAATGGATGGAGCCGGGTTGCGGCAAGTCACGCGTCCGATCGCAAAAGTGAGGTTAAGCCGTGCAGGGCACACGGCACCAGGTTGGATAGGGCTGCCCTCGTCATTGCCATCCGCTGCTTCGTTGCGGAAAGGGATGAGCGAAGCCTTCGATGGGTGCAGCCCCTCCCCGTAACGTTCAGCCGACCGCTCCGCGATAAATGAGGGGCTCGTGGGGAGGAGGCGGCAGCTCCACTTTGATGGCATCCCCAACGCGCACAGCGCCACCGTGCAAGACGATGCTCATCACGCCGGCCTTGCGTACGACGCCCGCGGGAGAGGACGAAACAACGTGCTTGAGAAGCCCTGGCTGGAACTTCTCGATCTGGTGGCACGGATTGCGCAACCCGGTGATCTCGATGACGGCCGAGGAGCCGATGTGAAGACGGGTTGCCGCCGGAAGAGAAAGAAGATCGACCCCCTTGGTGGCGACGTTCTCCCCCAGCCCTCCGGGTCCCACCTCATGCCCGATAGCCAAGAGCGCATCGAACAGCTCTGCCTGGATTAGGTGAACTT
>NZ_BMCT01000022.1 GCF_014635325.1 Azorhizobium oxalatiphilum | reverse complement strand
CCCAACGACAAGATCGCAGAAAACGCGGCACGTCTGGAAGCATTCCTCGGCGTCTGACGACCCTGGGGATTTCAAACAGCGACAGCCGGCCCGTCCGGCAGGAGGAAACGACATGCGTCTTGCAGCCACCCTCGTGGCGGCCGGCGGCCTTCTGGCCGCCACCGCCCTTTCCGTTCCCGCTTATGCCCAGACGCCGCTCAAGGTGAAGATCGGCGTGCTCACCGACATGTCCAGCCTCTATTCGGACCTGTCCGGCGCCGGCTCGGTATGGGCGGCCAAGAAGGCGGTGGAGGATTTCAACGCCACCAACAAGAGCCTGCAGGTGGAAGTGGTCTCCGCCGACCACCAGAACAAGGCCGACGTGGGCACCTCCGTCGCCCGCCAGTGGTATGACGTGGATGGCGTGGACATGATCGTCGATACGCCCAATTCCGGCGTCGCGCTGGCGGTCAATCAGGTGACCAAGGAAAAGAACAAGGTGTTCGTGAATTCGGGCGCCGGCACCTCCGACCTCACCGGCAAGGCCTGCTCGCCCAACACCGTGCACTGGACCTACGACACCTGGTCGCTGGCCAATGTGACCGGCAAGGCCATCACCAAGGGCGGCGGCGACAGCTGGTTCTTCATCACCGCCGACTACGCCTTCGGCCAGGCGCTGGAGCGCGACACCGCGGCCGTGGTGAATGCCAACAACGGCAAGGTGCTCGGTCAGGTCCGCGCGCCCATCAACACGCAGGACTTCTCCTCCTTCCTGCTGCAGGCGCAGTCCTCCAAGGCCAAGGTGATCGGCCTCGCCAATGCCGGCGGCGACACCATCAATTCGGTGAAGCAGGCGGCGGAATACGGCATCGTGGAAGGCGGCCAGAAGCTCGCCGGCCTGCTGATCTTCCTGTCCGACATCCACTCGCTCGGCCTGAAGACCGCGCAGGGCCTCACCATGACGGAAGCCTGGTACTGGGACATGACGGACGCCAACCGCGCGTTCGCCAAGGACTTCGCGGCCGGCAACGGCGGCAAGTATCCCACCATGGTGCAGGCGGGCGTCTATTCCGGCGTGACCCACTATCTGAAGGCGGTCGCCGCGGTGAAGGCGGCCAAGGACGGCGCCGCCGTGGTGGCGGAAATGAAGAAGCTGCCCACCGACGACAAGCTGTTCGGCAAGGGCGAGGTCCGCGCCGACGGCCGCCAGATCCACCCCATGTATCTGTTCGAGGTGAAGAAGCCGTCGGAGTCCAAGGGCCCCTACGACTATTACACCCTCAAGGCCACCGTGCCGGCGAACGAGGCCTTCCGCCCGCTCGATCAGGGCGACTGCCCGCTGGTCAAGAAGGGCTGATCAGCCGCGCCTTCACCCCGCCGCCGCGTCACGCGGCGGCGGGGTTCATCCCATCCTGATCCTCGGGCCAGAGAAGCTGTTATGTTCGAGCTCATTGGCATCGCGCCGCAGGCACTGTTCGGCCAGCTGCTCCTCGGCCT
>NZ_BMCT01000021.1 GCF_014635325.1 Azorhizobium oxalatiphilum | reverse complement strand
TCATCAACGGCGCCTTCTACGCCATCCTGAGCCTTGGCCTCGCGGTCATCTTCGGGCTGCTCAACGTCATCAACTTCACCCATGGCGCGCAATACATGATGGGTGCCTTCGGCGCCTGGATGCTGCTCAATTACGCCGGCATCCCGTTCTGGGGCGCGCTGGTGCTGGCCCCCATCCTCGTCGCCATCGTCGGCATGATCATCGAGCGCCTGCTGCTGCGGCGGCTCTATCATCTCGACCATCTCTACGGCCTGCTGCTCACCTTCGGCCTCGCCCTCATCATCGAGGGCCTGTTCCGCCGGATGTACGGCTCCTCGGGCCTGCCCTACAACAATCCCCTGCCGGGCGGCACCAACCTCGGCTTCATGTTCCTGCCCAACTACCGCGGCTTCGTGGTGGTGTTCTCGCTCGTCGTCTGCCTCGCGACCTGGTTCGTGATCGAGCGCACCAAGCTCGGCTCCTATCTGCGCGCCGCCACCGAGCGCCCCGATCTGGTGCAGGCCTTCGGCATCGACGTGCCGCGCATGATCACGCTCACCTACGGCTTCGGC
This sequence comes from Azorhizobium oxalatiphilum, assembly GCF_014635325.1. Classification (GTDB taxonomy): domain Bacteria; phylum Pseudomonadota; class Alphaproteobacteria; order Rhizobiales; family Xanthobacteraceae; genus Azorhizobium; species Azorhizobium oxalatiphilum. The sequence goes on along the minus strand of NZ_BMCT01000021.1, from coordinate 956 downwards.
GTCGGCCTTGCCGCGCTCGCCGGCGTGCTCGCCGCGCCCGCCTATCAGGTCAGCCCCACCATGGGCTCAAACCTCATCATCGTGGTGTTCGCGGTGGTGGTGATCGGCGGCATGGGCTCCATCGCCGGGGCCATCATCACCGGCTTCGGCCTCGGCCTCGTGGAGGGCCTCACCAAGGTCTTCTATCCGGAGGCTTCCTCCACCGTCATCTTCGCCATCATGGCCATCGTGCTCATGGTGAAGCCCGCCGGCCTCTTCGGCACCGTCAAGTGAGGGCGTCATGACCGGCACCACATCCCCCACCGCCCTCCCGGCCGCTCCCGCCTCCTCCGGCAACGGCACGCTGAAGATCGTCCTCACCCTCGTCGCCATCGCCGCGCTGCTGGCGGCGCCGCTGGTGGTCTATCCCGTCTTCCTCATGAAGGTGCTGTGCTTCGCGCTGTTCGCGTGCGCCTTCAACCTCATGCTGGGCTACACCGGCCTCCTGTCTTTCGGCCACGCCATGTTCTTCGGCGGGGCGGCCTATATCACCGCGCAGGCGGTGAAGGTGTGGGGCTTCACGCCGGAGCTGGGCATCCTCGCCGGCACCGCCTTTGCGGCGCTGGTGGGCCTTCTCGTCGGCCTGCTGGCCATCCGCCGCACCGGCATCTATTTCGCCATGGTGACTCTGGCGCTGGCGCAGATGTTCTTCTTCTTCTGCCTTCAGGCCCGCTTCACCGGCGGCGAGGACGGCCTGCAGGGCGTGCCGCGCCGGGCGGTGTTCGGCCTCATCGACACCACGTCGGACTTCAATCTCTATTACGTGGTGCTGGTGATCTTCCTTGCTGCGTTCGCGCTCATCTACCGCACCATCTACTCGCCCTTCGGACAGGTGCTGAAAGCCATCCGCGAGAATGAGCCGCGCGCCATCTCGCTGGGCTACCGGGTGAACCACTACAAGCTGCTGGCCTTCGTGC
>NZ_BMCT01000020.1 GCF_014635325.1 Azorhizobium oxalatiphilum | reverse complement strand
CGCACTCTGAAATAGCTTCGCAAGCTGAGGAAGCTGCCGAGTGACAACAGTGGTTAAGGCCGCCACTCGGCATGAGCCGGGCAGCGGATGGACCGCCAAGCTCGCGAAGAGACTGCCGGGATCACTTTTCCTGTCCATAACATTTGTTATGATCATTGAAAGTCCGCTGGCCAGTTCCGTGCCCCTACCAACATTTATTATTTTCCAATGAAGTGCCGAAGGAACCCTAGCCAATGCCAGAATTATTTTTCTATTTCGGCGTTTTTCCGGGAACATGCTTTGGATTTCCCCGTTTACAGCGCGGCCTAAACGACATGCAACGCTGAGAAGCTGCCAAGACATGAAAATCCTGGTCGATGGTTTGTCCTCATGCGGCGGCTGGGGACCGGTTGAATCGCTTGCCGGGAGCGTGACCGGGGGGAGCAGTTTTTCCAGTCGCACACGTCTACTTTTTGTCACGCCGGAGATGGGTGACTTCATTAAGGCGGGCGGCCTTGGCGAGGTATCTTCCGCGCTCCCTCGCCAGTTGAGATCACGGTGCGACGTGCGAGTCCTCATTCCCGGATATCGCGCCGTGCGATCCGCCGCTCGCGGTATGGAAATCGTCCGTGAAATCGCAGCTACCGCCGGTCTGCCCGAATGGTCTCTTGGCCGCTTCGCGACCGATGACGGCCTCTCGGTCTATGTCGTCCTTTGCGACGAACTCTACGACCGGGATGGCTCGCCTTACGGGCCGTTCGGCGGCACCGAATTTCTAGACAACGACACACGCTTCGCGCGGCTCTGCCTGTCCGCCGCTGAGCTCGCGGCTGGAGAGGCCGATCCGAACTGGAAACCTGACATCGTCCACGTCCATGATTGGCCGGCGGCGCTTGTGCCCGGCTACCTGAGGTGGAAAGGGCTCTCTACGCCGTCGATCCTCACCATCCACAACCTCGCCTATCAAGGCCTTTATGGACCCGAGCGGATGGGCACTCTCGCCATTCCGGAAAGCGCCTTCAGCATCGACGGCGTGGAATTCCACGGGAGGCTCTCTTTCCTCAAGGCGGGTATCTATTACGCATCCCATGTCACCACCGTCAGCGAGACGTACGCCCGCGAGATCGTCACGCCCGAACACGGTTGCGGTCTGCACGGCCTTCTCAAGACCCGGATGGATGAAGGGCACGTCAGCGGTATCATCAACGGTATCGACGAGAGCTGGTCGGATGTCGGGCCCGGGGCTGGTGCGACGACCATATGCCAATGGAAGGCACGGCATGCCTCCGAGATCCGTCGCAGTTTCAATCTCCCGGAAAGCTCGGGCCCGCTGTTCGCAATCATCTCCCGTCTTGTCCACCAGAAGGGCATCGACCTTGCCATCGAGGCAGCCGAGACGATTGTCCGGAACGGGGGGCAGTTGGTCGTCACCGGTCGCGGTGAGGCGAGGATGGAGGAGGCAATCCGTGGGCTGGCACGACTCTATCCACATGCCGTCGCTGCGCGCATCGGTTTCGACGATGCCGAGGCCCGACGGATGTTCGCAGCCAGCGATTTCCTCCTTATGCCCTCGCGCTTCGAACCCTGCGGTCTGAGCCAGATGTATGCTCAGCGTGTTGGCACCATTCCGATCGCGGCGCGCACCGGCGGCCTCGTGGATACCATCGACGACGGCCACTCCGGCTTCCTGTTCTCCTCCAAGACCGGTGCGGGCCTGAGCGCCGCGGTGAAGAGGGCATTTGGCGCATTCGCGTCGAAGCGCTCCTTCGCGCGTATGCGGAAACATGCCGTCGCAAAGCGCTTCGATTGGATTCAGCCCACGGAACGCTACGCCGAGCTCTACGGAAGGGCGCTGGCCGGCTGAGCCTGCTTCGTCTCGGAACGCGAGATGCGAAGTCGTGAAGGAACGCCAGACCTTTCTATCCGTTTGGCTTTCGTCACTTTCCATTTCGCTGGACGAGAGGAATTGCCGTAATGCGGATCGCTCAGATTGCGCCCCTCGCGGAAAGCTGCCCACCCAGGCTCTATGGCGGCACCGAGCGCATCGTGTCCTACCTAACGGAAGAGCTGGTGCGACAGGGGCACGAGGTGACGCTGTTCGCTAGCGGCGATTCTGAGACGTCCGCACGTCTCGTTCGGTGTACCTCGCAGGCACTTCGGCTCGATCCGGACGTTCGCGATCCCATCCCCTACCACGTGATGATGCTGGAAGAGGTGCGCCAGCACGCCGATACTTTCGACGTCCTGCATTTTCATACGGAATTCCTGCACTTCCCCCTGATCCGGTCCTTTGCCGACCGGACGCTCACGACTTTGCACGGTCGTTTGGACCTCCCGGACCTCAAGCCCTTCTATGGGAGCTTCCCGGACGTTCCCCTCGTTTCCATATCCGATGCTCAACGTCTCCCCATGCCGCCAGCCAACTGGGCAGGAACCATTCATCACGGACTTCCCGGGAATTTGCTTCCATTCACCTCAGAACCGCGTGGCAACTACCTTGCCTTCCTCGGCCGAATTTCTCCCGAGAAACGCCCTGACCGAGCGATCGAAATCGCGACGCGGGCGGGTATGAAGCTAAAGATGGCAGCGAAGATCGATGCCGCTGATCGCGCCTATTGGCATGACGTAATCGAGCCCTTGGTCACTGCCAATCCGAACGTCGAGTTTGTCGGCGAAATCGACGAACGGCAGAAGGCCGAATTCCTCGGCAACGCCATGGCGCTGCTGTTCCCGATCGACTGGCCGGAGCCCTTCGGGCTGGTGATGATCGAGGCGATGGCCTGCGGCACCCCCGTAATTGCATTCGAAAACGGCTCCGTTGCGGAAGTGATCGACGACGGCGTCAGTGGCCGCATCGTGCACAACGTCCA
>NZ_BMCT01000019.1 GCF_014635325.1 Azorhizobium oxalatiphilum | reverse complement strand
CTGGTTGGTGTTGAAGGCGTTCGAGCCGGCAGAGGCCTGCGCCTCGCCCGAGAGGGTCTGGAAGGCCGCCTGCGCCGTCTCCGGAGAGCCGCCGACCACGGCCTGATAGAGCGCCGTACCGGGACCACCCGCTTCCGCCGCCGCCGCCGCGCCGCGCGCATTGGGCGAAGAGGCCACGCTGGCGAAGGCCGCGTCATTGCGAGTCAACGTCAGGAAGACGTCGGTGGCGTCATAGCTCAGCGTCGGCGTGAGGAAGGCGAAGTTGGAAGACACGCTGCCAAAGGTGCCCGACACCCCGCCCGCCGACGTCAGAATGGTGTAGGTCTGGCGGAAGTCGTAGGTGCCGCTCGCCGCCGTCACCGCCACCGTCGAGCCGGAAGCCAGCGTCGTGGAGCCCGTCACCGCGATGCGATCGCTCTGGCCAGCGCTGTTCACGCTCACCGCATAGGTCGAGCCGTCGGCAAAGGCGGCATTGCCCGCCACATTGAGCGTACCGATCTTGTCCGTGGTGAGCGTCGGATAATAATAATTATAGGCGAGGGCCTCGTATGTATCGCCGGGGGCGATGATCGCGCCATGGCCCGCCACCAGTCCCCCGACCGTACCCGTGCCGGAGAGCACCGCGATGGCGGCAGGCGCTCCTGCGACGGAGACCACGGACGAGGCGAGGCTGGCGTTGTCGAGGATCAGACTGGCGCCGGAAACACTGGTCGCGCCAGAAAAGCTGCTGGTGCCGGTGACGGTCCAGATCGAGTCGACGGCGAGGTCGAACTTCTCGAATCCCCGATAGGTCGCAGTGTCGCCGAGGAGCGACAGATCGAACGAACCCATCATCCAGCCAAGGCGGAAGGTGTCGGTGCCCCCCTGCCCCAGCACCGCACCGACCACGGACGAGCCCGTCGCATAGACGAAAAGATCGTTGCCATTACCCATCGCGACCGCGGCAGTGGTCCCCGAAATGGTGCCGTAATTGGTGATGGTGGTGCTGAACCCGGCATCGTTGATGACCTGGATGCCGTAGCCGTCGAGCCCCTGGATGGTGCCGTAATTGGTGACGGTCAGCGCGCCGTAGATGCTGCCGAGATTGTTGCCGGCCGCGAGGATGCCGTTATTGGCGCCCGAGATAAGCCCGGCATGCACGCCTCCACCAAAATTGGTGATGACGCCGCCACCAATGGCAATGCCCTCGCTGGTACTCGGCAAGGTATCGCCCGGCCTGGTGCCCCGGGAGCCAAGCCCCTGGATGACGCCATAATTGGTGATCGTGCCGACGTGTTCGATGGCGATGCCATCACCATCACCGAAGCTGGCAGCGGCATCGGACCGGCCGGTGATGGTGCCCCAATTTTCAACCGGAGCCACGCCATTCGAACTCACACCTGCGCCGTTGCGGCCGATGATCGTGCCGGAATTATAGATGGCGACCGCGTTGCCATCTCCCGAGACCTTGATGCCGTGATACGAGCCCGAGATCAGCGCGCCGTCGTAATTGTTGACCGTGCCGCTTACGCCATCAAACTTCACGCCACTATAGCTCTGGGCATCTGCGGAGACGACCGTATAGTTGGCGACAATCTGACCGTAATTGTGGATGATCGTTTTCATCCCGGCCGCAATCGCATCGTTGTCGGCCGTCGTTATAAGACCGGTGGCCCTATTGCTGATCATGGTCGACAGACCCGTGGAGACCAGAACGCCAAGGTTGATGCCCTGCCCCATGCCGGTGGCGCGAATGGTACCCTCGTTGGTGATATAGATCTGCGCCGTCGAAGTGCTGGCGGGCGTTCCCGCGATCTTGATCACGTCGTCGCCGCTGGTGATGAGGCCACCTTCGAAGTTTCTGATGTTCAGGGTCACCAGCGTATCGATATTGCTGTCCGTATCGATCGCAATCGCATGCTTGTCTCCGGCCAGCGACTGAATGGTGCCGAAGTTATACAGCCCGATGGTTCCGCCACCGAAGCGGATGGCGTCGGAACCGCCCGTCCCCGACGTAATCAAGCCCCTGTTCATGATGGTCACATCGGCCGAGGCGGCAACAGCCGCATCGAAGTCCAGAACCTGACCGCCGCTGGCGAACATGCTGCCCGTGTTTTCGAGATACAGGCGCCCCGCCGCAAAGGCGCCGTTCAGCCGAAAGGTGTCGTCCGCAGCGGTCATGTACCCTTTGTTGACGACCGCAATGTTGCCGGTGACGTTCGACGTCGTGTCGATGGCGCGGTTACCTGAGAAGATCGTACCGTTATTTGTTACGATCATCTCGGGACCGGTCGAGACACCCAGGGTGACGCCAGTTCCCGACGTCGCAAGCTGACCGCCCGCCACGATATAACCCGACTGGGTACCCGTCAGGAACTGGGAGTCTGTGTTGATCGAGCTTCCGAAAATATAAAAACTGTCGGCCAGCAAGGGCGCAGGAAAAAACGACAACGCGCAAACAACCGCTGCCCGCGAAACGGACGACAAGAAACAGGACATCAAAACCCCCACCGGTCTCGACGTGCACTATGGCAAAGCCCATAGGGCGAGGTGAGATCACCTCGCCCGCATGAGCTAATACAGCCCATATTGCGACGAAACCCGAATACCTTGGGTCAAGCCAGAGGCGGGGGCAAGAACAATGAGCCAGTTCCGTTAAAATGCTACGGGATCAGCAGGTTTTCTGGCAGCCGTTCGCCGGAAGCCCCTTGAGGACACCACCATGGACATAGCGGTGCCTCGTGCAGCTCCCGGCCTTTGCAATTGGCGCTCTTCACCCGCCGACTTCAGAACTGGAAGCTGGCCGTGCCGCGCACCGCGTTGCTCTGGGTGTCGTTCGAGAAGGCGCCGTCATAGGCCACACCCAGCGTGAAGCCCTTGCCGAGCGCGAAGTCGACACCGGCGCCGAGCAGCGCGCTGTCCTCGCCGATGGGCAGGCCCTGCGCGGTGAAGCTGGTGCCCGTGTTGAGATAGGTCATCGCCACTTCCGGCGTCACGTCGCCGAAGGCATGCCGCCAGCCCACCGAGGCGTGGGGCACGGCGGTGAGGCCGCCCAGCGTGACCGCCGAGGCCACGCGCACGCCGAGCGTGCTGTACCAGGTGGAGAAGTCCTGAC
>NZ_BMCT01000017.1 GCF_014635325.1 Azorhizobium oxalatiphilum | reverse complement strand
CTCTCGGCCGCGCTGGCGGGGCTGGCTGGCGCCACCAAGTCGCTGGTGTTCCAGCTGGCCTCCCTCACCGACGTGGCCTGGCAGATGTCCGGCGAAGTGGTGCTGATGACGCTGGTGGGCGGCATGGGCACCATCCTCGGCCCGGTGGTGGGGGCGGCGGTGATCGTGACCATGCAGAACTATCTGGCCGGCTTCGGCGAATGGGTTCTGGTGATCCAGGGCGTCATCTTCGTGGCCGCCGTCTCGCTGTTCCGGCGCGGCATCGTCGGCGAGCTGCTGGCGCTGTTCCAGCGCAAGGCACCATCCGCAAAGACCGAAGCTCCGGGTCACTAAAATCAGGCGCAGGCCGCTCACAGGAAAAGCTCCCTACCCACAAAGGGGCATTCCGCATAACGGGAAGAAGCGAAATGAAACTGGGAACACTTGTCTGCGCCGCCTCCATCGCGGCCACCGCCGTCCTGGGAAGCGCGTCCGGCGCGCTGGCCCAGGACGGGCAAGGCCTCAAGCTGGGCGTGCTCAACGATCTGACCGGAAGCTTCGCGGATATCGGCGGACGCGGTTCCATCGTCGCCGCGCAGATGGCCGTGGATGATTTCGGCGGCAAGGTTCTCGGCCAGCCGATCACCATCGTCTCGGCGGACAGCCAGAACAAGCCGGACGTGGCCACCACCATCGCCCGGCGCTGGCTCGACGTGGAGAATGTGGACGCCATTCTCGATCCGGTTCCGTCCTCGGTGGCGGTGGCCGTTCAGGAACTGGTGCGCGATCGCAAGAAGATGGTCATCATCTCCACTTCGGGCCTCGCCGATCTCACCGGCAAGCTCTGCACCAAGACCAGCTTCCAGTGGGCCTGGGACACCTCCGTGCAGGCCAAGGGCACCGCGACCACCATCGCCCGCCAGGGCGACAAGAAGTGGTATTTCCTGACGGCGGACGTGGCCTTCGGCCATTCGCTGGCCGATGAGACCAAGGCCGTCGTCACGGCCAATGGCGGCACGGTGGTGGGCGAGGCGCGCCATCCCTTCGTGAATACGGACTTCTCCTCCTTCCTGCTTCAGGCCCAGGCGGCCAGCCCCGATGTCATCGCGCTGGCCAATTCCGGCGCCTCCACCACCAATGCGGTCAAGCAGGCCATCGAGTTCGGCATCGGCACCGGCAAGCCCCGGCTGGTGGCCATGCTGGCCTTCGTCACCGACGTGAAGAGCCTCGGGCTCGAGCGCTCCAAGGGCCTGATGCTGACCGAATCCTTCTACTGGGACCTGAACGACGAGACCCGTGCCTGGTCCAAGCGGTTCGCCGAGCGGATGAACGGCCAGATGCCGTCCATGGCGCAGGCGGGCATGTACAGCGGCGTCTCGCATTATCTGGAGGCCATCGCCGCCGCCGGCACCAAGGATGCGGAGACCGTCGCCGCGAAGATGCGCGAGATCCCCATCAACGACTTCATGATCCAGAATGGCAAGGCCCGCAGCGACGGACGCATCGAGCACGATTTCTATCTGTTCGAGGTGAAGACGCCGGCCGAATCCAAGGGACCGTGGGATCTCTACAAGCTGGTGCGCCGCATTCCGGCCGCCGAGATCACGCCCCCCGAAGGCACCACAGGCTGCCCCAACTGAGCGCCCGTTTGACCGGGGCGGCCCGCCCGCCCCGGCTGTGCCCATCAAAGGGAGCTGCGCATGGTCTGGATCGAAGCCGCCCTGAACGGCCCGTGGACGCGGCAACGCCAGCCGGGCATCCCCGTCACCGTGGATGAGGTGGTGCGCGACGGCATCGCCTGCGCCGAGGCCGGCGCGGCCATCATCCATGTGCATGCCTATGATCCGGCCAGCGGCGTGCAGAATGACGATGCCGACATCTATGCCGCCATCATCGAGGGCATCCGCGCGCAGGTGGACGTCATCGTTTATCCCACCGTCCCCTTCGTCGGAGGCGCGGCGGCCTTCGCCGACGGTTCGCAGACCCAACGCTACAGCGCCATCGAGACGCTGGCGGCGCGCGGCCTGCTGGAATGGGCGGTGGTCGATCCGGGCTCGATCAATCTCGCCACCTTCGCCGATGGCCCGGCCCGGCAGGCCGGCTCCACCTATCTCAATCCCGGCGCCCACATCCAGCAGGGGCTGGCGGTGGCCGCCCGCTGCGATCTGGTGCCGAGCTACGCCATCTATGAGCCGGGCTTCCTGCGCCTCGGTGCGGCGCTGGCCGCCGGGCACGCCTGCCCGCCGCCGCTCTACCGGCTGATGTTCTCGGACACCTTCACCTTCGGCCTCGATCCGGACGTGGAGGCCATCGACCTCTATCTGCGCATGCTGGAGCGTCACGCGCCCGGCCACATCTGGATGGTGGCGGGCCTCGGGCTCGATGTGCGCCCGCTCATTCCCCACGCCATCGCCCGTGGCGGCCATGTGCGGGTGGGGCTGGAAGACGCGCCCTTCGGCACGCCCCTGAGCAATCGGGCGTGGGTGGAGGAGGCCGTCCGGCTGGTGCGCGCATCGGGCGCCGAGCCGGCCACCGCGCGGCAGGTGCGCGCCGATCTCGCCCGCCAGCGCGACAGCCTGCGCGAGCCGCCGTAAAGCTAGAACATGTCCGGCCCGGACGGCTTCGCGATCCGGGCCGGACATGCCTTCTCCATCAGGAGGCGGACTGGCGCGCCTCCGGCACGATGGTGTTGCCGATCATCTCGCCGAACGGCCCGCGATGGAGGATGGCGCCCTGCGGCCGCCCGGTGGTCTCAGCCAGCGGCAGCAGCGGGAAGACGCTTTCGGCGAAGCGATAGGCTTCCTCCAGATGCGGGTAGCCGGACATGACGAAGGTGTCGATGCCGAGCGCCATATATTCCTTCATGCGCGCCGCCACCGTTTCCGGATCGCCCACCAGCGCGGTGCCGGCCCCGCCACGGACGAGGCCCACGCCGGCCCACAGGTTCGGCGCCACTTCCAGCCGGTCGCGCTGGCCGCCATGCAGGGCGCTCATCCGGCGCTGGCCCTCGGAATCCATGCGCTGGAACACCTTCTGCGCCTCGGCGATGGTGGTCTCGTCCACGTGGCGGATCAGCTCGTTGGCCGCCGCCCAGGCCTGCTCGTTTGTGTCGCGCACGATCACATGCAGGCGGATGCCGAAGGAAAGCGCGCGCCCCTGCGCCGCCGCGCGCGCCCTGATGTCCCGGATCTTGCCCGCCACCGCCGCCGGCGGCTCGCCCCAGCTGAGATACTTCTGGATGTGCCGGGCCGCCACATCGTGCGCGGCCGGCGAGGAGCCGCCGAAATAGAGCGGCGGATAGGGCTCCTGCACCGGCGGATAGAGCAGTTTGCCCTTCTCCACCTGCAGGTGCTTGCCCTCGAACGTCACCTCCTCGCCCTTCTGGAGGCGGGTGTAGATGGACAGGAACTCGTCCGTCACCTCATAGCGGCCGGCGTGATCGAGGAAGAAGCCGTCGCCGCGATTCTCCACCGGATCGCCGCCCGTCACCACATTGATGAGCAGGCGGCCATCGGAGATCCGGTCCAGCGTCGCCGTCATGCGCGCGGCCACCGCCGGCTCCAGCAGGCCGGGCCGCACGGCGATGAGATAGCGCAGCTTCTCGGTGGCCGGCGCCAGCGCCGAGGCGACGATCCAGCTGTCCTCGCAGGAGCGGCCGGTGGGGATGAGCACGCCGAAATAGCCGAGCTGGTCGGCCGCCTGCGCGATCTGCCGGAGATAGCCCAGCGAGACGGCGCGGGCGCGGTGCGAGGTGCCGAGATAATGGCCGTCGCCATGGGTCGGCAGGAACCACAGCACATTGGCGGCCGTGGCGGGCGTGAGATCGGAAGCAGTGTCCGTATGGGCATTCATGGCAGAACTCTCAGCGAACGGGTCATTCGGCAGCGCGGGCGGCACGGCCGGGAGCGTGCCGGAACGACACGGCGGGATGGGGAGCGGACAGGTGCGCACCGGCACCGAATAGTTTTTCGCGCAGCGTGCCAGGGGTGTAGGCGCGCTTGTAGCGGCCGCGCTTCTGCAGCTCCGGCACCACCAGATCGGCAATGTCCTCATAGCTGCCGGGGCTGACCGCGAAGGCGAGGTTGAAGCCGTCCACACCGGTGGCCTCGACAAACCCCTCCAGCGCATCGGCCACCTCGACCGGATCCCCCACGAACACCGGGCCGACGCCGCCGATGCCCACGTGCTCGGCCACCTCGCCCACGGTCCACACCCGGTTCGGGTCGGCGCGGGTCATGTTGTCCATGGCGGTGCGGCCGGCCTCATTGGTGATGTGGCGCACCTGCTGATCGAGCGCATAATCGGAGAAATCCACCCCTGACCAGCCGGAATACAGGGTGAGCGCGCCCTCCGGGCTGGCGTAGCGCCGGTAGTCCTCGAGCTTGGCCCGCGCCGCCGCCGTGGTTTCGCCCACGATGATGGTGGTCATGGCGAAGACGCGGACGGCGTCCGGTGCGCGGCCGCTGTCCGCCAGCGCCTGCCGCAAGGCGGCGACGCGCGGCGCGATCACCTGCACCGAAGGCCCGGAGACGAACACCGCCTCCGCGTGGCGGCCGGCGAAGGCCCGGCCGCGCGGCGAGGTGCCCGCCTGATAGAGCACCGGCGTGCGCTGGGGCGAGGGCTCCGCCAGATGGATGGCATCCAGCGCATAATGCGGCCCCTGATGGATGACCCGGTGGACGCGGGCGGGATCGGTGAAGACGCCGGCCGCCGCGTCGCGCACCGCCGCCCCCTCCTCCCACGAGCCTTCCCAGAGCTTGTAGACCACCTCCATATAATCGTCCGCCACGTCGTAGCGGTCGTCATGGGGGCGCTGGCCGGCAAGGCCCATGCCTTTGGCGGCGCTGTTGAGATAGCCGGTCACGATGTTCCAGCCCACCCGCCCCTCGGTGAGATGATCCAGCGTGCTCATGCGCCGGGCGAAGGGATAGGGCGGCTCGTAGCTGAGCGTGGAGGTGACGCCGAAGCCGAGATTCCGCGTCACCGCCGCCATGGCCGGAACGATGAGCATGGGGTCATTGACCGGCACCTGCGTGGCATGGCGCAGCGCCGCATCCGGTGAGCCGCCATAGACGTCATAGACGCCGAGCACGTCCGCCAGAAACAGGCCGTCGAACAGGCCGCGCTCCAGAATGCGCGCCAGATCGAGCCAGTAGGGCAGCCGGTTGTATTGCGCCGTGCGGTCCTGCGGGTGGCGCCAGAGGCCGGGGGACTGGTGGCCCACGCAATTCATGGCGAAGGCGTTGAAGCGAATCTCGCCGGCCATGTCAGAGCCCTCCCACCGCAAGGCCGCGAACGCGTGCGAAGGGCGGCAGCAGGGTCGCTCCCCCCATATCGAACAGCGTCGCGTCGGGAGCCGAGGGGGCAAGCCGGAACCGCGATTGCACAGTCACGCCGATCACTCCATAATTTTCATGGATTTTATTTATTTTGAACGCCGTGCCTACCCCGGCGCTAGCCTCTCAGGGCCGCGCAGGCGCCGGTTATCGGCGTAAGCCAATGATAAATATGGATATATATTTTAACCTATATTTTTAATGGAATTAATTGACTGACATTCTGATTGCGGGATACGATTTTAATCACATCAGTTGAATGTCTTTTGAGCGTCCCGTGGGCTCCGCTTAACCGCACCGCCCTGCTCGCTCGGTTCAGGAGCCCGTCATGAACGCTCATGCCTCTGTCTCGAACGCCGGCGCTGCGATCGCCGCTGCCGCGCACGCCGCGCGCCCCGCGCAGCCGGACATCTCGCCTGCTTCGCTCGCCTTCCGGGCCGGCATGCGCAAGCTGGCGGGGGCGGTCAGCGTGCTCACCGTGGGCCAGGGCGAAGCCCGCACCGGCCTCACCGCCACCTCCGTCACGTCGCTCTCGGTGGAGCCGCCGACGTTGATCATCTGCGTCAACCGCGCCGCCTCTGCCCATAACGTGCTGCTGGCCGAGCGCCGCTTCGGCATCAATGTGCTCGCCACCGGCCACCGGGCGCTGGCGGACCGGTTCGCCGGGCGCAATGGCGAGAAGGGGCCGGCGCGCTATGCGGGCGCCGACTGGACCACGCTGGAGACCGGCGCGCCTGTGCTGGCCGATGCGCTCGCCAGCTTCGACTGCGAGCTGGACGAGGCCATCGAGCGCCATTCCCACCTCATCGTTCTGGGCCGGGTGGTGGCCGCCCGCGTGGCCGATGATGCCGCGCCGCTGCTCTACTGGTCCGGTGCTTACCGGCAGCTGGGCGCGGCGGCGGAGGCCCGCTGACGCCCGTCGCCCCCTGCCCCATTCCCTGAGACTGTTTGCCAAGAGGCTGTTGCCATGACTGAATTTTCTGGTTCCGATCTTCCCGCATCCGGCCTTGCCGCGTCCGATCTTGCCCGTCGCCTGCCCCTCACCCGCCGCCGCTTCGCCGCGCTCTTGGCCACGGCGCTGGCTGCCGGCCTTGCCACCGGCTGGGCGGGTGGCGCGCACGCGCAGGAAAAGGTGGTCCGCATCGGCTACCAGAAATACGGCACGCTGATTCTGCTCAAGAACAAGGGCCTGCTGGAAGGCAAGCTGAAGGCGCTGGGCTATTCCGTGCGCTGGGCCGAGTTCCCCGCCGGCCCGCAGCTGCTGGAAGCGCTGAATGCGGGCGCCATCGACTTCGGCAATACGGGCGAGGCCCCGCCCATCTTCGCGCAGGCGGCGGGCGCCCCCCTCGTCTATGTGGGCTATGAGCCCGCAGCCCCCGAGGGCGAGGCCATCCTCGTGCCCAAGGGCAGCCCGCTGAAGACGGTGGCCGACCTCAAGGGCAAGACGGTGGCGCTCAACAAGGGCTCCAACGTGCATTACCTGCTGGTGAAGGCGCTGGAGAAGGCCGGCGTCGCCTATGCGGATGTGAAGACCACCTTCCTCACGCCGGCGGACGCCCGCGCCGCCTTCGAGCGCGGCGCGGTGGATGCGTGGGCGATCTGGGATCCCTTCCAGGCGGCGGCGGAAAAGACCATCGAGGCCCGCCAGCTGGCGGACGGCACCGGCATCGTCTCCAACTATCAGTTCTACTTCACCACCAAGAACTTCGCCGAGCAGGCCCCGCAGGTGGTGGATGCCGTGCTCGCGGGCGTCGCCGAGATCGGCGCCTGGGTGAAGGCGAACCCGAAGGCGGCGGCCGAGGAGTTCTCGCCGCTCGTGGGCATTCCCACGCCCATTCTGGAGGTGGCGCTCGCCCGCCAGCAGTATGACGTGAAGCCCATCACCCCGGCGGTGGTGGCGCAGCAGCAGGAAGTGGCGGACGCCTTCCACAAGCTCGGCCTCATTCCCAAGCCCATCCGCATCTCCGACGCCGTGCGGGCCGCCAGATCATGAGCGACCTCGCACTTGACGCGCCGGCCCGCGACGCCCCCACCCGCATCACGACGGCAGCCCGCGCCGGCCGGCCTCCGCTGGCCCGCTTCGGCGCGGCGCTGTTGCCATGGGCGCTGCCGCTCGGCGTGCTCGTGCTCTGGCAGGCGGCGGCGAGCCTCGGCTTTCTCTCCTCCCGTGTGCTGCCCGCTCCGAGCGCGGTGGCGCTCGCCTTCTGGCAGGCGCTGAAGGACGGATCCCTCGTCACCAACGTACTGGTAAGCACCCGGCGCGCGCTCATCGGCCTTGCCATCGGCGGCGGCGTCGGCTTCGCGCTGGGCATCCTCAACGGCATCTGGCGGCCGGCGGAAACGGCGCTGGATTCCACACTCCAGATGCTGCGCAACGTGCCGCATCTGGCCATCATTCCGCTGGTGATCCTGTGGTTCGGCATCGATGAGGAGGCCAAGATCTTCCTGGTCGCCATCGGCGTTGCCTTTCCCATCTATCTCAACACCTTCCACGGCATCCGCACGGTGGATCGCGGGCTGGTGGAGATGGCCCGCGTCTATGGTCTCTCGGCCGCGGCCCTGTTCTGGCGCATCGTGCTGCCGGGGGCGCTGCCCTCCATCCTCGTGGGCCTGCGCTATGCGCTCGGCATCATGTGGCTGACGCTGATCGTGGCCGAGACCATCTCCGCCACCTCCGGCATCGGCTACATGACCATGAACGCCCGCGAATTCCTGCAGACCGATGTGGTGGTGCTGGGCGTGATCGCCTATGCGCTGCTGGGCAAGCTGGCCGACAGCCTCACCCGCGCCATCGAGCACCGCACGCTCGCCTGGCATCCCGCCTATCGCACCGGCACGGCGGGGCTGGCGGCATGAGCGCGGCGCGACAGGAATTCGGCGACGGCATCATCTGGATCGCCGATGAGCCCGAAGTCACCCTCCCCCCGCCCGCCGCCCTGCCCTCCGGCGGCGCGACCATCGCGCTCAACGGCGTGGAGAAGGCCTTTGGCGAGCGCCCCGTGCTGCGCCGGCTGGACCTCGACATTCCCGCCGGCCAGTTCCTGGCGGTGGTCGGCCGCTCCGGCGGCGGCAAGACCACGCTGATGCGCCTCATCGCCGGCCTCGATGCCCCCACGGCCGGCCGGGTGGCGGTGGGCGGAGAGACGGTCGAGGGCCTCCAGCGCAATGTGCGCCTGCTGTTTCAGGATGCCCGACTCGTGCCCTGGCAGCGGGTGCTGGGCAATGTGGGCATCGCCCGTGGCCCGGACTGGCGCCACCGCGCCACCATCGCCTTGCGCGACGTGGGGCTGGCGGATCGCGGTCGCGAATGGCCCTTCGTGCTCTCCGGCGGCCAGAAACAGCGGGTGGCGCTCGCCCGCGCGCTGGTGAGCGCACCTTCAGTTCTGCTGCTGGACGAGCCGTTCGGCGCGCTGGATGCGCTGACCCGCATCGAGATGCACCAGCTCACCGAGCGCATCTGGCGCGAACACGGCTTCACGGTGGTGCTCATCACCCATGACGTGGCCGAAGCGGTGGCGCTGGCCGACCGCGTGGTGGTGCTGCGGCAGGGTGAGATCGCCCTCGATCTCGATATCGACCTCCCCCGGCCGCGCCGCGAGGCCGGGGATGCGGCGGCCTCCGCCCTTCAGGCGCGGATTCTGGCGGCCGTCTGAGACTGAGCCGAAACGCTTGACCTGACCCGGCCACGGATGTGGTCCGGGCACGATGTGTTGCGCCAAGTATTCGACAGAATATCACTCTCAATAAATCCATTAATTCCATCTTTTTTATTGATTAAGCGAAGCGATGATGTTCCCCTGTGACATCATTCTATTTCGGAGTGCCGTCATGTTCCGTCACGCTTTGTCCCGACGCGCCGCTCTGGCCCTCGGCCTCGCCCTTGCACTGCCGGCGGTCCCCGCCCTTGCTCAGGCGCCGAAGGAAATCCTCATCGACTGGGCGACCTACAATCCGGTGTCGCTGGTGCTGAAGGACCAGAAGCTTCTTGAGCAGGAATTCGCCAAGGACGGAATCACGGTTCGCTGGGTGCAGTCGGCCGGCTCCAACAAGGCTCTGGAATTCCTCAATGCGGGCTCGCTGGACTTCGGCTCCACCGCCGGTGCCGCAGCGCTGATCGGCAAGATCAACGGCAACCCCATCAAGTCCGTCTATGTCTATTCCCGGCCCGAGTGGACGGCGCTCGTCACCCGCCCGGACACCGGCATCAAGACGGTGGCCGATCTGAAGGGCAAGACGGTGGCCGCCACCCGTGGCACCGATCCGCACATCTTCCTCGTCCGCGCGCTCGCCGCGCAGGGGCTCACCGAGAAGGATGTGAAGCTCGTACTCCTCCAGCACGCCGACGGCCGCCTCGCCCTCCAGCGCAAGGACGTGGACGCCTGGGCGGGCCTCGATCCCATCATGGCCTCCGCAGAGGTGGAGGATGGCGCGGTGCTGTTCTTCCGCAAGCCGGAGGACAACACATGGGGCGTGCTCAACGTGCGCGAGGATTTTGCCCGCCAGAATCCCGACATCGTGCGGCGCGTGCTCGCCACCTATGAGAAGGCCCGCCAGTGGTCGGCCAGCCATCCCAAGGAACTGTCCGACGCGCTCATCGCCGCCACCAAGCTACCCGAGCCGGTGATCGCCCGGCAGATCACCCGCACGGACATCTCCTACGGCCCCATCGGCGCGGCCCAGAAGGAGAGCATCGCCGCCGCCGGCCTCGCCCTCCAGAAGGCCGGCGTGGTCGCGGCGGAGGTGAACGTGCCCGCGCAGGTGGATGCGCTGGTGGATGGCCAGTATCTGGTGGTCGGGCAGTAGCCATGAGCCTCGCGCAGGTTGAGACCTATGCCGGCGGCGCGCAGCCCCGCGCGACGCGCCCCACCCGCAGCGGCTGGCGGCGCTGGCGCCTCGCGCTCGGCTTCGTGGTGCCGGTGGGCCTCGCCCTCATCTGGGAGGCCGCCGTGCGCGCCGGCTTCGCGGAAGGCCGGCTGATGCCGCCGCCGAGCCGCATCGGCGCGACCATCCTCGGCCTCGCCCGGTCCGGCGAACTGTGGCCGCACGTGGCCGCCACCCTCCAGCGCATCGGGCTCGGGTTCGCGCTGGGGGTGGGCGCCGGCACCGTGCTCGGCGCGCTCACCGGCGCCTCGGGCCTTGCCCGCGCGCTGCTGGATCCACTGTTGCAGGCCCTGCGCGCCATCCCCTCCATCGCCTGGGTGCCGCTGTTCATCCTGTGGCTCGGCATCTTCGAGGCCTCCAAGGTCACGCTGATTGCCGCCGGCGTTTTCTTCCCGGTCTATCTCGGCACGCTCGGCGCAGTGATCGCCGTTGACCGCAGGATCATCGAGGTGGGCGAGGTGTTCCTGTTCTCTCGCCTGAAGATGGTGCGACGGATCCTGCTGCCGGCCATCCTGCCGCATTACATAACGGCCCTGCGCTCCGGCCTTGGCCTCGGCTGGATGTTCGTGGTGGCGGCCGAATTCATGGGCGCGTCCGAGGGGCTCGGCTATCTGCTGCTGGATGGCCAGCAGCTGGGCAAGCCCGACCAGATCGTGGCCGCGATCCTCGTGTTCGCCGTGCTCGGCAAGGCGACGGACACCCTCCTGCTCACGCTCACCCACCCCTTCCTCAAGGGATACGACCTCAACCACGCATGAGCGCACGACCTGCGCGCATGGCCCTTCCGGCGTAACGCCGCCATAAGGAACGCCTCCCGTGAACCAGATCATCACGCCCCCGCGGCCGAGCTTCACCGGGCCGCTGACCCACCGCTCCCCGGAGCTGGCCGACCTGCTGGCCTTCATTGCCGCTGGCGCCGCCGAGCGTGATCGCGAGCGCATCCATCCGCTCGACGTCTTCGACCTCATCCGCAGCGCCCGGCTGGGCGCGCTGCGGCTTCAGGCGGCGGACGGCGGGCCGGGGGCCACGCTGCGCGAGCTGTTCGAGGTGGTGATCGCGCTGGCGGCGGCGGACCCCAACATCGCCCATTCGCTGCGCAACCATTATGCCTTCGTGGAGCGCTTCTCCCTCTCGCGCACCGTGCTTCACCGCGCCAAATGGGCCGGCATCGTCGCCGAGGGCGCCATCGTCGCCCTCGCCAGCACGGAGCTTGGCAGCGCGCGCGTGGGCGCAAGCCCCTTCGCCACGAAACTGCGCCGCGACGGCGACGGCTTCCGCCTGTCGGGCACGAAATATTACTCAACCGGCACCCTCTATGCCGACTATGTGCAGGTGCGCGCCGCCGGCCCCGATGACGAGGTGCTCACCGCCATCATCCCCACCACCCGCAGCGGCGTGGAGCGGATCGACGACTGGGACGGCGCCGGCCAGCGCCTCACCGGCTCCGGCACCACCCATTTCGACGACGTGCGGGTGGAGGCGGACGAGGTGGAGCCGGACAGCCTCACCGCCGGCTATGGCGTGCCCCACAGCAACAGCGTGGCGCAGCTTCTGGTGACGGCCACCGTCGCCGGCATCCTGCGCAATGTGGAGACCGATGCGGTGGCGCTGCTGGCCAGCCGCAAGGACCGCCATTTCTATTTCGCCCAGACCGAGCGCGTGGCCGATGATCCGCTGCTGCAGGAGATCGTCGGCCGCATCTCCGCCGATGCCTTCGCTGCCGAGGCGGTGATCCTGGCGGCCGCCGATGCCCATGAGGCGGTCTTCCAGGCCCGCGCACGCGGCGAGCCCGATGCGGCGCTGGCCCATGCCGCCTCGGTCGCCGCCGCCAAGGCCAAGCTGGTGGTGGACGAGCTGACCATCCGCGATGCCGGCCATATCTTCGACGTGGCGGGTGCCTCCGCCACGCGGCGGGCGAAGAATCTCGACCGCCACTGGCGCAATGCCCGCACGCTGGCCTCCCACAATCCCGCCGCCCTCAAGGCCCGCGCGCTGGGCGACTACGCCCTGCACGGCACGCAACTGCCCGAGAAGGGCTTCTTCTGACCCCCGCCCCATCACCGGAGAGAGACGGACATGACTGGAGTTGTTGCACGCATGCGTGGCCTTGCCCTCGCGCTGGCGGGCGTCCTCAGCCTCGCGGCCCCGCACGGCGCGCTGGCGCAGGCTGCTGACAAGCCGCTCAAGGTGGGCGTGTCGGCCGGCCCCTATGGCGACATCCTGCGCGAGGCGGCCAAGGTCTCGGAGAAGAATGGCGTGAAGGCCGAGATCATCGAGTTCACCGACTGGAACCAGCCCAATGCGGCATTGCAGGCCGGCGACATCGACCTCAACAACTTCCAGCACAAATTCTATCTGGCCAATCAGGTGAAGGCGCGCAACTACCAGTTGGTGGCGCTGGACGAGTCCATCCTCGTGCCCGCCGGCATCTATTCCAAAGCCTATGCCAGGGTGGCGGACCTGCCGAACGGCGCCAAGATCGCCATTCCCAACGACCCCACCAACGCCGCCCGCGCGCTGCTGCTGTTCCAGAAGGCCGGGCTCATCAAGCTGAAGGCCTCCGCCGGGCTGAATGCCTCCATCCTCGATGTGGAGGAGAACCCGAAGAAGCTCCAGATCGTGGAGCTGGACGCCGCCCAGCTGCCGCGCTCGCTGGACGATGTGGGCGCAGCCTTCGTCTCCAGCAACTATGCCTATCTGGCCGGTCTCGATCTGCGCAAGGCGCTGGCGGCGGAGACGCAGGTCGCGGAGCTGAAGCCCTATTTCACGCTGCTGTTCGCCGCCCGGGACGATCGCAAGGACGATCCACGCATCAAGACCTTCATCGCCGCCTATCGCTCGCAGCAGGTGAAGGACTTCATCATCGAAAAGTTCAACGGCACCATCCTTCCCGCCTGGTGAATACCGGAGACACCCCCATGAGCCCGCTGTCGCTCGTCACCGACCATCCCCGCCCCCATGACTGGGCGGCCGCCGCCCTGCGGCTGCGCGATCACCTGCGCGCGGATGCGGTCGCCCGCGAGCGCGCCGCCGCCTCCCCGCGCGGGGAGCTGGAGGTGCTGCGGGCGGCGGGGCTGCTCGCTTTGCTCAATCCCGCCGCCCATGGCGGCGGGGGCGGCAGCTTCGCGGATGCCTATGCGGTGGTGCGCATCATCGCGCAGGCCGACACCAGCATCGCGCAGCTGCTCAGCTATCATTACCTGCACCTCACCAATGCCCTGTGGCGGGCCGATGCGGCGCAAGCCGAGCGGCTCTCCCGCGCCTCCGTGGCCGGGCGCTGGTTCTGGGGCGGCGCCTCCAACCCGCGCGATCCGGAAAGCCGCCTCACGCGGGATGGCGACGACTTCCGCCTCGACGGACGCAAGACCTTCGCCTCCAACGCCGCCTTGGCCGACCGCATCACCCTGCGCGCGCAGCTGGACGACGGCTTCGCGGTACTGGTGGTGCCCGGCGACCGGGCCGGCGTCACCCATGGCAACGACTGGGACGCCTTCGGCCAGAAGCTCACCGAAAGCGGCACCATCACCTTCGACACGGTGTGGGTGGGGCGCGACGAGATTCTCGGAGGGGCTTCCGCCAGCGCCCCGCCCCCGCCACGCACCACGCTGGTGGTGCCGCTTCATCAGCTGCTCATCACCAGCTTCTATCTGGGCACGGCGGAAGGCGCGCTGGCGGAGGCCAATGCCTATATCCGCAACACCTCCCGCCCCTGGCAGAATTCCGGCGTCCCGGAGGCGCGGCTGGATCCCTACATCCTCGAGCATTATGGCGATCTCGACGTGGCCCTGCGCGCGTCGCTGGCGCTGGCGGATGTGGCGCGCGATGCCTTCGAGGCGGCGGCCGCACAGGGCAACGCCCTGACGCCGGAGGAGCGCAACCGCGCGGCGGCGGCCATCTATGCGGCCAAGGTGCATGCCAGCCGCACCGCGCTGGACATCACCTCGCGCATCTTCGAGCTGATGGGCGCGCGCGCCACCGCCAACGCCTATGGCTTCGACCGTTTCTGGCGCAACATCCGCACCCACACCCTGCACGATCCCGTGGTCTACAAGGCGCGCGAGGTGGGCAATTACGCCCTCAACGGCACCATCACGGCCATTCCGCTCTATAGCTGAACCTCAGCCCGGCGCGATGCCGCGCAGGGCCAGTGTCCACGCCCCCTCGAAATAGGCATCCTGCGCCGCCGCGTCGGCGAACTCGGGCCTGCCAAGCATGGCGGTGATCATGGGCTTGATGGAGGTGGCATAGAGCAGCTGGTCGGCCATGAAGAGCGGATCCCCCGGCCCCGCCAGCCCCTCCCGCTGCGCCCGCGCCACCAGCGCCGAGAAGCGGATCATGAACGGATCCTCGGCGGTGGGCGTGGCCTTCACCCCGCCCACGGGCACGGCCTCGGCCAGCGCCACGCGATTGAGCGCCAGCAGATCCGGCCGCATGTTGATGGCCAGCAGCGTGCGGGCATAGCGTTTCAGCTTCTCCATCACCGGCAGATCGGCCGCCATGGCCGCATCCATCTCGCTGATCACCTGCGCACGCAGCCGGTCGCTGATGGCCGTGAACAGCGCCGCCTTGGAGGCGTAGCGGCGATAGATGGTGTCCTTGCCGGCACCACATTCGGCCGCCACCTGCTCCATGGCGGTGCCGGCGAAGCCCTGCGTCGAGAACAGCCGGGCCGCGGTTTCCAGAATGCGCCGGTCCAGCTCCTCGGCCGCCTGCTTGGTGGGCCGCCCGCCGCGCGGACGCGCCGCCACGGCGCTCGCCCGCGCCGGCTTGGCACCCGCCGCCCGATTCTGGGCCGCCACCGGCCGCTTGCCCGCCGTCCCTGCCACCATATGCCGTTCCGTTCGTCCCGCTCTATTCATTAGAAGCGATCTAACTTACTTCAAGAACCAAACGCAAGCGTGTGGTTTATAGCCCTAACCCAAGGTCATCAGGCAACAATCTCGTGTGAATATATCTGGACGCTCTCGTCCCGTTTCTGATATGCGCCGTTTCATGTGGGGATTTTCAATCGTCAGAGGCGGGGCGCGCGACATGCGGTCAGAGGGCTGGAAGAGGATTTTGCTCGGCACGACGGCGGGGTTGGCGCTGTCATTGGCTCAGGGCGCGCGCGCCCAGGAAACGCGGGTTCAGCCATCGCGGGTGCAGCCGGCGCGGGTTCAGCAGGTGCCCGTGCAGGAGGCGATCCCCCTCTCCACCGTGCAGGTGGATGGGCAGGGCGCCGACAATGACCGCATTCTGGCGCGCACCGACTCTGCCGCCACCAAGACCGACACGCCTGTGCTGGAAACCCCGCAGTCGATCTCGGTCATCACCCGCAAGCAGCTGGACGACCAGAACCCGCAGACGGTTGGTGCCGCGCTGCGCTACACCTCCGGCGTGCTGTCCGATCCCGATGCGACCAACCGCTTCGACACGCTGTTCATCCGTGGCTTCGGCGGCTTCGGCACCTCCTCCACCTTCGTGAATTTCTTCGACGGCCTGCGGCTGCCGCGCGGACAGGCCTTCGCGCAGTTCCAGATCGATCCCTTCCTGCTGGAGCGGGTGGACGTGCTGAAAGGCCCCTCCGCCGTTCTCTACGGACAGGTGAGCCCCGGCGGCCTGATCGATCAGGTGAGCCGTGATCCCGGCGCCTTTCCCTATAATGAGGCACGCTTCGAGGTCGGCTCCCATGGCCGCACGCAGGCGGGCCTGACCACGCAGGGCGCACTCGACCCGAACGGCACGCTGCAATACAGCCTCTCCGCCATCGGCCGCGCCTCCGGCACGCGCTATGACGGGGTGGACGAACAGCGCATCGCGGTGGCGCCCGCGATCACATGGCAGCCGGACGCGGACACCCGCCTGACCATCCGCGCCCTGTATCAGAACGATCCGGAAGGCGGCTATTTCAACTCGCTCTATCCGACGTTCTCGGCGCCGCCGCAGTATCGCAGCTTCCTCGGCCGCACCTTCAATCCCGGCGATCCCACCTTCGACAGCTACAAGCGCGAGCAGTGGGCGGTGGGCTACAGCTTCGAGCATCGCTTCTCCGACGCCATCGAGTTCCGTTCCAGCACCCGTTATTCGGATGTGACCAGCGACCTCAAGGGCATCCAGATGGCCGGCGCCCTGACCGCCGCCGGCGATCTGCCCCGGCAGGCGCTCATATCCACGGAATCCGCCGGCGGCATCGCCACCGACAACAGCCTGGTGTTCACCTTCGCCACCGGCCCGCTCAGCCACAAGGTGGTGGCAGGTGTCGATTATCAGTGGTTCAACACCAAGTGGAACTATCAGTACGGCCTCGCCCCGAGCCTCAACGTCATGCTCCCGGTCTATGGCGTGACGCCCGGTCCGTTCATGACACTCATCGACAACAGCCAGGACGTGCAGCAGACGGGCCTCTATGCGCAGGACCAGATCGCGCTCGGCAACTGGCGCATGGTGCTCGGCATCCGGCATGACTGGACCGACCAGAGCACCGACAATTATCTGAGCAACACCACCTCCGACCAGTCGTCGGACGCCACCACCTATCGCGCCGCTTTGCTCTATCTGTTCGACAATGGCCTTGCGCCCTACGCCAGCTATTCCACCTCGTTCGAGCCGGTGGTGGGCGTCACCGCCGACAACACGCCTTTCGTGCCCACCACGGCAGAGCAGTATGAGATCGGCCTGAAGTACAAGCCGACCTTCATGGACGCGCTGTTCACCGTGTCCGCCTTCGACATCACCCAGCAGAATGTGCTGACCGCCGGCCCGGTGCTCGGCTTCAGCGTGCAGACCGGCGAGATCCGCTCGCGCGGGCTGGAATTCGAGGCGCGCGGCAATGTCACCTCCAACATCGAGCTGATCGGCGCCCTGACCCTGCTCGACACCAGGACCACGCAGTCGGGCACGGCGGCCTATGTGGACAAGCGTCCGCAGGCGGTGCCGGACTATTTCGGCTCGCTCTGGGCCAATTATCGCTTCGACACGGGCCAGTTGAACGGCCTGACCGTCGGCGGCGGCGTGCGCGTGGTGGGTCCGAGTTATGCGGACGATGCCAACACCACCAAGGTGGACGGCTTCACGCTGGTGGATCTGGCCCTGCGCTACGATCTCTCCGTGCTCGACCCCAAGATGAAGGGCACCACGGCGACGCTGGACGTGCGCAATCTGTTCGACAAGGTCTATTACACCAGCTGCACCTACGACATTTACTGCCAGTACGGCGCGGAACGGCAGTTCCTGGTGGGCCTGCGCAAGACCTGGTGAGCAATCGTTCAGCCTGAGTTCCACGCCCTGCCGGCGACATCCGGCGGGGCGTTCTGCGTTTCAGGCCGTTGCCCACCGACTCTACACTCCGGCGGCCACATCACCTCACGTACAGGGCTGCTCCCGCTCCGACAGAATGCTCCGCACAGGGAAGACGTGATCGTACCCGAGGTTGAACAAGAAAGCATAGGCTACGTAAAAGCCGGCAATGGCTACATCCATTACGAATGCCTCGAGAAGCGTGATGTCCAGATACCATGCGATGGCGGGCATCAGAATGAGCAGCAACCCGGCTTCGAACAGAAGCGCATGAGCGATGCGCAGGAAAACGCTCTTGTTGATGTGCCCGACCCAACGCAGCATGGCATGGTCAAAAGCGAGATTGTAGCCATAGTTCCAGGCCATCGCGACCGTGGCGGAGCCTAGGGCGATGACGCCCATTGTGTGGGACGCGAGGCCGAACAGCAGCCCTCCCAGCGGGATGATGATGGCAAGGGCAATCCCCTCGAAGAGGATTGCGTGCCGGATGCGGTCTTTCGTGTCACGCACGGTTCTGAACTCGAATTGGTTATCAGTTGCCGCACACTTCTATCTCCATTATCCCATAAAGAAAGTTAGCTTCCATCTGGAAAACAGATAGATGACCGTATCACTCGATCAGCTTCAGGCCTTCGTCGCCGCCGCCGAGGCGGGCTCCTTCTCGGCGGCCGCGCGGCGGCTCGGCAAAGCCCAGTCGGCCGTGAGCACGCAGGTTTCCAACCTTGAAACCGATCTCGGGGTGCAGCTGTTCAGCCGCGCAACACGCACCCCGGCGCTCACGCCCGCCGGCGAACGCATCCTGCAGGAAGCGCGGGTGGTGCTGGAGCGCCGCGAGCATCTCATCGGCCTGGCCTCGAGCTTTGAACAGCGGATCGAAAGTCGTCTGATCGTGGCCATCGATGAGCTCTATCCCGAGCATGCCCTTGGAGCGCTGTTCGCGGACTTTGCAGCGAACTTCCCGCATGTGGAGCTGGAGCTGCTGTTCCCGCTCATGGAGGATGTCAGCGAGTTGGTCCGCAACGGCGCGGCCGATCTCGGCGTGATGTGGCGGCAGGAAGAGCTGCCGGTGGAACTGGGCTTCCAGACGGTGGGATGGGTTCCCCTCAAGCTGGTCTGCGGGCGCGGACACCCGCTCGCAAAGGAGAAGGTGGAATGGGAGGAGCTGAAGCGGCATCGCCAGATCCTGGTCGCAACGCGCAGCACGAGTTCAAGTAAGCGCCGTCTTCGGATCGCCGCGGAAGTCTGGTGGGTCGAAAGCCACTGGGTGATCCTGGAGATGGTCAAGCATGGGATCGGCTGGGCGTTCGCCTCCGATCACGTCATCGCAGCCTCTCCCGCCACGTCCGATCTGGTGATGCCCGATTTGCAGTTTGATGCCGGGGATTGGCCGGTGGCGCTGGAGCTGGTCTGGCACAAGCAACGGCCGCACGGGCCTGCCGCCGAATGGCTACGCGCCCGACTGGGTTCAACCCGGATCAGCACAGCGCTTTGACGAACGGCCGGCGGGGGGCGACCAGCTCCACGGGCGAGCAACTGTGGTGGGGACCATAGCCAGATGAGACCGGGCAGCCCAGTGTAAGGCCGCCCCCTCCCCTCGGCGCGAGGCGCGGGCCGGGATCGCACTTTTGCGCTTGGGCTAGTCTTCGCGCGGTTTCAGTTCGCTTTGAACGTTGCGCCTTTAGACAGCAAAAAGCCCCTTCAGGGTTGTCCTGAAGGGTCTTTTTGGATTGTTTATCTGGGCGATGTCCCGGTCATGTGCTTTGCAGGCCTGGCAGCG
>NZ_BMCT01000016.1 GCF_014635325.1 Azorhizobium oxalatiphilum | reverse complement strand
CGGGGCTTTACCCGGCGGTCACAACATCGAATGTCGTGAGAAGCGTCGGAGACGTTGGCACCGCGTCAGCAGCAACCCGTCGTCGATGAACGGGCTTATATGGGGACCCTTTCGGCGTGTCAATGCCGTCATGATCCAGCCTGTGGATAGCTGCCGATCTCCCCTCCCCCGCCCGTCTGCCGGATCGGCGGCAATCAGGTCAGCCCCCTTCGCGTACGCGCGCGATAAATTTGGCTGGTCCCTCCTCCGGATTAGGAAGGGACGGACTAGCGGGCAAAAACTGCGGACATGCAGGCTGAAGCGGAGAATGCGCGAGGCGCGCCATCAAGCGCGGGACGGACAGCATGGCCGGTCTCCCACCAGTCCCCTGCGCGCGCCTGATCGCACGCCTGCGGATGGGGATGCAAACTGCGTACGATGTGTATACGATCCCCTCTTCCGGGACCGAAGACACAGGCTTATGGCACTCTACGATACCATCATTTCCGGCGGCACCGTCGTCACCGCATCCGATCGCATCCTGTGCGATGTCGCCATCAAGGACGGCCGTGTCGTCGCCCTCGGCAGCGGCCTCACCGACGCCGATGAGATCATCGACGCCACCGGCAAGCTGGTGCTGCCCGGCGGCGTGGACGCCCATGTCCACATCTCGCAGCCCTCCGGTGAGGGCATCGTGATGGCGGACGATTTCGCCTCCGGCACCCGCTCGGCGGCGCTCGGCGGCACCACCACCATCATGCCCTTCTGCCTGCAGGAGAAGGGCCAGAGCCTGCGCGCCGCGCTGAAGGACTATCACGCCAAGGCGGACGGCGAATGCCACGTGGACGTGAGCTTCCACCTCATCATCTCCGACCCCACCGATCAGGTGCTGGGCCAGGAGCTGCCCGCGCTGGTGGAGGACGGCTACACCTCCTTCAAGATCTTCATGACCTATGAGGGCCTCGCGCTGAACGATCGCGAGATCCTCGACGTCATGTCGGTGGCCCGCGACACCGGCGCCCTCGTGATGGTGCATGCGGAGAATTACGACGCCATCCGCTTCCTGACCGAACAGCTGGAGAAGCGCGGCCAGACCGCACCCCGTTTCCACGGCACCTCCCGCCCCATCGCGGTCGAGCGCGAAGCCACCCATCGCGCCATCTCGCTGGCCGAGCTGGTGGACGTGCCTGTGATGATCGTCCACGTCTCCAACCGCGAGGCCATGGAGCAGATCCGCTGGGCGCAGAACAAGGGCCTCACCGTGCTCGGCGAGACCTGCACCCAGTATCTGGTGCTCACCGAGAAGGACATGGACGGCCTCGGCATGGAGGGCACCAAATATGTGTGCTCGCCGCCGCCGCGCGACACCGCCAGCCAGGAAGCCTGCTGGGAGGGTCTGCGCACGGGCACCTTCACGGTGTTTTCGTCGGACCACTGCCCGTTCCGCTATGAGGACGAGCAGGGCAAGCTCACCCCCAAGGGCCGCACCTCCTTCCGCTGGGTGCCCAACGGCATTCCCGGCGTGGGCGCGCGCCTGCCGGTGCTGTTCTCCGAAGGCGTCATGAAGGGTCGCATCGACCTCGAAAAGTTCGTGGCGGTGACGGCGACCAATCCAGCCAAGACCTATGGCCTCTATCCGAAAAAGGGCACCATCGCGGTGGGCTCGGATGCGGACATCGCCATCTGGGATCCGAAAAAGAAGCAGACGCTCACCCACGAACTGATCCGCGACGGCGCCGACTACACGCCGTATGAGGGCATCGAGATCACCGGCTGGC
Source organism: Azorhizobium oxalatiphilum (assembly GCF_014635325.1). Lineage (GTDB taxonomy): Bacteria > Pseudomonadota > Alphaproteobacteria > Rhizobiales > Xanthobacteraceae > Azorhizobium > Azorhizobium oxalatiphilum. The sequence continues at coordinate 24,246 of NZ_BMCT01000016.1, read as the reverse complement.
CGGTGCTGACCATGCTGCGCGGCAAGGCCGTGGTCGAGAATGGCGAGCTGGTGGGCGCGAAGGGCGCGGGCGAGCATCTCTCGCGCGCCAAGTCGCCCTACGCCGCCCAGCGCGATCCCATCGCGTCATGAGCGAGAGCGAGGCGGAAGAGGGCGGCGTCCGCGAAGCTGGCCGCATCGGGGGCCTCAACCTCTCCAACCTCGCCTATGGCTCGGTGTCCGAGATGATCCGCCGCCGCCGCCTGCGCGGCGGCGAGGTCATCGTGGAACAGCGCCTGGCGGAAACGCTGGGCATCTCCCGCACGCCTTTGCGCGAGGCGCTCCAGCGCCTCGAGGGCGAAGGGCTGGTGGTGAAGGGCACGGGCCGCTCCTATGTGGTGCGGCTCGTGGACCTGAAGGAATATCTGCAGAGCCTGAAGGTGCGCGAGTTCCTGGAGCCGGAGGCCGCCGGGCTCGCCGCCGGCCATATCCCGCGCGCCGAGATCGCCGCCGTGCGGGCCGAGATCAACGCCCTGCGCACCGCCGTGCCCTATCACACGGACGCGCACTGGCGCTCCGACGACAATCTGCATGAGCTTTACGCCCGCCACTGCGGCAATGTGGTGCTGGCGGGGATGATCCGCTCGCTGCGCGTGACCACGCGCCTGTTCGAGATCGCCAGCCTCGCCGACCGGCTGGCGGCGGATTCGGCCGAGCATCTGATGATCGTGGAAGCGCTGGAGCAGGAGGACGCCAAGGCGGCCAAGCGCGCCGTTCAGCACCATCTGCGCAGCCTCAACAAGGACACGCTGGCCTCCGTGCGCTGAGCACGGTGACGTAGATCGCGTTGAGCGCGGCGATGTGCATCGCGCTGCGCACCCCCGTCATTGCCAGCGGCACGGTCCGGCCCTATCCCATTCCCCAGCGACAGGCGCCACGGCGCCGGCCTTGAGGGGATGGCCCATGCCCATGACGACGCGCCTGCCGATCTCGCGCCGAGGGCGCACAGCGCTGCTGCTCGCCCTCCCCCTGCTGCTGGCGGCGCTGCTGCCGGCCGGGCCTGCCCGCGCGCAGGAGAACGCGCAGGAGAAGCTGATCCCCATCTTCGACGCCCATCTGCATTATAACTGGGAGCCGAAGCCCTATTACGCACTGGACGAGGTGCTCGCGCTCCTGAGGCGCAACGCCATCACCGGCATCCTTGCCACCAGCCGCCCCAATGACGGCACCCGCGCGCTCCATGAGGCCAAACCGGACGGCATCACCGTGGTGCCCTTCATCCGGCCCTATCGGGTGCGGGCGGACATCGGCAGTTGGTTCAGCGATCCGGTGCTGTTCGATCTGGTGCAGGCGGAATACAAGCGCGGCTACTATCGCGGCATCGGCGAGTTCCACCTCACCGGCGAGGCCGCGCGCGGCGAGACCGTGCGCAAGGTGGTGGACTTCGCCGTGGCGCACGATCTCTACCTGCACGCCCATGCGGACGATGCAGCGCTGGAGATTCTCTATGCCCATAATCCGAAGGCCAGGATCATCTGGGCCCACACCGGATTTGGCCTGCCCCCGGCGCGGGTGGCGGAGCTGCTCACCCGCTATCCGAACCTGTGGGCCGAGTTGTCCTATCGCGGCGGCATCACCAGCGGCGGCCAGTTGACGCCCGACTGGCGCGCCCTTTTCACCCGGTTTCCCGATCGCTTCCTGCTGGGCTCGGATACCTGGGTGAATGAACGCTGGGCCTCCTACAGCGAGACCATGGCGGGCTATCGCGCATGGCTGGCGCAGCTGCCGCCGGAGGTGGCGGCGAAGATCGCGCACCGCAATGCCGAAGGCCTGTTCGCCCTGAAGTGAGGCGCTCCCGGCCCGGCGGCGATGCGGCGCCCCGCGCCTCCCCGCATACCGCCACTTGCCACCCCGCCCGCGCGGTTCGCCACATTCTCTCTGTATTTCGGAAATTCGCCCCCTGGCATATCCCTGCGGTAGCAAGGTTTTTCGGGATATTTGTCCTGCTGTTTGACTTCTCGGCCCATCCGGCCCATCTTCATGATGTCGATAGACGGTCAGACGACTTGGCTTTGCGTCGAAAAAACGATGCGCCGCTGACGATATTTCGCCCGAAAATGCAATTTCGACAGCCTGCGGCGACCGCGGGCGCGCCTGCTCTACTTACGTCCGGAAAGGGTCTCCCATGACCACGGGAACCGTCAAATGGTTTAACCCTGAAAAGGGTTTCGGCTTCATCTCTCCCGAGGATGGCGGCGCCGACGCTTTCGTCCACATCAGCGCCGTCGAGCGCGCTGGCCTCAGCACGCTGAAGGAAGGCCAGAAGGTCTCCTACGAGCTGGTCGCCGACAAGCGCAGCGGTAAGACCTCCGCCGCCAACCTCACGATCGAAGGCTGATCGAAGGCCGCGCGACCGGAGGACGCCGCCCGTCGGCACCCCGGCCCTGCGGCCCATCGGCCCCAAGGCCCTGCCCCTCAGAAGGCAGGGTTTTTTGTTTCAGGGCTTTGTGTTGAACGGTGGCGCACTGGCGCCCCTTGACACCCAACCTGCGAGGTCAACACCCACATGCAAGTTCTGGTGCGCGACAACAATATCGAGCAGGCGCTGCGCGTGCTCAAGAAGAAGATGCAGCGCGAAGGCGTCTTCCGTGAAATGAAGCAGCGCAAGGCGTATGAGAAGCCGTCCGAGCGCCGCATCCGCGAGGAGGCCGACGCCGTTCGCCGCATGCGCAAGAACGCCCGCAAGGCCGCCCAGCGCGAAGGCCTGCTGCCGAAGCCGAAGGCCAAGCCCCGCGCTCCCGGCCGCGGTGGACCGCGCCCCGCCGGCGCCCCCGAGACGGCGACGTCTTCCAGCTGATGCTTTCGAGCCCCGTGCCCGCCCGCGTGGCGGGGCACGGGCCGCTCAGCGACCGCGCCCGAAGCGCACCACGCCGATGCCGCTGGCCGCGACGATGGCAGCCCCGAGGATGGCGCTCCAGCCGGGCACCTCGTCGAACATCAGCCAGCCGATGAGCATGGCCCACACCATCTGCGCATAGACCAGAGGCGCCGCCACGGCCGTGGGTGCCCGGCGGAAGGCCGCCGCCATCATCAGCTGCCCCGACGTGCCCAGCAGCCCGCCCGCGCAGATCATGGCCCACGCCTCAAGCGGCATGGGCACATAGGCCACCAGCGCGAAGACGCCGAACACCACCGCACCGATGCCCGCCCACAGCACCAGGGTCATGGCGCTCTCGGTGCGGCCGGCATAGCGGGTGAGCACATAGAAGACCGCATTGGCCGCCGCCTGCGCCAGCGGGAACAGCAGCGCCAGCGACAGCACCCCGCCCGGATCGAGCGCGATCAGCACGCCCGCAAAGCCCGCTGCGATGCAGAGCCATTGCGCCGGCAGCGGTCGCTCGCCGAGGAACAGCAGCGCCAGAACGGTGGCCATGAGCGGGGCGGAGAAGGTCAGCGCATAGGTCTGCGCCATGGGCAGATGGCTGAGTGACAGTGTGATCAGCACCGTCATGGTCATCAGGCAGGCGCCGCGCGCCAGATGCACGCCCGGCTGGCGGGTGCGAAGCGCAGTGGGCACGAAGGCGCGGGCGATGCTCGCCAGCACCACCACCTGCACCACATTGCGGAAGAAGACCAAAGGCCCGATGGGATAATGGACCGCCAGCATCTTGAGCAGCGTGTCCAGCGTGGTCAGGCACAAGGTGGCGCCCAGCATGAGCGGCACGGCCATCCAGACGCCGGAAGCGGGCACGGCGGTCACGGTCTGTGTCTGAGCCATCCCCGAGCTGCTCCCGCCGGCATTTTTCGCCCTGCGCGCGTTTAGTGGCGCAGGATCTTGGACACGAAATCGCGGGTGCGGGCTTCCGCCGGCGCATCGAAAATCTGCGCCGGGGCCCCCGCCTCCACCACGCGCCCGCCCGCCATGAAGACGACCCGCGAGGCCACCTCCCGGATGAACGCCATCTCGTGCGAGACGATGAGCATGGTCATGCCTTCCTGCGCGAGCAGGCGCACCGTGTCCAGCACTTCCGACACCAGCTCGGGATCGAGCGCCGCCGTCACCTCGTCCAGCAGCAGGATCTCCGGACGCAGCGCCAGCGCGCGCACGATGGCCACGCGCTGCTGCTGGCCGCCGGAGAGTTCATCCGGATAGCGCTTCAGCTTGTCGCCCAGCCCCACCTTCTCCAGCAGGAGGCGGGCCTCCTCCTCGACCTCCTTGCGGGGCCGCTTCTTGATCTTCACCGGCGCGACGCAGACGTTCTCCAGCACGCTCATGTTCTGGAACAGATTGTACTGCTGGAACACGATGGCGATGCGGTCGCGCAGGCGGCGCACCTGCGCCGCATCGGCGTAATTCACGGGCTCGCCATCCAGCTTCACCGTGCCGGCCACCGGCGGCAGCAGGCCGGTGAGCACGCGCAGGATGGTGCTCTTGCCGGAGCCGGACGGGCCGATGAGGCCGATCACGTCCGCCCGGCCCACCGTCATGTCGATGCCGGACAGGACGGTGTGGTCGCCGTAGCGGGCCTCAAGCCCGGCGATGTCGAGATGATGCAAGACGCGCCTCCAGATACGCGCCAAGACGCGACAATGGGTAGGAGATGATGAAGTAGACGATGAGGATCACGCCGAAGCTGAGGGCTGCGGAGAATCCCTTGTTGTTGAGCACCTTGCCCACATAGGTCAGCTCGATGACACCGATCTGCGAGGCCAGCGCCGTGTCCTTGATGAACATGACGAAATAGCCGAAGGCCGGCGGCAGCACGATGCGCCACGCCTGCGGCAGCACCACGAGGCGGATGGTGTCGATGAGCGAGAAATTCATGGTCGCCGCCGCTTCCCACTGGTTGCGGTGGACCGACTTGAAGCCGCCCCGGATAATCTCGGCCAGATACGCGCCTGCGATCACCGTCACCGACACCGCCGCCACCACGAACAGCGGCACGTCGTAGCCGGTGGCCTGGAAGGCGAAGAAGCAGAGCATCAGCGTGACCAGGAAGGGCACGCGGCGGAAGATTTCCGTGAACACGAAGGCGAGCAGCCGCAGCGGCTTCAGCCAGCGGGCCTTTGTCACCCGCGTTACCGCCAGCAGCAGGCCGATGCCGGTGCCGAGGGTGCAGCCCAGCGCGGAGAGGAGCAGCGTCATCCCCGCCGCCTTGGCGATGAAGATGAAATTGTACCAGGTGGCGAAGCGCGGCCACTCATGGATGATCTGGTCGAGCATCAGATCAGCTCCGTGCGGACGCGGAACAGCACCCGGCCGAGCAGGGCCAGCAGCACCGAAGCGGCAAGGGTGAGCACCACATAGAGCCCCGCCACCACGAGAAACACCTCGATGGAGCGGAAGGTCTGCGAATTGATGGTGAAGGCCTCGCCGGTGAGTTCCTCCACGCCGAAGACGGCGGCCATGGAGGTGCCGAGCGTGACGATGATGAACTGGTTGGAGAGCGGCGGGAACAGCACCCGCGCCACATGCGGCAGGATCACGTAGCGGATCTGCTGGAGGCGCGAGAAGCCCATGACCTCAGCCGCCTCCATCTCGGAGACCCGGCGGCTCTCGAAGCCGGCGCGCTGGATCTCGGTGAGATAGGCGCCCGCATTCAGCGTCATGCCGATGACCACCGCCGCGAAGGAGGACAGCAGGATGCCCATGTCCGGCAGCGCGAAATACAGGAAATAGATCTGCACCAGCTGCGGCGTGTTGGTGAAGAACACCACATAGGCGCCGACGATGCGGGCCAGCCAGCGCGGCCCGAAGGATTTGATGCCGGCGCACACGGTGCCGATCAGCATGCCGCCGCAAAAGGCCAGGATGGCAATTTGCAGCGAGATCAGGGCACCTTCCAGAAGGCGCGGGAGGAACGGCCAGATCTGGCCGAATTGCAGGGTATAGGACATGAACCGCGCCGAAGGGGAAACGAGGACCGGCGGCGCGTGGCCGCCGGCCTGTGATCACGGGATCAGAAGTAGGGCTGCGCGCCCACCGGCTTGATCATGTCCATGCCGAACCACTTCTTCCAGATGGCGTCGGTCTTGCCCTTGCGGGCGAGATCGAAGGCGGCCACGTTCAGCCAGTCCTTGAGGCCGGTGGAGTTCTTGGCCACGCCCATGCTGCAATAATAGACGTCGATGGGCGTCTCCACGATGCGCCATTCGGTCTTGTGGTTGTTCATGTGCTCGCCCATGAAGTCGATCACGTCGATCATGGCCGTGCCGCGGCCCTGCGCCAGAGCGCGCACCGCGTCGGGATAGTTGTCGAGCAGCGTCACCTTGGCCTTGGGCAGGTTCTCCTCGATGAACTTGATCGGGGTGGAACCGCGCACCTGCACGAAAGTGACCGACGGATCATCGAACTGCTTCCAGTCGGTGAAGGTGTTGGCCTTGGTGGTGAGCACGCCCAGCACCTCGGTGTGCACCGGCACGGTGAAGTCGATCACCTTGGCGCGGTCGGTGTTGCGCGTCATGGCGCCCATCACGAAGTCGATCTTGCCGGCGACCACGAAGGGGATTCGGTCCGGCGATCCGGTCTGCACCACTTCCAGCTTCACGCCGAGCAGCTTGGCGATCTCGTTCGCATAATCCACGTCGAAGCCGACGATCTCGTTCTTCTCATCGAACTTGCCGAGCGGCGGCAGCGTCGGATTGACGCCCACCCGGATGACGCCCGACTTCATGATTTCATCGAGCGTACGCGCGTCCGCCGTCGTGGGCAGAAGGGCCCCGGCAAGCGCCACCGCGACCGCGCCGGCCGCAAGCAAAGTCTTCAGCATGCTTGGTTCTCCCAACCTCTGGATGTGCGGCCCGTGTCGCTATTTTCGCGACTTCCGATTGCCAAACCGTGGACAATTTGTATACAAATGCGCGCTCTGTAAAGAGCAAATCCCGCCGCTCCCCCGGGGATTCGGACGCGCGGCCAGATGCAGGTGACGCGAGAACCATGGCGCAGGAAACCGACGGGCGGCCCGTCGTGACGATCAGTGTGGACGGCGCCCCCCTGGAGGCGCGGGCCGGCGAGATGCTGACCACCGCGCTTGCCCGCAGCGGCCTGCTGCGCCTGCGGCAGAGCCCGCGCAACGGCGCCCCGCGCGGCGCGTTCTGCCACATGGGCGTGTGCCAGGAATGCGCGCTGCACGTGGATGGCGCCGTGCGGCAGGCGTGCCTCACTCCCGTGCGCGCCGGCATGGCGGTGGAACGGCGAGGCGTGCTGTGAGCCACGATGTCATCATCCTCGGCGCCGGCCCCGCCGGTGCCAATGCGGCGCTGGCCGCCGCAGAAACCGGCCTGAAGGTCGCGCTGTTCGACCAGCAGCCGGAAGCGGGCGGGCAAGTGTGGCGCGCCCCTCTGCCCGGCCTCGCCCTGCCCGCCTCGCCCGAAAAGGCCGGCGGCGACGCCTTGCGCGCCCGCCTTGCCGCGTCCAGCGTCGATCTGCGCCTCGGCCGCACCGTCTGGTCCGTGGGCGCCCACTTCCGGCTCGATGCGCTGGGGCCGGACGGCAATGAAACTGTGGAGGCCCCCCGCCTCATCGCCGCCACCGGCGCCCATGAGCGCGTGGTGCCCTTTCCCGGCTGGACGCTGCCCGGCGTCATCGGCCTTGCCGCCGCCACCGTTCTGCTGAAGTCCCATGGCGCTTTGCCCGGCCAGCGCGTGGTGGTGGCCGGCTGCGGCCCGCTGCTCGCTGCGGTTGCCACCGGCATCGTGAAGATGGGCGGCACTGTCGTCGCCATCGTGGATCTCGCCGGCCCCGGCGACTGGCTGCGCCTGCTCCCGGCGCTGGCCACCCAGCCCCGCCTGCTGGCCCGTGGCGCCGGCTGGGCGCTGAAGCTCGGCGGCAAGCGCGTGCCCGTGCATTTCCGCCATGGCGTGCGCGCCGCTCTCGGCGCGGATGCCGTGGCGCGGGTGCGTCTCGCCCCGGTGGATGCGCAGGGCGCCTTCACCGCCGGTCCGGAGATCACACTGGAGGCGGATGCCCTCACCGTGGGCCACGGGCTCGTGCCGGGCAATGAACTGCCGCGCCTGTTCCGCACCGAACAGACCTTCGATCGCCGCCGGGGCGGCTTCGTGCCGGTGCTGGACGCCTTCGGCCGCACCAGCCTCGATGGCCTCTATGCCTGCGGCGACGGTGCCGGTCTGCGCGGCGTGCTGGTGGCGGAAGCGGCGGGCCAGCTCGCCGGCCTTGCCTGCGCCCATGATGCCGGCGCCCTCACCGCCGCCGCCTTTGCCGAGCGCACAAAAGCCCCGGCCGCCGCCGCCGCGCAGGCGCGCCCCTTCTCCGACGCCATGGCCGGCATGATGGCGCTGCGCCCGGCGCAGGTGGCCGCCATTCCGCCCGAGACGGTGGTGTGCCGCTGCGAGGACGTGACCCGCGCCGAGATCGAGGCCGCCTATGATGACGGCGCCCGCGACCTCAACCAGATGAAGCAGTTCACCCGCTGCGGCATGGGGCCCTGTCAGGGCCGCTTCTGCGGCGATGTGGCGGGCGAAATCCTCGCCGCGAAAGTCGGCTCGCGCGAAAAGGTGGGCACCTACACCGCCCGCCCGCCGCTGCGCCCGGTGCCGCTCGCCGACCTCATGGGGTCGTTCGACTATGGCGACATCCCCATTCCGCGCCCGGCCCCGCTATGAGCACCACCTATGATCTTGCCGTCATCGGCGGCGGCGTCCACGGCTCCACCTGCGCGCTTTTCGCGGCGCGCGGCGGCATGAAGGTGGCGCTCATCGAGCGCGGCCCGCTCTGCCGCGAGGCGTCCGGCGTCAATGCCGGCACGCTGACCATGCAGATGACCCGCGTGGCGCTCATCCCCTATGCCCTGCGTGCCCACGCCATGTGGGCGAACGCCTCCGAATGGCTGGGCCATGACGTGGGCGTGGTGGTGTGCGATGGCCTCTCCCTCGCCTTCACCGAGCAGGAGGAGGAACTGCTCTCCTTCCGCGCGGGCAAACGGCGGGAGGCGGGCGCGCCCATCGAGCTGATCAGCGGCGCTGACGCCTTGAGGGTGGAGCCCGGCATCTCCGACAAGGTGCGCCTTGCCGGCTATTGCAAGGTGGATGGCTACGCCAACGCCTATCTCACCGGCCTCGCCTTCCGTCGCGCGCTGCTGGGCGCGGGCGTGGATCTCATGGAGAACACCCCCGCCTCCGGCATCGACCGCGAGGAGAGCGGCTTCGCGGTGAAGACCGCCACCGGCGTGGTGCGGGCGAAGCGCGTGGTGCTGGCCGGCGGGGTGTGGATCGAGCCCATGCTGGGCTGGCTCGGCATCGATCTGCCCATCAAGACCCTCATCAACCAGCTCGTCGTCACCGAGCGCGTGCGCCCGGTGATGCGCACCGTGGTCGGCATCGCCAACGGCCTGCTGTCGCTGAAGCAATATCCCCACGGCACGGTGGTGATCGGCGGCGGCTGGCAAGGCATCGGCGACCGTGAGCGCGGCGGCGTGGAGCTGATGCCGGATCGCATCGTCGGCAACGTCCGCCTCGCCTGCCATGCCATTCCCGAGCTGAAGGACGCCCGCGTTGCCCGCGCCTGGGCGGGGCTGGAGGCCGAGACGGCGGATGCCCTGCCCGCCGCCGGCCCCATCCCCGGCATTCCGGACGCCTATGTCTGCGGCAGCGTCCATTCCGGCTACACGTCCGGCCCCTACATCGCCCGCCTGCTCGCCGACCGCATCCTCGGCCACGAGCCCGCCCTCCCCCTCTTTCCCATTGATCGCCTGCTGAACAGCGGCGATGCCGAGCGAGGCCCACAATGACTGCGTCTTTCGTCCAGCGCCTCACCGGTATCCATGCGGCCACGCTCGTGCCCATGCGGGCCGACTTCTCCGTGGACGAGGCGGCGCTCGCCGCCCATATCGGCAGCGTTGCCGCCGTGCCGGGCATTCGCGGCCTGCTGATCAACGGCCATGCGGGCGAGAATTTCGTGCTCTCGCTGGAAGAGAAGCTGCGGGTGGTGGAGATCGCCCGCGCGGTGAGCCCGAAGGACTGCCTCATCGTCTCCGGCGTGAACCACGAATCCAGCCTTGAGGCCGCCCGCGAGGCCGCCGCCATGGAAAAGGCCGGCGCCGACGGCCTGCTGGTGTTCCCGCCCAACAGCTGGGCGCTGGGCCATGCGGATCAATGCGCCCTCACCCATCACCGGATGATCTCTGAGGCCACCAGTGCGCCGCTCATGCTCTATGGCGCACCGGTGGGCGCGGGGGTCATGTGCTACGGCCCCGATCTGCTGCGGCGGCTGGCGGAAGATCCGCGCATCGTCGCCATCAAGGACGGCAGCTGGGAAGTGGCCGCCTATGAGGAACACATGCGGGTGCTGAAAGCCGCGCGGCCGGATTTCGCCGTGCTCGGTTCCGGCGACGAGCATCTGCTGACCAGCTACATCATCGGCAGCGCCGGCAGTCAGGTGAGCCTTGCCGCCGTGGTGCCGGAACTGACGGTGGCGCTGTGGGATGCGGCGGCGGCCGGCGACTGGGCCGGCGCCCGGCAGGTGCACGAAGCGCTCTATCCGCTCTCGGTGGCCATCTATCGCGATGCCCCCGGCGGGCGCGCCACCGCCCGGCTGAAGACCTGCCTCAAGCTGCTGGGCCGGCTGGAGAGCGACACCATCCGCCCGCCGCAGCCGGCGTGCGATGCGCGCGAGATCGCGGCTCTGACGGCTGCTCTGGCGGCTGCCGGCGTGGAACTGCGCCCGGCCGCCTGAGCCTCACGCGGCGTTTCGCCCCATATTTGCGCCCCGCAACCGCCCGGACGGCCGTTGCGGGGCGTTTCTTTGCGCGCTCGAACACCCTTTCCCGGCAGCCGTACGAACACCTCCAGCTTCGTCACCGCCAAATTTCACAAAAAATGACAGGACATATACAATTCCACTAATTCGATTGACTGAATAAATTTATATGCCAGTGTCGGCGCGTGACATTGCTGGAGCGCGCCATGACGCAGTCGGTTTCTGAAACGGTTTCGCAGTCGGTTCCCCCCGCCCCGCCGACCATCTTCTGGTTCATCCCCACCCATGGGGACGGCTCCTATCTGGGCTCGGAAACCCGTCAGCGGCCGCCGGAATTCGGCTATTTCCGCGAAGTGGCCACCGCCGTGGACCGGCTCGGCTTCAAGGGCGTATTGCTGCCCACGGGCCAGAGCTGCGAAGACAGCTGGATCACCGCCGCCGGTCTTGCCACCGCCACCGAGCGCCTGAAATTCCTCGTCGCCCTGCGCCCCGGCGTCACCACGCCGGTGTTCGCCGCCCGGCAGGCGGCGGCGCTGGATCGCCTCAGCGACGGGCGCCTGCTGCTCAACCTGGTGGTGGGCGGCAATCCCCGCGAGCTGGCCGCCGATGGCGTCTTCCTGAACCATGACGAGCGCTATGCGCAGGCCCGTGAATTCGTCTCCATCTGGCGCAGGCTGGTGAGCGGCGAGGCCGTCAATCACGAAGGCCCCTATTACCGGGTGGAGAACGGCCGGCTGGATTTCCCCACCGTGCAGGAGCATCTGCCGCTCTATTTCGGCGGTTCCTCCGACGCCGGCCACGATGTGGCCGCCGAGCAGGTGGACCTGTATCTGAGCTGGGGCGAGCCCCCGGCCCAGCTCGCCGGCAAGATCGCCGCCGTGCGCGAGAAGGCCGCGCGCCTCGGCCGCTCCATCCGCTTCGGCATCCGCCTGCACTTCATCGTGCGCGAGACCGAGAGCGAAGCCTGGGAGGCCGCCAACCGCCTCATCAGCCGCGTCTCCGACCAGCAGATCGCCGATGCGCAGAAGCGCTTCTCGCAGGAGATGGACTCCGTCGGGCAGGCCCGCATGGCGGCGCTGCATGGCGGCCGCCGCGACAAGCTGGAGATCTCGCCGAACCTGTGGGCCGGCATCGGCCTCGTGCGCACCGGCGCCGGCACCGCGCTGGTGGGTGATCCGCAGAGTGTCGCCGCCCGCATCCGCGAGTATCAGGCGCTGGGCATCGATACCATCGTGGGCTCGGGCTATCCGCATCTGGAGGAGGCCTATCGGGTGGCGGAACTGCTGTTCCCCGTGCTCGGCCTCGACGGCCGCCGCACCACCGTGCGCCGCCAGATCGCCAACGAATTTTCCGTGGGCAGCCACGGTCCAGCCTCTGCGCCTACGCTCCACGCTGCGGAGTGATGGTGAGCCATCCGATGGAGAAGACCATGTTGAAGAAAACCCTCGCGGCGGTGGTTATCGCTGCGGGCCTTGCCGCCGCGCCCGCTCACGCCGAAGGCACCATCCGCATCGTCGAGCAGTTCGGCACGCTCTACACGCCCTTCCATGTGATGAAGGAGCAGAAGCTGGTCGAGAAGCACGGAAAGGCGCTCGGCCTCGACATCAAGGTGGAGTGGGCCAAGCTCTCGGGCGGCTCCGCCGTCAACGATGCCCTGCTCTCCGGCAATGTGGACGTGGCCGGCGCCGGCATCGGGCCGTTCCTCACGTTGTGGGACCGCACCCGCGGCACGGCGCAGGAGGTGAAGATCATCGGCGCGCTGGGCGCGCAGCCGAACTATCTCGTCACCAACAATCCGAACGTGAAGACCATCAAGGACTTCACCAAGGCCGACAAGATCGCTCTTCCGGCGGTCGGCGTGTCCGTGCAGGCGCGCGTGCTGCAGATCGCCGCCCAGCAGGCCTTCGGGCCGGGCAAGGAAAAGCAGCTGGACGACATCACCATCACCCTGCCGCACCCGGACGCCACGGCGGCCCTGCTCTCCGGCTCCACGGAGATCACCGCCCATCTCTCCAACGCGCCGTTCCAGGATCAGGCCCTCGCGGATCCGAAGATCCACAAGGTGCTCTCCTCCTATGACGTGCTGGGCGGGCCGGTGACACCCACCTTCGTGTACAGCACGGTGCGCTTCAAGGCCGAGAATCCGAAGACCTACAAGGCCTTCTTCGACGCCTTCCGCGAGGCCACCGCCTGGGTGGATACCCACAAGAGCGAGGCCGCCGCCATCTATGTGAAGGCGGAGAAGTCCAAGCTCGATCCGGCCTTCGTGGAGAAGGTGCTGTCCGACCCCGACGTCAAGTACACGCTGACGCCGCTGGGCTCCCAGAAATTCGCGAACTTCCTCGCCGACATCAAGGCCATCAAGACCCGTCCGGCCAGCTGGAAGGACTATACGTTCGATGACCTGCACAACGATCAGGGCAGCTGAGGCATGAGCGTCTCCGCTTCCCCGGCTCCCACCTTCGCCCCGGCCGCGGCCGCAGCAACGGTCCCGCCCGCCCTTGAAGCGCGCCGGCTGACGCTGGACTACACCACGGACGCGGGCACGGTGCGGGCCGTGGACAGCGTGGACCTGACCGTTGCCGAGGGCGAGCGGCTGGTGCTGCTCGGCCCCTCTGGCTGCGGGAAATCCACCATCCTGAAGGCGCTGGCCGGCTTCATCCCGGCCACCTCCGGCAGCATCCTGGTGCGCGGAAAGCCCGTCACCGGGCCGGGGCCGGACCGCCTCGTGGTGTTTCAGGAGTTCGACCAGCTGCTGCCGTGGAAGACGGTGCGCGACAACGTCGCCTTCCCGCTGCGGGTGGCCCGCAAGGTCTCCCGCGCCGAAGCCAACGCGCGGGCCGAGGCGGCGCTGGCCCGCGTCGGGCTCACCCGCGCGCTGGATGCCTTCCCGCATGCCCTGTCGGGCGGCATGAAGCAGCGCGCGGCCATCGCCCGCGCGCTCGCCGCCGATCCCGACGTGCTGCTCATGGACGAGCCGTTCGCGGCGCTGGATGCCCTTACCCGCCGCCAGTTGCAGGAAGACCTGCTGGCGCTGGCGGAAGAGCTCAAATTCACCCTCGTCTTCGTCACCCATGCCATCGACGAGGCGGTGCTCATCGGCACCAGCCTGCATCTGCTCAGCCCCCACCCCGGCCGCACGCTGGCCACCCGCGATACCGCGCATTTCGGCCTCGCCGACGTGGGCAGCCCGGCCTTCGAGTCCCTCACCCGCGAGGTCCACGGCCTCCTGTTCGATAAGGCGGCCCATGTCTGAACTGGATCTCGGCGCCGCCACCGGCCTCCACCGCCGCACAGTGCGCGGGAGCCTGTCGCCCGCCCGCCTCTGGCGCCACACGGGCGTGCGCCGCCTCGTCATCCTCGCCGGGCTGGCGGCGATCTGGCAGGTCGCCGCGCTCTGGCAGAACAACCCGCTGCTCTTTCCCACCTTCACCGACACGGCGCTGGCCTTCATCGAGGCCGCGCGCTCGGAAGGCATGCTGTGGTCTGCGCTGGCCTCGGTGTTCGTACTGCTGAAGGGCTATGCCATCGCCATTGTGCTGGCCCTCGTGCTGGTGTCCGGCGCAGTCGCCATCCCCTTCGTCCGCGATGTGCTGCAGACGCTGACCGCCATGTTCAATCCGCTGCCCGCCATCGCCCTGCTGCCGCTGGCCATGATGTGGCTGGGGCTGGGCGAGAAGGCGCTGCTGCTGGTTCTGGTGCACTCGGTGCTGTGGCCGTTTGCGCTTGCCGCACTGTCCGGCTTCGAGCAGGTGCCGGAGACGCAGCGGCTGGTGGGCCGCAACTATGGCCTGCGCGGCCCCTCCTATGTGGTGCGCATCCTGCTGCCGGCGGCGCTGCCCTCCATCCTGTCGGGACTGAAGATCGGCTGGGCCTTTGCGTGGCGCACGCTGATCGCGGCGGAATTGGTGTTCGGCGTCTCCTCCAGCCAGGGCGGCCTCGGCTGGTTCATCTATCGCAGCCGCAACGAGCTGCTCACCGACCGGGTGTTCGCGGGCCTCGCCTGCGTCATCCTCATCGGTCTGGTGGTGGAGATGGTCATCTTCCGCTTCATAGAGCGCCGCACCGTCCTGCGCTGGGGTCTCCAGCGCTGAGGCTTCCGGCCCCGTGCAACGGCCGCCCGATCCGGGCGGCCTTTTTTTTCGCACCAGACGTTGATACCGCCATCAGAATGGATGCACCTCGTGCAATCCATTTTATGCGCCGGCCCGTATTGCACCGCATGCGGGAGGTTTTGCCACGAAACAACCACACATGATGGCAGGTCAAGCCATCACGGGCGCCGGCACGGCGCTGCGTCGCGGCGGCACACCGGGCCGGCGGCAGAGCGGCGGATGCGCAGATGGCCTGGCCGGGATGGTCCAAGCGGCTGAAATAGCCCGCTTTTATGAATACAGCATGATGTCGCCGGATGGGTGCGACGCAGCATCGAAGTCTCGGCCATCCGGCCCCGCGCCCTGCGGCGGGCGAAAGGGCGCCACTGCCCCAGTTCCGCCCAAAAGCATGGATCACCGGTCCCGCCGGTTCCATTTCCCGCTGCTTGGCGAAGGGGGATTGAGGCCAAACTTCACCTGTAGAGCCACGCCGGAACAACTTCCGATTTCAAATTGGCATCGCTCGTACTTGCAGAATCCCTAGTCCACCGCTAGATGTTCAGTCATCACTGTTCTACCTCCATGCGCGCCGATCCACGCGGGTTGGCAGAGAGCGCCGATGAATATCACGCGGGAGTCGAACGCGTTCGACTCGTCGAATCCTTCTCGCACGTCAGTGCCGCGTAGCGCCGGGCTCATTCTCCCGGCGGGCATCGCCATTGCACTGATTTTCGCGAGCCTGATCGCGCTCAGCGTGTGGCTGTCGCGCCGCGACATGTCGCGCGAGGCGGCACGCGGCGCCGATGCGCTCGTGCAGACCATGGCCGGAGAAATCCAGCGCCAGTTCGACGTGTTCGATGTGCTCCTGCGCGACGTGGGCGGCAATCTCCAGGATCCCGCCGTCTTCGCCTCCCAGGCCGCCCGCGCCCGGGCGCTGGCCCGCACCACCGCCATCAGCGGCTCGGCGGGGCAGCTCGTGCTGCTCGGCCCCGACGGACAGGTGGAAGCCTCCGCCGGCCCCGCGCCCGAGGCCACCGGCCTGCTCGGCCGGCAGGATTATTTCCTGGTCCATACCCGGCGCGACGATGTGGGCCTCTACGTCAGCCGCGCCTTCCGCCCCGACGATGGCGTGGGCGCCCCTGAAATCGCCTTGTCCCGCCGCATCAACGGGCCGGACGGCCGGTTCGCCGGCGTCCTGGTGGCGGTGATGCGGCTGGAACCGCTGCGTGCGCTGCTGGCGGAGCTCAATCCCGACGGCCATAACGTGCTGCAGCTGATGCGGGACGATGGCGTGGTTCTGGTGCGCCAGCCCGCCGCGCACGGGGCCGCGGGCACCGTGCTCGATGTGTCGGGCGATGCCACCTTCCAGCGCATGATGATGGAGCCGAGGGGCAACTTCATCGCCGACACCGGCTTCGACACGCACCAGCGGCTCTATGCCTTCACCCATGTGGCCCGCCTGCCGCTCATCCTCACGGTGGGCCTGTCCATGGAGGACGTGCTCGCCCCCTGGCGCACCCGCGCCCTGCTGGCGGGTGGCGGGGCCGTGATCATCGTGCTGCTGACGCTGGGCACCGCCATCCTGCTGCGCCGGGAGATGGGGCGCCGCGTGGGCACGCAGGCGGAGCTGGTCCAGCTCTCCATGACCGACGGCCTCACCGGCGTCGCCAACCGCCGGCACTTCGACGACATGAGCCAGCGCGAATGGCATCGCGCCCAGCGCATCGGCTCCTCCCTTGCGGTGCTGATGATCGACATCGACCACTTCGCCCGCGTGAACGAGCGGCTCGGCCGCTCGGCCGGCGATGACGTGCTGCGGGCGATCGGCCAGCTGGTGAAGCACAATCTGCGGCGCCCCGGCGATTTCGTGGCCCGCTATGGCGGCGAGGAATTCGCCGCCGTGCTGCCGGACACCGAACTCTACGGCGCCCACGACACCGCCGAGCGCATCCGCGTGCTGATCGAGAAGGATGTGATCAAGGGCGACTGGCCCGTCACCGTCAGCATCGGCGTGGCGGCGGTCGCCGCCACCCAGGACCGCACCATGGGCGATCTGCTCTCGGCCGTGGACCGCGCGCTCTACCGCGCCAAGGAGAGCGGCCGCAACCGCGTGGTCATCGAGCGCCTTCAGGCCCACCCGCCGGCTGAAATCGCGCAGGCCGGCTGACGGGCGGCGGCGCCTTGGGCGTCACCCCGGCACAAGTTCCCCAAAGCATCCGCACGCTCTGGACTTGAAAGAAGCGTCAGCTATTCTTGTGCGATCACGTGGTTCGCATGATGAGTAGTCCATGGCTCAGGTCCAGCTTCCGAATTCGACCTTCCTGGACTACACCAGCTACGGCATGACCGACGCCACATCGGTGGCGGCGGCCTATGGCCTGTCGCTTCCGGCGACCCCGGCCTGGCAGACCATCAACGTCGCCATCACCCTGCCCCGCGTGAACGATCCGACCGCCCTCCTCCAGAGCGACTGGGCCACACGGCAGACCACGCTGAAGGCGCTCGGCGATGCCGGCACGCTGTGGAGCACCTACGGCGCCTCGCAGACCGACTTCAACGCCGCTGTGGCCACCCTGCAATCCATGAGCATCCCGGTGCTCGGGCTGACCGGCGATGATGGTTACATCTCATCCGCCGCCAGCCGAACCATCTGGATGCAGCTCACCCCCGCGCATTTCCATCTGCTGTTCGGCACG
This sequence comes from Azorhizobium oxalatiphilum, assembly GCF_014635325.1. Lineage (GTDB taxonomy): Bacteria > Pseudomonadota > Alphaproteobacteria > Rhizobiales > Xanthobacteraceae > Azorhizobium > Azorhizobium oxalatiphilum. The sequence continues at coordinate 6,764 of NZ_BMCT01000016.1, read as the reverse complement.
CCGGCCTACCAGAGCGCCAGCCTTCAGGATTACGGCCTCTATTACTGGCACAATTCCCTGTCGCTGCCGGACACCATCCACGCCACCGGCGTCTGGTTCGACACCACGCCCATCTGGGGCCAGTATCCGGCGACGTCCGACCAGTCCGGCGGCGCGGTGATCACGCCCGCGCAGGGGCCGCAGAGCATCGGTAACGCCCTCTCGCCGCTCAGCCAGGACGGCGACTATCGCGAGAGCAACGTCTCGGCCGGCGACATCGCGGACTGGTATTACAACTTCCCGCTGACCGACCAGACCATCCCCACCAAGACCATCGGCCTCGTGGAGCCGGGCATCGGCGCGGCCCTGCCGCCCAGTTTCACCCGCAGTTTCCAGGAGCTGTACGACGCCTTCCGCCGGGAAGTGGGCATCACCACCTCGGGCGAATACTATCTGGTGGCGCCCAACGGCCAGAACTACTTCCTCGGCAATGCCGGGGAGCGCTCGCTGGACATGGGCGTGGTGGCCTCCGCCACGCCGGGCAGCCGCATCGGCCTCTATGCCGGCTCCGGCTTCAACAACCACGCCAATTCCAGCTCCTACACGGCGTTCCAGCAGGCGTTCTGGGACGAGGCCAACAATCCCTCCGTTGTCTCCTCCTCCTTCTCCATCTTCCAGCAGTCGGCGCCCGGCTCCCCCTTCGCGGTGGCGGCGCACGAGCTGTTCGTGGATGCCGCGCTGCGCAACATCACCGTATCGTTCGCCGACAACGACTGGGGCTCCAGCTGGAATTTCGGCAATGGCCTCGCCAACGTGGCCAACAACTCCTCCTCGCCTTATGCGCTGATCATCGGCGGCACCTCGCTGACCACGCTGGAGGCCGCCCCGCGCGACCACACCGTCTCCGGCACCACGGACACCGCCGGCTCGCTCTATGGCCTCGCCATGGCCGGCGACCGGGCCACGCTGTGGCGCCTCATGGAGAGCGGGCTCAATGTGCTGCCCTCCTCCGTCTCGGTTGAGGACGCGCCCAAGGTGGCGCTGCTCGAATCCGTCTGGAACACCTACACCGTCACCGGCTCACGGCTTTATCCCATCATGGGCTCGGACGTGGCAGCGGGCGACGGCGGCGTGGACACCTCGCAGGCGACGCCCTGGTACCAGACCGCCTATGGCCTCACGCCCACCTCCGTGAACCCCGGCCACGCCACCGGGCGCGGCACGCCGGACGTGTCCGCCAATGCCGGCGGCAACATGTTCTACATCACCCCCACCGCCAACATGACGGGCATCAGCTGGGATGACGGCACCAGCGCCGCCGCCCCGCTCTGGGCCTCGCTGATCGCGCAGATCGACACCGTCTTCGCCGATCAGGGCCTGCCGGACCTCGGCTTCGCCAACGATCTGCTCTATCAGGCCTCCGCCATTGCGCCGGCCGCCTTCAACGACGTCACCTACGGCAACAACGTCTCCTCCTTCCTCTATGGCGGCTCGCTGGCCACCGGCACCTACAGCGTGACGCTGACCGGCTACGGCTATTACGCCGCCCCCGGCTATGACCTCACCAGCGGCCTCGGCTCGCCCAACGGCACGCTGCTCGCCCGCGCGCTCACCGCCATCGCCCACGAGCAGATGGCCGCCCACCTGCCCTCCGGCGACCGCCCTGACATGCTCACCAGCACCGGCGGCGGCCTGTGGACCAGCGGCGCCGACCAGAGCCTGCTCTATCAGGCCATGGCCTCCGACGACGCCGGCATCTCCGTGCTCGGCGGCGGGCAGGCCACCAGCTTCCACAGCGGCAGCGCCGACCTCTATGCCTGGACCAGCCGTCTGGCCCAGCAGTCGCTGCAACCGGATTTCGACGCCGCGCTGGTGCGGCTGTTCGACGGCGCGGCGCAGGGCCATGTGGCGCAGGCGCAGGTGCATGCGGGCGATGCCCTTCTGGTGGCGGTGAATGCCGGCCTTGCCAGCGCCCCGCAGGCGAGCCTCACGGGCGCCTTCGGCTTTGCCGACTTCATCACCGATGACGCCGCCGTGCATGTGGCGCGCCCGGTGGCGGTGGCCGAGACGGCGGGCGGGGCGGACGATCAGACCGCCGTGGTGCGCCTGCGCCAGAACGGCGCCGATGACGTCTCCATCACCTTCTACCGGGTGGACACGCTGTCGGGCAGCATCGAGGGCCTCGCCCCCGGCAGCGCCGGCTATGCGGAGAAGGCGGAAGGCCGCGCCTATGCCACGGTGTCCGGCGCCACCCACATCGACGGCCCCGGCTATGGCGCCTATGCGGACACGCTGATCACCCACGTGGATGCCGGCGACATCATCGCCATGCGCCTGACCAACGAGACCAGCGGCCACATCTTCTGGGGCTTCGCGCAGGCGAACGAGAGCGTGTCCGGCAGCGCGGTGGGCCATCTGTGGAACTATGGCCTCAACACCTGGGGCTTCGAGGACATCTATGGCGGCGGCGACCGGGACTATAACGACCTGATCGTGCAGCTGGACTTCACCAGCAGCAGCGGGCACGGCTGGCTGGCCTGAGGGTCACATAAATATTTGTGGCTATTGATCTATCCCTCCCGCTACCTCCCCCCATCCATACCAGCCCGGCGCAAGCATCTGCATCCAAGAGTGCGCTCAGGCGAGCGGTGCAACCGCAGACCTGTGAGGGCATGTCCCGCCTCGATTGCTTTGCAATCCCGGCCGAAGACGTTCTCCATGAAGGTTTCGGAAGCGTATCGGCTGTTCAACTTGCGTGCGTCTGAACAGATCCGGCTCCAGGCGATTCCCCGGCGGGGCGCGCCGACAGCGTTCAGTCACGGCGATCGGGACTGATAAGTCGCAAAGCTAAATGTAAATGCGTAGATGACAGCCCGCTACTGCTTCGGGAATACAGTCGTCGTGCCCGAATGGCCGATCATTTGTTAAATATTCCGAGCCATCGAAGTAGGCGATTCCGCTGCAGGCTGCGTTATTTCTGGCCACAACCTGCGATACCTCCATTCTGGATGGGGTTAAGGTTGCAATACGTACCCTGATACATAGCCTCCGCAGGGTAATGCGAAGGTCCGTCAGGGAAATCGCTCAAATCGAGCAACTGGCTGAGCACACGAAGACGGGGGAAACTTCATGTCACTCTTTGCGACTTACCCGCAAATGAAGCTGGAAGCCATTGAGCGCTCCCAGGCGATCATCGAGTTCGAAACCGATGGCACGATCATCTCTGCCAACGAGAACTTCCTGAAGGCGACAGGCTATTCGCTGGCCGAAATACGCGGCAAGCACCATTCGCTGTTCATGCCGCCCGAAGAGCGCGATCTGCCTGCCTACAAGCAGTTCTGGGCAGACCTGCGCGCCGGCAAGTTCCAGCAGGCCGAATACCGGCGGATCGCCAAGGGCGGCCGCGAGTTCTGGATCCAGGCCAGCTACAACCCGATGTACGGCCGCGACGGCAAGTGCAAGCGCATCGTGAAGGTCGCCACCGACATCACCGCGCAGAAGCTCTGCCACGCCGACCTGCAGGGCCAGATCAACGCCATCAACCGCGTGCAGGCGGTGATCCAGTTCTCGCTCGACGGCACCATTCTCGACGCGAACGAGAACTTCCTGAACACGGTCGGCTACCGGCTGGACGAGATCCGGGGCCACCACCATTCCATGTTCGTGGATCCGGCGGAGCGGGATTCACCGGAATACCGGCGCTTCTGGGAAAGCCTGCGGGCCGGCCAGTACATGGCCGGTGAATTCCACCGCCTCGGCAGGGGCGGACGCGATATCTGGATCCAGGCCTCCTACAACCCGATCTTCGATGCCTCGGGGCGTGTCTGCAAGGTGGTGAAATTCGCCACCGACGTCACCGCGCAGGTGGCCGAGCGCAAGCGGCGCGAGCGCCGGCAGGCCATCGATCAGGAGCTGAAGGAGATCGCGCAGGCGATCACCGCCGCCAACGAGCAGGCCGCAGGCGCGGCCAGCGCTTCCTCGCAGACCTCCTCCAACGTGCAGTCGGTGGCCGCCGGCACCGAGCAGCTCGCCTCCTCCATCCACGAGATCGGCTCCCAGGTGGCGCGCGCGCTCGACGTGGCAAAGGACGCCGTGGGCCAGGCGGCACGCACCAATGGCATCGTCTCCGGCCTTGCCGACGCGGCGCAGAAGATCGGCGCCATTGTAGAGCTGATCAACAGCATCGCCGGCCAGACCAACCTGCTGGCGCTCAACGCCACCATCGAGGCGGCGCGGGCGGGAGCCACTGGCAAGGGCTTCGCGGTGGTGGCCTCCGAGGTCAAGCACCTCGCCGCCCAGACCTCGAAGGCCACGGAGGAGATCGCCTCGCAGATCGATGCCGTGCAGGCATCCACCGGCGAGGCGGTGACGGCGATCGCCGCCATCACCAACACCATCTCGCAGATCAACGACATCTCCGGCGGCATCGCCGCGGCGGTGCACCAGCAGCAGGCGGTGACGGCGGAGATCGCCCGCAACATGCACAGCGCCTCCGAGGGCGTGGACGAGATCACCCGCAATCTCGGCGCGCTCTCCAGCGCCACGGCGCAGATCGACGCCGCCAACCAGAAGGTCCAGGAGGCCCAGCGCGCCGTCGCCGCCTGAGCCGGATCCGTTCAGACTGAATCCATCTGAACCGTGAAGCCGCCTCTGATGCTTTGAGCCAACTGCATGGAACCTCCCACCTCCGGCCCTGCCTCTCCCCCCGAGGCAGGGTTTTTTCTTGCGCCGATTCCGCCCCGCCGATCGGGGCCATACAATCGGACCGTGCAATCGGACCGTGCGATCGGAAGACGGCAGGCGGCGGATCCGGCGATTTTAAACTTGTGCTATATTGTTCTCACCGCGCTACCGCACTACAACCAACCCCGCACAAATAAAGACGTTTTAGAGCGTACAGTTTGATTTCGCGGCGTCTTTGATACTAAATATTGCACCGCAACTTGCTCATTAAGGTCAAAAAAAACACGGGCTAGCTATTTTTCCTGAACACACACCCGTGGGTTGCGTTATATAGTTGACCATCCTGGGAAGTCACAGGGAGACGTGTGATGGGGACGTCAATTCGCAGTATTTATCTGGCCGTGGACAGCGATTGTCAGGCGGAGGGCATGCATTTGCCTCCCGGCAAGTACAACGGGGTCGAAAGGCGACTGGTGGTGATCGGCCATCAGGGTGGCGCTGAGTGGCTGGAGCCGGCCTATACCGTATCTCTGACCCAGCCACGCCTGCATCAGATCGGCGGCGATAAATGGCGCGAAGTACGGGAGGTGGAGCTGGACGTGACGCCCTGCGTCACCTCGGGACAGATCCGACTGGCCTGATCCTGCGTACCGGGGCGAAGCGGCGGCGTCATGCCGACCGCACGCCCCATCCGGCTAAACCAGACCTTCGCCCGAATGTCTTGTCCCTCTCTTTCGGCAAGCCCCGCAGGAGATCCGGAGCACGCAGGACACGAGAGGCAAATGCCCGCCGTATGGCGGGCTTTTTTTTCTGTCTTCACGGGCGCTCCGGCCCTCTCACACGCCTGTTGAGCAGCCGGCACGCCGGTGCTTCCCTCTCCCCTGCCCTGCCGCCGCATGCGACGCGCTCATGGCCGCAGGGAAGGCCCCGAAAGCACGAATTTGCGCCCTTTAGAGGCGGGTACAGAGGCCAATTCCGGCCGGATCAACGCGCTCCGGCGCCTCTTCCGCACCTCCGGACAGCGCCTTACTGGTCGCCTGAACAGCCGGAAAGACCCATCCTCCGCAGGCCCGGATACCACTCCGTCGGGGCCGCGTGACTCGGGCCGGATGTTCTTGGCGTCAACTTGGCTTTCCGGGAAGGAAAGATAGCTAGAAATAGATATCAATTACCCACTTCTGGCGCTCACAAACCGCTCAAATAGGCGTTACTATTGAACCGCACACGCAACCGTGAGATCGCCACTTTTTGGATTGCATTGCACCACATTTGCAACCACGAGCGCCACGATAAAAGCACAATTCCCGCAACACATTCCTCTAAGTCAACTGGCAAGACGCGCACTGCAACATTGTCAGCAATTCTATGTTCTGGCACGCATCATTTCTTGCGATACATCCTCTGCCCAAATACATCACGCTCCCCTTCGACAGGAACCCCCCATCTACAAATCTCGTTGCCCCGTACCATCATTGTTCAACCGAACACCGACGTATGGAGGCAACATGGACTACCCCCTCGCCCCTGACGCCCCCCGTCCCATGCCGTATTACACGGCGGCGGATGAGCCTACGTCGTCGTCCGACACGGTCGACGCGCAGTCCAGCACTCCGCCCTCCGGGGCGGTGGCGTCACCACCTCCCGATCCGGCGTACACGACGCCAACCCCGGATTCCCAGTACGTCACGGATCAGGGATCAGCCCCCGCGCCGAGCTCTGAAGACACGGGAACCGTAACCACGGCGGATGCCTCGTCGCCCCCGTCGACAACGTCCAGCCCTGCGGAAGATCCCAACACCCTGCCGCTCGCGCCCGACGCGCCCGGATACCCCTATCCGCCGGCCGCCGGCGGTGGCACCACGCCGCCCACGGATGGGGGTGGCACGACGCCTCCCACCGACGGTGGCGGAACCACGCCTCCCACGGACGGCGGTGGCACGACGCCCCCCACCGGCGGTGGCGGCACAACCCCGCCCACGGATGGTGGCGGGACCACGCCTCCCACCGGCGGTGGCGGCACGACCCCGCCCACGGACGGCGGTGGCACAACGCCTCCCACCGGCGGTGGCGGCACGACCCCGCCCACGGACGGCGGTGGCACG
>NZ_BMCT01000015.1 GCF_014635325.1 Azorhizobium oxalatiphilum | reverse complement strand
CGGGGTGACGGATTTCTTAATCGGGACTGCTGGCTTAAGCTCGGCGGCAACAATTTGGGGCGCAGGCTGATTGGCTGCGTTCAAGCTGGCATGTACTGCGCTAATGAGCCCTGCCAGTTGGTCTTGCGCGATCGAGTTGTTGCTGACGTATGAAGCAACAATCTCCGCGGCGAGCGCAAGAACAAATCCGTTCGACTGATCAGCTCGATTCATGACAAAACCTTCTTAAAATCGCGGAGAGCGTCTGCCAGAGGACCGTGCATCGGCCAGAGGTTGACGATGTCAACGCATGCACGACAGCATCAAAAGTTAATGCGCCAAAATCATTAAAGCATCATCTTTGACATGACGTCTCGGGCTTGGCATCTCGCGGCACATGCCACGCTCTCGTCTACTGCATGTGAGCAACGGATGCCATGACTTTTATAACTGTGGTGCTGCTAACCCTCGTGGTCGCAGCGTGCATTGGTGGACTATACCTCTTCGTGTTTTGGCTCGACCGTCGAATAAGGCGGTGACGCGTGCAGCCTGATTGGATCGGTCTTTCTGGATCACCCGCGTCGCCATGGCGCACATTTTGTTGCTCTTGATCATCTCGTGAATCCGCCCGGTTCTATTTCGAGTTGTAGCCTCCAATGCGAAGCCGGCAGCGCTGTAAGGTGGGTTGTTACTCGTCAAGGCGGCAACCACCGGCCTGCTTCTGATGATGGACGGCTCCTTCGGCGCGCTGCGGAGATCCATGGAGGCAGCGCCGGGAGCTGCTAGCCCTTGGGGGAGAAGGAACGGGCAGCGATGCATGCCGTTGATACTACGCTTCTCATACACAGGGGATGAGCAATGGACGACGCCATTGAAAACAACACAGACAGCGCGTCGCTGTCCGGCCTGAAGAGCGATATTCGACAACTCAAGGCGGATCTCGCGCAACTGATGGAAACGCTCAAGATCACGGCAAGGGATGCGACAGTCGGCGCCGCTTCCGACGCTGCGGCACTTCCCATTGACACCATGGATGAGATCAGTCTCTGCATCCAGGAGCAGCCGATCAAGTCCGTCGCGATCGCGGCTGGTATAGGAGCCTTTCTGGGCGTCCTTCTATTCCGATGAAACATGATGCCGGGAGGAGCTTTGAGTTAACTCTGGCACTCGGCATTCGTGACGTCTCGAGGTGAATTTCAAGACGGCTAGGTCTGATGAAAGGAACCCCTCTCCCAATGAGGCAGAGGGGTTTTGTTCATGTTGCCCGTCTATCAGATCGGATGACGACGGGTCTCCCTGATGCGATCGCGGGGATAGTCGGGCGCGGTCTCGTCGAAGGCAGTCCACCCCTCGCCCCGATACGCCTCCCGCCGGGAACCCAGATCGACGGCGGAAAACCGCGTGAGAATTTCCTGTGCGCGACGTGCATCAGCTTCAGACACACGTGCGGTGACAATGGTGCTTCCGCGTCGCACTCCCTCGGCATAGACATTCGCGTCCGCTTCAGGCACGCCGGACGATGTCAGTGCCCCAACGAGCCCGCCTACGGCTCCACCCGCAACAGCACCAGCGGCGGCACCGGCGGCGGTCGCCACCAGCCACCCCGCGGCGACCACTGGACCGACCCCGGGAATGGCCATCATGCCGAGCCCCGTCAGCAGACCACCGGCACCGCCGATGGCGGCCCCCACACCGGCGCCGATGCCCGCATCTTCTCCCGCTTCGGATTTATCGGTCCGGCGAGCGGCATGGTAGTCGTCGGCGTTGTTGCCCACGACGCTGATATCTGCTTGCGAAATACCGGATGCTTCAAGCTCCCGCACTGCATTTGCGGCGTCGTCATAGCGATCGAACATCGCGGATACGGTCGTTGTCATGGCTTCCTCCACTGAGGCTGCGTTCACTTGCTGACGACGTTGCCCTGGAAGTCGACGGATACGGACTTGGAGGCACCATCCTTGGTGGCGGTGCCCTGCCAGACCCCACGATCATCCTTCTTGAGGGCCGATATGTCGGTGTAACCCGCCTTCTCGATCCGCTCCTTCGCCTGCGCCTCCGTGAAGCTGTTAGCGCCCTGCACGGGTGCGGCTGGATTGGTTTCCTTGGGAGCGATCGCGGGGGTCTGCGCAAGGGCACCGACGGTCGTCGCGGCCAACAGGCCGATTGTAAGGACAAGTCTCTTCATGGGCGTTACTCCGCTTGTCGGCTCCTCGTTTTCAATCGACGAGGTAAGTGCGTGAGCAACTCCACGTAAAGATCATGCGTTCCCCAGGATCCTCGCTGCGGTGCAAACCTAAACGTCGGAAAAGACGGAACATTTCAATGCGCAGTCGGTTCGCGTCATGAGTGCGGCAACCCTGTGCAGGCTTGGGAGTCGGGAATGAGCGGGATGTCACTGACGGACTTATCCGAGCGCATGAAGGATATCGATTTCGCGATGTTCACGACAAAGACCGAAGGCGGCGACATCGCCTCCCGGCCGATGAGCAACAATCGCGACGTAGAGTATGACGGAGACTCCTGGTTCTTCACCTATGAGAGCTATCGTACGGTCGCCGACATCGAGAGCGATCCAAAAGTCTCGCTGACAATGACCGGCTCGAAGGGCTTCTTCGGCAAGCCACCCCTCTTCCTTTCGATCGAAGGCACGGCCGAACTCATCCGGGACAGCGCGCAATTCGCAGCGCACTGGAGAAGCGATTTGGACTACTGGTTCGAGCAGGGACCGGACACTCCACGGGTGGTTCTCATCAGGGTCAGCGCGTCGCGTATTCACTACTGGGACGGACGCGATGAAGGCGAGATCATCATCAGCCGATGATGACCCGCTGCCTGGAGCGCATGGGAGCCCTTAGCACGCTCGGTCCCGGTCCCTGTCTAGAACGCGGCCGGGTTTGCAGTGGCTACACCCTACGCCGTCGAGGGTAAGCTTCGCAGGCCTTCAACCCAGCGAGGCCAGTCCGCCGAGGCAAAGGGGCACATGCATTCGGACGGGCCGTCCTCTGTGGCGTCACGCGGAAGATGGCGGCGGGATGCAATCCAACTCCGCGGGCTCTGACTGGGTGGGAACACTCGTGGAAAGAGAGAGTTCGGATTGGAGGGGCTGGAAACACAGTGAGAACCAGCAATGACCGACATCCAGAAATCCCGCATCCTCATCGTCGCTACCAACGGGTTCGAGCAGTCCGAGCTGGAAGTGCCGCGTGATGAGCTCCGCAAAGCGGGCGCCAACGTGAAGGTCGCCTCGTTGGATGGGAAAGACATTCGCGGCTGGGATCAGAAGGATTGGGGACGCGCTGTTCCCGCCGATATGAAGATCGCAGATGCCCGTATGGACGATTTCGACGCTTTGGTGCTGCCGGGCGGCCAGATCAATCCCGACATCCTGCGTGCCGACAAACAAACCATGGAGCTGGTCCGTGCCTTTCTGAGTTCGGGCAAAACGGTTGCCGCCATATGCCACGGTCCGTGGCTCCTGGTGGAAGCCGATGCGGTACGCGGCCGGAACGTCACCTCGTTCAACTCCATCCGCAAGGACCTGGAGAACGCCGGCGGCACGTGGGTGGACAAGGAAGTGGTGACCGATGCAGGCATCATTACCAGCCGCTCGCCCCAGGATCTGCCCGCGTTCGTCGCGAAGATCATCGAGGAGATCCGGGAGGGGAAGCACGATCGGCGGAAAGCGGCCTAGCCTCGCCGCCTGGCGCTGCTGGCGGTCGATGACACCTTCCCCCTTCAGCCGCGAAGCCTGAGAAGCCCTCCGAGGAGAGCGCGCGCCGTCGTCGTGCTGGCCGCGTCTCCTTGGACGGGTTAGTGAGCTACCATTGTCAAGCTAGCCCCCCTCAGCGCGAGAGGCCGTGCACCGACGCAAACCGGGATCATTCTCATTTCGTTGTCATGAAATCCATATGGCCAATCAGCCATGGAAATCAACATGCCGAGCGAGTCCCTGCGCGCGGACAGGCCCTCTTGCCGCTTCCAAGACTGATGCCGATGAAGTTCGAACCGCCCACGGCGGCAACGCGAATGCCCCGGTGCGTCACTGAGTAGACCACATTGCCCATTGCCTCCCGTGCGGGTGGAGCGAAGGGCATCCCGCCGTCCGTCTCATTTCTTCGTCTGCGGCGGCGCAGGCGGAGATCCCTCGCCCTGATCCGTCAGGGTGGGGAACTCTCCGAGATTGTCCTGCAAGGACGCGGGCTCCGCGTCAACGGTGTCTTCGGAAACCGGCCTGGTCGTCGCCAGATAGCCGTCCTCCTGGGCGATGATCTCCTTCGCCATGTCCCAATTGGCCTGCGCCCGCCCCTGCGGCTGCCCCTCGCTCAACCAGATCTGATGGGCACGCTCGCGGATCCGATCTTCGATATCCATCCCGCTTCTCCTTCGCGCGTATCGCTCAGATAGAATGGATCGTCGGCCGCCCGGTTCCTTACGAAGACACTTAGGTCGGACAACCCGGCGGCACCCACCATGTCACTTGTCGCGGGGCGCTCTCAGGTGCGCGCCCGATGTCGCGAGCTTGCCGCATCGCTGCGCAGCAACAGCTTCGGCAAGGGTGTGCGCAGCGTTCACGACCTCCGTCTGGATGGCCGTGTCGGCATCAAACTCCTCATGGTTGCCCGCGTAAGGCCTCCAGTAGCCGATGTAACGATCGATCTCGGCTCCCGGCCCCGCCGACACCAGCCCCATGGCGCGCAGCCAGTCGGACAATGAACGCCTTACATTCTCGGCACCTTCGGCGCCACCATGCACGATGACTGAGAACGCCCGGCCGGCCAGATGGCGGGGATAATCCCATCCCTTCAGCTCGATTTCCTTTGCACGGCCGGCATCCTTGCCGTGCGTCCGGGTGGGGTCCGGATTTCCGCCATCCGCACACACGAGGCGATCCATCATCAGCTTCAGGGGCGAAGAGACCTGATACCAGTTCACCGGTGTGATGATCATCACACCGTGTGCCTCAGCCCAAAGCGGGTAGATCTCGTTCATCCAGTCGTGCGCCTGGCCGAGCGAATAGTTGGGATAGCAGGAGCACGGCCAGTGGCAGAGCGCCGGCGCGGTGGAAAAGCAGGCCTTGCAGGGATGGATGTGGCGCCCGTATTCGGAGGCCACGCGGGACAGCGCACACGGGCTGGGGACAAGTAACGGAGCGGCGCATCGCCGCCGTCTCGATCCGGCCGACGAAAGAGATTTTCCGGCGAGGGATCGACGGCATCAAATCTTCCTCAAGGCACCCGCTTTGTGAGCCGCCCGCTTCCCTTCATTGGTCTCGACGAGATATTCGGGATGGGTCGCGGAGGCAGCAACCTTATGGCCCTTGATGGCGGTGGACGCGGTCAACGTCTTCACGACCTTACCGGTGGCTTCACCTCCATGGCTGTTCCAGGAGACCGTGTCGCCTCGTTTCAGTGTTTTGGTCATGGCACACTTCCGGTCAGCCGTTGACGACCACGCCGCCATTGGGATGCAGCACCTGTCCCGACATGTAGCTGGCGTCCTCGCAGGCGAGGAACAGGAAGGCCGGCGCCACCTCATTGGGCTGCCCCGGCCGTCCGATGGGCGTGGACTCGCCGAAATGCTCGAGCTTTTCCGCACTCGCGCCGCCGCAAGGGTTCAGCGGCGTCCAGATCGGGCCCGGTGCAACGGCGTTGACGCGAATGCCCTCGCTGATGAGGTTCTCGGACAGCGAGCGGGTGAAGGCGGTGATAGCGCCCTTGGTCGAGCTGTAGTCGAGGAGCTCCTTCGACCCCTGATACATGGTGACGGAGGTGCAGTTCACGATGGCCGCTCCGGCCTTGAGATGGGGGCGAGCCGCCTGCACCATAAAGAACATCCCGAAGATGTTGGTCTGGAAGGTGCGGCGCAGTTGCTGCTCGCTGATATCGGTGATGTCCTGATCGGGGTGCTGCTCGCCGGCATTGTTGACGACGATGTCGATCCGACCGAAGGCCTTCAGCGTCTCCGCGACCGCCCTCTCACACATCTGTTTATCGCCCACATCCGCCTTCAGGGTGATGGCCTTGCGTCCCTCGGCCTCGACGATGCGTCTGGTCTCGGCCGCATCGTCATCCTCCAGCAGATAGACGATGGCGATATCGGCGCCCTCGCGGGCATAGAGGGCGGCCACCGCCCGTCCTATTCCGCTGTCGGCGCCGGTGATGATGGCAACCTTGCCTTTGAGCCGATCCGAACCGCGGAAGCGCGGCTGCCATGCAGGCTTGGGCTTCAGCGTCGTCTCGTGACCCGGCAGGCCATCCTCGTGAATCATGCCGATGGTGTCGCTCATGGGAAGTCTCCTTCTTCAGGATTAACGCCCACGACAGCCAATGTGTTCGCGCTTCAGAACGAGGGAGCCACAGTTTATGCATCAGTGCGCTTGCTATTCCAGCGCGAGGCGCCTCCAAAGTTAGGCATCCCCGAAGCGGATCACTAAATATTACCAACAAACACACCTCTCCATCCGGAATATATGTATAATTTTATTTATCGAAATTTGAGAAATACTAAAGTATACCCAGTGAGTCGGATCTGATTTTAATTGTACCGATTTCGTCCATGCATCAAGCTAATATCGCAATATGGCCATATGACCAAGGAGAATACACTGAACGACCTCTTTCTCGGATAATATAAAGAATTCCCGACCAGCCCGGCGGTACGGAGCGTCGGATGCAATCTGACTAAGCAAAAAGGCGGGCGGCGGGAGCTCGCGCCGCGTAGCCAAATGCCGAGTTTCGACCAATCAAAATTTCAGGCCAACATGCGCACCTTACGTTCGCGATCCCATTGACGCGTCCGCGCGACCGCGATGAACGTATCGGCATCCTTGTCGAGTTCGACGATGCCGGCATCCGGCTCTACGCCGGCCTTGTCCAACAGAGGCTTTGCCTCCGCGCTGAACCCGATGGCTTTGAGGTGACCGAAAGCATCCCTGGCAAAGTCGATAGCGGCGCCCTCCGTCAGCAGCGAAGTACAGCCATCCTTTGACAAAACCAGCGCGACCGCATCGAAGATGACCGAGGGCGTGCCAGCGAGCTGTCCGTCCGCCTTGAGGCGCTTGCCATTCTTCAATGTGACGCCGCCGATCTTCGGGGCAACGATCTTCACGACCGCCCCTTCGGCTTCGACAGCTGCCCGCACAGCATCGACCAGAACACCGTCCGCGCCGTCGGAAACGAGAATGCCGACTGCTCGGCCCACCAGGGTCTCCGGATATTTTCCAACGATGCGAAGCGCCTGCGAGACCTCCATGTCCCTGGGCTTCACCGCAGGTGTCGACGGCTTCGGTAGCGCGACGTTCAAGCCGTCGGCGACACGTTGCGCCAAGTCTGCATCGACATTGCCCAGATTGGCCAGCACGCGATCGCGCACATGCTCGAGCGTGACCTTCGACAGCTCGAACACGATGGCGCTCGCCAGATGTGCCTGCTCGATGGCGGTCTGGGAGCGATAGAACAACCGGGCCTGACTGAAATGGTCGGCGAAGCTGTCCGCGCGAAGGCGGACCTTCGTCTCCTGCATGGGCAGGGCAACACTGCGGAAGCCACCGGCAGGGTCCTCACGCGGCCCGCCGACCTCGCCGGCCTCGGCGAGGCTGTTGGGCTCGTAATTGGCGCGCCCCGCGAAGACCTGTGTCTGCATCTGGCCGTCGCGCTGGAGATTCTGGAAGGGACAGCCTTTGGCGCGGTTGATTGGGATCTGATGGAAATTGACCGTCCCGAGACGGGAGAGCTGGGTGTCCTGATAAGAGAACAGGCGGCCCTGCAGCAGCGGATCCTCGGACACGTCGATGCCCGGAGGCATGTTGGTGGGCAGAAAGGCAGCCTGCTCCGTCTCGGCGAAAAAATTGTCCGGGTTCCGGTTAAGCACCATGCGGCCGATGATCCGGATGGGCACCATCTCCTCCGGGATCAGCTTCGTCGCGTCGAGAATGTCGAAGGGCAGTGCGTCCGCTTCGTCCTGGCTGATCAGCTGCACACCGAACTCCCATTCCGGGAAATCACCCGCAGCTATGGCTTCGTGCAGGTCACGCCGGTGATAGTCCGGATCTGCGCCTGCGATCTTCACCGCCTCGTCCCAGCAGGTAGACTGCGTACCAAGCTTCGGCCGCCAATGGAATTTGACGAACGTCGGCTCATCCTTGTCGTTCAAAAGGCGGAACGTATTGACGCCGAAGCCTTCGATCATCCGCAGGGAACGGGGAATGCCACGGTCGGACATGGCCCACATGATCATGTGGGTCGCTTCCGGCATCAGGCCGATGAAGTCCCAGAAGGTGTCATGGGCGCTTGCGGCCTGCGGATAGCCGCGATCGGCTTCCATCTTCACGGCATGGATCAGGTCGGGAAATTTGATCGCATCCTGAATGAAGAAGACAGGGATATTATTGCCGACCAGATCCCAATTGCCCTCGCGGGTGTAGAACTTGACGGCAAAACCGCGCACGTCCCGCGGCGTATCGACGGAACCCGCGCCACCCGCGACCGTAGAAAAGCGAGTGAACACCTCCGTCTTCACACCCACTTCGGTCAGGATGCGGGCACGGCTGAACTCAGCGAGCGTGTCCGTCAGCTCAAAAAAGCCATGCGCGGCCGATCCGCGGGCGTGCACGATCCGTTCCGGGATGCGCTCATGATCGAAATGCTGGATCTTCTCCCGAAGGACGAAATCTTCGAGCAGCGTCGGACCACGCCTCCCCGCCTTCAGCGAATTCTGGTTGTCGCTGACGGGAACCCCATGGTTGGTCGTGAGGCGGCTCTCGGGTGCCGAGGCTGACTGGTGAAGTTCGCCTCCCTGGCCTGTCTTGGCCACCGATTTGGCGGTGCCGCTGCTTTTTCGGGCTGTCATGGGGCGTCCTTTTGAATCCGGAGAATGCGCTAAGCCTGCAAGCTATCTAGATTTTCTCTTAATTCATGCTGCCAACGCTGGCCTGCCGGGACCTGTTCCAAGCCCATCTCGAGGGAAACGAGCCAAGCAACTTGGGCTTGGGCTAGGGATCAGGCGGAATGAACTCATAGCTCTCCACGCCGATCTCCTCACCCCGCATATGCGCGGCTCCGCCAACGTGCACTTCAACGTGGTCTCTCCCGAGGGCGCCGCGCCCGCCACCTGCAAGCCGTGGTCCGAGCGCGAGGTTTCCGCGCATTTATGAGCTGGCGGTGGAGATGGGCGGCGCCTTCGGGTCCGAGTACGGCATCGGCCGGGTGAAGCTCGACCTGCTGAGCCGCTACAGCAACTCGGCCAAGATCGCCGTGGTGTGGGCCATCAAGAGGGCGCTGGACCCGAAGGGCATCCTGAGCCCAGGAAAAGTTGTGCGCTAGGGACAAGCGGATCGAGGTCCCCCCGATCCGCGCCCTCGCCTGCGATGCGATGCGATGTCCGTACGCGCATCGGATCGCGCTGTGGGGCCGGTGAAGGCCTTGTCGCGCAAACCCAGTCGCGCGAGAGGCCAAGCCGCCCCGTTCCGGCCTTCACCCTCCCCTACGGAACCCGCGACCGCGGGGACTGGTTTGCTTTCCATGACTTATTGGAAGCCCGCGCCATGCCCCTCCATGCCGATTTTGCCGACATCGCGCTACGCCTCGCCTGCGCCTTCGGAGCGAGCCTGATCATCGGCCTCGACCGCGAGTTGGAGGAGCGGGCGGCGGGCCTGCGCACCACCATTCTCGTGTGCTTGGCCGCCTGCCTCGCAATGATCTCCTCCAACCTGCTGCTGGCGGAGGTGGGGCGCGCGGACGACAGTTTCGCCCAGATGGACGTGCTACGCCTGCCTCTGGGCATCCTCACCGGTATGGGTTTCATCGGCGCCGGGGCCATCATGCGCCGGGAGGACGGGCTGGTGCTGGGCGTCACCACGGCGGCGACACTCTGGTACATGACTGTGCTGGGCCTCATCTTCGGCGCCGGCCAGTATGTGCTGGGCGGCCTCGCGCTGCTGGTAGCGCTGGGGACGCTGTGGCTGCTGAAGTTCGCCAGCCGCTTCATCCGGCAGGAGCGCGAGGCGGTGCTGCGCGTGGTGCTGGCCTCCGACGGCACAGATGCGCTGGAATCCGCTCTCTGGCAGGACCTCAACCGACCGCCCTTCCGCATCCGCCGCAGTTGCGTCGCACGCGATAGCGAGACCGGCGCGCGCGAGCTGCGCTTCGAACTGCGCTACGCAGGCGAGATCGGCCGCCGCCAACCGGACGAGGTGGCGCGGCTCATGGGACAGGCGGGGGTGGTGCGGGTCGAGTGGGAGAATTGAGGGGGACGTCCGCAGGGGGGCGCTTGCAATCCCATTCCGCGCTCGACTATTGATCCCTTGCAAAGTTATCGCAACAATCACACCGGAGCCCCAGGCCGCCTGAGGTCACAAATTGACCCTAGGACTCTCTCCCGGGTCGGAGGAGAAAAGCGTTTCAGGTCAGTGGCTTTAGCCAGCGGGAGACCGCCTTCCAAAAGCGACTGTAGAGAGCCCGCTCGCTCGAAGAGCGTACGTCGGGAATGGGCCGACGTCAGACCGTCTGCTACTAAGCGCCGGACGCGGATGGCGGACGTTAGGCCATCGACACGAGTGCCGATGCCGCCACCACTCCTGGCATCGTTGAAGTGGCCACCGCAATTCAGGTCTGGCCGCTCTATCGGTCGATTCTGCCGGAGGACTCTCGCGCGGTGCGCGGCTCATCCAGTTGAAAGGCTCAACATGCATCGCCATTTCAAGGCCATGCCGCGCTCGTCCAAACCGAAAGATCCCACTCGACTTGTCCAGCAATGGCCTTTGTCGACAGCGGCCACATTGGGGTCTGCTGTCCGGACTCGCGGCATCCTGCTGGAAGTGCGGGCGCAACTGTCAGCCATCGAGCGGAAACTCGTGGACGTGGAAAACGGAGCACTTGTGTTGTGCATCCCCGAAAACGATCCCGACCCTCATGCGGCCACGGCGGCCATCATCACCCGAAAACTGATCGGTATCGAGGAACTGCCGATCATCCCGCGCGAGGTCGAGGACATCCTTTCAATCAAGTCAGCGGAGCGCCACCGCTGGCTTAAAGACGGTCGGCTGCAAAGCGCCGGCACCCGCACGGTAAAGCTGCGTGGCCGCGCGAGAAAGATCACCTTTCATGTCTTCGAGCCGCGCCACATCGAAGACATCCTCGACCGCAACCTGCCTGACGTCTGGCGCGAGGAGGACACGCTGGCGGCGGCCGAGAACCGTCGGCGCGGCAGGCAGAAGGCCGCGCTGAAGAAGGCCGGCAAGCTGCCGGCCCACGAGACGGTCAAGGGCGGCGCCGACCCGGAGAAGACACCGCTGAAAGGTTGGGACGTTTTCGACTTGGACGGCTTACTGCGCTGAAGAGCCCGCAGTCCGGCTTTGCGATCAGGCTGCATGGCAACCGATCGCGCGGCATGGTGCGCGACGTCCGCTGCAAGTTTCAGATCGCGTGCGTCTTGGTAGCGGAGTTGAATGCTCTGCAAACAACCGGATGGACGAACGGGCGATCATGCTCCACGCTCAGACTCGCTCCCGCATCTTTCTAGCGGTTCCAGCGCGACGCGGTTTGCGAACCAAGCTGGGGGCCGACTGGTCGGTCGTGATGGGAGCTGCTGCCTAGGCTCAGGATCCCATATCCTCCTTCGACATGTGCTTTGTACAATCCCTCGTGCATAGCGGTGGAGCCGTTCCTCGGCGCATCAACACGTCCGCCTTCAGAGGCCTTCACTTGACAACATGCCTTGGGGCCCCCCACCTAAGCCATTGTTCCCAGGGGCGCCTCGCTAGGAGGCTGAGATTCCGCCGGCCCGGACTTCAGATCTCGGCAACGCGGTGACCCTATGAACCTGATCCGGATCATGCCGGCGTAGGGATGTGGGACAGGCGGCCTTCAGCCCCTGCTTCCAACTGCGTCCGTGGTCCTTATCGCCATCGGCATCCGTCAGGCAGTGACGGCGGTCCGAAAAGGAGTTGCCCAGGTGACCCAGGCAGAGATCGTCGAGGCGCTGCTCGCCTTCATCGCAGCACCGGAGGCGACGGAGGCCGAATTCGAGGCCATGGCGCTGACGGTCTTCTCCTATCAGTTCCGGCACAACGAGCCCTATCGGCGCTTTGCCTTGCAGCGTGGCCGCACGCCGCTCTCGGTGCGGCGTTGGCGCGATATCCCCGCGGTTCCGATCACCGCCTTCAAGGACCTCACCTTGAGCTGCAGCCCACCGGAAAGGGCAGAGCGCATCTTCATGACGAGCGGTACCACGCAGGGCGTCCGCGGCCGCAGCTACCATCCCACGCTCGCCGTCTATGACCACTCCATGCTGCTGAATTTCCGCGCGCGCTTCATGCGCGGGCGAGATCGCATCCCCATGGGCATCCTCTTTCCCGACGAGACGGCGCTGCCCAATTCCTCGCTCGCCCATTATCTCGCCCTCGCCCGGCACGAATGCGGTACGCCTGATAGCGCGGTCTTCATCGGCGAGCCCGGGCTCGATCTCGACCGAATGCTGGCAACGCTCGCAGCCGCCGAAGCCAGCGGCGAGCCCTACGCGCTTCTGGGCGCGAGCTATTCCTTCGTGCCGGTGATGGATGCGCTGACAGCGCGGGGCCAGCGCTTCGCCATGCCAGCCGGCAGCCTCATCCTCGACACCGGCGGCTTCAAGGGGCAGTCGCGCGAGATGGCGCCGGACGAATTCTATGACGGGCTCTCGGCCACCTTCGGCGTACCGCGCAGCGCTTGCATCAACATGTACGGCATGACGGAGCTGAGCACCCAGTTCTACGACGACGGCAACGCGACCACTCCACCTGTGAAATCAGGCCCGCACTGGATCCGCAGCCGGGTGGTGGATCCGCTCACCGGCACCGACCTGCCCGAGGGCGCGCGCGGCGTGCTGGTGCATCACGACCTTGCCCATTTCAACTGCGTCTCGGCCATCCTGACCGAGGATGCCGGCGAGATCGTGCCGGACGGGTTCCGCCTGTTTGGCCGGATGGGCGGCGCGGAGTCCAAGGGCTGTTCCGTCGCCGTGGCGGAATTCCTGGCGGCGGCGCGAGGCTGAACGGTGATCGAGCATGCCGGCCATCTGCCGGGCCTCACCCGGGACGAGGTTCGCTGGCGCAGCGTGCGCCATGCCGCCTGGCGCGAAACCGTCGAGATCGCCCTCCCCGAGTTGGACGAGGCGCAGGCACAGGCGCTGTGCGCACGCGTGCGCGCCGATGCCCGCTCCCGCCTCAAGCGGATGGATGTGGCCCGCATCGTGGCTGTGATCGACGAGGCCATCGCGCGCCTCCTCGACCGACAGCACCCGCTGCGGCGCAAGGCCGAAGACCTCCTGCCCATCGTCACCGGCTATGACCGGGAAACCGTGCGCCTCGGTCTTACCAGCTATCTCAAGACCTTCCGCCGGCCGCAGCTCCAGCGCTTCCTCGCCGAGGACTTCTCCAATCCCGGCATGCTCGATACCTTCCAGCCGGCAGCGAAGGGCGGCTTCGTGCGTGCCTACGGACCGGAACTGCTGCTCCACGTCTGGGCCGGCAACGTGCCCGCCTTGCCGCTCTGGAGCCTGATCTGCGGGCTGCTGGTGAAGGCCGGTACGGTGGGCAAGCTCGCATCCGCCGAGCCGCTCATGGCCGGTTGGTTCGCGGGCCTCATCGCCGAGATCGACCCGGAGCTGGGCGAATGCCTCGCCATCGTCTGGTGGAAGGGCGGCGAGGCGGCGGGGGAAGCCGCCTTCTTGCGCGCGGCCGACACGGTGATAGCCTATGGGAGCAACGCCACGCTCGAGGCCTTGCGGGCCAAGCTGCCGGCCACCACGCGCTTCCTGCCGCACGGCCACAAGATCGGCTTCGGCATGATCGCGCGGACAGCGCTGGACAGTCGCAAGGCCATGATGCTCGCCCGCCTCGCGGCCCATGATGTCGCCCGCTACGAGCAGCAGGGCTGTTATTCCCCCCAGCTGCTCTTCGTGGAGCGCGGCGGGCGGGTGACGCCGGGCGAGTTCGCCCGCTATGTGGCCCATGAGCTGGCCGCCCTCGCCCATCGCCATCCGAGGCGCGCGCTCTCGCCCGAGGAAACCGCGTCCGTCGCCGCCTGGCGCGGAGCGCAGGAGCTGCGCGCACTGGACGGCGGGACGGAACTGTTCGGGGAGCCGGCCGACCCCTGGTCCGTGGTTCATGTGGAGAAGCCGGAGGCCCTGAACCCCACCGGCCTCAACCGCACGCTCAAGCTGGTCTCCGTCGACAGCCTCGATGCCGTTCCCGCGCTTGTCGCGCCCTACCGGAGCTACCTTCAGACCGCCGGGATCGCGGCGCCGCCGGCCGAGCTCTTCAGGCTAGCTGGGCGGCTCGGCGAAGTGGGCGTCACGCGCATCGCCGCGCTCAGTCACATGGGCGCTCCGGAGGCCGGATGGCACCATGACGGCCGCTTCAGCCTGCTCGACCTCGTCACCATGACCGAAATCGAGCACAGCGCCGAGGCGGCGGCTGAAGGGTTCGCGCCCTATGCGGACTGACCCGTCCATGCCCGGTTTCGTCACTATCGACCAGGCGCGCTATCGCTATGGCGCGGCAGGCCCGACGGTCGTTGACGGCATTGATTGGACGATCCCGCGCGGGGCAATCCATTGCCTGCTCGGGCGCAGCGGATGCGGCAAGACCACCCTGCTCAAGCTCGCCGCCGGCCTGCTCCTGCCGGACGAAGGCGCGATCCGCATCGACGGTGAGGCACTGCGCGGCCCCGGCCCGCGCATTGGCTTCGTCTTCCAGGCGCCGACCCTGCTCACCTGGCTGAGCGCGCTCGACAACGTGCTCCTGCCGATCTCGCTGCATCGCCGCCCTACCGCCGCGGATCGCACCGCAGCACATGACCTGCTCACCCTCGTCGGGCTTTCGGACCTCTCCGCGCGCCGGCCCTCTGAGCTTTCGGGCGGGCAGCAGAGCCGTGTCGCCGTTGCGCGCGCCTTGATCGGCATGCCCGATCTGCTCCTCCTGGATGAGCCCTTCGCGGCGCTGGACGCTCTGACGCGCGAAGAATTGCAGGACGACCTGCTCCGGCTTTGCGCCATGCGCGGCACCACGGCGCTCTTCGTCACGCACGACATCACCGAAGCGGTCTATCTCGGCGACAAGGTGGCGGTGATGGCGGGGGGCCGGGTGACCCATGCGCGCACGGTGGAGCTGTCGCGCCCCCGACACCGCGACATGCGCTACGCGCCAGATTTCGCCGCGACCTGCCACGATCTGCGCAGCGCCATGGACGAAGGGCCCACGGCGTGAAGGCCCATCTGCCCTCCGCGCTGCTGTTCCTCGCGCTCATCGCCCTATGGGAGGCATGGTGCCGGCTGGCTGGGGTCCCGGCGCTCATCCTGCCGCCCCCCTCCGCGATCCTCACCACGCTATGGAGCGAGATGGCCTCGGGGCGGCTCTGGCCGCACCTTGCCGTCACTGCGTCGGAAATGGCTCTGGGCCTCGGCTTCGGCGCGGTAGTCGGGCTCGGCGTCGGCATCCTCCTGGCCGAAGTCCCCGCGCTGAGCCGACTGCTGCGGCCCTATGTTCTGGCGAGCCAGCTCGTGCCCAAGCTCGCACTCGGCCCGCTCTTCATCATCTGGTTCGGGTTCGGCATGACGCCGACCGTGGTCATCACCGCGCTTATCTGCTTCTTCCCGCTGATGGAGAACACGGTCACCGGTCTTGGCGAAGTGGACCCGGCGCGGCGCGAACTGTTCCGCATGCTGGGCGCGGGCCGCGTCCAGACCCTGCTGCGCCTCAAGCTACCGGCGGCCCTCCCCTTCATCATGACGGGCCTGCGCGTCGCCGTCGTCCTCTCGCTGGTCGGTGCCGTGGTGGGCGAGTTCATCGGCGGGCGCACCGGCCTGGGCGCCTCCATCATCGCTGCCCAGAGCGTGATGGATTCCAGCCTGATGTTCGCGCTGTTCATCGTCATCACTCTTCTCGGCATGCTGCTCTATGAGGCCGTCCGCGCCCTGGAGCGCTGCGTCCTGCGCCGTTTTCCGAAAGGCTAGACCATGCGCCTGCGCCTCGCTTTCCTCTTCGTCCTGTCATGGCTCGCGCTGCCCGCAGCGGCCCAGCCGCTCGACAAGGTCACCGTCGCCGGCTGGAGCCAGCCCATCAGCGAGATCACCAATTTGCTTGCTGAGCCCGACAAGGGCTTCTTCAAGGCGAAGGGTATCGCGCTCGATTATGTCCCGGGTAATGGCGGCGGCTCGGCGATCCAGAACATGCTCACCGGACAGGCGGACATCGCCTTCACCGATCCGGCCTCGCTCTATCTCGCGCTCGACAAGGGCGAGAAGCTGATCGCCATCTACAACATCTATCCCCAGAACGTATTCAACGTGGTGGCGCTGAAGAAGAGCGGCATCCGCTCGGCCGCCGACCTCAAGGGCAAGCGCATCGGCGTCTACAGCCTGTCCAGCGGCACTTTCCAAAACCTTCTGGTGCTGCTGCATCAGATGGGACTGGGCGAGAAGGATGTCACCATCCAGGTGGCCGGCCTCCTGAACTTCGCCCCGCTCATCCAGGGACAGCTCGACGCCACCGCCGCTACCGATACCGGCCTCCTGGTCGCCCGCGCCAAGGGGCTGGGCGATGTGGACGTGATCGAGGTGAAGGACCAGCTCAACCTGCCGAGCGACATCTTCGTGGTCACGCAGGCGACCTACGAGGCGAAGAAGCCCATCCTCAGGCGCTTCCTAGCCGCCTATCGCGATGCCACCGCCTGGATGATCGCGAACCCCGAGGAGGCTGCGCGCCTCGCCGTCATCCGCGCCATCAACGGGCGCGACGAGGCCGTCAATCTGGAGATCATCAAGCTGCGCAACCGCGCCAGCGTCTCGCCGACCACCGCGCGCGAGGGCCTCGGCCAGTTCGATCCCGACGTGATGCAGAAAGGGGCGGACGCCTTCCGCAGCCTCGGCCTGATCAGCCATGCGCTGGACATGTCGCAGGTGGTCAAGAGCGACCTCATCCCACCGAAGGAGGGAACGCCATGAAGTTCCGCGATCGCGTCATCCTCGTCACTGGCGCCAGCCGCGGCATCGGAGCCGCCATCGCGCAGGCGTTCGCGGCGGAGGGCGGGCTTGTCATCGTCAATTACCGCGAGAATGCGCAAGCGGCGGAGGCTGTCGTCGCGGAGTGCCGCCAGCTTGGCGGTGAGGCGCTCGCCATCGCGGCCGACGTCACATCTCCCGAGGCGGTGGCCGCGATGGCGGAGCAGATCGGGCAGGAGGCCGGACGGCTCGACGTGGTCGTCAACAACGCCTTCGCCCCCTACCGCTTCGATCCCGACCAGCGCGCCCGCTTCTGGGAAACGCCGTGGGAGGCCTATGGCCGGCAGTTCGAGGGCGCCGTGAAGGCTACCTACACGGTCAGCCTGGCCATGCTGCCTTTGCTCGAACGACGCGGCGGCGCCAGCATCATTAACATCGCCAGCGATCTCGTCACGCGGCCGAGCATCCCCTATCATGACTACACTACGGCAAAGGCCGCCCTGGTCGGTTTCAGCCGGAATCTCGCCGCCGAACTCGGGCCGCTGGGCATCCGCGTGAACTGCGTTGCACCGGGGCTCGTCTGTCCCACCGATGCCAGCGCGGCGACCAAGGAGGAGGTGCGCGAGACGCTGATTGCCGCCACTCCCCTGCGTCGCATCGCAACCCCCACGGACGTAGCCGGGCCGGTGCTTTTCCTCGCCAGCGAATGGAGCGGCTTCATCACTGGCCAGACGCTGCACGTGGATGGCGGCCTAGTGATGGCTTGAAGGGTGAGCTGCATTCCGCCACCTCCCCGTTCTGTGAAACTTAGGATCGTCGCGTGGTGCTTTGCGTACTCGTCAGTTGGCCTGAGATAGGTCTATTGCGCCGTTGAGTGAGAGTTGACGTTGAAAGGCACGGGCCTCAGGCGGCCTGGGGTAAGGGGTCTCAGGTCACCGGCCTCAAATCCCCATAGCGCCGCGAGGACCTCAACCGTCGCGCACTTCGGACCCCGGTTTCCTCCCCTGGAGGCTTTCCGACGCCGGCCCGCGTGCCCAGCCGTTATGGATCAAATCCGATTAGGCCGTAGACTCATAAACGCGCAGCCAAAGTCGCATTGAAGCGAGCTGGACCATGGCGAGGAAGTGGGCGGTCTCCTCACTGAAGTGCGGAGTGATGCCTAAGCTTGAGACACCCGACAGCCTTACTCGCCTAAAGCGGGCTGTAGACGACAGCCCTGCGATCAGAACTTCATAGAGAAAGCACCTTTGACCATGTTGTCGGAGGCCGAAGTGGCGAGCTGGCCATTGTAATAGAGGCCGAGCGTGGTGTTGGGCGCTACCAGGACGTCGAAGCCTGCCTCCAGCAGGGCAGCGTCAGCGGCGATGGGAGCCCCTGAAACGGTGAAGGGCGTGCCGCCAGTGAACGCCACCCGTGACTGCGGATCGAGATCGCCAAACGCATGCACCCACCCCAGCGTTCCCTTCACTGTCACCGGCAACGCGAACAGCGAAAGGTTGCTAGAGGCATGCAGCCCCAGGGTCGAATAGGTCACCCCCTGATCCAGTCCGGTGCCCGAAAGTGCGGCGCTGCCGCCATTCTCCTGGAAGGAATTGCTGCTTACGTTCACATGGGCAAGGCCAACGAACGGCTCCAGCACCGAGCCTCCCGCCTGACCCGGCATGCCGGGTAACATGACCCTGTAGCCCAGCTCACCGAAGACCTGGCTGGTCTGCGCCGAATAGTCGGAATGGGCCTGCTGCGCGAAACCGGGGAACACGATGGTGCGGCTGGTAGAGATGTCGCTCCAGGTGAAGGCGGCGCCGATCTTGGCATCCAGCGGCCCGAAGTCTGCCCCGCCATAGATGGCGACGTGGTAATTGTCGGAGGAACCCGACGAGACCAGCGCGTCCTGCGAGAAGGTGCCGTGGCTGTAGCCGGCGGCGAAGCCAACGCGCCAGATGTCCGCCACCGTCCCGTCGTAGCCCACCATCAGGCCGTCGGTATTGCGCGAAACGCTGGAGGCATTGCCGTCGCCGAAGGTGGTGCCCCAGTTGCCGAAGCCCTGCATCCAGAACACATTCCCGGTGCCTGCGATGGCCGTCACCGCGCCGCCCGAGGCCGACGACCAGCCGTCCTGCATGCGGTCGAGCACGGCACCGCGCACCAGACGGCTGTCCCCGGTGAGGACGCCGTTCACCGTCGCATGGATCTCGCCCGAGAGCGCATTGAAGGCCCGCCGGGCACCGGCTGCGCTGCTCTGTGAGACCACCGCAGCGTAAACCGGATTGGACGCGCCCAGCGCCTCCACCGCCGCGGCGGTGGCCCTTTGGTTCGAGGTCAGCGCCACCGAGGGGAAGGAGGCCGCATTGCGACCCGCGGTCAGGTAGACGTCGGTAGCGTCATAGCTCAGCGCAAGCTCGATGAATGGCAGATCCTGCGTCATCGTGCTGAAGGTGCCCGAGACGCCGCCGGTCGCGCTGAGCACCGTATAGCGGGTGCCCGGCACGTAGGTGCCGGCCACCTTCTGCACCGCCAGCGTCCCGCCTTCGATGGTCGCCGTACCGGTGACACTGAGGCGTGAGGAGAGGCCGGAGGGATCGAGCAGCACCAGGAAGGTACCCCCGGCGCTCTGGGTGAAGTCTCCGGTTAGGCTGAGGCCACCGGCTGCGGTTCCGGCTTGCAAGGTGCCGGCATTGGTGACACTGGCGATCGTCCAGGTGCCAGACGCCTGCCACACCGCGCCGGAGGCGATGGTGAGCGCGCTGCCAGCGCCGAAATTGGCGATGGTGCTGGAGATGGCCCCGGTGCCGGCGAGCGTGATCTGGCCAGCTCCGGTGCCGCCGTCGATGCCACCGTTCAGCACCGAGCCGGTGCCCAACGTCAGGCTGTTGCTACCGGCGCCGAACTGCACCGCGATGCCGCCCGTGCCGGTGATGGTGCCGGTGTTGGTGAGGCTTGCGCCCGTGCCGGTAAACAGCACGCCCACGGTGCCGCCGATGGTGCCGGAATTAGCGGCCACCGCATTGCTGGCGAGCGACATGCCCGCTACGTCATCGTCCAGAATTGTGCCGGCGTTGACCACCACCGCGCCGACACCCGCCCGGACGCCGTATTCGCCGCCCTGGATAAAGCCGCCCGCATTGTTGATCAGGGTCCCGCCAGCACCGAGATCCACGCCTGTGTCGGTGGTGCCGATGATGACGCCGTTGTTGGTGACGGTACCCGAGCCGCTGACCCCTGTGCCGTCCGCCACCAGCCACCCGTTGTTGGTGAAGATGCCGCTGTTGGCGAAGATTCCCGAGCCGATAATCGTGCCGCTGTTCAGAACGCTGCCCGCGTTGCTGAACAGACCGGTGTTGGTCAGCGCGCTGTTGTTCGTGAAGCTGCCGCTGCTGATGATCGTGCCATCATTGGCAGATGGTGCGTCTGCATTGACCACGCCTTCATTGATCAGTGTGGCGGCAAGGTCCACCCCCACGGCGCCGTTCAGGGTGCCCTGATTGCTAAGCGTGCCGGATATGACCACCGGATTGGTGATGGTGGACGTGGCATCAACCACCCGCGTGGCGTCGATAAAGCCCACATATTGGAAGCCAATGGCGGTCACGCTGTCCAGCATGGCGCTGCCCGTCACCACCAGCGTGTTCACGCCGAGTGTGCCGTCGGCAATGCCGGAGAGCACGCTGCCATTCTCAAGGATCAGTCGGTTGGTGCCGCCAGCGAATTTCACCGCCGTCCCGCCCGCACCCGAGATGGTGCCGAAATTGTCGATGGTGCCCTGGCCGGTGCCGCCGAACAGCACGCCGACGCCGCTCGCGCCCGTTGCCGAGATGAGGCCCGTATTGGTCACCGTGGCGGTGCCGCCGCCGACATAGATGCCTGATGCCGCACCGCTGATCCGACCGCTGTTGTTGACCGAGCCCCCCGCCGCCAGCGCGATGCCGTCGAAGCCCATGCCGGTGATGGTTCCGGCATTGAGGATGGTGCCGCCAGCATCCAGCGAGATGCCAGTCCCCGTGCCGGAAATCACCGAAGCAGTGGTTGCATTATCGACGATGCCGGTGGCGGTGCCGAGGAACTGGACGCCTATCGACGCCGTGCCGGTGCCAGCGATCGTGCTCGTATTGGTGATCCGAGCTACCCCGCCCTGCACAGCGACGCCTGCCGCGTAGCCACTGATGCGGCCTGAATTGTTGATCGAGCCGCCCGTTCCCAGTGCCGCGCCAAAGCGAACGAGGCCATCGATGCTTCCTCTGTTCAGGATGGTGCCGAGGCCGCCGATATAGACGCCGGCGATGGCGCCCGTGATCAGCGCCGCCGCGCTGGAATTGTTGACCGTGCCGGCGCTCGCCAGCGCCACGCCGCTGGCTGTGATGGTGCTGCCGGCAATGGTGCCGGCATTGTTCACTGTCATGGTCACACCGGCGCCGTCGAGGGTCGATTTCACGCCCGCCGTTCCGCCGGAGATGATGCCGCCTGCGAGATTGTCCACCACGGCACCGGAGGCGGTCAGCGTCACCGTCTCGCCGATGCTGCCCGAATTGGTCAGCAGGCCAGCATTCGACAGGGTGGTTGCGGTCAGCGTTCCCGTGTTGATGAGGCTGCCGCTGTTTGTCAGCGCAATGAGGCTGTGTGTTCCCGAAATGCTGGCGGATGCCGCGGCGTCGATCTGGACGACGCCGAAATTGGAGAAGGTCGGCAGAGAGACAGTGCCGGAGAGCACTTCCAGCGTGTTGGTGCCTCCCCCGCCATCCACCAGACCGTTGAAGACCGCCCCTTGCGAGATCTGGAGCAGGTCATTGCCGGCCCCGAACTTCACGGCAGCCGCACCGCCGCCGCCGGAGATGGTTCCGCTGTTCGTCACCGTGTTGTTGAAGGTGCCGGCGCTGTCCACGAAATAGACGCCGGCCCCACTCCCGCTCGTCACAGTGCCGGAATTGTTCAGGGTCACGGCGGCGCCCGATGCGACCAGACCGTAGACGCTGCCCGAGATGACACCGGTCGCGTTGTTGGTGACCGCTCCGCCCTGGAACAACCTGACACCGAAGCCCGTCGAGGAGGTCGCGGCGATGGTGCCGGAGTTGACCATCGACAGGCTTGCGCTGCTGAGGACGCCATAGAAGGCGCCGACGATGCTGGAAGCGCTTCCCGTATTGGAGAGCGCACCGCCGTTCATCTGGACGGCGGTGGAGTCGCTGGTGATGTGGCCAGTGTTGGTCACGGTACCGGCGCCTGAGAGCCTTACGCCATATTGCGCACCTGAGATTTCGCCCGCGGCGAGGTTCTCAACTGTGCCGGTCGCCGCCAGATAGACGCCGGTGCCGATGGCGCTGCTGATCACGCCAGAATTCTGGAGGCTGCCGGCGCCGCCAGAGATCTGGACCCCACCTCCGATGTCGCCGGTATTGGTCACCGAGCCGCCCTGGTGCAGCTCCACGCCGACGATGGCCGTGATGGTACCATCGTTGGAGACGCTTCCTGCCCCGCCGGCGATAACTGCACCTCTCGTGAAACCACTGATCCCGCCATCAGCGGTGTTGGTGATCGTACCACCCGCGGCCAGGTAAACGCCGTCGGCGGAGCCCTGGATAGTGCCCTGGTTATAGATCGTTCCGGTGCCACCATAGATCGCGACACCGGTGCCCGGCGAGGAGATGAAGCCAGTGTTGGCATTGTTGATCGTGCCGCCGCCCAGCAAGGCAACGGCGCGAACTGTGCTGCCCGTCCCAGTACCCCAGATCATGCCCTCATTGATGACGGTGCCGCGGCCTGCGGATACCAGAATGGCATTGCGGTCACCGAAGATCCTGCTGAGGGAACCGCTATTGGTGATGGTACCGCCATTGTCCAGCACGATGCCCGAGCCGCCGAAACCGGCATAGCCTGAGATCACCCCGGTATTGTTAACGCTGCTATCCGCGACGCCGAGGTGGACACCGGTCTTTCCCAGGATGGAGCCAGCATTGGAGATGGTTCCCGCCGCACCCAGGATCTCGACGCCGAAATCGCTCGAACGGATGGCAGAACTGGCGGTCGTAAGCACGCTGCCGCCCGCCGCCATCTCGATGCCGATGACGCCGTTGACGGTGCCGGACTGGGTAATAGTGCCAGCGCCCTCGAGCAAGATCGCAACATTGGCGCCCTGGATGCTGCCTTCGTTGGTGATGGTCCAGACGGTCCCGGAAGCGCCGTGCACGCCGTTCCCGCCGCCGCCAACAACGATCTGCGCGGCCGAGGTGATGATGAACGGATTTCCCGAGAGATAGCTGCCGAGTTCGACCGTGGACGTATAGGAGCCGGTGAGCGTCGTCTGAGACACGGCCGGGCTTGTCAGCGATACGCCAACACTCGCAATCGCGGGCACACCCAGCAAGGAGATCGCTGATGCACCGCTCAACAGTCTGCTTTTGCCAAAAGTGCGGCGCTGCGTGCGGGCGATACGCGAGGAGAATGTCATGGGCTGAACCTACGGGTGCGCGGAAAAGTGAAAAGGCAATCAATAAACGGCGAGTAGCTTCCCCGTTTCATTCACCGGGGGAAGCAATGCAATTTTAGATTGCCGCCAGATCCACACACGCACCTGAAAAGTGCATTCCGAAGCGGAAAATATGGCATGTCCGAACGACGGCGGATCAATTGCTCAACGCAATGATGCGCTGGTAATATTTGCGGAACTGAGTCACACGGTCCCACGGCACCCCCCACCTGCATAGCGTGTGTTCCAGAAACGTTATTGATCAGGTCAGACTTCGCCAGGTCCACATTCAGAACTTCAGCGAGAACTGCGCGCTGACGGCGTTCTGCGCCGCCGTGCCCGCCAGCTGGCCGGTGTAGTTGACCTGCAACGTCGCGATGTCGGACAGGTCGTAGGCCAGCCCCGCGCCCACCAGAAGCGCATCCTCCGCCACCGGCACGCCCGACACCTGGAACGGCAGCGCGCCGTTCTGGAACACCATGTTCGCCACCGGAGAGGTGTCACCGAAGGCATGCTGCCAGCCGATGCTCGCGCTCGGGGTCAGCGTATGCCCGCCCAGCGTCATGGAGGTCGTCACGCGCAGGCCGAGCGTCGAGTAGACCGTATCCATTGAGCCGGTGCTCACATTGAGCTCCGCGCCCGACATCATCGGACCGTTCTCCGACAGCGAGCCGCTGGAGAGGTTCACATAGGCCAGCCCCACGAACGGCTCGAAGGCGTAGGCGCCCACGTCCACGCCATAGCCCACCTCGCCGAACACCTGCGTGGTGCCCACCGTGTCGCCACCCTTGGTGAAGCCGCCGAAGCCGGGGAACAACACGCTGCGGCTCACCGAGACGTCGTGCCATGTGTAGGACACGCCGCCCCGCAGCGCGAGCGCGCCGAACTGACCGCCCGCATAGAAGCCGATGTCGTAATTATCCATGGAGCCGGACGAGCCGCGCCCATCCACATCGAAATGCGTCTGGCTGAAGCCGGCCACGAGGCCGGCCCGCACGCCATCCGCCACGCCCACGTCGAGGCCGCCGAACACGCCGCCCACGCTGCTGGAGATGGAGGCCGCATTGCCGTTGCCGAAGGCATTGCCCCAGCCGCCATAGCCCTGCATCCAGAGCGTCGGCGTCAGGTCCCGGCTCAGCTGCGCGGTGGCCGGCCCGGCCGCCCGGGCAGCATAGGAAAGGGCGCCGGTGCCCGAGGCCGTCACCGACTGCCGCAGGCGCGTGCCCACCGCCTCGCGCAGATAGCCCGCCTCCTGCTGGATCACCGTACCCACCGAGGCATAGATCTCGCCCGAGAGCTTGTCGAAGGCCGGCGCCACATCCGCCTCGGGCAGGCCGACGATGGTGTCGAACACGATATTGCCCGCGCCCAGCACCTGCGCCGCCTCCGCCGTCCGGTACTGGTTGGGCGTGCGGGCATAGGTTGAGAAGTCGGTGCCCGAATAGACCAGGGTCAGATAGACGTTCTGCGCATCATAGCTGAGCTCCGGCGACAGGAAGGCATAGTTGGAGGATACGCTGCCGAAGGTGCCGGTGAGCGTGCTGCTGGTGGTCAGGATCGTGACGGTACTGCTCGCCGCATACCGGCCCGCCGTCGGATTGACCGCGACGCTGGCGCCGGACGACAGCGTGACCGCCCCACTGGCGATAATGAGATCGTGCGCACCGGTCGGGGTGACGTCCACCAGATAGACGGAGCCGGAATTGAACGTCACCGGCCCGGTCACGGTGATGGTGCCCGGCGAGTAGCCCGGCGCGGCGGTGCCGCCGGCATTCACCGTCAGCCCGCCGATGGTGGCGCTGCCGCCGATGGTGCCACCTGAGTTCACGGTGAAGGGCGAGGTGGTGCTCGATCCCTCCACCAGGGTCACCACCGACTGCTCCACCGTCACCGCGCCCGTATAAGGCGAGGAGAACAGCACCGTGCCGCCGCCCATGAAGGTCACCGCGCCGTCGCCGGTGATGGCGCCGGTGAAGGTGTAGGTGTCGGAGCGGTTGAACACCAGCGTGGCGTTGTTCACCACGTCGCCGACGATGCTGCCCTTGGTGCCGCCATTGCCGATCTGGAGCGTACCGGCGTCGATGGTGGTGAGGCCGGTGTAGGTGTTGTTGCCGGTGAGGATCAGCAGGCCCTCGCCGGTCTTGGTCAGCGCGCCCTCGCCGGAGATGACGCCGGAGAGCGTCAGCGTCTGTGAGGGATCAACCTCCACCGTGGCGCTCACCGGGCCTTCCGCCCGCGTGAACCGCTCCCGTGTGACCAGCGTCACGGCCCCGCCATAGGTGAAGGTGCCGCTCGCCCGCAGGGTGGCGTTGTCGCTGAGGGTCAGGCCGCCGGCGCCGAGCGCCTCGGCCTGCGCGATCTGGAGCGTGCCGTTATTGACGGCGGTTCCGCCCGCATAGCTGTTGGCGCCGGTGAGGCTCAGCGTGCCCCAGCCCTGAAGGGTCAGGGCGCCGGCGCCGGAGATGGTGCCGGCGAAGCTGGTATCACCGGCTAGGTCGAACGCCAGCGTGCCGTTGTTCACCACATCGCCCAGGATCGAGCCGTTGGTGAGGCCGTCGCCGAGTTGCAGGGTGCCGCCGGAGATGGTGGTGCCGCCCGTATAGGTGTTGGCGCCAGTGAGGATGAGCGTGCCGTAGTCAGTCTTCTCCACCCCCGACGTGCCGATGAGCGATGCCGAGATGGTCGCCTGATATCCCGCCCCGGCCGCCGTACCGTCGCCAACGCGAAGGATCGCCCGGTCACCCACCAGGGTCAGCGCGTCGCCGGCCAGCGTATAGCCATCCACAGCGAACTGCATACCGGTGGTGCTAACAGCGCCTGCACCGGTGTCGACCGTCACGGTGCCACTTGTGCCCTGGAACACCGCATATCCCGGCGCTGGCAACATTGGGCCGTTCAGTGCGCCCCCCGCATCGGTCCAGTTCTCGCCGCCGACGCTCCAACGGCCCGAGCCACCATCGACGACGTCGTTGAAATGGCCGCTTGCATCCCCGCCGTCCCAGAAGACGAGAGCCGCGCCCGCGCCGTTGATGAGGTTGACTGCGCCTGGAACCTGCGTCTGGATCAAGAGATCGGCCGCCGCGGCCCCGGTTGTGGTGCCGATCGTGAGGCCGTTGTCGGTCAGCGTTCCGCCATAATTGAACAGGCGATAAACGCCTGCCCCGAAGCCGAGCGTGGCGGTTATATTGAGCGTCCCGTCCAGCGTCAGGTTGCCGGCGATATCGAACAGTGCAGCGTCCGAAGGCGTTCCAAGCGTCACGTCGATTTGCGCGCCTGCGCTCAGATCCAGCGCGCCCATGGACAGGGTCGTCCCCTGCGTGCCCGCAAGATGCGCACCGTTCTCGATGAACACGTCTCCCGTGATCCGGCCGCCTCCGCTCAGCGTACCTGAGCGCACTTCAGTGCTTCCGGTATGGCTGGCGATGCCGCCAAAAACGAGGTTCGCACCATCGATCACGAGCGTGCCGGTGCCATTCACACTGCCGTCGAAGACGCTGGTGCCTTCGAGCAGGGACAAGCTGTGATCCGCCAGTGCGATCGTGCCGGTGCCACGGATTCTGGCAACGCTCTGATCGCCGGAGAGCTGTAGCGTGCCACCAGCGGCAAGCACCACGGAAGCGCTGCCGGCAATTTCGCCGCCCGAGATCAGCGTGCCGGCATTCACTGTCCAGCTTGCCACATCGTTCGCGGCGCCCAGTGTCCAACTGCCGGTCCCGTTGAGCGTGGCGTTCTCGAAATGGGCGACCATTCCGAGCGTCGCCGCACCTTCACCGACGAGGATAAGTGAATCTTCGTTGCCGCCGCCATCAAGGATCCCGGAGATCGCGGCGCTTGTCGCGACGGTGAGCACGTCCACACCATCGTCTTCGTCCAAGTCACGCCCCAGATAGCTGCCGTTCAGGGTGCCGGCGATGGTGACGTGAAAGGTGCCGGTGCCCCTGGCCCGAATGTCGCCTGTCGTCGTCGAACCCGCCTCGAGGTTGGCCGTAGCGCTCGTACTGGAGCGCAGGTCCACCGACGTTTCGCTGCCAATGATCGTGCCGCCCGCCTGATTGGTAAGCGAACCTTGATACATCTCCACGCCCGCGCGACCGCCCCCGTCGACGACGCCCGAATTCGTGAACGCCCCTCCCGAGATAACGACCGCGGAGCTCGAGAGGCTGCGGATGGTCCCCTGGTTCACGAAGGAACCGTTCGACATACTGACTGTGTCAAAATTGCTACTGACGATGCCCGAGGCACGATTGATGGCGGTCAGATTGCCATCGAAATTGACACCGCCGATTGAGGCTGCGGTAATGCTGCCGGAGTTGTCGAAGCTGATTTCATTGGCGCTTGCTGATAAAATATAGGGATCGTTCTTATTTTCGGTTTCTGCGATCGAGCCCGTGTTGATAATCGTTATGTTCCGGGGAGACTCAGCGTCACCGAGCATAACCACAGCCCCGATGATATTGCCGTAATTTACGAGCCGGAATTCGTTGGTGAAGCTCGTGATGGATAATCCGTTTATTACATTTTCAATTACGCCGTCGACATTATTGATCAGGCTACCGCTTGCACCATTGAAAACAATCGACCCATTTCTCCTGTCACCGTTACTACCGATATAGCCGCTATTATCCACGCTACCATTGATCGTTATAGCGATGGGGCTATAGCTAAATATTTCTCCTTCTTTCTGGTTGACGACACCCGATCCGGCGCCAAGGAACTGTACCGACTGGCCAGCGAAGATCTGGCCGGAGTTGATCAGAGTGCCAACACCTTCGACTGAAACGCCAAATAAAGTTGCATTCACATCTATTATGCCGCTGTTGGTAATCGTGGCGGCGCCGCCTCCCCTCAAAAACACGCCGAACATCGTGCCGGCGTTGTTGATCGTGATGTTGGCGGCATCGCCCACCACGGAAGGAGGGCTATTTTCCCCTCCGATGATGCCACCACTGTTGTTTGTCAGGACGGCGCTTTCGCCGTTTAGATAGATTGCGATATAACCTTGGGCCGAGATTGTCCCGCTGTTGGTGATACTGCCGCCGCCCGTCAGAGACACCCCGGTTCCCGCTTCCTTGCCGCCGCCGATAATCGTGCCTCCGGCGCCA
Organism: Azorhizobium oxalatiphilum; assembly: GCF_014635325.1. Taxonomy (GTDB): domain Bacteria; phylum Pseudomonadota; class Alphaproteobacteria; order Rhizobiales; family Xanthobacteraceae; genus Azorhizobium; species Azorhizobium oxalatiphilum. The sequence continues at coordinate 25,746 of NZ_BMCT01000015.1, read as the reverse complement.
TTGACGATCACGGCGTCGCTACCGGTGGTCGTGACCGCCGATTGGTTGTCGCGTGCGGTGATCGTGCCGAAATTGGTGATTGTCTGGTGGTCGGCGGTGCCGAGCACGGTGGTCCCGATGGACCCGCCGGCCATGACATCGAGGCTGCTGCCCGCACCGGAGAGCAGTATGCCCGTCGTGACGCTGCTGCTGAATGCCCCCGAAATAGCGATGTGCGAGGCGTCGGTTACCTCGATCCTACCCTCTATGTCGCTGGTGCCCGAAAAGGTGAGCATCTGCCCGGCAGCGAGGCCACGCACGGTAACGTTGCCGGTGCCCGAGATATTCTGGGCAAAAGTGCCGCTGGCCGCCTGGTCCAGGACCAGCGACCCGTCATCGAGGTTGAGCGTGCTGCCGCCGATGCTGGCGGTGGTTCCGGTGAGCGTGCCGCTGCGGATCGTGGTGATGCCCGTCCATAGGTTGGCGCCGTTGGTGAGGACGAACCCCGAGCCATCGACACCCTCGAACACCAGATTCTGGCCAGCGAGGCTTTCGGTGATCGAGCCGGTAAGCGTGGCGGTCACGCCGGCTTCGGCACGCAGGGTGGCGGGATCGTTCCGTGTGTCGATCGCTGCCAGATCGATATCGTTGCTGTAGATTCCGGTGATGCCGTAGACCGCTGTGGGGTCGATCATGTGGATCGTCCCGCTGCCGAAACCGCCTTCGGTAACGGCGCGGACGGAGGCTCCGTTGACGTAGATGTCGCCGCGCAGACTCGATGTGCCGTTGAAAATGAACGTGCCGGCGGGCGCGCCCGAGCCGGCGAAGACTGCAGCATCGGGGTCGATATCCGCGCCGGTAAGCGTGATGCTTTCGCCGGGTGCCGGCAATGCGGCGCTGGCGCCGGCTACTGTCTGCGCCATTGACGGGGCGGCGCCCAGGGCGACGCCCACCAGGGCGGTGCTACTCATCAGCCACCGGAGCGCCCAGTAGCAGGGCCGCGCGTGCGAGCGCGTCTCGCTGAAACGGATTGCGCTTGAATGGCGAGTGGTACGCGACATGAAACTCCCCTGACGAGCGGCGACGGTGACCAGGGCGCCCCCGGGGTTCCGGTCGATTCGTGGGCCAGGCAACAAGGCCGGACGCGCGGAATCCTATGCCGGACCGCATTGGTCCGGCATGCCGGCGATGGGTAGGGATCCACGCTAAATGGAGTAGGGTGTCAGGCTGATACCTGCTTGGCGCCCATCGCTGTCACTTCGCGCCGGCCACGCAAGCCCAGCTTGCGGAAGATGTTCTTCAGGTGGAACTTCACCGCATTGTCAGTGATGCCCAGTGCGCGCGCGATCCGTTTATTGGCGCAGCCCTGGCGCAACAGCTCGAACACTTCGCGCTCGCGCGGGGTAAGCGGCGTGGTATCGCTGGCGGCGTGCACCGCCTCAGCGACTTCGCGCAGCCATGGGACAAGCAAGGCGGGCAGTGCCGACGTCCCGGTGCCGGCCAGCAATTCCATGCTCAGCGTCGAGACGGCGGGCCCCTCCTCTACAAACAGTCGCAGCGTTCGCCCGTCTCCGGTTCGTTGCAGCGCCTCACGGAGGGCGGCAAATGCGGCTTCGGGCTGGCCAAGAGCCTGTTCGGCCAGCGCGAGCAGCAGATAGGCCTGTGCCGCATACCAACCTAATCCCGCCGCTTCATGTCCAGCGATCAGCGGCACGAGCATTGCTCGCGCAGCCTCCACGCTGCCCTCGGCGATCAGGAGCCGGGCCCTCATCGCGCGATGCTCGGCGCGTTCGCTCCACGTCTGGGTCGCGTCAAAACGCTCCTCCAGCAACGCCAGATTCCGCGCATTCGCCTCCACCAGTTGCCGAGACCTTGTGATATCCCCGGCAAGAAGCGTGTAATGTGCCTCACGCGCCTCCAGAAACCACGCGATCCGCGGCATATCGCGACGTCGCGCGAAGTTTCTGCCCGCGATGAGCAACGGTTGCAGCCCGGCAAGACCGGCGCGTGAGAATGCCGTACCCAGCGCTACTCGGTATGCGGCCAGATAAACCTCAACCCAGCCGTCCGCCCGTTCGAGCTGCGTCAGCGCCTCGGGCAAATGGCCGACCTCGCTTTCCAGCTCATTCCGCTCATATTCCAGCGCGGCCTGAAGGATGCGCACATGTGCCTGCATTGTGCGATCCTCAGGGAAATGCATCCGTGCGATCCGGGCCGCATCGGACGCCTTTCGGTCCGCCACGCCAAGATGGCCACGCAGCATCCGCAGCCTGGCTTCGTGCTGAGTCATGAAGAACAGGCCATATTGCAGGCCGGCAAGCGAGAATTGCTCGATACTGGACGACGCAGAATGCCCGGCGCCGATAAGATCGCCGCGATGCAGGCGCATGGTGCAGATCAGGTTGTGGACCAGCGCGCGATACCAAGGCTCGTGCGGTGGAATGGTGGTCACAAAGCGTTCCATCGCGGCCAGTGCCTCGCTGGTCACGCCGCCGTCCACATAGTTGCTGAGAAAGCCCTCCATGACCGCGATATCGAGATCCAGTTGCGCGCCGACATCGCTGTAGTCGCCCGCATCCAGCTTGTCGCGCAGGTTCGATAGCAGCGCGCGTGCGCCGTCGGGATCGCCGTCCTTGATCCACAACAGCGCCTGGGCGACCGTGATCCGCGGATAGCGGGCGAGCGCCTCAGGCGTGAACAGGATCTTGAAACTGCGATAGCGATCGGCACCCTCTCGCAAGATGCGGTGAAACAGGCCGGCATGTTCGAGGATGGCGAGCGCCGCATCCGGTTCGCCCGCCGCCCGGGCATGCTCGACGGCCTCGAACACCATTCCCTTGCCTGCAAGCCAGTCCGCCGCGCGCAGATGCAGGGTGCGGCGCGGCGCTTCCCCTTGCTGCCGCAACCGGGCGAGCAGAAATTCCCGGAACAGATGATGATGGCGGAACGTCGTTCGACCGGCATCGACAGGGTAGAAGAGCGGATTCAGCCGTTCCAGCTTTTCCAGGGTCTCCCAACAATCCGTACGGGCGCAGAGATGGTTGGCGATATCACCGTCGATCGAGTCGAGGATCGCTGTCCGGATCAGCAAATCGCGGGCAGGCTCGGGCAATTCCTCCATCACCTGGTCAACCATGTAGGCGGCCATATCTTCGGTCGAGCCGGAAAAGCCCGCGATGCGCTTATCCAGCCCTCCCTGGTCTGCTGCCCATACCCGCGCGATCTGCAACGCTACGGGCCAACCTTGCGTGCGCTCAGCAAGAACCGCGATCTCAGCGGTTGCGAAGCTGCTTTCCAGCATGGAAAGGGACTCTTGCGCTTCGAAGCGCAAATGCTCCGCCTTGAGGTGTAGCAATTTCCCACTCGCCTGCATTTCGGGCAGGCCCAGGCTGGGGCGTGTCCGGGTAGCGACGATCAGGTGAACGTGCGGCGGCAGCACCCTCAAAAGGCGCTGGAGCAGCAAATCATTCTCCCGCTGCTCGGCAAAGTGATAATCGTCCAGGAAGAATATGAACGGGCGCCCCGCACCGGTGAGCGCTTGAACGATTTGCGCGAACAGGGATTCGCTGTCCGTCGCCTGACCCGGTTGCAACAGCCTCTCGGGCTCGGGCGCGATGGCATCGAGCGCGCCGAGCATCGACAGCGCGAACACGGTCGGGTCGGAGTCATGACGATCTACCGAGAGCCAGGGGACCGCATATCCCCGCCCCATCAGTTCCTGGCGCCACTGACCCAGCAATGTGGTCTTACCGAATCCCGGCGGAGCCTGCACGATGGTGAGCGGCACTTCGAGCGCGCTATCAAGCAGGGCGAGCAGCCTCGGGCGCTCGACCAGAGGGATCGACGGAAGGGCTGGACGAAATTTGATCGGCAAGCGGCCCGCTTCCGGCTCTGGATCCGGAACCTGCCGCCTTATTTCCTGCGCGTGATGTCTGGGATCCATGATGCTGACCGGCAATGGTGATTCCGCGCTGATCAAAGCGTCGCTGTATGGGCTAAGGGTTACATGATCTACCCTTATATCCGGCGCGCGTTTCGCCTCTGTCAACATGACGGTGACACGCTCCGAGAAAACCCCTCCAATTTGAGCGGGAGTCCACCCTGAAAAGAAGGTACGACGCGAAGAAGAACCGATCCAGTGAGCAGCAGGTTATCTAAGCGGCATGAGCAAGACGAGGGAGCCTCTAAAGCCAGCTGAGGGCCAAGTTAACTTGCCTGACTCCCGATCGGGACGATTGTACTAGAATGAGTGCTCAATTTCCTGCCTTAAGGTGCACCGGCGGCAGGACGCCGAAGGCCGAACCGGTCCCACCTCATTTACAGATGGCGAGGATCGGCACACACAATGGCCTAAGCGGGGCCGGCAGCGGACGTTCCACTCATGGCTGAACGGGCAGCATTCACCTGACATTGCAGCCGGTTCGCTTCGGTTATCCTTAATCCCATCCGGAACCATGCGCTCCAAGATGTCAGCTTTAGGACCTACGACCGCCGGAACTACATGCCCGAGAAGCGTGTCGCCATAGCCAAGTGTGACCGCTACGTGCAACGCCTGCTCACTCGGAAGGAAATTGAAGCAGGCGCCTGATGCCGATGGGTTCGCACCCTAGGTTTGGGGGCGGCTGCTCGACTCGCAGCGCATACACGGTCCGGCCGTAGAATCTGTTGCGATTTCGTACTTAGCTCGTCACCTTGAAGCTCATGCTCGGTCCGCAATCTAAGAACGTGTAGAATCCTAATGATCGACTGGCGTAGCGGAGGATGGACCGGAAGCGTGAACCGCTGGGTGCGGCGGGAGGTGACCGAGCAACTGCGCGGGAACCCGGTCGCCCGCCGCGTTCGCTATGGGCTCGTCCATCGCGCGCTCCGGCGCTTCTTCGGATCAGGCACCTTCGGGCGGTTCATCATCGCGTACATGGCCGTAAATGTTGCGGTCGTCGCGGCCGAGGCGCTCAGCGTTTGGCTCGTCCCGGCCTGGCTCCCGGCTTGGAGCACTTCCGGCTCAGCGCCGGCGACCGACATCAAAGCTCTGATGCTGAACGTATCAAGCTGTCTGCTCGGCGCGCAGATCGGGCTGCTTGGAGTCATCTCGCTGTCGCTAGCGCTTGTGACGCTGATCGCGCAACGCGAGGGATCCTCGACTGACGTTCAGGTCTACTATCACGAGTCTTTCTCGTTCGAGCTCGTCGCGAGCTGCGTTGCCCTAGCGGCCGTGTTGTGCGCTCAGCTCCTCTGGCCTCTGCAGTTCTTCATTCACCGTCTCGGGCTCGGGACCGAGCTCCAGTTCTTCAAGCTCTGCTTGTTGGGTCTCCACCTTGCCTGGTTGCTGGTGAACCTCGCCGCGGTAGCCTACTTCATCGCCACCACGTTCCGGTTCGTTCAGCAGTCGGCTCGCGAGACGCTCCGCGAACGCTACACCGCCAACGTTGTACTGCCGCGCGATCTGACGCAGCGGCTGCGCGAGCAGCTCTACGGGCTTGCGACGAAGGAGCTCATCGGCGACGACGAGGAGGATCGGGGACGCCCCACCGCAACCTTCGGCTTCGACTTCGGCGCGCCTTGGAACGTCGAGGTCGAGACGCTCTTCGCTCGGCCGGTGGCGCTCCACGACGTCAGGATGACGTGGGTGCGCTGGGTTCTGAAGCGCTGGTCCGCCCGGTGCGTCACAGCGGCTGCTCAGCAACCCACCTCGGCGTCGCACGGCCTTGGGCGCATGGGGCCCTCGATATGGTTCACGCCCCACATAGGCGGGGTACTCCGCGGAAACGTCAGCTGGTGCCGAAGGCGCGAAGGTGTGCCCCTGACCGCTTTCGAAAAGTTCGTTTTGCGGCGCGCTTTCATCTTCAGGAGCAGCCGCGATGAAGGATGAGCTTCCCAAGCCAGAGGCGATTCTCGAAGAATTGGCCGACAAGGTAGCAGCGCAGATCGAGCTCCTCGCGCCGGTCGCATTCGATGGCGCGTTCCGCGAGATGACCCGGTATCATCGCTTCTTGCTAGCGCTAGGAGCCTCGCGCGACCCGAACGGTGCTGCTTTCAACTTCGCCGAGATCGCGGGGAATGCGTGGAACGCACCACACAAGGAGTGGATCAGGCAGTACCGTCGGTTGTTCGAGCGTGCCGCGGACAAGCTCGTTGACGACAGTCATTTCGTTCGGTCCCTCGCCTACGTTTCCGGCCGACTGATGCCAGGCCCCGGCGACCCCGAGCTGTCGCCGAACGTGGTGCGCGCGATTTTGGACCTCGGTCCGTTGCTCGTCGGCCGCCTCGAAGCCTGGGTGACGAAGCGCACCACGGTCGAGACACGTCAGGGACAAGCCGCGGAGCCTCGGCTGGCGCTCGCGGGGTCCGACGCGAAGGCGTATGAGAGCGTTGTTCCAGAGATCGTCGGGGCCTGGGAAAGCCTGCTCCACTGCCCACCGTCGATGTATAGTTGGCGCGAGCGTAGCGAGCTAACTGACGTCGAGCGCTGGGCGGCATTCAGGGCGAGCTGGCCCTTCCTGTGGCAGCACCTGACGAACACAGCCTACTGCCTCGCCACTGCGGTGTGGAATGAGGACGAGACTGGTGCCGCCCTCTTTCGCGAAGCGCTCGTGCGGTGGGTACATGCGGTCGACCATCGTTTGGACGATCGAGCCGAGCTGCGGCACCGGCGTCTGCTTTTCCCGAGCATCCTCGACCTGAACTGGCCGGAGGCGAGCGCAAAGGCCGCTCCGCTCGGCTACGATTACATGCCGCCGCCGACACCGGACCAGCTGTTCGCTAGCGTAGTCCTGGGTGCGCACGACGACACCGTGTTGCTGACGTCAGCGCTGCTACTGTTCTGGACCATCAACGAGAAGCAGGCCTCGGACATCGGTGCGCGCACTGCGCGGGCGCTGCTAAGTCGGGAGGCGAGCGACGACGATCATCGTCATGCGGGCCGGCAACCGCTGAGCTTCCGTTCGCTTTTCCTTGACCTGCTCCGCCTCGAGACGACGGGGGAACGGTATCGCAATGGCTCCTACGCAGCCGACCTCGACCACTCCGTCGCAGTGCTCGACAACATGACCGAGCGTCGCGTGGTGCCAGGGCGCGTGTTCACGCCCTCCACGCTGCATGGCCGTGACGGTCTCCTGTTGTCCGACCTCGTGATCTTGTTGGCGCACGTTCCCGACGAGGGTGACGATGGTCTGAAGGAGCGGATCACCGCGCTCGCGCACGAGGAGGAGGTGCTGCCTAAAGGCGATGGCTCGCTGCGCGACATTCTCCACCAGCTCGGGCGATTTCAGTCGACCCTGGAGCAGCAGTTTCCCGCGCTTGATCGCGGCACTCAGCTTCTGTCGCCGGACCGGGACCCTGAGCGGTCGAAGGCTCGGTTGAGAAATATCGTCAGCGAGGTTTCAAACGCGATCGGGGAGAAGCGGCGGCATCGACTTCAAGCCCGTCCGGCCGATCCCGCGAAGCTGGAGCGTTTGCGCTCAGCGATAGAAGAAGCGCTGCTGACCTCGGAGGTGGAAACGCCCTTCTTCCGCGGTGTGGAGGTCGGTCGCGCAGCCGAAAGCGACGGCGCCCAGTGGCGCGACATGACCTTCTCAGGCATTGGCAAGGCGCAGCTTACCGAGCCGCCGATGGAGTCGCCCAGTTCCAACTTCGACGAGATGCTGGTCTCCGGGGCCCGCGAGATGGCGGGTCGGTATGCCTGGGCTGCGTTTTGCCAACGCCCGCGCATCGAGGCGGCGGTCGCAGGTCGAGCGGAAGAGGAAGCATTCTGGCGCGACTTGCGACCGCTGGTTCAGCAAGTAGGCCCGGAGCCAGTGCTTGTCATCTCACGCAACGCCGAGGGCCGGGCGTTGCGACGCTTCCTTTACGCACCAGCCGCAGATCGACCGGGGCTTACGATCGAGCAGCGTCCGCGCGCGAGCAGACGGGCGTCCTACATCGCCACCGTCGAGGGCGTCGACGTGTTCGGCGCGGACTTCCGATCGGGTGAGGCATGGCTGTTCTCCGCAACGTCGCTTCGCGAGGTGCGATACGCCGAGACAACACCTCCTGATCGCCACGCCGAGCTGACGTTCGAGCTCGGCGAAGAGATGAAGGGCACTCTCCGTGTACGGGTGCGCCAGGCGTTTAAGTGGGCGGACACCCCGACGTTCGAACTTAAAGCACCTGATCTAACTGCTACAGGTAAAATGGAAGATCCAAGATAGGTCCGGCGCCACCATACCGGATGTTACGGCATCAGGAGCTGTGCAGATCAGCGTCAATGACCAAGCAGATTCAGCTTAATCAATTGTATGCATGCTCGATTGCTGGTGCAATCCGATTCTTATATTTGCGGAACAGAGGGGCACATGAGCTTGCGGACCAGCCAGCACGCGTAAATCTCAGTGCGATGTAGCAGGAGCGATCCTTCCAAAACTAAGGTATGAAGCATATTACTTATCTGGGGTTGGGCCCCTGTGTGGCTTGGGTAGCGACCGCTTTCGGGGGCGGAACGAGCCATCCCGAACGGCTGAGATGGGGCGCAAAGCAGCCATTCGCGCCGCCGTGCCGGGAGGGCCGCTTTGGGTCGAGAGCGGTCTCTGAGAGTTTACCCGAGAGCGGACATCCCACGCCCAGCCACGCTGCAGCCGCCTCCGTCTCCTCTTTGACATTCGCCGCGCCGCTTTCGGTGGCGCATCTTCTACGCCTCACCTAGCGGGTAAGTGGCTGTTCTAGCCGCGCTTCACAGGCGGGGCCGGCCTACCCACCTGCGCCTGCATGTTGATCAAGTCGGCCAGCGACGCGGCCTTCATCTTCTGCATGACCTTCCCACGATGCGCTTTCACCGTGACTTCGCTGATTCCGAGCTCCGCCGCGATCTGTTTGTTCATCGAACCTGCGATGACCAATGTCATGACTTCCCGCTCCCTGCGACTTAGGGTTGCATAACGATCCCGAACCACCTGGGAAGCAGTGTCGACCCTGAGAGTGGCACGGCTGCGCTCGATCGCATCCCGGACCGCCGATAAAAGTGCCTCGGCATCCAGAGGTTTGGTCAGGAATTCAATCGCACCGGCCTTCATCGCGCGCACGATACTTGGCGCATCGCCATAGCCCGTTATGAAGATAATCGGGATCCGATCGGTCTCGACAGCGATCATGCTCTGAAGATCCAAACCGTTCAGATCCGGCAGATTAAGATCAAGCACAAGGCAGCTCGGAACACGCGGCCTCACGAAAGATAGAAACGCCCGGGCGGTTTCGAACAAGATGGGCTTGAACCCTGCATGCTCAAGAAGTGCCTCCAGGGCCTCCCGCGTCGAGACATCGTCATCGACAACGAAGACAAGCGGCCGTTCTGTGTTCATGGATTTAGCAGGCGGCGTGGGAGAGGGCGTATACATACATCACGAAGCCCCCTTAGATCCCGCCAGCGCCACAGCAATTTGAAACGCTGCATTCACGGCCCCGATGAGAGCTACATCTGTGAAGGGCTTGATCAGACAATCAACTGCACCTAACGCCAGCACTTGCGGACGCACGATGTCATCGCCGTGCGCGGTAATAAAGACGACTGGAACTCGAACTCCACGACGCTTTAGCTCTTGCTGCACTTCAGGCCCTGACATTCCTGGCATTGCGATGTCAAGAAGAACGCAGCCAATCCTCCCAAAAGAGTTCGCAGCGAGGAACTCCTCACCCGATGAAAATACTTGCGAAGAAAATCCGTGCACGCCGAGCAAGTCCGGAAGCGACTCTCGCACCGACTCGTCATCATCCACGATTACTACCGACAAATCCGACATGAGCGCGGTCATTTGGCGTTCCCTGCGAGGACATCAGACCAGTCGCGCGACTGTCCATGCTCTGGTGCCCTCCCTCTCCCTTTTTCCGCCTTAGGGGATGACGCGGACGGAATTGCAAACACGAACGTAGCGCCACGCTCTTCCGTCGGCTCAACCCATAGGCGCCCCGCATGACTCTCAAGTATGTAACGACTGATTGACAATCCCATCCCCATGCCGCCCGTTCGTGTCGTGTAAAATGCCTCAAATATGCGCTCTCGGTCACAATGATCGATGCCGTTCCCGCTGTCGCGAACCGCAAGACGAACACAGCTGTCCTTGTCCAAGGCGGTATGCACGATAATGAGACGCTGTCGATCCGAAACTTCCCTCATGGCGTCGGACGCATTGAGAATAAGATTCAACATTACTTGCTGAAGCTGCACACGATCTCCAATGACATCAGGAATATGATCCATCAGGACACGGCGCACTACAACCTTGCTGTGTTGCAATTCAGCCGCTGACAACGCCAAAACCTCATCAACGGCCTCGTTAATGTTTACCCGCTCATGCGAAAGTGCCCGTGAGCCGAACAACGCGCGGAGTCGCTTGATGACATCCGCTGCCCTATGCCCGTCCCGTCGAGATCTCTCTGCTGTTCGCCGCGCCCCCTCGATGTTTGGAGGGTTAGCTGACAGCATGCTCAAACATGCACTTGCATTGTTGACGATGCCCGACAGCGGCTGGTTGACCTCATGTGCGATGGACGCCGTCAGGACGCCGAGACTTGTTGCCCTGGACACGTAGGCCAACTCTGATCTGACCTTGCCGAGTGCGGCCTCGGCCGCCTGACGTTGTGTCACATCCTGCACCGTGCCTGTGTAAATGAGGTCGCCGCCATTCGAGCGGCTACCATGCGCCACAACGTGGAGATACTTAATCGCTCCGTCGGCCATGCACGCACGATGCATGAAATCAATGTCCCCCTCCCCTCGACGTGCCGCCTCCAGCATGCGCTGAAACTGCGGCAGATCTTCCGGATGGAAGCGACTTCCGAGGATTTCAAGCGTGACCACCTTATGCGGATCAACGTCATAGGCGCGGAAAGTCTGCTCGGAGAACTCAACCTCTTCGGAGTTAACTCGCCAGAAGAAGCTCCCGGTCAGGCTGACGCGCTGGGCCTCCCGCAACCAGGCCTCACTGCGCTGGAGGTCAGAATACAGCCGCGCATTTTCCAGCCAGATGGGTGTCTGCGAGGCGAGGAACTCAAGTAACGCGGCAACGTCAACACTGAACGCGCGGGTCGATAGGTTGTTCTCAAGATATAGAACGCCGGCAACGCCGCACTCCGAACGTATTGGAAGACAGATGACGGATCGAGTAGCCCACCCGACCACGTAATCATCCTCTGCCGACAGCCCGCTCGATACGGCATCGTTCAGCAGGATGCGCTCACCGGTTCGCAGGACGTAATTGAAAACCGAAAGCGGCAGATCCGAGCCGGTCAGCCGTGAACTAGCAACTTGAACCTCGATCGGTCCGTCGGCCGTCGCCGCTCTCGCTTCCACATGCGGCACGCCCTCCCGCATCAGAACAAGAATACCCCGCTGCGCCCCCGAATGTTCGACAGCGAGCCGCATGAGCTTCTCAAGAAGGTTCGGAAGCACCATCTCCCCGCTCAGAACGAGGGATGCTCTACCGACCGCCTCCACATCAAGGCGCGAGAGGGAACTGCTCTGATGGAACGGCTTGCGTGCAGGCTCTCCCACGAGGCGTAACGACGGAAAGCGCGTCTCCAACCGCCTTACTCTCAGTTGCGCACCCCAGCGCGCATAACACTGGATCGCCTTGGCAAGATAAGCCTCCGCAAGCGTCTTGAGCCCTCGCCTGTCATAAAATTCCCCGGCCAGTTCACTGGCCAGTGCCTCGACTTGCGTAATACCTTGGGCAGCAGCCAGTTGGACCGCCTGTTCATAGGCGTCCTGTGCTGCCGAAATTCGACCTTCGATACCGTCGATCTCCGCACGTACCAATGCCTCACGTGCGGAAAAATTCTCCGGACAGCCTCGCGCCCACGCAGCGATACGCCCGTGATGCAGTCGAAGGTCATGCAGCAGGTCGGAATGCTGCGCCTCGCCCCTGAGCATGGCAGCTAGCGCGAGCGAGGTATAGAATTCATATTCGGATTCCTCAATCGAGGAGCGCATGGCCCAACGGGCCGGCTCGATATGGTTCGCCACCGCGACCGCCGCCCCGAACTCGCCCAGGAAATAATGTTCCTGAAGTCGGAACACCCGATAGTAGCACTCCATCATCGCAGCACCCGGGGGCAGATCAACGGGCTGTCTCGCGCGCGCTTCGTTTGAACTCCGGGTAATCGCGTTGTCCTGAAGCGTTTCGATTAACGCCAAGTGCTGGACGAACCGCTCTGTGGGCACACCTAATTGCAGGTGCTGTGCGGATGCCAAGGTATCCTCGGCCTCACGCTTAACGGCCTCGAGTGTCTCCCCTGACACCAGCAGATGGGTGATGAGATTTCGCGCGTTGTAGGCAGCGAAGGCCATATCACCCATCGACCGGCCCACACGAGAGGCTTCCCGCATCAATGGCTCACACTGAGGGAGAGGAAGCGTCCACGGCATCGTGAACGCAGCGATGCAGGAATACACACGCGATCTGTGGCGGTTATTCCCGTGGTCTTCGACGAGGCTGCGCGCGACGCTACCGAACATGACCGCAGTTTCGTAATCCGCGAATCTCGTGCCAAGAGCCATGTTCAGCGCCGAATAGGCGACACTGGAGCTTTCATGATTTCCGAATTGAAGGCTCAGATTTGTCATCCGGAGGAGGACGAGCTCAAGCAGGCATCTGTCGAATGCGTAAGCTGCGGGAAACACCTCGGTCAGCACGGACATCATGGCCATGCAGGTGCGGTCCGTCATGGCCGGAAGCTTTAACAAATCATCGGCTGTCCGGTCCCCGAGGATTGAGCGGAGCACCTGATATTCGCGCCGGACATCCGCCTCCGTCGGATGAGAGGACCATGGCACACCAACGCTCTCGAAGAATGCCAGAGCCACTTGCACGGCTCGCTCGATACCACCTGTCGTAAAATGCATGAGCAATTGCAGACAGACAACTTGCGCCCGCGTCTCAACGGCTCTTGCAGCAGAAGCGAGCACAGATAGACGCCCGTTGGCGGCCCCGAATTCTCCGTTCACGATCTCGCATTCGGATCGCAATAGCTCGATACCAAACATGAGATCGAACTGCGCTTCCTCCCCCCAGCCTGGCAGCAAACCACTGCCCATTGCCAGAAAGTGTTGTGCAGACTGGAATGCGGATGCCTCCCTTGCGCGCTTTCCTGCCGCGAAGCAAAGACCGGCGATCATCACGCGATCCGAAGGCTGCTCCAACGCCGACAGGCCACGCGTAAACTGATTCACGACCTCAAAAAGACGGTCGTCAAAGGCGTCGTTACCGCGTCGCGCATACAGCGCCTTGGCAATGCGCATATGTGCGGCCGCACGGTCGGGCTCCGGGAAGAGTGCATAGCTTGCCTCCTGCACACGATCGTGTGCAAAACGCAAAACTTCATCCGACCTGATCACGAAGCCGCCGTCGACTGCATCGCAGAGCGTGGCATTGACCTCATCAGTCGATCTGCCAAGGATATCGGCTAGGCTCTCAGTCGTGTCCCCATTGCCCAGACACGCGAGGTGAAAAAGCGCGGATCGCGTCTGTGCGTCCAGACGCCGGAGCTTGGCGGCCAGGAAATCTGCGACATTCTCCGCCGTTGGCAGAGCCCGGATGCCTTCGATGTCCCAAGCCCACGTTCCCGTGTCTACCTCGAACGCCAGCAGGCGCTGCTCGGCCAATGCAGTGACATATTGCGCGACAAAGAATGGATTTCCTGCGGTCTTATCAATCAGAACTTCAGCCAGTGGTAGCGTCACCTCTGCATTGACCTGGAGTATGGAGGCCACGAATGCGCTGAGGGCATCTTTGCCCAAGGGAGACAGACTGATCTCCGTCAGCTCGCCGCGCAGCCTCGACACTGAATCGATCGTTGCCGTGAGCGGATGCGCGGAGTCGACTTCATCCGCGCGATAGGCGCCAATGACCATCAGATACCGGAGTCCCGGATCGCTCAGGATCCGTTCGAGTAAAGCGAGCGTGCCCGCATCAAGCCATTGCAGGTCGTCAATGAACAGGACGAGCGGATGGTCCGATTGGGCCAGGACGCCAAGGAGTGCAATGAAGACGGCGTGGAACCGGGATTGAGAGCTCTGGGGCTCCACCACTGGTGCACGTGGCAGTTCGCCAAGTAGCAGCGCAAGTTCGGGAACTAGCTCCACCATGAGCTGCGCATGGACTCCGAGCGCGCTGCTCAGGTCCGCACGCCACCGTACCAATTCGACTTCACCTTTCGCGAGCAACGCCCGAAAGGTGCCACGTAGTGCTTGTGCCAACGTCGCATACGGAATGTCACGCTTGTATTGGTCGAACTTGCCCGCCGCGAACATACAGGTGCGAGGCAGACACTCCCGGAACGCGTCCACCAGCGCGGACTTTCCGATGCCGGCCTCGCCGGAAATGAAGGCAGCGGCGCTGCCCCGCCCCTCGGACGTACCGCGAAATTCTTCCATGAGGCGGCCCAGGTCTTCCTGTCGGCCAAACAGCTTGCCTGCCGTACGAAGCCGGTCAGACGCGTCAAAAAGACCAATCCTCAGCGCCTCAACCGAACCGTGCTCTTCCAGTAAGGATAAGCACTGGCTTATATCGTGCCCAACACCAGCAGCACTCTGATAGCGACGATCTGGATCTTTCTCGAGCAGCTTCAAGATAATCTCGTCGATTACCTTGGGGAGATCCGCCTCGAATACACTCGGTGCGGTGGGTGTCCGCGCAACATGCGAGTGCATCAACCCGCCTGCATCTGCGGTAGTAAACGGTAGGCGCCGCGCAAATAGAAAATACAGCACCACGCCCATAGAATACAGGTCCGTCCGCATATCCACTGAGTGGTTGGTGCGGCCGCTCTGTTCCGGTGCCAAATAGGGCAGGTCCTCAATGCTCACGTCAGTGAGCGATTTACCTCCCGTATTAGCTTTAGAGAGGGACGCTGCATCAAACCCAGTGATCCTGATACGACCATCGCCATCGACCAAGAAAAATCCGGTCCGGATGTGCGAGTGCACGACGCCAGCGGCATGCATTCCCCGCACCGCACGCACCAACGCGATCGCCAATGCAAGGCGCGCCCTCAAATTGAATGGCAGCGTTTCCATCTCTGCAAGGATGAAGTCGAGAGGTTTGGTACTGCGATCCTCGATCACGAGCATCTCGCCATTGTCATAGCGCGACAGCGCAAGAGGACGGGCAGCCCAGTCGGCGTCAATCAGCCGGGCGAAGCTGAATTCCCGCGCAAGCGCGGCCCGGCTACCTGCATCCCCTCCCCGAGTAACGCGCGCCAGAACGGCAGGCTTGCCCTGCGCTCGCCCTATACAAAGGGCGAACTCGGCCTCGACGGTCAAAGGCTCGAGCGAATATGCGGAATATTCAGGCATAGCATTGAGCGCTAGGCTTAAAGCAGAAACGCCCAACCGCATGCGCGCGGGCTTTCCCAATCCGCGAGCGGGATCTACGCAGCTTGATGGAAAGAGATGACCGCACTGGCATACATCCACATTTGAAGGGAAAAAGGCGTCGTATTTCGGTCTCCACTCATTCCATTAACTTTAAGTCGCTATCCCCCCAATTACTAAACGCGTTTCATCTTGACGAGCGCGAACGCAGCCGCTTCGCTCCCGAACCATTCCCAAACATCTCTGGCAATCTACCCAGAATGCAGCATCCAACGTGCTGTCGGTGCCCTGCTGCAGCGGACTGTAAGCGGATCACGGAACCCGTCGATTGCACTTAGGTATCGATTGTCCAATGACATAGGCATGGTCGCAGCCACCTTGCCCATGGCGCTTTTGTTGGATCCCCCGTCAGGGAGACCGATCTTCGGCGCCCTCGGTAGGAATGGAAAAGCATACGGTGACACCAGCCCCTTCATTCTGTGTGGCGCGCATCCGCCCGCCATGATGCTCGATGATCGACCGGCTTACCGACAGCCCGATCCCCATCCCCTTGCTCTTTGTGGTGTAAAAGGCATCGAAGAGCTTTTCGGTATCCTGCGTCTCAAATCCCGATCCCGTGTCCTTCACGCACAGACAGACCCCTTGCTCCGGATCGTAGTAGGTGAAGACATCTAGTTCTCGTGCCCCTTCCTCCTGCCCAGCCATGGCATCCGCGGCGTTTTGCAGGAGGTTCAAAATCACCTGCTGAAGCTGAACACGATCCCCCGACACCCGAGGCAGGCCACCGGGCAGGCAGGCACGAACCCTAATGCGCCCCCGCCGCAGTTCCTGCGCCCAGAGGTCCAATACCTCCCGCGTGATTTCACCAATATCCAGCTGATCCCGATTGGCCTCCTTGCTCGAAAACAAGGTGCGTAGGTGATTGATCACGTTTGAGGCGCGTTTGGCATCCCGGATCGTCCGCCGGGCCGTCTCCGACGCCCCCGCTACGTTGGGAGGATCGTTCGCAAGCATGGCAAGGCAGGTCGACGCGTTCGTCATGATGCCCGTCAAAGGCTGATTCAATTCGTGCGCTATGGAAGCCGACAGGTGCCCCATGGTCGCAACGCGATTCGCATGCACCAGTTGAAGCTGCAGTTCGATATATCGGCGCTCCCCGTCTAGTAAGGCGCGCTCGGCATTCTTGCGGTCTGTCAGATCCAGAACGAATGCGACCCCCTGGGTCGGAGATTGATCGAACAGCGCATAACCCAGCATGACAGGAACTTGCGTTCCGTCGCGCCTGACGAACACGGTCTCAGCAGGGGCAATCACCCCTGTATGCCTGAGCTCGTCCATCCGATGATCGTCGGATGGAAGCCATTCGCCCGAGGCGAGGTCGTGCCAATGGACGTTTCCCGCCCCGAACTCCCCGCGATCCCCCCCAACGATATCCATGAAAGCCTGGTTCGCCTCGATAATCCTTCCGGGTACCTCCCATATAACGATGCCGATGATGTTGGAATCGACCAAGCGGCGCACCTGCGCCTCGCGCTCACGCAAGCCGGCATAGAGCTGAGCATTCTCCAAGGAAGTCGCGGCCGTTGAAGCTAGGAACTTCAACACGGAGAGCCGCGTGGCCGTAAATACGTTCGTGCTCAGCCCGTTCTCAAGATACAGCAGCCCCACCAGTTGCGCCTGCTTTAGCAGGGGCATGCAAAGCACCGAACGCACGCCGCGACGACGGAAGTAGGTATCAGCGCCGGGAACCTCGCACACACGGGCATCGTGTACCAACAACGCCTCTCTGGTCCTGACAACTTGATGCAGGAGCGCTTCGGGAAGCTCCTCATGCGAGAGCTCCCCTTGCAGCAACCTTACCTCAAATGTTTCAACAGCCGTGTTCGCTTCGGCGACAATTTCCAGAGCTGCCCCGCGAAGCAGGAGAAGGACACCGCGGTCAGCGCCCGCATGCTCGAGTGCCAGCCGCATAAGCGTCGCCAGGAGCTCGCTCGGAACGGTCTCGGCAAAGATAGCCTGTGACACCTTCAGAACGGTCGTGAGATCCAGCTGTTCTGCCGAAGCCGTGAGCCCGAGTGGAGTATCGGGAGAGGGCGGCTGGCGATACAAGCCAGGGAAGGCCCGCTCCATCTGCCGTACCTTGGCCAGAGCGCCCCACCGCAGGTAGCAGGCCTTGGCGTCCCGCAGATAGCCCATGGCAGCCCTGTCTAACCCGCGCGAGCGGAAAAACCGACCCGCCAGTTCCATTGCGAGACCCTCATTATGTAGGATCCCACCTTCGGAGGCGGATTGCGCCGCCTGCTCGTACAAAAGCTCCGCCTCGGCCACCCGCCCTCCAATGCGCGCAGCCTCTGCGCGGACAATCAGGGCGTAACTGGAAAAATTGGCAGGACAGTCGTGCGCCCTCGCAACAACCCTTGCGGCATAATTGCCCATGGCCTGCACTTGCTGGGCCCGCTGCTCCGCGACCGTCTCACTATGCAATGCCGCATAGGTGAGAGCGGCGTAGAAGTCGAATAGGATCTGCTCCAGCCCCGCCAGCATGGCCCAACGGATCGGCTCGATGAACTCCACCGCCTCACGCGCCGCCACATAGTCATCGGAAAAGAACCGTTCAATGAGACGAAAAACCCAGTAATAACTGGCCACCTGCGCGAGGCCGCGCTGTTCAGATACATCCTTGCGCGCCCAGTCATCGCTCGCGACAGGTTCCGCCTGAACGCCGCGCAGTTCGGCGACCAACCACTGCTGTCCCACGAACCCTTGAACAACGGCGGCAAAGCCAGAGCCCCGCGCGAATGCAATGGCCGCCTCCGCCTCAAACGCCACCTGGGCGAGTGGAGCACCCGCAACGAACAAATTTGTGACCAGATTCCGAAAGGTATAGGCGGCGAATGCAACGTCTCCCGATGACTTGCCGGCGGCAAGTGCCAGCCTTAAACAGGCATCGGATTGCGAGAGGCTCTCAAACCACGGCATCGAGAATGAGCCAGTCTGTGCGTAGGCTCGCGCCCGCAAGCGATCCGAACCGTAGGCATCTGCTAATTGGCAGGCCAGCCGGCCGAACTGATAGGCTGATTGATAGTCCCCGAAGCGCGGCCCAAGAAATAAGCCAAGTGCGGAGTAGGCAACGCTCGACATCGCGCAGTTGCCGTCGCGCAGGCTCATATTCACCATGCGCAAGACAATCAAATCCGCGAGTGCTCTCGATGTGTTCGCGGCAGTGGTAACAGCCGGAAACAACTCAGTGAGCACCTGCATGATAGCTAATCGATCTTCGTCAACCATCTGAGGAAGTTCGGCGACGTGCTCAACAGAGACGATCTGCAGGCGATGCACGAGATCGTCATACTCCCCCTGCACATCGGCATCGCTGGGATCGAGGGGCAAAGTGCTTCCAACCTCACGCAGGAATGCCAGGCCGATCTCGATGGCAGTTCCATGTCGACCACGTGTGAAGGCGATCAGGATGCGAAGGCAGACGATGTCGCTCCGGTCGACTCTGGTTCGCGCACACCCCATCAAATGAACAAGCCGCTCCTCCGCTGAGGTGAGTTCGCCATTGATGAAATCACACTCCGCATGCAGGTGCTCCAGTTCAAACGCGAGCGCATAGCAGCACTCCCATCTGTCTTCGGGGAGCAGATCCAGGCCAGCAGTGAAATATCGCTGCGCGGCCGAATATGCCCCGGAGCTCCGCGCACTCCTGCCAGCGGTAAGGTTGAGCTGCGCGACGACGAGCCGCTCTTCCCGTGAAGAGATTTGTATCCGACCGCGGTCGAACTGATCCACCAAACCGAAAACCGGCTCATCCATCCTGCCCGATCCCGCAACCCGGAAAAGAGCCCGTGCAGCCTCGAGATGAAGGAGTGCGCGATCTTCCGCAGGCACTAACGCGTAGGCTGCTTCATGGACGCGGTCGTGCACAAAGGAGAGCCCCGCTCTGGAAGACACAACCAGCCCTGCCTCAATCGCCTCCTTGAATAGAGACCCGATATCCGCCTCGTCGCGATCGAGAACGGCGCCGATTTTCCAAAGCTCCGCCTCGCTGCCCAAGCAGGCGAGCGCGCTCAGGACCTGTCGGCTATCGGCGGTGAGCCGGCTGAGCTTTGCAGCCATCAGATCGGCAACATTATCGCTCATGCCCTTGCCACGCATGCTTTCCAGGCTCCACGCCCACAGCAGACGCTCCGGGTCAAACCGCAGAAGCCCCTCCCCAACCAGTTCACCTATGAACTGGATGGCAAAAAAGGGATTCCCCGCGGTTTTCTCCGCCACAAGCGCGGCAAGATCACCCACGCTCTCCGCCTCGGCATGCATGCACTCCGACATCAACTCCACGAGGTCCCCGACAGACAGAGGCGCCAGCGCCACTTCCTGTCTGAGGACACCATGATCGCGCAGCAGATCCATCATGCCTGTCAACGGATGGTCGGCGGCCACCTCACCATCCCGATATGCGCCGACAACCATCAGATTGCGCAAACCTGGAGCGGTTACGAGATGGCTGAGAAGGTCGAGGGTGGCCGCGTCCACCCATTGCAGATCATCGACGAACAGGATCAGGGGACGGTCCAGCGCAGCAAATACACCGACCAGTTCCTCGAAGGCCTTATGAAAGCGCGCTCTCGTCTCGACCGGATCGACTTCGGATAGCGGCGACAATTCACCGAGCACGAGACCAAGATGGGGAACAAGCGCGACGAGCAGTTGACCATTTACGCCCAGAGCCGCAGCTAACTTTTCCCTTAGGGTCACGCTTTCCTCTTCGAGCGTGCCCAGTGCGTCCCTTATCAACCGCTCGAAGGCCTGTGCGACGGGTGCAAAGGGGATCTCGCCACGATATTGATCGCACTTACCGGTGGCAAAGTGCCCCCCGCCTGTGGAAAGGCGCTCCCGGAATTCATTAACGAGAGCGGATTTTCCAACGCCAGGGCCTCCAGAAACCATAACCATCTCTGGTCGCCCAGACATCCGGATACGCTCATGGGCATGCTCCAGCTTCGCAGTCTCGCCCGCCCGCGCATAAAGCTTCCCCGAGATGAGCAGGCGACCCGCCCCATCATCGCCACCGATCTCGAAATCGGATACCGAGCCACCTCTCGACCACTCATCAAGGCAGCGTGCCAGATCCCGCTCTACACCAAGAGCAGTCTGATATCGGTCGTCGGGCATCTTGGCGAGCAGGCGCATCAGTATCCGCGAAATGGTTTGCGGAGTTTCTGGTGCGAGATCCGTCAAGGGCGCGGGCAACCGTGCCACATGACAATGCACCCACTGCACTGGATCATTTGCTACGAAAGGCAGACGCCCCGCAAGCAGATGGTAAAGCGTAATTCCCAGAGAATATAAATCCGAACGGGCATCCACGACCCTGTCCACGCGGCCCGTTTGCTCCGGCGCCATATACTGCAAGGACCCAACTATATTCCCCGGCGAAGTCGCGGATAGATTTTCGGACATCACCGGCGAGGCAAAGCCGAAGCCGGACAATCGGACCTCAAGCGAGGCCGTGTCAAGAAATACGTTATCTGGCTTAATGTCCCTATGAACCAGGCCCCCCTGATGCAGGCGATGCACCGTTCCGCATAAAGCGGTTGCAATACGCAGAAAGAGGCCGACTTCCATCGGCGCCCCGATCAATCGCCCGAGGGGTTCGCGACCAGAAACATCGAGCGTCAGAAGTGTCCGCCCCTGCTCGCGCGTGAGGCTCACCGGGCAGATCGCCCAGGAGGGATGAAGATGACGCCTCAACTCATATGCATGTGTCAGGCGTTCTGATAAACTTGGATCGGGATGTTCCTCCGCCGGCGTAACCACGACATAACCGCCACTGCCGTCATCCGCACCTGAAGCGGTCGCACGATAATGGAGCAAGCCATCGGTTTCCCAGGCGCAATTTGAATCGACGCTGCGCGACTGAGCGACGGCGCTAGTGAAGTCGGACATCTAGGCGCTCCGGCCGCGCATGGTCGAGTGCATAAAGGCAAAACCCCACGCGAAAGCAGGGCGAACAACGCGATAATATATGGCCGAGTTCACCTGCCGCCTGAGCACGACGCAGACATGTATTAGCTCGATAATCATCAGGCGCATGGAGCATACCGCTGTCTAGGACACATCGACATCGCTCGGCGGAAACGCTGCGCAGACAGTTCCCACGTAGCGTACAGGCACCGTCATCAACGCTGCCCGATCGCCTTGGACTGGCCGCACCTTTTCGCAGACCGGGGGCAGTTTGAGCTGCCCCATCAACACGGCCACGCCTACCTCAAATGCCTGGCTCAAGATCGGACACCCATCCGAAATTGAAACTGCATATAGCATTCAAATACCGCCTTTGTGGAGAATCTGACCACTCGTCATGATCGGCCCCACGCTTCCATGTCAGGCTCAACGCTATACCATTCCCCTTCCCCAAGCCCCTAGGATACATGGCTATAATTTATCTGCCGCATCTTCATTTGGCAGATGCCATCACACTGCTCACCGCATCGATCATTTCCTGAGCCTGGAAAGGCTTGGTCAGAAAATGAGCCGCACCGGCGTTGAGCGCTTTCAACGTCATAGGTGCTTCGGTGTGCCCGGTCATCATCACCACCGGCAGTGTGATTCCGAGCTGCCCCAGCCGTGACTGAAACTCCAGCCCACTCATCCCCGGGAGCCTTACATCCAGCACGATACATCCGCTGACAGAAGGTTCGTGACCGCTCAGAAAATCTTGCACCGTCTCATATTCACGGCAATCAAACCCGACCGTCGACAGGAGAAGGCAGACCGACTCCCGCACCGAGATATCGTCATCAATCACATGAACGATCGGATCCGCCCGCATCATCACCGCTTCCCCCATAAGGCGCGCAGCCTCCCCTACCCTTACAAGAGGTGGATAGGTTCACGTCGCGAGCGGGTCGTCTATCACACCAAGGTATCGGTTCCGGGACGGCAACCACGCTTACGTCGACATACACAATAGGCAGCAAGCCGGCGGGATCTCAACACCTCTCGCTCCGCTGCTTCCAGGCAACCGCTGCGTGTGCCATCTCGGACTTCCCGGCTGCCGTCCAAGCGCACTGCGAAAGCCCGCCCACAGCATCCCAAACCCATACAATGGTATGACCGAAACCGTGAGTGAGCATGGGCAAATCAGACACGCTGCTGATGTCCCGAAAGTGGGACGTGATCCAGCATAAGCGTGTAATCGTCGCCAACGGTCGGCCGAGAGAGCAGTCACGGCTGGGGTATGCATGGCGACGCATCCAGCGGGAACTCCGACATGGGACCGAACATATCGCGGCGCGATTTCATCCGTGGATCCGCAGCTACTCTCGCCGGCACAACAATGGGAGCGCTGGGCTTCGTCGATCTCGATCAGGCCATGGCAGACTATGTGAAGCCCTTCCATCTTTTTCGCACCACGGAGACGCGCAACACATGCACGTACTGCTCGGTAGCGTGCGGGATCCTCATCTATACGGCGGGTGATCGGAAGAAGGGCGACCACGCAGAACTCATCCATATCGAGGGTGACGTTGATCACCCGACCAATCGCGGCACGCTGTGTCCAAAGGGGGCGGCCCTCCGCGATATCGTGAAGTCCGAGTCGCGTCTTCAGCAACCCATGCTGAGGCGAGGTGGATCTGACGAGTTCGAACCGATCTCCTGGGACGCTGCGCTCGACAAGATCGCGCGCGCCATGAAGGACGATCGCGACAGGAACTTCATCGCCAAGAACGCCGACGGCGTGACCGTGAACAGGTGGCTCACCACCGGCTTCCTCGCGGCGTCGGCTGCAACAAACGAGACCGCTTACGAAACCTACAAGGTGGTCCGAAGCACCGGCATTCTGGCGTTTGATAACCAAGCGCGCGTTTGACACGGCCCGACGGTGGCGAGTCTCGCCCCAACTTTTGGCCGTGGCGCAATGACCAATCCCTGGACGGACATCAAGAACACCGATCTGGTCATCATCATGGGCGGAAACGCTGCTGAGGCGCATCCCTGCGGATTCAAATGGGTCGTGGAGGCGAAAGCCAACCGTGGTGCGAAGCTTATCGTGGTCGATCCGCGATACACGCGCTCGGCTGCGGTCTCCGACTATTACGCTCCGATCCGTCAGGGTTCGGACATCGCCTTCCTGTTGGGCGTCATCAACTACTGCATCACCAACAACAAGGTTCAGTGGGACTATGTGAAGGCCTTCACCAACGCGACCTACGTCGTGAAGGAGGGCTTCGCCTACAATGACGGCCTCTTCACCGGCTATGACGAGGAAAAGCGGGACTACAACCGCTCGACTTGGGATTACGAGATCGGCCCCGACGGCTATGCCGTGGTGGACGACACCCTCCAGAATCCTCGCTGCGTCTGGAATCTGCTGACGGCTCACGTCGCCCAGTACACCCCGGAACTGGTGGAACGCATCTCCGGCACGCCGAAGGACAAGTTCCTGAAGGTGGCCGAGATGATCGGCGAGTGCTGCACGCCCACCAAGACCATGACGTCCATGTACGCGCTTGGCTGGACCCAGCATTCCAAGGGCGCCCAGAACATCCGCTGCATGGCGATGCTCCAGCTCATCCTGGGCAATATCGGCGTGCGTGGCGGCGGCATGAATGCCCTGAGAGGTCACTCCAACATCCAGGGCCTCACCGATATCGGGCTCATGTCCAACATGCTGCCCGGCTATATGAACCTTCCGTTGGACGCCGAGCAGGACTTCGAAACCTATATGTCGTCGCGTGCCTTCGAGCCGCTTCGACCTGGACAGACGAGCTATTGGCAGAACTACCGGAAATTCTTCGTCAGCTTCATGAAGGCGATGTATGGCGCCTCGGCCAACGCGCAGAACAATTGGGCATATGATTATCTGCCGAAGCTGGATGTTGCCAATTATGACATCCTGCGCGCGTTTGAGCTCATGAAGCAGGGGAAGATGAACCTCTACTTCTGCCAGGGCTTCAACCCGTTGCAAGCCTTTCCCAACAAGGCGAAGCTCGCTGAAGGGCTGTCGAATCTGAAACTGCTGGTCGTCATGGACCCGCTTGAGACAGAGACTGCCCGCTTCTGGGAGAACCATGGCGTCTATAATGACGTGAAGTCGGCTGAAATCCAGACCGAAGTGCTTCAACTGCCCACCACCTGCTTCGCGGAGGACGAGGGCTCGCTGGTGAATTCCGGCCGCTGGATGCAATGGCACTGGCCTGCCAGCACCCCGCCGGGGGCGGCTAAATCGGACAACTGGATCATGGCACAGATTTTCCTCCGCCTGCGGGAGCTATACCGCACGGAGGGCGGTGCCTTTCCTGATTCAATTCTCAATCTGAACTGGCCCTATGAAGATCCCGGCGAGCCGAGACCGGATGAGCTTGCTCGGGAAATGAACGGCTACGTCGTCTCCGACGTGCTCGATCCCAACGATCCCACCAAGAAGCTGCTGACCGCCGGCAAGCAGTTGCCGAATTTCGGCGTTTTGCGCGACGACGGCTCTACGGCGTCGGGCTGCTGGATCTTCGCGGGCTCTTTCACCGAGGACGGCAACATGATGGCCCGCCGGGACAATTCCGATCCCGACGACACCGGCGCGTATCTGAAGTGGTCGTTCGCCTGGCCGGCGAACCGCCGCATCATCTACAACCGCGCCTCCGCCGACATCAACGGCAAGCCGTGGGACGACACCCGCAAGCTGCTGTGGTGGGACGGGGCCAAGTGGACCGGTTACGACGTGCCCGACATTGCCCCCACGGCGAAGCCGCAGGAAGTCGGCCCTTTCATCATGAATCAAGAGGGGAGCGGGCGTCTCTTTGTAGGCAAGTCCATGCGAGACGGCCCGTTCCCGGCCCATTACGAGCCATTCGAGAGCCCGATGGTCAATCTGGTGGCCCCCAAGGTTCGGGGTAATCCGGTGGCCCGCGTGTTCAAGGACGACTTCGCCCAGTTCGCGGAGCCGGCATCCAAGGAATTCCCCTATGCGGCGACCTCCTATCGCCTCACCGAGCATTTCCACTACTGGACCAAGAACAACCATGTGAACGCAGTCCTGCAGCCCGAATTCTTCGTGGAGATCTCGGAAGAGCTCGCCAAGGAGAAGGGCATCCAGAACGGCGGTCATGTGCGCGTGTGGTCCAAGCGCGGGCAGGTCTATGCCAAGGCCTACGTGACCAAGCGTATCCGTCCCATCATCTGCGACGGCAAGCCTGTGCATGTGGTCGGCATCCCCATCCACTGGGGCTTCGTCGGTGCGGCCCGCAAGGGTTTCCCCGCCAACGTGCTGACGCCATCGGTCGGTGACGCCAACATGGAGACGCCCGAGTTCAAGGCGTTCCTTGTCAATATCGAGCCCTCGACCGGGCCGGTCGCGTAAGGAGGGGGCACGTCATGTTGAAACCAGCACCGAACCCTCCGGTCACGACCGCCCCGGCGAAGTTCGG
>NZ_BMCT01000014.1 GCF_014635325.1 Azorhizobium oxalatiphilum | reverse complement strand
GCGGCAACCCGTCGTCGATGAACCGGGTTATAGAGGCACCCCTTTTGGGTGTCAACACCGCAATCGAACGTTCGATGAAACGCTGATGACAATGTGGACAAGTGGTGCGGCGCACATGTGGAAGATCGTGAGCTGGCAAGGGTTTCCTCTGCCCTTCTCCTAGGCACGACGAAAAGCCGGTCGCGCCGCAGCACGCCGGTTTCACCCTTCCCGGCCGCAAAAAAGTTCGAAAAACTTTCGCGGCACGCCTCTTCATCCGACACCTGAAGAGGGAAACGGTTCCCATCCTCCTGCCCCCTGGCGTGCGCTCGCGCGCACGCGTGTACGGGATCCGCTGTGCTCTCCTTCCCCACCGCCATGTTTTTGCCGCGCCGCACCTGTCACATCCGATCGGCATACGGTTCTTCAGCTTCGCGCTGGAGCAGGGTTTGCGGTGGCGCATTTTGCGCAAAGCCGCTCTTGCGGTAGACATCTGCGTTGCGAAACGCGGACTTCACCGCGACGCGCCTTGAGCCGCCTCGCGGCTCGCGGACGTCAAGAGGATCGCCAGCGCGCCGGATGGCCGGCGCGGTCATCAGCAAAGGGACGGGATTTGCAGCAGCGACGGTCGGCGGGCGCCTGGCGCGACGCAACGAGCACGGCGGGCCTCGGCGAGGACGCTCCGCTCGGCGTCGACGGCGACGAGGAGGTGATCGACCGGCGGCGCATCTCCGTGCGCTGGCTGGCCGCGACCCTGCTCACCGGACTTTGCGGCTCCTTCCTCATGGGCGGCGCTGTTTATGCCGCCCTCGATGGCGACCACCGCTTCGCTTCCATGCCCGAAACGGTCCGTAACGCGCTGCGCGGCGCGCTGGCCGTGGGCGAACGGCCCTCCAACACCGCCCGCAAGGGTGATCGCATGTCGCTGCTGGCGGAAGCCAATAGCGCGCGCCAGACCTTCCGTGTCTCCACCGCCACCAAGGTGGGCGACAAGGAGATCATCCGCGTGCGCCCGTTCACGCGCGTGGCGGCGAACCTCGCCATGACCGTCACCTCGGTCTCAACCAACATTCCGCGCTTCAACCCGGCGCAGATCGTCGCCCAGTCCGCCGATCCGCAGGAAAGCGCGCCGCAGGCCGAGCCCACCGGCGAGATCACCCTCGTCATGCGTGATCTCTCGGCTGCCCCCGGCAATGCCCATTACGGCTCGGCCGTGCCCATGGAGAGCGTGCTCGGCAAGGTGCGCGAAACAGCGGAACTTGCCCGCTCGCAGCCCGTGCCCGTGGGCCTGCCCACCGCCATCACCGGTCGCCCGCCGGCGCCGGGCACCGCCGGCAGTCCCTCGCTGGCCTATGCCTCCGAGGGCCAGTACGGCATGCCCACCGGCCCCGGCGTCATGGGCCCCATCCCCCCCGTGCCCGGCCTCGGCCGCCCCGAGGTAATGGAGAACGTCAGCTATCTCGACAAGACCTCGGCCGACACCTCCGGCGGCAACGACTGGTCCGACAGCACCATGGTCGTGAAGAAGGGCGACACCATCGTCTCCATCCTCACCGATGCCGGCGTGTCGCAGGAGGAAGCCCGCGCGCTCGCCGCCGCCTTCCGTCGCGGCCGTGACGGCACAGTGAAGGACGGCCTGCGCATTCGCCTGCTGCTGCAGGAAGACACGGCCAAGAAGGTGCATCCGCTGCGCGTCTCGCTGTTCAGCGATGCCGGCCATGAAGGAACGGTGGCCGCTTCCGACACCGGCAGCTTCGTTTCCGTGGCCGAGCCCACCGAGAGCGACATCGGCGGTGTCTCCGAAGACATGTCGGACGATGAGGATGATGACGGCCGTCCCGGCATCCGGCTCTATGAGAGCCTCTACGAGACGGCCCTGCGCAACGAGATGCCGCGCAGCGTCATCGCCGATCTGGTGCGCATCTATTCCTTCGACGTGGACTTCCAGCGCCGCGTGAAGCCGGGCGACAATTTCGAGGTGCTGTATTCCGAAGACAGCGCCACCGACGCCGAAGTGCTCTATGCGACGCTGACCACCAATGGCGAGACGCGGCGCTATTATCGCTTCCAGACCCCGGACGACGGCCTCGTCGATTACTATGATGAGGAAGGCAAGAGCGCCAAAAAGTTCCTCGTCCGCAAGCCCATCGCCGGCGGCATCATGCGCTCGCCCTTTGGCTATCGCCGCCACCCCATCCTGGGCATCTCCAAGCTGCACACCGGCGTGGACTGGTCGGACGCGGTGGGCACGCCGATCTATGCGGCGGGTAATGGCACGATCATCTATGCCAACTGGAAGTCCGGCTATGGCCGGCACACGGAAATCCAGCACGCCAACGGCTATGTCACCACCTATTCCCACCAGTCCGGCTTCGCCAAGGGGCTGAAGGAAGGCCAGCAGATCCGGCAGGGCCAGCTCATCGGCTATCTGGGCTCCTCCGGCCTCTCCACCGGCCCGCATCTCCATTATGAGGTGAAGATCAACGGCAGCTTCGTCGATCCCATGCGCGTGCGCCTGCCGCGCGGCCGGGCGCTCGACGGCAAGGTTCTGTCCGAGTTCACCAAGGAGCGCGAGCGCATCGAGGCGCTGCTCAGCCACGCGCCGGTGCCGCCCAAGGTGGCCTCCGCCGCCGGCAACGGAAACAACGGGACCAGCCGGTCGCGCTGATCGGCCTTCCAGACACGCACGCAAAAGAAAACGCCCGGCTCATCGCCGGGCGTTTCTGCTTTCAGTGCTGTGCGCAGGCTCAGGCGGCCTGTTCCTCGGTGGCGGCCGCACCGCGCTCAGGATGGAAGGCGAGCTTGCCGCCTTCCAGGTCCACGTGAACCACCGCGCCGTCCGGCACCTCGCCGGCCAGCAGCATGTGCGAGAGCGGATCCTGCACCAGCTTCTGGATCGTCCGCTTCAGCGGACGCGCGCCATAGGCCGGGTCGTAGCCCTTGTCCGCCAGATGGCCGAGCGCCGCATCCGAGAGGTCGAGGGTGATCTTGCGATCCTCCAGCAGCTTCGCCAGACGCTTGAGCTGGATCTCGACGATGCCGCCCATCTGCTCCTTCTTGAGCCGGTGGAACATGACGATCTCGTCGATGCGGTTGATGAATTCAGGGCGGAAATGACGCCGCACCGCCTGCATCACCAGCTCATAGGCCTCCTCGTCAGTGACCACCGTCTCGCCGTCATGGCCGGGAATGCCGAAGCCGACCGGCTGGCGGGGATCCGCCAGATATTCGGCCCCGAGGTTCGAGGTCATGATGATGAGAGTGTTGCGGAAGTCCACGGTGCGCCCCTGTCCGTCCGTCAGGCGCCCGTCGTCGAGCACCTGCAGGAGGACGTTGAAGACGTCCTGATGGGCCTTCTCCACCTCGTCGAACAGCACGACCTGATAGGGCCGGCGCCGCACGGCTTCGGTGAGCGCACCACCTTCCTCATAGCCGACATAGCCGGGAGGGGCGCCGATCAGCCGGCTCACGGAGTGCTTCTCCATGTATTCCGACATGTCGATGCGCACCATTGCCGTGTCGTCGTCGAACAGGAAGCTCGCCAGCGACTTGGTCAGCTCGGTCTTGCCGACACCGGTGGGGCCGATGAACAGGAACGAACCGATGGGCCGGTTCGGATCCTGCAGACCGGCGCGCGCCCGGCGCACCGCGGTCGAGACCGCGGCCACCGCCTCGGTCTGGCCGATGACGCGCTTGGCCAGTTCCTGCTCCATGCGCAGCAGCTTGTCGCGCTCGCCCTGAAGCATCTTGTCCACCGGCACGCCGGTCCAGCGCGAGACGACGCCCGCGATATGGTCCGGCGTGACGCTCTCCATCACCATGGTGCCCGCCTGCCCGGCGGCCTCAAGCGTGGCGAGGCGCTTCTCAAGATCGGGAATGACCGAATAGGTCAGCTCGCCGGCCTTCTGATACTCGCCCTGGCGCTGCGCGATCGCGAGATCGGCACGGGCCTGGTCGAGCTTGGCCTTCACGTCCGTGGCGGCGCCGAGCTTGTCCTTCTCGGCCTTCCACTTGGAGGTGAGTTCGGCGGACTTCTCCTCCAGATCGGCCAGCTCCTTCTCCAGCCGCTTCAGGCGGTCCTGCGAGGCGGTGTCGGTCTCCTTCTTCAGCGCCTCCTGCTCGATGCGCAGACGCACGATGTCGCGGTCTAGGCTGTCGAGTTCTTCCGGCTTTGAATCCACCTGCATGCGCAGCCGCGAGCCGGCCTCGTCCATCAGGTCGATGGCCTTGTCGGGGAGGAAGCGGTCAGTGATGTAGCGGTTGGACAAGGTGGCGGCGGCCACGAGCGCGCTATCGGTGATGCGCACGCCGTGATGCAGCTCGTACTTCTCCTTGAGGCCCCGCAGGATGGACACCGTGTCCTCCACCGTGGGCTCGCTGACGAACACCGGCTGGAAGCGGCGGGCCAGCGCCGGGTCCTTCTCCACATGCTTGCGGTACTCGTCGAGCGTGGTCGCGCCGACGCAGTGCAGCTCGCCGCGCGCCAGCGCGGGCTTCAGCAAATTGGAGGCGTCCATGGCCCCATCGCTCTTGCCCGCGCCGACAAGGGTGTGCATCTCGTCGATGAACAGGATGATGCCGCCGTCGGCCGAAGTGACCTCCTGAAGGATGCCCTTCAGGCGCTCCTCGAACTCGCCGCGATACTTCGCGCCCGCGATCAGCGCGCCCATGTCCAGGGCGAGCAGGCTCTTGTTCTTCAGACTCTCCGGCACGTCGCCATCGACGATGCGGCGGGCGAGGCCCTCCACGATCGCGGTCTTGCCGACGCCCGGCTCGCCGATGAGCACGGGATTATTCTTGGTGCGGCGCGCCAGCACCTGAATGGTGCGGCGGATTTCCTCGTCGCGGCCGATCACCGGGTCGAGCTTGCCGTCCCGCGCAGCCTGGGTGAGATCGCGGGCATACTTTTTCAGCGCGTCATAGGCGTTTTCCGCCGTGGCGGTGTCAGCCGTGCGGCCCTTGCGCAGCGCCTCGATGGCGGTGTTCAGACCCTGAGGGGTCACGCCGCCGCGCGCGAGGATCTTGCCCGCCTCGGTTTCCTTCTCGATGGCCAGCGCCAGCAGCAGGCGCTCGACGGTCACATAGCCGTCGCCCGCCTTCTTGGCGGCCTGTTCGGCAGCGTCGAAGACGCGCGCGATGCCCTGCGCCAGATAGACCTGGCCGGAACCGCCCTGCACCCTGGGAAGCTTGCCGATGGCGGCTTCGGTCTCGTCGCGGATCTGCTGGAGGTTGCCCCCCGCGCGCTGGACGAGGCCGGCGCAAAGGCCTTCGGGGTCGTCGAGCAGCACCTTGAGCAGATGCTCGGGCACGAACTGCTGGTGGCCCTCACGCACGGCCAGCGACTGGGCCGACTGGACGAAACCGCGCGCGCGCTCGGTGTAGATCTCAAAATTCATGTTTTCCCTCCTCAACGTCCGGGCGCCTTGAAGAAGCGCGCCCCGATCGCCTGGATGCGGTCCCGGTATCCCCGGCCACCGCAGCGGTGTCCGCGCTGCTTTCGAGCGCGACCGCCACGGCAGATGTGGGGAGCCTTTTCGCCGTTGGAAGAGGGGATTGGCTTTCCCGTTCGCATTTTTGCGCGGCCGCCGGCGGGGCTTGTCCCGCTTTGCATCTTGACCGCCTCGGATCACTGCCGTACCGATCAGTACATTGCAGTGTACCAAATGGTACAGAGCGCAGGAGACGTTTCATGTCCCGTCCGCCGCTTCCGCCTTTCACCAGTGAGACCGCTGCCCAGAAGGCCCGCATGGCCGAGGATGCCTGGAACAATCAGGATCCGGAGAAGGTGTCGCTGGCCTACACGCCCGACAGCGTGTGGCGAAACCGCTCCGACTTCATCACCGGCCGCGCGGAGATCGTCACCTTTCTGGCCGCCAAATGGCAGAAGGAGCTGGACTACCGGCTCATCAAGGAAGTCTGGGCCTTCCACGACAATCGCATCGCCGTGCGCTTCCAGTATGAGTGGCACGATGCGGCGGACAACTGGTTCCGCTCCTATGGCAATGAGAACTGGGAGTTCGACGAGGCCGGCCTGATGCGCAAACGACAGGCGAGCATCAACGACGTCGCCATCGCCAAGGCGGACCGGAAGTTCATCTGGGAGAAGGGCCCCCGGCCGCTCGACTATCCCGGCCTCACCGAGCTGGGCCTCTGAGCGGCCCGATACACGCGACAGGACGCATGAACCAGAAGAAGACCGCCCGCACCCGCGAGGACGTGCTGCCCGAACTGGGCGAGGTGTTCCGCGAGCATGGCTTCGAAGGCGCGAGCCTTGCCGACATCACCGCTCGCACCGGGCTCGGCAAGGGCAGCCTCTATCACTTCTTCCCCGGTGGGAAAGAGGAGATGGCGGAGGCGGTGCTCGACCATATCGACCACTGGTTCGAGACCGAGGTCTACCAGCCGCTGCGCGAGGATGAAGATCCCCGCGCGGCCATCACCCGCATGCTGGACGGCACCGACGCCTACTTTCGTTCCGGCCGGAGGGTGTGCCTTGTAGGTGTGCTGGCATTGAATCTCACGCGCGACCGCTTCGCCGCCCGCCTCTCCGGCTATTTCACCCGCTGGCGCGATGCACTGGCTTCCGCGCTCTGCCGGCTCGGCCATAGGCCAGAGCTGGCCGGCGATCTCGCCGAGGAAGCGGTGGTCGCTATTCAGGGCGGCCTGGTCATCGCCCGCGCCCTCGACGACCCATCCGCCTTCACGCGCACACTGGAGCGCCTGCGGGTGCGACTGCTGGACGCGGGCTGACAACCGCCCTGCCCCCGTCGCCCACGCCGGCAGATGCAGGCGACCTTGCCCTCCCCGCTTGCTTTGCGCGCCGCTTGGCCTAAATCTGGAGGCAAATCCTTAGAATGGGCGCGGTTAAGCGCGCCGGAGACGCGTGATGACCTATGTGGAAGCGGCCAATGCGCCGCTGCGGAAGACCGGCCATATCAAGCTGCATGGCCCGGAAGGCTTCGCCGGCATGCGCAAGGCCGGGCAACTGGCCGCGCAGGCGCTGGATGCCGTCTCCGAAATGATCGGCCCCGGCGTCTCCACCGAGGCCGTCGACAAGCTGGTGTTCGATTTCGCGGTGGCTCACGGCGCCTATCCGGCGACGCTGAACTATCGCGGCTATCGCTATTCGGTCTGCACGTCCGTAAACCACGTGGTCTGCCACGGCATGCCGAACCCGCGCCCGCTGCGCGAAGGCGATATCGTGAACGTGGACATCACGCTGGTGGTGGACGGCTGGTACGGCGACACGAGCCGCATGTATGCCATCGGGGAAATCCCTCGCCGGGCCGAGCGCCTGCTGGACGTGACCTACGAGTCCATGATGATCGGCATCGAGGCCATCAAGCCCGGCGCCCATGTGGGCGACATCGGTGCCGCCATCCAGGCCTTCGTGGAGCCGCAGCACATGAGCGTGGTGCGTGACTTCTGCGGCCACGGCGTCGGTCAGGTGTTCCACGACGAACCGAACATCGTGCACGTCGGCCGCAAAGGCGAAGGGCCGGAATTGCGGCCCGGCATGATCTTTACCGTGGAACCGATGATCAATCTCGGGCGCCCGCACGTGAAGGTGCTGTCCGACGGCTGGACCGCCGTGACCCGCGACCGCTCCCTCTCGGCCCAGTTCGAGCATGCCGTGGGCGTGACCGAGACCGGCTGCGAGATCTTCACCCTGAGCCCCAAGGGCTACCACAAGCCGCCCTACTCCATCGGCTGACACGTCACAGGGGCGGAAATGGCGCGCGAGCCGGATGAAGGCCTTGAGGAAGCGCCGCACTTCCACGGCCATCGCGATCGGCTGCGCGCCCGCTTCCGCCAGTCGGGGGCAGAGAGCCTGCCCGATTACGAGTTGCTGGAACTGATCCTGTTCCGCGCCGTGCCCCGGCGCGACGTGAAGCCACTGGCGAAAGTTCTGGTGGAGCGCTTCGGCTCCTTCGCCGAGGTGGTGGCCGCGCCCGAGCGGTTGCTGGCCGAGATCCCCGGCGTAAAGGACGCCATCATCACCGAGCTGAAGCTGGTGCAGGCGGCGGCCCAGCGCATTGCCAAGGGCCAGATGAAGAAGCGCACCGTGCTATCTTCATGGAGCGCGGTGCTGGACTATTGCCGCACCGCCATGGCGTTTGCCGATCGCGAGCAGGTGCGCATCCTGTTCCTCGACAAGCGCAACCAGCTGATCGCCGACGAGGTGCTGCACACCGGAACCGTGGACCACGCGCCCATCTATCCGCGCGAGGTGGTGAAACGGGCGCTGGAGGTTTCCGCCTCGGCGCTGATCCTCTGCCACAACCACCCATCCGGCGACCCGACTCCCTCGCGCGCAGATATCGACATGACGCGCAAGATCATTGACGTAGCCAAGCCCCTGGGCATCGAAGTGCATGACCACATCATCGTCGGCAAGGACGGCCACGCCAGCCTGAAGGGCCTGCGGCTGATCTGAGCCATCCGGCACGGCCACCCGTGCCGACACTGTCCCGCAACGGGACAGCTTCCAGCAAGACCGGAACATCCAGGGATCGAAACCGGCGCAAATCGGCTGCCGGACGACCTTCCCTTTCCGTTCCCGCCGCCCCCTTAAGCAGGCTCCAAAACGAAAAACGCCGCGCCCTTTCGGGCACGGCGTCGTCTGATTGCTTCCAGCCTTGCGGGTATTCTGGTTCCCCGTCGGCGCCGGTCGCCCCCTCAGATCACTTGAGCGACAGCAGCGAGGTGTCGAACGAGATGCTGGCCACGTAGCGATCGCCGCAACCGTTGAACAGCGCCGTGTTGGTGTAGCACTGGTCGCGGTTCAGGTCGGTGTCGTAGTAGCGCAGGTCGATGGTCATGGCCTTGTAGGTGAAGCCCACGCCCACGTTCCAGGTCGTGTAATCGACCAGCGCGTAGTTGGAATTGCCCGCCAGGATATACTGGCTGCTCAGGTCGGTATCCCCCAGCCACTGATAGCCAAGCTCACCCGAGACGTACCAACCCCAGTCCTTGTTGGACGTGTAGTTGGGCAGGGCGATCTTGAGAGTGCCCGACAGATAGGTGCCCGAGGCGCCCGAACCAGCGAAGCTGTCGGTGTAGAACAGATTGCCGCCGACCGTAACGATGTCGTTCACGACATAGGTGGGCTTGAAGTAGATTTCCCAGAAGTCCAGCTGATTGGCCGGGAAACCACCACCGTAGGCGCCGTTATTGGCCTGGCCGGTGTAGTAATAATAGATGAAGCCGACGTCACCAGTGAACGCGCCCCAGGTGTGGCGCAGACCGCCGTAGAGGTCGATCTCGGCGGACGGATCGGACATGCCGGCATAGGCCGGGAAGTCAACGTTGGAGCCGGCGATGCCGAGGTAGACCCAATCCCAGGCGCGCAGTTCGGCATAGCCCTGAACAGCCGCATTGCCGTCGGTCTGGGTGACGCCACGGAAAATGTAGTCAGTGGTGAACTTCACGCCGAAGGCCACATCGAACGGCGGCGGCTCGGGCGCGGCCACAACGGCCTTCACCGGCATGGTGGCCAGGTCGGCGGCAGAAGCAGCACCGACAGACGCAACAGTCGCAAGCAACGCACCAGCCGCAATATTTGCCCAAGTCTTCATACGCTGTACCCCCCTATCAGAAATTTGTGATGAGAGAGAAACAGTTTTCGGGATCGTGTCCAACGCAAAAAATGAGGCACGGGTTGCACAACCAATAGGCAACCCCGCATGGTTGCTGGATTCTCGCGTTGCATTTTCGCCACATTCGAGACGGATTCCAAATGCTCATCCGTCGCCGCGACAAGGGGCTACAACGCCAAAGCCCCTGTTAACCGTATCAGGGCCGCGACATGAGCAATGGACGACCGCGCTCCGGTACCTTCGCCCAGCCGCCGTCCTCCTGTCGGGCGAATCGTAGCGTGCTGGCGCCTGAGCCGGAGCTGACGAGCACATTTCCTCCCTCCAGCCGCCAGGAGGTGGGCGCGAAGCCCGCCAGCGCGCTGTCGCAGCCCGGCATCACTGTGACCGAAAAGCCACCCTTGGCCGCCGCGCCCTCCCCGAAGACCCAGCGACAAAGCGGGGTGCCGGCCGTCCGCGAGAGATCCCACGTGCCAAGCATCTCCTCGGGCCGGGCCATGTCCTCCTGCAGGGCGGCGGGCGGAGCCAAAAAATAGACGCCGTCCCCTTCCCTGAGCGCCTCATAGGCGCCACCGGCCCCTTCGGTGAATTCGGCCACCTGACGGCCCTGGGCCGAAACCATGACGATTGAGCCCGAGGCATCGGGTAGCCAGCCGGCCACCTGCGCTGTGAACGGCACCGCCGGGCAGCCCCCGGTCCCGAAGGACAAAGCGAAGCCCGAAGCGGCGACGGCGGTCTTCAGCTCCACGGGGCAGTTGCGCTCACCATCGGCACTAGCC
Source organism: Azorhizobium oxalatiphilum (assembly GCF_014635325.1). Lineage (GTDB taxonomy): Bacteria > Pseudomonadota > Alphaproteobacteria > Rhizobiales > Xanthobacteraceae > Azorhizobium > Azorhizobium oxalatiphilum. The sequence continues at coordinate 80,290 of NZ_BMCT01000014.1, read as the reverse complement.
AGCATCAGGGAGCCCGCCCGCTTCTCCGCTTCCGCCTTCAGTGCCGGGTCCGGCGCCTTGGGTGCCGGCACGGGCTTCTGGGCTGCGGTGCCGGGAGCTGCGGGTTTCGCCGGCACGCTCACAGGCGGCTTCGGCGGGGCGTTGGACTGGGCCTGCGCGACATCACCGGCAGTCGAGCCTGCGGCCATGACCCCAAGCATGACGGCCCACAGGACCGCGCCGTACCCCGAAGAACGCGCGGCGGAAAAACAGGCCGCGCGCTCGCGCGCGCGCGAGGAAGCCAAAGGCACCTGCCCCGACATTGAGGAAAGGAGGGGCGCGTCGGCGCCGTCCAGGATTGGGAGGGGGAGGAAGCCGGATCGCATCGCAGACCTTCCACTTTGGCGCCGGCACACGGCACCCGCTGAAGCCCGCGTCCCCGCGCGGGGATGAGCCCGCCGAGGACACCCTCACACACCAGACCTCCGGTGTGTGAGGCGTGGCGGATGCGCCCCCGCGCACCCACTCCTAAGGCAGTCCCCGTTCGCCGGGAAAGTCAACCGCTCCCGACGCGGCAGGATCGCCAAGCCGGGCGTCCCGCCGCCTCACCTGCCTCGGCCTATCACTTCGGCCAGGGCGTCTCGCCAACCGGCGTCACCGGGCCCTTGCCGGCGAACCAGGACACCAGATTGTCCACCACCAGCTGGCCCATGCCCTCGCGTGTGTGGTGGGTGGCAGACCCCGCATGCGGCAGCAGCACCACATTGTTGAGGGCGAAGAAGGCTTCCGGCACGCGCGGCTCGTCCACGAACACGTCGAGGCCGGCGGCAAGGATGGTCTTGTCCTGCAGCGCTTTGAGCAGCGCCGGCTCGTCCACCACGGTGCCACGCGCCACGTTGACGAGGATGCCGCGCGGTCCCAGCGCCTCCAGTACCTCGGCATTGACGAGGTTGCGGGTGGCGGCCCCGCCGGGGAGGATCAGCACCAGCGTGTCCACGTCCTTCGCCATGGCGATGAGGTTGTCATAGTGCTGGAAGGGCACGTCCGGCTGGGCGCGGCGGGTGTGATAGACGATGGGCAGGCCGAACGCCTCCAGCCGCTTGGCGATGGCCTTGCCGATGCGGCCCATGCCGACGATGCCCACCTTGCGGTCGCGCAGGGTGGCGCTGAGCGGATACGGCCCCTTCAGCCACTTGCCGGCGCGCACGTAGGCGTCCGCCTGCGGCAACTCGCGCACGGTGGCGAGCAGCAGGCCGACAGCGAGATCCGCCACTTCCTCGTTCAGCACGTCCGGCGTGTTGGTGACGATGATCTTGCGCTCGGCGGCGGCGGCGGCATCCACGGTGTCGTAGCCGACGCCGAAATTGGAGACGATCTCCAGATTGGGCAGGCGATCCATGAGCGCGCCGTCCACCCGCATCTTGCCCTTGGTGGCAAGGCCCCGGATCTCGGCCCCCTCGGCGGCGATGATCGCCTCGAAATTGTCCGGCCCCAGCAGCGTGAAGTGCTGTTCCAGCTGGCGCTCGACAACCGCCTCCATGATCGGCCCCGTGAGGAGCAGCTTCGGGCGGGCGGACGTGGAGGGAGCGGAGGTCATGGCGTTCAACTCTCTGGCAGACGGAGGAAACGCGGCACGGAACGCGCCGGACGCCTTAGAGCCCGCTCCCTTGAGGCCGCAACGGCCCGGCCGGAAAATCGGTCTCTAACACTTTGATGGGGAACGTCTTACTGCCCGGATTGCGAGACAATCGAAGCAGAAAGAGCTCCCGACCCGGTCTTGGATAAGCGCCCTCATGCTTTGGTTCAATCGTTTTAATCTCCGCTTGATCGTCGGCCATTACCGCCCCATGATCACTCCCGCGCCCTCGCCAAGGGGCATGCAACCGCTGCCAAGCGGACAATTCGGGCTCCGAGAACGGAAAAACCGTCAAACGGAAGCCTTATGGGTAGGACGACGCAGCCCGTAACGGGCGCCCCCGCACCGATGGCCCCGCCAAGGGCCTCCCGCAGGGGATGACACCCGCAAGGGTAGACAGGGAGCAGTGCACGATGGCGACGGTCGATATCCGCGCAGTCACGAAAGCCTATGGCTCGACGCCCGTTATTCATGGCGTCGATATCGACATCCACGACGGCGAGTTCGTGGTTCTGGTCGGCCCCTCGGGCTGCGGAAAATCGACTTTGCTGCGCATGATCGCCGGGCTGGAGAACATCTCCGGCGGCGAGATCCGCATCGGCAACCGCGTGGTCAACGAGGTTCCGCCGAAAGAGCGGGACATCGCCATGGTGTTCCAGAATTACGCGCTCTATCCGCACATGACGGTGGGCGCCAACATGGGCTTCTCGCTCAAGCTGCGCAAAGCGCCGAAGGCGGAGATCGATGCCCGCGTGAACCGCGCCGCCGGCATCCTCGGCCTCTCCCATCTGCTGGATCGCTTTCCGCGCCAGTTGTCCGGCGGCCAGCGCCAGCGCGTGGCCATGGGCCGCGCCATCGTGCGCGATCCGCAGGTGTTCCTGTTCGACGAGCCGCTCTCAAATCTCGATGCCAAGCTGCGCGTGCAGATGCGCACCGAGATCAAGGAACTGCACCAGCGGCTGAAGACCACCACCGTCTACGTCACTCACGACCAGATCGAGGCCATGACCATGGCCGACAAGATCGTGGTAATGCATGACGGCGTGGTGGAGCAGATCGGCGCCCCGCTCGATCTCTACGACCAGCCCGCCAACCAGTTCGTGGCTGGCTTCATCGGCTCGCCCTCCATGAATTTCATCAAGGGCAAGGTGCAGGTGAACGGCACCGCCGCCTTCGTCACCCCGAGCGGCGCGAAGTTTCCGCTCGACCGGGTGCCGGAGGGCGCGGTGGGCAAGGACGCAATCTACGGCCTGCGCCCCGAGCATGTCCGCATCGACCCGCAGGGCGTGCCGGTGGAGATCGTCGTGGTGGAGCCCACCGGCTCGGAGATCCTCGCCATCGTGCGGGTCGGCGAGCAGGAGATCGCCTGCCTGTTCCGCGAGCGCCTGTCGCTGGCGCCCGGCGAAACCATCCACATCTCGCCCCAGCCGGGGATGACGCATCTGTTCGACGCCGTGAGCGGCCAGCGGCTCTGAGCGTTGAGCCGGCGGAACGCCAGTTCCCCAAGCCCAAAGGGCGGGGAAACCGCCGGCAAACCCTAGCTGGACCCACCGGACGGTCTCCGGAAAGCAAGAACAAGAAACGACACATCAAAGACATTACGTGCTTTGTCAGAAGCCCCGATCCAACGGGGCATTATTGCCAGGGTGATCCCTGCCCAGAAGACCACGCCGTTGAACACCCGTTCAACGGACGCGGCACGGGCAACGCCAAACCGCCGGGCCGGCAGGCAGGCCGTTCCGGCACCCAACGGAGGAACGCCAAGATGACCATTTCCAGACGCGACGTGCTGATGGGCGGTGCCGGGCTCGCGGGTGCGGCTGCCCTGCCCATGCTGGGCAGCACGCCGAGCCTTGCGCAAGCGCTGCCAAAGTTCGATCCGGAGCCGGGCGCCAGCCTGCGCCTGCTGCGCTGGGCGCCGTTCGTGAAGGCGGAAGAAGACGCCTGGCTCGCCAACACCAAGAAGTTCACCGAGAAGACCGGCATCGAGGTGCGCGTCGACAAGGAGAGCTGGGAAGACATCCGCCCCAAGGCGGCGGTGGCCGCCAATGTGGGCTCCGGCCCGGACATCGTCTGGGTGTGGTTCGATGACGCCCAGCAGTATCCCGACAAGCTGCTCGACGTGAGCGACCTCGCCAAGGGGCTCGGCGCGGCCAATGGCGGCTGGTATGCGGCCCCCGAGGCCTATGCGCTGAACAACGGCCGCTACGTGGCCCTGCCGCTCGCCACCATCGGCAATGCCATCATCTATCGCGACAGCTGGGTGAAGGAAGCGGGCTTCTCGGAATTCCCGAAGGACACCAAGTCCTTCCTTGAACTCGCGAAAGCCCTGAAGGCGAAGAACCACCCCATGGGCTTCACGCTCGGCCACGGCGTGGGTGACGGCAACAACTTCTGCCACTGGGTGCTGTGGAGCCACGGCGGCGAGATGGTGGACGACAAGGGCAAGGTGAAGATCAACAGCCCGGAGACCATCAACGCGCTGAAATACGCCCGCGAGCTGTACCAGAGCTTCATTCCGGGCACGGAAAGCTGGCTGGACGTGAACAACAACCGCGCGTTCCTCGCCGGTGAAATCTCCGTCACCGCCAACGGCGTGTCGCTCTATTACGCCGCCAAGAACGATCCGAAGCTGGCCGACATGGCCGCCGACATGCGCTCCGTCAACCTGCCCATCGGGCCGGTGGGCAAGTCGGTGGAACTGCACCAGACCACTTCGGCCTGCATCTTCAAATACACCAAATATCCGAAGGCGGCGCAGGCCTATCTGTCCTTCATGTTCGAGCCGGACCAGATGAATGCCTGGATCCAGGGCTCGCAGGCCTATTGCTGTCAGACGCTGAAGGCGTTCGCCAGCAATCCGGTGTGGACCTCCAACCCGATCCACGCCCCCTATGCCAAGGCCTCCGAAACCCTGCGGCCAAACGGCTTCGCTGGCCCGCTCGGCCCGCAGTCGGCCGCCGCCATGGCGGACTGGATCGTGGTCGACATGGTGGCGGAAGCCGCCACCGGCCAGCGCTCCCCCGAGGAAGCGGCCCGGCGCGCCGAGCAGCGCGCCTCGCGCATCTATCGCGGCTGACGCGGGACGGCCCCGGCTTCATGCCGGGGCCGCTCTCCTCTCGTAACCTGATGCTAAGCATTGGCTCAATTCAGGACAGGTGGCAAAGCTCGCCGCCCCCAAACGTCCCGACGCAAGCCCGCCTGAGGCGGCATTCGGAGATTTCGGTTCATGGCTGACATCGCGGCGCATCAGGCGTCACACAGCTCCTTCCGGTCCTGGCTCTCCCGGGTCGGACAGGGGCGCCACCTTCTGGGACTTCTGTTCCTCCTGCCGGCCGCGGTCTTCCTGCTGCTGTTCCTTACCTATCCGCTCGGTCTCGGCGTGTGGCTCGGCTTCACCGACACACGCATCGGCCGCGAGGGCGTCTTCATCGGGCTGGAGAACTACCAGTCGCTGTTCGATGACAGCGTGTTTCTGCTCTCGGTGTTCAACACCATTCTCTACACGGTCGGCGCCTCGATCCTGAAGTTCGCGCTCGGCCTGTGGCTGGCGCTGCTGCTGAACCAGAACCTGCCGTTCAAGTCCTTCTTCCGCGCCATCGTGCTGCTGCCGTGGGTGGTGCCCACCGTGCTCTCGGCCATCGCCTTCTGGTGGATCTTCGACGCGCAGTTCTCGGTGATCTCCTGGGCGCTGATCAAGCTCGGGCTCATTGATCACAACATCAACTTCCTCGGCGACACCACCAATGCGCGGGCCTCGGTGATCGCAGCCAATGTGTGGCGCGGCATCCCGTTCGTCGCCATCTCGCTGCTCGCCGGCCTGCAGACGATCCCGCAGTCGCTGCACGAGGCGGCAACGCTGGACGGTGCCACCGGCTGGCAGCGCTTCCGCTACATCACGCTGCCCATGCTCTCGCCGATCATCGCGGTGGTGATGACCTTCTCGGTGCTGTTCACCTTCACCGACTTCCAGCTCATCTATGTGCTGACGCGCGGCGGGCCGCTCAACGCCACCCATCTCATGGCCACCCTCTCCTTCCAGCGCGCCATTCCCGGCGGCCAGCTGGGCGAGGGCGCGGCCATCGCGGTGGCGATGATCCCCTTCCTGCTCTCGGCGATCCTGTTCTCCTACTTCGGCCTGCAGCGCCGCAAGTGGCAGCAGGGGGGAGGCGACTGATGACCTCCACCCATTCCGCCTCCTCCTCCCCCTCACGCGCGGGTGCCGCCATGACCGACAGCAGCCACGCCCCCGGCGCCGACACCGGCGCCGCCAAGCGCGCAAAGACGTCGGGCCTCACCGACGATTCCGCCGGCATGAGCTATCTGGACAGCCTGCCGCGCCGGCTCATCACCGTGATGCTGCCGCTGCTGGTGTTCGTGTTCGTGCTGCTGTTCCCGTTCTACTGGATGGCGATTACCGCCATTAAGCCGAACTACCAGCTCACCGATTACGCCAACTACTCGCCGCTCTGGGTGGTGGGGCCGACTCTCGACCACATCAAGTATCTCCTATTCGAAACCACCTATCCCTACTGGCTGTGGAACACGCTCTATGTGTCCTTCGCCGCCACCGCCATCTCGCTGGTGGCCTCGGTGTTCGCGGCCTATGCCATCGAGCGGCTGCGCTTCAAGGGCTCGCGCTGGGTGGGGCTGGGCATCTTCCTGGCTTATCTGGTGCCGCCCTCCATCCTGTTCATCCCGCTGGCGCTGATGGTGTTCAAGCTCGGCATCTATGACTCGAAGCTGGCGCTCATCTTCACCTATCCCACCTTCCTCGTGCCCTTCTCCACCTGGCTGCTGATGGGCTATTTCCGCTCCATCCCCTACGAGCTGGAGGAATGCGCGCTGGTGGACGGCGCCTCGCGCTGGCAGATCCTGATCAAGGTGCTGCTGCCGCTTTCCATCCCCGGCCTCATCTCGGCGGGCATCTTCTCCTTCACCCTGTCCTGGAACGAGTTCATCTACGCGCTGACCTTCATCCAGTCCTCGGAGAACAAGACGGTGCCGGTGGGCGTGCTCACCGAACTGGTGCGGTCCGACGTCTATGAATGGGGATCGCTCATGGCTGGCGCGCTCATCGGCTCGCTGCCGGTGGTGATCCTCTATTCCTTCTTCGTGGACTATTACGTCTCGTCCATGACCGGCGCGGTGAAGGAATAGGCGCGCTTGAACGTGCCGCGGGCGGCCGTGAGCCGCCCGTCATCCCGGACTTCCTGCTGACGTCACGCTGACATTGCGCTGCAATATGCTAAGGAAAGGCAGCAACTGCCGATACGGCAGCCATAATCATGCACGCAAGGGAAGACATTGATGCTGGAGCGGCTCATCGAGGGCACATTGTTCCGCAGCCGCTGGCTGATGGCCCCGTTTTATCTCGGCCTCGTGGTGTCAATGTTCGTGCTGCTGGTGAAGTTCGGCCGCGAGCTGATCCACTTTGTCAGCATCTCGCTCACCGCCACCGAGAGCGACGTCATCCTTGGCATCCTGTCGCTGGTGGACCTGACGCTGACCGGCAATCTCGTGCTGATCGTCATCTTCTCGGGCTATGAGAACTTCGTCTCGAAGATCGACCCCGAGGGCCATCCCGACTGGCCGGAGTGGATGACCAAGGTGGACTTCACGGGCCTCAAGCAGAAGCTGCTGGCCTCCATCGTCGCCATCTCGGCCATCTCGCTGCTGAAGGCCTTCATGAACCTCGGCCCGGATACCAACCAGACCAACATGACCTGGCTGGTGATCATCCATGTGGTGTTCGTGGGATCGAGCCTGATCCTCGCCCTCTCCGACAAACTGGGCGACGGCAAGGTGCACGACAACAAGGTGCAGGGCGGCAAGGTGGAAGCCAAGAGCCACTAAGGCCAGGAACCACTGGAGCAGACGCATCTCCCGGCTCGCACGGCGGACCGGGAGACATGCCGGGCATCTGCCATACGTCGGGCCTACGTTCAGCGCATAGGGGTGCAGCCACCGGCGGCATCACCCCGGCTCACAGAAAAGGCCGCCCGTTTTTCAGCGGGCGGCCTTTTGCGTTCAGAAACTCAGCTGATCTCGAACAGGGCCGAGAAGCCGGAGATGTCGAACACCTCCTGGATCTGCGGCTGCAGCGTGCGCAGGCGCAGCTTGCGCTTGTGCGGGCTCATGGCCTTGCCGGCCACCAGCAGCGCGCGCAGGCCCGAGGACGACACATAGTCGACGCCAGCCATGTCCACCACGATGGCGCCATTGGAAGCCTTCACGGCATCCAGCAGCTTGCCCTCGAACGGCTTGGCATTGAGCGTGTCGAGCCGGCCGCTCACCTTGAGCACCGTGTCCTCACCGCTGGCTTCGGTCTCGATCTGCATGCACCCGTCCCTCATGCCTCTGGCGCGGGCCGGCTTCGCCGCGCACGTGGCTCACTCTAGAGCACGTCCAGCCGGATTGCATCGCCATCCGAGTGGTAAAACGTTCTCTCACAACATGTTAGAGGCGGTCCTTCCGATCGGGTCATTCCATCGACCGGATTCGGCTCTGCCCCGCGGCCATCCTGCCCGTATCACGATGTGAGGGAACTGGACTGCCACTCCGGCGGATTATCCTCATTCGCGCGGGCACGCAACGCCAGGCACAGCCGCCGCACCAGCCACAGCGCGCGCTCGAACAGGCTGGTGGCCCGCATCAGCGCCCGCGCTTCCTCGCCTCCACCGGCGCAGGAGGTCGCCAGATCCCGCCGGATGCGATCAAGCAATTCACTGCGATCGGAAGTCAGCGTGTCCAGCACGTCGAGATCCAGCTCCATGCTTTCGCCCGGCATGGCGTCGCTCAGCACCAGCAGCACGGCACGGAGCGATTCGGAGAGGTTGAAGACCAGCGGCGGTGGGGGCCGGAAGCCATCCACCACCATGCCGAACTCGTGCAGCGTCTCCTGCAGTGCCCGCACCAGTTCCACCTGCGCCTGCGCCCGCAGCGCCAGATCGAGATCGGTGCGCGTCAGGCGCTGATCGATCAGCTCGGTGAGGAAGCGGTCGGTGGCCGCCGAGATGGCCTGCGCGCCCTTCCAGGCTGCCAGCCGGGCCGGCTTCTCGCCGCCATCCTGCCGGTCGAGATCGGGCAGGATGGCGGGAAGCTGCGTCACCAGCCGCGCCGTCTCGCGGGTCACGAGGTCCAGCGCGGTGGGGGGATCGCGCACCGCCTGATCATGAATGAAGTGCGGTCGTGAAAGGCGGTCCTCCTGCGAGGGCGGGCTGAAGCGCACCGCCAGCCTTTCGCTCAGTTTCACCAACGCCACCACCACCAGCGCCCCCGAAAGCTGGAGCGCAAGGAAGACGATGGACAGCACGAAGGCCGGCTCGCCGCCCCCCAGATGGCCGAGCCATTGATTGAGGTTCACGCCCGACAGCATCGCCGCCACCGCCGTGAGCCCCACCATCAGGCAGCCGAGCGCTTTGACCTGAATGGCGGCATGGCAGAGCTGCCGCCCCTCGCCCTTCATGTCGCCGGCAGAAATCAGCGTCGCGAGGCCGGAGCCCAGATTGGCGCCGATGACGAGGAACATGCCGTCCTCCAGCCCCATCACCCGCGCCTGCACCACCGCCACCGCCAGAATGGTGGGTGTGGAGGCGGACTGGGTGACGAGCGCCAGCAGGCAGCCGAGAATGAAGCCCCGCGTCGGTGTGAGCAGGCTGCCCACCGCCTGCGCCGCCGCCGCAAGATCCAGTTCCTGCGGCGCGCTCTTGATGAAGTCGAGCCCGAGGAACAGCAGCGCGAGGCCAAGCATCACGCCCATCCAGTCGCGCCAGCCCGCCCTTTTGTCCATGCGAAGATGGAAGGCGAGACCCACCAGCCCCACCAGATAGAACACCGCCACCTTCAGATTGACGCTGGCGATGAAGACGAGTGCCGAGGTGCCCACATTGGCACCCGCCACCACCGGGATCGCCTGCCGGGTCTGGAACACGCCGCCGCGCACGAGGTTGGCGGCGATGAGCGTCACCGCATTGCTGGATTGGGTGACGGCGCCCGCCACCGCCCCGCACAGGAAGGCGCTCACCCGCGAGACGGTCGCCGCCCGCAGCAGGCGCCGCACCTCGCGCCCCATGGCATGCTGCAGATGCGCGCCCATGAGCTTGAGGCCCACGAACAGGAGGCCCAGACCGGCCAGAAGCTCAGCGAAGATCGACACGTTTTCAGGAACTCACGAGAAGACGGGCACCACGACTGCGAGCGATAGGCACGCAGCATGACAGTTGGGTGACAGCCGGCTCTAGTCCTCGCCCATCGGCGCAGCCACCAGCGTGAACAGATTGACGTCGCCGGCCCGCTCATAGGCCAGATCGGTCAGGAAGTGCCGCATGAGCTGCACGCCGTGGCCACCGATGCGGGCGCTATCGACCGACTCCGCCACTTCCGGCTCGGCCACGGACAGGGGATCGAAGGCGATGCCATTGTCCACGATGCGCAGGCCCGCATGGCCCTCCGGCAGGCGGAAATAATCGACCCGGATGCGGGGCGCCTGCGGCAGCCCCTCGAAGCCGTAGGAAATGACGTTGGTGAGCGCTTCCTCCAGGCTGAGGTCTAGCCCGAAACGCATGCGGTCGGTCCAGCCATCGCGCTCGGCAAGGCCGGCGAGCCATTCCGCGACACGGGGCAGGTCCTCGATGGAGGCGTCCACATCCACGCTGTCGGTGGGGGTGAGATCGTGCGGTGGGATCATGGCGCCTCAACCCGCCCGGCGGGACGCAGCCCGGCGCAACGCCGCGACGTCAGCATGTAAGCCTCCCCCGAACCACAACGCGCTGTACCCGCCCGGGAGCGAACGCGCGCCACGGGACAGGCAAGCTATATCGGTCTTTTGCCCGCCGGCAAAGGAGAGAGGAGCCCACCCACAACCTGCCGCCTTGCCCTCCGGCAGGCCGCACCTCACGCCGCGTCCCCCGCCGCTTTCCCCTGCTCCAGCACGCCGTGCCCAGCCGGCCGGGCGACCGGCGTCGCCTCGCTGTCACGATAGATGCGGTGTGCGCGATGGGCGGTCGGCACCATCAGCGCGTTGGGGGCGATGCCTGCCGCCGCCGCCAGCCGATCCACCGGCGCATCCGGCCCATAAAACTCCACCCGGGCACCGGGACGGACGCTGCCCTCCGGCAGATGGGTCACGTCCACGGTCATGAGATTCATTGCGACGCCGCCGACGATGGGCGCCGGCCGACCGCCAATCCGGACATGGGCCTGATGGCGAAACGAGAAGGGAATGCCGTCGCCATAACCCGCCGCCACATGGGCCAGCCGACTAGGGCGCGGCGTGCGGTAGACGCCGCCATAGCCCACCTCGACTCCCGCCCGCACATCCATCACCCGCAGGATGGGGGCGGTGAGGCGCGCGGCGAAGGTGATGGGCTGCGGCCGGGCGGGCGTGGTTTCCACGCCATAGATGGCGCTGCCCACGCGGGCGAGCGCGCAGTGCCGGCTGCTGTCACCGAACACGCCGGCTGAGGCGCAGAAGCTCAGGGGGGCCGCCGGCAGAACGGAGGACCAGGACCGGAACCGCCGCCACTGCTGGACATTGCGATGGGCGAATGGATCGGCGAAGCGTGCGAGATGGGTCACATAGGCTGCCACCCTGAGGCCGGCGAAGGCATCCGCCTCATCGCGCAACCGCCGCACGTCGCCCAGCGTCAGGCCGAGCCGCGTCAGGCCGGTGTCGAATTGCAGCGCCACGTCGAACGGGCCGCGTCGGGCGGCTTCGGCGCGCGCCATCGGCAGCTCGGCCGCATCCACCAGCACCGGAACCAGAGCGTTGGCGCGGAACTCGGCGACGGGTGCACCGGCAAGACCATGCAGTACGAAGACGCGGGCTTCCGGCAACAGGGCCCGGATTTCGAGGCCCTCCTCGAAACTCACCACCCAGAAGTCGCGGCAGCCCAGGGAGGCCAGCAACGGCACGATGCGGGAAGCCCCGAAGCCATACGCATCCTGCTTGACCACGGCGCCGACGGAGTGGCCCGTAAAGGTGTCCCGCACCATCCGCCAGTTGCGGCGTATCGCCCCGAGATCGATCTCGAGCACCGTCCGGTCACTGACCGCCTCAAGTCCCTCGTTGACCGGATACATAGAGAATCGCTGCCCCTTCATCCCCATGCCGGGCGGCGGTACCCCACCATCCGTCCGCCAGCAGCGCCATCTGTTGCCCGCTATCATCGGGCAGCACCAGCCGGGTCGCTTCCGGCACGATACTGCTTCCATCGCGGACCATCAGATAGCGCAGATGCCCTCCGTAATAAGGCACCAGCGCCCGAATGGCGAAACCTTCCGCAAGAAGATTGATCCAGCTGGCCGGATTGGCCGGGGCCGAAGTGGCAAACAGGATATCGCCGGGGCGGGCAAGCCCCACGCGAGCGGCGATCAGCGCTCGCTGCAGCCCCCGGCCCCGATAGGCGGACGCCACCGAGGCGCCGGCCAGCTTGGCCACGCTTGCGTCGGCGGGGGCCCCGATATGCGGGCGAGGATCGTCATAGGCAGGCAGGTCGCGCTGGAGCACGCCATAGGCCACCAGTTCGCCGGCATCGAACACACCTTGCATCTGGCCACGCCCGTCGAGAATCCCGGCGAAGAAGTCGCGGCTCTCCGGCTTCACCACCTCCGGCCGGATCGCCTCGCCGATCGCGGCGCGGTGCAGGGCGTAGATGATGTCGAGATCGGCCGGGACGAGCGCCCGCCAGTCGAGAGGCCGATCGGCCGGGGCTGAACTCATGGGACGATGCTCACCCAGTGACCAGTTCGGCATAGTTCAGCATGGCGATGGGCGGATAAATGCCCAGCGATTTGGCGATGCGCATGTTGATGATGAGCGAGAAGCGCTTCAGCGTCTCGATGGGGATGGTGCCCGGCGCCCGGCCGTTGACCAGAATCTCCACCGCCTTGGTTCCGGCAAGCTGCCCCACCGAATAATAGCGGCTGACCAGCCCCACCAGTGCCCCGCCCTCGCGGATGGCCAGTTCCGCCGCGCCGAAGGTGGGCAGGCCGGCGGCTGCGGCGGCCGGTGTCACCCGGTCGTAGATGGTGCCGAGGAAGGTGTCCGGCAGCAGATAGAGCCAATCCGCCTTATCGGTGCGCAGCTGGCGGACCATCTCCTCCACGCCTTCCGCCGTGGGGCGGCCGTTGGCGTCATTCTTGAAGGGACGGGCGAGCACCTTGGCGCCGATCCCGTCGCAGAAGGTTTTCACCTCGCGGACGATCACGTCCGAATTCTGCTCGGAGGTGGAATAGAGGATGCCGACCGTGGAGAAATCCATGAAGGACTGCATGGCCTTCATCTGCACGTCGGTGGGCACCACATGCACCGAACCGGTGACGTTCCGGCCGGGCTCGGCGAGGCTCGGCGCGATGCGCGCCTGCACCGGGGCCGCCACCAGCGCGAACACCACGGGGATGTTGCGGATGAACTTCGGATCGGCGGAATCATAGGGGCCGACCACGCCCAGAGTCACCGGCGTGCCCCAGGTGTAGATCAGGTCCGGCTTCAGCGTGTCGAGGTCTGCGATCAGCCCCGGCAGGTTGGTGATATCGCGCTTACAGTCGCGGGAGACGATCTCGGTCTTCAGGCCGGCGCTGTCGAGCAGATCACGGAAACCGCGCTCCACCTCGGTCTCGCCGCGGAAGGTGAGCATCAGGATCTTGAAGGTCTTGTCCGGCGCGGCGAAGACGCCGCGCGGCAGAGACAGGGCCGCACCGGCACCAAGGCCGAGCGACAGCAGGGACCGGCGATCGAGCATGGGCTTGGTCATGGTACCGACGCCTCGTTGGAAACGGATGTGCGCCGGGATGCCGCCCGGCCGGACAGGATGAAGGCCGCCGCTCCGAAGATCACTAGGCCACCAACCGTCATCATGGAAGTTACGAATCCTACACTTCCCAAAAGTAAGCCCGCGGCAGCCGGTCCCACAGCATTGCCGGAGCGCTCCACCAGCCGGAACAGGCCGAGCACGGCGGCCGAGCGCCCGCCCGGCACATGGCGGGCACTGTCGGCCACCAGAGCCGACTGGGGGGCGATGGACATGGCCTGCCCAATCCCCAGCACCGCCAGCACGGCAGCCAGGGTCACCGGCGAGGTGCCGAAAGCAACCAAAAGCGCCCCCGCCCCCGCCAGCAGACCGCCCGCCGCCACGAAGCCGGAGCGTGCCGAGAAGCGATCCGCCAGCGCGGCGAACAGCGGCACCGCCAGCACCATGATGACCGGATAGATCATCTGCAGCCGGCCCACCGCCGCCGAGGAGAAGCCCTCGCGCTGCAGCTCCACCGGGATCAGATAGAAGCAGAAGGCGGCCAGGATGAACTTGGCCGGGAAGGCGCAGCCGAACAGCAGCGCGGCGAGGCGCGGCGCCAGTATGGCCGCCTTGAGGTCGCTCGGCGCCAGCCCAATCGCGCCCACCCGGCGCTCCGAGGCAGGAAGGCTCAGGGCGGCCAGCACCATGGCAAGACCGGCAAGACCGGCGGAGAACAGGAAGGCCACCTCGCCTCCCAGCCGGTCGCTGATCACGCCGCCGATGGGCGGCCCGCACAGCGCCGCCACCATGATCGCCCGCACGAACACCGCCAGCCCCTCCGCCCGCTCATGGGGGGCGGAACGGTCCACCACATGGCCCTGCGCGGAGACGAACACCAGCGCATAGCCCACCGCCGACAGTGCGCGGGCGGCGAGGAAGAGGAAATAGTTGCCGGTCAGCGCGGACAGGACATAGCCGCAGGCCGCCAGCGCCGCACCCGCCATGAAACCGTTGCGCCGCCCGATACGCTCGGACAGGGCCGCGAACGGCAGCTGGCAAAGCGCCACAGCCGCCATGAAGGCGACGATGGGCAGGCTGATGGCGATATCCGGGCCGAAGGGCAGACTGGGCGAGGCCAGCATCTGCACGTAGCGCGGCAGGAACGGGCGGGTGAGTTCCTCTGCCAGCATGAACAGGAACAGCGCCGGGCGCACCACCGCCGCGGCCTGGTTGCCGACGATATGGACCGCACCGAGCCCGGTCTTCGACGCCACGGCATCGAGAGCCTCCAGCGCATGCGCATCCCCCTGCCGCTGCGCCTCGGCGCGGGCAAAGGCATGGCGGGTGGCGAGCGCGTCGAGCTGCCGGTCGATGGGCGCCACCAGCCGGTCGGCGGCGATGACGTCGTGGCGCACCAGCCGCCCGCGCGCCAGATCGCGGATCCGGGCTTCGACACCGGCCAGCACGCTCACCGCCCGCGCGCCCACCACCAGCGCCACCAGTTCCAGCGCAATCAGCAGCGCCACCACACCGATGAAGGCGACGTCGATCAGCACCGCCGCCACCTGCGCGTTGATGGAAGACGGGTCGATATAGATCACCACGTCGGCGACGGTGGCGCCGGTATCCAGCGTCACAGGCACCCGTACCTGCGGCCAGTTCACATCCTGTGCCGAGCCGGAGCGGAACAGCACCTCGTTGCCGCGCACCAGCCTGATGTCGGCCAGTTCCGCATTCTGAAGGCGCAGATCATCGAAATAGGCCGGCACCCCGGCCAGCTTCTCCGGCGGAATACCCGCCTCCACCGCCGTCTCGACCAGCGCGGCAGCAGAGCGGCCCACGGATTCAGCCTTGGCGAGGATGGTGGGAACGATGGTACGCACCGCCGCCCGTTGCGCGCCCCAGCCGATCATGCCGAGCGCCACGCACAGAATGACGATGATCGCGGCCGATATGCCGCCCCGCAGCCCGATCATCAGAATCCCCGGTTGGCGCTGGCATGGCCCGTGAGGGCGGCGGCATGGGCGGCATCCACACTGGCAAGGGCCGCCCGGGCGGCCTCCGGCCACTGGTTCGGATCTGCCGCCCGCCGCAGCGAGCGGCGCAGAGCGGCGGCCAGCAGAAGCCCCACGGCGATGGTGGCCACCGCCGCCGCCGCCAGCGTCGGGATGGCGATGGCCCGCAGGTCGTCGGCCAGCGCCTTCGCGCCCTGGGCGAGAATCACCGGATCGTAATGAACGATCACCCGGCCGATGCGGGCTTCGAGGTCATTTTCCATGACACGCGACACGCTGTCGGGCGGCCGGGCCATTTCGTCGCGCCCGACGCGGGCAGGATCCGAGCTGAACAGCACCCGGCCGCGCTCGTCGGTCACGTCGATGGCGCGGACGGCAGGATCGATTCGCGCTTCCCGGCGCACCAGCTCGGTCAGCGTCTGCTGGGCGGCCAGCGCGATACCGAGGCTGCTGGCCAGTTCGCCCGTGGAGCTGATGCGCTGCGCGGTGATGGCAAAGCGCGCTTCAACCGCTGTCCGGTTGGCGGTCAGCAGCGTCGCGTAAGCGAAATAAGCGCCAAACGCCACGCAGGCGGCGGCGATCATGGCGAACAGCGAGATGAGGACAACGGTCGTACGGGTCATATCGGCGAGGCTCGGCGGGCGTCCCACTGTGTCAGGCGCCAGTTACGATGAAAAGCACATTGGTGCGCAGATGATTTTTCTCTTGCGGCCGGTTTTTGCTCTGGTTAGCGGTGACACGGGCCGTTAACGTCCGCCCTGCCCGCCTAATATTGTCTGATCATGACTTTCGTCAGTCGCCTTGCCCTGGTCCTCGCCATTGCCCTGCTCGCAACCCTGTTGGCGGTTGCCGCGGGAGCCTTTGTCGCGAGCCAGAAGGTCGCCGCGGAAATCGAGCGCGCCCGGGTGTCACACCTGCTCGGCAGCCTGCGCGGCGCCACCGAAGCGAATCTCGCCATCGGTCTGACGCTGGACCAACTGTCCGCCTTGCAGGCCCGCATCGAGCGCGAGACCGGCGCCGATCCCTCCGTGCAGGCCATCGACGTGTTCAACAGCCAGGGCCGCTCCGTCTACAGCACCGACCGTGGCGCCGTGGGCGAGGATGTCCCCGCCCCCTGGATGGCCCAGATTCGCAGTGACGGCATCTGGTCGGTGCCGGGCAACGGCGAAATCATCTATCTCACCCGCTTTGACAACGACCTCGGCTTTGCCGGCGGGGTCGCCGTCTCCGTCACCGACAGTGAAGGGGTGGCACGCAACGAACGCCTGCTGTTCGACCTCTCCGGGCGAACACTGGCTTTCATCGTCGCCGCCATCGCGGTGGCTATCGGCCTTGTCCTGGCCTTCGCTGCGGTGATGACCAGCCCGTTCCGGCGGGTGACGCGCATCCTGCGTGGTGAGGAGAACCCGCAGGCACCAGCACCGGGCCTCACCCAGCTCTCCGTGCAGGCCCGCCGCACCTGGATTCGCAGCGAGGAACGCATCGACGCCGGCCTCAAGCAGCTGGAGGCCCTCGATGACAGCATCTGACGGCCCCGTGCGCGGCCGCGCACGGCTGGCTACCGGCCTGTTCGCCTTCCTCGTCACCCTTCTGGTGGGCGGCGGGGGTGGCATGCTGCTGGTGGCGGAATTCAAGGCCAATGTTGAAAACGCCGCGCGCCGGGACGTGTCCGTCATCGGCGGCTCGCTCGCCCGCTCGCTGTCCACCCAGTTCGAGAAGGCGGCGCGCTACGGCATTCCGCTGAAGCTCATCCCCGGCGTCGAGGCCTATCTGTCGCAGACCCTGAATCAGACCCCCGGCATCGCCCGCATCGTGGTGCGCGGGCCGGACGGACGCGAGGTGCGCAGCGCTGTGGGCCCCCTCACCGGCACTGATACGGTGAGCGCGCCCATCAGCGTGGATGGCCTCGCCGTCGGACAGGTGGACGTGACCACCAGCCCAATCGCCTTCAGCGGCGCCTTCCAGGCCATGGAGTTGCAGGTAGCGGCTGCCGCCTTCGTCTGTGCCGTGCTGGCCGGTATCATCTCCGGCTACGTGGCCGGTGGTTCGCTGGACCGCCGTCGCCGCCGGCTCGCCACGGCATTGGCCCACAATGCGGCCGGCGAGCTGGATGCCGGACCTCCCAATGCCGCCATCGGCCGTTCGCCGGTGGCTCAGGCTTTCGATGCCCTGTCTCGCGGCACCCGCCGGGTGAGCGACAAATGGGCCGCGTTCCAGGCCTATGCGGAGGAACTGCTGGCGGTGGATTTCGATGGTCGCCTGCGCCCCGAGGTCGAACGCATCCGCCGCGAGGCCATGCCGCGCGATGCCGCGCCGCGTGAAGCCACCGTGCGTGTCAACCAGAGCGAGCGGGGCGCCTGATGCAGTTGCGGACTCGCATCACGCTTCTGGTGGCGGCCGGTTTCCTGCTGCTGCTCTGCTGCTTCGCCGGCCTGCTGGTGGTGCGCGAGCGGATGGAGGAGGAGCGCCTCTCCAACGTGGTCATCCTCGGCCAGACCGCGCTCTGGCGCGAGATCGTGGCCGTGCAGGCCAGCGCGCTGGAGAAGAGCCTCGACGCGCTGGCCGCGGCAGGCGCCCTGCCCGAGAACGACCGCCCCGCCATCGCCAATGCCCTCGCCCGGCTCGACATCTTCGCCAGCGGCCTGCCGGCGGTGTTCGAGGTGGTGGCGGAGGACCGGGAAGTGCTGGCCTCTCGCGGCGTGCCCTCCGGGCGCGGGCTGCTGGATGCGGACAGCATGGACCGCGTGTTCGTGGGCGAGCGGATCTCCGGCCTGCGCCAGGTCTCAAGCAATCAGGTGCTGGTGGTGGCCGCCCGCCGCATCGCCTTTGCCGACGGGCAGGCCGGGGTGGCCATCCTCGGCCTCGATGCCAACGCCGCCGTGCGCGGCTTCGCCACCAGCATCGGTGCCACGGCCAGCCTCGTCACCCTGCGCGGCGTGCTCGCCACCACCACCAATGCGGACCTCTGGCGGGCCGCCAATCTCACCATTTCCCCGCGCCAGCCCCTGCGCGACACGCTCGCCCTCGACGGGCGCATCTATGGCGTCACCAGCATTCCGGTGCCGGACGTGAGCGGCAGCACCGTGGGCGCGCTGGTGAGCCTCGTGGACAATACCGAGGCCATGGCCAAGGCGCGGACCATCCGCCACTGGGGCATCGCCATCGGTATCGGACTGGCGGTACTCGGCATCGCCGGCCTCAACATGTTCCTCTGGTACAGCTTCAGGCCGCTGGAGCGTGCCATCGATGTGCTGCAGGCTCTGTCTCGCGGCGACACCTCGGTGACGCTGGAAAGCCAGGGCCGCGACGAGATCGGCCGCATCGCCGGGGCGGTGGTGGCCTTCCGCGCCAGCGTGCAGGCGCTGGCCGAGAGCCGCCGCCAGCGCGAGCGGGTGCGCCGCCGGCAGGAGGTGGTCATCTCCGCCGAGCTGCAGGCACTGGCCGACGCCATCGACCCCACAGACCGCGAGGAAGTGCTGGCCCTCCTCAACACCGACAGCGGCGCGGGCGAGGATGAACTGCGCCGTGTCGCGCGCGTGCTGCATGACCTGTCCCGCCGCATCGTGGAGCAGCACACCCGCCTGTCCGCCATGGTGGTGGAACTGCGCGAGGCCCTCGTCACCAAGACCAAACTGGCCGGCCTGCAGCAGGAACTGGAGATCGCCGCGCAGGTGCAGCTCGCCATCCTGCCCAAGGCCTTCCCACCCAATCCGCGCGTGGCCATCCACGGCCACATGACACCGGCCCGCGAGGTGGGTGGCGACTTCTACGATTATTTCCTCATCGACGAGAACACGCTCGGCTTCGTGGTGGCTGATGTCTCCGGCAAGGGCGTGCCGGCGGCCCTCTTCATGGCCATCTCGCGCACGCTGCTGCGCTCCACGGCGCTGTTCGAGCGCTCGCCCGCAACCAGCGTGCGGCGTCTCAACGACCTGCTGGCGCAGGAGAACGAGCAGATGCTGTTCGTGACCCTGTTCTACGGCGTCATCGACCTCGAAAGCGGCAAGGTCTCCTACGTCAACGCCGGCCACAACCTGCCCTATATGATCACGCAGGCCAACGAGGTCTCCATCGTGCCCGCCACGCGCGGCATGGCGGTGGCGGTCATGGAGGGCTTCGTCTATGCGGAAGGCGAACTCACGCTCTCGCCCGGCGACGCAATCTTCCTTTATACGGACGGCGTCACCGAAGCCTTCGACATCGACGAGGAAGTCTATGGCGACGCCCGCCTTGCCGATCTGCTGAAGCAGGGTGCGGCGGAGTGGAGCGTCACCGACACGCCCGAGCGGGTGCTGGAATCCATTCGCAAGTTCGAGCGTGGGGCGCCGCAGGCTGATGACATCACCTGCCTGACCCTGCGCTATTTCGGCGGCAGCAGCCGGCGCCACAAGAACTGAGTTCGGACGGCAGAGCGCCGGGCAGGATATCCCCGCCCGGCCTTCCGGATCAGATCGCCTGATCGAACAGCAGCGGCACGCCGCCTTCGCTTTCCAGCCGCTTCATGTAGACGAAGACCGGCGTCGGGAAGCTCACCCCCTTCACGATGGAAAGCGACCGCAGCAGCGGCCACAGCGTGATGTCGCTGAGCGACACCGCCGTGCGCCCCTCCAGCAGCGACGCCAGCGCCTCCAGCTTCGGGCCGAGTTCCGCGATGAAGCCCGGCGTGCCTGCCATCAGCGCCTCCAGATCGCCGAACGCCTTCTCCTCCCGCAGCCGATAGGCCTCACGGGCCTCCGGCGTGGCGAGTTCGGGGAAGTCGCCCTTGGTGAAGCGCGGAATGATCAGCTTCAGCAGCAGCGGCCAGGCGTCCTTGGCCCAGGCGTCCACCGCCTCATCCTTGCCAGCGAACAGGCGTTCACCCGACAGGCCATCCACGTAGGCGACAATGTCGAGGCTCTCGCCCATTGAGGTGCCGTCGTCCTTCTGCAGGATCGGCACCATCTTCTTGCCGACCAGCCGGGTGGGCGTTTCCACGTCGCCTTCCATGATGATGGCGAGGTCGAAGGGCTGCTTCTTCAGGCCAAACGCCAGCCGGGCGCGGGTGCAGAAGGGGCAGTGGTCATAGACGTAGAGCTTCACGCCCTACCCCCGGCCACGGCGCCGAGCATGATCACCTGTGACGATTCCACAAGGTCCGGCACCTGGCCGAACAGCGCGGTGATGTGCGGCGAGACGAGGTGGGCCTCCAGCAGTTCGCGGCTTTCCCATTCCTCGGTCCAGACGAAGCGGCGCGGCTCGTCGAGATCGCGGTTCAGCTGATAGCTGATGCAGCCCTTCTCCTTGTGGGTCGGGGCGATCACCCCCCGGAACAGCTCTTCCAGCTTCGCCTCGTTGCCGGGCTTGGCCACGAAGATCGCGACGACGGGTACGGTCATAGGAGCCTCCTGAGGAAACATATTACTGACGAGTAATATTATCGCATGATAGCCTTCCGGCACCGAGCCGCAAGGCTTGCATGCGGCCTCGCCAGGGAATGTGAGCGCAGGACATGACGGATGAAAGGCTGGATGCCGCAGCCAGAGAGGACAGCGCCACGAAAGGCGAGATGACCCGCGCGCGACTGCGGCGAGCGGCAACGAACGTATTCGCCCGCAACGGCTATCACGCCACCAAGGTCAGCGACATCGTGGCAGCGGCGGGGGTCACGCAGCCGACCTTCTACATCTATTGCGAGAGCAAGGAGGCGGCCTATGAGGCGCTGGTCGCCGCGTTCCGCGACAACCTGCGCCAGATCACGTTGACCAATCTGATCGATCCCGCCATCCCGCAGGCGGAGCTGGAAACGCGCGTGGCGCAGAGCTTCCACCGCTTCCTCGACTTCATGGCGCAGGACCGCGCGCTCACCGAGATCGGCTTCTTCCAGCCGCCGGGCTGCTCGCAGACCAAGGCGCTGATGGTGGACTGGGTGGCGGCCAACATCGCGCAGGAGCAGGCGGGCGGAGTGTTCCGCGCCGACATTCCGGCCGCCCACATCGCCCGCATGCTGGTGGGCCTGCTCGACCAGATGGGCCGCATGAACACCGACGCCGCCGGCCGGGGGGAACTGGCCCGGCACTGCGCCCGCCTGTTCTGCGGCGGGGTGGGGATGAGAACGGGCTGAGCGCCCGCGCGCGGCTCGCGCAAGGAGACATGCCGAAAAGGCAGACCTATGCGCATTTCCGCAGCGGACAAACACAGATAGTAAGAGATCTAAGGCCCGCGCCGTAACGGCGCCGTCGCTTCCTCGCCGGATCGGAAGCCGAAGGCCGCCCGGAGAACGCCGTGTCCGTCGCCGCCGCCCGCTTGTCCGCTCCGCCCCGCGAATCCACGACCATTGCCGCCGTAGGCACGGCCCATTTCACCAGCCACCTGCTGCAGCTCGCCTTCGCGCCCTTGTTCCTCACCATGCACGAGGAACTGGGCGTCTCCTTCACGGAGCTGGGGCTGATCCTCACCTGCTTCTATCTGGCCTCCGGCTCGGGACAGGTGCTGGCGGGCATCCTCGTGGACCGCTTCGGCGCCCATCGCCTGCTGCTGGGCGGCATGGTGCTGCACGCCGTCTCCATCGCCGCCATGGGCCTCGTGCCCAGCTACTGGATGCTGCTGCCGCTCGCGCTGCTCGCCGGCCTCGGCAATGCGGTCTACCACCCGGCGGACCTGTCCATCCTCAGTCATCGGATCCCGCAGGCACGGCTCGGCAAGGCCTTCGCCGTGCATGTGATGGCGGCCAGCATCGGCTTCGCGGTCTCTCCGCTGGCCTCGGGCGCCATCGCCCTCGCCTTCGGCTGGCGGGCGGCGCTCATGGGCATGGGCGGCATCGCCCTCCTCATCACCGTTGCGCTCTTCCTCATCCGCCCGGCGCTCCATACCCCGAGCCACGGCCATGTGACCGATGGTCCGCCGCCGCCCTCCTTCATGAAGGTGCTGCTCACCCCGGTGGTGATGCTGGCCTTTCTCTATTTCTTCCTCACCTCCATGGCACTGGTGGGCATCCAGAACTTCGCCATCGCCGCGTTGCAGGAGGGGTTCGCCATCTCGGTGGGCTTCGCCACCATGGCCATGACCGTCTACCAGCTCTCCACCGCCGCCGGTGTGATGATGGGCGGCTTCGTCGCCGACCGGGCCACCCACCACCACCGCGTGGCGATGACCGGCCTTGCCCTCTCGGCGGTTTTCGCCGCGCTCATCCCGCTCGGGCAGCAGCCCGCCTGGGCCACTGGCGGCTTGCTGGTGTGCATCGGCCTGTCGCTGGGCATCACCCTGCCGTCGCGCGACGTGCTGGTGCGCCGCACCGCCCCGAAGGGCGCCACGGGCAAGGTGTTCGGCGTGGTCTATTCGGGGTTCGATGTCGGTTCGCTGCTGGCACCGCTCATGTACGGCGCCATCATGGACCACCACATGCCGCGCATGCTCTTCCTGGCGGCGGCTGTGCCCTTCTGTCTGGCCATCGTCACCGCCATGGGCGTGCGGCAGCGGCGGGCGTGAGGCGAGGCCGCCTCACGCGGATGCGGTGCTTCACTCGCCCTTGGCGACCAGCATCTTGCCGGGATTCAGGAGGCCGGCGGGGTCGAGCGCGGCCTTGATCTGCGCCATCACGTCGAGGGCCACCGGGTCCTTGTAATGGACCAGTTCCTCGCGCTTCAGGAAGCCGATGCCGTGCTCGGCCGAAATCGAGCCGCCGTAGGACACCACGATGTCGTGGACGATGCGGTTGAAGGCTTCCCAGCTGTCCAGATAGGCCTGCTTGTCCATGCCCAGCGGCTGGCTGAGATTGAAGTGCACGTTGCCGTCGCCGATATGGCCGAAGGCGCAGGTGCGCAGGCCCGGCATGTGGGCCTCCACCGCCAGCGTCGCCTTCTCCACGAACTCGGCCACCTTGGAGACCGGCACCGAGACGTCGTGCTTGATGGAGCCGCCCTCGAACTTCTGGGCCTCCGAGAGATCCTCGCGCAGCTTCCACAGAGCCAGCGACTGCGCCTCGCTGGAGGCGATCACCGCATCCTCCACCTCGCCGGCCTCGAAGGCCTCGCCGAGCACGCCTTCCACCATGGCGCCGAGATCGTCGTCCTGCCGGGTGGAAGTGAGTTCCGCCAGCGCATAGAAAGCGTGCTGGCCCTGAAGCGCGCGCACCGCGCCGGGCATGTGCTTCAGCACCATCTCCATGCCCACGTCGGGCAGGAATTCGAAGCCGGTGAGCGTATCGCCCGCCACCGTGCGCAGACGGCGGAACAGGGCAAGCACCTGATGCACGTCGGTGACGCCGATCAGCGCGGTGGCGCGCTTGCGGGGCTTGGGATAGAGGCGCAGCACGGCGGCGGTGATGATGCCGAGCGTGCCTTCCGAGCCGATGAACAGGTTGCGCAGATCGTAGCCGGTATTGTCCTTGCGCAGGCGCGACAGGCCGTTCCAGATCCGTCCGTCCGCCAGCACCACTTCGAGGCCCAGCGCCAACTCGCGCGTATTGCCATAGCGCAGCACGGCGGTGCCGCCGGCATTGGTGGCGAGGTTGCCGCCGATCTGGCAGGTGCCCTCGGAGGCGATGGAGAGCGGGAACAGGCAATCCGCGTCAGCCGCCGCCTGCTGGATCTGGTGCAGGGTACAGCCGGCTTCCGCCGTGAGGGTCAGATCGGTGGCGTCGAGCGCGCGCACCTTGTTGAGCCGGTTGAGCGAGAGCAGCAGCGCGCCGAACGGCACCTGCCCGCCCACGAGGCCGGTGTTGCCGCCCTGCGGCACCAGCGGCACGCCCAGCTCGGCGCAGGTCTTCACCACGAAGGCCACGTCCTCGGTGTTGGCCGGCCGCACCACGGCGGGCGTCACGCCTTTGAAGAGGCCGCGCGGCTCCTCGAGATAGGCGTGCGTGTCGGCGTCCGCCGTCAGCACATAGGCCGCGCCGATGCGGGCGGTGATGGCTTCGAGAGCCGCCTGAAGGCGGTCGGCGGGCAGGAGAATGGGGCGTGGCGTGGTGCTCGACATGGCGCGGACACTGCCCCAGCCGCCCGCGCGCCGCAAGCGGGTTGAAAGGCACGTACGCCACCTTGGAAGGACTGCCGACAGGTTGACCGGCGGGGCCTTTCGCGAGCCGAAAAAGTCTTGAGCGAGCGGCCTGTCAGCCGGAAGATCTTTTTGGCTCGGCTTTCAACCGAGCATGGGAATGGTCCGCTCCACCTCAATGCCTTCCGCGTCGATGCGGCACACGAGGCCGATGGCTTCCACCCCCGCCGCATGGGCGAGGTCGAAGGCCCGGCCATAGGCGGGGTCGAGGTCGCGGGCGAGACGGATTTCCTGCGCGGAGGCGATCTGGCTCAGATAGACCATCACCGCCCGGTGGCCCGCCTTAACTTCCGCCGCCAGTTCGCCGAGGTGCTTGGCCCCGCGCGCCGTGGCGCAATCGGGAAACTCGGCCACGCCCGGCGCGCGCATGAGATGGACGTTCTTCACCTCCACGAAGCAGGGCGGGCGGGCCTCGTCCTCCAGCAGAATGTCGATGCGGCTGTTGACGCCATATTTCACCTCGCGTCGCATGCGGGCATAGCCGGAAAGCTCCGGCACCAGACCGCTCGCGATGGCATCCGCCACCAGCGCGTTGGGGTGCATGGTGTTCACCCCCACCAGCTCGGGACCAGCGCCGAAATCCGCCTCCACCAGTTCCCAACCGAACGGCAGCTTGCGGCCCGCGCCCGCCTTGTCGGCGAGCCAGACGCGAGCGCCGGGCGTCATCAGCCCCAGCATGGCGCCGGAATTGGCCACATGAACGGTGACTTCACGCCCATCGGGCAGCACCACATCGGCGAGGAAGCGCTTGTAGCGGCGCACGAGGGTTGCGGGGACGAGGGGGGTCGGAAAGCGCATGGCCGGGCTCTAGTTCGGACCGGCCCGGCTGTCGAGAGGCGATAGTACGGCCGGGTGCGCCCGCCCCACGCGGGACGGCGAGGCCGCAGGCCTCAGCGCTTCAGTTCGCTGTCGTCCAGCCGGCGGGCCTCGTCGGCCAGCATGATCGGAATGCCGTCGCGGATGGGATAGGCGAGACGGGCGGAGCGCGAGACCAGCTCCTGCCGGCTGCGATCATAATCCAGCGGGCCCTTGGTGATGGGGCACACCAGAATCTCCAGCAGCTTGGGATCGACCTCATGGCCGGGGCGCTGGGTATTGGGCATCGTCTGTCCTCGTGGCGCGGCGCGCGACGCGCCGGGTTCGGCCGGCACCATATCCACCCCGCCGGACGGCTCCAAGCGCCTTTCCGGCATAGCGTATATTCGCGAAATCGCACCCGGTTCCGGAACGCGCGGCACGCCCCTCGAGACCGGGACGAAGTGCCGCTGCCGCAAGGGCGCCAGGGACAACGCGCGGGCATTCTTCACCCGCGCCAATGGATGACATCAGCACTTCTCGTTTTTGTCTGGCGGCAATGCCGTGTAGCCCGGTCGTGCCGGGATGCTCTCCGGCCGTCAGGTGCCATTTTGACCCCATCGTCCCGCGTCTCCCTCGGCCTGCTGCTCGGTTTCATTGGCATCGTCATCTTCGGTGCCACGCTGCCGGCAACGCGGCTCGCGTTGACCGGCGGGCTCGATCCGCTGTTCATCACCTTCGGCCGCGCCGCACTGGCCGGGCTGCTGGCGCTGCCCCTGCTGCTGATCCGCAGACGAGTGCCGTGGCGCGGTCACAAAGGCGCGGTGCGTGATCTCCTCATAGTCATCGCCAGCCTGATGCTGGCCTTTCCGCTGCTCATGGGCTTCGGCCTCACCACCGTTCCGGCGAGTCATGCGGGTGTGGTGCTGGGGCTGCTGCCCATCGCCACCACCTTCGGCGCCATGGCGTTCGCGGGCGAACGACCGAGCGCGGCCTTCCTCGGCTTCAGCTTTCTGGGCGCGGGACTGGTGGTGACGTTCGCCGCGCGCAATGGCGGGCTCGACCGCTTTGGCGCGGGCGACATCCTGCTGGCGGGCTCGGTGATCGCCTGCGGCATCGGCTATCCGGTGAGCGCACGGCTTGCCCGCATCATGCAGGGTTGGGAGGTCATCGCCTGGGCGCTGGCGCTCGCTTTGCCGCTGATGCTGCCGATGGCGATCCTGTTGCGACCGCAGGACATCTCCGCCGTGCCGGGGGAGGCGTGGACGGGCTTCCTTTATGTGGCCGTGATGAGCCAGTTCATCGGCTTTTTCTTCTGGAACGCCGGCATGGCCATGGGCGGGGTAGCACGGGTGGCACAGGTGCAGTTGCTGCAGACCTTCGTCACCGTGGGGCTTGCGTGGCCCGTCAATGGCGAGCGGCTGGACCTGGAGACGGTGCTGTTCGCCGTGGCGGTGGTGGCCGTCGTCGCGCTGGGCCGCAAGGCCAAGGTGGCCGGGGCGCCGGCCCCGGCCGAGTAAAGGTCAGTCCGCCAACCCCAGCGTCGGCTCGGCGCGGCGTTCCAGAATGCCGCGGATGGCATCCACCATCTCATCTTCCTTCACCGAGAACTGCGCCGGACGGGCGGAGCGGTATTCGGCATGGTCGGCGATGGAGGCGGCGATCTTCGCGCCCTCCACCAGATCCTTGATCTGGACCTCGCCGGCGTCCTTTTCGTTCGAACCCTGAATGATGACGGCCGGCGCGTTGCGCTTGTCGGCATATTTCATCTGGGGCTTCATGCCGCCGCCACCGAGATACATCTCCGCGCGGATGCCGTTGGCGCGCAGCTTCGCCACCATGGCCATGTAGTCGGCGGCGCGATCGCGATCCATGACCAGGACCACCACCGGGCCGATCTCCGCATCGCTCTCCATCTTGCCGAGATGGGCGAGGGCATGCAGCAGGCGCGAGACGCCGATGGAGAAGCCGGTGGCCGGCACCGGCTCGCCCCGGAAGCGCGCCACGAGGCCGTCATAGCGCCCGCCGCCCGCCACCGAGCCGAAGCGCACGGGGCGGCCCTTCTCGTCCTTCACCTCGAAGGTGAGTTCGGCCTCATAGACCGGGCCGGTGTAATATTCGAGGCCGCGCACCACCGAGGGGTCGATGACGATGCGCCCGTCGTCATAGCCGCCAGCAGCCACGAGGGCCGCGATCTCGCGCAGCTCGGCGATGCCGGCAAGGCCGGTCTCGCTCGATCCCACCACGTCTACCAGCTTGGCCAACCCCTCGGTGCCGGTGCCGGCATTGACGAAGGCAAGCACCTTGTCGATGGCGTCGTCGTCCAGCCCCGCGCCCTTGGTGAAGTCGCCGCTCTGGTCCTTGGGGTTCTCCCAGCGGCCCGCGCCCAGCAGGTCGCGCACGCCGGAGGCGCCGATCTTGTCCAGCTTGTCGATAGCCCGCAGCACGATCAGGCGCTTGCCCGCATTCTCCGCGCCGCCGAGGCCGATAGCCTCCAGCACGCCGTCGAGCACCTTGCGGTTGTTGATCTTGATGACGAAGTCGCCGCGCGCGATGCCCACCGCCTCCAGCGTGTCGGCGGCCATCATGCAGATCTCGGCGTCCGCAGCCACCGTGGGCGCGCCCACCGTATCGGCATCGAACTGCATGAACTGGCGGAAGCGGCCCGGGCCGGGCTTCTCGTTCCGGAACACATAGCCGTTGCGATAGGAGCGGTAGGGCTTCGGCAGCTTGTCGAAATTCTCCGCCACGTAGCGGGCCAGCGGCGCCGTCAGGTCATAGCGCAGCGAGAGCCACTGCTCGTCATCGTCCTGGAAGGAGAAGACGCCCTCGTTGGGCCGATCCTGATCGGGCAGGAACTTGCCCAGCGCGTCGGTGTACTCGATGGCGGGGGTCTCCAGCGCCTCGAACCCGTACAGCTCGTAGACGGCGCGGATCTTCTCCAGCATGGCGCGGGTCGCGACCAGTTCCGCCCCACCGCGATCGGCGAGGCCGCGCGGCAGGCGCGCTTTCGGCTTGGTGTCGGAGGCCATGGGAAAATGCCTGTTCTTCTTGGAAATGTGAGGTCGCAAGACCGTTAGCGCGCCTCTTAAAGAAGGCGCGGCTGGGTCGCAAGTTTGGGCGCCGGGGCGCCGTCTGCGAGGCGGATGGCATCGCCGGGCCGGATGGTCCCGCCGCTCAGCACCTTGGCATAGATGCCGCAGTCCGCATGGCCATAAGCCTGCGCCAGCCCCTTCACCACATTGAGGTCGCGCTGTGCGGTATCCGGGTTCACGTTGGTGGCCGCGCAACGCACCGTGCGTTTCAGCACCTGAAGGCGCACGGTCTCGCCGATGGCAATGACGCGGCCAGCCATTTCCAGCTCGGAGCCCGCCTCCCAGCCGTCCAGCAGCAGGTTCATGCGGAAGCGGATGGGATCGACGGTGGTGCCCATGCGCGTCTCGAGGTCGCGCACGCTGGCGAGATTGAGCAGGGAGACGAAGCCGGCTTTCAGCGAATCCGTGAAGCGATGCCCCTCCGGCGAGCTCAGCACCTTCAACGGACCGTTGGCGTCATCGCCCATGTAGGCGGTGAAGAAGGCCTCGATGGCGGCGCAGCCCTCCGGCGTGGAGAGGTCGCCCTCGGCCAGCGTCCTGCCGTCCTGCGCCACGGTGAGGGTGGAGGTCGCCTGATCGTAGCGCGTGTCGAGGGCGGCCAGCTGTTCGTCGCGCATGAGCACGAGGAAGGCGGTCTTGGGCCGATATTCCGGGTTCGCCGCATCGAAGCCCGAGGGGCCGTTCTCGATGGCGTGGATGCGGTCGCCGGGAAACCATGTGCCGGGCTGAAGCGCGATCTCTCCCAACACCTCATGGGAGAGCCCCTTCACGGGGTAGCGGTGGATAGCGACAAGCTCTGCGGTCATGACGTCCCTCGGGCGGGGGGAGAGGCCCAAGGGCTCGCACCCGCCGAGGTGACGGTCAAGGGACGGGAGCGCAGGCCCGCCATGCGGTGGCCTGCATCAACGGATCGCCCTCTTCCCCTGCCGCGCCAGCACGAAGAGCTGGGTGCTGAGGCCGAGGATGAGCAGCACCAGCAGGCTGCCCTGCGCACCGAGCAGCAGAGGCGAATGCAGGTCGGTAACGAAGGGATGGCCGTCCGGCACGCGGCGCAGAATTTCCGTGACCGTGGGCAGCATGAGCAGGAAGGCGGTCAGGCTCAGAAAGATGGTCTCCGCATAGCGTCCGAGCCGCCCCAGCGGCAGGAAGCCGACGCCGAAGCCAGCGATGAGCAGAACGAGCGTGGCGCCGCCGATGCCGTAGCTCACCGGGGCATGGGCGACGAGGAAGACCGTGCCCCCGCCGACAGCCATGAAGAAGAAATAGGCCACGCCAGCCAGCGAACGTGGCTCGATGCGCCCATAACGGGCGAACATATAGAACATGAGCGGAATGGCGGGCAGGCTGCCCAGCGTGTGTAGCCAACCGAGGGGAGAGATGCCGAACATGGGAGACGTCCTTCTGTCTGAGGGCTTCTGAGAAGCTATCTACTAGTTGGTAGGCGAATAGATCTGTTTCGAGGCCTCGTGCGCAGCGTGCACGCGCCTTCTCAATGCGGGCGCACGAGGCGCTCCAGCAGCGGATGGGTGATGGTGGCGAACATGGACGGATCGCCATAGGCGCGGGCGGAAAGCATCGCGCCATGAACGGTGGCCAGAAATGCTTCGGCTTCCGCCTCGGGGGTGCCGGTCAGCCGCAAGCGGCCCTCGGCCACGCCGCGCGCCAGCACCTTGGTGAGCCATCCCGAGAACGTCCGGAAATGGGCCCGCACCTCGGCCACGACATCGGCAGGAAGAACGGGAATCTCGCAGGCCAGCAGCGCGCACAGGCAGAAGGGCGCACTGGCATCCGCGATGCAGGCTTCCCAATAGCCCACATAGGCCCTGAGCTGGTTCAGCGGGTCCGGCACATTGCGATCCACCGCCCCTATGCCGGCCGCCGCCTCGGCCCGGTAGCGGGCGACAAGCGTGCGAACGAGGTCGGACTTGGCCGGAAAATGATGATGGATGCTGGCCTTGCGGATGCCCACCACGGCCGCAATGTCGGCATAGCTGAAGCCGTTGTAACCACCCGAGACGATGAGCGTCCGGGCGCAATCTAGAATGTCGTCGGCGGTGGTCGAGGGGCGAGTCATTCCACATACCTACCTTCTAGTAGGCAGACTGACAAGTGCCCCCACAAATCCCTCTTGTCCAAAGTCCCGTCCCGGTGCTTCTGGGAAGCAGCGGATACTGATCCGACAGTGGGGAAAACGCCGATGCCAGCCTTTGAGCCTGCCGATCCCGATTTCGAGCGCCGGGTACGCGAGAGTTTCGCACGCCAGCCCTTCATGACGACGCTGGGGGCGGAACTGGTCACGGTGACGCCGGGTCGGGTGGAAGTGGTGCTGCCCTATCAGGCGGGCGTCACCCAGCAGCACGGCTTCTTCCATGGCGGGGCCGTGGGCGCCATTGCCGATTCGGCGGGCGGCTACGCGGCCTTCACGCTGTTTCCGGCCGCGTCCACGGTGCTGACGGTGGAATACAAGATCAACATCATGGTGCCCGGCAATGGCGAGTTTCTGGTGGCGGTGGGCGAGGTGCTGCGCAACGGCCGCACCCTTACCATCGCTCGGGTCGACGTGTTCGGCGTGGCCGGCAGCAAGCGCACACTCTGTGCCACCTCCACCCAGACACTGATCTGCCTCCAGAACCGCAGCGACAGCCCGGCCTGAGAGTCAGCGGTTCGAGCCAGGCCGGTGGCGCAAGCTCAGGACAAGGAGCCGGGTTTAGCATCGCGGAGCATACATCCTCGTCCCCGCAGCCCCCTCGGAAAGGAGGGCACGATGCCGCTTCAGCTCGCCGCCCCCTCCCCCCGTGGTCGCTTGCCGCAACAAGCCACGGCCTCCGGCCGCCTGGCGCTCTGGACCGCCGGCCTCACGCTGGCCGGACTGCTCGCAGCAAGCCCGGCCTTTCCGCAGGATTTCACCTTCCAGCCGGCGCCCCCACCCGCGCCCTATGATCTGCCCGGCGTCACGCCCGAGGTGCGCGGCTTCACCCCCGGCATGCCGGAAGCGGAGGCGCGCGCGGCGCTGATGAAAGCCTATCCCGGCCGCGTCACGCCGGCGCCGCAGGTGGCCGTGACCTTCATGCGCGATGGCATGGTGGTGCGCTCACGTCCCGTGCCCGCTCAGATCATGGCACGCAGCGAGACACCGGGCGCGCGGGAGGACATCCAGCTCACCTTTGGCCTCCCCACCACGGGCAGCCCGGTGCTCGGCATCCAGCGGCGGGTGGAGTTCCCGAACCTGTCCGCCGCCCCCCGTGGCGAGGAACTTGAGGCGCAACTGATCGAGAAATACGGCCCGCCCTCGTCCCAGCGTGCGGACGCGTTGCGCAGCACGGTGACACTGGTCTGGCTGTACGGCGCCGGCAAGATGCAGCCCTGCGGCCGGGACCGGATGCCGCTCTGCCCCTATGTGGCGGCGAACTTCGCCATCGCCCGGCTGGAAGCCTATCGGCAGGCGTTGGAGGAAAAGCACGAGCTGATGATCCAGGTGGATCTCATCGCCCAGCCGCAGGATCGGGCCCGGGTGCGCAGCTTCAAGACCACGCTCGCCGATAATCGGGGTGCGGTGGCCACCTACGCGGCGGCCGAGATGCAGATGTTGAGCGCGGCCGACATGCGGGCCGGCGAGAACGACGACACGCCGGGGCAATAGCAAGGGCTGGACCGAAAAGCCGGCCCTGCCCTTGCGGGGGCGGCACGCCCTGGCAGGCCGCTTCCCTCAGAGCGCCTCGCCGCGCAGCAGTTTCGGCACCGTGCCGCCAAGGCCGGCGGCGTCGCGGATGAAGAACTGCTTCAGGCGCGGCAGCCGGTCCACCACCCCAAGCCCGATGTCGCGCACAATGCGCAAGGCATCCGACTGGTTGGAGAACAGCTTGTTCAGCGTGTCGCTGGCCATGCCCATGGCGAAGGTGTCGAAGCGGCGCCAGCGCTGGTAACGCTCCAGCACCTGCGGCGAGGCGAAGTCGAGGCCGACACGGGCGGCGTCCGTCATCGCTTCCGCCAGCGCCGCCACGTCGCGCAGGCCCATGTTGAGGCCCTGCCCGGCGATGGGATGGATGCGGTGCGCCGCATCGCCCACAAGCGCGAACCGCTCGCCGATGAATGTGCGGGCCATGGCAAAGCCCAGCGGATAGACCTGCGGCTTGCCCTCCACCTTCACCCAGCCGAGCTTGTGGCCGAAACGCTGCTCCAGTTCCTCCTGGAAGCGATAGTCCGGCAGATCCGCCAGCCGCCGCGCATCCTCGGTCTTCTCGGTCCAGACGATGGAGGCGCGGTTGCCCGGCAGCGGCAGGGTGGCAAAGGGGCCGGCGGGCAGGAAATGCTCGATCGCCTCGCCATGATGCGGGCGCTCATGCTCCACCGTGAAGGTCATGGCGGACTGGCCATACTCCCACTCCGTGCAGGTGATGCCGGCGAGGCTGCGCAGGCGGGACCGCGCGCCGTCGCAGGCCACCAGCAGGGACGCGCGCACGGTGGCGCCATCGCCCCCCGTCACCGTCACGCCGGAGCGGTCGGTGACGAAACCGGAGACGGGCGCGGTGCGCATGTCGAGGCCGGCACGGATGGCGGCATCGGTCAGCGCCTGCTGAAGTATGGCGTTGGGCACCATGTAGGCGAAGGGCTCGCCGGGCTCCACGTCGCCGTCGAAGGTCAGGAAGACGGGCCGGGCGGTGTCGCGCGTGCGGCTGTCGGTCACGGTCATGATGGTCATGGGCTGGGCGGCCTCGCCCACCTGCTGCCACACGCCGAGCACCGTCAGCAGGCGGCGCGCACCGGCAGCGATGGCCGAGCAGCGCTTGTCGCCGGTCAGCGGCTTGCCGAAGCCGGGGTCATAGACGGTGATGGCGGCATCCCGGCCGAGGCCCTCCTTCAGGGCCAGCGCCAGGCTGAGCCCGCCGAGGCCGCCGCCCGCGATCACCACGTCGGCCTTCTCCATACCGGCCGCTGCCGTGGAGGCCTTCGCCGCGTTGCCTGCCGTGCCGTCCATACCCATGCCTCTCTCCCATCGGCCCCTGCGGGCCGGAACTCACGAAACGCCGCCCTTTGGGCGAAGCTTCGGCACCGACACCTCTAGGGCGAAACGGCCCGGAGGTGAAATGGCCCAAGGGACATCACCCCCGGCTTAAGTCATCGCCCCGATGACCGCGCACAAGACCCCACACATCGGAGCCCCGCTGCAAAGCTTGACGCGACCTGCCGCCGCATGGCTGGTTCACGGTCATGGCCGGCGATAAACCGGCTGCATTGCCCCGCCGCGAGTATGCCCCATGTCCGACGTCGATACCCTTCTTGCCATCCTCGATCTGGAGCCATTGGAGATCAATCTGTTCCGGGGTCGCAGCGGATCTCCCGGCGGAGGCCGCGTGTTCGGTGGGCAAGTGGTGGCGCAGGCGTTGGTGGCGGCAGAGCGCACGGTGGACGGAGATCGCCCCGCCCATTCCCTGCATGGCTATTTCCTGCTGGGCGGCGATCCGCGCATCCCCATCGTCTATGAGGTGGACCGCATCCGCGACGGCAAGAGCTTCACCACGCGGCGGGTGGTGGCCATCCAGCACGGCAAGGCCATCTTCTCCATGGCGGTCTCGTTCCAGGTGCGGGAAGACGGCATCTCCCATCAGGATGTCATGCCCAAGGTGCCGCAGCCGGAAGAGCTGCCCTCCGATACGACATGGCGCGAGCAGCTGCTGGCCCGCTTCCCGGCTTCCGCCAGCCGCGACTGGATGGCGTTGCAGGCCATTGAGGTGAAGCCGGTGGGCATGACCCCCGCCTTCCTGGCCGGCGAGGCCACCGACGTGAAACCCGGCATCTGGCTGCGCGCCAAGGAAAAGCTGCCCGACGACGAGGCGGTGCATCGGGCCATCCTGTCCTATGCCTCGGACCTGTCGCTGCTGCAGGCGGCGCTGGTGCCGCATGGGCGCAGCGTGTTCGATCCCGACCTGCAGGTGGCCAGTCTCGACCACGCCCTGTGGTTCCACCGGCCGTTCCGGGCGGACGAATGGCTGCTGTATGTCCAGGACAGTCCGTCGGCACAGGCGAGCCGGGGTTTTTGCCGCGGTGCCATATATACGCGCGAGGGCGTGCTGGTTGCTTCGGCGGTGCAAGAAGGTTTGATGCGCCTCCATGAGGGGTGACGCATAATTCGTAATCTCTGTGGATATTTTTTAGGCATAAAAAGAGGCAAGTTCGCGGCGAACGCGTGTTCCAGAGGTCCTTGGCGAGAAAATAAGCACGCACTCGCGTAATCCCCCTGAATTGGCACACTCCTTGATTGCGTCTGTCCCAGGCTCGCCGTCGCGGCCGGGGATTTCCCCGTCCCCACGTGGCGGAGCCCGACAGAAACGCCGGCCGGATCCGTCGGATCGGGGGGCATTACGGGGACAGGGACCGATCCATGAAGATCGTGATGGCCATCATAAAGCCGTTCAAGCTGGAAGAGGTGCGTGACGCCCTCACCGGCATCGGGGTGCACGGGCTCACCGTTACGGAAGTGAAGGGTTACGGCCGGCAGAAAGGTCACACCGAGATCTATCGCGGCGCCGAATATGCCGTGAGCTTCCTGCCGAAGCTGAAGATCGAGGTGGCGGTGCCGTCCGATCAGGTCGCCAAGGTGGTCGAGGCCATTACCGCCTCCGCAAAGACCGGCCAGATCGGCGACGGGAAGATTTTCGTCTTCCAGATCGAGCACGCGGTGCGCATCCGCACCGGCGAAACCGACGCCGACGCGCTCTGACCTTTTCTCATTTCAGGAGCCATTTTCCATGAATCTCAAGACGTGGTCCCGCGTGGGTATTCCCGCGCTTCTTGCGGCGAGCGCGCTGGCGCTGCCGGTGCTGGCGCAGACCGCCACCCCGGCCCCGGACGCCGCCGCGGCCGCTGCCGCCGCCCCGGTCATCAACAAGGGCGACACCGCCTGGATGCTGGTGTCCGCCATCCTCGTGCTCGCCATGTCCGTGCCGGGCTTGGCCCTGTTCTACGGCGGCCTCGTCCGCTCCAAGAACATGCTCTCCGTGCTGATGCAGGTCTTCTACTCGGTGGCCATCGTCGGCATCATCTGGGTGCTGTACGGCTACTCGCTGGCCTTCACCGGCGGCAACGACTTCTTCGGCGGCTTCTCCAAGGCCTTCCTGAAGGGCGTCACCGTCGAATCCGCCGGCGGCACCTTCTCCGTGGGCGTGGCCATTCCGGAACTGGTGTTCGTCGCTTTCCAGATGACCTTCGCCATGATCACCCCGGCCCTCATCTTCGGCGCCTTCGCTGAGCGCGTGAAGTTCTCGGCGGTGGTGCTCTTCGTGCCGCTCTGGGTCACTTTCATCTACTTCCCCATGGCCCACATGGTCTGGTACTGGGCCGGCCCGGATGCGGTCGACGCCGCTGCCAAGGCCCTCGCTGCCGCTGACGCGGGTGGCAAGGCCGCCGCTCAGGCTGCCCTCGACGCCGTGCTCAGCGACGCCGGCTTCCTCTACAAGATGGGCGCCATCGACTTCGCCGGCGGCACCGTGGTGCATATCAATGCCGGTATCGCCGCCCTCGTGGGCTGCCTGATCGTCGGCAAGCGCACCGGCTACGGCAAGGAGGCCTTCCAGCCTCACTCGCTCACCCTCACGCTGGTCGGCGCCGGCCTGCTGTGGGTCGGCTGGTTCGGCTTCAACGCCGGCTCCAACCTCGAAGCCAACGGCCTCACCGCGCTGGCCATGATGAACACCTTCATCGCCACCTGCGCCGCGGCCCTGTCGTGGATGATCGTGGAATGGCTCGCCAAGGGTAAGCCCTCCATGCTCGGCGTCGTGTCCGGCGCCATCGCCGGCCTCGTGGCCGTCACCCCGATGGCCGGCTTCGCCGGCATCATGGGCGCCCTCATCTCCGGCCTCGTCGTCGGCGTCGTCTGCTTCTTCTTCTGCACCACGGTGAAGAACGCCTTCGGCTATGACGACTCGCTGGACGTGTTCGGCGTCCACGGCGTCGGCGGCATCGTCGGCGCCATCGCCACCGGCATCGTCGTGAGCCCCGCCCTCGGCGGCACGGGCATCTACGACTACACCACCGGTGCGGTCGCCGAGTACAACATGGCCACCCAGGTCATCGCCCAGATCAAGGCGGTGCTGTTCACCATCGTGTGGTCGGGCGTCGGCTCCGCCATCGTCTTCTACATCGTGCACGCGGTCGTCGGCCTGCGCGCCACGGTGGAGAAGGAGCGCGAGGGTCTCGACATCACCGAGCACGGCGAGCGCGCCTACCACAGCTGAGCGGATGGGGCGGCGCGTGCGGCGCCGCCCTCTCACTCGAAAATGTGAGCTCATCGCCCGTTCCAGCGGGCCACCCAATAAAAAGAGGGGAACACGGGCCCCGGCTTACGAGCCGGGGCCTTTTCTTTGTCCACCGCGCGACACGCAAAGCCGCCCCGAGGCCCACGCGGGCGAGCATTGTCCGCGCCCCCATGCCCTTTCCCGGCGGCGGGCAGGCTGCTAGAAGCCCGCCATGGCTTGCACGATGCCCCTCGGGTCCGCACCTTCCGTCACCCTGCCGCACCTGCGCCGCATCCGGGCGTGCGCGATCAACGCCTGCACAGCCGCGGAGTGATCAGGATGAACGCGCTTCGACTGGGCATACTGTCGGCGCTGGCCACGCTTGTTCTCGATCAGGCATCCAAGACCGCCGTGCTGTCATGGTCCGAGAGCTGGGGCTCCCCCATCCGCACCATCACGCCCTTCCTCGATTTCGTGCAGCTCTGGAATTACGGCATCAGCTACGGCCTGTTCCAGCAGGGCGATACCGGGCGCTGGGTGCTGGTGGCCATCAAGGTGGGCGCGTCCATCGGCTTCGCCATCTGGCTCGCCCGCACCAGCCGCCGCTTGGAAGCCCTTGCGCTGGGCCTGCTCATCGGCGGGGCGCTCGGCAATGCGGTGGACCGGGTCGCCTATGGCGCGGTCTTCGACTTCGTGTCGCTCCACGCATTCGAGTACCGCTGGTACGTGTTTAACGTTGCCGACATCGCGGTCGTTGTCGGCGTGATGCTCCTTCTTTATGATGCGCTCTTCGCTCGCGCCTCAAAAACGCCGCCCTCTGAGGCGAGCGGTAGGGCGCGTTCGAGCGGCGGTGGCCCCGGCGGCGAGGGCAAGCCCTCCGCCTGAGGCCAATGGCATGGCCATCGGCGCGCATGCGGGCCTGATGGGGCGGCCCGCACACCGAAACGACGCGACCTAGACGCCGCGAACCAGAACACCGGGACCACGGACCCGAAAGACGGGAAAAGGACACATGCGGAAGATCACGAGACGGTCGCAGACCACCTCCCGGATGCGTGCGCTCCTCTTCGGCGCTTCGGCCATGGCGGCCCTGCCGCTGGCCACGGTCGTCACGCCCGCCGCAGCCGAAGACAATCAGGTTTTCTTCGGCACGCTGATGGAGGCCATCGGCCTCACCGAGCCCAACAAGCCCAACATCGATTATCGCGAGCGCGCGCCGCTGGTGGTGCCGCCCGCCGCCCACGCCACCGGCGAGGCCCTGCCCGCGCCGCGGAGCCGGGCCTCCACCACGCTGCCCAACTGGCCGAAAGATCCGGACGTGACCCGCGCCCAGCAGGCCGCCGCCAAGGACAGCAACGAGCCGGTGATGCGTTACGAGGACAAGCGCGACGTGCTGCTGCCCTCCGAGCTGAACAAGGGCCGCAAGGCCAATGCCAACCGTCTCGACGGTCCGGCCCAGCGCTATGAAGACAAGCGCGACATCATGTCGCCGAGCGAACTGGGCTTCACCTCCTGGTTCGGCATCACCAAGACCGACGAGAAGCCCATGGTCTTCACCGGCGAGCCGGCGCGCGAAAGCCTGACCCAGCCGCCGGTCGGCTATCAGACTCCGGCCCCCAACGCCCCCTATGGCGTGGTCGAGAAAAAGAACGAGCCGTTCAAGTTCCCGACCCTGTTCGACCGCCAGTGAGGCGCGGTGCCACGCGGCGGGACATCCCGCCGCCGCGCACCCGCCGGGGACGCCCCGCGCCCCGGCTTCTCCTTTTATCGCCAGCCCAGCCGTCCGCGCACCATCCGCGCGCCGATGCTCTCCCGGCCGGCCCGTGCGCCATCTTCCGCGCCCTGTGCCTCCCGGCCCGCATCAAAACCCCGCGACACCGTGCGCCTTGGCGCTGCACCCGGCGTGCCGATGGGGCACAGTGGCTGCAATCGTGCCTGCCCACCGCCATCGCATCCCTTGGCCGGCAAAGCAGGACACCCTATCTCTCTAGGAAGCGCGCGCCTTTTCCGGCGCGCCGTGGAACTGCCCCGTGAATGTGAGACGCCTCGCCATGGTCGCCATTTTTGCCGCCGGGACCGCCGCCGCGGCCTCCTCCGCCTCTGCCGCCGGCCCCGAAGTGGCTCAGTATGAGCTCGCCAACGGCTTCAAGGTCATGGTGATCCCCGACCACCGCACCCCGGTGGTCACGCACATGGTCTGGTATCAGGTGGGCTCCGCCGACGAGCAGCCCGGCAAGTCGGGCATCGCCCACTTCCTTGAGCATCTGATGTTCAAGGGCACCGAGAAGAACGCCCCCGGCGTGTTCTCGGCCGAGGTCGCCCGTCTGGGCGGGCAGGAGAATGCCTTCACCTCCACCGACTACACCGCCTATTTCCAGCGCGTCGCCAAGGATCACCTCGGCAAGGTGATGGCCTTCGAGGCCGACCGCATGACCGGCCTCCAGCTCACCGATGAGGTGGTGCTGCCCGAGCGCGACGTGGTGCTGGAAGAGCGCCGCATGCGCACCGACAACGATCCCGGTGCCCGTCTCGCCGAGGCCATGCAGGCCGCCACTTACGTGAACCATCCCTATCAGCACCCGATCATCGGCTGGGAGCACGAGATCAAGCAGCTGAACCGGGAGGATGCGCTCGCCTTCTACCGGCGCTTCTACGCCCCCAACAATGCCGTGCTGGTGGTGGCCGGCGACGTGGAGCCCGCCGCCGTGAAGGCGCTGGCGGAACAGACCTACGGCAAGGTCGCCCGCGCCGACACGCCGCCCCGCAACCGCCCTCAGGAGCCCGAACCGCGCGTCCATCGCCGCGTCTCCCTGTCCGACGCCCGCGTCGCCCAGCCGGTCCTCCAGCGTTCCTATCTCGTGCCGTCCTATCGCGTCGCCAAGGATGACGAGGGCGAGGCGCTGGACGTGCTCTCGCAGATCCTCGGCGGCGGCCAGACCGGCCGCCTTTATCGCGCGCTGGTGGTGGAGCAGGGCCTCGCCGCCGGTGCGGGCGCCTGGTATCAGGGCACGGCCTATGACGAGACCCGCTTCGGCTTCTCCGCCTCGCCGCGTCCGGGCGTCAGCCTCGACAAGCTGGAAGAGGCGCTCGACGCGGTGATCGCCAAGTTCGCCGCCGAAGGCCCGGACGAGCTGGAACTGGCCCGCGCCAAAACCCGGCTCACCGCTGATGCCATCTATGCCCGCGACAATCAGGCCACCCTGGCGCGCATCTACGGGGCTTCCTGGGCCACCGGCATGAGCGTCGATCAGGTCAATGCCTGGCCCGACCGGGTGAAGGCCATCACCGCCCAGCAGGTCAAGGACGCCGCCGCCCGCTATCTGGTGCTGAGCCGCGCCGTCACCGGCCACCTCACCCCGGCCGCCGCCGCGCCCCCGGCCAAGGACCCGGCAAAGCCGGCGGAGAACCGTTCGTGAGCGGCGCCGTCCTCCCCTTCCGTTCGACAGCGCGCCCGCACGGGCGCACATTCGGCGGGGCGCTCGCGGGCGCCGCCGCCCTTCTCTCCCTGATGGTAGCCATGTCGCTCGCGCTCCTGACCCCCACGCCGGCCCAGTCGCAGACCACGCGCATCACCAAAGTGACCAGCCCCGGCGGCATCGAGGCGTGGCTGGTGCACGACACCACCCTGCCCCTCATCGCCCTGGAGTTCGCCTTCATGGGCGGCGCGGCGCAGGATCCGGCTGATGTGCCCGGCGTCGCCAGCCTCGCCGCCTCGCTGCTGGACGAGGGTGCCGGCGACATGCCGGCCGAGGCCTTCCATCGCGAACTGGCGGACAAGGCCATCGAGCTGCATTTCGATGCCGGCCGCGACGAGGTGCGGGGCTCGGTCCGCACCCTGTCCGAGAACCGCGACACCGCCTTCGACCTGCTGCGTCTCGCGGTGACGCATCCGCGTTTCGACACCGAGGCGGTGGAGCGCATCCGCACCGCCCAGCTTGCCGCCTTGCGCCGCCGTTCCACGGAGCCGAACGCCATCGCCAGCCTGCAGTGGTTCGCGAAAGCCTTCCCGAACCATCCCTATGGCCGGCCGGTGGACGGCACGCTGGAGAGCGTGCCGAAGATCAACACCGACCATCTGGCCGCCTTCGCCGCGAAGAACCTCGCCCGCTCCAACCTCAAGGTGGCGGTGGTGGGTGACATCACGCCGGAGGAACTGGGCAAGCAGCTGGACCGCATCTTCGGGGCCCTGCCTGCGAACGCGACCCTGACCCCTGTGGCCAACGTGAAGCCGCAGGGCCTCGGCACCGTGGACGTGGTGCCGCTCGAGGTCTCGCAGTCGGTGGTGATGATCGGCACCGATGGCCTCGACCGGCAGGACAAGGACTTCATTCCGGCCTATGTGCTGAACCACATCCTCGGCGGCAGCGCCTTCTCCTCGCGCCTGTTCAAGGAAGTGCGCGAGGCGCGCGGCCTTGCCTATTCGGTCTATTCCTATCAGGTGGCGCTGGAGCATGTGGGCCTGTGGTTCGCCGGCACGGCCACCAAGAACGAGCGCACGGCGGAATCCCTGAAGATCATCGCCGAGGAATTCGCCAAGATCATCGATGAAGGCCCGAGCCAGACCGAGCTGGACGAGGCCAAGGCGTATCTGACCGGCAGCTACGCGCTGCGCTTCGACACCTCCTCCAAGGTGGCCGGG
Source organism: Azorhizobium oxalatiphilum (assembly GCF_014635325.1). Lineage (GTDB taxonomy): Bacteria > Pseudomonadota > Alphaproteobacteria > Rhizobiales > Xanthobacteraceae > Azorhizobium > Azorhizobium oxalatiphilum. Next base: position 39,135 of record NZ_BMCT01000014.1, on the reverse strand, counting down.
CAGTTGCTGCAGATCCAGATCGACAAGCTCGGCATCGACTATATCGACCGCCGCAACGCCCTCATCGAGGCGGTGACGCTGGACGACCTGAAGCGCGTCGCGGGTCGCCTCGCCAGCGCCAAGTCCACGCTCACCGTGGTGGTGGGCAAGCCCACCGGCCTCTCCGGCGGCTGACCGCCTTCCCCACTGCGTCCCGCCCGGGACGCAGTGGGTTGCCTTCGGCGGGACCTCGCGCGCTAACCATAAAAGCAAAGACAAGGCCTCAGGCGGCGTTCAGACGCCCCTTGCCCCTCCCCGAAGACATTTACTTTTTGTTATATACGCTGCCCGCTCAGCATCGGCCCCGTTCCCTGTCATTCGTCATGGATCACGGGCGCCGCGCATGCGGGACCGGCATCGGGTCCGGTCGGGCTGTCACAGGCCGATCGGCGAACCCGCCCGGATTTGGAACGGGAACCACGCTCGGGACCGGCCTGCGTCGCAGGCGGACCGCAGCTCCCCGGAGGGATGTGCGCCATGTGCCATTCCTCGGTTCAGGAGGAAGGTGACATGCGTCTGGCGTTCCACGCCACCCTGCCAACCCGCATTCTGGCCGGCAGCGCCCTGGCACTGGCATTGGCCGGCTGCGCCGGCTTCAACTCGCAGGGCACGTTCGGCGCCCCCGGCACCACCGTGGACGGCGCCGCTGCCGCCTCGGCCGGCCCGGTGAACCCGTCGGGAACCACCGTCTCCGCCGGTACGCCCGGCGTCAGCGACGTCACCTGCCCGCCCGTAACCGTGCGCTCCGGCGCCTCCACCTGGCAGGTGCCCGCCCCCGGCGGCGGCCTCAGGGCGCAGGGCACCTTCGGCACGCTGGCCCGCGAATGCACGGTGGCCGCCGGGCAGATGAACATCAAGGTCGGCATCGAAGGCCGGGTCATCCTCGGCGAAAAGGGCACCCCCGGCGCCTTCACCGCCCCGGTGCGCGTGGCCCTCGTGGAGGAAGGCCCGAACCCGAAGACCCTGCTGACCAAATTCTTCGTGGTGCCGGTGCAGGTGCCTGCGAACGAAACCCAGGCCGCCTTCGCGGTGGTGGAGGAAGGCATCACCTTCCCCATGCCGGCGAACCCGGACGCGCTGGACAAGTACATCATCTACGTGGGCTTCGACTCCAAGGGCGAGCCCGCCGCACGCCCGGCGCGTCCCCGCCCGGCGGCAACGACGCCCCGCCCGGCAGCCACCACCAGCGCGCCGTCCACGCCGCGCCCGGCCGCCACCGCTCCGGCGGCAGCCCCTGCCGCGGCCCCCGCCGCCAGCAGCGGTGCGCCCGCCGGCGACACCTTCGGCCCCGCCCCGACCTTCGGCCCGGCGCCGACGAGCGGCGGCAGCACCACAGTCGGCCCCTCGCCCAACACCTTCGGCCCCGTTCCGGGCCAGTGAGGCGCATCTCCGATCAAGGCAAAGGCCCCGGCATCCGCCGGGGCCTTTTTCATGACCTTCCGGATTGGAGCGGGACGTAGCTTCAGCGACCGGACAGTTGCGCACGACGTCCGGGCATCCACCGACATGCTGACCGGCTCAAGCGATCCGGCGCGACGTCAGCCTACAGGGCTGACATTCCCGGCGATCTCGGCGGCATCCGCCTCATCGTCCCCGCCGGCATCCGCCTCCTGACCGTCGCCATCGGCCGCCTTGCCTTCGATCGTGGTGCGGCGGCGCGTCAGTTCGCGGGCCGCATGCTCCATGAAGGCACGCACACGCGCGGTCTGCCGGATCTCCGGATGGGTCAGCAGCCACAGACCGGATTCCATCTCCGGCACCGGCTCGGACAGGCGCGCGAGGCCCGGCGTGGCAGCGCCGATGAAGCAGGGCAGCAGTGCCAGCCCCATCCCGGCCGCAGCCGCCTCCGCCAGACCGAGCATGGTGTTGACCCGATAGACGATGCGATCCGCCCCCGCCCGCTCGCGCAGCCACTTGCCCGCGCGGATACCGGCGATGGGCTCGGCCAGTCCCACCCAGTCCAGATGGCGGATATCGGCTCGGGCGAAGGGTTGGCCGGCAAGCGCATCGGGCCGGCCATAGACCGCCCAGGCCAGACAGGCGAGGCGGCGACCCACCAGCGTGTCGCCGGGCCGGTCACTGGCGCGGATGGCCACGTCCGCATCGCGCTTGGTGAGGTTCAGCGTCTGGTTGGAGACGATCACCTCAAGCCGGATCTCGGGATAGGCGCGGCGGAAGCTCGCGAACACCGGCGTGAGCAGGTGCACCAGCAGCGTATCGTTGGTGGTGACGCGCAACTCGCCGGACGGGCGCAGATCCTGCCCCGTGATCCGCCGCTCCATGGCGGAAATCTCTTCCCCCATGCGCTCGGCGAGCCGCACCATCTCCTCGCCGGTGGTGGTGGGCACATAGCCGGAGCGGGCCCGCTCGAACAGGCGGGCACCCAGCGTCGTCTCCAGCGTGCCGAGGCGGCGGAAAACGGTGGAGTGATTGACGCCAAGCGCATCCGCCGCGCCGGCCAGGGAGCGTGTGTCAGCGATCGCCTTCACCAGACGGAGATCGTCCCAGGCAATCATGTCGCTTCGCCGCCGTTCAAAGGGGTGGCCGCAACCGATTTTACCGCTTCGGGGCGGAAAACGCATCCCCCACGCGTCGCCCTGCCCGGAAAGCCAGTCCGGACAGGAGCAAGGACACCCATTCGCACCCGGCGTCAGCCGCCCTTTTGCTGGTCCTCGGCCTTCTTGACCGGGGTCTCGTCCTCAAGACCGCTTTGCAGCTTCTTCTCGATCTTCGGCAGATCCTCGGGCTCGGGCTTCATGTCCCGCGCATGCGCCCACTGGAAGGAAGCTTCCAGCTTGCGGCCCACCTTCCAGTAGGCATCGCCCAGATGGTCGTTGATGACCGGATCCTGCGGCTTCAGCTCCACCGCGCGCTCCAGCTCGCTCACCGCCTCGTCATAGCGGCCGAGCCGGTAATAGGCCCAGCCGAGGCTGTCCACGATGTAGCCGTCGTCGGGCCGCAGGGACACGGCCTTGCGGATCATGTCCATGGCCTGATCGAGGTTGAGCTTCTGATCCACCCAGCTGTAGCCCAGATAGTTCAGCACGTGCGGCTGATCGGGATACAGCTTGAGCGCAGTCTTCAGATCGCTCTCGGCGGCGGACCAGTTCTTGTTGCGCTCGTTGCAGATGCCGCGGAAGTAGAACAGCGTCCAGTCCTTGCGGGCCGGATCCTTCAGCTGATCGATGACCTTGCCGTAAGTCTGCGCGCATTCCGCATAGAGCTTGTGGCCGCGATAGAGGCCGCCCAGCGCCACCAGCGCGTCGGTGTCCTTGGCGTCCTTCTCCACCAGCGCCACGAGGTGCTTGCGGGCGTCGTCGAACTTGCCGACCTGGTCGAGATTGATGGCCATCTGCACTTCGGCATTACGCTTCAGCGGCGAGGCGGCGGGCACCTTCTCATAGACGGAGATGGCCTTCTCCGGCTGCTTCATCTGCTCATACAGATCAGCCAGCGTCAGGCCCGCCAGCGGATGGTCGGGCTCCAGCCACAGCGAGAGCTGCAGATAGACGAGGGCGAGATCCTCGCCGCCCTGCCGACCCAGCGCTGCGCCGAGGCTGTAGAGCACTTCGGCAGAGCCTTCCTGCGGGGTGCGGATCAGCGGCGGCAGGGTCTTGCCCGCCTCCAGCTCGGCGACGGCAGTGGTCAGCAGCGGATGGCGGGGCAGCAGCTTTTCGAAGGCGGCATAAGTGGCGAGGGCCGCATCCTTGTCAGCGTTGCGGGACTGCCAGCGGGCATAGGCATCCACCGCGCGCAGCGTGGCGGGCTCCATCTTGGCGGCCTTCTCCAGCCGCTTGCCGGCGTCCTTCTTGTTGCCGGCGGCATCCAGAATGAGGCCGGCGTTGATGTCCTTGAAAGCCGCATACCATTCCGGCCCCTGGAGCCGGTCGATCAGTTCCACGCCCGACTTGGCGTTGTTGGAGCCGAGCATGGTCCAGGCGGCAAGCAGGGTGGCGGTGAGATCACCGATGGGGCCACGCACGGAGAGCGAGAGATTGGTGCGGGCGGTCTGGTACTGGCTGCGCTTGATGGCGCGGGTGGCAAGCACGAGGCGGGCGATACGATGGGACTTGTCCACCTTCACCAGACGCTCGGCGAGCGGAATGGCGTCTTCCACCTCGCCGGCCACCAGCATGGCGAAGAAGGCGCGCTCGACCAGTTCGTCATTGCACGGATCGGCCTTCATCAGCTGGCGCAGATATGTCACCGCCGCGTCCGTGTCCCGTTCGGAGCCGGCGAGGCGCGCGGACAGGAAGCTGCCGGCCACCGAGGGTTCCCCCACATAACCGGGGGTCGCATCCTCGCGGGCAAAGGCAGGGGCCGTGGACGCCAGACCGACGCTCAGGGACAGGGCAATGGCCAGAGGCGATGAGAAGGAGAGAATCTTCACCGTAAGGAAATCCCGGAAAGGAGCGCACAAGTCAGCCAAGCCGCACGCGATGGCGGGAGGATGGCCGCTTTCACCCTGTGCCGCAAGTTTAGCACCGCGTTGCACACCGCGCTGAGTTAAGGCCCCGTGACCGCGCCGCTTGCCGCCCGTGGCAACGCAGGCCATAAGCGAAGCCATGCAAAGACTTGTTGCCCGTGCCCCGGCCAAGGTCAATCTGACGTTGCGCATCCTGCGGCGACGCCCGGATGGGTTTCACGATCTCGCGAGTGTTGTCGCCTTCGCCGGCGCCGCCGACATCGTCACCCTCGACCCGTTGCGCCCCTTGGGCTTGAGTGTCGCCGGGCCTTCCGCAGCGTCGGCCGGCCCCGATGCGGACAATCTGATCCTGAAGGCCGCCCGCGCCTTCCTCAAGCAGGTACCGGACGGGCGCACAGGGCATTTCGAGCTGGTGAAGCGCCTGCCGGTGGCCGCCGGCCTCGGCGGCGGCTCGTCCGATGCGGCAGCCGCTTTGCGCCTGCTGGCGGAGCTGAACGACATTCCCCGCGACGACCCGCGCCTCTATGAGGCCGCGCAGGAGGTGGGGGCCGACGTGCCGGTGTGTCTCGCGCCTGAGGCGCGGATCATGGAGGGCATTGGCGAGCGCCTGTCGCCGCCGCTCGGCCTGCCGTTGGTCTCCGTTGTGCTGGTGAACTGCCGGGTGCCGGTACCAACCGCCGACGTGTTCCGGGCCCTGAACCTGCGCGCCGGGGAGGAGCTCGCCGGCCTGCCCCATGCGGCACCTCCGGCAGAGCGCGAGGCTTTGCTCGGCCATCTGGCCCTGCACGTCAACGATCTGGAGCCCCCTGCCGAGCGGGTGGCGCCGGAAATTACCGAGGTGAAGGCGCTACTGGCGAAACAGCCGGGCGTGCGGCTGGTGCGCATGTCGGGATCGGGGGCAACCGTGTTCGCGATCACCGACAATTGCCGGGGCGCCGCCACTGTGGCGCGCCGGGTCGCCGCCGCGCGGCCGGACTGGTGGGTACGCCCCACCGTGCTGCGGTGAGGCCGCGCGCATGACACTGCCGGTGTTCGTCTTCGCGGCACTGGCCGAGATCGCCGGCTGCTTCGCCTTCTGGCACGTGGTGCGATCAAGCGGCCATCCGCTGTGGCTGGCGGCGGGCATGATGAGTCTGGCCGCCTTCGCGGCCGCTCTGACGCAGGTGGAAGCTGACGCCGCCGGACGCGCGTTCGCGGCCTATGGCGGCATCTATATCGTCGCTTCGCTGGGCTGGATGTGGGCTGTGGAAGGCATGCGGCCCGACCGCTGGGACGTGGCCGGCGGGCTCATCTGCCTCGCCGGCGCCTGCGTGATCCTGTTCGCCCCGCGCGGCTGACCGCGCAGGGCAAAAGCACGGCGTCAGTAGCCGCGCGAAATGGCGAAATCCACCGCCTCGACGAGGGCGTCCTTCACCGGGCTGGGACCGAACAGGGCCAGCGCGTCGCGGGCCATGGCGCCATAGTGCTGCGCCCGCTCCAGCGTATCGGCCAGCGCGCGGTGCTTGATGAGAAGGGCGATGGCCTTCTGCAACTGCTCGTCGCTGGTCTCGCTCTGCTCCAGCGCCTCTTTCCAGAAAGCGCGCTCCTGCGCGTCGCCGCGCCGGAAGGCGAGGATCACCGGCAAGGTGATCTTCCCCTCGCGGAAATCGTCGCCGATGTTCTTGCCGAGCTTGGCCTGGCTGCCGCCATAGTCCAGCACGTCGTCCACGAGCTGGAAGGCGATGCCGAGATTCATGCCGAAGGAGCGGCAGGCGGTCTGTTCCGCCTTGGGGCGATGGTTCAGCACCGCGCCCACCTCGCAGGCGGCGGCGAAGAGTTCCGCCGTCTTGCCGCGGATCACAGCGAGATAATCGTCTTCCGAGGTCTCGGTGTTCTTGGCGGCGGCGAGCTGCATCACCTCGCCCTCGGCGATGGTGCAGGCGGCGGTGGAGAGGATGTCGAGGCATTCGAGAATGCCCACTTCCACCATCATCTTGAACGCCTGGCCGAGCAGGAAGTCGCCCACCAGCACGCTGGCCTCGTTGCCCCACACCTTGCGGGCGGCAAGCTTGCCCCGGCGCATGTCGCTCTCGTCCACCACGTCGTCGTGGAGGAGGGTCGCGGTGTGCATGAACTCCACCGAAGCGGCGAGCTTGATGTGCCCTTCGCCCTCGTAATCCGACAAGGCCGCGCAGGCGATGGTCAGCATCGGGCGCAGGCGCTTGCCGCCCGACGAGATCAGGTGGGTCGCGACCTCGGGGATCATCGCCACATCCGAGCCGGTGCGCGACAGGATGAGGGCGTTCACGCGCTCCATGTCCCCCTTCACCAGCCGCACCAGCGTCTCGATGGAGGGATCCTTGGGCTCAAACGGAAGGACGACAGCCAATGATTGCTCCCGCTTGTCATTCAGCGGGGCGCACCATAGGGATGCCCATGGGGTCCGTGCAAGCGGTGAGGTGTCTTTGTATGCATACCGCACCATGAATTCCGCGCCGGCCGGCGCGAATCTGCAGGAGAGCACATGCGTGAGGTTGTAAGGACCAACGACATGGTGCTGATTTCCGCCATCGAAGCCCTGCTGAAGGGCGCGGACATCGGCCACATCGTCACCGACGGCCATACCAGCGTGCTCGAAGGCTCCATCGGCGCCATTCCCCGCCGCATCCTCGTGACCGATGACGAAGAGGACGAGGCCCGCCGCCTGCTGACCGAGGCGGGCTATGCCTATGTGCTGCGACAGGATGACTGACACCCCGCCTGACCTTCCGAATACAACCCGGGACACCATTCTGGGCGGGCGGGTAACGCTGCATCAGCCGCGCCGGGGCCACCGGGTGGGCCACGACGCCATATTGCTGGCGGCACTGGCGCCCGACGACACGCGCCACCTGGTCGATCTCGGCACCGGCGTCGGGGCGGCAGGACTGGCCGTGCTCGCACGCTTGCCGGGGGCGAGCGCCCATCTGGTGGAGATCGACTCGCCCACCGCCGCCCTGGCGCGGGAGAATGTGGCGGCCAACGGCGTCGCTGAGCGCTGCGCCGTGGTGGAAGGTGACGTGCTCCGTCTCGCCCGCCCCGGCGGCCCGGCGGAACCTGCTCCGGACGCGGCCGATCTCGTGATCGCCAACCCGCCCTTCAATGCCCGCGCCGCCCACCAGACCTCGCCTGACGCTCGCCGCGCCACCGCCCATATGGCGGATGGCGACACGCTTCAGGGCTGGGTGCTGGCGGCCTATCGCTGCCTCGCCCCCGCCGGGCGATTGGCCCTGATCCTGCGGCCGGAGGACCTCACGCCCCTGCTGGCGGCGTTGGCGGGGCGCTTTGGCGCCGCCGAGCTGCTCCCCGTGCACCCTGCCCCCGGCGCCGATGCGGTGCGGCTGCTGGTACGGGCCATCAAGGGACGCCGAACCCCGCCCGTCATCCGCCCCGGCCTCGTGCTTGCCGATGCGGCAGGTCGTCCCAGCCCGGAGGCGGAGACCATTCTGCGTGACGGCACCGCATTGCGGTAGCAAGTTAAGGGTGAGTTTGCGCGCGGTCTGTGCAAGCTGAGCGCGGTCTTGGGATACGCCTTACGGCGGTATCGGCAGTCGAGACCAAGCTTCCGTTTACGCCAACCTCACGTGCTTGCGTGCCTGGCGTCACGAAATGTTGGGCTACCCTTTCGCTGATGGTTGGCGTTGGCTTATGCTGCCGCCGTTTCAGCGCCCCCGCCCGAGGAGAACGAGACAGATGTGGGACCGTCGCACGCTGCGGATCGGCGTCACCCGGGTTGGCCTTGTCGCTGGCCTGACGTTCGTCCTTGCGGCCGCTCCCGCTTTTCAGCAACCGGCAGAGGCTGCTTCCCGGAACGATCCGAATCCGGGTGCCTCCATCGGCGCGGCCTTCATGAAGACGCTGAACGAGATGACGCGTCCGGCCAAGCCGCAGCGCCGCAAGACCGCCGCCAAGCGCCCGCCCGAAGACGGCGGACCGTCTCAGATCGTTAAGCCGCAGGTGGCGCCGCTGGTCAATGTGGCCGATTCCGACATCGACCCCTTCGCCGAGCCGGTGCAGCAGGCCGGTCCCGTGCCGCAGGCCGCTGCGGTGGCCGACCACAAATGATCCGCCCCCAACCTGCCACGCGCCATGGGCGGGAACGCGCACGGCGGTTTCTGGGCGTGCTCGCGGCCGGTGTCACCCTGCTGTTCGCCAGCGGCGCGCACGCGGAAATTCCCTTCGCCATGGACAAGCCCGTGGGCAAGAGCGGCGGCTGGTCCATTGGGATCAGCGTTGCCATGGGCGGCTGCATGGCCGAGGCCAGCTATGACGACCAGACCACGGTGTGGATCGGCTTCAGCGGCCCGAAGGACACGCCCTTCTTCGTGCTCGCCAATGCCAAATGGCGCGCGTTGCAGGCCGGCAAGGCCTATGACATCCGCCTCATGCCGCGCGGGCAGGAAGAATGGACCGGCAGCTTCACCGGCCTCGAGGTGGGCGAGCGGCGCGGCCTTGTCTCGCGCCAGGTGAAGGACGACTTCATCATGGACTTCGCGCGGGCGAACATGCTCGACGTGGTCTATGACCAGAAGATCATCGCGCAATTGTCCCTTTCGGGCTCGCGCGCCGCGCTGGAGCGGGTGATCAACTGTCAGAAGGATCTCGCCACCGCCTTGCGCGACCCACCGCCGGTCTCGGCCAAGCAGGACAAGATGCCGCCTGCGGCCGCCCCCGCAAAGCCGGCAGCCCCCAGCCAACCGCCCAAGGTCGCCGCCAGGGAGCCCGTTGCCAAGGAACCGTCGTCGAAGGATCCGGCCCTGCTGCCGCAGGACAAGGAGACCGACCTCTCCGGCACCGGATTTGCCGTCTCCGAGCGCGGCCACATCCTCACCAACCACCACGTCATCAACGGCTGCCGGCGCATCACTGTCACCCGTGTGGGCGAACCGCCGGTGCCGGCAGTGCTGATCGCCAGTGACGCGCGCAATGATCTCGCCCTGCTGCAGACCGGCGCGCCCATCCGGACGGTGCCGCCGCTCAAGCTGCGGGCACGCGTGGGCGATGGGGTGTTCGTCTATGGCTTTCCGCTCTCCGGCATCCTCGCCAGCAACGGCAACTTCACCGCCGGCAACGTGACCGCCTCTGCCGGCCTCGCCGACGACACCCGCATGCTGCAGATTTCCGCCCCCGTTCAGCCGGGCAATTCCGGCGGGCCGCTGCTGGACCAGAATGCGGAGATCGTGGGTGTCGTGGTGTCGAAACTCGATGCGCTGAAGCTGGCCTCGGTCACGAACGACGTGGCGCAGAACGTGAACTTCGCCATCAAGAGCACCATTGCCGCCAACTTCCTCGAGACCAACGGCATCGAGGCCAAGGTGCAGGGCTCGTCTTCCTGGTCGCTCGGAGAGCGGCTTGATCCGGCCGCGGTGGCGGAGCAGGCCAAGAAGTTCACCTTCCGCATCGACTGCCACTGAGATCACTCTGCCGCCGATGCGGCAAAAGCTGCGCCGGGCGCTCCTTCCCTGACGCGGGGGGAGTGACTACCTTCCCTGCATGCCCGACGATTTCATCCAGACCACGAAGCGTCACCTCAAGGGGCTCCTGCCCCAGCGCTGGCGCAGCGATCTCACCCTCGTGCCCGTGGTGCGCCTGTCCGGCGCCATCGGCATGAGCTCGCCGCTGCGCCAAAGCCTCACGCTCGCGGCCGTCTCCCGCACGCTGGAGCGGGCCTTCGCGGTCAAGCGCGCGCCGGCGGTGGCCCTGGTCATCAACTCGCCGGGCGGCTCGCCGGTGCAGTCGCATCTCATCTTCAAGCGCATCCGCGCGCTGGCGGAGGAGAAGAACAAGCGCGTCTTCGCCTTCGTGGAGGACGTGGCCGCTTCCGGCGGCTACATGCTCGCCTGCGCGGCGGACGAGATCCACGCCGACCCCTCCTCCGTGGTGGGCTCCATCGGCGTGGTGTCGGCGGGCTTCGGTTTCCCGGACCTGCTCGCACGCATAGGCGTCGAGCGCCGCGTGCACACCGCCGGCACCCGCAAGACCATGCTCGATCCCTTCCGGCCCGAGCAGCCGGAGGATGTGGAGCGCCTGCTGACCATCCAGCGCGAGGTGCACGCCACCTTCGCCGATCTGGTGCGCAGCCGGCGCGGCGCTGCCCTCACGGCGCCGGAAGAGGAACTCTTCACCGGCGAGTTCTGGGTGGGCACGCAAGCCTTGCCACTTGGCCTCATCGACGGCATAGGCGACCTGCGCAGCACGCTGCGCGCGCGTTATGGCGACAAGGTTCGCATGCCGCTGATCGCGCCGCCGGGCAGTTGGTTCTCGCGACGGGCGCCGGGCGGTGTCAGTGCAGCGCTCGGGGGGCTCGACCTTTCGGGCGGCCAGTTGGGCGCAGGTCTCGCGCAGGGGCTCGCTGACGTGGCAGAGGACCGCGCGCTCTGGGCACGTTACGGTCTCTGAGCCGGAGATGGTCTGCGCCGGAGGAAACCGGCGCGGACGGGATGCGTTGAGAACAGCCCGGCCTTCAGCGTCGGGGACAATGCGGACGCGGCACCTTCCGCGAAAGAAAGGCTGCGAGGAGAACCATGCTGCCTCCCTATCTGATGGTCGCGCTCGGCGCCCTCGGGGCCGCCGCGCTCACCAAGTTCATCGCCACCGAGAACCGGCGGGTGAACGACATTCTGGACAAGCAGCGGCCTGAGGACGGCACCGAGCCGGCACCGACGCCGCTCGAACGCGACCCGGCCACCGGTGCCTACCGGCCGCGCGCGCAGGCGAGCGGAACGGCGGACGAGACCGCCCGCCCGAAGGACTGAGACCCTTCAGTCGTTCTGCGGCGCGCGGGCGACAGCCCCCGCCAGCGGCGCACCGGCCGGCAGGGTGCCGCTGGCCGAGGCCGCGGCACGGGCGGCACGGCGATCAGCCCGGCTGCGGCGGGCTTCGCTCTGGATGGAATAGAGGCCTGCGCCCACCACAAGAATGGTGCCCACGCTCGCCCAGGCATCCGGATACACGCCGAACACGACGATGCTGGAGAACAGAGCGCCGGGTACCAGCGCGTAGCGCAGGGGCGAGATGACGGCCACCGGCGCATTCCGGAAGGCGTGGATCAGCGCCAGATTGCCGATGGCGAAGGCCGTGCCCGCGCCGAGCACCAGCGCCAGCATCTTGAAACTCGGCATCGCCCACGGCTCCCAGGCCGAGAACACGAGGCCGACGAAGCCGAGCATGACGGCGCTCGCCAGCGCCACAACGGAGCCGGGCACCGCATTGCTGATGCTGCGGGTGCCGATATCCCGGACCGAGCCGCAGATGGCCGAAATGAAGGGCAGGATGGCCATGGCGTTGAAGGTGGAAGGCTCGGGCCGGGTAACGATGACGGCGCCCATGAAGCCGATGACGATGGCGCACCAGCGCTTGGGGCCGACCTTCTCGCCCAGCAGCGGCACGCAGAGCGCCGTGGTGATGAGCGGGGCGGCCATGTAGATGGTGGTGGAGGTGGCGATGGGCAGCACGGCGAGGCCCATCACGTAGGCGAAGGTGGTCCCCGCATCGAGGCCGGAGCGCAGCATGATGCGCTTGTCCAGCGCCTGCCGCACGAAGGCGAACTCGCCGTTCCAGACGATGAGCGCGGTCAGGAGCAGGGCGGCGAAGACGGAACGGATCGCCAGCACCTCGCCGACGGGGAAATCGGCGACCGCGATCTTGATCAGCGTGTCATTGGTGATGAAGCAGGCCATGGCGAACAGCATCGCCAGCAGGCCGCGCATGGAAGAGGCCGGGTTCATCACCGCACGCCCTTCTGCGCTACAAACGCCACCGGCCCCGAACGGGGACCCATCTCGCACGCCAACACGACAGCCTCGTTCCGGGCAATTTCCTCCAGAGCCCATCCGGTCTGATGCGATCAAACTTGAAACGGTCTCTGACAGAACTTTGAGGGACGGATTCACGGGTCAGATTGAAACAATCTGTCCGATCCGGCTCTGGAACAAGATGTAGCGCAATTGACGCGCGGCATCCGTTGCGTAAATCGCCGGGCAAAAAGCAAAGCTCGGCGTGCCGGGCATGGCCCCGCCATTTCCCCGCCGTAATGCCGAACGGTCGTTAACCGCCAGTGGTACTCATGTGACGATGCACCGCCGGCTGGCGGGTCTGGCGGTCGATGATGAAGTCGTGGCCCTTGGGCTTGCGGAAGATGGCCGAGTCGATGGCCGCCTGCAGCACGCCGTCATCCGGACTGGCGCGGAGCGGGCTGCGCAGGTCGGCTGCGTCCTCCTGGCCGAGGCACATGTAGAGCGTACCGGTGCAGGTGACGCGCACCCGGTTGCAGCCCTCGCAGAAATTGTGGGTCAGAGGCGTGATGAAGCCGAGACGGCCGCCCGTCTCCTTCACCTGCATGTAGCGGGCGGGGCCGCCGGTGCGGTAGTCGATGTCAATGAGGGTGTAGCGCTCGGAGAGCTGCTCGCGCACCCTGGATAGCGGCAGATACTGGTCAACGCGCTCCGCGCCCACCTCGCCGAGCGGCATCACCTCGATGAGGGAGAGGTCATGGCCTTCGCCATGGGCCCATTCCATCATGGAGCCGATCTCGTGCTCGTTCACGTCCTTCAGCGCCACCGCGTTGATCTTCACGCGGATGCCGGCCTTCTGCGCGGCCTTTACGCCATCAAGCACCTTACCGAGGTCGCCCCAGCGGGTGATGGCGCGGAACTTGTCCGCATCCAGCGTGTCGATAGAGACGTTGATGCGCTTTACGCCGCAGGCGGCCAGATCCGCCGCATAGCGGGCGAGCTGCGAGCCGTTGGTGGTGACGGTGAGTTCTTCGAGACGCCCCGTCTCCAGATGGCGCGACAAAGAGCGGAACAGGGTCATCACGTCCCGGCGCACCAGCGGTTCGCCGCCGGTGAGGCGCAGCTTGCGCACGCCGCGATTGATGAAGGCGGAGCAGAGCCGGTCCAGCTCTTCCAGCGTCAGCAGGTCGGGCTTCGGCAGGAAGGTCATGTGCTCGGACATGCAATAGACGCAGCGAAAATCGCAGCGGTCCGTCACCGACACGCGCAGATAGCTCACGGCACGGCCGAACGTATCCACCAGCGGCCCCAGGGCCGTTGCTGAACCGCCGCCGCCGCGGTCGGTCAGATCGCGGGTCGCAAACACCACGCCACCTCTTCCTTCGCTCACCATTTCCTCCGCCGCCCGGTCTGGCGCCGGCTTCGGCATCCTCCTTATATCGTATGCAAGGTGCAGATTGGTAGGGCGCCGGCTTGAGATCGCCGTGCGATCGGCCATAAGGGCGGTGAGGGAGACGGATCATGACTACCGACGCCAATGCCGATGCCGCCAACTGGCCCCGCGAACTGCGGCTGGCGCCGGACAAATCCGCTCTCACCATCACTTTCGATGACGGCAAGAGCTTCACGCTCTCCGCCGAATACCTGCGCGTGGAGAGCCCCTCCGCCGAAGTGCAGGGCCATGCGCCGCACGAGAAAGTGACGGTGCCGGGCAAGCGGCGGGTGAAGATCACCGAACTTCACCCGGTGGGCAGCTATGCCATCCGCCCCATGTTCGACGACGGCCATTCCACAGGCATCTATGCCTGGCCGGTGCTGCGCGCCATGGGCGAGGAGGAGGAGGCGCGCTTCGGCGCCTATCTCGAAGCGTTGACCGAGAAGGGTCTGTCGCGGGATTAAGGGTTGAGCGGGCTCAGGAGAGCCCGCCGATCACCCCGTCCGCATCGACGAAGATATGCTCGGCCGCCGGCACCGACGGCAGGCCCGGCATGGTCATGACGTCGCCGGTCAGCGCCACCACGAAGCCCGCACCCGCCGAGAGGCGCACCTCGCGCACCGGCAGCACGTGGCCGGAAGGCGCGTTGCGCAGCTTGGGATCGGCGGAGAAACTGTACTGGGTCTTGGCCATGCAGACCGGCAGATGGCCGAACCCCTGCGCTTCCAGCTCCGCCAGACGGCGTGTGGCCTCGGGCGTGAACACCACCTCGCCGGCGCGATAGATCTCGCGGGCGATGGTCTCGATCTTGGCGGACAGGCGCAGGTCGTCCGAATAGAGCGGATGGAAGGCGCTGGGCTTTTCGGCCAGGTTCTTCACCTCATGTGCCAGCTCTTCCGCGCCCTTGCCGCCATCGGCCCAGTGGCTGCAGACGTGCACATTGACGCCGAGGTCGCTCAGCACGCCGCGCACGGCCTCCACTTCCGCCGGGGTGTCGGACAGGAAGCGGTTGAGCGCCACCACCACCGGCACGCCGAACTTCTGCATGTTCTCCACGTGGCGGCGCAGATTGGCGGCGCCCTGCTTCACGGCGGCCACGTCCTCGTTGACCAGTTCCTTCAGGCCGACGCCGCCGTGCATCTTCAGCGCCCGCACGGTCGCCACCACCACGGCAACGTTGGGGGCAAGGCCCGCCTGCCGGCACTTGATATCGAGAAACTTCTCCGCGCCCAGATCGGCGCCGAAGCCGGCTTCCGTCACCACATAGTCCGCAAGGCGCAGGGCCGAGCGGGTGGCGATCACCGAATTGCAGCCATGGGCGATATTGGCGAAGGGACCGCCATGCACGAAGGCCGGGGTGTGCTCCATGGTCTGCACGAGGTTCGGCTGGAAGGCGTCGCGCAGCAGCGCCACCATGGAGCCGATGCCCTTCAGCGCCTCTGCGCGCACGATGGCCTTGCCCCGCGTCTGCGCCACCACCATGCGGGACAGGCGCTCCTCCAGTTCCTCCAGCGTGCGCGAGAGGCAGAAGATGGCCATCACCTCGCTGGCCACCGTGATGTCGAACCCGTCCTCGCGCGGGAAACCGTTAGCAGCACCACCCAGACCGACCACGATGGAGCGCAGCGCGCGATCGTTGAGATCGACCACCCGCTTCCAGGCGATGCGGCGCACGTCGATGTCGAGGGCATTGCCCCAGTAGATGTGATTGTCGATCAGCGCGGAGAGCAGATTGTGCGCGGCGCCGATGGCATGCAGATCGCCGGTGAAATGCAGGTTGATGTCCTGCATGGGCACGATCTGCGAATGACCGCCGCCGGTGGCGCCACCCTTGGCGCCGAAGCACGGGCCCAGCGACGGCTCACGCAGGCACACGGCGGTCTTGGCGCCGATGCGGTTCAGGGCATCGCCGAGGCCGATGGTGGTGGTGGTCTTGCCCTCGCCGGCCGGCGTCGGGCTGATGGCGGTGACGAGGATCAGCTTGCCGGCGGGCTTGTCTTCCAGCCCCTTGATGTAGTCGAGCGACAGCTTCGCCTTGTGCGGCCCGTAGCGATAGAGCGCATCCGCCGGAATGCCGAGCCGCGCGCCCACCGCCTCGATGGGCTCGGGGGTGACACTGGCCGCGATGGCCGCATCGCTCATGGGATCGAGATGGCGGGCCGTCGTCTTGTCCATGCGGGGTTCCTTGCTGGCGGCGGGAACGGCGGAACGGGCCTGAGGCCGTGCCTTGAAAAAAGAGAACCGCACGTGGCGGCTGTTAATCCTGCTCTAGAGCACGTTCGCCCCGGATTGCAACGCAATCCGGGGCGAAAAACGTTCTCTAATAACGCTTCAGAGGCGGATTCACGCATCAGACTGTGCCAGTCCGATGCGATCCGGCTCTAGCGTGCCCGCGCGGGGCCAAGCAAGCGGCGGGGCCGTTCATTCCCCATCGTGGGGCGCAAACACATAGCGCGTCGTCACCGGCGCGGCGGCGGGCGTGAGGGCGCCATCGTTCGCGATGGTACCGATGCTTTGCCCGGCCGATGCCGCCAGCACACCAAAGAAGCGCTCGAAGGCATGGGCGAGCGTCCCGTCGGTGAGGCCCATGTCCGGCTCGAACAGCTCGGCGAGATGCGGCATGGCCAGCAGCGGTGCAAACAGCGACAGCCTCGCCGCGAACATGGTGCCGGCCACATAAGGCGCGGGCGTCCATGCCGGCAGACCCGCCTCGCGGCACAGGCGCCGGAGCCAGGCCCCATTGCCGGCGGTCCCCGCATAGGCGGCCCCATCCAGCACATGATCCTGCGCTCCCAGCATGCCCATGCCGGGATGGGCCGCGAAGGCGCGCGCCAGCCCGCCGTCCCGGTCGAGCCGCAGCAGCGGGCCGGAGAGCTGCTCCAGCCAATCCTGCCCTTGCTTGCCCTGATGCGGGCTGCGCTTGGTGTGGACCTTCAGCACGTATTCGAAGCCCGCCTGATGCAGCTCCGGCAGCAGCGTCAGGAAAGGCAGGACGTCCCGCCCCCGGTTCTCGGTGACGCGCAGGTTCGCCCCCGGCGCCACGGTGGCGAGCATGGCGGCGACCGCCTCAGCCTTGTCCGGCGGGGTGGTGACATAGAGGGTTTTCGGGTCGCACCCGATGACGAGGCGTGGCAACAGCTCCGGATAGAAGCCGTGCACCACCCGCGCCACGCTGTCCGGACGCACCGGCACCGTCGGCACCACGCTGCGCCCGGTTTCCGCGCGCAGTTCATAGGGCGCGCGGACGCTGAGCGCCGCGCGCAAAGACCCGTGGCCGAGCCGCTGGCCGGGCTCCAGATGGGCGCCGTGCGGCCAGTCGTTCCAGGCGTTCAGGAAGACGAGGCGGGCATCCGCCACCGGCCGCGCTTCGGCGAAGGCTGCCGCCTCGGACAACCAGCGGGCGAAGCCATCAGCCGGATCGGCGGCCACCATCACGCGGCCCGCATCGCCCTTCAGCGGCGTGTCGTCATAGCACACCGCCACGCCGGGAAAGAGCGGCACCTGCGCCGCGCGGGCGGCCGTCATGGCGGCGGCAGCGAGGCGGAGTTGCTCGTCCACGCGCCCGGCAAACGCCCGGCTGACCGGCTCGATGCGCCGGGGCGTGCCCACGTCAGGCAACGCTTCGGGCGGCAGTTGCACCGCCGCCGAGATCCCCGCCGTCAGCGTGCCCTGCCCCGTTTCGGTCTCGAACAGGAAGGCCTCCCGCCCGAGATGGTCCTGCACCGCTGCCTGAAAGGCGCCGATGCCGGCGACATCGGGGGCGCGGGTGCCCACCAGCGGCTTGCCGTCCACCGTGAGCCAGCGCGGATCGGCCAGCGCCTCCAGCAGAGCCGGGGTCGGCGCGGGCAAGGGGCCGTCCGCCAGCAGGCAGAAGGAGATGTCGAGGTCCGGATCCGCATGGAGCTGGCGCAGGGCGGCGGGCAGTTCGCCGCCCGGCGCGCCCACAAAGCAGAAGGCGTCGATGCCGTGGGCGCGCGCCAGCGCCACCTGCCGCTCCAGCGGGGCGATGGCGGGATCATAGGCACCGGATGTCTCGGGCAGATCAGGCTGGACGTGGCGCAGGAAGCGGGGCGTTGCCGCCTCCGTCTTTTCCCAGAAGGCCGCGTCCGTCGCATCCACATAAAGCGCCACCCAGCGCACGGAGGCGGGCGGCGCGGGCGGCAGATCGGACAGAGCGGGACGATAGGCGGGGTCGCGCTGGCCCTCGGCCCGCCGCTGCATCTCGCGGGCCGCCTTGGTGGCGCGCTTGCGGGAGACAGGCCCGGGAAACAGGACGAAGGCCGCATCCCGCAGCCCGTAGCGCAGTTTCCGGATGAGAGGCCGAAGACTCATGGGTTCGGCCTCATGGAGCGCGGCCTTATGGGCGCGTCACGGATTATTCGGCGGCGCTCTCGGCGGTGACGGCGCTCGAGCTCTCTTCCTTGTGCTGCTTGCGGCGGGACGCCACGCGCGGACGATCGGAGCCGCCTTCGCGCACGAACTCGCACCACATGGTGTCCACGCCCGCCAGCGTGCCACGGAAGGTGGTCGGGCTGGTCTTGATCACCGTGAAGCAGGGCTCGAAGGTCATGCCCTCGATATAGCCGCACACGTTTTCCTCACGCACCCGCACCGTGTTCGGCGGCAGGCGCACGTAGCGGGCGATGCCCTGCGAACGCATGGTCAGCGTACCGGCGACGGAGCCGTCGGCGAAGATGCGCCCGGCGCCCCGGGTGCCCTCAAAGCAGGTGAACGCGAAGCTCCGGCCGACCACGAAGGCCTTGGCCTGCTCCGGGGAAAGGGTCTGTGCCGAGGCCGCACCGACACCAGCAAGGGTGAACGCTGCGGCGGCGAGAAGGATGCTTCGCATGGGTGCTGTTTTAATCGCCGATGGTTAACAGAACGATGCACTGCACCCATGGCCGCATGTCAAGTTCATCAGGCCGTATCGGCGTGCGGAGGCGCGGCCACGCTTGATTTTGGCCGCGCCTGTGATCGGAAAGTCGCGCCCTACACCACGGTCGTTACGGGACGGTGGACCGGCTTCTCCTTGATGGGCAGGTTCACCACCGCCGAGGCGATGGAGAGCGCCACCGACAGCCACCACACCACATCATAGGAGCCGGTGCGCACATAGAGCACGCCGCCGAGCCAGACGCCGAGGAAGCTGCCCACCTGGTGGGAGAAGAAGACGAAGCCATAGAGCATCGCCATGTAGCGGGTGCCGAACATCAGCATCACCAGCCCCGAGGTGGGCGGCACCGTGGAGAGCCAGAGCAGGCCCATGGCCACGCCGAACACCATGCAGGAGAGCGGCGTCACCGGCAGCATGATGAACACCGCAATGGCGATGCCGCGCCCGAAATAGATCCAGGCCAGCAGCCACTTGCGCGACATGCGTGTCGAGAGCCAGCCGGCCGAGAGCGAGCCCACCATGTTGGCGAGGCCGATCAGCGCCAGCGTGGTGGCGCCCACCGTGGAGGAGATGCCCTTGTCCACCAGATAGGCGGGCATGTGAACGGTGATGAAGGCGAGCTGGAAGCCGCAGGTGAAGAAGCCCAGCACCAGCATGATGTAGCTGGGATGCCGCATGGCCTCCGACAGCGCCCCGGCGATGCTCTGGTTCGGCAGATCGGTGGCGCGCGGGGCATCCTTGTTGCCGCGCGTGGCCAGCGCCAGCGACAACGGCATGACGAGGAGCATGGTGACGCCGAACACGATCAGCGTCTCCTGCCACCCCACGCTGTCGATGAGGCCGGCGGCCAGCGGCGGGAACAGGAACTGGCCGAACGAGCCCGCCGCCGTGCCGGCGCCGAAGCCCATGGAGCGCCAGCGCTCCGGCAGCAGCTTGCCGAAAGCGGCGAGCACGAGGTTGAACGAGCAGGCGGAGAGGCCGAAGCCCACCATCACGCCAGCGCTCAAATGCAGCACCAGCGGCGAGGAGGCATAGGCCATGAGCACCAGACCGGCGGCATAGAGGATGGCGCCGCCGCACAGCACGCGGATCGCGCCATAGCGGTCGGCGAAGGCGCCGGCGAAGGGCGAGCCCAGCCCCCAGAGCAGGTTCTGGATGGCGATGGCGAGGCCGAACACGTCGCGGCCCCAGCCATAGTCGTTGGACATGGGCAGCAGGAACAGGCCGGCGGCGGAGCGCGGCCCGAAGGTCAGCATGGCGATGAGGCAGCCGGCAACGACGATCAGGCCCGCCGGAATGGCGCGACCTGAGGTGGCGGCTTTGGAGGGGGTGGCGCTCATTGGGGCGGTCCTTGGGCGGGTCCTTGGGGAGCGCCGTAACCGGGCCTGCCATGGCAAGCTTCCGGAAATGGCCTCTACCCTGTGTTCTGGGCGGTGGAACACCCGAGATTGGGACCCGAGCGAATCCGGTCAGCGCCGACGCAGCGGCAGCTCACGGACCCGTTATAAACCAAGCCAGCCTTGCGAATAATCAATATTCATCAATCGAAGCATAAGCAGCGCTCATACGCTTAGCCTCAAATGAAGGCGCCCCGCCCGAGGGCGGGGCGCCGGTCACTCAACCGCGGCGCGGGCCATGATCGCCACGCGGGCCACCGGGACCGCGCGGGCCATCCTGATGCAGCAGGATCTGGAGGCGATGCTTCTGGCCGTCGTCCAGCGTCTTGTAGAGCGGCTCGGCGGCATCGGCGATCTTCTTCAGGTCCGCCGCGCGGGCGGTCATGGCGTCGGCCCGCGCGCGCATCCGCTCGATGGGATCGGGCTTGGCGCCCTGCTCCCGATCGGCCTTGCGCTCGGCGCGGAAGGCCGCCATGCGGTCGGCCCGGTCCTTCGCCACGTCACGCAGCGCGGTCTCGACACCCGGCCACAGCTTGTCCTGATCGGGGGTCAGCTTGAGGCCAGTCTTCAGGGCCGCGATGCGGGCGTCGGTCAGCGCCGCGCGGTCGGCCGGGCTCGGGCGCCAGCGCTCGGGCTTCTGGCCCTGCTCGGTGGCGGCCGCGGGGGTGGCGGCAGGAGCAGCGGTGTTGGCCGCATAGCTGGCGACGGAGCCGGCAATCAAAGCGGCGGCGGTGGCGGCGAAAAGCGTCTTCTTCATCACTCACTCCTCCTTCAAGGATGAGTTGAGCGTCGCGCACCACCCCTCAATACTCAACTTAAACTTCCGTAATGTAGATACGGAAACAATTAGACACATTAATGTACATTCATCTACATTACATTTTGGAAATGATTCAGTAAATTGAAAAATCAATACGGTTAATAACAGAGACAAATCATCTCAATTACGCAAATCAGGCCGGAACGGCGCGCGTCTCGCCAAGAAGTTCCCGGCTGTCACGCAAAGCGACATCGGCCAGCCCCTTCTGGTAGCCCCGGCATTCCATCAGGCAATTCCACGCCCCCGGCTCACCCGAGATGCGATAGAGATTGTAACGGCCTGCGCCACGGCCATCCTCCGGCCCTGCCGACGCAGAGGGCACGCCAACCACGGGAATGCGCGCACCGCCTGGCCCCGGCACGTAGGACAATGAGGCGCGGTGGTCGTGCCCATGCAGCACCAGTTCCGCCCCTTCCGCCGCCAGCACCGCACGCACCTCCTCCGCGTCCCGCAGGTCACGATGGGAATGGCGCTCGCCCACGGGCGGGTGGTGGATCATCACCACACGGAACAGCCCTTCCTCCTTCAACTGGCGCAGGAGGGCGGCGAGGCGCGCGCGCTGCGCCTTGCCAGCCTTGCCGCTGGCCAGGAACACGGCAGTGGGGATGGCGGTGGAGACGCCCACCAGCGCCACCGGCCCGCGCCGACGCACATAGGGAAAGGACGCCACGTCCAAAGGCGTGTCGGGATGGGTGTCGTCACCGGCGAGGAAGGGCGCCCAGCGCTCCAGATGATATTTCAGCGCCGAGCGCACATAGGCATCGTGATTGCCGGGGATGACCGACACCTTGTCCGGCGTGCCCAGCGAGGCGAGGAAGGTGGCCCCGGTGTCGAACTCGGCCGGCAGGCTGACGTTCACGAGGTCGCCTGTCACGGCGATATGGTCGGGATGCTGATCGGCCAGATCCGCCATCAGCGGAGCCAGCGTGGAGGCGCCGAAGTTGCGCCGCCGGGCACCGATCCAGTTCATCATGCCGAAGAAGCGTTTGCCGAGCAGTTCCGACAGGCGCGCCTCGGGAATGGGGCCGAGGTGCGGGTCGGACAAATGGGCAAGCACGAACATGCCGGAGCAATCCCTTCAGCTGTGTCAGGGTCTTTCCTTAGAGCCGGATCGGACCAGATGGAAATCTGATCCGCGAATCCGCCTCCAAAACTTCTCTCGTGTGCGGGCCCCGGGCCGGAAAGCCATATTTGGGATCGAGCCGGCCGACGGAGCCCTGTTGCCTCCGCTGGGAGGACGCAGCGCGGTGCCGGCCGGTTCCCCATCCGGGATACGGGAAAGTCCCCTCGCCTTAATGACGGCTTGACCCGCCACTATGCCCGGCGTCATGGATCAAATGTCGTGTGCTTCGGGTCCGGGCCGCCTTGGCGACCTGTTCCCGCTGCGGATCCTCAGGAGCCAGACGCCTTGTCAGTCCCCGTCCTTGCCGTCCGTCCGCGCCGCCCGCTCGTCCGCTCCATTCTGGCGTCCGGGACTGCCCGTGCGTGCATCGCGCTCGCGGCGGCCGGTCTCATCGGCATCGCCACCCCGGCACAGGCGGCAGGCGTGAGCGTGCGCGGCACGGAGATCCTGCTGGACGGCAAACCCTTCCTCGCCAACGGCGCCGCCGGCGCCAGCCGTCTCGCCGAGCTGAAGGGCATCGGCGCCAAGGTGATCCGTACCTATGGCGAGGAGCCGGGCGAGATTCTCGATGCCGCCCAGAGGGCCGGCCTGAAGGTGATCGTCGGCTTCTGGATGGAACATCCCCGGCGCGGATTCGACTATGGCAATCCTCCCGCCGTACAGGCCCAGCTCGATAATCTGCGCAAGATGGTGGAGCGCTATCGCACCCATCCGGCCCTGCTCATGTGGGGCATCGGCAATGAGGTGGAGACCGAACTCTCCCCCGCCCAGTCGGAAGCGGTGTGGGCCGGCATCGAGCAGGCCGCCAAGCTCACCAAGTCGCTCGATCCTGACCATCCCGTCATGACCGTTCTGGCCGATGCCGGTCAGGACAAGGTGGCAGCCCTCAAGCGTGCCGCCCCATCCGTGGACGTGCTGGGGCTGAATGCCTATGGCGACAGCCTGCTCACCATCGTGCCCCGCGCCCGCGCGCAGGGCTGGACCGGCCCCATCGTCATCACCGAGATGGGCGCCATCGGCCAGTGGACCGCCGCCCATACGCCGTGGGGCGCCCCCGTGGAGCCCAACAGCACCGAGAAGGCGGACAAGATGCAACGCTACCTCGCTGCCCTGAAGGCGCAGAAGGTGGCGGCCCTGCCCTTCCTGTGGGGGCAGAAGCAGGAAGTGACGCCCACCTGGCACAGCCTGTTCACGCCCACCGGCGAATGGACCGAGACCGTGCAGGTGATGGCCGACGCCTTCGGCGGCACGGTGCCAAGCGGCAACCATGCGCCGCGCATCATGACCCTGCGCCTCAACGGGCCGTCTGGCGTCGAGGCGCGCACCGGCACCAGCGCCACGCTGGGCGCCACCGATCCCGACGGCGATGCGCTGAAGGTGGAGTGGAAGGTGATGGGTGAGACCAGCGTGCGCGGCGTCGGCGGCGATCTGGAGCCGGTGCCTCCCACCTTCCGCGAGGCGATTCACGACGCCACGCCCACCAGCGTGAAGGTCTATGGGCTGGAGCCGGGCCGCTACCGCCTGTTCGTCACCGTGCGCGACGGTCGGGGCGCTGCCGCCACCGGCAACCTGCCCTTCGAGGTGCGCTAGAGTGTTTCCGTGTTCCATGGAAACACGGAAACACTCCAACGCATTGATGGAGGCTGTCTTGTCGCTTGGACTGCGAAGCAATCAAAGCCGGACATGCTCCAGAGGCGGATCGGATCAGGTCGAATCCATCCGATCCAGGAAGCTGCTCCGAAACCTTCTCTGAAGGTCCCCTGCGACACCCCTCTTAATTTGTGTCTGGAATCCCTTTAGACCTGCCGTGCCCGGCTGCAATGGTGGCGGTCCGGGTGGCGTTTGGAGCGGGCTGGTGAAGATTACGAAGATGATGGCCGGCGAGGCCATGGTGGGAGAAGGCAATGAGGTCGCCCATATCGACCTCGTGATCGGTCCGCGCGGTTCGGCGGCCGAGACCGCCTTCGTGACCGCTCTCACCAACAACAAGGACGGCTTCACCACGCTGCTCGCCATTCTGGAACCCAACGTCCTCGCCAAGCCCAACACCGTCCTGTTCAACAAGGTGGTGATCCGCGGCGCCCGGCAGGCGGCGCAGATGTTCGGCCCGGCCCAGTATGCGGTGGCCCGCGCGGTGGTGGATTCGGTGGCAGAGGGCGTGATCCCGGAAGATGAAGCCGACGACCTCTTCATCGCGGCCGGCGTGTTCATTCACTGGCAGGCGGCGGACGAGGCCAAGATCCAGGCATTCAACTATGAAGCCACCAAGCTCGCCCTGCGACGGGCGGTGGCCGGTGAGCCCACCGTGAAACAGGTGCTGGAAAAGGCAAAATCCCTGCCGCCCTTCACCGCCTGACCGCCTGACCGTCTCTCCGCTTCCGACCCTGATCAGCGTTCCGGCGGCCGGCTGCCGAAGCGTGGCGCGGCCGCCGCCAGCAGGCCCACCAACTCCGCCTGCCGGGTCAGCCCCAGCTTCGCGAGCGCCGCCTTCAGTTGCGAGCGCACCGTCTCGCGCGAGACGCCCAGCACCTCGGCGGTGGCCTCCACCGTCGCCCCCGAGGCGATGCGATGGGCCACGCGCGCCTCGGCCGGCGTCAGGTCGAACAATTGCACCAGCAGTTCCGGCGGCAGCACGGGGCGGGCCACCACCGGGGTGGCGAGGATCAGCGCCACGCAGGCCGTGAATACGTCCCGCGCCGCCCCCCGCACCGGCAGCACATGGAACACGTGTGCCTCGCCGCCGGGCTGCGGCGGCAGCGGAATGGCACGGCCGACACCGACGCCCGCCTCGATGCGGGCCAGCGCATCCATCAGCGCCGCCTGAGCCTGCCCGTTCGCGAGGATCACGGCCGGATCGCAGGCCCGCACCACCTGCGGCATCAGCGCCTCGAACAGCGTATTGGCGCTCTCCAGTCGCCCATGCGGGCGTACCAGAGCCGCCGGCAGGGAGATGATCTGCAGCGCGCTGGATGCGGCCTTGGCGCGCTCCAGCGTGAGATGGGTGGAAATCATGGAGGCCCGCGCGAGATGCGGATGCAGCCCCTCCAGGATGCGCATGTCCTCGCCCTGCACGGGGCCGGCGCCATAGTGGCGCTCCACATTCATGAAGACCGTGCGCTCATGGGGCAGCCGCATGAGCGTGGAAGCCCCCCAGCCGAAGCCGCGCGGGTAGAGCCATTCGGCATAGACCGGCTCGCGCGCCAGTTCCTCGGCATGAAAAAGATCAAGATCGCCGACAAAGCCGGTGCGGCCCGACGCCTCCAGACGGTCGTTGAAACCATCCCGGTCCAGCCAGCCTTCGGCGATGAAGCGGCTGACGTCCTCGGCGAACGCGGGAGAAGCGATCCAGCGCGCGGCAGTGCCGCCGGGCGTGAACAGGCAGGCACCAGCGGCATTGACGTTGCGGGCGATGGTGTCGAGCACGTCCGGCCAAAGGTCCGGAACGGCGGCGGCCTCATAGATCCGCCCGACCAGCGTTACGGCCTGATCCCGCAGCATGTCGTCGCCTCCCACCAGAGCCGCCGCCGACCGGTCGGAACCAGCTGGATCGGCGAGACCACCCCAAAGCCATTGTCCAGGCACGACCCGATGGAGCCATGCGCCGCTTTCCCCCTTGTTCAGTGGTAGCGCGCTTCCGCAAGCGCTGCCAAGAGCAGGTATAACGGGCGCGCGCCGGAAGCGCGCCACCGGAACGCAAAACGGGCCGCCCAAGGGCGGCCCGTCTGTCTATGTCTGCAATGGGGCAGGCAGATCACTCGGCCGCGTCGGCCGGGCCTTCCACCATCGGCTGCTCCTCGGTCTCGCCACGGGTGGCGAGGATGAGGTCGTCGCGGGAGTTGGCGGTGACGCGCAGCTTGCTCATCTGCGCGCCGGTGCCGGCCGGGATCAGGCGGCCCACGATGACGTTCTCCTTGAGACCGTCCAGCGGATCGACCTTGCCGTTGACCGCCGCCTCGGTGAGGACGCGGGTGGTCTCCTGGAACGAGGCCGCCGAGAAGAACGACCGCGTCTGCAGGCTGGCCTTGGTGATGCCGAGCAGAACGGGATGTCCGGTCGCGGGCTTCTTGCCCTCTTCCTTCATCCGCTCGTTGGCTTCCGCCAGCTCGATACGATCCACCTGCTCGCCGTCGAGGAACTCGGTGTCCCCGGCGTCGTCCAGCTCGACCTTCTGGAGCATGTTCCGGACAATCACTTCGATGTGCTTGTCGTTGATGTTCACGCCCTGAAGCCGGTAGACCTCCTGGATTTCGTTCACGAGGAAGGCCGCGAGCTCCTCCACGCCCTTGATCGCCAGGATGTCGTGCGGGGCCGGGTTGCCGTCCACCAGGAAGTCGCCCTTCTCCACGACGTCGCCGTCCTGCAGATGGATGTGCTTGCCCTTCGGGATCAGATACTCGACCGCATCACCGCCGTCCGTCGGCTCGATGGAGAGCCGGCGCTTGTTCTTGTAGTCGCGGCCGAAGCGGATGGTGCCGCTGATCTCCGCGATGATCGCCGCGTCCTTCGGACGGCGCGCCTCGAACAGCTCCGCCACGCGCGGCAGACCGCCCGTGATGTCGCGCGTCTTGGCGCTTTCCATCGGCACGCGGGCGACGATGTCACCGGCCTTGATGGTCTGACCGGGATCCACCGAGATGATGGCCTCGGCGGGCAGGCTGTAGCGGGCGTCACCGCCGCGCGGCAGCTTCAGCACCTTGCCATCCTTGCCCTTCAGCACGATGGCCGGACGCAGGTCCGCGCCACGCACGCTGCGGCTGTCGGTAACGACGCGCTTGGCAATGCCGGTCGCTTCGTCCACCGCTTCGCTCAGGGACTGGCCGTCGACCAGATCCTCGAAGCCAACGGCGCCCTCGACCTCGGTCACGATCGGCCGGGTGTAGGGATCCCACTCCGCGATGCGCTGGCCGCGCTTCACGGTGTCGCCATCGTCCACCTTCAGGCGCGAGCCGTACTGGACGCGGTGAACCGCACGCTCGGTGCCGTCAACGTCGACGATCACCACGGCGAGGTTGCGCGCCATGACGATGAGCTCGCCTTCCGAATTCTTCGCAACGTTGCGGTTACGAATGCGGACGGCGCCCTCGAAGTTCGTCTCCAGGAACGACGAGTCCGCGAGCTGCGCGGCGCCGCCGATGTGGAAGGTACGCATGGTGAGCTGGGTGCCCGGCTCGCCGATGGACTGCGCCGCGATGACGCCGACCGCCTCGCCCATGTTGACGGGCGTACCACGCGCCAGATCGCGACCGTAGCAGGTGCCGCAGACGCCGTTCCGCGTCTCGCAGGTCAGCACCGACCGGATCTTGATCTCCTGGATACCGGACTTGTTGATCCGGTCGATGTGGTGCTCCTCGATCATCATGCCCTTCGGCACGATCATCTCGCCGGTGGCCGGCACCACCACGTCTTCCACGGCGGTACGGCCGAGAACACGGGAGGACAGCGAGGCCACGATCTGCCCCGAGTCGATGATGGCGCGCATGGAGATGCCATTATCCGAGCCGCAATCGCGCTCATTGATGATGGAATCCTGCGCCACGTCGACCAGACGGCGGGTCAGGTAGCCCGAGTTCGCGGTCTTCAGAGCGGTATCGGCAAGGCCCTTACGCGCGCCGTGGGTGGAGTTGAAGTACTCCATCACGGTCAGGCCTTCCTTGAAGTTCGAGATGATCGGGGTCTCGATGATCTCGCCGGAAGGCTTCGCCATAAGGCCGCGCATGCCGGCCAGCTGCTTCATCTGGGCCGGCGACCCACGCGCTCCGGAGTGGGACATCATGTAGATCGAGTTGATCTGCGCGTCCCGCCCGGTCTTCGGGTCCTTCTTCACGGACGAGATTTCCTTCATCATCTCGTCGGCGATGCGGTCGGTGCACTTGCCCCAGGCGTCGACCACCTTGTTGTACTTCTCGCCCTGCGTGATCAGGCCGTCGTTGTACTGCTGCTCATATTCCTTGGTGAGCGTGCGCGTCTCTTCGACGAGCGCCCACTTCTTGGCCGGAACGACCATGTCGTCCTTGCCGAAGGAGATGCCCGCGCGGAACGCGTTGTAGAAGCCGAGCGACATGAGCCGGTCGCAGAAGATCACACTCTCCTTCTGCCCGCAGTGGCGGTAGACCGTATCGATCATGTTGGAGATTTCCTTCTTCGTCATCAGCTTGTTGACGACGTCGAAGGGAACCTTCGGATCCTTGGGCAGCAGCTCACCGATCTTCATGCGGCCGGGCGTGGTCTCGTAGATCTTCGAGACCTGGTTGCCGTCCGCATCCACGCCGATGTAGCGGCCGCGGATCTTGGTGTGCAGCGTGATCGCCTTGGCGGCGATGGCATGGTCGATCTCGCCCATGTCCGCGAACATCATGCCCTCGCCGGGCTCTTTCTCGCGCATGATGGAGAGATAGTAGAGGCCCAGAACGATGTCCTGCGACGGCACGATGATCGGCTGACCATTGGCCGGGTGCAGGATGTTGTTCGTGGACATCATGAGCACGCGCGCTTCCAGCTGGGCTTCCAGCGAGAGCGGGACGTGCACGGCCATCTGGTCGCCGTCGAAGTCGGCGTTAAAGGCCGAGCAGACCAGCGGATGCAGCTGGATCGCCTTGCCTTCGATGAGCGTGGGCTCGAACGCCTGGATGCCGAGGCGATGCAGCGTCGGGGCGCGGTTCAGCATCACCGGATGCTCGCGGATAACCTCGTCGAGGATATCCCAAACCTCCGGACGCTCCTTCTCCACCAGCTTCTTCGCCTGCTTGACGGTCGCGGAGTGACCCTTGGCGTCGAGGCGGGCGTAGATGAAGGGCTTGAACAGCTCCAGCGCCATCTTCTTCGGCAGGCCGCACTGGTGGAGCTTCAGCTCCGGACCCACCACGATCACCGAACGGCCGGAATAGTCCACGCGCTTGCCGAGCAGGTTCTGACGGAACCGGCCCTGCTTGCCCTTCAGCATGTCGGCGAGCGACTTCAGCGGGCGCTTGTTGGCACCCGTGATGACGCGGCCGCGACGGCCGTTGTCGAACAGCGCATCCACCGCTTCCTGAAGCATGCGCTTCTCGTTGCGGATGATGATGTCCGGCGCGCGAAGCTCGATGAGGCGCTTCAGGCGGTTGTTACGGTTGATGACGCGGCGGTACAGGTCGTTCAGGTCGGAGGTCGCGAACCGGCCGCCGTCCAGCGGGACGAGCGGGCGCAGGTCCGGCGGGATGACCGGAACGTGGGTGAGGATCATCCACTCCGGCTTGTTGCCGGAGGCCTGGAAGGCCTCGACGATCTTCAGGCGCTTGGCGAGCTTCTTGGGCTTCAGCTCGGTGGTCGCGTTGGCGATCTCGACACGGATGTCGGCGGCCAGCTTCTCCAGCTCCATCGAGCGCAGCAGCTCGCGGATGGCCTCGGCGCCGATCATGGCGGTGAACGAGTCATCGCCATACTCGTCCTGGGCGCGCAGGTAGTCGTCCTCCGAAAGGAGCTGACGATACTTGAGCGGGGTCAGGCCGGGCTCGATGACGACGAAATACTCGAAGTACAGGATGCGCTCGAGGTCCTTGAGCGTCATGTCGAGCAGCAGGCCGATGCGGCTCGGCAGCGACTTCAGGAACCAGATGTGCGCCACCGGGGCGGCCAGCTCGATGTGGCCCATGCGCTCACGGCGCACGCGCGAGAGCGTGACCTCGACGCCGCACTTCTCGCAGATGATGCCCTTGTACTTCATGCGCTTGTACTTGCCGCACAAGCACTCGTAGTCCTTGATGGGGCCGAAGATGCGCGCGCAGAACAGACCGTCACGCTCGGGCTTGAACGTGCGGTAGTTGATCGTTTCCGGCTTCTTGATCTCGCCGTAGGACCACGACGAGATCTTGTCCGGGCTCGCGATCGAGATCTTGATCTGATCGAACGTGGGCGCCGGAGCCGCCGGGTTGAAGAGATTCATCACCTCTTGATTCATGGCCGTCTCCTTCGGCTCGGCCGGTCAGCCCCCTGTGCCGCATGGGGGCCTCGGCCGGAAAATGCAAAATTCAGAGGCAAAGGCGCGGGCTCATGCCCGCGCCTCGCAAATCCGCAGCTCACTCGGCCGCGGGCAGATTTTCGCGTGTGCCCGGATTGGACTGGCGCCCGGTCTTGGAGTTCACCAGCTCGACGTTGAGGCCGAGCGAGCGCATTTCCTTCACCAGCACGTTGAAGCTTTCCGGAATGCCGCTCTCGAAGGTGTCCTCGCCGCGCACGATCGACTCGTAGACCTTGGTGCGGCCCGCGACGTCGTCCGACTTGACGGTGAGCATCTCCTGCAGCGTGTAGGCCGCGCCGTAAGCTTCCAGAGCCCACACTTCCATTTCACCGAAGCGCTGGCCGCCGAACTGTGCCTTGCCACCCAGCGGCTGCTGGGTCACGAGCGAGTAGGGGCCGATGGAGCGGGCGTGGATCTTGTCGTCGACCAGATGGTGCAGCTTCAGCATGTAGATGTAGCCCACCGTGACCTGACGGTCGAAGGGCTCACCCGTGCGGCCGTCGAACAGGGTGGACTGGCCGGAGCGATTGACGCCCGCCTTCTCCAGAGCCTCTTCGATGTCACCTTCATGGGCGCCGTCGAACACCGGAGTGGCCATCGGCACACCCTTGCGCAGGTTCTCGCCCAGCTCGATGAGCTGACCTTCGTCCAGCGGCAGGATGTCGTCCGGCCCGTAGATGTTCTCCAGCGCGCCGGTCAGCACCTGCTTGTCCTTGGAGCCGTAATAGGCGTCCACGGCGGCAGCCACCTGGCGACCGAGGTTCGCGCAGGCCCAGCCCAGATGCGTCTCGAGGATCTGGCCGACGTTCATGCGGCTCGGCACGCCGAGCGGGTTCAGCACGATGTCGACATTGGTGCCGTCCTCAAGGAACGGCATGTCCTCGACGGGAACGATGCGCGACACGACACCCTTGTTGCCGTGACGGCCGGCCATCTTGTCGCCCGGCTGGATCTTGCGCTTCACCGCGACGAAGACCTTGACCATCTTCATCACGCCGGGCGGCAGTTCGTCGCCGCGCTGCAGCTTCTCGACCTTGTCCAGGAAGCGCTGCTCAAGGCGCTTCTTGGACTCGTCATACTGCGCCCGGATGGCCTCGATCTCGCTCATGAGAGCGTCGTCGGCCACCGCGAACAGCCACCACTGCGACCGCGGGAACTCGGTCAGCAGCAGACGGGTGATCTCGCTGTCCTTCTTGAAGCCCTTCGGGCCCGCGATGGCGACCTTGCCGTCCAGCAGTTCGGCGAGGCGGCCGTAGACGTTACGGTCCAGGATCGCCTGCTCGTCGTCACGGTCCTTGGCGAGACGCTCGATTTCCTCGCGCTCGATGGCCAGCGCACGCTCGTCCTTGTCGACGCCGTGGCGGTTGAAGACGCGCACTTCCACGATGGTGCCCGTGGTGCCCGGGGGCAGACGGAGCGAGGTGTCGCGGACGTCGGCGGCCTTCTCACCGAAGATGGCGCGCAGAAGCTTCTCTTCCGGCGTCATCGGGCTTTCGCCCTTGGGGGTGATCTTGCCCACCAGGATGTCGCCGGCGCGGACTTCCGCGCCGATGTACACGATACCGGCTTCGTCGAGGTTCTTCAGCGCTTCTTCCGACACGTTCGGAATATCGCGGGTGATTTCCTCCGGGCCCAGCTTCGTGTCGCGGGCCATGGCTTCGAACTCCTCGATATGGATCGAGGTGAAGACGTCTTCCTTCACGATGGTCTCGGAAAGGAGGATGGAGTCTTCGTAGTTGTAGCCATTCCACGGCATGAACGCGACGAGCACGTTACGGCCGAGCGCCAGCTCGCCGAGTTCGGTCGAAGGACCGTCAGCGATGATGTCGCCCTTGCGGACCACGTCGCCCACACGCACCAGCGGACGCTGGTTGATGCAGGTGGACTGGTTGGAGCGCTGGAACTTCATCAGACGGTAGATGTCGACGCCGCTCTTGGACGGGTCGGCCTCTTCCGTGGCGCGGATAACGATACGGGTGGCGTCCACCTGATCGATGATGCCGGTGCGGCGGGCCGCGATGGCGGCGCCCGAGTCACGGGCGACCACCGCTTCCATGCCGGTGCCGACCAGCGGCGCCTGCGAGCGGACCAGAGGCACCGCCTGACGCTGCATGTTCGAGCCCATCAGCGCGCGGTTCGCGTCGTCGTTCTCAAGGAACGGGATGAGCGCGGCAGCGACCGACACGAGCTGCTTCGGCGACACGTCCATGAAGTCGACGCGGTCAGGCGCGACCAGCAGCACGTCACCGGCGTGACGGCAGATGATCAGGTCTTCCTCGAAGCGACCGTCCTTGTCGAGCGGGATGTTGGCCTGCGCGACGTGGTACTTCCCCTCCTCCATGGCGGAGAGATAGACCACCTCGTCGGTGACGCGGCTGTCCACCACGCGGCGGTAGGGCGCCTCGATGAAGCCGTACTTGTTCACGCGGGCAAACGTCGCCAGCGAGTTGATGAGGCCGATATTCGGACCTTCCGGCGTCTCGATCGGGCAGATGCGGCCGTAATGCGTCGGATGCACGTCGCGCACCTCGAAGCCGGCGCGCTCACGCGTCAGACCGCCCGGGCCAAGCGCCGAGAGACGGCGCTTGTGGGTGATCTCCGACAGCGGATTGGTCTGGTCCATGAACTGCGAGAGCTGCGAGGAGCCGAAGAATTCGCGCACCGCAGCCGCCACCGGCTTCGCGTTGATCAGATCCTGCGGCATCACGGTGTCGATGTCGACGGACGACATGCGTTCCTTGATGGCGCGCTCCATGCGGAGCAGACCCACGCGGTACTGGTTCTCCATGAGCTCGCCGACCGAACGCACGCGGCGGTTGCCGAGATGGTCGATGTCGTCGATCTCGCCCTTGCCGTCGCGCAGCTCAACGAGCGTCTTGATGACCGCGAGGATGTCCTCGCGGCGCAGGATGCGCACGGTGTCCTCGGCGTCGAGGTCGAGGCGCATGTTCATCTTCACGCGGCCGACGGCGGAGAGGTCGTAGCGCTCCGGATCGAAGAACAGCGAGTGGAACATCGCCTGCGCGCTGTCGATGGTCGGGGGCTCGCCCGGACGCATCACGCGGTAGATGTCGAAGAGCGCTTCCTCGCGCGAGGAATTCTTGTCCGCAACGAGGGTGTTGCGGATGTAGGCGCCGGTGTTGATGTGATCGATGTCGAGGATCGGGATCTCGTCGAACCCGGCCTCGCCAAGGGTCTTCAGCACCTTGTCGGTGATTTCCTCACCGGCCTCGGCATAGACCTCGCCCGTGTGGACGTTGACGATGTCCTCGGCGATGTACTGGCCGACCATCTCGTCGTCGGAGATCTTGAGGGCCTTGAGGCCCTTCTCCACGAGCTGGCGGGCAGCGCGCACGGTCAGCTTCTTGCCGGCCTCGACCACCACTTCGCCGGTGTCGGCGTCGATGAGGTCGGCGACCGCCTTGTAGCCCTTCATCCGCTTGGGATCGAACGGCATGCGCCAGCCGTCCTTCGAGCGGACGTACTGGATCTTCTCGAAGAAGGTGTCGAGGATCTCCTCGGAATCGAGGCCGAGCGCGAACAGCAGCGACGTCACCGGAATCTTGCGGCGACGGTCGATGCGCGCGAACACGATGTCCTTGGCGTCGAACTCGATGTCGAGCCAGGAGCCGCGATACGGGATGATGCGGGCGGCGAACAGGAGCTTGCCCGAGGAATGGGTCTTGCCCTTGTCGTGATCGAAGAACACGCCCGGCGAACGGTGCATCTGCGAGACGATAACGCGCTCGGTGCCGTTGACGATGAACGTGCCGTTCATGGTCATCAGCGGGATGTCGCCGGTGTAGACGTCCTGCTCCTTGATGTCCTTCACGGACTTCGCGCCGGTGTCGGGATCGACATCGAACACGATCAGGCGCAGCGTGACCTTCAGCGGGGCCGCGAACGTGATGCCGCGCTGGCGGCACTCGTCCACGTCATACTTGGGGGCCTCGAACTCGTAGCGCACGAACTCCAGCATCGCGGCGCCGGAGAAGTCGGAAATCGGGAATACCGACTTGAACACCGCCTGGAGACCGTCGTCCGCGCGCCCGCCCTTCGGCTCTTCGACCTGCAGGAACTGGTCATAGGACGCCTTCTGAACCTCGATGAGGTTCGGCATCTCAGCCACTTCCTTGATCTTTCCGAAGAATTTGCGGATCCGCTTACGACCGGTGAACGTTTGCGCCATCTCGATCCTCGTCCGTACTGGTCCACTCGTCGGCAGGTCCTCGCGCGGAGCGTGCCACACCGGCAAAGGGACCGCCGTCACCATCACGCCGCAGACGGTGGGGGCACTCTAGGGGTGCCATCCCGCTGCGGTCCGTCACGGCTCGCCAAGTCGTCGCCACACCGGCGACTAGGGGAACCGTCCCGTCACATCCGCATCCGGAGACGCGGATGGCGGCCCCGGGAAAACCCGGGACCGCCGAACGTCAAAAGCTCACTTGAGCTCGACCTTGGCGCCAGCCTTCTCGAGCTGGGCCTTGAGCTTCTCGGCTTCGTCCTTGGCCACGCCTTCCTTGACGGGCTTCGGAGCGCCTTCCACCAGGTCCTTGGCTTCCTTGAGGCCCAGGCCGGTGATGGCGCGGACTTCCTTGATGA
The DNA here is from genome assembly GCF_014635325.1 of Azorhizobium oxalatiphilum. Classification (GTDB taxonomy): domain Bacteria; phylum Pseudomonadota; class Alphaproteobacteria; order Rhizobiales; family Xanthobacteraceae; genus Azorhizobium; species Azorhizobium oxalatiphilum. Next base: position 4,655 of record NZ_BMCT01000014.1, on the reverse strand, counting down.
CTTCGATCTTCTTCTCGCCGGCGGCGGCGAGAACGACCGTGAACTCGGTCTGCTCTTCGACGGCAGCCGCAGCGGCACCGGCCGGGGCAGCCGCAACAGCGACGGCGGCAGCGGCGGAGACGCCCCACTTCTCCTCGAGAAGCTTGGCCAGCTCGGCAGCCTCGAGAACGGTCAGGGAGGACAGCTCGTCGACGAGCTTGGTCAGGTCAGCCATTGTATGTTCCTAAGATAGGTTCGAAATTCAGGTTTGCGAGATCCAACCGCCTCACGCGGCTTCGTTCTGCTTGGCATAGGCCCCAAACACGCGGGCAAGCTTCGCTGCCGGCGCGGTGGAGAGCTGGGCCAGCTTGGTCGCCGGGGCCTGGATAAGGCCGACGAGCTTGGCACGCAGTTCGTCCAGGGACGGCATGGTGGCCAGAGCCTTCACACCGTCAGTATTGAGGACCGTCTTGCCCATCGCGCCGCCAAGGATGACGAACTTGTCGTTCGCCTTGGCAAACTCGACGGCAACCTTCGGCGCCGCCACCGGATCGCTCGAATAAGCGATGATGGTGGGTCCCTTCAGAAGGGAGGCCACATGGGCGACGTCGGAGCCTTCCAGAGCGATCTTGGCGAGGCGGTTCTTCGCCACCTTCACGACCGCACCCTCAGCCTTCATCTGCCGACGGAGTTTCGACAGCTGGGCCACGGTGAGGCCGGAGTAGTGGGCCACCACGACGACCGAAGTGGTCTTGAACACTTCGGTGAGCGTCGTGACGAGCTCTTGTTTTTCCGCTCGATCCACTGCTGGCTCTCTTTAAGCCTGTGGTGAAACCAGAGACTGGCCTCACCGGTTGCGCCTTGCCGCTCGTCACTTCCAGACATGCTGGTCGCGGACGCGCGACGCTCACATGCCCTGTCCCCTCGGATCCGGGTCACAGGCCATAAGGCCACCGGCTACAAGGCGCTGGTTCGAACCTAACTCTTCGCGGACGCAGCTGCGCCGCTCGAAATCCGGTCTTCCCCGTCTATGCTGGCCCTCCAGAGGACACCTCCGGGCGAGGTGTCTGGCGAGGATTAAACCGTGCCGGGCACGGTGCCTGCAGTCTCGGACAGGACTCCCGCCCGCCTCACGCACCACACCCCGGAACATCACATTTCCGGGAACGGATACCACAGACAGACGTTAAGGCCGGGTGGGCGAACCCTCCCAGCCGCTCCACCCGTTTCCAGGCAGAAGCTCACAAAACATAACAAACCGCACCATGTCTCCATGGTCCGGGGAACGGGCTATATAGGCCCCGCCCATGCGGTTGTCACGCCCTTTTTTAACCCTTCCTGCCGTCCGAAGATCGGCAAGCGGAAGCTCTACCGGAGCGTTCCAACAGAAAGGGCCGGGTCGAAACCCGGCCCTCTCCTTGTCCTGAAACGTCGCGATCAGACCGGGGCGGTCACGGTGGCGGTGTCCACCTTGATGCCCGGGCCCATGGTCGAGGACACGGCCACGCGCTGCACGTAGGTGCCCTTGGCGCCGGTCGGCTTGGCCTTCACCACCGCGTCCACGAAGGCGCGGATGTTCTCGGCCAGCTTGTCGGCCTCGAACGAGGCCTTGCCGATACCGCCGTGGATGATGCCGGCCTTCTCGACGCGGAACTCCACCGCGCCGCCCTTGGCGGCGGCGACGGCGCCCTTGACGTCCATGGTCACGGTGCCGACCTTCGGGTTCGGCATCAGGCCGCGCGGGCCGAGCACCTTGCCGAGACGGCCGACCAGCGGCATCAGGTCCGGGGTCGCGATGCAGCGATCGAACTCGATGGTGCCGCCCTGCACGATTTCCAGCAGATCCTCGGCGCCCACGATGTCGGCGCCGGCAGCCTTGGCCTCGTCGGCCTTGGCGCCACGGGCGAACACCGCCACACGCACCGTACGGCCGGAGCCGTTGGGCAGCTGGCACACGCCACGGACCATCTGGTCCGCATGGCGCGGGTCAACGCCGAGGTTGATGGCGACCTCGATGGTCTCATCGAACTTGGCGGTGGTGCGGGCCTTGAGCAGAGCCAGGGCCTCGTCCAGCGGGTAGAGCTTGAGGCGATCGATGCCTTCGTTGGCGGCGCGGATGCGCTTTCCGTTAGTAGCCATCGCGATCAACCCTCAACCTGCAGGCCCATGGACCGGGCCGAACCTTCGAGCATCAGGACCGCGGACGCGACGTTGTCGCAGTTCAGGTCCTTCATCTTCTTCTCGGCGATCTCCGCGAGCTGGGCGCGCGTGACCTTGCCGACAGTGGCGCCCTTGCCCGGGGTCTTGGAGCCGGTGCCGGGCTTCTTCTTCGTGTCGAGGCCGGCGGCCTTCTTCAGGAAGTAGGAAACCGGGGGGGTCTTCAGCTCGAAGGTGAAGGAGCGATCCTGATAGGCCGTGATCACCACGGGGATCGGCATGCCCTTCTCGAGCTGCGCGGTCTGCGCATTGAAGGCCTTGCAGAATTCCATGATGTTCAGGCCGCGCTGACCGAGCGCGGGACCAATCGGCGGGGCCGGATTGGCGCTGCCGGCGGGAACCTGCAGCTTGACGTAACCGGTGATTTTCTTCGCCATCTCAATACTCCCGTCATGGGTCCGGCCCGCCCGAAGGCAGACACGTGGACCGGGATTGCGTGGTGCGGATCGCAGGAGCGTTTGGCGAGACGCTCCGTCACCTCCCACGCTGGCCGGCAGTCCGTTCGGACTTCGGCCACAACGACAGCCTGAATACTCAAGCCGTCATCTCCACGGGACCGGAAACCCGGCCCGCGAAGGGTGCACCGCATAAAGCAACGCGCCGTCCGGGACAAGCCCGGCGGCGCGCGCCATGCGAATTGTTTGAGGTCAGACCTTCTCGACCTGCCCGAATTCCAGCTCCACCGGGGTGGCGCGGCCGAAGATGGACACCGCCACCTTGAGGCGCGAGCGGGCCTCGTCCACTTCTTCCACGATGCCGTTGAAGGTGGCGAAGGGACCGTCGGAGACCTTCACCGTCTCGCCCACCTCGTAGGAGATGGACGGCTTCGGACGCTCGATGCCTTCCTGCACCTGCTGCAGGATGCGCATGGCCTCGTTCTCGGAGATCGGCATGGGCTTGTTGTCGGCGCCCAGGAAGCCAGTGACCTTCGGCGTGTTCTTGATGAGATGGAAGGCCTCATCGGTGAGGTCCATCTTCACCAGCACGTAGCCGGGGAAGAACTTGCGCTCTGCATCCACCTTGCGGCCGCGGCGCACTTCCACGACCTTCTCGGTCGGGACGAGGATCTGCTCGAACAGCTCCGAGAGGTTGCGCTGATCCGCCTGCTCGCGAATCGAGTCCGCCACCTTCTTCTCGAAGTTGGAATAGGCGTGGACGATATACCAACGCTTGGCCATGACGTCCCCTCAGTGCCCGAGCGACAGGAGCTGGCTGACGCCGAAGCGCAGGATCTGGTCGATGATCATGAAGAAGATCGACGCCACCAGAACCATGACGAACACCATCGCCGTGGTGATGGCCGTCTCGCGCCGCGAGGGCCAGGTCACTTTCGCCGTCTCGGCGCGGACCTGCTGGAAGAACTCCACGGGACTGATCTTTGCCATGTCGCTCCGGCTGCTCGCCCGGCATCCCGAAGGAGCCCGCGCCACAGCCACCTTTCTGATCTTGCGGCGCCCGCCAGACCTCATGGTCCGCCAGTCGGCCACCTGAACCTCACCTTCCGCTTCACCCTTACGTGCGGGATAGAAGCGAAACTCGCGCCGGATGTCCGGCCAGCGGCGGCACGCCCGGAAACCGGAGCCGACGCCGAGACCTCCCTCGAATGGGAGGCCGAATGTCTATTTAGGCTGAAACCAACGCGGGTCCAGCCCCTGCCCGAAGGCGATCAGATGTCCAGATGCGGGTGCCGCTCCGTCCTGCGCGCGGCAGGCCCTCACTACAGGCCGGTTCAGGAACAATGTCCTGCCGAGGCGCCATCTTGCGCCGTGGCAGGAGTGGAGGGACTCGAACCCCCAACCCCCGGTTTTGGAGACCGGTGCTCTAACCAGTTGAGCTACACTCCTAGAGGCCGCGCTTAAGGGTAAGCGACCCCGCGCCGGGAAACGATCCAGCGCAACGGGTTCGTGTGTCTAGTCAGCCGGAAGCCATCTGTAAAGGGGGCGCGGGACGCAGCCGGGTTATCCCCAAGCCGCAGCCCCACCGGAAGGCGGCAACCGACCGCTAGTTCGGGGGCGCAGCCGCTCCCTCCCGCTTCCGGGATGGAGCCGTGGCGCATTCCCGATTGAGCCCTGTGCCGGGCGCATTCTCGAAGACGCAGCGCCGATCCGGCGGATCGCCGCAGACCTTGGCCAGTTCCCTGAAGCCGACGCAGCGCCCATCCGGCCCGCGATAGCCGGGGCCACCCTTGCACCCGCATCCGGTGCAGGCCGGGCGCTCCGGACAACCGGCCGCCTCCGCCGCCCCGGCCGCAGGCGGGACGAGCAGGAACGCGGCGAGGAGAATCAGCGGGCCGGCAGAACGGCGAGCGATGCGCATGGTCACCGGAACGAAAAGGGGCGGCATCGCGATGATGCCGCCCCGAAGAGTGTCAGCGATGGCGAGGGCCGCAGGCCCTCGGGATCACTCGATGATCGAGGCGACGACGCCGGCGCCGACAGTGCGGCCGCCTTCACGGATAG
>NZ_BMCT01000013.1 GCF_014635325.1 Azorhizobium oxalatiphilum | reverse complement strand
TGCGCCGCGCCGGTGATCATGTTCTTCACATAATCGGCGTGGCCGGGGCAGTCCACGTGCGCATAGTGGCGGTTGGCGGTCTCGTACTCGACGTGCGCCGTCGAGATGGTGATGCCGCGGGCCTTCTCTTCCGGCGCCTTGTCGATCTGGTCGTAGGCGGTGAAGGTGGCGCCACCGGACGTCTCGGCGAGCACCTTCGTGATCGCGGCCGTCAGAGAGGTCTTGCCGTGGTCAACGTGGCCGATCGTGCCAATGTTGCAGTGCGGCTTGTTACGTTCAAATTTAGCTTTGGCCATCGTTCTCTCTCAGTCCTTCGGGCGCCCGGCGGGCCGCGAAAAAAGCCGCCGTGGGATAGGGGGTTTCTGGCAAGATCGCAAGTGCCCGCGCGCGACGCGTCACAGGCCATACGCTCAGCCTGTGCGTCGGGCCGTATTTAAGGGCGCATGCAGCGACCTTCAACCTGCGATAAGGAATGGAGCGGGTGAAGGGAATCGAACCCTCGTCATCAGCTTGGAAGGCTGTTGCTCTACCATTGAGCTACACCCGCGCGACGCACGATCTCAGCGCTTCTTCATCCGATGACGGGTGGTGGAGGGGGTTGGATTCGAACCAACGTAGGCAGAGCCAACGGATTTACAGTCCGTCCCCTTTAACCACTCGGGCACCCCTCCACATCCGGGCCCGTCATCGCATTTCGCCAAGCCGAAGCCGAGGCGAAATAACAAGCATTGCCTTGCGCCAGCCAAGCCGGCCGAGGGGAAAGAGCGCGCTCAGTTCCCTCAAGGCCCGGCTTTATGTTCGGCGCCCTCCCACAAGTCAACCCGCAATTCAGTTCGGCCGCCCAGCCTGTGGATGACGCCCCCTTCGGAGGTCCACGGAAGCTGCCGGTCCGCATCGCAATCAACGCTGCCGCGACACTGCGTCCACGCTATGCTGACTCCACACCTCGTGGGGATTTGCCGATGCTCGACTCTCCGTCCACCCGCCGCCCGTCGTGCCTGCATGTGCAAGGACGCCGCGCGGTGCTGCTGCTTCTCGTCGCTCTCGGCCTTCTCGCCGCACCGATGGCGCAAGCCGCCGAAATCAGGGTGCTGACCTCCGGTGCGTTCAAGCCGGTGGTGGCCGAGGTCGCCGCGCGATTCGCCGCGGACACGGGGACGCAGGTGAAACTCGACAACGACACCGCGGGCGCCCTCGTGCGACGGGTGAACGGCGGCGAGACCTTCGACGTGCTGATCCTCACCCCCGGTGCGCTCGCCGACCTTCAGAAGGCCGGCAAGGTCGGCGCTGGCGCCATCGCGCCCCTCGCCAAGGTCGGCATCGGCGTTGCGGTGAAAGCCGGCGCCCCCAGACCCGACATTTCCACCTCGGACGCTTTCAAGCAGACCCTGCTCGCCGCCCAGCGCGTGGCCATGATCGATCCGGCGGCAGGCGGCTCCAGCGGCATCTATCTGACCCGCCTGTTCGAGCGCTGGGGCATCGCCGACGCCATCAGGGCCAAGGCGGTGCTCGTGCCGGGCGGCCTCGTCGCCACCCGGCTGGTGTCCGGCGAGGCGGACATCGCCATCCACCAGATCAGCGAAATTCTGGCCGTTCCAGGCGCAGACCTTGTGGGGCCGTTGCCCGCCGACATCCAGAATTTCACCGTCTATGCTGGAGCGTTGGCGCCCGCTCCCGCCGACCCGCAGGCGGCCGCCGCCTTCCTCGCCCGCCTGTCGGGGCCGGACACCACGCCCATCCTCGCCACCAAGGGCATGCAGCCGGCGACGCCCTGATGCGCGTCGACGGGCGGGCCGCGGACATCCACGCCTCTTGCGCGGCGTGCACGGGTCTGACAAAGCCTCTGCATGTCTGACCGTCCCGATCGCCCGCCCTTCCGCGCCGCCAACCGCCCCTTCGGCGGCAAGGGCGGCGGACGCCCCTTCCCGCCCAAGCGGAAGACCGGCGGCGGACGCCCGCCCGCATGGGAGGGCGAGAATGATGTCGCCCTGCTCTATGGCTGGCACACGGTCAGTGAGGCGCTGGCCAATCCCAAGCGGAAATTCCGCAAGATCCTGGCCACCGAGAACGCCGCCAACCGGCTGCAGGAGGAAGGCTTCCCGCTGCCGATCGCACCGGAGATCGTCCGCCCCTCGGAGATCGACAAGCTGCTGGGCGCCGACGCGGTGCATCAGGGCCTGCTGGCGGAAGCCGACCATCTGCCCTCCCCGCCCCTGAAGAAGGTGGCCAAGCACGACCTCGTGCTGGTGCTCGACCAGATCACCGATCCGCACAATGTGGGCGCCATCGTGCGCTCGGCGGCGGCCTTCGCGGTGGGCGCTATCGTCACCACAGCCCGCCACAGCCCGGTGGCCACCGGCGTGCTGGCCAAGAGCGCCTCAGGCGGCCTGGAGCACGTGCCCTTCTGCCTCGTGACCAACCTCGCCCGCGCACTGGAGGAGCTGAAGGACTCCGGCATGCTGGTGGTGGGCCTCGACAGCGAGGGCCCGGCCGATTTCGAGGACACCCAGTTGCGCGCGCCCATGGCGCTCGTGCTCGGCGCCGAGGGCAAGGGTCTGCGCCAGCTGACTCGCGAGACCTGCGACGTGCTGGCCCGCATCGACCTGCCGGGCGTCATCAAGAGCCTCAACGTCTCCAATGCCGCCGCGCTGTCGCTCGGCATGGCCCGGCGCGCGATCAAGCGCGCCGGCTGACCCCGGTTTGGCGATCGTGGCGCGTCAGGCCTGACCTCTGCCTCACGCAAAGTATTCGCAGACCCTTCACCGCCATATCAATGGTGAGCCATAAGAATGGCGCAGTGCAACTCGCGACTTCGCGGCTGCACCTAAGACCATTGACCAATCGCAACCTGCACAGTCCTGCGTCATTCTGGCCTTCATGGCGCGTTGCGCGCCCGGTTCGGCTCATCCGCGCATCAGATGCGGAACAGGCGCTGCCGTCGGAGGAAAGGCCCATCCCCCTGCGCGATATCCTTGCGCGGGAACGGGTTTGCTTATCCCGCGACACCGCGCCCAGCCCCGGAGCAAACGGCCACACGCCTCGCCGCGCGGCGAGGCGGCATCCGGTCAGGGCCGGGGCCGGTCAGGAAAGCAAGGCCTGACCGGCGCTGCCGTCCCTGGAGTCTGATCCGATCAGGTTGAAACAACCTCATCGACCATCAGCCTCCAATACTTCGGTGGAGACCGTATTGATTTGATTGCGATGCATTCAGATCAATACGTGCTCTAGGGCTTTGTGGGGGCACGTTCCACCCGGCTCAAGTCAGCCCGACGGAACGCCCTGGAGGGAGGAGCAACAATGTCGGTTACGACTGCAAGTCCGGTGGCGGCCCACGCCCCGATGACGCGGGAAGAGAAGAAGGTCATCTTCGCCTCATCCCTCGGCACGGTGTTCGAGTGGTACGATTTCTATCTCTACGGCTCGCTGGCCGCGATCATCGGCGCACAATTCTTCAGCGCCTATCCGCCGGCCACCCGCGATATCTTCGCACTGCTGGCCTTCGCCGCCGGCTTCCTGGTCCGCCCCTTCGGCGCCATCGTGTTCGGCCGGGTGGGTGATCTTGTCGGCCGCAAATACACCTTCCTCGTCACCATCCTCATCATGGGCCTGTCGACCTTCATCGTCGGCATCCTGCCCAATGCCGCCACCATCGGCATCGCCGCCCCGATCATCCTGATCGTGCTGCGCCTTGCCCAGGGCCTCGCGCTCGGCGGCGAATACGGTGGTGCCGCCACCTATGTGGCCGAGCATGCGCCCCACGGCCGCCGCGGCTTCTACACCTCCTGGATTCAGACCACGGCGACGCTGGGCCTGTTCCTCTCGCTGATCGTGATCCTGTTCACGCGCACCATCGTCGGCGAGCCCGCCTTTGCGGCCTGGGGCTGGCGCATCCCGTTCCTGGTTTCCATCGCGCTGCTCGGCATCTCGGTGTGGATCCGCATGCAGCTGAATGAATCGCCCGCCTTCAAGAAGATGAAGGAAGAAGGCTCGACCTCGAAGGCGCCGCTCTCGGAAGCCTTCGGCCAGTGGAAGAACCTGAAGATCGTGCTGCTCGCACTGTTCGGCCTCGTCGCCGGTCAGGGCGTGGTCTGGTACACGGGCCAGTTCTATGCCCTGTTCTTCCTGCAATCGATCGTGAAGGTGGACGGCTACACCGCCAACCTGCTGATCGCGTGGTCACTGCTGCTGGGCACGGGCTTCTTCGTGTTCTTCGGCTGGCTGTCGGACAAGATCGGCCGCAAGCCGATCATCCTCGCCGGCTGCCTGATCGCGGCGGCCAGCTACTTCCCGCTGTTTAACGCCATCACCACCTACGCCAACCCGGCGCTGGAGAACGCCATCAAGAACGTGCGCGTCACGGTGGTGGCCTCTCCGGGCGAATGCGGCAGCCTGTTCAACCCGGTGGGCACCCGCATCTACACCGCGCCCTGCGATCTTGCCCGCGACTTCCTCGCGAAGTCTTCGGTGAAGTATGCGACGGAGCCGGGACCGGCCGGGTCGCCCACGCAGGTGAAGATCAACGACGTGGTCGTTCCCTACGGCCCCGACTTCGCCAAAACCACCACCGCCGCATTGCAGGCGGCGGGCTATCCCAACGCTGCCACCAACACCGACATCGTGAAGATGTCGCACCCGTTCGACATCTTCAAACCACGCACGGCGGCGGTGATCGGACTTCTGTTCGTGCTGGTGCTGTTCGTGACCATGGTCTACGGGCCGATCGCGGCGGCGCTGGTGGAACTGTTCCCCACCCGTATCCGCTACACCTCCATGTCGCTGCCCTATCACATCGGCAACGGCTGGTTCGGCGGCCTGCTGCCGGCCACCGCCTTCGCCATGGTGGCGGCCACCGGCGACATCTATTACGGCCTCTGGTACCCGATCGTCATTGCACTGGCGACCTTCGTCATCGGCCTGCTGTTCGTGCCGGAGACCAAGGACCGCAACATCGACGACTGGCACTCGCACTAGTCGGCCCGTCGGTCCGGGCCGCGCCCGGACCGCACCAGCAAGACAGCAACGGCCCCGCTCAGGCGGGGCCGTTCGCGTTTATGGCCCCGGCGGACCAACCTGCGGCTTCACCCGCGGCGTTGGGATGAGTTGCGCAGGATCGGGCGTCATGTTCCAAGGCTCATGCAGGCTGCCATCGGCTCCGCTTTCCCGTCCCGCCACGCGCACAAGGCCCCCACCATGAGCACGCTCATACGCTACAGGTTCAACACCATGTGTGCGGACAGCCCCGGCAGGGACTGGTACTGGCGGGTGATCCTGGAGCGTGACGATGGCTTCGAGGAAGTTCTGGTGAAGGAGCTTCAGGTGAACGTGCCCTCATTCAGCCGCCAGGACGACATGCCGGTGGTGGGCCGGAAGTACCACATGGCTTGCGTGGGCAGGCTGCGGGTGGAAGGCGATGTGGGGATCATCGATCCCTGAGCGGGACGTCCCTGGCAGCGCATCGCGTGCCAAGCGTCCGATCCGGGACACGAACCACCCCCAGCCGGCGAGACGTCACGTTTCCCCGGCCTTGACGCGCGCCAGCGCATGAGGGATGAAGGCCGCCGCATGATCTGCCGTGGCAGATCTTGGGCCGGATTAGCACAGCGGTAGTGCAGCGGTTTTGTAAACCGAAGGTCGGGGGTTCGATCCCCTCATCCGGCACCAGCGCCTTATGATTTCACGACATTTTCCCTGTTTCGATACGAAACAGGGATGCAAACTTGGGCATCGCACTGCGCCATCCGTCGTAGGCTTATCTGCTTCCGATCCGACTTACGGCCATCTGGAGCGCTTCCGCGTCTCACGCAAACGCTCCAGAAATCCTTTAGGCCTGCCGAGCGCCGGTGTGGACGATGGTTCCCACATGCTCGCCCCGCAGGGCCGCCGTGAGCCGCCCCGGCACGCGGCCGTTGACCACCTGCACCCGCTCGATGTGGCGCGCGTTATCCATGATCTCCAGCAATGCGCGGTCGAACGGAAGCGTCCCCTCCTGCCGGCCCAGATCCGCCGAGCTGATCTCCGGCAGGAAAGTCGCCTCGGTGCCCGTTGGCCCATTGGGATCGGCACTGTAGACCCCGTCCACGTCTTCCACGATGGTCAGCCCGGCCGCGCCGAGCGCGTCCGCCACCAGGAAGGCGCCGGCATCCGCCCGGTGGGGCGGAATGCGAGCGGTGGGGAATTCGTGGTGGTGATAGGGCGGGAATGCGCTGCCGACCACCGCGCGAGCCGCGGAAAGATGGATGGCGAGCTGGCTCGCGATGGTGGAGTGCTCCACATAGGAGACGCCATCGGGCGCAAGCAGCAGAGCGAGAATATGTCCGTTCTGACCCGCCTCGCTGGCAGCGAGAGGCTGCAGCGAACCCACCGGCAAGCCGAGATCAAGGCCGACGCTGTAGAGATGCCGCGCACGGACGCCGGCACCCGTGAGGATGAGCATGCGATGCTCGGGCAGCAGGGCGCGCAATTCGGCGACGATGGGCAGGATCGCATCGGAGCCGCGATCCATGATGGAACGGCCGCCGATCTTCACGACCTGCAGCCATGGCAGAACCCGGATCGGCTTCTTGCCGGCGACCGGCGTGGTGAGGTCGCCGTCGAGCAGGGTCTGGCGGGCGAGTGGCGAGGCCACATGCTTGATGGCGCTGGTGGTTTCGGACATGGCCCTCGCTCCTAGCTCGCGGTGATGATGGTGCCGACGTGCTCGCCGGCGAGAGCCCGTGTCAGGTTGCCCGGAACCAGGCCGTTCACCACCTGCACTTCCCTTATGTGGCGCGCCGCCTTGAGCAGATCGAGAACCGGGAATTCGAGGATCGAATCCTGCAGGCCACGGGCCTTCATCTCGTCCACGGAAATGCGCGGGATGAAGGTCGCGTCCTTCGCCGTCTTGGGATTGGCGGTGTAGAGGCCGTTCTCGTCCTTCACATAGATCATGGCCTTGCAGCCGAACTGCTCGGCGACGAGGAAGCAGCCTGCGTCGGTGCGATACGGCGGGATGACACCCTGCGCCGCAGGCCGCACCCACAGGCCGTAGGGCGGCATGCCGCTGAACACCACGGCATTGACCTCTTCCAGATACAAGGGCACCGCCGAGAGTCCGGCGCTATCCACCGACGAGATGCCATGCTTGGCCAGCAACTGGCCCAGCATGGCGGCGTTCTGGTCGGCCACCGAAGCGCCCAGCTGCGACAACACGCCCGCCGGCAGATTGAGGCCCGCCGCGATGGAATAGAGATGGCGGGCGCGGGTACCGGCGCCGGTGCCGATCAGCAGCTTGTGTGCCTTGCGGACGGAGACGATCTCATCCACCAGCGGATAGACTGCCGAGCGGCCCCGATCGATCATGCTCTGACCACCGACCTTGATGACCGTGGCATCGGGCAGGATGCGAACGTTGTCGGCCTGTTCCGTTGCTGCCAGCAGTTCCGGATCGGTCAGGGACCGCTGCATCAGGAGCGCATCGAGCTCCGAAATCGTTGTCGCCATGGGATGCCCTTCATCCTTCGCATCGCCCGACGGGGCGGGCCTTCCGGGTTTATTGCCTGCGGTTCCGATCGTCCAGCAGCGACGGCGTCGAAAGGGGATGCGACCGCCACACGGCGAGAACAGTGCTCCCCGCCCCCTCCCCTCGGATCGCCCTTGCTGAGATGACCCCTGCCGTCGCTTCGATGGCGGCGGCATACTTCGTCGGCCCTAAACAGAAACCGCAGGCCGCTTCCGGCCTGCGGTTTCCACACGCGCGTTTGTTCAACAGAAGCGGCTCACCACAGCCCGAGCAGCTTCCACCACAGCAGGCCAACCACCGCGTAGATCAGCAGCTCGACCACGCACATGACGAAGCCCACCTTCCACCATTCTCCGAGCGTCACGTAGCCGCTGCCGAAAATGATGGGCGAGGTGCCCGTGGCGTAGTGCGTCAGGGTCATCATGATGGTCGAGCCCGCCGTCATCATCAGCAGGAAGGGCACCGCATAATCCGGCGGCACGAGCTGGAGGCCCACGGTGAGGAAGGCCAGCATCATGGCGCTCACATGCGCGGTCGTGCTCGCGAAGAAATAGTGCGAGAAGACGAAACACAGCACCAGCAGCGCGGCCGCAAGCTCCCAGCCCATGCCGGAGGCCAGGATGCCGTTCTTCAGCAGGTTGGAGAACCAGGCGATGACGCCGGTCTTGTTCAACTGCTCCGCCATCATCACCAGGGCGCCGAACCAGATCAGCGTGTCCCAGGCGCTCTTCTCCGAGAGCACGTCATCCCAGTCGATGGTGCCCGTGATGATGAGGGCAAACAGGCCGAGGAAGGCCACCGCCGTGGGATCGAGCGTGAAGGCGGCACCGAAGATCATGGCCGGCACGTTGGCCCACAGCAGCAGCAGCAGCAGGAAGGTGCCGATCATCACCTTCTCGCCGCCCGACAGCCTGCCCATGCGTTGAAGCTCGGTGCGGGCATACTGGACCGCATCCGGCGTGGACTTCACCTCCGGCGGGGACAGCAGGGCGATGACCAGCGGCATCAGCAGCAGGCAGACGAGGCCCGGCAGCAGCATGTAGAGCGCCCAGCCGGTCCAGGTGAGGTGGAAGTTCTGGTTGGTCACGCGCGCCACATAATCCACCACCAGCGGATTGGGAGCGGTGGCGGTGATGAACATGCCCGAGGTGATCGGGTTGGCATGCATGTTCACCAGCGACAGATAGGTGCCCATCTTGCGCTCGGTGCCCTTGGCGGGGTCCGAGCCGAAGGCGGTGGCGATCGACTTCATGATCGGATGCACGATACCGCCGCCACGGGCCGTGTTGGACGGCGTGAACGGTGCCAGCACCAGTTCGCACACCGCCAGTCCGTAACCGATGCCGACCGTCTTGCGTCCGAGCAGCGAGATGAAGATGAGGCCGATGCGGCTGCCGAGCCCCGTCTTCTTGAGCCCACGGGAGATCAGGATCGCAACCACGATCAACCAGATGAGCGGATTGGACAAGCTCGCCAATGCGTCGGCGATGGCACCCTTGGACGATGTGGATGTGACCTGCGACAGGGAGACGATGGTCATGGCCATCATGGCCATCACGCCGATGGGCATCACCTTCAGAATGATGGCGACGATGGTGGTCATGAAGATGGCCACGAGCGCCCAGGCCTTCGGCGTGAGCCCGTCCGGAACCGGCAGCATCAACAGCGTGAAAAGCACCACTGTGGTGATGATCGCCGGCTTGATCCGGAATGGCACCACCTGCCCGAAATACTCAAACATTCTTCGGATGCGTTCGATCATCACGACAACCCCGGCGTATGGCAGCCAGACCTGAGGCTTCGGCTGGCCTGTGGCGCGACCTTCGCACATGCGAAAGAGTGTATGCCAAGGCATAAATCAATTTCCGGAGCACACCAACGCAATGGTGGCGGCGTCCACTGTCCATCTTCAACGCAGGGAAGGCCCATCCCACCCCTGCAACATCGAGATGTAGCCAGTGTCAAAGCACGCATCCGCACCTCGGGACGCAAGAAAAAGGCAAACCGTTTTATCGAATTCTAAATTCTCTTTGGCGCTCCAGCCATGGCCCTTGAGAAATTCGAACCGGTATTGGCCGGATGCGTGCCATCATTCTGCACGGATGGGCCCGACGGGATCGTCGGAAGATCGGATCGACTCTCAACGTGTTGCGCCGCAATACCCTATCCGCTGCGGATCTGCACCGGAGCAGATGGGCGCTCGGCCTCCAGCGTCTTCTCGAACGGGTATGCAAGGGCACGCGCGCGATAGGGAACGCGCAATCCTGCCCCGACTGCCCTGAGCCCCGGCTTGGCAGAGAGGGCAGGACAATCGAGCGGGGGAGGAAAACGGCATCGGGGGGAAAGGAAACGCCAGCGGCGGCAGGGCCGACGCGCCAGTCGCGCGCCGCCCATGCCGCCGTCTACGCTCAGAAGCGAACCGTGAAGTTCGCCTTCAGCATGTTCTGGTACGCGTCCTCCGACAACTGGCCGGAATAGAACAGACCCAGCGTGGTGTTGGGCGCCAGCGTCATGTCGAGACCCGCCTCCACCAGCGCCGCATCCACGGCGATGGGCGTACCAGCAACGGTGAATGGCGTCGTGGAGCCGAGGAAGGCCATAGTGGCCTGAGGCGAAGTGTCGCCGAAGGCATGCTGCCAGGCCAGCGTGCCCCGGAAGGTCGCATCCCACGTGCCGAGTTGCATCGGGATCGCCACCCGCGCGCCCAGCGTGGTGTAGGTGATGCCCTCGTTGCCGCCGTTGCTGCTCAACGCCGCCGCCCCGCCCAGTTCCTGGAAGGCGCCAGTGTTCACATTCACATAGGACAGGCCGGCGAAGGGCTCGAGGCCGATGCCGTTCCAGTTGAAGGCATAGCCCAGCTCACCGAACACCTGCGCGGTGCGGGCCGAGTAATCGCTCGACAGGTTGTTGTAGAAGCCGGGGAAGGAGACGCTGCGATGCGCATCGATGTCGCTCCAGCTGTAGGCCCCGCCGAAGCGCAGCCCCCAGGCACCGATCCGGCCACCACCATAAAGCGCCACGTGATAGTCGTCCGAGGACATGGAGGACGATAGCCCGCTCACCCGCGAGGTGGAGGAGGTATAGCCCGCCGCGAAACCAAGCCGCCAGTCACCGGTCTGCGCGGCGAAGGAGCGGTCATAGCCCACGAACAGGCCAGCGGTGTCGCTGGAAATGGAGCTGGTGTTGGCACCGCCATTCACCTCGCCCCAGGCGCCAAAGCCCTGAGCCCAGAAGGCGTTGTTGGTGCCCGGCACGGCAACCACTTCGCCGCTGTTGGCGCTGAACGGCCCGTAGGCGAGCGGCTGCACGTCCGCATAGGGCAGGCCGATCTGGCCCGCGCCTTCCTGCGTGTAGCGGCATTCCTGCTGCGTGCCGCCCGAGCCGCGATTGCTGGAGCAGCCACCCGCCGGGAGGCGGGAGCGATCCAGGATGGCGCCGCGCAGCAAGCCGGCCTGTGCCTGCTGCACCGCCGTCTGGCTGGCATAGGACGCACCGGAGGTCTGCTCGAACGCCTGCTGCGCCCCGGCCACGGTGGTCTGCGCGGCCACAGCCTGGAAGAGCGCATTGCCAGTTCCCAGCGTGTCGATGGCAGCTGCCGTCGCCCGCTGGTTCGGCGTCACCGCCACGCTGGCGAAAGCCACGTTGTTGCGCACCACGTCCAGATGCACGTCCGTGGCGCCATAGCCCAGTTCCAGATCCACGAACAGCAGGTCCAGCATGGTCGGGGCGAAGGTGCCGGTGACGCCGCCCGCCGCAGTCAGGATGGTGAAGCGCGTGCCCGGGAGATAGGTGCCCGGCATCTCGGAGACCGTGAGGTTGGCGCCGTTCAACGAGGCAACCCCGCCCGCCGAGATCAGGCTCGACTGCCCGCCGGGGGCAAGCGTAACCGCATAGGTCGATCCCGGCTGGAAGGTGAGACTGCTGCCGATGGACATGGTGGACAGGCCGGGCGCAATGGTGCCGCCCGCCCCCACCGTCAGCCAGCCGGTGCTGCCGGAACCCGCCAGCGTGCCGCCGAAGATCGTCGTGCCGCCCCCGAAGGAGGTGCTGCCGTTGAGCGTGGTCAGCCCGGAGATCAGGGTGAGGCTGGCGGGGCCGGTGACGTTTGAAATGGTGCCGCCCCAGGACGTCACGTCGCCATCGAGCGCGCCGTTCTGAAGCGAACCGCCGACAAGGTTGATGGTGTCGACCACCTGCACGCCCCCGCCGAGGTCAAGCGTGCCGCCCGCATTCAGGGTCGTCACGCTGGTCGGGCTGAGCGCGCCGGAATTGGCTGCCCACACCATGCCGCCGTTCACATCCGTGGGGCCGCTATAGGTGTTGGTGCCGGACAAGGCGGTGGTGCCGCTATTCACGGCCAGACGCATCACGCCCCGGATGTTGAGGACGCCACCACCCGTCGAGGTGGTCGTGCCGCTGACGGCGCCGTTCTGTATCGTGCCGCCATCGAGCGAGAGATTGGCGATGGCCTGATCCAGATTGGCGAAGTCGAGGATGCCGCCGCTGTTGACCGTGGTCGGGCTGGAGGCACTGAAGGCATTGGCATTCAGCGCCGCCAGCGTACCGTTCGTGACCACCGTCGCACCCGTATAGCTGTTGGTGCCCGCCAGTGTCGTGACGCCGGAGGTCACGTCCAGACTTGCGGTGCCACCGAGATTGGCGATGGCGCCACCCGTGGAGGTGACGAAGCCCGCCAGCTGGCCGTTGCGCAGCGTGCCGCCGTTCAGTGTCACGTTGGCGATGGTCTGGCCGAAGCCACCCAGATCCAGCGTGCCGCCGGTCTGGACGGAGGTGAGACTGGTAGCGCTGAACACGCCGGCCGCACCGGCCTCGAGCACGCCGGCATCCACCACCGTGGCGCCCGTGTAGCTGGCCGGGGCCGAGAGGATCAGCGTGCCGTAATCCAGCTTCTGCAGGCCGCCCGCGCCGATGAGCGGGGCGGAGATGGTGGCGACCGTGGAGGCTCCCGACGCCGTCCCGTCACCCACGCGGATCGGCGTGGACGGGAGCGTCAATTCCAGCGGATCGCCCGTGACCTCGTAGCCGGTGGTGACGAACTGCATGCCCGTCACGCCCACCTGGCCCCCGCTGCCATCCACCGTCACGATGCCGGCCGTGCCCTGGAACACCGCGAAGCCCGGCTGCGGCGACATGGGCGCGTTGTAGATGCCATTGGCATCGGTCCAGTTGCCGTTGGTGAGGTTCCAGGTGCCGGAGCCGCCGTTCACGGTGCCGCTGCCCGCGCCGGTGGTGGCCGGGCCGTTCCAGAACTGGAGCTCCACGCCCGTGGCGTTCACGAAATTGACCTGGCTGCTGGTGATCTGCAACGCGATGGCGGCGGTGTCCGTACCGGCCGGCAGGGTGCCGAAGGTCAGGCCGTTATTGACCAGCGTTCCGTAATTGAACAGCTGATAGATACCGGCTCCGAACGCGCCTGCATTGGTGAGGTTCAGCGTGCCATCGAGCGTCAGGTTGCCCGTCACGTTGAACAGGCCGCTGCCGGAAGGCCCGGTGCCGAGGTCCACATCCACGCTGGAACCGGCATCCAGTGTCAGTGCGCCCATGGTCAGC
Source organism: Azorhizobium oxalatiphilum (assembly GCF_014635325.1). Taxonomy (GTDB): domain Bacteria; phylum Pseudomonadota; class Alphaproteobacteria; order Rhizobiales; family Xanthobacteraceae; genus Azorhizobium; species Azorhizobium oxalatiphilum. The sequence goes on along the minus strand of NZ_BMCT01000013.1, from coordinate 89,545 downwards.
ACACTGCCGGCAGTGCCCACGAGATGGCCGCGGCTCGCCACCGCGACGCTCTGGGTGATGGAACCCGTGCCCTGCAACGAGCCACCGGAATTGACCGTTACCGTGCTGTTGGTGAGCGTTCCCGACACTTGCAGCGTGCCGCCATTCACCGTGGTCGCGCCGGTATAGGCGTTGGCGCCCGACAGCGTGGTGGTGATGAGGCCGAAGGCCGGGTCCGAGCCCACCGTCAGGGAGGCGTTGCCGCCCATGCCCGACACCGTGCCGCCGAACGAACTGACGGCGCCGGACAGATTGCCGTTCTGCACCGTGCCCGCCCGCAGCACCACCTGATCGATGGCCTGGCTGGTGGCGCCGAGATCCAGCACCCCGCCGCTGTTGACGGTGGTGAGGCTGGCCTGGCTGAAGGCATTCACATTACCGCCCACCAGCGTGCCACCATTGATCGTGGTGGCCCCGCTATAGCTGTTGGAGCCGCTGAGGGTCGAGGTGCCCGCCGAGGCCGTCACGCTGGCCGTGCCGGAGAGGTTGGCGATAGTGCCGCCCACCGTTGTCACCGCGCCGGTCAGGGCGCCGTTCCGCAGGATGCCGCCATTCAGCGTCACGGTGTTGATGGTCTGCGCGAAGCCGCCCAGATCCAGCGTGCCGCTGGCATTGATGGTCGTGGCGCTGGCCGCCGAGAAGGCATTCGCCACGCCCGCCTGCAGCACGCCGGCATCCACCTGTGTCGCCCCGGTGTAGCTGGCGGGACCGGCGAGATAGAGGGTGCCGAGGTCCGACTTGTCGAGCCCGCCGCTGCCCACGAGGGCGGACTGGATCGTGGCGATCATGGTGGCGCCGGCGGCGGTGCCGTCACCCACCCGGACCTGGGTCTGCGCATCCGCGAGCACGATGGCATCACCGATCAGCAGATAGCCGGAGGTTGTGAACTGCATGCCGGTGACGCCGATCGCGCCGGTGCTTGTGTCCACAGTCACCGGGCCGGGCGTGGCGGAGAAGACCACGAAGCCCGGATTGGGCGACATGGAATCGTTGACGGTGCCGGCCGCATTGCTCCAGTTGCCGTTCACCGTATTCCACGTGCCGGCGCCGCCGGTGACGGGGCCGGGCGACGGCCCGGCAATGGCCGAGCCGTTCCAGAACTGCATCACCACGCCGGTGTCGTTGATCAGGTTCACCTGGCCGAGTGCAGCCTGCACGGTGAGCGACAGCGGATTGGTGCCGCCGGGCACGGTGCCGATGGCAAGCCCGTTGTCGGTGAGCGTGCCGCCATAGTTGAACAGGCGGTAGACGCCCACGCCGAAGGCGCCGGTATTGGTGACATTCAGCGTGCCATCCAGCGTTAGCGCGCCGTTCACCTGGAACAGGGCCGCGCCCGAAGCCGTCGGCCCGAGATCCACATTCACGCTGGAGGCGGCATTGAGCGTGAGCGCGTTCATGCTCAGCACCGAACCTGCCGTGCCCACCAGCGTGCCGCCCTGCACGGTCACGACATCGGCCGTGCCGGTGCCTGACAGCGTGCCGCCGGCATTCACGGTCATGGCGCTGGCGCTCATGGTGCCGTCCACCCGAACCGCGCCCGCATTCACCGTGACGGGGCTGTTGGACAGCGCGCCGCTGATCTGCAGCAGGCCACCGTTCACGGTGGTCGCCCCCGTATACTGATTGGTGCCCGTGAGCGTGGTCGTGCCGGACGACTGCGTGAGGCTCATGGCGCCGGACATGGTGGCGACGGAGCCACCCGTGGAGGTGACGAAGCTGCTCAGCGCGCCGTTCTGCAGTATGCCGCCGTTCAGCGTCACGACATTGACGGCTTCGGCAAAGCCGCCCAGATCGAGCGTGCCGCCGGTATTGATCGTGACCGTGCTCACCGGGCTGAAGACGCCCGCGCCACCGGCCAGCACCGTGCCGCCATTGATCGTGGTGGCGCCGGTATAGATGTTCGCACCCATGAGCGTGGTGGTGCCTGAGAGCGCCGTCAGCGTGGTGCTGCCGCCGATGCCGTTCAAAGTGCCGCCCTGGCTGGTGATGGCGCCGTTGAGCCTGCCATTCACCAGCGTGCCGCCGGAAAGGGTCACGGAATCCACGGTCTGGGTGAAGCCGCCGAGATCCAGCGTGCCGCCCGCGAAGACGGTGGTCGCACTGGTCCGGCTCAGGGCGTTGTCGGCCCCGGCCTGGAGTGCACCCGCATCCACATTGGTGACGCCCGTATAGGTATTGAGACCCGACAGGATGAGCCGGCCGAGGTCGGTCTTTTCCAGACCGCCGGAGCCGACCAGCGCGGACGCGATGGTCGCGCTCATGAGCCCGCCCGCCGCGGTTCCGTCACCCACACGCACCAGCGTCAGCGCATCGGCAAGCGTGATCGCGCCGCCGTTCACCAGATAACCCGCGGTGGCAAACTGCATGCCGGTGACGCTGACCGCCCCCGCGCTGTTGTCCACCGTCACGATGCCCGGCGAGGCCGAGAACACCGCGAAGCCCGGCATGGTCATGGCGGCATTGAAGGAGCCGGAGGCGTTGGTCCAGTTGCCGTTGGCCGCGCTCCAGACGCCGGAGCCGCCGTTCACGGTGCCGGTGCCCGGTCCCGCCGTCGCCGGCCCGTTCCAGAACTGCAGCGCCACGCCGGTCTGGTTCACGAGGTTCACCTGGCCGGAATTCAGCTGGAGGCTCAGCGCGGCAAGATCGGTGCCCGCCGGCACCACGCCGAATTCCAGGCCGTTGTTGGTGAGCACACCGCCGTAATTGAACAGACGATAGATACCGGCCCCGAAGCTGCCCGTATTGGTGATGTTCAGCGTGCCGTCGAGGGTCAGATTGTTGGTGACTTGAAAGAGCGCCGTACCCGAGGAGGTCGGGCCGAGATCCACATTCACGTTCGACGCCGCGTTGAGCACCAGCGCACCCACGGTCAAGGTCGAGCCATGGACGCCGACCAGCGTACCGTCCTGCACCGTGACCTGCTGACCGATGCTGCCGGCTCCCGAGAGCACGCCGCCGCCATTCACCGTGACCGCGCTGTTGGACAGCGTACCGTTCACCAGCAGCGTGCCGCCGGTGACGGTGGTGGGGCCGTTGAAGCCGTTGCTGCCGGCGATGGTGGTGGTGCCGCCGGTGGCGGACAGGGACATCACGCCGATGACGCTGGACAGCGTGCCGCCGGTGGAACTCACATCCCCCGCCAGCGCGCCGTTCTGGATGGTGCCGCCGTTCAGCAGCACATGGTCCACGGACTGCACGAAGCCCCCCAGATCCATGACGCCGCCGGTATTCACCGTGGTCTGGCTGGCGAAGCTGAAGGCGCTGTCGTTGAGGCCGATCAGGGTGCCGTTGATGGTGGTGGCGCCGGTATAGCTGTTGATGCCGGCAAGGGTGGTGCTGGAACCCGAAGTCGCCGCGAGGCTCGCCGTGCCCGACAGGCTCGATATGGCACCACCCGTGGAGGTGATGGCGCCGGCCAGCGCGCCGTTGGTGAGCGTGCCACCGTTGAGCGTCAGGCTATTGATGGCCTGCGCGAAGCCACCGAGATTGAGCGTCGCCCCCGTATTCACGGTGGTGAGGCTGGTGGCACTGAAGGTGTTGGTCGCGCCCGCCGCCAGCGTGCCCTGATCCACCACCGTTGCGCCGGCATAGCTGTTGGCGCCGGACAGCACGAGAGTGCCGAGATCGGTCTTGTGCAGACCGCCCGCCCCCACCAGCGCCGAGGCGATGGTGGCGGTATAGCCCGAACTGGCGGACGAGCCGTCGCCCACGCGCAAAATGCTCTGGGCATCGGTGAGCGTGATGCTGTCGCCCGTGACCTGATAGCCGGAGACCGCGAACTGCATGCCCGAGGACGTGATGGCACCGGCGCTGTCGTCCACCATCACCGTGCCCGGCGTGCCCTGGAACACCGCGAACACCGGATAGGTGGCGGGCGCGTTGAAGGTGCCGTTGGCGTCGGTCCAGTTGGCGTTGGTCACGCTCCAGATGCCGGAGCCGCCGTTCACCGTCCCGCCTCCGATGCCGCCCAGTGCGGGACCGTTCCAGAAGCTCAGCGCGAGGCCGTCACTGTTGATGAGGTTGATCTGGCCAGAGATGCCGGTCTGTACCGACAGGTTCGCCGCCACCATGCCGGGGGGAATGAGGCCGATGTCGAGCCCGTTGTCAGTGAGCCCGCCGCCATAGTCGAAGATGCGATAGACACCACCGCCGAACGCCGTCGCATTGGTGATATTCAGCCTGCCGTCCAGCGTCAGATTGCCGGTCACGTGGAAGATCGCGCCGCTGGAGGGGGTCGAGCCTACCGCCACATCGACGTTCGAGGCCGCGTCCAGCACCAGCGAGTACATGGTGAGGGGCGTACCCTGCGTGCCCGCCAGGGTGCCGCCCACGCTCACCACCTCGGCCAGCGCGCCGGAACCGGAAACGGTACCGCCGGCATTGATGGTCACGGTGTTGTTGGTCAGCGTGCCACCGACCACGAGGGCGCCGCCGGCATTCACGGCAATGTCGCTGTAGCGGAAGGTGCCGTTGATCTGCAACGTGCCGCCGGACACGCTGGTCGCACCTGAAAAGCTGTTGACCCCGTTCATCACGGTGGTGCCGGCCAGCGTCTGCAGGCTCGCCGGACCTCTGATGTCGAAGATGGTGCCGCCGGTGGAGGAGATGGCGCCGGTGAGCGTGCCGTTCTGCAGCGTGCCGCCCGCGAGGGAGATGCTGTTCACGGTTTGCGACAGGCTGCCGAGATCCAGCGTGCCGCCGGCCGCGATGGTGGTGGCGCTGGCGGCGGAGAGACCGTTGGTGGCGCCGGCGATCAGCGTGCCGCCGGTGATCGTGGTGGCACCACTATAAGTGGTCCCCACCGCCGTGGTGGTGCCCGCGGTGACAGTCAGGCTCGCGGTGCCGCCGAGGCTGGCAAGGGAGCCCCCGGCCGACGAGATGGCGCCGGTGAGCGTGCCGTTCTGCAACGTACCGCCGGCGAGCGAGACGGTGTTCACCGTCTGCGCCAGCCCGCCGAGATCCAGCGTGCCGCCCGTATTGATGGTGGTGGCGCTGCCCGCGCTCAGGCCGTTGGCCGTGCTGGCGGAGATGGTGGCACCGGCATTGATGGCGGTCGCGCCCGTATAGGCATTGGCGCCGCTGAGCGTCGTGGTGCCGGCGTTCGCCGTCAGGCTCGCCGAGCCCGACAGGCCGGAGACCGCACCGCCCGCCGACGTGACGGCTCCCGTCAGCGCGCCGTTGGTGAGCGTGCCACCATTCAGCGTGACGGCATTCACCGTCTGCGCCAGCCCGCCAAGATCGAGCGTGCCGCCGGCATTGATGGTGGTGGCGCTGCCCGCGCTCAGCGCGTTGGCCGTGCCGGCCGTCAGCAAGCCACCATTGATGGTGGTCGCGCCCGTATAGGCATTGGTGCCGGAGAGCGTGGTGGTGCCCGCATTCGCCACCAGAGTCGCCGTGCCCGACAGGTCGGAAATGGCGCCGCCGGTGGACGTGATGGCGCCCGTCAGCACGCCATTGGTCAGCGTGCCGCCCGCGAGCGACACGGCGTTCACCTCCTGCGCCAGCCCGCCGAGGTTCAGCGTGCCGCCGGCATTGATGGTGGTGGCGCTGCCCGCGCTCAGACCGTTGGCCGTGCTGGCCGTGATCGTGGCGCCCGTATTGATGGTGGTCGAACCGCTATAGGCATTGGTGCCGGAGAGCGTGGTGGTGCCAGTATTCGCCACCAGAGTCGCCGTGCCCGACAGGTCGGAAATGGCGCCGCCCGTGGAGGTGATGGCGCCCGTCAGCACGCCGTTGGTGAGCGTGCCGCCCGCGAGCGACACGGCGTTCACCGTCTGCGCCAGCCCGCCGAGGTTCAGCGTGCCGCCCGTATTGATGGTGGTGGCGCTGCCGGCGGAGAGGCCATTGGCCGTGCTCGCGGTGACGGTCGCACCCGTATTGATGGTGGTGGCGCCCGTATAGGCATTGGTGCCGGAGAGCGTCGTCGTGCCGGCATTCGCTGCCAGCGTGGCCGTACCCGACAGATTGGAAATGATGCCGCCGGTGGAGGTGATCGCCCCCGTCAGCACGCCGTTGGTAAGCGTGCCGCCGGCCAGCGCCAGCGCGTTCACCGTCTGGGCCAGCCCGCCCAGATCCAGCGTACCGCCCGTATTGATGGTGGTGGCGCTCGCGGCGCTCAGCGCATTGGCCGCGCTCGCCGTCAGCCGGCCGTTGACCGTGGTCGCGCCCGTATAGGCATTGCTGCCGCTCAGCGTCGTGGTGCCCGTGCCGACCGTCACGGAAGCCGTCCCCGACAGGTCGGAGATGGCGCCGCCCGTGGACGTGACGGCACCGGCCAGCGCGCCGTTGGTGAGCGTGCCGCCATTGACGGTCACGCTGTCGATGGCCTGCGCGAAGCCGCCGAGATTGAGGGTCGCGCCCACATTCACCGTGGTGGCGCTCGTCTGGCTGAAGGTGTTGGACGCGCCCGCCGTGACCGTGCCCTGGTCGATCACCGTATCGCCCAGATAGCTGTTGGCGCCGGACAGGACGAGCGTGCCGAGATCGGTCTTGTGCAGGCCGCCGCTGCCCACCAGCGCCGAGGCGATGGTGGTGGTGTAGCCCGCGCCCGCCAGCGTGCCGTCGCCGACCCGCACCGTGGTCTGCGGCGCCACCAGCGTGATGGCGTCGCCCACCACCTGATAGCCGTCCACCGCGAACTGCATGCCCGTGGTGGTGACAGGGCCGCCGCTGTCATCCACCGTCACCGTACCAGCCGTGCCCTGGAACACCGCGAACAGCGGATAGGTGGGCACCGCATTGAGGGTGCCGTTGGCGTCAGTCCAGTTGCCGCCGGCAAGGCTCCATGTGCCGTTGCCGCCGTTGATCGTGCCCGTGCCGGGGCCGGCCACGGCACTGCCGTTCCAGAAAGTCAGCAGCAGACCCTCGGTGTTCACGAGGTTGATCTGCCCGGCAATGCCGGTCTGCACGCTGAGGTCGGCGAGGTTCATGCCCGAGGGGATAATGCCGATGTCGAGCCCGGCATTGGTCAGCACGCCACCGTAATCGAACAGGCGATAGACGCCGCCACCGAACGGCGCGGCATTCACGATGTTCAGGGTGCCGTCCAGCGTCATATTGCCGGTGACATTGAAAAGCGCGCCCGTGGAAGGCGTGGTGCCCACGTCCACATTGACGCTGGACGCCGCATCCAGCGTCAGCGATCCCATGGTCAGGGTCGTGCCACTGGTGCCGGCGAGCGTACCGCCGACGCTCGCCACCTGCGCCAGCGTGCCGGAGCCCGAAAGGCTGCCGCCCGCATTCACCGTCACGAGGTTGCCGGAGAGCGTGCCCGACACCTGAAGGGCCGCGCCGCTGCCGATGGTGACGTTGCTGTTCTGCAAGGTCCCCGACACCTGCAGCGTGCCGCCGGTGAGCGTCGTCGCGCCGCTGAAGGCATTGGTGCCGGCCAGCACGGTGGTGCCCGCGTTCACGCCCAGCGTGGTCGTGCCCGACACGCCCGAAATGGTGCCGCCCAACGAGCTGATGGCACCCGCCAGCGCGCCGTTGGTGAGCGTGCCGCCATTGAGCGTCAGCGCATTCACCGTCTGCGTCAGCCCGCCCAGATCCAGCGTGCCGCCCGTGTTGATGGTGGTGGCGCTGGCGGCGGAGAGGCCGTTGGTGGCAGCGCCGGTGAGCGTGCCGCCATTGATGGTGGTCGCGCCCGTATAGGTCGCCCCCGTCACCAGCGTCGTGCCCGAAGTAACGGTAAGGCCGGCGGTCCCGCCCACGGTCGCGATGGCGCCGCCGGTGGAGGTGATGGCGCCGGTCAGGGAGCCGTTGGCGAGCGTGCCGCCCGCCAGGGTGACGCTGTTCACCGTCTGCGACAGGCCACCGAGATCGAGGGTGCCGCCATTGATGGTGGTGGCGCTCGCCGCGCTCAGCGCGTTCGCGGCGCTGGCAATGAGCGTCCCGCCATTGATGGTGGTCGCCCCCGTATAGGCATTGGAGACGGCCAGCGTGGTGGTGCCGGAGTTCACGGTCAGCGAGGCGCTACCGGTGATCAGGGCGACGGCGCCGCCGAGCGATGTCACCGCCCCGGTGAGCGCGCCATTGGTGAGCGCGCCACCATTCAGCGTAACGCTGTTCACCGTCTGCGACAGGCCTGCGAGATCGAGCTGGCCGCCCGTATTGACGGTCACAGCGCTGGCCGCGCTGAAGTCGTTGGCACCGGCGGCGATCACCTTGCCGCCGTTGATGGTTGTCGCGCCCGTGTAGGTCGCGTCGGTGAGCGTCGTGATGCCCGAGGTGTTGGTCAGCCCCATGGTGCCGGCCACACCGGCAAGCGCGCCGCCCGTGGACGTCACCGTGCCCGCCAGCGTGCCATTGGTCACGAGGCCGCCCGACAGTGTCACCCCGCCCACCGTCTGGGACGCGCCACCGAGATTGAGAATGGCGCCGGTGCCGACGCTGATGGTGCTGGCGGCGCTGAGCGCATTGGCCGCCCCGGCCAGCAGGGTGCTGCCGGTGCCGATGGAGGTGGCGCCGCTGTAGCTGTTGGTGCCGGTCAGGGTGGTGGTGAGGGCCCCCGCCACCGACACGGATCCCGTGCCGCCGAGATTGGAGATAAAGCCGCCGTTCGAGGTCACGGCGGTGCTGAGCGCGCCGTTGGTCAGCGTGCCGCCGTTCAGCGTCAGGCTGTTCACCGCCTGCGTGAAGCCGCCGAGATCGAGGGTCGCGCCGGCCGAAACGGTGGTGGCGCTGGACGCGCTCAGGGCGTTGGCCGCGCCCGCGGCCAGCGTGCCGCCGAGCACGCTGGTGGCGCCGGTATAGGCATTGGTGCCCGTCAGCGTGGTGGTGCCCGCCGCGACCGACAGGCTCGCCGTGCCGGACAGACCCGAGATGAAACCGCCCGTGGAGGAGACTGCGCCGGCAAGCGAGCCATTGGTGAGCGTGCCGCCATTGAGCGTGACGCTGTTGATCGCCTGCGCGGTGCCGCCGAGATCCAGCGTGCCGCCCGTGTTCACGGTGGTGAGGCTGGTCTGGCTGAAGGTGTTGGCGAGGCCGGCCCGCAGCACGCCGGCATCCACCACCGTGGCGCCCAGATAGGTGTTGGTGCCGGACAGGATGAGGGTGCCGAGATCGGTCTTGTGCAGACCGCCGGTTCCCACCAGCGCGGAGGCGATCGTGGCGCTGTAGCCCGCGCCCGCCAGCGTGCCGTCGCCCACGCGAATGGTGGTCTGCGGCGCGGCCAGCGTGATGGAATCCCCCACCACCTGATAGCCGCTGACGGCGAACTGCATGCCGGAGGTGGTGATAACGCCGGTGCCGTCGTCCACCGTCACCACGCCGGGCGTGCCCGTGAACACCGCGAACACCGGATAGGAGGCGGGCGCGTTCAGCGTGCCGTTGGCGTCGGTCCAGTTGCCGCCCGCCACACTCCAGGTGCCGTTGCCACCGTTGACCGTGCCCGTGCCGGGACCGGCCGTGGCACTGCCGTTCCAGAACGTCAGCAGCAGGCCGTCGGTGTTGACGAGATTGATCTGTCCGGAGACCGCCGTCTGCAGGCTGAGGTCGGCGAGGTTCATCCCTGCCGGGATGAGGCCGATGTCCAGCCCTGCGTTCACCAGCACGCCGCCATAGTCGAACAGGCGATAGACGCCGCCACCGAACGGCGCGGCGTTCACGATGTTCAGGGTGCCGTCGAGGGTGAGGTTGCCGGTGACATTGAACAACGCGCCGCTCGCCGGCGTCGTGCCCACGTCCACATTGATGGAGGAGGCGGCGTCCAGCGCCAGCGAGCCGAGGGTCAGCGTGGTGCCGGAGACGCCGCTCAGCACGCCACCCACCACCTGCACGGCGGCCAGAGTGCCGCCGCCGGAGAGCGTGCCGCCCGCATTGACCGTGACGAGGTTGTTCGCCACCGCCCCGGTCACGTCCAGCGTTGCGCCGGAGCCAACGGTGATGTTGCTGTGCTGGAGCGAGCCGCTAACCTGCAGCGTGCCGCCGGTCAGCGTGGTCGCGCCCAGCAGATCGTTCACGCCCGCCATCACGGTGGTGCCCGCGCTGACCCCGAGGGTCGCCGAGCCGGTCAGGTTGGAAATGGTGCCGCCGGTCGAGGTGATGGCGCCGGTCAGCGCGCCATTGGTCAGCGTGCCACCGTTAAGCACCACGCTGTTCACGGTCTGGGCAAAGCCACCGAGATCGAGCGTGCCGCCCACATTGAGGGTGGTGGTGCTCGCGGCGCTCAGGGCGTTGGCGGCGGTCGCGGCCAGCGTGCCGCCGGTGATGCCGGTGGCGCCCGTATAGCCGTTCACACCCGAGATCAGGGTCGTGCCTGCGGTCACGGACAGCCCGGCCGTGCCGGACAGGCCGGCGATGGCGCCGCCCGTCGAGGTGATGGCGCCGGCGAGCGAGCCGTTGGTGAGCGTGCCGCCCGCCAGCGTCAGGGCATTCACCGTCTGCGCGAAACCGCCGAGATTGAGCGTGCCGCCGATGCCGATCGACGTCGCGCTGCCCGCGCTGAGGCTGTTGGCCGCGCCCGCCAGAACCGTGCCGCCAGCGATGCTGGTGAGACCGGTGTAGGAATTCACGCCGGAGAGTGTCGTGGTGCCGGCGGAGGCCGAGAGCGAAGCCGTTCCGGACAGGCCGGCGATGGCGCCGCCCGTCGAGGTGATGGCGCCGGTGAGCGAACCGTTGGAGAGCGTGCCGCCCGCCAGCGTCAGGGCATTCACCGTCTGCGCCAGGCCGCCGAGATTGAGCGTGCCGCCGACACCGACCGTGGTCGCGCTGGATGCGCTCAAGGCATTGGCCGCGCCGGCCAGAACTGTGCCGCCCGCGATGTCGGTCAGCCCGGCATAGGTGTTGGTGCCCGAGAGCAGGGTGGTCCCCGCCGTCACCGACAGCGAGGCGGAACCGGACAGGTTGGCAATAACGCCACCGGTCGAGGCGATCGCCCCGGTCAGCGAGCCGTTGCTCAATGTGCCGCCATTGAGCGCCACGTTCGCCACGGACTGCGCGAAGCCGCCGAGATCCAGCGTGCCGCCAGCACCGATGCTCGTGGAGGATGCCGCGCTCAGGACATTCGCGGCGCCGGCCGAGAGCGTCCCCCCGGCGATGCTGGTGACGCCGGTATAGAGATTGGTGCCGGTCAGCACCGTGGTGCCCGCATTCACCGCCAGCGAAGCCGAGCCGGACAGATTGGAAACGGCACCGCCCAGTGTGGTGACAGCCCCGGTCAGCGCGCCGTTGGTGAGCGTGCCGCCATTCAGCGTGACGGCATTCACCGTCTGCGCCAGCCCGGCCAGATCGAGCGTACCGCCGGCATTGATGGTGGTGGCGCTGCCCGCGCTGAGCGCATTGGCGACCGCTGCCGTCAGCGTGCCGCCGCTCACTTGCGTGAGGCCGGTATAGGCGTTGGTGCCGCTCAGCACCGTCGTGCCGGCAGTGGTGGTGAGCGAGGCCGTGCCGGACAGGCCGACGACTGCACCGCCGGCGGAGGTGATGGCACCGGTGAGTATGCCATTCTGCAGTGTGCCGCCGTTGAGCGCCACGGCATTTACCACCTGCGCAAAACCGCCCAGATCCAGCGTGCCCCCGGCCGCGATGCTGGTGGCACTCGATGCACTCAGCGCATTGGCCGCACCAGCCACCAGCGTTCCGCCACTGAGAGTGGTCGTGCCCGTATAGGCATTGGTGCCGATCAGCGTGGTCGTGCCCGCCGAGGCCGTCAGCGTGGCGGTCCCGGACAGGCCGGAAACGGTACCGCCGGTGGACGAGATGGCGCCGGCGAGCGCACCGTTGGTGAGCGTGCCGCCGCTCAGCGCAAGGGCGTTCACGGTCTGGGCGAAACCGCCCAGATTGAGCGTACCGCCCGCATTGATCGTGGTGGCACTGCCCGCGCTCAGCGCATTGGCGGCGCTCGCCGTCAGGATCGCGCCGGTCACGGAGGTCGCGCCCGTATAGGCATTGGTGCCCGAGAGCGTGGTCGTGCCCGCCGTCGCCGTCAGCGTGGCGGAGCCCGACAAACCGGAGATGGCACCGCCGGTGGACGTAATGGCACCCGTCAGCGCGCCATTGGTGAGCGTGCCGCCGCTCAGCGCAATGGTGTTCACGCTCTGCGCGAAGCCACCCAGATTGAGCGTGCCGCCCGCGTTGATGGTGGTGGCGCTGCCGGCACTCAGTGCATTGGCGGTGCTCGCCGTCAGGATCGCGCCGGTCACGGAGGTCGCGCCCGTATAGGCATTCGTGCCCGAGAGCGTGGTCGTTCCCGCCGTCGCCGTCAGCGTCGCGGTTCCCGACAGGCCCGAGATGGCGCCGCCGGTGGACGAGACGGCACCCGTCAGCACACCGTTGGTGAGCGTACCACCGCTCAGCGCAATGGCATTCACGCTCTGCGCGAAACCGCCCAGATTGAGCGTGCCGCCCGCATTGATCGTGGTGGCGCTGGTCGCGCTCAGTGCATTGGCCGCACCAGCCGTCAGCGTGCCGCCGCTGAGGGTCGTCGCACCCGTATAGGCATTGGTGCCGGTGAGCGTGGTCGTGCCCGCCGTCGCCGTCAGCGTGGCGGTTCCCGACAGGCCCGAGATGGCGCCGCCGGTGGACGAGATCGCACCCGTCAGCACACCGTTGGTGAGCGTGCCGCCGTTCAGCGCAATGGCGTTCACCGTCTGCGCGAAGCCACCCAGATTGAGCGTGCCGCCCGCATTGATGGTGGTGGCGCTGGCGGCGCTGAGATCGTCCACGCCCGCAGCCGTCAGCGTGCCGCCGCTGATGGTGGTGGCGCCCGTATAGACCGCGTCGGTCAGCACCGTGATGCCGGACGACACGCCCAGTGTCATCGTGCCGCCCACGTTCGTCAGCGCACCGCCGGTGGCGGTCACAGCCCCCGTCAGCGTGCCGTTGGTGAGCGTGCCGCCGGCCAGCGTCAGGGCGTTCACTGCCTGCGCCGTCGCGCCGAGATTGAGCGTACCGCCGACGCCGATGCTGGTGGCGCTGGCGGCACTGAGCGTGCTCCCCGCCCCAGCCAGCAGCGTGCCACCGACGATGCTGGTGGCCCCCGTATAGGCATTGGTGCCGGTGAGAGTCGTGGTGCCGGCCCCCACCGAAAGCGAGGCCGAGCCGGAGAGGTTGGCGATGGCGGCTCCGCTGGCGGAGATGGCACCGGCGAGCGAGCCATTCTGGAGTGTGCCGCCATTGATCGTCAGCGCATTGACGGTCTGTGCCAGGCCGTTGAGGTCCAGCGTGGCCCCGGCCCCATGGTGGTGGCACTGGAGGCGCTCAGCGCGTTGGCCGTGCTGGCCGTCAGGACTGCACCGATGATCGTGGTCGCGCCCGTATAGGCATTGGTACCGGTGAGCGTCGTGGTGCCGGCGCTCGCATTGAGCGAGGCCGTGCCCGACAGGCCGGAGATGGTGCCGCCGGTGGAGGCGATGGCGCCGGTGAGCGCGCCGTTGGTCAGCGTGCCGCCGTTCAGCGCCACCGCATTCACCGTCTGTGCGAAGCCGCCCAGATTGAGCGTCGCCCCGGCGCCGATGCTGGTGGCGCTCGATGCGCTCAGCGCATTCGCCGCGCCCGCCAGAACGGTGCCGCCGACGATGCTGGTGGCGCCCGTATAGGCGTTGGTGCCGGTGAGCGTCGTCGTACCGGCGCTCGCGGAGAGCGAGGCGGTGCCCGACAGATTGGAGATGGCGCCGCCGGTGGAGCTGACAGCGCCGGTGAGCACGCCGTTGGTCAGCGTGCCGCCGGTCAGTGTCACCGCATTCACGGTCTGGGCGAAGCCACCCAGATTGAGCGTGCCGCCCGCGCTGATGGTGGTGGCGCTGGTGGCACTCAACGCATTGGCCGCACCACCCTGCAAGGTGCCGCCGACGATGCTGGTGGCGCCGCTATAGAGATTGGTGCCGGTGAGCACGGTGGTGCCCGCGTTCACTGCCAGCGAGGCCGTGCCCGACAGATTGGAGATGGCGCCGCCGGCGGTGGTGACGGCACCCGTCAGCGTGCCGTTGGTGAGCGTGCCGCCGTTCAGCGCGACGGTGTTCACCGTCTGCGCGAAGCCACCCAGATTGAGCGTGCCGCCCGCATTGATGGTGGTGGCGCTGGTGGCGCTGAGATCGTCCACGCCCGCAGCCGTCAGCGTGCCGCCGCTGATGGTGGTGGCGCCCGTATAGACCGCATCCGTCAGAACCGTGGTGCCGGACGACACGCCCAGCGTCATCGTGCCGCCCACGTTCGTCAGCGCACCGCCGGTGGCGGTCACAGCCCCGGTCAGCGTGCCGTTGGTGAGCGTGCCGCCGGCAAGACTGACCGCGTTGATGGTGGTGGACAGGGCGTTGAGGTTGAGCTGCCCGCCCGTATTGATGGTGAACAGGCTGTTGGCGCTCGCCGCCGCGGCGTTCGCCAGCACGGCGCTGGCACCGGAATTCAGGGTGGTGCCACCGGTATAGCTGTTGGTGCCGCTCAGGGTCAGCGCCGTGGTGCCGCTGGTGGCGAGGCTGGCGGTGCCGGCGATATTGCTGACCCCGACGGTGCCTTGCGCCGTCACCGCGCCGGCGAGCGTGCCGTTGGTGAGCGTGACGCCGCTGGACGTGCCGTTGAGCGTCAGCGCATTGACCGTCTGCGAGAAGCCGCCGAGATTGACCGTGGCACCGGCCTGTGCGGTCAGCGCGCTGGCCGCGCTGAAGGCGCTGTTGCCGCTGGCGGTGAGCACCACGCCCGCGCCCGAGACGAGGGTGGCACCGCTGTAGCTGTTGGCGCCGCCGAGGGTGGTGGTGCCGGCGGTGGCCGTCAGGCTGGCGGTGCCGGCGATGTCGATGATGGAAGCCGAGCTGGCATTGGCGAGGATACTGCCCGCCAGCGTGCCGTTGCGCACCGTGCCGCCGGCCACGGTGATGCCCGCCGCCGCATTCTGCGAATGGCCACCGAGATTGACCGTGGAGCCGGCACCGACGCTGATGGCGCTGGCCGTGCTCAGCACATTGTCGGCCGAGGCCAGAAGGGTGCTGGCCGCCGAGAGGATGGTGGCGCCGCTATAGGAATTGGTGCCGCTCAGCGTGGTGGTGAGACCGCCCGCCACCGACACGCTGCCCGAACCGCCGAGGCTGGAGATGGTGCCGCCGTTGGAGGTGAGCGCGGTGGTGAGGGAGCCGTTCTGCAGCGTGCCGCCGTTCAGCGTCAGGCTGTTCACCGCCTGCGTGAAGCCGCCCAGATTGAGCACAGCGCCGGTGGCGACCGTGGTGGCGCTGCCGGCACTCAGGGCATTGGCCGACCCCGCCGTCAGCGTGCCGCCGGCGATGCTGGTGGCGCCCGTATAGCTGTTGGTGCCGCTGATCGAGACGCTGCCGGAATTGACGTTCAGCACCGCCGTGCCGGCGATATTGGAGATGGCACCACCCGCCGCATTGACGGTGCCGGTGAGTGTGCCGTTGGTGAGCGTGCCGCCACTGAGGGCAAGCGTGCCCACGGACTGGGAGAAGCCGCCGAGATTGAGCGTGCCACCCGCCGCCACGGTGAGCGCGCCGGCCGATCCCAGCAGGCTGTCCACCAGCGTGGTGACGCTGCCGCCGCTGATGGTAGTGGAGCTGGCGGAAATGCCGCCGAGCAGGGACAGCGTCCCGGTGCCGGTCTTGGCGAAGCTGCCGGAGCCCGCCACGCCGCTGAGCGTGAGACTGGCATCGGCCTGGATGGTGCCGCCGCTGGCACCCAGCGTGATGACGCGGGTGGTGGTGATGCTCGAGGTGGTGCGCAGCGTGCCGCCGTTCAGCGTCAGCGCCAGGCCGAGCGCACCGAGGCTGGCGTCGGAGGCCACAGAGAGCGTGCCGCCGCTGACTGTCCAGGCTGGCGTCAGCAGCGAGGAGCCGGTCAGGGTCCAGGTGCTGGTGCCTTCCTTGGTGAAGGCGGTGACGCCGGAGAACTGCCCGCCGACCGCATTGACCGTCGAGACGTCGAAGCTGCCGTTGGCAGAGCCGCCGAGCGCCAGTGTGGTGACGCCCGCACCAACCACGTTGCCGGTGATGGCATAGCCCGACTGCAGTTCCAGCCGGTTGCCCGTGCCGGAGAAGGTGATGGCATCCGCACGCGTCCCCGCGCCGGACAGGCCGCCCGTGACCGTGCCCGCCAGCGTGATGGTGGCGCTGTTGGCGAGGATGCCCGCGCCCCCGGCACCCGCACTGCCGGCAAGGCCGCTGGCGATGGCGGCACCGCCGCTGCCGCCCGCGCCGCCCGCACCGCCGAGCACCGACGTGCCGGTGGCGATGGTCAGGCTGGTGCCGCTGCCGAGATTGACACCGGTGCCGCCCGCGCCACCGGTCCCGCCCGCGCCGCCTACGGTGAGCGCGCCGCCGCCGGTCCCGCCCGCGCCACCCGCGCCACCACGAACAATACCGGCGCTCTGCAAGGAGAGACTGCCACCGGTGAGCGTGAGGCCGGCCGCGCCCGCGCCGCCACTGCCGCCGATGCCGCCGGCGAGGCCCACCGCTTGTGCCGTACCGCCCGTGCCGCCGCCACCGCCGGCACCGCCGGTCACATTGCCCTGCACCGTCAGCGTGCTGCTGCTGGACACCAGACCGACGCCACCGATTCCGCCCGTCGCCCCCGCGCCGCCCGCGCCGGCCGTGACCGACGTGCCACCGCCGCCGCCGAGGCCACCGGCGCCGCCGGTTACGGTGCCGGTGCTGAGAATGGTCAATGTGCCGTTGGACACGCCCACGCCAAAGGCGCCCGCGCCACCGCCGCCGCCCGTGCCGCCGACACCGACGGCGGACGCACCGCCGAGACCGCCGGCACCGCCGGCACCGCCCGTCACTCCGGCTGAGACGGAATAGACCTGACTGCTACCGCCGAGCACGGCGCCCGCGCCGCCACCGCCACCGCCGCCACCACCGCCGGCCGTGGCCAGCGTGGCAGTGCCCGCGGCGCCGCCATTGCCGCCGAGGCCACCTACGGTGGTGGTCGTGATGGCCTGGGAGGTGGTGACTGACAGCAGGAAGTTGCCGCCACCGCCACCGCCACCGCCGAAGGTGCCCAGCGTACCGGCACCGCCGGCGCCACCATTCATGGCACCGGCGCTACCATTGGAACTCGATCCGCCACCACCGCCGCCGCCACTGCCGGCGCCGGAGGCCGTGACACCGCCGCCGCCGCCGCCGATCCCCAGCCCCACGCCGGCTGCGCCGCCCGCCCCGGTGACGCCGCAGCCGGTGCCCGCGGTCTGGCCCGAGGCATTGTTGCCATCGGGACAGACCGCCAGAGCCGGCGCAGGCCAGACGATGACGGCACAGGTGGTGAGGGCGGTTCCGGCCAGAAGGGCCGCAGTCAGGGAGGCAAAAGCGCGATTGCGACGGCGGGAAGCACCCGACGAAACGGACTGGGACGCGGAAGAAGATGCAGAAGCCTGCAATCCAAACGCTGAAACGGAATACAACGACATCCAGCGATCCCCAGCCTAGACTTCATTTTTCTTCTGCCCGGGCTGGGCAGCTCGTCTCGCTCTTCCGCTAAACGCCGATCTCGCCCCTGCTGATGGCCGATGAAACCCATTCGCCCGAGCCAATAACAAGGCAAGCAAGTGCGTTGCTTCCGAAGTCAGTCTTCGGAAACTGAAGGCAAGACATCTTCCCAAGATCCAATGCCTCGCCAAGCGAGATGCCGGAAACTCAGGACTTTATATGGAGGGCAATAGATTATCCCTACCGACACATCGTGTCGGCCCCCACCGCCCACGACCCCGAAGTGAAGCCTCTCCGGAATCGAACACAGGGAGTTTTGTATATCCGAACGGATGCCGCAACTGTATTTTGGCTATCGCCAGAAATGCAACCGACTACATTTCAAGAAATGTTTGTGGTCCAAATGTATGGGGTTATATACCCCATTTATATAGCTCACTATATTATGTGCATCGCGACACGTGCCGTGGACGAAGCATGGACAACTGCTTCGTCGTCCCAGAAAAGCGTTGAAGGAAAACGGACTGGTCCGCCTTGCGCTGCCGCGACATTCTGATCAGCTGCGGCGGTGTGCTCCGCTGTTCTGGTACGGGAGCAAGCGGAACATTCCCTTCCCTGCCTCCTGCCGGGGCAGCCAAGCCTCCACCATGCGCCCGCTCAAATTCCCGCGAGTGTGGCCGCCGGGATACGGTTGCGCGTGCGCGCAGGAGGAGGACACCACGCGCGCTTGCTTCCAGTGTGCATCAGCCGTGCGGGGGCCCGGCTGTACGGCGAGGAATGCGGGCGCGCCCGCTCAATAGGGGGACTTCATGAAATCTCTGGCACTGGTGGCTGCTCTCGCCACTCTCATTCCGGTTACGGTCACGTCCGTCCATGCGCAGCAGACGTCCGATGACGTGAAATGGATCACGCAATGCGTGAGCGACAATAAGGACGAGGGCCAGACCGCGCCGGTCGTCCTCACCTATTGCACCTGCATGAACAACAAGATGTCGTCGAACGAGACGCGCTCCATCACGCAGTGGGAAAAGGCCAATCCCCGCACCATGGAAGCCTGCAGCCAGGAGGCTGGCTGGAAGGGTCGCTAGGCAGCCCGCCACACAGGCCACGCCTCCCGATCCTGAGGCGGCACCGTGGCGGCTTTCCGACACCCGCCATGGTGCCGTCTCATCTTCTCGTACTCACTTGTATGATGCCCCGCGATCACCGATCACCGATCGTCGCACATCGGGATCGTCCCGGCTCATCGCAGCGCCGTACTGCGCAGGATCCGGCAAGGTGCCTCCTCGAAGCCGGACAACGGCGTGCCGCGAAACAGATGCGGCTGCCAGACACCCTCTGCCGCCAGCGCAAGCGCCAGGGCATGTTCGCCGCCCGTCTCGATCATCCATAGGCTCCAGTTGTCTGCCCCCGGCCCGGCCTCCCCCGTCTGCTGGAGGGAGAGCCCCGCCGAACCAGAGAAGCCGATGACGAATTCGGTCAAGGGCAGCGCAAGGCCCAGCCCTCGGGCCTTCACGTAGGATTCCTTCAAGGTCCAGAGATTGAAGAAGGATTGCTGACGCGCCTGCGGGGTCATCGCCCGCAGCCAGCCGGCCTCTGCCGGCGCAAAGAAGCGATCCGCCAGATCCTGCGCGGGCGTATCGCCATTGCGCCGCTCCACATCAACGCCCAGCCAGCGCGCGCGCGCCACTGCCATCACCACACGCCCGTCCGTGTGGGACAGGTTGAAATGCAGCACATCCCCGAACAGGCCGCTGATCACCGGCCGCCCATTCGCCATTGTCTCGAACTGCCAGTCGCCCGGCCCGATCTGCGGCGCATAGCGCGACAGGATGGTGCGCACGAGCAGCCGGGCCACCAGGAACTGATGGCGTCGCCGCGCGTGGACGAAACGGCTGCCCCTCGCCTGCTCCGAAGGCGACAGCCAGACGGCCGCAGACGCCAGTTCGGGCGTTGCCGCCACCTCCGTCTCGTCCACCACATAAAGATGCACTGCGCCCGGCGGCAGCGGCCACCCATCGGGTGCGATCCGATCCGATCCGGTGTCAGCCATGTGACCTGCGCCGAAACATCCGCCCTCGCACCAGCCACCTCGCCGTTCCGCCGCTCATCGGCGGTGCCTCACCCTGCCATGGGAAGCGTAGCCCTACCAAGCCCGGCCTCTCCTCCGCCCGGCTTGACGGGAACCCCTCGGACAGGCGGCCGTTGACCTGAGGGGGCCGGTTCTCGCGGCACATGCATGGCCTGCCCCTTTCCCTTCCACAGGCGCAAGGAGCCGGCGATGGCGCATGCGAACAAGAAGCACATGGGAACGGGCACGCAAGGCAAGGGCACAGGAGCCGGAGCACTGGCCGATGTGTTCGAAGACCAGATCCCGCCGAACATGGTCCTGTCCAACCGGGACAAGCAATTGCATTCGCGTACGCGGACCCTCGACAGCAAGACGGTGCAGACCGAGCAGTGGCACGAGCACGACACCAACCGTCTGCCGGAGGAATGACGTCTTCCGCGCCCTGCCCACCATATGGCGGGCAGGGCTATGGCACTCCCTGCTGACCGTCATAAAGATATAATATATCCCATCCAAACCCTTGCGCGAGAACGCGCCCCGCAGCGTGACTGTTCTGCAAAACAGTCACGGCACTGACATCGACTTGGCCTAGGGGAGGAACGCATTTCCCTGGGAGACGTGCGATGCGCAGCCTCATTGCGGCTCTGGCCCTTACCACCGCTTTTGTTTCCGTGGCCGACGCCACCACCATTTACCCGCTGGATCGCGCCACCATCCTCGCCGGCTCGCCCTTCGACCTGAAGGTGGAGTTCGACGGCCAGGTGAAGGCCGGCGACGTCTCCGTCACCATCAACGGCCAGCCGGCCGAAGCGGTGCTGGGCAAGAAGCCGGACTTCATCGAGACGGAAGCGGGCACCACCGCCTCCGCCGTGCTGCTGCGTGCCGCCGCCATCGCCAAACCCGGCTCCTACAAGGTGGAAGCCAAGGCCGGCGCCGAGACCAAGACCGTCACCTGGGACGTCTATGCGACGCCCTCCACCGCCAAGGCGAAGAATGTCATCTTCTTCCTCGCCGACGGCTTCTCGGTGGCGCACCGCACCGGCGCGCGCCTCATGTCCAAGGGCATGACCGAGGGCAAGGCGAACGGCCGGCTCAATATCGACGATTTCGAGCGCATGGCCTTCATCGGCACCTCGTCCACCAACGCCATCGCCACCGACAGCGCCAACACCATGTCGGCCTATATGACCGGCCACAAGACGGCGGTGAACGCGCTCGGCGTCTATGTGGACCGCACCAAGGACACGCTGGACGACCCCAAGGTCGAGACCATCGCCGAGGCCGTGCGCCGGCTCTCGAAGAAGTCGGTGGGCGTCGTCTCCACCGCCGAGCTGGAGGACGCGACCCCGGCCGCCGTGGTCGCCCATACCCGCGCCCGCGCCGACAAGGCCGAGATCGTCGGCATGTTCTACGACGTGAAGCCCGACGTGATGCTGGGCGGCGGCTCCGCCTACTTCCTGCCGAAGACCACGCCCGGCTCCAAGCGCAAGGACGACAAGGACTATATCCAGCTCTTCAAGGATGCGGGCTATACGCTGGCCACCGACAAGGCGGAGCTGGCCGCTGCCGCCGGCACCAACACCGGCAAGATTCTCGGCCTCTTCCATCCGGCCAACATGGACACCATCCTCGACCGCGAGTTCCTGAAGAAGGGCACGGTCGCGAAGTTCCCGAACCAGCCCGGCCTCGTGGAGATGACCAAGGCGGCGCTGAACCAGCTGGCCAAGAATCCGGACGGCTTCTTCCTGATGGTGGAAGGCGCTTCCATCGACAAGATGTCCCATCCCATGGACTGGGAGCGGGCGCTGTTCGAGACCATCGAGTTCGATCAGGCCGTGGGGGTCGGCATCGAGTTCCTGAAGACCCATCCCGACACGCTGATCGTCGTGACCGGCGATCACGCCCATGGCGTCTCCATCATCGGCACCATCGACGACAACAAGCCGGGCACGGACATGCGCGAGAAGGTGGGCGTCTATGCCGACGCCGGCTTCCCGAACTATGAGGACAAGAATGGCGACGGCTTCCCCGACAAGGTGGATGTGACCCGCCGCCTCGCGGTCTTCTCGTCCAACTATCCCGACTATTACGAGACCTGGCGCCCGAAGATGGACGGCCCGTTCGAGCCGGCGGTGCAGAACGAGAAGAAGCAGTACAAGGCCAACGAGCAGTACAAGGACGTGCCCGGCGCCGTGCTGCGCGAGGGCAATCTGCCCCGCTCCGCCGACACCGCCGTGCATGCGGTGGACGACGTGGTGCTGCAGGCCACCGGTGCCGGCGCCGAGGGCTTCAAGGGCTATATGGAAGAGAGCGACGTCTATCGCGTGCTGGTGGATGCCATGGCGCTCGCTCCCGCCAAGGACTGAGGCGAGCACTGGGCGAGGACTGGGCGAGGACTGGGCGAGGACTGACCTGCCGCTCATCTTCTGCCATCATCATGCGGCTCCGGCTCACTGCCGGGGCCGCCACCGTTCGAAGACCGCTCATCGGAACCCGAGGATATGGAGCTGATCTCCCGCCGCAGGATGCTGGCCTCCGCTGCCGCATCCCTCCTCCTGCCCGCGCTCGCGCGCCCGGCAGCGGCGGCAACCGCGCTCGATTTCTCGGAGCTTTACGGCAAGGTGAGCGTGCTCGGCCTCACCTTCTCGGACAAGGTGAAGGCACTGAAGGAAAAGGCCGTCGCCATGCGCGGCTTCATGGCCCCGCCCCTGAAGGCGGAGGCCAATTTCTTCGTGCTGACCGAAATCCCCATGTCGCTCTGCCCCTTCTGCTCCTCGGATGCGGACTGGCCGGACAATATCGTGGTGGTCTATCTCGACCGCGCCCAGACCTTTGAACAGGCCAATGCCCTCATCACCGTGACGGGCAAGCTGGAGGTGGGCTCGTGGACCGATCCGGAGACCGGCTTCGTCAGCCTGTTGCGCCTCACCGGCGCCAGCTTCCGCAAGGCGTGAGGCATGGCCGCTCTGGAGGTGCGCGATCTGGAGGTGCGCTTTGCCGGCCTCGGCCAGCCCGCGCTCGCCATTCCCGAACTTGAACTGGAAGCCGGCGCGCGGGTCGCCGTCACCGGCCCCTCCGGCTGCGGCAAGACCACGCTCCTCAACATGCTCACCGGCCTTGAGTGCGTGCGTCACGGCCACGTCGCCTGGGCAGGCACCGACCTCGCATCGCTCGGCGAAGGCCCGCGCGACCGCTGGCGGGCGGCGCATGTGGGATTGGTGATGCAGGATTTTCACCTGTTCCCCGGCCTCTCGGCGCTGGACAATGTGCTGCTGCCGCAGCGGCTCTCGCGCTGGCGCCTGCCCGCCGGCCTCGCTGACGAGGCGCGGCGGCTGCTCGACCGGGTCGGCCTGCCTGATCCGCGCCAGAAGGCCGAAACGCTCTCGCGCGGGCAGATGCAGCGTGTCGCGGTGGCCCGCGCCCTCCTCGCCCGCCCCGACATCCTGGTTGCCGACGAGCCCACGGCCAGCCTCGATGCGGAGGCCGGCGCGGCGGTGGCGGACCTGCTGCTCGCGCTCGCAGACGAGACCGGCGCCACCCTCATCGTCGCCACCCATGATCCGCGCCTCGCCGGCCGCCTCACCCGCACGCTCCGGCTCGATGCCGGTCGGCTGATCTGAGGCACGGCATGCTCGGCTTCATCGCGGCAGATCTCCGGCGGCACTGGATCGGCGTACTGGCCGTCACGCTCATCATCGCGCTCGCCGTGGCGCTGGGCGTGGTGGTCACGTTGCAGGAGCGGGCGCTGCGCCTCGGCAGCGCGCGGGCGGCACAGGCGTTCGATCTGGTGGTGGGCGCACCGGGCAGCGAGACCCAGCTCGTGCTCTCCGCCGTCTTCCTGCAGGCGGCGCCCCTGCCGCTCATGGAGGGCGACGTGCTGGCCGGACTGATCGCCGATCCCCGCGTCGCATGGGCAGCCCCGGTGGGCTTCGGCGATTTTGTGGACGACCATCCCATCGTCGGCACCACGCAACAGCTGGTCGGCGGCCTCGGGCGGCTGGTGGAGGGCCGCACCTTCGCCAAGCTCGACGAGGCCATTATCGGCGCCGCCGTGCCCAAGGAGATGGACGCGCGCTTCCATCCCATGCACGGCCAGCCGCAGGGGCCGGCGGAAGTGCATGGCGGCATCAGCTATCGCGTGGTGGGGCGGATGGCCGCGACCGGAACGCCGTGGGACCGCGCGGTGCTGGTGCCCATCGAGGCGGTGTGGCGGGTGCACGGGCACGGCGCGGACGCCGGCCACGACCATGATCACGACGCCGCCCCCAAGCCGCGCGGCATGGCCGAGGCCCGCCAGCAGCACCGTGACTTCGCGCCCGATCTCGATGCCCCCATTAATCCCGCGGCTCTGTCGGAAGCGCATGCGCCCGGCCTGCCCGCCATCGTGGTGAAGCCGAAGACCATTGCGGATGCCTACAAGCTGCGCCGCGACTACCGCTCCGCCCATACGGTGGCGGTCTTCCCCGCCGAGGTGCTGACCCGCCTCTATGGCACGCTGGGCGATGCCCGGCAGGTGATCGCGCTGGTGGCCTATGGCGCGCAGGCTCTGGTGGGCGCCGCCATCCTGCTGGTGGTGGTCATCCATGTGCTCCAGCGCCGCCGGCAGATCGGCGCGCTGCGCGCCTTCGGGGCACCGCGCGCGGCGGTCTTCGCCATCGTCTGGCTGGAAGTGCTGACCCTGCTCGGCACCGGCATGCTCGCCGGCTTCGCCCTCGGCTATGCCGCCGCCCGGCTGGTGTCGCGCGTTGTTGAGACGGCCAGCGGCATCGCGTTGCCCGTGATCGCCACGCCCACTGACGCGGGCGCGCTGATCGGCCTGTTCGCGGTCGGCGCGCTGGTGGCCATCATTCCGGCCCTGCTCGCCTATCGCCAGTCACCCGCCGCCGCTTTGCGCGGATAGGCGACGTCAGCGCGCCACGAAGGTTCCGCCTTCCGCCACCGCCTCGGAGATGTGCTGCGCGGCGGCGACGATGGCATCGCGGAACTGTTCCGGGGCTCCGTCCTTCAGCTCGGCGCTGTCGAACACGAGACTGATCCCCGCGATCACCTGCTTGTTCACCAGCACCGGAGCGGCGATGCCGCAGCGCCCCTCCGCCACTTCCGACACGGTGGCGACGAAGCCGGCCTTGCGGATTTCCCGCACCTCGGCCTTGAACGCCTTCCAGTCCGGCAGCTTCAGGCGGGCGCGGATGGTGGTCTCATTGTCGAGATAGATGCGCTTGAGCGCCCGATCATCCAGATGCGCCAGAACCACCTTGGACGAGGCGCCCACGAACAGCGGCATGGCAACGCCGCGCTCATAGGTGGTGGAGGGATGCGGTGCCGCGCCATGCTCCTGATGCACGCACATCACCGTGTCCCGATAGCGCCGGCACAGAATCGCGGTGGCGCTCTGCGTGGTGTCCTCCAGCAGGCGATGCATGGTCTGGGAGGCGATGGGGATCAGCGGATCGCTCTGCCGCAGCAGCCGATCATACTCGATGAAGGCCGGACCCAGCACATAGCCGGCCCCCGTCACCGGATCGAGGAAGCCCGCCCGGCTGAGATCCTGCACGTCGCGATAGGCCGAGCTTTGGGAAACGCCCATCTCACGCGCGATCCCTTCCACGGTCCACGGCCCGGAATCCCGCCGGAACAAGCTCAGAACCTGAAGAATACGACTGGCCACGCCCCCTCCACCAAATGATACATTGTCTCACTAGATGAGAATTAGCAAAAATCTCACATACTGAGAATATCGCTTGAATTTGATCTTGAACAGCGTTTAGCTGACGGCAAGTCGCGCATTGAGACGCAGCACCCTCCCTTCCGTTTGGAGTACCTCATGCAACGCCTGTTTGCCGCCTTGCTCTCCGCTACGTTTGCGTTCGCCCCCATTGCCGCGGCCCACGCCCAATCCACCAAGACCGAAGTGAAGGTCGCCATGCTGGCGCCCAGCGCCCTCCTGTGGCTGCACGCCATCGCCGATCAGGAAGGCTTCTATGCCAAGCATAACCTGACCATCCGTGAACTGCGCGCCTCCGACAGCCCGGCCCTCATGCAGGCCGTGGCCTCGGGCAGCGCGGATGCCGGCATCGGTCTGGGCGACCTTGCCGTGCGCGCCATCGACAAGGGTGCCTCGCTGGTGATCGCCGGTGCAGTACTCGACAAGACCATCCTGCGGCTCTACGGCGCCAAGTCCGCCACCTCCATCAAGGATCTGGCCGGCAAGCCGCTGACCGCCGGCGCGGTGCGCGGCGGCACCGCCAATCTGCTGAAGTATCAGCTCCAGGCGGCCGGCGTGGACCCCAAGGGCGTGCAGATGGTCTCCATCGCCAATTCCCGCGACCGCATCATCGCCATGGGCAACGGCCAGGTGGCCGGCGCACTGCTGATCGCTCCGTTCGACACGCTCGCCGGTCGCGAGGGCGCCAACCTGCTGGACGTCTATCGCGAGCCCTATGTGCAGACGCCGCTGGTGCTCAACAAGGACTGGGCCAAGGCCAACCGCGAGACCGCCATCGCGCTGACGCAGGCGCTGAAGGAGGCCGCCGCCTTCATCAACAACCCGGCCAACAAGGAAGCCGCCATCTCCGTGCTGGCGCGCTACACCAAGACCGACCGCGACGTGTGCGAGGACAGCTACAACTTCATCGTGAAGGAGCAGAAGGCGATCCCCGCCGATCTGTCCGTGCCGGCCGCCGGCCTTGAGAACCTCTACAAGATCGACGCGGCCGTGAGCGGCGGCGAGGCCCCGCCCGCCCCCGCCTTCGAGCTGAGCCGCTATTACGACCCGAGCTTCATCGCCGGCAAGTAAGTCGCGCTGAGCACAAGCTCAGAACCGAACCGCCCCATCGGCCGCCCGCACGGCCCGATTTGAAGACCCCGTCTTCCCGCCCGGCCGCAAGGCCGGGCGCCGGGAGCGGCTTGCCTGAAGGTTGACGCCATGTCCGACAGCGCACACCCCAATGACGACCGCACGCCGGTCACGCTGCTCACCGGCTTTCTCGGCAGCGGCAAGACCACGCTGCTCAACGGCTGGCTGAAGGATCCGGCGCTGGCCGACGCGGCGGTGATCGTGAACGAGTTCGGCGATGTGGGCATCGACCATGCGCTGATCGCGGAAAGCTCCGACAACACCATCGAGCTGTCCACCGGCTGCCTCTGCTGCACCGTGCGCGGCGATCTCGTGGAGACGCTGCGCGACCTCGCCGACAAACGGGCGCGCGGTGCCGTCACGCGCTTCTCGCGCGTCATCATCGAGACCACCGGCCTTGCCGATCCCGCGCCCGTCATCCAGGCGCTCATCACCTTCCCCGTGGCCCGCGCCTACCGGCTTGGCCGCGTGGTGACGGTGGTGGACGGCGTGCAGGGCCTCGACACGCTGGAGCGCCATCCCGAGGCGCGCCGGCAGGCGGCGGTGGCCGACGTCATCGTCATCACCAAAACCGATCTGCGCCCCCGCGACCTGCCGGCGCTGGAAGCCCGGCTGCGGGCCGATGCCCCCGGCGCCCGCCAGCACAAGGCGAAGCTCGGCGCGGCGCCTGCCGCCACTTTGCTCGACAGCGTCGATCCCTACGACCCCGCTACCAAGCCCGCCGACGTCCTCGACTGGCTGAATGCCGAGGCGGAGGAGGGCAAGGGCCACGATCACGACCATGGGCACCACCATGGCCACCACCATGACGACCACGCCCACGGCCACCATCACGACGTGAACCGCCATTCGGCGGACATCGGCTCCTTCTCGCTCCAGTTCGACGAGCCCCTGCATTGGGAACATGTCGCCAACTGGCTCGATGCGCTGGTGGTGGCCCATGGCACCGACCTGCTGCGGGTGAAGGGCATCCTTCACATCGTCGGCCGCGAGAAGCCCATCGTCGTGCAGGCGGTGCAGCATCTGTTCTCGCCGCCCGCAGAGCTGAGTGCCTGGCCCGAGGGCGAGGCCCGCTCGCGCATCGTCTTCATCACCAAGGGCCTGTCCCGCGCCTTCGTCACCGAGGTGCTCGACGTGATCCGCACCCGCCCCATTCCCAACGCCGCGGCCTGACGCCGCCCACCTTTCGCTCAGGAGAGTGTCATGGATACCATTATCAAGAACGGCCTCATCATCACCGCCGACGGACGCTTCGAAGGCTCCATCGGCATCAAGGACGGCGCCATCGCCGCCCTCTTCGAGCCCGGCGCCGAGCCGTCCGCGGCCGAGGTGATCGATGCCAAGGGCCTCGCCATCCTGCCTGGCGTCATCGACATGCACTCGCATCACCGCGAGGGCTCGCTGCCGGGCTTCGAATACAAGGACACCATCTACACCTCGACCCAGCAGTGCGCCGCCGGCGGCGTCACCACCTCGGTCGCCATGCCCAACGTGACCCCGCCGCCGAACACCATGGAGCTGCTGGAGAAGCAGTTCGCCATCTACGAGACCGACGCGGTGGTGGACTGGAACTTCAACCCGGCCCCGACCATCATCGAGGAAGTGCCGGCCATGTCCGAGACGGGCATCGCCGCGTACAAGTTCTTCATGGTGGTGGACACCGGCCGCTCCTATCCGCACATGCCCGGCATCGGCGTGCACGATCACGGCCGCATCCTCGAGATCATGAAGGCCTGCGCCGCGCAGGACGTGCCCCTGATGGTGCATCCGCATGATCAGGCGCTCATGGACGTGATCGAGAAGGAATACTGGGATCGCGGCGAGCGCGACGCCCTCGCTTACGCCAAGGCCTATGCCGCCCATGACGGCGTGATCTGGGAAACCGCCATCGCCACCCTGCTGCGCCTGCAGCGCGCGGCCGGCTGCCACCTGCACATCCTGCACACCCAGACCGCCGGCTCGGTGCAGCTCATCCGCGAGGCCAAGGCCGCCGGCCAGAAGATCACCTGCGAGATCAATCCGTGGGCGCTGTTCCTCGGCTGCGAATGGTCCGCCATCCAGCGCCTCGGCTCCTACGCCCTCTCCTACTGGGTGCCGGAGAAGAACGTGCCCGGCCTGTGGCAGGGCCTGAACGACGGCACCATCGACATCATCGCCACCGACCATGCGCCGCATCTGAAGGAAGAGAAGGAAATCGGCTGGACCGACGGCTGGAAGGCCCACACCGGCACCCCGTCCACCCAGTTCTATCTCTCCATGTTCCTGACCGCCGCGCAGGACGGCAAGATCCCGCTGGAGCGCGTGGTGGAAGCCACGTCCACCGGCCCGGCCCGCCTGTTCCGCCTTGACCGGAAGGGCGAGATCCGGCCCGGTTTCGACGCCGATCTGGTGCTGGTGGATCTGGAGAAGGAATACGAGATCCGCGACGAAGACGTGCTGTCCATGATCGGCTGGAGCCCCTATGCGGGCCGCACCTTCAAGGCCAAGCCGGTGCGCACCATCCTGCGCGGCAAGACCATCTATGTGGACGGCAAGGTGGTCGGCGAGAAGGGCTACGGCAAGCAGGCCGTCTCCACCGCGCGCCACGCCAACAAGACCGCAGCCGCGGCGGAATGAGCTGATGCGCTCCTTCATGGACTTCATCGAGGGGCCGACGCGCACGGCCTCTCTCGCACGCTTCATGCTCTGCGCGATCTGCGTGCTTGGCCTGTGGCAGGTGCTGGCGACCTACGTGGTCACTAACCGCCTGCTGCTGGTCCCGCCCATGGACGTGGCCCGGGCACTCAGGACCGAAGGGGTGAGCGGCGCGCTGTGGACCAACGCGCTCGCGACCGTGAGCGCGGTTGCGGCGGCCTTCCCCATCGCCGTGGTGCTGGGCGTGGGCATCGGTCTTGCGCTCGCCTCCAGCCGCTTCCTCGCCCTCACCGTTGGTCCGATGCTCACCGCGTTGAACTCGGTGCCGGTGGTGGCGCTGGCTCCGCTGTTCATCGCCTGGCTCGGCCTCGGCTTCGCCTCCAAGTTCGTCATCGTGACGATCTTCTCCATCTTCCCCATTCTCGTCACCACCGAGGTGGGCCTGAAGGCCACGGACAAGATCCTCGTGGAGGCGTCCCGCTCCTTCAACGCCTCGCGCTGGCAGATCTTCACCACGGTGACGCTGCCCTTCGCGTTGCCGTTCGTGATCAGCGGCATCCGTGTCGCCTGGGCGCGAGCGCTGGTGGCGATCATCGTGGCGGAATTCTTCGGCTCCTTCGCGGGCTTCGGCTTCGCCATCCTGGCGGCCGGCCAGAGCTTCGATACGGCGACCCTGCTCGCCTACGTCATCGTGCTCGGCGTGCTCGGCCTCGTGGGCAGCATCTTCTTCGAATGGCTGGAGCGCCGGCTGGCACCCTGGAGGCACGAGTGATGGCCAACGCCAAGTCCACGAACGCCTTGTCCATCGAAGGCATCAACAAGGTCTTCGGCCGCCCGGGCAAGCCCACGGTCGAGGCCCTGCGGAACATCGACCTCACCATCAAGGAAGGCGAGTTCGTCTCCATCGTCGGTGCCAGCGGCTCGGGCAAGTCCACGCTGCTGCGCATCATCGACGGCCTCCTGCCCGCCACCTCCGGCGTGGTGAAGGTGAGCGGCGCGCCCGTCACCAAGCCCGGTTCCGACCGGGCCATGGTGTTCCAGCAGGATGCCCTGCTGCCCTGGAAGAGCGTGCGCGACAACGTGGCCTACGGCCTCGTCATCGGCGGCACGCCGAAGCGGGACGCCCATGCCACCGCCATGCGCTTCATCGAGATGGCGGGGCTGAAAGGCTTCGAGCACCATTATCCGCACCAGCTCTCGGGCGGCATGCGCCAGCGCGTGAACGTCGCCCGTGCGCTGGCGGTGAACCCGCGCATCCTGCTGCTGGACGAGCCGTTCGCGGCGCTCGACGCCCAGACGCGCGAGATCATGCAGAGTGAGCTGCTGAACATCTGGCAGAAGAGCAAGACCACGGTCCTGCTCATCACCCACCAGATCGACGAGGCGGTCTATCTGTCCGATCGCGTGGTGGTGTTCTCGGCGCGACCGGGGCAGGTGCGGGAGGAAATCCCGATCCCCCTGCCCCGTCCCCGCGATCTGGAGGTCAAGCGCCATGAGGCCTTCGGGGCGCTGGTGGACAAGATCTGGCACCTGATCGAACACGAGGTGCGCAGCGCGGTGGCCGACAACCGGGCCTGACCCGGCAGCCCCGCCTCGCTCCGAAGCCCGCCGCGCTCCCCCTCCCCCCTTGCGCGGCGGGCTTTTTCTTTTTGCACCACGTCGCCTCTCTTCCGCAGCGAGATTGAGGGCAGGTGCCTCCGCACCGCTAATGCATTAGTGTATTGACCATGCGCAACGCTGCGCTCTATAAAACGTTCGGCTCAGCTGACGTTGGGTCCATTCAAGAAGCGCCGTAACTAACGGCACACATTTTGAGGAAACGCCGGGAGCATCCGCTCACATCCGCAATCCGGTCCATGCGCCCGCCTCACCGCGCGCCTGTGATCCCCGGCAGAACGCGCATCACCCGATGCGTCGCGGGTGGCATGCCCTCCGGTCCATTGCTGCAGGCCGCCGCTCCGCACATGTCGTGCGCCGGGCGACGGCGCATCCCTTCCGGCCGCTCCTCCGGAATGCGGCCGCGATCTCAGGAGCGATCCGCATGTCCGTCACACGCCGCGCACTGCTCACCGCCGCCAGCACCACCCTCGCAGCCACCGCCTTGTCGCGGGTGGCCGGGGCGCAGTCCTTCGCCTTCCAGCCCGCCCAGCGCTATCCCGATCCGGCGGTGCAGATCCTAGATCCGAGTTTTACGAAGTATCGCATCTATTCCAGCACCATCGAGCAGATGGCCTCGGGCTTCCGCTGGGCGGAAGGGCCGGCCTATTTCCCCGAAGGCGGCTATCTGCTGTTCAGCGATATTCCCAACAACCGCATCATGAAGCTGGACGACAAGACCGGCCAGCTCAGCGTATTCCGCGCCGACGCCAATTACGCCAATGGCAATGCCCGCGACCGGCAGGGGCGGCTCGTCACCTGCGAACATTCCGTCACCCGCCGCGTCACCCGCACCGAGACCGACGGCAAGATCACCGTTCTGGCCGACAGCTACAACGGCAAGCGCCTCAACGCGCCCAACGACATCGTGGTGAAGTCCGACAACACCGTCTGGTTCACCGATCCGATCTTCGGCATCAATGGCGAATGGGAAGGCTTCCGGGCCAAGCCCGAGCAGGAGACCACCAACGTCTATCGCATCGGCACTGACGGCAAGCTCACCGCCGTCATCACCGATCTGGTCAACCCGAACGGCCTCGCCTTCTCGCCGGACGAGAAGAAGCTCTATGTGGTGGAATGGAAGGGCACGCCCAACCGCAGCCTCTGGAGCTATGACGTGGGCACGGATGGCGCCGTCTCCAACAAGACCAAGCTCATCGACGCCGCCGATCAGGGCGCACTGGACGGCTTCCGGGTGGATCGCGACGGCAATCTGTGGTGCGGCTGGGGCAGCAACGGCGCGCTCCAGAGCGAGCCCACCGACGTCAACGGCCGCAAGGTCTATGAGCTGAAGGCCAAGCCCGCCGACCTCGACGGGGTGATGGTGTTCAACAAGGACGGCAAGCCGCTGGCCTTCATCCGCCTGCCGGAGCGCTGCGCCAACCTCGCGTTTGGCGGGCCGAAGAACAACCGCCTCTACATGACGGCCTCGCACTCCATCTACGCGCTCTACGTGGAAGCCCACGGGGCGGTGTGAGGGCCACGGCAAACGAAACACGCGGCGGCCCGAGCGCCGTCGCGTGGACGCTGCCTGATCACTGTTTTTCGAAAAAGAGCACGGGAGCGTCGGATGGCTCGCCGGCACGGAAAGACGACGGCGCTACGTCCGTCTTTTTCACCGCTGCATTCAATTTTTGAAGAGAAACTGGAGCGGGCGATGGGATTCGAACCCACGACCCCAACCTTGGCAAGGTTGTGCTCTACCCCTGAGCTACGCCCGCATCCATGTTCCGGAGAGGCCTGAGCCCCTGCGGCGGTGGCGTCTCTATGCCAAAAGCCGTTCGGGATTGCAACAGGACTTTCCGACAACATCCCCAGAGAGGGGAAAAACCCTTTGCCGCAAAAGGATCTGCCTGTGGACAGAGGTGGACAGCCACCTGCGCCCCCTCATTCCTTATGGATCGAGTCGATCCATTTCACCGTGGTCGGGGCCTCCACGGGCTCGATATCGAGATTCACCACCACCGGATCCTGCCCGGAGCGCACCAGCACGCATTCCAGCACCTCATCCGGCGAGGTGTTGATCTCCTGATGCGGCACATAAGGCGGCACATAGATGAAATCGCCCGGCCCGGCCTCGGCGGTGAACTCCAGATGGTCGCCCCAGCGCATGCGGGCGCGGCCCTTCACCACGAAGATCACGCTTTCCAGATCGCCATGATGGTGCGCGCCGGTCTTGGCGTCGGGATGGATATGCACCGTGCCGGCCCAGAGCTTTTCAGCACCAGCGCGGGCGCGATTGATGGCGGTGGCGCGGTTCATGCCGGGCGTCTGCGCCGTATTGGGGTCGAGCTGATCGCCCGGAACCACCTTCACGCCATTCTCGCGCCAGTCCACGGGGCCGGCATCCGGATGCGGATGGCTGTGGGGATGATCGTGAGAATGATCGCTCATATTTACCTCCCATGACGCGGAGCGGGCCGTACTCGCCTTGCCGCTTGCGGCCAGTGCCGCTAGAACGACGCCAAACTCACCTCAGCCCTCCCGGAGCCGGTGGCGCATGGCCTCCTATCAATACGCTTACCACATGCATGGCCTGACCAAGGCCTATCCCGGCGGCAAGAAGGTGCTCGAGAATGTGCACCTGTCGTTCTTCCCCGACGCCAAGATCGGCGTGCTGGGCAACAACGGCTCCGGTAAGTCCACCCTGCTGAAGATCATGGCCGGGATGGACAAGGAATTCTCCGGCGAGGCCCGTCCGGCGGAAGGCATCCGCGTCGGCTACCTGCCGCAGGAGCCCCAGCTCGACACCAGCAAGTCCATCCGCGAGAACGTGATGGACGGCGTGGCCAAGCAGGTGGAGATCCTCGCCCGCTACAACGACCTCGCGATGAACTATTCCGAGGAGACGGCGGACGAGATGACCCGCCTGCAGGACGAGATCGAGGCGCAGGGCCTGTGGGATCTCGACAGCAAGGTGGACCAGGCGATGGACGCCCTGCGTTGCCCGCCTGATGATGCCGACGTCTCCAAGCTCTCGGGTGGTGAGCGCCGCCGCGTGGCGCTGTGCCGCCTGCTGCTGGAGCAGCCCGAACTGCTGCTGCTCGACGAGCCCACCAACCATCTGGACGCCGAGACCACGGCGTGGCTGGAAGGCCATCTGCGGACCTATCCGGGCGCGATCCTGATCGTGACCCATGACCGCTACTTCCTCGACAATGTCACCGGCTGGATTCTGGAGCTGGATCGCGGCCGCGGCATTCCCTACGAGGGCAACTATTCCAAGTGGCTGGTGCAGAAGCAGAAGCGCCTGCATCAGGAAGGCCGCGAGGACGAGGCACGCGAGCGTGCACTGGCCCGCGAGCAGGAATGGATCGGCGCCTCGCCCAAGGCCCGTCAGGCCAAGAACAAGGCACGTATCAGCCGCTATGAGGACCTGCTGGAGCGCGCCTCCCAGCGCCAGCCCAGCGCCACGCAGATCGTCATCCCCGTGGCCGAGCGCCTCGGCCAGAACGTCATCGCCTTCGACGGCCTCAGCAAGTCGTTCGGCGACCGCCTGCTGATCGACGATCTGTCGTTCAAGCTGCCGCCGGGCGGCATCGTCGGCGTCATCGGGCCGAACGGCGCGGGCAAGACCACGCTGTTCAAGATGATCGCCGGGCTGGAGAAGCCCGATGCCGGCTCCATCTCCATCGGCGACTCGGTGAAGCTCGGCTACGTCGACCAGAGCCGCGACGCGCTGGACGACAAGAAGACCATCTGGGAAGAGGTTTCCGGCGGCAACGACGTGATCTACGTCGGCAAGAAGGAAATCCCGTCCCGCGCCTATTGCGCGGCCTTCAACTTCAAGGGCGGCGACCAGCAGAAGAAGGTCGGCATGCTCTCGGGCGGTGAGCGCAACCGCGTGCATCTGGCCAAGGTGCTGCAGGAGGGCGGCAACGTTCTCCTCCTCGACGAGCCGACCAACGATCTCGACGTGGACACCCTGCGCGCACTGGAAGAGGCGCTGGAAGATTATGCCGGCTGCGCCGTCATCATCTCGCATGATCGCTTCTTCCTCGACCGCATCGCCACCCACATGCTGGCCTTCGAGGGCGACAGCCATGTGGAGTGGTTCGAGGGCAACTTCCAGGATTACGAGGAAGACAAGAAGCGTCGCCTCGGCATCGACTCAACGATCCCCAAGCGGATCCAGTACAAGAAGTTCTCCCGCTGATCTTATCGCCCGCCGGATACCCTCCGGCGGGCGAAATCGTTTTCAGGAGGTGACATCGGCATGATTGCGGACTGGAACGCGCGGCTTTACCTCAGCTTCGAAGATCAACGGACCCGCCCGGCGCGGGATCTTGTGGCCCAGATTCCGCTGGATGCGGCCCGCAGGGTGGTCGATCTGGGATGCGGGCCGGGCAATTCCACCGAGCTTCTCGCCGCCCGCTATCCCGAGGCCGAGGTGATCGGCATCGACACCTCCCCCGACATGCTCGCCACCGCGCGGCGCCGCCTGCCGCACACCACCTTCATCGAGGCGGACGTGGCGACGTACAGCCTGCCCCAGCCGGCGGACATCATTCTCGCCAATGCCGTGCTGCAATGGGTGCCGGATCATCAGGCGCTGTTCCCCCGCCTGCTCGGCCAGCTCTCCGAGGGCGGCGTGCTGGCGGTGCAGATGCCGGACAATCTCAACGAGCCCACCCATGCGGGCATGCGCAAGGTGGCCTCCGAAGGCCCGTGGGCAGCCAAGCTTGCCGAGGCCACGACCGCCCGCACCGTGCTGCCCCCCGCCAGCCAGTATTACGATCTGCTGGCGCCCCTCGCCACGCGGGTGGATATCTGGCGCACGACCTATCACCACCCGCTGGAAAGCCCCACCGCCGTCGTGGAGTGGATGAAGGGCACGGGCCTGCGGCCCTTCCTCGATCCGCTGGACAAGGACGAGCAGGCCGCCTTCCTCGCTGCCTATGAGGCGCAGATCGCGCAGGATTATCCGCCCCGGACGGATGGCAAGGTGCTGCTGGCCTTCCCGCGCCTGTTCATCATCGCCGGGCGCTGACGACAGACAGACGACCTTCACCCTCCCCGCCCTCGGCGGAGGTTTCATAATACATCCAACACTTATTAGAATATATCTAGCAATATTGCTGGGAAAGGTCTCGACACAACCTTAGGGAAGGTGTGCAGCCTTCACGCAAGCCCCGATCCACATAGTCACCGTGACAAACATACCGTCCCAATAAAGCAGACATATACATTGCTTTCATTGGATCCGACGGACGGTCGCTGATTTTGTGGGGGTGCAT
Source organism: Azorhizobium oxalatiphilum (assembly GCF_014635325.1). Taxonomy (GTDB): domain Bacteria; phylum Pseudomonadota; class Alphaproteobacteria; order Rhizobiales; family Xanthobacteraceae; genus Azorhizobium; species Azorhizobium oxalatiphilum. Next base: position 53,689 of record NZ_BMCT01000013.1, on the reverse strand, counting down.
ATGTCTTTCGGCAATTGGCCGATCATCGGCAAGATCGCGTTGATCATCGTTCTCCTTGGTGCCTGCGCCGGCTTCGGCACGGTGATCGCCGGCATCAAGCTGCGCGAGCAGGCGGCCAGTTATGAGGGCCTGCTGACGGGTGAAACCCGGGTGAACCTCGCGCTTGCCCGCGTCGGCCGGCAGATCGTCGCGGTGGAACGCTCCATCTTCCAGGCCATCACCGCCCGCTCCGACGCGGGGAACCGCGCCGCCCAGGCCAATTACCAGCAGAATCTCGACATCCTCGGCCGGCGCTTCGACATGGCCAAGGCGGCGGTGCCGGCCCGTGCCGCCGAATTCGACAGCCTGCAGGCGCGCGCCCGCGAAGTGTTCGCCGGCCAGTGCTTCCGCGCCCTGCAACTGGCGCTGGAAGACACCGTCGCCACCAATGTGGAGATGGCCAACGAGATCATGAACGAGACCTGCACGCCCGCCGCCGAGAAGCTCGCGAGTGACGTGACCCGGATCATCGACGAGACCACCACCACGGTTGATCAGAAGATCAGCGACCTGAAGGCTGCCAGCGAGCGCACCGCGTGGGGTCTCGTGGAGGCCATGGCCGCCGCCATCGTCATCGCTCTGGCGCTGGCTTTCCTGATCTCGCGCTACGGCATCACGCGGCCGCTCGGCCGGGTGGTCGGCGTCATGGAGGAACTGGAGAAAGGCAATCTCCATACCGACGTGCCCGGCACCGACCGGCGCGACGAGGTGGGCCGCCTCGCCCAGGGGCTGGAAGTGTTCCGCCTCGGCCTCGTGGAAACCGAACGCCTGCGCGAACAGGCCGCCCTGGACGAGCAGCGCGCCGCCCAGCGCCTGAAACAGGAACGTCTCGCCATCGCCGATACGTTCGAGGCCTCCATGGGCGCGCTCACCGCCGCCTTCACCCAGTCGTCCGGCGAGGTGTCGGAAGCGGCCCGCAACCTGTCCTCCACCGCCGAGGAGACCTCGCGCCAGGCGCAGGCCGTGGGCCATGCCGCCGAGGAGGCCACCACCAATGTGGAAACGGTAGCCGCCGCCACGGAGGAAATGAGCGCTTCCATCCGCGAGATCGGCTCGCAGGTCGCCAACGCCGCCCGTATCGCCTCTGCCGCGGCGGAGGAGAGCGCGCGCACCCAGTCGGAGATCATCGAACTGTCCGACAGCGCGGCCAAGATCGGCGAGGTGGTGGACCTCATCACCAACATCGCCGGCCAGACCAATCTGCTGGCGCTCAACGCCACCATCGAGGCGGCACGGGCCGGCGAGATGGGCAAGGGCTTCGCCGTGGTGGCGCAGGAGGTCAAAGCGTTGGCGGCCCAGACCGCCAGGGCCACCGAAGAGATCGCCGGCAAGGTGGGCGAGATCCAGAAGGCCACCAACCGTTCGGTGGAATCCATCGACCGCATCGTCTCCACCATCACCGAGATCCGCACCTCGTCCTCCGCCATCGCAGCGGCCATCGAGGAGCAGGGCGCGGCGACGCAGGAAATCGCCAGCAACACCCAGAATGCGGCACGCGGCACGGGCACCGTGAACGACAATATCAGCGGCGTCGGGCGCGCCGCCGAGATGACGGGTGCCGCCTCCACCCAGCTGATGACCCTGTCCTCCGCGCTCGCCGGGCAGGCCAGCCAGCTCCAGGTGGAAGTGGATCGTGTGATCAACAACCTGCGCGCGGGCTAACGCTCTCCGCCTGTCGCGCGAGGGCATGCTCCCGAGAGGGAGCATGCCCTTCTTTTTTGTCGTCGCGGATGGCGCGTCGGGAGCTTCGCCGGTCGTCACGCAGCGATCGATGGATCGCATTTGCCGCAATCCTAATGAAAGTCTCGCGACTTCGGCAGAATGCGCACGTCGCGCGGATGGGTCGGGCGCTGCACGGCACCCGCATCGCCACCATCCGAAAAATGGCTGTCGAGAAGAGCCGTGCGATCCTCCACATGCTCGGCCATCAGGTGCACCACGCCCTCGCGGCTGCGCTGCACCTTGCCCGATACCTGCATGAGGCGGGCGGACATCACCGCGCGGCGCAGCGTCTCGAACAGGCGTGCCCAGATCAGCACATTGGTGATGCCCGTCTCATCCTCCAGCGTGACGAAGATGGCATTGCCCTTGCCCGGTCGCTGGCGCACCAATACGAGGCCCGCCGTGCGCACCTGCGCGCCATCACGCGCCTCGGATGTCTGCTCGCAACTGAGCACGCCATCACTTCGGAACGCAGGCCGCAGGAAGGCCATGGGATGCCCCTTCAGGGACAGGCGCGTGGTCTGGTAATCCAGCGCCACATGCTCGTCGTCCGACATGTCCGGCAGTGCCATGTCGTCCTCCATGCCCAGCTCGCGAGCCTTGGCGGAGGCGAACAGCGGCAGCTCCGCCTCCGGCATGCGCCGCACCTCCCACAAGGCGTTGCGACGCTCCAGCCCCAGCGATTTCAGCGCATCCGCATCCGCCAGCAGGCGCAAGGCGGCGGAGGGCAGGTGCGCGCGCCGCGCGAGCGCCTCCATGTCCGGGAACCTCCCGGCGCGGCGGGCCTGTGCGATCCCATCCGCCCAGCCTTCCCGGAACCCCTCCACCTGCCTCAGGCCGAGGCGCAGCGCGAGGCGATCGTTCCGCCCCCGCTCCAGCGTATTGTCCCAGAGGCTGGCGTGCACATCCACCGGGCACACCTCCACCTGATGCTGGCTGGCATCCCGCACGATCTGCGCCGGGGCATAGAAGCCCATGGGCTGCGCGTTCAGCAGCGCGCAGGCGAACACCGCCGGGTGATGGCACTTGATCCAGGCCGACACATAGACCAGCCGGGCGAAGGAGAGGGCATGGCTTTCCGGAAAGCCGTAGCTGCCGAACCCCTCGATCTGCTTGAAGCAGCGGCGGGCGAAATCCGGCTCATAGCCACGCGCCACCATGCCATCCACCATCAGCTTTTCGAAGTTATGGATGGTGCCCGCATTGCGGAAGGTGGCCATGGCCTTGCGCAATTGATTGGCCTGGTTCGGGGTGAAGCCCGCCGCGACGATGGCGAGCTTCATGGCCTGTTCCTGAAACAGCGGCACGCCGAAGGTCTTGCCGAGCAGCTTGTGCAGTTCCTTTGGATCATGCGGCGGTGCCGGTTCAGGGAAACCCCACGGCTCGGCATCACAGCGCCGGCGCAGATAGGGATGCACCATGTCGCCCTCGATGGGGCCGGGCCGCACGATCGCGACCTGAATCGTCAGGTCATAGAGATCGCGTGGCTTCAGGCGCGGCAGCATGTTGATCTGCGCGCGGCTCTCCACCTGGAACACGCCGATGCTGTCGCCCCGGCCCAGCATGTCATAGACCGCCGGATCATCGGAACGAATGTCCACCTCCAGCGTCTGGTCGCCCAGCCCGTGGGTCCGCATGAGCTCGAAGGCCTTGCGAATGCAGGTGAGCATGCCGAGCGCCAGCACATCCACCTTCATCAGGTTGAGAGCGTCGATATCGTCCTTGTCCCACTCGATGAAGCTGCGCCCCTCCATACCGGCGTGGTGGATGGGCACGGTCTCGTCCAGCCGGTTCTGGGTCAGCACGAAGCCGCCCACATGCTGGGAGAGATGGCGCGGAAACTGCGCGGTGAGCAGCGGCCGCAGAATGAAGCGCAGCCGCTCCATCTCCGGATTGGCGGGGTCGAAGCCGGCTTCGGCCATGCGGTGCGCATCCATGGCATCCGCATGGCTGCCCCAGACGAGGCCAGCGAGCCGGGTGGAAATATCCTCGGTGAGACCCAGCACTTTCGCCACCTCGCGCACGGCGCTGCGGGCGCGATAATGGATCACGGTCGCCGCTATGCCCGCCCGGTGGCGGCCGTAGCGGCGATAGATGTACTGGATGATCTCCTCGCGCCGCTCATGCTCGAAATCGACGTCAATGTCCGGCGGCTCGTCGCGATCCGCCGAGACGAAGCGTGAGAACAGGAGATCGTGCTCCTCCGGATCCACCGAGGTGACGCCCAGCAGGAAGCAGACGATGGAGTTCGCCGCCGAGCCCCGCCCCTGACACAGGATGGGCGGCTGCTGGGCGCGGGCGAAGCGCACAAGATCGTGGACCGTGAGGAAGTAATAAGCATATTCCTGCTTGCGGATGACAGCGAACTCGTCCGCAAGCAGCGCCTCCACCTTCTCCGGGAGTTGATCGCCATAGCGCTCGCGCGCGGCCATGATGACCAGATGCTCAAGCCAGTCCTGCGGCTCCCAGCCCTCCGGCACCGGCTCGTGCGGATATTCATATTCGAGATCCTTGAGATCGAAGTCGATGCGGGCGAGGAAGCGCGTGGTCTCGCGCACCGCTTCCGGGCAGGTGCGGAACAGGCGCGCCATCGCGTCCCCGTTCTTCAGATGGCGTTCGCCATTGGCCTCCAGCCGCCGGCCCGCGTCCGCGATGGTGGTGCCCTCGCGGATGCAGGTGAGCACGTCATGCAGCGGGCGGCGCTCCGCCTCCGCATAGAGGGCATCGTTGGTGGCGAGGAGCGGGACGCCGGCCCCGGCGGCGAGGCGGCGCAGCCGGGCGAGGCGTCGGCCATCGCTGCCGCGCCGGTGCAGGGCCGCGCCGAGCCATACCCGCCCCGGTGCCACGCTCGCGAGGCGGGCAAGCACCGCCTCGAGCCCACGCGGCGTCGGCGGCGGCACGAGGCTGAGACGGGGCGGCGCGTCCTGGGATGCAGCCTGGCCCTCATCCTGCAGCGCATAATCCACCGGCGCGCGATGGCTCTCCTGCGTGCGCGCAGTGCTCTCCGTCATCACAATGAGCAGGAGATCATCCAGATACGCCAGCAGGTCCTCGAAATGCAGGATGCAATCGCCCTTCACCGCCCGGAGATTGCCCACCGTGAGCAGGCGGGTGAGCCGCCCCCAGCCATGACGCGTGGCAGGATAGACGACGATGTCCGGCGTGCCGTCCGCGAATACGAGGCGCGCGCCGGAGACCACCCGCAGATCCACCTTGCAGGCCTGCTCCTCCGCCGGGCTCAGCACCAGCGGTTCGCCGCGCTTCTCCTTCTCATCCATGAACGCCGCTTTGGCGCGTGCCGGGATATCGCGGATCGTCACCCAGGCCCGCACCACGCCGGCCACCGTGTTGCGATCGGCGATGCCGAGCCCCTTCAGGCCCAGCGCGATGGCTTCGCCCACCATCTCGGCGGGATGGGAAGCGCCGTGCAGAAAGGAGAAATTGCTGGCCGCCACCAGTTCCACGAAACCGTTCATGGGAACAGGCCGTGCAGATACCAGCGCGGCGCGGGCGGCATCTCCGCGCCGTCGCGGAAGATCCAGAAGCGGTGGCCGCTCTTGTCCTCCACCCGGTAATAGTCACGCGGCGGGGCGATGCGGCGCACATCGTGCCACCATTCGGAAGCGATACGCTCCGGCCCCTCCTGCCGCAGCACGTCATGGGTGCCGCCGCGCCAGCGGAAGCGCATGGGCGGCCCGTCCGGCACTTCGGCCAGCACGTCGATGGGCTGCGGCGGGGAGAACAGATGCAGCGGGCGCAGCGGCGGCTCTCCCGCCTCCGGCGGCGCCCAGCGCGCGGGCGCGGCGGCCACCGCCGGCACCGCCTGCGCAGCCTGCTCGGGCACATGGGTGTCGCGCGGCAGGAAGCGGCGGATGCGGCCGCGGCCGAAGCGCGTGCTCAGCCGGTCCACCAGAGCGGAGAGGCTGCCCTCCAGCGCCTGCGCCTCGCCGAGCCGCAGTTGCGCATCGTCCAGCGCCTCCAGCGCGGGGACGGCAAGGCGCACCAGATCAAAACCGAAGCCGGGGTCGATGGGATCGGAGAGCGCCTCGATGCGCGCCTCCAACAGGCGCATGAGCACGGCCGGGTCGCGCATGGGCGCGCCGGTCTCCACCTCCAGCGTGCGCACGTCGCCATCGCTGCGGAACAGCGTGGCCGCGAACCGGCGCCCACCCTTGCCGCGCGCCTCCAGTTCGTGGGCCGCCTGCCCCGCCAGTTCGCCCAACGCGTGCATCACATGCGCCATGTGGCCGATCGGCTCGGCGAAGGCGCGGGAGAAGACGAGGGCGGGCGGCGCGCGGCGGGGCGTGATGCGGCTGTCGGCCCGCCCCAGCAGGCGGGCCAGCGCCCAGGCCATGCCGGCACCGAAGCGTGCGCTCAAGGGGGCCGTGGGCCGCACCGCCAGATCACCGATGGTCTTCAGCCCGGCCCGCCGCAGCGCGCGCAGGGTCTCCTCCGGCACGCCGAGGGCGGCGACCGGCAAGCCAAGCACGGCGGCCCGCTCGTCCGTCACCGGGCCGCGATGGAAGCGCGCCAGCGCCAGTGCCGCTTCCGGCGTGCCGGCGCCGGCCTTGCGCACATGAAGACCGAGCCCGGTGAGTCGCTGCACAGCATCGGCGGCCAGTTCCGCCTCGCCGCCGAACAGATGGATGCAGCCGGTGATATCCAGCACCAAAGCGTCATCCCCCTCGACCGCCACCATGGGCGAATAGCGGTCGCACGCATCCGCCAGCCGGGCGAGAAAGCGGCCGTCGCCATGGCGGTCGATCTCTTCCGCCACCAGCTCCGGCACGCGGGCGCGGGCATCCGCCAGCGCGAGGCCGGGCAGGAGGCCGAGCCGGCGGGCCATGAGGTCGGCCGCCACAAGGCGCATGGCACCGCGCGCCTTCTCCACCAGCACCAGAGGCGCATCGAGCGCGAAGCCGTGGCGGCGCAGCCTATCCGTGGGCAGCAAGGGGAAGCTGAGGGCCAGATAGCGCCGCCCCTCCCCCATCCCACGCCCGGAAGATGCCTCGATCACGATCCCACTCCATCTGCCATGGCCCGCCGGGCGGGCCGCTCCTTTGCCGCGTCAGTTCCACGCTCAGGGCCGGATGGCCGGGCGCGTTCGCCTCCAGCGGCACGGAGGCGAGGGAATGGACCTGCCAGCGGGTCTGGGCGGCGGAGGCCTGCGCCTGCGCCTCCACCCGCAACAGGAGGACGCTCACGCCCGAGGTTTCCGCCGCCAGCGCGAGACGCCGGGTGGCGGTCAGATCCAGCGGGCGCGGCATACGCCACAGCTCCACCAGCACCACGCCCACGCCGGGGCAGCGCGCAGCCTCCCCGGCGGCGGCCAGCACCGTCAGCGGATCGGGCAGAAGGCCCAGCACCAGCCGGGCGGGGTCAAAACCGATCTCGCTGAGACCGGGGGCATGCAGGGCGCCCCCTTCCCGCCCCACCTGCTCCTGCCGCAACCAGACAAGGCTCCCGCCAAGCCTGGCCGCCAGCATGGCGGCAAAGCCGGTGGCGCTGGCGGCATCCGCTCCATGGCCTGCGAACACCTCGTGCAGGCGCCCCACCTCCAGCCCGCCGCCGAGCGCGGCATCCGCCTCCGCATGACCAAGCGGCATCCGCCGGGGCGTGGTTTCCGCCTGCCATCGTTCGAGACCAGCCACCTCCTGTCGGAGCGCCCGGAGCTGTTCCGCCGTAGCGCGCATGATAAATGTTCCTATTTTGTTCTAGCGTGTCGACTCCCCCGGAAAGAGTCAAGCGCCCCGATTCCGATCGGAAACACCCTCAGCGAGGATGAGCGGCACGCCACTCGGCGGGGCGTTCGAAGGGGCCGGCCCACAGCCCGCGCCGTGTCACCCGCGCCTCCAGCTCGGAGGCGCCATAGCGGCCGGCGGAAAGCGCCAATCCCTCCCGCACCAGATCCTCGGCGACATCGTCCTCGCCCACCGTGCAGATGGCCACCAGCCGCCGGTACTGGTCGTGCCCCTGCCCGGCGCACTGGACCGTCCCACCGGCCAGCGCCTTCTGCAGCGCCTTGTGGGCCACCTCCCCGCAGGGCCAGAGGCTCTCGGCCGCACCACAGGTCTGGCGCAGCTCCGGCGCATCGATGCCGGAGAGGCGCACGCGGGTGCCGCGCACCTCCAGCGTATCGCCATCCACAGCGAAGGCCGGGCCGTCCACAGTGTCGCCGTCGAGCCACCGCCCGCCCAGATGCTGCGCCAGCAGGAACAGGCCAGCCAGAAGCATGAAGGCAATGAGGAGATCGGTGGGAGACTGGGGGCGCAGGCGCATCCCCACCGCAGAACCCGATTCCAGTGCGTCCCGTCAATGCCAGAGGCCGCCGTTAACCTTTCATAAACCGTGCGGGCGCAGGAGTCGGGGGCGGCTCCGGTGTGGGGCCGGGAAGGTTCGGGCGCATGACGAGATCCGCAACGGATCACATCACCAATGGCGCATCCGGCGACCGTGCGCCCGCAACTCCGGCCGCGGCGGACGGGACCGGATTCGAGCCTTTGCTGGCGGACGCCCGCCGCTCGGTGCGCTGGCTGGGCGGCGCCGTCCTCGCCTTCGTCACCTGCCTGCTGCTGGCCCGCCTTCACTTTCCCCTGCTGTGGCTCGCCGCAGCGCCGCTCCTGTTCTGCGCCATCGAACTCTTCACCCTGCGCCGCACACTGGCGCGCCTGTCGGAGGCCCGACGCACCGAGGCGGCGGCAGAGGCCGCGCAGCTCGCCGCCGCGCTGGCGGAGAGCGCCGCCAAGTCGCGTTTCCTCGCCGAGATGAGCCATGAACTGCGTACGCCGCTGAACGCCGTCCTCGGCTTCTCGGAGGTGATGGCGCAGGAGGTGCTCGGCCCGCACGGCACGCCGGCCTATCGCGACTATGCGCAGGACATCCACGCCTCCGGCCGCCATCTGCTGGCGCTGGCGGACGACATTCTCGATCTCGCCCGCATCGAAAGCGGGCACCGGCAATTGCTGGAGACGCCGGTCTGCCTCGGCGCGCTGGCGCGCGACTGCGCGCACATGATGCGCCTTGGCGCCACCAACCGGACCATCACGCTGGCGGTGGAGGAACTGCGCCCCGCCCGCCTGTGGGCCGACGAGCGGGCGCTGCGGCAGATGGTGCTGAACCTGTTGTCCAACGCTGTGAAGTTCACCCCCGAGGGCGGGGCTGTGCGCCTCGCCGTGGATCGGGCTGCGGAGGGCATGCCCATCCTCATGGTGGAGGACACCGGGCCCGGCATGGCGGAAGCGGAGCTGCCGCTTTCCCCCTCGCCCCATCATCGGGAAAGCCGGCTCGATCCGGTGAGCGGACGTGGCGCGGGCCTCGGCCTTGCCATCGTGCGCGGCCTCGCGACCCTGCACGGCGCCAGCCTGACGTTTTCCGATCGACAGGAAGGCGGCACGCGGGCGATGCTGGCCTTTCCCGCCAGCCGCTGCCTGAAGAACCGGCCGGAAGAAGTCCCTGAGTCCGGGGCCGAGGGGCACACAGTGCTCCGCCCGGCTCCGCTGCTCGCAGCCGAATAGGCTTTTCACTTATTCGCTTGTCGCCATTCCTTTCGCAGAACCGCTCACACGTCTGCGGGAATTGCTCTCAGGCCTTGTCGGAAACGCCCGCTTCCGAGAAGGTGCCCATGCCGCGATGGCAGGCCACCGCCGCCTTGACCACGCCCAGCGCCACCGCCGCGCCCGAGCCCTCGCCCAGCCGCATGCCCAGATCCAGCACCGGCTTCAGCTTCAGCTTCTCCAGCAGGCGCCCATGGGCCTTCTCGGCCGAGACATGGCCCGCAAGGCAATGGTCCAGCGCCGAGGCGTCCATAGCGTGCAGCACCGCGGCGGCCGCCGTCACCACATAGCCGTCGAGGATCACCGGCACGCGCTCGTGGCGCGCGGCGAGGATGGCGCCGGCAATGGCCGCCACCTCGCGCCCGCCCACCCGGCGCAGCGCCTCCAGCGGATCGGACAGGGCCGCGCCATGGAAGGCGATGGCCTCCTTCACGGCGGCGATCTTGCGGTCCAGCACCTCACCAGTGGAGCCGGTGCCGGCGCCCACCCAGTCCTCGGCCTCGCCGCCATAGAGCGCGTGGCAGAGGGCGGCGGCGATGGTGGTGTTGCCGATGCCCATCTCGCCCAGCGCCAGCACGTCGGCGCCGCCGGCAATGGCCTGCATGCCGAAGGCGATGGTGGCGGCGCAGGCGCGCTCGTCCAGCGCCGCATCCTGCGTGATGTCCGGAGTCGGCAGGTCGAGCGCGAGATCGAACACGCGCAGGCCGGCATCGAAAGCCGAGCAGATCTGGTTCACCGCCGCTTTGCCGTCGGTGAAGGCGCCGACCATCTGCTTGGTCACGGCGCCCGGATAGGGCGAGACGCCCCGATCGGCGATGCCGTGGGTGGCCGCGAACACCGCCACCATGGGCCGGTCGGCGGAAGGCATGCCCTTGCCCTGCCAGGTCGCCAGATGGATGGCGATCTCCTCCAGCCGGCCGAGCGCGCCCGGCGGCTTCAGCAGATCGCCCTGACGGGCACGCGCCATGTCGCCGGCGGCCTGATCGGCGGCGGGCATGGTGGCAACGAGATGACGGATGTCATCGAACGGCAGGCCGGTTGGGTTCTGAGCAGGCATGGGAACTCGGGTGACTTGAGTGAGGAGGCGGATTCACGGACCAGATGTTTCCATCCGGTCCGACCCGGCTCCTGTCGTTGAAACGAAAGCGGCGCCGGAGACCGGCGCCGCTGGGATTATTGATAGACCGATCACTCCGCCGGGGCGGGATGATCCGATGCCCCGTGCCCCTTCTTGCGCTCCGCGAAGGAGGCCATCCAGCGCGCCAGCACATAGAAGACCGGCGTGAAGATGAGGCCGAAGAAGGTCACGCCGATCATGCCGGAGAACACCGCCGTGCCCAGCGCCTGACGCAGTTCCGCGCCGGCACCCGTGGCCCACACCAGCGGCACCACGCCGAGGATGAAGGCGAGCGACGTCATGATGATCGGGCGCAGACGCAGCCGGGCTGCTTCCACCGCGGCCTCGCGCCGCCCCATCCCCTGGTCCTCCAATTGCTTGGCGAACTCGACGATGAGGATGGCGTTCTTGGCCGCCAGACCTATGAGCACGATGAAGCCCACCTGCGTCAGGATGTTGTTGTCCATCCCGCGCAGGATGACGCCACCAAGGCCCGCCACCAGACACATGGGCACGATGAGCACCACGGAGAGTGGCAGCGTCAGGCTTTCATACTGCGCCGCCAGCACCAGGAAGACGAACACCACGCCCAGCCCGAAGGCGAAGATGGCGGTGTTGCCGGCCCGCTCCTGCTGGAAGGCCAGCGTCGTCCACTCATAGGCGAAGCCCTGCGGCAGCACCTTTTGGGCGAGCTGCTGCATGATCTGGATGCCCTGCCCCTGCGAGTAGCCGGGGGCCGGGCTGCCGTCGAGTTCGGCCGCCGTATAGAGGTTGTAGCGCGGCACGCGGTAGGGACCGGAGATGTCCTGCACCGTAGTGAACGAGCCAAGGGGCACCGTCTCGCCTTCCGAATTCTTCACCCGGATGGAGAGGATGTCCTTCACCTCCCTGCGATACGGACCTTCCGCCTGCACCTGCACACGGAAGGTGCGGTTGAACAGGTTGAAGTCGTTCACATAGGTGGAGCCGATATAGCTCTGCAGGGCGCTGAACACGTCGGAGACGTTCACCCGCAGCAGCTGGGCCTTGGCGCGGTCGATGTCGAGATAGACCTGCGGGGTCGAGGTCTCGAACAGCGAATACACCTGCTGGAGGCCCGGCGTCTGCGCCGCCGCACCCATCATCGCATAGACCGCGTTGCGCAGCGCCTGCGGGCCCTGGCCTTCGCGATCCTCGATCATCATGCGGAAACCACCCGCATTGCCGATGCCGTTGACCGGCGGCGGCTGCACCACGATCAGCAGCGAGTCCTGGATCGCGGCCAGCTTGCCGAACAACTGCTTCTGCACGGCGCTGGCGGTCCGGGTCGGATCACCGGCGCGCTGCGAGAACGGCTCCAGGATCACGAACATGGCGCCGGCGTTGGGGGCGTTGGTGAAGGTGGCGCCCGAGAAGCCGACGATGTTCACGATGTGGCCGACGCCCGGCGTACCGAGCACCAGATCCGCCGCCCGCTTCATCACCTCGTCGGTGCGGGCCATGGAGGAGCCCGGCGGAAGCTGGGCTGCCACGATGAGGTAGCCGCGATCCTGATCCGGGATGAAGCCCTGCGGCGTCGTCACGAACAGGTAGCCGCCGAAGGCGACGATGCCGCCATAGACGATCAGCACCAGCGCCACGACACGCACGAGGCGGGAGACGATGGACGCATAGCCGTTGCCCAGCGCCTCGAAGCCCCGGTTGAACAGGTTGAAGAAACCCACCACCGGCTTGGCGTACCAGGCCGTGTGATGATGGCCGGTGGCATGCGGCTTCAGCAGCAGCGCGCACATGGCCGGGGACAGGGTCAGCGACACCAGCAGCGAGATCAGGGTCGAACCCGCGATGGTGAGCGCGAACTGCTGGTAGAAGGCGCCCGAGATGCCGGTGATGAAGGCGGTGGGGATGAACACCGACGACAGCACCAGCGAGATGGCCACCAGCGCGCCGCCCACCTCGTCCATGGTCTTGTAGGCGGCATCGCGCGGCGACAGGCCGGCCGCGATGTTGCGCTCCACGTTCTCCACCACGACGATGGCGTCGTCCACCACGATGCCGATGGCCAGCACGAGGCCGAACAGCGACAGGTTGTTCAGCGAGAAGCCGAACAGGCCCATGATGAAGAAGGTGCCCACCAGCGAGATCGGGATGGCGAGGATCGGGATGATCGCCGCGCGCCAGGTCTGCAGGAAGAGAACCACCACCACGACCACGAGGATGATGGCCTCGAAGATGGTGTGGATCACCGCATCCACCGACTGCGAGATGAACTCGGTCGGATTGTAGTAGATGGCGTACTTCAGGCCCTGCGGGAACGACTTGCCCAGTTCCTCCATCTTCGCCTGCACCGTCTGGCCGGTGGCGAGCGCGTTGGAGCCGGGACGCTGGAACACGCCAAGCGCGATGGAGGTGTCCTTGTCGAGATAGGAGGTGGAGGAATAATCCTGCGCCCCGATCTCGATCTTCGCCACGTCCTTCAGGCGCACCAGAGCGGTGGCCGTCTGCTTGATGACGACGTTGCCGAACTCTTCCGGCGTCGAGAGACGGCCGAGCGTGCGCACGGCGATCTGGAACGCGCCGGGATTGGCGATGGGCGGCTGGTTCAGCACGCCGGACGCCACCTGCACGTTCTGCGCCTGCAGGGCGCTCACCACTTCCGCCGCCGTCAGGTCGAGGGTCTGGAGCCGCTGGGGATCCATCCACACCTGCATGGCGTAGTCGCGGCTGCCGAACACGGTGATCGAGCCCACGCCGTCCACGCGGGACAGCACGTCCTTGATCTGCACGTTGGCATAATTGGAGATGAACAGCGGATCGCGCGAACCGTCCGGCGAATAGAGGCTCACCACCATCAGGATGTCCGGCGAGCTCTTCGCCGTGATCACACCGATCTGCTGCACCTCGGAGGGCAGGCGCGGCGAGGCGATGGCCACGCGGTTCTGCACCTGCACCTGCGCGATGTCGAGATTGGTGCCGAGGTCGAACGTCACCGAGATGGTGAAGCGGCCGTCAGCCGACGAGTTGGAGGAGAGATAGAGCATCCCCTCCACGCCGTTGATCTGCTGTTCGATGGGCGCGACGACGGTGTCCGCGACCGTCTCGGCGCTGGCGCCGGGATACTGGCCGGTCACGGTGATCACCGGAGGGGCGATGTCCGGATACTGGGCCACGGGCAGGCGGGTGTACGTCACCGCGCCGAGGATCATCACCACGATCGACACCACGAAGGCGAAGATCGGGCGATCGATGAAGAAGTGGGAGAAGCGCATGCGTGTGCCTCCTCACTTCGCCGGGGCGGCGGGGGTGCCCGTATTGCCGCCGGCCTGCGCCGGCTTCTCTTCCTGCGGAGTCACCTTCACGCCCGGACGCACGCGCATCAGGCCGTTGACCACCACCACGTCGTCGGCGGTGAGGCCGGACTTGATGGCGCGGCGGCCGTTCACCACCGGGCCGAGTTCCACGAACTTCATGCCGATGGTGTTGTCGGGACCGACCACATAGACGAACTTGCGCACCTGCTCGGAGCCGATGGCGCTGTCCGGAACGGTCAGGGCCTCATAGGGCTTGGAGGCCGCAAGTCGAATGCGGGCGAACATGCCAGGACGGAAGATGTTGCCCGGATTGCTGAACTCCGCGCGGCCACGGATGGTGCCGGTGTCACGGTCGATCACATTGTTCAGGAAGTCCATCTTCCCCTTGTGATCGAAGGTCTTCTCGTCGAGCAGCTTCAGGTCCACGGGCTGGCCGGCGTCGGCGCTGCCGGAGGTCTTGTAGCGCAGCAGCGAGCCTTCATCGAAGGTGAATTCGAAGCGGATCGGATCCTGCGAGACGATGACCGCGAGCAGGGTCGGCGTGCCGCCGCTGGCGCCGATCACATAGTTGCCCACCGACACGCGGCGATCGCCGATGCGGCCGGCCACCGGCGCGGTGAGCTGCGAGAATTCGAGGTCGAGCTTGGCCGAGGCGAGCGCAGCCTGCTGCGCCTGCAGGGTCGCCGCCGCGGTGCGCTCGGTCTGGGTGCGCTGGTCGAAGGTCTGCTTGGAGATCGCGGTCGAGTTGCGATCCTGCAGCAGGGTGCGAGCGCGCTCGAGATCGGTCTGCGCGAAGTCGAGATTGGCCTGGGCCTGCGCCACATTGGCCTCGGCCTGCTCCACCGCGATCTTGAAGGGGCGCTGATCGAGGGTGAAGAGCGGATCGCCCTTCTTCACCAGCTGGCCGTCGGTGAAGTGGATCTCCGACAGATAACCGGAGACGCGCGCATTCACATTCACCTCGTCCACCGCCACGAAGCGGCCGACGTATTCGTCATAATCGGTGATGTTCTGCGGCTGCGGCTTGGCGACGGTCACGGTGGGCGCTGGCGGGGCACCGCCCTGCTGCTGCGGCTGCCCGCAGGCGGCGAGTGCCAGAAGCGAGACGACGCCGAGGGCCTTGACCGGAAGGCGAACCAGCAATGACATGAAGTGGGCTCCGAAAGGATGCCGCTGAGGCGGATTGTCAGGGGAACGGCGCCTCCCGCAACTGACGCGCCTTTCTTCTTGAATGGGTCGATAGCACAGCTTGCCGCAATGCAAAATGGTCGCGCGGCGCTTCACCCCTCACGTGTGCACTAGGCACGACCACGCTTTGTGGGTCTTCCCAGTAGGCCCGACAGGAACGGACGCCCGAGCAGTGTCCCTACGGCAAGCAAATACGCAAGCCCCCCCGCCAGTACCACAGCGACGAAAATCACCTCGTCGCGCGCCCAGTTCGTGCCCGCCGTGACCGACACCAGCAGGCGATTCGCCCCGAACAACACGGCCGCCAGCACCAGCCCGCACAGCGCGAGCCGCACCAGATGGCCGGACAGGCGCGCATCGCCCACCGGATAGCCGCGCCGGTGCGCGAACCACACCAGCAGACCCACGTTGATCCAGGCGCCGACAGCGGTGGCGAGCGCGAGCCCCACCTGCGCCAGCGCGCCCATCAGCGCGAACTTGAGCGCCACGTTGAGGGCGATGGCGGTCAGCGACGCCTTCATGGGTGTCGCGGTATCGCCGCGCGCGGTGAAGGGGGAGACGAAGGCCCGCACCACCATCATGGCCAGCAGGCCCACCGCATAGGCCTGCAAGGTGGCGCCGGCCGCCGCCGCATCGGCCTGCGTGAAGGCGCCCCGCGCGAAAAGCGCCCGCATGGTCAGGTCCGGAATGAGAAGGGAGGCCACCACGAAGGGCAGGCCCAGCAGGATGCCCAGCTCGATGCAGCGCGCCTGCGCCTGCGCGGCGCCCGTCTCGTCGCCAGAGGCCAGCCGCCGCGCCATTTCCGGCAGCAGCACGGTGCCGATGGCGATGGCCACCACGCCGAGCGGCAACTGATAGATCCGGTCGGCATAATAGAGCGCCGCCAGCGCGCCGGCCGGCAGGAAGGTGGCGATGATCGTATCCATGAACAGGGCGATCTGCCCGCCGCCGGAGGCGATGATGCCGGGGCCGAGCGCCTTCAGGAACTGTCGGGTACCGGGATCGAGGCGCGGCTTGCCGAAGCGCAGGCCGATGCCGCTGCGCTCCGCGTCCCATCCCACCAGCAGAACCTGCAACACGCCGGAGATCAGCACGCCCCATGCCGCCGCGTGGCCGACGGTGGGAAACAGCGCGGCGGAGAGCAGCGTGCCCACCATGCACACGTTCAGCAGGATGGGCGCGGCCGCCGCCACGGCGAACCGGTCGGAGGAATTCAGCGCGCCGGAGATCAAGGTCGCCACCGAGATCAGCGCCAGATAGGGGAAGGTGATGCGGGTCAGCGTCACCGCAAGGTCGAAGCGCTGCGGATCATCGGCGAGGCCCGGTGCCAGCAGCCCGACGAAGGCCGGCGTGAAGCCGAGCGCCAGCACGAGGAGCACCGCATGCACCATGGCCATGGCGGTGAGCACCTCGTCGGCGAAGCTGCGCGCGGCACCGACGCCGCCCTGCTCCTTCAGCCGGGCGTAGGTGGGCACGAAGGCGGCATTGAACGCCCCTTCCGCGAAGATCGCGCGGAAATGGTTCGGCAGGCGGAAGGCGATGAGGAAGGCGTCCGCCACCGGACCGGCGCCGAGAACCGCCGCCATGATGATGTCGCGGATGAAGCCGGTGAGCCGCGACAGAAGGGTGAAGCCGCCGACGGAAAGGATCTTGCGAAACATGGATGCGGGGCCTCGGGCGCGATGGCCGCGACCCTAAAACACGACCGTTAAAAACGAAACCGCCGCCCGGAGGCGGCGGATCGGTCTCACATCAAGGGGGGCTCGGCGTCACTTGCCGAGCGCGCGACGCACGGCGGCGATGATCTTGTCCTGCGTCTCGGCAGCCAGATAGGCGTGCATGGGCAGGCTGATCACTTCGGCGCACAGGCCCTCGGCCACCGGCAGGCTCTCGGCCGCCGCCGGATACTGCGCATAGGCCGGCTGGCGGTGCATGGCGATGCGGTAATAGACGGCGGTGGGAATGCCCTCCGCCTGCAGCGCCTTGGCGAGCGCATCGCGCAGGCCGGGGGCGAGGCGGATGGTGTACTGCGCCCACACCGAGGTGGCGCGCTTGTCCACGAAGGGCACGATGGCCACATCGGCCAGCGCCTCGTTATAGCGGCGGGCGACAGCCTCGCGGGCGGCGATCTCCTCCTCGAAGATGGCCAGCTTCTCCAGCAGCACCGCCGCCTGGATGGTGTCGAGACGCGCGGTCATGCCGATGCGCACGTTCTCATACTTGTCCACGCCCTGCCCGTGCTCGCGCACGCTCTTCAGCACCGCCACGAGGTCGGCGTCATCGGTGAGGATGGCGCCGCCGTCGCCATAGCAGCCGAGCGGCTTGGCGGGGAAGAAGGAGGTGGCGGTGGCATCGCCGATGGAGCCGGTGCGCTTGTTGTTCCAGGTGCCGCCAAAGCCCTGCGCGGTGTCGCAGAGCACCTTGAGGCCGTGCTTCTCGGCAATCGGCAGCAGCGCGTCATAGTCCGCCGGCTGGCCGAACAGATCGACGGGGATGACCACCTTGGGGGTCAGGCCCTTCTCCTTGGCCACCGCAACGGCCTGCTCGAAGCTGGCCGGATCCATGTTGAAGGTGTCCGCCTTCACATCCACGAACACCGGGGTCGCGCCCACCCACGGCACCACTTCCGCCGTGGCGCAGAAGGTGAAGGCCGGGCAGAACACCGCATCGCCGGGGCCGACGCCCCAGGCCATCAGCAGCATGGCCAGCGCATCCGTGCCGCTGGAGCAGGAGACCGCATACTTGGCACCGGCGAAGGCGGCCAGATCGGCCTCGAACTTGGTCACTTCCGGGCCGTTCACGAAGCGGCAGCTGTCCAGCACCGCCTGCACGGCCTTGTCCACGCCGGCGCCGAGACGGGCCTTCTGGGCGGCAAGGTCGATGAAGGGGATGGGCGAGGCGAACGCCGGGGCAGGCGAAGTCATGGCTCGGATGTCCTTGATGGAGCCCACGCGCGCGGAAAGGCGCGGAGCGGAATATCGGTCAAAGCGGCGGGCCTCAGGCCCGCCTTTTCAGATCCCTGAAGGAGATCAGCCGGCGCGGCGCACCTTGGCGCGCTCGGCCGCTTCCACCCGCTCGGTCAGGCAGGCGATGGCGATCTCGAGGCTGGCGACGCCCTCGTCGCCGCTCACCGGCGCCTCGCTCTTGGTGCGCACGGCCTCAAGGAAGCGCGACAGCTCGGTGCGCAGCGGCTCCGCATAGGCCACGGGCAGGTGGCGCATGGAGTAGGAGCCGTCCGGGCGATAGTCGAAGCACTCCGTGACCTGACGGGTCAGCAGGTCGCCGATCACGTATTTCTTGCGGGTCGCCACATGCACCGTGCGCGCCTTGAAGGGCGTCAGCCAGTTGGTGTTGATGTGGGCCAGCACGCCCGAGGCGGTGCGGAACTGGAGCAGCGCGATGTCCTCGCGCTCCGCCAGCGCGCTGGAGGTCTGCGGCTGCACTTCCACGATGTCCGAGCCGGTGAACCAGCGGATCAGGTCGATGTCGTGCACGGCAAGGTCGATCACCACGCCCACGTTGGACATGCGCGGCGGGAAGGGGCCGACGCGGGTGATGGCGACGGAGAGCAGGTCCTCGCCCTCGATGGCCTTCTTGACCGCCTGCACCGCCGGATTGAAGCGCTCCACATGGCCGACCATGAGGGTCACGCCCTTGGCCTTGGCGGCGGCGACGATCTCCTTGCCCTGCTCCACGGTGGAGGCGACGGGCTTCTCCACCAGCACCGAGCAGCCGGCGTTGATGACGTCCAGCGCCACGGAGTGATGCAGATGGGTCGGGGCGGCCACGATCACCGCGTCGAGGCCGAGGGCCAGCAACTGGTGATGATCGGCCACCGCCTGGCAGCCGAGAACATCAGCCACGCGCTTGGCCTGGGCCTGGTCGGGATCGGCCACCGCCACCAGTTCCGCGCCGGGCAGTTCCGCCAGCACGCGCGCATGGTTGGACCCCATGATGCCGATGCCGGTCACGCCGACACGCAGGGGGGACACTTCGGAGGCAGCCAAATCACGAGCCATTTCAGCCCTCTTCTTCCAGACCGACGAAGCCGGCAGTCGAATCGACCGCCCTGCGCTTTCGCCTTTTACACATTGATAGAGAACGTCTTTCTGCTTTGAATGCGCACAATCAAAGCAGCACGTGCCCTAAGTCCGGTTCGGCTCCTATCATGGGCCTCGGGGCCAAAGCGAGGCGCAGCCGCCGTTTCAGGCCGTTCCAGCCGTTCAACAATTGCATCCGCGTGTTACCGCGCCCGCAACGAAAAGGGGACGCGGCCTGCACCGCGTCCCCTTCGGGAAAGACTTGCAACCGGCGGCCAAGGGCCACCCGCTTGCTCAGAACTTGTAGTTCACGCCAAGGCGTGCCGTGGAGCTGTTCAGCCCCGCCTCGCCCAGCAGACCGTCGTAATTGCTCTTGCCGAAGTCGGTGTAGAGATACTCGGCGCGGGCGGTCCAATTGTTGGTCAGCGCATATTCCACACCCGCACCGGCGGTCCAGCCGGTCAGCGTGTCCGACTGGCTATAACCCGGCGCGGTGATCTTGTTGTTACCCCAGGCGAAACCGCCGGTCACGTAGGGCAGCACGCGGTCGAAGGCATAGCCGAGGCGGGCGCGCACGGTGCCGAAGCTGTCCATCTTGGACGAGGCGAAGGCATTGCCGCCGCCGATGTCGGCCGCCTGCACATCGGCTTCAAGGCCGATCAGCATGTTGTTCTGGAACTGGTAGTTGTAGCCGACCTGACCGCCTGCCAGCCAACCGTCCGGACTGCTGGCGAAGCTGTCGGCGACGCCGGTGCCGGAGCCCCAGGCATAGCCGGCGTTCGCGCCGATATAGAAGCCCGTCCAGGAAAACACCGGGGGCGCGGCGCTGACGATCGGCGCCGCGACCACGGGCGCGCGAGCCATGTCGGCCGCCATCGCAGGCGCCGCGAACAGGGCGCTCGCAAGGACACCCGAGACAAGGAACGGCTTCATGACTGCACCCCTTTGCCGTGTTTCATTCCGGCAGAGGATCACCCAGGAGGCCGGCAAGGCGATGGCTGACCCAAGGCAAAGCCGTGGCACGGCCTTGATCTCTCGGTGACAGGCCCGGCACGGAAGAGGCACCCGCGCAACAGCCGTTGCCGCATCGCAACACGGCAGTCCCCGACACCTGCAACCTGAACGCGAAGCCGGCAAACCGGTGCCCATGCCAGGCAGCATGGCACCCGCCCACCGGGCGCGCAAACAAAAAGGGCCCCGGACTTTCGTCCGAGGCCCTCTCTCAAGCCGTGAGGCTTAAGATCAGAACTTCCAGTTCACGCCGGCCTTCACCACGCTCATGTCGAACGAGGTGCTGACGGTGGACAGGTTGAACGGGTTGGTCAGGGTGTTGCCGTCCAGATCGACGTACAGGTACTCGAGCTTGGCGGTCAGGTTGTTGGTGATGGCGTATTCGACGCCAGCGCCGATCGTCCAGCCCCAGTTGGTGGAGCTGTTGTCGAAGCCGTAGAACGTGCCGTTGTCGATCTTGCCCCACGCGGCGCCGCCGGTGACGTACGGCAGCCAACGGTCGAAGGCATAACCCACGCGAGCGCGGATGGTGCCGAAGTAGTCCAGCTCGCCGCCGGCCACGGAGTTGGTGCCGACGAGCGGGCCGGTGAAGATGCCGTTGCTGCCGCCGACGCCGGTCCAGTCGATGTCGGCCTCGATGCCGAGCACGACGTTGTTGGCGAACTGGTAGTTGTAGCCAGCCTGCAGACCGGCAACCCAGCCGTCACCGCCGCCCACGTCGTAGGACGTGGTGAAGCCGAGCGGCGAGGTGTAGTCGTAGCTGTTGTTGGCCCAGGCGTAACCGACGTTGCCGCCGATGTAGAAGCCGGTCCAGGAGAACACGGGAACGACCGGAACAACGGCCTTCACGGGGTAACGGGTGGCGAGGTCAGCCGCGGAGGCGGCGCCGCAGCCGAGGATTGCCAGGGCGGAGACCCCGGCGAGAGCGCGCTTCAACATGAGAACACCTTTTTTCGACGAAGAACCAGAATGACACGGACCATACATCGGTTGACCCACCTCCGTCTGTGACCCTTGGGCAACACAACCTCCGGAAAGGGGGGCAAAATTGCGGCATACAGTCCATATCGGGACACAATTTGTGGCCCCATCGGCGGCGGGATGCCTCTTTTTCAGCATTCTGAACAGCCCGCCGCCAGTTAACGGATCAGAAACGATAGTTCACGCCAGCCCGAAGTACGCTGCCGTCATAGCCAGCTGACGTGGGGCCGAACCATGATCCATAAGTAGAATCGCCGAGATCGACATACATATACTCGGCACGGGCGCTCCAATTACGATCCAATGCGTATTCCGCACCGGCACCCAAGGCCCAACCCCAGGATGTCTGGCTGTTGCTCAGACCCGCCACCTGATATTCGCCCTGGCCATAGGCGGCACCGAGGGTGCCGTACACGAGGATACGATCGGACGTGATGCCGGCGCGGGCGCGGATGGTGCCGAGATTATTCAGCTTGAAGGGCCCGTCGCTCTGGCCGGACCAGTTGAAGTCGGTTTCCACGCCAACCATGAAGGGCGAGCCCGCGAACTGCAGGTTGTAGCCGCCCTGGATGCCGCCCACGAAGCCGCTGGGCTCCATTCCCGCCGCAGAACCCCAGCCGTAGCCGGCATTGGCGCCCACATAGAAGCCGGTCCAGGACGGCAGCGGCGCCGCCTGCGCGGGCGCATAGCCGTAGCCATAGCGGCCCGAGAGATCGGCCGCGGCCGAAGGTGTCGCAACCATCGGGGTCGCCGCCAGGGCAAGGCCAGCCAGCCCGGCAAGGAAGCGGGTGTTCATACGCATCTCCTCATCAAGGGCGAGACCAACACTTCGCCCGATGGAGACGACTTAGAGCCTCAATGGCAAAGGAAACATCGCCAGCCGCCCGCCATGCGCGGGCGTGGTGAATCGGGAGTGAATCGACCGGCCGGGACTCAGGCGCCGCGCCCGGCCGCCAGCGATTCGGACAGGGCCGCGCTGTGCGCCTCCACCACCAGATCCACCGCCCGCGCCAGCGCCGGCGCACCTTCCAGCAGGCGCTCCATGGCCGCCACCGGCATCAGCAGCAGGCGCACGTCGCTTTCCGCCACCACCCGCGCCTGCGCGGCCGCACCGCGGAACATGTCGCGCGTGGCATAGAGGTCGCCGGCCGAGAGGTGCTCCACCAGCGCACTGCCGCCGGCGGGCAGCACCACCCGCGCCTCGCCCGACAGGAACATCAGGAAGCCCGGTGCCACCGCCCCGGCCCGCAGGATGCTCTCGCCAGCCGCATAGACTTGCAGCCGGGCGGCAGAGGCCAGTTCCAGAAGCCCCTCGGAGGCGGGTCCGAACGCCCCGCTGGCGGCCAGCGCCTCTGCCCGCAGCTGCGGCGTGTCCGCACCGTAAAGCTGCTCATGGTCGTGGTCGCCGCCGCCGATGGCGAGGCCGTGGCGCTGCCCCACGTACCAGAGGCGATGGAAGAAGACGTCCCGCGCGGCGGAGACCTGCGTGGCGTCGGCCACCAGGAAGCTCACATTATAGAGCATGCCGTCCGCGCCCGCCTCGCTGATGCGGCAGGAGAGCCTGGCGGGATCCACCAGTTGCGGCACGTCGAGAGCCGCTTGGCGCAGGGCCTGCTTGGCGGCATCCGGAGCAGCGGTGAGCGGCAGCAGCACCTTGGCCTGCACCCCCACCGGCTGGCGGGCGCGGATGATGCGCATGGACTGGCCGGACATGTTGGCGCTGGGGATGACCACCCGCTGGCCGCTGAGCGTCTCCACCGTGATCGCCCGCCAGTCGATCTGCACCACTTTCGCCGGCGCATCGTCGATGGTCAGCCAGTCGCCGAGCCCGAAATGGCGGCCGGAGAAGACGATGACGCCCGCCACCAGCCCGCCGATGACATTCTGCAGGGCGAGGCCCAGCACCACCGAGCCGATGCCCAGCGCGCCAAGCAGGCTGCCGAGGTCCACATCCCAGATGGTGGAGACGATGATCGCCGCCCCCACTGCCACGATGGCGGAGGACGCCAGCTCATAGAACAGGCGCGGTGCCGGCAGCCGGTTCACCTGCTCGCTGAAGGCGACGATGAGGCTTTGCAGACTGGTGAACACCGCGTGCAGCAGCAGGATGCCCACCGCCGTGTCCACCACCTTCACCATGAGGCCGTCCGGTGGCAGGTGCAGCAACTGGTGGACGATGATCCACAGCACGCCCGCCGGCAGCACGATGGCCTGCAACAGCCGCATGGGCCGGCGCAGAGGCGAGCCGGGCAGCGCGAAACGCCGCGACAGCTCGATCAGCACCACCGTCAGCAGCGGGAAGCCGAAGACGATCAGCAGCGTCCAGCGAAACTCGGTGACATGGTGCTCGACGCCTTCGAACATGGGCGCCTCACGCCGCCGGCTGGGCGCCGACCGGCGCCTGCCACGTCTCCACGTGGGTTTCGTCGAACAGCTGGATGTCCGGCATGCGGGCAAAGCCCTCCGGATCGCCAAGCTGCTGGCGCACGGCGGCGGTCACGCGCATCGAGCCCGGCTCGGCCTCGAAGACGATGCGCCGGGCTTCCAGCATGGTGAGGCCCCACACGTCGTAGAGCATGCGGTGGCGACCCACGATGCCGATTTCCGCATCCCCCAGCGCCAGCCCGGCGCGCACATCCAGCGGCAGATCATAGAGACGCGACAGCCGGTCCAGCGTGGCGCTCACCTGCTGCACGAAGGCGAGGCTGCGCTGGGCGGCGTCGAGGCGCGGCGTTGAGAGGCCGCAGGCGGCGATATAGGTCTCGCCGATGGTGCGGATCTTCTCGAGGCCCGCACTGGTGCAGGCCTCGTCGATCTCGCTCACCACCGCGTCGATGCGGGTCAGCGTGTCGCCGGAGGCTCCGCCCACGAGGCTCTCGAAGCCGTCGATGACCAGAACAACCATGCAGACATTGCGCACGCGCTCCGAAAAGCTCTCCTCGCCCATGCGGATGCGGTCGGCGATGAGGTCCGGATAGAAATTGCGCAGCAATTGCTCGTAGGCGGCGGTCTTCTGCTCGATGCGGGCCGAGCGCTCCGCGATCTCCCCCGCCATGGCGTTGAAGGCGCGGGCAAGATCGGAGAATTCGTCCCGCCCCTTCACCGGGATGCGCACGCTCTCGTCGCCCGCCGCCAACTCGTTGACCCCGCGCAGCACGGCACGGATCGGCCGCGTGAACACGCTGGCGAGCACCACCGACACGCCGGTCAGCAGCACCGCCGCCAGCGCCGCCACGAGGCGGATGGAGCCCTGCAGATCGCTCACCGGCACCATGGCCTCGGCTTCGTCCTGCTGGGCGACGACGACCCAGTGCAACCCGTGCACCGCCACCGGCGCCCAGGACGCGAGGGTCTGAACGCCCCGGTAGTCGGTGACGATCATGGTGTTGGCCTGCCCGTGCTGGCCATCGCGGGCGCCCGTGGTGCTGATCCTCTGGAACAGCACGGCGGAATTGAAATGCTTGATGCGGGCGATGGTCTCCGCGCTGACGCCAGTATTCGTCAGCGCCTTGTAATAGGCCTCCGGATCCTCGATCTGGAAGCGGGAGGGCGAGCGCATCAGCAGATCGCCCGCGCCCACCAGATAGACCTCGCCGGTGCGGCCGAGGCCCGCCTCCACCCAGTGGCGGTCATTGGTCATGAGACTGTTGACCTGCGCGCTCGACAGTACCCCGATCAGCACGCCCACGAGCGTGCCGTCGGCGAACACCGGCGCGGCGACGAAGGCGGTTGGCCGCAGCCCGGCGGGCACATAAGAGGAATAGTCCTCCAGCACCGTATGGCCGGGCACGCCGCCGCCCTCCAGCACCCGGCGGAAGGCACGGGCCGCGCCAGAACTTGAGAGGTGGCCGGTGAGCAGGTTCGCGCCGAGATCCGTGCGCTTGGCCACCGTATAAACGACGTTGCCGGTGGCGACATCGACCAGCAGCATGTCCTCCAGCGCGTGGGTCTCCACCGCCCGGCGGAAGAAGGGCTGGAACTGGGCCACCGCTGCGTCATAGGCGGACGCCGTGCCCCCCGGCCCCGAGGTCACGCCCGTTTCCTTCACGCCGCCGGTGCCGACCGGATCGGGATTGCGCCGCACATAGGCGTCCTGGAGGGCGAGGCCCGCCGGGCTCGCGGGCAGGAAGCCGCGCGGCACCAGCGGCGCATCCACGAGGCTGGCGAAGGTGGGCAGGAATTTGTCGCGGTAATAGGCGTCCAGCGCGGGGCTGGCGGTGGCCGGAGCCCCCTGCCCCAGCTGCGCGAAGGCGGCGGTGAAGGCCTGCACGCCGGCCATGCTCGGCGTGTCCTGCGAAATGTCGCTGAAGTCCTCGGACACGTCCTTGAACCACGCCGTCACCTGCTGGGTCTTGGCGGTGCGCAGGGTGGTGAGCTGCTCGAAGATGGTCGCCTTCAGCGTATTGATGCCGCTGCGCAGGGACACATAGCTCGCCACCACCAGACAGCCGAGGCCGCAGAACAGCAGCATGGCGAGAATCTTGGAGCGGATGGAGAGGAAGCTGAACATGGGTATTCCGGCGGATGCGCGGGGCCGATTGGTACCCGGTTCTGCCGCAAAGTCCATGCGTTTCAACGCCGGAAGGCTCATCCGCAGCTAGGTTCGGGACAGCCTCAAAGCCCCACTGGCCCTTGCCCGCAGGAGTGCCTACCTTCCGCCCATGATGTCACGCCCCCCGCTCGACCAGCCCGACGTTACGGAAGGTCTGGACGCCCAAGATACCGAAGACGACGCCGTACTGCTCCTGGCCGAGGACGAAGCGGACGAGGCCGAAGTCGCCGAAGGCCCGCTCGCCACCGGGCGCGCGGTGATCGCGCGCGCCGCCAAGCACGCGCCCATGGGGCCGGGCGTCTACCGCATGCTGGGGGCGGACGGCACGGTGCTCTATGTGGGCAAGGCCAAGAGCATCAAGAAGCGCATTCTCAGCTACACGCGCCTCATCGGCCACACCAACCGCATCGCGCGGATGATCTCGGCCACCGCCAGCATGGAGTTCGTCACCACCGGCACCGAGCCGGAGGCGCTGCTGCTGGAAGCCAACCTCATCAAGCAGCTGAAGCCGCGCTTCAACGTGCTGCTGCGGGACGACAAGTCCTTCCCCTACATCCTCATCACCGCCGACCATCCGGCACCGCAGATCCTCAAGC
This sequence comes from Azorhizobium oxalatiphilum, assembly GCF_014635325.1. Taxonomy (GTDB): domain Bacteria; phylum Pseudomonadota; class Alphaproteobacteria; order Rhizobiales; family Xanthobacteraceae; genus Azorhizobium; species Azorhizobium oxalatiphilum. The sequence goes on along the minus strand of NZ_BMCT01000013.1, from coordinate 27,600 downwards.
ATCGCGGCGCGCGGACCAAGCCCGGCGACTATTACGGGCCGTTTGCCAGCGTGTGGGCGGTGGACCGCACCATCAACGCACTCCAGCGCGCCTTCCTGCTGCGCTCCTGCTCGGACAGCTATTACGAGAACCGCTCGCGTCCCTGCCTGCTCTACCAGATCAAGCGCTGCTCCGGCCCCTGCACCGACGAGATCGCCCCCGCCGACTATGCCGAGCTGGTGCGCGAGGCCCGTTTCTTCCTCGCCGGGCGCTCCCGCGCCATCAAGGAGGAACTGGCCAGGGAAATGGAGGCCGCCGCCGAGGAACTGGAGTTCGAGCGCGCGGCCCGCCTGCGCGACCGCCTCGCCGCACTCTCCGCCGTGCAGGGCACGCAGGGCATCAATCCGCGCTCGGTGGAGGAGGCGGACGTGTTCGCCTGCACCCAGCAGGGCGGGGCTACCTGCATCGAGGTGTTCTTCTTCCGCACCGGCCAGAACTGGGGCAACCGCGCCTATTATCCCCGCGCCGACCGCTCGCTGGACGAGAAGGACGTGCTCGGCCCCTTCCTGTCCCAGTTCTATGAGGACAAGCCCGTCCCGCGCCTCATCCTCCTGAGCCACGATGTGGAGGAGCAGGACCTCATCGCAGAGGCCCTGTCGCAAAAGAGCGAATACAAGGTGGAGATCGCCGCCCCCAAGCGCGGCGAGAAGCGCGATCTGGTGGACCACGCCCTGCAGAACGCCCGCGAGGCGCTGGGCCGCAAGCTCGCCGAGACGGCCACGCAGGGTAAGTTGCTGGACGGCCTCGCCGCCGCCCTCAAGCTGCCGAAGACGCCGCAGCGCATCGAGGTCTATGACAACTCCCACATCATGGGCACCAATGCGGTGGGCGGCATGATCGTGGCCGGTCCGGAAGGCTTCCGGAAGAGCCAGTATCGCAAGTTCAACATCAAGTCCGCCGACCTCGTGCCCGGCGACGATTACGGCATGATGCGGGAGGTTCTGCGCCGCCGCTTCTCCCGCCTGCTGAAGGAAGCGCCCCGTGCAGGCGCGCCGGCGGCCGAGGGCGAGACCGCCATCGCGGCAGCGGATACCCCGGCTCCCCCCCAGCCCGCCCCGGCTCCCCCCGGCAAGGCCATCGAGGACAAGGAGAACTGGCGCACGCGCGGCGAGCCGGGCGAGATTCCCGTGGATGCCACCATGCCCCCCACGCCCCTTGCCCCCACCCCCGCCGAAGTGCAGGAGGCCGCCGACGAGGCGTCCCCCTGGCCTGACCTCGTGCTGATCGACGGCGGCCTCGGCCAGCTCAATGCCGCGCGGGTGGTGATGGATGAACTGGGCATCACCGACGTGCCGCTGGTGGGCATCGCCAAGGGCCTCGACCGCGAAGCGGGGCGGGAGCAGTTCTTCATTCCCGGACAACAGCCGTTCCGCATGGAACCGCGCGATCCGGTGCTTTATTTCATCCAGCGCCTGCGCGACGAGGCCCACCGCTTCGCCATCGGCTCGCACCGCGCCCGGCGCAAAAAGGACATTTCGGACGCCGGCCTGCAAGCCATCCCCGGTGTCGGCCCCACCCGCAAAAGGGCGCTTCTGCGGCACTTCGGTACCCTTAAGGCCATCGAGCGGGCATCGCTTGCGGATCTTGAGCAGGTTCAGGGCGTAAATGCCTCGACGGCACGGGCCATCTACGAGTATTTCCATGATCGCATCGGCGCGTGAGGCGGCCTCGACCTCGCCGGCTTTGCCGCGCACAGTGTCCCGCACACGCTCTCCGAAACCGGCGCCCCGCCGCGCAATGACGAGCCCCAAGGCATGGCCGAAGCAGTGACCCGACCATCCTCTCCCGCACCGGCGCGGAACCTCGCCTTCTCGCTGCCGAACATTCTCACCTATTCCCGCTGCGCGGCGGTGCCGCTGGTGGCGGCCTGCCTGTTCTGGGCCGACTTCCTGCAGGGCGGCTTCGTGCTGCGCTGGGTGGCGCTGGGCCTGTTCGTGGCCGCCGCCGTCACCGATTTCTTCGACGGCTATCTGGCCCGCGCCTGGTCGCAGCAATCGGCCATCGGCCGCATGCTGGATCCCATCGCCGACAAGCTGCTGGTCTCCACCTGCCTCCTGATGCTGGCCTTCGACGGCACCATCCGGGGCTGGTCCATGTGGGCGGCGGTGGTGATCCTGTGCCGCGAGATCCTTGTCTCCGGCCTGCGCGAGTTCCTGGCCGAGCTGCGTGTGAGTGTGCCCGTCTCCCGCCTCGCCAAGTGGAAGACCACGCTCCAGCTGGTGTCCGTAGGCTTCCTGCTGGCAGGTCCTGCGGGTGACAGGCTGGTGCCGGGCGTGACGCTCGCCGGGCTGGTGCTGCTTTGGGTCTCAGCGGTCCTCACCCTCTATACGGGCTATGATTATTTCCGCGCCGGGGGACGCCATCTGGTGGCAGGAGACAATCGGTGAAGGTGCTCTATTTCGCCTGGCTGCGGGAACGCGTCGGGCGCGCCGAGGAAGAAATCGAGGTGCCGGCCGGCATCACCACCGTGGCTGACCTCGCCGGATGGCTGAAGGCCAAGGGCGGCGGCCACGCCTATGCCTTCGAGAACCCCGCCGTGGTGCGCGCGGCCCTCGACCGCCGCCATGTGAAGCCCGACGCCCCGCTGGGGGATGCGCGCGAGATCGCCTTCTTCCCGCCCATGACCGGGGGCTGAGCCATGAGCGACGGCCTGCCCGCCAGTGAAACCTTCTCGGTCCGCGTGCAGGCCGAGCCCTTCGACGCCGCTGCCGAGGCCGCCGCGCTGACGGAAGGGCGCACCGACATCGGCGCCATCGTCACCTTCACCGGCCTGTGCCGGGCGGACGTGAAGGATGGCGTGCCGCTCGCGGCCCTGCACCTTGAGCATTATCCCGGCATGGCCGAGGAGGAGATGCGCCGCATCCTGGACGAGGCCCGCGCCCGCTGGCCGCTTCAGGGTGCCCGCGTGGTCCACCGCTTCGGCCGCATCGTGCCGGGTGAGGTGATCGTGCTCGTCGTCACCGCCTCGCCCCATCGCGGCGCGGCGTTTTCGGCGGCGGAATTCCTGATGGACTGGCTGAAGACCAACGCTCCCTTCTGGAAGAAGGAGGAGCGTCCCGGCCGCACCGACGACGGCGCCTGGGTGGAAGCCAAGGACGCCGACGACACGGCTGCGGAACGCTGGGGCAAGGCGCTGGGCTGAGAGGCCTCCCGATTTCACATCCCGAAAAGCAGAAAGGCCGCCCCGGATATCTCCGGGGCGGCCTTTCTCATTTCAGCGCGATGCGGCCTCAGGCGGCGGCAGCCGCCGACTTCGGGTGCGTCTCGGCCGTATAGGCGTCCATCAGCTGATGGGTGATGCCCGACGGCGTGAACTTCCAGTCGGCGATCTCGCCCACCGGGGTCACTTCGGCGGCGGTGCCGGTGACGAAGCACTCGGTGAAGCCGGCAAGCTCCTCCGGCAGGATGTGGCGCTCGACCACTTCGATGCCGTGGCGTTGCGCCAGCTCGATCACCGTGCGGCGGGTGATGCCGTCCAGGAAGCAATCGGGCTTCGGGGTATGGATCACGCCGTCCTTCACGAAGAAGATGTTGGCGCCGGTGCACTCGGCCACGTAGCCGCGATAATCCAGCATCATCGCATCGGCGAAGCCGCGACGCTCCGCCTTATGCTTGGAGATGGTGCAGATCATGTAGAGGCCGGCGGCCTTGGCCTTGCACGGGATCGTCGCCGGATCGGGGCGGCGGAACTCCGCGAGGTCGAGGCGCAGGCCCTTGGTGCGCTGCTCGGGGTCGAAATAGCTCGGCCACTCCCACACGCCGATGGCGAGGTGGATCTTGTTGTGCTGGGCGGAGACGCCCATCATCTCGCTGCCACGCCACGCCACCGGGCGGACATAGGCGTCCACGAGATTGTTCTTCTCCAGCGTCAGCTTCTTCGCCGCATCGATCTCTTCGATCGAGTAGGGAATGGTGAAGTCCAGCATCTCGGCCGAGAGCTTGAGGCGCTCGGAATGCTGCGTGGACTTGAAGATCGTGCCGCCATAGGCGCGCTCGCCCTCGAACACGCACGAAGCATAGTGCAGACCATGGGAGAGTACGTGCAGCTTGGCGTCCTGCCACGGCACCAGAGCGCCGTCCATCCAGATCCAGCCGTCACGTTTGTCGAAAGGCTCTCCACTCATGATCTTCACTCCTGGTCGGGCACGTCTTTCTGGCGGCCCTTGCTTGCCTTGCGTCAATGCTTTGCAGGGACGGAAGGTTGTCGATATTTTCAATGCCCAAGGATATGGGCCTTTTCACGGGCAGCGCAATGATCGAACATTCGGAAGCACGTTCGAGAACGATCATTTCGTCGCCGACGCCCCGTGAGTAACGATCGGACTGAAAAAAGTCAACATGACTGACATAAATCAGCTGGCCGAGCCGGCCCCTCCCCGCGCCCCGGCGTCCAAGGCCGAGACTGCGCCGGAGCGCAGCTTTGTCGAGCTTATCGAGCTTTTCTTCTTTGCCTACAGAGACTTCGTGGGCGATCCCGACGAGATTCTCGCCCCCTTCGGCTTTGGCCGCGCACACCATCGTGTCCTGCATTTCGTCAATCGCAATCCAGGCATGCGCGTGACGGAGCTGCTCGACATCCTGCGCATCACCAAGCAGAGCCTCGGCCGCGTGCTGCGCGAGCTGGTGGACGAGGGCTTCGTGGAGAGCCGGGCCGGCGCCGCCGATCGCCGCCAGCGCCTGCTCTATCCCACCACCAAGGGTGAAGCGCTCGCGCGGGATTTCGTGGCCATCCAGAGCCGCCGCATTGCCAGCGCGCTCGGCGAATGCGGGCCGGACGCGGAAGACGCGGCCCGCCGCTTTCTTGTCGCCATGATCGACCGGGAGGATCGCGCCGAGGTGGAACGGCTGGTACATCGGGCGCAGGCGGCCCGTCCCCCGTCCGCCTGAAGGAAGGCCATGACCGAGACTGCCCAGCGCGCCGCCCCTCCGCCCTTGCCCGACGATGCCCCCCATCTGCTGGTGGTGGATGACGACAACCGCATCCGCACCCTGCTGTCCCGCTTCCTCAGCGAGCACGGCTACCGCGTGACCACCGCCGCCTCGGCGCAGGAGGCGCGCGGGCGCATGGTCGGCCTGGAATTCGACCTGCTGGTGCTGGACGTGATGATGCCCGGCGAGACCGGCATCGAATTCGCCCGCTCGCTGCGCACCTCGTCCGCCGTGCCCATCCTCATGCTCACCGCGCGCTCGGAGACCACCGACCGCATCACCGGCCTCGAAGCCGGGGTGGATGATTACGTCGCAAAACCCTTCGAGCCGCGCGAACTGCTGCTGCGCATCGGCTCCATCCTGAAGCGCACCACGCCGCCGCCGCAGAAGGCCATCGAGAGCGTGCGCTTCGGCGATTTCACCTTCCACCTCGGCCGGGGCGAACTGAGCCGCCTCGGCGAGCCGGTGCGCATCACCGAGCGCGAGCGCGACATGCTGCGCGCGCTGGCCGAGGCGCCGGGCGAAACCGTGCCGCGCCTCGCGCTGGCCGGCGGCGGCGCCGCCAGCGAACGGGCGGTGGACGTGCAGGTGAACCGCCTGCGCCGCAAGGTGGAGCGCGATCCCGCCAATCCCTCCTTCGTGCAGACCGTGCGCGGGATCGGCTACCGGCTGGTGGTGACGCCGTGACCTTCATGGGGGCGAGCAAGGCGGGCCTGCGCAACCTCGGCGACTTCCTCGCCGAAGCCAACGCCCGCATGGGCGCGTGGTTCAACCGCGTCACGCCCAAGGGCCTGTTCCCCCGCTCGCTGCTGATCATCGTGGTGCCCATGGTGATCCTGCAATCGGTGGTGGCTTTCGTGTTCATGGAGCGCCACTACAACAGCGTCACCCGCCGCCTGTCCGCCTCGGTGGGACAGGACATCGCAGCGGTGGTGGACCTTTATGCCGCCTATCCGTCCGAGAAGGATTTCCAGACGCTGCGCCGCATCGCCTGGCAGAGTCTGGAACTGTCCGTGGACCTGATGCCGCCGGACCCGCTGCCCGCCCCCGGTCCACGTCCCTTCTTCTCCATTCTCGACGGCGCGCTGTCGCGCGAGATCGGCCGCCGGGTGAAGCAGCCCTACTGGGTAGACACGGTGGGGCGCTCGAACCTCATCGAGGTGCGGGTAAAGATGGACAATGTGGTGCTGCGCATCTTCGCGCCCCGCAATGCCGCCTACGCCTCCAACTCCCACATCTTCCTGCTCTGGATGGTGGGCACGTCGCTGGTGCTGCTGGCGGTGGCCATCCTGTTCCTGCGCAACCAGATCCGCCCCATCGAGAATCTGGCCGATGCGGCGGAAGCCTTCGGCAAGGGCCGCGACGTGGAGAATTTTCGCCCGCGTGGTGCCCGTGAAGTCCGAAGGGCGTCCGTCGCCTTCCTGGAGATGAAGCGCCGCATCGAGCGCCAGATCGAGCAGCGCACCACCATGCTGGCCGGCGTGTCGCATGACATGCGCACCATCCTCACCCGCTTCAAGCTGGAACTGGCCTTCCTCCCCGAGGGGCCGGAGGTGGACGCGCTGAAGAAGGACGTGGACGAGCTGCAGGGCATGCTGGAAGCCTATCTCGCCTTCGCGCGCGGCGACGGCGGCGAGCAGGCGGCACTCACCGACATGTCCCAGCTCATCGAGGAACTCTGCGCCAACGCCCAGCGCTCCGGCGCCGAGGCCAGTTGCAGCTTCATGGGGCCGCCGCTGGTGCAGGTGAAGGCGGATGCGCTGCGCCGCTGCATCGGCAATCTCGTGGGCAACGCCACGCGCTATGCGAAGAAGCTGGAGATCACCGGCACCCGCGATGCCCGCTGGCTGATCGTCACCGTGGACGACAACGGCCCCGGCATTCCCGAGGACAAGCGCGAGGACGTGTTCCGTCCCTTCCTGCGGCTGGACGATGCCCGCAATCAGGATGCGGGCGGCTCCGGCCTCGGCCTCTCCATCGCCCGCGACATCGCCCGCGCCCATGGCGGCGACGTCATCCTCGCCGACAGCCCCCTCGGGGGCCTGCGCGCCACCATCCGGCTTCCCGTATGAGCCCCGCTCCCATCATCCGCCCCGCCCACGCCGACGACGTACCCGCCATCACCGCCATCGTGGACGCGGCCTATGGCATCCACATCCCGCGCATGGGGCGCCTGCCCTTCCCCATGCAGGACGATTATGCGGACCTCGTCGCGCAGGGGACGGTGCATGTGCTGGAAGCGGACGGCGCGGTGGCCGGCCTCGTGGTGCTGGTGCGCGAGCCGGACTTCATGTTCCTCGACAATATCGCGGTTGCGCCCACCGCCCAGCGGCGGGGTTTCGGCCACCGCCTGCTGGCCTTTGCGGAAGCGACCGCCCGCGCGGCGGGCTATGAGGCCATCCGCCTCTACACCAATGAGGTTCTCACCGAGAACATCGCCCTCTACGACCGGGCCGGCTATGTGGAAACCCACCGCGTGGCGCGGGAGGGCTTCCATCAGGTCTATATGACCAAGCAGCTCTGAACGCAGGCCCTCTCAGAACAACCGCGCCCCGTTCGGCACCGCCGTGCCGGGCGTCACCAGAACCACCGCGCCCTGCGCGTCGGGAAAGCCGAGCGTCAGCACTTCGGACATGAAGGGGCCGATGCGGCGCGGCGGCAGGTTCACCACGCCCGCCACCTGACGGCCCACCAGTTCCTCAAGCTTGTAATGCTCGGTGATCTGCGCCGAAGAGCGTTTCACCCCGATCTGCGAGCCGAAGTCGATGGTCAGCTTGTAGGCGGGCTTGCGGGCCTCGGGGAAGGGATGGGCCTCAACAATGGTGCCCACGCGCACATCGACCTTCAGAAAATCCTCGATCCCGATCACGCCCGCCTGTGCCGCCTCAGCCATCTCTGTCTCCCGTTTTGCAACGGCAGCAATGAAACGGCGGCGAGGGCGAGGGTCAAGCCTCCGCCGCGGCGCGGGCCTCGCGGGTTGTGGGCGGCGCATCCGAGCGGCGCTTGCGCCACGGGATGGCGAGGAAGGCCATGTCGTCCAGCATGCCCAGCAGCTTGGCGCCACTGGTCAGCTCCCGGTCCAGCGCCGCCATGGTGCGGGCAAGGCCGGGGTCCTCGTCATCGTCCAGCCAGATGCCGACGATGCGGGCGAACAGCAGCGCCAGCCCGCGCGCCCGCGCCGCACCGGCGAGGCCCGTGGAGGTGACGCCGGCGGCGGCCAGCATCCACATCTGCGAGCGCGCGCCGAGGTGCAGCAGCAGCAGGGCAAGCGGCGGATTGCGCCGGGCCGAACGGGTCAGCGAACCTACGGCACCGCGATAGGGCTCCAGCGCATCGAGCCGGCGCATCAGCACCTCGAACAGGCGCTCCTTGGGCGGCTCGTCGGAAAGTTCATCCGCCGAGGGGCCGGCGGCCAGCACGTGGCGGTCGGTGGCGCGGAAGAAGGCGGCCAGAAGGTCACGGGTGGAGCCAAAATCGGCCCGCAGTTCCGAGAGCGGCACGGACGAATGCTCGGCCACATCGGCAAGGGCAATGCGCTCGAAAGGCTTTTCCTCCAGCAACTGGAGGAAGGCGCGCAACGCGGCGTCGCGGCTGGTCTCCGAGGTCATGCGTCCTCCGGCCCGTTCGTATCTTCAAAAAGTAAGGGCGCCGCAGCGCCCTCACAAGTGCCCAAGCTTGGCAACGAAACGTCAGCCGGCAAGTTCCCGCGAGCGCTTCGTCGCAGCATCCACCGCCTCGACGAGCAGCGGCCCGAAGCCTTCATCCTCATCCATGAGCACGGCCAGCGCGGCGGCGGTGGTTCCACCGGGAGAGGTGACGTTCTGGCGCAGGGTAGCGGGGGCGATGCCCGACTGGGCCAGCAGCGCGCCGGCGCCCGAGACCGTGCCGCGCGCGATGCGGTCCGCAAGATCCGCCGGCAGGCCGGCGGCCGCGCCCGCCTTGGCCAGCGCCTCGGCCAGCAGGAACACATAGGCCGGACCGGAGCCGGAGACGGCGGTGGCGGCGTCGATCAGCGCCTCGTCATCCACCCACTCCACGATGCCCACCGCACCGAGCAGGCCGGAGGCGGCCGCCCTGGCGTCGGCGGAAACCGCTTCGTTCGCCACCGCCACGGTGACGCCCTGGCCGATGGCGGCCGGGGTGTTGGGAATGGTGCGGACGATGGCGATGCCGCGCGGGAACGATTCCTGAATGAAGCCGATGGTGCGCCCGGCCATGACCGACACCACCACGGTGTTCGGGCCGGCGATGCCGCGCACGCTGGACAGCACGGCGGGTGCCACCTGCGGCTTGACCGCGAGGATCAGGACGGCTGCGGGCGGGATGGCGTCATAGGCGGGATTGGCCTGCACGCCCTTGGCGGTGAAGGCGGCAGCGGCCTCGGCCGGCAGGTTGGGATCGAGCACCACCACGCGGGAGGGTTCGAGGCCAAGGGCCAGCCAGCCTTCGAGCATGGCGCCGCCCATCTTGCCGGCGCCCACCAGGACGACGGGGCCTTCCAACTTCTTCAGCACATCGAGGGACATCGGCACACCTGCACGCAAGGGGCGAGCCCGCCACATGAGCGGGCTCCTCCCGAAGGGTTCAGCTGTGTCTTAAGCTTCTCCGGCGGTCTCGAAAAGCGCGGAATCCATCGCTTCCCGTGCCGACTTGCCCGCCCACACCACGAACTGGAAGGCGGGATAGTAGCGGTCCACCGCATCCATGGCGGCATCCAGGATGGCCTCGCACTGGCGGTCGCTGGCGGCGGCGCCGCCGGCAAGCACGAGGGCATGGCGGAACATCACCACGCCTTCCTGCGGCCAGATGTCGAAATGGCCGAGCCACATCTGCTCATTGATGAGCGCGAGGAGCTTCAGCACCTCGTTGCGGCGGTTGTCGGGCACCTTGAAGTCGAAAGCGCAGGCGAGGTGTAGGGCCTCGATCTCGTCCATCCACTGGAAGGAGACGTGGCAGTCGGTCCAGCGATTGTTGAGGGAGAGCGTGATCTCGTCCTCGGCGGAGCGCTCGAAGGACCAGTCGCGCAGAGCGGCGAGCTGCTCGACCAGATCGACGGGGTTGGCCGACGATTCGGTTTCGATTTCGATCAGAGACATGCCTCGACCTCGCGGTGTGAGGGGCGCGGAGACGGTCGAACACGGCACGAACGGCACTCAAAGCCAGCCAGGATTTGCGCGACGCAGCGTACCGGCGGCTGCGCCAGTCCTCAGGCCGGAGCCATCGGAATGGCGTGCCATGGCGAAGCTGCGCCCCGTCGCGTGCCTGACGCGACGAACCGGCCTCGAATCGCCACAAGACCCACTATATCGCGGCGCGGCATCGCGCCGCTACGACAGATTGTAGGTCCTCGCAGGTGCGAGGATTGCAGCTCAGACGGGGCCGGGACCGGCGCCGGGGGTACCGGCGAGTTTGGCCTCAAGCTCCGCGAGGCGGGCGGCGAGGCGCTCGTTCTCAAGGCGGGCGGCGGCCACCATGTCCTTGACCACCTCGAATTCCTCGCGCTTCACGAGATCCATGTCCCGCAGGAAGCGCTCCATCTGCGCCTTCATGACGGTCTCGGCCTCGCGGCGGACACCCTGCGCCATGCCGGCGGCGTCGTTCATGAAGCGGGACATTTCGTCGAACAGACGGCCCGTGGTCTGGGTCATGGTCGGCCTCCGCGCCGTATCGGTCTTGAACTTCAGCGCCCTGCGGCGTTACTCGGGGTGACAATGGGCATCTTGTGTGGCGCCCGCAAGGCCCGCCCGGCCGCAGGCAGCCATGCGCCAAGCCGTACCGCCACTTATCCCCGCACAGCTCAAGGCGCGGCGCGCGTGAACAAATGCTGGGGAGGCCGCTTGCCGCCGCTGCGGCAGGCCGTTCCCGGAGGCCCTTCTGCGGCTTGACGCCGCGCGGAGCCCATCGCACACCCCCTCGCAGATGCGGCCATGCCCGTGCCTTTAAAGCCAAGTTCACAGCTCTGCGTTAGCAAAGGCCGCACGGCCAAGGCGCCCGCTCAGCCCGCCCGGAGTAACAATGATCCAGCTCGCCCTGCCCTTCCCGGCCATCGATCCGGTGCTGTTCGCGGTGGGGCCGTTCGCCATCCGCTGGTATGCGCTGGCCTATATCGCCGGCCTGCTGCTGGGCTGGCAGCTCTCGCGCTTCATCGTCGCCCGCGGATCGCTCTGGGGCGGCACCTCGCCGATCCAGCCGGTGGACATGGACGACGCGCTATTCTGGGCCACCTTCGGCGTCATCCTCGGCGGCCGGGCCGGCTATGTGCTGTTCTACAATCTGCCCTTCTTCATCGCGAACCCACTGGAGATCGTGCAGGTCTGGCACGGCGGCATGTCGTTCCACGGGGGATTGGCCGGCACGATCGTCGCCCTCGTCCTGTTCGCCCGCTCGCGGAAGATCCCCATCTTCTCGCTGCTGGACGTGGCCGGCGTGGTCGCGCCCCTCGGCCTGCTGTTCGGCCGCCTCGCCAATTTCATCAATGGCGAATTGTGGGGCCGTCCGGCCGATGTGCCCTGGGCCATCGTCTTCCCCACCGGCGGCGACGTGCCCCGCCATCCCAGCCAGCTCTATGAGGCGGCGCTGGAAGGCGTGCTGCTGTTCATCGTCATGCTGATCGCCGTGCGCTGCGGCGCGCTGAAGAAGCCGGGGCTGGCGGCGGGCATCTTCGGCATCGGCTACGGCCTCGGCCGCATCGTCGGCGAGTTCTTCCGCGAGCCGGACCCGCAGCTGGGCTTCCTGATGTTCGGCTCCACCATGGGCATGCTGCTCTCGGTGCCGCTGGTGCTGGCCGGCATCGCGCTCGTCGTCCACGCCCGGCGGCAGCCGACGCCGTGACCGCCCCGCTGGAAGCCGAACTGAAGGCGCTCATCGCCGCCGAAGGCCCGATCAGCGTCGGGCGCTACATGGCGCTTGCCCTAGGCCATCCCAAGCACGGCTATTACGTCACCCGCGATCCCCTCGGCGCCAAGGGCGACTTCACCACCGCGCCCGAGATCAGCCAGATGTTCGGCGAGCTGATCGGCCTGTGGGCGGTGGCTACATGGCAGCAGATGGGCGCGCCCGAAGCGTTCCGGCTGGTGGAACTCGGTCCCGGACGCGGCACGCTGATGGCCGATGCCTTGCGCGCGGCAAAGCTCCTGCCCGCCTTCGGCGCCGCCATGAGCCTCCACATGGTCGAGATGAGCCCCGTGCTGCGGGCGAAGCAGGCGGACAACCTTTCCGCCTACGCCCCCACATGGCACGACCGGCTGGAGGACATGCCGGAGGGACCGGCCATCGTCATCGCCAACGAATTCTTCGACGCTTTGCCCATCGACCAGTTCGTGCGTGGTCCGCAAGGCTGGCACGAGCGGCGGGTGGGCCTCGATGGGGACGACAACTTCGTCTTCGGCATCGACCCGCGCCCCTTCCCCGCGCTGTCGGCGCTGGCTACCCGCTTCCCGGCGCCCCATGAGGGCGCGGTGCTGGAACGTCTGGAGAGCGGAGCCGTTCATGCCCTTGCCGGCCGCCTCGCCACGCAAGGGGGCGCGGCGCTGGTGATCGATTACGGGCACAGCGCGCACGGCTATGGGGATACGCTGCAGGCCATGAAGGATCATCGCTTCGTCGATCCCCTCACCGCCCCCGGCACGGCGGACCTCACCGCCCATGTGGATTTCGCCGCGCTGGCCGAGATCGCGCGCGGCGACGGGGCGCGCGCCTTTGGCCCCCTCACGCAGGGCGAATTCCTGAACCGTCTCGGCCTCGCCGCCCGCGCCGCCCAGCTGGCACAGAACGCAACGGAGCGGCAGCGCGCGGACATCACGTCGGCGCAGGCCCGGCTTGCGGGTTCCGGCCAGGGCGAAATGGGCTCATTGTTCAAGGTTCTGGCGCTCGGCAACGCGACCCTCGGCCCGCTGCCCGGCTTCGATCGGCAAGAGGAATTTGCGGCATGAAGGTTGAAGCGTCCTCGCTCGCGGCGCTGCCGGGCATCCGGCATGCCTTCTTCACCCGGCAGGGCGGCGTCTCGTCCGGCATCTATGACAGCCTCAATGGCGGCCTCGGCTCGAAGGACGCGGTGGAGAATGTGATGGAGAACCGCGCCCGCATGGCGCGGGCCATCGGCGTCACCCCCGAGAACCTCGTCATGTGCTCGCAGGTGCATTCGGCCATCTGCGTGCCCATGGAAGCCCCGTGGACCCGCGCCAATGCCCCCAGCGCGGATGCCATCGCCACCCGCGTGCCCGGCCTTGCCGCCACCGTCACCATCGCCGATTGCGGACCGGTGCTGTTCGCGGATCCCGTGGCGCGCGTGGTGGGCGCGGCCCATTCCGGCTGGAAGGGCGCATTCGGCGGCGTCATCGAGGCGACGGTTGCGCAGATGGAGAACCTCGGCGCCCGCCGCGCCGACATCCGCGCGGTGATCGGCCCGCTGATCCGCCAGCCCAGCTACGAGGTCGGCGAGGACTTCATCTCCCGCTTCATCGAGGAAGACCGCACCTTCACCCGCTTCTTCGCTCCCGCCGACCGGCCGCATCATGCGCTGTTCGATCTGCCCGGCTTCATCGCCCTGCGCCTGCGGCAGGCGCGCATCGACCATGTGGAGGATCTGGGCCTCGACACCTATGCCGATCCGGCCCGTTTCTTCAGCTACCGCCGATCCACCCATAAGAGCGAGCCGGACTACGGCCGGCTGGTGGCGGCGATCACGCTAGAATAAGGGTTTTCAGGCCCCGCCCGATCACAATTAACGATAGATTAACGGACGTTCTGGACCTCGCGCCCGAAGGAGGCTACCCCTTTCTCTTAACGAAATGTGAAGAGGGGGCGGCGGATGCGCGGACTTGCGAGCCGTATCGGGTTTGGCACGCGGGCGGTGACGTTTGTCGCGCGGCTCGCAGTGCTCGGCAGCGCGCTGGCGCTGGCCGCCTGCCAGACCGACGGCTCCGGCGTTGCCTCCAACGGCTCCGCAGCCAACCGCGCCCTTGCCTTCGAGTCCATCGACGGCCCGCCGAAGGAGAAGTTCGACAGCCTCGTTTCGAGCCTCGCCACCGAGGCCGAGGCCAAGCAGGTCGCGCTCGTCTCCCGCACCCAGCCCGCCAGCTACCGCATCCGTGGCTACATGTCGGTCCATACCGAGAAGGGCAAGACGCAGGTCGCCTATGCCTGGGAAGTGTTCGACGCCGACAAGCAGCGCGTGGCCCGCATCACCGGCGAGGAAACCGCCAAGTCGGTGAAGGGCAATGCGTGGAACGTCTGCGACGAGGCCATGCTCCAGCGCATCGCCGGCGACACCATCGCCAGCCTGTCGCAGACCCTCTCCGTGGGCAATCCGAACGCCGTCGCCGCGCCGGCCTCCGGCCCCGGTGCCACGCCTGCGGCAGCTGCCCCCGCCGCCGAGCCGGCCCAGCCGGAAGCTCCCGCCGTGCCTGTCGCGCCGCCCGAGAATGGCGGCGTTCCGGTGGCCAGCCTCACGCCCGGCGACAGCCTCGCGAGCGAGCCCGCTGCGCTCGCATACGCGTCCCGCTGAATCTGCGCCTTTACAAATCCTTGCCCGCCCGCCTATCAGGACGGCTTGCGAGATTTATCGGGCTCACCTGTCGCCGAGCACCGGACAGCTTTTAAGAGAACGGATCCATGAAACTGGTCGCGGGTAACTCCAATCGCGCGCTCGCGGAGACGATCGCCGCTTATCTGGAAACGCCGCTGACCAAGGCGGTCGTCCGGCGCTTCGCCGACATGGAGATCTTCGTCGAGATCCAGGAGAACGTGCGCGGCGAGGATGTGTTCATCCTCCAGTCCACTTCGTTCCCCACCAACGACCACCTGATGGAACTGCTGATCATCACCGATGCGCTGCGCCGCGCCTCGGCCAAGCGCATCACCGCTGTGGTGCCCTACTTCGGCTACGCCCGTCAGGACCGCAAGCCCGGTCCGCGCACGCCCATCTCCGCCAAGCTGGTGGCCAACCTCATCACCCATGCCGGCGCCGACCGCGTGATGACGCTGGACCTCCACGCCGGCCAGATCCAGGGCTTCTTCGACATCCCGACCGACAATCTCTACTCGGCCCCGGTGATGGTGCGCGACATCAAGGAGCGGTTCGAGCTCGGCAACACCATGGTCGTCTCCCCCGACGTGGGCGGCGTGGTGCGCGCCCGGGCCCTCGCCAAGCGCATCGACGCCCAGCTCGCCATCGTGGACAAGCGCCGCGAGCGTCCCGGCGAGAGCGAAGTCATGAACGTCATCGGTGACGTGTCCGGCCGCTCCTGCATTCTGGTGGACGACATAGTCGATTCCGGCGGCACGCTGGTGAACGCCGCCGACGCCCTGCTGGCGCGCGGCGCCAAGGAAGTCACCGCCTACATCACCCACGGCGTGCTGTCGGGTGGTGCCGTGGCCCGCATCACCGCCTCCAAGCTGAAGGAACTGGTGATCACCGATTCCATCCAGCCGACCGAGGCCGTGCGTGTGGCGCGCAACATCCGCGTGCTGCCCATCGCCACCCTGATCGGCGAGGCCATCGCCCGCACCGCGCACGAAGAATCGGTATCCAGCCTGTTCGACTGATCGACGGCTTTCAGACCAGACAAGCAGCGGCCGCCCCTCGGGGCGGCCGTTTGCGTTTGGGCTCAGCCGCGCGATCCGGCGGATGTCTCCTCCGCCGGCGCAGGCTCTTCCGGCTCCACCTCGCCCTTGGACTGCAGATAGAGCATCACCAGCCAGCACAGCGCCGCCCAGGCCGCCCCCAGCGTCCAGCCGCCCAGCACGTCGGTGGGCCAGTGGACGCCGAGATAGAGCCGGCTGATGCCCACCACCACGGTGAGCGCGATGGCGATGCCGAACAGGAAGGTCTTTACCCGCAGGCTGGCCTGCGTGCGCGCCAGGACGGCACCGAGCGTGAGATATACCACCGCCGACATCATGGAATGGCCGCTGGGAAAGCTCTGGGAATAGACCTCCATGCCGTGCGGCACGAGATCGGGCCGGGGCCGGGAGATGCCCCATTTCAGCAGCGAGGAGATCAGCGCCCCGCCCGCAACGGACACGGTGACGAGAATGGCGGTGTGATGCTTGCGCACCATCAGCAGGAAGCAGATCACGGCCAGCGTCATCAGCGTGAGGACGGTGGTGCCGCCCAGCGCGGTGAGGTCGCGCATGCTCTCGACCAGCCAGCGCGGGCCGATGGGCGTGGCCAGATCGCCGGGCACGCGCAGCGCCAGCAGGATGCGTTCGTCGAGCGTGCGGGTCTCGCCCTCGATCACCTCGTCGGCGATCTTCAGGAACAGGTAGAAGCCCCCCGCGGTCAAAGCGAGGATGACCAGCGTGTCCCGCTCCATGCGGCTCACGTGGCGGAGCAGGAAGGGCACGCCGGGGATGCCGGACAGCAGGCGGTGGGAACGGCGCAGCAGGGAATTCATGGACAAAAGGTCCGCATGGGCAGGGGCAGCCCGTCAAGCGGGGCCGGGTGGCGATCAACGCACAGCTTTGGCATCGGGATCCGATCCCAAGCCTCGCCACGTCCTGAAATCGGATTCATGTGGCCATGACTTGCGGTCGCCGTCCGCCCCTGCCATTGCAGCAGCATGCAGCCAACAGCCACGCCGCCCCGCACCGAGCCCATTACCCTCTATGTCGATGCCGATGCCTGCCCGGTGAAGGACGAGATCTACAAGGTGGCCGCCCGCCACGGGCTGGACGTGCATGTGGTCTCCAACCAGCCCATCAACATCCCGCGCGATCCCAGCATCCACCGGGTGGTGGTGGCGGCGGGACCGGACGTGGCGGACGACTGGATCGCCGAGCGGGTGTCGCGCGGCGACGTGGTGATCACCGCTGACATTCCGCTCGCCGCCCGCTGTGTGAAGGCGGGCGCGGACGTGATCGCGCCCAATGGCAAGGCCCACACCGAGGCCACCATCGGCGCCACGCTGGCGACGCGAAACCTCATGGACGAGCTGCGCTCGGCCGGCCAGATCACATCGGGTCCACGCCCCTTCTCGCAGCGCGACAAATCCGCCTTCCTCTCCGCGCTCGATCTTGCCATCGTGCGCCTCAAGCGGGCGGGATTCGCCGTGCCCTCCTCCGACCGGAGCCCGATGTGACCCACGAACTCGCACTGCTCGCTGCCACCATCGTCCTCTATCTGTTCCAGCTCATGCTGGCCGCGCGCCTCGCCACCCGCGAGCGCGGCCTCGCCTGGAACACCGGCGCGCGCGATGCCCAGATGCCGCCGCTCGGCCCCATGGCAGGGCGCATGGACCGGGCGTTCAAAAATCTGATGGAGACGTTTCCGCTGTTCGCGGCGGCGGTGCTGATCGCGCAAGTGAGCGGCGTGCACAACGCCTTCACCATCGGCGGCGCGCATCTCTATTTCTGGGGCCGGGTGCTCTATGTGCCGCTCTATGCCAGCGGCCTGCCTTACGTGCGCTCGGCCGTGTGGGCGCTGTCCACCTGCGGCATCCTCATTATCCTTGGCGCGGTGGTTCTGGGCTGAACAGCCGGTCCGTCAATGGACGCGCGGGGCGGCCTCGGCCGTCTCGCTCAAGGCATAGGCCTCGATCCAGAAGCAGATGCCAAGGTCCGTCGCCAGCTTCTGGTGGCTGAAGTCCAGCTCCCAGCTGAAGCTCTGCCGGAAATGGCCGATGCAGACGATCTGCCGCCTGAGATCGGCCGGCAGGGCCAGCAGGCCATCGCGGCGCGGGGCCAGAACCCGCAGCAGCGCCGCCACATGATCGTCCATGGGCGCGGTCTCGGCGAGGCCGCTGTCCAGCCTCCAGCAGTCCGCGCGCCGGATAAGGCTGCGGCCGCTGCGCTGGAACGTCTCGCCCCTGGCCCATGCCTCGCTCGGCGCGAGGCCGATGGCTGAGGTGATGGCACCCGGATCGAAATCTCCCACCACCCGGAAATAGGCATAGGCGCGATCGTTCGGCGGCGAGGCAGAAGCCATGGTCAGCGGTCCTGTAAAGCCAAAAAGGCGCCGGGCGGGCCGCGTCCGGCCCGTCAGGCGTCGCATGGGTGAGACCTGCGTTCAGATCTCGCGCAGGTCGTTGGCGACGCCGGCCAGGATTTCCACGATGCGGGTTTCCGCACGCGGGTTCTCGGCGAGCTTCGCCTTCGCCACGTCCTTCAGGTTTTCCAGCGCGGCATCCACCAGACGCGGCAGGCCCGAGGGTTCGTGCGCGGGTTCACCGTCCTTGCCCATCCAGCGGCGCATCTTGCCCACCTTCAGGCCGATCTCCGACAGGCGGCCCAGAAGCGCGTCCGCGAAATCCCGGTTCTGGTCCAGATAGGTCCGGCCTTCCTCGGTGATGGTGAAGCGCTTCTTCGCGCCATCCGGCTCGGCCACCACATAGCCCGCCTCTTCGAGGAAGGTCAGGGTGGGATAGACCACGCCCGGGCTCGGCGAATACCAGCCGCCGGTCTTCTCCTCGATCAGCTTGATGAGTTCGTAGCCGTGGCGCGGCTGCTCGGCGATGAGCGCGAGGGCCAGCAGCTTGAGATCGCCCTGCGCCAGCATGCGACCGATGCGGAAGAAATCCCCGCCGCCACCGCCGCCGCCGCCGCGACGTCCACCGCCCCGGCCCCAGCCACCGCCGAAGCCACCGAACTCACCCCGACCGCCGGCATTAAACTGCTCGTGGTCCATCTCCGCGCCGAAGCGCTCGCGCCCCCTGTGGGGTCTGCATCCAAACATGATATTACTCCTTTAGATGTATCTTACGATACAACGTCAGCACATATATCTTTCGATATATCGAAATGCAAGAGGGGATCCATTAAGCCCGGCCGGGTTAGGCTTGGGGCCGAAGGAGACCAGCCCATGGCCATGACGGACGAAGCGAAGGCCGCCCGGTCGCGCGCGGCGCTGCTGGCGGGGCAGAGCGCCGACCTCGCGCCTGCCGTGGAAGGCTGGCTCAACCGCCTCGCCCATGAGCGGCGGCTCTCCCCCAAGACGCTCGACGCCTATGCCCGCGACCTCACGCTGGTGATCAACCGGCTGGCCCTGCATCTGGGCGAGCGGCCGACGCTGGCGCAGATGGGCGCCCTCGCCCCCGCCGACGTGCGCGCGCTCCTCGCCTCCCGCCGGGCGGATGGCGTCTCGCCGCGCACGCTGGTGCGGCTGATGGCGGCGGCCCGCTCCTTCGGGCGGCATCTGGAGCGGGAGGGGCTCGGCAAGGTGGGGGCGCTTGCCGCCGTGCGCACGCCCAAGCTGAAGCGCAGCCTGCCCAAGCCGGTCTCGGTCTCCGACGCAAAGGCGCTGGCCGATCCCGAAACCCGCGTGGGCGAGGATCGCGCGCCGTGGGTATTGGCCCGCGATGCGGCGGTGCTGGCCCTGCTCTATGGCTGCGGCCTGCGCGTCTCCGAGGCCCTCGGCCTCACCCGCGCCGCCATGCCCGAACCGGGCAAGGGCGACCAGATCACCGTGACCGGCAAGGGCAACAAGACCCGCATGGTGCCCCTGCTGCCGCAGGTGGCGCGCGCGGTGGCGGACTATGCCGCGCTCTGCCCCTATCAGCTTGAAGCGGAAAAGCCGCTGTTCCGGGGCGCACGCGGCGGGCCGCTCTCACCGCGCATCGTGCAGGCGGCGGTCGCCAGCATGCGCGGCGCGCTCGGCCTGCCGGATACGGCAACGCCGCACGCCCTGCGCCATTCCTTCGCCACCCACCTGCTGGCGGCGGGCGGCGAGATCAGGGCCATTCAGGAACTGCTGGGCCACGCCTCGCTTTCCACCACGCAGGTCTATACGGCGGTGGATGCGGCACGGCTCATGGAAGCCTATCGGGCGGCGCATCCGCGGGCGTGAGAAAGATCAGCCGCCCCTGAAGGCACGGCGGCGGATGTCCATCACCCGGCGCCAGAAGCCGTTGCCCTTGCCCTTCGTCCACGCGGCGAAGGCGGCCTTCAGCTCCTGCTTGTAGGGCTCCACCAGCGAATGCGCCCAGTGGTTGGCCGCGATCACCCAGTCGATCAGCCGCGAGAACCATCGAATAGAGCGCAACTGCTCCCGGCAGGCTTCGAACAGGAAAGCCATGAGGCCCACGCCCACCAGCTTCGCCACGAGGAAACACAGGCTGCCCAGCACGAACTGCTTATGGGCATAGAACCAGAGGGCGAGGATATTGATGGGCTCGATCAGGATCAGCGGCACGATGAACAGCACCAGCGCGCCATAGGGCGGCAGGCGTCGCGCCCACTCGGCCAGCGCCTGCTTGGCGCGCTCGAACGGAATGTGCTGGATCACCCAGCGCACCATGGGCGCGGTCTTCGCCCACAGCCACGCCTCGATGAGGAACAGCAGCGCGATCACCATGAACAGCGGCCGCCACGCCGAGCGCGTGCGCGGTCGGGCATGGGGAGGCCGGGACGGATCAGGGGAATGCTGTTCGGACATGGTGGCCTGAAGATGGGGAGGGCTTGCGGCGTTTGAAGGGCGTGCTTGCTGGGCGGCACGGCACTCCGGCACGGCCCTTACTCTACAACTCCCCGTGAAAAGCGGCACCCCGCTGCCGCAACGGCAGGCGCGGCGCTTTTTCGGGCATTGGCGAAGCGCCCGGCGGGGTTAGCCTCATGGTGTGCCAAAGCACACTTCAGGAGATGAGACCAATGAAGCGCATTGCCCTCGCCCTCTGCACCCTCTCCTTCGTGGCCGCTGCCGCGCCAGCCTTCGCCGACTGCAGCGCCGGCCACGCCTCCAACCAGACCACGACGACCAGCACCAGCAAGGGCGGCTGATCGCCCCCTGCTCCATCTGGCGGACAAAAGAAAACGGCCGGCCCGCACTGCGGACCGGCCGTCTTTCTTTCAGACGTTACGCGCGATCAGAAGTGGATGGCGCGCTTCTCGACCGCCAGCGCCGCTTCCTTCACCGCTTCCGAGCGGGTCGGATGGGCGTGGCAGGTGCGGGCCAGATCTTCCGACGAGCCGCCGAACTCCATGAGCACGCAGACCTCGTGGATCATCTCGCCGGCCTCGGGGCCGATGATGTGGCAGCCCAGCACCTTGTCGGTGGCCGCATCCGCCAGGAACTTCACGAAGCCGTCGGTGGTGTTGTTCACCTTGGCGCGGCCATTGGCCGTGAAGGGGAACTTGCCGACGTTGTAGGCGATGCCCGCTTCCTTCAGCTCTTCCTCGGTCTTGCCGACGGAAGCCACCTCCGGGAAGGTGTACACGACGCCGGGGATGACATCGTAATTCACATGACCCGCCTTGCCGGCGAGGGTCTCGGCCAGCGCCATGCCCTCGTCCTCGGCCTTGTGGGCCAGCATCGGGCCGGCGATCACGTCGCCGATGGCGTAGATGCCGTCGACGTTGGTCTTGTAGTGCTTGTCCACCACCACGCGGCCGCGCTTGTCGGTCTCGACGCCGGCTTCCGCCAGGCCCAGACCCTGCGTGTAGGCGACGCGGCCGATGGCCACCAGCACCACGTCGGCATCCAGCACCTCGGCCTCACCGCCGGCGGCCGGCTCCACCGAGACCTTCAGGCCCTTGCCCTTGGTCTCGACGCCCGTGACCTTGGTGCCCAGCTTGAAACCGAAGCCCTGCTTGGCGAGGATGCGCTGGAAGGACTTGGCGACTTCGCCGTCCATGCCGGGCAGGATGCGGTCGAGATATTCGACCACCGTCACCTCGGCGCCGAGGCGGCGCCACACGCTGCCGAGCTCAAGGCCGATGACGCCGGCGCCGACCACCACCAGCTTGCCCGGCACCTTCTTCAGGGCCAGCGCGCCGGTGGAGGACACCACCTTCTCTTCATCGATGGTGACGCCGGGCAGCTGGGCCACATCCGAGCCGGTGGCGATCAGGATGTTCTTGGTCTCCAGCACCTGCTTGGCGCCGTCCGCATTGGCGGTGACTTCCACCTTGCCGGTGCCGAGGATCTTGGCGGTGCCGAAATGGACGTCGATCTTGTTCTTCTTGAGCAGGAACTCGACGCCCTTCACATTGCCATCGACGCCCTTGTCCTTGAACGCCTGCATGGCGGCCAGATCAAGCTTGGGGGCGGAGACATTGATGCCCATGCCGGCGAAGGAATGGCCGGCTTCCTCGAACTTCTCCGAGGCGAAGAGCAGGGCCTTCGAGGGAATGCAGCCGACGTTCAGGCAGGTGCCGCCATGGGTGGCGCGCTTCTCGACCACGGCGGTCTTGAGGCCGAGCTGGGCGGCGCGGATGGCAGCCACATAGCCGCCGGGGCCGGTGCCGATGACGATCAGGTCGTAGTTGGCCATGAATTTCGGTCCTTGAAGGAGGAGGGGAGCGGCCGGCGGCGCCGGATGCGCCCGCGTGGCTCACATCAACCCGAGCCAGCAAGGCCGCTCACTTTGAGCCTGAGAGGGCGATTGACCGGCCCGTTGGAAACGGCCCGGATCGCGCTCTGAAAAACCCGTGCGGCCGAGGCCGGCCGCACGGGTCGAGACAAACGCGCGGATCAGAGGTCCAGCACGAGACGCGCGGGATCTTCCAGCGTCTCCTTCACGCGCACCAGGAAGGTCACGGCCTCGCGGCCGTCGACGATGCGGTGGTCGTAGGAGAGCGCGAGGTACATCATCGGGCGGATCACCACCTGCCCCTTGACCACCACCGGACGCTCCTCGATGCGGTGCATGCCGAGGATGCCCGACTGCGGCGCATTCAGGATCGGGGTGGACATCAGCGAGCCGTAGATGCCGCCGTTGGTGATGGTGAAGGTGCCGCCCTGCATGTCCTCGATGCCGAGCTTGCCGTCACGGGCCTTGCGGCCGTAGCCGGCGATGGCCTTCTCGATGCCGGCCACCGACAGCTCGTCGGCGTCACGCACCACGGGAACCACGAGGCCCTTCTCGGTGCCGACCGCGATGCCGATGTTGTAGTAGTTCTTGTAGATCAGGTCCTGACCGTCGATCTCGGCGTTCACCGCCGGCAGGTCCTTCAGGGCCGCGATCACGGCCTTGGTGAAGAAGCCCATGAAGCCCAGCTTGGTGCCGTGCTTCTTCTCGAAGGAGTCCTTGAACTGGGCGCGCAGGGCCATCACCGCACTCATGTCCACGTCATTGAACGTGGTGAGCATGGCGGCGGTGTTCTGGGCGTCCTTCAGGCGGCGCGCGATGGTCTGGCGCAGCTTGGTCATCTTCACGCGCTCTTCGCGCGCGGCATCATCGGCCGAAGAGGCGACGCGCGGCACGGACACCGCGGCGGCCGGAGCCGGGGCGGAACCGCCGGTGGCGATGGCGGCGAGCATGTCGCCCTTGGTCACGCGGCCATCCTTGCCGGAACCGGCGACATTGCCGGCGGCAACGCCGCTCTCGGCGGCGAGGCGGTCGACGGCCGGGCCGTTGGCGCTGGAGGCGGCAGCCTTCGGAGCAGCGGCGGGCGCGGCGGCCGGAGCCGGGGCAGGCGCAGCGGCCTTGGGGGCTTCAGCCTTGGCTGCGGGCGCCGCGGCAGCGCCGGCGCCACCCGCGGTGATGTTGCCCAGCAGGGCGCCGACACCGACGGTGTCACCGTCCTTGGCGACGATCTCTGAGAGAACGCCGGCCGCCGGAGCGGGGACTTCCACGGTGACCTTGTCGGTCTCAAGCTCAACCAGAGGCTCGTCGGCCTTCACCGCATCGCCGGGCTTCTTGAACCACTTGCCGATGGTCGCTTCGGTAACGGACTCGCCCAGGGTGGGCACGCGGATTTCGGTCGCCATCACATTCGCCCGCGGGGGGCCTCCCTCAAACGCTCGGAGGCCGGGTCAGACCCGGCGCAAGACAAGGAAGAGAGCCTGTCGCCTCATGGCGCTCCAGCCTCCCTCCCCACGATTGGACATCGGCGGAACCCATCCCCGGCCATGGCCGGCTCCGGTCCCACCACGATCCGGCGCGCGCCAAAAGGGCGACACGGCACCGGATCAAACAGCCTGACCGGCTCAAGGAAGCCGGCCAATCCCTTGCGGTTTTCCGCGCCGCTGAGCGGTGCGGAAAACCGGCAGCCCTCAGCCCAGCGCTTCCTCGAGGAAGACCTTCAGCTGGGCCAGATGCTTCGACATCAGGCCGGTGGCGGTGGCGGCGGACGCCGGACGGCCGGCATAGGTCGGACGCTTGGACACGCCGCCGGCATTCTCCAGCACCCACTCCAGGTAAGGCTGCACGAAAGCCCAGGCGCCCTGGTTCTTCGGCTCTTCCTGGCACCACACCACTTCGGCGTTCTTGAAGCGCGACAGCTCCTGCACCATCGTCTTCAGCGGGAACGGGAACAACTGCTCGACGCGCATCAGATACACGTCGTTGGTGCCGCGCTTCTCGCGCTCCTCCAGCAGGTCATAATAGACCTTGCCGGTGCAGAGCACGACGCGACGGATCTTGTCGTCCGCCACCAGTTGGAGGGCATCGGTCGGGTGCGACTGGGCGTCGTCCCACAGCACGCGGTGGAAGGCGGTGCCGGGACCGAACTCGGACAGCGAGGACACCGCCCGCTTGTGGCGCAGCAGCGACTTCGGCGTCATCAGGATCAGCGGCTTGCGGATGTCGCGCTTCAGCTGACGGCGCAGGATGTGGAAGTAGTTCGCCGGCGTGGTGCAGTTGGCGACCTGCATGTTGTCTTCCGCGCACATCTGCAGATAGCGCTCGAGACGGGCCGAGGAATGCTCGGGACCCTGGCCTTCATAGCCGTGCGGCAGCAGGCACACGAGGCCGGACATGCGCAGCCACTTGCGCTCGCCGGAGGAGATGAACTGGTCGAACACCACCTGCGCGCCGTTGGCGAAGTCGCCGAACTGGGCTTCCCACATCACCAGCGTGTTGGGCTCGGACAGCGAATAGCCATACTCGAAGCCGAGCACCGCCTCTTCCGAGAGCATCGAGTTGATGACCTCGTACTTGGCCTGGTTGTCGGTGAGGTGGTTGAACGGCTTCCAGCGGGCCTCGGTGTCCTGGTCGGTCAGCACCGAATGACGCTGCGAGAAGGTACCGCGTTCCACGTCCTGGCCCGACAGGCGGACCGGATGACGCTCTTCCAGCAGCGAGCAGAAGGCCAGCGCCTCGCCGGTCGCCCAGTCGATGCCCGCGCCGTCCTCCAGCACCGCCTTGCGGCGGTTGTCGAGGAAGCGCTGGATGGTGCGGTGGGGGGTGAAGCCCTCCGGCACGGTGGTGATCTTCTTGGTGATGTCCTTGAGGACGTCCAGATCGACGCCGGTGTCGCCACGGCGCGGATCGTCTTCCTCATGGCTCGCCTTCAGGCCCGACCAGCGGCCGTCCAGCCAGTCGGCCTTGTTGGGCTTGTAGTGCTGGCCGGCCTCATACTCGCCTTCCAGCTTGTTGCGCCACTCGGCCCGGATCTGGTCCAGCTCGCCGGCGGCGATCACGCCTTCGGCTTCGAGCTTCTTGCCGTAAAGCTCCAGCGTCGAGGGATGCGCGCGGATCACCTTGTACATGTGCGGCTGGGTGAAGGACGGCTCGTCACCTTCGTTATGGCCGAAGCGGCGATAGCAGAAGATGTCGAGCACCACCGGCTTGTGGAAGCGCTGGCGGAACTCGATCGCCACCTTGGCGCAGAACGTCACCGCTTCCGGATCGTCGCCGTTCACGTGGAAGATCGGCGCCTCGATCATCTTCGCCACATCCGAGGGATAGGGCGAGGAGCGCGAGTAGCGCGGATTGGTGGTGAAGCCGATCTGGTTGTTGATGATGACGTGGATCGAACCACCGGTGCGGTGGCCCTTCAGGCCGGAGAGGCCGAGGCACTCGGCCACCACGCCCTGACCGGCGAAGGCCGCGTCGCCATGCAGCAGCAGCGGCAGCACGGCGGTGCGCTCGGTGTCGCCGAGCTGGTCCTGCTTGGCGCGGGCCTTGCCCAGCACCACCGGGTCCACGATTTCCAGATGCGACGGGTTGGCGGTGAGCGCCACATGCACCTTGTTGCCGTCGAACTCGCGGTCCGACGAGGCGCCAAGGTGGTACTTCACGTCGCCCGAGCCTTCCACGTCGTCGGGGGCCCAGGAGCCGCCCTTGAACTCGTGGAACAGCGCGCGGTGCGGCTTGCCCATCACCTGGGTGAGCACGTTCAGGCGGCCGCGATGGGCCATGCCGACCACGATGTCGCGCACGCCCAGATTGCCGCCGCGCTTGATGATCTGCTCAAGGGCCGGGATCAGCGCCTCGCCGCCGTCAAGGCCGAAGCGCTTGGTGCCGGTGTACTTCACGTCGAGGAACTTCTCGAAGCCCTCGGCTTCCACCAGCTTGTTCAGGATGGCGCGCTTGCCCTC
Organism: Azorhizobium oxalatiphilum; assembly: GCF_014635325.1. Lineage (GTDB taxonomy): Bacteria > Pseudomonadota > Alphaproteobacteria > Rhizobiales > Xanthobacteraceae > Azorhizobium > Azorhizobium oxalatiphilum. The sequence continues at coordinate 1,436 of NZ_BMCT01000013.1, read as the reverse complement.
GCGGGTGAAGGACACTTCCTTGTCCACGCCCTCGATGCGCTCCTGGATCCACGCCTTCTCCTCGGGGGAGGAGATGTGCATGAACTCGACGCCGATGGTCTGGCAGTACGTGCGGCGCAGGATGTTGACCATCTCGCGCACGGTCGCGAACTCGAGGCCGAGCACGTTGTCGATGAAGATCTTACGGTCGAGGTCCGACTCATAGAAGCCGTAGGAGGCCGGATCCAGCTCGGGCGCCTCGCGCGGCGGGGTCAGCTTGAGCGGGTCGAGGTCGGCCTGCAGATGGCCGCGCATGCGATAGGCGCGGATCATCATCAGCGCCTTCACGCTGTCGCGGGTCGCCTGCTGCACCTCGGTGGCGGAGAATTCGACGCCGGCCTTCTCGGCCTTCGCCTTCACCTTGTCGGTGACTTTCTTCTCCACCTCGATCCAGTTGCCGTCGAGGGCGGAAACGAGTTCGCCATTGGCGTGAACCGGCCAGTTGGGCTTCTTCCAGGAAGCGCCTTCGGCGTTCTTCTTGACCTGCTGCGGATCGTCCTTGAGGGCCGCGAAGAAGCTCTGCCACTGCGCGTCAACGGAGGCCGGATCGGCCTCGTACTGCGCATAGAGATCTTCGATCCACTGAGCATTGCCACCGTACAGGAACGAGGTGGCGAGGAATTGGTCGTTCTGGTCCGCGCGTGACATGGGCTTAAATCCCGGATGACAACCTGGAGCTGTCTCTCCAGAACGCGGGGAGCGTTACTGGAAACCGGCTCCTGGCCGTTTGTCTGCCATCATTCTGGAACGGCGGCGATGATCGACCGCAATTCCGTCTGAGCTGCTCCTCCCGGAGCGGATAAATCCGGCCGCTACATAAGCCTCCCGAGGGTGCGGCGAAAGAACCTTCCGCCCTCTCCCCCCGGCATTCTGCGCAGGGCCGACCTGCACCATGCGTAATCCTCAGAACTTACCTGAGCGTGACACACGGACTTGTTCAATGAAAAGACGGCAATCCAGTAGTCTTCGCCGGATTGCCGTCTCTTGTCTCGTCAGCCCTTCAGCACTTCGACCAGGGTCTTTCCGAGTCGTGCCGGGGAGGGCGAGACGCGGATGCCGGCCTCTTCCATGGCGGCGATCTTGTCTTCCGCGCCGCCCTTGCCGCCGGAGATGATCGCGCCCGCATGACCCATGCGGCGACCGGGAGGCGCCGTGCGGCCCGCGATGAAGCCAACCATCGGCTTCTTCCGGCCACGCTTCGCCTCGTCCTTCAGGAACTGAGCCGCATCTTCCTCGGCCGAGCCGCCGATCTCGCCGATCATCACGATCGACTGCGTCTTCTCGTCCGCGAGGAACATCTCAAGCACGTCGATGAACTCCGTGCCCTTCACCGGGTCGCCGCCGATGCCCACAGCCGACGTCTGGCCAAGGCCCTCCTGCGAGGTCTGGAACACCGC
>NZ_BMCT01000012.1 GCF_014635325.1 Azorhizobium oxalatiphilum | reverse complement strand
GCGTCGAGAACCTTCAGCTTGCCGTCGGTGGTGACGATCAGCGGATTGATCTCCAGCATCTCCATGTCGGTGTCGGTGAAGGCGGTGTAGAGCACTTCGGTGAGCTTCACCGCCTGCTTGGACAGGTCGCCCTTCAGGCCCAGCGCATCCGCCACCTTGCGGCCGTGGAAGCCCTGGATGCCAGCCGCCGGATCCACCGAGAACGAGATGATCTTCTCAGGCGTGTTGTGCGCCACTTCCTCGATGTCCATCCCGCCTTCGGTGGAGACAACGAAGGACACCTGAGAGGATGCACGATCAACGAGGAGCGAGATATAAAACTCGCTGGCGATATTAGCGCCCTCTTCCAGATAAAGCCGGTTCACCTGCTTGCCGGCAGGCCCCGTCTGGACAGTGACGAGCGTGTTGCCGAACATCTGCTCGACGAAGGTTTTCACCTCGTCCACCGAACGGGCAAGACGCACGCCGCCCTTGTCGCCGGCCGCTTCTTCCTTGAACTTGCCCTTGCCGCGACCACCCGCGTGGATCTGGGATTTGACGACCCAGACAGGACCGCCGAGCTCCTTTGCGGCCGCCTCAGCCTCGCTCACGGCGAGCACCGGCACGCCGCGCGAAACCGGCGCACCATACGTCTTCAGGAGCGCTTTTGCCTGATACTCATGGATGTTCATCTGACCCGATCCTCAATGGAGCGCCGGGCAGACCTTGGCGGCGCAGGGGCGCGCGATCTCCCGGCAGGGGAACGATCGCCGACCGCGTGACGCGCCAGCAGATGGTGATAGTGAAAACTGAAATGGCGCAGCCGTCCCGGCGCGCCAGCCAAAAGGGGCTCAGCCCCGAATTTCGATGTCAGGCACCGGAGCGTCATGCTCCCATCGGCCGGAACGGCCATCGCGCCAGAGGCTCCTCGTGAGCCTCAACTCAACACGTCCTGCCGTACAGCTCATTGCAGGTTCACGGCACGCAAGGTCTCCCGGCGCCCGAAGGCGCCGGGAGGGATATCGTCAGACCGCGCGGGCCGCGTGCAGTTCCTGGATCTGCTCGGCCGAATAGCCGAGGTCCGCCAGCACTTCGTCGGTGTGCTCGCCGAGCAGCGGCGAACCGGTGATCTCCACCTTCATGTCCGAGAACTTGATGGGGGAACCGACGGTGAGATACTTGCCGCGCTCCTTGTGGTCCACTTCCACAATGGTGCCGCTCTCACGCAGGGACGGATCGTTGGCGATCTCCTTCATGGTGAGCACCGGCGCGCAGGGAATGTCGAACTTGCGCAGGATGTCCACGGCCTCGAACTTGGTCTTGTCGGCCAGCCAGGCCTCGATGATCGCGAAGATCTCGAAGATCTTGTCCTGACGGGCTTCGGCGGTGTTGTAGGCCGGATCGTTGATCCACTCTTCGCGGCCCAGCGCCTTGCAGATGGGCGCCCAGGCATGACCCTGGATGGTGAAGTAGATGTAGGCGTTGGGATCGGTCTCCCAGCCCTTGCACTTCAGCACCCAGCCCGGCTGACCGCCGCCGCCCGCATTGCCGCCGCGCGGCACCACGTCGGAGAACTCGCCGTGCGGATACTGCGGGTACTCTTCCAGATAGCCCACGCGGTCGAGGCGCTGCTGGTCGCGCAGCTTCACGCGGCAGAGGTTGATGACCGAGTCCTGCATGGACACGGCGACCTTCTGGCCCTTGCCGGTCTTGTTCTTGGCGTGCAGCGCCGTGAGAATGCCGATGGCGAGGTGCATGCCGGTGTTCGAGTCACCGAGGGCGGCGGCCGACACGGTGGGCGGGCCATCCCAGAAGCCGGTGGTGGAGGCGGCACCGCCGGCGCACTGCGCCACGTTCTCGTACACCTTCAGGTCTTCATAGTGATGGCCATCGGAGAAGCCCTTCACCGAGGCAACGATCATGCCCGGGTTCAGCTCCTTGATATGCTCCCAGGTGAAGCCCATGCGGTCCAGCGCGCCGGGGCCGAAGTTCTCCACCAGCACATCGCTTTCCTTGATGAGCTTGGTGAGAACGTCCTTGCCCTGCGGGGTCTTGGTGTCGAGGGTGAGCGAACGCTTATTGGAATTCAGCATGGTGAAATAGAGGGCGTCAGCATTGCTGATGTCGCGCAGCTGGTTGCGGGTCACGTCGCCGGAACCGGGACGCTCCACCTTGATCACGTCGGCACCAAACCACGCCAGCAGCTGGGTGCAGGCGGGACCGGCCTGCACATGCGTGAAGTCGATGATCTTGATACCCTCGAGCGGCTTGGTCATGTGCATCTCCCTTTGAACGACCGGGACCGGCCTCTTGCCGAAATCCCATGCCTGTCACGACACTCATCATTGCGGCATCGCCGACCGCGCCCTTCCGCAGGAGAGAACTGATCGCACCGGACAAGGCCCACTTCTCGATTTGGCTTAGCCGAACGTCTCGTCTCACCACGCATCCGGGCCCGCGCGCTGCCGGTCCTGCCACCCGCCCGCACCGGGGAGCGGCGGACCCGCCGCCTGGCCTTGAGGGCAGGCGGGCCGGGCCGTTCCGAAGGGCACTCCTGATCCACTGCTCATGCAGCGTGCCGGGCGCGCCCTCTGGTTCTCTTGCTTGCGCAGGGCGTCAACGCCCTGCCCCGCCCGTCCGGTCGCCGGTCAGCGTCCGGACGCGTGAAAACTCATTCCGCAGCCTGCCGCAGGGGCTCTTCCCCCAGCGCCCCGGACTGGCGCACCTGCGCGATGCGCTCCGCATCGAAGCCCAGCACGGCGGCGAGGATCTCATCGGTATGCTCGCCCAGCAGCGGAGAACGCTCCACCGGCACGTCGTTGTCCGACAGTTTGATGGGGTTGCCGACCGTCAGATACGAGCCGCGCACGGGGTGCTCCACTTCCACCAGCGTGCCGGTGGCGTAGAGCGACTCGTCGGCGACGATCTCCTTCATGGAGAGGATCGGCCCGCACGGAATGTCGTACTTGTTGAGGATCTCCATGGCCTCGAACTTGGTGTGGGCCATGGTCCACGCTTCGATGCGGGTGAAGATCTCGTTCAGGTGCGGCAGGCGCCCGGCCGGCGTCGCATAGGCCGGATCCATGGTCCAGGTGTGCTCACCGATCACTTCGCAGATCTTGTTCCACACGGGGGCCTGGGTGATGAAATAGATGTAGGCGTTGGGATCATGCTCCCAGCCCTTGCACTTCAGGATGCGGCCTGGCTGGCCGCCGCCTGAATCATTGCCCGCGCGCGGCACCGCATCGCCGAAGGGCACGCCCTCGCCGAACTGGCTGTATTCGCGCAACGGGCCACGCTCCAGGCGCTGCTGGTCGCGCACCTTCACGCGGCACAGGTTCAGCACGCTGTCCTGCATGGCAGCGAGCACCTTCTGGCCGCGCCCCGTCTGCTCGCGCTGGAACAGCGCGGTGACGATGCCGAGCGCCAGATGCAGGCCGGTGCCGCTGTCGCCGATCTGCGCGCCCGTCACCATGGGCAGGCCGTCACGGAAACCGGTGGTGGAAGCCGCGCCGCCCGTGCATTGGGCAACGTTCTCATAAACCTTGCAGTCCTCGAACGGGCCGGGGCCGAACCCCTTCACCGAGGCGAGGATGAGGCGGGGATTGATCGCCTGCAGGCGCTCCCAGGTGAAGCCCATGCGATCCAGCGCGCCGGGGGCGAAATTCTCCACCAGCACGTCGCACGCCTTCACCAGATCCTCGAGCACCTTCTTGCCCTCGGCATTCTTGGTGTCGAGCGTGATGGAGCGCTTGTTGGAATTCAGCATGGTGAAATAGAGACTGTCCGCATTGGGGACGTCGCGCAGCTGGGCGCGGGTCACGTCCCCCTCGCCGGGGCGTTCGACCTTGATCACGTCGGCGCCGAACCAGGCCAGCAGCTGCGTGCAGGTCGGTCCCGACTGAACGTGGGTGAAGTCCAGGATGCGGACGCCTTCCAGGGCCTTTGCCATGGGAAACCTCATGTCCTTTCCGCACGCGCCTTAAGCAACGCTTGGCTGTTCGTTGATTGACGCGGATGGAGAGGAAGACGGGGCCGTGGCCCCGCCCGGTGATCTTTTACTCAGGAGCCGCTCAGCGGCTTCAAACTCACTTCTTGCGGACAACCACGCTCTGCGGGTTGAGGCTGCCGATATTGCCGCTCTCGCTGCCCGCCGCCGGGTCGATCTCGGCATTGATGAGCGTGGGCTTGCCGCTGTCCATCGCAGCGCTGACAGCCTTGTAGAGCTCGTCCGGCGTGGTGACGTTCACGCCCACACCGCCGAAGGCCTCCATCATCTTGTCGTAGCGCGCACCCTTCACGAACACCGTGGTGCCGGGGTCACGGCCCGTGGGATCGGTGTCGAGGCCGCGATAGATGCCGTTGTTGTTGAAGATGACGATGGTGACAGGCAGCTCGTAGCGGCAGATGGTCTCCACCTCCATGCCGGAGAAGCCGAAGGCGCTGTCGCCTTCCACCGCCAGAACCGGCTTGCCGGTTTCCACGGCGGCGGCGACGGCAAAGCCCATGCCGATGCCCATCACGCCCCAGGTGCCCACGTCCAGGCGCTTGCGCGGCTGGTACATGTCGATGATGCCGCGGGCGAGGTCGAGGGTGTTGGCGCCCTCGTTCACGAGGATGGCGTCGGGACGCTCGGCGATGACCTTCTTCAGCGAGCCCAGCGCGCTGTGGAAGTCCATGGGCGAGGAGTTCTTCAGGAGCTTCGGCGCCATCTTGGCGATGTTGGCTTCCTTCTTCGAGCGGATGCTCTCCACCCAATCGGACGGCGGAGCCTGCCAGCCGGCATCGATACGCTCCAGCAGCGCGTTCACCACCGAGCCGATGTCACCCACCAGAGGAGCCGCGATCTCCACGTTGGAGTCCATCTCCTTCGGCTCGATGTCCACCTGGATGAACTGCTTGGAGCCGGGCTCACCCCAGGTCTTGCCCTTGCCGTGCGAGAGCAGCCAGTTCAGGCGGGCGCCGAGCAGCACCACCACGTCGCTGTCCTTCAGCGCCGTGGAGCGCGCGGCACCAGCGGACTGCGGATGGGTGTCCGGCAGCAGGCCCTTGGCCATGCTCATGGGCAGGAAGGGAATGCCGCTCTTTTCCACCAGCGCGCGGATGGCGTCGTCGGCCTGCGCATAGGCGGCGCCCTTGCCGAGGACGATCAGCGGACGCTTGGCGCCCTTCAGCAGCGCCACGGCGCGGTCCACCGCAGCCGGGGACGGGATCTGCTCGGGGGCCGGGTCGATGACCTTGACCAGCGATTTCTCGCCGGCGGCCGCATCCATCACCTGCGAGAACAGCTTGGCGGGCAGGTCGAGATAGACGCCGCCGGGACGCCCCGACACCGCAGCGCGGATGGCGCGGGCAACGCCGATGCCGATGTCGGCCGCATGGAGCACGCGGAAGGCGGCCTTGCACAGCGGCTTGGCGATGGCCAGCTGGTCCATCTCCTCATAGTCGCCCTGCTGCAGGTCGACGATCTCGCGCTCGGATGAGCCGGAGATCAGGATCATCGGGAAGCAATTGGTGGTGGCATTCGCCAGCGCGGTCAGGCCGTTCAGGAAGCCCGGCGCGGAAACCGTGAGGCACACGCCCGGCTTCTTGGTGAGGAAGCCGGCGATGGCGGCGGCGTTGCCCGCATTCTGCTCGTGGCGGAAGGAGATGACGCGAATGCCTTCGGCCTGCGCCATGCGGCCCAGATCGGTGATCGGAATGCCCGGAACGCCGTAAATGGTCTCGATGCCGTTCAGCTTCAGAGCGTCGATGACCAGATGGAAGCCATCGGTCAGTTCCTGCTCGACTTCGGGGGCTTCAATTCTCTGTGCTACTGCGGACATGCCCGTCCTCCCGGATTTCTTTGGCTGTAACGGCGTTCAGGTGTTCGTTTTTGCTTTCGCCGCCGGACACGCCGGAGAAGCGAAAGCCCGACGGGCCAAACGGCACCGCCTATTCTGGAAACTGTCCGTGCTTCTCCACCAGCGCGGCGAGCGCCATGGTGTGTTCCCGCACCAGCCGCTCGGCGAGGTCGGGATCACGTGCCTCAAGCGCATCGATGATCGCCATATGCTCCTGCATGGAGCGTTCGGAGCGGTTTTCCTGCCGGATGGAAACCGTGCGGATGGCCCGCATGTGCAGGAAGAGATTTTCCGTCATGTCCACGATCAGCGCGCTGCCGCCCATGCGGATGATCGCCTGATGAAAGGCGATGTTCGCCTGCGAATATTCGTGGACGTGGGCCCCCGGGGGCTCCACTTCGAATTCATTGAAGAGGCGGCGCAGGCCATTGAGGTCGGCCGTGCTGGCATGGGCCGCCGCAAGGCGCGCCGCCATGCTTTCCAGCGCCGCCCAGACGGTGATCATTTCCACCAGCTGGCGCTTTGTCTTGCGCACCACGAAGATGCCCCGGCGCGGCACGGAGCGCACGAAGCCCTCCTGCTCCAACACCGTCATGGCCTCCCGGATGGGGGTGCGGCTCACGCCGAGATCCTCGGAGAGCTGGCGCTCATCCAGTCGGAAATCGGTGCTGCTGCCGTAGATGTCCATTTCCGTGATGGCCCGCTTCAGCGCGTCGTAGGCCAAGGCGCGCAGGCTCGAGCTCGCCCCGAGGGGCTCGACATTGAGCTTTGGCGTTTCTGCGACCTGATCCACGAGGCCTTGTCCCTTCCCATTGGCAGCGACTTCTGTCGGACGCATGCCGTCGGTGAAATACTGTGTACGGTATTCTCAGAGGCCACACAATCCCTGGGCGCCGCGGAAAAGTTTGCGCAGTGCAGCAAAAACCCTTCCGTCATGCGGCTTTGCGCAAGGTCACGGGCGCGCGACCCGCTCCTGAGGAGCCCGGAAGCAAAAGGGGCCGCACCGCTGGCGCGGCCCCTTTCAGGCCCTATTCGGCAGCCGCGTGCTTGGCGCCGCCGCCCCGCAGGCGCTGGATGCCGGCACTGATGAGGGGCCAGAACAGCATCACCAGAGCCAGCGTCACGATGCTGCCCACCAGCGGGTTGGACCAGAAGATGCCGAGGTTGCCCTGCGAGACCAGCATGGCCTGCCGGAAGGAGCTTTCCGCCATGTCGCCCAGCACCAGGGCGAGTACGAGAGGCGCCAGCGGATAGTCCAGCTTCTTGAAGACGTAGCCGATGACGCCGAACACCAGCATCACGGCAATGTCCATGGTCGCATTGTGCACCGTGTAGGCACCCACCGCGCAGACCACGAGGATGATCGGCGCGATCACGCTGAACGGCACCCGCAGGATGGCGGCGAACAGCGGCACGGTGGTGAGCACCACCAGCAGGCCGGCGATATTGCCGAGATAGATGGAGGCGATGAGCCCCCACACAAAATCCTTCTGCTCCACGAACAGCAGCGGCCCCGGCTGAAGCCCCCAGATCAGCAGGCCGCCCAGCAGCACCGCCGCCGTGGGCGAGCCCGGAATGCCCAGCGTCAGCATGGGCAGCAGCGCTGCGGTGCCGGCTGCGTGCGCGCCAACTTCCGGCATCACCACGCCTTCCAGCTCCCCCTTGCCGAACTCGTTGCCGCGCTTGGAGAAGCGCTTGGCGAGGCCGTAGCTCATGAAGGAGGCAGGCGTGGCACCGCCGGGGGTGATGCCCATCCAGCAGCCCACCACCGCCGAGCGCAGGCAGCCAAGCCAGAATTTCGGCAGCTGCTTCCAGGTGTGCAGCACCACCCGCATGTTGATGGCGGCACTCTTGCCCTTGAAGGCCAATCCCTCCTCCATGGTGAGCAGGATCTCACCCACGCCGAACAGGCCGATGACCGCCACCAGGAAGTCGAAGCCGCGCAGCAGCTCCACCGAGCCGAAGGTCATGCGCAACTGGCCGGTCACGGTATCGATGCCCACTGCCGCGAGCGCGAAGCCCAGCGCCATGACAGCCAGCACCTTTGCGGGAGGCTCCTTCCCCATACCCACAAAGGAGCAGAAGGTGAGGAGGTAGACCGCGAAGAATTCCGCCGGCCCGAACTTGAGCGCGAACTTGGCGATGATCGGCGCCATGAAGGTGATGAGCACCACCGCGAAGAAGGCGCCGATGAAGGAGCCCGTGAAGGCCGCCGTCAGCGCCTCGCCCGCCTTGCCCTTCTGCGCCATGGGGTGCCCGTCGAATGTGGTCGCCACCGACCATGGCTCGCCCGGGATATTGAACAGGATGGAGGTGATGGCGCCGCCGAACAGCGCTCCCCAATAGATGGAGGAGAGCATGATGATGGCCGAGACCGGCGACATGGCGAAGGTGAGCGGCAGCAGGATGGCGACGCCGTTCGCCCCGCCAAGGCCCGGCAGCACGCCGATGAGCACGCCGAGCATGATGCCCACGAACATGTAGACAATGTTCATGGGATCAGCGAGGACGCCGAACCCGGCGATCAGTGATGAAAGCGCTTCCAACGGATGTCCTCCCCCGTGCCGTTTGCCCGCAGGCCTGACCGGCACCTGTTGATGGGATGTGAACCTCTGGAGCAGTCCCCCGGACGTGTGCGGCGGTCCTGCGTCAGGAATTGCGACAAGCAAGAGAGCGGGGGCGGCAGCGCCGCTCCCCGGTCAGTAGCCGAGGGCGGTTTCGAGCGGACCCTTGGGCAGCGGCACCAGGAACCAGACTTCGAACATCACGAACAGAACCAGCGGCACCCCGATGGCCACCGGCACGATCAGCAGCGGCTTGTACTTGCCGAGCCACCACATGAAGAAAGCAATGAAGATGGCCGACGCCACATAGAGGCCGATAAAGGCGATCAGCACCACATAGGCGATGGTGGGCACCAGAACCTGCAGCACCGAGCGGAACTGCGAGCGATCAACGAAGTTCGCCCGGTCGGGATGGCGCGTCAGCAGATTCTGGAGCAGCGTGGTGACACTCGCCACCATCATGATCAGCCCCACATAGAAGGGGAAATATCCGGCCTGCGGGCCGTCGCTCGCCCAGCGTGCGCCGATGCGCCAGCTGTCCGCCATGACAAGCCCGGCAAGGCCCATGAAGAGAAGCGCCACCACGATGTCCATGGTCCGGCGCGTGACGGTGTGTTCATGCGCCGCGTTTTGAGGATCCATCACTTTCCTCCCGAGATCACCTTGCAAGGTCAAAAGGGCCTGCCACCGCCGCTTGCGGGGCAAGGCACGGGCGTGCGCCGGAGCGACGGGCTCCGTCACGTCGGGTATTGCGGGCGGCGGCCCAATCCGAAGGGCCCGCCGCGGAACCAGCGATAAGCTCAGGCACGCATCGGGGGGAGCATGACTCCGGGCCCGCACGCACAGACGTTTGCGAGGGCATGAGCCGGAGGGCGCGCGTCGGCACCCATTCAGGATCAGCCGGCCTGACAGGCGGAAGCGGCAGGCAGTCAGATGCGCGCCGGTCCGTGCTTCAGGCGCCGGACCTCCCGTCCGGCGGAGCCAATCCCGGCGGCATGGCGGCCGCCGGGGTCGGATGTATCCCTGATCAGATGATTATCAGATCACCTAAACCGGCTTACGCCATCAGGTCACTTGGCGACGAAGCCGGCCGTCTCCATGAGCGAGCGGTGCGTGTCCGCCGCCTTGCCGAGCCACGACCTGTATTCGGCGCCGGTGAGAGCCGTGGTGTTGAAGGCGCCCTTCTGCATGAAGTCCTTCCACTCCGGCGTCTCGCGGACGCGGCGGAACAGCTCCACATAGTATCCCACCTGATCGGCGGTGATGCGCGGGGCACCGAAGATGCCACGCAGCATCAGATATTCGATGTCGAGCCCGGCTTCCTTGCAGGTGGGAATGTCGGCCCAAGACTTCTCGCCTGTCACCGGCTCCTTGTAGGCGAGGCGCTGATAGTCGAACACGCAGAGCGGCTTCAGCTCCCCGGCGCGCCACTGCGCTACGGCCTCGATGGGATTGTTCACCGAGGAGGTGACATGCCCGCCCACGAGCTGTGCCGCGACATCGCCGCCGCCCTTATAGGGCACATAGATGAACTTGGTGCCGGTCTTCTGCTCGATGGCGGCGGTGATGATCTGGTCTTCCTGCTTGGAGCCGGTGCCGCCCATCTTGAACTCGGCGCCGGGCGTCGCGGCCTTGAGCGCGGCCAGATAGCCCTTCACGTCGTCATAGGGCGCCTTGGCATTCACCCAGAGGATGAACTCGTCCAGCGCCAGCATGGAGACCGGTGTCAGCTCGTCCCACTTGAACGGCACGCCGGTGGCAAGCGGCGTGGTGAACAGGTTCGAGAGGGTAATGACGATCTTGTGCGGATTGCCGGTGGAGGCCTTCATGTCGAGGAAGCCCTCGGCACCCGCGCCGCCCGCCTTGTTGATGACCACGAGCGGCTGCGACATCAGCCCGTGCTTCTGGATGATGCCCTGAACCATGCGGGCCATCTGGTCGGCGCCGCCGCCGGTGCCGGCCGGCACGATGAACTCCACCGTCTTGGTTGGCTCCCAGGCGGTGGCGGCTGCGGGCGCCAGAAAGGCGGCGGCCAGCAGACCAGCCGCCAAGGTCTTCAGGGTGCCCCTGATCGTGCCGGTGACTGTGCGCGCGTGTGCGAGCTGCATTGGATCTGTTCCTCCCGGAGTCGTCCGCCTTTTTATTTGGCGGATCGCATGCCATTTATCGGAAACACGACAGCTAGCGCCGCCATGTTGATGAACGACATGTAACAGCCTATGCCGAGGGCGCGCCTTACGCAACGATAATCAAGTGTACCGCATCTTGTGCGCTGCATTAGATACTACGAATACTGTATTTGATATTTCAGACCCGCATTGCGAAGCAGCAATTTCCCGCTACACCATGCGGGCACGGTCAGGCAGCAAGACAAGCCGCCGCATTCCCAGCCTTCGGCAAGCCGGGAGCTGCGAGGCAAGTAAGCATACGCTCAACGATAAGCTGCGAAATCCGGCGGCAGGGTTTCGTCGGCGCCGGAATACAGACGCGTCATCTGGTCGGCGGCGGCGGCGACACGACGCCCGAGCCGGGCCAGACGATCCTCGGTCATGCGCACCGTGGGACCGGAGACCGAGACCGCGCCGATAGGCTCTCGCCATTCGTTGAAGATCGCCGCCGCCACGGCCCGCATGCCGGAGGTGTGCTCCTCGTCATCGACGGCGTAACCGCGCTCCAGAATGGCGTCCACGTCATTCATGAGCGCGCGCTCGGTGCGATGGGTGCGGGCAGCCAGCGCCTCATAGCGCACCTGCGCCAGCAAGGCGCCCCGGAAGGCCGGGCTTGCATTGGCCAGAATGCTCTTGCCGGCGGCGCTGGCATGCAGCGGCAGCCGCAGACCCAGGCGGAAAAAGGCGCGGACGCTGGAATGCCCTTCAGCCTGCGCCACCACCACCAGTTCCATGCCGTCGAACATGGTCAGGTTCACTGTCTCCTCGGTTTCGTGCAGCAGGCGACGAATGACGGGACGGCCGATATCCGGCAGCTTGCGGATGCGCAGATAGGCCGCGCCGATGCGGAAGAGGCCGAGGCCCACGGTCCAGAGCCCGTTCTCCGCGTCGTGATTGACGATCTGACGCTTCTGCAAGGTCGCAAGGAGGCGGTGCGTCGTGGACGCCGGCAGTTCGGCCTTGCGGGCGATATCGCTGAGACTCATGCCGTCGGCTTCCGCCAGCACCCGCAGGAGGCCCATGGCACGATCCAGCGACTGGACCTCAGGCCCGCCATCCGCCGAAGCGGAAGCGGGGCGGCCCCGTCGGCGCGGGGTGAGGTCCGTATCCGGCATGGCAACGCTCCCGAGACCATCGCCCTTCAAGGACGACCACTGGCGCATTCATCGGCCGCCAAGCGCTTTTTTTCAAGCCGTTAGCACGCCCTTCCCCGACGTCGGAACAGCCTTCTCCTTTGCTCGCCATGAAACAAAATCGGCCATCAGGCATTTTTCCACGTGACGGAAATTTTTCTCACATATATGGTTGAACCATCATCCGTCACGGCAAAAGCCCGCCCTTAGAGCTGGCATACATAATACATCATTCGCGATACAGGGAGACGCGGACATGAAGGTGTGCATCTACGGGGCCGGCGCCATCGGTGGATATCTCGGTGTGGAAATGGCCCGAGCCGGTGCGGACGTGAGCCTCGTGGCCCGCGGCGCCCATCTGGAGGCCATGCGCGAGAACGGCGTGAAGCTGCTCATCAATGGTGAGGAGCGTGTCGCCAAGGTCCGCGCCAGCGACAATCCGGCCGAGCTCGGTCCGCAGGATTATGTCTTCATCTCCCTCAAGGCCCATTCCGTTCCCGGCGTGGTGGAGCGCATGCGCCCGCTGCTGGGCAACGATACCAGCGTCGTCACCGCCGTGAACGGCGTGCCCTACTGGTATTTCTACAAGCATGGCGGCGCGCTGGAAGGCCGCACGCTGGAAAGCGTTGATCCGGGTGGAAAGCAGTGGGATGTGCTGCGCCCCGAGCGCGCCATCGGCTGCATCGTGTACCCCGCCACCGAGGTGGTGGAGCCGGGCGTGATCCAGCACATCTATGGCGACAAGTTCCCGCTGGGCGAGCCTTCGGGGGAGACCACGGACCGCATCACCCGCCTCAGCGAACTGATGACCTCCGCCGGCCTGCGCGCGCCGATCGTGAACAACATCCGCGACGAGATGTGGCTGAAGCTTTGGGGCAACCTGTGCTTCAACCCCATCAGCGCGCTCACCAATGCCACGCTGGAAGTCATCGCCGGCGATCCCGACACCCGGGCCGTGGCCAAGGCCATGATGCTGGAGGCGCAGACCATCGCCACCCGTCTCGGCGTCACCTTCCGGGTGGATGTGGAACGGCGCATCAATGGCGCGGGCGCCGTGGGCGCGCACAAGACGTCCATGCTGCAGGATCTGGAGCGGGGACGCCCCATGGAGATCGACCCGCTGGTGACGGTGGTTCAGGAAATGGGGCGCATGGTGGACGTGCCGACCCCGACCCTCGATGTTGTGCTGGCCCTTGTGCGGCAGCGCGCAGCCACCGCCGGCATCGGCGATCACCTCACCGTTCCGCCGCTGACGGCTGCGGACCTGCGCGCGGCGGATCTGCATGCCGCGTCGGGACAGGTCGCCGCCCGCCACTGATTTCAAGGACTTCAACCGGGGCGGAAGAGGCCCCGGCTTCCTGAACTCGACTTATGACCTCCAAGCCAACTGCGCCGGCATTCTTCTGGGATGCCGGCGTTTCTTTTGGCCTGAGCCACTCCGCGAAAGGACTTGCGGCAAGCAATAACTTGTCGCGCTCACTCGGCGGTGGAGGCCACCGTCGCAGAGGCCTGGTTGGACCCGGAGCTCAGCGCAATGCCGCTGACCGCGTAGCTCAGCACCAGCACTGCAAACACGGCGATACGCTTCAACATGGCGGGTCTCATCCCAAGGGGTTGAACGGTGCGCGGGCATGCGCGGAAGCTCGCAAAATCCCATGCATCCGTTGGCAGAACGTTAATTTCTCCTTCAGAGATAGGACGAAATCCGTCCAGCCTTCGCGACGGTTAATGCACGTTGCCGCCACACGGTTCCCCTACTCCCGCCATTAGGGTTGCCATTTCATGAAGCGTGATGTTTGCGCGACAGCACGGCCGACTTTCGCCGTGCTGGACAGGTGCCCGATGCGCGTCTAGAGCACGTTCCGATCCGGTTCACTCGCCCGGACTTAAAGGGAGCATGGTGCCGCGCACGGCTCCACGCCTCAGCCTCCAGCGTGAAGATTTTCCATGCTTCGCAAGCTTTATGATTGGGTGATCGCTTATTCGTCCAAGCCGTCGGCGCCGTGGGCGCTGGGCATCGTGGCCTTCGCGGAGAGCTCCATCTTCCCCGTGCCGCCGGACGTGCTGCAGGTGCCCATGACCCTCGCCCGGCCGGAAAAGGCCTGGCAGTACGCGCTCATCGCCACAATCTGCTCGGTACTCGGCGGCCTCGTGGGCTATGCGATCGGCGCCCTGCTCTATGACAGCCTCGGCCTGTGGCTCATCAACCTCTATGGCTACGGCCAGAAGGTGGAAGTGTTCCGCGAGGCCTATGCCCATTACGGGCATTGGGTGATCCTGCTGAAGGGGCTCACTCCCATCCCCTACAAGCTGGTGACGATCACCTCGGGCTTCGCCAACTACAATCTGTTCTGGTTCATCGTGCTGTCGGTGATCACGCGCGGCCTGCGCTTCTTCATTCTCGCCGCCATCCTGCACCGCTACGGACCGGCGGCCCGCACCTTCATCGAGAAGCGTCTCGGCCTCGTCACGCTCGGCATGCTGGCCATCGTGATCCTCGGCTTCGTGGTGGCGATCTACGCCTTCTGATCCGCCGTAGCCGATCCCTGAAACGCAGAACGGCCGGGCTCACGCCCGGCCGTTTCGTTTTCGGAAGGCCCGCGCCGCTCAGCGCGGCAGGGTGGTGGCGCCCATCAGCGCCTTGTCGATGGAATGAGCCGCCTGACGGCCCTCGCGGATGGCCCACACCACCAGCGACTGGCCACGCCGCATGTCGCCCGCTGCATAGAGCTTGGGCACAGAGGTCAGATACTCGGTCTCGTCCGCCTTCAGATTGCCGCGACCATCAAGCGCCGCGCCCGACTGCTGGAGCATGCCCGCATGGATGGGGCTGGCGAAGCCGATGGCGAGGAAGACGAGATCGGCCCGCAGCACGAACTCCGTGCCGGGGATGGGCTTGCGCTGATGATCCACGCGGGCGCACTTCACGCCAGTGACGCGGCCGTTGCGGCCCTCGATGCCGAGCGTGGCGCAGGCGAACTCGCGATCTGCGCCCTCAGCCTGCGAGGACGAGGTGCGGAACTTGGTCGGCCAGTAGGGCCACACCGCCAGCTTGTTCTCCTTCATGGGAGGAACCGGGCGGATGTCGAGCTGGGTCACGGAGAGCGCGCCCTGACGGAAGGCGGTGCCCACGCAGTCGGAGGCGGTGTCGCCGCCGCCCACCACCACCACATGGCGGCCGGACGACAGCAGCGGGTGCTCACGGCCGGTGTCCTCATGGCCCACACGGCGGTTCTGCTGGACGAGATAAGGCATGGCGAAATGCACGCCTTCCAGCTCCTGCCCCGGCAGCTTGGGATCACGGGGAGCTTCCGCACCGCCGCACAGCAGCACGGCGTCATAGGTGTCCAGCAGTTCCTGCACCGGCTTGGTGACGCCCACGTTCACACCATAGTGGAAGGTGACGCCCTCGGCCTCCATCTGCGCCACGCGGCGGTCGATGTGGTGCTTCTCCATCTTGAAGTCAGGAATGCCGTAGCGCAGCAGGCCGCCGGCCTTGGGCTCGCGCTCGAACACATGCACGTCGTGGCCGGCGCGGGCAAGTTGCTGGGCCGCCGCCATGCCGGCGGGGCCGGAGCCCACCACGGCCACGGAACGGCCGGTGCGCTGGGCGGGAAGCTCGGGCTTCACCCAGCCCATCTTCCAGCCCTTGTCGATGATGGACTGCTCCACCGTCTTGATGGTGACGGGCATGTCCTCGAGGTTCAGCGTGCAGGCTTCCTCGCACGGGGCGGGGCAGACGCGGCCGGTGAACTCGGGGAAATTGTTCGTGGAATGGAGGTTGCGCAGCGCCTCCTCCCACTCGCCATTATAGACGAGGTCGTTCCAGTCCGGGATCTGGTTATGAACCGGGCAGCCGGTGTCGCCATGGCAGAAGGGGATGCCGCAATCCATGCAGCGTGCCGCCTGATTGCCCACTTCGGTTTCGGGCAGCGCCAGCGTGAACTCGCGGAAGTGCCGAATACGATCGGACGCCGGCTGATACTTCTGATCGCGCCGATCGATCTCCAGGAAACCCGTGACCTTACCCATCAGACACCCCTCCGCGGAGCCTCGTCGCGCGCACCGCGCCAGAAGCTCCAAATACAAGAATTGTTCCAGCTTGAGGACTCTCGACCCGGCACTTTCTGCGCGCACCAGCCCTCTCGCTGGCGCGGGACGCAATGGCTCGGATCGGAGAGGACGACCCCCGTCAGGGGGAAAGCAGGGCTGGCGCGATAAGGCGCCGCCCTGCCCCGGTTCGGCTTACTCCGCCGCCTGCAGGCGTTTCTCCATCTCACGGAGCGCGCGCCGGTACTCGACCGGCATCACCTTCACGAACTTGGAGCGATAGTCCGCCCAGTTGTCGAGGATCGTCTGGGCACGCTGCGAACCGGTGTAGTGCAGGTGCTTCACGATCAGCTGGTGCAGGCGCTCCTCGTCATGGCGCGACATATCGCCTTGCACGTCGATGCGGCCCTTGAACTCCAGATCGCCGCCATGGTGGTGGAGACGCTCCAGCAGGTCCTCTTCCTCTTCCACCGGCTCAAGATCGACCATGGAGAGATTGCAGCGCTTGGCGAAGCTCTTGTCCTCGTCCAGCACATAGGCCACGCCACCGGACATGCCGGCCGCGAAGTTGCGCCCGGTCTGGCCGATGACCACCACGACACCGCCGGTCATGTATTCGCAGCCGTGGTCGCCCGTGCCTTCAACGACAGCGATGGCGCCTGAGTTTCGCACGGCGAAGCGTTCGCCAGCCACACCGCGGAAATAGCACTCGCCCTCGGTGGCGCCATACATCACGGTGTTACCCACGATGATGGAGTTCTCGGCGATGATGGTGCTGTTCTCCGCCGGCTTGACGATGATGCGGCCGCCCGAAAGGCCCTTGCCCACATAGTCATTGGCCTCGCCCTCAAGATTGAGGGTGATGCCGGCCGCGAGGAAGGCGCCGAAGGCCTGACCCGCCGTACCCTTCAGGTTCACCGCAATGGTGCCATCAGGCAGTCCGGCCTGGCCGTAGCGCTTGGCCACCGCACCCGAGAGCATGGCGCCGGCGGAGCGGTCCACGCTGCGGATGGGCTGGTCGATCACCACCGGCTCGCCACGCTCCAGAGCGGGCTCGGCCTGCGCGATGAGGGTGCGGTCCAGCACCTTCTCGATGGGATGGTGCTGGCGCTCGGTGTGACGCACGGAAACAGTCGGCGGCACCTCCGGCAGGGCGAAGATGCGGCTGAAATCCAGCCCCTTCGCCTTCCAGTGGTCGATCGCTTCCCGCTGGTCGAGCACATCGGCGCGGCCGACCATCTCGTCCACAGTGCGGAAGCCGAGCTGCGCCATGATCTCGCGGACTTCCTCGGCGACGAAGAAGAAGTAGTTGATGACGTGCTCGGGCGTGCCCTTGAAGCGCTTGCGCAGGACGGGATCCTGCGTGGCCACGCCCACCGGGCAGGTGTTCAGGTGGCACTTGCGCATCATGATGCAGCCCGCCGCGATGAGCGGGGCGGTGGAGAAGCCGAACTCGTCCGCCCCGAGCAGCGCGCCGATGATGACGTCACGGCCGGTGCGCAGGCCGCCGTCCACCTGAAGCGCGATGCGACCGCGCAGGCGGTTGGCAACCAGCGTCTGCTGGGTCTCGGCGAGGCCCATCTCCCACGGCGAACCGGCATGCTTGATGGAGGTCAGCGGGGACGCACCCGTGCCGCCCTCGAAGCCGGAGATGGTGATGTGGTCGGCGCGCGCCTTGGCAACGCCCGCAGCCACGGTGCCGACGCCCACTTCGGACACCAGCTTCACCGACACGTCCGCATCGGGATTGACGTTCTTCAGGTCATAGATGAGCTGCGCCAGATCCTCGATGGAATAGATGTCGTGGTGCGGCGGCGGGGAGATGAGGCCCACGCCCTGGGTGGAGTGGCGCACCTTGGCGATGACCGCATCCACCTTGTGGCCGGGCAGCTGACCGCCTTCGCCGGGCTTGGCCCCCTGCGCCACCTTGATCTGCATCACGTCGGAATTGACGAGATATTCCGCCGTCACGCCGAAGCGACCGGAGGCCACCTGCTTGATGGCGGAACGGGCGCTGTCGCCGTTCGGCAGCGGCTTGTAGCGCTCGGACTCCTCGCCGCCCTCACCCGTGTTCGACTTGCCGCCGATGCGGTTCATGGCGATGGCGAGCGTGGTGTGCGCCTCGCGGGAGATGGAGCCGAACGACATGGCGCCGGTGGAGAAGCGCTTCACGATCTCCCGCGGATGCTCGACCTCGGACAGGTCGATCGGCGTATTGCCGAACTCGGCCGCGTCCTTGAGGCGGAACAGCGAGCGGATGGTCAGGAAGCGCTTGTCCTGATCATTGATGGCCTTGGCGAACGCCTTGTAGCGATCCTGCGCATTGCCGCGCACGGCATGCTGGAGAGTCGCCACCGTGTCCGGCGTCCAGGCATGGTCCTCGCCACGGATGCGGTAGCCATACTCGCCGCCCACATCGAGCGCGAGGCGATAGACCGGCGCATCGGAGAAGGCGAGCTGGTGACGGCACACCGTCTCCTCGGCGATCTCCGCGAGGCCGACGCCCTCGATGGTGGTGGCGGTGCCGAAGAAGTAGCGGTTCACCACGGCCGAGGAGAGGCCCACGGCGTCGAAGATCTGCGCGCCGCAATAGGACTGGTAAGTGGAGATGCCCATCTTGGACATCACCTTCAGCAGGCCCTTGTCGATGGACTTGATGAAGCGCTTGACGATCTCGTACTCGTCCACTTCCTCCGGAATGTCGCTGAAGGCGAGCATGGTCTCGAAGGCGAGGTACGGGTTGATCGCTTCCGCGCCATAGCCGGCGAGGCAGGCGAAGTGATGGATCTCGCGGGCTTCACCCGTCTCCACAACGAGCCCCACGGAGGTGCGCAGGCCCTTGCGGATCAGGTGATGATGCACGGCCGCAGTGGCCAGCAGCGCCGGGATCGGGATGCGGTCCGGGCCGACCATGCGGTCGGACAGGATGATGATGTTGTAGCCGCCATGGACCGCCGCATCGGCGCGCTCGCACAAACGCTCCAGCGCGCCTTCGAGGCCCGCCGCGCCCTTGTCGGACGGATAGGTGATGTCGAGCGTGCGGGTGTCGAACCGCTCCTCCATGAAGCCGATGGAGCGGATCTTCTCCAGATCTTCATTGGTGAGGATCGGCTGGCGCACTTCCAGCCGCTTGCGGCGGGCGGTGCCTTCCAGATCGAAGATGTTCGGACGCGGCCCGATGAAGGAGACGAGGCTCATGACCATTTCCTCGCGGATCGGGTCGATGGGCGGGTTCGTCACCTGCGCGAAGTTCTGCTGGAAATAATTGTAAAGCAGCTTCGACTTGTCGGAGAGCACGGGGATGGGCGTGTCGGTGCCCATGGAGCCCACGGCTTCCTGGCCGGTGATGGCCATGGGGGCCATCAGCAGCTTCACGTCTTCCTGCGTGTAGCCGAACGCCTGCTGGCGATCGAGCAGCGCCACGTCGGTGCGCACCTCGCGCGCCTCCACGGGGCGCAGGTCCTCAAGCACCAGCTGGGTGTGCTTCAGCCAGTCCTTGTAGGGATTGGCGCGGGCGAGCTCGGTCTTGATCTCCTCGTCGGGGACGAGGCGACCTTCCTTGAGGTCCACCAGCAGCATCTTGCCGGGCTGGAGGCGCCACTTGGTGACGATCTTCTCCTCCGGCACCGTCAGCACGCCCGACTCGGAGGCGAGCACGATGGTGTCGTCGCTGGTGACGAGATAGCGGGCGGGGCGCAGGCCGTTGCGGTCCAGCGTCGCCACGATCTGGCGGCCGTCAGTGGCCACGATGGCGGCCGGGCCGTCCCACGGCTCCATGAGAGCAGCGTGATACTCGTAGAAGGCGCGCCGCTCCTCATCCATGAGCGGGTTGCCGGCCCACGCCTCGGGCACCAGCATCATGGCCGCATGGGCGAGGCCGTAGCCGCCCTGGGTCAGGAATTCCAGCGCATTGTCGAAGCAGGCGGTGTCCGACTGGCCCTCATAGGAGATGGGCCAGAGCTTGGAGATGTCGGCGCCGAACAGCTCGCTGTCGACGGAGGCCTGACGGGCCGCCATCCAGTTCACGTTGCCGCGCAGCGTGTTGATCTCGCCGTTATGGGCGACCATCCGGTAGGGATGGGCCAGCGGCCAGGCCGGGAAGGTGTTGGTGGAGAAGCGCTGGTGCACGAGGGCCAGCGCGCTCTCGAAGTCCGGATCGTGCAGATCCGGATAATAGGCGCCCAGCTGGTCGGCCAGGAACATGCCCTTGTAGACCAGCGTGCGGCAGGACAGCGACACCGGATAATAGCCGGCCGTGCGCGGATCCTTGGCATCATAGACGACGTTGGAGATCACCTTACGCAGCACGAACAGCCGGCGCTCGAAGGCGTCCTCGTCGAGCTGGCTCTCGCCGCGGCCGACGAAGATCTGCTCGTGGTTCGGCTCCGTGGGCAGCACGCTCTCGCCCAGCGACGAATTGTCGGTGGGCACGTTGCGCCAGCCGAGCAGGACGAGGCCCTCTTCTTCCACCACGCGCGCGAAAGCCGCACGCACGATTTCGCGCCCCTCGGCATCGCGCGGCATGAAGATGTGGCCGACGGCGTAATGACCGGGCTCCGGCAGCGAGAAGCCGAGCTTCTCCGCTTCCTTGGCGAAGAAGCGATGCGGGATCTGAACCAGCATGCCCGCGCCGTCACCGGCGCGCGGATCCGCGCCCACGGCACCGCGATGCTCGAGGTTCAGCAGGATCTGAATGCCGTCCTGAATGATCTTGTGGGACTTGCGGCCCTTGATGTCGGCGATGAAGCCGACACCGCACGAATCCTTCTCGTGCGCAGGGTCGAACAGGCCGAAAGGTTGCGGACGGCCATAGATCGCCGGGTCTTTGGCGTCAGCGGCGCCCAGAGCCACATGTGCCGTCCCGTTGTTGCGATCCTGACTGGTCATCTCGAACTTCTCCCATGTCGGCCGTGGGCCGATCAGCCACTCCCATACCCCCGCGCACGAAAGCGCACGCTCGCTAGAACGTACGCTCAAAAACGCTGAAGGGGACGCCGATAGGGCAGCAGGACTGCCCTATCTCTAGAAACATGACAGAAAAGCGGCCTGTCTACAAGCGTCCTAATGTGGACGAGCCATGCTCGGGCTGCATAAATTGCGCGAGGCCCCTCGCAGGCGCAACAACGGTACGAGGAACACCCCTTTTGCGCAACGCTATTGCGAACAGCCCTATCGCATACCCGTTGGCAGGAATTGGCCCACGCCCCGAAGCCGCCGGCTTTCGGCCTCTTCCCTTAAGGAATTCCCAGCCTCCCGCAATCCTCGCACGCTACGATGCCCGCCGTTCGAACGGAACTGCACGGAACCGGCCATGACGTCCCACCCTGTTCTTCACGGCCAGCGCGCGACCAAATGCGCCAGTCGCCAGCCCGCCATGCGGCTGGTTCTTAGCCTTGCCGTCCTCCTCGCCCTGCCCGCAACGCCGCTCCTCGCCGCCGAGCGCGGCGTCACCTTCGCCCCGCCCGGTGGCGGCGGTGGCTACAATGGCTATCCGGGGGGCAACTGGAACAGTGGGGGTGGCGCGCCCCAGCCCTGCCTCGGCTGCAATGGCGGCGGCCAGTGGCATGGCGGCGGCAACAACCAGCCGCCGGTCTTCGTACAACCCTATGTGGATGTGCCGATCACCAACGGCCAGCCGCAAGGCCCCATGCCACCCGGCGCTCCGCGCATCCCGCCGGACCAGGTGCAGGCCATCGTCGGCAGCGCCGGCTATGCGCAGGTGACGCCGCCGAAATTCTCGCAGGGCTATTATTACGTCTATGCCCAGTCGGCCGAAGGCCGGGTGCTTCTCGCCGTGGACGCCTATTCCGGTCAGGTGGTGTCGTCGCGCCCCGCGCCCTCGACGCCGCGTCCGCCGGTGGTGGAAAGCGGATCGCTCATCGGCAGCGGATCGCTGGTCGGCACTCCGCCGCCCACCGTCCCGCGCGGGCCGCTGGCGCCCGATCCCAACAATCCCGACGGCGAATGAAAAAAGGCGGGCGCCACGGCACCCGCCTTCTTCGTTTGAGAGGAACTGCTGACCGGGCTCACTTGCCCTTCAGCAGGGGCTCCAGTTCCTTGTCGAGATCCGCCACCGTGATGGCGCCCGGCACCTTCTTGCCATTGATGAAGAAGGTGGGGGTGGAATCCACGCCCAGTTCCTTGTTGCCATACTGAGCGCTGGCCTGAACCTTCTCGGCGAGAGCCCGGTCGGACAGGCACTTCTCGAAGTCCGCCTCGCTCAGGCCCGCCTGCTTGGCGACGGTGAGCAGCCCGGCGGCCGGGTTCTGGCTGAAGGCCCAGGCGCTCTGGGTCTCGAACAGCGTGTCCACCATGGGGAAATACTTGTCGTCCGGCACGCAGCGGGCGAGCATGAACGCCGCCGTCGAGACCGGATCGAACGGGAATTCGCGCAGCACGTAATAAACCTTGCCCGTGTCGATATATTTGGTCTTCAGGGTCGGGAAGGTCGTGGTGGCGAAGTGAGCGCAGTGGCTGCAGGTCATCGAGGCATATTCGATGATCGTCACGGGCGCCTTGGGGTCGCCGAGGGACTTGACCGGCAGGGGGCTGGCGGCGGGCGCCGTCAGCTTGGCCGCATCGGCCGTCTGGGCCGCCGCGCTGCTCACGAAATCCGGGGAAAAGCCCACGAGACGGGCGAGCGGCATGCCGACGCCGGCGGCCAGGGCGAGAAGGCCGATTCCCTCGAGGAAACGACGACGATGAACCAACATGAAAGTCTCCGGAACGTTCGGCGCAGACAGGATCGCGCTAACATGGCAGGGATGCGGCGGCAAATGGTTCCCGATCACCTTTTGCGGCGCAGCACTTAACTCCGGCGCTGCACCGGCCGGCGCTTTGCCGAATCTGCGCCCTCACCGGCCGCGGCGCTCACGCCGCACCAATGCGCCAAGACGGGCCAGCGAGGCCGAAAGGGCATCGTCCTCGGTGAGCTTCAGATCATGCCGAATATCCGCCAGTTCAGCCGCCGAGGGCTCCACCGGCTTTGGCGGCGGGCCGATGCGCGGCGGCACCGGCCCCTGCCGCAGGGCCAGCCGGCCGACGCAACGCCAGCCGAAATAGGCGTTGATCCGCTCCACCACGACAGGTGCCGCATATTGCAGCTCGATGGCATATGGCCCCTCCACGCGCACCACGAGGGTGGCCGGCTCGTTATTCTGCCGGTTCGGCCACTGCATCTTCAGCGGCAGGGTGCGGGGGGCGAGGTCCGGCCCCACGATGTCGTCCCAATGGGTGACGATCTCCACCACGGAGAAGCCGGCCCGCCCCAGCGCATCGGCGATGCTTGGCCCGATCAGATCGGCCAGCGGGCGCACCTGCTTCCTCGGTCTGTACATGGAAAGGCCTGATCCTTCAGAAATGCGGACGCCCGTTGCACGGGCCTCTTGCGGGAGCCGGCGCAGCCCGGCACGGTGGCACCATGATTTCCGCGACCTTACCAGTCCGCGCCCTCGACCAGAAGGCCGCCCCCCGCCCCGCCGATTTGCTCGCCTGGTATGACCGCCACCGCCGCCGCCTGCCCTGGCGTGCCGAGCCGGGACGAACCGCCGATCCCTATCACGTCTTCCTCTCCGAGATCATGCTCCAGCAGACCACGGTGAAGGCGGTCGGCCCTTATTTCATCGACTTCACCCGCCGCTGGCCCACGGTGGCAGACCTCGCCGCCGCACCGCTGGAAGAGGTGCTCTCGGCCTGGGCGGGGCTCGGCTATTACGCCCGCGCCCGCAACCTGCACGCCTGCGCGAAAGCCGTGGTAGAGCGCCACGGCGGACACTTCCCGGCTGACGAAGACGTGCTGCTCGAACTGCCCGGCATCGGCCCCTATACCGCCGCCGCCATTGCCTCCATCGCCTTCGACCTCAAGGCCAGCCCCGTGGACGGCAATATCGAGCGGGTAGTGAGCCGGCTTTATTCGGTGGACGAGCCTCTGCCGAAGTCCAAACCCCGTATCAAGGCGCTGGCTGCCGCCCTCACCCCCGCCCGACGGCCGGGCGATTTCGCGCAGGCGATGATGGATCTCGGCGCCACCATCTGCACGCCCCGTTCTCCCGCCTGCCCGCTCTGCCCCTGGATGGACCCGTGCACCGCCCGCGCCGGGGGCGATCCCGCCCGCTATCCCGTCAAGGCCCCCAAGACCGAGCGGCCGGAACGCGCGGGCGTGGCCTTCCTCGCGGTGCGTGCGGATGGGGCGGTGCTGCTGCGCACCCGCCCCGACAAGGGCCTGCTGGCGAAGATGACCGAGGTGCCCTCCACCCCCTGGGGTCCGGTGCCTGTGGCGCCGCAGAGCCATGCGCCCTTCGCGGTGAACTGGCGCAAGCTGCCGGGCAGTGTGGCGCATGTCTTCACTCATTTCGCGCTGTCGCTGGATGTGTGGCGGGCGGATCTTCCCGCCCGTACGCCCGCGCCGGATGGCTGCCGCTGGGTGCTGCCGAAGGACTTTTCCCGCGAGGCCCTGCCAAGCGTGATGCGCAAGATCCTCGCCCACGGGCGGATCGAGGGCGCCTGAGCGCGTTCGACCTCCAGATCGGGTGGCAAGCTCCCCATTCACAACCGGCCTCACGAAATCGTGCCATCGCATCTGCCGCTCCGGCAGGTGGCTGAGGCGGCGATACGCCGGGCTGACATGGCATGTGTTGGGGCGAGGCATTGCCGGCCCGGAACAAGTCGATCAAGCCATTGAAATTAAAGATCAATAATCAATATCCATGGAGCCTGTGAAGCTCCCACGGGCCCTGCGAAGGGCCGCTGTAACGCCGCAACAGGCGTTCTGGATTGCTGCCATTTTCGAGATAATCAGTTTCGCGTTTTGCTGATTATCCCGAGGCAATGCGGGTCTATCTCCCACCTCGACACGGGGCGCCACTCAACGACGCTCCGCTCAAAATCAAGGAGAACCCCCATGCGTACGATGTCTTATGCTGCTCTCGCCCTCGTTGCCGGCCTTGCCTTCTCGGGCGCCGCCTCGGCGGACGAATATGTCTCGCAGGCCAACCGCGACAATTACGCGGTGCTCGCCCAGAGCGCCCCGGCCGCCACGGTGTATCGCACCAACGAGAGCCTGCTGCCGCTGACCGCTGCTCCCACCGCCCGCACGGCCCGTCCGGCGAGCGCCAATGACCAGATCGTCGGCCCCTTCTCGGACAAGGACGCTCATTCCGGCCCGTCCCACAGCGGCATCCCTTCCCGCCTGTGAGGATCTGAGGACGCGTTCCCGTCGCTTAGTTTTGCGTATCGGTGACGGGAAATGAGAAAGGGCCGGCGGAGTGATCCGCCGGCCCTTTTTGCTGTCCGAATGGTCGGGAAACGCGCAGGCCGCTCCTCACTCGGAGCGCACACCCATTTCCGCCCGCAACCGGGCGCGCAGCACGTCGATGGGATGGCGGCGACCTTCCTGCTCCACATGCCAGAAGGTCCAGCCGTTGCAGGCTTCCGCGCCCTGCGCCAGAGCGCCCATGCGGTGGATGGAGCCCACCGAAAGCGTGGCGTTGTTGACCAGCGCGATGGTGCCGTCGGCTCGCACCACGGCGCGTACATTGCCCTTGGCGTCGGTGAGTTCGACACCCGGCGTCACCAGCCCGCTGTCCACGAGGGCGGAGAAGGCCACACGCGGCGCTTCACGGGCGGAGGGCGGGGCCTGAAGCGCGATCTCCGGCAGCGGCTCCACAGCCTCGATGCGGGCGGCGGCGGCGGCGGCATAGCCCTCGTCCCGCTCGATGCCGATGAAATGGCGGCGCAGACGCTTGGCCACGGCCGCGCTGGTACCGGAACCGAGGAAGGGATCGAGCACCACGTCGCCCGGCTTGGAGGCCGAGAGCATCACGCGGGCAAGCAGCGCCTCGGGCTTCTGGGTCGGGTGCAGCTTGCGCCCGTCCTCATCCTTCAGGCGCTCGGCGCCGGTGCAGATGGGAAACAGCCAGTCGGAGCGCACCTGCACGTCCTCATTGCCGCCCTTCAGCATCTCGTAATTGAACTGATAGCCCTTCACGCCGGGATCGCGCGCCGCCCAGATCATGGTCTCATGGGCATTGGTGAATCTGCGGCCGCGGAAGTTCGGCATCGGGTTGGCCTTGCGCCACACCACATCGTTGAGGATCCAGAAGCCCAGATCCTGCATCAGCGCGCCGACACGGAAGATGTTATGATAGGAGCCGATCACCCAGATGGTGGCATTCGGCTTCATCACCCGCTTCACGCCTTCGAGCCAGCCTCGCGTAAAGGCGTCATAGGCGGCGAAGCTCTCGAACTGGTCCCAGGCATCGTCCACCGCATCCACCCGGCTATCGTCCGGCCGGCGCAGTTCGCCCTGGAGCTGGAGATTGTAGGGCGGGTCGGCGAAAACCATGTCCACGCTCTGGGCGGGGAGGCTCGCCAGTTGCTCGATGCAGTCGCCGATGAGGATGCGATCGCGCACCTCTTCGCGGGCAGCGTCGGCAGCAAATGTCTCGTCAGAAAGACGGGGCGCCCGGTGGGGCGCCCCCTTACGCACAACGCTCATGTGACGCAACCCATACACAACGCTTACTATGGGAGTGAGACTAAGCTGTGCGGGTAAAAACCAAGTTAGCAGTCGGTATTTTTTGTCTTAATTTCGGCCTGTTTTAGCCTGTTCTGCGTTTACGCCGCCTTCATCTTTCTTTCCACATAGCGCCGCTCCTGCGTCAGGCCGCCATAGCCATAGGCATCGGCCTTCACTTCGCGCACCAGCACATAGCTCTCCGTATGCAGGGGACCGATGAGCGCCGACATGGCCTCGAACACCGCCGCCACATAAGCCGCCTTCTCATCCTTGGTGTTGGTTCCATCCACCGCCACGATATCCAGCCAGAAACTGGCGACGCCGGCCTCCGCCAGCGACGTGCCGGCGATGAACCATTGCGCCGGCGGTACAAGGTCGATGGCCACCGCCGTGAGGTTCGGATCCTTGTGGAGGATCTGATGCGTGAGCTGCGACAAAGTGGCCGCCACCTGCGGGACATCCACCGGCCGCGATGCGGAAATCTTCACGTTGAGAATGGGCATGACCGCCTCCTGTTGAGATGGCGCGACCCTAGCCCTGCTTGCATTATGAGAAAAATTGAATGATCTTGATTGAGAATTTCGAAAGACTCATAAAATGAGCATCCGCAATCTTGATCTCGATCTGCTGCGCAGTTTCGCTGCCGTGGCCGAGCTCGGCTCCATTTCCGCCGCTGCCCAGCGCGTGGGGCGCACCCAGTCCGCCGTCAGCCTGCAGATGGACCGGCTGGCGGAGCAACTGGGCTTTCCCGTGGTGGAACGCCGGGGACGGGGCGTCGCGCTCACCCCCCGTGGCGAGGGCTTTCTGGACGATGCCCGCCGCCTGCTCGATCTTAACGACCGCGTGCTCGGCCAGCATGTGCATGGCAATTTCTCGCAGCCGCTTCGGCTGGGCTTCGTGCAGGACGTGGGCGAGCTGGCGCTCCAGCGCATTCTCGCTCGCCTCGGCAGCGCCTTTCCCGGCGCGCCGATCACGGTGCGCGTCTGCTCCACCAATACGATGATCGAGAAGCTGCGGGCCGGTGATCTCGATCTCGCCGCCGGCTACCGGGTGGAAACCGATCTGCCCGCCCGCACGGTGATGCGTGAGCAGATGTGCTGGATCGGTGCCCGTCACCTGCGCCTCGATCCGGAGGAGCCGGTGCCGCTGCTGATGTTCGAGAGCCCCTGCATCTTCCGCAGCGCCGGCATCTCGGCTCTATCCACCGCGGGGCGCGCCTTCCGCATCGCCCTCACCAGCCCGAGCCTGCCCGGCGTCATGGCGGCGGTGGGGGCGGGCCTCGGCATCACCGTGCGCTCGGCCCGCGCCCTGCGGCCGGACCTCATGACGGTGAGCGATCTCGGCACGCCGCCGCTGCCGCAATTCGA
Organism: Azorhizobium oxalatiphilum; assembly: GCF_014635325.1. Classification (GTDB taxonomy): domain Bacteria; phylum Pseudomonadota; class Alphaproteobacteria; order Rhizobiales; family Xanthobacteraceae; genus Azorhizobium; species Azorhizobium oxalatiphilum. The sequence goes on along the minus strand of NZ_BMCT01000012.1, from coordinate 137,171 downwards.
ATACATGCTCTATGCCCGCGCCGAGAGCCGGCCGCCGGCTCTCGATCAGGTGGAGCAGGTGATCGAAGAGGAACTGCGCCGCGAGCGGCCGCTGTTCGCGGCCGCCTGAGGCTTCAGCCTTCCTCAGTGCTGGTGCTCACCCATGGCACCACCAGCCGCAGGCGCCCCCGCGCCGATGCCGCGCACCGGGAAGGTGACGTCCACCTTGCCGGCCTTCTCGAACACCAGCGTAGCCTGCACCTTGTCGCCTTCCTTCAGCGGGCGCTTGAGATCCATCATCATCAGATGGAAGCCGCCGGGGGCCAGTTCCACGCTCTTGCCCGGAGCCAGTTCAAGGCCGCCGCTCACCGCGCGCATGGTCATGACGCCGTTGGCCATGCTCATCTCATGCACTTCCGCCTTGCCGGCGATGTCGGTGGCGATAGAGACCAGCTTGTCCGGGGCAGAGCCGGTGTTGGTGAGCTTCAGATAGCCACCCGCCACCTTGGCGCCGCCGGGGGTGGCGCGCATCCAGGGCAGGTCGATCTGGATGTCGCCCACCTTCACCGCAGCCGAACCCATTCCCGCCATCGGGGCGGAAGAGGCGGCAGCCACCTTCAGCACCGGCGCGGGATGGGACGGCACCGGCTGGCCCTCGACGGTAGCCTCGGCCCAGTCGGCCGACCCGTTCTCGCAAGTCTGCAGCACGGGAAAGGCCAGTGCCTTGCCGGCCACATCCGCCGACAGGGACGCGACGAAGACGAACTCGTCATAATAGGCATTCGGCAGATTGCCGCCGGACCAGGTGATGGTCTTCACCCCTTCGGTCGCCGGCTTGCCGTGCATCATGGGATAGGCCTTGGCGTATGGCCCGCTTTCCAGAGCGATGGTCCAGCCCGCCTTGGGCTGAGGCCGCACGCCCACCACCCCCTCGGGGATCGTGACCCTGAGCGCGGTGGTGGCGCTCTCGCCGCAGCCATGGGTCACGCGCAGCGTGCCCTTGTAAGAGCTGCCCGGCTGGGCGGTCTTCTGCTCCAGCACGATATGGGCCGAGGCGGAACCGGCGACGAGGGAAAACAGCGCCACGGCAAGCGGGCGCGCAAAAGTACGGGACAGCACGAGAGTGCGAGACATGGGTCGTCTCCTTAAACGGCAAGATGGGATTTCCGGGGTAGCGCAGGTTCAGCCGCGCGCCGGAGGTGCCCGAGCGGTGAAGGAGAGAAACACGCCGCCATCGACCGGCACGCTTATGCCCGGACGACCCGTACCGATGGCCTCCACAAGCGGCGGTCGAAACGCTACGGGATCAGGCGGCCCCAGCAACGCGGGCCCTGCGGACGCAGTGCAGCCGAGGGTGCAGCACAAAGCATCATGCCGCCCGTCATCGCCGCTGCCGCCCGTCTGTGCGCTGCCTTCGCACAACGTGCCGGTGGTGGCCGCCACCGCATGCTGGGTGACGGCGATGCCGGACAGCACAAGCTGGCACAGCAGCACATAGGCCAGCGTGACGTGGAGCAACCACCGCCCGCAGGTCCGCATTGCCGTGCCGAAATCGCTCATCACAACCAGAAGGGTTCGATCGGTCGCCCGCTGCGACCTCCCGAGGTGTAGGGCCGCCCCGGCGGGAGAGCAAGCGCCGGATGCCCAAGGCGAGGCTCGCGCAACGGTGCTATGACACAGAACGGAACGGTCGTTCGCCAACATCGGCAATGGGGGATGTCATGGTGGTCTGGTTTCCGATTCTCGCCTGGGCTCTGGCGCTGTTTTCAGCGACTTTCTCGATCCAGCGGGCGCATCAATGGCGCAATTTCCCGTTCATATGCGAGCGGCTTCTGGCCGAGCTGCTGCTGTTCCCAGTCGGCCTTCTCGGCCTGTGGGCAGCACTGGGCCATATCGTCTTCGCCAATCAGGCCGCTGCCGCTATCGGCTGGGCACCGAGCCCCTTCCAGACCGAAGTGGGGCTTGCAAATCTCGGCATCGGCATCGCCGGCCTCATTGGCTATGTCTATCGCGACTGGGGCTACCGCCTCGGCGTCTCCCTGGTCACGGGCGTCTTCCTGCTGGGTGCGGCCGCCGGCCACATCTATCAGATGTACCTGACAGGCAACCTTGCACCGGGCAATGCCGGCCCCATTCTCTATACTGACGTTCTGACCCCACTGGCGTTGTTCATCCTTCTGGCGATCACCCGGCGCGCGGCGCGGGACGTGATCGACGAATGAGATGCGAAGCGGCGGGGCCGGCGCAAAGTGAAGGCGTGCCATGTCCGATACCCCCCGTGATGCCGAACGCAACCGCTTCTCCGCCCGCGCGGCGCGCTATGCCCGTGTCGGAGCCAATGTGGGCGGGGTCGCCGCCCGCATCGCCGGGGCGAGGCTGCTGGGAGGAGCGGGAACAGGCAATGCGGCGGCGCTTGCCTCCGCATTGGGCGGCCTGAAGGGACCACTGATGAAGGTGGCCCAGCTCATGGCCACCATTCCGGACGTGCTGCCCCCCGACTATGCCACCGAGCTGCAAAAGCTGCAGAGCGATGCGCCGCCCATGGGCTGGGCGTTCGTACGCCGCCGCATGATGGCCGAGCTGGGACGCGACTGGGAAACGCGCTTCGCATCCTTCGAGCACAAGCCAGCCGCCGCCGCCTCACTGGGGCAGGTACACAAGGCGGTGGCGCTGGATGGCGAGCATCTGGCCTGCAAGCTGCAATATCCGGATATGCAGGCCGCCGTTGAGGCCGATCTCAGCCAGCTCGACGTGCTGTTCTCCCTGCACCGGCGCATGGACCCGGCCATCGACACCCGCGAGATCGCCACCGAGATCGGCGAGCGTGTGCGCGAGGAACTGGACTATCGCCGCGAGGCCAAGCACGCCGCCCTCTATGCCCACATCCTGAAGGATCACAACAGCGTCCGCGTGCCCCATGTGCGCGAGGATCTCTCCACCGGCCGGCTGCTCACCCTGCAATGGCTGGAAGGCGCCAAGATCCTCGGCTTCACGGACCACAGCCTCGAGGAGCGCAATCGGCTGGCGCAGGCCATGTTCACCGCATGGTGGGTGCCGTTCAGCCAGTATGGTGTCATCCATGGCGACCCGCATCTGGGCAACTACACCGTCTTCACGGATGAGGCCGGGGCGCCACAGGGCATCAACCTGCTGGATTATGGTTGCATCCGCATCTTCCCGCCACGCTTCGTGGCCGGCGTAGTGGACCTCTACAGGGGCCTCCAGACCGGGGACGACGCCCGCGTGGTCCATGCCTATGAAACGTGGGGCTTCAAGGGGCTCAACCGCGAGCTGATCGAGGTTTTGAACATCTGGGCCCGCTTCATCTACGGCCCGCTGCTGGATGACCGGGTGCGCACCATTGCCGATGGGGTCGAGCCAGGCCAGTACGGCCGCCGCGAGGCTTTTCAGGTGCACACCGCCCTGAAGCGCCTCGGACCGGTGACGGTGCCGCGCGAGTTCGTCTTCATGGATCGCGCCGCCATCGGCCTCGGCGCCGTCTTCCTGCATCTGAAGGCGGAACTGAATTTCCATGGGCTGTTCGAGGAGGCAGTCGCCGGCTTCTCCGAGGCTGGCGTCACCGAGCGTCAGAGCACGGCCCTGAAAGCCGCGGGACTCTGAAAATGCTCAACTCCATGGCCACCGGCAATTGACATCCGGCGCCCGGCCCCGTATCAGGCGGCTCCGTTCCATCAAATGGTCCGATGAGCCGCGCGGTCAAGCGCGCCGCGGTCGGCCGAAGGCAAGTGTCATGAAGATCCGCAACTCGCTCAAGTCCCTGCTCGGCCGTCATCGCGACAACCGTCTCGTGCGCCGCAAGGGCCGCATGTACATCATCAACAAGACCCAGAAGCGCTACAAGGCTCGCCAGGGTTGAGTTTTTGACTCGCGCCGCACACGCGGCGCGATCACCGTTGCGTGCCTCGCGCGACGGAGCGGTTGACGGGCGCCATAGCGCGCCCGACACTCCGCCGATGATCCTTTCCGGCTTCATCCTCGGACGTCGTAGCCTCACTGCCTGTGCAGCGGGGCTTTTGTCGTTGGCGCTCACCGCCGGCAGTATCGGCGCCTCACATGCGCAGGTGACTGGCCCCGTGCCCGGTACGCCGAAGCAGGATCTGCAACGGCAGGATTCCCCCCGGACAGCCCCGCCAAAGGCCGACGCCGCGCCAAAGGATGAATCCCGCGCACCCGGCGAAACCACGGCTCGCGCAAAACTTCCCCGCGACAAGCGCACCCAGCTGGATGCTCTCTTCGAAGCACTGAAGCTCGCGCCCGACGAATCCAGCGCCAGCGCGGTGGCGGATCGGCTGGATGCACTGCTCTCGGAAACCAACAGCACCGCCGGCGACCTGCTGATGGCCCGCGCCAATGCGGCGGCGGAAGCCAAGAAATATGATCTTTCGCTGGCGCTGCTGGATCAGGTGGTGGAGATCGAGCCCGACTCGGTCGCCGGCTTCAGCCGTCGCGCCACCATCTATTATCTGCAGGATGATTATACGGCGGCGCTCGCCGACATCCGTGAAGTGTTGGCCCGCGAGCCGCGCCACACCACCATGCTCATGGGCTTCGCCATGATCCTGCGCGAGTTGGGCGACGAGCCCCGGGCGCTGGAGGCCGTGCGCAAGGCGCTGGCCGTCAATCCGCACCTCGCCTCCGCCAAGGAGCTGGAGGGTCAGCTGGCGGTGAAGGTGGACGGGCGGGGCATCTGAATTGGGAAACGCGCCTCGGCCGCGTTCAGCGTCTTACTGACTTCTGCCGCGCAGGGCGGGAGCAGGGGTCGGCACCGGCATGGGCGAAGCCGCCGGCGTCGTGCCGGACGTGACGCGCGCCGCGCTCTGGTTGCTTTCCGTAAGCTGAACGGTCCAGCCCTTCTGCTCCTTGGTGTCCACCTCAAGGAAGCCGGTGCGGTCGAAGCCGCGCGCCAGGCAGTCCTCGACCCCGCGGATCGTGAACTCCTTGTCGCGCGTGCACATGAAGGCCTTGCCGGACCACTCTCCACCCTGATCATAGTCGACGGCGTAGAGATAATAGAATCGGGCCACGAGGTCGCCGCGCAGCAGGGTCTCGCAGCTATTGGCAGAGACGTTCCACCAGCCCTCCGTGGCCCAACCGTCGCCCTCCTTGTAGCCGATGGCCACGCCAACCCGGCTCTGGGTGCGGTTGCACAGGCGGAAGTCCGCAGCGGCCGGGGTCGCCGCGGCGATGGAGAACAGACCCGCCGTCACGCTCGCAGCCACGAGCACGGCGCCCCCCATAAGGGCGCGGCGGAAGAATCGGATCAGGCCGGAATGCGGCTTAGAAGCTGCTGACACCATCAATCTGTTTGTGTGCCCTCGTCAGGCCCCACCGTCAACGTGCGGCGGGTCCGTGCAAGACTGGCCAAGGCCTTCAAAGTCCTTGTCGGTTGGGATCGCGGCATGAGCGAGGCGACACCAGCGGCGCGACTCACGGCAAGCCCGCCTCCGGCACGACTGGCGCCTTCCGGCGCGGGCGGGCCAGCAGCAGGCCGCCGATGATCAACGCAGCGCCTACCCCTTGCAACAGGCCGAGATGCTCGCCCAGCACCAGCCAGCCGAGCCCGGCGGCGGACACCACCTCCAGAAAGAACACCAGCGCACCGAACACCGGCGGCACCACGGAGAGCCCCACCGCCATCAGCCCCTGCCCCGCCACCTGGCTGACGATGGCCAGCGCCAGCAGCGCGGCCGCGCCAGACAAGGTGGCAGGCATCAGCGTCGGCTCCATGATCAGGGCAACAATGAGCAGGGCTACGCTGGTGATGGCGGTGGACAGGAAGGTCACAAGCCCCGCGCCAAAGCTGCGGCGGGCAACGCGGACGGACAGGAAATAGGCTGCGAAGAACATGGCCGTGACCAGACCCGCCGCATCGCCGGCCAGCTTCTCCGGCGCGAAATGCCAGCTGTCTCCAATGAGAGCCAGCGTCCCTGCCACGCACAGCAACAGGCCCGAAGCCAAGGGCCACGTCAGCTTCTCCTTCAGAACCAGGAAGGCATAGAGCGCCACCCAGATGGGCGAGGTGGTGGCGAGCACGGCCGCATTGGCCACCGTGGTGCCCAGAATGGCGAGATGCCAGAAGATGAGATCGCCAGCAAAGAACAGGCCGGCGAGGATCGAGGCACGATCCGGCATGGGCAGGCGCCGCCCCTGCTCAGCCAACGCCCAGACCAGCAGGAACGGCAGCGCCAGAGCCGTGCGCCAAAAGGCGCTGGCAAACGGCCCCACGTCGGCGAGCCGCACGAACAGTACCGAAGCGCCCATGGCCAGCGCCCCCGCGACGAGCGCGAGGATGCCGGCGGCAAGCTTCATCTGATCGGACGACTGGGCGGTCACGGGCATGCCCCGGCGGGAATGGCGGGGGAAAGGACCGCAGGGAAAGGCTTCGACGCCATGAAGGAGAGGCAACCAGGGCAGGAGGGATTCGGGGCGGATGGTCCGCGATGCCGGCAAACTTGCATGAAAGCCCAAACGACGCCACATGGCCGGGACGGCATATGATCTCGCACCCGGCCCCGCACGGCATCCGTGCTCTGCCACGCCAAGGAGCACAGGACATGACCAACCCGACCGCCGCTGCCCTCACCGAAGACGAGCGCATCCGCCTCGAAGCCGCCGTGTTCCGCCGTCTGGTGGCCCACCTCGGCAACCGCACCGACGTGCAGAACATCGACCTCATGAATCTCGCCGGCTTCTGCCGCAACTGCCTGTCCAACTGGTATCTGGACGCCGCGCAGGAAGCGGGGCTGCCGGTGAGCAAGGATCAGAGCCGCGAAACGGTCTACGGCATGCCCTATGAGGACTGGAAGGCGAAGTACCAGAGCGAAGCCACCGCCGAGCAGAAGGCGGCGTTTGAGACCTCCAAGCCGCAGCATTGAACGAAAACCCTTAACCAGCAAAACTTCAGCCTGTGCAAAGGTGGATTGCGGGGAAGGCTCCTTGACGCGGCGTACGCAATGCCGCCTCTATCCTCGCCTTCTGGAACAGGTAGAGAACCCGCCCGATGAAGGCGCGGTGCTCTCCCGGTGCGCACTGCCGCCAGTCCACCCCGTGGACGGCAGCCCTTCGCGGAGGAGCGCAGGACGAAATTCAGCACCCATGAGGTGCGCAGGGCTCGCATGGCGCCGAGCAGGAGTGAAATGATGACGGCAGACGTTGCTGATACCGGGGTCGCCGCCGACGAGCTGCGGCAGTTCGTCGAGCGCATCGAGCGTCTCGAGGAAGAAAAGAAGGCGATCGCGGACGACATCAAGGACGTCTATGCGGAGCTGAAGGCCCGCGGCTTCGAGGCCAAGGCGGTGCGCAAGATCGTGCAGATCCGCCGCCAGGATGCCCAGGAGCGTCAGGAGCAGGAAGCCATCCTGGAACTCTATATGCAGGCCCTCGGCCTCGCCTGAGGCCACAAGCTCTCGGCTCCAGCCCATGTCCGTATAAAAAAACCCGCCGGCGCATCACGCTCCGGCGGGTTTTTCTTAGGCATCCCTCAGACGGTCAGGCCGCGCCAACTCACTGCAGACGCTGCGTCAGGCGCACCGTCGGCGCGGGGAAGACATAGGTCGGCAAGGTTGCGATGGCCTCGCCGCTGAAGCTGGAGGCCGACAGCCCGTTGTTCGGATCGCCGCCAAAGCCCGACGCCACCACTTCACGCGGTGCGGTCATGAAGGCTGTGAACACGCGACCCTCGGGCATCCGCATATAGGCTTCCCCGCTCATGGTCGACGTGCGGAACACCGGGCCGAAGGGGATCTCGCTGGTACGGCCGGCAGTGCGCAGCTTCGGCTGGGGCGCAGCGGCCATGCCCGCATTCATGGGCATGGCGCCGGCCACGTCGCCGACGGCCGCATAGCCAAGCACGGAATGGTTGCTCTCTGCCTGCGCCGCGCTGGTGCCACGCGTGATCAGGGGCGGCAGCGGCACGCCCGGCGCCTGCAGGCTCGCCATCTGCTGCACGGGCGTCTCCGGCCGCTTGAGCGGAAGTGGCGCGAGCGGGGCATTCACCGCCTGCGCAGTCACCATGGCCGCCGCAGCCAGTTCCGCCGGACGCGCCGCCGGAAGCGGCCTCGCCGCCAGTGCGGTCACGACGGGTTTGGCGGGCTGCGACTGAGGCAGAGGAACCGCCGCCGCCTGAACCGGAGCGGGGGCCGACCGCGCCGGAGCAGCGCTCGCCACCTGGGTGCGGGTCTCGCGCTCGGGACGCGCGCCCTCCTCTTCACCCGCGTCGGTTTCTTCCGCCGCCGGCTTGAACAGGGAGGCGAAGAAGTTGCGAATGCCCTTCATGCCGCTCGGGGCTTCGGCAACCTCGACCGACGTGCCGCTGCCGCGCGCCTCAAGCTCCGCGACCGCCTGCTGATAACCCGGCAAGGGCTTGCCATTGCTGGGAACGAGCACCGTCTTCCCATCGGGGAACACGCGGGCCAGCTCCGCATAGCTCATGCGCGGCCACATGCGGACGCTGCCGGTATCCATGTGGACGAAATGAGAGGAGGGATAGAAGCCGACGCCGCCACGCTGCAGCTTCAGCCCGGCCTCCCGCAGCTCCGACAGGTTCACGCCAGGGATGAAGAAGTCCATCGCCTTGCCGCGCATGTGCTGGCTGAACTCCGCAACCCCCTTGGAGCGCGAGCGGAGCATAGAATTGGTGGCCGGTGAGCGATAGCCGCCGAGGACATTGATGGGCTGGCTGGCATCCACGTCGCGATAGACTTCCCAAAGCACGTCGAAGAGATGCGGATCCATCTCCGTCGGCTCGTCGCGGCGCCAGTCGCGCAGCAGCCAGTTGAGCTTCTTGAGCACCTCGGTGTCGTAGCGGCCATCCTTCTTGAAGGTGAAGGATCCACGCTCGCCGGTATGGGCATGCACGAAGGTCAGGGTCCGCGTATCGCCATTGGCGACCGCGTTCTGCAGCGTGCCCGTTCCGCACACCGTCACCGCGAGGGCGACGGCAGCCGACCGGCTGAACTTCCCCATCGCGGCACGGAACAGGACCGTGGCCCGGGCATTCCGGCGTGCGCGAGGCGGAGCGTAAGGCGCTTTGACAGTCGACAAAATGGAAACCCGAGGCTCAAGTCTATCTGGACCGCGCGCGTACGCGCAGTGCGGAGCTCAAGAGAGTCTGCTGGGGTTCGGTTAAGGCCGCGTTGATGGCCGTCGCCCCCGTGTCACGGAACGGTGAGTACGGGCCGACTATGGCAGAATCGTGCCGGTTCCACGTGGCACGCAAGTTACAGGCAAGCCCTATCGCACGGATTTAACAGAATATTCTAGAGCGTGACCGCAACGCATCAACGCATACGCGACCAATTGCGGCGGCTCCGCGGCGAAAATTTCTTTGTCGGAAAGCAAGGTACACAAACGAAAAGAGCCCCTGCGAGAGGGGCTCTGGAGGCTGTGGACAGCGGGGAAGATGGTTTCAGCGTGGCACCGTGACCGTGCGCCCCGCCACCTTCTGCTCGTCATCCAGACGGAGCATTTCCTTCACCTTCGCATTCGTGCCGTACACATCCTCACGCGAGACGAGCCGACCCGCATCATCCACGAAGGTGGTGAAATAGACGAGGTGCACCGGGATGCGCTGCTTCAGCGTCAGATAGCGCTCCTTGCCGCCAAGCATCCCGCCGATCTTCTCGTCGGTCCAGTTGCCGCCCGGCATGCCGATGTTGAACACCACCTCGGCGAACTTCAGCGGATCCTGCACCCGGATGCAGCCGTGGCTGTAGGCCCGGCGGTCATTGGCGAACAGCGCCTTGGACGGCGTGTCGTGCAGATAGACCGAATGATCGTTGGGGAACATGAACTTGATGCGGCCAAGTGCGTTGCGCTCGCCCGGAGGCTGGCGGAACGAATAGCCACCCACGCCCTGCGCCCAGTTCACCGTGCCCGGATCCACCACGCGACCGTTGCGCACCACCTCCATGCCCTGGCGGGCGAGGAAATAAGGATCGCGCTGCAGGTTCGGCAGCATCTCCTTGCGGGCGATGCCCGGCGGGATGTTCCAATAGGGATTGAGCACGACATATTCCATGTCGTGAGTCAGCAGAGGGGTCTGGTTCTGCGGCTTGCCTACCACCACGCGGGTCTGGTGGATGGTCGAGCCGTCCTGAACCACGCGCACCACATATTCCGGGATGTTCACCATCAAATGGACGGCGCCCAGATCCCGCGGCAGCCAGCGCCAGCGTTCCATGTTGGCGATGATGTCGGTGCGGCGATCAGCCGGGCTGTCCACCCGGTTCAGGGCATCGATGGTGGCCGGACCAACCACGCCGTCGGCCGTAAGACCCGACGAGGACTGGAACGCCGTCACCGCATCCACCAGCGCTGCGTCGTAGGCGCGCTCGCCCGTCGCTGCGCCCTTCACATTCAGACGCGCCCGCAGGGTCGGAATGCGGGTATCCATGTCGCCGGGGCGCAGGGTCGGCCCGGCCGGCACGTGCACCGGCGTGGGGCCGGGCTTGTTCGCCTGCGCCAGCTTCGCCTTCAGCGCGAGATAGCCCTTGTGGGTGGGATTGTAGGCTTCCAGCGCCGCCGAGGCGTCCTTGTTTCCATCAAGGCCGGACAGTACCGCCACCGGATCGGGGAAGGTGCGCAGCGGCGTCAGCGAGGGCGAAACCCGCGAGGGGTCGAACCGGCCGGCCTGCGCATGGCGGGCATAGAGCAACGCCGACGCCGCAAGCCGGATCTCGGCCCGCGCCAGCGCCGAAAGGTCCGCATTGGCCGCCAGCTTGGGCACCGCATAGTCGCCGGGATCGAGGCCGTCCCGATCGGCCACGGCGAAGCGATCGATCACACTCTTGCCGACAGAGCTCAGCCCCTTCTCATCCACGAAGACGGGTGCATCCTGCCGCCCGGCATAGAAAGCCTGAATGGCATCCTGCTCACGGCGGGTAATTCCCAGCCCTTCAAGCGCCGGGACAGCAAGAAGCTGACGGACCTGCTCGGCGAGCGGAGCAAGCGCGGTCGCAGCCGGCGCCGTAGGGGCGGCGGCCTGCGCATCCACGGGCTTGGACCCGGGGGAAGCCACCGGGGCATCGACCACCTTGGCGTCAGCCGCGGCCTTTTCCTCATCCGGCTTGGCCGCAGCCGCCTTCGGCGCGTCCCCTTCGGGATGGGGCGCAGCCGGATCGGCAGCCACTGCGGCCGGAGACTGGCCTGCGGCTTGGGCAGGCTCAGCGGACGCCGTCGCCTGCGACGCGGCGGGCGCCACATCCACATGCGTCGGAGGCCAGGGCACTTCACCACTGGAAGCGAAGGCCGTCGCAGGCACCAGCGTCGGCAGGGCACCGGCGGCCAGCGCCGCGCCCAGCATCAGGCGGGCAAAGACGCGGCCAGCGGAGGGCCAGGGAAGAGGACGGTGCAAGGCACGCTTCATCAGACCAACTTCTTTCCGCCTGCCCCGCGCCACCGCGAGGTATGCTGTGAGGGACTATCCTGCGCAGGCCCCGGCCCTTCTACGCACGACAGAATCAAACCGGATGAGCAAGCATTGCCAGCAGCGGCGCAAAAGCAAAATCAAACCTGCTTTCGCCGGTGCAAGTCTGCACCCCTGTCACTCCGCGGCCACAGCCATAGCCTGCATTGGTTCCGGCACAGGCAACCCCAAAGCATTTAGCTTTCGGTAAAGCGTCGAGCGGCCGATCCCCAGCCGCCGCGCCACCTCGGTCATGCGCCCCCCATACAGGGACACCGCCGCGCGAATGGCATCCGCTTCCAGCTGCTCCATGGGCCGGACCTGCCCGAGGCCATCGAGCAATGCGAGCTGGGATGCCGCCGGCTCTTGCTGCGACTGGATCTGTGGCCACTCCACCGCAATGGCGCGGTCCGCATCGTGGGCGAGGCGCAGATGGGGCACAGCCGTCGCGGCACGCGGCGACGGGGCGGCCGATGCCGTCTGCGCGGCAGCCAGCGCCAACGCATTCGTGATCGCGACCCTGAGCCGAAGGGTGCCTGCCGGCTTCACCACGAAGTCACGGGCACCTGCCCCGAGCGCCGACACCGCACCATCGAGGCCGGCCGGCGTCACCGCCACCACCACGGGCAATGTCGCACCACGCGCGCGCAGCGCACCGAGCACGCCCATACCGTCCAGACCCGGCAGCACCAGATCGAGGAGCAGCAGGTCGAAATGCTCTGCCGCGAGGCGCTCCAGAACGCTGTCGCCATCCTCCACGCCCACCACCTCGTAGCCGAGGTTCGAGAGCGCCGATTCGAGCCGGCTGCGCTCCAAAAAGTCGTCTTCTGCCAAGAGGATACGAGGTGTCATGGGAATCCGGTCACGCACGAATTCCCCAAGCTTCACCAGTTGGGGTTAACGAAACGGTTCACGGTCGGCGCATCCGTCGCGTCATCCCCTGTGATGCCGTTTGCCCCTCACAAGGCCGCGTGCGGGCGTTGAAGCTGAACACGGTTGCGCGGTATGACCGGAGCACGTTCTTTTCCGCTGCTCTGGAGGCCCCATGTACGGTCCCGTCTCGTTCCTGACTCCCGAAGCCGCGCACATGACGGCCGGTTCCGAACATCTGCCGGAGTGGAACCTCGCCGACCTCTATGCCGGGATGGACGACGCGCGCCTGAAGACGGACCTCGCGGAAGCCGATGCCCTCTCCCTGAGCTTCGAGGCCGACTACAAGGGCAAGCTGGCGGACATCGCCGCCGCCCCCGACGCCGGAGCAAGGCTCGGTGAAGCGGTGAAGCGCTACGAGGCCATCGACGACCTGATGGGCCGCGTGGCCTCCTTCGGCAGCCTCGTCTATGCGGGCGACACCGCCGATCCGGCGCGGGCCAAATTCTTCAGCGACGTTCAGGAAAAGCTGACCGACAGCTCCACCCATCTCCTGTTCTTCACGCTGGAGCTGAACCGACTGGACGATGGGCAGGTGGAAGCCGCCTTCGCCGATCCCGCCTTCGGCCACTATCGGCCGTGGGTGGAGGACCTGCGCAAGGACAAGCCCTACCAGCTCGAGGACCGCGTGGAGCAGCTCTTCCATGAGAAGGCGAGCCCCTCGCGCGGTGCCTGGAGCCGGCTGTTCGACGAGACCATCTCTTCGCTCCGCTTCACCGTGGACGGCAAGGAACTGGCCATCGAGCCAACCCTCAACCTGATGCAGGATCCGAACGAGGACGTCCGCAAGGGCGCCGGCCTCGCGCTGGCCGAGACCTTCTCGGAGAATCTGCGGCTGTTCAGCCTGATCACCAACACGCTGGCCAAGGACAAGGAAATCTCCGACCGCTGGCGCGGGTTTGAGGACGTGGCCGACAGCCGCCACCTCGCCAACCGCGTCGAGCGCGAGGTGGTGGATGCCATGGTGGCCGCCATCCAGGGGGCCTATCCGCGCCTCTCGCATCGCTATTACGCGCTCAAAGCCCGCTGGTTCGGCAAGGACAAGCTGGAATTCTGGGACCGCAACGCGCCGCTCCCCAAGGTGGAAACCCGCGACATCGGCTGGGACGAGGCACGCGAGACCGTGCTCGGCGCCTATGGCACCTTCTCGCCGAAGATGGCGGACATCGCCCAGGTGTTCTTCGACAAGAACTGGATCGACGCGCCCGTGCGCCCCGGCAAGTCGCCCGGCGCCTTCGCCCATCCGACAGTCCCCTCCGCGCACCCCTATGTGCTGCTGAACTACCAGGGCAAGCCGCGTGATGTGATGACGCTGGCCCATGAGCTGGGCCACGGCGTGCATCAGGTGCTGGCCGCCGGCCAGGGCGCGCTGATGGCCTCCACTCCGCTGACGCTGGCGGAGACCGCTTCCGTGTTCGGCGAGATGCTGACCTTCCGCCGGCTGCTGGCGGCGGCGGAGACCCCGCAGGCCCGCAAGATCATGTTGGCCCAGAAGGTGGAGGACATGATCAACACGGTGGTCCGCCAGACCGCCTTCTACACCTTCGAGCGCAGGGTCCACACCGAGCGCCGCCAGGGCGAGATCACCGCCGAGCGCATCGGCGCCATCTGGATGGACGTGCAGACCGAAAGCCTCGGCCCGGCGATCAATCTCAGCGCCGGATACGAAACTTTCTGGACCTACATTCCGCACTTCATCCACTCGCCCTTCTATGTCTATGCCTATGCCTTCGGCGACTGCCTCGTGAACTCGCTCTATGCGGTCTATGAGAAGGCCTCCGACGGCTTTGCCGAGCGCTATCTGCAGATGCTGGCAGCGGGCGGCACCAAGCACCATTCGGAGCTTCTCGCCCCGTTCGGCCTCGATGCCCGCGACCCGGCCTTCTGGCAGACCGGCCTCGGCCTTATCGACCGCATGATCACCGAGCTGGAGCAGATGGAAGCGGCGTGAACCCGCTTCCTGCCAGCCTCACGGAACCGGCCGCCGGGGCTCTTGCCGCCCCGGCATCCGACAGCCCCTCGGCCGATAGTCTCTCGGCCGACGCCCCCGCACCGGCCATTCCGGCCACCCAGTGCTGGAGCGCCTATATCCTCGAATGCGGCGACGGCACGCTCTATTGCGGCGTGGCCATCGATGTCGCCCGCCGCATGAAGGATCACGCCACCCCCAAGGGCTCGCGCTATGTGCGCGGCCATGGCGGGGTCGCCCGGCTGCTGTGGTCGGCCGAGCTGCCCTCGCGCACCGTCGCCCAGCGGGTCGAGTATTTTCTCAAACGCGCCACGCGGGCGCAGAAGCAGGCGATCATCGCCGGCCGCGCGCTGCCCGCCGGCTGGCTCGGCTGACGCGCCTCACCTCAGCGCGGCGGCCACCTGCGGTGCCAGTTGCGCGGCGATGAATTTGTAGCCCTCCGGCAGAAGGTGCTGGCCGTCCGCCTGCCGTGGCTGGCCCGCGAACATCTGGTTGGGCACCATCACCACCTTGATGCGGCGCTTCTCCAGCTCGCCGGTCATGGCGGCCACGTTGGCGGCGGTCTGATCGGCCTGGTCCTTGAGCCTGTCGTTGCCGCCCGGCTGCAGGATCACCACCCGCGTATCAGCGGCCACCGCCGAGGGCAGCCGGGCGCGCATGCCGGCCGTGGTGTCACCGTTCACGCCGGCATTTCGCACGCTGACCTTGAGCCCCTGCGCCCGCAGCAACTGCTGCAGCTGGGCGGGATAATCCTGGCCTCGCGCGACGCCCTTGCCATAGGTCTGGCTAGCCCCCAGCGCCACCACCTCGGCCGCCTGCGCGACGCTGCCACACGCGACGGTCCCGAGCACCATGGCGGTGATAGCCACCGCCCGCGTCCTGCCCTGCTTACCCATTGCATCTCTCCCGCCGCCCCTCTCCACGCGGGCTGGCGGGGCGAGTGTGAGGCCGGCTCGAAAATGGGTCAATCATACCGCCAATCAGCACAAACATTCCGGGGCTGGTGCAGCAGCTCAGTTGGAGGTCTAGCCTCCTGCTAATCTCGGATGTGGGGAGATTAGCCTGATGAAGCCGGATTTGATTGCCGACATAACAATCTACGCTACGAGGGACGGCGGCAAAGCCATCCCAATCATTTCCGACTACCGCTGCCTTTGCATGAAATCGACGGAACCACCTTGGGAAGGATGGAGCGCGCGAATGCTCTTCGGTGGTGAGCCTATCCATCCCGGCCAACGGCGCCGGTCTGGCTTTCAATTTCTCTGCCCCGACGCCGTCGGCGTACTTCGTGAAGCAGGTCGGTTTTTTGTTTGGTGGGAAGGCTCCAACGTCGGGGGGGCAACCGTCTGCGCAAAAGACGGCAGCCCTGATTGAGCATTTCCTGCTGCGGCTATGTCTTCCCCCCGAAACGCAAAAGGCCCCGGCAATGCCGGGGCCTTTCGTTTGTCGTCTGCGGACAGAACCCGATCAGAGGTTCTTCACCACTTCCTCGGTGACTTTCTTGGCGTCGCCGAAGAGCATCATGGTGTTGTCGCGGAAGAACAGTTCGTTCTCAACGCCCGCATAACCGGAGCCCATGCCACGCTTGATGAAGAGAACGGTCTTGGCCTTCTCCACATCGAGGATCGGCATGCCGTAGATGGCCGAGGTCGGGTCCGTCTTCGCCGCCGGGTTGGTGACGTCGTTGGCGCCGATGACGAAGGCCACGTCGGCCTGGGCGAACTCGGAGTTGATGTCCTCCAGCTCGAACACCTCGTCGTAAGGCACCTGGGCTTCCGCCAGCAGCACGTTCATGTGCCCCGGCATACGGCCCGCCACCGGATGGATGGCGTACTTCACCTCGACGCCCTCTTCCTTCAGCTTGTCGGCCATCTCGCGCAGGGCGTGCTGAGCCTGAGCCACCGCCATGCCGTAGCCCGGCACGATGATGACCTTCTGGGCGTTCTTCATGATGTAGGCCGCATCGTCCGCCGAGCCGTGCTTGACCGGACGGGTTTCCTGCACGCCGCCGGCGCCCCCTGCCACCTCGCCGCCGAAGCCGCCGAGGATGACCGAGATGAAGGACCGGTTCATGGCCTTGCACATGATGTAGGACAGGATCGCGCCCGAGGAGCCCACCAGCGCGCCCGTGATGATCAGCGCGGTGTTGCCCAGCGTGAAGCCGATGCCGGCCGCCGCCCAACCCGAATAGGAGTTGAGCATGGACACCACCACCGGCATGTCGGCGCCGCCGATCGGGATGATCAGCAGGCCGCCCAGCACGAGGGCCAGGATGGTGATCACCCAGAACAGCGCGGACGAGCCGGTCATCACGAAGGCGATCACCAGCACCACCAGCAGCACGGCGAGGCCCGCGTTGATGAAGTGGCGCGCCGGCAGCATGATCGGCTTGCCCGACATGTTGCCGTTCAGCTTCGCGAAGGCGATGACCGAGCCGGTGAAGGTGAGCGCGCCGATGGCGGCGCCGAGCGCCATTTCCACGAGGCTCGCGCCGTGGATGTGGCCATAGTCGCCGATGCCGAAGGCGGCAGGCGCATAGAGGGCGGCAGCCGCCACCAGCACCGCCGCGAGGCCGACCAGCGAATGGAAGGCAGCGACAAGCTGCGGCATGGCCGTCATGGCGATGCGCTTGGCGACCACGGCACCCACGCCGCCGCCGATGGCGATGCCGGCGATCACCAGCACCCAGCCGAACACGTCGGCGGGCGGGGAGAGGGCCAGCGTGGTGAGCACGGCGATGGTCATGCCCGCCATGCCGAACAGGTTGCCCTGCCGCGACGTGGTGGGATGGGACAGACCGCGCAGCGCCAGGATGAACAGGATGCCCGCGACCAGATAAAGGACAGCAGCCAGATTGGCAGTCATCGGTGCGCCCTCACTTCTTCTTCTGGTACATGGCGAGCATTCGGCTGGTCACGAGGAACCCGCCGAAAATGTTCACCGAGGCGAAGATGAGCGCGATGAAGCCGAAGCCGCGCGCCCACCAGGTGTGCGTGGGATCACCCACCGTGGAGACGCCCACCGCGAGCAGCGCGCCGACCACGATCACCGACGAGATGGCGTTCGTGACGGACATCAGCGGCGTATGCAGCGCCGGCGTGACCGACCACACCACGTAGTAGCCGACGAACACCGCCAGCACGAAGATGGAGAGGCGGAACACGAAGGGGTCGATGGCCCCGCCGGTGGCCGCATGCGCTGCGGCACCGAGCGCGGTGGCGGCCTGATCGGCATAGAGCTGGGCGGCGGTGGCCGCCTGGCGTGCAACTTCAGCGGCCGCCTGCGCCTGCGCGGCGGCGTCCGCAGCGACTTGAGCAGTCACGGGGTTCATTGGGCAGCTCCCTCAGCGGGCTTGGGGGCGAAATTCGAGTGAACCACGGCACCATCGCGGGTGAGCAGCGTGGCCTTGACGAGTTCGTCATCCCACTTCACCGCCAGCGCCTTCGCCTGCTTGTCCACGAGGGTCTCGAGGAAGGCATAGAGGTTCTTGGCATAAAGCTGGGACGAGGAGGCGGCGAGACGGCCGGGCACGTTGAGATGGCCGACGATCTTCACGCCATTCACTTCGGCAACCTCACCGGCCACCGCGCCTTCCACGTTGCCGCCGCGCTCGACCGCGAGGTCGATGATCACGGAGCCCGGCTTCATGGACGACACCATGGCGGCGGTGATCAGGCGCGGGGCAGCCCGGCCGGGGATCAGCGCCGTGGTGATGACGATGTCCTGCTTCTTGATGTGCTCGGCGACGAGCGCGGCCTGCTTGGCCTGATACTCGGCCGACATGGGCTTGGCGTAGCCGCCCGAGGTTTCGGCCTGCTTGAACTCCTCGTCCTCCACCGCCACGAACTTGGCGCCGAGGGACTCGACCTGTTCCTTGGAGGCAGGGCGCACGTCGGTCGCCGTCACCACGGCGCCGAGACGGCGGGCGGTGGCGATGGCCTGAAGGCCGGCGACGCCCGCGCCCATCACGAAGACACGCGCGGCCGGAACGGTGCCGGCGGCGGTCATCATCATGGGCATGGCGCGACCGAACTCCGCCGCGCCGTCGATCACCGCGCGATAGCCGGCAAGGTTCGCCTGGGAGGACAAAACGTCCATGACCTGTGCACGGGTAATGCGCGGCATCAGCTCCATGGCGAAGGCATCAAGGCCCGCTTCCGCCAGTTTGCGCAGCGCATCCTCATTGCCATAGGGGTCCATGATGCCGATCACGAGCGCGCCGCGCTTGTAGGAGGAAATCTCCTCCGCGACGGGACGACGCACCTTGAGCACCACGTCAGCACCAGTGACGGCTTCCGCCGCGCTGGCGGCGATGGTGGCACCGGCAGCCTGGTATTCGGCATCCGTGATGCCTGACTTCAGGCCAGCGCCTGCCTGCACGGAGACTTCGGCCCCGAGCCCGACAAGGCGCTTGACCGTATCCGGGGTCGCGGAAACCCTCGGCTCGCCGAGATCAATCTCGGCGGGGACAGCGATTTTCATTTGAAACCTCAAAGAGTTCCGAGCGACGCTCAGAGGAGTGTAAACCACATGACGACCATGAGCAGCGCCACCGCAACCGTGCCCCATTTGGTCAGTGCGGTGAACAGCGCGTATGTGCGCTCGTGCTCGGCATAGTCATTGCCGTCAGCGGTGGCGTATTCGATCGCACCGTGCTCGGACATCTCAACCCCCCTGGCGGTTTGGTGGCCCTAGGCCCTTTAGCGGAGATGGGCTTCTGTGGCAACTTTATGGTGGTGGACAATATACCAGATCCATTGCCGATCAAGACCGAAACGATGCTGCATTGCACGCTTATGTTCTTGTTATGTTCCTTTCCGTGTTCTAGGTTGTGCGGATGGAACTGCACCGTGATTCCACCCCCGCCAGACGTTCCGCCGACCTTGCGGACCTATCCGAAGATCGGTGGGCCGACGCGCATGCGCGCCTGGAGGCAATCCGCCTCCGTGGTGCTCAAGCAGTTGAAACCGTGCAGAAAACCAAATCCGAACGGATCCTCGGACGACGCAAGGCGGAGGCCGAGCGGCCGCCGGTTTCCCCCCGCGTCGCCGAACAGGACAGGCTGGCCGGCGAGGCCGGTACCCAGGTGGACGCCGAGGCCCGTCGCGGCCGCGGTGCAACCTCGAACGCGGCCGGTCGCTTCGAACCCGCCGCCCGCATTCTCTTCGACGACGGCTGGCAGAATCTGGACGATTTGCCGCCCTTCCGCACCGAGGTCACGGAAGAACACGCGCGCACGGTCATAACCCGCAACCAGTCCCCCGACATCGGCTTTGATCGTTCGATCAACCCTTATCGCGGCTGCGAGCACGGCTGCATCTATTGTTTCGCCCGCCCGACCCACGCCTATCAGGGCCTCTCGGCCGGTCTGGATTTCGAGACGCGCCTGTTCGTGAAGCCGGATGCACCGGAGTTGCTGGCCCGTGAGCTATCGCAACCGCGATATCAGCCCCGCACCATCGCGCTCGGCACCAACACCGATCCCTACCAGCCCATTGAGCGCCGTTACGAAGTCACCCGCCGCATCCTGCAGGTGCTCTCCGACTTCGGCCATCCGGTGGGCATCGTCACCAAATCCGCCCTTGTGGCCCGCGACATCGACATCCTCGGCCCCATGGCCGAGCGCGGGCTGGCCAAGGTTGCCATCTCCATCACCACGCTCGATCCGCAACTCGCGCGGGTGATGGAGCCGCGAGCCGCTGCGCCGCATCGGCGGCTCGCGACCATTCGGGCCCTTGTGGACGCCGGCATCCCCACCGCCGTCCTCACCGCCCCGCTGATCCCCGCGCTCAATGACAATGAGATCGAGCGCATCCTTGATTCCGCCAGCCATATGGGCGCGACGGAAGCCGGCTACGTCACGCTACGCCTCCCGCTGGAGATCGCCGACCTGTTCAAGGAATGGCTGGTGGCCCATTTCCCGGACAAGGCCCGCCATGTCATGGCGCTGGTGCGCCAGATGCACGGCGGCAAGGATTACGACTCGACCTTCGGCAAGCGCGGCAAGGGCGATGGCCCCTATGCCTGGACTATCGGTCGCCGGTTCGAGATCGCGGCGCGGCGCCTTGGGCTGACGGGCCGCAGCGTGAAGCTCACCACCGCCCATTTCCGCCGTCCCACCCAGCCGGGCAAGCAGCTCGACCTGTTCGATTGAGCCGCTTCCGCAGAGGCCCGACGCGCGCCTGCTTCCAGTCCTGCGACGAGACACACGCTTCGAGCGTTTCCGACCGAGACGCATCCGACCGAGAGGAAACGCCATGACCGTCCATACGCCGCCCGCCTTCGGCCTGCACCTCGTGACGCTGGGCGTGGCCGACCTCCCCCGCGCCACCACCTTCTACGAAGCCATGGGCCTGTCTCGCCGCGATCGGGGGTCGGAGGGCGTGTCCTTCTTCGATGCGGGCGGCATGGCGCTCGCGCTGTTTCCCCGTTCCGCGCTAACCGCAGATGCCGGTCTTCCGGCCGAAGCTGCCCTGCCACCGTACGGCGCACCAGAGGTGTGCGGCCTGTCCCTCGCCTTCAATGTCGGGACGGAGGCCGCGGTGGAGGAGGTGATCACGCTCGCCCAAAGCCTCGGCGCACCGCTCCTGAAGACGCCGGAACGGGCCTTCTGGGGCGGCTACACCGGCTATTTCGCCGATCTCGACGGCCATATCTGGGAAGTGGCCCACAATCCCTTCTGGCCGCTGGATGATCGCGGCCGCCCGGTGCTGCCGGACTGATCCCGCGCGTAGCGGGCCGCGGCGTCGGTCTCAGGCCACGCGGCCCGCCTCCAGACGCGCCAGCAGGGCAAAGAGTGCGCCGGCCACGATCAGCGACGGCAGGGTCGAGCCGAGGCCCGGCAGATAGGCTGCGACCAGCTGGAAGGTGGCGATACCCACTGCCCAGGCCACCAGCCCCGCCACCCGCCAGCCCCCTGCGAACCAGTAGGCGCCGCCCATGCGGTCGATCTCCGCATGCTGCACGGTACGGCGGCGGACGATGAAATGGTCTGCCAGCACCACGCCGAACAACGGCGCGAACACCGAGCCGATGATCAGCAGAAAGCCTTCATACTGCGCCATGGGCACCAGCAGCGCGACCAGCGTGCACAGCGCGCCGAAACCCAGCGACAGCCCCCGCACCGATACCCGCGCCAGCGTGCCGCTTGACACTGCGGCCGAGTGGATGTCGGCGAACGCATTGTCGGTTTCGTCCAGCAGGATCAGCAGCAGCGCCAGTCCGCCCCCGGCGGTGGCCAGCGCCACAATAAGCGTGCCCTCGCCATTGGAGGCCAGCGCATAGGCCGCACCAAGGCCATAGAACCAGATGTTCGCCACCAGGAAGCCGAGCACGGTGCCCCGGAACACGCCGCCGGCCGAACGGCCGAAGCGGCTGTAGTCACAGATCAGCGGCAGCCAGGAGAGCGGCATGGCCGCCACCAGATCCACCGCGCCGCCGAAACTCATGCCGCCCGTACCCTCACGGGAGAATAGCTCCCTGAGATTGTGGTTCGCCAGCAGCCGCCAGGTCAGCCAGAGGGCCGCGGCGAGCAGGAGATAAAGCCCCCACGCGCGCAGGAAACGCCGCACGAAGGACACCGGCCCGGCAAAGGCGATGCCGGTCGCCAGTGCACCGAACAGCACCGTCCAGACATAAGGCAGGGTGATGCCGAAGGCGCTCTTCGCCAGCGCATCGGCGGCCTCGCCCATGACGATGATCTCGAAAGAGCCCCAGCCGACGAGTTGCACAATGTTGAGGAGCGTCGGCAGGGCCGCGCCGCGCAGGCCGAGGCTCGGACGCAGCATGGCCATGGAGGCAAGACCTGTGTCGGCACCGATCACGCCGACACAGGCCAGCAGCAGCACGCCCAGCAACGAGCCGACGAGGATGGCGCCGAACGCCATTCCCAGGCTCAGCGCCGGAACAAGGAAGGCGCCGGCCTGCAGAACGAGAAGCCCGATACCGAGGCTGAACCACAAGGCGAACGCATCACGCTGGGTAAATACCCGCTGGCCCGCCGGAACAGGGATCAGCGGGTCGTAACTTGTTTCTGGCGCGCTCATGTCGAGATCCACCGGGCGGGGCAGCAATTGCGATGAGCGCTGCCTCTAGAGACAAAACCCGGGGAGGTGAAATGGTTTTCGTATTCCGTATGACGGTTTTACCGATTCCAGCCTGCCGCCCTCCTGCCGGAAAGACGGCCGCCAAACGAAAAAGGGCCGGAAGCATGGCTTCCGACCCTCACTCAATACAAAAGGAAAGCTCCGATCCCGGATCAGCTGCAGCGCACGTACACCATGGTGCCGTAGCGGCCATTGATTTCCGTATCCACCCACTTCAGGACCAGCACCTTGCCGTCCCAGCGCAGGACCTGACGGTCGCGCGGGCCGCCGGCCGGATCTTCGGGCGGGCCGATGTAGGTGGGGCCGCCGGCTGCCTTGGAAACCAGGTCGCTCAGCTTGTTATCGTCGGCCAGATACATCTGCACGCCGTTATTGGCGCCAGCCGTGATGATGTAGGGGTTGCTGCACTGCGCCCGCGCCTGGGCCTCGGTGCGGCCGGCATCCTCGGGGCGGTGATAGGCGGCAAGGCCATAGCGGCCCACCAGCGAGGCGCCCGGGATCGGGCTCGTATATTGCGGCGGCGGCGGGGGCTGGGGCACGCTCGGCTCAGGAGTCGTCGTGCAGGCCGCGAGCATCAGGGCGGCGAGGCTGGTGATGCCGATGGCACTTGCGGTTCCGCGCACGCGCGTCTGGCGGGTGCCCGCAGAAGCCGGACGGACGAAAGACTGAGGCATTCACTTAACTCCGAGGCGAATTGGCCTGACAGTGCCGCAGGGGAAACGCACTGGCTCAGTTCGAGCTGAGGCCCGAGGACCATAGTGCGATGAAGCTGCGGCGTCGATCCCGGCATAAGGCGATGGAAGGTAATGGTTCTGCCACCGCGCCCACCGCGGTTTCAGGATCTACCCTATACCGTCCTAGTTACCACTTGGTTCCTGCCTCCTGAGACAAACCGCCGTCAATACCTTGACGCCGGGATGCCCCGATCTTATCTCCCGGCGCGAGTTTGGCACTCGCCTTAAGGGAGTGCCAGCGCCTGCGAGCCAGCCTCGCTCCCAATGCCCGAGAGGAACAGGTCCCATGTCCTTCCGTCCCCTGCATGACCGCGTGGTCGTGAAGCGCATCGAAGCCGAGCAGAAGACTGCCGGCGGCATCATCATCCCCGACACCGCCAAGGAAAAGCCCCAGGAGGGCGAGGTGGTCTCGGTCGGCCCCGGCGCCCGCGACGAAAGCGGCAAGGTCGTGGCCCTCGACGTGAAGGCCGGCGATCGCGTGCTGTTCGGCAAGTGGTCCGGCACGGAAGTGAAGATCGACGGCCAGGATCTCCTCATCATGAAGGAGAGCGACATTCTGGGCGTGATCGGCTGATCCCGTCTTTCGTCCGCTAGATTCCCCCTTATTCAGGAGAGCCTCACATGGCTGCCAAAGAGGTAAAGTTCGCCGGCGAAGCCCGCGAGAAGATGCTGCGCGGCGTGGACATCCTCGCCAACGCGGTGAAGGTCACGCTCGGCCCCAAGGGCCGCAACGTCGTCATCGAGAAGTCCTTCGGCGCCCCGCGCATCACCAAGGACGGCGTCTCCGTCGCCAAGGAGATCGAGCTTGAGGACAAGTTCGAGAACCTCGGCGCGCAGCTCGTGCGTGAGGTCGCCTCCAAGACCAACGACCTGGCCGGCGACGGCACCACCACCGCCACCGTGCTCGCCCAGGCGATCGTCAAGGAAGGCGCCAAGGCGGTTGCCGCCGGCATGAACCCGATGGACCTGAAGCGCGGCATCGACCTCGCTACCGCCGCTGCGGTGAAGGACATCCAGGCCCGCGCCAAGAAGGTCTCCTCCTCGGCTGAAGTCGCGCAGGTCGGCACCATCTCCGCCAACGGCGATGCCTCCATCGGCCAGATGATCGCCGGCGCCATGCAGCGCGTGGGCAACGAGGGTGTCATCACCGTCGAGGAAGCCAAGACCGCCGAGACCGAGCTCGAAGTGGTCGAAGGCATGCAGTTCGACCGCGGCTATCTCTCCCCGTACTTCATCACGAATGCGGAAAAGATGATTGCCGATCTGGAAGATCCCTTCCTGCTGATCTTCGAGAAGAAGCTCTCCGGCCTCCAGCCGATCCTGCCGGTCCTCGAGGCCGTGGTGCAGTCCGGCAAGCCGCTCGTGATCGTGGCCGAGGACGTCGAGGGCGAGGCTCTGGCCACCCTCGTGGTCAACAAGCTGCGCGGCGGCCTGAAGGTCGCGGCCGTGAAGGCTCCGGGCTTCGGTGATCGTCGCAAGGCCATGCTCGAGGATATCGCCATCCTCACCGGCGGCCAGGTGATCTCGGAAGACCTCGGCATCAAGCTCGAGAACGTGACGCTGGCCCAGCTCGGCCGCGCCAAGAAGGTCATCCTCGAGAAGGAAAAGACCACCATCGTTGACGGCGTCGGCGAGAAGGCCGAGATCGAGGCCCGCGTGGCGCAGATCAAGGCGCAGATCGAGGAGACCTCCTCGGACTACGACCGCGAGAAGCTCCAGGAGCGTCTGGCCAAGCTCGCGGGCGGCGTCGCCGTGATCCGCGTCGGTGGCTCCACGGAAGTGGAAGTCAAGGAGAAGAAGGACCGCGTTGACGACGCGCTCAACGCCACCCGCGCTGCGGTGGAAGAAGGCATCGTCCCCGGCGGCGGCGTGGCCCTGCTGCGCGCCAAGAAGGCCGTCGAGGCCCTCTCCTCCGACAATGCCGACATCGCCGCCGGCATCAAGATCGTGCTGCGCGCCCTTGAGGCCCCGATCCGCCAGATCGCCGAGAACTCCGGCGTGGAAGGCTCCATCGTGGTCGGCAAGGTGCTCGAAGGCGAAGGCAACTTCGGCTTCAACGCCCAGACCGAGCAGTATGTGGACCTCGTCGCCGAAGGCGTCGTGGATCCGGCCAAGGTGGTGCGCACCGCCCTGCAGGACGCGGCATCCGTGTCCTCGCTGCTGGTGACGACCGAGGCGCTGGTCGCCGAGCTGCCGAAGAAGGACGCCGGCATGCCTGCGATGCCGGGCGGCGGCATGGGTGGCATGGGTGGCATGGACTTCTGAGTCCAGCCTCTCAAGCCCAGAGTACGAGGGAGCCGGTTCGCCGGCTCCCTTTTTTGTTTGCACAACAGAAAAGACGCGGCCAATGCCGCGCCTTCTCACGCCCAGGATGATCCCCTGCTCACTGCGCCTTCGGGGTCGCCTCCGTGCGCGGCGGCAGGATGGGATACTCGATCTTCGGCTGCTCGCCTGACAGCGTGCCGAGGAAAGCCGTGACTTCCTTGATCTCCTGCGGTGTCAGTTCGCTGCCCAGCTGAGCGGTCGCCATCACCGCCACCGCCTGTTCCAGCCCCCAGACCTGCCCGGAATGGAAATAGGGCGCGCGCAGCGCCACGTTGCGCAGCGGCGCCACGCGGAACACATACTGATCACTCGCGGTCTTGGTCACAGCGAAGCGGCCATGGTCATCCGGAGGCAGGATGTCCGCCCCGGGCTTCTCCACCACGCCGAACGGCTGATAGCTGTCCCCGCCCAGATTGATGCCGTTGTGGCAAGCCGAGCAGCCCTTGTCCATGAAGGCCCTCAGGCCCGCCTTCTCGGTGGTGCTGAGCGCCTTGTCATCACCGTTGAGGAACTGATCGAAGCGCGAGCGCGGCGTGATCAGCGTGACCTCGAACACCTCAATCGCCTTGGCGACATTGTCGAAGGACAGCGGCTCGCTTTCGCCGGGGAAGGCCTGCTTGAACGCGTCCACATAGGCAGGCATGGACTTCAGCGTCTTCAGCACAAGCTCAGGTGTGGCGTTCATCTCGATGGGGTTCTGCATGGGCCCCTTGGCCTGCGCCTTCAGATCCTCCGCGCGCCCATCCCAGAACTGGGAGGTGTTGAACACCGCGTTGAGTACAGTCGGGGCCCGCCGCGGTCCACGCTGCCAGCCGTGACCCACGGAGGTGGGGCCGGCATCCACGCCACCCGTACCGAGATTATGGCATGAATTACAGCTGAGCGCCTGACTAGCAGACAGGCGGGGATCGAAGAACAGCTTACGCCCGAGATCCACCTTGGCCGGTGTGAAGGGATTGCCCTTCACGTCCGGGGCCTCTGCGGGAATGGGCTTGAACTGGGTGAGGGCATCGGTGCGCAGATCCGCGGCCGAGACGGCCTGCACCGACAGAAGTATCGCAATTCCAGCCACGATCGACTTCATGACGTTCTCCTTGAAAGCAGCGGAGTGGACGTCACGCTCACGCAGCGGGAGGCGGGCCTCCTTGACGTGGATCAATCACTTTGGAACGACTATAAAAATGAAATGCGCGTTGTGGCGTAAGGCTTTTCGCCTGCCCCACTCCCGCTCCTGCATCTCACTAGCGCTGAGTGCCGGAGGCATAACGGGAAATTCGCCGCGCCCACCTGACGACGCGGCGAATAAACAGTCAGCAATGCAAGTTTCCCCCTCCGACATGCCTTTGCGCCGCGCGGCATTGCGCCACTCTGCGCTCATGAGCACATCGGTTGTCTCGTGGCGCGACAGATGGAGGTTACAAGGTGACTGTCGGCTCAACCGGCGCGCAGGCTTTCGACGAACGCCGCCGGCTGCCCATAGAAAACGCCGTGCGGCACCACCCGCCACTCCCCCGCGCGCTCGCGCACGAAGCCGGGAAAGCCGCCGAGGCCGAAACGCGTCATGAGTTGCCGCGTATCGACAAGATGCGCCTCCACCGGCTGGCGGGGCAGAGCGCTGGCGAACGCCCCGCCATCAAGGCCGAGGCCCGACGCGATCGCGACGAGAACCTCCGCCTCGATCACCCGCCGCCCCTCCACATAATGCGCACTCTGGATGGCCTTCAGCATCTCCGGCCCCGCCCCTGCGCGCAGTTCCTCCGCCGCGAGAATGGCGGCGATGGGCGGCAGGGAATAGAGGGTGAAGGCCGGATCAGGCAGAAGGCCGTCCAGATAGGCAGGGCCGAACACCTGTCCGGTCATCTGCGCGATGCGCGCATCCGCTTCGCGAATGTACGCGCGCTTGGCGGCGGGAAGCTGCATCGGCTGGGGGAACAGGCCCCCACCGTGCAGCACCAGTTCCACATCGGGCTGCGCCATGGCGGCGGCCACCAGCGGGGCCGCCGCGTAGCACCATCCGCACAGCGGGTCATGAACATAGTGCAGGCGGATGGTCATGGGCGTGATCCTGCTTCAGTAGCCGACCGTGAAGCGCGCGCGGGCGTGACGCGGCGTCTCGATCTCGTTGGCAAGAGCGATGGCATAATCCTCGAACGAGATCGAGCTGTTGCCGTCCGCCGCCGTCAGCAGCGCATTGCCGCCAAGGCGGAAGGTGCCGGTGCGCGGCCCATGGAAGAACAAGGCGGACGGCGAGAGGAAGGTCCAGTCGAGCTGCGGCTCGGCCTTGAGCCTGTCCAGGAACACGCCGCCGGCCTTGGCCTCGTCCAGATAGATGGCCGGGAAGTCCGGCACGTCGAACAGCTTCACGCCCGGTGCCACTTCGAGGCTGCCGGCACCGCCCACCACCAGATAGCGCGGCACGCCCGCCTGCTTGACGGCGCCGATCAGTACGTCGGCATCGCTCTGCATGAAATGGATGGAGCTGACCACCGCATCGTGGCCAGCAATGAGCGCGGCCAAAGCGGCCTTGTCGCCCGCATCGCCCTTCACCGGCGTGACGCCGGGCAACTGGGCGATCTTTTCGGGATTGCGGGCAATGGCCGTGACCTGGTGGCCCCGGCGGGAGAGTTCGGCGGTGATGGAGGCACCAGCGTTTCCGGAGGCGCCGACAACTGCGATCTTCATGATGGGAAGCCCTGTCGGTTTCTGATAGAAACCAGATGCTATTTTTGTTACCTGCTGTAAAGAACGCACCTTGAAGTCATCAGGTCACCGGTGGGAAACTGGGGGCCGAAAGCGGGACTGCCCGAGGAACTGCCATGGACCTGACGCCCAACACCTATGCGGCCGACTGCCCAACCCGCCAGATTCTCGATCGGATCGCGGACAAGTGGACGGTGCTGATCCTTCAGTTGCTGGAGAGGGAGCCTCGCCGCTTCAACGCCTTGCGGCGAGAGATCCAGGGCCTGTCCCAGAAGGTGCTGTCGCAGACGCTGAAAACGCTGGAGCGGGATGGCTTCGTCACCCGCACCGCCTTTCCGACCGTGCCGGTGACGGTGGAGTACGCCCTCACGCCGCTGGGCCGCTCGTTGGCCATTACCCTCAGCCCGCTGTCGCGCTGGGCCGAGGCACACATGCAGGCGGTGGAAAGTGCCCGCGCTGCCTTCGACGTCCGAAGCGGCTCCGTTGTCGGGGCAGCTACGCCCCTGACGGGCATGCCCTCCGGCGGCGCCCGCGCGCTGGTCTGAGCCGAGCCTTGGGCAGAATGTGTGAATGCAGCTTTTCTGAATCCACACTGGAACCATTCAAATCAATGATTAGCTGAACTGGGTTTTTCAGCTCGCCGCGCCCCGGCGGGATATGGAGCCCGTTTATGCCCATCACCCTTTCCATCAACGGCCAGGCCCGCACGGTCGAGGCCGAACCCGACACCCCGCTGCTGTGGGTGCTGCGTGACGAACTCGATCTCGTCGGCACCAAGTTCGGCTGCGGCCAGGCGCTCTGTGGCGCCTGCACGGTCCATGTGGACGGCATGGCCGTGCGCTCCTGCCAGACCGCCGTGGGTGACATCGGCGAGAGCAAGGTCGTCACCATTGAAGGCATCGGCAGTCGCGAGGCGAAGGCTGTGCAGGCCGCCTGGCAAGACCTGAACGTCGTGCAGTGCGGCTACTGTCAGTCCGGCCAGATCATGTCGGCGGTCGCCCTGCTCACCGACAACAAGAAACCCACGGATTCCGACATCGACTCCGCCATGGATGGCAACGTCTGTCGATGTGCCACCTATCACCGCATCCGCGCCGCCATCCATGATGCGGCCCGCCGGCTGGAGGCCTGAGCCATGAACGTCTTCTTCAAGGCCCCCGGCCTCGCCTCTCCCCCCGCCGGCGTGTCCCGCCGCACCATCCTGCGCGCCATGGGTGGCGTCGGCATCGGCCTCGTCATCGGCGCTGACCTCAGCCTGTCCGGGGGCGCCGCGCAGGCGGCCGAGACCGCCACTGCCGACATCAACCCGTTCGTGCGCATCGCGCCGGATGGAACGGTCACGGTCATCATCAAGCATCTGGACCTCGGCCAGGGCACGACCACCGGCCTCACCACGCTGGTGGCGGAAGAGATGGATGCCGACTGGGCGCAGATGCGCACCGATTTCGCGCCCAACGACGCCTCGCGCTATGGCAACAAGATCTTCGGCGGCGCGCAGGGCACCGGCGGCTCCACCGCCATCGCGGCGAGCTTCGACGTCTATCGCAAGGCCGGCGCCTCGGCACGCGCCATGCTGGTGGCCGCAGCCGCCAAGGCGATGAACGTGCCGGCGCGCACGATCACCGTCGCTGGCGGAAAACTGACCTCCGGCTCAAAAACGCTGACCTTCGGCGAAGTGGCCGAAGCGGCGGCGAAGGAGCCCATGCCGCAGGATCCGCCCCTGAAGGCAAGCCGGGACTTCGCGCTGGTGGGCAAGGACAAGCTGCCGCGCACCGACAATGTGCTGAAGACCACCGGCAAGGCCATCTATACGCAGGACATTAAGCTGCCCGGCATGCTGGTGGCCGTGGTGGCCCATCCGCCGCGCTTCGGCGCCAGGGTGGCCAAGGTGGACGATGCCGCAGCCAAGGCTGTGAAGGGTGTCGAGGGCGTCGTCACCGTGCCGCAGGGTGTGGCGGTCCTCGCCCGCAGCACCTATGCCGCCATGAAGGGGCGCGATGCGCTGAACGTGGAGTGGGATGAGGCGGCCGCCGAGAAGCGCGGCACCGATGCGCTTCGCGCGGAATACAAGGCTGCTCTCGGTAAGAAGGGGACCACCGCCGAGACCGAAGGCCAGGTGGAGGCCGCCTTCGCCCAGCAGGGCGTGAAGATCGTGGAAGCGGATTTCGAGTTCCCCTTCCTCGCCCACGCCCCCATGGAGCCCATGAACTGCGTGGTGCAGATCACCGGCGATAAGGTCGAGATCTGGAATGCCTCCCAGTTCCCGGCCATCGACACCCCCACGGCCGCCGCGGTGGCGGGCACGACCCCCGACAAGGTGAAGATCAACGGCCTGTGGGCAGGCGGCAGCTTCGGTCGCCGTGCGTCCTCCACCGCCGATTACGTGGCCGAAGCGGTGGCCATCGCCAAGGCGCATGGCAAGGGCGTGCCGGTGAAGCTGGTGTGGACCCGCGAAGACGACATGAAGGCGGGCTCCTACCGCCCCATGTACATGCACCGGGTGAAGGCAGCAGTGGACGCCTCGGGCAAGCCGGTGGCGTGGAAACACCATGTGGTCGGTCAGTCGCTGATCACCGGCACAGCCTTCGAAGGCGCCATGGTGAAGGATGGCGTGGACGCCACCTCCGTCGAGGGCGCCGCCGAGATGGGCTACGCCATTCCCAACCGGCTGGTGGAGCTGACCAGCACCAAGGTGGGCGTGCCCGTGCTCTGGTGGCGCTCCGTGGGCCACACCCACACCGCCTATGCGGTGGAGACCATGATCGACCAGCTGGCCAAGGCCGCCGGCAGGGATCCGGTCGCCTTCCGCATGGAGCTGATCAAGGATCCCCGCCTGAAGGCTGTGCTGGCCCTTGCCGCCGAAAAGGCGGACTGGGGCAAGCCGCTGGAGAAGGGACGCTTCCGTGGCGTCGCTGCCCACAAGAGCTTCAACACTTACGTGGCCGAGATCGCGGAAATCACCATGCTCGATAAGGGCTACAAGGTGGATCGCGTGGTGGCGGCGGTGGACTGCGGCGTGGTGGTCAATCCCGACGTGGTGCGGGCACAGGTGGAAGGCGGCGTCGGCTTCGGCCTCGGCCACGCCATGCAGGCGGCCATAACCCTCACCGACGGCGCTGTTGATCAGGCGAACTTCGACACGTTCGAACCGCTGCGCATGTCGCAGATGCCGAACGTGGAGGTGCACATCGTCCCATCGACAGAAGCCCCCACGGGTATCGGCGAGCCCGGCGTGCCGCCCATCGCGCCTGCGGTAGCGAACGCCCTGTTCGCCGCCACCGGCAAGCCGATGCTCAATCTGCCCTTCAACCGGCAGACCATCGGCTCGTGATCCGCCTGGAGCGTTTCCGTGTTTCATGGAAACACGGAAACGCTCCAACTCATTGATAGAGAATGTCTTGTCGCTTGGATTGCGAAGCAATCAAAGCCGAACATGCTCTAAGGCGGGGGGCTCGCCCCCGCCTGTCATTCCGGACGCGGGCGGAAAGCGACATAGCCGCCATCCGCGTCATAGAGATAATCGAAGCGGTTCAGGAAGCGGACAGACGTGTTCACGAACGCACCGGGATTTCTATCGGCGCGCACCAGGATCACGGAGAGCGGCGCCACCGGATTGGCCGTATCGCCCACATTGAAGCTGTAACCGACGCCCGCCGCGCCGGGCATCTCCAGCGCGATGCCGGTTCCCGTGTTGAGCACCGGCGCGCCACGCTCATTGGGGGTTGTCTGGCCCTCCAGCTGCTCCGGTGGCATGCGCAGGAACATGGTGGTCACGCCCGTATCCATCAGCATGGTGCCGCAGGCGGGGGGCGTTTTCCCTGCCACCGAAATGCACACTGGCGCCGCCGCCCAGTCCGGATAGGTCGGGCTTTTCTCCAGCTTCACATAACTGAAGCCCTTCGTCCCCGCCGCATCCAATCCCACCTGCACGCTTGTCCGGGAGAGCACGTAGCCGCGCCGCATGCTGCCCGGCTGCTCTGCCGTGCCCATGCCCTGCACATTGAGCAGGGGATTATGATCCGGCGTGCCCTGCGACTGCGCATCCTGCTGACGGGCGAAGCCGATGCCGATCATGCCGATGCCCTTGGGATTGAGCCGGGGTTGGCAGTTGCGCGCCGTCCGCAGGCAGGCGATCTCGGTCACGGCCAGCACCGGCATGGGACGGGTGGTCACGCGGGCGCCGCCGGTGCCAGAGATGGTGAGCGGTGTCACCACCCACACGCCCTTCTCGATGCGTCCCGAGCTGGAATAGGTGAGGGTGCCCGGCCCGATCTGCGGCAGCTGAGCGAAATCGGGAATGGAGGTGGCCGAGACCACCACACCGGTGGAGCCGGTGTCCAGAGTGGCCCGATACTCCCGTCCGCCGGGAAAGCGGACGGAGAGACTGGGCGGACGGGTGGTCGCCTGGCCCGCCAGCGGCGCATTGAGGAAGGGCAGCACCACCGTGCCACCAGCGGCGGCATAATCCGGCGCAGCGGTCTGCCCCTGCGCGGCACCCGCCGCAAGAAGGAGGCCAGAAAGGCCGGACAGGGCCCTTAGCGCGCGGTTCCGGGCTGGCGTCATCTCGTCCTCCGTTCTCGCTCTGCTCGGGCTCAGAGCACCTTGAGCATGTAGATGCGCTTCAGGCCCTTCTCCTCGACCCGGTGCGTCTCGCGATAGCCGATGCGTATGTAGAGGGCGATGTTCTCGATCATGATCTCCTGCGTATAAAGCCGGATGGCTCCATAACCGCTGGCGCGCGCAGCCTCTTCCGCGAAGATCAGAAGCTGGCGGCCAAGCCCCGTTCCGTGCAGCGCCGGGTCCACCGCCACATTGTCCAGCAGCATGATGCCAGCCTGCGGCAGCAGCACGATCAGGCCGCCGATCTTCCCGTCCCGCTCCACCACATGCACGCGTCCGTCGTCGATCAGCGCGCCATAATCATCCCGCATCGGCCCGGGAATGAGGCCATTGCGGAGCACGTAGGGCGCGTAGGCCGCATGCACCAGCGCTTCCACGACAGGACGATCCTCCGGCGTGGCAAGGCGCGGTGACTGGGACATAGGCTTTGATGGCTCCATGCTCTTACTTTCCACGCTCACACGCCCCTTGGCAGGTCGCCGATATCGGGCGCCTTGCGTAGACTATGAGCCGGATCCGCACAGCCTGCCATAAGCCTCATAGCCTATGCACATGGGACACAGCGGGCAGCTTGATGCTCGCGCATGTAACGCCACTTGCAGTCACCCTTCTCTTGTCCGCACTCTGCGGCTCCCATCCCACAAGGAGACACCCGCCATGCGCCACCAGATCTCCGGCACCACTCTTCCCGTGCTCCAGGTCACGCTGGAGGCCGGCGAAACGATGCTGGCGGAAACCGACCGCATGTCGTGGATGACCAACAACATCGCCCTGCACACCACCACGGGAGCCGGCGGCGGAGGCGGCTTCTTCGGCGCCATCGGCCGCGCCATCTCAGGCGGCGGCCTGTTCATGACCGAGTTCACCGCGCAGGGCGGCGAAGGACTGGTGGCGTTCGCCGCCACCGTGCCGGGGCACATCACGCAGATCGAGGTGTCTCCGGGGCGGGGCTACATGGCCCATCGCCACGGTTTCCTTGCCGGCGCGCAGGGCATCGAGATTTCGGTGGGCTTCCAGCAGAGCCTCGGGGCCGGCGTGTTCGGCGGCAACGGCTTCGTGCTCCAGCGCATCGCCGGCAATGGCACCGCCTTCATCGAACTGGGCGGCGAGATCATCAGCTATGATCTCGCGCCCGGCCAGCAGTTGCTGGTGCATCCCGGCCACGTGGGCATGTTCGAGGAGAGTGTCGGCTTCGACATCACCATGATGCGCGGCGTGCGCAACATCATGTTCGGTGGCGACGGCCTGTTCCTCGCCCAACTCACCGGGCCGGGCAAGGTGTGGCTGCAGACGCTCACTCCCTCCAAACTCGCCCACGCCATCGAACCCTATCTGCCGCAGCAGAAGGGCTGAGCGGGAGCACGGCTGGCGGAAACGTCAGCCGTGCATCAGCGCGGTGACATGCGCAGCGGCCGAGGTGGCAAGGCCCTCAAGGTCGTAGCCCCCCTCGAGGATGGAGACCACGCGGCCTTCCGCATGCTTGTCCGCTACGTCCATGAGGCGCTTCGTCACCCAGCCGAAGTCCGTATCCACCAGCCGCAGTGAGGCCAGCGGATCATTCTTGTGGGCGTCGAAGCCAGCGGAAATGATCAGCAGCTCAGGCTGGAAATTCTGCAGGCGCGGCAGGATGCGGTTCTCGAATGCGTCCTGAAACTTGTCGCCCGCATCCCCCGAGCGCAAGGGCGCATTCACGATGGTGCCCACCGCGCCCGTCTCAGTCACCGCGCCGGTGCCGGGATAGAGCGGCATCTCGTGGGTGGAGGCATAGAGCACGCTGTCGTCGGCCCAGAAGATCTCCTGCGTGCCATTGCCGTGATGCACGTCGAAATCGACTATGGCCACGCGGGCGATGCCGTATTTCGCCTGCGCATGGCGGGCGGCAATGGCGGCCTGATTGAGCAGGCAGAAGCCCATGGGGCGGCGTGTCTCGCAATGATGGCCCGGCGGGCGCATGGCGACGAAGGCGTTGGCGACGCGCTTTTCCATCACCTCGTCCACCGCGAAGCAGGCCCCGCCCACCGCGCGCATTACCGCCTCCCATGAGCCGGGCGACAGGATGGTGTCGGAATCAATGCGCACCACGCCCTCGTCCGGGGTGGCGGCCTCAAGTCCATCCACGAAGTCGCCCGGATGGACGCGGATCACGTCCTCCCGCTCTCCCATGGGCGCCTGATCACGTAGCAGGGTGGAGAAGCGCTCCTGCTCAAAAATGCGATCGAGCGCCCGCAGCCGGTCCGCCCGTTCCGGATGGCCGGTCGGCGTTGCGTGGGCAAGCCCCGCAGGATGGGTGATGAGCAGGGTGGACATGGCCTTTGGCCCTTTTCTTCGGCGTTTCCTCGCTGACATACCTTATGCCAGAGCCCAGCCTTTGCACCAGAGATGTTTGGAGCCCTTCTCGGAACGCATCATTTCACGCGCGCTAACGCGACTGGGAAGGACAGAAGGCGGGCTCTCCTTTATCAGGCTGCTGGTTGCCCCGGCATCACAGGAAGGAACCTGCCTTGGCCATTCTCGAACTCGGGCTCGATACGTTCGGCGACGTGACCGCAGCGCCGGATGGAACGCTCCTGCCCCATGCGCAGGTCATCCGCGACCTCGTGGACGAGGCCGTGCTGGCGGATGAGGTGGGGGTCGATTTCATCGGCATCGGCGAACATCACCGCTCCGATTTCGCTGTCTCCGCGCCCGACGTGGTGATGGCCGCCATCGCCGCGCGCACCCGACGCATCCGCATGGGATCGGCGGTCACGGTTCTGTCCTCGGACGATCCGATCCGCGTCTACCAGCGCTTCTCCACCGCGGACGCCCTCTCCAACGGCCGGGCCGAGGTGATCCTCGGGCGCGGTTCCTTTACCGAGAGCTTCCCGCTGTTCGGCTTCGACCTGCAGGATTACGATACGCTGTTCAGCGAGAAGCTGGACCTGTTCGCCGCCCTTCTTACCAATGAGCCGGTCACATGGCAGGGCGCCTATCGCCCGCCCCTCAAGGATCAGCGCGTCTTTCCGCCCATCGAGACCGGACGGCTGAAGACCTGGATCGGCGTCGGCGGCACGCCAGAATCGGTGGTACGCGCGGCCCGCTACGGCCTGCCCATGATCCTTGCCATCATCGGCGGCCAGCCCTCCCGCTTCCGCCCCTTCGCCGAACTCTATCGCCGGGCGCTGAACGAATTCGGCAAGGCGCCGCAGCCCATCGGCGTGCACTCGCCGGGCTATGTGGCGGATACGGACGAGGCCGCACGCGAGGAGCTGTTCGGCCCCTACAAGACCATGCGCGACTGCATCGGCCGTGAGCGCGGCTGGCCGCCCATGGAGCGGGCCGAGTTCGAGCGCGAGATCACCCACGGCTCGCTTTATGTGGGCTCGCCCGAAACGGTCGCCACGAAGATCGCCGCCACCGTCAAAGCCATCGGCATCGACCGCTTCGACCTCAAATATTCCGGCGGCCCCATCCCCCACGCCAGGCAGATGCGTTGCATCGAGCTCTACGGCACCAAGGTCATCCCCATGGTGCGGGACATGCTGGCCTGAGTAGGCCCAAATGAAAACGGGCGCCCCAAGAACCATCTCTTGGGGCGCCCGTCTCGTTTCAGAACCGGCGAAGGCTCACGCCTGGCTGGCGGCCTTACGGCCCAGCGCGGCCTGCGCGGCGGCAAGGCGGGCGATCGGCACGCGGAACGGCGAGCACGACACGTAGTCGAGACCGACCTGATCGCAGAAGGCCACCGAAGCCGGATCACCACCATGCTCGCCGCAGATGCCGAGCTTGATGTTCGGGCGCGACTGGCGGCCACGCTCCACACCGATCTTCACCAGCTCGCCCACGCCGTCCACGTCGATGGAGACGAACGGGTCCACCTCGATGATGCCCTTCTGCACATAGGGACCGAGGAAGGTGCCCGCGTCGTCGCGCGAGACGCCGTAGCAGGTCTGGGTGAGGTCGTTGGTGCCGAAGGAGAAGAACTCCGCCGTCTCCGCGATCTCCTTGGCGCGCAGGGCAGCGCGCGGCAGCTCGATCATGGTGCCCACCTGGAAGGTGAGCTTGGCGCCGGTCTCTTCTTCCACCGCCTTGGCCGCCTTCTGGATGACGGCGTTGACGATGTCGAACTCCGCCTTGGTGGCGATGAGCGGCACCATCACTTCCGGCACCACGGCCTCGCCGGTCTTCTTGGCGGCAATGACCGCCGCCTCGAAGATGGCGCGGGCCTGCATCTCGGCGATCTCCGGGAAGGCGATGGCGATGCGGCAGCCACGGAAGCCGAGCATGGGGTTGACCTCATGCAGTTCCTTCTGGCGGCGCTCGATGCGCTCCACGTCAACGCCGAGGCTCTTGGCCACATCAGCCACTTCGGCGTCCGTGTGCGGCAGGAACTCGTGCAGTGGCGGATCCAGCAGACGGATCGTGACGGGCAGGCCCTTCATGATCTCGAACAGCTCGACGAAATCGTCCCGCTGCATGGGCAGCAGCTTGGCGAGCGCGGCGCGACGGCCGGCCTCGTCGTCGGACAGGATCATCTCGCGCACCGCGAGGATGCGGCCCGCGTCGAAGAACATGTGCTCCGTGCGCGACAGGCCGATGCCTTCGGCGCCGAACGAGCGAGCCATGCGGGCGTCCGCCGGGGTCTCCGCATTGGCGCGGATCTTCAGACGGCGCACCTTGTCCGCCCAGCCCATCAGGGTGGCGAACTCGCCGGACAGCTCCGGCTGCTGCATCGGCACAAGGCCGGCGAGCACCTGACCGGTGGAGCCGTCGATGGTGAGAATGTCGCCCTTCTTGAAGGTCTGGCCATTTACGGTCAGCGTCTGCGCATTGTAGTCGATGCGCAGCGCGCCGGCGCCGGACACGCAGGGCTTGCCCATGCCGCGCGCCACCACGGCGGCGTGCGAAGTCATGCCACCGCGCGAGGTCAGGATGCCCTCGGCCGCATGCATGCCGTGGATGTCCTCAGGCGAGGTTTCCACGCGCACCAGGATCACCTTGGTGCCCTGCGCCTTCAGGGTCTCGGCCTCGTCCGCCGAGAACACGATGGAGCCGGCAGCCGCGCCGGGCGAAGCCGGCAGGCCGGTGGCCACCACCTTGCGCTCGGCCTTCGGGTCGATGGCCGGGTGCAGGAGCTGGTCGAGGGAGGCGGGATCGACGCGACCGACCGCCTCTTCCTGCGAGATCAGGCCCTCGTTGGCGAGCTCGACCGCGATCCGCAGCGACGCCTTGGCGGTGCGCTTGCCGGAACGGGTCTGGAGCATCCAGAGCTTGCCCTTCTCGACCGTGAACTCGAGGTCCTGCATGTCGCGATAGTGGGTCTCAAGGGCGTTCGAGATGCGCTCGAACTCCTTGAAGGCCTCCGGCAGGGCGCTCTCCATGGAGGGCTTGTCGGAGCCAGCGGCCTTGCGGGCGCGCTCGGTCAGATCCTGCGGGGTGCGGATGCCCGCCACCACGTCCTCGCCCTGCGCGTTCACCAGGAACTCGCCATAGAGCGCCTTCTCGCCGGTGGAGGGGTTGCGGGTGAAGGCAACGCCGGTGGCGGAGGTTTCGCCCATGTTGCCGAACACCATGGCCTGCACGTTCACCGCCGTGCCCCAGCTCTCCGGAATGGAATGCAGGCGACGGTAGGTGATGGCGCGCTGGTTCATCCAGGAGCCGAACACGGCACCGATGGCGCCCCAGAGCTGATCCTGCGGATCCTGCGGGAAGGGCTTGCCCAGCTCCTGCTGCACCTTGGCCTTGTACTCGACGACGAGCTTCGCCCAGTCGTCCGCCGAAAGGTCGGTGTCCAGCGTGTGGCCGTGCTGGGACTTGTAGTGCTCGAGGATCTCCTCGAAATGGTGGTGGTCCACGCCGAGCACCACGTCGGAATACATGGTGATGAAACGGCGGTAGCTGTCGAAGGCGAAGCGCCGGTCATTGGCGAGCTTGGCCACGGCCTCGACGGTCTCGTCGTTCAGGCCGAGGTTCAGCACCGTGTCCATCATGCCGGGCATGGAGGCGCGGGCGCCGGAGCGCACGGAAACGAGCAGCGGGTTGGCGGGGTCGCCGAAAGTCTTGCCGGTCAGCGCGCCGACCTTGGCCAGCGCGGCCTCCACATCGCCCTTCAGCTCGGCCGGATAGGTCTCGCCGTGGGCGTAGTAATAGGTGCAGACTTCCGTGGGGAGCGTGAAGCCGGGAGGAACGGGCAGGCCAAGGTTGGCCATCTCGGCAAGGTTCGCACCCTTGCCGCCGAGCAGATTCCGCATCTCGGATTTACCCTCGGCCTTGCCGTCGCCGAAGGAGTAGACCCATTTCGTCATCTCGGAGATCCCCTTAGGGTAGCGCGCCCGTCGTGGCTGACGGCGCGGTTGCTTTAGCTTGCGAAACGACAAGCTTCAACTGCACGGAGCGGCCACCCTGAGGGCGGCCGACGGGAATTCGCAACTTTCAGTGCGGCACGAGGCCGATGATACCGACCACGATGAGGTAGATCGCCACCAGGATATTCAGAAGACGGGGAACGAGCAGGATCAGGATTCCCGCCACGAGAGCCACGATCGGCTGGATCATCACGAGGTCGAAGGTCATTTCGCGGCTCTCCTATCAGGCTCGCAGCGGCTGCGCTCACGCTAGAAAGAGGGAAAGGGCGTCTCTGGTTCCGCCCTTCTAGCCACCTCCGGCCGCCAATGCCACCGGAAGTTCACGCCGCTGTGATCCCCGAGAGGATCAACCACGATTGCTGCACAGCAGCAGGTATGCGGTGATTTCAAAGGGTCCGCACATCAGGCTGCGGATGTCATCCAGCGGGAGGCGGCTATGGCTTCGGCGGATTATGCGGCACCTCAAAAAAACTCACCGGTGAGTTTCCGGAGCCTCCTGCCGGTCCGAATGCCGCCGGGGCAGGCCCTGTTCGCCTTGCTCTCGCTATGCAGCATGCTCCTGGCCGCCGCGCCGGCGCGGGCAGAGCCTGAAAAATGCCCCCGCATGGTGGCCGAGCGGCCGTCCCGCATCATCCCTGCCGCCTTCCGGCTGGCCGCCGGCGAAACCGACCGGCAGGTGCGCCTGACCTTCGTGGGGCACGCCACTTTTCTGATGGAGAGCCCGCGCGGCGTCACCATCGCCACCGACTATAATGATTATGTCCGCCCGGACATCCTGCCGCAGATCGTCACCATGAACCGGGCGCACGATACCCACTACACCAACAATCCACCCGCCGGCATCGAGCACATTCTGCGCGGCTGGAGCGAGGACGGCAGCCCGGTCCATTACGACCTGACCGTGGACGACGTGTGGATCCACAATGTCCCCACCAACATCCGGCAAGGCGCCGCCACCCGCTATGACGGCAATTCCATCTTCGTGTTCGAGGTGGCCGGCCTGTGCATCGCCCACCTCGGCCACCTGCATCACGTGTTGACGCAGGACCATCTGGAAGCGCTTGGCCGCATCGACGTGGTGCTGGCGCCAGTGGACGGCTCCTACACGCTGGACATCGAGGGCATGCTGGAGACGCTGAAGGGCATCAACGCCCCCCTCGTCATACCCATGCACTATTTCTCCACCTGGGGGCTGGACCGCTTCCTGTCCCATCTGGGCAAGAATTATGAGGTGACACGGGCGGAGAGCCCAAGCGTGGTGCTTTCCCGCGAGACCCTGCCGCGCAAGCCGACCATCATGGTACTGCCGGGCCGCTGAACCCGGCCGGCGCCACGGGCCTACGCAACGGGACCCCGCCATGACGCCTTGACCCGGCGCACGGGACGGCCTTTATGCCCCGCATGCGCCGGCCCATCGTCCGATCCGGCGTGCGGCCCAGACAGCCTTCCGTGGCGCCCGATTCCCATGACCCCTCACCTGCCCCCTGCCGACCGCGACACCCAGCTGCTGCCCGCCGCCACGCCCGCCCGGGCGAAGTTCGCCGGCGTGACGGCCGCACGCGTGATCGCGGAGGGCGGGCTGGTCGCCTTCCCTACCGAGACGGTGTACGGACTGGGGGCGGACGCAGGCAATCCGCGCGCGGTGGCCGGCGTCTACGCCGCCAAGGGCCGCCCAGCTTTCAACCCGCTCATCTCCCACGTGCCGGATGTCGCCGCCGCCGCCCGGCTGGGCGATCTCAACGCGGATGCGCAGAAGCTCGCCGCCGCCTTCTGGCCCGGTCCGCTCACGCTGGTCGTGCCCTGCCGCGACACGGATGCCATCTGCGATCTCGCCCGCGCCGGGCTGGAGACCACGGCCCTGCGCGTACCGGACCATCCAGCCGCCCTCGCCTTTCTCGCCGCGGCCGGCCGTCCGGTGGTGGGGCCGAGCGCCAACCGCTCCGGCCATGTCTCGCCCACCACCGCCGCCCATGTGCTGGCGGATCTGCGCGGCCGCATCGACGCGGTGCTGGATGCGGGCGCGACCCCGGTGGGCGTCGAGTCCACAATCGTCGATTGCTCCGGCCCCGAGCCCCGCCTGCTGCGGCCCGGCGGCCTCACCCGCGCCGCCATCGAGGCGGTGCTGGGCCGTCCCCTGCCCGACGCCGCCCATGGCGATGCGGCGAAGCCATCCGCGCCCGGACGGCTGGCCTCGCACTACGCGCCGAACGCGCCCGTCCGGCTGGAGGCCGCCGACGTGCGCCCCGGCGAAGCGCTGATCACCTTCGACGGCGTGCTGCCTCCCGGCCATGAGCGCGCCGCGCTGGTGATCGATCTTTCGCCCACCGGCGATCTCGCCGAGGCCGCAGCCAATCTCTACGGCACACTCCGGACCGTGGACGCCCAAAGCGCCGCCGGCATCGCCGTCGTCCCCCTTCCTCGCGAGGGCCTCGGTGAAGCCATCGCCGACCGTCTCGGCCGTGCCGCGGCGCCCCGCCCCAAGGACATCGAACCATGACCAGCCCGAGCGCCTTTCCCATCGGCCACGTGTCTCCCGAGGAAACCGAGGCGCTCATCGCGCTGTGGCAGGCCTGCGAGCTGACGCGCCCGTGGAACGATCCCCATGCAGACATCACACTCGCCAAGCGCGGGCCGCACTCCACCATCCTCGTAGCCCGCGACGGCGCGACGCTGGCCGGCTCGGTGATGGTGGGCCACGACGGCCACCGGGGCTGGATGTATTACCTCGCCGTATCCCCCGCTCATCAGCGCAAGGGCCTCGGCCGCATTCTGGTAGCCGCCGCCGAGGACTGGCTGCGGGCGCGCGGCGTGCCGAAGGTGATGCTGCTGGTGCGGCCGGACAATGAGAAGGTACGCGGCTTCTATGATGCGCTCGGCTATCAGGACGAGCCCCGCACCGTCTTCTCCCGCCGTCTCGACGGCGCGGACTGACCTCCCCTACCCCTCGCGCGCGGCCGCCCAGCGGCGCGCGGCGGCTGCCAGTTCTTCCGGCGGGAAGCCGGAGAAGCCGATGACAAGCCCCTGACGCCGGGGCGCATCCACATGCAGCGCCGACAAAGCGCGCGGGCCAAACCCCACCGCATGGGCGCGGCGTACGAGCACGGTGTCGTCCGCCCAGTCCGGCCGGGTCAGCAGCAGGTGCAGGCCCTGGTCGGGCGCGAGCACCGGCAGGCCCGCCTCCGACAAGGTCGCCAGCAGCGCGTCCCGCGCGTCCCGCGCTCTCCGGCGGGCGCGACG
The DNA here is from genome assembly GCF_014635325.1 of Azorhizobium oxalatiphilum. GTDB lineage: Bacteria > Pseudomonadota > Alphaproteobacteria > Rhizobiales > Xanthobacteraceae > Azorhizobium > Azorhizobium oxalatiphilum. The sequence continues at coordinate 94,803 of NZ_BMCT01000012.1, read as the reverse complement.
CAGATGGGCGGAGAAATGCCCGCCATGGAGAAAATCCGCCAGCGGCTGCTCCATGAGCGTCGGCGGATAGCGATCGGCCCGGTTGCGCACGTCGATCACGGCCGCCAGCAGCGGCTCCGGCACCACCACATAGCCCATGCGCAGGCCGGGAAAGAGCGCCTTGGAGAAGGTGCCGACGTAGATCACCCGCCCGGCCGGATCCATGCCCTGCATGGCGGTGAGCGGCGGGCCCGCGTAGCGGAACTCGCTGTCGTAATCGTCCTCGATGATCCAGGCCCCCGCCCGTCGCGCCCAGTCGATGAGCGCGAGGCGGCGGGCCATGGTCAGCGTCACGCCAAGCGGAAACTGGTGCGAGGGGGTGACATAGACCGCCTTCGCCTCGGAGGCCCGCTCCTCCCCTGCCGCGGGATCGAGCCCCTCGCCATCCACCGGCACCCCTACCAGTTGCATCCCCGCCCCGGTAAAGGCTGCGCGCGCCATGGGATAGCAGGGGTCCTCGATCCACACCGGATCGCCCGGCTTGAGCGCCGCACGGATCACAAGGTCCAGTGCCTGCTGTGAACCGGAGGTGAGCACGATCTGCTCCGCATGGCAGCGGACGCCCCGCGCGGCCCGCAGATAAGCTGCCACCTCCTGCCGCAAGGCGAGGTTTCCACGAGGATCGCCATAGGCGAAATGCGCCCGCGCCGGTGCCGCCAGTTGCCGGGCCAGCAGCCCGCGCAGGAGCTGGAATGTGCGCGTATCCGGTGCCGCGATGCCAAGCCCGCCGGGCAGTGCCGGGGCGAGCACCACGTCGGCTGTGGGAGCAGCCGGAATCGGTAGCATCTGCGGCACCGCCTGCGCCACATAGGTGCCCGCACCCACGCGGGCTTCCGCAAAACCTTCCGCCAGCAGCATCTCGAACGCCGCCACCGCAGCTCCGCGCGAGACACCGAGCCGGGTGGCCAGTTCCCGCGTCGGTGGCAGCTTGGTGCCGGGCGGTACTCCGCTTTCGATCAGCCGGCGCAGTTCGCCGTAGAGCGCCGCCGGGCGCGGACCGGCCAGCGGCAGAACCGGAATCAGGGCCGACCAATCCGGTGCATCAGATAAATTGGTTCGATCAGAAGGCTTCATATTGGACCTATCTGAGGGCCAATCGGAACCGTAGGTGTGAGGCAGCCAGCGCGTGAACGCAAGCCACACCGATCAGGGATTTTTGGCGAGATGACACAGGACACCCTCACCCGGCCGGACACCGAGACCCAGTTCCCCGTCACCCCGCGCAACAAGGTGAAGCGGATGCACGAGCGCGGCTCCTATGACCGCGCGGTGATCTATCCGATCCTCGATGCCGCCTTCCTGTGCCACGTCTCCTATGTGATCGACGGCCAGCCCTTCGCCACCCCCACCATCCACTGGCGCGAGGGCGACACGCTCTATTGGCACGGCTCGTCCGCCAGCCGCATGCTGCGACATCTGAAGGCGGGCATGCCCGCCTGTCTCACGGTCGCGCATCTGGATGGGCTGGTGCTGGCGCGCTGCGGCTTCAACCATTCCGCCAACTATCGCTCTGCCATGTGCTTCGGCATCGCGCGTCTGGTGGAAGATCCGGACGAGAAAGCGGCCGCCCTCACCGCACTGGTGGACCGGTTCTTCCCCGGTCGTGACGCGACGCTGCGCCCATCCACCGCGCAGGAAATCAAGGCCACCACGGTGATCGCCATGGAGATCGACGAGGCCTCGGCCAAGGTGCGCGCCAAGGGCGTGGGCGATGACGAGGAGGACCTGAACCTGCCCATCTGGGCCGGTGTCATCCCCGTGCGCACGGTCATCGGCACGACGGAGACCAGTCCCCACGTACCCGCCGGCATTCCGGTTCCGGATCCACTGAAGGTCTATGCCGAAGGCACCCCATTGGATGCCGCCCTGCTTGCGGCTCAGAGGATCTACGAAGGGGCGTGACAGCGGCGCAGGACAGGAGCAATAGATGGCTCGCCAATAATCGGCCAACCATAGAATCAAGACGCCAACGCCCCCGCCATGGACGCCGCCCTTTTCCGAGTTCTGTTCATTACGGCCGTAATCCAGCTCATCGGCTGGGGAACGTCGAGCCTTCTGGCCATCGTCGGCGTGACCATCGCCGAAGAGCTGCGCATGGACGTGCCGACCGTGTTCGCAGGCAACACGGTCTTCTACTGCATGATGGGCCTGTGCAGTCCCCTGCTCGGCCGCTCCTTCGTTCGCCATGGCGCACGAAGGGTGATGATGGTGGGCACGCTGGTGGCGGCGCCCGGCTATCTGCTGCTTGCCGTCGCGCAAGGGCCGTTCAGCTTCTTCGCAGCCTGGGTGCTCATTGGAGCCAGCGGCGCCACCTTGTTGGCCACCGCCGCCGCCATCCTGATCCATGAACGGGCCGGCGTGCAGGCGCAACGGGCCATGGGCGCGCTGCTGCTGGCCACCGGCCTCTCCAACAGCCTGTTCTGGCCGGCCACCGCCGTGCTGGCGGACCTGTTCGGCTGGCGGATCACCTGCGCCATCTATGCCGCCTTGCCGCTGGTCGTGCTGCTGCCGCTGCTCGCCTTTGCCCTGCCCGCGCAGAAGCCGGTCCTCGCACCATCCCCGCTCCCGGACGCATCCCCGGCGAGCCCGGCCAAGCCGAGCGTGACCACTCGCAGCACCTTCCTGCTGATGATGGCCGCCATCGCCCTCAACGGCTTCGTCACCTTCGGCTTCAATGCGGTCATCATCGAACTGCTGAAGGTGCAGGGTGTCCGTATCGATCTTGCGGTCGCGATAGGTTCCGCGCTCGGCGTTTTGCAGGTGAGCGCGCGGGTGGTGGATTTTCTCGGCGGTGGACGCTGGGACGGCCTCACCACCGGCCTGTGGGGCGGCACCTTCATCGCGGCCGCCCCGCTGGTGGTGATGCTGGGCGGCGCTTCCCTGCCAATCATCGGTCTATTCGTGGTGGTCTATGGCCTCGGCAGCGGCGCGTTCACGGTCGCCCGCAACACCATTCCAATGGTGTTCTATGATCAGGCCGCCTATGCCCGTGCGCTGTCGAATATCGCGCTGCCATTGAACATCGCCTGTGGCCTCTCCCCGCCGCTGTTCATGATGCTGCTGCTCGGACCGGGACCGGATACGCTGCTGGCGCTCGCCACCTGCGGTGCCGCGCTCTGTCTCGGAGCGCTTCTCGTGTTGCGCGGCCGGCGGCCTCGGCCGACCGGGCTCGCCAGCGTCACGTCTACCGGCTGACTCGCATCAATGGCCCCGCCAGCACCCCGCGTAATGATCGTCCACGAGGCCGCAGGCCTGCATGGCGGCATAGACGATGGTGGGGCCGCAGAACTTGAAGCCCGCAGCCTTCAGCTTCTTGGACAGCACCCGTGAGGCCGGCGTCTCCGCCGGAACGTCGCCGGGCTTGCGGGGCCGGTTCACCAGCACCTCGCCATCCACCGCCTCCCACATGAAGGCGGAGAAATCGACGCCCTTCTCGCGCAGCTCGAGATAGGCACGAGCCGAGAGCACCGCGCCCTCGATCTTGGCGCGGTTGCGCACGATGCCGGCATCCGCCATCAGCGCCGCCTGCTTCTGCGCGTCATAGCGCGCCATCACCTCCGGCTCGAAGCCGTCGAAGGCGCGGCGGAAATTGTCCCGCTTGCGCAGGATGGTGATCCAGGCGAGGCCGGCCTGAAAGCCGTCGAGGACCAGCTTCTCGAACAGCGCCCGCGAATCGCGCTCCGGCACGCCCCATTCGGTGTCGTGATAGGCGGTATAGAGCGGATCGATGCCGCACCAGGCGCAACGGCACTTGCCGTCCAGATGGTTGCGCAGGCCCGTATGCGGAGCCGGCGCGACGTCGGTGGAAACGGTGCTCACGCGTCCCCCATTTCGAAGCTGGCCCAGTCGGGCACCTTCAGGGCCAGTTCCACGCCGCCCGCCACCAGCGGCAGGCCAGAGGCCTTGGCATCCGCCACTCGGTCAAGCCGCACCAGTGCGATGCCGCGACCGGAAGCAGCGGCCGACGAGCCCATACGGCCCACGGTCTTCTCGCCGGCGCGAATCTCGGCCCCCTCCTCCGGCGCGGAGGTGAACAGCGCCTCCACCGCACGGGTGCGGGCGATGCCGCGATGCTGGGTGCGCGAGACCACTTCCTGGCCGATATAGCAGCCCTTCTTGAAATCCACGCCGCCGAGCTGGTCCATGTCCGCCTCGTGCGGGAAGGCATCGCCATAGACGAAGTCCGCCCCGCCCTGCGGAATGCCGAGCGCGATGCGATGGGCCGCATAGGCATCGGGGTCGCCCCCGAGCGCCTGCGCATCGGAAGCGAACATCACGCAGCGCAAGCCGAGGTCTTCAAGCCGGGGATCCTCGAATGCTTCCGACCCGGCCGGCGCCACCTCCTCGCCCCACACGGCGACGACGGCGCGCGCATCCTCCAGCGCCACCTCCACCTTGGACCGCAGACGGTACATGGTGAGGCGCTTGACGAGATCGGGCGCAACGGTGCGGGGCGCATCCAGCAGGAAAGTGTCCGGCTGCGCCTTGGGGGCATAGATCAGGAAGTCGCTGATGATCTTGCCCTGAGGCATCAAAAGCGCACCATAACGGGCGCCGCCTTCCTTCAGCGTGTTCACGTTGCAGGTAACGACATTATGCAGGAAAGCGCGTGCGTCCGGGCCGGTCACGGTGACGACGGCGCGGTCCGCGAGATGGGCAATGGGCATGGCCTTGTCCTTGTCCGGAGCCTGCTGATCCTTGTCAGGAGGCTCTTGGAGACCTAAAGCCACCGGCACGTCCCCCAGCAAGCGAGCGACATGCCATGGCCGATAGCTACGATCTTATACTGAAGGGCGCGCACGCCGTAACGCCGGAAGGCGAGGTGAAGACCGACATTGCCGTGAGCGGTGGTCGTATCCGGGCGTTGGGCAATCTCGGTGCCGCCAGCGCCGGCGAAGTGGTGGACGCCACCGGCCTGCACATCCTGCCGGGCGTCATCGACACCCAGGTCCATTTCCGCGAGCCCGGGCTGGAACAGAAGGAAGACCTGGAGACCGGATCGCTCGCCGCTGTCATGGGTGGCGTGACCGGCGTGTTCGAGATGCCGAACACCAATCCCCAGACCACCAATACCGCCGCCTTCGAGGACAAGATCCGCCGCGGCACCCATCGCATGCACTGCGACTTCGCCTTCTATGTGGGCGGCACGCATGACAACGTCGCGGACCTGCCCGAGCTGGAGCGCCTGCCGGGCGCGGCCGGTGTGAAGGTGTTCATCGGCTCGTCCACCGGTTCGCTGCTGGTGGCGGACGACGCGGGCGTCAAGGAGATCCTCAAGGTCATCCGCCGCCGCGCCGCCTTCCATTGCGAGGACGAGCCGCGTCTCATCGAGCGCAAGCCGCTGCGCGTGCCCGGTGATCCGACTTCGCACCCGGTGTGGCGCGACGAAATCGCCGCCCTCACGGCGACGAAGCGTCTCGTCAACCTCGCCCGCGAGGTGGGGGCCCGCGTGCACGTGCTGCACATCACCACCGCCGAGGAGATGGACTTCCTGGCGGACGCCCGTGACGTGGCTTCGGTGGAAGTGACGCCCCACCACCTGACCATGGCGGCCCCGGAGTGCTACGAGCGGCTCGGTACGCTGGCGCAGATGAACCCGCCGGTGCGCGATGCCCATCACCGTGACGCACTGTGGCGCGCCATCTCGGCCGGCATCGTGGACGTCATTGGCTCCGACCATGCGCCCCACACGCTGGAAGAGAAGGCCAAGCCCTATCCGGACAGCCCTTCGGGCATGACCGGCGTGCAGACGCTGGTGCCGCTGATGCTGGACCATGTGAACAAGGGCAAGCTCTCGCTGCTGCGCTTCGTGGATCTGACCAGTGCCGGCCCGGCCCGCCTGTTCAACATCGCCCGCAAGGGTCGCATCGCGGTGGGCTATGACGCCGACTTCACCGTGGTGGACCTGAAGCGCCGCGCCACCATCACGGCGGACTGGATCGCCTCCCGCTCCAAGTGGACGCCCTATGACGGCGTGGAAGTCACCGGCTGGCCCGTGGGCACCTTCGTGCGCGGCCGCAAGGTGATGTGGGAAGGCGAACTGACCACGCCTGCGCAGGGCGAGCCCATCTCCTTCCTGGAGTGCCTGCCGAAGGCCTGAGGCAGAAGCTCAAGCCAAACGAAAAGCGCCCCGCCGGATCACCGGCGGGGCGCTTTTTGATTCCGAGGCTGCGGCGCGCCTTACTGACGCTGGCCGATCAGCGTGTATTCGCCAGCGCGCACGCGCCCGGCGAGGCTTTCCAGATATTCGGCGGTCGGCTGCTCACCATAGATGTCCACCAGCGTGCGCAGGGCGCTGAATAGTGCCGCCTGCACCAGGCAGTCCTCGTCGAGGCCATCCCGCAACGCTTCCGTCCAGGCGTCTTCCAGGTAGGAGAGCGCCACATGCCGCTCATCCGAGGCGGGCTCGGACACATGAAGCGGATGGGAGGCGAAATTGGACGTGCTGGACAAGATCGACCTCCGCGCCGCCCCACCAATTTGTGCGGCGAGGAAGAAGTAGCACGCCATGCGGCTCCGTCACGGAAGTTCTGAACGAAAGGTTAATCCGTCCCCGGCAATCCCCACACGACGTCGGCACGACGCGCACAACAGCTTCTGAACGCTCAGTTTCCGCCAAACCGCACCACGATTTCGTGCGCCAGCTTCGCCCCCTCGTCCATCTGTCGCTGCACGGCGAGCGCGGCAGCCGGGGTACAGGTGCGGTAGACCGCCGCATAGCTGGAATAGCCGGCATTGAAGGAGGCCACCAGCTTGCCCTTGCGGGTATCGGAAGGCTGTTCCGCATCCAGAAGGGTCTGCATCTCGCTGCGCCAGCGCTGTCCTTCCCCCGACGCACCACAGAGCGGACGGAGGTAATGCAGCGAGCCGAGCAGCTCGGCGATACGCATCAGATCCTGCTCATAGGGCGGGGTGGAGCCTTCCGAGGCGGCCGCCAGAGCCTGCCCCACGCCTAGGGGACCGGCGCACAAGGTGACGGTCAGGGTGAGGGCGGCGGCAAACGGGCGCATCTGGACCATGGCCGCTTTCGTCGCTCCGGTCAGGGCCGCCGTCAAGAGGCCGCCTCCACTGCCCGCAGCCGCGCGGCGGCGAACACCACGTCGGAAAGGCCGTCGGTGGTGGCAAGGCCCGCCACCTCCTCCGGCGTGAACCAGCCCACTTCCAGCGCCTCCTCACCCGTCATCGGCTCGCCGGAACGCCAGCGGGCGAGGTGGGCGATAACCACGAAATGCGAACGCAAGGCGCCGTCCGGAGCCCGGACGATGATGTCGCGCGCGGCGGCGACGGCAAGGATCTCCGCCTCCACCTGCACCTCCTCCATCACCTCGCGGGCGGCGGCTTCCGCCAGCGTCTCGCCCGGCTCGACCCGGCCGCCCGGCAAGCTCCACAGCCCCTCGCCCGGCCCCTTGCCCCGGCGGGCGAGCAGGACACGGCCATTGCGGAACACGGCGGCACTGGCGGCAAGGGTCGGTCGAACGAGGTCGGTCATGATCGGCGCTGGGCTCCCAGGAAACGCGCCCTTTCCTAGCAGGCTTCGCAGGTGCGCGGGTCTTTCTCGCGGGCCTGACGCAGGCTATCAGGAGAACAGATCAAGAATCAGCACAGGCAGACCGCGCGTGACAGCAACAGGCGAAACGGCAAAGTCGAGTGGCCGCGGCGCCCCACGCCCCCGCGCCTGGCAGCGCATGCTCTCCGGCCGCCGGCTGGATCTGCTGGACCCCTCGCCGCTGGACATCGAGATCGAGGACATCGCTCACGGCCTCGCCCGCGTCGCCCGCTGGAACGGGCAGACCAGCGGCGACCATATCTTCTCCGTCGCCCAGCATTCCCTGCTGGTGGAACGGCTTGCCCGCGAGGCGAGCCACGACCTTGACCGCGCCTGGCGCCTCGCGGTGCTGCTGCACGATGCCCCGGAATATGTGATCGGCGACATGATCTCGCCGCTCAAGGCCATGATCGGGGGCGGCTACAAGCCGGTGGAGGAGCGCCTTCTGGCCGCCATCAGCCTGCGCTTCGGCCTGCCGCCGAAATGGCCGACCGCGCTGCACAAGATCACCAAGGCCGCTGATCGGGCCGCCGCCTATCTGGAAGCCACGCGCCTCGCCGGCTTCTCGCACACGGAAGCGCAAAAGTTCTTCGGTCGCGCCCCCGGTCTCGACGCGGACGTGGAGGCATCCTATCTCTCTCCATGGAGCGCACAGGAGGCCAAACAGAAGTTCCTGGCGCGGTTCGAGGAAATCGTCCGATGATCCACGTCTGCTCCCTCTCCCGCCTCCACGAGACCGTGGAGCGCACCGGCGCCCGCCACGTCATCACCCTCATCAACGGGGGCACGGCGGTGACGCGGCCGAACAATGTGGACCCCACCCATCATCTCTTCCTCGGCATCAACGACATCGTCGAGGAAGCGGAAGGACTGGTGGCCCCCGGCGGTGCCCACATGCGCGACCTGCTGGACTTTGTGACCCTGTGGCCGCGCGAGGCGCCGCTCGTCATTCATTGCTATGCGGGCATCTCGCGCTCGACGGCGGCGGCCTACACGACGCTCTGCGCCCTGATGCCCGAGCGCGACGAGATGGAACTGGCGCTCCGCCTGCGGCAGGCATCGCCAAGCGCCACGCCCAATGCCCGCCTCGTGGCTCTGGGCGACACGGCACTTCACCGCGAGGGGCGCATGGTAAAAGCCATCGCCTCCATCGGGCGCGGGGCTGATGCCTTCGAGGGCGAGCCCTTCGCCCTACAGATCGACTGAACGGGCAAGCACCGCCACCAGCCCCGGCACGGGCGCGCCTTTCTCGGTGCGGGTGGAGCGTGGTTCCAGCGTGAGCACGGCAAGGCCGGCTGCCGAGGCTTCAGAACGCACCAGCGCCTCTGCATGCGCGTAGCGCAGGGTCTCGCGCAGGAGCAGGCCTTCTCCCGCATGCGTCTCCACCGTGAAGGCGAAGAGAGCCTGCGAGGCCATGGCGATCTGCGCGGCGCGGAATATGGGGCCGAGATCCCCCACATAGCAGAGCGCATCCGCCGCCAGCACCAGATCCAGACTGCCGGGCGTCACCGCCTCCAGCGCCGCGCCCATCTCGCCCACCTCAAGCCGGGCATAGAGGCCGAGTGCCTCGGCCCGTTCCACCATGGCGGGGGAGAGATCGACGCCATCCAGTACCTCTACCTTGTCCGCGAACAGCGGCGCGGCAAGGCCGGTGCCGCAGCCGAGATCCAGCGCGCGCGCGAACCGCGCCGGGCGGCCGCGCGCGGCGCACACGGCATCCACAGCCGCCGCCAACACCTCCGGCCCCCGATAGGCGAGCTTGTCCCGCAGCGCCGTATCGAAGCGCGGCGCATATTGATCGAACAGCGTGCGCACATAGTCCGGCGACATGGCATCTTCCGCTGCCGTGGCACCAAGCTGGGCGAGCCGCAGGCCCGCGCCCAGCGCATCCGCCGGATCGCGATCGCGCGCCTGCCTGAAGGCGTCCGCCGCACCCGCAGTGTCGCCCGCCGCCTGCCGCGCTTCGCCGAGCAGGAACCATGCCGCGACGAAGCCCGGAGCTTCGCCCACCGTGTCCGTCAGAAGCTCGGCGGCGGCCGCGGCATCGCCCGCCTCGAGGTCTGCCCGCGCCCAGTCGAGCCTGCGGTCGAGGGCTGGGTTGCCGGATGAGGCGAACAAAGGCTGGGTCTGGGGACGATGATCGGGAACCACGCGGGCCTCGCGGGATTGAGGAATGCTTCCCATATAGCTTTTGACCATGCGCCCGGAAGAGCTTCTCTGCCCCTCGCCCAAGGGCCTTTATTCCCCGGCCGGCGATTTCTACGTGGACCCGACGCGCCCTGTGGCCCGCGCAGTGATCACGCACGGCCATTCCGATCATGCCCGACGCGGCCACGGGAAGGTGCTCGCCACCCGCGAGACGCTGAGCATCATGGCCCTGCGCTATGGCGCGGACTTCGCTGGCGAGACGCAGGCGATTGCCTATGGCGAGAGCGTGGATGTGAACGGCGTGCGTATCACCGCCCATCCCGCCGGCCATGTACTGGGCTCGGCGCAGATGGCATTGGACTGGCGCGGGCTCACCATCGTGGCGTCCGGCGACTACAAGGATGCACACGATCCCACCTGCGCCCCCTTCGTGCCGGTGCGCTGCCACGTATTCATCTCGGAAGCCACCTTCGGCCTGCCGGTATTCCGTCATCCGGACGCGTCGCACGAGACCGCCAAGTTGATGAAATCGGTGGCGCTGTTTCCCGAGCGCGCCCATGTGCTCGGCGCCTATTCGCTCGGCAAGGCCCAGCGCATGATGGCGCTGATCCGACAGGCGGGGCACTCGGCTCCGCTCTATGTGCACGGCGCACTGACCGCCATCTCGGCCTATTACGAACAAGCCGGCGTGCCGCTCGGCGAGGTGCGGCACGTGAAGGGGGTGAAGAAGGCGGATCTGGCCGGTGCCATCATCATAGCCCCTCCGTCCGCCATCACCGACATCTGGACCCGCAACTTCCCCGATCCCGTCACCGCCTTCGCCTCGGGCTGGATGCGGGTGCGTGCCCGCGCCCGGCAACGCGGCATCGAGCTGCCGCTCGTCGTCTCCGACCATGCGGACTGGGACGGGCTGATGGCCAGCGTCACCGCGACCGGCTGCGAGGAGCTGTGGGTGACACACGGCGCCGAGGACGCCCTCGTGCATTGGGCCGGCACGCGGGGCCTGCGCGCCAAACCGCTGCACATGGTGGGCTATACGGAGGAAGACGAGGCGGCGGAGGGCGAGGCGGTGGCCGAGGCCGAGGCCGGGCCGGATGCGGCGCCACAGGATGGCGCGTCATGAACGAATTCGCCGAACTGCTGGACCGCCTCTCCTACGAACCGCGCCGCAACGCCAAGATCCGCCTGATGGCGGACTATTTCCGCATGACGCCCGATCCGGAGCGCGGGGTGGCGCTGGCGGCGCTCACCGGAAAACTATCCTTCACCAATGCCAAGCCGGCGCTCATCCGCGCGCTGATCGCCGAGCGCACGGACCCGGTGCTGTTCGAAATGTCCTACGACTATGTGGGCGACCTCTCGGAGACCGTCGCCCTCATGTGGCCCATCCCGAAGGAGGCGGAGGCCGCCAATGCCAACCACCCGCCCTTCCTCTCCGAGATCGTGGAAGGTCTGGAGACGCTGCCCAAGCGCGATCTGCCGCGCCAGCTCAGCATGTGGCTCGACGGACTGGACGAGACCGGCCGCTGGGCGCTGCTGAAGCTGATCACAGGATCACTGCGCGTGGGCGCCTCCGCCCGCCTCGCCAAGACGGCGGTGGCTTCGCTGGGCGACATTCCACCCGACGAAGTGGAACTGGTGTGGCCCGGCCTCGCCATGCCTTATCGCGAACTGTTCGCCTGGGTCGAAGGGAAGGCCGAACGCCCCGAGACGCTGGATCCGGTGCCGTTCCGGCCGGTAATGCTGGCCCATGCGGTGGAGGACGAGAGTTTCAGTGCGCTTGAAGCCGATGCTTACGCCGCCGAATGGAAGTGGGACGGCATACGCGTGCAGGCCGTCTGCGGGCGGGATGCAGAGGGCAAGCGCGTTGGCCGCCTCTACAGCCGCACCGGCGAGGATATTTCCGGCGCCTTTCCGGATCTCATGGAGGCACTGGATTTCGACGGCGCCATCGACGGCGAACTGCTGGTGATGCGCCACACCCGCGTGCAGTCCTTCAACGTTCTTCAGCAACGGCTCAACCGCAAGAGCGTGACGGCGAAGATGCTGGCGGAATTCCCCGCCCATATTCGCGCCTATGACCTTCTGGCAGAGGATGGCGAAGACCTGCGCCCCCTGCCCTTCCGCGCCCGCCGCGCCAAGCTGGAGGCGCTGGCCGCCCGGTTGATGGCAGAAGGCCACGATCGCATGGACCTCTCCCCCATGGTACCCTTCGACACCTGGGAACAGCTCACCGCCGCCCGTGCGGACCCGTCATCCGCCGGAGCGGGCGAGGATGCGGCCGCGGTCGAAGGGGTGATGCTGAAGGCGTGGGACAGCGCCTATCTGCCCGGCCGCCCCAAGGGGCCGTGGTGGAAATGGAAGCGCGATCCGCACACGGTGGATGCCGTGCTGATGTATGCCCAGCGCGGCCACGGCAAGCGCTCTTCCTTCTATTCCGACTATACCTTCGGCGTCTGGACCAAGGGCGAGGAAGGCGGCGATGTTCTGGTGCCTGTCGGTAAGGCCTATTTCGGCTTTACAGATCAGGAGCTCATCGAGATCGACAAGTTCGTGCGCCGCTCCACCATCAACCGCTTCGGCCCGGTGCGCGAAGTGGTGCACGAACCAGACGAAGGGCTGGTGCTGGAAGTCGCCTTCGAAGGTTTGGCGCGCTCAACCCGGCACCGCTCGGGCGTCGCCATGCGCTTTCCCCGCATCGCCCGCCTGCGCTGGGACAAGCCGCCCCGCGAAGCGGATCGGCTGGAAGCGCTGGAGGCGCTGCTGAAGGCTGAGGGGTGAGAGCTTTCAGCCCTCAGTGCCGCAGGCCCGGCGCTTCCTGTCCGGTACGGGCCACATATTCCGTATAGCCGCCGCCATATTGGTGAATGCCATCCGGCGTCAGTTCCAGCGTGCGGTTGGACAGCGCGGCGAGGAAATGGCGATCATGCGAGACGAAGAGCATGGTGCCCTCGTAATTCGCCAGAGCGTCGATCAGCATTTCCTTGGTGGCGATGTCGAGATGGTTGGTGGGCTCGTCCAGAACCAGGAAGTTCGGCGGATCGAACAGCATCATGGCCATCACGAGCCGGGCCTTCTCGCCGCCGGACAGCACGCGGCAGCGCTTCTCCACGTCGTCGCCCGAGAAGCCGAAGCAGCCGGCCAGCGAGCGCAGGGAGCCCTGCCCCGCCTGCGGGAAGGCGTCCTCCAGCGATTCGAACACGGTGCGCTCGCCGTCCAGAACTTCCATGGCGTGCTGCGCGAAATAGCCGAGCTTCACGCTGCCGCCCAGCTTGACGATGCCGGTGTCGGGATTGGTTGAGCCAGTGACCAGCTTGAGCAGCGTGGACTTGCCCGCGCCGTTCACCCCCATCACACACCAGCGCTCCTTGCGGCGGATCGAGAAATCGAGCCCGTCATAGATGACCTTGGAGCCATAGGCCTTGTTGACGCCGCTCAGCGTCACCACGTCCTCGCCGGAGCGCGGCGCGGGCTGGAATTCGAAGGTCACGGTCTGGCGACGGCGCGGCGGCTCCACGCGGTCGATCTTGTCCAGCTTCTTCACCCGGCTCTGCACCTGCGCGGCATGGGAGGCGCGTGCCTTGAAGCGCTCAATGAAGGCGATTTCCTTGGCGAGCATGGCCTGCTGGCGCTCGAACTGTGCCTGCTGCTGCTTGTCCGCCAGCGCCCGCTGCTCGGCGTAGAATTCGTAATTGCCGGTGTAGGAGGTGAGCGTGCCGCTGTCGATCTCCACCACCTTGTTGACGATGCGGTTCATGAAGGCGCGATCATGCGCGGTCATCATCAGCGCGCCGTCATAGCCGCGCAGGAAATCTTCCAGCCAGATCAGGCTTTCGATGTCGAGATGGTTGCTCGGCTCGTCGAGCAGCATCACGTCGGGGCGCATGAGCAGGATGCGGCCCAGCGCCACGCGCATCTTCCAGCCGCCGGAGAGCTTGCCGACGTCGCCGTCCATCATCTCCTGGCTGAAGCCGAGGCCGTCCAGCACCTCCGAGGCGCGGCCCTCCAGCGCATAGCCGCCCAGTTCCTCGAACCGGCCCTGCACCTCGCCATACCGCTCGACCAGCGCTTCCATCTCGTCGGCGCGGTCGGGATCACCGAGAGCGATCTCGATCTCCTTCAGCTCGGCCGCCACCACGCTCACCGGGCCGGCGCCGTCCATCACGGCCGCGAGCGCGCTCTGGCCGGACATCTCGCCCACGTCCTGATTGAAATAGCCGATGGTGATGCCGCGATCGGCGGAGACCTGGCCCTCATCGGGCGGCTCCTGGCCGGTGATCATGCGGAACAGCGTGGTCTTGCCCGCGCCATTGGGACCGACGAGGCCGATCTTCTCGCCCTTCAGCAAAGCGGCGGATGCCTCGATGAAGACGATCTGCTTGCCGTTCTGCTTGCTGATGTTGTCGAGCCTGATCATGCCTGTCCGCGACGCCTGCGTTGGGGGGAATGCGCGGGCCTTTTAGCAGACCTTGCTGCATTGCGCCGAGAGGCAAACGCGAAACTTCGGACATGCCTGTCCCGCCCGGGATGCAGCCGATCTATTGATGCGCGTTCCGGCACAATCAATCGCGCAACATCCGTATTATCCCGAAGCCGCTGCGGAGCTATCTCTTCTCTCGAAACGGGGCGCCACCAACGACGCACCGCTGAAAATCAAGGAGACCTCCCATGCGTACCATGACTTATGCCGCCCTCGCCCTTGCCGCCGGCCTTGCCTTCTCGGGCGCCGCTTCTGCGGACGAATATATCTCGCAGGCCAACCGCGATAATTACGCGTTGAGCGCACAGGGCCACTTCCCTGGCGCTGCCGCTGCCAGCCAGTCTCTGCTGCCGGCTAATGCGCAGGCCACCGTGCGGTTCGCCCCGCAGGGCGCCATCCAGGCCCCCGCTGCCGACCCGCACTGGGGCCCGGCCATGGAGGGCACGCCCTCCCGCCTGTGACATTGTCCTGAGTTAGTCCCCGAACGGGGCGGGCGGAGCGATCCGCCCGCCCCGTCGCGTCTCAGTCCACGGCGGACAGTGGACGTGCCACCTGCTCCAGAGGCTGACGCTCGGCGCGGATGCCGAGCCACAAAGTCACCAGCGCAGCCAGCAGCATCAGGCCACCCGCCAGCATATACCCCAGAAGCACGTCGGCCCGCGCACCGGAGCCGATGAGCACGCCGAACAGCCAGGGCGCCACCACTCCACCAATACCAGTTCCGAACGCATAGAAGAGCGCGATGGCGAGTGCCCGTATCTCCAGCGGAAAGCTCTCCGCCACAGTGAGATAGGCGGAAGACGCCGCCGCTGAGGCGAAGAAGAAGGCACAGGACCACGCCAGCACCTGCGTCGTCGCATCCAGCATCTCCCGCTCGAACAGCACGCCGGTAGCGATGATCAAGCCGCCCGACATGGCATAGGTGAAGGCGATCATCGGCTTGCGGCCGAGGGTATCGAACAGTCGCCCCAGCAGCAGCGGCCCCAGCACATTGCCCGCCGCGAAGGGCAGCACATACCAGCCCACCTGCGCGTTCGGCACGCCGTAGAAGGTGCCGAGGATCATGGCGTAGGAGAAGAAGATGGCGTTGTAGAAAAAGGCCTGTGCCGTCATCAGCACGACGCCCAGAAGTGTGCGCCGGGGATAGAGGCGCAGCAGCACATGCAGCACGGTTGCGAAATCGGGCGTCGCATGGGAGCGCACACGGATGCTGCCGCCAGGTTCGGGCAACACCTCTCCGTTCCGCGCCACCTGTGCCTCGATATCCGCCATCACGTCCTCGGCTTCCGCGTGCCGGCCATGGGTCATCAGCCAGCGCGGGCTCTCGGGAATGAAGCGGCGCAGATAGAGGATCACGAGCCCCAGAACCGCACCGAGGAAGAAGGCCAATCGCCAGCCGATCTCCGGGTCGATCAGGGCCGGGTCCAGCAGGAAGATGGTGCCCACCCCGCCCAGGGCGGCGCCCACCCAGAAGCTTCCATTGATCACAAGATCAGTCCAGCCACGCCGCCGCGCGGGGATCAACTCCTGAATGGCCGAATTGATGGCGCTGTATTCCCCGCCGATGCCCGCCCCGGTGAGGAAACGGAAGAGAGCGAAACTCGCCAGATCCCAGGATACGGCCGTGAGAGCGGTCGCCACCAGATAAACCAGCAGCGTGACATTGAAGAGCGTCTTGCGGCCGAAGCGATCCGCCAGCCAGCCGAACAGCAGCGAGCCCGTCACAGCCCCCGCCAGATAGGCGCTGCCCGCCAGTCCCACCTCTGCCGGTGTGAACTTCAGCACCGGGCTGTCCTTGAGCGCACCGGCCAGCGAGCCGGCCAGCGTCACCTCCAGCCCGTCGAGGATCCAGGTGATGCCCAGCGCCACTACCACCAGCCAATGAAAACGTCGCCACGGCAGACGGTCCAGCCGGGCGGGAATGGAGCTTTCGATGATGTCGGTCGATGGGCCGGGTGGCGATGCAGCCGGCTTGCCATACGCCATCCTAGTTGCTGCACTTCAGTTCATGCCAGCTCACCGCCATCTGACCATCGTCGGCAATGCGGATCGTGGCTGCCCGTTTCTCGCGCGCCCCGCGCGGATTGCCGCAGCCGTCGTAATAGACCTCCTTGAGCGTACGCTGAACAGAGGTGGACGCATCCGGCCCGAGGCGCAACACATCGAGCGAAACCACCATCTGCCCCATGTTCATGAAGCTGCCTTCCAGCAGCAGATCCCGCTTGCCATCCGCCCCCGCGACCGCACCGACGATGGCCTGATAGCCGCCAGTGGCCGGCAGGACATAGGCTCCGGTGGCTCGCTGGCCCTCCAGCACCAGAACCAGCTGCGGAATAGTGGTGTTGAGATCGGTGGCCGAAGGCTTCCCGGCCGAGAGGAGGTAGGCGGTCTCCCTTGCACCCGCCGCGGTGAAGGCGCCAGTGGAGCTGCCGAGGATCAGCGGCTTGCGGCCCAAAGGATCGCGCACGGAGGCAGGCTGCTGCGCCAGCGCCGCCATCACTTCCGACTCGGCCGTCTTGGACACCGGGGAAGCGGGCATCGCCTTCTCGTAATTGCGAACCTTCGCATAGTCGATCACGGTCGCGGCCGCCGCCGGGAGCGAAATGAACCCAAGCAGCAAGGCGACACCGAGGAAGAAGCGAAAAGCCTGTCTCACGGAATACTCCTTGCGAACCGCCGCCCCCCAACGGGCCGGCTCCAGACACCTCAGGCGCGAAAGCCATCGGGTGCGGCGTTGACGTGAAGCAGGAAGCCCCATGCCGCCACGGCGCCAAGCCAGAGCACCGCCACATAGGCCAAACGCCGCAAGCCGCGAGATCGACCCCGGCTTTTCAGGATTTCGTCGAGAATACCGGCTGCGAGGAAGGAAACCGGCCAGAGGATGCCGGCCGCCACCAGCACCGGCCACAGCCATGGCCCCTTGGCCTGCCAGATGGGCGGCCAGAACAGACGCAGCACCGGAGAGGCCGGCAGATAAACGAGGAAGCTGGAATAGCCGAAGCTGACGATGGCGAGGACCACCGCGCCGATGGCAGCCAGAAAGGAGCCGCGCATGGCCCAGAGATGCCGGAAGAAGCCTCGCACGCCGCGCTCCTCGTCCTCCCCCGCTTGTTCTGGATGCCGCCCCCCGGCGATGATGCGGAAATTCTGGCGAGGAATGTGACGAGAGTGCGCAAGCGCCACCTTGACCGTGAGAATCCGGGCAGAGGGGCGGCGCGAAAAAATTCGGGGGCCATGTCACGTCCCATGTCACACGGCACGAGGGCCATCTCGTCTTGTCTGCGAACGTGCGTTCCGCACGGATGGAGACGAGACATGACCGCAAGGATCGACGCCCCCTTCAAGCTGGCCCCGGAAGCCATCAAGGCCATGATGGCGCTGGAAGCCAGCTTCAGCCGCACCACGCTGGAGCCCGCTTTGCGCGAACTGGTGAAGATGCGCGCCTCGCAAATCAACGGCTGCGCCTTCTGCCTGCACATGCATGCGGCCGACGCCCGCAAGCAGGGCGAAAGCGAGATGCGTCTGCATCTGCTCGCCGGATGGCGGGAGGCACCGTTCTATACGGATCGCGAACGCGCCGCCCTCGCCTGGACCGAGGCTCTGACGCGCATTGCCGAGACGGGCGCCCCCGATGCGGACTATGCTCAGCTCAGCGCCGTCTTCAGCGCGGAGGAACAGGTGCAGCTCACGCTTCTGATCGGCGCCATCAACACCTGGAACCGCCTGCAGATCGGCTTCCGCGTCACACCCGCCATCGAGCCCGTCCGTGCCGCAGGCTGAGGCCACCCGGCTGTTCGAGGCGCACCGCCCCCGGCTGGTGCGCCTCGCCTATCGCATGCTCGGCTCGCTCAGCGAGGCCGAGGATGTGGTGCAGGACGCATGGCTACGCTGGCAGAGGGTGGAGCTTGCCGGCGTGGATGCGCCCGGCTCCTATCTCTCGCGCATCGTCACCCGGCTCTGCCTCGATGTGATGAAGTCGGCGCGGGCACGGCGGGAAACCTATGTGGGGCCGTGGCTGCCCGAGCCTCTGGTCGAGGGCCTCTCCATGACCGACGAGGCACCGGACGCCGACGATCTCACCTTGACCCTGATGATGGCGCTGGAACGCTTGTCGCCGCTGGAGCGCGCCGCCTTCCTGCTGCACGATGTGTTTGGCGTGCCGCTGGACGACGTGGCCACCACGCTGGAGCGCGCACCCGCCTCGGTGCGGCAACTGGCTGTTCGCGCCCGTCAGCATGTGCGCGATGCCCGCCCCCGCTATCCCGTGGCGGAGGATGAGGGCAGTCGCCTCGCTCAAGCCTTCTTCGCCGCCAGCCGCAGCGGCGATGTCGCCGCGCTGGGTGAGCTTCTGGCGCAGGACGTGGTGCTGCGCTCGGACGGCGGCGGGCGCGTGCTGGCCTTCCGCAATCCGATCCTCGGCCTGCAGAAAGTGGCGCGCCTGTTCGGGCGGCTCGCCACCAAACATCCCCATCAGGACGATGGTCTGCTGCGCTTCGCCACCATCGACGGCCTGCCCGGCTTCATCAGCCGCGAGCGCGGCGGCGTCGTGCAAACCACGGCGCTGGCCATCACCGAGGGCCGCATCAGCGAGATCTACATCACCCGCAATCCGGACAAGCTCGACCGCCTCGTCGCGGCCCTGGCGCTGGAGGCGCCGGTCGCCGGCCATGGTTGACTATTGGCTGGCCCAAACGATCCGCGCCACCCAGAGCACGTCGGCTGTCGCGAAGGATCGGTCCTCATACTCGGGGTTCAGCGAACGCAGTTCGACGGTCTTGTTGGTCTGGCGGACAAGCTCCTTCGCCAGCACCTCCCCCTCCCGCGTCTTCACCACCACCCGGTCGCCCTTGCGAACCGAGGCGGCGGGCGACACCACCACCAGATCGCCGGGCCGATAGACCGGACGCATGGAGTCGCCGGAAATCTCCAGCGCATAGGCGTGCTCGTCCTCGACTTCGGGAAAGAGGATCTCATCCCATCCACCGCCGACCGGAAACCCGGCGTCGTCGAAGAAACCGCCCCCACCCGCCTGCACGAGGCCGATATGGGGGATCGGGCGCACGGCGCGAGGGCCGTGCCCGGCAGCCTGACGCCCCTCGCTGCTGTGCCGGCTGCCGGCGCCTGCCGGCGTCAGCAAGGCCATGAACTCCTCGACGCTCGCCCCGGTGGCGGCCAGCACCTTGGCCAGACTCTCCGTCGATGGCCAGCGGGCATGACCATCCGCCGTGATGCGCTTGGAGCGGTTGAAGGCGGTTGCGTCGAGGCCGGAGCGCTTGGCGAGCGCGGAAGCCGACAGGCCGTGTTCCGCCGCGAGACGGTCAATGGCGCTCCAGATCTGCCCATGGGTCAGCATCGGATCCTCGCACGCAAAGAGGTAGGAAAATATGTATGACGCAAAATAGCGGAAGGAATCAAGTCCTCCGGTAATTGAATATGGCAAAAAGAGACGCCTGGAACCCTCATTGATACTATTTTGATACCATCAAATCAGATCCCGCTCT
Organism: Azorhizobium oxalatiphilum; assembly: GCF_014635325.1. GTDB lineage: Bacteria > Pseudomonadota > Alphaproteobacteria > Rhizobiales > Xanthobacteraceae > Azorhizobium > Azorhizobium oxalatiphilum. The sequence goes on along the minus strand of NZ_BMCT01000012.1, from coordinate 75,089 downwards.
GGCTTCGCGGTGTAATCGGCAGTAAACCCCACCCATGACCGCCTCACATTGCATCATCTACAAGATTTGCCCGCGCCCGCTTTGGGAAGCGGCGCAGGCCATCGGCCAGTTCGAGGGCGCTCCCGTCGATCTCGCCGATGGCTATATCCATTTCTCGGCCATTGAGCAGGTGCGCGAGACCGCCGCGAGGCATTTCGCCGGGCAGGACGATCTGGTGCTGGTGGCGGTGGATGCCACCACTTTGCCGCGCCTGAAGTGGGAGCCCTCGCGCGGTGGCGCGCTGTTCCCTCATCTCTACGCGCCGCTCACCATGTCCGAAGTGCTGTGGGCCAAGCCGCTGCCACTCGGCCCGGACGGACACCACCAGTTTCCCCTGCCCTGAGGGCTCAGGCCGGAAAGGTCCGCCGCACCAGCGCCGGCAGTCGCAGCGCCTGGAAGCCGCCGCGCGCCATCAGGAAGACCAGCAGCGCCATCCAGAGGCCGGCATTGCCGAACGGACGCAGCACGAACCAGGCGAGTAGATAGACCGCCAGCGATGCCAGCATGAGATTGCGCATGTCGCGGGACCACATGGCCCCCACATAGATGCCGTCATAGGCATAGGCGGCGACGCCGGCCAGCGGCACCAGCGCGGCAAAAGGCAGATAGGCGATCGCTTCCGCCACCACCTCCGCATTGGTGCTCATGAGCTGCAGCACCCATGGCCCGCTCCCGAACAGCAGGCCCGCCGCCGCCAGCGCGAAGCCGTAGCCCCACAGGAAAACCAGCCGCAGGGCGGCGGAAAAGGTCGTGCGGTCACGCGCGCCGGCCGCAGCTCCGCACAATTGCTCGGCGGCAGTGGCGAAGCCGTCGAGGAAATACACGGTGAGCATGGACATGGTGTTGAGCAGCGCATTGGCGGCCAGCGTCGTATCGCCCATCCGCGCGCCCTGAGCGGCGAAGAAGGCCAGACCACCCAGCAGTGCCGCCGAACGGATGAGGATGTCGCGATTGAGCGCCATCATCTCCATCATGCGCGCCCGCTCCAGCACCACGGAGCGGGGCACCTCGAAGCGGAAGCCGATCAGGCGGGCGCAGAGCAGCAGGCCCGCAAGCATGCCGACGCCCTCGGCCCAGACAGCCGCCTCGGCCGCACCGGCAACGCCCTCATCGAACCACAGCACCAGCAGCGCGCAGAGCACGATGTTCAGACCGTTGATGCCAGCCTGCAGCACCAGCGCATGGCCGGTGCGGCCGAGGCCGGTGAGCCAGCCGAGCAAAGCGTAGTTGGCCAGGCTCATGGGCGCGGCCCAGATGCGCACGCCATAATAGGTGGCCAGTGCCGTATCCACGGCCGGGCTGGCGCCGGCCATCTTGAGCGCCAGATAACCAATGGGCTTCTGCAGCAGAACGAGAACCAGCCCGCAGGCCACGGCGAGCAGAACGGCACGCGCCAGCACGGCCTTCTGCTCGATGCCGTCGCGGCGCCCCAGCGCCTGCGCCACAAGGCCCACCGTTCCCATGCGCAGGAAGCCGAAGCCCCAGAACAGGAAATCGAACACCACGGCGCCCAGCGCCACGCCGCCCAGCGCGGCCGCATCCCCGAGCCGTCCCACCACTGTCGTCGCCACCAGCCCCAGCAGCGGCGTTGTGAGGTGGGCGAGCGTCATGGGCGCGGCGATGGCGAGCACGCTGCGATGCGTGACCGGCCTCAAGCCCGCCTGCCCGTGATGGCCCATGCGCGCAGCCCAACCCGCAGCCTTATTTGCCCATCCGGAAAATCCGCGAGAGCAGCCAGAGCGGGATGACGATCAGCGCACCCAGCAGGAAATAGCGCCACAGGCGCTCTACCGTATCGAAGCCGAGGGAGAAGAGGCTTTCGACCATGCGGCGCAGACTGGCGAGAAGGTTTGCCGGATCAAGGCCCAGCGCCGCCAGGATCACACCGACCACAAGGCAGAGGATCACAAGGCGCAACAGCACCGACACCGGCGAGCCGCCGAGGAAGCGGGAAAGCTGGGAATTGCCGTCTGCCATGTCGTTGTCGCCTCGATCTGTCGCGCGCTTGGTCCGCGCTTTGCGCCCCCAGTGCCACCTGAGCGGATCGGCATGGCTCTAGCATGGCGTCCGCCCGGGCAGAAACACGGCGGCAAGCTGGAGGTCAGTCTGGCTCGACGATGCCAAGGCTGCGAGCCTGAAAGAAACGGCGCAGGAAACGGCGCGTGCTTTCCATCCGATGCCCCAGTGCGCCGCGCGGCGGCAAGGGGCGGGCCGGCGTGGAGGGGGCGGCCGTCTCGAAATCGAACCGGGCATAGAGTGCCGCATAACGCCCGAGGAACAGCGCCTGTGTCGCCGGATCCATTTCCCGATAGCGCTGGGGCCGGCCGACGTTGAACTGGCCGATCAGCGCCCCATCGCGGAACGGCGCGAGCACGCGCGCGGCGTCCACCGTCACGCCGAGGTGCCGCGCCACGCGCGTGATGGCCGCCTCGCTGTCGAAGCAGATCTCATTGTAGGTGAACAGCTCCACCTGCGGGATGGCGGACCACTGCTCGAAGAAGGCCATCTGCATGTCAATGGACGGCAGCGCGTCCACTGGCGTGTGCACCTCGGCGAACGGCAATATGCCCAGATCGCGCGCCCGGCGGCCATTGTCGGCCATGGACAGCGCCATCTCGCGCGGGTCGCGGATGGAGGCGCTGGCGAGAACCTCTCCGGCGGCGATCATCTGCGCCACCTCGGGCAGCAGCGCGCCATGGGTCTTCAGAACGACAGGCCGGCCGCGCGCCACACGCTGCACCCGCTCCAGCAAGGGAGCGGTTACATAATCATAGTAATTCTCAAGCTTCCGGCTGCTCCTGCGCCGGATACGGCCGATGCCCATGCCGGACAGGCACAGTATTTCCTCAGTCAGCTGATACAGATACGTGCTGGCGGACTTGGTTACGCCATAACAGATATAGATCATGCCAACCTTGCAGGGGACGGATACCGCGCGCTGCAAACTAGAACCGGCACGACATATGTCAAGGCCGAGCACGCCTCAGGCTCACGCGCCTTGACACCCGCGCCCGCGGCGAGGAACATCCCGGTCGTGGTGGGTACATTCGAATATTTGGGATCGAATGATCTACCTTTGCTATGGCGTGACGAAATCCGCCAGTACCTTTTTATATCAGATCACGGAAGAGATTTTCTCCGCCAGCGGGCTCGGCTTCTGCCGGCTGTCACACGACGGCCCTCTCCAGATGTCCAACCATTACGACACCATAGACCCCTCGCTGATCACGCGCATTGCGGAGAGCGCGGGTGAACGGCCTGTCGTCCTGAAGACCCACGGCGCCCTGCATCCCGGCGTGGCGGACATGATCGCCGCCGGAGAGGTTCTCGCCAGCGCCTCCATCCGCGACCCGCGCGAGATCGCGCTGTCCATGGTGGACCATGGCAGGCGGGCGCGGGCGAACGGCGAGCAGGCTTTCGCCGAAGTCTTCGATCCCACGGAGGCGCTGTTCGCTCTCGACATGCAGATCGAGATCTTCACCCGCTGGGCCGGCGTGCCGCAGACGGAGGTCTTCACCTACAATGAGATCTGCTTCGACACCGAGGCCACGATCCGGCGGCTGGCGCGGCAGATCGGCACGTCGGTGGATCCCGCACGCATTCTGGCGCCGTTCCGCAACACGCGCATGATCGGCCAGTTCAACATCGGCCGGCCCGACCGGGCTGCGGAAATGCCCGCCCACATGCAGGCTGCGTTTCTGGAGCGCTATGCCGCTTTCTATGCGCGCATGCGTTTCGACCGCGATCCGCTCAAGGCTGCAACGACCTCCGAACATCCCTCGCGCACATCTCCCACCACACGTCCGCTACGCTGGCTTAAACAGGAAATCGCGGACCACCGCCGTCTGGTTCGCCGCCTCATGCACAGCCGTAATATCGGCATCATCCGGCCGGACTGAGGGCTCAAAAACAGCACGGCCGTAGTCGCTTCTACAGCGACCACGGCCGTCCGGAATCAGATACGTCCGGGAACGCCGGACGCAATCCTCATTCCGCCGCAGCGGTGCCCGGCTGGGCGACGATGCGCAGATAGGGCTTCACGGTCTTCCAGCCGGCCGGGAACTTCTCCTTGGCCGCCTCGTCGGAGACGGAGGGGACGATGATCACGTCCTCGCCCTGCTTCCAGTCCGCCGGGGTGGCGACCGAATGCTGCGCGGTGAGCTGGAGCGAATCCACCACGCGCAGGATTTCCTGGAAGTTGCGGCCCGTGCTCGCCGGATAGGTGAGCGTAAGCTTCAGCTTCTTGTCCGGCCCGATGACGAACACGGAACGCACCGTGGCGGTGTCGCTCGCGTTCGGGTGGATCAGGTCATAGAGATCGGAGACTTTCCGGTCCTTGTCCGCGATGAGCGGGAAGTTCAGCTGCGCGCCGGTGGCGAGCTTGATGTCATCGACCCAGGCCGGATGGTTGTCGAGGCTGTCGACGGACAGGCCCAGAACCTTCACGTTCCGTTTGTCGAACTCCCCCTTCAGATGCGCCACCTGACCAAGCTCGGTGGTGCACACGGGCGTGAAATTCTTGGGGTGCGAGAACAGGATGCCCCAGCTGTTGCCAAGCCATTCATGGAAGCTCACCGGGCCTTCGGTGGTCTCCGCGGTGAAGTCGGGGACCGTGTCCCCCAGACGCAGCGTCATGCTCTTTCTCCAAAATCACAATAATTAAATGTGACTAAATTCAATCATACACCCGACCAATGACATTAGGGAAACAAAAAGGGGACGGGGTGCATGCGCAGCCCGTCCCCAACCATCGGTCGCAGGTCTCGTTCAGGCCGCCAGTTCGCCCGCCAGCGCCTTGGCGATCAGGGCACGGGTCTCGGCCACGCCATAGATCGCCACGAACGAGCCGAAGCGCGGGCCGCGCTCCTGCCCGATCAGCACCTGATAGATGGTGTTGAACCACTCGATGGAGACGCCCGGCTTCTCTGCCGTCGCCCCCTTGGCCTTGAAGTCCTGATAGCGCGGGATCGGGCGGGCCACGTCGTAGAGGGCGTTCTGCACATCCTCCGCGCTGGGCGAAGGCGGCAGGGCGGCGAGCGCCGCGTCCAGCGCCTCCAGCGCCCCGCGCTCCACATCGTCGGGGGCACGGAATTGCTTGTTGGGGCGCACGAAGTCGTTGAAATACTTCACCGCATAGCCCACCAGCTCGGCGAGCTTGGGATGGGTCTCGGCAGAGACTCCCGGCACATGGCGGCGCAGGAAGCCCCACAGCACGCTCTCATCCTCGGTGTTGGAGGCCGAGGCGAGGTTCAGCAGCATGGTGAAGGACACCGGCATGTCCACCTTGGGCGGGTTGCCCGCGTGGATGTGCCACACCGGATTGTTCAGGCGCTCTTTCCAGGCCTGCGTCTCATACTTGGCGAGGAAGTTGAAATAGTCGTCCACCGTGCGCGGAATGACATCGAAATAGAGCCGCTTGCCCGAGCGCGGCGACTGGAACATGAACAGCGCCAGGCTTTCCGGGCTCGCATAGGTCAGCCAATCCTCGATGGACAGGCCGTTGCCCTTGGACTTCGAGATCTTCTGCCCCTTCTCGTCGAGGAACAGCTCGTAATTGAAGCCTTCCGGCGGCTCGGCGCCGAGCACGCGGGCGATCTGGCCGGACAGCTTCACGCTGTCGATCAGATCCTTGCCTGCCATTTCGTAATCCACCGCCATGGCCACCCAGCGCATGGCCCAATCCGGCTTCCACTGGAGTTTGCAGGCGCCCCCCGTCACCGGGACACTCACCGGCGCCTTGGTTTCCGGGTCCTCATAGGTGATCGTGCCGGCCGCCACATCGTGCGAGAGAATGGGCACCTGCAACACGATGCCGGTCTTCGAGTCGATGGGCAGGAAAGGCGAATAGGATGCGGCCCGCTCCTCGCGCAGCGAGGGCAGCATCACGTCCATGACCTCCTGATACTTCTCCAGCACCTTCAGCAGCGTGGCGTCGAAGCGGCCGGACTTGTAGCAGTCGGTGGCGGAGAGGAACTCGTACTCGAAGCCGAAGGCGTCGAGAAAGGCGCGCAGACGAGCATTGTTGTGCGCCCCGAAGCTCGGATGCGTGCCGAACGGATCAGGCACCACGGTCAGCGGCTTGCCGAGATTGGCGGCCAGCAGTTCCTTGTTCGGCACATTGTCCGGCACCTTGCGCAGGCCGTCCATGTCGTCCGAGAAGGCGACGAGGCGGGTCTTCACGCTGTCCCCGGTGAGGATGCGGAAGGCGTGGCGCACCATGGTGGTGCGGGCCACTTCGCCGAAGGTGCCGATGTGCGGCAGGCCCGAGGGGCCGTAGCCGGTCTCGAACAGCACTTCATCCTTCGGTTTGCGCTTGAGACGCTCGACGATCTTGCGCGCTTCCTCGAACGGCCAGGCACCCGCGGTTTCCGCGAGGCTGCGCAGTTCGGCGGCGAGGTCTTCGATCGGGGCGTCCGTGGTCATCTAAGTCTCCGGTCAGGGCGCCTGCAGGCGAGCCTGGATGGCTACGCGGCCAGCCTGCAAGGCACGGAAGACCTCACGACGGCGCAGCTCGCGTTGGGATCGCGCGGCCCCGCATCGGGACATCGCGCGCCTCTGCTCTAGTCCATGTATGGCAAAAGTTGAAGGGTGCGACCGACAATCCGGACGATGACCAACACCAGCCGGCCTACAGCGCCGGCACCACACCATCGCGGCCCACCAGCACACGGGCGGCCTGCGGCAGGCCATCGGCGCCTGCGGTCGTGCGCATCAGCACCTGCGCACCGGGCTTCAGCTCGTCGGCCGTGCCGGCCTCGAACCGCACGAGCGAGGTGTCCGGTGTCACCAGAACCTTCTTCTCCCCGCCCTGATAGGCGATGGTCAGAAGCTGCCCGTCCTTCTCCACCATCTTCTGCGCCAGCGCGCCGTTGGTCATGCTGGAGGTGGGAGCCACGTCATAAGGGTGCGTGCCCTCCCCGACGCCGCGCTGGTTCGCCATGAACACATGCACCGACACCGCTTTCTCCGGGGCGCCGGGCGCAGCGCCCGCCTGCGGCACGGCTGCCACGCCCACATAGGCGTCGGTGGGAATATCGGCGAGCGAAATGCGCACCAGCCCCGTAACCGACGGCTTGTCCGCAAGCTTCACCTTCACGCTCTGCCCGGATCGGGTGGTGACGGTCAGCAGCGAGCCCTCCACCGAAGCGACGACGCCGCGCAAAGTGGTTGTCGGGGCCGGAGTGCCCTGCGCCATGGCAGGGATGGCGCCGATGAGAGAGGCTGCGAGAGCCAACGGGGCAAGAAGGCGCAGACGCATGTCAGAGGCTCCGGAACGCGATGAATCCCAGCGGACGGCAACGCCCATCTCAGCGCCTCCGGCCCCATACGCCACACACGTTTGCGAGACCATCCGGCCTCTCGCAGCGTCAGGTTTCAGTAGATGCCCACGGGGAACCAGCGCAGATAGAGATCCGTATAGACGCCCTTCTCCCACACCCGCTGCAGGGCATAGTCGATAGCACGGCGCAGTTGGTCGTTGCCGGGCTTCACCGCCACGCTCATGCCGTCGCCGAAATAACGGCTCTCTGTGAAGGGGCCGCCCACGAACCGGCAGCACCCCGCCGCCTGCGCGCCATTGAGCCAGAGCGACAGCCCGATGCCATCGCCGAACAGCAGGTCCACCTCGCCAGAGGTGAGTGCCTGTCGCGCTGCCGCCGCATCGGGATAGGGACGCAGGGACGCCTCGGGGAAGAAGGCCTTCAGATAGGCTTCGTGCGCGGTGCCCGCCACCACTGCCACCTTGCGGGCCCCTACATCCGCCGGCGCGACGGAGGTGAGGCCTAGGCCGGCGCGCCCCACGAAGCGGGCCGGCGTTCCGAGGTAACGCTCGGAGAAGTCCGCCTTGCCGCGATTGAAGGCTGCGGCAGAGACACCGGCGATCACCGCGTCGCCCTTGTTCTGATCCAGCGCCTCCAGCAGCGTATCGAAGGCCACCGCCTGCATGGTGCAGGTCACGGCCAACTCTGCGCAGATGGCCCGGGCCAGATCGAGATTGAACCCCATCAGGGCCCCATCTGCCCCGGAAAAATTGAACGGGGGATAGTCGTCCGTGGTCAGGAAACGGATGGATGTCGGCAGGCGCGAAACGTCCGGGCGCTCCAGGCGGCGGGAGGCATTCCAGAAACTCGGCACAACCGCGCCGGGCACCGACGGCGCGCCGAGAGACTTCGGGCCGGACCTGACGGACGCGCCGTCCTGCGCCGAAAGATCGCTCGCAAACAAAAGGCTGGCAAGCATCACGATGGCCATGCCGGCCACCTTCAACCTGCCCGTGAGACGATTCGACGCAAGCACCCGATTGCTCCGCTTACTACTATGGCGTGCACAGATCTCCCCGGGGGGACGGGATCATGGTGGGCGAGCCTGCGCCTATCCGCAAGCGGCCGGAACCTGTCGAGCCGGCCACGCCCTTGCAGGCGGCGCCGGCAGGACGCGTTGTGCCCACGCATCCACCGCCCTCTCCCCGATACGCCGCTCCACCTGTGCGGCGATATGCACATCTCGCCCCGCCATCCCCTGCTCTGCCGGTGGAACTGGCTCCGTTTCGCGGGTTGCTGCCGGCAAGGCTTCTGGACTGGGCGCATCGGCGCGCGCGAGCACTGCGGGTGGGAGGCGACGAGGTGTTGATCTGCTCCGGCCATGTTTCGGCCGAAACGGCGACCCGACTGAGCGCCCACCATTTCGGCCTCGCCACAGACCCGCTCACCGGCGTGCAGGTCCGAGCGGAGGACACCCCCGAGATCCTGCGCAAGGGCACGTTCGTCGCCTTCGATGAAGACAGCGGGACGCTGAACTACACTTTCGCCGCGCGTGGCATCGGCGTGCGCCGCCTCGCCGCACTCCTGAAGCGCGACGACACGCTCACGGCGCGGGCACGCCTTGTTTCACCCGAACGGCTTCATGCGGTCATCGGCAGCATTGGGGCGCGGGATATCGGCCGAATGGCGGCCTATGAGTTGCACACCACCCGCCCGCATCTGTCGGCCGCGTCGCTCAATGTGTCACGGCGGCTGCTGCCGGTGCTGCTGCTCGCGATGATGACAGCGATTTTCGCCTGGCTTGCGCCGCGCGCCACATTCCTCTGCGTGGAAATCCTGCTCTCCGCCATTTTCCTGTCCGGCGCGGTACTCAAGCTCGGCGCCTGCTTCATCCCTGCGCCGCGGGATGTCCCGCTTGGCCTCGAAGACGGTGCGCTGCCGCTCTATAGCCTGCTGGTGCCGCTCTATCGCGAGGTCAGAGTCCTTCCGCAGTTGATCGAAGCCCTGAAGCGCTTGGACTATCCGCCGGAAAAGCTGGACATCAAACTCGTCATCGAGCCGGACGATTTTGCCACGCGAAACCGGCTGCGACGGATGCGGCTGCCGCCCTGGTTCGAGGTGGTGACGGCGCCCGCCATCGGCCCACGCACCAAGCCCAAGGCCCTCAATGCAGCGCTCTGCTTCGCGCGGGGCAGCTACGTGGCGGTGTTCGATGCCGAGGACATTCCCGAACCCGGCCAGTTGCGGCATGCGCTTGCCGCCTTCCGGGCCGCCGGTTCCAGCACAGCCTGCGTGCAGGCGCGCCTCGCCATCGGCAACGCGGACGAAAGCTGGATCAGCGCCCATTTCGCTGCCGAGTATGCTGGACAGTTCGACGTGCTCCTGCCTGCATTGGCGAGCCTGCGGCTCCCCATATTGCTTGGCGGCACATCCAATCACTTCCGGCGCGACATTCTGGAGGCGATCGGCGGCTGGGATCCCTACAACGTCACGGAGGATGCGGACCTCGGCGTCCGTCTTGCCCGCGCCGGCTGGGGCACCACGGTCATCTCGGCGTCCACGGACGAGGAAGCGCCCATCACCCGGCGCGCATGGATGCGTCAGCGCACGCGCTGGATGAAGGGCTGGGCGCAGACGCTTCTGGTCCACGGCTCCCATCCCGTGGAACTGGTCCGTGATCTGGGAGCCGGCAACGCCATCGCTCTGGGATTGCTGACGGCAGGCCCTTTCGTCTCGGCCCTGCTGCATCCCATGTGCCTGGCGGTGCTGTTTGCGGATATCATCAGCGGCGTGTTTCTCGCACCCGGCAGCAGCCTGCTGGGAGTGGCCGCATCCGCGCTGTCGTACACCAATCTGGTTGTGGGCTATCTGGTCGCCGGCATCAGTTGCAGCCTGGGCCTGCATCGGCGCGGACGCCTCGGTCTCGCACCCATCCTGCTCTCATTGCTCTTCTACTGGCCACTCATATCGCTTGCCGCCTGGCGGGCCATCATCGAACTGGTCGTCCGGCCGCACTGGTGGGACAAGACGGAGCATGGCGTCAGCCGCCGACGCCGGCTGCGGCCGGCGCACGGAGCCGGATCGGGCCCGGATGAAGCCATCCGCCCCGTGAATCCGCCTCTACAACGGGATCATCTCAGAGGTAGCGCTTGAGTTCGGCCGCAGCTTCGGCCGGCGCCCGCTTGGTGTTGAACGGGGCGATGAAGCTGCCGTCCTTGTCCATCAGATAGATCACCGCCGTGTGGTCCATGGTGTAGTCACCCCCATCCAGCGGCACTTTGCGCGAGAAGACCCGATAGGCCTTCTTCACCGTCTCCACCTGCGCGGGCGTGCCGGTATAGCCGCGAAGCTGGGGCGCGAAGCTGGAGATGTAGGACTTCATCACTTCGGGCGTGTCGCGTTCCGGGTCCACGGTGATGAAAACCGCCCGCGCCTTATCCGCGTCCGGGCCCAGACTGCGGAAGATTTCCGAGATTTCGAACAGCGCGGTTGGGCACACGTCCGGGCAATGGGTGAAACCGAAGAAAACCAGCGTCGGATGCCCCTTGAGTGCGGACTCGCTGACCGGCTTGGCATCCTGATCCACCAACTGGAACGGCCCACCCACTAGGGACGCGGTTCCCGCCGGGCGGCTCGGCATCAGCATCGTGGCCCCCGCCACCAGAACAAGCGCTCCCGCCGCGAAGGCGCAGAACAGGGCAATGATCTTCGTGCGGGACGACAAGGCGGCCATGGGAGAGAGGTATCCAGCTTTATGGAAGGGAGAAGATCAGGAGGTCAGAAGCATGTGGCGATGCCGGCAGCCACCGTGTCGAAGAAGATGGCGGTGCCGTGGCGCGCCCACAGCAGACCGGCACCGCCCAGAAGCAGCACGACAACCGCCACAAGCCCACCGGTGAGCGCATGCAGACGCCAGGCGGAAGTTCCTCCCGCCGCAGCCGGCCGTTCTGCCGGAGCATTCTGTGCCTCCACCTGCATCCTTTGCTTCCCGATCTCCACCTGACGTCAAATGCGCGCCTGCGCGCCCATTCATATGGTCACAGCCAACTTTAGCGCCAACAGGTGCCGCGCTGGAAGCAACTTGCCGCGAGCGCGCATGAGGTAAACGCAAGGCTGAAAGCGTTGACGCGGCATGCGCAGCCGCCTAACCTCAATTTCATGTGCATCTCCGGATCCGAGACCCGGCGCCCGCTCGTAGGCGCGCTGCGAATTCTCCGCCCGGTCGACCTTGTCGGCCGGGTTCGCTGAATCGCATCTCCGTCTCGCTTTTCCGGATAACAGCCATGTCCAATCTGTCTCTGGTGCCCGCCGGCGCCTCCTATCGTCTTGTCGTCGAAGCCATGCCTGATCCCAACGTGCTGCTGCGCCTGCTTGAGCCGTTCGTGATCCATGATGTCCTGCCCCACCGCATCGACGTCGCCCATTGCGACAATTCCCTTGCCGTGGAGCTGGAAATCACCGCATCGCCGGATCTCGCCGCGCGGCTGGAAGGCCGCCTGCGCGCCATGGTGCCGGTGTCCGACGTCGCCATGGTGTGCCTCGGCGAAGGCCATCCCCACGGGAGCGCGGCGCTCACAGTCGCTGCCTGACACGTCTCCATGCTCGGCATTCTCGCGGACCTCGCTCTCATCGTTCTTCCGGTCTTCGGGATTGTCGGGCTCGGATATGGGGCCGCCAAGACAAAGCTGATCAGCGACACGGCCTCGGACGGCCTGGCCGAATATGTCTTCGGCCTCGCCGTGCCGATCCTCATCTTCAAGACGCTGAGCGAGAGCAAGCTGCCCGACGCCCAGCCCTGGGGCTACTGGATCGCCTATTTCACCGGCGCGTTCGCGGTGTTCGCCATCGCCACCCTCGTCGCCCGCAAGGTGTTCGGCCGCAGCCATACGGAGGCGGTCATCCAGGGCTTCTCCGCCGGACAGGCCAATACCGTGTTCGTCGGCGTGCCGCTGATCCTGAAGGCCTATGGCGAGGAAGGCGCGGTGCCGCTCTTCCTGCTCATCGCCGTGCATCTGCCGATCATGCTGATCGCCGCCACCATCGCGGTCGAGGGCGGCTCCGGCTTCTCGGCCGCCACGGCAAAGCGTCTGTTCCGCTCGCTGGCCTTCAACCCCATCCTGCTCGGCATCTATGCTGGCGGCATCGGACGCGTGGTGGGCTTCGAAGCGCATGGGGTGCCGAAACAGGTGCTGGACATGATGGCAGCCTCCGCCACCCCTTGCGCCCTCGTCTCGCTTGGCCTCGCTCTCAAGCGGTATGGCGTGTCGGGCGACCTGCGCCCCACCATGGTGATCTGCTTCCTCAAGCTGATGGTGCATCCGCTGCTGGTGCTGGGGCTCACCCGCATCCTGCCCATGCCGCCGGTGTGGGCGGGCGTGGCTGTGCTGTTCGCCGCCATGCCCTGCGGCATCAACGCCTATCTGCTGGCGCAACGCTATGGCGTGGGCGTCGGCACCAGTTCCAGCGCGGTTTCGCTCTCCACCGTGCTCGGGCTCGTAACCATCACTTTCTGGCTCTACGTGCTCGGCGTCGGCTGAGCCTGCTCCAGACCTCGGTCGATCAGCGCCTTCACCTCGTCCGGAGAGGCCCCCGCCGCACGCAAGGCGGCGAGGCTGGCCGCGCCCGTGCTCTTGGAGAGCTTTCGCCTGTCTGCATCCAGCACCAGCGCATGATGGTGATAGATGGGCTCCGGCAGCCCGAGCAGGGTCTGCAACAGCCGGTGGATCTCGGTGGCCGCGAAGAGATCACGCCCCCGGATCACGTGGGTGATGGCCTGCAACTGATCATCCACCACCACAGCCAGATGATAGCTGGCCGGCACATCCTTGCGCGCCAGCACCACGTCGCCCCAGCGGGCCGGATCGGCCGGAACGCGTTGAGGCGTCGCCAATGCGGTGCCGGGCGCCTCCTGCCACGACAGCGGTTGACCCGCCAGATCGCAGGCCCGCTCCATGTCGAGCCGCAGCACATATGGCTCACCCGCCAGCTTGCGGCGATGGCGCACGCCGTCCGGTACGCTTTCGCGTGAGAAAGGGTAGAGCGGCGCGCCGTCGGGATCGCGGGGCCACGCACCGCCGCCCGCCTCCTGCGCCAGCACGGCGCGGGCGATCTCGGCCCGGCTTTCGAAACTCGCATAGAGCAGACCGAGAGCGTCGAGCCGCTGGAGTGCAGCCTCGTAATCATCGAAATGCTGGCTCTGGCGCCGGGGCGGTTCAGAGGGAAGAATGCCCAGCCATGCCAGATCCTGCGCGATGCCGGTTTCGAATTCCGGGCGACATCGGGTGGTGTCGATGTCTTCCATGCGCAACAGGAAACGACCCGACGCCATCTCTGCCGCCGCGTGGTTCACCAGGGCCGAATAGGCATGGCCGAGATGCAACGGGCCGTTGGGGCTGGGTGCGAAGCGGCAGGTGAAGGAGCTGCTGTTCAGGGTCATGTCGCGGTCTGCGATGGCGATGAGCTGGCGGCAGGGGACGAAACGTGAAGATCCGTGCAGTCATGGCACGTCGGAACGGCAAGAGCGAGGGAGAGGGAGCATGAGCGGCCAACTGCCAACAGGCGAGGTGCAACTCGCCGATCAGGAGACCTTCGAGCAGGCCCTCGACGCATTGCTGGCCCTCGATCCCAGGCTGGTGCCGCTGGTGGCAGAAGCGGGCCGTCCCACCCTGCGGCGGCGGGAACCCGACTTCGCCGGACTGACTGCCGTGGTCGTGGCCCAGCAATTGTCGGTGGCCGCCGCCCGTGCCATCTCCGCCCGCCTGCACACGGCGCTGGGCGGCGCGCCCACCGTGGACAGCCTGCTCGCGGCCACACCCGAGGCTCTGCGCGCGGCGGGCCTGTCCGCCCCCAAGATCCGCACCCTGACCGGCATCGCCCGTGCGCTCGAGGCCGGCGAAGTGGACCTCGCCCATGTGACCGACATGGAAGCCGATGCCGCCGCCGCCTATCTGACCCGGCTGCCGGGCATCGGCCTCTGGACGGCGGACATCTATCTCCTGTTCTGCCTCGGCCGCAGTGATGCCTTTCCCCATGGCGACCTCGCTCTGCAGGTGGCGGCCGGGGATGCGTTTGGCCTGCCCGGGCGAGCCACGGCCATGGGGCTTGCGGCCATTGCCGAGGACTGGCGCCCCTATCGCGGCGTGGCGGCGCAGGTGCTGTGGGCCTATTATGGCGCCCGCCGCGCCCGCACCGGCGTACCCACCTGACGGAAACCCTGCATGCCCCTTATCGACGGTCCCCGCATCGCCCCGGCTTCCGGCCGTCCGGCCGATGCCCTGGTGGTGCTGCTGCACGGCTATGGCGCCGACGGACGCGACCTGATCGACATTGGCGGGAGCTGGGCCGGACTGCTGCCGGACGCGGCCTTCGTCGCGCCCCATGCACCGGAGCCGTGCGCGGAAGCCCCGGTGGGCCGTCAGTGGTTTCCCCTGTCGCTCAACGACCCGCGCGAACTGGCGCGCGGAACTGCCGGCGCGCTACCGGGCCTCTCACGCTTCCTCGCGGAGGAATTGTCGGTGCTTGGATTGCCGTGGAACCGGCTGTCCCTGTTCGGCTTCAGCCAGGGGGCCATGATGGCGCTGTCCTTCGCGGTAGCCAGCCCGGAGGCCCTCGGTGCCGTGGTGGGCGCCTCGGGCCTCTATCCGCCGCTCACGGGGGGCGATCCCGCACGCAGCGTGTCGCCCGTGCTGCTGATGCACGGCAGCGATGATGACCTCATCCCAGCCGAAGCCATGTTCGCCTCCGCGCAAGGTTTGAACGGCGGCGGCCTGCCGGTGGAATGGCATCTGAGCCATGGTTTGGGGCATGGGTTG
This sequence comes from Azorhizobium oxalatiphilum, assembly GCF_014635325.1. Classification (GTDB taxonomy): domain Bacteria; phylum Pseudomonadota; class Alphaproteobacteria; order Rhizobiales; family Xanthobacteraceae; genus Azorhizobium; species Azorhizobium oxalatiphilum. The sequence goes on along the minus strand of NZ_BMCT01000012.1, from coordinate 59,980 downwards.
GACGAGGCCGGGCTGTTTCACGCCGGACACTTCATCGCCCGGCGACTCGCCGCCGCCAAATAAAAGAATAGCCAGCTCATTTCTCTTGCCCGCGCGTCCATCCGTCACTTGGCGGAGAATCTTCTGCGCCCTTCACAAGGCTGACACGGAGCCTATAGAGTATCCGCGCGTACAGATTGGGCCTGCTCGATTCGGGTGGGATGGAGGGCGAGGAGCACGATCCTTGACCGCTGCTTTATCACCAGGCGCGTGGCCAGCACTTGTGCTGAATGCGGACTATCGCCCGCTGAGCTACTATCCCTTGTCAGTATGGTGCTGGCAGGACGCGATAAAAGCGGTCTTCCTCGACCGCGTGAACATCGTCGAATATTACGACAAGGCGGTGCGAAGTCCCGGGTTCGAGCTTCGGCTCCCCAGTGTGGTTTCGCTGCGCAGTTTCGTGAAGCCGACCCGTCAGCCCGCCTTCACCCGCTTCAACGTCTTTCTGCGCGACCGTTTCACCTGCCAATATTGCGGCAGTCGCGACGACCTCACCTTCGATCACGTGGTTCCGCGAGCCCGCGGCGGCCAGACCACATGGGAAAATGTGGTGGCGGCCTGCTCGCCCTGCAATCTGCGCAAGGGCAGCATGATGCCCGACGCCTGCCACATGTGGCCCGCGCAGACGCCCTATCATCCGTCCGTCCATGACCTGCACCAGAACGGCCGGCATTTCCCGCCGAACTATCTGCATGAGAGCTGGATGGATTACCTCTACTGGGACACCGAGCTGGATCCGTAAACCCGTCCCCTCCTCCTGCCCCTCAGCGGCGGGCTGTGGCGCCCTTGACCGCTATGGCGGCGAGGGCCAGGGCGATGAGGGCATTCCAGCCAGCCATTGAAATTCCGAATAGGCGCCATGCAGCCTCGTCACAGCGGGGGACGCGGGTGGTTTTTATCGCCGCCATGATATCTGTAACCACTTGCGGCGCTGTTCCGGTGCAGGTGGTCGGCCCTTCCCAAAAGCGCCATTCGACGCCCGCGTGATAAATGGCGATGCCCGCATCGACCGCCATCAGCGCCGCCAGAATCCAGAGCCCCCAACGTGCCACGCCAGGCCGGGTACGCCCGACCAGTGCGAGAATGAGTCCAATGGGAACGGCAGCATAGTAAGGCAGACGCTGATCGAGGCAGAGCGGACAGGGCGCGAGCCCGACCACCAGCTGGAAATACCAGGCGGATGCGAGCGCGAACGCCGCCCCCAAAGCAATCAGAAGCGCCACCAGCACTGGAGAGCCTAGAAGAGCGGAGACAGACCCGGCGAGGCCGGAAGAACGCGGATGGGTCACGCAAGCACCCTGCTGGTTGAAACATCCGATGCACGCCTCAATGATGCACCTTACGTCAGGTACATCAAGGGTTTGCCACCGGTAGGCTGACATGCGGATAACCCGCGGGCAGGCCCCTGTCCATGTGCCGTCTCGTCACGAAAAAGGCATTGCTGCGCCTTGGCTTACATTAGTCCATGTCCAATCTGTAATAGTGGCAATAAGCATTTGGATCGGGTATATGAGATTGATAAGCGGTCGCTTGACGGTCCGCCCCATCCGCAGACCTTGACTGCACGAGATTGCTAGCCGCCCATGAACGAGATGACCCGTATCCGCACGAGCCTCGGCACCGGCACCACCCGTATCCAGGTGGAGCATGAGGAAGCCGTTCTTCCCGTGGCCCAGCTTCGCGACGTGAATTCGGCACGCCGCACTGGCTGCCCTTTCCATGACGTGCGCGAGATGCTGCGTGAAGTGGGGCTGCGCCCGACTCGCCAGCGTCTGGCCCTCGGCTGGCTTCTATTCGCCAAGGGCGACCGTCATGTGACGGCGGAAATGCTGCACGAGGAAGCCATCCGTGCGCGCTTCCCGGTCTCGCTGGCCACCGTCTACAATACGCTGCATCAGTTCACGGAAGTGACGCTCCTGCGCGAAGTGGCCGTGGACGGCTCCAAGACCTATTTCGACACCAACGCCTCGGACCATCACCACTTCTACGTGGAAGGCCAGAACGAGCTGGTGGATATTCCGCATAGCTCGGTCACGGTCGATCGCCTGCCCGAAGCCCCCGAAGGCTTCGAAGTGGCCCGCGTGGACGTGGTCGTCCGCCTCCGCCGTAAGACCGGCAAGGCCTGAGTTCGGCTTGACGTCAGCGCGGGATTTTCTCCTGCGTTGCGATTGCTCCGTAATAAAAAACCCCTCGCACCAGCGAGGGGTTTTTTATTGCCTGCGCGCCCCCACGCGGGCTGCAGGTCCCGCAACATTCCATCCAAGATATTGATACCGTTGCGACTTGCCATAGCGAGAGCGTTGCAGGCGCTGGGAAGCCTGCTTTCGCAGCATGTCCGGCTTTGCCTGCTTCGCAACCCAAGCCGAAAGACATTCTCTATCAATGAGTTGGAGTGTTTCTGTGTTTCCATGAAACACGGAAACGCTCTAGGATCGTCGGCGTAATCGGCCAACAACAATCCGGAAACGCCATGCCAACGGAAACCTTGCCGCTCAACACGTTCCGCCGTGCCCTGTATGCCGGCCAGCAGCAGATCGGCATGTGGTGCGCCATCCCCTCCCCCTTCACCATTGAGATGCTCGCGGGTGCCGGTTACGACTGGCTGCTGGTGGATACCGAGCATACCCCCGCCGACCTGCCGCAAATCTATGCCGAGCTTCAGGCCGCAGCGGCCGGCAAGGCCCATCCCGTAGTCCGCGTGCCCTGGAATGACTCCGTCGCCATCAAGCGCTTCCTCGATGCCGGCGCGCAAAGCCTGCTCATCCCCATGGTGCAGACCGCCGAGGAAGCCCGGCAGGCGGTCGCCGCCACGCGTTATCCGCCACACGGCATCCGTGGTTTCGCGGGCGGTACCCGCGCCACCCGATTCGGGCGCATCGCCGATTATCATCAGCAGGCCCATGAGGAGATCTGCGTTTTGGTGCAGATCGAAACTGCCGCCGCGCTGGACGAGCTCGAAGCCATCTGCGCCGTCGAGGGTATCGATGGCGTCTTCATCGGCCCCGGCGACCTGACAGCCAGCCTCGGCCACCTCGGCGGCCAGGGTGAACCGGAGATGGTCGAACTCATCGAGAAGACCCTCCGGCGCATCGTCGCCGCCGGCAACCGGCCCGGCATCCTGACACCGGATCCCGCTCTCGCCCGTCGCTACATCGCCGCCGGCAGCCTGTTCACCTCGGTGGCCATCGACTTCCATCTGCTGACCCGCAGCGCTGAGACGCTCGCGGCCGAATTCGCAGCCAAGTGAGGACGAGCGGACCATGAGCAGCGAGACTTTCAAGGCCATCGTGGCCCGCAAGACCGAAAGCGGGCAGACCATTGCGCTGGAGCAGGTGGACAACAGCTTCCTGCCCGCCGCCGACGTCACGGTGGATGTCGCCTATTCCACGCTGAACTATAAGGATGGCCTTGCCCTGAAAGGCCTTGGCCGCATCCTGCGCACCTTTCCCATGGCACCCGGCATCGATTTCGCCGGCACGGTGCGCGCCAGCGAGAACCCGGCCTTCGCACCGGGCGACGCGGTGGTCCTCACCGGCTGGGGCGTCGGGGAGAACTGGTCCGGCGGCTTTTCCGAACGCGCGCGGGTGAAGGGCGACTGGCTGGTGAAACTGCCGGCTCCGCTCACGCCCCGTCTTGCCATGGCCATCGGCACAGCGGGGTTCACCGCCATGCTGTGCGTGATGGCGCTGGAGCGCCACGGCATCACCAAGGGCGGCGAAGTGCTCGTCACGGGTGCGGCCGGCGGGGTGGGCAGTATCGCCGTGCGGCTGCTCTCACGCCTCGGCTACCGGGTGGTGGCTTTGACCGGGCGGCCGCAGGAGGCCGATTTCCTCACTGCCCTCGGCGCCACCGAAATCATGGACCGCGCCGTGATGCAGGAGGCGGGCAAGCCGCTGCAATCGGAGCGCTGGGCCGGCGTGGTGGACACCGTGGGGGGCACGATCCTCGCCAATGCCATCGCCGCCACGGCTTCGGAGGGGGCGGTCGCCGCCTGCGGGCTGGCCGGGGGCACGGACCTGCCCACCAGTGTCTTCCCCTTCATCCTGCGCGGCGTGTGCCTGATGGGCGTCAATTCCGTGGATGCCTCAAAGGCCCGCCGGGAGGAGGCCTGGAGCCGTCTGGCCCGCGAGCTGACCGAGGCCGATCTCGCCAGCCTCACGCAGGAAGTGGCGCTGGAGGACGTGCCCGGCCTCGCCGACGCCATCCTGGCCGGCAAGGTGCGTGGACGCACCATCGTGAGGGTCTGACCCCGTCCGCCCGGCGCTTCAGGCGCCGGGCGAAATCTCGCCCAGGAAGCGATCCAGCGTGGCAGTCAGGCGTTCGATGTCCTGCGGCCGCGACAGACGATGGTCGCCATCCTTGATCAGGGTGAACACCACGTCGTCCTCGGCAAGGCAGGTGACGAGCCGCATGGCATGGCGCCACGGCACATCCACGTCATGGGCGCCCTGCAGGATGCGCACCGGGCAGCCCACCGCGAAGGGCGAGCCGAGCACCAGATTCTTGCGCCCGTCTTCGATCAGCGCGCGGGTGATCACATAGGGGTCGCCATAGTCGGACGGCCGCGCATAGGAGCCCTTGGCGAGAATTTCCTCCTTCACCGCCTCGGGAAAACTCTCCCACATCAGCTCATGGGTGAAATCCGGCGCGGGCGCGATCAGGACCATGCCGGCGAGGCGTTTGGCGCCCTCCGCCGCCAGCGCGCGGGCCAGCAGCAGGGAAATCCACCCCCCCATGGAGGAGCCCACCAGCACCTGCGGCCCCTCGGTGGCATCGAGCACCGCCCGCGCTTCCTTCGCCCATTGGGAGATGGTGCCGTCCTCGAACGCGCCGGACGACGCGCCATGGCCGGAATAATCGAAGCGCAGGAAACCTTGCCCGCGCTGCTCGGCCCAATCCGCCAGCGCCTGCGCCTTGGTGCCCGTCATGTCGGACTTGAACCCGCCCAGCCAGATCACGCCGGGACCACGGCCGGGGATGCGCCGCACCGCGATTGACTGGCCGTCGACGGAGAGGGTCTGGGTTTCTTCGGTCATGATCGATCCTTCCGGCAGGGACTTCAGGCGGCGAAGGTCGCGAAATAGCGCACGATGAGCCGCTCATAGATGGCGGCCAGCGCGACGAGATCGGCGACGGGCGTCTGCTCGTCCACCATATGCATGGTCTGGCCCACGAGGCCGAATTCCAGCACCGGGCACAGCGCCTTGATGAAGCGGGCGTCCGAGGTGCCGCCCGTGGTGGACATTTCCGGCCGCCGCCCGGTCACGTCCTCCACCGCATCCAGCACCGTTTCCACGAAAGTGCCGGGCGCGGTGAGGAAGCTCTCGCTGGCGCCACGCTGGAAGACCAGATCATAGGCTTCGCCCGCGGTGCCCAGCCGCCGCTCGATCTCGGCCTTCAAGGTGGCGAGCGAATAAAGGTCGTTGTAGCGGACATTGAAGCGCGCCGTCGCCACGGCGGGAATGACGTTGAAGGCCGGATTGCCCACGTCCACGCTGACCACTTCCAGATTGGAGGGCGGGAAATGGTCGGAGCCCGCATCCAGCGGCTCCGCCGTCAGGGCGCTGAGCAGCCGCACGAGGCGAGGAATGGGATTGTCGGCCCGGTGCGGATAGGCCACGTGCCCCTGCTTGCCTGTCACGGTGATGACGCCGGACAGGCTGCCACGCCGGCCGATCTTCACCATGTCGCCCAGCGCCTCGGGATTGGTGGGCTCGCCCACCACGCAATGGTCGATCACCTCGCCGGTAGCCGCGAGCCATTCCACCACCTTCACCGTGCCATCCAGCGCCGGGCCTTCCTCATCGCCGGTGATGAGGAAGGAAATGCTGCCATGGGCCGGCGCGCCATGATGGAGGGCCGCCGCCAGAAAGGCGCCGACCGCGCCCTTCATGTCCACGGCGCCCCGTCCGTAGAGCACGCCGTCCTCCAGTGCTCCGGAAAAGGGCGGATGACGCCAAGCGTCTTCCGCGCCCGGCGGCACCACATCCACATGGCCGGCAAAGCACAGGTTCGGCGAGGTGGTGCCGATGCGGGCATAGAGATTGTCCACCGCCACGCCGCCGGTGTCGGAGACGAGGCGCTCCACCCGGTAGCCCGCCTGTCGCAGCAGATCCGCCACCACGTCCAGCGCGCCCGTCGCGTCGGGGGTAACGGACGGCGCACGGATCAGCGCCCGCGCATAGGCGAGCGCATCTTCGGCAAGCTTGGCAGCGGGGGCGGCGGCAGTCGTCATGAGCGAAAATCCGGAACCGGTTGCGCGTTTCAGAGCGCGCGGGAGGCCCTGCCTCGCCCGACAAGGGCAGCCCGTCAATGGCTTTTTCAGCCGCACGCCGCCACGAGGCTGCCGCCTTCGCAACCTATGGGAGCCGTCCATCCATCCTGTGCGATTCCTTGAAGACCTGAGGATCACGCGGCATTTGCGTCCCGGCCGGCCTTGCTTTTCACGCCCCGGCGCGAATGCTGCGAACTCAAGATCGGCAGGCCAACGGGCCTGCCTTGCCTTTCCCCGGAGGTTTCCTGATGCGGCGTACTGTGGTGCGGATCGCGAGTTTGCTGGCCCTTATCCTGTGCATGCTGGCGGCGCCGGCGGTGCAGGCGGCGCCGCCCACCGATCCCGCCATCGCGACCGCACGCGAACGGCTGGAAGCCAACCGCTCCGCCCTTGATGCCCTTGACGCCGCGCTCGGCGTGGAGGGCCTGCGCGCACCCGATCTCGATGATCTGCGCACCCGCCTTGATCCGGTGCGCCGCGATCTTCAGACTCGTGGCGAAATCCTGACGCCCCGTGCCGCCGACGCCAAGATGCGCCTTGAGGAACTCGGCGCGCCCCCCGCCGCCGGTGCGGCTCCCGAGGATGCCAGCGTCACCGCCGATCGCGAGCATCTGAAGGCGCTGACCGCCGATATCGACGGCCTCGTGAAGCAGAACCGCGCCCTGGCCGCACGGGCAGATCAGCTGTCGGAGCGCATCAGCACCCGTCGGCGAGAGCTCTTCACGGGCCAGTTGTTCGAGCGCTCCATCAGCATCGTGGATCCCAGCCTCTGGGCCACGGGCGCCACTGCCCTGCAGGCCGGATATCGCAGCCTGTCGCTGTTGGTGACGGACTCCTTCAGCTACGCCCGCCAACGACAGGACCTGCTCACCCTTGCCGCATTGTCGTTCGGCGTGCTGGCCATCGTGGGGATCATCGTCTTCCTCGGCCGGGCGCTGCGCCGGCGCCTCAGCGGCGGGCAGCCGGCCGATGGCGTTGCCCTGCCACGCCTGCGCGCCGTGCGCGAAGCCATCAAGGTGGCGGTGTTCGAAAGCCTCGTCGGCCCGCTGGCGACAATCGCCGCGGTCAATTTCCTGACCGGCTTCGACATCGTGCCGCCCCGCGCTGCCGAGATCCTGCACGGGCTGGTGGTGGCGGTCTTCATCCATTCGGTGGGCCGTGCCCTGGCCAAGTCGCTGCTGGCGCCGGGGCAGCCCTGGCGGCGGTTGCCGGCATTCTCGGATGCCACAGCCTCGGCGATCTTCCGCTATTACTCCTGGTCGGTGACGGTGCTGGCCGTCGCCTCCTTCGTCAATGCACTCAACCGGGCGCTGTTCACGCCCGTGGCCCTCACCGTGCTCGCCTCCGGCATCGGGGTCGTGTTCATCAGCGTGTTCATCGGCCTGATGCTGGTGTCCATCGGCCGCATCGCGGAGGAAGAAGAGGCCCGCGCCATCTCGCTCGCCGAGAGCGGCGGCGACAGCGAGCCCCCCTCCATCGAGAGCTCCTCGCTGTCCCGCGTGCGCACGGTCCTATGGCTGGTGATCGCGGTGATGGTCGGTGCTCTGGTCGCCGGCTATGTCAGCTTCGCCAGCTTCCTCGGCGCCCGCATTCTGGTCGCTGCGGCGGTGCTGGCGGCGCTCTACATCCTCTACAGCCTCATCGACGCCTTCTTCGGCGAGGGCCTGGCCGCGGACACCCACCGCTCCCGCATGCTCTCCAAGACGCTCGGCCTGCGCACCAAGAGCCTGGAGGTCATCGCCACCCTCATCTCGGGCCTGCTGAAGCTGTTCCTGTTCGTGGTCGCCGCGCTGGTGATGGCGGGCAGTTGGGGCACCTCGTCCGCCGACATCATGGAGACCATCGACCGCGTCTCCTTCGGCGTCCATATCGGCACCACCACCATCACGCTGTGGAACGTGCTCTATGCGGTGGCGCTGCTCATCGTTGGCATCCTGCTGGCACGCGGACTGCAGAAATGGGTGTCGTCCAAGCTGCTGCCGGGCACGGGCATGGAGGCGAGCCTCCAGACCTCCATCTCCACCATCATCGGCTATGTGGGCATCATCTTCGCGATCATGATCGCGATGGGTCAGATCGGTCTCAATCTCGAGAACATCGCCCTCGTCGCCGGTGCCCTGTCGGTCGGTATCGGTTTCGGCCTTCAGGCCATCATCTCCAACTTCGTGTCCGGCCTCATCCTGCTCACCGAGCGCCCCATCCGCGTGGGCGACACCATCAATGTGAAGGGCGAGGAAGGCTACGTCCGCCGCATCAGCGTGCGTTCCACCGAGATCGAGACCTTCGAGCGGGCCACCGTCATCGTCCCGAACTCGGACCTCATCACCGGCATGGTGAAGAACTGGACCCACTCCAACACCACGGGCCGGGTCATCGTGGCGCTCAACGTCACCTACGACTCGGACGTGGAAGAGGTGCGCGACATTCTGGTGGCCTGTGCCTGCGACCATCCGCAGGTGCTCCAGAGTCCCCCACCGCGTGTCTTCATCACAAAGTTCGCGGATGCCGGCATCCTGTTCGAGCTGCGCTGCGTGGTGGCGAACGTGGATTACTCGCTCACCGTGAAGAGCGACCTGCACTTCTCCATCCTGCGCCGCTTCCGCCAGAGGGGTGTGGTCATGGCCAGCCAGCCGTGGGCCGCCGCCGCACCGGCCCATGAACCGGAGCCGGAAGCCGCACCCGAGCCGCAGGCCGCACCCGAGGCATCCGTCACGCCGCCCCGCAAGGGTGGCGGTTCCATCGGTGCTTCCACGGGATGATCCCATTGGGTCGACGGCATTAGAACACCGCCGACCGATAACGCTTCCTCAACCCTCTTGGGCGCAGAACAGCCGCATGAGCGATCTCGGTTCCTTCCCTTCCACGGGCCGCCGCCCGGCGGCGCAGTCTTCCCGCGCGCGCCGCGCCGTGCCCTTCGCGCTTCTGGCGACGCTCGCCCTTGCCGGCTGTGGCACGGCGGATATCGAGGCGCCCAAGCAGCCCGCCTTCTACGAGAACCTCGCCAAGAGTGGGCAGCCGGTGAACGCCGAGGCCGCAGCCTCCGTCTTCTCCGACTATCGCATCACCAAGGGCCTCAACCCGGTCACGCTCGATCCGGCTCTGAGCCGGGTGGCTCAGGATCAGGCCGACGCCATGGCGCGGGCCGACACGCTCTCCCATGAAGTGGGAGGCCGCACCTTCGTGCAGCGCATGAACGCCTCCGGCTACAAACCGAAGGTGGCGGTGGAGAATGTGGGCGCCGGCTACCACACCCTGGCCGAAGCCTTCTCCGGCTGGCGTGACAGCCCGCCCCACAACAAGAACATGCTGACCACCGGTGTCACCCGCATGGGCATCGCCACCGCCTTCAACCCGCGCTCCAAGTACAAGGTGTATTGGGCTCTGGTGCTGGCGACCCCGGACGACGCCGGGCGCTGAGCCCAAAACATGCCCTAACGTTACCCAACTAAAGGGTGATACCGCACTGCGTCATTTTTCTCGCAGCTGCGCTGGCATTCTGTGTGCCCAAGGTTTAAGCACATTGTATGCTCGCAAACCTTGGCGATTTCGACCGGATGCGCGCCACCTTTCAATGGCGCCTTCCCGCTCGCTACAACATGGCGATTCACGCCTGCGACAGCTGGGCGACGCGTGATCCGCACCGGCCCGCTCTGTTCGTGCCGAAGGGCGCGGACTTCGAGCCCGTCAGCTACGGCCATATCGCCACCGCCTCCAACCGTCTCGCTCATGCGCTGGCTGCCCACGGCATAGCCAGAGGCGACCGAGTTGCCATCCTGCTGCCGCAGGGCATCGAGGTGCTCGTCACCCATCTGGCGGTCTACAAGCTGGGCGCCATCGCGGTGCCGCTGGCCTCAGCCTTCGGCGTCGAGGCGCTGACCTATCGGCTTGAGGATTCCGGCGCCAAGGCTCTGGTCTGCGACGCCACCGGCCTCGCCAAGCTCGAGACCCGGCCGGAGGCGCTGGAGCTGATCGTCTCCGTGGACGGCGCCGATACCGGCGTCGAGGATTTCTCGACGCTACTGGCCAAGGGCTCCCCGAAGCCGCTCGCCATCGACAGCGGGCCGGACGATCCCGCGCTGATGATCTACACCTCCGGCACCACCGGGGCGCCCAAGGGTGCGCTACATGGCCACCGGGTGCTGATCGGGCATGTGGCCGGCCTTGAATTCACTCACGACGCCATGCCTCATCCCGGCGACCGCATGTGGACACCCTCCGACTGGGCATGGGCGGGCGGGCTGCTCAACACGCTGCTGTCCTCGCTGGCTCTCGGCGTGCCAGTGGTGGTGCAGCCGCCCGGCAAGTTCGATCCCGAAGCCGCCTTCCGCCTGTTGCGGACGGCCGGCGTACGCAACGTCTTCATCCCCCCCACCGCGCTGAAGATGATGCGCGGCGTCACCGATCCACGCGGCCGCTTCGGCTTCGATCTGCGCACGGTGGGCACCGCCGGCGAGGCGCTGGGAGCGGAGACGTTCGAATGGGGCCGGCAGGCGCTGGGCGTGGCCGTGAACGAATTCTATGGCCAGACCGAGTGCAATTACGTGATCGGCTCCAACGCCAAGCCGGGCATCGCCCGCGCAGGCGCCACCGGCAAGCCCCTGCCCGGGCATGACGTGCATGTGGTGCGCCCCGACGGCACGCCCTGCAACATCGGAGAGATGGGGCAGATCGCCGTGCGGGCGCCCGATCCGGTGATGTTCCTGCGCTACTGGAACCAGCCGGAGGCGACGCAACGCAAATTCCTCGGCGACCTGCTGCTGACCGGCGACCTCGCACGCCTCGATGAAGACGGCTACGTGCATTTCCAGGGCCGGGATGACGACGTCATCACCTCGGCCGGCTATCGCATCGGCCCGAGCGAGATCGAGGATTGCCTGCTGCGCCATCCGGCCGTGCAGATCGCCGCCGTGGTGGGCAAGCCCGATCCGCTGCGCACCGAAATCGTCAAAGCGGTTCTGGTGCTGCGGCCGGGCGTGAAGCCGAGCCCCGAGCTGGCGGCGGACATCCAGACCTTCGTGCGCACGCGCCTTGCGGCCTATGAATATCCGCGCGAGATCGTATTCATGGATGAGCTGCCGCTGACCAGCACCGGCAAGGTGATCCGCCGCCTGCTGCGCGACCAGACCTGAAGCGTCGGCCCCTCAGGCGCGGGCCGGTGCCGGCTGCCAGACAGGCATGCGGGCGATGATCGCCTTGTAGGGGCCAAGGAAGACCAGAATCATCGCCAGCTTCACGCCGTAGTCGCACAGCGCCCACGAGGTCCAGGGCAGCCCCGTGCCGGCGAAGGCGAGCGAGAAGAAGACCACCGTGTCGAGCGCGCTGGACACGAAACCAGCCATAGCCGGCGGCATCCACCACGCGCGGCGGCGCAGGCGATTGAAGACGGTGGCGTCCAGCAATTGGGCGGACAGGAAGGCGGCCCCGGAGGCCAGCGCAATACGCGGCGTCGCCAGGCCGATGGACAGCAGCACCGCCAGCGCGAAGCCGACATAGATCACCAGCCGCGTCCGGGCGAGGCCGAGACGGCGGTTCGTCAGATCATTGACGAGGAAAGTGACCGGATAGGTGAAGGCACCATAGGTGAGGTAATCCTCCAGCCCGAAGGGCGTGAAAGGATACTGCACCAGCACGTTGGCGCCGAGCACCGCCGCGCACATGGCAAAAACCGCGAGCGTGAACGCTCGCGGTTCTGATTTCACAGCGCTTTCGAAGATGCGCACGGCCTCAGGCGGCCGCAACGGCCTCGGCATTCGCCTTGGCGATCTGGCGCTTCAGCTCGAGTGCGCGGGGAGCCAACTCTTCGTCACGGGCCTTCACCAGGAAAGCATCGAGACCACCGCGGTGATCCACCGACTTCAGCGCATTGGCGCTGATGCGCAGACGGATCGAACGCTTGAGCACATCGCTCTGGAGCGTGACGCTGCACAGGTTCGGCAGGAACCGGCGACGGGTCTTGCGGTTCGAGTGGCTCACGAGGTTGCCGGTCAGGACCGCTTTGCCGGTCAGATCGCACCGCCGGGACATGGCAGTATCCTTCGTTCGTTAGTGTTTCACGCGGCTTCCGTCCGGTCGCGTTCTGCAACCGCTGACGTCAACCCCGCAGGATCAGGAAGGCGCTCCTATAAGCGGCGGGCGCTACCACGTCAAGGCAAGTCGCCGCTGATCGTCGTTAGTCGTCGCTTGATCGTCGATCATCGTCCTAGTCGTTCCGGCCGCTTCCGAGGAAACTCAGGATCACCTGCCGGCGGTGCGGGCGGTCGCGATGCTCGATCAGATAGAGCCCCTGCCATGTACCGAGTCGCGGACGCCCGTCCGCCACAGGAATGGTGAGCGCCGTATCGCTCAGCAGCGTGCGCACATGGGCCGGCATGTCATCCGGCCCCTCCGTGTCGTGCACCCAGCCCCGGTTGCGCGGAGCCAGATCATCCAGCGCCGTGAGCAGATCCGTTTGCACGTCCGGGTCCGCATTCTCCTGAATGGTGAGGGACGCGGATGTGTGCCGGCAAAAGACCGTCAGCACGCCTTGTCCTGCCGCAATCTCGGAAAGGAAGGCGCACGCCTCGCGGGTGAGGTCCGTAAACCCTTGCCCACGCGTCTCCACTTCCAGCACGCTCTGGGCCTGAAGGCTGACCGGGACGCTGGTGGCAGGCGTTCGCTTCACGGTGTCTTTTCCTCGTTATGGCATTTGGGCAACGCAAGATGGACCTTGCCGTATCGGCAACTTGCCACGGCCTGGCAAGGCGACCACGTTTGCCACCGTCTTCCACCCCGCCAGCCAGTGCCCGGCACCGGCCGCAAGGGAGCCCGATGAGCCGCCTGTCCCTCGATCCGTCGCTGTTCGCTGACGCCGCTGTGGCGCCGGACACCAAAATGATCAATGCCGCCATCGTCAAGGCGCTGTCCAAGATGCCGGACCTTGGCCTGGTGCCATGGGCGGTGGTGCGGCAAGCGCGCCTCTCCGGCAAGGGCACTTTTCCGCTGCCGCCGGAAAGCCAGCGCGCCCGGGTGGACAGCATCGAAGGCCCGCGCGGCCCCGTGCCGGTGCGCATCTATCTGCCGGACAGCGTGCCCACGGGCGTCTATCTGCATTTCCACGGCGGCGGCTGGACCATCGGCTCCGCCCGTGAGGAAGACGGGCTGAACGATGCCATCGCATCCGCCGGTCTTGCAGTGGTGTCGGTGGATTATGCGCTCGCCCCCGAAGTGCCCTATCCCGCCGCCCCCGATGACTGCGAGGCGGTGGCACTCTGGCTGGTGCGCGAGGGGCTCTCGCTGTTCGGCACGGAGCGTTTTCTCATCGGCGGCGAATCGGCGGGCGCACACCTCGCCGTCACTACGCTGCTGCGGCTGCGCGACCGGCACGGGCTCCGTCCGTTCACCGCTGCCAGCCTCCATGCCGGCTGCTACGACCTGCGCCTCACCCCCAGCGCACGCACGTGGGGTGAGGAGCGGCTCGTGCTCAACACCGCCGACATCGAGCGCTTCGTGCGCAACTATCTGCGGCTGGAGGGAGAGGCGGACCTGCCGGACGTATCGCCCTTGCTGGCCAGCCTCGATGGCCTGCCGAAGGCGCAGTTCATCATCGGCACCCGCGACCCGTTGCTGGACGACAGCGTATTCATGGCCAACCGCTGGCTGGCGGCGGGCAACAAGGCTGCGCTGGAGGTGTTTCCCGGCGGCTGCCACGTCTTCACCGGCTTCGTCGGCACGCTGGCCGATGCCGGCCAACGGAAGATCATCGACTTCCTGCGCACAGCCTGAACAGGATCAGGGCTCGGTGCCCTGAATGTAGTTCTTCATGCGGTTATAGAGGCCCGCCGCATAGGCATAGGCCGCGTCGAGGTCATTCTGCGACGGCAGGGGCACGGTGAGCTTGTTGCCGCTGTCCACCGTCGCCGCAGGCCCCTTGCCGGCAAGCTGCGCCTGCAGGCGGGCGATCTCGGCTTCATAGGCATCGCGGCTGTCCGGAACGGCGAGACAGGAGAAGCTGCCGCCGGCGCCCCTGCTGCACAGGGAAACCATGCCGGTCTGGCTGTCCATCTTGAGCACGCCGCCATCGACAGGCTGGAAGGAATAGCGGCCCCGCGCCTCGGCGGGCACCATTGCCTCCGGCGTGGAGGCCACGGGCGGCGCCGGCTGTGCCACGGCGAGGGTTGGCAGCAGGCTCAGGCCGAGAAGAAAAAGAGTTCGCTGCATCCGCACCTCCTGACGCCGGGAGAGGCCGTAGGGCCCATCCCTTCTCCAACGTCAAGCTGCCAGCAGAAGCGGGCAGAACGGGGGCGCAGACATCGCGCGCCCTTTTGCCGCCTCAGGCGCTGAAGGGCGGCCGGCCGGAGGCCAGGGCATCGGCCAGCAGGTCCAGCCGGTCCTGCCCCCAGAACACCTCGCCATCGAGCACATAAGAGGGCGCGCCGAATACATCGGCAGCGAGCGCCGTCTCACGGTTGGCGAGATAGGCCGCCCGGACCTCCTCCGTGTCCGCCTGCTCAAGGAGCAGGGCGCCGGGCAGGCCGAGTTCGTCGAGGATGTCCACCACCACCGCCGGATCGGCAAGGTTCTCCTGCCGCTGCCACACGCCCGAGAACAGGCGCCGGATCAGATCGTCCACGGGGTGCCCCGCCTTGATCGCCGCGAGGACCGTTCGGTCCACCTGGCTGCCGTCGAAGGGCCAGTGTTGCGGCTGGATGTGAAAATCGAGCCCGAGCTTGAGCCGCCAGCGCTGCAATTCCACCAGCCGCATGCGCTGCCGCTGGGGCGCGCGCTTGGCGAGCGGAAGGCCGCCTGTCTCAGCGAACACCGGCCCGAGTTCGACCGGGTGGAAGTCCACTGTCGCGCCATGGGTCGCGGCCAGTTCCATGAAACGCGTGTGGCCGAGAAAGCTCCACGGGCTGACGACCGAGAAGAAGTAGGCGATGCGGCGGGACATGGGCAGCGGTCCTCCGATGATGGCTTCCCTCTAGCAGAGTCGTGCCCAAGTCCACAGCGCGATTAAACGTTCAGAAAATGTGCATTATAAAGTCTATTGACTTTGTAATGTTAAATGCCATTGTGTTCGACACGGATGACGGTTTGTTCGTTTTGACGAACAGACCTTCCCTGTAGGTCCTCCCTGAAGGTCAACTTGGCGCGGTGCCCTATGTGCACCGCGCCTTTTTATTTGCGGGCACGCAGGCTCGCGCACCGTCGGACAGCCGACTGTCGCGCCTTTGGGTATGATCAGGAAATATCAGGCCTTGCGGACCCAGCGGCCGTTCTCGTCCTGCTGCCAGTACGTCAGCTCATGGCCGGCCGCCTTGGCCTCGCGCCAGCGCTCGCGGGCAGCAGACACCGCCGCATCGTCGCGGCCGTCGAACATGTGCACGAGACGGGTATAGGACGCGGCATCGGCCACGCTGGTGCCGTCCACCAGAAAGCGCACGTTCGCACCGTTGGGATTCGCATCCGTCACCGTCAGCAGCACGGGCTGGCGTTCCGGGCGCGGCTGGGCGTCGGTGCCGTGGGGCAGGAAGCCAGCGTCATTGTAGGTCCACAGATGGGAATCGAGCGCATCCCGGCGCTCGGTCGAGCCCACATGCACCACGCAACGCCAGCCCCGCTCCAGCGACTTCTCCAGCAGCGCCGGTAGCGCGTCTTCCAGCGGCTTTCGCTCCAGATGATAGAAGAGAACTTCGGTCATCAGGGACGCCTGCTCACGGGGCCGCGGCCGGCATTCAGCTCGCCGATGGCCTCATTCAGACGCGCGGCGCCGGCAGGCGAGGAGAGCAGGTGCAGCGTCTCCTCCATCCCGTTCCGATTACTGAGGGGGGCCACGACAACGGCCTCGGCCGCCCCTCGGGTGAGAACCACAGGCGCGCCTGTTCCCTGCACCTGGTCCATCACCTCACAGAGGTTGGCCCCGGCTGCGGAAATGCGGATGAGATCCGGCGCGCGCGTGGTCATGGCGCTCACTTCTCGTAGTGATCGCGCACCAGTTGGTCGAGCAGGCGCACGCCCCAGCCCGGACCCCAGCTCTTGTTGATATCGCTGGCGGCGGCCCCCATGGCCGTGCCGGCGACATCAAGATGCGCCCAGGGGGTCTTGTCCACGTAGCGCTGAAGGAACTGCGCCGCCGTGATCGAGCCGCCGTTGCGGCCGCCGGTGTTCTTCATGTCGGCGAAGCGGCTGTCGATCAGCTTGTCATACTCCGGGCCGAGCGGCATGCGCCACACCCGCTCGCCCGTCGCCTGCCCGGCGGCGGTGAGCTGGCTGCTCAGCGTGTCGTCATTGGAGAACAGGCCGGCATATTCCGTGCCCAGCGCCACCATGATCGCGCCGGTCAGGGTGGCGAGGTCCACCATGAATTTCGGCTTGAAGCGATCCTTCGCGTACCAGAGCACGTCCGCCAGAACGAGGCGGCCCTCGGCGTCGGTATTGATGATCTCGATGGTCTGGCCGGACAGCGAGGTGACGATGTCACCGGGCCGCTGGGCGGCGCCGTCGGGCATGTTCTCCACGAGGCCGATGAGGCCAACGGCATTCACCTTCGCCTTGCGGGCGGCCAGCGCGTGCATGAGGCCGGTGACGCAGGCGGCCCCGCCCATGTCGCCCTTCATGTCCTCCATGCCGGCGGCCGGCTTGATGGAGATGCCGCCGGTGTCGAAGGTCACGCCCTTGCCGATGAAGGCCACAGGCGCCTCGCCGGCCTTGCCGCCGTTCCAGCGCATGATGACGACGCGGCTTTCCTTGATGGAGCCCTGCGCCACGCCGAGGAGCGCACGCATGCCGATGCGCGTGAGCGCGGCGTCGTCCAGCACCTCCACCTCGACGCCCACGCTGGTGAGCAGTTCGGCCCGGCGCGCGAATTCTTCCGGATCGAGCACATTGGCCGGCTCGTTGACCAGCTCCCGCGCCAGCAGCACGCCCTCGCCCACCGGCCCGCGCTCGGCCCAGGCGCGCTTGGCTGCGGGCTCGTCCGGCACCGTCAGCGTCAGGGTGAGCTTCACCGGATCGGCGTCGCCTTCCTTCTTGCGGGTCTTGTAGCGGTCGAAAGCGTAGGAGCGCAGCCGCGCGCCCAGCGCCATTTCCGCCGCCGCCTCGGCCACCAGCCGGCCGTTGGGCAGATCAGCCACCAGCGTGGCGGCGGTGGTGCCGCCGGGGATCTTGCCGGCGGCGATGCCACCAAGTCGCAGATAATCGCTGGTCTTCAGCTCGATGGTCTTGCCGACGCCCAGCACCACGAGGCGGGCCACATCCAGCCCTGCCGGCGCGATGATTTCCAGCGCGTTGCCGAGCTTGCCCTTGAAGCGATCCGCCTCCATGGCACGCACCAGTTGCGCGTGCACGGGCTTCAGGACCTTCTGCGTCTCGCGGCCGAAATTGAGCGCGTCGTCGGTAAGAACGATGAGGACGCCCTTCGGCGCCGTGCCGTGCTTGGCGAAGGCAATGGTCAGGGGCTCGGACATGAAGCACTCCAGAACAGGAAAAGGGAGGATAGCGGATCAACCGCTCCTCAAGAGCCGGATCGGTTCAGATTGAAAATCTGAACCGTGAATACGTCTCTAAACGTTGATAGAGAACGTCTTTCGATTTCGATTGCGGAGCAATCAAAATCGGACGTGCTCTAGACCGCTGTTCCTGTCTAAAGCCCTGTCCGGCCCGATGGAAGCAAGAGACGCCCCAAAAGGCTCCAAAATGAACGACCGGACAGTTTCCTTGCGTCAGGCCGGCGCGCGGAAAGCCTGAATGGAGCGGGTCGGGAAGTCATAGAGCTTGCCCGTCTCCATGAAATCGGTGCGACACAGCGCCACGATGGCCTCGGCCGCTTCCTCGGGCGTGGGCAGGGTCATCGGATCCTCGCCCGGGAACGCCTTGGCGCGCATGCGGGTGCGGATCGGGCCGGGATTGAAGAGGTTGATCTTCAGCGGCGTGGTGACAGTCTCCGCCGCCCAGGTACGGCCCATCACTTCAAGCCCCGCCTTGGTGATGGCATAGGGGCCCCAATAGGCGCGATCCTTGTGGGCCGCGCCCGAGGACACCAGCACCGCACGCCCGGACGTCGCCATGCGCAGCAGCGGATCGAACGAGCGGATGAAGCGATAGTTGGCGGTGAGGTTGATGTTCACCGCCTTGTCCCAGTCCTTCAGCTCCACGTCGCGCATGGGGGTCAGGGGCCCGAGAAAGCCCGCATTGCCCACGAAGACGTCGAGATGGCCGTATCGCTCGTAAAGCGCAGCACCGAGCCGGTCGATGGCGTCGTAATCAGTGACGTCCATGGGCACGAGGGTCGAGGTTCCGCCGGCGGCAACGATCTTGTCGTCCAGCTCCTCCAGTGCGCCTTCCGTGCGGCCGAGCGCCACCACATGGGCGCCGCCGGCCGCCAGAGCCACCGCAACAGCCTCGCCGACGCCACGGGTGGCTCCGGTGACGACGGCGATCTTGTCGGCGAAGGGTCGCTCGGTCATGGGGGATCTCGCTGCTGGACAAAAGAAAAAGGCGCGAACGGGTCTAGCCCGTCCGCGCCCTGATGTCAGCCGGTCAGCTTGCCTAGCACAGCGTCTCTTTGGCTCAGCTGGCTTCCGCCAGCAGCGAGAGCTGCTGGGAGGCCACAGCGCCCGCCTTGTCGGTGAGCGGGGTGGGGTAGTCGCCGGTGAAATAGTGATCCGAGAACTGCGGACGCACCGGATCACGCTCGCAGCCGAGCGCGCGGTACACGCCCTCCACCGAGAGGAACGCCAGCGAGTCGGCGCCGATATAGCGGCGCATGCTCTCCAGATCGTGGGTCGCGGCCAGCAGCTTGTCCCGGTCCGGCGTGTCGATGCCGTAGAAGTCGGGATGGGTGATCGGCGGGGAAGCGATGCGGAAATGCACCTCGCGGGCGCCGGCCTCGCGCATCATCTGCACGATCTTCACCGAGGTGGTGCCGCGCACGAGGCTGTCGTCCACCAGAACGATGCGCTTGCCCTCGACCACCGAACGGTTGGCCGAATGCTTCATGCGCACGCCCTGATCACGCACGGTCTGCGTCGGCTGGATGAAGGTGCGGCCCACATAGTGGTTCCGGATGATGCCCAGCTCGTAGGGGATGCCCGAGGCGCGGGAGAAGCCGATGGCCGCCGGCACGCCGGAATCAGGCACCGGGACCACCACGTCGGCCTCGGCCGGGCCTTCCGCTGCCAGCACCTCGCCGAAGGAGCGGCGCACCTGATAGACGGAGCGGCCACCGACCACGGAGTCGGGACGGGCGAAATAGATGTACTCGAACAGGCAGGGACGCGGCGCCACTTCCGGGAACGGCTTGAAGGACTGCACGCCCTCCTCGTCGATCACGATGACCTCGCCATTCTCCACGTCGCGCACATAGCGCGCGCCGATGATGTCGAGGGCGCAGGTCTCCGAGGCTAGAATGGGAGCGCCGTCCAGCGAGCCCAGCACCAGCGGGCGGATGCCCAGCGGGTCGCGGGCGCCGATCAGCTTGTTGTTCGTCACCGCCACCAGCGCATAGGCGCCTTCCAGCGCGCGCAGGGCATCGATGAAGCGGTCGATGAAGCGGTTCTTCTTGGAGCGCGCCACCAGATGCAGGATCACCTCGGTGTCCGTGGTGGACTGGGTGATGGCGCCGTCGCGCACCAGCTGCTTGCGCAGCGTCAGGCCGTTGGTGAGGTTGCCGTTGTGGCCGACCGCGAAGCCGCCCGCGTCCAGCTCGGCGAAGAGGGGCTGCACGTTGCGCAGCAGGGTCTCGCCGGTGGTCGAATAGCGCACGTGGCCGACCGAGATATGGCCGGGCAGGCGCTCGATGATGCGGGCATCGGAGAAGGTGTCGCCCACAAGACCGAGGCGGCGCTCGGAATGGAAGCGGCGGCCGTCATAGGTGACGATGCCGGCTGCTTCCTGACCGCGATGCTGGAGCGCATGCAGGCCGATGGTGGTTATGGCGGCGGCATCGGGATGATTGAAGATGCCGAACACACCGCATTCCTCGCGCAGCGTGTCGCCGTCGAGGTCCGCGTTGAAATCCGCCCGCCCGCCGGCAGCGCCCGCAGGCTCATACGTGGCGTGGTGGGCCGCCACGTCATGCGGGTCTTCCAGATGCAGGCCATGACCTTTGAGGGCTGCGGTGTCCAAATCCATCGATGCCTCCGCTCGGCGGCTCACCGGCCGCTGGCGCGCGTGCTGTCGAGCAGTTGATCGAACCCGTGCCGCGACGTGCAGCGGTATCCGGCCTGAATCACTTCGGTGCTGGTGCTCGTCCAGCAGCGACCGTGGTCTCCCCCCACGCCTAAAGTGCGATCCACCCGAATGGAAACGAAACTGCTTCCAACCGGTCGGTGGATCACCCTCTATTGCTTCAATTGTCGACCGATTGACCACTCAACGTTGAGTGGTCTCGGTTCTAGCGCGCTCCGCTCGTCGAATCCGGGGGAGTGGCCCCGTCTTCGCCAGCAGGCGATTTCTTTAGCCGCTTCAAGATGGTGTTTTCAGGGTCGTCCGGCAACAAGGAGACGATCCAGTTCCCGGCATTTTGCATCACCGGCCGGGATTTGGCGTTCAGGACCCACGGCGGCTGCGACTTGTCCGGCACCAGCCAGTTGAAGAACAGGAAGGCGACCACCACAACGAGAAAGCCGCGGGCGAGGCCGAACACAAAACCGAGCGTGCGGTCGAGCGCACCGATGCGGCTGTCCAGCACGGCATCCGACAGGCGGGCCGCGATGATGGTCACGATCAGCAGCGTGCCGAGGAAGAGGATGGCGACGGTGACGGCGGTCGCCACCATGTCCTGCGCCACATACTGTTTCGTCAGCGGCAGCAGCTGCGGATAGAAATACAGGGTCACGCCGGCAGCGGCGACCCAGGAGACGATGCTGAAGACTTCGCGCAGCAGGCCGCGAACCATGGCCAGCAGGCCTGAAACCAGCATTACGCCGATCAGGATGAGATCAAGCAGCGTCACAGGCATCGGTCAATGCATCCGTCGAGGCGGCTGCCGACGGGCAACCGGCGGGCCGATGGGGAAATGGCGGAGCGCCGTGAGCGGGGACGTATAGCGGGCAAGACACGCGCCGTCATCATCCCTCTTGCTCCGACATCTCGGGCTTCGGCATCGCTGCTCTGCGTGGAGCGCGGGCGGCGATGCCCGCCACCAGCCCGGCCAGCGATGTCACCGTATCCACCTCAAGGCCGTTGGAGGTGCCATCGCCCAGCGCCGGCATCACCACCTTGTTGAAGCCGAGCTTGGCCGCTTCCTTCAGCCGCGCCGCCGCCTGCGACACCTGCCGCACCGCCCCCGTGAGGCTCACCTCGCCGAAGAAAACAGCGTCTGAAGGCAAGGGCGCGCCGGTGAGCGAGGACACCAGCGCCGCCGCCACGGCGATGTCCGCCGCCGGCTCGCTGATGCGCAGGCCGCCGGCCACGTTGAGATAGACGTCATGCCCGCCAAGCCGCACCCCGCAGCGCGCATCGAGCACCGCCAGCACCATGGCGAGGCGGGCCGAATCCCAGCCCACCACCGCGCGGCGCGGCGTGCCGAGGCTGGACGGCGCCACCAGCGCCTGGATTTCCATGAGCAGCGGGCGCGTGCCCTCCATGCCGGCGAACACCGCCGTGCCGGGGGCGCCCGCGTCACGATGGGAGAGGAAAAGCTCGGACGGGTTCGGCACCTGCGACAGGCCCGCCCCCGTCATCTCGAACACGCCGATCTCGTCCGTGGGTCCGAAACGGTTCTTCTGGGCGCGCAGGATGCGGAACTGGTTGGCGCCGTCGCCTTCGAAGGAGAAGACCGCGTCCACCATGTGCTCCACCACGCGGGGACCGGCGATCTGGCCGTCCTTGGTGACATGGCCAACGAGGATCACTGCCGCCCCGCTCTGCTTGGCATAGCGCACCAGAAGCTGGGCGGAGGTGCGCACCTGCGTGACCGTGCCGGGCGCCGATTCCACCGAATCGCTCCACAGGGTCTGGATGGAATCGATCACCACGAACTGCACCGCCTTGCCGGCAGCAAACGTGGCGAGGATGTTCTCGGTATTGGTCTCGGCGGCGAGCGCGACCTGCGCCTGCGCCAGCCCGAGGCGGGAGGCGCGCATGCGCACCTGATCCACCGCCTCTTCGCCGGACACATAAATGACCCGGTGCCCCGCATTCGCCAGCGCGGCGGACGCCTGCACCAGCAAAGTGGACTTGCCGATGCCGGGGTCGCCGCCCAACAGCACGATGGAGCCCGGCACAAAGCCGCCGCCCGCTACCCGGTCCAGCTCGCCGATGCCGGAGATCATCCGCGGCGCGGGCTTGGCCTCGCCGTGCAGCGTTTCAAGCTGCACCGGACGCCCCTTGCTCCGGGCACGCTGAGCGGCGGGCACGGTGGCGGCGACGTTGGTCTCCTCGGCCACGGTGTTCCAGCCGCCACAGGCGTCGCACTTGCCCTGCCAGCGGGCATAGACCGCGCCGCAGGACTGGCAGACGTAGGACAGGTCACGCTTCGCCATCAAAATCCTCAAAGTCGCGCGGCATATGCTGCACTGCGCAAAGCCGGCATAGCATTCTCATGGCTTGGGGTGTAAACGCAGCATGGCGGCCATGAGCAGTGTGCATTCCGGCTGGGATGCACCCGCCATAGATTGCCACATCTTCCTTCCAGCCAATCAAGGACTGCGCCATGGCGCCGGTTAACGTGGACCTGCTCGTTCTCATCCCCTTCCCGCCCCACGAGCTGGCGCGGCTTGAGGCCGTCTTCAACGTGACCTACGCGCCCGAGCCGCAGTCCCGCGCCGACGCCATCGCGTCGAAGGGCCCGCAGTTCCGAGCCGTCCTGACCCACGGCACCGCTGGCCTCACCGCCGCCGAGATGGACGCCATGCCCAAGCTGGAGATTATCTCCTGCTTCGGCGTCGGCTATGACCGGATCGACGTGCAGGCCGCCATCGCCCGCAACATCATCGTCACCCACGGCCCCGGCACCAACACCATTTCGGTGGCGGACCACACCCTGGCCCTGATGCTGGCCAGCGTCCGGCAGATCGCCTCGCAGGACGCCGCTGTGCGCAGCGGCCAGTGGCATGAGGCCCGGCAGAACTCGCCCGAACTGACCGGCATGCGCCTCGGCCTTATCGGCTACGGCTCCATCGCCCGCGAAGTTGCCCGCCGCTGCGAGGCCGGCTTCTCCATGACCGTGGCGTATCATAGCCGCCGCAAGGCCACCGACACCGCGCACACCTATTATGAAAGCGCGCTCGCTTTGGCCGAGGACAGCGACGTGCTGGTGGTGGCAGCTCCCGCGACCCCCCAGACCCGCCATATGATCAATGAGGCGGTGCTGAACGCGCTCGGCCCGCAGGGCTATCTCATCAACATCGCGCGCGGTTCGCTGGTGGAAACCGATGCCCTCATCGCCGCGCTCAACGACGGCCGCATCGCCGGTGCCGGCCTCGACGTGGTGGATGGCGAGCCGGTAGTGCCCGCGGCCCTGCTGAAGGCGGCGAACCTCGTGATCACGCCGCACAGCGCCGGCCGCTCGCCCAACGCCGTGGACAATATGAACACGCTGGCACTGCGCAATCTGAACGCGCACTTCACAGGCAAGCCGGTGGAAACGCCGGTGCCGGAGTGCGCCAAGGTCGCCGCCGCCTGATCCGGCGCACGTCCTGAAGCATACGAAGATGCCCGCCCGGCTGGTCCCGGCGGGCATTTTTCGTTGAATGAACCAACAGCGGAGCGGATCAAGGCCGCCCCGACAGGATCAGCCCGCCTTGCGGAACTGGCGCGGGGCGCGGGCACTCAGCAGCAACTCGATCTCGCTCAGCACTGCGTCAGTGTCCACCGCAAGCGGAATGGCCACCGGAGCGGGTTCCTGCGGTTCATGGGCCGGCATGGGCGGATGGGCCGCCTCGCGGGCAAGCACGTCGTGCAGCAGGCTGAGCTGCGCCGATTCGCGATCTTCCCGCTCGCGCTCGCGTGCGGCAAGAAGAGTTAGGCCCGCACGCCATACGGCAGCGGGATCGACATATCGCCCAGCCTCGACGAGGCTGGAGACGAAGGGATCCTCTGGAAAAGAGACTGGGATGGTGTGCATGGCAGCCGCTCCCGCCGCGAATCAATGCGCGGTTTAAGAATCATCGCTGCCATCAGGGTGACATGTCGAGGGTTAGCGTCCGCTTACCTGACCATAATTCGCTGTGCCCGCCTCACTCTGCGGGCGCATCAATATAGATTCGGGCATAGCGCGGCCCCAGCGAGGTGAGCACCTCATAGCCGATGGTCCGGCCGTGAGTCGCCAGTTCATCGATGCCGATGCCGTCTCCGAGCAGCACGGCCCTGTCTCCCCGCGCCACACCGGGCACGTCCGTCACATCAACCGCTGCCAGATCCATGGATACCCGGCCAACCAGCGGGCAGCGCTGTCCGCGCACGATCGCCTCCGCCCCCGGCGCACCATCCGACGCACCGAACGCCCGCAGGAAACCATCCGCATAGCCAATGGAGATGATGGCGATGCGACTGTCGCGTGCGAGGCGCTGGGACGCGCCATAGCCCACCGTTTCGTCGGCCGCGCCGTCGCGCACCTGAATGATGGGCGCTTCCAGCCGCACCACTGGCCGGAGCGGCGGCTGGCCGTCGATGGCCGTGCCGCCATAGACGGCGATGCCGGGACGCACGAGATCGAAATGGAAGGCCGGGCTCGTCAGCACGCCGGCGGAATTGGCCAGCGACGCGCGGACATCGGGGAAGGCACGCGCCACCTCGGAAAAGCGTGCCAGCTGAAGCGCGGTCAGCGGATGGTCAGGCACGTCGGCGCAGGCCAGATGGCTCATGATCAGGCACGGCGTGAAGCCGAGCCCGTCCCGCTGTCCGGCGAGCACCAGCGCGCCGTCCGGTGTCAGGCCGAGCCGGTTCATGCCGGTGTCCACATGCAGCGCCGCTGGCTGGTCCGCGCCTTCGGCCCGGCAGAAGGCGGCCCACTCCGCCACCTCGGGCAGGCTGCCCAACACCGGGCGCAACGCGTGGCGCGCGAACAGCGGGGCAAGACCCGGCAGCAGACCGCCCAGAACAAGGATTTCCGCCTCGGGCAGGAGGGCACGCAGCGTGCGGCCTTCCTCGAATTGGGCGACGAAGAAGGTGCGGGCACCGGCAGCCCACAAGGCGGGGGCGGCGCGTTCGATTCCGAGCCCGTAGGCATCCGCCTTGACCACGGCGGCACAGGCGGCCGGCGCCACGCGGCGGGCCATCGCCTGCCAGTTGGCCGCCAGCGCACCAAGATCGATGGTGAGAACGGCGGCCCCCTCTAGGGCATCACTCATGGCGTTCGGGGAAGCGGTCGTCCCGCGCCAGATTCTGGAATCGGGTGTACTGCGCCTCGAAGTGCACCTTCACCGTTCCGGTGGGGCCGTGACGCTGCTTACCGATGATGATCTCGGCGGTGGCCTCGCAGGCCTTCATGTCCGTTTCCCACTTGAACCATTCCTCGGTGCCGGGCTTGGGCTCACGGCTCTTGAGGTAATATTCCTCGCGGTACACGAACATCACCACGTCGGCGTCCTGCTCGATGGAGCCCGATTCGCGCAAGTCCGAGAGCTGGGGGCGCTTGTCGTCGCGGCTTTCCACCTGACGGGAGAGCTGGGACAGCGCCATGACCGGTACCTGAAGCTCCTTGGCCAGCGCTTTCAGGCCAGTGGTGATTTCGGTGATTTCCTGCACGCGGTTGCCGGTGGTCTTGGACGAGCCGGTGAGCAGCTGAAGATAGTCCACCACCATGAAGTTCAGCCCGCGCTGGCGCTTCAGGCGACGCGCACGCGCCACGAGCTGGGCGATGGAGATGCCGCCGGTGTCGTCGATATAGAGCGGCACGATCTGCATAGACTGGGCGGCGGCCGCCAGCTTGGCGAACTCGCTCTCCGAGATGTCGCCGCGGCGGATCTTGTAGGAGGCGATCTCGGCCTGCTCGGCGAGGATACGGGTCGCTAGCTGCTCGGACGACATTTCCAGCGAGAAAAAGCCCACCACGCCGCCCGACACGGCCTCGATGGATCCGTCCGGCCGCTGCTCGCCGCGATAGGCGGCGGCGATGTTGAAGGCGATGTTGGTGGCGAGCGAGGTCTTGCCCATGGCCGGTCGTCCGGCCAGCACGATCAAGTCCGACGGCTGCAGGCCGCCCATCTGGGTATCGAGATCGTCCAGCCCGGACGAAATGCCCGACAGATGGCCTTCGCGCTGGAAAGCGCGGCTCGCCATGTCCACCGATTCGCGCAGCGCATCGCCGAAGCGCACGAAGCCGCCGTCATAGCGGCCGGATTCGGCGATGGCGTAGAGACGCTTTTCCGCCTCCTCGATCTGATCCTGCGGCTGCGCCTCCACCGGAGCGTCGAAGGCGTCGTTGACGATTTCCTCGCCGATGCGGATCAGCTCGCGCCGTACCGACAGATCATAAATCGCCCTGCCGTAATCCTCGGCATTGATGATGGTCGTGGCTTCAGCCGCGAGGCGCGCCAGATACTGCGGGCCGGTGAGGCCGCCGATGTCCAGCTCCGGCGGCAGGAAGGTCTTCAGCGTGACGGGGGTGGCGATCTTGCCGGCCCGCACCAGCGAGCTGGTGAGATCGTAGATGCGCCCGTGCAGCGGCTCGAAGAAATGCTCCTGCTTCAGGAAGTCCGAGACGCGATAGAAGGCCTCGTTATTGACCAGGATCGCGCCTAGCAGCGCCTGTTCCGCCTCCACGTTGTGGGGTGGCTGGCGATAGGAAGACACATCCTCCTTCGACGCGGGCTGATCGAGCATCGGTCACATTCTGGTTCGTCGTGCGAACCCGACATGTACCAGCCGACACAGGCGAGGACGACCCTGCGGACCGTCGCGGTCCCTGTTTAAGAATTACGGGGACGGCGCGCCGCGCGGCTTGTCCGTGCTTCAGCCGCAACGCGCGCCGCCCCCAAATTGCGCGGGGGACGGACTGTGGATTATTCCCCCGCCATGCGAATCGTCGCCCTGGCGTTGAACTCCGCCGCCCGCAGGCGATCCTCCGCCTTGGCGATATAGTCGCGGGTCAGGGGTATCGCATTCTGGTTCCGTGTCACCTGAATCTGGAACACCATCATGTTCTGGTGACGGAACGCCATTTCCGATCCGGCCAGATAGAACTCCCAGAGCCGGCAGAAGCGCTCATCCGTGAGCCGCCGGGCCTCTTCCAGATGGGCCATGAACCGCTCCCGCCACGCCTTGAGCGTCTCCGCATAGTGCAGGCGCAACACCTCCACGTCGGTGACGATGAGCCCAGCCTTCTCGATCTGCGGCAGCACCTCCGACAGGGCAGGAATGTAGCCGCCTGGAAAGATATATTTGGCGATCCAGGGGTTGGTGATGCCCGGCGGCTCCTGGCGGCCGATGGAGTGCAGCACCATCACCCCGTCATCGGTCAGCAGGTCGTGGGCCTTGCGGAAGAAGGTGCCGTAATGGGCAATGCCCACGTGCTCGAACATGCCCACCGACACGATGCGCTCGAACCGCTCGGGAATGTCGCGATAGTCCTGCAGGCGGAAATCCACTTGCCCGTCGAGGCCGCGTTCCGTCACGCGTGAGCGGGCAACGCCCAGTTGCTCCCTCGACAGCGTGACGCCAGTGACATCGGCACCGCCCATCTCGGCCATGTAGAGACCGAGGCCACCCCAGCCGCAGCCGATGTCCAGCAGCTTCATGCCGGGCCGGTCGAGGATCAGCTTGGCGGCCAGATGCCGTTTCTTGGCCAGTTGGGCGTCGTCGAGCGATTGCCCGGGATGCTCGAAATAGGCGCAGGAATATTGACGGTCGGAATCGAGGAAGAGCGAATACAGGCGCCCGTCGAGATCATAATGATGTGCGACATTCCGCTGGGAGCGCTCCCGCGGGTTGAACTGCGCGATCCGGCGTCCGGCCTTGCGGGCCCAGAGCAGCAGCTTCGAGGTCAGCGTGGGCGAAAACATGCCCGGCTGGGACATCATGAGGTCGAGCAGATCGGCAATGGTGCCTTTTTCGACAATGAGAGTGCCGTCCGTCACCGCTTCCCCGAGCTGAAGCTCGGGATCTAGAAGAATGCGGCGCTCGGCGGCAGCGGTGGTGAAGCGGACCTTGACCGTCGGCTCACCCGAACCAGCCACATAAGAGCGGCCTGACGCAGTCGTGACCCCCAAGCTGCCGCACGTCATCACGCGGCGCAAAACAGCTTCAAGTAACCCCTCCATATCACAGCCTCCGTATCTGATTTCCCTCGCTTTTCCTCCAGAACCGGATCTGCGCCCGGATCATTGGCTCAGAGCAAACAATGTAAAAGGCCCAGCTCAGCTGGACCACTGCTGTGTGAGCATGATGCAAACCGCACGTGACCTGCAAATGCAGTTCTGCCGCTAGGTCACTGTGGTCACACAACAAATAACAGCACCAGCGAGGCTGTGGCGCAATATACCTTTAGGTAAGATGCGGAAAAGAAAAACGCCCGGCTTTTGGCCGGGCGTTTCAGAAAATACGGCTTGAAGGCGGAGAGATCAGCCCTCGGCAGCTTCCTCAGCGGGAGCTTCCTCTTCGGCCTCTTCGACGGCCTCGACCTCGTCCTCGTCTTCATCCTCGTCGCCGGGACGACGGATGGCCTCACCGCGGGCCAGGCGCTCGGCCTCTTCCGCGTTGCGGGCGACGTTGACCGTCACATTGACCACCACCTCGGGATGCAGCGTAACCGGCAGGACATGCAGGCCGAGCATCTTGATGGGGTGGTTCAGCACGATCTGCTGACGATCCACGGTGAAGCCGGCGGCCTCGAAGGCGGCGGCGATGTCACGGGTGGACACGGAGCCGTACAGCTGGCCGGTCTCGCCCGCCTGACGCAGGATCACCACGGACTGGCCGTCGAGCTTGGTGGCAACCGACTGGGCTTCGGTCTTCAGTTCGAGGTTACGGGCCTCGAGCTGGGACTTCATGGTCTCGAAGCGGGCGCGGTTCTCCTTGGTGGCGCGCAGCGCCTTGCCGTTGGGCAGGAGGAAGTTGCGGCCGTAGCCATTGCGCACGTTCACCACGTCGCCGATCTGGCCGAGCTTGGCCACGCGCTCCAGAAGAATGACTTCCATGTTGATCTCCTATGTCTCGATTTCAGTGTCAGTGTCTGGTTGAACTTCAGCGGTCGTTGGCGGCGGGCGGGCCGCCAGCGGTTCCGATCCGGCGGCGCAGGTCGAACAAGGCATCGACCACGCCGATGAGCGCCATCACCAGCGCCGGCCAACCGATGGCCAACGTCAGCACCCAGGCGCCGATGAGGATGAACGGGCGGGCAGCCCGTCCACGGGTGACGTAATGCAGCACGGCGAAGCCCGCCGCCGTGTAGCAGACAATGAGCGCCGCCCCTGCCGCCGACGCGGACAGGCCAAGCAGGCCCGGCGTCATGGCGATCGCCACAAGACCGGCCAGTGCCAACGGGGTCATGCCCGGCAGGCGAAGCCCTGCGAGGTCGGGCCACGGGCGGGCCAGACGGCCGGAGAGCCGGGCCGCGCGACCTGCCAGATACAGACAGCCCATCTGGGTGGAGAACAGCACGGCAGCGGCCGTGGCGGGAAGGATGATCGCCACGGTCTGGCCCATGGCGACCGGATCGCCCGCAGCCCCGGCCGGAGCCCCGCCCTGTGCCTTCATGAAGACTTCAAACGCCCGGCTGACGGCATCCACATAGGCGTCATAGCTGCCCGCGAGGGAGAAAAGCGCCACCACGATGCTGAGGGTCGCGAGGATCACACCGGCGATCATGAGGCCGCCAACGGGAAACCAGGCGACACCGTCGCGGGCCGCCGGATCCTGCCGCGCGAGCAGCGCGCAATAGGACAGGACCCAGGCCGGCAGGCCGATGCCCACCAGATAGGCGGTCAGGAAGGTGGTGCCGTACAAGGCGCCGAGCCCGAGGCTCGCGGCGACCACGCCGACGGCGGCGGCGATATGGGAGAAGGCCAGACCGCCGATCATCAGCGGCAGGGGGGCCAGATAGAACAGAGGGACCGCCAGCATCGAGCCCGCCGCCACGCCGGCGACGAGAAGTGCGGACGCGGCGCCCGCAACGATGCCTATCAGGATGAACGGTACCATGTGACGAGCTGTCCCGCAGGTGCGGTTAGAAGCAGGCTCGACCTGCCCCAACAAACGCCTTGAGGACAATCCCCACGGCGCGTCTGAGAACTCAAACGAAGAGGCCCGCCCCCGAAAGGGCGGGCCGGACTGATCTTCAGGAGATCAGCGGATCACGAACGGCAGCAGACCGAGGAAGCGCGAGCGCTTGATGGCGGCCGACAGCTCGCGCTGCTTCTTGGCGGAGACCGCAGTGATGCGGCTCGGCACGATCTTGCCGCGCTCGGAGATGTAGCGCTGCAGGAGACGCACGTCCTTGTAGTCGATCTTCGGCGCATTCGGGCCGGAGAACGGGCAGGTCTTGCGACGACGGAAGAACGGACGGCGCTGACCGCCACCACCACCAGCTTGAGCGAACGCCATCAGAAGGTCTCCTCAGCCGGGGCTTCTTCACGCTCGCGCGAACGGCGCGGGCGGTCCTCACGATCACCACGGCCGCCGAAGCCGCCGCCACCGAAGCCGCGCTCACCGCGCTCGCCACGGTCATCGCGATCACGCTTCTGCAGCATGGCGGAGGGACCCTCCTCCAGCGCGTCGACGCGAATGGTGAGGAAGCGCAGGACGTCCTCGTCGATTCCCATCTGGCGCTCCATCTCCTGAACAGCCGCCGCCGGAGCGTCGATGTTCATGAGCGTGAAATGCGCCTTGCGGTTCTTGTTGATGCGATAGGTCAGGGTCTTCACACCCCAAGCCTCAACCTTGGCGACGGAGCCGCCATTGGCTTCGATCACGCCCTTGAATCGGGCGGTCAGTTCCTCGACCTGTTGCGCCGTAACGTCCTGGCGCACGAGGAACACATGCTCATAGAGCGCCATGTGTCTTGTGCCTTTCGTTTCTCCGCACCCCGGCGCCAAGCCCTTGCGAACCTTTAGGAAAGGCTCATCTGCTCGGAAGGCGGGGACACGGGACGACGAACCTTTCGGCTCTATCTTCCATCTGCCTCGCGCATGCGCGGAGCCGACAGAAAACCGTCCGTTCAGCCCCCGGCCGGGGCAACGGAAGCGGCGCATATAACAGCTTCACGGCCAAACACAAGCAAAATGGCTCATCCGCGCGTCTCAAGCGGCGATCCGGTTGAGGTGCCCCGTGCGCCTCACTTATGATCCGATTCGCCGGTGGAGCCGGATCGGCTCGGATTGGAAATCAGAGCCGTGAATCCGCCTCCAACCCATGATGGTGTCGGCACGGGGGCTGCGGAGAAGTCTGACGTGCCGGTTTCCTCGAACACCCCATCCCTCTCTGGCGCGGGCCCAATTCCCGACATTTACACGCCCGACGACAATTTCGCCGAGCGCGTACCCTGCGTCCTGCTGCTGGACGGCAGCGCCTCCATGAATGACGGCGACAAGATCGGCCTGTTGAACGCAGCGCTGGCCGCGTTCCATCTCGATCTGATGGCCGATCCCGTGGCCGCCGTGTCCGTGCGCACCAAGATCATCCGCTTCGGCGACGAGGCGGCGGAGAGCATCCTCGACTGGTGCGAAGCGCCGCTCTTTCACCCCCCTACCCTCATCGGTCGCGGCCGTACGCCGCTGGGCTCCGGCCTCGCCATGGCCATGCAGGACATTGCCGAGGAGAAAGCGAGTCTTCGGGCACGCGGCATCAACATCCGCCGGCCCTGGCTGTTCGTGCTCACCGACGGCACCCCCACCGACAATTGGGAGGCCGCCGCCGCCCGCTGCCGGGCGGCGCAGGAACGGGATGCTTTCCTGCTCTGGCCCATCGGGGTGGGGCCGGACGCCAATTTCGAGGTGCTGAAGCAGCTCACCCCCGACGGCTTCGCACTCGAAGTGGAGGAAACCCGCTTCCGCGACCTGTTCCGCTGGCTGTCCGACAGCATGCGCGCCACAGGCCCCGCCGCCCCGGCCTCCGGCTCCCCCGCTCTGGAGACCGCCCCGGACGACCTGTTCATCGTCCGTGACTGACGAGATTCCCCCACCCCGCGGCGCTACCGGCCGGCTGGACGGCTGCGAAATCCGCCATGCCAGCCTCGTCACGCCCTTGTTCATCGCCCACGCGGCCAGTGTGCAAGGAGACCGGCACATCCGCGAGGGCGAGCCCTGCGAGGATGTCTTCCTCATGGGCGGCGCCGACCGCTGGCTGTTCGCCGTCGTCTGCGACGGGGCAGGCAGTGCGCCTCATGCCATCTTCGGTGCCCGCACGGTCGCCGCCCATCTGGTGGACGAACTGAAGGATCAGGTGGAGGAGATCTCGCTGGAAGCGCCTCAGCGGGTGGAGGAGATGGTGCGAGGGGCTATCCGCGCCGCCCGTGAGCACTGCCTGCTGCACGGCCCCTCCGACGACCTCACGGACTATCTCTCAACCGTGGTCCTGCTGGCGCTCTCGCCGGAGGGCGGCCTGGTGTTCCACATCGGCGACGGCCTTGCCGTGGCCTTGACCCTGACCGAAGAAGGCCCGCTTTCCACGGCAGTCTCCCCGCCCGAGAACGGGGAGTATGCCAACATCACCTATTTCTTCTCCGAGCCGGACTGGCAGCGCCACCTGCGCGTGACGACCATTTCCCGCTGCGATGCCGTTCTGCTCATGAGCGACGGCGTCACCGCCTTCGCTTCCCCGCGTGGCGACGGGGTCCGCCCGTCTTTTGCCCAATATATCCTTGATGACATTTTCACCGGCGACGAGCCGGGCGGGCTGGCGCTGGCCCGCGTATTGGTGGATGCGCGGGCACGGGCCCGCAGCGCTGATGACAAGACGCTCCTTGCCGTGCGGGTCCGCAGATGAATCTTCCCGAAGCGCGCTCAGACAGTTTCGCCGCTGTCTATCTGGATATCCGCCCCGGCGCCCCCGCCCCGGAACCGCTGGCGCCGCTCGGCCCCATGCTGGCCTCCGGCGCTGCCGGCAATCTCTATCGCCATCCGGGCGAGCCCGAACGGGTCATCAAGATCTACCACCCCGAGCAGGTGGATGAGCACGCGCTGAAAGTGGCGCATATGGTGGCGCTGTCATCCGCCATCCAGCCAACGGATGCCCGTCGCCCGTTCCGCTTCACCTGGCCGCAGAGCTGCATCGTGGAGCAGTCCGCGATGCGCCATCCCATCGGCTATTCCATGGCCTATCTGGAGCCGGACCGCTGGACCCGGCTTGATGCGCTGATCAACGCCCATGTGAGCAACCGGGCCGGCGTCAACACGTCCTACCGCTACCGGGTACTGATCGCCTTCCATCTGGCACAGGCACTGGAGACACTGCATGCCCACGGCATCCAGTGCGTGGATCTAAAGCCGGCAAATATCCTGATCGAGCGCGAAAGTACCACCGTCGCTTTGATCGACTGCGACGGCATGCGCTTCATCGACGAGAGCGGAACGGTGCATCCGGCCCTGCTCGCCACGCCGGACTATACGGCGCCGGAATATCAGGGAGTGGATCCCCGGGCCATGCGCGATCCCGAGGCGCAGGACCGCTTCGCCTTCGCCGTCATCGCCTTCCAACTCTTGAACATGGGGCTGCCACCCTTCTCCGGCATCGTACCGGAAGACAGCCCGCTTCCCACCGACACCGCCGGCAAGATCCGCGCGGAAGCTTATGCCTATGGGTTTTCGGCCGATCCGCGCATCGCGCCCAACCCACGCTCGCTGCATGTGACGTGGCCGCGCCAGCTGCGCCGCCTGTTCGATGCCGCGCTCGGCAGCCGCGACCGGCCGGAGATGTCCGAATGGGTACGCGACCTGTCGGCCGCCCATGCGAGCCTCGTGCGCTGCGATGCGGGCCACGACCATTTCCCCGGCACCTGCCCCTTCTGCCACGGCCCGAAGGAAATGCCTGCTCCCGAGCGCATGGTGCCGGAACGCCGCTCGCGTTCCCTACTGTTCCGGTTCAACCTGATCGCCGCCACGCTGGCGCTGCTGGCGGTGGCCGGCGCCTGGGCGATGATCTTCCGCCAGCCGGTCACGCCGCCGCCTGCCCCCACATCGCCCGTGCAGACGGCGCAGGCCCCTGCCGCCAAACCGGCCCCTGTTCCCATCCCCAAGCCGGCCGAAGCAAACGCCGCATCATCCGCGCCGACGGCTTCCCAGACGCCGGCCCCGGCAACACCCGCGCCCGTGCCGCAGGCGCCGGCAGTTGCCGAATCTCCGCCGGATGTGGTGGCCATGGTCCCCGCCCCCCTGCCCATGCCCCGTCCGGCCATCCCTGCCCCACAGGACATGGCGCAACAGGTCCAGCCGATGGCACCCAGCGCCCCCCGACCGCCCTATTCAAACCTGCCCTATGCCCAGCGTGTCGGCCTACCGCAGAGCGCGCTCATGCAGGCGCGTTGGCTGGATGGCCGGGCAGCGGACCTGCTCGCCCGTTCGCTGGACCAGTTGCCGGACGGCGCCGAGATCGTGGACCGGACGCCGGGCGGCGGCCTCCTGCGGGGGCGCCTGCACGGCACCTCATCGCGCTGCCGGGACATGGAGCTTTATCCTTCGCCCCGCAGCGAAGCCGCCATCCAGCTGCGCTTCTGCCCTGACGGCATGGGCCGCTGGATCGGCCAGGATCTGCCCCGCTACTGAAGCGGCCAGACGGAGGCCGCTCCAAAGGCTGCGCCATGTTCATGGCACATCACAGCAAAATCCGAATATCCGACCGCATCCCTTTGCAGCGTAAAGGTAAAAGCGGCCGGATACTTTTCCACAGGCGCGCCGGATATCCCAAAGACGGGAAGGTTTCGCGCTGCATCCTTGACTTCCCCGGCGTCGCGGTGTCTTTGCCCCGCCAAATTTGAGCCGCAGGGAGCGCGCCATGAGCACAGCCTTTATTTTCCCCGGCCAGGGCAGCCAGGCCGTCGGCATGGGCAAGGCGCTGGCGGATAGCTTTCCGGCCGCGCGCGAAGTCTTCGCCGAGGTGGATTCGGCCCTGGGCGAGCACCTCAGCCGCCTGATGTGGGACGGTCCGTCCGAAGACCTGACCCTCACCGCCAATGCCCAGCCGGCGCTGATGGCCACCTCGCTGGCCGCCCTGCGCGTGCTCGAGGCGGAAGCCGGCCTCAATCTCCCCCGAGATGCTGCCTTCGTGGCCGGCCATTCGCTGGGCGAATATTCCGCCCTTGCCGCCGCCGGAACGCTGTCCATCTCGGACGCCGCCCGCCTGCTGCGCATTCGCGGCCGGGCCATGCAGGACGCCGTTCCGGCCGGTGTCGGCGCCATGGCTGCCTTGCTGGGCCTCGATTATGAGCAGGCCGTCGCGGTCGCTGCCGAAGCGGCGCAGGGCGATGTCTGCGAGGCCGCCAACGACAATGCCGGCGGGCAGGTGGTGGTGTCCGGTCATCTGAAGGCCGTGGAGCGCGCCATCGAGATCGCAAAGGCCAAGGGCGCCTCCCGCGCCATCCTGCTGCCGGTCTCCGCGCCCTTCCATTGCCGCCTGATGGAACCCGCCGCCGAAGCCATGGAAGCCGCGCTGGCCGCCGTGGCGGTGAACGCGCCGTGCGTGCCCGTGGTCGCCAATGTGCGCGCCTCCCCCGTCACCGACCCGGTGGAAATCGTGCGCCTGCTGGTGGAGCAGGTGACAGGCACTGTGCGCTGGCGCGAATCGGTGGTCTACATGACTGGCGCTGGCGTCCGCAGGACGGTGGAAGTGGGTGCCGGCAAGGTGCTCACCGGCCTCGTCCGCCGCATCGCCAAGGATGCTCAGGTGGCTGATCTTCAGGTCGCTTCCGTGGGTACGCCCGAAGACGTCACCGCCTTCATCGCCGCCAAGGCCGCCCCGGCGGCGTAGTTTCGCTGCCCCGGCGGCCTGAGTTTCCAATCCGTGCTCCGCGCGGCTTTCTCTTTCCTGCACAAGGACAAACCATGTTCGATCTGAGCGGCAAGACCGCCCTCGTCACCGGCGCCACGGGCGGCCTCGGCGGCGCCATCGCCAAGGCCCTGCATGCCCAGGGCGCGACGGTGGCCATCTCCGGCACCCGCCGCGAGGCGCTGGACGCGCTGGCGGCCGAGCTGAAGGAGCGGGTGCATGTCCTGCCCTGCAATCTCGGCGTCGCTGAAGAGGTCGAGAAGCTGGTGCCGGACGCGGAAGCGGCCATGGGTGTGGTGGACATTCTCGTCAACAACGCCGGCATCACCCGCGACAACATCTTCATGCGTCTCACCGACGAGGCGTGGGAGCAGGTTCTCAACGTGAACCTCACCTCCGCCTTCCGCCTGTCGCGGGCGGCGGTGCGCTCCATGATGCGCCGCCGCAGCGGCCGCATCATCTCCATCACCTCCATCGTCGGCGTGACCGGCAATGCGGGCCAGGGCAATTATGCCGCAGCGAAAGCCGGCATGATCGGCATGTCCAAGGCCCTCGCGCAGGAAGTGGCGAGCCGTGGCGTGACCGTGAACTGCATCGCCCCGGGCTTCATTTCGACCCCGATGACGGACGCGCTCAACGAGAAGCAGCGGGAAGCCATCCTCAAGTCCGTGCCGGCCGGGCGCCTTGGCACGCCGGAGGATATCGCGGCAGCCTGCGTCTATCTGGCCTCCGACGCGGGCAGCTATGTCACCGGACAGACCTTGCACGTCAACGGCGGCATGGCGATGATCTGATCCTGCGCCGACCCGGCGTTTTCAACGGGTTCGGCCGTCGAGGCCGCCCTGCTGGCAAAGGCTGGGGAAGTGTGTTACTTGCCGCTCGAACTGGTCCGAGCGGTGGATTTGGATCTACGAGAGAACGGACCGCCTGCGTGCTTGCTGAATGAAGCACACGCAGGGGGCTGGGCAGAGCGGCTGAAAGGCATTATGCCGTCCTCCAGCCGCCGTACGGCAACTGATTTCAGATAACGAGGGTGCATCAATGAGTGACATCGCCGAGCGGGTGAAGAAGATCGTCGCGGAGCATCTCGGCGTCGAGCCCGAGAAGGTGACTGAGAACGCCAGCTTCATCGATGATCTCGGCGCCGACAGCCTCGACACCGTGGAACTCGTGATGGCCTTCGAGGAGGCCTTCAACACCGAGATCCCGGACGATGCGGCCGAGACCATCCTGACGGTGGGCGACGCCATCAAGTTCCTGGAAAAGAACGCCGCCTGATCGGCTGTCCGAAGCTGATGCACGGCCGCAGCACGTACGTACTGCGGCCGTCTTCATGATGGTCCCGGAGTTCCCCATGAGACGTGTTGTCGTCACCGGCCTCGGCATGGTGACGCCGCTGGCGTGCGGCGTCGAGCCGACCTGGCGGCGGTTGCTGGCCGGCGAAAGCGGTGCAAACCGCGTCGAGCATTTCGACGTGTCCGACCTCCCCTGCAAGATTGCGGCGAACATTCCCCGCGGCGACGGCAGCGAGGGCACCTACAATCCCGATCAGTGGATGGAGCCCAAGGAACAGCGCAAGGTGGACGAGTTCATCGTCTTCGCCATGGCGGCTGCCAAGCAGGCCCTCGACGACGCGGACTGGCACCCCGAAAGCTACGATGACCAGATCAATACCGGCGTCCTCATCGGCTCCGGCATCGGCGGCATCGAAGGCATTGCGGATACCGCGCTGACCCTGAAGGAAAAGGGCCCGCGCCGCGTGTCGCCCTTCTTCATCCCCGGTCGTCTCATCAATCTTGCCGGCGGCTACGTCTCCATCGCGCACGGCCTCAAGGGCCCGAACCATGCGGTGGTCACGGCCTGCTCCACCGGCACGCACGCCATTGGCGATGCGGCCCGCCTCATTGCCCTCGGCGATGCCGAGGTGATGGTGGCCGGCGGCTCCGAATCGCCTGTGAACCGCCTCGCGCTGGCCGGCTTCGCCGCGTGCAAGGCGCTGGTCACGGCGTTCAATGACGAGCCCACCCGCGCCTCGCGCCCCTATGACAAGGACCGCGACGGCTTCCTCATGGGCGAGGGCGCCGGTGTGGTGGTGCTCGAGGAACTCGAGCACGCCAAGGCGCGCGGCGCGAAGATCTATGCGGAAGTGGTCGGCTACGGCATGTCCGGCGACGCTTTCCACATCACCGCCCCGACGCCCGACGGCGATGGCGCCTTCCGCTGCATGACCGCCGCCTTGAAGCGCGCGGGCATCAGCCCCGGCGAGGTGGACTACATCAACGCCCATGGCACCTCGACCATGGCCGACGAGATCGAGCTTCGGGCTGTGGAGCGCCTGCTGGGCAATGCCGCGGCGAACGTCTCCATGTCCTCTACCAAGTCGGCTATCGGGCATCTGCTCGGCGCGGCCGGTGCGGTGGAAGCCATCTTCTCCATCCTGGCGATCCGCGACCAGGTGGCCCCGCCGACCCTCAATCTCGACAATCCGTCCATCGAGACCCCCATCGACCTCGTGCCGCTCAAGCCCAAGCCGCGCAAGATCGACGTGGCCCTCTCGAACTCGTTCG
This sequence comes from Azorhizobium oxalatiphilum, assembly GCF_014635325.1. Taxonomy (GTDB): domain Bacteria; phylum Pseudomonadota; class Alphaproteobacteria; order Rhizobiales; family Xanthobacteraceae; genus Azorhizobium; species Azorhizobium oxalatiphilum. Next base: position 21,268 of record NZ_BMCT01000012.1, on the reverse strand, counting down.
GGTTCGGCGGCACGAACGCCTCGCTGGTGCTGAAGCGCTACGCGGCCTGATCCACACGGCGTCCTCCCTTCGGGTGCGGGACGCCGTGTCGCCATATTTCGCGCTAGCCTCTGGCACACTGCCGCGCGGACATTCGCATTTCTGTCTCACCCGCGGCCGTGAAACTGTGTCCAGCGGGAACGCCCCGCGCAACGTCCGAGGGTAAGTCCGGCATGGCGCAAACAGAGCAGCAGAAGCCGAAGCCCAAGCGGCGCGGCCGGGGCGCGAACCACCCTGCCGTGATGATCGGAAGTGCCGTCTTCACGTTGCTCCTGTTCCTCGCCGTTGGCGGTGGTCTCGCCGGCTGGTACGGCGAATGGGCCTATCGCACCCCCGGCCCTCTCGCCTCCGACAAGAATGTCGTCATCCCGCGCGGCTCGGGCCTGCGCGACATCGCCGATCTGCTGGAGCGCGAGGGCGTCATCCGCAACTGGGTGGTGTTCGTGGCCGGCCATCAGCTCACCCATCGCGGCGAGCCCATGCATGCGGGCGAATACGCCTTCAAGGCGGGCGTGACCATGGCCAGCGTGGTGGACACCATGACCGCCGGCCGCGTGGTCCAGCACCAGATCACCCTGCCCGAGGGTCTCACCAGCCAGCAGGTGGTGGACCGCCTGAACGACAACGACATGCTCACCGGCACCATTCGCGTGCCGCTGGAAGGCACCTTGCTGCCGGAGACCTACGCCATCGTGCGCGGGATGAACCGGCAGGAGGTGCTCAAACGCATGACCGCCGACCAGCAGAAGGTGGTGGCCGATATCTGGGCCAAGCGCGCCCCTGACCTGCCCCTGAAGTCGCCCGAGGAACTGGTGATCCTCGCCTCCATCGTGGAGAAGGAAACCGGCAAGGCGGACGAGCGCCCGCATGTGGCCGCCGTGTTCGTGAACCGGCTGGCGCGCAAGATGAAGCTGCAGTCCGACCCGACGATCATCTACGGCATCGTGGGCGGCAAGGGCTCGCTGGGCCGGCCCATCAGCCGGGCCGACATCAACACGCCCACCGCCTATAACACCTACGCCATCGACGGCCTGCCGCCCGGCCCCATCGGCAATCCCGGCAAGGCTTCGCTTGCCGCCGTTGCCAATCCGATGAAGAGCAAGGATCTCTACTTCGTCGCCGACGGCACCGGCGGGCATATCTTCGCCGAGACGCTGGACCAGCATAATCGTAACGTCGCCCGCTGGCGCGAGATCGAGGCCGAGGCCAAGGCGAAAGCCGCCGCGGCCGCCGCCAATCCGCCGGCTGCCAGCAGCCCGGCACCTGCCACGCCGGAGCCGGCAGCCGGTACCCCGCCGTCCACAAAGCCTTCCACCAACTGACACGGGGCCTTATCGGCCCCCGTCTGGAAAGACCTGCCCCATGTCGCTCGCTAGCATGACCGGCTTCGCCCGCGCCCATGGCCTCACCGGCGCCTGGCGCTGGGCCTGGGAGATCCGCTCGGTCAATGCCAAGGGCCTCGATCTGCGCCTCCGGGTGCCGAACGGCTTCGATGCGCTGGACGCCGGTGCCCGCGCCGCTGCCACCAAGGCGCTGTCGCGCGGCTCGGTGTCCGGCACCTTCACCGTGACACGCGAAGGCGACAGCATCTCCGTGGGCATCAACCAGCCCGCCCTGCGCACGCTCTATGCCGCCGCCCGCGAAGCCGCCACCGACCTCGGCAGTGCACCGCCAAGCCTTGATGCCCTGCTGGGCGTGAAGGGCATCGTGGAGGTGATCGAGGCCGAGCAGAGCGAGGGCGACCGCGAGGCAATCGCGCGGGATGCGCTGACCGGTTTCGAGCAGGCGCTGCGGGATCTCTCTTCCATGCGCCTCACTGAAGGTGCCGCGCTCCGCGCCATCCTCACCGAACGGCTCGATGGCATCGCTGCGCTGATCGCCGCCGCCGAAACCCTGCCGGAACGCAAGCTGGAGGCCATCAAGGCCCGCCTCGCCGAGCAGGTGAAGGCACTGGCCGAAAGCCATGCCGGGCTCGACCCGGAGCGCCTGCATCAGGAAGCGGTGCTACTCGCCACCAAGGCCGACGTGCGCGAGGAACTCGACCGCCTGACCGCCCATGTGGCCGCCGCGCGCGACCTGCTGGCCCAGGGTGGCCCGGTGGGGCGCAAGCTGGATTTCCTCGCGCAGGAGTTCAATCGCGAGGCCAATACGCTGTGTTCAAAGTCCAATGCCGTGGCGCTGACGCAGATCGGACTTGACCTGAAGCTTCTGGTGGATCAGTTCCGCGAGCAGATCGCGAACATCGAATAGAGACCAGTTCCTGCCCATGGCCGCACCCACCTCGTCCCATTTCGCTCTGCCGGGCTGGAAGCCGGGCTCCCGCTCCGGCCTCGCGCGCCGCGGCCTGATGCTGGTGCTCTCCTCGCCCTCGGGCGCTGGCAAGACCACGCTCTCGCGCCGGCTGCTGGCGGAGGACGACCGCATCACCATGTCGGTCTCGGTGACGACACGCCCGCCCCGCCCCGGCGAGGTGGACGGCAAGGACTATTTCTTCCTGACGCCCGATCGCTTCACGGAGATGCGGGACACTGGCGCGCTGCTGGAGCATGCGACCGTGTTCGGCAATTTCTACGGCACCCCGCGCGAGGCCGTGGAGGAAGCCCTGAGCGCCGGACGCGACGTGCTGTTCGACATCGACTGGCAGGGTACCCAGCAGCTCGACCAAAGCGCCCAGCAGGATCTGGTGAAGGTCTTCCTGCTGCCGCCCACCGCCGGCGACCTCGAAAAGCGCCTGCGCACGCGGGCGCAGGACAGCGACGAGGTGGTTCACCAGCGCATGTCCAAGGCCTCGGACGAGATCAGCCACTACACGGAATACGACTATATCCTCATCAATCAGGATGTGGACGACAGTCTCGCCAAGCTGAAGGCGATCCTGCAGGCCGAGCGGCTGAAGCGCCGCCGCCTCACGGGTCTCGCCGATTTCGTGAAGGACCTGCGGGAAGCGCTCTGAGCCTTCAGCGACCGCAGGCGGCGGGCAGGGTGGACAGGATCCGCGCCGTGAAGGCTTCCAGCGGGCAGGTGCCGTCCGGACAGTCCGGCAGGGGCACCGGCACCGCATGCACTTTCGCCGGATCGAGCACCCGCATGCCGTCCAGTTCCGCATAGAAGATCGTGGCCCGCACCATGGCCGCGCCGCTCCGGCTGTCCCGCCAGCGCTCCAGCGCGAAGGCGGTCGCGGGTGCGGTCGCGTCCGGCTGGCCCGGCAGGGACCAGTCCACGCCGAACACCCCGGCCATGTTGGAGAGATTGGTGTCGTGGCCGGCGAAGGCTACGAGGCGCACCGCCTTGCCGATTTCCGGCGCGGCCGGCCGGGGATCGCCCCGCAGCACGGCCAGCATTGTCCGCGCCATGCCGGCTCCGCGCAGCCGGGCGATGTAAGGCAGCTTCCGGTTCAGCGACGTGACCCGCGCCCGCGCCGCCAGCAGGGCGTCGAGCTTGCCCACGTCCGCTGCTTCACCCCATGCCACCTGAGGTGATGGCAGGCCCTGCGCATATTCCAGCAGAAACACCTCTGCCGCCGTCGCAGCACGGCCGAGCGGGCCGGTGATGCGGATCTGCTTTTGCTCGACCACGAAATCGGATGGCTTCGGCGGAAGCGGCGGCGCGGCGGGATCGAACAGCAGCGCTGTCTGTCGGATCGCCTCCGCCGAGGCCGGATCCACAAGCGCGCCCCCGGCTCCGATGGCGGCGCGGACCGCCTGCGTCCCGGCAGCGGGATCGAGCACGCAGGCCCCGCCCAAGGCATTGAAGAGGCGATCCGCCTTCCCGTCCGGACCATGGCCGGCCGTGGCACCGCAGCCGGGCGCCAATTGCTCCGCCAGCACGCGCCCGCTCTCGCGGGTGCGCTGGTCCTTGCCATCGGCCCAGACCACCGGACTGGTGCCGGGACAGCCCGTCGCGGGCAGGATGCCCGCAGCCACGTAACGGGCGCGGATGGCATCGGCCACCAACCCCACGACCTGCGCTCCGTGCGGTGTCAGCAGTCCACGGGCCACGGGCCATTGCGGCCAGGGTCGGCGGGTCCATTCCGCCAGTGTCTCGGGTGACTGGGTGGGCGCGCGCACGCCGTGCCGCTGAATCAGCACCACCCGCTCCAGAACCATTTCGGCCGTGGCCGGCCCGGCGCACAGGAGCAGCGCCAGAATGCCCGCTGACAGACTGCGGATACGGCGCTTATCGGGAAGGAGCGCGAAAATGCGCATACGCCATGGCGCCCACGGTCTCATCGCCGCAAGCTTAGGCTTAGATCGCGGCCCCGTTCAAGCTGGTGCCGTTCCCGCGGACGTATCCGGCAATTCCGCGAGAGGAATGGCGCCAGGCCTTTAGCCCTGAGCTTTGGCTTTAGCTGCCGCCCTTCGACTTCAGGTCCGCATAGGTGTTGGCGAGCGCCAGAAAACCCGAAAGCTCGATCTCTTCCGCGCGCGCAGTTTCAGCCACATCGGCTCCGGCGAGCAAGGCAGCGGTGTCCACCCCGAGCGATTTCAGCGACTGCCGCAGCATCTTCCGGCGCTGGCCGAAGGCTGCCTCCGTCACCCGCTCCAGATCTTTCAGCGTGCAGGGCGCGGGATTGGCACGTGGCACCACATGCACCACCGAGGACGTGACCTTGGGCGGCGGCACGAAGGCCGAGGGCGCCACATCGAACAGGATGCGGGCCTGCGCCCGCCAGCCAGTGAGCACCGCCAGCCGCCCATAGGCCTTGTCGTCCGGCGTAGCGACGATGCGCTCGGCAACCTCGCGCTGGAACATCAGCGTGAGCGAGGAAAACCACGGCGGCCAGGGATCGGACGTCAACCAACCTACCAGAAGCTGGGTGCCCACATTGTAGGGCAGGTTCGCCACAACGCGGGCCTCGGCTCCCGCCAGCAGGGGACGCACATCCACCTTCAGGGCATCGCCCTCGATGATCTCCAGCCGGCCCGGATAGGCGGCGGCGATCTCATTGAGGGCTGCGATGCAGCGATGGTCACGTTCGATGGCGATGACACGCTTTGCCCCAAGCGCCAGCAAGGCACGGGTGAGGCCACCCGGTCCCGGCCCGACCTCCACCACGGTCGCGCCTTCCAGCGGGCCGGAGCCTCGCGCGATGCGGGCGGTGAGGTTGAGGTCGAGGAGGAAGTTCTGGCCCAGCGATTTCTGCGCCGAAAGACCATGCGTGCGGATCACATCGCGCAGCGGCGGCAGGTCATCGATGGCGGCCACGTCCCGGTATCTCCTGAATGGCAGGCTTCCCGTGGGAGCCGCCTTGTCGCTGCTTCAAAGTGCTCTATCAGGCTCTAACCTGCGGCGGCGCGCGCTCCAACGCCCGCGTTGCCGGCTTCCGCATCAGCCAGCCGCCCGGCCAACCGAATTGCGGCGATCAGGCTCGATGGATTGGCCCGCCCCGTACCGGCAATGCCAAAGGCCGTGCCGTGATCCGGAGAGGTGCGGATCATAGGAAGGCCCAGCGTCACATTGACCCCGTCGTGAAAGGCGAGCGTCTTGGCCGGGATCAGAACCTGATCGTGATACATGCCCACCACCACGTCATAGGCGGTGCGCGCTTCCGCGTGGAATAGCGTATCGGCCGGGAACGGCCCGGTGGCGTCGATGCCCTGCTGCCGCAGCGCCGCCACCGCCGGACGCACCACCTCTTCATCCTCGCGGCCGAGCGTCCCGTCCTCGCCCGCATGGGGATTGAGCCCTGCGAAGGCCAGACGCGGCGCCGCAAGGCCGAAACGCTGCCGCATGTCGCGGGCAACGATCTGCCCGGTCTCCACCAGAAGCGCCGTCGTGACGGCCGCAGGCACTTCCGCAAGCGGGATATGAATGGTGGCAGGGACCACCGCGAGCAACGGCGACCAGATCATCATGACCGGCCGCGGCGCCGGCCCACCCAAGGGCGTGCAGCGAGCAGCGAGATACTCGGTGTGCCCGGGAAACGGAAAACCGGCGTCATAGACCACGGCCTTGGACAATGGCGCAGTCACGAGGCCGGAGGCCGTGCCGGCGAGAACAAGGTCCACGGCCCGGTCGAGGCTGGTGATGACCGCCGGCGCGCTTGTGGCGTCAGGATGACCCGGCGCAGCCGTGGTGCGCGGCCCGGCGGGGACCACCGGAAACGCCGTATCGAACAGGCCAAGCGCCGCGTCCGGAGCCGCCTCGCGGATCGGAACCGGAAGGCCCAGCAGGCGGGCACGATCGGCAAGGCAGCCCGGATCACCAACTACGAAAAACGACGGCAGGTCCGCCTGCTTCCGAGCGGTCCAGGCGGCGAGCACGATATCCGGGCCAACGCCCGCCGGCTCGCCAAGGCTCAGGGCAAGCGGCGCCGATGCAGGCCCCGTTCCCCGCGCGCCCACATCGGTCATCAGCGGGTGTACTGGATGAGCATGGTCTTGCGGAGCTCCGCCAGCATGCGCTTGGACTGCTCCTGGAACTGGGCGGTGGCCAGCTCTTCCTTCACGTCGCGCTTCTTTGAGCTTTCGCCCTTCACCTCGCGCTTGGCGCAGACGGCGAAAATCTCCACACCGGACTGCGAGACTTCCGGCGGCGTCAGCCGGCCCACCTCGGTCTTGTCGAGCACGGCACGCATCTTCTCGGGAATTTCCGACGACAGGCGGCTGACCGGAGACCGGATGACGGTTTCCTTCATGCCCTTCACCATGGTGAGGCCGTCGTCGCAGCCATTGAAGCGGCTGCGCAGCGCATTGGCCTCCGCGAGGCGGGCGCCATAGGCATTGCTGCCGCCCGGCACCACCAGCACAATCGGCCGAAGAGTGTATTCGGTCGCCACCATCTGGGTCTGACCCTGCTGGTTGAGCGCGGCGAAGACGTCGGAGTCACGCACGTTCACCACCGGCGCGCGGGCGCGCACATACTGGCCCCACACGTAATCGGCCTGCAGCTTGTCCTTGAACGTCTGCGCCCGTAGCCCCTGCTGGGCGAAGCCCTGCTCCAGCTGCTCGGCGGTGCGGCCCGAACGCTCTGCCACGCTGGCGAACATCCGATCAATCTCCTTCTTCTCCACCTCGATGGAGAAGCGGGACGCCTGCATGATCTTGATCTTCTCGTCGATCAGCTCTTCCAGCACCTGCTTCTGGCCGGGCGATTTGCGCTCGATGAGCTGGTGCAGCTTCATGCGCTGCGACACGTCATTGGAGGTGATCGGCTGCCCCGACACCATGACCAGCACCTGAGCCATGGCCGCGACAGGCGACATCAGCACCAGGCCGAGGGCGAAAAGGAAGGAGAGGCGTCGGCAAGCAGTCATCGTTCATCCCGCAAAGGCGCCCGACCACCGCAAAGGTCGTCAGGATGAGCGCGTTATGTTCTCCGCCGCTGTGGCGGTATTGGGGCCGGAACAGCCCGGAACCCGCCGGACGGACGTTCACCCCCGAGCCGGGCCCGCAAAAGGCGATCTGCCTCTGCGAAACCGCAGCCCATGGAAGGCTATAGAGCGAGACGGGGGCAAAAGGAAACCACCTGCGGCCCCGCATTGCGCCGCAGGGTTCAACAATCCGCTACGAACCAGAACAAGATACCGCGTGCCGCCAGTTCGGCATGCTCACGTCGTCAGTTGGCCGACGACGTGGAGCTGCCGAGCGAGGTCTTGATCCCGGTCTCGCCGAGGGTCCGCAGGCCGATGCGGAGCATCACGCTGTTGCTGGGCGAGCCGCCGGGGCCGTTGAGCGAGTAGTCCGAGATGTAGTTCACCGCCAGGGTGAAGCAGTCATCCATGTAGTTCACGCCGATCTGGGTGTAGTCGAACCCGGAGTCCACGAGATTGTACCGGACGGCGCCGCTCACGCTCCAGTTTTCGTTGAACTTGTAGCTGGCCGTGGTGAACACGCCTTCGCGGTTGTCGTAGTAGCCAAGCTCGGGCTGCGGCGCATAACGGCCGTAGATGGCCGAGAAGCTCCACTTGTCGATCGACGTCCGGCCTTCCAGCTCGAGCCGCTGCAGCGAGCCATTGTCCTCGGCGAAGCGGTAGCGGCTGATGAACTCGAGATGATCGGTCGGCGAATAGGCGAAGCTGGCCACATAGTCCGACACGTTGGTATCGAGACCGGAATTGAGGCCGGTGTTGGCCATGTCGCCCTCGGCGAACGAATTCACGCCGAACAGGTGATAGGACTGGCCCACCGTCGCGGTGATGACACCGGCGCTCTTCATGGACGCCGTATAGGTGAAGCCCACGTTGAGGCGGCCGCCACCTTCCACACGGTCATAGCCCGAGTATTTGTCGATCGCGAACAGGGTGGTGTCGTCAAACACCAGGCTCTGGGCGTCCTCGTTCGGGAATTTGCCGATGCTGGTCTCGTTCGGCCGGGCGATGAACTGCACACGCGGCGTAAGGGTCTGGGTGCCCCAGTTCTCCACCGAGATGAAGGGATACTTGTAGTCGAGGCCGACCGCCGGCATGGCCCGGATCAGGCTCTCGTTGCCGGACTGCAGCACGTTCTGGCCGGAGGTGGTGGGGCCATCGGTGTAGCTGCTGGGCAGCGCCGAGATATTGGCCTGCGCCACATCCACCCGCACCTGGGCGAACGGCGTCCACTGCTGGCCGAGATTGTCGGTGATGGTGCGCTTCCAATAGGCCTCGGCCGACAGGCGGGTGTAATCGCCCGGCGCGCCGCGCAGCAGGCACTGCGTCGGATTGGGATTGGAGAGGGCGCACGAGCCCGCGGGAATGCCGATGCCGCCGCCACTGGCGGTGGTGGACGACATGCCGATGAAGTCGGCCTGATCGCGGGTCATGGTGGTGAAGTTGACGTTGATGCCGGCTTCGCCGCCGAAGACCGGCTTGCCCCAGACGTAGCTGTAATCGAGCGTGCCGACCACGGGCAGGCGGTTCTGGTCGTCGGTGACCGACAGGCCGAGGAAGTACATACCCCGGAGGTCGAAATAGCTGCGGTCGCCCTGGCCGGTCAGGTAGATCTGCGAGTTACGCTCGGTGATGTCCGAGGTCACGAAGCCGTAGTCGCGCAGGAAGGTGCGGTCGGAGACCAGCGAGCCGTCCCAGCCGAAGGTCCAGTAATCGTTGATCGCGAACTGGCCGTGCGTCTCCACGAGGCCGCGCTGATCCCGATATCCCGGGAGAGGAGCGCCGCTGTTGTAGAAAGCTTCCTTGTCCTGCTGGTCGATGCCGGCGGCACGGATGCTGTAGGAGCCGTTATCCAGCCGCTGGCGCCACTCGCCACGCATCAGCACGCCCTGCTCATTGAAGAACATGGGGTCGAGCGTGATGTCACGGTCAGGCGCGATGTTCCAGAAGAACGGAACGCTGGCGCCGTAGCCGATGTTGCTGCCGCTGTAGAACTCCGGGAACAGGAAGCCGGTCTTGCGCTTCACCGTCGGATCGGGCGAGGAGAAATACGGGAAGTACGCGATCGGCATTCCGAAGAACTCGAACGTCGCGTCCTTATAGTAGATCATCTTCTCGTCTTCGTTATGGATGATCCGGGTCGCCTTGACCTGCCACAGCGGCGGCTTTTCCGGCTTGTCCTTGCACGGCTCGCAAGCCGTGTAGACACCATTCTGGAAGACGGTGACGTTGCCCTCGGTGCGATCGGCACGCGTGGCGGCGAAATGGGTCTTGTCCGGCGTGTCGAGACGCAGGCTGTTGATGAAGCCTTCCTTCAGGTCCTGTGACAGCTCAAGGTTGTCGGCCGTGACGATCTTGCCGTCCTTCTGCTTCAGCCGGACATTGCCCTCCGCGAGCACGCGGTTGGTCTTGCGGTTGAAGGTGACTTTCTTCGCCTCCACCGAGGAGCCGTCATAGTACATCTGCACGTTGCCGACGGCAGAGACCGTGTCGTTCTTGTAGTCGTAGACCAGCTGGTCGGCGGTCACGAGCATCTTGGCGTTGGGGTCCGCCTTCGACGAGGCCATGCCGAGGCCGCCCATGGGAGAGGCAGCCGGCGCCTGTGCGGACGCGGGAAGTGATACTGAAGCAAGCATCAGGACAGAGGCCACGGCAATGCCGACCCCGCGCAGACTGCCGCGCAGGTTAACCCCGGCCAGGGCCTCCAGAGGGCTCAAGCCGATCGTCATCCGTCCTCCCGATGCAACAGGATCAATACCCCCAGAAAGATGCCCGCCAGCGCTGGAAACCACGCTGCGGCAATAGGATGGACCACACCAGCATCGCCGAGATCCTCGGCAAGCTTGGTCCCCAGATAAAGCAGAAAGCCCGCCAGCACGCCACCGAGAATCGTCTGTCCCACACCGCCAAATCGAAACACCCTTAAGCCAACCACAGCGGCAATGAGTACCATTGCCACCAGCAGGAACGGCCGAGCCAAAAGGCTCTGGAGCTGCAAGCGATATTTCGACGCGCCGAAGCCGGACTGCTCGGCGCTGCTGATCGCGTCCGGCAGTTGCCAAAAGGACACGGTCTCGGGGGAGACCAGCGTTTCCTGGATCTGTTTCGGGTCGAGCTTCGTGGAGATCAGGTAAGTGGCGAAGGTCTGCTGCTCGCCCCCCGCTCCGGGCACCACCACCCGGGCATCACTCAGGGTCCATATGCCGTCGCCCAGCGTCGCGGAGCGGGCTTCCACCCGTTCCATGAGCAGGCCTGCGCGGTCGAATTCGAACACCGTCACACCCGACAGAACCCGGCCGCCCTGCTGGGAGGCTCCCGCCTGGATGATCGCCTGACCGTCCACGCTCTGCTGGCGGATCCAGAATCCGGCAGACCCTTGCGCGAACAGGCCGGACGAGGTGTTGAAAATCTCCGCCTCCATCTGGTTCGCCCGCTCCTTGAAATCCGCGGAGACGGGATTGAAGACGCAGGTGGCGAACACCCCGATAAGGAAGGCAACCGCAACCGGCGGGAAGGAGAACTGCCAGACAGACAATCCTACCGCTCTGGCAACTACCAGCTCCAGCTTGCGCGAGAGCGTCACGAAGGTCGCCATGGCGCCGAACAGCACGGCAAAGGGCAGCAACTGCTCGGTGAAGGCCGGAGCGCGATAGATGGTCAGCAACGCCACCATGAGCACCGACACCTGGTCGCGATCCGCCGTGCGGCGGGTCATCTCCAGGAAGTCGACCAGCATGATGAGGGCGACACAGGAGAGGAAGATCACCGCCACGCTCGCGAGGAAGCGGCGTGCGAAATAGAACCCGAGCGTGCGACCGATCATGGGCTACGACGCCGAAAGACGGGAGACGCGGCGGGACATGGCGTCCAGCATGCGCGAAATCGCAGCGGGCATGGCGAAGGTGATCCAGCCCTGCAGCACCATGGCGGAGACAAGGATGGTCAGCAGCGGCAGCAGATAGGTGGCCGGAACCGCCCAGGCCGCAGTGCGCAACTGCCCCGCGATGGCGAAATTGCCGATCTGCAGCGCCGTCATGATCGGCACGATGGCGGTGAGGGCAAGGCCGCGGCTCTGGCGCGTGGTGCGCGGCCGGGCGAGCGCGGCCGCCGCGACCGCGAAGAAGGCGAACGGATAGAGGCCCGACGACAGCCGCTTGTGGAACTCCTCCCGGAAGCGCCCCGGCTGCATGAGCATATAGGGGTCTTCCTTCGGCGGGTTCGACACATAGGCGAACGACCGCTCATTGGGGCGAATGTCCGCACCACTCGCCGCCCCCGGCGTCAGCGCCGAGAGATCGAAGGCATAGCGCTGGAATTCCACCACCGAGCCGTTGCTGGCGGCACCGGGGACGCGGCGGTGGATGGAGCCCTGTTCCAGCACGAGGAAGATGCCGTTCTCGGTTTCGACGATCTGCCCACGATCGGCGACATAGGTGGATATTTCCTTTTCGCGGGCGTCATTGATGAACACGCCGCTCATGACGCCGTTCTTGGCGCGGTCGCGCACATGGAAGACGAGGCCCGGCGCCAGATTCACGAAGCGCCCCGGCTGGGCGACAAAGGACACCACGTCGGCGCGCACCCGCGACACCTGATCGCGGAAGGCCCGCAGACTCGCCGGCACGAGGTCAATGGCCAGCGCAGAGCAGAACAGCGAGACCAGCAGCGCCAGCAGGATCAACGGCCGCAGCACCCGCCAGTGGCTCATGCCCGCCGCTGACATGACCACGATCTCGCTGTCGCCGTTCAGCTTCAGCAGCGTGTAGGCGGTGGAGATGAACAGGGCCGCGGGCGCGATCACCAGAATCAGCGTCGGCATGGTGAGCGAGGTGATGGCGACGAAGGCAAGGATCGTCTGGCCCTGGCTCGTCACGAGATCGAGCTGGCGCAAGGCCTGCGTCGCCCAGATCATTCCCGCGAGCACCAAGGTGACACCCACGAAAGCGACGGCGGCAGTCGAGAAAATGTAACGATCGAGACGGCCCATCAAGACCCGCGCCTTGTGCGCGCTCGCCGCCCCGACGCGCGCTTTTGAAGAGTTCCACTGGATAGCGGCAAGCCGGGCTTCGTGCAATTGCCCAGTTGCAACGCACCTGTGATGACCGCCCTCACCGGGCCTCCAGCACCGCGCCGCAGGCAGCCGGCAGATCGGCCAGCGTCAGGGGCGGCTTGGGCTTGCTCGGCTTGGGCGAGGGCTTGGGATGCAGCACCTCGTCGGTGAACCACCACGCCAGATCCGCCCCGCATCCGTCGTCCTGGGCCGGCGGCTCCTGCGGCCGGCAGTCCGGGCTGTCCTTGGGACAGAACAGGCGGACGTGCATGTGATAGTCGTGCCCCCAATAGGGGCGCACCTTGGACAGCCAGTTCCGGTCGCCCTCCGCCTGCCGGCACAGGGCCTTCTTGATGGCGGCGTTAACGAAGATTCGTTCAACCCGTGGATCGCGGGCGGCAGCCCGGATGACCGCCACGTGATCCGGCGTCCACAGGCGGGTGTCCACGTCCAACCGATCCGGCCGCACCATCATCACCGCCGACACTTTCTCCCGCTCGTCCCGGCTCAAGGCACGGCCGGGACTGGGGGTCAGCCAGATGTCGGCATCGAGGCCCACCTGATGGGAGGCATGGCCCGTACGCATGGGGCCGCCGCGCGGCTGCGACATGTCGCCCACCAGCAGGCCCGGCCAGCGCGAGACCGTGGGCACCTGCACGGCAAAGCGTTCCAGAAAGGCAATCAGGTCCGGATGACCCCAGGCCCGATCCCGCGAGGGTCGCATCGCCTGCCAGAGCGGGCCGTGATTCCGGCCATCCGCCGCCGGACCATCCGCCGGCAGCTCCATGCCGCCGGCAAGGCAGCCCTTGGAATAGAAGCCGATGGAGCGGGCGGCGAAGGGGGCCGGGCTGGAGACGGCGCCGAACAGTTCCTTGGCCGGCTTTGGTTCTGTCTGGGCCACAACCCCTGAGGGCGCGGCAAGGACAGCGGAGAGAACGAGGAAACGCAGGAAACGGGACATCCATCCTCCTCGCCTTTGCAGGGACCGATCAGCCGGCAAGGGGCGATCACGCCCCCCTCCCAAAGATCAGGAAGCATGCCCCCGGCCGGGTAAATGCCGGGTTAGACCGTCCGCCCTCAACGCTCCGTAGCGTAAGGATTGTCTTTCTCGCGCAGCGTCAGGCGGATCGGCACGCCGGGCAGGTTGAAGGCTGCGCGCAGGCCATTGGTGATGTAGCGCAAATAGCTTTCCGGAATGGCTTCCGGCCGCGAGCAGAACACCACGAAGCTCGGCGGGCGCGCCTTGGGCTGGGTGATGTAGCGGATCTTCACCCGGCGACCCGAAACTGCCGGCGGCGGATGGGAATCGGTGGCTTCCTGCAGGAAGCGGTTCAAAGGATTGGTGGCGATGCGGGTATTCCAGACCTCATAGGTCTCGGCCACGGCCTCCACCAGCTTGTCGAGGCCGCGCCCCGTCAGGCCGGACAAGGGCACGATCGGCACGCCCCGGATCTGCGGCAGCCAGTGGTCGGCCTCCTCGCGCAGGCGGGAGAAGGCGGCGGGGCTGACGAGATCGGCCTTGTTGTAGCCCAGCACGATGGCCCGGCCCTCGCGCACCACCAGATCAGCGATGCGCAGGTCCTGCTCCTCGAAGGGGCGGGTGGCGTCCATGAGCACGATCACCACTTCCGCGAACTTCATCGCCCGCAAGGCGTCGGAGGCGGACAGCTTCTCCAGCTTGTCCTCGATGCGGGCGCGCTTGCGCAGGCCGGCGGTGTCATAGACCTCCAACTTGCGGTCGTTCCAGGTCAGCTCCACCGAAATGGAATCGCGGGTGATGCCGGCCTCCGGGCCGGTCAGCAGGCGATCCTCTCCCAGCAAACGATTGATGAGTGTGGATTTTCCGGCATTGGGACGGCCGATCACCGCCACCTTGATGGGGCGGTTGGGATCGCGCTCGGCGTCCTCGTCGTCCTCTTCTTGCGGCTCGGTCTGCGCCGGCAGTGCCTCGCAGATGGCGTCATAGAGGTCGGACAGGCCCTCGCCATGCTCGGCGGACAAAGGCACGGGCGTGCCGAGGCCGAGCGCATAGGCCTCGATCGCCCCCGCCTCGCCACCGCGCCCCTCGCTCTTGTTGGCCACCAGAATGGTCGGCTTGCCGGACTTGCGCACGAAGGACGCGAAAGCGCGGTCGGTGGGGGTGAGGCCGATGCGGGCGTCGATCATGAACAGCAGGGCGTCGGCATCCGCGATGGCGGCTTCCGTCTGCGCCCGCATGCGCCCTTCGAGGCTGCCGGCGTCGGCCTCCTCGAGGCCGGCGGTATCCACGATGGTGAAGGCGAGGTCGCCGAGGCGGGCATCGCCCTCGCGGCGGTCGCGGGTGACGCCGGGGCGGTCGTCCACCAGCGCGAGCTTCTTGCCCACCAACCGATTGAACAGGGTGGATTTGCCGACGTTGGGACGGCCGACGATGGCCAGGGTGAAGGACATGACTTTGGCTTTCATGGCAGGCGCGGCCGTGCGAGGCCGCACTCGTCGCCACGATCCAAGTTTAGATCACGTTGCCCACCCTCTGCCATCCCGGGTTTCGGGGGCAACATGGGAGACAGACGCTCAGGTGATTCAGTCCGGCTGCACGGTCGGCGCGGCACCCAGCGAGACGTTGGAATTGCTCGGCTGGAGCAGCGGCGCCCGGCTTTCGACGCCCGGCACGCCGCCCGGGAAGACCGGGGTGCGCGTGCCCGGCAGCGGCTTCTTGCCGTCGCCGAAGGGGTTGAACTTGTCGAGACTCTCGCAGCCGGTGACACCGAGGGCGAGGATCAGGGCAAGGGCAATACGAACGCGGCCACGCAGCATCGAGGCGCTCCTCATTGGGTGGCGGTGGAGCCGGCGGCGGGCGTCGGCGCGGCGGGAGAAGACGAGGCGGCAGAAGGCGTTGCGTCCACCGGAGCGGTCAGCGTCTTCAGCAGCATGGCGCGCGAGCGCACCCCACCGGGGGCCTCCTGATCTTCCGTGATGGCGGTCGCGGTGGCGTTGGCGGCCTTCAGGTCGCCGGCCTTGTACTGGGCGAGCGCGATCAGCTCGCGGGCGGCGCTGCGCAGCGCGCCCTGACCGTCCGCAACCTGTTGCAAACGCTGCTTCACGGCGTCGACCGTACCGGTATCCACCAGCAGCAGACCCGCGCGGATGCGGGCCAGATCGCGCTCGGAGGTGGTCAGGGAGGCATCGGCGGCCAGCGTATCGAAGGCGGCGACAGCGGCACCGGCATCGCGCTGGGCCAGCTCGCTGGCGGCGCGGAAACGGGCCAGCGTCCGGTAGCCGGCGGGGGCCTCCTTGGCCAGCGCGTCGAAGGCCGCTTCCGCCTCCTGATGCTTGCCATCGCTGGACAATTTGGCCGCCGCTTCGAACTTGGCACTGGCCGTGTGGGCCTGCTTCAGGGTCCACCAGCGATAGCCGCTATAGGCCCCGGTGCCGGCGATCACGAGCACCACCAGCGCAATCAGATAGATGCCGTAGCGGTTCCACAGCCGGGTATACCGCTCGCGCCGGAGGTCTTCGTCGATCTCGTGAAAAATGTCGGTCATTCAAGGTCCAAACGCACGGCAGCCCACGGCCGCCGGATGGGCGGCGCTGGGCAAGGGGCCGGTAAAGTATCCATGCGGCCACTTCGTGGCAAATCGACCCGATTGTGCCACTTTTTCAACGGCCGCGCTCAAACGCTTGTGTGCCATCGGCGCATGGTCAGGGACAGCAGCCGATAGCACCCCCTTGGCCCCGTTATGGACAGGAACTGTCCCACTGAACCAACAGCCTTTTCCAGTGCGCATCCGCCGATGGCACACGAAATGGCACAGGGAATGGGACAATTCCCCTTTCCATTGCCCCTCAGGATACCTTCCGGACCTTCGGCGCATAGACATGCTCCGCCGCCGGGAAGGTGCGGGCACGCACCTCGTCCGCATATTGCGACACCGCCGCCTCGATGGCCGGGCCCAGCTCGGCATAGCGCTTCACGAACTTGGGCACGCGGGGCGAGAGGCCGAGCATGTCCTCCAGCACGAGGATCTGGCCATCGCAGGCCGCGCTGCCGCCGATGCCGATCGTGGGCGGGGCGATCTCCTCGGTGATCCGGCGGGCGACCGGCTCGGCCACCGCTTCCACCACCACGGAGAAGGCGCCGGCTTCCGCCACGGCGCGGGCGTCGGCGACGATGATGTCGGCCTCGGCATCATCCCGGCCGCGCGCCTTGAAGGAGCCGAGCGTGTTGATGGCCTGCGGCGTCAGGCCCACATGGCCCATCACCGGAACGCCGCGATCCACCAGGAAGCGCACCGTCTCCGCCATGCGCACGCCGCCTTCCAGCTTCACCGCACCGGCGCCGGTCTCCTTCAGGATGCGCGCGGCGGTGTGGAAGGCCTCCACGGGGCTGGCCTCATAGCTGCCGAAGGGCAGGTCCACCACGATCAGCGCCCGCTTCGTGCCGCGCACCACGGCGCGACCGTGCACGATCATCATCTCCACCGTCACCGGCACCGTGGTTTCCAGCCCGTGCATCACCATGCCGAGGCTGTCGCCCACGAGGATGAGGTCCACATGGGAGTCCAGCAGCTGCGCGGTGTGGGCGTGATAGGAGGTGAGGCTGACGATGGGCGCCCCGCCCTTGCGGGCCCGGATCTCCGGCGCCGACATGCGGCGCGCCTCGGCTTGAACGGACATGGCACTTCCTCGGGTTCTTTTTCGCGGGCCGGCCGGGGGACATCCCCCTACGGCGTCAGGCCCCGATGTTTAGTGCGCCATGCGTCCATGCGGAAACGGTTTCTGCACCGGCCGGCCGACTGTGCTTTCAGCTGCCGTGGCGCATCGCCGGATTCCGGCGGGCATCCGGGCCCCCAACATGCGAGACAAACCGTCACGCTGTCATTGCAGCCAAGCTTCAGCCACGCCTAGACTGCCCGTCAGGCTGGGCGCATGAAAAAACCCCGCACAGGGCGGGGTTTTTCCAACGAATGTCGTTTGTCCTCGGGGGGAGGCTTACGCCAACAAGGCCCAAGGGATGCGTTTTATATAGGATTGGGCTGTGCCAGCGTCAAATCCGGACCGGATGACGATCATCAAGGCTGCGCTCTCCGCAGCACGCATGAGCACCTACGAAGCAGCCACAAGCACCGCAGGCGCAGAAGCCCTCGAACTTTATGTCTGGAATGCCCGGATGTCCGCAGCATTCCTCGGGCCACTCCACATCTGCGAGGTCGTCCTGCGCAATTGCGCGGCCAATGCCATCGAAGCTGTCTACGGACCGCGCTGGCCCTGGTCGCCCGGCTTTGAAACCAGCCTGCCCCATCCCCAAGCCGGATACAGCCCCAAGTTCGATCTACAAATAGTACGGCACAAACATTCGGTCACAGGCGGCGTCATATCCGATCTGAAATTCGCCTTCTGGCAGCAGCTCTTTACGCGACGCCACGATCACCGCATCTGGAACAACCATCTGTTTCAAGTGATGCCCGGCTCGCAAGCGGGGTGTGAAGTGCGCTCCATCGTCAAGGCCGTGTACGCGGACCTCGAAACGATCCGACGCCTGAGAAACCGCATCGCTCATCACGAGCCGATTTTTCACCGTGATCTCGCCCGGGAATTTGACCTCATCGCAGCACTCATAGGCCAAACCTGCCCGACCACGGCGGGCTGGATGCGGTACCACTACGAGACGGACATCAGAACTCTGCTGTCGACCCGTCCCTGAGCCTACGGCTGGTCTCAGACGAGCAGGCGCTCGCCACCCCTCACCCCATCACCGGCACGCCCACCACCAGCGGATGGAAGGCGAAGGCGAGCAAAGCGTAGAGCACCAGCCCGCCAGCCACCGCGCCCACGTCGCCCATCCAGCCCTTGGGGGCCACGGGCAGCGGCAGATGGCGGCGCTTCACCGAGATGCGGTCATAGACCGCCCACGCCAGCACAGCCACGAACAGCACCACCGACGCCGCATCGCCATTCGACAGCAGATGCGCCAGCGCCCACAGCTTCACGCCCACCAGCATGGGATGCTTCAGCCACGCCCGGATGTGACTCGGCACATAGGCGGCCACCAGCGCGATGGAGACCAGCAGCATCAGGCCCATGGTGGCATGGCGCATGGCGAAGGGCGGATCATAGAGGATCGCCGGGCCGCTGGCGCGCCACAGGCCGTAGCCATAGGCGGTGAGCAGCAGGCCCGCCACCGCCACCAGCGAGAAGAACCCCTTGTAGGCCCCCTCCCCCACCTGCGCCACCAGCGCCGCGCGCACATCCGGCAGGCTCGTGACCACATGGATGCCGAGGAAGAGCACGAGGCCCAGAATCATCATCGCCATGGATTGGGTCCACCACCAGTGCCAGGGTACGTGATTTAGAAGTGGTCGAACCCTAGTGCGGCCCTGTTGCGGAGGGAAGACATAACGGCGCCACGGATACGCCTTTCCCGCGTCCCGCTACCTTTCCGGCCCCTTCCGACCGCTCGTCTGCTGCCGCATGTCGCAGAACCGGCCGGACGCAGAGGTGCGGGCGCGACATATCCTCCCGCGTGCGCAGAGCGGGGCCGGCGACGGCATCGGGCGGGTGTACGGGCGTGCCCCGCCCTTCCCATCTTCGGAACACGCGCCCTCATTTCCGGCGAAGGCGCGGTGGACACGCCCCCTCGCCCTCCCCTCACCCCCGCCGCCTTGTCTCACCGGGCACACCATTGCGTGCCGTCACCCCCCGCTGCGCACGGCACGCCATTGCGTTCCGTGCATGGCAATTTCAGTGCCAAGGTCTTCTAATCGTCGTGCGCCCATGGTATCCGCCACTGCCAACTCGATGAGGCGACAGGCATCCGGCCACGCCATCTCGAACCCGTCCCGGCGGGCCGCCCAGAGCGCGCCCGCGACCAGGAGTTGGCGATGTCGAACACCATCCATTCCCTCAACGGCTCGCCCTTCCGCGAGGCGCTGACCTTCGACGACGTGCTCCTCGTGCCCGGCGCCTCCGAAGTGATGCCCGGCGGCGTCACTTTGACCAGCCGCCTCACCAACACCATCACCCTCAACCTGCCGATCCTGTCCTCCGCCATGGACACCGTCACCGAAGCCCGCATGGCCATCGCCATGGCGCAGGCCGGCGGCATCGGCGTCATCCACCGCAACCTCACGCCCGAGCAGCAGGCCGAGCATGTGCGGCAGGTGAAGAAGTTCGAGAGCGGCATGGTGGTGAACCCCGTCACCGTCCATCCCGACGAGACCCTGCAGGACGCCCTCGACCTGATGAAGCGCTTCAACATCTCCGGCATTCCGGTGGTGGAGCGCTCGGGCAAGCTGGTGGGCGTGCTCACCAACCGCGACGTGCGCTTCGCCACTGACCCCACCCAGCGGGTGGCCGAGCTGATGACCAAGGACAAGCTCGTCACCGTCACCGAGAACGTGAGCCAGGCCGAGGCCAAGAAGCTGCTGCACCAGCACCGCATCGAGAAGCTGCTGGTGGTGGACGGCAATTATCACTGCGTCGGCCTCATCACCGTGAAGGACATCGAGAAGGCGGTCGCCAATCCCAACGCCGCCAAGGACGAGCAGGGCCGCCTGCGCGTCGCCGCCGCCACCACGGTGGGCGATGACGGCTACGAGCGCACCGAGCGTCTGATCGACGCGGGCGTGGATCTCGTGGTGGTGGACACCGCCCACGGCCATTCGCGCAAGGTTCTGGATCAGGTGTCGCGCATCAAGCGCCTGTCCAACACCACCCAGATCCTGGCCGGCAACGTGGCCACCGCCGAGGGCACCCGCGCGCTGATCGACGCCGGCGCGGATGCAGTGAAGGTGGGCATCGGCCCCGGCTCCATCTGCACCACCCGCATCGTGGCCGGCGTGGGCGTGCCCCAGCTCACCGCCGTGCTGGACGCGGTGGAAGCCGCGCACGCCACCAACACCCCGGTGATCGCCGACGGCGGCATCAAGTTCTCGGGCGACCTCGCCAAGGCGCTCGCGGCGGGCGCCTCCTGCGCCATGGTGGGCTCGCTGCTCGCCGGCACGGAAGAGAGCCCCGGCGAGGTGTTCCTGTATCAGGGCCGCTCCTACAAGGCCTATCGCGGCATGGGCTCGGTGGGCGCCATGGCCCGCGGCTCGGCCGACCGCTACTTCCAGGCGGAAGTGCGGGACACGCTGAAGCTGGTGCCGGAAGGCGTGGAGGGCCAGGTGGCCTACAAGGGCCCGGTGGCGGCGGTGCTGCACCAGCTGGCCGGCGGCCTGCGCGCCTCCATGGGCTATGTGGGCGGCGCCAATCTCGACGAGTTCCGCGAGAAGGCGCGCTTCGTGCGCATCTCCTCCGCCGGCCTGCGCGAGAGCCATGTGCATGACGTGATCGTCACCCGCGAGAGCCCGAACTACCCCACCAACGTGTGATCGGCGGCTCAGTCCCGGAGAGCGGGGCGAGCATCCCGGTTCAATGAAAAGGCCCCGCGTACCGGAAGGTGCGCGGGGCCTTTTCATTCCACGGCCCCCGCCCTTGCGGCAGCCCTGCGACGTGTGCGCGCCGCCCGGACAACCGAAGTGCCGGGGTGAGCTGCACACGCGGAATCTATCTAACGCTCATATCTTAGCCCTTAGCGCTATTGACGACCGCCATTCATGCCGTGCTACGGTTTCCGCAATGAGCGTCGGAACGATGCCATGGAAGGGGAGCCACGCCAGCGCTGCTCAGCGGTCTGGCGGAAACGCAAGCGAGGCCCATGTGACGATTTCGGACACCGTCCCTGACGTGCCCTATATCGTTGAAGCCGAAGGTCTGACCAAGGAATTCAAAGGGTTCGCGGCCGTCAAGAACGTGAATCTGAAGATCCGCCGCCACACGATTCACGCCCTCATCGGGCCGAACGGGGCGGGCAAGACCACCTGTTTCAACCTCATCACCAAGTTCCTCGA
>NZ_BMCT01000011.1 GCF_014635325.1 Azorhizobium oxalatiphilum | reverse complement strand
GAGTGGCTGATCCGCAAGGACGGCTGCATGCACTGTGAGGATCCGGGCTGCCTGAAGGCCTGCCCGGCCCCCGGCGCTATTGTCCAGTACACCAACGGCATCGTGGACTTCGTCCATGACCATTGCATCGGCTGCGGTTATTGCGTGAAGGGTTGTCCCTTCAACATTCCCCGCATCTCCAAGGTCGACAATAAGGCGTACAAGTGCACGCTCTGTTCCGATCGCGTGGCCCAGGGCCAGTGGCCTGCTTGCGCCAAGGCGTGCCCCACCCAGGCCATCGCCTTCGGTACCAAGGAGGAGATGAAGAAGCATGCCGCCGAGCGCGTCACGGATCTGAAGTCCCGCGGCTACAAGACCGCGGGCCTCTATGATCCGCCGGGCGTTTCCGGCACGCACGTCATGTACGTGCTCCAGCATGCGGACAAGCCGAGCATCTATGCCGGCCTTCCGGACAATCCGCGCATCTCGCCGATCGTGGAAGCCTGGAAGGGCGTCACCAAGTATGTGGGCATGGGCGTGATGGGCTTCGCAGCCATCGCCGGCGTCCTCCATTATCTCGTCGCAGGCGCCAACCGCGTTTCCGCCGAGGATGAGGAGCAGGCCGAGAAGCTGGCTGAGGGCGTCAAGGCAACGGAAGGGGAAAAGGCATGAGCGCCAAACCCCAATCTCCGAGCGACGTGATGCCCGGTGACAGCATCGATCTTGGCCATCCGGTGACGGTGAACCGATACACAGTCGGCGCACGCATCAATCACTGGATCACCGCCATCAGCCTCATTCTGCTGGCGCTTTCCGGCCTGTCGCTGTTCACGCCGAGCCTGTTCTTCCTGACCAATCTGTTCGGCGGCGGGCAGCTCACCCGGGCCATCCATCCGTGGATCGGCGTGGTGCTGTTCTTCTCCTTCTCGCTGTTGTTCATCCGCTTCTGGCGGCTGAACCTGCCGAGGCGGGAGGACGTGACCTGGGTCGCGCGCAGCGGTGATGTGCTGATGGGCCACGAGGAACGCCTTCCCGAACTCGGCAAGTACAATGCCGGGCAGAAGGTGGTGTTCTGGAGCATGTCCGGGCTGATCATCCTACTGATCGTCACCGGCGTGATGGTGTGGGAACAGTATTTCTTCACCTACACCAGCATTCCGACGCAGCGCGTCGCGCTCATCGTCCACTCGCTGGCGGCCGTCGCGATCATCTGCGTGTGGATCATCCACGTCTACGCCGCCATCTGGGTCAAGGGCACCATGAGCGCCATGACCAGCGGGCAGGTGACTGGCGGATGGGCCTGGCGTCACCACCGCAAGTGGCTGCGCGAACTGGTGGCCGGCAAGCGCGCCGGTACGCCGGCCGAGTGACACATGCTTTCCGCGCGGCGGCCCGTCCGCCGCGCGGCACCTCAAGCCATCCGGCCCGCATCTCAGTCGCTATGACACGCCCGGCCCGGCCCGCCCCCTCGCGATGGCGGCCATGATGGCTTATATGGTTAACAGGTTCAGTCGGGCTGCTGCGACAGCCCTGAGTTGAAACGACCATTTCAGGCGGCCGAGACCGCATGTCGTTTCCACCCATTCCGCAGGCTGAGATCAGCCTTGCGCCAACCCGTTTCGACGTGACCCGTGGGGTTCGTGAGGTTCCATGTCCAATTCTCCAGGCTCCCCTTCTTCCGGGGCCATCCAGCCCGATCCTTCCGTCATTGGCGGCATCGCCCAGCCCGCTTTGGCCTATCTGCCTGATCCGGAAACCCTGTTCGACAAGCGCGCGAAACGCTTCGCCGACATGGCCGAGCGCAGCGATCTAAAGCCCTATCTTCTCTTCCTCGGCTCCATTGCCGCGGCGCAGCGGGACATCCTGTCCGGCCTGCCGGCAGTGGAACCCGTGGATGCCGAGCGTCTCGCCCGTTCCCGCGAGCACGCCATGCCGCCGCTTGATCGGGGCAACTTCACATCCGACACGACCTTCGAGACCACCTTTGACCGCCTGCTGGCGCAGGCCAAGGCACTGGAGATGCCTGAGGCCGCCCGCACGGCCCTCGACAGCGTCATCGCTGCCGACTCCGTCAGCCGCGACCAGATGGTGCGCAACGTGCTGGCCGATGCCCTCCCCGTGGAAGCTCTGGCCGAGCATGTGTTCGTGGCCGCCGCCCTTCAGGTGCATTTCGCCCGCCGGGCCACCGGGCTTGACAGCAAGAAGCTCGTGCCCGTGGGTGATGGTGCCTGCCCGTGTTGCGGCGGACCGCCGGTCGCGAGCCTGATCGTGGACTGGCCGCAGGCGCCCGGCGCTCGCTATTGCGGCTGCGCGCTCTGCGGCACGCTGTGGAACTATGTGCGGGTGCGCTGCACCGCCTGCGGCTCCACCAAGGGCATCGGACTTGAGGAGGTGGAAGGCCTCGACGGCGGCTGCAAAGCCGAGACCTGTGAGGAATGCCATTCCTACGGCAAGCTCTTCTATCTCAACAAGGAACCCGGCGCCGAGCCGCTCGCGGACGATGTCGCCACCCTCGGCCTCGACCTGTTGATGAAGGACCGGCCTTATCGGCGGGCGGCCTTCAATCCCTTCCTGCTGGGCTACTGAGCCATGGACGGGACACCGAAAGCCGATCTGGCGGGACTGCGCCGTCTGCCTGCCGTGGATCAGGTGCTCAAGAGCCCTCTGGCTCTGGCTGCGGCCGAGCGTTTCGGCCGCGCTGAAACCACGACCGCCGTGCGTGCGGCGCTGGAAGAAGCCCGCGCCACGTTGAAGAGCGGCGCTGCCGAGCCGGAAGATGCGGACGGTCTTGCCTCCCGCGCGCTTGCCGCTCTGGAGGCGAAGGCCCGCCCCTCTCTCGCGCCGGTGTTCAACCTAACCGGCACGGTGCTGCATACCAATCTCGGCCGCGCCCTCCTCGCCGAGGAGGCGATCGCGGCGGCAACCGCCGCCATGCGGTCCGCCGTGGCGCTGGAATACGACCTCGACAGCGGCAAGCGCGGCGAGCGCGACGACCACGTGCGCGATCTCCTCTGCCGTCTCACCGGGGCGGAAGATGCCACCGTCGTCAACAACAATGCGGCTGCTGTTTTACTCGTGCTCAACAGCCTGGCTGCGGAGCGTGACAGCATCGTCTCGCGCGGTGAGTTGATCGAGATCGGCGGCGCCTTCCGCATGCCGGACATCATGGCGCGCGCGGGCACACGCCTCGTGGAAGTTGGCACCACCAACCGCACACACCCGAAGGATTATCGCAGCGCGCTCTCGCCGGAGACCGGGTTGCTGGTGAAGGTCCACACCTCCAATTACCGCATCGAGGGCTTCACCGCCGAGGTCGCGCCGAAGGATCTCGCGGCCATCGCCCGCGAGGCCGACGTGCCCCTGTTCAACGACCTGGGTTCGGGCACGCTGGCCGATCTCGCCGCCCACGGCCTCGTCCACGAGCCCACCGTGCGCGAGAGCGTGCTGGAAGGGGCCGACATCGTCACCTTCTCGGGCGACAAGCTGCTGGGCGGCCCGCAGGCGGGCTTCATCGTGGGGCGGCGCGACCTGATCGCAGCCATCAACAGGAACCCCATGAAGCGGGCGCTCCGGGTGGACAAGATCCGCCTCGCGGCGCTGGAAGCGACCCTGAAGCTCTATCTCGACCCCGACCGGCTGGCCCAGCGCCTGCCGACCCTGCGCCTGCTCACCCGCACCGCCGACGACATGGCCGCTCAGGCGGCGCGCATGGCGCCCATGGTGGCGGCTCGGCTCGGCGACACCTTCCGGGTGGAGACACGCGCCTGCAAGAGCCAGATCGGCTCCGGCGCGCTGCCTCTGGAGACTCTGCCCTCCACGGCGCTGGCGCTCATTCCCGCCGACGGTTCGGGCCGCAGGCTTTCCGCACTGGCCGATGCCTTGCGGCGCCTGCCCGTGCCGGTGATTGGCAGGGTCGAAGATCAGGCGCTCATCTTCGATCTGCGCTGCCTGGAAGACGAGGCGGGCCTTGCCGCCACCCTCGCGCATCTGGAGCTGTCCGATGGGACTGTTTGACCGCTTCCGCCGCTCCGGCCCCTGTGCCGCGCCGAGCGTGGAAGATCGCATGAACCGTGCCCTCGATGCCGCCCAGCAGGGCGACTATGAGGAAGCACTGCACCTCTGGGAGCCGCTGGCCCGCGAGGGCGTGGCGCGCGCACAGAACAATATCGGCGCCTGCTTCGCCGAAGGGCTCGGCGTGCGCCGCGAGCCCGAGATGGCGCAGAAATGGCTGAGCCTCGCCGCACAGGCCGGCGACATGGTGGGCCAGCGCAATCTGGCCGCCCTTTACTTCAAGGGCGAGGGCGTGCCTCAGGACTATGTGCACGCCGCCGAGCTTTACGGCGCAGCCGCCGCACAGGGCGATGGCCCGGCGCAGGACATGCTGAGCTGGATGCTACTGGAAGGCGAGGTGATCCCGATGGACCCGCTGGAGGCCCGCCGCTGGGCGGAAGCCGCCGCAGCGCAGGGCATCGCTTCCTCCATGACCCGCATGGGCATGCTCTACCACAATGCTGTGGGCGT
Organism: Azorhizobium oxalatiphilum; assembly: GCF_014635325.1. GTDB lineage: Bacteria > Pseudomonadota > Alphaproteobacteria > Rhizobiales > Xanthobacteraceae > Azorhizobium > Azorhizobium oxalatiphilum. The sequence goes on along the minus strand of NZ_BMCT01000011.1, from coordinate 168,988 downwards.
GGAGCGCGATGCCACCGAAGCCGCCCGCTGGTGGAAGATGGCGGCGGAGGCCGGCGATGCCGACGGGCAAGCCATGCTGGGCGCAGCCTATCACCTCGGCTCTGGCGTACCGCGCGATGCGGCGGCCGCTTATCTGTGGCTGCTGCGCGCTGCGGACGGCGGCAGCGCGCTCGCCCCGCCCTTCCTGGCCACCGCCCGCGAAGCGCTCACGCCGGAGCGCGCCGCCGAAATCGAACACACCGCAGCCCAGCCGCTGCCCGCGCCCACCTCCACCACGCCGGACGCTGCCTGATGATCGTCGGAACAGCCGGACATATCGACCACGGCAAGACCTCGCTGGTGCGGGCGATCACCGGCGTCGATACTGACCGGCTGAAGGAGGAAAAGGCGCGCGGCATCTCCATCGACCTCGGCTTCGCCTATATGCCCGCGGGCGACGGCACGGTGATGGGCTTCATCGACGTGCCCGGCCACGAGAAGTTCGTGCACACCATGCTGGCGGGCGCGGGCGGCATCGACCTTGCGCTGCTGGTGGTGGCCGCCGACGACGGGGTGATGCCGCAGACCCGCGAGCATCTCGCCATCATTGACCTGCTCGGCGTACGCCACGGCCTCATCGCCCTTACCAAGACCGATCTGGTGGATGAGGAGCGCATCCTCGCCGTCACCGTCGAGATCGAGGCGCTGGTGGCAGGCACGGTGCTGGAGGGCGCCGCGATCCTGCCCGTTTCCACGCACACGGGCGCTGGCATCGCCGCCGTGCGCGCAGCGCTGGAAGAGGCCCGCGCCTCTATCGCGCAGCGCGCCTGCGAGGGCCGTTTCCGCCTTGCCGTGGACCGCTCCTTCACCTTGCAGGGCACCGGCACGGTCGTCACCGGCACGGTGCTGTCCGGCACGGTCGACGTGGGCGACCGCCTGATGCTGAGCCCCTCGGGCCGTAGCGTGCGCGTGCGCTCCATCCGCGCGCAGGACCGACCGGCCGAGCGCGGGCAGGCCGGCGATCGCTGCGGCATCAACCTTGCCGGCGAGGGCCTCGCCAAGGACGACATTTCGCGCGGCGACGTACTGCTGGATGAAAGCCTGCATGCGCCCGCTGACCATATCGATGCGCGGCTCAACGTGCTGTCGGGTGAACCCAAGCCCATCGGGCAGTGGTTTCCCGTACGCCTGCATCATGCGGCGCGGGAGGTGGGCGCGCGCATCGTGCTGCTGGGCGACCCCATTGCCCCCGGTGGCAGCGCACTGGTGCAACTCGTGCTGGACGCCCCCATCTCGGCAGCCGTGGGCGACCGCTATGTGATCCGCGACACCTCGGCCCAGCGCACCATTGGCGGCGGCGTCTTCCTGGATTTGCGTGGGCCCGCCCGCAAGCGCCGCACGCCTGAACGCCTCGCCCAGCTCACCGCCATGGCCGAAACGGACCCGGCGGAGGCCGTTAAGCGTCTGCTCGATATCCCTCCGTTCTTCCTCGATCTCTCAACTTTCGCCCGCGACCGGGCGCTGGGCGAGCAGGCCGTGCCGATGCTGGTGACGGCGCTCAACCTCAAGACCTTTGCCGTCGGGCCCGGAAACGCGCTCCTCGCGCTGTCCGGCGCACGGTGGGCCGCTTTCTCATCCGGCCTGTTGGCCACGCTGGACACCTTCCATACCGAGAATCCGGATCTGCCCGGCCTCGGCATCGAGAAGCTGCGTCTGCAATCCGAGCCCCGCTTGCCCGCCCCTGCCTTCAAGGCCGCGCTACAGGCGCTCGCGCAGACGCGCGAGATCGCCCTCGACGGTGCCTGGGTTCGCAGATCGGGTTTCTCCGTTCGTCTCACCTCACAGGACGAAGGCGCCTGGAGCCGGATCGCCCCCATGCTCGGTGACACCGAGCGCTTCCGCCCGCCACGCACGCGCGACATCGCCAATGCCATCGGCATGTCCGAGGCGGATGTCCGCCGGCTGTTGAAGCTGCTCGGCCGCCTCGCGCGGGTGGATGAGGTGGCGCACGATCATTTCTTCCTGCGCGGCACCGTGGGCGAGATGGTGGTCATTCTCGAACGGCTCTCTGCCGAGCATGGCGAGTTCACCGCCGCGCAGTTCCGCGATCAGGTGGACAACGGCCGCAAGGTGGCCATCCAGATCCTCGAATTCTTCGACCGGCATGGCGTGACCCTGCGCCGGGGCGACATGCGCCGCCTCAACCCGCATCGTCTCGACCTGTTCCGCTCCACGGCGGATGATGTGCCGGCTGACAAGCGCCCCGCAGATGCGCTAGACCCTGCGGAGATTACCGTGCCCGAAGCCTCCATGGCTTCGGCGCAGGATGGAGGAGAAGCGTCCCTGGTGGGGCGTCCGGACTTCAAATCCGGGAGGGGCCGCGAGCCGGTCCTTGGTGGGTTCGACTCCCACTCTCTTCCGCCATCTTCCCCCAAAGCCCCCAAGGACGAGCGGCAATGACCGATGCCGATGCTTTCCTCGCATCCCTCGGCGAGGCCGCGCGCGCGGCAGGCAGCCGCGAGGAAGCGTTCAAGGCCGAGGCCGCCGCGAGCCTGAAGCAGCTTGAGGCCGAGCGCACCACGGCTTATCGGCGCCTCTCCTTCCTGCAAGCTCTCACCGCTCGTGCCGCTGCGGCGGAAACGCCCGAGGCTGGGCGGGCCGCCGTCGAGGCCCATGTGCGCGCGACCTTCGGCTGGGACGGCGACAGCGAGGCCCGCACGCAGGTATTCGAGCGCCTCGCTCCATTATCGGCGGCGCTGTTCACCGCCACCCATCCGGCAACCGAGGGCGAGGAGAAGCCTGCTGCCCCGCCCGAGGAGCCCGCCGCCGCGCTGGCCGCCTTCGAAGACTGGTACGAACAGACCCGCACAAGCTCCTTCTGGTATCTGTTCGAGCATTACATGCCGGAGACGCCCCGTGTCGATTTCTAGAAAGCCCGCACGGGCGGCGAAGTCCAGGAAGACCCGGGAAGACGCGAAAGCCGGACGCACGGATAGACCTGCCCCCGCCAACGATTTCGAACCCTGGCTGAGGGAGACCTTCGCGGACGAAGGCTCTTTTACGTCGCTGGTGATCCTGGTGGAGATCGGCGAGACCCATGTGGCGCCACTCGCATCCACTTTTCTCAACTTCATCGGCGATGAGATCACCTGGCCGCAGGTGGTGTCGCTGTTCGCCGGCTCTGGTCGCAAATGGGATGGCGTCGCCTTCTTTCCTCAGCTCGACGGGGAAGGCCCGCTGGAGAATGACGACGCGCGCACCCGCCTTCGCTCCATCGAGCAGCGCGTGCGCGAAGATCGGCTGGTGCTGAACGAAGGCCAGTTCTTCGATGGCTGGGGCCGCCGGCTGCAGATCGAGGAAATCTCCCTCTCCTGAGCCGTATGCCATCGCATGCCTGCCGGCTCCTGAAGCAAGATTTACCGCAGGACAGGCAAGTGCAGAGTCACCCTACCCGATGCGCCTGCCCTTCCGAAAATGCATTGCAGCATCGCAAAATGGCGTTTCGACCGGTCCCGGGGCCGAAAACGTAAGATTCTTGCCGCACTGCACTAGCGTTGGAACATAAAATTCTGCTATCGGCCTTCGCGCGTGCAGCGATCAGCGAGGTCCTGCGATCGCCCTTCGGCCCCGGACCTGATCGTTCGATGCGGCCAGGTGTTTTCCGCCCGGATGTGATTTCCCTTCACACGCCGTGTCTGCTTAACCATTGTGCCTGCGCGCATCCTTGATCCGTGCCGGCGCCTTAAGAGCCTTTCGTCGCCTCAGGACGGCGTTGACCATGACAGCCATCACCAGCACCAGCACTCGACGCAAGAACACTCCGGCGCAGGTCCTGACGGCCAGCCTGATCGGTACGACGATCGAGTTCTACGACTTCTACATCTACGCCACGGCCGCCGTTCTGGTGTTCCCCGCGCTGTTCTTCCCCGGTTCGGACCCCATGTCCGCGCTGCTGGCCTCCTTCGCGACCTTCTCCATCGCCTTCTTTGCGCGCCCGCTGGGCGCCATCGTCTTCGGCCATTTCGGTGATCGCATCGGCCGCAAGGTCACGCTCGTGACGGCGCTGCTCACCATGGGCATCTCCACCGTCACCATCGGTTTCCTGCCCGGCTATCATCAGATCGGCGTAATGGCCCCGCTGCTGCTGGCCCTCTGTCGCTTCGGCCAGGGCTTCGGCCTCGGCGGTGAATGGGGCGGCGCCGTCCTGCTCGCCACTGAGAACGCCCCCGAGGGCAAGCGCAACTGGTACGGCATGTTCCCCCAGTTCGGCGCGCCGCTCGGCCTGTTCCTTGCCTCCGGCTCGTTCTGGGTGCTGCTGCACTACATCTCGCCTGAAGCGTTCCGTAGCTGGGGCTGGCGCATTCCCTTCATCGCCTCGATCCTGCTGATCGCCATCGGCATGTGGGTGCGGCTGTCGATCACCGAGACGCCCGAGTTCAAGAAGGCGCTGGAGAAGAAGCAGCGCGCCGACGTCCCGCTGGTGGAGCTGTTCCGCAACCATAAGCGCGGCCTGTTCCTCGGCACCTTCATGGCGCTCGCCACCTTCGTGGTGTTCTACCTCTGCACGGCCTACCTGCTGTCGTACAACGTCAGCGTGCTCAAGATCAGCTTCCTCGAAGCCCTGAAGGTGCAGATCTACGGCTCGGCCCTGTTCGGCCTCACCGTGGTGATCTCCGGCAAGCTGGGCGACCGCTTCGGCCGCAACCAGATGCTGGCGATGAGCATCGCGCTGACCGCGCTGTTCTCCTTCAGCTTCCCCTTCCTGCTGTCGGGCAGCATCGAGAAGATCTACATCTTCTGCACCATCGGCATGCTGATCTTCGGCATCAACTACGGCCTGATCGGCACCGCGCTGGCGGCGCCCTTCCCGACCCACGTGCGCTATACCGGCTCCTCGATGACCTTCAATCTGGCGGGCATCGTGGGCGCCTCGCTGGCTCCGTATATCGCCACTTGGCTGAACACCAACTACGGCCTGCCCTTCGTTGGCTACTACCTGCTCGTGGCCTCGCTGATCTCGCTCGCCTGCGTGTTCGCGCTGGGCATGAACAACAAGCAGGCCAACTGAGCAGAGCTCATACGCATCGGCGCGAGGAGGTTTCTCCCCGCGTCTCAATTCAGCTGCCGGGATCTCCTCCCGGCAGCTTTTTTATGCCTACGCCCCTTGCCCGTTCAGCGGATGGGCACGTCGAAATAGCTGTCGGGAAATGGCTCGCCCTTCAGGGTGAAGTGCCACCACTCCATGAAGAAGGGATCGAAGCCCGCCGCCTCCATGGCCGCCGCGAGCCGGCGGCGGTTGGCCTGCTGCGCCTCGCTCACTTCAACGGATGCCGGCCATGACAGCGTGCTGAACAGATCAAAGGGCGTCCCCATGTCCAGATCCGTACCGTCGGAGCGATGCACGAGGGTGAGATCAAGAGTCGAGCCGCGCGAATGGCTGGAGCGGCCAGCAATGTAGCCCAGCTCGAACAGTTCGGGCTTGTGGTAGTCGGGATAGTAGGCCGCCTTGGTGGCCACATCCGCGCCATCCGCCGCCCAGCGCCCGAAATGGGCCACTGCGCGGGCGGGGCGGTAGCAATCCAGCAGCTTCAGGATCAGCCCATCACGCTTCACGTCGGCGGCGACGCGGGCCACGGCCTCAACGGCAGGCCGCGTCAACAGGGCACGGTTGGCTTCATAACCATCCACGCGCGTGCCAACGAAATTGTTCGAACCCGCGTAGCGCAGATCCACGATGGCATCCGGCACCAATTCCGGAACATCCAGAAACAGCGGCGGCAACGTCTCAACTGGCCCCCGCTGCGACGGTGCTCCAGCATTGCTTGAAAAAGGGGCCATGACACTCCTTGCGTGCCTCGGCCGCTGGCGGGATGCGCGTTCTCAGTTCAGCGGCACATCGCCCACCCTATCAGGATCATCCAGAGGAGGGGGAGTGGGATAAGGCTCGCGGCGGGGCTCTCGCGAAGGGTCATCGTCCGGGAGTGGCGGCAGATCGGGCCCCGGCACGGGCACGTCGTCAGGATCCTCAGCCGGCGCTGGCGGGGGAATGGGAGGCTCCGGCGAGCGGCCGGGATCAGGCTGGCCCGGAATGGGGAAAGGCCCGAAATGCATGGACGCCCGATGGATGGCCACCAGATGGACCGCTACGGGGCGGACAGCCCGAGTGCGAATGCCGGCACCCCAGACAAGGGCCTGATCCGTGCGACAAGGGCGCGGAACCGGGCTGAAAAGCTGCACCATGAGGCCCTCCTGTGATGAAGCACAGGAACGCGAGGGAAGCAGCGACCGTTCCCTGCCCGGCCAGCGCCTTTCGTCGCTCCGAAGCATGCTGCGTCGCAGCAAAAACAGGAGATGAAAGATGTCGGGCCCGTAAAAGAAAAATGCCCGACCTCAATGAAGAGGCCGGGCAAGTATCGCCGCAGAGCGGCGAACCTTCCAGAGGGGAACACCTGACTGCGCCTAGCGCGATCAGGGCAAGAGCAAAGTGCACTCCCCTTAGGCATAAGGCAATGCAAAATGACCGCATGTCAGGCATGTGCCTAACGCTTGGCTTTTCGGCAGGGTTGTCCTCACACCTTTCCGTCAACCAGAAAGCGCCGTCACCCTTCCGTCATGATCAGTAGTTCCAGCGCTGCGCCTTGGAGATGAGGAAGTCACGGAACACCTGAATACGCGCCACCGAGCGCATTTCCTGAGCGTAAGTGAAGTATGCCTCCAGAGTAGGCGTCTCGCGGTCCGTGAACAGCTGCACGAGGGAGGTCGAGTCGTCGGACAGATAGTCCGGCAGCGTGCCGATGCCGACACCCCGTTCCACTGCCCGCTTGAGACCCAGCACACTGTTGACCTCGAACGCCGGCACACGCGGCGTGGAGCCGTCCCGCCCCGCATGTTCCAGCCAGTTCAAGCCCTGGAAATAGCTCGGGATCGGCCCGCCCAGCAGCAGGATGCGGTGCTTGTCCAGCTCGTCCAGCGTGCGCGGCTGGCCGTGACGCTTGAGATAGTCCGCCGACGCATAAGCATGGAAATGCACGGTGAACAGTTTGCGCTGCACAAGATCCGGCTGCACCGGCTGGCGCATGCGGATGGCCACGTCCGCCTCACGCATGGCGAGGTCGAGTTCCTCGTCGGTCAGGATCAGCTGGATACGGATATCGGGATAGAGGTCCACGAACTCTCCGACCCGCGCCGTGAGCCAATGGGTACCGAGGCCGACGGTAGTGGTGACGCGCAGTTCGCCGTTGGGCTTCTCGCGACTGTCGGTGAGCTGAGCCCGCGCCGATTCCAGCTTGAGGAAGACCTCGTGAGCGGTGCGATAGAGCAGCTCGCCCTGCTCGGTCAGGATGAGGCCACGCGCATGGCGATGGAACAGCGGAACCTTGAGCTCCTGCTCCAGCGCCGAGACCTGACGGCTCACCGCGGACTGGGAAAGGCCGAGCGTCTCGCCAGCATGGGTGAAGGAGCCCGCCTCGGCGGCCACGTGGAAAACCTTAAGCTTGTCCCAATCCATAACACCACGCCCCGGGACACGCGGCGCCCTGGCGACGGCGCGGGTCCCATTCGAGTTTCGGTGCCGGGTTCACCACCGCGGCCCACCGGCCGCGACGCACCCGGCGCCGCCGGCCTATTCGGCCGCTTCTGCCATCTCGTGCTGCGCCAGGAAGCGTTCCGCCTCCAGCGCCGCCATACAGCCCCGGCCTGCAGCCGTGACGGCCTGCCGAAACACATCATCCGCCACATCGCCCGCAGCGAACACGCCGGGTACCGAGGTGGCAGTGGAGTCCGGCGCCGTCCAAACATAGCCGCCGGACTTGAGCCGAAGCTGACCTTCCACCAGCGCCGTGGACGGCGCATGGCCAATGGCGATGAACACGCCATCGGTGGCCAGTTCCGCATGCGCGCCGGTGACGGTGTCCTGAAGGCGAACGCCCGTGACCTTTGATACGGGTTCACTCACCCCGAGGATTTCATCGATGGCCGCATTCCACACCACCGACACCTTGGGGTGGGCGAACAGCCGCTCCTGAAGGATGCGCTCGGCACGCAGCTTGTCGCGCCGATGCACCAGCGTGACCTTGGCGGCGAAATTGGTGAGGAAGAGCGCCTCCTCGACGGCGGTGTTGCCGCCGCCCACCACCACCACGTCCTTGCCGCGATAGAAGAAACCGTCGCAGGTGGCGCAGGCCGAGACGCCGAAGCCGCGATAATCCTCTTCCGAATTCAGGCCGAGCCAGCGCGCCTGCGCGCCGGTGGCCAGAATCACCGTATCGGCGGTGAGGGTCTCGCCGCCCTCGGTGACGAGGCGGAACGGACGGTGCGTCGTATCGAGGCTCGCCACATGCTCGGACAGGATGCGCGTGCCCACATGTTCGGCCTGCGCCCGCATCTGCTCCATGAGCCACGGCCCCTGGATGACGTCGGCGAAGCCGGGATAATTCTCCACATCGGTGGTGATGGTCAGCTGGCCACCGGGCTGGATGCCCTCGAACAGAACCGGCTCCAGCATGGCGCGGGCGGCATAGATGGCGGCCGTGTAGCCGGCGGGGCCGGAACCGATGATGATGACCTTGCTGTGGGAAGATGACACGCTCTGAGAAACCATGAATGCCTCGAACCGATGAACGGCCGCCGAGATGCAGGTCAGGCAAATCTCTTGGGCCGGAGCGACTGCAACCGGCGCGGATCGCGTCCTAGGGCTGCATCGCGGAATGATGACGTAGCTATGCGAGAATGTAGGGACGGGTTGCGCCAGTCGCAAGGCTCAACAGCTGCTGCGCTTCACTGCCGCGAGGATGTCCCCATGATACGCCGCCATTTCGGAGAGGGTCACTGCAAAGGCGATCCTTCGAACCGGAAAAGCGGGCCGCGACCGGATGCCGCTTTCACACCGTGCCACATGTAAGCACTGCGGACAGCGCCGCTTGCGCAATATTATTTCGTTGCGCAGCGGGGCGGCTTCACTAAGGTGCCATGCGCACCGACCTTTCTGCTTCGGTGCCCCCACCCTGCTCGGTCTTCCTGACCGCTTGGCCCGCCTCCCGGAGGATGCCCCTTTGACCGATCGTCTCGACGCCGTGGACTGGAAGATCCTGGCGGAACTGCAGCGGGACGGCCGCATGACCAATGTTGAGCTGTCGCGCCGCGTGGGCATCTCCGCCCCGCCCTGTCTGCGCCGGGTGCGTGCCCTCGAAGAAGATGGAATCATCCGCGGCTACCGGGCGCTGCTCGATGAGAAGCAGCTCGGCTACCACCTCATGGCCTTCGCCATGGTGCATCTGGTCAGCCAGGCAGGCACGGACCTTGCCGCCTTCGAGGAACGCATCGCCAACTGGCCGCTGGTTCGCGGCGCCTGGATGCTGTCCGGTGAGGTGGACTATCTGATGCTGTGCGTGGCGCCCGACCTGCCCACCTTCCAGAACTTCGTGCTGGAGATGACCTCCGCCCCCAACGTCCGCAACGTGAAGACCGCGCTGACGCTCAAGCAGGCCAAGAACGCCCCCATCGTGCCGCTTGAGGAAGGCTCGCCGCCACCGGAGTGAGCGGGCGGGAGAGCTGCCCAAACGAAAAACGGGGGCCACTGGCCCCCGTTTTCATAAGACAGATGTGATTCGCTCAGGGCTCAGGGCTCAGGCCCAGCGCACCGCCACGATCTCGAACGAGCGGGCGCCCTTGGGCGTCACGACCTCGACCGAGGAGCCCTGCTTCTTGCCGATCAGCGCGCGCGCCACCGGCGAGGAAATGGAGATCCGGCCAGCCTTGGCATCGGCCTCGCTGTCGCCGACGATCTGCCAGACCTTCTCTTCCTCGGTGTCCTCGTCCACCAGAGTGACCGTGGCGCCGAACTTCACGATATCGCCGGACAGTTTCGACACGTCGATCACGTCGGCGCGGGAGATCTTGTCTTCCAGTTCCGCAATGCGGCCCTCGTTCAGCGACTGCAGTTCCTTGGCGGCGTGATACTCCGCATTCTCGGACAGGTCGCCATGGGCACGGGCTTCTGCAATGGCAGCAATGATCCGGGGGCGTTCCACCTGCTGACGGAAACGCAACTCTTCCTCAAGGGCGACGAAACCCGCCCCCGTCATGGGAATCTTTTCCATGGGTCCTACTTGGAACCTCCTGATGCCGCGATGCGCGGGACTGGCTTTTCGGCCCTCGTCCCGACGCTCACACGTCGATCTACAGAGCACGTTCCAATCGGACTGCGTCGCAGTTCGATTGGAAGAACGTTCTCTATCAATGGATTAGAGGCTGACTCACCGATCAGGTCTGATCGGATCAGGCTCTAAGAAGCAGTGTCCGCACCGAACGCCGATTGTCCCGCGAGGGTGGCGACGGACGGGCGCCCTGGGCGCACCGGAATGACCGCACTCCTCACAAAGCCGGCCGTCTCGCCCGGCTCAGGCCGGAACAGAACGATTGCCGGGGACAATAGCCGAACGGCCCGCACGGGCCTGAAGCCCATGCAGGTCTCACGGATGCCACCACACCCGGCGTTGCCCCGCTGGCGCGCCTGTCGGCTCCGCCCCGCGGACGTCCCGCCGCTCCCTGCCGGTCAGGCGACGTGGGTTGCCCCCGTCGTCCCCGGCGCGCCATCGAAATAGCTCTGCAGCGCGCGGACCTGGAGATCGCCGCCCACATAGGCCTTGACCCCCTGCGCCGCAGCAATGGCTCCGGACAGCGTGGTGTAATATGGCACTTTGTGCAAGAGGGCCGCCCGGCGCAGCGAACGGCTGTCCGAGAGCGCCTGCGAGCCCTCGGTGGTGTTGAACACCAGTTGCACGTCGCCATTCTTAATGGCGTCCACGATATGTGGTCGGCCTTCCAGCACCTTGTTGATCTTGCCCGCTTCCACGCCATTCTCGGCGAGGTAGCGCTGGGTGCCCGAGGTGGCGATCACCTTGAAGCCCAGCCCGGCCAGCATCTGGATGGTGGGCAGGATGCGCGGCTTGTCGCTGTCCTTCACGGAAACGAACACCGTGCCGGACTTCGGAACCTTCGTTCCACCACCGAGCTGGCTCTTGGCGAAAGCCACGCCATAGTCGGTGTCGAGGCCCATGACCTCGCCGGTGGAGCGCATCTCCGGGCCAAGCACCGTGTCCACGCCCGGGAAGCGGGCGAAGGGGAAGACGGCTTCCTTCACGGCGATGTGCTTCAGCGGCTCCTTTTTGAGCCCGAAGCTGGCGAGCTTCTCGCCCGCCATCACCCGCACCGCGATCTTGGCGATGGGCGACCCCACCACCTTGGCCACGAAGGGCACCGTGCGCGAGGCGCGCGGGTTCACTTCCAGCACGTAGATGGTGCCGTCCTTGATGGCGTACTGCACGTTCATCAGGCCGCCGACGCCGAGCGCCATGGCCATGGCCGCCGTCTGCTTCTCCAGCGCGGCGATGGTGGCCTCGTCCAGCGAATGGGGCGGCAGCGAGCAGGCGCTGTCACCCGAATGGATGCCCGCCTCCTCGATATGCTCCATGATGCCGGCGACGAACACTTCCGTGCCGTCGCACAAAGCGTCCACGTCCACCTCGATGGCATCAGACAGGTAACGGTCGAACAGCAGCGGGTTCTTGCCCAGAACCGTGTTGATCTGGCCGGTCTTGTCGTTGGGATAGCGCGCCTTCACATCCTGCGGCACGAGGCCCGGCAGGGTGTCGAGCAGATAGTCGCCCAGCTGCGCGTCATCGCGGATGATCTGCATGGCCCGGCCGCCCAGCACGTAGGACGGGCGCACCACCAGCGGATAGCCAAGCTCCGACGCGATCGTCCGGCCCTGCTCCACCGAATAGGCGATGCCGTTGGCCGGCTGGCGCAGCTTAAGCTTGTCCAGCAGATGCTTGAAGCGGTCGCGATCCTCGGCGAGGTCGATGGCGTCCGGCGAGGTGCCGAGAATCGGCACATCCGCCTCTTCCAGAGCACGGGCGAGCTTCAGCGGGGTCTGGCCGCCGAGCTGCACGATAACGCCCTTCAGCGTGCCGTTGGTCCGCTCGCGGTCGATCAGCTCCAGCACGTCCTCGGCAGTCAGCGGCTCGAAATAGAGCCGGTCCGACGTGTCGTAATCGGTGGAGACCGTCTCCGGGTTGCAGTTGACCATGATGGCTTCATAGCCCGCGTCCTTCAAAGCGAAGGCCGCATGGCAGCAGCAATAGTCGAACTCGATGCCCTGGCCGATACGGTTCGGCCCGCCGCCGAGGATGACCACCTTCTGGCGGTCGGACGGCTGCGATTCGTCCGCCACGGCGCCCGCGAACGGGGCTTCGTAGCTCGAATACATATAGGCGGTGGGCGAAGCGAACTCGGCCGCGCAGGTGTCGATACGCTTGTAGGCCGGGCGCACGTTCAGCGCATGGCGGCGCTCCCGCACCTCTGCCTCGCTGAGACCGGCGAGCGCGGCAAGACGGGCATCCGAGAAGCCCTGGGCCTTCAGGCCGCGCAGCGCATTCGGCGTGGTGGGCAGGCCGAACTGGGCCACCTTGGTCTCGGTGTCCACGATGGCGCGGATCTGCTCGAGGAACCACGGGTCGATCTTGCACGAGGCGTGGATCTGCTCGTCGGTCAGACCGAAGCGCATGGCCTGGGCCACCTTCAGCAGGCGGTCCGGCGTCGGGATGCCGATGGCGGCGCGGATGGCGCTCTTGTCGTCGCCCAGCCCGAGGCCCTCGATCTCGATCTCGTCGAGGCCGGTCAGGCCCGTCTCCAGCGAGCGCAGGGCCTTCTGGAGGCTCTCCTGGAAGGTGCGGCCGATGGCCATCGCCTCGCCCACCGACTTCATGGAGGTGGTGAGCGTGTTGTCGGCGCCGGGGAACTTCTCGAAGGCGAAGCGCGGGATCTTCGTGACAACGTAGTCGATGGTCGGCTCGAAGGCCGCAGGGGTCGCGCCGCCGGTGATGTCGTTGGCGATCTCGTCCATGGTGTAGCCGACCGCGAGACGGGCAGCGACCTTGGCGATGGGGAAGCCGGTGGCCTTGGACGCCAGCGCCGACGACCGCGACACGCGCGGGTTCATCTCGATGACGATCATCCGGCCCGTTTCCGGGTCGATGGCGAACTGGACGTTGGAGCCGCCGGTCTCCACACCGATCTCGCGCAGCACCGCCAGCGAGGCGTCGCGCATGATCTGGTATTCCTTGTCCGTCAGCGTCAGCGCCGGTGCCACCGTGATCGAATCGCCGGTGTGGACGCCCATCGGATCCAGATTCTCGATGGAGCAGACGATGATGCAGTTGTCCGCCTTGTCGCGGACGACCTCCATCTCATACTCCTTCCAGCCCAGCACGCTCTCTTCCACCAGCACTTCGTTGGTGGGGGAGGCGTCGATGCCGCGCTCGATGATTTCGATGAACTCGGCCTTGTTGTAGGCGATGCCGCCGCCGGTGCCGCCCATGGTGAAGGACGGACGGATGATGGCGGGCAGGCCCACCTCGTCCAGCGCGTCCAGCGCCTCGCCCAGGGTCTTGATCTGGCGGGACTTGGGCGTGTCGAGGCCGATCTTGGTCATGGCGTCGCGGAACAGCTCGCGGTCCTCGGCCTTGTCGATGGCCTCCGCGGTCGCGCCGATCATTTCCACGTCGAATTCTTCGAGCGTGCCCATCTTCTTGAGCGACAGGGCGCAGTTCAGCGCCGTCTGGCCGCCCATGGTGGGCAGAAGGGCGAAGCCCTTGGAGCGATCACCGCGCTCCTTCTCGATGATCCTGGCGACGATCTCCGGCGTGATCGGCTCGATGTAGGTGGCGTCCGCCATGTCCGGATCGGTCATGATGGTCGCAGGATTGGAGTTCACCAGGACGACCCGGTATCCCTCCTCCTTCAAGGCCTTGCAGGCCTGCGTGCCGGAATAGTCGAATTCGCAGGCCTGTCCGATAACGATCGGGCCCGCGCCGACGATGAGGATGGTTTCGAGGTCGGTGCGTTTCGGCATCTATCTCTGGCGCTCGACGGGCGCAAAAAAAGGGCCGCGGGTCACGCGCCCCTGAATGAGTGGGTCCGTCTCGCGGACGGCGGCTGCGCGCCAGGCAGCGAAAAAATCTTCCACCCCTGCACGCGGATTGGGCTTCCTTAGACCATAATTCACCGCGACGGAAGACACGTTGCCGACAGCCCCGTCATGCATAGTCTCCCGCCACCGTCGGAGCCCGCCCCGTGTTCGCCTTACTCGCCCGTCTTTTCCAGGAGCATCGCGCCTTCGCGATGCAGTTCGCGACATTCGTGGGGGTGGGCCTGACGGCAGCAGCCGGTCATTTCGCCACGCTGGCCTTCATGGTGGAGCATGAATTTGCCGGCCCTGTGCTGGCTTCGCTGTCCGGCTTCATCGTCGGCAGCATCATCTCCTACATCCTCAACAGCCGTTTCACCTTCGAATCGACCCGCAGCCATGCGGGTGCCCTGCCCCGCTTCGCGGCTGTGGCGGGTATCGCCTTCGTGCTCACGGGCATTCTGATGGAACTGCTCGCCAACCGGCTGGGTCTCTATTACCTGCTGGCGCAGGCCATCACGACCGGGCTGGTGCTGATCTGGACCTTCACCGCCTATCGCCTCTGGGCCTTCGCCCACAAGGCTGGCGCACGGGCGGAACGCAAGGGCGAGCGGTAGGGCGCACGCACCGGCTGCGGCCCTCACTTCACCGGCACGGCCCTGAACGCCATGCGGCGCTGGTTATGGCCGATGTTCGGATGAAGCCGCTCGGGCGCATAGCCGGCGGCCTTCAGCAGCGCCAGCATCTCGGCTTCCTCATACATGGTCAGGCCGAGGTCGGCGCGCAGCTTGCGATAGGGCGACACCGCCGTCTTGGCGAGGCCAATCACGGCCGCGGCCAGAAATCCGTCCCGCGCGGCGAAGGAGAGCAGCGCGCCGGCATCCTGCACGGCGCTGACGCCGGGAGGAATCACATCCGCCAGCACCACCGCGCCGCCCGGCGCCAGCAGGCGATGCCAGACGGCCAGCAGGTCCTTCAGCACATCCTTGGACAGATACTGCAACAGCGAATTGGCGATGATCAGGTCGAGGCTGCCATCCGGCAGCAGGGCCGCTTCCTCGGGCGAGAGCACCGAGACCTTGCGATCGCCCGCGAACTTCTCCTTCAACCGCGCCCGCACGGTCTGGGCGGAATCGGCAAGGATGAGCTGGCCCGATGCGCGGGCGAGATCGGCGGCGCCCAGCGCTTCGCCGCAGCCATAGTCCATCACCCGCGCGGCGGGATCGGGCACCAGCGCCACGATGTCGGCGGTGATGCGGGCGTAGTGCACCGCCTTGTGGCGGTCGTTCACATAAATGGAGTGGGCCCCATCCCAGAACGAAACCCAATCCATACCTCGCCTCCGTTCTGCCACCGGGCCGGATGCCCCGCGCACGCCGGGGCGGATATGCACCGCCCGCCCCGCGCTTCATGGCGCGGGCGGACGGCAGATTTGCGGCCCCGACAAGATGCCGGAGCCGGGCGCCTCGATCAGCGGGCGAAGGCGATGCCCTGCTCGGTCTGGTTGATGGCCTGATTCACCAGCTCGATGGCGCGCTCGCGGTGGCCGCCCTTGTTGGGCTCGGCCTTGATGAGGTTGGCTTTCGCGGCCTGCAGGGAGCCGAGGGCGGCCTCCATGAAGGGCTGGTTGGCGAGCGCCGGCGCATTCAACAGCGCCTGACCGCCAGCCATGGCGCCGACACCGAGCGCAACACCCGCAATGAGCGACTTGTTGAAAAACTTCGACATGGCTTGCTCCTCCCGAAGGCGCCACCGCACCGGCGGCCCTGGCAAAAAAGGTTCGACTGCTTTGATCTATACCTCCGTCGCCCCACCATTCGATGACGGGGCGACGGCAGGGTCAACGGGCAGAGTTGCCGGCTGGTCGCAATTCCTGTCGCAGAACTGCTCACGCTTCTGCGGGAATGGCTTCAGCGGGCGTAATAGACCCAGAAGCTGCCGACCGTCGGCCGGAGCGTACGCACGTTGCGATCGGACGAGGAGAAGACGCGGGGGCCGACCACCTTGGCCTGTGCCGACGCCGGGGCCAGAGCGGAGATGGCGAGCTGGACGGTCAGCGCGCAGCCGCCCTGCAGATTGGAGAGCGTGCCGCCCTGCCAGTCGGTGACGAGGCCGCCATTGTCGCCGCCGAAGCCGACGAGACGGAACGGCTTGCCGTTGATCTTCTCCAACTGAGCCAGCGTGGTGCCGATGCCCACACCATTGACGCTCCACGCGGTTTCCTCGGAGAAATTGAAGCGCAGCGGGCCCGCATAGGCGAAGCCGTCCGCCCAAGCCACCGCCACGCGCAGCTTGGGATCCTCGGGCAACACGATGCTGCCCGGACCGGTTGCCCCGCTCGGCTGCAGCACGTCGGGCGCCTGCACCACGCGGCTCACGCCGAAGATGCCCTTCAGATAGGTGTCGGAGGTGGTGGCCGACCATGGGCCGACGCAGCTGAAGGCGCGCGGGGCGCCCGTGGGCAGCGGCACGTTGACCACTGTCTCGTAATAATCACCGAAACCGTCGGTTTCCTTCACCACCGCCGTGCCCCAGCTGCCGCCGGGCGCCTGGCAGGCGGCCACGAACAGCCCGAGGGTCACTGTAGCCCCAAGGGCGCGCGCCAATTTCATCATGCCAGCCTCCCATGCCGTGCTTCCATGGTCTTAGCGCAGAGCGGACCGCGTTTGGAGCGCTCCTTGCCCGAACGGTAAATAGCTCCGTCCCTCGCCCACACTCTGCGCACCACAGCACGCGCACCCTATATGCTGACTGTTTTTGTCAGCTTAAATTGCGCCAAGCGATCCGGCGATTCACGCCCCGCACCAAAATCAGCACTCCATTCAAGGCCCACATCACATCCGCATCGTTGAACCACGTCATTTTAAATCTACTAATTTAGTTGATTAATGCCATCCACTAACGTACGATCAATCTCACAATATCCACTGTGATTTGGGGGTGCGGTAGGCTGGATGGCCATGGACCGCTCCCTGCAAAGGCAAGCCTTATGAATGCCCACGCCGCCCCGGTGCGCACCGCCGAAGCCGCATCACCCATCGCAAGCCCCCTGCGCCAACCGGTCTTCACGCCCCCGCCCAGCCCTTCCGCGCTCGCCTTTCGTGGCGCCATGCGCAAGCTGGCCGGGGCCGTGAGCCTCGTGACCACCGGCACGGGCGAGAGCCGCACCGGCCTCACCGCCACCTCTGTGTCATCGCTCAGCGTCGATCCGCCGACCCTCATCGTTTGCGTCAACCGCAGCGCCTCGGCGCGCGACACGCTGCTCGACGCCCGCCACTTCGCCATCAATGTGCTGCGCCCGCACCACACGCCGCTGGCCGATCGCTTTGCAGGTCGCACCGGCGAACAGGGCGCGGAGCGCTTCTCCGGCACCCAGTGGACGCAGATCGAGACCGGTGCACCGGTGCTGGCGGATGCGCTTGCGGTGTTCGACTGCGAGCTGGAGGAAGTGATCACCCGCCACTCGCATCTCATTCTGCTCGGCCGCGTGGTGGCAGCGCGCATCACCGAGAATGCCGATCCCCTGCTCTACTGGTCCGGCGCCTACCGCACGCTGGAAGGCTGACCCCTCGGCTTGTCCGGCCTCGCCCGGCAGTCTATCCCCGGAAGTACAATCGCCGCTTCCGGGGTCCGGTTCTCATGATGTCGTCCCGCACACCCGCTCCTCCGCTCCCCGAGGCTGCGTCTGTTGCAGACAGATGGATCGACACGCCCGACGGAAAGCTGTTCGCCCGCATCTGGGGCGCAACGCCCGGAGACTGGCCTCGCACACCCATCGTGCTGCTGCATGAATCACTGGGCTGCGTGGACGTGTGGCGCACCTTCCCTGCCCGGCTCGCCGCCGCCACAGGGCGGCCTGTCATCGCCTATGACCGGCTTGGCTTCGGCCGCTCCGATCCCTTTCCCGGCCCATTCCCGTCCGACTTCATCCGCCGCGAGGCAGACGAGGGGTTTGCGCACCTGCGCGCCGCGCTGGGGCTGGAACGCTTCATCATTCTAGGCCACAGCGTCGGCGGCGGCATGGCGGTGGGCATCGCTGCCGCCTTTGGAGACGCTTGCCAGGCGCTGATCACCGAGGCGGCCCAGTCCTGTGTGGAGCCGGTAACGCGGGCCGGTGTCGCCGCCGCCAAGACCCTGTTCTCGCAGGATATGCACATGTCTCGCATCGCCCGCTTCCACGGTGAGAAGGCCGCCTTCGTGCTCTCCGCCTGGGTGGACAGTTGGCTCTCGCCCGCCTTCGATCACTGGTCGCTCGATGCCGATCTGCCGCACATCTCGTGCCCGGTGCTGGTGATGCATGGGGCTGATGACGAATACGCCACGGCAGCCCAGCCCAAGCGCATCGTGGAGGGCGTTTCCGGCCACGCGCGCCTCGCCCTGCTGCCGCGCTGCGGACATGTACCCATCTGCAGGATGAGGCCCTGGTGCTGGCCACCGTCACCGCTTTTCTCGACGATCTCGCCCTGGACTAAAGCAGAAACCTCAACCTGACGGGCCGACCAGCGGCTGAACCGCCTGCCGCTGCCACGACAGTTCGGTGTCCGGCGCGCACCAGAAGCCCTCGAACAGGGCGCCCGGATCAGCTTCGGCAAAGCGCGCATGCGTGCCGAGGATGAGGGTGAAGAAGCTGTCCCAATCCACGCACGCCATAAGCGAGCCGTCCTCCGCCAGAAGACGCCGCGGCAGGTTCCTGGGATAGTCCGGCACGAGATGCCACGGCCGGGCATCCTCCAACACGGCGCGCGGTCGCACCTCCTGCTCTTCCCCGAACTCGTCGCCGACAACGACCCGCTCACAGCCGCAGGCCGCGAACAGCGCGGCCAGTCGCGCCTCCATGAGCGGCTGAAACACGCCCTCGGTCGGCAGGAACAGCTTTTCCCGCGCGCAGAACGCCTCCAGCGCTGCGGCACCTTGGGGGTCTGCGAACGCCGGCTTCAACGCGCGGATATGGGTGCGCAAGGCGCGATTGACGGCGCGATGGTCGGCAAAGCCGGCCCGCGCCGCCAGAACGCTCCATGACATGGCGATGCCTTGCGCCTTGGCGGCCATGTCCACGGCATCTTCGTCCAGCGTGACGTCGGCGTGTCGCCCGGCTTGCTGCGCGTCGAGATGATCCCGGAGTGACATGCCCTCGGGCACCTCGTCGCGCTCCATCACCAGCGTGCCGTGAGCGCAGGCCGCCGGATCCACGCCCGGTAACGCGAAGAAGGGATGCAGCGCCACGAAGGCGGCATCGAACCGCCCGCCGTACCAGGGCAGAATGGCAGTGTCATAGGGTGGAGCCACAAGCCGTGGGGGCGCGCTCATGTTCGACATGGAGACCTCAAGCTCCCCACCATCCCAGGACACTCTGCGGCCGGGAACGCGCCACGGGACTCGCCTTTGCCGCCGCTTCCGGTTGCGTCATGGATGATCCGGTTCCGGGGCGCGGGAGACGAATTCGAGATCAGGTTCCATGTCCTCATAGAAGATGAGGCCTATAGCCTCGAAATCCACCATGACGCCTCGCTTCAGATCGCTCCAATCCTCTTTCACATAGCCCGGCGCGAATTCGTCCGTATCGAGGGAGAACACGACCACGCCCCTGCGATGGTCGATGCGCACGCGGTCGCCGAGACGCGCCAGCGTGCCGTCCGCATAGTTCATGCCCCCCCCTTACCTTGCGCAAAATCCCATGACCACATCGGACCCTATGGCACCAGCCGGCGGCCGCTTGCGGTATCACGGCTGCCATATTGTCAGTCATGCTTGACATTCCTGACCATTCAAACTCACATATCCCACATAATGCAATAACGTCCCACAATATGGGACGACAACAACAAGCACTATAGGGAGATGAGATCGTCGCATGGCGACGATACACGCCACATCACGCCGAAGTTCCGTCCGATGAGCAGCATCACGCATGTGCGTTGCTGCGGCACGTGGCGCCATGGCGAACACATCTGGCCCTCCGGGGGCCGGCAATAACAACAGATCCACCCGGCCTTGCAGCCGGGATTCTAATCACACGATCAATAATGAGGAAACCCCATGTCGTCGGTCGCCTTAGGTTCGCCGATTGATAGCAGCGAGAGCATCCGCAAGCGCGTCGCCTCCAAGCTGCGCTGGCGCATCGTCTTCTACTGCTTCGTCCTTTTCATCATCAATTACCTTGACCGCGTGAACGTCGGCTTCGCCGCCACGCACATGAACAAGGATCTGGGCCTGACGGCGACGATGTACGGCTTCGGTGCCGGCATCTTCTTCCTCGGCTACATTGCCTTCGAAGTGCCCAGCAACATGATCATGCACAAGGTGGGGGCCCGCATCTGGATCGCCCGCATCATGGTCACGTGGGGCCTGCTGTCCTGTGGCATGGCCTTCGTGCAGGGAGAGTATAGCTTCTATGCCCTGCGCTTCCTGCTGGGCCTCGCCGAAGCCGGCTTCGTGCCCGGCATCCTGCTCTATCTCACCTACTGGTTCCCCGCCCGCGACCGCGCCAAGGCCACCGCCGGCTTCATGACAGCTACCGTGCTCTCCACGGTCATCGGCGCGCCCATCTCCGGCTGGATCCTCGCCACCGTGCCCAACTGGCATGGACTGGCGAATTGGCAGTGGCTGTTCATCCTCGAAGGCGTGCCGGCCGTGATCCTCGGCGTCTTCACCTTCTTCTATCTCGTGGACAAGCCGCAGGACGGCAAATGGCTCGACAAGGAAGAGCGTGAATGGCTGATCGGCGAGCTGGAGAAGGAGAACCGTCAGGTGGAGGCCACCTCGGGCCACTATAGCCTGCGCACCCTGTTCAGCGACAAGCGCGTGTGGCTGCTCACCCTGATCTACATGTTCAATGCCATGGCCGTGTACGGTGTGGTGCTGTGGCTGCCGCAGATCGTCCGCCAGATCGGCGGCCTCAGCGACCTGCAGACCGGCTTCGTGACCGCGATCCCCTTCGTGTTCGCCGCCATCGGCCTTGTCTTCGTCGCCCGCAGTTCCGACCGCACCGGTGAACGCAAGTGGCATACGGCGCTGGCCGCACTGTTCGGCGGCCTGTTCCTTGCCGCCAGCGCGGTGGCGCCGACCCCGCTCATGGGCCTGATGCTGCTGAGCGCCGCTGCCTTCGGCGTGTGGGCGGTGCTGGGCGTGTTCTGGTCGCTGCCCACCCAGTTCCTCACCGGCGCGGCAGCGGCGGCGGGCCTCGGGGCGATCAACGGCTTCGCGCAGATCGGCGGCTTCGCCGGCCCCTATCTGGTGGGCTTCATCCGCGACACCACACAGAGCTTCACCCCGGCCCTGCTGACGCTGGCCGCCGGCCCCATCATCGCGGCGCTGCTGTGCATGACCCTGAACCTGAAGGGCAAGGCCGGCAGCCGCTGAGGTCCGCCCCTTCAACAACAGACGCGCCGCCCCAACGGGCGGCGCGTTTTTTTATTGGCCTTCAACGGGCGGCAGCCTCGGCCTTCTCCACCACCTCGACCGCATGGCGCAGCACTTCAGCGCCGGTCTCGTTCCAGGTGGTGACGCCGCCTGCCATCACCACCTGCACCAGCGCCTCCGCCAGTTCCGGCACGCTCAGGCCACGGCGGACGGCGGCAGCCGCATGGGCCTTGGCGCCCTCGGTCTGGCCGATGAGCGTGTCGAGCACACAGAAGATCAATTCCTTGGTCTTCAGGTCCAGCGCCCCGCCCGCGTCTCGGTCGCGCATGATCGCGTCGCGCATCAGGCCATAGCCAGCGAACGCCCCCGGCGCATGTTCCGCCATCAAGGCGAAATTCACCGGCACCTCACCGAACGTCCGGCCGAAGCTTGCCGCGGCGACTTCGCTCGCGGCCTTCACCACGTCATCCTTGCTCATGGTGCACTCCTTGGCATCCCCTCGTCACAGGCACCGCCGTCGCATCAGGACAGCATCGCGCCGCCATCGGCGATGAGCGTCTGGCCGATAACGCACGCCATCCTGCCGCTGCACATCTCGTGGATCAGGCCCGCGATTTCCTCCTGCGTCATCAACCGCCCGAGTGGCAGGCGGGAGAGCACCGCCTCGCGGCGCGCGGGATCGGCCATCACGTCGTCCATCAGCGGCGAACCCACCGGCCCCGGCGCGAGACCGATGACGCGGATGCCGTGGGGCGCCCATTCCGCACCCGCCGTGCGGGTGAACTGCACTAGTGCCGCCTTGGACATGGAATAGATGCCGCGCCCCATCCCGCCCACAAAGGCCTGATGGGAGCTGACGTTCAGGATCACCCCCGGCCGGCCCGCCGCGCGCATGGCGCGGGCCATGCCGATGGCCATGCGGGTGGCGCCCACCACGTTCACATTGAGCACGTGAGCGATGTCGTCATCGTCCGTCTCCAGCAGCGGCTTGCGCAGCAGCACGCCGGCATTGTTGACGAACACGTCCACCACGCCGATCTCGCGCAGCGCGCGGGCGGTCTCCTCACCGGCAGCCTGATCGCAGACCACCACCTGCGCCACCGCCTCACCAAGCGCATGGCGCAGGCCGGACAGAGCCGCTTCATCCCGATCGATCAGGACGAGAGAAGCCCCCCGTGCGGCGAAGACACGGGCGGTTGCCGCTCCGATGGCCCCCGCCGCCCCGCTGATGGCAACGCGGAGCGGGTTGGGCTTTTCCTCAGCCGCCATTCCTCAGCGCCCCGCCACCGACCAGCCCCCGGCTTTCATGGCGCCGAGGCTGTGTTCCAAAAAGGCGATCACCGGCGGGGTATCCGCATGGAAGCAGACCGTCTGCGGGTCGATGCGCACGTCGGCCCCCTCGATGCTGCGCACCACGCCCTCTTGCACCATGCGGATGACACGGGCCGCCACCTCCTTCGGGTCGAGCACCATGGCATCCGGCCGGCGGCGATCCACGAGGCGACCGTCCGCATGATAGGCGCGGTCAGAGAAGCCCTCGCGCACGAAGGGAAGGCTGATGGCATTCGCCGCGTCCTCCAGACAGGAGAAGGGGAAGCCGTAGAGCGGCAGGTCGGGATTGTAGCGCGCCACGCCCTCGGCGGCGGCGGCGGCCACCTCGGGATCCTTGACCGCGCGATTGTAGAGCGCGCCATGGAACTTCACATGGTGCAGTTCCATGCCCTCCATGCGCAGCAGGCCGTCGACGGCGGCAAGCTGATACTGGATGCAGGCCATCAGCTCCTCTTTCGTCATGTCCATGTAGCGCAGCCCGAAGCCGGCGAGGTCCGGATAGGACGGATGCGCACCCACGGAGCAGCCGGCCTTCTTGGCTTCGGCGATGTAGCGCTTCATGAGCAGGGGATCGCCGCCATGGAAGCCGCAGGCGAGATTGATGGTGGAGACGGCGTGCATCACCTGCACCACGTCCGGCACCGGGGTGTCGGCGGCCGGCTGGAGCGGACCGCCCCGGTCCAGCTCCGCCGCCCACAGCATGGAGGGCAGCGCCCAGACGCCATAGCCTTCGCCCATGTCGGCGTTCAGTTCGATCTCAGGCATTGTGGATGCTCCTCCTGGCGGATGAGGAAGGGAAGGACGAAAGGACCGCGCTCAGGCGCTGGCGAGGTCGGCAACCAGTTGGGCATGCACGCGGGTGCCGGCGACGAGATGCTCGTCCTCCGCATGCTCCGCCTCGTTATGGCTGACGCCGTCCCGGCAGGGGATGAACAGCATCAAAGTCTGCGGGCACACGCCGGCAATGGGGCCGGCATCGTGGTTGGCGCCAGAGACGAGCTGCATGGTGGGCAGGCCGAGCGCCTGCGCCACGCCCTCCGCTTGCGCCACCAGCCCGGCATCGAAGTCGAGGGGATCGGTGGTGGTCGCCAGCATTGTCGCGGTGGCGGTGCAGGCGCCGGCGTGGGCCTTCACCCGCTCCGCGAAGGCGGCCACGAGGCGCTCGAGCGTGTCGCGATCGGTGTGGCGCAGGTCCACCACGAAGCTCACACGCCCCGGCACCACCGAAGCCGCGTTCGGATACACGCTCAGCTTGCCCACGGTGAAGCGGATCGCATCCTCGTCGTCCATGCACATGGCACGCAGGTCAGTGATGATGTCGATGGCATCCTGCAAGGCATCACGCCGGTGGCGGCGGGGCGTGGTGCCGGAATGGGCTTCCGCACCCACAACCTCGATGGCCATGCGGCGCATGCCCTGAATGCCGGAAACGATACCGACGGCAAGGCCCGCCTCTTCCAGCACGCGGCCCTGCTCGATGTGGATCTCCACATAGGCCTTGATGGGAAAGCCCAGCGGCCGCTGGCGCAGGCCAACCATACCGGGTGCCGCGGCGCGGACCGCCTCGCCGAGCGTTATGCCGTCCGCGTCCTTGAAGCCCAGCGTCTCGTCCAGCGTGCGGCGACCGGTGAAGGCGGATGAGCCGAGCGTGCCCACGGGATAACGCGCGCCCCCCTCCTCGCCGGTCCACACCACCGCCGTCACCGGCACGGCGGTCTCGATACCGGCGTCGTCGAGCGCTTGCAGCGTCTCCACGGCGGCGAGAACGCCATACATGCCATCGAAGCGGCCGGCATAAGGCTGGCTGTCGGTGTGCGAGCCGCACAGCACGGGCGGGGCATCGGCATCGCGCCCGGCGCGGGTGATGAAGAGATTTGCCACCGCATCGGTGGAGACGTCATAGCCGCGCGCCTGCGCCCATTCGATCAGGGCCGCGCGGGCCTCCAGATCGGTGTCGCCGAGGGCGAGGCGATGGACGCCGCCATTGGCCGTGGCGCCGATGGCGTCCATGCGGCGCTGCCAGCCGACCACGCGCTCCGCGCTGACGGCGGCGCCCACGGCGGTCAAGTGTCCAGTGTTCTCATTCGCCAAGGCGCAACTCCTTCGGGGCATCGGGCACAGCAGTCCCCTTCCCCTTCAAACGCTACCGTTCTGCGGTCAAGACAGCAGCCACGGACGGAAAGGGAAAGCAACTCCTGCGTGTTGCCCGACAACCGAAGGCGCGTCTCAGGCCGCGCCGAACAAGTCCGAAAGGTCCGGCCCCACCGGCACAAGACCGGCCGGGTTCAGCGTCTTCATGGAATAATAGCCACGCTTGATGTGGTCGATGTTCACCGTCTCCCGCACGCCGGGAAGTGCCAGTACGCGCTTCAGGAAAGCTGTGAGCGCCGGATAGCTGGAGATCTGGCGCTGATTGCACTTGAACAGGCCATGATAGGCCGCATCGAAGCGGATCAGGGTTACGAAGGCACGGATGTCCGTCTCCGTGAAACGCTCACCGAACAGGAAGGGACCGGAGCCCGCCAGCCGCTCTTCCAGCTCGCCCAGCACGCCGAACACATCGGCGAAGGCCTCCTCATAGGCGACCTGCGTGGTGGCGAAGCCGGCGCGATAGACGCCATTGTTGAGGCGCGGATAGATGTGGTCGTTCAGCGCGTCGATGGCGGGAGCCAGATCCGCCGGATACAGATCGAACGCGTCGCTCGCCAGTCCGCCGAAGCCGGAATTGAAGATGCGCAGGATATCGGCGGATTCGTTGTTCACGATGGTGCCGGTCTGCTTGTCCCACAGCACGGGCACGGTGGCGCGTCCGGTGTAGTGCGGATCGGCGCGGGTATAGATCTCGTGCATGTAGGTGGCGCCGTTCAGCGTGTCGCGATCCGCGCCCGGATAATCGCCGAAGCGCCAGCCTTCATCGGTCAGCGCCGGCTCCACCACGGAGACCGACACCACCTCCTCCAGCCCCTTGAGCTTGCGGGCGATGAGGGTGCGCGAGGCCCAGGGGCAGATGAGCGCCACATAGAGATGGTAGCGCCCCGCCTCCGCCCTGAAGCCGCTTTGCCCGGTCGGCCCGGCGGCGCCGTCCGGGGTCACAAAACTGCGGAAGCCGGAGATCTGCCGCACGAAGCCGCCCTTCGCGTCGCTGGCCTGCACCGGCTGCCAGTTGGCGGTCCATTTCCCATCGACGAGCATGGCGATCTTCCTCGGGGTTGTTTTGGGTATCGGCTGCAAGCGCAACAGGTTCCCTCTCCCGCTTGCGGGGGAGGGATAGGGAGGGGGCAGACCGGGAAGAAGGGCAGGAAATCACCGGCATAGCGATGGCAGGCGGGCGGTGCCCGTCTCCGCGCTGCGCGCGGCCCCCTCCCCAACCCTCCCCCGCAAGCGGGAGAGGGAGTTACGTAACGCTTGACCCTCTGCCTCAGGCCTCACAGGCCGGTAAGAAGGATGGGCGTGCCCCATGGATCCTTGACCGAAAAGCCGGACGGCCCCGGCTTGCCGGCGGCGCGAGCCTGCATGGCGGCGAGCCGCTCGGGACCAACCTCGATCACCACCTCGGCGAGGCCGGTGGAAGGGAACTCCCGCAGCGGCGCGCCCCGGCTGTTCCAGATGTTGGTCGCCAGATGATGGTGATAGCCATTGGCGGCATAGAAGGTGCCGCCGGGATAGCGGCAGGTGATGTCAAAGCCGAGGATGCCGGCATAGAAAGCCTCGGCGGGGGCCAGCGCCCCCACCTGCAGATGCACATGGCCGACGCGGGAGCCCTCCGGAAAGCCCTGCCACTTGCCGTCGAGGGCGGTGGTCAGCAGGTTCTCGAAGTTCAGTTCCTCCGTGACCATGGTCACTTGTCCATCCTGCCAAACCCATTCGGACGCCGGGCGGTCGGCATAGATCTCCACGCCGTTGCCCTCGGGGTCCGAGAGGTAGATCGCCTCGCTGACCGCATGGTCGGATGAGCCCACCACGGGCGTGTGGCTGTCGATGGCATGATCGGTCCAGCGGGCGAGATCGCCGCGCGTGGGCAGCAGGAAGGCGGTGTGGAACAGGCCCGCCTCCTTGGGGGACCTGCGGCGGGCATGGGCATCCCGCCGCAGTTCGAGCAGCACCGTGCCACCCGCGCCCAGCTCGACGCTTTCCCCGTCGCCCTTCAGGCGGTGGAGCCCCACCGCCGTCTCGTAGAAGGCGGCGACCTGATCGAGGTCGTTCACGGTCAGCACGACCCGGCCCATGGCGAGGGCGGAGGCGGCATCCGGAGCGGCGAGCTGTGCGGTGGTGGTCATGATACGTCTCCCTGACCCGTGTCAGACGGGCAGATAGTCAGCGGACAGGCGGTCAGCGCGCAGCCTTGCCGATGGGGGTGGGCTTGAGGGCGAAGGCACCGTCACCCGTCAGCGCAAGCGCGATCAGGCCGACGATCCAGAACGCCGGAAACTCCCAGCCACCCTTGGGATTGGTGAAGAAGAAGCCGGCCGCACCGTGCACGGTGAAGATGGCGCCCAGCAGGACCGGGATCAAGATCACCGCGAACAGGCGGGGCCACACCCCGAGGATCAGGGCCAGCGCGCCGACCACTTCCCAGACGATGGTGACATAAGCGAACCAGCCCGGCAGGCCGAGCGAGCCGAAGAAGGCGGCGGTGCCGGCGGGGGTGAAGACGAAGATCTTCAGGCCCGCATGGGCCAGGAAGAGGATGCCGAGGGCGAGCCGCAGCACAAGCGCGGCGTAAGGGGCGGTCTTGGTGTCGGTCATTGCAGTGTCTCGCAGTGAGGGTGCGTCGATGGCCGGCACCATGCGCCCCTTCCTGCTGCACGATTAAGTAGGACAACCGGAGATGTTTCCTTCCTATTTGGAAGAAATAGACCCTACCAGCCCTTGTCCCACTCCGGCGTGCCCCGGAAGCAGGTCGCGAGGAAATCCACCAGCGCCCGCACTTTCAGGGCGAGATGCCGGCCCGGCGGATAGAGGGCATAGACCGCATGACGTTCATGCTCCTGCGTGCGGAGGAGCGGCACCAGCGCGCCCGCCTTCAGGCGGGGGCCGGCGATGAAGCTGGGCAGGCGGGCGACGCCGAGCCCCGCTTCCGCCGCCGCAAGGCAGGCTTCGCCGTCGGAGAAACGGATGCGACCCGTCACCTGCACGCTCGTGGCCGCCTCCCCCATGCCGAACTGCCAGTTGAAGGGATCGCGGAAATTGGTGTCGATGATGCAGTCATGCGCCAGCAGGTCGGCGGGGCTCTGCGGCGTGCCGCGCGCCTCCAGATAGGCCTTCGCCGCCACCAGAACGATGCGGGCATCGCACAGCCTTCGGGCGATCAGGCTGCTGTCGCCGGGCTTGCCGATGCGGATGGCGGCATCGAACCCCTCGTCCACCACGTTCACCACCCGGTCGGTGAAGTTCACGTCGAGCTGGATGTCGGGAAAGGCACGGGCGAAGTCGATCAGCAGCGGCGCGAGCTGGATGGTGCCGAAGGATTTCGGCGCGGTGAGGCGCAGCCGGCCGGCAGGGGCGCCTGAGGCGTTGCGCACGGAGGCATCCAGCGCGTCGAACTCGTCGATGAGCTGCTTCAGGCGCTCGTAATAGGCCTGCCCCACCTCGGTGGCCGCCAGCGCGCGGGTGGTGCGCTTGATGAGCTGCACGCCCACGTCCGCCTCCAGCTTGGAGACAAGCTTGGACGCCTGCCCGCTGCTGGTGCCGAGCCGCTCGGCGGCGGCGGCGAAGCTGCCGCTGTCCAGCACCGCCACGAACATGCGTTCCGGGCCAAGACGCTCCATCACCGCCGCTCCATGGCTCAGGCGCCCCGCGAAACGGAGGGCAGGATAGCGGACAGGCGGCGATGGATGGCCTCCTCGTGCCGCTGCCACCAGATGCCGATGGCCACGATGCCGAGCCCGAGCAGGCTGAGGGCCAACGGGAACAGGAGGCTGTCCTGGAACAGATCGAACGCCAGATAGCCGAGATAGGTGGCGATCCCGAACGCGCCCAGCACGGTGAAGATGCGCCGCCCGATGGCCGCGCCGAACAGCACCAGACCGGCATTGAGCAACGCATAGCCCAGACGCCCGAACTCGTTGCCGGCGCCGCTGAAGGTCAGCCCCGTCCAGGCGGCGATGCCGCCGAAGAGATAGAGCCAGGTGGAGAAATCCGCCGTGCCGCGCCGCCGCCGGTAGATGTCGAGCCCGCCGGCCACCACGCACATGCCGATGCCGAACAGCAGCGACACATGGCGGGCATGGTCCCAATCCCAGTCCCACACGTCCTGCCCCTGCCCGACGCGGGCGAAATCCATACTCATGTACCAGAGCGTGACGGCCAGCGGCATGACCATGAAGGGCAAGGGCAGACGCCAGAGCATCAGCCCGCCGATGATGAGCGTCGTCACCTCCAGCGTCAGCCAGCGGGCATCCACCCATTGGTGATACTGGCTGTAGCGGGCACCCGAGACCCCGCCGGACAATTCCGGCCAGAGCCCCAGCGCGTGCTGGATGGCCCAGGTCGCCAGCGGCACCAGACAGACCGCCAGCGCCCCCAGCAGCCCGGCAGGAATGGAAAGGCCGCGCTTCAGCAGCGTTTCAGCCGCGATCCAGCAGGCGATGGCATAGAGCACGGCCAGCACCGCGATGCCCCATGGCCCCAGCACGTCCCAGCTGAGGGTCATGAACAGGGTCATGGCGGCAATGGCCAGCAGGCCGCCGAAATAATAGAGCGTGTGGCCGAAGCTGAAGCGCGGCGTCTCCAGACCATTCGGCGCGAAGGCCGGCCGCCCGCCGAGATAGGCCCAGAGCGCATCGGCCTGCGGTCGGCCGATCACCCCCGCCACGACCGCCGCATCGAGATCATCAAGGCTGATCAGGATGCGCTTGGCCCCGGAAGGCGGCGAGGAAGGGTGCGGGTCGCTCATGACGTCTCCGGGCTGGCGCGTGGGCTGCTTGAGCCGCGTTTTATCCTTCATGCGCAATGACGTGGACCGCATCAAGGCCGACCATGCGCGCGGCCGGAGGATACCGCATCACAAGCTCTTGCCATGCTCCCGGCGATGCGGCTTGCTGGACACGTCCATCGGCGGCGTCCCCGGCTGCCGCGCGCTTAAGGCCCCGGAGACGGCATGAACCTCCTCGCCATCTATGCCCGCGCCCTCGCGCTGCTCGGCCCGCAGGCAAAGGTCGGCATCGCGCTGGCGGTGGGCAATCTTGCCCTCGCGCTGGCGCAGTTCGCCGAGCCTATCCTGTTCGGCCGCATCATCGATGCGTTGGCTGGCTCACAGGGTAGCGGCCGCCTGCCGGAGTATGGCGAGCTGGCGCCCCTGCTGGGCGGCTGGGTCGCCTTCGGCCTGTTCAATATCGTGGCCGGCGTGCTCGTCTCGCTGCATGCGGATCGCCTCGCCCATCGTCGCCGGCTGGGCGTGCTGACCGAATATTTCGAGCATGTGCTCCAGCTCCCCCTCTCCTTCCATGGCGAGACCCATTCCGGCCGCCTGCTGAAGATCATGCTTCAGGGCACGGATGCCCTGTGGGGCATGTGGCTGTCCTTCTTCCGCGAGGACTGCGCGGCCATCGTCTCGCTGATCGTGCTGGTGCCGGTGGGCATCTGGATCAACTGGCGCCTCGGCCTTGTGCTGGTGGTGCTGATGGCCGTGTTCGGCTTCGTCACCGGCTATGTCATGCGCCGCACGGAGGCGCTCCAGCGCGAGGTGGAGGAGCACCACGCCAGTCTGGCCGAGCACGCCACGGATGCACTGGGCAACGTCGCCCTCGTGCAGAGCTACACCCGCATCGAAGCCGAGGTGCGCGGGCTGAAGGACACCGCCGGGCAGGTGCTGGCGGCGCAGATCCCGGTGCTGTCGTGGTGGGCCCTGGTGTCCATGGCGACACGGGCGGCGACCACCCTGACCATCCTTGCCATCCTGCTCATCGGCACGTGGCTCTATATCCACGGGCTGGCGGCCATCGGCGACATCGTCACCTATGTGGGTTTCGCCACCATGCTCATCGGCAAGCTCGACAGCACGGTGGGCTTCATCAACCGCCTCGTCATGTCGGCGCCGGGCCTCGCCCAGTTCTTCGAGGTGCTGGATACGGTGGGGCAGGTACGCGACCGGCCGGGCGCGAAGACGCTCGCGGACGTGAAGGGCGATGTGCGCTTCGAGACCGTCTCCTTCTCCTATGACGGCAAGCGCAGCGCGCTGGCGGACGTGTCGTTCCACGCCGCGCCGGGCGAAACCATCGCGCTGGTGGGCTCCACGGGCGCGGGCAAATCCACGGCCCTGACGCTGCTGCATCGCGTCTTCGACCCGCAGTCGGGCGCGGTGCGCATCGACAACACCGACATCCGCGACGTCACGCTCGCCTCCCTGCGCCACCAGATCGGCGTGGTGTTTCAGGAGGCCATGCTGTTCAACCGCACCATCGAGGACAATCTCCGGGTCGGAAAGCCGGACGCCACGGAAGCCGAGCTGAAGCTCGCGCTGGAGCGGGCGCAGGCGTGGGAGCTGGTGGAGCGCAATCCCATGGGCCTGAAGGCCATGGTGGGCGAGCGCGGCCGCTCGCTTTCCGGCGGCGAGCGCCAGCGCCTGTCCATCGCCCGCGCTCTGCTGAAGGATCCGCCCATCCTGATCCTCGACGAGGCCACCAGCGCGCTGGACGCCTCCACCGAACAGAAGGTGCAGGCGGCGCTGGACGAGGTAATGAAGGGCCGCACCACTTTCGTGATCGCCCACCGCCTCGCCACCGTGAAGGATGCGGATCGCATTCTTGTGTTCGAGCAGGGCCGCATCATCGAGGCCGGCACATTCGACGAACTGGTACGGCTCGGTGGGCGCTTCGCCCAGCTGGCCCGTGCCCAGTTCCTCGCGCCGAGCGAAACAGTGGATAAGCCGCTGGTGGAGACCTGACCAAGATACCGCATATCATTAACCCTTCGGCACGCTTCTCCAGCGCGGAATGCCGGTTGCGGGAAAATTGGAAACGGTTTCGCATCAACATCTTAGCGGCAGGAACCTACCGCGAGACCCGGCATTCGCAAGCGGAAGCGCGGCAAAAGTGATCATGCGCAAGCGGGCCTGAGGCAAGCTAGCGCCTTTTCCCAAGGGTCGAAAAAGGCTAAGGAAAACACCAGCGTCGCCGGGGGGCGTCCTTTTCGGTCACATGCAGAGCGTTCCCTCCCGGTCGCCGCCTGTGCCGCGTTCACGACGCGTGCGCTTCAAGCCGGCCCTCTGGCCAGCGGCGCGCGCCTGAGGGAGCCCGCATTGTCCGGCCTGTTCAGCCTTTCCGCCCGTTTAGCGGCTGCCATGTCGTCCTCGCGCGATCTTACGCGCCGCCTTCTGCTGCCGGCCGCCGTGGCCTGCCTCACCGCGACCGCCGCTTCCGCCGCCCCCGTGCTGCTGGTGGAAGCCGATACCGGCCGCGTGCTCGAACAGCAGGATGCCGGCAAGCCCTGGTATCCCGCCTCCATCACCAAGCTGATGACCGTCTATGTGGCGCTCGACGCGGTGAAGGAAGGCCGGATGACCTTCGACACCCTCCTCACCGTCTCCCCGCTCGCCGCCGCGCAGCAGCCCAGCAAGATGGGCTTCAAGGCCGGCACGCAGGTGACGCTGGAGAATGCCCTGCGCATGCTCATGGTGAAGTCGGCCAACGACATGGCCGTGGTCATCGCCGAGGGCGTGGCCGGCAGTGTGCCGGCGTTCTCCGACGAAATGAACGTCATGGCCCAGCGCCTGGGCATGCACGGCACCCACTACAACAATCCCAACGGCCTGCCGGACCCGGAGCAGTATACCACCGCCCGTGACATGGCGATGCTGGCCCGCGCGCTGATCTATCATTTCCCGGAGCAGGAAACCCTGTTCCGCATCCCGGCCATGAAGCTCGGCAAGACGGTGTACCGGAACTACAACCGCCTGATCGACCGCTATCCCGGCGCGGACGGCATGAAGACCGGCTTCATCTGCTCCTCGGGCTTCAATCTGGTGGCCACCGCCACGCGCGGCAACAAGCGCCTCATCGCCGTCATCCTCGGCGCCCCCTCGGCCGTGACCCGCACCGAGCAGGCCGCCATGCTGTTCGAGAAGGGGTTCCAGCCGTCCTGGTCCATCTTCGGCTCGGCGGCCCCGACGCTTGCCAGCATCGCCGACACCGGCGGCGAGCCCACCGACATGAAGCCCTATATCTGCGGCGGCAAGCGCGGCCAGCTGGCCGCCGAGAATGAGGACGACGCCATCTTCGGCAATGGCGGCACGGCCTCTTCCTACGCCACGCAGGCAGCTGCCGCGGCCGGCTTCTCCGGCAAGAACCCCGGTGCGGCCCTGCTGCAGACCCTGCCGCCCTCCATGCCTCCGGTGGAAGTCTTCATCGGCCCCCGTGGCGCGCCGCTGCCGCTGGAAACCGCCTATCCGGAAGAGCCCAAGAAGCCCGCCAAGCCTGTCGCGTCCAAGCCCGCCGACAAGAAGGCCAAGCAGGCCTCCACCGGCGATGCCAAGGACGCACCGAAGCCGGCCCCCAAGCCCGCTCCGAAGCCATCCGCTGCAAAGCCTGCGGGCGAGAAGTCATCGGCTGTGAACAATCCCAACAGCCTCTACACACCCAAGCCCAAGACCGCTGCCGCCAAGCCTGCGTCTGACGACGCACCCGCGCGCGCCGGCAACTGAGCGGTCGCGAAGGCCCCAACTTGACCGAGCAACCCGCGCAAGCGCCTGCCCCCGCCGCCCCGAAGCGGCGCGGGCCACCCGAGCCCATCCCCGTCACCGTGCTCACGGGCTTCCTCGGCGCGGGCAAAACCACGCTGCTCAACCACCTGCTGGCCGATCCGGGGCTGGCGGATACCGCCGTGCTCATCAACGAGTTCGGCGAGATCGGCCTCGACCATCTGTTCGTGCGTGAGGTGGAAGAGGGCGTGGTGCTGCTGGCGAGCGGCTGCGTCTGCTGCACCGTGCGCGGTGATCTGGTGGCGGCGCTGGAAGACCTGCTGCGCGGGCTGGACAACAACCGCATCCCGCGCTTTTCCCGCGTGCTCATCGAGACCACGGGCCTCGCCGACCCCGCCCCCATCCTGCACACGCTGATGACGCATCCCTATCTCGTCATGCGCTACCGGCTGGACGGCGTGGTGACGGTGGTGGACGGGCTCACCGGCAATGCCACGCTCGACAGCCAGCCGGAAGCGGTGAAGCAGGCGGCGGTGGCCGACCGGGTGGTGCTGACCAAGACCGACCTCGCCAACACCCCGGACTCACAGGCCGGCCTCGTGACCCTGCGCGCCCGGCTCGCCCGTCTGGCGCCCATGGCGCCGGTGCTGGATGCGGCGAAGGGTGAGGCCGATGCGGCCGGCATCCTGAAGGCGGGCCTCTACGACCCGACCCGGAAAATTCCGGACGTGGCCCGCTGGCTGGCCGAAGAGCAGATGGCGGCCAATGCGGAAGCCGTCGGGGCAGAGGGCGTGGACCCCAACCGGCATGACGACCGCATCAAGGCCTTCACGCTGGCTACCGACGCGGCCATCGGCGCGTCCACGCTGGATCTGTTTCTGGAGCTGCTGCGCGCCACCCATGGCGGCAACGTGCTGCGCATGAAAGGCATCGTGAAGCTGCAGGACGACCCGTCCCAGCCGGTGGTGCTGCATGGAGTGCAGCACGTCATGCACCCGCCGACCCGCCTGCCCGAATGGCCGGATGATGACCGCCGCACGCGCCTTGTCATGATCGTGCGCGATCTCGATCCGTCCGTGATCCAGCGCCTGTTCAATGCCTTTCTCGGCGTGCCCGCCGTGGACACGCCCGACCGGGCGGCGCTGATGGACAATCCCCTCGCCCCACCCGGCCTGTCCGGCGGGCGCTGAAGTCCCCCGCTCTCAGCCCCAGAAATTGTCCAGGTTGAGATTGTCCGGCGTCAGATCGGAGATGCTGACGCCCTCGATGATGACGCCGATGGGCCACGCCTCGGGGCCATGCAGGTCCAGATAGACACCCTCGTCCGTCTCGGTGAGGTGATCGAGGAAGTCCTCGAAGGAGTGGATGCCCCCGTCCGTCTGCCGGTTGAGCGACAGGACGATCTTGTCGCCGCCATCCCCGGCCTCGAAATCGAGGATGCGGTCGCGGCTGGAATTCAGGTCGTTGAAGAGGAACCAGTCCGAGCCGGCACCGCCGACCAGATAATCGTTGCCCCAGCCACCTTCCAGCCGATCGTCCCCGGCCCCGCCGCGCAGGCTGTCGTGGCCGTTGCCGCCATAAAGCCGGTCGTTGCCGTCACCGCCCCGCAGATAGTCCCGGCCGTCCCAGCCGCTCAGGGCGTCATCGCCGTCGCCACCGTAGAAGGTGTCCGTCAGCACGGTGCCGAACGCCTGTATGCTCTCGAAATTGGTGAGGATGCTGCCGTCCACCTCGGTCAGTGCAGGGTCGAAATGCAGGGTCACGCCCTCGGTCCCGGCGCGAAAGGAGATGGCCACCATGTCGTCGCCATCACCGCCGTCGGCAACGGCCTTGCCGTAGTGGATGAACACGGTGTCGTCCCCACCGCCCGCAGAGACGGTGTCCACCACCTCATAGCCGGCGTAATAGGCAATCGAGATCTCATTGGCATTGTCATCGCCGATCAGGACATCGGCGCCCGTGGTGCCACGAATGTTCTCGATGCCGGACAGGATATCGCCCTCGGCATCGCCGCCGTACGCTGTGCCGGTCGCCAGATTCACCGTGACGCCGGTCTGCGGCGGGGCGTGCCAATAGCTGACGGTGTCGATACCGTCGCCGCCTTCGATGATGTCGGCCCCGGCCCCTCCGGTCAGTTCGTCATCGCCCGCTCCGCCTCGCAGAATGTCATCCCCAGCGCCGCCCTGCAGGGTGTCGTTGCCATCGCCGCCCTCCAATGTGCTGGAGCCCGTGCCGGGATAGGCGGCCAGGTAATCATCGCCGCCCAGCCCGAGGATCACATCTCCCGTGAGTGAAGCGCCGATGAGAGAGTCCGGCTCCTGTGTTCCGACGATGCGGGCCATGGTGTCCTCCTCGGCAAGAGAAGAGATGCGTTGGGAAGAGATCTGCTGGGATCCGGGGCCCCGGGGCGGATCAGGTCACATGATCCGCCCCGGCCCCCCGCGCATCCGGTGAGGCGCGATCAGGCGAAGGGATCGTCGGCCAGCACCAGATTGTCCGACGTCAGGTCGGCGATGTTCACGCCTTCGATGATCACGCCGATCGCCCAGTCGCCGTGGCCCGACAGGTCCAGATAAAGGCCCTGATCGGTCTGGGTCAGATGATCGAGAAAATCGTCGAAGGAATGGATGCCCGTCTCCGACTGCCGGTAGAGAGACAGCTCGATCTTGTCGCCGTCATCGCCGGCTTCAAAGTCGATGATCCGGTCGCGACTGGCGTTCAGGTCGTCGAACACGAAGGTGTCCGAGCCGGAACCGCCCACCAGGAAGTCGTTGCCCCAGCCGCCTTCCAGCCGGTCGTCGCCGGACCCGCCGCGCAGGCTGTCGTGGCCGTTGCCGCCATACAGGCTATCGTTGCCGGCTTCGCCACGCAGATAGTCCCGGCCATCGCCGCCATAGAGGATGTCGTTGCCGCCGGCGGCATAGACAGTGTCGCTGCCGGCATCCCCATAGAAGGTGTCGGAAAACCGGCTTCCCGACACGTCCATGCTTTCGAAGTTGGTGAAGGTGCTGCCGTTTGCCGTCGCTCCATCAGCGAAGGAGAAGGTCACGCCCTGCGTCTCGTCGGCAAAGGAGATCACCACCTGATCGAAGCCTTCGCCGCCATCGGCGATGGCGCTGCCCTCGCCGATGATGACGATGTCGTCGCCGCCGCCCGCGAACACCGTGTCCACGGCGCCATACAGGCCGTCGCCGACGGAGATCACATTGGCATTGTCATCGCCGATCAGCACGTCCGCCGCGTTGGTGCCGACGATGTTCTCGATACCGGACAGGAAATCGCCTTCGGCATCCCCGCCCGTCCCCGTACCGTTGGAAAGGTCCACGGTGACGCCATCCTGCGGCGCCACCGACCCCGAATAATCCGCGGTGTCTATGCCGGCCCCGCCGACGAGAATGTCCGCCCCAGCCCTGCCGATCAGCCTGTCGTCGCCGTCGCCACCCAGCAGGATGTCGTCACCGGCGCCGCCGATCAGGGTGTCATTGCCCTCGCCACCGTCGAGGGTGCTGGAGCCCGTGCCGGGATGGGCAGCGATGTAATCATTGCCGCCGCGCCCGACGAGCACATCACCCGTAGGAGAAGTGCCGTTCAGATAGTCCGAATCGAGTGTTCCAACGATGTCCGCCATGGTCTCCACCACGCCATGAGAATAGGTGCGGCGGGAGTATGATGCGGCGGAGGACGATTACCTAAGGTTTCAATTTCAACCTATTTTCGCGCAAACATATACACTGTCAGGCTACCTGATATGGTCCAGAATACCCTCGGCTGCGGCCCGTCCGGTGGCGAAGCAGGCCTGCAGCAGATAGCCGCCCGTGGGCGCTTCCCAATCCAGCATCTCGCCGCAGGCGAACAGGCCCGGCTGGCCGCGCACGCCATAGTCCGGCGCCATGTCGGCCCATGACAGGCCCCCGGCGCTGGAGATGGCCCGCTCCAGACCGCAGGTGTCCGTCACAGTGAGTTCCACCTGCTTGATGAGCCGCGCCAGAGCTTCGGGCGTGGCGGGCCGCGCCGGCATGCCATCGCGCAACACTCCGGCCTGCACCGGGGACAGGCCCGCCGCCTTGCGCAGGCGTTCGGCGAAGGAGAGGCGCTCGGGCGCCGCCCGGAGCTTGGACGCGAGTTGCTCCACGCTCAGATCAGGCCGAAGATCGATGGCGAGCTTCGCCTTTCCGTCGCGCGCCACGGCGTTGCGGATGATGCGGGAGAGGGCATAGACCGCGCCCCCTTCCAGCCCGCCTCCGGTGATCACGGCTTCGCCCCGCACGCTCACCCCGTCGCAGGACAGAGCGATGCGCTTCAACGGCTCACCGGCGAAACGGCCGCGCAGATGCTCCGACCAGTCCAGCAGCACGCCCATGTTGGCCGGTGCGAAGGGCGCGACCGTCAGCCCCCTGCCCTCCAGCAGCCCGCGCCAGCCGCCGTCCGCCCCGAGGCGCGGCCACGACGCGCCGCCAAGCGCGAGCAAGGTCGCGCGCGGCCTAACCGTGACGGTCCCCTCGGGCGTGCGGAAAGACAGCGCGCCGTCCTCCGTCCAGCCGGTCCAGTCATGGCGCGCATGCAGCGTGACGCCCGCCTCGCCCAGCCGTCGCAGCCAGGCGCGCAGCAAGGGCGAGGCCTTGAAGCTCTTCGGAAACACCCGCCCGCTGGAACCGACGAAGGTCGGTTCGCCCAAGTCCTCCACAAACGCCCGCAGGGCCTCGGGCGGAAAGGCGTGGATGGCGGGTGCGAGATGGTCGGCGGCGGGGCCGTAGCGCGTCAGGAAGCGGTCCAGCGGCTCGGAATGGGTGAGGTTGAGCCCACCTCGCCCGGCCATGAGGAATTTGCGCGCCGGCGCCGGCATGCGGTCGAACAGCCGGACCCGCACGCCGGCCGCCGCCAGATGCGAGGCTGCCATGAGTCCGGCCGGGCCGGCACCGATGATCGCCACGGGGGTGTCAGGATCGCGGGGCGCTTGGGAAATCATGGGCGGGCTTGTGCCGCCAATCGGCGGCACTGTCCATCATGTGAAGGCGCCTGCCCGCTTCGGTGTTAGGGAAGCTTGCCTTACTTTATGGACGTCGCCGCCGATTTCTGCCATCTGGGCGGTACTTGGGAAGGGCCCGCATGGAACAGAAGCTCGGCCGTCAACGCCAGTTGATCTGCCGCATCCTGACAGCCATCGGCTGCATTGCCGTCATCTGCCTCTGGACGTTCGAGACCCGCGCCGGGCTGATCACGCGGATCGACCGCGTCGCCTATCCGGTGCTTCTGACCGCGCTCGGCACGGCGCTGGGGGTGATGGTGCTTCTGCCGCGATGGCACCGGGCGGCGGAATGGCTCGCGTATCTGAGCTTCGCTTCCTACTGCATCCTGATGGTGTCCTTCTTCACCGCCTTCGATGCGGACACCCAGCTCTACGTCATCTCCAATACCCTGCAATGGATGCCCATGCTCTACATCGCGGCCTTCGTGATGTTCCGCAAATGGGAGGCGGTGGTG
Organism: Azorhizobium oxalatiphilum; assembly: GCF_014635325.1. Classification (GTDB taxonomy): domain Bacteria; phylum Pseudomonadota; class Alphaproteobacteria; order Rhizobiales; family Xanthobacteraceae; genus Azorhizobium; species Azorhizobium oxalatiphilum. The sequence goes on along the minus strand of NZ_BMCT01000011.1, from coordinate 130,235 downwards.
GCCGGCGTCATCGTCTTCGTGCTCGCCACCATCCCGCTGATCTTCATGGCGCTACGCGGCGAGTTTTCCGACACCGACCATATGATCAGCTCGCTGGTGATCAATGCCTATGCGGTGCATCTGGTGGTGCTGGTGTCCATGTCGCTGTTCGTGGTGACGACCATGGCGTTCGACGACGCCCGCGCCCATGCGGCGGTCCTGGAAGGCGTGGCCTTCACCGATGCGCTCACCGGCATCGCCAACCGGCGCGGCCTTGAGCGCATTCTCGGCAACGTCGCCGCCGGCGAGACGACGGCCTTGCGGTCGATCGGCCTCATCCTCATGGATGTGGACCACTTCAAGGCCATCAACGACACCAACGGCCATCTCGTGGGCGACCGGGTGCTGGAGGCGGTGGCCGAAAGCATCGCCGGGCAGCTGGGACCGGGGGATCTGGCCGGACGCTGGGGTGGCGACGAATTCCTGCTGCTGTGCGGCCGCCCCACACTGACCGACGCGCACGACCTCGCCGAGCGCGTCCGCGACGCTGTCGCCCGCCTCAACATCAATGGCGTGAAGCTGACCATGAGCGCGGGCGTCATGCTGTGGAACGGCGCCGGCAGGCCCGAGGACGCGCTCCACCGCGTGGACCGCGCCCTCTATGCCGCCAAGGCCGAGGGCCGCAACCGCACGGCCCGCGAGCCGGCGGTGGCCTGAAAGGTCACGCCCCTTCGGCGATGGCCTCCAGCACGTCCTCGTAGGAGCGCAAGCCCGCGCGCGGGGCATTGACCAGCACGGACATGTTGCCGGGCGGGTGCTGGTTCTTCCACATCATGGTGTGCGCCACCGGGATCTTCTCCCACGGGAACACCTCGGACATGCAGGGGTCCACCCGGCGGTCGATGATGAACTGGTTGGCCGAGGACGCCTGTTTCAGATGGGCGAAGTGCGAGCCCTGGATACGCTTCTGCCGCATCCAGACATAGCGGGCATCAAAGGTGATGTTGAAGCCCGTGGTGCCGGCGCAGAACACCACCATGCCGCCGCGCTTGGCGACGAGGCAGGAGACCGGGAAGGTCTGCTCGCCGGGATGCTCGAACACCATGTCCACGTCGCGCTTGCCGGTGATGTCCCAGATCGCCTTGCCGAACTTGCGGGCTTCCTTCACCCAGTCGTTATATTCGGGCGAATTCACCTTGGGCATCTGGCCCCAGCAGTTGAAATCCTTGCGGTTGATCACGCCCTTGGCGCCGAGCCCCAGCACGTAGTCGCGCTTGGTCTCGTCCGAGATGACGCCGATCACATGGGCGCCCGAGGCGGCGGCGAGCTGCACGCCGAACACGCCGAGGCCGCCGGACGCGCCCCACACCAGCACGAACTGGCCGGGCTTCACGTCATGGGGCGCATGGCCGAACAGCATGCGGTAGGCGGTCGCCATGGTCAGCGTGTAGCAGGCGCACTCTTCCCATGTGAGATGCTTGGGGCGCGGCATGAGCTGGCGGGCCTGCACGCGGCAGAACTGGGCGAACGAGCCGTCCGGCGTCTCATAGCCCCAGATGCGCTGGGACGGGGAGAACATGGGGTCGCCGCCATTACACTCTTCGTCGTCGCCGTCGTCCTGATTGCAGTGGACGACGACCTCGTCGCCCACCTTCCAGCGCTTCACCTTGGAGCCCACCGCCCAGACGATGCCCGAGGCATCGGAGCCGGCAATATGGTACGGCTGCTTATGGACATCGAAGGGGGAGATGGGCTGCCCGAGGCCGGCCCAGATGCCATTGTAATTCACGCCGGCCGCCATCACGAGCACCAGCACGTCGGCCTCGCCCAGCTCCCAGGTGGGCACCACCTCAACCTGGAAGGACTCTTCCGGCGGGCCGTGCCGATCGCGGCGGATCGCCCAGGCGTACATCTGCTTGGGCACATGGCCCAGAGGGGGGATTTCCCCCAGCTCGTACAGGTCCTTGAGGACCGGCTCGGAAACGGGCGAGGTGGCGGCGGCTGGCTGGCCCATGGGTCTCTCTCCTCTGCCGGACCATTCGGTCTCGTGCGTACAATCGGTGGTTTACGATCACGCTGTTTCGCGTTGCAGCGTAGCAGAGAATTTGCGTCCCACTAGCCTTCTTTGGGCGAAGACGACGGCCCATCATCCCCGCGTTTCAGGGCATTTCGTCGCCCCAACTTGTATGATGACTGACATCGTATAGGATCGCTCTGCCCATGCGTCATGGGCGAAAGAGAATGGCAGGCCGAAGCGGCCGCCGGAGGAAACGCCATGAAGGTGAGGACGCCGCTCGCGGCGATGCTCGGGCTTGTCCTGTGCGTTGCAGCGACCCCGAGTTTTGCCTATCCCGACAAGCCGATCACCGTGGTGGTGCCGTTCCCGCCCGGCGGCGCCACGGATACCACCGCCCGCGTGATGGGCGAGCAGATGGCCCACACGCTGGGCAAGCCCGTGGTGATCGACAACCGGCCCGGCGCTACCGGCGCCATCGGTGCCGCGCAGGTGAAGAATGCCGCGCCCGACGGCTACACCATGATGGTCGCCTCCATCGGCACCTATGCGGTCAATCCCTTCCTGCAGAAGGATCTGCGCTACGATCCGCAGAAGGATTTCGACCTCATCACGGTTGCGGTGCGTACGCCCAACGTGCTGGTTGCGACGCCCGCCTTCCCCGCCAACTCCGTCGCCGAGCTGGTGGCCCTGATGAAGAAGAGCCCCGGCAAGGTGACGTTCGCCTCCTCCGGCTCCGGCTCATCCGACCACCTCACTGCCGCCCTGTTCTGGCAGAAGACCGGCACCGAGGGCTCGCACATCCCCTACAAGGGCGGCGCCCCGGCCATCTCCGACCTCATCGGCGGCCATGTGGAGGTGTCGTTCCAGAATCTCGGCGCCGTCGTCAACCAGATCAAGGCCGGCAAGCTCAAGGCGCTGGCCGTGACCAGCGACAAGCGCGTGCCCCAGTTGCCCGACGTGCCGACGCTGGAAGAGGCCGGCGCCAAGGACGTGGTGGTCTATTCCTGGCAGGCCGCCGCAGCGCCCAAGGGCCTGCCGGCGGACGTGCGTGCCAAGCTCAGCGGTGCGGCCATCGACGCCTTGCGCGCGCCCGAGGTGGCGGCGAAGTTCAACGACCTCGGCTTCGAGATCGTGGCCAATGACAGCAAGGCGTTCGACGCCTTCCTCGCCGCCGAGCTGGCCCGCTGGAAGGCGGTGATCGAAGCCGGCAACATCACGGCGAACTGAGGCCCACGCTCGGGCTCACCCGGCCCGGCCGCCGCGCCCGCGCGGCGGCCTTTCTTCCGCACGCACATCAGGACAGCGACCGTGACCACATCCCTCGCAGACGCCTCGCAGACCACCGGCGCCCCGCGCATCACTGGCATGACCGTGATCCCCGTGGCGGGCACCGACAGCATGCTGCTGAACCTCTCCGGCGCGCATGGCCCCTTCTTCACCCGCAACATCGTCATCCTCACCGACAGCGCCGGCAACACCGGCCTCGGCGAGGTGCCGGGCGGCGAAGGCATCCGCACCACACTCGAAGCCGCTCGGGAACTGGTGATCGGCCGCGGCCTTGGCCAGATGAACGCCTGCCTTGAGGCGGTGCGCGCGGCCCATGCCGGCAAGGATGCCGGCGGGCGCGGCTTCCAGACCTTCGACCTTCGCATCACCATCCATGTGGTGACGGCGCTGGAAAGCGCCTTCCTCGACCTGCTGGGCCAGCATCTGGGCGTGCCGGTGGCCGAGCTTCTGGGCGAGGGCCAGCAGCGCAGCCATGTGGAGATGCTGGGCTATCTGTTCTACGTGGGCGACCGGGCAAAGACCGACCTGCCCTATTTTTCCGCCCCCGATGCCACCGACGACTGGCTGCGCCTGCGCCACGAGGAAGCGGTGACGCCCGCCGCCGTGGTGCGGCTCGCGGAGGCCGCCTATGAGCGCTACGGCTTCAACGATTTCAAGCTCAAGGGCGGTGTCTTCGCCGGCCGCGAGGAGGCGCTTGCCATCCATGCGCTGGCCGAGCGCTTCCCCGAGGCGCGCATCACGCTCGACCCCAACGGCGCCTGGTCGCTGGAGGAGGCCATTGCGGTGGGCCGCGAGCTGAAGGGCGTGCTGGCCTATGCGGAAGACCCATGCGGCTCCGAGAACGGCTTCTCCGGCCGCGAGGTGATGGCGGAGTTCCGGCAGGCCACGGGCCTGCCCACCGCCACCAACATGATCGCCACCGACTGGCGCGAGATGGGACATGCCATCCGCCTGCTATCGGTGGACATTCCGCTGGCGGACCCGCATTTCTGGACGCTGCGTGGCTCTGTGCGCGTAGCCCAGATGTGCCGCGACTGGGGCCTCACCTGGGGCTCGCACTCCAACAACCATTTCGACATTTCGCTGGCCATGTTCACCCATGTGGCCGCCGCCGCGCCGGGCAAGGTGACGGCCATCGACACCCACTGGATCTGGCAGGACGGCCAGCGCCTCACCCGCGATCCGCTGAAGATCGTCGGCGGCCTCGTGGCGGTGCCGGAGAAGGCCGGGCTGGGCATCGAGATCGACATGGACGCGGTGGACGCGGCGCACCAGCTTTACAAGGCCCACGGCCTGGGGGCGCGCGATGACGCCATCGCCATGCGCCAGTTGATCCCCGGCTGGCAGTTCGACCGCAAGAAACCCTGCATGGTGCGCTGAGCATCCGCGAAAACGGCAGCGGGGCACCGCCACCCTGGTGGCCCCGCGCCGCATCCTGCCCTACACCGTCTGGGCAGATCGGGAGACAAGCCCTTGGTCCAGTTGAAACGCCGCGACACCCTCGTCCAGCAACTGGTGACGGCCCTGCGCGCGCGCATCACCGATGGCGGGTTCAAGGGCGGCGAGCGGCTGCCCAGCGAGCAGGAGCTGGTCGCGGAGTTCGGCGTCAGCCGCACCGTGGTGCGCGAGGCCATCACCAATCTCAAGGGCATCGGCCTCGTCACCACCCAACAGGGCGTGGGGGCCTTCGTGCTGCGCACCTCGCCCGGCCTGCCGTTTCACATCGAGGAGGCCAGCCTCGGCGTGATCCAGGAGGTGGTTGCCGTGCTTGATGTGCGCATGGGGCTGGAAACCGAGGCAGCGGCGCTGGCCGCCGTGCGCCGCACCCCGGCGGACCTTGCCGCGCTTCAGGCGGCGCTGGACACCATGGCGGACGCCATCCCCTCCCACGATGATGCGGTGCAGCCGGACCTCGACTTCCATGCCGCCATCGCCCGCGCCACCGGCAACCGGCACTTCCTCGATCTGTTCTCCCATCTCGGCGGGCCGCTGATCCCGCGCTCGCGGCTGCACACCTTCCAGCTCATCGCCGCCTCGCGCGAAGCTTATCTGGGCGTGCTGTTGCAGGAACATGCGGACATCTTCGCCGGCATCGCGGCGGGGAACTGCGAGCAGGCGCGCGAAGCCATGCGCATCCATCTCGGGCGCAGCCGCGACCGGCTGCAACGCGCCAGCCTGCCGCAGGCGACCGCCGGCTGAGCCCACCGTCCCCTCTTCCGGCCCGCCTGCCGATGCCCCAAGATAAGGCGGGCATGGGCAAAGGGGACGGAGGGACACATGGCCGCACTCATCGGCATGATCGTGATCGGCGCCATCGCCGGCTGGCTGGCGGGACAAGTGTTCCGCGGCAAGGGTTTCGGGCTGCTCGGCAACATCGCGGTCGGCATCGTGGGCGCGCTGATCGGCGGCTTCCTGTTCGGCAATGTCTTCATCGTCGGCGGCGTGGTGGGCAAGATCATCTGCGCCACCATCGGCGCGGTCATCCTGCTGTTCGTGATCTCGCTGGTGACGTGAGCCCCCCGGCTTCTCAGCCAAAATGAGCATCGACGGATGCTGCGTTGCGGCGCAAGATACCCAAAGGCAAGAGCCGGAATGGCCAGCCAGGGAAACCGGGATCAAGGGGGAGGCACCATGGCGGGCCGTGACAAACCGTGGCTGTTCCGCACCTATGCGGGCCATTCGACTGCTGCGGAGTCCAACAAGCTCTATCGTTCCAACCTCGCCAAGGGCCAGACCGGCCTCTCGGTGGCCTTCGACCTGCCCACCCAGACCGGCTACGACAGCGACCATCCCCTCGCCCGCGGCGAGGTGGGCAAGGTGGGCGTGCCGATTTCCCATCTCGGCGACATGCGGACCCTGTTCGAGGGCATCCCGCTCAGCGAGATGAACACCTCCATGACCATCAACGCCTGCGCCCCGTGGCTGCTGGCGCTCTATATCGCGGTGGCCGACGAGCAGGGGGCGGACCGGGCCCGATTGCAGGGCACCACCCAGAACGACATCATCAAGGAATACCTGTCGCGCGGCACCTATGTGTTCCCGCCGGCCCCGTCCATGCGGCTGACCAAGGACGTAATCGTCTTCACCACCAGTCACTTGCCGCGCTGGAACCCGATGAACGTCTGCTCCTACCATCTGCAGGAGGCGGGGGCGACGCCGGTGCAGGAGCTGGCCTTCGCGCTGGCCAATGCCATCGCCATCCTCGACACGGTGAAGCGCTCCGGGCAGGCCGAAGGCGATGTGTTCGGCGAGGTGGTGGGGCGCATCTCCTTCTTCGTGAATGCGGGCATGCGGTTCGTGACCGAGCTGTGCAAGATGCGGGCGTTCGTGGATCTGTGGGACGAGATCTGCGTCAATCGCTACGGCATCACGGACGCCAAGCAGAAGCTGTTCCGCTATGGCGTGCAGGTGAATTCGCTCGGCCTCACCGAGCAGCAGCCGGAGAACAACGTCTACCGTATCCTGTTGGAAATGCTGGCGGTTACGCTCTCCAAGAAGGCCCGTGCGCGCGCCGTGCAGCTGCCGGCCTGGAACGAGGCGCTGGGCCTGCCGCGCTCCTTCGACCAGCAATGGTCGCTGCGCATGCAGCAGGTGCTGGCCTATGAGACCGACCTTCTGGAATATGGCGACATCTTCGACGGATCGGCCGAGATCGACCGCAAGGTGGAGGCGCTGAAGGACGAGGCGCGGGCGGAACTGGCGCGTATCGAAGCCATGGGCGGCGCCGTGGCGGCGATCGAAAACTCCTATATGAAACAGCAGCTTGTGGAGTCCAACACCCGGCGCCTCGAAGCCATCGAGACCGGCGATCAGGTGGTGGTGGGCGTCAACCGCTGGACCGACACCGAGCCCTCGCCACTGACCACCGGAGAGGGCTCCATCCTCACCGTGCCCGAGCATGTGGAACCGGAGCAGGTGGCGCGGCTTCAGGCATGGCGCGCGGCGCGGGATGCGGATGCCACCGCCAACGCACTGGAAGCATTGAGAAAAGCGGCGCGGGAGGGGGGCAACATCATGGAGCCCTCCATTCTCTGCGCCAAGGTGGGCGTGACCACCGGCGAATGGGGCACGGCGCTGCGCGAGATCTTCGGCGAGTATCGTGCGCCCACCGGCGTCGGACGCGCGGCACGCCTTGATACGCAAGGGCTGGACGAGGTTCGCGCGGGCGTCGATGCGGTGTCGGAGAAGCTCGGGCGGCGGCTGAAATTCCTGGTCGGCAAGCCGGGACTGGACGGGCATTCCAACGGTGCCGAGCAGATCGCCGTGCGGGCCCGCGATGCCGGCATGGAGGTGGTCTATGAGGGCATCCGCCTGACACCCGCCGAGATCGTCAACGCCGCGCTGGAAGAAAGCGTGCATGTGGTTGGATTATCTATCCTTTCCGGCTCCCACGTACCGCTGGTGCGCGACGTGATGGAGCGCATGCATGCGGAAGGATTGTCCGACATTCCGGTGGTGGTGGGCGGCATCATCCCGCCCGAGGACGAGGCGGCGCTGCGCTCCTTCGGGGTGGCGGCGGTCTATACGCCGAAGAATTTCGAGCTGAACCGCATCATGGCCGACATCGTCGCCATCGTCGGCCGGGAGGCGCGGGACGCCGCCTGAGCGGCTCCCGATACCTCCAAACAGAACGGAGTGCGCACGGCGGCGCGCATCCGATTCGGACACATTGTGTTCACGGACGTTCCCGGATGGCACGCCGATGGTCCCGTTTTGGCACAATGGACCACGGTTGGTGTTCTGGCTGCTGCGCCTCTCCGGAAAGGTGAGCGCGGGCAAGGCGTTGCGGCGTCTGGACCGGGCGGGCCCCGGCGGGCCTGTGCGCGTAACGGGTGCGGATGGCACACGCTGGCACAGGGACATGGCACACGCAGTGGCACCATGACCGCCACCATTGCTTGCTATTCATTCCGTTGCGAAATGAATAGCTTGGAACTCATCATCTGACATCTCATGCTGACGGTTTCGTTCCGGGGGCAGATTGCGAGCATTCCATTCGCCGCCGGACCTCGCGGCCCGCCGTCTCGCCGAAAGCGCGCCACCGAGACACCGTCGCCCCCTGCCGCACCGGACGTGCGCGCTCCGCATCCGCGACCTTACAGATCATCCGCTCAACAATTCCATGCGCGCCGCCTCGCGCCCGCGCACGGCGGCGCGCCCCTTCAGCGTCGCATGGGTGAGCCTGTCAGGCGAGGTCGGTCAGGTGAGGTCTGTCGGGTGAGGTGGTCAGGTGGCGACGGTCCCGCTCCGCCCGGCCACTCCCGCATCACCCCTCCGGAATTACCCCCAAAAATGGCACAGAGCTCATGCGCCCCCACATGCCATATTCAAATGCAGAATGCTCTGCACCTTGATAGATAGCAAATATAGTTTCTCTCTATTTCAACTCACTCCCGCAGCATTCAGCACATTCGCCCGATACGCCCGGCCGAGGATGCCCGCCGCGCAATCACGGCCTGCGGCGCCTGCGGCGCACGGTCGATGAGGAGGGGTCATGGGACTGCCTACGCCGGAGCAACTGGAAGAGCTTGGCCGCATCATCAGCCCATTGGAATTCTGGGCACAGCTGCGGGAAGTGTCGGAGGAAGTCGATGCGGATGACATCGTCGACGACAAGCTCTTCAAGGGCCTGCAGCGCTCCCCCGCGAGCAGCCACATCGGCTACTGGAGTCTGGAGAAGCAGCAGGCGACGATGACGCGCTTCAACGTGCCGCCGACCCCCGAGAAGATCCTGCCGTACCAGCTCAAGAATCCCGGCTTCATGTCAGCGACGCCGCCGCCCTCGCCCCCGCCCCGTCCAAGCCCGGCGCGCCCGCCCCGCCCGCTGACGGACCGTGGCGCGCAGCTTGCCAGGAAGCCAGGCGAGGCCGCGCTTGAACACGGGGTGAAAAAGGGTGTCGATAGCCTGGCCGTCAGTGGCGCTGCCGTCATGGGCGTGACCTTCGCTCCGGTATCGGCGGCCGCTGCGTTGTGGATCGGTGTGACTGTCGTGGCGGTCCAAGCGGGAAAGGTCTTCAACCTTTATACGCTGCGCGACGATGCCCGGAGCCCGACCCGGAAACGCACCACATATTACTGCAAATGCGGCAATTGCGCCGACAATATACAGTACATCATCGACAAGAAGGAAAGAAACGCCGGCGTCGTCGCCCTGTCGGTGGGCACGGTCGGGATCGTCGGGATCGGCAAGAAGATCCATTCCCTCGGCAAGAGGATTAAATCCGCGATCAAGGGTGAGGAGAGGCCGAAGGAAAAGGTGAGCAAAGCCATGGTCAAGTCCGCCCGCGAGGGTTGCCTCGCCTCCATGGCCGCCGTTTTCCTGCTGTCCGGCTCATGGTGGAACGGCTATCGCGACGTGGCGACCATGCAGCAGGCCGTGATAACCCTCACCACCGAGGACGGGTGGAAGAAGTTCAAGGACAATTGGTAGGCCGGCTACCAAAGGAACCTGGCCCATCCCCGGCGCTGCCCCAGTCACGGCCCGGTCCCAGTCCCAGCCCCCCGTCCGTCGTGACAACGCCATACCCCATGGCGCAAGCTGAATCCCGGCGTGGCCCGCGACACGGCACCGGCCGTGCGCAGCCACCGGCCGATGCCCTGTCGGCCGCCGCGCCTACCGAGGACACAGCACCGGGGAGGACTTCATGACCATTATCGTGCAGCCATCCGAAGACGATCTCGCAGCGCTCGTCGCGCCCTATCTCGCCTTGCAGGCAGACAACACCAGCCTCGCCTTCGCCATCGGCATCGCCAGCCCGGAGCCCGATTTCTCCGCCATCTACACCTTCGGTGCCGTGCAGCGGCAGGATGGCGGGCCGTTGACGCTGGATGCCGACACGCCCTTCGTGCTCGCCTCGGTGTCCAAGACCTTCGCCGCCACCGCCTATGCCTGGTACCTGACCACGCAGGGGCCGGAAGATGCCACGCTGGGCGATTATCCCGAGCTGGAGATCGGCCCGCAGTTCGCCGACATCAGCCTGACCTCGCTGGTGAACTATGCCTCCGGCCTGCCGCAGGACAATGGCAGCGCCGATGACGAACCCACGAACATGCCCCAGCCCTACACCGTGCCGGGCATGCTGGGCTTTCTCAACTACACCAGCATGGCGCCGTTCCCGAAGCCGGCCTATCGCTATTCCAACCTCGGCTTCGGCCTCATGGGCGCGGTGCTGCCGGCCTATGCGGGCACCGACGATGCCTATGAGCAGATCGTCATCGACCTGATCTTTTCGCCCCTCGGCCTCTCCGCGCAGTTCTTCGACGAGGTGCGGCTCGATACGCTGCCGCAGGGCTATTATTTCAACGGCCAGAGCTATGATTGCGTGGCCCCGCCCGGCTGGCCGCAATTCCCCGCCTATAATGGCGCGGGCGGCATCGTCGCCTCGCCCAACGACATGCAGACCTGGCTCCTGTTCAACATGGGGCTGATGCAGGAGCAGCCGCTCAACAGCCTGCTGCCGGTGCTGCAGACCGTCTCCACCCCGGTGAAGACCGGCTGGGGCGATCATCTCGGCCTCGGCTGGTTCCTCGGCTCCAATGACGGCGCGCCCTTCGCCACCGTGTGGAAGGACGGCGACCTGCCGGGCTTCTCCAGCTACATCGCCTTCCTGCCCAGCGCCGCGCCGGGCAGCGCCACCTCGCCTGCGGGCGTGTTCGTGCTCAGCAATACGGAGGGCCTGAACGATGCCAGCGGCATCGAGATCTGCTCCTCGCTGGCCAATGACGTGCTCTATCTCATGCAGGGCATGACCCCGCCGGAGGACAAGTCCGGCTACCGGCGCTCGAAGCGGCCGGACATTCCGGCCGCGACCTGAGCGCATCCGGTCGTTTGCAGGTTGTGTCCCTGCCCCCTTCCCTTTCGCGGAACGCGCCCTCTCCCCCTTTCGGGGGCGGGAGACCCTGGAGCATGTCCGGCTTTGATTGCTCCGCAATCGAAGCCGCAAGACATTCTCCATCGAAGAGTTGGAGCGTTTCAGTGTTTCCATGAACCACTGAAACGCTCCAGGGTCGCTGCCCCGAAGGGGGGAAGCCTGTCGCGCCGCCCGCCTCGGTCGGCCGGTTCCGCGCAAGCCCCGCCCCCTATAAGCTGCCGCCGCAACGGCCATGCCGGCGCACAGCCGCTGCGGCGCCGCCGCGCGGGAGAGGCCACGCAGGAGAGAGACCGCCCCCATGATGAGCATCCCCTTCTTCGGCATTCTCGCCGCCTTCCTGTGCGTCTTCTCCGGCCAGCGCGGCGCGGCGCTCATGCTGTGGGCGCTCTCCATGGTGGGGCTGGCGGTGCTGTTCCGCCTGCACGCCACCGATGCCCTTAACCTCGTGCTGTGAGGGCACACGGATGATCGGCCTCCTTAACGCCCCCACCGCACGCCTGCTCAATGCTCTCGGCCTGCTGGCGGTGAGCCTCGTGCTCATCGTCGCCTTCGTGGACCAGATCGCCTTCGGCGACATCCCCTGCCCGCTCTGCATCCTCCAGCGCGCGGGCTTCGCGGGCGCCTCGCTGGGCCTTGCGCTCAACGTGAAGTTCGGCCCGCGCCCCAGCCATTATGCGGTGGTGATCCTCTCCGCCTTCCTCGGCGCCTGCATCTCCTCGCGGCAGATCCTGCTGCACATCGTGCCCGGCACCGGCACCTATGGCGATGCGCTGATGGGCCTGCATTTCTACACCTGGGCCTTCATCGTCTATCTGGCCATCATCCTCGGCAGCGCCGCCATGCTGCTGTTCGACGGCCAGTTCGTGCGCGAGGAAGAGGCGGACGCGCCCGCCTCCGGGAGCGCCACCTCCACCGCCGCCACCTTCAGCCTTGCCATGGTGGCGCTGGCGGCGTTGCTGGCGCTGGCCAACGGCACCTCCACGGTGCTGGAATGCGCCGGTGGCCTCTGCCCGGATGATCCCACGGGCTACCTGCTGCTGCAGAACTGAGCCGTTTCCGAACGCGACTTCCCTCCTCCATCACCGGACGAGATGGGTTCCCCACGCAGTTTCATTTCCCGTGGCGGCCGAGGCGGGGTAGAGGTGGATGCAGGGCGTTTCGTAAGGGCGCCTGACAAGAAGACGCCCGGCCCACCGGGCGCCACAGGAAACGTGCCACGAGGACCGATGTCACCGGGACCGATGCCCCGCCCCGCCCCCAGCGGCCGCACCGCCGACTCCGCGCCAGCCAGTCCGCCCGGAGAGGCGCACCAGCCGGATGCCCCCCGCTCCCCCACCGGCCGCCTGCTGGCGCCGCTCGTCAACGCGCCCTATGCGCTGCTCACGCTGACCTCGCTGCTGTGGGCCATCAACATCGTGCTCGGCCGCTTCATGGCCGGCTCGGTGCCGCCCATCACCATCGCCTGCCTGCGCTGGTTCGGCGCCACGCTCATCATCCTGCCCTTCGCCTGGGCCGAGCTGAAGCGCGACGCCCCGCTCATCCGCCGGCACTTCTGGCGGCTGGTGGTTCTCGCCGCCTGCGGCATCTCCTGCTACAACGCCATGAGCTATTACGGCCTGCAATATACGCAGGCCATCAACGGCCTGCTGGTGCAGTCCGTGGGGCCGCTGCTGGTGGCGCTGTGGAGCCTGTTCCTGTTCCGCGATCGCCTCTCCGGCGGACAGGCGACGGGTATTCTCGTCTCGCTGGCCGGCGTCATCGTCATCATCAGCAAGGGCGATCCCGACACCCTGCTGCATCTTCGGCTCAATGCCGGCGACGTGTGGATCCTGATCGCGCTGGTGATCTACGGCTTCTACATGGCCATCCTGCGGGTGCGCCCGCCCATGGGGCAGCTGTCCTTCCTCGCCAGCATCATGCTCATCGGGGCGGTGCAGTTGGTGCCGGCGGCGATCATCGAGCAGGCGAGCGGCGTGCCGCTGCACTTCGATCGCTTCACGCTGCTGGTGCTGGCCTATATCTGCACCGGCCCCTCGCTCATCGCCTATCTGGCCTTCAATCGCGGCGTGCAACTGGTGGGAGCCAACCGGGCGGCGCCCTTCCTGCACCTGATGCCGGTGTTCGGCTCGGCGCTGGCCATCCTGTTTCTGGGCGAGCGTTTCGCCTGGTTCCACGGGGCGGGCTATGTGCTGGTGCTGGTGGGCATCGTGATCGCCACCCGCGCCCGCCCGGTGCCACCCGTGCCGCCGGACGGGGCGTAAGTCTTCACCCCTCGAACATCACGAAACTCGCCCACAGATCCGGGTCTTCCGCGCCCCTGATCTTGCCGGCGATGGCATCGCGGCGGGTCTGGCGCAGCGCGGCGGCGTACGTGGTGCCGGGCTCGGCCGCGTGCTTGTAGAAGGCGATCATGAAGTTCGCCGCCCCCGTATCCGCCACCGGCCACAGGGTGAGCAGCGAGCGCCGCGCCCCGGCAATGCCCAGCGCCGTGGGCAGGCCGCGAATGGCGCTCACCGCGCTTTCATCGCCCGCCCCGGTCTCGCAGGCGGACAGCACCACCAGATCCACCGCCGACAGGTCCCAGCCCATCAGCTCCTGCGCATAGAGGAAGCCGTCCGTGGGATTGGGACGCGGCGGCTTGTCGTCGCCGGAACGGGCCAGCACGAGGCCCGCCCGCCACAGCGCGCTGACACCGCGCTCGGGCTCCTCGAAGAAGCCGTGGGTGGCCAGATGCACGATGGAGGCCTGCGGGATCGCCGCCTTCAGCGCCGGCTCGGTGCCGGCGGCGCCGGTGAGCAGGGTGGTGCTGTAGCCGGCGCTCGCGAGCACCGTGTCGATCTGGCTGACTTCCCGGGCCGTCGCGGGCAGTGCCCGCGCGCCCTTCTCCTTGCCGCTGGAGAAATCGAGCCCGCCGGCCAGCAGCGCCTTGCCGCCGGATGCCAGGCGATCATTGCGGCCGGCGGTGAGTACCGCATCCTCGCGGGTGAGGATATGCACCTCGAAGCGCTCGTCGAGATAACGGCCCGCATCGTCGCGCAGCAGCGGGAAGGGCACGGCGTAAAGTTCGGCCGAGGGTACGATGAACAGCCGCTCAGCGCCGCCGAGGGCGCCGGCCAGCGGGGCAAGGAGCACATCGTTGAAGCCCGCACCGCCGGCCTTCTCCTTGCCGGCATCGCGCGTATCTTCGCCTTTGGGCTTGCGCTCGGCCACCAGCCTGTCGGCGATCCCGTCCAGCGGGCCGTAATCATGCAGCGCCGGGGTCAGGCCCTTGCGACGCACCACCGCGACGAGGCGCACATCCTCGATGGCGTCCGCGCTGCTGCGCAGGCCCGCGCGGCGGGTGATGACCACGAAATTGACCAGCGCGTCCTTGTCCGCCAGCGCCTCGGCGACCATGCCGCTCGGGGCCGGCATGTCCTTGAGGCGCGCTTCCAGCGTGGCGAGCTTGGCCTTGGCATCCGCCGCCAGCGCGGCATCGGCCACGCGATCGGCGGCCGAGCGGCGCTCGGAGAGCACCTCCTGCTGCTGGCCCATGAGGCGGATCACCTCCTGCGCCTGCGGGCGCAGATCGTCGGGCAGTTGATCGACCATCTGGCGCAGGCGCACGCGGGTGCCGCTCTCCATGGTCTTCCAGCGGCCGGCGGCGTCCGCGAATGCTGAGCGGGCGCTCGGTTCTGCCAGCGCGAAGCGGCCGAAGGCATAGAGGAAATTGTCCGCCAGCACGCGCGTGGTCTCGGCGATGAAGCGGTTGCCGGACGTGCCGATCTCCTGCAAGGCCCAGGCGTGCAGCGTGGTGTCGAGCCTGATGAACAGGGCCAGCGCCTTGTCGGGTTCCTGATTGCGCACATGGGCCTCGGCCACGCCGAGCAGCGCATCGAAGGTGAGCGGGTTGCGCTCCGTATAGGTGGCCTTCGAGATCTCATAGGCCGCCTCGCGCAAGGAGAGCCCCTGCCGCACCTTGCCCTGCTTCTCGGCCACCGTGGCGGCAAGCTGGGCGGCCTTCACCTGCATGAGTTCCGGCGCGCTGCGCCAGTTCTTGATCTCGGTGAGTGTCTCCAGCGACTTCGGCCGCGTCTGGCGGTCGGGATCGAACAGGATCGCGGCATAGGTGGCCCAGGCGTAGCCCTGCGCCTCATGCTCGGAGCGCGGATCGGCGAGTTTTTTCCCGAAACGCGCCTGAAGGTCGAAATGGCGCAGCGCCTGCTCCTTGTCGCCCAGCTCCAGATAATTGAGCCCCTGATTGCTGGCGCTCACCAGCGCCTGAATCGACCCTTCCCCATAATGCTTGATGCGCTTCCTGAGCAGCATGCGGTCGATGGGAACGGCGGCTTCCGGCCGGCCGATGGAGCGCAGCCCCTCGGCGAAATTGTTGGCGGTGCGCCAGGTGAGCGGCTCATCCTCGCCCAGCGCACGCTCGGCCGCCTCGTAATTGGCTTCCGCCAGATTGAGCCCGAGCGCAATGGCGCCGGAATTGGTGAGCTGGCTCGCCAGATTGTCGCGGGCGGAGATGGTGTCATAGGCATCCGGGCCCGCCATGCGCTCCAGAATGTCCAGCGCCTTGCGGGCATGATCCAGCGAGGCGGCGGTGTCCGGCGTATGCTGGAGCAGGCGGTAGGAATAATAGAAATGCAGCAGCCCCAGCTGGATGCTGGGCTTTTGCGCCGCCCTGGTGGCGAGCCCTTCCTCGAACAGGGCTTTGGCGGTCTCGGTTTCGCGGCTGCGCTGGAAGGCCTCAGCCCATTCGCGATAGGCGGTGAGCGTCCTGTCATCGTCGGTGCCGGCCGCGAGCGTTTTCAGCGCGCGCCGCAGGCAGGGAACGCCCTGCGCCCGGTCGCCTTTGGCGAGCATCTGCTCGCACCCGTCCAGCCTCGGCGTGAAGGTCTGTGTCTGCGCACGCGCGGGCGCAGATGCCAGCAGACCGGCGCCGAGCGCCACCAGAACCGAGATCCGCGAAACGCTCAAACCGGACATGCCGCTCCTGCCGTTTGCTGCGGGGCGGGCGCCCCCAAGGTCAAGCTGTTGTAGGGCATGAACGCGCGAAAGGCGGTGCAGGTTGCTACCGCCTCGCCGAAGAACGCAAAAAGGCCGCCCGAGGGCGGCCTTTTCCAGAGCGTGAAGGGCGGAAAACCCTCAGAAGGTCAGGGGCTTGGCCTGCTTCACATGCGGCAGGGCCGTGACCTTCTCCAGCACCTCCGCCGGCAGCGGGCCGTCCACTTCCACCAGCGCGATGGCGTCCCCACCCTGCCGGTCGCGGCCGAGCGCGAAGGTGGCGATGTTGATGCCCGCATCGCCCAGAAGCGAGGCGAAGCGGCCGATGAAGCCGGGCTTGTCCTCATTGGTGATGTAGATCATGGAGGGCGCGAACTCCGCATCCACCTTGATGCCCTTGATGTCCACGATGCGCGGCTGGCCATCGGCGAACACCGTGCCCGACACCGCGCGCTCATACTTGTCGCTGGTGATGGAGAGGGTGATCAGGCTGTCGTAATCGCCCTCGGCGGCGCGGGTGGTTTCCTCCACCACGATGCCGCGCTCCTTGGCGATGCTGGGGGCGGACACCACGTTCACGTCCGCCAGCGCCGGGCGCAGCAGGCCGGCGATGGCAGCGCTGGTGAGCGCCTTGATCTTCTGATCAGCCACCGCGCCCTCATAGGTGATGCGCACGGTCTGGATGTCGCTGTCGGTGAGCTGGCCGGCGAACGAGCCGAGCTTTTCGGCAAGCGCGATGAAGGGCTTCAGCTTGGGTGCCTCTTCCGCCGTGATGGAGGGGAAGTTCACCGCATTGGAGATGGCGCCGTTGAGCAGATAGTCGCTCATCTGCTCGGCCACCTGCAGGGCCACATTCTCCTGCGCCTCGGTGGTGGCGGCGCCCAGATGCGGCGTGCAGACCACGTTGGGATGGCCGAACAGCGGGTTCTCCTCCGCCGGCTCCACGCCGAACACGTCGAAGGCCGCGCCCGCCACATGGCCGCTGTCGAGGGCCGCGCGCAGCGCCACCTCATCCACCAGCCCGCCGCGCGCGCAATTGATGATGCGCACGCCCTTCCTGGTCTTCGCCAGCGCCTCGGCCGAAAGCACGTTCTTCGTCTTCTCGGTGAGCGGGGTGTGCAGGGTGATCACGTCGGCGCGGGCGAGCAGGTCGTCCAGCTCCACCTTCTCCACGCCGATGGTGAGCGCGCGCTCAGGGGAGAGGAAGGGATCGAAGGCGATGACCTTCATCTTCAGGCCGATGCCGCGCTCGGCGACGATGGCGCCGATGTTGCCGCAGCCGATGATGCCGAGCGTCTTGGCGGTCAGCTCCACGCCCATGAAGCGGTTCTTCTCCCACTTGCCGGCCTGGGTGGACGCATCCGCCTGCGGGATCTGCCGGGCGAGCGCGAACATCATGGCGATGGCGTGCTCGGCGGTGGTGATGGAATTGCCGAACGGCGTGTTCATCACGATCACGCCCTTGGCGGAGGCGGCCGGGATGTCGACGTTATCGACGCCGATGCCGGCGCGGCCGATCACCTTGAGGCGCGTGGCCTTCTCCAGGATCTTCGGCGTCACCTTGGTGGCCGAGCGGATGGCGAGGCCGTCATAGTCGCCGATGATCTCGGCGAGCTTGTCCTTGTCCTTGCCGAGTTCGGGGCGGAAATCCACGTCCACGCCGCGATCCTTGAAGATCTGCACGGCGGCATCGGAGAGTTTGTCGGAAATCAGAACGCGGGGGGCCATATTGGGGGCTCCGGGTTGCGTGATGTCGGGTCAGGCCGCCGCGATACGGGACTCGAGCGGCGGCCGGCTCTGATGAATTTTGGCTCACTGGCCGGGCAAACGGCGCCGGCGATCTGACGCTCTGCGCGCCCTCTCCCTTTGCAGCCCTCTCCCGCTTGCGGGGGAGGGTTGGGAGGGGGAACTTGCGGGCGCTCTGACAGGCGCACGGGTACAATTTGGCGTACCGGCTGGGGCAGGAATGCCGTTGGGGCAGGCCCTGCCCCCTCCCCAGCCCTCCCCCGCACTGAAGTCGGATGTTTCCGACTTCAGCACCCTGGTGCCGAAACCGGCGTATGCCGGTTTCGCGCGGGAGAGGGAGCGCGTTACGCGATGCGGAGAGGTCGTGTCAGAACGCTTTGAAGTGGGCGCCGCCTCGGGCAGCGCGACGCCTCACGCCGCCTGCGGCAGAGACGACTTGGCGACCTCGAAGGCCCAGTCCAGCCAGCCGGTCAGCGCTTCCACGTCGGTCGCCTGCACGGTGGCGCCGCACCAGATGCGCAGGCCGGGAGGGGCATCGCGATAGGCGCCGATGTCATAGGCGATGTCGCCCTTCTCGAGGCCCGACGTGATCGCCTTGGCGAACGCCGCCTGCGCTTCCGCCGGAAGCGACGTGACCGCAGGATCAACCACCTTCAGGCACACCGAAGTGTTCGAGCGCGTGACCGGATCGACGGCCAGGAAATCCACCCACGCGGTGCGGTGCACCCACTGGGCGATGGCCTCGAAATTGCGGTTGGCGCGCTCTTTCAGGCCCGGCAGGCCACCCACGGACTTCGCCCACTGCAGCGCGTCGATATAGTCTTCCACGCAGAGCATGGAGGGCGTGTTGATGGTTTCGCCCTCGAAGATGCCCTCGATCAGCTTGCCGCTCTTGGTGAGGCGGAAGATCTTCGGCAGCGGCCACGCGGGCTTGTAGGTCTCCAGCCGCTCAACAGCGCGCGGGGAGAGGATGAGGATGCCGTGCGCGCCTTCGCCGCCCAGCACCTTCTGCCAGGAGAACGTCACCACATCGAGCTTGCCGAACTCCAGCGGCTGCGCGAAGGCGGCCGAGGTGGCGTCGCAGATGGTCAGGCCGGCGCGATCGGCCGGAATCCAGTCCGCGTCCGGCACCATCACGCCGGAGGTGGTGCCGTTCCAGGTGAAGACCACGTCATTGTTGAAATCGACGGTCTTGAGATCCGGCAGATGGCCGTAATCGGCCTTCAGGATGCGGGTGTTCTCAAGCTTGAGCTGCTTGGCGACATCCGTCACCCAGCCCTCGCCGAAGCTTTCCCAGGCCAGCATGTCCACGCCACGGGCGCCGAGCAGCGACCACAGGGCCATCTCCACCGCGCCGGTGTCGGAGGCGGGCACGATGCCGATGCGGTAATCCGCAGGCACTTCCAGCACTTCGCGGGTGAGGTCGATGGCCAGCTTGAGCTTGTTCTTGCCGACCTTGGCGCGGTGCGAACGGCCGAGGGGCGCGTCGCGGAGCGCATCCAGCGTCCAGCCGGGACGCTTGGCGCAGGGGCCGGAAGAGAAATTGGGGTTTGCCGGCTTCTGGGCCGGGGCATCCGTCGCAGTCATGTATCCATCCTTACAGATGGGCGCTCCCCGTTGGGGGGGAGTGTCCCGCTGACGGGTCTAGGACCGGCCTGTGGAAAAAGCAAGGTGCATTTCAACCCTGCGTCATCGCGCCGATCCGCTGCAACGCAACAGAACAACCGCGACATCTTTCATCCGCGGAAAGAAGCTTTCCGGCGCGTCTCGCAACTCCGGATCATCCCTCGCATCCAACTATTTCCCG
Organism: Azorhizobium oxalatiphilum; assembly: GCF_014635325.1. GTDB lineage: Bacteria > Pseudomonadota > Alphaproteobacteria > Rhizobiales > Xanthobacteraceae > Azorhizobium > Azorhizobium oxalatiphilum. Next base: position 110,539 of record NZ_BMCT01000011.1, on the reverse strand, counting down.
CCCCTCGCCGGAACCTCCGTCGATACCGCGCGTTTGGAAAAGTATCAGTGATTTATCAGGAGTTTACAGTCATGCGACGCACCCTCGTGCTTCTGGCCACCGCCGCCGCGCTCGCAGCCCCGCTGGCTCCCGCCCAGGCCCAGAATGCGGTTGCCACCGAGACCTTCATCAAGGCCACGCCCACCGATGTGCTCAGCTACAACCTCATCGGCCTCAAGGTGACGAACCCCGCCAATGAGAGCGTGGGCGAGATCAAGGATCTCATCCTCTCGCAGGGCCAGCTCGCCGGCTACATCCTGTCCGTCGGCGGCTTCCTCGGCATCGGTGAGCACTATGTCATCGTGCGCCCCGCCGCCGTGAAGGTGGCCTATAGCGAGGCCGACAAGAAATGGTCGGCCGTGATGAGCACCACCAAGGAGGCGCTGAAAGCCGCCCCCGAATTCAAATACGACGGCCGCTGGAAGCGCTGATCCATCGCTCAGGAAGGGCCCCGGAGACGGGGCCCTTTTTCGTGCGCTGAGCATTACGCGCGCAGATCAAAATACCTCCGGGCAGGCGAAGGCCTGCGCTAGACTGCGGCTACGTCCGCAAGGACACGATCAGCTGGAGACGGCACATGGCCGGCGAGACGCCCACCGAGACCTCGCTTGCAGCCGTATCCCCCGCAGCCGCCACACCCGCAGCCACGATGCCCGCCGCGCCGCCCGCGGCCGATGCCGTCGTGCCGCTGGCGGACGACCAACTGGATGGCGTGTCCGGCGGTGCCAACATCGGCAATCGCAACACCGACTCCCCCTTCTGACGCGTAGCGCATCGATCCCTAGCGGAGGCCCCATGGACACCGATACCAAGCCCGGCACCACCCTCGACACCACCGCGGCCGGCACCGCCGGCAGCCGGCCGGACGCAGTGCCGGACGCCCCCACCGCGCTTCCCGACGAGGCGCTCGACAACGTGGCGGGCGGCAATCAGGTGCTGCGCAATCCCAAGTCCCCCTTCGATACGCCGCTGGACTGACATCCGGCCGACGCCGCCCGTCCCGCCGCATGCGGGCGGGCGATGCGCGCGGATGCCCCGGCAGGCCGGCCCGCAGCCGGACTTCCGTTCGGCGCGCCCTTCGCGATAGCATGCGGGATGCGGTTTTCTCCGCACGCGCCGCCAACACCGAAACGCCGCCATGCCCCAGCGATCGTCCAGTTTGCGCCCATCCACCCTGCGCCTGTCGCTTGCCGCCTTGTCCGGGCTGGGCGCGCTTGGCCTATCCGGCCCGGCGTCCGCCGCCGAGCTGACGCTGGCCCTGCCCGAGGGCACGCAGGTGCATCAGGTGAAGACCTCCTATGCCTGCCCTGCGGGCGCGGCTTTCACGGTCGCCTACATCACCGCCGGTAACAGCGCGCTGGCCATCGTGCCGGTGGCGGGGCAGGAGCTGATCATGGCCAATGTGCTCGCCGCCTCCGGCGCGCGCTATGCGGGCGGGGCCTATGTCTGGTGGACCAAGGGGCCGGACGCCGCGCTCTATGACGTGCGGCAGGGCGAGAACGCCGCCCCGGTCATGACCTGCCAAGAGAAGAAATAGCGGCACCGTTACGGCTGCTCAGGCCGGCGCGAAGATCAGCTTCACCACACTGCGGAAGGTCAGCACCTGCCGCTCCAGCCGGCGGGGATCGTTCAGCGCCTTGGCCATGATGATGCCGCCATCCACCACGCAGGACAGCATGGCGGCCAGATCCTCCAGATCCACCTCCCGGCGCGGCGGATGCACTGCCGCGATCTGCGTGAGATAGCCGTGGAAGCGGGCGTTCCAGCTCGCCACGGAGCGGGCGTTCAGGTCCCGCACCTCGCGGTCGAACAGCCGCTCCTGATAGCAGATGCTGGCGATGACGCAGCCGGGATGCCCGCTCGGCAGGTCCGCCATCAGCTCGGCCAGCAGCTTCAGCCCAATGAGGAAGGCTTGCAGCGGATCGTCGGAGAGCTGCCGGGCGCGGTCGAATATCTCATCGAACAGGCGGTCGTTGGCTGCCACATAGCGCAGCACCATGTCCCGGGCGAGCGCATTCTTATCCTTGAAATGATAGAAGAAACCGCTCTTGGTGATGCCCGCCTCGGCGATGATCTCATCGATGGAGGTGGCGCCGAATCCCTTCGCCAGCACCGCCGCCTCGGCGATGCCCAGAATACGCTCCCGTGTCGCCGCGCCTTTCCCCATGGCTCACTCCATGGTTCGTTCCGCACGTTTTCGCACCGCTGGTACAGTTTCCGGACGCCTGAGCATAACATTGGCGGCGGCATAGCCGCCACATGTCGGATCATCCATCTGTTATTGCTTTGAAAATCAGGAAAGCACAGCAACCGGACCACGCGTTTTCTAGCCGCCGGGACCACCGGCAAGGCACAAATCTTCCTGCATGCAGCCCGCCGCCGCCCCGGCGTCCGCGCTCCATGCCCGGAGCAAGCCCATGATGCCGAGATACAGAAACCACCTGCCGCAGCTCGGGAACGGGCTGTTCCTGAGCGACGGCGGTCTTGAGACCTCGCTGATCTTCCATGACGGCGTGGACCTGCCGCACTTCGCCGCCTTCATCCTGCTGGACAGCGCGGACGGGCGCGAACGGCTGACGCGCTACTACCAGCGCTACATGGCCATCGCCCGCGCCGCCGGCACCGGCTTCGTGCTCGACAGCGCCACCTGGCGGGCCAATGCGGACTGGGGGGAGAAGCTGGGCTATGACGCGGCAGCCCTCAGGGCGGTCAACATGGCCTCCATCCGGCTGCTGGAAGATCTGCGCGCGGGCTGGGATGCGGAGGCCGGGCCCTGCGTCATCAGCGGCGCCATCGGCCCGCGCGGCGACGGCTACAAGGCCGGCGCCATGGATGCGGACGCGGCGCAAGCGTATCACGCGCCCCAGATCGAGGCCTTCGCCGATGCGGGAGCGGACATGGTGACGGCCTACACGCTCACCGGCATCGCGGAGGCCATCGGCGTGGCCCGTGCAGCCCAGGCCTGCTCCATGCCCTGCGCCATTTCCTTCACGGTGGAGACGGACGGGCGGCTCATCACCGGCCACAGCCTGCGGGAAGCCGTCGAGCGCGTGGACACGGCCACCGGGTCTGCGCCCGTCTACTTCATGATCAACTGCGCCCATCCCACCCACTTCCAGCCGGCGCTGGAGGCGGGCGAGCCCTGGACGGCGCGGATCCGGGGCGTGCGGGCGAACGCCTCCACCCTGAGCCATGCGGAGCTGGACGAGAGCGAGACGCTGGATGCGGGCGATCCCGCCGAGCTCGGCCGCCATTACCGCGCGCTGCGGCAGTCCTTCCCCGGCCTCAAGGTGCTCGGCGGCTGCTGCGGCACCGATCATCGCCACGTGGCGGCGATCTGCGAGGCCTGCGTGGCCCCGGCCGGCGCGGCGTGATGACCACCCGGTGACACGCCCCTCCATTGCCGCACCGCAGCGGGTCTGTTAGGCGTGGGATGGACCGACACACGTGGTGATCGCGCGGCGGAACCGGGCCGTTCAGCCCTTCCGCACCCGCGCACCGCATGAGGATGCGCACCGCATGGCCCTGTTCCCGGCCTCCCTTGAGACCACGCTCCAGACCAAGCTCCTGGCCCCTCTCACCCCCACCGATCCGGCGCTGGGCTGGAGCGGCCTCGCGTGGGATTTCCTCACCCTCTACGGACTGACGGTGGCGGGCATCCTCGTGGTGCTGGTCACGGTGGGCACCTTCTTCGAGGTGATGAACGCCCGCCATCCCGAGCGGCGCATCCAGAAGACGCGCATCAACAAGCGCAAATGGCAGGAGCTGGCCCACGCGCCCGGCTCCATCGCCATCATCGCCTTCTGTTTCGCCAGTGGCCTGTTCGCGCAGGCACAGGGCTGGACGCTGGTCTCGCCGCTGGCGCTGAGCTGGTGGTCCGGGCCGCTGATGCTGGCCATTTCCGTGGTGCTCTATGATGCGTGGTTCTACTGGATCCACCGTCTGCTGCACTGGAAGCCGCTGTATCGCTTCCACGCCCTGCACCACAAAAGCGTGGCGCCCACCGTGTGGACCAACCATCACGAGAGCCTCACCGAGGGCCTGCTCAATCAGGCCTTCTATCTGCTGCTGCCCTTCATCCTGCCGATCCCGTGGCAGATGCTGGTGCTCCAGAAGCTCTATGATCAGGCGAGCGGCATGCTCGGCCATGCGGGGTTCGAGCATTTCGCCTCGCCCGCCGGGCGCACGCCCTTCCCCTTCGCCTCCACCGTGTTCCATGACCAGCACCACGGCCATTTCAAATATAATTACGGCCACACCTTCTCGTGGTGGGACCGGCTGATGGGCACGCTCCACCCGCGCTATGACGCCACGCTGGAAAGCTTCGAGCCCGCGCAGATGCAGGCGGCGGCCGGACAAGGCGAGAGCAAGGGCGCGAAGGCGGATTGATCAACAGGCACCCGCGCGCCGGACGGCAGCGCGGGCATGGACGGGATGGGGGAGACCATGACGGGCGACACGACCGGGACCACGCAGGAGCCGGGGCAATCTGCGGACAGCCCGTTCCCTCACACGCGCCTCCGGGGCGCCCTGAACTTCGGCAATGCGCTGTTCACCGGGCGGGATGAGAACGGCGGGCCCGTGGGTCTGGGCATGGACCTCATGCGGGCACTGGCCGCGGACTTCGGCGCCGAACTGGAGATCCTCTCCTATGCCCAGCCCGGCGACGTGGTGGTGGCGGCGAACGCGGACGCCTGGGACGTGGCCATTCTGGCCATCGAGCCGGCGCGGGAAGAATTCGTGTCCTTCGCCGCGCCCATGACGCGGATCGAGGCCAGCTGCGTGGTCGATGCCGCGCTCCCCGACACCCCGTTCGCGGAACTGGATCGCCCCGGCTTCCGCATCGCGGCCATGGCCCGCGGCGGATACGAGCTTTACCTCAGCCGCACCCTGAAGCAGGCGAGCGTGGTGAAGACCGCGTCCTTCGCGGAGTCCATCGAACGCTTCAACGGGGGCGAGGCGGATGCGGTGGCCGGGCTCACCACCATGCTCGCCGCGCGCCTGCCGGATATGCCGCGCGGGCGGCTGATGGCCGAGAGCTTCCAGACCATCCATCACGGCTTCGCGGTGCCGCATCACCTTGCCGCCGCGCTCCCGGCGATCAGTGATTTCGTCGCCCGCCGCGCCGGCGCGGTGATCGCGGATGCGATCCGGCGCCACGGCATCAACGGGCTGACGCCCCTGACATCCTGATGGAGAGCGCGGGGCCGGCCCGGCGGATGATCAGGCGCGCGCCTGCTTGCGCGGGGCCTTTTCGGGCGGGACGGTGCGGAGCTTGCCGCCGCCGCGCAGATAGTCGCAGCGCAGCCGGAAATCGGCCAGCCGCCCGGCGAAATCGGGCACCAGCGCGACGCGGCGGCTGAGTTCCTGATCAGCGAGCGTCCACAGCGTCTCGTCATGGCGGATCAGCTCATTGACGATGTCCAGCTCCGACAGGGAGAGCATGGCCTTGAGGCGCGGCACCGAGGCGGTGTGGGTGGAACGGTTGCGCAGGATGTATTCCATGCGCAGACCACGCGGCATGTAGACCGGCGAATTGAAATATTCGAGCACCACCATGGCCTCGTCATAGCGCTCCATGGGCCCGCACAGCGCGAACTCCCGATAGATCGCCCAGGCGGCCTCCACATCGCGCTCGATAATGGGGCGGCCGTAAAAGCCGCCGCAGCCAAAAATGTTCACCTGCGGACTGTTGATCTGGTTCGGATAGTGGCGGAGCACCCATTTGACGAAGACGTCGATGGACATGTCCCGCGCCGAACGGCAGAAGACGTCGTCCAGCCCCGCTCGCTGGTAGAAATTATACATGGAGACCAGACGGTCCCACGGCCTGCGCAGCAGCGCCATATGGAAGAAGCGGAGATCGAGCGCCTGCTCAACATCGCGAAACCCCTGCCCCATGAAACTGTGGCTGGAAACCGCCTTCAGCTGCGGATTGTCGCGGAGCAGTGTCGCCAGCACGTCCGGGGGGATCAACTCGCCGTTGCGCTCCAGCGTGGTGAAATCCGCGCCGAACTGATGGGCCAGCGAGGAATCCAGCGATGTCCCGGCATTCTTGAAAATATGGTGATGAAGTATAACGAACCGCATCCTGCTCTCAACCGGCGCACTTCAGACTCAAATTGACCCCAATAATGGTTATGCGCCTGTTGCCGGCAATTCAATCTGAAACAAGTAAAAGGCCAAAAATACTAACTCAGTACCTCCAAGCAATAGTTAGCAACATAAATGAGCAAGTCCGATCAATCTTGAGCTGTGCCTTACCTGACGTCCGGGACACGCGGCCATGGGTCGGCGCGCCCGAACCGGCTGTTGTCGTCAGGCGATATTGGGCCGGCGATGGCTGGCCGGCGCTCAGTTGGTGAGCGCGCCGGCCTCGAAGTCGCGCACGAAGGCGGCCACGCGGCGGTCGATGCGGATGTCGGAGGGGCGGATCGCCCGCACCAGCGACAGGCCCGCCAGCGAGCGGGCGCGGGAGAGCGCCACATAGGATTGCCCGGCCGCGAAAGCACCGTTGTCGAAATCGATGCGCACGTCTTCCAGGGTCAGGCCCTGCGCCTTGTGCATGGTCATGGCCCAGGCGGGCGCCAGCGGCATCTGGGTGAAGGTGCCCACCACCTGGCCCTCGATGCGGCCGGTCTTGTCGTCGAAGCCGTAGCGGATGCGCTCCCAGGTGAAGGCCTCGATCTCCACCGTGCCGCCGCCGTCGAGCCGCACCAGCACCGAGTGCGCGCCCATGCCGGCCACCGTGCCCACGGAGCCGTTGACCCAGCGCCGGGCGGGATCGTTGCGCAGCGCCATCACGCGGGCGCCGGTCTTCAGCACCAGATTGTGCGGCACCGGCAGGCGGTCGCCATCAAGGCCGAACTCGCCCTTCATGACGCCCTCATACATGCGCTCGCCGCCCGGCAGCGCCGCGAGGCCCCGCTGGTTATAGGCATCCGCGCGCGCATTGGTGGGGGTGAGCAGAACCGGCAGCACGCCGGAGCGGTGCGGCCGCACGCAGGCCTCGTTGAGCGCGCCGATGGCTTCCTGCAAATTCCAGCCGCGCCGGATGGCGGCCAGATGAGAGATGAATTCGCTGTCCGACTGGCGATGCACCACGGTGAAGGGCACATGCTCGAACGGATGGTCGGCCAGCACCTTGGCGTGGAAGGCGAACGGGCCTTCATAGCCCATATGCTCCAGCACCTCCTGCTCGGCCATGGGCACCACGGGGGGCAACTGGAGGAAATCCCCCACCAGCACCACCTGCACGCCGCCGAAGGGCACATTGCTCTCGCGGGCGATGCGCAGCGTCCGGTCCACGGTGTCGAGCAGGTCCGCCCGCACCATGGAGATTTCGTCGATCACCAGCCGGTCCAGCTTCTTGAGCAGCCGGCGCACCTGCACGCGCGGCTTCACATCCTCCGGGTGGAGGATGCGCGGCGGGATGCCGAAGAAGGAATGGATCGTCTGCCCGCCGAGCTGGAGGGCGGCGACGCCGGTGGGGGCGAGGAACACCTGCTTGCCGCGCTGGCTGCGCCGCAGATCGTGCAGGAAGGTGGTCTTGCCCGTGCCCGCGCCGCCGAGCACCATCACCCCGCGCGCGCCCGCATCAATGTGCTGGAGGGCGCGGACGGAGCTGTCGTCGGCGGCGTCAGGCAAAGTCACCGTGTCACACCTCTCAGGCCAGCAGGCCGGTCTCGCGGGCGAGGTCGAGCAGGTTGCGCTCGGGCCGGGCGCCCACATGGGAGATGACCTCGGAGGCCGACAGCGCGCCGAGGCGCAGCGAGGTGGCCGGATCGAGGCCCCTGGTGCGGCCGGCGAGGAAGCCGGCGGCGAACAGGTCGCCCGCGCCCGTGGTGTCCACCACCCGGTCCACCGGATAGGCGGGGGCGGTGACGACCGCATCCTTGGCCACGAACAGCGCGCCGCGCTCGGAGCGCGTCACCACGGCGGAGGCCACATCGCGGCGCAGCTGGATGAGCGCGGAGTCCACGTCCGCCGTCTCATAGAGCGACTTCAGCTCGGCCTCGTTGCAGAACACGAGGTCCACCACATTCTTGCGCATGAGTTCGAGGAACTCGGCGCGGTAGCGGTCCACACAGAAGGAATCCGAAAGCGTCAGCGCCACTTCGCGGCCGGCCCCATGGGCGATGCCGGCGGCGGCGAGGAAGGCTTCCTTGGCCGGCGGCGGATCCCACAGATAGCCTTCCAGATAGGTGATGGCGGCGCCCTTCACCAGCTCGGCGTCGAGATCGGCGGTGGTCAGGTTCTGGGCCGCGCCCAGATAGGTGTTCATGGTGCGCTCGCCGTCCGGCGTCACCAGAATGAGGCAGCGGGCGGTGGTGGGGCCGTCGCTGGCCAGCGGGGTGGCATAGGCCACCTTGGCGGCGCGGATGTCATGGGCGAAGGACTGGCCGAGCTTGTCCTCGCGCACCTTGCCGATGAAGGCGGTGCGGGCGCCGAGCGTCGCCGCGCCCACCGCCGTGTTGGCGGCCGAACCGCCGGAGATCTCCGTGCCCGCCCCCATGGCGGCGTAGATCGCCTCCGCCTTGGCCTCGTCGATGAGGGTCATGGAGCCCTTGGGCATGCCCTGCGCGGCCAGGAACGCCTCGTCGGCGCGGGCGATGACATCGACGATGGCGTTGCCGATGGTGAGAACGTCGAGGGTGGCAGACACGGGCGCTCGGCTCCTGAAGGGATTCTGTGCGGAAAAGCTCTTGGGGCCCCGGTTAGCATCCCCGGCCAAGGCAGGCAAACCGCAGGCCGCCTCCCGGTCGAGAAATACTCCCGCGAGCACTGCCATATCGGAACAGCTCCCGGTCGCAGCAGCTCTGAACCTCGGTTAAGCTCACTCACAAATCGTGACTGCGATACCCCGCGCGGGATGGTAAGAGCCGGGTGGGATTTGTGTGGGTGTGCATGGGGTTGGGTGCGGGCCGGTGCCGGCAAGGGGTTGAGTGTTTCCCACTCGCGGCTGGTAAGGGGTCGTGCGCTCTCCACTCTCGGGTCGTCATCCCCGGACTTGATCCGGGGATCCACGTCGGGCCGAAAGTGGACGGCGCGACAAGCTGGGACGCCGGCAACCGTTCGCGAGAGGACAAACCGTCCTCCCGGCGGATGGACGTGGATGCCCGGATCAAGTCCGGGCATGACGATGCTCTGTAATGAAGGCCGGGCACTGCGCATCCCGCGCGGTGATCGGATCACCGGGTGATCGGACGGGCCGCCCCGTCCGTAAGATTGCAGGCGGCCCCATCGCCGCAGGCTGAACAGAAGACAAAAGGGTTCGTCGCATGGCGCGCAAGTATTTCGGAACGGATGGTGTGCGGGGTCGGGCCAATGCGACCCTGACCGCAGATCTCGCCCTGCGCGTGGGCATGGCCGCCGGCCTCGCCTTCCGGCGCGGCGAGCACCGCCACCGCGTGGTCATCGGCAAGGACACCCGCCTGTCCGGCTACATGATCGAGAATGCGCTGGTGGCCGGCTTCACCTCCGTGGGCATGGACGTGATGCTCCTCGGCCCCATGCCGACCCCCGCCGTGGGCCTGCTCACCCGCTCCATGCGCGCCGACCTCGGCGTGATGATCTCGGCCTCGCACAATCCGTTCGACGACAACGGCATCAAGCTGTTCGGCCCCGACGGCTTCAAGCTCTCCGACCAGATCGAGCATGAGATCGAGGCGCTGATCGACGAGAACCTGACCAAGAAGCTGGCCGCCCCCGCCGACATCGGCCGCGCCCGCCGCGTGGAAGGCGAGCGCGCCCGCTACATCGAATATGCCAAGCGCACCCTGCCCCGCGACCAGTCCTTCGACGGCCTGCGCGTGGTGCTGGACTGCGCCAACGGCGCCGCCTACCGCGTGGCCCCCGAGGCGCTGTGGGAGCTGGGCGCGGACGTGGTGTCCATCGGCGTCGAGCCCGATGGCCTCAACATCAACCGCGACGTGGGCTCCACCCATCCCGCCGCTCTGTCCGCCAAGGTGCGCGAAGTGCGCGCGGACATCGGCATCGCGCTCGATGGCGATGCGGACCGGGTGATCATCGTGGACGAGAAGGGCCATGTGATCGACGGCGACCAGATCATGGCCGTCATCGGCAAGAGCTTCATGGACGACGGGCGCCTCTCCCGCGCCGGCATCGTCGCCACCGTCATGTCCAACCTCGGGCTGGAGCGCTATCTGCAGGGCGTGGGCCTGACGCTGGCGCGCACCTCGGTGGGCGATCGCTATGTGCTGGAGCGCATGCGCTCGGAGGGCTTCAACGTGGGCGGCGAGCAGTCCGGCCACATCATCCTGTCCGATTATTCCACCACCGGCGACGGCCTGCTGGCGGCCATTCAGGTGCTGGCCGTGGTGGCCCGTCTGGGCCGTCCGGTGTCGGAGGTGTGCCATCGCTTCGACCCGCTGCCGCAGGTGCTGAAGAACGTGCGCTATTCCTCCGGCAAGCCGCTGGAAGAGGACAGCGTGCAGACCGCCATCGCGGATGCCGAGCGGCGCCTCGCCAATCACGGCCGCCTGCTGATCCGCCCCTCGGGCACCGAGCCGGTGATCCGCGTGATGGGCGAAGGCGACGACCATGAGCTGGTGGAAGGCGTGGTGGACGACGTGATCGCCGCGCTCAGGAAGGTGGCGGCGTAAGGCGAGAGATCGCCCGATCAGCAGCACCCGGCAGCCGGCCCGAGGCCGGCTGTTTCCATATGACAATCAATAGCTTACCTTCCGCCACCTGAAATCGGCCCATGGCCGGAGCGGTGGAAGGTAAGACCATATGCGACACGCACAGCGGATCGCCCTCCGGGGTGTCCTCCTGCTCCTTGGCGCGCTTGCCGCCCCGATCAGCACCTATGCGCAGACGGCAGTTCCCCGGCCGTCCGATGCCGCACAGCCGTTCGACGCCGCGCGGGCCTTCTGCGAGCGGCAGACCTTCGCTCTGGAGACCATGGCGGAGGTCGACCCGTGGCTGGCGTATTTCAGCGGTCTGCGGACGGGCCGCACGCCTGCCCCGGACGACGATTGCCCGAGCAGGACCGTTCACACCATCATCAGCATCGTGGGCAGCGGCAGCGTCGAGGCCGCCGAGGCGTCGCGTGCGGCTTTCCACGGCTTCTATGTCACAAGGGCCATGGAGCCCCAGTCCGCTGAACGGCGGCTCGATACGGACACCTCGTTTCGCTATCGCAACGATCTGGTGCTGGCCGGCTTCGTCTGGATGCTCTGCCCCGGACGCGGGCCGCAGCAAGTGGCCTGCGTGAAGCGCGTCATCGAGGGCTTTCCCGCGCGCTTCCTCCAGACCAGCCCCGTCTTCTGCGACTTCGCGCCCGGCCAGCCAACGCAGGTGGAATGGCCCGCCAGCCCGCAGACCCGCCCACTCACCTGCGCGAAGGGTGGAAACGCCACCGCCGCCGATGCCGAGGCATGGCTGAAACAGGCCGCGAATGTGCTGGCGGACTAGGCAGGGTTCCGCCTGACGAAAAGTAAGGTGCCCTTATTTCGGCAATATCCAGCCACGCGGACAGAACATAGCAGCTTCAACGGCTGAGCATGTCGGCTTGTGGATAGCTCATCACCCCAGACACATGGGTCCAATCTGGAAATGGAATCTGTCCAAGCACGCCTTTGTGCGAACGCACATCGGTTGATATTGCGGCGCAACAACTGTAGACGGCCGTTCAGAGCTTAGCAGAACGGAGGGCTCTTCGCCCATGCGTCATAGTGACAACAGCGGCCGCCCGACCGCCTCGCCCATCCTCAGCATGAACCGCCGCCAGCTTCTGGGCTCCGCGCTCGCCGCCGGTGCTGTGGCAGCGCTGCCGGTCCTGCCGGCGCTGGCCCAGCCCGCGGGCAAGGCCGTGGATGTGCTGCTGATCGGCGGCGGCGTCATGAGCGCAACGCTCGGCGTGCTGCTGCATGAGCTGGAGCCCAACTGGACCATCCAGATGCTGGAGCGCCTCGACGATGTGGCGATGGAAAGCTCCAATGGCTGGAACAATGCCGGCACCGGCCACTCCGCCCTCGCCGAGCTGAACTACACGCCCGAGGACACCAAGGGCAATGTGCAGATCTCCAGCGCCATCAACATCAACGAGCAGTTCCAGATCTCGCGCCAGTTCTGGTCCCACCAGCTCGATCAGGGCGTGCTGAAGAACCCGCGCTCCTTCATCAATTCCACCCCGCACATGAGCTTCGTGTGGGGGGAGGAGAACATGGCCTTCCTGGAGAAGCGCCATAAGGCCCTGCAGGCGAGCCCGCTGTTCGCCGGCATGGAATTCTCCACCGATCCGAAGAAGATCGCCGAGTGGGTGCCGATCATGATGGAAGGCCGCGATCCCAAGCAGGGGATCGCCGCCACCTGGTCGCAGCTCGGCACCGACATGAACTTCGGCGAGATCACCCGCCAGTATGTGTCCTTCCTGAAGACCCAGCCGCAGTTCGCGCTCCACACCAACAGCGAAGTCACCGCCATGGAGCGGAACTCCGACGGCAGCTGGAACGTGACCTATGCCGACGCGAAGAGCGGCGCCACCACCAAGGTGAACGCCAAGTTCGTGTTCGTGGGCGCCGGCGGCGGCGCGCTGCACCTGCTCCAGATGTCCGGCATTCCGGAAGGCGAGGATTATGCCGGCTTCCCCGTGGGCGGCTCCTTCCTCGTCACCGAGAACCCGGCCATTGCCGAGCGCCATCTGGCCAAGGCCTATGGCAAGGCCTCCACGGGCTCCCCGCCCATGTCGGTGCCCCATCTCGACACCCGCGTGCTGGACGGCAAGCGCGTGATCCTGTTCGGGCCGTTCGCCACCTTCTCCACCAAGTTCCTGAAGAACGGCTCGCTGTTCGACCTGCCGGCCTCCACCACGCTCAACAACGTCCTGCCCATGCTGGATGTGGGCTATGAGGAGTTCGATCTGGTGAAGTATCTGGCCGGCCAGCTCATGCTGTCCGACGCCGACCGCCTTGCGGCGCTGCGCGAATACTTCCCCAATGCCAAGGCCGAGGACTGGCGCCTGTGGCAGGCCGGCCAGCGGGTGCAGATCATCAAGCGGCAGAGCACCGCCGACGGCGCGCTGAAGCTCGGCACCGAGATCGTCTCGGCCAAGGACGGCTCCATCGCAGCCCTGCTGGGCGCCTCGCCGGGCGCCTCCACCGCCGCGCCGATCATGCTGGATCTGGTGAAGAAGGTGTTCCCCGACAAGCTCGCCTCGGCGGACTGGCAGGAGAAGATGCGCCGCATCGTGCCGAGCTACGGCACCAAGCTGAACGGCAACCCGGAGGCCGTGGCGACCACCTGGGCCACCACCGCCGAGAAGCTGCAGCTGGCCATCGCCTCCCCTGCCCTCTCCACCACGGCGGCGCCCGCCGCCACTCCCGCCGCCCCGGCGGGCGAGGTGAAGCGTACCCCCGATATGGCGCTCTGAGCCGGCGCCACACCATCTACCCTAAGGGCACCCCGACCCGCCGGCCCTGCCGGCGGGTTTTTCTTTGCGTGGAAACGGTTTCACCCTTCGGTAGGGTTAATCCGTGGTTAAGTCCTGCATGCGAATCTTTGACCCTATCGCGGCGTTGCGCCGCCCGGAGTCGGATCCGTTCGGATGGTCCCATCCGAAGGGTGAATCCGCTTCCTGAACATTGATGGGGCCCCCCGCGCCCCGATGGGATTGCCGCCGCCCATGCGTCTCGTCAGTAGCGTTCTTCTCCTTCTCGCCGCCACCACCGCATCCGCGGCGGAGACCGAGAACCTGTTCAAGGATCTGCCCATGCTCGGCCGGCCCGGCGACTTCTCGCTGGAAGCCCCGGAGGTGGATGAGACCGAAAGCGCGTCCGGCTTCTATTTCCGCACCATGCTGGGCAAGTCGGGCGTGAAGGGACGCATCTCCGGTGCCGCGCGCGGCACCGCCGACGAGCCCACCTCGCGCCTCATGGGCATCGGCGCGGGCTATCAGTTCTCGCCCTGGCTGCGCGGCGACATCACCGTGGATCACGCCAACGACGTGTCCATCCAGCGCCCCATCGGCAAGGCGCGCTTTTCCGCCAATTCGCTGATGGCCAATGTCTATTGGGACATGTTCACCATCGGCCGCCTGACGCCCTATGTGGGCGCCGGCGCCGGTTTCGGCTTCACGCGCTTCAATTTCGAGCCCCTGCGCGGGGCCGCCGCCTGGGGCCAGACCGACATCAATTTCGCCTGGAACGCCACCGCGGGCGTGGGCTGGGCCATCTCCGACAACTGGACGCTGGACGTCAGCTATCGCTATGCGGCGCTCGGCCAGCCGAGCTTCTCCCTCATGGGCCAGCCCTTCACGGTGGAGGACGCCGTGTCCCATCAGGTCCGCGTGGGCGTGCGCTACAGCTTCCACTGAGCGGCGGCAGGGCTGAGCGCCCGCTGGGAAAAGCCGGACGGGTCGGTCCGCCGATGTCCCAGACGGGCTCTGAGCGCCCGCTCATTCCTGGAGCAGGCGCGCCCGTGCGGCGTGCTGGCGCTTGATGCGCTCCAGCACCAGTTGGGGATCATAGGGCCGCGCCAGCTGCGGGCCGTTCTCGCACAGCTCTGCGGCTTCCTCGGCCGCGCGCTCGGGGGCACCGGCCAGGATCACGTCGGTTTTCGGATGGGTCTCGCGCATCCAGCGGGCGAAGGAGAAGCCGCCGAGACGGCCCGGCGCCTTCATGTCGCAGAGCACCGCGCCCACGTCGATCTCGCCCAGCGCGAAGAAGTTCTGCGCCTCGTCCGTGCTCGACGCCTCGATCACCCGGTATCCGCAGCCGCGCAGATACTCCGAGAGCGCATGGCGCACCAGCACGTCCGCATCCACCACCATCACCGTGGGAAGGACTGTAACGGCAGCTTCCGGCATCAAGTCTCCTCCTGTCCTGATCACGTCCCGATCAGCTGCATCGCAATCCGATCGGTGAAACGTTCTCCATCAGCCTCTCAGCCGGTCGAGGATCAGGACCACGACCGTTTCGAGGTCATAGGGCTTGGCGACGAAATCGGGGAGCTGGGCTGCAACGGTCGGATCGAGATCGCCCGAGGTGACGACCACGGGCAGGTCCGGCCAATGCGCGCCGAGACGGCGGCGCAGCTCCACCCCATCCATGCTTCCGGGCATGCGGACGTCCGTGAACACCGCATGCACGACGAGACCGGCGGCGAGCGCGGTGAACGCCTCGTCGGCCGTCGCCGCCTCGATGACCGTGATCCCTGCATCACGCAGGGCGTCGGCGATCATCAGGCGCAGGAAGGCATCATCCTCCGCGACGAGAACCGTTGGGGAGGCGTCCGAGAGGTCCGGACGGTAAGCAGCACTGGCCATCCGACCATTCTCACACAAACCACTGGCCTCTCAACGTGAGGACCACGCAACGGTTCCGCTCAGGCTGGCATTTAAAAAGGTGATTTGGCTAGAGCGGGACTGCAGGCCCTGCGCTCAGCGGAAGGCGTAAGCGCCCACCACCGCCGCCAGTGCGATGAGCGGAATGGGGTTCACCCGCGCCAGCAGGATGGCGCCGAACACCACGGCGGCAATGGCGATGCTCTCCCAGCCGGTGATCGCGCCCTTGGCGATACTCATGACGCCCGCCAGCAGCAGGCCGATGGACACCGGCCCGAGCCCGCGCTGGATGGAGGCCTTCCACGGCCAGTCGGCAAGGCGCACCCACAGCCGCCCCACCAGCAGGGTGAGCAGGCCCGTGGGCAGGAAGAAGGCCGCCGTCACCACGATGGCGCCCACCGGCCCCGCCACCCATTGCCCGATGGCGGCGATCATCATCATGTTCGGCCCGGGCGCCATCTGCCCGATGCTGTAGAGATGGATCAGCTGCGGGAAGTTCACCCAGTGGTGCACGTCCACGGTCAGGTATTTCAGCTCGGGAAAGGCGGCCATGCCGCCACCCACCGTCAGCAGCGACAGATAGGAGAAGACCCCGATCAGCGGCAGAAGCTGGTTCACGGGTGGCCTCCGGTCTTCTTGTCCTTGCCCGTCTTGTCCTTGCCCTTGCTGCGCGACAGCCGGGCGGCGGTGCCATCGAGAAAGCGCAGCGTGCCCGCGAACAGCGCGCCGTCCTTGGAGGCGCCGCCGGGCCGATACCAGAAGATCGCCAGCGCGCCCACGCCCGCCAGCACCACCAGCACCGAGAGGTGGAACACCTCCACGCCGATGATCGTCAGCGCAACAAAGACGAGATCGGCATAATTCTTCAGCGTCTTGAAGCCGAGCTGGAGCGAGACCGCCAGCACCATGCCCACCGCCGCGGCGGAGACGCCGTGCAGCATGCCGTCCACCACATTGCCCTGCGAATGGGCGGCGCCGTAGGCGATGGCGGCGGCCACCATCATCAGCCCGCCCGGCAGGCAGATGCCCACCAGCGCCGCCGCCGCGCCTGACGTGCCGCGCAGCCGGTCGCCCACGAGGATGGCCATGTTGGAGGCGTTCAGCCCCGGCAGGCTCTGGCAGATGGACAGCAGCTCGATGAAGGTCTCGTCATCCACCCAGCGGTGCCGGCCCACGAGGGCCGAGCGCAGATAGGCCACCACGCCACCGCCGAAGCTGGTGGCGCCGATGGACAGGAAGGCGAGGAAGATGGCGAGGATGCTGGGGGGCGCATCCTGCGCCGTCGCGGGCGCGCCCTCCCCGGCTGTGATGTCACTCATGGCTCTGGGGCGGAGCGCCCTTCAGGCGATAGACGGCGCCGGTCTTGGTGGTGCCCAGCGACACCCAGTCCTGCGCCGCATGCTGGAGCGCCACGAAGAAGGCGCTGGAGCGCTCGATCGCCCTGGCGCTCACGTCGGCGCGGCGTTCCATGCGCATCTGGTAGGAGAACTCGCCCACCAGCTGGTGCTGGTCGCCGCGCGTGCGCCACACCGAGACGTTGGAGGCGGCCATTACGCCCTTGCCGAAATCCAGCGTGCCGAGCTGCTGGAGCACCTCTTCCACGGCGGTGCGGTTCACCAGCCCCACATGCTCCTTGGAGCCGGAGAGCACCTGCGCCAGCGCCGGATAGGTCTTGCACAGCGAGGTGGCGGAGGAGGGATCCTCCCACATGTCGGTGGGGTGATACTTGAACTCGACATTATGGGAGAAGAGCTGG
The DNA here is from genome assembly GCF_014635325.1 of Azorhizobium oxalatiphilum. GTDB lineage: Bacteria > Pseudomonadota > Alphaproteobacteria > Rhizobiales > Xanthobacteraceae > Azorhizobium > Azorhizobium oxalatiphilum. Next base: position 93,437 of record NZ_BMCT01000011.1, on the reverse strand, counting down.
CGCGAGCCGCCGAGGCGGTCCTTCAGCGGCAGCAGCTCTTCCTTGAACTTGATGCGGTAGGGGCCGGAGATGTTGGGCCGCACATCCAGCAGGGTGGCGGTCTCGAGATCCGGATGGCGGAACTTGAACACCATCTCCGGCTCGCCCACCGGGAAGCCGTCCTCATAATTGATGCGGCGGCGCAGGATGAAGGCGTTGTTGTAGAGCTTGAAGTCCTTGGTATCGAGGAACAGCACTTCGCGGATCTGCGGACGCAGCCCTTCCGCCTCGGTCTCGTCGAAATCGACGCCGGTGTCTTTCGCCACCTTGCGCACGATCTTGGCGAAGTCGAAGAAGTTCTTCACGCTGGTGAAGCGTGATCCGTGCAGGATGATCTTCGCCTCGATGTAATGGATCTCGTCCAGCGGATGGCCGTCCGCATAGGTGCGCGGCGCCTCGGGCGGATGGGCTGCCGGGTCCGAGCCCAGCGCATTATCGGACGCCAGCGCGCCCTTCTTCTTGTCCGACACCGCGTCCCCCCGTCCTTGACGTCCGCCGGTCCGATCTGGCCGTCCGGCGGGTTCGGGTAGAGTAGTGCGGCACCTCGCCGCTGGAAAGCGCGATTGCCCCCGGATTGGCGGGAACCCACCGGCGTGTTCGGGCCATGCCGATAGCCTTCCCCAGGGATAACGCGGCCTTTTCGCCTCCGCCCGGCGAAAGCACCCTCCCCGCTGGCCCCGGCGCGGCCGATGGTGTCACATGGCCATCAGCCGGACATGACACAACCGCCCGGCCCTTTTGAGGAGACATCCCATGTCCGATCTCATTGCCATCGTCTATCCGACCGAAGAGACCGCCGAGAAAGTCCGGCAGGAGCTGATCGCCCTGCAGAAGGAATATGTGATCACGCTGGAAGACGCGGTGATCGCGGTGAAGACCGAGGATGGCAAGATCCGCCTCAACCAGCTGGTGAACACCACCGGCGCGGGCGCGCTGGGCGGCGGCTTCTGGGGCCTGCTGGTGGGCACCATCTTCCTGATGCCCGTGGTGGGCGCGGCCATTGGCGCCGCCTCGGGCGCGCTGGCGGGGGCGCTGTCCGACTACGGCATCAACGACGACTTCATGAAGGATCTGGCCGGCTCCATCTCGCCCGGCAATGCGGCGCTGTTCGTGCTGATCAAGGCGATGACCGAGGACAAGGTTCTGGACGACATCAAGGGCTATGGCGGCGTGGTGCTGAAGACCTCGCTCGACCGCACCAAGGAGCAGGCCCTGCGCAACGCCCTCGCCGGCGTCCCGGCCCCCTCCGCGCCGGAGCGCGAGGAGCCCGCCGTCCCCGCCACGCCTACGCCGCATGTGCCGCCGGTGATCTGAGGCGGGAGTCGTGATTGATGGAGACGCCGCTCCATCTGTCTGGAGCGGCGTCTCCATATATTTCGCGCAACGTTCTTGCAGCAAAGCATCGTCATGGCCGGACTTGATCCGGCCATGACGAATGGAGAGGGAGCGGCTTCTTCATGTGGCGGCCAGCGAAACCCTAGCCCTTCCGCCCCACCAGCTGGATCACCGTCGCCAGCGCGGCCAGCACGATGCCGAAGGCCGTCACCGCCGACCAGCCGCCCTCGGCCCAGGCGAGCGCCGCGCCAGAGGAGCCCAGCGCGCCGCCGAGGAAGGCTGAGCCGATGAACAGGGTGTTGAGACGCGAGCGGGCCTCGGGACGCAGGCCGAAGACGATGTGCTGGTTCGGCACCAGCGCATATTGCAGGCCGAAGTCGAGCACGATCACGCCCACCACCAGACCGGGGATGGAGCCCCACAGCGCAAACACCACGAACGAGGCCAGCACCACCGCCGAGCCGATCACCACCACGCGCTGCGCCCCGAAGCGATCGGCGAAGCGGCCGGCGATGGGGGCGCAGACGATGCCCACCACGCCCACCACGCCGAACAGCCCCGCCACATCCGCGCCAAGCCCGAACTGCGGCTCGGCGAGGCGGAAGGCGAGCGTGGTCCAGAAGGCGGAGAAGGCCGCGAACAGCAGCGCCTGCGTGTAGCTCGCCCGGCGCAGCGCCGGCAGCTCGCGCCACAGCTTCAGCAGCGAGGCCATGAGGCCGCCATAGGAGAGGCCGCTGTTCTCCTTGCTGCGCGGCAGGAGCGCGGCCATCAGCAGACCGGCGCCGAGCGCCAGCGGCATGCCGAGCCAGAACATGGCGCGCCAGCCGAAATGGGCGGCGACGAAACCCGCCAGCGTGCGCGAGAGCAGGATGCCGGTGAAGATGCCCGACAGCACGAAGCCCACCGTCGCCCCCCGCTTCTCGGGCGCCGCCAGATGGGCGGCGAAGGGCACGATCTGCTGCGCCACCGTGGCGGCCACGCCCACGGCGGCGGAGGCGATCAGCATGGTGAGCGGGGTCGGCGCCACCGCCGCCAGCAGCAGGGCCACGGCCAGCAGCACGAACTGGCCCACGATCAGCCGCCGCCGCTCCACCAGATCCCCCAGCGGCACGAGGGCGAACAGGCCGAGCGCATAGCCGAGCTGGGTGGCGGTGGGCACCATGGCGGTGAGCGGACCGGGCAGGTCCTGCTCCATCACCGCCAGCATGGGCTGGTTGTAATAGATGTTGGCGACCGCAAGGCCCGCCGCCGCCGCCATGGCGAAGATCACCAGCCGGCCGCGTCCGGTATCGGCAGGGCTGGCGGCTGTGGTTTCAAGCGTACTCATGGGATCTCTCCGGGGCCGGATGGCCCTGCACACGGCCGGCGCGGGGACGCCGCAACCCGTGTTGCGTTGCGGCAAAGATAGCCAGTAACGCGTTTCGATCTAGCGACAGCGGACGTTACGCGATTATATCGCCCATCGTTACAATAAGGACGGCAGGCCATGGATTTCGACGGGCTGGCCATTTTCACCGAGACCGCTGCGGCCGGCAGCCTCGCCGCCGCCGCCCGGCGGCTGCATGTGACGCCCATGGCCGCCAGCCGGGCACTGGCGGCGCTGGAGCAGGAACTGGGCGTGCGCCTGATGCATCGCACCACCCGCGCGCTGGCGCTCACCGACGAGGGGCAGGTGTTCCTGCCCCATGCCCTTGCCCTGCTGGAGGCGCGCGAGGCCGCCATCGCCAGCGTGCAGCCCGGCCATGAGGGCGCCTCCGGCCTGCTGCGGCTGAGCTGCTCGGCCATGTTCGCGCGGAAGATCGTCAATCCGCTGCTGGAGCGCTTCATGGCGGAGAACCCGCGCGTGGCGGTGGAGCTGATGGCGGTGGATCACGTGGTGGACATGGTGGCGGAGGGCATCGACCTCTCCATCCGCATCGCCGTCCTGCCGGACAGCAACCTGGTGGCGCGGCGGCTGGTGGACAATCCCTGCCTGCTGGTGGCCTCCCCCGCCTATCTCGCCCGCCACGGCCGCCCGCGCGTGCTGGCGGACCTGAAGAACCACCAGTGCCTCTCCACGCCGGCCCGGCCGCACTGGACCTTCGAGGCCGACGGCCGCAAGACGCGGGTGAAGGCGCAGGGGCGCTACGTGACCAATGCCATCGAGGCCATCCATCAGGCGTCGGTGTTCGGCTTCGGCCTCGCCGTGCTCTCGGCCTGGAACGTGGCCGAGGAAGTGGAGCGCGGCGTGCTGGAGGCGGTGACGCTGGAGGATGCGGAGCCGGAGACGCTGGCCATCTGGGCTGTTTATCCCACCCGCCGCCTCGTGCCGGCCAAGGTGCGGCTGTTCATCGAGGCGCTGTCGGGGCACCTGCGGGGGTGAAGGGGGCGTTGCCGTGGGACGCGGCCGGCGTCCTTTGCGTCCGGGACAGGCCGTCGCCGTCGGTGGGGCCGGACACCTTCTCCTCCAGGATGGCCACATAGAGGTCCTGCATCCAGCGCGAGGTCATGGTGTGGTCGGAGCCATCCACGATGCGCAGGTCCGCCAGTCCTCGCTCCAGCAGCCGCCGGCCCTGCTCGGCGAACACGATGCCCAGTTCCACCAGCCCCCAGTCATCCCTGCTGTAAACGAGGGTGAGCGGCACGCCGGCCGCCTTCACCGCCGCCACCAGCCGCTCCTCGTGGCTCGCCAGCCAGTCCCGGCCGGACAGGCGGTTCAGGGCGGCGATCAGCTTCAGCTTCAAGGCCAGCTGGCCATAGTGGAGCACCAGCAGCAGGCGGCCCGCCACATAGCGCCGGCGGAAATAGGCCGGGCCGAGCATGGGGCGATCATCGGGCCGATGGTCCAGCCCGTGGTTCGCCCACCAGTTGCGCGTGCGCGCCAGCAGATGCAGGGCGAGCGCCAGCGGCCGGCGCCAGAGCGGGATGGAGGGGTCTTCGTCGCGGATGTAGAAATAGGGCAGGTTCACCAGCACCGCGCCGCTGACCCGTGGATCACCGGCCGCCGCCGCATGCAGGCCCATATAGGCCCCCGCGCAGATGCCGGTGAGCACCACCCGTCCATAGCCCGCCGCCGCCAGCAGATCGAGCGCGGCGCGGATATCAGCCAGCCGGCCGAGATCATGATAGCGCACCAGTTCGGCCGGATCGGTGGGAGCCGCCTCGCCGATGCGGCCGAAATCCATCCGCAGCACGCCGATGCCGGCGGCGGCAAGGCGGCGGGCAAGGCGCACGCTGCCGCGCCCGTTGCCGGTGTGCAGATTGAGGCCGGCATTCAGGATCAGCACGGCGCGGTCCCGCCGGCCGTTCGCGGCGTGGGTGAGCACGCCGAAGCAGCTGCCGTCGGCGCCGAAATGCATGCGCGTCTCGCTGAGGCCGGGGGCGACCTGAAGCTGCGAGGGTTCGCCCGGCAGGGGCCGGTGCGCGGGCGCGGGCGGCGCCCCTCGCCGCAGCCAGGCGGCGCAGCTCTCGAATACCCGCACCGGAATGACGATGTCGGCCGCATGCTGCATCAGGCCGTCGAAATGCTGGAACGGCAGATAGTCCACGCCGGACGGCAGATCGTCCGGCCATTCCTCCGGCGACACCAGCAGGACACGCCGTGCGCTGCCGGCGCCGCGCGTGGCGCGCTGGTCCATGCTGCGCAGGCGCTCAATGTCCGTGGCGTGCAGGCGATAGCCGAGGATTTCCTTCCAGTCGCAGGGCACGCTGCCTTCCGGGAAGGGCAGCATGGCGCCGCTCAATATCTGCTCGCGCGCAAAGGCGCGCCCGGCCAGCACCGGCGCCAGCAGCGCCAGCGCGCAGATGTCGCCGAAGCGTTGCGCCGCCTCGATGGCCAGCAGGGCGCCGAGCCGGTAGCCGCACAGCGCCACCTCGGCCACACCGTGACTGTCCTTCAGATAGCGGGCGGCGGCGCCGATGCTGTCGATCCAGCGGTCGATCTGCCCCGGCTCCTCCTCGCGCGCGCTGTCGCCCGTGCCGGGATAATGGAAGCGCAGCACGGTGAGGCCATCGGCGGCGCACAGTTCGGCCAGCGTGAGCATGGCGCGCTGGGTGGCGAGCGCCTCATAGCCGAAGGTCTCGCAGATGATCACCGCGCGCCCGCTCAGCCCCGGCCGCCGCGCGGGGTGCAGCATGGCGGCGCAGCCATCGAAGGCGACGGGAATGGAGGGCGGCGGCATCATGGCCCGCCTCGTACAGGACGGGAGACATGGGAGCCGGACACAGCGGGGCCACTTTTGCCCCAGCCTTGCCTTCCCCCTCCCCAGCCCTCCCCCGCAAGCGGGAGAGGGGGCCTGTCGCGCTCACCGATACGGCACGCGCGAAAACCAGGCGGGGAGAGCCCTCTCCCGCCCGAAACCGGCATCGCCGGTTTCGGCACTAAGGTGCCGAAGTCGGAAACATCCGACTTCGGTGCGGGGGAGGGTTGGGAGGGGGAAGGGTGCAACGGGTGTTCGTTGAACATGGGCTCACCCGAACAGCGCCGCCCGCACGGCGGCGGGCCAGCTGGTGGGTGTAAAACCGTGGTGGCGGAACAGAGCCAGCGTCAGCCGGTCGATGCCGAAGGCGACGCATCCGGTGTGGGCCATGGCGCCATCCGCCGTGGTGAGCGGCCAGATTTCCGAGAAATGCGTCATGTGGAGATTGCAGCTCATGCAGGCGGTAGGTTCCTCCACACTGCCCACGGGCACCAGCATCTCGAACTTCAGCTCCTGATCGCGCTGGCCATCGGCCATCAGCTTCCCGGCACGGCCGAAGAAGGGATCGTTCGCCAGCGCCGCCTCGAACGGCAGGCCGAGGCGCTCCAGCCACGCCGCCCCGCGTTCCAGCCACCGATTGCGGAAGGCGACCACCTCATCCGGCGTGCCGATGCGCACATTCTCGCGCATGCGGAACATCTGCATGCGGCAGGGGTCCACGGAGGGCTCGTGGCGGAAGCACCAGGAGGAGACGTCCACCACCAGCCCGCCCGCCTGCAGCGGGCCACGGCGAGCGATGACCGGATAGATGGGGTAGCAGGCCGCAGGGGTGACGACCACGTCCGCCGGCTGCTGGAACTGCGAGAAATCCTCGCCCTCGCCGATGCAGGCGAGCATGCGGCGGTGGTCGGCCTCATTGCCGCAGAAGCAGCTGATGGTGCCAGCCAGATGCGGAAAGCCCTTCAGATAGCCGCTGGCGAGAAAATCCTGCCGCGACAGCAGCGGCGGAAAGCGCATCTGCTCCGGCCTGTCGGCGGCGGACAGGCGTGTGATCGACTGCTCAAGGGCGGTCACGACCTGCTCATAGGTCTCGCTGCGGCCATAGAGGCCATCGACGCCCGTGGGGATGAGCAGGCCGGCGTCAAGGAGCGCCGCGCGATAGGCTGCCGCCGGGGAGAGCGGGGTTTCGCCTTCGGGGGCCAGGGTCTCATGCGTCATTGCGCGATCTCCTCTCCCGCCTCGTGCGCCGCATCGAACTGCCCGACCGTGAGGCGGGTCGCCAGCAGCAGGCGGCCGGCATCGCCGAGGATGGCGTCGTTATTGATCATGAGCGGCGCGGCGGTGAGATCGCGCAGGTGGCGGCCGAGACTGTAGGGCGTGTCGTTGCGATAGCCGGAGAGGCCGCACACGCGCATGCCCGTGGTCGCCACCCGCAGCGCCATCTCGGACAGGCTGGTCTTCAGCAGGATGATGTCCAGCGCCTCGCGCGCGGCGTGGCCCGCCTCATACAGTGCGATGGCCCGGCGCAGGCAGGTGTCCATGTCGGTGACGAGGCCGGTCATCTGCGCCAGCAGCGGCAGGCCGACGCGCGCCGCATCCGGATTGGTACGCATGCGGTGGCGCAGGAAGGCGCGGCAGCGCGCCACCACGTCCATGGCGATGCCCAGCCACACCGCGCCCCACAATATGTGCGAGGTGGGCACCATGGTCTCGGTGGCGATCACGCCGAAGGGTACGGGCAGGATCTGGCCCGCCTCCCCCTCGCCCGCGATGTGGAAGGCGCCGCTGGCGGTGCCGCGCAGGCCGAGCGCATCCCAGCCGCCCTTCGCCTCCAGCCTCACCTGATCGCGCGGCAGCACCACCAGCACCTGATCGCCGGCATCCGCATCCGGCGCACGGCGCGCGGTGACGAGATAAGCGTCGGCCTCGGCGCCATAGGAGACGGCGGAGGCCGCCTTCTCCAGCGCGAATCTGTCGCCCGCGAGCGGCGTCACGGCGCAGCGGCTGGTGCGCAGGCGCCCGCCGATCCCCTCCTCCGAGGTGGCGGAGGCGAGCAGCAGGCCCTCATCGGCGATGCGGCGCTGGAAATCGCGCAGCCACGCCCCCTCCCCCGCATGGCGGATGAGGCAGGCCAGCTGGTTGTGATGCATGGCGAAGGCCATGGCGGTGGAGGCGCAGGCCGCGCCCAGCTCGCAGGCCATGCGGGCCAGCGTGGCGAAGCCCATGTCCCGGCCGCCAAGGTCCCGCGGCAGCGCCATGGTGAGCGCGCCGGACGCGCGCAGCGCCGCCGCCGCCTCGACGGGGAAACGGCCCGCTTCATCCACCGCCACCGCATGGCTGCGGGCGATGGCGCAGACGCTGGTCCAGTCCGGCGCGGTGGGGATCTGTGTGGCTGCGGATGCGGGCGCGTCCATCACGCCGCGCTCGCGGCGGAAAGGCTCGTGACCAGGGCGCAGAGGCTGGCGATGGTGCGGAAGGTCTCCCGCGTCAGTGCCGCCTCGGGGATGTCGGCATCGAGGCGCGTCTCGATGTCCATCATGACGTTGACGGTGGCCAGCGAGGACAGGCCGAGGCGATAAAGATCGGCATCGACCGCGATGGCGGCGGTGGAACCAGCCAGCTTTCCGTGCTGGCGAAGAATCTCGCGGACCATGCGCTCCGCGTCGTCATGGGCAATCGGCACAGGGACCTCCCACCAAACACTGAACTCACAAATCAGTTACCTTGATACCGCATTAATGATGAATGAGCGGTAAAAGTGGAATACTGAAGTACCGTATTCATGATAGTTACCTCTGTGAGGCTTGTGCCAGGCTTTGGTGCCGCAGCGGCACGGAAGCGCAGGCGCCGGCGCGTGATCGCCCCCTCATACGCGGGCAGGCGCCGGCCGGATGCGGGCTTACAGAAGGTAAAGCTGTCCGGCTGTCGGGCGCCTGAAAACGGCACGCGCGGCAGGGGAGAGCGGCTCGGGAGAGAGGCTTGGGCGGGGCAGCGAGGCCACGCAGGGCCGGCGCGCGGGGCGCCTGTCTCAACGGCAGGGCCGGAGACGCACAAACGCGAAAGGCCCGCTCGGGCGGGCCTTTGCTTACGGTCAGGATGCCGCCGGGCGAAATGTCCGGCGGGCAACAGTCAGGTGGCGCGCACTTACGCGGCGCGCTTGCCGCCGAGCGGCACCTCGATGTCCACCGCGAGGGTGGAGACGCTGGCCCCGCGCTCCATGCGGACGCTGACCTTGTCGTCATCGATCTGCATGTGCTTGGCGATCACGCGCAGGATCTCTTCCCTGAGCTTGGATACGAGGTCAGGGCCGTCCATGGACCCGCGCTCATGCGCGAGCAGGACCTGCAGGCGCTCGCGCGCGGCCGGAGCCGACGGGGGCCTTGAAAAAAGGCGGAGCAGGTTCATGCCGCTTTCCTTCCGAAAAACTTGCCGAAGAAGCTTCTCTTCTCGCCCGGAATAGTTACTGGCAGGTTCTCGCCGCGCAGACGCTTCACAGCATCGAAATAGGCCAGAGCCGGCGCGCTGTGCTCATCCGCCAGCGTGACGGGGGCGCCGAGGTTGGAGGCGCGCAGCACGTCCATGCTCTCGGGGATGATGCCCAGCAGCGGGATCGACAGGATTTCGAGGACGTCGTCCACCTTCAGCATGTCGCCCCGCTCGGCGCGGCTGGGCGAATAGCGGGTCAGCAGCAGGTGCTTCTCCATGCGCTCGCCGTTCTCGGCCTTCACGGTCTTGCTGTCGAGCAGGCCGATGATGCGGTCCGAGTCGCGCACCGAGGACACTTCCGGGTTCGTGACCACGATGGCCACGTCCGCATGGCGCATGGCCAGCGTCGCGCCGCGCTCGATGCCGGCCGGGCTGTCGCAGATCACCCAGTCGAAGCTCTCCTTCAGCGCGCCGATGACAGCTTCCACGCCCTCGGGGGTGAGGTTGTCCTTGTCGCGGGTCTGGGAGGCGGGCAGCAGGTGCAGGGTCTCCAGCCGCTTGTCGCGGATGAGGGCCTGGGAGAGCTTGGCCTCGCCCTGGATCACGTTCACGAGGTCATAGACCACGCGGCGCTCGGCGCCCATGACGAGGTCGAGATTGCGCAGGCCCACATCGAAATCCACCACCGCGACCCGCTCGCCGCCGCGTGCGAGAGCGGCGCCGAGGGCAGCGGACGAGGTGGTCTTGCCCACGCCGCCTTTGCCCGAAGTGACTACGACTACCTTGCCCATCGATCTCTCCTGTTAAATGGACGCGCCGTCTTCAGGCGAGCGATCCGACGTTGAATGTTTCGCCGTTCAGCCAGAACTGGACGGCATGGCCGCGGATGTCCGGACCAAGGTCATCGGCGGTCTTGTAGAGGCCGTCGATGGAGACGAGTTCCGCTTCCAGCCGGCGGCAGAAGATGCGGGCTTCCCCATTGCCCATGGCCCCCGCCAGCGCCCGGCCGCGCAGCGTGCCGTACACATGGATGGAACCGCCGGCGATCACTTCCGCGCCGGAGGCGATGTTGCCCATCACGGTCACGTCGCCATCCAGATGGATGATCGACTGGCCGGAGCGCACGTTCTCGTCGAGGATGAGGGAGGACGAGGCCTTGCGCGGCTGCGTCTCCACGATGCGCTCCACCACCACGCTGCGGCCGGAGGCGGGAGCGGTGCTCTCCTCCACCGTCTCGCCGCTGTCGCGGCCGCCGGACATGGCGGGCGGCAGATCGGGGGCAAGCGCCGAGGGACGGGCACCCTCGATGCCCAGCACGCGGACATTGCGGGCCGCGAGCTGGGTGGACAGCGCACGCAGCTGGGTGCGGTCGATGTCGAGTTCCTCGACATCCAGGACCACGGGCCGCCGCAGGAAGAAACCGGGCGAGCGGGCCGCGAGGTCGTCGAGCCGCATCAGCCAGTCCTCGATCGGCAGATCGGGCTTGAGCGTGAGGGCAAGATAGGAGCGCCCCTTGAGGCGGATCGGCCGGGGTGTGGTTAACACGGCGGTTATCTTCGTGAATTTTCGGTTGCCAAGATTTAGCGACGGAATGGTTAACCAGCCGTAAAGAGGGGTTAACGGGAGTTGTGGATTCCGCCCCCTGCCCTCACTCCGCCGGGGTTGGCGCCGCCTTCTCCACCGCCGGCTTTTCCCGCGCGGGATCGCGGAACAGCCACAGCGCCAGCGCGCCCGCAAGCAGCGCGCAGCCCGCCGCCACCAGCACCAGCACCCGATAGCCATGGGCCTGCGCGATGCTGAGCGCCAGCGCACCAGAGGCAAAGCCCATCAGCGTGTAGAAGCTGCACTGGGCGGTGAAATCCGTGCCCGCCGTGCGCGGATCGGCATGGTCCATCATGATGGTCATCATGATGGTGGCGATGGGATTGTAGATCAGGAACACCAGCAACAGCGCCGGCAGCACCAGCTGGCTCTCCCGCTCGCCCCCGGCCAGCGGCAGCAAGGCGAGGATGGCCGCCGCCTGCACCAGCGCCGCCCCCACCAGCATGGCGCGCCGGCTCCATCTGCGGATGAGCACGCCGGTGATCAGCACCGCCGGCAGGCCGACAAGGGAGCCGGTGACGTTGAGCGTGAAGCCCACCCGCTCCAGCGACCAGCCGATATCCACCAGCATGGGGGTCAGCAGGCCGAACACCATGCCGATGCCCACAGGCGTCAGCATCATCACCAGCGCCCAACGCCCGATGCCCGGCCGGCGCCAGAAGCGCCACAGCCGCGCATAGGACTGCCCTGCCCCACCCTTCGCCTCCTCCTCCGCTTCCGTGGCGGCGGGTTCGCGGAACAGGACGATCTGCACCAGCGTGGTGGCCACCACCGCCGCCATCAGCCACAGGCAACCGGCCCAGCCCACCAGATTGTAGAGCGCCAGCGTCGCCCCGCCGCCGAGCGCGATGCCCACCAGCCCGCCGCCCACCTGCAGGCTGTTGCCCACCCCGCGCATACCGGGCGGGATGAGGCGCACGGCGATGGCATCGGTGGCGATATCCTGCGTGCCCGCGCACATGGTGAGCACGAGGCTCAGCGCCATGAGCAGGCCCATGTCCGACACGCCGTCGATGCGCGAGATGAGCAGCAGCATGATGATCATCGCGCTCTGCATGAAGATGAGCCAGCCGCGATAATGGCCGAGGCGACCGAAGGAGATGCGGTCCACCAGCGGCGCCCACAGCACCTTGACCACCCACACCAGCCCCAGAAGATAAAGCACGCTCAGTTCCTCCAGCGAGCGGCCCTCGCTGCGCAGGATGGCCGGCAGGCCCATGAAGAAGAAGGACACCGGCAGGAACTGGGTGACATAGAGGCTGGCGATCAGCAGCCAGTGGGCGGGGGTCATGAGCGGCTTCTCCACAATGACGCCGGCCGCAGCACGAATGCTGCGGCCGGCGCGCGTCTTCAACTGTGCGCCCCGGGGGAGGCGCGATGGGGGTTTCAGAACGTGGTGGCCACCCCGAGGCCCAGCACCCGCCCGCGCGAGACCAGCACCGAATTGATGCTGCCCGTCATGTTGGCGCCCTGCTGCTCCAGCAGCTCGCCGACGAGGTTCTCGCCATAGGCATAGACTTCCATCCGGCCGGTCTTCACGCCGAGGCGCGCATCGATGATGTGCTGCGGATCAAGATCGAAGGTGTTGGCGGTGTCGCCGGCCCGCTCGCCCACATAGCGATAGGCCAGATAGCCGTTGAGCCGCGCCGCATCGAAGCCCATGAAGCCCGTCTGCCCCTGATAGGTCAGGCGGATGTTGCCGGACCACAGCGGCACGTTGGGCACCTCGTTGCCCACGGTGGCCGGCAGCACGCTGTTGAGCGGCACGCCGGTGATCTCCGCATGGGTGAGCGCGAAGCCCGCCGACAGGCCGAAGCCGTGCGCCAGCTCCTGCTGCACCTCGCCCTCGACGCCATAGGTCTTCAGGTCGAAATTCTCGATGGGGAAGGAGGCGGTGAGCGCGTCATAGCCGAAGATCGCCTCGTCGCTCACGTCATTGTAGAACAGCGCCGCGCTGAAGGAGGTGCCGGTCTCGCGGATGCGGGCCTTGGTGCCCAGCTCGTAGGCCCACACGGTGGTGGCGTCATAACCCTGCTCGGGCTCGCCGATGGCGGCATTGCCGGTGAAGCGCGGATAGCCGCCCGCCTTGGTGCCCCGGTTGAGGCTGGCATAGATCAGGCTGTCGTCGGTGAGCTTGTAGCTGAGCGACAGGCGGCCCGAGAGCAGGTCGAAATTGCGCGCCGCATCCTGCGCATAGGCGGCCACCGTGCCGGGGAAGCCGTTCGACAGATAAGTGGCGTCGATGGACTTGCGATCGTGCGTGTAGCGCATGCCGAAGCCGATCTCGAACCGCTCCGCGAAGGGCTGGGCCACATCGAAGAACAGCGCCGCCGACGTGCCCTTCAGATTGACGTCGCGGGTGCCGTTGATGGACGCCGACATGGAGGAGGAGCCGTACACATTCTCCGTGAAGTCATTGTAGGAGATGACGCCGCCCAGCACCCATTTGGTGAGCGCATTCTCCAGCGACTGCAGGCGCACCTCCTGATAGAGCTGCGTCTCGCGCTGGCCGGTGACGTTGTAGTCGCCATCGAACGTATAGGCCGAGACCGGCACCGGCATGCCATAGGCGCCGAAGGTGGCGCTGTTCACATAGCCGTCGGAATTGTCGGTCCAGTTGTAGATATCGTAATAGGTGACGCCGGTGACGGTCTTCAGCGTGAAATGCTCGAAATCATGCGAGCCGTTGACCGTCAGATACATCAGGTCGCGCTCGAAGACCGGCGTCTGCTGATAGGCATTGTTGTCGCGCAGCAGATAGGGATAGCCGGTGTCGCCGTTGTATTTCTCATAGCCGGCGGTGACGCGGATCTCGGTGCCGAGGCTGGGCAGCCAGCGCCACGAGGACTTGAACGCCCCCACATCCATGGCACCGATGTCGTCCGCGCCGGGATGGTCGTTGGTGACATAGGCGCCGCGCCGCTGGTAGCGGGCCGAAAAGCGGCTGTAGAGCGTGTCCGTGATCGCCCCGCCGAAGCTCATCTCGCCCTTCAGCGCGCTGTCGGTGCCCACTTCCGTGATCAGCATGCCGCCGGGCTTGCCGTCCGGCAGCACGCTGATGACATTGATGGCACCGCCGGTGGAATTGCGGCCGAACAGCGTGCCCTGCGGGCCGCGCAGCACCTCCACCTGCCCGATGTCGAGCAGCTGCGCATTGGCGGCAAAGGCCGGCATGGGCACGCCATCGATGATGGTGGGCGCGGTGCTGTTGTCGGGCGAGAGCATGGTGGACAGCGTGCCGATGCCGCGGATGATCGGCTGCGCCGTGCGCGGGTCGTCGCCGTAATTGGGGATCAGCAGGTTGGGCACGCGGTCGGAGAGATCCTCCATCACGCTCACGCGCTCGCTTTCCAGCTGCGCGCCACTGACCACCGACAGGCTGATGGGCACGCTGAGCGCATCCTCACCATAGCGGCGGGCCTCCACGGAGACCACGTCCAGGAGGATGGAGCCATCCTCCGCCAGTTGCTGCGCCCGCGCCGAACCCGCGCCCATGGACAGGATCACCGCCACGCCGCAGAGCAGATGGAGATGCAGGCAGCTGCGCCCCTGCACCGCCGCAGCCACGCCGTTCTGTCCCGCATTCCGGCCACGCCGGCCCCCACGCGCTGGGAACTCCATTGCCCTCATCCCTCCGGCTTCCTCAGAAAACCGCCGCGTCCGATGGTTTCCCGCGGGAAACCGCATGATGCGGCGGCTGATTGGCCGCTTATTCCATATCCGAGAGCTGGCCAGAACGTGCCCCATTATGATCCGGGACAGGACGATTATGCGGGAGGACAAAACACTTCAACCGCGAATAGGATCAGGGCCGAACTCTATATTTTGATTTATTATAGGGTGACGCAGAAGGACGGACGGCTCACGCATGGCCCGCGCGGCCAATGTCGTCCGGCTGGCCGCTCATGCGCCCCGGCGAGGTGCCGAAATGGCGCAGGAAGGCGGTGCAGAAATTGCTCGCATGGGCATAGCCGGAGAAATGCGCCGCCTGCGCCACCGTCCAGCCCTCGCGCAGCAGCCCCTCCTTCGCCCGCTCCATGCGCACGTCGTGCAGGAAGGCGAACACCGACTGGCCATAGACCTCGCGGAACTTGGCCTTCAGCCCGGACACGCTGACCCCGCCCTCGCGCGCCAGCGATTGCAGGCTGTGGGGCGCGGCCGGTTCCGCCATGATGAGATCGCGCACCCGCGCCATCTGCGCACGATGGGAGGCACGCACCACGGCACGGGTGGCACGGCCGATATCGTCCGCGCAGCTGATGGCGATGGCCAGCAGCTCCAGCACGCTGCTTTCCATCAGCAGCCGCCCCACCACGCCCTCGGATGAGCGGCCGAACAGCTGCTCGGAGAGCGCATGCATGCGCGGATTGAAGCCCAGCGGGCGGATGTGGCTGCCGGCGACACAGCGCTCCACATGCTCGGCCAGACTGTCCTCGGCGATGGTGCCGGGGCGCAGCTGGATGAGGATGGACTTGCAGCTGTGGCCGTTGCGGTAGTGGCCCTGCGTCTCCACCTCGTCGGAGAAGGAGAAGAAGGCCGCCTCGCCCGGCCGCAGCACCATGCGCTCGCGCCCGTTGCCGGGATCGAACTCGGAGGAGAGGCCATCCAGCGTCAGCACGAGGCTGAGCGATTTCGGGAAGATCGCCTTGTGGGTGCTGTCGCTGAGCGCGATCATCTCGGCGGTGCTGAGGCGCGGTCCGGTGCTCAGCTCGCGGGTGGCGAGCTGGCCCCGGAACAACTGCCGCCCCGCCGCCGCGCCGTCATCCAGCGCATAGCGGTCGCAGAAGCGCATGGAGGCTTCCGAAAAGGCCTCCGCCGAGACGATGACGTCCTGTGCCGCCGCGGGATCGGGAGACGCACGCATGTCAGGCATCCGCAGCCCCCGCCGGCCGGGCGGCGGTGGGGGAGACGCCGAAGCGGCGGCGAAAGGCGGTGGTGAAATTGGCCGGGTGCCGATAGCCCACATGGAAGGCCGCCTGCGCCACGCTCCAGCCCTCCTCGCGCAGGCCGGTGCGCGCCCGCTCAAGGCGGTGCTCGCGCAGGAAATGGAACACCGGCTGGCCCAGCACGGCGGCGAACTTCACCTTGAAGCTGGAGGGGCTCATGCCCGCCATGCGCGCCAGATCGCCCAGCCGGTGGTCCGCATCCAGATGCGCCAGCAGATGATCGCGCACCGCCAGAAGCCGCGCCCGGTCGCGTGGATGGACGGGGCCGCTCTCCTCCGGCTCGTCCTCCAGCGCCAGCGCCAGCAGCTCCAGCGCGCAGCTTTCCACCCGCAGCCGGCCCACCACCCCGGCGGCGTCGGGCTGGAACAGCGCATGGGCCAGTTGGCCGGCACGGCGGGAAAAGGCGAGCGGCGCGCAGCGGGTGCGGGCGAGCCGGCGATGGAGCGCCTCGGCCAGCTCGGGATCGGCTGCATCGTCCTCATGCACCTGCAGCACGAGGCTGCGGGTGCGGTCCCCCGCCTTCAGCACCTCGGTGAGCGAGAGGCTGTCCGACACCGCCACCGCCATGGCCTCGCCGCAACCCACGGTGAGCGGCGCGCGGCCATCCACCAGATAGTGCTGCGCCATGCCGTCGAGCACGAGCATGATGTTGAGCGAGCGCGTGAACGTGCCGGTGCGGCGATTGCCGGACAAGGTGGTGAGGTCGCAGGCACAGAGCCGAAGGCCCGAGGACAATTGCCGCGTGGCCAGCAGCCCGCGCGCCAGCAGCGCATCGGTGGCCACATCGCCCACGGCGGGGCCGGCCTCGCTGACGCCGCAGGCATAGCCCCAGTCGCGTGCCACATCGGTCAGGCTGGAGGCCGCTATTGCCTGCCCGCTCATTGCCGCGCCGTCTCCGGCTGCCTGTCCGTACATCCTGCCCATATGCTGGCGCGTTGCTGGAAACCTGCCCTGAGGGTACCGCCTCCGCTGCCCCAAATCCATGCGGCGGCCGAACATTGGGAGTGTTCCAGACGGCGCCGGCGCCAGCCCGTCGCGCCGGCTCAGAACCGCACCTCCGCGCCCAGCCCCACCACGCGGCCGAGGCCCGGCGTCACTGCAAACACCGTGCTGGTATAGGCCGTGCCCGCCGTCTCGATATTGTCGTCGAACAGATTGCGCGCGAAGGCATAGACCTTCACCTGTTCGCCCTGCCAGCCCACGCGGGCATTCACGATGTTGTAGGGCGCGAGATAGAAGGTGTTGGCAAGGTCCGCCGCCCGTCCGCCCCAGGCGAACTGGTATTCCACATTGCTCACGAGCCGCCCCGGCAGGCCGAGGGAGGAGAGCGGCGTGCTGGTCTCGATGCCCGCCACGCCCTGCCAGTTGGGCACGTTCGGCAGGCTGTTGCCATCGGCCGCGCCGGAGGCATCGCCCGTCGCCACATCGAAGAAGGCGGCTTTGGTGTAGCCGATGCCGCCATAGACGCTCAGGCCCTCGTTGATGCGCAGCCGCGCATTGGCCTCGAAGCCGTAGGTGTAATAGTCGAGCGCCGTGATGGTGAAGGAATTCGCCAGCAGATCGAAGGCGTTGACGTGGCCGTCCTGCACATTGTTGTAGAAGATGGAGCCGTCCAGCCTCAGCCGCCCGTCCAGCAGCGCCGTGCGCCCGCCGATCTCATAGGTCCAGGCATAGGAGGCCGGATAGGAGGGAGCCGGCTGGCCGAACACCGAGAAGATGTTGAAATAGGGGAAGCCGGCGTTGGAATAGCCGCGCCGGATGGAGCCGTAGACGAGGCTGTCCGCATCCACCTTGTAGGAGAGCGAGAGACCGCCGGCCACATAAGGGTCGCTCACCTCGCCGCTCTCGGCGAAGGCGGGCACCGTGCCGGCGGCGCCGTTGGAGATGTAGAGCCCGTCGCGGGAGAGCGTGTCATAGCCCACGCGCACGCCCGGCGTCAGCGTCCAGCGCTCGTTCAGCGGAATGCCGATCTCGCCGAAGGCGGACGTGCTGTCGAGCGTCATCTGCGTGTTGTAGGTGCCGTTCTGGGTCGGGCCGAAGGAGGACACATTGGTGCCGCCCTGCTCGAAATCCGAATGGTAATAGCTGACGCCCGCCGTCCAGCGCACCGGCGCATCGGCCCTAGAGGAGAGCCGCACCTCGGCCGAATAGGCCGTCTCCTGGAATTTGTAGCGCGTGCAGTCGGTGCAGGCCGGGCCGGCAGTGCCGGTGAAGAAGGAGGGCGAAAGCCCCGTCACCTGCGCATAAATGAGCGCGTCCGTATTATCGGAATTCTGGTGCGAGGTGATGTCCTGCACGCTGAAGGTGGCCGTGAGGTCGAAATCATCGAATGCGTGCTTCACCTCCGCCGTGCCGATGGCCAGCCGGCGCGAGAAGCCCAGCGGCTGGTCCAGCATCACCGCCGGATAGTTCGCCCCGCCGCGCAGGATATAATTGAAGGTGTCGCTCTCGTTGTTCTCGTAGAAGCCGGAGACGGTGATCGTGGTGCGCTCCCCGGCGAACAGCCGCAATGAGCCGCGCGCGGCGGCGATCTGCTGGTCCGGCAGGGTCTGGCCGGTGAGGAGGTTCGTCACATCGCCCTTGCCGCCGGTGAAGCGGATGGCGCCGCGCCCGTTCAGCACGCCGGGAATGAGCGTGCCGCCGGCGATGACGTCGGTGAGGTAATTGCCATTGGTGCCGATCTCGCCGCGCACGCGCATGTCGCGCACGCCATCGGGCTGGGCGGTGACGATATTCACCGTGCCGCCCTCGCTGGAGCGGCCGAACAGCACGTTCTGCGGCCCGCGCAGCACCTCCACGCGCTCCACATCCAGCATCTGCTGCGAGCCGGAATAGAGCGAGAGCGGATTGCCGTTGAGCGCATAGCCGATGGTGGAATCGAACGGGTTCTGCGGGAAGCTCAGCGTGCCCACGCCACGGATGGCGCCGAAGGCGAACAGCGGGTTGCCCACATCCGTCACCGCATAGTTCGGCACCGCGCGGGAGATGTCCACGGCCGCATTGGTGGGCGCCTCCAGCTCCAGATCCTGCGCCCGCACCAGACCGACGCTCACCGGCACCGCGCTCAGCGGCTCGGCATCGCGGCGGGCCGTCACCTCCACCGCGTCGAGCGCGATCGTCTCCCCTGCCCCGGCAGCGGCGGATTGCGCGGCGGCGGACGTCACGCCGCCAAGGCCGGCGGCCAGCGTGAGAAGGAGCGCGAGACGGGGGTTGGGGAGCGAGGGCACGTGTGTCTCCGGCAGGCATGTGCGCGCGGCCCGGCCTCCCGACGCATCGGGAGGCGCAGCGAGCGGCGGCGCTGTCCTTCCGATGAGTAGAGAGGGATGCCGCCGGCAGCCAGTGCCGCCACCTTTGCCGGCGGATGAATCTCCTTTGCGGAACGACAATGGAATTGCTCTCATTTCAGGCCGGATGCACGCCGCCGTCGAGGCCGTTCCAGCGCGCGCGGCCGTGCGCATATGCATTTTGTCCTTTGGCAAAGGTGCCCGGCATGGCCGGGCGGGCGCCCATTGGCTAGCAAGGTCCAGAAGCTGAACGGGACGCTCCGCGCGGCCCAACGGACATCTCTTCTCCGATGAGCCTATGATCAGTCACCTGCGCTCGGCATGGGCCGCCCTCCTCCTCGCCATGCTGCTGCAGGCGGCCTCCGCTCTGCTCATGCTCGCCCCGCTCGCCGGCATGGGCGTGCTGGCGCGCGACATCCTGTCCGGCGCGCCTGACGCGGAGGCGGTGTGGCGCACCATCCTGCTCGCGTCCGCCGGGCTCGGCGGCGGGCTCGCCCTGCGCGGGCTGGCGGAGCTGGTCACGCATTTCGCCGACAACGCGCTGGCGCTGCGCCTGCGCCTCGCCGCAGCGGACCATATGGGCCGCGCGCCGCTCACCGCGCTGGCCCGCATGGGCTCGGGGCGCATCAAGCAGGCGGTGCTGGATGATGTGCTGGCCCTGCACCATCTCATCGCCCATGCGCTCATCGATCTGACCAATGCCGCCGTCACCGTGCTCGCCATCTACGGCTTCCTGTTCGTGCAGGATGCGGCTCTGGCGCTGGTTCTGGTGCTACCCCTGCCGCTGTTCCTGCTGCTCTATCGCCGGGTGCTGGCGGCCAGCAGCGCCGGGCGGATGGCGGCCTATGGCACCGCGCTGGGGCAAGTGAACCAGGCGGTGGTGGAATTCGTCGCCGGCATGTCCACGGTGAAGATGTTCGGCGGCGCCATGCGCTCCCATCGCGCCTATCGGGAGGCCATCGCCGGCTTCGAAGCCTTCTTCACCGCATGGGTGCGCCCGCTGCTGCGGCCGGAGAGCGTCGCCAGTCTCATCATCGCGCCCGTCACGCTGCTCACGCTCACCGCCTGCGCCGGCACGCTTCTGGTGAGCATGGGCGCAATGGATGCGCTCACGCTGGTGTCCTTCGCCTTGTTCGCGCCCGCGCTTGCCGCGCCCGTCGGCCGGCTGGTGACGGGCGCGCAATCGCTCCAGACCGCGCGCGGCGCAATGGCGCGGCTCGATGCGCTCTTCGCCCTGCCGCAGGAGACCCCGCCCGAAGCCCCCGAGCTGCCTGTGGGCGGCGCGGTGCGGCTGGAGAATGTGCACTTCTCGCATAACGGCAGGGATCCCGTGCTCGACGGCATCGATCTCGCGCTGGCGCCGGGCACGCTGACGGCGGTGGTGGGCCCCTCGGGCGCGGGCAAATCCACCCTCGCCCGGCTGCTGCTGCGCTTCCACGGGCCGTATGAGGGCCGCATCACCATCGGCGGTGCGGATCTCCGGCACATTCCGGCGGACGCGCTCTACCGGCACATGGGCTTCGTGTTCCAGGACACGCACCTGCTGCGCGCGAGCGTGCGCGAGAACATCACCCTCGGCCGCCCCGACGCCACGCCCGCCGAGATCGAAGCGGCGGCGCGCGCCGCCACCATCCACGCGCGCATCATGGCGCTGCCGCGCGGCTATGACGCCATCTGCGGCGAGGAAGCGCGCTTTTCCGGCGGCGAGGCCCAGCGCATCGCCATCGCCCGCGCGCTGCTGCACGCGCCGGACGCCTTCGTGCTCGACGAGCCCACCGCCCATGCGGATGGCGCCGCGCAGGCCGAGATCCGGCGCGCCTTCGCCGCGCTCCTCAGGCGCTCCGCCGGACGCACCATCCTGCTCATCGCCCACGATCTCGATCTGGCGGCGGGCGCAGACCAGATCGTGTTTCTGGACCGGGGCCGGATCATCGAACGCGGCACCCACGCATCGCTGCTGGCGCAAGGCGGCGCCTATGCGCGGCTCTGGCAGATGCAGCACGGCGCGCCGGAGACCGCATCATGATCCTCGCCCGTCTGTCGCGCCTCATGGCGGCGCAGGATGCCCGCCGCATCCCCGCCTTCCTCACCGCCGCCGCCGTGGCCGGCGTGCTGCAAGGGCTGGCGCTGGCGCTGGTGGTGCCGGTGCTGGACGCGCTGCTCACAGGCGCGCACACGCGGGCCATCCTGTGGTGCGCGGCCATGCTGGCGGCGACGCTGGCCAGCTGGGCGGCGAGCCATGCGGCGGCGCTCGCCGGCTTCGAGCTGGCGCTGGCGGTGCTGCGCAACGTGCGCCGGCAGATCGGCGATCATCTCGCCGCGCTCCCTCTGGGCTGGTTCACCCCGCTCCACACGGCGCGGCTTTCCGTGACCATCAGCCAGGGCGTGATGCAGCTCCTGGCCCTGCCCGCGCATCAGCTGCTGCCGCTGGTGCGGGCGGCGGTGGTGCCACCGGTTCTGGTGCTCGCCATCGCGCTCTTCGACATCCGCCTCGCGCTGGCGGCGGCCGCCACCTTTCCGCTGCTGGCGCTGGTCTATTGGTGGGGCGGCCGGCTCGGGCAGGCGGCCGACCGCGCCGTGCACCATGCGGCGGAAGAGGCCGGCCAGCGGGTGATGGAATATGCGCAGGCCCAGAGCGTGCTGCGCGCCTTCGGCGTGACGCAACGGGGCCATGCGGCACTGAAGGATGCGCTCACCGATCTCGCCCACGCCAGCCGCCGGCAGATCTGGATGGTGCTGCCGCCGCTGGTGGCCAATTCCTGGCTGGTGCAGCTGGGGTTCCTGGGCCTCATGGCGCTTACCGCGCTCATGGTGCTCGGTGGCTCAGCGGGTGATGCGCCGGTGCTCATCGCGCTTCTGGTGCTGGTCAACCGGGTGCTGGAGCCGCTGGGGGATGTGGCGGCGGCGAGCGCCGGCATCCGCATGGCCTCGGGCGAACTCGCCCATGTGGAAGGCATCCTCGCCGAGCCGCCCTTGCCCGCACCGTCGCGGCCCGCCGCCTTGCCCGCGCGGCACGACATCCGTTTCGAGGCCGTGCGCTTCGCCTATGCGCCGGGCACGCCGGTTCTGGACGATCTCGACGTCACCCTGGCCGAGAACACCACCACGGCGCTGGTTGGCGCCTCGGGGGCGGGCAAGTCCACGGTGCTGCATCTTCTGGCGCGCTTCTGCGATGTCTCGGCGGGGGCGGTACGCATCGGCGGCACCGATGTGCGCGATCTCGATCCCGCCGCGCTGGCGGGGCTGATCGCGCCGGTGTTCCAGACCACCCATCTGTTCTCGGGCACCATCCGCGACAATGTGCTGATGGCGCGGCCCGAGGCCGATGCGGCGGCGCTGGCGCATGTGGCGCGCCTCGCGCGGCTCGACGAGATGCTGGCGCGCCTGCCCGGCGGCTGGGCGTGCGAGGTGGGGGAAGGCGGGCATGGCCTTTCGGGCGGCGAGCGCCAGCGGGTGTGCATCGCCCGCGCGCTGCTGAAGGATGCCCCCATCCTGCTGCTCGACGAGCCCACCAGCGCGCTGGATGCGGAGAACCGGCAGGCCCTCACCCGCCTGCTGGCCACGCTACGCGGCCGCAGGACGATCGTGGTGGTGGCGCACCAGTTCGAATGGATGTCGGCCGCCGACCGGGTTCTGGTGCTGGAGGGTGGCCGTCTGGTGGAAGACGGCGCGCCTGCGGCGCTGCTGGCCCGCGGGGGTCGTTACGCAGCGCTTCATCGCGCGGCACATGGCGGCTGAAGCGGCACACCGCGGCAACCGCTCACGGCAAGCGGAAGCCCGCCCGGCGCTGGATGTCGAATGTCATGAAACCGGATCGGGAAGTGGTGGAGCCGAGGGGAATCGAACCCCTGACCTCTGCAGTGCGATTGCAGCGCTCTCCCATCTGAGCTACGGCCCCGATCCATGGGAGGCGCCATTTACGGGGTGCCCTGCCCCCCTGTCAAGCGACCCCCAAGGGGGATTTTTCCGCCATACACAGCTCGTCATCCGCGCACGCCCGGGCGCCCCGCCGCAACCGGCGGGAGCGCGTGCCATACCAGGGGCTCATACGAAATCCGTGGAGCGGGTGAGGTCTTCCCACGCGGTGATCTCCGCCTGCACCGTCTCTAGCTTGTCGCGCACCAGCCCCAAGGCGTCGGTGCCCAGCAGCAGGCGCAGCGGCGGATCTTCCGAAGCGACCAGCTTGAGCAAAGCGGCTGCCGCCTTGTCGGGATCGCCCGCCTGCTTTCCGTCCTTGGCCTGACGGGCGGCGCGGATGGGATCGAACACCGCGTCATAATCGGGAATCGCGCGCGGCGTGCGCACCATGGAGCGGCCGGCCCAATCGGTGCGGAAGGAGCCCGGCGCCAGCGCCGTGACCTTCACGTTGAAGGCTGCCACCTCCTTCGCCAACGCCTCCGAAATGCCTTCCAGCGCGAACTTGCTGCCGCAATAGGCGGTGATGCCGGGCATGGTGATGAAGCCGCCCATGGAGGTCACGTTGACGATGTGGCCGGCCCGGCGCTGGCGCATGCCGGGCAGCACCGCCTTCATCATCGCCACGGCGCCGAAGACATTCACGTCGAACTGCCGGCGCAACGCGTCGAGGGAGGTTTCCTCCAGCGTGCCCTCATGGCCGTAGCCGGCATTGTTGACCAATACGTCGATGTGCCCCAGTTCCGCTTCCACGCCCGCCACGGCGGGGCCGATGGCGTCGAAGTCCGTCACGTCCAGTTGCAGCGCCTGCCCGCCGGTGTCGGCCTCGAAGGCGGCGGCGGCATCGGCGCTGCGCACAGTCCCCACCACATGATGCCCGGCGGCCAGTGCCGCGCGGGAAAACGCCCGGCCGAAACCGGAACTCACGCCGGTGATGAGAAAGTTCCTGCTGTCCATCCGTGTCCCTTTCCTGCATCCGCCGGGGCCGACGGCGATGGAGCGAGACATAGGCATGGCGGACTGATCGAACTATCGGCTAGAATTGGAATGAACTCATTGGATATTGAGGCATAATGCGCGGCCACGAATATGCGGACCTGAAGGCCTTCGCCACCGTGGCTGAGGCCGGCAGCTTCGCCCGCGCCGCCGAGCGGCTGCGGATCTCGCCCTCCACCCTCAGCCAGACCATCCGCACGCTGGAGGAGCGGCTCGGCGTGCGCTTGCTCAACCGCACCACGCGCAGCGTCTCGCTGACCGAGGCGGGGAGCCGCCTGCTTACCCGCTTCCAGCCGGCCATGGCGGAGATGCAGGCGGCGGTGGACGAGGCCCGCGCCCTGCGCGATGCGCCCTCCGGCACCGTGCGCCTGCATGTGCCCCGGCTGGCGGCGACGGTGCTGGTGGAGCCCATGCTCGGCGCCTTCAACGCGGCCTATCCGGACATCGTGCTGGAGCTGGCCATCTCGGATGCGGTGGAGGACATCGTGGCCGGCGGCTTCGATGTGGGCATCACGCTGGGCGAACTGCTGGAGAAGGACATGGTGGCGGTGGCGCTGGGCGGCGAACTGCGCCAGCTGGCCGTGGCCTCACCCGCCTATCTCGCGCGGCATGGCCGGCCGGAAACGCCGGCCGACCTGCATGCCCATGCCTGCATCAACTGGCGCAAGCCGGGCAGCGGCAAGATCTACAATTGGGAGTTCTTTCACGACGGACGCTGGATCACGGTCGCACCCGAGGGCCCGCTCATCGTCTCCCATCGTGAGATGGCGCTGGAGGCGGCGGCGCAGGGCGTGGGCATCGCCTTCGCCTACTGGTCGGCGCGCTGGATGCAGCCGCTGCTGGAGGCCGGCCGGCTGGAGACGGTTCTGGAGGCCTTCTGCCCGCCCTTCCCCGGCTGGCACCTCTATTATCCGCGCCAGCGCTATGCCCTGCCCGCCGTGCGCGCGCTCATCGACTTTTTGCGGGCCAATGCGAAGCCGGGGTGAGCCCGGCTCCGCCCGATCTCAGTTCAGCCCGGCGATGGCGCGGGAAAAGTCCTTCGCGGAGAAGGCCTGAAGGTCGTCCGCACCCTCGCCCACGCCGATCATGTGCACCGGGATGCGGTGCTTTTCGGAGATGGCGACAAGGATGCCGCCCCGCGCAGTGCCGTCGAGCTTGGTCATCACGAGGCCCGTCACGCCCGCCATGCGGGTGAACACCTCCACCTGCGTCAGCGCGTTCTGGCCCACGGTGGCGTCGAGCACGAGCAGCACCGCATGCGGCGCGGAGGGCTCCAGCTTCTTGATGACGCGCACCACCTTCTGCAGCTCGTCCATCAGCTCGGCGCGATTCTGAAGCCGGCCAGCGGTGTCGATCATCAGCACGTCGGAGCCGTTGGCGCGGGCTTCCGTGATGGCGTCATGGGCGACACCGGCGGCATCCGCCCCCTGCTCGCGCGCCACCACATGGGCGCCGGTGCGCGCGCCCCACACCTTGAGCTGCTCGATGGCGGCGGCGCGGAAGGTGTCGCCGGCGGCGAGCGTCAGCTTGAGCCCCTCGGCTTTCCATTGCTGGGCGAGCTTGCCGATGGTCGTGGTCTTGCCGGAGCCGTTCACGCCCACCATCAGCACCACGAAGGGCTTCTGGCTGCGATCCACCACGAGGGGCTTGGCCACGGGGACGAGGATCTTCTCCACCTCGGCGGCGATGAGGTTTTTCACCTCGTCCGGCTCGATCATCTTGTCGTGCCGGCCCTTGCCCACGGCCTCGACGATGCGAGCGGCGGGCACCGTGCCGAGATCGGCGCGGATCAGCACGTCCTCCAGTTCCTCCAGCGTCTCCGCATCCAGCTTGCGCTTGGTGACGAGGTCGGTGATGCCCTGCGTCAGCGAGGTGGCGGTGCGGGCGAGGCCGCTGGTGAGGCGGCGCCAGAAGCCGGTCTTTTCGGGAGGATTCGTTTCGCTCATGCAGCCACCAGACGCGCGCCGTCATGCCCGGCGATGCGCAGATCGATCACGGCGCCCGGCTGCGCCGGCCGGCGCAAACGCACCGGCGTGAAATGGGGGGTGCGGCCGATGCCGCCGCGTTCCACCAGCACCGGCCGCCACGTTCCCACCTGCTGGGAGAGATGACGGCGCAGCGCCGCCTCCCCCGCCTCGCGCAGGCGCTGGGCGCGCGCGGAGACCAGCGGGCCGGGCAGCTGCGGCATGCGCGCGGCGGGCGTGCCGGCACGGGCGGAATAGGGGAAGACGTGCAGGAAGGTGAGGCCGCAATCCTCGACAATGGCGCGCGAGTTGCGGGCCATGGCCTCGGTCTCGGTGGGAAAGCCCGCGATCAGATCCGCGCCCAGCACGAGATCGGGCCGCAGGCGGCGCATCTCGCCGGTGAGCGCGATGGCTTGCGCACGGGAATGGCGGCGTTTCATGCGCTTCAGGATCATGTCGTCGCCGGATTGCAGCGAGAGATGCAGATGCGGCATCAGCCGCTCCTCTTCCGCCAGCGCGCGCAGCAGGTCGGCATCCGCCTCCACGCTGTCGATGGAGGAGAGGCGCAGGCGCCGGAGTTCGGGCACCTGCTTCAGGATGGTGCGCACGAGGCGGCCCAGCGTGGGCGCGCCCGGCAGGTCGCCGCCATAGGAGGTGAGGTCCACGCCGGTGAGCACCACTTCGCTCTGCCCGGCTTCCACCAGCGCGCGGATGTGGCTGATCACCTCGCCCATGGGCACGGAGCGGGAATTGCCCCGGCCATAGGGAATGATGCAGAAGGTGCAGCGGTGGTCGCAGCCGTTCTGCACCTGCACGAAGGCGCGGGTGCGCCCGTCCATGCCGTCCACCATGTGGAGCGCGGTCTCGCGCACGGCGAAGATGTCGTCCACGACGATCTTCTCTTCCGCGCTTATGCCGAAATCGAAGGCGGCGCGCGCTTTCGCCCATGTCTCGGGCGCGCCCTTGGCGCCGTTGCCCACCACGCGGTCCACTTCCGCCATGGCGGCGAAGGTGGCGGGTTCCGTCTGGGCGGCGCAGCCGGTGACGATGACCTTCAGGCCCGGATCGGCGCGCTTCAGGCGGCGGATGTTCTGCCGCGCCTGCCGCACCGCCTCGGCGGTGACGGCGCAGGAGTTCACGATCACCGTGCGGGTGAGGCCGGCGTCGGTAGCGGCGCGGCGGATCTGCTCGCTCTCAAGCGTGTTGAGCCGGCAGCCGAAGGTGATGACCTCGACCCCCGCCTGCGCACCGCCCGCCGCGCCCGCAAAGCCCTCCCCCCTTGCGGGGGAGGGTTGGGAGGGGGGTAACGCGGCTGCGTCTGTCGTACCCGCAGACTGGGCTGATCGTGCTTCAGCGGAGAGGGCATTACCCCCCTCCCCAGCCCTCCCCCGCAGGGGGGGAGGGGGCGCGTCGCGGCGCGTCGCCGCCTCGCCCAAGCCTACTCCACCCAAGCCCGCCAGCCCGCCCATGGCTCAGGCGGCCTCGGTGAGCATGTCGGGGGTGAGGGTGCCGGAGAACTCCAGCGCCACCGGGCCGGTCATCAGCACATGGTCGTCGCTCTCGCGCCAGTCGATCTTCAGATCGCCGCCCGGCAGGGTCACGCGCACGACGCGGCCCGTCCGGCCGGTGCGGGCCGCCGCCACGGCGGTGGCGCAGGCGGCGGTGCCGCAGGCGCGGGTCCGGCCGGCGCCGCGCTCCCATACATGCAGCAGGATGTGATCGGGGCTGAGCACCTGCGCGAACGAGATGTTGGCCCGCTCGGGAAACAGCGGATGGCGCTCCAGCGTGGCGCCGAGCTGGTCCACGTCCACCTCGGCCACATCAGGCACGAAGAAGATGGCGTGCGGATTGCCCACGGAGACGAAGCTGGCGGGGCCGAGGGCGGCAAAGCCCTCGATCTGATAGGCGCTGGTGTCGGCCACCGGGCGGGCGAGCGGGATCTCCTCCCAGCCGAGGTGCGGCGCGCCCATGTCCACGGTCACGCGGCCGTCCGGCTGCATCACGCAGTCCAGCGGGCCGGCGCCGCTCTCGAACAGGATGTGGCGTTCACCCGTGCGGCCGGCCTCATAGGCGGCGATGCAGCGGGTGCCGTTGCCACAGGCCCCGGCCTCGGAGCCATCGGAATTGAGAATCCGCACGAAAGCGGCGCTGCCCTCGGCGCGCGGCGGATAGAGCACCATGGCCTGATCGAAGGGCAGCACGCCGGGCCGCGCCAGCGCGCGCGCCGCCGCCGCCGGCACCTCCTCGGGGTCGGTGCGCAGGTCGAGCACGAGAATCTCGTTGCCGAGACCGTTCATCTTCACGAAGGGGCGTTGGGCCAGCATGGTCGGATCGCGCACCAATGACATCAGTGCGCCCTTATATGGCGGGAGGGTGGGCCGATGCCACCCCCGGCAGCGCCCTCTCCCCTCCGGCAGGGGCGCACAACTGCCGTTCGGGAAGAGCGGGACAGCCACGAAACGGCCCTGCTCACCCCCTTGGACGCGGCGCGGGACGTGGTAGAGGGATGAGCGGCGGGTCGGCTGACAGGAGAGCGAAGATGCGCGCAGACGAGGCCATTGAAGCGCGGCTTAAGGTTCGGCGGCAGCTCTGGCCGGCACGGGCGCGCACGGCGGCAACCGCCTTGTGCCTCCTTGCCATGGCCCTGCCGGCCGGCGCGCAGACGCCGCCCCCGGCGAGCCCGCCCGCACAGGCTCCGGCGCCCACCGACAGCCAGCCCGCGCCCCCGCCGCCGGCCGCCGTAGCTCCCGCTCCGGCGCAGGTGCCCGCTCCCCCCAAGCCCGCAGAGGGCAGCACACAGGCCCCCGCCCCCGGCGGTCAGGCCGGTCCGGTCTCGCCTTTGCCGCCCACCGCCTCGCCCGCGCCCGACAGCCATGGCCAGACCGTGTTCGGCGGCGAGGGCGCGGTGCTCTCGCCGGTGCCGGTGATGACCAAGGGCGGCCAGTCGAGCTGGGACGAAGGCTATGATTCCATCGTCGCGGCGCTGAACGCCATTGCCGGCGAGATGAAGCGCCTCGGACTCAGCGAGGCCGGCCAGCCCATGGTGGTCTATACCCAGAGCGACGATGCCGGCTTCGAGTTCGAGGCCCAGATCCCCTTCTCGGGCGCCACCACCGCCAAGCCCGGCGAGGGCGTGAAGCTGGGCGCCTCGTTCAACGGCAAGGCCCTGCGCTTCCAGCACAAGGGCTCGTTCTCCGACATGGACGATACCTACGAGCAGATCGCCAATTTCCTCGACGCCCGCAACATCATCGCGCTCGACAATCTCTATATCGAGCAATACCGCACGGACCCCCGCACCACCGCCCCGGATCAGCTTGTGGTTGATATCCTGGTGCCGGTGCGCTGAGGGGGCGCTTTTCACGAGCGCGCGAATCTCATTCACTAGCCATACTGCTTTCGGGCGGAATGGGTCCTTTCCGATGCGCGGAGGTTCCGATGCCTCGGCTTTTCACGGCCATCGAAATTCCTGAAGAGGTGGGGGATACCCTCGCCCTGCTGCGCGGCGGCATTTCGGGCGCGCGCTGGATCGACCCTGAATTCTACCATGTGACCCTGCGTTTCATGGGCGACGTGGACGATGCCCTCGCCCGCGACATCGCCCAGATGCTGGGGCAGGTGCGCCGCCGGGCGTTCGACATGGTGCTGGACGGGCTCGACCAGTTCGGCGGCCACAAGCCGCGCGCGGTGATCGCCAGCGTGAAGGCCAATCCGGCCCTGCTGGAGCTTCAGGCGGAGCAGGAGCGCATCATGCAGCGGCTCGGCCTCGCCCCGGAGCGGGCCTATCGCCCGCACGTGACGCTGGCCCGGCTGCGCGATGCCTCCACCCGGCAGGTGGCGGACTATCTGGCCATGCGCGGCCTTTACCGCTCCATGCCGTTCCACGTGCCGCGCTTCGTGCTCTATTCCTCACGCGACAGCGTGGGCGGCGGCCCCTATGTGGTGGAAGCGGCCTATCCGCTGAGCTGAGACGGACCTTCCCCGCCCCCCTCACCTTCCCTTGGGAAGCGGCTTTCGCGGGTGAAGAAAGCCGTCTAATCAGGATCGGCAGGCCGCCCGGCCCGCCCGCCCCTCAGCCTGAAGCGAAAGCGCGCGCACGCCCCGCCGCGCCAGAGAGCCCCCGTGACCGTCCTCGCCGCCACCGAAGACCGCCTCTCGCGTCACCCGGCCTTCCTGGCCTTCTGGCTGTCGCGCGTGCTCACCTCGCTGGGCTTCCAGATGGCCTCGGTGGTGATCGGCTGGATGGTCTATGAAAAGACCGGCAGCGCCTATGATCTCGGCCTCGTCGGCCTGTTCCAGTTCCTGCCCATGGTGCTGCTCACCTTCGTGGTGGGCACGGTGGCCGACCGCGTGGACCGGCGCCGCATCGTCATCGTCTGCCAGGCGGTGGAGGGGCTCACGCTCGCCGGCCTCGCGCTCGGCGCCATCACCGATACGCTGAGCGTCACCGCCATCTTCGTGGCCGTGGCGGTGCTGGGCGGCGCGCGCGCCTTCGAGCATCCCACCCTCTCGGCTTTGCTGCCGGGCCTCGTGCCGGAGAACATCCTGCACAAGGCCATCGCCATGTCCTCCTCGGCCATGCAGACGGCCACCATCATCGGCCCCTCGCTGGGCGGCCTGCTCTATGCGCTCGGCGCGCCGGTGCCGCTGGGCCTTGCCGCCGTCTTCTTCCTTGCCGCCGCCACCGCCATGGCGCTGGTGCAGCTGGAGCGGCCCGCCCCCCAGCGCGAGCCGGTGACGCTGGCCTCGGTCTTCTCCGGCATCGGCTTCGTCTGGTCGCGGCCGCTGCTGCTGGGCGTGCTGTCGCTGGACATGTTCGCGGTGCTGCTGGGCGGGGTGACGGCGCTGCTGCCCATCTTCGCCGCCGATGTGCTCAATGCCGGGCCGTGGGCGCTCGGCCTGCTGCGCTCGGCCCCGGCGGTGGGCGCCATCGCCATGGCCTTCGCCCTGTCCCGCTTCCCGCTCAACCACCGCGTGGGCCTGAAGATGTTCGCGGCCGTCATCGTGTTCGGCCTCGCCACCATCGCCTTTTCCGCCTCCGGCCATCTGTGGCTGTCGCTGATCGCGCTGGTGGTGCTGGGGGCGGCGGACAATGTGAGCGTGGTCATCCGCCACTCGCTGGTGCAGCTCGCCACGCCCGACGAGATGCGCGGGCGGGTTAATGCGCTGAATTCGCTGTTCATCGGCACCTCCAACCAGTTGGGCGAATTCGAGAGCGGCATGACCGCCGGCCTGTTCGGCGCGGTGGCGGCGGGCATTCTCGGCGGGGTGGGCACGGTAGCGGTCGCCCTCCTCTGGATGCGGATCTTCCCCGCACTGCGGGAGGCGGACACGCTGGCCGGAGAGCGCAGGAAGCTCGGCTCACAATAATGTGCCCCGGAGCACGTCCGGCTTCCATGGCTCGGACATCCGGGCCGCAAGACGTTGTCAGTCAAGCCTGGGAAGGCGGCTTCACGGACGTGATTGCTTCTGTCCGAACCGATCATGCCCCAGCGGAATGCGAGAAATTGCTGCACTGCAAGATTGACGCAAGCTAGCTCAGGTTGGTTGCGCGCTACCACCACCACACGTTAGGTGCGAGATGCGCATTACGATCAAAACCACCCTTGTCTCTCTGTTCTGCCTGATGAGCCTCATCGTGGCCGCCTTGTGCGCAGTCTCGCTGAAGAGCAGCTTGTGGGCATTCACAGCGGCTCGGGAGGCAGCGACGCTCTCCCAGATCGACCGCAATCTCTATCAGGGCCTCGCCTATTTCCGCTCCGAGCGGGGCGAAGCCGGCGTGTCTCTGGCGCTGGGGTCCGATCGCAACCAGCGCAACATCGCCAACATGAATGCCTTTCGGGCGAAGATGAACGAGGGCACCGACGCCACGCTCAAAGCCCTCGACGCCGACAGCCTCTCCGATCCCCGCGCCGGCGCCCTGCTGCGCGACCTGCGCAGCCAGTATGAGAGCATGAAGACCGTGCGCCAGCAGGTGGACGCGCAGCTCGCGCTGCCGCTGGCCAGCCGCGACCCCGCCCCCGGCCAGCGCATGGTCACGGAAGGCGCGCGCCTGCTGACCACGCTGGAGCAGCTCTCCAACGCCGTCGAGGCCGACATCCGCACCCTCGACCCTTCGCTCTCGCAGCTGATCCTCGCCCGCTCCATGGGCTGGGCGACGCGCACCTATGTGGGCATCGGCACGCTGCTCATCAACGCCGCCGTGTCGCAGGACCGGCCGCTGACCGCCGCGGAAGCCCGCTCGCTGCTCGCCAACGACGCCCGCGCCGACGTGGCCTGGGCCGCCGTCACCGAGATCGCCACCGCTGCCAACGCCCCGGCCATCCTGCGCGATGCGGCGCAGAAGGCGGAGGACTTCTACTTCAAGGGCTCGTTCAAGCAGCTGCGCGACGCCATCGTCGCCAAGGTGACAGCCGGCGAGAAGAGCGGCGTGAGCGTGCCGCAGTGGCGCGAGCCCATCGAAGTGGCGCTGTTCAACTTCAACGAGGTGTCCGGCGCCGCCGTGGAGAGCCTGGAAACCGCCGCCAACCACAACGAAGCCGGCGCCCGCAACACCGCCATCGTCTATGCCGTCGTGCTGCTGTTCTCCATCGCCGCCGCCGTGTTCGGCCTGGTGGTGGTGATCCACCGCGTGGTCCGCCCCATGACCCGCCTCACCGGCGTGATGCAGGACGTGGCCGGCGGCGACCTCGCCGTGGAGGTGCCCGACACCGCGCGCCAGGACGAGATCGGCGCCATGGCCAAGACGCTGCTGGTGTTCAAGGACAGCCTCGCCCGCAACGCCCAGATGGAGCGGGATGCGCAGGAGGCGCGTGTGGTGGCCGAGGCCCAGCGCCGCCAGTCCATGCACGCGCTCGCAGACCAGTTCGAGGCCGCCGTGGGCAGCATCGTCGGCGGCGTGTCGGAGGCCTCCGGCACCCTCTACGAGACCGCCCGGCAGATGTCGGATGCGGCCGAGAAGACCTCCAGCCAGTCCACCGCCGTGGCCGCCGCCGCCGAGCAGGCATCCACCAACGTGGTGATGGTGGCTTCCTCGGCGGAGGAGCTGGGCGCCTCGGTGGACGAGATCTCCCGTCAGGTGTCGCAGTCCTCGCAGCTCTCGGCCAGCGCGGTGGCGGAAGCCAGCCGCACCGGCGAGGTGATGCGCGACCTCTCGCAGGCCGCCTCCCGCATCGGCGACGTTGTCCAGCTGATCAACACCATCGCCTCGCAGACCAACCTGCTGGCGCTGAACGCCACCATCGAGGCGGCCCGCGCGGGTGATGCCGGCAAGGGCTTCGCGGTGGTCGCCTCCGAGGTGAAGGAACTGGCCACCCAGACCGGCAAGGCGACGGAAGAGATCGCCTCGCAGATCGGCGCCATCCAGTCCACCACGCAGGAAGCGGTGAAGGTGATCGAGGGCGTGAGCCAGCAGATCCGCCAGATGAGCGATGTGGCCACCGGCATCTCGGCGGCCGTAGAGGAGCAGGGCATCGCGACCCGCGAGATCGTGCGCAACGTGGATCAGGCGGCCTCGGGCACCAGCACCGTGACCACCCACATCTCCGACGTGGCCCGCACGGCACACGAGACCGGCACCTCCGCCGGGCAGGTGCTGGACGCCTCCTCCACCCTCACCGATCAGGCGCGGCGCCTGGAAGAAGAGATGCGCCGTTTCCTCGACACGGTGCGCGCCGCCTGACCGGCACGCGCCCCAACGCAAAACGCCCCCGAAGCGGACGCTCCGGGGGCGTTTTTGCGTGCGGTGCTGCCGGCGTGCGGTGCTGCCCGCGTGGGGCTCAGGTCGGCTTGGGCGTGGACTTCGGCTTGTCTCCGGGGATCGGCTTCCAGTCCACGGTCCCCGTATAGCCTGCGGACACGCTATCGAGCTGGGTTTCGGTCAGCGCCTCCGGCGCCGCCGGGGTCTGCGTCCCGGCCGCAGCCTGCGCCTCGGCGGACTTCGGTGCCGGTTCCTGATCCCTGCTCATCACTGTCTCCCTGATCTCATTGCCGGACCACGGTAGCGCAAGCGGCGCGCGCCCGCCAGAGCGCGGGCGAACGGCCAAAAAACGAGCGAAATCAGGAGAATGGTGTCCCCGGGGTGACTCGAACACCCGGCCTACGGTTTAGGAAACCGCCGCTCTTTTAGGCCCCTTTGTCCACATACCAAAAATTACCAGTCCGTTATGTGGGACGAGAAGACGCTGTGCACAGGCGCGAGAAGGCGCGCTATCCATTCAGCGCTGAAGCCTTCTCGCGCCTGTGTGCAGGGGCGGATGGATATTTCATGCGCGCTCGAAGAGCTTGGCATCTCAAAAAACGGGGCAAGGCAGCAACGTGCATGCACAGGGCCCGACGATGGTTGGGGCGTCGGCCGCCGCATGATCGGCAATATAATACCCCAAGCACCCTTGCCGTCGGCACGAGGATCTGCGGTCCCATTCCGAGACCAAATCGCGCAAAATTTTGCAAGAGCCCCACCAAAACAGAGCCCAAAGCCGTCCTCGGATGGATTACGATTTGGGGGTCGGAAGGGTCAGGTTGCGTGCGCGGGCGCCTAGTTCCCACAAATCGCTTCTCATTCGCCTCGCCCGACACGCTCTCCGCAGCCGTGACAGCCCAACTTGATCCGAGGAGCCGCAATTTCGACTTTCGGTCGGCTTGATCCATTTACAGGTATCTGATTAAGGGGTTTGCGGGGCTGCCGGTTGCCCCGCACTGTCCTGTCAGCTGGCGGCGGGATACCCTCTGACCGGGTATTTGCGATCTCGAATGGCCAGCAGGAAGTCGCGCCAAGTGGTGCTTGGGCTGCCTGCCAGGCTTTCGTCCGACTGACGCGTAATGACCTGCGCCCTGAAGAGTGATCCTCCGCAAACACGGGCGGTTCAGCGGGCCACTCAATCAGAAGCCGCTCCCGTCAAACCTCGCTAGACACGGCCGCGACAGAGGCGGAGGGAAGACTGAACTCAAACAGAGCCCCTCCCAACGGTCCATTCTGTGCGTGTAGAGTTCCTCCGAAAGACTCCACGATTGTCCTGCAGATCTGCAACCCCATCCCGACGCCATTTGGCTTTGTCGTAAAGAATGGCTTGAACAGCTTCTCGATCTCGCCATCTGGAAAGCCCGGTCCCCGGTCTTCGACCGATACCGTCA
Source organism: Azorhizobium oxalatiphilum (assembly GCF_014635325.1). Classification (GTDB taxonomy): domain Bacteria; phylum Pseudomonadota; class Alphaproteobacteria; order Rhizobiales; family Xanthobacteraceae; genus Azorhizobium; species Azorhizobium oxalatiphilum. The sequence goes on along the minus strand of NZ_BMCT01000011.1, from coordinate 58,620 downwards.
CTTCGCTCTCCGAGGCGAAAACCGCCACGGTCACAAGCCGTTCGCCCTCCTGCTCCCGCATGGCGTCCATCGCGTTCGTCAGCAGATTGACCAACACCTGCTGCAATTCGATCGGATCCGCACGAACAAGGCACGGCGCCTCGGCCAACCGCAGCTCCACAGTCGCGTTGGCATTGCGCGCCTCGCGCCGCAGTAGGTTGCGCGCTTCCATCGCAATATGGGACACATCTACGATCTGCACCGTGCGGCGCCCGCTGGCGATGGAGTCACGTGTTCGTTGCACAATACCGGCGATACGATCGGCAGTCCGTGCCAAGCGCTCGAGAATACGTACGGCAGCAGCCACGTCGGGAGCATCGCGCCGAAGCCAGCGAAGGCCTGTCTGGGCATCCATCACAATGGAAGAGATCGGTTGGTTCAGTTCGTGGGCAATCGAGGCGGAGAAAGCTCCCACGGTCGCGACACGGTTAGCACGTGCCAACTCCTCTTGAGCCGCCAATCGCATTTCCTCGATGTGCTCCTGATGGGTCAGATCGATATGGCTGGAAAGCTGGCGGCCATCTGACAGGTTGCTCACCATGTACAGGATTGGGATCCTTCTGCCCTCCCTTCCAACCAGTGTCGTACGCCCCTCAATGTGCGCCCACTTGTAGAAGGCCATCTCCAGTTGGTGAATCAATACGAGACGCCCCTCCTCGGCATTCTGCTCGGGGGGCATGGCCGCCAAGGCCTCGACCGTGTCGTAACCCAGCAGGCGCGCGAGGGCGCGATTGACACGAACCGTTCTGATCGAGCGCACACAGCGATCCAGCAAAACGGGGTGACTGGACATATAGGTGCGAAAATCGGTGACACCCTGCTCGTGCAAGTTGCGTAACAACACCAGCGCCTCGCCGAGGTCCTGCTCGGCGAAGGTGAGATTGCTCAGATCAAAAATGCTCTCGAAACGAGACTCGGTCTTTAGCAATTCGGCTGTGCGCTCAGCGACGCGCTGCTCCAGCGTTTCATTCAGTTCCTTGATCTGAAGCTGTGCGAGTACCACCTCGTGGACATCGGACGTGCCACCATAGTAGCGAATGATTTCACCCGTTTCAGGCGCACGAACGGGCCGTGCTACCAACGAGACCCAGCGATAGTTGCCATCAGCATGCTTGAGCCGATAGACGGCCTTCAGGTCGTCTTTCTCCGCAAAAGCTCCTTTTACCCTCTCCAGAAACCAATCCCGATCATCCGGGTGAAAATCTAGAATCCAGTCCTGATTGGCAATCGTCTCTCTGGAGTCTCGCCCTATAATTTCCGTATACCGCTTATTATAGAAATCAACATACGCATCCCGCGTCGACCTCCAAAGAATATGCGGCACTGAATTCGTAAAATTCTCTAACTCAAATTTACTTTCTTCCAACTCATAGCGAACGCGTTGTAACTTCTTTTTGCTCAAGATGAGAGCACCTGTCAGGGCAATCGTTATCAAAGAAAATAGAAGACGCAGAACGCTGCTCCACAGGAGGGCGGCTCCATGGGAGATCAGCCAGGACAGGATTGTCAGCGCAACACAGCCGGCGACCATCTGGAACATCCGCCGTTCACTAGCGCCGCCAGCTGCTATTACGAGCACCAGCACGTATAGGATGGACATCGTCACATCCGGCTGTGCAAACAAATCGAGTAGGAACACGCCAGCCGCCAGAACGACGGCGATGTGCACGGCGTTAAGCGGTACACTAGAGAATTTCATCCGCTTCGACCTGCGCCGCTGTTCAGCCTACGGGAAATTATCACAGGACTGCCGGGGACCGGCATAACGCCATCAAGGCAAACATTCAAAGCCCGAGCAGCTCGATTTTACGGATCATGTCCGCAACGGATATCGCATTCAACTTACGCCCAGCACTAGAGCGGTGCATTTTGACGGTAATCTCCGATATCCCCAACTCATAGGCAATCTGCTTGCTGAGGAGCCCCCGGCCCACGCCACGTAGAACATCTATTTCCCGTGGTGTCAGTTGCTCCGCCAGCCCGCGTATCTTGCCGAGTTCCCGATCTCCAACACGCCTTTTGGCATCCCTACGCAGCGCGTCATTCACAGCATCCAGGAGTTCCTGATCCCGGAACGGCTTGGGCAGGAAGTCCAATGCCCCAGCCTTCATCGCCCTCACCGAAGTGAGGACATCCGCGTGGCCGGTGATGAAGATGATGGGAATGGGTACCCCTTGCTCGCCCAAGACGGCTTGCAACTGCAAACCGCTGGACCCAGGCAAGCGAAGATCCAATACCAAGCACGATGGCCGGTCTGGCAGACTATAACCCAGGAACTCGGAGGTGGACGCGAACACCCTCGTATCGAGGCCTACCGAAAGAAAGAGGTCCGTTAGGCTGCTTCGCATGTCGGGGTCATCGTCAACCACCAAAACCAATGAAGCCAATTTCGCTCCCGCGGTATCCAGCTGCGCTGCGACAGAATGAAATCCCGATGCCATCGCTCCTTCTCCCCACCAGACCGTCGCATTGTAACGGCTTCGGCACACCCAAACCAGCATCAGCAAACCGAGCAAACCCATACCGAAGTATGGGATCGCATCGATTGCCCCCCTCCGCAGGAAGGGGTAGCACAGTCACAGGCCCCGGCGTGAGGAGGCCGAGGCAGAACGCCGTACCGTGGAGGCCGATGCCTTGGCGCACGGTGCGAGGTAGGAGGCACGTCTGGTGGCAACAGAGTCCGACGGGCGTATTTCGCCCGCTCTCATTGCCATCGTCGACGACGACGCCGACGTGAGGGTCTCGTTGGAAGCCTTGGTACTCAGCACTGGGCTTTCAGCCATGTCATTCGAGACAGCGGATGCCCTACTGGCTTCCCCCACGCTTCGTCAGGCAAACTGCATCATCAGCGATGTGCAATTGCCCGGAACCAGCGGCGTTCAACTGGCACGACGGGTGCACGCGGAACTGGGCACCCCCGTGATACTCATCACAGCCTATCCAAACGAGATTATCGAGCAGCAGGCGCACGAGGCAGAGGTGCTCTGCTTCTTGCGCAAACCTTTTGACCCTTCGATCATTATCGATCACCTGACGAGAATGTTCGGATAGTACCACTCTTGGTACTTCTCATATTGACGAATTGCTCAGGCCACGCCTTCCAGCCCCATAGGGCGTGACGCATCATACTGAGCTCCCCGACATCAGGATGCATCGATGGACCGAAACTTGATGAGTATGGGCGGTCCTTCAAGTAATTCGTCGAAACGTACGGCGAGTGAGCGGAAAGCCGGCGCGTTGGCGTGGGCCTCCAGAGCCGCTTCGCTTGCCCATCCTTCCAGCATCACGATGCGATGCTCATTTTCCACGTCGACGTTCATGTCATAGCGAATGCAGCCCGGCTCCCTCCGGACGCTCGGAATGATGGAGGCTAGCGCCTCCTGTAAGGCCGCCGTACCACCCTGCCGGGCGGTCAAGAGTGCGACCAACTGGATTTCTCCTGTTGATGCGTTGCCCAATTCAGTTCCTTCCAATAGCTGCCAAACTCATCTTCCAGCTCCACCGAGCCCCTGTCGGGCACCGGCTGGGTGCTCCTCCATCAAAAGCCTTCCAGCACGATCTTGCCCTTGGCCTTGCCGCTCTCGATCACGCCATGCGCCTTCTTCAGATTGGCCGCGTTGATAGGGCGCAGGGTCTCCGTGACCGTGGACCGGATCTGGCCTCCGTCTATCAAACCTGCCACTTGGTCCAACAGTTTGCCCTGCACGTCCATGTCGGGCGTCCCGAACATGGAGCGGGTGAACATCAGCTCCCAGTGGATCGACACCGCCTTGCGCTTGAACCCCATGACGTCCAGCGCATCGGGATCGTCGATCAGGCCAAAACGCCCTTGCGGCGCGATCAATTCCACAATCTCTGCCAGATGGCGGTGGGTCTCTGTGGTGGAGAAGACAAAGGCCGGCGCGCCAATACCAAGTGCTGCCACCTGCGCCGCCAGCGGCTTGCTATGATCGATCACATGATGGGCACCGAGCTCCTTCACCCAGGCCTGCGTCTCGGGACGCGAGGCGGTGGCGATCACCGTCACGCCGGTCAGGGCGCGGACCAGTTGAATGGCGATGGAGCCTACGCCGCCAGCCCCGCCAACGATGAGGATAGCGTTGGCCGCGCCCGGCACTGGCTTGCGGATGTCGAGACGGTCGAACAGCATTTCCCAGGCCGTAATAGCCGTCAGCGGCAGGGCGGCAGCTTCGGCCTTCGACAGGGATTTCGGCGCGTGGCCGACAATGCGCTCGTCTACAAGGTGATACTGGCTGTTTGCACCCGGCCGCACGATAGAGCCGGCATAGAAGACTGCATCGCCGACCTTGAAGGCTGTGACCTCCGGGCCGATCTCCACCACTCGGCCTACCGCGTCCCATCCGAGCACTTTCCACTCGCCGGCCGTCGGAGCCGCACGCTGGCGAACCTTGGTGTCCACCGGATTTACGGAGATGGCCTCCACCTCCACCAGAAGATCGCGCCCTGTGGGGACGGGGCGGGCCAGTTCGATGTCCACCAGCGCATCGGTCCGATCGATAGGGCCGGCCTGTTCGTATCCAATCGCTTTCATGTGCCACTCCAAGGGCATTGCTCAAGCGAGAGATCGTCCTACATTCGAGAAAAGACAATACGCACAAGCACCTCACATAGTATCGCCCACCACACTCAGTATCATGCTGGATACTGTCTCAATGAAGGATGGACCCATGGCCAAGGCTCGCCATGCCCGTTTCGATTGCAGTCCCGGATGCGCTGTAGAGGCGGCTATCGGCCTGATAGACGGCAAGTGGAAGGCCGTGATCCTGTTCCATCTGCTGACAGGCAACACGCTCCGTTTCAGCGAGTTGCGCAAGCACATGGAAAACGTCACCCCGCGCGTGCTGACAAGCCAGCTCCGGGAACTTGAGGAAGACGGCCTGATCGTCCGCCGGGTATATGCACAAGTGCCGCCCAAAGTGGAATATAGCCTCTCGCCGCTTGGGCGGAGCATGGAGCCCGTGCTGATGGCTTTGAAGGCTTGGGGGGATGCCAATCTCGATCTCTACGGCAAGCCGTTGACTACAAATGCCAATGGCAAATCTGCAGCAGGTGCGGATGCAACGCATCCGTCGACCGGATAGCCCGTGCCGCTCCGACCTTATGCGACCTCTTCCGCAAAAGCAGCTTCATCCGCCCCACGGGACTGGCGCCTGATCACCTGCGGCGGCTGTCCATAGGTGCGCACGAATGCGCGACGCATCCGATCGCGATCGGCGAACCCGGTCAACTGCGCCACCATATCGATGGAATGCCGTGTGTCCTCCATCATGGCCCGGGCAGCTTCGAGGCGCAGGTGCTCGACGGCCTTGGCTGGCGTCTGCCCCGTCTCGTTCTGAAACGCGCGGCTGAACTGACGAGGCGAAAGATGCGCCACTTCGGCCAATTCCTCCACGCCGAGGCGACTGTCCAGATTCCGGCGTGCATAGGTCAACACGCTCTGAATGCGATCGGATCGCGGCTCCAGCTCAAGCAGCGACGAAAACTGGGACTGTCCGCCCGCGCGGCGATGATAGAGGACCAGCTTGCGAGCCGAGGAGCGCGCCACATCCCTCCCCAGGTCCTCCTCGATCATAGCGAGGGCGAGATCGATACCGGCCGTCATCCCGGCCGACGTCCAGACCGGGCCATCTGAAATGAAGATGCGATCCTCTTCCACCTTCACCTTCGGATAGCGCTCCCTTAATTCCCGAGCGCGAGACCAGTGGGTGGTCGCCCGCCGCCCATCGAGAAGACCTGCCTCCGCGAGCACGAAGGCGGCCACGCACACGCTGGCGATGCGGCGGCAATAGGCGGGCGCCTGTCGGACAAAATCGACCAATTCGGGGGATGCGCTCTCCATGCTGCCGCCGACGACCAACAGGTCATAATGCTCGCCCGCGAAGGCTTCCGTATGGACCGAAAATCCCTGCGATGTCCGCACGGGACCGCCCGAAGGAGAGACCATGTGCACGTCGTAGGCGCGTTCCGGCATCTGCAGGTTCGCAACCTCAAAGGCGGTGCTCACGGCAAATCCCATAGGGGAGAAGCCGGGGTAAACGATGAAACCGACCCGTCGCATGCGGCGCCTCGCGTCTTAAATCGCCGTTCATATGACATTCGAGACGTGGATCGACAAGGTTACAACCGCTGTGCGTCATCAACGGCGCATGGAGACTGACCATGACCACATCCCGGGGCACAGCCCTCGTAACCGGCGCCTCCTCGGGCATCGGCGCCATCTACGCGGACCGGCTTGCCCGGCGCGGCTATGATCTTATCCTTGTCGCCCGCAATGCGGAGCGGCTCCAGTCCGTCGCTGCGCGGATCGCGGAAACGACGGGGCGATCGGTCGAAGCACTTCAGGCCGATCTGAACAACGCGATGGACCTGCGTGGCGTGGAAGCCCGACTGCGGGATGACACCTCGATTTCTCTTCTTCTGAACAATGCCGGCTTCGGCGGTGCTGCTCCGCTTCTCCAGTCCGACGTGGACAAGATGGAGGAGATGATCGCGGTGAATGTCACCGCACTGACCCGGCTCACCTACGCGGTCGCCCCCGCCTTTGTGAAGCGGGGCGTCGGCACGATCATCAACATTGCGTCGATCGTCGCTATCGGTCCGGAGATCCTCAATGGCGTCTATGGCGCATCCAAAGCCTATGTGCTTGCCCTGACGCAATCGCTCAATCACGAGCTCGCTGACAAGGGACTGCGCATTCAGGCAGTTCTGCCTGGCGCCACGGCGACGGACTTTTGGCAGATCGCCGGTGTCGGCGGCCACGAGAACCTGCCAAAGGAAATCGTGATGCGCGCCGAGGATCTGGTGGATGCGGCATTGGCTGGTCTGGACGCCGGAGAAACGGTGACCATTCCGCCCCTGCAGGATGGCGATGAATGGACGCGCTATGAAGCTGCGCGCCGGGAAATGTCCGGCCATTTCAATCACACCAAGCCGGGCCCCCGCTATCTGAAATCGGCCACGGCGGCTGCCTGAAAGCAGGGTATCCGCCAAGGGAAAACTATACCCATTGAAAGAGCGCCGCTGGCCACCGCCAGCGGCATTTTTTTGACCTCGAACGGAGGTCTCAAGGAGGCCTTGTCGACAGAACTGGTCTGAGGACTCTCGTCGGTCGAGAAGCCCCGGTCCCATGGGCTCGAACGCGTCACGATGTTATCACGCAACGTCAAGCCCCTTCCCCGCCCGCTACCAGCGCAAACAAGAAACGGGCCGCAGCAACGCTGCGGCCCGTTCGCCCGGATCCTGCTGGTGTAGGGAGCTGGCCTCAAGCTGCGTTGGCACAGGCCGTCGGCACCCGAGAAGGCCGAAGGTTGAGAATGCAGGCCGCAATCACGAAGGCGGCGCCGGCAAAACCCAGATTGCGCACACCATCCATGCCGAGGACCACCGCTCCCAACGCCGCCCCAAGCGAAAAGCCGAAATAGTGAAAGGAGGCATTGAGCGATAGAATAACAGGTGCATTCTGCACACCCGCTATGGCAATCAGACGAGCCTGCTGCGCCGGATAGAAGGCCCAGGCGGCGAAGCCCCAGATAGCGATGCCGATCAGCATCGGAACCAGCGCAAACGACATCGGCATGAGATTTGCGGTGAAAGACAATCCGAAAAGCCCGAATGCCAGCATGGGCAGTGTCATGTTCACCACACGTCCGGCCCCGAGTTTGTCCGTCGCACGTCCGCCGATGGCCAACCCCAGAAACGCCGCCCCTCCCCATGCGAAGAGGACCGCGCCGACCCAAGCCCCTTCCAAGCCCGAAACCACAGGGACATAAGAGGCGAGATAAGGGTAGAGCATGAAAGGTCCCGTGGCCCAAAGGGTAGTCACGGCAAGCGGCCGCCAGACGGCCGGGAACCGCAGCACATCGAGCCTCTGCTGGAGGCTCACCACGGGAATTCCAGCTCCCACCGCCTTCGGCAAACCTGCGACCAGTCCGACGACCGCGAGGATCGCGAGGCCAGCCACCGCGACGAACGTCATGCGCCAACCAAACCCCTGCCCGACCAGTGCGCCCAGCGGCACCCCAAAGACAATGGCGAGACTCAAGCCGCTGGTGACCACTGACAATGCCCACCCGCGCTGGTTCGGGGGAACAAGGCTGCCCGCGACCGCGGTCGCATTCGGAACATAGAGCCCCGCTGCCATCGCCAGAAACACCCGCGCGACAACGAGGCCAGCATAACTCTCGGCAACTGCAGCCACCACGTTGGCCAGGACGAAGAAGGTCATCGAGCCGATAAGTAGCATCCGCCGATTGACCGCCCCGGTGAGCACGGTGAGCAACGGCGAGGAGGCCGCATAGGTCAATGCAAACACCGAGACCAACTGTCCGGCGACCTGTGTACTCACAGACAGATCCAGGGCGATCTCAGGTAGGATCGCGGCAATCATAAAGCTCTCAGTGCCAACGGCAAACGCGCCGAGGGCCATCCAGTAGAGAGGCGCTCTTGCGGACATGGAATGGCTCCACAGGCTATGAGGAAGGGTCTACGCGGCAGACCGCCGCCGGTTGCACGTGTTATGCCGCCGGTGCCATGCGACCGAAATGTCAATTAACCGGCGATTCCAGACAGCAACCGCCATCGAGCTCAGGGCGCAAGGAGGGGACGGACGCCTTCGTCAGCCCCCTCCTTTCACTTGCCACCTAGAACAGGCCCTTGGGACCACGCGGGTAATACGGCCGCTGCACCGGCCCCGGCGAAAAGAGCGAATGCCCGCCATTGTCTTCCATTCGCATTTCGAAGCCACGGGCCCCGAGAAGATGACCCTCTGCGGAAACCTCCCGCTGCACCTGGTTCTCGCGCGTCACATATTCGTCTGCGCTGGCGGAGGGGGCGAAGGCTGCGACCGTCAAGGTGGCCACGACACCGATAAGAACTGCACGATACATGATACTTCTCCTATTCTATGATGATTGAGCGATCAGTTGACACTGGGGTCGAAGGAGGGGCCCGAATGCGCATCGTAGGACGGGCCAGAGATCATCGGCCGGACGATGGGCATATTCAGCCTGTTGGTGTGATTACCCAGCGGCCGCAGCGTCTCCTGGCGGGAAACGGCGTACTGCTCGGCATTCTCGGGACCGACGTCGGGGCCGGCGAGTACGCTTCCGGCCGCCAGCGTCGTGGTGATGGAAAGGACGGCGAAAACAGTGTGAAGCTTGTTCATGTCAGGCACTCCGTTGTTGACCGTCAAAATGTAGATCCGGCGCCTGTTCTGATAAATTATACAGTAAACGTGATGCCCTCGAAGTTTGTAGCTATCCATCCAATACCAACGTATGTGCATTGGCGCGGGAGGCATGCTTCTACAAGTCTCCCGAGGCTCCACGACGCGACATAGAACAGAGCCCCCTCCAATGCGCCGGGCGATGCCCCAGTCTCTGCGCTCGAATCCGAATGACAACGAAGCGATCGTTCGCCCAACGCATCAGGTGCTTGCGGGGAGTTGTACCCCTAACGCGCATGGATAGGCGGCTCCACAAAGAAGGCCTGAATCTAGGTATTTGAATGCCATTTTGCAGCATCGCGCCGCGAATGGGCATACGGATGTATGGGGCTGGATATACAAGCCTATCGCCGCGTGCCCAACAGGCATAATTCACCGCAAGCAAGCAATAGCGCAGCATCCATCCGTCAAAAGCGGAACACCCCGATGCACGCCATTCCCAAGCTAATCATGGTTCTCGGCACTATCGGCTTTATGGCCGTGGGCATTGGGCTGTCGGGTGAATCCGTGTTTCGCCAACCACTCCTACCGGGCGAGGCAAATATTGGCGATCGCACACAAAATCTGTGCGCACCCGTACTCTGCTTCCGGGCTTGAGCCGCCTTGCGACGGCTCCAGCGACCGCGCTTTCTCCCGGCGCTCAGGCCGCCCAATCTCAAGCGCCGACGTACTGACAATCGGTCTCTCAATTCCAAAAACTGATCAGGAGCTTATCATGGCTAATTCTCGACTCACATTCGCACTTGCGTTGTTTCTAACGCCCAGTTTAGCCATCGGGTCGATTGCTGCTGTTGCTCAGGCGAACAACATCGATACAGCACAGGCGCTGGCCAAGCTGCCGGCGGAACGCGACATCGGGGTTATTGAGCCTGTCTTCCAATTCCGAGAGGCTATGCCCACAGGTGTAGCTGTCTCATCTGACCGCCGCATTTTCATGACCTTCCCGCGCTGGGGGGACGACGTACCCTTTACAGTCGGTGAGATCCGCGGCGGGAAGGTCGTGGCCTATCCCGATCAGGCCATCAACCGCTTCGATCCCGCACGTCCGGCTCAGACTCTTTCAAGCGTCCAGAGCGTAGTGGTGGACGCCAAAAATCGCCTCTGGCTTCTCGATACTGGGGCTCCGAAATTTTCCCCACCGATTGCCGGCGGGGCCAAGCTGGTTGCCGTGGATCTGTCCACGGACCGGGTGGTGAAGACCATCGTCCTTCCCTCCGAAAGCGTGCTGCGAACGACCTATGTGAATGACGTTCGATTCGATCTCAGCAAGGGAAAGGCCGGCATCGCTTATATCACCGACTCATCGGTTTCCGGCCCTGGGGGGCTGATCATGGTGGATCTGGAGAGCGGCGAGAGCTGGCGTAAGCTTTCGGGCCACGCGTCGACCTCCCCCGATCCTGCTTTCATTCCCATTGTCGAGGGCGAGAGGCTCGCAGTGCGCGAGACGGGCAAGCCGCCGGTGCCCTTCAACGTCGCATCGGATGGCATCGCGCTCTCCGCCGATGGCGAGACCCTCTACTACTGCCCTCTCTCCAGCCGTCATCTGTTCGCTATCCCGACCGCGGTCCTGCGAGATCGCAATGCAGATGAGGCGAAGGTCTCTGCAGCAGTGGTCGATCTCGGCGAAAAAGGCGCGTCGGATGGCCTGGAGGCGGATGACAAAGGGCGCATCTATGCATCTGACTATGAGCACAACAGTATCCGCCAGCGTCAGTCGGACGGCGAGTGGAAAACCATCGCCCACAATCCCCGCATGCTTTGGCCTGACACCATGGCGATGGGCCCGGACGGTTACCTCTACTTCACGGCCAATCAGTTGCAGCGGCAGGCACAGTTTCATTTCGGCAAGGACCAGCGACAGAAGCCCTATTCGCTATTCCGCGTGAAGGTGGATGCCGCACCCGTGCTGCTGAAGTGAACCGACACTCATAACGACCGCTACCCCCCGCGCTGTCGTGTCATCCGCAGTGCCTCCCGGGCATTTCCCTCGCCAAGGCGGCGCGGCGGTCCCCAATCACATACGCACGGACTGAAGAACATGTCGTCCCCTTCTCGCGTCACCAAAGCCCCCCAGATGCGCGCACAATTACTAACCGCGACCGGTAGCCCCGAGAATTTTACGCTGGCGAAAATCGATCGTCCCGAGCCCGGCCCAGGAACGGTCCTCGTGCGCCTTGCCGCCACGTCCATCAATCAGATCGATGTGAAGATCCGAACCGGCCTTCCCATCGGCCCCGTACTACCCGCAATTCTCGGTGCGGACATTGCGGGCAGCGTTGAGGCTGTTGGTCCGGGCGTGACGGACTTCAAGGCCGGCGATGAGGTCTATGGATGCGCAGGTGGTGTTCGTGGCCTCGGCGGAACGCTCGCCGAATACATTGTCGCCGATGCCAGATTGCTGGCACCCAAGCCCCGATCTCTGTCCATGCGTGAGACTGCTGCCTTGCCGCTGGTCTCCATCACCGCCTGGGAAGCCATAGAACGTACGGGCCTCGCCGCTAATGAGCAGGTCTTGATCCATGGCGGCATCGGTGGTGTCGGGCACATCGCGATCCAGCTCGCAAAGGCCAGGGGAGCAAGGATCGCCACGACCGTGCCGAACGCGGAGGCTGCTGATCTCGCGCGCAGCCTCGGCGCAGACGAGACCATCATATTTACCGAAGAAGGCGTTCAGGCCTATGTCGAGCGCCTGACGGCCGGGCTGGGCTTCGACGTAGTCATCGATACGGTGGGCAACGCCAACCTCGACAAGTCCCTTGCCGCAGCGAGTCTGAACGGCCGGATCGCCGCTACCGCGGCCCGTAGCACCCATGACCTCTCGCCCATGCATAGCAAAGGCCTATCGCTGCATGTGATCTTCATGCTGATCCCGATGCTGCACGGCATCGGCCGTGAACGGCATGGCCGGATCCTGCGAGAGCTGGCGGCATTGGTAGACCGGGGCGAGGTCCGGCCGCTGATCGACCCGCAATTGTTCACGCTGGACACGGCCGCCGATGCGCACCGCAGGCTGGAGTCCGGCCGGGCCGTCGGCAAGGTCATCGTAGACATCATTTGAACCATGACGGGAGCAGCGCATTCGCGCACGCGACGATCCACGCCGCTCCTTGGATAAAGGATCTCCCCATGAACAAAGTCGTTGTAGCCGCCTCAGCGGCCGCTCTGGTTCTGAGCACCGGCGCATCTACTGCACAGGTGCAGCCGGCGCTAGCCTTATCCGTTGCCGCCGAGAGCAGCGAAATGATCTGGAATGCAGTCGCCACGGATCGTGGTCGCATCTTCGTGGCCGGTCCCCGCTGGAGCGGCTCCCGTGGACCATCTCTGGCTCGCATCGATGCGGAAGGCAAACCGCAGCCTTATCCTGATGCGGCCTGGAACGCCTGGCAGCCGGGCTCCGATAACGGGGCAGCCTTCGTGAACGTCAATGCCATTCACCTCGATGGTATCGGCGGGCTGTGGGTGGTTGACACCGGCTCCCCAAAATTCGGAGGAGATCCACTCCCGGGCGGGGCCAAGCTCATCCGTATCGACCTGACGACGGACAAGGTCGACCGCATCGTTCCTCTGGGCCCCGATGTGGCGCTGGCTGGAAGCTACGTCGACGATATCCGGTTCAACAGAGCCCATGCCTATCTCACCGATGCGGGACGGCCTGGCCTCATCGTGCTCGATGTGGCCAGCGGCGCGGTACGGCGTGTGCTGGACGGCCATCCCTCCGTGGTCGCTCAACCCAGCCGTGACATTTTCCTTGACGGTCAGCCCGTACGGGGGCCGGACGGTGATCTGCTGCGCGTGAACAGCGATCCCCTGGAGGTCTCTCCGGATGGGCGCTGGCTCTACTACGGGCCGCTGCCAGGACCGTGGTCTCGGATCGAGACCCGCTGGTTGGACGATGCCACGCTCCCATCCAAGGATCTGGCCACCAAGGTCGAGCCTTGGGCTGACCTCCCACCGGTCGGCGGCACAGCCATGGACCGCAATGGCGACCTCTACTTCACCGACCTCGCCGCCAACGCTCTACGTCGGCGCGCCCCCGACGGCACGATCACAACGCTCATCCAAAGCCCTGATCTGCATTGGGTGGACGCGCCCTTTATCGACGCCGAGCGAAGGATCTGGCTTCCCGTGCCCCAGATCGACCGCGCACCGATGTTCCAGGGCGGCGTTGGAAAAACCCTCTGGCCTATTCGCCTCTACACGCTGCCGCTTGGCAGTGATCGCTAGGAAAGAAGATCGCTATGCCTCGACAGTTCAAATGGCCGCGCGTGCCGGCCTCATTCTTCGGCATCGTGCTCGGACTCGTGGGACTGGGAAACAGTTGGCGTGCTGCCCATGAGCTCTGGGGACTGCCAGCCGTGATCGGTGAAGTTCTCATGCTCGCCGGTGCAGTGGTCTGGTTCGTGTTGGTGGTGCTCTATGCCGCCAAATGGTTCGAGGCGAAGGCCGACGTAATCGCTGAGGCTCGCCACCCGGTGCAGTGCTGTTTCATTGGTCTGGCGGGTGTCTCCACCATGCTCATGGCGCTCGCCGCCCATCCCTATTCGCACGCTGCCGCGGTCATCTTCTTCGCCGTCGGATGCACCTTCACACTTGGCTTTGCCCTCTGGAGGACAGGTATCCTTTGGCAAGGCGATCGCGATCCCGCTGCGACAACACCGGTACTTTATCTCCCAACCGTCGCGGGCTCGTTCGTCACGGCCATGGCCCTCTCTGCTCTTGGGCATGCCGATTGGGGACGTCTGGCATTTGGCGCGGGCTTTTTCTCCTGGCTGGCCATCGAATCCGTGTTGGTGCACCGGCTCTACACCTCGCCGGCGCTTGCGCCCGCGTTGCGACCGACGTTGGGCATCCAGCTTGCCCCCCCAACCGTGGGTGCCGCCGCCTACCTGAGCGTCACCAGCGGGCCACCTGACATGATGGCCGACTGCCTTATCGGCTACGGCCTCTTCCAGGCAGTGTTGCTCGCCCGGTTACTGCCTTGGATCCGTGAGCAGTCCTTTTCAGCGGCGTACTGGGCCTTCACCTTCGGCCTGACCGCCCTCGCGACGGCTATGCTCCGCATGACCCAACGGGGGGACACGGGGCCAGTCGCCACCCTTGCCCCCGCAGTGCTGACCATCGTCACCGCCATCCTCGCGGTGATTGTCACACGCACGCTCTGGCTGCTGGTTTCAGGTCGAATCCTGCCAGCAGCGCCAGCCACGCCGACCGCAGTTCGCCCCTCCTGAAGGTATCCGGCGCGGAAGGCCCTTTCGCGCCGCGTCTCCCCTCCATGAAAGGAACCAAGATATGTCCAGTCAGACCACCTCCAAGGACCTCTATGCCGACCCCGTCAATCCCGCCTTGCCGAAAGGCGACATGGAGCTGGATTTATCGCGCACCGCCCTTGTGGTCATCGACCCACAGATTGACGCTCTGAGCCCCGAAGGCGTTGCATGGCCGGTCGTTGGCGAAAGCGTGACGGAGCATCAGGTGGTGCCCAACCTCCTGCGGCTTTTCACCGGCGCCAAGGCAGCTGGCATCGTCGTCGCCGTTTCACCGCATTACTACTATTGCTGGGATCATCATTGGCGGTTCGGCGGGCCGCTGGAGCATTTCCAGCACAAGGTCGGCGCCTTCGACCGCAAGGGGCCTTATACAGTCGAGGGCTTTCGCGCTTCCGGCGCCGATTTCATGCCGGAGTTCAAGCCGTTCATCGAGGATGGAAAAACCATCATTTGCTCACCACACAAGCTTTATGGGCCGCAGGCGAACGACCTCAAGTTGCAGCTCGGCAAGCAGCGCATCGACCAAGTCATCCTCGCCGGGATGCTAGCCAACATGTGCGTTGAATCGCATCTCCGCGATCTGCTGGAAAGCGGTTATGAAGTGGCGGTCGTGCGCGATGCCGTCGGCGCACCGAAGGTGCCAGAGGGAGACGGCTATCTCGCGGCTCTCATCAACTTCCGCTACATGGCCAATGCGGTTTGGACGACGAGCCAGGCGCTAGCGAAGATGGGACAGGCTGGCTGAGGCTCGTACCGATCTGACCGATCATAGCCGTAAAGATCCCTACCCGCCGTGTCACACGGCGGGTTTTCTTGTTTCTGAATGAGAGCCTATAAACTTAAACGATCAGCGCGTGTCTCTAGGTAGGGAGCCGACCCAAGCCATCGAGAATTCGTAGCGACGAGGATGATGGCAGCGAGATAGTTGACCGCCGGCCTGTCTATAGCGCGTCGCGATGCGACACCAGTTGTTGTGCCTACCGAACATCCACATCCGCCAGTTCGCGCGGAACCAGCCCGATCATCGTTACCTGCTCTATGCGATCAAACTGGGCTTCGGCATCATGGCCAGCCCCCTCGGGCTCGTCCGACTGCAGCAACAGATCAGGCCGCCTGCACCGGCGCGTCGATCGTCAGGGGTTCGACATCGGTGCAAACCACCTTGTTGATCAGGCTGGTGAAGGAGTTCTCCGCCCCGAGCGCGACTATCTCGACGATGCGGGCGTCGTCGCCCCCTGCAGCGCGGACCGCGTCCCGGCTGATCGTCGCCAGTCCCGAATTCCTGGGCGCGCACGGAGAGCCCCCCCCAACAATCTCACTGGGCAGCCTTGCGTCGGTGTCGGATTCATCAACCTCGCGACCTGGCGGAGATTCCGAGTGCCCGGAGCCAGCGCTGACCACAATGTGCATGTAAAATGCAGGCTCACCCAGGGGGCTCGGCGGCCGGGTTAGCGAGATAGGCCCGCAAGCCGCCGATAGGGGTTCCGCCATGCGGCCCGACATCCGAGCCGAGACGCATAGCCGCCGTCTTGCGGAAGCCGGTGCGAGCCCGACCGGGTTCGACGACAGTCACGCTGATGGGAAACAGGCCCACGCGCCGCGGTTCGGGCGCGGGCTCGCGGGTAGCAGAAGACGTCCACGCGACTAGCGGCCAGCCGCTTCGAGCTGCTCGAACTCCTCACCGGTCAGGGTGATCGAGAGGGCTCGGAGGTTCTCCTCGAGATGCTTGACCGACGTCGTTCCCGGGATCGGTAGTATGGCGGGACTGCGTTGAAGCAGCCATGCGATCGCAATCTGGCCCGGGCCGACACCGTGCCGCGTGGCGATCCGTTCGAGAATTGACCCCGGTTCCGTAAGGCGCCCCGCAGCCAGCGGGAACCACGGAATGAACCCGATACTGTTCGCATCGCAGTAATCGAGCACGTCTTCGCTTCCGCGATCGGCGAGATTGTAGCGGTTCTGCACCGTGGCAACCGGGAAGACTGCGCGGGCTGCCTTGATGTCTTCGACACTAACCTCACTCAAACCAGCATGGCGAATGACGCCGTTGTCCAGCAACTGCCTGATGGCGGCGAACTGCTCGTCACGTGGCACGCGAGGATCGATCCGATGGAGCTGCCAGAGGTCGATGCGCTCGACTTCAAGCGTCTCACGACTGCGCTCCGCCTGCGCCAGAAGATACTCCGGATCGCCGCGTGGCACCCACTGGTCCGGACCGGGGCGGGCTAATCCGGCTTTGGTCGCGATGTGCAATCCTGGCGGATAAGGGAAAAGCGCCTCACGGATAAGCGGCTCGGACACGCCCGGGCCGTAGCTGTCTGCGGTGTCGATCAGGTTGATGCCGAGTTCAGGGATGCGGCGCAGCGTCGCGAGCGCTTGTTCCCGATCGGTAGGAGGGCCCCAGATGCCTGGCCCCGTCACCCGCATTGCGCCGTATCCAAGGCGGCAGACCTGCATGTCTCCGCCGATCGAGAATGTCAGATCAGTCATGTCGCCCCCTCACGCAGCCAGCTTGGCGTTGAGGACGCGAAGCTGGGTGAAGTCCTTCATGCCCTCGATGCCATTCTGGAGACCAATGCCGGATTCCTTCGCCCCGCCGAACGGCACATCGAGTGGCAGCGACATATGCTGGTTCACCCAGATCGTGCCGGTTTCGATCCTGCTCGCGACCTGGATCCCGCGCTTGACGTCGCTGGTCCAGATCGTGCCGCCAAGGCCGAGCTCTACATCGTT
The DNA here is from genome assembly GCF_014635325.1 of Azorhizobium oxalatiphilum. Classification (GTDB taxonomy): domain Bacteria; phylum Pseudomonadota; class Alphaproteobacteria; order Rhizobiales; family Xanthobacteraceae; genus Azorhizobium; species Azorhizobium oxalatiphilum. Next base: position 41,337 of record NZ_BMCT01000011.1, on the reverse strand, counting down.
CGCGCTGGCGATCGCATCGTTCAAATCGTCATAGACCTGGATCGGAAGCACCGGGCCGAACTGCTCTTCACGAACAAGCCGAGCATCCTCGGGAAGTCCGGTTACGATGGCAGGAGAGATGAAGTAGCCGTTGCCAGTCGCTTCCCCGCCGGTCAGGAATTCACCGCCCTCCTCGCGTGCCGAGGCGATGTAAGCGAGGACCTTCTCGAGCTGCATCTTGTTCTGCAGCGGCCCCATCGTCGTCGCGGGATCCATTCCATCCCCCAGAACGGCCGCCTTGGCACGGCGCGTCAGCGCGGCTGCGAGCGGCTCGGCCAGCGAACGAGGTGCGTAGACTCGCTTCGTCGCGTAGCAGACTTGGCCAGCGTTGATGAATGCCGCCGCATAGATCTTGTCCGCCGCCCATTCGACGTCCACGTCATCGAGCACGATCGCCGCGTCGTTGCCGCCAAGTTCCAACGTGAAACGCTTCAGCGTGTCTGCGGCGGAAGTAAGCACCTTCTTGCCAGTCGGAGTGGAGCCGGTGAAACTCACATGAGCCACATCCGGGTGGCTGGACAGCAGCGAGCCGAGATCGTTCGCGTCGACGAGCGTCTGGAACACACCGCGCGGGAAGATGTCCGCAGCGATCTCGCCCAGGATCAGCGTCGCGAGCGGCGTGGTCGGAGCAGGTTTGGCGATGACGGTGTTGCCCGTAATCAAAGCTGGTCCCAGCTTGAACGAGAGCAGCGTCATCGGCCGGTTCCAGGGCATGATCGCGACAACTACGCCCTGCGGGTAGTGCTGCTCAACGATCAGCTCGCGCTCGTTCTCACGGATCACGCGATCTTCTAGCTTTTGGGTGGCAAAGTGACGGATCGCGTCGGTCGCGCGGCCGACCTCGAAGCGGCAGTCAGCAATCGGGCCGCCACGTTCTCGTGTCAACGTCTCTGAGATCCTGTCCGCATTGGACTCCATCGCGTCGGCGAAGCGCTCGAGATAGGGCCGACGCCCCTCGTAACCGAGAGCAGCCCATGCCCGCTGCGCGCGCCGAGCCGCCGCGATGGCCACCTCGGCCTGGGTCACGCTCGCACGGGGCGCCTTTTCAAAAGGCTGGGCCGTCGTCGGATCGATCACGTCCATCGAGAGGGCCCCCTCGATGAGGTCTCCATCGATGAGAAGACGGGGTGTCATCGGGCATTCTCCTGTGATGCAAAGGCCACCAGCGCATCGGCGACGGCCTCCGGGTTATTTTCGGCCAGCCAGTGGCCTGCATTAGGGATGGTCGTGACAGAGACGATTTGCGCCTCGCGACCCTGCATCAGCGCCTCGGGAAGATCCGGCGCCTGGTGGAAATGGAAATGCCAGACCTTGGTGCCGTCCCGCGACACCTCGTCGAACATCTCCGTCCCCGGGATCACGAAATCCAGGATGGCTAGACGCGCGGTGCGTTCAGGATATCTCATCGCTGATCTGCCAATTAGGAGGAACAAAGCTCTTGTGGAGCTCGGCCGCCACGATGCTCTGCCACTCCATGACGCGATACCGCTCCATGGTGCCAGCGGCCGGCATGAGATCCACACGCTCGGCGCGATCGCGGATATATTGGGCGATCACCATGTTCTCGGTGAGGTCGGTGCCATCACCGATCTCGATGAGAGGCACCATTCCGCGAGGAGCGACGCCGCGATAGCCGCTCCCGTCAGGGCGAACCTTCTTCGTGACCTTGACGACCTCGAGGTCGAACGGTCCACCGATTTCGCGCAGGAGTATGTGCACGAAGAGCGAGCTCGCGCCCGGGTGCGTATACAGCTTCATGACGCGCCCGATCAGAACGAGGTGATGACCGAGCGGGCGATGGCGCCGTGTTTCAGGTCCTCATAGGCCTCGTTGATCTCGGAGATATTGACCTCCCGCGAAATCAGGTCGTCGAGGTTGAAGCGGCCCTGGAGGTAGAGCTCGGCATACATCGGGATATCGTGCTTGATGTTGCTCGACCCCATGAACACGCCCTTCAAGTCGACCTGCCGGACGATCAGGTCAAGGCCCGCGACCGGGAAGGTCTGGCCCGGACGATGAAGCCCGATCAGGTAGGCGGAACCGCCCGGCCGGACCACACTGACGGCCAACTCAGATGTCACCGGAAGACCAATGACCTCGAAGGCGTGATCGGCGCCGCGCGGCAGGATAGCCTTGACCGCCTCGGCGGCATCACCGTCCCCCGAGTTGATGAAGTCGGTCGCGCCGAACTTCCGGGCCAGTTCCTCCTTGGCGGGCTGGTTGTCGATCGCAATGATGTGCGAAGCGCCGGCGAGCTTCGCTCCGGCGATTGCATTCAGCCCCACACCACCGATACCAATGACTACGACCGTGTCGCCGGCCTTAAGGTCTGCGGAGTTGATCGCGGCGCCGGCTCCCGTGATCACCCCGCAGCCGAGGACGGACGCCTGCGGGAACGGCACTTCGTCGGGGATCTTCACGAGCTGGTTCTCGTGGACGAGCGCCTGCTCCGCGAACGCAGCCGTGCCCCAACCGGTGTAGACGGGGGTGTCGTCGGAAGCCCGGGTGAGGCGCTGGCCGTCGCTGGCTGCCCGCATCGTCTCCTCCGGGTGCTCGCATTGGTAGGTGCGGCCCGACAGGCACGAGACACAATGGCCGCAGAACTGCACGAGTGAGCCGACGACATGGTCGCCGACCTTCAGCTCGCGGACGTCGGGACCGACCCCACGGACGATCCCCGCAAGCTCATGCCCGAGGACCGCCGGGAGCGGTGTGCCGTAATTGGCTTCGGCAAGGTGCAGGTCCGAGTGGCACAGGCCGCACGCCTTTACGTCCACCAGGACCTCGCGGCCCTTCGGCGCATCGATGCGAACCTCCTCGATATCGAAGCGACCCTCGTTCGCGTTTAGGACTGCTGCCTTCATGAGCTGTCACCCTCGTTCGGTGAGCGCCCGCCAGAGGTGGGCTTCTGTCCTGAGGATGCGGGATTGAGCCGGGACAGCCAGCCCTACGCCGGTATCGGTGCCGCCGCACTCGGTATGCCACACTGCGAGCGAAGGCCTGATTACATAGCCTCTCCGCCCCCTTCCAATGGCGCCATCGGCCATACCAGGGTATGGCTGTGCCGACCGTCGCCTCTGCGGCAACCTCCAGGCGCAGGGAGAAAGGTCGGACACCCGGATGGACGTATCGGGCCCCCGTGACCGATCAAGCCCTTCACTGGGTGGAAGCGACGTTCCCAAATTCGGATGGTCGGCTCCGGCTGCCTCTCCCGCAGATGGACCAGGGTCGGCCTCTTTCATTGCGGAAAGTCGCAGACACCCTGGCCGATCGCCCTCTACACACTGGAGAAGAAGCAATGACAGCCATCCGCGTCGGCCACATCGACCTCGGCTTTCACGACGCCAGCGCACGCAAGATCGAAGCCGTCCTCGCGAGGCATGGTCACGAGATCGAACGCTCCACCGCGCCGCACGAGGAAATGTTCATGCGCATGGGGCGCGGCGAGGTCGACTTCCTCGTATCTGCTTGGCTTCCCGCGAGCCACGGCACTTACCTCGCCCCATTCGAAGCGGATGTGCGCAAGATCACTGTCCTCTACGAACCCTACTGCATCTGGGGTGTGCCGAGCTTCGTCCCAGCCGAAGTCGCCTCTGTCGCCGACCTGCTCCGCGAGCCGGCGCTGTCCCGGATGGACCGCCTCATCCAGGGGATAAATCCCGGCGCCGGCATCAGCCGGTTTTCCCAGGCGATCGTCGATCACTATGGGCTGGACACCGCAGGCTATCACTTCGAGACCGGCACCGAGGCGCAGTGCTTCGACCGCTTCGAGGACGCGGTCTCACGTAACGAATGGGTGGTCGTGCCGCTCTGGCACCCGCAGTATCTGCACGCTCGCTATCGTATTCGCGAACTCGCCGAGCCGGCCGGCCTACTGGGCGGCACGGACCGGGCGACACTGATCGTCCGCCGGGATGCCGAGCCACGCGTAAATCCCGCCGCGCTGGAAGAACTGGCCAATCTGCAACTTGGGAACCAGCGCGTCAGCGAATTGGAGGACACGCTGGTGCGGGCCACTCCCCCGGCCTAGCCACCGAGGAATATCCAGGCGTGTTTCAGGAAGAGCTCTGGATGCTGGAACTGCGAAGCATGGCTGGCATCTGGATAGATGATGGGCTGCGCGTCGGGGATATGCTGCTGGAGATGGAACGAGCTGATCGTTGGGAGCATAACGCCGATCGTGCCATTGCCGATCAGCGTCGGAACCGTGATCGCCGTGAGGTCCGCGAAGCCGTCGCTATGCGGTTCCAGCCAGTCGCGACCCGCCAATCGCGGGTCCATGATATCCTCAGGATTCCGGTCCGCGGTAAGCTCCACGTGGCGTTCCCGGAACGATCGGCCGGCCGCCTTGCCGGTCTCTGAATGCCCGAAGAACAGCCAGACGAAGTCGTCCTGGCTCGCATTACCGGTCGCCCGCTGACGCACGTCCTCGATGTAAGGTGGAGGGCTCACCGCCGCTCGGGCTCGTCCCGTACAGGATGAGTCGGTTCAGACGTTGAGCCTTCGCCTTCGCGAAGGCCTGCACGACCATGCCGCCGATCGAGAAGTCAAGAAGATCGAATTAACGAAACCGCGACGAATTCGAGAATGGCTGAGGCCACGCCCTCAATGGTCTGTGGCGCCTCTTCGATCGAATCGCCATCCCGCGGACATCGACGAGAATGACCTCACGCCACCATGCAAGACCGTCCGTCAGTAGAGGGGCCGAATGATCCAGGCTGCCGGTGCCGTGCTGAAGCAGCACGATCGGCATTCCTGTCTTCCGCCGAAACGACGACAAACGAATTTCATGCTACCAACTTCAACATACCGCTTCTGTTCGGTCTGATGACTATCCATCGCGTTTCTCCTCGCCGCATGAACTGGAGCGGCTCTGGTCGCTTTGTGCTACCTACGATGGTCTGGGGTGGGGGTGTAGGCTGGTCTCCAACCATGAACTGATTGATGCGGAAGACGGAGAGACATGACGGCTGATTGGGCGAAATGGGCCGGGAGAATCTGCGCTGTCGTGGTTGCGGCCATCATCTTCACAATCGACTGCATCGTCGATTTCGACGTCTCCATCTCGATCCTATACATCGGGACACTCGTTGCCGTCGGCGTGAGAGGTTCGGACAACGAGATCATCCGGACGGCTGCGGTATGCGCCACGCTCTCGTGCATCTCCTGGTATATCGTACATAGGGACGCGCCCGACATCGCCAGCAGCCTACGGCTCGGCTTCGCGCTCGTCGCCATCGGCGTAACGGCGGCCCTACTCGTCAGCCGCAAGCATCTCGCCGCCGCCCGTCGAGAGCTTGAAGAGAGCCGAGGAGAACTACAGAACTTCACCGATTCCGTGCCTCAGCTGCTATGGCGGTTTTCGGTCGACAAGGTCGACTTCTTCAACCGCCGCTACACCGAGCTGACCGGGCATGATCGAGAAGAGGCGATTGCCAAGCAGAACTGGATCGAGTGGTATCACCCGGAGGACAGGACGGCTTTCGCCGAAAAGATGGAGCATTCGCTGCTCACAGGCGAAGATCTCCGCGCGACCTTCCGGATGCTGCATGCCGACGGTTCATACCGATGGATGTCACTCGTCGGTCGGCCCATAATCTCTAAGGATGGGACCATCGAGAAATGGTATGGCGGAACGTCCGACGTCCATGAGGAGGTCACCGCCCGTCAGGCGCTGGAGCGGCTCCAGAGAGAGCTCGAGGAGAGTCAGGCAGAACTGATCAACTTCATGGATTCCATTCCACAGATCCTCTGGCGAGCTACGCCGGAAGCCTATGTGGACTTCTATAATCGACGTTACTCTGAAGTCATCGGGCGAAATGCCGATGAAACCATCGAGCGCCAGGATTGGTTGGAGGACTTCCACCCCGACGATCGTGGCCCCTATTTGGAGAAGGTTCGCTCGTCCTTTGCCGCCGGCGAGGAACTGAACGCGAAAATAAGACTCATGCAGGCGAGCGGCGATTACCGTTGGACATCGCTAATCGGCCGTCCTTACCGGGATAAGTCTGGAAAGCTGGTCCGATATTATGGCGCCACCACGGATATCCACGATGAGGTCACCGCGCGCGAGGAGCTTCAACGCACCCGCGCCGCACTCGAAGAGAGCCAAGCCGAGGTCGAGTTCTTCGCCAATTCGGTGCCCTACATCCTCTGGCGCAGCAATGGGGCGGGCGAAGTGCAGTTCTTCAACAAGCGCTGGACCGACATCACAGGGATGGCCCGAGAGGACGCACTGAAGGACCAGCGATACCTCGAAACCGTGCACCCCGATGACCTTCCCGGATTGACGGTCGCCATCGTGACCGCAATCGAGACGAATGGCGTCTCCGACGCAGAGGTCCGGGTCCGGCAGGCGGATGGCACCTATCGCTGGATGCGTCTTTATGACGGGCCTGTCGGTCTGACTGCGGACGGCGAGATCCAGCGCTTCGGCGGTGCTACGGACATCCAGCAGGTGGTCGACATCCGGCGTCAGCTCCAGGAACTGAACGAGACGCTTGAGCAAAGGGTCGTGGAGCGCACCGCAGACCTGATTAAGACGGAAGCCCGCTACGCGGGCCTGTTCGATGTCAGCAACATGACCTTCGCCGAGATGGACTTCAAAGCGACTGAGCCGCTCCTCGACGAGCTCAGAAAAAGGGGCGTGACGGATCTCAGAGCCTATTTCAGCGAGCACCCGGACGAATTTGCGCAGACGCTGTCGCTGATTCGAACGACGCGCGTGAACGAGGCGCTGGCGCATCTCATGGGCTATGAGAGCGTCGCCGAGCTCGTCGCCAATCCGCCCGCACAGAACGCTGACGACGGCCCCGCCGTTCTGCTTCGGCAGTTGGAGATGTATTACAACGGCATCAATCATATCGATGGCCGCACCGTGCTTGTCGGCAAGGGCGGAATCGAGATTCCCGTCTATTACACGGTCAACAGGCTTGCCGAGGGCCTTCACCTGTCGAGCCATATGAATCTCACCGAGCAAGAGCGGATCGCGGAGATGCGCGAAGCCGCGCAGGAGGAGCTTGCTCGTGCAAATCGGATAGCCACGGTCGGCGCGTTCTCGGCATCGATCGCGCATGAACTTAACCAGCCCATCGCCTCCATGTTGATGGATGCGCAGACTGGCCTTCGATACCTGCAGCGCGGAGAGCCCGATCTCGAGGCCGCCGAACGCATCCTGCAGAGGCTGACCCGGACGGTGCAGCGCGTTTCCAACATCGTTCAGAACACCAGGGACGCCATCCAGTCGGGTCGGCGCGAGACGGCCCGGATCGACCTGCGCGAGATGGTCGAGGAGACGGCCGAGCTTATGGAGCGCGAACTGCGCCGTTCCGAGGTGTCGTTCGGGATGAGAGGCATGGAAGCCCCTCCGCTCGTCACTGGAGATCCCGTCCAACTCCAACAGGTGCTGATCAACCTCATGACGAACGCAACCGAGGCCATGCGCGAGGTCGATGGCCACCGTTCGATCACCGTGACGATAGTGGCGCTCGATGATGAAATCGCAGTCACGGTCGAGGACAGCGGCCCCGGCATCCCGGAGGAGAACCTAGAGAGGCTTTTCCAGCCGTTCTTCACGACCAAGGCCGAAGGCGTTGGAATGGGCCTTCAGATCTGTCGCACCGCCATCGAGGGAATGGGCGGCCTGTTGACCGCCCGCAATCTCGAGAAGGGCGGCGCAGCCTTCACTTTCACCCTCCCGACCGCGGTGACGGCCGAAGCCGCCTAGCTGCACCGACAATGGTATAGGCGCAGGCCGCCCTTATCACGATGGCGCGAAACGGCCCGTAGCCGCATGGTCATCGCGCGGCTTTCGCGAGGAGCGTGATGTCCTCCCCCCAGCAATCCGACCCATGCCGATCCGATTGGCCAACCATCTTTTGCTTCCACCGTCGCTTGCCGGCTGTAAATCACCTCACGCCCCCAGACGCCGACGGTTTTCGAGGTGCCCAGCTGTCAATCAGCTGGGCGGGGGTTCCTGCGCTGGCAAGGGCATAGAAGAGGTCTGTCCAGATGCTCTTGGGGCTCAACGGACACAGCAACCGTGTTGCGAAGGCCCAATATTTCATGAGCCTGAGCCCTAGGAACCTGGCCTTCGAACGAATGCATTGGCCTCTCATTCAGGTGGCAGCGTCCTCCAGGCAGCGGATCAGATCATCCGCGATAATCGGCTTTCTCAGCAGTTCCTTCGCGCCGCCGGCGAGGGCTCTCCGCCTGACAACTTCGTCCCGCAAAGCGGTCATCATAATGACGGTCATATTCGGATAGCGCTGCCGAACGATATCCTGCAGCTCCAAGCCGCTCATCCCCGGCATATTGACGTCCGTCAGCAGATGCGAGATTGCCGCTTGCCCGGAGAAGCTCAGGAAATCCTCTCCCGAGCTGAACGCAACCGCACTATAGCCGAGAGACTCCAGAAACTCCGAAGTCGCATCGAGCACAGCCTGATCGTCATCCACGATCGCCACGGCTTTTCCAAGGGCCGACACGTTCAATTCCTCCGATAGGCCTATATGCCCTCCCTGCTACCAAATGGGGCAGGTTCGTCGGAGCCGTAATTATACAATGGTTTTAAGGCACTAAACGGAACCAGTTCAGGCGAGCTGCACGGCAGATGAATATTATTTATTTTCAATGCGTTAAATGCAACGTCGACCCGATGCGCGGGGCGTATCCACGCTCCAACATTCTGTCAGGGCAAGACGCCCACCCGCCCGAAGGCGGGCTGCGCCTTCAACCCGCCGAATGAGCCTTGACCAGCTCGGCCTTGCGAACCAGATCGGCGACCGAACCCGCCTGCATCTTTCGCATGACGTTCCCGCGATGAATTTTCACCGTGATCTCGCTCAGGCTCAGCTGATGCGCAATCTGCTTGTTGAGCAGCCCGGTAACCACCGCTGCCATCACTTCCTTCTCGCGCGGCGTAAGGGTCGCCGCCAGAGTAAGGACATCGGCTGCAACCGCGCTTTCGGTGCGCCGCAGCTGATCACGCTCGATCGCAGAAGATACAGCGTCCAGCATCTCCTGGTCACGGAACGGCTTGGTTAGGAAATCCAAGGCGCCAGCCTTCATGGCCCGGACAGTCATAGGCACATCGCCGTAGCCGGTCAGAAATATGACCGGCATCTTGTTGCCCATGGCGCTGAGCCTAGCCTGAAGATCCAATCCGCTGCTACCCGGCAAGCGGACATCGAGGATAAGGCATCCCGGCCGGTCCGGAAGGGTGGCGGCGAGCAGGTCCGTCGTCGAGGCGAACGCGATGGATTCGAGCCCAACCGACGACAGGATGTCCTTCAATCCCTCTCGCACACCGTCGTCGTCGTCAACGATGACGACGAGTGGAGCGGTACTGGTGCGTGCGTCTCCTGGGCGCTTCATCTCTACCTCTGGAACAGTCCACAAATGTGCGGTCACCGAGATGGTCCCAGCAAGCCTCCGACATGACGTAAGGAGAGAGAACGGAGTCCATTTTCTGCCTGAATACCAAGCACACATGTTCGCGCCCCAGACAACCTGTCAAGCACGTTACCAGTGTCCGAAGAGTCGCGTTCTTGTCGAAATGCACGGCAGGGAGCGGCGAGATTCAGCACTCATCTGGACATGCCTACTGGCAGATAGTAACGCGAGGTGCCTGCTTTCGGCCTTCTTCCCGCACATGCCCTAAGGGTGCCCACGCTCTGGCCGTGTGGCCTGCGTGTTGAAACCGACTTGCGCAACTTGAGAGGCATATGGAATGAGCGCTTCAGATGCGCGCGCTGCGGGGCAGACCACGTTCCGCGTCCTATTTGCAAGCCTGGTTGGCACCGCCGTCGAGTTCTATGATTTTTACATCTACGCGACAGCCGCCAGCCTGGTGTTCGGCCCCCTGTTCTTTCCCGCCTCCCTGCCCTCCGCGGAACTGATTGCAGCGTATGCCAGCTTCGGTATCGCCTTCATCGCCCGCCCTCTCGGTGGCACAGTGTTCGGCCACTTCGGAGATCGGGTGGGACGTAAGACCACGCTGGTCGCAGCTTTGCTCCTGATGGGTGGTTCGACGGCGGCGATCGGCCTGCTTCCCACCTATGCGGTCGCCGGCTGGCTCGCTCCGGTCCTCCTGTGTACGCTCCGTTTCGGACAGGGCCTCGCACTTGGCGGTGAATGGACGGGTGCGGCGCTGCTGGCCCTTGAGAACGCACCGCCCGGCTGGCGCGCCCGCTTCGCCATGTTCGCCCCACTCGGCGCCCCTGTTGGCTTCATCATTGCCAATGGGCTGTTCCTCGGCCTCACCATCACCCTCTCTCCCGAGGAGTTTCGTGATTGGGGCTGGCGAGTGCCCTTCCTCGCAAGTGTGCCTCTCGTCTGGCTCGGCCTTTGGGTCAGGCTCAACCTGGTGGAGACGGAGGAGTTCAGGAGATCGGTGGCGGAAGCCCCACCACCACGCGTGCCTTTGCTCGAAATGATGCGAGAACACGGGGAACAGGTGATCGCCGGCACGTTCGGCGTCGTCGCGTGCTTCTCACTCTATTATGTTGCAACCGCATTCGCTCTTGGTTACGGCACCACCACGCTAGGGTACAAGTGGTCAACCTTTTTGATCATTGAGCTCGGCGCCATCCTTTTTATGGCCGCGGCCATCGTCGCTGCGAGTTGGCTGTCAGACCGACTAGATCCGGCGCGCGTGCTCATTCTGGGATGCGCCGGAACCATCCTCTCCGGCATACTGCTGGCCCCCATGATGGGCAGCGGATCACTGCTGGTGATCTTTCTGTTTCTCGCTTTCTCCCTGCTGGTCATGGGCTTCGTCAATGGCCCGCTCGGCGCCTGGTTGCCCAGCCTGTTTCCGGCACGTGTGCGCTATACTGGCACGTCAGTTGCCTTCAACATCGGCGGCATCATCGGTGGGGCATTCTCTCCGCTGATATCCCAGGCCCTCGCGGAGCAGAGCGGTCTGATAGCCGTTGGCTTCTATCTCGCGATCACAGGTGGGATGAGCCTGATCGCTTTCGACTTCAGCGCACGCAAAAGCGCCCAGGGCGCGCTCATCCAGAGCGAGCGGCGCTATCGCTCCATCTTCGAACAAACCCATGTGTCTTTGTGCGAATTGGACTTGTCCGGCGTCCAAGAGCATCTACGGGAGCTTCGCAGTTCAGGAATTAAGGACCTTGCCGCTCTCGTACAGAAACATCCAGAGTTCCTTGGCGAATGGGCGCGTGAGATCGTTCTGATCGACGCGAATGACGCCACACTGCGTATCCTCGGCTGTGGGGCACGTAGCCAAATCCTAGGTCCCATTGCGCGCTTTCTGCCGGCCCGGAGTGAGGTCGTGACGGGCATCGTGCAGTCCATGTGGCAGGGAGGAGGTCGCCTCGAGCTGCAAGGGCGCTTGACATCTCAGGATAAGCGAGAGGTCACCGTTGTCCTGCTCGTTGCCCTGCCCGATGATCCGAGAGCTTTCGGTCGCGTGGCATGCGCTATGATCGACGTGACGGAGCGAGAGCTGGCAAAGGAGGCACTGCTGGCTGCGCAAGGCGAGCTCGCGCGTGCGGGCCGTATTTCTACCGTCGGAGCGATCTCTGCCTCCATTGCACATGAGGTCAATCAGCCCATAGGCGCCATGGTCATGAGCGCTCAGGCATGTGTTCGCTGGCTGAAGAAGGAGCCTCCCGATGTCGATGCCGCGACACGCGCCGCAGAACGCGCGGTGCGCGATGGTCTGCGTGCAAGCCAGATCGTTGAGAAAACGCGCGAACGCCTGCGTCAAAGCCGCCAGCGCCCTGGCGCCATTGCCCTTCGCCAGATCATCGACGAGGCGGCGACACTGCTCGACCGCGAATTGCTAATGAGCGGAACCATCATTCAGGCGACCATGCCGGACGACGTACCGGACGTGATCGGAGACAGAGTCGAACTCCAGCAGGTCATCGTCAATCTGATGACCAATGGCATCCACGCGATGGCGCAGACACCAGATGCCCTCAAGGTGCTGAAGATAGAGCTTGTGCCTCTCAATGACGATCTCGTGCAGCTGACCGTGCGTGACCACGGCATTGGCATCGCCGCCGAGAACCTTGCTCGCCTGTTCAATCCCTTCTTTACGACGAAACGTGAGGGTATGGGGATTGGCCTCGCCATCTGTAAGACCATCGTCGAAGCGCATGGTGGCTCGCTTTCAGCCCGCAACCACGATGATGGCGGCGCGATTTTCGAGGTTGTTCTGCCGACGGCTGAATCGCACAGCCATATTCCGCACGACGCATCGGAGCCAACCGAGGCCTAGGGAAAGCGCGTCCCTCCTAGGCGGGCGCGAGACGTCCTGAACGGCGGTTGGCTTCTCGAAACGCGTGCAATTTCATAATGATGAAAAAGGAGCATGCCTTCCCCTCCCCGCCTCCTGATGGATCAATACGCACCATCGTATAGGGGAGGATACATACGCGGATGATTCCTCGCGCGGCACGGAAAGGACACTGTCGCCTACAGACGCTTGCACGAGGAAGTATGGATATGCGGAGCATCGCCTTCGTTCTCTCGCCCCATTTCCAGATCATCGACTTAAATGCCGTCATGGCCTTTCAACTAGCCAACAGCCTCACACAAGTCGGCCACTATGCCGTCTCTTTCTTGTCGGAGGTTGGCGGCGACGTTTCGAGTACCTTTGGCATTGTCGTGAATAGTGAACCGATCGGCACGCAAGGCCACGACACGTTGTTCCTGATCGGCGCGCCCCAACCGTTGCCGATGTCGGAACAGTTAATGCGCTTGCTTTCTACCGCCGCAACCAGCACGCGACGCATCGCTGCAGCGAGCACTGCGGCCTTCCAGCTCGCCGAAATCGGCCTGCTCGACGGGCGTAAGGCGACAACTCACTGGGCCCACGTCGAGACGTTCAAGGCCGGCTATCCGGCTGTTCTGGTAGAACCCGATCGCATCTTCGTTCGAGACGGGGATATCTGGACTTCCGCAGGCATGAGTGCCGCGCTGGACCTGGCTCTCGCCCTCATCGAGGATGACCTTGGCCGCGAGATCTCGTGCGAGATCGCCAAGCAGCTTGTATTGTATTATCGGAGACCTGGAGCGCAATCCCAGATTTCCACCCTGCTCGATCTAGAGCCGCAGACGGATCGTATAAAGCGTACGCTCATCTATGCGCGACGCAATCTCCAGAACGATCTATCGGTGGAAGAGCTGGCCGAGGTTGCGCATCTGAGCCCTCGCCAGTTCAGCCGCCTGTTTCGTAGCGAGACAGGGCAGTCGCCTGCGAAGGCGGTTGAGTCGCTGCGTATAGAGGCTGCACGCATCATGTTGCAGGAGGGGCGTCTGCCGCTCGAAACGGTGGCACGGCACGTGGGATTTACCGACCGCGACCGCATGTGCCGCGCCTTCGTGCGAGCCACGGGCCAAACGCCGAGCCACCTGAAGGACACAGGCCTACACCCACGCCCTTCCGTTTCCCTCCCCGAAGGTCTTCCCTCGCCCTTCCCGGCAGTGCCTGCCAACGCATGCTACGCCACGGCCTGATGGCCCCGGACGGTGACGCACAGTTTCCAGCACAAGGACATGGTTGCGCCCTATCTCACGGCTGAACGCGCCACCACACCCAAATGACTTTCCCAGAAGAGACCTGCACCTCGATTCCGCGACAGGAGATCTTTCCGGAAATGCCCCACTCGTGCTGTCGAGCAACCGCACGAAGGGCCGTTCTATAGGCAAAGTTGCCGCCATGCCCGTTCTCCCGTCCCCATGCAGACGTGCGTGCAACGTGGGCACATGAAATTGCCCTCGTTGCACTTCTGAAATCAGCGACGTATGAAACGGAGAAAGCCGCCTCACGCGCCAAATTTGGCCTTCGCAAGCGGCAAGGCCCGAATATGTCGTCCGGTCAGGGCTGCAACCGCATTCACGACCGCCGGCGCAATTCCAGGGAGTCCCGGTTCACCGACCCCGCCCATAGGCGCACCGCTCTCCACGATCTCGACATGGACACGAGGCATCGCGTCTCGGGCCAGGATCGGATAGTCGTCGTAATTGTGCGACAAGCGCTTGCCCTTCTCATAAGCCAGCTCTTCGAACAATGCCGCCGACAGACCGAGCGCTGCTGCCGATTCCACCTGCGATTTCACAATTGCCGGGTTGACGATGCTTCCGGGATCGAAGGCGATCCAGAGATCATGGACCCGCACCTCCCCCCTTTCGATGGACACCTCCGCAATGGTGGCCGTCTCTGAACCGAAGGGCGAGGCCATGGACACCCCCCGTGCACGCTTGGTCCCGCCCACATCGAACGGGCCGCGCTTCCAGCCGCCGGAAAGCGTGCCGACGGTTTCGAGCAGCTTGAGATGTCGCGGTTTATTAGCCAGCAAGGTGCGACGCAGCTCGAACGGATCCTTGTTGCCCGCGTCGGCCATCTCATCGAAAAAGGCCTCATAGAAAAAGTCGTTCATGGAGTGCCCCACCGATCGCCAGAAGGCGATGGTGACGGGATGCACGAACTTGACGTATTCCATGCTCCGGTTGGGAATATCGTAGGGCTTCTCGACGATGCCCTCCACCGCCGAGCTATCCACCGCTCCGCCAGACGCGGCGGCACCGAACCAACGGCCGAGCGGGCCCTCGCCTACGGTCCGCACCTGGATGGCGACGGGCATGCCGTCCTTGCCCACGGCACCTCGAAAGCGGCTGAAGCTCAGCGGACGGACCGCATCCATCTTGAACTCCTCCTCCCGCGACCACAGCACCTTTACGGGTCGCCCTGTCGCCTTCGCCAGCAGGATAGCCTGCTGGAACGGGTTGGACTGGCCATAGGCAAAATGGCGGCCGAAGAAGCCTCCGAGGATAGGTGAGTGCAGGATCACCTTTTCGGGTGTCAATCCAGCCAGCTTTGCAGCAATGGACTGAAACAGTTCAGGCATCTGGTTCGGCGTCCACATCTCCAAAGCCCCATCGGCATTGAAGCGGGCAATGGACGACGGGGGTTCCAGCTGGCCATGTACCAGATACGGAGCCTCGTAATCAGCCTCGATGATCTTCGCTGCACCAGCAAAGCTCGCCTTCGTATCGCCAACAGCCTCCGCTCTCTCGCCTGCTACGCTTGACGATTTCAGTGCTGTCAGGATCGCGGAGGACGAATAATCCGCGGCCACTGCATCGAATCCGCTGGCGGGGGGGGCACTCCAAGAGACCTGCAGGGCCTCGACGGCCTGCCGAGCCCGATACCAACTGTCGGCGGTCACCGCAACCGCGCCTGGAAGGAGATGCACGTCGTGGACGCCCGGCATGCCTCTCGCGACAGACTCGTTGATCAGTCGCACGGGCTCGGTTCCCAGAACGGGCGCATGCTGGACGGCCGCATACAGCATGCCTTCCACCTTCTGATCGATGGCATATTCAGCCCTGCCTGTGGACTTGGCCCTTACATCCAGTCGCGCGACCGGCTTGCGGATATAACGGAATGTGGCGGGATCGCGCAGCTTCACGTCGTCCGCCGGCGTCAACGCCAGAGCCTCAGCGGCCAACGCACCGTAGGGAATGCGCAGCGAACCAGCATCCACCACATGACCATCGTCTGTCGTCAGCGTCGATGCCGGCACATTCAGCCGTGCCGCGGCAGCCCGGATCAGCATGTCCCGCGCCGTTGCTCCGAGACGGCGCATCAATTCATAGCTTGAACGAGTCGAGAAGCTGCCGCCGGTCATGCGCATTCCGCCCACCACCGCATAGTCGGCGCCGGGTGGCGCACACTCGACCTCGAAGCGGGCCGGGTTCACATCCAACTCCTCGCCGACGATCTGCGCCGTGCCGGTGTTGATGCCCTGACCGCCTTCGACGAAAGGGCTGAGCAGTTTGAAGCTATTGTCCGGCCCGATCACCAGAAATGCGGGCACGCGTGTACCGGGCTTCACGGCGACCGGCGTTGGCTGCGCCGATGCCTTACCAGTTGATAGAAGTCCCCCGAGCAGGAGCGCGCCGGCTCCCAGTCCCAGCAACTGTCGGCGGGAAAGGTTGGTAATGCCCTGCTGCCGAAGGAGAGGAGCGGCCGCCGCAGCGTCGATCTTGATAAGCGCGTTCATGTCGGCACCTCAACCTGCGGCCTGGTGGATGGCCGAAGCCACACGGTTATATGTGCCGCAGCGGCAGAGGTTCGTCATGGCGTCTGCGATGTCGCTATCCGTCGGGTGCGGGTTCTGTTTGAGAAGAGCAGTCGCAGCCATCACCTGACCGGATTGGCAATAGCCACATTGGGGCACCTGCTCTTGGACCCAGGCCTCCACGACCTTGCGGCCAATCTCATCCCTTTCGATCGCTTCGATGGTGCGGATATCGGCAGACCCCACACTATCAACCGGCATCTGACAGGAGCGAATGGCCTGGCCGTCGACGAGAACCGTACAGGCGCCGCACTGGGCGATGCCGCAACCATATTTAGTGCCCGTGAGGCCAAGTGTATCGCGCAGAATCCAAAGCAATGGGGTCTCCGGCTCTACTGCCACCTCATAGGCCTGTCCGTTTACATTAATAGTCGTCATGACGAGGGTCCGGATAGAAATTCGCTATCCCAACTTTAGGGGGGCCACACCACAATGCGCAGGACGAAAGCCCGGCGTTTCCGGACATTGCTGCCGACGGATTGGGTCCAGGTGTCGGCGTAAGGCTGGACATGCAACTCAGCTCGAACCGTATGCGGGTTAGTCCCTGCGGCGGACACTAGACCGCCGCACAGCCTGCCTGAGCCAGAGGGTAGTGGAGGCGCAAAATTGGGGCTTGCGATGTCGCGTCCTCTAATTTAGGTGTATATCCACTTATTTTAGAGATGCCACTCAGGGGCGGAGCCAACCGGGAACGCTGCGCACGCAAGGGCGTAGGCGCCCCTGTTCCAGGGCTTTGCACATGAGAACGCATGGTATGTGAAGGGAATGGATCATGTCTGCGAGCGATATCATCCTCGGACATCCCGTTCGGACTCCCATCGGAGCCTATAACGGCGCCCTGAAGGGCGTGGCTGCCACGGAACTTGGCGCCATTGTCGTGAGCGAGACACTGCGGCGTGCTCGGCTCGCGCCAGCGATGATCGGTAGCGTGGTCATGGGCAATGTCGTGCAGGCCGGCAACCGCATGAACCCGGCACGGCAGGCCAGCATCGGAGGAGGCCTCCCCGTCGAGGTTCCCGCCATGACGGTGAACCGTGTCTGCGGCTCCGGCGCGCAGGCCGTGCTGACCGCCGCGCAAGAGATCGCCTCTGGTGCTGCGGAGATCGCAGTGGCGGGCGGCATGGAGAACATGGACCGCGCGCCCTATCTCTTGGATGGCGGGCGCTGGGGTTACCGCATGGGCCCGGCGCAGGTTCTCGACAGCATGCTGACCGATGGCCTCAATGACGCCTTCTCCGGCCAGCATTCGGGTTGGCATACGGAAGATCTGGTGGCGCGCCTCCAGATCACCCGTGCCGCGCAGGATGCCTTCGCCGCCCGCTCCCAACAGCGGTTCAGCGCGGCCCAGAAGGCAGGCAAGTTCGAGGACGAGATCGTTCCGGTCGAAATCAAGGGACGCAAGGGGCCGGCCCCCTTCGCCGCAGATGAGGCGCCGCGTGCCGACACCACCGAAGACATTCTCGCCAAACTGAAGCCCGCCTTCCGGCCAGACGGAACCATCACCGCCGGAAATGCGCCGGGCCTCAACAGTGGTGCGGCGGCGATGATCGTCGCCAGCCGTACGGCGGCCGAACGTGAGGGCATCACCCCCATGGCACGGATCGCCGGTTTTGGCGCCGCGGGCGTCGAGCCGGGCCTGTTCGGGCTCGGTCCCGTGCCCGCGGTGCGGATCGCACTCGAGCGCGCCGGCTGGACGTTGGGCGACATTGAGCGCATCGAGATCAATGAGGCCTTCGCCGCCGTTCCCCTCGCTGTTGCCCGCGAACTGGGCCTGCCGGACGACATCATCAATGTGGAGGGCGGCGCGGTGGCGCACGGCCATCCCATCGGCGCCACCGGCGCTGTGCTGATCACGCGGCTCCTTCATTCCATGCGGCGCGACGGCCTCTCCCGGGGCGTGGTCACGCTGTGCATCGGCGGTGGGCAGGGCATCGCGCTCGCCCTTGAGACGCTCTGAGGACGGCCCCCCATGACCGACATTGCCACCGCCCTCCCCGCCGCGGTTGCCGAGGAGCGCCCCGCGGATCACCGCACCCGGCGCCTCCTCGAAGCGCCGATCCTGCCGCTGCTGATCCGCCTCGCCTGGCCAAACGTGCTCATCATGATCGCCCAGGCCTCCACCGGCCTGATCGAGACCTGGTGGGTCGCCAAGCTGGGCACGGACGCGCTCGCCGCCATGGCGCTGGTGTTTCCCGCCGTCATGCTCATGACCACCATTTCCGCCGGTGCGCTTGGCGGCGCGATCTCCTCCGCCGTGGCCCGCGCGCTCGGGGCGCGCAGGCAGGACGAGGCCAATGCGCTGGTGCTGCAGGCCGTCGTGATCAACGTCGCGTTCGGCCTCGCCTTCTCGGCGCTCTTCCTGCTGGCCGGGCGCCCCATCTACCACCTGCTCGGCGGCACCGGCCCGGATCTTGAGGCGGCGCTCATCTATTCCAACGTGGTGTTCGCTGGCAACGTCTTCACCTGGCTGATGAACGGGCTGGCCAGCGTGATCCGCGGCACGGGCAACATGCTCTATCCGGCCATCGTCACCTGCGTGGGCGTGGCCTTCCTCGTGCCGGTCTCGCCGGTGCTCATCTTCGGCTGGGGCCCCGTTCCGGCGCTCGGCATCGCCGGCGGCGGCGTGGCGCTGGTCGCCTTCTATCTCCTCGGCGCGCTGGCCATGGCCTGGCACATCTGGGCGGGCCGCAATCCGGTGCGCTTCCAGTGGGCGCGGCTGCGCTGGCGGCCGATGGCCAGCATCCTGCGCATCGGCGCGCTGTCCTCCTTCAACTCCATCCAGACCAATGTGATCATCGCCGGCGCCACCGCCCTCGTCGCCGCCTATGCGGGCATGGACGCGGTGGCGGGCTTCGGCACCGGCGTGCGGCTGGAATATCTGCTCATCCCGCTGGTGTTTGGCATCGGCGCGCCCATGGTGGCCATGGTGGGCACCAACATGGGCGCGGGCCAGCCGGGCCGCGCGCTGAAGGTGGCGCTGGCCGGCGCGGGTCTCGCCTTCGCGGTGACCGAGGCCATCGGGCTGGGGGCCGCGTTCTTTCCGGATGTCTGGCTGAACCTGTTCAGCGCCGAGCCGGGCATGATCGCGGCGGGCAGCGCCTATCTGCGCCTCGTCGGCCCCTTCTACGGCTTCTTCGGGCTCGGCCTCGCGCTCTACTTCGCTTCGCAGGGGGCTGGCCGCCTGCTCTGGCCGCTGGTGGCGGGCGCCCTGCGGGTGCTGATCGCGCTGGGCGGCGGCTGGGTCGCCTTGTCGCTCGGCGCGCCGCTGTCGGCTCTGTTCGTGGCCCTTGGCCTCGCGCTGCTGGTCTATGGCGCCACCATCTTCACGGCCGTCCGCAGCGGTCTGTGGCTGCGCTGAGCAGGGGGAGGAGGATCATGCGCCTTGACAGTTACGTTGATATGCACGCTGATGCGCCGATCATGGCCTCCATCGATCCGGCGCTCCTGTCCCTCGTCAGCCAGACCTGCGTGTGCCGCCGTGTGCAGCGCGCCAGCCGGACGGTGGGCAAGCGCTTCGACGAGGCCGTGCGCCCGCTGGGCCTGAACAACTGGCAGTTCACCATGCTGATGGCGCTGACCCGCACCGCAGCGCCCACGGTGAACCAGTTGGCCGCCGACCTCGCCATGGACCGCACCACGGTGACCAAGAACCTGCGCCCGCTGGAACGCCGGGGCCTGCTGGAAATCCGGGCGGACGAGAAGGATGGCCGCGTGCGGCGCATCGTCCTCACGGAGACCGGCCGGACGCTTCTTGCCGACGCCATCGAACGCTGGAAGGTGGTCAACCAGCAGGTGGCGGCGGGGCTCAGCCCGGAGACCCTGGCTGCACTCATGACCGGCCTGGAAGCGCTCGCCACCGAATAGCTGCCACACGGTGCAAACGGTCTGGCGTGAACACATGACCATATAAGTGGATATCCACTTATATGGATGAGATGACGGCTTCGGAGCTTCTGTTCGCCCGAAGCCGTCTGCGGGCGGCCGATCCGCCCCGAGGCCGCCCGCCCCTCTTCCCCGCCGTGCCGCGCGAGCGCGCACCGCTTATGACGAGCTGACCCATGACACGTCGCAAAGCCCTCCTCCTGTCGGTGCCGATCATCGCCGTCCTGGCCTTCGGCGCCGTGAAGCTGTCCCAGTCGCAGCCGGCCGCGGGGAGCCCCCAGGCGAACGATCCGCGGCAGGAGCCGATCCTCGTGGCCGTCGCCGCCGCCCGCCCCGCCGGGGCCGGCGAGCGCGCCTTCACCGGCGTCATCGCCGCGCGGGTGCAGAGCAATCTCGGCTTCCGTGTCACCGGCAAGGTGATCGAGCGACTGGTGGATGTGGGCCAGCGCGTCACCGCCGGCCAGCCGCTGATGCGCATCGACCCGAAGGACCTCTCCCTCGCCCTTGAGGCCCGCCGCAATGCCGCCGAAGCGGCCCGTGCGCAACTGGTGCAGGTGGAGGCGGACGAGGTGCGCTACCGCAAGCTCTCCGCCGACGGCTGGACGCCGCGCCAGCGCTACGAGCAGGCCAAGGCGGCGCTGGACACCGCCCGCGCGCAGCTCGCCGCCGCCGAGGCCCAGGCGGAGGTGGCCCAGAACGAGACCGGCTACTCCACCCTCACGGCGGATGCCGACGGCACGGTGATGGATACGCTGGCCGAGCCGGGACAGGTGGTTTCCGCCGGCCAGGTGGTGGTGCGCCTCGCCCATGCCGGCGCCCGCGAGGCAGTGGTGAATCTCCCCGAGACCGCGCGCCCGGCCATCGGCACGGCGGCGCAGGCGGGCATCTACGGCATGGACGGGACGCGTTCTCCCGCCCGCCTGCGGCAATTGTCCGATTCCGCCGATGCCCTGAGCCGCACCTATGAGGCGCGCTTCGTACTCGACGGCACCGCCGCCGAGGCCCCGCTCGGCGCCACCGTGACGCTCTGGCTGCCGCGCGGCGGCGGACAGGCGGATGCGGCGCAGACGCAGATCCCCCTCGGCGCCCTGCTCGACGACGGCCGCACCACCGGCGCGTGGGTGATCGACGGCTCATCGCAGACCGTAAGCCTGCGCGCCCTGCGCATCGTCCGGCTCGGGCAGGAAAGCGCCACCGTCACCGGGCTTCAGCCGGGCGAGACCATCGTCGCGCTGGGCGCCCACCTTCTGCACGCGGGTGATCGGGTCCGCAGCACACAGACACAGGCGGCCGCGAAATGAGCGCCTTCAACCTCTCCGCTCTGGCCGTGCGCGAGCGCGCGGTCACGCTGTTCCTCATCATCGCCATCGCGCTGGCGGGCGCCAATGCCTTCCTCAAGCTCGGCCGCGCGGAGGATCCCTCCTTCACGGTGAAGGTGCTCACGGTCACTGTCGCCTGGCCCGGCGCCACGGCGCAGGAGATGCAGGATCTCGTCACCGAACCGCTGGAAAAGCGCCTGCAGGAGCTGAGATGGTATGACCGGGTCGAGGCCATGGTGCGCCCCGGCCTCGCCTTCCTGACCCTGACCCTGCGCGACGACACGCCCCCCGCCGACGTGCCCGAGCAATTCTATCAGGCCCGCAAGAAGCTGGGCGACGAGGCCCGCAACCTGCCCACCGGTGCCCTCGGACCGTTCGTGAACGATGAATATTCCGACGTCACCTTCGCCTTGTACGCGCTGCGCGCGTCGGGCCTCGCCCCCCGCCTGCTGGCGCGGCAGGCGGAGGCCATCCGCCAGCAACTGCTGCATGTGCCGGGGGTCAACAAGGTCAACATCCTCGGCGAGCGGCCGGAACGCATCTTCGTCGAATTCTCCTATCCGCGACTCGTGACACTGGGCGTCTCGGCGCAGGACATCTTCACCGCCCTCGCCCGCCAGAACGCCATCACCCCCGCCGGCTCCATCGATGCGCAGGGGCCGCAGGTCATCGTGCGGCTGGAAGGCGCCTATGACGATCTGGAGAAGATCCGCGACACGCCCGTGGTCGCCTCGGGCCGCACGCTGAAGCTGTCCGACATCGCCAGCGTGGAGCGCGGCTATGAGGACCCGCCCACCTTCAAGATCCGCAATCAGGAGGAAGCCAGCCTCGCTCTCGGCGTGGTGATGCGCACCGGCTGGAACGGGCTGGAGCTGGGCAAGGCGCTGGAGGCGGAGACGGCGCGCATCGCCGGCACGCTCCCGCTCGGCATCACGCTCGCCAAGGTCACCGATCAGGCGGTGAACATCAAAGAGTCCGTCAATGAGTTCATGCTCAAGTTCTTCATGGCGCTGGGCGTGGTGCTGCTGGTCAGCCTGATCAGCCTCGGCTGGCGGGTGGGCGTGGTGGTCGCCGCCGCCGTGCCGCTGACGCTCGCCGCCGTCTTCGTCATCATGCTGGAAACCGGGCGCTTCTTCGACCGCATCACGCTCGGCGCGCTCATCCTGGCGCTTGGCCTGCTGGTGGACGACGCGATCATCGCCATCGAGGTGATGGTGGTGAAGATGGAGGAAGGCATGGACCGGGTGAAGGCCGCCGCCTACGCCTGGAGCCACACCGCCGGCCCCATGCTGTCCGGCACGCTCGTCACCATCATCGGCCTCATGCCCGTGGGCTTCGCCCATTCCTCGGCCGGCGAATATGCCGGCAACATCTTCTGGATCGTCGCGTTCGCCCTCATCGTCTCCTGGCTCGTGGCGGTGGCCTTCACGCCCTATCTGGGGGTGAAGATGCTGCCCGACATCAAGCCGGTGGAAGGCGGCCACCACGCCATCTACGACACGCCGCGCTATCGCCAGCTGCGGGGTACGATCGCCTGGGCGGTGCGGCACAAGTTCGTCGTCGCCGGTGCCGTCGTGCTCGTCTTCGCCGTCTCGGTGGTCGGCATGGGGCGCGTGCGCCAGCAGTTCTTCCCGGTCTCCGACCGGCCCGAGGTGCTGGTGGAGGTGCGCCTGCCGGAGGGCACCAGCATCGGCGTCACCGAGGCCGCCGTGCGCAAGGTGGAAGCCTGGCTGAAGGAGCAGCCGGACGCGGAGATCGTCACCAGCTACATCGGCCAGGGCGCGCCGCGTTTCTTCCTCGCCATGGCGCCGGAGCTGCCCGATCCCGCCTTCGCCAAGATCGTGGTGCTCACGCCCAATGCCGAGGCCCGCGAGGCGCTCAAGCTGCGCCTGCGGCAGGCGGTGGCGGACGGGCTCGCGCCGGCCGCCTATCTGCGCGTCACCCAGTTGGTGTTCGGCCCCTACACGCCCTTCCCGGTGGAATTCCGGGTGCGCGGTCCCGACGCCACCGTGCTGCTGGGGATCGCCGACGAGGCGCTCGCCGTCATGCGCGCCAATCCCCACACCCGGCAGGCCAATCAGGACTGGGGCCGGCGGGCACCCACCCTGCGCTTCGTGCTGGATCAGGACCGCCTGCGCCTCATCGGCCTCTCCCCCGCCGAGGCCGCCCAGCAACTGCAGTTCCTGCTCACCGGCGTCACCGTCACCCAGGTGCGCGAGGACATCCGCACCGTGGACGTGGTGGCGCGCAGCGCGGGCGGCGAGCGGCTCGATCCAGCCCGCCTCTCGGACTTCACCCTCACCTCCCGCGACGGCCGTCTGATCCCGCTGGACCAGATCGGTCATGCGGAGGTGCGCATGGAGGAGCCGATCCTCAAGCGCCGGGACCGCGTGCCCACCATCACCATCCGCTCCGACATCCAGGAGGGGCTGCAACCACCCGAAGTCTCGAAGGAGATCCTCACCGCGCTCGCCCCCCTCATGCAGCGCCTGCCGGCCGGCTATCGCATCGAGACCGCCGGCTCCATCGAGGAGGCGGGCAAGGCAAACGTGGCACTGGCCGCCGTCTTCCCCCTCATGCTGGCGCTGATGCTGGTGGTGATCATGATCCAGGTGCGGTCCTTCTCGGCCACCGCCATGGTGGTGCTGACCGCCCCGCTGGGCCTCGTGGGCGCGGTGCCCACCCTGCTCGTGTTCGACCAGCCGTTCGGCTTCAACGCCATCCTCGGCCTCATCGGGCTCGCCGGCATCCTGATGCGCAACACGCTGATCCTGATCGGCCAGATCCACACCAATGCGCAGGAAGGGCTCGATCCCTACCGCGCCGTGGTGGAGGCGACGGTCCAGCGCGCCCGTCCGGTCATCCTCACGGCGCTGGCGGCGGTACTGGCCTTCATCCCGCTGACCCATTCCGTGTTCTGGGGCTCGCTCGCCTACACGCTGATCGGCGGCACGGCCATCGGCACGGTGCTGATCCTGATCTTCCTGCCGGCGCTCTACGCCATCTGGTTCCGGGTGACGCCACAGACCAGCACGGCCCCCCTTCGTGCGCCGGCCCCTGACGCCGGCGCCGCGGCAGCAGCCGAATAGCCCAGCCAGCATTCCGCGGCCGCAGCGGCGGCCCGCCAACTCGGGGCGCCCTTAGCGCCCCGAGCCCATCCCAAGCCACAAGAGGACTATCAGTGAAGATTTTTGACCGCCCCGGCTTCCCCAACCCCGCCCGCATCCGCATCGTCCTTGCCGAGAAGAAGCTCGAACATCTCGTGCAATTTGAAAGCGTCGACCTGATTGGCGCGGCCCATAAGCAACCGGACTTCCTGACCAAGAACCCGTCCGGCGTGCTTCCCGTCCTCCAGCTCGACGACGGCACATACATCTCGGAATGCACCGCGATCACCGAGTACCTCGACAATCTCGATGGCACCCCGACCCTGACCGGGCGCACGCCGAAAGAGAAGGCCGTCATCCATATGATGCAGCGCCGCGCCGAAGCGGAGGTTCTGGATCCCGTGGGACATTACTTCCACCATGCAACGCCCGGCCTGGGTGACAGTCTCCAGGCTTTCAAGAGCCCCGATTGGGAAGGGCGCACGGTCTGGGGGCAGAGGGAGGGAGATCGCGCTCTGCGTGGCATGTCCTACTTCGATGAGGTGTTGCGCGCCGATACCTATGTGGCGGGCGAGACCTTCTCGATGGGGGACATTACCCTGTTCGCCGGGTTGATGTTCGCCGACGCGGCAGGACTTGGCGTTCCCGAGATGTTGACGGCCCTGCGCGAATGGCGTGATCGGGTGATCGAACTGCCAAACGTCAAAAGCCGCAGCGGTCAGACTTTCCTGACAGACGATTTACGCCGCCTGGGCTTCTGAGCAAACATCGATCGCGACGGCTCCTATGCCCTTAGGAGCCGTCGCAATCCGATCTCGGCCCTGCCCTCAGCGGCCCGAACACCCGCCGCGCCCCGCGATCGAGATCGTCCATCACGGTGAATACCGTCGGTACGTAGACGAGGCTGAGCATCGTTGAATTCAAGAGCATGCGGATGACGGCGAGGGTCATGGCGGGCCGGAAACCTGCGGCGGCGCCAATACCAACGCCAGCGGCAACATTTCCCCCCCCATAGTCAACGTGGGAATGACGATTGCCAAACCTTAATCAGGGTGGGACTGCTATGAAACCCCAAGCCCTCTTCTGATCCAACTCGGGCATTGTCTATCCTGCAATGACATGGTCGGATTTTGACCCTTTGCGGAAGTCCTGAATGTCCACGTTCAAGGAGATCATGCCGACCTCCACAGCACCGCCCCGCAAACGATCGCAAGGCCGCTTGGAGCAACGCCGACCAAATCACAGATCAACAATGCGCGTGTCCGCGATGGTTTCGGCGAAGCCGTTGCCGAACATCCCGGCAGGGGTCTGAAACCCCGGACGGCTCTCTCCCGCCAGAACGCGCCGTGCGGCCTCGGCAGCCGCCATAGGCGTGAAGCTGTATCCATTCACCGTGTCGAGTATCGAGCGGACGATCACTCCATTGTCCCCAGTGACCTGCACCGCCGCCTGATATCGGTTTGCCTCGCGAGCCTCCGCTGACGGTCCATCGGGGAGGTGCGAGAGGTCGCCCGCGGGAAAGGCATCGCCGGACACATGCACAAAGGTCTCGATATTTGGAATACCAGTCGCTTTTGCGATGGTGATGAGATCGGGAAGCGTCACAGGGAAGCTGTCGACCGGCCCTTTGCCGAAGTCGAAAGGCACAAGTTCACTGGCTGGCCGGTCGACCAGTTGCCCGTCCATTCGCATCAGCGTGCGCGCGCTGACATTCTGGCTGGCGCTGATCGCCGACCCCCGCGACATGGAACCAGAGACGTGGAGAGCAATCGCGATCTTCTGCGGGCGTGTCACCCGACCTGCGGCATGACCGGCGAGGCAGCCGAGCATCGCAACGCTTCCGCCGCTCCCCGGCAGCAGCATGACGCCCGCCGCCAGTGCCTTAGCGTCCAGCTCTTCAGCCAGCCGGTAGCTGTCCAGCTCGGCGGCGATGTCGAGATAATGCACGCCGTTACGGATGGCAGCGCGCATCAGGGGTTCGGCCGTGTGCATGAATGGCCCGGCGCAGTTGAGGAGGACGCCGACGTCCGACAAAGCGGCGTCGATGACGCCCTCGTCGTCAAGGCCAAACACGCGTGGCTCGGCCTGAAGCGCCTCAGCGAGGTCGACGATGGCGGAAGTGCGGCCTGCGAGGATGAGGGGAAGGCCGGCTTTGCGCGCGTGCGCGGCGGCCATGCGACCGGTGTATCCGGTCGCGCCGTAGATCATCAGTTTGGTCATGGAGGTCTCTGTCGCGAGGATTATTCGAGGTCGGCGTCGATGCGCACGATGCGTCCGGTATCGTCGATGGCGATGTCCAGGCGGCCGATCTCGTGCCCGAAATCGCCCGTGAAATCGACCCTGACCCGCGCATTGTCTTCGCCCAGGGTCTGTATGGACAGGAAGCGGGTCACCGTGTGGTAGCCCACGAAGAAGCGCGCCACGTAATCACGGATGCCCGCGTGGCCATCGAACACATGGCCGGTCGATGGATCGTCGATCACGGCGTCAGCCGTGAAGAGCGCCAGGACGCGGTCCACGTCGTAAGCATTCGTTGCGGCGATCAGCGCATCGGCTGCGGCGTGGAGGCGGCTGTTGATCATCGTATCACCTGCCGTGCTGCCAGCTTTTGTAGACGAACTCGAGGCTGTAGCCGTCCGGATCCCGGACCTGCCCGGCGTAATAGCGTGGATCGTAATGATGCTGCGGGCCCGGGGGGTGGATTTCCGCAGCGCCGGCCGCCAGGGCGGCGGCATGCGCTGCATCCACCATGGCCTGCGAGCCGGCAACGAAGCCGACATGCGCCGCCCGCCCCTCGACCACGCCCACGCGCAGCCAGAAGAAGATGCGGCCGCCGCAGCCGAACCCCTTGAGGTCCGGGTGTCCGGGCGGGCCATCGGCGCCGTCGTAATCGACGCGGTCGGTGATGCCGAGAGGCGCGAGCGCGGCGGTGTAGAAGGCGATGGAGCGTGCCAGATCGCTGACGGAGAGGAAGACGTGGTCAAGCATCTGGGCGTTCCGATCAGATGATGTAGCCGCCGCCGACTTCGACGTTCTGGGCGTTGATCCAGCCGCTGTCCTCGCACAGCAAGGTGGCGACGACGCGCCCGACGTCGTCCGGCTCGCCAACACGGCCGAGGGCGGTCTGGCCAGCGAGCATGGTCTCGAACACCGCGTTGAGGCCGCCGCCCAAATCGGTGCGAATGGCGCCGGGGGCGATGGAGTTGGCGCGGATGCGGCGCGGGCCGAACTCCTTGGCCATGTAGCGCGTCAGCACCTCCAGACCGCCCTTGAAGGCGGCGTAAGGGGCAACGCCCGCCGTGGCGACGCGGGTGGTGGCACTGGTCATGTTCACGATGGCGCCACCGTCCTTCATAAGCGGCAGCAGCGTCTGGGTCAGGAAGAAGGGGCCCTTCAGATGAACGTTGAACAGGCCGTCGAACTGCGTCTCACTGATGGTTGCGATCGGCTCGAAGAGGCCATGACCGGCGTTGTTCACGAGATAGTCGAAATCGGCACGCGTCCAGACCCGCTGGAGTGCCTCGACGACTTGCTCGCGGAACGTGGGGAAGGTGGAGATCCGACCGACATCGAGCGGGAGGGCGATCGCCTTGCCGCCGGACTGCGCGATCTCCGCAGCGACGGCTTGCGCCCCGGCCGGGTGGCTGTTGTACGTCACGATGACCCCCATGCCGCGGGCCGCGCACTGCAAGGCGGCGCTGCGGCCGAGGCCGCGACTGCCGCCGGTGATGATGACAACGCTCATGGGCTGATCCTCCGGGTGCCCAATTGATAGCCGCGCCATCCGGGTCGTCGCTCGCCTGATCCTCCCCGATCCTTGCCCATTTCTGCTTTCGCATTGATCGTCGATGCGCTGGGTGAGACAAGGTCCGACATGGACATGCAACTTCGAGAACTCAGGACGCTGGCAGCGCGGGCGGAAAATCGCCGCACCGAGACGGGCATTCCACGCGTGGCCATGGTCCAGGGCGAAATCCCGGAGCACCAGTTGGCCGCCGTCTACGAGCCCATGATCAACCTGATCCTGACGGGTTCGAAGTCGATGACGGTCGGAGACCGGACGCTCCGCTACGACCCCGCGACCTATTTCGTGATGTCGGTCGACCTGCCCGCGGTGGGCTCGGTGCATCCGTCGGACGCCGATGAGCCCTATCTGGCTGTCAGTCTCACTTTGGAGCCCTCGATCGTCGCCGGTTTGCTGGCCGACCTGCCCAAACCTGCCGGAGGCGAACTCTACGCATCGGGCTTCTCCGTTGCCTCGGTCACGCCCGAGTTGCTCGATGCGTGGCTGCGGATGCTGCGCCTGATGGAGCATCCGCATGACATCGCAGTGCTCGCACCCGCCTACGAGCGCGAGATCCTCTACCGCGTATTGCAGGGACCGCTCGGCTGGATGCTGCGCGACATCGCGACCCCGGACACCGCCTTGTCGCGGATCGGCGTCGCCATCCAGTGGATCCGGGAAAATTTCGCCAGGCCGCTGCGCGTCGAGGCCCTGGCCCAGATGGCCGCGCTTAGTGTTTCGGCCTTCCACCGCCACTTCAAGGCGGTCACGGCGTTGAGCCCTCTCCAGTATCAGAAGCATGTGCGGTTGCTTCATGCGCGCTCACTGCTGATTTCGGGGCAGGGAAACGCCACCTCTGTCGCCCTCGGCGTTGGCTATGAGAGCCCCAACCAGTTCAGCCGGGAATATGCCCGGCAGTTTGGACTGCCGCCTTCGAAGGACGCCGTCAGACTCCGCGCGCATGCCTGCAGGGAATGAGAGCTGATGGATCGCCTCTCGACTTTACAGCTATTCGTTCGTGTCCTGGACCTCGGCAGCTTTACGCGGGCGGCGCGCGAACTCGGCCTCGGCCAGCCCGCCGTCAGCAAGCAAGTCGCTGCGCTTGAGGCGCGGCTGGGCACGCTCCTTCTGGAGAGAAGCTCGCGCGGCCTGCGCCCCACGCCTGCGGGCCAGGATCTCTATGGCGCCGCCGTCAGGCTCGTCAGCGATCTGGAGGAGACGGAGAACCGCGTCCGGGGTGTGAGCCAGTGCCCCGGAGGGGTGGTTCGCGTGGCCATGCCGCCGACGCTGGGACGGATGTATGTCATCCCAAGCCTGCCAGCCTTCTTCGCCCTCTATCCCGAAATCGCCGTCGAGTTCTCGGTCGCGGACCGGCGTGTCGATCTTGTGAAGGAGGGGGTCGACGTGGCCTTGCGGGTTGGAGATCTGAGGCCGTCCGCTTTGGTCGCCCGCCGCATCGGGAGCTTGCAGATGATCGCGGTGGCGAGCCCCGCCTATCTGGCGGTGCATGGGACGCCCCGATCCGTTGGGGATCTTTCCAGCCACACGCTTATCTCAGGCCAGATCGAAGGCGCCAGCGTGCCCTGGGCGTTCAAGGTCGATGAGGAGGTCATTTCGATCGCAGCGACCGGGCGCATCCGATCCAACGATGGTGAAGATCTGCGCGCCTCGGTGCTCGCGGACCTCGGCATCACCTATGGGCCGACGGCCCTGTTCCGTTCCGATCTCAAGGCAGGGAGGCTGGTCGAGATCCTGAAAGACGACGCGCCGGACCCTGTTCCGGTCCACGCCGTGAGCGCGGGGGGCCGCAAGATGGCCCAGCGGGTCAGGCTGTTCACGGACCACCTGGCGGCGACCTTTGCGGCCGAGCCGAGCCTGAGGCACGCATTCCAGAGCGGAATAGATGGTATGAGTGGCGACGGCCTGCCTTACCGGGCTGCAAGGCCTACCTGCTGAGAACCTTCGCCGAAGGTCTTCGGAATGTTTGACGCAGGAAAAATCATGTCCAACACAGCCCTCATGCCCTCCGATCTCCACGCCGCCGACCGGCTGGCGGTCGTCGAGGCTCTCTATCGGTTCGCCGCCGGCATCGACAAACGCGACTGGGACCTGTTCGCGTCCGCGATCGCCGAGGATGTCGTATCCGACTTCGGACCCGCGGCCGCCAAGGCGGGCTTTGACTATCCGGTAATTCAAGGCCGGAAGAATCTCATCGCGGCGCTCTCCGCCTCGCTGGGCACGCTCGACACGACACATTCCGTGAGCAATCCGCTGGTCGAAATCGACGGCGATACGGCGCGTCTCGACGCGCTGGTAGAGGCCCAGCACGTCCCGATCAGCGATCCATCCCGGCATTATCTGATGAAGAACCGGTACGACGTCGAGTTGGCCAGACAAGGCGATGTCTGGGTTATCACTCGCAACACCGTCGACAATGTCTGGCGTTCCGGCGACGTAAGCGTGATGTCAGTCGCCTGAACCCTCCGCGCGCCCCCGCCTACGCGCAGTGATCCCAGCGCCCTTTTTGGGGCCAAGAGCGGACTGGCCGGTCTTGGTCGCCGCTGTGCCCATTACTGCCATTCCACAGCCGCCCATCTGGGAATTGGAAATGTCCGCTCTCGGCTGTCCCGATGCGGCCCCTGAATTTCAAGGCGCCGCCTCCTACACATCGAGAGTTATGGACGAGACAGGCATCGCCACGCATGGCAGACAGTGGTCACCATCAGGCTTCGTTACGCTGGCAGGGTAATCCACCTCTCCCACGTCGAGGCGAATGGCACAGGCTTCGCATTGGCCAGATCGGCAGCCGCTCGCGCTTTGGACGCCGGCGTCTTTCAGCAAGTCGAGCAGGGAGCCGCTTTCGGGGGTCCAAGTGAGGACGCGGCCAGAGCGTCCCAATCTCACCTGCTGGGGCGCGCTCGGTCTTGCAGATCGTGCCGAAGGCCCGAAGGTCTCGAAGTGGACATGACTGTCGGCCACGCCCGCTTTTGCGAGCGCATCGGTGATCGCTGTAACCAAACCTGAAGGGCCGCAGATATGGAACTGCGACCCGCCCGAAGTAGCCTCAAGAACGTCCGATGGAGAGATGCGCCCTGCTTTGAAAGCGAAGCCACTCGCACTTGGGGGAAGGGCCTCTCCGCTTTGAAATATCTGCACTGAGAGGCGAGGCAGATCCGCCGCGATCGCCTTGATTTCGCTAGCGAACGCAAGTTCGTCCGGCGACCGAACGCCGTAGAGGAAACGGATGGGGGCTTCTTCCCTGCCCGCTCGCAACTGGTGGAGCATCGCCAACAGCGGGGTCACTCCGATCCCACCAGCCACGAGCACGATCGAGCCGGAAGGCATTGTCGGACGATGAAGGATGAAATCACCCTTCGGAGCCCGCAAAGCAACCCGAACTGGCGCCTTCCCCTTGAGGCCATGCAGGGCAGCAGACATCAGTCCCCGTGTCCCCGTGGCGCCGCGGGCCAATTTGACCGAGATTCGATAAGTCCCGTCGCCGGATGGACCGGACAGCGAATAGCAGCGCACCAACGTGCCGCCTTCGGGGAGCGGAAGGCGAAGCACGATATGCTGCCCGCCGTGGAAAGTGGGCAGCGCTGGTTCGTCAGCTGGGCGAAGGTGAAGGGACAGGATGTCTTCCGCTTCCATCTCGCCGGCCGTCATTTCGAACGGCCTCCACCCGCTCCAGGCAAGCGATGGTTCGCTCTTCAATGGCACGATTTCGCAAATGGAGGAGCGAAGACCTGTGGCCCCGCTGACAGGATCGGCGTGACGATCCGATATGAGGCGATTGTAGTTCGGACCCAAAGGGTCCAACGCGCCGAAGGATGGGAGCCCGAGGACATCATTGGCCTGCCACCAACCATACTGAGCGCTGACAACCCGTGGATCCAGGCTCGCATCAAGCTTGGCCCGCATACGCGCGGATCCACGGTCCGTCCGTATCTCGACCCATTCACCCTCGCTGATCCCACGTTCGCCCGCAGCATCCGGGTGCAGGGTCACTTCCGGATCAGGAACGCGCCGCCGCAGAGAGGGCACATGCCGGTGCTGCCCGTGGCAATATTGGACGACCTTCGCGGAGGTCAGGACAAGCGGGAATGCCTCGCCGCCCGGTCGGTGAGGTGAGAGAGCGGGCTCGACGAAATCCGGAAGCGGCGACTGCCCGGCTTCCAGCAAGGCTTCCGAGAAAATCTCGATCAGCCCGGTTGGTGTCTTGAAGCCATCGCGCTTGTAACGGCCATACATCGGAGCCCCGTCCAATGTGACGCCGGAGGGCTGCTCCCGGAGCTGTTGGGGATCGATGCCCAGGGGGGCGAGTATCGCTTTCAGCCCTTCCTCGATTTCTCCATCCCAGAACACGTCACCCAGGCCGAGGCGCTTGGCCAGTTCGAAGACAACGAATGCGTCCGATCGAGACTCGCCTTCGCTTCGTATTGCTGCCTGTCTGAGCTGAACGTGATTGTGGGCTCTCTGATTGCCCTCGAAGCTGACGCGCAACGCCTCGCGTTCCCAGGGTGTATTGATCGGAAGAACGATGTCCGCATATGCGGCGGTCGGCGTGAGCACGACATCCGTATGGAGATAGAACTCGAGCTTCTGCAATGCGGCGGCTCCCCGCTGCGCATCTGCATGGTTGACGAGAAAGTTGCGTCCAAAACCGACAAGGCCACGGATCGGATAAGGTTTGCCATCCAGGATGGCGTCATAAAGCAGGTCGGACCCAATCCACCCCCGCTTTGCCGGGCCGACGGCTGAACGCGAGAAGCCGATGCACTTCGACCGCTGCTCTGCCGATATGAGGTCCTGCCCGGAGACATCGCGCGCTGCGGGCTTCGAAAATTCGACGTTTCCGCCCGGCGCATCGAAACTGCCCGTCAACGCCATGAGGATCGCAATCGCGCGGTCCGTCTGGGTAGCATTCGTATGCTGTCCCACGCCTGACCAGGCATAGTAACACACAGGCCGGGATGCGAA
This sequence comes from Azorhizobium oxalatiphilum, assembly GCF_014635325.1. Classification (GTDB taxonomy): domain Bacteria; phylum Pseudomonadota; class Alphaproteobacteria; order Rhizobiales; family Xanthobacteraceae; genus Azorhizobium; species Azorhizobium oxalatiphilum. Next base: position 8,105 of record NZ_BMCT01000011.1, on the reverse strand, counting down.
GATCAGCTTGGCGGTCTCACGGATCTGGGCGCTGGGTATCCATGCCAGTTGCTCGACGCGTTCGGGCGGATAGTCCTCGCACAATGCCCGATACAGCGTGAGCACGGATTGGCAACGAACCCCAGCCCCACCCGCGATCATGACTTCGAGGTCGGCGTATATCTCGGGGCTGCAACCCGGCGCAAAGGTTCGGCGACTGGGCGAATAAGTGAGCAACTGACCAGTCTGCCCATCGACGGCAACGAGATCTCCATCTTCGGCTTCCGATGGAAGAGAAGCGAGTTCATTGGCTCGCAGAAAGCGCCCGGTGTCGCTGCGCACCAAAAGCGATGCATTGGTTCGATCCCGCACGAAATCGGAGTCAAACCAGCCATTGCGGAGCATCTCGCCCGCTATGCCGAGGGCCAGTGCACCGTCGGCTCCCGGGCGGACCCGAAGCCATTGATCGGCGCGGCCCGCAAACCCCACCTGGCGGGGATCCACCACGATGAGCTTGGCTCCCCGTGCCTTGGCGGCTGTGGTGGCCGTGGCGTGATCCAGCCAGGTTGCACTCGGATTGTGACCCCAGAGAACGACGCACCCGGTGTGCTCAAAGTCAGGCGATGCGATACCGCGCCCGAACGTGAAGGCGTGTGCAAAATCCTTGTGCCAATTGCAGATCTCCGTGCCGTTGGCGACATTCGGCGTCCCGAAGGCGTTGGCGAGGCGTTCGATCCAGCGCAGATCGTCCGCGATCGGCGTCCCGCTTGGGGTCGTCCAGCCAAACGCGACGGCCTCGGCTCCATGTTGATCACGGATGCGCGCCATTTCGCGCGCGCTGTGTTCAAGTGCCTCATCCCAGCTGATGCGCTCCCAGCCGGGATCGGGGTCGCCGCGGGGACGGGTTCGCCGGACGGGATGGAGCAGGCGCTGGGTGTTGTAGACGAGCTCCGGCGCGGCCTTTCCCTTCACGCACAACGCCTGACCCGTGGGATGGGACGGGTCAGGCTCCTGGCCGATGAGACGGCCGTCTCGCGTAACCATGATCGCCCCGCACCTGGACTTGCAAAGCGCGCAGAAACCGGGGGTCCTGATCTCCGAGGTCTGCTGATTGGCGGTTCGTGCGTCTGCCATTGCCTTGCCCCCGGTCGTCCCTGATCTGGTTCGTCGTGGAAAATTCCTCTTCATGCCTGCTCGCACAAGAAGAAGATTTGGGACATCATGATGCCGAAACGGCATCATGACTGGGGGCAATGTGACAGACACGCGCTATCGGATTCACGCGGCATCACTCGTCTATTTCGATGCCGTTCGTCGTGCCGGGAGCATCCGTGAAGCCGCCCGGCGCCTGAATGTCGCGTCGTCCGCAGTCAACCGACAGATCCTCGCGTTGGAGGCGGAACTCCAGACGCCATTGTTCAAGCGCTTACCCAATGGCCTCCGGCTGACATCGGCCGGAGAGATCCTTTCAAATCACGTTACCGGCGTGCTGCGGGATGCGGAGCGGCTGCAATCGGAATTGGACGCGCTCAAGGGGCTTGATGCAGGCCATGTTGAACTGGTCACCCTGGAAGGGCTGTGTCACCACATCGTGCCGAGTGCGATCGCGGCAATGAGCGTGCGTCATCCGCGTGTCAGCATCGGAGTAAGCATCATGGGGTCCGCGGAGATACCCCGCGCCATTGCCTACGGAGATGCGGACCTCGGATTGGCTTTCGAGGTGCCCACCCAATCTGAACTCCACCGCAAGGAAGCGGCCTCCTTTCGCCTGGGGGCGGTGGTCCTGCCGACGTCACCGCTGGCAACAGCACCGCACCTGACACTCACGGACCTCCGGGCGGAAAAGCTCATCGTGCCCAAAGATAATTTTGCCAATAGGGTCCAACTGAATCCCGCGATGCTGCATGCGGAGATCTCACGTGCAAGCCGCTATGAAGCGGGCTCGATCGACCTCATGAAACAGTTGGTTCTGAGAGGCCTGGGGGTTGCGCTGATGACGCAGGTTGGCCTGGAGGCCGAGCTCGCATCAGGCAAGCTCATCCATGTCCCGCTCCGACACGGCAAAGGATATCTCCCTAGTGCCCTGGGTCTCTACGCTCGTAGCGGGACTGCACTTTCGCTGGCTGCCGAGGCTTTCGCCCAGCATTTATCGAAGGCCATGCTCGATGCGGCAACCAACGAGCAGAGTGCCTCCTAGCTTGGCACCGCCTGTTCCAACACAGCAAGCTCCGCAGATCCAAGTTCATTGAGGAATTCGAGTTTCGCCTCGACGCTCAAGCCCTCGATCGCGACCGCTCGCTCGACATAGTTCGTCAGTCGGCCATAGGCATCGCTCGCGACTCCTGCCGGCAGCGGGCCACCGTCATAGGCATCTACAAAGCGCCCGGCGAGATCTGCGAGAAGGCGCGTTGTGGCGGCGCTTCCTTGATGCTCAACGCGAGCCATCTGCATCCGCTTCTGAAACTCGAGATAGGTATGTGCGCCGCCGCTCTGCTTCCCCATCCAGGCTAAAATGTCCTTCATGGCACGCTCCGCTTCCATCATTGGATCACCTTGCTGATGGCCGTTCGCATCACGGCGACGCCGTGGACAAAATCATTGAGGTCCATGGCCTCTGAGGGATTGTGAGAGCCGTTCGCATTACGCACGAAGACCATGGCGCTGGGGATGCCGGCATTGGCGAAGACCGCCGCGTCGTGTCCTCCTCCGCTCGGGATTTCTTCGTCCTCCAGCCCGCGTTCGCGAGCGGCCGCTTTCAGACGCTCAATCCACACCTGATCGAGGGTGGCGCCTGGCGTGTCGCACCGAGTGTCCCGTCGAAACTGCACGCCCCGCTCATCGGCGATGCGGTCACATTCCCCCTGAAAGAGCCCGTAAAACGACTCGAGGGTCTCACGGCTATGGCTGCGGAAATCTATGGAGAAACTAACGAGCCCGGGTATGCGGGCGATGGCCTGTTCCCCAGCCTCGGTGCCGAAAATCCCCGAGGTGACGACCAGATCCCGCCCTTGCTCAAGGAAACGGCACCAATGCTCGTCCAACCTTGAAATGAGTTCGGCCGCAGCGAAGACCGCATCGTGCCGCAGCCAACGGGGGACAGCGCCGGAATGCCCGGCTTGACCGATGCACGCGATGGTCCGGTGCCGAACATTGCCGCGGATACCTTGGACGATACCGATCGGGAGATTGCGGGCCTCAAGGACTGGTCCCTGTTCGATATGCAGCTCCAGCCATGCTGCGACCGATTTCGCGTCGATGATCGCTTGCCCACGTGCGACCCTGTCCACATCGACCCCGACGTCCCTCATGCAGTCGCCAAGGGATCGACCTGTGTCACCGGCAGGAAGCGCCAACTCGCCCGGAGGAAGCTGACCCAGCAGGCTGCGCGATCCAATGTAGGCCCTTCCAAAGCGTGCGCTCTCTTCGCCCCTGAGGCCGTAGACCTTGACGGTTCGGCGTGGCCTGAGGTCTTCGTTGAGGAAGCCTGCAAGGACCGCGAGGCCTGCGACGACACCTGCCGCCCCATCAAAGTTGCCGCCCTGTGGGACGGAATCGAGGTGCGATCCGCAGGCAATGAAAGGAAGGGCAGGATCGGAGCCTTCAAGGGTGATCACGAGGTTGCTGGCCGCGTCCCGTCCCGCATGCAAGCCAAGCTCTCTTGCTTTTGAGGCGATGAGATCGAGCGCAGCCGTTTCCCTATCGCTGTAAGCGACGCGCGAAATGCCCTTGCCATCGCTGGTGGCCCGGCGAAGGTCATCGAAAAGCGATCGGGCGAGTTCTAGGTCGCTGTCGCGATCGCGCACAAGGGGCGGAGATCTCTCAAGCGTGAGGGTCATGACTCGGGACCAAGCCAGGCAACATCCGCTTCGTCGGCTTCCTCCGTGATCACGCCACCGATCAGATCCGTGACGCGAGGGATCTCCCGGCGCATGCAGAAGGCCTCGAGACCGTCGATGATGGTGGTGATGGCCGCCGGCTGGAGGAACGTCGCCGTACCGACCTGCACCGCACTGGCACCGGCCAGCATGTACTCGACGGCATCTTCCGCCGAGGAAATGCCACCGCAGGCGATGATGGGGATGTTCACGACCTTCGCGCACTGGAACACCTGGCGCAGAATGATCGGCTTGATCGCGGGGCCCGACAGGCCGCCCATGATGTTACCGAGGCAGGGTTTGAACGTGTTGACGTCGATGGCCATCGAGAGGATCGTGTTTGCGACGACGAGGGCATCGGCACCGGCCGCCTCGGCTGAAGCTGCGATCTCGGCGATCGCCCCCGTATTCGGGGTCAGCTTGAGCCAGAGTGGAAGGTCGGTCGCGGACCGCAGGGATCGTGTCACGCGGGCCGTAGCCTCCGCGCTCATGGCAAATGCCTTCCCATCCTCCTCGATGTTGGGGCACGAGATGTTCGCCTCGATCGCCGACACGCCGGCGACCGAGAGTTCGGCGGCGAGGGCCGCAAATCCATCGACCGTCGGTGCCGAAATGCTGGCCACCAAGGGAGTGCTGTATCCCCGATAGTAGGGCAGTACATTGCTCAGGAAATGCGGAATGCCCTTCGACGGAATCCCGATCGCATTGATGAGCCCCTGAGGCCTCTCGATAATACGCGGAAGCGGGTTCCCGTTGCGCACCTCCCTTGTCACAGTCTTCAGGACCACGGCCCCAAGGCGGCCGAAGTCCATGACCTTGTCCAATCCTTCGGCAAAGGTGCCCGACGCGGGCATGACAGGATTGAGCAGGCGAAGGCGGCCGAGCTGCACCGACAGATCGACGGCAGGACGGGCGGCAGGGCGGCTCATGGCAGCGCCTCCCGGATGTCGAAGACAGGGCCATCCCAGCACACGCGCCGGCTGACGATCTGACCGTCCACATTGAAGTCGCGGACGCAGCAGTAGCAAAGCCCGATCCCGCAAGCCATCTGCTGCTCCAGGGCGACCTGGCCGGGAAGATTGAACTCCACTGCCAGCCTTTGCAGAACCCTCAGGAGACGGCTCGAACCGCAGGTGAAGAGGGCATCGCAACGCCCCTCCGCGATCGACCGGCGGAGGATCCGCTCGACGTTCGCCGGTCCGGACGTCTGCTCCTCGTCCGTGACCTCCACCACATCGACACCATGGGAAGGAAAGCGGGAAGAACGCACGAGAAGATCCAGGCGACGGGCGCTGACGACCGCGGTCACGTTCGTTCCATTCGCCCGGGCCGCCTCGATCAACGGTGCAAGTGTTGCGAGCCCTGCGCCTCGCCCCACAGTCACGATCTGCTTCCAGGTGGGATCGAGATGAAAACCCACCCCGAGTGGCCCCATTACGTCCAGCCTGTCACCGACCCTGAGGGTGGCAAGCCCGCGCGTGCCCGCACCCGTGATCTTGTAGAGGAACTCGACCGTGCCAGCGTCGGCATCCACGCCGTACACACTCATGGGACGCCGCAGGAACGGCTGCTCCCCGGGAGGTTGCGGACAGAGCAGTTGGAAGAACTGCCCCGGCCGGGCTGCGGCCGCCTCAGGCCCACAAGCGACGACGATATGACGGTACTCGGCGTTGACGGCCTCATGGCGGATAACTTCGCCCGCCTCGGCGACGATGGTCGGACGCCAGGTGGAATTCGGCGCGGTCGCGTCCTCGGCGGGCACACGCGGGACGGCAACATCCCGTCTCGGCAATGGGATAATGGCTGAGCCCCTCATGCGAGTTCTGCCCCCTTGCGCTCGGGGATCAGCAGCCACATGGCGAGGATATCGAGCAGATACAGCAGCGCCAGCAGCGCAATTGCCGTATCGAAGCCCCATGCCATGGCCACCGCGCCCATGATCACAGGGCCAAATCCGCCGATGGCACGACCAAGATTGAATAGCACGTTCTGGGCGGTGGCCCGCGCCACCGTTGGATACAGCTCGCTGATGAGCGTGCCGTATCCACCGAGCATGCCGTTGACGAAGAAGCCCATAATGGCGCCGACAATCAGCAGTGCCATCGGATCGGTCAGGCGGGAGTAGATGACCACCATGATGGCGGCACCGAGCATCCAGGTGAAGAATGCAGGCTTCCGTCCCATGCGATCGGCAACTTGACCAAAGACATAAATGCCGATGGCCATGCCCATGATCGTCACGGCCGTCCACGCAGCCGACTGCGTCAAGCTGAAGCCGAACCGCGTCGAGAGGTAATTCGGCAACCAGATCATGACGCCGTAATAGCCGAAATTCTGTACTGAGCAGAGGATTATGATCCCGATGCTACGCCGCGTGGTCTCGGAATCCGATGCAAGCAACTTGAGCGAAGCACCTGCGGAGGCGGTGCCGACCTTCCTCACGAAGATCTCCGGCTCATGCAGGCTATGGCGAATGAAATACGCGGCAATCGCCGGGAAGACGCCGACGGCGAACATGCCTCGCCAGCCGATGATCGGGAGCAGCAACGGCGTGAGGAGCGCCGCAGCCAGCACGCCGAGTTGCCATCCGAGGCCGACATAGGAGGAGGCACGGGCACGCTTCGAGTTCGGCCAGGTTTCAGCAACCAGCGCCATGCCGATACCAAACTCGCCACCGAGGCCAATGCCGGCGATGGTTCGGTAAAACAGCAGGTCCCAGTATCCTTGTGCCAAGGCGCACAGGCCGGTGAACACCGCGAACAGGACGATGGTCCAGGTCAGGACCCGAACGCGACCCAACCGGTCGGAGAGCATCCCGAAGAAGAGCCCGCCCAGAACAGCCCCAACCAGGGTTGCGGTGACGAGGGATGCTGCCTCGGCCTGAGTCAGGCCGAGGTCGGCGGAGATCGCGCGCAACATGAAGCCAAGGATGAGCAGATCGAACCCGTCCATCGCATAGCCGAGTGTCGATCCTGCCAAGGCTTTCCACCCCGCCCTGTCGACAACATCCACGGGTGCGCGGGCGGCGCCCTCCTTCTGGAGCGACCTATCGGAAACGTGTGCCATTGCGGCGTTCATCCTGGAACTGAGGATTGACCTTCAGGCACACGACCGCACGCGCACGCCTATGCCAGCGTCGCTTCAGCGAACCGTCAGTGCCCCTCTGCGGCGTCCAACTTCTCCAGCCAGAAATGTCGGGTCTGGGTTCGGATCGCTTCGGTGACAGTCTTCGGAATTGCGAGTTCTAACAAGAAGAAGATTTCGGACATGGTGCTGCCGAAACGGCATCAAGCGGAGCGGCGCTAGGGTCGAGACTCAACGCAGCCAGCATATGACGAGAGCCTCGATGCAAAGCGCTGCGAGATAATTTCTGGCGGGCTTGTCGTATCGGGTGGCGATGCGCCTGAAGCCCTTGAGGTGACAGAACATGCGCTCGATGGCATTGCCGTCGCGATAGCGTTTGCGATCGAAGGGATGACCGCAACCTCATTCGCACTTGTACAGGAGAAGGGCGAACCCGAGCGAAGGCCAAGGGCATCAAGTTCGGCCGAAAGCCCAAGCTCACGATTGAGCAGCAAGCCTATGTGGCGAGGCTGCGCGCCGCCGGCGAAGGCGTGCGACAGATCGCCAGCATCGTGGGCGTGAGCAGCGCTACGATCGGGCGCATTCCGCCGGCCCCGTAGGCCGCCCTGCACCAGAATCAGACCTTGCCAACTGCGTGCCCGAACGAGAGGTATGGGGCCGGAAGCAGACTGTCCGCTTCTAGCGTCACGCCAGTCAAAGCGGACGTCGTGGTTGAGCCAGGCATGAAAGCCCGAGCGGGAGACATCCTGCGCATCGCAAAGCCATGCTACAGGCCAGATGCTCCGGTGCCTCGCGATGAAAGCGAACATCATGTCACTTCCCTCGCGAAGAAGGCTGCGCTCGGCTCAACTAAAAAAGTTTCGCCGCCACCCTGCCGCGCTCACGCAGTCCAAACCTTCGTCAGTCAGCGGTTCCGCACCTTCGGCGCTTCGGGACTGCTTGATGAGCAATTCAGCTTCGGTGGACGAAATCGGATGTCCCATCGCCGACGCAAATTGCACGAGCTCCCGGGGGCTCCTCAGGCTCGCGCGGAGCGCGGCGAACTCCACCGGCATGTCGCGAATTTTGGCAACGAAGGTGACAAACGACTCAACGCTCATAACTGACTCCCTGAAAACTGATTGTGGCCGGAGCACATTCTGGTTCAGGGAAGGCCGCTCCGGCCAC
>NZ_BMCT01000010.1 GCF_014635325.1 Azorhizobium oxalatiphilum | reverse complement strand
GAGTGGCTGATCCGCAAGGACGGCTGCATGCACTGTGAGGATCCGGGCTGCCTGAAGGCATGCCCGGCCCCCGGCGCGATCGTCCAGTACACCAACGGGATCGTGGACTTCGTCCACGACCACTGCATCGGCTGCGGTTATTGCGTGAAGGGTTGCCCCTTCAACATTCCCCGCATCTCCAAGGTCGACAACAAGGCGTACAAGTGCACGCTCTGTTCCGATCGCGTGGCCCAGGGCCAGTGGCCTGCTTGCGCCAAGGCGTGCCCCACCCAGGCCATCGCCTTCGGTACCAAGGAGGACATGAAGAAGCACGCCGCCGAGCGCGTCACGGATCTGAAGTCCCGCGGCTACAAGACCGCTGGCCTCTATGATCCGCCGGGCGTTTCCGGCACGCACGTCATGTACGTGCTCCAGCATGCGGACAAGCCGAGCATCTATGCCGGCCTTCCGGACAATCCGCGCATCTCGCCGATCGTGGAAGCCTGGAAGGGCATCACCAAATATTTCGGCATCGGCGTCATGGGCTTCGCGGCCCTTGGCGCAGCTTTCCACTATCTGGTGGCAGGCGCCAACAAGGTCAGCGCCGGAGACGAGGAAGAGGCCGAGAAGCTGGCGAAGGATGATCAGGCATGAGCATGCCCAGCCCCTATCGCGGTGACACGCAACCCGGCGATAGCGTGACGCTCAAGCCACGTTTGACCGTGAACCGATATACCCTCGGCGCACGCATCAATCACTGGATCACTGCCATCAGCCTCGTCCTGCTGGCGCTTTCCGGCCTGTCGCTGTTCACGCCGAACTTATTCTTCCTGACCAAGCTGTTCGGTGGCGGACAGCTTACCCGCGCCATCCACCCGTGGATTGGCGTGGTGCTGTTCTTCTCCTTCTCGCTGCTGTTCATCCGCTTCTGGCGGCTGAACCTGTGGCGAACGGAGGATGGCACCTGGCTGGCGCGGATCCGGGACGTGTTGCTGGGCCACGAGGAGCGGTTGCCGGAACTCGGTAAATACAATGCGGGCCAGAAATTCGTCTTCTGGAGCGTGTCAGGCCTGATCATCGTGCTGATCATCACCGGCCTGACGGTGTGGGAGCAGTATTTCTTCACATACACCAGCATTCCGACGCAACGCGTCGCGCTCATCGTCCATTCGCTGGCGGCGGTTTCCGCCATCTGTGTCTGGATCATCCACGTCTACGCCGCCATCTGGGTCAGGGGCACCATGAGCGCCATGACAAACGGGCAGGTGACCGGCGGATGGGCCTGGCGCCACCACCGCAAGTGGCTGCGTCAGCTCATCTCCATCAATCGGAACGGCAATCGGGAAGCGTGACCGCCGGCCTGGCTGACCTTCTGCCGACGCGCGTTCTGCACATGACGGGGATACGCATCGAGCCATCACGGCCGATAGCCTTCTCACGCGCAGGTGGCTCGACCGACAATACCGCACAACGTCCGAAAGTGACGTGTCTGCGTCATCCCAACTCTCGTCCGGTTAGGCCAAGATCAAGATTAGTCACCGCGACACTTTGCTCACAGGAGCGGACCGCGGCAGGGCGAACCATGACGGGCGAGGCCCGAGGAGAAGCAATTATGCAAATGACCGGCAACACCATCTTCATCACTGGCGGCGCATCGGGCATCGGGCGCGGTCTCGCCGAGGCATTTCATGCCCGGGGCAATACGGTCATCATCGGCGGTCGACGCAAGGCACTGCTTGAGGATGTCGTGGCCGAAAATCCCGGCATGGACATGATCGAACTCGATGTCGCAGATCTCGCCTCGATTGAGACCGCAGCGGGGGAGCTGGTGACGCGCCATCCGTCGCTGAACGTGCTCGTCAACAATGCCGGCATCATGCCTTTCGACAACGCTGCTGGCCGGATTGACGACGTCGTTGCGCAGAAGATCATCGACACGAATCTGCTGGGTCCAATCCGCCTTTCCTCGGCGCTGGTTGGCCATCTGAAAATGCGCCCGCATGCGACGATCATCTACAACACCTCGGTGCTGGCGTATCTGCCGCTCGCCGTCACCGCCGTTTATTCAGCGACCAAAGCGGCATTGCATTCCTATGCGCTCTCCCAGCGTTTCATGCTCCGCGACACAACGGTCTCCGTCCAGGAAATCGCCCCGCCTTGGGTCAACACGGACCTGATCAAGAAAAGCGATGACCCACGCGCCATGGCGCTTGAGGATTTCATTGCCCAGACCATGCAGGGGCTGGAGACGTCCGACGAGGAGGTCGTCGTCGAAGCCATAAAGGCCATCCGTGCGAATCCGGGGCCGCACGAGCATGCGCTGGTGAACGCTTTCAACGCGGACATCATCGCCCACCCCATCCCGGTCTGATCCCCCAATGTAACGGCCGGCAACGCGACAATGGCGCCGGCCGGCAACGCATATGATGAAGCAAGGGCAGGACAGATGTGGTGGCCGAAGTACAAGATGCAGGTGGTAGTGGCGGCACTGGCCGTGCTCATCGTGGGCGGGGGCGGTGCGATCTATTGGGCCACGCGCATTCCCGCCTCGCCCTTCGACCGGACGGCCGCCGCATCATCCACGGATCTGCCCGGAAGGGGTGAGTATGTCGCACGCCAGGCGGATTGCGTGGCCTGCCACACCGTCGAGCACGGCGCGCCCTTCACCGGCGGCCTTGCCATGGGAACGCCGCTCGGTGCCATTTACAGCACCAATATCACCCCTGACCCGGAGACCGGCATTGGCACCTATACGCTCGCCGAATTCGATAATGCTGTTCGTCGTGGTGTGGCGCGTGACGGGCACCGGTTGTACCCGGCAATGCCCTACCCTTCCTATGCGAAGATGAGCGATGAAGACATACAGGCGCTGTACGCCTTCTTCATGAAGGACGTTAAAGCTACGCGACACGAGAACAGGCCATCTGACATCCCTTGGCCGCTCAACATGCGCTGGCCTCTCGCCTTCTGGAATATCCCTTTCGTGGATCCCCATCCCTTCCAGCCGGACCTGGCACGGGATGAACGCTGGAACAGGGGGGCCTATCTGGTCCAAGGGGCAGGTCACTGCGGCAGCTGCCACACGCCTCGCGGCCTCGCCATGCAGGAGAAGGCTCTAGATCAGAGTAGCGACTCATATTTGTCCGGAGCATTGCTCGACGGCTGGTACGCACCGAGCCTACGCGATGACCCCAACACCGGACTTGGCCGATGGACGGAAGCCGATATCGCATCGTATCTGCGCACCGGCCGGAACCGCCACGGCGTCGTCTTCGGCTCGATGCTCGAGGCTTTCAACAATTCCACGCAGTTCCTGTCGGACGAGGATCTGGGCGCGATCGCATATTACCTTAAATCCCTGCCCGGCGATCCCAAACGGGACGGCACGCCCTGGCGCTATCAAGCCACCGGGGCCAGCAGCCGGGCGCCTTCAGATGGTGAAAAGATCTATGCCGCCCGCTGCGGCTTCTGCCACGGGACGGATGGTCTCGGCAGGGGGCCATGGATCTCGCCGCTCGCCGGCGCAACCTCGCTGCTCGCCAAACAGGATGCCTCGGCCATCAACATCGCGCTCAACGGTTCCGGCCGTGTAGTCCATGACGGACAGCCCGACAGCTACCGTATGCCGCCGTTTCGCAAGCTTCTGGACGACCGGGAGATCGCGGACGTGCTGACCTACGTGCGGTCGGCATGGGGCAATACGGGAAGCAGGGTCGAGCCAAGCGACGTCTCCCGGCTGCGTGAGTCTACGAACCCCAGCAGCCCGGACGTTCTCATCCTGCAGATGCGTTGAGCATCGGGGCACTTTCGCCTCTCTCGCAAAAGTTCGCGCAGAGCCAGGGGCGGGGGGAACTATTTTCGAAGCGACGCTCGGCTGGATTGCCGAAATCGCATGAGAAGGATCGACGATATGTCCAGAAATTGGTTCATCACCGGCATTAACAGCGGCTTCGGCAAGGAAGTCACGCGCCAGCTGCTTGAGCGTGGAGAGCGTGTCTACGGCACGGTGCGCAACACTGCGGGCATTGCGGACCTCCAGCATGCCTATGGCGATCTGCTGACCATCGGGACACTGGATGTAACGGACACCGATGCCGTCAAGACCACCGTCCAACAGGCATTCGCCCGGCTGGGCCGCATCGACGTCATCTTCAACAACGCCGGCTATGGTCTGTTCGGTGTCGCGGAGGGCCTGAGCAGCGAGCAGATCCGAAAGCAGCTCGACACAAATCTGCTGGCCCCAATCGAAGTCGCGCGGGCGGCTCTGCCGTTTATGCGCGCGCAAGGCGGGGGGCACATGCTGGCCATGTCGACCTACGGCGGGCAGGCTACGCACCCGGGCGCCTCGCTGTATCACGCCAGCAAATGGGGACTGGAAGGCTTCTTCGAGTCACTTGCAGCGGAAGTGGCACCGTTCAACATCGCAGTGACCATCGTGGAGCCCGGCGGCGCGCGTACGGCCTTCCGGTCGGCCGCTGCGAGCAATGCCGGAGCATTGCCCGAGGCCTATCTGTCGCTGCCGGTCGGCGCCCTTCTGGCAAGGCTTGGTGACGCGTCCTTTGTCGCCAATGGCGACCCTACCAAGATGGCCCGGCGGATCATCGAAGCCATCAACGAGCCCAACCCGCCGCGTCGCCTCGTACTGGGAAGTGATGCCTTCCGTATGATTCATCAGGCACTGACAGCTCGCCTCCAGGCGCTTCACGGCCAAGAGGCGCTCGCCAGTTCTACCGACTACAATACCCCGGCCTGACGCCTCCCCCGTCGCGCGAGATGAGCGGACGGAAACGAAAGGCGGCGGCGGCGTCCGTCCGGGACACCGCCGCCGCCTGCATCACGCCCTGATGAAGGCCAGCAGATCCGGATTGATGACGTCCGCATGCGTGGTCGCCATCCCGTGAGGATAGCCCTTGTAGATTTTGATCTCGCCGTGCGGCAGCAGCTTGATGGAGAGTTCCGCGGAATCGGCGATCGGCACCACCTGGTCGTCATCGCCATGCATGAGCAGCGTCGGCACGTTCATGCGCTTGAGATCGCCTGTGAAATCGGTCTCGGAGAAGGCCTTGATGCAGTCGTAATGAGCCTTCGCGCCGCCCATCATGCCTTGCCGCCACCAGTTGCGCACGACAGCATCCAACACCTTGGCCCCGGTCCGGTTGAAGCCGTAGAACGGCCCCGACGCCACGTCGAGAAAGAACTGCGCCCTGTTGGCCGCAAGCGCGGTACGAAAGCCATCAAAGACCTCCATCGGCAGGCCTCCCGGGTTGGACGCACTCTTCAGCATGATCGGCGGAACAGCACCGATGAGCACCGCTTTCGCCACACGACCATGGCCGTGGCGGGCGACATAGCGCGCCACCTCGCCACCTCCCGTGGAATGGCCGATGTGAACAGCGTTTCGCAGATCCAGATGCTGGGCGAGCGCCGCGACGTCGGCGGCATAGGTGTCCATGTCATTGCCATGGTCGGTCTGGGTGGAGCGCCCGTGGCCGCGGCGATCATGTGCGATGACCCGATAACCGCGCTCCGCGAAGAAGAGCATCTGCGCATCCCAATCATCGGAGGACAAAGGCCAGCCGTGATGGAAGACCAGGGGCTGTCCCTTGCCCCAGTCCTTGTAGAAGATCTCCGTTCCGTCTGCCGTCCTGATCGTCGCGGCTCCGCCGTTGCGACCTTCATGAGCGCGGACGGGACGGGGCGGCGTCTGGGCCAGTGCCGGCCCACCCACAGCGACGAATGCGAGGGCGCCGACGGCAGCACCAGAAAACTGGCGGCGCGTCGGAAATAGAGCGTTTCCGGTCATGGTTTCACCTCGTTTGATCTGATCACTCCCGCCCGGACGTGCCGCAACACCGGCAGCCGTCGCTGCGTGACGGCGCCCGCAATCACATATGCTTCGGGTGGGCTCCGTCTCCCGGAAAGCCTTCACGGACTTATCCGGAGCCTTCGTTTCCGGGGCGTGCTTATGCAGCCCCACCCAGTGCGGCCAGAACCGCCTCACGTCCGGCCTGGGCGACGGCTACGTCCTGCTCGGTCGTGCCGGAGCCGACACCGATCGCGCCGATGACAGCTCCTCCGAAGACGATTGGCAGGCCGCCGCCAAGATTGACAATCGCTCCGGCGCTCGCCGCGGCGAGGTTCGCGCCGAACTCCTGAGGCAGCGCTCCCGTAGGCATTCCCAGAGAGGCGGCAGTCTTCGCCTTAGCGATGGCTGGCTCAAGCGCCAGCGTTGCGGCCCCATCCATGCAGGCAAAGGCGAGAAGTTCACCGGCCTGATTGACCACTGCGATGCACTCCGGGGCGCCGATGGCGATCGCCTTGGATACGGCCCCCTCGACGGCGAGTGAGGCACCACTGTAACTCACGGAAGCATGATTGATCACCAGATCATTGGAAGACATCTTAAACTCCACTTGCAACAGACCACATAGATCCACACCAAATAACTACAGCAACACAAAGTATATTCAAATTATACCGCCGTATGGGGCACACTCTCAATTCGGTATAATTTCGTCATCTGGATAATAAATGTAGACAACAGATGAAGCCGCAACCTGACGCGTCCGTCAGGCCTTTCGCTAATGGCGACGGGGCCCACGGCATTCCGGCCGGAGAACAACACATGCCCCAAAGCGTCGCAGAAGTGATTGTTGAGACTCTCCAGCTGGCCGGCGTGCAGCGTTGCTATGGAGTTCCCGGAGACACTCTGAACTACATCACGGATGCCATTCGCCGAAGCGATATTCGGTGGATCCACGTTCGCCACGAGGAGGCAGGCGGCCTTGCCGCGGGTGCGGATGCTCTATTGACCGGTGAGCTGAGCGCTTGCGCCGGTTCCTGCGGTCCTGGCAGCCTGCACTTCATCAACGGCTTGTACGAGAGCCATCGCAACCGCGCCCCGGTTGTGTTGATCGCCAGCCAGATTGTTCGGGATGAGCTCGGCTTTGAGTTCCCGCAGGAAGTCGACTTCAAATCTGTGTACGCTGGTTGCAGCGTATTTTGCGACGAGATCAGGACGCCTTCCCAGGCGCGCCGCAAAACAGCGATGGCTGCGCAGGCGGCTCTCTCCCGGCGCGGTGTCGCTGTCCTGATCGTCCCCGCCGACGTTTCGCAGGCGGAAGCCGTCGGGGAGCCGGGATTTTCGGTCCATCGCCCGCAGCCCCAGACCTGTCCGTCGCCCGCAGAGATTGAAAAGATTGCCGCGGCCCTCAACGCCGGGCAGCGAATTGCGATCTATGGGGGATCTGGCTGCGAGAAGGCCCATGAACAGGTGGTTGCGCTGGCCTCAAGGCTCGACGCCCCGATCGCCCACACCTCGCGCGCCAAGGACTATCTGGAACATGATAACCCCTTCAATGTCGGCATGACCGGCGTCTTCGGCTCCGAGGCCGGCTACCACGCGCTGATGGCCTGCGACACGCTGCTTCTGCTGGGCTGCGACTTTGCGTGGCGGCAGTTTTACCCATCGAATGCGCAGATCATCCAGATCGACATTGACGGCACGCATCTCGGTCGACGCCACCCGATTGACCTCGGGGTTGTTGGGGGCGTCGCGGAAACCATCACCATGCTCCTCCCCCGGATTCAGCAGCGGACGGACCGCACTTTCCTCGATGCGTGCATGGATCACCGGCATGCCGCTCTCAGGGCCCAGGAAAAGCACGCGATCATGCAGGAGGGTCGCAAGATCCATCCGCAGTATCTCACGGAAACAATTGCCCGCCATGCGGCGCAGGATGCGATCTATGCGGCAGACGGCGGCTCACCCATGGTCTGGTGCCTCCGCCACGTTCCGTCCACGGGTGCCAACCGCACGCTGGTCTCACTGACCCACGGCACCATGGCCAATGCAATGCCGCAGGCCCTCGGGGCTAAGGCTGCCTTTCCTGATCGACAGGTCATCTCAATGTCGGGGGACGGAGGCATCGCAATGCTACTGGGCGATCTTCTCACCGCCGTGCAGGAAAACCTCCCCATCAAAGTCTGCATATTCGACAACGGCACGCTCGGTTTCGTCGAATTGGAGCAGAAGGTCGAGGGCCTCCTCGAGGCGTTCACCGAATTGGTCAATCCAGATTTCGCCAAGGTGGCACAGGCCATGGGCTTCTGGGCCCGGCGGGTGGAGAGGGCCGCGGAACTGGAAGCGGCCGTACAGCAATGGCTGGCCGAGCCCGGACCGGCTCTGCTGGATGTCGTGACGGATCGTTTCGAACTCGTCATGCCGCCTAAGGTCAAGCCGCAGCAGGTTTTCGGCACTGCGCTCTACTCGGCCAAAGCGGTTCTCGCCGGCAAGGGCAGCGATGTTTTCGAGCTCGTTCGTGGCGCCATCAGTTGAGTTGGTGGGGGAGCCCAAAATGCCGGAGAACGTCATGAAGATTGAGCAGGTCCTGGGCATCGCCACCAACGACGGGCATGACAGCGCCAACCCGCCGCACCTCACCTACATGGCGATGCACACAGATCCCGCCGGACTGAGTGCGATGGCTTTCCGCGAACTGACCGGTTTCAGCCCACGCAGCCTGGGGGGACAGGCGGCGTCGATGTGGATGCAGCGATTTGCGGGAGCGCCAACAGAGGTGTGGTTCACCGTTCTCCCGGTCGGGTGGGTCGGCGAATGGCACGAAAGCCCCGCGCGCCAATGGGTTACGGCGCTCTCTGGACGCTGGTGGATAGAGACGGCGGATGGTCAGCGCCTCGAGATGGGGCCGGGCGAGATCCATTGGGGCCAGGATCAGTCCACCATCGGCCAGCGGGGGCACCGATCGGGACAGAGCGGTGATACGCCCTGCGTCCAGTTGATGATCCGGTACACCGGTTCGTCGGGTTGCGAGGTCAGCTGGCCGTTCACGGTAAAGAGCGAGGCCACCACCTGAGCAAACGAACATCGTCGGGCGTAAGCGCCATCTTTGTTCGATGAACGTTTTTCACATCAAGGTTCAATGGTGAAGCGATGAACGAAATATACACGACCTGCCTCAGAATTGCTGCCGCTCCGCTCTCGTGTCGGATTGGCATTGCCGGCATGAAGATCGCCATCGCGATCATCTTCCTCTGGATCGGCGCTCTGAAGTTCATTCCCTATGAAGCCGACAGCATCACGCCCTTCGTCGCCAATAGCCCCTTCATGTCATTCTTCTACAACGACCCGAAGGATTACGGGGCACACCTGACGCATGAAGGCGAGCTGAACCCGGTGAAACGGGAATGGCAGGTCGGCAACAACACCTATGGCTTCTCTCGTGGGCTGGGCACACTCGAACTCATCATAGGCGCCATGACACTCGCCGGCTTGTGGAACCGCAAGGTCGGGCTGATCGGCGCGTTTCTCGCCTTCGGCACGCCTTTTATCACACTATCTTTTCTGATCACCACGCCGGAAGCTTGGGTTCCTGCGCTCGGCGATGCCGAACACGGCTTCCCGTATTTGTCAGGAGCCGGGCGCTTGGTGGTCAAGGACGTGGCCCTTCTTGCTGGCGCTTGGCTCGTTCTTGCCGACACGGCCCGGGCGCTCCTGGCAGAACGCAAAGTCGTCGTCAGCGCCTTCCAGCGGCAGACGATCTGAACGCCTCTACGCCACAAGGCACCAAACGTTGGGTCGGATGGCAGCGCATTTTCTGGCTGGCAATCCGCCTCTCCCCTCCTGACAAACTTCCCTTATTGTTCTGCAGCGAGATACTAAGATGACAGCGTCCATCAGCACCGTCGACCTCCCCGCAACGGCCTCCGCCCCTGCCCTGTCCACTCCCCCGTTGGTAACCGACGCACCAGGCCGGGGCATCATCGCCAGCGTGAGCGCTCATATGGCGACATTGCCAACCCTCTACGAACTGGCGAACCAGCCTATCGAGCAGATTTCTCCCCTCGTCCGGCGTCAGTATCTGGGCGGCACCCAGACCACTTTCGTGAAGTGGATGGTGAAAAAGGGAGGCACCTTCGCCCTTCACCACCACAGCTACGAGCAGATCACGTGGATCATCGAAGGCCGCTGCGAAGTCTACTCCCAGGGCAAGAAGTTCATAATGGCAGCAGGCACCGTTCTGGTGATACCGCCGAACGTACCTCATGAATTTATCTGCACGGAGGACACGATTGACATCGACTTCTTCGCGCCCGCGCGCCAGGACTGGCTGGACGGCGCCCGGTCTGCGGCCGCCGCTCGCTAATATTACAGTGCTGCACGCAAGAACACCTGATGTTGCCGTTCAGTTCTGAATTCGCTCTGTCTCTTTAGCCGATGTTCAATGTGATATCGCGTTACGCCAACGTAGTCGCTTGCACATCTGCCTCGCGGTCATCACCATCGAACAATGGGAAGCCTGGAAGACATTCAGCATCCTGGTGAAAGCGTATGTCGGCAGCGCCACTTTCAAAAGCGAAGGTGAACAACGCAATAAACTCATTCGAAAAACCTTCCGCTGTCATTCTCTCGATCACATCCTGCCTATCAGCATCCAATACTTCCCGAGCCTGCGGTTTGAGCTCGTCGTAGGATACCGGAGCAACGCATCCGGAGGTGCTGATAATCCAACCGCTCACACATGGAGTGACATGCAGTGACTGGCCCGGGTCTCGGTCACACTCCATATCGCGGCCCGGCCCCCGATAAGCTCCCAGCAAGTCGCAATCATTTCCAGTGAGATGGGCGGTCGACACGTCGAGCAGCGACCAGAAGAATGCCTTTCTGCGTTGCCCTTCCGCCGCAGACAGGAGCAGGCTTTGCTGCACCTTTGCCGGCGTGGGGAACTTGGCAAACAGGCATGCCCATTCCTCGTCGGAGAGGCGCGATCGGAGCTCCGCATGCAGCTTGCCGAGATAGATCGCGCAATTATGTACGCCTGACTGGTCTGACAATTCCGGGCTCACCCATCGCTCCTTAGAGGCCACCGGAAAGTTGGGCCCTTGGAGAAAGGATGTCTCATGCATCCATCGGCGACAAGATCGCCGACAAGTCCATGACCTCGACCTCGCCTCTTTCTTGTGCGGCTAACGGACCACCACCGGGCCGTAGTGACGTAAGCCCAACCAATCCGAAGACCGCGGCACCCATCTTGGAACACCAGCACCATTCTGGAGAACGACAGTTTGGCTCTTTGAAGAGGCGATACCGAGCTCGGGGACCCCGACCTCAATGTCGACCATGTCGCGCGCGCAGGACGACTTCGATCACACGTTTCAGCTTCCGAAGTGAGCCTCCCGGCCAAACACTCGCCACGGCCGCAAGCTCGGCCTCATCGAGCGATGAGGCGAACCGAATGTCATGTGAATCCTCCAAAGCGATTTCCGTGATTATCCGCTTACTAATGGAAGGTAGATGCTCGACCGTCGGTGTAGGCCAGAAAACGACCCGGCAGCGATCCCGCAACACCTGGGGTATGACTTCGAGTTCATTTGCGGTCATGACCCACGAGACGTGAGAAAGGTCGCACGGAGCCTCGAGATATGGGTCCCGAAATCGCGATGCAGTTTCGCGCTCCAGAAACGGCAGCATGGCATCAAGCAGATTCCCGTTTCTACGACCAGTGCCGGCCTTGTCGATCTCGTCGATGAGGATCCCGGGTCCGCCATGCTTGAAACGAGCGATTGTCGCAACGGGGAGGCAAGGCTCTCCGGACGACCACCTCCGCGGCGTTCCCGCGATAGAACCATCGTCGGCAGCGGCTGCCCCGACCATCTCGAACGGAAGCTCCAATCGAGACAAAAACATCCGCCCAAATCTCGTTTTCCCAGAACCTGGAGCACCGACCAGAATGGTCGGCCTAATGTGAACATGCTCGAGATTATCGAGACCCGACAGGAGCGCTGATATCTCGCGTTCGGCGAACGGAAATTCAGATCGCAGCGCGTCTCTCACCAATTGCAGATCGGGCGTCTCTGCCAGCTTCAGCGGTACATGAAGGAATGGGCGAAAGCTGGATTTCACCTTCCGCCCCTCGTCGGTCATCGCGTTGCCCAGGGCAGTGAACACTACAACCCCCGGACCGCCGACTTGCTCAACCTCCAAGCTGGCAGCCTGATCGATCGGCTCTTGCTCGCTCCTGCTGCCGGGATTGTTCGCGTTACCCTTGGCCAGCACTCGATTCCTGGATTCCAATGCGCCGAGAATGTCGCGCGCGTAGATCGAGGCGACAGCATCCGGCTCTCGGCCATACCGGAACGGCACTGGCCCACTTAGGCAGTGGTACGCGGGATCCACACTCGCCGCAGATCCAATCCATCCGAGAGACTGCCCCACCAGACGATACACGCTGTCCAGACGTGCCACACTCGAAGATCGCATTGCCGCCATCGCCCCAGCATCCCGAGCGGTGTCAAACATCGCCTGTACGTCGCCTAGGGCCGCTGCATAAATCCGTACACGTAGCCTCCACAGTACGAAGCGTTTGGATAGAAGGTCGGCGTACTTCAATAGCAACTCATCCACTGCACGGACCGCCGGTGCGTCTATCAAGTCGATCGCCAGCTGATCGACGCCGTCGATCAAATCCTCGATCTGGCTGCGACATCCCAATCGCTTCAGTCGGCCGGACAATCTCTCTGCAAACACTTGCGCATCTTCATGAACGCTCCCCAGATGAAATTCCATGCCTTCGAGCAATTCAAATGACGTCGGAAGATGGTCACCACGTGTGGCGGCCTCCTCGCGCTTTCGAAAGCGTTCAGCGGACGCCGAGAGGCGATTTAATGCTCGGTCGTCTGCGGAATCCGAAGAGAGATCGTCGATCACATTCATGATGCACCTGCGTGCGCGTCAAGTCGCTTGGAGAATACGCTCAGATAAAGCGATGCTGCCGCGTGGATGATACCCGGCAAGGGCCGGCAGGATTCAGAACTCGACAATGACGCAATTTCATCGTCACTGAGCATCGGAACAGCCGGAAGAATGCGGGTCTGAGCTACTATCGAAGGAGTACATCCCAAACTGGTTAGAGAGCGAGCAAGGTCTATCGAATTGATATCGGCGCCCTCAAATCCCACGGGTAAAACATAGACCACGGTCTCTTGCGCGCGCGGCATTAACCGAACCGAATAAATGTCCATCAAGTCGTATACGAGATACTCAATCTCCGTGTTGCCCGGCCGAACGGGAAAAATGATCCGGGTCGAGGGCCCGTCGAGCATTCCTAGGTTGAGCCTCTCAGTCGAAAGATCGGCTACAACAAGCCCGGATTGCGCTGCCGCAAGGATTGCGGATGCCGAAATTGAATTCGACGATCCGACAATTTCGAGAGCCGTAAATGGCAGCCGCAACAGCTTCGCGACCAATGCTCTGGTCCCAGGCGGCGTCATTTGCACATGGACTGGCGCACGCCCTCGCCGATAGGCCCCAACCGAGAGGAGAACGCTCGAGAGCGTTTTCCCCGCGCCTCCCTTAGAGCCAGCGAACAGAACAAGTTCGGCACCCACAGCGTCCACCTCCATCGAATCAGGCATGCCGCCTCGATACTGACGGAGAAGAATTCGTTCAAGTGTGATTTGGCGCTTTTACCCCGATCTCATGGCGCATTTTTTGCCCCCCATGGCGCATCAGAGCCATATATTGACATGAAGGATTGGGAGCGCGCACTTCGTGCAAATGTCGCTCGTGAGCTACCGCATTCTCAAGGCTGCTAGGACCCTGCTGGAACTGTCGCAGGATGACCTAGCCAATGCTGCAGGAGTGAGCCGTCGGACGGTGCAGCGTTTAGAAAACGGCGACCAAACTTTATCTGTGAAAATGCACGACACGATCCAGCGGACTCTGGAACGCAGAGGCGTGCAGTTCATAGGCCGAACACCGAATGCCGGCGAAGGCTTCACGCTGCCGCGAGAGACAGACGAAGCGACAGATCATCGCTAGCCTATTAGCGTAGGCTGCCACCTGTGGCACCGCAGCTAACCTGCAGCAACCAGCTGCATGATGGCGGAGAGAAGTTGTGTGGGATCGCCCTATCAGGACGCTTCACGCGCGCGATAGTAGAATCCAGATGATCGGCAGAACTTCAGTTCGCGCGGTTGACGTTGCCCCCTTCCGCAGGCGGAAGAATCAGGATGGAGAGGCACTCACTGCCGCGAACAATGACAATCATTAGCGGCCGGCCACATTCAGCTATGAGGCGATCCACTCTTTACGCCAAGGGCCGGACCCGCGGCGGGGTTGCATCGGCGAAGTTGCCGATGCCGTCGGCGTCAATGGGGTCGATTTTGGCCTGCCTGCCGAGCGCACGGGCGAGAGCGCGCACCTGAGCCCGAATAACGGCATCCTTGCCGAAGCGTGTTCTTGCGGGCCTGGCGACTGTTCGGAGTCGAAGGAACGAAGGGCGGAGCGCCGGTCTCTCCCCTCCGACGACCCCTGGAGGGGGCGGCACCGCCCGCCCCCTCCCTCACCGGATCGGACAGCTCAACCGAAGGCGGCAGGAGCAGGCTACGAGGGTGACGCCTCCTCGCAGCTCAAAGGCCTTACGGACTGCGGTGGCTCCGCTACCGCCGGCTCAGCACCAAGGTCTTCCTTCGATCATTTCAGCATCGCCGCCGCCTAACGGCCTCGCGGCGGCGGGAGCCCGTTACACAAAGGCCCGCTTGCGGGGGCAGGCCAAGACCAGGAACGGCCAGGGTACGCTCCCTCCTATCAGGCGCCGCTCCGAAGCGCGCGCCCCCTCACCAAGCGCAAACCAAGCTCAACTTCGAATAAAAAATTATTCAAAAACCTAAGCATAAACACATCAGAGAATATTTCTGATGAAATATCACGCTATATCATCGACGCCAATGTATTAATTAAGCATTTATAATTACTTTTGAGTTTTTATACATTATATTTACTTAATATCTGAACAAACAAACATAAGACCCCACGCATAAGCACCAGACGGCGCATGCGCGCGAATCCTTGACCGCGAAGCGCCTCGCAAGGATTAAATTCTTTGGAAAAATCTAAACCAACCATTTTCAAAGAATTCGATGCCAATTAATCTTAATTGACTTCGAAAGGATTCAATACTTCATATCTATTATTGCATTTTGATCGACGACAGATCTCGACACTCACGGAAAAAAGCGAACAAAAACATCGTTTTTTCAGAACATCATATTGACATCACTATCTTTGCCCATCAGCATACTAAGACCCATCTGCCATTCCCATGGCGAAGGGGCCTACTGCATTGCAGGTCAGGCACAAATAGCTCGTTGTAGAATGGCGTCCGCCGGACATGGCGGCGAACGGAAAGGTGCGCGTATGAAGTCCCTTCCGACCATGCATCGCGCTTTGCACCATATGGTGCTCACCCAGCAATATCCGAGCATTCCGGGCCTCACCCTGCCCGCCCTCTACCTCTTTGAGGGCGGAGACTGTCAACGACCACGCCTGTTTCAACTTGGCCTGCGCTACCTCATCGCCAACTCCGCTAGGAGTTCGAACTGGATGAGGTCACGAATGAACGCAGTCGGTATCTTCTATGACTACCTGGTTCAGCGTGCAGATCATTTAGCTCAACACGCTCTCTCCAGCTCTTTACCGATGCACACCATTGCCCTTCAGGAATTTGTTAATCATCTGATCTTTGGGACGATTACCGACTGGCCTGCCGGGTCGACGGACCCAACCGGGCTATTTTGGGCACCGGCAGGCAGCGGCGTGGTCTCGAGCATCGTCTCAAGCTTGAATGATGTCATCATCGAGACCGAGAAATATGGCTTCGCGCCACAACACCCCCCTCAATGGGGACCATGGACAGCGCGCAAAGGAAGCGAGCCGACGGGTATCGATGCGGTCAGATTGGCTTCGGCAGCCCGAAAGGCCAGCGAGAACAACTCGCTATCATACTACCTCCCTCGTAAAGCCGAGATCATCTCTCCTTCGGCCCGCCTCATTACGCCGACTGCCTCGATACGACTAACCGAGGAAACAAAATCCTTTCCCGCCCCCGTTGTCCGAACTTTTCTTGAGGAAGGCTTCCAGACGCGGCGCGCTGAAAATCATGCCGCGTCACTCGCGGCAATTCTGATGTTCGGAGGAGGAATGCGTGTTTCTGAGCCTCTGCACATCTGGGTTGAAGACATCTCGGTAGGGCAAGGGAGAGTGAAGGTGCTCGTCCGCCACCCACAGACTTTTGAGATCAGGAAGGGACGCCATCTCATCAGCCGCGACGAGTACCTGCGGCGCCATAGCTCGGACCTGCGCGCACGCAATAAAATTTCCGGACCACTCCATGCTGGGTGGAAAGGGATGCTGATGAACAAGAAGCACGAATGCCTACTGCATTGGCTTCCCGTCTTCGGGCTTGAGGAACTGTTCCTTGAGCGACTGACCATCTACCTTTCCGAGATTCGCCCTGCACTAATGGAGCGGCGGCTGTCTAGGGGCATGTCAGATCACCCTTTTCTTCTAGTCTCCGCAGGCGACTCCCATACCGAGACCGACTCGTCCGCCGGCGATCCTTATTCTCTGAAATCTCTCAGAAAGGCCTGGCAGGAGGCAGTGTGGCGCCTATCTGCGCGCTATCCCGACCTAAATCTGATTCATGACAAGGATGCTGGAACCACGGCGCATGGGGCCAGGCATTTTTATGGCAAGACATTAAAGGCACTCAGAGCACCTCGAGAGGTCATTCGCGTGTGCATGAGGCATAAATCGCCACACAGCCAAGACGTATACACCGAGCCAAGCTGGTCGGAAGTTCATGCGTTGATCGATGGACCAATTCGGCGGACCGCCTTGCGAAACCCCGATCTTATTCCCACCATTGCATGAGGCCAAGCGATGGCTGATAATCATAAGTTCATCAACGTAAGCTCCGAAGACCTGTTCATTGAGGGTGATCCTCAGATGGAGGCAATCGAGGACACCCTTGATTGTATTATGTTTCACGATCAGGTCACGCGTCACATGGTCGATGTCGAATGGTTGCGCGAGAAAAATCCCGACATCCATTGGAGGCATGACGCTAATTGCCGCAAGTTGATCGAAGCGCACATTAATGGACGAGTTGTTACGAGCCCGACCCGCTTCTCGACAGCCTATCCGCGATTTTCTTATTACTTGAGCGACTTAGTTCTGAAATGCCATCCATTCGGAAGAAGCCTTCTTGAGGCATTCGTGCAGGCGGGCCTATTTGAGCTCCTGCCCGCCAATATAACATACCAGGCTCGGGCAGTACTGGAGCGCGTCACAAAGGTGCTTCTGGCTTGCCTGTGCCTGTGCACCTGCGGAATGCTGACCGTTGACGACCTTAATGGTCAGCATTTCTCGATCTGGTTTGGCTTCTTTCGAAATCCAACCACGAAGGATTGGAACGATGAGGCGTTCGCTCCTGGTGATCGTATAATATATCGTCAATGCTTGCGTGCAATCACCGCAGCATACGCTAGGATTTCGGGAGACGAGCGACTACTCGCCTTAACCAAACGTCACCGCACCCCTAAAGACTTGAGCTCTAGTCCTCGATATCTTCAGATAACGGATGGCCCTATTGCGCTTGAATGGCAGGGTGAAATCGATAATTGGTCGAAGACCCTGCGCAAAGTTAGTGCAAAACGGGCCAACATACTTCCTCACATTTTTTGGTGGCTGAACCTCCATAGCTGGGACCGCCTACCAACGCCTTCCGAACTTCTCCTCCATCACGATCCTGCTATCCGCTTCGTCGACTTCCTGACCGAGAAACACGCGGGCAAGCTGGCGCCCCACCATGTCAACATCGCAAACTCCGTAATGAGGTTCTTTAATTACGTCGGCCGTCGAAACGACGCAATCAATCATCTCATCACCGATGATGATATACAGATACTTTGGAATAACATCAGGAACAGCGGCTATGAACCACCTGCTGAAACAACATCGAACCCGCTGCCGGAGCGCTTAGCTCAACTGGCCAATTCAATCTGCAAGGAAGGGGAGAAGGGCTGGCCGGGAACGGTTTGTTTATACAGCCCCGATGCTCTGTTCGGATGGCACGAGCGAGACAAATATTGTCCTGTTTTACCAACATTTTTCATTCTTCTTTTCGAGCTTCCTCTTCGCGCGATTCAGGCGCGACGACTAGACAGTGGAGAAGGCGATGTTCATCGCTACAACGGACACACGAGACGGTGGGAGAAAAATGCCGGCATGCATGCCGGTTACTGGAAAAGACGTCGTAGCGACAATCATCAACATGGATATGCCGTAAAATTCGGTACGGAGGAAAGGTCTCTGACCGGGTTCTTCATCAATTCAAACAAAGGGTCTAGCCCGTATAAAGTCCCGTGGCAACACGACGAACTGCACAATATACTTTACGATCTTGCGCTGTGGCAGGAAGCTAATAACCCCATTAGCAAGCCTCTGCATCCAGCAGAATACATTGAGGAGGCCGATCGGAAGGATGCCGATCGCTTGGATGTGCTCGGAAGACCTTCAATATTTCCGCTCTTCAGAGTACCCGGAGTGGGAACGAATGGAGTTCGCGGAGGGATTGTCACCCGCCGCATGATTTCTGATTTCTGGTTCGCACTTCTAGAAGAAACAGAAAGAAGATGGAACCATTTAAATCCCGATGAACAAGTATCATTGGTTCGACATTCACATAATGGAGCGCCCTCAGGAACAAATTTTAATGTTCACGGACTCCGCTCTCGCGGAATAATATTTATGATTGACGCTGGAGTTCCATTTGAAATTGTCTCCAGACTCCTAGCTGGACACTCTAACGATCGAATGACTATCTATTATTGGAAAGTCAGTCTGGTAAAAATGCATGAAACCTTGGAGTCGATATTAAGCGGCGAGGGCCGCTTAGCATTCGAGCGCGAATGCAACGAACTACGTGCAATTGATCCCTCCGTCGCCAAAAGCCGCCTCGTAGCCGTGAACGACGAGGCCTTCACGAGCGCCACCCAGATGTCGGTGGTCGCCAAGCTCGCGTGGATCGACGTCGGGATAGGGATTTGCCCCTTCGAGGCCAAACGCTGTTATGACGGCGGCCCGAAGGTGCAACAAGGGAGGAGAATGGTCCACGGCCCAGTCCCCGGCGGGCGTCAATGCGTACTCTGCCGACATTTTTTCACCGAACAAAAGTATAGGATGCAATTGGTGATTCATGGAATCGGACTATGTCATCAGACTAATGCGTTAAGAGATCGGCATCGGGAAGTATCCCATCAGATCGAGTCTCTCGAGCAGGAGCTGATGTCTACTCCTAAGGAGAATCGACTGAGCATCGAGCGGCAAATAGCTGTCCTTGGACAGACACAACACCAGCTCGCAGAGAACGCAAATTGGTTATGTGCCGCAGTTTGGCACACGATGTTGCTCCTCGAGCGGCTGGTCAGACTCGATCCGGAATTTGAGCGCGCAACAGGAAAACAGGATCCCGAAGGCCGGATCGTGGGCTTCGAGGAAGGAAGCGAGTACGAGCAGACTGCTGCGGTGGCAATGCTCGGAAAATATTACCCCAATCTCCTCAATGATTACGCACTCCAGCGCCGCAACGAGTTCGTCGATCGCGTCATGTGGGATCTCGGCGTTAAGCCCATCACATTCCTCGATCGCAATGAGGACGTGAAGAGGCGTCTGTATGACGAAGCTGCCCTGTTGATCGCGGAGTTGTCCAAGGACCACTTGATGGCGTTGGAGAGCGGCGCTGCCACCTTGAGCGAACTCGGCGTTGCTGAGGACATGCGTCAGCTCTTCCAAGGACGCCAATTTGAACAGATAGAGCTGCAAGCAGGCCCTCAATCTAACGCCATTCTTGCGCGAAAGCCGGCAGGCAAGAAGAGGGGCTCGTCCCGGTGACACGGAAACGGGACGTAGCCATCGTGGATGAGGCGATACAAGCTACGATCCGGCTATTGGAAGCGATTCCGGAGGGAATGCGTGGCAAGTTCAAGCGTAACGCGGAGCGCATTGCTTCGCTAAGCAAGGAGTGTCTCGAATCCCGCCCGATTCTGGAGCCGACGGCAACGCTGATCTCGCGACTGGGCAGGATGCGTTTCGGCACATTCCCTGCACCGCAGTCCATCTTGAATATCTATTCAGACTACTTGCGCCCGTACCGATTCGCGTATGAAAAACTCCTGACCGCGAACTCTCCGAAGGTCCGAGCCGCGACCGAGGAAGTCCTAAATAATAGGCCATCCTCTGGTAACGAGGCACTACTGATCCAGATCATCATTGAGCAGAAGAGGAAGCTCGACGCAGCAATGCAACTCATACGCGAGACAGCACCATTGCCGTCGCCGGATCCCACTCCGCTTGGCGAAAAGACCGTGCCTGCAAAAGTCGACGCGTCTCGCAGAGTGCTAGATCTCGAGCCACTCGAGAAATGGCTGGAAGACCTGGAACTGGGAAGGAACTTATATGTCGAGTTCGACGCTTTGGGCCTTCGAGTAGCGAGAACCGCTCGCGCTCGCTCGATCATCATGCGCGCCGACGCATATGCCTGCATGAAGGAATGCATCGACGAATGGAGAAAGGTAGCAAAGCGTAAGTGAGAAACAGCGAGCCAACGGCAGCCAATTTGGCGCCGCCTGGGTGCATACCGCTGGCACCTACCTCACCTACTGGATCAATCCGCGCTGTACCGCCAGCGCCAATTTAGCAAGCACCGCCTGTCCATCGACACGCAGTCCAACTATCAAAATGCGAGTGGCGTCCGTGGAGGGACTCGAACCCCCGGCCTAAGGTTTCATCCCACTTCGGCTTTCGCCGCCGCCGCGAGGCGTTCGTGGTCTGGACTGTCCCTTCACCATCGGAATGATCCATTAGGTGCTGCCCGTCCAGTCTCTACACCTTCCCATCTGCGTCCGAAGACACCGAGGGGCTTGGCTCGGGATTGGCATGCGGCTGACGCCGCGCAGCGTTCCCCGACTTTGAGCAGATCGATTGCGGCGTTTCCTTCCGCAACCCCCAATTTATAGGAAACCTTCGCTCTATCCTGCTGAGCTACACGGACCCATGACGTAGTTTAACCCCTCTCCCGTATTGCAGTAGCCATACCACTTTCAAGTGTCAACAATCGCAGTCACTTAAACCAGAATGGTAGCGCTCCGGGGCCAACTTCCGCTCTATCCTGCTGAGCTACGGGGACGCCTTCTTCCTCATACCGGAACGGGAGGAACGGGGAAAGACGCTGTAAGAAAGGGTGAAGAGTTGCCCACCTCTTCGCTCTGGAGCCCGGCGCCGGCATTGGCTAATCTCGCGCAAGTCCTTGTTTCCATTATAAACAGGGGCTTGGCCATGGCCCGGCGGCACCTCGTGCGGGCCTGGCAGGCAGGAAACGAGCGGATCAACGCGGGAGATTAGCGCGGGGATTGCGGACGCAAGGCGGGAAACGGAAGCCGGGCGAGGCGCGCGGATGGCGCATGGCTCTGCTGCATAAAGATCACACTCGCGTCACGGCGTGCGCGGGACGGGAACCAGCCGCCGTGTTTTCGCGCTATGGCCTCGCTCCCGCCATGTTGCGCAGCACCTTACGGGATGCCATCACCCGGAACCGGCAACCCGGACGGGACTGGCAACCGGGACCGGCGGACAGGGCATCCGGCGTTCCTCCTGAAAGGGAAGAGCGCATTGGGCGCCAGTCATGTCAGGTTCATGAAACGTTCTCCATGATGGTGCAACAAACGCCATGCAGGAGCAGCCGGACGGAAACCGACGGCACGACACAGGGTGGGAACGGGACCGGTGGCAACCGGGACCGGAAAGGTACGGACCGAAAAGGTGCGGACCAGGAAAGCGCGGACCGGGAAAGCGGGAGACCGCTGGCGCGGGCCGCAGGCGGATGGAGAACCATCCGCACGCAGGGCGTTGGACGAGGGGACAAGGTGAGCGTGTCGCGGGGACAGGCAGGACTGGGGGATTTGCCGTGGAGCGGACCGTCCGTTCCGCAGGACGCTTCCGTGCGCCCGTCTGCATGGCAGGCATTGGCCCGTCAGCCCTCGGCCCGTCAGTCCTTGGCTGCGCGCATCCGCGCGCTTGCCCCCATCTCGCTCCGCGCCGGGCGCACCGCGGCTCTGCTCGCGGCCCTCGGAGGCGTGCTGACGGGATGCGGCAGCGTCGATCTCGACCGCGCCAGCGTGCCCCTCACCCGCGCCTCGCTCGCCGCTTCCGACACTGCCGGCATGTCGCCCGCCCAGCGGCGCGAGCATGAGCGGCTGGTCGCCTCCTATGGCGGCGCCTATGACGATCCCGAACTCAAGGCTCTGATCCAGTCCGTGGTGGAGCGGCTGGTGGCCGCCTCCGAGCGGCCGGACCTGAAATATCGCGTCACCGTGCTGAACTCGCCGGCCATCAACGCCTTCGCGCTGCCGGACGGCTCGCTCTATGTGACCCGCGGCCTGCTGGCGCTGGCCAACGACACCTCGGAAATGTCCTCCGTGCTGGCGCACGAGATGGCGCACGTGATCGCCCGCCACGCCTCCATCCGCGAGGATCAGGTGAAGCAGGCGGTGCTGGTGAGCCGCGTCATCTCCGACGTGGTGGCCGACCAGAACATGGGCGCCCTCGCCATGCAGAAGAGCCGGCAGACGCTGGCCACCTTCTCGCGCGGACAGGAGCTGGAGGCGGACGCCATCGGCGTCGGCATCGCCGCGCGCGCCGGCTTCGATCCCTATGGCGCCTCGCGCTTCCTCACCGACATGGGCAAGCAGGCCGGCATCCGCTCGAATGCGCTGGCCGGCAACGCCACGCCGGACATGGACTTCCTGTCCTCGCACCCGGCGACCCCGGAGCGAATCTCCATCGCCATCGCCAATGCCCGCGAATATGCCGCCCCCGGCAATGGCGAGCGCGACAAGGCCGCCTATCTCGCCGCCCTGAACGGCATGGTCTATGGCGACGATCCGAAGGAAGGCTTCGTGCGCGGGCGGAACTTCTTCCACCCCAAGCTCGGCTTCACCTTCACCGCGCCCGAGGGCTTCTCGCTGGAGAACACCTCGCAGGCGGTGCTGGGCGCCACCTCCTCCGGCTCCGAGGCGCTGCGGCTCGACGCGGTGCGCGTGCCCGGCGACCAGTCGCTCGGCCAGTATCTCTCCTCCGGCTGGATCGACGGGGTGGAGATCAATTCGGTGGAGACGCTCAGCGTCAACGGCTTCTCCGCCGCAACCGCCGTGGCGCGGGGCGAGCAGTGGTCGTTCCGCATGTTCGCCATCCGCTTCGGCTCGGACGTCTATCGCCTCATCTTCGCCGCCCGCACGCTCACCCCGGATCTGGACAAGCAGTTCCGCGCCGCCGCCGAGACCTTCCGGCGGGTCGCCACCAACGAGGCGGAAACGGTGAAGCCGCTGCGCATCCGCATCGCCACCGTGGGGCTGACGGACAATGTGGAGAAGATGGCCGGGCGCATGCAGGTGCCGGACCGGCCGATGGAACGCTTCCTCATCCTCAACGGCCTCGATAAGGACGCCAAGCTCCACTATGGCGACAAGGTGAAGATCGTCACCGATTGAGCCCTGCGGCGCCACGGTGTCCCGGTGCCGCAATCGGCTGGGGAATGCAGCGCAAAAACGCACTGCCGCATGGTTTTCCCGGCGGCGAACCCTTGCGGTTACGTAGATTTTCCACTACGTAACCCGCAGTTCCTGGCTGCGCATCCCATCGTGGAGGCCGCTTGGGCGGGCCGGTGGCGCGGGATACGCGCGATCGCGACACGGAGGTTGTCCCGCCTGAGGTTTTCGCGCGCAGCGGCCGGAAACATCCCAACCCTTGTTCGTATCGCGCAGTCTTTGCGCCGGCCCGCCGGTTTTCCGGCGGCGGTTCGGGTGTCTCCCGAGCCACCTGCACGATACGGGCGTCCCAACACGAGACGCCGGCGCCGAGACGTTCGGAGACTAGATGTCCGCCGTAGAAACCACACGTGAAGATTTTGCCGCCCTTCTGGACGAGAGCTTCGGCCGCGCCGACCTCCAGGAAGGCGCCGTCGTCAAGGGCCTCGTTGTCGCCATCGAGAAGGATCTGGCGATCATCGACATCGGCCTGAAGACGGAAGGCCGCGTTGCGCTGCGCGAGTTCGCCGGCCCGGGCCGCGAGAACCCCATCAAGGTGGGCGACGAGGTCGAGGTCTATCTCGAGCGCGTCGAGAACGCCATGGGCGAAGCCGTCCTCTCGCGCGACAAGGCGCGCCGCGAGGAGAGCTGGGTCAAGCTCGAGAAGGCGTTCACCGCCAATGAGAAGGTCACGGGCGTGATCTTCAACCAGGTCAAGGGCGGCTTCACCGTCGATCTCGACGGCGCCGTGGCCTTCCTGCCGCGTTCGCAGGTGGACATCCGTCCGATCCGCGACGTCGCCCCGCTGATGCACAATCAGCAGCCCTTCCAGATCCTCAAGATGGATCGCCGCCGCGGCAACATCGTCGTGTCGCGCCGCACCGTGCTGGAAGAGACCCGCGCCGAGCAGCGTCACGAACTGGTCCAGAACCTCGAAGAGGGTCAGGCCATCGAGGGCGTGGTCAAGAACATCACCGATTACGGTGCGTTCGTTGATCTGGGCGGCATCGACGGCCTGCTGCATGTCACCGACATCGCATGGCGCCGCGTGAACCACCCCACCGAAGTGCTGAACATCGGCCAGACGGTGAAGGTGAAGATCATCAAGATCAACCACGAGACGCACCGCATCTCGCTCGGCATGAAGCAGCTCCTCGGCGATCCGTGGGAGGGCATCGAGGCCAAGTATCCGGTGGAGGCCCGCTTCAAGGGTCGCGTCACCAACATCACGGACTACGGCGCGTTCGTCGAGCTGGAGCCGGGCATCGAAGGCCTGATCCACGTGTCCGAGATGTCCTGGACCAAGAAGAACGTCCACCCCGGCAAGATCGTCTCGACCTCGCAGGAAGTGGAAGTTCAGGTGCTCGAGGTGGATCCCGCCAAGCGCCGCATCTCGCTGGGCCTCAAGCAGACCCTGCAGAATCCGTGGGAAGCCTTCGGCGAGAAGTATGCCCCCGGCGCGGTGGTCGAGGGCGAAGTCAAGAACAAGACCGAGTTCGGTCTGTTCCTGGGCCTCGACGGCGACGTGGACGGCATGGTGCACCTGTCCGACCTCGACTGGAACCGTCCGGGCGAGCAGGTCATCGACGAATTCCGCAAGGGTGACACCGTGAAGGCGGTGGTGCTCGACGTGGACGTCGAGAAGGAGCGCATCTCGCTCGGCATCAAGCAGCTTGCCGGCGACCCCTTCGCCGACGCCGGCGAAGTGAAGAAGGGTGCGATCGTCACCTGCGAAGTCACCGACGTGAAGGACGGCGGCATCGAGGTGAAGCTCACCGGCACGGATCTGTCCGCTTTCATCAAGCGTTCGGAACTGGCCCGCGAGCGCAACGACCAGCGCCCCGAGCGCTTCTCGGTCGGCGAGAAGCTGGACGCCCGCGTCACCCTGTTCGACCGCAAGGCGCGCAAGGTGCAGGTTTCCGTCAAGGCGATGGAAATCGCCGAGGAGAAGGAAGCCGTGGCGCAGTACGGTTCGCAGGACTCGGGCGCCTCGCTCGGTGACATCCTGGGCGCCGCTCTCAAGCAGCGCACCGGCGAGTGATCTCAAGTCCTTAGTTGGCTTGAACAAAATCGGAAGGCCGGCGCCCAGCGCCGGCCTTTTTTGTTGCCCTGCGCCTTGAGCTTCGCCATGCTCGCCGCTGTTTTGGAGCCGGATCGGATCAGATGAAATCTGACCCGTGAATCCGCCTCCAACGTTTTGATCGAGAACGTCTTGCGGCTTGGATTGCGAAGCAATCAAAGCCGGACGTGCTCGGGGTGGGCATTGCAGGAGGCCTTCATGGCGCACTACGACGACCCCGCAGCGACGCGTCACGCGTCCCCCGAAACCGCCACGTCCCGCGAGAGCGATCCGGCAGCGCCTTCCGGCCCGCTGCTCTCCCGTCGCAGCCTCGCCACCGGCGCGCTGGCTGCCGCCGGCGCCGCGGCCTTCGCCGCCACCGCCTCGGCCCAGATGCCGACCCCGCAGGCGGCCAAACGCACTGAGGCCTCCGCCTCTCCCCTGCTCGGCCGCCTGACCACGGTCATGCCCGGCATCGAGACGCGTCTCGTCGAGGCCATGAAGACCTTCGACGTGCCGGGCTGCATGCTCGGCATCGTCTCCGGCGACAAGCTCGTCTACACCAAGGGCTTCGGCGCCCGCTCCAAGAGCGACAAGCGGCCGGTGGACAGCCGCACCCAGTTCCAGATCGGCTCCACCACCAAGGCCTTCCTCGCCACCACCATGGCCATCGGCGTGGACAAGGGCTGGCTCGCCTGGGACGATCGCATCTCGGACCGCCACCCCGGCTTCGCGCTGAAGGATGACTGGGCGAGCCGCGAATTCCGCCTGTTCGACATCATCGCCCAGCGTTCCGGCCTGATGCCCTATGTGAACGACGGTCTCACCGCGCTCGGCTACCCGCCGCCGGACCTTGTGCACTCGCTGCGCTATGTGGAGCCGGTATCGAGCTTCCGCTCAGCTTTCGCCTACACCAACATCACCCATCTGGTGGCCGGCGAGGTGGTGGCGAAGGCCAGCGGCGCCAAAGACTGGGATGCGGTGGCGCAGGCCGAGATCCTCGATCCGCTGGGCATGAAGGAGACGAGCTTCACGGCCGAAGCCATCTCGGCCGCTCCCAACCATGCCACCGGCCATACGTGGGTGCCCAAGGGCTCCATCGAGATCCCGTTCGATCCCTCCTTTCCCTATTCGCTGGGGCCGGCGGGCAACATGAACTCCACGCTGGAGGACATGGCGCGCTGGATGCGCCTGCACCTCGCCAACGGCGCGTTCGAGGGCAAGGAGATCGTCTCGCCCGCCAATCTCGGCGTCACGCGTATTCCGCGCGTGGGCATGAGCGATACCATCGCCTACGCCATGGGCTGGCTGCTCATGTCCACGCCCAACGGCCGGGTGATCTGGCACAATGGCGGCACCAACGGCTTCGGCACCCATTTCGGCTTCCTGCCGGACAAGGGGCTGGGCGTGATCGTGCTCAGCAACCTGCAGAACATCGGTTTCGTGGATGCGCTGGCGCTCAGCATCTATGACGCGCTGCTGGAGAATCCCGCGCAGGACTATTTCGCCCGCGAGATCGAGAAGGCGAAGGCCGGTGCCGCCGCCGACGATGCCCGCTACACCCCGCCCAAGTCCCCCACGCCGCCGCTCGATCCGGCAGCCCTCGCCGGCACCTATAAGAGCGAGATGCTGGGCGAGGTGAAGGTGGAGGTCGACGGCAAGGGGCTCGCCGCCCGCTTCAAGACCGGCGCGGTGCTGAACCTGACACCTTTCGATGGCCCGCTCTATCTGGTGCGGCTGAAGGCAGAGGGACGGTTCGCCCCCATAGTCGCCATGTCGGCGGATGCGCCGACCGGCTTCATGTCCTTTGCCGCCGACGCCTCCGGCAAGCTGAACCGCATGACCTGGCTCTATGACGACAGCCAGAGCTACGTGCTGACGCGCGTGTGAGCGGGGGGAAGTGACGAACCCGGACGGCGGCGCTCAGGCGTCGGCGTCCGGCTCGGGGTCCGCTTCGGGTCCGGCCGGGGCCACTTCGGTCTTGGGGGCCACGTCGGGTGAAGCCTCGTAGTCGAAATCAGGGGCGATCGGCAGGCCCGCGGGTTGCTGTCGCCCATGACGGACGGACAGCACATCCAACGCCTCGTCACGCACTTGATAATCCAACACATAGTCCCCGCTCACCAACCGGCGAACGCCGGCCATGGGAAGCGCCTCGCCGCTCGCGGGATAGGTGGCGAGGAGCTGTTGAGCACTGCGCATGCGGCCAAGGAAAGCCTCGGCGGCCGCACGGCTGTGGCGGCGCAGATAGGCCGCCTCCTCCAGCAGATAGGCTCGCGCCCGTGGCGACAGGCGCACCTTCATCAGGCGACGTTTTTGCGGATGATCGCCTCGACCTCGGCCAGTACGTCATCCATCGCGTGCCCCTTGCCGGCGGCCATCTCCTCCTGCCCCTGGGCCGCAGCGAGGATGTCCGCGCCCTCCCCCGCCAGATAGAGGCGCAGCGCACGCACCATCACCCAGCTGCGTGTCCGATCCGAAACCTTCGCGATGGCCTCGATATCGGCCAGCACATCACGGGGCAGGCGGACGGGAATGGGATCGGACAAGTCCGGCTTGGCCATGGCGCACCCTCATCTGTAATACGCCGTATAATACAACATCCGTGCCGGCTGACCAAGCACGCCTCCTTCCCTTGCCAAGCCGCCGCCCGCCCGCTTAAGTGCGCCGCTCAGCGGGGGCTGACCGGAGATCCTGATGTCGCTCGACGTGGACCAGATCGTTGACCGCCGCCGCCTGCGCCGCAAGCTCAGCTTCTGGCGCGTCGTCGGCGTGCTCGCGGTGGTCGCCGCCGTGGCGGTGGGCGGTTACGTGACATACGGTCGCGATATCCTA
The DNA here is from genome assembly GCF_014635325.1 of Azorhizobium oxalatiphilum. GTDB lineage: Bacteria > Pseudomonadota > Alphaproteobacteria > Rhizobiales > Xanthobacteraceae > Azorhizobium > Azorhizobium oxalatiphilum. The sequence goes on along the minus strand of NZ_BMCT01000010.1, from coordinate 155,402 downwards.
CCCTCCTCGCCCCATGTGGCGCGCATCGTGGTGGGTGGCATCATCCGCACCGATCGCGAGCGGGTGGAGATGCTGGACCGCATCGCCAAGTCCAATGCCAAGGCCGTCATCGTCTCCATCGACAGCCCCGGCGGCACCGTCACCGGCGCCGAGCAGCTCTATGACGCCCTGCGGCGTCTCGCCGAGAAGAAGCCGGTGGTGGCGGTGGTGGAAGGCATGGCCGCCTCCGGCGGCTACATCGCCGCCATGGGCGCGGACCATATCGTCGCGCGCCGCAACGGCATGGTGGGGTCCATCGGCGTCATCTTCCAGTATCCCAACGTCACCGAGCTGCTGGGCAAGATCGGCGTGACGGTGGAGGATATCAAATCCTCGCCGCTGAAAGCCGTGCCCAATGGCTACCAGCCCACCAGCCCGGAAGCGCGCGCCGCGATCAACAGTCTGGTGGTGGACAGCTACGGCTGGTTCAAGGGCCTCGTCTCCGACCGCCGCAAGGTGTCCGACACCCGCCTCGCGGAAGTCACCGACGGCCGCGTCTTCACCGGCCACCAGGGCCTCGCGCTGCAGCTGGTGGATGAGGTGGGCGACGAACGCACCGCACGCGCCTGGCTGGCGCGGGAGAAGGGCGTGTCGGAGGATCTGCGCGTGCGCACCTGGCGCACGGAGAAGACGTCGAGCGAGTTCTCCTGGCTGCGCGGCATGGCTGCGACGCTCGCCGCCGCAACCGGCTTCGAGAGCGTGGCGGGCTATCTTTCCGAGGCAACCCAATCCGCTTTGGAACGGGCGAAACTTGACGGGCTTTTGGCCCTCTGGCAGGCTCCGATCTAGACTACGCGCGGTGGGATGCGGCGTTGCCGTTCCGGGGCCTCAGGCCGACACCGCACAAGCTGTCACGACACGGCGCGTCAGCGTATTATTGCGATTCCCATCTGGCACCGGAAATTTTGAGCCGACAATGATCAAGTCCGAACTGGTGCAGAAGATCGCCGAAGCCAATCCGCATCTTTATCAGCGTGACGTTGAGAACATCGTCAACGCCATCCTCGACCAGATCGTGGATGCGCTGGCGAAGGGCGACCGCGTGGAACTGCGCGGCTTCGGCGCCTTCTCCGTCAAGCATCGCGAGGCCCGCACCGGCCGCAACCCGCGCACCGGCAAGCAGGTGGACGTCACCTCCAAGAGCGTGCCCTACTTCAAGACCGGCAAGGAGATGCGCGAGCGTCTCAACGACGGGGACTGAGCAGCACCGTGGGTCGCATCCTCTCCGTTCTCATCGGCCTGCCGGTCTCCATCCTGCTGGTGGCACTGGCGGTGGCCAACCGTCGCCCGGTCACGCTCTCGCTGGATCCCTTCTCGCCGGACTCGCCCGCCCTCTCGGTCACGGTGCCGCTGTTCTCCATCGTCTTCGGTGGCGTGATTCTGGGCCTGATCATAGGCGGCCTCTATACGTGGCTGCGTCAGGGCCGCCATCGCAAGCAGGCGCGGCAGGCCAAGCGTGACCTCAACCGCCTGAAGGCCGCCAACGAGGCCGCGCCCACCGTGACCGGACCGCTGCCCGGCAGCGCGCTCGCCCTCGGCAGCTCCTCGCGCGGCGCGTCCCTGCCCGCCCGCCGCTGAGCCGGCAGGACCGGCGGCACGTGTGCCGCCGCCTGAACCCTGCGCAGATCCGTCAGCGATAGCCTGATCCTCGGAAACCGAACCGCCGGATGAGCCCAGAGCGTTTCATCGTTTCATGGAAACGCTGAAACGCTCCAACTCTTTGATAGAGAATGTCTTGCGGCTTGGATTGCGGAGCAATCAAAGCCGGACATGCTCTAGGCCCTTCCGGCGGTTTCGGCCCGCCGTGGCGTGTCCCCCCGGACATCCCCCGCCACCCGCACGGCCCGCTTCCACGCGCCGCCCGTGTTCCTGTCAATCGCCGCGCAGCCCGCGTCAGGCGGCCTCCAGCGTCACCTTCACGTCCGCCGGCGCCGCCCAATAGGGCGCGGAGGACACCAGAATGTGCGCCCCGGCACGGGCGTAATCCGCCGCATTGCCCGCATTCACCCCGCCCGCCGCCGCCACCCGCGCCGGGCTGCCCGCTGCCGCCACGTCCGCCACCACGGCGGCGATCTCGGCCGGCGTCATCTTCTCGCACTGGAGGATGTCCGGCCCCGCCGGAAGGATGGCCCGCACGCCCTCCAATGTGTCCACCTCCACCACGATGCGCTTTTCGGGCGCGGCTGCCCGCAGCCGGGCGATGGCCGCCAGCGGATCGGCCAGGAAGGCGCGATGCTCGGGAAAGACGAGAACGGTTTCCGACAGGCCGAGGCGATGCGGCTCGGCGCCGCCGGCCCGGATCGCCTCGATCATCGCCGCCTTGTTGCCGGGAAAGGTTTTTCGCGTGGTGACGACGGCGATGTCCGGGGACACCGCGCGGGCCGCATCCACCATGGCCGCCGTGGCGGTGGCGATGCCGGAGAGATATTCCACCAGCGTCTGCGCCACCTTCCAGGCCTGATGCAGCGCGCCCGCCGTGCCGCTGGCTTCCAGCAGCAGATCGCCCGCCGCCACCCGCGTGCCCGTGGGCCGCACCACCTGCGCCGCGCCGCCGGCCTGCGTCACCAGTTGCGCGGCGACCTCGATGCCGCACACCACGCCCGGCCTGCGCATCTGGAAGCGCATGCGCCCCGGCCGGTCGCCGATGCCAAGCAGATGGGTGGTCAGATCCCCATGCGGCACATCTTCCGCCAACAGGGACTCGATCCGCTCCGACGACCACGCACGCATACGCTCAACTCCGGGGACGTCAGGCTGCAGGTGTCACGTGCGAAGGCCGGGCGCTGGCACCGTGGGCGCTGGCACCATGGGGCGACACGCCCCGGCGCCAGCCGCCCGATGGTGCGCCCGCCCCGGTGTCTCAGTGCGACACCCCGGCGCCCGCCACCATGGTCTCCATGGTGCGCACCGCATCCAGCGTGGCGGCAGCGATGCGCTGCGCCCGCTCGCTGGGGCCGAGCCAGCTCGGTTCGGAGCCGGGATCGACCTCCAGCAGCTTCAGCCCATCCGGCACATCGACGCCGCTGCGCACGAGGCCCCGCAGATGTCCCGTAAGCGGAGCCGTGACCAGCACATCATTGCATGTGCCGATCACCGCGTCGCGGGTCACGCGGTCGCCGATGGCGCAGTCCGTCAGCCACAGGCCGCCGCCCACCGCGCGGGCGAAGCGCTCGCGCCCCGCACCCGCCAGCGGCGCGGAACGGCCGTGGGCGGCCAGCGTGGAGCCTTCGCGCAGCACGCCGATGGCTTCCGGCGCCGTCTCCACCGCCACGTCCACATGGCGGCCGGCAGTGAACCCCGGCCCGAGGCCGATGGTGAGACGGGCGAAGGGGCGGATATCCACCTTCAGCGAGCGCAGGCGCAGGCGCGCATCCACCAGCAGATCGATCAGGCCGAGGCAGAGCAGGTCGCCCAGCTCCATGGTCGTGACCATGACGCCGTTGCGCTCCGTGAAGCCGCGCAGCACCTCCACCAGCGCATGGGTGGGGCGGGCGGTGACGCCCATCAGTTCGGAGAAGCCTGTGACCAGCGCGTCGTCGAAAGCCATGCTCCGGCGCAGCACCGGCTGAGCCGGATCCCGCGAGACCACCACGCCGTAGCCCGCCTGAAACAGCCGGCAGGCCACCGCGGACGCCACATCATTGGTGCCGAGCACCACGGCCACCGGCGCACGACGCGACGGCCTGAAGTCTGTTTCGTTGCGCATCGTGTCTCCCGTCGCCGGCCCCACCCGCGATCCACCCGCCGCCCGCATGCCGCGCGCGACCGGCACGGTGCTCAGAGGCCGCCCTGCCCATCCGTTCCAACGCGTCGCCACAGCGGGCGTGCCGCACCGGATCCCCCTGCCGCCGCTTGAAGGCGGGGACGGCAGTCCTCTAGCGACATTCATGCCAAGCGCTGACGTGGCGAACCGCAGCTGCAACCTTCCGCAAAGGAACAGGCGCGGGTGCACGCTTTCCGCCCTGGCACCGCAGCGGCGGCGGGTGCCGCGCAGGCTTCCCGACAGGCGCGCCCCGGCTGTCGTGTCGCAAACCCGACATTCAGGACCTGTCGCAAACGCGCTGATTGGAATCAGTAGCGTTTCGAGCTTCCCGGACCGCTGGCACGGGCGTTGCAGCATGTCCGCCAGACGATGACTGCGCGCTTCGCCGCGCGACCATTGGAGACATTCTTATGCTCGGCATTGGCAACACCCTTCCTGAGTTCTCGATCACCGGCGTCAAGCCCGGCTTCAACTTCCACGAGGAGAACGGCCAGCCCGCGTTCGAGACCCTCACGGCGGAGAGCTTCCCTGGTAAGTGGAAGATCATTTTTTTCTATCCCAAGGATTTCACCTTCGTGTGCCCCACCGAGATCGCGGAATTCGCCCGCCTCTCCGGCGACTTCGCCGACCGTGACGCGGTGGTGCTCGGCGGCTCCACCGACAATGAGTTCGTGAAGCTCGCCTGGCGGCGCGACCACAGGGATCTGAACCGCCTGCCCATCTGGTCCTTCGCCGACACCAACGGCTCGCTGGTGGACGGGCTGGGCGTGCGCTCACCGGACGGGGTGGCCTATCGCTACACCTTCGTGGTGGATCCGGACAATGTGATCCAGCACGTCTATGCCACCAACCTCAATGTCGGCCGCAATCCGAAGGATACGCTGCGGGTGCTGGACGCGCTGCAGACGGACGAACTGTGCCCCTGCAACCGCGAAGTCGGCGGCGACGTGCTGAAGGTGGCCTGAGCAGATGAGCATCGAAGACCTGAAGTCGCTGCTCCCCGGTTTCGCCAAGGATGTGAAGCTGAACCTCTCGGCCCTGCCGCGCGAGGACAGCCTCACGCCCCAGCAGCTTTATGGGCTGCTGGTGGCCTGCGGGCTCACCACCCGCAACGCTGAGGTGGCGCAGGCGCTGGAGAGCGAGGCCGCCCCGCATCTCTCCCCGGCGGCGCTGGACGCGGCGAAGGCGGCCGCCTCCATCATGGCCATGAACAATGTCTATTACCGTTTCACGCATCTGGCGGCCAACAAGGCCTATGAGACCCTGCCCGCCAAGCTGCGCATGAGCGTGATCGGCAATCCCGGCGTCGAGAAGGCCGATTTCGAGCTGTGGTCCCTGGCGGTCTCCGCCATGAACGGCTGCGGCCGCTGCATCGATGCCCATGAGGCCGTGCTGCGCGAGGCCGGCCTCAGCGAGGCGCAGATCCAGACAGCGGTGCGCGTGGCCGCCGTCATCGCCTCCACCGCCGTCGCCCTTGAGGCGGCCGGCGATCGGCTGCCAGCCGCAGCCGAGTAGTGACAGCACAACATTTGTGCGGCCGCGGCGGATGTTCTGCGGTCGAACAGCTCCATTAGTTGACGCAAATCAAAGTCGGCTCATCTCCACGCGGGTTCCATTAGAACATCTCGAAAAGATCAGCGGTCCACCGCCAGAGACCGCATCAGGGAATACCGATAGGGAACACCCGTCAGGAGGCCGATCCCTCATATGCCGCTCTGCGGCTGGGAGCACGCCAATGACCGATTTCTTCCAGGTACGTGTGCCTCGGTCCACGTCGGCATTGCCCGACGCGCCGAGGGTTCAGACGAGGCCGGACGGTGGCGCGGTGCAGCGCCGGACGGAGACCGGCCGACCGGAGGCGGTGCAGATCGAGAACGCGCGGCGCGATGCCGGACGTCAGGAGAGCGGGCGTTCGGACGGTCGGCGGGAGACCGCCGACCGGGCCGGATCGCCGCGCGAGTCCCGCCATGACGATATCTTTCACTCCGACCCGCTTCAGGCCGGAGTCCTGCACGACGTTTCATCGCGCCACGAGATGGCGCAGCCGCACGGGGTTTTCCAGGCGATGACCCACCCGGAGATGACCCACCCCGAGATGCCCCATTCCGAGATCCCCCACCCGATGTCGCGCGGCACCTCGCCCGAGGTGGCGCTCATTGGCGTGTACGAGATTTCCAAGATCCTCACGGCAGCCCGCCGCCTGGAGGTGACGCTCGCCAATGTGGTGAACATCCTGTCCTCCATGCTGCAGATGCGGCACGGCATGATCGTCATCCTCGACAAGGAGGGCGAGCCGGACATGGTGGCCACCACCGGCTGGACGCCGGAAATGGCCGGCCAGATCCGCGCCCGCGTGCCGCAGAAGGCCATCGACCAGATCGTTGCCACCCAGACGCCGCTGGTGGTGCAGGACGTGGCCGCCGACCCGCTGTTCGAGGGCCATGAGGACCTGTTCGTCTCGCCCGACGCGGCGACCGTCTCCTTCATCGGCGTGCCGATCAAGGCCGAGGGCCATGTGATGGGCACGCTCTCCATCGACCGCATCTGGGACGGCACCGCCCGGTTCCGCTTCGACGAGGACGTGCGCTTCCTCTCCATGGTGGCCAATCTGGTGGGCCAGACCGTGCGCCTGCACGAGCTGGTGGCCAGCGACCGCGACCGCCTGATCGCCCAGACCCACCGGCTGGAAAAGGCGCTGAAGGAAGAACAGACGCCTGTTGAGCGCAAGACCACCGAGGCCGGATCGGCCATCGGCATCATCGGCGACAGTCCGCTGGTGAAGCGCCTCATCGCCACCGCGCAGGTGGTGGCCCGCTCCAACACCACCGTGCTGCTGCGCGGGGAAAGCGGCACCGGCAAGGAACTGTTCGCCCGCGCCATCCACGAACTCTCGCCCCGCAAGGCGAAGCCCTTCGTGAAGGTGAATTGCGCCGCCTTGCCGGAGGCGGTGCTGGAATCGGAACTGTTCGGCCATGAGAAGGGCGCCTTCACCGGGGCGATCAACATGCGCCAGGGCCGCTTCGAGCTGGCCCACGGCGGCACGCTCTTTCTGGACGAGATCGGCGAGATCTCGCCCGCCTTCCAGGCCAAGCTGCTGCGCGTGTTGCAGGAAGGCGAGTTCGAGCGCGTGGGCGGCAACCGCACGCTGAAGGTGGACGTGCGCCTCGTCTGCGCCACCAACAAGAATCTGGAGGAGGCGGTGGCCAAGGGCGAGTTCCGCGCCGATCTCTATTACCGCATCCATGTGGTGCCGCTGCTGCTGCCGCCCTTGCGCGAGCGGCCCGGCGACATCCCCAAGCTGGCGCGCAGCGTGCTTGATCGCTTCAACAAGGAAAACAAGCAGGAGCTGGTGCTCTCCGCCGCGGCCATCGAGGTGCTGCGCCGCTGCTACTTCCCCGGAAATGTGCGCGAGCTGGAGAATTGCGTGCGGCGCACGGCGACGCTGGCCCATGACAGCGTCATCACCCCGCACGATTTCGCCTGCGACAGCGGCCAGTGCCTCTCCGCCGTCCTGTGGAAGGGCTCGGCGCCCAAGCATACCCTGCCGGTGACGCCGGCGCCCGCTGCCTCCCATGCGGCGGCGGCGCAGGCGGCCCCGCCGGCATCCGGCCCGCTCGCCCCCGCCCCGGTCGTGCCGGTGCCCCTCTCCCCCGTCCCGCTCACGCCCTTCCCGGCAGCGGCCGCGGGACCCGTGGAGGGCCTTCCCGTGACCTGTCCCGGTACGGAAGCCTGCCCGGCCCTTCCCGGCCGGCCGAACGAGAAGGAACAACTGCTCCAGGCCATGGAGCGCTCCGGCTGGGTGCAGGCCAAGGCGGCCCGCCTGCTCAACCTCACCCCGCGCCAGATCGGCTATGCCCTGCGCAAGCACGGCATCGACATCAAGCGGTTCTGAGGGGGCAGAGACGCTTCCCAAGAGACGCTTCCCGGCACAGAAAGAAGGCCCCGGCGATGCCGGGGCCTTCTTTCTGTTCACATGCACATGCTCAACGCTGCGCTCCCAGGAATGTCACGGTGGAACCGGGCCGCGCTCGCGGCAGGCCCTGCCGCCAGGTCGGGGCCCGGCAGGCTGCTGGCCCGGTTCCACCGGACGCTCCACCCGCCCCGCCTCACTGCCGCCCGTCCGAGGTTTGCGCGGCAGCGGGGCACCCGGGGTCAGGCGAAGACCGTTTTCGCCCGCATCAGCGCATCCGCCAGCGCGTCCACGTCCGCACGCGTGTTGTAGAGGGCGAAGGACGCCCGGCAGGTGGAGGAGACGCCGAAGCGCTCCAGCAGCGGCATGGCGCAATGGGTGCCGGCGCGCACCGCCACACCTGAGCGGTCGATCACGGTCGCCACATCGTGCGCATGCGCCGTGCCCAGCGAGAAAGAGACGAGCGCCCCCCTCTCCGCCGCCGTGCCATAGATGCGCAGTCCTTCGATGGCGGACAGGCGTTCCTGCGCATAAGCCAGCAGGTCCATCTCGTGCGCGCGGATGCGGGCCTTGCCGATGGAGGAGATGTAATCCAGCGCCGCGCCGAGGCCGATGGCCTGCACGATGGGCGGCGTACCCGCCTCGAAGCGGTGAGGCGGCGCGCCATAGGTGACGGTGTCGCGGAACACGTCCTTGATCATCTCGCCGCCGCCATTGAAGGGCGGCAGCTGCGCCAGCATCTCCGGCTTGCCGTAGAGCGCGCCGATGCCGGTGGGGCCATAGAGCTTGTGGCCGGTGATAACGTAGAAGTCGCAATCCAGATCGCGCACGTCCACGTCCATATGGACGCTGGCCTGCGAGCCATCCACCAGCACCGGAATGCCCCGCGCATGGGCGATGCGGATGACCTCCTTCACCGGCACCACCGTGCCCAGAACATTGGACATCTGGGTGATGGCGACGAGCTTGGTGCGCTCCGTCAGAAGCGCCTCGAACTCGTCCAGCAGGAAGTTGCCGGCATCGTCCACGGGCGCCCATTTCAGCACCGCCCCCTGCCGCTCGCGCAGGAAATGCCAGGGCACGATATTGGCGTGATGCTCAAGAATGGAGAGCACGATCTCGTCGCCCTCGCCGATCTGCGTACGGCCGAAGGTGTGGGCCACGAGATTGATGGCCTCGGTGGCGCCCTTGGTGAAGATGATGTCGTCTGTGCTGCCGGCGTTCAGGAAGGCCCGCACCGCCTCCCGCGCGCCCTCATAGCCTTCGGTGGCGGCATTGGCGAGATAATGCAGGCCGCGATGCACGTTGGAATATTCGGATGTGTAGGCCTGATTGAGCCGGTCCAGCACGGCCTGCGGCTTCTGGGCCGAGGCCGCATTGTCCAGATAGACCAGCGGCTTGCCATAGACCTGCATGCCGAGGATGGGGAAGTCCGCGCGCACGCGCGCCACGTCGTAGGTCTCACCGGAGACCGCCGGATGCAGCTCCGGCAGCGGGCGGGTGGTGGAGGGATGGACGTTCATGCCCGCGCCTCCAGCCAGTTGACGGTCGCGGCCGTGAGCGCCTCGCGCAGGCCCTCATGGGCGATGCCGTCCAGCACCTCGCCCACGAAGGCCTGAATGAGCAGCGTCTCGGCCTCCTTGGCGGGAATGCCGCGCGCCATCAGATAGAATTTCAGCTGGTCGTCCAGCGTACCCACGGTGGCGCCGTGGCCGCACTGCACGTCGTCGGCGAAAATCTCCAGCTCCGGCTTGCAATAGGCCTCCGCCTCCTCCGACAGGAGCAGCGCGCGGGCCATCATGCGGGCGTCGGTCTGCTGGGCCGCCTGCTCGACCGCGATCTTGCCCTGGAAAGCGGCGTGCGCCGTGCCGTCCACCACCGCCTTGAAGGTCTCGCGGCTGGTGCCGCCGGGCGCGGCGTGGGAGAGCAGCAGCGACTGGTCCACATGCTGCCTGCCGCCGAGCAGGCTGACGCCGGAAATCTCGGCCTGCGTGTCCGCGCCGGCGAGGCGCACGAACATCTGGTTGCGCACCACGGCGCCGCGCAAGGCGAAGCCGCAGGTGGAGATCTTCGCCCGCGCGCCCACGCTGGCGATCAGGCTGCCCACATGCAGCACCGCATCGCCTTCCGCCGTGACCTTCACATGGGTCAGCTCCGCCGCGTCGCCCACCAGCAGGCCGAGCGCGGCATTCACCTGATGGGCGACGCCGTCCGCCGCCTCGTGGGTCTCCAGCAGCGACAGCCGGGCGCCGGCGCCGAGCGTGACGCGGGAGCGGGAGAAGACCGACGTGGGGCTCTCCCCGGTGGAGACGAACACCAGATGCAGCGGCCGTTCGATCGCCACGCCGGGGGCAAGGCTGATCCAGACGCCGTCACGGGCCAGCGCCGCATTGAGCGCCATGGCCGGATCGTACTCCGGCAGCGCATCGCGCAGCACATCCGGCAGAAGCGGCGCATCCTCGCCCAGCACGGCCCCGAAGGAGCGGATGGTCAGCCCCTCCTCCAGCCCGGAGAGGTCGGAGAGCGAGGGCATGAAGATGCCATCCACCACCACCAGCCGGCGGAAATCGAGATCGGCGGCGATGAAGCCCGCCGTGGCGGCGGTGGCGGCCAGATCGAGGTTCGGAAACGGCGCCAGCGGCTTGGCATCGCGCATGAAGCGCCGCAGATCCGTATAGCGCCACGCCTCGGTGCGACGGTGCGGCAGGCCGGTGCGCGAGAAGGCCTCGAAGGCGGCGGCCCGCGCCGCCGTCACCGCCACGCCGCCCGGCAGGCTGGGCGCGGCGGCGGTGAAGGCGTCCACGAGGCCTTGCTCGGCCTCGGTGCGGATGGTGGTGACGGGCGCGTTCATCAGGCCGCCTCGCTCTGATATTGCGCGTAGCCCCGCGCCTCCAGCTCCAGCGCCAGCTCCTTGCCGCCGGTTTCCACGATGCGGCCGGCGGCCAGCACATGCACCACATCAGGCACGATGTAATCGAGCAGGCGCTGATAATGGGTGATGACGATCATGCCGCGCTCGGGCGCGCGGAGCTGGTTGACGCCGTTCGCCACCACCTTCAGGGCGTCGATGTCGAGGCCGGAATCCGTCTCGTCCAGCACGCAGAGTTTCGGCTCCAGCAGGGCCATCTGGAGGGTTTCGTTGCGCTTCTTCTCGCCGCCGGAGAAGCCCACGTTGAGCGGCCGGCGCAGCATGTCGGGATCGATGCCCAGCTGCTTGGCGAGCTCGCGCACCCGCTTCAGCAGATCGGGCGAGGACAGTTCCTCCTCGCCGCGCTTGCGGCGCTGGGCATTGAGCGCGGAGCGCAGGAAGGTCAGCGTCGCGACCCCGGGGATCTCCAGCGGATACTGGAAGGCGAGGAACAGGCCCTTGGCGGCGCGCTCGTCCGCCTCCATGGCGAACAGGTCCTCGCCATTCAGATACACCTCGCCGCCGGTGATGGTGTAACCCGGCTTGCCGGAGAGCACGTAGGAGAGCGTGGACTTGCCCGCCCCGTTCGGCCCCATGATGGCGTGGATCTCGCCCTTGTTCACGGTGAGGTCGAGGCCGTTCAGGATCTGGCGGCCGGCCACCTCGGCCTTGAGGTCACGGATTTCCAGAAGTGCGGTCATGATGAAATCCTCAGCCTTGCAGTAGTGATCAGGAGATCAGCCGACGCTGCCCTCGAGCGAGATGGAAATCAGCTTCTGCGCCTCCACGGCGAATTCCATGGGCAGCTGCTGGAGCACGTCCTTGACGAAGCCGTTCACCACCAACCCCACCGCCTCCTCCTGCGAGAGGCCGCGCTGCACGCAGTAGAACAGGACGTCCTCGGAGATCTTGGAGGTGGTGGCCTCGTGCTCGAACACGGCGGTGGGGTTCTTCGCCTCCATGTAGGGCACGGTGTGCGCGCCGCACTGGTCGCCGATCAGCAGGCTGTCGCAGGCGGTGAAGTTGCGCGCGCCCTTGGCCTTGCGGTGGGCGGAGACGAGGCCGCGATAGGTGTTCTGCGAGCGGCCGGCGGAGATGCCCTTGGAGACGATGCGGCTGGTGGTGTTCCTGCCGATGTGCATCATCTTGGTGCCGCTATCCACCTGCTGGCGGCCGTTGGAAATGGCGATGGAGTAGAACTCGCCGGACGAGCCCTCCCCGCGCAGCAGGCAGCTGGGATATTTCCAGGTGATGGCGGAACCCGTCTCCACCTGCGTCCACGAAATCTTGGAGCGCGCGCCGCGGCAGTCGCCGCGCTTGGTGACGAAATTATAGATGCCGCCCACGCCCTCGGCATTGCCGGGGTACCAGTTCTGGACGGTGGAGTATTTGATCTCCGCATCGTCCATGGCCACCAGTTCCACCACGGCGGCGTGGAGCTGGTTCTCGTCGCGCTGGGGGGCGGTGCAGCCTTCCAGATAGCTCACGTAAGAGCCCTTGCCGGCGATGATGAGCGTGCGCTCGAACTGGCCGGTATTCTTCTCATTGATGCGGAAGTAGGTGGAAAGCTCCATGGGGCAGCGCACCCCTTCCGGCACATAGACGAAGGAGCCGTCGGAGAAGACCGCGCTGTTGAGCGTGGCGAAATAATTGTCCGACACCGGCACCACGGAGCCGAGATATTTGCGCACCAGCTCGGGATGCTCGCGCAGGGCTTCCGAGATGGGCATGAAGATGACGCCCGCCGCCTTCAGCTCGGCCTGGAAGGTGGTGGCAACAGACACGCTGTCGAACACGGCATCCACGGCGATCCTGCGCTCACCCTCGGGGCGCACCACGCCGGCCAGAATCTCCTGCTCCCGCAGGGGGATGCCGAGTTTCTCGTAGGTCTTGAGGATCTCCGGATCCACCTCGTCCAGCGAGGCCAGCTCGGGCTTCTTCCTGGGCGCGGAATAATAATGGAGGTCCTGATAGTCGATGGGCGGATAGTTCACCCGCGCCCACTCCGGCTCGCGCATGGTCTGCCAGCGGCGGAAGGCTTCCAGCCGCCATTCCAGCATCCACTCCGGCTCGTTCTTGCGGGCCGAGATGTAGCGCACGATGTCTTCGGAGAGGCCCTTCGGGGCCTTCTCGGATTCCACGTCGGTGACGAAGCCGTACTTGTACTGCTCCACGTCGATGCGGCGAACCTGGTCGATGGTCTCCTGCACGGCGGCCATGGGCGGCTCCTCTGGCGGGTCAGCGGGTGGGGATCAACGCAAGATGTCGGCCAGCTGGCCGGACCGGATAACCGGGCGCCCGTCGGGCTGGGGCCGGCGACGGGCAGCGGCCGATCAGTTGCCGGCCGGGATGCAGGTTCCGGGGACGGGGCACACCGCATCGCACTGCGGGGCATCGAAGCTGCCCTCGCACTCCGTGCACTTCTTGGGATCGATGAGATAGATGTCGTTCTTCAGCCGGATGGCGGCGTTGGGGCATTCGAATTCGCACGCGCCGCACACCGTGCATTGGGATGCGATGATCTTGTAGGCCATCAAACTTGCTCCTGAAGACGCGAGCGAGGCTCCTCGCCGCCCTCCCCACTTCGCAAGCCCTGTGCCATTGCTCCGACTGCTGAATTTATTCGAGTTTTTCCAGTTCTTAAGAAGACTGTCCCTGTCGCGCCCCCGACAGCGTGTCGCGTGTGCGACATGGGGCCTGTCGGGTCCGGCGCCTGATCAGATGGGGTCTTCCAGTGCCACGCGCGCGTCCGCCCGGATGCGCGCCACCATGGAGCGGAAACCGTTGGAGCGCTGCGGCGTGAGATGGGCGCCAAGCCCGAGGCGCTCGAACGCCGCCACCGGATCGAGCGCGAGGATGTCGCGGGCGGAGCGGCCCGAGAACATGGCGAACAGGATCGCCACCAGCCCGCGCACGATCTGCGCGTCGCTGTCGCCGCGAAAGGTGAGCACCGGCCCCGGCGAGACGGTGGTGGCGAGCCACACCTGGCTGACGCAGCCCTGCACCTTGTTGACCACGCTGCGGTCGCCCTCCGGCAGCTCCGGCAGGGCGCGGCCGAGTTCGATCACATAGCGGTAGCGGTCGTCCCAATCGTCCAGCAAAGCAAAATTCTCGAAGATGTCATCGAGCGAGGGGGACGGGGTGAGTTCCAGCTGATCCATCGGCCGCGGCCTCCTGACATGCCACGCGGTCGCGCAGCCCCGAGGGCGACACAAGCAAGCAACGTACCGGGCGCGTGCGGCGGGAAACGGACGTTGCGGCACGGGACCGGACACAGCCTGTCGCACGGCGGGACGGGCTGCCGCAGCATGTGTCGTTTCCCACCGCCGTGGTCGCGTGCCACGCAGGGATGTCAGGTTTGAAACACGCCCGACTTGGAACCGTTCGATTTTTCAATTGCCTGATTTTGCAGGGCATTTTTGGCCCCGAACCCGCTGGCACACCCGTTGCACAACACACCCCGGATGACGGCGGGCCGACGGCCTGCGGGATGCGCGGGGCCTTTCCCGACGTGTCGCAGGCCGCCCCCGCCGCGAAAGGTTCACCCGGACGGTTCGTCCACACGGTTCGTCCGGGCCGGGCAAATGGCACGCGCCTTCGCAGGTCCGACAGGCGCGCCCAGAACAAGCGAGGATATGACCATGAGCGTGTCGCAGACAGAGAGCATCGAGGACATCAAGGCGCGCAACAAAGCCCTGATCGCCGAAGTGCTGGAGATCTATCCCGAGAAGACCGCCAAGCGCCGCGCCAAGCACATCAACGTGCATGAGAGCGGCAAGTCGGACTGCGGCGTGAAGTCCAACCTCAAGTCCGTGCCCGGCGTGATGACCATCCGCGGCTGCGCCTATGCCGGCTCGAAGGGCGTGGTGTGGGGCCCGATCAAGGACATGATCCACATCAGCCACGGCCCGGTGGGTTGCGGCCAGTACAGCTGGGCCGCGCGCCGCAACTATTACATCGGCACCACCGGCATCGACACCTTCGTGACGCTGCAATACACGTCGGACTTCCAGGAGAAGGACATCGTGTTCGGCGGCGACAAGAAGCTGCACAAGATCATCGACGAGATCCAGGAGCTGTTCCCGCTCAACAACGGCATCTCGATCCAGTCGGAATGTCCCATCGGCCTCATCGGCGACGACATCGAGGCCGTGTCCAAGGTCAAGTCCAAGGAATATGGCGGCAAGACCATCGTGCCGGTGCGCTGCGAAGGCTTCCGCGGCGTGTCGCAGTCGCTGGGCCATCACATCGCCAACGACGCCATCCGCGACTGGATCTTCGACAAGCTGCCGGCCGATCAGCCCCCGCGCTTCGAGTCCACGCCCTATGACGTGGCCATCATCGGCGACTACAACATCGGCGGCGACGCGTGGTCCTCGCGCATCCTGCTGGAGGAGATGGGCCTGCGGGTGATCGCCCAGTGGTCCGGCGACGGCACGCTGGCGGAGCTGGAGGCCACCCCGAAGGCCAAGCTCAACGTGCTGCACTGCTACCGCTCGATGAACTACATCTCGCGCCACATGGAAGAGAAGTACGGTATCCCGTGGTGCGAATACAACTTCTTCGGCCCCTCCAAGATTGCTGAGTCGCTGCGCAAGATCGCCGGCTTCTTCGACGACAAGATCAAGGAAGCCGCCGAGCGCGTCATCGCCAAGTACCAGCCGCTGATGGACGCGGTGATCGCCAAGTATCGTCCCCGCCTCGAGGGCAAGACGGTGATGCTGTACGTGGGCGGCCTGCGCCCCCGCCACGTCATCGGCGCCTATGAGGATCTGGGCATGGAAGTGGTCGGCACGGGCTACGAGTTCGCCCATAACGACGACTACCAGCGCACGGCCCAGCATTACGTCAAGGATGGCACCATCATCTATGACGACGTGACCGGCTACGAATTCGAAAAGTTCGTGGAGAAAGTGCAGCCGGATCTGGTGGGCTCGGGCATCAAGGAAAAGTACGTCTTCCAGAAGATGGGCGTGCCCTTCCGCCAGATGCATTCCTGGGACTATTCCGGCCCCTATCACGGCTATGACGGCTTCGCCATCTTCGCCCGCGACATGGACATGGCCATCAACGCCCCGGTCTGGAAGATGGCCCAGGCGCCCTGGAAGGTGGTGCCCAAGCCCACCCTGCTCGCCGCTGAGTGAACGATCAGCTCTCCGGCCGCTCGGGCGGCCGGAGAGCGTCAAAGACAGCCGGAGCCGGATCGGTTCCGCCGCCCACGGCCGAACCGTGACTTCGCCTCTCACGCATAGAGACCGTTTTTCCGCCGAGGGCGCCGCGCGTCCGGGGGCGGAACGCGCTCTGGACCCGAAGGACAGCCAAGATGACCCAGAATGCCGATAATGTGCTCGATCACTTCGAGCTTTTCCGCGGCCCGGAATACCAGCAGATGCTGGCCAACAAGCAGGCGCTGTTCGAGAACCGCCGCGATCCGGCCGAGGTGGAACGCATCCGCGAATGGACCAAGACGCCGGAATATCGCGAGGCGAACTTCGCCCGCGAGGCGCTGACCGTCAATCCGGCCAAGGCCTGCCAGCCGCTCGGCGCGGTGTTCGTGGCGGTGGGCTTCGAGAAGACCATTCCCTTCGTGCACGGCTCGCAGGGCTGCGTGGCTTATTATCGCTCGCATTTCTCCCGTCATTTCAAGGAGCCCACGTCCTGCGTCTCCTCCTCCATGACGGAAGACGCAGCGGTGTTCGGCGGCCTGAACAACATGATCGACGGGCTGGCCAACACCTATTCCATGTACAAGCCCAAGATGATCGCCGTCTCCACCACCTGCATGGCGGAAGTGATCGGCGACGACCTGAACGCCTTCATCAAGACCTCCAAGGAGAAGGGCTCGGTTCCGGAGGAGTTCGACGTTCCCTTCGCCCACACCCCGGCCTTCGTCGGTAGCCACATCACGGGCTATGACAACGCCATGAAGGGCGTGCTGGAGCACTTCTGGGACGGCAAGGCCCGCACGGTTCCCGCCCTTGAGCGCGTGCCCAACGAGAGCATCAACTTCCTCGGCGGCTTCGACGGCTACACGGTGGGCAACCTGCGCGAGATCAAGCGCATCTTCGACATGATGGGTGTGGAATACACCATCCTCGGCGACAATTCCGACGTGTGGGACACCCCCACCGACGGCGAGTTCCGCATGTATGACGGCGGCACCACGCTGGAAGAGGCCTCCAACGCCGTCCATGCCAAGGCCACCATCTCCATGCAGGAATTCTGCACCGAGAAGACCCTGCCCTTCATCGCCAACCACGGCCATGAGACGGTCGCCTTCAACCATCCGGTGGGCGTTGCCGGCACCGACAGGTTCCTGATGGAGGTCGCCCGCATCACGGGCAAGGAGATCCCCGAGGAGCTGACCAAGGAGCGCGGCCGCCTGGTGGATGCCATCGCGGATAGTTCCGCCCACATCCACGGCAAGAAGTTCGCCATCTATGGCGATCCGGACATGTGCCTCGGGCTTGCCGCCTTCCTGCTGGAGCTGGGCGCGGAACCCACCCATGTGCTGGCCACCAACGGCAACAAGGCGTGGGCGCAGAAGATGCAGGAGCTGTTCGACAGCTCGCCCTTCGGTGCCAACTGCCACGTCTATCCCGGCAAGGATCTGTGGCACATGCGCTCGCTGCTGTTCACGGAGCCGGTGGATTTCCTGATCGGCAACACCTACGGCAAGTATCTGGACCGCGACACCGGCACGCCGCTGATCCGCATCGGCTTCCCGATCTTCGATCGCCACCACCATCACCGCCGTCCGGTGTGGGGCTATCAGGGCGGCATGAACGTGCTGATCACCATCCTCGACAAGATCTTCGACACCATCGACCTGAACACCAACGTGCCGGGCAAGACCGACTACAGCTTCGACATCATCCGCTGATGCCGCAGGCCGGGGCCCACAAGGCCCCGGCCTTTTCCGCGTCCGGCCCTGCCGCCTCACGCCGTCCCGGCGGCGCGGGTGGCGGGCGGGTGTGGGACCTACGTTTCCTCTGGCAAGGCGCGGACGCGCGCCCTCGCTCCGCCCCAGACATTCAGAGGATGTTTTGAGATGACTTCGCTCTCGGCCACCATTCAGGACGTGTTCAACGAGCCCGGCTGCGGCAAGAATGCCACCAAGTCCGAGGCCGAGCGCAAGAAGGGCTGCACCAAGCAGCTCCAGCCCGGCGGCGCCGCCGGCGGCTGCGCCTTCGATGGCGCGAAGATCGCTTTGCAGCCGCTCACCGATGTCGCCCATCTGGTGCACGGCCCCATCGCCTGCGAGGGCAACAGCTGGGACAATCGCGGCGCGCGCTCCTCCGGCTCCAGCCTGTGGCGCACCAGCTTCACCACCGACATCAACGAGACCGACGTGGTGTTCGGCGGCGAGAAGCGCCTCTACAAGGCCATCCGCGAGACCATCGAGAAATACGACCCGCCGGCCGTCTTCGTCTACCAGACCTGCGTGCCCGCCATGACCGGCGACGACATCAACGCGGTCTGCAAGGCGGCGAAGGAGAAGTTCGGCAAGCCGGTGATCCCGATCAACGCGCCCGGCTTCGTCGGCCCCAAGAACCTCGGCAACAAGCTCGCGGGCGAGGCCCTGCTGGAGCATGTGATCGGCACGCAGGAGCCGGATTATACGACCCCCTACGACCTCAACATCATCGGCGAATACAATCTGGCCGGCGAGCTGTGGCAGGTCAAACCGCTGCTGGACGAGCTGGGCATCCGCATCTTCGCCTCCATCTCGGGCGACGGGCGCTACAAAGAAGTGGCCTATTCCCACCGCGCCAAGGCGGCGATGATGGTGTGCTCCAAGGCCATGATCAACGTGGCCCGCAAGATGGAGGAGCGCTACGGCATCCCCTATTTCGAGGGCTCCTTCTACGGCATTCAGGACTCAAGCGATTCCTTGCGCGAAATTGCGCGCCTGCTCATCTCGCGCGGCGCGCCCGAGGAACTGATGGCGCGCACCGAGGCCGTGATCGAGCGGGAGGAGGCGAAGGCTTTTGCCGCCATCGCCTCCTATCGCCCGCGCTTTGCGGGCAAGAAGGTGCTGCTGATCACCGGCGGCGTGAAGTCGTGGTCGGTGGTGGCGGCGCTGCAGGAAGCCGGCCTTGAGCTGGTGGGCACCTCGGTGAAGAAGTCCACCCGCGAGGACAAGGAGCGCATCAAGGAACTCATGGGGCAGGACGCCCACATGATCGAGGACATGACGCCTCGCGAAATGTACAAGATGCTGAAGGACGCCAAGGCCGACATCATGCTGTCCGGCGGGCGCTCGCAGTTCGTGGCGCTGAAAGCCGCCATGCCGTGGCTCGATATCAACCAGGAACGCCACCACGCCTATATGGGCTATGTGGGCATGGTGACGCTGGTGGCGCAGATCGACAAGGCGCTCCACAATCCCATGTGGCAGCAGGTGCGCAAGCCGGCCCCGTGGGATCGCCCCGGCGAAAGCTGGCAGGCAAGAGCGCTGGCGCAGATGGATGCGGAGGCAGCCGCGCTGGCCGCCGATCCGGTGGCAACGGAGAAGGCGCGCCGGGCGCAAAAGATCTGCCATTGCAAGAGCGTGAGCCTCGGTGCCATCGAGGATGCCATCGCCACCCGGCATCTCGACAGCGTGGAAGGCGTGCGCCTCGCCACCGACGCCACGGGCGGCTGCGGCGCGTGCGCCGCGCGCGTGGAAGACATCCTCAAGGCCCCGCTGCCGCCCAAGGTGGCGGCCCCGGCGCTCAAGGCGGCGGAGTGATCGGATGGCCATCGTCACGCACGCGAAAAAGGCCTGCACGGTCAATCCGCTGAAGATGAGCCAGCCCATCGGGGGCGCGCTCGCCTTCATGGGCCTGCGCGGTTGCATGCCGCTGCTGCACGGCTCGCAGGGCTGCACCTCCTTCGGCCTCGTGCTGTTCGTGCGGCACTTCAAGGAAGCCATCCCCATGCAGACCACCGCCATGAGCGAGGTGGCGACCATTCTGGGCGGCTATGAGAATGTGGAACAGGCGGTGCTCAACATCCACAAGCGCACCAGGCCGGAGATCATCGGCATCTGTTCCACCGGCGTGACCGAGACCAAGGGCGACGACGTGGAGGGCTACATCCGCCTCATCCGCGCGCGCAATCCGGAGGTGGCGCAGCTGCCCATGGTCTATGTCTCCACCCCCGACTTCAAGGACGCCTTTCAGGACGGCTGGGAGAAGACGGTGGCGCGCATGGTGGAGACGCTGGTGGACCCCGTGGACGCGGGCGCGCCCATCCAGCGCAATGCGCGGCGGATCAACGTTCTGCCGGGTTGCCATCTCACCCCCGGCGATCTCGACGAGATCCGCACCATCATGGAGGATTTCGGCCTCCAGCCCTCCTTCCTGCCGGACCTCGCCGGCTCGCTGGACGGGCATATCCCCGACGAGTTCACGCCCACCACCATCGGCGGCATCGGCGTGGACGAGATCGCCACCATGGGCGAATCCGCCTGGACCATCGCCATCGGTGCGCAGATGCGCCGCGCGGCGGAGGCCATGAAGACGCGCACCGGCGTGCCTTTCCGCCTGTTCGAGCGGCTGAGCGGGCTGGAGGCGAACGATGAATTCATCATGTTCCTCTCCCAGATCTCCGGCCGCCCGGTGCCGCGCAAATATCGCCGCCAGCGCGGCCAGCTGGTGGACGCCATGCTGGACGCGCACTTCCACATCGGCGGCCGGCGCCTCGCCATCGGCGCCGAGCCGGACCTGCTGTTCGACATGTCCGGCCTGCTGCACGACATGGGCGCCCATGTGATGGCCGCCGTCACCACCACCCACTCGCCCGTGCTGGAGCGTGTGGAGACGGAGGAGGTGCTGATCGGCGATCTGGAGGATCTGGAGCGCCTCGCGCAGGAGCGCGGCTGCGATCTGCTGATCACCCATTCCCATGGGCGGCAGGCCGCTGAGCGGCTGAATATCCCCTTCTATCGCGCCGGCATTCCCACGTTCGACCGGATCGGCGCGGGCCATCAGCTGACGGTGGGCTATCGCGGCACCCGCGACACGCTGTTCACCATCGCCAACCTGCTGATCGCCGACCATGAGGCCAACCACGACGCCACGCCGGGCACCTGGCGCGGCGATGGCGCCCATGGCGCGCATGCGCCTCTCGGCAAGGGCGCGCATGCCCCCGACACGCTCGCCCACGTCGCCGCCGTCCACTGACCAGAAAGGCCGCCGCCATGAAGATCGCCTTCGCCACCCAGGACCTCAAGCGCGTGGATGCCCATTTCGGCTGGGCGAAGAACATCGCCATCTACGAGATCGGCCCCGAGGGACACCAGTTCCTCGAGGCGATCCAGTTCGATGGCGACCTCAAGGAAGATGGCAACGAGGACAAGCTCGGCCCCAAGATCGAGGCGATCAAGGATTGCGCCATCCTCTATGTGGCCGCCATCGGCGGCTCCGGCGCGGCGCGGGTGGTGGCGAACAACATCCACCCCATGAAGGTGAGCCAGCCCGAACCCATCGATGAACTGCTGGTGAAGCTGGAAGGCGTGCTGAAGGGCGCGCCCCCGCCGTGGCTGCGCAAGGCGCTGGCCAAGGGGCAGGAGCGCACGCTGGATTTCGAGGACTGACGCTTCCGTTTCATGGCGGCGCGGGCGCTCGCCCGCATCCGCAGGAATTCCAGAGGGGATAAGACAATGTCCGACGCCGTCGAACTCGAAGCCAATGCCGCCGAAGCGCCTTTCATCAAGGAGCTGATCAAGGTCTGGCGCGCCCAGGACAGCCACGGGGCGTGGGACAACAAGGCCGATCTCGCCCTGCTTGATGAGTATATCCTCACCAAGGAACAGCGCCGGGCATTGCCCATCGTCGGCGATCCGGATCCGGAGACGCTGTGGCGGCTGGAGCTGTATTACAACGCCATCTGCCTTTCCATCGAGCGCGCCACCGGCGTCATGATCACGCCCATGATGAAGATGAGCCACGAGGGCTTCGGGCGCATGGTGCTGATCGGCGGCCGGCTGATCGTGGTCAACAAGCAGCTGCGCGACGTGCACCGCTTTGGCTTCGACAGCCTCGCCAAGCTGGCGGAAGAGGGCCAGAAGCAGGTGCAGGCAGGCATCGACATGATCGCCCAGTTCGAGGCCGTGGCCCGCTACTGAGCGCAGACCTTCTCCCGCCCCGGCGGGAGCGGGCGCGGGGATGGCTCCGCGCTGCGTGCCCGTTTTCAAGTGCCGTTCCCGCAGGAACGCGATGCGATTCTGCGGGACTATTTTTGTCGGAACAAGCTCCTGGAGCGATTCCAGATTGCGCTGGACGCCGGAGCCCTCGTCATCGGCCGTCGCATGGTGCGCGGCATTCCCAACCCTGCCGTTCCGCCTTGCGGGGGCAGCATGATCGTGCGCGGCCCGTCGCGCCGGAAAGGGGCAACCTATGGGACAGACCACCCGCGACGGCCGCGACTGGCAGCCGGACTATCTTATCGCCATCGACGAGAAGAAATGCATCGGCTGCGGCCGCTGCTACAAGGTCTGCGGCCGCGAGGTGATGACGCTGAAGGGCCTCACCAGCGACGGGGAATTCATCAGCCTCGACGATGACGAGGACGATGAGGTGGAGAAGAAGGTGATGGTGATGGCGGACACCGGCGCCTGCATCGGCTGCGGTGCCTGCGCCCGCGTCTGCCCCGCCAATTGCCAGACCCACGCCGCGGCGGCGTGAGGGGACGGCCGGCGCGGTTGGGGGCGGCCCTTTTCCCTTTTGAGAGAATGTCCTCTCCGCTCTCCTGACAGGTCCCCTCTCTTAGCTGCGGGGGAGGGCTAGGGAGGGGGCACGGCCGGGCGCGGTTTGGCATCGCCGCAGAAACTGAGTCACGGATCACGACAGTCGGGCGATTGGCAGCAGTCCGCCCCCGCGCTCCCTCCCTTTCGTCATGGCCGGACTTGATCCGGCCATCCACGTCGGGCCGACGGTAGCCGTTGCGGGGAATGGGCCTAGCTGCCCCGTTCGCGTCTTCCGGAAACGTCCTTCCAACGGATGGACGTGGATGGCCGGATCAAGTCCGGCCATGACGAACGTAAAAGGGCAACGCCATCTTCGCGCTCACGCGCGGCCCCCTCCCAACCCTCCCCCGCAATCGGGAGAGGGCTTTTCCGGCGCACCCGGCGACAGCGGCCCACCGGGATGCGCAGACCACCGGGACATGCAGACCGCCAGCACATGCTCACCGGCGGGACTGTAACCACTTCCCTCACAGATGCCGCAGCACCCGCACCGGCGGTTGGCTGAGCGCGCGCCATGTGCCGAGCAGGCCGAAGCCCACCGTGAAGGCCAGTGCCAGCACCACGCCGCCCACGGCCGCGCCCGGCGCGAAGGTGAAGGAGATGTCCATCACCCGCGTCACCACGAAATAGGCCGCCACCGAGCCCGCCGCGATGGAAAAGGCCGCCGTGGCAAGGCCGAGGCCGGCATATTCCAGCGCATAGGCGCCCACCAGACCGCGCCGCGTCGCGCCCAGCGTCTTCAGCACCACCGCGTCATAGACCCGGTGCTGGTGCCCCGCCGCCAGTGCCCCCGCCAGAACGAGGATGGAGGTGAGCAGGGTGACGAGGCTGGCGATGCGGATGCCGAAGGACAGATCGCCGATCATCTTGTTCGCCTGATCAAGCGCCTCCTTCACCCGCACGGTGGTCACGGCCGGATACGCGCGCGCCACCTCGCGCATGAAGGCCAGTTCCTTCGCGCTGCCCGCCCCGTCCGGGAAGGTCAGCGTGGCGAGCACCGAATAGGGCGCGCCGGCGAAGGTGGCGGGGTTGAACTGCATCACGAAATTGATGCCGAGCCGCTCCCATCGCACCTCGCGATAATTGGTGAGCTTCGCGCTCAGCTCGCGGCCGAGCACGTTCACCGTCACCGTGTCGCCGAGCTTCAGCCCCAGCCCTTCCGCCAGCTTGCGGTCGAAGGAGACCTGCGGCTCGGCCTCGTCCGGCGACCACCAGCGTCCCTCCACCACGGAAGAGCCGTCCGGCACCGTGTCGCCGAAGGAGATGCCGCGATCGCTCTGCAACACCCAGGCGGCATCCGGCGCAGGCGTCACCTTCTCGGCCGGCGTGTCGTTGAGCGCTGTGATGCGCCCGCGCAGCATGGGGACGGACTTGTAGGTGGCCCCCTCCGCATGCTTGGCGATGAAGGCGGCGAACGCCTCCTCCTCGCTGGAGGGAATGTCCACGAAGAAGAAGCTCGGTGCCTTCTCCGCCAGCGTGCCGTTGATCTCGGCGGTGAGGCTGCGGTCGATCAGCGCGATGGCGGTGAGCAGCGACAGCCCGAGCCCCAGCGAAAGCACCACGGTGGGTGTCAGCGCGCCGGGCCGGTGGATGTTGGCGAGCGCGAGGCGCGCCATGGTGGCGCGCGGACGCGGCAGGCGGCGGGCCAGCGCCATGATGCCGAACGCCACCAGCCGCAGCAGCACGAACACCGCCATGGCCGCGCCGATGAAGATGATGGCCGAGCGCTTGTCCTCGGCGGTGCCGATGGCGAGCGCCACCAGCCCGGCGGCGGCCAGCGCGCAGCCCGCCACATAGCGCCACGAGGGCCAGCGGCGTTTGGCGCCGATCTCGTCGCGGAACAGCGCCGAGACGGGGGCCTCTTGCGCGCGGGCCAGCGGCCACAGCGTGAAGGCCGTGGTGACGAGCGCGCCATAGAGCGCCGCCAGCACCAGCGCCATGGGATCGAGATGGGGCGAGAGCGGGAAGGGAATATAGGCCGCCACGACCGCCGCCGCCGCGAAGGGCACCATGGCCCCGAGCGCAAGGCCGATGCCGATGCCGAGAACCGCGATCATCGCCACTTCGAGGAAATAGGTGCCAAAGATGGTGCCGCGCGTGGCGCCCAGCGCCTTCAGGGTGGCGATCACCTCGCGCTTTTCACTGAGGTGCGCGGAGACCGCATTGGCGACCCCGACGCCGCCCACCAGCAGAGCCGTGAGGCCCACCAGCGTGAGATACTGCGCAATGCGCCGCACGTTGCGTTCCAGCTGCGGGGACGCGGCATCGCGTGTGCGCACCTCGAAGCCGGCCTGCGGCGCGCCGTCCCGCACCTTCGCGAGGAAGGCCTCCAGCGCCGCCGGGCTCTGGTCGTTGAGGACGACGCGGTAGCTCCAGCGGATCAGGCTGCCCGGCTGCACGAGGCCGGTGGCGGGCAGGGCTGCATCCGAAATGAGCAGGCGCGGGCCGAAGCCGACGCCGGTGGCGAGGCGGTCGGGCTCGGTGCTGAGCACGCCCCGCAATTGCAGGGTGGCCTCGCCCACGCGGATGGTATCGCCCACCTTCAAGGTGAGACGGGAGAACAGGGTCTCGTCCGCCACCGCGCCATAGATGCCGCCGCGCGCGCCGAGGGCGGCGGCGAGATCCTGCGCGGGGGAGAGTTCCGCCGTGCCCACCAGAGGATAGGCGCCGTCCACGGCCTTGAGTTCCACCAGCGTGGCATCATCGGAGGGGCCGCGCGCCATGGCGCGGGTCAGCGCCACGCGCCCGATCCGGCCTTCGGAGCCGAGCAGGGACAGCTCCGCCGGGGTCGCCTCCCGCTGCACGAGGGTGAAAGCCGCATCGCCGCCGAGGATGGAACGGCCCTCGCGGGCGAGGCCATCGGTCAGCGCGCGGGCAAAGGAGCCGACGCCGGCAATGGACATGACGCCCAGCACCAGACAGGCGAGGAAGATGCCGAAGCCGCGCTTCGCCCCGCGCAGCTCGCGCAGGGCAAAGGTGAAGGCAGTCTTCAGGCGCTGCGCGGGGGCGGCGCTCATGCCTCCACCTTCGCAGGCTGGGGCTCGCCCTCGATGACGCCGGAGCGCAGGCGTACGTTGCGCCCGCAGCGCCGCGCCAGCGTGGCGTCATGGGTGACGAGCACCAGCGTGGTGCCCCGTGCTTCATGGGCAGCGAACAGGAGATCCATGATCTGGCGGCCGGTGGCCTCGTCCAGATTGCCGGTGGGCTCGTCGGCCACAAGGATGGACGGCTCGGGAGCGAGCGCGCGGGCCACGGCCACGCGCTGCTGCTCGCCGCCGGACATCTGCGCCGGATAATGGTTGAGCCGGTGGCCGAGGCCCACCGCATTCAGTTCGGCGGTGGCACGCGCGAACGCGTCCGCCCGCCCGGCCAGCTCCAGCGGCACGGCGACGTTTTCCAGCGCCGTCATGGTGGGAATGAGGTGGAAGGACTGGAAGACGATCCCCACATGAGCGCCACGGAAGCGCGCCAGGCGGTCCTCGTCGAGCGCGGTCACATCCACGCCAGCCACCCGAACCGTACCGCGATCAACGCGTTCGAGACCTGCCATGACCATAAGGAGGGTCGATTTGCCCGAGCCCGACGGCCCGACCAGCCCCACCGTCTCGCCGGGAGCGATGGCAAGCGATACGGTCTTGAGCACATGCACTCGCGCCGCGCCGGTGCCGAGAGACAGGTCCACACCCGCGATCTCGATGGCGGGCGCAGGTGACGCGGAAGAAATGGAAGAGGAAAGACTATTCATGCCGGAGGCGGTCGCCATCGTTGAAAAACCCGTTCAATACCCCCCTGCCCGCGATCGCGGGGGACGGCAAGCGAAAGGCGCGGTCCGCACGGCCGCGCCGAACATGCCCCAACGGACATATGGAGCCTGGGTGGCCCGTGCGGGAAGGCTCTTCGCGCTTCTTCTGGCAGTCACGATCATGTCATCTCCTGCCGCCGCCCGCACGCTGCGCATCGTGGCCTTCGGCGACAGCCTGTCCGCCGGCTATGGCCTTGCCCGCAACGAGGCCTTCCCGGCCAAGCTGGAAGCCGCGCTGAAAGCGAAGGGCTACGACGTCAGCGTCACCAATGCCGGCGTCTCGGGGGACACCTCCAGCGCCGGCCTTGCCCGCCTCGACTGGTCCATCCCCAAGGATGCGGATGCGGTGATCGTGGAACTGGGCGCCAACGACATGCTGCGCGGCGTCGATCCCGCCCTCACCCGCCGCACGCTGGATGAGATCCTCACCAAGCTGAAGGCCCGCAAGGTGGCGATCCTGTTCGCCGGCATGCGCGCCGCGCCCAATTTCGGCGCGGACTATCAGAAGGCATTCGACGCCATCTATCCGGAGCTGGCGGCCAAGCATGGCGTGCCGCTCTATCCGTTCTTCCTCGAAGGGGTGGCCGGCAACCGGGCGCTCAACCAGAAGGACGGCATCCATCCCGTGCCTGCGGGGGTGGATATCATCGTCGCCGGGATCCTGCCGGACGTGGAAAGGCTGATCACGCAGGCGCAGGCCGCGCGCTGAGCGCGGCACCTGTTGCGTGGTGACATCGCGCGCTGAGCGCGGGCCCTTCTGCGTGGTGGCATCGCGCGCTGAGCGCGGCACCTTCTGCGCGGTTCCGCCAGCCGCCGGGCGTCATGGTTGCCCGCGACGGTTGCGCGCAGTTGCATATCGTATACGTCACACCCTTGCGCACTGCGTAAAATGGGGAGACCATCGTTGTCCGTGGAATCCCCCTCAGAAGACGGGTCGCCATGGAACCGGAAGACCGCTATCGCGCCTCGCTGAGCGAGGACGGCCATTCGCGCATCCTCATCGACGCCATCACCGATTGCGCCATCTACATGCTCAACACGGATGGCATGGTGGTGAGCTGGAATCCCGGTGCCCGGCGGCTGAAGGGTTATGAGGCCCGCGAGATCGTCGGCGAGAACTTTTCCCGCTACTACACGCTGGAGGACCGGAACGCCGGCCTGCCGCAGAAGGCGCTCGCCATCGCCGAGCGCGACGGGCGCTTCACCGCCGAGGGCTGGCGGGTGCGCAAGGATGGCCGCCGCTTCTGGGCCCATGTCACCATTCACCCCATCCGCGCGCCGGAAGGCATGCTGATGGGCTTTGCCAAGATCACCCGCGATTTCAGCGAGCAGCACGCCGCCCGCGAGGCCCTCAAGCAGAGCGAGGAGCGCTTCCGCCTGCTGGTGGACGGCATCACCGACTATGCGGTCTATATGCTGAGCCCGAGCGGCGAGATCCTGACCTGGAATGCGGGCGCCACCCGCATCAAGGGCTATGCGGCCTCCGAGGTGCTGGGGCGGAATTTCGCGCTCTTCTACACGCCGGCCGATCAGGCGGCGGGCGAGCCGGCCAAGGCGCTTGCCATCGCCGCCCGCGACGGCCGTTTCGCGGCGCGGGCCTGGCGGGTGCGCAAGGATGGCTCCCTGTTGCGTGCGGATGTGGTCATCGACGCCATCCGCGACACGGAGGGCCGCATCACCGGCTTCGCCAAGATCACCCGCGACCTGTCGGCCGAGGAAGACCTGCTGCCGGACCTGCATGGCCCGGCCGCCAACGGGCATGCCTCGCCGCGGGGCTGAAGCCGGCTCTAGAGCGTTTCAGTGTTTCATGGAAACACAGAAACACTCCAACTCTTTGATAGAGAATGTCCTGCGGCTTGGATTGCGAAGCAATCAAAGCCGGACATGCTCTAGAACCGATAGCGCGCCGCCAGCACCAGCCCGTTCTCCTGCGGGAAATTGCGGGCCAGAACGGTGGCGAAAGCGGCCATGCTCAACGAGAGCTGGCCGTTCACCTCCAGCAGCACCGCCGCCTGCGCCTTGTAATATTCGTAGGAGACGGCGAAGTCGGCCCCCTCGCCCGCCCCCTCCGACATGACGTTGAAGGACTGGAGCAGCAGCAGCAGTCCGGGCATCACGCCGAGCCCCAGCGTCGCATCGAGGCGCAGTTCGTCGGGCGGATCGCCGAAGCGCTGGCGCTGCGCCAGCGCCACGTCGAGGAAGGCCGGCCAGCCACCCAAGGGGAAGTCGGCGCCCACCATCAGGCGCAGGTCCGCCTCCCAGTCCCGATAGCCCACCGCCGCGCGGCTGCGCGCATCCCCGACGCCGGGCGCGCGGGCCACCACCTGTGCGGCGACGACCCATCCCTCCCCCTGCATGAGGCGCACGCGCCCGCCCACGTCGGTATAGCCCGGCCCGGCATACTGGGTGCGCTGCGGGCCGGTGATCGTCACCGCCAGAAACTGGGTCCCGAGCAGCAGGGTCAGGCCGTCCATGGCCCCGTGCTCGAACAGCACGTTCTGCTCCACCTTGCGGTAGCTGGCGCCATCCCTCAGCTCATATCCCGGCCCGAAGGCGCTGCCGGCGGCGGCAATGGAGGTGGTGGCCCAGAATTCCGACTGGCCCGGCGGCAAGGTCCAGGCACCGGCACGGGCATCCCGCTGCGGGCCGAGCGCCGCCACGCACAGCAACACCGCCCAAAAGATGTCCGGAAGACACCGCCCCGGCGCGCAACGCCACGACATATGACGTCATCCATTCAAAAATATGGCTTCAAATCATTAAAGAACAAATACAGAAACCAGAATTCCGGAATAATATCCGAATGTATTGTGATATAATCCGCCCACACAACAGTCTTGATGATTTTTCTGCCACCGGCATGCCGCCGCTCATCCGGCACCGGGGCGGTGACATCCACGCCTCCACGCGGCGAGGCGAGCGGAACACATGACGCAACCCAGGCGAGTTAAGCAGCCTGGACGCACCATAACCATGCGTGACCTTGCGGAAATTTCATCTGCGACTCTCTTGTCCGCATTTTTTGAACCCCCCATATTGGCGGATGCATCGACTAGGTGCGGGGCGTGCCTCTGCGCGTCGATGGAATGAGGAAAGGAACCGACGATGTCCGATTATGATCGCAACGTCGCCGCGCGTTACGGCTCGGTGACGCGCTCGGAGGCCGCGATCGACCAGGGCCTCCGTTCGTACATGCTGCGCGTGTACAACTACATGACCCTGGGGCTCGCCATCACTGGCGCGGCCGCCATTGGCATTTTCATGCTCTCCGTAACGAAGGATCCCGCCCAGGCGGTGGCGACGCTTCGCAATGGAGCCATGCTCACCCAGTTTGGAGCGACGCTGTTCGCCAGCCCGCTCCAGTATGTGGTCATGTTCGCGCCTCTGGCCGCAGTCCTGTTCCTGAGCTTCCGCGTGGACCGCATGAGCGTGTCGGCGGCGCAGGGCCTTTTCTGGGTCTATGCGGGTCTGGTGGGTGTGTCGCTCTCGACCATCTTCATGGCCTACACCGGCGAGAGCATCATGCGGGTGTTCTTCATGACGGCCGCCACCTTCGGTGCGCTGAGCCTGTGGGGCTACACCACCAAGCGTGACCTCTCGGCCATGGGCACCTTCCTGTTCATGGGCCTCATCGGCATTCTCATTGCCTCGCTGGTGAACATGTTCATCGGCTCGTCGATGCTCCAGTGGATCGTGTCCGTGGTGGGCGTGGTCGTGTTCGCGGGCCTCACCGCCTACGACACCCAGCGCATCAAGGAGATGTATTTCGAGGGTGACGGCGAAGTGGTCGCCGGCAGGAAGGCGATCATGGGCGCCCTGACGCTCTATCTCGACTTCATCAACCTCTTCGTGATGCTCCTGCAGCTGTTCGGCAACCGCAACAGCAACTGATCAGGCGCATCACCCTGAACGAGAGAGGCCCCGGCATCCGCCGGGGCCTTTTTCGTTTGTGGTGCGTGACCAGCCGGAGCGACGTCGCGTCAGTCTTCAAAAACCGGGGCGCGCCCCGTAAGAAGGGGCCAGACAGTTCCTCGACAGGCCGGCCCATGCTGATCCGCCCCACCACCCTCGCCGACATTCCCGCCATCGCCGAAATCTACGACGACGCCGTGCGCACCGGCACCGCCTCCTTCGAGCTGGACCCGCCCGGCACCGGCGAGATGACCCGGCGCTACGACGCGCTGGTGGCGGGCGGCTACCCCTATTTCGTGGCGGTGGACGAGGACGGCACGCTGCTGGGCTATGCCTATGTGGCCGCCTTCCGCCCGCGCATCGCCTATCGCTTCACGGTGGAGAATTCGGTCTATGTCGCCCCCGCCGCGCACAAGCGGGGCGTGGGCAAGGCGCTGATGACCGCGCTCATCGCCGAATGCGAGCAGCGCGGCTACCGGCAGATGATCGCGGTGATCGGCGACAGCGCCAATGCCGGCTCCATCGCGCTCCACCGCGCCTGCGGCTTCCGCGACATCGGCATCCTGGCCTCCACCGGCCTGAAGTTCGGCCGCTGGCTGGACACCGTGCTCATGCAGCGAGATCTCGGCACGGGCGACCGCACGCCCGCCGCCTGAGGCGGGCTCTCAGGCCCCCTGCCCCCAGTTCATCTTCAGCCCGCCGTCTATGGTGAAGCTCTGGCCGGTGACGTAATCGGCCTCGGGCGAGACCAGATAGAGGGCGAGGCGCGCCACCTCGGCGGGCTCGCCGGGGCGGTGCCAGGGGATGTTCTTCATTTCCTGCGCATAGATTTTCGGATCGCGCGTCCGTCCCGCGGTCATGGGGGTGCGGATGTGGCCCGGCGCCAGCGCGTTCACATTGATGCGCAGCGGCGCAACCTCCAGCGCCAGCGAGCGGGTGAAGGTCAGCAGTCCGCCCTTGGCCGCGCCATAGGCGGCATTGTCCGGGCTGGGAATGGCCTCATGCACGGAGGTGACATTCACAATCTTGCCCCCGCCCCCGGCGCGCTTGCGGGCGCGCACGAACTCGCGGCAGCAGAAGAAGGCGCCATAGAGATTGGTGCGGATGGTGTCGTCGAAATCCGCCGTGGTGGTGTCGGCGACGCTGGCCACCGGCGCGTTGCGCCCGGCATTGTTGACCAGGATGGTGGGCACGCCGAGCGTGCGCGTCACCGCCTCGAACAGCGCCGCGACGTCGGCCTCCTCGCGCACATCCACCTTCTGCCGGATGGCATGCCGGCCGGCCGCCTCCACCGCCTGCACAGCCTCGCCGGCCCCCGCCGCATCGGTGCGGAAGGTGATGGCCACGTCGGCGCCATGGGCCGCGAACATCTCCGCCATGGCGCGGCCGATGCCGGAATCCGAGCCGGTGATGATGGCCACCTGCCCTTCGAGAAAGCGTGAGCGGGGCATGGGCGGCGAAACGGCCTGAGCGGCAGTGACCATCGGCGTCCTTCTCCGGCGGAAACGGCAAGCGTGGCCGTTCTCTATCCAACGTCCCGCTCAAGAATACGTTCCGCTTCCCAGCCTGCCATCAGGGCAGTCGCAAGGGCAGCTGTCCGAAAGACGTAAGGCCGGACGGGGCCAGTCTTTTTGCTTTTCCTCGCCCCACGGCTCAGTTATCCCGGTTGTGGGGCGCACGGATTGAACCGGATGGCGCGCCGGACGTGGGGGAAGCGATCGCGGTGGAAGCGATCAGGTGGAGCGGACGGTCGCCGCACCGGGGTTGCCCCTCGTCGCGCGGTGTTAACGTTCCTGCGCCAGTCTTCTTCTTCGAACCGGTCGCGCGGAGAGGGAGATGTGTTCATGACTTCGGCACTCAAGACCATCGGTCTGGCCATGGCCTGCCACATGGGGCTGGCGCTTCTGTGCGGCGGCGCGTACGCGCAGGCCTTCGGACCGAGATCCGCCCCCAACGCCACCCCCCTGCCACCCGGCGCGGTGGGCAATGTCTCCGTGCCGCGCGGCGCGCCCGGCGCCACCATGGATATCGGCGACCAGCCGGGCCTCGTCCCGCCTGAGGACGATACCGCACAGATGGACCCGGCCTATCGCCGCCAGCCGGTCTATTTCCGCACCACGGAAGCCCCCGGCACCATCATCATCTCCACCTCCGACCGCTATCTCTACCTCGTGGAGGGCAACAACCGCGCCATGCGCTATGGCATCGGTGTCGGCCGCGACGGCTTCCAGTGGCAGGGTCTGGAGAAGATCAGCCGCAAGGCGGAGTGGCCGGACTGGACCCCGCCCGCCGAGATGATCCAGCGCCAGCCCTATCTGCCGCGCTTCATGGCCGGCGGTCCCGGCAATCCCATGGGCGCCCGCGCGCTCTATCTGGGCGGCACGGTCTACCGCATCCACGGCACCAACCAGCCCGACACCATCGGCTATGCGGTGTCCTCCGGCTGCTTCCGGCTGGTGAACAGCGACATCATCGACCTCTACGGCCGCGTGCCCGTGGGCACCAAGGTCATCATCCGCCAGGCCGTCACGCTGTGAGCGGCCCGTCCTTCCTCCGTTCCGGGGCATTTCCCATGACGCGAAGCCTTTCCGTGAAGACTGTCCGCACCATGGCGCTTGCCGCGCTGGCCGCCGGCGCCGCCATGGCGCTCACCGCGCACGGCGCCGCCGCGCAGACGCTGAAGGCGGTCAAGGATCGCGGCACGCTCAATTGCGGCGTCAGCACCGGCATCGCCGGCTTCTCCGCGCAGGTGGACGGCAAGTGGACCGGCTTCGACGTGGATTTCTGCAAGGCGGTGGCCACCGCCGTGCTGAACGATCCGGCGAAGGTCAACTATGTGCCGCTCAATGCCGAGGAGCGCTTCAGCGCGCTGCAGGGCGGCAAGGTGGACCTGCTCTCGCGCAACTCCACATGGACGCTGGAGCGCGAAGCCAAGCTCAAGCTGCTGTTCGGGCCGGTCACTTATTATGACGGCCAGGGCTTCCTGGTGCCGGCCTCGCGCAACATCAGCTCGGCGCTGGAGCTGGACGGCGCGAAGGTGTGCGTGCAGGCCGGCACCACGGCCGCCAGCTATGCCCGCGATTATTTCGCCGCCAACAACATGAAGATCGAGCTGGTCACACAGCCCGGCGTGCAGGAACTGGTGAAGGCCTATGAGAGCGGCGCCTGCAACGCCATGACCACGGACGTATCGCAGCTCTATGCGCTGCGCACCGGCTTCGCCAAGCCGGTGGATCACATCGTGCTGCCCGACGTCATCACCAAGGAGCCTCTCGGCCCGGTGGTGAAGCAGGGTGATGACGAATGGTTCAACGTGGTGAAGTGGACCCATTACGCCATGCTCAATGGCGAGGAGCTGGGCGTGTCCTCGCTCTCGCTGGACGAGGCCCTGAAGTCCGACAAGCCGGACGTGAAGCGTCTCGTGGGCCGCGAGGGCGGCTATGGCGCGGCCCTCGGACTCACGGATGATTTCGCCGTGCGCATCATCAAGGCGGTGGGCAATTATGGCGAGGTGTTCGAGCGCAACGTGGGCACCGGCTCCAAGCTCGCCATCCCGCGCGGGGTGAACCAGTTGTGGAGCCTCGGCGGCATCCAGTACGCCCCACCGGTGCGCTGAACCGCATCAATCAAATGAAAGGCCGCCCGCGTTTCGCCGGCGGCCTTTTTCATATCCCTCACGCGGCTGTGACACGCATCCGCCACCGTCTCGGTTAAACGGCACCAACTGGTGCGCAAACCATTGGAATCCCTAACCCTGGGGTATTCCGCCGCGCATGCCCCCGCCCCTTCCCGCCCATGGGACACCCCTATGCCCCCGCTGCGTCCGCTTCCTCCCGCCGCCTATCGCTACACCGTCAGCTCTGTCCCAGTGACGGCAGTGCCGGATGGTGCGCGCAGCTTCCCCCTGCCCGCCGGCTTCGTCGTCAACCAGCCGCATGAGGCGGTCAAAGCCGCGCTGCGCGAGGCCTTCCTGCCCGATGACACGCTGACCCTCTATTTCAATCCGCTGCTGCTGGAGATCGCCGGCAAGCGCGTGCTCATCGACACCGGCTATGGGCCGCAGGCAGAACACGCCAGCTTCGGCCGCCTGCACCATACGCTGGAGAGCGTCGGCATCGCGGCGGCCACCATCGACACGGTGGTGATCTCCCATTTCCACGGCGACCACATCAACGGCCTGCTGGCGGCGGACGGCTCGGCCGCCTTCCCCAATGCGCACGTGCTGGTACCCGAGCCCGAATGGGCCTTCTGGATGGATGAAGGCGCGGCGAGCCGCGCCGCCGATCCGCTCAAGGCGGCCTTCGCCAATGTCCGCAGGGTGTTCGGGGCGCTCGGCAGGGAGCCCGCGCGTTACGGGTGGGACAAGGAGATCGTGCCGGGCCTCACCGCCATCGGCACGCCCGGCCATACACCGGGGCACACGTCCTTCCTGCTGGAATCGGACGGCCAGAAGCTGTTCATCCAGTCGGACCTGACCAACACGCCCTTCCTGTTCGTGCGCAATCCCGGCTGGCACGCCATGTTCGACATGGACCCGCAGCTAGCCGAGCAGAACCGCCGCAAGATGCTGGGCATGGTGGCCGCCGAGCGGATGCTGGTGGCCGGCTTCCACTTCCCTTTCCCCGGTGCCGCGCATCTGGAGAAGGACGGCGACGGCTTCCGCTACGTGCCGGTGCCCTGGGTGCAGGCCTGAGGGGTCAGGCGGAGTGGGCCACCGTCTCCGCCGCGATCCAGTCGAGGAAGGCGGGGTTCCCGCCCTCCACCGGCAGGATGAACACGGCCGGCACCTCATAGGGATGGTCCGCGCGCACCGCCTCCACCACTCCGGACGCCAGCTCAGGCGTGGTCTTCAGCAGCAGAACCACCTCTTCCGCCCGCTCCATGGCGCCTTCCCATTGGTAGATGGAAACCATCGACGGCAGGATATTGGCGCAGGCCGCCAGCCTTGCCCCGACGATGCGCCGCCCCGCCGCCTCGGCCTGGGCGAGGCTGGGATAGGTGGCATAGACGACGCGCATCACCATGGGTCTCTTCCTGTTCCACTCGGCTTCGAGGTCCGCATCGCGGCGGGAGGCCGCGTGCCCCCGGCGCCACAAGGCGGCGCGAAGCACGGGCCGCGACCGGGCGCGCCTCGACAACCCGCCCCCCGCCCGATAGACGAAAGACAATCTAAAGTGCCTCTGCCTCAGGTGCGAGGGGCCGCGGGAGACGGGAGCAGGGCCCGGACGGTTTCATCCGGGCCCTGCTCCCGTCTCTGGAACTTTGATGGAGCAGGGCCGTGAGGCCATCTCCGGGGGCCGCCGTCCGCATGAATGAAAGCCCAAGACGTTTCGAACGCATCGCCTTTGTCGCCAGTCAGACCAGCGAGGCGGAAGCCGCCCGCGCGCGCCTGATCCAGCGCTATGGCGCCGTGGACGTGGAGGATGCGGACGTGATCGTGGCGCTGGGCGGCGACGGCCTGATGCTCCAGAGCCTGCACCGCTTCCGCGACCGCAGCCTGCCCATCTACGGCATGCATCGCGGCTCGGTGGGCTTCCTCATGAACACCTTCCGCGAGGCCGACCTGCACGAGCGCCTCGCGCAGGCCTCCCATGTGGTCATCCATCCCTTGCTGATGGAGACGGTGGACGCCGCCGGTGAACGCCGTACGGCGCTGGCCATCAACGAGGTGTCGCTGCTGCGCCAGACCTATCAGGCGGCGAAGCTGCGCATCTCCATCGACGGCAAGGTCCGCCTCGAAGAGCTGATCTGCGACGGCGTGCTGGTGGCCACCCCCGCCGGCTCCACCGCCTACAACCTCTCCGCCCACGGCCCCATCCTGCCTCTGGGCACGGCGCTGCTGGCGCTCACCCCCATCTCGCCCTTCCGCCCGCGCCGCTGGCGCGGGGCGCTGATCCCGGATCGCGCCACCATCCAGATCACCGTTCTGGAGGCGGACAAGCGGCCGGTGAGCGCGGTGGCGGACCATCAGGAGGTGCGCGATATCGTAGAAGTGACCGCCCGGCTCGACCAGTCGTCCTCCATGGACATGCTATTCGATCCGGATCACGGACTGGACGAGCGCATCCTGCGCGAACAGTTCATCTATTGAGTGCCCGGCACGCCAAGCCCAACGATACAGAATGATCTTCTCCTCCGTCACATTCCTCTTCTATTTCCTGCCCGCATTCCTGATCTGCTATTTCGCGGTGCCGGGAACGCGCGCGAAGAACATCGTTCTTCTCGTCTTCTCGCTGGTGTTCTACGGCTGGGGCGGCCTGCCCAATGTGGTGGTGCTCGCCGTCTCCATCGCCTTCAACTACGCCATGGCGCAGGTGATCGACGCCCGGCCGGAGCCGACGCGGCTGCGCATGCTAGGGCTGGCCATCGCGATCAATATCGCCGGGCTGGTGGTGTTCAAATATTCCGGCTTCCTGGCCGAGAACTTCAACATCCTGCTGGAGCCCACGGGCCTTGCCCTGCCGGTGGTGCATCTGCCGCTGCCGCTCGGCATCTCCTTCTTCACCTTCCACGCCATCTCCTACCTCGTGGACGTGTACCGACGCCGCGTTAAGGCCAACACGCGGCTCGACGAGATCATCGTCTACATCATCATGTTCCCGCAGCTGGTGGCCGGGCCCATCGTCCGCTACTCCACCATCGCCAACCGCATCCGCGACCGCCGCACCACGTTCGGGCGCGTCTCGGCGGGCCTGCGCATCTTCGTCATCGGCCTCTCGTGGAAGGTGCTGATCGCCGACGAGGTGGCCCCGCTCGCCAATGTGGCCTTCGATCAGGTGGGCACGCCGGTGTTCGCGGAGGCGTGGCTGGGCGTGCTGGCCTATGCGCTGCAGATCTATTTCGACTTCGGCGGCTATTCCAACATGGCCATCGGCCTCGCGCTGGCCATGGGGCTGAAGTTCCCGCGCAACTTCCGCACGCCCTATGGCGCGCGCTCCATCTCGGATTTCTGGCGCCGCTGGCACATGAGCCTGTCGAGCTGGTTCCGCGACTATGTCTACATCCCGCTGGGCGGCAACCGGAACGGCCACGTCCACACCGCCATCAACCTCTGGACGGTCTTCATCCTGTGCGGCCTGTGGCACGGGGCGAGCTGGAACTTCATCATCTGGGGCGCCCACCACGGCGCCTTCCTGGTGCTGGAGCGCACGCCCTTCGGCCGCTGGCTGAAGCGCGCGCCGCTGGTGGTGGCCCATGCCTATACGCTGTTCGTGGTGCTGACCGGCTGGGTGTGGTTCCGGGCGCTCGACGTGCACCACGCGGGCGCCATGTTCGCCGGTCTGTTCGGCCTCAACGGCTTCGGCACGCCGGTGGCGGCCATGATGACCGCCTTGCAGCCGCTGACCATCGCCATGATGGTGCTGGGCTGGCCGCTGGCCATGTTCGGCCTGCCGATCATGAAGCAGGGCCCCCTCTCCCAGCGGGTGCGCTACATGCTCTACGGCTTCAGCGACAGCGTGGTGGTGCTGCTGCTGTTCCTGCTGTGCGTGATGACGGTGGGCGCGGCCGCCTACAGTCCCTTCCTCTATTTCCGGTTCTGAGCCATGGCACTGCTGCTCTCCTTCCGCCGCTGGTGGTGCGTGGTGTTCGTGGGCCTCCTGCTGCTGCCCACCATCGGCCTGTTCACGCCCGATCTGCCGGCCCCCGCGCGCATGAACAATGTGGTGCCGAACGGCTGGTGGGTGCGCGCAGCGGAGAAGCTCGACCCCTTCATCAACGACAATTACGGCCTGCGCGGCACGCTGATGACCGGCCATGCGGCCTATGGCCGGGCGTTCCAGGTCTCCCGCGACCGGCCGGTGCTGATCGGCCGCCACGAGCGCATGTTCTATACGGCCGAGCAAACGCTGGACCAGACGCTGGGCCGGGTGCTCCGCAAGCCGCAGCTGGAGCAGATGGTGAGCGTCACCGCCCGTATGCGGGAGGAAGTGGCGAAATGGGGCGGCAAGCTGGTGGTGGCCATCCCGCCCAACAGCCAGACCATCTATGGGGAAGACCTGCCGGACTGGACCGAGCGCGAACGGCGGCGCCCGACCGAATATGACTTCATCGCCGAGGCGATGCCGAAGGCCGGCGTCCCCTTCGTGGACATGCGCCCGGCGCTGACCGCCGCCAAGTCCGGGGGCGCGGTCTATTTCCGCACCGATACCCACTGGAACCGCCGCGGCGCGCTGATCGGCTTCAACGCGGTGATGGCGGCGGCCGGCTATCCGCAGTTGGAAGTGCCGGAGGCGGACGCCCTCGGCCCGGTGTTCAGGATGGCCACGGGCGATCTCTCGCGCTTCCTCGGCGAGACAAACCCCACCGGCGACACCGACTATGAGTGGAAGCCGGCCATGATCAAGCCGGACACGCTGAAGCCGATCACCGGCGTCATGCCCGCGTCTCCGCCCAACGATCCGTTCGAGCCCTATGCCTATGAGACCGGCCACGCGGGGCCGCGCGTGCTGGTGGTAGGCGACAGCTTCACCCAGCACTTCTGGCCGGGCCTTCTGGCCCATGGCACCAGCGCCTTCGGCTGGATGCACCACCGCAGCTGCAAGTTCGACTTCTCGGCGGTGGAGCGCTTCAAGCCGAACCTGCTGATATACATTCCGGTGGAGCGCTCCATGCCCTGCGCCGGCACGCCCGCCCATCTGGACATGGCGGCCGGCAAGGCGTCCTGATCCGGAACGGACGTCAGAAGCGGGTGACGATGTCCGCCAGCGCGGGACGGGGGCGATCCTCCAGCGCCTGCGTGGCGGTGCCGATATAGAGGAAGCCCGTGATCCGCTCGTGCTCGGCGAGCCCGAGCGCGGCCCGCGCCTTGGGCTCGTAGGTCGGCCATTCGGTGATCCAGGTGGCGCCATAGCCCAGCGCCATGGCGGCGAGCAGGAGGTTTTCCGCCGCCGCCGCCGAGGACAGCAGCTGTTCCCACTCCGGGATCTTCACGTGCGGCGCGGCGCTGGACACCACCGCCACCACCAGCGGCACGCGGGCGAAGCGGCCGCGCTCCTCGTTCAGCCGCTTCTCCGAGGCGTCGGGATTGAGTTCGGCATAGACGTCCGCCAGCGCCATTCCCGCCCGCACCCGGCCCTCGCCCTCGAACACGATGAAGCGCCAGGGCGCCAGCTTGCCGTGGTCCGGCACGCGGGAGGCGATGGTGAGCATGATGTCGAGCTGCTCCGGCGACGGACCGGGCAGGACCAGATCCACGACCCGCGACGAGCGGCGGGTCTGCAAAAGATCGAGAGCGTCGGGCATGGGCAAACCCCTTGGATGCGCCGGAGCCGCGCGGAACGGGCCAGATCGGGATGGCCGGACACGGCGCCGGATAAGGCCCCCGGACGGGCGCCTCGGGATGGGACCGCCCCGGTGAGGGGCGGCGTCGGCGTCATCTATCACAGCCCGCGCGACCGGCCAAAGCCGGACGCGGCGCACGGCGGACTTGAAACGGCCGGGATTTCAGGGCACCTCAGCGCCATGCGCCGCCCTGACCGTGCTTTCACGATCGCGTGGAAGCGATTCACCCTGCTTCCACTGCTCGCCCAGATCCTGCTCGCCCTGGTCCTGCTGCCGGCGACGGCGGATGACGTGCGCGCGCAGAGTTCCGCTTTGCCCTTCGCGGGCGCGACCGCGCCCCCGTCCAGCGGCTTCTCCGTGCCCATGCCCATCGCGCCGACCCAGCAGCAGGGTCGCCCCGGCGCGGCCCCGGCGGCACCGGGTGCCCCGCGCGAGCCCCACGCGGTCCTGCCGCAGGCCCCCGCCGGCAAGGTGACGCTCGGCGTGTTCGCCAGATTCGGCACCGATGGCGCCCCCATTCCGCGCGCCCTCAACTGGCGCGTCTTCGCCGACACGCCCGAGGCGTCGGGCGCCTTCCCGCTGGTGGCGGAGAGCACGGAAGCGGCGCCCGTCTTCTTCCTCAATCCCGGCGGCTACATCGTCCACGTCACCTATGGCTACGCCTCGCAGGCCCAGCGCATCGTGCTCGGCGCGACCTCGCGGCGCGAAGCCTTCGTCATGCCGGCCGGTGGCCTGCGCCTGCAGGCGGACGTGGAGAACAAGGCCATCACCAACCAGAAGGTGTCCTTCGACATCTTCGAAGGCTCCTTCCTGCAGGGCCGCACCTCCACCCAGCCTTACTACCGGGGCGCGCTGGCCAATGAGGTGATCCTGCTGCCCGAGGGCACCTATCACGTGGTGTCCACCTATGGCGACGCCAATGCCGTGGTGCGCGCCGACGTGACCGTGCAGGCCGGCAAGCTGACCGATGCCACCGTCCACCACCGCGCGGCGCAGATCACCCTGAAACTGGTCAAGGAGGCCGGCGGCGAGGCGCAGGCGGACACCCAGTGGCAGGTGATCACGCCCGGCGGCGACACCATCAAGGAATCCATCGGCGCCTTCCCCACCTTCATCCTGACGGAGGGGGACTACATGGCCATCGCCCGCAACGATGGCCGCGTGGTCAGCCGCGACTTCAAGGTGGAGGCGGGCAAGGACCGCGAGGTGGAAGTGATCGCCAACCGGGGCAATGCGGCGGGTGCCGCCAGCAAGGCTTCCGCGCCCCGCTGATCCGGTTGCGGGGCTCATACGACTTCCGCCCGGCGGGATGACGTCCCAGAGCGTTTCATTGTTTCATGGAAACACTGAAACACTCCAACTTATTGATAGAGAATGTTTTTCGACTTGGATTGCGGAGCAATCAAAGCCGGACATGCTCTATGCACACGCCTGAGGTCGTTCCGAGATCCATTCGGCGCGCCCTTCCCCCTCCCCCTCCTTCCCCCGCAAGCGGGAGAGGGAGCCTGTCGCGCGAGCCGCACCGACGCGCGCGGAAACCTGCCGGCATGGCCCTGGAGTCCCCATGAACCTCCTGCAGTATCTCAGCGCGCTGATCATCGGCGGCTGCAT
This sequence comes from Azorhizobium oxalatiphilum, assembly GCF_014635325.1. Taxonomy (GTDB): domain Bacteria; phylum Pseudomonadota; class Alphaproteobacteria; order Rhizobiales; family Xanthobacteraceae; genus Azorhizobium; species Azorhizobium oxalatiphilum. The sequence goes on along the minus strand of NZ_BMCT01000010.1, from coordinate 114,441 downwards.
CGCCTTTCAGGCGCCGGTCAACAACCAGCTCGCCGTCGCCTTCGGCAACGATGTGGTGCTGGCCTCGCTGACCTCGTTCTTCGTCGGCATGGTGCTGCTGCTGGTGCTGGCCCTGATCGGCGGCAACCTGCCGGCCGCGCTCGCCATCGTGCCGAACCAGCCCTTGTGGAAATTCTCCGGCGGCCTGCTCGGCGTCGCCTACATGTTCGGGGCGGTGTATCTGGTGCCGCGCATCGGGCTGGCCAGCCTGCTGGCACTGGTGATCGCCGGCCAGATCCTCACCTCGCTCACCATCGACCATTTCGGCCTGCTGGGACTGATGGAGCGCCGGATCAGCCTCCTGAAGGTGGCGGGCGCCGTGCTGACCCTCGGCGGCGTGGTCATGATGCTGTTCGGTGATCGGCTGCTCGCCGCCTGGCGGGCGTGATCCTAAAGGGCGTGATCTTGGCGGACCTGATCGGCGGGGCCGCGCACGGCCCCGCCCGTTTCCTCAGAAGGCCCTGTTGAGCGTCAGCGAGAGCGTCTGCACGTCCGACGTTCCGGAATAGTAACCGAACGCAACGCCATTGAAGGTCAGGCCGTTATGCACGGTGCTGAACGGCGCGGCGAAGTGGTTCTCCTTCGTGCCGTACATCGTGTAGGAATAGTTCAGGTCGATGAACCAGTCCGGCGTGATGAAATAGGTCGCGCCCGCCAGCAGCGTGGCGCCCCAGACCCAGTTGGTGCTGGAGAAGCTGTCCGGCGCGCCGGTAATGTCCGAGGTCTGGCCGAACAGGTCGGCGAAGCCGATGAGCCCGTTCAGCTCGGACTTCATGCGCGCCAGCGAGGGGCCGGCGCCGCCATAGACATAGCCCTTGTCGAAGGCATAGCCGAGGAAGGGCACCAGATCGATCTGGTTGTCCACCTTCAGCACCGACTGATGCGCATACACATTGCCGAGCAGATCGCCGGTGACGCCGCCCACATATCGGCCGGCCTGCGGGATGAGGAAGTTGTCCTGCGTGGAGGAGGCGCCGAGGTAATTGTAGGAGAACTTCGCGCCCCACAGCCAGTTGCTGCCGGCGAAGCGCTGGAAATAACCGAACTGCAGCATGGGCGAGATGTCGGTCTGGGCCGGCAGATACGGCGAGGTGGAGCCACCCGCCTCGCCCTGCGCATAGAGCCCGGCGCTGTTGTAGATGTTGCTGAGCCCCTGCCCGAACACGTCCTGGTTCGGATAGGTGGAGCTGTTGAGACTGCCGCCGGCGCCGACGAAGAAGGCACGGTCGGGCACGCTCGATCCGGCAGGCAGGGCTTGCGCCATCGCGCCACCGCACATCATCAGCAGTCCCCCCACCGCTGCACTTATCGTCCACTTGCTCATCATCGCCATTGACCCTCTCGCCCGCAGGCACCGAACGCAAGCTAGACAATCGAAGCTTGCCGGTACGGTGCACGAGGTGATGCGGTCACATTTCGCCATGGCATAACTCATGGCCAGCATAACTTGCGGTAGCACAACGAAAAACGCCCCGGCGCAGGTTGCGCCGGGGCGTCAGGATCGGGGGCGGAAACCGGCCTACTCGGCCGCAGCCAGCAGGCCCGCGCGGCGCTTCTGGTCCGGCGGCACGGCTTCCTCGGCCAGCAGCTTCAGCGCTTCCTCAAGCGGAAGCACCTTCTGCTCCTGGCTGCCGAGACGGCGGATGGAGACGGTGCGCTCGGCGGCTTCCTTCTTGCCCAGCGCGAACTGCACCGGGATCTTGGCCAGCGAGTGCTCGCGGACCTTGTAGGAGATCTTCTCGTTGCGCGTGTCGAGATCCACCTTCAGGTCCAGCGCGCGGGCAGCGGCCACCACCTCGGCGGCATACTCGTCCGCTTCCTGGGTGATGGTGCAGACCGCAAGCTGCACGGGCGCGAGCCACAGCGGGAAGTGCCCCGCGAAGTGCTCGATCAATATGCCCGTGAAGCGCTCCATGGAGCCGCAGATGGCGCGGTGGATCATCACCGGCGTCTTCTTCTGGCCGTCGGCATCCACGTAGAAGGCGCCGAAGCGCTCCGGCAGGTTGAAGTCCACCTGCGTGGTGCCGCACTGCCATTCACGACCGATGGCGTCCGAGAGCGTGTATTCGAACTTCGGCCCGTAGAAGGCGCCCTCGCCCGGCAGGATGCCGGTCTTGATGCGCCCGCCGGACTCCGCCTCGATCTGCTTGAGCACGCGGGACATGACATCCTCGGCGTGATCCCACACCTCGTCCGAGCCCACGCGCTTCTCGGGGCGCGTGGAGAGCTTCACCGTGATCTCCGCGAAGCCGAAGTCGGCATAGGTGGAGAGGATCAGATCGTTGATCTTCAGACACTCGGCCGCCATCTGCTCCTCGGTGCAGAAGACGTGGGCGTCGTCCTGGGTGAAGCCGCGCACGCGCATCAGGCCATGCAGCGCGCCGGAGGGCTCGTAGCGATGCACCGCGCCGAACTCGGCGAGGCGCAGCGGCAGGTCGCGGTAGGACTTCAGGCCGTGCTTGAAGATCTGCACATGGCCGGGGCAGTTCATGGGCTTCAGCGCGAAGACGCGCTCGTCGCCGGTCTCCTCGCCCGCCGACTGCACCTTGAACATGTTCTCCTTGTACCAGCCCCAGTGGCCGGAGGTCTCCCACAGGCTCTTGTCGAGCACCTGCGGGGCGTTGACCTCGTCATAATCGGCCTTGAGGCGGCGGCGCATGTAGGACACGAGGCCCTGGAACAGGCTCCAGCCCTTCGGGTGCCAGAACACCACGCCCGGACCTTCCTCCTGGAAGTGGAAGAGGTCCATCTCGCGGCCGAGGCGGCGATGGTCGCGCTTCTCGGCCTCTTCCAGCCGGTGCAGATAGGCGTCGAGTTCCGACTGGTCCTTCCACGCCGTGCCATAGATGCGGGTCAGCATGGGATTGTTGCTGTCGCCGCGCCAATAGGCGCCGGCCACCTTCATCAGCTTGAAGGCGGTGCCGATCTTGCCCGTGGAGGGCATGTGCGGGCCACGGCAGAGGTCGAACCAGTCGCCCTGCTTGTAGATCTTGACGGTCTGGTCCTCGGGGATCGCGTCCACGAGTTCGACCTTGAAAGCCTCGCCCTTGTCGCGGAACACGCGCTTGGCGTCGTCGCGCGACCACACCTCGCGGGTGAAGGGCTTATCCCGCGCGATGATCTCCTTCATCTTCGCCTCGATCTTCGGCAGATCGTCGGTGGTGAAGGGCTCGTTGCGGGCGAAATCGTAATAGAAGCCGTTCTCGATCACGGGACCGATCGTCACCTGCGTGCCGGGGAACAGCTCCTGCACCGCCTCGGCCAGCACATGGGCGGCATCGTGGCGGATGAGTTCGAGCGCGCGCGGATCATCGCGGGTGACGATCTCGATGCGGGCATCCTGGGTGATCGGCTCGGAGAGGTCCGTCAGCGTCCCGTCGAGGGTGATCGCGACAGCCTTCTTGAGGAGCGACTTGGAAATGGCGGCGGCGACATCCGCGCCACGGGATCCCTCGGGATATTCGCGCTGGGCGCCGTCGGGAAACGTCAAAATCGGCATGCTTCTTCTCCTGCCCACTCCTGCGCACCCCGCAGGTAGGCTCTTGTTGAAGGGGCCTCATGTAGAGCCGTGAGGTGACGAGGTAAAGACCGGGCATGGCGCGGGGCTGGCCGCGATGCGCGCGTGGATACAACAAATACACGCATTGAGGGTACCCGCGGAAAGACGTATCCTGAAGACGATAAGCTTGGTGGGGAGCTGAGCATGTCGGACGCAGCGCATTCCGTTCACGGGTGGCGTGCGTGGTGGCGTTATCGGGCGCATGCGCTCTGGCGCTTTCTGGCGCAATGGATTCCCTGGCTTTGGCAACAGGTGCTGGCCCTCTTCACGGTGGCCTGGGTGTTGCGCGCGCCGGTCCTCAGCCTCGTCGCCGGCTTCCTGCTGTTCGGGCTCGCCCCGCAGGCGCAGGACACGCTCATCCACATCGCCATGGTGGAGCAGGAGGGGGTCCTGCCGGACTATGTCTACAGGGCGCTCGGCCTTGCGGCGTCCACCTTCGTCTTCTGGGCCATGCCCACCCACTATGCCGCGCGCCTGCTGCTGGAAACCGACCGGCGCTATCTGGCCATCTACGGCCCGATATCGTCCTCCGGCGGCATGGCCGGCTGGTGGGCGCTCGGCCTGCAGACCTGGACGCCCCGCCTGCTCGGCGCGGCCACCTTCCTGCCGCCGGCGCTGGGGGCGGTTCTCGCCATCAAGGATCTGCCCCGCCTCGCCCAGTCGGACTATGCCCCGCTCGCCGATGATCTGCGCATCGTCGCCTTGATCCTGCTCGGCGGCGGCGTGGCGTTCCTGATCTATACCCTCTGGCGCCGGCAGGAAGCCGACAGCGGGCTGCTGCACGATCTCGATATCGCACTGGGTGAAAGGTTCGGCCCGTTCCTGCGCTTCATGCGGCTGATCGACAAGGACACCGAGGCCGGGGAGCTGCGGACCATCGGCCGCCTCGTGCTGCTGCTCCACAGCGGCATTGTGGTCGTCATCCTGCTGGCCGATCCCCAGCGTCTGGCCGGCTGGCTGCCGCTGGCCCTCGCCGTGCCCCTGCTGCTGGGCGGCTGGGTGCCACTGCTGTCGGTCATCGGCCATTACGGGCGGCTGATACACGCACCGCTGATCCTCATCTTCATCCTCACCGCGCCGCTGACCACATGGATCGTCGCCAGCGTGGCGCCCCGCTGGCAGGACCATGAGGTGCGCATCGCGCAACCGGCCGCGGTTCCCTCCCCCGGCCCGCCCCCGGCGACCGAAGGCCGTCTCGATCTGGAAACGGCTCTGGCGCGGTGGATGAAGGCCAATGACTGTTTGGGCAACGGCGCCACCTGCCCGCGCCCCATCATCGTCGCCGCCGCCGGCGGCGCCAGCCGCGCCGGTTTCTTCACCGCCAGCACCGTCGGCCATTTCCTCAACGCCAATGACGGCATGGAAGGATGGGACGTGCAGGACGCCGGCCGGCGCATTCCCCGCATGCGGCTCGACAGCGAGATCGTCGCCAACCGCATCTTCGCCATCTCCGGTGTCTCGGGCGGCGCGCTCGGCGCGACCGTGGTGGCCGCCGCCCTCGCCGACCGGCCCAGGAACCTGTCCTCACCCTGCACCATGCCGACGCACCTATTCTGGTACGGCCGGGCCATCCGCACCGCGCAGGACTGCCTCGAAGCGCTCACCGCAGGCGATTATCTCACCCCGGTCTTCTTCGGCCTCGCCTTTCACGACTGGTTCAAGGCCATGCCCTTCGGCCGCGCGTTGGACAAGGACCGGGCCGCCTTGCTGGAGCAGGCGTGGGAAATCCATTTCGCGACCCTCACCGACAGCAAGGCCCGCCGTGAGGATGGGGACCGGGGCCTCTCGCACCGCCTGTTCCAGTCCTCCATGCGCGCAGACGGCCGCTGGGTGCCGCTGCTGGTGCTGAACGGCACATCGGTGGGCACGGGCCAGCGGATCATCACCTCCGACCTGCTGCCGACCTATTGCCCGTCACCGTGGCTGCCCAACTGCCCGGAACGGGAACGGCAGCACATCTTCCGCCAGAGCCTCGACTATCAGGCCCTCATCGCGCCCGATGCCACGCCCGCCCGCGACATCCGCCTCTCGACCGCCGCCAGCAATTCGGCGCGCTTTCCCGTCCTGTCCCCGCCGGGCACCATCCGTGATCCCTCCCTCAACGTGATCGACCGGGTGGTGGACGGCGGCTATTTCGAGAATTTCGGCGCCCTCAGCGCGCAGGAGCTGGCCGAAGCCATGGTGGTGCTCAAACCCGGCCTCGCGCCGTTCTTCCTTGTCATCTCCAATGATCCGGAGGGCACGGCGCTCAGCATCGACGCGGGCATAGATGGCGCGCTGACCGCCGATATCGCCGACGCCCCCTTCTTCAGCGACGTCACCGCCCCGCTCGACGCCATCGGCAAGGTGCGCAGCGGGCGGGGACGGCTGGCTGTCTCCGACCTCCAGACATGGGCCAGTGCCCGTTATTCCGACACCCTGCCCGGCGCACTCGGGCGGCTTTTACCGGACGAAGTCACCCCACCCATGCCGCTCTGCGACACCCATGTGGCGCTGGTCCAGGTGTGGCCGCAGGTGCGCACCCATGGGGTGCAGCCCAACACGCCGACGCACACATCCAACGGCGCCTGCGCCATCACCCGCGATCCCAGCCGACCCGACGATGTGACGGCGGGAGCGCCCGCCCGCCCCTCGGAGCAGCCGGAGCTGAGAAAGGTATCCATGAGCTGGTGGCTGTCGAAACCGGTGCAGGTGAACCTGCGCCAGCAGCTCGAAGCCAGCGGAGACAGCGATTGCAGCAACGACGCAGCCATCGCCGCCGTATGGGAGGCGCTCCAGACCCGCTCGGATGCCTGCTACGCTCCGGGCGGCCCCGAACGTCATCAATCGGATCGTTGACGCCACTGCCCGTAGCGCCATGGCCGGCTCCAGCGCCCTTCCGCCGGCAGGCATTGCGGCACCGGGTCGAAGCCGTGGCCGCCCCATGGATGGCAGCGGCAGACGCGGGCCAGCCCCATCCAGCCCCCCGCCCAGGCGCCGTGGCGCTGGATGGCCTCGTCCGCATAGGCCGAGCAGGTTGGCAGATAGCGGCACTGCCGGCCCATGAAGGCCGACAGCGTGTAGCGATAGAACAGGATCGGCCCGCGCAGCAGCAGGCGCGGCAGGCGGGACAGGCGTCCGCCCAGCCGGCGCCAGAACCCCGGCTCGGGGCCGAAGGGCAGCTGGCCGGGGGGCCTCATGCCGTCCGGCGTGCCCTCATGTCGGGCGCCTTGTCCGATGATCTGACGGTCCACGGATTGTCTCCGTCCGCCCCCTATTCCGCCGGCGCGGTGGTGCGGGCGGCCTCGATCTGGCCGATGGCGTCCACCACCGCATCGAAGGTCAGCAGGGTGGAGGGATGACGGGCCTTGTAGTCGCGCACCGGCTCCAGCACGGCGAGGTCCGCCCAGCGGCCCTCCGGCGGCGGGCCGTTGTCCTTCAGCATGGCGCGCATGCGCTCGCGCAGATCCTTCAGCTCCTGCGCGGTGGCACCCACCACGTGGCTCGCCATGATGGAGGAGGACGCCTGCCCCAGCGCGCAGGCCCGCACCTCATGCGCGAAATCGGTCACGACGCCGCCGTCCATCTTCAGGTCCACCGTCACGGTGGAGCCGCAGAGGCGGGAATGGGCGGTGGCGGTCGCGTCCGGTGCGTCGAGGCGACCCAGCCGGGGAATATCGGCAGCGTGGGCGAGAATGCGGGTGTTATAGACGTCGTTGATCATGCGTCGGGTCCTGACATGCCGTCCGCCAGCCTGCACGAAAGGCGGGACGGCGGGGCATGCCCTGTCGAAAGTCCACGGCCGGAGATAACCGGCCGCGTCGGAAGCGGGGCGGGCACGCGCAACGCGCAATTGCCGCACCGCCGCCAGTTTCTTATATAGGGCGGGATTTAACGGCGGAAACGCCAGAGGCTCAAGAGCGGCAGAACCGAAGCCCGACAACGATACGTCGGCTTCTGTGCCAGGATCAACGAAGCCTAAGCCGGTGACACTCCCGCCCACGCCAAGGGGCGGTCGAACGGAGTTGGGTTGATGGACGCGGTGGTGAAACTCTTCAAGGACGAGGCCGAGACCGAGGCGCGCAAGCGCACGTCCGCCGTCGCCAGGGCCGCATCGGTGAAAGATTCGGCGGTGGTGCCGGACGACCTCGCCCGCCCCTCCCGCGCCGAGGCCGAGGCCGCCATCCGCACCCTGCTCGCCTATATCGGCGAGGATCCCGACCGCGAGGGCCTGCTGGAGACGCCGGCCCGCGTCATCCGCTCCTATGACGAAATCTTCGGCGGCTATAACGAGACCGCCGCCGACGTGCTGGACCGCACCTTCGGCGAGATCGGCAATTTCGACGACTTCGTGCTCCTGAAGGACATTCCCTTCCATTCGCACTGCGAGCACCACATGGTGCCGTTCGTGGGCAAGGCGCACGTGGCCTATTTTCCGGTGGACCGGGTGGTGGGCCTGTCGAAGATCGCCCGCGTGGTGGACACCTTCGCCCACCGCCTGCAGACGCAGGAGCATCTGACCTCGCAGATCACCACCGCCATCGAGGAAGCGTTGAACCCGCGCGGCGTGGCGGTGATGATCGAGGCGGAGCATATGTGCATGTCCATGCGCGGCGTGCTGAAGCCCGGCGTCTCCACGCTCACGAGCCAGTTCACCGGCGTTTTCCGTGACGATCCGGCCGAGCAGGTGCGCTTCATCACCATGCTGCGCGGCCTGCGCTGAGCGCTCCGTTTCTCCAAGCGAACGAGTTCCTGTCATGAGCACCCAGACGCCCTTCTTCCCCGTGGCGGCGAGCCACCACGCGCTTGAGGAAGGCACCGAGCTGGCGCCCCGTTTTGACGCCAACGGCCTCATCACCTGCATCGCGGTCGATGCGGCGACCAACGACGTGCTGATGCTCGCCCATATGAATGCCGAGGCGCTGGCGCTGACCATGCAGACCGGCGAGGCGCATTATTACAGCCGGTCCCGCAAGGCGCTGTGGAAGAAGGGCGAAACCTCCGGCCACACCCAGAAGGTGTCGGAGATCCGCATCGACTGCGATCAGGACGCAGTGCTGATCAAGGTGACGATGGGCGGCACGGGGGCGGCCTGCCACACCGGGCGGCGCTCCTGCTTCTACCGCACCATCCCCATCGGGGCGGCGCCCTCGGCCGACACCGCGCTCGGCTTCACCGGCGATGCGCCCCGCTTCGACCCCAAGGCGGTCTACGGCGGCCACGACCACTGAAGCTGCGCGGACCGGCACCCCGGTCCGGTTGCAGTCACGCTTCCGACATCAAACATTGTAGAGTGCAGCTGAAGGTGAGCTTGCGCCGGATTCAGGAATTCTGAACCCTCGCGGGCGCCATCATCTGTCCGGAGCCCGTTGGCGTTCGCCCGCGCAAGACAGGCGGATGCAAGCGTTCTCTATCAATGTATGAGAGGCGGCCCCAGCCGCCCGGTATATCGGCCGAACGTGCGTGAGGCCAGTTGGAGGCGTAGATGTTCCAAGGCCTCAATCGCCGCCTGCGGGCACCGGATGCCCCGGCGGAGGCCATCGCCATACCCGAGGCCGTGGTGGAAATCCCCGTGCCGCAGGTGAGCCCGCCTTCGGGCCCGCGCATCGGCATCGCGCTCGGCGGCGGCGCCGCGCGCGGCTTCGCGCACATTGGCGTGATGCGGGTGCTGGAAAAGCACGGCATCCGCCCGCATGTGGTGGCCGGGACGTCCATTGGCGCCGTGGTCGGCGGCCTGTGGGCGGCCGGCAAGATCGATGCGCTGGAAAGCTGGGCCCGCAGCCTGAAGAAGCGCGACGTGCTCGGCATGCTCGACTTCACCTTCGGCGGGGCCGGCATCATCGGCGGCCGGCGGCTGGTGGACCTCATGCGCCGGCAGATGGATCCCGTGCTCATCGAGGAGATGAGCCCCACCTTCGCCGCCATCGCCACGGAGCTGGGCAGCGGTCACGAGATCTGGCTGACGCGCGGCGATCTGGTGGAGGCCATCCACGCCAGCTTCTCCTTGCCCGGCATCTTCACCCCCGTGAAGGTGGGCGGGCGCTGGCTGATGGACGGCGCGCTGGTGAACCCCATCCCGGTCTCCGCCGCCCGCGCCATGGGCGCGCGCATCGTCATCGCGGTCAATCTCAATTCGGACGTGTTCGGCAAGGGCACGGTGATCCACGACCACGGCAGCATGCTGGAGACGGCGGAAGCGGCCATCGTCGAGCGCAAGGCGCGCTTCGGCGCCATCCTGCGGCCGGACCGGCTGCTGCGGCGTCAGTTCTTCTCCGGCCCGCCGGATGGACCGCGCGGCATCTCCTCGGTGATGATCGACGCCTTCAACATCACGCAGGACCGCATCGCCCGCTCGCGCCTCGCCGGTGATCCGCCGGACGTGTCCATCTCGCCCAAGCTGGGCAAGATCGGCCTGTTCGAGTTCCAGCGCGCGGACGAAGCCATCGCCGCGGGCGCGGAAGCCGCCGAGAAGATGATCGACGATCTCAAGGCCGCCATGGTGGCGCTGGCCTGACCAGCGCCACGTCTTTTCAGGCGGTCATGATGTAGTCGCGCAGGGCGGCGCTCTCGCGCTCCATCTCCTCCACGCGGAACTTCACCACGTCACCGATGGAGATGATGCCGAGCAGCCGGCCGCCTTCCACCACGGGCACGTGGCGGAAGCGCCCGCGCGTCATGCGCTCCATGACGCCGGGTATGGTCTCGCTGGCGGTGCAGGTGACGACGGTGCGCGTCATGACCGACGACACCGGCTCGGCGAGCACGTCAGGCCCCTTCTCGGCCAGAAGCCGCACCACGTCGCGCTCGGAGAGGATGCCCACCACCTGATCGCCGGCGTCCGTGACCACGATGGCGCCGATGCGGTGCTTGGCGAGCGTTTCGACCGCCTCGCCCAGTCCGATTTCGGGCGAGATGGTGATGATGGACGTACCCTTGGTCTGCAGGATGGCGCTGACGGTCATGTTCATCCTCCGCTGAGACCGTCCCTGCCTCGTGCCGGATGAAATCTTGCGTTGTCTTGTCGCCGACACCGGGACGGTCGAACCCCGATGATCTCCCGCATGGGCCTCGTCCGCAACCCCGCCTGCCGTAGAGACAGGTCGCGGGCCGCGCCGGACACGATCAGGCGGCGGTTTCCTCATGCGGCGCGCGGCGCGGCACGGGATCGAAGAAGGAGAACAGCAGCAGGCCGGCGAAGAAGCCGCCCATGTGGGCCTGCCACGCCACGTTGCCGCCTTCCGCCCCCGGCATGTCGACGCCCGCGCCGAACAGCACATTGACCACCACCCACACGCCCACGAAGCCCAGCACGCGGGTGTCGCGCAACGCCTCGCCAAGGCTTTGCGCGGGCATGTGGTCGGGATTGAAGCCGCGCTGGCGGCTCAGGGATCCGCCGGGCGCAAAGGCAAAGCGCACCGCACCCGCCATCAGGCCCGAGATGGAAGCCGAGGCGCCGATCATGGGCTCCATGGCGTTCGCATGGGTGAGGAGATGGGCCACCGCGCCGGCCACCGCCGTCACGCAGAAGAAGGCCAGGAAGCGGGGTGTGCCAAAACGTCGCGCCACCGGCGTGCCGAAGGCCACCATCCAGATCATGTTGACGCCGAAATGCATCCAGGTGGCGTGCAGGAAGGCGTAGGTGACGAAGGTCCAGATCTCCGCCCCGATACCACCGGCCAGGTGATAGCCCGCCGTGGCGTCATAGCGAACGGGCACGAAGGCGAACAGCTCGAGCACATCGAGATCAGCCGCATCGCTCAGCAGATAGGTGCGCACCCCATGGATCACCGCCATGGCAATGGCCAGCACGGCCACGATGCCCGGGATGTTGAACATCGGCTGGCGGGTGGAGAGACGGTGGGGATCTGAGATGTCGAGCACGTTTCCGCACATAGGCGTCCGCGCCCCTGACGGCAACCGAAAAGGCGCTGCGGACAATCGCTCGTGACCGCCCTCACCGCCCCCCGCTGGCCCGCACGCAAGGCGCAAAAGCCATGCGCGGCCAAGCTTACTGCCAAGCCGCCACAATTACGGAAGTCATGCCGCGTTGCACAAATACACTTCCGGAACGTGCGGAACGCGCATTAAGGTTAAGGAAAGGTTGATGGCGCAAAAGGGGCGTCACTGGGGCATTATCAATTTGTTAACCGCAAGGCTTCCGCTCGCTCATGCCGTCCTTTTCCCTTCGTTTGCTGATGGTCTTCAGCCTGCTGATCGGCGGGCTCGGGACGGCGTCCGCCGCGGGGCAGATGCGCACCGCGAGCCTTCCCCCCGGCCCGCCCGACCATCTCGACGCCATCGGCAACACCAACGCGCCCATCGGCTATGTGCAGTTCTGCGGCGACCACGCCAATGAATGCCGGCCGTCCGGACCGCTGTCCTATGAGACGCATCTGAGCGAAGCGAAGTTCACCGAACTGGAGAAGGTGAACCGCTCGGTGAACGATAGCGTCGAGCCGGTGACGGACATGGACCACTGGGGCGTCACCGAGCGCTGGTCCTATCCGGACGACGGCAAGGGCGACTGCGAGGACTATGTGCTGGAGAAGCGCCGGGTTCTCATGAACCTCGGCTGGCCGGCCTCCGTGCTGCTGATCACCGTGGTGCGCGACAAGGCCGGCGACGGCCATGCGGTGCTGACCGTGGTGACGGATCGCGGCGACCTGATCTTAGACAATCAGGCCCCCGAGATCCTGCGCTGGAAGGAAACCGGCTATCGCTACGTGAAGCGCCAGTCCCAGAACGACCCCAGCCAGTGGGTGTCGCTGGGCGAGACCCGCTCGCCCCCGGTGGTGGGCGGCGGCCGCTGACCACCGCTCACCCGCGCAACGACCTCAGTCGATGCGCTTGAGGCCGGCGGCGAAGCGCTTCCAGTTGTTCTGATAGTGCTCGGAGGTCTTCTTCAGACGCTCCACCATGGCCTCGTCCAGCGTGCGGATGACCTTGGCCGGCGTGCCGACGATGAGGGAATTGCCCTCGAATTCCTTGTTCTCCGTGACCAGCGCATTGCTGCCCACCAGAGAATTGGCGCCGATCTTCGCGCCGTTCAGCAAAGTGGCGCCCATGCCGACGAGGCTGTTCTCGCCCACCACGCAGCCGTGCAGCATGGCCTTGTGGCCCACCGTCACGTTCGGCCCGATGGTCATGGGATAGCCCGGATCGGTATGGAGGACGCAATTCTCCTGCACATTGGTGCCGGCGCCGATGACGATGGGCTCGTTGTCGCCCCGGATCACCGTGCCGAACCAGATGCTGGCGTCTTCCTCGATCTTCACCCGGCCGATGATCACGGCGGTGGGGGCGATCCAGTAGCGGCCGGATGCCGGCAGTTCGGGTTCGACGCCATCGATGGAGTAAAGCGGCATTCTTAACGCTCCGGTGGTCGGGACACCCCGTGACTACACCGGGCGGACCGGCACCGCCAGCCGCGTCACTTCAGAACGGGCCGCGGGCGTAGATGGCCTGAAGCCCCGCATTCAGCTGCGTGATGCGCTGATCATAGGCCTTGCGGATACAGGCGACCCGGCTTCCGCAGGTGGCGCGATAGGCGAGGAAGGCGCGCTGCTGCTCCTGCAGATCGCCCCGCTGCCCCATGGCCACCAGATGCCCGAGCACCTCGTAGAGCGTCGCCGTCTTCACATCGAGGTCGGACAGGTCGCGGTTGACGCAGACCGCCTTCTCGTCCGCCGCCTTGGCCGTCCCGCAATCGAAGCTCGCCGCCCGTGCCGGGACCGAGAACAGGGCGCCGCCCATCAGAGCGGCACACAGCAGGACGGAGAAAGGCAGGCGCGCGCGCATCATCCGGAGACCTTTTCTGCCGTGTAGCGGGAGAACCCATCCGCCCGGAGCTTGCACGCCGGGCACGTGCCGCAGCCATGGCCCCAGGCATGGCGGGCACCGCGTTCGCCAAGATAGCAGGTGTGGGTCTCTTCCACGATCAGATCCACAAGCGTCTGGCCGCCGAGCCGTTCGGCCAGCTCCCAGGTCTGCGCCTTGTCGATCCACATGAGCGGCGTCTCCAGAACGAAGCGCGTGTCCATGCCCAGATTGAGCGCCACCTGGAGCGCCTTGATGGTGTCGTCGCGGCAGTCCGGATAGCCGGAGAAATCGGTCTCGCACATGCCGCCCACGATGTGCTTGAGCCCCCGCCGGTAGGCCAGCGCGGCGGCGAAGGTGAGGAAGATGATGTTTCGGCCCGGCACGAAGGTGTTCGGCAGGCCGCTCTCGCTCATCTCGATGGCGGTGTCGCGGGTCAGCGCCGTGTCGGACACGGCGCCGAGCGTCGCGAGGTCCAGCGTATGGTCCTCACCCAGACGCTCCGCCCACAGCGGGTTGAGGCCCGCCATGGACGTGCGCAGGATCGCGCGGCAGTCCAGCTCCACCTTGTGGCGCTGGCCATAGTCGAAGCCGAGCGTTTCCACCCGGTCGAAGCGATCCAGCGCCCAGGCGAGCGTGGTGGTGGAATCCTGCCCGCCCGAAAACAGGACGAGCGCACCCGAACCGGACGACAGCGTCATGCCGCCCCGCCGGCAGGGACTTCCTCAGGCGTTTTGGCGTCGATGGCCAGCGCGTGCAGGCCACCGGCGATCTCGCCGGCCAGCAGCGCGTTCACGATGCGATGGCGGTCCACGCGGCTCTTGCCGCGAAAGGCATCCGCCACCACCCGCACCCGCAGGTGGGTGATGCCGCCATCCGGTCGGGCGCGGTTATGCGCATGGCCGGCATGGAGATGGCTTTCGTCCAGCACCTGCAGCGCGAGCGGCGAGAGGCCGGCCTCGAGCGTGGTGCGGATCTGGGAGATGTGAAGGTCTGACATGGGCTATCGGTAACGCCGCGCCGGGCCGGCCGTCAATCGCCAGCCGTTGGAGCGCATGGGATACGGACCTCTCACAGGGGCAGGCAGCGCGGCCGCTTGAAAAAGGGGGCGCACCCGGCGTGTCCCCGCCTCGCCCTTCCGCAGGGGGCTGTGCCTCCCGCCTTGCACCGGGGGCGACGCGGCGTATATGAGGGACCGGCGCCCGGTCTTCAGGATGAGCGCCGCGCTTCGGCACACCGACGTGCCCCTGCCCGAGATTCCGAGCCCCTCGCCTTGCCGCCCGGCGGCCCGGCCCGCATACTCTGCCTGCTATGAAAACAGACTCCCCCTTCTTCGACCGGATCCGGGTAAAGCCCACGGAAGATCGGTTGCGGAAGCCCACCTGCCCCGTCTGCCAGTGGCCTGGATGCAACCAGCCCGGCACCCACCGCGCGCCCAAGGGGCGTATGGCGGAGGGAGAGTATTGGCAGTACTGCATCGACCACGTTCGGGCGTACAACCAGTCCTACAACTACTTCGCGGGCATGAGTGATTCTGCCGTCTACGCCTATCAGAAGGACGCGTTGACCGGCCATCGCCCCACATGGCGCATGGGCACCCGCGAGGAAGGCGGCGCCAAGGCGACGGACGGGCGGAGCGATCCTTTCGGCTTCGGTGCGGAAATGGGCGGCCATGCGTCGGGCTTCCAGCCCCGCGAGGAGACGCGCCCCATCCGCACGGCGGAACGGCAGGCGCTGGAAATGCTGGGGCTGGAGATGTCCGCCACGCCGGCGGAGATCAAGGCGCGCTTCAAGGAGCTGGTGAAGAAGCACCATCCCGACGTCAATGGCGGCGACACCTCGGCGGAGGAGCGCCTGCGCAACGTCATTCAGGCGCATAGCACGCTCAAGAAAGCGGGTTTTTGTTGACGACCGGCCTTTGCACCGCGACACGGTGCAGGACGGTTTTTGCACGTGCGGAAAACCTTTAAGGTGCCGCGAAGGACAAATGCGGAAGACATGAGCGCGGCGTTCCGCGCGAACGGAGGCATGATGAGCACCGAGACCGTGGCACCTACCCCCGACATGAAGGTTTCGGTCAGGCAGGTGTTTGGCATCGACATCGACATGGAAGTCCCGGCCTTCTCCGAGCCCGACAGCCATGTACCCGACCTCGATCCCGATTATCTCTTCGACCGCCAGACCACCCTCGCCATCCTCGCCGGCTTTGCACACAATCGCCGCGTCATGGTCACGGGCTACCATGGTACCGGCAAGTCCACCCATATCGAGCAGGTGGCCGCCCGCCTCAACTGGCCGTGCGTGCGCGTGAATCTGGACAGCCACATCTCGCGTATCGACCTGATCGGCAAGGATGCCATCGTGGTCCGCGACGGCCTTCAGGTGACGGAGTTCCGCGACGGCATCCTGCCGTGGGCGCTCCAGAACAACGTCGCCATGGTGTTCGACGAATATGACGCCGGCCGCCCGGATGTGATGTTCGTGATCCAGCGCGTGCTGGAAGTCTCCGGCCGCCTGACCCTGCTCGACCAGAACCGGGTCATCCGCCCCCATCCCGCCTTCCGCCTGTTCTCCACGGCGAACACGGTGGGCCTCGGCGACACCACGGGCCTCTACCACGGCACGCAGCAGATCAATCAGGGCCAGATGGACCGCTGGTCCATCGTCACCACCCTGAACTACCTGCCGCATGACAAGGAAGTGGAGATCGTGCTCGCCAAGTCGAAGCACTATCAGAACCAGCAGGGCCGGGACACGGTGGCGCGCATGGTGCGCCTCGCCGACCTGACCCGCAGCGCCTTCATCAACGGGGACCTGTCCACCGTCATGAGCCCGCGCACGGTGCTGACCTGGGCCGAGAATTCCGAGATCTTCAAGGACATCGGCTTCGCGCTCCGCGTCACCTTCCTGAACAAGTGCGACGAGCTGGAGCGCCCGCTGGTGGCGGAGTTCTACCAGCGCTGCTTCGGGCAGGAGCTTCCCGAAAGCTCGGTCAACGTCGCCCTGTCGTGACGGCCCGCCCCTGCCCTCCGGGCGGGGACGTTCTCAAGAACAGCGCCGCCCCATGGCCGCAGGCCGGCCGTGGGGCGCCCTTCGCGTCCTGACAGGCTGAAGACATGGCTGCTCCGACCAACAAGTCCACCAAGACAGCCCCCAAGGAAGCCCCCGCCGAGCCGTTCAAGCGCGCGGTGGCGAGCTGCTTCAAGGCCATTGCCGGGGTGAGCGAGTTCGAAGTCACCTATGCCTCCGAGCGCCCGAGCCTGACGCCCGACCGGGCGCGCCTGCCCGAGCCGCCGCGCCGCTTCTCCGAGCAGGACGCGGCCATCGTGCGCGGCCATGCGGATTCCATGGCTCTGCGCCTCGCCTGTCACGACGCCGCCATGCATCGGCGCATGGCCCCCAGCGGCGACACCGCCCGCGCGGTGTTCGAGGCGGTGGAGCAGGCCCGCGTGGAAGCGGTGGGCTCCAACCGCATGCTGGGCACCCAGCGCAATCTCACCGCCATGCTGAACGACCGCTACCATCGCGGTCCCTATGCCGACATCACCGACCGTGCCGACGCTCCCATCGAGGACGCCGTTGCCCTCATGGTGCGCGAGCGCCTGACCGGACAGGCCCCGCCGCCCGCCGCCCGCAAGATCGTGGAACTGTGGCGCGACTTCATCGAGGCCCGCGCCGACAAGGACCTCGCCAAGCTCTCCGGCGCGCTGGAGGACCAGCGCAAGTTCGGCGAGATCACGCGCCACCTTTTGTCCTCGCTGGACATGGGCGAGGACACCGGCCTCGACGGCGATGACGACGAAGACGATCTCGACGAGAAGAGCGACGGCCGCGACGAGCAGGGCGGCGAGGAAGGCGAGCGCAGCGAGGACGATACCCAGGAAGGCGCCACCGAGGTGGAAGCCGAGATGGCGCAGGAGGATATGCCCGACAGCGCCGTGGACAGCGAGGCCGGCCCTCCCGCCGACATGCCCGACGATTCGGACATGGGCGATGCGGACGAGGCCGCCGAGCCGTGGCAGCCGCGCAACCCCGCGCCCTACGACCACAAGGGGCCGGAGTATCACGCCTTCACCAACAAGTTCGACGAGGAGACGCACGCCGAGGAGCTGTGCGACGCGGAGGAGCTGAACCGCCTGCGCGCCTATCTCGACAAGCAGCTCAGCCATCTGCAGGGCGTGGTCTCGCGCCTCGCCAACCGCTTGCAGCGCCGTCTGCTGGCGCAGCAGAACCGGGCGTGGGAATTCGATCTGGAAGAGGGCGTGCTCGACCCCGCGCGCCTCTCCCGCGTGGTCACGGATCCCACCGCCGCTCTGTCCTTCAAGCGCGAGCGCGACACCGACTTCCGCGACACGGTGGTGACGCTGCTGATCGACAATTCCGGCTCCATGCGCGGCCGGCCGATCACGGTGGCCGCCACCTGCGCGGACATTCTCGCACGCACGCTGGAGCGTTGCGCGGTGAAGGTGGAAGTGCTCGGCTTCACCACCCGCGCCTGGAAGGGCGGGCAGTCGCGCGAGGCGTGGCTGGCGGCGGGCAAGCCGGCCAATCCCGGCCGCCTCAATGACCTGCGCCACATCGTCTACAAGTCGGCGGATGCCCCGTGGCGCCGCGCCCGGCGCAATCTCGGCCTGATGATGCGCGAGGGGCTGCTGAAGGAGAATATCGACGGCGAGGCCCTCGACTGGGCGCACCAGCGCCTGCTCGGCCGGCCGGAAGCGCGAAAAATCCTGATGATGATCTCGGACGGCGCGCCGGTGGATGATTCCACCCTCTCCGTGAACGCGGGCAATTATCTGGAGCGCCATCTGCGCCATATCATCTCGCAGATCGAGGACCGCTCGCCGGTGGAGCTGATTGCCATCGGCATCGGCCATGACGTGACGCGCTATTACAAGCGCGCCGTGACCATCGTGGACGCCGAGGAACTGGGCGGCGCCATGACCGAGAAGCTGGCCGAGCTGTTCGACGACAAGCCGCCCGCCCCCGCCCCGCGCGGCCGCCGGCTGCACTGACCGGATTTCGCCGCCCGCCGATGGTGGGCGGCGGTCTCCCTGTCATATGCCGTGGCACGGGATGAGCTAGCGTCCGCGCAGCAACGCCACAGAGACGGACCCTGCCCCGGCCATGCGTGCCCCTTCCCGCCGCACGATCCTCTATCTTCTGGCGGCGGGCGTCGGCGTCGCCGCGCTCGGCCATCGCGCGCTGTCGAAGCCGCGTGAGCTGCCCCGGCAGCCGGTCGCCATCAAGGTCGCCGCCACCCCCATCGAGCGCTTCCGCATCAATTCCGACGACACCCGCTTCGGGCAGCTGGAGTTTCGCGGCGGCCTCGTGCTGACCTCCGACTATTCCGGCTTCGGCGGCATCTCTGCCCTGACGCTGGATGCCCGCGAGAACTTCCTCGCCGTCACGGATGCCGGCGTCTTCCTGATCGGGCGCATCGTAACGGAAGGGGATCGCCCGGTGGGGCTCGCCGACGTGCGCGCCGCCGCCCTTCTGGACAGCACGGGCAAGCCGCTGGCGGGACAGAAGCGCGAGGATTCCGAGAGCCTCGCCGTCGCCCCGGACGGCAGCATCTATGTGGGCCTCGAAACCATCAACGAGATCTGGCGCTATCCCGGCCCCGATCCGCTCGGCCAGAAAGGCGAGCGCATCGACGTGCCCGCCGCCGTGAAGCAGCTCCGGCACAACACCGGGCTTGAGAGCCTCGTTTATATCCCGGACGGGCCGCTGAAGGGCACGCTGATCGGCATCGGCGAGGAAGGCGCTTCCGGCTCGGACGACCTGCCGGGCTTCCTGATCGGCGGGCCGTCGCCGGGCCTGTTCTCCATCGCCAAGAGCGGCTGGTTCGACGCCACCGACGCCGCCCTCGGCCCCGGCGGGACGCTCTATCTGATGGAGCGCCATTATGCGCCGACCACAGGCGTGTCGGCACAGATCCGCCGCTTCCGGCTGGCCGATATCAAGCCCGGTGCGCGCATCGAGGGCGAGACGCTGTTCACCGGCGACATGGCCTATGAGATCGACAATATGGAAGGCATCGCGGTGACGCGGAATGCCGCCGGAGAGACCCTGCTGACGCTGGTGTCCGACGACAATTTCAGCCTGCTCCAGCGCACCATCCTGCTGCGCTTCGCCGTGGTGGGGTGAGGTTCGGAACAGATCGACATTCAGCGCTCGACCGCACTGAAGCAATAGATCGTCATGCCCGGACTTGATCCGGGCATCCACGTCGGGCCGACCGTGGCCGGTATCAAGCTTGAGGGGCTGCGCCCGCCGTTCGCGAGAAAGTTCACCGTCCGCCAGGCGGCACCACGTGGATCCCCGGATCAAGTCCGGGGATGACGGTTCCTTTGCGGCATTGATGCCCCGAACTGAACGTCGATCTCCCCTACCCCTCGCCCCCCACCTGCCCGGCTTCCCAGCCGAGTATGGCGCGCTTGCGGGTGAGGCCCCAGTGATAGCCGGTCAGATCGCCATTTTTGCCGATGACGCGATGGCAGGGCACCACGAAAGAGATGGGGTTTCGCCCCACCGCCGCCCCCACCGCGCGCGCCGCTGACGGGCGGCCCACATGACCGGCGATGCCGGAATAGGTGGCGGCGCGGCCCATGGGAATGCGCAGCAGCGTCTCCCACACCCGCACCTCGAAATCGGTGCCGATGAAGACGATGCGCAGCGGCTGCTCCTCGCGCCACGCCTCTGGATCGAAGATGCGCGCCACCAGCGGCGCGGTGGCGGACGGGTCCTCCACATAGGACGCCTGCGGCCAGCGGCGGCGCATCTCGGCCAGTGCGTCCTCCTCCTCGCCGGCATCGGCAAAGGACAGGCCGCACAGGCCGCGCGGGGTGGACATGGCGAGCGCCGTGCCGAAGGGCGAGGGATGCAGGCCGTAGCGGATCACGAGCCCGGCGCCGCCGGTCTTCCACTCGCCCGGCGACATGGCCTCGTGCACCACGAACAGATCATGCAGGCGGCCGGGGCCGGACAGGCCCAGTTCGAGCGCCGCATCCAGCACGTTGGGGCATTCGGCCAGCACCTGCCGGGCGCGATCCAGCGTCACCGCCTGCAGGAAGCCCTTGGGGGAAAGGCCGCACCAGCGGCGGAACACGTCGGTGAGGGCGCGCGGGGTGACGCCGGCCGCTTTCGCGATCGCCTCCACCTCGGGCTGCTCGCGCATGTGGAGCGTCACATAGGCGACCGCGCGGCGCACCACGTCATAATCGGCGGCGCAGATTTCCAGCGGGGTGGCGGGGCCGACCGGCAGGCCGATCATGCGCGGCGCGTCCGGCAGAGACAGCGCGGGGCGCGAAAAATCCAGCGGCAGGGCGCTCTGTGCAGGGTCTCGAAGCACGGCGGTGTTTCCTTCTCGCAAGTCTGCCGCCATCTCATCATCCGGTCCCCCCTCCCGGCCACCCGATTTCACCCGAAGGTGGTGCGGGTGACGCCGCGCTTCACCTCGCTGAGCGCGGCGGCAAGCCCATCGGCCAGTTCGCCTTTCTGGGCGGGGCCGAGAAAGCCGCCCACCGGCGTCTCCCGCCCGCGCGAGACAAGGGCGAGGGCCAAGGTGCCGTGGTCCTCGTCATCCTCGCGCTTCACCCGTGTCCAGAACGGGTTCATGCGCACCTGCCACGGTTTTCCGCGCACGGGCACATGGCGCACCTCCACGAGGCTCGGGGTGATGCGGATGTATTCGCGCGCGTCGGCGGCGCGGAAGTTGGACTTGAAGGCCCAGTAGACCAACAGCACGTCGAGCCCGAAGAAGCCGAACACGGGCCAGGCGCCCATGGCGAGGAAGACGCCGCCCGACACGAAGCTGATGCCGCCGGTCAGGAGGATGACAAGGACGAAGCCCCGCTTCGACAACGAGCGATGCGGGGCGAGGGTCGCGGCGAAAACAGTGGGCTCCTCGTCCGGAACGACGGGCGGGTCGTTGGCGTCGGTCATGGGGCGCAGTATAGGGGAAAAATGCCGCGAAAGACGACAGCCGCCGCACCCGCCGCCCCGCCCGTCCCCGCCGCCGGGGCGACCAAGGCCGGTTCAGGATCGAAGGCGACGGCGTCCAAGGCGAAAACCGCCAAGCCGGCCGCTCCTGCCTCCGCGCCCGCCAAGGTTCCGGCGGCCAAGGCTTCTGCGACCAAGAGCGCATCCCCGAAAGCTGCCGCCGCCAAGCTCTCTCCCGCCAAGCCGCGCAAGGCGCCTGCCACGGAGCGTTCCGGCCTCATCGCGCCCGGCAAGGCCGTGCGCGCCAGGGCGGCTCTGTCGGGTACGGAAAAGCCCCGCCGCCGGGCGGTGGCCAATGCGGCCGCCGCCGTTCACGGGCGCACGGTGAAGCCGTGGAGCGACACCGAGATCTTCGAGGCCTTCTCGCGCTTCGAACGGCTCAATCCCGAGCCCAAGGGCGAGCTGGACTATACCGACGCCTTCACCCTGCTGGTGGCCGTGGTGCTCTCCGCGCAGGCCACCGACGTGGGCGTCAACAAGGCCACGCGTGGCCTGTTCGCCGCTGCCCCCACGCCGCAGGCCATGGTCGCGCTGGGCGAGGAGGGCATCGCCGCCTACATCCGCACCCTCGGCCTTTATCGCGGCAAGGCGAAGAACGTGGCCGAACTCTCCCGCCTGCTGATCGCCCGCCATGGCGGGGAGGTGCCGGTGGATCGGGAAGCGCTGGAGGCGCTGCCCGGTGTCGGCCGCAAGACGGCCAATGTGGTGCTGAACATCGCCTTTGGCGTGCCCACCATCGCGGTGGACACCCATCTGTTCCGGGTGGCCAACCGCACCGGCCTTGCCCCCGGCAAGACGCCGCTGGACGTGGAGCTGGGGCTGGAAGCGCGCATTCCGGACCGCTTCAAGCTGCACGCCCACCACTGGCTGATCCTGCACGGGCGCTACATCTGCAAGGCGCTGCGCCCCGACTGCCCGATCTGCCCCATCAACGACCTCTGCCGCTGGCCCGACAAGCCGCTGTGAAAGGTGGGCAAAGCCCTCTCCCGCCTGCGGGGGAGGGTTGGGAGGGGGCCGCCGCAGGCGGGAACCGCTTTCGTTCTAACGGACATAAGGGTGGTGGCGCACGACGGATATGTCGCGACTTCCCTCTCCCTAACCCTCCCCCGCAAGCGGGAGAGGGAACGGGTCAGGCAAGCAACACTGCCACGCCCAAACCTACTATGCGGAGGCCTTGCGACCCTCGATCAGCGGCCCCGGCCCCATGCCGGCGCCCGGCACCGGGGCGAGGCGGCGGTGGAAATGGACCATCAGCGCCGTGCCATAGACCGGCGTGATCAGGTTGAGGATCGGCACCATCAGCACCGGCGCGATCAGTAGGCCGGCGAGGAACACCGGCACCGCATTGGCCTGCCGCAGCGCCCGCGCCTCTTCCGGCGAGCGATAGCGCATGGCGGCCAGCTCGAAATATTCGCGGCTGAGCAGATAGGCGTTGGCCACGAAGAAGATGACAATGTTGACGCCCGGCACCAGCAGCAGGAACAAGGCGCCGATATTCACCACCAGCACGATGCCGAAGAAGCGCAGCGAGGCGATGAGCGAGCGCCCCAGAGGCTGCGCCTCGCCCACGGGATCGTTGGGATAACTGGTGCGCTCGATCTTCTCGGCCACGTCGTCGAGGAAGAAGCCCGCCACCAGCGCGGAGGCCGCCGGCATCAGATAGATCGCCCCCACGAGCGACCCCACCCCGATGAGAATGGCGACGGCCGTGTCCAGCCACGGATAAGGCAGGGTGCCCGCATGCTGGAGCAGCGCGTTGAGGCCGATGGCCATCACCACCAGCAGCGCGATGGCAAGGGCCACGGACTTCAGCAGCACGCCGCGCAGCAGCGGCGAGAAGACCTGCCCGAAGGCGGTGAAGGCGGCGGAGAGCATGCGGTTCCCGTCGTGGTGCGCGCGGCCGGAAGGCCCCGTTGATCGCACCTCACGTAGGGTGCGGTGCGGCCGTCCTCAAGGTCCGCCCCGGTGGAACTGCGTTCAGGAGCCGATCCGCACCGGGAAATCCAGATGGAAGATGTCCGGCCCGCCGAAGCGGCTGCGGTATTGCGCCTTGATGTCGCCGATCTTGCCCAGAGCATCCGGCGTGTTGGGATGCACGAGGATCACCAGCTTGGTGTTGGCGTGCATCATGGCCAGCATGCCGGCCGTGCTGGACGTGCCGCCCGCCGTCGCCGTGCTCTTGCCCTGCCCGGAAGCATCCAGAACCGTCATGCCGTCGGGAAAGCGCGGGCGGATCACCTCTTCCATGAACTGGGCGAACTGCTGCTCGCTGACGCCCTTCCCGTCCGGTGTGGCGAGGGCGAAGAACAGCTGGGTCTGGAGCAGCACACTGTCCGCCCAGGGCGAGGCCTGCCAGCCCGGCGAGGGCGAGGCGGATGCCGCCGGCTGGGCCAGCGCCGGCCCGGCGAGGGGAAGCAGCATCGGAACGAGAGCCAGAAACGGCAGGACGGTCGTGCGCGCGGACATGCTTCCCCCTTAGCGAGCGTTACCCCGTTCTTGAACCGTGGCGCGCCGGATTGGAAGGGGCCGCGATGCGCACCCCACCACCAGCCCGCAGATCACGAAACGTCAATCTGACGAAAAATTTACATACATACAGATTGTATGTTTAATGGAAGCGTGATCTAGAACCCATCCCCGCAGCGTCAGGTGGACCCGGCGCGCCCCGCTTTTCGAAAGATCACACGAGCCCGCCCATGGCCCTCACCCTGTCCCCCGCCGGGTTTTCCCGCACGGCCGCCCTCGTCTTCGCCCTTGCCGCCGCGCCGCTGGGCACCGCCCTCGCCCAGCAGGGCGGCCCGCCGCCGGCCGTGGGCATCGTGACCGCGCAGCCTGAACCCATCGTCTTCGCCAACGAATTGCCCGGCCGCATCGCGCCCACCCGCATCGCCGAGGTGGTGCCGCGCATCACCGGCATCATCCTTGAGCGCGTGTTCGTGCAGGGCACCATGGTGAAGGAGGGCGACGTGCTCTATCGCATCGATCCCGCCCCGTTCGAGGTGCGCGTCGCCAGCGCCAAGGCGACCCTCCAGCGCGCGCACGCCACCCAGCTTCAGGCCCGCCAGCAGAACGACCGCCAGAAGGAACTGCGCGACCGCAACGTCAACAGCGCGCAGGCGCTGGACAATGCGGTGGCGGCACTGGCGCAGGCGGACGCGGACGTGGCAGCCGCCGAGGCCGGTCTCGCCGAGGCCGAGCTGAACCTGCGCTATGCCAGCGTCACCGCCCCGATTTCCGGCCGCATCGGCCGCGCCACCATCACCGAGGGCGCGCTGGTGTCGTCCTCGTCTGGCTCGCTGGCCACCATCCAGCGGCTGGATCCGGTCTATGCCGACTTCACCCAGTCGGCCACCGAGATGCTGCGCCTGCGCCGCGCGCTGAAGGACGGCACGCTGCAGGAAGTGGCGCCCGACGAAGCCCGCGTCCACCTGATCATGGAGGACGGCACGCGCTATCCCCTGCCCGGCAAGCTGCTGTTCTCCGAGGCGACGGTGGAGCCCTCCACCGGACAGGTGATCCTGCGCGGCGAGTTCCCCAATCCCAACGGCGATCTGCTGCCCGGCATGTATGTGCGGGTGGAGATCGAGCAGGGCGTGCAGAAGGATGCACTCGCCGTGCCGACGCAGGCCGTGCAGCGCGACACCGCCGGCACCGCCCAGCTGTTCATCGTGAAGGCCGACGACACCATCGAGCGCCGCAACGTCACCGCGGGGCGCGTGGTTGGTGAGCGCTGGGTCATCGATGCCAATCTGAAGCCCGGCGAGCGCGTGGTGGTGGACGGCTTCCAGAAGATCGGCCCCGGCGCCAAGGTCACGCCGCAGCCGTGGAAGCCCGCCGCGAAGGATGCCGGCGCCGGCAATCCCGACGCCGCCAAGTCCGCGAACTGAAGGCCAGATCAATGCCGAGCTTCTTCATCGACCGGCCGGTCTTTGCCTGGGTCGTCGCCATCCTGATCTCGCTGGCGGGCATCATCACGCTGCCCATGCTGCCGATCTCGCAATATCCCGACGTGGCACCCCCGCAGATCACCGTGCAGACCGCCTATCCCGGCGCCTCGCCGGAGGAGATCTATCAGGGCGTGACCCGGCTGATCGAGGAGGAGCTGAACGGCATCAACGGGATGCTCTATTTCGAGTCGACCTCGGACACGTCCGGGCGGGTCGAGATCAACGTCACCTTCGCCCCCGGCACCTCCTCCCAGCAGGCCGCCGTGGAGGTGCAGAACCGCATCCGCCGCGTGGAAAGCCGCCTGCCGCAGGCCGTCACCCAGCAGGGCGTGCAGGTGGAGGAAGCCGGACAGGGCTTCCTGATGGTGGTCGCCATCACCTCCACCGACGGCGCCGTGGATGCGGTCGGCCTCGGCGACTATGCCAGCCGCAACGTGCTGAGCGAGGTGCGCCGCATTCCCGGCGTGGGTCGCGCGCAGCTCTTCTCCACCCAGCGCTCCATGCGCATCTGGATCGATCCCGACCGCATGGTCGGCCTGCGCCTGACGCCCGCCGACATCACCACCGCCATCTCCGCCCAGAATGCGCAGGTCGCGGCGGGCCGCATCGGCGCCCTGCCCAATCCCGTGGGCACGCAGATCTCCGCCACCGTTCTGGTGAAGGGCCAGCTCACCTCGCCGGACGAGTTCGGCGCCATCGTGCTGCGCGCCAATCCGGACGGCTCCAGCGTGCGCCTGCGCGACGTGGCGCGGGTCGAGGTCGGCGGCGAGGACTACAACTTCTCCACCCGCCTGAACGGCAAGCCGGTGGCCGCCATCGGCGTGCAGCTCACCCCCTCCGGCAATGCGCTGGAGACCGCCACCGCCGTGCGCGCGCGCCTCGATGAGCTGGCGCGCTTCTTCCCCGCCGGCATCGAATACACCGTCCCCTACGACACCACGCCGTTCATCGAGGCGTCCATCGAGAAGGTGCTGCACACCCTGCTCGAAGCCATGGCGCTGGTGTTCCTGGTGATGTTCCTGTTCCTCCAGAACATCCGCTACACGCTGATCCCCACCATCGTGGTGCCGGTGGCGCTGCTGGGCACGTGCGCGGTGATGCTGGCGACCGGATTCTCCATCAACGTGCTCACCATGTTCGCCATGGTGCTGGCCATCGGCATCCTGGTGGATGACGCCATCGTGGTGGTGGAGAATGTGGAACGCATCATGGCCGAGGAGGGTCTCCCGCCAAAGGAGGCCACCCGCAAGGCCATGAAGCAGATCACCGGCGCGGTCATCGGCATCACGCTGGTGCTCACCGCCGTGTTCGTGCCCATGGCCTTCTTCCCCGGCGCGGTGGGCGTGATCTACCGGCAGTTCAGCCTGACCATGGTCACGTCGATCCTCTTCTCGGCGCTGCTCGCCCTCTCCCTCACCCCGGCGCTGTGCGCCAGCTTCCTGAAGCCCATCGCCAAGGGTCACGACCCGCATGCGAAGAAGGGCTTCTTCGGCTGGTTCAACAAGCTGTTCGACCGCTCATCGCGCAAGTACAGCTCCTCCGTGGGCTGGCTGATCCAGCGCTCCGGGCGGATGATGGTGATCTATCTCGTGCTCCTGGGTGCGCTCGGCTACATGTTCGTGCGCCTGCCCTCCGCCTTCCTGCCCAACGAGGACCAGGGCTTCGTGCTGGTGAACGTGCAGGCCCCCTCGGAAGCCAGCGCCAACCGCACGCTCGAAGTCATCGAGGGCATGGAGAAGACCATCGCCGGCGAGAAGGCAGTGAGCGAGACCGTGGCCATCATGGGCTACAGCTTCAACGGCATCGGCTCCAACGCGGCTCTGGCCTTCGTCACGCTGAAGGACTGGAGCGAGCGCGGGCCCGAGGACTCGGCCGTCTCCCTCTCCGGCCGCCTCAGCATGGCGTTCGCCGGTGTGCGCGATGCCATCATGTTCGCGCTGTCGCCGCCGCCCATCCAGGGTCTCGGCAACTCCAACGGCTTCTCCTTCCGCCTGCAGGATCGCGGCGGCCAGCCGCCGGCTGCGCTCAGGGCCGCCGAGCAGCAGTTCATCGCGGAAGCCGCCAAGAGCCCCATCCTCGAAGGGGTGATGGTGGAGGGCATGCCCGACGCCGCGCAGGTCAACCTCGTGATCGACCGCGAGAAGGCCAATACGTTCGGCGTCACCTTCGCCGACATCAACACCACCATCAGCACGGCGCTGGGCTCGGCCTATGTGAACGACTTCCCCAACTCCGGGCGCATGCAGCGCGTCACCGTGCAGGCAGACCAGCGCGGCCGCATGCAGGCGCCGGACCTGCTGAAGCTGAACGTGCGCAACGCCAATGGCGGCATGGTGCCCATGTCGGCCTTCGCCAACGTGGAATGGAGCCGCGGCTCCTCGCAGGCGGTGGGCTACAATGGCTATCCTTCCGTCCGCTTCACCGGGCAGGCGGCGGCCGGCTACTCCTCGGGCGATGCCATCGCCGAGGTGCAGCGCATCGCCGGCACCCTGCCCGCCGGCTTCGGCTATGAATGGAGCGGCCAGTCGCTGCAGGAGATCCAGTCGGGCTCGCAGGTGCCCATGCTGCTCACCCTGTCGTGCATCCTCGTCTTCCTGTGCCTCGCGGCGCTGTACGAGAGCTGGTCCATCCCGATCTCGGTGATGATGGTCATTCCGCTCGGCATCATCGGCGCCGTGGTGGCGGTGATGCTGCGCGACATGCCCAACGACGTCTATTTCAAGGTGGGCCTCATCACCATCATCGGCCTGTCCGCGAAGAACGCCATCCTGATCATCGAGTTCGCCAAGGACCTGCGGGCCGAGGGCAAGTCGCTGATGGAGGCCACCATCGAGGCGGCGCACCTGCGCTTCCGGCCGATCATCATGACCTCGCTGGCCTTCACGCTGGGCGTGGTTCCGTTGGCCATCGCGGCCGGCGCCAGCGCCGCCAGCCAGCAGGCCATCGGCACCGGCGTGATGGGCGGCATGATCTCGGCCACCGTGCTGGCGGTGTTCTTCGTGCCGGTCTTCTTCGTCTTCGTGATGCGGCTGTTCGAGCGCGTCAGTCGTCGCAAGCCGGCCGGCGATGCCCCCTCCGCGGGTGACGACGGGGAGGGCCTTGGGGGCCACGCGCCGACGCACTAGAAAGACAGAAGACGGGAGGACACGAACCATGCGCAGGACCAAGGCCGAGGCCGAGGAAACCCGTGCCCGGCTGCTTGATGCAGCCGAGCACCTGTTCTTCGAGCACGGGGTCTCGTCCGTCACGCTGGAGAAGATCGCGTCCACCGCCGGGCTGACGCGAGGTGCCATCTACTGGCACTTCGCCAACAAGGCGGAAATCCTGCGCGCGCTCGATCAGGTCGCCTCGCTCGACATCGAGGCCCTGTTCGACGCGGCGCTGGAAACGGAACCCGAGGATCCGCTCGCCACCGCCTGCACGCTGGCCCTCGACGCGATGCGCCTGATCGCCACCGACGAGCGGCGCCAGCGCATCTACAGCGTGCTGATCCGCAGCGACTATCGCGGCGAACTGGCCGAACTGCTGAAGTGGAAGCGCGAGGTCAACGAGCGCTACCACTCGCATACCATCCGCCTGTTCGAGGCCGCCCACCGCAAAGGCCACCTCAGCGCTGTCTGGCAGCCCGGCACGGCGGCGCACCTCTACGACTGGTTCTTCATGGGCCTGCTGTTCGACTGGCTGGACGACCCCCGCGCCTACGATCTGGTGGCCAAGGGCGACGAGGCGCTGCGGGCGCTGCTCATCGGCTGGTCCAGCCCCGCACGACTGGCAGTCCGCGCCGACGGGACGCCGGCCTGACGTGCCCCTTCCTTCAGGAGGGCATTGAGGCGCGCCTGCCAATTACGAAGACCAGGAGCGATCACTCGCTGCCTTCATCCGGTATGCAGAGAATGGATCCACACGCCTTGCAATGCACGGCATCCTGATCATGGAGCGCGAGGCCGCACTTCGGACAGGGAAAACGCACTTTCCGTGGCCTCACCACAGCCTGGCCCAGCCGCAGGAAAAGGGTAATCCCTGCGAGCATGATCGCGATCGAAATCAACCGTCCGGCCGTACCGGGCAAGGTCACATCGCCGTATCCCGTCGTCGTCAGGCTCGTCACGGTGAAGTACAGGGCATCCACGTATCCGTGCACGCCTGAACTCCCCAGGAAGACGGCATAGACGAGGCCCGTCACGAGGAAGACGAACGTGAGCAGGGTCGCAGCGGCCTTCGATACGTCCTCAATGTACGTATCGTCCCACTCTCCCCCGCCGATCGTCCGCCAGAAGATATCGGAGTGCACCAGCGTCCATATTTTCAGCGCACGCAGGAAGCCAAAGTTGCCGAGATAGTATGGAAATATAAGCGTCAGAAGGATCAGCCCGTCCAGCCACACCAGCGGACTTCTGACCACCGCCCTGAGGCTTCCGAGGCTTGCGATGCGGGCGATCATGTCGACCGCGAGGACGACGGCAATGAGGATGTCGATCACAAGGAAAATTGCCGAGCCCCGGATCACCGGAGCCGCAATGAAGAACACGATGATCGCGACATCGAGCAGAACGTGCCAGAAGCGGAAGCGTGCCGAGCGCGGGCTGTCGCCGTAATACAGCTCCCGCAATCGTGCGGCGGGACGCGCCGAAAGACCAAGCATTGCGTCACACGCTCCCAAGATCCGCCCGTCGGGAACAGCCTCCCTCGGCGTCTCGCGATGGACTTCGAACCGAACTCTGCCGCAGCCCCGCACGCGATTGCATCGCAAGGCCTGTGGTTTCGCGCAGGAACCTTTCCCACGGCGCGAGATGTTCAGTTCAAGTCAACTGCTCCGCTCCCGGTTCCCCGTTTCCGGCGGCAGTCGTCATCAGCGGGAGAGCAGGCCAGACAGGCGATGTTGCGGGTCGTTCACTGCCACATGCCCCGGAGGCGCGCGCCCACATCGATCCTCACGTTTCGAACCGCGCCAACACCGGCCTCCTCGCGGCCTGCTTCAGGCCACGCCACCTGCTCGAAGCGCGGCAGGACGGATCTGGGGATGAAGCGGGTGCGGGCAGCATAGACGTGCCTGTCGCCTTTGGCATGCTGGCCATGAACAAAGAAGCGCTGCGGTGTAACGAGATGCAGGGCGTCCTTCGCCCGTGTCATGGCCACATAGAGCAGCCGCCGCTCTTCCTCCAGTTCCTCCGACTGACCCGCACCGAGGTCACTGGGGATACAGCCGTCCACCACGTTCAGCACGAACACGGATTTCCACTCCTGTCCCTTCGCGGAATGGATGGTGGAGAGGATCAGATAATCCTCGTCGAGCAGCGGGACGCCCGCCTGATCGCTGGTGGCGTCGGGCGGATCAAGCGTTAGCTCGGTGAGGAAGCGCTCACGCGAACCATAGCCGCCGGCGATCTGCTCCAGTTGCGCGAGATCGGCTTCCCGCATGCTGGCGTCCTCATGGATGCGCTCCAGATGCGGTTCGTACCAGCGCCGCGCCCGTTCGATCTGCGCGGGCCAGCCCGCGCCGGAAGCGATCTCCTGGAGCATCGCCACCAGCTCTCCCCACGCCTCCCCGATCTTGGCCGGTGCCTGCACGTCCGACAGTCCTGCGATGGGGTCCGGATGCTCGGCGATGCGATCGAGGATCTTCTGCGCCGTGGCCGGGCCCAGCCCCGGCAGCAACTGAAGAAGGCGGAAGCCGGCGATCCGGTCGCGGCCGTTCTGGGCAAAGCGCAGGATCGACAGCAGGTCTTTGACATGAGCCGTATCAAGGAACTTCAGCCCACCGAACTTCACGAACGGGATGTTGCGCCGGGTGAGTTCCACCTCGAGCGGACCGGCATGGCTGGAGGTGCGGAACAGCACCGCCTGCTGCTTCAACGTTGCCCCTTCCTCACGGTTCTCCAGAACACGATCGGCGATGTAGCGCGCCTGATCCATCTCGTCGCGCACGCTCACCAGCTGCGGCTTCGCGGCCGACGTGCGATCAGTCCAGAGGTTCTTGGTAAAGCGTTCGCTGGCTAGACCGATCACATCATTGGCGGCTTCGAGGATAGGCTGGGTGGAGCGATAGTTGCGCTCCAGAGTCACCACCTCGGCACGTGGGCTGAAATGATCCGGAAAGTCGAGGATGTTGCGCACCGTGGCCGCACGGAAGGCGTAGATCGACTGCGCATCGTCGCCCACCACCGTCAGGCCCCGGCCATCCGGCTTCAAGCCCAGCAGAACCGACGCCTGAAGGCTGTTGGTGTCCTGATATTCGTCCACCATCACATGGTCGAAGCGATCGCCCATGTCGCGGGCGATGGCGGGCTCGGTGACAAGTTGGGCCCAGTAGAGCAGCAGGTCGTCGTAATCGAGCACGTTCTGGGCCTGCTTGGCTTCCACATAGCGGCCGAACAATTGCTTCAGCTCGTCATGCCACCCGGCGCACCACGGATAGGCCCGGCTCAACACGTCGGCCAACGGAGCCGTGGAGTTCACGACGCGGGAATAAATGGCGAGGCAGGTGCCTTTGGTCGGAAAACGCGACCGGGCCTTGGAGAAACCAAGCTCGTGCCGGGCGAGATTCATCAGGTCGGCTGCGTCTTCCCGATCATGGATCGTGAAAGCCGGATCGAGACCCATCTGCTCGGCATATTCCCGCAGAAGCCGGGCGCCGATCCCATGGAATGTGCCCGCCCAGGTCAGGGCATCGGTCAGCACGCCCCCCTGGTCGGAGAGGACGCGATTGCAGATGCGCTCGACCCGCTTGGTCATTTCCGATGCAGCCCGGCGCGAGAACGTCATCAGCAGGATGCGCCGTGGATCGGCCCCGGCCACGATCAGATGCGCCACCCGGTGCGCGAGCGTGTTGGTCTTGCCCGATCCCGCTCCGGCGATGATCAGAAGGGGCGTGGCGGGAGGCGCCTTGCCCTCGAAAACGCCATGCTCCACGGCCCGCCGCTGCTCGGCATTGAGCCCATCCAGATACGCCGCCGCTGCCCCCACCGTGCCGATTCCCGTTTCCGTGTGTGGCGTGCAGGCTTGCAGATTCCGGTTTTGTTCGCAAACGCGCCATAAGCCGGCACGCGCGATCGTGAGCGGAACAGGAGACAGAACCAAGGGTTACGAACTGGAAGACCAATCCGGTCGGCGCGCACCGCCGCCCCCAACCTCGAGAACGCACATGCCAGTCGAACAACGCCCCGTCTGCCTTGTGGTCGAGGACGAAGCCCGCAACCTGATGAACGCCATGACCATTGCGGAGGAGTGCGACTTCGACGTCATCCAGGCGGTCAATGCCGAGGACGCGCTCAAGCTTCTCGAAGCCCGCACCGACATCCGGGTGGTCTTCACCGATGTGCATCTTCCGGGCAGCGTGGACGGGCTGTCGATGGCAAGGACCGTGCGCGAACGGTGGCCGGACATCCACATCCTGGTCGCATCGGGCAAGGTGGATATCGATCCAGCCCTCATGCCCAGCAGGGGTGTATTCCTCCCCAAGCCCTACGAACCGGACATGCTCGAAGCAACGCTGCGCACCTTTATGGCGATGGACGCCTCGCAGACGCCGACTGCACAATCCTGAAGGCATGGTGCGCCGCGACGCCTGAGGAGGCCGGCCGGTCTCAATCCTCGCGGTGAAGATCCCTCGGCGAAGGGTATCCGCCTCATCGGGCTGACGGTCCCGCCACTGGAGCCACCGGGCGACGCCCCGGAAGCGGATGCGCAGCTTTCCCTGCTGTAGACCTCTCCCCCTGAACCATCAGGGACGCGGCCCGCCAGAGGGGGCAAGCTTGTGCCTGGCCGCCGCCCTTCTAGAATGCCGCGGCATCGGCGGTTCCGTACCTCTCGACGGCGGCCTCGCCATGCACGTCAATCGACGGCCGTGAGGGTCCATGCTCCGCTTCCTGCTCAAGACCCTCAAGCGCATCGCCATCCTGCTCTGCGTGGTCCTGCTGACCTTCCTGGGCATCCGCATCTACCAGACCGAGCGCGGCCCGGCGCTGGAGCCGTGGCACACCTTCGTGCCGCATGAGCCGAGCATCGCGCAGATGGATGGCGGTGACTGGGCCGGCTATCTGGCGGCCGAGCAGAGCCTCTTCGAGAGCGTGCGGCAGGAGGTCAGCCAGAAGCTCGAACCTGTCGAGCGTCTGCCGCACAATCGCTATTTCGAAGGCAGCCCGGTCTATCCGCCCCATTTCCAGACCGACTGGAACCGCTCCTACGTGCTGGAGCCGCAAGGCCCCGTCCGTGGCGCCGCCGTGCTTCTGCACGGCCTGACGGATTCCCCCTACAGCCTGCGCCACGTGGGCCGCCTCTATCAGCAGCGCGGCTTCGTTGCCATCGCGCCACGCCTGCCCGGCCACGGCTCGGTGCCCGCCGGCCTGACCGCCGCCACCTGGCAGGAGTGGATGGCCGCCACCCGCCTCGCCATGCGGGAAGCCCGCCGCCGGGCGGGGCCGGATGCGCCGATCCATGTGGTCGGCTTCTCCAATGGCGGCGCGCTTGCGCTGATGGCCGCGCTGGATGCCATCGACGACACCTCGCAGATCAAGCCCACGCGCGTGGTGCTGATCTCGCCCATGGTCGGCGTCACCGAGTTCGCCCGCTTCGCCGGTCTCGCCGGCCTTCCGGCGCTGCTGCCGGCCTTCTCCAAGGCCGCCTGGCTAGGCATTGTTCCGGAGTTCAATCCGTTCAAATACAATTCGTTTCCGGTGAACGCGGCGCGCCAGTCCTACTTGCTGACGCAGGCGCTCCAGGCCGCCATCCGCGCCCATTCGCGCGGCGGGCGCCTCGTGGACATGCCCCCCGTCCTCACCTTCCAGTCGGCGCTGGACCACACCGTGAGCACCCGCGCCGTCATCACCGCGCTGCATAATCTGCTGGCGGACGGGCGCAGCGAACTGGTGCTGTTCGACCTCAACCGCAACACCAAGCTCGACCAGCTGCTGCGGGCCAATGCGGACAATGTGCTGGTGCGCCTCCTGCCGCCCACGCCACGGCCGTTCAAGACGGTGATCGTCACCAATCGCAGCGCGTCCGATGCCGAGGTGGAGGCGCGGGTGACGGAGGCCGGCGCCAGCACCGAGCAGGTCCGCCCACTGGGGCTCTATTACCCACGCGATGTCTATTCGCTTTCGCACGTGGCCCTGCCCTTCCCCATGGACGACGGGCTCTATGGCATGGAACCTTCCTCCGCGCCGTCCGAGGTCTATGGCATCCAGCTGGGCGCCATCGCCGCGCGGGGCGAGCGCGGGGCCCTGATCGTCGGCCTCGACACCATCGTGCGCATGACCGCCAACCCCTTCCTGCCCTATCTCCTGGAGGAGATCGCCCGCGACCTTCCGCCGGCATGAGTTCGGGCATCGGCCTCCGGCTTTCCGCCGGGAAGCAGGTTCACGGCCACGAAGTCGACGAAGGCGCGGACCTTCGGAGCGAGGTTTCGCCCGGCCGGCCATAGCACGTTGAACTGGTCCGTTTCGATCAGCTGCTCATCAAGCAATTCGACGAGACGGCCATCGGCGATTTCCGCCGTGACGGCGAACGGGGGAAGGCAAGCAATCCCCAACCCCTCGACGGCAAGGCAGATCAGCGGATCTATGGCCGTGGCGCTCATGGTTTCCGGCAGTTCGATCCTCCCGGCCTCCTCCGGGCGCACAAACGGCCAGGGACGAAGCTTGCCCGTGGTCGGCGAGCGCTGGTGCAGGCACTGGTGCTGCGCCAGATCCTGCGGCCGCTCCGGACGGCCATGGCGCTCCAGATAGGCCGGCGAGGCCACGATCTTAAGCCGGAACCGGCCCGCACTCCGGCTCATCAGGCGGCTGTCCGAAGGCCGCCCCGTGCGGATCACCACGTCGAAGCCTTCCTCGACCACGTCTACGAGACGGTCCGTGAAATCGAGATCGAGCCGCACCTCCGGATAGGCGCGCATGAAGGCGGCGAGCACCGGCGACAGCAGCATCCCGACGAGCGGCAGGCTCACCCGCAGCCGCCCGCGCGGGGTCCGCACCGCATGCGCGAGTTCAGCCTCCGCCGCCTCCACCTCCTCAAAGATGCGCCGGCATCGATCGAGGAAGATCTGCCCCTCGGCGGTCAGAGTCATGTTGCGGGTGTTGCGATGGAAGAGCCGGACCTCCAGGCGCTGTTCGAGCCTGGCGACCGCCTTGCCCACGGCGGAGGCGGTGAGGCCGAGCTGGCGGCCGGCTGCGACGAAGCTGCCGGTTTCGGCGGACCGGACGAAGGCACTGATGGCGGAGAGCTGATCCATCCCTTTCCCATACCGGAATATTATTCCTGAGTCCTCGGATTAGGAGCGCATTTTTCTGGAGTGGATGCTCCGATACCCATCTCCGTCGTCAGATCGAAGGAGATCCGCATGCGCACCCCACCCTCGCCCACCTTTGCCATTCACCCGCAGCCGACAACGTTCATCGTCAATGTGATCCATGCACGTCCAGGCATGCAGGATGACGCCTTCCATCTCATCCAGGAGATCGTGCGCTACGTGGCCGAAAGGAAACCCGGCTTCCTGTGGAGCAGCATCGCCCGAAGCCTGGACGGCATGACGGTCGTCAACATCGAGGCCATTTCGGATCCAGGGGACGTCGAGGTCTTCTTCTCCGATCCGGTCTTCGCAACCATGTTCGATCGGCTGGATGATGTTTCGACCAGCGAGTTCCACACCTACACCGTCGGCGATCTCGTGCTGCCGAAGGTGGCGTCATGAGCTGTGCGGAAGCCCGTCATGGCGGCGACCGCTTGCCCCTCTCGGGTCTCCTCGCGCTTGCCATGGGCGGCTTCATCACGATCCTGACCGAGGCACTCCCGGCCGGGCTGCTGCCCCAGATCGGTTCCGACCTGTCGGTGTCCGATGCGTATGCGGGCCAGTTCGTCACCATTTACGCCATCGGCTCCCTTGCTGCCGCCATTCCCCTGACATCGGCGACGCAGGGGATGCGTCGCCGTCCCCTCCTTCTCACCGCGATCGCCGGCTTTGCGGTGGCCAATACCGTGACCGCCCTGTCCACGGACTATGCGATATCCATGCTGGCCCGCTTCATAGCGGGTGTGGCGGCGGGACTGCTTTGGGCGCTCCTCGCGGGGTACGCAGGGAGGATGGCCGCTGAACACCTGAGGGGTCGAGCGATTGCCGTGGCAATGGTCGGCACGCCACTGGCACTCTCGCTGGGCGTTCCGGCGGGCACCTATTTCGGCGGGCTCATCGGATGGCGAGCCTGTTTCGGCATCATGACCTTGATGACGCTCATCCTCATTGTGTGGGTCCGGGCCTGCGTTCCCGACTATCCGGGTCAGGCTGTCGGAAGACGTCACACGCTCGGTGGCGTTGCCCGGATCGGCGGCGTGCCGCAAGTACTGGTCGTGACGCTGGCGTTCGTGCTGGCGCACAACATCCTCTACACCTATATCGCGCCCTTCCTCGCTGCCGTGGGGATGGCGGGACGGATCGATCTGATCCTGCTGATCTTCGGATTAGCGTCTCTCATCAGCATCTGGATCGTGGGGGCGCTGATCGACAAGCACCTTCGCGAACTCACCCTCGGGAGCCTCCTGCTGTTCGGGCTCTCGGCGCTGGTTCTGCATCTCCGCAGCGACAGTCCAACGATGTTGTATGTGGCGGCAGGTACATGGGGACTTGGCTTCGGAGGCGCCGCCACGCTCTTTCAGACCGCGCTCACCAAGGTGGCTGGTGATGCCACCGATGTCGCACAATCCATGCTGGTCACGGCGTGGAACATCGCGATCGCCGGTGGCGGCATCGCAGGAGGGCTGCTGCTCGATAGGTTCGGCGCCCTGTTCTTTCCTTTGGTTCTGCTCGGCATCATCGTGCCTGCCCTCGCGATTGCATGGAAGGCGCAGCGTGGGTTCCCACCTTCGAGATGAAGTCGTGCATGATCTACGCCACAGGTGCAGCGAAGGCTTTTGAGCCCGAGCAGACTGTTACCTTTTGCCCCAGCCGTAGCCCGGTTTCCGGCAGCAGCTCACCTGAACACCGCCACCCCGAAAGCCGGGAAATCGCAGCTTTTTCGGACGAGCAGCGCAGGAATGTCCCAAAAGCAGTGATGAGGGCCTGAGAGCAGCCGTGAATGGCTGGTCGGACCAGAACACCCCTTCCCCTGGGTGCGAATGAACGTTCGTTCTTGACTTCGCCACACTGACTGAATACGAGAGCGAACGTTCATTCTCACCCTTGGGAAAGAGTGCGCCTTGTCATTGGTCGAGACCCATACGCAGCAGGATCACCGCAACGAGCAGCGCCAGCGCATCCTGTCGGCGGCGGCAACCTGCTTTGCCCGTGACGGCTTTCACGGCACCTCCATGCAGAAGGTCTGCGCCGAGGCCAGCATGAGCCCCGGCGCCCTTTACCGCTACTTTCCCTCCAAGGAAGCCATCATCGCCGCCATCGTCGAGAATGAGCGCGCGGAGCGGGCGCGGGTGTTCGACAATGTGAGCCGCTCGGCGAACCTCATCGAGGGCCTCATCGGCTGCATGATGGAGTTTCTGGCCGACGATTCAGCAAGTTGCGCGGAACTCAGCCCCGAAATCCTCGCCGAGGCCTCACGCAACCCGAAGCTGCGCGAAATTATCGAACCCTTCGAGGAAGAGACCCGGCAGATGATCCGGGCCCTGATCCTCGGCGCTCAGCAAACCGGCGAGATCGACCCCGCCATCGATCCCGATGATCTTCAGGTCCTGTTCAGCGCCATCGGCGACGGGCTGATCCTGCACCGGCAGATGCATCCCCACTGGCAGGTCCGCGAGCGCCTGCCGACCTTCGGCCGCCTGATCGCGCGCATGGTCGCGCCGCCGGTGAAGGCAACGCAGCCATGAGTGTCGGCATCCGCCCTCCCCGACCGTCCTTGATGCGTGGGCCAGCGGCCCACACCCGTTTCGACCGCGAGACAGAAGAGCGCTCCATGTGTACCCGCACCGCGTCGCGTTCCCGCACCCCGTCATCCGTCCGCGCCGCTTCCCTTGGCGTGCTCGTCGCAGTGCTGCTCGGCACGGGCGGACTTGCCCCGGCCCTCGCGCAGGCACCCGCCGCCAAGGGTCTGACGGTGAGCGTCGTGCGCCCCGTGGATCAGGAGCTGGCGGAAACGCTGCTGGTCACTGGCTCGCTGCTGCCGCGCGAGGAATTGCAGGTCGGCCCCGAAATCGAGGGCTACCGCGTCATCGAGATCCTCGCCGAGGTGGGCGACACCGTCGCCAAGGGGCAGGTTCTGGCGCGCCTGTCGCGCGACATGCTGGACACCCAGCTCGCCCAGAACAACGCCAATATCGCCAAGGCCAGGGCCGCCATTGCCCAGCAGCAGGCCTCCCTCGATCAGGCGCTGGCGCAGGAGGCGGAAGCCAATTCCGCCGTGGAGCGCACCCGCCAGCTGCGCAAGACCGGCACCGCCACGCAGGAGACCCTGGACGAGCGCGAGCGCGCCGTGAAAGTCACCGCCGCGCAGGTGGCCGCCGCCCGCGAAAGCCTGCATGCGGCGGAAGCCGATGCGGTGCTGGTGCAGGCGCAGCGCGCCGAGCTGGACCTGCGCATCCAGCGCACCGACATCCGCGCCCCGGACGCGGGCGTGATCCTCGCCCGCGACATCCGCATCGGCGCCATAGCCCTGTCGAGCCGCACCGAGCCGCTGTTCCGCATCGCCCGCGACGGGGCCATCGACCTCGACGCGGAAATCCCGGAAGTCTCCCTGCCCCGTGTGGAGCTGGGCCAGAGCGTCACCGTGACGCCCGCCGGTTTCACCCGCTCGGTGGAGGGCAAGGTGCGCCTGATCTCGGCAGAGGTGGACAAGGCCAGCCGGCTCGGCCGCGCCAAGATCGCGCTGCCGGCCGACAAGGGCCTGCGTCCCGGCTCCTACGGGCGCGGCCTGATCCTGCTGGACAAGCGCCGCGGCCTCTCCGTGCCGCAGGCGGCGGTGATGTTCGACGCCGAGGGCGCCTATGTGCTGCTGGTGAAGGACGGCGTCATTGCTGAACGGCGGGTCAAGACCGGCCTTAAGGCGGACGGACGCATCGAGATCACCGAAGGCGTGACCACGGACGACCGCGTGGTGGCCCGTGCCGCCGGCTTCCTGCGCGATGGCGACAAGGTAACGCCCGTGGACGCCACGCAGACCGCGAGCGAGACGCGCTGATGGCCCTCAACATCTCCGCCTGGGCGATCCGCAAGCCCATCCCCTCGCTGGTCCTGTTCGTGGTGCTGACCGCGCTCGGCATCGTGCATTTCCGGTCCCTGCCGGTGACGCAGATGCCGAACATCGACCTGCCCATCGTCATGGTCACTATTTCCCAGCCCGGCGCCGCGCCGAGCGAGCTGGAGACGCAGGTGACGAAGAAGGTGGAGAACGCCATCGCGGGCGTGGCGGGGGTGAAGCACATCACCTCCTCCATCTCCGACGGCACCTCCGTCACCACCGTCGAGTTCCATCTGGAAACGCAGGTGGACCGCGCGGTGAACGACACCCGCGACGCCGTCACCAAGATCCGCTCCGAGCTGCCGCAGAGCATCGAGGAGCCGCAGGTCCAGCGCGTGGACATCGAGGGCCTGCCCATCGTCACCTATGCGGTGTCGGCCCCGGCCATGACCACGGAGGAAATCTCCTGGTTCGTGGACGACACCATCGCCCGCACCCTGCAGGGCGTGCGCGGCGTGGCGCAGGTGAAGCGCGAGGGCGGCGTGGACCGCGAGATCCGCGTGGCGCTCGATCCCGAGCGGCTGATGGCGCTCGGCGTCACCGCCGCCGAGGTCAGCCGCCAGTTGCGCTCCACCAATGTGGACCTGTCCGGCGGCCGCGGCCAGCTGGGCACGCAGGAGCAATCCATCCGCACGCTCGCCGGCGCCACCACCGTGGAGGCGCTGGGCGACACCCGCATCGTGCTCTCCAACGGGCGTTATGTGCGGCTGAAGGACCTCGGCACCGTCACCGACGGGGCGACGGAGCAGCGCGTGTTCGCGCGGCTCGACGGCAAGCCCGTGGTGGCCTTCGGCATCTACCGCGCCAAGGGTTTTTCGGACGTGGTGGTCTATGACCGCGCCGTTGAGGAAGTGAAGGCACTGATGGCGGCCCATCCGGGCGTCACCATCACCGAGATCGATACCACCGTGCGCTACACCAAGGCGGACTACCAGTCCGCCATGCACACGCTGATCGAGGGCGCCATCCTCGCGGTGATCGTGGTGTTCCTGTTCCTGCGCGACTGGCGGGCGACGATCATCACCACGCTCGCCATCCCGCTCTCCATCCTGCCCACCTTCTGGATCATGGACACGCTCGGCTTCTCGCTGAACGGCGTCAGCCTGCTCGCCATCACGCTGGTGACGGGCATTCTGGTGGACGATGCCATCGTGGAGATCGAGAACATCGTGCGCCATATGCGGCAGGGCAAGTCGCCCTATCGCGCGGCCATCGAGGCGGCGGACGAGATCGGACTCGCGGTGGTGGCCACCACGCTCACCATCGCCGCCGTGTTCGCGCCCGTCTCCTTCATGGGCGGCATCGCGGGTCAGTATTTCAAGCAGTTCGGCCTGACGGTGGCCATCGCGGTGCTGTTCTCGCTGGCCGTGGCGCGCCTCATCACGCCGCTGCTGGCGGCTTACTTCCTGCGCGATACCGGCCATCGCGAGAAGCCCGACGGCTTCATCATGCGCAATTACATCGTGCTGCTGGGCTGGTCGGTGCGCCACCGCTTCCTGACCATCCTGATGGGCTTCGGCGTGTTCGCGGGCACCATCTATCTCGCGACCCTGCTGCCGTCCGGCTTCCTGCCGCCGAACGACATCTCCCGCTCCCTGCTCTCGGTGGAACTGCCCCCCGGCTCCACCATCGAGGAAACGCAGGCGGTGGCGGACCGCATCAACGTCATCATGCACCAACAGCCTGAAGTGGCGAGCGTCTATGCCACCGCCGGCGGCGGCGGACAGGGTGGCCTCGCCATGCTGGCCGGCGAGGTGCGCAAGGCGCAGGTCATCATCAATCTGAAGCCCCGCGCGGATCGCACCGCCACCCAGAAGGCGTTCGAGAGCCGCATCAGCCAGGATCTCTCGGCCATTCCCGACATCCGCTACAGCTGGAGCGGCGACGGCCAGAACACCCAGCGCGGCTTCACCGTCATCCTGTCCGGCTCGGACGGCGATGCGGTGGAGAAGGCGGCCCTCGCCCTTGAGAAGCAGGTGCGCGATCAGGTTCCGATCCTGACCAATGTGGTGTCCAGCGCCGCGCTGGACCGGCCGGAAATCCGCATCGTCCCGAAGCTGGATGAAGCGGCCGAGCTGGGCGTGTCCGTGGACACCATCGCTGAGACCGTGCGCATCGCCACCATCGGCGACATCAACGCCAACCTCGCCAAGTTCTCGGCCAAGGACCGGCAGATCGAC
The DNA here is from genome assembly GCF_014635325.1 of Azorhizobium oxalatiphilum. Classification (GTDB taxonomy): domain Bacteria; phylum Pseudomonadota; class Alphaproteobacteria; order Rhizobiales; family Xanthobacteraceae; genus Azorhizobium; species Azorhizobium oxalatiphilum. The sequence continues at coordinate 72,743 of NZ_BMCT01000010.1, read as the reverse complement.
ATTCGCGTGCAGCTCGACGAGCGTGCCCGCACGCATCTGTCCACCTTCGACGCCCTGAAGGTGCCCACCGCTTCCGGCGGCGCGGTGCCGCTCACGACGGTGGCGGACGTGACCTTCGGCAAGGGCCCCACCTCCCTCGACCGCTACGACCGTGCCCGTCGTATCGCGGTGGAGGCCGATCTCGTGGGCACCACCCCGCTCGGCGATGCGCTGGAGGCGGTCAAGGCCCTGCCCGCCGCGAAGAACCTGCCGGCCGGGGTGACGCTGAAGGAATCCGGCGATGCGGAGATCATGGCCGAGGTGTTCTCGGGCTTCATGATGGCCATTGCCGCCGGCCTCATGCTGGTGCTGGCGGTGCTGGTGCTGCTGTTCGCCGACGTGCTCCAGCCCATAACCATCCTGATCTCGCTGCCGCTCTCCATCGGCGGCGCCTTCATCGCCCTGCTGCTCACCAACAATTCGGTGTCGCTGCCGGTGGTGATCGGCTTCCTGATGCTGATGGGCATCGTGACCAAGAACGCCATCCTGCTGGTGGATTTCGCGGTGGAGTCCATCCGCCACGGCTACAGCCGCTTCGATGCGCTCATGGAGGCGGGGCGCAAGCGCGCGCAGCCCATCATCATGACCACCATCGCCATGGCGGCGGGCATGGTGCCCTCCGCCCTCGCGCTGGGCGAAGGCGGCGCCTTCCGCGCGCCCATGGCCATTGCGGTGATCGGCGGCCTCATCGCCTCCACCGTGCTGTCGCTGGTGTTCGTGCCCGCCGTCTTCACGGTGATGGACGACATCGGCCGCCTCACCGGCCGCCTGTTCGGCCGCTTTGTCGGTGAGACGGACGAGCCCGGCGCGGCCGCACCTTTGCCCGCGCCGCCCCACATTCACCGCGCGGCGGAATAGGAAAGCACAATCCACAAGCGGGGCGCGGAATTGTAATTATTCCCGCGCCCCGTTGACTTGTTCGTCAAAACGAACGATGGTGCACCGCATCGAGGCCCGAGAACCTGCGGGTGATGCCCATGATGTGCCGCTGCTGCTGTTGACCGCTCCACGCCCCACTCGGGCATGAGCCTTCGTGCGCTCGCACTTGCATCTCCCCCTCGCCCATCAGCCCTGCGACAGCTTCGGTCGTTAGTCCGCTCAAACGAACGCCAAATCTGTCCCACATGCCGGTTTCAGACCGGAGGTGAACGTGAACGCTCCGCTGTCTATCCTGCCGCAGCCGCCCGCCACGCCGGGCGCCGCAGGAGGTGTTGAACCCGTGACCGATACGCCCGCCGTCATCCGCTTCGAAGGCGTCGAGAAGACGTTCCCCGCGCGCAGCGGCACGGGCGCCGTGTCCGCCCTCAGCAATGTGAACCTTTCAGTGCCGGAAGGCGCCATCGTCGGCGTCATCGGCCGCTCGGGCGCCGGCAAGTCCACGCTCATCCGGCTGGTGAACGGGCTGGAGCGCCCCACCGCCGGCCGCGTGGTGGTTGATGGCACCGACATCACCGCTCTCAGCGAGAGCGGCCTGCGCGAGGCGCGCCGCTCCATCGGCATGGTGTTCCAGCACTTCAACCTGCTGGCCCGCCGCACCGCTTACGACAATGTGGCCCTGCCGCTGGAGATCGCCGGTGTCTCGGCGCGCGAGATCAAGGCGCGCGTGGAGCCCCTGCTCGACCTCGTGGGCCTCGCCGACAAGCGCAACCGCTATCCGGCAGAGCTGTCCGGCGGCCAGAAGCAGCGCGTCGGGATCGCCCGCGCCCTCGCCACCCAGCCCCGCGTGCTGCTCTCCGACGAGGCGACCTCGGCGCTGGACCCGGAGACCACCAACCAGATCCTCGCGCTGCTGCGCAAGGTGAATGCCGAGCTGAAGCTCACCGTGCTGCTGATCACCCACGAAATGGCGGTCATCAAGTCGGTGGCCGACCGCGTGGCGGTGCTGGATGGCGGCCAGATCGTTGAAGAGGGTCGCACCTTCGAGATCTTCGCCCGGCCGCAGCACCCGACCACGCGCTCCTTCCTCTCCGCGCTCACCGGCGCCACTTTGCCGGCCTATTTCGTGGACCGGCTGAAGAGCGATTATGCGCCCGGCGCGCAGGCGGTGCTGCGCATCGTCTTCACCGGCACCCATGCCACCGATCCGGTGCTCTCGCGGGTTTCGCGGGATCTCGGCATCGACATCAACATCATCCAGGCCCAGGTGGACGACATCGCTGGCGAGCCCTTCGGCGTCATCGTGGTATCCGTCCCCGGCGACCCGCAGACCCTGAGCAGCATCGTCGCCTCGGTCGAAGGCCAGGGCCACGCCACGGAGGTGGTCGGCTATGTTTGACATCCTGCCCCCCGCCATCGTCGATCTGCTGATCGAGGCCACCCGCGCCACCCTCTATATGGTCGCCATCGCCGCCTTCATCGGCACGGTCATCGGCCTGCCCATCGGCGTATTCCTCGCCACCAGCCGCAAGGGCGAGCTGTTCGCGGCTCCGCTCGCGAACCACATCCTCGGCCTGATCGTGAATGCGGCCCGCTCCACGCCCTTCATCATCCTAGTCGTGGCGATCATCCCCTTCACCCGGCTCATCGCCGGCACCTCCATCGGCACCAATGCGGCCATCGTGCCGCTGACGGTGGCGGCGGCGCCCTTCATCGCCCGCCTCATCGAGGCCGCCATCCGCGAGGTGGATCAGGGGCTGGTGGAAGCCGCGCGCGCCATGGGCGCGAGCCCGCTCCAGATCGTGCGCAAGGTGCTGCTGCCCGAGGCGCTGCCTGCCATCACGCTTGCCCTCACCCTCGCGGTGGTCAGCCTCATCGGCTACTCGGCCATGGTGGGCGCGGTGGGCGGCGGCGGCCTCGGCGATCTCGGCATCCGCTTCGGCTACCAGCGCTTCATGCCCGACGTGATGCTGGCGGTGGTGATCGTGCTCATCGTTCTGGTGCAGGGCGTGCAGAGCATCGGCGACTTCCTCGCCCGCCGCCTCGACAAGCGCAATCGCGGCTGAACCCAACCATTTCGCGAAGCCGGACGTAGAAGATCCGGCTCCGGCTGAATACCAAGGAGAAACCCAAATGTCGCTCAAGCCCGCTTTCCTGCGGACGCTGGCACTCTCGCTGGCGCTCGGCCTCGGCACCGCCGCGGCATCGGCCGAAACCATCAAGGTCGGCGTGACCCCCGGCCCGCACGCCCAGATCCTGGAAGCCGCCAAGGCGGTCGCGGCCAAGCAGGGCCTCGACATCCAGATCGTCGAATTCTCCGACTACGTGGTGCCCAACACCGCGCTGGATGCCGGCGAGATCCAGGCCAATTCCTTCCAGCACCAGCCCTATCTGGACAATCAGGTGGCGGACCGGAAGTTCAAGCTGGTGTCGGTCGCCACCACCGTGAACTACCCCATGGGCGTGTACTCCAAGAAGTACAAGAGCATGGACGAGCTGCCCTCCGGCGCCTCGCTGGCGATCCCGAACGATCCCACCAACGGCGGCCGCGTGCTCCTGCTGCTGCAGGACAAGGGCATCATCAAGCTGCGCGACGGCGTCGGCTTCAAGCCGTCGGTGGCCGACATCACCACCAACCCGAAGAAGCTGAAGATCGTCGAGATCGACGCCGCCCAGCTGCCGCGCTCGCTGCCCGACGTGGACGCCGCCGGCATCAACACCAACTATGCCAAGGAAGCCGGCCTCGACCCGGTGAAGGACCCGATCCTGCGTGAGGATCCGAAGGGTCCCTATGTCAACGTCATCGCCGTGCGCGAGCAGGACAAGGACAAGCCCTGGGTGGCCATCCTCGTGAAGAGCTACCAGTCGCCCGAGGTGAAGAAGTTCATCGACGACACCTTCAAGGGCTCGGTGCTCGCCAGCTGGTGAGCCCTTCCCTCCCGACCTGAAATGCAGCGGCCCGGACCTTTCGAGGTTCGGGCCGTTGTCGTTTCAGGCCCCGCCGGAATGATGCACGGGAGGCGGATACACGCGGCAGATGGCTATCTGCGATCCGGCTCCAGCCGCGCCACCACATCCTCGCGGGCGGAGGCGATCAGCTTGCGGTAGTCGGCATCCTTGGGCTCGTCCAGCGCCTGCTCGAAGGCGCCCATGAGCGACCACAGCGCCGCCACTTCGCCGGGATGGTCGAGCAGGTCGCGCACCCCTTCCGCGTCATGGCGGTCCATCAGCCGGGCCAGCAGGTCGAACACCACCAGAGCGGAGGCGTGATCGAGATTGAGCGAGACGTCGTCGCGCGACACGGGCGCGGCAGAGGGCGTCAGCGGAGCGGACATCAGCGGAGCGGACATGGGGGCGATCCGTAAGTTCGGCGCGCAATTGCGATTGTCTAACGGATTTATGTGTCGCGGCCGCGACACTCACCGGGGCGCTTGGCCGCCGCGACCATCGGCAGCGGGGGGATCGTCGCAGATCTCGTGGATGGTGCGATCGATGGGATGCACCTGCGCGCCCTCATCCGCCTCGCCGCGCGCCCGCTCCGCGAGGCGCTCATATTCCTTGCGCAGGCGCTCCAGCGTCTCCTCGTCCAGATCCTCCAGATCCAGCAGGGCGTTGCGTGGACCGTCCATGCGGGCGATCAGCTCATCCAGCTTGATCTGCAAGGCGGCGGTGTCGCGGTTCTGACTGTTCTGGATCAGGAACACCATCAGGAAGGTGACGATGGTGGTCGACGTGTTGATGATCAGCTGCCACGTATCGTTGAAGCCGAACAGCGGGCCCGTTGCGCCCCAGACCACGATCACGCCCGCCGCGCAGATGAAGGTGACGGGCTTGCCCGCCCATTTCGACACCGCCTGCGACACCCGCGTGAAGAAGGGGCGGTGCGCAGGGCCGCGCCGGGCCTCCGCCGCGATCCGGGCTTCGACTTCCGCTTCCGCCTGACCCAGGGGCATGACGATCATCCTCAATTCGGCTGCAACTATAGCCTGCGCGAGGGAACGTCTCGCCGCATGCGTGGTTCCTGAACACCAACGCCCATGCCTACGCCCGAGGTTACGACCATGACCGTCCAGATGATCCTGCTGCCGTTGTTCGTGCAGGTCGCGCTCACCTTCGTGGTGCTTCTCGTGACGGGCGGCCGGCGGGCCGGGCCGCTCCGCGACAAGACCGTGGGCCGTGAGGTCGCGCTCGACGACTCAGGCTTTCCGGCCCCGGCGCGGCAGGCGGCCAACAATTTCCGCAACCAGTTCGAACTGCCGGTGCTGTTCTATGTGGTCACAATCCTCGCGCTGGTGACGCGCAAGGCGGACCTCATCTTCGTTGTGCTGGCCTGGGTGTTCGTGCTCTCGCGCATCGTGCACGCATTCGTCCACCTGACCTCGAACGAGGTACGGCTGCGCTTCCCCATCTTCCTCGTGGGCTTCGCCGCACTGGTGATCATGTGGGTCATCTATGCCCTCGCCATCCTGCTGAACGTGTGAGGATGCGACACAGGCCAGCGCCCGCCGCCATTGACTTGGCGGGCGCGCCGTCCGAGGACAGCGGCCGAGGAGACCTTTGAAGGACATCCGGGCCCGATGACCGAAAGACTGGACGACCCCGCCCGTCAGTTCGCCGACAGGCATGTGGTGGACGTGCATGGCACGCGCATCCTGTACGTCATGGCGACCACGTTCGAATACGGGCCGCATCTCGCCCAGCGCATCGACCCGCTCATCATCGGCGTGGGCCCCGTGGAATCCGCCGCCAGCATGGGCATGGCGCTGGCCCGGCTCGGCGATGCCGACGCTTTGCCTGACCTGATCTTCTCGCTTGGATCCGCGGGCTCCCGCAGCCTCGACCATGCGGGCATCTATCAGGTGGCCAGCGTCGCCTATCGCGACATGGACGCCTCGGCGCTCGGCATCGAGAAGGGCCGCACGCCCTTCCTCGACCATCCGCCGATCATTCCCGTCAAGCTCCAGATCCCCGGCCTTGCCGCCGCCTCCCTCTCCACGGGCGGCGCCATCATCTCGGGCGCGGCCTATGACGCCATCGACGCCGACATGGTGGACATGGAAACCTTCGCCGTCCTGCGCACCGCCGCGCGGTTCGGCGTGCCGGTGATCGGCCTGCGTGGCATATCGGATGGAAAATCCGAGCTGGCACGGCTTGAGGATTGGACCGAATACCTGCACATCATCGACGAGAAGCTCGGCGCCGCCCTCGACCATTTCGAGGCCCAGCTCGCCGCCGGCACCCTTGACCTCCCGACCCGGAATAAGACGTGACCCCTGCCGCCCGCCTGTCCGCCGCCATCGAGATCCTCCAGGACCTCATCACCCGCCGCCGCCCGGCGGGCGATGCCATCAAGGACTGGGGCCTCGCCCACCGCTTCGCCGGCTCCGGCGACCGGGCGGCCCTGTCCGGCCTCGTGTTCGACACCCTGCGCCGCCGGGCCTCCTGCGCCCACGTGATGGGCTCGGAAGAGCCGCGCGCGCTGTTGCTGGGCATGCTCGCCACCGTGCGCGGCATGGATCTGGAGGCCATCGAACGCCTGTGCAGCGGCGAGCGCTTCGCCCCCGCCCCCTTGACCGAGGACGAGCGCACCCGCCTCGCCAATCCCAGCCTTGAAGGCGCCGCCCCGTGGGTGCGCGGCGATTATCCGCAGTGGCTGGATGGCGAGCTGAAAGCCATGTTCGGCGAAGACCGCGTGGACGAGGCGCAGGCGCTGGCTGCCCGCGCGCCGGTGGACATGCGGGTGAATACGCTCAAGGCCAAGCCGGACGAGGCGCTGGCAGAGCTGGCCCATCTCAACCCCGAGCCCGGCCCGTGGTCGCCGCTGGCCCTGCGCATCCAGCTGGGCGCGGACGGAAAGCAGCCGCCCATCACCGCCGAGCCGGCCTTCGTGAAGGGCGCGGTGGAGGTGCAGGACGAAGGCTCGCAGATCGCCGCCATCCTCGCCGCCCCCGTGCCGGGCTCGCAGGTGCTGGACCTGTGCGCAGGCGCCGGCGGCAAGACGCTGGAACTTGCCGCCCTCATGGACAACAAGGGCCAGCTCTATGCGCACGACAGCGACGTGCGCCGCCTGAAGCCCATCCATGAGCGCCTCCAGCGGGCCGGCGTGCGCAACGTGCAGATCCGCGCCCCGCGCGGCGCGATGGACGTGCTGTCCGACCTTGAGGACCATATGGACCTGGTGCTGGTGGACGCCCCCTGCACCGGCACCGGCACTTGGCGGCGCAATCCCGACGCCAAATGGCGCGTGCGCCCCGGCGCTCTGGCCGAGCGCACCGCCGAGCAGGCCAAGATCCTCGAACAGGCCGTGCGCTATGTGAAGCCGGGCGGGCGGCTGGCCTATGTGACCTGCTCGCTGCTGAATGCCGAGAATGCGGCGCAGATCCGCGCCCTGCTGGAGAAGCGCCCGGACTTTTCCGTGGTGCCCTCCACGGAAGCGGTGCTGGCGCTGGGTAGCCGGGGCCTTGCCCTGCGCAATGCGGCGCTCGACCTGCCCGAGGGCCTCATGCTGACGCCCCGCCGCACCGGCACGGATGGCTTCTTCATCAGCATCCTGAAGCGCGCGGGCTAGAAGCCCGCGCATCGCGTTTCCCTTAAGCGCCGCCGGTCAAACCGACGCGACGCCGCGCCCAAAACCCTTCTCCCCCGCCATCAAGCGGTTCTTGAGGCGCGCGATCCCCTCGCGCTGCAACTCGCTAAGGGCGGAATGCGCGGACGCGACCTGTGTCAGCATGGTGATGAGCTCCGCGCGTTCCTCCACCGTCAGCTTCTGCCGCAGGAGGGGAATCAGGGGATCCGCCACCTGGGAGAAGGGAAAGCGCTGCTGCGTATAGCCCCAGGCCTGCTCGAAAGCAGTCGAGATCTGCTCGAACGCCAGCGGGGCCTCCATGAACTCGAGGATTTTGGTCTTCTCGCTCGCGGTCACGGGGCTGCCCGTCCGCACCAGCTGGAGCATGAGAATGACCGCCGCCAGCCGGGGATCGCGCACCCGCTCCAGCGGGGTACCGACAATGTTGCGGAGGGCGGAGACCGCGCGGCGCTGGGCGCCCTTGGTGTCCCGATCAAGCTCCTGCAACCCCTTGACCGTCCTGTGCGTGTACAGGATCCAGAACAGGCCGGCCATGAGAAGGCCGATCAGCCCCAAGAGAATTGGCATGCATCCCTCCTGACGAAGCGGGAGGAGGCTCCATGCGCCGGCACCCCGTGTCAAGCTGGGTATGGCGCGAGAGCGCGTACCGCCCGGATGGCATCGCGATCCGAGCGGTAAACGGTTCTGCATCCTGGGGTTCGGGCCTGATCGTATCAGGCGCGATGGGAATGCAGAGCTGATCCGATCCCGTCCGGCTTTTGTCGCCAGCACTTTCCCGCTAAAGGAAGCGCCAACACCTTCTCCCGTTGGAAAGCCGCACATGCACGACACCGTCCTCATCATCGACTTCGGCAGCCAGGTCACCCAGCTGATCGCCCGCCGGGTGCGCGAGGAAGGCGTCTATTCCGAAGTCGTGCCGTTCAATAAGGCCGCCGAGGCCATGGACCGGCTGAAGCCCAAGGCTGTCATCCTCTCCGGCGGCCCCGCCTCCGTGATCGAGGGCGAGAGCCCCCGCGCCCCGCAGACCGTGTTCGAGGCCGGCATCCCGGTGCTCGGCATCTGCTACGGCGAGCAGGCCATGGCCGACCAGCTCGGTGGCATCGTGGAAGGCGGCCACCATCGCGAGTTCGGCCGCGCCGAGATCGAGGTCATCAAGCCGGCGGCCCTGTTCGAGGGCGTGTGGCAGGAAGGCCAGCGCTACACCGTGTGGATGAGCCATGGCGACCGCGTCACCCAGCTCCCCGCCGGCTTCGAGGTGATCGCCACCTCCGACAACGCCCCCTTCGCCGCCATCGCCGATGAGAGCCGCAAGTTCTACGGCGTGCAGTTCCATCCCGAGGTGGTGCACACCCCGCAGGGTGCGCAGCTGCTGCGCAACTTCGTGCGCGGCGTGGCTGGCCTTCAGGGCGACTGGACCATGGGCGCCTTCCGCGAGGAGGCGATCAAGAAGATCCGCGATCAGGTGGGCGACAAGCGCGTGCTCTGCGGCCTCTCCGGCGGCGTGGATTCGGCGGTGGCCGCCGTGCTCATCCACGAGGCCATCGGCGACCAGCTCACCTGCGTGTTCGTGGACCACGGCCTGATGCGCCTGGGCGAAGCCGAGCAGGTGGTCTCGCTGTTCCGCAACACCTACAACATCCCGCTGGTGCATGTGGACGCCTCCGAGATGTTCCTGAAGGAGCTGGACGGCGTCTCCGATCCGGAGAAGAAGCGCAAGACCATCGGCAAGCTGTTCATCGACGTGTTCGAGGCCGAGGCCAAGAAGATCGGCGGCGCCGATTTCCTCGCGCAGGGCACGCTCTATCCGGACGTGATCGAGAGCGTCTCCTTCACCGGCGGTCCCTCGGTGACGATCAAGTCGCACCACAATGTGGGCGGGCTTCCTGAGCGCATGAACATGAAGCTGGTGGAGCCGCTGCGCGACCTGTTCAAGGACGAGGTGCGCGCGCTCGGCCGCGAGCTGGGCCTGCCGGAGAGCTTCGTCGGCCGCCATCCCTTCCCCGGCCCTGGCCTCGCCATCCGTTGCCCCGGCGAGATCACGGTGGAGAAGCTGGACATCCTGCGCAAGGCGGACGCCATCTATCTGGAGGAGATCCGCGCCGCCGGCCTCTATGACGTGATCTGGCAGGCATTCGCCGTTCTGCTTCCGGTGCGCACCGTGGGCGTGATGGGCGACGGGCGCACCTATGACCACGTGCTGGCGTTGCGCGCCGTGACCTCCGTGGACGGCATGACGGCGGATTTCTATCCTTACCAGATGGACTTCCTCGGCCGCACCGCCACCCGCCTCATCAACGAGGTGCGCGGCATCAACCGCGTGGTCTATGACGTGACCTCCAAGCCCCCGGGCACGATCGAGTGGGAATGATTCAGGCCCATCCGAACGCCGCCGAATTTACGCTGAAGTACGGTCTAACCAACTGAAAACAAAAATAAATTCCTTCTGTGCCTTTCGACATCTATCGGTGGGTATAGATGGCGTTTGGCGGCCTCGCTGACGGGCCTTGCCCCCATTGATCAACCGGAAAAACGAAAGTACCGTCAGGAGCAATGAGGCTCATGACGGTACTTTTTTTAGTATAAGACGCTGAATTATAAGCGCTTTTTACGCCATAGGCCTCCAAAAACCGCGTGACGGTACTTTTCCGCAAGGAGGCCCGAAATGTTGACCGATGCAGCACTCAAGTGCTTGAAACCAAAAGCCAAAATGTACAAGGTATCTGATCGTGACGGGATGTATGTGCGCGTTGCACCGTCGGGCGCCATTTCGTTCAGGCTCGACTATCGACTGAACGGCAGGCGGGAGACCGTCTATCTCGGTAGGTATGCCCGTGACGGGATATCGCTCGCCAGGGCTCGCGAGTTATGCATCGACGCGCGGCGCGCGATCGCCGAAGGGCGGTCCCCCGCCATCGAGAAGCAGCGGGAGAAGCGCCGGATCAAGGAAGCAAAGAGCTTCGGCCAGTTCGGCGAGAAATGGCTGACCAACGCGACCATGGCTGACAGCACCCGCGCGATGCGCCGCTCCATCTTTGAGCGCGAACTCATGCCCGTCTGGCGGAATCGTCTCCTGACAGAGATCACTCCCGATGATCTGCGCGCTCACTGCGGCAAAATCGTCGAACGGGGAGCGCCAGCGACCGCCATCCATGTGCGGGATATCCTGAAGCAAATCTACGGCTTCGCCATTCTGCACGGCGAGAAGGTCGCCAACCCGGCCGATGACGTCGGTCCGGCCTCGATCGCCACCTTTACGCCAAAGGACCGCGCACTTTCGCCCGCCGAGATTCGCATCATGTTCAAACAGCTCGAGCATGTCGCGACATTGCCGACGATCCGCCTCGGCATGAAACTTTTCCTCCTCACCATGGTCCGGAAGAGCGAGTTGCAGGATGCAGTGTGGGACGAGATCGATTTCGACAACGCCGTCTGGACCATCCCGAAGGAGCGCATGAAGCGGTCGAAGCCGCACAACGTCTACCTGTGCCGACAGACGTTGGATATCATGATCGCGCTCAAGACCTGCTCTGGGAACTCTCGATACCTGTTGCCGTCCCGGTACGACGCGGACGCGCCGATGTCACGCGCGACCTTCAATCGGGTCACCTATGCCGTCGTCGAACAGGCCAAGAAGGAGGGGCTGCCGCTGGAGCCTTTCACGGTCCATGATCTGCGGCGGACGGGCTCGACGCTGCTAAATGAGCTGGGCTTTAACAGCGACTGGATCGAAAAGTGCCTGGCGCATGAGGACGGACGTTCGTCTCGCGGCGTCTACAACAAGGCCGAGTATGAGGTGCAGCGCCGGCATATGATGCAGGAGTGGGCAGATACCGTTGACGCCTGGATCGACGGTCGGAAGCATGCCCCAACGCTTCTACCGCAAGCTATGCCCTTGATGGAGCTTGATCCCGCCCTTTGACCGGTCGGGTTTTGCGCTTGGTGACGTCAGGGTGCTGTGCCCGACGGATCGGGGCAGCCCGCCGTGCCATCAGCCAGGCCTCGATCTCGGCCAGGTCCCAAACGATGCAACGTGGCGAGAGTGCGAACCGCCGGGGAAACTCGCCACGTTGCTCCATTTCATAAATCGTGCTGTCAGCCATCGGCACCATTTCGCGCAATTGGTGCCGCCGGATTGTTCTCCGAATTTGCGTATTTTCGATCTTTGCCATGCTCAACCTCCTGTATTGCTAAGGCGATTGAGACTGATAGATGCTGATACTGGAAGCCCCTTCGAAATTCCGTGCGGTATTTTCGGGCTATAGCGTACACATCGGCGGGTTCTTCTTGACCGCTGGGTGCAGCATAGGGGCGAACAGGCGCTGATAAACAAGCTCGAAACGTGTGGGCTCGCTACGAGGGGACGCATTCAGTAAACGCGACTCCCTTCAAAATCCGGTTCCGCAAGGAGTGTCGGTTCGATTCCGACCACCCGCATCATTATCATAAGATAGAGCCTAACTAAGCCGTGCATCGGCGGCAGCTCCTCAGCGCAACTCGCAACCGCAACCCCGTCATTGCGCCGGAAACGGGAGCCTCACGATGTTGGCCAGCATGATCTTCGTCGAAAAATGCGCCGATTTGGCGGGACCAGACGCGCGGACGAGAGAGCGACATCGATCGCCTCGGTCGCGGCTACCGGATGATGGAGAAGGACCGGCGTTAGCCGGCCACTCTTCAGTTCCGGCGCTGCTCGCCAGACAGACGCCATCGCAGCCGATTTCGGCGACAGCGGGGTTGACGAGAAGCTCGTCACATCATTGGTAACGAACGGACCCGATATGCGGACGGCAAACGGGCCATGGCCAAGCAAGGGCATCACATTCCTGGCCGATGCGACGCCATGAGGCAGGCTTTTCGGCAACTTCATTCAGACATTCGACTGGCACTCGCCGGTTGGCGTTGAGCTTGCCTTGGTTTCGATGGTGCGGATGCTGTCGAGATAGGCGCGCGAGATGAGCTTTAGTTGCGCGCGAAAAGCAGGCAGGCGCTCGGCCGTCCCATCCTCTTCGAACAGGACGCGCGTACCCCCGGTCACGACTGCGACCCAGCTGAACACGATGCTGTCGAGCGGTTCGAAACGCTCGCCTTGCACATGTTCCAGCAACCCGCGCACTGCCTGATGCAGGCGGGCGATCATTGCAGCACCCAGATCCTGCATGTCGAGCTCGGTCGAGGCATGATACAAGGCCCGTGACACTGCGACATCGCCAGCCTTTGCGTCGATGTACGCATCGACGAACGTGTCGGCGCAATCCGACAGGGATGCACCACTGTGCGCTTGGCAGGCTTGTTCGACGGCTTGGCCGGCCTTGTCCAGGTGTCGACTAACCAGAGCATAGAGCAATGCCTCCTTCGCGGGAAAGTACTGGTACAGCGTTCCGACTGAGACGCCGGCTCTTTCGGCTATCCGGTTCGTCGTCAATGCCCTGGCGCCGCCATGCAACAAAACCTGAATAGTAGCCTCGAAGATGGCCTCGATCGTCGCCAGCGACCGTGCTTGGACCGGTCGTTTGCGAGGCTTTAGCTTGCCCGACGGTCGCGCCGTCATATGCGAGTAAAAATTCTGAGCATTTGCTCATATATTTGGAGGCGGGTTAACGAACTTCAAGGAAGGACGCACATGACCACTACAGAATTTCGCGGAGCGCTTGCAGTAGCGCAAGATTATGTCCGTTTCATCGAAACCGGGGATCGGGAAGGTATTGCACGGTGCCTCGCTGACAACGTTGAGCAGATTTTTCCGATCGCGGCCGACGCGACCGGGGATCCCATGGGCATTTTTTCTGGCAAGGAAGAAGTCCTCGATTATACTAATGGGTTGTTCCGCAAGTTCACCGGGCTACGATGGCCGGATCCCGACTGGAGCGAATCGGGTGATCGCAAGCGGGCGTTCTTGGAAGCGCGTGGAAGCGCGACGGTCACCCACTCAGGTGTCCCATACAGCAACGTTTACATCACCCGCTTCGATGTGGAGGATGGGCTAATAACCCGCATAAAGGAGTACGCCAATGCAACTTTGTATGTGTCGCTTGGGATTGAACCCACGACGACCGAGATGAAGGCTGTGGAACGGGTCCAGGCGCCTGGTTAGGTCACCGGGCGGTCGTTCGAGGAACAGCAGCCTAGAGGCCGCCCGGCTGTACAGGTCTGCGTGGATCGGCGGCTTCTCAAATTTCAGCGCCGACGGCGCAGATGCTCGATTGGTTCGGCCAGCACATGGCGTTATCGCGCAATTCATCGGGGCTCTGGTCTTAGTCGGGGCAAGCAAGCGGTTCAGTCGTGGCGCATCGCTTTATCCGCCTCGCGCCGCAAGGCGAGACAGATGAGTAGGCGCCGTTTGGACATCGGCCAAATCCAAGTTCGCCAGCCGCTGCCTTGCAGCCTGGGCGTCACTTCGCGCTGCACCAAGTCTAGGCATGCGGCCATACTGTCGGGGTGAGCAACCCATGACCCGCTTGAATGCTGTGCTGAATGCGCTTTCGGACTCATACCCGATTGCAGGCGCGATAATGGAGACCGGATCGCCGGACGTCTCCAGCCGGTCGCAAGCGAGCATCATGCGCCAGCGGCTGAGATAATCCATCGGTGTCTCGCCCGCCGTTTCCTTGAAGCGCAGCGCGAAGGTCGATCGAGACATGCCTGCCACCTCGCCAAGCTCCTGCAGCGTCCAGCGGCGAGTAGGATCGGTGTGGATCGCGGCGATCGCCTTGGCAAGTTGCTTGTCCGCCAGGGCGAAGAACCATCCGACTCCAACGCCAGGTCCGTCAGCCAGATGAGCCCGCAGCGCATGAACCAACATCATGTGAGCGAGATGCTGCGCGATCAGATAGCCGCCCGGCTCGCCCTCACGCAATTCCTCCATCATCCGCTCGACCGACCAGCGAAGCGCCGCCTGGTCTGAGGCTTTGCGCAGATGTACGACGTGCGGCAGCATCGCCAGCAGCATTCCGGCATGACCTCCGCTCACGCCAAACCGGCTTCCGACCATAAAGAGGTCGCCGCCGCCGTTGATGAAAACCTCGCCGCCGCGTCGCGCAGCCGGGAAGATTTCGGATGCCGCGACGGGTGGTAGATCAAGGTCGCTGGCGAGACGAAAGGGCTGCCCGCTCGGCAGCACGAAACTGTCGCCCTCCTCGAGGGCCAGCGGGTCGGGGACACCATCAATTTGGAGCCAGCACGAGCCCGACACGACCGCGTAGCACTTGATGAGATGGCTCTGGTCGCCGAACTGCACCGACCATTGACCGCCGGCATGAAAGCCAGACGAGATATAGCTCTGTGGTTTGAGCAGCGAGAGAAGTTGCGAGAGAGGGTCCATCTGGCTCCGGACGATTACGAAGATATTGATGACGATACAGGAGGGGTCGTCTGAATCGCAATGGTCAACTGCCGCGGGTGGGGCGTTCGCCCTGCCGATGGCCCTCGCTGGAGGCGTTACTCCGCGAACCGTCTGTTGAGGGTCTGGCAGGAGTATCCAGCCAACCCACCGATCCCCGTCGCAAAGGCGAGATGCATAAAGGAAGCGGCGGCAAGGTCGAACTCGGCTGCGAAAAAAGTCACCATGCCGAGAAACCACGTCAACATGTTGCCCAAGATGCTGTGGGCGCGCAGGCCGACGATGAGGATGGCGACAAGGAACACGACCACCGGAAGGGCCATATGATCAAGCGATGGTATGAGTGCGCCCGTTGCAATGTGCGACAGCGCGCCGATCCCAATCCCGAGCCAGAGGCATAACATTGCCGCCACGCTGTTCCTCAGCGCTGTGGGTCGGGCGAACCAGGCAATGAAGCCTGCGAACATTACCCAGACCTCGAGGTCGAGCGCCGCGCTGAGCCAAGCAGCAAAGGCTGCGACGACGGAAGCGATCAGCGTCCAGAGGATGAATTTCCCGCGTGGCTGACTGTGATTGGCCTGCGGCAGCGCTTGCCGCGTTTCCTGTACCTGTGTGCTGCTCATGAGGAAGCTTCCTTTCGTGCGTTACAGATATCGGTTCGAGGATTGTGCCAGGCCGAACCAAGCTCTCGCCGGCCCACGATTCCGCAGCGCCGACGACCTATGCCGGGTTCAGACTGGCGAAGACCTCCCGGTAGACGCCGCGTCGCTCCGCGGTGCGAAGAGCCTTCACCCGCTCGACCAGGATCTCGCCATCGGCCGGGGCAGGCTCATCGAGGAGCGCGATTACCTCGGCGATGTAGTCGGCGAGCGGCATGGCGGCCGGATCGTTCGCTTGTTGAGGCCCCGCGAGCTGGGTTTGCACGTAGGGCGGCGTAAGCTCGATGACCTCGATGGATTTGCGCCGGAGCTGGTGACGCAGGGATTGCAGCCACGAGTGGAGGAAGGCCTTGCTTGCGCAATAGGTCGCGTAATTAGAGCGCGGAACGAAGGCGAGACCTGATGTCGTGGTGAGGATCGTCGCAGATGGCTGGCGCGAGATCGTCGGCAGCAGAGCCGCCGTCAGCCGTAGGACGCCGAGGATGTTCGTCTCGATGGTGGCGAGCGATGTGTCGATATCGATCGTATCCTCGTCCCAAGCCTCGAGCTGTGATATGCCGGCATTGTTCACCAGCATGTCGAGGTCGGGGAAGAGGGCTTCGACGTGCTCGGCCAGGCCAGTGATCGCCGCGGAATCCCGCATGTCGATCTGGTGGCCGTGCATCCCGGGATGCGCCGCGGTGATCTCGTCCAGAAGGGCCTGACGACGCCCGGCGATGATGACCTGGTTGCCGCGCTGATGGAATGCTTCGGCGAGGGCCAGGCCGATGCCGCTCGTACCGCCGGTGATGAGAATGGTTCGACCCGTCAAATTCATGTCGTGATGCTCCTGGGTTGGGCTTATCGGGAAGCCGGTTCAGCCGAGAACGGCGGACTTGAGCGAGTCCTCGCACCACTGGCGGAAGCTCGTCGGCGTTGAATGTCCCGGCGTCCGCGGCACCGTGAGGTCGAGGCCCTGATCCTTTGCCCAGGCCATATCTGTCATGCCCTGCGCCATGGCTTCGGACATGCCGAACTGCACGAAGCGCGCCTTGTAGGCGTCGAAGCTAATCTGCTGGTAGTTGACGGTCTTGCCGAGTACATCGGAGATGATCTCGGCCATCTCGTTGAAGGAGATGTCCTCACGCCCGAGAACCGGTACGTCACTCTGGCCCGTCCAGCTGTCGTCGAGCAGCCATCGGGCCGCAACGGCTGCAATATCGCGTGTGGCGACACTTGGCAGCCTGAGATCGCCCGAGATGGGCGAAAAGAACTTGCCCTGATCCCGGATCGTGATCGCCTGCCGCGCGATGTTGTCCATGAAGGACGGGTTGGCAAGACCGCGAAAAGCGACGCCGGTACTCGCGATCAGATCGTCCATCGCGAGTGAGCCTGTGACGTATCCCGCCTTGCTGGCGAGCGGCGAACCGCGCCCGAGCGCCGTGATCGCGACTACCCGCTTGACGCCTTGCTCTTTCAGAGCCCCCGCGGCAGGACGCGTGAAATCGACATAGGCCGCCGCGACGGATGCGGCTTGAGGGTCGGGAGGCAGAAGCCAGAATACCGCAGAGGCGCCGTCGAATGCTTCACGCACGACCCCCGCATCGCCGTGGGAGCCTGTGACGATCTCGGCTCCAGCTCGCACCTCGTCAGTGAGGCGCGACGGATCGCGTGCCACAACTCGGAACGGCACGCCAGCGTGAAGTAGATCCTGGACGACCTGATGGCCAATATCGCCCGTCGGCGCGGTGACAACGATCATGTTCGACTCCGATTTTTAAGGTGGCGGGTAGCATTCTCCCGGACAGGATCCGTAGGATGCGCTGACGCCGCCGTTCACATTCGAATCGAGCCTATTTGATTGAGTCCGGACGATCTATGCTCGGTGGTCCGAGAGATCTTTGCGATCGTCCGGGAAGCCGATTGGATTGGTTGCCGAGCCGCCAGCCTTATCAGGCCATCCGCCCAGATTGGCGTTATCCAAATGGCTCAATAGCAGCTCCGTGACTGACTGCCTGCGGGCCAATCAGGCGCCGTGCCGCGACGCTTCGCGCGGCTGCACGAGAGCGTGCCTCTGTTCGCGCTCTTGGTATCGCCGCTTGCATCTTACCTGTTTCAAGATGTTGCGTGACAGATCGCGGCGAGCTTCTGACGGAACCATCGATGGGCCGGGTCTGCATCTAGGCGGGGGTGCCACATCACGCTGATCGCCAGTTCCGGCGTAGGCACAGGAAGGTCGAACCCTTCCAGGCCTTGCGCCGCTACTTCCCCGTTGCGAAGGCAGGAGCGCGGCACGAGCGCGATCAGGTCCGACTGGCGCGCGATCGTCAGCGCATCGACGAAGCCTGGCACAACCGCGACGATCCTGCGGCTCAAGCCCACTTCCTGAAGCGCGTCATCCACCGGTCCGGCTAATGCGCCCCGACGCGATGCGACGACGTGCCCACAAGCGGCGTAGCGCTGCGGGGTCATCGCCCCGTTGAGCAAGGGGTGTCCAAGGCGGGCCACGCCGATGAAGCGGTCGCGAAAGATCAGCAGGCTGCGGACTTCGGGCGCGGAGACGCCCGTCGTGCCGACTTCGACGTCGATCACTCCCTCCCGCAAAGGGGTCGCATCCTTGTCGGGCTTAGGCGCAAAGCGAAGGCGCACACCGGGCGCCTCGCGCGCGACAGCTGCGACCAGCGCTGCGGCGAACAGCGCTATGAAGCCTTCGTTGGCGCGGATCGTGAAGGTCCGGTCCAGTGTAGCCAGGTCCAGAGTCTCAATGGCCGGCGTCAGCACCGCCCGCGCCTCGCGGGCGAGGACATGAACGCGGGCGGCGAGCTGCTCGGCATAAGGAGTGGGCACGAGAGAGCGCCCAGCCTGCACCAACAATGGGTCCCCCGTCGCGGATCGCAGCCGGGCCAATGTCCGGCTCGTGGCAGAAGGGCTGAGGCCGAGATGCCTGGCGGCGGATGTGACGCTGCGCTCCGTCAGCAACACATCCAGCGCCGTAAGCAGATTTAGGTCGATAGCGGTCATAGCAGGAACATACCGCACCTTCGCGTTATGTATAGCGTCTGGTGCAATGATAGTTTGCATTCGATGCGTCTGGTGCATTCTGAGCCGGTTCGCATAATCGGGCGGCAACGACGAAAGGGCAGTCTTATGAACGGTATTTTGAGTGAGCAGCCGAAGACGATCCTGCTCATCGGCGCCTCGCGCGGTCTCGGACAGGCGATGGCGATCGAGTTCGTCAAGAAGGGCTGGCACGTCGTCGGCACAGTCCGCGAAAGTGGCCGGACCGATCTGCACGCGCTCGCCGATGCCCATCCCGATCAGGTCACGATCGAGCCGCTCGACATCACCGAGCCCGAGCAAATCCACGCGCTGCACGGGCGACTTTCAGCCCGTACGTTCGATATCCTGTTCGTCAACGCCGGCACGGCCAATCGCGACGCAACCGCTCCGATCGCCGAGGTTTCCACCGGCGAGTTCGTGCGCGTGATGCTGACCAACACGCTCGGCGTGATGCGCGCCGTCGAGGGGTTTCAGGATTTGGTTGCCGCTGATGGCCTGATCGGGGTTATGTCGTCTGGTCAGGGCAGCATCGCCAATAACACCAATGGCGGCTTCGAGGTCTATCGCGGCAGCAAAGCCGCACTCAATCAGTCCATGCGAAGCTATGCAGCCCGCCAGGCCAACGATACGCGTGCGATGGTGCTGATGGCGCCGGGCTGGATCCGTACCGCGCTGGGCGGGCCGAACGCGCCGTTCAGCATCGAGGAGACAATCCCCACGCTGGTCGAAGCGCTTCTCGCGCAACAAGGCACGCCGGGGCTGCGCTTCATCGACCGGTTCGGCGAGACCGTGCCGTGGTGATCGGGCGAGAGACAGGAAGAGAGGTATGAAGCTGGTCGGCGTAGAGGAACATTATCTGGCGGCAGAGGTGCGCGATGCCTGGGATGCGATTGGTCTGGGCTCGAGAGACCCGTGCGTTTTCATCCATCTTGCCGATGCGCGCATCGGCCAGATGGATGAGACCGGGCTCGACGTTCAGGTTCTCTCGCTGACGACGCCGGCGCTGCACGAGCTGGGGCCGGTAGGCATCGACCTTGCCGGACGCGCCAACGACGCCGTGGCGGAGACGATTGCGCGGTGGCCTGATCGCTTGCAGGCATTGGCGACGCTTCCGGTAGCGACGCCGGAGGTGGCCGCGCTGGAACTGGAGCGCTGCGTTCAAATTCTTGGATTCAAGGGGACCATCCTGTGTGGCCGGGTCGGAAGTCGCAATCTCGACCACCCAGATCTTCGCCCCATATTCGAAAGCGCGGCGGCACTGGGCGTCCCCGTCCTGCTTCACCCCCGCACACCCGCCGCGGAGGTGCGATCCGCTTATTATTCCGGCTTCTCGGCCGAGGTCGACGCCGTATTCGCAATGTTCGGCCTCGGCTGGCATTTCGATGCGGGCATCCAGTTCCTGCGCCTGGTGCTGAGCGGCATGTTCGATCGCCTGCCCGGCTTGCAAGTGATCCTCGGCCATTGGGGCGAGGTCGTGCTGTTCTATGCCGAGCGTCTGGTGACATTGGACCGCTTCTCGGGGCTTGATCGCACGATCGCGACATACTTGCGCTGCAACTTCTATGTCACCGCCAGCGGCATGTTTTCGCCCGACTATCTTGCGAGAGCAGCGGCGGTCGTCGGAACAGACCGGTTGCTGTTTTCGACAGACTTTCCCTATCAATATCGCCCGGGCGGTGATGCTCGGCGATTTCTGGCGGGCTGCGGCTTGGGCGAACCCGACAAGGCCGCATTCGCCCATGGCAACTGGCTTCGGCTGACTGGCGGCAGCGGTGCGACCCAGCGCGGCGGCATTGGCCGATGACCGGTTCGACAGGCATCTTCAACGACGCGCTTACGCGCACGCTCGCCAAGCGGGCTACCATCGTCGCGGTCGATTGGATGACACGCGATCTCGTGCGGATGACGCTTGAAGGCGTAGCGCTTCGGGGCGCGCCCTGGGCGCCGGGCCAGAAGATACAGATCGCGATGGGTTCGATATTTGATACGCGAACCTACACCCCGATCAATTGGGATACGCTCAACGGCCGCACCGCCATCATTGGCTATGCGCATGGTGCAGGACCAGGCAGTGATTGGCTACGTAGCGCGAAGGCAGGGGCCACATGTGATTTCCTCGGTCCGCGGACCTCGATCAGCAAGAAGATCAAGGCGGGGCCGATCGCTCTTTTCGGCGACGAGACATCGATCGCGCTCGCGGTGGCATTGTCCCGTGACGCTCGCGACCTACGGTGCTTCTTCGAAGTGGCAGACGTCGAGGCAGCCAGGTCACCCATTGCAGAACTGAGACTTCACGACGCCAGACTGTTCGCAAGAATGACGGGCGATACGCATCTCGCCGCGATGGAAGCCGCGGTGGCGGAGCTGGTGGCCTGCGATATGTCGTTCGTGCTCACCGGCAAGGCCGCAACCGTTCAGCGCCTTCTCGTAGCGCTAAAGCGCCACCGATTCCCCTCCGACCGCATTGTGACAAAGGCATACTGGGCGTCAGGTAAAATCGGAATGGATTGACTGAGGTAGGGGCGTTCATCCTTGCGCACCACGGTGTTCAGGGCGCTAGCAGGCTGACCATCAAAGCCATATTTTCCTCGATGCTTAGCAACCCCTTTTCCGGCCGCAGTTGGCCTTGGGCTTCCAGCAGCACCCGGCCATGCATCGCGGCCAGCAGCAGGCTAGCAAGGCTCCTGGTCGGTGTGTCGGGAAGCGCGTTTGCGCTTTTGCATTCATCTACCATGAGCACGATCTCAGGCAGGCAGGCTGTGCTCTGCACCTGCAGCTCGGGATGTTCCCGTACGAGCGTCGGCGCGCCGAAGACGAGCCGGTATCGCGAGGGCCGCTCGAGGCAAAACGCGATAAGAGCGCCGATGGCGGCCAACAGCTTGTCGCCGGGCGATGATGCCGAGACGCGTATCTCGACAAATTTCGTCGTCAGGATATCGAGGTCCGAGGTGGCGACAGCCGCGAGCAGGGCGTCACGGTTCTTGAAGTGTTTGTACGGGGCATTGTGCGAGACGCCGGCCGTATGGCCGACGCCCAGTAGAGTGACGGCCTGCTCGCCCCCTGCGTCGAGCAATTTCGCTGCGGCCTCAACCAGCTTGTCCCGGGTGGTCATCTAAGTCTTTCGGGCTCGTCCTCGGGGGTCAGCCGCACGAGCGCTTTGAAGTCTCACCACAACGCATCGGCCAAGGCACGGTCATAGCTCATCTCGGCCGACCGCCTTTCACGGCCGGCACCATCCTTCCATTGGAAATAGCGTCCAGAAAGGACATCGCCCGAGGTTGCGAGGTGCGCGAGCGCCCTGCCGGACTGAACCAGATCGCCCAGGGTCAGGCCCACTCGTTTCATCAGCCAGCGGACCGGCCGGGAGCTGATCAGCGCCCGCGCAGGCCTTGGCACATCCCTGAGCAAACCGGTTGCTGCCGATCGCCCCCGGATCATATGCGATAGAGGAAATGCCGATGCCGGCTGCGCTGAGCCGCCGGCCGAGCTCGTAAGCGTGCAGCACCACGCGGAGTTTCGAAGTGGTGTAGCGCTTGCCGCCGGGCAGCGGCTCGTTCCCTTCCAATCCGTCTTTCGCAAGGGCGATCGCATCCGGCTTCACCGCGCTGCCGATAAACCTGCCGTCCGTGGTACCGGGATCGTGAGTGCCGCTTGCGGTGAACACGACTCGGCCATCGTCTTCGAGGCCGTCGAGCAGAAGCTGCACCAGTAAGAAGTGGCCAAAGTAGTTGGCAGCGAAGGTCCGCTCGTAGCCGTCGTCGGTATAGGTTGGCGCGCCGCGGAGCGTCGCGCCTGCGTTGCACAGGATCGCCTGCAGCCGACTGATCGGCCGGCTATCGATCATCTGACGGCACTGTGCGGCGGCCTCGCGCACCGATCTCAGCGACGACACATCCATGGTGAGCACCGTCGCTTGCATGCTGGATCTCGAGCGCAAGGCAGACGCCGCCTCTTCGAGGCGTGAAGGGTCGCGGCCAGCGAGGACGATATCGAAACCTTTTGCCGTAAGCTCCTTGACGCATTCGAAACCGATGCCGCCATGGCCGCCAGTAATGAGAATGCTGGTACCGGTCGCTGACAACGTCAACCTAGTGCTAATCGAGGTTGGGGTTGTCAACCTATGGGTCCGTTGTCGATGCGAGCGCACGACGAGAGTGGCACGATGCCCGGCATCCCGCCTAAGGCCAACCGGCACTTAACAGATGCTTCTCACAGGTCCTCTACCGCGACCATATGCGATCGAGCGCATGTCCGACGCGTCGCCACGCCACAACCGCCTCGACATCTATTTCCGCGCGGTCGGCTGCATCGCGGCGACCGTCAGCCATTGTTTATGATTCCGGACCCTACATTTGGCCTGGAGCGCGCCGTTCGACGCCGATCATCGGCAATCCGGACGCAAAGCTCGATAGCGCGCTTAAGTGCCGGGTTCTCATTGCTCGAACTCCAGATGCCGGACATTATAACGGTGTCCGATACCTCAGCGAGTGGCCGGAAGGTCACACCGGTGTAGATCGCTCCAAGGCTGGATTCGGTTGTCAATGAAAGCCCAGATCGCTTGGCAACCAAGCCCATCAGGTTTTCTCGCCCCACTCCATGCACGACGATGCTCGGCCGGAAACCGATCGCCCAAAGCTGCTTGATGAGAAAGTCCTGGATTTCAGGGCCGGGGCCGCCGGCGCTGACAATGAAATCCTCGTGGCGGATGTCATCCCAGCAAACTGTTAGCTGATCGACCAAAGGATGATCGGAAGACATCACGACGTAAATCCTCTCCTGCCAGAACGTTTTGGAAATGCAGTTGGGCGCCCGGGGATCTCCTGAGACGAAAGCCAGATCAAGCCGACCGGAAATGGCGCCAGCAATATTGGCCTCGGCAGTGTCTTCGTCCAAGATAAGTTTGATCGCGGGATATTTGACCCGGAACTCGGCAAGTAACTCGCTGAGGAACCCGCTGGATATCGACGTAAATAATCCTATCTTCAGGCTTCCCGCCTCTCCTTTGCGGGCGGCTGCCATTTCATCCGCTGCTCGCTGAACGCCACGGGCCATCGCTGCGGCTTCCTTGAGGAAGTGCTCGCCCCCGGCGGTGAGACGTACTCCACCGTGGTGCCGTTCGAAAATGCGCGCTCCAAGGCGGTGCTCAAGTAGTTGCACCCGACGGCTGACCGTGGATTGCGGCACGCCCAACACCAGAGCGGCGCGTCGAAAACTGCCGTATTCCGCGGTAACGATCGCATAGCGTAGGAAGCGTAGGTCGAGGGTGAGGTCAGGCATGCGTTGCCCATCCAGCAGAACTCCTTCTGCCCTGCCTTGCGGCGCTGCCGTATTGATATTGGGTGTATCGCGCCTCCGTCATCTTACTCGACGGGCACATGCTGCCGCGACGAAAAGCGGACGATGTGGGAAGGGACAGGATGCCTGCGCCTGATCCGGTACACCGCGGCAGGAGGCAGGTTGGCGAGCGTGCCGCCGATCCGTTCCGCCTCGAGCCCAAGATGATCCAGCAGCCGCTGCGGCACGGGGCAACGCGGGCCATAGGTAAACTGATAGAATGCGCCGTCCGGCTCCATCTTGCGGAACGCGCCGGTCAGGATGGCGATTACCTTGCGTGGCGGCATCGATAGCAGCGGCAGCCCGCTGACGACGGCGCCGGCCGATCTCCCGTCGAAGAGGTCGACCGTCCGCAGGCGGGCGGCGTCCATCCAGAGCGTGCGCGCACGCGGATAATGGAAATGAAGCGCGGCGGCGAACTCGGATCCGAATTCAATCAGCGCGAGATCTTCCTGTGTGACACCCCGGGCGATCAGGGCGCGCGTGAACGCTCCGGTTCCCGGGCCCAGCTCGATCACCGGCCCGGTGTTGTGGGAGATTTTGGAGGTGATAAGGTTGGCAAGCGATCTCGACGATGGCGCGATTGCGGCGACGCGCAGGGGGTTCTTGAGCCACGCCTGGAAGAAGCCGAACGCTTCCGCCATACGCTGGCGTTGGGGCGACGACGCGGCTGATCGCGCGCATCTGCGAGGTGTCAGATCTTGCATGGCACGGTCCCCGCTTTGCGGTGGGCGCCAACCCGTCGCACGATCCAGAACACGAATACCTCCGCAATGAGCAAGCAGCCGAGAGCAGTCAGGGCGAGGACCGTCGAGTTCGCCGACTCGATCGAGTGCGAAGCGTAAAATCCAATGCCGATGAAAAGGCCATTCCAGACCGCAATGCCGGCCGCCGAAGCCGTCAGGACACTGCGGGAGTTCCCACGCGAAAGGGCGGCGAAGGCCGGAGCGACGAGCCTTACTGTCGGCACGAGCTGGAGTGCAAAGGCCAGTGCGATCTGGCTCCGGTGAACGGAAGCGATTCCGCGCTCAACGCGATCGACGGACATCCCGAAAAGTCGGCCAGCTCTGTTAAGGAGGCGCGTCGATCGCGCGTCGCCCAGCCTCCGGACAGCGTAGAAGCAGGCGGCGCAGCCGAACATGCTGCCAGCAGCCGTCGAAAGAAAGGCAGCCGGCAGCGGCCAGTCCCCGTCTGCCGCGCCGATCCCGACCGCGAGTAGCAGCCCGTAGGATGGGATCACCGGCACGAAGCGCTCGGCCAGGGCAACGGCGAACAGACCAACGAGCCCATAGGCGCCAATCCACGCCATGACTGCTCCTACTGGGTCAAAATCCATAGGCATATCCTCCTTTAGTTGAGGCGAGCGGTTGCGTTCGCCGGGCATGGATGGCGCTACCGCCTCCGTCGCGCGGAGCAACGGAGGAGCGACACGATGAAGACGCCCGCTATCGGACTGACGGCCACGGTTGCCTGGAGCGCAGGGCGTGGTGCACCGGACATGCGACGCCTTAGAACCGGTAGGCGATCGAGAGGCCGCCGCTCGGTTGCCAGCGGCGTCCATCTTCGGTGACGGGGCTGTCGGCGATATCGCCGACGAGGTAGTTTGCTCCGATCCTTCCCGTGACGCCGAAGCGCTCGCTGAACCAGTATCCGGCCGTAACGCCGACACCGACATCCTTGATGCCGGACCCCGGGCTGTAGGCGGCCAGACCGCTGGCAGCGGAGTCAGCCGGGGTGACGCCGAAATAGGTGCGCGCATAGTCCTGGTTCACCCAGGTCGTTTGCGCGTCGAGCGACAGGAAGAAATCGTCGCGACGAACCGCAGCGTAGCTGGCGCTCGCCGTCGCGAGGAGCCCGTCATGGACGCCCGAGACATCGTGGACGATGGAAAGCTCCATCGCCAGTGCGCCCTGGCCGCTCTCGTCGCCGCCGAAACGATAGCCGATGAATCCGCCCGCCTCGATCGCCGTGTCGATGTCCGGCAACAATCCAACCGCGCCGTCCACGTCGCTTCTTGGCAGGCGCGCGCCGATGACGGGTCCGATTGAAAGGCGCGGATCGGACGCGAGGTCGGCCCGCGCCCGAAGCCCGCGGATTTCCAGATTGATGTCGCCCCAGTGGACGTCCGCCTGCACGAAGGGGATCGCGCGGAGATCCTCGGCCCCGTCATATTCGGGAACCACGCCCGCGCCGATCGCGACGACGCCGTGGGGGCCGTTGTCGGGCGGCGCTGCCTGGGCGTTGGCGCTGGTGGATGACAAGGCTGCGCCACCGGCGAGCAGGATGGGAAGGACTACACGCATTATCGAAACTCCTTCTGCAGGGAGGTGGGGTCCCCGAAGGCGCCCGCCTTGTTCGCGGTGCGCCTTCGGGGGGAGGCCGCCGGTGAAATGGGGGCGCGGCGACCTCCGATCGGATCGGCGGGAGTGGGGCGGCTATCCGCGATCCGGGTTCAGTTCGAGGCGATCGAAGCAGCGATGGCTGGCTTCGTCCGCCCCACGGGTGTGATGTCTTGCGGATCGCGATCGCCTCAGAAGAAGCCGCCATTGGCGAACACGAGCTGCCCGTTGATCCATTCGCTGTCGCCAGAGCACAGCCCGGCAATGGCGTTGGCGATATCCTCCGGCTCACCGATGCGGCCATAGGGCGTCATCTGCGCGGCCTGGGCACGCTGCGGGGGCGGCACGTCGAGCAGCGACGTGTTGGTCGGCCCGGGCGCGAGCGCGTTGACGGAGATGCGGCGGCCGGCGAGTTCCTTGGCGAGGCAGCCGGCATAGATCTCCTGGGCGGCCTTGGTCGCGGCGTAGCCGCCATGGGTCGGCCGACGCGCGCGGATCGAGGTCGAAGAGAGCGTGATGATGCGACCGCCGTCGCGGGTGCGCCGCGCCGCCTCCCGCAGCACGTTGAAGCTGCCCTTCACATTGGTGGCGATCATCCGGTCGAAGGCTTCGTCTGTGAACTGGGCGAAGGGTGCGACGTTCATGATCCCGGCGTTGCTGATCACCACATCGACGCCGCCGAAGGCCTCGTCATTGGCGTCGAACAGGGCCTTGACCGCCGCCGGATCGGCGACATCTGCCTGGCGGAAGATGGCGCGGCCGCCGGCCACCTCGATATCGCGCACGACCTGAGCGGCCAGATCGCGGTTGGTGAAATAGTTCACCGTCACCGCATAACCGTCGCGCGCCAGGCGCTTGGCGGTCGCGGCGCCGATGCCGCGCGACGAGCCTGTGACGATGGCGGCCCGCCCAGTGCCAGGCAATGCGCCGGTACCAATCTCGGAGGTCTGTGCCGAGGCCACACCCCCGAGGGCGAGGGCTGCGGGCGCGGCGGCGGTGAGCGCCAGGAAGGTGCGGCGGGCGTTATCGGTATCGGACATTGGAAAGTCTCTCTTTCTCAAAATTTCGCGAAAGCCTGTTGGTGCGGCCATAGGTTCGCGTTCGGCCGTTACTGCCGCCCGAGCCAGGCGGCGATGCGCTGGTTTGCGATCATCATGGCGACGCTGGTCAGGACGCTTGCGATGGGCACGATGAGCAGACCGAGCCCCAAGCCATTCGAAATCTCGGCGGCTGTCGCTCCATCGCTGATCATGCCGACGATGAGAGGACCAAGCGCTGGCCCCAGAAGCCCGGAGCCGATCATCGCGAGGCTCGTCGCCATCGCTTCCCTGCCCTTGCCGGCCACCAGGTGTGCAGCGCCGAAGCACCAAGGCAGCAGAAAGGCGAAGGACAGCATGCCGGGCACGAAGAGCAGGATGGAGAGCCACCCGACCGGTGCGAACAGCGCCGCAGCGGTCGTCATGCTCGCGACCATGAAGAGGATGGCGGGCGGACCGAGAACGCGGCCGGTACCGGAGCGCACGGCGCGGTCGAACAGTCGCCCGCCGATCAGGGTTCCGCAAATTCCCATTGCGCCCTGCAGCAGTCCGAACGCCAGTCCGGCCTCGCTGGCGCTATAACCATGGGTGCGGATCAGGAAGGGAACCGCGAAGGCGTAGAAAGGTGCTGCGGCGAAGCCGAGTGTGACCGAGCCGATGAACAGCCAGCGGAATGGCGGGGACGAAAGCAATCGCAGGCTCGCCTTCAGGAAGGGCTCGCTATTGGCGATCGAACGTTTGAGCGGCGGGGTCGGGCCGATGACGACGAGGGCCAGCAGACCGATCAGCGCGCTCATAGTGCCGGCACCGACCAGTGCTGTCCGCCAGCCCAGCGTGTCGCCGATCGCGCCGCCGACGGCGAAGCCCACCATGGTGCCGAGCGGAATGCCCATTGAGAAGATGCCGATCGCCAGACCGCGGCGTTCGGGCGGGATCTTGCGGGCGATGATCGCATGGCTGGAGGGCGTGCCCCCGGCCTCGCCAAAGGCGACGCCGAAGCGGGTGAAGGCGAGAAACAGGAAACTCATCGCCATGCCGCCGAGCAATGTCATCGCGCTCCACAGCAGGATGCACAAAACGAGGACGAAGCGGGGCGATCCGCGATCGGCGATGCGGGCGAGTGGCATCGACAGCAGCGTGTAGCAGACCGCAAAGGCGATGCCGGTAAGCAGACCCACCTCGGTATCACTCAGATCGAGGTCTTCCTTGATCGACTCTGCCAGGACAAACGGAAGCATCCGGTCGATCTGGGAAGTGGCGCTTACTAGAAAAAGTGAAATGAACAGCACCGGGACGCGCCATCCATGAACGTGTTCATCGCCGCTCGCCTTCGATACAATGGGCAGTCTATTCTGCTGATCTATTGACGACGCGGCGGTTTCTGTCATGTTTGGAGCGTCCCTGGCTGTGACTGGCATCACCAAGCTAGAGGAAGTCACCAATGACCAGAATGCCGGATATCTCAAGAAACTTGCCTATTCCTACAAGCCGCGATAGACTGCCGGCTGAAGGGCGAGTGCTGCGCTGGCCTCGATACCCAGTGGAGGCTCGCGTGTCGTCATCGCTTCTGGGCGGGATCACCGCTTACATCGAAAGTCAGGGCGGCGGTGAAGGGCTGTTTCCGACGCAGATCGAGAGCGTCAATATCATCCGTTCCTACCAGCAGCGGATGCCGATGCGGCAGATATACCGACCGTCGCTCTGCGTCGTGGCCCAAGGAGCAAAGGAAATCCTCTTCGGCGACGAGACGCTCCGCTACGGCGACATGGAGTGTCTGGTCGTCAGCATGGAAATGCCGGCCAGCGGGCGGGTCGTCGAGGCGACCGAGCAGTCGCCCTATATCGGCGTCACCATCGATCTCGACGTGACGATGCTACGCGAGGTGCTGGAACAGTTGGAGACGCCGCCCCTCCCACCTGCTGCGCCGGGTCCATGCGTGTTCGTCGGCAAGGTCGACGAACCGCTGGCGGAATGCGTGCTGCGGCTGATCCGGATGTCGCAGACGCCGAAGGCGATCCCGATCCTCTATCCGTCGATCATGCGCGAGATCTGCTACTGGCTTCTGAGCGGCCCGCACGGGGCCGAACTCTGCAGTCTGGCCGTGCCGGAATCGAATTTCATGCGGGTCGCGAAAGCGATCTATTTTCTGCGCGCCAATTTCGCCCAGACGCTGCGTGTGGAGCAAATGGCCGAGGTGGCGCGCATGAGCCCGTCATCGTTCCATCAGCACTTCAAGCAGCTCACCTCGGTGACGCCGCTCCAGTTCCAGAAGCAGTTGCGCCTGCTCGAGTCGCGGCGGCTGATGGTGGCGGACGCTGCAAGCGTCGAGGAGGCCGCCTACAAGGTCGGCTACGAAAGTCCTTCGCAGTTCAGCCGCGAATATTCCCGGATGTTCGGCGTCGCGCCAAAGCAGGACGCGCTGAACCATCAGCGCATGTACAGCCAGTACGCCAGCCGCAAGGCGCGAACTGCCTAAGCGCGTGTTGCGGGAGGCGGCTCCGCGCCGGCACGCCCGGAGCCGCTTTCCTGATCTGCGAACAGAATTGCCATGACTGGCGCAGACGGGGAAGTATCCCCCAGGCTCTCAGTCGCCGGCCAGCGTCCATTACATCAGGTTTTCCTGCGCGGCCTGGTAGACGGTTTTCACGACCGGCTGAAATCCAAGACTGCGCGCAAGCGAGACATCCATGTGAAGGTGCCAGGGATTGTCGAGCGGCACTGAAGACGGTTCCATTGCTCCGCCGGCCAGCGTGACAAGCTCGTAGATCGAGGTCGGTGCCTCATCGGCGATGTTGACGATGCGTCCATCCATCGCGCCGGTCAGGGCCAGGCTCATGGCGGTTGCGATGTCGCGATGATGCACCATGCTCATTCTTTGGGCGGGATGCATTTTGAAATTGGCGACCAGTCGGGGCAACTCTTCTAGATGTCCGTCCTTGTCGCCATAAACGAAGCCGAACCTTTGGATCGACCAGTTCAGCCCGCTTTCGCGCAACGCGTTCTCGGCAGCGAGCTTGCTGGCCGGATAGGCCTGTTGCGGGTCAGCTGCATCGTCCTCGCGGCCAGGCCGCGGGCTGTCCGCGTTATAGACATTGGACGTACTTGCCAGGATGAAGCGCGCCTCGGGCGCATTTGCCTTCGCCGCAGCTATGAGGTTGCGCGCGCCCTCGAGGTTGCTCCTCCAAATCAGATCGGTGTCGGGCGTTCGAAAAACCGCGGCGAGATGGATGATCGTAGACACGCCGTCCACCACCCTTATCAGCGAATCCGGATCGAGAATGTCCGCTTCCACCGCGCTCACGCCGTCAGGCGCCGCCTTGCCGCCGCGCATAAGCGCGCGGCAATTCGTCCCTGCCTCGACAAGGCGTGGAAGAAGTCGGACTCCGACGAGCCCCGTTGCACCGGTCACCAGGATTGTCATGCGGTTGTTCCTTTCTGAAGAAGGTTCTCGAGGCGCTCCGTCGCGGTTTGTAGAACCCGGACTGCGACCGCGATTTCGGCATCGTCGATGCCGTCGAAGGCGACCGAGCGGATGAAAGAGAGATCGGGCAACTCGCCCCAAAGCGTCGCGCCGGCGGCGGTAATGCGCAGGAGCTTCTGGCGCTGATCGACACGGTCGGCCTCTTGCTCGACGAGACCCTTGCGCACGAGCGTTGCGACGATGCCGGTCATTGTCGCCCGTTCGATCGCGAGCAACCGCACGAGATCACGCTGCATGGTCGGCCCGACAGTCGCGAGCTGGTAGAGCACGTACCACTGCACGGAGCCGAGATCATAAGGACGCAGGACGGAATCCATGACTGCCCGGCCAGCGAAATAGCACCGCTTTGCCCAGGCTCCGATGAGGTCGCGATCCTCGCTTTTCCGCCTCTCAACCATCGCTGCGTCTCCAATCTCGCTAGCTACCTAGCAAATATGTAAGGTACCTAGCGAGTGTCAAGGGGTCCGCTTAGCTCGAGCGCGTTTTCAGATGGCTTGGGTGCCGGTCCTCGAATCCTGTCCCGTCAAGATTTGGGTAAGAATTCACTGGCCAGGAACTTACCTCAATTCAGCTGGAGGATCAGGCAGGAAATTCGCGGTAATCGGTATTCGCCGTCGTGAAGCCGGCGGGTAGCTTCACGGCGCATTGCCTCGGGGAGCGGTTGGGCTCGGTTCCACATCGCGCTTTCCGAGGTGAACGGCGGATCGCTCCGCAGGCATGAAGTTTCGGCCGGCGCGCGAAATCTTCCGCGCCGCTCCCACACACGCGCCAACTCATCGATAAGGAAACACATGATGCTCAAATCGCTAACAGGGCCTTTGCTGGCCGCAGCGCTCACGGCGGGAATGACAGGTCTCCCGGTTGGAGAGGCTTTCGCACAGGCATCTTCGCCGGATCAGATTGTCGGCGTCTGGGAATCCGAGGACGGCAATCTTAAGCTTGAGATGTTCGACGCCGGCGAAACCTATGCCGCCCGGGTCCTCTACGGAAAGCTTCTGATGGAGGCCGACGGCAAGACCTTCAAGAAGGATACACTCAATCCGGACCCGAACCTTAGAAGCCGCTCCCTGGAGCGAGCCGTTCTCGTGACCAACCTCAAATGGGATGCCGCTGACGGTCGGTGGGAAGGCGGTAATTTCTACAGCGGTGCAACTGGTCAGACCCACTCCGCTCGAGCAACGCTGGTGAGCGGAAAACTGGAACTTCGCGCATATATGGGCACCGCCATACTCGGTCGGACCATGGTGCTTCGCCGCGCACAATGAGTGCAGGATTTAAGACAATCCCTATAGCGGACAGTTCATCGATCGTTGATCGTGAACCGACCGGGCCAACTGGCAGCACTCATGCTGCAGCCTTGCGCTGGAGCGCTCGGCTGCTCGTGGCCGCGAGCTGGATCAGCGGTGCCATCTTCGCCACCTACATCCTCGCATTCTTCGGCGGCGTCGCGTTAGGCGGAGCCGCCGAGCGATGGAACGAGTCTCTTCCCGATTTATACGAAGGGAGTGCATTGCTTTCTACGGCAGCCATCGGCGCACACTTCATGGCCGGGGGCGTGCTCCTGTTGCTCGGACCTGTTCAGTTGATCGGGAGCGTGCGCCGCAATGTGCCGGGCCTCCATCGCTGGCTGGGCCGAATCTACGTTATTTCGGCCGGGTTAGCTGGTCTGGGTGGGCTTGGCTTCATATTGGGAAAAGGCACGATCGGTGGCCCGCTGATGGATGTGGGCTTCGGCATCTACGGCGCGTTGATGGTGCTCTGCGCCGCCATGGCCTACGCCCGCGCCCGGGCTGGCAATTACGACGAGCATCGTGCCTGGGCGATCAGGCTGTTTGCGCTGACGGTCGGCTCCTGGCTGTACCGGATGGAATATGGCGCCTGGTTCTTGGCCTCCGGTGGCATTGGAACGGCGAGCGGCTTTACCGGCTGGTTTGACGCGATCATGATGTTCTTCTTCTACGTCCCCAATCTCATCGTTGCTGAACTCTTCATTCGGGCGCGCCGGCGGGATCGCGGAGCGGTTGCCGGCTTTGCGGCAGCAACGGTGCTCCTGGCAGCAACCGCCTTCATAATCTTCGCGACCTGGAGCTTCACCGCGCGCAGTTGGGGCCCAAGAATGATCAGCGGCATCACGGAAGCGGCACTGTAGGCCATCCGCCAAGCGGTACTGCCATGCCAGATGATCCTGTTACCGTGCGAACCTGAGCACCATCAGAACATCTGCCGTTGTTTGCCCTCCCGGGGCCGGTGCAAGCCGCACAAATGTAGGATCAGGCACGCTTTTTACTGGTTCTGGCATGGAGGGTTGCCGCGCCTCGGGCATCCTGCCGAAGAGGACAAAAAAGCGGGTGCGTAGAGACCATCAACGCTCAAGATCTCCGCCGAGCGGTCGAAAAGGCAAGGATGATTGATGACCAAATGGACGACGAATAACATTCCACCACAACACGGCCGTTCGGCAGTCGTCACCGGCACCGGAGGGCTGGGTTTCGAGACGGCGCTGGCCTTGGCGCGCGCCGGCGCTAACGTTGTGATCGCCGGACGCAATCCCCAGAAGGGCGCTGATGCCGTCGCAGCGATCAGAAATGCCGTCTCTGGCGCGCAGGTCCGGTTCGGCAAGCTGGACCTTGCGAACCTTGCTTCGATCGCTGAATTCGCCGCGCAGCTCGCACAGGAGCAAGATGGCCTCGAACTCTTGATCAACAACGCGGGTGTTATGAGAACGCCGGAGCGTCGCGAGACCAGCGATGGCTTCGAGCTACAACTGGGCACGAACTATCTCGGCCATTTCGCTCTCACCGCGCATCTGCTGCCGCTCCTGAAGAGGGGGCAAAAGCCACGCGTCGTGACTGTGGGCAGCGTGGCGGCGCGGTGGGGAGCGATTAACTTCGACGACCTTCAGGCCGAGGGCGGTTACAAGCCGATGCAGGTTTACAGCCAGTCGAAGCTGGCCTGCATCATGTTCGCCTTTGAACTGAACCGACGCAGCGAGGCGACCGGATGGGGCGTGCAGAGCGTGGCGGCGCATCCCGGCATCTCACGCACCGACCTGATACCGAACGGGCCGGGCCGGTCGAGCCTACCGGGGTTCGCGCGACGCTATCTATGGTTTCTCTATCAGCCCGCATGGCAGGGCGCATTGCCCACGCTCTTTGCGGCGACAGAACCGGCGGCGCGGAGCGGCGCTTACTACGGGCCTGACCGGCTTGGCGGAACGCGAGGCCATCCGATCCAGGAGAAACCTCCTCGCCAAGCGCTGGACACAGCCGTCGCGGCTCGCCTCTGGGAGACTTCGCTGGAACTGACCAACGTGGACATACGTGTAGGACGCCCGCAGGCCTTGACCGCGCCAACCTAATGGCCTCGGCAAGTCGGCATCTACTTTCTTTGGATATTCCTCGACAGCCAAATGGATGTAGGAATAGGCATATTTTTTGCCAATTCAGGCATGGAGGTTTGGTGCCGCAGCCGTTCTATTGAGGGAGGTAAAAAAGCGGGCGCGTTGAGACAATCCTCACCCGAAGTCTCGCTGAACTTTTGAGAAGGCGTAGACTTCATAATGACCAAATGGACGACAAGCAACATTCCACCGCAACACGGCCGCACGGCGGTTGTCACCGGCACTGGAGGATTGGGCTACGAGGACGCGTTGGCCTTGGTGCGAGCCGGTTCAAGTGTCGTGATCGCCGGGCGCAACGCGCGAAAGGGCGCTGAGGCCGTGGCCGCGATCAAGCAAGCTATCCCTGGCGGACAAGTGCGGTTTGGGGAGGTGGATCTTGCCAACCTCGCCTCGATCGCCGAATTCGCCGCGCAACTCGCGCGGGAACAAGCCAGCCTCGATCTTCTGATCAACAATGCCGGTGTCATGACGCCGCCGGCGCGTCGCGAGACTAAAGACGGCTTCGAGTTGCAGTTCGGAACCAACTATCTCGGTCATTTTGCGCTCACGGCGCATCTGATGCCGCTCCTGAAGAAAGGGCAGAACCCACGCGTCGTGACCCTCGGCAGCGTCGCGGCACGCCAAGGAGCGATCAACTTCGACGACTTGCAAGCTGAGCGCGACTACAAGCCGATGCCGGTTTACAGCCAATCGAAGCTCGCCTGCATCATGTTCGCATTCGAATTGAGCCGGCGCAGCAAGGAGGCCGGATGGGGCGTCGAGAGCCTGGCGGCCCACCCCGGTATCTCGCGCACCGATCTGCTCCCGAACGGAGCCGGACAGACGAGCGCGCCCGGGATGGCGCGCCGCTTCCTGCCGTTCCTGTTCCAGCCTGCGTGGCAGGGCGCATTACCCACGCTGTATGCGGCGACCGCGCCTGCAGCGCGCGACGGCGCCTACTACGGACCTGACAGGTTGGGCGGGACGCGTGGCTATCCGACCGAAGAGAAGCCTCCCATGCAAGCGCTCGATGCCTCAGTGGCGGCGCGCCTCTGGGATGCGTCTCAGGAACTGACGAACGTGACGTTCGCGTGAACCGTCCAGGTGTTGGGTACTGTTTTACATCGGGAAGGCAAGTGACACGGTTGAGCTAAAGCTGGTGACGATCGACCGGATACTCCCGTTCATGCCGATCGCAAACGAGTGCATCGTCGCTGACCCTTTGCAAACACTGACATCGCCTAACCATCCAAAATTCCATTATTCAAAAGGATTCCTTAAATGACATACACGCGCGGAGGGAATGGGCCTGGCAAAGCCAAAGCATCGGGGTTGTCGCGTCGTTCATTTGTTCGATACGGCGCGGCAGGCCTTGCTGTTGCGGCCGTGGGCGGCGGCGTCGCCGTCTGGGCGAACAGGCCACCCGTTTCCCCGCGTCAGCAGGGACTGCCGAGGATCCCCGATTGGACGGCGGCCGACATCCCCTCGCTGCGAGGGCGCTCGGCGCTGGTCACCGGCGGCAATGGTTATCCCGTGGGCGACCGCAGCGGACTGGGCTTTTATGACGCCCTTGAACTCGCTCGCGCCGGGGCGGACGTAACCATCGCATCCCGGAAGCAGGAACGGGGCGAGGAAGCGGTCAGACACATCAGGAGCATCGTTACCGGGGCTGCGATCCGCTTCGAGACGCTCGATCTTTCAGACCTCGCTTCGGTCGCCGGCTTTGCGGAGCGGATGCGCGCGTCCCGGGGAAGTCTGGATATTCTCGTCAACAATGCCGGCGTCATGGGGCGGAAAAGTCGCGAAGTGAGCGCAAACGGATTTGAGCGGGTTTTTGCCACGAACACGCTCGGTCATTTTGCGTTGACTGCCCGGCTGCTGCCGCTGCTGCGCGAAGGCCAGTCCCCACGCGTCGTCTGGGTTTCCAGCAGCCGCTCGTTCATGGGTGCTATCAACTTTGCCGACCTGCAACTGGTTCAGGACTACGACTATGGGGCGGCTTACGACAACTCCAAGCTCGCCAACCTCTTGGTTGGCTTCGAGATGCAGCGGCGCAGCGTGGCGGAAGGCTGGGGTATCTCGTCGATAGCTGCCCATCCCGGTATCGCCCGCACGAACCTTGTCCCGGACGGTCCTGGCCCGGACAGCCTCGAAGGGCGCAATCACAGATACATGCCGTTCATGTTCCAGACGGCAGCCCAGGGCGCCTTGCCGACCCTGTATGCGGCAACGTCGCCGCAAGCGGCGGCTGGCGGATATTACGGCCCTAACGGGGTGATGGGGCTGGGCGGCTTACCCGGCTGGGCCGGGATTCCTGAAAAAGCCGACGACCAGCAAGTTGCGGCGAGGCTGTGGACCACACTTGAGCAACTTGGCGACGTGACATTCGGGCGAATGGGCTGATGCACAAAGTTCTCGCTCGATGCGCAATCCACTGTGCGCGTTGATCTTGTGCCCCTGTGAATAGCCCTAGGCTGTGCGTCTCAATGCACAGTCTGGCTCTCAAGTTGACCGCCGTCGAATGCTGGAGAATCCACGGTCGGTTGCAATAAACCGCTCTAACATCGGGACAACCAGACGAATTGGATCGGTGACGGGCTGGCCCGTTTCGCTGGCCAGAATTTCGGCGTAAGCGACAAGATCGCGATGCAGCGCCGCAGGCAGTTCCAGTGTGACTTTCACCGGCCTCTCATCGACGATTGGTCCGAGTTTCAGCTTCACCATCGCGATCCTCCATAGGGTTCGAGCACCAAATCCCGCGTGACGATGACCCTGACAGGGAAACCCGGCCGGATTGTCAGCGTTGGCGCAACGTTGAGTTGGCGTCGGACGATCTGCTGGCCGGCGTCATCGATGGTGTCCTGGCCCCCGTTACGGATCGCCTGAATCAGACGGTCATCGTCGTCGGCCGCGAGTTCGGCTCCGACGCTGAGCAGCGTCGAGAGCCCTGCCGCCTTGGCGAGATCCCACCAGTGATAATCGACGCCGTCCTGCAAGCCGGCATATCCCTCGGCATCGGCGCCCGGCTGGCGCTCCAGCACAATGCTGCGGCCGTTCGGGAAGATCAGTCGATTCCAGACCAGGAGGACGCGGCTCTGCCCGAACTGGACGTTATTGTCGTACTGGCCAATGACGCGTGTGCCTTGGGGCACGAGGAGGATGCGACCCGTCGGGCTATCGTAGATATTTTCCGTCACCTGGGCGGTGATCTGGCCGGGGAGATCTGAACGGATGCCGGTGATCAGTGCGGCGGAAATCACGGCGCCCGCTTGCAGTACGTTGGGCGACGCCGGCGCGGCGACGCGATCGGGCGCGACGGTACGCCGATCGGCCGCGGCGTTGAGGAAGGCGTTCTGCCGATCCTGCGCCGTGGGTGTTGACGGCGGAGGGGCCAGCCCCAGGCTTGTGAGATCGGGCGTTGGTTGCACGCCGGGCGTTGTCTGGGATGGGGTTGCTGCCGCCGTCCGGGTTTCGGTGGCGGCGAACAGCCGCGCCGTGCGTGCCGATTCAAGCTCCTCAATGCGCCGCTGCTCTTCTGGACTGAGACCAGGGTTGGGCGTGCTGACGCCGGCTGTCGGTACGGGCTGGCCGCGGTTCTGTGCACCAAGGATGGGGCGGCCGAGGTCGCCGGGAAGCGGCGGGCCAAGCTGAGGCACGCCGCTATAGTCGCGTGGCAAGCCGGCGATGCCATCGGCTGTCGAGCGGTTCTCCGTGGAGTAGAGTTCCTCGTTCGGCCGACCGTCATCGCGGGTCTGAAGCGCATAGATGAGCGCGCCGCCGATTCCGACGCTGGCGACCAGGCCGAGGCCCGTCAACACCTTTCGCGACAGGCGGGTGACGCGCGGCGGTTCCGCGCGCAGCCGCATGGCCGCAGGGCTGACCGGCTCTCCGGTCAGCGGCCGGGCATCGTCGATCGGCTCTTCTTCTTTCCGGGGCTCCGTCTCGCTCACGACGCCGGCCTCCCATCGGTGCGCACGATGCGCACGCGCTTCTGGCGGTCGCCGGAGCCGAACCGCAGCTCGGCGGCGGCGAAGAGCCGATCGACGATCATGTGGTGGCCGCGCACCCGGTAGTTCACCAGTTCGGAGGTGTTGCCCTCGGGGCCGACGACGAAGAGCGGCGGCATCTCGCCCTGACCGATCCCGCGCGGGAATTCGATGAAGACCTGGCGGCCGTCGTCGAAGGCGCGCAGCGGCCGCCACGGCGCCCGGTCGCCGTCGATTGCGTAGCGGAAGTTGACGTTGGCGAGGTCGACTCCGGATGCGACCGGCTGCGCGGCCTCGGCTTGGCTGTTCTGGCGGCGCAGCGCGATGAGCTGGTCCTGCGGATACTGCCAGGAGACCGAGGCCATGTAGGTCCGCTCGGTCGAGCGCAGCTCCATGTGATAGGTGCGCAGGTTGGTGTTGATGACGAGGTTCGTCATCAGGTCCGGCCGGGTCGGCTTCACCAGGATATGGACCTGAAGCGTTGGCCCGGAACCGCTCTGCGTATCACCGATGATCCAGCGCACTGTGTCGCCGGCGGCGACCGGGCCGGAGCCCACGAGCTGCTCTCCGGGCTGCAACGCAATGTCGGTGATCTGCCCGACGGCGGTATAGACCTGATAGAGCGCGCCTTGGGTGAAGGGATAGACCTGCATCGAATTGATGAAGCCATCGCGCACCGGCTGAATGCGGGCTGCAGCATTGGCCTGGTTGACCCGCGCTGTCGGATCGGTCGGTTCGGGTGCCTGACGGGAGCGCTCCACCGGTTTCATCTGCCCGGGCAGCGGTAGGGGCCGGGGCAGTTCCACGACTGTTACCGGCGCAGGGGGATCCACCGTCTGCACCGCAGGAGCGGCGTTGTCGTAGGAGATTTCCGGCGGTGGATTGGTGGTGGCGCAGCCGGCGAGCGCGGACGTCGCCACCAGCAGGATCGGCAATGTGCCTCGGCGCAAAGCCGGGATTGCGGAAATGTGTGAAGCCGGGCTTCCGGCTTTACGGAAAGACGGCTTCATTGACCAAGCTCCCGTGACCAGTTGATGGCGTTGACATAGATGCCGAGCGGGTTCGCCCTGAGCCGATCGGCGTTGCGCGGGACCTGCTCGACGATCGTCAAGATCGCGGTCCAGCGCTCAGTCGTGGCGAGTTGGCCGTTCTCGTAACGGCGCTCGACCCACGCGACACGGAAGCTATCTGGAGACGCGCGGATGACGCTCGAGACTTCCACCGCGACCTGCTGTCGGCCGACCTTGGTGAACGGGTCGTTGGCCCGCGCGTAGTCGTTCAGCGCTACCGCGCCGCGGTCGGTGGTGAAGTCGTAGGCGCGCAGCCAGTTCTGCCGCACGATGATGGCGTCGGCCGGGATCGAGCGGACCTGCTCGATGAAGCGGGCGAGGTGGAAGGCAATCTGGGGATCGGTCGGACGATAGTCGGCGACAGCCGGCGCGACGGCCTGGGCCTGGCCAAGCCGGTCGACCTGCACCACCCAGGGGACGATCGTGCCGCGTGCCGATTGCCAGACCAACGCGGCGGCGAAGCCGGCGGAGAGGATCAGCGAGCCGAAGGCCATCAGCCGCCAGTTCTTGGCCTGTACGCGCGAGGCGCCGATCCGCTCGTCCCAGACCTGTGCGGCGCGCTGATACGGCGTCTCGGGTTCGGGGGCTTTACCATAGTGGGTGGAGGGTCGTTTGAACATCAGCGGTCGCCTTCGGAGAGATTGACGGAAGAGCCGCCGCCATGGGCGTCTCCGGAGCGCACAGCGTGGGCGGTTGCCTGGACGGCGGGGGTCATGCGTTGGGAATGGCGCATGCGCTGTGCCCATGCGGGCGGTCCGCCCGCGGGTGCCGGTGCGGCCGAGCCGCCGCCGTCGCCGACTGCGTCGCCACCGACCGATCCCATCGTCGAGGATCCGCCAGTCGTTTCGAACGCCGCCTTGCCGCCGAAGTTGAAGCTGGAGCGCATGCTTTCGGCGGCGCGTGAGGCGGCGCGGCGCAGCGGTGAGATAGCCGCGTTGCCACCTGCCCGGGCGACACCGCCGAGACCTGACGCGACGCTACTGGCGCCTGACTGGCCGGCTGCGCCGAGGCTGTAGGCCGTGGATGCGCCACCCGCCATCGCCGCGCCGCCCCGGGCCGCGGCTGCCGCGCCTCCGGCAAGTGCCGCACCGCCGGATGCGACGGCGCCGACCGCGCCGGCTCCGGCGACGATCATGCCGCCAGCCGCGAGACCTGTACCCACCGCGGCGCCGGCGCTGAGCTGTGGGCCGCCGGAGACGATGCCGCTGGCGATGCCGGGGCCGAAGATGCCGAGACCGAGGAGCGACAGCGCGGCGAGCACGATGGCCATGGCTTCGTCGATGGATGGTGTTGCGCCGCCGAAGCCGGCGGTGAATTCGGAGAACAGCGTCGAGCCGATGCCGATGATGACGGCGAGCACCAACACCTTGATGCCGGACGAGATGACGTTGCCGAGCACGCGTTCGGCCATGAAGGCGGACTTGCCGAACAAGCCGAATGGAATGAGGACGAAGCCGGCGAGCGTCGTTAGCTTGAATTCGATCAGCGTGACGAAGAGCTGGATGGCGAGGATGAAGAAGGCGAGCAACACCAGCGCCCAGGCGAGGAACATGCAGGCGATCTGGATGAAGTTCTCGAAGAACGACCAGTATCCCATCAGGCCCGAGATGGATTCCAGGAGCGGCCGCCCGGCATCGAGACCGGTTTGCGCCACCTTGCCCGGCCGCAGCAGATCTGCCGTTGTGAAGCCCGTGCCACTGGCTTTGAGGCCCAAGCCCGCGAAGCTCTCGAAGACGATGCGGGCGAGATTGTTCCAGTTGCCGATGATGTAGGCGAACACCCCGATGAACAGCGTCTTCCTCACCAGGCGGGCGAAGATGTCGTCGTCGCCGCCCCAGGACCAGAACAGCGCGGCCAGCGTCACATCGATGACGATGAGCGTCGTGGCGATGAAGGCGACCTCACCGCTGAGCAGCCCGAAGCCGGAATCGATGTAGCGGGTGAAAACTTCGAGGAAGTGGTCGATGACGCCGGTGTTGCCCATGACGCTACCGCGTCTCGGCCGGCGGCGACACCGGTGCCGGCTGGGCCGGGACATCCGCGTCCGCTGGCGGGTGTGGAGCGGGCGCCGCTTCAGGCAGCCGCTCGGCCGGTCGAGCACCCGGCGCGAGAAAGCGGCTGCGGTTCTCCGCCCAGGCCCGCAGGCAGGCAGGATCACGCGGCCCGGCTTCGCCGAGTGCCTGGCAACGGAACAGCTCCTCGCGCAGCGGGTCGGACGGGGCGGTGCTTGGCCTGGACGAAGCCCAGCTCTCCGTCGGCACCTCATCCCGGCTCATCTCGATCGCCGTCGCGGTGACGGCCACCGCGACGAACACCACCGCGCCAAGTCGGGCGAGCATCTTGCCGTCCATGGCCGCGCCCTCAGTTACCGCTGTTCGGGAACATGCGGGCGTTCCCGGCCTGGTAGCCGGAGCCCGGCGTCAGGAACCGGCGGCGTTGCTCGCGCCCCTGTTCGGCCGCCGCCGCGCGCTCGGCTTCGGAGAGCGCCTGCGACCTGCCGTTAGCCGCTACGACGGCCGTGAGGTCGGCAAGCTGCTGCGCCTGAAGCGCGAGAAGCTGATTGCCGGCCTGCGTCGCCTGCAATGCGCCTGTCGCTCCCTGGCTGCGGCCGATCAGCGAGGACATCTCGGACCGGTTGGTGTCGATGTTGCTGACGACACCGGCCTGCACGCGCATGGCGTCCTGCAGCCCGCCGACCGTGTTCTGCCAGCGCTCGCGGGCGCCCGCGACGAGCTGCTGGTCCGAAGCCGACATCGAGGCGTTGCCATAGGTGGTCTGGAACGCCTGATCGATGTTCTGGACATCATAGGCGATGCGCTGCGCCTGGGTGAGGAGCTGTTGGGTGCGTTGCACCGACTGCTGCAGTTGTTGGATCGAGGAGTACGGCAGGCTCGCCAGATTGCGGGCCTGGTTGATCAGCATCGTCGCTTCGTTCTGAAGCTGGGTGATCTGTTGATTGACCTGCTGAAGCGTCCGGGCGGCTGTCAGGACATTCTGCGCATAATTGGTCGGATCGTAGACGATCCATTGTGCGGCGGCCGGGCTGCTGAGGATCGGCGAGAGCGCCATCGGAGCGGCGAGGACAATTGCGGCGACGCGCATGGCGCGCGAGCGGGAATGAACGGAACGGGTCATCGGCGTGCCTCCGGATCGGTTTGGGGGGTGACGTTGGTGAGATCGGCGATGAGATCGGCCGCCCAGCCTAGGCGGTTTTCAGTGAGCCATTCGGCGAGAAAGCCGTCGGTGCCGCTACGGGCATGCACCTCCGCGATCAGCGCCTGGTGCTGTTTCGATGAGGCGGCGCAGAGCGCCAGGGCGACATCCGAAAGGCCCAGCTCGAACAGGCGATTGCCGCGCCGCGACTGGCAGTAATAGTCGCGCTTGGGCGTGGCCCGGGCGAGGATCTCGATCTGCCGGTCGTTCAACCCGAAGCGGCGATAGATCGCGGTGATCTGCGGCTCGATCGCGCGTTCGTTCGGCAGCAGGATGCGGGTCTGGCAGCTCTCGATGATGGCCGGCGCGATTGCCGAGCCGTCGATGTCCGACAGCGACTGGG
Organism: Azorhizobium oxalatiphilum; assembly: GCF_014635325.1. Lineage (GTDB taxonomy): Bacteria > Pseudomonadota > Alphaproteobacteria > Rhizobiales > Xanthobacteraceae > Azorhizobium > Azorhizobium oxalatiphilum. The sequence goes on along the minus strand of NZ_BMCT01000010.1, from coordinate 30,026 downwards.
TGGCGAAGATCACGCTGGCGTTCTTCTTGCGCAGTGTTTTCAGCCATTCGCGGAGCTGGCCCGCGAACCCTTCGTCATCGAGCGCGAGCCAGCCTTCGTCGACGATCAGCAGCGTGGGCCGACCGTCGAGACGGTCCTCAATGCGATGAAACAGATAGGCGAGCACGGCTGCGGCGGCGCCTGTTCCAATCAGGCCCTCGGTCTCGAACGCCTGGACCGACGCCTGCCCAAGATGTTCGGCTTCGGCGTCGAGCAGGCGTCCGTAAGGACCGCCGACGCAGTAGGGCCGAAGCGCCTGCTTGAGATCGTTGGATTGCAGCAGGACCGACAGGCCCGTGAGCGTACGCTCGTTGATCGGCGCGGAGGCGAGCGAAGAAAGCGCTGACCAGAGATGCTCTTTCACCTCGGGCGTGATCGCCACGCTCTCGCGCCCGAGCATTGCGGTGAGCCAGTCAGCCGCCCAGGCTCGTTCCGCGACATCGTCGATCCGGGCAAGCGGCTGCAGCGACACACTGTCGTCTGCGCCCTCGGTGAGTCCGCCGCCGAGATCGTGCCAGTCGCCGCGCATGGCGAGCGCCGCGGCCCGGATGGAGCCGCCGAAGTCGAAAGCGAAGACCTGAGATCGTGCATAACGACGGAACTGCAGCGCCATCAGCGCCAGCAGTACGGACTTGCCGGCGCCCGTCGGTCCGACGATCAGCGTGTGACCGACGTCGCCGACATGGATGGAAAGCCGGAACGGGGTCGAGCCTTCGGTCTTGCCAAACAGCAGTGGGGGTGCTGCGAAGTGCTCGTCCCGTTCCGGTCCCGCCCATACCGCTGACAGCGGGATCATGTGGGCGAGATTGAGCGTGTTGATGGGCGGCTGCCGGACATTGGCATAGGCATGCCCGGGCAGGCTGCCGAGCCAAGCGTCCACCGCGTTGATCGTCTCCGGCATGGCCGTGAAATCGCGTCCTTGGATGACTTTCTCGACCAAGCGCAGCTTCTCGGCGGCGATGCGCGGATCTTCGTCCCAGACAGTGATCGTCGCGGTGACATAGGCTTGGCCGGCATAGTCCGCGCCAAGCTCCTGCAGCGCCATGTCGGCATCGGCCGCCTTGTTCGCGGCATCAGTATCGACCAGCGTCGAAGCCTCGTTGGTCATCACCTCCTTGAGGATGGCGGCAATCGACTTGCGCTTGGCGAACCATTGCCGCCGAATCTTGGTCAGCAGCTTGGTGGCGTCCGTCTTGTCCAGCAGGACGGCCCTGGTCGACCAGCGATAGGGAAAGGCCAGTCGGTTCAGCTCGTCGAGGATGCCGGGCGTGGTCGCTGTCGGGAAGCCGACGATGGTGAGGATGCGCAGATGCGTGTCGCCAAGACGTGGCTCGAGCCCGCCGGTGAGCGGCTGATCGGCAAGCAGCGCATCTAGATAGATCGGGGTCTCGGGCACACGGACGCGGTGGCGTTTCGTCGAAACCGTCGAGTGCAGGAAGGTGAGCGTCTCGGCGTCGTCGAGCCAGGCGCATTCCGGCATGAAGGCGTCGATAAGTTGGAGGATGCGATCGGTGCGATCCACGAAGCCGCGGAGGACTTCGTGGGCGTCGACGCCGGCGTGATCGCGGCCCTCGTAGAGCCAGGTTTCTGCGCGCGCGGCGTCTTCGGCCGGCGGCAGATAAAGAAAGGACAGGAAGTAGCTCGACTCGAAGTGGCTACCTGCTTCCTCGAAGTCCGCTTTGCGTTCGGCGTCGACCAGCGCGGACGCGCTGTCAGCGAACATGCTGGCGGGATAGGTGGCGGCGCCATGCCGCTGGGCTTCGACGAAGATCGCCCAACCGGAGCCGAGGCGGCGGAAGGCGTTGTTGAGTCGCCCGGCGACCGCGATCAGTTCGGCCGGCACGGCGCTGTCGAGATCGGGACCACGAAATCGCGCGGTGCGCTGCAGGCTGCCGTCTTTGTTGAGGACGACGCCATCACCGACAAGCGCGACCCAGGGCAGGAAGTCGGCAAACCGGGTGTTGCGGTTGCGATATTCGGCAAGATTCATCATGGCCGCGCCCCTCAGACCGACAGATGAGCGGGGATGCGCAGATGCCTGCGCACGACGTCCACGAACTGCGGATCGCGTTTGGCGGCCCAGACGGCGGCGAAGTGGCCGATAGCCCAGAGACCGAGGCCGACCAGCCAGAGGCGCAGGCCAAGGCCAAGCGCTGCCGCCAGCGTCCCGTTCAGAATGGCGATCGAGCGCGGTGCGCCGCCGAGCAGAATGTGTTCGGTCAGCGCGCGATGGACCGGGACCGAAAAGCCCGGCACTTCGCTCGCCGTCTCCGCCGACGTCGCCATCAGACCAGCGCTCCGCCGCCGAACGAGAAGAACGACAGAAAGAAGCTGGACGCCGCGAAGGCGATCGACAGGCCGAAGACGATCTGGATCAGGCGCCGGAAGCCGCCCGAGGTGTCGCCGAAGGCGAGCGTGAGGCCGGTGACGATGATGATGATCACCGCGACGATCTTGGCGACAGGTCCCTCGATGGATTCGAGGATGGACTGCAGCGGCGCTTCCCACGGCATGGACGAACCGGACGCGTGGGCGGCGGGCGCGAGCGCCAAGGTGAGGAAGGTGACGGAGGCTGCCGTCGCGACGTGACGGCGGATACGCATGGCATGCTGGATCATGACGGATCTCCTGTGAGGTGCAGGCTGGCGGGGACAACGCGATAATCGCCGTCGGCGCCGAGCCCTTCGACGCGAGCGAGTTCGGCGAGGCGCCGCGAGGCGCCGCGGCCGGAGAGCACTGCGACCAGATCGATCGTCTCTGCGATCAGGGCGCGCGGAACGGTGACGACAGCTTCCTGGATGAGCTGCTCGAGGCGGCGCAGCGCGCCAATTGCGGTGCCCGCATGAATGGTGCCGACGCCGCCGGGGTGGCCGGTGCCCCAGGCCTTGAGCAGATCGAGCGCTTCAGCGCCGCGCACCTCGCCGATCGGGATGCGATCGGGGCGCAGGCGCAGCGAGGATCGGACGAGATCGGAGAGCGACACGACGCCATCCTTCGTCCGCATGGCGACGAGGTTCGGCGCGGCGCATTGGAGCTCGCGCGTGTCCTCGATAAGCACCACGCGGTCGGACGTCTTTGACACCTCGGCGAGCAGCGCATTGGTGAGCGTGGTCTTGCCGGTCGAGGTGCCGCCGGCGACCAGGATATTGCGGCGCTCGGCGACGGCGATCCGTAGAGCCTCGGCCTGGTCGGCCGCCATGATGCCGGCGGCGACATAGTCGTTGAGGGTGAAGACGGCAACGGCAGGCTTGCGGATCGTGAAGGCCGGTGCGGCGACCACGGGGGGCAGAAGGCCCTCGAACCGCTCTCCTGTTTCCGGCAACTCGGCAGAGACGCGCGGGCTGCCTGGATGAACCTCGGCGCCGACATGGTGCGCGACGAGGCGAACGATGCGCTCGCCATCGGCCGGCGACACCCGTTCACCCGTGTCGGAGAGTCCCTCGGAGAGGCGGTCGATCCAGAGCCGCCCATCGGGGTTGAGCATCACCTCGACGATCGCGGGATCTTCCAGAAACCGGGCGATGGCGGGGCCGAGCGCGGTGCGCAGCATGCGCGCGCTGCGAAGGATCGCCTCCGATTTCTGGTGAGTGGCCGCCACGTCGTCCCCGTTCTCTTGCGGGTCCGCGACATGCGGCCCTGGATCGGGGATGAGTAGAAGAGGCAGAAATTATGGTCTGACAACAACCATTATGTGGTCGTCGTATTGTGGCGTACAAAGACAGGCAAACGGCGGGATGACCGAGGAAGCGCAACGTCTAAGGATGCATTGTTCGAATTCTACTGCCCACATTGTTGCGCTTCCGGATACTGTGGTCGTGGCGTTCCCGCAGGGACATGAAAATGTCTTTAGTGGCGCAGTAATCCTGAGCGCATGCGGCGCTGAGCATTACTTGACGATTGGAACCCATCTCTGATCGCGGACGTAGTCGAGAAAAGCCCGCACGGCCGCACTGGTGTGCCGCCGGCTCGGATAATACAGATACCAGCTCGGCAGCTTCTGCTTCCAGTCGTAGAGCACTTCGATGAGCCTGCCTTGTTCGACATCATCACGGACATAGTCCTCGAACAGGTGAGCGACTCCCGATCCCGCAAGCGCGGCTTGGAGTTCTTGATGCGCTGAGCTCAGCGTCAATCGACCTTTCGGGGTGATTTCCACTTCATCATCGTCCCTCTCAAATTTCCACGTCACCATGGTTCCGCCGGGGAAACGGCGACGAATACAATCGTGCTGTAAGAGATCGCGCGGTGATTCGGGTCGACCGCGCTTGCGAAGATAATCAGGCGAGGCCACGATGGCATATCGCAAGGCAGGCCCCAGCGGCATGGCGATCATGTCTTGGGCGAGTTGGTTCCCGAAGCGCACGCCCGCGTCAAAACCCTGCTCCACAATATCGATGATCGCGGCATCACTGACGATCTCGACGTTGACGTCGGGATAAATTTTCATGAACTCGAAGGCCAGAGGGCACAGAATGTGGTCGGCGGCCGGACCCGGTGCATTGATCCGGACGGTGCCGGACGGGTGTTCGCGAAGCTGATTGAGATCGTCGACCGCTGTTCTGATGTCGTGAAGAGCGGGCCTGAGTCGCTCGAGAAGCTGCTCGCCTGCTTCTGTCGGCGCTACGCTACGTGTCGTTCGGTTCAGCAGCCGGATGCCTAGCGCTTCTTCAAGCAGGCCGATCGATTGACTGATGGCCGACGATGAGACGCCCCTGCCAAGCGCGGCAGCTCTAAAACCACCGCAGCGGACGACGTCCTCAAAAATCTCCAGGCTGTGGAGGCGAAGTGGTCGCATTGCAAAGCTCTACTTAATAATCTGATCAATTTTGATTAGCTTATCCGCGCGCCGGTTCCGTGTCATCCTTAAAAACATTCGCGAGGCGGCGCCACGGATAACCGCGGCCCTTACCGCCGATCCTGAAACCAAACGGAACCTGCGATCAGGTATTTGGATGGGACCAAAACTATGGGTGAAATCACACTGAACCGCAGGAAGATCGTGCTGACAGCCGCATCGGCTGTGACGGGCCTGATCTTGCCGACCGGCCTGACCTTTGCGCAGACCGCTTCCACCACGTCGCTCCCGGCCCAGGCTGGAAATGCCGGCCATTACCGCTTTCGCGTCGGCGGTATATCAGTGACCGTATTGAGTGACGGGCTGATCGGCGGCCCTCCGCGGGTTTACGCCAGCGATGCGCCGGAAGCGGAACTGCAGGAGGTTCTGAGGCTCGCCTTCCTCCCGGCCGACCGCCTTACGCTCAATCTCAACACCCTGTTGATCGAGACGAATGGCAGGCGAATCCTACTTGAAGCCGGAGCCGGCGAGACCATGGGTCCGCAAGGCGGTCGCATCTTCGAAAATATAGCCGCCATCGGTCTGCGCCCCGAGGATATCGACGTTGTCGTCGTCTCGCACACGCACCCGGACCATGTCGGCAACCTTCGAACGGCCGACGGCGGCAAGGCATTTCCACGGGCGACGATCTTTGCGCCTCGTGCCGATTGGGACTTCTTCGTCCGCAACGATCCGGACCTTTCCTATATGCCGGTGCCCGAGGAATTCCGCCGTAATTTCGCAGCCGCCATCAAGCGGAGCGTCGAACCGGTCACCAGCGGGATCGAGTTGTATGAAGCCGGCGCGGAGATCGTTCCTGGGCTGACGACGCTTCCCGCATTCGGCCATACCCCCGGTATGGCGAACTTCCTTGTTCACTCCGGCAACAATCAGCTGCTGCTGACGGCCGATCTCGCCTACCACCCGATCGTCAATGTCGATCGGCCATGGCTGCCCGGGCCAGATCGCGACAAGGACACCGCACTCGCCTCCCGTCGCCGCATCTTCGACATGGCGGCGGCAGACCGGCTTCTCGTCCTCGGCTTCCACTATCCGTTCCCGGGTCTTGGCCGAATGCTCAAGACGGACGCGGGCTATGCCTGGGTTCCGGTCAACTGGCAGTTCTGATCCGGCAAGCGACGGAGGCCCCGCAATGACGACATCGAGGCGCACGCTTCTTTCGGGCTTTCTCGCCATGCCGCTCGTGCCGCTGACTGGCGTGATCGCTTTCGGGTAGGAGGCGCCGCCGCTGCCGCTGACGCGTGCCTGCACCGACGGAGATGAACCGACGCCCGCCCGTGAAGCCGGCCCGTTCTTCAAGCCGAACTCCCCGTTGAAGCAGCACCTCTTTCTGGAGGCGCCGCGCGGCGAGCGCATCACCGTCGCGGGCTACGTCCTCGACACTCGCTGCCGCCCTGTGCCGCGTAGCCTCGTCGAGATCTGGCAAGCCGACGAAAACGGCGAGTACGATCGTCAAGGCTTCCGCTTGCGGGGACATCAATTCGCCGACGAGCAGGGACGCTGGTGGTTCAACACCGTCGTGCCGGCACTGTATCCGGGACGCACGCGACACTTCCATTTCAGGGTTCAACGTCCGGGCGGGGATGTCCTGACAACGCAGCTCTTCTTTCCGGGCGAGCCAGGCAATGCGCGTGACCGGATTTTCGATGAAACGCTGCTCATGGCGGTCGGCCCTGCGGATGACGGTCAGTTCGCGCGTTTCGACTTCGTGGTCTGAGCCGCCGGCTTTTCTGCCAACCAGATCGCGCTCGTCACTGGCCCCTGCCCGCGGCGACTTCGGGAATTGCGATCCATATCGAGCATCTTTTGAAGGAGACTATCGCATGAGCGAACAGCAGGATTCAGGCCTTAACCGGCGCGGTTTCATTGGTGCTCTGGGCACGGGAGTCACCATACTGGCTACCACACCGTTTTTTCTGGTGAAGCCCACGCGCAAGCCCAGCCAAGCGGGCCGGCGACGGCCTCCACGACGCCTGCACGAATGCGGACAATTCCGAGAACGGAGCAGACGCTCACCACACTCGGCCTCGGCACATTTCTCACCTTTGACGCCCGCCCCGGCGACGACCGCAGCAATCTCGGCGAGGTCTTTCGGCGCTACGTCGCGGGCGGTGGCCGGGTCGTCGATACGTCGCCCCTCTACGGATCGGCGGAAGTCTCTGTTGGCGCGTTTCTGGCGGGCACGCCGGAGGCATCCGAGATGTTCGTCGCCAGCAAAATCTGGTCGACCGGCGAATATCTCGGCGACGAAAGCCATGCATTGGCAAGCTTCGAGCAGTCGAGGCTGCGCATCTGGCGCGATACGATCGACCTCATGCAGTGCCACAGCATCGTCAACGCGCCGGTCATCATCCCGCTGATGCAGGCCTGGAAGAAGGAAGGTCGCATTCGCTATGTCGGCGTGACCCACCATGAAGCAGGCGCCCAGGATCAAGTCGCCGAACTGGTCGAGCGTGGCGGCGTCGATTTCATTCAGACGAACTACTCGATCTTCGATCGCAGCGCCGAGCGCCGCCTGCTGCCGGCGGCGGCCGCCCGCGGGGTCGGCGTCCTCATCAACCTTCCGCTCGAAAAGGCTCGCCTGATGAAGGTGGTGGAAGGTCGCTCATTACCGGACTTCGCTGGGGAATTCGAAGCGGCCACCTGGGCGCAGTTCCTCCTCAAATGGGTCATGGCGCATCCGGCGGTTACGACGGTGCTGTGCGGTACCGCGAATCCGGAGCATGCCGAGGACAATGTCCAAGCCATGTACGGACCCTTGCCAGACGAGGCGATGCGCCGGCGCATGGTCCAGCATATGGAAACGATCTCGGGTTTCGCCGATATCGGGCGGATGCCCTGGTATCCCGGGAAGGACGCCCAGTATCAGGGATTGATCCGAGCGGCACAGGCTTCGGCTCGTGCTCGTTTGATCCAATGACTTTGGAATTCGCAAAGCAGTTGCTTTCGCGAACTTTCCTTACAATGCGATATCCGCGAACGTTATCCGTCGCGCAGGAGCTCAAAGGTCCACACCCGGTAGCTGCTCGACAAGCGAGCGAGCATCCACAGTTTTAGAATAGCGCCGCGGTGACAACCCCATGACGCGAGTGAAGGCGGTGTTGAATGCGTTCTCGGATTCGTAGCCGACAGCGCGCGCGATATGCGCCAGCGTCTCATTTCCGCCAACAAGCTTCTCAGCGGCCAGCATCATCCGCCAGCGCGTGAGGTAAGCGACCGGCGTCTCTCCGGTTTTTTCGCGGAAACGTCGTGCGAATGCAGTTCGTGACATGCCGACATTCACGGCAAGCTCTTCGAGCGTCCAACCGTGTCCCGGATCGGCGTGAATGGCTCCGATGGCGGAGCCGACCTGTGGGTCGGCGAGGCCGGCGAACAATCCGATCTCCGTGCCGGACTGTTGAGTCAGATATAAGCGGAGCGTCTGCGTCAGCATTATATGCGCTAGGTGCTGGGCTACGAGAGACGCGCCCGGCCGAGCCTCCCGCAGTTCCTGCATCATCAACTCGATCGACCAACGGAGGGCCACCTGATCCCCGGTAGACTTGAGGTGCATGACGGGCGGCAGCGTGCGGAGCAGCACATCCGCATGCCGACCGCTGACTTCGAACCGGCTTCCAGTCAGATGCACGTCTCCGCCGCCATTGTAGGTCACAGTTTCTCCATCCCGGTCCGGTGCAAGGGCTTTGCTTGCGAGCGTCGGCGTCAGCGCCGGGTCGCTTGAGATCCGAACCGGGCGTCCGCTCGGAAGCACGAAACATTCGCCGGCTACGATCTGGACCGGTTCTCCGGCGTCTTCCAGAGACAGCCAGCAACTGCCGTGCATTACCGCGTAGCATTTGATGCGGCCGGCAAGATCGTCCAGCCTCAGCGACCAGTCGCCGCCGGCGTCGAACCCGGCGGTGATGTAGCTGCGCGGCTTGAGGAGCGAGAGGATTTCAGACAGTGGATCCATGGGCGGAGTACGATCACGAAGAAAGTTGGTATCTCTAGCTAGAGAACGTACCGAAGATCCAAGCTATTTGCGTCTCCTAACCGACAGTTCATCGGGCAATAAGGAGAAAAAAGATGAAAGCAGCAGTCGTTACAGATTTCGGAAAGGCGCCCGCCTACGGCGATTTCCGCGACCCCGTCGCGGGTGAAGGAGAAACGATCGTGCGGGTTCACGCGGCGCCCTTGAGCCCGATCGTCAAGGCCCTGGCGTCAGGCAAGCATTACACAAGCGGCGCCCAGGCCGGCTTCGTACCGGGCGTGGACGGTGTTGGCACCGATCCGGAGGGCCGGCGGGTCTATTTTCTTTTCCCCAAGGCCCCTTTCGGCTCGATGGGAGAGCTGGCGCTGGTCTCGGACGAGATGATCGTTGCCATCCCCGATGAAATATCGAACGTGCGCGCCGCCGCGGTCGCAACCGGTGGCCTGGCGTCCTGGGTCGCCCTCACGCGGAGGGCACCGCTTCAGCCGGGCGCTACCGTTCTCGTCAACGGCGCGACGGGTGCTGCCGGGGGCATGGCCGTGCAGATCGCGCGGCACTTCGGCGCACACAGGGTCATTGCAGTTGGTCGCAACAAGACGACACTGGACCGGCTCGATGTCGAGTCGCGCATCGCTCTCGACGACCGTGCAGATGAAGCCCTGCGCGCGGAATTCGATCGAGGCGTCGATGTCGTGCTTGATTTCCTGTGGGGCGAGCCTGCCGCAAGAGTCATTGCCGCCGCAACCATAAACCGGGGGGCACGGAACGGCGAACCGCGTGTGCGCTACGTGCAACTCGGCACGGCGGCGGGCGACGAGATTTCGATCCGTGGCGATGCTTTTCGCAGTTCTGGGCTCGAATTGATAGGCAGCGGCATCGGCAGCGTCGCCATCCGGGAATTGTTGGCTGGCGCTCGCGAGCTTCTGTCGGAGACGAACAGCGCCGGATTCAATGCCTCCGTCACGACGCTCCCACTCATGGCAGTCGCTGACGCGTGGACCGGCCCCTCAGATATTCGCTACATCCTGTCGCCAGCAGGTCGCACACATTGAAGCGCACGGGCAATGTCCGTCCGACCGTTGGTCGGGCGGGTAGGGCTCGGACACGGTCGCTTTGAAAACGTCGGTCTAGACTAGGGGCGCGGAAGCGCACACGGCTGCGGCATGGCTTCTCCAGCATCGGGGCCGCTGCGTCGCGCGAAAAATTCATAGCATTCGGCAGAGACTAGGTGTCCGCAGTCGGCGTCTCTGCCGGTCTGCTCCGCGGTTCGGATGGCTATATCGCAGGCTTGTCAAGCCGGGCCGGTGCGGATGTGCGCGACTGGAGCACCGCCGACATTCCGCCCCAACAGGGCCGCTGGGTTCTCCTGACGGGTGGCAACGGCTATCCGGAAAGTGGACGAAGTGGTCTCTGAACGCGAGCGGCGGTGATCGCGTCGGCTGGTTTTTCACTTTCGCGGACAAGCAGCTTGCGCTGCGATCAAGTCAATTCGCTCCGCCCCCGCTCATCAATGGACTCTGCAAGAACTTGGCGGGATCGACGGAATGTCGCGCTCAACATTCGCGCTCAGGTTCAAGGAGCGCGTCGGAAAGCCGCCGCCGATGCGGTATGTGGCGCGGTAGTGGATGCTGCTTGCCTGCGACAGGCGGGAGAATTCGAGCGATTCCGTTTTCGCGGTTGCCATCTCGCTCGGCTATGAATCGGAAAGCTCGTTCAGCACGGCCTTTAAACGAGTCATGGACTGCTCGCCTCGACAGTATGGACGTTGGCGGAAGGTCAGATCGGAAACCAGTTCCGTTGCTGCAGGCGTGCCGCCCGATCGGCTGCGTCCCAATGCCGACAATGGGAGTCGATGCATAGAGCGCGCGGTCGCTGTGGCGGCAGCGGAGGCCGACCTGGTTGAGGCCAAAGGCTTACATCCGCCGCCAACGACTAGGACTGCGAGGACACGTCGCTATTGCTGAGTGCGTTACCGCTAAGGAAGGGCAGACTTTTTGTTGGAGACCCGGTCAATGCCAGCATGGCATTCGCCACTGCGGGCGCGATCGGCGGTACGCCGGGCTCGCCCATGCCGGTCGGCCGGCTGGTGGACTTGATTATATGTGTTTCGACCGCCGGCATCTCATTCATGCGCAGGACCGGATGGCTGTCAAAATTGGTCTCCTGGACGATCCCGTCCTTCAAGGTCATCGCCCCGTACAGCGCGGCCGACAGGCCGAAGCCGATGCCGCCCTCCATTTGCGCTGCGATCTGGTCTGGCGCGACTGCAATTCCGCAGTCGACGACAGCGACAACGCGGCGCACGATCGGACGTCCGTCGACCAGCCGCACCTCGGCGACCTGACCGACGACCGTACCGAACGCCTCGGCAATTGCGAGGCCGCGGGCCCAGCCCGGTTGGAGCGGGCTGCCCCAGTCCACCTTGTGACAAAGCTCATCGAGCACCCCGATCCGTCTCGTATCGCCGGCCCTCTCATAGAGGGTACGCCGATATGCCGCCGGATCGCGATCGGCCCGCCGCGCGAGCTGATCGATGATATGCTCCATCACGAAGGCGGTGTGCGAAGCGCCGACAGAGCGCCAGAAGCCGACCACGACCGGAAAGCTCGGACTGAAGATCTTGCCGTCGACGGTCGAGGCGGTCGAAAAATAGGGTGAGTTGGTGATCCCCTCAGTCGCTTGAAAATTCGGCCCGATCGGCGTCAAAGCTTGGCAAACGCTGTGGACGCGCCAACGCGCCGGGAAGGCATCGGCTCCCATCTGGACCCAAACGCGGTGATGCGACATCGGCCGGTAGTAGCCAGACATCATCTCGTCCTCCCGGCTCCAGATCAGCTTGATGGGACGCCCCTGGATCCGCTTTGCAATCCGTACACATTCGACAAGATAATCGGAAGACATGATGCCGCGGCGGCCGAACGAGCCGCCGGCCGGCACGACTTCGAGGTCGACCTTGCCGGGGATCGTGCGGGCGGCGATCGCCGCCATGACCTGGTCGAGTGTCGCCAGATGGGCGCCTGAGCTGATCGACACGTTCCAGCCGTCCACTTGAGCGACGCAATCGAGCGTTTCCATCGGAGCATGGGCCAGATAGGGGAAATCGAACGCGAACTCGACGACGTCGCCGTCGAAGGGGGCCCCAGGATTTTCGCCCTTGGTCCCGAAGTCGCTCGGCTCCAGGTCGCCCCGCCCGGCCGCAATTTGATGATAATATTCGATGAGCTCCGGGGTTGACCGCATCTCGGCTTCGCCGTCGTTCCACTCGATACGCAGTGCGTCGCGTCCGCGCCTTGCGGCAAATGTCGTCTTCGCCACTACCGCGACACCGGTCTCAATTGCGAAAACGTCGACGACGTCCTTCACCTTCAGCGCGTCAGACGCATCGAACCGCGCCAGCGTTCCGCCAAAACGGGGGCTGTGCGCCACCATCGCAACCAGCATATCGGGACGTTGAATATCCTGAGTGTAGATCACGGCGCCGGTGCTTTTTGCCAGGCTGTCCTTGCGATGCACCCTATCGGTGCCGATCAGACGATAATCCTCAGGCTGTTTGAGCGTGGGCGACTGCGGAGGCGTCTGGCGAGACGCGTCTTCAAGAAGGTCGGCGAACGTCGCAGACCGGTTCGAGCCCGGATGCGACACAACGCCGTCCCGCACCTCGATGGACTGGCTCGAAACATTCCAGCGGTGCGCGGCGGCCGCGACAAACATCGCGCGCGCCGCAGCGCCTGCATTGCGCATTGCGTCCCAATTGCTGGCGATAGCGTTCGACCCCGCCGTCATTTGCAAGCCGTAAGCGCGGAAGTTGTTGCGCGCCTCAATCACGCGCACACGATCCCAATCCGCGTCGAGTTCCTCAGCGACCATCGCGGCTATGCCGGAATGGATGCCCTGGCCCATCTCCTGCTGCTTGTTGACCACTATCACCCATCCATCGGAGCCGATGCGAACGAAGGGCCCAAAGGCGCTCGGTCCCGGATCGCTACCGCCGCCCTGAAGGATCGCGCCAGCGACTTGCATGGGGTGTGTGGCGGTATAACCGACGATCAGGGCACCGCCGATCAGCGATCCGCCCAGGATCATCCGCCGACGCGTCATACGGAACCCTCGATTGGGGGCCTGTGGCTTGTTCACGGGCGTTTCCTCTTCCGAAAAATGGGCTGGTTCATGCAGGGCATTTTCCGCCGGTATCGAGCCAAGCCTTGATGATTGCCCCGAACTCCGCCTGCGTGCCCGGCGCGGGTTTGCGACCTCCGCCAGGGTGCCAGGCCCAACCAACAAGCGCATCCTCGCTCATGTGCTGAAGCAGCTCCTTGCGACTCATATGAGAGCGTGCCGGGTCCAGAAGCTGCCGACAGATCTCGCCAAGCGTCTTGCCTTGCCAGGCCATTTCGATCGGTGCGAGCATCCACATTGGGTTTCCGGGCACGCCGGATGACTCGAAATTCGTGGCTCCATGGCATGTCGAGCAGCGGAGCGCCGACTCTCCGGCGCCATCCGGACCGCGTGATACCCATGGCCTGTGCGGACGCATCGCGTCTGTCTGGGTGGGGCGATCCGTTCGCGGATGACAATTCATGCAGCGTGGGTGCTGGATCACGCGACCCGCTTCCTCGAATAGCGCGATCGAACGCTGGTCCAGGTCGGCGATTGCAGCGAACTCCGCCACTGTTCGCAGACGCGCGATATCCGGAAGCGGCTGACGGATCTGAATAGCCTGCGTCTGCGGCATTGGCCGAGGATAGAGCGCATAGACGAGCGTTGCCGCGATCATCGCTGCGAATGTGGCGAACAGCCACCGGCCAATGCGAAGACGCCCGCGCCGTGGCTCGGAAGGGGATCGCCGCCACCTCATCGGGCCGTGCCGAGCTGGGCCGCAGCGTCATGGATCGCGGCACGAATCCGGTTGTACGTGGCGCAGCGACAGATGTTGCCGCTCATGGCAACATCGATGTCGCGGTCGGTCGGGGTCTTGAGGGTGCGGAGCAACGCAACGGCACTCATGATCTGCCCGGACTGGCAGAATCCGCATTGCGGGACATCGCGCGCGACCCATGCGTCCCGGATCGCCTGCGCCTCGACTCCTTCGATGGATTCGATTGTGGTGATTCGAGCCGAGGCAGCCACCTCCAGGGGGAGCGTACAGGAGCGCGTCGGCGTGCCGTCAACATGCACGGTGCACGCACCACATTGCGCGACGCCGCAGCCATATTTGGTGCCGGTGAGCTTCAGCGTGTCGCGAAGCACCCAGAGAAGAGGAGTCTGCCCGTCATCTTCGACGTGGTGAATCTGGCCATTGACGGAGATCGCATAGGACATGAACAACTCTCAGGATTTCAGCTATGTCGCCTGAAAGGCTATTCTTTTCTCGCTCAGACGGACACGCGCGATCCTTCAGAAAAATTGCCCATTCCTACAAATTCTTGAATGGCCGCCCGCCGGCAGTGATTGAACAGGAGAGCCCATAGCCGCGATGCCGCGCGGCTATGGGAAGTCGTTCGCCGAGCCAGTTGTGGAGGGCTGCGTTGCCCAAAGAAGGTTTAGGTATCCAGAGCTGCCTTCACGCGTTCTGGCGTGAACGGGTAGTGGCGAAGCCGCACACCTCCGGTGAGCCGCGCGACAGCGTTTGCGATTGCCGGGCCGGTGGGTGGAAGACCTGCCTGACCAATGCCGCCAAAAGGACTCCCCGGCGTCGGCACCACGGCTACTTCTATCTCAGGCGCCTCGGACATTCGGATCAACCGGTACGTATCGAAATTCGACTCCTGCACCTCGCCGTCTATGACGTTGATTTGCTCGAACAGCGCATGGCCGGTACCGTTGGTGATGCCGGTCATCATCATGGCCTCGATATGGAGAGGCTGGATCGCCACACCGGGATCGATCGCGCACCAGACCTTGTGCACCCGGATGGCGCCGGTGTCCCGGTTCAGCGAGACCTCGGCGACCTGGGCACAATGCGAGCCGAACGCATCGGAGTAAGCGACGCCGAGCCCCCGGCCGTCTCGCGCCCGGTCCCACTCAGCCATCCGGGCCACGGTCTCGATCACCTTGCGCGCGCGCGGCTGGTCCTTGAGAAGCTCCAGCCGCAACGCGACGGGATCGATGCCTCTGGCGGCGGCGATCTCGTCGACAACGCATTCTATTGCGAACCTCGTATAGCCGACCCCCACGGCGAACCAGAAACCGATGGCCAGACCGTTGTCCTGGCGTAGATATTCTATCTGATGGGCGGGAACAGTATAATTGAATTTCGCACCCTCGGTCACGACGTCGTCGTGGCCGCCTGCTTCTTCGAACACCGGTGGCAAGGTTCGTGCAAAGATCGAATCCGCCACAATGCGGTGACGCCAACCGACGATGTTCCCCTCGGCATCGAGGCCGACCTTGACGTGCTGCGCCTCGAGCGGCCGGAACTTGTCGTGCCGGACGTCGTCCTCGCGGCTCCAGATGACCTTAACCGGTCGGCCCTCCACGGCTTTGGCCAGCGACACTGCATCGATGATGAAGTCCGCCTCCGCCTTGCGTCCGAAGCCGCCGCCGAGCAGGGTTGTGTTCACCTTGACCTTGTCAGGCGTGGTGCCCACCACCTCTGCTGCGAAGCCCTGTGTGCCCGTCGGACCTTGCGTCGGCGCCCAGATCTCCACCCTGTCGCCGGTCACGAGCGCCGTGGCGTTCATCGGCTCCATGGTCGCGTGGGCGACATGGTCACTCATATAATCGGCTTCTATGACCGTCGTGGCGGCAGCGATCGCGGCCTCGGCGTCACCATTGGTATGCGCGGGAACGCCTTGCTGGCCAAAGTCGCGGCCGACGGCGCGATACTCGTCGAGCAGCCGCTGGCTGCTATAGTTGCGAACCCTTGACGTTGTGCTCCAGGTCACATTGAGCAGATCTTTCGCGCGCCGCGTGGCTTCAACGGTTTCGCCGACAATGCCGACGCCATAGGACAGTGGGACGATATGGGTGATGCCGGGCACATCGCGCGCTTCGGCATCGTCGATGGTCTCAGGCCGTTCGTCCTGAACCGGCGCCCGCAGGACCGCGCCGTGGAGCATGTCCGGAAGCTGAACGTCGATACCGAAGACCGCGGTTCCATTGACCTTCGAGGGTACGTCGATGCGCTGGATCGTCCTGCTTCCGATATAGCGCCACCTGTGGCTTTGCTTCAGGTCGGCCTCTGTGGCCTGCGGCAACGGATCCGGAAGTAGCGCCCTGGCAGCGATCTCACCGTAGTCCAACGAGCGCCCCGAGGATGGATGCAGAACCCTGTGGGGCTCGGTCTCAAGCTCACTCACTGGCACGTTTAGCATCCCAGCTGCGCCCGCCAGCAGGATTAATCGTGTCTGGGCACCAGTCATGCGAAGCAGCGCATTGTAACCGCGCGTCGACTCGCTGCCGCCGGTAAGCTGAATCCCGTAGAAACCAGGATTGCCGTAGGTTTCCGCGTCGGACGGCGCCTGGACCACCCGCACACGGCTCCAATCGGCATCCAGTTCCTCCGCGACGAGCAGAGGCAGCGTTGTCGTGATGCCCTGGCCCATTTCGACGGCCGGCGAAATGATGCTGACCGTGCCATCCGCGCCAATCGTGATCCAGGCGTTGGGACGGAAGTCGCCCTCGGCGGCGGGTGCCATGGCTGCGCCGCTGGCAAGGTCGGGCACGCTCCCGAACGCGACAGCGATGCCGAGGCCGCCGGTCGTGACGAGAAAACTACGTCGCGACAGCACGCGGCTTTGAGGCTGGAGAATCGGGGTCATGGCTCAGCCCTCCCTTGCTGCGCGCTGGATCGCGCTGATGATGCGGACATAGGTCCCGCAACGGCAGATATTCCCGTCCATGTGGTCGACGATCTGTTCGCGGGTGGGGTTGGGCGTGGCAGCAAGAAGGGCGGCCGCCTGCATGATCTGGCCGGATTGGCAGTAGCCGCATTGCGGCACCTGCTCGGCGATCCAAGCCCTCTGCAGCGGATGGCTGGAATCCGGCGACAGACCTTCGATCGTTGTGACCTTGCGGCCGGCGACATCCTCCAGGAAAGTCTGACAGGAGCGCATCGGCTCGCCGTCGACGTGGACGGTGCAGGCTCCGCATTGAGCAATTCCACAGCCGAATTTGGTGCCGGTGAGCTTCAGATGTTCCCGGATCACCCAAAGAAGCGGTGTATCCGGTTCAGTGGCGACATTGACCGCTTGTCCGTTGATCGTGAAGGCTGTCATGAAGGCTTCTCCTCAATCTGGTGATTGGCTCTCGAGGTAGTTGATGATTGCAGTCCGCTGTGCGCCATCGGGGATGCTGACGGTCATCCGTGTCCCGCGGATCATTTGGCGCGGCGCGGTGAGAAAGGTCTCGAGTGACTGGCGATCCCAGGTGATGCCGGAAGATTGCATCGCTTGGGAATAGTTCGCGCCTTCGACGCTGCCGGCAGTCCGGCCGATAATGCCAAGGAGTGAGGGGCCCATTTTGGTTTGTCCCGGCTCGATGTTGTGGCAGGCGGCGCAACGCTGCCGGAACAAGCGCTCTCCATCTACCTCCTGAGCGGCGGCTGAAGACCCGAAGAACAGTCCGATAGGCAAAATGATTGCAAGCAGAGCGCCCGCCGGTCCTTTGATGCGACCTGCTGCAGGCGCGGTTATGGAATGGGTCATGGTGCAAATCATTGCATCGCCTCCTTAGTCAGGCGATACGATAGTTATGCCCGTGGAAACGATCTATGCTCGGAAATCCGTGATCTCTTTTCGATCGTCCGGCAATAATGTTTGATATCTTCGATGGATGCGCTCGCTATTATAGCCGTGTTGGCGGAAACTATTCTGCCCGATGCGCTTGATTGATATCCTCCGAAATCTCCTGCCGCAGCTTCGGCCCGCTCGCAAGTCGACGACCCAGAGCCGCGATGAACGCCTCGTATCGCTCGCTGGCCTTGGCACGAGCGGCCTGAGCGGCAGGCTCGGGCAATGCCGGCGTCGTGGTCAGCCAGAAGCGGACGAAGATCGCCAGCGTCTCGACAGAGATATCGACGTCGCGCTCCACGCGGGTCATGCGCCGGTCAATTTGGTCGAGCCGCTTAGTGATCGCCGCCTCCTGGCGCTCAGCCGCATCCGGCGAGAGGAAGGATGCGATGCCGGCCTCGGCCACTAGCGACATTGAGTGGCCACGCCGGGCCGCATGCGCCGAGAGAGCCCTCATGACGTCGGGCTCGAGATAGACGGAGAGCCGCTGCTTCTTCGGTGATTTCGTCATCGCGGCGTTCCTAAAATTCGATGCCGTCGCCGGGGTCAAGCGAAGCCTGGCGCATGTTCTGGTTCATGCGACTGAGGCGCGCGGCGTCGTCATCCGCATCGTCCGCCGGGTCGATCTCGAACTCGTTCTCGATCGGCGCCACCTTGGCGATCGGCTGCACGCGGCTCAGCTCCGGCTGGCGCCGCCGCTCGGACTCAGTCGTATCCTCCTCATCCGGATTGGCTCCCGTCGCCGCCGTCAGGACCTCCGGTGATGGCGGTAACGCCAGCTTGCTCCAGTCATCGGACGAGACCCCATCGGGCTTGATGATCCTAGGCGGTGGCAGCACCCGTTCCTGAAACCGGCGATCTTCATAATAGCGCGCCTTCTTCGCGCGGATCGGCGGCGTGCTGGCGACCATGACGATTTCATCGGAGGGCGGAAGCTGCATGATCTCACCAGGCGTGAGCAGCTGCCTGGCGGTTTCCGACCGCGACACCATCAGGTGGCCGAGCCAGGGCGAAAGCCGATGGCCGGCATAGTTCTTCATCGCCCGCATCTCGGTTGCGGTGCCGAGCGCGTCCGACACGCGCTTGGCGGTTCGCTCGTCATTGGTCGCGAAGCTGACGCGGACATGGCAGTTATCGAGGATCGAATTGTTGGGCCCGTAGGCCTTTTCAATCTGGTTGAGCGACTGGGCGATCAGGAAACTCTTCAGGCCGTAGCCCGCCATGAACGCGAGCGCGGACTCGAAGAAATCGAGCCGTCCCAGCGCCGGGAACTCGTCCAGCATGAGGAGCAGCCGGTGGCGACCGCCCTTGGCCTGCAGATCCTCGGTAAGACGCCGGCCGACCTGATTGAGGATCAGGCGGATCAGCGGCTTGGTCCGGTTGATGTCCGAGGGCGGCACCACGAGGTAAAGCGTTGACGGCCGCTTGCCGCCGACGATATCGGCGATCCGCCAGTCGCAGCGCCTTGTCACTTCGGCGACGACGGGATCGCGATAAAGGCCGAGGAACGACATGGCGGTCGAGAGCACGCCGGACCGCTCATTGTCCGATTTGTTCAGCAGCTCGCGCGCTGCGCTGGCGATGACGGGGTGGGGACCGGTTTCGCCAAGGTGCGCGGTCTTCATCATGGCGGCCAGCGTCGATTCGATCGGCCGCTTCGGATCAGAGAGGAAGGCGGCAACGCCGGCGAGCGTCTTGTCGGCTTCCGCATAGAGGACATGGAGGATCGCGCCGACCAGTAGCGCGTGACTGGTCTTTTCCCAGTGATTGCGCTTCTCGAGCGATCCTTCCGGATCGACCAGGATGTCGGCGATGTTCTGGACGTCGCGGACCTCCCACTCGCCACGGCGCACCTCGAGCAGCGGATTGTAACCGGCCGACTTCGGATTGGTCGGATCGAACAGCAGGACGCGGCCATGCCGCGATCGGAAGCCCGCGGTCAGCGTCCAGTTCTCGCCCTTGATGTCATGCACGATCGCCGAGCCTGGCCAGGTCAGGAGCGAAGGCACGACGAGCCCCACGCCCTTGCCGGAGCGGGTCGGGGCGAAGCACAGCACATGCTCTGGACCGTCATGGCGGAGATAGTCGCGATCGAGTTTGCCGAGCACCACGCCGTCGGGGCCGAGCAGGCCGGCCGCCTTTACTTCGTCATCCCGCGCCCAACGTGCCGAGCCATAGGTTTCGACGTTCTTGGCCTCTCGGGCCCGCCAGACCGACATGCCGATGGCGACGGCGATCGAGATGAACCCGCCCGACGCCGCGATATAGGCGCCCTCGACGAAGATCGGCGGCGCATAGGCATCGTAGAAATACCACCACCAAAAGAAGGCGGGCGGGTAATAGACCGGCCAACCGGCAAGCTCGAACCAGGGTGGGCCGAGCTGGGGCTGAAAACCGAGCCGATAGGCTGTCCACTCTGTCGCTGCCCACGTCGTGAACAGCACGATCAGGAAGACGGTGAGGATCTGGCCCCAGAGGATTTTGGTCGCCGACATGGCGGGGGTCCTTTCTTTTATTACGGGCTACAGGCCGAGGCCGCGCTTGCGGCCGAAACTCCAGTCGACCCCGCCATCGCCGCGGGCGACGCCGGAGACATGCTGGCCAAGATGCTTTTCAAGAGACGGCGACCAGGGCACGAGCTGGAAGCCGAGGCCGTCGTCGATCATGGCGAAGCGGCCCGAGGCGAGAGCGATGCGCTGCCGATAGGCGCCGGCGACATATTCCCCGGTCCCCGCCTTGACGAACGGGCGTCTGGTCTCGGCAGCGAGCTTTGCCCCGAGCGCTTCGACGTCGCGCTGACGCAGCGTGTCAATGAGGTTGCGGGAGAAGATGACGCTGCGGCCGTGGCGCTCAGCCAGGCGCTGCTCGATCAGATGTTCGGCGCGGCGGTCCATTGCGTCCCGCACCTCGGCGCCGAACCCGCCACCGCCAAGCGCCACCGGCTCGCGGGCGATCGCCTGCCGATCGAGCCAGGTCGCGCCGGTCGCGGTAACCTGGGCGGAGATGTCGAGATCCGAGCGAACAGCAAGCGCGACGCGCCGCTGGCCCCGCGCATCGTCGAACTTGCGCAGTTCGACGATCGAACCTGGCGCGCTGTCACCGGCGGCCTCGAGATCGGGCAGCTTGATGTGGTGGGTTCGGCCATCGACGCCGTCGACCACGGCATAGGCCGTGCCCTTGAGCTCGTCGTCGAGACCTCGCGTCACCAACCGGCCGACGACGGGATCGTTCAGGCTTTCGCCTGCGAGCACATAGTTGGCCGCGCCACGTTCGATGCCGCGGTCGGTCAGCGCGCGGTGCATGCGCTTGATGATGTCGCCGCGCTCGCCGAGGTCGCGTAGCGTCGCCTCGGCCTTCTCCGAGATCGTCCATTGGCCGGGACCGATCTCGTCGGCGAGGCCGAGCCCCTCGAGCTTGCGGAGCCGCCCGACCTTCAGGGCGTGGAATCCGTCCGGCTGCCGGTCGGGATGCGGAGCGAGATCGATGACGCCGGTCCTGTAGGCGTCGCGCGCGAGCTGACGATCGAGATTGGTCCAGCGCTCGGACTCGACCTGGCGCTCGATGGTGCGACGGATGTCCAGATCGGTGCGCGGTCCCAGTTCTTGGGTGATGAGGTCGCGGGCCCGGTCGCGCATGCCCTCCTTGATGTAATCGCGCGAGATCACGAGGTTCTCGCCATCGTCGCGGACGCCGCGCACGATCAGGTGGACATGAGGATGCTCGGTGTTCCAGTGATCGACCGCGACCCAATCGAGCCTCGTGCCGAGGTCCTTCTCCAACTGCCCGACCAGCTCGCGGGTGAAGCCCTTGAGGTCCGCCATCTCCACCGCGTCGTCGGGCGACACGATGAAGCGGAAGTGATGCCGGTCGTCCTCGCACCGCTCGGCGAAGGCCTTGGGATCGACGTCATCCCGGCCGGGGCCGAACAGCCGCGCTTTCTCTCCATCCCGGGTGACGCCCTCGCGGCGCAGATAATTGAGGTGGGTGCCGAGCGGCGCATTGCGTCCGCCCTGGCGCACGACGCGCGCCTTGACGACGGCCCCGCGAGAGCGGGCGGTGAGCAGCCGGTTGGCCTGCACCGCCGCGCGCTGGCCGCGGCCGAAGCGTGAGCGGTTGCCGGGGCCGATCTGACCACGCCTGGAGACTGCGCCTCCGGCCTTCTGCGCGGCGGCAAGTGCCTGCGCGATGAACGGCCTGGCCTGCTGGGCGCGCGTTGAACGGATACGGCCCGGCCGAATGCGGAAATCGTCGTCGGCGCTCATGGGCATGGCCCCGCACATCGCGCAAAGCCCAGGAAATCGTTGGGAAAGCGCCGCGCGCGCAGGCTGCGCCGATCAGGCGCACATCGCGTAAACGCGCCATAACCCCTTGAAAAACCACAACCGCACAAGGCCGCACATCGCGGCCCTTTATCCTGCCATCGTGCGGTTGTGATGACTGCTTTTCCCACTTCTGACGCCAATTCTACGCCAGAGCCCGACAATGCCGCAGGGAGTGCGAAGCCCATCATCGCGGCCCCGCACTGCCGGTTCGCGCCACGAACAGCCCGTCCGATCGCGGTCCAGACCGTGCCGGATCGGCTGCGGAATCTGGCGCAGATGGTGCAGCGGTATCCCCGTCGGGCTGCGGCCGATCTGCACCCGTCCTGCTATCGACCTGCACGATGAAGAGCGGCGCACGGGTCCAGGCGAGCGGATCGGCGGTCGCTACCGTGACGGGGGCAGCAAGACCGCCGCCACCGATGATCGGTGCGAGAGCGGCGACATAGGCGCGGGTTTCGGTCGGCAATGGGCGACCGGTGGCGCGATATTCCTCGTAGCGCCCGGGACCGGCATTATAGGCCGCCAGAAAGCCGGGCGAACCGTAGCGATCGTGCATCTCGTGCAGATACGCGGCGCCCGCCATGATGTTGTCGCGTGGGTCGAATGGATCGCCGCCGAGACCATGGCGGGTGCGCAAATCTCCCCACGTCGCTGGCATGATCTGCATCAGCCCCATCGCGCCCTTGGGTGAGATCGCGCGCACATCACCGCGGCTTTCGACGCGCATGACGGCCCGAATCCACGCTTCCGGAATGCCGAACCGGCGCGCTGCGTCGGCGATATGATCGGCATAGGGATCGCTAAGTGATGCGCGCTCCACCGACGCGTCTTGTGCGGCGGCCGGGACGGTCGACGACAGGCCGGTGAAAAGGCCGGAAAGGAGAATGAAGACTGTGTGCCGGACGGTGGGAAACTGTCCGACAACAGCGCGATGGCGGCGGGCCGGCATCGCTCAGTCCCGCTCGCCGCGCTTGGGCGGGCGGTTCCAGTGCAGGCCCCAGGCGGACTTGTCGTCGGCCGACTGGAACAGGTTGGCGCGGATCGGCTGCGGAAAGCATGGATCATCAAGCTGCAGCGCGACGTAATCTCCCGCCTTCTCGCCGGTGCGCTTCCAACCCGCGCCGAGTTCGGCTCGGGGTTCGTTGTTCATACTGTCGAAGACGTACACGCGGAAATCCGGCGCATTCTCGGCATCGGACGGCTCGGCCGGAATGATGATGATGTCCTGGTGCAGCAGGAGTGTTTCCAAGTGGCCGATGAAGCCACCATCGTCGCGGGTGAATTGACCGATCAGAGACATGATTTCCTCCTTCAGATTGCGGTGAGGTTGGGCATGGGCTCGCCGTCACCGCGTTGGCGCGCGCCAGACGAAGCGGCCATCGCCGTCCTCGTCGGTGTAGAGAGGGATGGCCCGACCGATCACGGCGGAGGCAGGCAGCGGTCCGAAGTAGCGGCCGTCGAGGCTGTCGCGGACTTCCCAGTTCATCAGGAACAGCTCGCCCTCGGCGACGACGCGGCAGCCCTGCCAGACGGGCAGCGGATTGCCGTGGCGGTCGCGATCCAGCGCCTCGCCCATGGGCACGGCGTCGACGGTGATCGCGACGCCCGTCCTGCAAACCCGCTGGCCAGGAAGTGCCACGACGCGCTTCACCAGCAGCACGCCGCGCGGCAGATAACCGCCCTCAGCGAGGAAGCTCGCGAGCGGCTCGGGCGCATTCACGGCGACCAGATCGGTGACGTCCGGTGACCGGTCCGGCTCGATGGAGTAGAGGCCAATGGGCGTGCTGGCTGAGGCGTTCCAGATCAGCTTCGGCGCGAAGGAAACGAGCGACAGAATGCCGAGCAACGACACGGCGGCCGTCGTGGTGATGGCATAGCCGAGCCGGCTCATGCGCCAATCTTCCGGCGGAAAAGGAAGGCGCGATGGCGCTGCATGGTGTAGCCGCGCGGCGTCTCGCCGGCGGTCAGGCGGTTATGGACGTGCCGCCAGTGATCGGGTGAGACATCAACTGGATCGATCCCGATGGCCTCGACCGCGTCGATGAGTTGGAGCACGCGCTCCACTTTCGGCCAGCCATCGACCCGTAGCAGGATGTCGCCGCCGGGCGTCACGGTCGGGAGCGTATGGCAGGGTTCGCCGGAAGCGACCGCGCGCAGAATGTCGAGCCGGGAGAGCACGGTGCCGTGCTCGTTCGCGGCCCAGCGCACCAGCGCGAAGGTCGCACCGGGAGGGAAGAAGAGGATGCGGCGGCGGCGGTCGAGGACCTGTTCGCGGACCTCGCGGCCGAAGCGGATCCAGTGTTCGATCTGCTTCTCTATCCAGACCAGCTCGACCTGGGTGAGATCTTCCTGCGGCGCATGAAGGGCGCGGCCGGGGCGCGCGGATGCGGCGGCAAGGCCGGTCATTGAGCGTCTCCTTGGGCTGATGGGAATTCGCGCTCGAACAGCGCGCGGAGCATGTCGGCGACCGTCTGGCCGCGCTGGAAGGCCGCGATCTTGATGCGGCCACGCATGTCGGCGGTGACGTCGATGGTCAGTCGGGCTGAGAAGTCATCGGCGGGTAGAGAGCGCTGCGTCTGGCGATCAGGCGCCTTGATCCAGCTCTCCGGATCGCCTGGCCGGGATGCGAAGCCGCGCTTGGGGGATCGTTCGCTCATGCGCCGATCCTCGTCACCTCGGCCGCGAGCGCGGTGATCTCGCGCGCACCCGGACAATCCTCATTCTGCTCGGCGGCGAGCCGGCCGGTCTGCACGACATCGGCGAAGACGATGCGCTGACCGATGGTCGTCGCCAGCAATGGCGGGTCGTGATCGGCGAGCGTCTCGGCGGTTTCGCGGGCGAGCACCGTGCGGGCCGCGCAGCGGTTCAGTACGAAGCGGGCGGCAAGCTGCGGGCGGTAGATGCGCGCTTCGCTGAGCAACGTCAGCATCTCGGCCGACGCCCAGCCGTCGAGGGGCGACGGCTGCACCGGGATCAGCACGAGATCCGCGGCGAGCAGCGCCGAGCGCATCAGACTGGCGACGCGTGGCGGACCGTCGATGACGACATGGTCGGCGTCACGCGCCAGCTCCGGCGCCTCGCGATGCAGGGTGTCGCGCGCCAGGCCGACGACACCGAATAACCGCTCCAACCCCTCCCGGCTACGCTGCTGCGACCAGTCCAGAGCCGAGCCTTGCGGATCGGCGTCGATCAGCGTGACGCGCTTGCCGTTGCGAGCCCATTCGCCAGCGAGATGCAGCGCCAGCGTCGTCTTTCCGACGCCGCCCTTCTGGTTGAGGAGCGCGACGATCATGACGGTCTCCCGGGAAACGGGGACTCGTCCACACGGCGCGAAAAAGCCGCTTCCGTTAGAAAAATTCCGAAGGAATCTAGGTTAGATAAGTTACGAGGCTCGCAAGCTGCTGATTCAGCGCGATGAATCGGCGATTCCGGTCCCCGATAGCACGAGAGTCCGGTCCCCAATGGCACGATAGGGCCGGTCCCTGATAGCACGAGACTATTCACAGCTTATCCCCAGGGCGAGTTGTCGAGCGGCGACGGCGGCGCGGAATGCCGAGCGCGTCGAGATCGGTGGGTGCGAAGGACAGGATTTCTGGACCGCCGACGCATTGCTCGATGGTGAGCCGGTAGCCGGGCAGCGGCTGGCGGCGGACGATGTCGCGCAGGTCGTAGGCGAAGTGCTTGAGCGGCGAGAGGCTGCCGGACTTGGCATGGAGGTGGGGGAAGTCGAAGCTCCAGCCGAACTCCTGTTTACCGCCGTGCTTGCGCACCAGCCGGTAGAGCCAGCGCTCCAGGCCACCAGTGAGGTCGAAGTATTTGCGGTCGATCGTCAGCACGAGCGCGTCGTCGAGCACGGCGCCGTAGAACCAGTCAGGGAGGATCAGCTCGAGGCCAAGCGGGCGGCCGCGGTGATCGGCGCGCTCCTTCCATTCGTTGATCCAGGAGAAGCGGTGCATTCGCCGCTCGGTCGGCTGGCGGATTGAGGTCGCCACCGTGGTCGATTGCAATCGATCGAGTGCCGCCTTCAGGCGGTCGTAGTCACGTAAGCTGACGCCGCGGCCGATGAAGTTCAGGATTTCGTATGGTGTGGTCGCCATCAGGCGAGAGGGACGCAAGCCCACATCGCGCGCTTCGACGATCTGCGAGGCCGCCCAGATCAGGACGTCCGCGTCCCAGATCGTCGCCATGCCGTGCTCGGGCACGGCTTCCACGCGGATCTTCACCGAGCCCGCTTTAAAGTCGATCGGCGCCAGGCGCTTCGACTTGGCGAGCGAGAAGAACGGATAGGCCATGAGGTCCTGCGCGTCGCGGGGCGCGAGATCGCCGGGCAGCGCCCGGAACAGATCGAGTTGCGCGCGGTCATCGTGATGGATGTGGCGGGACAGCATGGCCGGCCGCCTCAGCGTGGGAAGCGGCCGCCGGCGGTGGCGGGCGAAGCGATCTGGCGTTTGGCCGGCAGCACGGTGCCGCCGCGCGGATCGGAGGTGGAGGTGACGAGACCGCGATCCGCCCAGGCCTGAAGGTCGTCGACGGAATAGACGACGCGGCCGCCGAGCTTGCGGTAGATCGGACCGGTCCCGTAGGTCCGGTGTTTTTCAAGAGTGCGTTCGGAAAGGCCGAGGAAGCGCGCCGCCTCCTGCGTTCTCAGGTAGCGTGGCGGTAAATTGGCGGCTCTTTCGGCCATGATCGCACCTCCGTGGTCTCGCGGGCGGCCGCTTCGAATAAGCGGCGGGTTGCGAGCACGGTGGCGCGAAGACGGTGCCCCGGACGATGTCGAAGTAAGATGCTAAAATCGACACGCGAGCGGGTATCAGCGATCCCGGCGTGGGCGGCGCAGCAATGTCCGATAGCCGCCGCGAACCAGCTTCATGCCGTCGCGGGCGAGACGGATGGTGATCTCCCGGATCGGGTCGCCGACCCAGGATGCTGCGTCAATCTTGTGCTGGGGGAAGAGATGCTCGGCGACGGTGCGGTAGATGGCGCCGCTCTCGCGCGCGTCGACAGCGCGCAGCATCTGGCGGGCGCGCTGACGTCTCTGTAGCGTCATGCGTGGATCCGGCGGCACGCGCTTGCCGAACATTGCATGCCACAGGCGTTCAACCGCAGTCAGCCGGTCAGGCGTCAATTCGTCGAACATGACGAATGCGCCGAGGGGGCGGGCATCATCGACGTCGACCAGGGCAACATCGTGGGGCTCGCCACGCAGTGCGAGCCGGATCAAACGAGGATCATGCTCAAGGATGGCGTGGGTGCGCAGATTCTCAGCGCGGAGGCGGATTTCTCCCGCCGGGCTCGGTCCGCTGGCGAAAGGGAGTGTCGCCGGATCGGTTTGCGGGGTCCAGAAGATCGGCTGGATGAGTGCCGAGTTGCGAGGGTCGGCGACGAAATCGCAACCCCCATTGCTCGGCAAACTGTCGGGCGACGTCTTCGGTCAGTCGCCCGACGGCAACCAACTCTCGATATGATCGTCTGTAATCGGGATTGCGACGCAGGAACTCCCAGGCAAGATCGCCGGGGGTCAACTTGTCGATATAGTCATAGGCGGCTTCAGACCGCCAACTTTCATCTTCGGACATCTCCACCGTCTCCGCGCAAGGTCTACAACGCGAGTTATGCAGAGGATACGATTCCGGGTTGAACGGAGCGCGGGAAGAACGAAGTGGCCGCAACGTGATGCGGTTTACGCATCACTTCAGTGCAGGCGGCCCTGGAGCAACTCGCAAAAACCGCTCTTCGTCATCCATTTCGCGCGGTCGAGATGACTGGTGTAGATGCGCTGAGCGCGTTCCGGTTCGGCCTTGGCATCAAGGCCGAAGAGGACTTCGACGACTTCGCGCCAGTCGGCTTTTTCAGCGTCGGCATCCAGCAGCCGGACGTACAGCTTCAGATGCGCCTCGTCATAGGCGGTCAATGCCGCCCCAGCCGGCGGCTGGTCGAGAAAATCGTCTTTGGTCACAACATCCCCCGATCGCGAGATGTATCCAAACTGGAGGATATTGTTAACCGTGATTTGATCGGAATGATAACGCATGACCTTGACGCGAGACGAATTTGCAACGCCGCGACTTGTGGAACGTCAGGTTTCCTTCTTCGCATCAACGAGCAGCACTCCCTTGCCCTGATCTGAGTTCAGGAAGACAATGCCGGCGCGTTCGAAAGCCCGTCTCACCTCATCGCGCGTGCTCTCAAAAACCTCGAGGCCACTGGTGGATTCGAGGCGTTTGAGCGCGGTCAATGAGACCCGGGCCTTGTCAGCGAGCGTCTCCTGTGTCCAACCCAGCAACGCGCGTGCGGCCCGAAACTGTCGGGCGGTGATCATGCATGATCACCTCCCACACGGACCTACGCGTACGCCAAAACTACGACTTCTCTATTCGGGTCAACCGGATAGGTGGGTTTCTCCTGCCGAAGAAGCCCCGTTTACATATTATAGTTGATAAACTCAAAGTATGTAAACCGCGATCTTCCGGCGCATGGATATGCGCAAATTGGTCGGCCGGAACTTCGCCCGCCTGCGTCGGGAGAAGGGCCTGACCCAGGAAGAGGTCGAGGCGCGTTCCGGATTCAGTCAACAATACCTCAGTAGTCTTGAACGCGGCCGACGGAATCCGACCGTGATTACGCTGTACGAATTGGCTCAAGCTCTTGGCGTCAGCCACGTCGAGCTGGTCGCGCCCGACGATCAGAACTGAGCAAGCCACCCGCAAGGATCATGCTTCTCTTCGTGGTCGGCACAGGGCCGCCACAGGATGGGATCAGAGGAGCCGACGGAACAATCTATAATGCGACATCGCGTTGGCGGGGCCTCGGCGGTCAAGTCGTATTTGCGAACTCGTCAGTCCCCGTCCCCTCGCGGGGAGGTGCATCGGCAGGGTCTTCCTCGCCGCATCTCAAGAGGATGGGGCGGCCGCTTCCGGCCTCACACCCCAATCGAATTCCGTGCCGTCGATCCACATGCGATGCAGGATCACCGCGATCCTGCGCGCCAATGCGATGATAGCCTTCTTGTGACCCCTGCGCCGGGAGACGCGTACGGCCCAGGCTTTCAGCGATGACCATCGCTTGACCCGCGTCAACAGCACCTGCGCCGCTTCATAGAGCAGGCTGCGCATCATCTCGTCTCCCCAGCGCGAGATGCGGCCACTCCGATCCACTTCGCCGGACTGCTGTTTACGGGGCGTGAGGCCGAAGTGTGCGCCAACCGTGCGGGAGCGCGAGAAGCGGGACGGAACATCGACCGTCGCCCGAAACGTCAGAGCAATCAGAGGCCCGACACCCGGCACGGTCATAAACCGGCGCGTTACCTCATCTTGCCGTGCGAGCTTGACCAGTATGTCGTCAAGTCGGCCAAACTGTTCCCGCAGCGACCGCCTGGCAAGCAACAGGGCATCGGCGACGATATGAAGGTCGGTATCTGCGATCAGTTCGCGGACACGCGGCTCAAAGTCGCGAGCGGTCACCTTACCGAGGTGGTAGCCGAAGTTCCGGATGAGGCCGCGGATTTCGTTCTCGACATCCTGGAGCTTGCTCCGCAGGAGCTGACGTGCCGTGAGTATGGTTCGAAGGCGCTGGCTTGTCGGCGTTTTGACGTGAACCGGCTTGAACAGGCCGACACGCATCATCTGGGCGATTCCACGCGCATCATGACGGTCGGTCTTGTTGAGCTGCGCCGAAAGCGCCGCCTTCATATGACGAGTCTCGACGCAGACGACTGGCAGGTTGCTCTCGGCCAGCCGACCATAGATATGCTGGGAAAGCATTCCGGCCTCCAGGCCGACGCGCGCGATCGCAAAAGGTAGTGACAGTATGTGCTGCGCGATCTCATCCGGGTCGGAGGAGAGCTTCCGCTCGTGAGCGACGAGGCCATCTTGATCAACGGCACAGAGATTGACAGTGCGGGCCGAGACATCCAGCCCAATGAAGTGGCTTTGTGACATGCCGAATCCTTCCCGAATCAAGGAACGGCACTTCTCATAACCAATCTTCGGCCGGTTTTGTAAACTACGACTATTTCAGTCGTCGTCGGAGTTTGTTGGCCGAAGCAACTCGTGTCTAAGAGGGCGTTTGAGAAGGGTATTGGTTCACAGCCATCGGCGCAGCAAGGTTGCTGA
>NZ_BMCT01000009.1 GCF_014635325.1 Azorhizobium oxalatiphilum | reverse complement strand
GACGGCCTATGAATCACGCAAAACCCGTCTTGGGAATCCTTCTCAAACGCCCTCTAAGCCTTCACCAAGACCGCAGACCATTGTGCTCGGCTTCGCGATGATCGGTGCAGTGCTCGGCATCAGTGCCTGCGCCTTCGCTTACACCGCCGGCTGGCTATCACCCGACAGGCTGACACCCGCCAAGCTGGTCTCGGCGCTGGCACCACCGGGGGGTCATGCGCTGGGCCATCGCCGCAACCACGCCAAGGGCATCTGCTTCACCGGCGATTTCGTCGCGAATGGCGCAGGTCAGGCACTCTCCCGCGCACAGGTCTTCACGCCCGGCGATTTCCCCATCGTCGGGCGCTTCAACCTCGGCACACCGAACCCCAATGCGCCCGATGCTACGGTCCGGGTTCGGGGCATGGGCCTCCAGATCACGACGCCCGGCGGCCAGGTGTGGCGCACCGCCATGATCAACCCTCCCTTCTTCTCCGTATCGACACCGCAAGGCTTCTACGAGATGCAGAATGTCTTGAAGAGCAAGGCGCCTGGAGCGATGAAGGCGTTCACCACCGCGCACCCCGAGTTCACCAATTTCGCGACGTGGGCCAGGTCTGCCCCATGGACCTCCAGCTATGCGGAGGATTCATTCAATGGCCTGAACGCATTCATTTTCACGAACTCCGCCGGTATCTCCCGCCCCGTGCGATGGTCCTTGAAACCGGAGGCCCCAATCGTCCCGACGACACAGGAAGCCCTGGCCAAACTGGCACCGGATTATCTCGAGCGGGAAATCACCAGCCGGGTCGCGGCAGCACCCCAGAAATGGAAGATGCGCGTGACGCTGGCCGAGCCAGATGATCCGACGAACGATCCCAGCAAGCCGTGGCCGGAAGCCCGTCCGAGTGTCGAGGTTGGAACGCTCATCGTCCGTCGTATTGAGCAGGAGCGCGATGGGCCGTGCCGGGATCTGAATTTCGATCCCACCATACTGCCCGACGGCATGAGCGTCTCCGACGATCCGTTTCCGGCTGCACGCTCGTCTGCTTATGCCCGCTCGTACAATCTGCGGACCTCCGAGGCCAAGGATTATCCCTATCAGCTTCCCGCCGAGGAGATCCAGAAATGACCATCGGGAAACGCTTCTCCCCGCTCCAGCGACTGCTCCACTGGCTGATGGCCGCGATGATCCTGGCCATGCTCTTCATTGGCGTTGGAATGCTCTCCACCGTGACCCCGAAGTACCTGCCGCTGCTCGAAACCCACAAGACTGTCGGAATCATCATTCTCGTGCTGGCTGCGATACGACTGGTGGTCCGACTGGTGGCCGGAACCCCGCCCCTGCCCGCAGATCTGCCGGAGCCCATGAAGCTCGGTGCCCATGCCTCGCAGTATCTGCTCTATGCCCTGATGATTGCTATGCCGTTGATCGGATGGGGCATGATGTCGGCGGCGGCATATCCCGTGGTGCTGTTCGGCCATATACAGCTTCCGCCCATCCTCCCCCAGAGTGACCTCCTTCACTCCTATCTCTGGAATGCCCATCGCTGCCTGGCATTCGCCTTCTTCGCCACCGTGCTCCTGCATGTGGCAGCCGCGCTCTTCCACGGCCTCATCAGGCGAGACGGCGTCTTCGAGAGCATGTCTCCCGTCCCCTCGCGAAGCGAGATCCCCCCGGCCGAGTGAAGGGGGCTCTTCCTGCTCCATCATGCCCGGAGTGCGGCGGCGCTCGCGCGCGGATATGCCATCACGCCGATCCATCTCACGCCAGCCGCCAGGCTGCGTAGAGACGCTCCAACGGTTGCCACTCCGGAACCGCAATTCTCGCTCCGTCGAACAGGACACTTCGGAGCAAGAATGTGCAGCTTCCGCAAGAACGCACATCGTTCTATGGGACAGGCGTGGATACCGTCAGGCCTGTGTTGATTGATCCCGTCCGGGGGCGCAAGGCAGTGGCCCTATTGACTTCTCGGTCATCATGAACTCAGGCGCACACGCTCTTTGGCCTCCCCACCCCGACATCGTACAAGAGGGATTTCATATGCCGACGAACGAGGAAATCATCCGCGAGCTTTACCGCACGGCGGAGGTCAAGGACGTTGCGGCCTTTGTCGCCCTGTTCGCCGATGATGGATACTTCTGGGACGTCTCGGCAGGCAAAAAGTACTACGGTGCGGAGATTGGCGACACGGTTGAGATCTATGGTGCCGCGTTCCACGACATGCACCGGGAACTCGGCAATTTCTACATAACGGGTAACAGGGTCATCGTCGAACTCACCCTGAACGGAACCCAGTCGGGACCGCTTGCGCTTCCCGCAGGGACGATCGCTCCCACGGGCAAGGAAATGCACGCTCCCTGCTGCGACCTCTTTCATCTCGAGAACGGCAAGGTGAAGTCGTTTCACTGCTACTCCGCAGCCACGATCATTCTCGGCCAGTTAGGTGTGCTGGGAAATCTGGCAGCTTCATTCCAATAGGATTGGAGCCGCCCCCTAACTCGACCATGGCCTATCAGCCTTGTCGTGGCCAACTGACGCCCTCGCGTCGGTCCTGCAGCACAAAGCGGCGCCCCCATTTCCGGAAACGTGTAAGTCGGCCTTGTCCACAAGGCCGAAAGCGTCGGCTCAAAGGCACGCCGCGTGCCGTCAAGCTTCAATCCTGCCGTGGGGGACGGACTGCGAGTCCAATGGTGGTGTCGCTGTGTCCGGCATCCACAAGCCAGCGTCTATCGCGGTGCCAAGTGGCAGGGGGCATGGAGCGCAGGCCGCACCATATGCTACCACCACACGCAATATGTGAGACAGCTTCATACGGAGAAGCCTGAGCACGCCCTGACCTTTCTCCTCGCTCACTTGAACGAAAAGGGTAGCTCCCCGGAGTGCGCCCCAACCGGCACGGAAGGCACGCGAAAGTGGCGCATGCGGATGACGCCCCCCTGACTCTCACCGGCAAGCGCAAATGGCACAAACTTGACCTCATTTGTCGCTCGGGAGCCGGACTGGTGCCGATGGCACCCGCCATCTGCCGCACATTGCGAGAGATTGTGGGCGCCGATGCCGCTTCCGTCTTCTGGCTCGACCATGAGAGCAAGCCCGCGGGGGTCTTTCACGAGAGCGCCTCTGATTCCGCATTGGACCTGTTCGTCAATGAATATGAGCGGCTCTTCATGGGCCCAGGGGAGATCAACGTCTCGCAGATTGCCGGCACGCCTGGCCGACCGATCGGGCGACTGCTGAACCCTCAACCGGAGTACCTGCGGTCGAATACCCTCAATCTTCTGGTCCGGCCAAGCGGGCACTATCACGCGCTCGACATGCGAGTGGACGTCGAGGGACGGCCGCGTGCGGTCGTGCTGTTGTTTCGAGAGGAACGAAGGCCGTTTGGCGACAGTGACGCTTTCAAACTCGCTCAGGCCATTCCCTACCTCCGCAGGGCGATCGAGACGTCAGGCCCCGACGATGGGTGGGAAGGGTCAGGCTTACGCGGCCATCTGCTCGTAGACCGTGCAGGTGAGAGACTGCTCATGCTCGACCAGCAGGGACATGTGCTTCTCAGGGCATGCACCCTCGTTGGCCAGGATATCCGCATTGCTTCAGCACCCACTCACCCCCCACGCTTTGCTCGAGTGCTATGCGAACGGCTGGAAACCTCGGCGGTAGCCCACCTGAGCTTCGACATCTCACTCGGGCGTCTTCAGGCGACAGCCAACAGGATTTATCCGCCGGACGGGCGGAGCGAACCTCAGGCCCTCATCTCACTTGAGGTGCAGCGATCCAAGCCTCTCAAGATCATCGAGACGCTCCTTGACCTGCCTCTATCTCCCTTGCAGCGTTCCATCGCTTTGGATGCAGCACTCGGTGGATCACGCGCCGGAAGCCTCACCTCCTCAGGCGTGGGCCCTGAAGCGCTCAAAAAGCACCTCGCAGTCATCTATAGGACCACGGGCGTGAACTCGTGGGACCAACTCGCGAGACACTTCACGTGATGGTGTCTGCAAGAAATGACGCAACGTCATACCAACTACCCTCTTTCCGAAAGCATTGAGGCCCGGCACCCGTCGCTCCCGCATGCCCTTTTCTACTGCCGCAACGAGAGCAGATCTCAGAAATCTTCAGCAACTTCCCCCTAGGGGGAATGTTTTTGCGGGTGGCAAGGTGCAAGAACGATGCAATTGGAAAGCAATTGCGGGCGACCGCCAGGAGGGTGCCGTCATGGGTGGTGTCATGCCCCAGACCGATACAGGGCTGGCTCTTTCGCATTTCGACACATTGAAGATGCTTCACGAAATGCGGCAGCCGCTCACCGCAATGCTGGCGGATGCCGAAGCGGCGTTGCGCTGGATGAACAAGGGCTCTGCTGATGCTTCTGAAGCCCGCCTGTGCATCGAGCGAATCGTGCGAAATTGCCATCGGACAGCCGATGCAATCAAGGACCTTAGCGGAGAGCTCCTTGCAACCGATGCCGTATTACAGGGCGCGGAGATCAACCAGATTGTCTGCGATCTCGTCACGCTGATGACCAGCGCGTTCCAGAGTCACGGTATCACCGTTGAGGTCGATCTGGCCGAGGGGCTCCCGACGTGCCAAGGCAACCGACTTCAATTGCATCGCGTCATCGGTAATCTCGTCACTAACGGGATTGAGGCGATCGCACCCGGCACAGACCGCCCCCGCATATTGAGCATCAGGACAGGATCCAACGAGCACGCGGATCTCCTCATCTCAGTGGAAGATTCCGGGCTTGGCATCGACCCAATGTATATCGACCGCATATTCGACCCGTTATTCACCACCAAGGAAGAGGGCACAGGTTTGGGTCTTGCCATCTGCCGAGCGATAATCGAGGCCCACGGTGGTTGCCTCTGGGCATCCCCCAGAGAGCCTCATGGCAGCGCATTCCATTTCATCATTCCTGCCGCCCGCGCTACCGGCTCTACCGCCTCGTTCGCAGGCCAACCTTCAAGTACGTAGCTGTGCGAAGTACAGAGAATGGCGACATTTGCGCTACGACTAGAGAACACCAGTCACCGTTGAGGGCCCTCTTGCCTGGCCTGCCCCTATTGAGTGGTCCAGTTTGAGTCTAATGCATTGTCGGCCTTTCGGCCGCATTTGACGTTGGGGGCACCGGCGGCACGATGGCAGTCGGGGCCGGAGGCTTGTAGGCGAGCGCGGAGTGCGACCGCTCGGTGCTGTAGTGCTGGCGCCAGCTCTCGATGACGATCCTGGCCTCGACCAGACTGTAGAAGCTCTCGCCATCGAGCAGTTCGTCGCGGAGCTTGGAGTTGAAGCTCTCGCAATACCCATTTTCCCACGGACAGCCCGGTTCGATGAAAGCCCTGCGGGCTCCAACCGCCGTGATCCGGTCCCCCACCGCCTTGGCGATGAATTCCGGGCCATTGTCAGAACGAACATGCCCCGGCACGCCCCGCAGCACGAACAGGTCCGTCAGCACGTCGATGACCGCGGTCGAGTTGAGCTAGCGGTCGATACGGATTGCCAGGCACTCCCGTGTGAACTCGTCGATCACGTACGGCCTCACTCCACCGTGACGGACTTTGCCAAATTGCGCGGCTGATCAACATCGGTGCCCATGAGCACCGCCGTGTGATAGGCGATGAGCTGCACGGGAATCGAATAGACCAGCGGCGCCACGGTGGCCGGCATCTCGGGCAGGATCAGCTTCTGCATGGCCGGCACATTGGCCAGTTCCGCCCCCTTGGGATCGGTGACGAGGATGATGCGGCCACCGCGCGCGGCCACCTCCTCCATGTTGGAGACTGTCTTCTCGAACACCCGGTCATAGGGCGCGATCACCACCACCGGCATCTTCTCGTCGATGAGCGCGATGGGGCCGTGCTTCAGCTCGCCCGCCGCATAGCCCTCGGCGTGGATGTAGCTGATCTCCTTCAGCTTCAGCGCGCCTTCCATGGCCAGCGGATAATTGGTGCCGCGGCCGAGATAGAGCACGTCCTGCGCCTTCGCCAGCGTGCGGGAGAGCAGCTCGATCTCGGGGCTCAGCGTCAGCGCCTCGGTCATCAGACGCGGCACTTCCATCATGGCGCGCACCAGCTTGCGCTCGTCCTCGTCCTGAAGGTGCCCCTTGGCCCGGCCGACCGCCACCGCGAGGCAGGCAAGCGTCGCCAGCTGGCAGGTGAAGGCCTTGGTGGAGGCAACGCCGATCTCCACGCCGGCCAGCGTGGGAAGCACGGCATCCGCCTCGCGGGCGATGGTGGAGGTGGGCACGTTGACCACCGCGATCACCTTCTGCCCCTGCTCCTTGGCATAGCGCAGGGAGGCCAAGGTATCCGCCGTCTCGCCCGACTGGGAGATGACGATGGTGACGCCATCCGGCTGGAGCGGGGTCTCGCGGTAGCGGAATTCGGAGGCGATATCGATGTTCACCGGCACCCGGCCGAAACGCTCGAACCAGTATTCGGCGATGGCGCCGGCATAGAGCGCGGTGCCGCAGGCGGTGATCGAGATGTGGCTGACACCAGCCAGATCGAACGGCAGCTCGGGCAGCGCCACGCGCTCGTTCTCAAGATCGAGATAATGGCCGAAGGTGTGGGGGATGACCTCCGGCTGCTCGTAGATCTCCTTCGCCATGAAGTGGCGATGGTTGCCCTTGTCCACCATCATGGCGCCGGCCGGCACCTTCACGCGGGGACGCTGCACCACCGCGCCGGTCAGGTCGCGGATCTCGGCCCCGGCGCGGGTGATCACCGCCCAGTCGCCTTCGTCCAGATAGAGGATGTCGTCGGTGAACGAGCCGAGCGCGATGGCGTCCGAACCCAGATACATGGCCCCGTTGCCATAGCCGATGGCCAGCGGCGAGCCCTTGCGGGCGGCGATCATCAGATCGTCCTCGCCATCGAACAGGAAGGCGAGCGCGAAGGCACCCTTCAGGCGCGGCAGCACGGCGGCGACCGCCTCCACCGGCGAGCGGCCGGCGCGCAGTTCGCGGTCGGTCAGCAGCGCCACCACCTCGGTGTCGGTGTCGGAGAGGAAGTGCGCGCCGCCGGCGATCAGCTCCTGCTTCAGCTCGCGGAAATTCTCGATGATGCCGTTGTGGACCACCGCGACCTTCTTGCCCGAATGGGGATGGGCATTGCGCTCGGACGGCTTGCCGTGGGTGGCCCAGCGGGTATGGCCGATGCCGCTGTGCCCGCCGAGCGGGTGGCGGGAGAGCTTCTGGTCGAGGTTGCGCAGCTTGCCCTCGGCCCGGCAGATGGCGAGGTGGCCATCCTCCAGCGTGGCGACGCCGGCTGAATCGTAGCCGCGATATTCCAGGCGCTTGAGGGCGTCCACCACGTCTTCGGCCACGGGGCCCTTACCGAGAATTCCGACGATGCCGCACATGGGGGATGAAACTCCAGAAGGGTCGCGTTGACGGACAGGATACGTGCGGAACAGGCTTGCGGTTCAGGATAACCGGAATGCTGGTCCGCGCATCTTCTCCGCAAACGTCATGCTGACATGACCCGGCGCCACGACCGCACCGGGCCTTTTGCGTTTTTCTAGCCTGCTTCGGGCTGGATCACTGAATCACTTACGCTTTCGGATCCTCACACCTCAGCTCACGCCTTCGGCTTCGTCCGTTTTGCGCGCAATTCCGCCGCCCAGCCCGCCTTGACCGCCTGCCGGCCCCGGCCGAGCGCCAGCGCGTCGTCGGGCACGTCGTCGGTGATGACCGAACCGGATCCGATATAGGCACCCGCGCCCACCCGCACAGGGGCCACCAGCGAGGAATTGGTGCCGATGAAGGCCCCGGCGCCGATGACCGTCTTGTGCTTGGAGAAGCCGTCGTAATTGCAGGTGATGGTGCCGGCGCCGATATTGGCGCCCGATCCCACCGAAGCATCGCCCACATAGGACAGGTGGTTCACCTTGGCGCCGGCCTCGATGATCGCCGCCTTGGTCTCCACGAAATTGCCGATGCGCACCCCCGCTCCCAGCCGCGTGCCGGGACGCAGGCGGGCATAGGGGCCGATGGACACGCCCTTCTCCAGATGCGCGCCCTCCAGATGGCTGAAGGCGTGGATGATCACGTCGTCCTCCACCGTGACGCCGGGGCCGAACACTACGTTCGGCTCGACGATGACATCGCGGCCGAGTTTCGTGTCGGCGGAGAAGAAGACCGTCTCGGGGGCGATCAGGGTGGCGCCGCCGGCCATGGCGGCCCGGCGCAGGCGCGCCTGCAGGATGGCTTCCGCCTCGGCCAGCTGGATGCGGCTGTTGACGCCGGCCACCTCGTCCACCTCGGCTTCCGTCGCCACTGCCGGCAGGCCATCGGCGCGGGCGATCTCCACCGCGTCGGTCAGATAATATTCGCCCTTGGCGTTGGCATTGCCGATGCGGCCGAGCAGTTCCAGCGCCTTCGCGCCCGAGAGCGCCATCACGCCGGCATTGCAGAAGTCCACCTTGCGCTCGTCGGGGGTGGCGTCCTTTTCCTCGCGGATGGCCACCAGTTCGGGCCCTTGCGTCAGCAGGCGGCCGTAGCCGGTGGGATCGGCGGGGCGGAAGCCCAGCACCGCCACACCCGCGCCGTCGGCGAGGGGCGCACGGAGCGCGGCCAGCGTCTCGGGGCGCAGCAGCGGGGTGTCGGCATAAAGGACGAGCACGTCGTCCACGGGGCTGGCGAACGCATCGCGGGCAGCGAGCACGGCGTGGGCCGTGCCGAGGCGCTCGCGCTGCACGAAGACCTGCGCATCGGGCCGCACGCGGGTGGCTTCAGCGGCCACGTCCTCGCGATCAGGGCCGACCACCACGGCGACGCGGGTGGCCCCGGCCGCACTGGTGGTCTCCAGCACATGCTGGAGCATGCTCCGCCCGGCGATCCTGTGCAGCACCTTGGGCAGACGCGAGGCCATGCGCGTGCCCTCGCCCGCCGCGAGGACCACCACCAGAAGGCTGCGTTCGGTCATGACCTATCCTTTTCCGCCATCCACTCACTTTCCATAGAGCGCGTTACCGGCCGATGAAAGCGTTCCTACGCCTTCATACGGTGGACGGGCGGGATGGACGGGGCGTGGATGCGGAAATGGAAGGCAACCGACAGTCCGGCCGCGCCACGAACCTGGCCCCGCTACGGCCCCATGCGAGAGCGCGAGAACGAGATCGGCAGTGTGAACGTGACGGGCGCCCGCAGTTCAGGCGGCGGCGGGGGGAAGGATGACGCCGCGCGCACATACTGCAGCACGATCTTGTCGAACCAAGCACTTCCCGACGGCTCGGCAATGCTCGCGCTGGCCAACGTACCGTCCCGGTTGACCTGAAGGCGAACGCGCGCGCTGAAATTCTGATTGAGCCGGTGCATGCTGTCATCGAGCACGCGTCGCGCCGTGGGACGCATGTGCTCGCGCACCGCCGCCTCCCACCTGACCGTCTCCGGCGAGATCTTACGGGACCGCGCGGACGGCGGGCGGATGATGGCGTTGACCGGCAGCGTTACCACCATCGCCTCTTTGCCCTCCGGCAAGGGCGGCATGCGCTTCATACGATCCAGCATCTTGAGCACGGCTGCGTCGAAGACCTGCGCACTGGAAGCGGTGACAATCTCCCCGCCTTCGATCCGGCCGTCGGGATGAACGGTGAAGCGCACCCGCGCCATATAGCTTCCGGCCGGAACATCGGCCTTCGCCAGTTCCGGCGTGCGGGTGACGATCAGAGCAATGGCGGCCTTGCTCCAGTCCTCGACGGTGGCGGGACGCTTCGGTGGCGCGGCAATGGCGGGGCCGGCCAGCATCACAGCGAAAAGAAGAATGAAAATCGAACGCATGAAAGCTCCCGCAACCAACAGCTTCGCAAAAAATCTCATTCCCGAACGCCTCTGCCGGCCAACGCCGGCACGGGCTGACGCAGCTACTCGGCTGCGGCAGCCTCTGGCTTGGCGGCCTGCGCGGTACGTGCCTTGCGCTTGGACGCCGGTTTCGGTGCCTCGATGTGATAGGTGATCGGCAGACCGACCAATGAGGCCTCCGGCTGGAAGCCATTCCGGGGCGGCAGCGGCGGCAAGGGCGAGACGTCGGCCACCAGCCGCAGGGCCGCGCTGTCGATCTCGGCATTGGTGGAGCTTTGCAGCATCCGGACGCCGACAACCCGGCCGTCCTTCAGCACGGCCAGCCTGAGCACGACCAGATACTTGCCGGGCTTGATCGCGGGATTGCGGACGCCCCGCTTCTTGGCATTGAGGCGGGCGGTCGCGGCGTCCCTCCATTCCTCCAGCGTCTGCGGAGGTTTGGGCGAGACCTTGGGTGGAGCCGCGTCTGCACGAAAGGATACGGCCGCGAACACGACGGCCAGAACAAGCAACACGCCACGCATGAAGAGATCCCCACCCCTTCGCCGGCCCCATACGCGGGCCGGCCGATGCAATGATGCGTCCTTTAGCGGAAGCTCGACCGTTTCGATATCCGGAGAAAGCCGGAATACGGCCCTGCCCCGCTCAAAGCCGGTCTTCGGCGCGGCGGCGGTCCATGAGGCGGCGGGACTGGTACAGCGTCTCGGAATTGATCACCGTGCGCTCCTTCTCCGGATCCTGCACGAACTCGAAAACCACCGGCAAAATGATCGTCTCGGCGGGGTTCATGTCGGCGGGCAGCGGCGGGAAGGGCGAGGAGCGCGCCACCATGCGCATCACGCTGGCATCGAGCTGCGGCCGGCCGGAACTCTTGGTGATGTCCGCATCCACCAGCGTGCCGTCGCGGCGCAGCCTGAGGGCGACGCGGGCCTCGAAGTGCGCCTCGCGATCCGGCATGTCCCGTGGCACATCCCGATGCCGGGCCATCAGGCTCCAGGCGGCACGGGCCCACTCGCGGCGATTGCGGGGGGCGGGGGGAGGCTGAAGCTGGGATTGCGCAAACTGGGTCTGCGCGGAGGCACTTGCCGTCAGAGCC
This sequence comes from Azorhizobium oxalatiphilum, assembly GCF_014635325.1. Lineage (GTDB taxonomy): Bacteria > Pseudomonadota > Alphaproteobacteria > Rhizobiales > Xanthobacteraceae > Azorhizobium > Azorhizobium oxalatiphilum. Next base: position 271,018 of record NZ_BMCT01000009.1, on the reverse strand, counting down.
AGCGTCGCGAACAGGCTCCCGACGACCACGCGTCTCGAAACCATTGGGGGCACTCCAAACAAGGCATGACACGTGTGCCCCGGCGTTTCACATCAGATGCCGGGCCCCCGCACGGTGTTTCATCCATACCATGCCTCGTGTTGCGGCGCGATATACCCTCTCGCCAGACCCAGCTACGGTACGTTGCGACGCAAGCCCTGCCCCGCGCCGCGCCGCCACCCCCCATTCCTGATGCGGCGGCGATCCATGAGTTCCCGGGTCTGGCGCGCGCTGTCGGCATCAATGATGTAGCGCTCCTGATCCGGATCCTGAACATATTCGAAGACCACGGGCAGGTTGATTCTGCGGTTGGGATTCATGTCATCCGGCAGCGGCGGGAAAGGCGCTGAACGCGCCACCATGCCCATCACGCTGTCATCCAGCTGCGGCCGGCCCGAGCTTTTGGTGATGTCCGCATCCACCAGCGTTCCGTCCCGGCGCAGCTTGAAGGAGACGTGGGTTTCAAGACGGGCTTGGCGATCCGGCATGTCCTCCGGCACATCCTGATAGTGGGCCATGATGCGCCAGGCGGCGAGGGTCCATTCCTGCCGGTTCCGTGGCGGCGTGGATGAGGGCTCATAGTCGCGCGAGGGCGCATATGTGGGCGTGGGCGCGTAGGTCGGCGCGGGCGTAGGGGCATAGGAGGGCGCGGGTGCAGGCCTCGCCGTGGGCGTGGCGGGCTGACGCAAGGATTGCGCGGACGCGACGGTGGTCAATGTCAGCGTCGCGAACAGCCCCCCGACGAGCGCGCGGCGGGACATGATGGAAGCATCATCAGAGCGATACATCGAAATAATCTCCCTGAACCCGAGATAGGCCGCACGGGAGTCCCAAACGATGATCCAGCTCCTAGGCAGACAATTCGCGCGCGCGATATTTAGCCACGCAAGCAATCGAGGCGATCCATCGCTGCCCGGCGCCCCGCCGAAGGTTGCCAGCCGGCCTTGGCAATGCCATGAGGTCGGGCCAGCATGACCCGCGCGCCTCTCCTTCCGGAGGCGGCGCTGCCCGCCATCAGGACGAGCCAGCCGAGCCCATGACCAGCTTCTCCAGCCTCACCAGTTTCCGCCCCGGCCCCCGCGCCATGAACTGGCTGATCGCCGCAACGCTGCTGGCGACGGGTTGGGCCATGTACATGCGCTATATGGTGATCGAGCCGTCGGTGGTGGGCCTTGCCTGCGAAGGCGGCTTGCAGACCTTCCAGTGCCAGGCCCGCAAGGTGGTGATCGCGCTGTTCGGCTACAGCGTGTTCGGCAGCATCGCGATCGTGGCGGCGGTCCTCCAGTTCTGGCGGCCGAACGTGATCACCTTCGGCATCGCGCTGGCCTTCGCCGGCATCGGCCTCGTGCTCTATAACAATGTGGCCGGCGCGGTTGCCGCCATGATCCTTCTGCTGTCGCTGGCCCGTCCCGGCCCCGCCACCGCCTGAGGGGAAAGGCGGGTTTCAGCCCGCCTTTTCGATCCGCGCCGACCGGGCCATGGCGCGGAACAGCTCCAGCCCCTGCTCATAATTGTCCCGCGTGAGCATGCAGTTCACGGACATCATGCCGTGGGGCGTATAGGCCACCGCCAGATATTCCCGCGTGCTGTCCTGCCGCGGGCCGGCCGGCGGCTTGATCAGCAGTTCGATGCCGCGCACGCTGCCATTGGCAAAGGCAAGCGCCTGTACCTGTTCCACCGCCCGTCCGCTGGAGGCGGCCTGCTGCTTCATCCGCGTGGCGCCAGCCTCCAGCGACTGGTCGCTGTTGAGCTGGTCCTGCGTCATGCGCGTCATCGGGCTTTTGGGATCCGGCACCGCGAGACCGATGGTGCACAGCCGCCGCTCGGAGGGGGCCGGGGCCGGCGCGCCGGTTTCACTCACGACGCCGAACTTCACCGAGGTGGGGTTTTGCGTCACCACTCCGGCCGAGGTCAGCGGTGCCGGCAGATCGGCCGCAAATCCCGTCGTCGCGTCGCGGATGGCGCGGGTGCCGGCGGCCGGGCTCGCCGGGGCGGCGGACGGCGGGCTGGCGCCGGCTTCCGCCGTCTTCGCGGGCTCGGCGCCGGCTTTGGCTTCGGCTTTGGCCAGCACCTCATAGATTACCGGCACGGTCACGGTGTGCTCGTCGCCCATCTCCGGCGGCAGCGGGGGCAGTGGTGAGGCAGCCTTGGCCATGGCCATGGCGGCGGTGTCGAGGACATAGACACCCGACGATTCCCGCACGGCGGCAGAGGTGATCGTGCCGTCCTTCAGCACCTTCATCTCCAGCAACACGGTGTGACGGCCCGGCTGGTCCTCCGCCGCTTTCGGCATCCTCCGGCGTCGCATCAGTTGCTGGTTGGCGACGTTCATCCATTCCTGCTTCGTCGCGGGCGGCGCGACCGGCTTGCGGGCCGGCGCCTGCGCCTCGGCGGCGAAGGAAAAGAGGAGCGTGGCGGCGAGAGAAAGCGCGGCGATGCGGGACTTTGGGCGGCGGGACATAAACGTCATTCAGCGAGACCTCGGCCGTTCGTTCCGCCCGGATAAAACCCGAGCGGACCTGAACGTTCCCTGATCCCGTTGGAAAAGACGTGTCAGGCCGAGCGGCGCACCCGCCACAGGGTGAAGGCCAGCGTCAGGCAGATGAGGCCGAACCAGAGCGCCTGCCAGTTCTTCAGCGTCTCGTTGAGCGGGATATAGAGTCCCGCCAGCACGAGGCCGAAGAAGATGAAGGTCTCGGCCAGACCCGTGCCCTTGCCGTCCGGCCGGCGCAGAATCGCCAGTACGGCCACCGCCACCGCGATGGGGGTGAGCGGGAAATAGGGGAAGTCCTTGTAGCGGGAGTCGAACACCAGCTCGAACGCCACTTCGCCGATGGCCAGCACCGCCAGCACCAGCACCGCGCTGGTGGCGATGGCGAGGCCCGTAGCGCCCGCCCGCGAGGTGCCGCCGAGCGCCAGCGACAGGCTGGGCAAGCGGGTGCCCGCGCCGATGGCGGCCGGGATGACCAGCAGGCTCGCGATGGCCGCCAGCACGAAGGCGCCGTTGCGGGTCCAGCCGAGCACGCCGAGGCTCTCCAGCGGCAGAGCCGAGAAGGCCGCGCCCAGCGTCGCCCCGCCGGCCAGCGCCACCACGGCAACGCCCAGCCAATCGCCCGTGGGCACAGCGCTGGAACGCTTGCGCGCACCCCAAAGCGCCGCACCGAAGGCCGCAAACACCGCGACCACACCAACCACCCCGTGGGCGATCCAGTTGGGATGGTTGGTGACGCCCTCGCCCCAGTGAAACTTGGGCAGGCGGGTGCCGGCGTCGATCAGGCCCCAGTGGCCGCCCACCGTGCCCTCATTGGCCCGCTTCCACGGCTGGTCGAAGGCCTCGATCACATTGACCCGGTAGCCCTTCTCCTTGGCGAGGCGCATGAGGTCATGCATGACCAGCGCCTGATCGGCGGGGGACGGCAGCGCGCCTTCGCGCATGCGCCCGGCGCTCGGCCAGCCGGTCTCGCCGATGAGGATTTCCTTGCCGGGGAATTCCTCCGCCATGTGCTGGCGGATGGCATCCACATGGGGGCCGGCCTCACGGGCGGAAACGGGAAGGTCTTCCCAGTAGGGCAGGATGTGGATGGTCATGAAATCCACGTCCTGCGCCAGCGACTTGGCGCGCGACCAGAACTCCCACACATCCGCATAGGTGACCTTCACCGCACCCACGCGGGATTTCACGTCGCGCAGCACGGCGGAGATGTCGGCGGCGGACATCTCGCCGCGCAGCATCACCTCATTGCCCACCACCACCGCCTTGATGACGTCGGGATTCTGCTGGGCGAGGCGCACGCCGGTGTCGATCTCGATCTTGTTCTTCGCCGTCTCGCCGCCGATCCAGATGCCCTGCAGCACCGTCAGCCCGTGCTTGCGGGCCATGGCCGGCACCTTGTCGAGGCCCATCTCCACCGAATAGGTGCGCACGCAATCGGTGATCTTGGCGAGCTGGGCGAAATCCTCGTCAATCTGGCTCTCGGGAATCACCAGCCCCTTGGTGAAGGGCGACTGGCCCTCGCGGAACGGGGCGTAGGACACGCACTGCAGCTTCTCGCCGGCCGCCAGCGGGGACGGCGGCATGGCCACCGGACGCCCGAGGAAGGCCCACAGCGCCACCACCGCCGCCGACACGATCAAGGCCAGCACGAGCGGCAACCGATAGGACGCGGCCATGGGAACTCCGGGAAGGCAGGGATGGGACGACGGAAGGGAAGTGGGACATAGAGCTTCACACGCCCAGTGTGAAGCCAGCAAGGCGCCGGCATGGCGCAGGCGTGACCTTGAGCACGCGGGACGCCGCCGCCGTACGGCCACGATTTGTCCACTGCGCAAACGGTCTTAAGCTTGCTGGTGTCCACTTGCTGACAAAGTGTTAGCCTTCTTCTAACTTGCCCTCGCAACGGCGCCCTATCGTCGTCGCCCCGCAGTCATCCAACCCCATGGCCGTCATGCACAGCTTCCGTTTCCCGCTTCTTCTGGGTGCCTTTCTGATTGCCTTGTCGGGCCCGCTCGCGGCCCAGACCCAGCCGGCCGGCGACGCCCCCAAGCCGCCTGCGGCGACGGAGCAGCTCACCCCCGAGCAGCAGGCCGCCCGCGAGGCGCAGCGCCGCTCGGTGGAAGAGTTCGTGGAAGCCTCCAAGTTGCCGGGCACCGCCGGCCTCCCGGAATGCGTGTGGACCGGCCGTCGCATCGCCGCACTGTTGTGGCGCGACGATATCGACACTGCACGGCGGCATCTGGAGTTGTACGAGCGTTTCGGCTGCCCGACCGAGCATTTGAAGCTCGCGTTCCGCTGCCTGGTGCGCCAGGGCAACATAGATCCAAAAACGCAAGAGCGTCTTGGCGGCCGCGTGCAGCAGTGCTGGGTGAATCCCGACTATGTTGCTGCACCTGCGCAACAATAAGATCATTGGCCGGACGCAGGCTCGCCGAACGGCCGCCACAGTCTGCATTTACCTATTGATAAGAGACGTTTAGTGTCTCATCGCATCGCCGCATAAAAACGGCGGTGCCGACCGACGGGGCAGGTCGAAAGGGTGTCCTACGTTTCAGATCTGGAACCGTGGTCTGATGCGTGCGTTCCGAGGTTCGTCTCCCCTTTCGAGTGGGTCTGGCCATGCGTCCCGGTCTTGCTGCTGCGGCGGCGATCATTGCGGTTGTGACTGCGTTTCACGGCGCAATGTGGATGTCCATGAAAACCGAGGTGAACGCTCCGGCGGTCACTGATCGGTTTTCAAGCCTGTCGTTCGCTCCTTACGGCCGTGGCGCCGATCCGGATGCGGGCGAAGCGACCAATGAGGCGCAAATTCGCGCCGACGTGGACGCGGTGGCGCCCTATACCCGTTCCATCCGCACCTATTCCGCCACCGGCGGCGTCGAGCTGACGCCTCCCATTGCGGCCGCGCGCGGCCTCAAGGTGTCGGTGGGCGCCTGGATCGACAAGAACGAGGACCGCAATGCGCGCGAGCTGCGCAACGCGATCGACCTCACCCACAAGAATTCCAACGTCGAAGGCCTGGTGGTCGGCAACGAAACCATCTTCCGCGGCGAGAAGTCGGCCGCCGAGATGGCCGACCTCATCCGCAAGGTGAAGCGCCAGACCAACGTGCCGGTCACCACCGGCGAGATCTGGAACGTGTGGCTGGACCATCCCGAGCTGGTCTCGGCGGTGGACTATATCGCCGCGCACATCCTGCCCTACTGGGAAGGCGTCCCCGCCGAGCAGGTGGTGGACCGCTCCATCGACATCTACAACCGCCTGCGTGCCGCCTATCCCGGCAAGCGCATCGTGATTGCCGAGTTCGGCTGGCCGAGCGCGGGCTATAACCGCGACGCCTCCGTGCCCGGCGAGCTGAAGCAGGCGCAGGTCATCCGCACCTTCGCGGCTCGCGCCGAGGCGCTTGGCATCGAATACAACATCATCGAAGCCTTCGATGCGCCGTGGAAGTCCTTCGAGGGCTCGGTCGGCCAGTACTGGGGCATCATGGATGCCCAGCGCCATCTGAAGTTCCCGCTCACCGGCCCGCTGGTGGAGCAGACCTATGGCCGTACGGCGATCCTCGCTCTGCTGCTCGGCGTGCTGTTCTCGCTGCCCATGCTGCGGGCGCCGGTCACGGTCCAGCAGGGCCTCGCCCTTTCCGCCGCCGCCAATGGCGCGGGTGCCTGGGTAGCGCTCGTCATCAACTACTGGCTGACCCACTATGTGACGGGCGGCAACTACATCACCGTGACGCTGAGCCTGCTGCTGCTCGGGCCGCTGGTGCTGTGCGTGCTCTACCGTGCCGAGGAACTGACCGCGGTCGCCTTCGGCCGCCGGCCGAAGCGCCTGGTCGAGAACCAGATGCTCGACAGCCAGCGCAGCGCCCATTCCGGCCGCTTCCCGAAGGTCTCCATCCACATCCCGGCCTATCGTGAGCCGCCGGAGATGCTGAAGCAGACCATCGACAGCGTGGCCCGCCTCAACTACCCGAACTTCGAAGCCGTCATCATCGTCAACAACACGCCCGACCCGGCCATGGTGGAACCGGTGCGCGCGCATTGCGAGACGCTGGGCGCCCACATCAAGTTCATCAACGCCGAGAAGGTGGCGGGCTTCAAGGCCGGCGCCCTGCGCATCGCCCTCGAGCACACCGCCGACGACGCCGAGATCATCGGCATCATCGACGCCGACTATGTGGTGCATGCCGACTGGCTGAAGGACCTCGTGCCGAGCTTCGACGACCCCACCGTGGGCCTCGTCCAGGCGCCGCAGGACCATCGCGACGGCGCGGTGAGCCCGCTGCATGAGGCGATGAATGCCGAATATGCCGGCTTCTTCGACATCGGCATGGTCCAGCGCAACGAGGAAGACGCCATCGTCGTCCACGGCACCATGTGCCTGATCCGTCGTGCTGCGATGATGGAGGCCGGCTCCTGGTCGTCCGACACCATCTGCGAGGACACCGACCTCGGCCTGACCATCGCCGAGAACGGCTGGAAGACCCATTACACCCGCAAGCGCTACGGCTGGGGCCTGCTGCCGGACACCTTCGAGGCGTTCAAGAAGCAGCGTCACCGCTGGGCCTACGGCGGCTTCCAGATCATCAAGAAGCACTGGCGGCGGTTCCTGCCGGGCAACTCGCGCCTCACCACTGCCCAGCGCCGGCACTTCGTGCTCGGCTGGGTGACCTGGCTCGGCGCCGAGTCGGTGGGTGCGGTCGCGGCGGCCCTGTCGCTGATCTTCGTGCCCTTCGTGTTCGCCCTCGGCATCGCCGTGCCGGCGCATGTGCTGACGCTGCCGATCATCGCCACCTTCCTGGTGTATGTGCTGCACTTCATCGCCATGTACCGGCTGCGCGTCGCCACCACGCCGCTGCGCATGCTGGGCGCCGCCTTCGCGGCCATGGCGGTGCAGTTCACGGTCGCCAAGGCGGTCTATGACGGCTTCCGCTACAAGGATCTGGCCTTCGCCCGCACGGCGAAGGGCGGCAACTGGCTGGCGGGCGCCGCCCGCTCCTTCCCGGCCCTCTGGGAGACGGTGATCGGCGGCCTGCTGTTCACCGCCGGTGTCGCGGTCCACATGCAGAACTGGCACGCCATCCGCGAAGTGGACCTCTATGCCCTGGCGCTGGTGATCCAGAGCCTGCCCTTCCTGGCGGCGTCCCTCATCGGGCTGGCGGAAGGCTCCAAGTTCAACGACTTCGCCGTGTGGCGCGCCGCCCGCGCCAAGCTGGGCCTGCGCACCCTGCGCGCGCCCGTGGTGGAATGAGGCCGGGACACGTGCCGCCCTGATGTGACAAGCGAACGCCCGGCTCCGGCCGGGCGTTTTGCTATGATGGGTCCGCCTTCTCCTTCATGCGCCCACGGCCGGACCGCAGCGAGCCCGCCATGCCTCTTTCGACCGACCGAGCGTCCGCACAGGATTTCGCTCCCCTGCCCCGCACTTTCGGCCTGATCCTTGCGGGCGGGCTCGGGCGACGCATGGGTGGAGTGGACAAGGCGCTCGTTCCCCTCGCCGGCCGGCCGCTGCTGGCCCATGTGCAGGCCCGCCTCGCGCCGCAGGTGGAGCGCCTGCTGCTGTCCGCCAATGGCGATCCGGCCCGCTTCGCCGCCTTCGGCCTCACGGTGCTGCCCGACACCCTGCCCGATTACCCCGGCCCGCTGGCGGGGGTTCTGGCCGGGATGGAAGCGGTGGCGCGACTGGCCCCGGAAGTGGAATGGCTGGTCTCGACGCCCGCCGACTCTCCCCTCATCCCCCTCGATCTGGTCGCTCAACTGCACCGCGAGAGGGCCATTACCGGGGCACCCATGGCCCATGCCGCCTCCGGAGACCGCACCCACCCCGTCGTGGCGCTATGGCCGATCAAGCTTCGCCATGCGCTGAACGCTTATCTCGCAGCGGGTGAGCGCCGCGTGGGGCGCTTCACAGAAGAGCAGGGCGCAACGCAAGTTGCTTGGAACGCAACGGTTTTCGACCCGTTCGCCAACGTCAACACCCCCGACGATCTGGTCGCAACTGCCCATGAAATAGGCAAGTCTTTTTGAGCGTTTGTCGAGCTTGCGGCAAATTTAGGGAGGGTTTACGACTGCGCCCCGGATGCCCTTTCGCGCCCGCGAAAAGGCAGAGCCTTTCGGCCCGAGTTCAAGGGAGACCTCATGGACGCCACCAACAACGCCACTTCGGGCAAACTGACCGTCGGCGACAAGAGCTGGGAGTTCCCCATCAAGAAGGGAACCATTGGGCCCGACGTCATGGACATCTCCAAGCTCTACGGCCAGAGCGGGATGTTCACGTTCGATCCTGGCTTCACCTCGACCGCATCATGCGAGAGCGAGATCACCTATATCGATGGTGATGAAGGCGTTCTCCTGTATCGCGGCTACCCCATCGAGCAGATCGCCGAGGGTGGCGACTTCCTCGAGACCTGCTACCTGCTGCTGTACGGCGAACTGCCGACCGCAGCCCAGAAGGCAGACTTCGACTTCTCCGTGACCCGTCACACGATGGTTCACGACCAGATGAACCGCTTCTTCAACGGTTTCCGTCGTGACGCGCACCCGATGGCCATCATGGTGGCCTGCGTCGGCGCCCTCTCGGCCTTCTATCACGACTCGACCGACATCTCGGACCCGCAGCAGCGCCTCATCGCTTCGATCCGCATGATCGCGAAGATGCCGACGCTGGCGGCCATGGCCTACAAGTATCACATCGGCCAGCCGTTCGTTTATCCGAAGAACGATCTCGACTATTCGTCGAACTTCCTCAACATGTGCTTCGCGGTTCCCTGCGAGGACTACAAGGTGAGCCCGACGCTCGCCCGCGCGCTGGACAAGATCTTCATCCTGCATGCGGATCATGAGCAGAACGCCTCCACCTCGACGGTGCGTCTGGCCGGCTCTTCCGGCGCCAACCCGTTCGCCTGCATCGCGGCCGGCATCGCCTGCCTGTGGGGCCCGGCGCACGGCGGCGCCAATGAGGCGGCGCTCAAGATGCTGAACGAGATCGGCACCCCGGATCGCATCCCGGAATTCGTCAACAAGGCGAAGGACAAGAACGATCCGTTCCGCCTCATGGGCTTCGGCCACCGGGTCTACAAGAATTACGACCCGCGCGCGAAGATCATGCAGCAGACCTGCCACGAAGTGCTGGCGGAGCTGGGCATCAAGGACGATCCGCTGCTCGACGTGGCCGTGGAACTCGAGCGCGTCGCCCTCAGCGACGAGTATTTCATCGAGAAGAAGCTGTACCCGAACATCGACTTCTATTCGGGCATCACGCTGAAGGCGATGGGCTTCCCGACCGCCATGTTCACCGTTCTGTTCGCGCTCGCGCGCACGGTCGGCTGGATCGGCCAGTGGAAGGAAATGATCGAGGATCCGGGCCAGCGCATCGGCCGTCCCCGTCAGCTCTACACCGGCGCCGCCCGCCGCGACTACGTGGCGATGTCCAAGCGCAAGTGAGGACCTGAGGGCAGCGGGGCTCGCCCCGCATCCCTCGAACCATCAGGGCGCGACTTCGGTCGCGCCCTTTTTCGTTTCCGGGCCCGCCTTCCGCTGGCGGTAGGGCAAAACCGATTGAAGAGGATGCATCTTCGTCTAAGCTGCCGCTGCATCTGGCCCGCGGGGGCCGTCACCGTGCACGGGGACCAGCATGACCGACGAGACCGAAAAGACGCCTGTCACGCCTCCGGCCGAACAGCCGGCGACCGGCCCGGCTCCCCTCTCGGACGGTGAGCTGAACGAGGTGGCGGGCGGCTTCACCAGCCCGTTCTCGTCCATGTCGCTGGACCAGTTGAACAGCACGAAGAAGCCCGGCCCCCAATAGGCGTCCGGCCGGTACCCTTGCGGTGCTGCCGAAGGTTCAGGGCGCGGCATCGGCCGCGCCCTTTTTTGTTCGAACGCGAGCGCCGGGCCAAGGCCCGGCGCATCCCGTTCGGAAGAGGATGCGACCTCAGGCCGGCTCGAACTGGAAGCGCTTCACCGTCACCGATTGCTCGAGTCCTGTCGCGTTCTTGCCGAACATCAGCCAGAGATTGATGTGGAACCGCTCGCAGCTCGTGGCCGTGTGCCGGGGGATGTAATGTTCAAAGCCCTGTGCCTGCCAGGCCTGATCCGGCCCCAGCAGGGAGATGCCGCCGAGATCCAGATCTTTGTAATACAGCGCCCAATGACAGACCGGCACACCGTTCTCCTCGAACCAGTGCAGATACATCGTCAGGACCCCGACATCCGGCGGGATGGTGAAGAATTTGACGGGGTTCGGCGGCGGATCGTAGGGCTGGAGCGTGAACTGGGCGTTGCTGGCGCCGCCCCGCAGCACCTCAAGGCCATCGATCTCCCGATGCTTGTTCAGCCCCTGCTCCGGAGGCGCTTCGGAATATTGATAGGTGAAGGCGCCGAAGACGGCCTTAGGATCCAGATTGGCGAATGAGCCGTTATCGGCGACCGCCGTAATCAGATACTTCCCGTAGCCGAGCTTATCGACCAGAACGATCTCCGACGTGCGCCACACCTGGTTCGGATCCGCGGGCGAGGGCTTGCGAATAGCTAGCTGGACGGTTTGCCCATCTGCCTTGATGATCGTTGGGTCGAATATCGAATTGAACGACCCGCCATCTCCATAGAAATATGTGCCGTCCTTCTGGCTCCAATGGTAATTGATCCACCATTTGTAGCCGGCAAAATCGATGAGCGGATTATTGTTTGGGCAATATTTATTTGCCTCCGGATTGTTGATGTTCTGAATATGCGTATCGTCATCATACGCCATGATGATACCCTCCCACATCAAACATTTAATCGCTTGCAATATTTGCGCATTGCCAATCAGTGAAGCCGCATCCAAGCACAAGGTCAAGCTTGCTATACTTTATGAATTTTAAAATATTCGACGTTCATTTTCATATTTTGAATTCAGTTCAAATTTTTCCGTGATGAAAATATTGAAGCCGAATGCGCTTTCATCTTCCGTGCCACCCCGGTTGCGGACAGGCACCATCCCCCCGACACGCGCAAGCAACCGGCCCTGAGTGAACCCGGCCCGGCATGGACGTGCAAATGCGCGCAGGAGGTGCCCTGGGCGTCGCGCCCGGCGCGGGACGCCCAGACGGGAGGATGCCGGCGGAAAGCTGCAGCGGCCGGCTGTTCAGCCGGGATCGCTCACGGGCGCCCGGAAAATCTCGAACGGGAGCCCGGTGAAATCCAGCGCGGTGGTGTCGCCCGTCCCCCAGGCGTAGCCCTCCAGCGCGCTCATGCGCCCGTCTTCCATGAACAGGACGAAGCCGAGCCCCTCTGCGAGGCCGAGCACACGCGCCTGCGTCTCCTGCCCCAGCACACGTGGGCACGTCACCGCCGGCATGTCGTCCGGTACGGTGAGCGCGGTGAAGAAGCCGGCCCCGGTATTCCTGCGCTCCATCACCAAGGCGCGCGCCAGCTGTTGGGTAAGCGGGCCTTCTAACGCCGGGGTCTCCGCGAGAATGGAGCGGAGAGCGGCCTGCTCCAGTGCCGAGAGTATGCTCATGCCATCCAGTCTAGCACGAAGCGACCTAACGTCAGGAACCAGTGGGCGTCCCAACTGTTAAGCCTGCCAGAGACGGCGGCATGATCCCCCGGTCGCCGGCGGAGACTTCAGCCATGAGCGACATGACCCTCAACAGCCCGGTCGCCGCCAAGACCCCGACCCAGACCGAACCCAGCCTGAAGCGGGTGATGGGCCCCTGGCTGCTTCTCCTTTTCATCGTCGGCGACATCCTCGGCACCGGCATCTATGCCCTCACCGGGCAGGTGGCCAAGCAGGTGGGCGGCGTGGTGTGGCTGCCCTTCCTCGTCGCCTTCGTGGTCGCGTGCATGACCGCCTTCTCCTATCTGGAGCTGGTGACGAAGTATCCGAAGGCGGCGGGCGCCGCGCTCTATGCCCACCGCGCCTTCGGCATCCACTTCATCACCTTCATCGTCGCCTTCGCGGTGATGTGCTCAGGCATCACCTCGGCCGCCACCGCATCACGGGCCTTTGCCGCCAATTTCGCTGGCGCGTTCCAGCTCGGGCTGTCGGGCGGCTTCGGCATCACGCTCATCGGGCTGCTGTTCATGACGCTGGTGGCCGCCGTGAACCTGCGCGGCGTGGGCGAGAGCGTGAAGGTCAACGTGGTGCTCACCCTCGTGGAGCTGACGGGCCTGCTCATCATCATCTTCATCGGCTTGTGGGCGATCGGCGCCGGACAGGGCGACGTCTCCCGCGTCACCCAGTTTCCCACCGGCGAGACCGGCATCTTCTGGCCGGTCATCGCCGCCACCACGCTGGCCTTCTTCGCCATGGTGGGGTTCGAGGATTCGGTGAACATGGCGGAGGAATGCACCGACCCCACCCGGCATTTCCCAAAAGTGCTGCTCATCGGCCTTGGGCTGACCGGCGTCATCTATGTGCTGGTGTCGGTCTCCGCCATCACGCTGGTCTCGCCCGAGCAACTGGGCGAAGGCGAGACGCCGCTGCTGAAGGTGGTGCAGGCCGGCGCCCCCGGCTTCCCGATCTGGATCTTCGGCTTCATCACCATGTTCGCGGTGGCCAATTCCGCCCTCATCAACATGCTGATGGCCAGCCGTCTGATCTATGGCATGAGCCGCGAGCATGTGCTGCCCGCCGTGCTCGGCAAGGTGCATCCCAGCCGCCGCACGCCCTATATCGCCATCGCCTTCACCACCCTGCTCGCCTTCGCCCTCATCGCCTTTGTCGGCGAGGTACCGGCGCTGGGCGGCACCACGGCGCTGCTGCTGCTGTGCGTCTTCACCGTGGTGAATGTGGCGGTCCTGGTGCTGCGCAAGGACAGTGTCGAGCACAAGCATTTCCGCACGCCAACCGTGGTACCGGTGATAGGTGCCCTGTGCTGCGCCTTCCTCGCCGGCCCTTGGACCGGGCGAGATCCGGTTCAGTACAAGGTGGCCGGCATCCTCATCGCCATCGGCGTGGTGCTGTGGATCATCACCGCCTTGCTCAACCGCTCCATGGGCGTAACGGCGGAGGAACCGAGCATGGAGAACATCGGCGGCAAAGGCCCGGAGAACTGAGGCCCTTGCCGCTCACCAGCGCAGCGCCCAGCGCCCGATGAGCGCCCCGGCGGCTGTCATGAGCGCCACCGCGAGCGGATACCAGACGATGAGGAAACTGCCCGCGTCATTGCGGCAGGCAATGGCATAAGCGGCCGCGCCCAGCGCACCAGCCACGAGGCCGGCCAGCGCGCCGGTGCGGGCGGGATGCTCCGGCGCCCCGCCGCGCAGGACGACGAGCAGCAGCACCAGTCCCGGCGAGGCCGCCACCAGAACCGCCGTCACGCAGTCCGTCACCGAGACCCCGGAATTGCCGAACACGGACAGGCCCGAGGTGTCGGTGAGCGCACGGACGAGGAGCAGCAGGACGGCCGGAAGCAGCACCAGCGGTGTCGGCATGGTACGTCCGGGCTCGGCCGCGCCCGCCGCCAACCAGAGCCCGCCCGCCGCCAGCAGCAGCATGCCCGCCGCCTTGAAGGCGGTGGCGCCGAGATGGGCGGAGAGATCTGCCCGCGCGCCGATCCACAGTATCACCACCAGCAGAGCGAGCGCGAGGGCCAGCCCCCCGGCCAATGGCAGTGCCGCGGCTAGCGGCAAGGCACGCGTCCCCTGCCCCGCCTCGCCTGCGAGTTGATGGATCAGGCTGTCCGTCTCGATGTGCCGCGTGTCCATGGGCTGGTCCCTCATTTTCCCTTCGGCGCCTCGCCCGGATCGGCGGCGGCCATGAGCTTGCGCAGGGCGCGGTGAAAGGTGACGCGGATGGCGCCCTCGCTGGTGTCGAGCCGTTGCGCGGTGGTGCGCACGCTCTCGCCATCCAGCGCCAGCGCCTCCACCACGTCGCGCTGACCCGGCGACAGGGTGGCAAGCTGGCGCTCCATATGGATGGGGCTGCGGTCCACCTCAGCATCGGGGTCCGCCATCACCTCGGCGAGGTCGTCGAGGCTGATCTCGATGCGCTGTCGCGCCTCCCGGCGCAGGCGGCGGGCGCCGTCCAGCAGCTTGTAGCGGGCGATGGCGTGCAGCCACGGCAGGAAGGGCCGGTCCGGGCTCCAGGTGTGGCGCTTGGTGTGCAGGCCGATGAGCGCCTCCTGCACCAGATCCTCCGCCTCCGCCGCATTCAGCCCGAGCAGGGACAGGCGATGGCGCACCAGCCCGCGCAGCACCGGCGTGATCTCGCCGAGCAGGCGCTCGTAGGCCGCGCGGTCGCCACGCCGCTCAGCCCGCATCGCCTCTGCCCATCTGTGCTCGCGCGTGTCCATGCGTGCTTCTTCGCTCGGGAAGCAGCCATCGTTACACCCGGAAGCGGATTTCTTTTGCGTCGGTGCACGTTGGCCCGCCAAACCGGGACGGCACGCCGACCGGGAGGCGATTGCCGTTTTTGGACAAAGGCTTGGAGGGCGCAAGCCGAAGCAGCCTTGCGCGTTCACCCTCTGAAAGGGCGATCACGGTCCCGTCAGTGTGTTGCGGATGGCCGATGCAACGCGAACTGGCATCCGGAAGCACATGCTTCGCTCAAGAGGAGCCGGACCCATGACCCTCACCACGTCGCAGTCGAAAACCCGTAAGATCCTCGCCGCTGCCGCTTTGCTGGTGGCCGCCGCCGTCGCTGCCCCTGCGCAGGCCGCCCCCCAGACCCTGCCGCCGAAGGCTCATAACGTCGTGCTCGTGCATGGCGCCTGGGCGGACGGATCAAGCTGGAGCGAGGTCATCCCTCTGCTGCAGGCCGCTGGCCTCCATGTCACCTCGGTGCAGAACCGCCTCTCCTCGCTGGCGGACGCCGCCGCCGACACCCGCCACGTGCTCGCGCAGCAGGACGGCCCGACCGTGCTGGTGGGCCATTCCTGGTCCGGCACGCTGGTGAGCGAGGTGGGCACCGACCCGAAGGTTACAGCCCTGGTCTATGTGGCCGCCCGTGCGCCCGATGCGGGCGAGGATTTCGTCGCCCTCTCCGGCAAGTTTCCCACGGCCCCGGCACGAGCGGGCATTCAGGCGTTCGAGGGCTATACCACCCTCTCGCAGGACGCCTTCCTGAAGGATTTTGCGAACGGCGTGCCCGTGAAGCAGGCCAAGGAGCTGTTCGCGGTACAGGGACCGACGGCCGCCAGCATCTTCAATGACCGGACTACGGCGGCCGCGTGGCACGACAAGCCGTCCTTCTATGCGGTGGCCAAGGAGGACCGGACCATCTCACCGGAGCTGGAACGCTTCCTCGCCAAGCGCATGAACGCCACCACGGTTGAGCTGGATGCCGGACATCTGGCCATGGTCTCGCGCCCGCGTCAGGTGGCGGACCTCATCCTCGCCGCTGCCGGCATGAAGGATGTGAAGGCCGCAGCGAAATGAGGATTTAGGCGCGCGGGCGGGCGGCTTCCAGCACCACACTGGCCGCCCGCTCGGACGGCGGGGCATCGCTCGCCCCCATGACCACGTCCAGCTTCGCGAAGCCCTCCAGCTGGCGGGTCCGCGCGGGGCCATCGGCGAGCACCTCGCCGAGCATGGCGGCAAGCTTCTCCGGCGTGCAGTCGTGCTGGATGAATTCCGGCACCACCTTCTCGCCGAGCACCAGATTGGTGAGGATGGCAGTGTCGATATAGAGCAGATAGGGCGCGATCTTCGCTTCCCACGCCGCCACCTTGTAGGCGGCCACCGTGGGTACACCGGCCAGCGCCAGCTCCAGCGTCACCGTGCCGGACGCGGCGAGCGCGGCGCGGGCCTGCCGGAAGGCGGCGTGCTTCTCGTCCGGATCGGTGATGATGCGGACCTTCACCGGCCAGTCCGCCACCATGGCCTCCACCTTCGCCTTGAGGCGCGGCAAAGTGGGGAGCACCAGCTCCATCTCCTGCCGCTGCGCGGCAAGGCCGAGCGCCGCGCCGAAGACGGCGCCGAGCCGCTCAAGCTCGGAGCGGCGGCTGCCCGGCAGCACCAGCACCAGCGGCGGCGCGGCGGCGCGGCGCTCCGCCTCGACCGGGCCGGGGCGCAGATCGGAGAGCTGCTCCAGCAGCGGATGGCCCACATAGTCCGTCACCGGACCACCGAGGCGCGCGTGCACGTCCGGCTCGAACGGCAGCAGCGCCATGAGCCGGTCCGTATAGGGCCGCATGGCCTTGGCCCGTCCGGCCCGCCACGCCCATACCGTGGGCGAGACATATTTGACGATCGGGATCTTGGGATTGCGCTTGCGCACGCGGGCGGCGACCCGATGAGTGAAATCAGGCGCGTCCACCAGCACCAGCACGTCGGGCGGCTGGCGCAGGATGGCCTCCACCGTCTCCCTCATCCGCTTCAGGATCGTGGGAAGCTTGCCGATCACCTGCCCGAAGCCCATGGCGGTGAGGTCATCCATGGGGAACTGGGTGTGCAGCCCATGCGCCGCCATGCGCCATCCGCCCACGCCGCTGAAGGTGACGCCGTGGGGCGCCTGCCGATGGAGCGCACCCATGAGGGCAGAACCCAGCACATCACCGGATTCCTCGCCGGCGACGATGAAGACGTCGAGCGGACGGCCAGCGGGCACAATCATGAAACGGCGACCTGAGGCTTGATGCCGACCACGAACAGGCCTGCGGCATCGGCATCGGCTACCAGATGCTCGGCGTCGGGCACGATGGCGCCGCCCGCCTCGAAGGCGATGCCGGCCAGCCCCGCCTCGGCGGCGCGAGCCACCGTGCGCGGGCCGAGGGAGGGCAGATCCACGCGCCGGTCCTGACCGGGCTTGGGCGCCTTCACCAGCACGCCGTGGCCCTTGGCGAAGCGCAGCCGGCCGGACGCGCGCATGGCGCCGTAACGGGCCAGCATCTCGTCCGTACCCTCGGCGGCTTCCACCGCCACCACGAAGCCGTCCACCACGATCACCGCCTGCCCCACGTCGAAATCGCCCAGCGCGGCGATGAGCGAGAGGCCCTTGGCGATGTCGTGCTGATCCCCGGCATTGGGCGCATGGGCGCCGAGCACGCCTTCCGGCAGCAGCAGGCCGGGGGCCACCTCATGGGCGCCGCGCATGCGGAACCCCTGCTGCTCCACCAGCCCCAGCACGCCGGACAGAAGATGATTGTCGCCGCCCCGGAACAGCGCGGCGATGCGCGGCAAAAGCCGCAGCATGGTCCAGTCGAAGCCGAGATCGCGCACGCGGGGGCGCGTGAGCGTGCCCACCATGACGAGATCCTTCACGCCGCCCGCCCTGAACTTCGCCGTGGCGCTGCCCAGCGAACCGATACGGAACCAGAAATGCGGATAGCGCTCCAGCGCCGGATCGGCGAAGCCGGTCATCAGCCCGAAGAGGACGTCACGGCCCTGCGCGCGCACGGCCTCGGCCACGGCGGCGGGGAAGGCGCCGCCGCCTGCCACGATGCCCACCGGCCCGGCGTCACGCCCGGCCGATGGCGGAGGGGTGAGCTCCGGAGGGGCAGGCTGTGCGGCCACGCTCATCAGTCCTCCAGCTGGACCACCTTGCGCGAAGGACGGCACAATTCGCGATTGCCGCCGGCATCCACGAATTCCACCAGCTGCTGGATGAAGCTGGACTGCTCCTGCCGGGTGCGCAAGTCGGCGAGGCGCTCGGCAAACGTGCCCTTGCCGAAGAACAGGTCACGATAGGCCGCACGCGCCAGATGCAGGTCGGAGCGGGTGTAGCCGCGCCGCTTCATGCCCACCACGTTCAGGCCCACCAGATTGGCGTTCTGGCCGATGGCATAGCCGAAGGGGATCACGTCCTCGCGGATGCCGGACAGGCCACCCACCATGACCTGCGCACCGATGCGCACGAACTGGTGCACGGCGCTGAGGCCACCGAGGAACACATGGTCGCCCACATCCACATGGCCGCCCAGCGTGGCGTTGTTGGCGAAGATGACATTGTTGCCCACGCGGCAGTCATGGCCCACGTGCGCGCCCACCATCAGCATGCAGCCATTGCCGACCACCGTGGTGCCGCGCCCGCCGGCGGTGCCGGTGTTCATGGTCACATGCTCGCGGATGGAGCAGTCCTCGCCCACCACCAGCGCGGTCTTCTCGCCCTTGTAGTGCACCGACTGCGGCGGGGTGCCGAGCGAGGCGAAGGGGAAGACCTGCGTGCGCGCGCCGAGCGTGGTGACGCCCTGCACATTGACATGGGCGTGGAGCTTGACGCCGGCTTCGAGCGTGACGTCGGGACCGACGATGCAGAAAGGTCCGACTTCCACATCATCGGCGAGCCGCGCGCCATCGGCGACGCGGGCAGTTGAATCGATAAGGGCCACGCTCACTCCTCGGCGATCATGGCGCCGACCTTGGCCTCCGCCACGATCTCGCCGTTCACCTTTGCCTCGCCCTTGTACCACCACATGTTCCGGCGCTTGTTGAGGCGGGTCATGTGGTATTCCAGCACGTCGCCCGGGCGGACGGGGCGGCGGAACTTGGCTTCGTCGATGGTCATGAAATAGACCAGCGAGGGCTTGGCATCGGCGCCCTTGTTCAGGATGCAGATGGCCCCCGCCGTCTGGGCCATGCCCTCGATGATCAGCACGCCCGGCATCACCGGGTTGTCCGGGAAATGACCCTGGAAATGCGGCTCATTCGCGGTGACGTTCTTGGTGCCGACGCAGGACAGGTCGGCATCGATCTGCTCGATCTTGTCCACCAGAAGGAAGGGATAGCGGTGCGGCAGCAGCACCAGGATCTTCTGGATGTCGATGGCGGCGAGCGACTTCACCTCGCCTTCGGTCTTGGTCTCTTCGGTCATTCCTCGTCCCCCGGCGTCGCGGCGCCGGAACGCGCGCCCGCTGCGGCCAAATTCTTCAGGGTGGTGATCTCGCGGAACCATTCGCGCACGGGCTTGGCCGGCGAGCCGCCCCAGCGCACGCCGGGCGGCACATCGCCCTTCACATTGCTGGAGGCGGCGATCTGGCTGCCGGTGCCGATGGTGCAATGGCCCACCACGCCCACCTGCCCACCCAGCACCACATAGTCCTCCAGCGTGGTGCTGCCGGAGATGCCGGTCTGCGAGACGATGATGCAATGCCGGCCGATCACCACGTTGTGGGCGATCTGCACCAGATTGTCGATCTTGGTCCCCTCCCCGATCACCGTGTCGCGCAGCGCGCCACGGTCGATGGCGGTGTTGGCGCCGATCTCCACATCGTCCTGCACCACCACCCGGCCGATCTGCGGCACCTTCAGGTGGGCGGCGCCGGGCTGGTAGCCGAAGCCGTCCTGCCCGAGGCGGGCGCCGGCATGGATGATGACGCGGTTGCCGAGCAGGGTATGGGTGAGCGTGGCGCCGGGCCCGACCGCGCAATCACGGCCGATGCGCACGCCGGCACCGATCACCGCATTGGCGCAGATGACCGTGCCGGAACCGATCTCGGTGCCGGGGCCGATGACCGCGCCGGGATCCACCGTCACCCCATCCTCGAGACGGGCGGTGGGATGGATGAAGGCGCCGGTGGCGATGCCCGCATGGCCGAACACCGGCTGCGGCCGCAGCGCCTGCGGGAACAGGGCACGGGTGACGGAGACGAAGGCCTGCGCCGGGCGGCCGGCGATGAACACCGCCATGCCCTCGGGCGCCTCACTGGCGAGCTTCTCGTTGGTGATGCAGGCGCCGGCACGCGAAGCGCGGAAGTCGCCCAGATAACGGGGACTGTCGAAGAAGGCGAGGTCATGCGGGCCGGCATCGGCCAGCGTGCCGACGCCGCGCACCTCGAGATCCGCCGATGCTCCCGCCCGCGCGAGGCGCGCCCCGCTGAGCGTCGCGACCTCCGCGAGGGAGAGCGGCGAGGGCAGCGGGAAGAAGGCAGGTTCGGTCATGAGGCTCGGACGGGGCTCAGATAAGGTTCGGGCGCCGCGCGGCATAGCCGGCGGCGCCCGTTGCTGATGGATGTCGCTACGATCAGAACTTGGTGCCGCCGGAGAAGCGGAATTCCTGGGTCCGGTCGTAGTCCGCCTTGGAGAGCGGGATCGCATAGTCGAAGCGCAGCGGGCCGAAGGGCGACTGCCAGATCAGGCTGGCGCCGACCGAGGAGCGGACCACATTCTCGTCGGCCACGCAGACCGCACCGATGGCGTTCTTCGAGCCGGTCGGGCAAGCGGTGTCATAAGCCGCCGAACCCGGGAAGGAGGTCGCACCGTCATAACCATAGGCCGAGCCGGCATCGGCGAAGACCGCAGCCTTCATACCCACGTCCTTCGGCAGGAAGGCCAGCGGGAACTGGATCTCAGCCGAGACACCCCAGTAGGTGGTGGCGCCGAGAGCGTTCGCGTTGTCCTCGCCGTAGAGAGCGGCGTACTTGATGTCGCGCGGACCGATGCCGGAGGGCGCGAAACCGCGGACCAGGTTCGGACCCATGAAGAAGTTGTCCATGATCAGCAGGTCCTTGTCGCCCCAAGCGGAGACATAACCAGCCTGACCACGCAGCATCAGCACGGAGTCATAGACCATCGGGTAGTAGAAGCGCATGTCGCCGGTGGTGCGGATGAAGTTCACGTCACCGCCAAGGCCGGCGAAGTCCTGCTTCAGTTCCGCATACAGGCCGCTCGTCGGGTTGGCGTTGTTGTCCAGACCGTTGAACGAGAGGGTGTAACCGGCCACCGAGGTGATAGTCTGACCCTGCTGCACGGCTTCGATGATCGCCCACGAAACACCGCACGGAGGCATGGTGCTGTAGTAGGTGGCCAGCGAAGGCGTGGCCGCGACCAGGGCCGCAATATAAGTGGTGTAGGTGTCGCAGTTCGAGAGGCTCAGCTCACGGGAGTAGAGGTTGTAACGCAGAGCCAGCGTCACCTCGTCCGTGATCGGCAGACCGAAGCGGATACCGCCACCGATCGTTTCGCTGTCATAGGACGTGTAGCTGTTGGAGGAGGTCTCCTTCCAGTACAGGTCCAGACCGGCCGCGAGGCGATAGCCCATGAAGTAGGGCTCGGTGAAGGAGAACTGGGCGCCCTGCGAATACTGGCCGAGCGTACCGGAGATGCTCACATACTGACCACGGCCGAGGAAGTTCTTCTCACCCAGCGACACGGAGCCGATGAAGCCGTCCGAGGTGGAGTAGCCGCCGGAGACGGAGAACTCACCCGTGGGCTGATCTTCCACCGTGACCACGAGGATCACGCGGTCGGGCGCGGAGCCCGGCTCGTTGGAGATCTTGACGGTCTTGAAGTAGCCGAGGTTGCGCAGGCGGCGCTCGGCGCGGTCCACGAGGACGCGGTTATAGGCATCGCCCTCGCCGATATCGAACTCGCGGCGCACCACCCAGTCACGGGTACGGGTGTTGCCACGCACTTCGATGCGCTCGATGTAGACCCGCGGGCCTTCCTCGACCACGAAGGTGACGTTGATCTGCTTGGACTGGAAGTCGCGATCGCCGCGCGGACGCACCTGGGCGAAGGCGTAGCCGCTCTTCGACACTTCGATGGTCAGGTTCTCGACGCTCTTCTCGACCAGCTCGGCATTGTAGATCTGGCCATCGCTCATGCGCAGGCCATTGCGCAGGCTGGAAGCCGGCACGTCACGGATGTTGGAGACCACATCCACCTTGCCGAACTTGTACTGCGCACCCTCATCCACCGTGATGGTGATGATGTAGCCGCCGCCGGCCGGATCCATCTCCGCGGTCGCATTCACGATGCGGAAGTCGGCATAGCCGTTCTTCAGGTAGAAGCGGCGCAGCAGTTCCTGGTCCGCATTCACGCGATCGGCGTCATAGACGTCGGTGGACTTCAGGAACGACAGCCAGTTGGTGACGCTCGTGGAGATGACGTCCTTCAGGCGCCAATCCGAGAAGGCCTTGTTGCCGACGAACTTGATGTCCTTCACGCCGGTCTTGTCGCCTTCCTTGATCTCGAAGACGAGATCCACGCGACCATTGCCACGGTCGATAGTGACCGGGTTGACGGACACGTCGATGCGGCCGGTACGACGATAGAGGTCGACGATGCGGGTGGTGTCAGCCTGGACGACGGCCTGCGACAGCGGGCCACGCTCCTTGGACTGGATCTCGCCCTGGAGCTGTTCGTCCTTGACCTTCTTGTTGCCCTCGAAGGCAACCTTGTTGATCACCTCGTTCTCCGAAACCGTCACGACCACGCGGCCGCCCTGGTTGGAGACGCGGACGTCGGCGAACAGCCCGGTCGCATAGAGCGCCTTCAGGCCGTCGTCGATCTTGGCGGAGGTCAGGGACTCGCCGGGCTTCAGATTGAAATAGGACCGGATGGTGTCCGCATCGACGCGGCGGTTGCCCTGCACGACGATGGATGACGCGGACTGCGCCATCGCCGGAGAGGCGACCACGAGAGATCCGGCGGTCGTCGTCGCGACGGTCGCGATAGCGAGACCGAGGACGGCGGCCAGTTTAACCAACTTACTTGCCGGAGCAGTCATATGGCGCGCAACCTTGAAATTCGTTGTCTCAACCCAGGGGACAGACCCCTGGATTCTCCACCTTCGAGGCGCTTGTACAGACTTTTGATCTGCCTGCAAACGCCTGTCCGGACAGCAGCTTCCGCTTTTCCCCGGAGCGTTGCACCAGCGCCACGAGACTCGGCATGCGAGACTCGCGGCAACGGCACTACATCGTGGCGATATGAACCACGTCGTTCCAGGTGGCAAACACCATCAGCATAAGCACGATGGCGAGGCCGATACGAAACCCGATGTCCTGCGCCCGCGCGCTGAGAGGATGCCCGCGGACCGCTTCAATAGCGTAGAACATCAAATGCCCGCCATCCAAGAGCGGGATGGGAAAGAGGTTAAGAAGTCCGATAGAGACCGAAAGCACGGCCGCCAGCGACAAAAGGGCGCCGAAGCCGAAGGTCGCCACCTGACCCGAAACCTGGGCGATGCGGATGGGACCACCCAATTGGTCCGCCGATTCCCGACCGGAAATCAGACCACCCAGATAATCGAAGGTGCGGGCGACCACGAACCAGGTCTCCTGCGCGCCCATGGTCACGGCTTCAACCGGGCCGTAGCGACGCGTGGTCACATCCGCCGCCGCCAGCGAGCGGGAAATGCCCAGCATGCCCATGCGGTGCACGTTGCCGAAGGCGTCCTTCATCTCGCGCAGCTCGGGGGTGGCGGAGAGATTGACCTTCTCCCCTCCCCGATCGACCGTGAAGGCCAACGCGGTGCCCGCGCCCGAGCCGACGACGCGCTGCATGTCGGCGAAGCTTTCCACAGGCGCGCCATCGATGGTCAGAACCAGATCGCCCGGCTTGAAGCCCGCGCGCTCGGCGGCGCTGGCCGGGCTCACCTGATCGACTCGCGGAGCGCTGACCTGACGGCCGAACACCATGAAGACGAAGGTGAAGATGACGATGGCGAGGATGAAATTGGCGATGGGACCCGCCGCCACGATAGCCGCCCGCCAGCGCAGGGGCTGATAGAAGAAGCTTTCCTTGCGCTCGGCCGGGGTCATGGCCGCCAGCTTCTGCGGGTCCGGCGTGGAGGCGGCATCCTCGTCGCCATAGAATTTCACATAGCCACCGAGCGGAATGGCGGCGAGGCGCCAGCGGGTGCCGTGCTTATCGTTGAAGCCGTACAGCTCGGGGCCGAATCCCAGCGAGAAGGTCAGCACCCGCACGCCAGCGCGGCGGGCCACCCAGAAGTGGCCCAGCTCATGGAAGAAAACGACCAGTGTCAGGACAAACAGAAAGGGGATCACATATCCCAGCAGGGAGTGCCCCATGGAGCCCAGTCCCGACAAAACTTCCATCTTCTCTTCCTCGATCGGAGCCCCCCGCCCGGCGCGTCAAACGAACCGGATGAGCCCCCTGAAGTGCATGACGCAAGAGCAGCCCTCAGCTTCAGCCATGTCACTTGGCTGAAGCTGACCCGCTCCGATCTGCCTTTAGGATGCCTTTGCGGCGAACTTAGGCAAGAGGGAAAGGGCGATGCGCCGCGCCTCACCATCCATGTCCATGGCCTCCGCCACCGATCCCGGCGCCCGGCCCCGCGCACTACGCTCCAGCGTCTCCTGGACCGTGGAGGCGATTCCATAGAAGCCGATGCGGCCATCAAGGAAGGCGGCCACCGCCACCTCGTTGGCGCCGTTCAGGATGGTGGGCGCCGCCCCGCCTTCCGCCAGCGCTTCCCGCGCAAGACGCAGGCAGGGGAATCGCTCCGTGTCCGGCTTTTCGAAGGTCAGCCGGCCAAGCGCTGCCAGATCGAGGCGCTTGCAATCGGTAGGCAGGCGCTCGGGATGGGCGAGGCAATGGGCGATGGGCAACGCCATGTCCGGCATGGCCAGCACCGCCACCACCGAGCCGTCCACGAAGGACACCAGCCCGTGGACGATGGATTCGGGATGCACCACCACGTCCAGTTGCTCGGGGGGCACCGCGAACAGATGGTGGGCCTCGATCAGTTCCAGCCCCTTGTTCATCAGGGTGGCGGAATCGATGGTGATCTTCGCGCCCATGGACCAGTTGGGATGCTTGAGCGCATCCGCCGGGGTGGCACGGGCGATCACCTCGCGGGTGGCGGTGCGGAACGGGCCGCCGGACGCGGTGATCACCACCTGCTCCACCGCACGGCGCGGTGCCGGGGCCAGCGCCTGGAAGACGGCGTTATGCTCGGAATCGACCGGGAACAGGTCCGCCCCCACCCGCGCCGCTTCCGCCATGAAGAAGTCGCCGGCCGCCACAAGGCATTCCTTGTTGGCCACCCCTATGCGGCGGCCGGCCGCGAAGGCCGCCACCGTCGGCTCCAGCCCGGCGATGCCCGAAATGCCGGCAATCACGATGTCAGCCTCGCGGGCGGCGGCCTCCAGCACGGCGCCCTGCCCCGCGCCCGATGCGATGCCCGTGCCCGCCAGCAGGCTCTTCAGCTCGGCTCCCGCAGCCGGATCGGCAATGGCGGCGAAGCGTGCGTTCAGGGAGATCGCCACCTCGGCCAGCGCTTTCGCATCCCGGCCGCCGGCCACCGCCTCGACGCGGAAGCGATCGCCGGCCCCGGCCAGCACCTTCACGGCGCTGCGCCCCACGGACCCCGTGGCGCCGAGGATCGAGACCGCTGTCATGTGAGACGTCCTACCATAGAAGCAGCCCGGCCGCCGGGCTCGCCCCGCCATGGCCGGCGGCGATCAGCAGCGCCGCCAGAGTGGCGGTGGCAAAGCCGTCCAGCCGATCCAGCAGACCACCATGGCCGGGAATGAGTTTGCTTGCATCCTTCACGCCGAAAGCGCGCTTGAAGGCCGATTCCGCCAGATCGCCGGCCTGCCCGATCACACTCAGAGCCAGGCCGACCACGATCAGCATGGGCGAGAAGACGAGCCCGCCCGCCAGCGTCACCAGAACGCCGGCCAATGTACCGAACACGGCCCCGCCGATGGCACCGGACCATGTCTTGTTGGGAGAGAGGCGCGGCCAGAGCTTCGGCCCACCCAGCGCCCGGCCGGTGAAATAGGCGGCGATGTCGGTGCCCCACACCACCGCGAACAGGAACAGGATCGCCAGGAAGCCCACCTCGTCGGCCCCCCGCAGCACGATCACCGGCAGAGCGGCAATGGCGGCGCAGAAGAACCCGACGCCGGACCACAGCCGGGGCCGGACGGCGAGCGCGCAGCCGAGAATGCCAGCCGCCGTCAGCATCAGGCAGTATCGAATCTCGCCCAGTTCCAGAAGGATCGCGCCAGCGATAAGGATCAGGCCGCCAAGCACCGGCAGCAGCGGCACGGGGCTCGTCCGGGCGATGCGGCTCCACTCCCAGAGCGCGCCGAGGCCGGCGAGCGTCCAGAGCACGGCAAAGGGTATGCCGCCGAGCCAGGTGATGAACAGCACCACCGGCGCGAGAACGGCGGCCGAAAGAGTGCGCTGCTTGAGGTCGCGCCCGCCGATGACCGGCATCAGCTACCCGTGCGCGCGGTCAGCCCGCCGAAGCGGCGATCACGCCGGGCATATTCCTGCACCGCGCCGAGCAGCGCCGCATGGTCGAACTCGGGCCAGTGGATGGGCAGGAACACGAATTCCGAATAGGCCGCCTGCCACATGAGGAAGTTGGACAGGCGCTGCTCGCCGCTGGTGCGGATGATGAGATCCGGATCGGGAATGCCGGCCGTGTCGAGCCGCCCGCCCAGAGCCTCGATGGTGATGTCTTCAAGCTTCAGCGTACCCGCCGCCACTTCGGCCGCGAGACGCTGGGCGGCGGAGGCGATCTCCTGCCGCGAGCCGTAATTGAACGCCACCACCAGCGTGAGGCCGGTGTTGTCGCGGGTCAGCGCCTCGGCTTCGTCCAGCATCAGGCAGAGGTCGCGGGAGAGCGAGGTGCGCTCGCCGATGATGCGGACCTTGACGTTGGCCGAATGCAGCTCGGCCAGATCATGGCGCAGGAAGCGCTTGAGCAGGCCCATCAGCTCGGAAATCTCGCTGACGGGACGCGACCAGTTCTCGCTGGAGAAGCTGTAGATGGTGAGATAGCGGATGCCGATCTCGCGGGCGGCGCGCACGCAGCGGCGTAGCGCCTCCACGCCGCGCCGGTGGCCTTCCACCCGCGGCAGGTTGCGCGAGGTAGCCCAGCGCCCGTTGCCGTCCATGATGACGCCCACGTGCACCGGCACCCCCGCAGCCTGCGGGGCGGCGCCGGTGGGGCCGTCTTCCTGAACGCCCTCTGCCCGGGACATGGGCCGCTCCCCCATCTCGTCCGGCGTTCTCAGACCGCCAGAATCTCTTTTTCCTTATGGGCCAGGGTCTGATCGACCTCGGCGATGGTCTCGTCCGTGACCTTCTGCACGTCCTTGGACTGACGCTCCATGTCGTCGGCGCTGATGGCGCTGTCCTTCTCGAGCTTCTTCAGCAGGTCCATGCCATCGCGGCGCACGTGGCGCACGGCGACCTTGGCGGCCTCGGCATATTTATGGGCGACCTTCACCAGCTCCTTGCGGCGCTCCTCATTGAGCTCCGGGATGCGGATGCGCAGGGTCTGGCCCTCGGTGGCCGGGTTGAGGCCGAGGTTGCTGTCGCGGATCGCCTTTTCCACCGCGTTCACCATGCCACGGTCCCAGACCTGCACGGAGAGCAGACGGGCCTCGGGCACCGAGACGGTGGCCACCTGCGCCAGCGGCATGTGCGCGCCATAGGCGTCCACCTGGATCGGCTCCAGCAGGCTGGCCGAGGCCCGGCCCGTGCGCAGGCCGCCAAGTTCCGTCTTCAGCGAAGCAACCGCGCCCTGCATGCGGCGCTTGATGTCGGCGAGGTCGAAGGCGGTGGTCATGGCTTCCTCTATTCTCATGTGGCCGCGCGGCATGCCGCGCCCGCCGTCTGATCGACGCGCCGGCGCAATGCGCGCGGCAGGCCGTGAACCGTGGGCTGGAATGGGTTGTGGCCTGCCCCTCTGTCAAGTGGCGGCACGGCCCCCTTCGCCGCACCCCCGCGCCACCGGGGCCTTGTGCAGGTTGAACCTGCGGCAAAAACACCTCCCCGGAACAAGGCCCCGGAGAGGTGTGGATGGTGTGCTTACGGGGAAACCACCGTCACATGCCCCTCCCCTTTCGCCGCCGCGACGATGGCGCCGGGCTCGCGGATGGAGAAGACGATGATAGGCAGCGCCGCTTCGCGGGCAAGGGCGAAGGCCGCGGCATCCATCACCTTGAGATCATAGGCCAGAGCCTGATCGTGGGTGATGCGCTCGTAGCGCGTCGCAGAGGGGTCGGTCTTCGGGTCGGCCGTATAGACGCCGTCCACATTGGTCGCCTTCAGCACTGCGTCGGCGTCCAGTTCGGCCGCGCGCAGCACGGCGCCGGTATCCGTGGTGAAGTACGGATTGCCGGTGCCGCCGGCCAGCAGCACCACGCGGCCGAGTCGCAGGTGGCGCATGGCAGGCTGGCGGGCGTAGGGCTCGCAGACCGTCGGCATGGGAATGGCGGACATGGTGCGCGCGGGCTGCCCCGCCGCCTCGATGGCGGCTTCCAGCGCCAGGCAGTTCATGACGGTGGCCAGCATGCCCATGTGGTCGGCGGTGGAGCGGTCGAGATCCTCGCCCGCCACCCGCGCGCCACGCAGGATGTTGCCGCCGCCCACCACCACGCCGACCTCACAGCCGAGCTCACGCGCGGCCACGAGTTCACGGGCGATCCGGGCGACAGTCGGGGGATGGAGCCCAAAGGGCTCCGACCCCATCAAGGCCTCTCCCGAGACCTTGACCAGGATGCGGGGATAGGGAAGGTCCGTCATGGACGTGCCCTCTCCGCCGCCGGTCAGGACTGGCCGGCCGCAGCGGCGACTTCAGCCGCGAAGTCGGTCTCTTCCTTCTCGATACCCTCGCCGAGGGCATAACGCACGAAGCCCGTGAGCTTGATCGGCGCGCCGACCGAACCCTCCTTCTCCTTCAGCACCTGGGCGACGGTCTTGGAACCGTCGTGCACGAAGGGCTGCTCGAGCAGGGTGACTTCCTTGAAGAAGGTCTTGATGCCGTTCTCGGCGATCTTCTCCAGAACGTTGGCCGGCTTGCCCTGATTCTTCTCGATCAGGATGGCCTTCTCACGCTCGATGGTGGCGGCGTCGATGCCCGAGGCGTCCAGCGCCAGCGGGTTCAGGGCAGCCACATGCATGGCGATCTGGCGACCGAGGGTGGCCAGCTTCTCCACGTCACCTTCGGACTCCATGGCCACGAGCACGCCGATGCGGCCCTGGCCCTCGGTCACGGCACCGTGCACGTAGGAGGCGATGAAGCCCTTGGAGACGGTCAGCTTGGTCGAGCGACGCAGGCTCATGTTCTCGCCAATGGTGGCGATCAGGCTCGTCAGACGCTCGCCGACGGTGACGCTCTCGCCCGGGAAGTGGGCGGCGGTCAGGGCCTCGATGGTGCCATCGGTGTTGAGGGCGATCTTGGCGGCCTCGCGCACGAACGCCTGGAAGTCGGCGTTGCGGGCGACGAAGTCGGTCTCGGCATTGACTTCCAGCGCGGTGGCGGTGCGGCCCGACGACTCGACGGCGACCAGACCTTCGGCGGCCACGCGGCCGGCCTTCTTGGCGGCCTTGGCGAGACCCTTCGTGCGCAGCCAGTCGATGGCGGCTTCGATGTCGCCGCCATTCTCCTTGAGCGCCGTCTTGCAGTCCATCATGCCGGCGCCGGTCTTTTCGCGGAGATCCTTCACGAGCCCTGCTGTGATCTCGACCATGCTCAGCTTCCTCTTCTTCTCATGCCACGGCCGGCTGGGGTGGTTCCCGAGCCGGCCGCCGGGGCTGCGCCCCTAATCCAAAGTTTCAAACGTCCGAAAGGTTCACTCCGCTTCGGCGGAGAACTCCTTCGCCTGGGCGACCCAACCGTCCACGCGGCCCGGCAGACCCACCTCTTCGCCGATGCGCACGGCATCAGCGGCGGCGATGTCGGCCAGCTGCGAGAAGTGGAACACACCGATCTCGTTCAGCTTCTGCTCGATCTCGGGGGACACGCCCGTCAGCTTCTTCAGGTCGTCGGCGACGCCGCGCGGACCGGAGAGGGGCTCGAAGGCCACCCACACGCTGTCAGAAGCGGGCAGATCCTCGGCGGGAGCCTCGACTTCGCCGAGATCCACACCCAGATCGCTCTGGCCACGGCCGATGCCGTCGATGGCGGCGCGGGCGACGAGGTCGCAATAGAGCTGGATGGCGCGGCCGGCGTCATCGTTGCCGGGAACCGGGAAGGCGATGCCGTCCGGATCGGAATTGGTGTCGAGGATGGCCGCCACCGGGATGCCGAGGCGCTGGGCCTCCTTCACGGCGATGTCTTCCTTGTTCGTGTCGATCACGAACAGCAGGTCGGGCAGGCCGCCCATGTCACGGATACCACCGAGAGCGCGCTCCAGCTTCTCCTTTTCACGGGAGAGGGTCAGGCGCTCCTTCTTGGTGTAGCCGCCACCCTGCTCGCCGCCGGCCAGCATCTCTTCGAGCTTCTTCAGGCGGGCGATCGAGTTGGAAATGGTCTTCCAGTTGGTGAGCATGCCGCCGAGCCAGCGGGAGTTCACATAGTACTGGGCGGAGCGGCGGGCGGCGTCCGCCACCTGCTCCTGGGCCTGGCGCTTGGTGCCGACGAACAGCACGCGGCCACCCTGGGCCACGGTGTCGGACACGGCCTGCAGGGCGCGGTGCAGCGCCGGCACGGTCTGCGACAGGTCGAGAATGTGGATGTTGTTGCGCACACCGAAGATGTACTGCGCCATCTTGGGGTTCCAGCGGTGAGACTGGTGGCCGAAGTGCACGCCGGCTTCGAGGAGCTGGCGCATGGAATAATCGGGAAGAGCCACTTTGGTATTCTCCGGTTGAGCCTCCGCGGACGTACCCTCGATCCTTTGGGATCAAAGGCACCGGATGGGCCACATGGCCCGAGTGTCCGCGTGCGGAATGGCGCGGCTAATAACCGAAGGCGGCCGAAAGGGCAAGGCGCGAATGCCTTTTACCCACCGGACGCAGGACGGCGGACAGGACGGCGGGCGCACAAAGGCGCACCGCCCTCCCCTCCGGCCACCATCCCTACACCGCCAGCACATGCTCCGGCGCACCGGCCACGAGCTGGGTCTGCGGCGACTGCACCAGCAGCAGGTAGCACTCGAACTGCGCCAGAACGTCGGCGATGATCTGGTCGCGGGTCATGGCCATCACATCATAGTCCCGCGCGCCGTTGGAGAAATGGGTGCGGGCCTCGTAGCGATTCTCCGGCTTCGCCGCCTCATGGGCAGAGAAGGCCGGCAGGCGGTGCGCCGTCAGCGTCACGCCATAGGTGAAGTCGCGCATGCCCTCCGCCGGCGCATGCAGCGCCACCGCGCCATTCTCCTCGCGCACCTCGGCAGGGCGACCGCGCCGCGTCAGCTCGCCCGCCACCTGCTCCAGCGCCGGGCGCACCTCGCGCAGGATGAAGGCTTCCACCTCCTTCTGCGACGGGGCGTGCAGGATGAGCGCCAGACGACGCTGCCACGTCAGACCGGAGGCCGGCTGGGCGGGCGGCACCACCGGCTGGGCCGACTGCGCCTCGCGCTGGGCGAGGTCCGCTTTCATGCCGACGAACAGCGCCCACACCAGCGCCAGCGTGACCAGGGTGAATGGCAAAGCGCTGGTGATGGTGGCCGACTGCAGCGCATCGAGACCGCCCGCCAGCAACAATACCGTGGCTACCACCGCAATCAGGAGACACCAGAACAGACGCTGGAGGGCGGGCGTGTCGGTGTCGCCGCCCGAGGCAATGGCATCGACCACCAACGCGCCCGAGTCGGCCGAGGAGATGAAGGAGATCGCCACCAGGAAGATCGCGACCGCGCAGGTAATCGGCGTGAACGGCAGATATTCCAGGAAGTGATAGAGGCCCATGGACATGTCCTTCGCCACCGCTGCGGACAAGGCCCCGTTCGCCACCGTCGTGTCGATGAAGATGGCCGTATTGCCGAACACCGTCATCCAGAAGAAGGTGAAACCGGCCGGCACGAACAGCACGGCGACGACGAACTCCTGCACCGTGCGCCCGCGCGAGATGCGCGCGATGAACATGCCGACGAACGGCGCCCAGGCAATCCACCACGCCCAGTAGAACAGCGTCCAGTCCTCGATCCACGGCTTGGGCGGGCCGTAGGCGAAGATGTTGAAGGTCCGCAGCACCATCGTATCGAGATAGAGGCCGATGTTCTGGACGAAATCGCGGAAGATCATGCTGCTGGGGCCGACCACGATCACGAACAGCATGAGCGCGATGGCCACCACCATGTTGGTCTCGGAGAGCAGGCGCACGCCCTTCTCCACGCCGGACAGGGCGGAAGCCGTGGCGCAGAAGGTCACGAACGCCATCAGCGCCAGTTGCACCAGCGGGGTCGCCGGCACGCCGAGCAGATAGTTGAGACCGGCGTTGATCTGCAGCACGCCGAGCCCCATGGAGGTCGCGAGGCCGAAGATGGTGGATACCACCGCGAAGATATCGACCGCATGGCCGATCGGCCCGTGGATGCGATCCTTCAGGAGCGGATAGAGGCCGGAGCGGATGGTCAGCGGCAGATTGTAGCGATAGCCGAAATAGGCCAGCGACAGGCCCACCACCGCATAGATGGCCCAGGCATGGATGCCCCAGTGGAAGAACGTCACCGCCATGGCCTCGCGCACCGCCGCCACCGAGCGCGGCTCGGCGGTGGGCGGGGCCATGAAATGGGTGATGGGCTCGCTGACGGCATAGAACATGATGCCGATGCCCATGCCCGCCGCGAACAGCATGGCAACCCATGAGGAAAAACGGAAGTCAGGCACAGAATCGTCCGGACCAAGCTTCAGACGACCGAAACGCCCCATGGAAAAGATGATGGCGGCAGCGAGAAAAATGCCGACCGCGAGGAGATACAGCCAGCCGAACGATTTCAGGATGGAACTCTGTATCTGCCCGAATATCTCCCCTGCCCGATCTGGAAACAATACGCCGATTGAAGAAAACAGGACGACAATCAATATCGAACCAAAGAACACGGGCGGATTGATTTTCAGACTGGAAGGCATGACCACCTATGGGATTGTGGAGGGGAATTTGCCGCCCATAAACCGCAAATTCTTCACAATCTCAACCTTTGGCGGACAAATATACTGCATTGCAGCCATGTGTCGCATCGGAAAAGCCTCAGCGATCGGGCCTTCGCGCTGGAAATTCAGGGAATGCTCGGACCGGCGCTTCGTACATCTTGCGCAGCACGCGCATAGCGATCGAAATCGGGGATATCGTCCACGCGCAACGCATCATCGATGGGCTGGACGCAGGACCAGTCCTGCACCTGCGGATCGCCGTGACGCTGGATAGTCTCCACCAGCGCATCGAACAGCGCCGCCCTGGCAGGAGGCGTCAGGCTCAGGCGATGCCGGCGCCACCACTGGCGATGCAGCCTGTTGTCCACCAGCGGACGGAACAGCGTGGTGGGATCCGTCTCCACGCCGGAAAAGTAGATGCCCCACAGGAGGTTGTCGCGGCTGGAGCGGGACTCGGGGCAGGACAGGAAGCGCCCGCGCGCCTCCCGGCTACGGACGAACAGGGCTTCGCGGGGTGCGGCCACCTCCGCCCGATACGTTTCAAGCAAAGCCACCGGCACCAGCTCTCGCGGCAACGCCGCCGTGCCGGCCGTCCAGCGCCAGAAGGCATCGCGCCATGCCGCCAGCGCCCCGACGCCGAGGCGGTCCTCGCCCGGATAATCCTCCTGCGCGCCCAGCCACAGCAGCAAGCGGTCGGTGTCCTCACCCGCCCGGCGCAAGTCCGCGAGCAGACCGTCGAAAGCGTCCTCCACCCGGCTGAGCGGCGCTTCCGGTGCCAAAGCGTGTATCGTTTGCAGATAGGCCAGCACCCGGTCCTGAAAGGCGGGCCGGTCGCGGATGGGCATGCGGAGGATATCGTCGAAGGCCACCGTCTGGTCGGCGGCCATCCAGAACAGCTCGCCGCGCAGTCCGGCCCGGTAGGCGTCCGGATCGAACGGGCCGGGCGCGGCAGGCGCGCCCTCCCCTGTCCTCACGCCGCCTCCACCTGCACCACGCCGGGAATGGCCTTGATGGCGCCCGCGATCTGCGGCGAGACCGGATAGCGGCCATCGAGGCGGATCTCCACTTCGGCCCGGCCTTCCTCCATCAGCAGCACGAGGCTGACCTCGCCATCGCCCCGTCCGCCGCCCCCGCCACCGCCGAGGCGCTTGGCGATGCTGTCCAGCGGCTTGGTGGAATCGACGAAGATGCGCAGGCTCTTGTGATGACGCGAGGTCGCCTCGTCGAGCCGCTCGCAGGACTGGATGCGCACGCGCACATCCTCGCCGTTCAGTTCGGCCGCCACCATCATCAGCACCGGCGTGCCCGGCTCCAGCAAGTCGCGATAGTGCGCCAGCCCTTCGGAGAACAGCACCGCCTCGAAATGGCCGGAGGGGTCGGACAGGCCGACGATGCCCATGCGGTTGCCGGTCTTGGTCTTGCGCTCCTGCCGCGAGACCACGGTTGCGGCCAGCTTTCCGGCCGCCGCCCCGCTGCGCACGGCACGGGAGAAGTCCGAGAAGGGCTGCACCCGCATCTTCTTCAGGGCTTGCGCATAATCATCCAGCGGATGGCCGGTGAGGAAGAAGCCGATGCTGTCATATTCCTTCTGCAACCGTTCGGCCGGCATCCAGGGCGGCGCATCCGGCAGCGGCAGCTTGGCCGCGACCGGGCCGGAGCCGAACATGTCGTTCTGGCCCGAGGCGCGGTCCGCCTCCATGCGCTGGGCATGGGAAACGATATTCTCCAGCGCCGCGAACACACGGGCGCGGTTCTTCTCCAGCACGTCGAAGCAGCCGGCGGCGGCCAGATTCTCCAGCGTGCGCTTGTTGACCATCTTCACCGGTACGCGGTTGGCGAAATCCGCCAGATCCTTGAACGGCTTGTCGCCGCGCGCGGCCACCAGCGCATCCACCGCCTGCCCGCCCACGCCCTTGATGGCGGCCATGGCGTAGATGATCTTGCCATCCACCACCGAGAAGTCGCGCTGCGACAGGTTCACGTTCGGCGGCACCACCTTGATGCCGAGCCGCGTTGCGTCCTGCCGGAATTCGGCCAGCTTGTCCGTATTGCCCATATCGAGCGTCATGGAGGCGGCGAGGAACTCGGTGGGGTAGTTCGCCTTCAGCCAGGCGGTCTGGTAGGCGACCAGCGCATAGGCCGCCGCATGCGACTTGTTGAAGCCGTAGTCGGCGAACTTGGCCAGCAGGTCGAAGATGGCATCCGCCTGCGCCTTCGGGACACCACCCTCCCCGGCGCCAGTGACGAAGCGCTCGCGCTGCTTCTCCATTTCCGCACGGATCTTCTTACCCATGGCGCGGCGCAGCAGGTCGGCTTCGCCCAGCGAATAGCCGGACAGCGCCTGCGCGATCTGCATCACCTGTTCCTGATAGATGATGACCCCGAAGGTCTCCTTCAGGTAGGGCTCGAGCTTCTCGTGGATATAGTCCGGCTGGGCGCGACCGTGCTTACAGTCGCAATAGACCGGGATGTTGGCCATGGGGCCGGGGCGATAGAGCGCCACCAGCGCGATCAGATCCTCGATCCGGTCGGCCTTCATGTCCACGAGGGCGCGGCGCATGCCCGCGCTTTCCACCTGGAACACGCCCACCGTCTCGCCGCGGGCCAGCATGGCGTAGCTCTTGGGATCGTCCAGCGGGATCTTGGAGATGTCGAGATCGACGCCGAGCTGCTTGATCAGCTTCACCGCCGTGGTGATGGTGGTCAGCGTCTTCAGGCCGAGGAAGTCGAACTTCACCAGCCCGGCCTGCTCCACCCACTTCATATTGTACTGAGTGACCGGCATATCGGACTTGGGGTCTCGATAGAGCGGCACCAGCTCATGCAGGGGCCGGTCGCCGATCACGATGCCCGCCGCATGGGTGGAGGCGTGGCGGTTCAGGCCTTCCAGCCTCACGGCGATGTCGAACGCCTGCTTGACCACCTCCTCGCTGTCGCGCGCTTCCTGAAGGCGCGGCTCATCCTCGATGGCCTGCTTCAGGGTGACGGGGGCAGCCGGATTCTGCGGCACCAGCTTGCAGAGCTTGTCCACCTGCCCGTAGGGCATTTCCAGCACGCGGCCCACGTCGCGCAGCACGCCGCGCGCCTGCAGGGTACCGAAGGTGATGATCTGCGCCACCTGCGAGCGCCCGTAGCGCTGCTGCACATAATGGATCACCTCTTCGCGGCGGTCCTGGCAGAAGTCCACGTCGAAGTCGGGCATGGACACGCGGTCGGGGTTCAGGAAGCGCTCGAACAGCAGGCCGAAACGCAGCGGATCAAGGTCAGTGATCTGGAGCGAATAGGCCACCAGCGAGCCTGCACCCGATCCACGGCCTGGTCCCACCGGAATGTCGTGCGCCTTCGCCCATTTGATGAAGTCCGACACGATCAGGAAGTAGCCGGGGAACTTCATCTTCTCGATGACGGACAATTCGTAGGCGAGGCGCTCCTCATAGACGGAGACCTCCAGCCCGTCCGAGGTGCCGTGCTTGGCGAGGCGGGCGGCAAGCCCTTCCTGCGCCTGCCGCACCAGCTCGGCCGCTTCTTCCGCCAGCGCGTCGCCGCCGCCGCCGGAGGTGAAGCGCGGCAGGATGGGTTTCACGGTGCGCACGCGATAGGCGCAGCGCTGGGCGATCTCCACCGTGTTGGCGGTCGCCTCGGGCAGATCCGCGAACAGCTCCAGCATTTCGGCGCGGGTCTTGAAACGGTGCTCCGGGGTAAGGCGCCGGCGGTCGCCCTCGGAGAGCAGCTTGGATTCGGCGATGGCGATCAGCGCGTCATGGGCGTTGTAGTCGCTCTGGGCACCGAAGAAGGGCTCGTTGGCCGCCACCAGCGGCAGGCCCTTGGCATAGGCGAGATCGAGCAGGCCGGGCTCGGCAACGCGCTCGGGATCCCAGTGGTGGCGCTGCAATTCCACATAGAGCCGGTCGCCGAAGATGGTGGCGAGCTGGTCGAGGCGGGTGGCAGCCACGTCCGCATGGCCGGCCACCAGCGCCTTGTCGATGGGACCTGAGGGGCCGCCGGTGAGCGCGATCAGCCCGTCGCCATGAGCGGCGAGCCACTCCAGCGTGATGCGCGCTTCCTCGTCATTGGGGGTGTCGAGATAGGCACGCGACACCAGCGCCATGAGATTGCGCCAGCCGCTCTCGCGGGCGGCCAGCAGCACGATGCGCGGCTTCTTCGGCACGAGGCCGCCACGCGGGGTGACGACTTCCGGCAGGTCCAGGGCAAGGGTTGCTCCGGCGATCGGCTGGATGCCGGCACCGAACATCTTCTCGGAGAATTCCAGCGCGCCGAAGAGATTGCCCGTATCGGTGAGCGCCAGCGCCGGCTGGGCATCGGCGGTGGCGAACTTCTCCAGCGCCTTGATCGTCAGCGCCCCTTCCAGCAGCGAATAGGCGGAATGGACATGGAGATGAACGAAGCCGGGATCGCGCATGGTGCTGGAACGTATCTCTGGGGGTCGAGTCGGGGACGGGTCATCTTAAGGCCAGTCGGCTCGCCAGAGAATGAACGCTTGCGTCATCCCCGCCATCCTCAGGGCGCGGGTGTCACATGCCGGCCTTGATGACTCTTTCGGCACTGGCGACGACCTGGTCCGGCAGCGTGTCGTCATCCTGCGCCGGGGCATGGCTGACCCAGGCTTTGCGGGCGGCGAGTTCGCTCTTTTCACCGCTGGACAGCGCCTTGATATAGGGCTCCGGCTTCAGGAATTTGGTGTTCTGCACCTTGTGGAGCGGATTGCCCTCCTCCAGCAGGCGCTTGCGGATGGTCAGCGCCCGCGTCACGTCATCGAAGATATAGAGGGCGATCTCCGCCGCATTCTGCTGGTGGGGATGACCGTCGGTGAGCGCCACCCGCAGCGTGTTGCAGAAGACGAAGATCGCCACCTGATCTTCCTGCAGAATGGAATCATAGAGGGCGACGGTGATCTCGGGACGCTGCAGTTCGCCATGCAGAGTGTGGATCTTCATCAGCCGGTCGGGATCGCTGTCCGGCGTGTCCTTCATCTCCAGCCAGCGCGAATAGAGATTACGGATGGTGGCGAGATAACCGGTGATGCGGTGGATCGCACCATCGCGGGTGCTGGCGGCATGGCTGTAGAGCACGCCCACATAGGCCAGCGCGCCCGCCGTGACTGTGGCCAGCGCGCCGATGACGGCGCCCGTGAAGCCGAGCCAGTTGGACAGGCTCTCGCTGTTGATGCTGCCGACCAGCCGGCCCCAGAAAGTGGCGGCGAGCGCAAAGCCGAGGCCAAGGCCCACCAGCACGGCCAGGAAACACATGACAGCCGTCCGCAACCCGTCCTTCATCCGCTCCCCTTTCATGTGGGCGGGACCATAGCAGCGGCAGGAGGCCTGTCCAGTTTCGGCAGCACGGGAAAGGCGCGCCGGAAACAGGCCCCTGCCCCGAAAAAGTGAGCAGACGCTTCCGCTTGCGGCCGCAAGCGTGTACCGGAAGCATCACCGTGTGCGCCGCCTTCCCAACGGCGCACGACATCCGCAAGGACCCCGGGTGGGCGGGTTCCTTCGCCACACCGGCAGAAGGACCGACGTACATGATCGCAAGCTGGCAGATGTGGGCATTCGGAGCAGCCGCTTTCGCGGCGCTGACCGCCATCTTCGGCAAGATCGGCGTCGCCGCCATCAATTCCGACCTCGCCACCCTCATCCGCACGCTGGTGATCATCGCCCTGCTATTCGCCATCGTGGCGGCAAAGGGCGCATGGCAGCCGCTGGGCACCATCTCGCGCCAGACCTGGATCTTCCTCGTCCTCTCCGGCCTCGCCACCGGCGCGTCATGGCTCTGCTACTACCGCGCCCTCCAGATGGCTGAGGCCAGCAAGGTGGCGCCCATCGACAAGCTGAGCGTGGTGCTGGTGGCGGTGTTCGGCGTGCTCTTCCTCGGCGAGAAGCTGAACTGGCAGAATTGGCTCGGCGTCGCCTTCATCGCTTGCGGCACCATTCTGGTCGCCCTGCGCTGAGCCGCCTCAGGCCGGCTGCGTGCGCCGCATGCGCCCGCGCAGCCAGCCCCACACAGGTATCAGCAGCACCAGCAGCGTGACGACGCCAAGCCCGCCGGCGATGGGGCGCTCGAAGAAGCCCAGAAAGCTGCCGTCCGACTTGATCATGGAGGTGACAAAACTCTCCTCCAGCATCTTGCCCAGCACGATGCCGAGCACGCACGGCGCCACCGGCACTTCATGCTCCTCCATGAGGAAGCCGAGCACACCGAACACCAGCATGATGATGACGCCATAGACCGCGTTGTTCACGGCAAACGCGCCCACCACGCAGAAAGCGAGGATGATGGGCATGAGGATGCGGCGGGGGATGTTGAGCAGCGCCGTGCCCGCCCGCGCCGCCGCCAGCCCGAGCGGCACCATGGCGACGTTGGCGAGGATGAAGATGAAGAAGATGGCGTAGATGGATTCCGGATTGTTGAGGAACAGCGTCGGGCCGGGGTTCAGCCCCTTCAGATAGAGCACGCCGATGACGATGGCGGTGATGCTGTCGCCGGGAATCCCGAACACCAGCGCCGGCACCCAGGCGCCGCCGAGCGCCGCATTGTTGGAGGAGGTGCTCTCGACGATGCCCTCCAGATGGCCGGTGCCGAATTTCTCCGGCGTCTTGGAGAACTTCCGGCTCATGGCGAAGGACACCCAGGCGGCGATGTCCGCCCCCGCGCCGGGCAGGATGCCGATGGCGGTGCCGGTGATGTTGCCGCGCAATTGCTGCGGCCAGTATTTCACGAAAAGATGGCCCCAGCCCTTCAGCGGGTTGCCCAGCGCCACCTGCTTCACGTCCCAGTCCTGCGCGCCGGAGACCATGGAGCGGATCACCTCCGACATGGCGAACAGGCCGATCATGGCGGGGATGAAGTCCACCCCGCTCATCAGGTCCGTATTGCCCATGGTGAAGCGCGGGATGCCGGCCGGGTTCTCCAGGCCGATGGAGGCCACGAACAGACCGATGAACAGCGAGATCATCCCCTTCAGCGGCGAGCCGGTGCCGATGAAGATGGCGCAGGCGAGCCCGAGCAGCGCCAGCCAGAAATATTCGAACGAGGAGAATTGCAGCGCCACCTCGGCAAGCAGTGGTGCGCTGATGATCAATACGAAGGTGCCGAACAGCCCGCCCAGCGCCGAGAACAGCACGTTGGCGCCCAGCGCCAGTTGCGCCTGCCCCTTGCGGGTCATGGCGTAGCATTCGTCCGTATAGGCTGCGGAGGCCGGCGTGCCCGGCATGCGCATGAGCGTGCTGGGGATGTCGCCCGCGAAGATCGCCATTGCTGAGCAGGAGATCATCGCGCCCACCGCCGGGATTGGGTCCATGAAGAATGTCACCGGCACCAGCAAAGCGATGGCCATGGTGGCGGTGAGGCCGGGGATGGCGCCGACCACGAGGCCGAAGGCGGCGGCGAGGAAGATGGTGAGCAGCACGTCCCAATGCAGGACGAGGGCGATGCCGTTCTCGATCGCACCCATGTCAGAGCCATCCTTCCACGAGACCGCGCGGCAGCGGCACGCGCAGCCCGTACGCGAAGGAATAATAGGTGATGACCGCAACCACGATGGCGAGCGGGATCGCCACGACGACGCGCACCCGCAGCAGCACGAACAGCCCGCCCGTCATCAGTGCGGTGGCGAGGACGAAGCCGAGGCGCGGCGCCAGCAGCATGTAGGCGATGACCGCTGCCACGGGCGCTGCCGCCCGCATGAGCGCCGCCCGCTCGCGCGCCCAGCCGAGCGCGATGGCCGGGCCGGCCCCGCTCCTGAGCGCCTGCGCGCCAAGAGCGAAGCCGCAGAGGATGAGGCCCACTGCCGTCAGCAACGGAAACACCTCCGCCCCATAGGCCTGCCCCGGAATGGGCGGCAGACGGGAGGCCGCGGCGGCCAGCGCCACACCGCCGACGATCACCATG
This sequence comes from Azorhizobium oxalatiphilum, assembly GCF_014635325.1. Lineage (GTDB taxonomy): Bacteria > Pseudomonadota > Alphaproteobacteria > Rhizobiales > Xanthobacteraceae > Azorhizobium > Azorhizobium oxalatiphilum. The sequence continues at coordinate 230,128 of NZ_BMCT01000009.1, read as the reverse complement.
ATGGCGAGGATCAGGTCATTGACGCGCATGCGGAATGCCTCCCGTGCGGGATGGGGCTATTTGGCGATGCCGACTTCCTTCATCACCGCGCCCAGCGCGGCATCGCTCTCGGCCATGAAGGTGCCGAAGGCGGCGCCCTCGGCCCAGCGCCCGCCGAAGCCGCGGCTGGTCAGGAAATCCTGATATTCCTTGCTGTCATAGGCCTTCTTGAGGGCAGCCCCGAGCACGTCCGTGACGTCCTTCGGCAGGCCCTTGGGGCCGGCGATGCCGCGCCACGCACCGATGGCCCAGTCGCTGCCGGTGGCCTCCTTCAGGGTCGGCACGTCGGGCATGAGCTTGGAGCGCTCCTTGCTCATCACCGCGAGGCTGCGCACGCGGCCGGCGTCGATGACCGAGCGCGCCTCGGGTAATGAGCAGGTGACCACCTGCACGCCGCCCGCCATCAGATCCTGCAGGCCCGGCGCGGCACCGTTGCTCGGCACCCACGGCACGCTGGCGGGGGCGATCTTGTCCGAGGCCAGCATGCCCGCCAGCGCCAGATGCCAGATGCCGCCCTGCCCGGTGCCGGAGGCCTTGAGCTTGCCGGGGTGGGCCTTGATGTCATCCAGCAGGTCGCGGACGGTCTTGTAGGGCGAGTCCGCCCGCACCTGCACGCCGGCGGCATCCTCGTTGAGCAGCGCGACCGGCGTGTAGGACTGGTAGTCGAGCTTGGTGAGCCCCTGCCAGTGCATCATGCCGATCTCGACGGTGATCAGGCCGATGGTATAGCCGTCCGGGGCGGAATCCGCGATCGCCTGATGGCCCACCACGCCCTGCCCGCCGGTGCGGTTCACCACGGCCACGGGCTGCTTGAGATCGCGCTCCAGCAACGAGCCGATGATGCGCGCCACCGCATCCGTGCCGCCGCCCGCGCCCCACGGCACGATGAGCGTGATCGGCCGCTCGGGATAGCCGGCGGCAGAAGCAGGAGAGAAAGCAAGGCAAGCGGACGCGGCGACGCAGAGCGCCGCAAACAGACGTTTCATGGATGTCCTCCCCAGACGAGGTCCGTCGCCAGCGAGGGCGGGAAGCCATCGATGAAACGCGGCCTTTAATCGTTTGAAGAAAGACTATGCGGGCAATCCCGCAGGGTCAACGGCTGTCCATGACCAGTGATGAATGCTTGGCAGGGGAAGCTCTGCGGCAATGGGCAACTGCTCATCAGAGGGGCGCGGCCAATGGGCCGCCAGAACAGCTCATCTTGGGGTTTCCGCAAGGATCGCCCACTCCTCGCCATCCCTCACCAGAATTTCGCGGGTGCCGGCGCGTGTCACCGTCTCCTCCATGAGGTCGGGATAGACAGCGCGGGCCTCATCCACCGCCCTCACCCAGATGTAGGGCAAGGTGCGGCCAATGAGCGGCGCGATGCTCTCGGCCCGGTAATCATCCCGCATGAAGGCGGCGGAACACAGGATGAGATAGGTGTTCCCCGCCCGCAGGCCGACGCAGCCGGGATCTTCCGTCGGAATAGGCTCGAAGCCGAGGCGCTGGTGACGCTCCAGGCTCGGCCCGATGTCCGCGAGTATGGTCAAGGGCGTGATCCGGCGCACGCCGCCGGTCGGTGCGGCAAGGGCATCGAACGGAAGAGCCAGCGCGGCTGCCAGCGCCATCATTGAAGGCGCGGCAGCACGGCCGCTCCCCTCCAGCCGCTGGACGGTGCGCAGGCTGACGCCGCTGGCGTCCGCCAGATGCGCCTGCGACCATCCCCGGCCAAGCCGTTCGGACTTCAGGCGGCTGCGGTTGATGCGGATCGACATGGCGGCGGCCCCTCTCCTAAGGATCGCCTCACCCTATCCCCCACCCGGCGGGCCCACCACGACACCTCGCCGCCACTTCACGGCCGCCCCGCATCAGGCGGGCGCGACCACCGGCCGTGCCGGCCGCCACAGCGTCTCCCGCGTGGCCGGATCGAGCGTCAGCGCCTGCCGGTCCATGACCGCCCGCAGCCCCGGGCCGATATGCGCGGCGGGCATGGCCTGAAAGCCGTGACGGCGGAACCAGGGACCGTTCCACTTCGGTTCGCGAAAGGTGGTCAGCGCGATGGCCGGGGCGCCCGAGGCTGCGGCGTGCGCCAGCACATCCGCCAGCAGGCATGGGCCGATGCCCTGCCCCGAACAGGCGGGATCGACCGAGATGTTGTCGAGATAGAGAAGCCCATCCAGCGGGCGCGTCATCGCAAAGCCGAGAATCTGGGTTTCGTCCTCGGCCACCGCGATCATCACGCGGCACGGTGCGAACCGCTCGCGGTCCAGCGCCGTGGCGTCCGCCACATGGGCCAGCCCCGCTAGCGTCCCGTACCGTTGACGGGCCTCAGCCGAGATCGCCCGCAACCGGTCGAGATCGCCGTCCCGCGCGAGCCGCAGGATCACGTCGCCGAACATGTCCTGCGCCCCCCGAGCCGGCGGCGCCTCAGTCCAGTTCCACCACCTGCCCGTCGCGCAGGGTGACACGCCGGTCCATGCGGGCGGCAAGCTCCAGATTATGGGTGGCGATGAGGGCCGCGACGCCGGTGGCATGCACCAGTTCGGTCAGCGCGCCGAACACATGGTCGGAGGTCTTGGGGTCGAGATTGCCCGTGGGCTCGTCCGCCAGCACGAGACGCGGGGCATTGGCGAGTGCGCGGGCGATGGCCACGCGCTGCTGCTCACCGCCGGAAAGCTCCGAGGGGCGATGGTTCAACCGCTTGCCTAGGCCGAGATAGCCGAGCAGGTCGCCCCCGCGCGCCGCCGCATCCTTCTTGGACAGGCCGCGGATCATCTGCGGCATCATCACATTCTCCAGCGCGGTCAGCTCCGGCAGGAGGTGATGGAACTGGTAGACGAAGCCCACATGGAGCCGGCGCAGGCGCGTGCGATCCCTGTCGGGCAGGCCCGAGGTGGCCTCGCCGTCGATATAGACCTCGCCCTCGTCGGGATGCTCCAGCAGGCCCGCCAGATGCAGCAGCGTGGATTTGCCGGTGCCCGAGGGCGCCACCAGCGCCACGGACTGGCCGGGCTCGATGGCGAAGCTGGCATCGCGCAGCACCTCGATGGCGCCCTCGCCCTCCTTGTAGCGGCGGGCGACGTTCACGAGTGCCAGGGCCGGCGGATAGTCGGGCTCGGACATCATTCGTATCTCAGGGCTTCCACCGGATCGAGCCGGGCCGCCCGCCAGGAGGGATAGAGGGTGGCGAGCAGAGAGAGGGTGAGCGCCATGATCACCACGGAGACGGTCTCGCGGATGTCCATCTTCGCCGGCAGGCGGCTGAGATAGTACAGCTCGGGCGAGAACAGCTCGGTGCGGGTGATCCAGGAGATGAACTGCCGGATCTCCTCCACGTTCAGGCACACCAGAACGCCGAGGATCACCCCCACCAGCGTGCCCACCACGCCGATGCTGGCCCCGGTGATGAGGAAGATGCGCATGATGGAGCCCTGCGAGGCGCCCATGGTGCGCAGCACGGCGATGTCGTGCCCCTTGTCCTTCACCAGCATGATCAGGCCGGAAATGATGTTCAGCGCCGCCACCAGCACGATCAGGGTGAGGATCATGAACATCACGTTGCGCTCCACCTGAAGCGCATTGAAGAAGGTGGCATTCCGCTGTCGCCAGTCGACGATATAGACCGGCCGCTGCGCCGCCGCCTGCACGGCCCCGCGCAGTTCGCCCACGTCGTCGGGATTCTGGATGTAGACCTCGATGGCGTTCACATCGCCATTGCGGTTGAAATAGGCCTGCGCCTCGGGCAGCGGCATGAAGACGAAGGCGCTGTCATATTCCGACATGCCGATCTCAAACACAGCCGCGATCTTGTAGGCTTTTATGCGCGGTGACGTGCCCATCGGGGTCACGGTGCCACGTGGGGCCACCAAAGTGATGTTGTCACCCGCGCGCAGCGAAAGCTGGTCGGCGAGGCGCTTGCCGATAGCGATCCCCTGCCCCTGATCGAAGCCTTCCAGCGTGCCCTGGCGGATGTTGTTGGCCACCGAGGGAAGCTGGCGCAGATCCTTTTCGGACAGACCACGCACCAGCACGCCGGACGCATTGTAGGGCGAGGAGGCGAGCGCCTGCCCCTCCACCAGCGGCACCGCCAGCGTGACGCCGTTGAGCTTGGAGATGCGATCCGCCACCGCCGTATAGTCGGTGAGCGAATTCTCCAGCGGCTGCACCAGCATGTGGCCGTTAAGGCCCAAAATCTTGCCGAGCAGTTCCTGCCGGAAGCCGTTCATCACCGCCATGACGATGATGAGGGTGGCCACCCCCAGCACGATGCCGAGGAAGGAGAAGCCGGCGATGACCGAGATGAAACCCTCCTTGCGCCGCGCCCGAAGGTAGCGTGCGGAAAGCATCCACTCGAAGGCAGCGAATGGCCGGGTGCCCGTGGGCTCGTCGTCGGACGAAGCACCGCTCGAACCCGTGGCTGCGGCCATGCGCTGCCGTCCCGTCATCCCTTGAGCCTCTCGAATGCCTCTGCGGGCGTAACCAGCTCACGCGAGCCGTCCACACGCCGCTTCAGTTCCACCTTGCCGTCGGCGAGGCTCTTCGGCCCCACCAGGATCTGCCACGGCAGGCCGATCAGGTCCGCGGTCGCGAACTTCGAGCCGGCCCGCTCGTCCGTGTCGTCGTACAATACCTCGACACCAGCCATGGTTAGTTTGGCGTAAAGATCGGCGCAGGCCGCATCCACGGCGCTGTCGCCCACCTTGAGGTTGAGGATGCCCACCTGGAAGGGCGCCACCGCGTCCGGCCAGATGATTCCCTGCTCGTCATGGGAGGCCTCGATCATGGCGGCCACGAGACGGGACGGACCGATGCCGTAGGAACCCATGTGGAGGAGCTTCTCGGCGCCGTCCGGCCCCAGCACCTTGGCGTTGAAGGGCTCGGAGTATTTGGTGCCGAAATAGAAGATGTGGCCCACCTCGATGCCGCGCGCAGCCATCTGCCGTTCCGCGGGAATCGCTGCGAAGGCGGCGGTGTCGTGCTTCTCTTCGGTGGCGGCGTAGAGCGTGGTCCAGTCGTCGACCAGCGCCTGCATGGCGGCCGCATCGTCGAAGTTCACATCTGCGGGAGGCGGCGCCTTCTCCAGATAGTCGCCATGGCAGAACACCTCGCTCTCGCCGGTGGAGGCGAGAATGATGAACTCATGCGAGAGGTTGCCGCCGATGGGGCCGGTGTCAGCCACCATGGGAATGGCCTTGAGGCCCATGCGCGCGAACGTGCGCAGATAGGCGACGAACATCTTGTTGTAGGAGTGGCGCGCGCCCTCCGCGTCCAGATCGAAGGAATAGGCGTCCTTCATCAGGAATTCGCGCGAGCGGTAGACGCCGAAGCGCGGGCGCACCTCGTCCCGGAACTTCCACTGGATGTGGTAGAGGTTCAGCGGCAGGCTCTTGTAGGACTTCACCGAGCCGCGGACGATCTCGGTGATCATCTCCTCGTTGGTGGGGCCGAACAGCATGTCGCGCTCGTGCCGGTCCTTGATGCGCAGCATTTCCTTGCCGTAGTCGTCGTAGCGGCCGCTCTCGCGCCACAGGTCCGCCGACTGGATGGTGGGCATCAGCAGTTCCACCGCGCCGGTGCGGTTCTGCTCCTCGCGGATGATGTTGCAGATCTTGTTCAGCACCTTCAGGCCCAGCGGCAGCCAGGCGTAGATGCCGGCGCTTTCCTGCCGGATCATGCCGGCGCGCAGCATCAGGCGGTGCGAGACGATGTCCGCTTCCTTGGGAACCTCGCGGAGAATGGGCAGGAAGTAGCGGGACAGGCGCATCGGACGACTCGGAAGTTCGGGTTTTCAGAAAATTTTCTGGCAGCAGAGAAAGCGGAACGCCTCGCAAAACACAAGCCCGGCCCGTCCGTTCGGCTTTCCGGCGCCCGCGCCACCGCCCCGTAATCCCTGCCGCGCCAGCAGTTGCAATGAAAATCGAGCGTTGACGGCCGATTTTCATTTCTCGCGATCTGCTGTTGTCAGTCCGCACCCATGTTGCGATGCAACATTCCAAGTATTGCGGCGCAAGGATGACAAACGCATGATTCTTGTTCTAACGTCTCCTCGCCACAAGAAAGGGGACCGTCCCTGCGCCGCAAGGCTCAGGCATGAGGGTCCAGGTCTCGGGAGGAATTGAAAAACAAAAACAAGCCGACCGACGACCGCCCTTAAGTGCGAGACAATTCGGAACGGCAGCACATTTGGAAGATGCGGCGGCACCCGCAGACTTCCGCAAAACAGTGCTAATCCTCAAAAAGGCGAGACATCCGGTCTCGCCTTTTTTCTTTGGCGCACGCACTTCCGGCGCCCCAGGCACATCCCGGAACGCGACTACGACCGGCAGGATGCGCCCGTCCATCGCCGCCCGCAATTGGACAGTTCGGCCCAGGGGGGCCTCCCCGAGTCCCCATCGACTCAGCCCATGAGAGCGCCCCGCACGCAGGGCGCCCTCCCCTGCCGTAACCGCGCCGGGCTCAATAGCCCTTGGCGTCGAACGGCATGGGCAGGTCTTCGAGGCGCACCACGCCGCTGCGGACCAGAAAGATGACGCCAGCCGTCACCACCGCTGCCAGCAGCGTGGTCGCCAGCATCTTGCGGATGAGGCCCAGACGCACGGGCGCGCCGGGATCGCCGCCGGGATGGGGCGCCACGCCCGCTTCCGCATGGGAGCGCACGCCGAACGGCAGCACCGCGAACAGGCACAGCCACCAGATGATGAAATAGATGGCGAGGATGGAGCCGATACCCATGGCGGCGCCCTCAGGCCTGCTCCAGCTCGACCAGCGTGCCGTTGAAGTCCTTCGGATGTAGGAACAGCACCGGCTTGCCATGGGCGCCGATCTTCGGCTCGCCGTCGCCCAGCACGCGGGAGCCTGCCGCCTTCAGCCGGTCGCGGGCGGCCAGGATGTCATCCACCTCGTAGCAGATGTGGTGGATGCCGCCGTCCGCATTGCGCTCCAGGAACTTGGCGATGGGGGAATTCTCGCCCAGCGGCTCCAGCAGCTCGATCTTGGTGTTGGGCAGGTTGATGAAAACCGTTGTGACGCCGTGCGCCGGCTGTTCCACCGCTTCGGAGACGCTCGCCCCCATGGTGTCGCGATAGAGCGCGGTTGCGGCGGCGATGTCCTTCACCGCGATGGCGACGTGATTCAGGCGTCCGATCATTCCTGTCCTCCCCGGGGCGGTGCGATTGTGAAGGAGATGCACCGATCAGAGTGTTTCACCTGATCGGCCCCGCCTCCAGCCGTCCCTTATGCGGACGGCACTATATCGCCCCGAAAGTGAGAAGGGGCAGATTGAATCAATCCGCCCCTTCTCACTCTGAAGTCAGGATGTGCTCCGCGAGGATCAGACCTCGACAATATGGACGTGGCAGACCGGCTTCTTGCCCCAGGCCCCGTTCACCGCCCCGCGCACCGCCTTCTCCAGCGAGTCGGACAAGGCCTCGGGATCGCGGCGGCGAGCCTTGGGCAGGCCGTCGAAGGTCGTCACCACCGTGTCGAGGATGAGGTCGAGCATGTCCACGCTCCCCTCCCCGCGCTCCGGAACGCCGCTGATCTCCACGGAGGGATCGCCCACCATGTTGCCCTTGCCGTCAGTGGCCAGCGCCACGGACACCACGCCCACATAGGCAAGGCGGCGGCGCTCCGGGATGGTACGGGCCGTGTCGGGGATGAGCAGGCGGCCGTCCTTGTAGAGGCGGCCGTGGGGCACCTCTTCCACCCGGTCAGCCGGACCGGGGGCAAGGCGGATCACATGGCCATCGGCGCAGTTCACCACTTCCGGCACGCCCAGCGCCTTGGCGAGGGCCGCATGCTCGGAGAGGTGCAGCGGCTCGCCATGCACGGGCACGGAGACCTGCGGGCGCACCCACTTGTACATCTGCTCCAGTTCGCCCCGGCGCGGATGGCCGGACACGTGCACCATGCCGTCCTTGTCGGTCATCACCTTGATGCCGCGCTTCACCAGCCCGTTGATGACGGTGTTCACCACCTTCTCGTTGCCGGGAATGGTGCGCGAGGAGAAGACCACGAGATCGCCATGGGACAACGCGATCTCGGGATGATCGTCGGTGGCGATGCGGCTCAACGCAGCGCGCGGCTCGCCCTGACTGCCGGTGAGGATGGCGACCACCTTGTCGCGCGGCAGGAAGCCGAAAGCCTCCGCGCCCCGGAAGGCCGGGATGCCGTCCAGCATGCCCTGCTCGCGGGCAACGCCGATGACGCGCTCCATGGCGCGGCCCACAACCACCACTTCGCGGCCGTTGGCATAGGCCGCTTCCGCAATGGCGCGCACGCGGGCGACGTTGGAGGAGAAGGTGGTGAAGGCCACGCGATACTTCGCCTTGGCCACCACGTCCTTCAGCGTTGCCGCCACGTCCGCCTCGGACGGTGAGACGCCATCGCGGATGGCGTTGGTGGAATCGCAGATCATGGCCCGCACGCCCTCGTCGCCGAGGGCCTGAAGGCGGGCCGAGTCGGTCACGTGGCCGACGCCGGGATGCGGATCGAGTTTCCAGTCACCGGTGTGCAGCACGAGGCCCGCCTCGGTGCGGATGGCGAGCGCATGACTGTCCGGAATGGAATGCGCCACGGGGACGAATTCCACATTGAACGGGCCGATCTGCACATTGCCGCCGGAGGCCACCACCTCGATCGGGATCTTCGGCGCGCCGGGCTCCTGCAGGCGCTTGGCGTCCAGCAGAGCGGCGGTGAAGCGGGTGGTGTAGACGGGGCACTCGAGGCGCGGCCACAGGTCCAGCATGGCGCCCACATGGTCCTCGTGACCATGGGTCAGCACGAGGCCGGCGATGCGGCCCTTCACGCTTTCCAGATACCGGATGTCGGGCAGCACGAGATCGACGCCCGGCGCCTCTTCGCCCGCGAAGCTCATGCCGAGATCGACGATGAGCCACTGGCGCTGGCGGCGCGGTCCAATCCCGTACAGGCCGAGATTCATGCCGATCTCGCCCACCCCCCCGAGAGGCGCGAAGACGAGCTCGTTATTGTCAGCCATATGTAGGGTCAATCCACTTTCGGTTGCAGCGAGACATCGCCCGCCGTCACAATTTCCGCGATCCCGTCGCGGCGGCGCAGCATCATGGCGCCACGATTGTCGATGCTTTCAAAGCGGCCGGTCACTTCCCGCTCGCCGATCTTGACGCTCACCTGATCGCCGATGGCGAGGGCATAGCGCATCCATTCGGTGCGGATGGACGGGAAACCGTTGCCGGCGTTCCACTGGTTGAGGCGCACGGCCATGGCAAGGTCGAGTGCTTCCAGCAGGCGGTCGGGCGCCGTCGGCGCGCCGGCCTCCTCCAGACTGGTCGCCTTGTAGGGCAGGCCTTCGGGATGGTGCAGGCAGTTGACGCCGAAGCCGATCACGGCAGCCGGGCGGCCGTAGCGGTCGGACCCGCCTTCCACGAGGATGCCGGCCAGCTTGCCGCCGTCCAGCATCAGATCATTGGGCCATTTCAGCTTGAGCGTATCCAGCGACAGCAGAGGCGCTGCCGCCACCACCGCATCGCGCAGGGCCAGCCCCGCCACGAAGCAGAGCTGGGCGAGGTTGGCCACCGGCGCCGGGTTCGGCAGCACGAGGGTGGCGAACAGATTGCCCAGCTCACTGGTCCACGGACGCCCGCGCCGGCCGCGGCCGGACGTCTGGATGTCCGCCACCAGCCAAGCGGGCATGGCTTCGCCGCGGCTCAGGCGCTCAAGGCCCTCCGCATTGGTGGAGCCGATCTCCGCGAAGCGGACGATTGGGATGGTCGAACTTTGAAACCTTTGTGCCGCCATCGTTTTCAGAAGAGCGCGCGCGCCGCAGCGCCCGCAGCCTCGATAAGAGGAGCCGGATAGACGAAATAGAAGATGGTGAAGAGGCCGGAAAGCCCCAAAACCGCCTTCAGCTCGCCGGGCATCCCATCGAACGCCTCGGCCGGTTCGTCAAAGTACATGATCTTCACCACCCGGAGGTAGTAGTAGGCGCCGATCACCGACGCAACCACGCCGATCACCGCGAGAGCATAAAGCCCCGCCTGGATCGCCGCCACGAACACATAGTACTTCGCGAGGAATCCGGCCAGCGGGGGAATGCCCGCCAGAGAAAACATCAGAGCCCCTAAAAGGAGCGCCATCAGCGGACGGGTGCGGGACAGGCCCGCCAGATCGTCCACGGTTTCCACCGCCCGGCCGTCGCGACGCATGGCCAGCACGCAGGTGAAGGAGCCGAGGGTCATGACCACGTAGATGGCCATGTACATCAGCACGCCGCGCACGCCTTCCTGCGTTCCCGCCGCCAGGCCCACGAGGGCGAAGCCCATGTGGCCGATGGAGGAATAGGCCAGCAGGCGCTTGATGTTGCGCTGACCGATGGCGGCGAACGAACCCAGCACCATGGAAGCGATGGAGACGAAGGTGACGATCTGCTGCCAGCTATGGGTGACGTTGGGCAGCGCCTCGATGGCCACCCGCACGAACACCGCCATGGCCGCAACCTTCGGCGCGGTGGCGAAGAAGGCCGTCACCGGGGTCGGGGCGCCCTCGTACACGTCCGGCGTCCACATGTGGAACGGCACGGCCGAGACCTTGAAGCACAGGCCGGCGAACAGGAACACGATGCCGAAGATCAGGCCGAGGCTGGGCTGGGTCGCCACCTTGGCGATCTCGGCGAAGTTCACCGAGCCGGTGAAGCCATAGAGCAGCGAAGCGCCGTACAGCAGCATGCCCGAGGACAGCGCGCCGAGGACGAAATACTTCAGGCCGGCCTCGGTGGAGCGCACCGAGTCCCGGTTGATGGCCGCCACCACATAGAGCGAGAGGCTCATCAGCTCGAGGCCGAGATAGAGGGCGATCAGGTCGCCGGCAGAGATCAGGATGCAGATGCCGAGCGAGGCCAGCACCACCAGCACGGCATATTCGAACCGCGCCTGCTGCGCCCGGCTGAGCCAGTCCACCGACATCACGAGGGAGGCCGCCGCGCCGAGGAGCGCGATGACCTTCATGAAGCGGGCAAAGGGATCCACCAGCATGGAGCCATGGAAGGCCACCACCGTCGTGCCGGGCTGGAGCAGCACGAGCACGCCCGCCGCAACCAGCGCGGCGATGGCAAGCCCGTTGATGAGATTGGCCGACTTCTCACCCTGAATGGCGCCGATCAGCACCAGCAGGATGGCGGAGACGGCCAGCAGCAGTTCGGGAAGGACCGCACCAAGAGGAGGCAGAACGGAAGGCATCGGACGGGCCTCGGATCAGTGGCTGAGCAGCAGGGCCGCGGTCTTTGCGGCACTGGCGGCTGTCTCGGTACGGGCAACGACGAAGTTCACCGCATGGGAGGTCATGTCCAGCACCGGCGCGGGCCAGAAGCCGAACAGGATGGTCAGGAACACCAGCGGGACCATGATGACGATCTCGCGCGGAGTGAGATCCTTCATCTTCATGAGGCTCTCCTTCTCCAACGGGCCGAAGATGACCCGCCAGTAGAGCCACAGCGCATAGGCGGCGGAGAGGATGACGCCCGTCGCCGCGAAGAAGGCCACCCAGGTGTTCTTCTGGAAGGCGGCGAACATGGTGAGGAACTCGCCCACGAAGCCCGAGGTGCCCGGCAGGCCCACGTTCGCCATGGTGAAGACCATCATAGCGCCGGCATAGAGCGGCATGCGCTTGGCAAGACCACCGTAGGCCGAGATGTCGCGGGTGTGGAGCCGGTCGTAGATCACGCCGACGCACAGGAACAGCGCGCCCGACACGAAGCCGTGCGAGATCATCAGGAACATGGCGCCCTGCAGGCCCGCCTCGTTCATGGCGAAGATGCCCATGGTCACGAAGCCCATGTGGGCGATGGACGAATAGGCGATCAGCTTCTTGATGTCCTCCTGCACCAGCGCCACCAGCGAGGTGTAGATGACGGCCACCACGCTGAGCGTCCACACCAGCGGCGCGAAATAGTGCGACGCATCAGGGAACATGGGCAGCGAGTAGCGGATGAAGCCGTAGCCGCCCATCTTCAGCAGCACGCCCGCCAGGATGACGGAGCCGGCGGTCGGCGCCTCCACGTGGGCGTCGGGCAGCCAGGTGTGCACCGGCCACATGGGCATCTTCACCGCGAAGGAGGCGAAGAAGGCCAGCCACAGCCAGGTCTGCATCTGCGCCGGGAAGCCGTGCTGGATCAGGGTGGGCACGTCGGTGGTGCCGGCCTGCCAGTACATGGCCATGATGGCGAGCATCATGAGCACGGAGCCGAGCAGCGTGTAGAGGAAGAACTTGAACGAGGCGTAGATGCGCCGCGCCCCGCCCCACACGCCGATGATCAGGAACATCGGGATCAGGGCGGCTTCGAAGAAGAAGTAGAAGAGGACGAGATCCAGCGCGCAGAAGGTGCCGACCATGAGGGTCTCGAGCACCAGGAAGCAGATCATGTACTCCTTCACGCGCTTCTTCACGCTCTCCCAGCTCGCCAGGATGCAGAAGGGCATGAGGAAGGTGGACAGGATCACCAGCGGCAGGGAGATGCCGTCGACGCCCATGTGATAGGCGGCGATCTCGCCCAGCCAGGGCTTCTTCTCCACGAACTGGAAGCCGGGGGCCGCGGCATCGAAGCCCGGCAGCAGCAGCAGCGACACCAGGAAGGTGACGAGCGTGGTCCACAAGGCCACCCAGCGGGCATTGCGGGCCGCCACTTCATCATCGCCGCGCACGACGAAGATGAAGAGCGCACCCACCAGCGGCAGGAAGGTGACGACGGAGAGGATCGGCCAGTCGGACATCATCACACTCCGGCGAACATGAACCAGGTGATGATGGCGGCGACACCGACCAGCATCACGAACGCATAATGGTAGAGGTAGCCGGTCTGCATGCGGACCACCTGGCCCGTCACATCCAGCACGCGGGCGGAGATGCCGTTCGGGCCGAGGCCGTCGATCAGCATGCCGTCACCCTTCTTCCAGAGCGTGCGGCCGATCCAGAGAGCGGGGCGCACGAACAGGAAGTTGTACAGCTCGTCGATGTACCACTTGTTGAGCAGGAACTGGTACAGCGCGTCCTGGCTCTTCGCGAGCGCCTTCGGCACCCGGCGATCCACCATGTAGAACCAGTAGGCCACCGCGAAACCAATCACCATCATCAGGGTCGGCATGTAGACGGCCCACTTCGGGATCTCATGCATGGCGTGCAGGATGTGGTTCTCCGCGCCCATGAAGATGGAGTGGCGGAAGAAGTGCTCCACGTCGTGGCCGACGAACAGCGGGTAGAAGACGAAGCCGCCAATCACCGCACCCACGCTCAGCACGGCGAGCGGCACGGTCATGACCAGCGGGCTCTCGTGCGCATGGTCATAGTGGTGATGGTCGTGCGGATGACCGTGGAAGGTCAGGAACACGAGGCGCCACGAGTAGAAGCTGGTGAGCGCGGCGGCGATCACCGTCATCCAGTAGCCATAGACCGAGAAGTGCGAGTGGCTGGCATAGGCCGCCTCGATGATCGCATCCTTGGAGTAATAGCCGGCGAGGAACGGGAAGCCGGTGATGGCCAGCGTGCCGATCATCATGGCGCCGTAGGTGAAGGGGATCTTCTTCCAGAGCCCGCCCATGTGCCGCATGTCCTGCTCATGGTGCATCGCATGGATGACCGAGCCGGCCCCGAGGAACAGCAGCGCCTTGAAGAAGGCGTGCGTCAGCAGGTGGAACATGCCGATGGAATAGGCCCCGGCGCCCATGGCCACGAACATGTAGCCGAGCTGGGAGCAGGTCGAATAGGCGATCACCTTCTTGATGTCGTTCTGCACCAGCGCGACTGTCGCCGCGAACATGGCGGTGGTGGCACCCACGATGGTGACGACATCAAGCGCGGTCGGCGACAGCTCGAAGATGGGCGACATGCGCGCCACCATGAACACGCCCGCCGTCACCATGGTGGCGGCGTGGATGAGCGCCGACACCGGGGTCGGGCCTTCCATGGCGTCCGGCAGCCAGGTGTGCAGGGTGAACTGCGCCGACTTGCCCATGGCGCCAATGAACAGCAGCAGGGCCAGCACGGTCGGCGCATCCCAGTGATGGCCGAGGAAGTGGATGGTCTTGCCGGCGAGGCCGGGGGCCTGCGCGAATACGGTGTCGAAATTCACCGCGCCGGTCATCACGAAGATGGCGAAGATGCCCAGCATGAAGCCGAAGTCACCCACACGATTGACCACGAAGGCCTTCATGGCGGCGGCGTTGGCTGAGGGCTTCTCGTACCAGAAGCCGATCAGCAGATAGGAAGCCAGACCCACGCCTTCCCAGCCGAAGAACAGCTGGACGAGGTTGTCGGCCGTCACCAGCATCAGCATGGCGAAGGTGAAGAGCGACAGATAGGAGAAGAAGCGCTGGCGGCTCGGATCCTCGTGCATGTAGCCGATGGAGTAGAGGTGAACCAGCGAGGACACCGAGGTGATCACGATCAGCATGATCGAGGTCATGGTGTCGATGCGCAGCGCCCAGTCGATCTTGAGGTCGCCCACATAGATCCAGTGCATGAGCTGCACGCGGGTATCCGCGCCGCCGATGCCGACCCTGAAGAAGGTGATCCACGACAGCAGCGCCGCGATGAACAGGAACGCGGTCGTCACAATCTCGGACGGACGCGGGCCCAGCACGCGGCCGAAGATGCCGGCGATGAGGAAGCCGATGAGCGGCAGGAAGACGATGGCCTGATACATGCCCTCAGCCCTTCATGGCGTTGATGTCCTCGACGGCGATCGAACCGCGATTGCGGTAGAACACCACGAGGATGGCGAGGCCGATGGCGGCCTCGGCGGCCGCGACTGTCAGCACGAGCAGCGCGAAGATCTGGCCGACGATAATGCCCTGGAAGGCCGAGAAGGACACCAGGTTGATGTTCACCGCCAGCAGGATGAGTTCCACCGACATGAGAATGACGATGACGTTCTTCCGGTTGAGGAAGATGCCCAGCGTGCCCAGTGTGAACAGGATGGCCGCGAGGGTCAGATAATGGGACAGCCCGATTTCCATGGCGCCCGGCTCCTCAAATGCCCTGGCCCGGACGCACCTTGACGACCTTGATGGCGTCCTCGGGCATCCGGTTGACCTGGGCGGAAATGTTCTGGCGCTTCACATTCGCCTTGTGGCGCAGCGTCAGCACGATCGCGCCGATCATCGCCACCAGCAGCACGAAGCCGGCGATCTGGAAGAAGTAGATATAGTCCGTGTAGAGCACCTGTCCGATGGCATGGGTGTTGCCCTTCGGATAGGTCATCACGGCGGTCTTGGTGACGGTCACGCCGGGTCCGGAGATCCACGTGCCCACGACCAGCACCAGTTCGGCCAGGAAGATCAGGCCGACGATGGCGCCCACCGGCAGATACTGCAGGAAGCCCTGGCGCAGCTCGACGAAGTCCACGTCCAGCATCATCACCACGAACAGGAACAGCACCGCCACCGCGCCCACGTAGACGACCACGAGGATCAGCGCGAGGAACTCCACCCCGAGCAGGATGAAGAGGCCCGCCGCATTCACGAAGGCGAGAATGAGGAACAGGACCGAATAGACCGGGTTACGGGAGGAGATGACCATGAAGGCCGACCCCACCAGCACGGCGGCAAAGAGGTAGAAAAACGCTGCCGCGAAACTCATGCGCCGAGCTCCCCTTTCCGCGACGCGCAGGCGTCGATCTTTTCCAGCCGCATTCGCCGGCCGGCCTGTCGAGTGCCCGTGCCCATCGCCTCAAGTCCACTTTCGGGGCACCGGCGGGAGGCCAGCACCGTGTCATTGACCGTGACGAGCCCTCGGCCCGCCGCTCGTTTCGCGCCGGAGGCGCGCTCTTTCCTCGACACCTTCCGGTGTCCTGCCGGGCGCCGAAGCGCCCTCCCCTCGCCTCAGCGGTAAGGGGCGTCCGCGGCGATGGAGCGCGCGATCTCGCGCTCCCAGCGGTCGCCGTTCGCCAGCAGCTTTTCCTTGTCGTAATAAAGTTCTTCGCGGGTCTCGGTGGCGAACTCGAAGTTCGGCCCCTCCACGATGGCATCCACCGGGCAGGCTTCCTGGCAGAAGCCGCAATAGATGCACTTCACCATGTCGATGTCGTAGCGCGTGGTGCGGCGGGTGCCGTCATTGCGGCGCGGGCCGGCCTCGATGGTGATGGCCTGCGCGGGGCAGATGGCCTCGCACAGCTTGCACGCGATGCAGCGCTCTTCGCCATTGGGATAGCGGCGCAACGCATGCTCGCCCCGGAAGCGCGGCGAGATGGGGTTCTTCTCGAACGGATAGTTGATGGTCGACTTCGGCGCGAAGAAGTAGCGCATGGCGAGCATGAAGCCGGAAACCAGTTCCGTCAGGAAGAAGGCGCGGGCGGTCTGATCGAGTCTCATGGCCTCTCTCCTGCCACCGCGAGGCGGTCAGACAAGGAAACGTTCAGGATGCCGGGCATGCTCATTGGGGCGCATTCCCGGTGAAGAAGAGAACCGACGCCACGACGATGACGGCCACCAGCGAGATCGGCAGGAACACCTTCCAGCCGAGGCGCATGAGCTGGTCGTAGCGATAGCGGGGCACGATGGCCTTCGCCATGGCGAACAGGAAGAACATGAAGCAGACCTTCAGCAGGAACCAGACGATGCCTGGAACCCAGGTGAAGGGCGCGAACGGGATGGGCGACAGCCAGCCGCCGAGGAACATGATCGTGGCAAGCGCACACATGGTCACGATGGCCACGTACTCGCCGAGCATGAACAGCAGGTAGGGGGTCGAGCCGTATTCGGTCATGAAGCCGGCCACCAGCTCCGACTCCGCTTCCACGAGGTCGAAGGGGGGACGGTTCGTCTCGGCCAGGGCCGAGACGTAGAAGATGACGAACATCGGCAGCAGCGGCAGCCAGTACCAGCCGAACAGACCGAGCGAGGTGTCCTGCGCCTCCACGATCTTGGAAAGCTGGAGCGAGCCGGCGCACATCAGCACGGTGACGATCACGAAGCCGATGGAGACTTCATAGGACACCATCTGCGCAGCGGAACGCAGGGCGGCGAGGAACGGGTACTTCGAGTTCGAAGCCCAGCCGCCCATGATGATGCCGTACACGCCGAGCGAGGAGATGGCGAAGATGTAGAGCGTGCCGAGGTTGAGATCGGCGACCACCCAGCCGTCCGCCAGCGGGATCACCACCCAGGCCGCGAGCGCGAGCACGCAGGTCACGAGCGGGGCCAGCAGGAAGGCCACCTTGTTGGCGCCCGACGGGATCACCGGCTCCTTCAGCACGAACTTCAGAAGGTCGGCGAAGGACTGGAACAGGCCGAACGGGCCCACCACGTTGGGGCCGCGCCGCATCTGCACCGCCGCCCAGATCTTGCGATCGGCCAGCAGCAGATAGGCGATGACGATCAGCAGCCCGACCAGAAGCCCGAGGCTCTGGGCCAGGATGATGAGCACATGGATCAGGGTGTCCAGCCAACTCATGGGTTCTACTCGCCCTCAGTTCCGGCCGGCCCGGGCATCAGCCCGGCACCCGCGGTCGATTTGATGTCCAGCCCGCATCGCGCTCACTCCGCAGCCACGGCGGTGCCGCCGAGGCGCAGAGCCGAGCATTCGGCCATGACGGCCGAAGCGCGCGCGATGGGGTTGGTGAGATAGAAGTCGCGGATCGCCGGCACGAAGGCCGCCTTGTCGGTGGCGCCGCCGACAGCCGCGAGCGCAGCCACCGTCGAAGCGTCCACCGGCTCCACCTGATCGATGCGGCCGAGGTGCGGGTGGGCTTCCACCAGCGCGGCGCGCAGCGCGAACAGGTTGTCGTAGGGCAGCTTCTGGCCGAGCACCTCGGAGAGCGCACGCAGCACCGCCCAGTCCTCGCGCGCCTCGCCGGGCGGGAAGGCCGCGCGGTTGGCGAACTGCGGACGGCCTTCCGTGTTCACATAGATGCCGGACTTTTCCGAATAGGCGGCGCCCGGCAGGATCACGTCGGCGCGGTGCGCGCCGCGATCGCCATGGGTGCCGATGTAGACGACGAAGGTGCCGGGGGCGACATCCACCTCGTCCGCGCCGAGCAGGAACACAACGTCCTGCGCGCCCGGATTGGTCATCGCCACCGTGCCGAGACCGCCCTCCCCCGGCACGAAGCCGAGGTCCAGCGCGCCCACGCGGCTGGCCGCCGTGTGCAGCACGGCAAAGCCGTTCCAGCCGTCCTTGACCGCACCAGCGGCCACCGCCACGCGGGCGGCGAGCGAGAGCACGGCGGCGCCGTCGGCGCGGGCCAGTGCCCCCTGCCCCACGATCACCAGCGGACGCTCGGCGCCCTTCAGCACGTCGGCGAAGGTGCCGTTGCCGGTCAGCTCGGCCAGGCTTTCCGGGCCGGCGCCCAGATATTCATAGGGGTATGTCAGATCGACCCGCTCGCCCACGAGGGCGATCTTCAGGCCGCCCTGCCGCCAGCGCTTGCGCAGGCGAGCGTTGACGATGGACGCCTCGTGGCGCGGATCGGTGCCGACCAGGAGGATGGCGTCCGCCTCCTCAATGCCGGCGATACCCGGATTGAAGATGTAGGAGGCGCGGCCGAGCGACGGGTCGAGCGCAGCACCATCCTGCCGGCAGTCGATGTTGGGCGAGCCCAGCTTGCCCATCAGCTGCTTGAACGCGAAGGTCTCTTCCACGTTAGCGAGGTCGCCGACGATGGCGCCGATGCGCTTGCCGTTGGTGCCCTTCACCTTGGCGGCGATGGCATCGAAAGCCTGCTGCCAGGTGGCGGGCGCGAGGCGGCCGTTCACCCGCACGTAGGGCCGGTCGAGACGCTGGGTCTTCAGACCATCCCACACATAGCGGGTCTTGTCCGAGATCCACTCCTCGTTCACCGCCTCGTTGGTGCGGGGGAGGATGCGCATGACCTCGCGGCCACGGGTGTCGATGCGGATGTTGGAGCCGACCGCGTCCATCACGTCGATGGCCTCGGTCTTCGCCAGTTCCCACGGACGGGCATGGAAGGCAGTGGGCTTGTGGGTCAGCGCGCCCACCGGACACAGGTCGGCCACATTGCCCTGCATCTCGGAACGCATGGCGTGCTCGAGATAGGTGGTGATCTCCATATCCTCGCCGCGGCCGATGGCGCCCAGATCCGGCACGCCGGCCACTTCCGTGGAGAAGCGCACGCAGCGGGTGCAGTGGATGCAGCGGTTCATGGAGGTCCGCACCAGCGGACCGATATACTTGTCCTCGACGGCGCGCTTGTTCTCCGCGAAGCGCGAAGAGTCCACGCCATAGGCCATGGCCTGGTCCTGCAGGTCGCACTCGCCGCCCTGATCGCAGATGGGGCAGTCCAGCGGATGGTTGATGAGCAGGAACTCCATCACCCCTTCGCGGGCCTTCTTCACCATCGGGCTCTTGGTGAGCACCACCGGGGGCTCGCCGTTCGGGCCGGGGCGCAGGTCCTTCACCGCCATGGCGCAGGACGCCGTCGGCTTGGGCGGACCGCCCTTCACTTCGACGAGGCACATGCGGCAGTTGCCCGCGATCGACAGGCGCTCGTGGAAGCAGAAACGCGGGATCTCGACGCCCGCGACCTCGCAGGCCTGGAGCAGCGTGTACTCCGCGGGGACTTCGACTTCCGTGCCGTCGACGACGATCTTGGCCATCAATCCGATCCTCAGTGCGGCGCTACGACGAGGTCGAGCCGCGTATCGATCCGGTCGAGGCGAGCCCCAACACGGTCCAACCGGCGCTGCACGCCAGCGAGATTTTCTGCAACCGCAGTCACGCGAACCTTCAGATCCCGCACATCATCGATCACACGATCCAGCTTCTCATCGAAGCGGCGCATGTAAGCGAGGACGAGGTTGGCGGAATCCTCAGGCATTCAAATCACTCCGCCGCCACGGGCACCGGATCGGGATGCGGGTTGGCCGCATACTGGTCGATCCGGGCTTCGATCACGTGGCGGAAGTTCCGGATCAGGCCCTGCACCGGCCACGCGGCGGCATCGCCCAGCGCGCAGATGGTGTGGCCTTCGATCTGGGTGGTCACTTCCAGCAGTTGGTCGATCTCGCGCTTCTGGGCACGACCTTCGGCCATGCGGTTCAGCACGCGCCACATCCAGCCCGTGCCCTCACGGCACGGCGTGCACTGGCCGCAGCTCTCATGCTTGAAGAAGTAGGAGATGCGGGCGATGGCGCGGACGATGTCCGTGGACTTGTCCATCACCAGCACGCCGGCGGTGCCGAAGCTCGACTTCACCGCACGCAGGCCGTCGAAATCGAGGATCAGCTCCTCGCAATTCTCCGCCGTCACCACCGGGCAGGACGCGCCGCCGGGGATGATCGCCAGCAGATTGTCCCACCCGCCGCGAATGCCGCCGCCGTGCTTCTCAACCAGCTCCTTGAACGTGATGCCCATGGCGTCTTCGACGACGCACGGGGTGTTCACATGGCCAAGGATGCCGAACAGCTTGGTGCCCACATTGTTGGGCCGGCCGATGGACGAGAACCACGAGGCACCGCGGCGCAGGATTTCCGGCGCCACCGCGATGGACTCGACGTTGTTCACCGTCGTCGGGCAGCCGTAGAGGCCCATGTTGGCCGGGAACGGCGGCTTCAGCCGCGGCATGCCCTTCTTGCCCTCAAGGCTCTCCAGCAGCGCGGTTTCCTCGCCGCAGATGTAGGCGCCGGCACCGTGATGCACATAGAGGTCGAACGGATAGCCGTGGATGTTGTCCTTGCCGATCAGCCGGGCCTCATAGGCCTGGTCGATGGCCGCCTCGAGCTGCTCGCGCTCGCGGATATATTCGCCGCGCACATAGATGTAGGCAGCATGCGCACCCATGGCGAAGGAGGCGATGAGGCAGCCTTCGATCAGGGTGTGGGGATCATTGCGCATGATCTCCCGGTCCTTGCAGGTACCGGGCTCGGATTCGTCCGCATTCACCACCAGATAGTGGGGACGGCCGTCCGACTGCTTGGGCATGAAGGACCACTTCATGCCGGTCGAGAAGCCGGCGCCGCCGCGACCACGCAGGCCGGACGCCTTCATCTCGTTAATGATCCAGTCACGCCCCTTCTCCAGAATGGCTTTCGTGCCATCCCAGTTGCCACGGGCGAGCGCACCCTTCAGGCCCCAGTCATGGGTGCCGTAGATATTGGTGAAGATGCGGTCCTTGTCCTGCAGCATGGATCATGCCTCCGCATCGCCGGCGCCCGGCTTGGGCGCTTCGGCATCAGCCGCGGCCGGGGCGGTGTCAGCCGGCTTGCGGTCATAGAGCGAGGGATCGGTGAGCGAGGTCAGGCCCGTTTCGGGCGAGGACGCGCGCCGGCCGATCTGCGAGCCGGTCGTCACGGGACGGCCGGCCTGCAAGTCGTCGAGCAGCTTTTCGAGGCTCTCAGGGGTGAGATCCTCGAAATAGTCGAAGTTCACCTGGACCATGGGTGCGTTGGCGCAGGCGCCGAGGCATTCCACCTCGAGCCACGACAGCGCGCCGTCCTCGGTCACGTGACGCTCGGCACCGATCTTGCGGTGGCACACTTCCTTCAACTTGTCCGCGCCCCGGATCATGCAGGGCGTGGTGCCGCAGAGCTGCACGAAATGGCGCCCCACCGGCTCAAGATTGAACATGGTGTAGAAAGTGGCGATCTCCAGCACCCGGATGTAGGGCATGCCGAGCTTGTCGGCGACAGCCCGGATGGCGGGTTCTGGAGTCCAGCCCCCGCACTGTTCCTGCGCCTTCCACAACAGCGGAATAACGGCGCTGGCCTGACGGCCTTCCGGATATTTGGCGATCTGACGATCAGCCCAGGCCTCGTTCTCGGGCGAGAAAGCGAAGCTTGAGGGCTGCTCGGCTGCAAGACGGCGGACGGACATCAGCGAGTTCCTGGGCCGGCTACGTGACAATTGTTGTAGGCGCCCCCGGCTTGGGCCACGGCGCAATAGATGTAGACGCCGTTCTTGTAGAGCATCAGCACCGAGGCGTCGGAATGAGCCAGGAGACCATTGGTCCCAGGCACACCCGAAGTCGGCACCAGAGCAGCGCGCACGGGCTGCCAGCCATCGCTCAGCAGCGCCACGGCCGTGAGCTTTTCCGAGATCACCGCCATAGGCGGCGCCGCGGGCGTGGCGGGCGCGATGATCTCGACGCTCGCCGGGGCGTAGGTATAGTCGGCGGCCTGAGCGGAACCCAGCGCGGCCACGAAAGCAAAAGCGGTCAGAGCGAAAGTCTTCACCGGTCAACCTCCCCGAACACAATGTCGAGGGATCCCAGCACCGCCGAAACGTCGGCGAGCATGTACCCGCGACACAGGAAGTCCATGGACTGGAGATGCGCGAAACCGGGAGCGCGAATCTTGCAGCGATACGGCTTGTTGGTGCCGTCTGCTACGAGATACACGCCGAATTCCCCTTTCGGCGCTTCCACGGCCGCATAGACTTCCCCTTCCGGCACATGGAAGCCTTCCGTGTATAATTTGAAGTGGTGAATAAGCGCTTCCATCGAGCGCTTCATCTCACCGCGCTTCGGCGGGGACACCTTGCGGTCGGTGGAGGCCACCGGACCCGCTTCCTTCAGCAGGCGGTCGCAGCACTGCCGCATGATCTTGATCGACTGGCGCATCTCTTCCATGCGGCAGACGTAGCGGTCGTAGCAGTCGCCATGGACGCCGACCGGAATGTCGAAGTCGAGTTCCGAATAGCACTCGTAAGGCTGCGCGCGGCGCAGATCCCACGGCGCGCCGGAGCCCCGCAGCATCACGCCCGAGAAACCCCAGGCCAGCGCTTCCTCGATCGTCACCGTGCCGATGTCCACGGTGCGCTGCTTGAAGATGCGGTTGCCGGTCACGAGCGCGTCGAGATCGTCCAGCGTCTTCAGATAGGGATCGCAGAAGTCGCGGATGTCCTCGATGAGCTTCTGCGGCAGGTCCTGATGCACGCCGCCCGGCCGGAAATAGGCCGCATGCATGCGGCTGCCGGACGCACGCTCATAGAACATCATCATCTTTTCGCGCTGGTCGAAGCCCCACAGCGGCGGGGTCAGCGCGCCCACGTCCATGGCGAACGTGGTGACGTTGAGGATGTGCGACATCAGCCGGCCGATTTCGGAATACAGCACACGGATGAGCTGCCCCCGGATCGGAACCTCGATGCCGGCCAGACGCTCCACTGCGAGGCAGTAAGCGTGCTCCTGGTTCATCGGCGAGCAATAGTCGAGCCGGTCGAAATAGGGCACGGCCTGCAGATAGGTCTTGGCCTCGATCAGCTTCTCGGTGCCGCGATGCAGCAGCCCGATATGCGGATCGACGCGTTCCACCACCTCGCCGTTCAGCTCCAGCACCATGCGCAGCACGCCGTGCGCGGCCGGATGCTGGGGGCCGAAGTTGATCTGGAAGTTGCGGACCGGGTTCTCGGTCTTGGGAGCGTCGAGCGTATAGGCCATGGCGCGCGTTCCTTCAGCTCGCCTTCGGCGCCGCAGGGGCGCCGGGCTGGGATGCCGCCTTCTCATCGCCCGGAAGCACGTACTCGACGCCTTCCCAGGGAGAGAGGAAATCGAAATTGCGGAATTCCTGCGCGAGGCGCACGGGCTCATAGACCACGCGCTTCATCTCGTCGTCGTAGCGCACCTCGACGAAGCCGGTGAGCGGGAAGTCCTTGCGCAGCGGATGGCCGTCGAAACCGTAGTCGGTCAGCAGACGGCGCAGCTCGGGATGGTTGGCGAACAGGATGCCGTACATGTCGTAGGCCTCGCGCTCGAACCAGTTGGCGCCGGGCCAGATGCCGGTGACGGAGGGAACCGTGATCAGGCCGTCGGTGGACAGCTTCACCCGCACGCGCAGGTTCTGCTTCACCGAGAGCAGGTGGTAGACCACCTCGAACCGCTGCTCGCGCGCCGGATAATCGGCGCCGCACACGTCCACGATGCAGGTGAACAGGCAGGCCGGATCATCGCGCAGGAAGGCGGCCAGCTTCAGCACCTGATCCGGCGTGGTAACGAGGGTCAGCTCGCCAAAGGCGATCTTGTGCTCGACCACTGCTCCGGGCAGGGCGCCCGTCACATGTGCCGCCAGATCATTCAAGGTCTCGTCCATGAGCCTGTTCCCGTCAGCCGATGCGGCCGTTCAGCGTTCGATGGTTCCGGTGCGGCGGATCTTCCGCTGCAACAGGAGCAGGCCGTAGAGCAGCGCTTCGGCCGTAGGCGGGCAGCCCGGCACATAGACGTCCACGGGCACGACGCGGTCGCAGCCGCGCACCACCGAATAGGAATAGTGATAGTAGCCGCCGCCATTGGCGCAGGAGCCCATGGAGACCACGTAACGCGGCTCGGGCATCTGGTCGTAGACCTTGCGCAGAGCCGGCGCCATCTTGTTGGTCAGCGTGCCGGCGACGATCATCACGTCCGACTGGCGCGGCGAGGCGCGCGGCGCGAGACCGAAGCGCTCCACGTCATAGCGCGGCATGGAGACGTGGATCATCTCGACCGCGCAGCAGGCGAGGCCGAAGGTCATCCACATCAGCGAGCCGGTGCGCGCCCAGGTGATGAGCTCGTCCAGGCTGGTGACGAGGAAGCCCTTGTCCGCCAGCTCCGCATTGATCTCCCGGAAGAAGGGATCGTCGGAGAGGATCGGGCGGCCGGTGGAGGGGTCGATGATGCCCTTGGGCGCAGGCGCGACCAGCGGCTTCGTCGTGGCAGGGGTCAATCCCATTCGAGTGCTCCCTTGCGCCACTCATAAATGAACCCGACGGTCAGCACGCCGAGGAACGTCATCATCGACCAGAAGCCGAGATGGCCCAGTCCGCCGAACGTCACCGCCCAGGGGAAGAGGAAGGCCACTTCGAGATCGAAGATGATGAAGAGAATCGCCACCAGATAGAAGCGCACGTCGAACGTCATGCGCGCGTCATCGAACGCGTTGAAGCCGCACTCATAGGCGGACAGCTTCTCGGGATCGGGGTTCTGATAGGCCACGATGAACGGGGCGACCAGCAGTGCCAGTCCGATCACCATAGAGACGCCGATGAAGATCACCACCGGCAGGTAGTCCATGAGCAGGGCGTTCATGATCCGCACCTCGGGGCGCGTAGAGCGTTACGCTTGAAGCGCACGCGCCGGCCTCGGTTGGAGGAGTTCGAAACGAGGGGAGGCTTATCGCAGCGCCACAAGGGTGGCAAGAGCGACAGCGTTCTCCCTCACCTTAAAATGTTCCAAGAACATAGTGCACTGCAACAAATCTCGGAAACGGTTGCTTGGTGCCGCGCCGGAGTTCACTCCAGTTGCCGCGACAACAGTGTTTGTCGTTGACTCTGTTACCGTTGCGGATGGTGCCGATCGTTTGTACGCGATCATATTTTGCCACACTCCCGCCGCGCCATTGCCACGCCAATGTTTGGCCCGCCGCATCCGCGAGAGGGGCTGGGCGTGGCCTCTGTCTGGAACCATCCTACACGGCCAGCCTGCCTGACGCTTGCAATCTAGATAGGCGGACAGATGCCGGTACACGCCGATTTTGCTGCAACGCACCTGAGATGATTTTCCATTTTCTGGAACAATTCCGATCATCCCCAGAAGATCGGACGTCATAAGGACCGGCGACGCGGGGCGAGCGCGCCCACCGCATGGCTAGATCGGCAAAAATGCATGGGACAACAATAATTTCGCCCGCACGAGGCGGGCGAAGGGGAAAGCCACGGAGACCTGAAATGGCCGTTGGATTCGGCCGCTGCGGGGCAGCCCAGAACGTCAGTCCGTCTCGCTCTGACGGGCAGGACAGACTGACGCCTGAATGGTCCGGTCAGGACGCGATGGCTTCCTTCACCGCCGCGACCAGCTGCTTCAGCGAGAAGGGCTTGGCCAGGAAGGAGAAGGTCTCGGTCGCCGGCAAGTTGCGGGCGAAGGCCTCCTCGGCATAGCCGGAAATGAAGATCACCTTCAGGTTCGGATGCCGTGAGCGCAGCTCGCGGAGCAGCGTCGGCCCGTCCATCTCCGGCATCACCACGTCGGAGATGACCAGATCGAAGCGGTGCTGCCCCTCATCCACCAGCGCCAGCGCCTCGGCGCCGCCGGAGGCCGCCATCACCTGATAGCCGCGAGCGGTCAGCGCACGGGTGGCGAAGGCGCGCACGGCGTCCTCGTCTTCCACCAGCAGCACGGTCCCCTGCCCCGTCAGATCCGCCGAGCGCGTATCAGCCTCGGCGGGCTTTGCCTCGGCGGCTTCCAACTCGGCCGCGTGGCGCGGCAGGAAGACCCGGAAAGTGGTGCCCTCCCCTTCCGCGCTGGCGGCAAGGATGGTGCCTCCGGTCTGCTCGACGATGCCATAGACGGTGGACAGGCCAAGCCCCGTGCCCTTGCCCACCTCCTTGGTGGAGAAGAAGGGCTCGAAGATCTTGTCCATGATATCAGGCGGAATGCCGGTGCCGGTGTCGATGACTTCCACCAGCACATAGTCGGCGGCCGGCAGGCTGCCCTCGTAGGGCGCGCATTCGGCGGCGATGACATTGCCGGTGCGCAGGGTCAGCACGCCGCCATTCGGCATGGCATCACGGGCGTTTACCGCCAGATTCACGATCACCTGCTCGAACTGGTTCACGTCCACCTTCACAGGCCACAGGTCGCGGCCGTGCTCCACCTCCAGCGTGATGGTCTCGCCGATCAGCCGCCGCAGCAGCATGGACAGGTCCGAGATCACGTCGGTGAGCTGGATCACCTGCGGACGCATGGTCTGCCGCCGGGAGAAGGCCAGCAACTGGCGCACCAGCCCCGCCGCCCGGTTGGCATTCTGCTTGATCTGCATGATGTCCGGGAAGGACGGGTCGCTCGGCCGGTGGCTGGCCAGCAGCAGGTCGCAATAGCCGATGATGGCGGTCAGGACGTTGTTGAAATCATGCGCGACGCCGCCGGCGAGCTGGCCGATGGCCTGCATCTTCTGCGATTGCGCGAACTGGGCCTCCAGCGCCTTCTGCGCCGTGGTGTCCACCGCATAGACCGCCGCCCCGCCGGCAGCGCCCATGGTGGCGGCATAGAGCCGCGCGGAGCGCCCGCCATCGGCGGAGATGGTCACTTCCAGCGGCTGGGGAGCGCCGTCGCGAAGGGCATCTTCCACCAGTTGCGCGACACCCGCCGTGTCACGCTCCGAGACGAAGCGCTGAAGCGGAGCGCCGCCGATGTGGCCGCCATTGGCGAACAGGCGCGCGAAGCTGGCATTGGCCTCGGCGATCAGGCCGCGCCCGTCCAGCGTCGCCATGGCGAGCGGGGAGCGGGAGAAGAAAGCCGCATCGTCCACCGCGCGGGCGACGGCCGAGGGCGCCACAGGCGCGGGCGCGACCACGGCAAGTGCGGGCGCCGACACGGCACCCGCCGCGATCTGCGGCGTCAGAACCACCACGCATTCGCCCATGGGCCGCCCGCCCACGAACGCACGGGTGCGCAACACCGAGCCATCCTTGCGGACCACATCCAGATCCATGCCCTCAGGCCCCGTGCGGCCCTTGGTCAGGGCACCGATGACGGCGGGGGCGGACGAGGGCGAGATCAGTTCCTGGAAAGCCAGATGGCCGTTGCCGATCTCGGCGAGGTCATAGCCGAGGGCACGGGCGAGCGCCCCGTTGGGCAGCCACGCCTCATCACGCGACAGCACGAACATGCCGAGCGGTGCCATCTCCCAGAGCGACAGCAGGCCGGCGGCAGCCTGCCCGTCATTGGGAATGGAAGCCGTGACCGGCGCCTCTTCCACGCGCCGGGCGGGAGCCGGCATGGCACGCACCTGCGCCGGAACGGCGGCGGGCTCAGCATCCGCGGCGGAAACAGCCGCAGCCTCGGAGGTGGGAGCAGGCGCGACGGCGGCGACAGCCTGCCCGCCGCTGAGAGAAATCATCCACATGGCGCGGCGACGGCTACCCAGCGGATACACCGAGACGTGCAGGCGCCGCCCGTCGTCCTCGGTGTCGAAGCGGAAGGCGCGCGTGGCCGGATTACCATCCGCCAGCGAGCGCAGCAGATCGGCCAGCGGCTCCTGGCCGCCGGGGATGCGATTGAGGAAACGCTCCGGAATGGGCGCCTGCCCCTCGCGGCTGCGCGTCAGGCGCAGATAAGCGGCATTGGTGGCCAGAATGGTCTCGCCATTCTCCAGTACCGCCACACCATCGCTCGTCCCGGCCATCAGGGCACGGGAGAGTTCCTCGCCATATTTGTCGCGCGTGAGCCCGAAGCTCAGGACCGCCTGGACCAGCGCGAACACCCCGAGGCAGGCCAGCGAGGCG
Source organism: Azorhizobium oxalatiphilum (assembly GCF_014635325.1). GTDB lineage: Bacteria > Pseudomonadota > Alphaproteobacteria > Rhizobiales > Xanthobacteraceae > Azorhizobium > Azorhizobium oxalatiphilum. The sequence goes on along the minus strand of NZ_BMCT01000009.1, from coordinate 201,934 downwards.
AGCACCGGCAGGAGCCAGGAAGAACCGCTACCCTGAAGAAAGACAGCGAGAAAAGCGCCCGCAAATCCAGCACCCGCAAGGACCAGCCGGCCAAAGCGCGGCGATCTGCGCGCGGGTGGCCCGACCACCGGATTGAAATCCGGCGCTCCTGCTCCGCCTGTCATCAACTCATCCCTGTCTGCCGGCCCGTCCTGTGGCGAAAGGGCGGCTTTGAGCATCGCATATATCGCGTGCGGGTCACGCTGATTCCCGGAAATTAACGCAAACTTGCGGCATTGGTTGAAATCCTCGCTGGATCGTCAACAATTTCTTAGGCAATCCGGCAAGGCCGGAAATTAGCACCCGCTCGCGCGTCCCGTGTCGGTTCATGCTATTGGCACCGCGGACAGCGATAAGGAGGGTTGATGTTGCAGGATCTATTCGGCGGGCTGGCGCTTGAGGCGCGGGTGGCGATCGCCCTTGCCGTCATTATCGCGCTGCTCGTCCTCACTTTGCTTCTGGTACGGCGCCTGGGCGGCGGCGGCAGCCGTGGCGGCATCGGCCGCTCGCGCCACCGTGTCGCGGTCATGGACCGGGTTCAGGTGGATCAGAAGCGTGAGCTCGTTCTCGTCCGCCGCGACGAAGTGGAACACCTCCTGCTCGTGGGCGGCAACGCCGACGTGGTGATCGAATCCGGCATCGGCCGGCCGCAGGCCCGCGACATGAACACGCAGCGCGAGGCGATCGCCGCCCGGGACGCGGCTCAGCGCACGCAGGCCCTGCCGCCCCGCGAAGCCCGCGATGCCCTGCCGCCGCGCGAAACCCGCGACGCTCTGCCCAACCGCGAAGCCCCCGAGGCGCTTCCGGTGCGCGAGCCGCTGTCCGCCCGCGCCCTCAACAATCGCCAGCCGCTGCCCCAGCGCCGTCTCGCCGGCGATCAGCCGCTGGAAGCCCCGTCCCCGGAAGGCGACGATCTGCGTGCGCCGGAACCCCGCGCCTTCGACCGCAAGGCCGGTGAAAGCCGCTATGCGGATCCGCGTGGCGTGGAAGGCCGCATGGCCTCCCTGCGCGGCCTTGATCGCACCGAGCGTGCCGCTCCGGTCGAGCCGGTGGTGGAGCCTGTGCTGGAGACGCCCCCGGCTGATGCCCCCCTCGCCTCCCCGGCGCCGGAACCCGAGATCGCCGAGGCCAAGGTTGCCGAGCCCGTCGTCGTGACCACGGTCGCCGAGACGCCCATCGAGGACGTGAAGACGGACACCCCGAAGGCCGAGGAAGCGAGCCCCGAGCCCGCCAAGGTCGAGGAGGTGAAGCTCGAAGAGGTGAAGCCGGAAGAGATCAAGGTGGAGCCAGCCCCGGTGGCTGTCGCATCCGTGGCCGAGCCGGCCGTGCCGGCGGAAGCCCCGCGCCGCTCCTTCCTGTCGCGCCGCCCGGTTTCGAGCACCGATGCCCCCGGCTTCGGCATCCGCGCCCTGCGCGACCGCAAGCTGGGCTCGGACGAGCCCACCGTCAGCGCTCCGGCCCCGGAGGCCCCCGCTGCGGAGGCACCCGGCCTGCGCGAGAGCTTCCGCCGGCCGGCCCCGAACCTGTCGGTGCCGGAAACCACCGAACGGCCCGTGCCCACACGCCGGGAATCGCTGTTCGCGAACCGGCCCAGCAGCCTCAAGCGCGAGGAGCCCCGTCTCGGCGACCTCGCTGCCCGCCTTGAAGCCTCGCTCGGCCGCTCGCTCGCCAAGGATGCCCCGGCCGCGCCCGAAAAGCCGGCCGCTCCGAAGGTTGAAGCTCCCGTCGCGCCGGTGGTGGCTGCCGCCGCTGCCGCGTCGGTCATCCCGGCCCTGACCGTGGAAGACCTGCTGGGCGATCTGGCCGGCCCCGCGCCTGAGGTGAAGTCTCCGGTGGCCCCCGAAGTGACCGCGCCTGAAGCCACCGCGCCAGCCGTCGAGGCTCCGGCCGTGGTGGTCGCGGCCGAGCCTGCGCCGGAAGCTGCGCCCCCGGTCGAAGCTCCGGCCCCGGAAGCGCCCCATCCCGCTCCGCCCGAAGTGGTGGCGGCTGCCACCGAACCGTCAGTCGCGGAACCGGCGGCTCATACGGGCCCGGTGACTATCGCCGCGCTGGAGCTGCGCATGGCGGAAATCGCCGTGGAAGAAGCGGCGAAGGCCGAGGCCGCCAAGGATGCGCCCGCTGCCGAAGCCAAAGCCGAGGCCAAGGAAGAGGACAAGGCCAAGGCCGCTCCCGCCATCGACCCGTTCGATGAGCTGGAAGCGGAAATGGCCAACCTTCTGGGCCGCACCGGCACCGACAAGGCGTGATGCGGGCGGCCGCTGGCCGCCCCTTTCCCCCGCTCAGCGGCAAATAAAAAGGCCGGGCCTGAAGACAGGCCCGGCCATATTTATTGGAAAGCGCGATCCGCCGCCGGCGCGCCGGGGCGGAAGCGTCGGGCGCTCAATCGTCCCGATAGACCCGTTCGCGGCGCTCATGCCGCTCCTGGGCTTCCACCGACAAGGTGGCAATGGGGCGGGCCTCCAGACGCTTCAGCGAAATGGGCTCGCCCGTGTCCTCGCAATAGCCGTAGGATCCGTCCTCGATGCGCTGGAGCGCGGCGTCGATCTTGGCGATCAACTTGCGCTGGCGATCGCGAGCCCGCAGCTCGATGGAGCGATCGGTCTCCGAGGAGGCCCGATCCGCCAGGTCCGGATGATTCTGGTTCTCGTCCTGAAGGTGCTGCAGCGTCTCACGCGCTTCCCGAAGGATGTCTTCCTTCCAATTCAACAGCTTGAGTCGAAAATACTCCCGCTGCCGATCGTTCATGAAAGGCTCGTCCTCGCGGGGGCGATAGTCCTCGTCGATGCTGATCGACATCCGCAAAGTCCTCGATACCGCTACGCCGATCCCCGTCGGGTCGCCGCGCTTATATCCAGCAGCCGCCGTTCCGACAACAACCATCGCAATCGAGAGATGCAGAGGCACGCGCAAATGCAAACCGGCGGGCCCCGCAGGACCCGCCGGAATGGCGTAGGACAATGATTTTGAAGGGATCAGCCCAACAAACAGGCAGGCATTATGCCGCCCCGGCAGCTCACCACCAGGCCTTGCCCATGTTGAAGGTGTAGCTGAGCGACATGCCGGCCGTGAACTGGTTGGCCGAGTCGGTCAGCGGCGAATCCGCAGCGTCACCCACCAGACGGTTGTAGGAGGCAAACACGCCGGCCTCGTAGCCATTGCCGAAGTTCTTGGTCAGCTGGGCGGTCGCGCCCCAGGACTGCACGCCGCCGCCCGCATTGTAGATGGGCAGCGGGTTCAGCAGGTAGGTGGCCGAGAAGGACTGCCACGGGGTGACGCCGAAATATTCCTGCATGTAGCCGGAAGAGGCGAACTTCAGCCGCGGGCCGACGGCGAAGCGCCAGCTCTCGTAAGGCACGATCACATCGGCGGCCAGATCGCCCATCAGGCCGCTGAAGCCGCCGAAGCCGTAGCGCAGCTCGCCGCGCAGGCGCAGCCAGTCCATGGCGTACCACTCGGCGAAACCGCCCAGCTCCACCGACATGTCCACGTCCCCGAGGCCGCGGAGGCGATCGGAATCATCCTCGTCCCGGCCCCAGTCCAGCCTGCCCACCGCGCCGATGCGGAAGCGGCCGGTGTCGAACAGCGCGATGGACGGATTGTCGTCCACGCTGCGGAAGACATTGAGGCCCGAAGCCTTGGAGATGCGGAAGATGAAGCCCGGCGCGAAGCCGTAGTCGTCCGAGCCCGGATAATCCGGCACCACCTTGGCCGAAGCGCCGATGGTCAGGTACCAGTCTTCCGTGGTGCCGGTCATGGCCGGCTGAGGGGAGGCCTTGTAGGCGAAATCCGCCGCAAGCGCGCCCTGGGCACCGAGACCGAGAAACGCCACCAGCGCCACGGAGGACATCGAAAGGGTACGGGCCACGGAATCCACCTCATAAAAAACGTGGCGTCACCCTAGCGGCGTGTGGCCGGGCTTTGGTTGCAGAAATACAACGAAAGTCCAGCGAATGGCTCAAGGTTAAGAGGTCGTGACGGAGGACGCTTGCCCCTCCCCCGCCAGCTCTCCACGCGTTGCCGGTGCCACATGGCCCGCCGCAGGATGAGGCTGGGGCGCATGGACAGAAGTGGAACGCCGTTCATGTGGTCCACCGGCATGGCGGACCGGCATGGCGCCCTGCGCTGTCGCAGCCAGCGCTTCGGCCCGACGCGCCGCACCTTCCGCCTTCATGTGCGCCCATTGGTCGCGCAGACGCGAGGTCCAGAAGGCCGCCGTCGTCGCCACCCGTCCCACGGTTCCGAAGGCATAGCGCGGTGCCGGAGCCGCCAGTTCGTCGATCTGCCGGCTGCGCTCGATGATGCCCGCGCAAATCACATCGGCCGCCAGCGCCGCATTGGCGAGCCCGTTCGCGCCCAGCCCCGCCGCATGCCAGACGCCGGGCCGATGCTCGCCGATCAGCGGCAGACCGTGCGGCGCGCGGGACTGGCTGAAGCCACCCGCATGCTCAGCAAGGCGGATGCGCAATTCCGGATAGACCGCCCGCGCCCGCCGCCGCAGCGCCACCGCCGCCGGCACCTCGCCATGAACGGCGGTGGCAGTCGGCGCCTCGAACATCAGCTCACCTCTGGACGGCACGAACCGGCCGCCCCGCCAGCCCGGCTCGGCCACCAGCCCGGAGAAGTCGGGCCGGGCCGTGCGCACCGCGAAGCCGCCGCGCACCCAGTGCTCACGCCCGAGTGCACCCGCCAGCCACGGCGCCACCCGGCCGAGGCCCCGTCCGGCGCACAGCACCACATGGTTGGCGCGCACACGCCCCTCGGAGGTCTGCACATATTTGCGCACGCCGCCGAGGTCCGCCGCCGTAGCCGGCGTCAGCTCAAGGATGCGCACGCCGGCCGCCTGCGCCGCCGTCGTCAGGGCCGCGCCAAGGGCCTCCATGTCGAACAGGACGCCATGCGGCTCATAGAATGCGCCCGCATAGCGGGGGCTCGCGGTCACTGCCTCGATCTCGTCCCGCGACCAGCGCCTCAGTTCCACGAGGCCCAACAGGTCGCGGGCCTCGGCCTCCGCATCGAGGAGCGCCATTTCGTGCGCGGCGGCCACCCGCAGGAGACCGCGCCCCTGCCGTTCCACGCCCAGTTCGTCGAACAGAGCCAGCGCCTTCGCCATGGCCTCCAGCGACAGATCGAAGGTGGCGCGCGCCCGTTCCTTGGAGAAGCGGTTGCCGGTGTCGCCCAGCCACAGCGTGGTGCCGGCGGCAAGGACGGCGGGACGGCGCACCGGCGTGATCAGCCCGCGCTCGAGCAGCAATACGTCCAGCCCCTGCCGCGCCAGCCGGAGCGCGATCATCAGGCCGGCAATGCTGCCGCCGACGACGCAGGCATCCGCATCAAGATCAGGCGGTGCAACGGCCGGCATGGCTTCCCCCTTCGCCACTTCCAATTCTGCGGTGATACGTCACCCTGCGTCGAGTGGCTCGCGCAGAACACACGCGGAACGGGCGATCACGGGAATGTGTCCCCTTTTCCTGCCCCAAGGTGCGGCACGCGGTGCCACGGGATCGCCATGGGCGCCGTGCTAGCATGGTGTTCCGCTTCGTCACCCTCCTGATTCAGGCATCCGAACGCTCCATGCGCCGCCTCATCCTGCTCCGCCACGCCAAGTCCGACTGGCCCGACGGAATGACCGATCTCGACCGCCCCCTGGCGCCCCGCGGCCGTCTCGCGGCACCGCGCATGGGCCAGTATCTGGCCAATGAGGGACTGATCCCGGATCTGGTTCTGGTCTCCCCCGCCCGCCGCACGCAGGAGACCTGGAGCCTCGTTGAACCCCTCCTGCCGCCCAGCATGGATGTGGAGCACGACGGCCGCATCTATGAGGCGCCCACCGAGCGCCTGATGTCTGTGGTGCGGGAACAGCCGGCACAGGCGCATGTCCTCATGCTGGTGGGCCATAATCCGGGCATGGAAGGGCTGGCTGATCTGCTGGTGGCCGGCGGCTCCGGCGTAGCGCGCGAGCGCATGCAGGAGAAATTCCCCACCGGCGCGCTGGCGGTCATCGACCTGCCGGTGGACGACTGGGCGGACATGGCCGAGGATTCCGGCCGGCTCGACCGCTTTGTGACGCCCCGGGCGCTGGCCGTGGACGACTGATTTGACCGCACGCATCACGCTTCTGGACGAGGCCCGCATCGGGCTGCGCTCGCTCATCGACCGGGTGGAGGACATCGCCGCGCCGACGCTGCGGCTGGGCGTCACCGGCCTGTCGCGGGCGGGCAAGACGGTGTTCACCACCGCCCTCGTCCATGCGCTGATCCGGGGCGGGCGCCTGCCGGTGTTCGATGCGGCCAATTCCGGCCGCATCACCTCCGCAGCCCTGAAACCGCAGCCGGACGATGCGGTGCCGCGCTTTGCCTATGAGGATCACCTGCGGCAGATCACGGTGGAGCGGGTCTGGCCCGCCTCCACCACGCGCATCAGCGAACTGCGACTTGTCATCACTTATGCACCGCCGCGCGGCGGAGAGCGCACGCTGACGCTGGATCTCGTGGACTATCCCGGCGAGTGGCTGCTCGATCTGCCCCTGCTCGACATGAGCTTTGCCGACTTCTCACGCACCAGCCTCGCGCTGGCGCGCGATCCGGCGCGGGCCGCCATGGCCTCGCCCTTCCTCTCGACGCTGGCCGCCACCGCGGCGTCGGGCCCCGAGAACGAGACATCGGCGCGACAGCTGGCCGCCACCTTCACCACCTATCTGGCCGCCTGCCGTACCGAGCGGGTGGCCATGAGCCTGCTGCCCCCCGGCCGCTTCCTCATGCCCGGGGATCTGGAAGGTTCGCCGGCCCTGACCTTTGCCCCGCTCGACATCCCGTCCGGCACCACGCCGCGCGCGGGCTCGCTGGCGGCCATGATGGAGCGGCGGTTCGAGGCCTATAAGTCCGCCGTGGTGCGCCCCTTTTTCCGCGATCACTTCGCCCGGCTCGACCGGCAGATCGTGCTGGTGGATGCGCTCTCCGCGCTGAATGCCGGTCCCGCCGCGCTGGCCGATCTGGAGCGGGCGCTGGACAGCATCCTGGCCGCCTTCCGGCTAGGGCGGAACAGCCTCGTCAGCGCCCTGTTCCGCCCCCGCGTGGAGCGGGTGCTGTTCGCCGCCACCAAGGCCGACCATCTGCATCACACCAGCCACGACCGGCTGGAAGCCATCCTCCAGCGGCTCGTGGACCGCGCGCTCACCCGCGCCAAGGCGGAAGGTGCGCTGTTTGATGTGGCCGCCCTGTCCGCCGTGCGGGCGACGCGGGAAGCCTCGGTCAACCGCTCCGGCCAGTTGCTGCCGGCTATCGTCGGCACGCCGGAGGCCGGACAGGAAGTGCACGGGCACGTGTTCGACGGGCAGGAGGAAGTGGGCGTGTTTCCCGGAGACCTGCCGCAGGTGCCCGACAGCCTGTTCGAACCCGGTGGCACCGGCTTTCGCGGCCTCTCGGCGGCCGACGGCGTGGATGCGGACTTCCGCTTCGTGCGCTTCCGCCCGCCGGCCGGCATTGGCGCGGGCGCGCCGCTTCCCCATATCCGGCTGGACCGGGCGCTGCAGTTCCTGCTGGGCGACCGGCTGGCCTGACCGCCGAGCCGGATCGGGGCAGATCGGACAATCCGCCCCGTGAAACCGCCTCGCAAACCGAGATTGGGCAAGGAGCATATCGGGAATGGCAGAGCAGCGCGGACGGCGGCCGGAGATCTTCCGGATGGAGGATGCCGGGCTCACCCTCGCGCCGGCCGAAACGCTGCCGGAGGTGGCCGAACCCGCGCTGGCGCCGGTGGCGCCGCCGAAACGCCGGCTGTTCTCCATCGGTGGCCTGTTCTGGACGGCGCTGGGCGGCCTCGTCAGCCTCGGCGCCGGCCTTGCCGTCACCCGCCTCGTGGAAGACCTGTTCGCCCGCGCCGAATGGCTGGGCGCGGTGGGGCTCGGCTTCACGGCTCTGCTGGCCGTGGCGGTCATCGCCCTCATCGCCCGTGAGGCGCTGGGGCTGGCCCGCCTCTCCTCTCTCGACACCCTGCGCGCCCGCGCTGCCGATGCGCTCGCCCGCGACGACCGGCCCGAGGCGGAGGGCGTGGCCCGGGCCCTGATCGCGCTCTCCAAGGAAAACCCACGCCTCGCCAAGGCGCGCGGCGACCTCTCCACCCATCTCGGCGCCATCATCGACGGCGCCGATCTCGTACGCCTCACCGAGCGCACGCTCATGGCGCCGCTGGATGCGCAGGCCCGTGCGCTGGTGTCGGATGCCGCCAAGCGGGTGTCGGTGGTCACGGCCGTCTCGCCGCGCGCGGCGGTGGACCTGTTCTTCGTGCTCTACACCGCGATCACCCTGATGCGGCGGCTGGCGGATCTCTATGGCGGGCGGCCCGGCTTCCTCGGCATGCTCAAGCTCGGTCGGCATGTGCTGAGCCATCTCGCCGTTACAGGAGGCATGGCGGCCGGCGACAGCCTCGTGCAGCAGATCCTCGGACACGGTCTCGCGGCCAAACTCTCCGCACGCCTCGGTGAAGGCGTGGTCAACGGCCTGCTGACGGCGCGGCTCGGCCTTGCCGCCATCGCCGTCACCCGTCCCCTGCCCTTCGCGGCCCTGCCAGCCCCGCGCCTGTCGGACGTGGCCACCGGCCTCATCCGCAAAGCGGAAGCCGATGCCGCGCCAGCGAAGGCTCAGCCCGGCAGCAAACGCGGCGGGGGCGCCGAGGGCGAATAGGCCCCCGGCGTATTGCGCCACAGGGTCTCGGCCAGCGGCCAGCACAGCACCGCCGCGAGACCGAGCATGATCGCCGCCTCCGTGCCCATGCCGGACCGCCACGCCTCAAGCGCCAGCCAGAGCACACCGACGCCGGTGAGGCTGCCAAGCCCCAGCATCAGCCACCAGCGCCACGCGGGCAGGCCCGCGTCATAGCGCACCGCGCTGCGCTCACGCCCCAGCGCAGCATGCAGCGCGGAGAGGAAGCCCACGAAGGCCGGGCCCTGCGCCACCGTGCCGGTCAGCCCGGTGCGCGACACCGAGCCGAGGCGCAGCGTGAGGCCGCCCTCCGCGCGGATGATTAGGGTGTAGCTGGCGCCCCCAAACTGACCCAGTTCGTGGCGCAGGCGCAGATGGGTGATCTCCTTCAGGGGCAGGCGGCCGGAATGGGCGCCCACCGTCCATTCCAGCACGCCTTCGGCGGCACGTGTATCCAGCACCACGCGGGTGGCGGCGCCGGCCATGCGGGGGCGATAGGTGTAGGTGAGGCGACCTTCGCTCTCATCCAGCGACACTGGGGTGTCGGAGGCGGTCATGTGACGGCGGGGCCGTCGTCATGGGGGCAATAGTCCGGCTTCAGGTCCACCAGCGGCGTGCCGTCCACGCAGTCGAGGCTGCGCACCTTCACCTTCAGCCCGTCGACAGCCAGCACCTTCACAACGGTGGATGCGATAGGGTTGGGGCGCACGGGGGAGCGCAGGGAAAAGGTGCCGGTGACGGTGCCGTCATGGCGCGGGCTCTGGAGCACGATGTCGCGGCGTGCCTGATCCATCCAGTAGAGCACCTGCATCCAGCTGCCGGGCACCACGCCGGTCAGCGCCTCCGCCCAGCGCGGATCCAGCTCCAGCGTGCATTCCGGCCCCTCTGGCGTGGCCCGCTTCGGGCAGGCGGAGCGATCCGGAAAAGGCGTGCGGATGCGGCCGACGAAGAACAGGCCCGCGTCATAGGCGGACGGAACATCCACCGCCCGCTCGCCGGGACGCAACTGGTCCCATGCAGGGGGGGATGACGGCGAAAGGCTGGACTCGGATGCGGACATAAGGCTCTCTCCTCCCACCCCTCTATAGCGTGCCGGTGACGTTGCGTCCCTGCTGCGCATTGTCCGTCCCGTCCCCAAGGAGCCCCTGATGCAGCCCTCCCGCGATCTTGCCCGCCTCGTGGAGATCATGGCCGCGCTGCGGACCCCGGAGACCGGCTGCCCGTGGGATCTGGAGCAGGATTTCTCCACCATCGCCCCCTACACCATCGAGGAAGCTTATGAGGTGGCCGACGCCATAGCGCGCGGGGACCTTGCGGATCTGAAGGACGAACTGGGCGACCTGCTGTTGCAGGTGGTGTTTCACGCCCGCCTCGCGCAGGAGCAGGGCCTGTTCGAGCTGGGGGATGTGGTGGAAGCCATCACCTCCAAACTGGTCCGCCGCCATCCGCATGTGTTCGGCAATGCCCGCGACCTCAGCCCCGAGGCGGTCAAGGCTCTGTGGTCCGAAATCAAGGACGCCGAGAAGGCCGAGCGTGCCGCGAACCGTGCCGCCGCCGGCCTGCCGCCGGAGACGAAAGGCGGGGCGCTGGACGGTATTCCGCTGGCCATGACCGCGCTGACGCGGGCCTTCAAGCTGCAGGAGAAGGCAGGCCGTGTGGGCTTCGACTGGAACGATGCCCGCGCCGTGCTGGACAAGATCCGCGAGGAAACCGAAGAGGTGTCCGAGGCTCTGGACGCGGGCGGCCTTGCTGCCATCCAGGACGAGATCGGCGACCTGATGTTCGCGGTGGTGAATCTGGCCCGCCATGCGGGGGTGGACCCCGAGGCGGCGCTACGCGGCACCAATGAGAAGTTCGCCCGCCGCTTCGGCTTTCTCGAAGGGGTTCTGGCGGCACGCGGGATGAAGCCGCAGGACGCCACTCTCGACGAGATGGAAGCCCTGTGGCAACAGGCCAAGCTCACCGAGCACGCGCCGAATGGCGACGCCCGCGACTGATTCCCCCCTTGCCGAGTGCCGCCATGTCCGAGATCCTGAATGTGGAAGACGCGCGCCGCCGCGCCCGCGCTTTCCTGCCGCGCGGCCTGTTCGAATATCTCGATCGCGGCACGGAGGACGAAGTCTCGCTGCGTGGCAGCCGGGCGGTGCTGGAGGCCATCCGCCTCGCGCCGCAGGCGCTGGTGGACGTGTCGCAGCGGCGGCAGGACACGAGCCTGTTCGGTGTCGCCCAGCCGACCCCGCTGGTGATCGCCCCCACCGCCGTCGCCGGCCTCATGGGCCATGACGGCGAAGTGGAGATGGCCAAGGCGGCGAAGGCCCATGGCATTCCCTTCTGCGTCTCCACCCAGTCCATGACCACCATCGAGCGCATCGCCGAGGGCTCGGGCGCGCGGCTGTGGTTCCAGCTCTATGTCTGGAAGAACCGCGCCCGCTCCATGGCCCTGCTCGACCGTGCCATGGGCGCGGGGGCGGAAGCGCTGGTGCTGACCATCGACACCGCCGTCTCGCCCAATCGCGAATACAACAAGCGCAACGGCTTCGGCATTCCGATCCAGCCCACCCTGCGCTCCACCCTCGACGTGCTCGCCCATCCCCGCTGGCTGGTGAACGTGTTCGCCCGCACGCTGCTGAAGGACGGCATGCCGGTATTCGCCCATTATCCGGACGAGTTCCGCACGCCCATCGGCCGCACGGCGGTGGGCGACGAGATCAGCCTCGCCACCGACGTGTCATGGAAGGACGTGGAGATCCTGCGCAAGCACTGGCGGGGGCGGCTGATCCTCAAGGGCGTGCTGCGCCCGGCCGACGCGGTGAAGGCCGTGGAGCATGGGGTGGACGGCATCGTCGTCTCCACCCATGGCTCGCGCAATCTCGACTGCCTGCCGCACACGGCGCAGGTGCTGCCCTCCATCGTGGCTGCCGCCGGCAAGCGTCTGACCATCCTCGCGGACAGTGGCGTGCGGCGGGGCAGCGATGTGGCGAAATATCTGGCGCTGGGCGCCGATGGCGTGCTGACGGGCCGTGCCCCGCTCTATGGTCTCGCGGCAGGCGGCAGCGCGGGAGCAATCCGGGTGCTGGAGATCCTGCGCGCCGAGTTGGACACCACCATGGCCCTGCTCGGCCTCACGCGTCTGGAGCAATTGCCGGAGACTCTGCTGGACCCGGCGCGCCTCTGACGCGCCGGCTTCTCAGACTTCGGTGCGGACCTGCGCCGCGCCGAAGCGGCGTTTCACAAGGTCCACGCGCTCCGGCAGGATGCGCAGCGAGGCGCGCATCAGACCGTCCTCGCCGATCTCGCGCTCCATCACCTCACCGATGCGATAGAGCCAGCCGAGCCCCTCGCCGTCCTCGGCGGGCAGCGTGACGGTCAGCATGACGCGGCCGGCGGTGATCAGGCTCTCGATGCGGTCGAGCAGTCCGTCCGCCCCCTCCCCCGTCAAGGCAGAGACGAGCGTGGGCCGGTCCGTCGCGTCGGCGCGGGCGGCGGTGTTGACCATGCGGTCACGCTCGTCCTCCGGCAGAAGGTCGATCTTGTTCCACACCTCCACCACGCGCCCGCCCGCCTCCGGGTCCACGCCCAGTTCGGTGAGCACGTCGCGCACGTCGGCGGCCTGCGCCTCGGTGTCGGGATGGGAGATGTCGCGCACGTGCAGGATCACGTCCGCCTCGATCACCTCTTCCAGCGTGGCGCGGAAGGCAGCCACCAACTGGGTGGGCAGTTCGGAGATGAAGCCCACCGTGTCGGAGAGGATGACGCGGGTGCCGTGCGGCAGGTCCACCGCGCGCAGCGTCGGGTCGAGGGTGGCGAACAGAAGGTCCTGCGCCATCACCTCGGCTCGGGTGAGCCGATTGAACAGGGTGGACTTGCCAGCGTTCGTGTAGCCCACCAGCGCTGCGACCGGATAGGGCACGCGCTTGCGGCTGGTGCGATGGAGGGCGCGGGTGCGCTTCACCTGCTCCAGATCGCGCTCGATGCGCAGGATGCGCTCGCCGATCTGCCGGCGGTCGGCCTCGATCTGGGTTTCGCCGGGGCCGCCGAGGAAGCCGAAGCCGCCGCGTTGACGCTCCAGATGGGTCCAGGACCGCACGAGGCGCGAGCGCTGGTAGTTCAGGTGGGCAAGCTCCACCTGCAGCGTGCCTTCCTTGGTGCGGGCGCGGCTGCCGAAGATTTCGAGAATCAGCGCCGTGCGGTCCACCACCTTGGCGGACCAGGCTTTTTCCAGATTGCGCTGCTGGACGGGGGAAAGGGCGGCATCGACGAAGACAAGGCCAACTTCCTCGGCCTGCACGATGCCGGCGATCTCTTCCACCTTGCCGGAGCCCAGATAGGTGGCCGGCTTCACCTCCGAGAGGAGGACGAGGCCCTTGAACACCACATCGAGATCGATGGCTGCGGCAAGGCCCACCGCCTCTTCCAGGCGCGCCTCAGGGCTGCGCCGGTCGGAACCGGCGCGGGCGGCGCGCTTGGAGAGTTGCGGCGTGATGACGGCACAGCGAGTCGAGGGAGCGTGACGGTCCACGCCCTTCGATCCACCCCCGGCTGTCCCCTTCGGTCCCTTAAGCTCCACGCAGGATCACGCTTTCTCCGCGGCCACCTCGTCGGTGGGGTCGAACAACTGCACCGGATGTCCGGGCATGATCGTGGAGATAGCGTGCTTGTAGACCAATTGCGAGTGCCCGTCGCGACGAAGCAGGACGCAGAAGTTGTCGAACCAGGTGACGACGCCCTGAAGCTTCACGCCGTTCACCAGGAAGATGGTGAGCGGGACCTTGCTCTTGCGGACGTGGTTCAGAAAGGTGTCTTGCAGATTTTGTGTGCGTTCCGCCGCCATTTTCGTATCCGTTTCTTTCGGCGTTGCCCCGCCACCTCACGGCCCATGCCGCCCTGGGGGCGACATCAAGCTGTGGAGGCGGGAATTCCGTCCCTAGCATGGCACAGCGAGACGCCAGTGCAACATTATTTTGCTCTGCAACATAATCGCGCGGGGGATGCGCACTGCCTCAACGGAATACCCATTCCGCTTCCGCCAGCGCCATGAAGCGCCTTCAGTTTCGCCAGAAGGCGAGATGGATGAGCACGAAGGCTCCCACCGTTTCCAGCCTCCCGGCGATCATGCCGAACGCCGCCGCCAGCCCCGCCAGCGGGTTGAGGGCGGACAGGCTCGGCCAGCCCGCGCCAGCCTCGCTATAGATCGGCCCGGTATTGCTCACCACCGCCACCGCCGCCGTGAGGGCCGCGTCAAAGCTTGGCATGCTGGAGGCGATCACCACCAGCACCACGGACACGCTCATGAACAGCGCCATGGCGCCGACCCACACGCCGCGCATGGCCGAGCCCACGCCCCCCTCCCCCGTACGCGAGGGCTGCACGAGATTGGGATAGACGAGGCGCAGCAGGTCGCCTCGCGCCCGCAGAAGCATGGCGCGCACCCGCAGCACCTTCAGCCCGCCCGCCACGGACAGCGCGCCGCCGCCCACGAAGGCCACCACCAGCACCAGCCCGGCCGGCACATGGGCATAGGCCCCCGCATAGGGCGCCAGTCCCGTGGTGGAGATCAGCGAGGCCGCCGCGAACAACCCGTCCGGCACCGCATCGGCCAGCGACAGATGGGCCTCACCCCGGAAGAAATAGGCGGCGAGCAGGATGCCAAGCACCAGCCAGTAGCCGAAGATGAACAGGCTCTCGGTCTGCTCGGGCGCCGCATTGACGCGGCGCGAGGCCAGCGCCTTGTGCCAGCGCACGCTGGTGGCCGACCACAACAGGAACGGCAGCATCACCCATTTGGTCGCCAGCCCCTCCGCCAGCATCTGATGCGCCTCGGGCGGCAGATGGGCGCCGGTGGAGGTGACTGCCGTGGCCAGACAGAAAGCCGCGTAGAGCGACGGGCCGGTGAGCAGCAGCAGCACGAATGCCAGCAGGGTCGCGGCGCCATAGATGGGCACCACGTCGCGCAGCGCGTCCACCAGATCGATGGCCTCCTGCGCCTCGCCCGTGCCCGTGGCCCGGTCGGGCAGCCCGCCCACGCCGGCAGGCGCCAGCACGGCGATGCCGGTGACGATGGTCAGCAGTCCCCCGCTCCACTGCAGCAGCGCGAACCAGATGAACAGGCCCACCGGCCCCTGCTTCACCGAAGTGAGGCCCGTGGTGGTGAAGGCGGACACCGCTTCCAGCAGCGCCGCGCGCATGGGCATGCCGGTGGTGAAGGCGATGGCCGGCGCCGCCACCAGCGGCACCAGCACCCAGAGCCCGGCCATGGCGCCGAACAGATGCAGGCGGCGCATGCGGCCTGAGCGTCCGTGGACCGAGAAATAGACCGCCCCCGACAGGAAAGTGCAGCCAAGGACGGTGGCTAGGAACCCACCCGCCATGCCGTCGCGGGCGGCGAGCGAGGCCAGCGTCGGCACGAGTGCAGCCGCCGCGACCAGCGCGAGCACCAGAGCCAGCAGGCGGATGGCGGCGATCATGAGCGCTCAGAAGAATTCGAGGCTGACGCGGAAAAGCTGCTCCACGCGCTTGATGTTCTCCGCACCCACATAGAGCACCACGCGATCCTGCGCCCGCACCACCGTATCGCCACGCGGCAGCATGACCACGCCGTTGCGCACGATGGCGCCGATGCGCAGATCGTGCAGCAGGTCGATGTCCTTGAGCGGCCGGCCCACCAGCGGCGAGGTTTCCAGCGCCTCGGCCTCGATCATCTCGCCCGCGCCGTCCAGCAGCGAGTGCACGCCGCGGATGCGCCCGCGCCGCACATGCTGAAGCACCTTGGAGACCGTGATCTGGCGAGGGTTCACATAGGCATCGATGCCCAGCCCCTGCGCGAAGCCGGCATATCCCTGCTCGTTCACCAGCGCGAGGATGCGCTGGGCCCCGAGCTGCTTGGCCAGAAGGCAGGAGAGGATGTTGATGCGATCGTCATTGGTGAGCGCCAGCATGGTGTCGCTGTCGGCAACCCCGGCTTCGTCCAGAATTTCGCGCGCCAGCGTATCGCCCTGCAGCACCACGGAGCGGCTCAGGGACTCGGCGATGGTCTGGGCTCGCTCGCGATTATGCTCGATGAGCTTGATCCGCGCGCCCGGGTTCCGCTTCTCCAGTTCCTGCGCCACATAGAGGCCGATGTTGCCGCCGCCGCCGATGATGATGCGACGGGCCGGGATTTCGTCATGGCCGAAGATGGAGAGGGTGCGCCCAACCTGATCCGCCTGCGCGACGAAATAGGCGATGTCGCCGGTGAGCAGATGGTCGCCGGAGCGCGCCACCGAAACCTTGCCGCCCCGGTTGATGGCCACGATGGTGGCCTGAAGGTCCGGGAACAGCTGGGTGAGCTGGTTGAGCGGCGTGTCCACGATGGGGCAGGTCTCGCCACAATAGACGCCCGCCACCACCACCGAGCCATCGGCGAATGACACGGTGTCGATGGCGCCCGGCAGCGAGAGGCGGCGCAGCACCATCTCGCCCACCTCGATCTCGGGCGAGATCACCACATCGATGGGCAGATGATCGCGCGAGAGCAGGCCCCGCCAGTCGGATTGCAGATAGGTCTGCGCCCGAATGCGGGCGACCTTGGTGGGCACGTTGAACAGGGAATGGCCCACCTGGCAGGCCACCATGTTCACCTCGTCATGCAGGGTGACGGCAATCAGCATGTCCGCCTGCTCGGCGCCCGCGCGGGCCAGCACGTCCGGATGCGAGCCGTGGCCCACCACGCCGCGCACGTCGAGCTGCTCGGTGGCGATCTGGATGCGGCGCGGATTGGCGTCGATGATGGAGACGTCGTTCTGCTCACCAGCGAGGCGTTCGGCGATGCCGAACCCCACTTGCCCCGCCCCGCAGATCACGACCTTCATTGGCTCATCCCCTCAAGGCCCGCCGGAACTTTCGCCCCGTGCGCGCCGTCCCTCGCCCTGCCCGCCGGTGACTGCCCTGCCCTTCGACTCAAGGGAGCGGGGCACCGCCAGCGACCTTACCCGTTCGCCCGCCGTCAGCCTACGCCCAGCGCCTTCAGCTTGCGGTGGAGGGCCGAGCGTTCCATGCCAACGAATTCCGCCGTGCGCGAGATATTGCCGCCGAAGCGGTTAATCTGCGCCGCCAGATACTCGCGCTCGAACACCTCGCGCGCCTCACGCAGGGGCAGGCCCATGAGGTGCTCACCGCCATTGCCGTTGGGCAGGCTGGGCACCAGTGCGCCTACGTCCGGCGGCAGCATGGAGGCGGTGACTTCCGCATCCGCATCGCCGCCGGCCAGGATCAGCAGGCGCTCCACATTGTTGCGCAGCTGGCGCACGTTGCCGGGCCAGTCATGCGACTGGAGCACCGCCATGGCGTCCTCGCCCACCTTGCGGCGCGGCAGGCCGGTGGTCTGCGAGATCAGCTCGATGAAGAA
This sequence comes from Azorhizobium oxalatiphilum, assembly GCF_014635325.1. Classification (GTDB taxonomy): domain Bacteria; phylum Pseudomonadota; class Alphaproteobacteria; order Rhizobiales; family Xanthobacteraceae; genus Azorhizobium; species Azorhizobium oxalatiphilum. Next base: position 184,816 of record NZ_BMCT01000009.1, on the reverse strand, counting down.
GTCCACGAGGTCAGGAATATCCTCGCGCCGCTCAGCCAGCGGCGGCACGCGGATCGGCACCACCGAGAGGCGGTGGTAGAGATCCTCGCGGAAGCGTCCGGCGGCGATCTCCTCTTCCAGATGGCGACCGGTGGAGGAGATGATGCGCACGTCCACGCGCACCTTCTCCGCGCTGCCGATGCGGCTGAAGGTCTGTTCCACCAGCACGCGCAGGACGCGGTTCTGCGTCTCGCGCGGCATGTCGGCGATCTCGTCGAGGAACAGCGTGCCGCCGTGCGCCTCTTCCAGCGCGCCACGATGGCGCTCGCGCCCCTCGCCTTCCTCGACGCCGAACAGCTCGTACTCCAGCCGTTCGGGGGTGATGGCGGCCGCGTTGATCACCACGAACGGCCCCTGCGCACGGCCGGAGGCGGCATGGATCAGGCGTGCGGTCAGTTCCTTGCCGGAGCCGGAGGGACCGACGATCATGATGCGGCTGTTGGTGGGGCCGACGCGATCCACGGTCGCCCGCAACTGGGCGACGACGCTGGAGCGGCCCACCATGGTGTGCGGCTGGGTGAGCTGCTTCAGCTCGCGCACCTCGCGGCGCAGGCGCAGGGTCTCCAGCGCGCGCTCGGTGATGACCACGAGACGGTCGGCATTGAACGGCTTCTCGATGAAGTCGTAGGCGCCGCGCTTGATGGCGGCCACCGCCGTCTCGATGTTGCCGTGACCCGAGATCATCACCACCGGCACCTCAGGGTGCTCGCGCTTGATGATGTCGAGGATCTCAAGGCCATCCAGCCGCGAGCCCTGCAGCCAGATGTCGAGGAAGATCAGGTTGGGGCGGCGCGTGGCGATCTCGGCCAGCGCGCTGTCCGCATCGCGGGCGGTGCGGGCGGAATAGCCCTCGTCCTCGAGGATGCCGGCGACGAGACCGCTGATGTCCGGCTCGTCATCCACGATCAGGATGTCATGGGCCATGGCTCAGTTGCTCCCCGTCTTGGCGGCGGGCGCCGCCTCGGCCTTCGGCCCGTCGGCGCGGATGCGCAGGCGGATCCATGCGCCGCGGCCTTCGGGAGCGTCGTACAGCTCGATGCCGCCGCCATGCTCCTCCATGATCTTGCCGACGATGGCGAGGCCGAGGCCCGTGCCTTTTTCGCGCGTGGTCACATAAGGCTCCAGCAGACGGTTGCGGCTCTCCTGCGGGAGACCGGTTCCGTTGTCGATGATGTCCATCACAAGGTCTTCTCCGACGCGCTCCGCACGGATGCGGATGCGTCCTTGGCCTCGCACGTCGTCCGGCACGGCCTCGATGGCCTCGGAGGCGTTCTTGAGGATGTTGGTCAGGGCTTGGGAAATCAGCCGGCGGTCGAACCGCGCCGGCAGGGAGCTGGGAATTTCGGCGTCGAACTGCACCGCGGGGTGGCCGACGCGCATGAGGAAGACGGTCTGGCGCATGGTTTCAGCCAGATCCTGACTGTCCACCACGGGCTTGGGCATGCGGGCGAAGGAGGAGAATTCATCGACCATGCGGCCGATGTCGCCCACCTGCCGGATGATGGTGTCCGTGCACAGGTCGAACACCTCGCGATCCTGCGTCACGTGCTTGCCGAACTTGCGCTTGAGGCGCTCGGCCGAGAGCTGGATCGGGGTCAGCGGGTTCTTGATCTCATGGGCGATGCGTCGCGCCACGTCCGCCCAGGCGGAGGTGCGCTGGGCGCTGATCAGCTCGGTGATGTCGTCCAGCGTCACCACCCAGCCGTGGTCGGCCTCGGTGGACTGCTCGGTGGTGACACGCACCGCATAGGTGCGCTCCCGGCCCTCGCGGGTCAGGGTGATGTTGCCTTGCAGGCTGCGCTGACGGGAGGTCTCGGCCTCCGTCAGCAGCGCCGCCGTCTCCGGCACCACTTCAGCCAGCGGGCGCCCCAGTGCCTCCACCTCGCTGAGGCCCAGCAGGCGCTCGGCTGAGCGGTTCAGGATGGTGATGCGCTCGTCGGAATCGAGACCGATGACGCCCGCCCCGACGCCCGAGAGCACAGCCTCGGTGAAGCGGCGACGGCTGTCGATCTGGTCGCGCGCCTTGAGGATGGCCTCACGCTGGGTGCGCAGTTCCTGGGTCATCTTGTTGAAGGTCTCGCCCAGCGTGGCGAGGTCGCCTTCGGCCCGATAGATCGGCACCTGAACATCGAGATTGCCGGCGGCCACATGATCGGCGGCCGACATCAGGCGGCGGATGGGGGCCACCAGCCACTTGGAGAAATTGATGCCGAGCCATACGGCGGAAAGCAGCACGATGAGCGTTATCACCGCATACATGAGCGCGAACGCCACCTGCACGCCGAAACGGCGCTCCTCCAGGCTGCGATAATCCGCCAGCGTCTCCTGCGTGGTCTTCAGATAGCCGATGACGCGCGGATCAATAGGCCGGGCCACATACAGAAAGAGATCCTCGAAATCTTTCAGCGGCACCACTGCGCCGACGAAATCCGCGTCGGACGGCAGATAGATCACCGGCTGCTCGGTGGTGGCGTCGCCGATGGCGATGTTGCTCGGCACGAGGAATTCGCGACCGATGTTCACATTGGCCTTTTCCACCACCGAGAGATCGCGGCGGATGATCATGGCGCCCGGCAGGTTCCTGAGCGCCGCCTGCGCGGTGAAGATCTGATTGAAGCGCGGCCGGTCGCTGTCATAGAGCGGCTTCAGCCGCGTCATGTCCGCACTCATGGCGAGCAGGTCGCCACGGATATTCAGCGCATGCTCGCGCACGTAGGTCTGGGCCACCGAGACCGCGCTCTGCACGATCTCCTGCGTGCGAATGGAGAACCAGCGGTCCAGTCCCCGGTCCAGCGTCAGGCTGGCCACCACCGCCACCAGAATGGCCGGCACCACGGAGACCACCGCGAACAGGCCGACGATGCGGATGTGCAGGCGCGCCGCCGCGCGGCCGCGTGCCCTCGCCTTGGCGATGCGCCAGACCTCGCGCCCCACGATGGAGCTCAGCACCAGCACCGCACCGGCATTCACCAGCAGCAAGCTGATGACGATCTGATGGGTGGGCACCACCGGGGTGAGGCCCATGAGGATGAGGAAGGTGGCCAGCGCGGAAACCAGCGCGAGAACCACGACGATGGGCGCCACAATGCCGAACGCAATCCCGGACGGCGTGATGGGGCCGCTGTCGGCCGTCTTGTCCACCACGGCTGGAGTCATGGGTCACGCCACTCCTGACACGCGCGACCGGACACGGCACGCACGGGTTACATCGCTTCTCGAATCTGGTGGCCGGGGGGCGGATGCCGCAGCGGTACCATCACAGCGCCGAGTCGATCGACACTGATGCAGTGGAACGACACTGGTGCAAAAATGTGACAGCGGCTAGAGGCGCGTGATTTTGTCCCCCGCGGTTGTCTGGGCGGGTGCGGTCAGAACTGGGCGACCTGACTGGGCTGCGTGTCCATTGTGGCCCGCGCCTGCGGGCGGCCAAGCAGGAAGCCCTGGCCATAGTCGCAGCCGAGCCGGGCGAGGACAGGCAAGGTTTCGCGCGTCTCCACCCCCTCCCCCACCACCGTCATGCCGAGACCGTGCGCCAGCCCCACCATCACGCGGACGATTTCGCGGGTGCGCTCGTTATGGACGAGGTCCTGGATGAAACTGCGGTCAATCTTCAGCACGTCCATGGGCAGGCGCTGGAGATAGCTGAAGCTGGAATAGCCGGTGCCGAAATCATCGATGGCCGTGGCACAGCCAAGGCCGCGCAGGCTGTGCAGCGTGCGGATGGCCAGATCGGGCTGGCTGAGGATGGCGCTCTCCGTCAGCTCGAAGCAGATCTGCTGCCCTTTGAGGCCATGGCGCTCCAGCCGCGTGCCGATGCGCTGCGCCAGATCGGGATTGGCAAGCTGTGTGGCCGACAGGTTGATGGAGACGTTCTGTGTCTCCTGCCCCTCCTCCCGGCGGCTGGCGTTCCATGCCGCGCAATCGGTCATGGCCGCGTCGATCACCCAGTCGCCCAGGCTGTCGGCAAGGCCGGATGCCTCGGCGAGCGGCACGAACACGCTGGGCGGCACATCGTCCAGCCCGCGCGGTCGCCAGCGCGCCAAGGCCTCGAAACCGGCAATGCGCCCCGTGGCGATGGCCACCACCGGCTGATAATGCAGCATCAGTTCGGAGCGACGGTGCTGCACCGCATCGCGCAGCGCGGTTTCCAGTTCCAGCCGGCGCTGGTGGCTGGCCCGGATTGCATCCTCGAACAGGCTGGCGGTGCCATCGGGGCTGCCGCGCGAGGCCATGTCCGCGTCGCGCAGGATGTCGGCAATGGGGCCGGAGCGTTCCACCACGCCGATGCCGGCCCGCAGATAGAAGCGCCGCCGCGCGGACATCACCACCGCCGTGTTGAGACGCTGGCGTAGCCGGCCGGCGAGTTCGGTGGCATCCCCCTCCCGCCATAGCACCACGGCGAATTCGCTTTCACCCGTACGCGCCACATCTGCCTCCGGCGGCAGCAGCGCGCGCATGATGTTGGCGGTTTCCCAGACCATGGGCTTGGCCCATTCGTCGCCTAGGCTCGCGGCGAGCACGCCGAGATCGCGCATCTGGATCACCACCGCACCGGTGGGCAGGCGCGACCGGCGCGCGCAGAGCCGCAGCAGCCCCGCCCGGTTGGGCAGGCCCGTTGCCTCGTCGAAATAGGCGATGCGCTCCAGTTCACGACGCGCGGCGAGGCGGTCGGAAATGTCGCGGATGTGCGCCGCGAACAGGCGACGCCCTTCGCTGCTGATCTCGCTGACCGTCACCTCGACCGGGAAGGTGGAAGCGTCCGCCCTGCGCGCTTCCGCCTCGATCGTACGCTTGGCAAGGCCACGATCTGCCGGCACGGGGGGCCATCCACCGCCCTCCATCTGGGAGGCAAAGGGCTGCGGCGGGAGGATCGTATCGGTGACGGGACGCCCCAGAATATCAGCGCGGGCGAAGCCGAAGACGATTTCCGCCGCCTGATTGAATTCGATGATCGCACCCGCCTCGTCGGCGATCACCACGGCGTCGATGGCGCTGTCGAGCATGCCGCGCCGGCTGGCCTCGCTGATCATCTGCTCGCCGCCGGATCGGGCGATCACCCCGGACAGAATCTCGGCGATGCACTGGAACGCGCGTTGGTCGGCCAGGGTCCAGACCCTCGCCTCATCGGCGCTGTCGCCACACAGGTGGCCCCACCACCGGCCATTGACCATCACCGCGACGGTGAGAAAATTCACCACCCCATAGGTGCGCATGAAGCCACCCATATAGCCTTCGAAATCGCAGGCGAGCCCCTTCACGATCTCGCCACGCCGCCGGCGGGCGGACCATTCGGCCAGTATCGGATCGCCCCCGCCATGGGCCGGGGGATGCTGGCCGGACAGGAGGCTGGCACGCCCCGGCAGGGTCCAGTCGACGCAACAGACGGTGCTGACACCCGGCCCGCCGGAATCACGCACCTTGAACAGGGAAACCCGCTGCAGGTCGAACACGCCAGCCAGCCGGCCCAACAAACCGGGCGTGAGACAAGACAAATCCTGCGCGCCGTTGGCCGCACCGGTCAGTTCGGCAAGAAGCCCCAGAACCTCGTCCGCCGTTCCCGTTCCCATGAACGCCCTCTGACCATCTGCAGAGAGGAGGACCGGCAGCGTTGTCTTGGCGCGCCCCGGCTCCTACGTATTCTTGTACCGTCTACCTGGCACACCCTCCAGATCAACTGGCGCGGGTGCCGGATACCTTTACACCACCGCAGCGTTGCAGGTCTCGCAAGCCTCCGCAAGCGGCCTTGGAGTCGACTACGGACGCCCGGCAGAAATGAAATCCGGAGAATGGGGATCGGTTCCGATCGCGGCCATGTTTGGCCGCGATGGGGTTAACGGCTGGTGCGGATCACCTGGATATCCAGATCCCGGATCTTCTTGCGCAACGTGTTGCGGTTAAGTCCAAGCAGCTCCGCCGCCTTGATCTGGTTGCCCCTTGTCGCCGCAAGTGCCGCCGACAGGAGCGGATATTCCACGTCCCGCAGGATGCGGTGGTAGAGACCGGGCGGCGGCAGATCCTCGCCGAAACCGCCGAAATACCCGTTGAGATGGCGCTCCACGGAGGCCCCCAGCGTGGCGTCCACCGGCCCCTCCTCCGACAGCGCGCTGGGCGCCGGCTCGGAGAGTTCCGCCTCGATGATGGCGGGGGTGATGATTTCCTGCGGATAGAGCGCGGCGAGCCGGCGAACGAGATTCTCCAGTTCGCGCACGTTGCCCGGCCAGCGGTAGCGCTTCAGCCGGTCGAGCGCGGCGATGTCCACCTGCTTGGCCGGCAGACCCTCGCGCTCGGCCTGCTGGAAGAAGTGGCGCACCAGATCCGGCACGTCCTCGGAACGCTCGCGCAGCGGCGGCAGGCGCAGCGGCACCACGTTGAGGCGGAAGAACAGATCTTCGCGGAACAGGCCCTGCTGGATCAGGGTGCGCAGGTCCTTGTTGGTGGCGGCGATGATGCGCACGTCGGTCTTGATGGGCGTGCGCCCGCCCACCGTCGTGTATTCGCCCTGCTGGAGCACGCGCAGGAGGCGGGTCTGCGCCTCCATGGGCATGTCGCCGATCTCGTCGAGGAACAGGGTTCCGCCTTCCGCCTGCTCGAAGCGTCCGGGATTGCGGGTGGTGGCGCCGGTGAACGAGCCCTTCTCGTGGCCGAAAAGCTCGCTCTCGATCAGGTCGCGGGGAATGGCGGCCATGTTGATGGCCACGAACGGACCCGAGCGGCGCTTGCCGTAATCGTGCAGGGCGCGGGCCACCAGTTCCTTGCCGGTGCCGCTCTCGCCCGCGATCATCACGGTGAGATCGGTCTGCATCAGGCGCGCGAGTAGGCGGTAGATCTCCTGCATGGCGGCCGAGCGGCCCACCAGCGGGATATTCTCCTGATCCTCGGGCCCGAGCGCCATCTTCTCCGACTTCTTCGGCTCGGACAGAGCACGGCCGACGATGGAGATCAGCTCCTTCAGATCGAAGGGCTTGGGCAGATACTCATAGGCGCCGCGCTCGGAGGCGCGGATGGCGGTCATGAAGGTGTTCTGCGCGCTCATGACGATGACCGGCAGGTCGGGCCGCGCCTTCTTGATGCGCGGCAGCAGGTCGAAGGCGTTCTCGTCCGGCATCACCACATCGGTGATGACGAGATCGCCGTCGCCCTGGCTCACCCAGCGCCAAAGGGTCGCCGCATTGCCGCAGGAGCGCACCTCGTATCCGGCGCGCGACAGCGCCTGATTGAGGACCGTGCGGATCGCGGCATCGTCATCGGCGACCAGGATGCTTCCCGTGGGCATGGACACCTCAGCTGTCCTCAGAAGTACGGCCGCTGCGATACATCGGCAGCAGCACGCGGAAAGTGGTGCGGCGGGGCTGGCTGTCGCATTCGACGATGCCGCCATGATCGCCGATGATCTTCGCCACCAATGCAAGGCCGAGGCCACTGCCCGTGGGCTTGGTGGTGACGAAGGGGTCGAACAGGTGCTGGACGAGATCCTCCGGCACGCCCTTGCCGTTGTCCCGCACGCAGAACTCCAGCGGCAGGCTGACCTTGGAGGAGGCGCCCGGCACGGTCAGGCGCACGCCGGGACGGAAGGCGGTGGTGAGCTGGATCTCGCCATCCTGCTCGCTGTCGATGGCTTCCGCCGCATTCTTCACCAGATTGAGGAACACCTGGATCAGCTGGTCGCGATTGGCATAGACCGGCGGCAGCGAGGGGTCGTAATCCTCGATGAAGCGGATGTGGCGCGCGAAGCCCGAGGAGGCCAGCGTGCGCACATGCTCCAGCACCGCATGGATGTTCACCGGCTCGCGCTCCACGGGGCGTTCGTCGGAGAAGACCTCCATACGGTCCACCAGCTTCACGATGCGGTCGGCTTCATCGCAGATCAGGCGGGTGAGCGCCCTGTCCTCGTCGCCGGCGGACTGCTCCAGAAGCTGCGCCGCGCCGCGGATGCCGGACAGCGGGTTCTTGATCTCGTGCGCCAGCATGGAGGCCAGCGCGCTCACCGAGCGGGCAGCGCCGCGATGGGTGAGCTGGCGGTCCATCTTCTCGGCGATGGTGCGTTCCTGGAACATCACCACCACATGGCCCGCCCGCTCCGCCATGGGAGCCACGTGAATATCCACCACCCGCTCGCCGCCATTGCGCGGCGTGCCGAGATCGACGCGATATTCGTTCACCGGCGCACCGCGCTCGCGCACCTGCTCGATGAGGCTGAGCAGGGGCGAGCCGAACGGCACGAATTCCGCCAGCGGCCGGCGACGCAGCAACGGCACACTGACCTGGAAGAAGGTCTCGGCGGCGACGTTGGCGTCGAGGATGCCGCCATCATCGGAAATGGTGATCACCGGATGGGGCACTGCATCCACGATGGCGCGGGTCAGATTGTCCTCCGGCGGGCGGGACTTCACATCCGCCTTCATGCGGCAGCCCTCCAGGCGAGTTGATCGAATGCGGAACGGATGCCCTGCGTCACCGCAGCGGGATCCTCCGACGTGAGAATGCGGCCGCGCCAGTCCTTGGCCCAGGCGGCGTCGGCACCAGCGGTTTCCGCCGCCGCTTCCAGCGCCCAGCCCACATGCTTGCGGGCCTGCCTGAGGCCGAGCGTGACGCCATAAAGCGCCAGCCAGCCGTCGTAGAGTTCCAGCAGCACATCGCGCTGCTCGGCGAGATCGGGCGTTGCGGGCGCCCGCCCGGTTTTCCAGTGATGGGCGACGGCGCCGGGGAACCAGGGGCGCCCCTGTGCCCCGCGCCCGATCATCACGCCATCGGCGCCCGAGGCGGCCAGCATGGCGGCGGCATCGCCGGTGCGGGTGAGGTCGCCATTGGCGATCACCGGAATGCCGACCTTCTCCTTCACCGCGCGGATGGCGTGCCAGTCGGCGGTGCCGGTGTAGAACTGGCAGCGGGTGCGGCCATGGATCGTGACCATGGCATAGCCGGCCGCCTCAGCCCGCGCCGCCAGCTCCGGCGCCAGCGTGGCGGTGTCGTCCCAGCCGAGGCGGGTCTTCAGCGTCACCGGCACGGAGACGGCGGCGCGCACCGCCTCGAGGATGCGGGTCGCCAGCGGGAGGTCGCGCAGCAGGGCCGAGCCCGCCGCGCCCGTGGTCACGCGCTTGGCCGGGCAGCCCATGTTGATGTCGATGATATGGGCACCGGAAGCTTCCGCCAGACGCGCCGCTTCCGCCATCCAATGGGGCTCGTTGCCGGCCAACTGCACCGCATGAATGGTGACGCCTGCGCCATTGGCCCTTAGGGTCATTTCCGCATGGCCCGTCATCAGGGCTTCGCTGGCGATCATCTCCGAAACCGTGAGCCCCGCCCCATAGCGCATGGCCATGCGTCGCACCGGCGCATCGGTGATGCCAGCCATGGGCGCGAGAATGACGGGCGCTGCAATGCAGTGCGGCCCGATGACCACTGGGGAAAGCGTTGGAAAGAGAGGGTCTTGCACAGAAATTAGGCCATCCATCCGTTGCCTACATTCTAGACATTGAGAAGCTTTGCGCAAGGCCATCGCAGAATGATTTCATGCTGGCTGCCTGCGACTTGTCCCCAGTGCACGCCAGAGTGGCGTCGGCCTGCCTTCTCTCTACCCCTTGCGCCATCGGGACGGGCGCTGTTGAACAGCAGCCAGGATCGGATCCCGGAACCCAGAACTCCATGGCCTGCGCTGTTCTCATCGTTGCCGCCGGACGCGGCACCCGTGCCGGTGGTGCGCTGCCGAAGCAATACCACACTCTCGCCGGGGAAACTGTGCTGCGACGCACATTGCGCGCCTTCTCGCCGCACCCGGCCATCGATGCCATCCAGGTGGTGATTCATCCCGACGACGCCGACCATTACGCGGCATCGACCGACGGCCTCGCGCAGATGCGCCCGCCCGTTCCGGGCGGCGCCACGCGGCAGCAATCGGTGCTGGCGGGCCTCGAAGCCCTTGCCGCTTTCAACCCCCACGGGGTGCTGGTGCATGATGGCGCCCGCCCCTTCACATCCGCCGCCGTCATCGCCCGCGCGGTTGCGGCGCTGGAGACCCATGCCGCCGCCATTCCCGTGCTCGCCGTCACCGACACCATCAAGCAGGTGGACGCGGCGGGCGGCGTGACGGGCACGCCGGACCGCGCCACCCTGCGCGTCGTACAGACGCCGCAGGCGTTCCGATTCGCCGACCTCATCGCCGCCCACCGGGCAGCGGCGGCAGCCGGACGCACCGATTTCACCGATGATGCCGCCGTGATGGAATGGGCGGGTCATCGGGTCTCAACCTTTGAAGGGGACGCAGGAAACGTGAAGCTGACCTCCGCCGAAGACCTCGCCCGCGCCGCCCGCGCGCTGGCCGATCTGCCCGACGTGCGCACCGGCACCGGCTTCGACGTGCACGCCTTCGGCCCCGGCGATCACGTGATGCTGGGCGGCCTCGCCATCCCCTTCGAGAAGGGTCTCGACGGCCATTCGGATGCGGACGTCGGCCTGCATGCGCTGACCGACGCCGTGCTCGGCGCGCTGGCGGATGGCGACATCGGGGCCCATTTCCCGCCCTCGGACCCGCAGTGGAAGGGGGCCACCTCAGACCGCTTCCTCGCTTTCGCGCTGGAGCGGGTGAAGGCACGGGGAGGCATCGTCACCCATCTCGACCTTACCCTGATCTGCGAGGCGCCCAAGGTCGGCCCTCATCGCGACGCGATCCGCGCCGCCATCGCCGGCATCACCGGCCTGCCGGTCGGGCGCATCAGCGTGAAGGCCACGACCACCGAGAAGCTCGGCTTCGCCGGCCGGCGCGAGGGCATCGCCGCTATGGCCTCGGCAACCATCCGCCTGCCACTTGAGGACGCGCTATGACCGACGAGATCACCGAGCGCGCCCGCCGGGTGCTGGACGCCTGCCGGGCCGCAAAGCTCATGGTCGCCACCGCAGAGAGCTGCACCGGCGGACTGGTAGCCGGCGCGCTCACCGAGATCGCCGGTTCGTCCGATGTGGTGGATCGGGGCTTCGTTACCTATTCCAACGCCGCCAAGCAGCAGATGCTGGGCGTGCCGGAGACCATCCTCGCCGCCCATGGCGCGGTGAGCGAGGAGACGGCGCGGGCCATGGCGCGCGGGGCTCTCGCCGCCTCGCAGGCGCAGCTCTCCGTCTCCATCACCGGCATCGCCGGCCCCGGCGGGGCGACCGAGACCAAGCCGGTCGGCCTCGTCCACTTCGCTGCGGCGAAGGCGGGCGGCATGATACTGCACCGGGAGGAACGCTTCGGCGACATCGGCCGCAGCGAGGTGCGGCGCAAGGCCGTCATCGTGGCGCTGGAGATGCTGGAGACGCTGGCGCGGTTCTAAGCGAACCATCTCAATCGACGGATCGCAGCAAAACATAGACACGTTCGATAATCATGACAAAGTAGTAGAGACACCGCAGAAGCGGGATAAGTTTTGTAAGCATTCAAGCCTCCAAAGTGATAGCCGGAATTGGCTATTTCCACATAAGGAGGCTCAACACACCCTCTGACGATGACCCTAAAATCTATTGCCAGCCGATGGTCGGCGTCACCCATGCCTTGTCGGCCAAGGGGATGATCTGACTATTCGTCACCGTCTTCCACGGCACCTTGGCCGCCGTGGCGCGCGTGAACACGACCGTCATGGCCGGCTGGCGCACCACGCGTCCCTGAATGGTATCGAACAGATTATCCGCCACCAGCTCGACCCGCTCCGTCTCCGGCACACGTTCGAACATCACCGGCACCATCTTGATGATGCTGCTCTGGAAGGAAGAGCGGATGGACCAGCGCGTGAGCGACCACGGGCTGACATCGTAATGGACCGAGACGGTCTGGAGATCCTCGGTGGTGGCGATGGTGGAGGACTTGCCGAGCACGGCGCGTGCGATGTCGTGGGGCGTCTGCGCCTCATCGAGCGGCGGCCCAGCCCCGACGCTGCGCATCTGGGACAGACCGAAGAACAGGCCCACCGGAAGCATCAGGCCCAAGGCAACCAGCACGCGCCGGTTTATCTCCGGATCCTCGAAATGTGCCCGGCGGCTGGTCGTCGGATAGCGCACCACAAGCTTCTGCGGCTGCGTGGGCTTCTGGCCCCGCGAAGCCGCGTTCCGCATCTGGGCCCCGCGAGCTGGATTACGCGCAGCAGGCTTCATGATCCCCCCGGTCACGCCCCACATCAGGATGCGGCATCATAGCTGATCAGGGAGGCTTGTGGCAAAGCCGCCCGGTTCGGCAGCCCTGCGGGGGCAAAAGGGCGTCAGGCCGTCTTCCCGTAGACCTCGTCGGCCCGCTTCTCGAATGCATCGGCGAAGCGGCGGAAGGCGGCATCGAACATGGCGCCCATCAGCAGGCCCAGCGTGCGCGAGCGGAACTCGTAGGAGATGTGGAAGCGCACTTCGCACTTCCGGCCCTCATCCGCCGAGATGAACTCCCAGCGGTTGTCGAGGCGGCTGAAGGGGCCGTCCAGATATTCCACATGGATCACCCGGCGTGGGCCGTCCAGCGAGACGCGGGAGGTGAAGGTCTCGCGGATCAGCTTGTAGGCCACCGTCATGTCGGCCACGAGGATCTCCACGCCCTCCCCGCTCTGCGAGCGGCGGCGGACCCGCAGCGCCTCGCACAAGGGCAGGAACTCGGGATATTTCTCCACGTCGGCCACGAGTGCGAACATGTCGGCGGGCGAGTGGTTCACGACCCGCTTGTTGGAGAAGGACGGCAAGGGATCAGTTCCGGCCGAGCTTCGCCTCGCGGGCGCTGCGCAGCTTGGCGAAGTCATCGCCCGCGTGGTGCGAGGAACGGGTCAGCGGGCTGGACGAGACCATCAGGAAGCCCTTGGCATAGGCAACCGTCTCATAGGCCTTGAACTCGTCAGGCGTGACGAACTTCTCGACCCGATGATGCTTGCGGGTGGGCTGGAGATACTGGCCGATGGTCATGAAATCCACCTCCGCCGAGCGCAGGTCGTCCATGAGCTGGAGCACCTCGTTCCGTTCCTCGCCGAGGCCGACCATGATGCCGGACTTGGTGAAGATGGACGGGTCCAGTTCCTTGACCTGCTGCAGCAGGCGCAGCGAGTGGAAATAGCGCGCGCCGGGGCGCACCTTCAGATAGCGGCCGGGCACCGTTTCCATGTTGTGGTTGAACACGTCGGGACGGGCCTTGACCACCACCTCTATGGCGCCGGGCTTGCGCAGGAAGTCCGGGGTCAGGATCTCGATGGTGGTGCCGGGCGACAGCGACCGGATGGACGCGATGACGCGGGCGAAATGCTCGGCGCCGCCATCGGACAGGTCGTCGCGGTCCACGGAGGTGATGACAACGTGGGAGAGACCGAGCTTGGCCACCGCCTCGCCCACCTTCTGCGGCTCGTCCTGATCCAGCGCCTTGGGCATGCCGGTGCGCACATTGCAGAAGGCGCAGGCGCGGGTGCAGGTGTCGCCCATGATCATGAAGGTGGCGTGCTTCTTCTCCCAGCACTCACCGATGTTCGGGCAACCCGCTTCCTCGCACACCGTGTGCAGGCCGTTGGCGCGCACGATGCCGGCGGTCTCGGACCAGCCGGCGCCACCGGGCGCCTTGACGCGGATCCACTCCGGCTTGCGCAGGACTTCCGTCTCCGGACGGTTCTGCTTTTCCGGGTGGCGGGGACGGTTCAACGTGTTGAGGACCGTGACCATGAGTTCCGCATCAGTTTGGGCCGGCACAGTGCGCGGCGGAAGTTGACATATGTCTTAGCGGGCACGACCGCCAGCGTCGAGGCGCCGTGCCGCAAGACCGCCCTGCGTGCAATGCACGCAAGACCACACCACGTGCCGTGCACGCTATGCCCCTCCCCCACGGCCACGCGCGTCTTGTCGCCCGCGCGGCCGGTTCCCGTCTGGCCTCAGGTGTGGACCACCCGGCCGTAGGCGTCGAGCACGCTCTCGTGCATGGTCTCGGAGAGGGTCGGATGGGGGAAGACCGCATGGATCAGCTCCTCCTCCGTGGTCTCCAGATTCATGGCGATGACGAAGCCCTGGATCAGCTCGGTGACTTCCGCGCCCACCAGATGGGCGCCCAGCAGTTCGCCGGTCTTCTTGTCGAAGATCGTCTTCACCAGGCCCTCGGGCTCGCCGAGCGCGATGGCCTTGCCGTTGCCCACGAAGGGGAAGCGGCCGACGCGGATCTCCCGGCCCTGCTCCTTAGCCTTCTTCTCGGTGAGGCCCACGGAGGCGATCTGCGGCACGCAATAGGTGCAGCCGGGGATCTTGGCCTTGTCCATGGGATGAGTGTGCAGGCCCTTGATGGCCTCCACGCAGATCACGCCTTCATGCTCGGCCTTGTGGGCCAGCATGGGCGCACCCGCCACGTCGCCGATGGCATAGATGCCGGGCACGCTGGTGCGACCGTAGCCGTCGGCGACGATGATGCCGCGCTCGATCTTTACCCCGATGTTCTCGAGGCCGAGCCCGTCCACATTGCCCACCACGCCGACGGCGGAGATCATGCGCTCCACCTCGATGTCCTGCTTGGCGCCCTTGGCGTCCTCCACGTGGACGACGACGCTGTCGGCCTTCTTGGTGACGCCGTTCACCTTGGCGCCGGACATGATCTTCATGCCCTGCTTCTCGAAGCGCTTGCGGGCGTGGGCGGCGATCTCCTCATCCTCCACGGGGAGGATCTGGGGCAGCACCTCGACCACGGTCACGTCGGCGCCCATGGTCTTGTAGAAGGAGGCGAACTCGATGCCGATGGCGCCGGACCCCATGACCAGCAGGGACTTGGGCATCTTCTCGGGCACCATGGCCTCGAAATAGGTCCAGATCAGCTTCTTGTCGGGCTCGATGCCGGGCAGCACGCGCGGGCGGGCGCCGGTGGCGACGATGATGTGCTTGCCCTGATAATCGCCGCCGCCGAGCGCGCCCTTGGGCGCATCGGGGGCCGCCTCGACCTTGATCTTGCCCGGCGCCGTCAGCGTCGCCTTGCCCCAGATCACGTCGATCTTGTTCTTCTTCATCAGGAAGCCGACGCCGCTGTTCAACTGCGAGGACACCCCGCGCGAACGCTTCACCACGGCGCCGATGTCGAAGCCGATCTTCTCGGCGGACAGGCCGTAGTCCTTGGCGTGCTCCATGTAGTGATAGATCTCGGCCGAGCGCAGCAGGGCCTTGGTGGGGATGCAGCCCCAGTTCAGGCAGATGCCTCCGAGATGCTTCTTCTCCACCACGGCGGTCTTGAAGCCGAGCTGCGCGGCGCGGATCGCGGCCACATAGCCGCCCGGCCCGCCGCCGATGACGATCACGTCGTAGGAAGTATCAGCCATGGGTCTCTCCTTCCCCACGTCCGCCGCAGGGCGGCCGGTGGGTCGAATGGGGTCTGCCTGCCGGGGGACCGTTTCGGTCAGCGCGTCAGCAGAGCGTAGATCTCGTCCTTGAGCCGGATGCGCTCCTTGCGAAGGGCTTCGGTGCCCTCGTCGGAGCGCGGCTCGATGTTGGTCTCGGCGCGATGCACTGCGCGGTTGACCTCGTGATAGGCGTCGTAGAGGCGGGCGAAATGGGCGTCCACCGTGCGCAGCTCATGGATCTGCTGTGCGTGTTCGGGAAACTCGGCCAGGATTTCGTGCGGCGTGTCGCTCATTGCTCTGCCCTCCTGTCTGCCCTCGCCCACAGGGCCTGCGGGAGCGTGACGCTCCCGCAGTCACGCATGCTCACACGAGCATGGACATGGGGTTCTCGATGAAGCCCTTGAAGGCCGCCAGCAGCTCGGCACCCAGCGCGCCGTCCATCACCCGGTGGTCGCAGGTGATGGTGGCGGTGAACTGGGTGGCGATCTTGATCTCGCCGCCGCGCACGACCGCCCGCTGCTCGCTGGTGCCGATGGCGAAGATGGAGGACTGCGGGGCGTTGATGATCGCCACGAAGTCACGCACACCCATCATGCCGAGGTTCGACACCGAGGTGGAGCCGCCCTGATACTCATCGGGCTTCAGCTTCTTGGTGCGGGCGCGGCTGGCGAGGTCGCGCATCTCGGCGGAGATGGTCGAGAGCGTCTTCTGCTCCGCCTTCTTCACGATCGGCGCGAACAGGCCGCCGTCGATGGCAACCGCCACGCCCACATCCGCATGCTTGAGGCGCAGGATGCGGTCGTCCGCCCACACGGCATTGGCGGCCGGCACCTTGTGCAGGGCCAGCGCCACGGCCTTGATGACGAAGTCGTTCACCGAGACGCGGAAGGTCGGCTTGCCGTCCTTGTCCTTCGGCGCGGAGGCGTTGACCGTCTCGCGCAGCTTCATCAGTTCGTCGATGTCGCAATCCACCGTCAGATAGAAGGTGGGGGTGAGCTGCTCGCTCTCGACCAGACGCTTGGCGATGGTCTTGCGCATGCCGTCGAGCTGGACTTCCTCATAGGAGCCCTCGGCGAACAGCGCCTTGACCTGATCGGCGCTCGGGCCGGACGCGGCAGCCGCCGGGGCCGCAGCCTTGGGCGCGGCGGCAGGAGCCGACGCAGCCGCAGCGGGAGCGGCAGCCGGCTTCGCGCCGGGCTGGGCATTGGCGACATCGCTGGCGATGACACGGCCGCGCGGGCCGGAACCGGAGATGGCGGCGAGATCGACGCCCTTCTCCTTGGCGAGACGGCGGGCGAGCGGCGAGGCGAACACCCGGCCACCTTCGGCCTTGACCGGGGCAGCGGCAGGTGCCGGAGCGGCAGCCGGAGCCGGAGCGGGTGCAGCCGCAGGAGCCGGAGCCGCCTTCGGGGCTTCGGCGGCGGGCGCGGGCGCTGCGGCCGGAGCGGGCTTGGAACCGCCGGAACCTGCGGAAGCGGCAGCAGCCGCCACGTCCTCACCTTCACCGGCCAGAACGGCGATGAGCTGATTGACGGGCACGTCCTGCGCGCCTTCCGGCACCAGGATCTTGGCGATCACGCCTTCGTCCACGGCCTCCACTTCCATGGTGGCCTTGTCGGTCTCGATCTCGGCGATGACGTCACCGGACTTGACGGTGTCGCCTTCCTTCTTGAGCCACTTGGCGAGGTTGCCCTTCTCCATGGTGGGAGACAGGGCCGGCATCAGGATCTCGATGGGCATGTGTGCCTCCGCTCAGCGATAGGTGACCGCGCGCACCGCCTCGATAACCTCGGCGACGGACGGCAGAGCGAGCTTCTCAAGGTTGGCGGCATACGGCATGGGCACGTCCTTGCCGGTCACGCGCAGCACCGGGGCGTCGAGATAGTCGAACGCCTTTTCCATGAGCTGGGCGACGATCTCGGAGCCGACGCCGGACTGCGGCCAGCCTTCCTCGACCGTGACGCAACGGCCGGTCTTCTTCACCGACTCGATGATGGTGGGCACGTCCATGGGGCGGATGGTGCGCAGGTCGATGACCTCCGCCTCGATGCCCTGCTTGGCCAGCTCTTCCGCCGCCTTCAGCGCGTAGGTCATGCCGATGGACCAGGAGACGAGCGTCACGTCCTTACCGGAGCGGGCGATGCGCGCCTTGCCGATGGGCAGCACGTAATCATCCAGCTTCGGCACCTCGAAGGTGTGGCCGTAGAGGATCTCGTTCTCAAGGAAGATGACCGGGTTCGGGTCGCGGATGGCGGCCTTCAGCAGGCCCTTGGCATCGGCCGCCGTATAGGGCGCCACCACCTTGAGGCCGGGGATGTGGCTGTACCAGGCCGCATAGTCCTGGCTGTGCTGCGCGCCCACGCGGGCGGCGGCGCCGTTCGGGCCACGGAACACGATGGAGCACTGGATCTGGCCGCCGGACATGTAGAGCGTCTTGGCAGCGGAGTTGATCAGGTGATCGATCGCCTGCATGGCGAAGTTGAAGGTCATGAACTCGACGATGGGCTTCAGGCCCGCCATCGCCGCGCCCACGCCCATGCCGGCAAAGCCGTGCTCGGTGATGGGGGTGTCCACCACGCGCTTGGCGCCGAACTCCTGCAGGAGGCCCTGGGTGATCTTGTAGGCGCCCTGATATTCGGCGACCTCCTCACCCATGACGAACACGTCGCCATCGCGGCGCATTTCCTCGGCCATGGCGTCGCGCAGGGCCTCGCGGACAGTCATAGTGACCATCTCGGTGCCGGCGGGCACTTCCGGATCAGGTTGGATGGAGACGGTGGGCGGGTTCGCCACGGCGGACGGCACGGCCGCCTGCGGGGCGGGCGCCGCATCGGCGGTGGGCGACGGCGCGGGAGCGGCGCTCTCGGCGGGCTTGGCGGCCGGCGCGCTCACGGCGGAGGCGTCCTCACCCTCCCCGAGGATGACGGCGATGGGGGTGTTCACGGCCACGTCCTGCGTGCCTTCGGCAACCAGGATCTTGCCGAGGACGCCTTCGTCCACCGCTTCCACTTCCATGGTGGCCTTGTCGGTCTCGATCTCGGCGAGGATGTCGCCGGATTTGACCGTGTCGCCTTCCTTCTTCACCCACTTGGTGAGATTGCCCTTCTCCATGGTCGGAGACAGGGCCGGCATGAGAATGTCGATGGGCATGGCTGTCAGCTCTTGCTGGGCGCGGCGGAGCCCTGTCCTGCCGGATGGGCAAGGGGCGGGCGCACGGCCGTGAGGTTGGAGTAGACGGAGATCGCGGCGGCCGCGATCATCAGTGCGGCGATAAAGGCCACCTGGGCCTTGCCCACCCGGCGCGCATGATCTGCGGCGGGGCCGGCGAGAAGGCGGGCGGCGAAGGGCCACAGCACGAGTTGCACTGCGGATGCGGAGCCGTGGGGTCCGCCGGCCGCATCAGCGGCCCCCTTCGCCTTCAATCCCTCGGTCACGGCTACGCCCCAGCTGGCGACGGCACTCGCCAGCGCAAGAAAGAGGACGATGAGGGCCACGACCGCCACGGGCAGCCTCGTTCAGCGAACGATGTCGGTGTACAGCTCGGACGGATCGGGCTCGGGATCGTGGGTCGCGAAGTCCGCCGCGTCATTCACGATCTCGCGGATCTCCGCGTCGATCTTCTTCAGGTCGTCCTCGGTCACGCCGCCTTCCAGCAGACGCGCACGCACCTGCTCGATGGGATCGTGCTCGGTCCGCATCTTCTGCACTTCCTCCTTGGACCGATACTTCGCAGGATCGGACATGGAGTGGCCGCGATAGCGGTAGGTGAGCATCTCGAGGATGTAGGGGCCCTTGCCTTCACGGGCGAAGGCCAGGGCGCGCTCGCCGGCGGCCTTCACCGCGCGGACGTCCATGCCATCCACCTGCTCGCCGGGGATGTTGAAGGAGGAGCCGCGCTTGGAGAAGTCGGTCTGCGCGGAAGCGCGGTTCACCGACGTGCCCATGGCGTACTTGTTGTTCTCGATCACGTACACGACCGGGAGCTTCCAGAGCTCGGCCATGTTGAAGCTCTCGTAGACCTGGCCCTGGTTGGCCGCGCCGTCGCCGAAATAGGTGACGGAGACCGCGCCGTTGTCGCGATAGTGGTTCGCGAAGCCGAGGCCGGTGCCGAGGGAGACCTGGCCGCCCACGATGCCGTGGCCGCCGAAGAACTGCTTCTCGATGCTGAACATGTGCATCGAGCCGCCCTTGCCCTTGGAATAGCCGCCGCGGCGGCCGGTCAGCTCGGCCATGACGCCGCGCGACTCCATTCCGGTGGCCAGCATGTGGCCGTGATCCCGGTAACCGGTGATCACCTGGTCACCTTGCTTCATCGCCATCTGCATGCCGATGACGACAGCTTCCTGGCCGATGTACAGATGGCAGAAGCCGCCGATGAGGCCCATGCCATACATCTGGCCGGCCTTTTCCTCGAAGCGCCGGATGAGCAGCATTTCGCGGTAGGCGAGCAGTTCCTGCTCTTTGGTGAAGGTCGGTACGCCGGCCGGCGCCGCCTCGGTCCGGGCGGTGGATTTTCTCGCTGCCATCGACTTCCTCAGGAAACGCTAGAGCCGCAATTCCTCTAGCGCACCTCTGGAAGCACAAAAAGCACAAAATGCTTCATGTTGCACCGCAACACGTTGCAAATGCTTGATTTCACTCACTTGAACTTAGATTCGGTTCACTGGGTACATGAACCAACAACAAGTTCAATTAGTGCCCCTTGATCATCACAAGGTCCTTCGAATGGATGAAATCGAGCTCGCGGCGCCCCTGTTCGTCCAGCATGTCGGGATCGAGATTGCGGGCAGCCATGAGGGACACTTTGTTCTCCATCGCCTGCCGTTGTGTCTTGAGGGCGGCGAGTTCGGTTTCGAGCCGAACCACCTCCTGCTCGTAGTTGCGCTTCGCCATCAGGCCATGGTCGCCATTGTAGGCGTGGTAGGCGAAATAGCTGATCACCCCGCCGGCCACGAGGTAGAGCAGCACGGCGATGAAGAAGGTGCGGAGGCGCGAGCGGGTCTGCATGGGGCCGATCCTGCCCCAACAAGGTTGAAGCGCCGTTAAGTCTGCGCCCGCCCGCATGCCAATCTGCACGCTCCCCGTGTGGAAAGCGGACGCGGTTTATGGCGTCGGCCGCCCCGCACCGATAGGCTGGTGTCCCCTACTCCATCCGCAGTGTCTCGCGTGACCATCGCCGCCACCTCCCTCCCCGTGCTGGCGCTCGCCATCGCCATCATCACCATGGCCTCCGCCTTTCAGGCCGGCTTCGGCACCGGGCTGGGACTGCTGGCGGTCCCGCTGCTGAGCCTCGTCGCGCCCAGCTTCGTGCCCGGCCCCATGCTGGTGTCGGCCCTCAGCCTGTCCTTCGCCATGGCCTGGCGGGAGCGGCATGCCCTCGACCGGGCCTCTGTGGGCCTGTGCATCGCCGGCCTGCTGGTGGGTACGGTCTGCGGCGGCATCGCGCTGGCATTCATCCCACGCGAGGCCTTCCGCACCATCTTCGGCGTGGCCATCCTGCTGGCGGTGCTGGTGAGCGTCATCGGCGCCGGAGTGCGCATGACGCCGCGCGCATTGGTGACGGGCGCCGCGCTGGGCGGCTTCATCGGCACCATGTCGGGCATGCACGGGCCACCGATGGCGGTGGTGCTGCAGAATGAGGAGGCGAGCCGCATCCGCGCGCTGCTGGGCGCCTTCTTCCTCGTGGGCGCCAGCCTCTCCATCACTGCGCAGGCCGCCGTGGGCCTGTTCGGCTGGGAGAGCCTGTTGCAGGGCCTGCTCGTCACGCCGGGCGCCCTTCTGGGTAGCCTCATCGGCGTGCCCATCGCCCGCGTGCTGAACCGGCAGATCATGCGGGCAGCGCTGCTGGGCGTTTCCGCCATCAGCGCGCTGGTCCTGCTGTTCAGCTGAGCACCCGCTTCAGGTGATCCGCGCGACGATCTCCTCCCGCGCCGCGCGAGAGCCCTTCATCCGTTCGCGCGCAAGCTGGACGATCTCGGCCGGCGCCTCGTCCGGTGTTCCGGCGCTGAAGGGCGGCGTGGGGGCATATTCGAGCGAGAGCTGGATGAGTTGCGCAGCCTCCGGCCCGAGCAGCTCCGCCACCACCGTCAGGCCGAAATCGATGCCGCTGGTGACGCCTCCGGCCGTGATCAGGTTTCCGTCCCGCACCACGCGCCCCTTGGTGGGGATCGCTCCGAAGCTGCCGAGCAGATCATGCGCGGCCCAGTGCGAGGTGGCCTTCCTGCCCTTCAAGAGGCCCGCCGCCCCGAGCACCAGAGAGCCGGTGCAGACAGATGTGAGATAGCGCACACCCGGTGCCCGCTCGCGCAGGAAGGCCAGCACCGTCTCGTCTTCCATCAGCGGATTGACGCCAGCGCCGCCGGGCACGCACAGGACATCGAGCTCCGGGCAGTCGGCAAAGGTGGTCGTGGGGGTGAGGGCCAGGCCGGTCGAAGCGGTCAGCGGGCTGCGGTCCTTCCAGATCAGATGCACCTGCGCGCCCGGGGTAGAGGCGAACACCTCATAAGGTCCCGTCAGATCCAGTTGCTGGACATTGGGAAAAACCAGAATGCCGAACTGCAGCCCCATGCGGACCTCCCATCGATGACGCTGACCGTAACCTTCAGGACAGCATCCCCAAGCCTACCTCGCGCAGGGCCGATCACCACCACGCCGCCTTCACCGTCACCCAAATGAAAATGCCCCGGACAAGCCGGGGCATTTCCAAAAATGTGCGGGCGAACCCGCCGTCATGGGGGCCTAGACTCAGGCGAGCGCCTTCAGGGCCGCCTTGCCGGCATACTTCGCCTGGCTGCCCAGCTCCTGCTCGATGCGCAGCAGCTGGTTGTACTTGGCGGTGCGGTCCGAGCGGGCCAGCGAGCCGGTCTTGATCTGACCGCAGTTCGTCGCCACCGCCAGATCGGCGATGGTCGAGTCCTCGGTCTCGCCCGAGCGGTGCGACATCACCGCGCGATAGCCGGACTTGTGGGCCAGTTCCACCGTATCCAGCGTCTCGGTCAGCGAACCGATCTGGTTCACCTTCACGAGGATGGCGTTGCCGGTGGCTTCCTTGATGCCGCGGCCGAGGCGCTCGACATTGGTGACGAACAGATCGTCGCCCACCAGCTGGCACTTGGAGCCGATGGCGTCGGTGAGCATCTTCCAGCCCTTCCAATCGTCCTCGGACATGCCGTCCTCGATGGTGACGATGGGATAATTGCCGACGAGACCCGCCAGATACTTCACCTGCGCATCGAGGTCGCGAATCTTGCCCTCGCCCTCATAATTGTAGGCACCGTCCTTGAAGAACTCGGTGGCGGCGCAGTCGAGGCCGAGGAACACGTCCTCGCCCGGCTTGAAGCCGGCCTTCTCGATGGCCTTGAGCACGAAGTCCAGCGCCGCCTCGGCGGAGGCGAGGTTGGGGGCGAAGCCGCCCTCGTCGCCCACATTGGTGTTGTGGCCGGCGTCCTTCAGACCCTTCTTCAGGGTGTGGAAGATCTCCGCGCCCCAACGCAGGCCCTCGGCGAAGCTTTCCGCGCCGGCCGGCAGGATCATGAATTCCTGGAAGTCGATCGGATTGTCCGCATGGGCGCCGCCATTGATGATGTTCATCATCGGCACCGGCAGGGTGCGGGCGTTCACGCCGCCCACATAGCGATAGAGCGGCAGGTTGTTGGAGATGGCGGCCGCCTTGGCCACCGCCAGCGACACACCCAGAATGGCGTTGGCGCCAAGGCGGGCCTTGTTGGACGTGCCGTCGAGACCGATCATAGTGGTGTCGATGCGCACCTGATCCTCGGCATCGAGGCCACCGATGGCGTCGAAGATCTCGCCGTTGACCGCTTCAACGGCCTTCTGCACGCCCTTGCCGAGATAGCGGCTCTTGTCGCCGTCGCGCAGTTCCACCGCTTCATGGGCGCCGGTGGAGGCGCCGGAGGGAACCGCCGCCCGGCCGAGCGCACCGTCTTCCAGCAGCACATCGACTTCCACCGTGGGGTTGCCGCGGCTGTCCAGGATTTCCCGGCCGATGATATCGACAATGGCGGTCATGGAACGTCCTTCCCTTCATCTGCCCAAAGCTGAAGCCGCCGCCCCGGCGGCTCGAAACGGAGCGGGCCGCTTCTAACCCGTCCCGCCGCCTCTGGTAAGGGGTTTGTGATGTGGAGCCGGCTCACGCGCACAGGCCCGAAATTTGCGCTAAGCTGCCCAAAAAATGGCGCCTCTCGCATGCGCCGATCAGGGATCAGGAAGCGCCGGGACGCTCAAACCGCATCCAAGGACCGATGATGACCGAAGCCAAGCTCCAGCTCGGGCGCGAGACCGCCCTGCCGTCTTCTCCCGAGGAGGCCGTGCTGGACCGCGTGCCCAATCCGCACCCGGACACCAATTACGTGGCGCGCTTCACCGCCCCCGAGTTCACCTCGCTCTGCCCGGTGACAGGCCAGCCGGACTTCGCCCACCTCGTGCTCGACTATGTGCCCGACCAGCACCTCGTGGAATCGAAGTCGCTGAAGCTCTATCTCGCCAGCTTCCGCAACCATGGCGCCTTCCACGAGGACTGCACGGTTGCCATCGGCAAGAAGCTGGTCGAGCTGCTCCAGCCGCGTTTCTTCCGCATCGCCGGCTACTGGTATCCGCGCGGTGGCATTCCCATCGACGTGTTCTGGCAGGACGGCGAATTGCCGCGCGGCGTGTGGCTGCCCGACACGGGCGTGGCGCCCTATCGAGGAAGGGGATGAGATGGCACGGCTGATCATCACCAATGGCGACAGTGCCGTCGAGCGGCTCAAAGCCGGCGGCATCGCGGGGCACCTGCTGCCCTGGCGCGACATGCTGCATGACGGCCCGGTGCCCGACAGCCCCTCTCTCGCTCAGGTGGCGGATACGCGAGCGGAATTCCTGTCGGATGCGCTGGGGCTGGAATTCGACAGTGTGCGCGCCGACTTCGCCGAACGGGATGCCCAGCTTGAGATCCACATCGCCTTCCGCGAGGTGCAGCTCTGGTTCGAGCACGATCTGTTCGACCAGCTCCAGTTGATCCAGTTGCTGCACTTCTTCGCGCTGGAGCCGGAACGGCTCGGCGTACAGATCGTGCAGGCACACGATTACATCGGCACGCTGGAAGTCGGTCACATCCGCGCGCTGGCCGAGACCGCAAGCCCAGTGACCGCGCTTCAGCTGGAAGCGGGCCGCACCGCCTGGGAGGCCTTCACCGCGCCCACCCCAAAGGCACTGGCCGCGCTTGCCAGCCGGGATCAGACGGCCCTGCCCCATCTCGCCCCCGCGCTACGCCGGGCATTGGCGGAACTGCCTGCGCCGCGCTCCGGCCTGTCGCTTACCGAAGAGCGCATCCTGCGCCGGCTGGCGGAGACCGGACCTCAGAAGGTGCATCAGGTGTTCTCAGCCGTGCACAAGATGGACGAGGCGCAGTTTCTCGCCGACCTGCCCTTCTTCCTGCGCCTCGACGGTCTCGCCTTCGTCCGCGAGCCTCTGATCGAGGGCCTGCCGTTCCGGGCTTCCGACTGCAAGTCGTTCGATCCCTCGCGGGAAGATCCGAGCCCGGAGGAAATCAGCTACCGGACCTTCGCCCGCGCCGAGATCACGCTGACGCCCGCGGGCGAAGCGGCGCTGAAGGGCAAGCTGGACCATGCCTGCGAGAATGGCATCGAGCGCTGGCTGGGCGGCACTCACATCCATTCGGGCGCCATGTGGCGCTATGATCGCGCCAAGAGCCGGCTGGTGGAGCCGAACTGAACGCTCAGATCGAAACCGGGTTGGCCTTCGCCACCGTGTCGATCTCCTGCAGAAGTGCGATCAGCTTCTCCAGATCCCTCAAGGGCACCATGTTGGGGCCATCGGAAGGTGCGTTGTCCGGATCGGGGTGGGTCTCGATGAAGACCGCCGCGACCCCGATCGCCACCGCCGCCCGCGCCAGCACGGGCACGAACTCGCGCTGGCCGCCCGAGGACGACCCCTTGCCGCCCGGCTGCTGCACCGAATGGGTGGCATCGAACACCACCGGCGAGCCGGTCGCCTGCGCCATGATCGGCAGCGCGCGCATGTCGGACACCAGCGTGTTGTAGCCGAAGGAGACGCCGCGTTCCGTCACCAGCACCTGCCCGTTGCCGGACTGCGTGAGCTTGGCGACCACGTTGGTCATGTCCCACGGCGCCAGGAACTGGCCCTTCTTCACATTCACCACGCGCCCCGTCTGCGCCGCCGCCACCAGCAGATCGGTCTGGCGGCAGAGGAAGGCGGGGATCTGCAACACATCCACCACCTCGCCCACGGGGGCGCACTGGTCGATCTCATGCACGTCGGTGAGGGTGGGCAGGCCGAAGCGCTCGCGGATCTCCGCGAACACCGGCAGCGCCTTCTCCAGCCCCATGCCGCGGGCGGCATTCACCGAGGTGCGGTTGGCCTTGTCGAAGGACGACTTGTAGATGAGCCCGAGGCCGCGCCGCACCGCGATCTCCTTCAGGGCGGCGGCCATCTCCAGCGCATGGTCGCGGCTTTCCATCTGGCAGGGGCCGGCGATGAGGGTGAGCGGCAGGGCATTGCCCATGCTGACATTGCCCACTTCAACCACGGCCTGTGGTGCGACGGCGGTTCCGGACATGCTCTGATCCTCAAGCGTCATGACGTGACGCGCTTCATAGCCAAACGGCCGGCGGCGGGAAACCACCCGCCGCGCGGCCCACGCATGTTGCTTTGGTCGGTCGCAATTCCTTTTGCAGAACCGCAAGCGCTTCTGCGGGAATGGCTTTAATGGGGCGTTGCCAGCTTCAGGCCGGCAATGCCGACGCCGATCAGTAGGATGGACACCAGCCGCATCACGTCCGCCGACTCGCCCAGAAACAGGATGCCGACCGCTACCGTGCCCACCATGCCGATACCCGCCCACACCGCATAGGCGGTGCCGATGGGCAGGTCACGGGCGGCGATGGACAGCAGCACGAGACTGATGCCCGCGCTCACCAGCGTGAAGACGCTGGGCCAGAGCTTCGTGAAGCCCTCGGCATATTTGAGGCCGATGGCCCACCCCACTTCCATGAGGCCGGCACCGAACAGGATGATCCAAGCCATGGATCCAACTCCGCTTACTGGCGGGGTCGTCCACGCCGGATCATATGCCGCGGCGGTCGTCCGCCGGGGAGCCACCCGCCGGACGGATGGCTCGAAAGCTATGTGGGACAGGCCGCGCCCCGTTCAAGGGGCGGTTGTCACCTCAGGCCGAAGGGGCCTCCTCCGTGCGCTCGAACACCAGCGTCGCGCCCAGCGCCGCACGGGGCGGCACGACGGCGATGCCCTCGATCTGCTCCTCGATCATGCGGCGAGCCATGAGCCCACGCCGCAGATCCGCCGCGCCCGGCGTGGTGAAGCGGATGGCGGCGAAGCGCAGCCCCTCCCCGGCCGGAGCCGGCACGCCATAGCGCTCGGTGAACAGGGCCGGCGTCATGATGTCGATGGCGCCGCGTGGGGTCTGCGTCACGTACCAAGCCTCTGTGGCGCGGCGCGGGGAGCAGTCCGAGAAGGTATCGATGAAGCTCACATGGTCAGCCGGGCTGTCTGCCACCAGCACCACGCCCAGCACGCCGGTCACGCCATTGGCGTGACGCTGCATCTGCGGCGACCAGAAATTCTCGGGCTTGCGCTGCTTGCAAGTAAAGAAGCCCATGTCGGAGGGCACCGGATCGCGCGCGAAGGCCAACGAGAAGCCCACTTCCACTTCCACGCCATCGGGCTTGCGGGCCTGCCGCGAGAAGTCGAACAGATCAAAGCCACCGGCCCCGGCCGCATCGAAGGCGGCCTTCTCGGCGGCAGGATCGGAACCTTCCAGCACCAGCATGGCCAGCCCCTCGCCACGCTTGGCGAGATGCTCCTTGCAGAAGGCACCGAAGGAGAAGAAGGCGCCGTCATGGGGCGGAATCTTGGCCGGCTCGGCCACCTGCAACAGCTCGATGAAGAAGCCGGGCGTCTGCACGATACGGTTGTGCGTGCCCCAGGGATGCTGGTTGCGCGAGCCCACCGTGAAGCCAAGGAGATCGTAGATTTCCCCCGCCGCATCGAGATCCCGGACCAGATGGACTGCGTGATCAAGACCGCGACGCATGGGGTACTCCTTCCCGTTTCAGGGCCGCCAGCGTCGATAAGGCGCCGCGACATTGCGCCGGGCCCCGCGTGAGGGCCCGGCGAAGGGTCTTTGCCTCAGACCAGCCGGCTCTGCTCCATGGCCGCGCCGATGAAGGACGCAAACAAGGGATGCGGCTGGAACGGGCGGGACTTCAGCTCCGGATGGAACTGCACGCCAATGAACCAGGGATGGTCGGCATGCTCGACGATCTCCGGCAGCAGGCTGTCGGGCGACAGGCCGGAGAACACGAGGCCACAGGCTTCAAGGCGATCCTTGTAGGCAGTGTTCACCTCGTAACGATGACGATGGCGCTCGGAAATCTCCTGCGTGCCATAGACACCGGCCACGCGGGAGCCTTCCTTCAGCTGCGCCAGATAGGCGCCGAGGCGCATGGTGCCGCCGAGATCGCCGGCGACATTGCGCCGCTCCAGCTCGTTCCCCTTCAGCCATTCGGTGAGCAGGCCCACCACTGGCTCGGAGGTTTCGCCGAATTCGGTGGAGTTGGCGTCCTTCACACCGGCCAGATTCCGGGCCGCCTCGATCACCGCCATCTGCATGCCGAAGCAGATGCCGAAATACGGCACCTTGCG
The DNA here is from genome assembly GCF_014635325.1 of Azorhizobium oxalatiphilum. Taxonomy (GTDB): domain Bacteria; phylum Pseudomonadota; class Alphaproteobacteria; order Rhizobiales; family Xanthobacteraceae; genus Azorhizobium; species Azorhizobium oxalatiphilum. The sequence continues at coordinate 156,785 of NZ_BMCT01000009.1, read as the reverse complement.
CTCGCGGGCGAACTGGGCCGCGCGGATCTTGCCTTCCGCACCACGCTGGCCGAAGCCGCCGGGCACGAGGATGCCATGCACGTGCTCGAGATAGGGCGCCGGGTCTTCGTGCTCGAAGGTCTCGCTCTCGATCCAGTCGAGATTGACCTTCACCTTGTTGGCAATGCCGCCATGGCTGAGGGCCTCGATGACCGACTTGTAGGCGTCCTTCAGGCCCGTGTACTTGCCCACGATGCCGATGGTGACTTCACCCTCGGGATTGCGCACGCGCTGCTCGATATTGGTCCAGCGCACGAGGTTGGGGGCCGGCGCCGGCTCGATGCCGAAAGCGGCCAGCACTTCGTTGTCGAGACCTTCCGCATGATAGGCGGAGGGCACGGCGTAGATGTTGTCCACGTCGCGCGCCTCGATCACCGCGCTCTCCCGCACGTTGCAGAACAGCGAGAGCTTGCGGCGCTCCTCGCGCGGGATCTCGCGATCGCAGCGGCAGAGCAGGATGTCGGGCTGGATGCCGATGGAGCGCAGTTCCTTGACGGAGTGCTGCGTCGGCTTGGTCTTCACCTCTCCGGCGGAGGGGATGAAGGGCATCAGCGTCAGATGGATGAAGATGGCGTGGTTGCGCGGCAGCTCGTTCTTGAGCTGGCGGGTCGCCTCGAAGAAGGGCAGGCCCTCGATGTCACCCACCGTGCCGCCCACCTCGATCAGCACGAAATCGAAGCCTTCGTTGCCTTCCAGCACGAAGTCCTTGATGGCGTTGGTGACGTGGGGGATCACCTGGATGGTGGCGCCCAGATAGTCGCCGCGCCGCTCCTTGGTGAGGATGTCCTGATAGATGCGCCCGGTGGTGATGTTGTCCTGCTTGGTGGCAGGATGCCCGGTGAAGCGCTCGTAGTGACCGAGGTCGAGGTCGGTCTCGGCACCGTCGTCGGTGACGAAGACTTCGCCATGCTGATACGGGCTCATGGTGCCCGGATCGACGTTGAGATAGGGGTCCAGCTTGCGAAGCCGGACGGTATACCCGCGCGCTTGAAGAAGCGCACCGAGTGCTGCGGAGGCGAGGCCCTTGCCAAGTGAGGACACGACGCCGCCGGTGATGAAGATGTAGCGCGCCATGGGCTTCAACTCTACTCCGCGCAAACGCGATTCGGCGAGCGCGACACCTTTCGGGGCATCGCGTCGCCTGTGGAGAACCTTAACGCCGCGGAGATAACCGCGGCGCAGCGATCACTGAGACTTCGGAACCTGGGGACCGGACGGCGCAGCCGGGGCAGGAGTCGCCGGAGCGGGAGCCGCAGGCGCGGACGCCCCCGGAGCCGCGCCCTGCGGGCGAATCTGGTCGAGGATGGAGCCACCCGAATTCGGGACGCTGGGGCCCGACTGGTTGGTCGGCGCCAGGATGGAGGTCGGGGCGCGGCCCCAGCCCGCCAGCAGCGTCAGCCCGAGGCTGGTGATGAAGAACACGCCGGCCAGAATCGCCGTGGCGCGGGTCAGCACGTTGGCCTGACCACGAGCGGTGAAGAAGCCACCGCCCGAGCCGCCACCGCCGCCGATTCCCAGTCCACCGCCCTCGGAGCGCTGGATCAGGACCACGCCGATAAGCGCAAGCACCACCAACAGGTGAATGACGATCAGAACGGTCTGCATGAATTCCATCATCCTCGCGCCGGACGAGAGGCCCAGGCGCGCCATTTCGGCCGGTTCCTACACGATCGCACGGCGCAAAGAAAGTCCGCTGCCCTGCATTGGGCGAGGGGCGGCCGCGCAAGGAAGGCAAGGCCACGCTTCATCCGTGGCAAAGCCCTGCCATGCCTTATGTGGAGAAGGCGGAGGCCGGTCTCAAGCCCCCGCCCCGCCGACTCAGTGTCCCAGCACCGCCAGCAGCAGAAGCGCGACGATATTGGTGATCTTGATCATGGGATTCACCGCCGGGCCGGCCGTGTCCTTGTAGGGATCGCCGACCGTATCGCCGGTCACGGAAGCCTTGTGGGCATCCGAGCCCTTGTAGTGGCGCACCCCGTCCTTATCCACGAATCCGTCCTCGAACGACTTCTTCGCATTGTCCCATGCGCCGCCGCCCGAGGTCATGGAGATGGCGACGAAAAGCCCCGTCACGATCACGCCCAGCAGCATGGCTCCCACCGCCGAGAAGCCGGCCGATTTACCTGCCGCGCCCCCACCCGCCACCAGATAGATGACGAAATAGCAGACGATGGGGGACAGCACCGGCAGCAGTGAGGGGATAATCATCTCCTTGATGGCGGCGCGGGTGAGCAGATCGACGGCGCGGGAATAGTCCGGCTTGTCGGTGCCAGCCATGATTCCCGGCTTCTCGCGGAACTGCCGGCGCACCTCCTCCACGATGGCGCCCGCCGCCCGGCCCACCGCCGTCATGCCCATGGCGGCGAACAGGAATGGCAGCAGGCCGCCGAACAGCAGGCCCACCACCACATAGGGATTCTCCAGCGAGAAGTTGGGGGCGACCCCATTGAAATAGCTGCCGGGCGCGGCCTGCGAGATGAAATAGCGCAGGTCCGCATTATAGGCGGCGAACAGCACCAGCGCGCCGAGGCCCGCCGAGCCGATGGCATAACCCTTGGTGACGGCCTTGGTGGTGTTACCCACGGCATCCAGCGCGTCCGTGGAGTGGCGCACCTCCGGCGGCAGGCCCGCCATCTCGGCGATGCCGCCGGCATTGTCCGTCACCGGGCCGAAGGCATCCAGCGCCACCACCATGCCCGCCAGCGCCAGCATGGTGGTGGCCGCAATCGCGATGCCGAACAGGCCGGCGAGGCCATAGGCCGTCAGGATGCCCGCGATGATGACGAGGGTGGGCAGGGCGGTCGATTCGAGCGACACCGCCAGGCCCTGGATGATGTTGGTGCCATGCCCCGTCACCGAGGACTGGGCGATGGACACCACCGGCCTGTAGCCGGTGCCCGTATAGTATTCGGTGATGACAACGATGGCCCCCGTCACCGCCAGCCCGACGATGCCGGCGAGGAAGAGCTGCGTGCCCGTCAGCGCCGTGCCGGCGATGGGGCCGAAGCCGGTGATAAGCGCCGTCACCAGCGCCAGGGCAAACACAGAGAGGCCGGCGCTGGCCGCAAAGCCCTTGTAGAGCGCGCCCATGATGGAATTGTTGGCGCCCAGCTTCACGAAGAAGGTGCCGGCCACCGAGGTCAGGATGCACACCGCGCCGATGGCCAGAGGATAGACCACGAGGCTGTTCAGTACCGCCGGGGCGCCGGCATAGAAGATGATGGCCAGCACCATGGTGGCGACCACCGTGACCGCATAGGTCTCGAACAGATCCGCCGCCATGCCCGCGCAGTCGCCAACATTGTCGCCCACGTTATCGGCGATGGTGGCGGGGTTGCGGGGATCATCCTCGGGGATGCCGGCCTCCACCTTGCCGACGAGGTCGCCACCCACGTCCGCGCCCTTGGTGAAGATGCCACCGCCGAGACGGGCGAAGATGGAAATGAGCGAGGCGCCGAAGCCCAGCGCCACCAGCGCATCCACCACCACGCGCTCGGTGAGCCCATAGCCCAGGAGGCGGGTGAGGATGGCGAAATAGACGGTGACACCCAGCAGCGCGAGGCCGGCCACCAGCAGGCCAGTGACCGCGCCGGCCTTGAAGGCGATGTCGAGCCCGCCGGCCAGCGATTTCGTCGCCGCCTGCGCTGTGCGCACGTTCGCCCGCACCGAGACATTCATGCCGATAAAACCGGCGAGACCGGAAAGAATGGCGCCGAGCGCAAAGCCGATGGCCACCAGCCAGCCGAGAAAGACCCCGACCAGGATGAAGATCACCACCCCGACAATACCGATGGTGGCGTACTGACGCCGCAGATAGGCCTGCGCGCCCTCGGCGATCGCGGCTGCGATCTCCTGCATGCGCGCGTTACCGGGGTCGGCCGCCATGACAGCGCGGCCGGCCCATACGCCATAACCCACGGCGAACAGTCCGCAGGCGATAATCAGCACTAATGCCAACATGGTACCACCCTTCCGTATCCGTCCCGGTATGTCTTTGTTTTTATGGGAAGGAGTGTAGGGGCGGCTTGCAAAGGCGCAACCGGTGAATGCGGAAGCAGTGCTGTACTATTTGAAGGAGAAACTACTCCTTCGCGAGGAAGGAACCGATGCGCTCCACGGCCTCGCGCATGTCTTCCGGTGAACCGGCATAGGACAGGCGCAGGAACTGCTTGCCCCGGAACGGGTCGAAATCCACGCCGGGCGTTGCGGCCACATGCACCGTGTCGAGCAGACGGGTGGCGAAGGCATGCGAATCGCCGGTGAAGCGCGAGACGTCCGCATAGAAATAGAAGGCGCCGTCGGCGGGCAGGTAATGCTCAAGCCCCACTTTCGGCAGCCCCTCCACGAGGATGCGGCGGTTCGTCTCATAGCCGCGCTTTACCGCGTCCATCTCCTCGCGCCCGTCGAAGGCCGCCTCGGCAGCTATCTGGGACAGGGTCGGCACAGAGATGGAGAGATTCTGCTGCAGGCGCTCCATGGTGCGCGCCATGCCCTCCGGCACCACCATCCAGCCCACGCGCCAGCCGGTCATGCAGAAGTATTTCGAGAAGGAATTGATGATCACCGCGTCGGGCGCGATCTCGGCCGCCGTCACCGCCGGGAAGGCGTAATCGAGCCCGTGGTAGATCTCGTCGGAGACAAAGCGCAGGCCCAGTTCCCGTGCCGCCTCATACAGCGCCACGAGGGCGGCACGGTCCATCATGGTGCCGGTGGGGTTGCCGGGGCTCGCCACCAGCACGCCCTTCAGCGGCTTCTCCGCATGGGCGGCGCGCAACGTCTCGGGCGTCAGGGCGAAGCGGTCCTCGGCCCTGGTCTCGATCAGCACCGGCTCGCAGCCCAGCGCCGAAAGCACATGGCGATAGGGCGGATAGCCGGGCGCGGCGATGGCTACCCGGTCGCCGGGCTCGAACAGGGCGAGGAACGCGAGGATGAAGCCGCCCGACGAGCCGTTAGTCACCACCACACGCTCGGGGTCAACCTCGACCCCATGCTGCTCCTGATAATGCTTCGCGATGCGCGCACGCAGCGAGGGAATGCCCAGCGCCGCCGTATAGCCCACCTGCCCGCGCGCCAGCGCATCGGCTGCCGCCGTGCGGGCGGTGAGCGGCGCGGGCGCGGCCGGCTGGCCGACTTCCATGTGAATCACCCGCGCCCCCGCCGCCTCCAGCCGCGCCGCATGCTCCATCACGTCCATAACGATGAACGGGGCCACATCGCTGCGGCGGGAGGCGGTGACAGGGCCGGACAGGGGCATGAGCAGGGTCATGAACTTCGCTTTCGTGATCGCGGAACGCGTCTTGCGATGGTATTCGGAGGTGGCGAACCGCTTGCCGCCATTCCCCCTCTGTGGGAGACGTTAAGAACAGACGAGAACGGTTCGGCCGTTTCTCCGTCCGCAGGCGCCCCGTTTAGCGCGCGGCCGGAGCAACGCCAAGGGCGGCACCGGGTCGCCCACCGCCGGAACGATCACCGGGCCTTGGCCCGGAACGCTTTGGCCGGTTCGGTCATGTGGGGGGATCAGCGACCTTTGATGAGCGCCACACGACATTTCCCGAAGCCCATCTCTGCCGGCCGTCGTACCGCCCGCTTCGTGATCGGCGCGCTTGCCGCCTGTCAGTTGCTTCTCACGCCCGCTTTCGCCCAGGCCCCGCAGGGCAAGGGCCTGCCGGTGATCCGCGACACCGAGATCGAGAACCTGCTCAAGGACTACACCCGCCCGATCCTTCGCGTGGCCAAGCTGTCGCAGCAGAATATCGAGGTGGTGCTGATCAACGATCGCGCCTTCAACGCCTTCGTGGCCGATGGCCGGCGCATCTTCGTCAATACCGGCGCACTGGTGGACGCCACCACGCCCAACCAGATCATCGGCGTGCTGGCGCATGAAACCGGCCATATCGCCGGCGGCCACCTCGCCCGCCGGCGCGAGCAACTGGCTGGCGCGCAGACCATGGCCATCGTCGCCATGATGCTGGCGGCGGGCGGCGTGGCGGCGGGTGCGGCCAGCGGCAACAACATGGGCAATGCGGCAGCTGGTGCCATCATCGCGCCGCAGGAGATGATCCGCCGCTCGCTCCTCTCCTACCAGCGCGAGGAAGAACAGGCCGCCGATCGTGCGGCCGTGACCTATCTCAACGCCACGAAGCAATCCGCCAAGGGCATGCTGGAGACGTTCGAGCGCTTCCAGAACGACCAGCTCTTCATCAGCCAGCGGATCGATCCCTATCTGCTGAGCCATCCCATGGCCCGCGAGCGCATCGCCGCGCTGGAGACGCTGGCCAAGGCCAGCCCCTATTTCAATGCCAAGGATTCTCCGGAGCTGCAGCACCGCCACGACATGATGCGGGCCAAGCTCGTTGGTTTCCAGGAACGGCCGGACGGCGTTGCCCGGCGCTATCCGCCCACCGACCAGTCCCTGCCTGCCCAATATGCCCGCGCCATCTCCGCCTATCGCTTCGGCAACATGTCCGCGGCGGTGGCGCAGATCGATGCCTTGATCGCCAAGGAGCCGGGCAATCCCTACTTCCCGGAACTGAAGGGGCAGGCCCTGCTTGAGAGCGGTCGCGCCGCCGAGGCCCTCCCCCCACTGCGCAAGGCCGTGAGCATGACGGATGGCGCCCCGCTGATCCGCGCCATGCTCGGACAGGCGCTGGTGGAGACAGGCAACGCCGCCTACATGGACGAGGCGATCCGCGAACTACAGCAGGCGACCCAGCGCGATCCCGGCAGCCCCGGTGGCTGGCGCGCCCTTGCCAAGGCCTATGGGATGAAAAACAACCGGCCGGCGGCGGACCTCGCCTCCGCGCAGGCCTCGCTGATCACCGGAGACTTCCGCACCGCTCAGATGCTCGCCGCCCGTGCCAAGCAGACTCTTCCGCCCAATTCGCCGGGCTGGCTGCGTGCCGACGACATTCTGAACAGCAAACCGCCCAAATCAGACGACAGATAGTCATCTGATACAGACTTGGAGACGGCTTCGGAGATCAGCTGCCATCTGATCCGATCCGGCTCCGGACCTCGCACATGGAGAATTCGATGCTGTCCCGTTCCGGCCTGCGTGCCGCTCTCGCCGCCGTGGCCGCCCTCGGGCTGACGGCGACCACCGTCCTTCCGGCCGCTGCCTTCACCGATCAGGAAAAGGCCGAACTCGGCCCGCTGATCCGCGACTACCTCGTCAAGAATCCCGAAGTGCTTCAGGAAGCCATCGCGGTTCTGGAGAAGCGTCAGAGCGATGCGGAGGCCCAGGCCCGCAAGCAATCGCTGGCCAGCATCAAGTCCACGGTGTTCGACAGCCCGCGCGGCGTGGTGATCGGCAATCCGAAGGGCAATGTGACGCTGGTCGAGTTCTTCGATTACAACTGCGGCTACTGCAAGCACGCGCTGCAGGACATCAACGCCCTCATCAAGGCCAACCCCAACCTGAAGGTGGTGCTGCGCGAATTCCCGGTGCTTGGCCCGGGCTCGGTGGAGGCGGCGCAGGTGGCGGTGACGGTGCGCATGGTGGCGCCCGACAAGTATCGCGCCTTCCACGACATCCTGCTCGCCGGCCGGGGCCAGGCCGATCGCGCCCGCGCGCTGGCGGCGGCCAAGGAGGCGGGCATCGACACCGCTTTGCTTCAGAAGCAGGCATCCTCTCCCGAGCTGAACGCCACGCTCGACGAGAGCATGAAGATTGCCCAGGCGCTCGGCCTCAACGGCACACCCAGCTTCGTCATCGGCGATGACGTGATCGTCGGCGCCGTGGGTCAGGAGAAGCTTCAGGAGGCGATCACCGCCAACGCCAAGGCCGCCGCTAACTGAGACCCGGCGCCGCTTGAAACGGGACCGGCGACCCTGTGTCGCCGGTCTCTGCGTTTCCGATGCCGGCCCTGCCCCTGCGTCGCAGGCATGCCCGCCATGTGCGGCTCTGGAGCGCATCCCGCTTCGTTTGCTCCGCAATCGAAACCGGAAAATGTTCTCCAGCAAAGTGTTAGAGGCGGTTTCACGGGGCAGGTTGATGAAATCCGCCCCGATCCGGCTCTGTGTGACCATACCGTGAATGGATAGCGATGCCGTCTTTCCTTGCGGCGGAAGGCCCCGTATAACCGCGCGGGCCCGGCAGGACCGGGCGGCAGGCTGAATACGCACGGATGCCAGATACCATCCACGTCCTTAACGGTCCGAACCTGAACCTCCTCGGCACGCGCGAGCCCGGCATCTATGGCGCCGCGACGCTGGCCGACGTGGAGGCCCTGTGCCGCGACACCGCGAGCAGGCTCGGCTTCGAGCTGGTGTTCCGGCAGAGCAATCACGAGGGCGAACTGGTGGACCTGATCCAGGCCGCCAAAGGCGCCTTCGGCATCGTGCTGAATGCCGCCGCCTACACCCATACGTCTGTCGCCTTGCGTGACGCCATCGCGGCGGTGGGCGTGCCGGCTGTGGAAGTGCACCTGTCCAATACGTTCGCCCGCGAACCCTTCCGCCACCATTCCTATCTCTCTCCGGTCGTCCGGGGCGTGATCTGCGGGTTCGGCCCGCAGAGCTATGTCCTCGGCATCACCGCCCTGGCCGCGACGCGGCAGGCCGGGGCATGAGCGCGACCCCATCCGCAAGGAGCTGCTGCTTGGCGTGAGCCGAGCGCGTGCAAGACAATGATGAAAAACACCAAGACCCCCATCGACACCGACGTCATCCGCGAGCTCGCCAACCTGCTCTCGGGCAGCGACCTGACCGAGATCGAGGTGCAGTCCGACGATCTGCGCATCCGCGTCGCCCGCACGCCCGCCCCCGTCACGGTGGCCGCCGCGCCGGCTTACGCGCCCGCGCCCATGGCGGCCGCGCCCGCGATTGCCGCCGGCGCCGCGCCGGTGGTGGCCGATGCCGCTTCCATCGATTTTGCCAAGCATCCCGGCATGGTCGCCTCCCCCATGGTCGGCACCGCCTACCGCGCGCCTGAGCCCGGCGCGCCGAACTTCGTGGAAGTTGGCACCCAGGTGCGCGAGGGCCAGACCCTGCTCATCGTGGAAGCCATGAAGACCATGAACGCCATCCCCGCTCCGCGCGCGGGCACCGTGACCCGTGTGCTGGTCGAGAACGGCCGCCCGGTGGAATACGGCGAACCGCTGCTCGTGATCGAGTGAGCGGCGGGGGCGCAGGACGCCCCGGCCCGGTGACAAGAATGGAAGCGGCGCGCCACGGAACCGTCCGGCCGGCGCCCCTTCCCCAGACACAGACCCACCGGAGACCCCGTCACGCCCTTGGCGAGCGGGAGCGCGGTCAAGGCAGGTTAGCCCGATGTTCGAGAAAATCCTGATTGCCAACCGCGGCGAGATCGCCCTGCGTATCCTGCGTGCGTGCAAGGAGCTGGGCATCGCCACTGTCGCCGTGCACTCCACGGCCGACGCCGACGCCATGCATGTGCGCCTCGCCGACGAGAGCGTCTGCATCGGTCCGCCGGCCGCCCGCGAAAGCTATCTGAACATCCCCTCGCTGCTCGCCGCCTGCGAGATCACCGGCGCCGATGCGGTGCATCCGGGTTACGGCTTCCTGGCCGAGAACGCCCGCTTCGCTGAGATCCTCGCCGACCACAAGCTGCATTTCATCGGCCCCAAGGCGGAGCACATCCGCATCATGGGCGATAAGATCGAAGCCAAGAAGACCGCGCAGAAGCTCGGCATCCCGGTCGTCCCCGGCTCGGACGGCGGCATCACCTCCGACGACGAGGCCCACAAGGTTGCGGCCGAGATCGGCTTCCCCGTGCTGGTGAAGGCCGCTGCCGGCGGCGGCGGTCGCGGCATGAAGGTGGCGATGACCGCCGAGGATCTCAGCTCGGCCCTCTCGACTGCCCGCAGCGAGGCCAAGGCCGCCTTCGGCGACGATGCGGTCTATCTGGAGAAGTATCTCTCCACGCCGCGCCACATCGAAATCCAGGTGCTGGGTGACGGCAAGGGCAACGCCGTGCATCTGGGCGAGCGCGACTGCTCGCTCCAGCGCCGCCATCAGAAGGTGTGGGAAGAGGCCCCCTCCCCGGCGCTGACCGACGCGCAGCGCCTCGAGATCGGCGAGACGGTCGCCAAGGCCATGCGCGAGCTGAAGTATCTCGGCGTCGGCACGGTCGAGTTCCTGTATGAGAACGGCCGCTTCTATTTCATCGAGATGAACACCCGCATCCAGGTGGAGCATCCGGTGACGGAAATGATCACCGGCATCGACCTGATCAACGAGCAGATCCGCGTCGCCGCTGGCGAGCCGATGACCGTCACCCAGAAGGACGTGAAGTTCACCGGCCACGCCATCGAGTGCCGCATCAATGCCGAGCACCCGACCACCTTCCGACCCTCGCCCGGCAAGATCACGCACTATCACGTGCCCGGCGGTCTCGGCATCCGCGTGGATAGCAATGCCTATCAGGGCTACACGATCCCGCCCCATTACGACTCGCTGGTGGGCAAGCTGATCGTTCACGGTGCCAACCGCGAAGAGTGCCTGCGCCGTCTGCGCCGGGCGCTGGACGAGTTCGTGGTGGACGGCATCGACACCACCCTGCCCCTGTTCCGCACGCTTGTGCGGACCCGCGACATGGCGGAAGGCGCCTACGACATCCACTGGTTGGAGCACTTCCTCGCCGAGGGCGAAGGCAAGGCGTGATCCGCCCATACGGAATGCAAAGACGGCGGGCCTCGGCCCGCCGTCTTCGTTTTTAGCTATGGAACACCTCGCCCCCGCGACAAATAAACTGCGGTTTCGTCTCGCAGTGGTGTTCGGGGCAGGATGCACGCAGGCCCCGACCTGACATATGCTGATGCCATGAGCCGCCCTCGCGACCCTCTGGTCGAAATCACCCCTGACGTCCTTCTGAAGGCGTATGCCTGCGGCATCTTCCCCATGGCGGAGAGCGCGGACGATCCCGGCCTCTACTGGATCGAACCCGACCGGCGCGGCATCATTCCGCTGGATGAGTTCCACATCCCCTCCCGCCTCGCCCGGACGGTCCGGCAGGATCGTTTCGAGATCCGCATCGATACCGATTTCGAGGGCGTGATCTCCGGATGCGCCTCACCGCAGGACGGACGCGAGAAGACCTGGATCAACCCGCGCATCCGCTATCTCTACGGCGAGCTGTTCGCACGCGGCCAGTGCCACACGGTGGAAGCCTGGTTGAAGGGGCGCCTCGTGGGAGGGCTCTATGGAGTGGAGCTGGGCGGCGCCTTCTTCGGCGAAAGCATGTTCCATGTGGAGCGTGACGCCTCGAAGGTGGCGCTCGTCCATCTGGTGGCCCGGCTGAAGGCAGGGGGCTTCACGCTGCTGGATACCCAGTTCGTCACCGGGCATCTGGGCGGCTTCGGCGCCGTGGAGGTCACGCGCCGGCAGTATCATCGCCTGCTGGAGCAGGCCCTGCCCGTGGAAGCGGATTTCTACCGCTGGGCGCCCGGCTTGACCGTCACCGGCGCCGTGGCTTTGCAGTCGGTGAGCCAGACGTCGTAGATCGGGTGCTCCACGCCGTGGAGACCCGGGCTGGAGGCGAACATCCAGCCGGTGAAGATGCGCTTGGCTTCGCCCTTTAGCGTGATCTCGTTCACTTCCGCGAAGGAGGTGGTGTTCTGCGGCTCGGTCGGCGGGCGCGTGTAGCAGGCGCGCGGCGTCACCTGCAGGGCGCCGAACTGCACCGTCTCGCCCATGCCCACCTCGAACGAGGTGATGCGGCCGGTGATCTTGTCGAGGCCGGCATAGACCGCCGTGGGATTGACGATCTTCTCCGCGGGCGGCGGCACCACCAGCACATCATTGTTCACCGGCGGCTGCGCCGGGGCGCCGGGCTGGGCCGGAGCGGCGGCGGCAGGCGGAGGCGTGGCGGGACGGCCGGCGGGCTGGCGCTGCTGCGAGGGCTGCGCCTGCTGGGGCTGGCCTTCATAGATGCCGCGATAGGTGCCGGCGGGCGGGGCACTGGGCTGCGCGGGCGGTTGCACCTGCTGCTGGGACTGCGGCACATATTGCGGCTGCGGCAGCGGCTGGCTTTGCACCTGTCCCTGTCCGCTCTGCCCGGCCCGGCCGCCCTGATACTGCGGCTCAAACAGCCCCTGATAGGGCGACTGCTGGGCCGGCTGCTGCTGATATTGCGGCTGGGGCTGCGCCCGCTGCTGCGGCTGGGCGCGATTGTTGGACGGATAGCCGGGATAGTCCGGCTGGCCGACACCCGCCGGCGGCAGGAGCGGCTGCGAATCGATGGCCTGGGCCAGCGTCAGGCCGCCTCCCCCGGTCAGCGCAGCGGCCACCACGACGGAGGCGAGCATGGCGGAGACAAGAGGAGAGAAACGCATCAGACGCGCACCTGCAAAGTTTCGGAAGGCCGGCCGTCCGGCGTGCGCACACGGCGCTGAGTGCTCGTTAACACTCGCAATAAGGCTTGGCGAGGGCAGCGTGAAAAACGGGGCCGATTGCGACAGGGCGGAAATGAGATTACCCTAGGGAAAGTAGCGTTGCGCAGGCGTCTCGGAAATCGAGAGGTCGAACGCCATGACCAGCCTCACATCCCCCTATTGTGCGATTTTGGCCCCGGCTGCGGTCCTGCTTTTGACCGCCCAGCCGGCCGAAGCTCTGGACATGCAACAGATTCGCCAACAGTGCCGGGCAGAAAACCCTCAAGGCACCCGTCGCGGCACAAATGATATGCAGGTAGACGCCTGCATTCAGCGGAAACAGGCGGAGACTGCGGCTCAAACGCCAAAGACCGGCCAACCAACAACCAGACCCCAAAAGACGAAGAGCCAGTAGACGATGCCGTCTACTGGCTCTTTGAACGGGATGAAACGAACGCGGGGCGGGTCTTACTCTCCCGGCGTCCAGGCGTTGTAGTCGCCGGTCACGCGCGGGCGGTGGCCGCCGGATTGCACGGAGCCCTTTGGCCGGTAGGCCAGAGGCGAGCCCGTGAAGTTGCGCTGATGCGGTTTTTGCCATTCGCGGGGCGTGTAGTTTTCTTCCGTCGGCGGGGTGTCCACGCGGTGGTGCATCCAGCCGTACCAGCCGGGAGGAATGGTGGTCGAGTCGGCATAGCCGCTATAGATCACCCAGCGCCGATCGAAGCCCAGCAGCGGGTCCACGGCACCGCCCTTGGTGCGGTAATAGACATTGCCGAACTCGTCCTGGCCCACGCGCTCGCCGAACCGGCGGGTCCACAGGGAGGTGCCCGGCGTGGTCTTGTTCCACCAGGTGAAGATCTGGAGCAGCAACTCTTTCACGGGACCGCGCCTCGCTTGATTTCGGGCGGAACATGCCACCCCGCCAGTCCCCTGTCCACCCGAACATGACGCCCGCGGTGCACGGCCACACAGCCTCACGTCAGGGTATGAAGATCGTCATGACATAAATGGCGAACAGCACCAGATGCACGAGGCCGTTCAACATGTTGGTGCGCCCGGTGCCGAAGCTGACGATGGACAGCACCAGCACCAGCAGCAACTGGACGCGATCCTCCGGGTCGATGCCCAGCGTCAGCGGGCGGCCCACCAGTTCGCTCACCAGCACCATGGCCGGCATGGTGAGGCCGATGGTCGCCAGTGCCGAGCCGAGCGCGGTGTTGATGCTGCGCTGGAGCTCGTTGTTGCGGGCGGCACGAATGGCGGTGATGGTTTCCGGCAGCAGCAGCATGGCCACCACCGCTGCGCCCACCACGGCATCAGGATCGCGCAGACCGAGCCTGTCGAGCCCCTCCTCCACACCAGCCGCGACCCCGCTGGACAAGGCGACGATACCGGCGAGGCAGCAGAGCAGCAGTGGCACATGCACCAACAGCGAATGCTGCGGCGCTTCGCCCGCCTCATCCCGCTCCTCGGGCAGGAAATCGTCGCGATGCCGCACCGTCTGCATGAACAGGAAGGCGCCGTAGAGCACCACCGTACCCACCATCACGAAGCCGATCTGGAGCATGTTGGTGGCGCCTGTGCGCCCGGCGAAAGTCTCCCCCGGTAGCAGCAGGCACAATACGGAAATGGCGATGATGACCGACAGATAGCCGTTCACGCCCTGCTGCCGCACATCCTGCTCATAGTGCCGGAGCGCCCCGAGAAGCAGGCAGGCGCCAACAATGCCGGTGCACACGAACATCACCGTGGACAGCACGGCTTCGCGGGCGATGGTCGGATTGTTCTCCCCATTCAGCATCATCGCCACCAGCACCGAGACCTCGATCACGGTGACGCTCAGGGTGAGGACGAGGGTGCCGAAGGGCTGCCGGATCCGTGCCGAGACGCCCTCCGCATGATGGACCGCCGCAAAGCAGGATCCGACCAGCAGAAAGGTCTCGAACGCCGATACACGCCAGGAGAAGGGAAGTGCGAGAGCTGAATTCAGAATGGCGAAGCCCAGCGACGCCAGCGGAAACAGATAGGCAAAAACCGTCAGCCCCATCATTCCATCCCCGGCGGCGGAGCTGAGCCCCCGAAAAGCCGCGTTGAAAAACCATGCGTGCAATCAGGCCGAGCCGACGGCCGAAAATACTCCGCCACCCTGCGACGGCAAAAGGTCAAAGCGAGACGGCCGCGCCCTGCGCCTTGCGCCCCGCCAGGACGCCCAGATAGCAGGCCGCAAGCGATGCCCCGGCCAGCGCGGTGATCTCCGCATGGTCATAAGGCGGCGAGACTTCCACCACGTCGAACCCCCTCAGGTCCAGGCCGCCGAGACGCCGCAGCGTATCCAGCGCCTCCCGGCTGGTGAGGCCGCCGCACACCGGCGTCCCCGTTCCCGGCGCGAAGGCTGGGTCCAGCGCATCGATGTCGAAGGTCACATAGGCCGGCGCGTCTCCCACCCGCTCGGAAATGGCCGCAGCGAGCCCCTTCGGCCCGAGGTCGGCGGCAGCGAAGCCGTCGATGATGCGGATGCCGTAGTCCTGTGGGGCGTGGGTGCGGATGCCCACCTGCACCGAGCGATCCACGCGGATGAGCCCATCCTTCACCGCGCGGGTGATCATGGTGCCATGGTCCACGCGGGTGCCGTCATCGTCCCACGTATCCTGATGGGCATCGAACTGCACCAGCGCCACCGGCGCGCCGAGCTTCGCCACCAGCGCCTTGAGGATGGGATAGGTGAGGAAATGGTCGCCACCCAGCGTTACCAGATGGCTGCCACGGGCGTAGTGCCGGGCGGCCTGCGCCTCGATGGCGGCCGGAATGCCGGCGGGCAGTCCGTAGTCGAACACGCAGTCGCCCGCATCCGCCACGTCCAGCGTCTCGAAAGGATCAGCGTTGAAGGGGTAGAGCGGATCGCCATCGAGAATGGTGGAGGCGGCGCGGATGGCGCGCGGCCCGAAACGGGTGCCCGGCCGGTTGGAGACCGTGACGTCCAGCGGCACGCCCCACACCACCACCTCGGCCCCGCCGCCGTCCTTCGCGTAGCGGCGGCGCAGGAAGGAGGAGGCGCCGGAATAGTTCGGCTCCATGGACTGGCCATGGCGAAAGCCCGGATCAAGCGCGCGGTCTACAGGGCGGGGCGCCAGAGGGTCTGTCATCAACGCTCCATCCTGCTGCATGGCCGGAACCGGCGGGGATCATCCCCGCTCAGATGGCATATTCTCCGCTCTGATGCGCGGCGGGCGCGCGGCAGTCAATGCCGCCCCCTGCGGCCGGAAACAGCCGGGCGCGATCAAAGCGCACGGCCACCTTCGTGCCGAGCGGTGCGGTGATGGCGGGGGAAATGTCCGCCTCCACCTGCCCGCCCGCCACATCCACCGTGAGACGGCGGATGGCGCCATGTCGGCGGAAGGCTTTCACAACCCCGTCGAGGCCGGGCGTGCCGGGCATGGCGATGCCCACATCCTGCGGGCGTACGAACAGCAGGCCCGGCCCGTCGACCACGGGCACCAGCGGGCTTGCCACTTCAGCGCCGGCCACCGCCACCTTGCCGTCCGTCACCGCCACGTCGAGGCGGCTGGATTCGCCCATGAAGCCGAACACGTGGGGGGTTGCCGGGCGGTCATAGACGTCGTCGGGTGTGCCCACCTGTTCGATGCGCCCCTCGCTCATCACCACCACGCGGTCGGCCAATTCCAGCGCCTCGTCCTGATCATGGGTCACGAACAGGGTGGTGTGGCCGGTCTTGTCGTGCAGTTCACGCAGCCAGGCCCGCAGCTCCTTGCGCACCAGCGCATCGAGCGCGCCGAAGGGCTCGTCCAGCAGCAACACCTTGGGCTCGATGGCGAGCGCCCGTGCGAGCGCCACGCGCTGGCGCTGGCCGCCGGACAACTGCGCCGGGAAGCGGCCGCCATACCCCTCCAGTTGCACGAGACCGAGCAGATCCGCCACACGGGCGCGGATGACGGCCTCCGGCGGGCGGGTGGCGCGGGGACGGGAGCGCAGTCCATAGGCGATGTTGTCGGCCACGCTCATGTGGCGGAACAGAGCATATTGCTGGAACACGAAGCCAATGCCCCGGCGCCGCACCGGCACCTGAGAGGCATCGACGCCACCCAGCATCACCTGCCCGCTGTCGAGGGTTTCGAGGCCGGCGATGATGCGCAGCAGGGTGGTTTTGCCGGACCCCGAGGGGCCGAGCAGCGCCACGAGCTCCCCCGGCTCCACGTTGAGCGAGATGCCCGCGAGCGCGCGATGCGGCCCGAATTGCTTGACGGCCTGTTCAATGGCGACGGCAACGGTCATGAGAGCCGACGTCCCTCCCCTTCCTGCAAGTGACGCGCCTTATGCCACGGCATGAGCGGCCTTGAAATGCGCCTCTTCGCGAAGAAAAAAAATGCGCAGACCACCGCCCGATACGCCCGGTTCATGCTGTTCTGATATATATGGCTTGCGGGTGCCACCCTGACTTGTAAGCCACAAGTTCATTCACGATAATGATACCATCTAACATTTGATATGTCGTTTGATCTTGCCACCATCATGTTCATCGCCATTGCGATCGGCGCGCTCATGGGCGTGCTGCAGTTGGTGGCGTGGCTTCAGATGCGCACGGAAATGCCCCTGGCGCTGTGGGGCATAGCTGATCTGGTGTGCGTCGCCGGTGCCGTGATTTCGACTGTGAATGATGGCTATCGCAGTCCGCTGGTGGCACCGCTCGCCAGTTCCTTCTTCCTGCTGGGTGCTGGTGCCATTTATCTGGGCATGCGCTCCTTCGACCGCGAGCGGAACTGGCCGTGGAGCGGAAGCCTGGTGGTGGGCCTGGCGGTGGGCGCCTATGGGCTCAGCATCCTGCTGTTGCAGGACAATGTGAATGCGCGCGTCGTCCTCTACAGCGCCATCATCAGCGGATGGCTGGCGGCTGCCGCGTGGCGTCTGGTGCGGCTACGCCGCAACGCCTCCACCTTCGCGCGGGTGATGACCTCGGTCTTCCTCTCCACCCTGTGCGCCTTCCATCTCGCCCGCCTGATCGGCGCGCTCGTGAATCTCGACAGCCCCGCTCCCCATGTGGGCCCACAGGATCTGGCTCTGGCCATCGCCATCGGCCTGTTCTGCGTGGTGGGGCTCAACAGTGGCGCCATATTCATGGTGCTCGACCGCCTCGCCTCCTGCGACGAACTCACCGGCCTTGCCAATCGCCGTGCCCTGCTACGTGCGGGCGAGGGCCTGTTCAACAACGCGGTCGCGCGGCAGCGGCCCTTGTCGGTGCTGCTGGTCGACCTTGACCACTTCAAGTCCGTGAACGACCGCTACGGCCATCGCACCGGCGACCGGGTGCTGCAGCTTTTCGCCCAAATCGCACGCGAGGAAGTCAGGTCCGGCGATCTGCTCGGCCGCTATGGCGGCGAGGAATTCTGCATCGTCCTGCGTAGTCTCGGCAGCGATCCGGCGGCAGCCGTGGCGGAACGCCTGCGCGCGCGCGTGGCGCAGGATCTGGCCACGCTGGACGGACGGCCCATCGGCGTCACCGTCGCCATCGGCCTCGCCAGTCGGGACACACAGGATCGGACGATCGATACCATCCACGCGCTCATCGATGCGGCGGATCATGCGCTTTACGCCGCCAAGGACGGCGGCCGCAACCGCGTCATCCGCGCCCAACCGGCACCGGCCATTGCAGAACCGGACATCGGGCCGGGCACCGCCGGTCCGGACACGTCCCCCCTGCCCCAGCCGAGCGCCTGAAGCGGCCGGCGTATTTATTCCGGCAGCAGCCGGCCGGAATAAAGCACCTCGCCGGTTGGCACGACATCGCTGCCACTGCCCGGCTCCAGCGTCACCTGCAACATGGCCTTGGCCGCACCCTTGGGACCGAGACGGCGAAGGATGTCGGAGCGCGCGGTGAAACCGCTGGAGAAGGTGCCGAGCGACCGGGCGGGCTGACCGTCCGGTACCAGCCAGAGCTGGTAGGTTTGACCCGCGGGTGCCGGATCGAGGAAGGGGCGCACCAGAATGTCGCCGTCGCGCACGCCGACACGCACCAGCACCGCCGCCGAGCGTTCCGCCTGCAGCGAGGCGAAATAATGCAGATCGGTGTAACGGTCCCATTCGCGATAGGCGAAAACGCTGCCGCCGCCCACCAGAGCGACGCCCAGCAGGATCGCCGTCCAGCGCCATTTCTTCAGGCGCGCCTGTACGCCGGGCGCCATGTCGCCCAGGGGCTCGGCCAGCACCGGCTCGTTGTCGCCCGCCTCAGCCTTGTTCGGCACGGCGAATGCGTCCTGAAGCGCCGGCAGGCCCTTCTTGATCTCTTCCTCCTCTTCCGGCGTCAGCGGAATGGGAGGGGGGATGAGGGAAACGGCGATGTCGGCCCACAGATCCGCGGGCGGCGCGATGGGCACGGCCAGTTCGTGCAACGGCGCCAGACGGCGCTCCCACATGCGCGCAACGTCGGCAATGTCCGGTTCATCCGAGATGCGGGTCCGCGTCATCAGCCGCAGGGCGGCGGGCAGCGTCCCGAGAACATATTCCGCAACGAACTGGCGGTCGTCGTCATTGACGGTCATTTGGAGAGCTGCTCGTCGATCTCGGCCACGCTGCGCTTCAGCCATGTGTTGACCGTGTGCATGGGCGCGTCGAAATAGACGGACAGCGCCTCGCGGCTCCAGCCGTCATAGAAAGCCAGCAGCACCATGCGCCGACGCTCCTCGGACAGGGTTCCGAGGCAGGCCAGAAGGCGCTTCAGCTGGTCCGAATGGGTGCCTTCGGCCAAGGGATCCTCGGCAGGCTCCTCCACCTCGAACGGCTCCCATGACTCGCCCGCATCCTCATTCGTGCGTGCGGTCTCGAGCGCGCTCTCGCGCACGATACACACCATCCAGTAAAGCGGATCGAGATCGGCCGGCAGGGTACGGGCGCCCTTCCAGATCTTCAGATAGGCGGTTTTGAGCGCCGACTTGGCCAGTTCCGGCCGACGCAGGATGCGCAGGCACAGGCCATAGAGCTTGGGGCTGGAAAGCTGATAGAGCCGCTCCATCGCATCGAGCCGCCGATCGGCGACATCGGCGATGATGGGTCTCAGGCGTTCCGAGCGCGTCACGGCCGTTCCAGTCCCATGACGGGCAACTGCTCCCATTGCGGAGGATCTCCTGCTGCCGCGGCGCGGCCTGCCGGGGAGGCGCTGCCGGCGCGCGGCGGCCGGTAGGGCGGATCGAAGGAAGCCGGCGCCGCGCGTCAGCTTTTAGGAAAGGCTAATCGAGCAGCCGCCTCTTGTCGCCTCTCGCAGCCCCAGGCCCAGAATGGGCCATGCCTGCGGCAGAAACGCTCAGAGCCGGGCTGGCTCGCCCTGCCGCCAAGTGCCGCGGGCGACCGGCTCGGCATCGGTTGCGCGCTCGCGCTCTCCGGCGGCTTCCACCAGCACCAGTTCTGCTTCCGCTTCCTCGAACGCCGCCTGCGCCTCGGCACGCTGACCGCGCAGCTCTCCGGCGGAGCGCTCGAGGTTCTCCTTGCGCTGGCGCGCGGAGGCGGCGAGCGGGGGATAGGCGAAGTGCTTGGGATCGGTGATGCCGGAGCGCTGCTCCTCGCCGGAGATGTCTCTCTCCAGTTCTGCCGCCATGCGGTCGAATTCGCCGATCATGGTGTCGATCTGGGCGAGGCGACGACGGGCGTCCTCGATCTTGAACCTCTTGGCACGGATCAGGGGCTCACGGGATTTCATGAACGCGACACTCCCAGGCACGCGAGAACGCTGGAACCGGTGATCCGGCCCACTTCGCAAGGGAGAATGGCCACATACGGTTGTCGTTTTGTTACCGCAGGGCCCCCGAAATGGGGAAAATCGCCGCAACCCATCGCGTGGAAACCAATCGTTTACCCCCTTCGTTAATGATGACCTCACGGTTCGGAATGCGCGTCGTCGACGCGAAGTTCCGGTGTCCAAAGGCTTGTCCGATGGTGTGCTGCTACGGTGTAGGTTAATGCGAACGACTTGAGTGTCTGGTGCGGAGTCAGTCTTCGCAATCATGCACAAAGTTTTTCGGCGGGACTCTTGTCCTGCCGAATCAGTTTCGGTTAACGATTCTACACGCGAAATGCGAATCACTCGTCGGGCCGAGCACACGGAAGGCGGCATCCCGCCATTCGGGTTGTTGCGAGGAAAGGGATTGCCATGCGCGTCTTGCTCATCGAGGACGACAGTGCGACCGCACAAAGCATCGAGCTGATGCTTAAGTCCGAAAGTTTCAACGTCTACACGACGGATCTCGGTGAAGAAGGCGTCGACCTCGGCAAGGTCTACGAGTACGACATCATTCTTCTCGACCTGAACCTGCCGGACATGTCCGGCTTCGAGGTGCTGCGCTCGCTGCGCCTCGCCAAGGTCAAGACGCCGATCCTCATCCTGTCGGGTCTCGCCAATACCGAGGACAAGGTGAAAGGCTTCGGCTTCGGCGCCGATGACTATCTCACCAAGCCCTTCCATAAGGACGAGATGGTAGCGCGCATCCACGCCATCGTGCGGCGCTCCAAGGGTCATGCCCAGTCGGTGATCCAGACCGGCGACCTGCTGGTCAATCTCGACACCAAGACCGTCGAGGTCGAGGGTTCGCGGGTGCATCTGACGGGCAAGGAGTACCAGATGCTGGAGCTCCTTTCCCTGCGCAAGGGCACCACCCTCACCAAGGAGATGTTCCTCAACCATCTCTATGGCGGCATGGACGAGCCTGAGCTGAAGATCATCGACGTCTTCATCTGCAAGCTCCGCAAGAAGCTGGCCAATGCGTCCGCCGGCAAGAACTACATCGAGACCGTATGGGGTCGCGGCTATGTGCTGCGCGAGCCCAACGGCGCGGTGGAGAAGATCGCCGTCTGATCCGGGATCGCGTCGCCACCAGCGGCGCGCACAAAAAAGGCCCCGCCGATTTCGGCGGGGCCTTTTTTTGTTGTCACTGAGCTATCCAAACGCAAAATCGCGAGGCCCCTGACAGGGCGTGGACAGATGGCGGCGCCTCAGGACGCCTTGCCATCCCGCCGCTTGCGCATGAGCGCCTCGAGATCCGCATCCTTTGGCTCGGGCAGCGCGATATTGGTGGTCACAAGCAGATCGCCGGCACCGCCACCCGCCTTGGGCAGGCCCTTGCCGCGCAGGCGGAAGGTGCGCCCGCCCGACGTCCAGGCCGGGATATTCAGCTCCACCGCACCGGAAAGCGTCGGCACGCGCACCTTGGCGCCGAGGGTGGCATCCTCAAGCGGCAGCATCAGCTCGGAGCGCAAATCGTCGCCCTCGCGGCGGAACTTGGCGTGAGGCGCATAGGAGATGGTGACGAAGGCATCGCCTGCCACCCCTCCTTCGAAGCTCTGATCGCCCTGCCCTTTCAGGCGCATGCGATGGCCGTCCAGCGTGCCGGGCGCGACCTTGAGATCGAGTTGCTTGCCCGAAGGCAAGGTCACACGCTTGTTGGCGCCCTGAACCGCATCTTCCAGCTCGATGGGGAGGGTCAGCTCCACATTCTCACCCGGTTTGGGCGAGAAGCCGCCGCCAGCAGACCGCTGCTGCCGGCCAAAGCCGAAGATGTCACCAATGTCGTCAAACGCCCCACCGCCGGCACCACCGCCCGCACCGGGGCGTCCGCCACGACGGGTGTAGCCGCTCTGGCCCTCAGGGCCAAAGGTGAAGCTCTCGAAAATGGTGTCGCCATCGAAGCCGCTGAAGCCACGCGGACGCCGCGTGCCGGCGCCGCCGAAACCGCTATAGTCCGGCGCGCGCGGCTTCCCGTCGCCATCGATCTCGCCGCGGTCGAACTGGCCACGCTTGTCCTTGTCGGACAGGATCTCGTAGGCCGCGTTCAGTTCCGCGAACTTGTCCTGGGCCTTGGGATCGGACGTGTTGGCGTCCGGATGCAGCTTCTTGGCCAGACGCCGGAAGGCGCGCTTGATCTCGGCTTCATCGGCGCTCCTTGCGACGCCGAGGATGTCGTAGGGGTCCCGCATGGGCAAATTACCTCGGGGCCAGCGCTCATCGGCCGGCCGCGCCTTTCATGTGGTGCGATGTTGCCCGATTGCAACGGGAGAACTCAAGCCCTCCCCAATTTCCGCGCATGCCGTCCCGCGCACGGCCCCACATCACGGCACCGGGATCCCGCCAATCCCACAGCCGCCTGCCGGACCTGCAAGCCTTCATGCAGGCTAGCCTGCCGATTGCCACGTACGTCAAGCCTGAAAGGTGTCATGTGAGGCTTGCGCCAGCATCGCCGGCCCCAGAGACGCGGCTGATCAGGCCTGCCCCAGAAGGCGCACACCGGAGAGCGTGGTGCCCCCCTTCCCGTCCCGGCACGCTTCGCCCTGCGCCCAGTGTTCGCCCTTGGCATCCACGACGCCGATGCGGAAGTCGCGGCACTTGTTGTCCTTGAGGCCGCCGACGGGGGTTGCCGTACCGCGTGCGCCGGTCTCTCGATTTTCCCATGGAATGCTGGGGGCGGTTTCTTTGCTATCCAGCGCGGTATCGAGCGCGAGTTTAGCCTGCGCCCAGTCAGCGGCGGCGATGCCTTCGGGCGGTGCTCCGTGGGGCACGGGAACCGTGAGCGAGACCGGCTGAGGCTTGATGGAGCCGGTGATCAGCGTGTCGTCGTCGCGCAGGCCCAGCGATCCGCAGCCGGCGACGGCCAGCGACAGAACGCCGGTCGTCAGCATGACACGCACCGCTGGCAGAGCGCCCGCATTAGGCCTATATGGGCGCTTGATGTCCTGCCCGCGCCGTACCAGTTCCGAATGCGGCGACACGCGATTGGCTCCTGTCATGTCCGATGAAACGATGGAAACCCAGAACCCCTTAACGTCTGGTGATTTCACCGCCGCAGCCGAGCCTTTCCGGCTGTTTTCCGAATGGCTGGAAGACGCGAAGAAGTCGGAACCGAACGATCCGCATGCGATGACACTCGCCACCGTCGATGCCGATGGCCTGCCGGACGCGCGCATGGTGCTGATGAACGGCCTCGACGAACGTGGTTTCGTTTTCTTCACCAACACCGAAAGCAACAAGGGCCTGGAACTGGCGGTCAATCCGAAGGCCGCCCTCGTTTTCCACTGGAAGAGCCTGCGCCGTCAGGTGCGCGTGCGCGGCCCGGTGGAGCGCGTGACCGACGCCGAGGCAGACGCCTACTTCGCCACCCGCCCGCGCCTGTCGCAGATCGGCGCCTGGGCGAGCCAGCAGTCCCGCCCGCTGGAAGGCCGCTTCGCGCTGGAGGCGGCAGTCGCCACCACCACCGCGCGATATGCCGTCAGCACGGTGCCGCGCCCGCCGCACTGGACCGGCTTCCGCATCCTGCCCGTGCAGATCGAATTCTGGCACGATCGCCCGTTCCGCCTGCACGACCGCATCGTGTTCAAGCGGAGCACGCAGGATGCCGGCTGGGACCGGACCCGCCTCTATCCCTGATGTGCGAACATCCTCGCGGCGCATGATGCTCGCGAGGATCGTTTCCGTGCCCGCTTCGGGCCGTTCGTGTCCTGCCCAAGTATCTTGCCGAGGTTCCTGCCCATGGTCGCCGCCACCAACCAACCGCCGCGCATCATGCTGCTGACGGGTGCCTCGCGCGGCATCGGCCACGCGGCGGTGAAGCGCTTCTCCAGCGCCGGCTGGCGGGTGATCACCTGCTCGCGCCATCCCTTCCCGGAGCAATGCCCCTGGGCCGGCGGGCCGGAGGACCACATTCAGGTGGACCTCGGCGATCCGGAGGACACGCTGAGGGCGGTGGAGGAGATCAAGCGCCGACTGCCGGATGGCGAGTTGCACGCACTGGTCAACAACGCCGGCATCTCGCCCAAGGGCGAGAACGGCTCCCGCCTCGGCACGCTCGATACACAGCATGCCACCTGGGCACAGGTGTTTCAGGTGAATTTCCTGGCGCCCATCATGCTTGCGCGCGGGCTCATCGAAGAACTGAAAAAGGCGCAGGGGTCGGTGGTGAACGTCACCTCCATCGCCGGCTCGCGCGTACACCCCTTCGCGGGCGCGGCCTATGCCACCTCCAAGGCGGCCCTTGCCGCTCTGACCCGCGAGATGGCGGCGGACTTCGGACCTCTGGGCGTGCGCGTGAATGCCATCGCACCGGGCGAGATCGATACCGCTATTCTTTCGCCGGGCACCGACAAGATCGTGGCGCAGATCCCCATGCGCCGGCTGGGCACGCCGGATGAGGTGGCCAAGATCATCTATGTGCTGTGCACGGAGACCTCCTCCTACCTGAACGGCGCGGAGATCCACATCAATGGCGGGCAGCACGTCTGACCGCCGGCACCAGCCCTCAGGCGGGCATTGCCGACCTCAGAGCCAGCGACGCCATTTGAAGAACAGATAGGGCAGGATCCCCGATACCACCATGGCGCACAGCGCCAGCGGATAGCCGTAGGTATAGGCCAGCTCCGGCATGTGCTGGAAGTTCATGCCGTAGATGGATGCGATCAGCGTCGGCGGCATGAGCACGACGGACAGCACCGCGAAGATCTTGATGATGTTGTTCTGCTCAAGACCGACCATCCCGATGGTGGCATCCAGCAGGAATTGCAACTTGTTGACGAGGAAGGCCGCATAGTCGGACAGACCCGACACGTCACGGTTCATGCTCTTGATGGCGCTGCGGCCCGCGGCGCCGATGGGCCGCGCCTCCACATCCGCCCCAAGGAAGGCCAGGAAACGGGCGAGCGAGGAGAGGCTCTCACGGGCGTGGGAGGTCAGGCGCTCCTTGCGGCCGAGCTGGGTCAGGATCGCGCGATAGACCTGATTGGCATTGCCGCTCTTGCTGCGTGTCTCGAAGGTACGGCGGGACAGGCGGTCGATGCCGGCACCGCATTGCTCCAGCACGTCGGCGATGCGGTCGACGATGGTGTCGAGCAATTCCACCATGATGGTTTCGCCGGTGAGCGTCGTCGGGCAGGAGCGCGCCAGGCGTTCAGCCAGAACACCGAAGGCGCGCGGTTCGGCATAACGCACCGTCACCAGCGCCTTGTCGGTGAGAATGAAGGTGACGGGCGCAAGTTCGGGTGTCTCCGTCTGGCTGCCGCAGAGCACGGTGAGTGTCATGTAACGGGCGCCCTGCTCCACATAGAGCCGGGAGGACGCTTCGATCTCCGCCATTTCCTCGCGCGTGGGGATTTCGACGCCGACCGCACGCTCCACCACTTTGTCCTCGCTATTGGCGGGGACAGACAGGTCGAGCCAGACCGTTCCTTCGGGGACTTCGCCATCGGGCGATACTGGAACGGCTTTCAACGCGCCGCCGCGCGGGCAATAGGCAACCAGCATGGCGCGCAACTCTCCAGAGGGCGTCCGATTTCGTGACACGCAGGCAAGCACGAAGCCGCGCATCTCGGCAAACCCGCCGGACGGCGCATGACAGCCGTCACCTTCGCGCCTTGGGCTTATCGCTCTCGAAGGCCGCAGATGCCTGCGCATCGCCACGGCCCGCCTTGATCCGGCGGGCGGTGATGTTCACGCGTTGCCTAGCCTGAGGGGGCGCCGCGTCAGATCGATCGAGACCGGATCAGGCCGCGAGGAAGTCGATGTCGCGCAGGGTTACGACCTTGCGCTCCTGCGTCGCCTTTTCCTTGTCGTCGCGAGCGGGGGAATACTGTGCTGCAGCGGCAACAGCGTTGATCCCGATCTCACGCCATTGGGCGCTCTGGCCGGCATAGTGCTTATGTTCGGCCTCCAAGCGAGCTTGCTGCTCCAGGACCGTGTTCGAGGACATTTTACCTTCTCCTTTCCAGCGCGCCGTCGGTTTCGGGTAACGACGCTTTCGTCAGCACCCGTAAAGAGATGGTGGCCAACTGCGTCGAAACTTTGCAGACCGCGCGTCATGTCCATGGTCTTACGTAGACAGCATCGCGCCGGCCTTGCAACGGCGGGTTAATGCCTGCCGATAGGTGAGAACCTGCGGCATTTTTGCAACAGGAATTGCGGCAGTGCACCGGGGCACAAAGTGGCCCCTTCTAGGCACATGGGGGTTGGGTTAATTCAGGTTCTGACGGTCTCGATTCGAGACCTTTTCGTGCAAGAAATGAGGCGGCCATGCGGGCGCGGGCGATTGCGGTTGTTTTGACGGGTATCATGTTGGCGGGCTGTCAGACCAACCAGATCCAACCGACTTCCGAGGCCGCGCTGAAGCCGCGCGACAAGCAGCTCCTTGCCAACGCTCCCTATCCCAAGGTGAAGCCGGAAGGTGAGTTCGCCCGTCAGATCGTCAGCTACACCGGCAAGGAAAAGCCCGGCACGGTCGTGGTCGATACCGACAAGCGCCTGCTGTATTTCGTGCAGGGCGACGGCACCGCCATCCGCTACGGCGTGACGGTGGGCGAAGAGAGCCTGGCCTTCCGTGGCGAGGCGAAGGTGGGTCGCAAGGCGGAATGGCCGAGCTGGACCCCCACTCCCGAAATCCACCAGCGCATCGCCGGCCTGCCGAGCTTCGTCGGCCCCGGCCCGCAGAACCCCATGGGTGCTCGCGCGCTGTATCTCTATCAGGGCAACAAGGACACGCTGTTCCGCATTCACGGCACCAACCAGCCGGAACTGCTGGGTCAGGCCATCTCCTCCGGCTGCATCCGCATGCTGAACGAGGACGCCATCGACCTCTTCAACCGCGTGCCGGTCGGCTCGAACGTCGTGGTGCTCTGAGCCTCCGACGCAATCATCTGGAAAAGCGAAAGGGCGCGGCTTCGGCCGCGCCCTTTTCGCTTGTGCACCATCCCGCCCAGTCACGCGGCCGAGGCGCCCCTCCCCGCGCCTACCCCCCGGAACGCGACCGGGCCGGGATGGCCGGGCGCGGAAGGGGCAGCGGCACCACCGCCATCTCCACCAGTTCTCCCTCCTCCTCGGCAGCCTGAGCCGGGGCCGGCGCGAAGAACGGAAACAGGGGAGCGGCTGCGGGGGATGGCGCGGCCACCGGCTCGGCCGCCGGAACAAGCGGAGTAGCAGCCGGAACGGAAGCTGGGGTACCGGCGGCCGGCGCATTGGCGACAATGGCTGTCGGCCGGATCTCCCAGCGACACAGCCGGATATTCAGATAGCGCTGCGCGAGATCCACATGCACGTGGTCCTCGTGATAACCGTCGGAGCCCGGACCGAGCACCGTGGTGAAGCGCGCGCACATGGACGCCTTCATGGACGCCTGAAGCGCCATGGGCAGGCCATTGTCCTTCACCGCGAAGACGCGTTTGTCCTGCAGGACCACGCCGCCCACGTCCATGGCGATGCCTTGCCCATGGTCGCTCATCTTGGCGCCGGCCACGCGATTGCGGGGGCGACAGTCATAGGAGGCAGCCACCCGCACCGTATCGAGCGGACTGCCCAGATCCTGCGCCGCACGGGACAGATCTTCCCGCACCCACTGCGTGATCGCCGCCGCCGCGTCGCAGCGCAGGATGGCGGCGGGCGAGAGCGTGACGGTGGTGCCGTCATCCAGCCGCACACCGGAGAGCTGCACCGGGCTCGGCAGGGAGCAGCCCGGCCGTGCAGCCACGGGCGGTGCCGGCGCGGCGATCATCTGCCTTCGCTGTACCAGTGCCGCGCACGCCGCCGGCAGCCTGCCGCGCGGCGCCTCATTGGCGGCGGCGGAATGGGGAATGTCCTGTATGGGCGGCGGCGGCGAGAAGGTGCGTGTGGTCGTGCCGCCCTCCGGATAGGGCTGCTGGGGCGTGTAGATGGAGGGGGGATTGGGCAGAGGCGCCGCCGGCGCCCCAGAACCGCCTTCGCTCCCCTCCTCCACGGCGGCCTGATCCGTCTCCTCTTCGCCAAGGTCGGGTGGACGCGGCAAGGGAAACGGCACCGCACGGGCGGCTGCCGTCCGGGGGGCGGTCGCCTGCGCCGTGGCGGGACGTGCCGGTTCCCCCCGCATGCGCGGCGTGGCCGAATAAAGCGAGCCTGGCGCGGCGTCAGGCGCGGCCTGCGCACCGGAGAAGCCACAGGCACCGAGCAGCAGGACAGCCATGCTGCGGGCCAGGAGGGGGGAGGAGGCAAAGCGTCGTTCGATCATGTCGGGCGTGATACTAAGGGAGAAGACCCCGTTGCGTCACCGCACGCTCCGCTACCACCCCCAACCCCGTACCGCGCGTCCGTCCGACCGTACCCACGGGACCAGCAAGAGGCAGGGATGAACGGCCTGAAAGCGTTGCTGTTCGACAAGGACGGCACCCTCATCCATTTCGACCGCACCTGGGGGCCGGCGGCCGGCGAGGTGATGCGCGAGCTGGCCGGCGACGATCCACAAGCCCTGCGCCGGCTGGAGGAGGTGAGCGAATATCTCCCCGACGAGCAGCGTTTCCTGCCGTCCTCGCCACTGGTGGCCGGATCCTCCGCTCATTACGGCCCGCAATGGGCGCACTGCCTGGGGCGCGACGCCACCGATGCCTTCTTCTCCGAGATCGACCGCCTGTTCTCACGCGAGGGCCTGCGCGCGCTCACCCCGCTGGGGCGGCCACAGGATGTGCTGGCCCATTTCCACGGGCAGGGCCTGAAGCTCGGCATAGTCACCAATGATGCCGAGGCCAATTCACGCCTGCAGGCCGAAGCGCTCGGCCTCATGCCCTATCTCGACCTCATCCACGGTTATGATTCCGGCTTCGGCTCCAAGCCCGGCCCCGGCATGATTACGGCGGCGGCGGAAGCGCTGAACGTGCCGCCGGACAGCATGGCGGTGATCGGCGACAGCACCCACGACTATGCCGCCGCAAAGGCCGCCGGTGCCCGCTTCATCCTCGTGCGCACCGGGCCCGCCCCGGTCGAGCCCCTGCTGGATGTGGCGGACATGGTGGTGGACAGCATCGACGATCTGCCCCGCCGGCTGGCCGGCGCGGCGATGCCGGCGTAAGTGCTCCCCTTTTTCTGAGCCACGGCTTGCTTTAATCAGGGGCGGTGGAATTGCGGCGGCCCCGGGCCGCTGTCTCAATGCAAGGTCCGGCATGATCAAGCGGCGGCTCTATGTGGAAGAGCGGGAATCGCGAATGGCGCGCTGGAGCTTCCGGCTGGCGCTGTTCTCGGTGCCCGTCATCATTCTCGCCGCCGCCCTCTATCGTTTCGGCGCGCTCGACTTCCGCCCCGCCTTGGTGACGCTCGGCGCAGGCCTTGGCCTTGCCGTCCTTGGCGCCGTGCTGGCCGTGTGTGCCTGCGTTAGCGTCTGGGAGAGCGGCTGGCGCGGCATGGGACGGTCCATCGGTGCGCTCGCGATTGCCGTGGGCGTCGTCGCCGGCCCCGCCGCCGTGCTGGCGCGCGGCGCCATGCTCCCACCGCTCACCGACATCTCCACCGACGCCGTCGACCCGCCGCATTTCCGCGCGCTTGGCATCGCCCGGCCGCGCACCGCCAATCCCACCACCTATCCCGGCGAGAGCGCCGCCGCGCTCCAGCGCGAAGCCTATCCCGGCATCAAGCCGGTGGATCTCGACGCCACCCCGGACGAAGCCTTCAACGCCGTCCTCGCGCTGGTGCAGAAGCGCAAGTGGCGGGTGCTGGACGCCATTCCCCCGCGCGGCGGCCTGCGCGACGGCCAGATCGAGGCCGTGGCCCCGACGCCGCTGCTGGGCTTCCGCAACGACGTGGTGATCCGTGTGCGCGCCACCCCCAAGGGCGGCTCGCGCGTGGACGTACGGTCAAGCTCGCGCTATGGCATTCACGATCTGGGCGAGAATGCCATGCGCATCACAAGCCTGATGGCCGACCTAGCGGCGGAGCGGCGCAAGCACTGAGCAGGCCCCGCGCGTCGCGTCCCGCGTTCCTGTCCGGAGCTTGAACCGTGCGTCTGTCCTCTGCTGTTGTCGGCCTCCTCGGTATTCTCGTATCCGCCTCCGGCACCCAGGCCGGTGCGCTGCTGGCGGACCTCTCCGACCGCGCGCTGAAATGCGCCATCGATCCCGCCTATTATATCGACGCCAAGGGCGCGACGATCAGCACCATCGTCTTCACCGAAACCGGCTGGAACGACCTGACGGTGCCGCTGACCGGCCCGGCACTCGTCGCTGCCGAGACCGACCGGGTGGAGATCGAGATTCCGCCGGCCACCTCAGCGGACAAGCCGCAGCGCATCGCCTTCGTCCGCACGCTGGAAAAACCCGAGCCCGGCTCGGGTAGCCGCAAGCCCCGCACGGTCATCTCCCTGCACGTGGGGGACGATCAGGTGGGCGATGAGTGCTTCGTGGAGAAGGGCCGCAAGCCCTATGTGTCGAGCCGCTTCGACTCCATCCGCGAGAGCGTGTGCGGCAACGATCCGGCGCCCACTTGCGAAGCCCTGCTGGCGAAACGCTGCGGCCCGGAACCTACGCCCGCCTGCACGGTCGAGGCGACCCCGGCGCTGGAACAGGCCAGCAAAGCCTATATCGACAAGATGAACGCCCGCGCCGGAAAACCCGCCCGCTGATTTTTGCGGGTCCCGCAGTCGGAAACCCGCACGGCCGGCCGTCCTTGAGGAGACGGGCCAGTTGGAGCCGAACGTGCTCCGGCCCCGAACAACGGGAGAGACCCCATGCGTGTGATGGTTCTGGTGAAGGCGACCACCGACAGCGAGACCGGCAACATGCCCACGGCCGAACTGCTGGAGGCCATGGGCAAGTTCAATCAGCAACTGGCCGAGGCCGGCATCCTCGTCACCGGCGAGGGGCTGAAGCCCACCTCGCAGGGCAAGCGCATCGCCTTCGATGATGCCAGCCGCACGGTGCGCGATGGCCCGTTCGCCGCCACCTCGGAACTGGTGGCCGGCTTCTGGCTCTGGCAGGTCAAGGACATGGAGGAAGCCATCGCCTGGGCGAAGCGCTGCCCCAACCCCATGCCCGGCCCGAGCGAGCTGGAAATCCGTCCGCTCTACGAGATGGAAGATTTTGCCAACCTCTCCTGATCCGATGATCAGAACAGAGAGGCTTGTGCCTCCGGCGCGGCGGGGGGCGGGTACACCCGCTCCAGCAACGCAGCGTCGTCATGGGCTACGCCATTCACACGCGACGAGACCGGCCACAGCGTCATCTCGTCCTGCGGATAGGTCTGCATGAGATCGGCAGGGTCGGATGCGGTCAGAAAGCGGGCCATGTCGTCCTGCCGCAGGATCACCGGCATACGTTCATGCAGGTGTGCCAGCAGCGGATTGGCCGGGCAGGTCAGGATAGTGAAGGTACGCAGCCATTCGCCAGAGGCCGGATCCTTCCACCCCTCCCACAGGCCGGCAAATCCAATGGGCGCCCCGCTCTTCAGCGCAATGGCGAAGGGCTGGCGGGCACTGCCCTCCTTGCGCCATTCATAGAAGGCGTCCGCCGGGATGATGCAGCGGCGCGGCTTCTCCCATGCGGCCTTGAACGACGCCTTCTCGGCCACGCTCTCGGAGCGGGCATTGATGAGCGAGCCCGCCCGGCTGGTATCCTTGGCGAAGGAAGGCACCAGTCCCCAGCGCAGCAGCGAAAGTTCGGGCCGCTTCTCCTGCGGGTTGAAGCGGACGACGAGGGCCGACTGCGTGGGAGCCACGTTGAAGCGCGCCGCCGCATTGGGCGTCGGCGCCTCGGGATCGAGGCTGAAATACGCCGTATAGGCGCGCGGGGAATCCTTCTGGGCAAAGCGACCGCACATGCAATGCTGATAGCCCGCCCCGGCGCAAAGGCCAAGGCGAAGGCTTTGCTGCCGCCTACTTCACCAGCGTGAACACGCCGTCGATGGACGGCGGCCCCTCGGTGCGCACCAGCTTTTTCTCCACCATGTCCTCCAGATGGGCGAGCACGGTGAGCGAGGCCGCCCCCACGAGGCGCGGATCGAGGCCGATATAGATGCCGCGCACGAGGTCGGCCACGGTGGTGTTGCGCTCAAGGCCGCGCAGGATAGCGGTTTCTCGCGCGCGGCGGTGGTCGAGATAGCCGCGCACCAGCGCTGGCGCATCCTGCACCGGTCCGCCATGGCCGGGCAGATAGAGCGGCTCGGAACGGGCTGCGAGCTTCTTGAGCGAGCGCACATAATCGCCCATCGCCCCGTCCGGCGGCGCGACAATGGTGGTGGCCCAAGCCATCACATGATCGCCGGAGAAGAGCAGGTCATCTTCCGGCAGGGCGAAGGCGAAATGGTTGGCGGTATGCCCTGGGGTGGCAACGGCTTCCAGCGTCCAGCCCGGCCCCGTCACCGCCTCGCCGTCCGCCAGCACGATCTCGGGCACGAAATCCATGTCGCCCGAGGCATCAAGCGTATTGATCTCGCCAATGTGCAGGGGACGCGAGGGACGGTGTGGGCCCTCCCCCACAGTAATCGCGCCGGTGGCCGCCTTGATGGCAACCGCTGCCGGAGAGTGATCCCGATGGGTATGGGTGATGACGATGTGGGTGACGGTCTCGCCCCGCACCGCATCCAGCAGCGCCGCCACATGCGCCGGATCATCCGGGCCGGGGTCGATGATCGCGACCTGTCCGCGTCCGACGATGTAGGAGCACGTGCCGGTGAAGGTGAAAGGGGAGGCATTGGGTGCCACGATGCGCCGTACCTGCGGGGCCACGTCATCGAGCCGGCCCGATGGCACGGTGAACTTGCGGTCGAAAGAGATGTCATCACTCATACGCGGCACCTTAAGAACATCGGCGGCTGGTGGCGAGCCAAGGCTATTGGGTTCGGTCTATTTCCGTAACGCGAGGACCACGCCGCCCAGAACGAAAGCCATGGCCAGCATTTCACGTAAGCCCAGCGGCTCGCCGAGAAAAAGCGCAGCGGACATCGTGCCGGTCAGCGGCACCAGCAGCATGGCGGTGGAGGCGGATCCCGGCGGCAGGCGTTTCAGCGCCGCGAACCAGGTCAGATAGCACACCGCCATGGGCAGGATGACCATATAGGCCATAGCCCAGAACGCCGGGCCATCGAGCGCGGCGATGTGCGGATGCTCGAACAGCAGGCCGATGGCCACCATGGGGATGCAACCGAGCCCGACCTGCCACGCGATCAGCGCCACCGGCGGCACCGGGATGGGCCGGCGGTTGAGCACCGCGCCAAGCGCGAACAGAAGAGCTGCTCCCACCGCGCAGGCGATCCCCGGCAACTGGCCGCCGGACAGCGACAGATCGTTGCCGGAAACGAGGATCGTCACCCCGACCAGCCCCAGCGCCAGTGCCGCGAAGCCCTTCAGCGTGGGGCGGGTTCCCTGCACCGGCCAAGCGAGCAGCGTCGCCCAGATGGGCATGGTGAAGACCAGCAGCGCGCCCTGCCCGATGTTGAGCCACTTCAGGCACAGCGCCGAAAAGCCCATCCAGGCGAAGACATTGGTGAAGGCAGCCACCAGCAGGCGGGGAATGGCCTCGCGCGGCACCTTCAGACTTTCGCGCCGCTGCCACGCGACCAGCGCCAGCAGCAAAGCGGCGATGATCCCCGCCGTGCCGCGCGCGAACAGGGGCGGCCAGACCTGGAGCACGATCTTGGTGGAGACCCAGCCCAGCCCCCAACCCAACGCCGTGACAAGCAGAGCCAGCACCCCGAGCGCGCGCTGCGCGCCGGGTGGACCTCCGGCCTCACCCGCGACGGTCATCCGTACGTCTGCCTGCGCCATCGCCTCTGCCGGCTTCGCCATGCTGCCAACCACGCTCCGTTACGTCAGGCGCCCCTACTCAGCGTCCCACGGTGCCAAGGTTTGTAGCCGATCCGCTTCAGCGGACCCACACGGGAAAGGCAGAGGTCCCGCCTTTGCCATGCGTGGTGACGGGACGTCGCCGCCCACAGCCGCAGTCGTTATGTGCTGCCCGACGAGAACCGCCTGAACAGGACGATGGATCCGCGCATACCGTCTCGGACACGCTCACGCATGGATGATCGTCTGCTTAGTATGAATCATCTCGCGCAAGCGGGCCCCCGCATCTGCCTCGCGCGCATCCTGCATGGCACGCAAGGTCGATGCGCCCCCGCAACCTACAGATCAGCTGCTCATCCGCCCAACCCGCGCGCCTTCAGCACGGCGGCGATTTCCTCCAGCGCCACGGGATCGTCGATGGTGGCCGGCGCGGTCCAGCTCTCCGCATCGGCGATCTTCTTCATGGTGCCGCGCAGGATCTTGCCCGAGCGCGTCTTGGGCAAGCGGTTGACCGTGAAGGCCAGCTTGAACGCCGCCACGGGGCCGATACGCTCGCGCACCAGCGCCACCAGTTCCTTCTCGATCACGTCCGGCGCGCGCCGCTCACCGGCCTTGAGCACCACGAAGCCGCAGGGCACCTCGCCCTTCAGCGCATCCTTGACCCCGATGACCGCGCATTCGGCGACGTCGGGATGCGACGCCAGCACCTCCTCCATGCCGCCGGTGGAGAGGCGGTGGCCGGCCACATTGATGATGTCGTCCGTGCGACCCATCACGAAGATGTAGCCGTCCGCATCGATGAAGCCGGCGTCGGAGGTGTTGTAATAGCCGGGGAAGGTGTCGAGATAGGCTTCCCGGAAGCGCTGGTCCTGCTGCCACAGCGTCGGCAGGCAGGCGGGTGGCAGCGGCAGTTTGATGACGATGGAGCCCATGGTTCCCGCGGGCACGGGCTTGCCCGCCTCGTCCACCACCTGAACGTCATAGCCGGGCATGGGCACCGTGGGCGAACCAGGTTTGATAGGCAGGGCGCCGAGGCCCACCGGATTGGCGGCGATGGCCCAGCCGGTCTCCGTCTGCCACCAATGATCCACCACCGGCACCTTCAGGCGATCCTCGGCCCAATGGATGGTGTCCGGGTCGGCCCGCTCGCCGGCGAGGAAGAGGGTGCGAAAGCTGGAGAGGTCGCGGCCCGCGAGCAGCGTTCCCTCCGGATCCTCCTTCTTGATGGCGCGCAAGGCTGTGGGGGCAGTGAAAAGCGCCACCACCTTGTGCTCCTCGATCACCCGCCAGAAGGCGCCGGCATCGGGCGTGCCCACGGGCTTGCCCTCATACATCACCGAGGTGCAGCCCATGAGCAGCGGCGCATAGACGATGTAGGAATGCCCCACCACCCAGCCGATGTCGGAGGCGCACCAGAACACCTCGCCGGGCTTGATGCCGTAGAGATTTTCCATGCTCCAGCGCAGGGCCACGAGGTGCCCGCCGGTATCACGCATCACGCCCTTGGGCTTGCCCGTGGTGCCGGAGGTGTAGAGCACGTAGAGCGGGTCGGTGGCGCCCACGAGCGCGCAATCCACCCCATAGCCCTTGGCCGCGCCCGCCGCCCGGCGCTCCGCCCAGTCATGGTCGCGTCCATCCACGAGATCGGCGGCGAGTTCCGGTCGCTGTAGCACGAGACAGGCGTCCGGCTTGTGCTCGGCCATGGAAATGGCGAGATCGAGCAATGGCTTGTAGGCCACGATGCGGCCCGGCTCCAAGCCGCAGGAGGCAGCGAGCACCGCCTTCGGGCGGGCATCATCGATGCGTGCCGCGAGTTCCTTCGCAGCAAAGCCCCCGAACACCACCGAATGCACCGCGCCGATGCGCGCGCAGGCCAGCATGGCGACGACTGCTTCCGGCACCATGGGCATGTAGATGACGACCCGGTCGCCCTTCTCCACCCCGAGGTCGCGCAGCACCGCGCCCAGCACCCGCACCTCGGCTAACAGATCGGCATAGGTGAGCGTGCGCTTGGTGCCGGTGACGGGACTGTCGTAGATCAGCGCCGCCTGCCCGCCACGCCCGGCAGACACATGGCGGTCCACCGCATTATAGCATGTGTTGCACACGCCGCCGGTGAACCAGCGGCCATAGACGCCGTGGGCGGGGTCGAACACGGCGGCCGGAGGCACCACCCAGTCGATATCCTTCGCCGCCGCGCCCCAGAACGCGGCCGGATCAGCTTTCCAGTCCGCATAAGTCTGCCTGTAGCGGCTGTGGCTCTGGTCGAGCATGGCGTATCCTCCCGGTATCCGGTTTGTCTTGTGGTTGGGGCGATTGACGCTCAACGGGGCGGGCGAGGCAAGCCCGTTTGTCGGCCCGGCCCCTCCGCTCTTCTGCGTAAGACAAAGGTCGGAGCCTCTCCTCCCGCCGACCGATTGCGTGCCGACGGGCGCCTCGGCTACGGTTCCGTTTAATATCGGGGGAAGACAACCCCGCTCCGCACAGGTTCCGGGAAACGCCATACATGCCGAGCATTTTCGATCAGCATCTCGACCGCAACCCGGCCAATTACCAGCCGCTGACGCCCCTCGGCTTTCTGGAGCGGGCAGCCAGCGTGTTTCCCGATCACACGGCGGTCATCCACGGCTCTCTGCGGCGCAACTATCGCGACCTTTATGCCCGCACCCGCTGCCTCGCCTCGGCACTGGCGCAGCGTGGCATCGGGGCCGGAGACACGGTGGCGGTGATGCTGCCCAACACCCCGCCCATGCTGGAGGCCCACTATGGGGTGGCCATGGCAGGCGCGGTGCTGAACACATTCAACACAAGGCTCGACGCCGCCATCCTCGCCTTCACCATCGACCATGGCGAGGCGAAGGTGCTGATCACCGATCGGGAGTTCTCGCCCGTCATCAAGGCCGCGCTGGCGCTGGCGACCCGCAAGCCCCTCGTCATCGACTATGACGACCCGGAATATTCCGGACCGGGCGAGCGCATCGGCGAGATCGAATACGAGGATTTCATCGCCGCCGGCGATCCCGATTTCGCCTGGGCGCCGCCCGCCGACGAGTGGGACGCCATCGCGCTGAACTACACCTCTGGCACCACCGGCGACCCCAAGGGCGTGGTCTATCACCATCGCGGCGCGCACCTTCTGGCGGTGGGCAACATCGTCACCTGCCACATGGGCCAGCACCCGGTCTATCTGTGGACGCTGCCCATGTTCCACTGCAACGGCTGGTGCTTCCCGTGGTCGATCTCGGTGGTGGCAGGCACCCATGTGTGCCTGCGGCAGGTGCGGGCGGCGGCGATCTATGATGCCATCGCCGCCCACGGCGTGACCCACATGTGCGGGGCGCCCATCGTCATGTCCACGCTGCTCAACGCGCCGGAGGCGGAGAAGAAGCCCCTGCCCCGCGCCGTCTCCTTCATCACCGCTGCCGCCCCGCCGCCCGCCGCGGTGCTCGCCGCCATGCAAGAGGCCGGCTTCCACGTGGTGCATGTCTATGGCCTCACCGAGGTCTACGGCCCGGCGGTGGTGAATGACTGGCATCAGGAATGGGACGCCCTGCCCCCCGACCAACAGGCCGCGAAGAAATCCCGGCAGGGTGTGCGCTACGGCGCGCTGGAAGCCCTCGACGTGCTCGATCCCGAAACCATGGAACCGGTGCCGGCGGATGGCGAGACGCTGGGCGAAGTCATGTTCCGGGGCAATGTGGTGATGAAGGGGTATCTGAAGAACCCCAAGGCCACGGATGCCGCCTTTGCCGGCGGCTGGTTCCATTCCGGTGATCTCGGCGTGAAGCATCCCGACGGCTATGTGCAGCTCAAGGACCGCTCCAAGGACATCATCATCTCCGGCGGTGAGAACATCTCCTCCATCGAGGTCGAGGACGCGCTCTACAAGCATCCGGCGGTGAGCGCTGCGGCCGTGGTGGCGCGGCCGGACGAGAAATGGGGCGAAACCCCGCTGGCCTTCGTGGAACTGCGGCCCGGTGCCAGCGTCACGCAGGAAGAACTGGTGGCGCACTGCCGGGCGCATCTTGCCGCCTACAAATGCCCGCGTACCATCCTGTTCGAGGAGATCCCCAAGACCTCCACGGGCAAGATCCAGAAGTTCAAGCTGCGGGAGATGGCAAAGGAACGGTGATCTGCATCGGGTCCGGTTCCGTTTCGTCGCTTTTCTTGCCAAGAGGTAATGTCGCGGCCATGCTCCCGCCATCCGGCAGGGTCTTAAGCTGGGCGCGACACTCCTTCGGTGAAGAGCCCGATGCGCGCCCTGCTGACTTTACTTAACGACATCCGCCGCCTCGCCATTCCCTACTTCCGCAGCGAGGACCGCTGGTGGGGCCTCGGCCTCCTCGGGGCGGTGATCGCGCTGGAACTGGCCTATGTCTATTGCACCGTTCTGCTGACGCGCTGGAACAACGCTTTCTACGACGCCATCCAGGAAAAGGACTTCGCGGCCTTCAAGTATCAGTTGATGGTGTTCTGCGGCATTGCAGTCGCCTCCATCATCGTCGCCGTCTACCAGATCTATCTCAAGCAGTGGCTCGAAATCCGCTGGCGGCGCTGGCTCACCCGGCGCTATCTCGAACACTGGCTGAGCAACGAGACCCACTATCGTCTGCGCCTCTCGGGCGATGCCGCCGACAATCCGGACCAGCGCATCGCGCAGGACGTGAACCTGTTCGTCAGCCAGACCATCTCGGTTGGCGTGGGCCTGCTCGGCAACATCGTCTCGCTATGCTCCTTCTCGGTGATGCTGTGGAGCCTGTCCGGCGAGATGGAGCTCTCCCTTTTCGGCCTCGATCTGCACATTCCCGGCTATCTGTTCTGGGCCGCCCTCATCTATGCGATGGTGGGCACACTGATTGCCCACCTCATCGGCAAGCCGCTGGTGCGGCTCAATTTCGACCAGCAGCGCTATGAGGCCGACTTCCGCGTGGACATGGTGCGCCTGCGCGAAAACAGCGAGCAGGTCGCCATGCTCGGCGGCGAGGCCGCGGAAGGACGCAAGCTCGAAGGCCGCTTCGCCCGCATCTGGGAGAACTTCTTCAGCCAGATGAAGGCGCAGAAGCGCCTGACCTGGTTCACCGCCGGCTACAATCAGATCTCCAACGTCTTCCCCTTCGTGGTGGTGTCTCCGGCCTACTTCGCCGGCACCATCCAGCTCGGCATCCTCATGCAGACGGCCTCCGCCTTCGGCTCGGTGCAGGGCGCCTTCTCCTTCTTCATCAGCGCCTATACGACACTCGCCGAATGGACCTCGGTGGTGAACCGCCTCACCGGCTTCGAGGCCGCCATGCAGGTGGCCAAGCGGGACGACGGCCTGCGCGCCTTCCCCCATCGCCGCACGCCCACCCAGCAGGCGGCCCTCAGCCTCGCGGAAATGGATGTTCGCCTGCCTGACGGTGCCCCCATCGTCAGCGTGGATGGCCTGTCCATCGAGAAGGGTGAGCGGGTGCTGGTCACTGGCCCGTCCGGAGGCGGCAAGACCACTCTGTTCCGCGCCATCGCAGGCATCTGGCCGTTCGGCAGCGGCACCGTGACCCTGCCCGAGGGCGCGCAGGTGATGATCCTGCCCCAGCGCCCCTATCTGCCCGTGGGCAGGCTGGACGAAGCGCTGGCCTATCCGCTGGAGGCCACGCGGTTCGAGCGCGGCACGCTGGAGGAAGTCCTGCGGGCGGTCAGTCTCGACCACCTCGTGCCTCGGCTGGAAGAGCAGGCCCTGTGGCCGCATGTCCTTTCGCTTGGCGAGCAGCAGCGGCTCTCCATCGCCCGCGCCCTGCTGGAGAAGCCGGACGTGCTGCTGCTGGACGAAGCCACCGCCGCGCTGGACGAGCCGACGGAAGCGGCACTCTACGCCTTGCTGCGTCAGCGCCTGCCGCAAACGACCGTGCTGTCCATCGGCCACCGGGCGACGCTCAATGCCCTGCACGACCGTGTGCTGGTGCTCGCGGGTACGGCAACGCCGCGAAGGCTGATCGGAAGTGCGCAATTGCAGGCTGCCCCGGCGTGAACGGTTGACGCTTCCCTCCCCCGCCCTGTAACGGCTGAAAGGTCTTCATACGGGCGGGGAAGGACCTGAGTATGTTCCGGCGCGACCTGCGGCGTATCCGTTTCGCTTTCACATCAAAGATGCTGTGGAAGCGCCGCATGGTGTTCCTGCTCGGCGCGGTGGCGGTGGGCGTTGCCTCCGTCGTCTTCGCCAAGGTGGCGGACGGGGCGCAGGATTTTTACGTGCACACCATGGCCCACACGCCATGGGTGTTCCTGATCCTCACCCCGCTGGGTTTCGGCCTGTTTGCATGGGCGACCACCCGCTGGTTCGACGGCGCGCAGGGCAGCGGCATCCCGCAGGCCATCGCTGCCCGCCGCTCCGGCAACCCGGTGCACCGCGCGCGCCTGCTCTCGGCCAAGGTGACCATCGGCAAGATCGCGCTCACCTGCCTCGGCCTCGCGGTAGGCGGCTCCATCGGCCGCGAGGGACCGACCGTGCAGCTTGGCTGCGCCATCATGGTGGCCATGGCCGCCTTTGCCGGGCTCGGCCGGGCCAATGGCCTGGTGCTGGTCGGCGCGGCCGCGGGCATTGCGGGCGCCTTCAACACACCGTTGGCCGGCGTGATGTTCGCCATCGAGGAAATGGCCAAGTCCTATGACAAACGCCTCACCGGCCTGATCTCTGCCGCCGTGGTGATCTCCGGCATGGTCAGCCTCGCGCTGGTCGGCCAGTATTCCTACTTCGGCTCCATCCCTTCGGAAGCCTTCGCCAGCATCGGCTGGGGCGCGGTGATCTTCTGTGCCGTGGTGGGCGGCGTCGGCGGCGCCATCTTCTCGCGCGGCCTTGTTGCCATGTCACGGGCGCGGGGGCGCTATCTCGGCCCTCTAAAGAAACGTCCGTTCGTGTTCGGGGCCGTGTGCGGGCTCATCATCGCGGTGCTAGCCATCGCCACCGACGGCTTTGCGGGCGGATCGGGCTATGGCCCCACCCGCGACCTGCTGGAACAGGGCGTCGCCACGCCCTGGTGGTATGCGCCCATCAAGCTCCTCACGACGCTCCTGTCGTCGGCCTCAGGCATTCCCGGCGGCCTGTTCTCGCCCTCGCTCTCAGTGGGCGCCAATATCGGTGCGGCGCTCGCCCCCTTCATGCCGGAAATGGACATCCGGGCGCTCGCCATGCTGGGCATGGTCGGCTATTTCGCCGGCGTGGTGCAGGCCCCGCTCACGGCCTTCATCATCGTGATGGAGATGACCAACGAGGTTCACCTCGTGGTGCCCCTGCTCGCCACAGCCCTGCTCGGCGCGGGCGTGTCCCGCCTGCTGGCGCCGGAGCCGCTCTATCATGCGCTGTCCTTCGGCTACGATCCGACGCCCGATGACAAGGCGCAGGCCGAAGCCCTGAAGACGGAAAGCACCAAGCCGGAAGAGAACGAACCCGAGGACACGAAGGCGGCACCGCCGCGCGTGTGAGGCCGGGCGGCCGGATCAGCGCAACTGGGCGCCGGTGGCCAGCAGGATCTGCGGCAATTGGGCGCCCGCCAGCACCTCATATTCCGCCTCGCGCGGACGAGTGAGCGGGTCGCGTTTGACGAGCGCATCGTCCACGAGGCCGGGATGCACCATCACCAACCCGCCATCCTCCAGTCCATTGAGGAAGTGGGTGAGGACGCGCCCGAAATTGGTGCCCATCTTGAAATTGTAGGCGCCCGCGAAGCCCCTGTTGGTCGCCAGCCCCGCTGCCTTGGCCTGTTCGGCGAAACCTCGGGCGAGGAAGCCGATGAAGCGCCCCTTGGGATCGAGGCCCTGAAGCGCATCGGAGGCAGGCGTGCAGTCGCGCACCCAGGCCTGCGGCGCACGGCGGCGCGTAGTCTCGATCACCGCCTCGCGGATCACCGGCAGCAGGTGTACATGCTGGTGGCCGTCCACATGGTCCGGCGGGCGACCGAAGGCTTCCTCAAAGGCGAGGAACTGGGTTTCGACTTCCGCCTTCACATTCACCGGATCGAGCCGGCGCGCGAAGGAAAGCGCCATCAGTTTGCCCAGCGAAGGGAAGGTCTTGCCCTTGAAGCCATGGGTCAGCGGCTCAAAATTGCCGGTCAGCGTGATGTGCAGGCCGATGCTCGCCTGACCGCCGGTCATGGGCAGCAGCAGGTCGGCTTCCTGAAACAGGTCCGGCAACACCGTCATGACGGAGGTGGCGTTGATCCGCCGTTCCGCCAGCAGTGCGCGAATGGCCTCGGAGACGCCGGGCGCGATCCCGTAATCGTCCGCACAAATGACAATACGCTTCACGGCAATGCCTTGGGCAACTCGACCGCCATAGATTTCTCGCTCACCGGCTCGGCGTGGCGCACGGCATGATCAGCGACGAAGTAGACCGGCCGGGCTTTGATTTCGGACAGGATGCGAGCGATATATTCGCCCATGATGCCGATGACCAGCAATTGCACGCCGCCGATCACCATCAGGCCCACGACCACCGAAGGGTAGCCGGGCAAGGGAATGCCCCAGATGAGGCGTTCCAGCACGATCCACGACCCATACAGGAAGGCCGCGCCCGCGAGCAAGGCCCCCACCATGCCGGCCATCCGCAGCGGCGCTGGCGAGAAGGAGGTCAGCCCCTCCATGGAAAGCCCCAGCAGCCGCAGGAAGCTCCAGCTCGAGCTGCCGTGCTCGCGGGCGGCGGGCCGATAGGGCACCGCTTTCTGGCGGAAGCCGATCCAGCTCGACAGGCCCTTGAAGAAGCGGTTGCGCTCCGGCAGGCGGCGCAAGGCCGCAGCGGCACGCGGCGACAGCAGGCGGAAATCCGCCGCATCCTCCGGAATGCGTGTGGCCGCGCCGAAATTCAACAAACGGTAGAACATGCGAACGAACAGGCGGCGGGCCGGAGGCTCATCCGTGCGATCCGCCTTCACCGCATAGGCGACATCATAGCCCTCGTCCTTCCACAGGCTGACGAAGGTCTCCATCATTTCGGGCGGATGCTGGCCATCGCCATCCATGAATAGCAGAGCGTCGCCGCGGGCATGATCGAGGCCCGCCATGAGGGCAGCCTCCTTGCCGAAATTGCGCGACAGCGCGACCACCTGAACGTCGATGCCATGGGGTTGCAGATCTGCGGCCACGCTGGCCGTGGCGTCCCGGCTGCCGTCGTCCACATAGACGATCTCGATGCGCATGGCGCGCGCCTCCGCCACCCTGCGCG
The DNA here is from genome assembly GCF_014635325.1 of Azorhizobium oxalatiphilum. Classification (GTDB taxonomy): domain Bacteria; phylum Pseudomonadota; class Alphaproteobacteria; order Rhizobiales; family Xanthobacteraceae; genus Azorhizobium; species Azorhizobium oxalatiphilum. The sequence goes on along the minus strand of NZ_BMCT01000009.1, from coordinate 113,685 downwards.
CATGATCGCTGAGCTTCCGGTGGAAGAACGGGAGGCCCGAGGCCTCGTTATAGAGCGGCACGACAATGCTGAGATCGGGGGTCATTCAATCGGTCCAGCGACGCAGGGGAACGGCCATGGTGGGATGTACATCGGACGGCTCAATTATGTTCACCGCCGGGCGATCGCTTTTATGCATTTTTTTTCGCGAAGGCGGGAACCCGGTTCCGCGGTCGTCGTTATGTGTTCGGAGCGAACAAGTTCCCCCCACTTGATCGTCTTCTCACAGACGCGGTCGCCTTCCCCCCGGGCGGCCGCGTTTTCCTTTTGAAAAGCACGGATTTGCGCACCGTCAAAGAGGGGACAGCCAAAGGCTTTAGGTTAAGCTCATGTCGTCGTTGCGGCTTGAGAGAGGCCTTTCCATGATCCGGGACATTCTGGTCAACCTTACCCAGGGGGCCGAGCGCGACCCCGCCGCCATTTATGCCGCCAGCCTCGCCGCTGAATTCCAGGCGCACCTGACCGGCCTTTCCGTCACTTACGAAATCGACGTGCCGCCCTTCTACATGGGCGCCCTGCCGACCGATTTCATTGATCAGCAGATTCGCGACAACGAGGCCGCGGCAGCCAAGGCCACGGCGCAGTTCCAGGCGATCGCCGGCGCCGCCGGCGTCGTCAGCGAGGTGCGCCAACTGTCCGCCTCCCTTGGCGAGGCGGCCCACACCTTCTCCGAAATGTCGCGCCTGTTCGATCTCACGGTGGTGGGCCAGCCCGACCCCGATCGGCCGGGGCCGGAGGAGGTGATCGCCGAAACCGCCCTCATGGAAGCGGGCCGCGCCGTGCTGGTGGTGCCCTATGTCCAGAAGCCGCCCTTCTCCATCGAGCGCGTGGTGGTGGCGTGGGACGGCAGCCGCGCCAGCGCGCGGGCGTTGGCCGAAAGCCTGACTATCCTGCACCGGGCAAAGCACATCGAGGTCTTCACGGTGCGCTATGCCGGCGAAGAGGAAAACCCCGAAGGCGTAGCAGCCATGGAGCGCCATCTCGCTCACCACGGGCTGAAGGCCACCTTCCGCCAGATGTCCATCAGTTCCGGCGAGAGCATCTCCTCGGCCATCCTCAACGAGGTGTCGGATCAGGGCGCAGATCTGGTGGTGATGGGCGGTTACGGCCATTCCCGTCTGCGTGAGATGGTTCTCGGCGGCGTCACCCGGGAGATTCTCGACAGCATGACTGTTCCGGTGCTGATGGCTCACTGAGCCACGCTCGGGTCCAAACGAAAAACGGCGCCGTCCCGGTCGGGACGGCGCCGTTTTTCGTTTCACGCTCCGGCATCGCCCGTGGCGAGCCGGAGCGGAGGACATCAATCCTCGTCTTCGTCGGTCTTGCGCGAACCGCCCAGCTTGGCGAACACGGTTTCCAGATCGAGCGATTCCTTGCGGCTCGCAGACGCCTGCGCGTCGTCGTGCTCGCGGGCGGTGGTGACGTCCGCCGGCAGCAGGGTGGCGCTGCGATCGTCGCCCGGAACAACGGCCGGACGATCCTTGGCGGCGCGCTGCACTTCCAGATCAAGGTCGATCTGGCTGCACAGGCCAAGCGTCACCGGATCCATGGGGCTCAGTTGCGGCGAGTTCCAGTGGGTCCGGTCCTTGATGGACTGGATCGTCGCCTTGGTGGTGCCCACGAGACGAATGATCTGCGCGTCCTTCAGCTCGGGATGGTTGCGGGTGAGCCAGAGAATTGCGTTCGGGCGGTCATGGCGACGCGACACCGGCGTGTAGCGCGGCCCCTTGCGGCGCTTGGGCTCAGGCAGGCGAACCTTCGATTCCTGAAGCTTCAGATTGTAGTTGGGGTTCTTCTCGCCGCGGTCGATTTCCTCGCGGGTGAGCTGGCCGGTGGAGATGGGATCAAGGCCCTTGATGCCCTGCGCCACTTCGCCATCGGCGATGCCCTTAACCTCAAGCGAATGCAGTTTGCAGAAGTCGCCGATCTGCTCAAACGTGAGCGCGGTGTTCTCGACCAGCCACACGGCGGTCGCCTTCGGCATGAGGGGGGCATTGGACATGGCGTCGGCCTCTTGGCTTCTCTTGGAAGACGCGGAACGGGCAAACGCAGGGGCGCTCTGGATCGCCCCCGTTCCCGGTGGCGAGCCGCGGATCTCTTACGATTGTCCGGGGATGCAACAACATAAGCGTTCCGTGCCGCCGATGCAATTGCCGCCTCTTCGACCGGCCGATTCGAGCGCAGGCAAATGGGCTTCATTTTTATTCCGGAGCAAAATCCATTCATATTGGATGGGTTCTGCGGTCAATTCATTTGCGCATGTGATGGATAAAACGAGGGCGCTTCCCCGCTGGCGCGATCGGGCTGCTTTTCGCGTCATATAATGTCGCGGCTGCGGCGAATGACTTGCCAAGCCGGGGCCTTTAAGTCATTTCCATTGCCTAGGCCTGAAGGTGGCCCAACAGCTGCTCGCCCATTGATTAATGGGCCTTTGACATGTTTCGCGGGGGCTGCCCCGAAAGGTTTTCACAACTTCGAGTTGATGCGCTTTTTAGGAAGCAGGGTTCAGGCCTTCGCCCTAATATCGGACAACTCGTACGCGCCTCTCGCGGTGCGGTTTGCAGCGTTTCGTCCCGATGAAAGGTTGACTTAAGGGCACATCCAATTTGTTCCCGATCAATGTTTACCTTCCATTATGGAAGAATGGATGCTCTGGGGTCCGGCTGAGGGGGAGGCAGAAAAAGCATGATGCGGCGTACCGCCCTCGCCGACCAGGTTCGGAGCAAGGAGCTTGGCCTGGCTGCCCATTTTCTGGATGGCGTGTGGACCGAGGCGCCGCGCGCTGCCGTGGTCACGACCGCGCTGATCGCCGGTCTCATGCAGTTTCAGGGCAGCTTCTCTCCCGCCATTCTCGGGATTTCGCTGGTCGTCGGCCAGGTCGTGTCCTTCGCGCGCGGCTTCTCCAATTATCTCGACGCCGAACGCAACGCCCGCACCTTCGACAACCCTCGCGTACAGGCCTATCTGCGCCGCATGCACGAGGCGTCGGGTGACGTTGTGATCGCGGCCCAGCGCGGCACCGCATGGATCGTCATGCATCCCGCCAGCGAGAACGAGCGGGTCGAGGTGCTGAGCGAGGTCGAGTACGAGGAATTCCGGGAGCGCGCCGTCGCCAACCGCATCTCGATCAATGAGGTGCGTGTGGTCCGCAAACGCGTGTCCAACACCCGCATCCGCAGCGGCTATACCCATGCCCCGGAGGAACGCCGTATCGCCGACATGAGCGCCACCGGCCAGTTGCGCTACAGCGCCTCGCGCTTCCTTGCAGTTGGCTCCGGCATCACCGAAGACGAAGATGCCTTTACCGCGCCCGGCCCTGGCACCGCCGCTTGACATCCGGGGGCTGCCCAGCCCATCTCCCCGGTGAACACCGGGACAAACCATGGCCAAACCTTCTCTTCGCATCCTTTTGTGCGCTCCGCGCGGCTTCTGTGCCGGTGTCGTGCGCGCCATTGATGCCGTGGAACGGGCGCTGGCCATGTATGGTGCGCCGGTCTATGTCCGTCACGAGATCGTGCACAACAAGTATGTGGTTGACGGTCTGCGCCGGAAGGGCGCCGTCTTCGTGGAAGAACTGGACGAGGTGCCGCCCGGCGACGCGCCCGTCATCTTCTCTGCCCACGGCGTCGCCAAGTCCGTGCCGGAAGAAGCCACCGCCCGCAACCTGTTCCACATCGACGCCACCTGCCCCCTCGTGACCAAGGTGCATCGCGAGGCGCAGGTGCACCACAAGAAGGGCCGGCACATCCTGCTCATCGGCCATGCCCGCCATCCTGAAGTGGTCGGCACCATGGGCCAGTTGCCGGACGGCGTGGTGACGCTGATCGAAACCGCCGCCGACGCGCGCTTTCTCCAGCCCTCAGATCCCGAAAATCTCGCCTATGTGACGCAGACCACCCTGTCGCTGGACGACACGGCGGAGATCGTCGCCATCCTGCGCGAGCGCTTCCCGGCCATCGCCGTGCCGCACAAGGAAGACATCTGCTACGCCACAACCAATCGCCAGGAGGCGGTGAAGAAGGTGGCTCCGCAGGTGGATGCCATGGTGGTGGTGGGCGCCCCCAATTCCTCCAATTCCCAGCGCCTGCGCGAAACCGCAGAGCGGGAGGGTTGCGCGGTCTCGGTGCTGGTGCAGCGGGCGAGCGACCTCGATTGGTCGCAGCTCGGCCATCTTACCAGCCTTGGCATCACCGCCGGCGCCTCCGCGCCCGAGGTGCTGGTGGAAGAAATCATCGACGCTTTCGCGGAACGCTACGAGGTCGAAGTGGAGACGGTGGTCTCCGCACAGGAAGACGTGTTCTTCCCCCTCCCCCGCGCGCTGCGCGAGAACGCAGCGGAGTAGCAAGTGGCGGTCTATACGGACGTTTCGGCGGCGGGGCTCTCGGAGTATCTCGCGCGCTACGACATTGGCACCCTGGTATCCTTCCACGGCATTGCGGAAGGCGTGGAGAATTCCAACTTCCTCGTTCAGACCACGGGTGGCACCTTCATCCTCACGCTCTATGAGAAGCGCGTCGATCCCACCGACCTGCCTTTCTTCATCGGCCTGATGCAGCATCTGGCGGCAGGCGGCATTTCCTGTCCGCAGCCTGTGGCGATGCGCGACGGCGAGACGCTGGGCGTGCTGGCCGGCCGCCCCTGCGCCATGGTCACTTTCCTGCCGGGCGTTTCCGTGCGCCGGCCGAGCGCCGCAAATTGCGGCCAGCTCGGCGAAGCCATGGCCAAGCTGCATCTTGCCGGCCAGGGCTTTGCCATCACCCGCCGCAACGCTCTCTCCGTCTCCGGCTGGCGGCCGCTGTTCGAAACCGCCGGCGCGCGCACGGACACGGTTCATCCCGGCCTTGCCGCCACCATCGCCGAGGAACTCGCCGATCTGGAAGCGCATTGGCCTGCCGACCTGCCGGCCGGCGTGATCCATGCGGACCTGTTCCCGGACAACGCCTTTTTCCTGGACGAGGCGCTCTCCGGCATCATCGATTTCTACTTCGCCTGCAACGACCTCCTCGCCTATGACGTGGCCGTGTGCCTGAACGCCTGGTGCTTCGAAGCGGACGGCGCCTTCAACGCCACCAAGGGTCGTGCCTTGCTTGCCGGCTATCAGTCCGTGCGTCCGCTGGAGACGGCCGAGATCGAGGCCCTGCCCCGGCTCGCCCGCGGTGCCGCCCTGCGCTTCCTGCTGACCCGGCTGGTAGATTGGCTGAACGTGCCGGAAGGCGCGCTGGTGCGCCCCAAGGATCCGTTGGAATATCTGAAGAAGCTGCGCTTTCACCGCGCCGTGGACAGCGCGCGTGACTATGGCATCGCCGCAGCAGCCGGTGCAGACGCATGAGCCGCGTGGACATCTGGACGGACGGCGCCTGCTCCGGCAATCCCGGCCCCGGTGGCTGGGGGGCGATCCTGCGCTCGGGCACGCACGAGAAGGAACTTTCCGGCGGCGAGCAGTTGACCACCAATAACCGCATGGAACTGATGGCTGCCATCGCGGCGCTGGAGGCGCTGAAGAAGAGCTGCGCGGTGGATCTCAACACCGACAGCGAATACCTGCGCAATGGCGTCACCAAGTGGATGCACGGCTGGAAGAAGAACGGCTGGCGCACCGCGGACAAGAAGCCGGTGAAGAACCAGGATCTGTGGGAGCGGCTCGACGCGGCGCTGAAGACCCATGACATCACCTGGCACTGGGTGAAGGGCCATGCCGGCAACGAACTGAACGAGCGCGCCGACCAGCTTGCGCGCGACGGCATGGCGCCGTTCAAGGCGATGCGCGCCTGAAGGGCCTGTGACCGAACCGAGCCCCCAAGCAAAAGGGCCGCGCGGCACATGCCGGCGGCCCTCTTCATGTCAGATGTGCAGCGCGCCGCTCACTTGCCGCGCTTGAACGAATTCCACGTCCGGGTGATCACCCGCTGAACGTCCTGCGGATTGGTCGTCACCGTGAAAAGCAGAGCCATCGCTTCCGGCGTCGGATAGATGGACGGATTGTCCAGGATCGCCTTGTCGATGAACTTCTGCGATTCCAGATTGCCGTTGGCATAGGAGATGTAGTTGGAATTCTTCGCCGCCACTTCCGGCCGCGACATGAAATTGATGAACGCCAGCGCCTCATCGACATTCTTCGCATCCTTAGGGATGGCGAAATTGTCGAACCACATCAGCGCGCCTTCCTTCGGCACGGCATAGGCCACCTGCACGGGCTTCTTCTTGGTCTTCTTGGCGGCTTCCTCGGCGCGGGTCTTGGCCTGGAACACATCGCCCGACCAGCCCACCGCCAGACAGATGTCGCCGCGCGCCAGCGCGTTGATATAGCCGGAACTGTCGAACTTGCGGATGAACGGCCGGATGGTCATCAGCAGTTCACCGGCCTTGGCGATGTCCTCGGGCTTCTTCGAATCCGGATCAATCCCGAGATAGCGCATGGCCGAGGGGATCACCTCCTCCGGCCCATCCAGCATGTAGACGCCGCAGTCCTTCAGCTTGGAGAGGTTCTCCGGCTTGAACACGATGTCCCACGTATTCATGGGCAGATCGCCGAGCCGCTGCTTCACCATGTCGACATTGTAGCCGATGCCGGTGGTGCCCCACATGTAATTGACGGCATAGTCGTTGCCGGGATCGTAGACGGCGAGGCGCTTGGAAATCTCCGGCCAGGCATATTGCAGGTTTGGCAGCTTGGACTTGTCCAGCTTCATGAACACGCCGGCCTTGATCTGCCGCTGCAGGAACGAGCCCGAGGGCACCACCACGTCATAGCCAGTCTTGCCCGCCAGAAGCTTGGTCTCCAGCACCTCATTGCTGTCGAACACGTCGTAGCGGACCTTGATGCCCGTCTCCTTCGTGAAGTCTTCGAGCACGCTCTCGTCGATATAGTCCGACCAGTTGTAGACGTTCACGACCTTCTGCTGGGCCAGCGCAGGGCCGGCGGCCAATGCCGCGACCCCAAGCATGGCCGCAAGAACGAGACGACGCATGATGTTCTCCCCTCTGGACAGGCGGGCCGGAGCCCGCCGCGTGGGAGAAGGCTATTGCGGCAGCGCGGCAGGCTCAACAGGCACGGGTGTCGGGCAGGCGCTCAAGCTGAAGTTTTCCGTCGACCAAATTTGCGTGCATGCCATGGATCTGTGCCTGCGCGATCATGGTGATCAGCGGAGAGGCAGGTTTGGCCGGCGTCGGCCCCATGATCTCGCTGGCGGTGGCCCGCTCCAGCAGTACGAAGAAGCCCATGACGGCCAGCGCGATGACCAGGAAAATGCCGAACAGAGCCAGCGAGACGCGGCGGGCCACTTGTGAAACGGTCACGAAGCCCATCGCCCCGGCGATGATCGACAGCACGAGAAAGATGGCGGCGTATTTGAGCATGGACGTGCGCTCCGGCGAGATGCTGCCAAAGCAACACCGATGGAACGCCTTCGTTCCCGCTTGGGCAAGACTTCGTTAACCCTTCGGTAAAGAGGCCCAGGCCGGGGGCTCAGCGCCGGTTCGCCCAGGCGCGCACCTCGCCCTTCAGCCGGCGGAAATCCCAGAAGGCCGCCACAAGGATCACGAAGGGGATCGCGGCCAGCACCATGGAAACGCCAGCACTCCACTGCATGGCGTTGCGCAGGAAGTCATAAGCCAGATAGGTGGTGGCGAGCGTCACGAGACCGGCGATGCCGAGATAGAGCCTGTTGGTGAGCCGGAACACGCCATAGCCCACCGCCAGAGCGATCACCGCCGCCATCAGCAGCGCCCAGCCATAGCCGAGCTGGAACTGGCGGGCGATGAAGGTGCCACCGGACAGGCACAGCAGCAGCAGCGCGACCATGAGCAGCAGCCCGGCGCGCACGCGCACGATGGAGCCGCGCGCGCCTTCGGTGTCAGGCATCGTCATGTTCTGCTCCCTCCCGTTCATCCAGCTGCTTCATAATGCCGACATCGTTTCGCCGCTCAAGCCGTGACATGTGACGCCATGACGTTGCAGGAGGTGCCCTTGGGAGAGACACATACCGAAGGCGAGGGAACCGCAACGCCCGCCCCCACGTTGCTGCCCGCTGGAGGCAAGACCATGGGGCGTACTCTCGTCGTATTGAATGCAAGGGCCGGGACCGTGATGGATCTCGGCGGCAAGGCCACGGCGGAGGCGGTGGACAAGGCCCTCACGCGCCCGGATCGGGACGTGGAGGTGATCCTCGCCGAGGGCAAGGAGATGGCCCGCACCATCCGCTCCGCCCCGCAGAAGGGCTATGACACCGTCATCGTCGGCGCCGGCGACGGCACGGTAAGCTACGCCGCCTCGGTGCTGACCGGCACCGACGTGGCGCTCGGCGTACTTCCGCTCGGCACCATGAATTTGCTCGCCTATGACATCGGCCTGCCGCGCGACCTGCCGGGGGCTATCGACGCGCTCGCCACCGCCAAGCCCATGCGCATCGATGTCACCACGCTGAACGGCCGCGCCTTCCATGGTGTGTCGGGCGTCGGCTTCTTCTCGCAGATGGCCATGGCGCGGGAGCAGGTACGCCACAAGCGTGGCCGCATCGTCGGCTGGCTGTGGGCGCTTGGCCGCGCGGTCTTCCGCTCCGGCCGCCTGTCGCTGGAGATCGAGATCGAGGGCCGGCGCGAAATGATCGACGCCTATGCGGCGCTCGTCACCTCGAACCCCTTCGATGCCCCCGGCTGGCATCGCTCGCGGCTCGATTCCGGCCTGCTGGAAATCCACCTCGCAGAGGAGCGCGGCGCGCTGGCGAAGCTGAAGGCCGGCGCCGATCTCCTGGTGGAGAACTGGCGCAACAATCCCGGCATCCATTCCTTCCAGGCCCGTGCCGTGACCATTCACGGCCTTCGGCGCCGACGCGCCTGGGTGGCGACGGACGGCGAAGTGACCCGTGAGACGCTCCCCCTGCGCTATGAAGTAAAGCCCAAGGCCCTCACGCTTCTGGTGCCGGAAAATGCCGTGCAGTGGGCCACGACGGATGCGGCGGAAGACGCCGTGACCGAAGCCCGCCGCACGGTGGCCTGAAACGTCAAAGGGCCACGCCTCGCGGCGTGGCCCCTCGATCTTCAGCTGTCATCAGTGTCAGCGCGGCTCGATCTCATACACGACCGAAACGGAAGCCCGCGCTTCCGTCTCGCCGGCCTCGATCGGCACGGCGCGGGCTTCCGCCTTCATCAGCATGGGCGCGGGAGCGGGCAGATAGGGCGCGCCCTCGCCGCGCGGCTCGATGCGGCGGATGCGCACCAGACGCACGCCGGCGGCTTCCGCCACCTGAACGGCCTGCGCCATGGCGTCTTTCACAGCCTCGATCCGAGCTTGCGACTGCATGGGAGCGGAATCGGCCATCTGGAAGGAAAGGCCGCTGGCCTGATTGGCGCCTGCCTGCACCACCTTGTCCAGGAGCGCGCCCAGCACCACAAGATCGCGCACCTTCACGGTGACGCCGTTGCGCACCTCATAACCCACCAGCTTGGGGGCCTCGCGGCTATCGCGGCCGGGCTGCGAATATTGCGGCGACACGCCGAAGCCGGACGTCATGATGTCCTTGGGCTCGATGCCAATCTCCTTGATGGCGGCGATGACCTGCTCCATGGCCTTGGAATTGGCGGCGAGCGCCTCTTCCGCCGTCTTGCCCTGCACCACCACGCCGGTGGTGAGCACGGCAAGATCCGGCCGGGCGGAAACCCGCCCCTGCCCCACCACGCTCAGGGTGGCGCGGTTCATCTCCTGCGCGCTGGCAACGCCAGTGGAAAGCCCCGTGCCGAGCCCGGCCGCGAGCACCCCCGCCATCGCCACCTTGCTCCAGTTGGCCACCATGCGCATGCGTCGTCCTCGTTTTCTGGCGTCCGCTTGCCATAGCGGCGCGGAGCTTTTGTCCGGGTCGCTATGGCAGGCGGATCGTGAACATTGCGCGAATGCCCTAAAGCGCATTCGCGCGCGCTACAACACGCGGGGAAGGCGGCGCCAATGGGGCGGACGATGCGCCGCACCGCTTCCGGTGCATAAGGTGTCCCATCCGCGCGGATTGCGCCGTGCGATTCGGGCCAGGGAAGGAAGGCGAACAGGTGTCGCGACGCTTTGCGAGATCGCGCCTCGAGGCGCTCAATGATGGCATCTTCGCCTTTGCCATGACCCTGCTGGTGCTGGGCATCCGCCTGCCGCCGGACCTGCCCATCACCGACCCGCGTGAACTGGCAGCCCAGATCCTCGGCCTGTGGCCGCAGGCGCTCACCTATGGGATCAGCTTCGCCGTACTCGCTGTCATGTGGCATTCCGCCATCGAGCACCGCCAGCGGGAGGAAGCCATCACCAGCGGCCACGTGCGGCTGTGGATGCTCTATCTGCTGTTCATCACCAGCATGCCCTTCTCCTCCAGCGTGGTCGGCCACTATGGGGAGATGGCACCGGCAGTCTGGCTCTATGCGGCCAACATGCTCATGCTCGGCCTATTAGGCTTGCTGCTGAACGCCTATAATTACGATCGCACGCAGACCTATGAAATGGCGGCCGCGCGCCGCCGCATGCTGCTGTTCATGGGTTCCGCGGTGCTCTCCGCGCTCATCGCGCTGTTTGCCCCGCGCTATGCCCTGTGGGCCTATGCGCTCAACATCCTGCGCCTGTTCTCCGCCCCGCCGCCGCAGCGTCGCCGCGCCGGCCCGGGCTGAGGCTCACGCAAAGCCGGGCGGAATGCGGAACGGGTGCAGCTCTTCCAGCGCGGCGGCGAAAGCAATGGGCGTGCGGTCTTCCAGATACGGCCCGACGATCTGCACGCCCACGGGGAGCCCGTCCTTCGTCTGGCCGATGGGAGCGGCGCTCGCCGGCAGACCGGAGAGCGTGGCGATGCCCGCCCAGAAAAGCTGGTCGTTATAGTCCGCCTGCCGCCCGTTGATGGGCAGCGTGCGCCCGTCACGCGAGCCCGCCTCATCGAAGGGGAAGGCGGCGGTGGTCGTGGCTGGGGCGAGCAGCACGTCATAGCTCTCGAAGAAGGTCGCCCATGCCCGCTGGATGGTTGCCCGACGCTCCTGAATGCCCAGCCACGCCCGATGGCTCTGCAACAGCGCACGGGCACTGTCGGCCACATAGGACTGGTCGTCCTCGCCCTTCTCGCGCAGGGTGGCTTCCGCCGCCGCCACCATGGCCGGCGTGGCACGACCGCTGGCGGCACCGCGCAGCACCTGCATCAGCACATGGTGATGCTCGGCATCCTCGAAATCGGGGCGGGCATTGTCGTTCACGTTCACGCCCGCCGCGCGCAGGCGGGTGACGAGGGCGCGGATCTCCGAGGCATAGCTCTCGTCCACCTCCGCGATCTGCGAGCCGTAGAGCACCGCGACTCGGAAATCGGTGAGCTTACGGGCACGGGGCGCCGGCAGTTCCAGCCGCCACGCGATGGCATCAGGCCCGGCGGGACCGGCGAGCACTTCCATGAGCAGATCGAGATCGGCGGCCGAGCGGGCCATGGGGCCGGACGTGGACACCTCATTGCCTATGGTTGAACCGGGCCGCTCATTGCCCGCCTGCGGCACCACGTGGATGCTCGGGCGATGGCCGAAGACCCCGCAGAAATGCGCCGGGAAGCGCACCGAGCCGCCGGCATCGCTACCCAGCTCGATGGCCGTGAGACCTGCCGCCAGCGCCGCCGCCGAACCACCCGATGAGCCGCCGGGGGTGACATCCGCGCGCCACGGATTGCCGGTGCGGCCGTGAATGGCGTTGTAGGTCTGCCAGTCCAGCAGATTGATCGGCACATTGGTCTTGCCGAAGATGATGGCGCCCGCATCGATCAGCCGCTGCGCCACCACGCCCGTATGGTCGGGGCGGAAATCCTTCAGCGCCGGATCGCCCCAAGTGGTGGGCCAACCGGCGATGTGATGGGATTCCTTCACCGTCATGGGCAGGCCGTGCAGCGGCCCCCAGCTCTCGCCGCGCGCCCGCGCCGCGTCCGCCGCATCCGCCCGCTCGCGGGCGGCATCCGCATCCATGTAGATGACGGCATTGAGCGCCGGATTATGACGGGCGATGCGCGCCAGATACAGCTCCAGCAGCGCTCGCGAGGTGACGGTGCCGGCCTTCAGCGCGGCCAGCAGTTCCACGCCGGAGGCGAAGGCCAACGCCTCGGGCGCGGGGGCGACGGAAGAGGCGGACGGGCTGGCATCGGTCATTTCATCACACCTCTTCGGTGGGCACAGCCTGCCGGCCGCCCTCCCAGAACACGACACGGCGCTGGAGGAAGCGCATCAGGCTCGATCCCGCCATGCCGATGGCGGAGAGGATCAGCACGCCCGCGAACATGGTCGAGACGCTCATGTTCACGGTGGCCGAGCCGATCAGATAGCCCACCCCCTTCTCGGAGGCGATGAACTCGCCCACCACCGCGCCGATCAGCGCCAGCACGATGCCGATCTGCAAACCGGCGAAGATGGAGCTGGCCGCGGAGGGCAGCTTCACGTGCAGGAAGATGAAGGCCCGCGAGCGGTTGAAGGAGCGGCACATCTCCACCAGCTCGGGATCGGTGCGGCGGATGCCGACGATGGTGTTCACCAGCAGCGGGAAGAAGCAGATGAGCGCCACCAGCACCACCTTGGAGGACAGGCCGAAGCCGAACCACACGAGGATGAGAGGCGCCAGCGCCACCTTGGGCATGGACTGCACCGCCACGATCAGCGGGAAGACGAACTTCTCGAACGTCTCGCTCTCGGCGATCAATATGCCGACGATCACCGCCAGCACGCTGCCGATCACATAGCCCGACAGGGTGGAGATGAGCGTGAACTGGATGTGCGGCCAATAGGTGCCATCCACCAGCCCGCCCCACAGCGCGGAGAACACCGCGCCGGGCGGCGGCAGCAGATAGGACGGCAGGCCGCCGGGCCGAGTGACCAGCGCCCAGATGCCGATCACAACCGCAAGAGTGATCAGCGGATAAATGGCATTGCGCAGGGCCTTCATGCCGCGCCCTTCTTCTTGTCTGCACCGTGGCCCGCAAGATCGCGGAACAGGTTCCGCAGGTCGTAGGCGATGGCGTTGAATTCCGGCGTGCTCATGGTCTCGATGGTGCGCGGGCGCGGCAGCGGCACGCGGATGTCCGCAACCACCCGTGCGGGGCGCTCGCCCAGCACCACCACGCGATCGGCGAGCAGCACCGCTTCGGGGATGGAATGGGTGACGAACAGCGCCGTCTTGCGCCCCTCCATCCAGATGGTCTGGAGTTCCAGCGAGAGGTCCTCGCGGGTCATGGCGTCCAGCGCCGCGAAGGGCTCGTCGAGGATCAGCAGCGAGGGATTGTGCAGCAGCATGCGGGCGATACCCACGCGCTGCGCCATGCCGCCCGAGAGCTGAAACGGATAGGCCTTGGCGGCTTCCGACAAGCCCACCATTTCGAGAAGCCGGTCCGCCTCGGCCCGCACCTTCGGGCCGGCGCTACGCGCAAAGCCCGCCGGCAGCAGTACGTTGTCGCGCACCGTGCGCCAAGGCAGCAGGGTCGGCTTCTGGAACACCATGCCGATGTCTGGACGCGGCCGCGTCACCGGCGTGCCGTCGAGCGTCACCGTGCCGGAGGTCGGCCGGGCAAGGCCGGTGACGAGGCGCAGCAGCGTGGATTTGCCCGAGCCCGAGGGGCCGAGGACAGCAACGAACTCGCCATCGGCCACGTTCAGGGACAGGTTTTCGAGCACCATCCGCCCGCCCTTGCCGTCATAGCCGAACGCAAGGTCGGAGATGGCAAGGCGGGGGGTGGCGGCGGATCCCGGCGCTTGTGAGCCGGGATGCGCGGAAGCGTCACTCATGGAAGAACCTTCACGGAAGAGCTTTGGCCTTGGCGATCAGCGCCGCGCGGTCGAACTTGCCATAGTCCGGCACCAGCTTGTTGCTGAAATAGGCGTCCAGCGGCATGTCGGCGGTGGTGAACTCGCCATACTTGTTCATGGCCTCCACATAGGCCTTGATGGTGGCGAGGTCGAACTCACCCGGAACGCGATCCTTGCCGGCGGCATCCCGCACCACGAGGGCGAGGCGGCGCTTCAGGATCTCGATATTGTCGGCCAGGGCCTTGGCGGTGTCGCCCTGCGGACGCGCGGTCGGGGTGCGCTTCCAGAAGGCTTCCACGCACGCCTTGGGGTTGGCATCGCAGGCGATGACCGCCTGGCTGTAGGCCCGGCCGAAGCGGGCCAGCAGGTCCGGCTGCTCCTTCAGCGTGTCCGCATGGGCGAGGAAGCCGTTGACGATCATGTTGGCGAACACCGGCGGATACGGCAGGCGGCGGGCCTTGGTGCCCTCCAGCTCCATGAGGTCGATCCAGGTGCTGTTGAAGTTCAGCGCCTCGACCCGCTGCTCACGCAGGGCATGGAAGCCGGAGCCCAGATTGCCGACGGCGACGATGGAGACATCCTTGCCCGGCTCCAGCCCGACGCTGCGCAGCAGGGCGCGCGTCTGCGGAATGGTGCCCCAGGTGAGCGCGCCGACGCCGATCTTGGCGCCCTTCAGGTCCTGAATGGACTTGATGTTGCTGCTCTCCAGAACGGAAAGCTCCAGCGAATTGTAGGGGTTGGCGTTATAGACATAGGTCAGCGGGAGAGGCGCCTCGCCGGCCTTGTGGGCGGAGAGCAGCGTCTCCGGCAGCGGGAAGCCGAGCGTGATCTTCTTCTGCAGCAGCTGCGGCACAATCGTGCCAGCCCCCGCCAGAACCACGCTCTCCACCTCGATATTCTCGGCCTTGAACAGGCCCATCTCGTCGCCGATGGCATAGATGCCGCCATCCGTGACGGTGGGCGGAATGGCGAGGCCGATCAGCACCTTGTCGGCGGCATGGGCAAGGCCGCCCGTCATTTGCAGGCCGGCGGCGAGGCCGAGGCCGAGCGCTACTCGGTAGGCACGGTTGAACCGGGAGAACAGCACGGAAGGCCCCCTATCATCTGCAACCCACACGCGCCCGGTCACAAAAACCGGACACTCATGTGGAATTAATTGCATACCATATAAACTGTGGCATCGCCCATTTATACGGAACATTGATGCGTTTGGGCGAACCTTGAAGCCCCGGACATCACGAAACCGTCAACGTCGCCGCTCGTCCCGCATCGCCAGCGTCACCGTGCCGCAGCGGACCAACCGTTGGCAATGCTCATGCTGACGATGGATGATCGGCCGTTTGCTCGCGCCTCCATGCCCATTTCATCACCGCGCCCTCTTATGTGCGGCGCAAAAAATAATGCCAGCAATTGATCCAGTGCAGTAGGCACTGCGTACCTCCCATCAGACCATCCAAGGTCCTGTATCCGCTGCGAAAGCTGAACCATGTCGCCCGCATATCGCGTTGCGATACCAGATCGTGACAGGCCCAATGTCCTGCACCTGGTGTCGCTCAACATCACCCTGCCCCGTCTCGATGAGCTGAAGCTCCGGGCAGACCTTCTGCGGCAGGCACACGGCCTTGCCGCTCCGTTTCCGCTCCGCCTCCTTCCGGGGGTGTGAGACGGCCGGCGGGGGGATGCTGATCCCCGCCCGGCACTCCAGTTCGGTGCAGAGTGAACGCGGCCGGATCGTCAGAACAGGCGATCCATCCAGCCGTAGGGATCAGGTGCGCGCCCGAACTGGATGTCGGTCAGCATCCCTTTCAGCCGCAGGGTCAGCTCCCCGGGGGCGCCCGTGCCGATAGCGAAATCGTGCTGCTTGCCCGTCACCGTGCCAATGGGCGTGACTACCGCCGCCGTGCCGCAGGCGAACGCCTCGCGCAGGCGCCCGCTCTTCGCATCCGCCTGCCACTGGTCCATGGCATAGGGCTCCTCGCGCACAGTCAGGCCCATGCCCCGCGCCAGCGTGATGAGCGAATCCCGCGTGACGCCCGGCAGGATGGTGCCGGACAGCGGCGGGGTCTGCAGCGTACCGTCGTCGAAGACGAAGAACACGTTCATGCCCCCCAGTTCCTCCACCCAGCGGCGCTCCACCGCATCGAGGAACACCACCTGATCGCAGCCGTTCGCCGAGCCTTCGGCCTGCGCGGCATAGCTGGCCGCATAATTGCCGGCGCACTTGGCCGCGCCGGTGCCACCGGGCGCTGCGCGAGTATAGGTCTCCGAGACCCACAGCTTAACCGCCTTCGGGCCGCCGGAAAAATAGGAGCCCACGGGGGAGGCCAGCACGCAGTAGAGATATTCGGCTGCCGGCTTGGTGACGAAACCGACTTCGGTGGCGATCATGAAGGGGCGCAGATACATCGCGGCCCCCTCGCCTTCCGGAATCCAGTCGCGATCCGCCTTCACCAGCGCGCGCACGCTTTCAAGGAACAGCGCTTCCGGCAGCGGCGCCATGGCGAGGCGTTCGGCGGATTTGTAGAAGCGTGCGGCATTGGCATCGGGGCGGAACAGGGCCGCGCCGCCGTCCGGCATCCGATAGGCCTTCAGCCCCTCGAAAATCTCCTGCCCGTAGTGCAGCGACATGGTGGCCGGATCGAGGGTCAGCGGCGCGCGGGCCACCACCTTGCCGTCATGCCAGCCAGCGCCCTTGCTGTAGCGGATCGTCACCATATGGTCGGTGAGATAACGGCCGAAGCCGGGATCCTTGAGCAGCACATCGCGTTCCGGCCCAGCAAGCGCCGTGGGGCTCTGCTCGAACGGGAGGGGGGAGGTGATGGTGTTCATGTCCAGCCTGTCTGTGGCGCGCAGGCGCGCTTTAAGATCTGGCCGGACCATAGCGCATCTCCTGCCACAGGCGGCAACGCCGGTTCTATCCCCTCACAAACATTTGGTATTTTGCCCCAGCGGCAACCCGCGCGACACCGCCGCGCGGGCTTGGCTCAAGCCTGCACAAGCCCCGCGAAGCGCTCTGCGAGCGCATCGCTCGCCCGCGCCAGCAGTCCCGCATCCACGCCCACCGCCGTGAAAACACAGCCGAGTTCGATACAGCGCTGCGCAAAGGCCGGATCGCCCGTGAGCACGCCCGCCGGCTTGCCGGCCGCGCGGATACGCCGGATGGCATCCTCCACCGCCGCCACCACACGCGGGTTCATGAGATCGCCCGCATGGCCGAGGCTGGCGGCCAGATCGCCGGGGCCGACGAAGATGCCGTCCACCCCGTCCACTGCCGCGATGGCCTCGATCTCATCAAGCGCTTCGGCCGTCTCCACCTGCACCAGCAAACAGATCTCTTCAGCGACCTTCTGGGCATAGCCCTTCACCCGGCCGAACTGGGTCGCCCGCGTGAGTGCGGAAACACCGCGGATGCCATCCGGCGGATAGCGCACCGCAGCCACGGCGGCGTGCGCTTCCTCGGCATTCTGCACATAGGGAATGAGCAGGGTCTGCGCGCCGATGTCGAGATACTTCTTGATGAGCACCGCATCATTGGCTGCCGGCCGCACCACCGCCGAGGGGCGATGGCCGGCGAGCACCTGAAGCTGGGACAGCACGCTCGGCACGTCGCCGGGCGAATGCTCGGTATCGAGCAGCATCCAGTCGAACTTCGAACCTGCCACCACCTCCAGCGCATACGCGCTGGAAAGGGTGCACCACAGGCCGATCTGCTGGCGGCCTTCGAAGATCGCCTGCTTGAAGGCGTTGCGCGGCATGTCCATGGGAACCTCTTGAGCAGAAGGCCTCAGGTGAAGGAGACGCTGATGGCGCCCAGCGGGCCGTAATCGGCGGTGATGACGTCGCCCTTGGCGATGTCCACGGGCCGGGTGAAGGAACCGGCAAGCACGATCTGCCCCTTCTCCAGCTTGGCGCCCACCGCGTGCAGCTTGTTCACCAGCCACGCCACACCCGCCGCCGGATGGCCCATGATGGCGGCCGAGACACCGCTCTCCTCGATGATGCCGTTCTTGGTGAGCGTGGCACCGACCCAGCGGATGTCCACGTCCATGGGCCGGATCACCCGCCCGCCGACCACGATGGCGCCGAAGGCGGCGTTGTCGGCGATGGTGTCCACGACGGCCCGCGGCACCTCGGTGCGATAGTCGATGATCTCCAGCGCCGGCACCACATATTCGGTGGCCCGCATCACGTCATAGATGCGCGTATTGGGGCCGGACAGATCCTCACCCATGATGAAGGCCAGCTCCACCTCGAGGCGCGGCTTGATGAACCGCGTGGCGGGGATCTGCGCGCCGTCGTTGAACAGCGCATCATCAAGGATGCGGCCGTAGTCCGGCTCGGTCATCTTGGAGGCCATCTGCATGGCGCGGGAGGTCAGGCCGATCTTGTGGCCGACCATGCGCGCGCCGTTGGCGATGCGCGCCTCCGCCCACAGATCCTGCACCCGGTAGGCGTCTTCGATCTCCATCTGCGGGAAGGTCTTGGAGAGCTGGAGCACCGGCTTGCCCTCGCGCTCCGCGCGCAGGATCTCTTCCGCACCGCGACGGCGGTCCTCTTCACTGAGCATGGCTTATCTCCCTTATCTCACAGCAGCGCCAGCGGGCGGATGGGCGAGCCCGTCGCGCCCGAGATACGCAACGGCTGCGCGACGAAAGCAAACGCCCCCTTCGCCACGCCGCTGAGATCCTCCAGATTGAGGTTCTCGATGATGTGGATGCCGTTCTGGGCGATCAGGATCATATGCACTTCGAGGGTGATGTTGTGATGGTTCATCACCTCGAAGGCGGACGTGTCCGAGCCCACGGAGAAGGGCTTGCGCGCCGCGAGCCAGTGGCCCGCCTCCACGCCCGGACCCGGCGCACCGGCGGAATCGAGGCCGAGATAGCGCTGCGACTCCTTCCAGTATTGCGCCCATCCGGTGCGCACGAGCGCGATGTCGCCGGGCTGGATGGTTGTGCCGGAGGCCTTTTCGGCCGCCTCCATGTCGGCCACCGTGATTTCATAGGCCGGCTCCAGCGCCGACACGCCCCGCGTCGCCGCCACGTCGAGCAGCACGCCCCGCCGGAAGATGGGCGCGATGGTCTCGGCGCCATGGACCTTGAACAGGTCGATGCCGCGCTGCTGTTCAGACGCTTCATACTTGCCGTACAGAGCGCCATGCTCGGAGACGTGGCAGATGGCATCGATATGGGTGGAGGAATGGGTACTGGTGACCATCAGCTCATTGGACGAGGAATGGCCGCAGCAGCGCAGCACGTCGCCATGCCGGTTATTGAGCGTGATGTGGAAGGGCGGGTGCGCCGGATGAATCGGCATGCCCTTCTGCATCGGATGGCTGAGGTCGATCTGGCGCGCCGCATTGGCGGCACCGAGCCAAGCCTCGGGCTGGAAGTCGCCCTTGGCGGCAGTGGTGACGATGTTCATTGCAGCTCCGCTCCCTTGGTCTCGGGCAGGAAGATGAGGACGATCAGGCCGGCGAGCACGAAGAAGCCGGCGGTGAAGGCGAGCGCACCGGACAGGCCGAAGCTCGTCGCCAGGAAGCCGACCGCCGCGGGGGCAAGGGCGCTGACTGCGCGGCCGGCGTTGTAGATGAAGCCCTGCGCCGTGGCCCGCACATTGGTGGGGAACAGCTCGGCGAAGGTGGGGGCAAAGCCGGAGTAGAATCCTGTGCCGAAGAAGGCGACCACGGGACCGAACACCAGCAGCAGGGTGGGCGTGGAGATCAGGGTATAGATCGGCACGCAGAGCGCCGAGAGCATGAAGTAGATGATGAAGGCGGCCTTGCGTCCCAGCGAATCCGCCACATAGCCGAAGGACACGAAGCCGGCAGCTGCGCCCACCTGCATGATGACGATCCAGGTGGTGGACTTCACCAGATCGAGCCCCGGGCCGCCGGCCGAAACGGGGGTGGCGAGCCAGGTGGGGATCCAGGTGAACAGGCCCCAGTAGCCGCACATGGCCGCCGCCGTGAAGGCGAAGCCAACCGCCGTGCTGCGCCCGTGCTCACCCAGCAGCATGCTCACCGTCTCGCGGAGCGAGAGGCGGACCTTCTGCTCCTTCCAGATCGCCGGCTCGGGGGTGTGGCGACGGATCCAGAAAGCCAGCAGCGCCGGGGCGATGCCAAAGAAGAACACGCCGCGCCAGCCGACGATGGGCAGGAAGACAGCGGCGACGATGGCGGCCAGCGCATAGCCGGAGGCAAACGCGCTCTGCACCCAGGCCATCACCTTGCCGCGATGCTGCGCCGGCCAGGTCTCCGTGATGAGTGCCGCGCCCGCCGACCATTCACCACCCACGCCGAGACCGACGATGATGCGGAACAGCAGCAACTGCGTCATGGTCTGCGAGAAGCCGCAGAGCATGGTGCCGATGGAGTAGCACAGGATGGACAGCACCATGGAGCGGGTGCGGCCGATGCGATCGGCGAGGAAGCCGAAGATGAGGCCGCCGAAGGCCGTGGCGATGAGCGAGGCGGAGGCGATCATGCCCGCCGTGGAGCGGTCCATCCCCAGCTCGGTGGAGATGTGGCCCAGCAGCATGGCGAACAGCAGCAGGTCCATGATGTCCAGCGCCCAGCCCAGATAGGCGGACCAGAACACCTGCCACTGCACCCGGCTTGCGCCCTGATACCAGCGCGCCTTGGGCGCAGCTGGGCTTGAGACTTCGATGCTCATTATGAACCTCCCGGCATGATTTCTTGTGGTCTCCGCCGGCGTCGCGGAGCTGCCCCCGGCCGAGCTGATTCCGCTCATGTCGCAGGGGCTTAAATTCGTTGCGTTTGGTGATAGGTAAGCGGGAGGGGAGCCGCAATTGGCTATTTCTCAAGGCCAGTGTGAGCAGAATTGACATGGGTGCAGTGCACCCTTGAGCCCGCGTGCCGGCGCCGCTCCCGCTGCCGGCCCCATCACCCGGGAGGTGTGGCCGAATGTCCGCCCCGTATCGCGCACTTCCGTCGCTGCAGACGCTACGCTGCTTCGAAGCGGCCGCACGCCTCGGCAGTTTCTCGCTGGCGGCTGAGGAGATCTGCATCACCCACAGTGCGGTGAGCCATCAGATCCGCACGCTGGAGGAGGCTATCGGCCAGCCGCTGTTCACCCGGCGGGGCAACCGCATGGCGCTCACCGTTACCGGCCGCACGCTGGCAGCGGAAACCCGTCGCGCACTGGACTATCTGAGTCAGGCTTATGCCGTGGCGCACGCGGATCAGGTGCAGCGGCCGGAGATGCTCAATCTTGCCGTGCAGACGGGCATTGCCGAGCACTGGCTATTGCCCCGGCTCAATGCGCTGAAGCAGGTATTGGGCGACGTGGGACTGCGCATCACAAGCCTCGCCGATCTCTCGGAGAAATGCCCCGAGGATACGGACCTCGCCCTTGTCTATGGCGCCGGCGACGTGGAAGGCATGGTGCCGGAAAAGATGGGGTCGGAGATCATCTATCCGGTTTGCAGCCCGGACTTTCTGGCGCGCCATGCCGGCCTGACGCCCGAGGGCATGCCGGATGTGCCACTGCTGCTGCACTCGCAGGTGACGTGGAACCTGTGGCTGGAGAAGGCCGGCTTGCCGATCACCTATCCCGCTCACTCCACCCTGCTGGATGACGTGGCGCTCACCGTACGCGGAGCACTGCTGGGACAGGGCATCGCCATGGCCCGCTCCCTGCTGGCGCAGGATTATCTGGCGCGGGGCGAACTGGTGCGGCTGTTCGACCTGTCGGTGCCGGCCATCTTCAATTATCACATCGCCTGGCGCACCAAGCTGCTGCGCGAGCGCTTCGCAGCCGTGCACGACTGGATCGCCGGCGAGCTTGCCGCATCCGGCATCGGCACCATCTGAGTTCGGCGCACCGTTCGCTCAGGAACACAGCGCACCATACTTTTTGCCCCCTTCTTCCGCAGGGGCAAATGCCTCTACACTGGAGTGTGGAGGAGACACCAATGAAACGAATTCTGACCGCGCTTGCCCTTGCCGCAGCTGTCTTTGCCGGCCCAGCCCAGGCGCAGGACGATTTCCCCAACCGCCCTATCCGTCTGGTTGTGCCGTTTGCAGCCGGCGGCTCCACAGACATCGTAGCCCGCATCATCGCCGCCAAGATGAGCGAGATCCTGAAGCAGCAGGTGGTCGTGGACAATCGCGGCGGCGCCGGCGGCAACCTCGGCGCGGCGGCCGTCGCCAAGGCCGCGCCCGATGGCTACACGGTGCTCATGGGCACGGTGGCCACCCACGCCATCAACCCCGCGCTCTACACCAAGATGCCCTATGATCCGGTGAAGGATTTCGCCCCGGTCTCACTGCTGGTGAACGTGCCCAACGTGGTAGTGGTCCATCCCTCACTTGGCGTGAAGACCACCGCAGAACTGATCGCACTTCTGAAAGCCAATCCGGATAAGTACGAATACGCCTCGTCCGGCGTCGGCACGCCGCTGCATCTGTCCGGCGCGCTGTTCGAGAGCATGGCGGGCGTGAAGATGGTGCACGTGCCCTACAAGGGCGCAGGTCCTGCCATGCTCGACCTTGTCGGCGGGCAGGTGAAGATCATGTTCGATAACCTGCCCTCGGCCATCGGCCACATCCGCAAGGGCTCCATCACCGGCGTCGCTATCACCACCAAGGAGCGCTCGCCGGCCGCGCCCGATCTGCCGACCGTCTCCGAATCCGGTCTGCCTGGCTACGAGACCTACAGCTGGAACGCCATCTTTGCTCCGGCTGGCACGCCCATGCCGATCATCGACAAGCTGGCCAAGGCCGGGGCCGAGGCGGTGGCCGACCCGGACGTGAAGGCGAAGCTGGCGGACATCAGCGCCGTCTCCGTGGGCGCGGGGCCCGCCGAACTGGCGGCGCATGTGAAGGCAGAGCTGGCCAAGTGGGGGCCGGTGGTGAAGGCCTCCGGCGCCTCCATCAACGAATAGGCAATTCTCTATTTGAATCGACCGTTCAAGAAACACGGGGCGGGCCACCCGGCTCGCCCCTTCGCCATTAAGACGGCTTCCTACGCGCCTGCGATCAGCTATTCCGCCGGCGCCGTGGTCTCGTGCAGATAGAGGGCGCTGAAATCCGCCACTTCCCGCAGCCGGGTCCAGCTGGACAGGCTGACCTTCCTGCGGTCCCGCTGGATCAGCCCTTCGGCGGCAAGGAGCTTGAGTGAGCGATTGACATGGACCGGCGTCAGGCCGACAGCATCGCCGATCTGTTCCTGTGTCAGCGGCACCTCGAACACCCCATCCCGGATCAGTCCCGCCCGCTCGAACCGCACGGCCAGTTCGCACAGGAGATGCGCCACCCGCGAGATCCCGCGACGGGCGCCCACATTGACGATCCATTCGCGGCAGATCGAGGCATCGATCAGGGCATCGATCCACATGGCCTGCACAATGCCCGGGCGTTCAAGCAGCACGCGCTTCAGGGCACGGCGACTGAAATCAATGGTTTCCAGCCGCGTGAGCGCCTGCACATTATGGTCCGCCCGCTCCAGGAAGAGATGCTGCGTATCGAGGAAGTCGCCGGCCATATGGATCGAGATGATCTGCCGGGCGCCGGCCGAAGTGGACTTCTGGCCCAGCGCCAGACCGGAGAGCACGAAACTGCAGACGTCGCGCGACGGCTCCCCTTCCCGGACCAGATAGGCTGAGGCATCGTGGGTCCGCGTCACATAGGGGATGTCGCAGAGCGCATCCACGTCCCCGTGTGTCAGGGGATGGCGGGAGCTCAGCCTGCGCACGACGCTCATCACCTGTTCGTCGGGCACGACATTCTCCAGCCTCGGGCGGAGAACCTGATCTCGCTGTCGCCCGAGGTGGACTTGTATGAATTTTCACAAGCCTCACATTAACATTAGTTAGCCCCCGCAGGATCGAACTGGGGGTGGGGCGCCTCGTCCGCATAGCGATGGCGCTTCCTGCCCGAAAAAGCTGGCGGAAGGCGCGCCAGTCAACTGGTGTTCATCTTGGACATGGCACGCTCTGGTTGTCGGCGAGGTCCCCTCCTGACTGACCTCTGGAACTGAACGGCCCCACCCCAACCGGGACGGGGCCGCTTTTCCGGCTTCCTCCCCCGCTCCACTCCCTATCACCATCGGAAGGCGCGCACCCTCGCAGCCTGGCGATTCTCCTGTCGCGGATGGGATGGCCCCGCAAGCGACCAGCAGGCTGGAATTATTCCAGCACCAACCCGCTCCGGAAAACGCCTTCCGATTGGTATTGCAGGCCGGATCAGGCGAAACGTCTATCGACACCGGCCACGTCCCAGCCTATCTCGCTGTTGTCATTCGCCGGCTCGACGCTGATCGCCGGTCACATGGGACAATCGGCCAGTCGATTCAGTCGACGAGCCGCGGTGGAGCAGGATATGCGCCTCACAAGTTGTTACAACTTCCACGACTTCCGCCGCCTGGCCAAGCAGCGCCTGCCAGCCCCCATATTCAATTACATTGATGGCGCCGCCGACGACGAGGTTACCTATCGTCGGAATACGGAAGCCTTCGAGACCTGCGATCTCCTGCCGAGCGTCCTGCGCGGCGTGAGTGAAGTGGACATGTCGGTGACGGTCATGGGGCAGAAGCTCGCCATGCCGGTCTATTGCTCCCCCACCGCTTTGCAGCGCCTGTTCCATCATCAGGGCGAACGCGCCGTGGCGGCTGCGGCGGGCAAGTTCGGGACCATGTTCGGCGTCTCCTCGCTCGGCACCGTGAGCCTCGAGGACGCGCGGGCGATCAGCAAGAGCCCCCAAGTCTACCAGTTCTACTTCCACAAGGATCGCGGCCTGAACCGCGAGATGATGGCCCGCGCCAAGACGGCGGGCGTCGAAGTAATGATGCTCACCGTGGACAGCATCACCGGCGGCAACCGCGAGCGCGACAAGCGCACGGGCTTTGCCATTCCCTTCAAGCTGAACCTTGCCGGCATGACCCAGTTCGCGGTCAAGCCCGGCTGGGCGATCAACTATTTCACCCATGAGAAGTTCAGGCTGCCCCAGCTCGACAGCCACGTGGACATGGGCAGCGGCACCATGTCCATCAGCCGCTACTTCACCGAGATGCTCGACCCGGCCATGAACTGGGACGACGTGCGCGAGATGGTCGCGCACTGGGGCGGCCAGTTCTGCCTGAAGGGCATCATGACGGTTGAGGACGCCCGCCGCGCCGTCGATATCGGCTGCACCGGCATCGTCCTGTCCAACCATGGCGGGCGCCAGCTCGACGGCTCGCGCAGCGGCTTCGACCAGTTGGCCGAGATCGTGGACGCGGTCGGTGACAAGATCGACGTTATGATGGACGGCGGCGTGCAGCGCGGCACCCATGTGCTGAAGGCACTCTCGCTCGGCGCAAAGGCCGTCGGCCTCGGGCGCTATTATCTGTTCCCGCTGGCGGCCGCCGGCCAGCCGGGCGTCGAACGGGCGCTGGAGCAGATGCGGGTGGAGATCGAGCGCGGGATGAAGCTGATGGGCTGCACCACTGTCTCCCAGCTGTCCCGCGACAGCCTGCGGTTCCGCTGACAGCATCAGCCCGCCTTCGCGGCGGGCCCTCGGCGCCGTCCCTTCTCTCGGAGGTCCGGCCCCTTTTGTGCGTTCCTGCCCACCCCAACCGGGACCACCGCCATGGCTCGACTGCGCATTGCCATTCTGGACGACTATCAGAACGTCGCCCTCCAGATGGCCGACTGGTCACGGCTCGGCACCGACGCCGATGTCACCGTGTTCGACCGCGCCCTCCCCTCTCTGGAGGCCCAGGCGGAAGCGCTCGCCCCATTCGATGTGCTGTGTCTCATGCGCGAGCGCATGCCGGTGCCGGCGGAACTGCTCAACAGGCTGCCGAACCTGAAGCTGCTGGTAGTGACGGGCGTGCGCACCCGCTCCATCGATTTCGCGACGGCGGCGGCGCGCGGCATCGCCATCTGCCATACGCGCGGCGGGGATTCCAACTTCTCGACCCCCGAACTGGCGTGGGGCCTCATTCTGGCCTGCGCCCGCCACATCCCGCAGGAACATGCCAACGTCCGGGACGGCGGATGGCAGCGTACGCTTGGAACGACACTGGAAGGCCGCAGCCTCGGCCTCGTGGGGCTGGGCAAGATGGGATCGCGCATGGCCGCCATCGGCCGGGCTTTCGGCATGCAGGTGATCGCCTGGAGCCAGAACCTCACCGCCGAGCGCGCCGACGCCGCAGGGGTGGAACTGGTGACGAAGGACCAACTGTTCGAGCGCGCCGACGTGGTGAGCCTCCACCTCGTGCTCAGCGATCGGACGCGGGGCGTGGTGAGCGCACCGGAACTGGCTCGGCTGAGGCCCGGTTCAATCCTCGTGAATACCTCGCGGGGACCGCTGGTGGATGAGGCGGCCTTGATCGCCCGTCTTGATGCCGGCGGCCTGCGTGCCGGCCTTGATGTCTTCGATCAGGAACCGCTCCTTGCGGACCATCCCTTGCGACGGCGTGACGACGTGGTGCTGACACCGCATCTCGGCTACGTGACCGACACGACCTATCGGCAGTTCTTCGCCGATTGCGTGGAGGACATCATCGCCTGGCGCGACGGCACGCCGGTTCGGCTTCTCACCGAGTGATCTGCCGCCCGGAGCTGATCGAACCGCAGGCCAGGGAGGCAGAAGCAGCACTGCAAGCTGCGCCGACGACGTGCCAACCCATCTCGGCCGACGCGATCCGGCCTGCGCGATCGCCTCTGCAACATCGCAACGCCGCCACGATCAGTGATCCGACGATCAACTGAAGCAGACTGCGCTGGCCGAGGGGCTCGCGGTGGAGTGCGGCCGTCCGGGTGCGCCATCGATCTCATTTCAACGGAAAACCCAATTTCGCAACTGCCTGCCGCAGGACGTGGCGACCCATGAGGGAGGCCACGGTACGCAGCCGCTGGATCGCCTGTGCGCTCCATGGGGTGGCGTCCAGCCCCTGTTCGGCGCGAAAGGCGAGACTGTGCGCATCGTGGCGCCGCACCGCCTCAACCTGCGCTTCCGCGTCATAGACCTCATGATGAAGCACGGCCGCCTGTGGCAGGCGCGGCTTGATGTCCGCCGGACGCGCCGGATCCGGATGTCCCACCACGAGCCCGAACACGGCAAAAGCGCGCTCAGGCAATTCCAGCAAAGCCGCCACCTCAAGAGGGTGATTGCGCAGGGCACCGATATAGACCGTGCCCAAGCCCAGAGACTCGGCTGCCACCACCGCATTCTGGGCCGCGAGCGCCGCATCGATGGTCGCCAGCAGGAAGCTCTCGGTGAAGTCCGCGCCTTCCAGCTCTACCCCCTGCGCAGCCGCAATGCGGGTGATCCGGGAGAGGTCTGCGATCCAGACCAGCACCAGCGGCGCCTGCACGATATGCGCCTGCCCACCGGCCAGCCGTGCCAGTTCCGCCTTCCGGGCCACATCCCGCACCGCCACGACGCTCCAGGCCTGCAGGTTCGAGGATGTCGGGGCGGACTGGGCCGCGGCCACCAGCAACTCCAACGTCTCTTCGGAGATGGGGGACGCCAGATAGCTGCGCACGGAGCGGTGGTCGAGCTGTGTCCGAAGCACCTCGTTCCACGGCCGAGGCAACGGGCGGGGCTGTTCACGATAGCGATGGGCAAAGGCTTCGGCCGCAGGTTCCGTGGAGATACCGGCGAGAGCGTCATTCATGGCTGGCCTCGTGCATGATCGGGGCTGGTGGGCGACCACCAAGCTATAATCAATTAAATACATTGACTATATCAATTAATTGTCGATCCTTGCTCCGACCTTATCGTCTGGAGGTGGCCATGTCCTCGGAAACGCCCGTTCTCCCCGCTCCCGCCGCGCGAAGCACTCACACACTCGCGACGGAAACGCTGCGGCTGATCGGCCCCGCACCGGCGAACTGGGTCTCTGATCGGGAGGGCATCGACCACAATGTGCTCATCGTCGGCGGCGGCCACACGGGCACCGCGCTCTCCTTTGCTTTGCAGAGGGCCGGCATCGGCAAGGTCTCGGTGATCGACAGATCATCGGGTGAGGCCCAATCGGGCATCTGGCGCACCACTGCTCGCATGAAGCTGCTCAGGACACCGAAGTTCCTCCCCGGGCCCGAACTTGGGCACGCTGGTCTCAGCTTCCAGGCCTGGTTCGAGAGCATTCACGGCGCGGAAGCCTATGCCGCTTTGTCCACAATCCCCCGCCTTGCCTGGGCCGACTATCTCAGCTGGTTCCGGCGCACGCTCCGGATCGACATCCGCTATGGCATCGAGGTCGCCCGCATCGAGCCGGCGGCCCAGCATTTTCGCGTCCATCTGATCGTGGATGGCAGCACACGCGTGGAGACCGCCCGCAAGGTGATCCTCGCCACCGGCTTCCTCGGTGCAGGCGGGCCTTTCATTCCCGATGTGCTGGCTGACATCCCTGCGCATCTTCTCGCGCACACATCGAGCACCATCGATTTCGCGGCCCTGCGCGGGCGCTCCGTGGCGGTGATCGGCGGAGCCGCTTCAGCGTTCGATGCCGCCGCCACGGCGCTGGAAGCGGGTGCACGCGACGTGCACCTCTTCAGCCGCCGGCCGGAACTGGCCGCCACCGCTGTGACCAAGGCTCGCGCCTATCCCGGCGCCTACGACAATTTCCGCCAGTTGCCGGATGCCCTGCGCTGGCACCTCGCCGTCAGGTACCGGCGTTCGGGCACGACCGCACCGCTGGAGACGGTGGAACGCGCCATCCGCCATCCCAACTTCCACATACATCTCGGCGCGCCCTGGCCCCGCCCAGAGATCAGCAGTGACCACGTTACGGCACGGATCGGCGGCGAGCCTTTGCGCTTCGACTTCGTGATCGCCGGCACCGGCTACGCGGTGGATCCGGCGCGGCGACCGGAGCTTGCCGATTTCGCCGACGACATCGCCCTGTGGCAGGACCGCTATGTCGCTGCACCGGATGAGCGGGACGAGGTACTCGCCCGACACCCCTATCTGGGATCGGCGCTCGAATATCAGGAGCGCGTGCCGGGGGCGGCCCCGTTCCTTGCAAACATCCATGCCTTCAATCTGGGAGCCTTCGTCACGTCCGGCTTGCCGGTGGGCGATGTGCCCAGCTTCAAGCGGGAGATTCCCGCCGTGGTGGCCGGCATCAGCCGCGATCTCTTCCTCGCCGACCTTCCGCTTCATGAGCAGAGGATCACCGCACCTCAGGCCCCGGATTTCGAACCCGCCTTCTATGCCCGCAGCATCTATCGCGGCGCCACCGTAGCGGCGGAATGATGGCGCCGATCTCGCTCGGAGCTTTCCTTTAGGAAGCTCCGAGCGACGCCACGCCGGCCCTCAGCCCGGGCGTCTTTTAGGCGGCGTGCGGGAACGGTGCCCGATCCCCTTTTCGAACGACGACGGCGCGCCATAGGCCGGCGAAGCGACGGGATTTCCCTGCTCCCGCGTCCAGACCGGAACCTGCAAAGGTCCCTCGCTCCGGGCGCCAGCACCGGAGGCGCCCGAGACCACCAGACCCGTAGCGACCACCGAGGAACTGCCGGCGTCCGAGTCGCTTGTCCTGCGGCGTAAAAATCATGCAAAGGACATTAAAGCTCTGTCAGGCGCGCCAGCGCAGCAGCCGCACCTCGACGAGAGTTGCAATGTGATTGAGCAGAAAGCCAACGGTGCCGAGAATGACGACGCCCAGCATCACGAGCTCCATCTGGAACCGCTCGCGACCGGCAATGATGAGGCCGCCTATGCCGGGGCCGACGGTCATGAAATACTCCGCCGCCACCGTCGCCAGCCAGGCATAGATCAGGCCGAGATGGACTCCCGTGAGAATGGAGGGCAAGGCGGACGGCAGATAGGCGCGACGGATACGCTGCCAACGGGAGAAGGTCAGAACCTCGCACACCTCAATAAGGGGCTTCGGAGCGCTTGCCGCGCCCTCTATGGTGTTGAGCGCCACCGGCACGAAGGCCGCCACTGCAACGAACACCACCTTCGCGGTCTCGGCAAAGCCGAACCAGACCGAGATGATGGGAATCCAGGCCAGAACCGCTATCTGCTTGGCGGCATGGAATGTCGGGCCAGCGATGCGGCCCGCCACCGGCGACAAGCCGAGCAGCAGACCGAAGGCGACGCCCAGCAGCGTGCCAATGGCGAAACCCGCAAGATTGCGGGCAAGGCTGGCGCCGAGATGCAGGAACAGGTCGCCGCTCCAGATCTCCTCCCGTGCGGTTATGGCGATGGCCTCAAGTGGCGGAAGGAAGCGTGGATCTACCAGACGCAGATGGCTTGACGCCTCCCATGCCACCAGCAAAAGCAAAGGCAGCATGAGGCCGCGCCGCAGGCGGTGCGAAGGCCGCCAGCCACGCGAGGCAGTGGAGGAGGTTTCGATGGCAGGCTCGGCGAGGGGCAGGCTCATGGGCGCACCTCAGCCGTCGATGCGCCAGCTTTGCAGCCATGCTTCCGCAAGTGCGAGGATCTTATCCATGGCGAAGCCGACAAGGCCGATGATGACCATGGCCACGATCATCGTATCGAGCCAGAACATCTGCCGGCCCCACACCAGCAGGTAGCCCAGCCCCTCGGCGGAGGCGAGCAGTTCCACCGCCACCAGCGCCGTCCAGGCCTTGGTGAGACTGTAGCGAATGCCGGTGAAGATGGGCGGCACGGCTGCGGGCAGAATGAGGCGGCGCAGCTTCTGCCAGCGGGTAAAGGCGAATACGTCCGCCACCTCCACATAAGCCTTCGGCACGCCGCGGATGCCGGCGGACGTGTTGAGCACCATGGGCACCAGCGCCGCCTTGGCGATGATGACGATCTTCAGCGCCTCACCTATGCCGAGAAATAGCATCAGCAGCGGGATCCAACCCAGAGTCGGCACCTGTGCGATGGCGGTGAAAAGCGGCCGGACATAGTCGTCCACCACCTCCGACAACCCCATGGCGATGCCGAGCAGCAGACCGAGAGCGGCTCCGATGGCAAAGCCGCCCGCCACCCGCACAGCACTGATGCCGGCATGCTGGAGCAGCTCGCCACCGGCCAGCATGTCGCGGAAATTCTCCCACACATAGATGGGCGGTGGCAGGATCTGCTGTGGTACCAGCTCGTAGGCGGAACCTATGGCCCACAGCAGGAGGATGACCGCGGGCAATAGCAGCGCGACGGCGAAATCCCTGAGCCCGGCCACCAGCGGGCGCAGCAGCCGCAGCGATATGGGGCGCGAAGGGAGCCGATGCGGCAGATCCAGGACGGTCATGGCAGATCCTCGGGGGCGGACCGGGATGGATGAACTCAGAAGGTGAGCGGCTTGCCGTGGGGGTCTTAGCGCGTCCAGTAGCCTTCCAGCCCCAGCGTGGTGATGGCCTGATCCACATACTTCGGCTCGAACCAGCCACGCACGTCCACATCCCGCCGCACGAGGCCGAACTCCTTGGCTTGCCGGGCCTGGAAGCGGTACTGCTCGACGAGGAAGGGATCGACGATCGGCGAGTTGCGATAGCGCAGCTCGGTGCCGGCAAAGTCATAGCGGAACACCGCTTCCGGCGTACCCGAACGCGCCCAGATGGCCACGGCTGCGTCGAAATTGGCGTTGTCCGACGACCAACGGGCCGCGCGCACGAACTGGGTGATAATCTTCTGCACAATATCGGGATGTGCGCCCTCGAAGGCCTCCGTCACGAGAACGGTGGAATGGCGCTCGAAGGCGGGATCGTCGCCCTTGGTGGCGTAGATGATCTTCGCCCGATTGGCGAGATGAAGGGCGATAAGCGGCCAGTTGCCGAAAGCGCCGTCCACGTCCTTGCTGGCCAGCGCGGAATTGGTGGTGGCATTGTCCATGTTGAGCACCTGAATATCCCGCTCGGACAGGCCGTTGGCGGCCAGCACCTTGACCACCGCCAGATGGTTGTTGGTGCCCCGGAAGATGGCCACCTTACGGCCCTTCAGCTCCTTCACTGACGAGAGGGACGACCCCTCCGGCACTGCCAGATAGGTGGGCGCATGGGCGCCGGAGGCCATCAGGATCTTCGTCTTCAGCCCGCTGGCACGGCCGATGACGGATGGCAGGTCGCCCTGCACGGCAAAATCGAGCTGGCCGTTGGCGATGGCCTCATTGACAGCCGGCCCGGCGCCCTTGAAGAAATACCACTCGAAGCGCACCTCCGGCGTGTCCTGGAAAGCCTTTTCCAGATAACCCTCCGCATGGGCAATGGCGACCGAGCTGCCGCCCGCAAACTGCCGGTTGTCGACCCCGACCGATGCAAAGCCGATGCGCACCACCAGCGGCTCGGCCGAAGCGGCTGCCGCGCCCAGGAAGGCGCTGAGCGCGAGGATACTTGCGACGACAGCACGAAGGAGAGATGGAGCCATGCCCATCACTCCGCCGCCACCGACCGCAGTTCGCGCGGCGCGCGGTGCTGCGGAAACGGCAGGCCCAGATTCTCCCGCAGCGTCGTGCCCTCATATTCCTTGCGGAACAGGCCGCGGCGGCGCAGCTCGGGAATAACCGTTTCGATAAAGTCTTCCAACCCGCCGGGCAGATGGGGCGCCATCACGTTGAAGCCATCCGCCGCCCCCTTGGTGAAGCGCTCCTCGAGCTGGTCGGCGATCTGCGCAGGCGTGCCCACCACCTGCCAGTGGCCCCGCGCGCCGGCGATCTCCAGATAGAGCTGGCGGATGGTGAGATTGTCCCGCCGGGCCGCATCGATCAGCAGCTTCTGACGGCTCTTCGGACCGTTGGTCTCCGGCAGTTCAGGCAAGGGGCCATCCACGGGATAACCGGAGAAATCGAAACCGCCGATCACCTGTGACAACAACTGGAGCCCGACCACCGGCTCGATGCCCGCCTGAAGCTCCTCGAATTTTTCGCGCGCCTCGGCCTCGGTTCGTCCCACCACGGGAAAGATGCCGGGCATGATCTTCACATGGTCCGGATCGCGGCCATAATTGTCCGCCCGCGTCTTGATGTCGGCATAAAAGGCCTGCGCTTCCTGAAGCGTGCGCTGGGCGGCAAAGATGGCTTCGGCGGTGGCGCCCGCGAGGTCCCGCCCGTCTTCCGAGGCACCCGCCTGAACCACCACCGGATGCCCTTGCGGCGAGCGGGCCACATTGAGCGGCCCCTTCACGCGGAAATGCTTGCCCCGGTGATCCAGAAGGTGAAACTTCGCCGGATCGAAATAGGCCCCGTCGGCCTTGTCGCGGAGGAAGGCGTCGTCCTCCCAGGTGTTCCACAACCCCTTCACCACGGACATGAATTCCCGCGCGCGGTCGTAGCGATCAGGATGAGAGATGTGGGTTTCGAGATTGAAATTGTGGGCTTCGGATTCACTGGAAGAGGTGACGACATTCCAGCCCGCCCGACCTCCGCTCATGAGGTCGAGCGAAGCAAACTTGCGGGCGATGTGATAGGGCTCGTTGAAGGTCGTGCTGGCGGTGCCGATGAGGCCGATATTCTGCGTCACTACCGAGAGCGCGGAGAGCAGCGTCAGCGGCTCGAAGGACACCGCTCGCGAGGTGTGGCTGAGCGACTCCAGATTATCGTTCCGCACGCCCACGCTGTCGGCGAGGAACAGTGCATCGAATTTCGCCGCCTCGGCGATGCGGGCGAGACGCAGATAATGGTCGATCCTCACATTGGCATTGGCCGGTGCCCGCGCGTGCCGCCAGGCCGCGATATGGTGGCCGTCGGTCATGAGGAAGGCGCCGAGCTTGATCTGGCGTTTGGCCGTCATCGTCACATCTCCCGATAGGATTTTTCAGCTGGCGAGCGCGGCGGGCGCGGCGTCCTTGATGGCGTCCAGCTCCTGCAGCACTTCGTTGCGCAAGCGGATCAGGTCCGGGTCGCGGCGGTCGCGCGGGCGTGGCACGGACACATCCAGAATGCGCGCGATGCGGCCCGGCCTCGGCGCCATCACCACCACGCGATCCCCCAGCAGAACCGCCTCATCCACATCGTGCGTCACGAGGATGGCGGTGATCTTCTCATGGTCCCAGATGCGCTGGAGCTCACCTTGCAGATGCGCACGCGTCATGGCGTCCAGCGCACCGAAGGGCTCATCCAGCAGCAGCACTTCCGGCCGGTTCACCAGCGCGCGGGCAATGGCGGCTCGCTGGGCCATCCCGCCGGACAGCTGCCGCGGATAAGCATTGCCGAAGCCTCCGAGACCGACCAGTTCGAGATGCTCGGCCACGAGACGCTTTTTCTGCGCCACATCGACCCGCGCATTCTCAAGGCCGAGCGCCAGGTTCTGCGCCACGGTGAGCCACGGGAAGAGACGCGGCTCCTGAAACACCAGCCCACGGTCGAGACTGGGGCCTGAAACCGGCCGTCCGCCATGGCGGATCTCACCCCGATGCTCGCGTTCGAGTCCGGCAATCATGCGCAGCAGGGTTGATTTCCCGCAGCCGCTCGCCCCCACGATGGTGATGAACTCACCGGCCGCAACATCAAGATCGACCCGATCCAGCGCGACCAGCG
This sequence comes from Azorhizobium oxalatiphilum, assembly GCF_014635325.1. Taxonomy (GTDB): domain Bacteria; phylum Pseudomonadota; class Alphaproteobacteria; order Rhizobiales; family Xanthobacteraceae; genus Azorhizobium; species Azorhizobium oxalatiphilum. Next base: position 79,471 of record NZ_BMCT01000009.1, on the reverse strand, counting down.
GACGACCGTCCACGCGAAATGTCTTCGATACGCCGCGAATGGCGATTTCACCGCTGCTCATGCGCCTGAACCTGCATTCAGACCCGCCCAACAGCCACGCGAGCCGCCGCAGGCCAAAGTCCATTGACGATCATGAGGCTAGGCAATATTCAAATTAAGTCAATTAAATTTGTCATATTTAAAATATGTTATTTTTCATATAGATGACTGATTACATCCCAATCAAAAATACCAAAATTTGCGGTTAATTGACAAATCCGGTTAATTTTGAAACTGCCTGTTTCACACCTCAGCAGGAGCCTTCAATGCCCATCTCTCCCTTGCGCGCTACAATCGCCCGCATAGCCAGCGCGGTCATCTTTCATACCGGCCTCCACCAGCACTCTCCGCGCTGATCCGCTGACCATTCGCATCGGCTACGCCGCCATCGGCGTGGACAACCGCCCTTATGCAGAAGGCACCTCCGCCGCGACGGCACGTGCGGGGCACTATGTCGAAAACGCCTTCGCAGTCACGCCTAACATCAAGGTGGAATGGTATTTCTTCAAGGGTGCTGGGGCCACCCGCTATCTTGAAGCGGCGATCAAGGACTTGAAGCTCGAAGGCTACTGGTCGCGCTATGATGCGGAGGGCAAGCCGCAGACAAATTGAGCCATGCCACGCGGTGGCGTGAGCCTCCTCCAGCGAGAGTGAAACCCGAGTACAGTTACCGCTCTTCGCCAACGACGCCTGGCCCCGAACCGCCAGTCTCCAAAGCAGGGAGGCTGGCGGCGTGGGGAAGGCACCTCATCTCAAAATACGTCCACTTGACGGTGGAATACATTTTGGGATACCAAATTGCATTCAGATCGCAGGCGACAGTGCGAGATGCGCCGAACGCCCGCTGAAACAATCGCCATAAGAGCGGCATGCCGATAAAAGCCGCATCAAGAAGACGACCGGGAGACGCGACGCCATGATGCCCCTTCCCCATTTGCGTCCTGCCTGTTGCTCGCAACGGACAGAGCGGCATTGAGCCTCTGAACATCCTCTTCGCGGCCCTCGCCACATCCATGCCGCTCCGATGCGACAGCGCTCGTAGGACGCGACCGGGAACATAACGGAGCCTGAGGAACCTGCTCCGAGATCTGGCGCGGACACCGCGTGTCCGGCGGCTTGTGCGGTCGGGCGAACTGGTCTCATCTGTCGTCGGCCGCGCGTCCGGTGCGGCCACGGCTCGATCCAGCGGGCCGAAGGACTAGAAGGCGGAAAGCAAGAGGCGCCGCGCCCCCGCCCGGGAGGGATTATCGTGACCGAACCGAACAATCAGGGCCCGCTGACCGGCATCCGCGTGGTCGAGGTGGGTTCCTTCATCGCCGGGCCGTTCTGCGGCCAGTTGCTGGCGGACCTCGGCGCCGACGTCATCAAGATCGAGCCTCCGGGCGTCGGCGATGTGATGCGCCAATGGGGCGTGGCGCAGCTAGACGGCAAATCGCTGTGGTGGCCTGTGATCGCGCGCAACAAGCGCAGCATGACGCTGGACCTGCGCGGCACAGCGGGACAGGAGATCGCCCGCAGCCTCATCAATCAGGCCGACATTCTGGTGGAGAATTTCCGCCCCGGCACGCTGGAACGCTGGGGCCTCGGGCCGGACGACCTGCACAAGACCAATCCCGGCCTCATCATCGCCCGCGTGTCCGGCTTCGGCCAGACCGGCCCCTACAGCCAGAGCGTCGGGTTCGGAGCCATTGCCGAAGCCATGGGCGGCCTGCGCACGCTGGCCGGCTTCCCCGATCGCGCACCGCCCCGCGCCGGCCTCTCCATCGGCGACTCGCTGGCCGGTGTGTTTGCGGCGCTGGGCGTCACCTCCGCGCTGGAGGCGCGTCGCCGCACCGGAAAGGGGCAGGTGGTGGATGTGGGCATCACCGATGCGGTGCTGGCCATGCAGGAAGCCGTACTCTCCGAGTTCAGCGCCACCGGCTCTCTGCGCCAGCGCACGGGCACTGCACTGCCCGGCATCGCGCCCTCCAATCTCTACCCCACCGGGGATGATGAATGGATCCTGATCGGCGGCAATGGCGACGCCATCTTCGCCCGTCTCGCGCAGGCCATGGGCCAGCCGGAGCTGGCCAAAGACGAGCGCTATGCCACCCATCGCGCACGCGGCGCACGCCAGCAGGAGCTGGACGATATCGTCGCCGACTGGACGCGCACCCTGCCGCTGGCCGGACTGCTGGACATCCTGAAAGCCCACAATGTGCCCTCCGGCCCGCTTTACGACGCCGCCGGTATCGTGGCCGACCCGCATTTCCGCGAAAGGGGAGCGGTGGTGGATGTGGAGAGCACCGAGTATGGCCGCCTGACCATGCAGGGCATAGCTCCGCATTTGTCCGACACCCCCGGTTCCGTCCGCTGGGTCGGCCCGACGCTGGGTGAGCATACGCAGGAAGTGCTGGCCGATCGCCTCGGCCTCAGCCCGGAAGAGATCGAAAAACTGAAGGCGGCCGGTGTGATCTGACCGAACCCGCCCCACGCGAGGAAACCCATGTCCTATCACGTCTTCACGGCCATCCAGCGGCTCATCCAGGGGCGCGGCGCCATCCGCCAGCTTCCCGATGAGGTGGACCGGTTCGGCACCGCCCGCATCCTGCTCGTCACCGATCCAGGCATCGTCAAGGCGGGCCTTGCCGAGCAGGTGCTCAAGCTGCTGGAGGGCCGTGAGGTCGTGGTGTTCTCGCAGGTCGAACCGGACCCGAGCATCGAAACCGTGATCGCCTGCGCCGACGTGGTGCGGTCGGAAAAATGCGGCCTCATCATCGGGCTCGGCGGCGGCAGCGCCATCGACACCGCCAAATGCGCCGCCGTCATGGCCACAAATCCAGGCGAGGTGGAAAGCTATCTCGGCATCGACAAGGTGGAAAGGCCGGGCGTGCCGAAGATCATCATCCCCACCACCTCCGGCACCGGCAGCGAGGTGACGAACGTGGCGGTGCTGAGCCTGAAGGCGCAGCACACCAAGAAGGGCATCGTCAGCCGCTATTTGCTGGCCGACACTGCCATTCTTGATCCCGAACTCACCCTCGGACTGCCCCCCTTCACCACAGCGGCCACCGGCATGGATGCACTCACCCATGCCATAGAGGCCTATGTCTCGCGCTTCGCGCAGCCGCTCAGCGACGACTTCGCGCTGAAGGCCATCCGCATGATCGGCCAGAACCTGCGCACGGCGGTCTTCAACGGCCAGAACATTGTGGCGCGCGAGAACATGCTCACCGCCAGCCTCTATGCGGGGCTCGCCTTCGGCAGTGCGGCCACCGGCATGGTGCATGGCCTCGCCATGCCGCTGGGCGGGCAGTTCAATATCGCGCACGGCATCGCCAATGCGGTGCTGCTGCCCCACGTCATGCGCTGGAACCTCGTCTCCTCCATCGAACGGTATCGCGACATCGCCGTGGCGCTGGGAGAGCAGGTGGAGCATCTGTCGCCGCGCGCCGGTGCAGAGCGGGCGATCAGCGCCGTGGAGAGCCTGTCACGCGATATCGGCATCCCCGTCCATCTCGACGAGCTGGATGTGCCGCGCAGCGCTATGGATGCACTGGCACGCGACGGCATGACCAACTTCCGCCAGACCCGCCCCAACCCACGCGATGTCACCTATGAGGGCCTCATGAGCATCCTCGACAGCGCCTTCCGGCAGGAGATCTGAACCATGCAGCTCCCCGGCAGTGTCAGGATCACCGAAGTGGGCCCGCGCGACGGCTTGCAGAACGAAGCCCGCTTCATGCTCACCGCCGACAAGGTGCGGTTCGTCGAAAAGCTCGCGGCGGCCGGCGTGAAGGAAATGGAGATCACCTCCTTCACTCATCCGAAATGGATTCCCAATCTCGCGGACGCCGAAGAGGTGGTGGCTGCGACCAAGGACCTTGCCATCGAAAGCCTTGCGCTGATCCCAAACCGGCGCGGACTGGAACGGGCGCAGAAGGCAGGTGTCACCGGCGTCACCTTCGTCTTCTCGGCCACCGATGGGCACAATCTGAAGAACCTCAACCGCCCCACGGAAGAGTCGCTCGCGGAAACCCTCGAACTGCACGCGCAGGCCAAGGCCGATGGTCTCCGGCGCCGCATCTCCATCTCCACCGTGTTCGGCTGCCCGTTCGACGGCCGCGCCACGCCGGAGCGTATCGAGCACATCGTCGGCCGGTTGGTGGAGGGGGGATGCGAACGCATCGGCCTGTGCGACACCATCGGCGTGGCTGATCCGCTGCAGGTGTTCGACATCTCCTCCCGCATGATCCGCCGCTTCCCCGGCACGGAGTTCGAGCTGCATCTGCACAACACGCGCGGTTGCGCGCTGGCCAATACACTGGCTGGCCTGCAGGCTGGCATCAGCCGCTTTGATGCCGCCACCGGCGGTCTCGGCGGATGCCCCTATGCGCCCGGAGCGACAGGCAATGTCGCCACCGAGGATATGGTGTCCATGCTCGCCGCCATGAACATCCAGACCGGCATAGATCTCGACGCTCTGCTGGAGGCCGACCGCATGCTGGCTGACTGGCGCGGACAGCCGCTCGACAGTGCAGCATGGCGGGTCCAGCAGCGGTGCAGTCAGCCAACGGCGGCCTGAGCCGTCCCAACAAAACCGAGGAACGCCCATGAACGCCCCCATCACCGCTGAGGCGCAGATCACTTACAGCAATTTCATCGGCGGCCGTGATGCGCCGTCCGTCGATAGCCGGACCTTCGTTTCCCATAATCCCACCACCGGAAAGCCTTGGGGCACGTTCGCGGATTCGTCGGCACGCGACGTAGACGCCGCTGTCACTTCGGCGGATGACGCTTTCCGCAGCGGTCCGTGGGCGGCGCTCTCGCCCACACGCCGTGGCCGCCTGCTGATGAAGTGGGGCGACAAGATCTCCGAGCATGCCGAACGCATCGCCACCCTGGAGACGGCGCAGAACGGCAAGCTGTTCAGCGAGATGCGCACGCAGGCCAATATCGTGCAGGACTGGCTGTATTATTTCGGCGGCCTCGCGGACAAGGTGGAAGGCACCGTCATCCCGCTCGATCGCACCAGCGTGTTCAACTACACGCTGCGCGAGCCGCTCGGCGTGGTGGCGGTGATCGTGCCATGGAACTCGCCCACCTTCCTCAGCATCATGGCGCTGGCCCCGGCACTGGCCGCGGGTAATACGGTGGTTCTCAAGCCCTCGGAAGTGACCTCCGCCTCCGCCATCGAGCTGGCCCGCCTCGCCATAGAGGCCGGCATTCCGCCGGGTGTGGTGAATGTGGTCACGGGCCTGCGCACCACCGGCGAGGCGCTGGTGGATCATCCCAAGGTCGCCAAGATCAACTTCACCGGCGGCGATGCCGGCGGACGCGCCATCGCGCAGGCAGCCGGCAAGCGGCTGGTGAGCGCGGTGCTGGAGCTGGGCGGCAAAAGCCCGAACATCGTGTTCGCGGATGCGGACCTCGATCGCGCCGAGGCGGGCGTACTGGCGGGCATCTTCGCCGCCGCCGGCCAGACCTGCGTTGCCGGCTCGCGCGCCTATATCCAGCGCCCGGTCTATGACCGGCTGGTGGAGCGTCTCGTCGCCCGCGCCGCCGGCATCAAGCTGGGCGATCCCATGAAGGCGGAGACACAGATGGGGCCGGTGGCCACCGCCGCCCAGCTCGCCAAGGACGAGAGCATGGTGCAACAGGCGCTCACCGACGGCGCCGAGTTGCTGGCCGGTGGCAGCCGTGCCCGCGTGGAGGCTTTTCCGGACGGCTACTTCTTCTCGCCGACCATTCTTCACAACGTTCAGCCGGGCAATTGCGTGCTGAAGCACGAGGTATTCGGCCCGGTGCTCGCCGTCATCCCCTTCGATGACGAGGAGGAGGTGCTCAAGGCCGCCAATGACACGCCCTTCGGGCTGGCGGCGGGCGTGTGGACCCGCGACCTGCGCCGCGCCCATGTAATGGCCCGGCGCCTGCAGGCGGGCACGGTGTGGCTCAACACCTATCGCGCCATGGCATTCAACTCGCCCTTCGGCGGGCACAAGGACAGCGGCCTCGGCCATCAGAACGGCATCAGTGCCATCCAGCAGTATCTCCAGACCAAAAGCGTCTGGTGCGAACTGAGTGAGGACATCCAGGATCCGTTCGTGATCAAGGCTTGAGGGAAGCTCTTGCGATCCCGGCCAACTCATATATCCCGAGCAGGATGCAGGACGGGCGGCACGCCGGATGCCGCCCCGTCCGCCTCCGGACTGTGATCGAGGGGACATGGCAGACCAGAGGTCGGCAGACGAGGGGTTGATTGAGGATGCGGCCGATGCCGCCTCCCCGACGCTAGGCGAGCAGACCTATGAGGAACTGAAGGCGCTCATACTCACCGGCGAATTGCGGCCCGGCGAACGTCTGGCGGAAGCCGACATGGCCCAACGCCTTGGTGTCAGCCGCACGCCGCTGCGACAGGCGCTGTCCCGCCTCGATCAAGAGAAGCTGGTCACGAAGCGCGCCACCGGCGGCTATCTGGTGGTACGTCTGGACGCCACTGCCATTGCCGATCTGGTGGGCTTGCGCGAGGCGCTCGATACCCATGCGGCGCGCCTCGCCGCGCAGGTGGCGTCCGATGCCGATCTCGACCGCCTGCGCGCCTGCATCGCCGAGCTGGAAAGCGTCGCGGGCCACGTGGACGCACAGGAAGTCGCGGCCGAGTACGACCTCGGCCTGCGCATCCATCTCGTCATCGCCGAGGCCACCGGCAATGCCGCCCTGCTGGATGCGGTGAAGCAGGTCTATGACCGGCTGCAACTGGCCATCTGGCTGGAAGTCAGTTGGGCCGATCACCTCATCGACCGCCTGAGCGAACATCGCCAGATCGTGGACGCAATTTGCCGTCGAGATCCTGATGCTGCGGCGGAAGCAGCACGCGCCCATGTCCAGCGCTCGTTGCAGAACATGCTGCAGGTTCTGAAGCTGCGCGAGCAGCGCGCCGGGCGCCCCCGTACGCGCGCCACCCGATAACCCGAGGGGAGCCAGCGCGCTTCGCCCGCGTTCAGCTGGCGGCGATGAAACGGTGCAGGGTCGCGTGGCGTGACTGAAACTCGCGAGCGCACCGCAAAATCGGCATAGCCTTTTGAAATCGCAGGTCCGGGAGCAACGGAAACGCCTTGAAAAATTCGAGCCCCAAGCGGATCTGGAACAGGCTCATCCGTGAAGAGGTTTCTTCTCGATAATGGAGGAAACCCAATGGACCATACTCGACACGTGCGCCTGACCGAAACTGAACTGGTTCCGTCTGTGCTTGACGGTGCCACCATCTACGGGCCCGGCGACGAGAAAATCGGAAGCGTTTCCCACATCCACGGCGTCGGCATTGCCAGTGAAGTCGTGATCGACGTGGGAGGCTTTCTGGGCATCGGTGCCAAGCCGGTAGCGGTGCCAGCCCGAGATCTGGATTTCATGCGCGACGAGGACGGTGAAGTCCACGCCGTCACTGCATGGACAAAGGATCAGCTGAAAGCGATGCCCGAGCATCACGAACATTGAGTACGGCAGGCGGCCCGGCGAAAGCTGGGCCGCCTGCGTATCGGCATTGTTCGGTCCGGCAGGTGGCTTCTCGGCCGCCATCCATCTTGCTGGCGTGGCGAGAACACGCTCAACGGAATTGGGAAGACACCACAAATCCGCTAGACCTAGCCATAGGTCTAACGTTGCTACACTGGCAGCGCTGACCTCGTGGTCTAGCGGAAGTCGCGCGGCATCACGGAGCAACCCGCAGAGAGGATTGTGCCGTGACCTTTTTTGAAAGCCTGGTGCTTCTGCTGGCTATCGCGATCCTGCTCCTGCAAGTCTCTCGCCGGCTTTCCATACCCTATCCAACGATGCTCGCCGCAGCAGGTGTTCTGCTGGCTCTGGTGCCCGGCGCTCCCGCAATCGGGCTCGATCCCCAAACTGCGCTTGTCCTGTTCATAGCTCCTGTCCTGGTGGACGAGGCCTTCGACTTTCAAGTCGGGTCCATCCGCCGCCTGTGGCGCCCGCTGTTCTCACTTGCGGTCGTAGCCGTGCTGCTGAGCGCGGCGGCAGTGGCATGGCTGGGCGTCACAATGGCAGGTCTTCCACTCTTCGCCGCCATCGCGCTTGGCGCCATCGTCGCCCCGCCCGACGCCGCCGCCGCCACAGCCGTGTTGCAAAGCGTCAGTATGCCACGCCGATCCGTCGTCCTGCTCAAGGGGGAAAGCCTGCTGAACGATGCCAGCGCCCTGCTCCTGTTCACCGCCGCCCTCGCCTTCCAGAGCCACGGCTCGCTAGATCTCGAGGTCGGGTTTCATCTGGCGGTCGCCGCTCCGGGCGGCATCCTTCTCGGCTTCGCCTGCGCCTGGCTGTTCAGCCATTTCCTCCGCTTCTTCACCGGGACGCTCGGCGGCAATCTGCTGGAATTCGTGAGTTGCTTCGGGGTGTGGATCATCGCGGAGCATCTCGGCCTGTCCGCTGTGCTGTGCCTTGTCACATTCGCAATGACCATTGCTCAATCGGTCGGGCGCGTGACACCACCGAGAATGCGGATTCACAGCTTCGCGGTATGGGGCACAACAGTGTTCCTGCTGAACGTCCTCGCGTTTCTTCTGATGGGATTGCAGGCACGCACCATCGTTCTCGAAATGCCAATGGGCAGGCTTCAGCAAGCCGGATGGTTCGCGGCCAGCGTGGTCCTGTGCCTGATCCTGATCCGCATGACCTGGGTGATCATCTACAATCGGCTGGCAGCCCACTTCGCCATCTTTCGCGGCAGCTACGAGCCTTCGACACTGCGGCACGGCATTCTGGTCGGCTGGTGTGGCATGCGTGGTTTGCTCACGCTCGCCACGGCCTTCGCCCTCCCTGCCGACTTCCCGCAGCGCGATCTCATCGTTCTGACCGCCTTCGCCGTGGTGTTGGCAACACTTGTCGTGCAGGGCCTGACGCTCGCGCCTCTCGTCAGGCTGCTGAAGTTGGACGGCGAGGACGACCTCGACGACGAACTCGCCCGAGTGCGTGCCGACCTGGCATCCGTCGCTCTGAGCAGCCTTGATGGCCAGACTGGCCGCGTTGCGGATCACTGGCGCTTCGCTTTCGAGGCGAGCCGCCATGCCGCCCAGAACTCCGAAGGCGGTGATGCATCGTTAGATGAGAAGCGACAGCTTGGATTCTCGGCTCTACGTCTCCAGCGGCAACGGCTTGAAACACTTAGGACGGAGCAACGCATCGGCGCCGATGCCTTTCTCATCATCCAAGAAGAACTGGACTTCACCGAAGTCTCACTCAGCAGCGAGAGCGACCGGCATATCGAAGAGAGCTGAAGGCGCTCACAACTTTCTCGGGCCGCCCCCGCTCCCGTGCCCGAAACCCGTCAAAAAATATCTAGAGCTGAACCGAATCCTTTCGCCTGCGTCAGGGCAATGCTCCTCCGATCCGCAACTTCATTCTCCCAATGGCTTGCTAATAAAGCCAAATGATGCTCATTCCCTCTGAAGGGGTGGGGAGACGGCGACGTAACTGCGTGGCACAGAAAATATAGGAGCTCCCATTGAGCGAGATTGATCTGGAGAAAGAACTTCTCCTCGAACTTACGACAGAAATCGTCGCCTCTTATGTCTCCAACAACAGCGTCGCGGCGGCGGACCTGTCGCAGCTGATTGGCGCAGTCCATGGAAGCCTGAGCGGTTTGAGCGGAGATGCCCCTGCTCTGGCAGCCCCTGTGGAGCTTAAGCCGGCGGTTCCAATCAGGAAGTCGATCACCCCGGACGCGATCATCTGCCTTGAGGACGGCAAGCCTTTCAAGTCGCTCAAGCGCCACTTGAATACGGCTTATGGCCTGAGCCCTGATGAATACAGGACCAAGTGGGGCCTTCCCTACGACTATCCCATGGTCGCTCCCAACTACGCGGCTGCGCGGTCGGAGATGGCCAAGTCGCTTGGATTGGGCCGGAAAGCTGCCCCCGAGCCGGAGCCGGTGAAGAAGGTCGGGCGTCCGCGTAAATCCACGAAGGTTTGATACCAACTGCTGCCGGTAGAACAACTGCCGGCAGCAGTTCTCGATAGGCGGCCAATGGAGTGGCAACCGGCACCCCGGTGGAGCTAGCCTCAGGGCGTGCGCACCACCCAATGCTTGCGCATGGGCTCCACCACCTCCCAGGTGCCCTTGAAACCCGGCTCCAGCACGAAGGCATCGCCCGGGCCGGCTTCGATCGTTGTGCCGTCATCTCCCGTAACGATGCAGCGGCCGGACACGATGAGGCAATACTCCCACTCGTCGTATGAGACTTGCCACTTGCCCACGGAGGCCTCCCACTCACCAGCGCAGAGGCGTTCGCCCGGAGCGTCATACGTGACAAAGGCCGCCGTCTCGGGCGCGCCCGACAGCACCATGTCGGGAGCAATCGGCCCGGCGATGGGAGGGGCACTGGCGCGATTGAGGGCATGGAGCTTCATCGGAAGAACCTCATATCGTGCGAAGCATGGGATCGACAGAATTGCATCCGCTGTCTACGGCGTCTGCCAGTGCTGCCCGTCACCTTTAGGCCAGGAGCAGCCCTGTGGCCACCTCCAGAGCCGACGGTGGAACACCCTCCCGTAGAGCGCGTTGCCTGAGTCTGGGATCCTTCCGGGACGATGCCAATGACCAAACGGTATGACAACTTGGGGCGCCCTGCCCCCAATGAAGACAAAGACGCGAACATCGAGCAGTTGAAGTCGAAACCAGGCGATCGGGGGCGGCGAGCGGAGCTGCCATCGGCGCCAACGTCACAAGAAGCGGAGAGGATCGACTCTACCGAAAAGACGCGCGCTGGAGAGCCGGCCCCCAAACCACGAGGCCGGCCACATCTACGCTGAGAAGTCGGGGATTGGGCGAGAGAGGGCAGTGGCGGACAGCCCTGTGCTGTGTCCGCGAGGCTTCCCGCCGCAGCCCACTATAGCCACATCAGCCGCGTTGCTCGCGCTCTTTCAGCAGGGCATCCAGAAGCGCCTGTTGTTCAGCAATGCGGTCAGCAGCCCGCTCTTCATCCGCCGCTCCGGAATAGGCGGCAGCCTGCTCCGTCAACTGTCGCAAGTTGTCACGCGCGATTGCGATGCGGTCGTCAAGGTCGTCAGTGTCGGGGCCGTCAGTCATGGCAAACTCTCTCCATTTGGCCCTCCATCGTAGCACTCGCAGTCGATGAAGCATGCGGGATCGCACGAAAAGTCGCCGAAGGCACTCTTCTATTACTGCTGCACCGGGGCGCGTTGCAGGTCGGTGGGCGTCTGCGGCGCGTCGCGCTGCTCGACGTGCCCTCTGCTCTGATCGTCGAGCGTATCGGCTCCGTTGAGGCCAAAGCCTACGACGGCGGCGACAAGCATCACCGCAGCAATCGCCACTGTCATGGCTGTGGCCTTACCTGCGCCGCGGGGCGGATTTGTATTCGGCATGCTGATCACCTCCGTGCTTCGTCGTTCGCTATATGAACGTAAGCAGAGGAGATGCCGTTCCAGCGCCTATTTACCCATCGGCCTTCCACGCCGCACGGTATAGCGCCCGCCTGATTTCCTCCCGCCATCTGGAAGGCCCCGAAACCGCAATCAAATGAAGTCACGAGGCCTCTTCGCGAAATCATCGGCGCCACACCCGATATGCACTTTCATCCGTCGCCAATAGCCTCGGCCATCCGACTGGCTATTCAGTATCTGCGGTAAGAGGACAACCTCACCGACGCAGAGCGTGCCGGCCGCACGGAGGTCCCGGAGGCTGCTGCGCGTGACGGAGGCGCAGCACCACGTCAAGGAGGACCGCCGGTATGGCGTCGACGGGTTCGCGCAGATGGCGGTGCCGGACCGCGATGGTGTCAGCAGTCGCTTGGTGCGGCAGTGGCAGGAGGACGCGGCAGGGGACGGATTATGGTAGTCCAGGCTGCCAAGGTTGATCGGTTTTCCGACCACCACTGGCTCCAGCACTTGCACCACCTATGAAGTGGAAAGGTTGCTGGCCGCGACCGATCTACAATTCACATGGGTGTCTACAAGCATCGAAGCAAGATCAGTTGGGCCCGTTGTAGGCCCCACTCCACGAGTGATCTTGAGATCCTATTTCTTGACAATGGATGTCAGATCAACCTTCGAGAGTTGAGCGTAGGGATTTTCCCCCTTGCGCAAGGCAGCCTCGCGCGCGACGGCCCCCGCCTCGGCTTCCTTTTCCTCCTGCTCCTTTAACTCTTCAAGCTGAGCCTTCAGTGGCTTCATCTCGTCCCGAACCGCTCTCAGGGCGTCCTCCAGCCTTTGTATTTCTGGCTGAATATCTGCCGCGCCGGCGGAGCTTTTCATTTCAAGAATTTGTCTCTCCAGACTTTTTTCCTGGAGAGACAGCTTGTTGAGCGCAGCGGTGGTCGCCGGCTTTCCGAATGGAGACACGATCCTGAGGATTTTATCCGAGACGACAACCATTGGCAGCTCTCAACATTCGGACACACGGGCGATCGTTGCCCAAACCGCTTGCGTGAGGCTGACCACCGATGTGCGCGACTCCAGCATGATCACAGAGCAGTTGCACGCTGTGCTCGACGCGCGCGACCGGGCGCTGATCCTGCGGATGCCGGCCATCACCGTGCGGTCGGTGTGAACCGCATCCCCCGCCGAGTCTATGCCCGGCTCTCGCCGCAGCATCTGCGGAAGGCGGCGGACAGCCTTGAAGTCTTTCAGCCCCGCGCGATCCGCTCAGGGTCCAAATTTCGACGATCGCCGAGGCCCATGGTACCATCACATCATGGAAGGAGGACTACAATCGACATCGACCCCACTCGGCCCTCGGCAACATGACGCCCGCCGAGTTCGCCTTCGAATCCACGCTGGAAAAACAGGCTGCCTAAGGCCAGAAATGAAACTCAGGACTCTCCCTCAGGTCGGAGGAGAGAAGGGTCTCAGGTCAGAATGTTCAGCCGGACCTGCGCTGAGGCGCCTGCGGGATCGGCCACGCCCACAATGAAGCTCCACTATCAGAAGTGCCAAGCCACGCTCAGTGTCGGACCGTGCATGACAGTATTGAAGCGGAAGGTTCCGCTCTGATTGCCAGCCCCCTCGTAATCTTCGTAGAGATAACGATAGCCAACGGCCGTAGAGAGGGACTTCGTCCACAAATAGCCAAGTCCTACATAGCCGCTGCTCGACAATTTCGACCCGACGTCGAAGCCGCCAATGTCCATTGTCGCATTCACGAACCATTTTTCGTCCAACGCCCAGTGGGCGAAGAAGCCAAGTGTGGGATCAATCCAGGACTTCGCCTGACTGTCACTGATGGTGGCCGGCAGAAAAGTGGGCACTAGGCTCACATCCGCCGACAGCCGCATGTAACGCAGACCTGCGGTCAAGGCGAAATCCAGATCGTTGCGGCCCGTGGGCAGCATGTAGCCCACCGCACCGGTGACGATGGTCTGGGTGAGGTCCACGTCAGCCTCGGCGCCGCCGAAAGTGCCCACATGCTTGCCCTCCGACAGGCGCGCGACGACCACGTCCGCCAGGAGCAGCCATTGACCGTTGCGGGCCATGAAGCTGCCCATGAAAGCGCCGTCAAGATCACCGAGCACGTCGGAGATCGAGGCATTCACGGGCACGGCCGGAAGACGGCGCACCCCCACGTCGCCGTCGATCGCCGTGAGCCAGCCATAGAGTGTAGCCTGGAACTGCCAACCGGGCGGGACCGACGCGGCGGGCTCCACCATCGCCGGGGCCTTGCTCGCGGCGAGATCAGCGGCGTGCGCGGCTCCCGCCAATGCGGCCAGGGCAAGCGCCGCTGAAAGCCCACTCCGCATTATGAACCGCGCCAGGATTCCGGATACGTTGCCGTTCATGCGCCCCTCGCCTCTCCCGCCTTCTTTCTAACCTTGCGGCCATTGCGCCTTCGGCATCGGCCCATAGGACCGATGCCGAAGATCTGCGCATATCGGTCGATGATCCGGGCGCTCACGCCACAGCCAAGCCGGCTGAGAACGGCCAGAGCGCCCCCCCGTCAGCCGACCTTGGTGATCGCCGGAATGACCCACGACCCGTCCAGGATCGAAGGATTGTTCTCGTCCGGCCAGTAGAGACGCAGCATGAGGTTGAACCGATCCTTCGGCGCGGGCAGCCAGTTGGCCTCCTTGCCTGGGCCCGGGGTTTCGTTCTGGACGTAGATGATCAGCGACCCATCAGCTTCCCGCACCGGATTGGTGCGCATGCTCATGGCATAGCGATTGATGGGATTGGCGACGAAGAACATGTCCTTGTCGTACATGGTCAGCGACCAGAAGCCCTTCACCGGCGGTAGCTGACCCGGCGCGAAGCGCAACTGGTACTTGTTCGCGCCGCTGTAAGTCTCGCCATCCTTGCCCTTCAGCGAGGTGGGATAGACGGCATCCTGCGGCCGGTTGGCGCCGAGGCCGATGGCGGTGATCAGAGCGCGCTGGAGATAGTCCGTGCCATAAGTGCCGGTCTTGGTTGTATAGCCCCAGCCGTTGATGTCCTTGATATCGCCGCCGCTCATCTTGAAGTGAAGCATGATGCGGTCGAAGGAGAGCTGCGGCAGGCGCTTCTCCCAGCGGCTGTCGATCTTCGAGGCATCGAAGCTCTGGCCCGGCACGAGGCCGATGGTCTTGAAGCGCTCCAGCGCCGCCGCATCCTTGGACGCGGGCGGATTGGCCTTGAGCAGTTCGGCCAGCAGCTTGAAGTATTCGGTGGCGGACAATGCGTTGACCTGCTCGCGCACCGCCGTCTTCATGTCGATGGCCGGGTCGACCTTGCCGGCCGGGGGCGTGTAGTCCTTGCCTAGGGCGCTCAGCGGGAAGAGCTTGAAACGGTCCTGCAAGGCATGGACCGCCGCATAGTCCTCAGGCGTGCCGGTGCAATAGATGCGCCCGAGCATCCAGACGATACTGGTGGGTGACTTCAACTGCACCATGCCGTCCGGCACCTTGCCGGACCAGCCGGGCCCCGTGACCAGATAGGTCTGCGCGCCGGTGCCGGTGGTGCGGGAGCCGGGGACCTGGAACACCTCGGTCCAGCCATCGAGGAACGGCAGGAGGAAGTAGCGCCCCTGCATGTCCGGCAGGCTGACCACCCAGGGCTCCGCGCCGACATCGAAGAAGGCAGTGGTGTAGAGCGTGTCCGCGTTCGGCGCGGTGACATCCCGGAACGATGCGTCGGGATAGGCGCGCAGCTTGATCAGTGTGCCCATGGGCGCGCGGGTGCCCACCGGCTGCGCCACATTGGTCATCACCCGGCGTGTCATCTCCATGGTGACGAGCGGATAGCCGTACACATAAGCGTCGGAGGCAGCATCGAAGGCTTCTCCCGCCTCGATCAGATCCAGTACCGGACCGTCCCAGGCC
Organism: Azorhizobium oxalatiphilum; assembly: GCF_014635325.1. GTDB lineage: Bacteria > Pseudomonadota > Alphaproteobacteria > Rhizobiales > Xanthobacteraceae > Azorhizobium > Azorhizobium oxalatiphilum. The sequence continues at coordinate 64,139 of NZ_BMCT01000009.1, read as the reverse complement.
AGAGCGCCATGATTGGTGGCGGCGGCCGCAAACGCGGCTCCGCCCAGCAGCAGGGTGCGGCGCGAAAGGGTCATGTCGTGTTTCCTCGAATGTGTCTTGGAGAGCCGGCGACGTGGATCGTGCAACGCGCAACCATGAGCTGCCTTGCCGAACGGAAGATGCCTAGCGTATGGAATTGGATACCGCTTGCTTTTAGGGGACAGGAGCTGAGATTTTGGACGACGTTCCATCCCAGCGCGTGGGTCCGGTCGCGCACCTTCCCGCCCTTCTGACCGAGCTGGGCGTGAGCCTGGATGAGGCTTTCGCTTCCTCAGGCCTTACGCCCGACCATCTCCAGCCCGAAGCCCGGCTGCCCTACCCTACCCTGATCGCATTGCTGGAGCACTGCGCCGTTCTGGCACGCTGCCCCCATCTCGGCCTGCTGCTCGGGGCACGCAGCGATCACGCTGCATTGGGCGCGATCGGCGACATGATGGCCTGCGCCCCGACACTAGGGGATGCGTTCCGCGATTATGTGGGCTTGCAGATCGGCTATTCGCGTGGCGCCGCCGTCTATCTCCAGCCGTTCGGCGACGACACACTGATCGGATACGGACTTTATGATCCCGGCACCGGGCCGGGGCGCCAGATTCATGATCTGGTGATTGCGGTGGGATGCAACATGGTGCGGGCGCTGACCGGCGGCCGCGTGCAGCCGTTGCGGGCGCTGGTGTGCGCCGCCCTGCCCGATACCCTCGCGCCCTATCGCAAGGCGCTGCGGACGCCGATGGCATTCGATCAGGAGCAGACCGCCATCGTGATCGGGCGGGCCGATCTGGACTTACCGCTGCCCGGCGCGGATCCGGCTCGCCACCTGCACATGCGCACCGCCATCCAGCAGCGTGTGCGCGGCGATCTGGATGACACCGCTGCCCAGGTGCGGCACGCCCTGCGCCCGCGCCTCATGCTGGGCGAGGCGGACCGCGAAACCGTCGCCCGGGAGCTCGGCATCAGCCCCCGCACCCTCGCCCGCCATCTGGCCCGCGCCGGGACCAGTTTCGAGGCCATCAAGGATGAGGTGCGCTTTACCGTAGCGCGCGAACTGCTCGCGCTGACGCGCCTGCCCATCGGCCAGATTGCGGACGCCCTATCCTATTCCGCCCACAGCACGCTGGACCATGCCTTCCTTCGCTGGGCGGGCGTGGCTCCCTCGCAATGGCGGGCGCTTAATACCTCCCCACCTTGATCGCTGCATATGAACGTCAGCGCCCTGATCTAGGCGATCAGCTATGCCTCAATGGGTTGCATTACGTGGATGGTGCTGCGCCCCTGAAGACGGGGCGCCGGAAATCACAAGCGGCAACCAAGTGGGCAACGGCTGAAACGAAAAGGCCCCGCTCTCCCGGGAGGCGGGGCCTCTTGGCCTGTTGCCGTCACGGCGCTGGCCGCTCAGGTTCCCTTGATAGGGCCTGAAATGACCTGCCAGGCATGAATATCATAATGCGTTGGTGCATTCGTCTTTAGATCGAAGACGGGCAGCCCGGCGATGGTCAGCCCTCCCGCTACGCCATCGAGCTCCTTGTCGGACATGGCAGCGGCTTGGACATTAACTGTTTCCTCGCCGGGGTTCGTCACGCTCTGATTGGCAGCGGCTTGATCCGGTCGGCTATGATCTGCCATCTCACTCTCCCAACTAAGTCTGCCAGACTAATAGAACCGACCATCGCCGGACGCCATGAGGGAGTAGAGGGATTTCTTTCTCTGACCTGCTCCCCTGCTTTCCCGCCAATCGGAACTGGAATTTTCCAGTTCTGGGTGGCCCAAAGTTGGGGAGCAGGTCAACTAACCGCCTGAGCGAGCTCACTGCTGGATAAAGGCTGAGGGCAACGTCAATCCTACGTGAGATTTTGGATCCAGGCGCGCAGGTCTGCCCGCTCGGGAACGGGGTTCACGACGAAGTCCGGCATCCCTTCCCGACGCACTTCGGCGGGCGATAAGCCAAAGCGGCGCCGGAACGCCCGCGAAAAATGGGACGGATCCGCAAACCCGCAGGACGCCCCGATCGCCCCTATGCGCTGAACATTGTCGGGATCGCACAGCGCCGATCGCGCCAGCGTCAAGCGACGCTCCAATACATAGGAAGCCACACCTCCAAACGGCTCGAAAAGACGATAGAGCGTGGAGCGCGAGACCCGTAATTCCTTGGCCAGCGAGATGGCGGAGAGATCCTCGCGCATCAGGCGGGCCTCCACCAGCCGGCGTGCCCGCAGCAGCAGCGCGTCGTGCATAGGCTCGGACGCCGCCTCCAGATCGTCTGGCGTCCGGGACAATGCCGCTCGATAAAGCGATACGGTGGCATCCGCCACATGGACCGCCGCCGAGTGCCGAACCGTGGGCAAATGACGCGCCAGGGCGCGCATGTGGTCAGCAAACAGGCCACACGCCATCTCATGCTCCCTGTCCGCATTCAGATTGCCATGCGGCACCACGCGCCCAGATACTTCATCGCGCGGAATCAACAGGGTGATGTTGACGGACGGTTCGGACCTGGTGCGCAGTTCCCGTGTCATATCCAGCGTCACCACCTCGCCAGCCGATACGGTCACCGAGCGTGCTCCGAGATCCCCGGTATAACCTCCCTGCAAATAGATCTGGACCATCACATGGTCGAGGCCGTCCCTCTGGATTCGGGCCCGGCTGCGCGAGAAATGGGTGGCATCGAAGCTGCCGATCCCAACGAGGATGTCTCCGAGGTGATAGGCCTCGTAGGAGGCACTGAACGGCAGATCCGGCGCGACCGGCACCACATCGAACACGGGCGCAACGATGTGCTGCCACCCCTCGAATCCCCGTTCCGGGTCGAGACGGCTGTCGTAGCGTTGGCAAGGGATCAGCGGGTCATCGGCCATCTATGTGCCTCGGCGGAGATAAGACGGGAATCGCATGCGCACATGCCGGGAAGGTGGCAAATCGGGAACCAAACGCGTTTGAGACGCAGAAACACATCTTGGGATTCTGGGTCAATGCGCAGCTTGTCCCGTTGGAGTACCTCTCGGCTGTTTCCCATCCCCGCTGGGACAAGGCTTCAATTCAGATGCACCAATCCATTCTATCTCGCAGCCGCCGCGTGGCGTGCTGGTTCATTGCCGCAACCATCGGTTTGACGGCCTCCCAAGCCCAGGCGCAAAGTGTCTCAAGCTGGCAAACGGCGGAATATTTCGGTTCCGGCGCGCTGGCGCAGATCAATGCCGCCGCGGCCTACGCTTTGGGCTACACGGGCTCCGGCGTGCGCGTCGGCGTAGTGGATAGCGGCCTCGACACGCGGCACCCAGAATTCACGGGACGTGTGGTAAACGGCTATGACTTCACTAATGACGTCGCGATCACCTCCGATGAAGATCATGACCTCGACGCCGACGTCAGCCATGGCACGCACGTGGCCGGCATCATTGCCGCCGCCCGCAACGGTGTGGAGATGCACGGTGTCGCCTTTAACGCCACGCTGACGCCGATTGCCTACAATATGGGTTCCAGTACGACGGACGGCATTTTTGCGGATACCTGGAACTATGTCGCCGCCCAGAAGCTGGCGATTGTCAACAACAGCGTCGGCTTCAACAATTGCGCGCGGACTTATGCACCGCCCTGCAATGTGACCGACTACACCCGGGCGCAGGCTGAAGCCCTCTATCCCAACACGATCCAGGCGATGAAGGCAGTGGCAGCCGCCGGGACGCTGATGGTCTTCGCCACAGGGAACGAGGCCCAGACCAGCCCGGACGTGCTCGCGGGCATGCCTTACCTGGTGCCAGAACTGAAGAACAACTGGTTGGCTGTAACGGCAGTCGACTCCACCAACACCATTGCTTCCTTCAGCAACCACTGTGGCGTCGCCAAGGACTGGTGCCTCGCCGCTCCCGGCGTCGGCGTTTATTCCACCGTTACACTTGGCTCCGGCGCCGGCACGGACGGCGGGTACAACAACCTCTCCGGGACCTCCATGGCGACGCCCGTGGTGAGCGGCGTGGCAGCGTTGGTGAAGGAGGCTTTCCCCTGGTTTACCGCCTATGACCTCCAGCAGGTGCTGCTGACCACTGCGACCGATCTCGGCGCTCCCGGGGTTGACGAAGTCTATGGCTGGGGTCTCGTGAATGCTGGCAAGGCCGTGCTCGGATACGGCCAGTTCACCTCCACGGTCAGCGTGGACACGCAGGGCCTTAGCTCCACCTTCGCCAACGATATCACCGGCGTCGGCGGCCTGATCAAGACCGGCAGTGGCACACTTTTCCTGACGGGCACCGACACCTACACCGGCGCCACCTACGTGGAGGGCGGAACGCTCTCTGTGAATGGCTCGATTATCTCGCCCACGACTGTAGGCTCGGGCGGCACGTTGCGCGGCACCGGCACCATCCAGGCCTCGCTCGACGTATTCGGCCGTCTGGCGCCAGGCAATTCGCCGGGAACGCTCACTGTCGCCGGCCCTGTCTCCTTCGCCACCGGCTCGGCCTTTGAAACCGACATCGACGGCACCGGAACGGGGACCGGGGCAGGCAACTACTCGCGCCTCGTCACCACCGGCACCTCGGGCACGGTCACCATCAATGGCGGCACTATCGTTCCCCTGCTGCGTGGCATCACCGGTAGCGCCAGCAACAGCTACGTACCCGCTCTCGGCAGTAACTACACGGTGATCCTCGCCAGCGCCGGACTTACCGGAGCTTTCAGCGACATCGCCCAGCCCACCAGCGGGCTGCCCGTGTCCACACGCTTTGACGCCCTTTATTCCACCACCAGCATGAGCCTGGTGGTGACGCCGCTCTCCTACGGCATGCTGGCCGCCAATGGACTTGCGGCGACCACGAACACCAATGCGGCGGGCAGCGCACTCGATAGCTTCCGCCCTGCGGCCGGCGTGGCTCTCACGGGCACTTCCGGCATACTGTTCGGGAATCTCTATACCCTCGCACCCACCGCCCTTCCCGCCGCCGTTGCCCAGCTTTCCGGCGAGGCCCATGCTTCCGTGGCGGCGCAGACCTTCGACGATGCGCGACAGGTACGCGCCGCCATCTTCGACCGCCTCGACGGGTCGACCGCCGCGCGAATCGGCACCGACACGGCCCTACTGTCCGGCAGCCTGGCGGTCTCGCTGTGGGCGACCGGCTACGGTGGCTGGGGTGACGTCTCCAGCGGTGGCGCCTACAAGCTCGATTGGAACCAGAGCGGCTTCATCGGTGGTGCCGATGTGCAGGTCCTCGACAGCACGCGCGTCGGCCTTGCCTTCGGTGTGGGCCAGTCGTCGGGCGATGTCGGCGGATTGAATTCGAGCACGGATAACAGCCACACCGATCTGGCCCTATATGGGGCGACACAGATGGGTGCATTCCTCGCGAAGTACGGCGCCGCCTACAGCTGGAACAGCATAGACATCGGGCGGTCCGTCGTCTTCGGTGAGCTGTCCAATCGGCTCAACAGCAACGCCGATGGGCATACGACGCAGGTGTTCGGCGAATTGTCCTACGGCATGTCGTTCGGCCCGGTGCAGTTCACGCCCTTTGCCGGCCTTGCCTATGTGGACCAGTCGTTCGGCGCCTTCAGCGAAACCGGCGGGGCCGCGGCGCTCTCCGGCTCCACCCTGTCCATGTCCACCACGTTGTCGACCCTCGGCGCGCGTGTCTCCACCGACATCGCCCTCGGCGGCGGCAAGCTGACGCCCAGTGCAAAGCTCGGCTGGCAACATGCCTTCGGCGACGTGGATACCGGTGCGGTGATGTGGTTCGCGGGCTCGTCCCCATTCCTCGTGGAGGGCGCGCCCATCGCCCGCGATGCGCTCGCCCTCAATCTGGGGCTGGCCTACGGCTTCAGCGACCTCGTCACCGCCGCCGTATCCTACGATGGCGTGATTGCGGAGAATGCTGAGGTGTCCACCATCAAGGGTAACCTGAAGGTGGCGTTCTGAGACCGGGTGATCATCAGCAGCGCCGCCGGGGCGGACGCAACTCCGTTGGCGCCCGGCGCCAACGGAGCACGTTGCACCCTTCGTTCGGTGATTCAAGCAGCAGGCGGCGATCACCGCCGCCCGGATATGGCGGCTCGCAAGGCGGGCTACCGGGCGTTCTGGGGCGGCAGCTGAGCGCGCCAAGTATGAACTGGAGAGAACAGGTGAGTTCGATGCGTTTGATCTGGGCGGCGGTCGCCGTTGCGTTTGGTCTGTCTGCGTGTGCGACCGTTACCCGCGATACGACCGCCACGATTCCGGTTGTGACCGAACCGGCCGGTGCGAAGGTCGTGACATCGATGGGCTTCGAGTGCGTCAGCCCCTGCGCGATCACCGCTGGGCGGAAGGATCAGTTCACCGTCACCATCACCAGGGCGGGCTTCGAGCCGGAAGCGATCGATGTGATCACGCGACAGTCAGAGGAAGGAAGGAAGGCATTGGCGGGTAACATCCTTGTCGGCGGCCTGATCGGCGCCAGCATGGACCAGGCGAACGGCGCCGATCTTGAGCATGTGCCGAACGCCATCAATGTGGCGCTACGGCCCATACCGAAACGCAGCCGCTGAGAGTGAGTGAGTGAGTACCGGGCGCTCGTGTAGCCCGGTGCTCCCGCCAATGGGAAACCGTAGTCTGGACCGTTTCCTGCCCCCGGAGAGGACAAGGAGCGGGTGACGATGCGGGCACCGTCTAAGAGCACGAAAGTGCTGTTAGGGTATTTCTCCCCGAGGCTATTGAATGCGGCCTCTGCCGTGGTGAAGTGCTTGCAGACGGCCACGTCCTCAATCTGCGCGCCTGTTTCGGGATCGATCTGTGGAACGCGTCTCGGAAGCGCAACTCGCCCCAGCGCAGGATATTGGCTGCGAAACTCCCTCGCGTGCGCGTGCACGCGTTGGGCTCCGAAAACAGTGCCTCACGCACGTGCACGCGCGAGGCAGAAGCAAGTGACCTATCTCACCTGTCAGTCGCCCATCGGGGCTGCAAGGCCGCTATTGCCGCTTATTGCATCCAGATGATTTGCCCAAGCGGACACAGGAACACATAGAGGTCGAACGCCTCAACGCCCGCCCATCCGGTCGCCCCAGAAGATGCAGACCCGATTGACTTGCCATTCGCTGCGACCTACCCAGGCGTCGCGCTGACCGAATGACCGACCACGTGGTGGAATGGAACGGGGTCGCCGTAGCGTCGATCAAGACCGGCTTCAACGCCGCTGTCGCCGCCTCTGGCCTGGCGGACGTCACACCCCATGTGATCCGGCATACGGCAGCCGTCTGGATGGCTGAGGATGGTGTGGATATGGAGGAGCGCCCAGTATCTGGGGCACGAAGACAGCCGCATCACACGCCGGGTTTATGCTCGGTTCTCGCCGCAGCATCTGCAGAAGGCGGCGGATAGCCTGGAGGTTTTCAGCCCCGCGCGATCCGCTCAGGGTTCATGCGGCCCACAAGAAGACCGCAAAATCTGCATAAACTCTTGAAATCTCTGGTGGCCCGGAGGGACGGAAACAGCTTTAGAATTAAAGCGTAATTCCAATACCTTCGCCAATTCGACCTACAAAAGATACCAACGAATGTACCAACATTTCCGGCGATGGCGGGATTGGCTGGGATTAGGCGGGATCTGGCGGGACGGTACCGAGGACGGAAGCGCGCCCTACCTCCGAACCTCCGGTTGGAACTCCAGATCGCACATGACACTGGCCTCTACGGTGGTCTGCTCTCTAAACAAATGCGCATTCTCCGCCAAGAGCACGCGGCTCCGCTCGATGGCCGCCCTTTTACCCTTGCACCTATCGGTGGCGACCTTGATGGATTGCCCCTCGCGCTTCATCTCCTCCCACTGAAAGACCTCGACGACTGCGTACAAATCACCTCGACCCGTGCAATGGCGAGCGCCGATCTCCCGAAGACGCTCGACTTCCTCAGCAGCCCCGCGAGCGCCGGCCACCAGTGAGGGCATTCGCCTGCTTCCGCTCATCACGGGCTTTCTGCCTTTCAGCTTTCAGAGCGGCACGCCGCTCCATGAACCCACCGCCCTCGCCGTTTAGAGAAGAGCCGGCGACACCCCGTCGTATCCGACCGGGGGGAGGCCACACTTCGATACGTCGTTGACGCTCCTTGAATGCCTCAAGGTCGGCCTCATCGAACATTCGGCGTTGGCGTAGCGTCCCACTGCCTACAGCGATGTAAGAGAGCTCACCGCACTTGACGTGGCCAATGAGCATTCGGGTGCTGATGCCTAAGGCGGAGGCGGCTTCTCTCACGGTGAGGAGTCTGCTGAACATCCAGAGGGCGCCCCGTGATTTGGTAACGGCCATTGAAATGAGCCGTCTGGCATAATCGTCCGAGCAAGGCACTTACGCCCTAATCAACCGGGCATATGGGCTCACTCCCCGCGGAGGCTCGTCGTCAGAAGCAGGCTGCGAGCTCTCTCCGCTCGATGCGGAAATCGCGTTTCTGCTCTCGTATTCCCTGACAGCGTCTTCGGTTATCCGGATCAGTTTCTCACCGATCCGGATCGCATCCAGCTTACCGGCCCTAATCAGGTTCCGAACATGCTGCGCGGAGCAACCCCATTCGCTCGCCAGTGTCTGGGCTGTGTAAATCCTCGGCATCAGCATTCCCCTCAAATGCACTCGCATTGGTGAGCTGAACTGACCTCGCGGTATGAAATGCCTCCGGTCAAAGCCTTGCAGGGAGGAGACGCATCGCTGCCGCCGCTGCCAACTTCTGGCGGGAAGCCGCACGAGTGTAGACTGCCGCTTGTTTTGAGTTCTGCCAACCGAAGAACGCCATGAGCTCGTGTTCAGTGGCCCCAGCTTCGGCGGCGCGGGTGGCGCCGGCCTTCCGCAGCCCATGGCACGATCCAGGCACCCCAGCCGACACACAGGCCCGCTTGAACCAGTTGCCGAAGCTCTCCTTGACGAAGGGCTCGCCGCGGCTGGTTGCAATGAACGTGCGGCCGGCACACTGGGTAGCGGCGATAGACGCGCCGAGTGGGGCAAGGAGGGGCAGGTGAACAACGCCTCGCGTCTTCTCCATTCGGATGGATAGCACCCCATCGTGGAGGTGTTCTGGCCCCAGGCGGCAAGCGTCGCCTCGGCGCAGGCCGGTGTAAAGCATCAGGTCGAAGGCCAGTCTTTCCATCGAGCCGAGAGGCCACCTCTCCTCGAACCGTTCGCACTCGGCTTCCGTCCACGTATGAAAGCCAATGTCATCATTGCGCCCCTTCAGAAGCTTCACCCCTACTGTCGGGTCGGATGGGATCAACCCACCATCGCCCGCTGCCCATCCAAAGAAGGCGCGCATCGCCTTGATATAGTCGTTGGCCCGATGTGGGGTCGCGGCTCGCCGCTCCCGGCCGGCGACAATCTCTCTGGCGCTGATGTCCGACAGAACCACGCTGCCGGCACTCTCGCTGAGTGCCCGATAGACGAACTCCCGTTGGCGACGCGTCGCGTTTGAAAGCTGCGCCCAGGCGGAGCTCTTTCGATACATTTCGAGAGCCGCTGCGAGTGAACCCGCAGTCACCTTCTGTGTCGTCGATGACGGGCTCGCCAATGCCGCTTCGTATTCGGCCCAGAATGCTGGTGTGTCGTGCTCTTCGCGCAAGCGGATCCGCGGTGACGCGGGTTTACGGACATACCAGACGACGCGGCCGTGCCGGCTCACTTCGCGAACGAGATGCGGAGGGCGTGTGCGGGGCATTACAGCACCAAGCCCTTCACCCGCTGGAGGCGGGCCGCCTCTGCATCCGATGCGTGATCGAGAGCAGTAGAGACGATGTTTTCGCCTAGCTCGACGGTGCAATGGATGAGGTCCACCCGTGCCTGAAGGCCAGCTTTCTTCGCGGCCTTCAGCACACGGGTGAGGTCGGCTTCGGTGAACCTTGCTGCCCTGCGTCCCATCTGTGCCTCCATGGGATAAGGCCGGCTCATGGCCGCCCCGGTAGTGTTTTAGGGCAGCTCACCCGCCAGTCTTCGTCGAAGAGGCGAGACCTTGTCCGGGTAGATGGGTATAAGCCCCTGCATGGCGCGTAGATCGTTTGCGAGGCTTTCCAGCACTACCTCGGCATAGTGCCGGCCGTAGGCAGCCTTGAACATCAGGCCTTCCATCGTCGTCGCCGGGATCACCAGCATTTCGACCAACGCCTCGTCCAGAATCGAGACGCGGTCATTGAAGATGTCCTCCAAAGTTCCGTCGTCTCCATCGTCGGCTTCTTTTCGCTGATAGGCTTCCCAAGCCATATCCATTGCGGCTTCCAATTCGTCCAGGCGCGGCTTGCACGCTAAAACGGCTGCGTCCGCGTCGCTGGCGTAAGCTGCGGCGACAGGTACCGCAGCCATCCCGAGCACGCCTTTGAGGATGTTGCGACGTGAGGCCATTTCGCCCTCCCTCACTGAGCCGTCATTTCAAAGATGTCGAAGCGAAGCTTTTCGGGGGCGTTGGCTACCTCGAACTTGGGGACGAGTTCATTGGGTAGGATAAGCCTTGCCACGACCTCGACCACCCGTTCACCGAACGTGTCGACCTCGACGCCGAACGCCACTCGGCTCATGTGGGGGCCGAGGGCGGTCACGCTGACAATATGCATGGCATAGACGTCAGACAGCGCCAGTGGCTCGATTACTTGCAGGGTCGTAGTCGCTCTGGTGCGCTTGTTGGCCATGTGGGAACCTCCATGCGGCGCTCTGCCTAACTTTTCAGGCTAGAGGCCATAGCCGTCGTTTTTCGACAGTTGTGACGTTAATCGACGATTATGGATGTTTCAATCTATTTTCGACACTTATGGCGATCAGCGATTGCTCGTGATATGCATGCAGCATGATCACGCCAGCTCAATGCCGCGCTGCTCGCGCGCTTCTCGATTGGTCGCAGCAACAGCTCGCGGATGCGGCGCGCGTAGGCGTGGTGACGGTCCGCCAGTTCGAGGCGGGAGCATCTCAGCCCCGGAATTCAACGCTTGATGTGATCGAGCGGGCATTTGAAGGCGCGGGTGTCCTGTTCATCGACCAGAACGGGCACGGACCGGGAGTTAGGCTGAAGGATCGGGCCTGAGGGAGACGCCCAGATTTTAGGACGGGTGCCTTTCATCGGCGGCCCATAGCGTGAGGCATCCCCAATGAGGAGATGCCCATGGCCCTGCTTACCTGCGTCCGCTGTCAGCCCCTCAAACATCTCGGAAACGGCTATGGCGGGCTCGGTGCCGCCGAAGCTCACGGCAAGCGCCTCGACGAGAAGGCCAGATCACGTGTCGTCCGGGACATTCCTCCTATCGCTTGGTCCGCTGCCGGCAGCGACCGCGGGCTGGACATCGTCGCAGCTCACCGCGTGCATCTCGATCAAACACATGCTGTGCTTCGGAAGGGTGCCGCCGTTGGCATGCACCTGATGGCCATCATTTCTCACGAATGGCTGACCGAGCTGGGCGAGAGCGCCCACTCTAGCGCCAATGAAAGAGTGCTGGCCCTCGTCTCCCAGGCGTGGACTTGGGTCGAGACATGGTGCGGCGAAAATAGCTGCTTTGCCCTTCGCTACGATTGCGACGAGAAGGGAAGCGGAGTCGTCGACCTCTTCGTTGCGCCGGTGCAGATGCAAGGCAGGAGAGGAGGCCGCCAAGTTCCAACGATCAGCATCGCAAGCGCCAAGAAGTGCCTCCGCTCGCAGTTCCACGATCAAACCGAGTATGCGGCGCTCCAATCCAGCTGGGCCGCTCACGCCAACCTCATCTTGGATCCGCGCTTCCAGCGAGGTGCTTACAAGCTGGCCACCAGGAGAGAGCATGTGCGGGCGGACGTGTTTGCTGCTCTCGCCGAGGAGACAAAGCGGGCCGTCATTGCCCGAGCCTTTGCGGATGTCACTCCTTCGATGCGCCTCATCCGCGAGGCCGCCGAGAGGTTCAGCACCGGGATGGATGAAGAGCAGATGCAAAGAATGCTGAGCACCGCCGTGACACTGTTGCGAGATCAGCAGCTTCTTTCGAGCAGCGGCATTGCCGCGCCTCATCTCCGATCCGACCACCGTGCCAACCTTCAGGACCTGGCGGTACTTCACGAGGCATTGTGTCCGCGCAAGCGCGAAGCCGGCTGGTCTCCAAGATAGAGGGCATCGTTGCCCATACCCGGCATGTTTACATACTAGAGCTTATCTTGCGGTGTCGGAGGGGTGGGAGCCGTCAAGCATGTCAGGTCAGCGACAGATCAAGATCGAGGTTCGCGACGGGAAGGTTTTTCTCGACGGCGAAGAGCAGAGCCTGGAGATTGAGGCCGTCAAAACACTCCATGTCCGAGTGACGGGGCTATCTAGATTTAGCTCGCTCGACCGGTACGCCGGGACGGCAACCAGAAGGACGCAAATCCGTGGACATGGCGCCATCGACGACACGGTTCAGGTGTTAGGTCTGAGCGCACGAACGGATAAGCTTGAGGTCAGCATTCAGGCTGCGCCACCTTCCGAGGCGAGCGAAGCACGGATTGAATGGCGTTCAGATCTAGGGTGGCTAGCAGCAGATTGGGAAACTCGGTCTGCCGAGTGCTGGTACCTACAGTGCTACGTGCCGGCAGAGACCTTTAGCGAGCTCGATCAGGAGTATCGCGAAGGAAGGCTCCAAGTTCTGTCGCTCGGCGTTCGCGCAGCTATGTGGGCGCCTTGGTCTCCCTTCCCACATGCCGAGCGAACACCTTGGCATCTCCTTCCCGGCAAGCATGGGACGAGCGCCCATGTGGTCGGAGAGCTGGGCGCAATCAACTGGGGAGATCAGCTTCCAACGGAAGGCCCCAAAGCCGGGCATCAACACTCGCACACCACCGACACTGATGACCGCCTTCTGCAAAGGACGGCGGAGGCGCCGCGCAGTTCAGCGAGAGCCATACGGGATGCGCTAACTCCCTACATGTGGGGAATGATAACCGTCATATGTCTGCTGGTGATCATCGCCGTTAGAAGCGGCTGAGGGCAGAAAAATGAAATGATGATGATCGGAGGGCATCCCGTAAAGCCGGTTGATCAATCAACTCCTTCATTTTCCCTCGGCCATCTGCACTGCGGTCGAATACGAGCGGCCCCTCTCTTCTTCGGCGGCATCTGGACCAGCTGGACCAGCCTTCGGAAGATGAAGGAGGGCGAGGTCACCACAGACCTCTATGGCTTCCTCACCACCGAGCCCGTGGCCAGCGTCCACCCCAAGGCGATGCCGGTGATCCTCATCGAGCCGGAGGAACTGGCATTGTGGATGAGCGCGCCGTGGGACGACGCCAAGTTCTTGCAGCGCCCCTTAGAAAATGGCCGGTTATTCGTCATTGTAAGAGGCGCGAAATCTGATCAGTCTATTTAGAACTGACCGACCTGACAGCATCAGCTCGTCTGACCTAAGAATTTTCCCGAATAGCCTTTTTCAGGCGTACCCAAGGTCGTTTCAAAAATTAGCTGGCATACCCGCATGCTGGGCTTCAAGAGAATTTTACGCGGCCCATGATTAATAACTTCAAGCTGAATATAACCTTGGAATCCAGCATGGATAGTAGGAGCTGTAAGGTGAACGCAAAGCCCTAGTCGAGCCAGAGAACTTTTACCTTCAACTCTAGCCGCCACGCGCGAATCTATTGGTAAGCGCACTTCTTCAACCGTCCATGCTAATATCAGCTTGCCCGGTTCGAGCTCATAGCCCTTTGAGGAAATAGTCTTTTTTTCAGAAATTTGAGAGAGAGCTGTATTAAAATCAAAATCCGGATGAGTGGGATCTATAGCCCCATTCAAGTATCCTGGATTAACGTCAAACTCCACAATCGTCTCCCCCAGCGTCAGATCAACGCTGGTAGAGCTAAATGCCTTTTCGTCCGGGGGCGGATCGATAGTGATCTGCCCCCGCTTGATTGCTATGGAAATCTCTCGATCCGTCAGTATCACGCTGGGACCTTCTCAAGTATCAGCTGCGACGAGTTCACCCAAACCCGCCATTCGCCGGTCTGAGTTTCTCTCGGCAGTTCAACTAAAGTCCGGTCCCCATCCTTTCGAATCAGACCGACCTCAATACTATTTTGATTGATGGCTCGGCGAGATACAACCAGGCGCTGACTTCCTTCGGTGGTGTTCACACCCACCACCGCCTCAAGCGGATGCAATCCATCGCTGATGGTCGCTACAGAAAGCCTCATTTTCCACTCCTCACCTCTTAGAACCTCAAGGCACATCGTCACACCGATAGACGCTTCTCATCGAGCTCATTATGCCGGAACAAAGCGTGAACAGGCAGTGAATATCCCGTGACCATTTTTAAACCCAACCCCAACTCCGCCATGCGCGTTCCGGAGCGCATTTTTTGGAGGGGTCGATCACCTACACGAGCAATCGATCTAGGTCACCACACAAGCCGACGTTGTGAGCCCTCGCGATGTGATGGGGCATTACGTGCAACCAGAATCATGGCTGACGTTCTGCGCTTTGTGTGTGTAAGGAGACGGCACAACCCATTAATTGTCTATCTCCCCATTATCCACCGCGAACGAAAAGCAAGCGCTCCGACAGCCTCATCCCGTTTTCGACATCCTCAAACTGAGGGAACAACGGCTCCACCGGATCGGAGATCAGGCACACCACCTCCCTCGGATCCGCCACGATAGGCCACCAGGACCGGTGCAGCGGGTTGCAGCGATAGGTGGCGATGGCGCGAAAGCGGGCAGGCCACGACAAGAGCCCCGCTCTCCTGGGAGGCGGGCGCAGCTAATCAATGAGGCGTGCCGTAAAGGGCTCCCCATTCCTCTTCAGTCATGGGCCGGTCGCTGACGTCGTGATGGATGGTCGTCTCTCCGCTGAGTTCGACGGCCGCTAGATCAGGGAGCGCCTTCTTCAGCAGCCCGAGCGCGGCCGTGACCTGCGTCGAGGTCATGTCCACCTTTCCAAGGACATGGTCTGTCAGCCGATTTACGAGCTGACTGGCTTGGATCTTGGCTCGGGTCTCGTCATCGTGGCGGATCTTGCGGGTGCGGGCTGCCATGTTCGCTCCGGCGGTCAGTGGGGGAGGCCGCCGGGCGGAGTGGGCTGCGGGCCGGCGGCGACGATGGCCTCCAATTCGGCATCGGTGAGACGCTGGAGGTCTGCCACAGTCTTCCGCTCCTGCTTTTCGATCCGCATGCCGGAGAGGATGCCTTTCTCCTTAATGGCAGCGATGGCCGGTGCGAACTGGCCCGCGTCGAGGGCGCGCTGACGCACTTCCTCCGCTTCGGCGATAAGAGATGCCACCGTGACCTCGGAGCGCATCGCACCCCGCTCTTGAATCTCGGCCACGCGACTCCGCACGTCGTCATTTGTCATCAGCCGATGAGCGTTCTGGCGGTTAGGACTATAGCCAGCAAGGGCATAGGCGTCGTCAGCCGTGTTGCCCTTGGCGAGTTCCTGGGCGAAGCGCTCCCATCGCGGATTGGACAAGGCGGCCATCACCGGTCCTCCTCGATTGCCTGCGTGCCGCCAAGCGCCCGCATTACCCTCTGCTGGAAGGTGATCATCTCCCGCTGCGTGGGCTTCCTCGGCGCCTGTGCGAGCAGCGTCTTCGCCAGTTCCGGGTTCAACATCGCTTCCTTCACGATGTCATCCACCTGAGCGAGTCCGCGAGCGCGAAAGGTACCGATGGTCTTGGCCGCGGCCCCTCCGCCTATGGCGCCGAGCACCGTGCCGGCCGGGCCGAACAGCGCCGTGCCGGCGGCGGCACCGGGAGCCATGGTGCTTGCATGGAGAACGAACTGGCCGAGCCACGACATGGGTTGCTGGCTCTGCTTCGCCATGCCGGCCAGATCCTGAGCCGTGTTCGACTGACCGGGCAGCTCAACAGCGGTGATGGAGCGATTGGCCCGCTGAAGGTCCGCGGCGATGGCGCTCAGGAGATTGATCTCCTCCTGTGACATGACGTGCCGCAGCGCCGGCCGGTTCTGGCGGACGAAGGTCTGGAACTGGTCCGCCTTCAGCAAGCCCTGCTGGCTGGTACCTGCCTCTGTGTTCGAGACGAAACGGCCGTTGATGTAGTCCACCACGGCTTTGCGAAGGCCTTCCTTGGCCTCCGGGTTAGCCCTCACCTGATTGGCGAGTTGCGCCATTTGCTTCGCGGCGTCCTGCCGGCCGAACAAGGAGCCGATAGTGCGCGTCACATCCGCCGGATCATCGATCCCGAGGAGCTTGCCCACTGCCCCCTGCTGGAACTGGTCCAGCGCGACTTTCCGGTCGATGGCGGCTTGAGCCATGACCTCTGCAGCCCTTACAGGTTCCGCCAGCAGCCGATCGACCTCTGGGAGGGCCCGGAGCGCGTCGGAGTGCTTCGCGCGCCACTGAGCCACCTTGGACGGGTCTAGCGTGCCATCGGGCAGCTCTGCCGCCTTTCGCAGGGTAGACAGCGCATAGTCCTGAACCAGTGCCTGCGCCCGCTGGTCGCCCACGCCATTGATGAAGCGGGTTGCTGCCTCGTAGCCGGTAGGGCCAGCCTTGAAGACCTGACCGCCGACCTCGCTGTTCAGCGTGCCTTGCGGGAACAGCGCCGCCTCATCGAGAGCGCGGGAGGCCTTCGCCGCAGTGCCCATCTCCTTCACCAGTTCGGGGAAGGCACGAAGGCCATTGGCGTGCTGGCGCATCCACGATGCGTAGCGGTTCGGGTCTAGCGTGCCATCCGGGCGCGTCGCTGCCTGCCGCAGGCTGGACACCGCATAGTCGCGCAGGGTGACGAGCGCGGCCCCGTCGCCGGCAGCTTTGCGGAATTCCTGAATGCGCTGGAAGCTGTCTGCGCCGCCGGTGAAGAACTGACTCGGCACGTTGGCGTCGCGGAGGCGATACGTGTCCTGCCTGCTGCCTGGCTGGAGAGCCTGTCCTACCGAGCCTTCATCGAAAGTCTGGGCACGCTGGCGGGTCGCGGCAGATGCCGTGCTCAGTCGTCCGGCTGCTCCGTCGTCGAAGTTGGCTTCGACGGGTTGGGCTGGAATGTCCCTTCCAGATACTCCCTGATCGCCCGCAGCATCTGAAAATTGCCCTCGGCCTTGGCTCGCTCCTCGGCGTGCGCCAGAAAAGCCGCCCGCTCCCCCGGTGCCATCGGGTCCAACAGCGGTGCCAGTTGCTCCCCAAGACGCCTGTTGCTGCTGCCAACCATCTCGCCACCGGGTTAGGAGCGAGAGAAGGGAATCCTCCTCGCGCATCGCGCCTGAGGCAATCGCTTGAGCTTCCTGCTCTGCTCGGGCGGCGACAGCCCCCTCGATATCATTTTCGACGGCTCCCCGCACGCGGGACATGCGGCCATAGGCCTGCGTCCGGCCGTTCTCGGAAAGCTCCTTCGACATGGCGTTGTTGAGCCACGTCCGGAACTCCCGGATATCCTTGAACGGGATAACCTCCCGGAAGCGGAGAGCCGTCTGGAACATCTGTTTCTCGACGGCGCTGAACGGAGCCCCGGCCGGCGAGCGGTCTTTCAGGATAGCGATCACCGCTTCCCGCGTGCCGCCAGCCGGAAGGTTCAGGGTCCCGCCGGGGTCCACCGCGTCCCACAGAGCGTCCTCGCGCACCTTGGCCTCTTGCCGGGCCGATGACAGAGCCTCACGGGCCTGTGCGCCGTAGCCTTCCGGCGTGCCGCGTCCGCCGAGCGCGTCCACAGAGCCCTGCGCAGCCGCGCGCGCTTGATCGACGCGGGGCTGCGCCATCGCTGCCATGTCAGCGCCGTAGCCCTCAGGAGTTCCAGTTGCGCCCAAATCGTGCGTTGCGCTACGCGCCCGGCGCAGAGCGAGAGACTCGGCCGCGCCTGTGGCAGCATCGATATCGGCTAGCGTCTGGCGGAGAGTGCCAACCACCGCTTCTGCATGGCCGCCGGGCTGGATGCCTTCCAAAGCGCCAACGCGGGCCGAGTTCTGCTCGGCGCGCCGCGCATTGAAGGCCTCTGGAGCGCGCGTGGCCGCCACACGCTCAAGCCCACCCAACCCCATGTCTCCGGTCATCTGGAAGGTCGTCGGCCTTGAGCCCCCCACCAGTTCGACCGGCGCATTTTCCAGCGCCTCACGCGCCAGCGGCAGATCCGTAGCCGCAGAGCGGAGAGTGTTCGCCGCCATCTGCTGGCGCCCGGATGCGGTAAGGGGCGCGGAGAACTCGCCCACCACGCGACCAGCCTCACGCGCCGCGCCGGGGAGAGCGACGGCCCCCGCTCCAGCTACGCCGCCGAGCAATCCGCCGACCGTCTCCGCAAGGGGCCGGTACTCCTCTGGCAGAACCTCACCGGCCGTTCCCGCACCCGCGCCGCTCACGCCGCCGACAATCGCGTTCGCGGCCACGTCGCCAGCCGTAGCCGAGCGCCCCAACACCTTACCAAGGACTTCGCCAGCAGCTGGGGCAACAGCGCCCGCTCGCGTCAGCCCAGCAAGTGCCGCTTCGGGGGCGATGGCATAACCGACGCCCTGCCCCGCAGCGCGAGCAACACGCTCTCCAGAATTTGCCGGCTGCACATCAGCCGGATTGTTCACACCGACGCGCTCGAACTGGCGTGCAAACCATTCGCTGCCCCCGACGCCGGGATACAGCGGCGGCACTTCACTGCCAGTCGCGGCGTTGACGCCACGAATGCCGAGATTAATCGCGCCACGCGCCAAATCCACCGGAGCGCCGGCCACCGTGTAGATGGCTTCATTAAGGCCGGCCGTTGCGTTGTTCCAAGTGCCGGTCTTCGGCGGCGTGGGCGCGTCGGGAAGCCCCTGAAAGGCAGCATTGAAACCGGACATCGTGTCGATGCCGTTACCTTCCGGCTCGTCCAGCGTGAAGCCGGGCGGCAGGTCAGCCGTGCCAGACCCGCCGGTTAGAGCCGGATAGGAAACGGGCGGCCCGGCCGACTGCACCGGGTCCAACGAAAATCCGGGGGGCAGGTCACTGGCCATTGAGGGGCACCCATTGTCCGTTGCGGCGGATCAGCTTCTGTCCATTTGGGCCGGACGCTGTGCGGCCTTCCATAGGGTCGGCGGAGGCTCGCGCCTGAGATGGCTGTGATGTCTGCGGGGCTGCGCCGGCCGTCGGAGCAGCCCCCGGCACGACGGAGGCTGCGTCCAGATCGGAGTGCCCGTAGTTGGTGCGGATCTGATTGATGCGGTTCTGGCGGAATTCCATAGCCTGTTGATTGAGGCCTGTGATTTCCTTGATCCGCTGCTTAACCAGCTTCTGATCATTGATGTTCTGGAACAGCTCGTTCCATGCGCGCACCGCGTCGCCTTCGGTCTGGACGCCCTTGTTCAGGCGCAGACTGTCATTGCGGACCTTTTCGAGGGTCGCGATGAAGGAGGCATAGTTCCGAGAATTCTGGTCGGAGTTGCCAACCCAGTTCTTGGCGCCGGAGATGAAGTTGCTCATGGGGCCGAGTGCCAGTTGGCCTGAAGTGATCTGGGCTTCCGCGTTCCCAAGCTGCTGATTGATGCTCTGCGCCGCCTGGATGATCTCCAGATCCTCGTTCTGCATCTTGAGGGCCGCAGCAGGGAGGGGCTTTGGCTGGCCCGCCGCCATGACGGATGCGGACGGCAGCTTGCCGGTGGACACAAAGCTCTTGAACTCGGGTGTGCCCGGCTCATAGCCCGCCGAGATTGCCTGCTCTGCCCGTCGAGACGCGACCGCCGCCTGATCCTCCGGACCGCCGGGGATCGGCTCTAGACCGCCGCCAGCCTTCGCCTGAAAGCCTGCGGGCGCTTTCGGACCGGCCTGAAAGAGCGGCGTGGCCTGTTGCGCGCGGGGATCCACCGCCACAACGGAACCGTCTTGTGTCTGGATGATCTGCGGCTTCGCCGGGGACTGATAGACCTGCCGCACGGACTGGGTGTTGGGGTCGCCGTAGAGCACACCGTCTGCCGTCTGGAAGAACTGCCCCTGCCGCGGCGTTGGATTGAGCCGTTCGACGATGGCCGCGCCCATCGCTCGCGCGCCAGGGCTCTGACTGGATAGCAAGCGCGTCAGCCTACTCGGGTCGGCCTGCACGGCCGCCAGCAGTCCCGGAGAGGGCTGGCCGGGCGTGGCGGCCGCACCCGGCGACGCCCCTTGCCCTTGAGGGGCTGCACCGGAGGCGGTGATGCCGAGCAAGGCCACGCCACCCGCAATATCCAGGTCGTTCTGCGCCCGCTCGGCCTGTTGGCGCAGGTTTGTGAAGCCTTGATCGAAGGAGGAGAACGAGAGGGGGCGGAAGTCTGACATGGATCAGGCCTTCCGAGCGCGCTTGGAGGGAGCTGGCGGGGCGGGAAGGCTGACGCCGTCCCGTTCGAGCTGCTGGAGGGCGCAGCGCCGCAGGTACTCGCTCTGCGTCATGAAGTTTTTGCTCGCAGCATCGCGGATCGCATCCATGAAGCCGGAAGGTGCGCTGAACTGGGCATTCTCGGGGAACATGGAATGTGTCTCCATTTGCCCGCCAGTTTCGCACGAAAATCCATTTCATAACATATGCTTGGTTCTACTTTGACAGATGATGAGCAGCGGACTACTGCGAATTTCACCGATCTACTGCGACCCGTCGCGGAGCGCCGCCAGCCCTACTGCCAACGAGTTCCTGCACAGGAATTTTCGCCCGAGGCGCGCGCATCGGTCTCCAACTGCTTCGCCCACATGTCGACCGCCCGATGCAGATCAAACACCTCCAGCAGCTCCACGGGAGCGGTCATCCAGTGGAACATCGTCAGTCCCAGGAAGCGTTTGCAATCCTCCTCCGAGGGGATGGGATTGGCGTCCTGCATCATCAGTGTTTGTCGCGCCAATTCCTGCGCTGGGGTGAGTGGGCTGCAATAGCTCGCTCGTTGGAGGCGAAGGCATTCCAATGCGAGCCGCTTGGCCTCCGCCTCCCATTTGTCCGCCTCGTCCAATGCCCATGTCGAGATTGCGGCGCGGGCAGCGACGTTCTGCCGGCGGCGACGGCGCTTCTCCCGCTTGCGCTCCTGAGCAGAGGGGACAAGATCGGCAAAGTTGATGTGGTCGGATGGTCTTCCGCTCATTTCGCCACTCCCCAGCTTTGCAGGATTTCCGCGGGAACCCGGCAAGCCGGGCTATCCGGCTTCGCCCCCCAATTGCCGGGCCAGTGGCCTTTGGCCCATGCGTTGCGAACGGCATCCGGATCGGGCAGGTTTTCGGGCCAATTGGCATATCGCGGAACCGGCGGCGGCGTTACCTGTGTGGCATAATCCCTCCACGAGCCGCTCAGGAATGTGGCTGCCATCTTGACGTAGGCGGTCCCGATAATCCGGCTCTCGGCTTTGGCGTAGGCCTTCGCCGAAGAGATGAGCAACTGTGGATCAACGCCATTCTTGACCAGCCGAGCAAAGCGCTCGGCAGCCTTCTGCCAGTCCTGGCCCCCGTCTCGCTTGGGGTATGCGCTTCGGAAATCCTCGAACGCTGTATCCGCCTCCACACGTCCCCGTTTGGGGACTACAGGGGTTTTATTAGAGATAGAGATAGTAGCTTTCTGCTGGGTTCCGTTTGGCAAACCCACTGGGTTAAGAGCGTCTCGATTTTCCAATGACTTAGGCCGACCACCACGCTCCCCGTTGGAGCGCGCGACCTCTGCCTTTTTGGTAGCGGTCAAATGCTCTTTAGTGAGCCGCTTTTGCGTCCATCGGCCGTTGGACAAAGACCAGAAGGCCATCACTCGAGGCTTGATCCGCCCCCACGTTTTCGAGCTGACACGAGCCCACCGAGCAAGGCACACGTCGTCGTCAGGGAGACAGCACCCATCGGTTCGCCAAGCCACCATGAGGAGCACGAGATAGGCCCCGGTCTCCTGCGCGGTGAGGTGCCCGGTATCAGCAAGAAACGCGTCGGTGAACAGGGGCAGCATGGGAAGCTTGCTCATTGGCGATGCTCCCCATATCGCGTGCCGCCGTTCCGAACGGCCGAAGCGCCGATATCGCAGAACAGATCGACGATGCCGGTCTCGCCGTTGCGGTTCTTCGCAACGATGACCTCAAGCTTGGTCTCGAAGCGCTCTACCTCGGCCAGCGCGTCCGGCGCGCCTTCCTGAAACTCCTTCGTGCGCCGCAGATAGTAGGCGGGCCGATAGAGGAACAGCACCACGTCGGCGTCGGCCTCGATATCCCCGCTCTCGCGCAGATGATGGAGATCCGGCCGCTTATTGCTCTCGGCCTCGATCCCACGATTGAGCTGGGCCAGCAGGACAATGCAGACCTCCTCGCGCTTGGCGATTTCGTGGAGGCCGGCGGTGATTTCTCCGACCTCGTAATGGCGTTGGCCGCGGTAGCGATCCGAAGCCCTCACTTGCTTCAGATAATCGATGAAGACCACCCGGAGTGGGATGCCGGAGCGGGCCATGCGCTTCTTGGTCGCCGAGACGCGGGCCGAGAGTTCGGGCACGGTCAGGCGAGCCGCGTAATCGCAGTCCATCGGCAGTCGAGCCACCTCGGCTTCGGCGGCCATCATGTGCTCAAACTGTGCGTCAGAGAGATGGCCGTCGCGAATGGCCGAGTGCGTTAGTCTTTGGCCCTTGTCGAAGGCCTGATCTGCGAGGAGACGGGCACCAATGGCATCCTTCGCAAGCTCCAGCGAGAAGAACGCGACGCCGTTCCCGGCTGCTGCGCTCTGTCGCCCCGACGAGCTGCCAAACGTCGTCTTCCCGATGCCCGGGCGGGCGCCGACAACGACAAGCTCACCGGGCCTATAGCCTAGCGTCAGGCGATCCAGTTCGCGGAAGCCGGTGCTAGCGCCGACTGTGGCCAATTCCCCCATTCGGATAGCGTTCACGCGCTCCACGACCGAGGCGCCGGTTTCCCCTGCCGTCTCACGCGTGGTCGTGCTCTCGACCAGCGCCGCCCGCACCTCGTCTATCTCCTGCATCAGCATCTGGAGGCGATCAGTCGGGATGCCTTGGTCGCTTGAGACGCGGCCGGCGGCACCTGTGATTGTCCGAATAGCCCACTGCGAGCGGAGATCCGCAGCGTAGGCCTTCAGCATCATGGTTGGCGCCGGGGACGTCATCAGTCGGGCCACGTACTGTCCATAGCTCAGCCCTTCGATCAGCGGGGCCCTCCAATCCGTGTTCAGATCAGCGGCTAGCGTGCTGAAGGTGAATGAGGTGCTGGCGGCGTGGCGCTTCAGCATGGCTTGGAAGAGGCGCGCGTGCGCCTCCTCCTGAAAGTGCCGTGGCTCAAGGGTATTGGCGACGACCGGGAGAACCTCGGGCGTGTCCAGCAGGCGACCGAGAAGCTCCTGCTCAATGGTGAGGCTGATGTCATCCATTGCTCTGGCCTCCCTTGGTCAGCGCCTTGCGGATGACCTCGGCATCAATCGTCTTTTCGATGCCTTCCCACCACGCGTTCTCCTCCTCGTCCCAAAGGTCCACCTCGATCTGGGCGAGGATGTACCCCGGCACTTCAGGGAAGGCACGCTGGGCCTCGCTGAACGGATGGAGCCCGGCGGCTTGAGCATCACGCATGACACCAAGGACCTGCTTCCAGATCTGCGCTTTGATCTCTTCGCGAAGAGACATCACATCGCCTCCCTGAGCCGGTCGAAAGCTTCCATGCCTTCGCTGCGGAAGTTCGCGAGGACGGCGCGTGCCTCGTCGTATGAGGCGCCATCCCACATGCCAACGACACCGCCTTCCTCGTCGTGATAATCAACGAAGTAGCGGACGCTGCCGATCAGTTCGGGGCGATCCCCGCCGCTGATCACGCCGCCGTAAAGCTCGACGTGGGGCGGCTTGCGGAAACGGAGGATGGTGCTCATTGGCGCACCTCCTCAATCACTTCGACAGTAGAGCGGAGCACATACCGACCGTGCTCGCCTTTGTAGGCGCCGCCGTGCTTTTCATCGACAGTTTCGACGGTCACGCCAGCCTTGCGGAGCTTGAACACGTAGTCGCTCCACCTCGGTGCCGGGTGGTCGATTGGAGTGCATCCGCGCTCGCCGGCACGGATGAGGTTATCCAGCGTCCAGGCAACGCGGCCTTTGACCCGGAGGAGAGGGCCGTCAGCGCCATGAAGGCGAACCGTTAGAGCTTTGATGTCGGGCATCAGTTCCCCTCCTTCCCAAGGCCAGCCTGCTCGGCGTGGGCCAGGGCAATCTCGAAGGGGACGCCGCTCCGGGCGGCGAGGCGGAGGGCCGCCAGCCGAAGGGGATACGGAACCGATGGGAGAGGTGGTTCACTGTTCAAACGGTCAAGCGGATGCGTTGGCGCGTGACGCGCGCCTTGAGAGCTGCTAATCATGTCGGGCTTTCGAAGTTAAGGCCCGGATGGTCATTGCACTGACCGCCGGGCCGTTTCGTTTCAGGCGACGGCGCGGACGGGCAGGTTGCTGAGCCAGTTCTCGATTGCAGATCGGGTGATCAGCGTCTTGCGGCCGATCTTGCGGGCTTCGAGCCGCCCCGTCTTGATCTCTTCGAAGACAGTGGAGCGGCCGACACCCATGATGCGGGCTGCATTCAGGACATCGAAGGCGGCTGGATCGAGGGTGTTCGTGGGCAACATTTGGGGGCCTCACTATGAACGACAGCGGATTTGCTGACGTCTGTGAGGACGAAAATGCGCAGGTTCGCAGACGGGAAATAGCCGCGGCGATTAAATTGGCGCGGTGATTAGCGCGGCAAAATCAAATCGCAGATTTCTTCTTTCGGCCGGCCTTCGCACGCTCTCCTAAGCCGGCAGATTTGCGGGCGTTCGGCCAGATGCGAAGTTCAAAGGCCCTCTCCCTATGCCCTATAGATAGCCTTTCAGCTGCTTCAGCTTTCGCCAAACCCGGCTCGCCTTTCAACATTATCGCAAGCCGAGCAGTCAGCCGAAGTTCGTCCGCGGTGGTTCTAGCGTTGGCGGAATACGGTTCTGGATCGGAGAAGGGCCAGATTTTTGAAACATCGGGTCCTGCAACCTGGAGGTGGGAGTAGAGGGCATAGCCTCGCGCGCCAGTGACGCTATCACCGCCCTCTACACGCCATCGTTCATCACTGTCGCTGACTGCGAACACCAAACGGGGAGCGTCCCCCAGGATGTCTGCTAGGTCCGCAGATGCGAATGGCATCTGCATTTTCAGGCCGGCCAGCCTTACACCATCGATCACGTTTGACAGGGGCGAACCAGCTTCTCGGCCGACGAGGGAAATCTGTCCTCCCGTGACCTTCCGCACCACTTCCGCACAACCGTTCTCCCAATATTCTAGATCATAGGGGAAAACGGGTCGCCGGCCGCCCGAGGTTGCAATCCACGCTGCTGCTTCAAAAAGGGAGATGTGGCTTGCGTCGGAAGGTGGGCCGCCCTCCCAACGGAGCGCCCGGCAAAGAATCCGATCTGACGTAGGAAAGTGGCGCATCACCTCATCGGCAACGAACCTCACCTGTCGGATCTGAACAATCGGTCCAACCGCGCAGCGCATGGACAGAAAAGCCTCAGACCTGTCAGCGGTGTACGCCCAATCGCACGATTGCAGGAGATTGGCGGGTATCGCTTCCCGTGTGATGCCTCCTTCTATGCAGCCGGAAACGCGTAGTGCTGGATGCGCGCTGTTCGTCCAAGCGGCGTGAAGCAAGCGCCAGGCGACATCTTGGTCTAGTCCGCTTGGCCACTGCGGATCGCTGGGAAGGCTGATGTCCGGCCGGAGCCAATTCGGTTGGATGCGCCTCGTGAAATCCATATCTCGGGTCATCACCCAAGCCAGTGCTTCGTGCAGGCTCCAGACCTCGGCTTCACCCGGAGATGTCATCTCAATCTCGCGCTGCTCAGTTCGCGGCAATCTTAGCACGTCCAAGTGCGTCCGTGCTCATCTGTGCAGTCATCCCCGCCATCCACATGGCGCTTTCGCGCGCACGTGCAGGCGCGCGTACTGGCTGCGAAACATGCTCGCGTGCGCGTGCATGGGCAGGGCTCCGAAAAGAGTGCCTCGCGCGCCTGCACGCGCGTGGCAAGCCACTTGTCTAAACCGTCAGTCTCCCATCCGGGCTGCGAGGCCTGCATTGCCGCCTATCGTATCCAGATGATTTGCCCAGGCAGACATCATCTCCCGGCGCCCGGCGAGATATTGGGCGCTGTTGTAGGCGCCTCGGACCTCGTTGCGTTCGTCGTGCGCAAGCTGCCGCTCGATCCAGTCGCTGGGATAGCCGCGCTCGTTGAGCCACGTAGACGCCACTCCCCGGAAGCCGTGCGCCGTTGCCCGCCCGTGGTAGCCCATGCGGTACATGGCGAAGATCATTGTATTGCTCGACATGAACCCTTCTTTGCTCGGCGAAGGGAAAAGGTGTTCGCTGCGACCACATAGCGGACGAAGCTCTTCCAGCGCGGCCACGGCCTCAGGCGCCAGCGGCACCAGATGCTCAAAGCGCATCTTCATCCGCTCGGCCGGGATGCGCCACAGTGGCTCGGCCCCATCCAGCCCTTCGAACTCTGCCCACTTGGCTGCGCGCAGCTCCGTCGTGCGAACGAAGGTGAGCATGATCAGCTTCAGAGCGAGGCGCGTCTTGGGATCGCCGTCATACGTTGCGAGAGCTCGCAGGAAGCCGGGCATATCATCGCGCGTCATTGCACGGTGGTGCTTCGGCCGGCCGGGGGACTTCATCGCGCCAACCAGATCCCGCGTCGGATCACGCTTTGCCCGGCCGGTAGCGATAGCGAAGCGGAATACTTGGCCAATGACCTGCATCTCGCGTTTCGCGAGCTCAACCGCTCCCCTCCCCTCAACCTTGCGGATGACGTCCAGCACATCCGGCGGCTCAATCTCGTTGATTGGGCGACGACCGAGCGGCGGGAAGACATCTGCCTCAAGCCGGCTCATCAGGCGCACGGAATAAGAGGGAACCCAGCCCGGCTCTTTGGACGCAAACCACTCGCGAGCAATGGTCTCGAATGTGCGAACAGCTTGCAATGCATTTGCACGCTTCTCAGCCCGCTTTGCCTCGCTCGGATCACCGCCAGATGCCAGCACTTCCTTTGCGGCCTCACGGCGCTTGCGGGCCTCTGCCAGCGACACCACCGGATAGGTGCCAAACGCCAGCAGCTTCTGCTTCCCGGCAAACCGATAGGCGAGGCGCCAGTAGCGCGCACCGTCAGGCTGCACCTGGAGGAAAAGGCCGCCCCCATCTGAGAGCCTGAACGGCTTCTCGCGGCCTTTGGCATTTCGAACGGCGGTGTCCGTCAGCGGCATGTTGGTATCTCGCCCGAGCACGCGTTGCCCATGCCATCAAAAATACCAACAAATTTTCTGGATACCAACACCCCAGCACGGACCGCAGCAGACTGCCGCAGCCCGCAACGCTTTATATATCCCAGCTTAGATTGGATTTCAGTGGATCGCCGCGGACCATCATGGAGCCCAATGTGGTGGGCCCGGAGGGACTTGAACCCCCAACCTAACCGTTATGAGCGGTCAGCTCTAACCATTGAGCTACAGGCCCCTGCTTCTGCTCCTAGCAAGCTTGCCGTCACCGAACAACCATTGACATACCGGCTGCTGGGGATGCCGCCACTTCGGACCATGCCGGCATTATACCGCAGCCCGCAGACGCAATGCCTGCCGGGTACATCTGCCGGAATGTCGCACCCCGTCGGTTTCAACCGGATGTCGTCTTGCCTCCGGCCGGATGGCTGACTACCGTTTCGTCCGGCTATCCCTGCCCTCCCCCGCCGGCACGGACGCGCCGAAGTGGGTTACACCGATGGTCAGGTACAAGCGTCGGTTCTGGGTTCTGGCGGCGTGCCTTTCCGCATTGGCGGGCTTCGTGGATGCCATCGGCTTCGTCAAACTCGGCGGCCTTTTCGTCTCCTTCATGAGTGGTAATTCAACCCGCCTTGCGGTCGGCCTCGCTACCGGCTCCCATGTGGCGGTGATCGCCGGAAGCCTGATCTTCGCCTTCGTTGTCGGCGTCGTCCTGGGCACCATGGCCGGCAATGCCGCGCGCGCGCGCCGCAAGCCGGCCGTCCTGTCGCTCGTGGGCGTCATGCTCGCCCTTGCAGCCGTCCTCGACCAGCAGGCCCACGATCTGGCGGCCACCCTCGTCATGGCCGCCGCCATGGGGGTGGAGAATGCGGTCTTCCAGCGTGATGGCGAAGTGTCCATTGGCGTCACCTACATGACCGGAACCCTGGTGAAGTTCGGTCAGCGCCTCGCCGCAGCCCTCATGGGCGGGCAGCCCTTCGGCTGGATCCCCTATCTGCTGCTGTGGTGTGGCCTTGCGGGCGGTGCGCTCGCAGGCGCTTTCCTCTATCCCCGCCTCGGCCCGCTCAGCCTCTGGCTTGCCGCCGGCGCGGCCGGCATCTTCGCGGTGCTTTCGGTCATCCTTCCGGAGGATCAGCCGCACACGAGAAACGAAGCCGGAAATTGACGTTACGGCAGTTTTGTATCTTTTTCGGATTTCGAGCGTTACCCTTGCAATGACGCACGATGAGACGGTGATGAGCGCCTCGACCGATATGGAAACTGCTTACCTGTCCACAGGAATAACCGGTCTCGACCGTATCCTGCGGGGCGGTTTGCCGGCCAACCGCCTCTATCTCGTGGAAGGCACGCCCGGCTCAGGCAAGACCACGCTATCACTCCAGTTCCTGCTGGAAGGCGCACGAGCCGGCGAGCCCGTTCTCTACGTTACGCTGTCGGAAACCAGCGAAGAGCTTCGGGCGGTGGCAGCCTCCCACGGCTGGGAACTGGCAGGCATCACGCTGTTCGAGCTAGCCTCCGCCGATGCGGTACTTGGCGTGGGGCGAGACCAGTCCATCCTGCATAGCTGGGAAATGGAGCTGGGCAACACCATCCAGCTCATCAAGGACGAAGTTCAGCGCCTGAAGCCCCGCCGCGTGGTGTTCGACAGCCTGTCCGAAATGCGTCTCCTGGCACAGGATCCGCTGCGCTACCGGCGCCAGTTACTGTTCCTGAAGCAGTTCTTCGCCGGGTTCGATGCCACGGTGCTGCTCGTCGATGATCTGAGTGGCTTCGCGGAGGAACGCGACAGCCATCTGCACAGCCTCTGTCACGGCGTGATCACTCTGGAACGCCTGACCCTCGACTTCGGTGCCGCCCGGCGCCGCACGCAGGTGCAGAAGCTGCGGGGGGTGGATTTCGTCGCCGGCTATCACGATTTCATCATCCGCCGGGGCGGCATCGACATCTTCCCCCGCCTGATCGCCTCGGACCATCACAAGCCCTTCGTCGGCGAGCCCGTGTCAAGTGGCGTGCCTGCGCTTGACGCGATGCTCAATGGGGGGCCGGCGCGCGGCACCAGCACCCTCATCACCGGCCCCGCAGGCTCCGGCAAGACCACCCTGGCGCTGCAATATTTGGCCGCGGCCTGCGAACGTGGCGAATGCGCCACCATCTACGAGTTCGACGAGCGGATCGGCACTCTCATCGCGCGCGCCAAGGCGCTTGGCATCGACCTGCAGTCTTTTATGGACAAAGGCTACCTTGTGCTGAGGCAGGTCGACCCCGCGGAGATTTCCCCCGGCCAGTTCGCCGCCATGGTACGCGAGGAGGTGGAGAAGCGGCAGGCTCGGTTCATCCTGATCGACAGCCTCAACGGATACCTGGCCGCCATGCCGCAAGAGCAGCATCTCGTGCTGCAACTGCATGAACTTCTCTCCTATCTGAACCAGGCCGGCGCGTTGACCTTCCTGATCAACCCGCAGCAGGGCTTCTTCGGCACCATGCAGACCCACGGGCTCAACGTATCATACGTGGCGGACGTGGTGATCCTGCTGCGCTTCTTCGAAGCGCAGGGCCGCATTCGCAAGGCCATCTCCATCGTGAAGAACCGCAGCGGCGGACATGAGGACGCCATCCGCGAACTGCGCATCGACTCCCAGGGCCTGCGCGTGGGCGAACCTCTGGCTGACTTCCGCGGCGTCCTCACGGGCACACCCGAATATGTCGGCTCCGTCAATCCGCTGCTGGAAGGCCGACACGCCACGGAGGATGGCGACCCTGTCTCATAGAACGGCTTCAGAGGGCTATCGCGTCCTGATCTGCGCGCCCTATGGGCGGGATGCGGAGAGCGTTGCCACGCTTCTCGGAGCCAATGGTTACGGCGTCACGCAATGTGCATCCTTGGACGAGGTGGCCACCAGCATCGACGACAGCACCGGTGCAATCCTTGTTACCGAGGAAGCCCTCTCGACCGATCTGGGCGCGCTCAACCGCGCGCTGGAGGGCCAGCCCTCCTGGTCCGATGTGCCCTTCGTGCTTCTGGCCGGCCGCCAGCCAAGGCGCCAGTTCATCGCCGAAGCGGTTCGCCGCCGGCTGCCGGACAGCGCCATCAACGTCATTCTTCTTGAACGTCCACTCAGCTCGGAATCGCTCATCAGCGCCATCGGCGCGGCCATGCGCGCGCGTCAGAAGCAATTCGAGATGCGTGACCGCCTGGCCCAGCTCGATGCCCAGCAGGCACGGCTCGTGACCCTGCTGGACAATCTTCCCGTAGGGGTCGCCTTCATCAATCCGGACGGAAGCACCCTGCTCTCCAATCCGGCCTTCCGCCGGTTTCTGCCTTCCGGAGACGTGCCCTCGCGCCAGTCCGACGGGCCAGAACGCTGGATCGGCCACGAGGAGGACGGCACGCGCATCACCCGCGAACGCTTCGTCGCGGCCCGCGCCTTGCGCGGAGAAGCGGTGCTCGGCACCGAATTCCGCTATCACGCCCCGCCCGAGCCTGACGTCTGGACCCGCGTCAGCGGCATTCCCCTCAAGACCCCCGACAGCGACGTCGCCGGCGCGATTGCGGTGATCGTGGACATAGACGAGCAGAAGCGCGCGCAGGAGACACTGGCGGGAGCCGCCCAGAAACTGGAGCAGCAGGTCGCCCAGCGCACGGCCGAACTGGAGGAGACCCTCGCCCAATTGCGCGCCGAGGCCCAGCAGCGCGAGTTGGCGCAGGCCGCGCTGCGGCAGGCGCAGAAGATGGAAGCGGTGGGCCAGCTCACAGGCGGCATCGCACATGACTTCAACAACATGCTCACCGGCATCATTGGCGCCATCGACGTCATGCGCCGCCGCATCGCCGCCAACCGTACGGACGACCTCGACCGCTTCATGGAAGCAGCCTATGTCTCCGCCCAGCGGGCCGCCGGCCTCACCCAGCGCCTGCTGGCCTTCTCCCGCCGTCAGTCGCTGGATAGCCGCCCCACGGACATAAATGCCCTCGTCCTGTCGCTGGAGGATCTGCTCCGGCGCACCATGAGCGAGCGCATCGATGTGCGGATCAGCGTGACACCCGATCTGCCTGCGGCTCTGGTGGATGCCAATCAGCTGGAAAGCGCCATCCTCAACCTCGCGATCAACGCACGCGATGCCATGCCCGATGGCGGCCAGCTGACGGTGAAGACGCGGCCTGCCGATCTCGGCGCTGCCGATTGCACGCCCCATCCCGGCATGAAGCCCGGCCGTTATGTGGTGGTCACAGTGTCGGACACCGGCGTGGGCATGGACACTGCCGTGCTCGAAAAGGTGTTCGATCCCTTCTTCACCACCAAGCCCGTTGGACAAGGCACCGGGCTCGGCCTCTCCATGGTCTATGGCTTCGCCAAGCAATCAAACGGTCAGGTCCGGATCAAGTCGCAGCCTGGCGCTGGCACGCAGGTCCAGATCCTGCTGCCAGCCACGCAGCAGGCTCAGCCCCCGGAAAGGATCGCCCCCCAGGCGGTGATCGAGGGCTCGGGGCAGACCGTGCTGCTGGTGGAGGACGACGCATCGGTGCGCCTGCTGGTGCGCGACGTGCTGGAAGAGCTGGGCTATGCGGCCATGGAGGCAGCCGAGCCGTCCGCCGCCGTGCAGTTGCTGGAGACGGGCCACCGCTTCGATCTGATGGTCTCGGACGTGGGCCTGCCCGGCATGAACGGGCGCCAGTTGGCCGAGATCGCCCGGCAGCATCTGCCTGAGATCCCCATCCTGTTCATCACCGGATATGCGGAAAATGCCGCCCTGCGCGCCGGTTTCCTCGGCACCAACATGGCCATGATCACCAAGCCGTTTCAGATCGAGGATCTGTCCGCCAAGATCAGCGAGATGCTGCGCTGAGCGGTAGCGTAGCCGTATGCGGCCTACGAATGAGGCCGCGCGCACCCCAGTAACGCTCAAGCTCGCATTTTTCCGCGCATCGGTACCGCCGGCGGGAACCTTTATGGTGAAGGCTGGGTTTAAATCATCAAACGCCCCCGAGAGGAGGCCCTGCCGGAAACCGGCACGCGGCACCATTCGGAAAGCGGGTGAAACACCCTGCCCAACGGCGTTAACGGTTTGATTTGAAGTGAGTTTGTTTCAATCCGGGCGACCGCAACGGTTTCCGGCAACGCTACAGCCTTGCGCTATGAAGGGAGCAATCCAGATGGGCTCGTTTTCCGATCCGCGCACTCCGTTTTCCCGCATCCTCATCGGCAGCCAGGAGCGTGAAGTGTCCTCGCTGGAAGAGGCTCTCGGCTTCATCCGCGAGTGTGACGGCGACGGCCTTGCCGAACTTCTGGCATCGCAGGCGCGGGCCGCGGGCATGGATGGTGACAAGGCGATCCTCGCCCTCAAGGGACGTCTGGATGCCTTCCGCAGCGTTCTGGCGGAATACTGACCGTTTTCCGATCATGCCCCATACGCGGCAAAAAATTGTCGCAACGGTGCAACCTTTGGCCTTGAAGCGAGTTGAACGGACATGACACTGCACGTTGGCACGCTCAAAGAAGTCGCTACCCGGCCCCTTCGCGCAACGACCAGGTCGCGCCGGGCTCCCAATTGGGGCGCGTTTCTGACCCGCCCCATTTTCCTCGCCGATGGCGAGACCGTGCTGGAACGTCTTTGGGACGCAGCCGATGTGCTGCACGCCAAGGGCCAGCCCTGTGACGGCTATGACATCTCCCACACCACGCTCATGGCCGCGGCCGCGAGCGGAACGGCGGACGACATCAAGTCGGCCACCGTTCATCTGGAAGCCTATCTGCGCGGACGTGCGCTAATCTGAGCCTTCCACGAAATTTTCCTGCTGGTCGGGTCTGGGGTGCGCAATAGCGCACCCTTTTTTATGTCATCCCATGATCGCCGCGCCGGGCCTCCGCAGGGCCGGATCAAAGGGGTTGAGGCGCAGGCCGATATCAGCCGCCTCCCGTTTCAGCAGATCCGCAATCACCTTGTTCCGCTCCGGCGTCATGCGATCCGTGGTGCTGCCGACGCTCAGCGCGGCTACCGCCTCGCCGGTACGGCCCAAGATCGGGACACCGAGACCCGCCATGCCCGGGATCAGCCCGGCGGCGCCATCGGAGAAGCCCTGCGCCTTCACCCGCGCCATCTCGGCCCGCAGGAATCCCTCGTCGAAAGCGGAGAGTGCCCGCATACGCGGCAGATTGTAACGGATCACCTCGTCCTGCTCGGCGTCGGGCAGGAAGGCCAATATGGCCATGGCCGCCTGTCCGATGCCCAGCATCACCGTGCCGCCCACGTCTCCGGTGAAGCTGCGGATGGGCAACGGGCCCGCCGAGCGATCGATGCACACCGCATCGAAACCATTGCGCACCATGAGAAAAATCGTCTCACCCAAAGCCGCTGTGAGGCGCAGCAGCCCCGGCCGGGCAAGATCGCGCAGGTTCATGCTGCTGCCGGCCCGTGCCGCCAGAACGAACAACTCCAGCCCCAGCCGATAGAGTTTCGTCCGGGGATCGTGCTCGACCATCCCTTCGGCCATGAGCGCATGCAGCAGGCGATGGGCGGTCGGACGCGGCAGATCCACCGCCGCCGCCAGATCCTTCAATCGCATACCCTGCTTTTCGCCGGCCGCGAGCTGACGTAGCACCGCGAAAAGACGGCCGGCACCTGTAGAGCTGTCCGACATAATTCCATCCAATGAAATTTAAACAGCCATTCTAAAAAATATATTCCACCTTACGGAACTGATCTAGAATTAATCACGCAGGATGGAATTTTTATGCTTGCGAGACGTTCTAAGGAGGATCAGCCTTCGGTTCCAGTCTAAGCAATGTGACAGGACCGAGATCATGGCTCGCTGGCGTGTGGGTGTGGATTCCGGAGGCACGTTCACGGACATCTGCCTGTTCGATGAAGACGAAGGCCGTGTCGAAGTGTGGAAGGTCTCTTCCACGCCCGATGACCCGTCTCGCGGTATCGCCGAGGGTGTCGAGCAGGGTATGCGCATCGTCGCCCCCGAGAATGGCGATACGCCGGCTTCCTCCGTCACCTATTTCGGCCACGGCACCACAGTGGCCACCAATGCGCTGATCCAGCATCGCGGCGTTCCCACCGGCCTCGTCACCACCGACGGCTTCCGCGACCTCCTGGAGATCGGCCGCCAGAAGCGCCCCGACCTCTACGACCTCGACATCGACAAGCCGCCCACCCTCGTGCCCCGTGCGCTGCGCATGGGCGTCACCGAGCGGGTTCGCCACGACGGCTCCATCGACCAGCCGCTCGACGAGCCTGCCGTGCGCGAGGCTGCAAGGGCGCTGAAGAAGGCGGGCGTCAAGGCCATCGCTGTGTCTTTCCTCTACGGCTTCGTCCGCCCCGAGCACGAAGCCCGCGCGGTGGAAATCATCCGCGAGGAATATCCGGAAGCCTTCATCTGCTCCGGCCATGAGATCGCGCCTGAGTTCCGTGAGTTCGAGCGCCTCTCCACCGTGGTGCTGAACGCCTATCTCGGCCCGGTGATGAAGTCCTACATCGACAAGCTCACCCCGCGCCTGAAGGCGCTGGGCATGGAGGCGACGCCGCACCTCACCCAGTCCAACGGCGGCGTCATCGGCTTCTCCACCGCCGCCGCCATGCCAGTGCGCACCATCCTCTCCGGCCCCTCCACCGGCGTGGTCGCGGCGCAGGTGGTGGGCGAACTGGCCGGTTTCCCGGACATCATCACCTTCGACATGGGCGGCACTTCCACCGACGTGGCGCTGCTCAAGGGCGGGGTGTGCAAGCTCACCTCGGAAGCCAATGTCCATGGCTATCCGCTGAAAGCCCCCATGCTGGACATCCACACGGTGGGCGCCGGTGGCGGCTCCATCGCCTTTGTGGATTCCGGTGGCTTCCTGAAGGTCGGTCCGCGCTCCTGCGGCGCCTTCCCGGGCCCCGTCTGCTACGACAAGGGCGCGGAAGAGCCAGCCACCACCGATGCCAATGTGGTGCTGCAGACGCTGAACCCTACCCACCTGCTCGCCGGCCGCATGCCGGTTCGACAGGATCTCGCCAAGGCCGCCATCGGCCGCCTCGCCGACAAGCTCGGCCTCGGCGTCATGGAGACCGCGCAGGGCATCCTCTCCGTCGTCACCGCCAACATGGCAAAGGCGATCCGGGTCATCTCCGTGCAGCGCGGGCATGATCCGCGCGACTACACGCTGATGGCGTTTGGCGGTGCCGGCCCGCTGCATGCGGCCCGGCTCGCCAAAGAGCTGGACATGCGCCGCGTGCTGGTACCGCGCAATCCCGGCATCCTGTGCGCCATGGGGCTGCTGCTCACGGATCTGCGGGCCGATTTTGCCGCCACCCGCCTGCTGCCGCTGAATGCGGCCGCACTCCAGCCGGTGGAGGACGCTTTCTTCCAGCTCGGCGCGCGCGCCGAAGCCTGGTTCGACCATGAGGAGATCGCCGCCGATGCGCGCCAGATCACCCGCACGGTGGACATGCGCTATGCTGGCCAGAATTACGAACTCTCCGTGCCTCTCCCCGACGGGCCGGTGACGGAGACCACGCTGGAGCATCTGGCCGAGGGCTTCGAGGAAGCCCACCGCCAGCGTTACGGCTTCATCGCCGATGGCGAAGCGGTGCAGATCGTCACCTTGCGCGTGGAGGCCGCCGGCCTTGTGAAGAAGGCTACGCTGAGGGCCTGGCCCGAGGCGGGCCCCGACGCCTCCGGCGCCATCATGGGCAAGCGCGACGTGTGGTTCCCGGAAGCCGGGGACTATGTGAACACGCCCATCTATGACCGCGAGAAGCTCCACCCCGGCAACCGCTTCTCCGGCCCCGCCATCGTTGAGCAGATGGACACCACCACCGTCGTCCCGCCCGGCATGACCGCCCGCGTGGACACCTACCTCAACCTCATCCTCGAGGTGACGGCATGAGCTCCCAGCTTGCCCCCGCGGCCAAGGCCGCGCCCGTGCTCGATCCCATCACCGTCGAGGTGATCGGCGCCGCTTTGTCCTCCATCGTGGAAGAGACCGGCGAGGCGCTGATCCGCGCCTCCTACTCCACCAACATCAAGGAGCGGCGCGACTGCTCCACGGCTCTGTTCGACCCGGCAGGCAACACGCTCTGCCAAGCCGAGCACATCCCCATCCATCTCGGCAGCTTCATCGGCATCGTGCCGCACATCATGAAGCTGCACCGGATCGAGGACATGCGTCCCGGCGACGTATTTGTGGGCAATGACGCCTATGCCGGCGGCGGCACCCATCTGCCGGACATTGTGCTGGCCGAACCTATCTTCATCGATGGCGCCATCGTTGCCTGGACGGTGAATCTGGCCCACCATTCCGATTTTGCCGATCGCGGCCACGCCCACATCTATCAGGAAGGCCTGCGCATTCCGCCCGTGCGCCTCTACAAGGCCGGCGAGTTGAACAAGGATGTGCAGGATCTCATCCTGCTCAACTGCCAGGTGCCGCACGAGCGCCTGTCCGATCTGCGCGCCCAGATGGCGGCGAACCGCGTGGGCGTGCAGCGCTTCCAGGCGCTCTGCGCCAAGTACGGCACCGACGTGGTGATGGCGGCGGGCGATGCCCTCATGGACTATGCCGAACGCCGCATGCGCGCCGGCATCGCCGCCATTCCCGATGGCAGCTATCGCTTCGCCGACGTGTTCGACAATTCCGAGATCGAGGGCACGCTGCCACTCAGCGTCGAGATCACCGTCAAGGGCGATGCCATGACGCTGGATTTCGACGCTCCGGACCAATTGCGCGCCGGCATCAACATGACCCACACCGCGCTGCAGGCGACCGCCTATTACGTGGTGAAATCGGTGGTGGACCCCACCATCCTGCCCAACGCCGGCCTCGCCCGGCCGCTCACCGTCACCGCCCGCGCGGGCAGCGTGGTGAGCTGCACCCATCCGGCAGCCGTGAACGGCCGCGTGCAGACCTGCCAGCGCGTGTCCGATCTCATCCTCGGCGCGCTGGCGCAGGCGGTGCCGCATAAGGTGACAGCCTGCTCCAACAGCGCTTGCACGGTGGCGACCTTCATCGGTACGCGCAAGGATACGGGCGCCATCTGGGTCTATCTGGAGACCATGGGCGGCGGCTTCGGCGCCCGCCAGCACAAGGATGGGCTGGACGGCGTGCACGTGCACGTCACCAACACCTCCAACCTGCCCATTGAGGCGCTGGAGACCGAGTATCCGCTCACCCTGCTCCGCTACGAGCTGGTGGATGGCTCCGGCGGTGTGGGCCGGCAGCGCGGCGGCCTTGGCCTGCGCCGCGTCTATCGTGCCGATGAGGATTGCCGGGTGCGGGTGGACGTCTCCCGCCTCTACTCCCGCTCGTGGGGCCTGGACGGTGGCGGCGCGGGCGGCCATGGCGGCGTGGAGTGCGGCCCTGGCGTGGTGCGCCAGCGTGATGCCCTCACCCTCAAGGCCGGCCAGTGGTTCGCCGTGGTGAGCCCCGGCGCGGGCGGCTACGGCCCGCCTGCCGAGCGCGACCGCGCGGCGGTAGCCCTCGATATCGCCGAGGGCGTGATCGACCTTGCCACCGCACGGGAGGTCTACGGCTACTGATACTTTTCCGGCGGCCGGAGCACCCGGCCGCCGCTATTGTCCGCCGACCAGGGACGCGCCCATACGGCGCCCCCGCGTGCCCTGCCGGAACGCTTTTCGCCGGGCGGGTGCCGCCATCCTTCGAGTGACGACGACGCTTTTGTTCGCTTCCGGGCCAGATGCCAGAACGGCACGGCCCCCACTCTTCCGGAGACCTGGACATGGCCCATATGCTGACCCGACGATCAGTTCTTGCCGGCGCCGCCGCTGGTGCCTTTGTGCCCCTGCTGGGCATTCCGGGCGCGCGAGCCAGCACGCCCGGCATACTGACCTTCGGCATCTCCAGCTTTCCGCCGAGCGTGCAGCCCTGGGCCAATGCCGGCACCGCTTCCGCCACCGTGAAGCTCGCCCTCTATCGTGGTCTCGCCTCCTACGGGCCGGACGGCAAGATCCGGGGCGAACTGGCGGAAGGCTGGTCCTCGGAAGGCAAGAATACCTGGGTGTTCAAGCTGAGGGACGCCAAGTTCCAGAATGGTGAGAAGGTCACGTCGGCGGACGTGAAATGGACCATCGAACAGGTGGCCGGCGAGAAATCCACCGCCTTCCTGCGCACCGAGATGCAGGGTGTGGAGAAGATCGAGACCCCGGACGATCTCACGGTGCGCATCACCACCAAGCAGCCCACTGTGACGCTGCCGCTGATGATGGCCAGCTACCACATGCCCATCATGTCGAAGGCCTCCACCGCCGCCCAGCAGATCGGCGCCGGCCCCTTCGTGCTCAAGGACGCCG
Organism: Azorhizobium oxalatiphilum; assembly: GCF_014635325.1. Lineage (GTDB taxonomy): Bacteria > Pseudomonadota > Alphaproteobacteria > Rhizobiales > Xanthobacteraceae > Azorhizobium > Azorhizobium oxalatiphilum. Next base: position 25,748 of record NZ_BMCT01000009.1, on the reverse strand, counting down.
AGCGCGGCGTCTCCATGGACCTCGCCCCCAACCCACACTATTACCGTCCCGGCCTGCCCAAGCTGAAGGCCATCCGCGTCGTGGTCTATGCGGACGAGAATTTGCGCGTTGCGGCCTTGCAGAGTGGCGACGTGGATCTGATCGAATATGTGCCGTGGCAGGCCATGGCGAGCATCGAGAAGGATGCGGCGCTGAAGCTCGATGCGGTGGACGGCCCCTTCATGGCGATTGTCTTCAACGGCTCGCGCCCGCCCTTCAACGATGCCCGCGTGCGCAAGGCGGTGGCGCACGCCATCCGCCGCGAAGACATCGTGAAGAGCGCCTTCTTCGGCCGCGGTGCACCGCTCGCCCATCTGCCCATTCCCCAGGCGAGCCCCTATTTCAACGCCGACCTCGCGGATGGCTGGAAGTACGATCCCGAGCTCTCCAAGAAGCTTCTGGCGGAAGCCGGGCACGGCGGCGGGCTCTCCTGCAAGCTTCTCTCCACGGCGCAGTACGGCATGCACAAGGACACCGCCGAGGTGGTGCAGCAGCATCTGGCGGCGGTGGGCATCAATGCCGAGCTGAACCTGCCCGACTGGGCCACCCGCGTGTCACTGGGCAATCGCGGCCAGTATGATTTCGGCATCATGGGCACGTCGGCGGACAGCAACGATCCGGATGGCCTGTCCGGCTATGTGGATGGCAGCCTCTCGCCCTCCTACGTGCGCAGCTACAATCTCTCCATCCCCAAGCTCACCCAGCTGTTCCAGGCCGGGCGCGAGGAATTCGACGAGACCAAGCGCAAGGCCATCTATCACGAGATGGAACAGGTCGCGATCGACCAGGTGCCGATGGTCGGTCTTGCGCTGCGCAGCCAGGGCTACGCCATGCGCAAGGAGGTGGGCGGCTTCAAGAACATGCCGGGGGCGCTCAGCTTCTATTCCGGCCAGACCTTCGAAACCGCAACCGTCGGCTGAAGTATGCTGGGGGCTTCCCCCGGCACGACAGGCCCCCTCTCCCAAAAGCGGGAGAGGGTTCTGCCGCCCACCTGTGCGGACTGTTCCGCATTCGTTGAGCAGACGAGCACTCATCCCGCTCGCTTGATCCTCAGGAGGACGTGACCGATGCTCGCCTTCACGCTCCGCCGCACCGCCATCGCCCTCGTGCTCGTCTGGCTGGTGGCCACGTTGGTGTTCATGGTGATCCATCTCATCCCCGGCGATCCGGCCGAGCTTCTGCTCTCGCAGGGCGGTGTCGCGCCGGACCCGGCTGCGGTCGCGGAGCTGCGCGAGCGCCTCGGGCTCGATCTGCCCCTATATACCCAGTATCTGAACTACTGGGCCGGCCTGTTCCGTGGGGACTTCGGCGTCTCGCTCCAGGATGAGCATCCGGTGGCGTCCGAGATCGCCCTGCGCCTGCCGCGCACACTGGAGCTGATCGGCGCGGCGGCGGTGATTGCCCTGTCCGTGGGCCTGCCCTTCGGCACCATGGCAGCGTTGAAACCCGGTGGCCGGCTAGACCGTATCGCCAGCCTGATCGCCGGCATTTCCCTCTCCGTGCCGGTGTTCGTGGTGGGAACGCTGGCCATCCTCGTCTTCGCGCAGAAGCTCGGCTGGGTCTCGGCCGGCGGCTATGTGGCACTGGCACAAGACCCGGTGCGCCATTTCATTCTGCTGCTCATGCCTGCCTCGACCATCGCCGTCGGCCTCGGCGCGGTGGTGTTCCGCGTCACCCGCAGCGCGGTTCTCGAAGTGCTGGGGCGCGACCATGTGCGCGCCGCACAGGCGCGCGGCGTCAGACCTCGCCTCATCATTCTGCGTCACGTGCTGCGCAATGCCCTCTCGCCCGTCCTCACCGTAGTGGCGTTGCATCTGGGCTCTCTGCTCGGCGGCACGGTTCTAGTTGAATATGTATTCAACTGGCCCGGCCTCTCAGGCTATCTGGTGCGTTCGGTGGAGGCCCGTGATTATCCCGAGGTGCTGGGCATCGTGCTCTCCATCTCCGTGCTGTTCGTCTTCCTGAACCTGCTGGTAGACCTCGCCTACGCCGCCCTCGATCCCCGGGTGCGCCACGCATGAAGGCGCTGTTCTCTCCCCGCTTCAACCAGCTGGCGCTGCCCGGAGCCCTGCTGGCTCTGATCGTACTCACGGTATTGGCCGCCCCGCTGCTGCCGCTGGCGGACCCGGTCAAGCAGATGGTGAACCAGCGGCTCGCCGCCCCCTCTCCCGGCCACCTGCTGGGGCAGGACGAATACGGCCGCGACGTGCTCTCGCGCATCATCTGGGGCGGGCGCGTGTCGCTCACCGTCTCCTTCCTCGCCGCATTCTGCGCCGGTGTCATCGGAACGCTGCTGGGCCTTGTGGGCGGCTATTTCCGCGGCATCGTGGAGCTGATGAGCGTACGCCTTGCGGAAGTCATCCTATGCTTTCCGCCCATGCTGCTGGCACTCCTCGTGGTGACGCTGCTCGGCCCCGGCGCGGTGACGCTGGTGCTGGTGCTCACCATTCTCTTCACGCCTGCCTATGCCCGCGTCGCCTATGCCGAGACGCTCTCCGCCCGGACGCTGGACTATGTGACGGCGCAGACCGCGCTCGGCGCCACTTCCAGCCGCGTGCTGTTCCGCACCGTGCTGCCCAACATCGCCCCGCCCCTCCTCGTGCAGTTCTCGCTCACGGTGGCCGCGGCCATGATGCTCGAAAGCGGGCTCTCCTTCCTCGGCCTTGGCGTGGTGCCGCCCTCTCCTTCCTGGGGTCTCATGATCCGCGCCGCCCGCTCGGTGATGGAGCAGGCTCCGCTGCTGCTGCTCTGGCCCTGCCTTGCGCTCGCCGGCACGGTGCTGCTGCTCAACGTCTTCTGCGACCGGCTGCGCGACGTACTGGACCCGCGCGGAGCTGCCGTGGGTGTCATCCCCGCCTTTCTGCGCAAGTCCCGCGCCGCGGCCTTGCCGCAGGCGACCACCGAACCTGCGCCTGGCCTCGTGCGGATCGACAATCTGACGCTGAGCCTGAAGACGCCTGCCGGGCCGATCAAGGTGGTGCGCAACGTCTCCTTCGGCATCGCTCCCGGCGAGACGGTGGCGCTGGTGGGCGAAAGCGGTTCCGGCAAGACGCTCACCGCGCTCGCCGTCATGGGTCTTCTGCCGCCGGTCATCACGCCGGTCGACGGCTCCATCCGTTTCACCCGCCGCGACGGCACCGTGAGCGACCTGCTGCAACTGCCGGAAGCCGACATGCGCCGCCTGCGCGGCAATGATCTCTCCATCGTGTTCCAGGATCCCTCGTCCAGCCTCAACCCCGTCCATCGCTGCGGCAAGCAGGTGGCCGAGGCGATCCTCGCCCATGGGGGCGGATCGGCACGCAAAGCACGAGACCGCGTGGTGGAGCTGTTCCGCCGCGTCGGACTGCCCGACCCCGCCCGGAGAGCGAATGCCTTCCCGCATGAGCTCTCCGGCGGGCAGAAGCAGCGCGTGATGATCGCGGCAGCAGTGGCGAACACTCCCCGCCTCCTCATCGCCGACGAGCCCACCACCGCGCTCGATGTGACCGTGCAGGCGCAGATCCTCGATCTTCTCGCGGAGCTGAAAAGCGGAGCCGAGACCAGCGGCATGGGCCTCCTCTTCGTCACCCACAATCTGGCAGTGGTGCGCCAGATCGCCGACCGGGTGGTGGTGATGTATGCGGGTGAGATCGTGGAGGAAGGCCCGGTGGGAGAGGTCTTCGCCCATCCCCGCCATCCCTACACCGCCGCTTTGCTCGCCTCGGCCCCGGAAAGTGAGGCCGAAGAGCTGGCGGCCATTCCCGGCACCGTCCCCTCTCCCGCCGCTTTGCCGCCGGGCTGCCATTTCGCCCCGCGCTGTGCCCTCTCCACACAGGCCTGCGCGACCGCCCATCCCGACGCAGTTGAGGTCGGCCCCGGCCGCACCGCCCGCTGCATCCGCCCCATGGAGGTGGCATGAACGTGCACGTCTCCCCACCCCTCGCTTTTCCGGACCGTCGTCCACTTCTGCGGGCCGAAGGGCTGAAGCGCGGCTTCAAGGGACGCGGCGGCCTGCTCGGCCGCAGCCATGAGGTGCTCGCCCTGCGCGGCGTGGACTTCGCCCTCGCGCGCGGCGAGGCCGTAGGCGTGGTGGGTGAGAGCGGTTGCGGCAAGTCCACGCTCGCTCGCGTATTGCTCCACCTCACCCCCGCCACTGCCGGCCGCGTGACCTTCGACGGCAAGGATCTCGGTGCCCTGCCCAAGCGCGAATTACGCGCATTGCGGCGGCGCATGCAGCTGGTGTTCCAGGATCCCTTCGCCAGCCTCGATCCCCGCCGCCCCATCGGCGACCAGATCGCCGACGGCATATTGATCCACCGCCTCGCCACTCGGGAGGGCGCGAAGGAGAAGGTGGCGGCACTGCTGGCTCAGGTAGGGCTGGACCCGGCCCATGCCGGCCGCCTGCCGCACGAATTCTCCGGTGGCCAGCGCCAGCGCATCGCCATCGCCCGCGCGCTCTCCACTGATCCCGACGTGCTGGTGGCGGACGAGCCGGTCTCCGCGCTGGACGTCTCGGTGCAGGCGCAAGTGGTGAACCTGCTCAAGGATCTGCGCAGCCGCCTCGGGCTCGGCCTCATCTTCATCAGCCACGACCTGCATGTGGTGCGCCATCTCTGCGACCGGGTGGTGGTGATGTATCTGGGCCGCGTGGTGGAGGAAGCCCCCGCCGCCGAACTGTTCGCCACCCCCCATCACCCCTATACGCAGGCGCTGCTGGCAGCGACGCCCTCCATGCACGCCGTCGACGACCGTCGCGAGCCTCTGAAGGGGGAAATGCCGAGCCCGGCCAATCCGCCCTCCGGTTGCGCCTTCCGCACCCGCTGTCCGCGCGCGCTGCCGGCCTGCGCGGAAGAACTGCCCGAACTGCTGCATGCCGGCCCCGGCCGCCGGCTTGCCTGCCCGCCGGTGCTCGCCGAGATCCCCGAGGCGCCCCATGCCTGATCCGCACCGCCGCGTTGCGCTCGTCTCCGGCGCCTCACGTGGCATCGGTCGCGCCGTCGCCGAGCGGCTGCAGGCGAGCGGCTTCCGCATCTCCGCTGGCGTACGCGACCTCAAACACGCGAACCTGCCGGAGGGGATCCACACCAGCCTCTATGACGCGGGCGAAGCCGCCAGCGCGCAGCGCTGGATAGATGAGGCGCAGGCTGCTTATGGCCGCATCGACGTGCTGGTGAATGCCGCTGGCATCAACACCAAAGCCCGCCTTCTGGATGCGGACGAAACTCCGTTCGATGATCTTTGGAACATCAACAGCATGGGGCCGCTACGGGTGATCCGTGCAGCCTGGCCACATCTCGTAGCCTCGGGTAGCGGCAGGGTGATCAACATCTCCTCGCTCTCAGGCAAGCGCGTGCGCAACGAGAATGTGGGCTATGCCATGAGCAAGCATGCGCTCGTGGCGCTCACCCATGCGGTGCGCCAGCATGGCTGGGAGCATGGCATCCGCGCCACCGCGCTCTGCCCCGGCTTCGTCGATACGGACATGACCGCCACCGTCACCAAGGTGCCCCGCGCCGCCATGAGCCGGCCGGAAGACATCGCTTTGCTGGTGGAAGCCCTCGTGCAGTTGCCCAATACGGCGAGCGTGGCCGAGCTTCTGGTGAACTGCCAGAAGGAGGACATGCTGTGAGGCTGAAACGGCTGCGCGACCTCGACCGGCCGCAGATCAACCTGACCCTGGACAGCACCCCTGTGCAGGCGCTCACCGGCGACACCGTACTCACGGCCTTGTTGGCGGGCGGGGCTGGCGCGCTCTCCCCCAATATCTTCGCACAGGAACCGCGCGCCGGTTTCTGTCACATGGCCGCCTGTCAGGATTGCTGGGTGATGGTGGAGGGTTTGGGCCGCGTGCGTGCCTGCGCTACGCAGGCGGCGGACGGCATGGTGGTGAGGCGGCTATGAGGACCATCGTGGTCGGAGCCGGCCCGGCCGGCGTGCGGGCCGTGGAGCAATTGGTGACGGCAGGGCTGCGCCCGGTGTGGATCGACGAGGCCCCCGATGGCGGCGGCCGCATCTACCAGCGTCCGCCCCTTGGCCTCACCCGCGACCACAGACAACTCTACGGCATGGAAGCGGGCCGCGCCCGCGCCGTGCACGACACGCTGGACGCACTGAAATCACGCACCGACTGGCGGCCCAACACCCTCGTCTGGCATATCGACCCGCACAACCGCACGCTGGAGACGCTCTGCGCCGGGCAGCAGGCCACACTGACCTACGACAACGCCATCCTCTGCACGGGCGCCATGGACCGGGTGATCCCGCTGCCGGGCTGGACGCGGCCCGGCGTCACCACCCTGGGCGGCGCCCAGATCGCCCTGAAAGCCCAAGGCTGCGCCATCGGCCAACACGTGGCGCTGGTGGGCACCGGGCCGCTGCTGTGGCTGCTCGCCTATCAGTATCTGAAGAATGGCGCACGCCCCGTCGCCGTCATCGACACCACATCCTTTGCCCACAAAGCCCGCCATGCGGCAGCCCTGCTGCCCGGCGGAACGGTGTTCTGGAAGGGGCTCTGGTATATGGCCGCCGTGCGCGCCGCAGGCACTCCGGTCTTCGAAGGTGCCCGGCCCGTCGCCATCACAGGCAGTGGCGACGAGGTGAAGGCGATCACCTTCAAGACCGCCTCCGGCGCTACACGCCAGATCACCTGCGATGCGGTAGCGCTGGGCTGGGGGCTGAAGCCCGAGGCGCAGCTCGCCGATCTGGCAGGCGTGCCTTTCCACTTTGATGAGCCACAACACAATTGGGTTCCGGAGAAGGATGCCACCGGGCGCACCAAGGTTCCCGCTATCTATCTGGCGGGGGATGGCGCCGGTATCGCCGGAGCTGATGCTGCGGAGATGGCCGGCGCCCGCGCAGCGCTCGCCCTGTTGGAAGATGCCGGCCGCACCGTGCCCGGCCCTCTGACCGCGACGCTGGACGGCGCGCTGGCCCGTCTCTCCGGCTTCCGCGCCACGCTCGAACGTGCCTTCCCCTTCCCGGCAGACCTTGCCCGCGCGATGCCGGACGACACGCTGGTGTGCCGCTGCGAGGCGATCTCGGCCGGAGACCTGCGCGCGGTGGGTGGCAGGCCGGCCACCGGTGCCGCACCGGAACTGAACCGGGCCAAGGCCTTCACCCGCCTCGGCATGGGCCGCTGCCAGGGCCGTGTATGCGGGCCGGCGGGGGCGGAAATACTGGCAACCGCGCTCGGCCGTGACGTGGCTGCCATCGGCCGCCTGCGCGGCCAGCCGCCGGTGAAGCCTGTGCCGCTGGCCTCCGCCACCGTGCAAGAGGCGGCAGAATGAGTCTCACCGAGACGCAAGTCCTCATCATCGGCGCCGGCGGAGCCGGCACGTCTGCCGCGCTGCATCTTGCCCAGCGAAACATTCCTTGCGTGCTACTGGAACGCGGGCTGGTGGGCGGGCAGGCTTCGGGCGTCAATTATGGCGGGGTGCGCCAGCAGGGCCGCCATCCGGCCGAACTTCCCATCGCGCGCCGCGCCATGACCCTCTGGCAGCGCCTCACCGAGATCGTCGGCACGGATGCGGAGTTCACCGTCTCCGGCCATCTTAAGCTCGCCCGCACGCTGGAAGAGGAGGCGGAACTCGTCGCCTATCTGGACGTCGCCCGTGAGCACGACTTGCCGCTGCGCCTCGTGGGCCGCAACGCGTTGCATGAGGACTATCCCTGGCTCGGCCCGAAAGTGATCGCAGGCTCACTGGCGCCCGAGGACGGGGCCGCCAATCCCCGCCTGCTGGTGCCGGCACTGGCCCGCGCTGCACGTGATGCCGGGGCCGACATCCGCGAGAACACCAGGGCGCGCGCGTTGCGCTTCGATGGCGAAATGTTCGAGGTGGAGACCGAGTATGGGCTCTATCGCGCCCGCTGGCTCCTCAACACCGCCGGCTTCTGGGGCGGCGCGGTAGCGGAGGCATTCGGAGAAAGCGTGCCCGTGAGCCCGCTCAATCCCAATATGATGGTGACGGAGCCGATGCGCTATTTCATCCAGCCCAATCTCGGGGTGGTGGGGGGCAATGTCTATCTGCGACAGATCCCGCGCGGCAACATCATCATCGGTGGCGGCTACGGGGTCAGCGATCCCGCCGTGCCCTGGTCCCGTCCACGCGCTGACGAGACCCGCGCCGCCATGGCTCTGGCCGCAGAACTCGTGCCGGAGATCGCCGGCGCCTGCGTCATCCGCTCCTGGTCAGGCATAGACGGTCAGATGCCGGACCATATCCCGGTCATTGGGCCGAGCCGCACCACGCCCTGCCTGCTTCACGCCTTCGGCTTCTCGGGCCACGGCTTCCAGTTGGGACCCGCCATCGGCGCCATCCTGAGCGAGTTGGTGGCGGATGGGCACACCGACGTGCCGCTGGAGGCATTCGATATTGCGCGCTGGACCGGACCGGCGGAACGTCCCGATCACCCGTAGACCCGCGGCACCGCATCCGGAGCACCCGCTCCAACGGTTTCGGTGTGGGTCCGACGGAAAGCGGTGGGTGTCATCGCGTAACGCGCCTTGAAGGCGCGGCCGAAATGGGAGCCATCGGCAAACCCCAATTCCACCGCGATCTGCGCCGCCGGAAGCACGGTATGCGCCAGCATCCAGCGCCCGTGTCGCAGGCGTAGCGCCAGATAGCTTTCCTGTGGCGTCTCCCCAAGGCGGGCGGTGAACAGGCGCTCCAACTGCCGCGTCGAGAGGCCGAGCCGGGCGGCGATCCGCGCCACCGCCAGTGGCTCGGCCAGATGCTGCTCCATCATCAGCAGCGCCCGCGAGACACGGTCGTCGTCCGGGCCGATGCCTTCCGTTATGGGGGGCGCGGGCTGCGCGCTCTCCGCCGCCCGGGGCCGGTCGATCAGCAGGATGTTAAGCGCCTTCTGCGCGGCCGACGCACCAAGATGGCGCGACACCAGATGCGCCGCCAGATCCGCGACCCCGGCTCCGCCCGAGCAGGTGATGCGGTCGCCATCCTCCACGAACAGCCGGTCGGCGACCGGAACGAGGGCGGGAAATTCGTCGAGAAAATCGCGATAGTGATACCAGCTCACGCAGCATTTGCGCTGGCCCATGAGCCCCAGCCGGCTGAGCACGAAGGAGCCGGTGCACACACCCGCCAGCGTCACTCCCGCCAACGCCGCGCGCTCCAGATAGGGTGCCATCGCACGCGGCAGAGGGGGCATGCCATGCAGCAGGCCGCCCACCACCACCACATAGTCGAAGTTCGCCGGGTCCATGAGATCCGCATTCGGCTGGATCTCCACGCCGCAGGATGACCGCACCGGCCGGCAACCGGGCGACATGACCTGCCACGAGCACGCGATTGGCCGGGACCGATCACCCTCGTCCGCCGCCAGCCGCAATACGTCCACAAAGCTGGAAAAAGCGGTCAGGGTGAAATTGTGCATGAGCAGGAAACCCACGCGCAGCCGCGCCCCACCCTGCGACCGTCGCGAGGATCCCCGCACGGTCTGCGGGCCACCCATTTTCATGCCGCCCCCTCCCCCCTGGGGACCAGGCCTTGCCGAAGGCCGCCATGGGACACGGCAGCCGGCACACGGGACCGGATGTGGGAATGGGGGAAGAGACGGACCATGCGCATGCCGGCACCATGCTATGCTGCCCTTTGCCACACGCAAAGCGGGCAAGCTGTCCCATCGTCACGCGTGCGGCTCTTCACATCCCGTCAGCCAAAAGGGGACAGCAGCGGCAATACCCTCCCCATCCCGGCTTGAAACGGTCTAGAAGAGCGATGGGGGGATCGTCGACGCAAAAGCCCGACGGTCACGCGAAGGCCCTGCCGGGGGCCGAGAGACAAGTAATGATCAGCGTTTTCGACCTGTTCAAGATCGGGGTCGGCCCTTCATCCTCGCACACCGTCGGCCCTATGGTGGCCGGCAAGAGGTTCCGCGATGCCCTCCCCGAGGGCACACGGCATGTCACCGCTGAATTGTTCGGCTCCCTGGCCTGGACCGGAAAGGGGCACGCCACGGACCGCGCCGTCTGTCTTGGCCTGCTGGGTGCCGCGCCGGCCTCGCTCGATCCCGACGACGTATCGGTGATGATCGCCCGGCTTGCCATCGAGAAGGCCATCGACACGCCGGACGGTGGACGTGCCGCGTTCGATCCCGAACGCGATCTGATCTTCGACTTCAAGACCATGATGCCGTTCCACACCAATGCCCTGCGTCTGCGTGCCTTCGCGGCGGACGGAGGCCTGCTGGTGGAACGCCTGTTCTATTCCATCGGCGGCGGCTTCGTGGTGGAGGAAGGCGAGACGGCGGACGCGACCGTCGACAGCGTGCCCTACGTCTACAATTGCGCCGCCGACCTGCTGGCGTTGTGCCACCGAACGGACCTCACCATCGCCGAAGTCCAGATGGCCAATGAATGCGCGCTGCGGCCGCGCGCGGACGTGGAAGCCGGGCTCGACGCCATAGTCACAGCCATGTTCGGCTGCATCGACCGCGGCCTGTCCACGGGCGGCAGCCTGCCGGGCCGGCTTCGCGTGCGGCGGCGGGCCAAGGACATCCGGGAGCAGCTGGAGGCCGACCGCGCCCGAAACCAGCGCCCACCGCATGAGATCATGGACTGGGTGTCAGTGTACGCCATTGCGGTGAATGAGGAGAACGCAGCCGGCGGCCGTGTTGTGACCGCCCCCACCAACGGAGCGGCAGGCATCGTGCCGGCCGTGCTGCGCTATGCCCGCGATTTCTGTCAGGGCATCGGCCCGGCGGATCTGCGCACCTTCCTGCTCACCGCCGCCGCAGTGGGCGCGCTTATCAAGCGCAACGCCTCCATCTCCGGTGCAGAGGTGGGCTGCCAGGGCGAGGTGGGGTCTGCAGCCTCCATGGCGGCGGCCGGGCTCGCCAGTGTGCTCGGCGCCAGTCCCGAGCAGGTTGAGAATGCCGCAGAGATCGCCATGGAGCATCATCTGGGCATGACCTGCGATCCCATCGGCGGGCTGGTGCAGATCCCCTGCATCGAACGCAACGCCTTCGGCGCCAACAAGGCCATCGCCGCCGCGTCCCTCGCTTTGCGGGGTGATGGCGTGCATGCGGTTTCGCTGGATCAGGTCATCGAGACCATGCGGCAGACCGGCCTCGACATGCAGTCCAAATACAAGGAAACCTCCCAGGGCGGATTGGCGGTGAACGTGCCCGAGTGCTGAGGCACACTCACCATCGAAAAAGCGGCATGGCCGATTCGCCTCAGGTGAGGCCCGACCGCTCGGATGTCCGCACCGGAGAAGTCCATGCACGCCCCCGCCGCGTCTCCTCTGCCTCCGCCCCTTGCGAGCGCCCTCTCGGCCATTGCGGAAGCGTTCGGCACAGAGGAGCACTGGCCGAGCCGCCTCCGGCTGAAGGGAGTGGGCGATCTGCCATCCGTGTTTCCAGTGAGCGACCTTGCCTGCGCCAGCATCGGCGCGGCAGGGCTGGCGCTGGCGGACTATGCGGCCCATGACGGGCCGGCGCCGGACGTCACCATCGACCGGCGGCTGGCGGGACTGTGGTTCAGTTCATCCTTCCGGAGCGAAGGCTGGACGCCTCCACCGGCATGGGATGCCATAGCCGGCGATTATCGCTGCGCCGACGGATGGATCCGCCTGCACACCAATGCGCCTCACCATCGCGCTGCTGCCCTGAAAGTGCTGGAAACGGCAGAGGATCGGACAGCCGTCGCCGAGGCGGTGGCGCGCTGGCCCGGCACCGCCCTCGAAAGCGCCATCGTGAATGCAGGTGGCTGCGCGGCGCACATGCGGAGCGCGGAAGAGTGGGCGAGCCACCCGCAGGGTCGCGCGGTGGCGGAGGAACCGCTGATCCACCATATGGATGGCGCTCTCGGCACCGGGGCGCTGCCAACGCCGGATGGAATCCTCCCCCTCAAGGGTTTGCGGGTTCTGGACCTCACCCGCGTCCTCGCCGGCCCCACAGCCACGCGCTTCCTTGCCGGTTATGGCGCCGATGTGCTGCGGATCGACCCGCCCTTCTGGGACGAACCGTCTTTGCTGCCAGACATGACACCTGGCAAACGGCGGGCGCGGCTCGACCTGACCCTATCCAAAGATCGTGCACGGCTCATCGGCCTTATGGAGAAGGCCGATGTCATGGTTCATGGCTATCGCTCGGACGCGCTGGATCGGTTGGGGCTGAGCGCATCCGAGCGACAAAACATCCGCCCCGGTTTGGTGGATGTGGCGCTGGACGCCTATGGCTGGACGGGTCCGTGGGTTCAGCGGCGTGGTTTCGATAGCTTGGTTCAGATGAGCACCGGCATCGCCGAGGCCGGCATGCGCGCGGCGGGAGCCGATCGGCCGGTGCCGTTGCCCGTCCAGGCTCTCGATCACGCCACCGGATATGTGCTGGCCACGGCCGCCCTGCGCGGTCTCGCCCTGAGGCGGTGCCATGGTCTCGGGTCCATCTGGCGGACCTCCCTCGCCCGCGTGGCCACCCTGCTCCTGAGCCTTCCGAAGAGTTCGACATCGCTCGAGGTCGAGCCCATCAAATTTGAGGATTTCGGCTCCGATATCGAGTCGACGACCTGGGGTCCGCTACGCCGATTGAGGTCGCCGCTCCAAGCGCCAGGGTATTCCATGACCTTCGAACGCGCTGCGGGACCGCTCGGTGACGCTCAAGCCGAATGGTAAAACATCAAATGTCGGATTTATTCCACGCCAAGGTCGCATGATGACGAGATGACAGCGGCATCATGATGCACTTGTGCGTCGCACAGTGCACTTTGTGCATTGCACGCATGCCCGCGCTTCAGGCGCCAGCATGCGACCCCGCAGCTGGACATTGAGGCCCATGCGCCGCACACCGCCAAAAGCTCCCCGCAAGGGAGGCCTTAACGCCTGTCTGGATGTGTTGCGCCAAACCAGGCCAGTACAGCCGCGTTACTGCTTGGTGGAAGCAGCAACCGGCAGCAGCGCCCAGCAGTTGGGCACCGCCTATTATCACGCCAAGAATGACACCCCCGTCAATATGGCGGCTGTGGATAACGGATCGCCTTTTCGCGCCGTTCACGGCTGTCGCAGCACGCAGAATGGTCGGGCGAGCCACAGCCGCCCCTTCCCGGCCCTGCGTCTTCCCCCGCGCCCTCCCACGCTCTCAGGCTTTTGTGCCCCCGTGCGTGGCACTGCCGCCGCCCTCCCGGGTGATGCACGGCCGGTGAACGGCACAGCCGAAAGCCTAGTCTATGTCTGAAGCCCTGCTTCTTGTTCGGCCGACCCCTGCGGAAGCCAACCTAACGCAACTCATACCGCTTGGCCCCGCCACGCGGTTCGCCCTGCATGTTTTCGGGGTCGAGGCCGTACCGACCGCCTCAGCCGGCGGCTTCGACCTTTCCGGCCCCGTGGGAAGCTGCCGCAAGATGGGCGCCCGCGTCTCCCTGCACCTCTCTCTTCACGAGTGGCGCCTGATTGCCCCGCCATCCGAAACCCGGCACATGGTGGCGGAAATCCAGTCCGACCTTGGCGGCGTGGTCACTTCGCTGGTGGAGATCAGCCGACGCAACGTCTCCTTCCAGATATCCGGCCCGAACGCCCGTGCCATCCTGAACGACCTTATCCTCCTCGACCTGTCGGATAACGCCTTCCCCGCCGGCGCGGCGACCCTCGCCCTGCTTGGCTCGGCAGACGTGGTGCTGGTCCGGCCGGGGCCGGAAGCGCTATATTACGTGGAGTGCGCGCGGAAGCTTGGCCCGTATGTTCAGGACATGCTCACCGAGGCCACACACGCCTTCCTCTGAGCGGCACCTTCTGCGCCGCGTCTCGCCCACACGGTCTGCCATGCCCTTGTCGCCCGATGATGTCCTGCGCTTTCTTGATGCCCACGGCATCGCGGCACGGACTCATACTCACCCGCCGCTGCGCACCGTCGCCGAATCCCAGGCCCTTCGCGGCAACATTCCCGGCGCACATACCAAGAACCTCTTCCTGCGCGACGACAAGAAGACCTACTTCCTTGTCAGCATCCTCGTGCCGCCGGGCGATGACCGGCCGGCGGACCTGAAGGCCCTGCGCCACCGGATCGGGGCCCGGGGCCGCCTGTCCTTCGGCACGCCGGAAGCCCTCTACGAGCACCTCGGCGTACGGCCGGGATCGGTCTCCCTTCTCGCGCTTATGAACGATCCGGAGCACCGCGTCAGCGTGGTTATCGACGACGCACTGATGGCCTCCGACATCATCAACTGCCATCCCCTGACCAATGACAAGACCACCGGTCTGTCGGCCGCGGGGCTCACAGCCTTCCTCGCCGCAACGGGCCACCAGCCGCTGACCGTTGACCTGCAGCCCGAGACGATGGAATGACATCTCCGGCACCCGATTTTTCTCGGCGCCAAAAGAATTGATTGCGTAGAATGTTTTTGAGACCGCACGACTCATGCGGTCATTGGCTCCGAATTGGAGGTATCCTCGCTTGACGTGGCGGCTGCGAATAGGTCCTCTCAACCCTACGGTGAAGAATGATTCTGCAATGTCGGGAGCGCTTTTTTCACTGAGTCACCCGCCATATGCAGATCACAAACTGACGAATACCTGTCCATGGGCATGACGGCTTTTTCGCCTCAGGCCTCGCCGTTTCCAGGGGGCGCCCGTGTGAAAGCAGCGAGCCCACTTCTGATCGTCGACGACGAGCCAGAATATCTGGATGAAGTTCTGGAGGCTCTGGCCTTCGAGGGCTTCACAGCCTTTTCCGCAGCCAATGGGTTGGCGGCAGTCGAGATGCTGCGCCACCATCCTGATATTCACGTCGTGGTGACGGATATTCGGATGCCGGAGATGGATGGTATCGCGCTGATCCAGGCCGCTCGATCCGAATTCGACGGACGCGACCTCCAGTTCATTGTTGTGACCGGCCACGGCAGCAAGATCGACGTGGATCGTGCAAAGGCGGCCGGCGCGCGGGAATGCCTGTCCAAGCCCCTGGCCGTGGAAGCCCTGCAACGCGCCATCAGATCCCTGCCGGTATGATCATGCGCCTGTCCACGGCCCTGGACAGTACGAAATGGTTCCCGGGAGGCCCACTCCTCGACCGGGTCCTCAAGATCATTGCGATCATCCTGCTGGTGGAAGCCATTCCGCTGGGCACTGCATGGGTGCTGACGCAGCTGAACACGCGGGCGGAGTATCGCGAGGCGGAAATCAACGCCCAGAAGACCGCCTACATTCTTCTGCACAATTTCGACCAGACCATCGAGCCGGTCGAATCCCTCATGCTCAATCTGGCGAACCAGCTGAACCCCAGCAGTTCCCCGACGGAAATCTACGATTTCCTCCGAACCCTGAGCATCCCCGCCCCCATCGTCCAGCTTTCCGTGGTGGACAAGGAAGGCTTCATCGTCGCCACCAGCATCGCCGCGCCGGGTGGGTCGCCCATCAACGTGGCGGACCGCGAACACTTCCGCGTCCATTTCGGAGCAAACCCTTTCAAGGGCCTCTACATCTCCAAGCCGGTGCTCGGACGCATCACCAAGCGCTGGACCATCCAGTTTTCCCGCCCCTGGTACGACCACAGCGGCGAGCTGCGCGGCATCATCGTGGCGTCTTACAACGTCTACGACTTCATCAGCTTCTATAACCGCCTGCGCATCGATCCGAATTCCCTCATCTCTCTCATCGGGACGGACGGCGTGGTCCGCGCGCGTGCCGCTGCGACCGTGAGCTTCGGAGAGAATATCGGCGAAGAACCCAACTTCCGCCGCCTGCTTGAAAACCAGGAAGCGCCCTATCAGCAGGTCAGTGCCATCGATGGCATAGATCGCATCGGCTACTACGTTCGTTCTGAGCGATATCCGGTCATCATGCTGGTGGCCTATGACAAGGTCTATATCCGCTCGCAGGGTGAGGATTTCCGCCTTGCCATCTGGATCACCGCCGGTGGGCTCGGGCTGGTGCTGCTGGCGCTGGCTTATGTGGCCCTGAGCTATCATCGGCTGCAGCAGAAAGTGCGCGCCAGCGTGCTGCGCGAGAGCGCGCGTCAGCGCGAGGTGCACTTTCTGGAAGCCATGGCCGGCGTTCCAGGCGTCTGCGTGGTGCATGTGACGGCGGATGGAAGTCGGCAGATCGGCGACACGTCCGGCAGCGTGTTGCCGGAATTGATCCACGAATATGTGGCCAGCCCGCGTTTCCTGGCCGCCACCCGCAATCTCACCGGGCCTCAGGTGAGCGTGGAATATTTCGCCAAGGACGGTGAAGAGTTCGAGGTCCAGCTGATGATCGCCCCGCTGGAGGAGATCGACGGCGGCGCCCAGGGCGCGCCTCAGAAGCCGAGCGATCTGGTGGTCTTCGCCGTGGACCAGACCTCCAAGCGGATCGAGGAAAACAACCTCTACCAGATGTCCAAGCTGGCCTCGCTGGGCGAGGTGGCCACCGGCCTCGCGCACGAGATCAACCAGCCGCTCGGCGTCATCCGGCTCGCCGCTACCAATGCGCTCACCGGCCTGCACAAGAACATGCCGGACGAGCATATGGAGGCCAAGCTCAACCGCATCATCCAGCAGACCGTGCGCATGAGCCGGATCATCGACCATATGCGCATCTTCGGCCGCAAGAGCGGCTTCCGTCTCGAACCCTCCGACCCGATGGAGGCCATCGACGGCGCGCTGCAGGTGGTCGGTGCCCAGTTGCGGCTGGAGAACGTCTCCATCTCCGTCTCCGGCGCCAGCGATGATTTGCGCGTGCTGTGCCGGCAGGACCAGCTGGAGCAGGTCATCATCAACCTGCTTCAGAACGCCCGTGACGCCATCCGCGACCGTCGGCGCTCCGTGGGCATGGACTATCTGGGCGCCATTGCCATCGAAATCACCTTGGAGCACGGTGATACAAACGCTCCCATGGTGTCCATCTCGGTGAAGGACAATGCCGGCGGCATCCCGGACCATGTGCTCGACAAGGTGTTCCAGCCCTTCTTCACCACCAAGCCGCCGGGTCAGGGCACCGGCCTTGGCCTGTCCGTGAGTTTCGGCATCATCCGCGACCATGCCGGCACGCTGAGCGTGGAAAATGCCTTCGAGGGGGCAGTCTTTACCGTGCGTCTGCCTGCCCTGCACGAGCCACAGCACGCCCCCCTTCGTCAGGAACAGCCCACCGGCGTCTGAGGCGGAAGCGATGCCGGATCGGCGGGCCGGCCGCTCCGGATCAAATCGCCGAACTCCGCTTTGGGGTAGAAGGGAATGAATGATCCTCCCGCGGAGGCGGCCATGAGCGACGACCATGTGGTTGAGGACCAGAGCACGGTCTTCGCCTTCCTGGCCGATCCGGCCACCCATGGCGGCGAGGCGCCTGTAACCCGTATCGATACCCACGGCGCAGCGGTCTTCCTGGCGGGTGATCACGCCTTCAAGGTGAAGAGGGCTGTAGACTTTCCCTTCATGGATTTCTCCACGCTGGAGAAACGCCGGGCCGCTTGCGAAGGCGAGATCGCCATCAACCGCCCCAACGCGCCGGATCTCTATCTGGACGCGCTCCCCGTCACCGAGTCGGATGGCCACCTCGCCATCGGCGGCAACGGTCGCGTGATTGAATGGCTGGTCCATATGCGCCGCTTCGACGAGGCGCAGACCCTCGATCGGCTGGCGGAAGCCGGCCCATTCGACCTCGCCACGCTTTCCGACCTCGCCAGTGCCGTGGCGCAAGCACATCGGCGCGCACCCGCGATGCCGGACGGCTTCGATGCCTTTGCGGCGCTGGCGGAGATCGCGGCCGACAATATTGCCAGCTTCTCCGCTGCACCGGATCTCTTCCCGCCGGCCGAAGTCGAAGCCCTCACAGCCGCCACGCTGACAGCTCTCTCCACCTATCGCCCCCTGCTGCAAAGGAGGGAGGAAAGCGGCTTCGTGCGGCACTGCCACGGCGACCTGCATCTGCGCAATATCGCCCTCATCGAGGGCCGGCCGGTGCTGTTCGACGCCATTGAGTTCAACCCCCAGCTTGCCACCTGCGACCTGCTCTACGACCTCGCCTTTCTGTTGATGGACCTGTGGCAGCGCGAACGGCACGCAGACGCCAATCTGGTGCTCAACCGCTATCTCTGGGCCATGGACGATGAAGCGCATTACGAGGGGCTTGCGGCTCTGCCGCTGTTTATCTCACTGCGCGCCGGCATACGCGCCAAGGTCGGCGTCCCCACCCTCGCCCATCTGACCGGGGAAAGCCGCGCCGATGCCGAAGGCAAGGTGCGTGCTTATTTCGATGCCGCCCGTGCCTTTCTTACACCCGTTCCGCCAGTGCTTGTCGCGGTGGGCGGGCTATCCGGAACCGGCAAGAGCCGCCTGGGCGCACGACTGGCCCCAACCCTCGGCAGGGCGCCCGGCGCGGTCGTTCTGCGCAGCGATGTGGAGCGAAAGCTCATCAATGGCGTGGGTGAGATGGAGAGACTGCCACCCTCGGCCTACGGGCCCGGCAGTGCGGATGCCGTCTATGCCCGCCTGCGTCACAGGGCGCGCATCGCCCTTGATGCAGGCGCGGCAGTGGTGGTGGACGCGGTGCATGCGCGAGCGCAGGAACGCAAGGCGATCGAAGACATCGCCGAAACGAGACCGTTCCTCGGCCTCTGGCTCACCGCTGCGATTGAAACCCTGAAAGCTCGCGTGGCCGCCCGCAGCAACGATGCATCCGATGCCACGCCGGACGTCATCACGGAACAGATGACCTATGACCTCGGCCCCATGACGTGGCAGGAAATCGACGTCTCGCGCGACTCCGAGGCGGCGGAGGCCGTCGTCACCTCTTGGCAGAAGACCATACGGAAAGAGTGAAAGTTCTGCCGAGCACCCGCTCAGCAGGGCTTACGCGGCTGCTCCGCTGATCCGGGATTGGCGTTCGTCACCGTCTCCGGCTGCCTGGTGGGAGAGCCTGGCGTTTCGGCATGCGGCGAGGTTCCGGCGAACGTGCCGCCGTTGCCATTGGTCCAGCCGGTATTGCCCGTATTACCGGGCGCGGTGCCGGAATTGGAGCCGGTCTGCTGCGGCGTTGCGGCATGGTTGCCCGGCGCATCGTCCTTGGACGTGTCGCAGGCCGCAGACGTGCCCTGCTCCGCCGCTTGGCTGACGGTGACACCCATGGGGATGGCGGCCACCAGCCACAGGCCGATGAGCGCCAGAGGCGCGGTCGCCGTCAGGGTCGGCTTGGTCGCAAAAATGCGCATGACGCAGTCCTCCGTTTGCCGAAGAACGCCTCTTGCCGCCCATACGTTCCGAAAGGTCAGATCACCCGCACTTCGGCCGGCCCCTCCACCACCGCGCCAATGCGGCAGGCAGCGGGATAACCGGCGGCGTTAATCTCGGCCACCAGCCGGTCAGCCTCGTCCGCCGCGCAGGAGACCAGCAGGCCGCCGGAGGTCTGCGGATCGGTGAGCAGATTCAGGCGCCAGTCCGGAAAATCCGCCGGCAGCCTCACGCCCGCGCCATAGCTGGCCCAGTTCCGGCCCGAGGCGCCAGTGACGAAGCCCTGCCGCACCAGAGCCTCCGCATGCGCCAGCAAAGGCAGGCGCTCGGCCTCGATCTCCACCGACAGGCCAGAGCCACGCGCCACTTCCAGCCCATGGCCAAGCACGCCGAAGCCCGTGACATCGGTCATGGCATGCACGGCGGCGTCCTTCGCCAGCGTGGCGCCAACCTTGTTGAGAAGGGTGGTGGTGGCGATCATCTCCTCGTAACCGTCGGCGGAAAGCGCCTCCTTCTTGAAGGCGGCGGAATAGACGCCAACCCCCACGCCCTTGGTGAGGATCAGCGCGTCACCTGCCTTCGCATCCGCATTGCGGCGGATGTCCGCCTTGCGCACCGTGCCGATGACCGCGAGGCCATAGATGGGTTCGCCGCTGTCGATGGAATGGCCGCCAGCCACCGGAATGCCCGCCGACGCACATACGGCCGTGCCACCCTGGAGGATGTCGCGGACGATGGCGGTGTCCACCTTGCCGAGCGGCATACCAAGGATGGCCAGCGCCATGATGGGCGTGCCACCCATGGCATAGACGTCGGAAATGGCATTGGTAGCGGCGATGCGGCCGAAATGGTCGGGATTGTCCACCACCGGCATGAAGAAGTCCGTGGTGGCAACGATGCAGGTGTCGCCGTCCAGATCCCACACCGCCGCGTCATCGCCGGTTTCGGTACCCACAAGAAGCTGCGAGAAGGGCTGCGCGGCGGGCGCGCCGGCCAGCAGTTCCTGCAACACCGAGGGTGCGAGCTTGCAACCGCAGCCGCCGCCATGGGCAAGACTGGTGAGGCGGAAAGGCTGGTCGGATGAGGATGCGGACATGACAGATCTCAAGGGGCTGAAAAGGCAGATATGAAAACGCCGGGGCAGACGAGCCACCCCGGCGCGAACGCAGATCAGGCCGAAATTTCGGCCGAGCGCAGGGTGTATTTGAAGGTGTCCGGATCGAGGCAGTCGAGGCGACCGGCCACGGTCTCCGCTTCCGGATACATGAAGAAGCCCACCTTCGGGCCGCTGGAGCCCGGCAGCGCCACGTCATGGGCGGTGTTATAGGCCATCCAGTTGCCTTCCCAGGAGCCGAACAGCGCGGCCCGCGCGGCGAGCACCTTGGCGTCATTCACCTCCAGCTTGGCCGGGGGCTCCTCCAGAACCACCTTGCGCACGTCCGCCGGGTCCGCCGGCACCCAGCCGAAACCGGACAGGAAGACTTCGGCACGGCAGTGCTGGGCCTTGGTGATGATGTCGGAATTGGCGCCGAGGCTCTTGTAGCCGAACTTGGACGGGGCCACGCGCGCACCGTAGATGTCACGCGCCGGAATGCCTGCCGCACGGACCAGGCCGACATAGAGCGCGTTGAGGTCCGCACACTTGCCACCCAGCGCGCCGCTTTCCAGCATGGCGGCCACATCGCCGGTACCGCAGCCACGGGTGGCGGCATTGCGGAAGGTATTGTCCACCACCCACTCATAGATGGCCCGCGCCTTGGCCAGATCGCCTTCCTTGCCGGCGGTGATCTTGTCTGACGTGGCCTTCACGATGCCGGTGGTGGGGATGAGGTCGGTGGCGGCCAGATACTGCGCGCGCTCAGCATCCGACAGCGGCGCGACGGTGCCGGGCTTGGTCAGGTCAACGGCGCGGTCGCGGGTGGAGAAGCGGCTGGTGACTTCCACCACCGGCGGCTGCTCGCCGGCCTTCCAGCGCAGATGCAGGATTTCGGCGCCCTGCGCATCCTTCACCGTCTCAACGGAAGCGGCGTTGGTGGTCCAGGTGCTGCCGAGCGGCTTGAACCAGTCCTGCGCGGCGAAGGCGGGCAGCGGCACCCAGGCCTGGCTCGCGCCGGCCTCAGCCTTCACTTCCAGGCGCGTCACCACCTGGAAGGTGCGCCAGTCGCCGGGCTTGGGCGCGAAGACCGCAGCAGCGGAGGGGCTCGCGGCGCTCTGCGCGCGCGCAAGGCCCGGCAGCGTGAGCGCGGCGGAAGCGGCGGCGCCCGCATAGAGGAAGTGGCGGCGGGAAATCATTGGGATAGGTCTCCAGATATGGTCTTCTTGCCCGCCACGGAAGCGGCGGGACGTTCGGGGAAAGGTTCAGACAGCAACCCGCCGAGGCGCACGCGCACGGCAGGAGCATCCCACGCCACCTCGCCCACAGCCTTCAGGCGGGGACGCAGGGCGCGATCGAGGACGATGGTGGAAGGCAGGCCCGAGACCTGCCAGGAACGGGTGAAGGCCCGGTCGCGATCGAGCGCCACCGGGAAGGGCACGGGATGCTCGGCAAAGAAGCGGCGCACGCGCACATCCACCTCGGCCACATCCACTGCCACCACAGCGATGTCGGCAGGATGATCGGCAGCGAGCCGCGTCAGAGCTGGTAGTTCCTCCCGACAAGGCTCGCACCAGGTGGCGAAGAAATGCACCAGCACCACCCGCCCCTTCAGCGTGGCTGGATCGAGCGGCGCGGCATCGAGGACCGGCAGGGGCGCAAGCGGCGGCAGATCGGCGGCGCGGGCCGCCATCGCCTTGGATGCCCCGCTTTCGGGAAACGCCTTTTCAGAAGGCACGCCGTGCGAACTGAATGCCGGATCATCGGCGAATGGCGTGAGCATGGCAGTGGCGGCAGGCGTATCCGAATCCGCAGCTTCGGCTGATGCGCACAGGATCAAACTGCACGCCAGCAGCACCGAGGCGGACAGTAACGCGAAACCATGGAGGGAGAAGCCCACCAACCCACGTGAAAGGCGCACGGACAAGCGCCTGCGGGAAGCGCTACCAGCCTCACCACAGCTTTTCCGCATATGTCTGCCCCGAGCCTCGGGAGCGGTGCTCAAGATCACGGCCGGAACCTACGCCCGCCTCGCATTTGGCGTCAACAACACGAGGGCGTGATATCCTCAAGTTGCGTCGCAACAAACAGCTGCACGCAATGCAGAAATACGCACGCGCATTTACTGGCATTCCTCTACGGAAGACACGCGATTGGCTTATCCGCCAACCACGGTTGCAGAACGATGCAAAAGTGCATCTGATGTCGCGCTCCAGTTTGACATAGTTCCAGTTCCAAAATAATTTGGCACCAAGCCGGAATGCAGGCTGTCGCTGGCTGCGACAACCCGTTCCGGTCCCCCACACGGGGGTAACGTGTCGGAGTACAACTCGATGAATATGGAGCTCTCGCGGCGCCAGTTCCTAGGAACGGCGGGTGCGGGTCTCGCGGGAACGACGCTTGGAGCCCTCGGCTTCGGCGGAGTTGAGGAGGCGTACGCAGCTGCGATTCGTCCCTTCAAACTCTTCAATACCACAGAGACTCGCAACACCTGTACGTACTGTTCGGTGGCGTGCGGCATTCTCATCTTCTCCAAGGGCGACCTGAAGAAGGGCGAGAAGGCGGACATCACCCATATCGAGGGTGACGTTGATCATCCGACCAATCGCGGCACGCTGTGCCCGAAGGGTGCCGCGCTCCTCGATATCGTGAAGTCCGAGCAGCGTCTGAAGCAGCCGATGTACCGGCGCGCCGGCTCGAGCAAGTTCGAACCGATCTCCTGGGACGCTGCGCTCGACAAGATCGCGCGCGCCTTGAAGGACGATCGCGACAAGAACTTCATCGCCAAGAACGCCGACGGCGTGACTGTGAACCGCTGGAACACCGCCGGTTTCCTCGCCGCATCTGCAACGACCAATGAGACTGCCTGGGCCACCTACAAGGTCGTCCGCAGCCTCGGTATGGTGGTTTTCGACAATCAGGCGCGAGTCTGACACGGCCCCACGGTGTCCAGTTTGGGCCCAACTTTTGGCCGTGGCGCGATGACCAATTCGTGGACCGACATTCGGAACACGGATCTCGTCGTGATTATGGGCGGCAATGCCGCCGAAGCGCATCCTTGTGGTTTCAAGTGGGTCGTGGAGGCGAAAGCCAACCGCGGCGCGAAGCTTATCGTGGTCGATCCGCGCTATACGCGCTCGGCTGCGGTCTCTGACTATTACGCTCCGATCCGTCAGGGTTCGGACATCGCCTTCCTGTTGGGCGTCATCAACTACTGCATCAAGAACGACAAGGTGCAGTGGGACTATGTGAAGGCCTTCACCAACGCGAGCTACGTTGTGAAGGAGGGCTTTGCCTATAATGACGGCCTGTTCACGGGTTATGACGAGGAAAAGCGGGATTATAACCGCTCGACCTGGGAGTATGAGATCGGCCCCGACGGCTATGCCGTGGTGGACGACACGCTCCAGCACCCCCGCTGCGTCTGGAACCTGCTGAAGGCGCACGTCGCCCAGTACACCCCGGAACTGGTGGAACGCATCTCCGGCACGCCCAAGGACAAGTTCCTGAAGGTGGCCGAGATGATCGGCGAGTGCTCGACGCCCACCAAGACCATGACGTCCATGTACGCGCTTGGCTGGACCCAGCATTCCAAGGGATCCCAGAACATCCGCTCCATGGCGATGCTCCAGCTCATCCTGGGCAATATCGGTGTGCGTGGCGGCGGCATGAACGCCCTGCGTGGTCACTCCAACATCCAGGGCCTCACCGATATCGGGCTCATGTCCAACATGATCCCCGGCTATCTGACGCTGGCCACGGACAAGGAGCCGGACTTCAACACCTATATGTCGACCCGCGGCTTCAAGCCGTTGCGGCCGAACCAGATGAGCTTCTGGCAGAACTACAAGAAGTTCATGGTGAGCTTCCTGAAGGCGATGTGGGGACCGGCCGCTACGGCCGAGAACAGCTTCGCTTTCGACTGGCTGCCGAAGATGGATGTCCCGGCCTACGACATCCTGCGCGCGTTCGAGCTCATGAAGCAGGGGAAGATGAACCTCTACTTCTGCCAGGGCTTCAACCCGATGCAGGCGTTCCCGAACCGGAACAAGCTGTCGGCGGCCCTGTCCAAGCTCAAGCTGTTGGTCGTCATGGACCCGCTGGAAACGGAGACTGCCCGTTTCTGGGAGAACCATGGCGTCTATAACGACGTGAAGTCGGCCGACATCCAGACCGAAGTGCTTCAGCTGCCCACCACCTGCTTCGCGGAGGATGAGGGCTCGCTGGTGAACTCCGGCCGCTGGCTGCAGTGGCATTGGCCCGGCGGTTCGCCCCCGGAGCAGGCCCGCACCGACGCCTGGATCATGTCGCAGATTCATCTGCGCATTAAGGAAATGTACCGGAAGGAAGGCGGGGCCCTGCCGGACCCCATCCTCAACCTGTCCTGGAACTACAAGAACCCGGACGAGCCGACCGCCGAGGAGCTCACCAAGGAGCTCAACGGCTACGTCGTCTCCGACGTGCTCGATCCCAACGATCCCACCAAGAAGCTGCTGACCGCCGGCAAGCAGATGGCGAACTTCGCCACCCTGCGCGACGACGGCTCCACGGCTTCGGGCTGCTGGATCTATGCCGGCTCCTTCACCGAGGACGGCAACATGATGGCCCGCCGGGACAATTCCGATCCCGACGACACCGGCGCGTATCTGAAGTGGTCGTTCGCCTGGCCGGCGAACCGCCGCATCATCTACAATCGCGCCTCCGCCGACATCAACGGCAAGCCGTGGGATGAAACCCGCAAGCTGCTGTGGTGGGACGGGGCCAAGTGGACCGGATACGACGTGCCCGACATCGCCCCCACGGCGAAGCCGCAGGACGTCGGCCCCTTCATCATGAACCCGGAAGGCGTCTCGCGCCTGTTCGCCCGGGGCATGATGCGCGAGGGACCGTTCCCGGTGCATTACGAGCCGTTCGAGAGCCCGATGGTCAATCTGATCGCCCCCAAGGTCCGGGGCAATCCGGTGGCCCGCGTGTTCAAGGACGACTTCGCCCAGTTCGCGGAACCTGCGTCCAAGGAATTCCCCTATGCGGCGACCTCCTATCGCCTCACGGAGCATTTCCACTACTGGACCAAGAACAACCACGTGAACTCCGTGCTCCAGCCGGAATCCTTCGTCGAGATCTCGGAAGAACTCGCCAAGGAGAAGTCCATCACCAATGGCGGCTGGGTAAAGGTGTCGTCCAAGCGTGGCTTCATCTACACCAAGGCCTACGTGACCAAGCGCATCCGCCCCATCATCTGCGACGGCAAGGCTGTGCACGTGGTCGGCATCCCCATCCACTGGGGCTTCGTCGGCGCGGCCCGCAAGGGTTTCCCCGCCAACGTCCTCACCCCCTATGTGGGTGACGCCAACATCGAGACGCCCGAGTTCAAGGCGTTCCTTGTCAATATCGAGCCCTCGACCGGGCCGGTCGCGTAAGGAGGGGTCACGTCATGTTGAAACCAGCACCGAACCCTCCGGTCACGACCGCCCCGGCGAAGTTCGG
>NZ_BMCT01000008.1 GCF_014635325.1 Azorhizobium oxalatiphilum | reverse complement strand
CTCTCGGCCGCGCTGGCGGGGCTGGCTGGCGCCACCAAGTCGCTGGTGTTCCAGCTGGCATCCCTCACCGACGTGGCGTGGCAGATGTCCGGCGAAGTGGTGCTGATGACGCTGGTGGGCGGCATGGGCACCATCCTCGGCCCGGTGGTGGGGGCGGCGGTGATCGTGACCATGCAGAACTATCTGGCCGGGCTCGGCGAATGGGTTCTGGTGATCCAGGGCATCATCTTCGTCGCCGCCGTCTCGCTGTTCCGGCGCGGCATCGTCGGCGAGCTGCTGGCGCTGATCAGCAAGAAGACGCCCGCCGGGCCGGCGGGGCACTGAGGGGGGATACCCCGCCCCGTACATCCCCTTCCTGAAACCAAAAATCCCCTCTCCCGGCGACGGGAGAGGGGATTTTCATGTCAGGGGTGCGTGCTGTGGGCTTGGAGCGGATCGCCATTTAGCTCGGGCCACCGATGCAGCAAATGAACCGTCATGGCCGGGCTTGTCCCGGCTATCCACGCCCCGCGGCCAGGAACAGCCTTCAGAGGTTTGCACAGTCGGCCCGGCGTGGATGCCCGGGACAAGCCCGGCCATGACGATCTATTGCTGCATTGGCGTTGTGGTTTGAATGTCGATCCGTTCAGGCCCACTCGCCCTTGCGGAACACCGGCGTGCGGCTGCCGTCGGCGCCGATGCCGTCGATGTCCACCTCGCCCGAGCCGATCATCCAGTCGATGTGAATGAGGCTCTTGTTGCCGCCCTGCGCCGCGATCTGCTCCGGCGACAGGTTGGCGCCGTCGAGGAAGCACTTCGAATAGCACTGGCCGAGCGCGATGTGGCAGGCGGCGTTTTCATCGAACAGCGTGTTGTAGAACAGAAGCCCGCCGGCCGAGATGGGCGAGGAATGCGGAACAAGCGCCACCTCGCCGAGGCGGCGGGCGCCGTCGTCCGTATCCAGCACCTTGTTCAGCACCTCCTCACCGCGCGAGGCTTTCGCCTCCACGATCCGGCCGGCCTCGAAGCGCACGCGGATGTTGTCGATCAGCGTGCCCTGATAGGAGAGCGGCTTGGTGCTGGAGGCATGGCCCTCCACCCGCAGCGCGTGCGGGGTGGTGAACACCTCTTCCGTGGGGATGTTGGCATTGCAGATGATGCCGTTCTTGCCGCTGGAGGCGCCGCCCTGCCACTCATGCCCATCGGCGAGGCCCACGACGAGATCCGTGCCCGGCCCGGTGAAGTGAAGGGCGGAGAAGCGCTTGCCGTTCAGCCATTCCGTGCGGGTGCGCAGGGCCGCATTGTGCGCGGTCCAGTTGGCGATGGGATCGTCATTGTCCACCCGCGAGGCGGCGAAGATGGCCTCCGCGAGCTTGGCCACCGCCAGGTCTTCCGCCAGATCCGGGAACATCTGCTTCGCCCACGCCGCGCCGGGATAGGCGACGATGTTCCAGTTGATGTCGAAGCCGGCAATCTTCTCCAGTGCCGGCTTGTAGGCCATGGAATTGGCCTTGGAGGCGCGGGACACCTTCGAGGCGTCCTCATTCGCCAGCAGCATGGGATTGTCGCCCACGATGGCGAGGCGGGCGGTGTTGCCCTCGAACGCCTGCGCAATGCCCTGATAGAGCCAGGAGGGGGCGCGGTCGAAGCTGGCGTCGGATGCGTTCTGGTAGCGGGCCAGCGTGATCTCCTCGTCGGAGAACAGCGGCGTCACGATGCCGGCACCGGCCTTGTAGGCATGCACGGCGATGCGGCGCACCAGCGGCAGCGCGGCCATGGGGGCGGTGAGGAACAGATCCTGCCCCGGCTGGAGATTGAGGCCCACCTTCACGGCCACCTCGGCGAGGCGGTCGAGCTTCACCGGGTCGATGGCCGCGGAAATGTTGCGCTGGTGCTCGGTCATGGGGCAGTCCCTTCAAACGCTCATGGCCTCATACATAGACCTTCCGCGCGGTTTCGGAATGCCCCAAGTCACGCAAATGCAGGCACGCAGCACGCCGGGAACGGAGCATGTACAGCCTTCGCGCACCGATTCGGACATGGTCCGGTCCCGGCCTGTTCTCAAGCCGGCCGGGGGGCGTCCCGTTTCGGGACGCGGCAGCGTTCACAATGCGTCATGGAACAGGCGTCATACTTTGCCGCGCCATGCTTCCGCCGAACTCGCGGGCGATGCGTGGCACGGACAGGAGCGGGGTTCCGAGAGCTTTATGCGGGCACGATTCGCCTTTTTCCTAGCGGCAGCCCTGAGCTGTCTCGGCGCGCTGCCCGCATGGGCGCACCCGCATGTGTGGGTGAACATGCGCAGCACCCTGCTGTTCGATGCCAGCGGCAACCTCACCGGCGTCAAACAGGACTGGACCTTCGACGAGGCCTTCACCGCCTTCGCCCTGCAGGGTTTTCCCAAGGACGCCTCGGGCAATTATGCCAAGGAAGTGCTGGCGCCCCTCGCCGAGGTGAACGTTACCTCTC
Source organism: Azorhizobium oxalatiphilum (assembly GCF_014635325.1). Lineage (GTDB taxonomy): Bacteria > Pseudomonadota > Alphaproteobacteria > Rhizobiales > Xanthobacteraceae > Azorhizobium > Azorhizobium oxalatiphilum. The sequence goes on along the minus strand of NZ_BMCT01000008.1, from coordinate 353,233 downwards.
TGAAGGAATTCGACTATTTCGTCCGGGGAAAGACGCCGAAGGCCAAGATCGCCTTCAAGGACCCCACCGACTATTCGCTCACCTTCGCCAATGACACGCTGACCCTGCATTTCGTGCTGCCGGTGGAAAAGCCCGTGCCGGCGAAGGGTACGCTCTCCTTCGATGTCTACGACCCCACCTATTTCGTCTCGTTCGAGTTCGCCGAGAAGGATCCCGTGGCCATGCAGAGCGCGCCCGCCGGCTGCGCCTTCACCGTGACCTCGCCCGACCAGCCGCAGTCCATGCAGATCGATGAGAGCTTCTTCACGAACCTCACCTCGTCGAGCACCTATGGCGCGCAATATGCCGACAAGATCCAGCTGAAGTGTCCGCAATGACGATGCCAAGCCCGCGTGCCCTCCGGCTCCTCCTTCTGGCGCTGGCGGGGGCGGGGGTGGCGCTTGCCGTAGCGGAGCCGGCGCTGGCGCAGGTGTTCGGGCAAAGCGCGCCAAAAACCTCGCCCTTCGGCCTCGGCGCCGGCGGGCCGCAGCCCACCGGCATCACCGGCTATCTCATCGCCAAGCAGTCGGAATTCTACCGCGCCCTCGTGCAGGCCGTGCGTGCCGCCAAGGCGGACGGCAATGCGCTCTATCTGCTCGCCGGCCTGTCCTTCGGCTATGGCGTATTCCATGCCGCCGGGCCCGGCCATGGCAAGGCGGTGATCTCCTCCTATCTGCTGGCGGACGGCGGCACGCTGAAGCGCGGCGCCCTGCTGGCGCTCGCCGCCGGCATGGTGCAGGCGGTGGCCGCCGTGCTGTTCGTGGGCATTCTGGCGCTGCTGCTGGGCGCCACCGCCGTCTCCATGGCCAATGCCATGACATGGGTGGAAGTGGCGGCCTATGGCACCATCGCGGTGTTCGGCGCGGTGCTCGCGTTCCGCAAGGCGCGCACGCTGATCGCCGTGCTGCGCGGCGAGCCCGCTGCCCATGTGCACGGCCCCGATTGCGGCTGCGGCGACAAGCACGCGCCCGATCCGCATCTGCTGGATGGGCGCGGCGGCTGGAAGCGGGCCACCGTGGCGGTGATCTCGGCCGGTGCCCGGCCCTGCTCGGGCGCCATCCTCGTGCTCACCTTCGCTCTGTCGCAGAGCGTGTGGATGACCGGCGTCATCTCCGTCTTCGCCATGGGGCTCGGCACCGCGCTCACCGTTACCGCCATCGCGGCGCTGGCGGTCTATGGCAAGCGGCTCGCGGTTTCGCTCGCCTCCGCTGCATCCGGGCGCGGCACGGTGCTGGTGCTGCTGGTGGAGATGGGCGCGGCTATCCTCGTGTGCCTGTTCGGTCTCGCGCTGTTGACCGGCTATGCGGTGAGCGAACGCCTGCTGCCGGGCTGACCCGGCGCTTCTGACCGGTTAGGCTCGCCCAAAAGGGAGACGCCCGAACAGGAGGGACGCTTGGCCGACATCATCCGCACGCTGGACGCCGCCGAGGTGGAACTGGCCCTCACCTGGGGGGCGCGGGAGGGCTGGAACACCGGCCTGCACGATGCCGCCGCCTTCCGCGCGCAAGACACCGGGGCCTTCCTGGGCCTGTTCCGCGACGGGGCGCTTGCCGCCTGCATCTCGGTCACTACTTATGGCGAGGATTTCGGCTTCCTCGGCTTCTACATCTGCCGGCCGGACCTGCGCGGACAGGGGCTGGGCTGGCGCCTGTGGCAGGCCGGCATGGAGCGGCTGGGGACGCGCACGGTGGGCCTCGACGGCGTGGTGGCGCAGCAGGAGAACTACAAGAAGTCCGGCTTCGCCCTTGCCCATCGCAACATCCGCTATGGCGGGGTCGCGCAGGTGCCCGCCCCCGCCGCCCATCTGGCGCCGGTGGCCTCCGATCTGGTGCCGGCGCTGATCGCCTATGACGCCGACGTGTTCGGCGTGCCCCGCCCGGATTTCCTCGCCCACTGGCTGGCCCCGCCGGATGGCCTCGCGCTCGCCGTGCGCGGGCCGGACGGGACGCCTGCCGGCTATGGCGTCATCCGCCGTGCCCGCGTGGGCTGGAAGATCGGGCCTCTGTTCGCCGATACGCCCGAGGTGGCCCGCTCGCTGTTCGCGGGGCTGGTGGCCCATGCGGGCGGCGCGGACGTCTTCCTCGACGTGCCCGCCCCCAATGCGGTGGCGGTGCAGATGGCGGAGGCGGCGGGCCTCAGCCCGGTGTTCGAGACGGCGCGCATGTACAAGGGCGATGCCCCCGCGCTGCCGCTGGCGCGGATCTACGGGATCACCACGTTCGAACTGGGGTGAGCCTCCTCACCCCGGCAGCCTGAGCCCCTTTTCCCAGACCGGCGGGCTGCCGAAGGCGCGGCGCAGATGCGCGATGAGGGTGCGCAGCTTGGCCGAAGTCGAGCGGTCCATGGGATAGGCAGCGTGCAGTTGCGCGCCCTCCGCCGGAACGCCCACATCGACGACCTTAAGCGTGCCCGCCGCCAGTTCCTCATGCACCAGAAAGGTGGGCAGCAGCGCGAGGCCGAGACCGGCCACCGCCGCGCCGCGCATCATCACGCCGTTGTTCACGCGCAGGCTCGCGCGCGGGCGCACCGCCACCATTCCGTCCGGCGCCTCGAACCGCCAGTCGGTCTCGCGATTGGCATAGAGAAGCGCGCGGTGGGCGGCGAGATCGGCAAGGTTTGCGGGCGCGCCGTGCGCCTCCAGATAGGCGGGCGCAGCCACGAGGAAGCGTCGGCTGGTGGCGAGCTGGCGGGCGCCGAGGCGGGTGTCGTGCACCTGCCCATGACGGATCACCAGATCGAAGCCATCCGCCGCCACGTCCACGAAGCGGTCGTCCAGCTCCAGCGTCAGCTCGATGCCGGGATGGGCGGCGAGGAAGGGATAGAGCGCCCGGCCGAGATGCAACGTGCCGAAGCTCACCGGCGCCGAGACCCGCAGCGGGCCGGCGAGCTGGCTCTTCTGCTCGGCGATCTCGGCCACCGCATCCTCGGCCTCGCGCAGCAGGCGGCGGGCGCGGACGAGGAAGGCGGTGCCGGCCTCCGTGAGGGCGAGCCGGCGGGTGCTGCGCTGCATGAGGCGCGCGCCGAGCAGGCGCTCAAGATCCGCCAGCCGCTCGCTGACCACGGACTTGGCCAGACCCAGCCGCCGCGCCGCCTCCGAGATGGAGCCCGCATCCGCCACCGCCACGAAGGCGGACACTCCGTCGAGCTTGAGCATTGTTCGGATATTCCGGAAACAGGTTTCGCCGTCCGCCGGCTACTCCGGACAATGAAGCTTCGCCATTCTCCTGTCCAGCCAATCGCCCATCCGCCGGTCCCTTCGGGTTTTCCGAAGGTCCGGCGGGCAGACAGGACCAGAGCCATGACCGCCTCCTTCACCTTTCCCGACACGTTCGAAACCCGCAGCATCGCCACCAACGGCACGACCTTGCACGTGCGCCTCGGCGGCCTGCCCATGGACGGCCACGGCCCCGCCGTGCTGCTTCTGCACGGCTATGGCGAGACCGGCGACATGTGGGCGGCGCTGGCCGCCGAGCTTGCCGCCGACTATCGCGTGATCGTGCCGGATCTGCGCGGCATGGGCCTCTCCGCCAAGCCGGAGGGCGGTTACGACAAGAAGACGCAAGGGACCGACATGGCCGGGCTGCTGGATGCGCTCGGCGTCGAGAGCGTGGACCTCGTGACCCACGACATCGGCAACATGGTGGGCTTCGCGCTCGCCGCTCAATATGGCGCGCGGGTGAAGAGCTACACCCTGATCGACGCGCCCGTGCCCGGCGTCGGGCCGTGGGAGGAAATCCTGAAGAACCCGCTGCTCTGGCATTTCCGCTTCGGCGGGCCGGACATGGAGCGGCTGGTGGAGGGGCGCGAGCGCATCTATCTCGACCGCTTCTGGAACGAATTCTCCGCCGACCGCACCCGCTTCACGGAAGACGCCCGCCAGCATTATGCCGCGCTCTATGCGCAACCGGGCGCCATGCATGCGGGCTTTGCCCAGTTCGCCGCCTTTGATCAGGACGCCATCGACAACCGTGCCTTCCTTGCCGCTGACGGCAGGCTCACCATGCCGGTGCTGGCGCTGGGTGGCGAAAAGTCCTTCGGCGCCGGCATGGCGCAGGTGATGGCGGCCGGCGCCACAAACGTGACCGGCGGCGTGGTGCCGGAGAGCGGCCACTGGATCATGGAAGAGAACCCCGTCGCCACCATCGCATTGGTGCGGGACTTTCTGGCGAAGCAGCCGGGCTGAGCTCCGCTTACCTGCGCCAGAGATGATCCGGCGGCAGGCCCATGCGCACGCAGGCACGGGCGGGCGGGGCGGAGGGCAGGAACACGCGCTCCATGGTGCGCACGGCGCCGCGTACCAGCCCCATCTGCCACGGCGCGAGGCCATAGGCCGCATCGAGGCCGAGGTGCGCGCGCACCTTGGCGGGCAATATCTCCACCGCCGCGCGCAGCATCAGCCCCTGCATGGGGCGGGCGGCCAGCGGCATGGCCGGGGCGCGGTGCATGATCTCCAGGAATTCGCCGATGATGGGCGAAGGCTCAAGAGCGGGGAGCATGGCATCGAGCTGGTGCTCCCATTCCGCCACATCGCGCGGGGCACCCGTGGCACCATAGAGCCTCGCCGCCGGCTCGGCCTCGGCGAAGAACAGGTCGCGCTCGCGCGGCGAGAGCGGGGCGGCGAAGCGGTGATAGGCCTCCATGAAGCCGAAGGAGGCGGTGGCCTGCACCCAGTCCAGCAGGTCCGGATCATCGGCGCGATAGGCGGCGCCGTGCTCGTCCTTGCCGGTGACGCGGGCATGGCGGCGACCGACGCCGGCGATCATCTCTTCCGCCACCGAGCGGGCGGCATAGACGGTGATCATGGCCGCCAGCCCGGTGCGCTGGAGGCGCGGCACCGGATCGCTGCGGAATGAGGTGTGATCCCACACACCGGCGCGCACGCGCGGCTCGGCGAGTTCGAGGATCACGGCGGACACGCCGCCGATGAACAGCGCCGCCGGATTCTTGAACACCCGCCACGACACGCTGTCGGGCGCAGCCAGCGCCGGTTCCCCGGCGGGCTTGGTGAAATCCAGCCCCTGCATGCCCTTGGGGGCGAGGGCCGCCTGCATCGCCGCCTCCAGCCGCTGCTGGATCGGCGCGGGAAAGGTGAGCGTGTTCGTGGTGGTGCTCATGGCAGGGCAACGTGGGGCGGCGGGCCGGGTTCCCGCATTGGTATTGCGCTGCCGCATGGCGGTGGGTCAGCCGTTGGGGCAGACCTAGCGGCAGGCTGGCTTAGGCCCTCCGTTGCGCCCTTGCCCCTGCCACGCGCCCTTGCCCCCTCCCCAGCCCTCCCCCGCAAGCGGGAGAGGGAGCCTGTCGCGTTGGCCGCGGGGGCACGCTCGAAAACCGTGCGGGGAAATACAGGCCGCTGCCTTGAATGCACGGCCGCGCCGCACCCACAGGAAAGCCGCCGCCCCTCACACCTCCAGATAGCGCGTGATGAGCGAGGGGTCAGCCTGCACCTCGGCGGTGCTGCCGGTCCATGTCACGCGGCCGGCCTCCATCACCACATGGCGGTCGGCGAGGCGCAGCAGGGCCTCCAGATTCTTGTCCACCACGAGGATCGCCAACCCCTCGGCCCGCAGCGCCGCAAGCGCGGTCCAGATGTCGGCGCGGATCACCGGGGCAAGGCCCTCGGTGGCCTCGTCCAGCACCAGAAGGTCGGGATTGGTCATCAGCGCGCGGCCGATGGCCAGCATCTGCTGCTCGCCGCCGGAGAGTTCCGGCCCCATGTTGCGGCGGCGCTCCTCAAGGCGGGGGAACAGCGCGTACACCCGCGCCAGCGTCCAGCCGTGCCCGCGCCCCGGCGAGGCGGTGGCGACGAGGTTCTCCTCCACGGTGAGGCGCGGAAAGATCTGCCGGCCCTCGGGCACATAGCCCAGCCCCGCGGACGCGATGCGGTGCGGCGGCGCGCCCGTGAGGTCCGCGCCGTTGATCAGGATGCGCCCGGCGCGCGCCGGCAGGAGGCCGAACAGGGTGCGCAGCGTGGTGGACTTGCCCATGCCGTTGCGGCCCATGAGTGTCACCACCTCGCCCGCATTCACGGCAAAGGAGACGCCGAACAGCACCTGCGCCGGGCCATAGCCCGCCTCCACGCCTTCCAGCGCGATCAGGGGGGCGCTCATACCGCGTCCTCCTCGCCCAGATAGGCGCGGCGCACCTGCGGGTCCGCCCGCACCGCCTCCGGCGTGCCGGTGATGGCAACCGCGCCGCCGATCAGCACCGTGATGCGATCGGCAAGGGCGAAGACGGTGGCCATGTCGTGCTCCACCAGCAGCATGGGCAGCGTGCCCTTGAGGCTGAGCAGAAGCTCAGTCAGGCGCGCACCCTCGGCCCGTCCGGTGCCTGCCATGGGCTCGTCCAGCAGCAGAACCTTCGGCGCCTGCGCCAGCGCCATGGCCAGTTCCAGCGCCCGCCGCTCGCCATGGGCGAGCACACCCGCCGCCACATCGGCACGCGCGGAGAGGCCGACGCGATCCAGCGCCGCGTCCGCCGCCGCCGTGAGCGCGGCATCGCTGGAGGCCGGCCGCCACAGGCCCCAGCTGCCCCCACGATGGGCCAGCGCCGCAAGGCGCACATTGTCCCGCGCGCTGAAGCTGCCGACAACCTGAGAGATCTGGAACACCCGGCCGAGACCCAGACGCGCGCGGGCCGAGACGTTCAGCTGGGTCACATCGCGCCCGGCGAACAGGATGCGGCCGGCATCGGGCGTGACGGCGCCTGCGATCTCGCCCACGAGCGTGGTCTTGCCGGCGCCATTGGGGCCGATGAGGGCATGCACCTCGCCCGGCCGAAGATCCAGCGACACGTCGCTGGTGACGGTGAGCGCGCCATAGGATTTGGAGAGGTTTTCGAGACGCAGGATGGGCTCAGTCATGCTGGCCTCCCACGATGCGCCTCAGCAGCCCGCGCCCGCGCAGCAGCGCGGCGCCCACCACAACGAGGCCGAGACCGAGCTTCCAGTATTCGGTGTAATGGCCGATGGCCTCGTCCAGCAGCGTCACCGCCACCGCACCGATGACCCCGCCCACCAGATGCCCCGCCCCGCCCAGCGCCACCATGACGATGGCCTGCCCGGACACGTGCCAGTTCATGTAGGACGGGGAGACGAACTCGGCCTGATTGGCGAGCAGCGCACCGGAGAGGCCCGCCACGCCCCCCGCCAGCGCGAGGGCCGCAAGGCGATGGCCATAGGTGGCAAGACCCAGCGCCCGCACGCGGGTTTCATTGTCCCGCGCCGCCCTGAGCACGAGGCCGAATTTCGAGGCCGTGACGCGACCCAGCACGAACAGGCCCACGCCCAGAAGGCCGATGGCGAGGAGCGCGAGGCCGTGATCCCGCCGCAGGATGCGCTCGCCGAGGAAGGTCGAGCGCCCGGCGATGGCCATGCCGTCATCGCCGCCGAAAGCGGAGAGGCTCGCCGCCACATAGAAGGCCATCTGCGCGAAGGCCAGCGTGATCATGATGAAATAGACGCCCCGCGTACGCAGCGCGATGGCGCCGGTGAGCGCGGAGAACAGCGCGGCGGCGGCAAAAGCCAGCGGCAGCACGATCATCACCTCACGCACGCCAAATTCGCCGGCGATCAATACCGCATAGGCGCCGATGCCCACGGGGGCGGCGTGGCCGAAGCTCACCAGCCCCGCCTGCCCCACGAGGAAGGAGAGCGAAACGGCGGACAATGCGAGTGCCGCCATGCGGGCCAGCGTCGCCATCCAGTAGGTGCTGTCCTGCACATAGGCGACGGCCAGCGCCGCGAGGAAGCCGAGCGTGACCAGAAGCGCGATCGCGCCGGGTGAGCGGAGACGGGACATGCGCGCCATCACGCCTTCTTCGGCCCGAACAGGCCGGATGGGCGCAGCCCCAGCACCAGCGCCATCAGCACATAGATGAGCATGGAGGACAGCGCGGGACCTGCGGTGGCGGCGGCGGACCTGTCCATGACGAGGCGCAGCAGATCCACGGCGAAGGCGCGGCCGAGCGTATCCACCAGCCCCACCGCCAGCGCGCCCACGAACGCCCCCTTGATGGAGCCGATGCCGCCGATCACCACCACCACGAAGGCGATGATGAGCACATTGTCACCCATGGTGGGCTCCACCGAAACCAGCGGCCCCGCCATGGCCCCGGCCAGCCCCGCCAGCATGGCGCCGAAGGCGAAGACGAACAGGAACAGCCGGTCGATATTCACCCCCAGCGCCGAGACGATGCCGGGATGGGTGGAGCCGGCGCGCACCAGCATGCCGAGCCGCGTGCGATGGACGAGGAACCACAGGAGCCCCGCGACGGCGAGCCCGACCGCGATGATGACGAGCCGCCAGACCGGATAGTTGAGGCCGGGAAAGAGCGTCACCGAGCCGGACAGGGCCACCGGCATGGGCATGGCCAGCGGCGCGGTGCCGAAGATCATGCGCACGCCTTCCGTCACCACCAGGATGACGCCGAAGGTGCCGAGCACCTGCTCCAGATGATCGCGCCTTGTCAGATGCCGGAACACCAACCATTCCAGCACGATGCCCAGCACCAGCGCGCCGATGAGGCCAAGCAGCAGGCCAAGGCCGAAATGGCCGGTGAAGCCCACGCACATGGCCACGAGATACGCGCCCAGCATGTACTGCACGCCATGGGCGAGATTGATGAAGTCCATGACGCCGAACACCAGCGTCAGGCCCGCCGCCACGAGGAACAGCACGAGGCCGAGCTGGAGGCCGTTGAGAAGCTGGGAAACGAGAAGAACGGTGCTCATGGGCTCAGCAGGGAACGGATTCGCGCGGGATTTTCTGACAAACGGAACGTGCCCCCTCCCCCCTTGCGGGGGAGGGTTGGGGAGGGGGGTAATGCCCTCTCCGTGAAAGCGACATCCGGCCAGCCAGAGGACACGACAGACGCACCCGCGATACCCCCCTCTCCAACTCTCCCCCGCAAGGGGGGAGAGGGCAGGTTGCTCTTACGCATCGGGCGCTCCGAGATCCTCAAACGTGACAGGCTCCCTCCCCGCAAGGGGCGAGGGCTAGAAACAGTGCCGAGCAGATGCTCACTTCAGCGGGCACTCGGCCGCGTAGGCGTCCGTCATGTTGTCGAACACCTTGGAGACGGTCACGGTCTCATACTTGCCGTCGGCGCGCTTCACCGGCTTCACCACGTAGAAATCCTGCAGCGGGAAGCCGTTCTTGCCGATGGAGAAATCGCCGCGCACCGACTTGAAGGGCGCGGACGCCAGCGCCTTGCGGAACGCCGCCTTGTCGGAAACCTTGCCACCGGTGGCCTTCAGCGCGCCGTCGATCATCTTGGCCGCGTCATAGCCCTGCGCCGCATAAAGCGAGGGCACGATGCCGTATTCCTTCTCGAAGGCGGCAACGAAAGCCTTGTTCTCCGGCGTGTCGATGTTCGGCGCCCAGTTGGCGCCCGACAGCATGCCGATGGAAGCTTCCTGCGTCGCCGGCAGCGTGGTCTCGTCGATGGTGAAGGAGGACAGGAAGGGGATCTTGGTGGTCAGCCCCGCCTGCGCATACTGCTTCACGAGGTTCACGCCCATGCCGCCGGGCATGAAGGTGAACAGCGCGTCCGGATTGGCGGCCTGGATCTTGGCGATCTCGGCGGAGAAATCCAGCTGGCCGAGCGGGGTGAGGATCTCTTCGGCCACCTCGCCCTTGAAGTGGCGCTTGAAGCCGGCCATGGCGTCCTTGCCCGCCTGATAGTTGGGCGTCATCAGCACCACGCGCTTGAAGCCCTGATCCTGGGCATATTTGCCCATGATCTCGTGCACCTGATCATTCTGGTAGGAGGCGGCGAAGAAATAGGGCGAGCAGCCCTTGCCGGCCAGCGGCGAGGGGCCGGCATTGCCGGAGATGAGCACCGTCTCGTTCTCGAACACGGGCTTGGAAATGGCCATCATGACATTCGAGAACACCACGCCCGCGATCACGTCCACCTTGTCGCGATCCAGCAGGCCCTTGACCTTGGAGACGGCAACATCGGGCTTCAGCTCGTCATCCACCACGATGACTTCGGTGGGCTGGCCGCCGAGCTGGCCGCCCAGCTCCTTCACCGCCAGCTGGAAGCCGTTGCGCATGTGCACGCCGAGCGGGGCGGAGGGGCCGGACAAAGTGGCCACGAAGCCCACCTTCACCGGCTCGGCCAGCGCCAAGGCGGAACACAAGGCAAGGGACAGAGCGGCCAGAAGGCCGGTGCGGACGCTGAACATCAGGGAACCCCCGTCTGGTTTTATCGTCTGGCGTTCTCTTGCCAGCCCCGCAGAGCCGCAGAGACATTCCCTTTCTTCTTAGAGCTTCCGCAGCGTTTGAACAGGCCCGAAACGCAAACGGCCGCCCCGGAGGGCGGCCGCGTTACGCCTCAGCGGCGATAAGGATCAGATGACGCCCGCGACGATGGCAAGGCCCGCCGCGCACAACGCCGCGCCCGCGCCGCGCACGAACAGCGGACCACGGGTCTCGCCCGCGCGGCCGACGGCGAAGCCAAGCCCGAGGCCCGCCAGATGCAGCAGGCCGGTGCCGAACAGGAAGCCGGCGCCATACGCAAGGCCGCTCACCGTCTCCGGCATTTCGGTGCCGTGGGCATGGCCGTGGAAGAGGGCGAAGGCACCCACGAGGGCCATGGCGATGGCGAGCGGCGCCTTCACGCCGGCGGCCACAGCCCCGCCCAGCACCACCACGGAAAGCCCGATGCCCAGCTCCACATAAGGCAAATCGAGGCCCATCATGCCGGCGACGCCGCCGCCGATCATCAGCGCCATGAAGGTGAGCGGCAGCATCCACATGGCCCGGCCGCCCATCTGGAAGGCCAGCATGCCCACCGCCACCATGGCCAGCACATGGTCGAGGCCCGTCACCGGGTGGGCGAAGCCATGGGTGAAGCCGTGCACCTCGGCGCCGCCGGGATGGGCGAAGGCCAGAGAGGGCGCCAGCGCGAGGGCGCCGGCAAGGGCGAGCGAGCGGATGGGGAAACGGGTCATGGCAGAAAGCTCCACAGGATGAGGCGATATTGGCGCGATCCGCAGGTCGCTGGCAACGCGGAACACTGAAAGAGAACCGATTTATGCCGCTCAAAGTATGAGCTTTTTGCCGTTCCGCAGGGCAGAGGCCTCACCCCTCCCCGGCGGGGGCGGCCTCCACGGGCCTGCCTTCCAGGAAGCTGCGATACCTGCCGATCTCGGTGGCCATGAAATCCAGGAACACCCGCACACGGGCCGCATGGCGCAGATCCGGATGGGTGAGCAGCCAGAGGTCGGCCGCATAATCGGGCTCCGGCGGGCCGAGGCGGACAAGGCCCGGCCGGGCATCGGCGATGAAGCAGGGCACGAAGCCGATGCCGAGCCCCGCCTCCACCGCCTCCGCGAGGCCCAGCACGGTGTTGACCTTGTAGACGATGCGCTCCGGCGGCACGCGGGCGAACACGTCCTTCACCACCTTCAGGCCGCCGAAGCCCTCGGAGAGGGAGATCCAGTCGCGCCCCTCCAGCGCCTCCGCCATCAGCGGGCCCGGCTCGGGGAAAGCCGCCGCCGCGCCATAGAGCGCCCAGCCGATGCGGGCGACGCGCCGGCCCACCAGATTGTCCGGCGGCTGGTCGGTGGCGCGGATGGCCACGTCCGCATCGCGCTTGGAGAGGTTGGCCGCCTGATTGCCCAGCACCAGATCGAGCCGCACATCGGGGCAGGCGGCGCGGAACTTGGCCAGAAGCGGCATCAGCAGGTTGATGAGCAGGGTGTCGTTGGTGGCGACCCGCAGCTCGCCGGTGGGCGAGAGTTCGCGCCCGGCGATCTTGCGGGTGACGGCGGTGATGTCCGCATCCACCCGCCCGGCCAGCGCCACCACCTCCTCGCCGGCGGGGGTGAGGGCATAGCCGGAGCGGTGGCGCACGAAGAGCGCGACACCCAGCGCCTCCTCGATCTGCTTCAGGCGGCGGAAGACGGTGGAATGGTTGATGCCGAGCTGGGACGCGGCCGCCGGCAGGCCGCGCTGGTCGGCCACCGCCTTGATGAGCCGGAAGTCATCCCAGGCCAGATTCTTGTAGGGTTCCGCCACGTCTCGCCCTGCCCCTGCGTCACGCCCGTCTCAGGCGCCGCACTAAAGCATATTTTGCGATACGTCTTCACCTGCCGTGCGGCGCCCACAGCCGGCACGCGGGACGGCCGGCACACGCCGGGCGCGTTCAACGGCCCTGTTTCGGCATCTGGCTTTCGTGGATCCACTTGCCGTCCACCAGCACGAGGCAGCCATCCGTCTTCAGCCACAGGAAGCTGTGCTTGCCCGCGAACCTCTCCACGCAGCGCGCCTGCTCTTCCGCGAACAGATCCTTCTGGATGCTGGTCCACTGCGCCCGGACGAACATGCCGAGCACGAAGAGGATCAGCCCGACGATGGCCAGCCAGTTCCGCCACGAACGGAAGCGAAGCCGCGCCCGCGCCCGCGCCGGATCGGCGGGCTTGAAAGCGGCATGGTCTTTCTCATGAAACATGGTCAGTAGATAGATAAAGAAGCAACGGACGATGCCGGCCATCCATATGAATGCGCGAAATTCCGCCCTTTCAGCGGACACGCGGCGCACCACATCAACGCACGAGCACGGCTAGAACCTCAATAACTTCAGCATCTACTTTATGACACAACGGATGTTGCGCGGCATGGTCCCCACCTCACCATTGAATACACCGAATAATCAAAACTTTTGATATAGAATAAATAATCACTACACGCAGAAATTGCGCTTTACTTCCCCTACGAAACGTCCCTTACGCCTAAATATTGTATCAGGCAATGATGCCACCCACGCTGCCAGCGAATTTACAACCCCCTCGCCGGCGATACCTCTCCCCGATACCTTCCGCATGAACGAAAACGGCCGCGCAGTTTCCTGCGCGGCCGGATATTCGGGATCAGGCGAGGTCAGGCGAGGCGGGGACGCACCTTGCCGCCGAGGAGCTGGGACAGCCGCACCGACTTCAGCGCGAAGGCGCCGTCGCCGAGAAGGCCCACGGCCAGAGCGCCGACCACGAGAAAGGCGGGATACTCCCAGCCGCCGCCGGTGGCGTTGAACACCCAGCCGTTGGGGGCATGCACGCCGAGGGCGCCGAGCAGCAGCGGGATCAGGGCCAGCGAAACGAGGCGGCCGTAGAAGCCGACGAGGATGGCGATGCCGCCGATCAGCTCGGCGAGGATGATGGGCCAGGCAAGGCCGGTGGGCAGGCCCTGCGCGGCCAGATAGCCCTCGAAGCCGGCGACGGTGAAGACGGCGAACTTCAGATAGGCGTGGGAGATGAACATCACGCCCAGGGCGACCCGCAGCACGGTGGCGCCATAGGGAGCGGTGAGGGCATCGACGTTGCGGCCGGAAGCAGTGGTTTCGGTGATCATCGGAACTCTCCAATCAGGATGTCTGCGAGGCTCGGAGGTCCGGTACGGGCCGCCGGGGCAATCTCGGTGTGGGGCGACTTTCCTCATTTCCGATGGGCAATTCAATTTCGTAGTTTGCAGGAATGATATTGCACCGGCGCAATCGAAAGAGCATGGCGAACGGGCCGGACAGGGCTATCTGTAATGACAACGGCGCTGGCCGGGATCGCCCCGGAACCCTGCGCCCCCAACGCTTTCGGACTTTGGCTTCATAAGCTTTCAGCCCTACAGGAGACCGGACCATGACCAACATCCCGTCCAGCACCGCCCTTTCCAACGGCACCCATGGCATTCACCACATCACGGCCATTGCCGGCCCCGCCCAGCGCAACCTCGACTTCTACACCCGCACCCTCGGGCTGCGGCTGGTGAAGAAGACGGTGAATTTCGACGATCCCGGCACCTATCACTTTTATTTCGGTGACGAGACCGGCGCGCCCGGCACCATCCTCACCTTCTTCCCCCGGGCCCATGCGGCCGCCGGCCGGCTCGGGGTCGGCGAAACGGAAGAGACGGTCTTCCGCGTGCCTGCCGCCTCCATGGGCTACTGGCTGCATCGCCTCGTGGAACATGGCGTCGCCCATCAGGCGCCCATCGACCGCTTTGGTGAGCGGGTGATCTCCTTCAAGGATCCGGACGGCATGGGCCTTGCCATCGTCGGCCTGCCCGGCATCGAAAATGAGCCCGCCTGGACCGGCGGCGAGGTGCCGGCGGATGCCGCCATCCGTGGCTTCCATTCCGCCAGCCTGCTGCTGGAGGACACCCAGCGCACCGGCGCCATCCTCACCGACGTGCTCGGCTTCACCGAGGTGGCGCGTGAGGGGAATGTGGTGCGCTACAGGGCCGGCGACACCCGCATCGGCGGCATCGTGGACCTGCGCGGCGCCGGCGGCTTCCTGCCGGCCCGCATGGGCGCCGGCTCGGTGCATCACATTGCCTTCCGCGCCGCCGATGACGCGGAGGAAATGGCGATGGTGAAGAAGCTGCAGGAGAACCACGGCATGCGCGTTACCGAGCAGAAGGACCGCAACTATTTCCGCTCGGTCTACTTCCGCGAGCCCGGCCACGTGCTGTTCGAGATCGCCACCGACATCCCCGGCTTCGCCGCCGACGAGCCGGTCGCCTCGCTCGGCAGCGCGCTGAAACTGCCGGCCTTCCTCGAACCGCGCCGTGCGGCCATCGAGGAAGTCCTGCCCGTCCTCGTCTGAGGCCGGCTCAAACACGCGGATCGGGAATGTCATCCGGCTTCGATTGCAAAGCAATCAAAGCCGGACCTCCTCCAGACGCAGCAACGGGAGATGGCTATCCTGTTGTCCTGCTTTCCGAATGGGCGCTGACACGATGACCGGAACACGCGAATTCGACGTCACCGACCTGCGGCAGGCCTGGATCATCGACCGGCGCGAAGCGCTGGAAGAGATTTCGGCCCGGCGTCATGAGGGACATAATTCGATCTGGATCAGCCTCCGGGGGTCCGATCTCCCCAATCTCAATGTGGCGTTCAACGGCAACCTGGCCGTGGTCAACGCGTGCAACCTGTCGGGCTCGGACACCGAAATCGCCGTCTCCATGGGCGATGGCTCGGCGCTGCCGCTGGATGACACGACCACCTTCTTCCTCACCGAATTCGGCATCGGGCAGCCGATGGAGAATTCGGTGGTGGTGGATGCCGGGCGGGCCATCCGGGTGCTGCTGGACTTCTTCGACGAGCCGACCGTCCGATCCACGGCCATCGACTGGCTGGAACTCTAGCGCATGCCCGGCTTTGACTGCTCCGCAATCCAAGCCGAAAGACGTTATATACCAATGAGTTGGAACGTTTCACTGTTTCCGAGAAACAAGGAAACGCTCTAGCACACCGCCCGCACTCACGCGCCTCTATCCGCTTCCTCAACCCGCCGGCACACCGCCGACGGGAACGGCTTCCCCTTGCCCCTGAACGGAGGGTGTCATGCTCGACGAACTCACCTACATCCATCGCTTCATTCCGGCCGACGTCCCCGGCAAGCCCCCGCTGCTGCTGCTGCACGGCACCGGCGGCGACGAGAACGACCTCATTCCCCTCGGACAGGCCGTCGCGCCGGGAGCTGCGCTCCTGTCTCCGCGCGGAAACGTGCTGGAAGGCGGCATGCCGCGCTTCTTCCGCCGCCTCGCGGAAGGCGTGTTCGACGAGGCCGACGTGCGCCGTCGGGCGGAGGAACTGGCCGCCTTCATCGCGGCGGCGCGGGCCCGCTATGACCTGCCCGCCCCTGTCGCGCTCGGCTTCTCCAACGGCGCGAACATCGCCGCCGCGCTGCTGGAACTGATCCCCGACGCGCTGGCCGGCGCGGTGCTGATCCGCGCCATGGTGCCGCTGAAGGACATGCCGAAGGCCAACCTCGCCGGCAAGCCCGTGCTGCTGCTCTCCGGTGCCATGGACCCCATCGTGCCGGAAGCCAATGCCGCGCGCCTTGCCGCCGACCTCACCCTCATGGGCGCGGCGCTCACCCACAAGGTGCTGCCCGTGGGCCACGGCCTCTCGCAGGGCGACCTGACGCTGGCACAGGCATGGCTGGCGCAGCGGTGACAACGGACACGGAGAGGGCGGGCCGAAAGGCTCGCCCTCTCCGGCCTGTCGCCCCTACCCTTCCTCCTCGATGGCGATCTGCGCCACCTGAACCGCCCCGCCATTGATGCGGGCGGCAAGCACGTGGCCCACCGCCACGGCAGCGATGCACAGCAGGACGGAGGCGCCGATGTTCAGCGCGGCGCGACCCATGGCGCCGCCGCGCAGCAGATCGAGCGTCTGAAGGCTGAAGGAGGAGAAGGTGGTGTAGCCGCCGCACAGGCCGATCATCACGAACAGCCGCACGTTCTCCGGCGCGGGAAAGCGGCCGTGGGCGAGGGTCAGCGTGCCGAACAGGCCGATCACGAACGAGCCGGTGACATTGATGAGGATGGTGCCCCACGGCAGATGCCGGCTGATGGGCAGCGCCCATACGGAAATGCCATAGCGCAGCAGCGTGCCGAGCGCGCCGCCGATCACCACCACGATGCAACTTGTGAAAGTCATCCCGTCCCGTCTCCATCCAAGAGCGGCGGGACGCTGGACGCACTCCCACCGCGGTTTGTCGCGGTAGGAGTCATCAGCCCGGATGAGCGGGCGGTTTCGGGGGAACTCCCATCCCCATCGGGCCGATGTCTAGCGCAGGCCGGCGGCAAGGACAATTCGGCCCACATCAGAAGAAAGGCCGCCCGGAGCTTCGCGCCGGGCGGCCTTGTGCTTCAGATAAAGTCAGATGCCGTTCACTGCGGCAGGTCGCCTGCCTCGCGGCCCAGCCACTTCTTGGACATGGCATCCAGCGTGCCGTCCTTCTTGGCGGCGACGATGATCTCGTTGACCTTCTCGCGCAGCTTGTCCTCGCCCTTGGCGATGCCGATGAAGCAGGGCGAATCCTTGATCAGGAACTTGAACTCGGTGTTGGTCTGCGGCTGCTTCATCATGATGGTGCCGCCGGCCGCCGAGGAAATGGCCACGAGGTCCGTCTGGCCGGCCACATAAGCGGCAGCGGTGGCGGCATTGTCCTCATAGCGCTTCACGATGACGCCGGGCGGCGTGATCTTCTCCAGCTCCTGGTCCTCCATGGCGCCGCGCGTCACCGCGACAGACTTGCCGGCCATGTCGGCAGCCGATTTGACCGCCACCGCCTTGCCGCCGAACACCGCCTGGAAGAAGGGCGCATAGGCATAGGAGAAATCGAGCACCTTCTCGCGCTCGGCATTCTTGCCCAGCGTGGAGATGACCAGATCCGCCTTGTTGGTCTGCAGATAGGGAATGCGATTGGCGCTGGTGACGGGCACCAGCTCCACCTTCACGCCCATCTTCTGGCCGATCAGCTCGGCCATGGAGATGTCGAGACCCTGCGGCTTCAGGTCCGGACCCACGAAGCCATAGGGCGGATAATCGGTGGGAATGGCGATGCGGATCGTCTTGCGCGACATGATGGTTTCAAGCGCATCCGCCGCCTGCGCGGCCGGCGCGGCGAGGCCGAAGACCACCGCAACAGAGAGCAGGGACAGAACGGACCGGCGATCCATGGGACTTCTCCTGAAATGAACATGCCGTCTTGCAAGCCGGCGCGCTGCCGATGGGACAGCGGGTCGCACCGTATGCAGGAATCATGCCGCGCCGCACGCAGGACTTGCACATGCGGACTCTCGCACCCGCCACGCCGGCAGACCAGATGGCCTGAGAGGTATTTGCAATCAAACGCAAGCAATTGACGGCACCAACGTACGGCACAGCGGCACGACAAGACGCCACAAAGCGCCTGCCGCAAGCGGCGAAAAGCGTTGTATTTCAATGCAATTCGGAACACGTACCGGGGGCGACCCACAAAGGGCACGGCGGCCCTTGGCCTGCCGAGAATTGTGGGTCGGCCCCGGCACCCGCATGCCAGGGCCGACCCCGACGCCCGGGGGGTCGTGGCGCCGCGGCTCGAGGAGCCGGATAGGGGTCATAAAACGCTCACCTTGCGCGAGCGTGGTGTCCATGTTTGAGGCAGGTCAAAAAATTTGACTGCTTTCAGGTGCCGTCAATTCCATAGCCAGCAATTTTACTGCTCGGAAAATGCCCATGCCGGGCAAGAAGGGGTATACCCTCCCCATGCAATCGATCCTGTCCCTTCGCGGCGTATCCAAGACCTACGCCACGGGTCATTCCGCGCTCAAGGACGTCTCACTCGACATCCAGCGTGGCGAGATCTTCGCGCTGCTCGGCCCCAACGGCGCCGGCAAGACGACCCTGATCTCCATCATCTGCGGCCTCGTGCGACCGAGCGCGGGCACCATTTCGGCGGGAGGTCACGACATTGTGCGTGACTGGCGGCCCGCCCGCAGCCTCATCGGCCTGGTGCCGCAGGAGCTGACCACCGACGCCTTCGAGACGGTGCTCGCCACCGTGCGCCTCAGCCGGGGCCTGTTCGGCAAGCCCGCCAATCCGGCGCTGGTGGAAAAGGTGCTGCGCGATCTCTCCCTGTGGGAGAAGCGCGACAGCAAGATCATGACGCTCTCCGGCGGCATGAAGCGCCGGGTGATGATCGCCAAGGCGCTTTCCCACGAACCGCAGATCCTGTTCCTGGACGAACCCACCGCCGGCGTGGACGTGGAGCTGCGCCGCGACATGTGGCGCGTGATTCGCGAACTGCGCGATACCGGCGTCACCATCATCCTGACCACCCATTATCTCGAGGAAGCCGAGGAAATGGCGGATCGGATCGGCGTGATCCGCAAGGGCGAGCTGATCCTGGTCGAGCGCAAGCAGGATCTGATGCGCACGCTGGGCCGCAAGGAACTGACCCTGCATCTCGCCCGGCCGCTGGCGGCGATCCCGCCGGCCCTTGCCGCCCATCCGCTCACCCTGTCGGAGGACGGGCTGCGGCTGGTCTACACCTATACGTCCGCCACGCCCGATGGCGGGAGCGACGCGGCGGCCCCCGCCTCCATCGCGCCGGTGCTGCGGGAGCTGGCCGCGGCGGGGATCGACTTCACCGATCTCGACACACGCCAGAGCTCGCTGGAGGAAATCTTCGTCGGCCTGGTCCATGCCGACGCCTAGAGCATGTCCGGCCTTGGAGCATGTCCGGCTTTGACTGCTTTGCAATCCAGGCGGCAAGACAGTCTCCATCAATGCGCTGGAGTGTTCCAGTGTTTCCATCAAACACGGGAGCGCTCTAGAACAACCCGTCTCCGGAGACGGGTCAGTTCAGATTGAATTCATCCGGACTGCGAATCCGCCTCGAGAACGCTCTCTGCGTTCCGACGCCTGACACCGACGCCGATCCACGCCCGACGCTCCGTCCACAGACGTCCTGTCACAGCCTCCTGCTCCGCCTGCGGCCAACCGCCCCGCTGTTGCCGCCCGAAGGCGCCCAAGGAGGCCCCCGAGGAGACCCTCATGAACCTGCACGCCATCCGCGCGATCTATCTGTTCGAAATGGCCCGCATGCGGCGCACGCTGCTGCAGAGCGTGGTCTCGCCCGTTTTGTCCACATCGCTCTACTTCGTTGTGTTCGGCTCGGCCATCGGTGGCCATATGGGCGAGATCAACGAGGTGAGCTACGGCACCTTTATCGTTCCAGGGCTCATCATGCTGAGCCTCTTGACGCAGAGCATCGCCAATGCGTCGTTCGCCATCTACTTCCCCCGCTTCATCGGCACCATATACGAAATACTTTCCGCGCCCCTTTCGGCGATGGAGATCGTCATGGGTTACGTAGGGGCGGCGGCCACCAAATCGGTGATTCTGGGCGTCATCACCCTCGCCACGGCGTCATTTTTCGTCGAACTGCACGTGGAACACCCGGTCTGGATGCTCGGCTTCCTGATTCTCACCTCGGCGACATTCAGCCTGTTCGGATTTGTCATCGGTATTTGGGCGGACAGCTTCGAGAAATTACAGCTGATTCCCCTGCTGATCGTGACTCCGCTCACGTTTCTGGGTGGCAGCTTCTACTCGATCGACATGCTTCCGCCGTTCTGGCGCACGGTGAGTTTGTTCAATCCAGTTGTCTACCTTATTAGTTGCTTCCGATGGAGCTTTTTTGGGGCTTCCGATGTCAGTGTGGGACTGAGCCTGGCGATGACACTCATGTTCCTGGCGCTGTGCCTGGGGGCCGTCGTCTGGATTTTCAAAACCGGATACCGAATGAAGACATAAAGTCGCCCCATCTCTGCCTTGTATGGTAGCGCGTTCTATTGCATCGCGGTGCGAAAATCCGATTTGGAAGAATTTTCGTTGCTGTGACCGCTTGATCAAATCGTCGGTCTGCTGCAATAAACCTGTATTATCGGAGGACTGACCTTGGACGATCAAGATTCGAACGACTTCCTGGCAGAGAACGCGGCGCAGATCGTCAGCGCGTTCGTTGCCCACAACAGCATCAGCTCCGCCGAGCTGCCGAACCTGATCAAGGCTGTCCATGCGGCGCTTGCCAGTCTCGGCACGCAGCCGGTCGTCGAAGCGGCTCCCAAGCAGCTCGTCCCGGCGGTGAGCGTGAAACGCTCGATCACACCCGACTACCTCATCTGTCTGGAGAACGGACAGAAGTTCAAGTCGCTCAAGCGCCACCTGATGTCCAAGCATGGCCTCACGCCGGACGAGTACCGGAAGAAGTGGGACCTGCCTTACGACTATCCGATGGTTGCTCCGAACTACGCCCAGACCCGTTCCGCCATGGCGAAGGAAATCGGTCTCGGCCGCGCCAAGCCGGCGGAAGCGCCTGCGGCCAAGGAGCCGGCCCGCAAGGCCCGCGCTCCCCGCGCCAAGAAGGCGTGATCCAGGGCGTAACGCAGGCCGGATCCGGTCCCCGGGCCCGGCTGCAAACCTGATCAGCCGATCATGACGACAACGGATGCGCCCCCCAGCGCATCCGTTTTTTTATGCGCCGATCACGACGCGCATCTTCCGCATGATGGAAACAGGGCACGCGTCCGCCCCGCCCTGCGCGGCCCTGCCGCGCGGCGCACCGACGCGGCCCGCGCAGGCGGGCCGCGATCATTCCGGGGACTGATGTGCGCAAAGGCCGGCCATCGCCGTCAGGCAATGGCCGCGCGGAAGCGGCAGGGAAAGCGATGGAAGGGAAAACGACGGAAGGGAAAACGACGGTGCGGACCGACGGAAGGGAAAGCGGCGCTCAGTCCACCTTCTCGTTGGGATAGACGCCCCAGAGCTTGCCCTGCTCCACGTAGCCGTCATAGCCCTCGCCCGTGATGCGGCACCACTTGCCGTCGCAGGACTTCACCACGCCCAGCACGCTCGGCTCCAGCCGCGCCACGGCGCGGGATTCCGCCTCGGGCTTCTCCCGCAGCGTCACCGGGGCGCCCTTGGTCCAGGGCGTCACCAGCGCGGTGCGCCGGCCCGACAGCATGGAGTGATAGACCCAGCCCTCCGAACCGTCCGCGTCGCGGATGCGCCGCCAGGTCTCGAACTCGGCGGTGATCTCCACCGGCAGTCCGGCGCGGGTGAAGATCCAGGCCACGTCCTGATCGCGGTTGGGACCGTTGCGCACATTCACGCGATCCGCCTTCAGCGACACGAAGCGCGGCACCGGCAGGCCGGTTCCGGTGGCCTTGTCCTCGTCCGCGGCGCGCGCGGCCGGGGCCAGCGGGAGCATCGCCGCCACGAGCAGCGCCATGGTCGCCACCCGCGCCCGGAAGAGATGCCGCCACGTCATGCTCATGTCTGATCGTCCTTTCGCGCCCGCGCGTCACAATCCCTGCGGGACAGCCTTGTCCCGCCGATGCAGCTTTGGGCCCTTATGGACCGCAAACCGCATCCAAAGATTTAATGGAGATTATTTTACCGCGGGCAGGTGATGGCCTCTCCCCCTCGCAGGCCCCTGAAGTGCCCCCCGCCGGGCGGCCCGTCAAGAGTGACGCAGGAGCATCCCATGCCGATCGCAGGCCGTCCGCGAGGCGCGGTTTCTAGCCGCTCTTTGTCTTTGCCCCTTCCTCTGCTAGGACGGAACCATAAGGTTAATAACGGGCAACGGGGAAACACATGGCGCGTCGCAAGCCACTCGTCGTCGTCACGCGCAAGCTGCCGGACACGGTGGAAACCCGCATGCGGGAGCTGTTCGATGCACAGCTCAATCATGACGACATCCCCATGGACCAGGCCGCCCTCGTGGAGGCGGTGAAACGGGCCGACGTGCTGGTGCCCACCCTCACCGACCGCATCGACAATGCGGTGCTCTCGCAGGCCGGCGAGAATCTGCGCCTCATCGCCAGCTTCTCGAACGGCGTCGATCACATCGATGTGGCCAGCGCCCTGGCGCGCGGCATTACCGTTACCAACACCCCCGGCGTCCTCACCGAGGACACCGCCGACATGACCATGGCGCTGATCCTCTCCGTGCCGCGCCGTCTGGCGGAAGGCTCGCAGGTGCTGCTCGGCGAGCAGGACGACTGGTCCGGCTGGTCGCCCACCTGGATGCTGGGCCGGCGGATCTGGGGCAAGCGCCTCGGCATCATCGGCATGGGCCGCATCGGTCAGGCGGTGGCGCGCCGCGCCCGCGCCTTCGGCCTGCAGATCCACTATCACAACCGCCGCCCGCTGCCGGGCGCGGTGGAAGAGGCGCTGGAAGCCACCTATTGGGACAGCCTCGACCAGATGCTGGCCCGCATGGACATCGTGTCGGTGAACTGCCCGCACACGCCGGCCACCTTCCACCTGCTGTCCGCCCGCCGCCTCAAGCTGATGAAGCGCGAGGCCTATGTGGTGAACACGGCGCGCGGCGAGGTGATCGACGAGAATGCGCTGACCCGCATGCTGGAAGCCGGCGAGCTGGCCGGCGCGGGCCTCGACGTGTTCGAGCAGGAGCCGGCGGTGAACCCGAAGCTGCTGCGCCTCGCCCGTCAGGGCAAGGTGGTTCTGCTGCCGCACATGGGCTCGGCCACGCTGGAAGGCCGCGTGGACATGGGCGAGAAGGTGATCGTGAACATCAAGACCTTCATGGACGGCCACCGTCCGCCGGATCGCGTTCTGCCGTCCATGCTGTGAGGACGGACTGCTCCGCAAGCGCACCCTGCCCCCTCTCCCGCTTGCGGGGGAGGGTTGGGGAGGGGGCCGCGCGCAGCGCGGGGACGGGTTCCGTTGAGCAGCGGTCAGTCGGATATGCAGCCTCTTGGCGGCGAAGTTTCAAACACCCGCACACCCCATCCATTCGTCAAGCCCGGCCATGACGAGCCATAGGGCGTGACCTTCCCTTTCCGCCCGCCCTGCCCCCTCCCTAGCCCTCCCCCGCAGGCGGGAGAGGGGACATGTCGTTCAGGGCGGAGAGGGCGTTCCCGAAGACCGGCAGCGCTTACGCCGCCTTCACATGCTCCGACAGATCGGTGATGCGCGCCGCCGTGCCGGTGAGCGGATTGTCCGCGTCCCAGCCGTAGCTCAGCGTCTCGAAACGCATGGAGCGGGCGTCCATCATCAGCAGCTTGCCCACCAGCCCCTCGCCGAAGCCGACGATGGCGCGGATGGCCTCCAGCGCCGCCATGGAACCGGCGATGCCCGCCAGAGCCCCAAGCACCCCCGCCTCCGCGCAGGCCGGCACCATGCCGGGCGGCGGGGCTTCCGGGAACAGGCAGCGATAGGTGGGGTTCGGCTCGCCGTCCGGTCCCGTCTCATGAGCGCGGATGGTGGTCAGCGTGGCGTCGAAGGTGCCGAGCGCGGCAGTGACAAGCGTCTTCTTCGCCAGCACGCAGGCGTCCGACACCAGATAGCGGGTGGAGAAATTGTCCGAGCCATCCAGCACCACGTCGGCGCGGGAGATGAGATCGAGCGCATTGTCGGGGGTGAGGCGCACGGCGTGCGTCTCCACCTCCACATGCGGGTTGAGCGCTTCCACGGCGTCACGGGCGCTGTCGGTCTTCGGGCGGCCGATGTCCGGCGTGCGGTGGATCACCTGCCGCTGGAGGTTGGAGAGCGAGACCTCGTCGTCATCCACCACGATCAGCCGGCCCACGCCCGCCGCCGCCAGATAGAGCAGCGCCGGCGCGCCGAGACCGCCGGCACCCACCACCAGCACGGAGGCCTTCTTCAGCTTCTGCTGGCCGGGGCCACCCACGTCATGCAGCACGATGTGGCGGGCGTAGCGTTCGATCTCTTCGGGCGAGAAGGCCATATCACTCTTAAATCCTGAGGCGCCCGCGACCGGGCGCGCCCCTCACATCTGGGCCGTGCGAGCCTCGGGTGCAAGAAGAGCCTTCGCCCCCTCGGCAGCAGACAAGGCATGGCCATAGATGACGAGGCACGGCCCCGTCGCCCCCTCGTCCACGGCGGCGGCCACCGCCTCGGGCAGGCCGGCCACCGTCGCCCACACCACCTGCTCGTCCGCCCGCGTCACCGAGAACACCGCCACCGCAGGGGTTGCGGCGTCGATGCCGGCGGCGGTCAGCTCGGCCAGAAGGTCCGGCAAAGTGCGGCGGGGCATGTAGACCACGGTGGTGGCGGTCCTGTCGGCCAGCGCCTTGAAATCGAGGTCGCGCGGCAGCTTGCCATCGCGGGCATGGGCGGTGACGAATTGCAGCCGGCGGGCATGGTCGCGATGGGTGAGGGACGCCACCAGCCGGCTCGCCGCGCCCTGCGGGGCCGAAATGCCGGGCACCACCTCCACCCGCACGCCGGCCGCATGGCAGGCGGCGATCTCCTCGCCGGCGCGGCCGAAGATCATGGCCTCGCCGCCCTTCAGGCGCACCACCCGGCGGCCCTCGCGGGCGAGCTGCACCATGAGGGCGTTGATGTCGTCCTGCTTGCAGGAGGGGCCGTAGCCGGTCTTGCCCACCAGCATCTTCTTCGCCTCGCGGCGGGCGAAATCCAGCACCGCCTCGGAGACCAGATCGTCATAGAGCACCACGTCGGCGCTCTGGAGCGCGCGCACGGCCTTCAGCGTGAGGAGTTCCGGATCGCCCGGCCCCGCTCCCACCAGCACCACGGAACCCACGTCGGGCGCGCCAGAAGCGGCTTCCACCTCGGCCAGCAGCGCGGCGCGGTCGGCCTCATCGGGCTGGCGGTTGGGCTCGGCCATGGCTCTGGCGGCAAAGCCCTCCCAGAAGCGGCGGCGGTTCTGGAACGAGAGGCCGAGCGCCGACACCGTGCCGCGCCACACCTGTGCCGCCTGCGCCCACGCCCGGAAACCCTGCGGCAGCAGCGCCTCGATCTTGGCGCGGATGGCCTGCCCGAACACGGGAGCGGCCCCGTCGGTGGAGATGCCCACCACGAGGGGCGAACGGTTGACGATGGCGCCGAAGGCGAAATCGCAATGGGCCGGCTTGTCGATGACGTTCACCGGCACGCCCGCCGCGCGGGCAGCGGCGGCGAACCATGCGGCCTGCTCGTCGGTCTCGGCATCGCCGATGGCCAGCGCCGCGCCTTCCAGATCCTCGGCGCTCCACGGGCGCTTGTGGATGGCGATGTGCCCGTCCGGCGCGGAGCCGGCCAGATGCCACATGCCCTCGCAGATCTCGGGGGCGATGACTTCCACCCGCGCGCCTGCGGCGGAGAGCAGTTCCGCCTTCCACACCGCCGCCTCGCTGCCGCCGGCCACCAGCACGCGGCGACCATGCAGGCCGAAGAAGACCGGCAGCCGCGCCAGTTTCTCCATGCGCCCGCCCTCCCGCACGCGCGGGGCGCGATCCTCGGGCTGGGGGGTGGAAGCGGCACTCATGGCACGGTCTTTCCTTGGACGCGGTACAAAGTGAATTGTCCTCCCGCACGCATCGCTTGCCAAGGGGAATGGGTCAAGGCGCGCGCAGGGGCGTCTCCGTCATATGGCGGAAGTTTTCCGGCTATTCAACAGGAATGGGATGATGTTCCGTTATTTCACGGAACATATTTGCCAAAAGCGCGTACACTTAAAGCGGCCCCGATGCAGCAAAACCTCGTCATGCCCGGGCTTGACCCGGGCATCCACGTCAGGCCGACAGTGGACCGCCAACTCAGCCGCATGCCCCGACCGCTCGCGCCTTTCATCCACACGTCCTCCCAGCCGCGGGACGTGGATGGCCGGGTCAAGCCCGGCCATGACGAGTGGAGAGGAGCCATCTTGAAGGCTGCCCCTTAGTGCGCCTCTTCCCAATTGTCGGCGGCGGCGGCTTCCACCTGAAGCGGCACGGCGAGCTTCACCGCCGGCAGCGCCGCAGTCTCCATCACGTGGCGCACCACGGGCAGCGTCGCCTCCACCTCGGCGTCGGGCACCTCGAACACCAGTTCATCGTGCACCTGAAGCAGCATGCGGGCGTTCAGCTTCGCCTCGGCGAGCGCATCCTCCATGCGGATCATGGCGCGGCGGATGATGTCCGCCGCCGTGCCCTGAAGCCGCGCATTGATGGCCGCGCGCTCGTTGAAGGCGCGGATGGAGGGGTTGGAGGCGGCGATGTCCGGATAGTGGCAGCGCCGGCCGAACAGCGTCTCCACATAGCCATGCTCGCGGCAATAGGCCTTGGTCTCGTCCATATAGGCCCGGATGCCGGGGAAGCGCTCGAAGTAACGCTTGATGTAGGCACCCGCCTCGTCGCGCGGAATGCTGAGCTGGTTGGCGAGGCCGAAGGCCGAGATGCCGTAGATGATGCCGAAATTGATGGCCTTCGCCCGGCGGCGCACCTCGGAGGGCATGCCTTCCACCGGCACGCCGAACATCTCGGAGGCGGTCATGGCGTGGATGTCGATGCCATCCTGGAACGCCTGCCGCAGCGAGGGGATTTCGGCGATCTCGGCCAGCAGCCGCAGCTCGATCTGCGAATAGTCCGCCGACACCAGCTTGGTGCCGGGCACGGCGACGAAGGCGCGGCGGATGCGACGGCCTTCCTCGGTGCGGATCGGGATGTTCTGGAGGTTAGGCTCGGAGGAGGACAGCCGCCCGGTGGTGGTGGCCGCCAGCGCATAGGAGGTGTGAACCCGCTGACTGGTGGGATTCACATAAGCGGGCAGCGCGTCCGTATAGGTGGAACGGAGCTTGGAGAGCTGGCGCCAGTTCAGGATCTTCTGCGGCAGCTCGAAGCCTTCTTCCGCCAGCTCGTCCAGCACGTTCGCCTTGGTGGACCAGGCCCCCGTGGGGGTCTTGGTGCCGCCCTTCAGGCCCATCTTGCCGAACAGCAGATCACCGATCTGCTTGGGCGAGCCGACGTTGATCTTCTCGCCGGCCAGCTCCGAAATCTCGTCTTCCAGCCGGGCCGCGCCCTGCGCGAACTCCGAGGACAGGCGCGCCAGCGTGGCGCGGTCGATGGAGATGCCGCGCCCTTCCATGCGGGTGAGCACGGAGATGAGCGGGCGCTCCAGCGTCTCATAGACGGTGGTCATGCCATCCGCCGGCAGGCGGGGCTTCAGCACACGCCACAGGCGGAAGGTCACGTCCGCATCCTCGGCCGCATAGGAGGTGGCGGCCTCCAGCGGCACCCGGTCGAAGGTGATCTGGCTCTTGCCCTTGCCGGCCACGTCCGTGAACGGGATCGGCGTGTGGCCGAGATATTTGACCGACAGCTCGTCCATGCCATGGCCGCCGCGCCCGGCATCCAGCGCATAGGACATGCACATGGTGCAGTCGAACGGGCCGACAATGATGCCGTGGCGGGCGAGGATGGCAGCGTCATATTTGACGTTGTGGCCGATCTTCAGCGTGCCCGCGTCTTCCAGCAGCTCTTTCAGGACCGCGAGCGCGTCGTTGAAGGGGATCTGGTCCGGCAGCAGCCCCTCGCTGAACAGATCGGCGGCGCCGATATGGCGCAGCGGGATGTAGCAGGCCTCGTTCGGCGCCAGCGCCAGCGAGACGCCCACCAGCTCCGCCTGCAGGGGATCGAGCCCGGTGGTCTCGGTGTCGAAGGCGACGACGCCCTGCTCGCGCGCCTTGGCGCACCATTTTTCCAGCTCGGCCCTGGTGGTGAGCATGGCATAGGCGGCCCGGTCCACCTTGGTGGCGCGGGCCTCCTGCGCGCGGGCGGCGGCAAGGTCCGCCGGGTTCATCACGCTGGGCCGGCCGCTCGGCGCGGGAGCGGCAGCCGCCGATGCTTCGCCATCGGCTTCAGGCGCGGCGGCTCCCCCGGCCACCGGCGTGCTCTGGCCGGCGAACAGCTCGCCCGTACCGGAGACGGCAAGGCGCGGATCGGGCTCGATGGCGGCAGCCTCGACGGAAAAGGCTTCCGCCGCGCGGCGCACGATGGTGGTGAATTCCATGGCCTTGAGGAAGGCGATCAGGCGCTTGCCGTCCGGGTCTTCCAGCACGAGATCGTGCAGCGGAACTTCCACGGCGACATCCGTGACCAGCTTCACCAGCTCGCGCGAGATCTTCGCCTTCTCGACATTCTCCGGGTCGAGCAGGGATTCCCGCCGCTTCACCTGCTTGATCTCGCCGGCGCGGGCGAGAAGCGTGTCGAGGTCGCCATATTCGTTGATGAGCATGGCGGCGGTCTTGATGCCGATGCCGGGCACGCCGGGCACGTTGTCGGTCGAGTCGCCGGCCAGCGCCTGCACGTCCACCACCTTGTCGGGGCCGACGCCGAAATATTCCTCCACCTCGGGCACGCCGATGCGCCGCTCGGGCCGCGAGCCGCGCCCGCCCTGCTCGCCGGAGGCCGGGTCATACATGGCCACCCGGTCGCCGATGAGCTGCATCAGATCCTTGTCGGCGGAGACGATGAGCACGTCCGCGCCCGCCGCCTGCGCCTGTTTGGCATAAGTGGCGATGAGATCGTCCGCCTCGTAGCGGGCCTGCTCCACGGGGATCACGCCGAACGCCTTGACCGCCTCGCGCATGAGCGGGAACTGGGGGATCAGATCGTCCGGCGGATCGGAGCGGTTGGCCTTGTAGAGCGGGTACAGCTCCTTGCGGAAACTGTCCTCGGACTTGTCGAAGATGATGGCCAGATGGGTCGGCTTGATGCCGAGCGCCCCGTCGCGGACGAACTGGAACAGCTTCGTGCAGAACAGCCGCACCGCGCCGGTGGGCAGGCGGTCCGAGCGGTAATTGTACTTCCGGTCCTGATTGATGGACTGGAAGTAGGCGCGGAACACGAAGGACGAGCCGTCCACCAGAAACACGTGGTCGCCGGGCTGGATCGGGCGGGGTGCAGAAGACATTGGGCCATCCGTTGATATGGCGCGCACGATGCCCGACAGCCCGGCCGGAAACAACACCGCCGGGGGACAACCGCGTTCTCCCTTTGCCCCAACCCTTGCGGGCGCTTGGCTACCCGATGGCTTTCAGCGGCTTCTCCAGCACGGCGATGACACGGGGCAGGTCATGGCCGCGCTTCAGAATCAGCCCGGTCTGCGACACCACGCTATAGGCGCCCTGCCTGCGGGCGAGCTTGGGGTCCTTCTCGATGCGGTAGAGCGCCACGTCGAAGGAGCGGCGGAAGATGGAGAACACCGCCTTGTCCTTCAGGAAGTCGATGGCGTAGTCGCGCCATTCGCCGGCGGCGACCATGCGGCCGTAGAGATCGAGGATGCGGTCGAGTTCCCGCCGGTCGAAACGGACCAGAGCGGGTGCCGGGGTTGCGGCAGGGGTGGGGTGAGGCGAAAGGGGCGCCGGGCCGCGCCGTATAGGTTCGATGTCGCCCATCGGGCCTCCCGTGGCAGACGTTTCAAACGGAATGATCGCCGCAGGACCGGCCGCTTTCAAGGACTTTCCATAGCCGGCTCGGCGGGCAGGCTTGAGCCTTGCCGGACAAGGCGGTGCGAAAGGCGGGCACCGGCATGCAGGACCCGAAACGTAAGGCCGGCAGACAGGCAGGGGCCCCAATCACGCGCTCGTCACTCGCGAACACAGTCTTGCCGGAATTCGGTCAAGGCATCGACAAGGGCCGGGATCATCTTCAGACCCGTAGCAGGGCCGGTTCGCCGCCCCTCCGGTCTATCCCAGCCCCCCAGCCCCCCGGGGTGGTGCGAACCGGCCACTGCTACACTCCAAAAATCTTGAGAATTCGAGCCTGTTCGCGGTCGCAGCGGACAGGCTCTTTTCGTTTTGGGCCGGCGGATGGGGCGATGCTGTAACTGCAGAACATCGTCATGGCCGGACTTGATCCGGCCATCCACGTCAGGCCGACAGTGGATCGTGCGGAGCCCGGGAATGCGGCCGCCGTTCGCGCAGAGGCTTTCCGCCTTCCCGGCGGAGGGACGTGGATGGCCGGATCAAGTCCGGCCATGACGATTGGTGAGGGCCCAGCGAAGGTGGAGCGGACCGGCTGACACGGAAGGCAGTTGCGCAGGCCTAAGCGCCCGACTGTCGCCCGGCTCCGAAAAACCCGCTCAGTTCAGCGGCAGGGTCGCGGCGCCGAGGATGGGGCCGGGGGCGGCAAACGTGCCGGACTGGAGCAGCACCACCACCGCATTCACGCCATCGAGGCGCAGCTGGTTCACCGGCACCTTGAAGCGCTCGGCAGCGCCATCCCACGTGCCGGCGCGGACCCAGCCGCGCACCACATTGGTATAGGTGATGTTGCGCCCGCCATTCTCGCCCCGGCCGATGGCCACCGTATGCGAGCGGATCACCGGGCAGATCCACACTTCCGCACCCGGCGCGTGCTGGAGGCTTTTGACATCCACCACCAGATCATCGCCCTCGCGGGCAAGGCGCACCGGCACCATGAGCGCGCCGCCGGCGGCCTTGGCGCTCACCATGGCCTTCTCCACCGCAGCCCGATCGCTACCGATGGCGGCCTGCGTGCCGTCCACCACCATCTGGGGGGTGTAGATCTTGCGGTCGCCGCGCACGTCCGCATAGGCGCGCTGGCGCTGGGAATGGCCGTGCTGGGCCAGAGTGTCCTTCCAGCCGATGTAATCCCAATAGTCCACCGCAAGGGTGAGCGGGATCACGGAGGGATCGCGGGCCAGCTCGCCCAGCAGTGCATCGGCCGGCGGACAGGAGGCGCAGCCCTGGCTGGTGAACAGTTCCACCACCGCCTTGGGCATGACGTCCTTGGGCGCTTCCGCGGCGGACTGCGTGGCGACCTTGACCACCGCCTCCTGCGCCATCGCCGGCACGCCCGCGAGGCCGGCGATGGCGAGAGCCAGCACGGTGCGCAGGGAGAGACGGAACAGCGGCGCGGCGATCATGGGCGGTAATCAAAACCCTGAAAGAACAACGTAAGACAAAGCCTTGGGCAAAGTCGGACGAGAAACCGGAACGGAAAACCGAAGCGGACCTTGGGCGACTGAACCCGTGACGGCTGTGGTCAGGCCAACGGATAGGCCCGGCACGGCCACAGAGCCAGTCACTTCAAGGTGAGACAATTTGCGACAAAATGGATGAGGAAATCATTTCCGGGAAATCCCGAACCCCCTCGCCGGAGGCAAGATGCAAAAAGGGCGGATGGTGCCTCCACCATCCGCCCTCTTGAAACCTCAGGCCGCGAGTGAACGCAGCACGTAGGGCAGGATGCCGCCGTTGCGGAAGTAGTCCAGCTCGTCCAGCGTATCGATGCGGCAGAGCAGTTCCACGTTCTTCACGGTGCCGTCAGCGAACTTCACCTCGGCGGTCATCATCTGGCGCGGCTTGAGGTCGCCCTCGATGCCCTTCAGGGTGACGATCTCATCGCCCTTCAGGCCCAGCGTCTGCCAGCTCTCGCCGTCCTTGAAGACCAGCGGCACGATGCCCATGCCCACCAGGTTCGAGCGATGGATGCGCTCGAAGGACTGCGCCACCACGGCGCGCACGCCGAGCAGCTTGGTGCCCTTCGCCGCCCAGTCACGCGAGGAGCCGGTGCCGTATTCCTTGCCGGCGAACACCACCAGCGGCACGCCTTCGCTCTTGTAGAGCATGGCCGCGTCATAGATCGGCATCTCGACGCCGTCCGGATAATGGACGGTGACGCCGCCTTCCACGCCCGGAACCATCTGGTTCTTGATGCGGATGTTGGCGAAGGTGCCGCGCATCATCACTTCGTGATTGCCGCGACGGGTGCCGTACTGGTTGAAGTCCACCGGGCGCACCTGATGCTCGATCAGATACTTGCCGGCCGGGCTCGCCTGCTTGATGGAACCGGCGGGCGAGATGTGGTCGGTGGTGATGCTGTCGAGGAACAGGCCCATGATGCGGGCACTGATGATGTCCTTCACCGGCTCCGGCTCCTTCGTCATGCCGACGAAGTAAGGCGGGTTCTGCACATAGGTGGAGGCATCCTGCCAGGCATAGGTCTGGCCGGTGGGCGCCTGGATCTTCTGCCAGTGTTCGTCACCCTTGAACACGTCCGAATACTTCTCCTTGAACATCGCCTTGGTGACGTTCTCGCGAATGTATTCGGCGACCTCCTTGTTGGAGGGCCAGATGTCCTTGAGATAGACCGGCTGGCCGTCCGAGCCGATGCCGAGCGGCTCGGTGGTGAGATCCACCTGCAGCGAACCGGCGATGGCATAGGCCACCACCAGCGGCGGGGAGGCGAGATAATTGGCCTTCACGTCCGGATTGACGCGGCCCTCGAAGTTGCGGTTGCCGGAGATGACGGCGCCGGCCACGAGGTCGTTCTTATTGATGGCTTCCGAGATCGGCTCCGGCAGCGGGCCGGAATTACCGATGCAGGTGGTGCAGCCGAAGCCCACCAGATTGAAGCCGAGCGCATCGAGATCCGCCTGCAGGCCGGAGGCTGTCAGATAGCCTTCCACCACCTGCGATCCGGGCGCCAGCGAGGACTTCACCCACGGCTTGCGGGTGAGCCCCTTCTTCACCGCATTGCGGGCCAGAAGGCCGGCGGCGATCAGCACCGAGGGGTTGGAGGTGTTGGTGCAGGAGGTGATGGCGGCGATCACCACATCGCCATGGCCGAGCGTGTAGTCCTCGCCCGTCACGGGCACGCGCTTCTCCGCCTCGCCGGCCTTCTTGAACTCGCCTTCGAGCGCCGAGAGGAAGCCGGTCTTGCTGTCGGTGAGCAGCACGCGGTCCTGCGGGCGCTTCGGGCCCGCCATGGACGGCAGCACGGTGCCGAGATCCAGCTCCAGCGTGTCGGTGAACACCGGGTCCAGCGTCTCCGCCGTGCGCCACATGCCCTGCGCCTTGGAATAGGCTTCCACCAGCTTCACGCGATCATCAGCGCGGCCGGTCTCGTCCAGATAGGCGATGGTCTCGCTGTCCACGGGGAAGAAGCCGCAGGTGGCGCCGTATTCCGGGGCCATGTTGCCGATGGTGGCGCGGTCGGCGAGCGAGAGGTGTTCGAGGCCGGGGCCGTAGAACTCCACGAACTTGCCCACCACGCCCTTCTTGCGCAGCATCTGGGTGACGGTGAGCACCAGATCGGTAGCGGTGATGCCTTCCTTCAGCTTGCCGAACAGCTTGAAGCCGATCACCTCGGGCACGAGCATGGAGATGGGCTGGCCGAGCATGGCCGCCTCCGCCTCGATGCCGCCCACACCCCAGCCCAGCACGCCGAGGCCGTTCACCATGGTGGTGTGGCTGTCGGTACCGACCAGCGTGTCCGGATAGGCGACCGTCACGGTCTTGCCGTTCAGCTCTTCCTTGCGGGTCCACACCGTCTGGGCGAGGTATTCGAGATTGACCTGATGGCAGATGCCGGTGCCGGGGGGCACGACGCGGAAGTTGTCGAACGCGCTCTGGCCCCACTTCAGGAAGCGGTAGCGCTCCTGGTTCTGCTTGTACTCCTCCTCCACATTCTTGCCGAAGGCGGAGGGGTCGCCGAAATAGTTCACGATCACCGAGTGGTCGATCACCAGATCAACGGGGACCAGCGGGTTGATCTTCTCCGGATCACCACCGAGGTTCACCATGGCATCGCGCATGGCGGCCAGATCCACCACCGCCGGCACGCCTGTGAAGTCCTGCATCAGCACGCGGGCCGGGCGATAGGCGATTTCCTTCTCCGCCTTGCCGCGCGTGGTGAGCCATTCGGCGATGGAGGCGACGTCTTCCTTGGTGACGGAACGTCCGTCCTCGAAGCGCAGCAGGTTCTCCAGCAGCACCTTCATGGAGAAGGGAAGGCGGGATACACCCGCAAGACCGTTTCGCTCAGCCGCTTCAAGGTTGTAGTAGACGTACTCCTGATCATCCACGTTCAGGGTGGTGCGGCACTTGAAGCTGTCGAGAGATGTCACGGCGCGTTTTCTCCGGTTCGATGAACGACCGACGCGATACGCCATGGTGAACGGGGTGATGGCCCGGGGCCAGACACCCCCCTGCACCATGGGCGGTGCGGTTCAGCCGCTTTATAGAGCGATTTTAAACGGCAGTCATGCGATAAGACGGGCAACATGAACCAAGTTGAACAGCCCACCGGCGAGGGCGCGAATACAGTGCCAACCCTTTGCGCAGAAGGCCTTTCGTGCCAGCGCGGACAACGGAAACTTTTCTCACGACTATCGTTCCAAACGCAGGCCGGCCATGCACTTGTGATAGTCGGGCCGAATGGGGCCGGAAAGTCTTCGCTTTTGCGCATCATCGCCGGCCTTCTCGGTCCCACCGAAGGGACCGTGTCTTTGCGCAACGGCGCCCCGGACCTGCCCCTGAGGGAACAGCTCCACTACCTCGGCCATGACGATGCGCTCAAAGGCGCGCTCACCGTTTCCGAGAACCTGGCCTTCTGGCGCGACGTGCTCGGACGCACCGGGCTTGGCGTTGAAGAGGCGCTGGACGAGGTGGGCCTCGGCGGCCTCGGACGGCTGCCCGCCTCCGTGCTGTCTGCCGGCCAGAAGCGCCGCCTCGCCATCGCCCGCCTGCTGGTGACGCGCCGCACGGTGTGGGTGCTCGACGAGCCCACCACCGCGCTCGACGTGACCGCGCAGGCGCGATTCGCCGAACTCTCCCGTGCCCATCTGGCCTCCGGGGGTATCATCCTCGCCGCCACCCACACGCCGCTCGATTTCGGGCCGAGCGTGGATGAACTCACCATCGGCGCCTGGGCGCGACCTGTCGCCGCGGTCGCGGGCGAGGTTGCCGATGGGGCGCTGAATGGTCCTCTCTCTTCCTAAGTGATCCGGCTCAGAGCACATCCGGCTTTGATTGCTCCGCAATCGAAGCCGTAAGATGTTCTCTATCAAAGTGTTAGAGGCGGATTCACAGTTCAGATGGTTTCCATCTGAACTGATCCGGCTCTAGACTGTTCCCATGATCTCCGCATTTCTCGCCATCGTCGGCCGCGACCTGCGCCTTGCCCTGCGCTCCGGCGGCGGCGCCGGGCTCGGCGTCGTCTTCTTCCTCTCCGTCGTCACCATCATGCCGTTCGCTGTGGGGCCGGATCTCGCTCTGCTCGCCCGCATCGGCCCCGCGATCCTCTGGATCGGGGCTCTGCTCGCCAGCCTGATCGGCCTTGAGCGGCTGTTCGCCAGCGACGTGGAAGACGGCGCGCTGGACGCGCTCTCCCTGTCCCCTCTGCCGCTGGAACTGGTGGCGGCCGCCAAGGGCCTCGCCCACTGGCTCGCCACCGGCCTTCCGCTGGTGCTGGCGGCACCCGTGCTGGCGTTGATGCTCAACATCGATTTCAACGGCATCGGCGCGGTGGTGCTGACCCTGCTGGTGGGCACGCCGGCGGTGACGGCGCTGGGCCTCATCGGCGCGGCCTTCTCCGGCGCCTTCCGGCGCGGCGGGCTGCTGATCGCGGTGCTGGTGCTGCCGCTGGCGATCCCGGTGCTGATCTTCGCCGTCTCCGCCACCAGCGCCGCCATCACCGGGCCGGTACCCTTCGGCACGCCGTTCCGCATCCTGATGGGCCTGACGCTGTTCGCGCTGGTGCTCGGCCCGGTGGCAGCGGCAGCGGCGCTGCGGACCGCACGGGCCTGAGGAGGACGTTCAGCCGATGCGGCGGTAGCGGCCGGTCATGAAGCGGTTCCAGCTGCCGTCCGGCATCCGCCCCTCGGAATGGAACAGGCGGGTGTCCGCATCCACCCATTCCACGATGTCGCGATAGCTGGTGTTGCCCTCCCCGGTGAAGCTCGGCCCCTCGGCGAAGAGGTTCAGCACATCGCCCTGCGGGGCGAGGTCGCCCTCATAGGTCCAGAGCTTCGTCATGGAGGAGGAGATGAAGCTGCCGACAAAGCGGCCGAGATCCGGGTCGAAGCCCAGCGTCAGGATGTTGGTGGCGCGCTGGCCGTCCTCGGTCTCCCCGTCCGATTCCGCCACCACCCATAATCTGCCGATGGCCCGCACCCGCTCGGTGCCGGTCATGTGCGCCTTGTCACCTTCGTCCATGGAGGTGGAGAAGTCGTAGGCCCAGTCGCCGACCATGCGCATGAGCCAGCTATGCTCGTCCCTCGGGGTGGCGGGCTGCATCGGTCTCTCTCCCTGTGTTGGCGCGCATAGCCTGCGCTGCATCAATGACGCTGGGTTAAAGCCATTCTATTTCTGAACTCCGGCAGCGGCCATTGGAGCCGCAAGCCCGGTCACATTCGCGCGCGCGGCCGCCCCGCGCCACGGTGAGGCAGGGCAAGACCGCTTCCCTCGCCGCTCCAGCCGCTCTAGAAGGCGCCCATGGGCCTGCTCAATCTTGCCAATCCCACCCGTTTCATGTGGCTGTCCGACCGGCTGATGCCGTGGCTCTGGGGCGCGGCCGTGCTCGTGCTGGGCGCGGGCCTCGCGCTCGCCTTCCTGGCCCCGGCCGACTACCAGCAGGGCGAGACGGTGCGGATCATGTACATCCACGTGCCGTTCGCCTGGCTCGCCATGATGGGCTACAGCCTGATGGCCGGCTCCTCGCTGGGCGTGCTGGTGTGGCGCCACCCGCTGGCGGACGTGGCGCACAAGGCGCTCGCCCCCATCGGCGCCGTCTTCACCTGCCTGTGCCTCATCACCGGCGCGCTCTGGGGCCGGCCCATGTGGGGCACCTACTGGGTATGGGACGCCCGCCTCACCTCGGTGCTGGTGCTGTTCCTGCTCTATCTCGGCATCATGGCCCTGCGCGCGGCCATCGACGATCCCAACCGGGCCGGCAGAGCCGCCTCGGTTTTGACATTGGTCGGCTTTATCAACGTACCTATTGTCAAGTTTTCCGTGGACTGGTGGAACACCCTTCACCAGCCCGCCTCGGTGTTCCGGATGGGCGGATCCGCCATCGAGGGCAGCCTGCTGTGGCCGTTGCTGGCCTGCGCAGCGGGATTCACCCTTCTGTTCCTTGCCCTGCATATGCTGGCCATGCGGACGGAAATTCTGCGGCGCCGTGTGCAGGCGCTGGAAGCCCGTGCCGCGGCGCAGGCAGGATTGTGAAGAGATGAGTCATACCGCCTTCATCGCCGCGGCCTACGGGACCGCTTTCATCGGACTTGGCGTGCTGACGCTGGCGCTGATCTGGGACAACCGGGTGCAGCGCCGGGCGCTGGCCGATCTGGAAGCGCGCGGCATCCGCCGCCGCGCCCGTCAGGGCTGACCCATGGCCACCGAAGCGCCCCGCCGCCGCCGTCCGCTGTTCGTGGCGCTGCCGGTGGTGGCCTTCCTCGCGCTGGCGGGGTTGTTCGCCGTGGGCCTCTATTCGGGCGATCCCTCGCGCATCCCCTCCGCCCTCACCGGACGGCCGGCCCCCGCCATCAGCCTTGAGCCGCTGCCGGGCCTGACCGGCGCCAACGGCCCGGTACCGGGCATCACCACGGACGCCCTCAAGGGCAAGGTGGCGGTGCTGAACGTGTGGGCGTCGTGGTGCGCGCCCTGCCGCGAGGAGCATCCGCTGCTGATGCAGCTCTCCCGCGATCCGCGCATCCTGCTGGTGGGGCTGAACTACAAGGACCAGCCGGAGAACGCCCGGCGCTTCCTCGGCACCTTCGGCCTGCCCTATGCGGCGGTGGGCGTGGACCCCGCCGGCCGCTCCGCCATCGACTGGGGCGTCTATGGCGTGCCGGAGACATTCGTTCTGGCGCAGGACGGCACGATTGCGGAGAAATTCGTCGGCCCCCTGAGCGAGGCCACCATCCGCGACAAGCTGCTGCCTCTGATCACGCGCCTGTCGGGCAAGCCGACGTCCTGAGAGCGGGCGGCCCGAGGGCCGACCGCCTTAACGCTCACGCCTCTTCGGTCTTGGCGCTCTTGTCCTCGTAGCGGGCCATGAGCGGGGCCTGCGCCATTGCGAAGATGAAGGTCAGCGGCAGATAGCCGAAGGTCTTGAAATTCACCCACGTATCCGTGGACACCGAGCGCCACACCACCTCGTTCAGCACCGCCATGACGAGGAAGAATACGCCCCAGCGGATGGTCAGGATGCGCCAGCCTTCGGCGGTGAGCTTGACCATGCCGTCGAGCACGTAAGGCAGCAGCGGCTTGCGGAACATGAGGCCGCCCAGCAGCAGCACGCCGAACAGGGCGTTCACCAGCGTCGGCTTGATCTTGATGAAATGGTCGTCCTGAAGCACCAGCGTCAGCGTGCCGAACACCATCACCACCACCGCCGAGACCAGCGGCATGACCGCGATCTTGCGCGCCAGCACCCACATGGCGATGAGCGCAGCGAGGGTCGCCACCATGAACACGCCGGTGGCGACATAGATGCCGCCATAGGAATTGCCGGCGAAGAACAGCGCCAGCGGCCCCATCTCCAGCCCCAGCTTGAGGCCAAGGCCCATCTTCGGCTTGGCGGGGGCGGCCACGGGTGGCACCTCCGTCGCAGGCGTGACGGGGCTCTGGCTGGAAACGGGCTGGGTCATCGGGCTTCTCTCGCTCATGCTCCCTTTGTGGGCATGGAGCACGGCGGGATCAAGACCCGCCCCCACACGCCTCGTTCATACCGGCGCGATTCCGGACGCAGAACCGCTGCGTGCGTCCGCTGGAATGGCTTTATCGCCCGAGCCCGAGGCAGGAGACGATCTCCGGCCCCTCGCGGTCCACCCGCACGCCCAGATTGCCGGCGAGCCGTCGCACGCCCGGTCCGGGGCGGCCCGCATCGCGGCGGATGGGATTGGGCAGCATCACCGCCATGAGCGCGGATTCCGACGCGGTGAGCTGCGCCGCGCTCTTGCGGAAGGCGCGGCGGGCGCCGGCCTCGATGCCGAATTCCCCGTCCGGCCCCCATTCGGCAATGTTGAGATAGATCTCCATCAGCCGCCTTTTGGGGATCACGAGGTCGATCCACAGCGCCAGCGGCATCTCCAGCCCCTTGCGGATGAAGGAGCGCGAGTTCCAGAGAAACAGATTTTTCGCTACCTGCATGGTGATGGTGGAGGCGCCCCGCGCCTCGCCGATCTCGTCGTCCGCCTTCTCGATGGCGGCGCGGATCTCTTCCAGATCCACCCCCCAGTGCCGGCAGAAGCGGGCATCCTCGGAGGCGATCACGGTCCGCACCAGAGTGGGGGAGATGCGATCGATGGGGGTCCAGATGCGCTCCACCCGCTCGCCAGTGAGCCAGCGGCCGAGCATCAGCGTCGAGACCGGATTGATGAAATTATAGAGGACCGACAGCACCAGCGGCGCCAGCACCAGGACGATCGCCACCCGGACCACTATGCGCAGGACCCGCATCTTACCCCGCCGTGCCATCATCCCTCCACGAACGGTCCAGCTTGCGGTCGGGTTCCCCAACAGCACGGTTCGCCGGGACATTGTCGCAGCGGCGGCTTGACCGCCCCCTCTGGTTGGGGCACCCCGAGGCCCAACGTCAATGCCAACCGAAACGCAAAGCCGTGACCCCTGCCCCCACTTCCCTGCCCCAGCGTTTCACAGCCATTGCCGCCGCCACCGAGCAGCGGCTCGTGGACGCGCTCGCCGATACCGCCCTTGCCGGCGAACGGCGGCGGCCGGACCGGCTGATGGCCGCCATGCGCCATGGCGCGCTGGACGGCGGCAAGCGCCTGCGCCCGCTGCTGGTGGCCGAGACGGCGGCGCTGTTCGACGTGCCGCTGGAAGGTGCTATCACCACGGCCGCGGCCATCGAGTGCGTGCATTGCTACTCGCTGATTCATGACGACCTGCCGGCCATGGACAATGATCTGCTGCGCCGGGGCCGGCCCACGGTGCATGTGGCCTATGGAGAGGCCACCGCCATTCTCGCCGGCGATGCCCTGCTGACGCTCGCCTTCGACCTGCTGACCGGCGAGGACGCCCACAAGAGCCCGGCCGTGCGCATCGCGCTGGTGCGCCTGCTGGCCCGCGCTTCGGGCCTCGGCGGCATGGTGGGCGGGCAGATGCTGGATCTGGCGGCGGAAGGGCGCTTTGCCGATGGCGTGCCGCTCGACCTCGACATTCCCGAGATCCGCGACCTTCAGGCCATGAAGACCGGCGCGCTGCTGGCCGCCAGCGTGGAGGCGGGCGCCATCATCGGCGGGGCTGGCCCCGAGGCCTGCGCGGCGCTTGCCGCCTATGGCACGGCGTTGGGCGCCGCCTTCCAGATCGCCGACGACCTGCTTGATGTGGAAGGCACGTCGGAGGCCATGGGCAAGCAGGTGGGCAAGGACAGCGAAGCCGGCAAGGCGACCCTCGTCTCGGCCCTCGGCGTGCCCGCCGCGCGCGAGGTTCTGGCCTCGCTCGTCACCGAAGCCACCCATGCGCTCACCCCCTTCGGCGCCAAGGGCGAGACACTGGCCGCCGCCGCCCGCTTCGTGGCCGAGCGGCAGAACTGACGTCTCCGCCCGCCGCCTCGCTGCTGGATGAGATCACGCTCTCCCCTCGTGGAACGCGCCCTCTCCCCCCTTGCGGGGGAGAGTTGGAGAGGGGGGTATCGCGGCTGCATCTGTCGCGCCCGCAGGTTTTGCTTTTGCGGAGAGGGCATTACCCCCCTCCCCAACCCTCCCCCGCAAGGGGGGGAGGGGGTAGGCCCGCCAAGCCTGACGCGCGCGCACCCTTTCCTGCACCAACAGGCAATTTTCAAACGCCCCCTCCGGCGTGCTAAACCTGCGCCATGGTTTGCCGTTTCGCCGTCCTCCCACGGGAGATGATCCGATGAGCGCCGCTTTCTCCCGGCGCGCCTTGCTGGCGGGCGCCTTCTCGCTTCCCGCCTTCGCGCATGCCCTCGGGCAGACCTCCGGACAGGTGGATGTGGTGATCGTGGGCGCGGGCGCCGCCGGCATCGCCGCCGCCCGCCGCGTGGCCGCCGCCGGACGCTCCTATGCCCTCATCGAGGCCGGCAAGCGCGTGGGCGGGCGCACCTCCACCGACACTGCCGCCTTCGGTGTGCCCTTCGATCTCGGCGCCCGCCGCCTGCATGCCCCCGCCGGCCTGCCGCTGGCGGAGCTGGGCCGGCAGGCCGGGCTTGAGCTTTACGCCGCGCCGCGCGGCGCCCGGCTCTATCAGGGCCTGAAGGAAGCCGGCGACACGGCTTATGAGGATTTCGTCGCCGCCACCCGCCGCGCCGAGCGCGCCATCGGGGCGGCCGGAGACGCGGGCCGCGATTTGCCCGCCGCCCGCGTGCTGCCGCCGGACCTCGGGCCGTATGGTCCGCTCGCCACCTTCCTGCTCGGCCCGCTGCGCTGCGCGCGCGAGCTGGATCAGGTCTCCACCGTGGATTTCTCCCGCGCCGATGACCGCGATGAGGCGCTGCTCAGCCGCGCCGGACTCGGCACGCTGGTGGCCAAGCTCGCCGAGGGACTGAACGTGCGGCTGGAGACGGCCGCCACGGCGGTGGACTACGGCCCGCGCAATGTGGAGGTGCGCACGGCGCGCGGCACGCTCACCGGGCGCGCCGTCATCCTTGCCGTGCCGCCGAGCCTCTTCTCTGCCGGCAAGATCCGCATCTCGCCCGGCCTGCCCACCCGCCAGCGCAGCGCCATCGAGCGCATTCCCTTGGGCCATCGCGAGCATGTGGCCTTCCTGCTGCCGGGCAATCCGCTCGGCGCGCAGCCGGACGAGACCCTGCTGGTGCAGGGCGCAGGTGCGCGCACGCTGGTGCTGAACGCCCGCATCGGCGGCAGCGACCTGCATGTGATGGAGCTGGGCGGCAAGGCCGCGCAGGCGCTCACCGACGGCAAGGACAATGCGGGCGCGGACTATGTGCGCGCGGCCTTGCAGGCGGAGTTCGGGGCGGACGTGGGCAAGCGCATGGGCAAGAGCATCCAGACGCGCTGGAGCAAGGATCCGCTGACGCTGGGCGGGATCTCCTGTGCTTTGCCGGGCAGCGGCAACATGCGCCGCGCCTTCACCGAAGTGGTGGCCAACCGGCTGATCTTCGCCGGCGAGCATGCCCATGAGACGCTGTGGGGCACGGTTGCGGGCGCGTGGCTCTCGGGCGAACGGGCGGCCGGGCAGGCGTTGAGGTTTCTTGGCGTACAGGGCGCGGCTCTGGAACGCTGAGCGGCTGCTTGCTTGAGGTGCTGCGCTTGAGCGCGCCCAACTTCACCACAGAGCAACGTCATGCCCGGGCTTGTCCCGGGCATCCACGTCGGGCCGACGGTGCAAACCTTCGAAGGCTGTTCCTGGCCGCGGGGCGTGGATGCCCGGGACAAGCCCGGGCATGACGGTCCGCATAAGAGGCAGGGGAGTAGCGTGGCCGAGACCGGGCGCGCTCTCCCCCTGATCACCCGCGCAACGACGCGCCGGTCTTCTTGGTCACGTCGGCGACGATCTTGCCCGCCACCGCCTCGATCTCGGCGTCGGTGAGCGTGCGCTCACGGGGCTGGAGCGTGACTTCGATGGCGACCGACTTCTTGTCCTCGCCCATGTTGCCGCCCTCATAGAGGTCGAACACGCTCACCTCGGTGATGAGCTTCTTGTCCACGCCCTGCGCGGCCTTGACGATGTCGCCGGCATTCACCGTGCGGTCCACGACAAAGGCGAAGTCGCGCTTCACCGGCTGGAAGGCGGAAATCTCCAGCAGCGGCTTCACCTTGGTGGGCTTGGCCTTGGGCTCGGGCACGCGGTCGAGCGTGATCTCGAACGCCACCACCGGGCCGTCCACGTCGAGGGCTTCCAGCACCGAGGGGTGCAGCTCGCCGAAGGCGGCGATCACGTTCGGGCCGAGGCGGAACACGCCGGAGCGGCCGGGGTGATACCAGGCGGGCGCATCGCGGGTGATCTGGAGGTTCGCCACCGGCGCATTGCAGGCGGCAAGCGCTGCCAGCGCATCGGCCTTGGCGTCGAACGCATCCACATTCACCGCCTTGCCCGACCAGTGACGGCCGGCGCCGGTGGGACGCGCGGTCGCGCGGCGGATGCCGGCGGCCTGCTGGGTCTGGTCCTGCGGACGGTCGCCCGCGAACACCTGTCCCACCTCGAACAGCGCCACATCGCCGAAGCCGCGATCCGCATTGGCCTGAGCCGAGCGGATGAGGCCCGGCAGCAGGCTCGGACGCATGTCCGACAAGTCGGAGGCGATGGGATTGATGAGCGCCAGTTCAGCCTTTCCGCCGCCGAACAGCTCGGCCTCGGCCTTGGAGACGAACGACCAGGTGACGGCCTCCACCAGCCCGCGGGTGGCGAGCGAACGGCGCGCCTTGCGGGTGCGCAGCTGAAGCGCGGTGAGCACCGGCTTGCGGGTGTTGCCAGCGGGGAACTCGATCGGTTCCACGCGCTCGAGGCCGAGGATGCGCACCACCTCTTCCACGAGGTCGGCCTTGCCTTCCACGTCGCCGCGCCAGGAGGGCGGCACCACGTCCACCACCTCGCCGTCACCCGAGACGGCGAAGCCGAGCGCTTCCAGCACGCCGATCATCTCGGCGCGGGAGGCGTCGAGGCCGGACAGGCGCTTCACCTCGGACAGCGGGAAGGAAATGGTGCGGGTGGTGTCGGGGATGGCCCCGGCCAGCACCACTTCAGAGGGCTCGCCGCCGCAGATGTCCAGCACGAGGTGCGTCGCCAGCTCAAGGCCGGGCAGCGTGTAGGCCGGGTCGATGCCGCGCTCGAAGCGGAAGCGCGCATCCGAGTTCAGGCCGAGCTTGCGGCCGGTCTGGGCGATGTTGATGGGGTCCCACAGCGCGCTCTCGATGACCACGTCCACGGTG
Source organism: Azorhizobium oxalatiphilum (assembly GCF_014635325.1). Lineage (GTDB taxonomy): Bacteria > Pseudomonadota > Alphaproteobacteria > Rhizobiales > Xanthobacteraceae > Azorhizobium > Azorhizobium oxalatiphilum. Next base: position 309,493 of record NZ_BMCT01000008.1, on the reverse strand, counting down.
GCCTCGTCGCAGCCGCTCTCCTCGCCGCCCATGACCCCGGCAAGGCTCTCCACGCCCTTTTCGTCGGCGATGACGCACATGCTGTCGTCCAGCGTGTAGGTCTTGCCGTCGAGCGCCAGCAGGGTCTCGCCCTCCTTCGCGCGGCGCACCACGAGATCGCCCTTCACCTTGGCGAGGTCGAACACGTGCAGCGGCCGGTTGCGGTCGAAGGTGAGGAAATTGGTGATGTCCACCAGCGCGTTGATGGGCCGCAGGCCGATGGCGCGCAGCTTCTCCTGCATCCACTCCGGCGAGGGGCCGTTCTTCACGCCCTTCACCACGCGCAGCGCAAAGGCCGGGCTGAGCGCCGGCGTATCGCCGAAGTCGAGCGCCACCTTCACCGGCGAGGGGAACTTGCCCTCCACCGGGGCGATGCGCGGGGCCATCAGCTCGCCGAGGCCGGCGGCGGCCAGATCGCGCGCCACGCCGGACACGCCGAGACAGTCGGCGCGGTTGGGGGTCACGGCGATCTCGATCACCGGATCATTAAGGCCGATCACGTCCGCGAAGGGCGCGCCCACGGGGGCGTCCTCGGGCAGCTCGATGATGCCCTCATGCTCGTCGGAGAGGCCCAGCTCGCGGGCGGAGCACATCATGCCGCGGCTCTCGACGCCGCGGATGGTGCCAATTTTGAGCTCGGTTCCTGTGTCCGGGATGACGGTGCCGGGGGCGGCGAACACCACCTTGATGCCGGCGCGCGCGTTCGGCGCGCCGCACACCACCTGCACCGGGGCGCCCGCGCCGACATCGACCGAGCACAGACGCAGCTTGTCGGCATTGGGATGCTTCTCGGCGGTGAGCACCTCGCCGACGACGAAGGATTTCAGCGCCTTCGCCTTGTCCTCGACGCCTTCCACTTCAAGGCCGATGAGGGACAGCTTCTCGACGATGGCGTCCATCGGCTGCGTGGTTTCCAGATGCTCTTGGAGCCAGGACCAGGTGAACTTCATGGGGCTAGGCCTTCATGGGCGGCCGGCCTGCGCTGTCACAAGCGCGCGGCCGCGAGGATCAAACGGGCGATAAGACGAGGCTCAGGCGGAGAGGCCGCCGGCCAGCGTCGGGAAGTCGAGCGGGCGGAAGCCGTAGTGCGACAGCCAGCGCACGTCGGCCTCGAAGAAGGCGCGCAGGTCGTTCATGCCGTACTTCAGCATGGCGATGCGATCGATGCCCATGCCCCAGGCGAAGCCCTGGTAGACGTCCGGGTCGATGCCGCAGTTGCGCAGCACGTTCGGATGCACCATGCCGCAGCCGAGAATCTCCAGCCAGTCGTTGCCCTCGCCGAAGCGGATCTCGCCGGGGCGCGAGCGGTCGCACTGGATGTCCACTTCCATGGACGGCTCGGTGAAGGGGAAGAAGGACGGGCGGAAACGCATGGTCACATTCTCCACCTCGAAGAAGGCCTTGCAGAATTCCTGCAGGATCCACTTCAGGTGGCCCATGTGCGAGCCCTTGTCGATCACCAGCCCCTCCACCTGATGGAACATGGGGGTGTGGGTCTGATCCGAGTCGCAGCGATAGGTGCGGCCGGGGCAGATGACGCGGATGGGCGGCTTCTGGCCAAGCATGGTGCGCACCTGCACCGGCGAGGTGTGCGTGCGCAGCACCATGCGCTCGCCCTCCGCATTCTCCGGCAGGAAGAAGGTGTCGTGCATCTCGCGCGCCGGATGGCCGGCGGGGAAGTTCAGCGCGGTGAAGTTATGGAAGTCGGTCTCGATGTCCGGCCCTTCCGCCACCGAGAAGCCCATGTCGGCGAAGATGGCGGTCAGTTCTTCCGTCACCTGCGCGATGGGGTGCACGCGGCCGATCTCGGCGGGGGTCTCGCGCAGCGGCAGGGTGACATCGAGGCGCTCGGTGGCGAGGCGCGCTTCGAGAGCCGCGCCCTTCAGCGTGTCCTTGCGGGTGGCGAGCAAAGCCTGCACGCGGTCGCGCATGCCGTTGAGCGCCGGGCCCATCACCTTGCGCTCGTCCGGCGACATGGTGCCGAGGGACTTCAGAAGCTCGGAGACGCTGCCCTTCTTGCCGAGGGCGGAGACGCGCACCTGCTCCAGTTCCGCCTCGCCGGAGGCGGCGAGGATGGCCGACGCGATCTCCCGCTCGAGGGCGTCGAGGGCGGGATGGTCGGTGAGGACGAATGCGGACATGTCAGACCTTCTGGCGAACCTTCGGAGGGCGGCGGAGCAATCAAGCAGCGTCAGCCGCGCGGGTTATAGCCGGGCAGCGGAAACGCCAAAAGCCCCGAACGACAAGCGTGCGGGGCTTTCAGGTCTCGGTCAGGCGCGGGATGCGCTGGAAACGCGTGCGAGGCGGATTCACGGACCAGATGGCAACCATCTGGTCCGATCCGGCTCGGTAGAGCGATCAGGCCGCGAAGGCGGCCGATCCGGGCTCAGGCTGCGAGGGCAGCCTGCGCCTTCTCCACCAGGGCCTTCAGGGTCTCGGGCTCGTGGACGGCGATGTCCGAGAGCACCTTGCGATCCACCTCGATCCCGGCCTTGCCGAGACCATCGATAAATCGGCCATAGGTCATGCCGAGTTCGCGCACACCCGCGTTGATACGCTGGATCCAGAGCGCGCGGAACGTGCGCTTCTTGATCTTGCGATCGCGGTAATTGTACTGCATCGACCGTTCGACGGCCGACTTCGCAGCGCGGATGGTATTCTTGCGACGGCCGTAAAAGCCCTTGGCGGCTTTGAAGACCTTCTTGTGCTTGGCGTGTGACGTTACGCCACGTTTGACGCGGGCCATGGGTTAAATCCTTTGATCGCGGTTGTGGCGTCAGCCGTTCGGCAGGAACGACTTGCGGATCACGCGCCCATCGCTCTCGCTCAGGATCGTGGTGCCGCGCTGGTTGCGGATCGTCTTGTTGGTCCGCTTGATCATCCCATGGCGCTTGCCAGCCTGGGCCGCGATCACTTTACCCGTACCCGTCAGACGGAAGCGTTTCTTCGCTCCCGACTTGGTCTTCATCTTGGGCATTTGGCTCTCCGTAGCCGCGATCCACCACCCGTTGCCGCGTGGGGCTTTCGGCCTCTTGTTAGTGAGCAATAAAAACCAGCACGGCAGCCCTTGTCGCCGGCCGGTTCGGAAGGCCGCACTCGTTACAGGAGCCGGCTCCAAAAGGCAAGCCATGGCCCCGCACCAGTTCCGCAGCGCATCCTCAAGCAGATGTGAAAGCGCCACCGGAGCGGAACCGCGCCGCCGCCCAAGTGCGTTTATACATAAGAGTTCGGAGGATTGATCATGCGCCTCGCTCACGCTTTCTCTCTTACGTCCGCTGCCGCTCTGGTTGCTGGAGGGCTCGCCCTCGCACCCGGTGCGGCATCCGCGCAGGGCTTCGCCATGGGCGCCCTGCCCCAGCCAGCCGTGGCCGCCGTATCCGGCGGCGTGGTGGAAAAGGTGCAGTGGCGACGCGGCGGCTGGGGTGGACCCGGCTGGGGCGGAGGCCCCGGCTGGCGGGGCGGCCCCGGATGGCGGGGACCGGGCTGGGGCGCACCCGGCTGGGGCCCGCGCTATTATGGCGGCGGCTGGGGTCCGCGCTACGGCTATGCACCGGCCTATTATCCGGGCTGGGGCCCCTATTACGGCGGCTATGGCTACGGCCTGGGGTACGGCGCCGGCCCCGCGCTCGCCACCGGCGTGATCATCGGCAGCGCCATGGCTGCCGCGCCGCAGACGGTCTACGTCACCCCGCAGAACGGCAACTGGTACGCCTATTGCGCCCGGAAGTACCGTTCGTTCGATCCGCGCTCCGGCACCTTCCTCGGCTATGACGGCCGCAGGCACCCCTGCACCTGACGCAGACCGGACATGACATGAAGGCGGCACGCGCCCCGCGCGGGCTGCCTTCGGCCGGTCCTGCGGTCAAGATCAAGCTTACGTGACAGCGGCAACCTTTCCGGTCAGCTAGCGTTCCTTCTTCGGAAGGAGACAATAATGACTGCACAAACAAGCGCATGGCGGCGTACCACCGCCATTGTTGCGGCCTTCGCGGTGGCGGGCTCGGTGGGCCTGCCGACGGCGGCCAGTGCGCAGGCTCTGCGCGCGGGTGCCAGCACCCTGTCCGCCGTCAACACGGGCGCATCCGCAGCCGTGGAGCAGGTCCAGTATCTGCCGCCGGCTCCCAAGGCCCCGCGCGGCTTCCGGGGGGCACCTACGCCGAACTGGCGTGGCGGCGGCCCTGCCCGCGGCTGGCGCGGCGCGGGCTGGCGCGGACCCGGCTATTACCAGCGCGGCTGGGGTGGCCCCGGCTGGCGGGGTCCCGGCTATTACGGCCCGCGCTATTATAATTACGGCTATCGCGACAATAGCGGTGCGGTGGCGGCCGGCATCATCGGCGGGCTCGCCGTCGGCGCGATCGCGGCCGGTGCCGCGCAGCAGAACGCCAACAACCGGGCGGCCTATTGCGCGCAGCGCTATCGGTCCTACGACCCGCGCAGCGGCACGTATCTCGGTTATGACGGCCTGCGCCATCCCTGCTGACCGCACCGGATAGGCCAGACAAAAGGAAACGGCCCGCCTCTTCCGAGACGGGCCGTTTTCATGTGCGGACCCTGTTCACGGCGGCACTGCGGCCGCCACGGCACACCCGAGCATCAGCGCGGGGCGAGGATCATGATCATCTGGCGGCCTTCGAGCATGGGCTCGGCTTCCACCTTGGCGATGGTCGAGACTTCTTCCTTCAGCTTCTGGAGAAGCTTGTAGCCGATGTCCTGATGCGCCATCTCACGACCACGGAAGCGCAGAGTGACCTTCACCTTGTCGCCTTCCTCGAAGAAACGCAGCATGGCGCGCATCTTCACGTCATAGTCGTGGGTGTCGATGCCCGGTCGAAGCTTGATTTCCTTGACCTCGACCACCTTCTGCTTCTTGCGCGCCTCGCTGGCCTTCTTCTGGTTCTGGTATTTGAACCGGCCAAAATCGAGGATCTTGCAGACGGGCGGCTGCGAGTTGGGGGCGATCTCCACCAGATCGAGCCCGGCCTCCTGCGCCAGCAACAAAGCGTCGCGGGTGGCCAGAACGCCACGATTCTGCCCATCCTGGTCGATGAGCTGGACTTCGCGGATGCGGATATCTTCGTTGACGCGCGGGCCATCTTTCTCCGGCGCGACGGGTCTCATAGGGCGGCGAATGGCGGCAAACTCCTCTTGCCATTGATCTTCTGCCCAAAGAGCCGGGCCTCGGCGGCTGCTGAAAGCCGCGGGCAGGTCTCGACACCGAAGGGCGAGCGCAGAAGATCGTGATAAACGTCGCCTAAGTCAATGACCTTCGGGCTTTTCGCGCGCATCTGCGACGTGCTTTTTGATGTGCGGTGCAACCGGCCAAAGTTCGGCCGCCTTCCCCACTCATGGCACAATGAGGGGCGAACATGCACGAATCACGCGATCCGGCTTATGGATCACGCCTATTCGTTTGAACGGACACGGACATCCGCATGCGCCCGCGCCCAGCTTCCCCGGCCTCATTCGCGGTCCGCGCTGCCCTCACGGCGGTGCTCGCGGCGCTGCCGCTCGCCGCTGCCCGCGCCGACGGCAAGCTCACGGCCCGATACACGCTGAGCGTCGCCGGCGTGGAGGTGGGGCGCGCCAACATCGCGGTCGAGGCCACCGACACCACCTACCAGATCGCCGGTACGGGCCGGGTGTCGGGCATCGCGCGTGCCCTCTCCAGCGGCAAGGGCAGCGCCGCCGCCAAGGGCGCCTTCAGCGTCTCCAAGGTGAACCCCTCCGTGTTCGCCATGTCGGCGGAAGCGGACGGCAAGCCGGAATCCATCCGCCTCGGCATCGTCGGCAACGTGGCCAAGGAGGTGGAGGTCGAACCCAAGCCCAAGCCCATGCCCGACCGCATCGAGGTGACGGACGCCCACCTCGCCAATGTGGTGGATCCCATGTCGGGGGCCTTCGTCTATGTGCCGGGCACGGTGGACATGGCCTCGGCCGCCGCCTGCGACCGCACCATTCCGGTGTTCGACGGCCGCCAGCGCTACGATGTCACGCTCTCCTATCTGCGCACCGAGCAGGTGAAGGCCGGCAAGACCTATGCCGGCCCCGCCGTGGTGTGCCGGGCCAGCTACTTCCCCGTGGCCGGCCACCGCCCGACCCGCTCCACCGTCAAATACATGACGGAGAACAAGGAGATGTTCGTCTGGCTGGTGCCCATCGCCGGCACCCGCATGATGGCCCCGTTCAAGGTCTCCATCGCCACCATGATCGGCACCGCCGTGCTGGAGGCCAGCAGCTTCGAGACCGAGGCCAAGGGCAAGACCGTGCCCGTGAACGCCGCCCCCAAGCCCTGATCCGCCCCGCCGTCAGGACAGCCGCGGAGGAACGCCTTCCCTTCGCGCATGCAGCACAAATAGTTCTGCGCGTTTTTGCACTTTGGTCCCATCATAAGCTGCGGCTTGAAGATGGGGTGCATCCATGTTCGACGTCACAACTCTGGTCGGCTTTCACACCTGGCTCAGCCTGATCGCCATCGCCTCCGGCGTGGTGGTGGTGGTGGGCCTGCTCCGGTCCCGCACCATGACAGGCTGGTCGGACCTGTTCCTGGCCACCGCCTTCGGCACCAGCGCAACCGGATTTCTCTTTCCCTTCAACGGCCTGCTACCCTCGCACATCACCGGAATGGTGGCGCTTCTTGTGCTCGCGCTCACCGGGCCTGCCCGTTACTCCTGCCATCTGGAGGGGGCGTGGCGCTGGATCTATGCGGCGGGTGTGGTGGCCAGCCTCTATCTTCTGGTGTTCGTGGGCGTGGCGCAGGCCTTCGGCAAGATCCCGGCGCTACACGCGCTGGCGCCGACCCAGTCCGAAGCCCCCTTCGCCATCGCGCAACTGGTGGTGCTGGTCCTGTTCATCGTCCTCGGCATCAAGGCCGCCCGCGCTTTCCATCCGCCGGAGACCCTGCCGGACCTGCGGCCGGCCGGCTTCCACTGAGGGGCTCCCCCGTCAGCGCAGAAGCGGGATGTGGGGCGCCGCGGTGAGCGGGAGGATGCCGCTCAGGCGGGGATCATCGAGCACTTCCACCATGCGGGCATAGGGCCTGAAGCCGGTGCGCTGGTAGAAGGCCAGCGCGGCGGGGTGGTCGAGGTGGCAGGTGTGCAGCCACAGCCGCGCGATGGGACGGGACCAGGCCAGTTCCAGCGCCCGGTGCATCATGTGGCGGCCGAGGCCGCTGCCGGTGAAGGCCGGCGCAATGCCGAAGAAGGCGATCTCGCACGCGTCCGGCTCGCGGAAATCCAGTTCGAGAATGCCGGCGGGCGCGCCGCCGGACCTGAGCACATGCACCTCCACGCGCGGGTCGTGGAGGATGGCGATGAGTTCGTCGTCGCCCATGACCAGCCGCGAGGACCAGAGCCAGTCCTCGCCCACCAGCCGATAAAGCTGCCGATAGGCCGCAGGCGCGGGCGCCGCCTCGTGCTCCAGCGTCACGCCGGGCGGAAGCGCGACGGCCCCCGGCACCGGCCTCTCCGTCATGTCGAGACAGGTCACTACGGTGGCGAGCTGGCCGGCGGTGACGGGCGAATAGCCCTCCGGCACGGACGGGTTCCGCGAGGAGGTGATGCTCATGCCCGCGCGCCGGCCTGCTTCTGCGCCAGCCGCGCGAGGAAGCGGTCGGCGTCGATCACATAACGCTCGTGATAGCCCGCGCAGATGGCATCGGCCTCATCCCGGCAGCTCACCTTGAAGCGCAGCTTGCGGCCTTCCACGGCGATCAGTTCCACCTGCGCGGTCACGGTCATGCCCACCGGCGTCGCCGCATCGTGGCTGAGGTCCACATGCACGCCGACGGTCTTCTCGCCGGGCGCGAGATGGGGTTTGAGCGCCTCGATGCAGGCCCATTCGACGAAGCCCACGAGGAAGGCGGTGGCGAACACCGGCGGCATGTCGGAGAAGCTGGTGAAGGCCTGCGAGACCGCTGGCACCGTGAGCCGCTCATCCACCCGCAGGGACTGGGTATGGGTCAGGCCGGGTTGCAGGGTGTCGAGCGGCATGTGTCCTCCTGTGGCGCATTGGCCTTATGGTTCATGGGCCTTATGGTTATGGGGCGTCCTACAGCCGGTCGCGCAAGGCGTAATAGCTGAGGCCCGCCACCAGCAGCGGGTAGCGCATCAGCGGCCCGCCGGGAAAGGCGGGGACGGGGAAGCGCGAGAGCACGTCCAGGCGCGCCATGTCGCCCGCCACCGCCTCTGCGAGGATCTTGCCGAACAGCGGCGCCAGCAGCACGCCCTGTCCGCTGTAGCCCGCCGCCACCAGCACCCGCTCCGAGAGCCGGCGGACGAAGGGATTGCGGCTCATGGTCAGGCCCAGCAGGCCGCCCCAGCCGAAATCGATGCGTACATCGGCGAGCTGCGGGAAGATGCGCAGCATGTAGGGCCGCACGAACTCCGGGATGTTGGAGCGCAGCCCCGGCCGGTAGCTCTCGCCGCCGCCGAACAGCAGGCGTTTGTCCGGGGAGAGGCGAAAATAGTTCACCACGAAGCGGCTGTCGGCCACCGCCGCATTGTTGGTGATCAGCGCCGCGCCCCGCTCCCCCAATGGCTCGGTGGCGGCGATGTAATTGGCGATGGACATCACATGAGCGTCCACCCGCCGGTCGAGCCCATCCATGAGGCCGTCACCGCATTCCAGCAGGCGGTCGGCGGTCAGCGTATGGCCGCCCGAAGTGCGGATGCGCACGCCGCTCGCATCCTCGGCAAAGGACAGCGCCCGCGTGCCCTCGAAAAGCCGCGCTCCCGCGCCCGCCGCCGCGCCGGCAAGGCCGAAGGCGAGCTTCAGCGGGTGGAGATGCCCGCCGCCTTTATCCAGCGTGCCGCCGTGATAGGCGTCCGAGGCCACCAGCGCCCGCACCTCCTCGCGGGAGAGCGGGGTGATGTCCTGATAGCCATAGGCGTCCCGCAGGTGGCGGGCATAGGCATGGTCCTCTTCCACCAGCGCCGGCTTGTGGGCGGCATGGATGAGGCCGTCGGTCCAGTCGCACTCTATGCTGTGGTCGATGACGAGGGCACGCAGCAGGCTTTTGGCCTCCTGCGCCAGTTCCCACATCTTGCGGGCATCCTCGCGGCCCACGGCACCCTCCAGATAGGACTGGTCGCGCCGCTGGCCGGTGTGGATCTGCCCGCCGTTGCGGCCCGAGGCGCCGGCCCCCACGCGGCCGGCCTCCAGTAGCACCACGTCCACCCCCGCCCGCGCCAGATGCAGCGCGGCGGACAGCCCCGTATAGCCGCCGCCGACGATGGCGACGTCCGCGCGGATATCGGCTTTCAGCGGCGAAAAGGCCGGCGGGATGCCGGCCGTCGCCGCATACCAGGAGGCGGGGTGGGACGGATGGGGATCGGGAGAGGTCACGGCAGGCTCACACGTTGAGCAGCAGATATTCCCGTTCCCATGGCGAGATCACCCGCATGAAGGTCTCGAACTCCGCCCGCTTCACCGCCGCATAGGTGGTGACGAAGCGCCGGCCCAGAACCTCGCCCAGTTCCTCGCACTCGGCGAATTCCGCCACCGCTTCCAGCAGGCCGCGCGGCAGATCGAACGGCTTGTCCTTGGCATCGCCTTCCAGCGGCTCGGTGGGGCGCAGCCCCTGCGAGATGCCGAGATAGCCGCAGGCCAGTGATGCGGCGATGACCAGATAGGGATTGGCGTCGGACGAGGGCACGCGGTTCTCCACCCGCCGGGCGTCGGGCAGCGAGGGCGGCACGCGCAGGCCGGCGGTGCGGTTGTCATAGCCCCACTGGACATTGATGGGGGCCATGGAATCGGGGGTGAGACGCCGGTAGGAATTCACATAAGGCGCCAGGATGCACAGCACCGCCGGCAGATATTTCTGTTGCCCGGCGATGAAGGAGAAGAACTCCGGCGTCGGATCTCCGTCCGCATCCGAGAAGATGTTCTTGCCCGTCTTGGTATCGATCACCGACTGGTGGATGTGCATGGCGCTGCCCGGCTCGTTGGCGATGGGCTTGGCCATGAAGGTGGCGTAGATCTTGTGGGCGAGCGCCGCCTCGCGGATGGTACGCTTGAAGGCGAACACCTGATCCGCAAGCATCAACGGGTCGCCGTGACGCAGGTTGATCTCCATCTGCGCCGCGCCGTCCTCATGGATCAGCGTGTCGATCTCCAGCCCCTGCGCTTCCGAGTAATCATAGATGTCCTCGAACAGGGCATCGAACTCGTTCACCGCCTGGATGGAATAGGACTGGCGGCCGATCTCCGGCCGGCCGGAGCGGCCCACGGGCGGCTTCAGCGGATAGTCGGGATCGGTGTTGGGCTCCACCAGATAGAATTCGATCTCGGGCGCCACCACCGGGGTCCAGCCGTGCTTGGCATAGAGCGAGAGCACGTTCTTCAGCACCTGCCGGGGGGCTTCCTCCACCGGGCGGCCGTCGCGGTGATAGGCGTCATGCACCACCTGCGCGGTGGGATCCTGCGCCCAGGGCACGGTGCAGAGCGTGGAGAAATCCGGCTCCAGCACGAGATCGCTGTCGGCCACCACCGAATCCACGAGACCGTCATAGTCGGGATATTCGCCCGAGATGGTCTGGAAGAAGACCGACAGCGGCAGATTCATCACCGGCGAGGAGAAGAATTTCGAGGCCGGCATGATTTTGCCGCGCGCAACGCCCGCCAGATCCGGCACCGTGCATTCGATCTCGGTGATGCCGCGCGCCGCCATCCAGGCCTTGGCCTCCGCGAGGGTCTTGACGCCGCGGGGCGAGGAGATGGCGCTGTCCGCCTTTGGCGCCTTGGCGGCTGCCTTGCTGCCGCTCGTCTTGCCCGTATTCGCCTTCGCCGTACTTGCCTTGCTGCGCTTGGCCATGAAGCCCCCGGGAGACGGGACCGTCCGGGGTCCGGACGGCGGCACCGTCTCATCTGTTTCGCAGGACCGCTGACCCCGGCGCGGATCGCCGATGGCGCGGGCGGTTCCTGGGCACGGCCGCCGTGCTCACGCAGGGAACACCTGCCCCACGGGCGGTGTCAACGCGCGAGACCGTGTCCCGCACAGGCGCCTGCCCGGCTGAGTCCGAACAGAGTCCAGAACAGGAACAGAACGAAGCAAGGTCGAATCGAGAGATTCAGATATTCTTGCTTTGTTCCGATTGCGTCACCGGGACCAGCGGAAAGGGCGCACGGCCCTTTCCCGTCCCAATGAAGGTGGAGCGATCCTCAGGCCGCGCGCACGCAGCTGAGGAAGGTCTCCACCGAGCGGCCGAGAAGCTGGGCGCGTTCGGAGAGGTTCACCGCCAGCGTCTGCACCTGCGCCACATGCCCGCCGTTGGTGGCAACCGAGGCCTGCACGCCGTCGATGCTGGCGAACACGGTGCGCGAGCCGCCCGCCGCCTCGTCCACGCTCACCGCGATGTCGCGGCTGGCATGGCCCTGCCCCACGGCGGCATCCGCCACCTCGCGGGCCAGCAGGTTCATGTTGCGGATGGTCTCGCCGATGAGGCCCACCGCCTTGGAGGTGCCGCGGCTGGCGTCCTGGATGTTGGCGATCTCTTCCGTCACCTGCTGGGTGGCGCGGGCGGTCTGCTCGGCCAGCGCCTTCACTTCGCTGGCGACCACGGAGAAGCCGCGCCCCTTGTCGCCGGCACGGGCCGCCTCGATGGTGGCATTGAGCGCCAGCAGATTGGTCTGCTCGGCGATGGAGGCGATGACGCTGACCACGTCGCTGATCTTGCCCACGGCGGCCACCAGCTGGTTGGCCGCCTGCCCGGTCTGCTCGGTCTCGGTGAGGGCCGCCTGCGCGATCTCGCTGGTGGTGCGGATGCGGTTGCCGATCTCGTCCGCCGAGTCCGACAGATGGCGGGCGCTGCCGGAGATGGAGTCCACCGCGCGGGCGGCGGCGGCAGCGGCGTCGGACGCCGCCTTGGCCCGTTCCTGCGTGGCGCTGGTGGCATCCGCCATGGAGCCGGCGGCGGAATTCATCTTCTCGGAAGCCTCGGCCACCGCGCTCATCATGGCGTTGGCTTCTTCCTCGAAGGCGCGGGCCGCTTCTTCCAGATGCTCGGCGCGGGCATGGTCGGCGGCGGAGCGGGCGAGAAGGGCGGCATCCTGCTCGCGCTTCTCCAGCAGCGCCTGACGGAACACCGCGATGGCCTGCGCCATCTCGCCGATCTCGTCCTTGCGGCCGGTGAAGGGCACCTCCACCTCAAGATTGTTGGCGGCGAGTGCTGCGGTGGTGGTTTTGAGGCCCGCCAGCGGACGCTGGATCTGGCGCGAGGTCAGCCAGCCGGCGACGATCAGCACCATGAGGAGGCCCACCGCCGGCACGGCGATGAGGGCCACCTGCGCATCGGCGCGGGAGTCGGCGACGATGGTCCGGGTGCGCTCCAGCCCCGCCAGCACCTCGTTGCCCAGCGCGGTGATGGTGGAGACCATCTGCTCGCGGCTGCGGATGGTGGGCTCCTCGTTGGCCTGGAGCAGCGCGGCGGCGGGCGAGATCATCAGGCCGAGCTGGGCGGTGTCTTCCTGATAGGCGATGAATTCGTTGATCTGCGCCGACAGCCGGGCGCGGCGCATGTCGTCGAGCTGGGCGCCGAGCGCCTCGAAGAAGGGCTCGCGCTGTGCCGCCACGGTCTTCAGGGCGTTCTGCAAGCCTTCCAGCTTGGCGCGGGCGGCGTCCTTGTCCTTGGCCGTATAGACCGCGTTGGCCGCCACCACCGCGTGCTCGATGGAGCGCGCCAGCGTCTGTGCCTGAAGGGCGCCGTTCCAGATCTTCTCGATCTCTTCCGCCCGGTTCTGCTCCAGCGCGATCTGCCAGTAGCCGAAGCCGGACACCGCCAGTGTCAGCAGGCTCAACAGTCCAAGCACCAATCCCAGCTTGCGCCCAATGGTTGAGCGGATGGCAAAACGGGGGCGTGAAAACAGGCGCATGGGGGCAATCCGGGGCAGCACAAAGTTAAATGTACCTGCCCCGCACTGCTTGACAGTCAGATGACGCCAATCCGGCAAACCACCTATACATACCTCCAACAGCAAACTGTCGGAGGATATTTTTGAATTGTCGGCGATCCGGCCAAAAAGTTACTACTTCCCGTCGATGAGTTTGCGCGCCTCACCCACCGCTTGCAGGCACCCCTTTTCATCGCCGGCCGCCTGCAGGTTCTGGGCCTTGTTGAGCGCCTCCGCAGCACCGCTGTCCGGCTGCTTCACGCCGGCGGCGGCGACCGAGCCGGGGGTCGGCTGCTGGTCGGTCTGGGCGGCGACGCTCTGGCGGTCGCTGGGGCTGGAACTGGCGGTGGCGGACGCCGGCAGCTGCTTCTGCAGGACAACGATCTGCTCCAGACAGGACTGCGCGGCGGCGGGGCTCACGGCCGCCCCCATGCCGGCCGCCAGCGCCACGGCCGCGCACAGGCCGGCGGGAGACATCACCTTGGACATGACCTTCTTCATTTCCTGGCTCCGTTTGCCGAAACCCCGCAGCCCCCACGATACGATAGGCCCGCGCGCCGGGATTCGGATGTTGCCCCGAGTAGACCACATCTGTCCGCCATGTCAGCCCGCCACGTCAGTCCCTCGCGGGGCGGCACCAAGAGGCGACGCCAAGAGAGGCGGCGTCCAACTTCGACAGAGCAGCCGCACAACAGAACGAGCACCGGATGCAGCCTGATCCCGATACACCCTATGGCCCGATGGAAACCGTGTACCGGCTGGAGGTGGAGCTGGCCGCCGATCCCAGGCAGGTGGAGCTGACGCAAGCCCTCACGCAAAATCCCGACCGGCCGCACATGGGGCTGGCGGGGCGGCACGGGCTCTATGCCTCCGACACGTGGTGGGACAGCGTGCGCAGCGGCCGCATGCCGCTTGAGACGATCTCCGGCATCATCGTGCGGGCCTATCGCGCGGGACAGGACAATTCAGGCCCGCCGAACACCGTCGAGGTCGAGACCGCAAGCGGCGCCCGCGAGACGGTGGGCATTCATGTGAACCACCGCAGGGACCGGCGCCGCTTCCTGCCGGGCCGCGCGGTGCGGATCGTCTATGCGCTCGACGAACTGAAGCCGCTGGCCGCCGTCGCCTGCAAGGAGACCCATTGCAGGATCGCCCTGACCATGGCGGTCACGCCCGAGCCGGCAGCCGCCGGCTGACACCGGAGGCCGGCGTTCCGGAAGGTCCGGCGCCTCCTCCGCGCACGAGAGGTTGCAGCGCGGCTTGATACGCGCTCAGATATCGGCATTTTTATACCGCATTGTATCTTGGCCTTAAGCAGACGGTCATTCTCGGCAGAATATATGCAAGCTATGTGGCTCGATCCGTCCACCATGTTCACCGCTCTGATGGCCACCATGGTGGTGAGCGGTCTGGCTTTGCTGTGGAGCTGGTGGCGCAGCCGGGCGGAATTCAGCCTGGCCTGGGCGGGCACGGCGCTGATCGCCGCCTGCCTCGGGGTCGCACTCTATTCGCGCAAGATCCCCTTGCCCGACAGCCTGCATCAGGCGGTGGGGCCGGCCATGCTGATCTGGGCCACCGCCGGCATGCTGGCCAGCGCCCGTGCCTTCAATGAACGGTCCACGCCCTGGCTCGCCATGACGCTGGCGCCCGCCGTCTGGGTGCTGTTCTGGCTGAGCCCGGCGTTCGGCCTCTGGCCGCCGCTCAGGGGCCTGTTCGCCTTCTCCGTCTTCGCTGTCCTGCTGCTCGCGGCGGCGAACGAATTCCGCCATGGCGCGCCGCTCGCGGGGCGCAAGCCGCTGGCGCTGCTCATCGCCGTGCACGCGGTGGTGCTGCTGCTGCGCATCCCCGTCCTGCTGGAGATCATCCCGCCCGGGGCCCTGCCGCTACAGGGGCCATGGATCGGCATGATGCTGCTGGAACCCATGGTGATGGTGCATCTGTTCGCCATCCTGCTGATCGCCCTCACCAAGGAGCGGCTGGAGGCGCAGCTGCGACGGACGGCGGAGACCGATCCCCTCACCGGCCTCTTCAACCGGCGCGCTTTCTTCGATCAGGGCAGCGCGCGCCTCGCGGCGTGCGAGCGCCTGGGAAAACCCATGGCGGTGGTGATCTTCGACCTCGACGGCTTCAAGGCGGTGAACGACACCCACGGCCATGCGGCCGGTGATGCGGTGCTGATCGCCTTCGCCACGGCGGCGGCGCCCTGCATCGCCATGGGCGGCATCGTGGGGCGGATCGGCGGCGAGGAATTCGCCCTCGCCCTGCCGGCCTGCGGCGGGCTGGAGGCGACGGACACCGCCCGCCGCCTGATGACGCGCTTCACCTATCATGCAAAGCAGGTGAAGGGGCTGGGCCTTGCCTGCACCACATCCGGCGGCCTCGCGGTGACGGCGGATGGCCGCAGTTCGCTCGACGCCCTTCTCGGCGCCGCCGACCACGCCCTCTATGCGGCCAAGCGCGAGGGCGACGACCTGCTGCACATCGCCGTGCCGCAGGACTGGCCCGCGACGGCGGCGGCCTGAGGGATCAGTGGGCGGGCGCCGCGCCCGCGCCGGCCTTCGGCTTGTGCACCAGCAGCACCAGGAAGGCGGCGCAGGAGATGAACACCGCGATGCCGAGGAAGATGTCGGAGAAGGCCATCACCAGCCCCTGCTGCCGCACCATGGCGGCGAGCTGCTTGGTGGCGGCCAGCTCCGCGTCGGAGCCGAGCCGGGCCTGAAAGCCCGCCGTCATGTTGTTCAGCGTCTCCAGCGCCGCCGGGCGGGACCAGGTTACGCTGTCCCGCAGCCGGGCCATGTGCAGGTCCCAGCGGCTGTTCAGCACGGTGTTGATGACCGCCAGCCCCACCGCGCCGCCGAGGTTGCGCATCAGGTTGAACAGGCCCGAGGCATTCTTCAGCTGCGAGGGCGGAAGCGTACCGAGCGCCACCGTATTGATGGGCACCATGCACATCATCAGCGCCGCGCCGCGCAGCAGCTGCGGCCACATCAGCTCGTAGAAGCCCCAGTCCTTGGTGATGGGCAGCAGTTCCACGGTGGAGATGATGAAGGTCACGAAGCCCACGCCGATGACGAGGCGCGGATCGAGCTTGCGGCCGAGGATGCCGACGATGGGCGCGAAGACGAACATGGCCGCGCCGGTGACGAACACCGTCTCGCCGATCTGCAACGCATTGAAGCCGCGCACCCGCGCAAGAAACAGCGGATAGAGATAGGTGAGGCCGTAGAGCACCGTGCCCAGCATGAAGGTGAGCACGGACCCCACCGCGAAGTTGCGGTCCTTGTAGGCTTTCAGATCCACCACCGGCTGCTCGGCGGTGAACGCCCGCCAGAAGAAGACCACTGCGCCGATGACCACCAGAACGGCGAAGAAGGTGATGGTCTCCGACTGGAACCAGTCGTCCTTCTCGCCCTCTTCCAGCACATATTCGAGGCTGCCGAGGAACACCGCCATGGCGGTGAGGCCGGCGAAGTCGAACTTCCGCAGCAGATGCCATTCCGGCTTGTCGAAATCCACCAGGAACCAGCACAGCAGCGTGGCGGCGATGCCCGGCGGCACGTTGATGAGGAACAGCCAGTGCCAGGACAGGGCATCGGTGAGATAGCCGCCCACCGTCGGGCCGATGGTGGGGGCGAGCGTGACCACGAGGCCGACCAGCGCCATCACCGGCGGCTGGTAGCGCTTGGGGAAGATCGTATAGGCCGCCGCGAACGCGGTCGGGATCATGCCGCCGCCGATGAAGCCCTGCACCGCGCGATAGAAGATCAGCTGGTCGATGGAGGTGGCGGTGGCGCACAACAGGCTGGCGAGGGTGAAGCCGGCCGAGGACAGCGCGAACAGATAGCGCGTGGACATGGCCCGGGCGAGGAAGCCCGAGAGCGGGATCATCACCACCTCGGCGATGAGGTAGGACGTCTGCACCCACGAGATCTCATCCGCCGAGGCGGAGACGCCGGCCTGGATCTCGGACAAGGAGGACGAAACGATCTGGATATCCAGGATCGCCATGAACATGCCGAAGACCAGCGCCAGGAAGGCGACGACCCGGCGGCCCGTCAGCTGCGGTTCGGCGGGGGCCCCCGCCGTGGAGGGGCCGGCCATCAGCGTGCCTCGGCGGTACGGCTCGGCTGGGAGTCGCTACGGGTGTCCACGGTGGCGATGACGGACAGGCCGGGGCGGAACACGCCCGAGGCCAGCGCATCGGCCGGCACGCGGACCCGCACGGGCACGCGCTGCACGATCTTGGTGAAGTTGCCGGTGGCGTTCTCCGGCGGCAGCAGGCTGAACACCTGGCCGGCGGCGGGCGCGATGCTCTCCACCGTGCCGGTGATGGGATGGGCCGGATCGGTGTCGAGGCTCAGTTCCACCTTCTGGCCGGGGCGCAGGTCGCGGATCTGGGTTTCCTTGAAATTGGCATCCACATAGGAGCCGTTGTCCGGCACCAGGGCGGCAAGGCGCTTGCCCGCCGTCACATAGTCGCCGACCTCGACAGCCTTGTTGCCGATGATGCCGGAGAAGGGCGCGCGGATCTGGGTGGCGTCGAGATCGAGCTGGGCCTTGGCGAGGGCGGCAACCAGTTCCTTGCGGCTGCCCTCGGCTTCCGCCTTCTGGGCCTGCACCACATCGAGATTGGCGATGGCCGAAGCCACGGCGGCCTGCGCGGCGACGGTGGCGGCAGCCGCCTTGTCGCGATCGGCGCGGGCCAGATCCAGCGACTGCTGGCTGGCGAAGGCGTTGGTGGCCAGCTTCTGGGTGCGGGCGAAATCGGCGCCGGTGCGGGCCTCGTCCGCCTCGGCGGACTTCTGCTGCGCCCTGGTCTGCTCGATGGTCGCCTGCTGGGCGGCCACCTGCTTGCCGAGACGGGCGATGGTGGCATCCTGCGTGGCCACCTTGGCCGACGCCTGATCCACCGCCACCCGATAGTCGCTGTCATCGAGCTTCACCAGCAGGTCGCCGGCATTCACATGGCGGTTGGCCACCAGCGGCGCGGAGGCGATGTAGCCGGAGATCTTCGGCGCCACGAGCGCGATGTCCGCGCCCACATAGGCATTGTCGGTGGAAACCATGAAGCGGCCCACCGTCCAGTAATGATAGCCCCACACCGCGACACCGGCGATCGCCACCACCGCCACGGCTCCGAGGATCAGGCGCTTCCTGCCGCGCGGCTTCTCGGCCGAGGCGGCCGGAGCGGGGGCATCGGCGCGGGTGTCCCGGGCGGGTGCCTCGGCGACACGCAGGCGCGTCGGCTCGGAGGAGGACGGAGAGGAAGCCGGATCGGACGGCGTCTTGCCAGTGGCGGACATCAGCTTGTTCTTTGCTAAGGGGGCGCTCGCGCCGGGGACCGGGAAAGAAATGAGGGAGAAGAGCGGGGGCGGTTGCTCTTCTCCCTCAACGCCGGTCAATGCATCAGGTTGCGGATCCGATGCCTGACCGAACGGTTCGGTCACGTTGGCATTGACTTACGCCACCAAAAGGCACACTTCAAGAGAGAACCGAACGGTTCGGTCAAAATATTTTCGCGATGCGGGAGATGGGACGCCCCGACGTTGCGGCACTGGAGGCTTGCGAAATGCCGCCGGTGAAAGGAAAAGCATCATGAAGGAGATTTCGAGATTGACCGTTCCCCTGACCAAGGACACCCCGACCGGCGGCGCCGGGCAGGACCCTGAGAAGCGCCGGCAGATTCTCACGGGTGCCCGAGAGGTGTTTCTCGAACGGGGGTTCGACGCCGCCAGCATGGGCGATATCTCCCGTGCGGCCGGGGTGTCGAAGGGGACGCTCTACGTCTATTTCCAGGACAAGGTGGACCTGTTCGCCTCCCTCGTGACCGCCGAATGCGACGAGACGGCCGAGCGCCTGTTCGTGCTCGACGCTGCCGAGCCGGACGTGGAGGCCGCCCTCACCAAGCTCGGCATGTCCTTCCTGGAGGCCATGATGCGGCCAAGCCATGTGGCGACCGTGCGCATGGTCATCGCCACGGCGGAGAAATTCCCCGAGATCGGCAAGCGCTTTCTGGAGGCCGGCCCGCGCTCCGGCACCCGGCGGCTGTCCGCCTTCCTGATGGCCAAGGTGGCGCAGGGCCAGTTGCAGATCGAGGATACGGACACGGCGGCAAGCCAGTATCTGTCGCTGGCCAAGGACACCATCCTCGCCCCGGTGCTGTTCGGCGCCGCAGACACCATCCGGCGCGAGCAGATGGAAAATGCGGTCGCGCGCGCCGTCCAGGTTTTCATGAGCGCCTATGGTGCCGGGCGCGAGCGCGTGCCCCTGAAGGTGCCCGCCTCACCCTGCCCGCTCGGCGGCTGAGCCGGACCCGACAGGCGGAACACGTCCGCCCGTCGCCCTGTCAGAGCTTGCCCGGCCTTGATTGCTCTGCAATCCAAGCCGAAAGGCAGCTCCCATCAAACACTAGGCCCGCCAGAACGGCTTTGCCGCCTCGCGACGGGCCACGCGCGGATGGATGCCCACATCCAGCAGCTGATCCGTATCCAGCTGCTTCAGCTCCCGGCGCGACCTGTAGCGCCACATCCACAGCCGCACCATTTCCGCGAGCGACCGGCGAACCACCGGCAGCGCGGCACCCGCCACCGGCGGGGCCTCCCCGACGGCACCGCGCGGCGCGGGTGCGCCGCTGCGCAGGGTGGTGCGGGCAAGGGTGTCCGGTCTCCCGGACGTGGGGCGGACGAGGGGGGCCATGGCATTTTCTCCTGAACATTGGGGCTGAATGGCCAGCCCATGGGTCGCATTCATTGCTCCGATGTGATATCGGTGCAATCAATACATTGCACTCGGAGCAATAATGTCCGACACGCTCGACATGCGCGGCGACTATCGCGCCCTCGCCGATACCCTCGCCGCCGACATCGCATCCGGCCGCCTGCCCGCCGGCACGCGCCTGCCGGCACAGCGCGATTTCGCCTATCAGCACAAGATCGCCCCCTCCACCGCCAGCCGGGTCTATGGCGAGCTGACCCGGCGCGGCCTCATCACCGGCGAGGTGGGACGGGGCAGCTATGTGCGGGCGCTGGAAGTGGCGGCCACCGGCGCGCTCGGCGAGCCGGTGGGGGCACCCGTCGATCTGCAGCTCAACTTCCCCATCCTGCCCGGACAGGATGCGGAACTGGCGCAGGTGCTGAGCCGGATGATGAAGCAGCCGACGCTCGCCGCCGCCTTCCGCCCGCTCTCCGCCGCCGCAACGCGTGAGGCGCGCGGCATCACCGCCGATTTCCTCGCCCGCGCCGGCTGGCGGCCGGATCCCGAAGGCATCGTCTTCACCGCCAACGGCCGGCAGGCCATCGCCGCCGCCTTCGCGGTCCTCGCCCCGCCCGGCGAGCGGATCGCGGTGGAGGCGCTCACCTACCCGGCGGTGAAATGGATCGCCGCCCGCCTCGGCATCACCCTCGTGCCCTTGCCCATGGACGCGCGCGGCCTGCGGCCGGATGCACTGCTCAAGGCCCATCGCGCCGCCCCGATCCGGGGCGTCTATCTCCAGCCGATCCTGCACAACCCGCTGAGCCACTCCATGGACGCCGCCCGCCGGGCGGAGATCGCCGATGTCCTCGCCTCGGAAAACCTGACGGCGGTGGAGGATGTGATCTATGGCTTCCTCAGCGAGGAGGCGCCGCTGGCCGCCATCGCCCCCGAGCACACGCTGCTGGTGGACAGCCTCTCCAAACGGGTGGCGCCGGGGCTGACGCTCGGCTTCCTGTCCGGCCCCCCCGCATGGTCGGCACGGCTGGTGTCCGCAGTGCGCACCGGCGCCTGGGCGGCCACCGGCCTGCCGCTGGCCGCCGCCCTTCAAGTGATGACGGACGGCGTGGCGGCACGACTTGTAGCCGGCAAACAGAAGGACGCGGCCGAGCGGCAGTCCCTGCTGCGCACCGTGTTCGACGCGGCCGTGCTCAAGACCGACCCGCGCTCCTACCACGCCTGGCTGGAGCTGCCCGACCACTGGCGCTCGGACGCCTTTGCCGCTGCCGCCGCCCGGCGGGGCATCGCCATCACGCCCTCGTCCGCCTTCTGCGTCACGCCCGGCCATGCCCCCAATGCGGTGCGCCTCGCCCTCTCCCCGCCGCCCTTGCCGGTGCTGCGGGACGCCCTCATCACCTTGCGCCAGATGGCCGAGACCGGCCCCATGGAAAGCGAGATCGAATGAGCCCCGCCGGCGGTGCGCAGAAGGGAGCGGCGGTATCCCGCCTGCTCTAAATCGTTTAGGATGCCGCCAAAGCCCGGTTCGATCGCCTGCGGCCGGGGATACCAAGCGGGAGGAAGCGGGCATGGATGCAGGCACGGAGGGATCCGAGCCGCAGGGCGGCGTCAGCAGCGTCGGCCGGGTGACGCTGCAACAGCTGGCGCAGGAGCTGGGCCTCTCGACGGCCACCGTCTCGCTGGCCTTGCGCGACAGCCCGGTGGTGGCGGACGCCACCCGCCACAAGGTGCTGGAAGCCGCCCGCAGCCGGGGCTACGTGGCCAATCGCGGCGCCGCCTCGCTGCGCACCGCCCGCACCAACATCGTCGGCATCGGCCTGCACGACATCATCAATCCCTCCTTCACCGAACTCCTTGCCGCGCTTGAGGACTCGCTGAGCGCAGCCGGCAAAACAGTTCTGCTGGGCGTCAGCCAGGAGGACGTGGCGCGGCAGACGCGCACCCTCGGCACGCTGGCCGAATATCGCCCTGACGCTTTCATCGTCTCCCCGGCCGCCGGCACCACCGTCAATGACCTCAGGGCCCTGGCAGCCAGCGGCATCGCCGTGGTGCAGGTGACGCGGCAGGTGGAGGGATCGGGCTTCGATTTCGCCGGCTCCGACGACGTGGCCGGCGTCGCCCTTGGCGTCGCCCATCTGGTGGAGCTGGGGCATCGGCGCATCGGCATGATCGGCTCCTTCCCCGCCGCTTCCACCGGCCGCAGCCGCCTTGCCGGCTACAAGGCGGGCCTTGCCGCCGCCGGCCTGCCCTTCGATCCCGCTTTGATCGCCGAGGGGCCGGGCCTGCGCGAGACCGGCCGGGCCGGCGTGCTCCAGCTGCTGGATTTGCCGCAGCCGCCCACCGCTGCGGTCTGCTTCAATGATCTCAACGCTTTCGGCGCCCTCATGGGCCTCCAGTCCGCGGGTCTCACCGCCGGGCGCGATTTCTCGCTGGTGGGCTATGACGACGTGAGCGAGGCGGCGCTCTGGCATCCGCCGCTGACCACCGTCTTCACCCGCATTCCCGAATACGGCGTCATCGCCGCCGGCCTCGCGCTGAAGCGGATCGCCGATCCCACCCGCCCGGTGGAGCGGGTGATGCTCACCCCCCGGCTGGTGGTGCGCGACACCACCGCCCCGCCGCCCACGGGACGGCGCTAGAACAAGGCCCGCCCTCGGGGCAATGCTGAAACCCGCGCGCGCCTCTCGCCGCCGGTTTCCGGGCGGGTATAAGGGCGGATGGACACGCACGCTTCGGACGCGCGGACGGATCGCCCGCCGCTCCCCCTCATCCCGGTCAGCGACCCCGACGATCCCCGCATCGCCGATTACCGCGACGTGCGCGAACGCGACCTCGTGGGCCGGCGCGGGCAGTTCATGGCCGAGGGCGAGGTGGTGTTGCGCCTGCTGGCCTCGCGCGGCGGGGCCGATCTCGTCTCGGTTCTGGTCTCGCAGGCCAGCCTGCCGCGCATTTCCGACGCGCTGGACCAGTTGCCGCGCCATGTGCCCATCCACGTGGCCGCGCAGCCGGTGATGGACGGCATCGTGGGCTTTCACATCCACCGGGGGATCCTCGCCATCGGCCGCGCCCGCCCGCAGCTGCCGCCCGAAACCCTGTTGGCCGGCCTGCCCGCGCGGGCGCTGGTGGTCGCGCTCATGGGCATCGCCAACCATGACAATATGGGCGGCATCTTCCGCAACGCCGCCGCCTTCGGCGCCCATGCGGTGCTGCTGGACGAGGCCTGCTGCGATCCGCTCTATCGCAAGGCGATCCGGGTTTCGGTGGGGGCCAGCCTGATCGTGCCCACCGCCCGGGCCGGAAATGCACGCGACATGCTCGGTGCAATCCGGGGCGCCGGCTTCGAATTGCTCTCGCTCAGCCCATCCGGGACGGAGCGCCTGAGCGACATTGCACCGGGCGGGCGGATGGCGGCACTGTTCGGCACCGAGGGCCCGGGCCTGCCGCCGGAGGTGCTGGCGGCCACCCGCACGGTGTCCATCCCCATGGCCCCCGGCTTCGACAGCCTGAACGTCGCCACGACCTCGGGGATCGTCCTCCACCATCTGGCAGGAGGCGGCTGAGGTCGTCTGTGGGGCGTTGACAAGCCCCGCCGCAGGGAGGGAGGCTCGCTGCGCCCTTCCCCCTCCAGCGGACGCCACCCATGCTGAAGATCTATGGCCGGCGCAACTCGTCCAATGTGCAGAAGGTCATGTGGCTGGTGGGGGAACTCGACCTGCCCCATGAGCATATTCCCGCCGGCGGCCCCTTCGGGCTCAACGACACGCCGGAATTCCGCGCCGTCAATCCGCACGGCAAGGTGCCGGTGATCGACCATGACGGGTGCACCATCTGGGAATCCCACACCATCCTGCGCTATCTCGCCGCCACCTTCGGCGCCCCCGCCTTCTGGCCGCAGGATGCCGGCGAGCGCTCGCTGGCCGACCGCTGGATGGACTGGGCGCTGGCCAGCCTCAACCACGCCTTCATCAATGAGGTGTTCTGGACCTTCTACCGCACGCCCGAGGCCCAGCGGGACTGGCCGCGCATCAAGCGTGGCCTTGCCGCCTGCGAAGCGCACATGACCCTGCTCGACCGCTGGCTGGCGGATCGGCCCTTCATGATCGGTAGCTCACTGAGTCCTGCGGACATCGCCGTGGGCACGCCGCTCTATCGGTATTTCAACATCGACATCGAGCGCCCGCCCCTGCCGAACGTGGAGGCCTATTATGCCCGGCTCACCACGCGTCCGGCCTATGCCGGGCACGTCATGGTGGACTTCGCCGACCTCTACGGGCGCCAGAGCTTCTGAAGCCGGCGCGGGCGGCAATGGTGACAACCGGGGACCGACGGGACGGAAATGGTAGCAGCGGGCGGACTTGAACCGCCGACCTCCGGGTTATGAATCCGGCGCTCTTACCAACTGAGCTACGCTGCCCCGTGCGTCCTGCGCGAATGCGCCAGCGCCCCGAGAGGTGCGCATATACGAGCCCGCCCCCACGGGTGTCAAGAAAGCGCTGCGCCTATCCAGAAGATGACGCTTTCCAAAGGTGGAAATGGCCGCCCCATCCTTGCCCCGGTGTCGCCCATCTGTCTGGCCATGGTCCGCGCGCGGCGCACCCCGCCGGGGGGGCCGCGCGACATAATGGCAACGGAGCACAGGCATGAGCGGTATCGGCGAAGAGCATAGGCACGTGATCCACACCACCGTGTGGTCCGGCTTCTTCGGTCCGAACGACATGGAAGAGCTGATCGAGGATTTCGTGCTGGACGAGCCGGAGCTCGACCCCGAGGCGCTGCAGGCCGAGGTGGAAGCGGAGATGGCCCGCAAGGCCAAGGCCGAGCGCGAATGGCCCTCCGTCACCGATTGCGATCGGCTGGATGCCGCCTTCGAGGCCCTGCCCGAGGCGAAGATCCTCGCCTTGCACAATGCCGGCTACACCATGTCCGACGGCCATTCGGACGCCGCCGAGGCGCTGGCGCAGCAGCCGGCCGGCACCTATCAGGGCTATTGCTTCTACCATACGCAGGACATCGAGACCGCGCTGGAAGCCCGGCAGCTCTTCATCGCCTTCGATCATGTGGACGGCGACGTGCCGGAAAAGAAAGCCATCGGCGAACGCCTCTTCGCCGCTCTGAAGGCCGCCGGGCTCAAGCCGGACTGGGACGGCGATCCCGGCCGCCGCATCGAGCTGAAGGAGTTTTCCTGGCGCCGCCGCTTCGTGGAGGGCGACACCCTCTGGGGGTGAGCGCCCTTCCGATATCAGCCTGCGGCGGGACGCACGCGCCCGCCGCAGGCGTGAGGGCTATTCGGTGGGCGAGAGCTGCTCCGCTCCGGCGGACGCCTGCTCATCGGCCAGAAGCTCCGGCTGCGCCGGCCATTCCAGGGCCACCTGCACATCCAGCGCCCCGAACAGGCCGACCTCGCCATTCAGCCCCACCGGCGTCTTCGCGCCGAGGAAGGCGAAGGGATAGGTCGCCAGATGCGCTTCCAGCACATATTGGACCAGCGCGTCCTTGTTGATCTCCGCCGGCAGCGTCTCAGACACCCATGCCGGTGGATAGCCGGACCCATCGGCCCAGTGCCCCCAGCCGCCGGTGAACACCACCTGCGGCACCGCCGGCGCATAGTAGTCCGTCTTGCCGCTCTGATAGCCCGCCCGCTGTCGCAGGAGGAAAACCGCGCCGTCGGTTGCCGCGCCGAACGCCAGCGGCGTCAGCGGAATGCCACCCTCGTAGAAGATCTTGAAGGGCTTGCTGATCGCCGCAATCACCACGCCGTTGAGATGATCCCAGGCCCGGGGCACCACATCATTCACATTGGCGTAGTTGGAGTTCCATTGCGTGAAGAGGGCCGTGCCACCCTGCTTGCCGCCCGGCGTGTAGGCGGGGATGGGCTTCGGGCGATAGGCCTGCGTGAACAGATTGGCGAGGCCCTCATTGCCCGGCGTGGGGCCGGCGGTCGGGAGGATGTGGACATTCTGCCAGCGCGACGCGGAGGGCTGCGGATAGAGCAGGAGCGCCAGCGTGGGCGACAGGGCGCCGCCGAGGCTGTGGCCGGTGAAGATCAGCGTTGCGGCCTCATCCTCCACCGTCTTCAGGAACGCCTGCAACGTCACCGGCGTGTCGGGGCTGGTGATGCTGGTGGCCTTGAACGCGAACAGGTTGTCCAACCCCTCCGAGGTGCCCTCGGCCAGGGCCGGCGCGGTCTTCGCCGGGTTTGCGAGGAGGGTCCAGGTCAGCTTGGTCGGATCCTGCGCATTCTGAGCCGGCGGCCATGCCTTCATGTGCGCGGGATTGACGTCCAGATCCTGGAACAGCAGGGCATTGAAGCCGATCGGATTGGTGCCGGCGATGGCCACAACATAGGTCTTCAGGCCTGCGCTATAGGCCGCGAACATCGTGTTGGTGGCGCCCTTGTTGAGCGGGGCCTCGAACACGGCAGGCCCCCAGGCGACCTTCCAGTCCGGCGTGCCGCCGGCCGTGGGCGCGGTCAGGCACTGATAGTCCGGGCTCGGCGTATTCAGCAGGCCGAAGAATGTGCCCTGCGCGCCACCGGGCACGCCCACATACTCCTGAATCTGCTTGGTGAGCTCAGCCTGGCTGCCCTTCTGTCCGAACAGGATGTTCGAGGCCAGGCTGAGCATGAACACGCTCTGGGGAAGGGCGAAGGGTGACAGGTTTGCGCTGTCCGCGGACGCGGATGTGGCATCGTTTGGCAATGTCGACTCCCAATGCTTGCGGTTGAAAAAAGTAAAGATGCAATTGCAGGGATAGTAGTACCGCGTCCATGTGACGTTGGGAAGTCGCTACCTCAGCAAGATGTAATCCCCCACCGCCCACAACGCCCTGTGGGCACGGCCGCCCCGCCGCGCGATGACGGCTTCCGCGCGCCCGCGCGCAATGCCACTGTCCGGCCATGTACGCCGTTTCGCCCCCGCCCGAGCCTCTATCCACCCGCCCGCCCGCCTCGCGCCGGGCGGTGATCGGCTGGGTGCTGTTCGATCCGGCCTGCCAGCCCTTCTTCAGCGTCGTCACCACCTTCATCTTCGGCCCCTACTTCGTCTCCGCCGTGATGCACGATCCGGCGCAGGGACAGGCCGCCTGGGGATTTGCCACCGGGCTCGCCGGGCTCGTCATCGCGCTTGCCTCCCCGGTGCTCGGCGCCATTGCGGACGCGGGCGGGCGGCGCAAGCCGTGGATCGCCGTGTGCGGCGTGATGCTGACGCTCGGCAGCGCCGCTTTGTGGTTCGCCCTGCCGGGAGACGAGAGCCGGGCGCCGCTCATCCTCGCCGCCTTCGCACTGGCCACCATCGGGGCGGAATGCGCCGTCACCTTCAACAACGCCATGATGCCCGGCCTCGTACCGCCGGAGCGGCTGGGCCGCCTGTCCGGACTGGGGTGGGCAGCGGGCTATGCGGGCGGGCTGATCGCGCTGGCCCTCGTGCTGGCCCTGTTCGCCACCAACGCGGAGACCGGGCTCACCCTGCTCGGCCACCCGCCCGCCTTCGGGCTCGATGCGGCGCTAAGGGAGGGGGACCGCATCGCCGGGCCGCTCAGCGCGTTGTGGTTCGTGGTGCTGGTGCTGCCCATGTTCCTGTTCACGCCGGACCGGCCGCGCGGCCTGCCGCTGGCCGCCGCCGTGCGCAGCGGCGTGAAGGATATCGCCCGCCTGTTCGCACGCCTGAAGGGGGAGCCGAACCTCGCCCGCTTCCTGCTCGCCAACATGGTCTACAATGACGGACTGGTGGGCCTGTTCGCGCTCGGTGGCATCTATGCGGCGGGCACCTTCGGCTGGGGCTCGGTGGAGATCGGCACCTTCGGCATATTGCTGCTCATCTCCGGCATCTTCGGCGCGCTCGCCGGCGGCTTTCTGGATGATGTGATCGGCGGGCGGCGGGTGGTGCTGCTTTGCCTCGGCGCGCTCACCTTCGCGGCGCTGGGCATTCTCAGCCTGTCGAAGGATGCGCTGCTGTTCGGCCTCGTGCCCACGGCGCCGGGCAGCGGCCTGTTCGGCACCGCGCCGGAAAAGGCCTATCTGGGGCTAGGGCTGATCATCGGCCTCGTCGCCGGGCCGCTGCAGGCGGCCTCGCGCACCCTGCTCGCCCGTCTCGCGCCTCCGGAGCATCTGACCGAATATTTCGGCCTGTTCTCCTTGTCCGGCCGCCTCACCTCCTTCGCCGCGCCCATGCTGGTGGCGCTGGTGACGGCGCTGGCCGCCAGCCAGAAGGCGGGCATCGCCGTGCTGGTGGTGTTCTTCGCGCTGGGCGCCGTGCTGCTGAAGGGCGTGCGCACACCGGGGCGCTGAGGGGATCGGGGATCGGCGGCAGGGCTTCCAAAGCCCCGACAGGACCGCGATCGTCCTCCTGCCGTCCGACACCTGAAGGAAGCTGGCGACTGAACCGCCTCACCCCTGCCCGGGCGTCCAGTCCGGCGGGGCGAGCTGGAAGCCGGAGAACAGGAAGGCGGGGGCCACCGTGCAGCCCACCAGGGTCCAGTCGCCCAGCGTTTCCGCCGCCTGCCAGACGAAGGGCGGCACTACGCCCTGCGGCTGCTGACCGGCCGCCAGATCGATGCCGAGCGTGAGCGTCCGGGCTGCCTCGCCATCATTGGCCAGATGCAGTGCCAGCGGGGCACCGGCATAGTGGTGCCAGGTCTCGCTGGCATCCACCCGATGCCAGTGCGAGCGCTCATCCGCCTTCAGCAGGAAATAGATGGCGGTGGAGGCAGCGCGCGTGCCCTCCGGCGCCATGTCGCGGAAGGTCTCGCGATAATGGCCGCCCTCCGGATGGGGCTGGAGGTCGAGCGCCGCGATCACCTCGTCCGCGGAGAGGGTGGAAAGGTCGGCCATGACAGGCCCCTGCTGGCTGGAGAGAGGATGGGAAGGACGGCGAGCTGACGCTCGCTTGGGAAAAAGGCCCGCCTGGCGACGTCAGCCCCGGAACACATTCTTGCGGGCGCGCAGCTCGGTGAAGACGGCGGCGGGGTCGGCACCGGCAAGGCCAAGGCGCTCGGCCATGTCCGGATCGTCGGCGCGCAGGAAGGGATTGGTCAGGCGTTCATCGCCGAACAAGGCGGGGATGGTGGGCTTGCCCTCGCGGCGCGCGGCTTCCGCCTCCGCCACCCGGCCGCGCAGGGCGCCATTGTCGGGATCGACGCTGAGCGCGAAGCGGCCGTTGGCCACCGTGTATTCATGGCCGCAATAGACGGAAAAGTCGTCGGGCAGCGCGCGCAGGCGCTGGAGCGATTGCCACAGCACCGGCGGATCGCACTCGATGGGGCGGCCGCAGCCCATGACGAACAGCGTGTCGCCGGAAAACAGCAGCCGCTCCTCGCCGAAGATATAGACCACATGGCCGGCGGTGTGGCCGGGGGTCTCCATCACGCGGCCGATCAGCGAGCCCACCGCCACCGGATCGCC
Organism: Azorhizobium oxalatiphilum; assembly: GCF_014635325.1. Lineage (GTDB taxonomy): Bacteria > Pseudomonadota > Alphaproteobacteria > Rhizobiales > Xanthobacteraceae > Azorhizobium > Azorhizobium oxalatiphilum. The sequence continues at coordinate 280,461 of NZ_BMCT01000008.1, read as the reverse complement.
GTCCACCACCTGCACGTCGATACCGGGGATGCCGTCGGCCTCCGCCTTCGGCCCTACGACGGTGGCGCCATATTGCGCCTTCACCGCCAGCACGCCGTCCACATGATCGGAATGGTGATGGGTGATGAGGATATGGGTGAGATCCCAGCCCTCCCGGTCGAGCGCCTCCAGCACCGGGGTTGCCTCGGGCACGTCCACCACGGCTGTCGCCTCGGTGAGCGGATCATGCAGCAGCACCGCATAATTGTCGCTCAGGCAGGGAATGACGCGGATTTCGAGCGGCATGAAACATCCTCCTGGGGCGGACAGGTGGGGCGCGCACATGGGCAGCTTGGCCTCATTGAGTAGCACGCCGGGGAGAGCAAGCCACCCCCGCCTCACGTCGCACTGAGATGTGGCGGAACGCGGGCTTCCGCCAGCCCTTCCACCTCAACCCCGCAGCTCTGCTATAAGAGCCCCCTGAGGAGGCCGGCGATGTTTCTGGACGTGGTGGACCTGCGCAGTTTCTACGCCCAGCCGCTGGGCGTGGTGACGCGCCGCCTGATCGGCCGTGCGGTGCGGTCGCGGTTCGATGACGTGCGCGGGCTCTCCGTCCTCGGGCTCGGCTATGCCACGCCCTATCTCGGCGTGTTCCGCGAGGAGGCGGAGCGCTGCATCGCCGTCATGCCCGCCGCGCAGGGCGTGGTGCGCTGGCCCTCCGCCGCGCCGACGCTGGCGGCGCTGGCCGACGAACTGGAACTGCCGCTGCCCAATTCCTCCATGGATCGCGTGCTCGCCGTCCACCTGCTGGAGATGACCCCCAACGCCGCCGAGGTGCTGCGCGAGGTGTGGCGCGTGCTGGCGCCGGGCGGGCGGCTGCTGGCGGTGGTGCCCAACCGCCGCAGCGTGTGGGCGCGGGTGGATACGACGCCCTTCGGCAACGGCAGCCCGTTCTCGCGCGGGCAGGTGGTGCGCCTGCTGCGCGAGGCGCTGTTCACCCCCATCGGCTGGGGCGAGGCGCTCTATGTGCCGCCCTTCTCCGGCAAGTGGCTGCTGCGCACCGCCATTCCGTGGGAGCGGGTGGGCGGGCGGCTGTCGCTGCCGTTCGCGGGCGTGCATGTGGTGGAGGCCACCAAGCAGCTCTATCGCCCGGCTCCCATCCGGCGCGGCCGCCTCTCGCCGGCACTGGAGCCCGGCCTCGTGCCTGCCGCTATGCCCGGCGGCTATGGCCGCGCCCGCGATCTGGTCCTGCCCGCCAAATAGTTGAAATCCGCAAACATTTTCGAATTTTTCGCGCCCTCGACAGGCGGCCGGGGAACGGGATAGTCCCCTGCGAGGTTCCCGGTCTGAAGCTGGGACGGAGCGGGAGCGAAAGGCATGACGGCAGACAGGCGCAAGGGCTTCGCCGGACGGCTGATCGCGGCGCTGGCGCTGGCCGTCACGCCCGTGCAGGCGGCGGACACCATCACGCTGGGCGGGCAGACCTTCGCCCGTGATGCGGAGACGGTGGACCTTGCCGGAGCAAACCTCCCCGGCCCCGTGGACCTCGCCCCGCTCAGCCGCCTCACCCGCGTGAAAACCATCTATCTCAATGATCTGGCGGTCGCGAACCTTACGCCGCTCGCCGGCCTCGCCACGCTGGAGGATCTGGACATCTCCGACACACAGGTCGGCGATCTCGCCCCGCTCAAGGGCCTGACCGACCTGAAGGTGCTGCGCGCCACCCGCACGCCGGTGGAAGACCTGTCCCCGCTCGCCGGCCTGACAGAGCTTGAGCTCCTGGACATGGCGGAAGCGCCGGTGCGCGATCTGGCGCCGCTGGCCGCCCTCACCCGGCTGCGGGACCTGCGCATCTCCGATGCCCCCATCGCCGACATCACGCCGCTGAAGGGCATGACCGGCCTCAGGAAGCTGGACCTCGTGCGCACGCAGGTCCGCGATCTCCCGGCCCTCGCCGGCATGACCGCGCTGGAGAAGGTGAGCCTGCAACAGAGCCCGGTGCGGGATCTCTCTCCGCTTGCCACTGCGCGGGGACTCAAGTGGCTGAATGCCTCCTATACGCAGGTACAGGACATCGCCCCGCTGACGGGCCTCGCCGCGCTGGAGCGGCTGGAGTTGACGGGCACGCACGTCGCCGACATCGCCCCCCTCGGCAGCATGACCGGCATGGTGAATCTGGAGATCAGCTTCACCGACGTGGCTGATATCGCGCCGCTGGCCGGGCTGAAGGGCCTGCGCGTGCTCGGCCTCGGGCGCACGGAGGTGCGGGACATCTCGCCGCTGAGAGGATTGCCGCTGCTGCGCATGGTCAGCCTGACCGGCGCCCCGGTGAGCGATCTTTCACCTCTGCGCAGCTTGCCGGCGCTGGAGGAACTGGCCGTGGGCCAGCCGCTTTCGAAGGAGAAATACCGGGCGCTGGACCCGGTGCCGGTCACGGACCTCGGCCTCGACTGGACGCGCTATCGCGGGCGGGCGGAGGTGGAGCGGTTTCTGGCGGGAGCAGCGGGGCGATGACGCCTGCTCAGAGGCCGCGCCGGGCCATGCGGCCGACCGTGTTCATGTCCCCGGAAGCATCGGCCGTCCGTAGCCCCGACACCAGATACCGGAAGGCCTCCACCGCCTTTTCCAGCACGCCGCGCGGATCCTCCGCCGCCGCGATCCAGAGCGCGGCATTGAGCGCCGCGCCATTGACCAGACGGGCCGCTGCTTCCGCATCCATGGGCCGGACGATGCCATCGTCGATCATCGCCTGAACGGCATCGGTGGTCCGGCGCAGGCAGGCGGTCTGGTTGGGCCATTGCGAGGGATCGCCCAGCACCGCCGGGCCATCCAGCAGCATGATCCGCTGGATCTCCGGCTCCAGCGACATCTCGATATAGGCGACGCCCTCGGCCACGAACGCCTGCCACGGTGTTTCCGCCTGCTCCTGCGCCACCTGCATGCGCAGCAGCATCTCCGCGTCCATCTGATCGATGACCGCCTGGAGAAGACCCTTCTTGTCACCGAAATTGTGATAGAGCGCGCCGCGCGTCAGCCCGGCCTCGGCGGTCAGCTCGTCCATGGACGCCGCCGCATAGCCCTTCTCCGCAAAGGCTTTGCGGGCCGCCCGGATGAGCTTGGCCCGTGTCTCTTCCATCATCTGCGCGCGCTTGCCGGCAGCCATCGCCGCACCCTCCAAATCACATACGCCGCGTATGTGAACTTGACATACGCATCGTATGCCCGAATATGTTCGCATACGGAGCGTATTTCAACACGCCTCCACGCACCCCATCGCCGGATGACACCATCCGCTCCACCTCAGCAACGCCCTTCGGGGCGAATGCCCCGTCATGTCTGGAAGGATCGAGAATGACCAAGCGCGACGCGATTTTCCCCGCCGGCCGTCAGGCCCTCTATGAGATCAACCGCTATTCGGCAGCCATCCGCTCGGGCGATCTGCTGTTCGTCTCGGGTCAGGTCGGCAGCCGTGAGGATGGCTCGCCGGAGCCGGTGTTCGAGACGCAGGTTGAGCTGGCCTTCGCCAATCTCGCCGCCGTACTCAAGGCCGCCGGAGCCACGCTCGACGACATCGTGGACGTGACCACCTTCCACACCGATCCGCAGAAGCAGTTCGGGGCGGTCAGCGCCGTGCGCAGCAGGATCTTCCCGCAGGCGCCCTATCCCAACTGGACGGCGGTGGGCGTGAACTGGCTGGCGGGCTTCGATTTCGAGATCAAGGTCATCGCCCGCCTGCCGCAGGCGGCGTAACCGGGCGCACAGGGGCGGAGCTGCCTCCGCCCCTCACTTGCGCGACAGCAAAAACACCGCCTGTTCGCCGAGCAGGTTCCACACCCACCACGGCAGGTTCACCCGCACCCGGTGGCCGGATGAGTCCAGCGCCACGGCGCGCTCGATGCGCGCGTCCACCGTCTCCACCAGCCCGACGAAATCGCGGATGGTGCAGAAGTGGATGTTGGGCGTCTCGTACCAAGCATAGGGCATGTTGTCGGTCACAGGCATGCGGCCGTTGACCAATATGTCGATGCGCGAGCGCCAGTGGCCGAAGTTCGGAAACGAGACCACCGCATGGCGGCCGATGCGCAGCATCTGCTCCAGCACCCAGCGCGGGCGGCGGGTGGCCTGAAGGGTCTGGGACAGGATCACATAGTCGAAGCTGTCGTCGGGGTAATGGGCAAGGTCCACGTCCGCATCGCCCTGCACGATGGCGAGCCCGCGCGCCACGCCGGCATTCACGCCCTCGCGGGACAGCTCGATGCCCCGCGCATCGCAGCCGCGCGTGGTGGCGAGCAGGTCGAGGAGTTCGCCATCGCCCGAGCCCACGTCGAGCACGCGCGAGCCGGGGGCGACCATCTCGGCCACCACCACCAGATCGACGCGCCCGCCCTGCGAGCGCACCGCGCTTTCATCCAGAACCCGGTCGCGAAAGGCCATGCTCAGCGCACCTTCGCCGCGGGCAGACCGGCCGCGCGGGCGGCGCTGTCGAGGAAGCCGCGGGCAATGTCGAACAGCACCGGCTCCTCCAGCAGGAAGGCGTCATGCCCCTTGTCGCTCTCGATCTCCGCATAGGAGACGCTGGCGCCGGAGGCGTTGAGCGCATGCACGATGGCGCGGGAATCGGCGCTGGTGAACAGCCAGTCGGAGGTGAAGGAGGCCACGCAGAAGCGCGTCTTCGACCCCCGGAAGGCATTGGCGAGCACGCCGTCATAGTCCGCCGCCAGATCGAAATAATCCATGGCGCGGGTGACATAGAGATACGAATTGGCGTCGAAGCGCTGCACGAAACTCTCGCCCTGATGGCGCAGATAGCTCTCCACCTGAAAGTCGGCGTCGAAGCCGAAGGTGGGCAGCACGCGATCCTGTAGCCGCCGCCCGAATTTCCGGTGCAGGCCCTGATCGGACATGTAGGTGATGTGCGCCGCCATGCGCGCCACCGCGAGGCCGCGATGAGGGGCGAGGCCCTGCGCCAGATAGGCGCCGCCGCACCAGTCCGGGTCCGCCATCACCGCCTGCCGGCCGACCTCGTGGAAGGCGATGTTCTGCGCCGAATGGCGCGCGGCGGTGGCGATGGGAAGGGCGCAGAACACCCGCTCGGGATAGCTCGCCGCCCATTGCAGCACCTGCATGCCGCCCATGGAGCCGCCGGCCACGCAGAACAGGCGCTCGATCCCGAGATGATCCAGCAGCATGGCCTGCGCATTCACCATGTCGCGGATGGTGACGATGGGCATCTCGAGCCCATAAGGCCGGCCGGTGGCGGGATCGGTGGAGGACGGCCCGGTGGTGCCCATGCAGCCGCCGAGCACATTGGCGCAGATGATGAAGAAGCGCTCGGTGTCGATGGGCTTGCCCGGCCCCACCAGCGTCTCCCACCAGCCCGGCTTGCCGGTCACGGGATTGAGGCTCGCCACATGCTGGTCGCCCGTCAGCGCGTGGCAGACGAGGATGGCGTTGGTGCGGTCGGCATTGGGTTGGCCGTAGGTCTGGTAGGCCACCTGAAGGTGGCGCAAATCCACGCCGGCATCGAGGCGGAGCGGCTTGTCGGCGCCGAAGCGCACCACGGGCGAGTGCGGATCATCCGCCTCGCGCCGCGCCTTCACATCATCCGGCGTCAGCAGTCCCGCCTCTTGGTGGAGCGTTTCTCCCATGCCGCATCGAAGCTATGGCGGCCGTCCGCTGTCAAGCGGGCGCGGGAGGCAGGCTTAACGGCCCTGACAGAGCGGGTCGATCTCCGGGCAGCCCAGCGAATTGCGGGTGGTATGGGGATTGGGCACCCGGCGCGTGGTGACGCTGCCGGTGGTGTCGCCATCCATCCGCTCGGCCTCGGTCGGCGGGTTCTGCGGCACCGGAACGCGCGCGCCGTTGGAATAGGTGCGCACCGTGCCGCTGCTGGGACTGGTCTCCATCAGACCGTTCTGCCGCATGTCCGGCCCCATCACCGCCTGTGCGGCGGCCGGGCGCACGAGCGCCGGCGTCATCAGCACGCCAGCGGCGAGGCCGATGAGCAGGATGGTGGAGTGTCGCGACAGATGCCGCATGGTTGAGTGCTGCCCCATGGCGCCCTCCCCTTTGCAAAATCCCGGCGGCACGCCGCCAATATCAAGCCAACACGGAGGCAGGCCGGATTGTTCCCGCCTGCAAGACGGAGAACGGAACGGGAAGACGCGGGCTCATCCGATTCGGGCGCCCTTCGTTCCATGCCCGTTCCAGCCCTTGGCCCACGTCCGTCCCGGAACGGCACACCGGTGAACAAAGCCCGATCCTGCCGGCATCAGCGATTCGGGCGTCCTTTGTTCCGCCCATGTTCATGGCCAGAGTGATGACCCCACTGGACGTGTCGCCGTGGCGTCCCGATATGGTACAGAACCTTCCCCCCCATCTCCGGACCCGCCGCCTGAATGGATGACGTCACCAAGCTCGCCGTGCTGCCGCCCCAGGTCCGGGCGCGCGGGGTCACGGCCGTGCTCGGCCCCACCAACACCGGCAAGACCCATCTGGCCATCGAGCGCATGCTCGGGCACGAGAGCGGGCTGATCGGCCTGCCGCTGCGCCTGCTGGCGCGCGAGGTCTATCAGCGCGTGGTGGAGCGGGTGGGTGCCAAGAACGTAGCGCTCATCACCGGCGAGGAGAAGATCAAGCCGAAGAACCCGCGCTACTGGGTGGCCACCGTGGAGGCCATGCCGCGCGACGTGGAAGTGAGCTTCGTCGCCATCGACGAGGTGCAGCTGGCCACCGATCTCGATCGCGGCCACGTCTTCACCAACCGCCTCCTCAACCGGCGCGGCCGGCACGAGACCATGCTGCTGGGCTCGGCCACCATGCGGCCGCTGATCCAGAAGCTGATGCCCGGCGCCGTGGTGACGGAGCGCCCCCGCCTCTCCACGCTGACGTTCGCGGGCGAGAGGAAAATCTCCCGCCTGCCCCGGCGCTCGGCCATCGTCGCCTTCTCGGCTGAGGACGTTTACGCCATCGCCGAATTCATCCGCCGCCAGCACGGCGGGGCGGCGGTGGTGATGGGCGCGCTCTCGCCGCGCACCCGCAACGCGCAGGTGGAGCTCTACCAGAGCGGCGATGTGGATTACCTCATCGCCACCGATGCCATCGGCATGGGGCTCAATCTCGACGTGGATCACGTCGCCTTCGCCTCCGACCGCAAGTTCGACGGCTGGCAGTTCCGCAAGCTCAATCCGGGCGAGATGGCGCAGATCGCCGGCCGGGCCGGCCGCGCGCAGCGCGATGGCACCTTCGGCACCACCGGCCGCTGCCCGCCGCTCGATCAGGAACTGGTGGAGCAGCTGGAGGGTCACGATTTCGAGAACGCGCGTGTGTTGCAATGGCGCAACGCGGTGCCAGACTATCGCAACGTAAAGACGTTGCTGGACAGTCTGGCTCTACCCCCGCGCGAGGAAGGACTGACCCGCGCACCCACCGGCGATGATGTCCAGGTGCTGGAAATCATGAGCCGGGAGCCCGAGGTTCTTGGCCGCGCGACCACCCCTGCGGTGGTGGAGCGGCTGTGGGACGTGTGCCAGGTGCCGGATTATCGCAAAGTTTCCCCAGGTGCCCATGCGGAGCTGATTTCCACGCTTTTTCAGCATGTCGGGACGGGTGGTCGCATCCCTGATGAGTGGTTTGCGCGTCAAATCGCCTTGACCGATCGCCCGGAAGGAGACATCGACACCCTGTCGGGTCGGATTGCGCAGGTGAGGACTCTCACCTACGTGGCCAACCGCCCTGACTGGTTGAATGACCCGGAGCACTGGCAAGGCGTCACAAGAGGGGTCGAGGACAAGCTGTCCGACGCGCTGCACGAGCGGTTGGCACAACGTTTCGTGGACCGGCGGACCAGCATGCTCATGCGGCGCCTGCGAGAGAATACGATGCTCGAGACTGAGATCAGCAAGACCGGCGATGTCACCGTGGAAGGCCATGTGATCGGCCACCTCCAGGGTTTTCAGTTCGCACCCGATCCCTCCGCCGGCGGGGAAGAGGCCAAGGCACTGCGTGCCGCCGCGCAGAAGGCGCTGGCCGGTGAGATCGAAAGCCGCGCCAACCGCCTGTCGCAGGCGGTGGACGAGGCGTTCGTGCTCACCCACGACGGCACCATCCGCTGGACCGGCGAGGCCGTTGCCAAGCTGATCCCCGGCGACGAGGTGCTCAAGCCCCGCTTCAAGATCATCGCCGACGAGCATCTCACGGGCACGCCCCGCGAGCAGGTGGAAGCCCGCCTCACGCTGTGGGTGAAGGCCCATATCGAGAAGCTGCTCGGCCCGCTGCTGAAGCTGGGCGAAGCCGAGGACATCACCGGCATCGCCCGTGGCATCGCCTTCCAGATCGTCGAATCGCTCGGCGTGCTGGAGCGCACCAAGGTGGCCGAGGAGATGAAGACCCTCGACCAGACCGCCCGTGCCGCGCTTCGCGGCTATGGCGTGCGGTTCGGCGCCCATCACATCTATCTGCCCGGCCTGCTGAAGCCCGCCCCGCGCACGCTGGCGGCGGAGCTGTACGCCCTCAAGCACGGCGGCCTGCAGCAGAAGGGGCTGGACGAGCTGCCCCATCTGGCCTCCTCCGGCCGCACCTCCATTCCGGTGGACCACGACATCCAGAAGGGCCTGTACCGGGCCGTCGGCTTCCGCGTGTGCGGCGAGCGGGCGGTGCGCGTGGACATTCTGGAGCGCCTCGCCGATCTCATCCGCCCGGCTCTGGCCTGGCGGCCCAACGCCCCCGGCCCCAAGCCGGCCGGCGCGGTGGACGGGCGCGGCTTCACGGTGACGGTCGGCATGACCTCGCTGGCCGGCTGCTCGGGTGAGGATTTCGCCTCCATCCTGAAGTCGCTGGGCTATCGCATGGAGCGCCGCGCGGCCCCGCCGCCGGAAGCCGAGATCGCCCCGGTGTCCGAGGTGGTCGCCCCCGCCGAGGCCACCGCTGCGCCGCAGGACCTTGCGCCGGCGCCGGAAGGCGCCATCGAGGCCGACCTGCTGCTGGACGTGGCCGAGGCGGCTGACGCCCCTGAAGCGGATGCGCCCGAGGCGGAAGCGCCCGCGCAGGCCGCCGAGGCCCCGAGCGTCGAGACCGAGGAAGCTGCCGCCGTCGAAGCGGAAGCGCCGGCCGAGACCGTCGTTACCGAGGACACGGCGGAAGCCGCTTCGGCGGAAACCGTCGATCCCACCGCCGCCGAGAGCGCGGCCGAAGTGGGTGCCGAAGAGGCGCCTGCCATCGGCGACGCCACCCCTGCGGAAGAGGCTGCCCCTGCGGGCGATGCCATCCCTGCGGGCGATGCCGTCTCTGCGGAAGAAGCCCTCATCGAAGTGTGGCGTCCCGGCCGTCCGCCGGGTGCCCCGCGCCGTGACGGCGCCCCCGGCCATCGCGGCCGTGGCGGCGAAAATCGCGGTGGCGATCATCGCGGCGAAGGCCGTGGCGAGGGTCGTGGACAGGGTGCCGGCGGCGAGCGTCGAGAGGGCGAACGTCAGGGTCGTCCCGGCGGCCAGCAGCGCCGGGGCCACTTCCCGGGCGGCGGCCGTCCCCAGACCGGCGAAGGCCAGTCGGGCGAACAGGGCGAGCGTCCCAACGGCGAGCGCCATGGCAACCGTCCGCCGCGCGGCGACCGCCCCTTCCGGGGTCCGCAGCGCGAGGGCGGCGAGCATCGCGGCCCTCGGCCCGAGCGCAGCGGCGACCGTCCGCCGCAGCATCAGGCCCCCCGCCGTGAGAAGCAGGCCGATCCCGACAGCCCCTTCGCCAAGCTGGCTGCGCTGAAGGCGCAGCTGGAAGCGGACAAGAAGGGCAAGTGAGGCCGAGAGCACGTCCGGGCTTGATGGCTTCGCGATCGAAGCCGGAAAACGTGCTCTGTCACAAATCCGGAGCCCGGCTCCGTGTCCGCTGACGCTTCCGGGCGTCAGCGGATCGACCGCTGGCTCTGGCACGCGCGGGTGGTTCGCACCCGCGCCGACGCTGCCGATCTGGTGCGCTCCGGCCATGTGCGGCTGGACGGCCAGCGCATCACCGGCGCCGGCCATATGGTGCGGGCCGGACAGGTGCTCACCGTTTCGCTCAATGCAGGTGTGCGCGTACTGCGTATCCGCGGCTTTGCGGAGCGGCGCGGAGATGCTACGTCAGCATCCGAGTTATTGGACGATATCACAGATGATATCGGTAAATAGCGTGCGTACGGTAGCGGCTTTGCTTGCGTCCTCAGGGCGTCTGGGCTAGTCCGGCGCGCGAAAGGGACTCCCATGGCCTACGTCGTCACCGAGAACTGCATCCTCTGCAAGTACACGGACTGTGTCGCCGTGTGCCCCGTGGATTGCTTCTACGAGGGTGAAAACATGCTCGTCATCCATCCGGATGAGTGCATCGACTGCGGCGTGTGCGAACCGGAATGCCCGGCCGAGGCGATCAAGCCGGACACCGAGCCGGGCCTTGAGAAGTGGCTGTCGCTGAACGCGGAATACGCGAAGGTGTGGCCGAACATGACCATCAAGCGCGACGCTCTGCCGGACGCGAAGGAATGGGACGGCAAGCCGGACAAGGAGCCCCTGTTCTCCCCCGAGCCCGGCACCGGCGACTGATCGCCCGCTGTCATCGAGATTGAGAAACAGCCCGGATGGCACGCGCCGTCCGGGCTGTTTTGCGTTCAGCTCGCCGGTCAGAAGCCGTCCAGCACCACCTTGCCGATGGTGCGGCCGCTCTCGATGCGGCGATGGGCCTCGGTCAGCGTCTCAACCGACAAAGCCCCGAGATGGGCGGTGGCGGTGGTCTTCAGGACGCCGTCGTCCACCAGATCCGCCACCGTGTTCAGGAGGCGGCGCTGTTCCTCGATGTCGGGTGTATTGAACAGCGGGCGGGTGAACATCAGCTCCCAGTGCACCGACAGCGCCTTGCGCTTGAAGGGCATGATGTCCAGCGTTTTGGGATCGTCGATCACCGCCATGGCGCCCTGCGGCTTCAGGGATCGCACGATGGCCGGCAGGTGCCCCTCGGTGCCGCCGAGCGCAGCCACATAGTCCACCTCGGGAATGCCGATGGCTTTCAGGCCCTCGTCCAAAGGCTGGCGATGGTCGATCACATGATGCGCGCCCTGCTTGAGGCACCACTCCACGCTCTCCGGCCGCGAGGCGGTGGAAATGACCGTAAGGCCGGTGAGCCGACGGGCGAGCTGGGTGAGGATGGAGCCGACACCACCCGCCCCGCTGACGATGAGCAGGGAGCCGGAGGCCGACTTGTCGCCGAAGGGCACGCGCAGACGGTCGAACAGCAGTTCCCAGGCGGTGATGGAGGTCAGCGGCAGCGCCGCCGCATCCGCAAAGCCCAGCGTCTTCGGCTTGCGGCCGACGATGCGTTCGTCCACCGCCTGCAGTTCCGCATTGCTGCCCGCCCGGTCGATGACGCCGGCATAGGCCACTTCGTCGCCCACCTTGTAGCCGGTGACGTCCGGCCCCACGGCCTCCACCACGCCGGCGGCGTCGAAGCCCAGGATGCGGGTCTGGCCGGCCTCGGGCGCGGCGCCCGCGCGCAGCTTCATGTCCACCGGGTTCACGGACAGCGCCTTCACGCGCACCAGCAGGTCCCGCGGGCGCAGGGTCGGGGTGGGGGCGTCGAACGCCAGGAAGGGGCCGTCCGCAGTCAGCGGGCCGGGGGTCGCGTAGCCGATGGCCTTCACGTTCTCATCTCCTCGCTCCGGCGGCGCGGTGCCGCCTGCATGGCCGGACACTCGCCCCTTGCGATCAAAATGAGAAACGCATAGTTCTAATCGCATCTAGCTGATGGGCTAATAGATGCGTCTCGATCTCGACATGGACCTCATGCGGGCCTTCGTGGCCGTGGCCGATACGGGCAGCTTCACCGCCGCCGCCGAGGTGGTGGGCCGCACCCAGTCCGCCGTCAGCCAGAAGATATTGCGGCTGGAGGAGCAGTTGGGCGTGCGCGTGTTCTCGCGCACCAGCCGCACCCTCTCCCTGACGCAGGACGGCCATCGGCTGATGCCTTCCGCCCGCGCGCTGCTGTCGCTGAATGACGAGACGGTGCGCCTGTTCCGCACGCCGCAGGTGGAAGGCACCATCCGCCTCGGCGTGGCGGACGACTTCATGCCCCACCAGCTGCCCGGCCTGCTCGCCCGCTTCGGCCGGCAGCATCCCGGCATCCATATCGCGCTGACCACGGGCATGAGCTGCGATCTCATCGCCGCCCGCAGCGAGGGCCAGTTGGACCTTGCCATCATCAAGCGCGGCACGGCGGCGCCGGACGGGCGCCTGCTGTGGCGCGAGCCCATGGTGTGGATCGCGCCCGAAGGCTTCACGCCGGATACCAGCCGCCCCATCCCGCTGGTGGTGCTGCCGCCACCCTGCTCCTACCGGGGCATCGCCGAGGAGGCGCTGGCCGGCCACGGCTGGAGCGCAACCGTCACCTGCACCGCCAGCAGCCTCATGGGCATTCAGGGCGCGGTGCGCGGCGGGCTGGGCGTGACCGTGCTCGGCCGCTCCTTCGCCATCGACGGGCTCGACATGTTCACCCCGGCCGAGGGCTGGCCGGCATTGCCGGACATGGAGATCGCCCTTCTGGGCGAGGACGATACCCCCGCCGACCTCGCCGAGCCGCTGGTGACGTTCCTCACCGAGACGCTGGCGGTGCCGCGCCTGCGGGTGGTTGCCTGATCAGGAGCAACTGACTGCGCGGAGCAGGAAGCTTGCCCGGAACTTGCGCAGTCGAGCGCCTTACTCTTGCGCCATGGCGTGTCTAATATATCGCTGACAGGTTCCGTTTTTTGCAGGATGCCGCTTGTGACGTCCATACCGCCACGGTTTCAATCCCTGCCCTCTTCCGCGCATTCTCCCCGGGGCTTCGACAGCGGCCTGCGCATGCTGGCCGCTGCCGCCGGTCACGACATGCTGGCGGATGCCCTCACGCGTGTGCCGCTGGTGCGGATGCCGCCGGTCATCGTCAATTACGGCTCCGCCCACGGCACCCACACGCTGGCTCCCATCGGCCAGGCCATCGGCACCCTGCGGGACCGCATCGGGCCGGGGGCGCCCATCGCCGTGATCCATGCGGACCAGCCGGAAACCGACTTCTCGCATCTCTTCACCCTGCTGCGCGACCATCCGGACGCCCAGATGCAGACCGACCCGGAGGTCTATCCGTTCGCGGTGGGGCGCTCTCTGTTCGGCCCCCTGCTGTCGCCGGACACCGCCACCATCGGCTGGTCGTCCTTTGCCGTGCACTGGCTCAGCGCCCTGCCGAAGGGCCCCATCGGGCACGTGTGGGGCGACATGGCGGCACCGGCCATGCGGCGGGCCTTCGCCCAGCGGTCGGCGGAAGACTGGCAGGCCTTCCTGCTCCATCGCGCGCGCGAACTGGTGCCTGGTGGCTGCCTCGTGGTGGTCCAGCCCATCACCCAGGGCAATGGCGAGCCCAACCTGCGCGTGCTCATGGGCTGGCTGCAGCGCGAGCTGGAGGACATGGCGGCGGACGGCATGATCGGCGCCACCGAATTCTCCGGCATGACCATCCCGGTGCATGACCGCACCGCGCAGGACATACTGAGCGCCTTCACCGAGGGCCGCTTCCGGTCCCTCACCATCCTCGCCGAGGAAACCCGCGACCTGCCCGACCCCTATTGGGCCGCCTATGCCGGCACGTCCGACGTGCAGGCGCTGTCGGCGGGTTACATCAGCTTCGTGCAGACCGCCTTCATGCCCTCGCTGCTGCGGGCGCTGGATCCCGGCCGCACCGATGCCTTCGCCCGCGCCTTCTCCGGGCGACTTCTCGCCGGCCTCCGGCAGCGGGTTCTGGAAGCGCCGCAGGCGCTCGCCTCTCCCCTCGCCACCCACGCGCTGCTGCTGCAGAAAGACCTCTGAGGCGGCTCAGAGCCCGTTTGGGAAATCGGCGGCGGAGGGCCGTCGCGGGATTTTCGGTGATCCGGCAGGAGAAAATGCAGCCCCGATGCCGCGCATCGGGGCAAGTTTGCGACGCACCGGGCGCCGGAAAGACCCGGCGGACCGACCCGTCCGACTTTTCCAAACGGGCTCTCAGGGCTGCGCCGGTTCGGGCAGGGGGCGAGCGGCGGCCAGCGCATCCATGCGCGCCCGCTCCTTCTGGAAGGCGCCGGCCATGTCGCCGGAGAGCATGCGCCCGCCCGCCAGCTTCACGCGGGTGGGATCGGCATAATGGCCGTTGATCCGAAGCTCATAATAAAGATGCGGTCCGGTGGAGAGGCCTGTGGAGCCCACGAAGGCCACCGTCTGCCCCTGCCGCACCCGCTGGCCGACCTTCAGGCCTGAGGGAAAGCCCTCCACATGGGCATAGGTGGTCTCGTAGCCGCCGTCATGCTTCACGCGGACATATTTTCCGTAGCCGCCCTCATAGTCGATCTTCTCCACCACCCCGTCGCCCGCCGCCACGATGGGCGAGCCCGCCGGCCCGGTGTAATCCACGCCATTGTGGAAGCGGCGATCGTGCAGGATGGGATGGATGCGCCAGCCGAAGCCGTCATTGAGCCGGCCCTTGGCGAAAGGCTTGCGCAGCAGCAGCTTCGTCACCGAATGGCCGGTGGCATCGTAATAATCCACCGCACCGTCGTCGGGTGTCCTGAAGCGATAATAGCGGCGGACCCTGCCATCCACGGTGAGCGCCGCGAACACCACCTCCTGCCGGAACGCCTCGGCGCGGCTGTCGCCGGGCTCGGGCGGGGCATAGACCAGATCGAGGCCATCGGCGGCGCTGAGCGACGTATCAAGATCCATGTCGTTGCCGGCGAGGCGCACCAGCTCGTCCACCAGTTCTTCGTCCAGCACATGGGCGTCGGCGAGCCGGTAGAGCGCATCGCGCACCGACACGCCGTCCAGCACCGCCGGGTCCACGGCCTCGGGATCACCGGCGGCAGCGGCGGGGATGGGCGCGGCGGCGGCGAGCGGCACATAGGCGCCGGCATCGGTGGCTACCAGCGCCGCCAGCGTCGCACCGCCGCGCGCAAGGCGCACCTTGAGCGGGCGCGGATGCGCGACGATGCCGGACGTGGGCGCGTGCGCTTCGCCTTCGGTGGGCTCGGAGAGGACGATCTCCTCGCCCCCCGCCAGCGCGGTGCGCGCGCGTCCCGCCGCCCGGCGCAGGCCGGTGGCGAGAAGCTGGGCGTCCTCGGTGTCGATGCCGGCGGCGCGCAGCATATCCTCCGGCGTGTCGCCGGATTTCGCCACCAGCACCCGCTCGGCCACCTGAGGCCGGCTTTCCGCCTTCTCCAGCACGGAGATGTTCACCGGCTCACCAATGGCGCTGGTGTCGTTCTCGAACATGGGGAAGCTGGAGGGTGGCGGCGGGGCCGGCACCGCGAGCGGGGCGGACACCGAGGCGCCATGCAGGATTTCCGGCGGCAGGCCGTGGGCTGGCACAGGCGGCGGGGCGAAGCCCAGCGCGGGAGAGGGCGGCGGCGGCGCGGGCTGCCGGTGGGCCATGGCGCCGAGCGCGGCATCGGCCACCGCCTGCGCAGCCGCCACCTGCGTGTGCGCGCCCCGATGCCCGACGCGCCGGGCCTGCGCCACCTCGGCGCGGGAAGGCATGGCGTCCGCCATGGGCGGAGGCACGTCGTCCGCATCCGGCGGCCCGGCATCGGCGGGCGGCGGCGGGCGGTTGCCTGCGGGCAGATCGGCGGTGGCCGCCACCACCGCGCCGAGCCTGGCCGCCACATGGGTGAAGGCGTGCATGCCGGAGGCGGTGAGCTGCTCCACCTTCAGCTCGCGCTTGAGGTCGCGCCGCGTCTCGCGGGCCGCCGCCGTATGCAGGCGGTCGCCGCGCGGCTTGTCGCCTCCTGACCTGTGGTTCATGAGGCGCGCGGCGAGGATGGGGCGGGAGACGTGGCGGCTCTGACGGTCGATGGCGGCGAACAGAGCGCCGCACATCAGCGCCACCGCCACCGTGCCCATAAGCCCCGTGGCGGAGAGCCAGCGCCGGTTGAAGCGGCTACGCTGCGGCCGGCTGCCGGCCTCGCTGTGCTCCTGCCCGTCGAGCCCCAGCGGCGCGCCATCGCCCAGCAGGCCGAGCGGCGACGCGCCCGCAAGGACCGGGGCAACGAGACGGGTGCGCACCGCCATCTAGAGGGCCGTCATGGTGAGAGGGCCCATGCGAGACGGGCCGTTGTGCCCCTTCCCCAACCCTTCCCCGCAGGCGGGAGAGGGGCTCTGTCGCGCCATCGGTGATGGCACGCCGGAACGCCGGGAGGGCAGGCACGCCCGGAAGGAGGCGGACCATCGCCCTGAAATCCGGCCCGCATCGGGCCGGCTGAAAGTCACACGCGGTCGGGCGGCGGCGCGGGTGCGCGACGGGGCGAAGCGCATCGGCATGGCTGTCCGCTGCCTGTCCATTGCGTCCACGTCCTTCATCGCTGGAGCCGCCCCCTGGCCAGCCCGAAAGCTCAGCCGGGGCGCAAGGCGCCATTGCAATGTGGCGTCCGTGGGGCCTCCCTAGCGGCATCCGCAGGGGCATCCGCCCTTCTGCCGCAAGGTTTTGCAAGGTTCCGGCCCCGCCCCGCACCGGCCGCTCCCGTCCCGGCCCCGCATGGGCTAGAGTGCAGCCACTTTGCAGCGTGGAGCCCGCCATGAGCTGGATGCCCTCCTCCGACCCCGTCCTTGGCGATGCCCGCTCCTGCGACGCGCTCGATCTCGTGATCGTGCCCCGCGTGCGCGATCTCGGCGACGGCTTCCGCGTGCGCCGCGCGCTGCCGCACGGCAAGCGGCAGATGGTCGGCCCCTTCATCTTCTTCGATCACATGGGCCCCGTGCAGTTCCTGCCCGGCACCGGGCTCGACGTGCGCCCGCATCCGCATATCGGCCTTGCCACCGTCACCTATCTGTTCGACGGCCGCATCCTCCATCGCGACAGCGAGGGCAATGCGCTGGAGATCACTCCCGGCGCCATGAACCTCATGACCGCCGGGCGCGGTATCACCCATTCCGAGCGCTCCCCCGTGGAGGCACGCACGGGCACGCAGACCATGGGCGGCATCCAGAGCTGGATCGCCCTGCCGCGCGACAAGGAGGAGATCGACCCCTCCTTCCAGCATTTCGCCGCCGGCGACCTGCCGATCATCGAGGATTGCGGCATCACCACGCGGCTGATCGCAGGTTCGGCCTATGGCGCCCGCTCGCCGGTCTCCATGACATCGGACTGGCTCTATGCGGAAGTGCTGCTGGATGCGGCGGCGCAGATCCCCTTCGATGCCGACACGGAGGAGCGCGCGGTCTATGTGGCCGACGGGCAGGTGGAGATCGCGGGCGAAACGTTCGAGGGGCCGCGCCTGCTGATCTTCCGCCCCGGCGACCGCATCACCATCCGCGCTCTGACCTATACGCGCCTGATGCTGCTGGGCGGCACCGCGCTGGAGGGGCCGCGCTACATCTGGTGGAACTTCGTCTCCTCCCGCAAGGAGCGGATCGAGGATGCCAAGCAGGACTGGAAGACCGGCCGCTTCGGCAAGGTGCCTGATGAGAGCGAGTTCATCCCGCTGCCGGAATAGCTGATCCCTGAAACACTCCAGCTCATTGATAGAGCATGTCCGGGGCCGCCATGTGCAAGAGGGAGAGACCCATGCGAGACCTGCCCATCAAGCTGTCTGCCGGCGTGTCCCCGGACACCTCGCGCGGGCAGGAGCTGTTGCCGATCACCCATCCGGAGGAAGTGAAGGCGGCGTGGGAGTTCCGCATCGGCATCTTCCGCATCGGCGCGAGCGCCCGCTGCACGCCGGCCGGCATTGTCTGCGCCGGCATCACCACCGCCGCCATCCTGCTGGCGGTGAGCGCCGTCATCCGCGCGCAGAGATCGTAGAGGCCGGCCGGCGGCAAATCGCCCCGAGGGTGGCGATTTCAGGCCCCATTGCGTTCGATCAATTGACTGACTGACCCGTCAGTCATACGATGTGGCATGCAGAACCTGACCCGACGCGCGCTCGACAAGGCGGCGCGCCGCGCCGACATTCTGGCCGCCGCCCTCACCGTGTTCGCCGCCAACGGCTTCGCCAGCGCGCGACTGGACGATGTGGCGCGCGAGGCGGGCATCGCCAAGGGCACGCTCTATCTCTATTTCGCCGACAAGCAGGCGCTGTTCGAAGGGCTCATCAAGGAGAACCTCGCCCCCATCCCGGTCATGGCGGACGATGTGATCTCCATCTTCGAGGACACAACAGAAAACCTCATCCGCGCGCTCGCCGGCATGCTGCTCGCCCGCATCCAGACGCCGGACGTGCGGCAGGTGATGCAGCTGATGATCGCCGACGGCTACCGCTTCCCGGAGCTGGTGGCCTTCCATTATCGAGAAGTGGTCACGCCCGGCCTCGCGGCCATCACCGCCATCGTGAAACGCGGCATCGCACGCGGCGAGATCCGCGATACGCCGGAGAGCGCGGCGCTCCTGCGCCATCCGCAGATGCTGTTCGCCCCTTTCCTGACCATCGTGGTCTGGAACATGACCTTTCATGAGATCGCGCCGCTCGACGAACACCAGTTCGCCGAAGACTACATCACCCTGCTGCTGGGCGGCCTCAGGGCGGGAGAACAGGCGTGATGCGTATCCGTCTCCGCGTCCTCCCCCTCGCCTTGTCGCTCGCCGCCGCACTGGCGCTCGCCGGCTGCGGCGAAAGCACGCCTCGTACCTTCTCCGGCTATGTGGAGGGCGATCTCCTCTATATCGGCCCGCAGGAGGCCGGGCGGGTGACGCGGCTCGACGTGAAGGAGGGCACCCGCGTGCCCGCCGGCAGCGTGCTGGCGCTGCTGGAGGACGACGTCCAGAAAGCGGACCTCGCCGCCGCGCAGGCGTCCCTCGCCGAGGCACAGGCACGGCTCGACAAGGCCAAGGCCGCCGTGCAGCGGCCGGAGGACATCGCCGTGCTTCAGGCCGGCGAGCGTCGCGCCGCCGCCGCCCTCGACCTGTCGCGCATCGAGCTGGACCGCCAGAAGGCGCTCGCCCCGCGCGGCGCGTCCTCGCAGGCCAATCTCGACAGCGCCCAGCATACCTACGACCAGAACCAGGCCAGCCTCGACGAGGTGCGCCGCCAGATCGACGCCGGCCGCATCGCCTCGCGCGAGGAGGACATCGCCGCCGCGCAGGCCAGCGTGCGCAGCGCGACCGCCAATGCGGACGCGGCCGCCATCCGCCTTGCCCGCCGCACCCTCCTCACCCCGCAGGATGGTCAGGTGCAGACGCTCTATTACCGCGTGGGCGAGCTGGTGCCGGAGGGGCGCCCCGTCGTCTCCGTGCTGCCGCCGGGCCTCGTGAAGGTGCGTTTCTTCGTACCCGAAGCGCAGCTGCCGCAGATGAAACCCGGCCAGAGCGTCACCGTCGCCTGCGACGGCTGCCAGCCCATCACGGCCGACATCTCCTTCATCTCCGACAGCGCGGAATATACGCCGCCAGTGATCTACAGCCGCGAGGAGCGGGCGAAGCTCGTCTATCTGGTGGAAGCCCGCCCGCGCGATCCCGCACTCGCCCGCCCCGGCCAGCCGGTCACGGTCTCGCTGGGCGCCGCGCCGCCGGACGCGCGGCCATGAGCATGCCCGGCCCGGAGGTCGCCATCGAGGTGGAGGGCCTCAGCAAGAAGTTCGGCGACCACGTGGTGGTGGACAACCTCACCATGCGGGTGCGCAAGGGCCAGATCTACGGCTTCCTCGGCCCCAACGGCTCGGGCAAGACCACCACCATCCGCATGCTCTGCGGCCTACTGACGCCCGATGCCGGGCGCGGCACCTGCCTCGGCCTCGACATCCTGACCAAGGCGCGCGAGATCCGGCAGCATGTGGGCTACATGACGCAGAAATTCTCGCTCTACACGGACCTTTCCGTGCGCGAGAACCTGGAGTTCGTGGCCCGGCTCTACAGCGTGCCGCACCCTGAGGATGCGGCGCAGGAGGCCATCAAACGGCTCGGCCTGGAAGGACGCGGCAAGCAGCTGGCGGGCGATCTGTCCGGCGGCTGGAAGCAGCGGCTGGCGCTGGGCGCCTGCATCCTGCCCTCGCCGCAACTGCTTCTGCTGGATGAGCCCACGGCGGGCGTCGACCCGCAGGCCCGGCGCGAATTCTGGGCGCAGATCCACGATCTGGCCGCAGACGGCCTCACCGTGCTGGTCTCCACCCATTACATGGACGAGGCCGAGCGCTGCCACGAGATCGCGTACATCGCCTATGGCCACCTGCTGGCGCAGGGCACGGTGGCGGAGGTGATCGCCGGCTCCGGCCTCGTGACCTATGTGGTGGAGGCGACCCGCGAGGCGCACACCCCCGGCGCAACGCTGGCCGCCATCGGCAAGGCGCTGGCGGACGACCCGGCCGTGGCGATGGTCGCGCCCTTCGGCGTCAGCCTGCATGTCTCCGGCCATGACGCGGCCGCGCTGGAGGCAGCCATCTCGCCCCACCGGACCGAGGCGGGCGTCGTCTGGCGACAGGAAACGGCCACGCTGGAAGACGTGTTCATCGACCTGATGCAGCGCTCGAAGGACAACATGTCATGAGCGCCGCCACAGAGGTCTCCGGCTTTGTGCGGCGGGTCACCGCCATGGTGCGCAAGGAGTTCATCCAGCTCCGCCGCGACCGGGTGACGTTCGCCACCATGATCATGATCCCGCTGCTGCAACTGGTGCTGTTCGGCTATGCCATCAACACCACGCCGCGCCATCTGCCCACCGCCGTCTTCGTGCACGAGAACACAGGCGCAAGCCGTGCCATCCTCGCGGCGCTGAAGAACACCGCGTTCTTCACCATCGACCACGAGCCGCAAAGCGAGGCCGAGGCGGAATATCTCGTGCGCAGCGGCAAGGTGCTGTTCCTCGTCGAGATCCCCGCCGGCTTCGAACGCTCGCTCAGGCGCGGCGAGACGCCGCAACTGCTGGTGGCGGCGGATGCCACCGACCCGGTGGCGGCGGGCAATGCGCTCTCCTCCCTCTCCGGCATCGTCACCACTGCGCTGAAACGCGAACGCTTCGTGGATGAAGCCGGCAGCCAGCCGTTCGAGATCGTGCAGCACCGGCGCTACAATCCCGCCGGCACATCGCAGCTCAACATCGTGCCCGGCCTGCTCGGCACCATCCTCACCATGACCATGCTCATCTTCACCGCCCTCTCGGTGACGCGGGAGATCGAGCGCGGCACCATGGAGAGCCTGCTCTCCATGCCCATCCACCCGGTGGAGATCATGCTCGGCAAGATCATCCCCTATGTGGCGGTGGGCATCTTCCAGGGGGTGCTGATCCTCGGTGCCGGCATGCTGCTGTTCGACGTGCCGCTGGAGGGCAGCCTCGCGCTGCTCTCGCTGGCGACCCTGCTGTTCATCACCGCCAACCTTGCCACCGGCTACACCTTCTCCACGCTGGCGCAGAACCAGCTGCAGGCGGTGCAGATGACCTTCATGTATTTCCTGCCCAACATCCTGCTGTCGGGCTTCATGTTCCCGTTTGCCGGCATGCCGGTGTGGGCGCAGTGG
This sequence comes from Azorhizobium oxalatiphilum, assembly GCF_014635325.1. Lineage (GTDB taxonomy): Bacteria > Pseudomonadota > Alphaproteobacteria > Rhizobiales > Xanthobacteraceae > Azorhizobium > Azorhizobium oxalatiphilum. The sequence goes on along the minus strand of NZ_BMCT01000008.1, from coordinate 259,035 downwards.
CTGTCGGAGACCTTCCCCCTCACCCACTACCTGCGCATGGTGCGCGGTATCCTGCTGAAGGGCGCCAGCTTCGCCGACCTGCAAACGGACTTTCTCGTTCTCATCGGCCTGATGCTGGCCGCCATGGCCATTGCGGTGGCCCGTTTCCGTCAGACGCTGGACTGATCCGCGGCCGGCGCATGCCTGCCGCGCAAAACCCCTCCCGCGCGCCCCCTGCGACAACCGCACCGCAGCACCCATCGCCTACCTTTGACTTGTATCAAGGTGAAACGACCGTCCTGACGCAAGGTGCCCGCGAGGCTCGGGAGCGGCCTGTCCGCCCCGCCGTGAGGGGTTGCCAATGTCCATAGTCCAGACATCCACCAAGCGCATGACCGGGGGCGAACTCGGTTTGATCCTTGTGTTCGCTGCGCTCGCTTTTCTGTCCGTGTGTATCGCCGCCAAGGCCTATACGCCGGAATATGCGTTCCACGCCTACCTGTTCGCGGCGGCGAGCATCGCCACCGTGTTCGTCATCGGCAACCGCTATATGGACCGCCCGGCGCAGCTGCCGCCGCAGACCATCGACGGCAAGCCCAACTACAACATGGCTCCGGTCAAGGTGGCGACGCTGCTCGCCATGTTCTGGGGCATCGCGGGCTTCCTGATCGGCGTCATCATCGCGCTGCAGATGGCCTATCCGGCGCTCAATTTCGACCTGCCCTGGATCTCGTTCGGCCGCCTGCGCCCGCTGCATACGTCGGCGGTGATTTTCGCCTTCGGCGGCAACGTGCTCATCGGCACCTCCTTCTACGTGGTCCAGCGCACCAGCCAGGCTCGCCTCGCCGGCTATCTGTCGCCCTGGTTCGTGGTCCTCGGCTACAATTTCTTCATCCTCATCGCGGGCACGGGCTACCTGCTCGGCATCACCCAGGGCAAGGAATACGCCGAGCCGGAATGGTATGCCGACCTGTGGCTCACCGTGGTCTGGGTGATGTACCTGCTGGTCTTCCTGGTCACGGTGCTGAAGCGCAAGGAACCCCACATCTATGTGGCCAACTGGTTCTATCTCGCCTTCATCCTGACCATCGCCGTGCTGCATCTGGGCAACAACGCCACGATCCCGGTCTCCATCTTCTCGCCCAAGTCCTACATCGTCTGGTCGGGCGTGCAGGATGCCATGGTGCAGTGGTGGTACGGCCACAACGCGGTGGGCTTCTTCCTGACCGCCGGCTTCCTCGCCCTGATGTACTACTTCATCCCCAAGCGGGCTGAGCGGCCGGTCTATTCCTACCGGCTGTCCATCGTCCACTTCTGGGCGATCATCTTCCTCTACATCTGGGCCGGCCCGCATCACCTGCACTACACGGCGCTGCCGGACTGGGCGCAGACGCTGGGCATGACCTTCTCGATCATCCTGTGGATGCCCTCGTGGGGCGGCATGATCAACGGCCTGATGACCCTGTCGGGCGCGTGGGACAAGCTGCGCACCGATCCGGTGATCCGCATGATGGTGGTCGCCGTGGCCTTCTACGGCATGGCCACCTTCGAAGGCCCGATGATGTCGGTGAAGAGCGTGAACTCGCTCAGCCACTACACCGAATGGGGCATCGGCCACGTGCATTCCGGCGCGCTGGGCTGGGTCGCCTACATCTCCTTCGGCGCCATCTACTGCCTCATCCCCTGGCTCTGGGAGAAGCGCGAGATGTACTCCAAGAAGGCCATCGAATGGCACTTCTGGATCTCCACGCTCGGCATCGTGCTCTACATCTCCGCCATGTGGGTGGCGGGCATCATGCAGGGCCTGATGTGGCGCGCCTACACCGCTCTCGGCTTCCTTGAGTACTCGTTCATCGAGAGCGTGGAAGCGGTGCATCCGCTCTATGTCATCCGCGCCCTGGGCGGCGGCCTGTTCCTCGCCGGCGCGCTCATCATGGCCTGGAACATCTTCATGACCATCACACGTGCCGAAACGGTGTCGCAGACCAGCGCCGCCGCCCTCGCGCCCGCCGAATGAGGGAGGACTGAATGTCCGTTTCATCCATCTGGTCCAAGCACGCCATCTTCGAGAAGCACTCGACGATCCTCATGCTTGGCATCCTGCTCGTCATCTCCATCGGCGGTCTGGTGGAAATCGTGCCCCTGTTCTACCTGAAGAGCACCATCGAGAAGGTGGACGGGATCCGTCCCTACACCCCGCTGGAGCTGGCCGGGCGCAACATCTATGTGCGTGAGGGCTGCTACGCCTGCCACAGCCAGATGATCCGCCCGCTGCGCGACGAGGTGGAGCGCTACGGCCACTATTCGCTGGCCGCCGAGAGCATGTACGACCACCCCTTCCAGTGGGGCTCCAAGCGTACCGGCCCGGATCTCGCCCGGGTCGGCGGCAAGTATTCCGACATGTGGCAGCTTGAGCACCTGAACAATCCGCGTTCGCTGGTGCCTGCCTCCATCATGCCGGGCTACCCCTGGCTGGCGAAGACCCCGCTCGCCGCCAAGCACATCGCCGACGAGATGCGCGTGCTCCGTGCCGAAGGCGTGCCCTACACCGAGGAGATGATCACCTCGGCACAGGACGACCTGAAGCTCCAGGCCACCCCGGAGGCGGATGCCGAAGCCCTGCAGGCCCGCTATCCCAAGGCGCTGGCCCGCGACTTCGACGGCAATCCCGAAGTGCTCACCGAAGCCGATGCGCTGATCGCCTATCTCCAGCAGCTGGGCACGCACGTCGACTTCAAGCTCTACAACAACAAGGCCAACGTGAGGTGAGCCATGCGTGAGATCTACATGCAGCTCGCAGGATTCGCGCAGACCTGGGGCCTTCTCTATTTCTTCGGCGCCTTCCTGTGCGTGTGCGCCTATGCCTACTGGCCATCGAAGCGCAAGGGCTTCGATGCGGCCGCGCAGATTCCCCTGAAGGAGGATTGATCGTGAGCACCGCACACAAGAACCCAAACGCGGTGGATCCGTCCTCTGGGCCGGGCACCACCGGTCATGAGTGGGATGGCATCCAGGAACTGAACACCCCGCTTCCGCGCTGGTGGCTGTGGACCTTCTACGCCACCATCCTCTGGGCGATCGGCTACTGGGTGGTCTATCCGGCCTGGCCGCTCGTCTCCAATTACACCAACGGCCTCACCGGCTGGCATGCCCGCTCCGCCGTCGTGGAGCAGATCGCGGAGCTGCAGAAGCTGCGCGCGGTCTCCTCGGCCAAGCTCGCCAGCGTGCCGCTGGAGGAGATCGAGAAGACCCCCGAACTGCTCAGCCTCGCCCGCGCCGAGGGCCGGGTGGCCTTCGCCGACAACTGCGCGCCCTGTCACGGGGCGGGTGGTGCCGGCGCCAAGGGCTACCCCAACCTCAATGACGATGACTGGATCTGGGGCGGCACGCTGGAGCAGATCAGCGCCACCATCACCCACGGCGCCCGCTCCGGCGACGATGCCGGCCACCAGGGCAACATGATGCCGTTCGGCCCCATGCTGACCAAGGCCGAGATCTCCGACACGGCGGACTATGTGCTCTCCCTCTCGGGTTCGGTTCCGAAGGACACGCCGGCGGTGAAGAAGGGGGCGGAGATTTTCGCCACCAACTGCTCCGCCTGCCATGGCGAGGACGGCAAGGGCAACCAGGAACTGGGCGCCCGCAACCTCACCTCCGGCATCTGGCTCTATGGCGGCGACAAGGCCACCATCGTGCAGACGATCACCAATGGCCGCGGCGGCGTGATGCCGGCCTGGTCGGGTCGCCTGCCGGACACCACCATCAAGGCGCTGACCGTCTACGTCCACACTCTGGGCGGCGGCCAGTGAGGCCCGGCGCCGGGCCGCATCCCGCCTCGCAAGACGCGGCGCGGCCCCGGCGCGGGACAGGACAGAGCCCGACATCCACACGGCGACCCCGCGCCGGTGGATGCGGTCTCCCGGCACCGGCGGTCGCCCCACGGCCTGCCGGTGTCCTTATACGTTCCGGAGGACGGCGCATGTCGCATCCCCCGTCTGCGCCCGCATAAGGTCGGGCCGAAGGCATGCCAATGACCGCCCCCGTCAATCCTGCGGCCCTCAAGCCGCGCCTGCCCCGCAAGGGCGAAACCGTTGCCGTTGCAGAGGACGAGCTTTACGCCGCCCGCCGCGCCATCTATCCGCAGAGCGTGCGCGGCCGCCTGCGCAACATCAAGTGGGTGCTGCTGCTCGTCACGCTGGGCATCTATTACTTCCTGCCCTTCGTGCGCTGGGATCGCGGGCCGGATGCACCCGGTCAGGCGGTGCTGATCGATTTCCCCGCGCGGCGCTTCTATTTCTTCTTCATCGAGATCTGGCCGCAGGAATTCTATTATCTCGCCGGCCTGCTGATCCTCGCCTCACTGGTCCTGTTCCTCATGAATGCGGTCGCCGGCCGCGTCTGGTGCGGCTATCTCTGCCCGCAGACGGTGTGGACCGACCTGTTCCTGAAGATCGAGCGTATGGTCGAAGGCGACCGGCGCGAGCACATGATGTCCGACGCCGGCCCCTGGACCATGGAAAAGGTGGCCAAGAAGACGCTCAAGCACGCCATCTGGCTGCTGATCGCGTGGTGGACCGGCGGCGCCTGGGTGCTCTATTTCGCCGATGCCCCCACCCTGGTGAAGGAACTGGCCACCTTCCAGGGCTCCACTGTCGCCTATGGCTCCATCGCGGTGCTGACCTTCACCACCTATACGCTCGCCGGCCATATGCGCGAGCAGGTGTGCACCTACATGTGCCCGTGGCCGCGCATCCAGGCCGCGCTCACCGATGAATATGCGCTCAACGTCACCTATCTCTACGATCGGGGCGAGCCGCGCGGATCGGTGAAGAAGGCGGCGCTGGCCCGCGCCGCCGGCCAGCCGGCGGGCGACTGCATCGACTGCAATCTGTGCGTCAACACCTGCCCCACGGGCGTGGACATCCGCAAGGGCATGCAGCTGGACTGCATCCAGTGCGGCCTGTGCATCGACGCCTGCAACAACGTCATGGACAAGATCAACCGCCCGCGCGGCCTGATCACCTATGAGTCCGAAGCCAATATGGAGGCGCGGGCCGCCGGCAAGCAGCCGGTGCGGCGCATCGTGCGCGCCCGCACCGTGCTCTACACCGCGCTCATCCTGCTGGTGGGCGGCATCATGATCGGCACGCTCGCCGGCCGCAGCACCGAGGGGCTGTCCGCCATCCATGACCGCAACCCGGTCTATGTGCGCCTCTCCGACGGCACGCTGCGCAATGCCTATACGCTGCGGCTGATCAACAAGAAGCTGGAGCCGCGCCGCTTCGTGCTCACGGTGGACGGCCTGCCGAACACCCGCCTCTCCGTGGTCGGCACCGAGCCCGGCCCCGAGGGCGAGGTGCTCGCGGTGGGGCCGGACCAGACGCTGGAGGCCCGCGTGTTCCTGACCCATGCCGGCAAGCTGCCGCCCGGCGCCTCCGTGCCCGTCACCTTCCGCATCCGCGATCTGGCGGACGGCACCACTGCATCCGTCACCGACAACTTCATCGGCCCCTAGAGTGCTTCAGTATTTCCTGGAAACGCTGAAGCAATCCAACACCTTAATGGAGAACGTGTTCCGGTTTTAGAGCAATCAAAACCGGACGTGCTCCAAGGAGCCCCCAATGACCATGGTCCAATCCCGCCCCGCCCCCAAGGGAGGTCGCCCCGGCCGCGTTCCCGGCCAGCTCACCGGCTGGCACGTGCTGGCCGCCCTGCTCGGCTTCTTCGGCCTCATCATCGCGGTCAATGTGGTGATGGCCCATTATGCCGTCGCCACCTTCGGCGGCGTGGAGACGGAAAGCTCCTACAAGGCCGGCCTCGCCTTCAAGGCCGAGGAAGATGCCGCCGCCACCCAGAATGCGCGCCAGTGGCGCGTGATCCTCGACGTCTCGGACCGCCCCGACGGCACCCGCCTGCTCGTCATCGAGGCCCGCGATGCCGCCGGCAAGCCGCTGGCGGGCTATGCGGTGGATGCCCGCTTCGCCCATCCCGCCGATGCGCGTCAGGACGTCACGGTGCCGCTCACGGATCTGGGCGGCGGGCGCTATCAGGGCACGGCCGGCGTCCATCGCGGCCAATGGGAGCTGATCGTTGATCTGGCTCAAGGCGAGGGTCGCCTGTTCCGGTCCAAGAACAGAGTGCAGCTGCGCTAAGCCGAACTCGTTCTCTGGGGGGAACTGGGTTCATCAGGCGAACGCAGCGCCGGCCGAGGCGGTCGGGCGGACCGCTTCGGCCGGCACATTTTCGGGCAGGCCCTCCGCCCCGGGTCAACCCTATGGAAAAGCCATCCCCCTGGGTGGCTCCATATCTCGGGACGCGAGTGCCGCCACGCATGGCCGGATAGCCGGCTCCAGGCAGGGCGCATACCATGTCTCAGGCGATCGACTATTCCATCTTCATGGCCCGCGAAGCGGACGGCACCGCCCGCATGAGCCTCGCCGTGGACGGCATCGACAGCGCCGCCTGTATCTCCGACATCGAGAATGGCGTGCTCACCTTGCCCGGCGTGGTGAAGGCCCGCCTCAATTATTCCACCCACCGCCTCACCGTGGAATGGAACGGCGAGGGTGCCCCCGACGAGTTGGTGCGCCGGCTGGAGGACATGGGCTATCGCGCCCACCCCTTCGCCGGCCGGGCCGAGGAGTTGGAGGCCCGCCACGCCCAGTGGCTGCTGCGCTGCCTTGGCGTCGCCGGCTTCGGCATGATGAACATCATGCTGCTCTCGGTCTCGGTCTGGGCCGGCAACGTCACCGACATCACCCCCGAGACGCGCGACCTCTTCCACTGGATCTCCGCGCTCATCGCGCTGCCATGCGGCGCCTATGCGGGCCAGCCCTTCTTCCGCAGCGCGCTCAGAGCGCTGCGCACCCGCTCGCTCAACATGGACGTGCCGATCTCGCTCGGCGTGCTGCTGGCGCTCGGCATGTCGGTGATGGAGACCGTTCTCCATCAGGAGCACGCTTATTTCGACAGCGCCATCATGCTGCTGTTCTTCCTTCTGGCCGGCCGCTATCTCGACCACGAGGCCCGCCGCCGCACCCGCGCCGTGGCCGGCAATCTGGCGGCCCTGCGCGGCGAGATGGCCCAGCGCATCGAGGCCGATGGCACCCCGGTCTTCGTGCCCGTGCAGGCGCTGAAGACCGGCGACCGCATTCTGGTGGCGGCCGGCGAGCGCCTCGGCGCGGACGGCGTGGTGGATGGCGGCCTGTCCAGCCTCGATGAGGCGCTGATCACCGGCGAGACCCTGCCCCGCGCCGTGAAGACCGGGGATGCGGTCTATGCCGGCAGCCTCAACGGCGCCGGCACGCTCACCGTGCGCGTCACCGCCGGCGGCGAGGGCACGCTCATCGACGACGTGCAGCGCCTGCTGGATGGGGCGCTCACCCAGCGCGCCGGCTATGTGCGCCTCGCCGACCGGGTGGCCCGGCTCTATGCCCCCGTGGTGCATGCCACCGCGCTGCTCTCCATGATCGGCTGGCTCATCTACGGCCTCGGCCTGCACGGCTCGGTGATGATCGCGGTGGCCGTGCTCATCATCACCTGCCCCTGCGCGCTGGCGCTGGCCGTGCCCGCCGTGCAGGTGGTCGCCACCGGCCGCCTGTTCCGGGCCGGCCTGCTGGTGAATGCCGGCGACATGCTGGAGCGCCTTGCCGGCGTCGATACCGTGGTGTTCGACAAGACCGGCACCCTCACCTTGCCCGAGCCGGCTTTGCGCCTGCCCGCCGGGGCCGATGCGGACCTCGTGGGGCTGGCCGCCCGGCTCGCCCAGTCGAGCCGCCATCCGCTTGCGGCGGCGCTGGCCCGCCATGCGGAGGGACCGGCCTTCGAGACGGTCGAGGAAGTGGCAGGCGCGGGCGTGCGCACCACGCTGGACGGGGCGGAGCTGCGCCTCGGCAGCCTCGCCTTCTGCGAGACCACGCTGCCCGCCGATCTGCCGCCCACCGCCACCCCCATCGCCGTGCGCCATGGCGCGCGGGTGCTGGTGATCGGCCTTGAGCAGGCGCTCAGGGCCGATGCCGCCCAGGTGGTGGAGGCGCTCAAGGCACGCGGGCTCGATGTGCGCATCCTCTCCGGTGATCGCTATGGCCCGGTGGAAGCGGTGGCCTCCGCGCTCGGCATCTCTCATTACTCCGCCACCATGCGCCCCGCCGACAAGATCGCCGAGCTGGAGCGCCTGAAGGCGGCCGGGCACAAGGTGCTGATGGTAGGCGACGGGCTCAATGACGCGCCCGCTCTTGCCGCCGCCAACGTCTCGCTCTCGCCCGCCTCGGGTGTGGCGGTCACGCAGGCGCAGGCGGATGCGGTCTTCATCGGCCAGCGTCTCGCCCCGGTGCGCATCGCCGTCGACGGCGCGCGGGTGGCGGCCCGCCTCATGCGCCAGAATCTCGGCATCGCCGTGCTCTACAATTTCATCGCCGTGCCGCTGGCCATCTCCGGATATGTCACGCCGCTGGTCGCCGCGCTTGCCATGTCCGGCTCGTCCATTATCGTCACGCTCAACGCCATGCGGGCCGCCCGGCCGGGCCGCGAGGACCGCGCGCCGGCCGAAGACACCGCGCCCGCCGCCAGTGTGGAGGCCCATGCATGACCGTTCTGCTCTATCTCGTTCCCGCCGCCCTCGGGCTCGGCCTCCTTGGCCTTGGCGGCTTCCTCTGGAGCCTCAGGTCCGGCCAGTATGAGGATCTGGACGGGGCCGCCGTGCGCATCCTGTCGGACGAGGACGTGAGGAGATGAGCCGCCTTGCCCCGGCGGGTGCACCGCGCGCGGGCATGCTGGCCTGCATCTGCGATCCCGAATTCGACGTCCCCGCCAATGACAATCGCTGGACACGGCCCCGCCCGTGGCCGCTGGCGCTCGGCTTTGCCTTCGGCGTGCTGGCGCAGACGCTGGCCTCCGGCATCCTGCCGCTGGCGGGCGCCCAGCTGGCGCCCCGGCCCGATCTTGCCACCCTGCCGTTTGCCGCGCTGATGCTGGGGGCGGCGCTCGCCTCCTTCCCGGCCTCCTTCCTCGGCGATGCCTTCGGGCGGCGCACCGGCTTCGCGCTCGGCGCCTCGCTGGGCATCGCGGGCGGGGCCATCCTCGCCTTCGGCATTCTTCAGCGCCAGTTCGCCTTCGCCTGCCTCGGCGCGCTGTGGCTGGGCATGGCGCAGGGCTTCTCCTTCTTCTATCGCCACGAGGCTGCCGCCTCCGCCGGCCGCCCTGCTGCCGCAGCTGCGGGTGTGATGGCGGGCGGCCTGTTCGCGGCAGTGGCCGGGCCTTCTCTCGCCGGCCTTGCCGAGACCTTCTTCGCGCCCGCCTTTCTGGTGGGCTCGGCGGTGCTGGCGGCGCTCGCCCACACCGCCTCGCTGGCGGTGGCCGTGCGCCTCGCGCCCGATGCCCGCCCGTGGACACAGACCGGCGATGCCGGGCCGCTCACCGCCATTCTCGGCCCGACGCTCGTTGCCATGCTGGCCTGGGGCGGCATGAGCCTCGTCATGGCCGGAGCACCGCTGGCGCTGATGGATTGCGGCATCGGCGAGGGCGCGCTGTTCGGCTTCATCGCGCTGCACGTGGCGGCCATGTACGGGCCGGCGGCCCCGCTCGCCTTGCTGGGTCGCCGCCTGCCGGCGCGCCTGATGGCGTTCGGTGGACTGGCGCTGGTGCTGGCGGCGATCCCGCTGCAATTCTCCACCGATCCGCGTTTTCTGGCCGCCGCACTCATGCTGGTGGGCGCGGGCTGGTCCATCGCCACCATTGGCGCCACGGGCTGGCTGCATCAGACCGCCAGGCCCGGTCGCCTTGCGCTGGCGTTGCATGACGGCGCGCTGTTCTCCGCCGCTATTGTGGGCGCGGCGCTGGCGGGGCGGCTGTTCTGAGGGCTCGCGCGGAGAGGGCCCTCCCCCAGCGCGCCCCTTGCTCCAAAAACGACGGGCGCCGCCGGAGATCCGGGGCGCCCGTCGCGTATGCGTAAAAGCCTGTCAGGCGATCACAGGAAGCCGATGGAGAACCACGGCACCAGCGCCACCACCACGAGGCCGATGAACAGGGCGATCAGGTAGCCCACGATCGGCTTCATGCCCACCACCGGATCCACCCGGCCGATGGCGCAGGCGGCGTAGTAGCCCACGCCGAAGGGCGGGGCGAACAGGCCGATGCCCATGGCGAGGATGACCACCATCGCATAGTGCACCTCGTGGATGCCCACGGCCTTGGCGATGGGGAACAGCAGCGGCCCGAACAGCACGATGGCGGGGATACCCTCCAGCACGCTGCCCAGAACGATGAAGGCCACGATGGACACCGCCATGAAGGTCATGGCGCCGCCCGGCAGGCCGGTCATCCAGAGCGCCAGTTCACGCGAGAAGCCGGACTGGGTGAGGCCCCAGGCCATGCCCGTCGCGGTGCCGATGATGAGCAGGATCGCGCCCGACAGGCAGGCGGTGTCCACCAGCATCGGCCCGATGCGCTTCACGTCGAACTTGCGGTAGATGAGGATGCCCGCCGCCACCGCATAGGCGATGCCGATGGTGGAGACTTCGGTGGCCGTCGCCACGCCCTCGATCACCGCCGCACGGATGACGAACGGCAGCGCGATGGCCGGGAAGGCAATGACGAAGGTGCGCAGGATTTCGCTGCCCGACGCCTTCTTCACATGGCTCATGTCCTCGCCGCGATAGCGCCACCAGACCACCATGCACAGCGTGAAGGCCAGCACCACGCCCGGCAGCAGGCCGCCGGTGAACAGAGCGGAGATGGACACGCCCGTCACCGAACCGATGGTGATGAGCACGAGGCTGGGCGGGATGGTCTCGGTCTGCGCGCCGGTGGCGGAAAGCAGGGCCACGAGGTCGCCCTCCTTGGCGCCGCGCTGCTTCATTTCGGGAAACAGCACCGGGGCCACCGCCGCCATGTCCGCCGCCTTGGCACCTGAGATGCCGGAGACGAGATACATGGCGCCGACCAGCACGTAATGCAGGCCGCCCTTCACATGGCCGAGCAGGCTGGCGAGGAACTGCACCATGGCCTTCGCCATGCCCGTCATCTCGATCAGCATGCCGAGGAACACGAACAGCGGCACGGACAGCAGGATGAGGTGGCTCATGCCCTCGTCCATGCGGCCGACCAGCACCATCATCGGCGTGCGCGTGGTGAGCGCCAGATAGCCGAAGGTGGCAAGGCCGAAGGCAAAGGCGATGGGCACGCCCGCGAACACGCACACCGCCACCACGCCGACGAAGAAGATCAGCAGGTTGGCGTTGCCGAGCGGCCGCAGGAACGGCCCCAGCAGCCAGAAGGCGGCGACGATGGCGGCGGTGAGCAGGACCGCGCTCGCCACCATCTTCAGGTCCGAATGCCGCGCCAGCCGGATGAACGCGAACACCATCATGAGGCCGAGGCCCACGGGCAGCGCCGCCGCACGCACGGAGTTCGGGATCTCCAGCGCCGGGGTGAGGATGAACACCTCCTCCTCGGCATATTCCAAGGCATGGGGGAAGACCATGCCGATGAAGGCCAGAGCCGAGGTGATGGCGATGAGGTCGAGGAAGGCCCGCGCGCGCGGGTTCACCTTGGCCGCCACCGCCGTCATGCGCATGTGCTCACCGCGGCGGAACGCCACCACCGCGCCCAGCATGGCCAGCCACAGGAACAGGATGGAGGCCAGTTCGTCCGACCACACGATGGGCGCGTGGAAGACGTAGCGGGCGACGACGCCCGCAAACAGGACGCAGATCTCCACCGCCACCAGAATGGCGACGGGGATCTCCACCATCAGGCCGAGCACGCGGTCCACGACGGAAGCCACGGCGGCTGTGCGGCTCATGGGCGGCGACGTCAAAGCAGACGCCGCGCCATGCCCTTGAAGGACGGGGGCGCGGGCCATATCGCTCACGACAGCTTTCCGACCGCCTTCTCGAGGACGGCCCAGGCTTCATCGCCATACTTGCCCTTCCATTCCGAATAGAAGCCGGCAGCGCGCAGCTTCTCGCGGAAGGGGGCAGGGTCGGGGGAGTTGAAGGCCATGCCCTTGGAGGCCAGTTCCTGCTGCAGCGAGGCGTTGAGCTTGGCGACGTCCGCCCGCTCCTTCTCGCCGGCCGCATTGATGTTCTTGGCCACGATGGTGCGGATGTCTTCCGGCAGGGCCTGCCAGGCGCGGCGATTGGCCAGGAACCAGAAGCCGTCCCACATGTGGTTGGTCAGCGAGCAGTACTTCTGTACTTCGTAAAGCTTGGCCGTGGCGATGATGGCGAGCGGGTTTTCCTGCCCGTCCACGATCTTGGTCTGCAACGCCGAATAGACTTCCGCGAAATTGATGGAGGCGGGAGCCGAGCCGAAGGCCTTGTACATGGAGGTCCACAGCGGGGAGACCGGCACGCGGATCTTGAAGCCCTCGAGATCCTTGGCGGTCGCGATCGGGCGCGTGGACGAGGTGGTCTGGCGGAAGCCGTTGTCCCAGATCTTGTCCATGGCGACGAGGCCGAACTTGGCGATCTGCCCGCGCACATAGACGCCGAGCTCGCCGTCCATGGCCTTCCACACGCTGTCATAGTCGGGGAAGGCGAAGCCGATGCCCGAGAGCGAGGCATTGGGCACGAGGGTGGAGAGGATGAGCGGCGAGAGGGTGAAGAACTCGACGCCGCCGGAGCGCAGCTGGCTCAGCGTATCGGTATCGGAACCCAGCTGGCTGGTGGGGAAGATCTGAAGCTCGAACCGGCCGTTCGTCTCCTGCTTGATCGCCGCCGCCATCTCGCGGGCGCGGACGTTCATCGGATGGGTATCGGGCAGGTTGTTGGCGTATTTGTAAGTGAATTCCGCCTGCTGGGCGCGCGCCACGAAGGGCGCGAACACCGCACCCGTGACAGCAGTGGCGGCAGTGGCCTTCAACAAGGCGCGACGAGACACAGACATGAACCTGCTCCTCCTGGCTTGGTCCTTTTGGACCTGTTTCCTCGATGGGTCCAAGATGTGGACCTCTTAATTGCGTCACCTATACTGACCCACTTGTGGGATCTGCACAAGGTGTCTATCATCCTTCTACAGTCGTCAATCTATCGACGACGATAAAGAAAAAAATTGGTCCACATGATGGATCATAGGGAGCAAAACGTGAGCAGGACCGGCGACGACCCGTCGGGCGGCGGGACTCAAAGCATTGAACGCGCAATCGCCTTGCTGCTGCTGGTGGGCCGTGGAGGCACGCCCGGCATGCGCTTGTCCGATCTGGTGGCACGATCCGGCCTCCCCAAGCCGACCGTCCGTCGCGTCCTGATGGCGCTGGTCCGTTCGGGCCTGCTCGATCAGGATGCGCTGACGCGGCGGTACCATATCGGACCCGAGACCTATGTTCTAGGAACATTGGCGAGCGAACGTTTCGGCATCCACGCCCTCTCGCTCGACAACCTCACGCGCCTCGCGCAGGAGAGCGGCGACTGCGCCTTCCTCTCGGTGCCGCGCGACAGCTACGTGGTCTGTTTGCACCGCGAAGAAGGCCCCTTCCCCATCCGCACCCATGTGCTGAAGGCGGGTGATCGCCACCCCATGGGCATCGGCGCCGGTAGCCTCGCCATCCTCGCCGCGCTGCCGGACGCGGAGATCGACCGCATCTTCGCATCCAATACGCAGGCGCTCATCAAGGACTATCCGGCCTATTCCGAGGCCCTGCTGCGCGGCTGCGTGGCGGATGCCCGCCAGCGCGGCTATGCGCTCAATCCGGGCATACTGATGCCCGGCTCGTGGGGTATCGGCGTGCCCGTCATGGGCCCCGACGGCACCCCCGCCGGCGCCCTCTCCATCGCCGCCATCGAAAGCCGCCTCGGCGACGAGCGGCGGCAGGAGCTGGTTCCCATCCTGCGCCGCGAGGCGCAGCTTCTGGAGGCGGCGCTGCGCCGCCCCTCTTCGCGTCCCGACGTACCGTCCAACTCACCCCGCGCCCGCCTCGCCGCGACGCGCACCGCCATGAAGGTGAAGACATGACACGCGCCTGCATCGTAGGATACGCCCATACCCCCTTCGGCAAGCTCGAAGATCCCGACACCGAGAGCCTGATGGCCCGTGTCTCCGGCGCCGCGCTGGAGCATGCCGGCGTCTCCCCCGACAAGGTGGACGGCATCTTCGTCGGCGTCATGAATTCCGGCTTCCAGAAGCAGGACTTCCAGGGCGCGCTGGTGGCGCTCGCCGACGAGCGCCTCACCTATGTGCCGGCCATGCGCGTGGAAAACGCCTGCGCCACCGGCTCCGCCGCCATCTACACCGCGCTCGACTTCATCGAGAGCGGCCGCGGCCGCATCGCCCTCGTGGTGGGCGCCGAGAAGATGACCGCCAAGCCCACCTCCGAGGTTGGTGACATCCTGCTCAACGCCTCCTACCGCAAGGAAGAGGCGGACATCGAGGGCGGCTTCGCGGGCCAGTTCGGCCGCATCGCGCAGAACTATTTCCAGCGTTATGGCGACCGCTCGGAAGAGCTGGCCATGATCGCCGCCAAGAACCACCACAACGGCGTCTCGAACCCCTTCGCGCAGATGCGCAAGGATCTCGGCTTCGAGTTCTGCAACACGGTGTCGGAGAAGAACCCGCTGGTGGCCGGCCCCCTGCGCCGCACGGACTGTTCGCTGGTCTCCGACGGCGCCGCCGCCCTCGTGCTGGCGGACGAGGAGATCGCCCGCGATCTCCAGCGCGCCATCGCCTTCCGCGCCCGCACCCACCGCAACGACATCCTGCCCATGTCGCGCCGCGATCCCACGGCGTTCGAGGGCGGCCGCCGCGCCTGGGCGACCTCGCTCGCCGATGCCGAGATGACCCTCAACGATCTCGATTTCGTCGAGACCCATGACTGCTTCACCGTCGCCGAGCTGATCGAATACGAGATCATGGGCCTGGCGAAGCCCGGCGAGGGCTACAAGGTGGTGCGCGAAGGCATCACCCGGAAGGACGGGCGCCTGCCGGTCAATCCGTCGGGCGGCCTGAAATCCAAGGGCCATCCCATCGGCGCCACCGGCGTCTCCATGCACGTGCTCTCCTCCATGCAGCTCATGGGCGAGGCCGGCGACATGCAGATCAAGGATGCCTCCGTCGCGGGCATCTTCAACATGGGCGGCGCTGCGGTCGCCAACTACGTCTCGATCCTGGAGCGTCTGAAATGAGCGTGGCCGTCACGGCACCGAAAGGCGGGGTCGCCCCCGCCACCCGCCGGGTGATGAACCTGTCCCATTTCCTGCGTCAGGCGGCCCGCCGCTTCCCGCAGGAGATCGGCTTCGTCCACGGCGCCGCCACCACCACCTGGTCGGACATGGACACGCGCGTGGACGCCATGGTGGCCGCGCTGACGGCCAAGGGCGTCACCAAGGGCGATCGCGTG
The DNA here is from genome assembly GCF_014635325.1 of Azorhizobium oxalatiphilum. Lineage (GTDB taxonomy): Bacteria > Pseudomonadota > Alphaproteobacteria > Rhizobiales > Xanthobacteraceae > Azorhizobium > Azorhizobium oxalatiphilum. Next base: position 243,725 of record NZ_BMCT01000008.1, on the reverse strand, counting down.
CTGGTGCAGTCCAAGAACTGCCTGCAGATGTTCGAGAGCATGTTCGCCTGCTTCCGCATCGGCGCGGTGTGGGTGCCCACGAACTTCCGCCAGACCCCGGACGAGGTGGCCTATCTCGCCAAGGCGTCGGGCGCCACGCTGATGATCTGCCACGCCGATTTCCCCGAGCATGTGAAGGTGGCGCAGGCCGAGAGCCCCGCAATCGCGCAGGTGATCGGCATCGGCAACGCCCCCTTCGGCGAGGATTACGACGCCCTCGTTGCCGCCCATCTCGGCACCACTGCGCCTGCGGCGGACGTCGAGTATGACGACCCCTGCTGGTTCTTCTTCACCTCCGGCACCACCGGCCGGCCGAAGGCCGCCGTGCTGACCCACGGCCAGATGGCCTTCGTGGTGACGAACCATCTGTGTGACCTGATGCCGGGCACCACGCAGAACGACGCTTCGGTGGTGGTGGCGCCGCTCTCGCACGGCGCCGGCATCCACCAGCTGGTGCAGACCGCCCGCGCGGTGAAGACCATCCTGCCGCCCTCCGAGCGTTTCGACGTGGCCGAGGTGTGGGGGCTGGTGGAAAAGTGGAAGGTGACGAACATCTTCACCGTGCCGACCATCACCAAGATGCTGGTCGAGCACCCCTCGGTGAACCAGTTCGACCGCTCTTCGCTGCGCTATGTCATCTATGCCGGCGCGCCCATGTATCGCGAGGATCAGAAGCGCGCGCTCAATACGCTCGGCAAGGTTCTGGTGCAGTATTTCGGCCTTGGCGAAGTCACCGGCAACATCACCGTGCTGCCCCCGGCTTTGCATGAGCCCGACGACGGCCCGCATGTGAAGGTGGGTACCTGCGGCTTCGAACGTACCGGCATGCAGGTCCAGATCCAGGACGATTCCGGCAACGAGGTCGCCCCGTTCGAAACCGGCGAGCTGTGCGTCTGCGGCCCGGCGGTGTTCGCGGGCTATTACGAGAACCCGGAAGCCAACGCCAAGTCGTTCCGCAACGGCTGGTTCCGCACCGGCGACCTCGGCCACATGGACGAGCAGGGTTTCTTCTACATCACCGGCCGCGCCTCGGACATGTACATCTCCGGCGGCTCGAACGTGTATCCGCGTGAGGTGGAGGAGAAGCTGCTCGCCCATCCCGCGCTGGTGGAAGTGGCCATCCTCGGCGTGCCGGACCCCATGTGGGGCGAGGTGGGCGTCGCGGTCTGCGTGGCCCGCGAGGGCGCGCAGGTGAACGAGGCCGAGATCGCCGCCTTCCTCGATGGCAAGGTCTCCCGCTACAAGCTGCCCAAGCGCGTGTTCTTCTGGGACGCGCTGCCCAAGTCCGCCTACGGCAAGATCACCAAGAAGATGGTGCGCGAGGCGCTTGAGGAACGCGGCCTGCTTCCCCTCGACAAGCAGATGGAGAAGTCCGCATGAGCCCTCCCGGCGACGTACCCGTACGACTTCTCAAGCACCCCGGGCCGGTCGCGGCCCGGCGGTGGGACAGCCTCTCCTGCGAGAAGGCCCGCGCCTTCCGCTTCTCGCTCATCCCCGGACGCTCGCTGTTCGACGGCATCTTCAATGCCATGAAGGCAGCGAACGTCTCGGCGGCGGCGCTGACGCTGACCGGCGGCACCTTCTCCCGCGTGGATTACTGCCTCGCGGCGCCCCGCCCCGGAAAGCCGCAGGTGGCCGGCTATACGGACCCCGAGCGCATGGGCGGGCCCATCGGCCTCATCGGCGCCAGCGCCACGCTGGGGCTCGATGTGAAGGGCCGGCCCATGGTGCATTGCCATGCGCTGCTGTCGAAGCCGGACGGCGAACTGTTCGGCGGCCACATCATGCCGGGTGAGAGCATTGTCGGCGCGGTGCCGCCGGTGGTGTTCGCCCGTGCCTTTGCCGGGGAAGCGATCCGCCAGCGCTACGACCCCGAAACCATCATGTCGCTGTTCCACCCGGCCGAAGACGGCCCCTTCCCCGGAGCCCCCCATGCAGGCTGATCCTCAGGATGCCGTATCCCCGGAGAGTGATGTAGCCCCGCCCGAGAGCGGCCAGACCGGGCGCATTCTCTATGCCCGCGTGCGTCCCAATGAAGACCTCGTGCAGACGGTGGAGAAGCTTTGCCTCCAGCACGGATTTGCCGACGCCGTGGTGCGCGGCAGCCTCGGCAGCCTCAGCCAGTGCTGCCTTGAGCTGCACACGGGCGCCCGCATCGACGTGCCGGGACCGGCCGTCGAGATGCTGACCCTGATGGGCGAGGTCCGCACCGTGGATGGCGCGCCGCGCGCGCAGCTGTCCGGCACGGTGGCCGATCCCGAGGGCAAGATTTTCGCGGGACGCTTCGCCGCCGGGCGCAACCCGGTGTGCATCACCTTCGAGATCACCCTCGAGGAGTGGCTCGCGGACGCCGCACCGAACTGACGCTCCACTCAGTCGCGAGATACCAGACCGGCCACCCGCGACGGGAGGCCGGAGCCTTTCGGCCGTCCGGGCAACAGGATTTACGGACGGCACAGTGAATCAGGGCCGAAGGCCCGATCGAGGGAGAAGGATATGTCCAAGGACAAGGGAAGCGTGATCGTCACCGGCGGCGCCTCAGGCATCGGCCTCGCGCTGGTGGAGGGTCTGCTGGCGGACGGCTGGACCGTCGCGGCGGCCGACGTGGTGCCCGCCAGCATCGAGAGCGCGAAGGCCAGGCTCGCCGGCCATGGCGACAAGGTGCGCTTCCTGCAGGTGGACGTGTCCGACGAAGCCGCCGTGGTGAAGGCCGTGGCCGAGGTGGACAGGGATTTCGGCCCGCTGTGGGGCGTGGTGAATTCGGCCGGCATCGGCAAGGATCTGCCGGCGCTGGAAACCTCCGCCGATTTCTTCCGCAAAATCCTCGACGTGAACCTCGTCGGCACCTTCCTCATCGCCCGTGAGGCGGCCAAGGCCATGAAGGCCCATGGCGGCGGCTCCATCGTCAACATCTCCTCGGTCTCGGGCATGCGCGGCAATCTCGGCCGCGCCGCCTATGGCTCGTCCAAGGCCGGCGTGATCATGCTGACCCAGATCCTCGCGGTGGAACTGGCGCCGGAAAAAATCCGCGTCAACGCCATCTCTCCCGGCCCCATCGAGACCCCGCTGGTCAAGGCCATGCACACGGACGAGGCGAGAGCCGGCTGGATGAAGACCGTGCCCATGAAGCGCTATGCGGACCCTTCCGAAGTGTCCGGCGCCATCGCCTTCCTGCTGGACGAGACCAAGTCCAGCTTCGTCACCGGCCAGACCATCGCGGTGGACGGCGGTTTCGTGGCCGGCGGCCTGATCGGCCTGTGAGCGTCCCGCCCGTCACGCCGCCCGGGACGGCGGCGCGGCGGGCACATCCTCGAACAGCAGGTGCGCGGGCGTGAAGCACAGCAGGCGCTTCCATTCGTGCAGGCCGGGCGCGCCATGCTCCATGGCGCCATACATCAGCCAGCGCACCCCCTGGGCTTCGCGGTCCTGCCGCTCCAGCAGCCAGCGCGCCACCTCCAGAAACAGCAGCTTCATCACGCCGGTGCCCAGATGGTCGCCGTGCGCCATGAGATCGAAGGTGCGGCAGAGATCCCCCACCCGCCGCAGCGCCAGATAGGCGATGAGGCGCGGGCCGCCCGAAGTCTCCAGAAAGGCGCCCCAGACCAGCGTCCAGTGGTCCGGGCAGGCCGGAGCCTCGGGCGCCACGCATGTATCCTCGCCCGGCGCCCGGCCGCCGAACCAGGCCGCCAGCACCGGACCGCCGGAGCGGAAGCGCTTGGAGCCGCGGATGGCGGCAAGGCTCGCCACATGACCATCGGGATTGATCCGCGCGCAGGTGATGCCGAGGCGGGCCGCCTTCTTCGCCGCGCGGGGGACATTGCCGCGCGAGCGCTTCGAGACCGCCTTCACATAGGTGTCGGCCGATGGATACAGGGCGAGGTCCAGCATCATTGCGGTGCTGCCACTCCAGCGGCGCAGGCCCGTGGGCGGGACGCTGTCGGCATGGAAACGGCGGGCATCGGCAGCGAACAACCCGCAGGTGGGATCGCTGCATGTCGCCAGCGGCCCGACCTGAACTGGCACCGCCGGCACCTGCGCCACACCCGTCAGCGCATGGTCCCGCATCCTCCCCTTGCGCGCGGCGGCTTGCCAAGGGTTGAGGGCGTTGTGCAGCCTGACAGTGAGGAATTGCGCGAGGGACACGGTCGATTCGCTTGAGGTCCCCACCACTGTCACGAGATCGCATGCCAACGGAAGATACTGACCCAACGTCATCAACCACGGACCGGGAGAAATCGCCCTTCCGGCTGGACGGACGCACCGCCCTCGTCACCGCCGGCGTCTCGGGGCTCGGCTTCGAGATCGCGCGCGGCCTCGCCGCCGCGGGGGCGCGGGTGCTGGTGAACGGACGCGATACGGAGCGGCTGACCGCCTCGGTGGCGGCCATTCAGGCGGAAGGCGGCGCAGCCCTGCCCTGCCGCTTCGACGCCACCGACGAGGCGCAGATGGGCGAGGCGCTGGCCGCCGCCGGGCCGCTGGACATCCTGATCAACAATGCCGGCGCCCGCGACCGCCGGTCCCTCGCCCACATGGAGCCGGACGATTTCCGCCGCCTGATCGAGCTGGACCTCGTGGCCCCCGCCTTGCTCAGCCGGCTCGCAGCCCCGGCGATGATCGCGGCGGGCTGGGGACGCATCGTCAACATCACCTCCATCGCCGGCCCCCTGTCGCGGGCCGGGGACACGGCCTACACCACCGCCAAGGGCGGACTGGCCGCGCTGACCCGCGCCCTTGCCGCCGATTTTGGCCCGCACGGCATCACGGTCAACGCCATCGCACCCGGCTATTTCGCCACCGCGCCCAATGCGGCCATGGTCGCGGACCCGGAGGTGAATGCCGTCCTTCAGCGCCGCACCTCGCTCGGTCGCTGGGGCCGGCCGGAGGAAATCGCCGGCGCCGCCGTGTTCCTCGCCTCACCCGCCGCTGGCTATGTCACTGGCCACGTGCTGGCGGTAGACGGCGGATACCTCGCCCATTTCTGAGCCGGCTCAGGACGTCGGGCGCCCCAAAAGCCTTGCCCAGAGCGCGATTGGAGGCACTATGATGCCAAAATTAAACCACAACGACGTTTGATTTCGCGCTATACAAGTCCTGCGAGTAGACATGCGGGACGTGTGGTGAGGGTAAGCATGGGCGAGTCTCGGTTGAGACCGCTGACGGGTGAATTCCGCGACGAGCGATCGGAAGCCGCATTCCGGGCGGATCGCTTCGGCGATGCGCAACGGCACGTGCGTCTGGTCCTGGTCGCCTGCGTGCTCATCACCGCTTTGTTCATGCTGCTCGACCAGCAGTCGTCGAGTGCTGTTGCGAACCCGCGGGTCTTCTGGCTGCGCGCCTTGATTGTGGTCTCTGCCATCGCCGCCTTCCTTGTGGTCGGCCGGGTACGGCAGGTGGCGACCTTCGAACGCGTGCTGCTGGTGTGGCAATGGCTGCTGGCGGCCTGCGTGGCCCTGCTTGTCCTCGGCATCAGCGGCGCCCCTCTGGCACTCAGCGCCTTCCTGCCCGTCAGCTATTATCTGGTGATGCCCGTTGCCACCCGGTGGCGGTTCATCAACGGCCTGGGCAGCAGCCTCATGCTGGTGCTGGCCTATTCCAGCGTCGATGCGGATCGCGATCGGCTGCTGGTCCTGCTGCTCTGGGGAGCGGTGATGAACGCCGCCCTCGTGGTCATCGTCATCCGCGACAACCGGCTCAGCCGGCTGAGCTGGAGTGCCCGGCAGGCGGAGCGGGAGGCCCTCGCCGCCGCGCTGCGCTCCAGCGACCTGCTGCAGAAGACCTTCCTCGCAGCCCCCATCCCGCTTCTGATCTCCGATCTCGAGACCGGGACCATCATTCGCTACAACGATGCGGGCGTGCGCTATTTCGGCGGCACGCCGGACGAGTTCGAGATCACCACCACCCGGCAGATCTACGTCCATCCGGACGGGCGGCAGCAGTTCCGCGAACTGATCCGCAAGCAGGGTACGGTCACGGGCTTCGAAACCACCATCCGTCTCGGCAAGGGGGAGGAGCGCACCGTCCTGCTGGAGGGCACCGCCGTCAATCTGGACGGGCGTGCCTGCGTCATTTCCGGCGTGGTGGACATCACCGACCGGCTGGTGGCGGAGCAGAAGGCCCGTCACGCGGCGCTGCACGACGTGCTCACCGGCCTGCCCAACCGCGCCGCCTTCCAGGAGGAACTGGAAAAGGCCTGCGCCACGGGCGGCAGCGTCTGCCTGCTGCTGATGGACCTCGACAGCCTGAAGGACGTCAACGACACCTTTGGGCACGACGTGGGCGATGCCCTGCTGCGGGAGAGCGGCCAGCGCCTCGGCGCCCTCGTGGCCGGCCGCTGGATCGTCGCGCGGCTGGGTGGCGATGAATTCGTGGTCCTGCTCACCGGCGTCGATCAGGTGCGCGCCCACGCGCTGGCACAGGATATCGTCGCCGACTTCCGCCGCCCCATGTTCCACGGCACCCGGCCGCTGTTCACCAAGGCCAGCGTCGGCATCGCCATGCGGCCCGACGGCACCCAGCCCCCCGGCGAACTCATGAAGGACGCCGACCTGGCCCTCTATGCCGCCAAGCAGCAGGGCCGCAACCGCGCGGTGGTCTATTCCCCCGCCATGCGGCAGGCCATGAAGGAGCGCGTCTCCCTCCATCGCGCCCTCACCGATGCGGCGGCGGCGGAGGCCATCGTTCCCTTCTACCAGCCCAAGATCTCGCTCATCACCGGACGCATCGTCGGGTTCGAGGCGCTGATGCGCTGGCGGCAGGGGCCGCAGGCATTTCTCGCCCCCGGCGCCTTCGACCAGGCCTTCCAGGATCCGGACCTGGCGGTGCTGATCGGCGATTCCATGGTGCGGCAGGTGAGCGCCGATGTGCGCAACTGGCACGGCGCCGGGCTGGATTTCGGCCGCATGGCGCTGAACCTCTCCCCGGCACAGTTCACCCATCTCGACCTCGGGAACCACCTGCTGGCCCGCTTCGCGGAGGCGAAGGTGGCCCCCGAGCTGTTCGAGGTGGAGGTGACGGAGACGGTGTTCCTCGGCCGCCGGGTGGAGCATGTGGCCCCCATCCTGCGCCAGTTCTACGACGCCGGCATCCGCATCGCGCTGGATGATTTCGGCACCGGCTACGCCGCCCTCACCCATCTGAAGCAGCTGCCCATCGACACCATCAAGATCGACCAGAGCTTCGTCGAGGACATCGAGAGCGACACGTTCGACGCGGCCATCGTCAATTCGGTTCTGGAACTGGGCCATACGCTCGGCATGCAGGTGGTGGCCGAGGGCGTGGAAACCATGGGGCAGGCCCGCTTCCTCGCCGGAAAGGGCTGCGAGGTGGTGCAGGGCTTCCTCTACGCCCGCCCCATGCCCGCCGCGCACGCACGCGATCTCATCGTGCGGGAAAGCGAGGCCGTGGCTGCCGTGCGCCTGCGCGACCTCAAGGCGTCCACCTGACGGCCTGTTCATCCAAATCCGGTCCGGCCGTGCTATAGCCCTTGTGCGCCTGCGCGCGGCCGCGCCAACATGGAAGTCGATGCCCGACGCTGAAACCCCGCATGCCTTCCTCGCCGGAGGGGGCGAAACCGGAGCGTTGATCGCGCGCTTCGACTGGAGCGCCACTTCGCTCGGGGCCATATCCGGCTGGCCGTCCTGCCTGAAGACGGCCGTCTCGCTGCTTTTGCGCTGCAACGTCCCCATCGTCATGCTGTGGAACGCGGACGGGGTGATGCTCTACAACGATGCCTATGCGGCGTTCGCCGGCCATCGGCATCCGCGCCTGCTCGGCTCCAGGGTGCTGGAGGGCTGGCCGGAAGTGGCCGCCTTCAACGGGCATGTGCTGGATGCGGTGCTGCGGGGCGAGACGCTGTCCTACAAGGACCAGCATCTGATCCTCAACCGGCACGGCGTGCCGGAAGACGTCTGGATGAACCTCGACTACAGCCCGGTGCTGGATGAGGCCGGCCGGCCCGCCGGCGTGTTCGCCATCGTTGTGGAGACCACCGAGCGCCACCACGCCGAACAGCGCCTGCGCATTGCGCAGGAAGCGGGCGGGGTCGGCATATTCGAATGGTTTCCCGACACGGGCCGCATGGACGTCTCGCCCGAATACCGGCGCATCTGGCGCCTGCCCGCCGACGTGGACGTGACCGACAGCCTGCTGCTCGGCCTGCTGCATCCGCAGGACCGGCCGAATACAGCCAAGGCCCGGCTCGACCAGCCAAACCCGCTGGAATATGCCGAATACCGGCGCATCGACCCGGCCACCGGCGAAACCCGCTGGATCGCCCGCCGCGGCGAGGCGATCTCCAGCCCGGAGCTGGGCGCCCGCCGCTTCGTCGGCATCGCCATGGACATCACCGACCGCCGCCGCGTGGAGGACGACCTGCGCGAGAGCGAGGCGCGCTGGCGCAGCCTGTTCGAGCAGATGCAGGAAGGCTTCGTGGTCGGCGAGGCTGTGCGCGACTTCGAAGGGGCCTTGCAGGATCTCCTGTTCATCGAGGTCAATCCCGCCTTCGAGAAGCAGACCGGCATCCCGGCCGCGCACGCCCGCGGCCGCACCGCCCGCGCGGTGATCCGCGATCTGCCGGAGGCGCTGATCGCCCGCTATGCGGAGGCCCTCGCCTCGCCCGAGCCGACGCAGTTCGAGATCCATATCCCGAGCCTCAACCGCTGGTTCGAGAGCCGGGCGCGGGCCATCGGCACCGATCGCATCGCCGTGCTGTTCCTCGACATCACGCCCCGCAAGACCGCCGAGCAGGCGCTGCAACTGAGCGAGAACCGCTTCCGCCTGCTGGCGCAATCCATGCCGGACCATGTGTGGACCGCCACACCCGACGGCACGCTCGACTGGTTCAACGACCGCACCTACGCCTATTGCGGCCGCCCCTACGGCACGCTGGACCGCACCGCCTGGACTGTGATCGTGCATCCCGACGACTACGGGCCGGCCATGCTCGGCTGGGTGAAATCCCGGCAGGACAGCGCGCCTTATGAAGCCGAACTCCGGCTGAAGCGCTATGACGGCGTCTATCGCTGGCACATCAGCCGCGCCGTGCCGGTGCTCGATGCCATGGGCAACGTGTCGCGCTGGGTGGGCAGCAACACCGACATCGAGGACCAGAAGCAGGCGGAAGCGGCCCTCGCCGACCTCGCCGCCTCGCTGGAGGCGCGCATCGAGGCACGTACCGCCGAACTGGCCCATGCGGAGGATGCCCTGCGCCAGAGCCAGAAAATGGAAGCGCTGGGCAACCTCACCGGCGGCGTGGCGCACGATTTCAACAATCTGCTGCAGGTGATCAGCGGCAATCTGCAACTGCTCGCCCGCGACATGGCCGGCGATCCGCGCGCCGAGCAGCGCATCCTTTCCGCCATGACCGGCGTGTCGCGCGGGGCGCGGCTCGCGTCCCAGCTCCTCGCCTTCGGCCGCCGCCAGCCGCTCGTGCCCAAGGTGGTCAATCTCGGCCGCTTCATCACCAATATGGACGACCTGCTGCACCGCGCGCTGGGCGAGGCGGTGGAAGTGGAAACGCTGGTGGCCGACGGCCTGTGGAACACGCTCATCGACCCCGGCAATGTGGAGAATGCGCTGCTCAACCTCGCCATCAACGCCCGCGATGCCATGGACGCGCGCGGGCGGCTGACCATGGCGCTCAGCAACGCCCATCTCGACGCCGCCTATGCTGCCCGCCACGCGGACGTGTTGCCCGGCCAATATGTGCTGCTCGCCGTCACCGACACCGGATGCGGCATGGATGCGGCGACGCTGGAGAAGGTGTTCGAACCCTTCTTCACCACCAAGCCGGAGGGCAAGGGCACCGGCCTCGGCCTCTCCATGGTCTATGGCTTCGTCAAGCAATCCGGCGGGCACATCAAGATCCACAGCCAGCCCGGACAGGGCACCACCGTGCGTCTCTATCTGCCGCGTTCCACGCAGGCCGAGGACGTGCTGGTGGACGTGGAGGCGAGCCCCATCTCCGGCGGCAGCGAGACCATTCTCGTGGCCGAGGATGACGACGCCGTGCGCGAGACGGTGGTGGGACTGCTGGCGGACCTCGGATACCGGGTGCTCAAGGCGCGCGATGCGGAAAGCGCGCTCACCATCATCGAGAGCGGCATGCCCATCGACCTGCTGTTCACCGACGTGGTGATGCCGGGGCCGCTGAAGAGCACGGAACTGGCCCGCAAGGCCCGCGAGCGCCTGCCGGACCTGCAGATCCTGTTCACCTCCGGCTATGCGGAGAATTCCATCGTCCATTCCGGGCGGCTGGATGATGGTGTGGAGCTGCTCAGCAAGCCCTACACCCGCGAGGCGCTGGCCCGGCGCCTGCGGCAAGTGCTGGACCGCGCCCCGGCCTCAGGCCCTCGCCTCTCCCCCGCCGCACCGCTCCCGGCGGAACAAGCTCCGGCACCGCACGCCCCCGCGCCGGTGCCGGTGTCATCAGTTGCAGTGCCGGCGGTCGCCACCGGCCATACCATCCTTCTGGTGGAGGATGACTGGCTGGTGCGCAGCAGCACGCTCGACCTGCTGGAAGAGCTCGGCCACGAGGTGCTGGAGGCGGCGGACGGCGCCACCGCCCTCGACATCATGGCCAAGCATCGCATTGATCTTCTGCTCACCGACGTGGGCCTGCCGGACATGTCCGGCGTCGCGCTGGCGCGGGCGGCACGGGCGAACAATGCCTCCCTGCCGATCCTGTTCGCCACCGGCCGCAACGAGGCGCAGGGCACGGATCTCGGCGCCGAGGTGCAGACCATAGGCAAGCCCTACACCACCGATGCCCTCGCCCGGATGGTGGACGACATGCTGGCGGGTGGCGAGAGCCGGGTCTGAGTTTTGCAAAAGGTGCAGGGCGCATTTGCACCGGACGCCGATGCAGCAAAGCATCGTCATGCCCGGACTTGATCCGGGGATGACGAATGAAGAAGGTCTGCGCCTCCAAGGTCCGGTTGATCAGAAGTGTGAGCGTCCGATCAGTCCGCCAGCGCCTCCGGACTGAACAGGGCGCGCAGGTCCGGGGCCGGGCCTTGCGGACGGTCGAGCCGCAGGCGCTGCTCCACATGCTGGAAATGGTGCCGCGACAGATGGATCGCCTGCGCCACGTCGCGGGCGCGCAGTGCCTCCACGATCGCGCCGTGCTCGTCCACCGCGCAGGCGGAATCCGCCGCCGGCTCATAGACCGACACCATCACCGATGAGCGGCTGAGCAGATCGCGCAGGAAGCGGGACAGCTCCTCATTCTCCAGCGCATCGACCAGATGCATGTGGAAGGCGCCCGACAGCCGCACCGATGCCGCACGGTCGCCACGGGCGGCAGCGGCCTTTTCCTCCAGCAGATGGGCGTCGAGGCGGGCGAGGATATCGTCGGTGAGGATGTGGGCAAGCTGCACCAGCACGCCCGCCTCCAGCACGCGGTGCGCCTCATAGACGGCACGGATCTCCTGCGGACTGGGCGAGGGCACACGGGAGCCGCGATTGGGCACGATCTCGATGCGGCGCTCGGCGCCGAGGCGGTGCAACACCTTGCGGATGCGCTCGCGCGAGACGCCGAAGGCTTCCGCCAGCGTCTGCTCCACCAGCTTGGTGCCCGCCTTCAGCCGTCCGTCCATGATGGCGCGGGTGATGGCCTGATAGACCGCCTCGTCCGCCGCCGGATCCGCCTTGGCGCCGCGCTGCCGCTTCTCGCTCACACCCACTCCTCGCTCACACCCGCTTTTGCATCGCTTCAAAAATGTGCACATTCATTCCAATTAATGTGCACATTATTCACCTGATACGCCCGCTCCCTCATCGTCAGATACAGCACGAAGCCTTTCGCCGCCAACGTTTTCCGAAAATGTGCACAATTGGCCCATGCCTTGCAAAGCCGTTCCCATAGACCTGTACCGTCATTGCCAGCGCCAGTCCGCGAGGAAGCCATGCCTGATCCCATCCTGTCCCGACGCACAATCCTGAAGCTCAGCGCCGGTGCGCTGGTGGGAAGCGTGGCCATGCCGGCCATCGTCCGCGCCGCGCCCAAGGAAATCGTCATCGGCGGCCCGGCGGGCGCCGCGAAGTATTTCAACGCCGACGTCTTCCCCCTCATCCAGAAGATGCTCGACGTCTCCATCCTCTATGAGGGCACCAACTCGCTCACCAACCTGCAGAAGATGCAGGCGGACAAGGCGAGCCCGAAGATGTCGGTGGTCATCATGGACGATCCGGTGATGCTGCCGGCCGCCGCCGAGGGGCTGATCACCCCCATGTCGGTCTCCGGCGTGCCGAACCTTGGCAAGCTGGTGCCGGACACCATCCATCGCGACGGCCTGTGGGCGAACTACCAGAAGCCGTGGGCCGGCATCGCCTATTCCACCAAGCGCATGCCCACCCCGCCGGCCGACTGGACCGCCCTGTGGGACCCGAAGTACGCGCAGAAGGTGATCGTGCCCTCGCTCCAGAACACCGAAGGCTTCTGGACCCTGCTCGCCGCCGCGCACCTCGAGACCGGCAAGCCCTACAAGGAAGCGCAGTACGACATCGACGCCGCCTTCAGGAAGCTGAAGAGCCTGAAGCCGAACCTGCTCAACGTCTACACCAACGCCCCGCAGGCCATTAACCTGCTGGAGCAGGGCGAGGCGTGGATGATCGGCGGCCAGTTCTCCGCCTACACCCTCATCCGCAAGGCGGACGGCTCCCCCGTGGACCTCTCCGTGCCCAAGGACGGCGGCTTCGCCATGCCCTCCGGCATCGCCAAGGTGAAGGGCGCGCCTGCCGGCGACGTGGCCGATGCGGTCATCAACGCCTTCCTCTCCCCCGAGGTGCAGAGCGTGCTCGCCACCAAGGCCTTCGTCGCCCCCACCAATGCCACCGTGGCCGCGCCCGCCGGCTTCCCCGGCGCCGCCTCGCTGTTCGCCCCCGACTGGGCCTTCGTCGCCAAGGAGCGCGCGGGCTGGGTTGACCGCTGGATCAAGGAGATGTCATGAGCGAACGCGATCACCTCGTCGTCCGCCAGGCCTCCAAGCGCTATGGCGCGACCACCGTCCTCGACCGGGTGGACCTGTCCATCCGGCGGGGCGAACTGGTGACGCTGCTCGGCCCGTCCGGCTGCGGCAAGACCACCCTGCTCCGGCTCATCGCCGGCCTCGCGCTGCCCGACACGGGCAGCGTTTCCATCGCCGGGCGCGACGTCACCCGCGTGCCGCCCCACAAGCGCAACGTGGGCGTAGTGTTCCAGAATTACGCGCTGTTTCCCCACCTCTCGGTGGCCGGCAACGTCGCCTTCGGCCTCAATGTGCGCCGCCGCCCCAAGGCGGAGGTGCGCGCCGCCGTGGAGAAGGCGCTTGCCCTCGTCCATCTCGGCCATCTGGCGGAGCGGCCCATCTCGGCGCTCTCGGGCGGTCAGCAGCAGCGCGTGGCGCTCGCCCGCGCGCTCGCCGTGGAGCCGGACGTGCTGCTGTTCGACGAGGCACTTTCGGCGCTCGACCGCAAGCTGCGCGAGGAGATGCAGGGCGAGATGCGCCGCATGCTGCGCGACATCGACGCCACCGCCATCTTCGTCACCCACGATCAGGACGAAGCGCTCACCATGTCCGACCGCGTCGCGGTGATGAATGGCGGGCGCATCGAGCAGCTGGCTGAGCCACGCCTCATCTATGAGCGCCCGGCGAGCCTGTTCACGCTGAATTTCGTCGGCCTCTCCACCCGCATCCCCGGCACCGTGGTGTCGGAAGACAACGGCACCGTTGAGGTGGACACGCCCGTGGGCCGGCTGGTCGCCACCGGCGGCTTCATCCCCGGCTCGCGCGTCATCGTCGCGACCCGGCCGGAGCATCTGCGCCCCGCCACGGGCGATGAGGGCAATGCGGTGAACGGCCGGGTGCGCTCCATCGTTTTCCAGGGCTCGCGCAGCCTCGTGGAAGTGGGGGCCGGCGGCGAGACCCTGCTCGCCGAGCTGCCCGGACAGGAAGCCGCCCATCTGGCACCGGACGCGGAGATCCGCCTCGGCTGGCCCGTGCGCGAGACCTTCGCCTTCCCGGCTCCCGAACTGTCCACCCCGGAGCTGGCGGCATGACGGACGCCGCCCTCCCCCTCGCCAAGGCTCCGGCCCGGCCCAGTCGCGAGCGGCTGGTGGCGGTGGCGCTCGCCGCCCCCGCCGTGCTCATCCTGATCTTCCTGTTCGCGCTGCCGCTGGCGAAGCTGCTGGCCGCCAGCCTCACCGGCGCGGAAGGGCTCACCTTCGTCGAATACGGCAAGCTGCTCGGCACCTCCTTCTATCTCGGCGTGATCTGGAACTCGGTGCGCCTCGCCCTCTACACCACCGGCATCGCGCTTCTCATCGGCTATCCCGCCGCCTTCGCTTTGGCCCGTGCGCGCGGCCCGGTGCGCAGCTTCCTTCTGGCCTGCCTGTTCCTGCCGCTGGCGGCCAGCGTCATCGTGAAAGCCTTCGCCTGGACCATCCTGCTGCGCAGCGACGGCCTCGTGAACACGCTGCTGATGGCGGTCGGCATTACCGCCGAGCCCATCCGCATGATCTTCACCGAGACGGCGCTGATCGTGGGCTCAGTCAACATATTCCTGCCCTTCATGATCCTGCCCGTCTACACCGTGGTGGCCCAGCTCGATCCGCGCCTGTCGGATGCAGCCGCGACGCTCGGCGCCTCGCCGGTGGAAGCCTTCGTGCGCGTGGTGGTGCCGCTCACCATTCCCGGCGTGGTGGCGGGCGTGGCCCTCGTCTTCTCGCTGGCGGTCTCGGCCTATGTGGTGCCGACCCTGCTCATCGGTGAGCGCTATCCCACCCTCTCCACCACCATCGCCAAGGCCTATCTGCTGGCGCGCCAGCCTGCCTTCGGCGCAGCGGCCGGCGTGGTGCTCCTGGTGATCGCGGTCGCCACGGTGGCCGTCAGCGCCCGCCTCGCCAAGCTGGGAGGGGCGAAATGATCAATCGTCTCGCCACTCTCTTCGCCTGGGCCATGGCCATCGGCGCCGCCCTGTTCCTGCTGGCGCCGCTCATCGTCATCGCGGCGGCCTCCTTCTCGCCGACGCCGGTGTTCGACCTGCCGGTGGATGGCGCATCCCTGCGCTGGTACACCCGCATCGGCCAGATGGATGGCTTCTGGCCCGCCCTCTCACTCTCGCTCCAGCTCGCCGCTTTCTCCACGCTTCTGGCGCTGGTGCTGGGCACGCTGGCGGCCATCGCCATCGCGCAGGGGCGCCTGCCGGGGGCGGAGGCCATCGGCACCTTTCTTGTGTCGCCGCTCATGATGCCCGGCCTCGTGCTCGGCATCGCGCTCCTGCAATATTTCCGCATGGTCGGCTTCAACGCCGCCTGGAGCGCGCTGCTGCTGGCGCATCTGGTGGTGACGCTGCCCTATGTGGCCCGCACCATGATCGCCGGCCTGTCGCGCTTCGACTTCACGCTGGTGGAAGCGGCGCGCACGCTGGGCTGCACCTATCCCGGCGCCATCCTCAAGGTGATGGTGCCCGCGCTCGCCCCCTCCTTCCTCACAGCGGGGCTGTTCTCCTTCCTCGCCTCGTTCGACAACTATCCGGTCTCGATCTTCCTGACCGACGTTAGGACCAAGACACTGCCCATCAAGATGCTGCAATATATCGAAGAAGCCCCCGATCCCACCCTCGCCGCGCTCTCCACCTGCATCCTCGCGGCGACTGTTGTTCTGCTGATCGCCAGCGACCGCCTCGTCGGCCTGCACCGCATGGCGGGGACCGGCCAATGACCCCCATTCCCTTCAAGCCCACCCCGCCCACGCGTGAGCGCGACCTCAAGGGCTATGCCGGGTCGCCGCCCGATCCGCAGTGGCCGGGCAAGGCGCGGGTCGCCGTGTCCTTCGTGGTGAATTTCGAGGAGGGCGCCGAGTTCACCGTCTCCGAGGGCGATCCGGTCAACGAAGGCATCTATGAGGTGGACCACCGCCTCGAAGGGCCGGACCCCTGCATCGAGAGCCATTTCGAATATGGCACCCGCGCCGCGTGGTGGCGCGTCATGGATTTGCTGGACGCCCACGGCGCCAAGGTAACGGTCAGCTCCTGCGGCCGTGCCGTGGAGCGCTCGCCGGAGTTAGCCCGCGATGCGGTGGCGCGCGGCCATGAAGTGTCCGCCCATGGCTGGCGCTGGGAGAGCCACGCGGGGCTGGACGAGGCCACCGAGCGCGCGCGCATCGCCCGCACGGTGGAGGCCATCACCCGCGCCACCGGCCAGCGCCCCGTGGGCTGGCACACCCGCTCGGCTTCGACCGCCAACACCCGGCGCCTGCTCGTGGAGGACGGCGGCTTTCTCTATGACAGCGACGCCTATAATGACGACCTGCCCTATTATGTGGAGGTCGCCGGGCGCCCGCATCTGGTGCTGCCCTATGCGTTCGACACCAACGACATGCACTTCCAGCACACCCAGCGTTTCCGGGGCGCGGACTTCGCCGATTATGTGATCGACGCGTTCGACTGGCTGGCGCGGGAGGGCGAGCGCGCCCCCAAGATGCTGTCCATCGGCCTGCACCTGCGCATGATCGGCCGCCCCGGCCGCATCGGCGCGCTGGACCGCATCCTCGCGCACATCTGCGGCTCGGGCCATGCCTGGGTGGCGCCGCGCGCGGATATCGCCCGCCACTGGCGAACGACGTTTCCCCGCACCTGAACAAAAAAGGCGGAGCCAAGCTCCGCCTTTTTCAATGATCAGACGCTCAGTCCGCCATCACCGTCTTCGCCAGCTCCAGCAGCGCCTCGTCCCGGCCACGCGGGGCCATGACGGACAGGCCCACGGGGCAGCCGTCCAGCGTGCCCAGCGGCAGCGAGATCTGCGGCAGGCCCGCATGGCCGGCCGGGCACAGCAGCTCCAGTGCGCGGGCGCGGAAGGCGTCCAGCTCCGGCTCGGGCGTCGCCAGCCGGGGCGCGATGCCGGGGCCGGTGGGCAGAACCAGCAGGCCGTCGTCACCCAGAATATCGTCCATGCGCTTGCGGATGTCCTCGCGCAGGGCGAGCGCCGCGTTCACTTCGTTCTGATCGAGTTTGGCGGCGGCGGCGAAACGCTCGCGCACGCCGGGGCCGAATTCGGGCTGCACCTTGGCGATCCACTCGCCATGCGCCGCCCAGGCCTCCGCCGACTGGATGAGCCGGAAGGCGTTGCGCCACGGGCCGAGGCCATCCGCCGCCAGCGTCACCTTGACGGCAGGCGCATAGAAGGAGGACAGGCGGTCGAGCCCCTCGTGCAGCGCCTCGCCCACCTCCCGGCCGGCGGCCGAGAACAGATCCTCGGCATAGATCAGGCGGCGGGGCAGCTGGCCGCGCGGCGGCGGCCCCAGCAGCACCTCGCCGATCTGCGCGAACAGCTCCGCATCACGGGCGAACCAGCCCAGCGTGTCATAGCTCGGCGCCAGCGGCACCGCACCGGTGATCGGGATGCGGCCATGGGTGGTGCGGATGCCGATGATGCCGCAATAGCTGGCCGGCAGGCGCACCGAGCCGCCGGTGTCGGAGCCGATGGCGAAATCCACGTCGCGCCCCGCCACCACGGCGGCCGAGCCGGAGGAGGAGCCGCCGGGAATGCGGCCCGGCGCGGCCGGGTTCACCGGCGTGCCGTAATGATGGTTCTCGCCGTTGAGGCTCCAGGCCATCTCGTCGGTATGGGTCTTGCCCTTGAGATAGGCACCGGCATCCAGCAGCAGGTCCACGCAGGGGGTGCTGACGGTGGGCGTCTCGTGGCTGGCCAGCCAGTGCGGGCTGCCCGCGCCGGTGGGCACGCCCGCGAGATCGAAAAAGTCCTTCAGCGCGAAGGTGCGGTCCGCCAGCGGGCCCTCGGCGGTGCGCTGGAGCTCCACGTCCCCATGGGCGACATAAGCGTTGAGCGGATCATGGCGGGTCATGGGGAACTCCCGGCTCCGAGGCACGAGTGGCAAGATAGATAGCTTCGAATGCCGCAATCCTGCCGTGCTGACAACCTCGCGTACGTGTCCATTCCCCGCCGAGCACGCGCTGGGGTAGCATCCTGCCCCGACCATCCGGGGAAATGCCATGCGCAACCTGCTTCAGATCGCCGCCTTGCTGCTTCTCGCCGCGCAGCTTCTCGCCGCTCCTGCACTGGCGCAGTCCCCCCAGCCACTCAATCTGGATGAGCTGGACCCGAAAGAGGTGAAGGACTTTCTCGGCCCCTGGATCATCAAGGACGTGAAGGGCAAGCGTCAGTGCCGTGTGGTGCTGAAGCGCGAGGCCATGATCGGCGGCATGCAGATCACCGTGGACCCCAAGTGCAAGGCGGTGTTCCCCGTCATGGACGACATCGCCGCCTGGCGACTGATGGAGGGTTGGGAAATCCAGCTGGTGGATGCGGTGCGCAAGACGCGCATCCGCTTCTTCACCCCGGACAACCGTTATGTGGCCGACCCGGAGACCGACGGCATCTTCACCATCGAGCAGGGCAAGCGCTGAAGGATCTCAGCGCAGCTTCAGGGTGGCGAGGCCGAGCAGGGCCAGCATCACGGCGACGATCCAGAAGCGGATCACCACCTGGCTCTCGGTCCAGCCGAGCTGCTCGAAATGGTGGTGGATGGGCGCCATCCTGAAGACGCGCTTGCCGGTGAGCCGGAACGACAGCACCTGCACGATCACCGAGACCGCCTCCAGCACGAACAGGCCGCCGATCACCGCCAGCACGATCTCGTGCTTGGTGGCCACCGCGATGGTGCCGAGCAGGCCGCCCAGCGCCAGCGAGCCGGTGTCGCCCATGAAGATCTGCGCCGGGGGGGCGTTGAACCACAGGAAGCCGAGGCCTGCGCCGATAATGGCGCCGCAGATCACCGCCAGTTCGCCCACACCAGCCACATAGTGGATCTGCAGATAGTCCGCGAACACCACGTTGCCGGACAGGTACGAGATCACGCCGAAGGAGCCGGCGGCGATCATCACGGGCACGATGGCGAGGCCGTCGAGGCCGTCGGTGAGGTTCACCGCATTGCCCGCCGCCACGATGACGAAGGCGCCGAACACCACGAAGAACCAGGACAGGTCCAGCAGCAGGCCCTTGAAGAAGGGGAAGGACACCGAGGTGGAGAGACCGGCGCGGCCCACCGAGATGATGGCCACGACCGCGATGCCGGCGATCAGCGCCTCGATCATAAGGCGCGCCTTGCCGGAGAAGCCCGCATGGCTCTGGCGCGTCACCTTCAGATAGTCGTCATAGAAGCCGATCAGCCCGAAGCCGGTGGTGACGAAGATCACCACCCACACATAGGGGTTGGACAGGTTCGCCCACAGCAGCGTCGCGACGATGAGGCCGGAGAAGATCATCAGCCCGCCCATGGTGGGCGTGCCCTTCTTGGTCAGAAGGTGCGACTGCGGCCCGTCGGCGCGGATCGGCTGGCCCTTGCCCTGCTTCAGTCGCAGCGTCGAGATGATGGCCGGCCCGAACAGGAACACGAACAGCACGGCGGTGACGACGGCGCCCCCGGTGCGGAAGGTGATGTAGCGGAAGACGTTGAAGGCCGGGAACGTATCGTGCAGCTGCGAGAGCCACTGGAGCATCGGTTTATCCTTCGAGCAGCGCGTCGCCGGAGACCCGGAAGCGCTCGGCAAGTGCCTTCACCAGCGGCCCCATGCGGCTGCCGTTCGAACCCTTCACCATCAGCGTGTCGCCGGCCCGGATGGCAGCGGCGATCATCGATTCGAGATGGGCGGCGTGGACCGCATAGCCGCCCCGGCGCGAGGAAGGCAATGCCTCCCACAGCGCATGCATGAGCGGACCTGAGCAGAACACGCTGTCGATCTTCGCCTCATCCAGCGCCTCGGCGAGGCCGCGATGCAGGGCAGCCCCCTCGGGGCCCAGCTCCAGCATGTCGCCCAGAACCGCGATGCGGCGGCCACGCGGCCCCACGGGGGCGCGGCTCAGCACGTCGATGGCGGCGCGCATGGAGGCGGGATTGGCGTTGTAGCTTTCGTCCAGCAGCGTGGCGGTGCCGCCCGCCAGCGCCAGCTCCAGCGGCACACCCCGGCCCGGCGGCGGGCGCATCTGGGCCAGCGACACGGCGGCCAGCGCCAGATCCGCGCCGATCAGGCGCACGGCGGCCAGAACCGCGAGGGCGTTCTGCACGATGTGGCGACCGGGCATGCCGATCTTGAAGGTCACGGGCGTGCCCATGACATCCACCACGGCGATGGAGCAGCGCGGATGCAGCGCCACGTCGGTGAGGCGCACGTCGCTCAAGGCATCGGCGCCGAAGGAGACGATGCGCTCCACGCCCTTGGCCTTCGCGCTCGCCACAAGGCGGTCGAACAAGGGATTGTCGCGGTTCAGCACCGCCGCGCCGCCCGGCTCCAGCCCGTCGAAGATCTCGGCCTTGGCGTCGGCGATCTCCTCGATTGAGGAGAAAGCCTCCATATGGGCCGCTTCCACCGTGGTGATGATCGCCACCTGCGGGCGCACGAGGCGCACCAGCGGGGTGATCTCGCCGGGATGGTTCATGCCGATCTCGAACACGCCGAAGCGGGCATCGCGGGGCATGCGGGCGAGCGAAAGCGGCACGCCCCAGTGATTGTTGTAGGAGGCCGCCGAGGCATGGGTCGGCCCTTCGGCGGACAGCGCCACGCGCAGGGCTTCCTTGGTGGTGGTCTTGCCCACCGAGCCCGTCACCGCGACGATGCCGGCCTTGGACCGCGCGCGGGCGGCCTTGCCGAGATCGGTCATGGCGGCGAGCACGTCGGGCACCACCACCATGGGGCCCTCGGGCAGGCTGTCGGCACGGTCGGCCGCCACCAAGGCGAAGGCGGCGTCGGAGGCGAAGGCGCGCTCCACATAAGCGTGACCGTCGCTGTTCTCGCCGGTGATGGCGAAGAAGGCGTCACCGGGCGCCAGCGTGCGGGTGTCGATGGAAATGCCGGAGGCGTCGGCCGGCGTGCCGCGCGCAACGCCGCCCGTCGCGGCGAGGACCTCAGCCGGCGTGAACAGTGCGCGTGTCGTCATGCGGCTCCCCCAAGGCGGCGAGAACGGCCGCAGTGTCCGAGAACGGATATGTCCGGTCGCCTATGATTTGGCCCGTTTCGTGGCCTTTGCCGGCAACAACGAGAACATCCCCAGCGCCCATCATGGCGACGGCGGTATTTATTGCTTCATCGCGGGCGCCGATTTCCCGCGCGCCGGGGGCAGCGGCCAGGATTTCGGCGCGAATGGCGGCCGGGTCTTCGCTGCGGGGATTGTCGTCGGTGACGATCACCACATCCGCCTTGCGCGCGGCGATATCGCCCATCAGCGGGCGCTTGCCCCGGTCGCGGTCGCCGCCGCAGCCAAACACCACCATGAGCCGGCCAGGGGTGGCGGCGCGCAGCGTGTCGAGCACCGTCTCCAGTGCTTCGGGCTTGTGGGCATAGTCCACGAACACCGGACGGGTGGGATCGGTGCCAACCTTCTCCAGCCGCCCCGGCACGCCCTTCAGATGCGCGAGCGCCGCCAGCGCATCGTCCAGCGGCACCCCGCCCGCCGCCACGAGGCTGGCGGCGAGGAGCGCATTGTCGGCCTGAAAGCGGCCCACCAGCGGGATCACGAGGTCGGGCCGGTCGGCGAAGCGGATGCGCTGGGAGGTACCTTCCGCCAGAACCTCCGTCACCTTCAGATCACCGGCGGCGCCGATGGCGAAAGTGGGCAGGCCGCGCGTGCGGGCATAAGCGAGCGTCGTCGCACCATAGGGCGCATCCAGCGCGGCGATGGCGGTGGCGTACGGCGGCATCAGCTCGGTGAAGAGGCGCAGCTTGGCGTGGTAATAGTCCGCCACCGTCGGGTGGTAATCGAGATGATCGCGGCCGAGATTGGTGAAGCCGCCGGCCGTCAGTTTCACCCCGTCGAGCCGCCGCTGGTCGAGGCCGTGCGATGAGGCCTCCAGCGCCATATGGGTGATGCCCGTGCCCGCGAGGTGATCCAGCATGGCGTGCAGGTCCACGGGATCGGGCGAGGTGAGGCCGCCATAGGTGGTCTCGCCCGGCGCGATGAGGCCGAGGGTGCCGAGATAGGCTGCCTTGAAGCCCAGATGGGTCCAGATCTGGCGCAGGAATTCGGCAACGGACGTCTTGCCCGCGGTGCCGGTGACGGCCACCACCTGCCCCGGCTGGCGGGCATGGGAGCGCGCCGCCATCAGCGCCAGTGAGCGCCGCACATCCAGCGAGAAGACGAGGGGCACGTCCACATCCGGCGGCGTGCCGGTGGGCTCCATGAGCACGGCGGCGGCGCCCTTGGCCACCGCATCCGGCACGAAGCGCGCGCCATCGACCTTCACGCCCGGCACGGCGACGAACAGCATGCCCGGCTTCACCTTGCGGCTGTCGCTGGTGATGCCGGTGAGGGCGCCCGCAGGCGCTTCGCCCCGCTCCAGACGGGCATGACCGGCGATCAGTGCGGCGAAATCGGCCATGACGTGTCCCGTGCTGCCCTTCCTGTGGACCGGACATCCCCTCCGCCACCGGACGGACGGGATGCGGTCAGCGGCGTTCCGCCACCTTCTGCTGCATGTCGCGCAGGATCTGTTCCGCCATCGGCGCATTCTGGCGCGGCGCCACGTTCAGCATGGGCGCGATGCGCTCCACGATCTTGCCGGCGGTGGGTGCCGCGTTCCAGCCGGAGGTGGCGTAGCCATAGGTTTCCGAGGTCGCCTGCGGCTCGTCCAGCATCACCAGAACCAGGAATTCCGGCTTATCCATGGGGAAGACCGCGGTGAACGAGGTGAGCAGCTTGTTCTTGGAATAGCGGCCGTTGACCACCTTCTCGGCGGTGCCGGTCTTGGCGCCCACCGAATAGCCGGGGATGTCCGCCTTCTTGCCGGAGCCCTTCTCCACGTTGAGGCGCAGCAGGTAGCGCATCTTGTCGGAGGTTTCCGGCTTCAGCACGCGGGTCGCCACCTGCATGGCTTCCGCCTCGGAGCGCTTCATGAAGGTGGGCGGAATGAGATAGCCGCCGTTCACCATGGAATTCACCGCCATCACCGCCTGCAGCGGAGCCACCGCGATGCCGTGGCCGAAGGCGATGGTGGCCGAATTCACCTCGCCCCAGCGGCGCGGCACGATGGGTTCGGCGCTTTCCGGCAGCTCGGTGCGCAGCCGGTCCATCTGGCCCATCTTCTTCAGGAACGCCTTGTGCGCCTCCACGCCCAGCGACAGCACCATCTTGGCGGTGCCCACGTTGGACGAGACGAGGAAGATCTCCGGCACGGTCAGCACGCGGTTCTCGGCGTGGAAGTCATGGATGGCGAAGCGGCCGAAGGAGAGGGCGCCGCGCGCATCGAAGGTGCTGGAGAGGTTGATCTTGCCCGAGTCCAGCGCCATGGCGAAGGACAGCGACTTGAAGGTGGAGCCCATCTCGAACACGCCGGTGGTGAGGCGGTTCAGATGCGCATTGTCGCGCGGATCGTTGGACATGTTGGGATCGAAATCCGGCAACGAGACCATGGAGACGATCTCGCCGGTCCGCACGTTGACGACAAGACCCATGGCCGCGATGGCCTTGAACTTCTCGCGGGCCTTCAGCAGTTCGTCGCGCACCGCGTGCTGCACGCGGGAGTCCATGGCCAGTTGCACCGGCTCCTGCTGACGATCGGTGGCGAGGCCCGCCAGATGCAGGTCCGCAAGGCCGCGATTGTCGATGTACTTCTCAAGGCCGGCGATGCCCTGATTGTCCACGTTCACATTGCCGATGGCGTGGGAGAAGGTGGGGCCGTCGGGATAGATGCGGCGGTTCTCACGCACGAAGCCGATGCCCGGAAAGCCGAGGCGGTAGATGGCGCGCTGCTGGGCCGGCGTGATCTCGCGCTTCAGCCAGGCGAAGCCCTTGCCGGAATTGAGACGGGCGCGGACCTCGTTCACGTCGAGATCGGGCAGAACCTTCAGCAGGCCTTCCAGCGTCTCGTCGGGATCGATAAGGCGCTTGGGCTCGGCGAACAGCGAGGGCGAGCGCACGTCGATGGCGACGACGTCGCCGTTGCGGTCCACGATGTCGGGACGGGCGGAGGCCACCGCATCGGTGCCGCCGCCGCGCCCGCCGTTGGGATCGGAGGTCAGCGCAAGGATGGCGAGACGGCCGCCGATGGCCACGAACACCAGCGAGAAGGCGAGGATGATGAGCTTGAGCCGCGCGCGCGCCACTGTCTCCTGATCCACCCGATCAAGGCCCAGCAGGCCACGGAACAGGAAGATGGAGGCCCGGTAGGTGAAGACGACGAGGCCGACCGCCTTCATCACGAACCAGCGGCACAGCCGGTAGATGCGCATCACGATCCAGCGGCCGATGCCATAGAGCACCATGCCGATGCCGCGCACGATGCGGCACAGCAGGTTCAGCACGAACAGGCCGGCGGCGGCGCTCATGCGGCCGAGGAAGCGGCCAACCTTGGCGACCGGAGCGGGAACAGTGAACGAGGGGGTCATGGGTACTGGCCTCGTCAACGCTGGCCGCCGAGCAGGCCGGGCGGCAGGAGCGCGCCCAGTGCGGCGAAGGGATTGGCGGGGGCCGCCGGCTGCTGGGGCTGCGGCGCCAGCTGCTGCGGGGGCGGCAGATCGCGCGGGGCCACCGCCGCCACCGGCGGGGCGGTGCGCGACACGCTGGGCACGGCCCGGGGCGCGGGCGGCTTCACCGGCGTGCCGGCGGGACGCAGCGCGGATGCCGCAGGCGGGGCCGAAGAGCCCGACGTGGCACGCTCGGACGGCGTGGCGGGCTTGGCGGCACCGGCGCTGCCGCCGGTGGAGGAGGTGGTGAGGGGCGCATCCACCAGCGCCTCGATCATGCCGCCGATGCCGTCGCCGCCGGCGGCGGGCTTGGCGGGCAGGTCGTCGAGGCTGGACATGTGGTCGAGATCGAGCGGCTGCAAATCGAGATGGCGCTGCACCAACCCCTGCACATAGAGCGGGGCGGTCCGGCGCGCCCATTCGGCGCGCATCACGGCAATCTGGTCACGCTCGCTGCGGATTGCGGCACGCAGATGGGCAAGGCGTTCCGCCTCCGCCGTGGACGCGTACTTCACCTGATAAACCACTGCGGCCGTTGCGAGCAGCGCCAGAACCATCACCAGGTTGGCGATGCGGAACATGTATCAGCGTCTCCGCCCTCGGCGTTGCGACAGGTCGGCGGGCAGCAGGCCCGCCAGATCACCGTCCGGATGCGCCGGGGCGTCCGTGCGTTCGGCCGCGCGAAGCTTCGCGGACCTTGAGCGCGGATTGCCTGCCACTTCGTCGGAGCTGGCCTCCACCATTCCCTTGGCCACGAGCCGGAAGGAGGGGGCCGGCCCCTCCGCTTGCGGCATGTGACGCGAGGCGGATGGTGCCTTGCTTCGGTGTGACAGAAAATTCTTAACGATCCTGTCCTCAAGCGAGTGGAACGTCACGACCACGAGCCGCCCGCCGGGTTTCAGCACCCGCTCGGCGGCGGCCAGAGCCCCCACAAGCTCTTTCAATTCCTCATTCACCGCTATGCGCAACGCCTGGAAGGTGCGGGTCGCGGGATGCACTTCACCGGGCTTCGCCCACACCACTTTCGCGACGATGTCGGCCAGCTGGAGCGTGCGCGTGATGGGGTTCTCGGTCCGCGCGGTAACTATAGCGCGGGCGATCTGGCGGGAGAATCGCTCCTCGCCCAGCGTCCAGATGATGTGGGCGAGTTCCGTCTCCTCCAGGTCCGCCACGAGGTCGGCGGCGGAGGGGCCGGTATCGGCCATGCGCATGTCGAGCGGCCCGTCGCGGCGGAAGGAGAAGCCGCGCTCGGCCTGATCGAGCTGCATGGAGGAGACGCCGATGTCCAGCACCACGCCATCGAGCGGGGCAAGGCCCATCTGCTCGACCACGTTGCCGAGTTCGGAGAAACGATCCTGCACGAGGGTGAGGCGCCCGCCCGATGCGGCGACCAGCTCCGCGCCGCCGGTGATGGCGGTGGGGTCGCGATCGAAGGCGATGACGCGGCAGTCGGCGGCGTTGAGAATGGCGCCGGTATAACCTCCCGCGCCGAAGGTGCCGTCCACGTAAAGTGCGGCATCCTTCGGCGCGAGGTGCGCGAGAACTTCGGGGAGCATCACCGGAAAATGACGGGTCGGTCCGCCAGCGGCGTCGGTGGGTCCGACCCCGCGACCCGTCGTCATCCCTTGATACTCCCCTCGTTCTCCTGTCCGGATCCCAGCGAGCGCCTCAAAGCGCGCACCTTCTCGCGGGCCTCTGCGAGATGGGCGCGGAAGCGCTCCGGTTCCCAGATCCGGAACTTGTGCCCGAGGCCCACGAACGTCACCTGATCGGCGATTTCGGCGTGGGTCTTCAGGCTTTCGGTCAGGACCACCCGGCCTTCCGGGTCGATCCGCAACATCTCGGTCGTGCCGTAGAGCGCCGCCGCGAAGTCCTCCCGCGCTTCCGAATAGGGCGGATAGCGGGAAATCAGGGCCTCGATCTCGGCCATCAGGGCACTGCCGCCCGCATCCAGCGCCGGTTGCTCGGCGAGGCTGGGATGGCAATGCAGGAGGTCCGCCCCATCCTTGGTCAGGACGGTGCGATAAGGCGCGGGAATGGAAACCCGGCCCTTGGCGTCCAGGCGCATCGTGTAGGTGGACACGAAGCGGTCCATGACGCCCGTGGAACCCCCAGCGCTAAACGGAACACCCCAATCTGCGGAGACCGGCTGACGGGCCGCCACCTCACGCGGCCGGACCGGCTGCGGGACGCGTCGGCGCCTTGCGGCACCATTGATTGGGTGGATTTGGGTTAACATGGGCTGGCATGGGCGTCAATGGATTCGGGCGGGACAGACCGCCACGCACAGGCTGTCGCGCCCGGCAAAACGGCGCGGGTGCGCGACACCGGCGGACACCGGGCAGCCGGAGGGACGAAATGTGGATGGCGGGGAGGCGAGGACCGACGCTCACGCAAGCTTAACCCGGCATTAACCCTAATGGGGACTTAACTTGACCGTGGCCAGCGCCCGGTTCGGGAGCGGTCGGGAGCAGGTTCCGGAGGGATGGCGTTACCATCCGGCAGGATCCGGCTCCGGGGGGTGTGGCAGTGCGGCGCGGCTCCGGGATTTCCGGTGATCGACCCTTGCCATGGCAGGGTTTCGGCATGATCCGAACGCCGGCCGGACATCCTTTCTGCGTAATGGTGCGTATTGTCATTCGGTGACGCGGTGCTTCTCATGCGGTTTGCGTCGGCGTGAAGGAGAGCTCGTGGCGCTGGTGGGGATGATTGGTGGGGCCGGCATGGGCTTTGTGCTCGGAGGCCCGCTCGGTGCATTGCTCGGCGGACTCGCCGCCCATGCCCTGCAACGCCTGCTCGCCCCCGCCCCGCGCCCGGCAGCTTTCTCCATCGCGCTGATCGCCCTCTGCGCCAAGATGGCGAAAGCCGATGGCGTGGTGGTCCCGGTGGAAGTGGCTGCGTTCCGGGAAGTCTTGGATATTCCTCCCGAGGAACTCGCAGGAGTGGCTCGCGTGTTTGATCTTGCCAGCCGAGATACCGCAGGCTTCGAAGCCTATGCCCGCCAGATCGGCGATCTGTTCGCCGACGAGCCGGACACGCGCGAGGACCTGCTCGACGCCCTGTTCCACGTGGCCAAGGCGGACCATGCGCTGCACCCCAGCGAACTCATCTTCATGCACAAGGTCGCCGGCCTCATGGGTTTCGACGACGCCGCCTATGAGCGCATCGAGGCCCGCCACGTGCGCCGGCCCGGCGATCCCTATGCGGTGCTGGACCTGCCCAACGATGCCACCGATGCCCAGATCAAGCTGCGCTGGCGCCAGCTGGTGAGCGAGCATCATCCCGACCGCCTGCAGGCCCGCGGCCTGCCCCCGGCGGCGATCAGGCTCGCCAACGACCGGGTGGCTGCGGTAAATGCGGCCTACGCCCGCATCCAGCAGCTCCGGGAGACACGGTGAGTTTCGAGCCCGACAACAGGCAGGACAACGCCCCCCTGCCCTTCACGCCCGACAGCGATCTCGTCAGCGCCCTCGCCCCCTCGCCCAACCATGGCGAGCGCAAATCCGCCATCGACATGCTGGTGCTGCACTATACCGGCATGACCAGCGCCGAGGCCGCCATCGCCCTGCTGCGCAACCCGGTGGCCGAAGTCTCCTGCCATTATGTGGTGCTCGAGGACGGCAGTATCGTGCAGATGGTGCCCGAGGCCCGACGCGCCTGGCATGCGGGCGTCTCCAGCTGGGAGGGGCGCGACGACACCAATTCCCGCTCCATCGGCATCGAGATCGTCAATCCCGGCCACGATGCCGGCTATCCCGATTTTCCCGAGCGCCAGTTGCGCTCGGTGGCGGCACTCTGCCGGGACATCGTTACCCGCCATCACATCCGCGCCGACCGCGTGCTCGCCCATTCGGACGTCGCTCCCGGCCGCAAGCAGGATCCGGGGGAGAAATTCCCCTGGGAGTTCCTGCACCATGCGGGCGTCGGCCATCATGTCCACGAGGCCCCCAAGGGCGGTGGGCGCTTCTTCATGATGGGCGACAGCGGCCAGCCCGTGGCGGCCCTGCAGGCCATGCTGGCGCTCTATGGCTACGGCCTGCCGGTGACGGGCGTCTATGACGAGGCCACCCACGACGTGGTCACGGCCTTCCAGCGCCATTTCCGCCGCTCGCAGGTGGACGGGGTCGCGGACGGCTCCACCATCCTCACCCTGCGCAACCTCATCGGCGCGCGGCCGGAGGACGGGGCGGAGCATGATCATCCCCACGATCATGATCATGATCATGATCATGACCATGATCACGACCATCCGCACGGCGGCTGCACGCACGGCTGAGAGAAGGACCGGCGGGCAGCCGTGACTTTGGTTACAGCCCGTGCGGTGCCCCCTTCATAGCATCGCCCCGTCATCGCCTGCCGCAGCCTGCGACAGGCCAACGTGGGGACTTCCATGACGGCACTCAACCTTTCTCCTTTCCGCCACCGCAACGCCAGCTTCGCTGCTGTGGCTTTGGCCGTACTGACACTGAGCGCCGCACCGGCGGCGGCGGGATGCACCAATCCCTATGGCGTCACGGTCAAGAAGCCCTGGCCCAGCCGTGTCGCGAATTCGGCCGACCAAAAATTGCGTGATGCCTATGCCAGCGGGACCTGCAGATGGATCGATGGCCCCCATCCCGGCGGGATGGAGCCGCCCTGCGCCAGCAGCGACACCCATGTGACGGTCTTCAACGGCAGCTACGCCTGTCACGTCTTTGGAAAGAAAAACACCAAAGATTGCAAAAACTTGACTTATTATCCAACCACTTGCCTCTGAACCGCTTGCCGCGGAGCTTGACGCCCGGCCCTGAAACCCCCATTGGGAGGCCACCAGCCGGCCGGGCGGCCGCGATGTTCGCATCGAGGAAAGTCCGGGCTCCACGGAGACACGGTGCCGGATAACGTCCGGCGGGGGCGACCCCAGGGAAAGTGCCACAGAAATCAGACCGCCCATGCGCGCATGGGTAAGGGTGAAACGGTGGGGTAAGAGCCCACCGCGCGACCGGCAACGGAAGCGGCACGGCAAACCCCACCGGGAGCAAGGTCGAATAGGGATGGCACGGGCGGCGCAAGCCGCTCACTCCGGTCTTCGGAACGCCGTCCGGGTTGACTGCCAGAGGCGCCGAGCAATCGGCGTCCTAGAGGAATGGCCGCCACGCGGGAGCGATCCCGCCGTACAGAACCCGGCTTATAGGCCGGCTGGTACCTCTCCCCTTATCCCTCCCCAGTTTCGGCCGTGCATATGCCCGCGCGGACCCATTCCCGTCACATGGCGATGCCAGGGACGCCTGAGCATGTCCGGCTTTGCCTGCTTCGCAATCGAAGCCGAAAGACATTCTCTATCAAGCACTCTGACACCACCTTCCCGGAGGCGATCCGTGATCCGTGCCCTGCTGTCGGCCGCCAGTCTCTCTCTCGCGCTGGCCCTCGCCCCGCTCCCGGCTTCCGCCCAGGCCGCGGCGCAGCCCGCCGCGTGTCCCCAGTCGGCCGCCGCCACCCGCGCGGCACCCCTCGCCTATGAGCTGCGGCAACCGCGCACGCCCGGTGACAGGCCGCCCATGCTCGTACTGCTGCATGGCTATGCGGCAGACGAAAAGGACATGATCGGCATTGCGGACGCGGTGCCGGGCCGCTTCCTCGTGGTCTCGCTGCGCGCGCCGCTCACCACCCCGGACGGTGGCTATCGCTGGTATGTGAACCGGCAGACGGCCGATGGCTTCACCGCCGACGACGCCCAGCTTCTGGCCAGCCGCAAGGCGGTGCTCACCACCATCGAGACCATCGTCAAAGCCTGTAAGACATCCCCGCAGGAAGTGATCGTCGCCGGCTTCAGCCAGGGCGGCGTCATGGCCTATGAGCTGGTGATGATGGAGCCCCAGCGCTTCATCGGTGGGGCGTCCTTCGGCGGGGCGCTGCTGGACACGCAGCAGAAGCGCATCGTGCCCTCCAAGCGCCTGACCCAGACGCCCTTCTTCATCGGCCATGGCGAGGCGGACCGGATCGTCGCCTTCTCTTATGCGGAAAAGGCCAAGGCGGTTCTCGACAGCCACCGGGTGATCCTGACCTTCCATGCCTACCCGGGCATGGGCCACACCGTCAGCGATCAGGAACTGAAGGATTTCGCCGGTTGGCTGACCAGGACGGCGAGCCTGGACAAATAGCCGGCCGCGGGCCGGATGAACCAGCGCCCGGTCGCCGTTGCGGTGGCAACCGGGCGCCTGTCCAGCCGAAGCAAGGGCGGTGCCTCGACCGAATTGTCCGACAAAAGCTTGATAAGTCACAGTCTGCTTCGGCTGCCGGTGCAATCAAAGCCGGATGAGGCCTAAGCGGCCTCCAGCGCCGCCATGTCCAGCTTCACCATGCCCATCAGGGCCGACATGACCCGTGGCGCGCGCTGCGCATCGGAGAGCAGGCGGGGCAGGATTTCGGGCACGATCTGCCACGGCACGCCGTAACGGTCCGTTATCCAACCGCACTGCTGCTCCGTGCCGCCCTCCCCGAGTGCAGCCCAGAGGCGATCAATCTCGGCTTGGTCGGCGCAATCCACCTTGAAGGACACGGCGGCCGTATATTCCGGTGTCGTGCAACCGTTCATAGCCATGAAGGGCTGACCCGCGAGCGTGAAAGTGACCACCATCACACTTCCCGCGGGACCGCCGGGCGTGTCCACGTGGTTTCTCTGGATATGGTCGATACGCGAGTCCGGCAGCAGCGAGACATAGAATCGTGCCGCCTCCTCCGCCTCACCCTTGAACCAGAGGCACGGAGAGATCTTCGCCATTTCGGTTTCCTCCGGACGTGATCAATGGGGATCAGGCGCCGGCCTCGGCAGGCGCGCCGCTGGCCATGGCAGGGTCCATCCACATCACTTCCCAGATGTGGCCGTCCGGATCCGAAAAACTGCGGCCATACATGAAGCCACCGTATTCCTGAAGCGGACCGGGGTCCGCCGTGCCGCCGCCCTTCACCGCATTGGCGATGGTCTCGTCCACCTCGGCGCGGCTGCCTGCGGAGATGCAGATCAGCACCTCGCTGACCTTGTGCGCATCGGCGATCTCGCGCGGCGTGAAGCCTTTGAACTTGGGATGGGTCAGCACCATCACATGGATGATGTCGGACACCACCATGCAGGCGGCCGTATCGTCGCTGAACTGCGGATTCTTCTTCGCCCCCACCGCCTCGTAGAAGGCAATGGCGCGGGCGAGATCGGACACGGGCAGGTTGATGAAGATGAGCTTCGACATGGACGTCCTCCGCTGTTGGCTTTCCTAGGACGCGGCTGGTCGCCCCGTCCCGACATCCCCGCCCAGAAAATATCATTCCCGCCGCTGCGTCATGCGCACATCCGTGATGCGTTCCGCACTACCGCACTGCGAAAGCGGATCTATAGTGAGCCTACCTTCCTGTTTCCGAATCCGGATAAGCCCATGCCCCTGTTGTTCGATCCGCTGAAGCTCGGCGCGCTCACGCTTGAGAACCGCATCGTCATCGCCCCCATGTGCCAGTACTCGGCCAAGGACGGCCATGCCACCGACTGGCACCTGATGCATCTCGGCACGCTCGGCCTCTCCGGCGCCGGCCTCGTCATCGTCGAGGCCACCGGCGTCGAGCCGGAAGGGCGCATCTCCCCCGCCGATCTCGGCCTCTGGGACGATGCCACGGAGAAGACCCTCGCCGACACCCTCGCCCGCGTGCGCGCCCAGCTGCCGGCCGGCGGCCATGTGAAATACGGCATTCAGCTCGGCCATGCGGGCCGCAAGGCCTCCACGGCCCGGCCGTGGGAAGGCAACCATCAGGTGGCCGAAGCCGACGGCGGCTGGGTGCCCTATGCCCCGTCCGCCCTGCCCTTCCGCAACGAGGACGTGGCGCCCATCGCGCTCGATGACGCCGGCCTCGCCCGCGTGCGCACCGCCTTTGCGGACGCCGCCCGCCGCGCCGCCCGCATCGGCTTCGATGCGGTGGAGCTCCACGGCGCCCACGGCTATCTGCTGCATCAGTTCCTCTCGCCCCTCTCCAACGCCCGCACCGACCAGTATGGCGGCTCGCTGGAGAACCGCATGCGCTTCCCGCTGGAGGTGTATGACGCCGTGCGCGAGGCCCTGCCGGCGCATATCCCGGTGATCATGCGCGTGTCCGCCACCGACTGGGTGGATGGCGGCTGGGATGTGGAGGGCACCATCGCCTTCTCGCAGGCACTCAAGGCGCGGGGCTGCGATGCCATGCATGTCTCCACCGGCGGCCTCTCGCCGTTGCAGAAGATCCCTGTCGGCCCCGGCTATCAGGTGCCGCACGCCGAGGCGGTCAAGGCCGCCACCGGCATGACCACCATCGCAGTCGGCCTCATCACCGATCCGAAGGCGGCGGAAGACATTCTCCAGACCGGCAAGGCGGACGCCATCGGCATTGCCCGTGGCATCCTCTACGATCCGCGCTGGCCGTGGCATGCGGCGGCGGAGCTGGGCGCCACCATGACGGCGGCCCCGCAATATCTGCGTTGCCAGCCCTCCGGCCTGCGCCAGCTCTTCCGCTGACACGCCTCTCACTTAACGCCTGAGTGCCAAGGCCCCGCCCGCGCTTGCTCGTTGGCGGGGCTTTTGCCATCAAGGGACATGCTCGCGCGCACCGATTCTGTTCCCGATCCGTTCGTGGCCCTCCATGGCTGCGCGATCCGGCTTGATCCGCGCGGCGCGCTGGTGTGGCCCGACGAGGGCCTGCTGGTGGTGGCGGACCTGCATCTGGAGAAGGGCTCGGCCTTCGCCCGGCGCGGCCAGATGCTGCCGCCCTACGACACCACCGAGACGCTCGCGCGGCTGGAGGCCCTTGTTGCCGCTCACCAGCCGCGCACCATCGTCGCGCTGGGCGACAGCTTTCACGATCGCTGGGGCGCCGAACGCCTTTCCCCCGATGCACGTTCGCGCCTGAGCGCGCTTCAGGCGGGGCGCAACTTCATCTGGATCGCCGGCAATCACGATCCCGAGCCGCACGCCGATCTGCAAGGCGACTGGGCGCGGGAGCTGCGCATCGGCCCGCTGGTGCTGCGGCACGAGCCCGGCGAGACGCACGAACCCGGCGAAATCGCCGGCCATCTGCATCCGGTTGCGCGCCTCGTGGTGCGCGGGCGCTCCATCCGCCGCCGCTGCTTCGCCACCGACGGGCATCGCCTCGTACTGCCGGCGCTCGGCGCCTATGCGGGCGGGCTCAACGTGCGCCATGGCGCGGTGGCCGGCCTGTTCGCGGGCGGCTTCGAGGCGCACATGCTGGGCGCGGATCGGACCTACCGCATCGCCAGCACCGCCTGCCTCGGCGACTGAACACCCGCACACAAAAAAGCCCTCTCCCGGAGCGGGAGAGGGCCGAAGCGTCAGGCGATGGAAGGGGCTGGATCAGCCCCAGCTGGAATCGTCGCCGCCGAAATCTCCACCGTCATCGCCGCCATCGTCATAGCTGGCGGTCTGCTGGTCGCCATTGTCATTCTGCCAGCCCGAGATGTCGTTGCTCGCCATCTGATCCGGCGCGCCGCCAAGGGCGTTCTGCGCCTGCGCGCCCAGATCACCCACGGCGGCCGACGCCTGATCGGCGATGGGGCCGGTGCCGTGCGACATCAGGCCCTGAATGCCCTGGAACAGGAGTGCGCCACCGGCCACGCCCGCAGCGGTCGCGAGCGCGCCCTGCAGGAAGCCGCCGCCACCACCGCCGCCGCCGAACATGCCGGGGCGCTGCTGGAACTGCTGCGGCTGCTGGCCCCAGGGACCACCGGCCGGCTGCTGCGGATAGCCCGGCTGCTGGCCGAAACCACCCTGCTGCGCGGAATTGTAGCCCTGCGGCAGGCCCATCGGCGCCTCGCTGCGCGCGCCGGAGGTGGGCACGGAGGTGCCGCGCGGGGCGCTGCCACCGCCGAACAGGCCGCCGAGGAAGCTGCCCGAAGACTGGGGTTGCGCCTGCTGCGCGTTGCGCGCCTGCGCCTCCAGTTCCTGGATGCGGGCCGCCGCCTGCTGGAGCGCATGCTCCTGCACGAGGACGGTCTGGGAGAGGGTGTAGGCGGCGTGGGGGGCGTCCGCCGTACGGCGGGCGATCAGGGCCTCGGCTTCGGCGTCGCGCGGCTGGTTTTCCACGCCGCGCATGCGGTCGAACAGGCCATCAAGGAGGGCGCGTTCTTCGGGGGTCATGATCGTCTCCGGTCAAAGAAATGGGGCATGACATTCCGTTAGGGAATTCACGCCCGGTGCGACCGGCATATGCGCACGCAAAAGCGCCGCCGGAAGGGCGGCGGCGCATGAATTTTTTGTAACCCGCTTTATGCGTTCCTTATGCGGGAGCGGTGAGGCCGCCCCCGCATAGGAAGCGTCTATCGAAGTTTGAGCGGCGGATTCACGGGCCAGATTGAAACAATCTGGCCCGATCCGGCGCTCAGGCCACCAGCTTGTAGGCCGGAAGCGTCAGGAATTCCTCGAAGTCCTTGGCCAGCGTCATGTCGGCGAACAGCTTGATCGCCTCCGGGAAGCGGCCCTTGTCGTACACGGCGGGGGTCAGCACTTCGCGCAGCTTGGCCATCTCGTCGTCGAGCAGAGACTGGAACAGCTCGCCCGTCACCGTGCGGCCGTCCTCCAGCTTGGCGCCGAGGTGGATCCACTGCCAGATCTGCGCGCGGCTGATCTCGGCGGTGGCCGCATCCTCCATGAGGTTGTACAGCGGCACCGCGCCACGGCCACGCAGCCACGCCTCGATATACTGCACGCCGACGCGGATGTTCTCGCGCAGGCCGCCCTCGGTGCGCTCGCCCTGATGGACCACCAGCAGATCGTCGCGGCCGACGTTCACGTCCTGCCGCAGCTTCTGGAGCTGGTTCGGGGTGGGCATCAGGCGGTTGAACACCTCCATGGCCACCGGCACGAGGTCGGGATGGGCCACCCAGGTGCCGTCGCAGCCGTCACCGGCCTCGCGCTCCTTGTCGGCGCGCACCTTGGCGAAGGCGGCGTCATTGGCGGCGGGGTTGTTCTTCACCGGGATCTGCGCGGCCATGCCGCCCATGGCGAAGGCCTTGCGGCGGTGGCACGTCTTCACCAGCAGCGCGCCATAGGCCTTCAGGAACGCCTCGCTCATGACCATGCGGGCACGGTCGGGCGTGAGGAAGCGGGCGTTCTTACCCAGGCGCTTGATGAAGGAGAAGATGTAGTCCCAGCGACCGATGTTGAGGCCGGCCACATGGTCGCGCAGCTCGTAGAGGATCTCGTCCATCTCGAACACCGCCGGCAGGGTCTCGATGAGCACCGTCGCCTTGATGGCCTTGGCCGGGATGCCGAGGCGGGCTTCCGCCAGCGTGAAGACGTCGTTCCACAGACGCGCTTCCAGATGGCTCTCGGTCTTCGGCAGATAGAAATAGGCGCCGGAGCCCTGCGCCAGCGCCGCCTTGGCATTGTGGAAGGCATAGAGGCCGAAGTCGAACAGCGAGCCGGACACTTCCTCGCCGTCCACGGTCACATGGGCTTCCGGCAGGTGCCAGCCGCGCGGGCGGATGATCAGCACGGCGGGATTGGCGCCGAGCTTGTAGTCCTTGCCGTTGGAATTGTCGTGGAAGTCGATCTTGTTGGCCCAGCGATCCTTCAGGTTCAGCTGGCCGTCGATCATGTTCGGCCACTGCGGGCCGGAGGCGTCCTCGAAGTCCGCCATGAACACCTTGGCGCCGGAGTTCAGCGCGTTGACGATCATCTTGCGGTCCACCGGGCCGGTGATCTCCACGCGGCGGTCCTGCAGATCGGCCGGCAGCGGGGCGATGCTCCATTCGGCATCGCGCACGCTCTTGGTCTCGGGCAGGAAATCGGGCAGTTCGCCGGCATCGAAGCGGGCCTGACGGGCGGTGCGCCTGGCCAGCAGTTCCTTGCGGGTGGCGTTGAAGGTGCGGTGCAGCTCGGCGATGAAGGCCAGCGCGTCAGAGGTGAGGATTTCCTCATAGCGCGGGTTCATCGGGCCGGTGATGGCAACGCCGGTCGGGAGGGCGGGGGTCGACATGATGTCGGTCTCCTGTGGTTGATTGTCTTCAGATACGCAAAAGCACGAAACGCGGGTGCCGCTCAGCGGCGGAACGCACGGACAACGGATTCAGGGGCGACGGAATTCAAGAACGGACGCTTTCAGGGCGCGGGCAGCGGCGGCCACATCAGGGGCGGCGCACAGCGCCGAGACGACGGCAATGCCATCGGCACCCGCCTCCATCACGCCTTGCACATCCTCGCCCTTGAGACCGCCGATGGCGACCATGGGCAGCTGGATGCGCGCGCGCAAATCGTTGAGGCCGGCGACGCCGATGGCCCCGCCTGCATCGCCCTTGGTGCCGGTGGCGTTCACGGGGCCGCAGCCCACATAGTCCACCGGGCCGAGATCGGAGGCCGCCAGTTCTTCCACCGAGCCGATGGAGAGGCCGACGATGGCCTCGCGGCCCAGAATGGCGCGGGCAACGGCGGGGGCGAGATCGTCCTGCCCCAGATGCACGCCCTGCGCGCCCACGGCGGCGGCCACATCCACACGGTCGTTGATGATGAGCGGAATGTTGTGCGGCTTCAGCAGCGTCAGCAGCGCCCGCGCCTGCTCGGCCAGCGCCCGGCCCTTGGCGTCGGGATCGCGCAGCTGGACGATGGTTGCGCCGCCTGCCACCGCCTGCTCCACGGTCTCGGAAAGCCCGCGCGCCGCCGTCTGGCGGGGATCGGTGACGAGATAGAGGGTAAGGTCGAACGGGTGGGACATGAACCATCCTGCCTTGAAGGCGCGGGCCGCAACGGCCAACGCGCAGATAGAGGCTCGCAGCTTTTGACGAAACCGCGCCCAAAGCCAACAGACTTTTGCCTTTTAGGCAACAATCCCGTTGGGATTATGTCAGGCGGCGACGGAACGCCCTGCCGCAGCCACCGCCGGCGGCACGGGCCCCCCGGTGGCCCAGTCCAGAAGCTCCACCGTATGGACGATGGGGATATCGGTGCCCGAACCGAGCTGCGTCATGCAGCCGATGTTGCTGGCGGCGATGATGTCGGGCGCCAGGCGCTCGATATTGGCCACCTTGCGGTCGCGCAGCTCAACCGCGATCTCGCTCTGGAGCATGTTGTAGGTGCCCGCCGAGCCGCAGCAGATGTGGCTCTCGAACGGCTCCGCCACCTCGAAGCCCACGGTCTTGAGCAGCTGATTGGGCGTGCCCTTGATCTTCTGCCCGTGCTGGAGCGAACAGGCGGCGTGATAGGCCACCTTCCTGCCCATGGGCTTCTCCGCCTTGGGCAGGCCGTGCTTGCCGAGGAATTCGGCGATGTCCATGGCGATGGCTGACACGCGCTGCGCCTTCTCCGCATAGGCGGGATCGAGGCGTAACATGTAGCCGTAATCCTTGATGGTGGTGCCGCAGCCGGACACCGTGGAGAGGATGGCATCCAGCCCGCCCCGTTCCATCTCCGCGCACCAGGCGTCGATATTGGCGCGGGCAAGCGCCAGCGCCTGCTCCTCCTTGCCCATGTGGTGGACGAGGGAGCCGCAGCAGCCCTCCTCAGCCACCCGCACCACCTCCACATCGAGCCTGTTGAGCAGGCGAATGGCGGCCTCGTCCGCATCCGGCCGCAGCACCGGCTGGGCGCAGCCACCCAGCAGCGCCACGCGGGCGCGGCGGGGGCCCTTCGCGCTGTGGACGCCGGGCGCCTCATCGGCCGAGCGCCCGCGCGGGAAACCGGGGGCGAGACGCAGCATGGCGGCGACGGGCTTCAGCGGCCCGATGGCATCCAGCAGCGGCGCGAAGGGCTTTGCCAGCGCCGCGCCCATGAGCGCCAGCCGGAAGCGGCCGGGATAGGGCATGACGGCGGCGAGCAGCGCGCGGTTCAGCCGATCGAGGAAAGGCCGCTTGTAGGTCTGCTCGATGTGGGCGCGGGCGTGGTCCACGAGGTGCATGTAGTGCACGCCCGAGGGACAGGTGGTCATGCAGGACAGGCAGGAGAGGCAGCGATCCACATGCTTGACCACATCCGGCGTCGCCGGCTGGTCGTTCTCCAGCATGTCCTTGATGAGATAGATGCGTCCGCGCGGACTATCCAGTTCGTCGCCCAGCAGCACGTAGGTGGGGCAGGTGGCGGTGCAGAAGCCGCAATGGACGCAGGCGCGCAGGATCTTCTCGGAGGCCGCCACATGCGGGTCCGCGAGCTGCGCGAGGGAGAAATTGGTCTGCATTACTCGCGGCCTCCCGCGCCGTCGGTCTTGTTGTCAATTTGCTCAGTTGGTGCAGTAGAGGTCAGTGCTTTGGCGGAGGATGTCGCGCTAATCGAAGTCCCGCTTTCCGCCCCGCGCAACCAGCCCCCTCCCCCCTTGCGGGGGAGGGTTGGGGAGGGGGGTAATGCCCTCTCAGCTGAAGCGACATCGAGCGCCAGCTGCATCGCCAGATCTTCCAGAACACCATCGAGATTGCCGAGGACATCAGAATTCCAATAGCGGACCACCCGATATCCACGCCCGATAAACCACGCATCGCGCGCAACATCCCGCCCCTCGCTATGCTGACCACCATCGACCTCGACGATCAGCCGCGCCGCGTGACAGACGAAATCTCCGATGTATGGCCCCATTGGCACTTGCCGACGGAAGGAGGCTCCAAGGCGATGACCTCGCAAATGACTCCAGAGTGCCCCTTCAGCATCCGTCATCTGCGCACGCAGTGCCTTCACATGTCCCTTCATGCGCCGACTGACCGGCGCGTGGGCCATCGGACGCTTGCCGTCGGACATCGGCATCTCGTTGCTCGCGAGGGGGGCGGGCAGGCTAACGGAAGCGGCATTACCCCCCTCCCCAACCCTCCCCCGCAAGGGGGGAGGGGGCAGGGTGCGCGAGGATGGTGAAGATCCGCTCATCTCACATGCCCGCATACATGCGGCCGGGGTTGAGCACGCCCATGGGATCGAAGCTCGCCTTCACGCGCTGGGTCAGCGCGGCAAGCGTCGGCTCCATGGGCTGGAACACCGGCACGGCGGCGCGCTCGGCAGAAGTGGCCCGCACCAGCGTGGCATGGCCGCCGTGGGGCGCGAGGGCCGCGCGGACCTTGTCGGCCTCCGACGCCTCGCCGGGCATCAGCAGCCAGATCAGGCCGCCGGCCCAGTCACAGAACGTCTCGCCCTTGAACTGCTCCGCCAGCCGGGCCGCCAGAGCGGGACCGGCGGCCGGCGCCGTGGAGAGGCGCCACACGGCGCGCGCGCCGGTGCCCACGAAGGGGCGGACGTCGCGGATGGACGCCCAGAGGCCGGGAGAGGCGGCCGTCTCCACCACCTCCACGCCGCCGAAGGGCATGAGCACCGAGATCATCATGGCACGGCGGGCACGCACGGAAGGTTCGAAACCTTCCAGCCGCAGCACCACGGCCGGCACATCAAGCTTCAGTTCCGGAATGCGCGCCGCGACCGGGCCGGGCAGATAAGCCGCGCCGGACACCTCGCAGGACGAGCCCATGGCGGCGCTCAGCGCCTTGGCCGCCGCCTCCGGCGACACGCCGGGCAGCACCACGGTCTCCTCCATGGGCGGACGGGGCAGCACCTTCAATGTAAATTCGCTCAACACCGCGAGCGTGCCGTAGGAGCCCGCCAGCAGGCGCGGCAGATCATAGCCGGTGACGTTCTTCACCACCCGCCCGCCGGACTTGAAGGCTTCCGCCCGTCCGGACACCGCGCGCGCGCCCAGCGCATGGTCGCGCGCCGCGCCATGGCTGATGCGGCGGGGGCCGGCGAGATTGCAGGCGACGACGCCGCCGATGCTGCCGGCGGCCTCCGCCCCGCCGAGCAGCGGGCCGTAATCCAGCGGTTCGAAAGCCAGCATCTGGCCGCGCTCCTTCAGCATGGCCTCGATCTCGGCGACGGGCGTGCCGCCTTTGGCGGAGAGGATCAGCTCTTCCGGCTCATACAGGGTGACGCCCGCGAGCGCGGACAGGTCGAGCGTCCAGTCGGTCTGGCCCGGCCGGCCGAGATCGCGCTTGGAGCCGCGCCCGCACACGTCCAGCGTCTTGCCGGCCTCGATCGCCGCCCGCACCGCCTCGACGAGACCGGCCTCATCAGCCACTTTCACTACGTCGGTCATAACGCGCCTGATGCTTCAGAAACGGGGAAGATCGGGGAACGGCAACTGGCCGCCGCTCACATGCATGCGGCCAAGCTCGGCGCAGCGATGCAGGGTCGGAAATACCTTGCCGGGATTGAGCAGACCCTCAGCATCGAAAGCGCATTTCAGACGCTGCTGATGGGCGAGGTCCACCTCGTCGAACATCTCCGGCATGAGATCGCGCTTCTCGACGCCCACCCCGTGCTCGCCGGTGAGCACGCCGCCCACCTCCACGCACAGGCGCAGGATGTCGGCGCCGAATTCCTCCGCCGCGTCCATCTCGCCCTTGTTGGCGTCATAGAGGATGAGCGGGTGCAGATTGCCGTCGCCCGCATGGAAGACGTTGGCGCAGCGCAGACCGTGCTTCTCGGAGAGTTCGCGCATGCGCGAGAGCACCAGCGGCAGCGCCTTGCGCGGGATGGTGCCGTCCATGCACAGATAGTCCGGCGAGATGCGCCCCACCGCCGGGAAGGCCGCCTTGCGCCCGGCCCAGAAGCCGAGCCGCTCCTCCTCGCTGTTGGACACCCGCAGCGTGGTGGCGTTGCAGCCCTGGGCGATCGCCGAGACTTCGCCCAGCAGATGCGCGCATTCCGCCTCCGGTCCATCCAGCTCGATGATGAGCAAGGCTTCAACATCGAGCGGATAGCCGACGTTCACGAATGCCTCGGCAGCGGCAATGGCGTCCCTGTCCATCATCTCGATGCCGGCCGGGATGATGCCCGCGCCGATGGTGCGCGCCACGCACTCGCCCGCATCCTCGGAGGTGGGGAAGCCCACCAGCACGGCGCGGGCGGTGTCCGGCTTCTTCAGGAGGCGCACGGTGACTTCCGTCACCACGCCCAGAAGCCCCTCGGAGCCGATGATGACGCTGAGCAGCTCCAGCCCGCCCGCATCCAGATGCTTGCCGCCGAGCCGCACCACCTCGCCAGTGATGAGCACCAGCTCCACACCCAGCACATTGTTGGTGGTGAGCCCGTATTTCAGGCAGTGCACGCCGCCGGAATTCTCGCCCACATTGCCGCCGATGGTGCAGGCGA
Organism: Azorhizobium oxalatiphilum; assembly: GCF_014635325.1. Taxonomy (GTDB): domain Bacteria; phylum Pseudomonadota; class Alphaproteobacteria; order Rhizobiales; family Xanthobacteraceae; genus Azorhizobium; species Azorhizobium oxalatiphilum. Next base: position 202,119 of record NZ_BMCT01000008.1, on the reverse strand, counting down.
TCTGCGAGGAGGGGTCGGGGGCGTAATAGAAGCCCTCATGCTCCACCGCTTTGGTGATGCCGAGGTTGGTGACGCCCGGCTGCGCCACGGCGCAGCGGTTGGGAAAATCGATGTCCAGCACGCGGTTGAACTTGCCCATGCCGAGCAGCACCGCATCGCTGAGCGGCAGCGCACCACCGGAGAGGGACGTGCCCGCCCCGCGCGGCACCACCCGGATGCCGTTCGCGTGGCAATAGCGCAGAACCTGCGAGACCTGCTCGGTGTTGGAGGGCAGCACCACCACGAGGGGCAGCTGCCGATAAGCGGTCAGACCGTCGGACTCATACGGGCGCATCTCGCGTTCGCGGTCGATGACCCCCTCGCCCGGCACGATGCCGCGCAGGGCTGCGACAATCTCCTCCCGGCGGGCCAATACACCCGCATCCGCTTCCGGCAGCCTGAGGCCCGTCATGGCGGTCTTCCCTAGAACATTTCTCGTTAGAGGCGACTATAATCGGTTTGATGCAAAAATCCGGGATTGATTATTGCCGCTGCGGCGAAAATAAATGCAGCCATGGAAACAATCCGCCGCGATCCTCCTGCCTCCCGCCGCCCCACCGGGGAGGTGCGCCCCCTGATCGGCAACCTCGCCGATCTGGAGATTTTCGCGCGCATTGTCACGGCGGGGGGATTGTCCGCCGCCGGGCGTGAGCTTGGGCTGTCGCCGCCGGTGGTTTCCAAGCGCGTTCAGAAGCTTGAGGAGCGCCTCGGCACCCGCCTGTTCCAGCGCACCACCCGCAAGGTCACGCTCACGGAAGCCGGTCAGGGCCTCTATGACCGGGTGGTGGCCATCCTAGCCTCCGTGGAGGAAGCCGAGAGCCAGCTCGCCCGCCGCACCTCCGATGCGCGCGGCCTGCTGCGGGTGTCCGCCCCCACCTCGTTCGGGCGGCTGCACATCGCGCCCCATCTGGGCTCGCTGCTGGATGCCAATCCGGAACTGACGGTGGATCTCGAACTGTCTGATGCCTTCGTGGACATCGTCGGCGACGGCTTCGACATCGCGGTCCGCATCGCGGACCTCAACGATTCCAGCCTTGTCGCCCGCCGCCTCGCGCCCGTGCACCGGGTGCTGTGCGCCACCCCGGCCTATCTCGACCGCGCAGGCGAGCCGAAGACCTTTGCCGATCTCTCCGATCACGTTCTGCTCGCCACCCACAGCCAGGATCCGTGGCGCCTGCAGGGGCCGGACGGGCCGGTGACGCAGCGCGTGCACAGCACGCTGCGCACCAATTCCAACGAGGTGGTGCGCGAGGCGGTGCTGGCCGGCGTCGGCATCGCGTTGCGCTCAACCTGGGACGTGGGGCCGGAGCTGAGTTCCGGCGCGCTTCAGGTGGTGCTGCCGGCCTATCGCGCCTCGCACCGGGTGGGCGTGTTCGCGGTCTATCCCTCGCGCCGCTTCCTGCCGCAGAAGGTGCGCGTCTTCATCGATCATCTGGCCGCGCTCTATGGCTCGGTGCCGCCGTGGGATGCGGGGCTGGAGCATCTGTTCGAGCCGCCGCCGGGAGCCTGAGCGACACCCGGCGCAAACGCCATAACTGCCCGCGCGCCCATGCGCGAAATCGGGTTGGCGCTTCCCTGACGCTCGGGCATAAGCGAAACAGCCCTCCCGTCGGCGACGCATGACACGCAGGCCATGATATCCAGGCCATGACACAGCCCACCTCCCGCGCCTACATCAGCACCGCCGGCCTCATGGAGGGCGCGCGCGTGATGGTCCCGCTGCTGCCGGGCCTCGCCATCTTCGCCATGGCCTTCGGCGCGGCAGCGGCGCAGAAGGGCTTCTCGCTGGGCGAAACCATCCTCTCCAGCGGGCTGGTCTTCGCCGGCCTCGCGCAGATGGTGGCGCTGGAAGGATGGACCAAGACCTGGACCCCGGCCTCGCTGCTGGCGTTGGCGCTGCTGACCTTCGCGGTCAACATGCGCCATTTCCTCATGTCGGCATCCATGCGGCCGTGGCTCGGGCAACTGCCCGGCTGGCAGGCCTATCTCTCGCTGACGCTGATGGCGGACAACAACTGGGCCGCCGCCATGCGCTATCGCTCCGAGGGCGGCAGCGACGTGGGCTTCTTCATCGGCTCGGGCATCGTCACCTGGCTGCTGTGGGTGGTCGCGAGCGCTGCGGGTCAGGTGATCGGCGGCGGCCTTCCGGATCCGAAGGTCTTTGCCATCGACCTCGTGGTGCCGGCCTTCTTCGTCGCCATGCTGGTGCCCAACTGGAAGGGCCGGCGGCAGGCGGTGAGCTGGGGCGTGGCGGCCGTTGTTTCCGTGGGCGCGTCCTATGTGGTGCCGGGCTGGTGGTTCATCGTCATCGGCGCGCTGGCCGGGGCGGTGGCTGGCGGTTACGCCGATGACTGAGATCGACCCTCAGACCCTCATCGCCATTCTGGTGATGACGGCCACCACCATGTTCAACCGCGTCAGCGGCTTCTTCCTGATGCGCCTCGTCCCGCTGACGCCGCGCGTGCGGAAGATCCTCGACTGCATTCCCGGCGCGGTGCTGGTGGCTCTCATCGCCCCCACCGCCGCCCATGGCGACATCGCCATGGCGGCAGGACTGCTGGTGGCCTTCGTGATCACCAAGCTGACGAAGAGCGACTTCTTCGCCGTGCTCGCAGCCGTCGCCGTGGCGGCGGGGCTGCGGGCGGTTCTCTGAACAGGCTCAGTGCGCCGTCGCCGGCGTGGCGGCGGGCGTGGCGCTGATCTTTTCGGCGGCCGGGCCAGCGGCCGAAGCCGTGGCCGGGGTGGCCCCTAGGCTCGCGGACGGCGCGGCGGGATCGGCCACCGGAGCCGGCTGCGGGCGGGGCTTGGGCCGTGCCGACAGCGCCCGCACCATGGCGATCACCTGCTGGTGGAAGGCCTCCGCCTTCTCGATGTTGAAATGATCGATGCCCTGCGCGGAGGCGGCATTCTCGTTGCGGTTCACCAGCGTGCCGGTGAAGCCGGGGCCCTTGGTCAGGGCCTTACCGAAGCCGTTGTTCGACTGGTAGATGTTGACGAACCGTCCGCCGGAACGGCCCACCGTGGTGACGCCCACCGGATCGAACGTGACCACGAGGCGGGGCGCAATGCCCATGGCGGTCATGCGCTCGGCCATCTGGATCGCCGCATCCGCGCCCAGCGAATGCCCGACGATCACCACCGGCGCGCGGCGGTTGGCGCGCGACCAGGCCACGGCATCATTGGCCAGTTCCTGCCACTGGCCATATTCATACACTTCCGCGCGGATGCCCTTGGCCTGCAGTTGCCCGGCCAGCGTGTCCATGCCCGTCGAGAAGACATTGGCGAGGCCGCGCATCAGATAGACGCGCGGGCCTGTCTGCGCGGACGCGCTGCCCTGAATGGCGATGGACAGGAGAAGGGCCGAGAAGGCCAGGACGAGAAAACGCGGAAACGCGAAACGTGGGCGGAACGAGAAACAAGCGCGGAACGTCATGGGCTCACCGTCATGTGTCCGTCGTTTTTTGACGGCATTTGCAACAGGGAGCAACGCAGAACCGACACCTGCGGTCCCACGCATCCACCATTCAGGTGTGTTTTTCCACGGCAGCGTTGCCGCCGCGCATCACTGACGCGTGGTTATACCATCGCGCTCGGGTGCCATAGCGGCTGGTAGCCGCCCACGAGCGCACCGAGGATGGAGGGCGGAGTGAGCACCTGCACGGTTTCCTCCAGGCCGGGGCCGCTGGACATCTCGTTCCAGCCATTGAAGCTCCAGCGCAGCAGCCGGCCGTCCTTCACCGCCACCGGCCCCTCCTCGCCCACGAACACCGCGCCGTCCGGCAAGGTGCCGAGCCGCAGCGGATGACGGCGGCGGCGGGTGCCGATGAGCCGCTCGGCATGCAGCCGCCGGTCCATCTCGCCCGCTCCCGGCGACAGGGTGCCGGCCCCCTTCGCCCATGCGGCGGCGAAGGCATCGGCGGCGGCGCGGCGGCACTGGAAGCACGGCCGGTGGCCGGCGGCGAAGGCCACCACCTCGTCGAGGAAGAACAGTTCCGTATAGCCCTCCCCCATCACCGCCCGGCGGCGGTCGCGGAAGGTGAGCGCGCAGCAGATCCACTGCCGCGAGACCCAGGCCCGCCCGGTGAGCGTGCGGGTGCGCGGATCGTGGATGCGCCCGCCGCGATTGCCCATGAGCAGGCCGCGGGCGGGATGGGCGGCGATGTCGCCGAAGGGATCGACCCTGTTGCGCAGGGGACCGACGGGGGCGTTCACGCGTCACCCACGAGCAGGACGTGGAGGCTGCGCGGCCCATGGGCACCCAGCAGCAGGGTCTGCTCGATATCGGCGGAACGTGAGGGGCCGGTGATCCAGTTCACCGTGCGCGGCAGCGTGCCCGGCCCGTAGAGGGTGCGGATGCGATCCCACACCTCCTCATAGGTGCCGGTGACGTCGGCGGCGTTCACCACCACGAGGTGATGGTCCGGCAGGAGGTTCAGCGTGCTCGGATTGTCGGGTCCGGACAGCATCACCACCGTGCCCGACTCGGCGATGCCGCCGAACGCATGGGACAGGCCGGCCAGCTGCCGTCCGTCGGAGGGACCGATCCAGACGTCGAGCGCGGGCTCGCTCTGCCAAGGCAGGTTGGCGAGGCGGGCATCGGCGCCGCGCAGGATGCTGAGCGGCAGGTTGCGCGCGCGCAGATAGGCGGCGATCGCGGCCGGCACGGCGGACGCATCAGGAAGATGGACCAGCGTGGCGGCGGCCGCCTCCACCATCTCCTTGAACAGCGCGATCTGCCCTGCGGGCGGAAGCTCGGCGCGGGCGGGGATGACGCCACGCGGATGACCGGAGATGCGGTCTGCCACCGCCTGCCGGCGGGGCGCCTCGGCGCCACTGACCCCAAGGGCCGTGCGAATCGAGGCGAAAAGGACGTCACGGGAGGAGGTCACTTGGCGGTGTCTCCGAAAATCTGCTGACGCGCCTGCTGAGCAGGCGCTCTTGTTATGTTTTGGGGCGCTTCCCGGACCCTTTCCGCACTGCGCGGAACGGCTCCGGCCTCCTGTCTATTGCCATTCCCGACGCAGAAGCGACGAACGCTTCTGCCGGTCTGGCCTTAGCGGACGTTCTTCCGTGCGGCCCACTGGGCCTGGAAGGTATCGCCCTCGGGCGCCGGAAAGTCCCGATATTGCGTCCATCCGCCCGCCAAAGGAAGCTTTGAAAAGCGTCCCTTCGACTTTCCAACCAGCGCGAGCATGGCCATGGCCATGCGCGTCATCGGCCGGTAGAGCCAGCCGCGCCGGGCCAAGAAGGACCAGACGGCCAGTCCGGTGCGCTGGGTGGCAGGCATCAGATGCCGCTCGAACTCCTTCTCCCGCCAGTGCCGCATCAGCTTCGGCAGCGGGATGCGCACCGGGCACACCTCCTCGCAGCGGCCGCAGAAGGTGGAGGCGTTGGGCAGGTTCCGCCCCTTCTCCACGCCGATGAGGGAGGGGGTGAGCACCGATCCCATGGGGCCGGGATAGACCCAGCCATACGCATGCCCGCCCACCGCATGATAGACCGGGCAATGGTTCATGCAGGCGCCGCAGCGGATGCAGCGCAGCATCTCGCGCAACTGCCCGGCCAGCATGCCGGAACGACCGTTGTCGAGAATGACCACGTGATAATCACCCGGCCCGTCGGGATCCTCGGCGCGGCGGGGGCCGGTGGAGAAGGTGGTGTAGACGCTCATCTCCTGCCCCGTCGCCGAACGGGCGAGCACGCGCAGGAGCTGGCTCACGTCCTCCAGCGTCGGCACCAGCTTCTCGATGGAGGCCAGCACGATGTGTGCCTTGGGCAAGGTCTGGGTGAGATCGCCATTGCCCTCATTGGTGACGATGATGGACGTGCCCGTCTCCGCCACCAGGAAGTTCGCGCCGGTGATGCCCACGTCGGCGGCCAGAAACTTCTCGCGCAGTTTTCCGCGCGCTTCGGCCAGGAGCGCGGTGGGCTCGGAGAGATTGCGCTCCGGCGGCAGGTCCGCATGCACGCGGCGGAAATCGGCTTCCACCTGCTCCTTGTTGAGGTGGATGGCGGGCGCGATGATGTGGGACGGCCCCTCGCCACGGATCTGGATCAGATACTCGCCCAGATCCGTCTCCACCGGCTGGATGCCGTTGGCCTCCAGATGGTCGTTGAGCCCGATCTCCTCGGAGATCATGCTCTTCCCCTTGGTCACGGTCTTCGCGCCGAGATCGCGGCAGATCCCGAGAATGATGTTGCGCGCCTCGGCCGCATCCACCGCGAAATGCACATGGCCGCCGGCGGCGCGGGCCTTCTCCTCGAAGCGCTCCATGTAGAGGTCGAGATGGGCCAGCGTGTGGTTCTTGATGTCCCGCGCGCTGTCGCGCAGGGCCTCGAACTCCGGCAGCTTCTCGGCCGCCGCCGCGCGCTTGCCGATGAAGCCCGGCCCCACCTTGGCCAGCGCCTTCTGCAGCGGCTGGTCGGCCAGCGCCTCGCGGGCGTTCTGCTTGAACTGGGGAGAAGTGATGTGGACGCTCACGACTTCCTCCCCTCCACGCTTTGCGGCTTCGGCTGGCCGATGGGCGGCGTGTCGCCGATGCCTGCCAGCACCTCGGCCACATGGCGCACGCGGATGGTGCGGCCCTCGCGCTGGAGCTTTCCGGCCATGTTCATGAGGCAGCCGAGATCACCCGCCAGTAGCGTATCCGCCCCGCTGGCGAGGATGTTGGCGGCCTTCTTCTCCACGATGGCGTTGGAGACGTCGGGATACTTCACGCAGAAGGTGCCGCCGAAGCCGCAGCACACATCGCTGTCCGGCATCTCCGCCACGGTGAGGCCCTCGACGCTCGCCAGCAGCCGGCGCGGCTGGGCCTGGATGCCCAGTTCCCGCAGGCCCGAGCAGCTGTCGTGATAGGTGACGGTGCCGTCATAGGCGGCGGTCACATGGGTCACGCCGCGCACGTCGGCGAGGAAGGACACCAGCTCGTGCACTTTGGCGCAGAAGCGCTCCACGCGCGGCATCCAGTCCGGCTCGCCCACGAACAGCTCGGGATAATGGGTCCTGATCATGCCGGCGCAGGAGCCGGAAGGCGCCACCACGTAATCGAAGGTCTCGAAGGCGGCGATCATCTGCTCGGCCAGCGCCCGCGTGGTGGTGCGGTCGCCGGAATTGAAGGCGGGCTGCCCGCAGCAGGTCTGGCGGGGCACGCTCACCGTGCAGCCGGCGGCCTCCAGCAGGCGCACGGCGGCAAAGCCGACGCTGGGACGCTGGGTGTCCACGAGGCAGGTGACGAAAAGCCCGACGGAAACCGGACGCTGCTCATTTGGTGCCATCACTCGCGCCTCATCCCGGGGCAGAACAGGCGGGATGCAGCCCGCTTGCCTGAGGGGGCAGTTCACCACCGGGCAGGACGGCCGAATTCCGCGCGTGTGCGCCGGGTGCCGCTTCTTCGGAGGGTTCCTTGCCGGCGCGTGCGGGTTATAACATTCGACTTTCTCTAATGAAAAGCGACACGGTGGACACCTCGCCCCGTCACGAAATGATGATGCGCGTGTGCCGATGAAGCCGGGTAAGCAGGCGGCGCAGGTCGGCAGGCTTGAGCGCGACGCATCCCTCCGTGGGCCGGTATCCCGGCCGCGCCAGATGGATGAACACCGCCGAGCCCCGCCCCGCCACGCGGGGGCGCGTGTTGTGGTCGATCACGAGCAGGAGGTCATACAGCCGATCATCTCGCCACAGGCGTTCATGGGACGCCGCAACCGGCAAGGCCACCGGGCGATTGTAGCGCCGATCGGACCGATCGTCGCACCAGCCATCCGTCTCGCGGATGGACGCCACGGGCAGGCGCGTCACCGGCCGCACCACACGGTCGGCCCGGTACAGCACGCGCAGCGGATGCCAGACGCCGGCCGGCGTGCGACCATCCCCTTCCCTCTTGTCGAAGTAGATTCCCGAACGGCCCAGCGCCACCCTGATGGTGCGCCCTTCAACGTGCAGCACGCCCTGATGGCGGCTGTTCGGCAGGCGGCGCACCGCGATCTTCGAGATCCCCACAGGAAGTTGCCGGGTCATCTTTACTATCATACCCCCTCACGTCCAGTTTCGCTGGGCAAATTTGCGCGAATCCCCGAGCGTGATGTACTTGCGCGATTCGCGTGCCCGCAAGTTCCGCAAGGAACGACCAGGGTAACGGAGGTTTTCATGGCGAATGCGTGGAAGATCCTGGTGGTCGAGGACGACCCGGAGCTGCGCGACGCGCTGATCGAGCAGCTCGCGCTCCAGGACGAATTTGAAGCCATCCCTGCCGGCACTGCGCAGGAGGCGATGGATGCTGCCCAGAACGGGGCGGTGGATCTCGTGATCATGGACGTGGGCCTGCCCGACATGGACGGCCGCGATGCCGTGCGCCAGATGCGCAAGAACGGCTTCAAGGCGCCCATCATCATGCTCACCGGGCATGACACGGACAGCGACACCATCCTCGGCCTCGAGGCGGGGGCGAACGATTATATCGCCAAGCCCTTCCGCTTCGCGGTGCTGCTGGCCCGCCTGCGCGCCCAGATGCGCAGCCACGAGGCCAGCGAGGACGCGGTGTTCGCCATCGGCCCGTACAGCTTCCGCCCCGGCGCGAAGATGCTGCTGACCGAGCGCGGCTCCAAGATCCGCCTGACGGAGAAGGAAACCGCGATCCTGCGCTATCTCTACCGCGCCGGCAAAAGCCCGGTGGCGCGCGAGACGCTGCTGCAGGAAGTGTGGGGCTACAATTCCGGCGTGACCACCCACACGCTGGAAACCCACATTTACCGTCTGCGGCAGAAGATCGAGCCCGATCCCTCCAACCCCACCCTGCTCGCGACCCAGGCCGGGGGCTACAAGCTCGTCCCGTGAACCCGTCTTTCACCCTCAGGAGCCGCGCGTGAGTCTCGAACAGGATGTGGCGCTGCTGCGGGGCGTGCCCACCTTCCGGGCACTGGCACCCGAGGCCCTGCGCGTCCTGGCGGTGAGCGCGGAACAGCGCAAGCTCGCCCCCGGCGAGCTGCTGTTCCGCACGGGTGACAAGGCGGACGGCGCCTATGTGGTGGTTTCGGGCCGCATGGAAGTCTATGCGGAAAGCGGCGGCAAGCGCCGCGCCGGCTGCGATGTGCTGCCGGGGGGGCTCATCGGCGAGACGGCCCTGATCCTCGATCGGCCAAGACCGGCCACTGCCGCCGCGCTGGATGCGGCCGTGGTGCTGCGCATTCCCCGCGCCACCTTCCTGCGCATGCTGGAGAGCTATCCCGACGCCGCCCTGGAGGTGCGCCGGGCCTTCGCCCAGCGGGTCGAGAGCCTCCTCGGGTCGCTCGACACCGTGCGCGACAAGCTGGAGACGCCGGTTCTGCCGCCCCGCCGGAAGCGCTGACGCGAAGAGGCTCCCGTGACGATCCCGATGGAGTTTCAGCACACCTCGGATGCGTTCGAGAGCTTCCTTGCTGACGCGCGCGACACGTCTGGCCTCGGGACCCGCAACCAGACCTATACGGTGGTGGAAGGCGTACTGCGCACCTTCCGGCGGCGGCTCGACGTGCATGAGGCCATCCGCTTCGCCCAGGTGCTGCCGCCCGTGTTACGGGCGATCTTCGTCGCCGACTGGGACACGACCGCCGCGCCTGTGCCCTTCACCGACCGGGAAACGATGACGGACGAGGTGCGTGCACTGCGCCAGCACCACAATTTCGCGTCCGGAACCGCCATCACGGACGTCGCGACCGCCCTGCTCCGGCATGTGGATCGGACGGCATTCGACGCGGTCCTCGCAACCCTCCCGCCGGGAGCGCTCGCCTTCTGGCACGTGACCGACCCGGAGCGGACCTGAACGCCGCTCAGATGTCGAACGTCACCGCCACGGGCACGTGGTCGGAGGGCTTCTCCCACGAGCGGGCTTCCTTCAGCACCGTCATGGACTTGGCCTTGGGTGCGAGACTGCGGCTCGACCACACATGGTCGAGGCGGCGGCCGCGGTCATTCACCGTGTAGTCGGGCGAGCGGTAGCTCCACCAGGTGAACAGTTTCTCGGACGGCGGCACGAAATTGCGCATCACGTCCACCCACGGCCCGGCCGCCTGAAAGCGGGTAAGCAGGTCCGTCTCCACCGGCGTATGGCTGACCACGTTGAGCAGCTGGCGGTGGTTCCAGACGTCGGCTTCCAGCGGCGCGATGTTGAGGTCGCCCACCAGAATGGCGTGCGCGCCCTCGGGCCGGCCCGCCTCGGTCAGCTTCTCCCAGGCGATGGCCTCATCGAGGAAGGCGAGCTTGTGGGCGAACTTCGGATTGATCTCCGGGTCTGGCTCGTCGCCGCCGGCCGGGATGTAGAAATTATGGATCGTCACCGGGGTCTTGAGCTTGGCCTGCGCGCCCAGCGTCACCGCGATGTGGCGGGCGTCGCCCTTGCCGCAGAATTCCTGCTTCTCGATGGCCTCGAACGGGCGTTTGGAGAAGGTGGCGACCCCGTGCCAGCCCTTCTGGCCGTTGAGCGCGATGTGCGGAAAGCCCATCTCGCGGATGGCGGCCAGCGGGAACTTGTCGTCCTGGCACTTGGTCTCCTGCAAACACAGGACATCCGGTTTCAGGCGTTCCACCGTCTCCTTGACGATATCGAGGCGGATGCGGACGGAATTGATGTTCCAGGTGCAGACGGTGAGGGACAAGGCAGAACCCGGGGACGGGAGGGGGCAAAGGGCGGGGAGCGCCGGGCAGCCAGCCCGAGGGCGCGAGAATCACCCTGCCGGACGGCCGCCTCTAAGGCACTGTTTCATAATAAGGCGCGTCCTCGCCATCCGCCAACCACGGTACGCGGTGCGAGGCCCAGATATGCCGGACGGCCCGCGCTCCGGGGTCCTCATCCAGCGTGCCGACGCGCACCATCACGAAGGGTTGGTCGGGCCAGTGGGCCATGAGATGGGAGCCGCAGACCGAGCAGAAATGGCGGATCTTGCCCGGCGTGGATTCATAGCCGGAGAGCTTGTCCTCGCCGCTCAGCCAGCGGAAATCCTCGCGCAGGACACGCGCCGTGGAGATGTGGTCGGACGCGTGCGTCTTGCGGCAGGTCTGGCAATGGCACTGGATGATGTCGCTGTGGAGCCTGTCCACTTCGTAGCGCACGGCCTTGCACTGGCAGCTTCCCAGAAAGCCCATGGCATCCTCCCGCACAAGCGGCAGCGGCCGCAGAACCCAACTGCTCCTACTGGAGCATCCGCTCGAAATTGATGTTGAACAGGCGCGGGTCGGGGCGCTGGGTATAGTTGAGGCGCGAAACCGCGACCGACGTGTCATAGCCCTGCGGATCGGTCACGATCCACTGCCGGAGTTGCATGTCCTTGGCGTCGAACAGGATCAGCAGCTTGTAGGTGCCCATCATCGGCACCTGCTCCTGCATCACCACCGAGATGTACAGATTGTCCTGATAGACCGCGTTCACGTTCGGATTGTTCGCAAGGTCGATGCGGTCGGCCAGCAGGAAACGCAGCGGCGTCTGCGACAAGGGCGTGATGTCCTGCGTGTTCAGCTTGCGGTCGCGCACCGCCACCGACTGGCCGTTGGAGACAAGCTCGATGGTCGCCGGCGCATTGTATTCGAACCGCACCCGGCCCGGCTTCTGCATGTAGAAATCGCCGGTCTTGCGGGTGCCGTCCGCATCCACCTGCACGAAAGTGCCCACCAGCGTCTGCACCGAATTCCAGTAGGCGGAGAGCTTGTCCACGGTCTCCGCGGAGGCCGGTCCGGCCGCGCCCTGAGCCTGCTGAGCGGGGGCAGCGGCCGGCGGACGGGGCGCCGCCGCCTGTGCCGGCGGAGCAAGCGGACGGGGCTGGTCGGCGGAAGCCGGACGCTGGACGGGCAGCGGCACGGCCGCCTGCACCGGCGCCGCAGGAGCGGGCGCTGCGGCAGGCGCAACGGCGGTGGGCGCAACCGGCGCCTGTGGCGCGGCGGCGGGCGCCTGCTGGGCGGGCTGCACGGCGCGCGGTGCCATGGGCACCATGGGCTGCGGCGAGAACAGGAGCGAGCCGGACGAGGTGCTGCCCGAATTGCCCGGCACTTCGCCCGGCGGCAGCAGGATGCCCTGCGCCATCGCCCCCGGCGCGGCGGCCGTGCCGAGGAGAAGGGCAAGCGAGAGAACAAGGCGGCGGGGCATCAGTGACTTCCGGCAGCAGCGCGAATCACGCGTTTCGCGCATCCCCGCTTATACGTCGCTTTCCGGAGATGGTTCCGGACAGGCGGACTGCCCGGCACATCCATCTCCAGTGCTTGGATCATGAACGCCTCGCGGGGCCGGGCAATCCGGTTGCGATACGCTCAGGCAGGATCGGCAGGAGGCGCGCATGCCGGACCTGCCCGGCGCCGACACCCCCGCGACCCTGCATGGCAGGCTTCACTGTCCGGCCCGCAAATGCAAGCCGAACCAAGCGGCTGTAGCGTTTCCCTATGGCGATCCTGTGTCCGCCTGCCGCACCGCACGCGGCCGTGACCACGGAGCGATGCTGCCTCACTCGGCCGCTTCGTCCGCCAGCAGGATCTCGCGCTTGCCTGCATGGTTCGGGGCGCCGACGACGCCTTCCTTCTCCATGCGCTCCACGAGGGTGGCGGCGCGGTTGTAGCCGATCTGCAGGCGGCGCTGGATGTAGGAGGTGGAGCACTTGCGATCGCGCATCACCACGGCCACCGCCTGCGAGTAGAGGTCGCCCCCCTCCTCGCCGAAGGAGCCCTTGTCGAACACCGCGCCGTCCTCGCCGTCCTCGTCCATGTCGGCGGTGACGGCGTCCACGTAATCGGGCACGCCCTGCGCCTTCAGGTGCATCACCACGCGCTCCACCTCCTCGTCGGAGACGAAGGGGCCGTGCACGCGGCTGATGCGGCCGCCGCCGGCCATGTAGAGCATGTCGCCCTGCCCCAGCAGCTGCTCCGCGCCCATCTCGCCGAGAATGGTGCGGCTGTCGATCTTGGACGTGACCTGGAAGGAGATGCGGGTGGGGAAATTGGCCTTGATGGTGCCGGTGATCACGTCCACGGACGGACGCTGCGTCGCCATCACCAGATGGATGCCGGCGGCACGCGCCATCTGGGCAAGACGCTGGATGGCGCCTTCGATGTCCTTGCCGGCGGTGAGCATGAGGTCTGCCATCTCGTCCACGATGACGACGATGTAGGGCAGCGGCCCCAGCTCCATCTCCTCGCGCTCATAGATGGCCTCGCCGGTCTCGTGGTCGAAGCCGGTCTGCACGGTGCGGGCCAGCGATTCCCCGCGCTTGTTGGCGTCGGCGACACGGGCGTTGAAGCCGTCGATGTTGCGCACGCCGAGCTTGGACATCTTCTTGTAGCGGTCCTCCATCTCCCGGACCGCCCACTTCAGCGCCACCACCGCCTTCTTCGGATCGGTGACGACGGGCGCGAGCAGATGCGGGATGCCGTCATAGACGGACAGTTCCAGCATCTTCGGGTCCACCATGATCAGGCGGCACTGGTCCGGGGTCAGCCGGTAGAGCAGCGACAGGATCATGGTGTTGATGGCCACCGACTTGCCCGAGCCGGTGGTGCCCGCCACCAGCAGATGCGGCATGCGGGCGAGATCGACGATCACCGGCTCGCCGCCGATGGTCTTGCCGAGGCCGATGGCGAGCTTTTGGCCGCTGTCGGCGAAATCCTTGGTGGCCAGCAGTTCGCGCAGCAGCACCTTGTCGCGCCGCTGGTTGGGCAGCTCGATGCCGATGGCGTTGCGGCCCGGCACCACGGCCACGCGGGCCGAGATGGCGCTCATGGAGCGGGCGATATCATCGGCAAGGCCGATGACGCGGGACGACTTGATGCCCGGCGCCGGCTCCAGCTCATAGAGCGTGACCACCGGACCGGGACGGACCTGCACGATTTCGCCGCGCACGCCGAAATCCTCCAGCGTGCTTTCCAGCAGCTTGGCGGTCTCCTGCAGCGCCTCGGCGCTCATGGTCGGGCCCTTGGCCGGCGGCGGTGCGCCAAGCAGGGTCAGTTCGGGATGCTGGTAAACGCCACGACGGCCGGGACGGGCGACAGCCACGCGGCGGCTCTGGGCCGGCTTGGCGCGCGGCGGCGGGGCCTCCGCCGGCACATCGTCGTCCTCGTAATCGTCCATTTCGCGGCGGGCGGACATGGGCGGGGCTTCCGCCCGGCCACCGCCGAGGCGCGGCTCAACGCGGCCCGAGGCGCCACGGGCCGGCTCGAACGCCTCCCGCGCCATGGGTTTTCCACGCGGGGTGCGGTGGCCGAACAGGCGGGCACGCAAGGACAGGAAGGTGTGGGTCAGCGCACCGAGCGAGACCAGCGCGCCACGCTCGACCTCCTCGTCCATGGCGTCATAGGGCTGATCTTCCTCGACCGGCTCCTCTTCCACCGTCGTGCTGCGGCAGGCCACATAGAGGCCGCCCACGGCGCAGGCGAGGCCGATGGCCCCCACCACCACGGATTCCAGAAACGCATTGAAGCCGCCGGTGAGCAGCACCAGCAGGCGCGGCACCAGATCGCCCATCACGCCGCCGAGGCCCGTGGGCATGGGCCAGGAGCCGAAGGTGGGGAAGACGCCGAGCACGGCACTGGTGCCGAGCGCACCCAGCGTGAGCGCGGCCACGCGCAATTGCTCGCGGCGCAGGCGCCGGTGGGTGACGAGCCGCCAGCCCCACACCGCCATGGGCAGCACGATGGCGAGCGAGGCGAGGCCGAACAGCTGCATCAGCAGGTCGGCCACCACCGCACCGGGCCGGCCGAGCAGGTTGTTGACCTTGGCGTTGGTGGCGTTGGACAGGCTGGGATCGCCCGCCGACCAGGTGATGAGGGCGGTCAGCGCGAACAGCGCCGCGCCCAGCACGACCACGCCGCAGATTTCGGACGAGCGGCGCCGGATGGCGGCGCGCACGGCCTCCGGGATGAAGTCCATGGTCCCGCCATGCGCACGCACGGCCGCAGCGGATGCGGAACGACGACGGGCGGGCATGAGCGTGCTCTCCTCAGGTCAGACCGGCGACGAGGCGGTTCAGCACCTCTTCGCTGGTGGCGAGATCATGGACCATGGCGACCCGCAGATAGGGGTCGCCGGGATTGGTGCCGTCGGCATCGCGGGACGACAGATAGCCGCCGGGCACGGTGCGCAGCCCCTGCTCCTTCCAGAGCCGGAGCGCAGCCGCTTCGCCGCCGCCCAGTTCCGCGACGTCCAGCCACAGGAAGAAGCCACCCTGCGGCCTGCGATAGCCGAAGCGGTTGCCCAGCATGCGGTCGGCGATGTCGAACTTGGCCTTGTAGAGGTCGCGCGAGGCATCCACGTGCGCTTCGTCGCCCAGCGCGGCCACGGCCACCGCCTGAAGCGGCTCGGGCACCTGCGGCGCGGCGATGCCGCGGAAGGCCAGAAAGTCCTTCAGGAAGTCCGCATCACCGGCCACGAAGCCGCAGCGCAGGCCCGGCAAGGACGAGCGCTTGGACAGGGAATTGAAGCTCAGCACGCCGGAATAGTCGCCCTGCGCCACTTCGAGGATGCCCGTGGGCTTCTCGTCACCGAGATAGATCTCGGAATAGCATTCATCCGCGAACAGATAGGCGCCGTGCGCCCGCGTCATCTCCAGCAGGCGGCTGAGATAGGCGCGCGAGGCCACCGCCCCCTGCGGATTGGCGGGCGATGCGAGGAACACTGCCACCGTGCGCGCCAGCAGCGCGTCGTCCAGCGCGTCGAGGTCCGGGAGCCAGCCGCTCTTCAGCGTCGTGGGCATGGCCACCAGCTCGCAGCCGGCCACTTCGGCGCCCGCGCGATAGGCGGCATAAAGCGGATTGGGCACCAGCATCACCGGCTTGCCGGCGCGGGCCTTCACCCGACGGGCGGCGATGAAGGCGGCATTGACCAACCCCTCGCGGGAGCCGTTCAGCGCCAGCACCTCGCGCTCGGCATCCACCGGACGGGCGAGCTGGTAGCGGCGGCCGAGCCAGCCGGCGACCGCCGCGCGGAATTCCGGCGTGCCTTCCATGCGCGGATACTTGCCGAAGCCGGCAAGCGCACCGGCCAGCACCGGCCCGACGAAATCGGGCTGGGCATGCTGCGGCTCACCCACGGCGGCGCTGAGCGCCGGGCGGCCGGGGGCGATCCCGGCGAGCAGGTCGGCGAGGCGAACGAAGGGCGACCGGCGGTCGTCAGAGGAAGGAGGCACGGATGTCGGCACGGTGTGAGTCATCGGATCAGACCAGACACTGCGGCACACAAGGTTAAGGCCTGCCTAACCCCGGCGTGCACGCGTTAAAGCCATTCCCGCAGAAGCCCGAAGCGGTTTTGCGGAAAGAGTTGCGTCAAAACAGAAACTTGGATCGCCTCCCGCGCGTCGAAGGAAAGCGGAAAGCAATCTAGGGAATAGAGCGGACAAAAGGTCCGGCAGCCCTCAGGCGCCGGCGAGGATGGCGCGCGCGGCGCGGCTGTCCGCATCCATCTGGCGGATCAGGTCTTCGATGCCGTCGAATTTCAGCTCCGGCCGCAGGTAGCCGTGGAAGGACACTTCCACCTCCTTGCCGTACAGATCGCCGGAGAAGTCGAACACATGGACTTCCAGCAGCGCCCGGCCATTGTCGAAGGTAGGGCGGCGGCCATAGCTCGCCACCGCGTCATGGGTGACGCCATCCACCGTGAGCTTCACGGCATAGATGCCGAAGGCCAGCTTGATCTCCGGTGCCAGCGCCAGATTGGCGGTGGGATAGCCCAGATCACGTCCGCGCTTGTCGCCATGGATGACAGTGGCGGACAGGCTCCACGGCCGGCCGAGCATATGGGCGGCATGGCCCACCTGCCCCGCTTCCAGCGCCTTGCGGATGGCGGTGGAGGAGATGGTGTCGCCCGCCTCCAGCATGGCCTCGACCACGCGGACGGGGAAGCCGTGCTGCACGCCCTGGCTTTTGAGAAACTCCGGCGAGCCGGAACGCGCCTTGCCGAAATGGAAGTCGAAGCCCACCGCCGCCCCGGCGATACCGAACGCGCCCACGAGAATGTCGGCCACGAAGGCTTCCGCCGTCAGCGCCGCCAGCGCGCCGTCGAACGGCAGCACGATGGCCCCGTCGAGACCCGCCGCCCGAAGCGCCGCCAGCTTGCCCGGCTCGGGCGTGAGACGGAACAGGGCCACGTCCGGCTGGAAGAAGGAGCGCGGGTGCGGCTCGAAGGTGAGCGCCAGCGTCGGCCGTCCCAGTTCCTTGCCGAGCGCGAGGCCGGCGGCCAGCACCGCCTGATGGCCGCGATGCACGCCGTCGAAATTGCCGATGGCCAGCACCGGACGCGCCAGAGCTTCCGGCAGCGCGGTGACGCCATTGACGATCGTGAAGGAAGAGGAGGACATCGGCAGTGAGGGGCCGGCACAGGATGAGGTGCGTCACACTTGCCCCGGCCCGCCGCCCCCGTCAAGCACGGGCGCGGGCCGGACGGGGTGGCGCGCCTTACGTTACCAGGAGAGGCGCGGCATCACCGCGCGCGGCGAGGGACCGTCAGCGAACAGCTTCGCCACCGCATCCATGTCGGGCGGCGCGCCATGCTCGGAGGCAAGCTCCACCGCATGGATGCCGCTGGAGATGAACAGGCCGTCGAAGCCCGCGCCCGCCGCGCCGATGATGTCGGTGCGCAGCGCATCGCCGATGGCGAGCACGCGCTTCGGCGCCGGCACCGGGCGGCCCATGGCCTCCAGGCGCTTGAGCGCCTCCGCATAGACCGGCGCGTGCGGCTTGCCGCAATAGACACTCGATCCGCCCAGCTCGTCATAGAGCTGCGCCAGCGCGCCGGCGCAGTAGATCAGCCGGTCGCCACGCTCGACCACCAGGTCGGGATTGGCACAGATGAAGGGCAGGTCGCGGGCGCGCATGCCGGTGAGCATGTCGCGATAGTCTTCCGGGGTCTCCACCTCGTCATTGAGCAGGCCGGTGCAGACCACGAGGTCCGCCTCCGGCAGGTCGGTGACGGTCACGTCCAGCCCGTCATAGGTGCCCAGATCCCGCGACGGGCCGAGATGGAAGATGCGCGCGCCCGGCCGGGCGGCGAGCACGGCGCGGGTGACGTCTCCCGAGGTGACGATGCCGTCATAGGCGGTGCGCGGCACGCCCATGCCGTCCAGCATCTTGGCCACGAAGGCGTTGGGGCGCGGGGCGTTGGAGACCAGCAGCACGGTGAGGCCCGCGTCCCGGGCGCGGGTCAGCGCGTCGCCGGTGGCCGGAAAGGCGGAGATGCCGTTATGGATCACGCCCCAGACGTCGCACAGGATGAGATCGTAGTCGGACACGATCTCAGAGAGGCCGGACAAGAGCGGCGGGGCGACGGCCATGAACAACTCCGGTTACGGGGGCACGTGATGATCGGCCGTCAGGTGCCACGCCCCGCCTTCCGCCACAAGGGCCAAAGGCGGGCAGCGGCCCCGCGCGGCACGCGCACTTACCCGGCTCAGGGTTTTTCCGGCAGCGCCGTCACGAGGTCACGGAAGGCGTTTCCGCGCACCTCGAAGTTCGGATACTGGTCGAAGCTGGCGCAGGCCGGCGACAGCAGCACTACCGGGTGCTCCACGCCGGCCGCCGCCGCATCCCGTGCTGCGGTGGCGACGGCCTGATCCAGCGTGACCGACATCTCATAGGGTACCTGATCGCCTAACGTGACGGCGAAATCCGCCGCCGCCTGCCCGATCAGATAGGCCTTCCGCACACGCGGGAAGAAAGGCTTGAGCGGATTGATGCCACCGGCCTTGGGCACACCACCGGCGATCCAGAACACATGCTCGAAGCTTGCCAGCGCGCGCTCGGCGGCATCCGCATTGGTGGCCTTGCTGTCGTTGACGAACAGCACCTTGCCGCGCGTGCCCACCTGCTCCATGCGATGGGCGAGGCCGGGGAACTTGCCCATGCCCACCGCGATCACCTCATAGGCGAGGCCCAGCGCATGGGCGGAGGCGAGCGCGGCGGCGGCGTTCTGCGCATTGTGGGTGCCGCGCAGGGAGCCGATGCCCTTCAGCGACAGGCGGAACACCTCGGCGGCGCCCTCGCTGACCACCAGCGTGTCGCCATCCAGCCAGATGCCGTCCGCCAGTGGGCGCTTCACCGAGATGCGGATCACATGCTGGCCGCGCTGTTCGGCGCGGTCGGCCATGGCGGCGGAGAAATCGTCGTCCACGCCCACCACCGCCGTGCCACCGGGCTGTACGCCCGCGATCAGGCGCTCCTTGATGGCGGCATAGTTCTCGATGGTGCCGTGGCGGTCGAGATGGTCGGGGGTGATGTTGAGATGCACGCCCACCGCCGGGTCGAGGCCGGGCGCGAGGTCGATCTGGTAGGAGGAGCATTCCACCACATGCACCCGCCCGGTCTTGGGGGGCTCCAGCGACAGGATGGCGGTGCCGATATTGCCGCCCATCTGCACATCGCGCCCGCCCACCTTCATCAGATGGGCGATCAGCGCCGTGGTGGTGGACTTGCCGTTGGTGCCGGTGATGGCGACGAAGGCCGAGCCGGGCATGTGCGCCCTGCGCTCGCGGCAGAACAGCTCGATGTCGCCGATGATCTCGACGTTCGCTGCCTTGGCAAGCTCCACCGTCCAATTGGGCTTGGGATGGGTCAGCGGCACGCCCGGCGCCAGCACCAGCGCGGCGAACCCGCTCCAGTCTTCCGCGCGCAAATCCCGCACGGCGATGCCGGCGGCCTCAGCCTTGGCCCGTCCCGCCTCGCCGTCATCCCACGCCACCACCTCGGCCCCGCCCGCCACCAGAGCCTGCGCCGTGGCGAGGCCGGAGCCTCCGAGGCCGAACACCGCAACCTTGCGGCCCTTGAACGTGCTGACGGGGATCATGAGACCGAACATCCACTTGATTTCAGGCCGCGCCGCTTCCGGCGCGAAGCGGCCGGAGCATAGACTCTTGCGCGCCGCCGTCGAGTTGCGAGGATGACGCTCTCCCCACCATGCGCCGGTCGCATTTGGCAGGCAGGTGAGAATCGCGGCATTGCAGCCGCCGAGACCAAAAGTTCAGGGAAACCCCATGGCCGACATGTCCGCAGCAATTGCCCACATCATCGCCGGCGAGATCGCCGCGAAGCCCGCGCAGGTCACGGCGGCTGTGGGTCTGCTGGACGAAGGCGCCACCGTTCCCTTCATCGCCCGCTACCGCAAGGAAGTGACTGGCGGCCTCGATGACACCCAGCTGCGCACGCTGGAAGAACGGCTCGGCTACCTGCGCGAGCTGGAAGCCCGCCGCGCCAGCGTCACCCAGTCCATCGACAGCCAGGGCAAGCTCACCGATGAGCTGGCCGCCAAGCTGCGCGCGGCCTCCACGAAAGCCGAGCTGGAAGACCTGTACCTCCCCTTCAAGCCCAAGCGCCGCACCAAGGCCGAGATCGCCCGCGAGCGCGGCCTCGGGCCGCTGGCGGATGCCATCCTCGCCGACCGCGCCAAGGAGCCCTCCGCCCTCGCCCAGAGCTACCTCAAGGACGAGGTGCCGGACGTGAAGACGGCGCTCGACGGCGCCCGCGACATCCTTGTCGAAATGTTCGCCGAGAATGCCGACCTCGTGGGCCGGCTGCGCGGCCATCTGCGCGCCAATGCCCGCATCGTCGCCAAGCTGGTGGCGGGCAAGGAAGAGGCCGGCGCCAAGTTCCGCGACTATTTCGACCATTGGGAGAAATGGGCCAACGTGCCCAGCCATCGCGCGCTGGCCATGCTGCGCGGGCGCAACGAGGAAATCCTCAGCCTCGACATCGAGGTGGACTGGGATGACACCTCCCCCGTGAAGCCGGTGGAGCGGATGATCGCCGCTTCCGTCAATGTCGGCCCCGCCGGCGGCGGCCCGGGCGATGCCTTCCTGCGCGACGTGGCCCGCTGGGCATGGCGGGTGAAGCTCTCGCTGCACCTGACCATCGACCTCATGACCGCCATGACCGAGAAGGCGGAAGAGGAAGCCATCCGCGTCTTCGCCCGCAATCTCAAGGACCTGCTGCTGGCCGCGCCTGCCGGCTCGCGCAACACCATCGGCCTCGATCCCGGCATCCGCACCGGCGTGAAGGTGGCGGTGGTGGACGGCACCGGCAAGGTGCTGGAAACCTCCACCATCTACCCCTTCCAGCCGCGCAATGATCTGGCCGGCGCGAGCGCGGAACTGGCCCACCTCATCGGCAAGCACAAGGCGGACCTGATCGCCATCGGCAACGGCACCGCCAGCCGCGAGACCGAGAAGCTGGCCGCCGACGTGATCGCCCGCCTCACCGGCCCGAAGCCGCGCACGGTGGTGGTGAGCGAGGCCGGCGCCTCGGTCTATTCCGCCTCCGCACTTGCGGCGGCGGAAATGCCGGACCTCGACGTGTCGCTACGCGGCGCCGTCTCCATCGCCCGCCGCCTGCAGGACCCGCTGGCGGAACTGGTGAAGATCGAGCCCAAATCCATCGGCGTCGGCCAGTATCAGCACGACGTGGATCAGGGTCGCCTCGCGAAAAGCCTCGATGCGGTGGTGGAAGACGCAGTGAATGCGGTGGGCGTGGACCTCAACACCGCCTCCGCGCCCCTGCTCTCGCGCATCTCCGGTCTTGGCCCGTCGCTGGCGGACGCCATCGTCACCCATCGCAACACGGTCGGCGCCTTCGCCAACCGCAAGGAGTTGCTGAAGGTCGCCCGCCTCGGCCCGCGTACCTATGAGCTGTGCGCCGGCTTCCTGCGCATCACCGGCGGCTCGGAGCCGCTGGATGCCTCCAGCGTGCATCCGGAAGCTTATGGGCTGGCGAAAAAGATCATCTCCGCCTGCGGCCGCGACATCCGCAGCCTCATGGGCGACAGCGCCACGCTCAAGGGCCTGAACCCGGCCACCTTCGTGGACGAGCGCTTCGGCCTGCCCACCGTGCGCGACATTCTCTCGGAACTGGAGAAGCCGGCCCGCGATCCGCGCCCGGAATTCAAGACCGCCACCTTCATGGAGGGCGTGAACACGCTCTCGGATCTCAAACCCGGCATGCTGCTGGAAGGCACGGTCACGAACGTGGCCGCCTTCGGTGCCTTCGTGGACGTGGGCGTGCATCAGGACGGGCTGGTGCATGTCTCCGCGCTGGCGGATCGCTTCGTGAAGGACCCGCACGAGGTGGTCAAAGCCGGCGACATCGTGAAGGTGCGCGTGGTGGAGGTGGATGTGCAGAGGAAGCGCATCGCTTTGTCCATGCGCAAGGATGGCGGCGAGGCTCGCCCCGCCGGTGGCGGCGGTGGTCGCCCGCAGGGCGCACCCGCCGGCCGGCCCCAGGGCAATTTCGCGCAGAAGCCGAACAATGACCGGCGCGCCCCGCCTCCGGGCAAGGGCGGCGCGGGCGGTGGTGATGCCGGTGGCGCGCTCGCAGCCGCGCTGGCGGAAGCCATGAAGCGCAGGGGCAACTGAGGCCGGAGCGGAGAGGGCACAGCCCTCTCCGTTCCCTTTGTCCAGTTCAGCCTTTGCGGCGGCGCAGCCCGGCCAGCGCGGTTTCGATCAGACCAGTCGGCCGTGCCTGCGCCTCACGCAATTGCGCGGCGAGCGCATCCCGTTCGTGCGCACCTTCGGCAATCCGGCGGGTGAGATCCGCCTGCACCGCTTCCGCCGCCCTTCGGGCTTCGGCTTCGGCGGATGCCTGCGCCGCGCGTAGCTCTTCGATTTCACGCGCCTGCGCCGCCTGCCCGGCGGCGGCAGCGGCACGCTCCGCATCGAGCTGCCCCAGATGGGCCGTTGCGGCATCGCGCGCCTCGGCCGCCTGCGCCTCGGCCGCGGCCACGGCCTGCGTCAGCTCGGCCTCCCGCGCGGCCCGCGCTTCGGCTTCGGCGGCGGCGGCCGCCACCTGTGCTTCCATGCGTGCGGCCTCTGCCTGCGCGGCGGCGAGCTGGGTGGCCAACGCATCGCGCTCGGCCGAGACCCCGGCCAGTTGATGCACCCGCACGGCAAAATCATTCTTCTCGCTATGAAGCTGGGCGATAGCCTGCGCCTGCGCATCACGCTCGGCCGTCACCGCGACACGCCCCTGCTCGGCTGCTTCCGCCTGACCGCGCAGGGCGTCCAGCGCCTTGCCGTGAACGCTACGGGCGCGGCCGGTGTAGAAATCGTGGCGCTCCCATTCCGCCAGCGCCGCATCCGTCAGCCCCTCGACGAAATCCGCGCCCGCCCGCGAACCGCAGCCCGCCCGGATCATCTTGGTGAACTGCGCCATCGCATCGCAGACCTCCCGCCGGTCCGAGGCCTTCAACGCCACATAATCGAAACTCTCCTTCACATCGGAGAGGTCCATGGGCGCCCCGGTCCAGCGGCTGAGCACATGCTCGGCTTCATGCCGTGCGTTCGCATCCGCCGCCAGCAGGCTGGTGTCGAGCACGAAGTCGGAGGCCTCGTAGGCGCAGGCATAGAGATGAAGGTGCAGCAGCAGGAAGGCCTGGAACATGCGCGCATCGTCCGGCGCGAACGTCCGCTCGCTGGTGAAATCATCCACCAGCGCCAGGAAGGGATCGTGCCGCGATGCCTTGAGGGTCCAGTCCACGGTCTGCATGAAATAGAGATTGCCGGCCGCCGCCTGCCCGCCATAGGAGCCCCACTGGTGGAACAGATTGCGGACGCAGAGCACGCTGCGGCCGCCGAATTCCGCCTTCAGCGCCGCCGCGCGGCCGAGCATGCGGGTGCAGCTCAGGAGCGGCACCTTGCCCATGGCGCGGCCGGCGCCGATCAGCAGGTCCACATAATCGCGCTCATCCTGCGTCAGCACGCCATCGCGCGGCATCAGGCTGTCGAAGGCCATGCTGTGGCTGTAGCCACGCACGCCGTTTTCCGCCTTCAGCAGCGGCAGGAATTCGATGAAATAGGGTGCCGAGACCGGATGGCGTGCATCCCAGCTCGTATAATTCACATTCGCCGCCGAAGCGGAGTTCAGATAGCCGAGATGCTCGTTGAAGATCTCGTAATAGGCGACCACGCTCGGCGCCTGCCGGAACTTCTGCCACAGCCAGGTGCTGGAGGTGCGGAAGCTGGACACAAGGAAGATCGGTGCAAGGTCGGGCACCGCGACGGGCAGCGGGTTCACCTCCGCAGCCCGCAGCAGGCCGCGCTCGTTCAGCGCCAGATCCCGTGCCGCCTGCTGTATGAGGCTCTGTCCGCTTGTGCTTCGCTCCCCGCCGGCTTCCGGTTTCCCCACCATGCGCAATCCCCGCCTTTTCTTCTACCCGAGCGCCCCGTGAGACCCTGTGCGCTTTCACGCGAGAATGACGCAACGCAGAGCGACCCGCGAAGCGCACCGGGTATCAACCGCTTACTCCATATCACGTCTCCGTGAGGTATTTCGGGCTCGAAAGGCACGGAGGCCCGGCGGCGTGCCGCCGGGCACGCATCAGGCCCTCAACCGCGCTGCATGCCAGGCGACATGCTCCGCCATGTAGCTGGAGATGAAGAAGTAGGAATGGTCATAGCCCTCGCGCAGGGTGAGCGTGAGGGGGATGCCCGCCGCTTTGCAGGCCTCTTCCAGCAGACCCGGGCGCAGGCCCGTGGTCAGGAAGGGATCGGCCGAGCCCTGATCCACCAGGAATTCGGGGAAGCGGGCACCGTCCGCGATCAGGCTGGTGGCGTCATAGGCCCGCCACGTCGCCTCGTCCGGCCCCAGATACTTCTCGAACGCCGGCTTCGACCAACCCGCCGTGGAGGGCTGGACGATGGGCGCGAAGGCCGAGCAGCTCTTGAAGCGGCCGGGGTTCTTCAGCGCCAGCGTAAGCGCCCCGTGGCCACCCATGGAATGACCGAAGATGGACTGCCGGCTCATGTCGGCGCGGAAGTTCTTCGCCACCAGCGCCGGCAGTTCGTCCCGCACATAGGTCGCCATCTGATAGTTGGCGGCATAGGGCTCCTGCGTGGCATCCACATAGAAGCCGGCACCGCAGCCGAACTGCCAGTTGTCCGGCTCGTCCGGCACGTCGGGGCCGCGCGGCGAGGTGTCGGGGCAGACGATCATGACGCCGTGCTCGGCAGCCGCCGCCCGGTACTCGCCCTTCTCCATGACGTTCGCATGGGTGCAGGTGAGGCCGGACAGATACCAGAGCACGGGCACCGGCCCGCGCTCCGCCTGCGGCGGCACGAAGACGGCAAAGGTCATCTGCGTCTTCGTGGCTTCGGACAGGTGGCGGTAGACGCCCTGCACACCGCCGTGGGATTTGGCCGTGGAGAGCGTTTCCATCAGTAGATCACCACAGAGCGGATGGACTTGCCCTCGTGCATCAGGTCGAAGGCGGTGTTGATCTCGTCGAGCGGCATGGTGTGGGTGATCAGATCATCGATGTTGATCTTGCCCTCCATGTACCAGTCCACGATCTTCGGCACGTCGGTGCGGCCGCGCGCGCCACCGAAGGCGGTGCCGCGCCAGTTGCGGCCGGTGACGAGCTGGAACGGACGGGTGGAGATCTCCGCGCCCGCCGGCGCCACGCCGATGACGATGGAGGTGCCCCAGCCGCGATGGCAGGATTCCAGCGCCTGCCGCATCACGTTGACGTTGCCGGTGCAGTCGAAGGTGAAGTCGGCGCCGCCATCGGTCAGATCCTGGATCGCCTGCACCACCTTGTCGGAGCCCACCTCCAGCGGATTGATGAAGTCGGTCATGCCGAACTTGCGGGCGATCTCCTGACGGGCCGGATTGATATCGACGCCGATGATCTTGTCCGCGCCCACCATGCGGGCGCCCTGCAGCACGTTGAGGCCGATGCCGCCGAGGCCGAACACCACCACGTTCGCGCCTGGCCACACCTTGCCGGTGTAGACCACGGCGCCGATGCCCGTGGTGACGCCGCAGCCGATGTAGCAAATCTTGTCGAAGGGAGCGTCCTCGCGCACCTTCGCCAGCGCGATCTCCGGCAGCACGGTGAAGTTCGAGAAGGTCGAGCAGCCCATGTAGTGGAAGATCTCGCCGCCATCGCACGAGAAGCGCGTGGTGCGGTCGGGCATCAGGCCCTGGCCCTGCGTGGCGCGGATCGAGGTGCACAGGTTCGAGCGCTGCGACAGGCAGGTTTTGCACTGCCGGCACTCGGGCGTGTAGAGCGGGATCACGTGGTCGCCGACCTTCAGCGAGGTCACGCCCGGCCCCACTTCGCGCACGATGCCCGCGCCCTCATGGCCGAGGATCGCCGGGAACTTGCCCTCGGAATCCAAACCATCCAGCGTATAGGCATCCGTGTGGCAGACGCCGGTGGCCATGATTTCCACCAGCACCTCGCCGGCCTTCGGGCCGCCGATCTCGATGGTCTCGATGGTCAGCGGCTTCTTGGCTTCCCAAGCGACGGCGGCACGCGATTTCATGGCAGACCTCATGGCTCGGCCACGGCCGGGGCCATGGCGTAGAAAATTGGCTCGTCCACGGCGGGGGCCGTGACTGTCAGACAGATAACGGGCGAGGGCAGACTATTCCGCCGCTTCGCCTTGCGGAATGGGAGAATTGGAGGCCGGCGGCGCATTCGGATCGCCGGGCGCGGTTTCCCACGCCAGCCCCGGAATGGCGATGATGCGCTTGCCCCGCCCATCGGTGCGACTGACGATCGCCCCCTGCTCTTCCATATAGGCGAGCAGGCGCCGGGCGCGGCCGGCCGAGCGGCTGCCATAGGCATGGGCGACGCCGGCATCGGACGGGCAAGGCTTGCCGTCATGGGCAGCGCGGGCCAGCACCAGGAACACGCTCTGCATGTCCTCGGGCAGTTGGCCGGCCATGGTGATGACCTCGCCCCAGGGCGAATCTTCCTTCTCCAGCTCGCCGCTGTCGATGCCCGCATGGGCGATGGCGAGGCGGCGGCGGAAGGCCCGCAGGCTGAGCGGCTCGCCGGTGATGCGGCGGATGCGGCAGCGGACGAGGAAATCCTGATAGAGCACCGCCGCCGTGCGGAACCCCGCCTCGGGATCGGTGAGGATTTCCTTCAGCGCATTGTCGATGGCCTCCTGCCGCTCCTCCGGGCTCATGGCCGGGACGGCGGGGCCGGTCTCGCGCGGCGGCTCGCGGGTGGCGCGGGCGAGCTGGGACAGGATGTTCTCGGTGGGCACCGGGGCCGGCGTGCGGCGCGGGGGCGGCGGCAGGCGCGTCTCTTCATCCGGCGCGGCGGTGAAGATGAGGTCCTGCATGTCTTCCGGCGTCACCGCCTCGGGCAGCGGCATCAGCTTGGGCGTCACCGAGCGGGCGCCGGTCTCCACCGAACCGATCTTCACCGGCAAGGGCCGGCGCGAGACGGCCGGGCCGAGGGCGACGAAATGGCCGGCCTGCAGATCGCGGAACATCTCCGCCTGCCGGCGTTCCATGCCCAGCAGATCGGCCGCGCGGGCCATGTCGATGTCGAGGAAGGTGCGGCCCATGAGGAAGTTGGACGCTTCCGCCGCCACGTTCTTCGCCAGCTTGGCGAGGCGCTGGGTGGCGATGATGCCGGCAAGGCCACGCTTGCGGCCGCGGCACATGAGATTGGTCATGGCACCCAGCGACGCCTTGCGGGTGTCATCCGACACCTCGCCGCCGACGGCGGGGGCGAAGAGCTGCGCCTCGTCCACCACCACCAGCATGGGATACCAATGGTCGCGGTCGGCATCGAACAGGCCGCCGAGGAAGGCGGCGGCGGCGCGCATCTGCTGCTCGCTGTCGAGGCCCTCCATGTCGAGGACCACGGAAACGCGATGCTGGCGCACGCGGCTCGCCACCCGGTGGAGGTCGGCCTCGTTGCGGGCGGCGTCCACGACCACATGGCCATACTTCTCGGCCAGCGAGACAAAATCGCCTTCCGGGTCGATGACCGCCTGCTGCACCCACGGCGCGCTCTGCTCCAGCAGGCGGCGCAGGAGGTGGGACTTGCCGGAGCCGGAATTGCCCTGCACGAGCAGGCGGGTCGCCAGAAGCTCCTCAAGGTCCATGGGGACCGGGGCCGGCGCGCCCTGACTGGCCAGACCAAGATCGATAGAAACCTTCATCGGCCTTGATCCTCACCCGCCGCAGCGGTCCTTCCTGGAAAACGTTGCAGAGACGGATTCACGGATCGGATAAATCCGATCCGGCTCTGGAGACGCGAGGGTCCAGTCATAGCGATTCGCCCCCGCGTTTCAACCGACGCCGGTGCATGGCGGAACCGCATACAGCACGATCAGGTGCGATGCCGGTCGGGGTGGTGGAACAGCAACACCACAACCACAGACGACAGCGAGAGCCCGGCCATGAGCAGGAAGGCATCGGTGAAGGAGCCGCGAATATCCAGCACCCAGCCGGTCAGCGTCGGGGCGAGGAAGCCGGAGATCGCGAAGGCGAAATCCATGATGCCCAGAGCGGACGCAGCCCGCTGCGGGGCCACATCCACATTCACCGCATAGAAAGCGGCGTTCGGCCCCATGGACGCGGCCACCGCGATGGAAATCCAGAAGATGCCCATCCACAGATCGTGGGTGAAGGCCACGGGGATCACCGCCAGCGCCGCGATGAGCTGCGAGCCCGCGATCAGA
Organism: Azorhizobium oxalatiphilum; assembly: GCF_014635325.1. Taxonomy (GTDB): domain Bacteria; phylum Pseudomonadota; class Alphaproteobacteria; order Rhizobiales; family Xanthobacteraceae; genus Azorhizobium; species Azorhizobium oxalatiphilum. Next base: position 173,676 of record NZ_BMCT01000008.1, on the reverse strand, counting down.
TAGGACCGCGCCACGCGCAGCCGGCCGGTCTTCTTCAGCAGATAGTCCGACCAGTGGCTCATGGCCCAGAGCGAGACGGCAGCGCAAAGCCAGGGCGCAACGGTGAACAGGCCCACGTCCTCCAGATTGAGGCCGTACACGCCGCCGCCCTCGATCTTCAGATACGAGGGCAGCCAGGTCATGAAGAAGAACAGGAAATAGCCGAACACGAAGAAGGCCCAGTAATTGGCCAGCAGGGTCGGATTGGTGATGAGCGCCTTGCCCAGCCCCTCCCGCTTGGACAGCGTCGGCTTGGCCGGCGCCGCATCCGGTGTGCGGATATGGGCAAGTTCCGCCTCATTGACGAAGCGCGACTGGCTGGGATCGTTGCGGAAGAAAATCCACCACAGCGGCACCCAGACCACGGAAGCGAGGAACAGGATGGCGAAGGTGGCGCGCCATTCGAACCATGCCAGCAGATGCGTGACGATGGGGCCGCCGATGGCGAGCGCGATGGGTACCGCTACCAGCGCATAGCCGAAGGCGGCGACACGCTCATGCGGGGCCAGCCAGTGCTTCACCGCGCCGGTCAGCGCCGGAAAGTTCGGCCCCTCCGACACGCCCAGCAGCACGCGGGCGAACATGAGCGAGAGAAAGCCGCCGGCCAGTGCCGTGGCGCCGATGGAGATGCTCCACAGCACGGCGGCGATGGTGAGGATGAGGCGCGCGCCATAGCGATCCACCGCGAAGCCGCCGATGAGCGTCGTCACCGCATAGCCGACGCCGAAGGCGCCGAGGATGGCGCCGGACGCGCCCTTCGACAGGCCGAAGGTCTGCTCGATATCGGTGATGGCGTAGGAGATCGCCGCCCGGTCGATATAGTTCACCACGGTGATGGTGAAGAGCAGGAAAATGACGAACCAACGGTATCTCGTCGCGGCCATGCTTCTGTTCCCCTGCTCCCGCGAAATTCCCGGCCAAGGTAGAGCCCTAACGGGATGACGCAACTACTGTTTTCGACCCGCCAGCGGGTTGTCGGCGAGGCCGAGGCGTAGACGTGGCGGCTTGCCTCATGCTTGTGTGCCGCTCATCCCTCGCCTCCGACCGGAGCCCCCATGGCCGTCCTCGATCTCGTGCGCTTTCCCGACCCGCGCCTGCGCACGCCCGCCGCCCCGGTGACGGCGTTCGACGATATGCTGGCCCGGCAGGCGCAGGACCTTCTGGACACCATGCGTGCCGCGCCCGGCATCGGCATCACCGGCCCGCACGCCGGGCTGATGATCCGCCTCGTGGCGCTGGATCTGCCTGACAGCGAACCCGCTTTCTATGTGAACCCGCAGGTGCTCTGGGCTTCGCCGGAGCTGGCCCGTCACACGGAGGGCAGCGTCTCCATGCCCGGCGTCGCGGAAGAGGTGGAGCGGCCCGCGCGGGTACGCGTCACCTATCAGGCGCTCGACGGCGCCACCCACGAGGTGGAGGCGGATGGCCTGCTCTCCGTCTGCCTCCAGCATGAGATCGACCAGCTCGACGGCATCTTCTGGATCCAGCGCCTCTCCCGCCTCAAGCGCGAGCGGGTGGTGAAGAAATACGAGAAGCTTTTGCGGGCGGTATGAACACCGCGGCGAAAGAGATACGCAGGTCTACGGGCTCATCATGCTCTTGAACCGCAGAACAGCATTCGGGCTATCCTTTCGGTAGCCCACCACATCGCATCCCTTCCACGCGGGGCTGGCCCCGCGAAGCGTGATGGTCGCGTTGTCAGCCGAATAGCCTCCGCTCACCGCATAGGGAGCCGGCGCGCATCCCTTCTTGAACGCATACGCCGTGCCCGAAATCGCGCCCGAATAGGAAAAAACCGGCCCACGGAAGAGGACGGTTCCTTCCGGAGCGACGTCCTCCATGGAGGGCTTGGGGCTTTGGTAGATGATAAGACCGTTCTCGGGATGCACCATCACGGTGCTGCCGTTGTGATCATAAGCGGAACCGTCGATGAGCCCCACAGGAGCGGCAGGCGACGAAGCATCCGCGATCGGGTCGGCATGGGCAATCTGGCTGATCAAAAGACCTGCAGCCGCAAGCAACAGTCGCATTGAAGCATCCCGGACAAAAACACGAAGCCCGCGCAGTTGGGCGGGCTTCGCATGCAGCATCTGTCAAAAATGATCACTCAAGAAACCACCCGTGCCAGCTATGGCCTCACAGCACCGTTGAGGCCACCGCCGGCGAATGGCTCAGCGCGTGCGCCATATATTCCAGCGCACCGCGCACCTTATCCCGGCTGACCGGACCGCCGAGGCAGACGCGGGCGGCCTCGGGCGGGTTGCCATCGGTGGAGAAGGCATCGCTCGCCACAATCCCGATGCCCGTGGACTGCATGTGCCCCACGAAGGCCGAGCGCGTCCACGGCTCGGGCAGTTCCACCCAGAGATTGAAGCTCAAGGGATCGGCCCGGAAGCTGCCCTCGGGCAGGATCGCGGCGGCCATCTCCTGCCGGGCGGCGGTCTCGGCACGGATGAAGCGCAGGATGGTGTCGGCGGTGCCATCCTCGATCCAGCGGGTGGCGAGCGCCACCGTCAGCGGCGAGGCCATGACATTGGCCGCACGCATCGCTGCCGCGAACGGCCAGCCCGCCCGCGCCTCGGGCGCGATCACATAAGCCGCGCGCAGGCCGGCACCGATGCACTTGGCAAGGCCCGCCACATGCCAGGTGAGATCCGGCGCCATGGCGGCCAGCGGCGGCAGGCCGTGCGACGGGATGAAGCCATAGGCATCATCTTCCACGATCTTCAGGCCGTTGCGCCGGGCCACCGCCACGATGGCCGCACGGCGCGCCTCGGGAATGGTGAGGGTCGTCGGGTTCTGGAGCGTGGGATTGAGATAGAGCGCCTTTGGCGCAAAGCGCTTCACAGCATCGGCCAGCGCATCGGGGTCGATGCCGTCGCGATCCATGGGCAGGCCGACCAGCTGGATGCCGAGCTGGGCAGCGATGGAACGGGCACCGGGATAGGTGAGCGCCTCGCACAGGATGACGTCGCCGGGCTTGGCCAGCAGTGAGAATATGCCAACCAGCGCCGCATGGGCGCCGGGGGTGACGAACACGCGCTCCTGCGCCGGCACCAGCGCCCGGCGGCCAAGCCACGCGGAGGCGGCATCCTTGTCCGCCGGAGCGCCGCCGAAGCTCTGGTAACGCAGCAGCGCCACCAGATCGCGGCTGATCTCGGCCAGACCGTCCTGCATGCGCGCGATCAGTTCCGGATCATCCGGCTCCGGCGGCAGGTTCATGGACAGGTCCACGAGATCGGGCCGCGTGGTGCGCGAGCGCGGCTCGGCGCGCGGCAGGCCGCGCACGAACGTGCCCTGCCCCACCCGGCTTTCCACGAGGCCGCGCTTCTGCGCCTCCACATAGCCGCGGGCGACGGTGGTGAAGTCGATCTCGAGCCGATCCGCCAGCTTGCGCTGCGGCGGCAGCCGGTCGCCCACGGACAGCCGCCCCACCCTGATGTCCTCGGCGATCAGATCGGCGATGGCCAGATAGCGGGGCTTGTCACTGCGGGTAAGGTCCGGGGTCCAGTCGAGCATGCCTGACTTCGTCTCTGAGCCTCAAGGAACCTTTCCCCAAAGGCGGGATTGACTGTATAGTGTTGCAGGTCAGCTCTGTCACGTTTTCGCTGACCCTCATACCGCGCCCGTTTGCGTATGGCGCCCCGTCAATTGATTAGACTCTATGCAATCACCCGGCGCCGGATCGGGCATTCGCTCATATGGTCGGCAGCACGCATGACTGCCGTCACGGCATTTTATTGAATGCAAAATTGAATGCAATCATTTTGATTCAATACCTGCATGCACATCTGACAATCTTGGCACATTGATTGCAAAACCCCTGTTGACCGCCCGGCACCCCAAACCGGACGCGGCTGCAACAGGAGAGCGCAATGCCCGCCGTGACTGCCCCCGCCCATCAGAAGGGTGATTTCTTCGTCGACTATGAGGAGAAGAAGTTCGAGGACGTAAAAGCCCAGCCGGGCGAAAAGGCCCTCGTCACCTTCCATACGGTGGCTTTCGAGGGCTCCATCGGCTTCGTGAACCTGCTCCAGGCCACCCGCCTCAAGCGCAAGGGCTTCGAGACCTCCATCCTGCTCTACGGCCCCGGCGTCACGCTCGGCGTGCAGCGCGGCTTCCCGAAGATCGGCGACGAGGCCTTCCCCGGCCACATGAACTTCAACAACCAGATCACCAAGTTCATGGAGGAAGGCGGCAAGGTCTATGCCTGCCGCTTCGCCCTGCAGGCGCTCTATGGCCATGGTGAGCCCTCGCTCATCCCCGGCATCATCCCCATCAGCCCGCTTGATGTGCTCGACCTCGTGCTGCTCCACCGGCGCGACAACGCCTTCATCCTCGACACCTGGACGCTCTGAGCGGGCAGACCGAGCAGCAGGGCCCCTCTCCCGCTTGCGGGGGAGGGCCAGGGAGGGGGCAGGGCCAGGCGGACCGCAACGCGCCTTCGGCGCCCCCCTCCCACCCCGCCATCAACGGAGGACAGGCATGCAGACACCCGACAAGCGCATGGTGCGCGCCGCCGCCGTGCAGATCGCGCCCGATCTCGACGACGGCATGGGCACGCTGGAGCGCGTGCTCAACGCCATCGGTGAAGCAGCGGGCAAGGGCGTGGAGGTCATCGTCTTCCCCGAGACCTTCCTGCCCTGGTATCCCTATTTCTCCTTCATCGCCCCGCCGGTGCTCACGGGTGCCGAACACATGCGGCTTTATGAGCATGCGGTCAGCGTGCCCGGCCCGGTGACGGAGGCCATCGCCGCCGCCGCCCGCCGCCACGGCATGGTCATCGTGCTCGGCATCAACGAGCGCGACCACGGCTCGCTTTACAATGCCCAGCTGATCTTCGACGCCGATGGATCGCTGAAGCTCAAGCGCCGCAAGATCACGCCCACCTTCCACGAGCGCATGATCTGGGGCCAGGGTGACGGCGCAGGGCTTCAGGTGGTGGATACGCAAGTGGGCCGCGTCGGCGCGCTGGCCTGCTGGGAGCATTACAATCCCCTCGCCCGCTACGCCCTGATGGCGCAGCACGAGGAAATCCACGCCGCGCAATTCCCCGGCTCCATGGTCGGCCCCATCTTCGCCGAGCAGATGGAAGTGACCATCCGCCACCATGCGCTGGAGAGCGGCTGCTTCGTGGTCAACGCCACAGGCTGGCTCACCGAAGAACAGATCGCCCGCATCTCGCCGGACGAAAAGCTGCGCAGGGCGCTCACCGGCGGGTGCATGACCGCCATCGTGAACCCCGAGGGCAGTCATCTTGTGCCGCCGCTCACCTCCGGCGAGGGGATGCTGGTGGCCGATCTCGACATGGCCCTCATCACCAAGCGCAAGCGCATGATGGACAGCGTCGGCCATTACGCCCGGCCCGAGCTGCTGAGCCTCGAAATCAACGACCGCCCCGCCGTGCCCATGCGGCCGGCCTCCGTTCCGCCCCAGCCCTCATTCGGGAGTGCCCGCGATGAAGCAGACCCATCCGACCGCCGCCCCCATCCTGCCGCTGCCGACAGCGGAGCTGATGACCGAGTTGCAGTCCTACGGAGTACGCCTCGCTGATCCCGACGGCGCGGGTGCGCAAAGCCGCCGCGGCGGCGCCGGACCTTCCGACCACAAGGCCATGACGCTGGACGGCATGACCATCATGGTCCCCGTCCACACCGCCCCGGCGGCGCAGAGCCCCTACGAGATCACGCGCACGGCCACCGGCGCCACCCGCATCCTGCGCGACGGCCTGCCGCTGGCGGAAGTCTCCTTCCCCCGCCGCCCGCGCTTCTACGACCTGACCACCGCCGAGGGCGTGCCCTACTGGAAGCTCGCCACCCTGCACGGGCGTGACGTGCTCGCCACCACCGTCCTGCAGGAGTGCGTGCGCTACCAGAGCCGCGCCAAGACCTGCCAGTTCTGCGCCATCGGCCAGTCGCTGGCGGCCGGGCGCACCATCGCCCGCAAGACGCCGGAACAACTGGCGGAAGTCGCGAAAGCCGCTGTTGAGCTGGACCACGTGACTCACATGGTGATGACCACCGGCACCCCGCCCGGCAAGGATCGCGGCTGCTCGGTGCTGATGGAGAGCACGGCTGCGGTGAAGGCCGCCGTGGACCTCGCCATTCAGGTACAGTGCGAGCCGCCGGACGACGACATCTGGTTCACCCGCATGCGCGATGCCGGCGCGGATTCGCTCGGCATGCATCTGGAGGCGGTGACGCCCGAGGTGCGCGCGCGCATCATGCCCGGCAAGGCGCAGGTGCCGATCTCGCGCTACATGTCCGCCTTCGAGGCCGCCGTGCCTGTGTTCGGCAAGGGCCAGGTCTCCACCTATATCCTCGCGGGTCTGGGCGACACGCGCGAGGCCATCCTCGCCATGTGCGAGCAATTGCTCAACAGGGGCGTCTATCCGTTCGTGGTGCCCTTCGTGCCCATTTCCGGCACGCCGCTGGAGCATCACCCCGGCCCCAACCCCGCCTTCATGAAATCCGTGCTCCAGCCGTTGGCGGAGATGGTGCGCGCGGCAGGCCTGCGCGCCACCGACATCAAGGCCGGCTGCGGCAAGTGCGGCGCCTGCTCTGCCCTCTCAACTTACGAGAAGGGGATCGGCTGATGTTCGATCCCTTCAAGCCATTCACGGCCGCCGAATTCCAGGTGAAGTTCGCCACCGAGGCGTGGGAGCGCGATGGCGCCGCCGCTTTGCGCCGCACCGTTTTCTGCGGCGAGCAGGGCCTGTTCGCTGGCGATGACCGCGATGCCATCGACACCCATGCCATTCCCATCGTCGCCCTCTCGCTGTGGGGCGTGGCGGCGGATGGCGTGGTGGGCACGGTGCGCATCCACGAGGCCGAGCCCGGCACGTGGTGGGGCTCGCGCCTCGCGGTGGCGGAGGACTATCGCCATGTGGGCACGCTGGGCGCCTCCCTCATCCGGCTGGCCGTCTCCTCCGCCCATGCGCGCGGCTGCCGGCGTTTCCTTGCCCATGTGCAGAGCCAGAACGCCTTGCTGTTCCGCCGCCTGCGCTGGCGCACGCTGGAGGAAATCGAGCTGGTGGGCCGGCCCCATCATCTGATGGAAGCGGACCTTGCCTATTACCCGCCCTTCGCTGCCGCCGAGACCGGCTTCCTCGCCTTTCCCCGGCGGGCCGCCTGATGGAACGGGCGCTCGCCACCCTCGCGCAGACGCTGCGCACCAGCGCCGGCCTTGCCGGCAAGGCGGATATTTCCGTCGTTGCGGCCCGTCTCGGCCTCAACGGCGCGAGCGCGGTGCCGGTGGGCGATGACTGCGCAGCCATTCCCGATGGCGACGGCTATCTGCTGCTGGCCATCGAAGGCTTTATGAACGCCTTCGTGGCGGGCGACCCGTGGTTCGCCGGCTGGTGCGGGGTGATGGTGAACGCCTCCGACATCGCCGCCATGGGCGGGCGCCCCATGGCGGTGGTGGATGCGGTGTGGGCCGATGGCGAAGCGGGCGCGAAGCCCGTGCTCGATGGCATGGCCGCCGCCTCCGCCGCCTTCGGCATTCCCGTGGTGGGCGGGCACACCAATATCCGCCACGCCCAGAGCCAGCTCTCCGTCGCCATTCTCGGCCGCGCCAAGCGCCTGCTCACCAGCTTCGACGCGCAGCCCGGCCAGACGCTGATCGCGGCCATCGACCTGCGCGGGCGCTATCGGGAGCCCTTCTCCAACTGGGAGGCCGCCACCGACGCTCCTCCCGCCCGCCTGCGCGGTGATCTGGAGCTGCTGCCGGAGATCGCCGAGGCCGGCCTCTCCCGCGCGGCGAAGGACATCAGCCAGGGCGGCGTCATCGGCACCGCCGCCATGCTGGCGGAGTGTTCGCGCGTGGGCCTGCGGCTCGACCCCGACGCCGTGCCCCGACCCGGGGGCGTGGACCTCGCCCGCTGGCTGCTCACCTTCCCGAGCTTCGGCTATCTGCTGGCCGCCGATCCCGGCGACACACCGGCGCTCATCGCCCGTTTCACCGCGCGCGGCATCTCCGCTGCCGCAATCGGCACAGTAACGGCCAACCGCCAGGTGATTATCGCGCGGAAAAATGAGCAGGAGACCATCTGGGATTTCGCGCGCCAGCCGCTGCTCGGCTGCGCCGTGCCGGAGGTGGCCGCATGAGCATCGCGCTGCTGGCCCATTCCACCAATCCGCGTGGCGGCGTCGTCCATGCGCTGGAACTGGGCGAGGCACTCACCCGCCTCGGCCATAAGGTCACGGTGCATGCGCCGGATGCAAGCGGCAGGGGCTTCTTCCGCCCCGCCAGCTGCGCCACGCTGCGTGTGCCAGCCCGCCCCGTCGCAGGCGACACGACCGCGCTCGTGGAAACCCGCATCGCCGATTACGTGCGCCATTTCGAAGACCCCACGCACCGGCGCTTCGATGTCTTCCACGCGCAGGACGGCATTTCCGGCAATGCGCTGGCCACCCTGAAAGAACGCGGCCTCATCTCCGGCTTCGCTCGCACCGTCCATCATATGGACGCCTTCGCCGATCCCCGCCTCGCCGAACTTCAGCATCGCTCCATTGCGGAGGCGGACGAACTGTTCGTGGTCAGCCGCGCATGGCAGGCGCGGTTGGAGGAGACGTTCGGTCGCACCGCCACACCAGTGGGCAATGGCGTGGATACGACACGCTTCTCCCCGCTGCCCGATGGCCGGGAGGGCGCCTTGCGCACGCGCCTCGGCCTCGGCGCGGGGCCGGTCGTGCTTGCCGTGGGCGGCATCGAGCAGCGCAAGAATACGGTGCGCATCCTCGAAGCCTTCATACAGCTCCGGGCGCTGCATCCGAATGCGCAGCTGATCATCGCCGGGGGCGCCTCGCTTCTGGATCACGACGCCTACCGCCAGTCCTTCCAGCACGCCTTGCGCGCCAGCCCCCTGCCACCCGGCGCGGTCATCATCACCGGGCCGCTGCCGCAGGACGACATGCCCGCGCTCTATCGCATCGCCGACACGCTCGCCTTCCCCTCGCTGAAGGAAGGGTTCGGCCTCGTGGTGCTGGAGGCCATGGCGAGCGGCATTCCTGTGGTCGCCCCAGCCATCGCACCCTTCACCGAATATCTCGGACCGGACGATGTGGCGTGGTGCGATCCCCTGACCGCCCATTCCATCGCCGATGCGCTGCTGGCGACGCTCACCCCCGCCGCCCGCGCCCGCTTCATCGCGCGCGGCGAAAGGGTCGCCCTCGCGCACGGCTGGCAGGCCACCGCCGCCGCCCATTTGCCCGCCTATGCGCGCCTGAAGGAGCCCGCTTATGCCTGAGATGCGCTTTCACATCCGCTGGCCCGATGGGCGGCCTGAGGCCTGCTATTCGCCCTCGCTGGTGATCAAGGACTATTTCGCCCCCGGCGAAACCTATGCACTGGCGGACTTTCTCGCCCGCAGCCGCACGGCGCTGATGATCGCCTCGAACCGCGTCGAGGCCAAGTACGGCATGCCCTGCTCCCGCGCCCTCGGCCAGCTTGCCCGCATCGAAGCGGCAGCTGGCCTTTATGCCGAAACCCCGGATCCACGCGTCCGCATCGACGCCTTTGATGAATGACAGATCAGGAGAGAGACCATGGCCGGAGATGACACCATTCCCCATCATGCCGTCGTCGTCATCGGCGGCGGACAGGCGGGCCTGTCCATCAGCCACTATCTGAAAGCCGAAAAGCTCGACCATGTGGTGCTCGAAAAGGACACCGCCATGGGCGCCTGGACCAAGCAGCGCTGGGACAACTTCTGCCTTGTGACGCCCAACTGGCAATGCCAGCTCCCCGGCCATCCCTATGACGGGCCGGAGCCGGACGGCTTCATGCGGAAGGACGAGATCATCACCTATCTCGAAGCTTTCCGCCACAAGGTGGGGGCCCCCCTGCACGAGGGCGTTTCCGTGAAGCGGGTGAAGGCGCGCGCGGGCGGCGGCTTCGAGGTGATCACCAGCACCGGCACGATCACGGCCGATCAGGTGGTGGCCACATCGGGGGGCTATCACACCCCCATCATCCCCCGCTTCGCCGAGCGCCTGCCGAAGAGCATCCGGCAGATCCATTCGGAACAGTATCGCAACGCCGACAGCCTGCCCGCCGGCGAGGTGCTGGTGGTGGGCTCCGGCCAGTCCGGCGCGCAGATCGCGGAAGACCTGCATCTGGCCGGCCGCAAGGTTCATCTGGCGGTAGGCGATGCGCCGCGCTGCGCCCGCTTCTATCGCGGCAAGGACGTGGTCACATGGCTGGCAGAAATGGGCTATTACGATATGCCCGTGGAGCGCCATCCCCTGCGCGAGGGCGTGCGCGACAACACCAATCATTACGTCACCGGCCGTGACGGCGGCCGCGACATCGATTTGCGCAGGTTCGCGCTGGAGGGCATGCGCCTCTATGGCCTGCTGGATGCGCTGGACGGCACCACGCTCACCTTCTCGCCCACGCTCAAGGCGGCATTGAACGAAGCCGACCGGGTCTATAACGGCATCAACGCCGCCATCGACAAGCACATCGCCGAGACCGGGATCGACGCCCCGCCGCCCTCCGTCTATGCACCCGTGTGGGAGCCGGAGGACGAGCCGAGGACGCTGGATCTGGAGGCGGCCGGCATCACCTCCATCATCTGGTGCATCGGCTTCCAGCCGGATTTCCGCTGGCTTGATGCGCCGGTGTTCAACGGGGCGGGCCATCCGCAGCATCATCGCGGCATCACGCAGGTGCCGGGAGTCTACTTCCTCGGCCTGCCGTGGCTGCACACCTGGGGTTCGGGGCGCTTTTCCGGCATCGATCGCGATGCGCGTTATGTGGCGGAGCGCATCACGGAGCTTGCCGCCGGCACCGCGCCAGGCCTCAAGGCGGCAAGCTGAGCATGAGCATCCTCGTCTTCCCCCGCCGCGCGGTCGCACGCGCACGGTCGCCCGCGCCGACACCGGCGCTGGCGCCGCGCCTCACGGTGGGCATGCCGCATCTGGCTTTCGGTGGCCTGTCGGAAAGCTGGCTGCTGAAGGAATGCGGGCATCGCCACTGGTTCCTGCTGGCGGGGGCGGCGGGCGATGCCGTGCCGGACTTCCGGGATGCCGACGGCGCGCCCGTCTATGCCGCCTTCTGCGGCGCGAGCCTGCGCGAGGCCCGGCTGGACCGCGTGGCGGAGAACGACACGCTGGAGATCGGCTCCGCTTTGTCCCGCATCTCCGCCACCCAATTCTGTAGCCGCCATTGGGTGCGGCTGGAGGGCGATCTGATCGCGGAAGTCGAGCTGGTTTCGGTCTTCATCCGCCGGCAGGAGGCGGGGCGGAACCGTTCCGTTGCCCGTGTCAGACCACAGGGCCTGCCGCCGCATGATCCGGGCGAGACAAGCGAGACCTCGGCACTCGCCGCCGCGCTGCGCAGCGGGCGCTGGGACACGCATATGGGATTTTCCCGTACGGCTGCCGGCGACATGGGGGAGATGGTGCTGAATCCCTGTCCGTCGCAGGATTTCAACGGCGCGCATTTCCTCTATTTCGCGGCCTTCCAGGCGTTTGCGGATCGGGCGGAATGGGAGTTGCTCGCCCCGCCGCCGGGTACGCATACGGTGGCGCGGGACATTCTCTATCACGGCAATATCGAGCCGGGGGAGCGGGTGCGCGTCCGCCTGCTGCATACACGTCAGGAGGGGCCGGAGATGGCCCACTGGCTGCGGCTGGAGCGGGCGGATGGTGGCGAGCGCCTCGCCGACATTTTCACGCGGCGGCGGATGCCGTCCCTGACCGTCTGATCACTTAGGGACGGCCCTCTCAACCCGCGCGACAGGCTCCCTCTCCCGCTTGCGGGGGAGGGATGGGGAGGGGCACGGCGGGAGGCATATCGCTGCTGCCGCGCATTCGGAAATGGCAGGCCATTCCCCCTCCCTGCCCTCCCCCGCAAGCGGAGAGGGTGAAATCGGAGAGGGCGGCGCTCCAACAGGAGCGGCGCGCCCTGCCCGTCGGAGGGCGCCCTCACCCCGCGGCGCGTCTCACCCCGCCGCGCTCAGATCAGCCTGCGGCGCTCATGGAGGCGCGGAAGGCCCAGCCGGCCATGCGGCGCTCCAGAACCGCGAACACCGCGTACATGAGGATGCCCTCGATCGCGAGTGCCAGCAGGCCGGCGAAGACAAGAGGCATCTGAAAGTTGGAGCCTGCCTGCACCATCAGGTGCCCCACGCCCGCATTGGCGCCGATGGTCTCCGACACCACCGCCCCCACGAAGGCTAAGGTAATGGCCACCTTCAGCGAGCCGAACAGATAGGGCGAGGTGCGGGGAATGCCCACCTTGCGCATGATGTCGAGCTTGGAGGCGCCAAGTGCGCGCAGCACGTCCTCCAGCTCCGGCTCGGTGGTGGCAAGGCCGGTGGCCACGTTCACCACGATGGGGAAGAAGGAAATGAGGAAGGCGGTGAGGATGGCCGGGATCTCGCCGATGCCGAACCACATGATGAGGATGGGCACCACCGCCACTTTGGGGATGGAGTTGAAGCCGATCATCACCGGATAAAGGCCACGATAGATGGCCCGCGACCAGCCCACCAGCAGCCCCAATGCGATGCCGAACACCACGGCCAGCAGGAAGCCCGCCACCGTGGTCCAGAGCGTGACGAAACTGTTCTTCAGCAGCGGCCACCAATATTGGGCGGCGGCCGCGAACACCGCCGAGGGTGGCGGCAGGATGAAGGCGTCGATGCGGAAGAAGCGGCAGGCCGCTTCCCAGATGACGAACAGGGCCACCGTGAAGGCGACGGGCGTGATGTCCTCGGCTGCGATCTTCATGCCTGCCGCACCTCCGCGATCTTGCCGCGCAACTGATGGACGAGATCGGTGAAGGCCGGCTCGTAGCAGACCTCCAGCGGACGAGGGCGGGGGAAATCGACGGTGCGCGTTTCCACGATGCGGCCGGGGCGCGCGCTCATCACATGGATGGTGTCGGCCAGGAAAGCCGCCTCGCGCAGGTCATGGGTCACGAGGATGACGGTGAAGCCCAGCCGCTGCCAAAGATCGCGCAGCACCACCCAGAGTTCCTCGCGGGTGAAGGCGTCGAGGGCGGCGAAGGGCTCGTCCAGCATCAGCAGCGCCGGCTCGTGGATCAGCGCGCGGCACAGCGAGGCGCGCTGCTGCATGCCGCCCGACATCTCCCACGGATAACGATCGGCGAAATCGCGCAGGCCGACCACGCCCAGCAAGTCCAGCGCGCGGGTGCGATAGGCCGCCTTCTCGCGACGGAACCGGCTGCGATGCGGCTCCACGATCTCAAGCGGCAGCATCACATTGTCCAGCACGCTGCGCCACGGCAACAGGTTGGCGTGCTGGAACGCCATGCCGGCCATCTTCACCGGGCCTGTGACAAGCTGCCCCTCCAGACTCACCGCGCCTTTCGTGGGGCGGATGAGGCCGGTGGCGAGCTTCATCAGCGTGGATTTTCCGCAGCCCGAGGGGCCGACCACGGCGGCGAATTCGCCGCGCTTCACGTCGATGGAGGTGTGGGCCAGCGCCGTCACCTCCCCGGTCCTGCCCTTGTAGGACAGCGTCACGTCATCCAGCCGGATCAATCCGTCGCGTCCTTCGAGAATGGGTTTTGGAAGTGTGCAGCGCGTGCGCCCTCCCCGCTCGCCCCTTCCCGTGAGGGGAAGGAGCGCCCAGGGAGGGCGCCGGGGGAGTTACTTGACCATCCGCTCAGCGGCGGGCGGCAGATACTCGCTGGTGAAGATGTCCACGGCCGTGGGCTTGGCCTTGAAGTCATAGGTCACGGCGATCTGCTCGATGGATTTGCCGAGCCGGTCCATGTCCACATCGCCAACGCCGTTCTTCGTCACCCAGGCGGTGATCATATTGTCCTTCAGCGCCATCTTGAGGCGGGCGAGTTCGATCTTCTCGTCGCCGGTCTCGTTGCGCTTCATGACCGACTTGATGGCAGCCTCGGGGTCGCGGGCGGTCTCGATGATACCCTTGATGGTGGCGCGCACGAAGCCGGCCACTTCCTTGGGATGCGCCTTGGCGAAGTCCGGATTCACGATGACGGCGTTGCCATAGAGCACGAGCCCGTGGTCGGACATCAGCATCACCTTGATGTCGTCCGGCTTCACGCCCTTCTGCAGCAGGTTGAAGTAGGAGGAGAAGGAGAAGCCGGTGATGGCGTCCACCTTGCCTTCCGCCAGCATGGGCTCGCGCACCGGGAAGCCGACATTCTCGATCTTCACCTTGTCGGCGTCGATGGCATTCTCCTTCACGAACGCCTTCCACTGGGCGAAGGCGCCATCGGGGGCCGGCGCGCCGAGGATCTTGCCTTCCAGATCCTTGGGCTTGGCAATGCCGGTCTTGGAAAGCGTCACGATGGCGAAGGGCGGGGTGTCATAGACCATGAGCACGGCCTTGACGGCCTTGTCCGGATTCTGGTCGCGGAACTTCACCAGCGAGTTGATGTCGAAGAAGCCGAGCGGATAGGTGCCCGCAGCCACACGCGCGATGCCCGCCACCGAGCCGGGGCCGGTGTCCACCGTCACGTTCAGGCCCTCGGCCTTGTAGTAGCCCTTGTCGATGGCGACGAAATAGGGGGCGGACGGACCCTCGAACTTCCAGTCGAGGGCGAACTTGATGTCCGTGTCCGCACGCGCCGGCAAGGTGGCGGCGCCGAGCAGACCCAACCCAATGAGACCCGCTCCGACCAGACCGCGAATGGTATGCCTCATGGCGTAATCCTCCTGTCTCCTGACAAGAGGCAAGGCACATGCCAATGAGAGAGGCAGACGGGCCAAGGACAACGAAAGGTCAGCTGCCGCCGAAATGGGCAGATTGCACCTCAACCGCCCATCGCACGTGCGCCCTCAGCCCAATCCGCTCAGAGGGCGCCGCCTTGATCCAGAAAGCGCTCCACCTTCTTCTCGAACGGCGCGATGTCGAAGCCCTGCGCCTTGACCCAGGCGTCGTCATAATAGGTCTTGCCATAGCGCTCCCCGCGATCGCAGAGCAGCGTCACCAGCGAGCCCTCCTCGCCCCGCTCCATCATGCAGGCGGCAAGCCGGCAGAGCGCATAGAAGCCGGTGCCGGTGGACGGCCCCACCCGCCGGCCGAGCCGGCGCGAAAGCACGCGCATGGTGCCGATGGAGGCGGCGTCCGGCACCCGGACCATGTGGTCGATCACGTCCGGCACGAAGGAGGGTTCCACGCGCGGGCGGCCGATGCCCTCGATGCGCGAGCCGTCGCAGCGGGTCAGGCTGCGATCACCGGTCATGAAGGCATCGTAGAAGACGGAGCGCTCGGTATCGGCCACGCACAGCCGGGTGGCGTAATGGCGATAGCGCAGATAGCGCCCAATGGTCGCAGACGTGCCGCCCGTGCCGGCCCCCATGACGATCCAGGCCGGAATGTTGCGCGGCTCGCCCTGCATCTGCTGGAAGATGGATTCGGCGATATTGTTGTTGCCGCGCCAGTCGGTG
This sequence comes from Azorhizobium oxalatiphilum, assembly GCF_014635325.1. Lineage (GTDB taxonomy): Bacteria > Pseudomonadota > Alphaproteobacteria > Rhizobiales > Xanthobacteraceae > Azorhizobium > Azorhizobium oxalatiphilum. Next base: position 158,237 of record NZ_BMCT01000008.1, on the reverse strand, counting down.
ACGCGCTCGGCATTGGTGAACTGGTCCACATAGATGCCGCCGATGCGCTCGGCGAGCGCTGCGGCTTCCGCATAGACCTGCCCGCTGTCATCAACGAAATGGCACAGGCCGCCCTGACGCTCGATGTCCTCGATCTTCTCGGCGGAGGTGGTGCGCGTCATCACCGCATAGAAGGGCAGGCCCAGCAGACGGGCGAAATAGGCTTCGGAGACCGCCGTCGATCCCGAAGACGCCTCGACAAGCGGAACGCCTTCCCGGATCTGCCCGTTGCAGATGCCGAACAGGAAAAGCGAGCGCGCCAGACGATGCTTGAGACTGCCCGTCGGGTGCGTGGACTCGTCCTTGAGGTATATGTCCACCCCCTCCAGACAATGCCCCTCGAAGCGTAGCAGATGGGTGTCCGCCGAGCGGCGGGCATCGCGATCGAGAACCTGGAGGGCCTGATCCGCCCATCTGCGCTGCCGGAACCGCTCTCCACCCTCGGGGCCCGAGCACGGCGGGCAGGCGGGGGCGTCCGGGACGGACAGGGGGTCGTGGATTGCGCTATCCATTTGCATGGTCTGCCTTTTGGCGCGTCGAAGCCGGTCTACTGCTCCGCTTGCGCGGAGCTCCAGGGAGCAATCATCCTCCTCCCGGCGCGGAAATCATCCCCCTCAAGCTGTGCCGGTTCGAGGCCTTTTGGAGAAATGATTTCGCAAACGACACATTCCGCGCAATAATGCTTGCGCGTGTGCGGGGAGCATACGTGCAACCAGAGTGATTGTTGCCGATCCAAACCGCCTCAGGGGAGGGGCTGTGAAGATGGACTCCAAGTCGTACCATGTGTCGGAGCATAGCGCCGCCGACCATACGTCCAGTACGCAATATGGCGATCAGGCGTTCGGTGCCGACCCGCTTCAGCGGGTCACGCTCGGATACCTCATCAACCTGCAGGCTCGCCTTCTGGCCCAGTCGCTGAAGATGCGCAATGGCGCCGACGGCATCCTGCCTGGACAGTTTCCCATTGTTCTTGAATTGCTACGGGCCGACGGGCCGACCCAGCGCGATCTCTGCGAGTTCGTCAAGATCGAACAGAGCACCATGGCCAACACGCTCAAGCGCATGGAGCGCGACGAGATCATCGAGCGCCGCGCCTGCGTCGACGACGGTCGGCAGGCCACCGTCCACCTCACCGAGCGTGGCCGGACCCTGGCGCAGGATGCCGTGGTCAATGCGTTCGAGGTGAATCGCATCGCTCTTGAGCCGCTGGACAAGAACGCTCAGGTGCAGCTGCGCGCCTGGCTCATCGCCATGGTGGAGCAGCTCGAGGCCGACGGCGCCAAGCGGCGCTGAGCCTTGGATCACTATCAGAGGTATCCCCTGCTGCATTCCCCTCTCCCCGGCCTTCCGGGGAGAGGATTTTTCGCGTCTGACCTCTTGCAGGCACTGGAAATCAATAGCTAGCTATGCAAACGTGCTCCGGCACGTTTTCGGCAGACAGAACTGCTGCCGATGCTATGCTTGCGATTGATGGGGAGGACAAACGTGAAGGCAGCAATCATCAAGGCCCATGGTGGCCCGGAGAATCTCGTCCTCGTGGACGATTGGGCGCGTCCCACAGCGGGTGAGGGCGACGTCGTCATCCGGGTGAAGGCCAGCTCTCTGAATTATCATGACGTGTTCACCCGGCGCGGCATGCCGGGCATCAAGCTCGAGCTGCCGGTGGTTCCGGGCCTCGACCTGGCCGGCGAAGTGGTGGAGCTTGGCGCCGGTGTCACCGACGTGAAGGTCGGCGACCGTGTGCTGGTGGACCCGCTGAACCGCGTCGAAGGCGGCCTCATGGGCGAAACCATGGACGGCGGCCTGCAGGAATTCGCCAGGGTGCGCGCGCACCAGCTCGTCCCCATCCCCGATGGTGTGACCTATGAGCAGGCGGCGGCCCTGCCGGTGGCCTATGGCACCGCTTACCGCATGATGTTCACCAACGGCCAGATCAAGGCCGGCGACAAGGTGCTCGTGCTCGGCGCCTCGGGCGGCGTGGGCACCGGCGCGGTGCTGCTGGCCAAGCTTGCCGGCGCGCATGTGATCGCCTGCGGCTCCAGCGAGGAAAAGCTGGCCAAGCTCAAGGAGATCGGCGCCGACGAGGTGATCGACTACACGCAGGTGGACTTCGCCAAGGAAGTCTATGCCCGCTTCGGCAAGCCGCACCGTCGCAAGTACGAAGGCGGCGTGGACGTGGTGGTCAACTTCACCGGCGGCGATACCTGGGTGAAGTCGCTGCGCGCACTGAAGCGTGGCGGCAAGCTGCTCACCTGCGGCGCCACCGCCGGCTTCGATCCCACCGAAGACCTGCGCTTCATCTGGACCTTCGAGCTGAAGATCCTGGGCTCCAACTCCTGGGCCCGCGAGGATCTCAGCGCCCTGCTCGGCTACATCGCCGAGGGCAAGCTGAAGCCGGTCATCGACAAGGTCCTGCCGCTGGAGCAGTCCGCCGAGGCCCTGCGCCTCATCGAGGAGCGTCAGGTCATCGGCAAGGTCATTCTCGCCCCCTGATCTGAACCTTTGCTTTTACGCCATGCCTTTCGCAGAAGCGGGGAGCGCTTCTGCGGGAATGGCTTTAAAGCTCGCGGAGACAACAAGATGAGCGATACGGAAACACCGGCGCTGGCGACAGTCGCCGAACTGAACGAGCGCATTCGCCGCGCCCCCTTCCACCGCTGGCTCGACCTGTCGGTGGTGGAGGCCAGCGAGGGCGAGATCGTGGTCGAGATGCCCTGGCGCGAGGAAATCGTGGTGAACCCCGACGTGGGCTACACCCACGGCGGCATCCTCGCCACGCTGGTGGATCTGGTGGCCGACTGGGCCATCGCCACCACAAAGCTCGGGCGCCCCTTCCCCACGGTGGACATGCGGGTGGACTATCACCGCCCGGCCATGAAGGGCACGCTGCGGATCCGGGGCAAGGTCATCCGCCTCGGCTCCACCTTCACCACGGCGGAAGCCTATGTGGAGGATGAAAGCGGCAAGCTGCTCGCCTCCGGGCGCGGCACTTACGCCACCTCCACCAAGTAAGACGAAGGCCGGCGGCATCCCCGCCGGCCTTTTTTTTGATCATACCGTTTGCTGACCAATTCCATTGGAAAACTTGGTCAGATCTGACACGCATCTTCTTTCATGTCCTGATTGTTTTACTGCGTACGGAGACCGGGATGCACGATACCGAAAGCTTCCGAGGATTTCTGAACCGGCTGCGCGACGCCGGCGAGTTGATCGACCTGCACCAGAGCGTGGACATCCGCCACATCGCCACCCTGGTGGACCAGTCCGACAAGGCGCTCTTCTTCCACAATGTCATCGGCTACGACGTGCCGGTGGTCTCCGGCATCATCCGCTCGCAGAAGCGGGCCATCATGTCGCTGGGCTGCACCGCCTATCCGGAGATCGAGGCCAAGCTGAAGGCGGCCATCGACCGTCCCATCGCGCCGAAGATGCTCAACTCCTCGCCCACCCATGACGTGACCATGAGCGGCGACGAGGTGGATCTCTACAAGCTGCCCATCCCCATGAGTTCCATCTATGACGGCGGACCGATGATCACCGCCGGCGTGGTGATCGCGCGCGATCCTGAGTATGGGCTCAACTCGGGCATCTACCGCTTCATCGTGAAGGAAAAGAACCTCACGGGCATCGACATCGTCACGCCCAACAACATGCGTCTGTTCGCCCAGCGCGCCTATGAGGCCGGGCGCCCCTGCCCCATCTCCATCTCCATCGGCACGCACCCTTACGAGATCATGGGCTCCGGCTTCCGCGCCCCGCTCGGCGTGGACGAGATGGCCATCGCCGGCGGCCTGCGCGGCGGTCCGGTGGAACTCGCCCCCTGCAAGACCATCGACGTGCCCTATATCGCTGATGCCGAGATCGTGCTGGAGGCGGAGATCCTGCCCACCGGCTGGGTCCATCCGGAAGGCCGCTTCGGCGAGTTCACCCGCCTCATGGGCGGGCTGCACTGGAACCCGCTGGTGCGGGTGAAATCCGTCTCCATGCGCAGGGATGCGGTCTATTACGCGCTGCACATGCCGTGGGAGAACACCTGGCTCGCCGCCCCCACGCGCTACACCGCGATCCGGCAGGCGCTGAAGACAGCCGGCGTGGTGGTCAAGGACATCAACGTCACGCTCGGCGGCTGCGCCTTCTGGCATGCGGTCATCTCCATCAAGAAGCAGCCAGGCGAGGGCAAGAATGCCTTGCTCGCCGCGCTCTCGGTGATGGACCTGAAGCATGTGGTGGTGGTGGACGACGACATCGACGTCTTCAATCCCACCGACGTGGAATGGGCGATCGCCACCCGCGTGCAGGGCGACAAGGACATCATGGTCGTGACCGGCGCGCGCGGAAAGCCGCTGGACCCGAGCCTGCCGCCTACCCCGCCCGGCGTGGTGCCCACCACCGCCAAGGTCGGCATCGACGCCACCATCTCCGAGGGCATTCCGAAGGAGCGCTACGAGCGCATCGCCTATGCCTATGCGGACACGGCCAAGATCGCCGACTATCAGGCGGGCAAGACCGACCCGGCCGGCACCGTCGCAGGCGATGACGAGGTGGTGCGCCTCGCGGACGCCATCGCCGAGACCATCGGCGAGGCGCCGCGCTTCTATACGGATCTGGCGGAGCAGTTCTCCAACTTCGCCTTCCCCATGATCGCCCGTGCGCTGGGCCATCTGCATGCCACCGATCGTCTGTGGCAGGACCCGCGCGGCCGCATGTGCCTGAAGGGCTCCGCCTTCGCGGCCAAGCCTCCGGGTGCGTAATCTGCCTCCGGGCGCGTAGCCCGTGCCGGAAGCGGCAGCTTTTGCTCCACGGCAGATCATCTTAAGCTGTCGCGCCGCGTGCGCGATGGCGCCGCGTAAATGTTTTCAGGACCTCAAGATTTCAAGAACAAGGCTGACGCGTCAAAGAACGACGCAGCCGAACGCCTTCAGGACAGACCGGTTTCCACGTATCCAGACGAGGGTAAACATGCGTCACGTCTTCAAAACCCTGTTGCTCGCCGGTAGCCTCGCGGTCGCCGCCATTGCCCATGCCCCCGCCGCCCTCGCCCAGACCACGCTGAAGTTCGGCGCGGCCCAGACCTCGGCCGGCTCGCTCCCCCTCCTCGTCGCGCAGCAGAAGGGCCTGTTCGCCGCCGAGGGCATCAAGATGGAGCGCATCGACTTCAAGGGTGGCGCGCCCGCCGTGCAGGCGCTCGCCGCCGGCAGCATCGACATCTGCATCTGCGCCGCAGACCATGCGCTTCGCCTTCAGGAGCGCGGCCTCGGCGGCAAGGTGCTGGTGGCACTCGCCGACCAGCACAGCTACGCGCTGATGGCGCAGGGCAATGCGAAACCCGCCAGCCTCGCCGACCTCAAGGGCCAGAAGATCGGCATCACCTCCGCCGGCAGCCTCACCGACACCACGCTGCGCTATGCCATCAAGAAGCTCGGCCTTAATCCCGATACGGATTTCGAGCTGATCTCCATCGGCACCGGCGGCCCCATGCGAGCGGCGGTGGAGAGCGGCGCGGTGGCGGCGGGCATGTTCTCCACCCCCGACATCCAGGCCAATCAGGCGCGCGAGGGCGTCTACAAGATCGTCGAGGATTTCCGCAAGGTCCCCTATGCGGCGCAGGATCTGGTGGTCACTGACAGCTGGCTGAAGGACCATCCGCAGGAAGCCAAGGCCGTGGCGAATGCCGTCACCAAGGCGCTGAAGCTGATCCAGTCCGACCGCGCCGTGCTGCGCGCGGCGGTGGTGGAGATGTTCCCGAACTTCGACACCGCGCTGGTGGATCGCGTCACCGCCGACGTGGCCGCAGGCTATCTCTCGCCCGACGGCAGGATGAACCCGGAGAGCTACAAGACGCTTCTTGAGATGATGCTGGTCGCCGACCCCAATCTGAAGAAGATCCCCTACGACGACATCGTCGCCCTCACCTATCTGCCGAAGTGAGCGCGCGATGACCGACACTGCCGCCGCCTCGTCCCCCGCGCTCAGTTCGGGGACGGCGGGCTCGGCCGCGTGGCGCACCAGCGCCGCACAGGCCGCTCTCATCCTCGTGTTGCTCGGCCTCTGGGAGATCGCCGGGCGCACGCTGTTCAACCCGTTCTGGAGCAGCCGCCCCTCGCTGATCGCCGAGCGCATCTGGCGCCTCGCGCTCTCCGGCGAACTGTGGACCCACTGCTCCATCACCCTTCAGGAGGCCGGTGCCGGCCTGCTGCTGGGCGCGGTGGTGGGCGTGCCGCTGGGTATCGCGCTCGCCCGCGCGCCCCGCGTCGCCAAGGTGGTGGAGCCGGTGGTGATGGGCCTCTACGGCCTGCCGCGCGTGGCGCTCGCCCCGCTGTTCATCCTGTGGTTCGGCATCGGCCTGATGTCCAAGATCATGATGGCCTTCACCATGGTGGTCTTCATCTTCATGCTGAATGTGATGGAGGGCATCCGCACCATCGACCCGGATCATCTGGACCTGATGCGCTCCATGCGGGCGGGCCGCTTCTATCTGGCGCGCAAGGTGCTGCTGCCGGCGGTGACGCCGTGGATTCTGGCCTCCTTCCGCATCGGCGTTGGCCTCTCGCTCATCGGTGCGGTGGTGGGCGAGCTGATCGGCGCGAACCGGGGGCTGGGCTGGTACGTGGAAAAGTCCGGCGGCCAGCTCGACACCACCGGCGTCTTCACCGGCCTCGTGGTGCTGATGATCCTCGCCATGCTGGCCAACCAGCTCATCGGTTTCGTGGAACGGAGGGCGATCAGATGGCGATGAGCCAATTGGCGGAAAAGCCCATGCCCGCCCCCACGCCCGAACCGCGCGTGCGGGTGGAGAATCTCCGCATCGCCTTCCCCCGCCCCGATGCGCCGCCGCTGGAGGTGCTGTCCGGCATCTCGCTGGATGTGGCGGATGGCGAGTTCGTCGCCGTGGTGGGGCCGAGCGGCTCGGGCAAGTCCACCATCCTGCGGGCCATCTGCGGGCTCCTGAAGCCGGCGGGCGGCGAGGTGCGCGTGGACGGACGCCCGGTGTCCGATCCGCCGCCCGAGGTGGGCTTCATGTTCCAGAAGGACGCGCTGCTGCCGTGGCTCACCGTCACGCAGAACATCCGCGTCGGCGCGGAACTCTCCGGCATGTCGAAGGCCGAGCAGGAGACGCGCATCCCCGCCCTCATCCGCCTGCTGCGGCTGGATGGCTTCGAGGACGCCTACCCCAAGCAGCTCTCCGGCGGCATGCGCCAGCGTGCCTCGCTGGGGCGGCTGCTGGCCTATAATCCCTCGCTCATGCTCATGGACGAGCCGTTCGGAGCCCTGGATTACCAGACCAAGATCGTCATGGGCCGCGAGCTGCTGCGCATCTGGGAGGCGGAGCGGCGCGCCATCATCTTCGTCACCCATGACATCGAGGAGGCGGTGGCCCTGGCGGATCGCGTGGTCGTCTTCTCCGCCCGCCCGGCCCGCATCGTGGCCGACTATCGCGTGGACCTGCCCCGCCCGCGCGATCTGCGGGCCATGCGCGGCGATCCGGCCTTCGTGCATCTGACCGAGTCCATCTGGTCCGATCTGGCGTTGCCCGCATGAGCCTGATCGACGACGTGATGGCGGGGCCTCTGGCCCGCGAGCCGCTGCCCGCCTTCGCGCTCAGGGTCTACGGGCAGGCGGGGGTCTCCGCCGCCTGCCTGCTGTTGCAGGAGCGCCGGGGGCTCGACGTCAACGTGCTGCTGTTCGCGGCCTATGTGGGCGCGGTGCGGGGGCTCACGCTGGCTGCTGCCGATCTGGAACGCGTGCATGCGGCCGTCGCGCCCTGGCATCGCGACGTGGTCCGCAGTCTGCGCGCGGTGCGCAAGGGGCTGAAGACCGGCCCATCGCCTGCGCCCAACCGGACCACCGACGCTTTGCGCGCCAAGGTGCAGGCCATCGAGATCGAGGCCGAGCTGATCGAGCTGTCCGAGCTGGGGACGCTGGCCGCCACGCTCAATGGCGCGTCAGCGCAAGGCGACGTGCAGGCCCGCGCCCTTGCCGCCCTTCGCATCGTTGCGGGCGCGGACCTCGGCGCGGAGGAGGAACAGGCGTTGGCGCAGATCGCGGCTGCGGCGGAGCGCGCCGCAGGCTAGAGCCTCATCAGAACATCCGGGCTCGGACCATTCCCGCGCCCATAAATGGAACGGGACATGAAACGCCTCATCATCGCCGTGACCGGCGCCTCGGGAGCCATCTACGGCATTCGCGCCCTTCAGCTTCTCAAGGAGGTGGAGGATGTGGAGACCCACGTCATCCTCACCCCCTCGGGCCTGCGCACCATCGTCGAGGAAACCGACTTCAAGCCCGACGAAGTGAAGGCGCTGGCGGACAGGCTCTACAATCCCAAGGACATCGGCGCCGCGCTGTCCTCCGGCTCGTTCCAGACGGTGGGCATGCTGGTGGCCCCCTGCTCCATCAAGACGCTGAGCGGCATCGCCAATTGCTATAATGACGAACTCACCGTACGCGCCGCCGACGTGTGCCTGAAGGAGCGCCGCCGCGTGGTGCTTCTGCTGCGCGAGACCCCGCTCCATGCCGGCCATATCGAGCTGATGGCGCAGGCCACCCGCAACGGGGCGATCATCATGCCCCCGGTGCCCGCCTTCTATCACCGGCCGAAGACGCTGGACGACATGGTGAACCAGACGGTTGCGCGGGCCCTCGACCTGTTCGACATCTCCCTGCCCATCGTGAAGCGCTGGACCGGAGAGGCCGTGCGCGACTGAGCGCAGGGGAAAACGCGAACCGGGGGCGGACAGCGATTCGGACGCGGTTTGGTCTGCGGGTGTTCACGGCAGCGGGGCACGCTGTCCCGAAACGGGACACCCCCTCCCTCAACCGGCCACCCAAAAACAAAGGCGGAACCTATCCGCCGAACCGATTCGGTCGCGGATTGGTCCCGCCCTGTTCTCAAGACATCCCCCGCCCGTCCCGATCCGGGACAGGCGGCGGCAAACCTCACTCGCCCTGCGTCATCAGCGCCGCATTGCCGCCGGCGGCCGACGTGTTGATCGTCACCGTCTGCTCGCTGGCGAAGCGCAGCAGATAGTGCGGGCCGCCCGCCTTCGGGCCGGTGCCGGAGAGGCCGTGGCCGCCGAAAGGCTGCACGCCCACCACCGCGCCGATGATGTTGCGGTTCACATACACATTGCCCACCGACAGGCGCTCCGTGACCTTCTCCACCAGCCCGTCGATGCGGGTGTGGACGCCCAGCGTCAGGCCATAGCCGGTGCCGTCGATGGCATCGAGCACGCCGTCGATGCCGCCCGCCTTGAAGCGCACCACATGCAGCACGGGGCCGAACACCTCTTCCTGGAGGTCTTCCGCGCGGTTCAGCTCGAACACATGCGGCGCCACATAGGTGCCGGTGGCCGGCGCCGCGCCGGCATAATGCACGCGGGCGGAAGCCGAGAGCTTCTTCGTATAGGCGTCGAGCTTGCCCTTGGCCTCGGCGTCGATCACCGGGCCCACATGCACGGACGCATCACGCGGATCGCCGAGGCGCAGGGCATCGGCCGCGCCCACGATCATCTCGATCATCTTGTCCGCCACGTCTTCCTGCACGAACAGCAGGCGGAGCGCCGAGCAGCGCTGGCCGGCGGAACGGAAGGCGGACGTCACCACATCGTCCGACACCTGCTCGGGCAGAGCGGTGGCGTCCACGATCATGGCGTTGATGCCGCCGGTCTCGGCAATCAGCGGCACGATGGGGCCGTCCTTGCCGGCGAGCGTGCGGTTGATGATGCGCGCCACTTCCGTCGAGCCCGTGAACACCACGCCGGCCACCTTCGGGGCCTCAACGAGGCGCGCGCCGATGGCGCCGTCACCGGTGACGAACTGGAGCACGGAACCCGGAATGCCCGCCTCATGCAGCAGCTTCACCGCCTCGAAGGCGACGAGCGGGGTCTGCTCGGCGGGCTTGGCCACCACCGTATTGCCGGCGGCCAGCGCGGCGGAGACTTGCCCGAGGAAGATGGCCAGCGGGAAATTCCAGGGAGAGATGGCGACGAACACGCCACGGCCGCGCAGGCGCAGCACGTTGCTCTCACCCGTGGGGCCGGGCAGCGTCTCACCCGCGCCGCACAGGCGACGGGCCTCGCCGGCGTAATAGCGCAGGAAGTCCACGGCCTCGCGCACTTCGGAGATGCCGTCGTCCATGGTCTTGCCCGCCTCGTCCTGAAGCAGGGCAAGGAAGCTCTCCATGCGGGCTTCCAGCAGGTCGGCGGCCTTCTCAAGGATGGCGGCGCGCTGCGTGGCAGGCGTCTGGTCCCATGCGGCAAAACCCTTTCGGGCGGTGGCGATGGCGGCATCGGCCGTGGCGGCGTCAGCCTCGATCACCTTGCCGATGACGCCGCCGTCGATGGGGCTCGCCATGGTGCGGGCGGTGCCTGTGCGCACCGCGCCGTCCACGATGGAGGCGGCAGTCACCTCCCGGCGGCCGGCGGCGATGTCCTTGAGGGTGGAGGCGAGCATGTCACGGCATCCGAGTTCGACACCGCGCGAATTCTTACGGGCAGGGCCGTAGAGATCAGGCGGCAAGGGAATGTGGCTGTTCCGGGCGGCATCGGGCGAACCGATGATGGTCGCCGGGCGGCGCAGGAGATCCGAGACCGGCACGGCGGGATCGCCCGCCACCGACACGAAGGAGGAGTTCGCGCCATTCTCCAGCAGGCGGCGCACCAGATAGGCGAGCAGGTCGCGATGACCGCCCACGGGCGCATAGGTGCGGCAGCCCACTTCGGGGTTGGCTGCGAGGCGCTCGCCATGCACCGCCTCGCCCATGCCGTGCAGGCGCTGGAATTCGAAGCCGCCCGTGCCGCCGGACAGCTCGACGATGGTGGCGATGGTCAGCGCGTTGTGGGTGGCGAACTGCGGGAAGATGCGCGGACGCAGCGCCAGCAACTTGCGGGCGCAGGCCATGTAATTCAGGTCCGTCATCGCCTTGCGGGTGAAGACGGGATAGTCGGCAAGGCCGCGCTCCTGCGCGCGCTTCACCTCGGTGTCCCAATAGGCGCCCTTCACGAGGCGCAGCATCAGCCGGCGGTCCAGCTTCTCCGCCAGCGCCGCCATGTGGTCGATCACCTGCGCGCAGCGCTTCTGATAGGCCTGGATGGCAAGGCCGAAGCCGTCCCAGCCGGCAAGGCTCGGATCGGCCAGCACGGCGTCGATCACATCGAGCGAGAGTTCGAGGCGGTCGGCCTCCTCCGCGTCGATGGTGAAGTTGAGATCGTAGCTCTTGGCCCGCCGGGCCAGATCCACCACCTGCGGCACCAGTTCCGCCAGCACGCGGTCACGGTTCGTGGCGTCATAGCGCGGATGCAGCGCCGAGAGCTTCACCGAGATGCCCGGACGATCCGGCAGCGCCCGGTTGCCGCCACGGCGGCCGATGTCGTCGATGGCCCCGGCATAGCTGTCGAAATAGCGCTTGGCGTCCGCCACCGTGCGGGCGCCTTCGCCCAGCATGTCGAAGGAATAGCGATAGGCCCGGCCGCTGGAGGATTCCGCGCGGTCGAGCGCGGCATGAATGGTCTGGCCGAGCACGAAGTGATTGCCGAGGATCTTCATGGCCTGCCGGGTGGCGGCGCGCACGGCGGGCATGCCGAGGCGCTTGGTCATGCGGCCCAGCACGCCTTCCGGCGTCTCGCCCGGCTGGATCACCCGCGCGGTGATGCCCAGCGCCCAGGAGGACGCGTTCACCAGCAGGGCATCCGACTTGGAGGCGTGGTTCAGGAAGTCGCCCTGTGCCAGCTTGTCCTCGATCAGGCGATCGGCCGTCACCGGGTCCGGCACGCGCAGCAGCGCCTCGGCGAGCGTCATCAGCGCCAGCCCCTCCTTGGTGGAGAGGGAATATTCGCGCATCACCTCTTCGATGCCGCCGACGCTGCTGCCCTTGCCACCGCCCTTGCGGATGGCGCCGATGAGGCGGGAGGCCAGCGCATCGATGCGCGCCTCGCCCTGGCCGGACAGCAGGCCCTGCGCGAGAAGCTGGGTGGCGAACGCCGTGTCATCGGGCGCGAAGGGGGCGTTGAACAGCGGGACCACCGGCTGGAACGGGGCGGAAGCGGTGGAAACGGGGCTAGGCATGGAAATCTCCGGCGAACGTCCTTCGATAATCCCTCTCCCGCCTTACTTCGATGGTCATTTTCAGCATTTGGCCTTAGATTATCCGGCGCAACCCTCGGCGAACCGGATAACATGAGCAGCCTCGACCGTACCGACCGTCGTATTCTCGCGATCCTTCAAAGGGATGGGCGTATTTCCGGCGTGGAATTGGCAGAGCAGGTCGGGCTGTCCGCTACCTCCGCCGGAGAGCGGGTGAAGCGCCTTCAGCGGGACGGCTATGTGGCCGGATTCGGGGCGCGCCTCGACCCGCAACGGCTGGGCCTGAGCTTCCTCGTCTTCATCGAGATCCAGCTCGACAAGACCACGCCGGATGCCTTCGAGCGCTTCGCGAAAGCCGTGCGGGCCGCGCCGGAGGTTCTGGAATGCCACATGGTGGCGGGCGGCTTCGATTATCTGCTGAAGGTCCGCCTCGCGGACATGGCCGCCTACCGGCGCTTCCTCGGCACGGTGCTGCTGGGCTTTCCCGGCGTACGCGAGACGCGCTCCTATGCGGTGATGGAGGAGGTGAAGAGCGATGCGCCGCTGCCGGTGTGACGAGGCGGAACGAAAGTCCGGCTTCCCGCGTGCTTCATCCTGACGCCTAATGCCGCCCCCAAGCCGCGCGAAGACGGCGGGGCACCAACAGGAAAGGGAGAAAAGATGTTTCCCGAGTTGCGCCTTCTGTGTTTCGAGGATCTCACCGTCGGCCTGAGCGAGACGCTGGTGAAGACCATCGCATCTTCCGATGTGGTGGGGTTTGCCGAAGTGACCGGCGACCGGAACCCCATCCACCTGTCCGAGCATTTCGCCGCACGCACGCCGTTCGGCACCCGCATCGCCCACGGCCTCTATACGGCGAGCCTGATCTCGGCCGTGCTGGGCACCCGCCTGCCGGGGCCGGGGGCCGTCTATATCTCCCAGACCCTCAACTTCCGCGCTCCGGTCAAGATCGGCGACACGGTGCATGTGATCGTGGAGGTGGCCGAACTGATCCCGGAACGTCGCCGCGCGCGCCTCGCCTGCACCTGCAAGGTGGGCGAGGAGGTGGTGCTGGATGGCGAAGCCTGGGTGAAGGTACCGCCGCGCAGCGAGACCGAGAAGTCGCCCCTCGCCCGCGGCGCGGCCGGCTGAAAACGCCGGGCCGAAACGAAAACGGGAGCCCGCTGGCTCCCGTAACGCGTTCCGGCAAAATGTCCGGGGACTATCTCACGCCGCTGTAGATCGACGCACCCGTCGTCACCGGCGAGGAGACCATCAGGAAGATCTGCATGGCCTTCTGGATGTCGGTGATCGGGGCGTTGGTCACATAGACCACGTCGCGATTGAAGATCGGGAAGTGCTGGGCCACGAACAGCGAGTTCGTGTCGCGAAGGTTCAGGCGGTAGACCACCGGCGTCAGGCCGCCCGGCACCACCAGCGGGCTGCCGGGACGCAGCTTGCGGGCGATGAATTCCGGCTCGTAGCGGACGATGAACACGCCCGACGGATCGGAGCGGTTGTCCTGCAGGCCGCCGGCCTTCACCAGCGCGGTGGCCAGCGTGATGCCCGAGGCGTTGAACGGGATTTCCGCATTCGCGCCCGTCGCGCCATAGGCGAGGAACACCTGCGGCTCGCGCACCAGCGTCAACACGTCGCCGGGCTGCATATAGACGTTCTCGCGCGGGTCGGAGACCACGCGCTCCATGGCCACACGCACGGTGTGGGTGCCACGGGAGAGCTGCACGAAGGTCTCGCTCACCGGCGCGCGGACGCCGCCGGCGGTGGCGATCACGTCCAGCAGGCGGTCCCCCTTCACGGTCAGCGGCACGCGGGCGCCCTGCACCACCTCGCCCGAGACGGTGACGGTGTTGCTGACCGGACGGCTGACGGTGACGAGCACCTGCGGCTGGATGGCCTTGCCGGTCAGCGCCTTGACGATGTCGTCCTGGATCGCGCCCGTGGTCCGGCCCGCCGCCTGCACTTCGCCGGCATAGGGAATGGAGATGGTGCCCGAGGACTTGACCACCTGCTCGGGGATGGTGGCGGTCTTGGAGCCGGTGGTGAAGCTGCCAGCCACCACGGCGGACGAGAACAGGCCGCCGGCGCCGGCTTCCCAGATGGTTACGGCGACGGTGTCGCCGATGCCCACCACAGGGGTGCGGGAAGGGCCGGACTTGCCGAAGCTGGTATAGAAGGTGTCGGGCGCGCGCTGGCGGGCGATATCGAGCACCACATTGTCGATATCCACGACTTCGTAGCGCTGGACGTTGTCCTCAACCGACTGGGAGACAACCTCGCGGGCGTTCGGCCCCACCTGCGGCAGGGTCTCGGCGCATCCGGAAAGCGCAAGGGCCACGCCCGAAAGCAGCAGCGGCCAACTCGATACCTTCCGCATGAAAGCTCCGTCCCGATTCCGTTCGCAGATAGCATGGCGGTCCCCGGGGACCAACCCTGCCAACGCCCAAGCCTAGCACTCCTCATAGACATGTTTCCCGATTGCCACACCCGCAGAAGGCCTGAAAACCGGCGCATCGTTAACGGGAGGCAACCCCCGGGACAGCCACATGACGCTGCGGCATATGGATCTGCCCAGCCCAAGCTGCCCGCGCGGCGGCGCCACACCTGACGTTGCGGCCGCTCGCGCATGCCTTGTGCTGCGGCTAAACAGGGTCCACACAGCGATTGTTTCGCGATAGGCTGCCGGTTCTCGTGCCCGCACGAAAAAACTGCGCCGCGCCGCGATTCAGAATGCTCGCGCCGGGGGCGTGCCGCCTTGAAAGCAGGCGAACGTCCGGCGCGCAGGTGCGGCGGATACTTCCAGAGTACGGGTGGATACATTGCGGTTTAAGGGGCCTCTTGGAGACGGCGTCGCCGATGTGAACGAAACCGCCATCGTTGGAGCTGCGTGCCGCCTGCCCGGCGCACCCGACGAAGCACGGTTCCGGCAGATGCTGACGGACGGCACCTGCGCCATCCGCCCCTTCCCCACCGGCCGCTGGAGCGTCGAGCGCTTCCTGCATCCCCGCGCCACCGAGCCCGGCTTCAGCTATTCCTTCGCGGGCGGCTATCTGGACGCGCCGTTCGACTTCGATCCCACCGTGTTCGGCATGTCGCCCCGCGAGGCGGCGCAGGTGGACCCGCAGCAACGCCTGCTGATGGAAGTGGTGTGGGAGGCGCTGGAAGACGCGCGCATCGCCCCCTCCAGCCTCGCCGGCCATGAGGTCGGCGTCTATGTGGGCGCCTCCAGCCTCGACCACGGCAACCTGCTGGCCTCGGACCCGGCGGCCATCGAGAGCCATTTCATGACCGGCAACACGCTGTCGGTCGTCTCCAACCGCCTGTCCTACGCCTTCGACTGGCACGGGCCGAGCTTCACGGTGGATACCGCCTGCTCGTCCTCGCTGGTGGCCTTCTCGCAGGCCCTCACCGACCTGAAGACGGGGCGCATCGACACTGCCGTGGTGGCCGGCGTCAACATGCTGCTGACGCCCGCCTCCTATATCGGCTTCTCCCGCGCCTCCATGCTTTCGCCCACCGGCCTGTGCCGGCCGTTCTCGGCGGCGGGCGATGGCTATGTGCGCTCGGAAGGCGCGGTGGCTTTCGTGCTTCGTCGCCGCGACCTCGCGCTGCCCGGCTCCATCCGCGCGCTGGCCATTGCCGGCGCGGTGAATTCGGATGGGCGCACCTCGGGCATCGCCTTGCCGGGCGTGGAGGGCCAGAGGGCGCTTATTGAGCGGCTCTATGGCGAGACCGGCATCACGCCGGATCAGGTGGCCTTCGTGGAGGCCCACGGCACCGGCACCCGAATCGGCGATCCGGTGGAAGCCACCGCCATCGGCTCCGTGCTGGGGCGCGGCCGTTCCGCTCCTCTGCCCATCGGCTCGGTGAAGTCGAACATCGGCCATCTGGAGCCGGCGTCCGGTGTCGCCGGCATCCTGAAGGCGGTGAACGCGCTGGAGACGCGCGAGCTGCCCCGCTCGCTGCATCTGGACGAACTGAACCCGCTCATCGATTTCGCCGACCTGAACCTGCTGCCGGCCCGCGAGGCGGTGCCGCTCAATAAGGACGCCGCGACGCTGTTCGCCGGCATCTCCTCCTTCGGCTTCGGCGGCACCAACGCCCACATCATCCTTGCCAGCGCGCCGGCTGATCAACAGCCCGCTGAAACGGCCGCCTCCGCACCGCGCCACATTACCGTCTCCGCCGCGACCGCCGAGGCCCTGCGCACCCTGGCAGGCACCACCGCCGACGCGCTCAATAGCGGCGTGACCCCGGCCCGGCTCGCCGCTGCCCTCGCTGGCGGGCGCGAGCTGATGCGCCACCGCGCGGTGGCCGTGCTGGACGAGCCGGATGCGCTTCAAGCCGGCTTCCGCGAACTGGCCGACACCGGCGCCTCGAAAGCCATCGCCACCGGCGCCGCCGGGCGCGCGGACGGCAAGGTGTGCTTTGTCTATTCGGGCAATGGCGCGCAGGTGGTGGGCATGGGCCGCACCGCCTATCTGCGCAATCCCGCCTTCCGCGCCCGCTTCGACGAAATCGACACCGCCTTCAAGGCGCTCGAAGGCCGGGGCGTGAAGGAGGACATGTTCGATCCGGCGCTGGCCGATCGCATCGGGCAGGCCTCCGTCATCCAGCCGCTCATGTTCGCCGTGCAGGCGGCGCTCACCGCCGGCCTCGTGGCCGAGGGGCTGAAGCCCGATTTCCTGATCGGCCATAGCATCGGCGAAGTGGCGGCGGCGGAAGCTTCCGGTGCCATCGACCTCGCGCAGGCGGTGCGCATCATCCATGCCCGCGCCACCAGCCAGGAAGCCGCCCATGGGCGCGGCCTCATGGCGGTGTTCGCCGCCAGCCGGACGCGCATGGAAGAGTTTCTGGCCGGCTTCGGCCGCGACGACATCGAGATCGCCGCCGATAACGGCCCGAACTCCCTCACCCTCTCCGGCTCCACGGAGGCGATCAAGCTCGCCACCCGCGAGGCCCGGCGCCAGCGCATCGCCAGCCGCACGCTGGAGATGGCCTACCCCTTCCACTCCCATCTGCTGGAAGACACCCGCCCGGCCTTCCTGACCGCGCTGGGCGACATCCGCCCCCGGCCGGCGACGACGACGCTCGTCTCCACCGTCACCGGCGCACCGGCGACCGAACCGCTCGACACCGCCTATTGGTGGCGCAATGTGCGCGCCCCCGTGCTGTTCCGCAGCGCCCTTGAGGCGGCATCGGAAGCCGGGGCCACGCTGTTCATCGAGCTGGGGCCGCGCCCCATCCTCACCTCGCCCATCACCGACACGCTGAAGGAGCGCGGCAGCAGCGCCGCGGTGCTCGCCAGCTTCACCGAGGCGGACGACCGCGATCCCCGTCGCGACCCGGTGCTCTGGGTGGTGGCGAATGCCCGCGCCCATGGAGCAGAGGCTCCCGCCCGGCCCGCCACAAGCGTGGACCGCAGCCTGATCCTGCCGACCTACCCGTGGCAGCGCAGCACCTTCCATTTCCAGGGCACCTCCGCCGCGCTCGACCTGTTCGGCGGCGATGCCCGGCACCCGCTCATCGGCGGGCGGCTGGCGGAAGGCGTGCCGGAATGGCGCACCTTCCTTGATGCGGAGATCGTGCCCTATCTCGCCGACCACGTGGTGGATGGTGAGATCGTGGTGCCCGCCGCCGCCATCGTGGAGATGGTGCTGGCGGTCGGCCGCGCGCTGAAGCCCGAGGGCCCGCTGGGCCTTGAGGATTGCGACATCTTCCAGCCGCTGGTGCTCTCCAGGCAGAGCATGCGCGAGATTTCCGTGCGCCATGCGGCCGCCACCAATGACGTGGAGCTGTTCAGCCGCCCGCGTTTCGGCACCGACGAATGGACGCTGCACGCCCGCGGCCGGCTGGTGGAGGTGGCGCATGCGCCGCGCCCCACCGCCAAGCCCAAGGGCAAGCTCATCCGCACCACGGCGGCGGAGATCTATGCCCGCACGCAAGCCTGCGGCCTCCATTACGGCCCGGCTTTCCAGCTGGCCCAGTCCATCCGGCGCGATGCCAGGACCATCGAGGTGGCGCTGACCCCGGCCGAGGCCGGCACCGGCGCGTTTACCCGGCCGCAACTGCTGCATCCGGCGAGCCTCGATGCCGCGCTGCATGGCCTGTTCCAGCTCATCGACATGGAGCCGGGCGTCCGGCGCACCTATCTGCCGATCCGGCTGGGACGCATGTCGCTGTTCCGCGACCACCCGGTCGTCACCGCTGCCACCATCGGCGTGGAGCGCCACACCGCGCATTCGCTCAAGGTTTCCATCGCGCTGAAGGATGCCGAGGGCACGGTGGTGGCCGAGGTGGAGGAGGCCCTCCTCAAGTCCGTGGTGTTCTCACGCACCGATCCCGATGACGGCTTCCTGTATCTGGGTCGCGCCCGCACCGGCGCCGCCACCGATGCAACCGATCTTGCCGCGCCTATCCTCGCCCATCTCAGTGCCCTGCCCGAGGCCGAGCCCACCGACGGCTGGCTGATGCTGCGCGCCGCCATGCGCGCCGCCGCCCATCGCACGCTGATCGCACTGGCGGACGAAGCGGGCCGTCTCGACCTCGACCTGCTCGCCGCCACCGGCCGGATCGCGCCCGAGGCGCGCGCCTTCGCCGCGCTGCTGGGCGAGGAGCTGGTGATGGCGGACCTCGCCACGCGGGATGGCGAGGCGCTCGTCATCGCCGCCGACAGCGGACTGCCGGAGCCGGACCGCATCCTGCGCACCTTCGCCGCCGACTATCCCGAGGCGGCTGCCGATCTGCTGCTGGTGGCCCGCACCATCGCGGAGATGGACGAGACGCTGCGCACCGGAGCCGCCATCGCCCATCGCGCGGAAATCCTCGAACAGTTTGCCGGCGAAGGAGTCTTGTTCGCCCCGGCACGCATCGCCCTTCTCGCAGCCATTGCTGCGGCCCAACACAAACAGGGTGACGCGCCGCCGCGCGTGCTTGTGGCGGAGCCAGACGGCCGGGCCGTCATCGCGGCCCTGCTGCCGGAGGTGCGGGCCGGCCGCATCCGCCTCACCGTCGCCGGTCGCGACACCGCCCGGCTGGAGCGGCTGGAGCGGCGGCTGCCCGCCAATCTGGCCGTGAGCTTCCTGAAGCTGGACGACCAGACGCCGACCGCCACGCACGACCTCGCACTCATCTCCACATGGCGGCTGACCGGCGAGGAGGGCGCGGCGCTGGTATCCGGGCTGGCCCGCAGCCTCGTGCCGACCGGTGCGCTGGTGGCCGCCCAGCCCGCCCCCGATGCGGTGGTGGACTTCATCCTCGGCAGCGATCCCGACTGGTTCGCCCGCTCGGCCGATCCCGCCTTCCCCGTGGGTCTCATGCCCTCCGCGGACGAAACCCGCGCGGCGCTGGCCGCCGCCGGCTGCCGCGACATCCGCACGCTGGAAATCGCCGAGGGCGGCGCCTGCCTCGTGGCCCGCGCGCCCGCCACTCTGCCGCCGGCCACCGCCGCACGCCCGGTGCGCCTCGTCGCCGATGCGGCGAGCCCGCTGGCCGGCCCGCTCACCGCCCATCTCGCCGCCGCCGGCCTGCTGGCTCCCGAGGATGCGGCGGATGCGGATGTGATCGTGCTCGCCGATGGCACGACGGGTGCCGATCAGCCGCGTGTCGAAGCGCAGGTGCTGCGCCTCGCCACTCTGCTCAACAGCCGCCCCACTGACGCACCCAAGAGCCGCCTGTGGCTGGTGGTGCGCGGCGCGCAGACAACGCAGCTCGATCCCGTGGCCGATGCGTTGTGGGGCTTCGGCCGTGTGGCGCTCAATGAAGTGGCCGATGCCGGCCTCCACCTCGTGGACATCGCTCCCGGCCTCCCCGAGGCCGAAGCTGTCGCGCGCCTCGCCGCCCTCCTCGTCGGGCCGGGCGTAGAGCGCGAAACCGTGCTCGATGCGCGTGGCGCGCAAGTGACGCGCGTGCTCAAGGGCGTGCCTGCCATGCCCGGTGCCGCCGATCCGGAGGCCGCCCTCACCCTCGAATTCCCCCGCCGTGGCGCGCTCGATCATTTCGCGTGGGCCAAGAAGGTCCGCACCGCGCCGGGCAAAGGCGACGTGGAAATCGAGGTGCTGGCCGCCGGCCTGAATTTCCGCGACGTTATGCTGGCCATGGGCCTGCTCGACGACGATGTGCTGGATGACGGCATGGCCGGCGCCGTGTTCGGCTTCGAATGCGCGGGCCGCGTGACGCGCGTGGGCGAAAAAGTCACCGACCTTGCGGTGGGTGACGTGGTGGTGGGCTTCGCCAAGAATGCCTTCTCCACCCATGTCACCGCGCCGCGCCGGGTGTTCATGCCCCTGCCCGCCGGCACCACGCCGGACAGCGCGGCCAGCATCCCCGTCGCCTTCCTCACCGCCTGGTACGGCCTTGTTGAGCTGGCAAAGCTCAAGCGCGGCGAGAGCGTGCTCATCCATGGCGCGGCCGGCGGCGTCGGCCTTGCCGCCATCCAGATCGCCAAGGCGCGGGGCGCGAAGGTCATCGCCACCGTCTCCACGGCAGACAAGCGCGCCCTCGTCTCGCTCATGGGCGCGGATGCGATCTACGATTCGCGATCGCTCGCCTTTGCTGACACCATCCGCCACAGCCATGGCGGCGTGGACGTGGTGCTGAACAGCCTCTCCGGCGAGGCCATGCGTGCCAGCTTCAAGTGCCTGAAGCCGTTCGGGCGCTTCGTGGAGCTGGGCAAGCGCGACTATGTGGCCAATACCGAGCTGGGCCTGCGCCCCTTCCGGCGCAACCTCACCTATTTCGGCGTGGACCTCGACCAGTTGCTGGCCCACGACCCGCGTCTCGTCGCCAAGGGCCTGAAGGATCTGGCCGCCGGCTTCGACAAGGGCGTCTACACCGCTTTGCCCTGCCGGACCTTCGGTGCGGACGGCATCGGCGAAGCCTTCCGCCTCATGCAGTCGGCCGCACATGTGGGCAAGATCGTCGTGCGCCCGCCTGCCGCCGGCGACATCCGCCTGCCCCGCGTGGCCGCAGACGGCTTCGTGCCCGAGGGCGTCCAGCTCGTGGTCGGCGGCGCGGGCGGCTTCGGCCTTGAAACGGCGCTGTGGCTGGCGGCCAAGGGCGCGCGCACCATCGTCGTCGCCTCCCGGCGCGGCGCGGTGGACGCGGCGGATCAGCCGCGCATCGACGCACTGAAGGCGGCCGGCATCACCTTCGCGGTGGAGCAGGTGGACGTGAGCGCGGAAGCCTCGGTCACGGCGCTGGTGGCCCGCGTAGCGGACACCCACGGCCCCATCGGCGGCGTCTACCACACCGCCATGGTGCTCCACGACGGGCTCATCCGCACGCTGGAGACCGATGCGCTCGCGCGCGTGCTCGCCCCCAAGGTGGACGGTGCCCGCCATCTCGATCGCGCCACGCGCGACCAGCCGGTGAAGCACTTCGTGCTGTTCTCCTCGGTCTCGGCGCTGATCGGCAATCCCGGACAGGGCGCCTATGTGGCCGCCAACGCCTATCTGGAAGGCATCGCCCGCCGCCGTGCCACCGAGGGCCTGCCGGCGCTCGCCATCGGCTGGGGCGCCATCTCGGATGCGGGCGTGCTGGCCCGCGACACCTCCACCGCCGAGCAGCTGGAGCGCGTCACCGGCATGACCGGCATGACCGCTGCCGACGCCCTCTCCCGGCTGGAGCGGCTGCTGGCCACGGATCTCGCAGAGCCCGTGGTCTATTGCGCCCGCTGGCAGCGCACCGGCCTCATGCGCGACCTGCCCATCCTCGCCACCCCCGCCTTCGCGGCGGTGTTCGCGGAGGATGGCGGGGCGAAGGACGCGGCCGAGCTGGACCTTGCCGCCCTGCTGGAGGGCAAGAGCGATACCGAAGCCCTCGCCATCCTCGGCGAACTGGTGGCCGGGCGCATCGCCCGCATCCTGCGCCTGTCCGCGCAGGAGATCGACCTCGACCGGCCGTTCGCGGAAATGGGCATGGACTCGCTGATGGCGCTTGAACTCAGCATGAGCATCGAGCACGAATTCGGCGTCGCCCTGCCGCTGGTGGCCATCACCTCGGTGCCCAATGTGCGGGAACTGAGCCGGCGCCTGCTGCAATCCCTGCGCACACCGGACACCGGCCCCACCGTGGATGCGGGCGACCACCGCCTGATTGCCATGCACGGCGGCGACGTGGCCGATTTCGACACCGTGGGCGATGCCCTCGCCAACCGGCGCGACCAAGTCACGAGGGTGATGTGAGCAAGAAAACCGATGCGGGCCGGCTGACGGGCAGCGAGCGCGCGGACTTCCTCACCTCCATGCGCAAGACCGCCGCCCCCGCCGCGCCCCGCGCAACTGCGGTGGCGGCGCCGACGCGCGACGTGTCGTTCGAGACTCTGCCCGGCTTCCGCATGCTGAAGACCCAGCGCGCGGCGGCCGACATGCTCGGCCTCGCCAATCCCTTCTACCAGACGCACACCGCACGGGCGGGCGCGCGCTCGGTGATCGACCAGAAGCCGGTCGCGAACTTCGCCTCCTACGATTATCTCGGCCTCAACGGCCATCCCGAGATCACCGCCGCCGTGGCTGATGCCGCCGGCACCTGGGGCACCTCGGTGTCCGCCAGCCGCCTCACGGCCGGGGAGCGCCCGTTCCATCAGGAGTTCGAACAGGCGCTGGCCGGAGTCTATGGCACCGAGGACGCGCTGGTGTTCGTGGGCGGGCACGCCACCAACATCTCCACCATCGCGGCCCTGCTCAGCCCGAAGGATCTGGTGATCCATGACGCGCTGGCCCACAATTCCATCGTGGTCGGCGCCGAGCTGTCCAAGGCCAGCCGCCGCATCTTCCCGCACAACGACCTCGATGCGCTGGAAGCCATCCTCGCCGCCTCCCGCGACAAGCACGAGCGCTGCCTGATCGTCACCGAGGGCCTGTTCTCCATGGATGGCGACGGGCCGGACCTCGCCCGGCTCATCGAGATCAAGACCCGCTGGGGTGCGTGGCTGATGGTGGACGAGGCCCATTCGCTGGGCGTGCTCGGCGCGACCGGGCGCGGCATCTTCGAGCTTCAGGGCGTGGACCCGTCCGGCGTCGATATCTGGATGGGGACGCTCTCCAAGACTCTGGTGGGGTGTGGCGGCTATATCGCCGGCTCCGCCGACCTCGTCACCTTCCTGAAGTTCCACGCCCCCGGCATGGTCTATTCCGTGGGCCTGCCGGCGACGCTCACCATCGGCTCGCTGACCGCGCTCCGGATCATGCAGCGCGAGCCGGAGCGGGTGGCGCAGCTCAAGGCCAACGGCCATCGCTTCCTGGAAAAGGCCCGCGCCGCCGGGCTCGATGTGGGCGAGAGCTGGGGCTATGCGGTAACGCCCATCATCATCGGCGACAGCCTGCGCACGGTGATGCTGGCGGGGCGGCTACTGGAGCGTGGCATCAACGCCTTCCCCATCATCCCGCCCGGCGTGCCGGAAAAGTCCGCCCGCCTGCGCTTCTTCATCTCCGCGTCACACACGCCGGAGGATATCGACACGGCGGTGACTGCCGTGGCCGAGGAACTGGCGCGGCTGGAAGAGGAAGGCATCTCCGTGGGCAAGGTCGCGGACCTGATGAAATGACCGCCGGAACCGGCATCACGGTCATCACCGGCGCCTCCAGCGGCATCGGCGCGGCGCTGGCGGAAGAGCTGGCGCGAAAAGGGCACCGCCTCGCCTTGCTCGGCCGCAATGCGGAGCGGCTGGAGGCCGTGGCGGAGCGCTGCCGGGCGGCAGGCGTACCGTGCACCACCCACAGCGTGGACATTCGCAACCGGACCGCCTTGCAGGACGTGCTCGCGGGCATCGAGAGCGCCGCCCCCATCGGCCTTTTCATCGCCAATGCCGGCATTCTCGACGGCCGGCGCGACGGCGAAACCGTGGAGAGCTACGAGGCGGCGGAACGGGTGCTCGACACCAACCTCATCTCCACCATCTCCGCTTTGCATCTGGTGCTGCCGGGCATGCGCGCGCGGCGCGAAGGCCGCCTGCTGCTCATCTCCTCGCTGGCCGCCTTCGCGCCGCTGCCGGACGCGCCCGCCTATTCGGCCGCCAAGGCCGGCCTTCTGTCCTACGGCCTCGCTTTGCGTGAAGCGCTGCGCGAGGAGGGCATCTCCGTGTGCGTCGCCTGTCCCGGCTATGTCACCAGCGCCATGAGCGCCCGGCATCTCGGCCACCGGCCCGGCGAGATTGCGGCCGAAGACGCCGCCCGGCGCATATTGAGCGCGCTCGATGGGGATCGCGCCCTCTCCGGCTTCCCTTTCTCCCTCTACTGGGGCTCGCGGCTCTCGCTGCTGGTACCGGCCTTCATCCGCCGGCTCGGCATGAAGGGCCTGCGCTTTCGTGTGGGCGGATGAGCGCGCGCAATCAGGGTTTCCGAAACGTAAATCTTTCGTCTTCAAGATTGCCGCATTCTCGTGAGATCGGGCATTGCCGCCGTTCGGGTGCGGGCGAAGCGACGATCTGCTAGGCTGGCGCAGCACCAACCGATGACGGAAAGACGGGGCGTTGGAGACAGGGTGAAGGATGAGCGTGACTGACCGATCCCTGCCGGCCATCGTGAGCAATCTCCTGTCCGGCGCCAAGCCGCCACCGGGGCTCGGCCGCGCCGCGGAGGCCTATGTCACCGCGCTCAATTTCCGCAAGAATCTCACCCGCATTTTGTTCGTGGTGCTGGTGCTCGCGCCGACCATCATCGCGACGCTCTTTTACGGGCTGCTGGCGGCTCCGCGCTATACGTCGGAAGTGAAGTTCATCGTCCGCAGCGTCTCCACCCAGCGCGTCACCGGGCTGGACATGCTGTTCCGCACCTTCGGCATCGCCAAGGCCGTGGATGATGCCAACGTGGTCCAGCAATATCTTGAATCGCGGGACGCGCTGCAGGGCGTGATCGACGCCGGCGTCGACGTGAAGGCCATATTCCAGCGCCCCGAAGCCGACTGGTGGTCCAGCTATCCCTATTTCTGGCGCCGCGACACCAACGAGTCGCTCTACGACTATTTCATCAGCCATGTCTCGGTGCTGGAGGACAGCACGAAAGGCATTCTGGAACTACAGGTGATCACCTTCCGCCCCGAGGATTCGCTGCTGCTGGCGAAGACACTGGTGACGCTGGCGGAAGGCATGGTCAACCGGATGAACGAACGCGCCCAGCATGATGCCATGGGATCGGCCCAGCGCGAGGTGAGCCTCGCCATGGACACGACAATACAGGCACAGGCCGCGCTCACCTCCTTCCGCAACAAGGAGATCATCGTCGATCCGTCCAAATCCAGCCTGTCGCTGATCGAAACCATCGGCAGCCTGACCACCGACCTCTCCTTCGCCCAGGCGGAGCTGAAGGAAACGCAGACGTCCTCTCCCAACAGCCCGGCCATCCCCGGCCTGCGGGCCAAGATCGCGGCGCTGGAGGAGCGGGTGCGGGTGGAGCGCTCCAAGATGGCCGGCGGCGACGATTCCCTCGCCAGCAAGATCGCCACCTACGAGCAGCTCGCCCTGCGCCGTGACCTCGCGGACAAGAGCCTGACCTCGGCCATGAATGCGCTCGACGTCGCGCGCCAGGAGGCGCGCCGCCAGCACATTTACGTGGAAGAGGTGGTCAGGCCCAACCTGCCGGACGAATCCACGGAACCGCGCCGCTTTCGATCGGTCATGACCATTCTGGTCTTTGGCTTCGCCATTTTCGCGGTCATCTGGATCCTCACCGTCGGCTATGGGGAGCATAGCCAATGAGGCTTCTCGATCGCGCCCTGCGCTTCGCGGAGCTGCCCCCCGTCGAAGGCAGGCGCTCCTTTCCGGAGGCGCTGAAAGTCCAGCTCCGCGTGCAGGTCGCGCTCATGCTGCGCGGCGCGCTCTCGCGCTACGGGCACGAGAACCTCGGCTTTTTCTGGATCATGGGCGAACCGCTGCTCATGACTGTGTCCGTCATGATCATGTGGTCGATGGCCGGCATGGACCATGGCCACGGCATCGGCCTCGTCCCCTTCGTGCTGACCGGCTACACCATGCTGACGACCTGGCGTCACATCGTCATGCACATGGGGCACGCCATCGCCCAGAATGCCGGCCTCATGTTTCACCGCAACGTGCGCATGGTGGACATCCTGAGCGGACAGGTGGTGCTGGAGGTTCTCGGTGGCCTCGCGGCGTTCTTCATTGCCTACATCCCGCTCTATCTGGCCGATGTGATACCCGCGATCCACGATCCGCTGCTGCTGATCAGCGGCTGGTTCTTCATCGCCTGGCTCGGCTTCGGTTTCGGCATGTGTATCGCGGGCCTGGCGGAATTGAGTGAGGCTGTCGGCCGTTTCATTCCGCCGATGATGTACATCACCATTCCGGCGACGGGCGCCTTCTACATGCTCTCCTGGATGCCCGAGAAGGCCCAGAAGGTTCTGGCCTGGTCGCCGCTCGTCGCGCCCTTCGAGATGTTCCGCGGCGGGCTCTTCGGCCCCTCCGTTCACGCGCAGTTCGACATTGGATACATGCTGATCGTATGCACGCTGAACATGGCGCTCGGCCTCGCCCTGGTACGGGCGGCCGCAAAACGCGTGCACCTGTCATGAACGAGACCGCCACCGGCACCACCCGCCCCGAGGCCCGGATCGCCGATCAGCAGCCGCTGCAGCTTCCGGCGCGGCGTCGCATCGAGCTGGTTCCCATCCAGGCCCAACAGCCCGCGGATGGCCCGCAGGTCGGGGAAGATCCGCACGCGAAGCCGCTCTGGCGTCGCTACGGGCTGTTTGCGGTGCTCTTCGCGCTGCCTGTGCTCTCGGCCATTGTCTATTTCGGGTTGATCGCCTCGGACGTCTATCTCTCCGAAGCCAAGTTTCTGGTGCGCTCGTCCGCGCGCAGCACCGGTGCCAGCCTGTCGTCCATGATCCAGAGCGAGAGCATGGCGCGGGCGGCGGATGAGACATATGCCGTCTCGGAATACATGATTTCCCGCGACGCCGCGGCCGCGCTGGCCAAGACCGCAGGCCTGCGGGACATCATGCAGCGCTCCGAAGCCGACATGTTCAACCGCTACCCGAGCTTTTTCGGCAAGGAGAACGAAGACCAGTTCTTCCGCGCCTACAAGCGTCTGGTCTCCGTTGAAACCGACGGCGCCACCGGAATCTCGACCCTGGTCGCGCGCGCATATCGTCCCGAGGATGCCGAGGTTCTCGCCGCTGCCCTGATCCAGACGGCCGAACAATTCGTGAATAAGCTGAACCTGCGCTCCAACGAGGATGCGGTGAAGTTCTCCGAGGCCATGGTCAAGGACGCGCAGGTCCGCCTGAGCGACGTGGAAACCCGCCTCGCCACGTATCGCAACACGCAGCTCGTGGTCGATCCGGAAAAGGAATCCACCGCCTCTCTGGCCATCCTGGGCAGGATGACCACCGAGATCGCCCGTCTGGAAGCCTCCCTCTCCCAGCAGATGGCCATGGCGCCGGAAAGCCCCGCCATCGCGCCGCTGCGTGAACGCATCGTCGCCTATCGCGCGGAGATGCAGAAGCAGCAGAAGAATGTGGTGGGCGGTGCGAATTCCATCGCCTCGAAGTTGCAGGGCTACGAACTGCTGGTCATCGAGCGCGAACTCGCGGCCCGTGCGATGGCGGTTGCGACGGCCTCTCTGGAAAGCGCCCGGCAGGAAGCCCAGTCGCAGCGGATCTATCTGCAGAAGATCACGGAACCCAGCCTGCCGGACCAGGCGGATCAGCCCAAGCGGATGCAGGGCATTCTCGTCGTCGCCTTTCTTGCCTTCTGCATCTACTGGATCGCCCGCAGCATCATCTCCAATACGATGGAACATCAGGCGTGACGGACGTGCTGGTACGCCCCGACCATGCGCTTCCAGCCCCCCTGGTGCCGCCGATCACGGACGGCGTCATCCGGCTCGATGGCATCGTGAAGGAGTATCACACCCCGATCGGGGTGCGCCGTGTTCTGGATCGCATCAGCTTCGACGTCGGCAGAGGCGAGAAGATCGCCGTCCTCGGCCGCAACGGGGCCGGCAAATCCACGCTCATGAAGATCATCGGCGGGGTGGAGCATCCCACCCACGGCACCATGAGCTTTGGCATGTCCATGTCGTGGCCCATCGCGTTCGCCGGTGGCTTCGATGTGAATATGAGCGGCCTCGACAATGTGCGCTTCATCGCGCGCCTCTATGGCGTGGACGAGACCGAGGCCGTGGCACGCGTCGATGATTTCGCGGAACTGGGGCGGCTGCTGAGCCTGCCGGTGAAGACCTATTCGACCGGCATGCGCAGCCGTCTCATGTTCGGCCTGTCGCTGGCGGTGGACTTCGACTGCTTCCTCGTGGACGAAATGATCTCGGTGGGCGACCAGCGCTTCCAGCGCAAATGCCACGACGAAATGTTCGTCAAACGCGCCCATTGCGCCATGATCCTCGTCAGCCACGACATGCACATCATCCGCAATTACTGCAAGAAGGCGCTGGTGCTGAAGAACGGACGCGGACGGGTGTTCGAGGATCTGGAACTGGCCCTGCGCATCTATGAGACCATCTGACGAACAGGCGGATGGCCGCCCTGCCGGAGCCGGCCGGTCATGCTGATCACCACCTTCGGCCCGCCCTCGGGCTTTACCCAGTGCTGCGTCTTCCTGATGCGCCAGCTCACCGACGAGATGCTGAGCGAGGTCGACTACATGGTGGCCGGCGAACTGGCCCAGCTCAAGGAAGCCTGGGCCAACCGCCGCCAACCGCACGTCTTCTTCTTCGCCGACTGCCCCGAACGGGCGCTCGTCGAGGTCTTCATGAAGCTCCAGGCGCCGTCCGTCGCCTTTCTCGAAAGCCCGAACGACATCACGGGATATGTGGTGCGCGAGCGCGGGATGGCGTGGACCTGGGCCGTGCGCCTGACCCACCAGTGCCTGATCGCCATCGGCGACCTCATCGCCAGCGACAATCTACTGGTCCTGCGCCGCGAATATGAGCTGACGCTGGGCGAGTTCTTCCGCGCCATCGCCCTCCAGTTCCAGATGGACATTTCCGACCATCAGCTGGCGGCGATCATGCGGCGCGCGGATCTCGACGGCGACTTCACGCTGGATTCGCCACTCGAAGAGGTGCTGCTGGCCCGCTGGCCGCATGCCCGCCCCAGCGAGCGGGCGCTCGAAGGTCTGTCCCGGCCGGACGCGGACGTCATCCGCGCCGTCAATGCCGGCCTCAAGCCGATCATGGCCGGGCGCAGGCTGGAGCAGATAGACTGGCCGCAGGAA
This sequence comes from Azorhizobium oxalatiphilum, assembly GCF_014635325.1. Lineage (GTDB taxonomy): Bacteria > Pseudomonadota > Alphaproteobacteria > Rhizobiales > Xanthobacteraceae > Azorhizobium > Azorhizobium oxalatiphilum. Next base: position 128,929 of record NZ_BMCT01000008.1, on the reverse strand, counting down.
ATGTTCATTGCCGGCGACCCGCCCAACGACATCCTGCTGGGCACGATCGAAATGCTCGGGCCGGCCCGCTGCATCTGCTACGGGCCCTATCTCAATCTGCCGATGGGATCATGGACCGTGTCGCTGGAGATCGAGGTCCGCGAGAATTTCTCGGGCAACCATTTCGACATCGACATCTTCCACGGCGAAGTCATCGCCCTGGAGCATTTCGCCGTCCCGGTCCAGGGGCGCTTCCAGCTATCCGCGCATTTCGACGTGCGCGATCCCCGCGAGCCCATCCAGCTGCGCATCATCATGCGGGAGGGCGCCATCGAGGGACTGCTGGACGTGAGATCCGCCGTGGTACTGGCCGACGAAGAGACCTCCGTCAGGCGCGCTTCCGAATGATCAGGCCGAAGCAGGTGCTGGGAAATCCGTCGATGCTCAGCTTCAGGTGGACGTGGCCGTCGCCCCAGTTCGACCGCACATAGTCCGTCATGTCGTGCTCCCACGGCGGGACGTCGATGAAGCGGTCCAGCGGCTTGTTGCCGATCGCGAAATCCAGCTCCGCCACGTCGTGGCCGAGCATCCGCAGCCGTTCCGCGATGCTCTGGAAGTGCTGGCGCTGGAACAGCACCGTGGGCCAGTTGTCGATGGTTTCCTGATCGTTCAGGAAATTGAACTCGGTGGTGTGAACGGCAACGCCGCCCGGCTTCAGCGTATCCAGTGAGTTCTGGATGAAATCCAGCCCCTTGGCGATGGAACCCAGGTGCTCCAGCGCGCAGATGGACCAGCAGAAATCATAGTCCCGCAGGGCCGGCGGAATATCGTTCATGTCCACATAGGCAAGCCGGACATGGCGGTCGAACAGCTCACGGCTGACAAGATCGCTCTTGAAGGCATGCTCAAGAGTGGCGGTGTGCTGGTTGGTGTTCGACCATCCGCGCCCCGCAGACTCGTCGGGGGCGAGGTCGGTCACGGTGACGTCGATCCCACGCGAGGCGAGATAGCTCGGAATGGGTTCGGTGCCGCACCCGAAGCCGACGCCCCGCATGCCTTCCTTCAGCAGATCGCGCTCCCACAGCGCCTGCAGCATGAAGGCGAACTCCCATATCTTCCGATGGAAGACCACGGGGATGTTGAGCTGCCCGCACCAATAGGCGGCCCAGTCGCTCTCCATGTCCGCCTGGGTCGAGGGCTTGCTCTTCAAGCCCACGGGAGCCGGTGCGAGATCGGGGCGATGCGGAAGGCCGGCGGCCAGCGCCTTGGCAAGCTCATAGCCGAAGAATTTGAGATTGAGCGCCATGGCATCGAGGTTGCGCAGGCGGAAGCTGAGGGCATTGATGTTGGGCTGCGCGCTTTCGTTGGTCAGCCGCAGCAGCGCCATCAACTCATTATGGTCCATCACACCAACTCCAACACCAAAATCGTCTCGGCTGCCCTTGGCTGCGGCGGCCCGTTTCCCTGACCAGGCACGGCTTATGAAGGTCTTCATTCCCCTCACGCCAGCCCCTCATACAGCGCACCGATGCGTTCCGCATAACGGGCCATGGAAAAGAACTCTGCCCGCACCCGGCCGCGGGCGGCAAGATCTGCCCGCAGCGTCTCGTTGTCGTCGATCTCCCGCAGCGCGCGGGCGATGCTGCCCGTGTCATAGGGGTCCACCAGCAGCGCCGCATCCCCGGCGATCTCTTTGGTGGCTCCGAGATTGGAAGTGATCACCGGGGTACCGAGCAGCATGCTCTCCAGGATCGGCAGGCCGAAGCCCTCGTAGAGCGAAGGGAACACGGTCGCCTTCGCGCCCCGGATGACGCTGGTGAGCAGGGAGAAGGGCGCATATTCCAATCGCCGCACCCGCTCGCGGGTGAAGGTGCGCGTGCCGACCTGCTCCACATACTGCTGGGCATTGTCCTTGAGGAGGCGCAGCTCCTCCTTCGACTTCCAGGCGGAAGTGCCAAGCAGCACCAGCGGCGTGTCGAGCTGCGTGCCCAGATAGGCCTCGATCAGCCGGCCCACATTCTTCTTCGGCTCGATGGCGCCGAAGAAGAGGAAATAGCCCTTGTAGGGCAGGCCGAATGCGCCCTCGATGTCGGCCCGCACCTCGTCCTCGGAGCGATTCAGGTATTTGGCCGGGATTTCCGCCGCCTGATAGGTGTTCGTCACCTTCTCCGGCGGGCAGCCCAGAAGGTCGATGATGTCCTGCCGCGAGGTCTCCGAGACTGTGACGATATGGTCCGCCTGCTGCACCAGCTTCTGCGACAGGCGCAGGTAGCGCCCCTTGTGGTCGAGCGTAGTGTAGGGCAGGCGCAGCGGCACGAGGTCGTGCAGCGTGTAGATGTTCTTCGCCCCCGGCAGCGTCAGCGGCAGCGGATAGGTCCAGTGCATGATGTCCACGGGCGGCAGGTTCCGCACGCGCATGAAGCCGTTGGTGATGGCGAACTGCGTCGTCGCCGCGCCGAACAGGTCGGTGGCGTTCCAGATCCGGTTGAAATACGGCAGCCGCGATTTCTGGCTTTCGATGATGACGCTGCCTGTGACCGGCACCTCGAAGGCGCGCGCCCCGAACGGACGCGGCACGAGACGTCCTGCCTCGCGCAGGGCGATGTCCCACGCCGTCTGCGGCTGGAACGGATCGAAGAAGGAAATCTCACGCAGGAAATCGGAGCGTCCGGGGCCGAAGGGGGCGCCGTAGAGGATCTCCGTCCGCGCCCCGAGATCCCGGCACGCATAGCTCAGGTTGCGCGCATAAGTTGCGACGCCCGTCCCCTTCTCCAGGCCGAGATTGTAGCCGTCGATCATGATGGAAGTCGGCCGGGCCGGGTTCATGGTCAGGGTCCTTCGGGGAAAGCGCGGCGGGGGAAGGGACGCGGAAGACGCCATGAAAATGGCCGCGAGGCAACTCTGCGCGCCGGCCAAGGGCAATTCCCGCCTGCGGAGCCTGTTTCGATCAGGGTGAAGCAGGCTGATCGGCGATCAGGCCTTCCCCTCTGCAAAGGAGAAGATCTGCCTTGATCGGACTGCGGCCTCCATCCGAGCGGAACACGCCTTTAAGTCAGGCCCGCCTTATCCGGGTATTTTGATAACAGTCTATGTAGATTCTTCATCAACGGTACGTGCGTGCGCTCAGGCTGAGCTTCCCCAGCGACGCAGAAGAAATTCGCCCTTACTGGGAGTGAAATGGTTGCCCTTGCCCCCCGATGCTGCCAATAAGGCACATGCGTGCATCTGGCGCATGAGCGATCGAGCGAATTCTATTTCTCGGACGTCCTGGCTCAGCCAAGGTGGGTGCATGAAAGATCGCTGTGTCGGTGTCGGAGCTCACAGGTGACCGTTCCCATCGCGTATGATGTGACGCGCCTCTTTTACGGCCCGCTCAGCCGTACTCCGCGCGGGATCGACCGCGTGGATTTCGCCCTCGCCGCCCGCCTGTTCCGCCACACCGCGCAACCCTGCGTGGGCGTGATGCCCACCGCCTGGGGCATGCGCGTCTTCAGCCCGCATCTGGTGCGGCGCGGCCTCGTCCGGCTGCAGCGCCTCTGGGCGGAACGGCGCAGCATCGAGGATGACGCCCTCTGGCATGGCCTCGTCGAGGAGCTGAAGGGCGGCAACGCGCTCGATACCGACATGGTCCTGCCCCCGCGCTTCTCCAATTGGCAGCGGGTCAAGCGCATGGGCTCCATGCTGGGCGCCACCGGCTTCACCTTGGGCGGCTCCACCGCCACCCATGTTCCGGACCGCGCCGTCTATGTGAACGTCGGCCACATCAGCCTTGCCATGCCCTTCTTCCTGCGCTGGCTCGACAAGCGGCCCGACGTCACGCCGGTCTTCATGCTGCACGACGTGATCCCGCTCGACACGCCGCACTATGTCTCGCGCTCCTCCGCCCGGCACCATGCCACCATGGTGGCCTCCACGGCGCGCCATGCCGCCGGCCTGCTGGTCACAACCGAATCGGCCCAGCGCACCGTCACCGATGCGCTCGCCCGCTTCGGCCGCACCGACATCATGACGCTGGCCCAGCCGCTCCCCGTGCCGCGCGTGTTTCACACGCCGTGTGACCCGGATCCCGAGCTGGCGGGGACCAAATATTTCGTCATCTGCGGCGCCATCGAGCCCCGCAAGAATCATGCGCTGCTGCTGGACGTCTGGCGCGGGCTCACCGCCGACATGGGCGAAGACGCGCCGCACCTCGTCATCATCGGCTCGCCCGCATGGCGCAGCGGAGAGATTCTCGGCCAGTTGCACGACAGTCCCAGCCTGCGCCGCCGGGTGCACGTGGTCTCCGGCCTGTCGAGCCCCTCGCTGAAGCGCCTGCTTGCCGGCGCGCTCGGCCTGCTCATGCCCTCGCACGCGGAAGGCTTCGGCCTGCCGCTGATCGAGGCCGCCCGCCTCGGCGTCCCGGTGATGGCGTCCGACATCCCGGCCCATCGGGAAGTGGTGGACAATCAGGCCCTGCTGCTGCCCGCGCAGGATGCCCGCGCCTGGGATGCCGCCATCCGGCACTGGACGAACGGCGAACGCCCCAGGGCTCAGCCCCGGCCGATGCAGGACGCCATGGACGAGCGCGAGGCCTATTTCACTGCCATCGAGCGCTTCCTGTCCGAGTGCTCCGCCAAGCGGCAGGCTGAACTGGCCGCAAGCAACATCAAGGCACGCCCCCGGCGGCCCATGGCCGATACCCAGGACGATGCCGGCATTCCCGCGGTTGCCCGCGCCGGAAACTCATCGGCCGACCCGGTCTGACACCGCCGTGAACAGCATCGCACACGGCTTGCCCGCGGCAGCCATCCGGGTTTGTCTCGCCCGCATGGCATGTCCCGCGACCATGGGACCGAGAGCGCGCATTGACGCGCGCCGGCCCAACACACTGGAGACATGGCAGTCGTGACCCCTCCGGCCGAGAGCCTGTTCGAACGATTTCACGAAAGCTTCCTGGCCGAACCGGAACGCCGTGTCCTGCGCTGGATCGCCGAACGTCTGCCGCTCTGGGTGACTCCCGATCGCCTGACCGGCTTCGGCATGTTCGGTGCCTTGCTGGTTATGCTGGGCTATCTGGGCTGCCACATCTCCATCAGTTTCATCTGGCTCGCCAATCTCGGCCTGCTGATCCACTGGTTCGGCGATTCCCTTGATGGAACCGTGGCGCGCGTGCGTGACATCGCCCGCCCCCGCTATGGCTATTTCCTCGACCAGAATGTGGACGTGGTGGGCAATCTGCTGATTGCCGGCGGCATTGGCCTGTCCCCGTTCGCCCGCCTCGATACGGCATTGCTTGCCCTAACCGGATACCATATGGTATCGATCTATGTGTTCGTGCGCAATGTGGTGCGTCGCGAATTCCATCTGGCTGTCATGGGGTTCGGGCCCACCGAGGTGCGCATTGGCATACTGGTCATGAACATGACCATCCTGGTCGTCGGCACGCCGAGCTTCACCTTCTTCGGCCAGACCATGAGTTGGTGCGATGGCGTGCTCATGGGCACGTTTGTCATTCTGTCGATAATGTTCACGCTTTCTGTAATGAAAGAAGCGGCAATTCTACGTCAGCAGAATGAATAGAAATTCACTCCGCTTTAAATAGAACACGCCGATACAACCGCCCCTCCGAACCTTCGGGAACGCGAATGTCCATCGAACTCCAGATGTACCCTGGTTACAGCAACGAAGAACTCAATATCATCAGGGAGTTCGCCGTACCTGATCAGTTGCCGGAGCACGGATTCATCAAGGAATTCATCGGCGTGCGGACGCGCAACACGTCTGTGTACAACGCCGCAGCGCAGATGCACGGCAACAGCGTATGCGGCTTGCCCATTCCGGCCGACTTCCATTCGGAAGCGGTCGAGTGGATCGGCACCCTCAAGGCTGTGCGGAACGCCAACCAGCGCTTCGCGGTTATGGAACTCGGAGCAGGCTATGGCACGTGGTCAGTGGCCACGGCCGTCGCTGCCCGAAATCGCGGCATCACCGATATCTTCGCGCTCGCCGTCGAGGGGGATCCCGGGCATTTTCGCACTATGCAGGATCATTATCGGGACAACGGTTTCGATCCCGCCGAACATCAGCTCCTGCAGGCGGCCGTCGGCTCGGAAGATGGCAAGGCGCGTTGGCCCAAGGTCGATAATAGCGCTGACGTATGGGGGCTTAGGCCGCAAACCGAAGACGGAACTGACTATACCGGCGGTCAGCACTCGGACTATCTGGATGTGGAAATAATTGCGCTTAACCGCCTGCTTCTCGCACGCGATGAATGGAATCTCATCCATATCGACGTGCAGGGCATGGAATTTGATATTTGCCGATCAGCGATAGACCGCCTTTCCGAGCGGGCGCGCTGGGTGGTCGTCGGCACACATTCGCGCAAGATCGATGGCGATTTACTCGATCTGTTCAATAGCGCCGGATGGCTTCTCGAGAATGAGAAGCCCACACGCTTCACTTTTGTGCCTGGCGCAGCCAGCCTTGAAGCGATGACGCAGTTCGACGGCACGCAGGTGTGGCGCAATCCCCGTTTTGCAAAGACGGAGAGCTAATCCCACTCAACGGCAAGCCACGAACACAGGGCTTGTCGTCAATCGGAGGCCAACCGGCCACATTCGCGCAGGACGTCATGACCATCCGCCTTCTTGGACGGAGCAGTCACCGTCCTGCGTTTGGGCTACTGCACAGTGATTTCCATGCTCAGCTAATCGGCTTTGGGCATGGCGTCGGATTTAAGGCTTGCAGTGAGCCATATCTACTCACTCCGCAACAGCCGCCTGCAGAGCAGGGATTGATGCAAAGCAGAGGGGTGTCCAGCACGATGACATGGCGTCCTTTTGCCTTCTTGCATCCCTGAACATACTAACATCTGAAACATTGGCGAGGGGAATATGACAGATTTCGCGGGGCAGCCTCTTACGCAGGAAAACCTCGACAGCCTCTTCGAAGCTCTCAAGCCGAGAATTCTGGACTTCATCGTTCAGCAAAAACCTTGGCTCACTAACATTTTCATACCATCTCCGGATATTTATAGAGTCAAATCCGACGCAGGCTTTATGGAGCACTCCACCTGTTCGTCTCGTGATTTTTTTCATCGCACCTTTTCGGAAATTTGTAAGCAAATTCATGTCGATGAACGTTTTCATCGGAAGATTTGGGAGTGGGTTTTCATTACCCACCACCTTGTCGCGTCCGGTGCAGTCCAGCCGGGTAAGAAGGGGCTGGTTTTCGGGGTCGGACAGGAAACTCTGCCTGCAGCCTTCGCCGCGTTGGGCGCCTCGGTCACGGCCACAGATGCGCCTTTGGCGATAGCCCAGGGTGCCGGTTGGACGAGCAGCGGGGAATTCGCGCAAGGCTTGGCTGCGATGCCGAATTGCGCGCTAAGTCGGCCGGAGTTTGAGCGCCTCGTCGAATGGCGAGAATGCGATATGAATGCGATCGCCGATGAGTTTATCGACTATGATTTTTGCTGGTCGTCGTGCTGCTTGGAGCATTTGGGCGGTTTGCGAGCCGGCATGGATTTTATCATCAACAGCGTCGAGAAAACTCTTAAAATCGGCGGCATCGCCGTCCACACGACTGAATTCAATCTGAGTTCAAACGTAGACACGTTGGAATCTGGACCAACTGTACTTTATCGTCTGCGCGATATTGAAGATCTAATTCGAGAGCTTGAGGATCGAGGGCATACTGTGGAGCCTTTTCGTGTAGCTCCCGATAGCCTTGTGATCGACGGCTACGTCGATACGCCGCCCTATCTATCTTCGCCGCACCTCAAGATAAAGCTTGGTGCGTTTGCCTCAACTTCGGCTGGCCTGGTCATCCGCAGAGGAGTTTAAGTGTTGCCCCCCGGTCTTCAACACGCGATCTCTTCGCTTGATGAAGGCCGGGGGAATGCCAGCAAAGATGACGCGTCAGAATACATCTCGCGTTGAAGAGTAAAGTCGAAAATAAAGGGAGCCGGCCTGCCCCCCGCTTCAGGCGCCAGGCTGTCTCACGCGGACCCGCCACCAGTCCAGCAGCTCCGACAGGATACCGTCGATCGCATGCTCTGGATGCCAGCCGGTCATCTTCCGTAGCTTCGCCGGATCACCGATTGCCACCGGCACCCCCGACGGTCGCATTCTGGCCGGATCCTGCTCCACGGTGATAGCTGCGCGCGACAATCCACACAGCTGCTCCAGCAGGTCGCCAATGCGATGGCCGCTACCGGACGCCACATTGACCAGCGTGCGGCGCGCCAGATCCGGATGGGTCAAGAGGCCGATATAGGCGCGCACAACATCCGCTACATGCAGGAAGTCCCGCTGTGCCGAAAGATCGCCCACCCGCACCACAGGCGGCATCTGCCCGGCTTCAATCCGCGCAATCTGAGCCGCGAACGTCGGCAGGACGAAGCGCTCGTCCTGCCCGGGGCCCGTGTGATTGAAGGCACGCGCGATGATCAGGCGGGTGTCTTCGGGCAGCACCTGCGCCAATGCATGCTCGGCGGCCAGCTTGGAGGCGGCATAAGCGTTGCCGGGCTGTGGCGGCGTGTCTTCCTTCGCCGTTCCCTGCACGAAGCTGGCGCCATAGACCTCCGCTGACGACGAGAACAGAAAAAGCCCGCCCGGCGCATACCGCGCCACCGCCGACGCGAGAGCAAACGTGCCGCCGAAATTAACCCGCCACGTCAGCTCGGCCGCCCGCGTCGCCTCCATGATGGAGGATTGCGCCGCCAAGTGAACAACGATATCCGGCCGCACCCGCTCGACAAGCGCCTCGACGCTTTCAGGCTCCAACAGGTCAGCCCTCTCGAGCGACCAGCCGTCTTCTGCCGGCCCTTCATCCCGGCTCAGCATCACAAGCCGATGTTCGGGAAAGGCGGCACGCAACGCGGGCGCCATGTACCCGCCCACAAACCCGTTCCCCCCGGCCAGGAGCAAGGTCGGCACGTGCGCCATATCCCGGTCTCCGCTCAGCTTGATAGGCGGGTGAGGCGCGTCAGATCCGCATCCACCATCTCACGGATCATCGTCTCCAGTGAGATCTCCGGCACCCAGCCCAGCTTGGCCTTGGCCTTGGCTGGATTGCCCAGCAGCACGTCCACCTCGGCCGGCCGGAAGAAGGCGGGGTCGATCACCAGATGCCCCTCCATCTCAAGGCCCACATGCGCGAAGGCGATGCGGCACATGTCGCGCACTGTCGTGGTGGTACCCGTGGCGACGACATAATCGTCCGCGACGTCCTGCTGGAGCATCAGCCACATGGCGCGGACATAGTCCTTCGCATGGCCCCAGTCGCGCTTGGCGTCGATATTGCCGAGACGCAGTTCCTTCTCGAGGCCCAGCTTGATGCGCGCGACGCCATCCGTGACCTTACGTGTCACGAACTCGATCCCCCGCAGAGGGCTCTCATGGTTGAACAGGATGCCGGACGAGGCGTGGAGGCCGAAGCTCTCGCGATAGTTCACCGTGATCCAGTGGCCGTAGAGCTTGGCCACGGCATAGGGCGAGCGGGGGTAGAAGGGCGTGGTCTCGCTCTGCGCCGCTTCCTGGATCTTGCCATACATCTCCGAGGAGGAGGCCTGATAGAAGCGTGCCGTGGGCGCCACGAGGCGCACCGCTTCCAGCACGTTCGTCACACCCACGCCGGTGATGTTGGCGGTGAGGACAGGCTGCTGCCAGGAGGAGGCGACGAAGGACTGGGCGGCGAGGTTGTAGACCTCGTCCGGCTTCACCTGCTCCATAAGCCGGATGAGGCTGGACAGATCCGAAAGGTTGCCATCGAGGAGCTGGACGCTCTTGTCGACGCCAAGCCAGCGCAAACGGTGATCAGCCACCCCGAAATGGGAGGAGCGGCGCACGACGCCAAAGACCTCGTATCCCTGCTCCAACAGGTACTGCGAGAGATAGGCACCATCCTGTCCGGTGATGCCGGTAATCAACGCGCGTTTAGCCATTTTACCTCTAAGCCGCTCCCAACGGGTGTGCCGACATAGCGTAGATCACGGTGACGTCAACTACTGCGGAGCGCCAACTGGAGTTTCATCTCACCGGTCGCAAATGCGTCAAATTAAATGTCTCATTTCGGACGGCCGCCGGTCATTTGGTCTGCCAGCGCAGGACTTAGGCCGTAACGCATCGCAAATTTCAACGCAACACGTTCGGCTTCGGCCGTATAACCGAGACGGCGCAGCAGTCCTACCTTCTCACTGACTCGTGCCGTGGGGTGATCGCCAGCAGGCTCGGCACGCACCAATGCATCGTACGCATCCTTGAAGCGGTCGACCTCGAGCAGCACCAGAGCGTATTCGCCCCAGGCGTTAGCGTCCGCCGGACTACGTGCGACGTAGGTTTCGTACAAGGCGCAAGCCTGAGGCCAATCCCTCCGGTCTCGCGCCGTCTGAGCCGCCAGAAGGAGATCCAGCACTGCATCGCCCTTGGCCTCAGTCAGCTCGCAAGACAACGGTGCCGGGAGAGGCGGGGCGGTAAGGAGGACCTCGTCCGGCACGAGACCGATATGTAGAGGCGCATCGGCCTCCGGCAGCGGCGCACTCGCTGCCGCCCCGGCATCTCCAACAACGCTTTCCTGCTGTACGCCCTGCCTTGTTCGACCCCGCGGAGCGGAACCGATCCCGATCTTGGCGAGCTGCACACCCGCCTCTGCCTGGCTCGCGTCGAACGCCAGCGCCCTGCCGTAGGCATGCTGCGCAAGATCCACCATGCCGTCTTCGCGGGCCATATTTCCCAGTTGGATCCATATTTCGTGATCCTCCGGATATGCCAGCAGGTGGGCCTGATATGCACGCGCGGCGTCGGCCCAATCACCTCGATCGCGCGACAGGTCACCCCGATCTCGGTGATGTGAGGCCAGCGCTGCCTCAACAGCACTTTTCAGACGCGCCTGCTCTTCACCGCCCGGCTGCGATGCCAGCGATGCCGCAGCATTGCGCAGCAACAACTCGGCTTCGTTCCACCGGCCGGCCCTGCGCTTCGCATGCGCCAGATGCAGCAACACGTCGGCGTTGAAAGGGGCGGCAGTCGCAGCGGCGCTATAGGCATTCTCCGCGGCCTCGAAATCTCCGCTTTCCTTCAGGGCGTGACCCAACTGTACCCGGATAGCCCACGCCTCAGGCCGAAGGGAGAGATATTTGGCATATGCCTTCGAAGCGTCCTGCCACTGTTGGGCGTCTCGGGCCCGATCGGCCTCAAGAAGGAGTTGCCCTGCCCTACGGCCACGCGACGAGATCAGCTCGAAAAAACTACTCATCATCCGAGCAAGGTCCGATATTTGGCCACGATCTGATCCCAGTCGAAGTCCCGCGACACGATATGATATGCCGTGTCAGCTGCTTTTTTTGCGCTCTCACGGCTCCATTCTCGCTGGGCGAGGACGTCTCTCATATCGGCGGCAGATTCAACTTTTATGAACCAATCATTCTCACGCACGCCCCGCGCTCCGAAGGAGTTCGAGATGATCGGCACACCGGACGCCATGTAGTCGAATAGCTTGAGATTTGTGCCTCCGCCAGAGGTCATGATCTGGACCGCGAAATCGGCCGAGGAGACATAGAGTCGTTTGGCCACATCGGTCACGAATCCCAGCCAGTGCTCCCGGAAGCCGACTTTCGGCCACGACCCGTTATAGGCTTCGGCGATCCGGCCGATGATGAGCATATCCCCGGAAAAGCCACCGTCGCTGAGCCACTGCCGTGCGAGGCGGTAAGCTTCAATGTTGGGGCCGTACGCGCTGCCCAGAAATACGCCCACGTCGACATCCACAAGACCGGCCGCCTCGCGGAAAGCAAGACGCGCATCCTTAAGGATGGCATCAAACGCGCCAACCGTCACACCGTTTGGAATCACATGGAGCTTTACGGGGTCCGCGTCGTAATCATTGATGAAACCATTCAGGTCGTCTTCGCTGACGACAAGGATAAGATCCGCCTCACGGACCAAGCGCGCTTCGCAGCGGCCCGTTTCTGCCACGAAGCTACTGCCCAGGACACGGTCGCGCGCGTCCTTGAAATATGCCGCCTTGACACGGCGATCCACATTATGGGCTTCGTAGATGACAAGCTGATTTCGCCTTCTTTTAGGCAGCACGAGGTCAGCCATGTACGGGTGAGTAAGGACCACCACGTCGGCCCAACTCATCGCATCATCAACTTCATTCAGAAATTCCGCAGTGAAAGCGTAAGTCTGAATACACATAACGTCATGCGTATATAGCTCGACGCTGTCAGCGCTATCTTGATAACGACGGCGATCCCGGTCCGAAATTCCCGCCACAATATTCTGGAGGCTGGGAGTCAGGGCCGTCTTTCGCAAGCCGCCTGACATCCGGATATCGTAGGACAGAACACGAATGTCCTCGGTCCGAGAGAGCCGAGAATATATGTTGACGAGACGGGTCTCTCCACCGTTCTCCGCAGGTGAAATATCGTAAGTGCTGAATACCGCGATGCGCATCAGCTCTGATCCGCTAGCATTCTGAGATCATCAACGATGATTCCCGCCGATCTCTGCCATGAATAACTATGGGTCCGTGCTCGGGAAAGAGCGATCAAATCGCCCCGAAGTTCGGCGTTCTGGCTCATCTCCTGTAGAGCCAGAGCGATTGACTGCACGTCATAGGGATCAACCAACCTTGCAGCGCCGCCTGCGACTTCCACCATACTGGACCGATCCGAGGTCAAGACCGGACATCCGCACACCATCGACTCCAGTATCGGCAACCCGAAACCTTCGTAAACACTGACGTAAGCGCTGAACAACGCCCCACTATAGAGGCAGGACAGTTCATGTTCCGTACGATCGGAAAGTACTTTTACACAATCCTCCATGCCGTTCTCGTGCCGGTAGGACAAGACTCGATCAAAGCCCCACCCCATTTTACCGACGATGACGAGATCCGGACAATCAGCCATCTGCGACCGCATTTGCCGATAAGCTCTCAGCAGTCGCAGGTGATTTTTCCGCGGTTCGACCGTGGCAACAGCGATGATGTAGCCTTTGCGGCGCAAGCCCAACGGCACGATAACCTCGTCCACCTCGGCGCTGCTCCGCGCAGATATGCCGGGAGATACCGATATGCCGGATGAGATCACCTGATCGGGCTCGAGCTTCCCATGCTCGATCATGTCCGCACGGGTGCAGTCGGAAATCGCATAGATGCGATCCGCAGCGGAAAAGACTTTGATGTTGTTCTGGAAATTAATGCGGGCGTCGGGATTGAAATAGTGCGGGAACAGCACGGGAATCATATCGTACCCCCACGCCACATTTACCATTTCAGGCATGATCAACGGTGTGAAATGGTTGGCCATATAGGCATGGCAGCCGGCTTCTTTGAGGCGCAACGCCAGATCGGAAACAAGTGCGTGCCGTTCGGCGGAGAGACGCAGCCGGCGCAAGTGCACCAGCATATTTGCACCGGGACCTGGATCCAAGGCGTAACCACTGAGCGCCTCGTAAACGATCGTGAGGGTGACATCCCCCGTGTGACCGGCGAAGACCTCGAGCGGAATAAAGCCCGCACCGTCGGTCCACCCCCGGCCGGCACCGGAGAGGAAACCGGATTGCAGACGCCTGTCCGTACCCGCCACCCGGCTGGTCCGCGTGGCCGATTCAATCGTGACGGTCTTCAGGCGAATGCCCCGCTTGCGACCATCCGTACCGGCGGGATCAACCGCCGCCCGGCTCAGCACCACGAACGCACGCTCCGGCGTGGGGCCACGATACGTTATCACCGCCTCATCGATCTCAGCCGCTACGATTGCCCCGTCAATGAACAGGCGAACCTCGGGGTCCCTGACCGTCGGCCACGGCTCTGGCGGATCGTACGACTGCGAGACGGGCGCATATATGACCTCAGGGGTCCAGGTCAGCCCGGCCATGGCTTCGGCTCGGACCGTCCCCAGCCTTGAGTCACAGACAAGAAGGGCATCGAACGCCGGATCCATGGCTCGCGCAGCATTTAGAAAACCGCATGCGACCTGGTAAATTCCACCGAGTATCCCCTGTTGAAAACAGCCGCCATCAAACGCGATTTTCATGCTTCACCAAGGATGTTGGGAGAAACTCGCCAAGCAACGAGTTCCATTTGTTCAATGTTTTCAAGGATGAGAAATCCTCCGAGCGCTGCGCCTGCACGCGCATGAGGGAGCGCTTCAGATCAGGATTCTCGGCGATGCATACAATGCGCGCAGCCATTTGCTCCAGGTCAGGCTCAGTCACCAGCAGTCCGGCGCTCCCGCAAGTCCCCACAACGGCAGAAGAAGCCAAGGCGACAACCGGGCATCCGGTCGCGAACGCCTCGACCAACGGGACCATGAAGCCTTCATGCTCACTTGCCGATACAAAAGCGTCCGATGAGCTCAATGCGCTCTTCAGCCCTTCGCGCGGGACGTTAAGCTCAAACGAAACAGCATCTTCAAGGCCAAGATCTTCAACCAAGCGCCACAGCGTGCGGAAATAGGTTCGATCCCACAATTTGCCGAACAAACGCAGCTTGGTTTTGCGCCCCGACATTTTCCCGACAAGCGCGGCAATTCTGATGAGGTTATCGGGCCTTTTATTCGGAACAAAGCGCCCTATGAACGCCATGTTGATGCAGCTTCCGTTGAACGATCTCAACTCGGCCTCGGCATCGTCAAAGGGGCGCCGAAAAAAGAGATCGTCGTAGAAGACCGGAATGACATGACCACGCGGATACCCGCGGGCCTCAAGCTCGGAAACATTGAATTCGGAATCACCCACCACGCGGTCAAACATGGCCGACATGCTTCCAAGCCGTTGACGGCCCTCATCGCACGCATCGGCCAGCCAGCCCAGGCCAGCATCGCGGAAAAAATGCCCCGGCGTTATGTTATGATAAACGATTACTTTTTTGCAGGGCAAAGAAAGAATACGATCGACATTTTGATCGAGGAATGAATGATGGAAAATAATAAGATCCTGCGAACCAGGACGGAGAGCGAGCATCTGCTCTACATTCAGCGTAAATATAGGCGCAGAACTGATCGAGTCCTGATCACAGACCAGATAAGTCTCCAGCCCAGCCGACAACATCGCGGAATACAGCGATCTTGTCGAAAATCCAATTGCGTCGCGCACCGGTATTGCTGGCGAATAGTGAAAGACGCGTGACATTCTTACTTCCCGTTCTTGACGGAGATTTCATGAATGGCCCGCGCCTCATCCAACATGGTGCGCATCAAGTCGAGAATGTTTGCGAACTCCTTTTTCATAGCCGAACTTGCAATCTGATGGCGGCCGAGAACCCACTCGGCGTCGATCCCCGGTGCGGTGGAGAGCATCGCATTTTCCGCCGCCAGCGCATCGACGCGCCCCTCAAGTCGCGCCAACTGACGCTCGATCTGTCCCAAGGCTGCAGCATAGGTGGCATCGCGATGCTGGAACAGCCGATCCATGCGATCTATAGCCTGCCGCATGTCGTCGATCGCCAGCAGAACGCTCCCCGAGTCATGAGCATTGATCTGCAGCGTCGGGAGCGCACGAACTGGAATTTCCGGCGCAGCCTCCCTTAGTCTAAATCGTTCAATAACTCGTTGCGCCGCATCAGAAATACGGTCGTCATCAAGAACAGTCGGATTTGCTTCTCGCGTCATTTTTTACCCAATCATGCATCAAAGCCATACAGCTCACGCGAAAAACGGGAGCGAGGCAAATACATACCCTCGTTCAGATTTTATTCGACATCGACGACTTAATCGGATCTTTTTTTATCAGGAACCTACGCAACGCGCCGACACTCCGCCGTCACAGGCAAGCCACCCGCAGGACGTAGCGTAAGGCGGCTGATCGGCTCCACCCTGACACCTGGCACCACCCGAACCCGGAATTGCTGGATCAGAATGGCAAAGCACAAGATCGATTCGGTCAGCCCGAATGCCAGACCAGCACAAATGCGCGGCCCGATGGCAAAAGGTACATAACTGTATGGGATCGGGCGATTCGCGAGGAAACGTTCCGGCATGAAGCGTTCCGGACTGTCCCATAATCCTACCGCCCGGTGCAAGAGCCACGGCACAACCACCACGAGAGCTGCCGGATCGACATCCAAATCCGCGATTCTGTCCGCCTCCTTCGCCTGCCGGGCGAGGATCGGAACGGGCGGATAGAGGCGCAGCGTCTCCTCGATCACCGAGCGGCACCAGTCCAGCTGCGGCACGTCGGCTACCGTCGGCACCCGGCCGCCGCAGACGCGATCCAGCTCCGCCAGCACGGCCTCTTCCACCCAGGGCGCATTGGAGATGAGATACCAGGCCCAGGTGAGAACCGCCGCCGTCGTCTCGTGCCCGGCCATGAAGATCGTGGCCGCCTCGTTGCGCAGGGCCGAGACGTCGAGCCCCAGTTCCGGGCTCTTCTGCTGGCGCTTCACCAGCAGGTCCAGCATGGAGTCGTGGTCGCCCCGGCCTTCCAGATGGTCGCTCACCACCTTGTCGATCACCCGGTCGAGCTGGGCCACGGCCTTGCGCAGGCGCGGCCCCCGGAACACCGGCAGGCCCTCGTCGAGACCGAGGAAATAGCCGATGTTGAAATTGTCGATCAGGCCCTGATACCGGGTGAAGGCCTCCACCACGTCCTGCGCCGCCGCCGCACCCAGCTGGTTGCCGAACACCGCGCGGGAGATGATCTCGGCGGTCAGCTCCGCCATTTCGCCAAGTGCGTTGAAGGACGTACCCGCCGGCAGCGCCCGCCAGCGCTCGACCATGGCCAGCGTCACCTGCTCCATGGTGAGGCCGAAGGTGGGCACGCGGTTCTTGTGCACGATGTCGCCCACCAGCGGCCGCCGCCGCCGCCAGGTCTCGCCATCGGAAATGAACAGGCCGTCGCCCAGCAGGTGTTCCAGCGCGCGCCGCATCTGCGGGCTCTTGCGCTCGAAATTCTCGTGCCGTGTCACCATCACGTACTTCACCGTCTCCGGTGAGTTGGCGAGTACCACCTGACGCCCGAACAGACGCATGTCGCCATGGGTGGAAGCGTAATCGCTTTCCTGCCAGATGGAGATCAGGCTGCGCTTGGCCGCGAGCATGAGGTCGAGGCTCGGCGGGCGCCTGGAATACGGACGCGGGCGCGCGGGTGCGAACCAGTCAGGCCCACGTTCCTCGATAATGGGTGCCGGCTTGTGGAGCAGGTGAAGCATCTATCCGATCCCGGCCGCCGGTTGCCCGACCGCTGGCTCTACACTGGAAATGGGACAGGCGAAGTGCCATCCCGTCATGACCACCTCCGCCCCTTTAGATCATTCGCGCAGCCGCCAACAGCCCGCTGCGCGCACCGGTCAGCATTTATTGCCGACTATAGACATCCTCTAATCGCACGATGTCGTCCTCGCCCAGATAGGAACCGGTCTGCACCTCGATCAGCTCCAGGGGAATCCGGCCCGGATTGGCGAGCCGGTGAACGCTGCCGCAGGGCAGATAGGTGGATTCGTTCTCGTTGACGGTGAACACCTTATCGCCCAGCGTCACCTCCGCCGTGCCGCGCACCACCACCCAGTGCTCGGCACGATGATGGTGCTTCTGCAGCGAGAGCGTGCCGCCCGGCTCCACCATGATCTTCTTCACGTGGAACCGCTCCCCGCGACAGATGGTCTGATAGGTGCCCCACGGGCGATGCATCTTCAGATGCTCGTTCACCTCGTTGCGCCGCGAGGCGGTGAGCGCGCCGACCAGCCCCTTCACGTCCTGCGCGCGGTCCGAGGGCATGACGAGGACGGCATCGTCGGTGGCGATGACGGAGAGGCCATCGAGGCCGATGCCCGCCACCAGCTTGCCGTCGGAATGGACATAGCTGTTGCGGCTGTCGTGCAGCGCCACGGCGCCCTGCATGACATTGCCGTTCTCATCCTGCGCGCTCACCGCGTGCACCGCGTCCCAGGCGCCGATGTCGGACCAGCCGAAGGCACCGGCCACCACCGCTGCCGTGTCCGTATGCTCCAGAATGGCGAAGTCGATGGAGATGGCGCGCGCCGCCCCGAAGGCGGCGGCATCAAGCGTCAGGAAGCCGAGATCGGTCCGGGCCTTCGCCACCGAAGCTTCCGCGCAGGCGGTCAGCTCGGGCTCCAGCCGCGCGCCCTCGGCGAGCATCAGGCCGGCGGGGAAGAGGAAATTGCCGGAGTTCCAGAGATAGCCGTCAGCCACATAGCGCGCGGCTGCCTCAAGGTCCGGCTTCTCGATGAAGCGCTCCACACGGGCGGCCACACCACCATCCAGCGGCGCCCCAGCGCGGATATAGCCATAGGCGGTGCTGGGCGCGCTGGGCGTGATGCCGAAAGTCACCACATGTCCCGCGGCGGCGGCCGCGGCGGCCTGTTCCACGCAGGCGAGGAAGGCCGGGGTATCCGTCACCACATGGTCGGCGGCCAGCGCCAGCATCAGCGTGTCCGGGCCATGGAGGTCGCGCACGTAAGCGGCGGCGGCCAGCAGCGCCGGGCCGCTGTCGCGGCGGGCCGGTTCGAGCAGAATGGTGGGGGTGATGCCGATCTCGGCCGCCTGCCGCCTGGCGAAAAAGCGGAAGTCCGCGCCCGTCACCACCACCGGCGGCAGGAACAGCGCGCCCTGCGCCACCCGCAGCAGCGTGTCCTGATAGAGGGTGTTGTGGGAGACCAGCGAAATGAACTGCTTCGGCAGGCTCTGCCGGGACAGCGGCCACAGCCGCGTGCCGGTGCCGCCAGCCAGAATGACCGGGACAACCTTCGGAGCAACGTTCATCATCAAAATCCCCGGATTTCACGAACCACAGCGGCCGATGACGGTGCCGAACGACGCACCGTGCAGCGCATTAGAAAAGAGTGCCCTGCAAAAACTAAGGCGAGCTGAACAAAATTTCAGGCTATTGCAACACCAAACCCGCACGCCGGCTCTATCGGCTTGCGCCGGGCACCCAGAGCACGTCGTTGGCACCATGCCCGTTCACGAAGCGCCCGGCGACGAACAGCAGATCGGACAGGCGATTGACGTAGCGCAGCGCTTCGCTGCCGACGTGCTCGCCGGGCGTGCGAGCCAGTTCCGCCATTTCCCGCTCCGCCCGCCGGATCACGGTGCGTGCCAGATGCAGATGGGCCGCCGCCGGCGTGCCGCCGGGCAGGATGAAAGAGGTGAGCGGCGACAGCTCCGCATTGAGACGGTCGATATCCTCTTCCAGCCGGCGCACCTGCGCGGCCACGATGCGCAACGCCTCGAAGGCGGGCGGCGGCGCGTCGGGACGCTCCGGCACGCACAGATCGGCGCCGAGATCGAAGAGGTCGTTCTGCACCCGGGCAAGGCAGGCATCCACCTGCGGATAGCCCGCAAGATGCAGCCGGGCGATGCCGATGACGGCGTTGCCTTCATCCACGGTGCCGTAGGCGGCAACCCGCAGATCGTATTTCGGCACCCGCTCGCCGGTGCCGAGCCCGGTGGAGCCATCGTCCCCGGTGCGGGTGTAGATCTTGTTCAGTTTGACCATTGCAGCCTGACCCTATGCCCCGTTTCCGCGCGGTCCCGTGCCTCCTGGCCGCCCCTTCAGTGCCGTGCCCTCAGTGCCGCATGGCATAGATGGTGATCACCACCAGGATGACGGCACCGCACTGGAACAGCACGCGCAGCTGCATCAGCTTCTGCGAGCGCTGCGGCGAGCCACCGGCCGCCAGATTGGCAAGGCCGAGGATCAGCACGCCGGCCACGCTCGCCAAAGCGAGCGGGATGAGCAGATAGATGGTCCAGTGCAACATGAGCGGTGCCTCCCCGGTCGCGCGTTGCCCGCGCCTCTTGACCCCATCCTGTCGGCCTTCACCTTCGGATGAGCCGCTAGCATAACGCTCCGATCACGGCTTGCACACGCACCGCCCCGGTGCGTGCGTGCGGACGACACGACGTAGCGGAAGCCCGCGAAGCGATGGCCGGATAACGCGCGAGGCCGCGCAGCCGCCATGCGCGGCGCGGCCATCCGCGCCACAGTTCACCCTTGAATCTTGCACCGCAACCGGGCACGGACGTCCCCGAAGTTCATCGGCCTCAGGCCCAGTATAGAGTTTTGGCCCCATGACCGTGCCCGCCGCATCCGCGCCCGTTGCCCCCTCCCCCATTCCTCCGGCCAAGCGCCCGCTGTCGCGCGGCGACATCCGGACCCTTACCCTCTCGGCGCTCGGCGGGGCCCTGGAATTCTACGACTTCATCATCTTCGTCTATTTCGTGAGCGTGCTGGGCAAGCTGTTCTTCCCGCCGGACATGCCACAATGGCTCGGCCAGTTGCAGGTGCTCGGCGTGTTCGCCGCCGGCTATCTGGTCCGCCCGCTCGGCGGCATCGTCATGGCGCATTTCGGCGACAAGGGCGGCCGCAAGAAGATGTTCACCCTGTCCATCTTCCTGATGGCGCTCTCCACCATCGGCATTTCGGTGCTGCCCAGCTATGAGAGCATCGGCTATGCTGCCCCGCTGCTGCTGCTGACCATGCGCCTGTTGCAGGGCGCCGCCATCGGCGGTGAGGTGCCGGGGGCGTGGGTGTTCGTGTCCGAGCACGTGCCTCCCCGCCATGTGGGCCTCGCCTGCGGCATCCTCACCTGCGGCCTGACCATCGGCATCCTGCTGGGCTCGCTGATCGCCACCGCCATCAACACCGTCTTCACCCCGGCGGACATCCAGTCCTATGCGTGGCGCATTCCGTTCCTGATGGGCGGCGTGTTCGGCTTCCTCTCGGTCTATCTGCGCCGCTGGCTCCAGGAGACGCCGGTGTTCAAGGAGATGAAGGCCCGCAAGGAGCTGGCCGCCGGCCTGCCGCTCAAGGTGGTGCTGCATCGCCATGGCCCGGCCGTCATCCTGTCCATGCTCGTCACCTGGCTGCTGACCGCCGCCATCGTGGTGGTGATCCTGCTGACGCCCAACTTCTTCCAGACCCAGCACGGCATTCCCGCCACGCTGACCTTGCAGGCCAACAGCGTGGCCACCTTCTTCCTGGCCATCGGCTGCATCATCGCCGGCGCCCTGTGCGACCGCTTCGGCGGCGGGCGCGTGCTGGCAGTGGGCAGCGTGCTGCTCGCCGCCGCCTGCTACACGCTCTACACGCTGGGTGGCACGCGGCCGGACCTGCTGATCGTCCTCTACGGCATCACCGGGCTGGTGGTGGGGACGGTGGGCGCGGTGCCCTACATCATGGTGCGGGCCTTCCCGCCGGCCGTGGCCTTCACCGGCGTGTCCTTCTCCTACAATCTCTCCTACGCCATCTTCGGCGGCCTCACCCCCATGGTGGTGGGGGCGGCCCTGCGGATCGATCCGCTCGCCTATGCCCACTACATGGTCGCCATGTCCGCCCTGGGTGTGGTGGTCGGAACGGTCCTGACCATCCGCAGCCGCCGGGTGTCGGCCGAGGCCCCCGCGGGCGTCCGCGCCTGAGCCACCGCACACCGGGCCGGGGACCGACCCGGCCCCAACCGTTCGAAAGCCGTCCGGCCTCTCGCCGGGCGGCTTTTTTTGCGACCTGAACGGGATACCGCGCCCAAAGTACACCCATTACGTGCGCAACAACGGTCATTGCAATCGCTTTTGACAGCCCAAGATCACTGCACGACTAACAATGCAATCTAGGGTCGCTGGATTTGATGAACACTCATTCAGACCCAGTCAATGCAAGCTTGGGGCAAGGCTCGATTACTTTTCTGCCACGGAATTTTTTCTTCTTTCGACGCTTACGGGGCTGACCATGGCTAATTTTCGTCTCGGTATCGGGTACAAACTCGGTATTGCATCAGGTATATTGATACTTCTCTCCGGAAGTGTGATCTTCAGCCGCCAGGTCGCCTCTGCCCGTATCGAAGCCGCCAATGCCGCTTCCGACCGTCAGGACGAGATTCTCAAGAAGATCGATGCCGTCGGCACGGTTCTCTGGCAGGTGGGCTCGGACGCGAAGGATATCCGCCTCTCCTTCTCGCCCAGCGAAGTGGACGAGATGCTCGGCAAGGTGAATGCCGGCATCGCCAACAGCACCGCGCTGCTCAACGAGGCCAGCAGCCTGACCAGCGTGAGCGCCGACCGCGCCACCTATGACGGCATCAGGAGCCGGTTCGCCGAGATCGGTCAGGCCGTCGGCAACATCGCCAAGGCACAGAAGGCCGAGCTGGAATCCTTCGACCGCCGCACCGGCATCACTGTGCGCTGGGATGGCGCCCTCGATGACGGCCGCGCCGCCCTCGTCGATCTGAACTCCCGTCAGGGCGAGAACGCCATCTCCGACCTCTCCCAGCTTGACCGTAAGCTGCAGCAGATCAACCTCTCGGCCTGGCGCTTCATCGCCACCGAGGATCCGCGCCAGCTGCCGATCATCGACATGAACGCGAAGGCCGGCCGCAGCACGCTGGAATCCATCGCCCAGGCGGCGGCGAGCGAGCCCATGGCCGCCACCACCATCAAGTCGGTCAGCGACTTCTTCGAGCAGTATCTGAAGCTGGTGCAGGACGGCATCGCGCAGGTGCAGCTGAAGCGCAAGCTGATCAACGAGACCGTGGTCCCGTCCATGCAGGATGCCGCCAAGCTGCTCCAGCAGGCCAGCACCAGCGCCAGCGGCCAGTCCAAGGCCGCCGACGCCGCCGCCATCGACGCCCAGCGCAGCGGTATGATGCAGATCCTGATCTTCGCCGTGATCTCCATCCTCGCTGCCGTCTTCTCGGGCTTCTACTCCTTCTTCGGCATCGCCCGCCCCATCCGCCGCATCAGCGAGTCCATGCACGAGGTGTCCGGCGGCGACCTGTCGGCGCACATCCCCTTCGCGACCCGCAAGGACGAGCTGGGCGACCAGGCCCGCGCCCTCACCGTGTTCCGCGACGGCCTCGCCGAGGCGGAGAAGCTGCGCGAAGCCCGTGCCGGCGAGGAGCGGGAGGCCGCCGAGCAGCGCAAGCGCGACATGCATTCGCTCGCCGACCAGTTCGAGGGCGCCGTGGGCGCGGTGGTGAACATGGTGGCCTCCGCCGCCACCGAGCTGCAGCACGCCGCCTCGACCCTCACCTCCACCGCCGAGGAAACCACCGCCCAGGCGACCGCCGTGGCCGCCGCCGCCAATCAGGCCACCTCCAACGTGCAGACGGTCGCCGCCGCCATCGAACAGCTGTCGGCCTCGGCGCGCGAGATCGGCTCCCGCCTGTCCCAGTCCACCGAAGTGGCCGATCGCGCCGTCAACGAAGTGGACCAGACCAACGGCCAGATGACCGAGCTGCGCAGCTCGGCCGACCAGATCGGCACCATCATCAGCCTGATCGACAACATCGCCGGCCAGACCAACCTGCTGGCACTGAACGCCACCATCGAGTCGGCCCGCGCCGGCGAGGCGGGACGCGGCTTCGCCGTCGTCGCGCAGGAAGTGAAGGGGCTGGCCGGCCAGACCGCCAAGGCCACCGCCGACATCTCCGAGCGCATCTCCGGCATTCAGGACTCCACCGGCGACGTGCTGGGGGCCATCACCGGCATCGCCCGCACCATCGGCGAGATCAGCGAGAGCACCACGGCCATCGCCGCCGCCATGGAGGAGCAGAACTCCACCACGGCGGAAGTCGCCCGCAACATCCAGCAGGCGGCAGCGGGCACCAGCGAAGTGACCATGAACATCGTCGGCGTGGAACGGGCCGCCCAGGCCTCCTCCACCGCCGCCACCCAGGTGCTCACCTCCGCCACCGAACTGTCCCAGCAGGCCGAGGCGCTGCGCGCCGAGGTCCAGACCTTCCTGGTCAGCGTGCGCGCCGCCTGAGCCGCTCCGCTTCACCTTTCCGAACACTGCGACGGCCGGGCTCACGCCCGGCCGTTTGCGTTTCCGGCAACCGTATACATAGCTTACGTTTTTAATATTCGGACCACTTACGCTGCAATGCGCAATAAACTTATTGCGCTGCATTTGGTTGAACTTTTCAGACCATCTTCCCCAAATTGCCTATTCTCAAAATAGCAAGCTGTGACCAATAATCAGCCCACCTTGCCACGCTCGCCAATTGCGAACCCTTCGGATTAAATCATTATGGCTAAGCTGAAATTGGGTATTGGTCTGAAGCTCGGGATCGTATCGGGGCTTCTGGTTCTGCTGTCCGCGGGCGTCATCGTCAGCCGGCAGGTGGCCATGTCGCATATCGAGGCGGCGACGGCCGAGTCCCGCAAGCAGACGGCGATGTTCGTGCAGTTGCAGGAAGTCGACATGTTGCTCGCCAACATCCGCGAGACCTCCGCCGAGATGCGGCTGTCCTACGCCTCGCTGGAAAACGAAAACCTGCTGCGGAAGATCAACGGGGACGTGGCGTCCGTCGGCAAACGCCTCGATGGCGCCATCGCCCTCGACATTCCGGAAGCAGACCGGGAGCGCTTCCGTCAGCTGAAGCGGCTGTTCGACAACATCAGCGTCATCGCCGCCGATATCTACATGACCGAAACCGCCCAGCTCGCCGCCACCGATGCCCGGCCGGGTCTGCGCGTGGCCGCGCGTGTTACCTTCACCAATCTCGCCAACCAGCTCACCTCCATCGGCGATACCGAAACCGCCGAGGCGGTGGCGCCGCTGGATAACGTGCTCAACCAGATCACGCTGGCGTCCTGGAGCTATCTCATCGAGGGCGACGTCAAGCAGCTCAACTTCCTGAACGTGAACGCCGACACCGGCCGCCGCATCCTGGAGGAGGCCAAGGAGCGCCTTGGCGGCATCACCTCGCTGGCGCCGGACCTCGCCGCCGCGCAGAAGGCCTATACCGATTACGTCGCCACCATCCGCGCCAGCCTCGCCCAGGTGCAGGAGCGCCAGAAGATCGTGACCGAGCGCGCGACCCCCACCGTGACGGAGGCCCAGGCGCTGCTCAAGACGCTCATCGGCGAGGGCGTGCAGCGCTATCAGGCCGCCGACGCCAATGCCGCCGGCGCCCTCGCGCAGGGCATGACGCAGATTCTCATCTTCTCCATCGTCGCCATCATCGCCGCCGTCTGCGCCGCCCTCTACTCCGTGTTCGGCATCGCCCGGCCCATTCGCCACGTGAGCGCGGCCATGGGCCATGTCTCGGACGGCGACCTGCATGCCGACATCCCCTATGAGACCCGTGGCGACGAGGTGGGCGATCAGGCGCGGGCGCTGATCGTGTTCCGTGACGGGCTGGCGGAGGCCGAGCGTCACCGCGAGGAGCGCGCCGCCTCCGAACGCAAGGCCGCCGAGCACCGCAAGGCCGAGATGGCCGCCCTGGCCGATCGGTTCGAGGCTGCGGTTGGCGCGGTGGTCGAGACCGTGGCGTCCGCCGCCGGCGAGTTGCAGCGCGCCGCCCAGACGCTGAGCACCACCGCCGAGGAAACCACCCAGCAGGCCAGCGCGGTGGCGGCGGCGGCGAACGAAGCCACGCTCAACGTGCAGACAGTTGCGGCGGCCGTCGAGCAGCTCTCCGCCTCCGCCCGCGAGATCGGCAACCGCCTGTCCCGTTCCTCGGAAGTGGCCGGACGGGCCGTGGACGAGGTGGACCAGACCAACGACCGCATGACCGAGCTGCGCGGCTCCGCCGACCATATCGGCACCATCGTCAGCCTCATCGACAACATCGCCGACCAGACCAACCTGCTGGCGCTCAATGCCACCATCGAATCCGCCCGTGCCGGTGATGCCGGACGCGGCTTCGCCGTGGTGGCGCAGGAGGTGAAGCAGCTCGCCGGGCAGACCGCCAAGGCCACCGCCGACATCTCCGAGCGCATCACCGGCATCCAGGGGTCGACGGGCCACGTGCTGGGGGCCATCACCGGCATCGCCCGCACCATCGGCGAGATCAGCGAGGGCACCACCGCCATCGCCGCCGCCATGGAGGAGCAGAACGCCACCACGGCCGAGGTGTCGCGCAACATCCAGCAGGCGGCCACCGGCACCGGCGTCGTCACCACCAGCATTGCCGGGGTGGAACGGGCGGCGCAGGCCTCCTCCAGCGCGGCGACGCAGGTGCTCACCTCCGCCACCGACCTGTCCAAGCAGGCGGTCGCCCTGCGCGGCGAGGTGCAGCGCTTCCTCGACACCGTGCGGGCGGCCTGAGCCGCCGCCGTCCTCTCATCCGCACAAACAAAAAGGGCGGCCTTCCGGCCGCCCTTTCGTTTTCTGAACCGTCAGGAACCGATCACTCGGCCGCGCCGGCCTCGTCGTCGGTCTTCGGCTTGGCGGTGGTGTCCTCGCCAGTCACCTGATCGATGCCCTTCATGGACAGGCGGGTCTTGCCGCGCTCGTCGAAGCCGACCAGCTTGACCTTGACCTTGTCGCCTTCCTTCACCACGTCCTTCACCTGCGCGACGCGCTCGTTGGCGAGCTGCGAGATGTGGACGAGGCCGTCCTTGGAACCGAAGAAGTTCACGAAGGCGCCGAAGTCCACCACCTTCACGACCGTGCCGTCATAGACCACGCCAACCTCGGGCTCCGAGGCGATGGACTTGATCCAGTTGATGGCGGCCTTGATCGACTCGCCATTGGCGGAGGCGATCTTGATGGTGCCGTCGTCCTCGATGTTCACCTTGGCGCCGGTCTTCTCGACGATCTCGCGGATCACCTTGCCGCCGGAGCCGATCACTTCGCGGATCTTGTCCACGGGGATCTTCATGACCTCGATGCGCGGGGCATGCTCGCCCAGCTCGGCGCGGGCCGAGGTGAGAGCCTTGGCCATCTCGCCGAGGATGTGGGCGCGACCGTCCTTGGCCTGGCCGAGAGCGACCTTCATGATCTCTTCGGTGATGCCGGAGATCTTGATGTCCATCTGGAGGGCGGTGATGCCCGAATCCGTGCCGGCCACCTTGAAGTCCATGTCGCCGAGGTGATCCTCGTCGCCCAGGATGTCGGACAGAACGGCGAACTTGCCCTCTTCCAGGATCAGGCCCATGGCGATGCCCGCGACGGGGCTCTTCAGGGGCACGCCGGCATCCATCAGCGACAGCGAGGTGCCGCAGACGGTGGCCATGGAGGACGAGCCGTTGGACTCGAGGATCTCCGACACCACGCGCAGGGTGTAGGGGAACTCGTGCTTGGCCGGCAGCATCGGGCGGATGGCGCGCCAGGCGAGCTTGCCGTGGCCGATCTCGCGACGGCCGGGCGAACCCATGCGGCCGGCTTCACCCACCGAGAAGGGGGGGAAGTTGTAGTGCAGCAGGAAGTGCTCCTTGTAGGTGCCTTCCAGGCTGTCGATGAACTGCTCGTCCTCGCCGGTGCCGAGGGTGGCGACCACGAGGGCCTGCGTCTCGCCGCGGGTGAACAGGGCAGAGCCGTGGGCGCGCGGCAGGATGCCGACCTCGGACACGATCTGGCGCACGGTGCGCACGTCGCGGCCGTCGATGCGGATGCCGTCATCGAGGATGGCCCAGCGCACGATCTTGGCTTCCAGGCCCTTGAGCACTTCGCCGATGGCCTGCGGGGTCGGCACCTTGTTGCCGTCGACCGCCAGCTCTTCGAAATACTTCTTCACCTTGGACTTGGCAGCGCCGACCGCCTCATAGCGGGCCTGCTTCTGCACGATCTTGTAGGCGGCGCGCAGATCGGCTTCCGCGATCTCGCGGATCTTGGCTTCCAGCTCGGAATGATCCACCGGCTGGAAGTTGCGCGGCTCCTTGGCGGCCTTCTCGGCGAGGCGGATGATGGCCTCGATCACCGGCTGGAAGTGGCGGTGGCCGAACATCACGGCGCCCAGCATCACTTCTTCCGAAAGCTCCTTGGCTTCCGATTCCACCATGAGCACGGCGTCGGAGGTGCCGGCGACCACGAGGTCGAGCGCGCTTTCCTTCACCTCGTCGGTGGTGGGGTTCAGCACGTACTCGCCGTCGATGAAGCCGACGCGGGCGCCGCCGATGGGGCCCATGAAGGGCACGCCGGAGAGCGTCAGGGCGGCGGAAGCGCCGACCAGGCCGACGATGTCCGGATCGTTCTCGAGATCATGCGCCAGCACCGTGATGACCACCTGGGTCTCATTGCGGTAGCCGTCGGCGAACAGCGGGCGGATCGGGCGGTCGATGAGGCGGGAGACCAGCGTCTCCTTCTCGGACGGACGGCCCTCGCGCTTGAAGTAGCCGCCGGGGATGCGGCCGGCCGCGTAGGTCTTTTCCTGGTAATTGACCGTCAGCGGGAAGAAGTCGATGCCGGGCTTCGGCTCACGGGCGGACACGGCGGTGGCGAGGACCTTGGTGTCGCCATAGGTGACGAGCACGGCGCCATCGGCCTGGCGGGCCATCTTGCCGGTCTCGATCACCAGCGTGCGGCCACCCCAATCCAGCTCTTCGCGATGGATATCGAACATGGAAATCTCTTTCTTCTACAAACGAAACCAAGAGAGCCATGAGCAAGACGGCCGGACGCGCCGCGCGCCACCATCCCTCAAAGGGAGAGGGCGGCTGCGACGGTTGCGTCCGGCGATCCTGCCATGGCTATCCTGAACTTCGCGGGTGCGCGGCGAGCCCCATGCCCACCGCGTCGTATTTCAGGCGGAAGCGCCATCCGGCGGGTTCCGCACGCGGCGATAGGGCCGCGCAAACCTTAAAATGTCGTCCGGCAGGCGGCCTTTCAGCAAAGCCGCCGCATCTTTTCCGAACGCGTCTTTTGCGCCGGGCAGCAGCCACGACGACCGGAGAACCGATCGTCGCGGCATGCCCTTGTCACGCAATACCACTCCACCGGGCGCGAGCGCCCGGCGGCGGACCTCAGCGACGCAGGCCGAGGCGGCCGATCAGCGTCTTGTAACGGCCCTCGTCCTTCTTCTTCAGATAGTCGAGGAGGCTACGACGCTGCGACACGAGCTTCAGCAGCCCGCGGCGAGAGTGGTTGTCCTTGTTGTGGGACTTGAAGTGCTCGGTCAGGTTGGAGATGCGCTCGGAGAGGATCGCAACCTGCACTTCCGGCGAACCGGTGTCGCCAGACTTCGCACCATATTCCGTGATGAGCGCCTGCTTGCGCTCTGCAGTGATCGACATCGGGACGTCCTTTTCTGCTGATGGAAGCGATGACCGGGGCCCTGCTCCCGCAGCCCTGGGGCTGGAATCGGGAAAAGCGGAAGGTCATCAGGCCGTTCGATGGCCGGGCCGGGATGTCGTCCAGCGCGGTCGAGGCGAACGGAAACACTGCGGGCTCTCGCCCACGGCGCGCACTATACAGAAATCCGCGCCCGCCGCCAGCGCCAACACGTCTTTGAGCTATTCCATTGTTCGTACAGCAAAAACGCCGTCCGGACACGGGCAAGCGTCACCGCCGGGCACCGCCTCGCGTGCATTAGGCGCACGATGCAATCTTACCCCATCCGCCGGAGGGAGACGGGCCCGGAACGATGACCTGCGACAACGACCCGGGACTGCGGCCGCCCGCCCGCTTGCGGTCGGCGGCGCGGGGCGCGATAAGCTGCACCACCGGCAGTCGGCCGGCTGTCGCCGGAAAGGGGTGGATGCTTTTGAGCGGGAAGATCAGCGCCATCGAGGAGGCCTGCCTTGCCAAGGGCATGCGCATGACCGAGCAGCGCCGGGTGATCGCCCGCGTGCTCAGCGAGGCGGAGGACCATCCGGACGTGGAGGACCTCTACGCCCGCGCCAGCGCCATCGACGACAACATCTCCATTTCCACCGTCTATCGCACCGTGAAGATGTTCGAGGATGCGGGCATCATCGCCCGTCACGAGTTCGGCGACGGCCGCTCGCGCTACGAGCCGGTGCCGGACGAGCATCACGACCATCTCATCGACCTGCGCTCCGGCCGGGTGGTAGAGTTCCGCTCCGAGGAGATCGAGCAGTTGCAGGAAGAAATCGCCCGCAAGCTTGGCTATCGCATCGTCGGACACCGGCTGGAGCTTTACGTCCTGCCGCTGGACGAGGACAAGGCGTGACACGCCCCCCCGGCGCGCCACCAGCGCCGGGCGACGGCGTGCCCGTCCTCGAGATCGGACCGGAGCAGCCCGGCCTGACCCGTCTGCTGGACGGCCTGCGCATCGGCATGGTGCTCCTCGGGGTGGCACTGGCGACCCTCATCGGCCTGCCGCTGCAATGGCTCTCGCTCAGCCTGAAGCTGCCGAGCCGCCGCCTCATCCCCGCGCTCTATCACCGCATCCTGCTGAAGCTGCTCGGCGTGCGCGTTACCATCATCGGAGCGCCGGCACCGGGACGCCCGCTGCTGCTGCTCGCGAATCACGTCTCCTGGCTCGACATCTGCGTGGTGGGCTCGCTCACCCCCCTGTTCTTCGTCGCCAAATCCGAGGTGTCGGGTTGGCCGCTGATTGGTTTGCTGGCTAAATTCCAGCGCACCATCTTCGTCAACCGCAACCGGCGCAGCGCCACGGGGACGGTCAATCAGGAGATCGCCGCCCGCCTCGGTGAGGGCGATCCGGTGGTTCTGTTCGCCGAGGGCACCTCCAGCGACGGCAACCGCATCCTGCCGTTCCGCACCGCTTTGGTGGGGGCCGTGCGCGAAGCCTTCGCCACCGCCGGAACCGTGACGGTGCAGCCTCTGGCCGTCACTTACACCCGCATTCAGGGCGTACCCATGGGCCGGCGGCACCGGCCGCTCGCCGCCTGGTATGGCGACATGGACCTCGCCCCGCACCTCATGGCGGTGCTGCGGCAGGGCGCGCTGGATGTGGAGGTGCGCTTCGGCTCCCCCATGGCGCTCGACAGCGACCATGACCGCAAGAGCGTGACCCGCGCGGCCGAGGCCGAGGTCCGCCGGTTGAATACGCACGCCATCGTGGGGCGCAACGAGCCGGCGTGAGTTTTCAAACCGGCCGAATGCCGGTAAGAGTTAAGATCAGCAAACGAAGTGAAATGGGCCGCGCTGGCGTCATTGAAGCGTCGCGCCCGTACGCGAGGCTAGCCTTGCGCGATGCTGGAGTCGGTAGAACAGGCGCGAATGCAAGACACCCGTAAGCTCTATGTAAAATCCTTCGGGTGCCAGATGAACGTCTACGACGCGCAGCGTATGGCGGACACCCTGGCCAAGGAAGGCTATGTGGAGACGCAGGATCCGGCTGACGCCGATCTCGTCATCCTCAACACCTGCCACATTCGCGAGAAGGCCGCCGAGAAGGTCTATTCGGAGCTGGGCCGCCTGCGCAAAGCCAAGCAGGAGACCGGCTCCGACACCATGATCGCCGTTGCCGGCTGCGTCGCGCAGGCCGAGGGCGCCGAGATCATGAAGCGCGCCCCGGTGGTGGATCTGGTGGTGGGGCCGCAGTCCTATCACCGCCTGCCCGAGATGCTGGCGCGCGCCCGCGACGGCAAGCGCGTGGTGGACACCGAATTCCCCACCGAAGACAAGTTCGACCACCTGCCCGCGCCGTCCCTGGCCGCCACGAAGAAGCGCGGCCCGACGGCCTTCGTGACCGTGCAGGAAGGCTGCGACAAGTTCTGCACCTTCTGCGTCGTGCCCTATACGCGCGGCGCCGAGGTGTCGCGTCCGGTGGCCAAGATCGTCGGCGAGGCCCGGGCGCTGGTGGCGCAGGGCGTGCGCGAGATCACGCTCATCGGCCAGAACGTCAACGCTTTCCATGGCGAAGGGCCGGACGGCAGGACCTGGGGCCTCGGCCGCCTGCTGGAGGAACTGGCCGGCATCGATCGGCTGGAGCGCCTGCGCTACACCACCTCCCATCCGCGCGACATGGATGACGGCCTGATCGCCGCCCATCGCGACCTGCCGCAGCTCATGCCGTATCTGCACCTGCCGGTGCAGTCCGGCTCCGACCGCGTGCTGGCGGCCATGAACCGCAAGCATGGGCGCGACCTCTATTTCGGCATCATCGACAAGCTGCGCGCCGTGCGGCCCGATATCGCCTTGTCCTCGGACTTCATCGTCGGCTTCCCCGGCGAGACGGACGCCGAGTTCGAGGAGACGCTCGATCTTGCCGAGCGCGTCGGCTTCGCCAGCGCCTATTCCTTCAAATATTCCTCGCGCCCCGGCACGCCGGCGGCCGAGCATGACCATCAGGTGCCCGAGGATGTGAAGAGCGAGCGTCTCGCCCGCCTGCACAAGGTCCTCGAAGCCTCCAAGACCGCCTTCGACCGCAGCCTCAAGGGCCGCCGGTTCGACATCCTGCTCGAGAAGCCCGGCCGTCTGCCGGGCCAGCTCATCGGCCGTTCGCCCTATCTGCAGAGCGTGGTGGTGACTGCACCCCACCTGCACATCGGGGACTTCGTGACGGTCGATATCACCGACGTGGGACCGAATTCTCTGGCGGGACGGATCGTTGAGGACGTCGAGGATCAAGGCCGAATGAGCGACCGCCCGCTCGCGGCCATGGAGGCTTGAGCGTGGCGAGAACGAGCGATCGTGAGCGTCCTTCAGTTCCGGTGAATCAGGGCCCTGCCCGTGCTGCGGTCAGCGATCCCTGGGCCCTCAGTGCGGAGGTGGACACCACCCAGGTGGTGCTCGCCTTCGACGATAATCGCCTCGCCACCCAGTTGTTCGGCAATTACGGCCGCAACCTCGCGCTGCTGGAGCGCAAGCTTGCGGTCAAAGCCGAATCCCGCGGCAATCACGTCACGCTGGAGGGCCCGCGCGAAGCCTGCGAGCAGGCACGCCGGGTGCTTGAGCATCTCTATGAGCAGCTCAAGCGCGGCCGCGAGGTCGGCCCCGGCGAGGTGGAAGGCGCCATCCGCGAAGCGGTTTCGCAGGGCTCCCTGTTCAATTTCGATCCCGCCGAGGAAAAGCAGTCCTTCGACGAGATCCAGCTGCGCCGCCGCCCGGTGCGCGCCCGCACGCTGGCGCAGGATGCCTATATCCGCGCCCTGAAGCGCCACACCCTCGTGTTCGGCTCCGGCCCCGCCGGCACCGGCAAGACGTGGCTCGCGGTGGCCTATTGCGTCCATCTGCTGGAGCGGCGGATGGTGGACCGCATCATCCTCACCCGCCCGGCGGTGGAAGCGGGCGAGCGCCTCGGCTTCCTGCCCGGCGACATGAAGGAGAAGGTGGACCCCTATCTGCGGCCCATCTACGACGCGCTCTACGACCTCATGGACCGTGCCTTCGTGGAACGGGCGCTGGTGTCTGGCGAGATCGAGATCGCGCCTCTGGCCTTCATGCGCGGACGCACGCTCTCCAACGCGGCGGTGATCCTCGACGAGGCCCAGAACGCGACGTCCATGCAGATGAAGATGTTTCTCACCCGCTTGGGTGAAAACTCTCATATGATCGTGACCGGCGACCCCAGCCAGACGGACCTGCCCAACGGCATGACGTCGGGTCTTGCGGAGGCCGTGCGCCTGCTGGATGGTGTCGAGGGCGTGGGCTTCGCCCACTTCAAGGCACAGGATGTGGTGCGCCACGAACTGGTGCAGCGGATCGTCGCCGCGTATGAAGAGCATGATGCCACGCAGGCTCGCCGCCCCGTTCCGCGCCGTTTCCCGGCGCGCACGGAGCCTGAGCCCCGCGAGGACGCAGCCTCGGCTGACACCACAACGGTGGAAGCCGTGCTGCCCGACTTTTCCGCGCCGGACGTTTCCACGCCGGACTTGGGGCGCTGACCATGGGTGATTCCGGACGACAACGATCCACGGGCGCTCCCGCCGCAGCGGCGGAAGTGCCCCGTGCCCCGGCCGAGGCGGATGTTTCCGCTTCGGCAGTGATCGACGTCGAGATCGACGTGCTGGTCGAGGATGACGGCTGGGAGAGCTTCCCCGACGCCGTCGCCGTCTGCCAGCGTGCCGCCCGCGCCGCTCTGGCGAGCATCAGCGACGAGGTGCCGCCCGAGGCTGAGATGAGCATCACGCTCACCAGTGACGCCGCCATCCGCCTCCTCAATCGCGACTGGCGCGACAAGGACAAGGCCACCAACGTCCTGTCCTTCCCGGCTCCCGAGCTGCCGCCCGGCGTGGCGCCGCAACCGCTGGGCGACGTGATCGTCGCCCGCGAAACCGTGCTGGCGGAAGCGGAAGCCGAAGAGAAAGACCCCGCGCACCATCTGGCCCACCTCGTGGTCCATGGCACGCTGCACCTCATGGGCTTTGACCATGAGGACGATGAAGAGGCCGAGGAGATGGAAGCCGCCGAGCGCGCCATCCTTGCCGGCCTCGGCATCGACGACCCCTATCAACTGCCCCTCGAGGGCTGAACCGAACCCCAAAGGGAGATCATGTCCTCCACCGACCAGTCGAGCGAACCGAACGCTTCGGAGCCGCAGAGTTTTCTCGATCGATTGCGTGCCCTCCTCGGCACGTTCCGGCCCCATGGGTCGCTCCGCACCGACCTTGTGGAAGTGCTGGATGCCACCGGGACCTCCGAGGAGGAGGGTGAATTCACCCCGTCCGAGCGCCAGATGCTGCGCAACATCCTGCACCTCAAGGAGGTGGGGATCGACGACATCATGGTGCCGCGCGCGGACATCGTCGCGGTGCAGAAGGACATTCCCCTCGGCGCGCTGCTGATCGAGTTCGCCAAGGCATCCCATTCGCGTCTCGTGGTCTATGACGACACGCTGGACGACCCCGTGGGCATGGTCCACATCCGCGACCTGCTGGCCTTCATGACCGGCGTGCAGCCCGGCGACGAGCCGGAAGAGGGCCATGTGCCCGACCTGTCCGCCGTCAACCTGACCCAGCCGCTGGCCGATGCCGGCCTGATCCGCCGCCTGCTCTATGTGCCACCCTCCATGCCCGCCGTGGACCTGCTGGTGTCCATGCAGGCCGCGCGCATCCATCTGGCGCTGGTCATCGACGAATATGGCGGCACCGACGGCCTCGTCTCCATGGAAGACGTGGTGGAGGAGATCGTCGGCGAGATCGAGGACGAGCATGACGACGAGGCGGCGCTGATCCAGCAGCAGCCCGACGGCAGCTTCCTCGCCGATGCCCGCACCCCGCTGGAGGACGTCACCGAGACGGTGGGCACCGACTTCGTGCCCGGCGAGGCCGGCGACGAGGTGGATACGCTTGGCGGCCTCATCGTCACGCTCGCGGCCCGCGTGCCCGAGCCCGGCGAGGTGATCCATCTGCCCGGTTCGTACCGGGTGGAGGTGGTGGAGGCGGATCCGCGCCGGGTGAAGGCCCTGCGCATCATTCCGCCCGTGCCGGAGGCGGTCGCCGCCGGCACCACCGGCAACGGCATGTGACGGCTTGAACGGCGTGACGCTGGCGTCCTGGGTCCGGAGCCTCACCGGCTGGCGGCGGCTGGCGTTCGCCGTGGCGGCGGGGGGCTTTTCAGCTTTGTCCACGGCGCCTTATGGCGTCTGGCCCGTGCTAGCCATCGGCTTTCCGGCGCTCATCCTGCTCATCGACGGCGCCGGTCATGCCCGCCGCCGTGGGCGGGGTGCCATGCTGCGCGCCGCCGCATGGGCCGGCTGGGGCTTCGGCTTCGGCTATTTCCTCGCCTCGCTGTGGTGGATCGGCGACGCCTTTCTGGTGGAGGCGGAAGATTTCGGCTGGCTGCTGCCGTTCGCCGTGCTGCTGCTGCCGGCGGGTCTCGCCCTGTTCATGGCGCTGGGTGCGGTGCTGGCGCGCCTCGCCTGGCCGAGCGGGGCCGGGCGCATCTGCGTCTTCGCGGTGGCCTTCACCATTTCCGAATGGCTGCGCGGCCATGTGCTGACCGGCTTTCCATGGAACACCTTCGGCTACGGGCCGGCGGCAACGCTGGAGCTGGCGCAGGGTGCAGCGGTGGTGGGCCTGTGGGGCCTGACCTTCTTCGCCTTGCTGCTGTTCGCCACGCCCGTTTTGCTGCTGCGGCCGGGTTCGCTGGCACGCCGGACGGCATGGCCGGTGGCGGCGCTGGTGGTGCTGGCCGGCGCCTATGGGGCGGGCGCCTACCGGCTGGCGACCACGCCTGCGCGCTTTCTGGAGCATGTGCATCTGCGGCTGCTTCAGCCGGCGATCCCTCAGGGGGAAAAATTCGCCTATGACAAGCGCAAGAGCGTGCTGGCGGGTTATCTGGAGCTGAGCCAGCAGCCGAGCGCGCTATATCCCAAGGGGTTGGATGACGTCAGCCTGCTGATCTGGCCGGAATCGGCCTTCCCCTTCATCTATGAGCGCGAGCCCTGGGCCAAGGCGCTGATCGCGCAGGTTCTGCCGCAGAATGTGACGCTGGTGACGGGCGCCGCCCGCCTCGGCGATCCGCCGCCCGGACAGACCTCCAGCTTCTTCAATTCCATCCGGGTGATGAACGCGCGCGGCGAGACCCAGACCGTCGCCGACAAGGTCCACCTGGTTCCCTTTGGGGAATACCTACCTTTCCAAGCTTTTTTGGAATCCATCGGCCTGGAACAACTTACGCGTGTGCGCGGCGGCTTCTCCGCGGGGGATCGACTGCGCCCGCTACCGCTGCCCGGAGCCCCCTCGGCGGCCCCACTCATTTGTTATGAAGCTATCTTTCCGGGCGCCGTGGTGCCCGAGGGCGAGCGGCCCGGTTTCCTTTTAAACCTAACTAATGATGCATGGTTTGGGGATACGCCCGGCCCCCACCAGCACTTCCTTCAGGCCCGCCTGCGCGCGGTGGAGGAAGGGCTGCCGCTGGTGCGGTCCGCCAATACAGGCGTTTCAGCCATCGTGGACCCCCTGGGGCGAATTGTCGCATCCCGGGATCTCGGAGCGCGAGGCGTTCTCGACGGGGACTTGCCGGCGGCGCTCCCCACGCCCCC
This sequence comes from Azorhizobium oxalatiphilum, assembly GCF_014635325.1. Classification (GTDB taxonomy): domain Bacteria; phylum Pseudomonadota; class Alphaproteobacteria; order Rhizobiales; family Xanthobacteraceae; genus Azorhizobium; species Azorhizobium oxalatiphilum. The sequence continues at coordinate 92,428 of NZ_BMCT01000008.1, read as the reverse complement.
GGTCGGAGCCCGGCTGTCTAGTACGATCCTGACGATCTTGATGCTTTTCACATCACTCATTGCCGCCTGTGCAATTTGGCGGCATCATACACGCATAGGTTGATCGACGCGTTCTGATTGTATGCCTATCTTGCACGCACTCAGGGCAGCCTTCGCAGTGCGAAGTGAAAACTCTTTTCCGACATAGCCGGAGAGACCATGGTCAAGAAGGCGCCAAACCCCATTGATAAGCATGTGGGTAGCCGCGTACGTATGCGTCGCATGATGGTGGGCATGAGCCAGGAGAAGCTCGGAGAGCATCTTGGCATCACCTTCCAGCAGATTCAGAAGTATGAGAAGGGAACCAACCGCATCGGCGCGAGCCGCTTGCAGCAGATTTCCACGTGCTTGAATGTTCCTGTCGCCTTCTTCTTCGAAGGCGCGCCTTCCGCCAATCCGGAAGGTGATGGAGAAGGTTTTGCCGAGGGGCATTCTCCGGCCTATGTGTCGGACTTCCTCGCTACCTCGGACGGCCTCGCGCTGACCCGCAATTTCATGCGGATCAACGACGCCAAGGTTCGTCGGCGGATTGTGGATCTGGTGTCCGCCATCGCCGGGGAAGAGATGGAGGCGCAGCGTTCGATTTGACGAACGCTTTCGCTTAGCCGATCTTGACCCGCCCACGACGGCTTGCCACAAGGATGGCCAGCCGTTGTGGGGGGCAAGAGGAAGCAATTATGGCGCGCGAGTCGTATCTTTTCACCAGTGAGTCGGTCTCCGAAGGGCATCCTGACAAGGTCTGCGATCGCATCTCCGACGAGATCGTGGATGCCTATTTCCGTGCGGCGCTGGAAGGCGGCTTCGATACGACCCAGCTGCGCGTGGCCGCCGAGACGCTGGCCACCACCAACCGCGTGGTCATCGCCGGCGAAACCCGTGGTCCCTCCTCCGTCACCCCGGAGCTGATCGACAGCCTCGCCCGCGAGGCCATCAAGGACATCGGCTACGAGCAGGACGGCTTCCACTGGAAGAACGCCAAGATCGACGTGCTGCTGCACGCCCAGTCGGCCGACATCGCGCAGGGCGTGGACATCGCCGGCAACAAGGATGAAGGCGCGGGCGACCAGGGCATCATGTTCGGCTACGCGGTCAAGGAGACCCCGGAGCTGATGCCGGCCCCGATCTTCTATTCGCACAAGATCCTGAAGGTGCTCGCCGACGCCCGCCATTCCGGCGAGGCCAAGCAGCTCGGCCCGGATGCCAAGAGCCAGGTCACTGTTCGCTACGAGAACGGCAAGCCGGTCGGCATCACCCAGATCGTGCTGTCCACGCAGCACCTGGACGAGAGCATGACCTCGCAGGACGTGCGCGCGCTCGTTGAGCCGTACATCCTGAAGTCCCTGCCGGAAGGCTGGGTCGATGCCTCCACCGTGTGGCACGTGAACCCGACCGGCAAGTTCGTCATCGGCGGTCCGGACGGCGACAGCGGCCTCACCGGCCGCAAGATCATCGTGGACACCTACGGCGGAGCCGCCCCGCACGGCGGCGGCGCCTTCTCGGGCAAGGATCCGACCAAGGTGGACCGCTCGGCCGCCTATGCGGCCCGCTATCTGGCCAAGAACGTGGTTGCCGCCGGCCTCGCCGACCGCGCCACCATCCAGCTCGCCTACGCCATCGGCGTGTCCGACCCGCTGGCCATCTATGTGGACCTGCACGGCACCGGCAACGTGGCCGAGGACAAGCTGGAAACCGTCCTGCGCGACGTCATGAACCTGCGTCCGCGCGGCATCCGCGAGCATCTGGGCCTCAACAAGCCCATCTATGCCCGCACCGCCGCCTACGGCCATTTCGGCCGCGCCCCGGAAGCCGATGGCGGCTTCTCCTGGGAGCGTACCGACATCGCCGATCAGCTGAAGTCCGCGCTCGCCTGAGCCGCACCTGCTGCTAGAGGCGGATTCACGGATCAGATGGTTCCGTCTGATCCGATCCGGCTCTAAGCCTTTTTGGTACTTGCATGGCCGGGCCTGTCCCGGCCATGCCTGTTTTGAACGACTGTCCGGAGCCTGCGCTCCGCTTGACCAACCAGCGTGAAGACGACCTTGAGCGAGACGGAACATGGCGGCGCCTTCTATGGACGCCGGGTAGGCAAGCCCCTGCGGAAAGGCCAGCTTGAGGCCCTCGACCGGGCTCTGCCCCATTTCCTCATCGACCTCGATACGGTGGCCGAGCCCACAAAACTGTTCGCCAGAACAGTCCAGGACCTGCGCCTGGAGATCGGTTTCGGCGGCGGCGAGCATCTGCTTTCCGAGGCCCGCCGGGCGCCGGACGTGGGCTATATCGGCGTCGAGCCGTTCCTGAACGGCATGGCGAAAGCCGCCTTCGAGCTGGATCTCGCCCCCGTGGACAATGTGCGCGTGTTCGACAAGGACGCCGCCCTGCTGCTCGCCAGGCTCCCCGAATCCTGCCTCGGACAGGTGGAGCTGCTCTATCCCGATCCGTGGCCCAAGCGCCGGCACTGGAAGCGGCGCTTCGTGCGGCCGGACAATCTGGATCTCATCGCCCGCGCCCTGCGCCCCGGCGGCGTGTTCCGCTTCGCCAGCGACGTGCCGGATTATGTGGACTGGGCCCTGCGCGAGGTGCGCGCCCACCCCGCCTTCCGCTGGACGCAGACCAGCGCCTCCGACTGGCGCACGCCCTATGAGGGCTGGCCCGGCACGCGCTACGAAGCAAAAGCCATAGCCGCCGGCCGCGTGCCCACCTACCTCGCCTTCGTCCGCGCCTGATTCTCCGGCGGTTGGAACCGCTCCAAGCCACCGCGCGCCCCGTTGCCGTTATTCCCGTCCGTCTATAGTAAGCGATGAGAGACCGCCTAAGGCGGCACGGGAAGAACGCCGCCGCAGGCGGTTTAGGGGAGGAACGCCATCATGTTCGTGCGCCAGCTGCATTATCTCGTGGCCGTCGCGCGCGAACAGCATTTTGGGCGCGCGGCCGACGCCTGCCACGTCACGCAGCCCACCTTGTCCGCCGGTCTGCGCAAGCTGGAAGAAGAGTTGGGCCAGCCGCTGGTGAAGCGCGGCCACCGCTTCATGGGCCTCACCGAGCAGGGCGAGCGCGTGCTCGGCTGGGCGCAGCAGATCATCAACGATTATGAGGGCATGCGGCAGGCGCTCGCCGGCTCCGACAGCGCCTTGTCCGGCGTGCTGCGGCTCGGCGCGGTGCCCGCCACTTTGCCCGCGATCCCCGGCATCGTGAACGCCTTCTGCGACCGCCACCCGGAGGTGCGGGTGCAAATCCAGTCGCTGAGCGCGCTGGCCATCCAGCGCGGGCTGGACGACCAGACGCTGGACGTGGGTGTGAGCTATCTGTCCGGCACGAAACCCGCCCGCCTCAACTGGCTGCCCTTCTATGCGGAGCGCTACGCCTTCGTGACCGCCCGGCGCGACGAACCGCTGCCGGAACGCATGGGCTGGGCGCAGGCTGCGCGCCATCCCCTGTGCCTGCTGACGCCCGATATGCAGAACCGCCAGATCATCGACGAGGCGCTGGCGGATGCGGGGGCGCCCTCGCTGCCGCGCATCGAGGCCAACACCTTCTTCGGCGTGTGGTCGCAGATTTCCTCGGGCGCATGGGCGGGCATCGTGCCCCACACCCATCTCGCCACCTTCGGCCGCATCGCGGACATCGTCGCCGTGCCGCTGGAGGCGCCCGAGCGCACGCAGCCGGTGGGCCTCGTCACCGCGGACCGCGATCCCCTCGCCCCGGTCGCCGCCGCCTTCCTGCGCCTTGCCGAGCGCTGGGACTTTTCCGAACAGCAGGTCCGCGAGGGCGCCGCGCCGACTTCATAGGCGAAGCCGATCAATCGTTGCGTCCAAACGATTGGACCTTGTCACCCGCCTCCTCTTGTATGGACCTGCCGGCACCGAGCGTGTCGCATTTCTGACCCTGAATTGACTGGCACGGAGCCCTCAGGCGCTCCGTGCCCCCTTCAGCCCACAGGGTCCAAGCCCAACAAGACTGAAACTGGACGGACCGCTGCCGCGTGCCGGTGCGGAGCCGTACCCAAAGGAGGAAACATGGCCAAGGTTGTCTGCGTGCTCTATGACGATCCCGTCTCCGGCTACCCCAAGACCTACGCCCGGGATGATCTTCCGAAGATCGACCACTATCCCGGCGGCCAGACCCTGCCGACCCCGAAGGCCATCGACTTCCAGCCGGGCACCATGCTGGGCAGCGTGTCCGGCGAGCTGGGCCTGCGCAAATATCTCGAATCGCTCGGCCACGAGCTGGTGGTGACGTCCTCCAAGGATGGCCCGGACAGCGTGCTGGAGCGTGAGCTGCACGACGCCGAGATCGTCATCTCCCAGCCCTTCTGGCCGGCCTACATGACCGCCGAGCGCATCGCCAAGGCGCCCAAGCTGAAGGCCATCATCACCGCCGGCATCGGTTCGGATCACACCGACCTGCAGGCCGCCATGGACCGCAACATCACGGTCGCGGAAGTCACCTACTGCAACTCGATTTCGGTCGCCGAGCATGTGGTGATGATGATCCTCGGCCTCGTGCGCAACTACATCCCCTCCTACCAGTGGGTGGTGAAGGGCGGCTGGAACATCGCCGACTGCGTGGAGCGCTCCTATGACGTGGAGGGCATGCACGTGGGCACGGTGGCCGCCGGCCGCATCGGCCTCGCGGTGCTGCGTCGCCTGAAGCCCTTCGACATGCATCTCCACTACACCGATCGGCATCGCCTGCCGGAAGCGGTGGAGAAGGAGCTGAACCTCACGTGGCATGCCACGCGCGAGGACATGTACAAGGTCTGCGACGTGGTCACGCTCAACTGCCCGCTGCATCCCGAAACCGAGCACATGATCAACGAGGACACGCTCAAGCTGTTCAAGCGCGGCGCGTATCTCGTGAACACGGCGCGCGGCAAGCTGTGCGACCGCGACGCCATCGCCCGTGCGCTCGAAGGCGGCCAGCTCGCCGGCTATGCGGGTGACGTGTGGTTCCCGCAGCCCGCGCCGCAGGATCATCCGTGGCGGACCATGCCGCATCACGGCATGACACCGCACATTTCCGGCACCTCGCTCTCCGCCCAGACGCGCTATGCGGCGGGCACCCGCGAGATTCTGGAATGCCTGTTCGAGGGGCGTCCGATCCGCGACGAGTATCTGATCGTGGAAGGCGGCAAGCTGGCGGGCGTGGGCGCCCACTCCTACAGCGCTGGCAACGCCACTGGCGGCTCGGAAGAAGCCGCCAAGTTCAAGAAGAGCGCGTAAGCCCTTAAATCCCGGCCGCGCAACCCGCGCGGCCGGGTCTCGCCCCTCCGGCGCTGCATTGCGTCACGTGACATGCGCGCCAATGGCTTGCACCTTTTGGTTTTACAGCTATATTAGCGCCGTCCCTAACAGGGATACCTCAGAGCCATCGCAGTCGAAGGTGATGAGAGTGGGTCCCCCGCCGGGCCCGCTCATTTTCTGCTTACGCGGATCATCCCACGCTGCTTTGGCTCATTCCCGGCGCCCCGTGCGCTGAAACACGTTTTGCGATGCCTCCCGGCCCCAGGGCCACGCGGGCATCCGAGCCAGGCACCCGTCCCGGAGGGACATGAGCGAGACCGTCGACGCGCAGGATCCCAACGAACCGCGCCTCATCACCGAAACCGGCGTGGCCGCCCGCGTGGCCGCCATCGTCGGCCCCGTGCTTGCCGACCTCAACCTGCGCCTCGTGCGGGTGAAGATCACCGCGCGGGACGGCGGCACGTGCCAGATCATGGCCGAGCGGCCGGACGGCTCCATGACCATCGACGATTGCGAGGCCGCCTCGCGCGCCATCTCGCCGGTGCTCGACGTGGAAGACCCCATCGCCGGTGCCTATCGCCTGGAAATGTCCTCCCCCGGCATCGACCGCCCCCTCGTGCGCCTGACGGATTTCGACCGTTGGGCCGGCCATGAGGTGAAGGTGGACATGGCCGTGCCGCTCAATGGCCGCAAGCGCTTCCGTGGCATCCTGCTCGGCACCAAGGCCGAGCTGGCGATCCTGCGCCGCACCGACGCCCCCAAGGGCGAGGAACCGGACGTGGAGCTGCCCGTTGCCGATGTGGGCGAGGCGAAGCTGGTCCTGACCGACGCCCTCATCACCGAGGCCCTGCGCCGCGCCAAGGCGGCCGGCACGGACATCGGCGACGAGGAAGAGATCGACGAAGACGGCCTCGACGAGGCCGCCGACGACGCCAAGGCCGCGCAGGACGCGGCCAATGCCGAACGCGCCAACGCCAAGAAGGCCGCTGAGAAGGCGGAGAAGAAGGCCGGCAAGACGGCGCGCAAGGCGGCGAAGGCCGACAAGGCCGAGAAGTCGCAGTCGAAATCCGGCAAGGCCCGGCTCTCGGCCACCGAGACCACGGACCTCGCCACCACCAATCCGGCCTCCCGCGCCCTGCGGAAAGGCAAGTCCACTGCGAAGGAGACGCACTGATGGTCGCCGTCAGCGCAAACCGCCTGGAACTGCTGCAGATCGCCGACGCGGTCGCGCGGGAAAAGACCATCGACCGGAGCATCGTCATCGCGGCGATGGAAGACGCCATCGCCAAGGCCGCGCGCTCGCGCTACGGCCAGGAGACGGACATCCACGCCGAGATCAACCCCCGCACCGGTGAGCTGCGCCTCGCGCGCCACCTGCTGGTGGTGGACGAAGTGGAGAATTCCGCCGTCGAGATCACGCTGGACGGCGCCCGCCGCCACAATCCGGCGGCCCAGGTGGGCGACACCATCGCCGACACCCTGCCCCCCTTCGATTTCGGCCGCATCGCCGCGCAGTCGGCCAAGCAGGTCATCGTGCAGAAGGTGCGCGAGGCCGAGCGCGACCGTCAGTATGACGAGTACAAGGACCGCATCGGCGAGATCTCCAACGGCCTCGTGAAGCGCGTCGAATACGGCAACGTGGTCGTGGACCTCGGCCGTGGCGAAGCCATCATGCGCCGCGACGAGCTGCTGCCGCGCGAGATCGTCAAGACCGGCGACCGCGTGCGCGCCTACATCTTCGACGTGCGCCGCGAGCCGCGCGGCCCGCAGATCTTCCTGTCGCGCACCCATCCGCAGTTCATGGCGAAGCTGTTCGCGCAGGAAGTGCCGGAAATCTACGACGGCATCGTCGAGATCAAGGCGGTCGCCCGCGACCCCGGCTCGCGCGCCAAGATCGCCGTCATCTCGCGCGATTCGTCCGTGGACCCGGTCGGCGCCTGCGTCGGTATGCGTGGTTCGCGCGTGCAGGCCGTGGTGAACGAGCTGCAGGGCGAGAAGATCGACATCATTCCGTGGAACCCGGATTTCGCGACCTTCATCGTGAATGCGCTGGCGCCGGCGGAAGTGGTCAAGGTCGTGCTCGACGAGGATCGCGAGCGCATCGAGGTGGTGGTGCCCGACGCCCAGCTCTCGCTGGCCATCGGCCGTCGCGGCCAGAACGTGCGCCTCGCCTCCCAGCTGACCGGCTGGGACATCGACATCATGACCGAGCAGGAAGAGAGCGAGCGCCGCCAGAAGGAGTTCGCCGAGCGCACCCAGATGTTCGCCGAGGCGCTGGACCTCGACGAGATGATGGGCCAGTTGCTCACCTCCGAAGGCTTCACCTCGGTTGAGGAAATCGCCTACGTGCCGATCTCCGAGCTGGCCTCCATCGAAGGCTTCGACGAGGAGACCGCCGGCGAGCTTCAGGCCCGCGCGCTCAAGCACCTCGCCGACGTGGAAGAGGCGCTGGACAACGAGCGCCGCGAGCTGGGCGTCGAAGACGACCTGAAGGACGTGCCCGGCGTCACCTCCAAGATGCTGGTGGCCTTCGGCAAGAACGACATCAAGTCGGTCGAGGATCTCGCCGGCTGCGCCACCGATGACCTCATCGGCTGGACCGAACGCAAGGACGGCGAGACCGTCCGCTACCCCGGCGCGCTGGAGGGCTTCGAGCTCACCCGCGAGGACGCCGAGCAGCTGATCCTGCAGGCCCGCATCACGGCCGGCTGGATCACCGCGGACGAAGTTGTCGAGGACGGCGAAGACGCCGATCCCGACGCCGAATCCGCCTGAGAGAAAAGGAGATGACCCGGCGTGCTTTCGAGTGTGGATCAGGACGAGACGGATGGAGGGCCGCGCATGCTGACCGCTGCGCGGGCGCCCGACGCACGTCTGTGCCTCGCCACCCGACAGGTCACGCCGCTCTCCGACATGCTGCGCTACGTGGTGGGGCCGGACGGAGCTATCGTTCCGGACCTCTCCCGTAAGCTGCCGGGCCGGGGCGCCTGGGTCACTGCGACCCGCGCCGCCCTCGACCAGGCCATCAAGCGCAAGGCCTTTGGCCGCGCCTTCAAGGGCAAGGGGCAGAGCGCCCCTGACCTGCCGGATCTCGTGGAAACGCTGCTCGTGGCCGACACCCGCGCAGCGCTCTCCCTCGCCAACAAGGCGGGACGGGTCGTCACCGGAACGACCAAGGTGCAGTCGGCCCTGTCCGACGGCAACATATCGCTTCTACTTCATGCCTCGGACGCAAGGCCCGATGGCATACGGAAACTGAACGGGTTCGCCCGTCAGCTTGAGGCCGCCGGCATGCACCCGGTGGCCATCGTGGACTGTCTTTCAGGCGTCGAATTGGACTTGGCGCTGGGGCGGTCAAATGTGGTACATGCAGCGCTGCTCTCGCATCCGACGACCGCGGGATTTCTCGCGCGCTGCCGTAGGCTCGAGCGCTGGCGAATGGGCACGACCGCCAGCGTTCCGGAAGGGCATTGCCCGCCGCCCGACCGGATGCAAGGAACGGATACGGAATGAACGATACCAAGACCCCCGGCGACAAGACGCTCCACCCTGCCTCCGGAAAGACGCTGACCCTCAAGCGCCCGGTTGAGCAGGGCACGGTTCGCCAGAGCTTCAGCCATGGCCGCTCCAAGGCGGTCGTGGTGGAGAAGGTGAAGCGGCGCGTGTTCGCTCCGGGCGAGGCCGGTGCCGCCGGCGCCGCCCAGAGCGCGCCTGCCGCCGCCACGCCGGCTGCCGCGCCGCGTCCGGCCACGCCCGCCGCGCCGACGCCTGCCGCCCCTGCGGCTCCGGTCGAAGCCAAGGCGCCCGCCGCGCCGGCTTCAACCCCGGCGCCCGCCGCCCCGGCACCTGCTGCGCCGGCTCCCGCCGCCGAGGCCCCCAAGGTCGAAGCCCCGAAGGTGGAGGCTCCCAAGGCCGAGGCTCCGAAGGTGGAAGCCCCCGTCGCAGAGGCCCCCAAGGTCGAGGCGCCCAAGGCTGAAGCCCCGAAGGTAGAAGCCCCCGCCGCCGAGGCTCCGAAGGCTGAAGCGCCCAAGGTGGAAGCCCCGAAGGCGGCAGCGCCCGCCACGGCGCAGCCGAGCGCACCTGCGGCGACGCCGCCGGCTGCTGCCCGCACGCCGGACGCCCGTCCCGCCGCGTCTTCACGCACCTCCTCTGCCGGCGCCTCGTCGTCGGGCGCCACCTCGCGTCCGGCCGGCTCCGGCCAGCAGCGCCCCGGCGCGCCGCAGCGCACCGGCTCGTCCGGCGCCTCCAGCCGTCCCGGCGGCCCCGGTGGCCAGAACCGTCCCGGCGCCGGTGGCGATCGCGACCGTGATCGCCGCTCCGGCGGTCCCGGCGGCGGTCAGAACCGTCCCGGCGCCAACCGCCCCGGCGGCTCCGGCGTGGTGCTGCGCACCCTGACCGACGAGGAGCGCAACGCCCGCGCCAGCGCGCTGGCCGACGCCAAGGTCCGCGAAGTCGAAGAACGCCGCATGGCGGAAGAGCGTCGCGTCGCCGAGGACGAAGCGCGTCGCCGCGCCGAGCGCGAGCGGATCGAACGCGCCGAGCGTGAGGCCGCCGAGGCCCGCAAGCGCGAGGAAGACGCCCGCCGCGCCCAGGAAGACGAGAGCAAGCGTCGTGGCGAGCAGGAAGCGCGCAAGCGCTTCGGTGGCGAAGAGGCCGGCCGCACCGCCGGCGGCAACGCCGCGCCTGCGTCCAACACCGCCCGTCCGCTCACCCCGCGTCCCGCCGGCACCACTGCCGGCGCCACGGAAGAGGACGATCGTCGTCCGCGCCGCGGTGGCCCGCTGCCGCCCCGTCCGGCCGCGCCCGTCAAGCTCCCCAAGAGCCCCGGCGCCGAGAAGCATCGCGGCCGCCTGACCGTCGTCACCGCCCAGTCGGGTGAGGAGGAGCGCCAGCGTTCGGTGGCCTCCTTCCGCCGCCGCACCCAGCGCATGACCGGCCACCGGGCGCAGGAAGCCAAGGAAAAGGTCGCCCGCGAGGTGATCCTGCCCGAGACCATCACGATCCAGGAACTGTCGAACCGCATGTCGGAACGCGCAGTGGACGTGATCCGCATGCTGATGAAGCAGGGCCAGATGCTGAAGATCACCGACGTGATCGACGCGGATACGGCCGAGCTGATCGCCTCCGATCTCGGCCACACCGTGCGCCGCGTGTCGGAATCGGACGTGGAAGAAGGCCTGTTCGACAGCGCCGACGCCCTCGACGATCTGCAGCCGCGCCCGGCCGTCGTGACCATCATGGGCCACGTCGACCACGGCAAGACCTCGCTGCTCGACGCCCTGCGCAAGACCGCCGTGGTGACGGGTGAAGCCGGCGGCATCACCCAGCACATCGGCGCCTATCAGGTGACGTCGCCCTCGGGCAGCAAGATCACCTTCATCGACACCCCCGGCCATGCGGCGTTCACCGCCATGCGTGCCCGTGGCGCCAAGGTGACGGACATCGTGGTGCTGGTGGTGGCGGCGGACGACGGCGTGATGCCGCAGACCGCCGAAGCCATCAACCACGCCCGCGCCGCCGGCGTGCCGCTGATCGTGGCGATCAACAAGATCGACAAGCCCGACGCCAAGCCCGAGCGCGTGCGCTCCGAGCTGCTTCAGTATGAAGTGCAGGTGGAAAGCCTGGGCGGCGAGACGCTGGAAGTGGAAGTCTCCGCGACCAAGCAGATGAACCTCGACAAGCTGCTCGAGCTCATCGCGCTCCAGTCGGAACTGCTCGATCTCAGGGCCAACCCGGATCGTCCGGCCGAAGGCACCGTGATCGAAGCCAAGCTCGATCGTGGTCGCGGTTCGGTGGCCACCGTGCTGGTCCAGCGCGGCACCCTGAAGGTGGGCGACGTGGTGGTGGCCGGCGGCGAATTCGGCCGCGTCCGCGCCCTCATCACCGACACCGGCACCAACACCGATCAGGCGGGTCCCTCGCTTCCGGTGGAAGTGCTCGGCTTCAACGGCACCCCGGAGGCGGGCGACCGTCTCGCGGTGGTGGAGAGCGAAGCCCGTGCCCGCGAGATCACCGAGTATCGTCAGCGTCAGAAGCGCGAGAAGGCAGCGGCCCGTTCCGCCGTCCAGCGTGGCTCTCTGGAGCAGATGATGAGCCAGGTGAAGTCCACCGGCCGCAAGGAATTCCCGCTCATCATCAAGGGTGACGTGTCGGGTTCGGTGGAAGCCATCATCGGCGCCCTGGAGAAGGTCGGCAACGACGAGGTCCAGGCCCGGATCATCCATTCGGGTGCCGGCGGCATCAACGAGAGCGACGTCACGCTGGCGGAAACCTCCGGCGCCGTGATCATCGCCTTCAACGTCCGTCCCAACAAGGAAGCCCGCGCGGCGGCCGATCAGGACGGCGTCGAGATCCGCCAGTACAACATCATCTACGACCTGGTGGATGACGTGAAGAAGGCCATGAGCGGCCTGCTCACGCCGATCACCCGCGAGACCATGCTGGGCAATGCGCGCATCCTGGAGATCTTCGCCGTGTCGAAGGTCGGCAAGGTGGCGGGCTGCCTTGTCACCGACGGCGTCGTGGAGCGGGGCCAGCATGTGCGCCTGATCCGCGACAACGTCGTGATCCACGAAGGCAAGCTGGCCACCCTGAACCGCTTCAAGGATGCGGTGAAGGACGTGGTCTCCGGCCAGGAGTGCGGCATGTCGTTCGAGAACTATCAGGACATGCGCGCGGGCGACATCATCGAGTGCTACCGCGTCGAGATCGTCCAGCGTTCGCTCTGATCGGCGTTTCGGCAAGTTCAGGGGCGGCCGGGTTCTCCCGGCCGCCTTTGCCGTCCCGGACCCGCATTCGCCACTGACGTTTTAGAGGCGGTTTCACGGCTCAGATCATTCAATCTGACCCGATCCGGCTCTAGAGCATGTCCAGCTTTGATTGCTTCGCAATCCAAGCGACAAGACATTCTCTATCCATGAGCTGGAGTGTTTCTGTGTTTCCGTGAAACACGGAAACGCTACAGTTCTGCCGTCGTGAGCTGCTTATCCTTCGGGGAAAGCCGCGCGCGCGGCTCCGCATCACCCGGAACTGGGCGGTCCAAATCCGCCCCGCTTCGCATTGTGACTGGCCCCTGCCGCAAGCGCCGGGCCGTTGAAGGTTGGACCCATGAAGAACCAAGACCGTTCGGGCTCCTCCGGCCCGAGCCAGCGCATGCTGCGCGTGGGCGAACTGGTGCGCCATGCCCTCGCCGACGTGCTCGCGCGCGGCGACCATATCGACCCCAAGCTGTCCGGCATCCTCATCACGGTGCCGGAAGTGCGCATGTCCCCGGACCTGAAGATCGCCACCTGTTTCGTCATGCCGCTCGGCGGCAAGGACGTGACGCCGGTGCTCAAGGCGCTCGCCGCCAACCAGAAGATGCTGCGCACGGAAGTGGGCCGCCGCGTCGAGCTGAAGTCGGTGCCTTCGCTGCGCTTCCTGAAGGACACCTCCTTCGATGAAGGCGCGCGCATCGACGAACTGCTGCGCCGCCCCGACGTCGCCCGCGATCTCGAAGACACCGAAGCCGAGACCGGCGCCCCGGACAACAAGGACGAAGACTGATGAACGCGCCTTTCCCCCAGCCCGAGGATGCGCCGGTGCCGGAAGAGACCGCCCGCGCCCCGCGCGGCCGCGGCCAGCGCCAGCAGCAGCGTGACCAGGCCCCCCGCGCGCCCAAGCGCGACATCGACGGCTGGGTGCTCCTCGACAAGCCGAGCGGCATGACCTCCACCCAGGCGGTGGCCGTTGTGAAGCGCCTGTTCTCCGCCAAGAAGGCGGGCCATGCGGGCACGCTCGATCCGCTGGCCTCCGGCTGCCTGCCCATCGCGCTGGGCGAGGCCACCAAGACCGTCCCCTACATCATGGACGGCCAGAAGACCTATCGCTTCGCCGTCACCTTCGGCGTCGAGACCGACACCGACGACAGCGAGGGCAAGAGCGTCGCGGAGAGCGACCATCGTCCCTCCGACGCGGACATCGTCGCGGCGCTGGCCGGCTTCCACGGCGAGATCATGCAGGTGCCCCCGGCCTATTCGGCGCTGAAGATCGCCGGAGAGCGCGCCTATGACCTCGCCCGTGGCGGCGCGGAAGTGGTGCTGGAGGCGCGCCCCATCACCATCCACCGCCTTGAGCTGGTGGAGCGCCCCGACATCGATACGGCGGTGCTGGAGGCCGAGTGCGGCAAGGGCACCTATGTGCGCGCCATCGCCCGCGACCTCGGCCGCCTGCTCGGCACGCGCGGCCATGTCTCCATGCTGCGCCGCGCCTGCGTCGGTCCCTTCCTCGAAGAGGATCTGGTGCCGCTCGATGAGCTGAAGGCGCGCGCGGAAGCCAGCGAGGCCGACCTCAAGGAGGCACTCGACCCGGTGGGTTCGGCGCTGGAGGAAATCCCGCAGCTCAACGTGACGCCGTCCGATGCCCATCGCCTGCGCTGCGGCCAGAGCATCATCCTGCGCGGCCGCGATGCGCCGGTGCTGGACGGGCATGTGGCCATCTCCTGCCAGGACACGCTGATCGCCATCGGCGATGCCCATGGCGGCGAGGTGCTGCCGCATCGCGTGTTCAACTGGGCGCGGCAGAACCGACCCGACCGCCCCCGCGGCCCCGCCTCGCGCGACACCCGTCCGCGCGAGCCCGAGCCCCGCGAAGAGGTCCACGCGCCTTATTACGAAGATCAGGACTGATCATCGGCTTACAATGACGGGAGAGGCATGCCGCATCCGGCATGCCTCTTGCTTTCCTTTACGGCGGGGGAGTTCTGCCGTTTGAAAGGGAAGCCGTCGGATGACGCGCCGTCTATTACGTATTGCCACTGTTCTCGCGGGCGTTGCGCTCGCCGGTGTGGCGGCCAAGGCCGAGAGCGTCGTGCGCTACGGCATTTCCATGGCAGACATTCCTCTGACCACGGGACAGCCAGATCGCGGCGCGGGTGCCTATCAATTCACCGGCCACACCATCTATGACCCGCTCGTCGCGTGGGAGATGAATGTGGGCGACCGGCCCGGCAAGCTGGTGCCCGGCCTCGCCACCGAATGGAAGGTGGACCCTGCCGATCCGAAGGTCTGGATCTTCACGCTGCGCAAGGGCGTGAAGTTCCACGACGGCTCCGACTTCACGGCCGATGCCGTGGTGTGGAACCTCGACAAGGTGCTCAACGACAAGGCCCCGCAGTTCGACCAGCGGCAGGCCGCCCAGGTCCGCACCCGCCTGCCCTCGGTGGCGAGCTGGAAGAAGATCGACGATTACACCATGTCCATCACCACCAAGGACGTGGACAGCTTCTTCCCCTATCAGCTGCTGTGGTTCCTGGTCTCCTCGCCGGCCCAGTATGAAAAGGTGGGCAAGGACTGGGACAAGTTCGCCTCCGCCCCCTCCGGCACCGGCCCCTTCAAGCTGGACAAGCTGGTGCCGCGCGAGCGCGCGGATCTGGTGAAGAACGAGGCCTATTGGGACAAGAACCGCATCCCCAAGGCCGACCGCATCGTTCTCATCCCCATGCCGGAAGCCCTCACGCGCACCAATGCGCTGCTGGCCGGGCAGGTGGACGTGATCGAGACCCCGGCTCCCGACGCCGTGCCGCAGCTCAAGGCCGCCGGCATGAAGATCGTGACCAACGTGACGCCTCACGTGTGGAACTACGACCTCTCCAAGCTGCCGGATTCGCCCTGGACCGACGTGCGCCTGCGCAAGGCGCTCAATCTGGCCATCGACCGCGAGGGCATCGTCGCGCTCATGAACGGCCTCGCCATGCCCGCCAAGGGCCAGGTGGACGCCACCAGCCCGTGGTTCGGCAAGCCGACCTTTGATGTGAAGTATGATCCGGAAGCCGCCAAGAAGCTGGTGAAGGAAGCCGGCTACTCGGTGGAGAAGCCGCTGAAGACCACCTTCATCATCGCGCAGGGCGGCACCGGCCAGATGCTGTCCCTGCCCATGAATGAGTACATCCAGCAGAACCTGAAGGATGTGGGCATCGACGTGGAGTTCAAGGTGGTGGAGCTGGAGACGCTCTACACCCATTGGCGCAAGGGCGCGAAGGATCCCATCAACAAGGGGATCTCGTCCAACAACATCGCCTATGTGACCTCGGACCCGCTCTATGCGCTGATCCGCTTCTTCGATAGCCGTCAGGTGGCGCCCGTGGGCGTGAACTGGGGCTCCTATGCCAACCCGAAGGTGGATGCCCTGATCGACGAGGCGAAGAAGACCTTCGACCCGAAGAAGCAGGACGAGCTGATGGCGCAGGTGCATGAGCTGGTGGTGGACGACGCCGCCCTTGTGTGGGTGGTGCATGACACCAACCCCCATGCCCTGAACCCGAAGGTGAAGAGCTTCATCCAGGCCCAGCACTGGTTCCAGGACCTGACGACCATCGGGCTTCAGTGAGCCTCTGACGGTCTGATCGACAGAGGGCGGTGCCGGGAGGCGCCGCCCTTTTTTATTGGCCCCGTCAGCCCGCCAGCGTACGGATGCGCTCACCTTCCGGCGGCAGGAAGCCCGCATCGAAGATCTGGTCCACGGTCGGCGGCTGCGCCAATCCCTTTGCCGCCGCGATGATGGCGATGGCCTCCTTCAGCCGGCCCGCATCCGCCGCTCCCATGCCCGGCCCGGCACTTTCCGGATGGGCCATCTCCAGCGCCAGCGTGCCGGCGAGACGGGCGCGGTTGGCGGCGCGGTCGATCGCCGGATTGCGCCGGACCACCGCATCGGTCGCAGCATCGATGTCCGCCACCACGTCCGCCAGTCCCCGGTTGATCGCCCGCACAAGGCCCCGCACCGCCTCCGGATGCTGCTGCCGCAGATGCTGGGACACCATGACCGCCGCGCCATAAAAGCTCGGCACATGCTCCTGCCAGGGCAGATGCCGCAGCACGGCGGCCGGATCGAGCCCGGCTTCCAGCGTCTGGGCGTTGATGGTGTTCACGAAGCCGAACAGCCCGTCCCACTGCCCTTCCAGCATGAGCGGCACGATGTCCTTGTGGGGCAGGTCGGACGCCTCCACCAGCACGCTTGCATGATCGAAGCCGTTGGCATGGGCGAATTCCGGGAACATGCGCCATGCCGCATCGCCTGGATGGGTCGCCAGCAGCCGCCCCACCAGATCCTGCGGCGTGCGCACCGGCCCGGTGGCCGGAACGGCGATGGTGTAGGGCGAGCGATTATGCATCGCATAGACCGCCACCGGCGCCTCGGCGGGCTGCGCGGCCGCGAACTCCACCAGCGCATTCATGTCGCCATAACCGGCATCGAAGGCTCCGCTGGCGATGCGCGGCACCGCATTGGCCAGCGTATCGCCCTCGGTGAAGCAGACCTCCAGCCCCTCGTCGCGGAAATAGCCCCGGTCATCGGCGAGGAAGAACCACGCCTGCGGGCCGGAATAGAAGGTGTTGAGAATGAAATCGAGGCGCAGGAGAGAGGACATGGCGGCATCCTTGCCGTCTGGGCCGCGTCATTGCGGGACGAATGCGGGTACAGTGCAGGATCCGATGCTAGCACGGCCAGCCTGCGCACCGCGATAAAAGCCACGCCAAAGCTTGGCACAGAGGAGGAGCGTCCGGACAGAACCGGACGCTCCCCGGAATACTCACCCCTTCAGCTTCGCCACTACCTCGAACACGCCGGCCACCGCCACTGCGCCGGGATCGAGCACGCCGTCGAGATTCTGCTCGGAGAGATAGGCCGCGCGTCCCGCCTTGGCGCGGCGCATGGTGGCGGTGGCGTCCGCCCCCGCCCGCGCCGCAACCGCAGCCGCCGCGATGCCCTCGGCGGCCAGCGCCTTCAGCGCCGGATCGAGCGCATCCACCATGGTGCGGTCGCCGGGCTGCGCGCCGCCATAGAAGGTCATGCGCTCCAGACCGGCCAGCAGAGCGGCGGGCAGGTCCGCCTTGTCCTCCAGGGATTTGGCGGCGGCGGTGAAGAAGATGGACATGAGCACGCCGCTCGACCCGCCCATGTTGGTGCCGAGCGTGTGGCCGATGACGCCGCAGGTGGTCGCCGCATCGGCCAGCGGCAGCGCGGCGATCTTCGCCTCCACCGAGCGGGCGGCGGTGGCGAAAGTGGAGCCGGTGTCGCCATCGCCGATGCGGGCATCGAGCCGGTTCAGCTCGGCCTCCTGCGCGATCAGGTGCGTACACACGGCCCTCAGGAGCGCTTCCGCCGCCGCATCGGCACTGGCAGCAGGGGCCGCCGCCTCACCCGCCGCATGGGGCGCGGGCAGGAGGACGATGTCGTGGGTCTCCACCGGGGCCACCCACGAGGCGGGCTCCACGCTTGAGCGCAGGGCTTCCTCGCGCGCCGGGTCCAGCTCCACCAGCGAGAGCGAAAAGCCGTTCATGTTCAGCGCCGTCATCAGTGCGCGCGGGCCGATGACCAGCTTCACGTCGGCGGCGAGCTTCGAGGTGAGCACGGCTTCCGCGATCAGGCTCATTTCCAGCGGCGGCACGGCGCCCAGATTGTTGATGAGCAGAGCCTGCGGCTTGCCGGGAGTGAGGTGCGGCAGGAGGCGCTCCACCAGCAGTCCGACGATGTCGGAGGCCGGCTGCAGGCTGATGCGCTCCGCCCCCGGCTCGCCATGAATGCCGAGGCCGAGTTCGCCTTCCTCCTCGCCGAGGCGCGCCTCATGGGGTTGGCCGGGGATGGAGCAGGTGGAGAGCGACACGCCCAGCGAGACGATGCGCGCCGCCGCCGCCTTCGCCGCCAGCGTCACTTCCGCCAGTGTCTCGCCCGCTTCCGCATGGTGGCCGGCGATCTTGTGCACGAACAGCGTGCCGGCCACACCGCGCGGCTGGGCGATGTCGGGCAGTGCGATGTCGTCGCCGACGATCACCATCTCCACCTCGAACCCTTCCGCCCGCGCCTTCTCGGCGGCGAGGCCGAAGTTCAGTCGATCGCCGGTGTAATTCTTCACCACCAGCAGGCAGCCCTTGGCGCCGGTGACGGCGCGGATGGCCGTCAGCACCGCTTCCACGCTCGGCGAGGCGAAGATCTCGCCCGACACGGCGGCGGTGAGCATGCCCTTGCCGACGAAACCGGCGTGGGAGGGCTCATGGCCGGCGCCGCCGCCGGAGATGACGGCGACCTTCGCCTTGTCCCAGTCGGCACGGACCACGACCTTGATGCCCGGATAGGCATCGAGCCGCGCCAGCTTGCCGGGCGGGGAGGTACGCAACAGGCCGTCCAGCGCCTCGGTGACGATGCTGTCCCGGCGGTTGAGGAAATGCTTCATGGGGCGTGTTCCTTGGGTGGGGCGCACCGGCGCCGCGCCGGAGCCGGATCCGATCAGGTTGTTCAACCTGATCGGTGAATCCGTCTCCATGATTTCGGGAGACCGTTTTCACGGGCTCCTGCGCTGGCATTGAAGGGACCGGACGTCCGGAGTGTGGCGGTAAAGGAAAACACAAATGTAACAAACGCTTGGGAGTTAAGCCCCAACGCACCGCCGGCACAAGCCACCACAAATGCTGCACCGCAATATTGCGCAGCATGAACGCAGCATGAAGAAGGATCGGCCGTCAGAAATCCCGCCGCATCACAAGCGCGTCGGTGCGCCCGCTGGGGCCTTCATAATAGCCCTTGCGGCGACCGGCCTCCGCATAGCCGGCCCGGCGATAGAGGGCGATGGCCGGATCATTGCCCGCCTCCACCTCAAGGAAGGAGGCCGTCACCCCCTGCGCGGCGAGGCGGCCGAGATGATGGGTGAGCAGCCGCCGCGCCAGCCCCTGCCCCCGGCTCGCCGCCTCGGTGACGATGGAGAGGATTTCCGATTCCGGCGGCACCGCGTGCGAGAGCACGAAGCCCAGCAGTTTTCCGCGTGGACCCGCCCGCATCACATGGCCGACGCCCGTGCGCTCGGCCAGCAGGCGCTCGAACTCGGAGGCCGACCAGCCACGATGGAAGGCGGTGGCGTGCAGCCGGGCAAGCTCCGGCGCATCCGCCGTCACCGCGTCGCGGATATCCGGCTCAGGGGACGAGAAGAAGCGGGAGAAGGTGCTCATGGCCGGCGTTCAAGGGCGAAAAGGCGGGGCGACAGTCACCGCCGGGCGATGCGCGCGGCGGTCTGCGGCTTGGCGTCCGGCGGGCGCAGATAGAGGGGTTTTGCCTCCGAACGCGCCGGATCGGCCACGGAGCCGAGACGCGCCACCCAGGCCACATCCGGAGCCGCCATGTCCTCGACCAGCGTGGGCAGGGTTTCCTTGGGCGGCCACGCCTCCGCCACCAGCGCGGCGCCGGACCCGACCAGCCGCACCGGTCCGATGGCCACCGCACGCGCCGCATCCTTCACCGCCGCCACGCGGGGCGCGATCAGGGTGCGCCCGCCGGCGCCGAACATCTGCAGATAGACATGGCCGTGCCGGGCATCGATGGCTGACACCACGGGCAAGGTGTCGTCCAGCGCCAGATAGGGCGCTGCCAGCGCCGAGAGGGTCGTGACCCCCACCGCCGGCTTGCCCGCCACCAGCGCGAAGCCGCGTGCGGCGGAGAGCCCCACGCGCAGGCCGGTGAAGCTGCCGGGGCCGACCGTCACCGCCACGCGCCACAGCTGGCGGACCTCAAGGCCCGCATCGCGCATCACCTGCTCGACGATGGGGATGAGGGCCTCGGCATGGCCGCGCTCCATGAGCAGGCTGTCGCCGGCGATGATGGCATCGGCTTCGACGTCGAGCACCGCCACCGAGCAGGCCGCGAGCGCAGTATCTATGGCAAGGACATACATGGATCGTGAGTGCCAGTTCCCCGCACCCACGATCAACCGAAACCGGCTCTGACGGAAGGGGAGAGAGGGGAAACCCCCGGAAAATGTGGAGCTTAGAGCCGGATCAGGCGGGGTTCGGCCCCGCCTCGTCCGTCCTCGGGGGCCGGGTTATCAGACCGGGCGCACTTCCTGCACTTCGGGCACGAAGTGGCGCAGCAGGTTCTCGATGCCGTTCTTCAGCGTCGCCGTGGAGGACGGGCAGCCCGAGCACGAGCCCTTCATGTTGAGATAGACCACGCCCTCCTGGAACCCCCGGAAGGTGATGTCGCCGCCATCCGCCGCCACCGCCGGGCGCACGCGGGTCTCGATCAGTTCCTTGATGGTGTCGACGATCTCGCCATCGGCGGCATCGAAGAACTCCTCGTCATCCGCATGGGAGGCTTCCACGCCGTCCGCCAGCACCGGCGCGCCGGACATGAAGTGCTCCATGATGGCGCCGAGGATGGCGGGCTTCATGTGCGCCCATTCGCCATCCGTCTTGGTGACGGTGACGAAATCGGAGCCCAGGAACACGCCACCCACGCCCTTCACCTCGAACAGGCGCTGGGCGAGCGGGGAGCGGCCGGCTTCCTCGAGGCTGCGGGCCTCGAGCGTGCCGTCGCCCAGCACATTGCGGCCGGGCAGGAACTTGAGGGTCGCCGGGTTCGGCGTGGCCTCGGTCTGGATGAACATGGCTCTGGTCCTTGAGCGATTGCTGGGCGCACCGCCGGGGGGCGCTTGTCTCGCGCAACATAAGCATCCGGAGGCCCTGCGAAAAGGCCCGGTGCCCCCCAACGGCCGTTTGGCGCCATCGCGCTTTCCGGAGCATGCGCGCCGCGCACGGGCAGCCGACCTACACCTTGACTTTGCGGGAGCAGGCTCCACACTCTTCGCGCCCCGAAAACGTGCGTTGCGCGAGGCATGCGTGAACCCTTACGAGGCCCTTCCCGGCGAAGCCTTCTGGCGCACGGCGGTCACCAGCCGGGCGCCGCTGGAGATCGGCCCCTTGTGGCAGCCGAAGTGGCCCATCGGCCCGGAGACCCGAATTGCCGCCTTCGGCTCCTGCTTCGCCCGGCATTTCGGAAGGGTGCTGCGGGCGCGGGGCTTCAGTTTCGTCGATGCTGAGCCTGCCCCCACGCCCTTGCCGGAGGCCGAGCGGCGGCGCCTCGGCTATGACCTGTTCTCGGCCCGCACGGGCAACATCTATACCCCCCGCCAGCTGTTGCAGTGGCTGCGGTGGGCCAGCGGGGCCGCACCGGTACCCGATACGTTCTGGAGCCGGGACGGGCGCACCCACGATCCCTTCCGGCCCGGCATCGAGCCCGACGGCTTTGCCAGCCGCGCCGAGGCGGAAGCCTCCCGCCGCACCGCTCTCGCCAGCCTGGCGCAGGCGCTGGGCGAAACCGATCTGTTCGTCTTCACCCTCGGCCTCAACGAGGCCTGGCGGGACAAGGCGAGCGGGCTGGAATATCCCGTCGCCCCCGGCGTGTGCGCCGATGCCTTCGATCCCGCGCGCCACGCCTTTCACGAGCACACGCTGGGCGACGTGCTGGCCGATGTCTCGGCGGCGCTGGATCTTCTGGCCCACATCCGCCCCGGCGTGAAGGTCCTGCTCACGGTGGCGCCGGGACCGCTGATCGCCACCGCCTCCGGCCGGCATGTGCTGGTGGCCACCGGCGGCTGCAAGGCCATCCTGCGGGCGGCGGCGGGCGAGATGGCCCGGCGGCCGGACTGCGATTATTTCCCCTCCTTCGAACTCATCACCAGCCCACCCTTCCGCGCCATGTTCTTCGCCCCCAATCTGCGGGATGTCAGCGCCTTTGGCGTGGAGGTGGTGATGAATACCTTCTTCGGCGCGCTGGGCAGCGCGGCGGCCGCGCCGCAAGCGCCGGCCGCGCCCGGCCCGGCCGATCCCGAGTGCGACGAGGCG
Source organism: Azorhizobium oxalatiphilum (assembly GCF_014635325.1). Classification (GTDB taxonomy): domain Bacteria; phylum Pseudomonadota; class Alphaproteobacteria; order Rhizobiales; family Xanthobacteraceae; genus Azorhizobium; species Azorhizobium oxalatiphilum. The sequence continues at coordinate 70,509 of NZ_BMCT01000008.1, read as the reverse complement.
GCGGTGGAACAGTTCGCGCCAGCGCCATGAGCACGTCCCGCATGAGAACGCCCCCATGAGAGCGCCCCCCATCGCGTCCGCACCCGTGACGTCCGCCGCCCTCTTCCTGCTGGGCGATTCCCACGGGCGCATCCTCGCCCAAGTCGCCGCTGAGCGGGGCCAGCCGCTGGCCGGCGGCTTCATCGCCAGCGGTCGCCAGCTCAATGCAGCGGATTTCTACGCGGCGGGCGACGGCGACGTGCGCTTTCACGATCCGAAGATCGAGGCCACCTATCGCGGTGTGCTGGCGACCACCGAGGCGCGACGCCTGTCCGAGATCGCCCTGCCGGTGCTCTGCCTGTTCGGCATGAACTTGCATTATCTCACCCGTCGCGAGGTGTGGGGAGACTTCAGCCTGTCTCCCCATGCCCCCGGCCGCTTCCTCAGTACCGCCACCGTGCGCGCCACCCTGCGGGCGCAAATGGCGGGGGCGCTTGCCTTCCATCGCCATCTCGCCAGCCTCGGGCTGACCGTGATCTCGGCCTTGCCGCCGCGCCGCTTCGCGCCGCCCCCCACTGAAACCTGCCCTGAGGTGTTTCTCGCCTTCGAGGATCTGGCGCGGGAGGAGATCGCCGCCACCGGCACGCAGGTGATCGACCATCGCTCATGGTCGCTCGACCCGGATGGCCGGCTGCGGCCCGAATTCGCCGCGCCGGACGATGCCGTCCACGGCAGCCCGGCCTTCGCCGGTCGCCTGCTGGACGACCTGTTCGCCGCCGCCCGCGCCACCTGATCCGCGCCCGCCTGCCCTTGCGGGAACAAAAGGCCGTGCCCACGTTTTCTGCCGACGGAACGCCCACGCATGGGCGAGACGGAAAGGAGACGGTTTCGATGAACTACATGCGCACGGCCATCCTGCTGGCGGGGCTGACCGCGCTTTTCATGGTGCTCGGCTTCGCCATGGGCGGCAAAGGCGGCATGATGATCGCCTTCCTGATTGCCGCCGGCACGAACATTTTCAGCTACTGGTTCTCGGACAAGATGGTGCTGCGCATGTACGGCGCGCGCGCCGTGGACATGTCCACCGCACCGGAGCTGGTGGGCATGGTCGCGCAGCTGGCCCAGCGCGCCAACCTGCCCATGCCCAAGGTCTACATCATCGACAATCCGCAGCCGAATGCGTTCGCCACCGGCCGCAACCCGCAGAACGCCGCCGTGGCCGCGACCACCGGCCTGCTGCAGATGCTGAACCGCGACGAAGTGGCGGGTGTGATGGCGCACGAGCTGGCGCATGTGAAGCATCACGACACGCTGACCATGACGCTGACCGCCACCATCGCCGGCGCCATCTCCATGCTGGCGAACTTCGGCATGTTCTTCGGCGGCGGCAATCGCGAGAACAACAATCCGTTCGGCCTCGTCTCCACCATCCTGATGGCGATCCTCGCGCCCATGGCGGCCATGGTGGTGCAGATGGCCATTTCCCGCTCGCGCGAATATGTGGCCGACCGCACCGGCGCGGAGATCTGCGGCCAGCCGCTGGCCCTGGCCTCGGCTTTGGCCAAGATCGCGGGCGGCGCCCATCAGGTGCCGAACTATGAGGCGGAAGCGAACCCCGCCACCGCACACATGTTCATCATCAACCCGCTGTCGGGCGCGCGGATGGACAACCTCTTCTCCACCCACCCCAACACCGAAAACCGCATCGCCGCCCTGCAGGAACTGGCGCGCGGGATGGGCGGAGGCGGCGGCTACCGCCAGCCGACCGTGCAACCGGCCCGTGGTGCGGGGACGCCGCCGGGTGGTCCCTGGGGGAATGCGGGCGGCGGTGCGCGGCGGGGGCCTTGGGGGTGAGAGGTATTCCGCAAAGAGGGACCTCAGTACTAAAATTCCAGTTTTTGTAAGCTACTTCCTCCCTTAATCCTCTATTTGGCAATGCATCGCCTCTCTGCTAAAGCCCTGCGTGGGGAGGGGCGTTATATGATTGAACGCGATGGTGGGGTGGAGTTCCACGAAGTCTTGCCAGACGGCTGTCCGCCTGTGACGGCAGAGATCGTCTCAAAGAGTGTGCTGCTTCGTTTTGTGGAACGGGAAGTTCCAGTATTTGACGATTTTGTCTCCCACGCCGCGCTTGGGAAGCCCGTCCCACCCGGAGTTTGCCCTTGCCGCTGGGCATCCTGCTCATTTTTTCGAGTTGAAAAAATCGGAAAGCTACCAAGCATAAAGAACAAACCATTCATTGCCTACGTTGAACTTGATCATACGGCCGGTCTTTGCAACGAGAATGCTAAAAACGGGCATATGGATGTCTGGCTTTCTACCAAGTTCGACCCGAATCGCGCTGTGACCAACGTTATCAGGAGGTCACAAAATGCTTAGGAAGCCATGCAAATCAGCGAAGTTAGTGCAGATTCTCGCATTTTACGACGAACCCCAATTAGCACTATTTGAGACAGACAATAAGCTCAGACTCTTAGCAATCGCCGTCGGAGAGAATTCCGGTCACGAAAATAAATTCTTTTGCGTTGAGGTAATTGACAGATCTTTTCGAGCTTACAAGAATGGAAAAATAGATTTATATTTTCTATTTAAACTGTCTGTCGGAAGGAAGTATTATACCTTTAATTGGTCAAAAATGAGCAACGATGGAACCGTTGAAATCAGATCAGCATCTGGGAGCGACATCCAAAACGATTCATTTTATCCCGAAAGAGGGTTCTTCGAAGAAGATCACACTGAAGAATGGGCTACCAATGTTGGCCCATCTGCCCGTACGCGCTTTGGCATTGACGGCCGTTGGGACGCCAGCGACTTCTCGAAGCTTTATAATCGCATTGGAGATTCCTATTCATTCCTCTCCATCCTACACGACCTTAATACAGATGAGCTGGGAGAAGAGGAGCGAGAAGAAATATCCAATGCAATTACAAAACCAAATCTAGATAGCGGCGGAAGCTATAAAGGATTCTACAACAATATAACATCCAAAGCGCAGGCAATTAGACCCCTACGCATTTCCGGCGTTGAATATCACTCACTGGGCCACATTGAGATTGAGGGTCGGAAAAGTGTTTTTGACGCACTGCGCGCGTCTATATCCGCTATCGAACAAAATCGAGAAGATGCAAAGAGGCACTATCATTTTATATATAAAATATTACAATCGGACGAACTACTAACAGATATAAAAGGAAAGAAATTTTCATCTGAAAAGAACAAGGATGATGCACTTATCAAGACAAAAGAACTTGCTTCAATATTGAAAATTGAGCATTATTCCGGACTTCTTAAAGAAACAAAAGATGATCATGTCATATTTATAAAAAAAATACTCAGTTTTTATAGAAGAATTGAAGCTTTGAATAATTTTACGCTTGAAGGCAGAGTTAATTTTGAGGGAGAGCTGGCTAGGTCCGCACCTTTGTGAGCGTTTGGCTCACTTGGGGGGACAAGGTATTCGCATGCCAGATAAAATCTGAGGCGGCGGATACCTCTGCCCTTGCTTCCCCGCCTCCATCCCCTTAGGTGCACGGGATGAAAGCACCTTCGCGACCCAATCGCCCCCATGGCCCCTCCCGCAGCGGCTCCGGTGGCGGGCCCGGCCCCCGTGGCCCGCGCCCGCCGCAGCGGCCCGCCCAGTCCGCCGGCCTGCCGGCCCGGCTGCTCGCGGCCGATGCGCTCGACCGCATCCTGCGCGGCAATGCCTCGCTGGAAGACGCCTTCATCAATGACCAGGGCCTTGAGCCCCGCGACCGCGCGCTCGCCTTCCGCATCGTCGCAACCGCCCTGCGCCGCCTCGGCACCATCCGCGCGGTGATCGCCGGCATGCTGGACAAGGGCGCGCCGAAGTCCGCCCCCAAGGTGGAAACCGTGCTGCTCGTGGGCGCGGCGCAGATCCTGTTCATGGACGTGCCCGACCATGCAGCGGTAGGCCTGTCCGTGGATATCGCCCGCGGCGACATCACCACCGGCGGCTTTGCCGGCCTCATCAATGCCGTGCTGCGCCGCCTCACCCGCGAGGGCAAGGAGCGCCTTGCCGCCGCAGAAGCCCTGAACCTCGACACACCGGAATGGCTGCGTCAGCGCTGGACCAAGGCCTATGGCGCGGAGAAGGCGAAGGCCATGTGCGCCATCCTCGCCCATGAGCCCGCCCTCGACCTCACCGTGAAGGGCGATCCCGAAAAGTGGGCGGAAGCGCTCGGCGGCGAGGTGCTGCCCACCGGCACCGTGCGCGTGCTCCAGGCCGGCGCCGTGCGTGCGCTGCCCGGCTATGACGATGGCGACTGGTGGGTGCAGGACGCCGCCGCCGCCATCCCCGCCCGCCTGCTGGGCGACGTGGCGGGAAAATCCGTCGCCGACATGTGCGCCGCCCCCGGCGGCAAGACCGCGCAGCTGGCCGCAGCGGGCGCGCACGTCACCGCCATCGACCGTTCCGGCCAGCGCCTCGTGCGGCTGAAGGAAAATCTCGACCGCCTGAAACTCAAGGCGGACGTGCGCGAGGGCGATGCCACCAGCATCGCAGCCGGCCCCTTCGACGCCATCCTGCTGGACGCCCCCTGCTCGGCCACCGGCACGCTGCGCCGTCATCCGGACATCGCCTGGGCCAAGCGCCCCGGCGACGTCGGCACCATGGCCGCCTTGCAGGCCAAGCTCATCGACCATGCGCTGGACCTGCTCAAATCCGGCGGCACCCTCGTCTATGCCACCTGCTCGCTGGAGCCGGAGGAAGGCGAGGACCAGATCGCCCGCGTCCTCAAGGAGCGCACCGACGTCACCCGCGTGAAAATCACGGCCGAGGACGTGCCGGGCATCGCGGCGTTCATCACTCCTCAAGGTGATTTGCGCACTCTGCCCTGTGATTGGGTGCGCGGAGAACCGGAAAGGTCCGGCCTCGACGGCTTCTTCGCCGCCCGCCTGAGCAAGCGCTGACGATCGTTTTCCAACGCTCCGCCGCGCCTGCCCGGGTTCTTGAACATGGGGGACGGCGCGCGCGGCCCGGCTGATTCGGCCAGGCAGCAGCCTGCCCCCGTACGGGCGCGGCTGGTGGCCGCCGAACGAGGGCCATGAGGACCGATGCCGCCTTGCCCCGCCCCAGCGCGCCCTTTTTCGGGCGCCGGGCCGGAGCACGGCACGGTCTCAGAGCCCTCACGGGAGCGGAGCGATGGCGAACACGACGGCTGGGCACATGCCGTGGAACGGACCGGGGCGGCAACGCCGGCCCCGTGGCCGCGGCGTGAGCCGGGTGGCGGTCATGGAGCGTTCGCGCCTCGCGCTCTATCTCATGGACCGCTTCTGGCGGCTCGCCACCGCACGCGCGCCCGGCGCCCCGCTCACCCTCGCGCAGGTGGCGGTGCCGGTGCCCGAGCGCCTGCTCATCGCCCCGCAGGATCTGCGCACGGGTGATCCCACGCAGGCCAGCGAGATCTATGCCGGCACCTTCTCCTTCGCCGGCAAGGTGGCGCTGCTGGAAGGCCGCACCCCGTTCGAACTCGACCCGCCCTCGAAGGAATGGGCGGAGATGCTGCACGGCTTCTCCTGGCTGCGCCATCTGCGCGCCGCCGGCACCACCATCGCGAGGGCCAATGCCCGTGCGCTGGTGGGCGACTGGATGCGCGATCCCGGCCGCGCCAAGGCGATTGCCGCCGATCCGCAGGTGACGGCGCACCGCGTCATCTCCTGGCTCACGCAGGCCCCCTTCATCCTTCAGGATGCCGACCACGACTTCTATCGCCGCTTCATGCGCGCCATCGCCCGGCAGGTGCGGGGCCTGCGCAAGGCGGCCAATGATGCGCCGGACGGCTATCCGCGCCTGCTGGTGGTGATCGCGCTCGTCTTCGCCGGCCTGTGCATGTCCGAGCAGTCGCGCCTCCTGCGCGCGGCCCAGAAGCGCCTCACCGAGGAGCTGGACCGACAGATCCTGCCGGACGGCGGCTGCATCTCCCGCAGCCCCGGCGCGCTCATCGACCTGCTGCTGGACCTGCTGCCGCTGCGCCACGCCTTCGGCGCGCGCAACCAGCCCGCCCCGCCGGCGCTGATGAACGCCATCGACCGCATGATGCCCATGCTGCGCTTCTTCCGGCATGGGGACGGCGCCTTCGCGCTGTTCCACGGCATGGGCCATACGGCGGCGGACCAGCTCGCCACCATCCTCGCCTATGACGATGCGCGCGGGGCGCCGGTGGCCAATGCACCCCATTCCGGCTTCCAGCGGCTGGATGCCAAGGGCACGGTGGTGATCGCCGACACCGGCCCGCCGCCCCCGCTCGCCGCCTCGGCAGAGGCGCATGCCTCGTGCCTCGCGTTCGAATTCTCCTCGGGCCGCAACCGCATCGTGGTGAATTGCGGCATGACGGCCTTCAACCGCGACACCTGGCGGCAGGTGGCCCGCGCCACCGCCGCCCATTCCACGGCGGTGATCGGCGACACCTCCTCCTGCCGCTTCCTGCATGGCAAGAGCCTGACGCGCATCGCGGGTGTCCCCATCGTCTCCGGCCCCCGCGACGTGACCGTGCAGCGGGGCGCCCGCGAGGGCACGGTGCTGCTGCGGGCGAGCCATGACGGCTATGACGAGCCCTTCGGCGTCGTCCACCAGCGCTCGTGGCGCTTGGCGGCGGACGGCAGCCGGCTGGATGGCGAGGATCTGTTCCGCCCGGCGGAAGGCGCGCCGCCGAACCTGCCGCAGACATCCTTCGCCCTGCGCTTCCATCTCCACCCGCAGGTGCAGGTGGACCGTCTGGACGATCCCTCCACCGTGCTGCTCGGCCTGCCGAACGGCGAGGCCTGGGCCTTCGTGGCGCCGGGCCAGCAGGTGGTGCTGGATGAGAGCGTGTTCCTCGGCGGCCCGGATGGTCCGCGCCGGACCACGCAGATCGTGCTGCTGGGCATGCTGGACACGGATCCGCGTCTCGTCTGGACCCTGCTGCGCACCCGCGAGGCCCAGCCGCCCCGTGGCAGCGGCTCACGCGGATCGCGGCACGAAAGCCTGCGCTGAACCGATCCGCTTCTAGCGGATCAGCGCAATGCACACGGCGAGCGTGATCACCGACAGCGCGTTGGTGATGAGGATGGTCTGGGAGGTGGCGACCGCCTCCCGGTCGTAATATTCCGCCAGCATGAAGGGGCCGGTGCCCGTAGGCAAAGCCGCCATCAGCACCGCCATGCCCGCCACCACCGGCGGCAGGTGCAGCACGCCATAGGCCACCACGGCGGTGAGCGCCGGCTGGCCCACCAGCTTGAGCCCCGAGAAGGCGAGCACCGCCTTGTCCGGCCGCCCCTGCGCCCGCGCGCCATTGGCGAGGAACAGGCCAAGCGACATCAGCGCGCAGGTGGTGGCGGTGCCGCCCAGCATGTGCAGCAGGCTCTCCATGGGGGCCGGAATGGGCAGGCCCGTCATCGCCCAGGCAAGGCCGGCGATGGGCGAGATCAGCAGCGGGTTGCGGGCCAGCGAGCGGCCGACCTTCAGCGCCACATGGTGCGGGCGGGCTTCGCTCTGCAATCCCACCTCGATGATCACCATGGCCACCGCGAACAGGGCGCACACGGTGATGACGGCGGCGATGGTGGCGAGCGCCAGGCTCTCGCGGCCGAACACCGCCTCGCAGACCGGAAAGCCCACGAAGCCGGCATTGGCATAGCCGGCGTTGAGCCCGTCGATGGCCGCATCCGCCGCCGGCTGGCCGCGCCTCAGCCGGAGGAAGAAGGCGATGGCGAAGATGCCGAAGGTGCCGGCCGAAAAGGCGACGATGAAGCCCGGCTGCCAGATGGCGCTCCACTTCACCCCCGCCATCACGTCGAACAGCAGCGCCGGCAGCGCGAGATAGACCACGAAGCGGTTGAATTCCGAGGCCGCCGTGGCACCGAGAATGCCGCCCCGCCGGCACGCATAGCCCGCCGCGATGATCGCGAAGATGGGGAGGATGGTGAGAACGGTGGTCAGCACGGGCGCGGGTCCAGATGATGAGACCTCCGCTCTACGGGTGGCACCGATGCAAATCCAATACGGATTTGGCTCGATCTGATACCTTCAGGGTATGACCATCACTCTCGCCCAGTTGCGCTATTTCTGCGAACTCGCCGATGCCGGCACCTTCGGCCGCGCCGCCGCCCGCCTCCACATGTCCCAGCCGCCTTTGTCGCGGCAGATCGCGGCGCTGGAAGCGGAGCTGAAGACCGAGCTGTGCGTGCGCGGCGCCAAGGGCATCGTGCTCACCCCGGCCGGCGTGCAGTTCCTCGCCGACGCCCGCGACGTGCTGCGGCAGATGGCCCGCGCCCGGCGGAACGTGGCGGCGGCGCGGGCGGGGGAGATGGGGCAGCTCTCCATCGGCTTCACCATGTGCGCCGCCTACAGCGTGGTGCCCGCCCTCATGCGCCGCTACCGGGACGCCTTCCCGCAGGTGCAGCTCAAGGTGCGCGAGATGATGCCGGTGGTGCTCGATCAGGCGCTGCGCAGCGGCTAGGTGGATCTCGGCATCAGCTTTCCCGACGCCTTCGCCACCCCCACCGCCTCCAGACTGCTGCTGCGCGAGCCGCTCCATGCGGTGCTGCCGCACACCCATCCGCTTGCCCGCGCGCGGCGGGTGAAGGTGCGCGATTTCGAGACCGAGCGTTTCCTGATCGTGCCCCGCGATCAGGCCCCGCTGCTGCATGATGCGGTGGTGCGGCGCTGTGCGGGCGCGGGATTTGCGCCGCGGATCGCCCTGGAGGTCTATCTCCAGCAGACTATCGTCAATCTGGTGGCCGAGGATCTCGGCGTCGCCTTCGTGCCCGCCTCCATGCAGCGGGCGCAGGTGAAAGGCGCCGCGTTCCGCCGCATGGACGATCCGCCGGAGGTGGATCAGGTGGCCCTCTGGCAACCGGACAATGCCAATCCCTGCCTCTCGGGCTTCCTCTCCATCTGCGACAGCCTCGACCCGCCGATGGGGGTCGCCGCGCAGCCGCTCTGAGCCCGTCGCTCAGAGCGTGCGGCTGGCATTGCCCTTCATGAGGATGGGTCCGGTCGGGCGCCCCGTGGGCGAGCCGCCGGCAGGCTCCAGCGTCACCTCGAACAGCTGGTCGGTCGCCGTGCGCGGCAGATGCTCGACGTTCAGATCGAGGCTGCGCAGGGCATTGAGCAGGCCCACCGACACCGGGCCGCGACTGCGATCCCACAGCGTCCAGACCTGAAGCGACTTGCCCTCGGGCGCGCTCAGCGCCTCCAGCGGCACCAGCTCCGTGCGCCCGTCGGCAAACGCATTCACCACGGCGGCGGGGCGGTTCTGGTCCGACAGCAGCACCGCCACCAGCACCGGCGTGCGGCCCGCCGTGCGGACCATCAGGCCGAGGCCAACCGCCAGCACCAGCGCGGCGGCCATGGCGCCGAGCCCGACCCCGCGCCAGAGCGGAAGGTTGTCCCACAGGGGCCGGCGTGCAGCCGGGGGCGCGGCGAACGGCACCACCGTCGCCTCGGCTGCGGGCCGCTCCTGCGCCACCGTGGCGGCGATGCGCGCCCACAAATCCTGCGCGGGATGTTCCGGCCGCGCCGTCGCGTCCAGCTCGGCGAAGCGGTGGCGCCAGTGTTCCACGCGGGCGGCAAAGTCGGGGTCGCGCGCGATCCGCGCCTCGCAGCGCGCGCGCTCCGCTTCGTCCAGCAGGCCGATCACCAGTTCGCCGGCCAGTGCGTCATCCTCCTGCCGGATCATGCCATGCACTCCCGCAGCGCCAGCAGGCTGCGCCGCATCCACGATTTCACGGTGCCGAGCGGCACGCCCAGCCGGCCCGCCAGCTCGCCGTGGCTGAGGCCGCGCGTATAGGCCAGCACCACGACGCTGCGCTGCACCGGCTGCAACCGGCCGAGACAGCGCCGCAGCGCACCGGCTTCGGACAGGGCGGTGACGGCGGCTTCGGCATCCACGCTTTCGTCGGTCATGCCCATCGGCTCGAAATCATCGACGAGATCGGTACGTCCCTCGCCCCGCAGCACGTCGAGCGCCCGGTTGCGCAGAATGGCGAACATCCAGGTCCGCGCCTCCCCGCGCTCGGGATCGAACAGGGCCGCCTTCTCCCAGATGCGGACGAAGGTGTCGTGCACCACATCCTCGGCAAGCTCCCGCCGGCGCAGCAGACGGATGGCGACGCCCGTCATCTGCGGGGCCAGCCCGTCATAGAGGCGGCGCAGGCACGCCGCGTCGCCCGCCGCGCAGCCGGCCAGCGCCTGCGCCAGGCCATCGTCCCGGCGGCCCGGAAGCGGTTTTGTCATCGCTGGCATCAAGCCTGGATCCCGTCTTGCGCGCGCAGTGTCGTCCTGCGCGATTACGCTGCGGCACGGCCAATGGATGCACTTGAAGAAAAATGATTTTTCTCTGCATCCAGAGCGCCTGCGGAGCTGTACCCCCTGTGACCCGGGCTGAATGCCGGGCATCCGAAAGGGAGTTTGGCTCATGAAGACCCCGATGATGGCCCTCGCGATTTCCGCCCTCCTCGCCGGCACGGCGGGTGCGGCTCACGCCCAGAGCGTGGTGGCGCTGCTCGATGGCAACATGCTGGCCGTGGTGGATGTGAAGGCGATGAAGGCCGGCGCGCCCATGAAGGTCTCCGGCGTGGACGGCAAGCTGGTGGGCATCGACGTCCGCCCCGCCGACGGCATGCTCTACGGCCTGTTCGAGGATGGCACGGTGGCCACCATCGACACCAAGAGCGGCGCGGCGATGAAGAAATCCAAGCTCGACACCATGCTGCCCATGGGCACCATGGCGACCGTAGACTTCAACCCGGTGGCCGACCGGCTGCGCGTGATCGGCAGCGATGGCACCAACCTGCGGGCCAATGTGGATGACGGCAAGGTCACGAAGGACGGCAGCCTGAAGTTCGCCGAGACCGACATGCACAAGGGCGAGACGCCCAAGATCGTCGCCGGCGCCTATACCAATTCCATGAAGGGCGCCAAGGAAACCGCGCTGTTCGACGTGGACGCTACCATCGGCGCGCTGGTGAAGCAGGCCCCGCCCAATGACGGCGTGCTTACCGCCGTGGGCAAGTTCGGCATCACCGCCCCCAGCTATGCCTTCGACATCGCGGCCGGCGATGGCGGCACCAACGATGGCTGGCTGATGGCCGGCGACACGCTCTACAAGGTGGATCTGACCAGCGGCAAGGCGACCGCCGCCGGCAAGGTGGCGGGCGTGTCCGGCAAGGTGCACGACATCGCCATCCTGCCCGCCATGTGAGGCAAGGGCACGCGGGGCCTAGAGCATGTTCGGCTTTGATTGCTCCGCAATCCAAGCCGAAAAACATTCTCTCAGCCCCTCACAGCTTCGCCAGCGCGGCGGACAGCACCGCCGCGCGGGCATCCCAGTCCTCGGTGGACACGCTCGCCCGGCGTTCCGCCGCGCGCGGATCGGATGCCGCCTCCCGGATGGCCATGGCGAGGTCGCCGCCGGGATCGATGCAGGCGACGTGCGCCTCATAAGGCACCAGCGCGGGAAAGCGGGTGGCCGCGATCGGCGTGCCCGAAGCCAGATATTCCCGCAGCTTCAGCGGATTGCAGGCGCGGATCTGCGGATTGTCCAGGAACGGGATCAGCGACACGTCCCAATGCTGCGCATAGGCGGGCAGCACGTCGTGCGGGCGCGGCCCCAGGAAATGCACGTTGGGGATCGTCTCCAGCGTGGAAATGTCGGTGCGCACGGGGCCGATGAAGACGAAGCTCCAGTCCGGCATGGCGCGGGCCGCCGCCGCCAGCATGGGAATGTCCAGCCAGTCTGAAATGCTGCCGTAGAAGCCGGCCACCGGCCCCGGCGGCAGATCGAGGGGACGCGGCACGGGGGTGGAGAACAGCGCCCCATCCACCCCATGGGGCAGCAGCAGCACGTTGCGGCCGGGAAAGCGCGCGGCCAGCGCCTCGCTCACCACCACGATGAGATCGGCCTTCGCCGCAAGGCGCGCCTCCATCTCCAGCACCGGGCCGTGATCCACGCCGGTGAGCGCGCCGAAATCATCGCCGCAATAATAGACCAGCGCGCGCTCGCCCAGGGCCCCCACCACGCTCACCGCGCTCGGCAGCGAAGCCCAGAGAATGGGGCGCGAGATGCCGGTTTCCGCCATGGCGGCGCGCACCTGCCGGCCGATCAGCAGCCGGTTGGCGGCCTCCGCCAGCGTGCTGCCCGGCCACGGAATGGCGAAGGGCGCCAGCACGCGGGCCGGCCCCGGCCCGTCCGCATGCGCATCGCGCCTGGCAGCGGGAGCAGGCGCAGCCGCGCGTCCACGCCCGGCCATGGCCCTGAGCTTGGTGGCGATGCGCCGGAGATCCTGCGCATTCAGCTTGGGCCTGCGCAGGCCGATGGAATTCACCCACAGCACCCTGCGGTCACGGGCGAGCCGCCCGACCAGATGCTGGGTGGAGGAGGGGTGGCTGCCCCAATCCTCCCCGAACACCACGAGATCGGCGGTCATTCGCCCGGCCGCGCCAGCGGAACCACGGTGGCGGACGGACCGACGGGCGGCACCTCGGGCAGGCGCGTCGGCACCACCGTCACCACCTCCTCCTGCGCCGACAGCAGGCGCCACAGCGACACCGTCATGGCGAGGATCACATAGAGCGGCCACGCCAGGCCCTGGGTCAGGAAGGTGCCGGCCACGCAGAAACTAGCCAGACTTGCCGCGAGGGCATAGGCGATGATCACAAGGCGCGGATCGGTGCCCGGCTCCTCGATGGCCTTCAGGCATTTCCAGCTGCGCTTGAGCAGCAGGCCCACCATGGTGATGAAGGCGGAAAAGCCGAGGAAGCCGGTTTCCGCCAGCACGCCGAACCAGGTGGAATGCACCGCGTGCTCGTGGCCGTCCCAGTCCTCGGTGTAGAAGAAGTAGTTGGCCGGGAAGGTGTTGACGCCGACCCCGAGCAGCGGATGGGCCTTGGCCATGTTCCAGGCGGTGGTCCAGGCGTTGAGGCGGCCCTGCGCGCTTTCGTCGATGCCCGCTTCCGCCGCGCCGCCCGACGAGCGGCCGGCGATGCCGGCGACGATATAGAGCAGCACCATGGCCGCGCCGCCGCCGCCGAACAGCAGCAGCTTGTTCTTCACGAACCGGCTGCCCAGCACCGCCACCACGGTGGCCATGCCCAGAAGACCGCCACGGCTCTGGGTGGCGATGATGGCCGCCACCACGAAGCCGAAGCCGATCAGGCCGAGAAGGCGGTTGAGGAAACTGGTGCGCCCCGACGCCAGAGCCCCGGCGAAGCCCAGCGGGAACAGCAGGGCAAGGGCCAGATCGTTGGGATCGCCCAGCACCGAGCCCTCGGCGCGGCCGATGGTGACGCGGGTGCCTTCCACGAGGCCGATGCCGTTCACCTTGTTGTAGAGCGCCACGCAGGACACGGCGATGCCGCCGATGATGATGGTCTGCATCGCCAGCTGGAAATCGGCCGCCTTGCGGGTGGTCCAGGCGATGAGCAGGGTCATGATCCCCACCTTCAGGAAGGTGTCGGACCAGAATTTGTAGGAGAGGTCGCGCCCCGTGGAGATGAACATGGAGGCGGTGACGAAGAAGAAGAACACCGCGAAGGCGGTCATCTCCACCGACCAGATCGGCTTCACCGTGCGCATCAGCACCAGATGCCAGAACATCACGATGATGGTGAGCTGGGCCAGCAGCTGCGGGATGCGCAGCTCCGACAGCGCCGGAAACGCCTCATGGATGCGCAGGAAGGAGAAGCACACGAAGATGATGCAGGGCACCGAGGGGCGCTTGAAGGCCAGCACCACCAGCACCGAGCCGCCGGCGAGCATGAGCGGCAGCTCCAGCCCCGGCTTCGACATCCAGAAATAGAAGATGAACCCCGTCGCCAGCAAGGCGACGATGATCTGCATCCAGTGCGTTTCGCGCTTGTAGCCGGTGCTCGCCGGTTGGCCGGCCGACGAATAGGAGCTTTCGGTCACGTCTGCGGTCTCGGTGAGGGCGCCGGTTAAGCCGTCATTCTATACACAGGATGCGTTAACGACGAGATGCCAACCGGAAGCTGAGCCGGGCCAACCTGCTCCAACTTGATCACGAAACCGCGCTATCCCCGCCCGGCAGCCGCGCGCCCGCCGCCGCGTAGACGGCCCGCACCTTCGGCAGCAGCACATCCACCGCATAGCCCGCCCGCGCGGTGCGCCACGCCGCCTCCCCCATGGCGGCACGGGCCGCCGCATCGAGGCCCGCCCATGCGCGCACGGCGCTTTCCATGGCGTCGAGGTCGCCGGCCGGGAACAGATAGCCGTTCTCGCCTTGCCGGATCAGATCCGGCAAGGCCCCAACCGCGCTGGCCGCCACCGGGATGCCCGCCGCCATGGCCTCGATGGCGGCCAGCGGCAGGCCCTCGGCACGCGAGGGCATCAGCAGCAGGCCGATGCGCGGCCAGATGGCGCCCGGTGTGGTGACGAGGCCGTGAAACTGCACCGCCGCCCCGGTCTTCGCCTGAAGCTCCGGCCGCATGGCCCCGTCGCCGAACGCCTCGAATGCCAGTCCTGAGCCGGCAAACTTCTCCGCCAGCGCGCAGAAAAGATCCGGCCCCTTCTCGTGACTGAACCGGCCGACGAACCCCACCGTGTCGGGGCGTGCGCCATGCGGCGGCGCGGCCGGGACGGGGACGAAATTGCCGATCACCTCGGCCGCGAACGGCAGTCCTTCGGCAATGGGCCGCGAGACCGCGATGCGGCGGGCAAGGCAGGAGGTCCAGCTGTCTAGCGTCTGGTAGAGCGAGACCGGGAACCTGCCGCGCTCCCCCGCATGGAAAGTGGACACGCAGGGCACGCCGGCCAGCTTCGCGGCCAGCCGGCCGAGAATGCCGGCCTTGTAGCCATGGGTGTGGAGAATGCGCGGGCGCGCCGCCTTCAGCGCCGCCAGCAGTCCCTTGAAGCCGCCGGACAACGTGCGGTGGGGCACGCCTGCGGCATCGAGCTGCGCGAACCACGGGTTGGCGCCATGATCGGCGATCAGGATCACGCGCACGCCGAGCCCCTGCCGCATCAGGGCCGCCGCAAGCACGCCCATATGGGTCTCGATGCCGCCCACGGTGGAGCTGTCCACCAGCAGCCACACATCGTCCTGTCCCTGCCGCCCGCCGCCGCCCGCCACCGTCATTTCGTCGCTCCCCTGCCCGCGCAGCCCATCTATGTCACGCTGGCCCCTGTTTCCGGCCGCAGGCTCTGATATATGCCCGCAACGATATTCGAACGAAGGGCCCGCGACCCATGTCCACCGTCACTGCTTTCACCGACAAGGCCACCGCCGCGCGGCTCACCGCGCGCATGCTGCTGGAAGTGGAAGCGGTGCGCTTCTCCTCCGGCGAGCCCTTCATCTTCACTTCCGGCTGGGCGAGCCCGGTCTATATCGACTGCCGCCGGCTGATCTCCTTCCCCCGCGTGCGCCAGACGCTGGTGGACTTCGCCATCTCCAACATCTACCGCGAGATCGGCTTCGAGCAGTTCGACACCGCCGCCGGCGGCGAGACGGCGGGCATCCCCTTCGCGGCCTGGATCGCCGACCGGCTGATGCTGCCCATGCAGTATGTGCGCAAGAAGCCCAAGGGCTTCGGCCGCAATGCCCAGATCGAGGGCCATCTGGATGAAGGCTCCCGCGTGCTGCTGGTGGAGGATCTCACCACCGACGGCCGCAGCAAGGTGAATTTCGTGCAGGCCCTGCGCAATGCGGGCGCCGTCTGCGACCATTGCTTCGTCTTCTTCTATTACGACATCTTCAACGAATCGAAGCAGATCCTGAAGGACGCCGGCCTTGAGCTGCACTATCTCTGCACCTGGTGGGACATCCTGGCGGCGGTGAAGGAAATGAACCGCTTCCCGCCCGAGCAGGTGGCAGAGATCGAAAGCTTCCTCAACGATCCGCACGCCTGGTCGAAGGCCCATGGCGGCGCCTCGCAGATGAGCGAGTGATACCGAAAACCATGGATCTCTACCCCCTCGTTCGCCCGCTCCTGCCGCTGATCAGCCCCGAGCAGGCCCACACCCTTGTGGTGAAGGGCCTGAAGAAGGGCCTGATCCCGCTCGATGGCGGGCCGGACCTGCCGATCCTGGCGACGCGGGTGTGGAACATCGACTTCCCCAACCCCATCGGGCTGGCGGCCGGCTTCGACAAGCATGCGGAGATCATCGACCCGCTGCTCGCCATGGGCTTCGGCTTCGTGGAAGCGGGCTCGGTGACGCCGCGCCCGCAGCCGGGCAATCCCAAGCCGCGCCTGTTCCGGCTGGATGAGGACGGCGGCGTCATCAACCGCTTCGGCTTCAATTCCCACGGCCTCGCCCCCTTCATCTACCAGTTGGGCAAGCGCCGGGCTGCGGGGCTGCCGGGCATCGTCGGTGCCAATGTGGGGAAGAACAAGGAAACCGAAGACGCCAGCGAGGACTATGTGGCCGGCGTCTCCGCCACCTGCCGCCTCGCGGACTACATCGTCTGCAACGTCTCCTCGCCCAACACCGCCGGCCTGCGCCTGCTGCAGGGCCGGGCCGAGATGTCCGCCCTCATCGGCAACGCCATCCGCGCCCGTGACGAGAGCCTGCCCGACGTGGCCACCCGCCCGCCGCTGCTGGTGAAGATCGCCCCCGATCTCGACGACGACGCTTTGGCCTCCGTGGCCGAAGTGGCGCTGGAGCTGGGTGTGGACGGCATCATCATGGGCAACACCACTCTGTCGCGCCCCGACAGCCTGAAGAGCCGCCACAAGGGCGAGACCGGCGGCCTCTCAGGCAAGCCGCTGTTCGCGCTCTCCACGGAACGGCTCGGCGCGCTCTACCGGCTGGTGCGCGGGCGCATCCCGATCATCGGCTCGGGCGGTGTGTCCTCGGGCGCCGACGCCTATGCCAAGATCCGCGCCGGCGCGGATCTGGTCCAGCTCTATTCGGCGCTGGTGTTCCAGGGCCCTGCGCTCATTCCGCGCATCAAGGCGGATCTGGCCGCGCGCCTCCAGGCGGACGGCTTCCGCAGCGTGTCCGAGGCGGTGGGCGTCGATATCAAGTGAACCGACCGGCCGGTGGCCGGTCAGTTCGGCTTAAGGCTCAGACGGCGGCTGGCGGCGCGCCGCCCTCGCGGGCCTTCACGTCCCGGGCGATGAGGTCGCGGATCTCTTCCAGCAGCACCTCGGACTTGGCCGGCGGCGTCACCTTCTTCTCTTCCTGCTTGAAGGTGTTGATGGCGCGCACCACGAAGAACAGCACCGTCGCCACGATCATGAAGTTGATGGCGATGGTGATGAAGGCGCCATAGGCCACCACCGCGCCCTGCTTCTTGGCATCCACCAGATTGTCGGCGGTCACGGCCGACGACAGGGGCAGGAAGTAGTTGGAGAAGTCGAGGCCGCCGGTGACGGCACCGATGATCGGCATGAACACGTCGCCGACGAGCGAACTCACGATATTGCCGAAGGCCGCGCCGATGATGACGCCGACCGCGAGATCGACGACGTTGCCGCGCATCGCGAACTGGCGGAATTCCTTGAGCATCCGGGATCTCCTCGTTTGCCGCCGGGATGCGGCACCATGCGGCATCCCGGACTGTCCTCGTCGCTTGAGCCGGGCCATCGGCCCGCGGGCGCCACACACGGGTGGCCGGGCGGCCCGAAGGCCACCAAGTCCAAGCTTGCCACAGATGGCTGTATTGCGGTGCCCCTCATCGCTTAACGCGGCGGCGGCGATTTCGTGCCCCATATAATCGCAGCTTGACCTCAAGCGCGGCGCGGGGTGCGGCGCGGACCTCGGCTCCCCGGACATTTAGAGGGCTGGCAAAGCGCAGGCGTGACGCTTTCATGACTTTGAGCGCGATGGCTCCTATGATAGGGAGTGCCGGCGTTCGGCAACGGACGCGGCTCAAAGGCCGATGAAATCACCCTTCGTGGACAGCATGGCGACAGCAGAGAGAATGGCAGACCGGCAGACCAGCTTCGAGTATGAGGACCTCCTTGCCTGCGGGCGGGGCGAGCTCTTTGGTGCCGGGAATGCGCAACTTCCCCTTCCCCCCATGCTGATGTTCAACCGCATCTCGGAAATCTCCGAGACCGGCGGCGAGTTCGGCAAGGGCTTTGTGCGCGCCGAGCTGGACGTGAACCCGGACCTCTGGTTCTTCCCCTGCCACTTCAAGGGCGATCCGGTCATGCCGGGCTGCCTCGGCCTCGACGCCATGTGGCAGATGGTGGGCTTCTTCCTCGGCTGGCTGGGCTCGCCCGGCCGTGGCCGCGCGCTCGGCCTCGGCGAACTGAAGTTCTCCGGCCAGGTGCTGCCGAACATGAAGAAGGTTGTCTACGGCGTCGACTTCAAGCGCGTCATGCGCTCGAAGCTGGTGCTCGGCATCGCCGACGGCTTTCTGGCCGCCGATGGCGAGGTCATCTACCGCGCCAAGGATCTGAAGGTGGGACTGTTCCAGGCCGACCAGGCGCCTGCGGGCGCCTGACGCCCGCGCGTGCCCCTGTCCGCCGCCCGGTCATCCGATCGCGGCCGGCGGATGTCTTGCGGACCGTCCCGGTTCGCCCATATTGATCTCGCCCGCCCGCCATCCGGCACGGATTAGCGCGGCGCCGGGCGCTCCGGGCAGGAATGCCGGAGGTTCTGACCAGGAGGTGCCATGCGGCGCGTCGTCGTCACCGGGATGGGCATCGTCTCGTCTATCGGGAACTCCACGCAGGAAGTGCTCGGCAGCCTGCACGAGGCCAGGAGCGGCATCACCACCGCGGAGGACTACGCGCGCCTCGGCTTCCGCTCGCAGGTGCACGGCGCTCCGACGCTGGTGGCCGAGGACGTGGTGGATCGGCGCGCCATGCGCTTCCACGGCGGCGGCACCGCGTGGAACCATGTCGCCATGGAACAGGCCATCCGCGATGCCGGCCTCGAGGAGAATGAAGTCTCCAACGAGCGCACCGGCCTCGTGATGGGTTCGGGCGGTTCCTCCACCCGCACCATCATCGAAGCGGCCGACACCGCCCGCACCAAGGGCCCCAAGCGCGTGGGCCCGTTCGCGGTGCCCAAGGCCATGGCCTCCACCGCCTCCGCCACGCTCTCGACCTGGTTCAAGATCAAGGGCCTGAGCTATTCCATGTCGGCCGCCTGCGCGACGACCAACGTGTGCATCGGCAACGCCTACGAGCAGATCGCCTTCGGCAAGCAGGACCGCGTGTTCGCCGGCGGCTGCGAGGATCTGGACTGGACGCTCTCCGTGCTGTTCGACGGCATGGGTGCCATGTCCTCGGGCTATAACGAGACCCCGTCCGTCGCCTCGCGCGCCTATGACAAGAACCGCGACGGCTTCGTCATCTCGGGCGGCGCCGGCGTGCTGGTGCTTGAGGATTACGAGCTGGCCAAGGCGCGCGGCGCCCGCATCTATGCGGAAGTGGCCGGCTATGGCGTCTCCTCCGACGGCGCCGACATGGTCGCCCCTTCGGGTGAAGGTGCCGAGCGCGCCATGCGTCTCGCCATGGCCGACATCAAGGCGCCCATCGACTACATCAACCCCCATGCCACTTCGACGCCCATCGGCGACCTGAAGGAGATCGAGGCCATCCGCGCCGTGTTCGGCGACAAGTGCCCGCCCATCTCCGCCACCAAGTCGCTGACCGGCCATTCGCAGGGCGCCACCGGCGTGCATGAGGCGATCTACTCGATCCTGATGATGCAGAACGGCTTCATCACCAAGAGCGCCCATATCGACGAGATCGACCCGGCCTTCGCCGACATGCCGATCCTGCGCGAGCGCGCCGACAACGTGCATCTGGGCCATGTGCTGTCGAACGGCTTCGGCTTCGGCGGCGCCAACGCCTGCCTGGTGCTGAAGCACCCGGACGCCTGAGGCGGCGGCTTACAGAACAAGGTACCGTCCCGTTCGTCGCGCGATCGGGACGGACGTTGCATCGGTTGTCCGACAGGATTGGAAACCCGAGGTGATCGCAGCCGCCATGGCGCTTGGCGCCGAGGTCTGCTATCGCGATTGCAACATGGCAATCAAGGACCTCTGTCAATGCACGACCTGATGACGGGCAAGCGCGGCCTGGTGATGGGTGTGGCGAACGACCACTCCATCGCCTGGGGCATCGCGAAAACCTTGGCCGGTCAGGGTGCGGAACTCGCCTTCACCTATCAGGGCGAGGCCATGGCCAAGCGGGTGCGCCCGCTGGCCGAGAGCCTCGGCGCCAAGCTCGTGGTGCCCTGCGACGTGGAGGATCTCGCGAGCGTCGATGCGCTGTTCGATGCGCTCAAAGCCGAATGGGGCACCATCGACTTCGTGGTGCATGCGGTGGCCTTCTCCGACAAGTCGGAGCTGAAGGGCCGCTATGCGGACACCAGCCGCGAGAACTTTTCCCGCACCATGCTCATTTCCTGCTTCTCCCTCACGGAGATCACGAAACGGGCCACGGAGCTGATGCCCAACGGCGGCTCCATCATCACCCTGACCTACGGCGGCGCCACCCGCGTCATGCCGAACTACAACGTCATGGGCGTCGCCAAGGCGGCGCTTGAGGCGAGCGTGCGCTATCTGGCGGCCGATTACGGCCCGCAGGGTGTGCGCGTGAACGCCATCTCCGCCGGCCCGGTCCGCACTCTGGCGGGCGCCGGCATCGCCGATGCCCGCCTGATGTTCAACTACCAGAAGCGCAACGCCCCGCTGCGCCGCACGGTGTCGCTGGACGAGGTGGGCGGCTCGGCCCTCTACCTGCTGTCGGAACTCTCCGGCGGCGTGACGGGCGAGATCCACTTCGTGGACAGCGGCTACAACATCATGTCCATGCCGCATCCGGACGTGCTGAAGACGCAGGAAGACGCGGAAGCCAAGCTGGAGGCCGACAGCCTCGCCGGCGGCGCCGCGCCCCACGCGGCCCCGAAGGCGGCCGAGTAAGCCGCATTCCGCCATCCATCGGACGGGCGCCCCGCGACAGCGGCGGCGCCCGTTTTCGTTTGCGCTCCGGTTGGTGGCGGGTGGCGGCTGACCCGCGCTAGAATCGACGTGACGTTCTCCACGCAAAGGCAGACGCATGATCCGAACCCGGCGCCCGTTCCTCCTTGGTGTCATCGCCGCCCTTCTGGCGACAGCAGCCCCCCTTGCCCCCGCAGCGGCCACGGAGGTGGAGGAGAACGAAGCGCTCGTTATGCGGATCGTGTTCGAGGACTGCCTCGGCTACATCCGCGCCGGCACGACGCCGTTCGCGGGGCTGGACACCCGCCCGGCGTCGGAGGAGGCGCTCAAGGCGGTGCACCGGACCATGCGCGCCCACGGCACGACGGTGCAGTTGCTGGCGCCGCGCTATGTGGCGGCGTGGGGCGAGGCGCCGGATGCGCGCTTCTGCGTGGTGCACACCGTCTATGGCGAGAACGGGCCACCCGGCGACGGCAAGCTCGGCGTGCGGCCGGAGGGTTTCATCGCCCGCGTCACCGAACGGGCCGCCAAGGCCGGGCTGACGCACGCCGAGACCAGCGACGTCTTCTCGCCGGTCCACAGCACGAGATGGGCCGAGCCGGAGACCGGCTTCGAGGCCGGCCCGAAGCGCCCGATCGCCCTCTCCCTCATGCCCACCGCCGCCAATGCAGACAAAAGCCTGCTGGACGCGGGCCTGATCGTCATGGGCGGGCCGACGCTGGGCAAGCCCTGAACGCCCAGGGCTACTGCGTCGCCCGGTCCCGCGACAGCACCCGCCCGAGCCACGGCCCGGCGATCAGCACCACCACGAAGCGCGCCACCTGCATGGCCACCACGAAGGCCACATCCGCATGGGTGGCGGTGGCGATGATGGCCACCGAATCGGCGCCGCCGGGACTGGTGGCGAGGAAGGCGGACAAGGGATCGATGCCGCCGAATTGCACCAGCATCAGCGCCACGCATGCTGAACTCAGGATCAGGATGGCGATGGACCCGAGCACGCGCGGCAGCAGCCGGCGGGCATGGCGCAGCACCTCCATGGTGAAGCGGGTGCCGATGCCCCAGCCCACCACGCCATAGGCCAGCGCGAGCACCCAGCGCGGCAGCTCATAGGTGAGAAGCCCGGAAAAATTCAGCGCGATGCCCAGCAGCATGGGTAGCAGCAGCGTGCCGCCCGGCATCTTCAGCCGCCGCCCCAGCGCGCCAATGCCGATGGCGAGCCCAATGGCCGCCACTGTCGCGGGCGTCGGCCACATCACCGCATGGCCCGTCTCGGGCACGGGTATCGGCAGTTGCAGGGTTTTCGCCACCGTCATGGCGGCCAGCGCGCAGCAGACCACCCGCAGATACTGCATGAAGGCGACGAGCCGCATGTCCGCCCCATAGGCGCCCGACATCAGGGTCATGGCGGTGGCAGCGCCCGGCAGCGAGCCCCAGATGGCGGTGGTGCCGGGCAGCCCGCCCATGCGCGACTGCACCCAGCCCAGAAAGCCGGCCATGGCGAAGGTGGAGAGCGTCCCGATGATGAAGAGCGGCCCGTGCGCGGCCACTTCCTGAAAGATGGTGGTGGGGATGGCGCTGGCGATCATCAGCCCGACCACCGCCTGCGCCACCATGAACAGTGTCGGCGGCACCTTCAGATTGCCGCCGCTCACGGACAGCACGATGGCCGCCAGCATCGGTCCCAGCAGCAGCCCGGCGGGGACATTGAGCGCATCGAGTGCCAGCACCGCCGTGATGGACACGGCGGCGAGCAGCAGCCAGCGGGCGGGCGCGGGCCAGGCCCGGAAATCCAGACGCGAGCGTGGGCGCTCGGAAGTGTCGTCAGGCACGTCTTTGGGCCGGAAACGCTTGTGATCGTTCATGCCGGATGCCGCTGGGAGAGACGTCGGGACGATGCCGGGGCACCGAGGCGCGTCTTTCCCATATCGCAAGCAATATGGCCCCCGTCGACCCTGTTTCCGCAACCGTGGTCACGGACCAAGGGGAAGCCCCCGCCCCCCTTGGTCATGCGCGTAAAATGGTGCCGTCGGATATGGTGCCGCCAGCTATTCCGCCGCCCGGGCGATGACGAGGGGCGTGTCTTCGTCCCCCGGCAGCGTCGTCAGATCTTCCGATTCGATCTTCTCCGGCGCGCCCTCCGAACCCCGGCGCTCGGCGAGATTGGCGAGGTCGGCGAGGGTGAACTTGCCATTCTCGCCCAGGGTCGGCCTCCAGTCGGGCTCCTGCGCCAGGAAGGAGGCGCGATCGGCCCGCATGACGGCGACGAACAGATTGGCGACGATTTCCGCCCCGACGCCGGCCAGTCGCTGCCCCTCGCCGCGCACCTCCGCCTCGCGCAGGATGTAGTACCAGAGCGGGGCCTCATAGGTGCGGCCCGGCAGCTTGTCGGCGATGTGACCCCAGAGTTCGTCCTGTCGCAGGGCGGGATGATGGGGCAAGGCCAGATAGCGGGCGATCATGTCGCCGGAGGGCAGCCGGGCGTCGATGCCGCGCTGGAGATTACGCACCGCCAGCGAGCGTTCCACATTGGGGGCCGAACCGACCACGGAGGGCGGGAGCTTCGTCAGCGGCGAGGACAGTTTCGAGTCGATGCGGAAGCTGGGCTGCGCCGCCGTACCGAAGAAGCGCTTCCAGTCCACCACCAGATTGGGGGGCACGATCCGCCCGCCCCGCAGGTCGGTCGGCGCGGTGTCGGAGAAGATGGGCGCGCCGCCGGTATCGTTGATGCCATAGCCGGCCCGCACCATGGAGTGGCCGAAGCGATAGACCGCCACGCTGAACTCGACCGGGATGAAGGGTTCGCCCTTGAAGATAAAGCGGGTGTTCTGCAGCGCCCGTTCCGCCGTCTGCGTGCCGACGATGCGGGGCAGGAACTCCTTGAGCACCAGCCACTGATAGTGCCAGCGCACCAGTGTCTGCGCCTCCTGGAAGCGCGCGCCGGTATCCGTGCCGGTGGTGAAGTCGGTGAAGACCCGGTTGTGGAACTTCAGGAAGGCCAGATGCAGCTGGGAGACGATGATGTTCTCGTCATTGCGGGGATCGCCGATGAGGGCCACTTCCTGGCTGTTGCGCGCCAGATCCCTGCCTTCGGCGGCAAGGAGGAAGCAGCCGGGGTTCTTGCCGTCATAGAGATAGGGCTGGTCCCGCGGCCCCTGGCCATAGAGGGAGTCCAGCTCGAAGGCGGGCGTACGGAAGTTGCGCGTGGCCTCCGGGTCGATCTGCTGTTCGAGGATCGAGGTCGGGTCGAAGGTCAGGTCATGGTCGATGAACTGGCCGAAGAAGGTATAGCCCGCCTTGATGCGCGGATTGTCCATCGCCAGGGCTTCCGGCGAACCGGGCGCGGGCGTGCCGCCGTCGAGGGCGAGCCCCAGCTGCTTGGCGTCCTTCGATGTGAAGCCCTTGTGGGAGCGCAGTTCGGGAAACAGGCGCCCGAAGCGGCCGGTTTCCGAATAGCGCCCGCGCAGGCCGTCGACCGCTCGGTCGAAGCGATTGTCGAAGCCGTGAAATCCCATGGGTGCATCTCCAGCTTGAAGGTGCCGCGGCCGAGAGGCCCGGACCATGTGCGACTGGGCGCGCAGCACCGCAGGCACGCCTCCCCCCGCACGCGCCGGAGCGGGCGCATGTCCGGACGGGCATACAGGTGCGCGCACCGGAGACGGTTGCGTCCCCGGCATGATCGTTCTGCGGCTGTAGGAGGTCGCTACAGGCCCGCTATTGCTGCTTTTGATTTGAAAAATGACAAACTGGCACGCGCACTCAGCAACGCCACAGTACAGATGTCACATTTTTCTGACGAGGAAAGGTGACGGGCAGCGGCTTTGCCGGGCCCGATGCGAGGCCATAGTGCAATCGGCCAACCGCAAATGCAACCATAAGATTTACGCTACGGAACATCGCATGCGAAACAAGGCTACAGAGGTATTGAGTGCGGGCGACAGGCATGTCCCACCGCACTGTTTCGCGCGAACAGCCTGAAGCGGCGCGCCATAAAGCCTCGCCGCTCCATGGAGGCCGGACGCTTTCTAGGCGATAGCGATGATCTCCACCTCGCGGCCGGCCACGGTGGCCACATCGCCCACCGCCTTGCCCATGACCGCGCTCGCCAGCGGGGAGACATAGGACACCGAGCCCTTGGCCGGGTCCGCCTCGTCCTCGCCCACGATGCGGAAGGTCTGGCGGCGCTCGTCCTCGCGCAGCAGGGTGACGGTGACGCCGAACTGCACCGTCTCCGGATCGGCCGGGGTCTCGATCAGTTGGGCGGTGGCGCGGCGGGCGCTGTAATAGCGCAGATCCCGCGTCGCCCGCGCCATGGCGGTGCGGTCGGCCTGCACGTCGCCTTCCGTCTGCGCCGCCCCATAGGCCGCGCGCGCCTCCGCCAGCGCCGCATCCAGCGCCTCAAGCCCGCGCGCCGTCACCAGATTGGGATGGGGCGAGATCGGGCGATCCGGCAGATCGGCGGCCGTGGCTTCAAGGTCGTTTTCGCGCGTGAAGGCGACGGACATGAGGGCGGTCCTGAAAGGGTGTGAGGACGGATCGCGTCTGCGCCGCGGCTCCGGTTCCCCTTCAGATAATGCGCCGGCTTGCCCCGCGAAACCGGGGCGGGGCGTTTTCCGGCGTTCCCCTCAGTTCCGCCCGTCTTCCAGCAGGCGGCGGGCGATGACCTGGGCCTGGATCTCGGCGGCGCCCTCGAAGATGTTGAGGATGCGCGCGTCGCACAAAAGGCGCGACACCGGATATTCCAGCGCGAAGCCGTTGCCGCCGTGGATCTGCAAGGCATTGTCCGCCGCCGCCCACGCCACCCGCGCGCCCAGCAGCTTCGACATGCCCGCTTCAAGATCGGTCCGCCGGCCCTCGTCCTTGGCGCGGGCGGCGAAATAGGTGATCTGGCGGGCGATGGCGATCTCCACCGCCATCATCACGATCTTGTCCGCCACACGCGGGAAGGAGATCAGCGGCTTGCCGAACTGGATGCGCTCCTGCGCATAGCGCAGCCCCGTCTCCATGGCCGCCTGCGCCACGCCCACCGCGCGCGCCGCCGTCTGGATGCGGGCGGCCTCGAACGTGTTCATGAGCTGCTTGAAGCCCTGCCCCTCCACGCCGCCCAGCAACTGGCCCGCCGGCACCTCGAAGCCGTCGAAGCCGATCTCGTATTCCTTCATGCCACGATAGCCGAGCACCTCGATCTCGCCCCCCGTCATGCCCTCGGCAGGGAACGGGTCTTCATCGCTGCCGCGCGGCTTTTCCGCCAGCAGCATGGACAGGCCCCGGTAGCCGGGCTGCGCCGGATCGGTGCGCACCAGAAGCGTCATCAGGTCGGCGCGGACGGGATGGGTGATCCAGGTCTTGTTGCCGTTGACCTTGTAGACATCTCCCTCCTTCACAGCGCGGGTGCGGAGCGAAGCAAGGTCGGAGCCGGTGTTGGGCTCGGTGAACACGGCGGTGGGCAGGATCTCACCGGAGGCGAGCTTGGGCAGATAGTGGGTCTTCTGCTCATCGGTGCCGCCGCCGAGGATGAGTTCGGCCGCGATCTCCGAGCGCGTGCCCAGCGAGCCGACGCCGATATAGCCGCGCGACAGCTCCTCCGTGACCACGCACATGGCCTCCTTCGGCAGGCCGAGACCGCCGAACGCCTCAGGAATCGTCAGGCCGAACACGCCGAGATCGGCAAGACCCGAGACCACCTCCATGGGGATATAGTCGTTCTTCAGATGCCATTCGTGCGCGTGGGGGGAGACCTCCGCTTCCACGAAGCGGCGGATCTCGGAACGCATGGCCTCCAGCGTCTCGTCGAGCCCGGCCTCGCCCACGGTGAAGGCGCCGTGTTGGGCGCGGATGAGGTCCATCAGCCCGGCGCGGGCCGGGGCGGTGTTCCCGGAGCGGATCAGGGCCGCCACCGCCGTGTCCTCCCACAGCAGCGCCTCGGCCTCCTCCGGCAGATAGAGGTCGGAAAGGCGCAGCACCTCGCCCTGGCTCATGGAAATGCCGCCGCGGATCTGGGCGGCGTATTCGCCGGCGCCGATCTGCACGATCAGCCGCTCCGTGGGGCCGAACTTGCCGGCCTCCTCCAGCCGGTCGGCATAATGCACCAGCTCGCGAATGCCGAAGACATACGTGGCCAGCCACGCCAGCCCGTGCACCGCGCGCTGCTCGCTCTCCAGCAGATCGGCGGAGAGCTTTCCATCCGCGCTCACCGCCGCGCGCACGGAAAGGGTGGCGTCCGAGAGCGTGCGTTCCAGCGCCGGCAGAGCGGCGCGCACCAGCGCGACCATGTCGTCGCCAGCCCCGCTCCCGGACTGTTGGGCCAGAGTGCGCGGCGTGGAAATGCTCGACATGGCGTTACCCCCTCAGGTTGTGCATTGCAGTATTTTGCACATCCTCGCCTCACCTCCCGGCAGACGCAACGGGAGATTGCGCGGCCTTTCGTAGGGGGGCGGCTCAGGCCGCCGGCACTTCTTCCTGCTGGGCGCGGTAGGTGACGAGCTGGGCGCGCAGTTCCATCAGGGCCTCCTGCACATGGATGCAACCGGACACGGCCGTGTAGAGCCGCGTCAGGCTCGCCCCGTCCGCGCGCAGCAGGCCGGCGGTGCCGGCGCGCTCCATCTCCGCCTGCAGGGCCGCCACCGCCGCGCCCATGGCGGCGGCGCTGTCGGCGGGGGCGCCGAGGCCCACCGGCCGGCCGCTGCGCAGGCTCTCGGCAATGTCCCGGCACTCGGTGGCGAGTGCGGCCAGCGCCGCCTGCAGGGTCGGGCGCACGGGGGTGGAGAGGGTTTCCGGCAGCGGTGCATCCGCCACCCGCAGCAGGATGATCACCGAGTGCCAGAGCCGGCGGCACAGCCGCACCACGGGCGAGGCATCGGGCGGCCCCGCCAGCCAGCTCGCCCGCTCGCGTTTGGCCTCGCCCACCCGGAGATCGGCGGCGCGCAGGGCAACGCGCGTACCCGCATTCAGCCGGTCCACCTCGGCCGGATCCAGCGTGCCGTCGAGCAGCCCCGCCGCGCTCTGCTCCAGCAGTGCGGCGCAGGCATCGAGCGCTGCGGCGGCGTGGGGAAACAGCAGGAACAGCGCGCGCGTGGGAAACACGAACAGCGCACAGGCCACGCCGACGGCACCGCCAAGGCCGATCTCCAGCACCCGCTGGAGGCCCGACACCAGCGGCTGGGCATGGGAGGGGTCCGCCAGCATCACCACCACCACGGTAACGGGGGCGAGCTTGAAGCTCGGCCGGGCGGCGGCGAGCAGCGCGGTCACGAGCGTGCCGAGCGTCAGCAGCAGCACGGTGAGGTCCGGCGAGGGGCCGGCCAGCATGGCAAGGATGACGCCAATGATGCCGCCCGCCACCGTGCCCAGCGCTCGGTCGGAGGCCACCGCCACGCTGGCGCCCAGCGAGGACTGCACCACGAGAATGGCGGAGAGCACCGCCCAGTAGCCCTTCGGCAGATCGAGAAACCAGGCGATGCCATAGGCCAGCAGCGCGGCGACGGTGGCACGCACGGCGAGGCGCAGATGCGCCAGCTCGAAACGCGGCCAGCGCGGCTTCAGGCGCGACCAGAGCCCGGAGGCGGGTGGTGCGGGCTCCGGCACGGAATCGGGCATGGGTCACGGGTCCGGAATGGCGGGGCCTGAACCACGGCGGTGCCTTCGGGTTATTCCCGGATGGAAGCCGCACCCGGTGCCTCCTGCGCCGGGCGATCTGGCTTATGATGCGCCGCGCCGAATGTCACGCGGAACGGGGACACATGCTGCTGCGGGCCTATCGAGTGATCATGGATGCGGTCTGGACCTTCATCGAGGACGACGGCTGGGCCATCGCCAGCCACATCGCCTTGTCGCTTCTGATGTCGCTGTTCCCGTTCCTGATCTTCCTCACCGCGCTGGCCGGATTCCTGGACCTGCGCCCGCTCGCCAACGAGGCCATCCAGCTCATTCTGGAGACATGGCCGGACGCGGTGGCCGAGCCCATCGCGCGGGAAATCCATAACGTGGTCAATCAGGTGCGCGCCGACGTGCTGACCATCGGCGTGGCACTCGCCATCTACTTCTCGTCCAACGGCATCGAGAGCCTGCGCATCGGCCTCAACCGCGCCTATGGGGTGAAGGAGCACCGGGCGTGGTACCGGCTGCGGGTGGGCTCCACCTTGTTCGTCATCGTCGGCGCAGCGGGCATGCTGGCGCTGTCCTTCCTCGTCATCCTCGGGCCGCTGATCTGGGAGACGGCTGTGTTCCATGTGCCGGCGCTGAAGCCGCTGAGCGCCGTCGTCACCGTCGCCCGTCTGGGCATCACGACGGTGATCCTTCTCACCGCGCTGCTGATGGCCCATCTGTGGCTGCCGGCCGGCCACCGGCGCCTGCTCGACGTGCTGCCGGGCATCGCCATCACCCTCACCCTCTGGCTGGTGGCGGCCACCGCCTTCGGTGTCTATCTCTCGGAATTCTCGAACAATTACGTCACCACCTATGCGGGCCTCGCCTCGGTGATGGTGGCGCTGGTGTTCCTCTATCTCACCGCCACCGCCTTCATCTTCGGCGGCGAGCTGAATGCCGCCATCCTGCGCGCACGCGAGGCGAAGCGCCGGCGGCTCCGCCCCAAGGCCGAGGCTGTCGAGGCTGCATCGTCGTGAGTGTCGAATTTCCCATCCCCAAGCCCGATGGCCGCCAGTCCGTCACCGCGCAGGCGCTGCAGCGGGGCGTGCTGCGCCATCTGGTGGCGCACGGCCTGTTCGGCCTTCCGGAGTTTTCGCTGGTGAGCGGCCGGCGGGCGGACATCATCGCCCTCGACGGCAAGGGGCAGGTGACGATCATCGAGATCAAGTCGTCGGTGATCGACTTCCGCACCGATACGAAATGGCCCGAATACCGGGCCTATTGCGACCGCCTCATCTTCGCGGTGTCGCTGGATTTTCCGATTGAGATCCTGCCCGACGAGGTCGGCATACTGGTGGGCGATGCGTTCGGGGCGGAGATGATCCGCCAGCCGCCGGTGCATGCGCTGCCGGCCGCCACGCGCAAGGCGCTGACCCTGCGCTTCGCCAGAGCCGCCGCCGGACGGCTGACCGCGCTCTATGATCCGGACATGCGTCCGGCCATCGACTGGTAGAGCCTCGCCGGTATTGAGGCCGAAGTATCAAATGCAACAGAGGATCGTCATCCCCGGACTTGATCCGGGGATCCACGTGGTTCCGCTGGGTGGGCGATTCGAAAAAAGTGCGAACGTGAACCGCGCGCCTGAGACGTACACCGTCCACTATCGGCCCGACGTGGATGCCCGGGTCAAGCCCGGGCATGACGATCTGTTTGTGCGGACAGGTTCGTAAGACTGATCGGTCGAGAACGCGACGCTTACTGCCCGCGCTTGCGCAGTTCGTCCTGGCGCATGGGCATGCGGTCGATCAGGCTGAAGATGGCACGCGGCTCCTGCGGGGTGCTCCAGCGCTCGGCCACATGGCCGTCCTTGCCCAGCAGAATCATGCGGAAGCCGTCACGCGGCACCCGCAGGCGGGTCCGCAGCGGATCATCCGGCGACACCACCGTGAACACCACCACATCCCGCTCGTTGACGCCCCGCGTCTCAGGGGCAAGACGGGCGAGCTGGTCGCGCAGCTTGGGATCGTCCGGGCCGGATGCGAACAGCACCAGCGGCCGCGCCTTCCAGCGCAGCTCGTCCACGGAAGCTGCCGCCGCCACGCCAGCCCAGCCGGCCGAAAGGCCGAACGCCAGGGCCGCCGCCGCGAGCGAATGGTAGGTGCTGGTGTCGAATTCCGCCTGTGCCATGTGGGGGTGAACGGCGAATGAACGAATCCGTTCCACCGCATCGCATAAAACTTTGGTCGTAGACGAGGGCGCCGCACGCCCGCACGCGCTTGCGTTGCATCAAGGCACCAAAGGCGGCGCGGACGCATGAAAAGTGCATGACCGCCCCCAGCCCCCTCGACCTTGCCGCGCCCGCCGCCCGCGCGCCGGCCCAGACGCCAGCCCCGCTGGCCCCCGACGCGCTGATGGCCCGCTATGGCCGCAACGTGCCGCGCTACACTTCCTATCCCACCGCCCCGCAATTCAGCCCCGAGGTGGATGGCGAGACCTATGCCCGCTGGCTCTCCGAGCTGGCGCCCGGCGCCCATGCCTCGCTCTATCTGCACGTGCCCTTCTGCGCGGAGCTGTGCATCTATTGCGGCTGCAACACATCGGTGGCTCGGCGCTATACGCCGGTGGCCGCCTATGCGGAGCGCCTGCGCGCCGAGATCGCCCGCGTCGCCGCTTTCATTCCCGGCCGGCTCAAGGTCTCGCATTTGCATTGGGGCGGCGGCACGCCCACCCTGCTCTCGGCCGAAGACATGACGGCGCTCATGGCCGACATCCGCACCCATTTCGACGTGGAGCCGGACGCCGAGCTTGCCATCGAGGTGGACCCGCGCGTGCTCAGCCCGGAGATGGTGACGGCGCTGGCCGCCGCCGGCCTCACCCGCGCCAGCCTCGGCGTGCAGGATTTCGATCCCGCCGTGCAGGAGGCCATCGGCCGCCACCAGTCGTTCGAGGAAACCGCGCATGCGGCCAAGGCGCTACGCGCGGCCGGCATCTCCTCGCTCAATCTCGATCTCATCTACGGCCTGCCGCACCAGACCGTCGCCAGCGTGCTCAATTCGGTGCAGACCGCGCTCGCGCTCGATCCCGACCGCATCGCCGTGTTCGGCTATGCCCATGTGCCGTGGATGAAGAAGCACCAGAACCTCATCCCCGAGGCGAGCCTGCCCGGACCGGCCGAGCGCCTCGCGCAGGCGGAGGCGATCACCGATCTGCTCACCGCCAAGGGGTTTGTCGCCATCGGGCTCGACCATTTCGCCAGGCCCACGGACGCCATGGCGCGCCGGGCGAAGGCCGGCACCCTGCATCGCAATTTCCAGGGCTACACCACGGATGACGCCCCCGTGCTGCTCGGCTTCGGCGCCTCCGCCATCGGCGCGCTGCCGCAGGGCTATGTGCAGAACCTGCCCGCCACCCCCGCCTGGCACAATGCCATGGCCGAGGGCCGGCTGCCGATCGCGCGCGGCCGGGCGCTGACGGCGGAAGACCGCCTGCGGCGCGACGTGATCGAGCGCATCATGTGCGACGGCGGCGTGGATCTCGATGCGCTGCTGGCCCGTCACCGTTTCCCGGCCGGCACCTGCGATGCGGAGCTGAAGCGGCTCGCCGCCATGGAGGCGGACGGGCTGGTGGTGCGCCGGGGCGCGCGACTCGCCGTGCCGCCGGAAGCCCACGCCTTCACCCGTACGGTGGCGGCGGTGTTCGACGCCTATCTGCCGCCCCCGGACGACGACGCCGGGCCGCGACGCCACGCGGCGGCGGTCTGACACATGCGCCCGGCCCCCTCACGCCCCACGGGAGATGCGTCCGGCATGCGGCCGGCCGCATCCGCGACGCCGTCCATCGGAGCGGTGGAGCGAGGGGCACGGGTGGCTGCGCGCAAGAAAACGCCGCCGGGCCATGATGGCGCGCGGCGGCGTAAGGGGGGCAGTACACCTGCCGGTCCCATGGAGCCGGGACCGACGGGGTTGGAAAAGGGATCAGCTGTCCAGCCGGCGCAGGGCCGAGCGGTCACGCAGTTGCACGCGGCGCGAGGAGGGCAGCGAGATGGTACCCTGCTCCTCAAGGCAGGTCAGCGTGCGCGATACCGTCTCGATGGTGAGGCCGAGGAAGTCGGCCATGTCCTGGCGGGACATGGCGAGCTGCAGCTCGGTCACGTTGGAGGCGGTGGTGGTGCCGGCGCGGCGGGCGAGGTCCAGCAGGAAGGAGCCGACGCGCTCCTGAGCGGTCTTGCGGCCCAGCAGCAGCAGGTGCTCCTGCGCCCGCTGGAGTTCGGCGAAGCTGAGCGCCCAGAGCGCGCAGGCCAGTTCCGGCTCGGCACCGGCGCGGGAGAAGAGAACGGAGCGCTTCACGCGCACCAGACGGCACTCGCTCACCGCCTCGGCGGAGAAGCGGTAGCGGTCGCCCGTCTCCCAGCCGAAGGCATCGCCCGGCAGGCAGAAGGTTTCGATCTGGCGGCGGCCGTCGCCCATGAGCTTGCAGATGCGCACCACGCCGGTGGTGACGACATAGACATGCTCGGCAAGCTGGTCGTCGCCGAAGATTTCGCTGTTGCGGGAGAAGGAGACCGGGGTCCCAAGGGCCGCGACGACCTGGGCGGGGCTGGCGGCTTCGCCGTTGAGGCTCATGGAAGCGGTGCCCTTGGCAATCTCGCTCCACCTTCCGGAGGGCATGGCATGGGCATAGGCTTGCGGAGGGATGCTCGCGATATGGGCGATGGCGCTGGCGGCGGTCGACATCGAACTGGTCTCCAACTTTTTCTAAGCCATGGAGTAGCGCTGTAGCTGCGGTGCAAAAATTCGGATTCACTCCTTAAGGCCAGGCCCTTAAGTAGTTTTACGTACATTTGTTAAGCACGGTGATATGAGGCGGGTTGCCGCAACGCAATGCATACATTGCGTGCAATTGTTCCGATACGGTAGGATTTTATGTCCAAACGGTAGGCACATGCGGTCAAACGGTAGGCATTTAGGACTGCGCGACATCTTGTCGCCAAGGTCCGGTCAGGCAGCCATGAGCAGGACGCATATCCAGTGAACAGGACCAACATCCAGGCCTTGCCCCCCAAGGGTCCGCACATGCCGCAGAGCCTGTCGGACGCGCTGCGGCACGCGCTGCCCGGCGCCATCGCGGCCGTGCTGGTGCTCCTCGTCGCCGCTGCCCTCGACGCCCGGCCGTTCGATCCGCGTGTGCTGCTGATTCTGCTCGTGGTGGCGGTGGCCGCCAGCACGCAGGGCCTGCTGCCCGGCCTCGGCGCCACTCTGGTGGCCAGCGCCGGCACCGTGCTGCGGTCGATCTGTCTCGACGTCGGCACCATCGACGACTGGCAGACCCTCGCCCTGTTCACGCTGGCGGGGGTGGGCATCGCCGTGCTCGGCGAGCGGCTGCGGCGCACGCGCGTGGATGCGCTGCTGCGCGACCGCGCGCTGCTGGCGCGGGAGGCGCACCTCTCCTCCATTCTCGACACCGTGCCCGACGCCATGATCGTCATCGACGAGTGCGGCGTCATGCAGTCCTTCTCCACCACCGCCGAGCGCCTGTTCGGCTACACCGCCTCGGAAGTGATCGGCCGCAACGTGTCGATCCTGATGCCCAACCCGCACCGGGATCATCACGACGGCTATCTCCTGCGCTATATGACCACCGGCGAGCGGCGGATCATCGGCATCGGCCGCGTGGTCACGGGCGAGCGCAAGGACGGCGCCACCTTCCCCATGGAGCTGGCGGTGGGCGAGATGCACTCCGGCAACGGGCGCTTCTTCACCGGCTTCATCCGCGACCTGACAGAGCGGCAGGAAACCGAAGCCCGCCTGCAGGAACTGCAGGCCGAGCTGGTGCACATCTCGCGCCTGACCGCACTGGGCGAGATGGCCTCCACCCTCGCCCACGAGCTGAACCAGCCGCTCTCAGCCATCGCCAACTACATCAAGGGCTCCCGCCGCATCCTCGAGGACGGCGATCCCAAGCGCCTGCCCATGCTGACGGGCGCGCTCGACAAGGCGGCCGAGCAGGCGCTGCGCGCCGGCCAGATCATCCGCCGCCTGCGGGACTTCGTCTCGCGCGGGGAAAGCGAGCGGCGGCTGGAGAGCATCTCCAAGCTGGTGGAGGAAGCCAGCGCGCTGGCCCTCGTCGGCGCCAAGGAGCACGGCATACAGGTGCGGTATCAGTTCGACACCACCTGCGACCTCGTGCTCGCCGACAAGGTGCAGGTTCAACAGGTATTGCTCAATCTGATGCGCAACGCCCTCGAAGCCATGATGGAGGCGCCGCGTCGCCAGTTGCTCGTCCAGACCGCGCCGGCGGAGGACGACATGGTGACGATTTCCGTCTCCGATACAGGGCATGGCATATCTGAGGAGATGCGGTCACAATTGTTCACGCCCTTCGTCACCACGAAAGCCCACGGCATGGGGGTCGGCCTGTCCATCTCACGCACCATCATCGAGGCGCACGGCGGCCGCATCTGGGCCGAGCCAAATCCCGAGGGCGGGACCGTGTTCCGCTTTACCCTGCGCACCGTCGACGAGGAGGCGATGCAAGATGCCTGATGCGCTTCCGGTGCATGTGATCGACGACGACGACGCGGTCCGCGAATCCCTTGCCTTCCTGCTGGAGAGTTCCGGCATCCCCGTGCAGCAGCACACCTCCGCCCTTGCCTTCCTCGATGCCGGCGTGGCGCTGGACCGGGGCTGCGTGGTCACGGATGTGCGCATGCCCGGCATGAGCGGCGTGGACCTGCTCAAGGAGCTGAACGACCGCGGCGCCCGCGTCTCCGTCATCGTCATGACCGGCCATGGCGACGTGCCCCTCGCCGTCGAGGCCATGAAGCTCGGCGCCGCCGACTTCCTCGAAAAACCGTTCGACGACACCGCCATGCTGGGGGCGGTGAAGACCTGCCTCGGCCGCACCGCCGCCGCCGAGCGGGAAGACGGCCTGCGCGGCGAGGTGGTGCGCCGGCTCGCCGCCTTGTCCCAGCGCGAGCGGCAGGTGCTGGAATGTCTGGTCGCCGGCCATGCCAACAAGACCATCGCCTATGACCTTGGCATCAGCCCGCGCACGGTGGAGGTCTACCGGGCCAATGTGATGACCAAGATGCAGGCCGCCAGCCTGCCCGAGCTGGTGCGCATGGCGCTGCTGGCGGGCATTGCGCCGGGGGACATCCCGGTACGGCAGTAGCCCCCGTCCCGTCCCTTGATTTAACTCAAGGTCCGCAAGGCCCGGAACCGCGATGGTGACGGCCTGCGGGCAGCCCGGCGAGGCTGCCTTGCCCGAGGCACCCTATGCTCCAAATTGGCGATGAACAGGCCATCGACCGCCCCGCCTCACCGGTGGTGGTCGTGGTGGATGACGATCCCGCAGTGCGCGGGTCGCTCAAGTTCGCGCTGGAGCTGGAAGGCTTCGACGTGCGCATCTTCGCCACCGCGGACGAAATCCTGCACGAGGACATGACCGGCCTGCCCACGCGCGGCTGTCTGGTGATCGACTACAATCTGCCCGGCCTCAACGGCCTTGAGCTGCTGCGCGAATTGAAGAAGCGCCACATGCAGTGGCCGGCGATCCTGATCACCAGCCACCCCACGGAGCTGGTGCGCCGCCGCGCCAACAAGGCGGGCATCGCCATCATCGAGAAGCCGCTGTTCTCCAACGCCCTGAGCGATGCGGTGCGCGACACGTTCCTGCGCCCGGCGCAGTAGCCACCGGCCCGTCCGGCCGGCCCTTCAGATCCCCTGCGTGGCCTTGCGGATCAGCGCGAGCGCGTCCTCCGAGGCCCATTCCGCCGGCCCCGCAAGGAAACCCAGTTCGCAGCCCTTGGCATCCACCAGAAGCGTCGTCGGCAGGCCGAAGCCGCGCCCGACGCTGCGCAGCGCCTGGAAGCTCTTCGTCTCCGGGTCCGCATAGAAGGCCAGCGCGGAAACGCCGATCTCCTTCAGGAAGGCATGCGGCTTCTTCGGGTCGCGGGTATCCAGATTGATCGCCACCACCTGAAAGTCCTTGCCGCCGGCAACCTTCTCCAGCTGATCGAGGGCGGGCATTTCCTTGCGGCAGGGCACGCACCACGTGGCCCACAGATTCACCAGCAGCGTCTTGCCCTTCAGGTCGGCGAGCGTCACGGGCTTGCCGTCCGCATCGGTGAAGGCCAGTTCCGGCAGACGGCGGGGCGTGGTGGCGAGACTGAAGGCCGCAAGCTCGCCCTTGGCCAGCGGCGCGAGGCCCTTGGCGGTGGTCACGGCGCCGGTGCAATCGGGATCGCTCAGGGCGGCGGTGGCGGCGGGGACGGTGCCATCCGCCTGTGGTTTGGTCTCGGCGGTCAGCGGTTTCGTCGCCGACGCATTGCCGGGGAGGCCATTCATCCCGTATAGGGCGAGCGCGCCGACCACGGCCCCAGCCACCGTTGCTCCCGCCACCAGACCGATCATGCCCCACGGCCCCTTGCGGGCGGCGCGCGGCGCGGCCGGGGCAGGGTTCGACACTGGGTCGTTTTCCGGGCGCGGCAGCTTGGTATCGGTCATCGGAGGTCCGTCATGAGCAACAAGATGTGGGGCGGGCGGTTCGCCACCGGGCCTGACGCCATCATGGAGGAGATCAACGCCTCCATCGGCTTCGATCAGCGTCTTTACGCCCAGGACATCGCCGGCTCCAAGGCCCATGCGGCCATGCTGGCCGCCCAGAAGATCATCGCGGCAAAAGATGCTCAGAAGATCCAGAAGGGTCTAGACACGATCCTGTCAGAGATCGAGGCCGGCAAATTCTCCTTCAAGCGCGAGCTGGAGGACATCCACATGAACGTGGAGTCCCGCCTCGCCGAGATCATCGGCGCCCCCGCCGGCCGCCTGCACACCGCCCGTTCGCGCAACGATCAGGTGGCCACCGACTTCCGCCTCTATGTGCGCGACACGGTGGATGCGCTCGACGCCCAGATCGCCGACCTTCAGGTGGCGTTGTCCGAGAAGGCGCTGGCCCATGCGGCCACCGTCATGCCCGGCTTCACCCATCTCCAGACCGCGCAGCCGGTGACGTTCGGCCACCATCTGATGGCCTATGTGGAGATGCTGGGCCGCGACCGGGGCCGTCTGGCCGATGCTCGCAAGCGCCTCAACGAGAGCCCGCTGGGCTCGGCCGCGCTCGCCGGCACCTCCTTCCCCATCGACCGCGATGCCACCGCCAAGTCGCTCGGCTTCGACCGGCCGACCGCCAATTCGCTGGACGCGGTGTCCGACCGCGACTTCGTGATGGAGACGCTCTCGGCCGCCTCCATCTGCGCCATCCATCTCTCGCGCTTCGCTGAAGAGATCGTGATCTGGACCTCGCCGGCCTTCAGCCTGATCCGGCTGTCGGATGCCTTCACCAGCGGCTCGTCCATCATGCCGCAGAAGCGCAATCCCGACGCCGCCGAGCTGGTGCGGGCCAAGGCCGGCCGCATCATCGGCGCGCTCACCGGCATCCTCGTGGTGATGAAGGGCCTGCCGCTGGCCTATGCCAAGGACATGCAGGAAGACAAGGAAGGCGCCTTCGACGCCTTCTCGTCCTTCTCGCTGGTGATCGCCGCCATGGCCGGCATGGTGCGCGACATGGAGCCGGATGCGGCCCGCATGAAGGCCGCCGCCGGGCAGGGCTATGCCACCGCCACCGATCTCGCCGACTGGCTGGTGCGCACGCTGAACATCCCGTTCCGCGATGCCCATCACGTCACCGGCCGCATCGTGGGCCTCGCCTCCGAGCGCAATCTGCCGCTGCACCGGGTGCCGCTGGCGGACATGCAGCAGGTGGAGAAGCGCATCACGCAGGATGTGTATTCGGTGCTCACCGTCACCGCCTCCGTGCGCAGCCGCACCTCCTATGGCGGCACGGCCCCGGCCCGCGTGCGCCAGCAGGCCCGCCGCTGGCTGAAGAAGCTCGGCGCGGCGTGAGCGGGCCGCGCTTTTCCCCCGCCTTTCGCGAGGAGCTTCACCAGCTCTTCGCGTGGCGGCGGGATGTGCGCGCCTTCCGCACCGATCCCTTGCCCGAGGGCCTGCTGGAGCGGCTCATCGCCACCGCCTGCCTTGCGCCCTCGGTGGGCCTGTCGCAGCCGTGGCGCTTCGTGGAAGTGACGGAGCCCGCCCGCCGCGCCGCCATCCGCGCCAATTTCGAGGCGGCGAACGCGGAGGCGCTGGCGGCGCAGGACAGCTGCCGGCAGACGGCCTATGCCCGGCTCAAGCTGGCGGGGCTGGATGACGCCCCCTGCCATCTGGCCGTGTTCGCCGATGCGGCCACCGCGCAGGGCCACGGCCTCGGCCGCCGCACCATGCCGGAGGCCATCGACTATTCCGCCGTGCTCGCCATCCACACCCTGTGGCTGGCCGCCCGCGCCGAGGGCATCGGGGTGGGCTGGGTGTCTATTCTCGATCCCGCAGGCGTCGGGCGGGCGCTGGAGGTGCCGGAGGGCTGGCATTTCGTCGGCTATCTATGCATCGGCCATCCGCAGGCGGAGCACGAGGTGCCGACGCTGGAACTATCCGGCTGGGATCACCGCCGCCCCGCTGAGAGCTTTCTGCTGCGCCGCTGAAGCTGTGCGTCCTGCCCTGACAAGGTCGTGACCCCGATCAGATGCACCGGGAGGTGTGTCCTTCTGGGGCTCGCCTTCGCCGTACCGGTCGCTATAGTGGCGACGCGTTCTTGCCTGAGGTGTTCCGTGTCCCGACGCTTTCGCTTCCCCGCCCTTGCCTTGGTCCTCGCCTGTGCCGGGACCCTTGCCGGTTGCGGCGTGAAAGGTCCGCTGGAGCCCCCGCAGGCCGCCAACGGCCAGCCGGCCCCGGACTCCCACAGCGCCACCAGCGGACCCAGCGCCACCAGCCGGGTGAACATCACCTCGTCCGTGGGCTCCACCACCGGCGGCGGCGGACTCGGCAGCAGCGGCGGCGCCACGGGCGCACAGGCTGGCGGCTCCACGGCCGCGCCGGTGCCCCTCAATGAAGTGAAGCGCCCCAACAAGCCCTTCATCCTCGACGGCCTGCTCTGAGCAGAACGCCGATCCGGCGGGGCCGGATTGGATCGGATGTCATCTGACCCGTGAATCCGCCTCCCAAGCATGCTAGGGACTGCGCCGTCGCCGCGCGGAAACGCGCGCGCCTGGAGCGTTTCACTGTTTCATGGAAGCACTGAAACACGCCAACTCTTCGATAGGGAATGTCTTGCGGCCTGGATTGCGCAGCAATCAAAGCCGGACATGCTCTAGGCTGAATGTGGACTTGCGCTGGCTATGCACCATTTCGTTTATCACGACGGCCGCCTCCGGGCCGAGGACGTTGACCTGACCACCCTCGCGGACGAGGTCGGCACGCCCTTCTACTGCTATTCCACCGCCACGCTCGAACGCCACTACCGCGTCTTCAGCGCCGCCTTCTCCAAGCGCGAGATGCTGCTGTGCTACGCGCTGAAGGCCAATTCCAATCAGGCGGTCATCGCCACGCTGGCGAAGCTCGGCGCGGGCGCGGACATCGTGTCCGGCGGCGAGCTGAAGCGCGCGCTGGCGGCCGGCATCCCGGCGCAGAAGATCGTCTTCTCCGGCGTCGGCAAGACCCGCGAGGAGATGGTGGCGGCGCTGGACGCCGGCATCCTGTGCTTCAACGTGGAGAGCGAGCCTGAGCTGGTGGCGCTGTCGCAGGTGGCGAGCAGCATGGGCCGCACCGCGCCCATCTCCATCCGCATCAATCCCGACGTGGACGCCAAGACCCACGCCAAGATCTCCACCGGCAAGTCCGAGAACAAGTTCGGCATCCCGATCTCGCGGGCGCGGGAGGTCTATGCGGAGGCGGCGAAGCTCCCCGGCCTCGCCATCACCGGCGTGGACATGCACATCGGCAGCCAGATCACCGACATGGCGCCGTTCGAGAATGCCATCGCGCTGCTGGCCGAGCTGGCGCGCGACCTGATCGCGCAGGGCCACAAGCTGCGCCATATCGACCTCGGCGGCGGCCTCGGCGTGCCCTACGTGGCCGGCGACCCGGTCCCGCCCGCCCCCGACGCCTATGCGGCGGTGGTGGAGAAGGCGCTGGGCGGGCTCGACCTGCCGCTGGTATTCGAGATGGGCCGCATGATCGTGGCCAATGCCGGCATCCTGGTCGCCCGCGTGCTCTATGTGAAGCATGGCGAGGGCAAGACCTTCGTGATCGTGGACGCGGCCATGAACGACCTCATCCGCCCGACGCTCTACGAGGCGCATCACGACGTGCTGCCGGTGCTGAACCGCCCCAACGCGCCGCTGAAGACGGTGGATGTGGTGGGCCCGGTCTGCGAGACCGGCGACTATCTGGCCCTCGACCGCGCGCTGCCCGAGCTGGTGCCCGGCGACCTGATCGCGGTGATGACGGCGGGCGCCTATGGCGCGGTGCAGGCCTGCACCTACAACACGCGCGCCCTGATCCCGGAAGTGCTGGTGAGCGGCCCGCAGGCCGCCGTGGTGCGCCCGCGCGTGGACGTGGACGCCCTGATCGCCCTCGACCGCCTGCCGAGCTGGCTGGACTGAGGGACTGAAGGAGCAGGAGAGCGCGCGCTTCGAGCGGGCTTGCGAAGGCTCGCGCATCCTATCCGCTCGTCATGCCCGGGCTTGACCCGGGCATCCACGTCAGGCCGACAGTACAGACCTCTGAAGACCGATCCGAGCGGTACCACGTGGATCCCCGGATCAAGTCCGGGGATGACGATGTATTGCTGCATTCAGGTCGCTGACTAAGCCACGATCAGTCGCAGGCGGGCACCCCTTCAGCGCTCTCAGGCGTGAGTACGCACGCGGGGTTTCAGCAGCAGCAGGTCGGCTTCCGACTGCGGGCGCGCGAAGTGGAAGCCCTGCACCTCGTCGCAGCCGCCCTTGCGCAGCCAGCTGTACTGGCTGGACGTCTCCACGCCCTCCGCCGTCACCGCCAGCCCCAGCGCCCGCGCCAGCGCCAGAATGGCCTCCACGATGCCCTGCCCGTCCCGGCCCTGGTCGAGGTCGCTCACGAAGCGGCGGTCGATCTTGATGCGGTCGAAGGGGAAGTTGCGCAGATAGCTCAGCGAGGAATAGCCGGTGCCGAAATCGTCCATGGCGAGGCCCACGCCCAGCTTCTTGATCTCCTGAAGCACCTCCAGCGCCTTCTCGGTATTCTCGATCAGCACGTTCTCGGTCAGCTCCAGCTCCAGCCGGCGGGGCGGCAGGCCGCTCTCCTTCAGGGCCGAGCGGATGGCCTCCAGCAGTTGGTCGCCCTGCCGGAACTGCACCGGCGACACATTCACCGACACCACGAGATCCGGCCATTTGGCGATGCACGAGCAGGCGCGGCGCAGCGCCCATTCGCCCAGCGGCACGATGAGGCCCGTGCTCTCGGCGAGCGGAATGAACTGGTCCGGCGACAGCAGCCCGAAGCGCGGATGCAGCCAGCGCACCAGCGCCTCCACCGCCACCAGCTCCAGCGTCTCGGTGCAGTAGCGCGGCTGGTAGAGGAGAACGAAATCCTCGCTGCCCACCGTCCGGCGCAGATCGTGCTCCAGCGTGCGCTTGGTGCGCACCTGCTCGTTCATGTCGGCGGTGAAGAAGGCGACGCCCGGCCCGTCCTCTCCCTGCGCATACTGCATGGCGAGCTCGGCGCAGCGCAGCAGATCCTCGGGCGTGACCGCATCGGCGGGCGCCAGCGCCACGCCGATGGCGCAGCCGATCTGCACCTCGTCGCCCTCGGGCAGGACGTAGGGCGCGCTCACCGCCGCCTGCAGGCGGGCGCACATGCTCTCGATGGCGGCGCGGCTGGCCGGGGCGCTCGCCACCAGCGCGAACTCCTCCGCGCCCAGCCGGGCCACGAGGTCGTTGTCATGGATGTTCTGGCGCAGCCGCTGGGCGGCGTCGGTGAGCACATCGTCGCCCGCCGGGAGGCCATAGCGCTCGGTGACGGCCTTGAAGGCCACGAGGCTGATACGCAGCGCCGCCACGTTCCGCTTGCCGGCCTCCGCGCCCGAGAGCGCGCCGGCCAGGAATTCCATCAGCAGCGCGCGGTTGGGCAGGCTGGTGAGCGGATCGTACAGCGCCAGATGCTCCACCTGCCGGTGGGCCTCCACCTCGGCGGTGATGTCGGTGGCGGTGCCGCGGAAGCCGGTGATCCGGCCGTCCGCCCCGCGCACCGCCCGCGCGGCGAGCCGGCAGATGCGGGTCGCGCCGTCCGCCGTCACATAGCGGCAGGTGAGCGGCACGGGCGGATGGGTCTCGGCCCGCTGGGCCCAAGCGGCGAAGGCACCGTCCGTGGCGCTGAGGATGCGGTCCAGCGGCTGGCCGATGAGGCCGGCGGCGGGGCGGCCGGTCAGAACCTCGAAGCGCTCGGACAGATAGGTGAGGCAGAAGCGGGAATCGGTTTCCCAGATCCAGTCGGAGGCGGCCTCGGCCACGTCGCGGAACCGGCCCTCGCTGGCGAGCAGCGCCTCGCGATTGTCGTGCATCAGGCGGGTGGCGCGCTCCATCTCGCGGGCGCTGGAGGAGGCGTGGGCCAGCGTCAGCCAGGTCAGCACCACCAGCGCGCCGCCCGAGGCCATCAGCCAGGGCAGCACCATGGCGGTCACGGTCTGGCCGGGCGCATGGGTGGTCCAGTGCAGCTTGACCGGCGGACCGTTGCGGGTGGAGAGGGCAAGCGGCTCGGTCTCGGCGGCATTTTCACGGGCCAGATGCAGGTCGGCGAGCGCCATCTGCTGGCCGATGCGGCCGAGCACGTCGTCGCTGACGAAGCGCACGAAGAGCAGCAGGCTCTCCTTGCGCCCGTCGCGGGCCAGCGTCGGGTCGGCGCCGGGGGTCAAGGCGGCGACGCCCAGGATGGCCGGCTTGTCATCCACCCAGAACAGGCCATGGACAGAGCCCGCGCGCGCGTCTTCCAGCGTGCTCGGCACGCCGGGCGGCAGATGGGCGGGATCGGGCGTGCGCGGCATGCCGGCCACCAGCTCATAGACCGGCCGGTCGTCGGGGCCGATCACCAGCACCTGATCGATGCCCAGCAGGCGATGGAGCTTGGGGCCGAGATTGTCGCGGGTGAAGGCCCAGTCCAGATCGACGGTGAGATGCAGATGGGCGTAGCTGTCGCCGCTGTCCGCATAGGCGGCCAGCGTGCGCATGAGCCGGCCTTCCTCCTGGGCCATCAGCCCGCGGATCTGGGTCTCGGTACGGATGCGCGAACGGTCATCCTCCTGCCGGCCGGCATGGAGGAGGAGAGCCGCGGACAGGACGAACGTCGCCGCCACAAGCACCGCGATAGCGGGCAGTGTCCACCGGGCAAAGACCCTCGCCCCGCCTGCGTCGCGCGACTTCAACCACGAACGCAGCATGAGCCATCCCGAATACCGAAGGACGGCATCCTAGAGGGCCAGACGAAAGTACCGCCAGTATCGCGATAGCTGTGTGGCAACAAGAATGCACCCTGAAGGCGGCTTGGCCCGCCGGGCTACATTGTATGCAATTAAGGCTTGCCTGAGGAATGCGCCGTGCAAAGCATTGCAGACAGACTATTTCCGCCGGAAAT
Source organism: Azorhizobium oxalatiphilum (assembly GCF_014635325.1). Classification (GTDB taxonomy): domain Bacteria; phylum Pseudomonadota; class Alphaproteobacteria; order Rhizobiales; family Xanthobacteraceae; genus Azorhizobium; species Azorhizobium oxalatiphilum. Next base: position 26,590 of record NZ_BMCT01000008.1, on the reverse strand, counting down.
GGTCCTCTCGCGAGGCCTTCAAGATATCATTAACCATGTTCCCAACTATTTCCGGGGGCAAAAACCGGGCATTGGTTGCAGCGCACAAAAGCCAGCACTCTGCGTTCAAATGACGCATAATCCATTCAATTTTCACGTGCATCCCGGCGCGAGCATCGAAGCGGATTTCCGCGCGGCCGCACCTCAGGCGCGCCCGGCCTTGCGGCGCCGGACAGCCTCGGCTTCGGCCAGATCCAGATCCACCCGCGCCAGAGTGGGATCGTCGCTGCCCGGCCGCACGGTGAAGCCCAGATCCTGCGCCAGATGCAGCATGGGCAGATTCTCGCGCAGCACGTCGCCGAAGATGCGCTTCAGACCGCGCGAGCGGCCATAGTCGAGGATCTCGGTCATCAGCCGGAAGCCCAGCCCCCGACCCTTCATGTCCGAGCGGACCATGATGGCGTATTCGGCTTCCTCATTGTCCGGATCGGCGATGATGCGCACCACGCCCAGCATCTCGCCATCCGGCGTGAGCGCCACGAAGGCCATTTCGCGGTCATAGTCGATCTGCGACAGGCGGGCGGCCATGAGGTGCGGAAAGTCCTTCAGCGAGCCCAGAAATCTCATGCGGACATCGCGCGGATCGGAGCGGCGCACCATGTCGCCCAGCGCCGGCTCGTCCTCGGGGCGGATCGGGCGCAGCAGCAGCATCTGCCCGTCACCAAGCTCCAGCGGCCGCACCAGAGCGGTGGGATAGGGCTTGATGGCAAAGCGCTTGGTCCCCGTCTCGCGCGCCGGATGAGCGACGATGCGGGCGTCGAGCGCGATCACCCCGTCCGCATCCGCCAGCAGCGGATTGATGTCCATCTCGCCGATCTGCGGCAGGTCGCCCAGCAGTTCGGCCACCTTCACCAGCGTGGTGGCGATGGCGTCGAGATCGGCGGGGGGATTGTCGCGATAGCCGGCGAGGCGGCGGGAGATGCGGGTGCGGGCGATCATGTCCCGCGCCAGCCGCCCGTTGAGCGGCGGCAAGGCGACCGCACGGTCGGCGATCACGTCCACCGCCGTGCCGCCCTCGCCGAACAGCACCACCGGGCCGAAGGTCTCGTCATTGGCGATGCCGGCCACCAGCTCCACCGCGCGCTGCCGGCGCACCATGCGCTGCACGGTGAAGCCCTCGATGCGGGCGTCCGGCAGGCGCGCCTGCACCATCGCCAGCATGGCCTCGGCCGCCTCTTCCACCTGTCCGGGCGTGCGCAGGTCCAGCCGCACCCCGCCCACGTCGGACTTGTGGATGATGTCCGGCGACAGGATCTTCAGCGCCACGGGCGCTGCGAAATCCGCCGCAAGCAGGGCCGCCTCGGCGGGGGTGGCGGCGGTCTTCGTCTCCACCACCGGAATGTCATAGGCGGCGAGCACCGCCTTGGCCTCCACCTCGGTCAGCACGCTGCGTCCGGAGGCGATCACCGCGTCCACCAGCTGGCGGGCCTTGTCGCGGTCCGGCTCGTCGAAGGTGCGGGCGGGCGGGGTCTCCATCAGCAGGGTCTGGTTGCGCTGGTAGGAGACCAGATGGCCGAAGGCGCGCACCGCCTCGTCCGGCGTGTCGTAGGTGGGGATGCGGTGGGCGGCGAAGCGGCGGCGGGCATCCGCCGCGCCCCTGTCGCCGAGCCAGCAGGTCAGCACCGGCGCACGGGGACGATGGGACAGCACCTCGATCACCGCCTCCGCCGTCTCGGCGCCATCCACCATGGCATTGGGGCTGTTCAGCACCAGGGTCGCATCCGAGCCGGGGTCTTCCAGCAGGGCGGTCAGGGCGTCGCCATAGCGCTTCGAGGGCGCATCGGGCGGAATGCGCACGGGATTGGAGCGCGACCAGCGCTGCGGCATCTGGCGATCCAGCGCGCCGAGGGTTTCCGCCGTGAGCTGGGCCAGCTCGCCCGGCTGCTCATCCAGCGCATCGGTGGCCAGCACCGCTGCCCCGCCGCTGTTGGTGAGCACCGAGAGCCGCCCGCCGGCAAGGCGGATGCCGGAAGAGAGCGTGGTGACGGCCTCGAACAGCTCGCGCAGTTCGTACACCCGCAGCATTCCGGCGCGCCGGAAGGCGGCGTCATAGACCATGTCGGTGCCGGCCAGCGCCCCGGTGTGGGAGAGCGCCGCGCTGGCACCGGCGGCGCTGCGACCGGCCTTGATGACGATCACCGGCTTGGCGCGGGCGGCGATGCGGCCGGCGGACATGAACTTCCGCGCATCCGTGATGTGCTCCAGATAGAGCACGATGGCCCGCGTGCCCGCATCCAGCGCCAGATGGTCCAGCATGTCGCCGAAATCCACGTCCGCCTTGTCGCCCAGCGAGGCCACATAGGAGAAGCCGACGCCGCGCCCGTCCGCCCAGTCCAGCACCGCGCTGGCCAGCGCCGCCGACTGGCTGAGGAAGGCCACATCGCCCTTGCGTGGCATGAGATGGGCATAGCTGGCGTTGATGTGGGCCGAGGTGGAGATGAAGCCGAGGCAGTTGGGGCCGATGATACGCAGCAGATGGGGGCGGGCGGCATCCAGCATCTTCTGGCGCAGCACGGCGGCCTCGGGACCGTCCTCCAGCCCGAAGCCGCCGCTGAGCACGATGGCGGCCCGGCAGCCCTTCTCGCCCAGTGCGTGGATGGTGGCAGGCAGATCCTGCGGCGCACCGGTGAGCACGGCAAGGTCCACGGGGATCGGCAGATCGGCCACGGCGGCGTAATTGAGCGAGGAGCGCACCGCGCGCTCCTTGGGATTGACGCTCAGGATCGGGCCGTCGAACCCGGCCTCGAACAGGTTCCGCGCCACCACGGTGCCGATGGACCCAGGCCGGTTTCCCGCCCCCACGAGGGCAATGGCGGAGGGATGAAACAAGGCGTCGAGATTGCGCGTCGTCATGGCGGCCTCGGGGGTCGGTGCCGTGAGCGGCTTGCGATGGAACGGGTCCGCAGCATGCCCTATCCACGCGCGGACCTTAAGCCACCTGTTGCACCGCCCGCCTTGAGGCCGGACAAACTTCGCGTGAAGGGGAGGCGGCAGGAAGCCGCTGAAAACGGGCGCCTGCCGCCCTAACCCAGCGCCCGCTCCAGTACCTTGAGCACCTGCGGCTCCATCTGCGCGACATTGAACCGCATGAACTCTTTAGCCGACTGAGTAACGCTGAAGGCATTGCCCGGCGCCAGCACCACCTTCTCTTTCAGCGCCGCTTTTGCCACCTCGGCTGCATCCCGCCCGCCCGGCAGACGGCACCAGAGCGTGAAGCCGCCGCGCGGCTCGATCCACGGCCGGATGCCCAGCGGCGCCAGTTGCCCCATCACCTCGCGCCGCCGCTTCGCCAGCCGTCCGCGCAGAGCGGCGATGTGCTTGCGGTAGCTGCCGTCATTGAGCGTGCCCAGCACCAGTTCGGCCGCCACCGGGCTCGGCCCGCCGAAGGAGGTCGCCACCTGAAGGTCCACCAGCGCCTCGATCCAGTCCGGCCGCGCCACGATGTAGCCGCAGCGGATGGAGGCCGAGAGCGTCTTGGAAAAGCTGCCGATGCGTATCACCCGGTTCAGCCCGTCCAGCGCCGCGAGACGGGGCGAGGGCTCGGGCTCGAAATCCGCGAAGATCTCGTCCTCGATGATGGTCAGGTCATGGGCCGCCGCCAGCGTCAGCAGGCTGTGCGCCGTGCGTGGCGAGAGCGTCGCGCCGGTGGGATTGTGCAGTGCAGCATTAGTCACATAGAGGCGGGGCCTGTGGGCGATCAGCGCCTGCTCGAACGCCGCCACGTCCGGCCCCGTGGGCGTGTAGGGCACCGAGATGATGCGCGCGCCATGGGCGCGCAGCAGCGCCTGGAAATTGAAGTAGCAGGGATCATCCACCAGCACCGTATCGCCCGGCGCCAGCAGGAAGCGGCACAGGAGATCGGTGGCCCGCGTGCCGGAGGCGGTGAGCAGGATCTGGTCGGCCCCCGCCTCGATGCCCTCGGAGGCGAAGCCCCGCACCAGCAGCTGGCGCAACGCCAGCGAACCGCGCGTCGGGCCGTAATCGGTGAGCACGGCATCGCCCGCCTTGGCCAGCGCGCGCACGGCGCGGCGGATGGCGGCCTGCGGCATGAAGGCGGGCGGCAGCCAGCCGCAGCCGGGGCGCAGCATGCCCGGTCCCGCATCCAGCGACTGGCGCGACACCCAGAACGGGTCCACCGCCCGGTCGAGCTTGGGCTCCACCTCCGCCAGCGCCACGGGGAGCGCCCCCGCCACATAGAAGCCGGAGCCGGGGCGCGAGCGGATCAGCCCTTCCGCCGCCAGCCGGTCGTAAGCCTCCACCACGGTGGAGGGCGAGACCTGCATGTCGCGGGCGAACTGGCGGATGGAGGGCAGCTTCTCGCCCGCGTTCAGCACCCGCCCGGCGATGCGGCGGCGGATGGCGGTCATCACCCGCCCGGTGACGCCTTCCGCCTGCACGGCCTCGATGCCGGCGCCCACCGTGTCCGATCTGTATGCCAACTGTATGGCTCCTGCCACCCACACTGTTCGGCCAAGTGTAGGCCCACCGATGCTGTCCCCGCCACCCCCGCCGGCCTAATCGGTGGGATGGGGGGACGGAGTGATCATCATGCAGCGCGCGGCGGACGGGTGGGGCAGCGGCCTCCTCGGCGTCCTCATCTTCAGCGGCTCCCTTCCCGCCACGCGGGTGGCGGTGGGCGGCTTCTCGCCCTTGTTCCTCACCTCCGCGCGCGCCGTCATCGCCGCAGCCCTGGGCGCGGCGCTGCTGCTGGTGCTGCGCCAGAAGCGCCCCGCCGCCTCCGATCTGGTGCCGCTCGCCATCGTGGCGCTGGGCGTGGTGGTGGGCTTCCCGCTGCTCACAGCGCTCGCCCTCCAGCACATCACCTCGGCCCATTCCATCGTCTTCATCGGCCTCCTGCCGCTCGCCACTGCTCTGTTCGGCGTGCTGCGTGCCGGCGAGCGGCCGAAGCCCGCCTTCTGGCTGTTCTCCTGCCTCGGCGCGGCATTGGTGGCCGGCTTCGCGCTGATGCACAGCGGCCTCTCCCTCTCCACCGGCGACCTGCTGATGGTGGCGGCCGTGCTGGTCTGCGGCCTCGGCTATGCGGAAGGCGCCCGCCTCTCCCGCCGCCTCGGCGGCTGGCAGGTGATTTCGTGGGCGCTGGTGGTGGCGCTCCCGCTCATGGCCGCCCTCGCGCTCGCCACCCTGCCCGGCACCTCGGCCGCCACCTGGGCGGCCGTGGGCGGCCCGGCATGGCTGGGGCTCGCCTATGTGTCGGTGTTCTCGATGCTGGTGGGCTTCGTCTTCTGGTATCGCGGCCTTGCGCTGGGCGGCATCGCGGGCGTCGGCCAGCTCCAGCTCCTGCAACCCTTCTTCGGCCTCGCGCTGGCCGGCCTGCTGCTGGGCGAGCCGGTGGCCTGGAGCATGATCGCCGTCACCGCGCTGGTGGTGCTGTGCGTGGCGGGGGCGAAGAAGTTCGCGTGAGGCTCAGCGGCGGATGGGGTTGCGGAACAGCAGCCAGGAGGCGAAGGCGCAGCGGTCCTTGGCGGGGGCAGTGGCGAAGTTGCGCATAACGCGCTCCGCAACGTCGATATGCACCGAGACGGCCGACTTCTCGAAGACAGCGTAGGGATCATAGTCGGCCATGTGCCGCTTGGCCTGCAGTTCCACGAATGCGTCGGCAAAAGCCACGATCGGCGGGGGAAATCTCGCGATGACCGCCCTGTCTCCGCAGGCGGCTTTGGCCGCTCCATGGGCCAAGGCGCGATAGACCTCCGCCCACGCATGCCGGCTCCGGCCAGCTTTGCTGCTACCGATCAGCGTGTCCGCGCAATTGCGAGCGGCGAGATGGAAGAGGGCATAATAGGCGGTGCTCACCGCCCGCCGAAGCGAGGCCTGGGCCGGGCGCCCGCTTTTGCCAGAAGCAAGCAGACGCGCGGCTGATATCAGATCCTCAGGCTGCAGAGAGCTCTCCCGCTTCCTTCTCGTCGATATAGTCAATCAGCGGGAAGCGATCGCTGCCCTTCTCGGCGAGCATGTCCCATACCGGCCTCAGCATCTGAGAGGTCTCGCCGGGGTCCAGCCTCTTCTTCTTCGCCTTGCAGATCACACGGATCTGCACATAGAGGCTGCCGTCGATCTCCACGTCATGCTCGACCAGCACCCGCAGCACTTTCGCGCTTTGCAGGCGTTCCCGGATGATTGCCTCGATAGCGGTGTCGATCTCTTCGCGCGATGCCATGATCGCCTCCTCCGCCGGATTGTGCGCGTCGCGCCATACAAGCGTCAACGCATCCCCGCGCCGTAACCCGCCCAAACAAAAAGCCCGCCGGACCGGCGGGCTTCGGAGCGTCACGGGAAACCGGAAACCCTCAGCGGGTCGGCACCGGCTTTTCGCCGCGATAGTCGTAGAAGCCGCGCTGGGTTTTGCGGCCCAGCCAGCCGGCTTCCACATACTTCACCAGCAGCGGGCACGGACGGTACTTGGAGTCCGCCAGACCCTCGTGCAGCACCTGCATGATGGCGAGGCAGGTGTCGAGGCCGATGAAGTCCGCCAGCTGCAGCGGGCCCATGGGATGGTTCGCGCCCAGCTTCATGGCCCGGTCGATGGCGTCCACGGAGCCCACGCCCTCATAGAGCGTGTAGATGGCCTCGTTGATCATCGGCAGCAGGATGCGGTTGACGATGAAGGCCGGGAAATCCTCGGCCACCGCATAGGTCTTGTGCAGCTTGGTGACGAAGACCTTGGCGCTCTCGAACGTGTCGTCGTCGGTGGCGATGCCGCGCACCAGCTCCACCAGCTCCATCAGCGGCACCGGATTCATGAAATGAATGCCGATGAAGCGCTCGGGCCGGTCGGTGGAGGCGCCGAGGCGGGTGATGGAGATGGACGAGGTGTTGCTGGCCAGCAGCGCGTCCGGCCGCAGCACCTGGCACACGCCGGCGAAGATCTTCTTCTTCACCTCTTCCCGCTCGGTGGCGGATTCGATCACCAGATCGCAGTCCGCCAGCTCGTCCACCGCCGTGGCGGTGGCGATGCGCTTCAGCGCGCCCTGCCGGTCGTCCTCCGAGACGGTGCCCTTGGACACCTGCTTGGCCATGTTGCCATTGATGGTGGCAAGGCCGGACCGCACCCGATCCGGGTCCTGGTCGCTCAGCACCACGTCGAAGCCGGCCAGAGCGCACACATGGGCGATGCCATTGCCCATCTGGCCGGCACCGATCACTCCGACCTTCTTGATCTCCAGCGGCATATTGCGACGTCTCGCGGCTTTTCTGTTGCGGACGGCGCGGGCCGGAGCCCGCGCCTGAGAGTGGATCAGCTTATCTGCGCCGGGTCTTGTCAACCCTGCGCGTCTCAGCCTTTGGTCGCGGCGGCCCGGCCGCCACGCCAGGGCATCAGCCCTTGGCCTTGGCGACCTCGGCCTTCAGCTCGGGCACGATGGTGAACAGATCACCCACGAGGCCATAGTCGGCCACCTGGAAGATCGGCGCCTCCTCGTCCTTGTTGATGGCCACGATCACCTTCGAGTCCTTCATGCCGGCCAGATGCTGGATGGCGCCGGAGATGCCCACGGCCACATACAGCTCGGGGGCGACCACCTTGCCGGTCTGGCCCACCTGCCAGTCGTTCGGAGCATAGCCCGCATCCACCGCCGCGCGCGAGGCGCCGACTGCCGCACCGAAGGTGTCGGCCAGAGGCTCGATGACTTCCGCGAACTTCTCCTGCGAGCCGAGCGCGCGGCCGCCGGAGACGATGATCTTGGCGGCGGTCAGCTCCGGACGGTCGGACACGGCGAGGCTCTCGTCCACGAAGGAGGAGACGCCGGGATCCGCCTGCGCGCTCACAGCCTCAACGGCGGCCGAGCCGCCGGTGCCGGTGGCGCCGAACGAGGCGGTGCGCACCGTGATCACCTTCTTGGCGTCGGTGGCCTGCACGGTCTGGATGGCGTTGCCGGCATAGATGGGGCGCTCGAACGTGTCGGGCGAGACCACCTTGATGATGTCGGACACCTGCGCCACGTCGAGCAGCGCGGCCACGCGCGGCAGCACGTTCTTGGACACGGCGGTGGAGGGGCCGACGATGGCGTCATAGCCGGGGGCCAGCGCGACGATCAGCGCGGCCAGCGGCTCGGCGAGGCGATGCGCATAGAGCGCGTCGTCGGCGAGGAGCACCTTCTCCACGCCCGCGAGCGTGGCCGCCGCATCGGCGACCGCCTTGGCGTTCTGGCCGGCCACCAGCACATGCACCGGGCCGCCGAGGGCGACGGCGGCGGTCAGGGCCTTGGCGGTGACGCCGTTGAGAGCCGAATTGTCGTGTTCGGCGAGAAGCAGCGTGGCCATCAGAGAACTCCCGCCTCATCCTTGAGCTTGGACACCAGTTCAGCCACCGAGCCGACCTTCACGCCGGCCTTGCGGCCAGCCGGTTCGGCGGTGGTGAGCACCTTCAGGCGCGGCGACACGTCGACGCCGTAGGACTCCGGGGTCTTCTCGTCGATGGGCTTCTTCTTCGCCTTCATGATGTTCGGCAGCGAAGCATAGCGCGGCTCGTTGAGGCGCAGGTCCGTCGTGACGATGGCCGGCAGAGAGAGGCGCACCGTCTGCAGGCCGCCGTCGATCTCGCGGGTCACGTTCACCGCCTCGCCATCCACAGCCACCTTCGAAGCGAAGGTACCCTGGCCCCAGCCGAGCAGCGCGGCCAGCATCTGGCCGGTCTGGTTCGAATCGTCGTCGATGGCCTGCTTGCCGAGGATGACCAGCTTCGGGCTCTCCTCGCCGATCACGCCCTTGAGGATCTTGGCCACCGCCAGCGGCTCCACGAGCGCGTCGGTCTTCACCAGGATGCCGCGATCGGCGCCCATGGCGAGAGCGGTGCGGATGGTCTCGGACGCCTGCGCCGGGCCGATGGACACGGCCACCACCTCGGTCGCGATGCCTGCCTCCTTAAGACGCAGGGCCTCCTCGACGGCGATCTCGTCGAAGGGATTCATGGACATCTTGACGTGGGCGAGCTCGACACCTGACCCGTCGGATTTGACACGTACCTTGACGTTGTAATCGACCACGCGCTTGACGGGTACCAGGACCTTCATCGAGGAAACTCCACCCTAGTTGGCAATGGGATGTTCCACGTTGCGGACTGCCGCGAAACCAAGCAGCGCCTGCAACGAGAGTGCCTTTGGGGGCGGCACCGTAGGAGTCGCCCGAAACCGTGTCAACGCCGAACGGATCGGCATGGAACTCCTCCATGAAGTCCTTGGGCACCACGGCGCGGGGAGGGTTGGATCACCCGGCACAAAGCCGTATATGGCTGCCTCAGGGGGGGTAGCGCGCGCGGACGGGAGGCGGTCGCGGGAATGAAGCATGTGGGCACACCGCTGCAGGCGGGTACGCCCGATTTCGGAGCAGCGGGCGGCGATACGCATCAGCCCGGCACGGCTCTGCGCATCGCCTTCATCGCACCCTGGAACTATGCCAATGGACTGGGCGTGGGTGCGCGCTCCTATGCGTCGGCCTTCTGGCACACCGCCCACCGGGTGAATTTCTCCCCCATCTACCGACCCTTCCACGTCCATGCGCGCCAACCGCTGACCAGCGACGTGACCAATTTCGACGGGCCGGCCGACATCGCCATCGTCAACATCAATCCCGATGGCTGGGATCCCCTGCTCACCGACGCGCAATGGGCCGTGGTGCGCAGCGCGCGGGCGCGGGTGGGCGCCTTCGTCTGGGAGCTGGACACCATTCCGGAGAGCTGGGCGCGCTTCATCCCCAGTCTGGATGCGGTCTGGACCCCCAGCCGCTTCTGCGCCGACGCCATCGCCCGCGCCACCGACAGGCCGGTGCATGTGATCCCGCACCCCATCCAGGTGGCACCGCCCCCCATGGTGCGCGCGGCCGAAACCGGCGTGCCGCCGGGCAAGCGCACCATTCTCTATGCCTTCGACGGCACCAGCTTCCTGTCCCGCAAGCGGCCGATCGCGCTGGTGGAGGCCTTTGCCGCCTCCGGCCTCGGCACGCGGGGCTGGCAATTGCTGTTGAAAACCAAGAACCTCCAGCATGCGGGCGCGGCGGGCGCCGCGCTCATGGCCGCCGTGGACGCGGACCCGGCCATGGGCCTCATCACCTCCACCCTGCGCGAGGATCAGATGTCGGCGCTGGTGGAAGCGGCGGACATCTATGCCTCGCCTCACTGCTCGGAAGGCTACGGCCTGACCATCGCCGAGGCGATGGCGCGCGGAAAGCTGGTGGTGGCCACGGATTTCGGCGGCTCCCGTGACTTCCTCGATGCCTCCTGCGGCTTCCCCGTGGCGTGCCGGGACGTAAAGCTCACCAAAGACGAAGGCCCCTACATGAAGGGCGGCGGCTGGGCCGAGGTGGAGATCCCCGCGCTGACCGAGGCGCTGCTGCGCGCCGCCGCGCTGGTGGAGGCCGGCGATATGTCGCTGGGCACCGCCGCCCGCGCCCGCATCGCCCGCGACTTCTCTCCCGAGGCGGTGGCCCGGCAGATGAATGCCAGCCTCGCCGCCATCGCCGCCCGCAGTCCCGCGGCGGCTTCCGCCGCCCCTTCCTCCGCCGGGACGCTCTGATGGGCGTCATGTGGAGCGGGCGCGTGCGCCTCATCACCGTCAGCCTGCCCTACCGGCCGCGCGCCACGCCGCTGCCCTCCGGGCCGGACGACTTCATCGTTCTCGCCACGCCGCTCACCTTCCTGCGGCGGCGGCTCAAGCGCATGCTGCGCGATGCGGTGGCGGCCCGGCCGGATGCGGAGCTGTTCTTCGGCTTCCCCGGCCTGCGCTTCACCCCGGCGCCCGCCGCCCAGCCCGGCGCCAGCGTGCTCCGGCTGGCTGCCTATGACGGCATCGGCCTGCCGCTGGTGATCCGGGGCGCGGCGCTGGCGGCACTGGGCGGAATCCGGCCGGAGCTGGGCACCGGGGCGGCCTATGAGCTGTGCCTGCGCGCCTTGTCCTGTGGGCTGGTGGCCCAGCAGCTGCCGGTGCATTTCGCCCATCTCACCCTGCCCTTCCGTCTCGATGCGCCCATGCGCCGGACGGTGGTGGAGCAGTGGAACGCCACGGCCGGCGGCCCGTGGCGCATCGCCGATGGCGCCCGCCCGGGCACCCTCCAGCTGCGCCGGGCCTTCACGCAGATCCCGCCGGTGAGCGTCATCGTAGGCGCCGGGCCGGACGGCCATGGCCGGCTTGCCCCGGTGCTGGAGGCGCTCGCCCGCGACGGCTGGCCCGCCGGGCATCTGGAAGTGGTGGCCGACGCCCGTCTCGACACCAGCGGCGCGAGCGCTACCGGTGCGGTGCCGTGGCGCACGGTGGAAACCGCCGGCCTCGACGCGCCGGGGCGGCGCAACGCCTTGTGGCGGGCGGCGGCGCACGAGCATCTGGTGTTCCTCGACGCCGGCCTGACCCCCGGCCCCACGGACCTCATCGACGCCCTCATCGGCCTTGCCGCCGACCCCACCGTGGGCATGGCCGGCGGGCGGGTGCTGGGGGAGAGCGGGGGCCGGGCGAACGACGGCAGGCCGGGCACCCCCGCGGGCCGGGACCGGCCCGATGCGGCCGCCTCCCTGTTCGGCTTCGCGCCGGAGAGCTGGCCGGAGCGAGGCTTCATCCACCGGGAATATGCGGTGCCGATCTCGCCGCTGGTGGCGACCCGGCGCAGCGCACTGGCGGCCATCGGTGGCTTTGCAGCCTCGGTCCCGGCGCCCTTCCTGCTGGCGGAAGCCGCGCTCAGGATGCGGCTGCTGGGCCTCTCCATGGTGGTGACGCCCTTCGCCTGGGCGACCACGGGGCAGATGGACGGGCAGCTGGTGTCCGCCGCCGAGGCGGAGGGCTTCCTTCGCCGCTGGGGCGCCGTGCGCGATGCCGACCGGCAGACCTTCCCCGACACCCCGCTCAGCCCGCCGCGCTGAACGCCCTCACTTCTCGCGCATGGACTTGGTCACGGCGTCGAGCAGCGGCCGGGTGAGATAGCTCAGCACCGAGCGCTCGCCGGTGGAGAACACCACTTCGGCCGGCATGCCGGGGCGCAGGCGGGTCTTCATCTCGTCGGGAATGTCGGTATTGGCCACCGCCACCACCGCCTGGAAATAGGGCTGGCGCGAGGTCTCGTCGATCAGCCGGTCGGGCGAGACGGTGCGCAGCTCGCCGAGGATCAGCGGCGTGGTGCGGGAATGGAAGGCGGGGAAGCGCACCTCCACCCCGGTCACGCCGTCATGCAGGCGGTCGATGTCGGTGGGGGTGATCTGCGCATCGACGATCAGCTCGTCATTCTGCGGCACGATCTCCAGCAGCGTGTCGCCAGGCTTGGCGATGGCGCCGATGGTGTAGATCTTCGGATTGATGTTCTGCACCACGCCGGTCCGCGGCGCGCGGATGTCCACCCGCTTCAGAACGTTCTCGGAGACGGCGAGTTTCTCGCGCACGTCGGAGATCTTCTGGCGGGTCTCCACCATCTGCCCGGCCACCTCTTCCTGCTGCTTCTGGATCAGCTGCTGGATCTGGAGGTTCATCTCGCCGATGGTGTTCTGCGCCTTGGCCGTATCCGCCGTATTGCGGCCGACCAGCCCCTGCAAGCGGGCCTTCTCGCGCTGGAGTTCGGCAAGGCGCGGCTTGGAGACGAGGCCCTTGTCGGACAGCGAACGGATGCCGGCCAGCTCGTCCTCGATGAAGTAGAGCTGGCTGTCCAGCGCCTCGCGCTCGCGCTTGAGGCCGTCGATCTCGGTCTCGCCCTGCGCCGCGCGGCTGTTGAGGATGCTCATCTGGCCAGCGAGCGAGGCCTTGCGGTCGCGGAACTGGGCCTGCTGGTCGGCAATCGCCGCCTTCACCAGCGGCTGGCTGGCACGATCCAGCAGGTCCGGCGGGAACTCGATGGCCGACGCCTGCGCCCGCTCGGCCATGAGGCGGGCCTCATTGGCGAGCAGCGTGTCGAGCTGGGCGCGCAAGGCGGCGTAATTGGACTGCGAAGAGGTGGGATCGAGCCGGAACAGCAGGTCGCCGGCCTTCACGCTCTGGCCGTCCTTCACGTCGATCTCGACGATGATGCCGCCTTCCAGATGCTGCACCACCTGCCGCTTGCTCTCCACCGAGACGACGCCGGAGGCGATCACCGCGCTGTCGATATTGGCGAGCGCCGCCCACGCGCCCCCCACCCCGAAGGTGAGGAAGATGACGCCATAGCCGATGGCGGCCACGCGGCGGAAATCGCTGCTGACCTTCGGCGGCTCGGCGGAAAAGTCGGTGCGCACGGGCGTCGTGGCCAGCGCCGGCGGGCTCGCCGGGCGGGCGGGCGCGGGCGTATTGGCGGCTGCCGCCTGAGGCGGCACGGCCTTGCCCGTCGTGGCCGGGGTGGCGGCGCCGGAGGTGTCGATGCTGTCGGAGTTGCTGTTGGACACGGGCGCCTCCTCAGGCCTTCGCGGCGGCGGGCGCGCCGGGCGGCATTGCCCCCGGCTGCACGAGGCGCGGGCCCAGCAGCTTGGCGATCACCTCGTCGCGCGGGCCGAAGCCGTGCACGCTGCCCTCGTTCAGCAGCAGCACCAGATCGCACAGGCCGAGATTGTTGGTCTTGTGAGTGATGAGGATGACCGTGCGTCCCGCCTTCTTCAGCGCCTGCACCGCCACGTTCAGCGCCTGTTCGCCGGCTGCATCCAGGCTGGCGTTGGGCTCGTCCAGCACGATCAGCGCCGGCATGCCGTAGAGCGCGCGGGCGAGCGCGATGCGCTGGCGCTGGCCGCCGGAGAGCGAAGCGCCGTTCTCGCCGATGTCGGTATTGTAGCCCGCCGGCAGGCGCTGGATCATCTCGTGGGTGCCGGCCATCTGCGCCGCCGCCACGATCTGCGCGTCATCGCGCACGCCGAAGCGGCAGATGTTGTCGGCAATGGTGCCGGCGAACAGCTCCACATCCTGCGGCAGGTAGCCCAGATGGGCGCCGAGCTGCTCGGGATCCCAGTGTCTGAGGTCCGAGCCGTCGAGCCGCACCGACCCAGCCGTCACCGGCCACACCCCCACGAGGATGCGGGCCAGCGAGGACTTTCCCGCCGCGCTCGGGCCGATGATGCCCAGCACATGGCCGGCCGGCAGCGCGAAATTCACCCCGCGCAGCACCGGAAATTCCGTGCCCGGCGCATGGGCGATGAGGTTCTCCACCTGCACATGGCCCTGCGGGTCCGGCAGGCGCATGCGGGCGGCCGGCGGCGGCACGGCGCGCAGCAGCTCCTGCACCCGGCCATGGGCCGAGCGCATGTTCACGATCGCCTTCCAGTTGCCGATGGCCATCTCGATGGGCTGGATGCAGCGCCCGACGATGATGGAGGCCGCGATCATCATGCCCGGCGTGATCTCGCGATTGATGGCCAGATACGCCCCCAGCCCGAGGATCAGGCTCTGCATGAACATGCGGTTGAAGCGGGTGGCGGCCATCAGCGTGCCGCCCCGGTCGGAGGCCACCGCGTGCCAGTTCAGCGCTTCCCCATGGCTGGAGATCCAGCGCTTGCGCAGGTTCGGCACCATGCCCATGGCCTGGAGCACCTCCGCATTGCGGAAGGTGGTGGTGGCCTGGCTGTTGGCGGCGATGTTGGCCTTGGTGGCCTGATCCAGCAGCTTGCGGGTGGCGCGGTCATTGGCATAGGCCAGCGCGCCCGAGATCAGGCAGCTGATCACCGCCAGCAGGCCGTACCAGGGGCTCAGCAAAGTGGCGAACAGGATGTAGATCGGCACCCACGGCAGGTCGCAGAGCGACACCAGCCCGCCGCCGGTGAAGAAATCGCGCACCGTGTCGGTGTCGCGCAGGGCCTGCACATGGGAGGCGGAGGCCTTGCGCAGGGAGGCGCGCTGCACGGCGTCGAAGGCGTGGTCGTTGATTTCCTCGTCGAACTTCAGCCCCGCCCGCACCAGCAGGCGCGTGCGCAGGGATTCAAGGCCCGCGCAGACGGCATAGAGGATGGCGATGAGGACGGTGAGCACCACCAGCGTGGCGATGTTCCGGCTGCTCAGCACGCGGTCATAGACCTGCATCATGTAGAGCGGGCCGGTCAGCCCGAGAATATTGATGAACAGGCTGAATACCAGCGCCGTGCCCAGCGCCGGCCGGGCCGCCCGCACGGCGGCATCAAGCGCCGTATCAACCTTCGAGCCCGGCAAACGCTGGCGCAACTGCGCGAAAGACATGGATTCCCCCACCCGCCGGCCCACAACCGGTCAGCTACCATGACACCGAGCCTCGTCACGCGGGAAGGGCCGTCCATTCCATTTTGCGCAGAGGCGACGTTATTTCGTCTCATAGTGCGCCTGCGCCACGCTTGCCACGGCGGCTCTTTCGTTCCGGCCGAAAACTCCTCTAAATGGGCAAAGGGAAAACTGCCGCATTGCAGCAGGCGGAATTGGGGGATGCATGACGAGTGCCGTGTGGGCCGTTGTGGCCGAAGCAGAGACTTCCGGGCAGGATAAGGACCAGCCGCTGCGCGACGATATCCGGCTGCTCGGCCGCATCCTCGGCGACACGGTGCGCGAGCAGGAAGGCGATGCCATCTACGAACTGGTGGAGACCATCCGCCAGACCTCCATCCGCTTCCATCGCGATGCCGACGAGGCCGCCCGGCAGGAGCTGAACACGCTGCTCAGCTGGATGGAGCCCCGCGTGGCGGTGCGCATCATCCGCGCCTTCTCTTACTTTTCGCACCTCGCCAACATCGCCGAGGACCAGCACCACTCCCGCCGCAACCGCGCCCATGCGGTGGCCGGCTCCGCCCCGCGCCCCGGCACGCTGGCTGCCGCCTTCGCCCGCGCCGAGAAGGCCGGCATCGGCCCCGATGAGCTGCGCGCCTTCTTCGCCGACGCCCTCGTCAGCCCGGTGCTGACAGCCCATCCCACCGAAGTGCGCCGCAAGAGCACGCTGAACCGGGAAATGGAGATCGCCGATCTGCTCGACCTGAAGGAGCGCATGCAGGCGACCCCGGAGGAGGCCAAGGCGCAGGAGGAATCCTTGCGCCGCGCCGTGCTCACCCTCTGGCAGACGGCTCTGCTGCGCCGGGTGAAGCTCACCGTGCTGGACGAGGTGGCCAACGGCCTCTCCTATTACGACTACACCTTCCTCGCCGAGGTGCCGCGCCTGCTGTGCGCCATCGAGGACGAGTTGGAGGATATGGGCGCGCCGGCGGATGTGGGCGAGATCCCGGCCTTCCTGCGCATCGGCAGCTGGATCGGCGGCGACCGCGATGGCAATCCGTTCGTCACCGCCGACGTGCTGCGCGAGACCGTGCGCCTGCACCGCAACCGCGCCATGGCCTTCTATGAGGAGCAGGTGTCGCTGCTGGTGGGCGAGCTGTCGCTGGGCTCCAGCCTCGTGCGCATCTCTCCCGCGCTGGCGGCGCTGGCCGAGACCTCCGGCGACAGGGCCCGCGAACACAAGGAGGAACCCTATCGCCTCGCGCTGGTGGGCATCCTCGGGCGCATCCGCGCGACCATCGCCGCCCAGCATGCGGCGGATGCCGGCGACACCTCCCCCGCCGCCGACGCCACCGGCCAGCCCTATCCGGACGCTGCCGCCTTCCGCGCCGATCTGGACACCGTTTACCGCTCGCTGATGGAGAACGGCTCGAAGATCCTCGCCCGTGGCCGCCTGCGGCAGCTGCGCCGGGCGGTGGACAGCTTCGGCTTCCACCTTGCCGCGCTCGACCTGCGGCAGAACTCCGACGTGCACGAGCGCGTGGTGGCCGACCTGCTGGAGCAGGCCGCCCCCGGCACGAACTATCTCGCCCTCGACGAAGAAGGCCGCATCGCGCTGCTGCGCAAGGAACTGGCGAACCCGCGGCCTCTGGCCTCGCCTTACCTCACCTATTCGGAGGAGACGGAAGGCGAACTCGCCATCCTGCGCACCGCCGCCGAGGCCCATGCGCGCCTCGGGCCGGCGGTCATCCCCAACTGCATCATCTCCAAGGCCGAGGGCGTCTCGGACATGCTGGAGGTGGCGCTGATGCTGAAAGAGGTGGGGCTTGTCTCCGCCAAGGGGGTGAGCGCCCTCAACATCATCCCCCTGTTCGAGACCATCGGCGATCTTCAGGCCTGCGGCCCGGTGATGGACCGCCTGCTGTCCCTGCCCGACTACAAGGCCATCGTGCTGAGCCGGGGCGGCGAGCAGGAAGTGATGCTCGGCTACTCGGACAGCAACAAGGACGGCGGCTTCGTCTCCTCGGGCTGGGAGCTTTACAAGGCCGAGATCAACCTCATCGAGGTGTTCGGCAAGCACAAGGTGAAGCTGCGCCTGTTCCACGGCCGCGGCGGCTCCGTGGGCCGAGGCGGCGGACCGTCCTATGACGCCATCCTCGCCCAGCCCGCGGGTGCGGTGAGCGGGCAGATCCGCGTCACCGAGCAGGGCGAGATCATCTCCTCCAAATATTCGACCCCCGAGAACGGGCGGCGCAATCTGGAGATCCTGGTCTCGGCCACGCTGGAATCCAGCCTGCTGGACACCGGGCAGGCGAGCCCGCGCCCGGAATTCCTGGAGGCCATGGAGGAACTCTCCGCCACCGCCTTCAAGGCCTATCGGGATCTGGTCTACGAGACCCCCGGCTTCGAGGACTATTTCTGGTCCTCCACCGTCATCAACGAGATCGCGACGCTCAACATCGGCTCGCGGCCGGCCTCGCGAAAGAAGACGCGGGCCATCACGGCGCTGCGGGCCATTCCGTGGGTGTTCTCCTGGGCACAGTGCCGGCTGATGCTGCCGGGCTGGTACGGCTTCGGCGCGGCGGTGGCCGCCTTCGTGGAGGCCCGCCCCACGGACGGGATCGCCTTCCTGCAGAGCATGTACAAGGAGTGGCCCTTCTTCCGCACGCTGCTGTCCAACATGGACATGGTGCTGTCGAAGAGCAGCCTTGCGGTCGCCTCGCGCTATGCGGAGCTGGTGCCGGACGTGGCGCTGCGCACGCGCATCTTCGGCCGCATCTCGGCCGAGTATCAGAGCTCCATCACCAGCCTTCTGGCCATCATGGGGCAGCGGAAGCTGCTGGAGGCGAACCCGCTTCTGGACCGCTCCATCCGCAACCGCTTCCCCTATCTCGACCCGCTGAACCATGTGCAGGTGGAGCTTCTGAAGGCCCACCGCCGCGAGGCCGGCGGCGCGGAGGCGAACGATCAGGTGCTGCACGGCATCCAGCTGACCATCAACGGCATTTCGGCGGGTCTGCGGAACAGCGGGTGAGGGGCGTGGGGGTGGCCGTTTGGGTCGCCCCCGGTCGAATCCTTCGAGACGTCGGACTGTTCGAGGCTCACATTGCTGCTGATTGATCTGATCAAGGCCCTGTTTCCCGACGGCTATCTGTCCTTCGAAACCGACATGGTGGCTGCCAAGGGGCCGATAGAGGGCACGGATTTCAGAGGCCCGCCCTATCTCTGTACGGACCTGTTCGCCATTGCCGCATCCGCCCTCCAGCGCAGCGGCGCCTATCACCATGTCTGTTCCGACAGCCTTCCCCCGAGCCTGCGCACGATCACAGTCGACGATATGGATCGAGCCCACTGGAGAACGGCCGGCGAGGCATGGCGGGCGCAGGAACCCCCGCCACCCGCTGTCCTGACCATCTGGGCCGATTTCTGGTCCCTCCGGGACGCCGACCTGTTCGTGACCCTCGCCCCCGTCGCGAGCGAACCCGCATGGTGGCGTCTCGCCCTGTCGCTGATGTGCATCGCGGATGAGGCTGCGCAGGGTCTCGGTTTCAAGCGATCCGCTAGCCAGCTTTCACTGCTGGCGGACCTCATCGAACGACTCTTCATGAGTAAGATCGGCCACACGAAACAGCCCTTCAGCTGTTCCGAGGCCAATCCCGATCTCGTCTGCGTGCTGCCGAAAAGCCGGACTCCGTCGGTGGGCGCGACGCTGCGGTCGCTGAGCCACAATCTGGCGCTCCTGCCGCCCCGGGGACTGGCCCGCGCCTATTGGCTGCCCTACACCGCGCCCTCCAGGCATGACAGGACGCAGGACGACAAGTCCCTGAACTGCCTGCTGGTGCCCATGCCCTTTCGCATTCAGGCGCAATCCATCGTGGGTGAACCGGGCCAGAACGGAGATACGGGCGCTTTCCATGTGGATCCGGTCTGGTGCGAGCGATCCAGGCCTCCGCATGGCCCTGACAGCAACGACGGGTTCGCCCTGTTCTGGAGTTTCATCAAGGCGCTGATCGACGAAGCCGAGACGGATGTAGGGGAGGTCCACGCCCTCGTCTTTCCCGAGCTGTCGCTCAGCGCCTCGGTCTTCCGCAAGCTGGCGGATCGCCTGAAGGAGACGCACGTCGAAATCCTGATCGCCGGCCTGTTCGACTGGGTGGGGGACACCGACACCGAAGTCACCGACGGCAATTATGCAGCCCTCGCCGTCATCGGCGATGACGGTCTGATCACCCATCGGCAGAAGCACCATCGCTGGCGGCTGGACCGGCAACAGATCCAGTCCTATTCGCTGGGTTCCGCCCTCGATCCCTGCATCAGTTGGTGGGAGGACATCAGCATCACCAGCCGCAGCCTCGACGTCTATGTCCTGCGCGGCACCACCACCGTCACCACGCTGATCTGCGAGGATCTGGCCCGCCACGATCCCTGTCAGGAGCTGGTGCGCGGCATCGGCCCGAACATCGTCTTCGCGTTGCTGATGGACGGGGCGCAGCTCAAGGAGCGCTGGCCGGCCCGTTACGCCACCGTGCTGGCAGAGGATCCCGGCTCCTCGGTGCTGAGCTTCACTTCGCTGGGGCTGGTGGAACGAACCAACGACACCGGCCGCTACGCCCCCTCCCGCAGCATCGGGCTATGGCGCGACGACCGGGGGGAAACCACGGAGCTGAGCCTGCCGCGCGACAGCCAGGCGCTGTGCATCAGCCTCAGGTCCACGCCGTTCGAGGAACACACGCTGGATGGCCGTGGCGACGAGAAGACATCCGAATCCTGGCGGCTCGTGGGCGCTCAGCCGGTCAAGATCGATACCCGGAACGACAGCGCGCAGCAGATGCTGGCCGGCAAATGGCCAAAGCGACGTAGTCGTTAGGCAATGCCCGCAGACGTGTGTGCGGTTCTGCGGACTTGCGGTAGACCAATGGCTGAAAGCGTTTCCGCGCTCCCGGAAACACGGAAACGGTTCAGAACGTCGGGAGGCCGGTGCAGGAGAGGGCGTTGAGGCTGCGGCGCTCAGGCCGCCCGAGGGGATGTTGCGGCGACGGGCCCGCCCTCCGGCTCAGGCTTGGTGTCCGCGCCGTAGCGGGTCGTGACCTTCTCGAAACGCGGCTCCAGGATTTCCACCGCCCGCCGCCCCATGTCCGTCAGGCCCGCGTCCAGTTGCGTGAGCCTGTCGCGCACGTTTTTCAGATAACCGGCGCTGTATTCGACCATGGCCTGACACTCTCGAAAAGCTGCGGAGCCGCTGCATATGCGGTCCCGCCAAGGCTATCGTCCAACTGTACCATCCCACGAGACCTAGGCACCAGCGCCGCTGAACACAAGATCGCGCGGCACGTCGCGGCCCCTCGCAAGGTCACGACTCTAGCACGGGTTGCAATGCGGAACAAATCCGCAACCCACCCACGCCGGATGCCGTGCCGCCGCCCCGTCGAACGCTTGCGCGGCCTGCCCTCGCGGGCGCGGCACCCGTGCCCGTTTCCGCCCCCGCACCAAAACCGGCAGGGCACTGTGGCGCCGCGAACCTTGCCACTCCCCCCCTGATCGCTTAAGACGCACCAAAGGCCCCGGAACCAAAGCCGGGGCTTTCCTGTGTTCGCACGGCCCCGGACGGTCGCGGCCTCCCGCCGCCCCACGACGGGTCGGAAAGCTGAAAGGACCCCACACCGTGGCCAACGTGGTCGTGGTCGGCTCGCAATGGGGCGACGAAGGTAAAGGCAAGATTGTCGACTGGCTCTCCGAGCAGGCCGACGTGGTGGTGCGCTTCCAGGGCGGGCACAATGCCGGCCATACACTGGTCATAGGCGGCGTCACCTACAAGCTCTCCCTGCTTCCCTCGGGCGTCGTGCGCCCGGGCAAGATGTCGGTGATCGGCAACGGCGTGGTCCTCGACCCGCAGGCGCTGGTGGATGAGCTGTCGCGCCTCGAGGCGCAGGGCGTGCATGTGGGGCCCGAGCGGCTGCGCATCGCCGAGAACACCCCCCTCATCCTGCCGCTGCACCGCGAGCTGGATGCCCTGCGCGAGAATGCCAGCGAAGGCACGCGCATCGGCACCACCAAGCGCGGCATCGGCCCGGCCTACGAGGACAAGGTCGGCCGTCGCGCCATCCGCCTCGTGGATCTGGTGGATCCGGCGGCCCTGCCGGCCAAGGTGGACCGCCTGCTCACCCACCACAATCTGATCCGCCGTGGCCTCGGCGTTGAGGAAGTGAACCCGCAGGCGCTGGTGGACGAGCTCATCGCCATCGCCCCCAAGGTTCTGCCTTACATGGACCGGGTGTGGGAGCTGCTCAGCAAGGCCCGCAAGGATGGCAAGAAGATCCTGTTCGAGGGTGCGCAGGGCGCGCTGCTCGACGTGGATCACGGCACCTATCCCTATGTCACCTCGTCCAACACTGTCTCCTCCTCGGCGGCGGGCGGCTCGGGCGTCGGCCCCGGTGCGCTGGACTATGTGCTCGGCATCACCAAGGCCTACACCACCCGCGTCGGCGAAGGCCCCTTCCCCACCGAGCTGACCGACGACGTCGGCCAGACGCTGGGCACCGTTGGCCGCGAGTTCGGCGTGGTGACCGGCCGTCCGCGCCGCTGCGGCTGGTTCGACGCCGTGCTGGTGCGCCAGACGGTCCGCACCTGCGGCATCCACGGCATCGCGCTCACCAAGCTCGACGTGCTGGATGGCTTCGACGAGATCAAGGTCTGCGTCGGCTACAAGCTGGACGGCAAGACCATCGACTATTTCCCCGCGGAAATGGGCGAGCAGGCCCGCGTCGAGCCGATCTACGAGACCATCGAGGGCTGGAAGGACACCACCGCCGGCGCCCGCTCCTGGGCGGACCTGCCCGCCGAGGCGGTCAAGTATGTGCGCTGGCTCGAGGAACTGATCGACTGCCCGGTGGCGGTGCTCTCCACCAGCCCCGAGCGGGACGACACCATCCTCGTCCACAACCCCTTCCAGGCCTGATCAAAGGCCTGGAACACCAAGGTAAAGCTTCCGCACGATGGCTGATTACTACCCGCTTCTGGTTCGCGCGATCTCCGGCCTCCCGCAAAACAATGCGGAGGCCCGGAAGGTGGTGTTCGACCGGGCGCGGGCAGCCCTGCTGAAGCAGTTGCGCAGTGTCGATCCGCCCTTGCCCGAGGGCGAGATCGGCCGCGAGCGCATGGCGCTGGAAGAAGCCATCCGGCGCATCGAGATGGAGCAGGCGGACGCCTCCCCGGCCACCGCCGCGCCCACGCCTCCGCCGCCCCGGCCGCCCCGGCCGGAAGCCGCCCCCCACGCCCCGCTCAATCCGCGCCGCGAGGGCGACACCCCCGCCGACGCGTCCGGCGGACGTCCCGCCTTCTCCCGCGCCGCCCCGCGCCCCGCCGAACCGGTGGAACCGGAGTCCGAGCCGGAGGTCGAGGAGGACGACCAGACCATCGAGGTCACGACGCTTGACGAGCGCCGCCCCCGCATCGGCCGCGCCAAGGTGCGCGTGCGCGGCTCCGCCGCCCCCGAGGAGCGCGGCGGCAAGGGCCGAGTGATCGTGTTCCTGATCCTCGCCCTCATCGTCATCGGCGCCATCGGCGGCGTGGTGTGGAAGCGCGACATGGTGGCGGCTCTGTTCGCCAGCAAGCAGCCGCAGCAGACCGCCACCCAGCAGGCGCCCGCCACTCCCGCACCGGACCAGCCCAAGAGCGCCGACCGCCTGACGCAGGCCGGCGGCGATGCCGGCGCCCGGCCGACGCAGCCGCAGACCTCGCCCCGCGCGCCCGGCGCCGCCGTCACCACGCGCGCCTTCCTGTTCGAGGAAAGCCCCGGCAATGCGCAGCAGGTGCAGCAGTTCGAAGGCACCGTGACCTGGAAGACGGAGACGGTTGCCGGCGGCCCTGGCCTGCCGCCCGACATCGGCATTCGCGCCGACATCTCCATCCCCGAGCGCAAGATCAACGTGAGCTTCACGCTGCGCCGGAACCTCGACCAGACGCTGCCGGCCTCGCACACGCTGGAAATCAATTTTGGCCTGCCGCCCGACTTCCCCTATGGCGGCGTGAACAACGTGCCGGTGGTCCGCGTGAAGCAGACCGAGAGCGCGCAGGGCGCGCCGCTGGCCGGCCTGTCGGTGAAGATCAGCCCCACCGCCTTCCTGATCGGCCTCTCCGCCGCGCAGGTGGACAAGGCCCGCAACCTGCAGCTGCTGCAGACCCGGCCGTGGATCGACATTCCCGTCGTCTACACCAACAACAAGCGGGCGATCCTGGCCTTCGAGAAGGGCCCGGCGGGCACGCAGGCGTTCCAGGATGCCTTCTCGGCCTGGGGCGAGCTCTATCAGGGCGACGCCAACGGCGGCTGAGGCGAAGCGCGCCTGACGGCGGGTTCCCAAGCACAGACAGACGGTGAATCGTTGAACGCCCCTTTCCGCTTGCGCGGGAGGGGCGTTTTGCTTGCGGCGCCCCTCTACGCCGTAGCGCCTCCCCGATTGCGGCCTCTCGCCGACTGCCCCCACCTTCAGGCCTTCAAGCAGCCGGCAACTCAGGCCCGAGATTTTCCTGCACGCAAACTTGACTGACTAGGCACTCTCTTATAAATCTGCCCTCAGAAGAGGGGCTCATGGCCAGACCACGCAGCGACGAACGGCGAAACGCCATCCTGACAGCCGCCATCCGTGTGATCGCGACTGAGGGAACCGGCGCGGCGACCGCGAAGATCGCCAAGGCGGCCGAGGTTTCGAACGGGTCCCTGTTCACCTATTTCGAAACCAAGGCCGACCTGCTGAACGCTCTCTATCTGGAGCTGAAGGGGGAAATGGCCACCCTCGCCGTCGCGGGCCTGCCCACCGGGGGTGAGCCGCGCGACCAGTTGCAGCGTCTGTGGTCCAACTGGCTGCACTGGGCGCGCTTCAATCCCGAGAAGCGACGGGCGATGGCGCACCTCAGCGTCTCCGAGGAACTGACGCAGCAGACCCGCGATGCGGCCAGCCGGACCATGCCCGAGGTGGTGCGCCTCCTTGAGGAGTGCAGGAACAGGGGTTCCATGCGCGACGTCCCCATGACCTTCGTCATGGCCCTGATCGCCGCCATGGCGGAGGCGACCATCGATTTCATGATCCAGGACCCTGCGCAGGCGGAAGCCCATTGCAGCTCGGGGTTCGATGCCGTCTGGCGCATGCTGGCCTAAAGTTTTGCCAAGCGAATGACTGACTAGACAGACACTTATTTTGGGGGCCACGAGGGCCGACAGCCACGGCCTCTCGGCCGGCTGCGGCACCTCCCTCCCGGCCCGCCAGACATGGTTCCGCTTGTCGCCCCTCACCGCCCGAGGGGCGAAAGGCACTTCGGCCAAAGATTCCGCCCCGAGTTCGCGGACGAAGTGCGGCCTGCGGTCGGCTCTCCCCTGAGCCGACCGCAGGCCATGTTCCCTTGCCTCGCCGGGCTGCCGCGCGCCGCTCCGGAGCCGCCGACCACCACGCGAAGATCAGCCTCGATCCAACAGAGAACGCCCATGACCACCATGACGACGACGTGCGCCGACACCTTCGACTTCTTCCGGGCCTGGCTGCGCGCCCCGCTCCGGGTCGCATCCATCGTGCCGTCCGGTCAGGCTCTGGCGGAGCTCATCACCTCCGAACTCACGGCCGAGACCGGCCCGGTCCTCGAACTCGGACCCGGCAGCGGCGTCTTCACCCGCGCCATCATCAATCGCGGCGTCCGGGAATCCGATCTGGTGCTCGTCGAATCTGGCGCCGAATTCGCGACCAAGCTGGCCTTCAGGTTCCCCGCCGCCCACCTGCTCCAGATGGACGCCGCCGCCCTGCGCAGCGTGGAGATCCCGCAGGGCTGGCCCGTCGGCGCGGTGGTCAGCGGGCTGCCGCTGCTCTCCATTCCCGTGAAGAAGGTCATGGCCATCCTCGAGGGGGCCTTCGCCCAGATGGGCGCCGACGGGGCCTTCTATCAGTTCACCTATGGCCCGCGCTGCCCGGTGCCCCGGCCGATCCTGGACCGGCTGGGCCTGAAGGCGACGCTGGTCGGCCAGACCTTCGCCAACCTGCCGCCAGCGCGCGTGTATCGCATCCGCCGTCGCCCGGCGCGGCTCGCACCGGCGTGGTAGCCGCCCTGCGGGCCATGCGGCCACCCGGCTCTGCAGGTCGATATCCGGATGCGTAATGACGGAATGCGGGAGTAGCCGCGCCCCGTCTGCCCCCCCTCAGCCCTCGTCGTCATCCTCGGCATGTTCGGCCTCGTCGTCGCCGCCGTGGTCGGCGCCGAGCTTGGCAGCGAGGCTCTTCTCCACCTTGCGCAGCAGCTTGCGCAGGCGTTTGCGCTCCTTGGCGTCGAGGCCGTCGACGATCTCGGCCTCCAGCGCCTCCCACACACCGTCCACGCCCTGCCCGCGCTCGCGGCCGGCACTGGTGAGGAACACGCGCACGAGGCGGCCGTCGCCATCGGTGGCGCGGCGCTCCACCAGCCCCTGCGTGGTCAGGCGGGCGATGGTCTTGGAGGCGGTGGGCGGGCGCACGCGCAAAGCGGCGGCAAGGTCGCCCATGGTGCGGCCGTCATGCTCGCTCAGAAGCTTCAGCACCGCTTCCTGCCCCGGAAACAGCCCAAGATCCGCCAGCAGCCGGGCAGACAGCGCCCGTTGCAGCCGGGCAGCATGGTTCAACCGGTAGCCGATGGTCTTCGCAATCGGATCCTTCATCCCGTCCCCCCGAGCCGTCACGGCGGCGCGTGCCGCCTGCGACCTGCCACGGCGAAGCCGACGCGGCTCCGCCTCGCGCGCCACATCCGGTGTCCCTCGGAAACGGACGGTCTCCCAGACCATAAACGTCCCCCCGCCCTGCCCCCGAACAACGGCGGCAACAGGCCCGAATCCGGCGCGCGCACCCTTATCCTCGCGCCGGCTTACAATTTTACAACAATGCCCTTTTCAGGTGGTGGATTTCAACATTTTGGCAGCCCCCGAGTCCTTCGGACGCAGCCATCCGCCCCTTGATACCGCAACACATACCGCATCATGCAGGAACGGCCCGGATCGCGCTGCAATCCGGGCCGTCCAACCTGCTCGCTCCCCCGCTGCGGCGGCCATCACCCCGGCGGGTGATTCGCTCCGGAGCGGTAAAAGCGCCCTATAATTAGCCGACTTCAGAACTGGAAGCTGGCCGTGCCGCGCACCGCGTTGCTCTGGGTGTCGTTCGAGAAGGCGCCGTCATAGGCCACGCCCAGCGTGAAGCCCTTGCCGAGCGCGAAGTCGACACCGGCGCCGAGCAGCGCGCTGTCCTCGCCGATGGGCAGGCCCTGCGCGGTGAAGCTGGTGCCCGTGTTGAGATAGGTCATCGCCACTTCCGGCGTCACGTCGCCGAAGGCATGCCGCCAGCCCACCGAGGCGTGGGGCACGGCGGTGAGGCCGCCCAACGTGACCGCCGAGGCCACGCGCACGCCGAGCGTGCTGTACCAGGTGGAGAAGTCCTGAC
>NZ_BMCT01000007.1 GCF_014635325.1 Azorhizobium oxalatiphilum | reverse complement strand
GCGTCGAGAACCTTCAGCTTGCCGTCGGTGGTGACGATCAGCGGATTGATCTCCAGCATTTCCATGTCGGTGTCGGTGAAGGCGGTGTAGAGCACTTCGGTGAGCTTCACCGCCTGCTTGGACAGGTCGCCCTTCAGGCCCAGCGCATCGGCCACCTTGCGGCCGTGGAAGCCCTGGATACCGGCCGCCGGATCAACCGAGAACGAGATGATCTTCTCAGGCGTGTTGTGCGCCACTTCCTCGATGTCCATGCCGCCTTCGGTGGAGACAACGAAGGACACCTGCGAGGTGGAGCGGTCCACCAGCAGCGAGAGGTAGAACTCGGTCTCGATGTCCGAGCCTTCCTCGATATAGAGGCGGTTCACCTGCTTGCCGGCCGGGCCGGTCTGGATGGTGACGAGCGTGTTGCCGAGCATCTGCTCGACGAAGGTCTTCACCTCGTCCACCGAACGGGCGAGGCGCACACCGCCCTTGTCGCCGGCAGCGGCTTCCTTGAACTTGCCCTTGCCGCGGCCGCCGGCATGGATCTGCGACTTGACGACCCAAAGCGGGCCACCCAGCTCCTTCGCCGCAGCTTCCGCCTCGCTCACTGCCAGAACAGCCACGCCGCGCGACACGGGCGCACCGTAGGTCTTCAGAAGAGCCTTGGCCTGATACTCATGGATATTCATTGGGGCTCCGTCCCTGAGGGTTGCGAATTGCCCCCTCCCGAACGGGAGCGGAACATTTCGGGGTTGCGCTCACCGGTGGGTCGCCCCGCCGGCATGAAAACGGCGGCCCCAAGGGGACCGCCGCGGGTTACTGTCTCACCGTCCGAGGTCCGGTGCGATCTTGAGGCAGGCGTCCACGAGTCCTTGGACTGCGGCCACCGATTGGTCGAATTGGGCGCGCTCGCCGCGGTCGAGCTCAAGTTCCACGACGCGTTCCACGCCGCGGGCACCGATCACGGCCGGCACGCCCACATAGAGATCCTTGAGGCCGTATTCCCCGGACAGCGCAGCGGCCACGGGGAGCACGCGCTTCTTGTCCTTGAGATAGCTCTCCGCCATGGCGATGGCGGACGCCGCCGGCGCATAGAAGGCCGAGCCGGTCTTCAGCAGCTCGACCACCTCCGCCCCGCCGTTGCGGGTGCGCGCGATGATGGCGTCGATGCGATCCTGGCTGGTCCAGCCGATACGGATCAGGTCCGGCACCGGGATGCCCGCAACCGTGCAATAGCGCACCAGCGGCACCATGCTGTCGCCATGGCCGCCCAGCACGAAGGCGGTGACGTCTTCCACCGAGACGTTGAACTCATCCGCCAGGAAGAAGCGCAGCCGCGCGCTATCGAGCACGCCGGCCATGCCCACCACCTTCTGGCGGGGCAGCCCGGAGGCCTTCTGCAGCGCCCAGACCATGGCATCGAGCGGATTGGTGATGCAGATCACGAAGGCGTCAGGGGCGTATTTGGCGATGCCCGCGCCCGCCTGCTCCATAACCTTGAGATTGACGGCGAGCAGGTCGTCCCGGCTCATGCCCGGCTTGCGCGGCACGCCGGCGGTGACGATCACCACGTCGGCGCCGGCGAGGTGCTCATAGGCATTGGTGCCGAGCAGTTTCGCGTCGAAGCCTTCCACCGGGGCAAGTTCGGCCAGATCCAGCGCCTTGCCCTGCGGCGTGCCTTCGACGACGTCGAACAGCACGATGTCGCCCAGCTCTTTCAGGCCCGCCAGCAAGGCCAGCGTACCGCCGATCTGGCCGGCGCCGATCAGGGCAATCTTGCTGCGCGCCATGAAGGAGAAATCCTCAGGGACGGGACGGGGAACAGCGGCCAAGGCCGAGCGCGGGGCCTTGCTACTCCCATCCGTCCGGGGGTTCAAGCCATTGCTTGTAGAGCTTTCGCAGGGGTGTTCCGCAACGGGAGCAGGGCGGGACGCCCCCGCCCGCATTGCATCGCAATGCGAACAACAAACGCACATTCCCAAAATGTGGGATTCGCGTGCGCGGTTCAGAGGACTGAAACGGCACCCGATCCGGCTTTGGAACTCAGGTCTCCACCAGTCCGGTGGCCTCGCCGCTGGCGTCGGAATCGCCGCGCCCATGCGGATGGGCGAGGTAGTCCTCCGAGCGCATCTCATGCAGGCGGGAGACCGTCCGGGCGAACTCGAACGCCTCGGTTCCGTCGGCGCCGGTATAGAGGTGATCGACATCGGTGGCGGCAGATGCCACCAGCTTTACGTTATTATCGTAAAGAGCATCGATCAGGGTGATGAAGCGCTTGGCCTCGTTCCGCACTTCGGGATTGAGGGCGGGAATATCCGTCACCACCAATGTGTGGAAGGTCCGCGCGAGGCGCAGATAGTCCGAGGCGCCCAGCGGCTTCTCGCACAGGTCCGCGAAGGCGAAGCGCGCCGCCCCGCCGCCCGCCAGCGGCACGGCAAGCATCCGCCCCTTCATGTGCAGCTCGGTCGGCGCGCCGCCGTCCGGACCCGCCAGCTTCCGCCAGGCGTCATCGACAGCAGCCGCCGTCTCCGCGTTCAGGGGATTGTGCCAGACCTTGATGCCGTCGAGCTTCTCCATGCGGTAATCGGTGTTGGCGTCCAGCGCCATCACCTCGGTCTTCTGCGTGATCATGTCGATGAACGGCAGGAAGAGCGCGCGGTTGAGCCCGCCGGCATAGAGGTTCTTCGGCTCAACGTTG
Source organism: Azorhizobium oxalatiphilum (assembly GCF_014635325.1). Classification (GTDB taxonomy): domain Bacteria; phylum Pseudomonadota; class Alphaproteobacteria; order Rhizobiales; family Xanthobacteraceae; genus Azorhizobium; species Azorhizobium oxalatiphilum. Next base: position 356,867 of record NZ_BMCT01000007.1, on the reverse strand, counting down.
GAGGTGGCCACCAGCACCACGCCGTCATCGAACAGGCGCTGGAACAGCCGGCCGAGGATCATCGCGTCGGCGATGTCGGTGACGTGGAACTCGTCGAAGCACAGGATGCGGGCTTCGGCGGCCAGCGCATTGGCCACCGGCACGATAGGATCGCCCGTCCTGCGCTCACCGCGCTTCTGGCCTTCGCGTTCCGCATGGATGCGCTCGTGCACATCGGCCATGAATTCGTGGAAATGCGCCCGGCGCTTGGAGAGCGTGCCGAGCCCCTCCAGGAACAGGTCCATGAGCATGGTCTTGCCGCGTCCGACCCGGCCATAGATGTAAAGCCCGCGCGGCGGCGGGGCGGCGGGGCGGCGGCCGAACAGCCAGCCGAGCGCGGAGGACTTCTTGGCCAGCGCCTTGTCCTTCAGCGCCAGTTCCAGCCGGGCCAGCGCCGCCACCACCTTGGCCTGCGCGGCGTCCTCGCGGATCTCGCCCTTGGCCAGCATGGCGTTATAGCGCGCAATGACGCGGCTGCCGCTCTCGATGCCCATCGCTCCTCCGGCCCGCGGCCCTGGGCCGTCGCTTCGGCATATCCCTGAGGGTGTAACACCCCGGAGCGGGGCGCCTGCGACAGGCTGTATCGTCCCCTCCCCGCCCCCGCAAGCCATTGCAGGCATGCGACCGCCATTTCCGCAGGCTGAAACCAAATGCGGATCACGACGTTGCTTCAGTGCGAGACCGCCGGGACGAAGCCTTGCAAATGCTCAAGGCTTCCCCGGTGCGGACACGACCCGGCACGGCTTCGAAGCGAGGCGTCCGGGGTCGCCGGGTGCATCCCGGCAACGCCCCGTTTCGGGGACAGAGAAATGGAAAGGAACAGCCTATGAAGACCAATCTTCTGCGGACCGCGGCCTTTACCTTCGCCATGGCGACCGGCGTGGCCGGCCTCTCGGTGGCGGCTTCGGCCGATGACAGCACCAACCTCGTCAATGACAGCATGGTGCAGCAGCGCCAGATGGACTACCTCCAGCGCCACGGCGGCTACATGATCCTGCAGGATCAGTATTCGCAGTCCGTGGGCGGCCGGAACTCCACCATGGTGGTGCCCGCCCCGCGCTACGTGACGGTGCCCGCGCCGACCTATGTGGTTGGGCCGACCTACGGCACCACATACGGCACCACTTACGCCCCGGCTTCGCCTTACTAAGGACGTGCCGCTCCGGCTCCTTCCGCCCCCGCGACGCCACCGCGTCGCGGGGGCGATGCGTTTAACCAACCGTTAACCGCCTGCCCCGTCTCCCCATGTGGGTTCCACCGTTCCGCTCTGGACATTTGGGGCGCACCATGGACGATCCTTTCTGTCGCAGGCGCGAAACGGGTGTACGCAGTGAAGCTGAGCTTGAGGCTAGCCGAACACAACGAACGGGGCCGCAAGCCCCTGTTGCAGCGGCTGCGCAGCTGGCTGGACGAGCACGACCCCGGCGGCATTGACCAGATCCGCGCGTTCCATCTCGCGCTCGCCTACGTCGTCATCATCATCTGCGGCGTCACGACCTCGCGCGCGTTCGGGCTGAACCTCGACGTCACCTTTCCCATGATCGGGGCGATGACTGCCTCGGTGCTCATCACCTTTACGCCCGCCGCCTCCGTTCCCATCGAGGCGAAAAGCTTTCTGCGGGTGTTTGCCGTCACGATCGGCCTGCTCGCCATCGTCGCCATCATCGGCCCCGGCAGCCATCCCGAAAATGCGCTGGTGCTCAAGCTGCTGCTGGTGCCGCTCTCCTGCATCGCCATGTATCTGCGCCGCTACGGCATGGACGGGCAGCGGCTCGGTATTGCGCTGATCATCATCGCCACGGTCGCCACCATCCTGCGACCGACGCGGGAGGAAGGGGCCTGGCTGCTGCTGGCCAGCGTGGAAGGCTTCATCATCACCGCCCTCATCCGTCTGTCGCCGTTCCGGCCCAGCGCCATGCAGGCGTACAACGACGGCGTGGTGGATGCGGTGCAGGGGGTAGGCGATTATCTGCGCCTGCTGGCCGACGCCATCCGCAATTCCACCGAAGTGCCCAAGCCCGCCCTCACCATGCTGCATCGTCTGCGCGTGCGGGTGCGGGTGGCGCTGCTGGCCGCCACCACGGAGGAGCCCGAGGCGCGTGGCTGGGTGGAGGCGGTGCGCACCCATGTCTACCGCCTGCGCGTCGCCACCCAATTGCTGCGCGACTGCATCCCGCCCATGCGGGCGGAGGGCAATGACCGCGCCTGGGCCATACCCATCGCCTCCATGGCCGAGGAGGTGGCCCGTCATCTCGACCTGATCGGCCGCGTGCCCGGCCATCGCGACCTCCGGCTCGACGACGCTTTGACCCGCCTGCGCCGCGCTGCCACGGCACCCGACCTCGACCCCAAGGTCCAGTTGACGCTGTTGCGCGCCGTCACCGCCTTCGAGCGCCTCGCCCTGCTGGTGAGCGGGCTGGAGAAATTCCATCTGGAACGGCCGGTCGAGGAGAATGTCGCCGCCTACCCCTCGCAGCCGGAACCGAAGGTCGCGCCCGAGCCCTTCTTCAACGCCAATGGTCTCTCGCCTTCCATGCGCGTGGCGGTGCAGGCGCTGATCGCCACCACCATCACCACCAGCCTCGACCTCATCCTCGGCCTCGACCACGCCTATTGGGCCACCATGACCGTCATGTTCGTGCTGGGGAATTCGCTGGGCGAAACCTATGTGCGCGTGCGCTACCGCACCTGGGGCACGGTGCTGGGCGTGCTGGTGGGAGTGGCCGCCGTACATCTGATGCACAACGGCGTGTGGGTGCTCGCCGGCATCTGTCTCGCGGGGCAGGTCATCGGCCTGCTCACCATGCGCGACCGCTACGACATCGCCTCCGCCGCAACCGGCCTGTCGGTGGTGGTGGGCCTGCATCTGGTCACGGGCCTGACCGCCGAGGGCATGATCTCGCGCATCTACGAGACCGCCATCGGCGCCGTGGTGGCACTCGTCATCTCCTATCTGGTGCTGCCCATCTATGGCAGCGACGAGGTGATCGTGCAGGTGAAAACCGTGGTGGCACGCTGCCGCTCGGCCTTCGCCGGCTGGTGGCCACGCGGCGAGAAGCGGGAATCGGTGAGCGAACTCGCCTGGGAAATGCGCCCGGTGATGGACCGCCTGCCGCAGATCGACGCCGAATCCTCCCTCGGCCATCGGGCAGCGGGCGAGGTGGTGAATCTGGTGTCCACGCTGGACATCCTCACCACCTATCTCGCCCTGCTGGAGGACGCCGCCCAGCGCCTGTCCGCCTTGCAGCCGCCGGAAGAGATCGTCAACGCGCTGGAGGCGGCGCGCTCGCGCACCTTGCAGGGGTTCGACCTCGCGCTGGGCGATGCAGCGCCTGCCGCCGAAATCCGGGGCGCGCCGCAGGTGGATGCGGCGCTATCGGCAGCGCTCGGCCAGAGCACCGACGAAACCGCGCGCCGGCTGCTGCCGTTCGTGGCGGATTATCTGGCCTTCTCGGACGCTATCCTTCAGCCACTGGCCGATCTGCGCACCGTGCTGAACCCGCCGCCCGCCACCTCGACGGTGCCGGCGAAAGTGCCCAAGGACACCACGCCGGACGCGCAGGAAGCGGCGTAAGCGGCGCTTCCCGCCCCTCAAAGCCCCGGCGCGAACGGCCGGAAGTGCTTGGAAAGCTTCAGGCCCTGGCCCTGATAATTGGAGCCGAGGTCGGAGCCGTAGAGATAGGTGGGCCGTTCCGCCATGCGCTCATAGACGAGGCGGCCGACCGTCTGGCCGTGCTCCAGAATGAAGGGCACCTCGCGCGAGCGCACTTCCAGCACAGCGCGCGCACCTGAGCCGCCAGCCGCCGCATGGCCGAAGCCGGGGTCGAAGAAGCCCGCATAATGCACGCGGAACTCGCCCACCAGCGGGTCGAACGGCACCATCTCCGCCGCCTGATCGGGCGGCACATGCACCGCCTCGCGGGAGGCGAGGATGTAGAAGGCATCGGGATCGAGCACGAGGGAGGTGCGGCCGCGCGCACGCAGCGGCTCCCAGAAATCCTCCACGTCGAGGCCGGCGCGCTTGTCCAGATCCACCACGCCGGTGTGCTTCTTGGCGCGGAAGCCGAGCAGCCCGTCCCACGCCTCGCCGGCAAGGTCCACGCCCATGGCGATGCCGCCCGCCGCCACGTCGGGGGCGTCGGAATCCACCAGCCGCTGCTCCTGCTGGAGGTTCAGCAGCTCAAGGTCGGAGAGGCGCGAGATGCCGCGCCGGAACCGCACCTGCGACAGGCGCGAGCCGGCACGCACCAGAATGGGGAAGGTGCGCGGGGCGATCTCCAGATAGAGCGGCCCCTCATAGCCCATGGGGATGGCGTCGAACGCCCGCGCGCCATCGGCGATGACGCGGGTGAAGACATCCAGACGCCCGGTGGAGCTTTTGGGATTGGTGGTGGCCGACACGTCCGCCGGCAAGCGCAGCCGTTCGAAAAGAGGAACGAGATAGACGCCCCCCGTCTCCAGAACGGCGCCGTCCGAGAGGTCGAGCTTGTGCAGCGCCAGCTCGGAGAGACGATCCTTCACCGTGTTTCCGGCGCCGGGCAGGAAGCTGGCGCGGATGCGCCAGGCATGGCGGCCGAGACGCAGATCAAGGCTTGCGGGCTGGATCTGGTCGTCATCCAGCGGGCGGCGCGTCGAAATCCCTCCGTTTTCCGCAAGCGCGGCGATGGCCTGCGCCGGAAGGATGCCTGCTCTGTGCTGTTCGACCACGCTCAGCTCCGCTTCGTCGTTGCGTTCGTTTTAACGGACGCGAGGCTTGACGCCAAGCGGCCATGGGCGTTAACTGCCGATACTCGTGGTGAATTTGAGCCCGGCCGGCTTGCTGCCACGTTAAACAAGATTGCTAAAAGGCCGGGGAACGTAGACGCGCACACAGGTTCCGGTCCTTTCGTCCCGGTCCTGCATGCCTGTTCCACGGCTCCTCGGCCTCGATGAGAGGCGTGTGACCCGTGGCGTCCAAGTTCATCCCGCCGGACCCGGCAACTTTGCATCCCGAAACCCTGCTCGTCCATGGCGGCACCACCCGCTCTTCCTACGGCGAGACCTCGGAAGCGCTCTACCTGACGCAGGGCTTTGTCTATGACAATGCCGAAGCGTGCGAAGCGCGCTTCAAGGGCGAGGATCCCGGCTTCGTCTATTCCCGCTACGGCAACCCCACCACCGCCATGTTCGAGGAGCGCATGGCGCTGCTCGAAGGCGCCGAGGCCGCCCGCGCCACCGCCTCCGGCATGGCCGCCGTCAATGCCGTGCTGCTCTGCCAGTTGAGCGCCGGCGACCATGTGGTCGCCGCCCGGGCCCTGTTCGGCTCCTGCCGCTGGATCCTTGAGGACTTCCTGCCGCGCTACGGCGTCGAAACGACGCTGGTGGACGGCACCGATCTCGCCGCCTGGAAGGCGGCGGCGCGGCCCAGCACGAAGATCTTCTTCCTGGAGAGCCCCACCAATCCGACGCTGGAGATCATCGACATCAAGGCGGTGGCCGACATCGCCCATGCCGCCGGTGCCCGTCTCGTGGTGGACAATGTGTTCGCCACCCCGCTGCTACAGAAGCCGTTCGAACTGGGGGCCGACGTGGTGGTCTATTCGGCCACCAAGCATATCGACGGCCAGGGCCGCTGCCTCGGCGGCGTGGTGCTGTCCTCGCAGCAGTTTGTCACCGACCATCTGCAGACCTTCCTGCGCCAGACCGGCCCGTCCATCTCGCCCTTCAATGCATGGGTGCTGCTGAAGGGGCTGGAGACGCTGGGTCTGCGCGTGGAGCGCGCCCAGGCCACCGCCGCCAAGATCGCCGATGCGGTCGCCGGCGCGGCCAAGGTGGAGAAGGTGCTCTATCCGTTCCGCGCCGATCACCCGCAGGCAGAACTTGCCCGCCGGCAGATGTCGGGCGGCGGCACGCTGGTGACGTTCGTGGTGGAGGGCGGCAAGGATGGCGCGTTCCGTTTCGCCAACGCGCTGAAGGTGATCCGCATCTCCAACAATCTCGGGGATTCGAAGAGCCTGCTCACCCATCCGGCCACCACCACCCACCAGCGTTTCACGCCGGAGGCGCGGGCCGAAATGGGCATTTCCGACGGCCTCGTGCGCCTGTCGGTGGGGCTGGAACACCCCGACGACCTGATCAGCGACATCCTCACCGCCCTGAAGGCGGTGTGAGGTACAGCACATAGCGGGATGCCGGGGACAGCCGGCAAGGTTCCCATTGCGCGGCGCGGTGACGCCGGTTCACTATTGCCGCGCGGGGCATAACCCCGCGCGGCGGACGGACGACAAGAGATGTATCGGGCGACCACGCGCAAGATTCAGGTGACGGCCACCCCGCGCTATGTGGCCGAGCGCTCCGAACCTGATGAGGGCCGGCACTTCTGGGCCTACACGATCGAGGTGGTGAATCTCGGCCGCGTGCCCGTGCAGTTGAAGGCCCGGCACTGGACCATCACCGACGCGCGCGGGCATGTGGAAGAGGTGCACGGTGCCGGCGTGGTGGGCGAAGAGCCCGTGCTGCCCCCCGGCGGCCGGTTCGAATATACGAGCGGCGTGCCTCTCACCACGTCCACCGGCATCATGAGCGGGCATTACGACATGATCGCCGACGGCGGCGAGACCTTCGCCGTGGAGATTCCGGCCTTCTCGCTCGACATCCCGCACATGCCCCGGGTGCTGAACTGACACGGCCCGCTCCCAGGAGCGACCGGCGATGAGCCTCGTGCGCCCCTCGGTGCAGCGGGCGTCCACGCCCGCCCTCGACCTGCGCCCCATCGCGTCGACCATCGGCATCCTTCTGTCCATCCTCGGCGCCAGCATGCTGCTGCCCGCGATGGCCGACCTGCGGGCCGGCTCCGGCGGACAGGGCGCGTTCGTGGGCGCGGCGGCCATCACCATCTTCGTGGGCGTGCTGCTGATCGTCTCCGGCCGGGGCACCACGCCCGCGCGGCTGGACCTGCGGCAAGCCTTCCTGCTCACCGCCTCGGTGTGGGTGGTGCTGGCGCTGTTCGCCACCCTGCCCCTCATGTGGGGGCCGTCGCACCTCAGCTTCGTGCATGCGCTGTTCGAAGCGGTGTCGGGCCTCACCACCACCGGCTCCACGGTGATGACCGGGCTTGATGCCATGTCGCCCGGCATCCTGCTGTGGCGGGCCATGCTGCACTGGTTCGGCGGCGTCGGCATCGTGGTCATTGCCATCGCCGTGCTACCGGCACTGAGCATCGGCGGCATGCAGCTGTTCCGCACCGAGTCCTCCGATCGCTCGGAGAAATTCATGCCCCGGGCCGGCTCGGTGGCGAAGGGGCTGCTGACCGCCTATCTGCTGCTCTCGCTTCTGTGCACCATCTGCTATCTGCTGGCCGGCATGACGCCCTTCGATGCGGTGACGCTGGCCATGTCAACGGTGTCCTCGGGCGGCTTCGCCAATTCGGACTCCTCGTTCGGCATCTTCACCAGCCCGGCGGTGGAATATGTGGCGGTGGTGTTCATGCTCGCCGCCAGCCTGCCCTTTCCGCTCTATGTGCGGGCGCTGGGCGGCGACGTCTCCAAGCTGTTCCGGAATGCGGAAGTCCGGCTCTTCCTCGCCGTGGTCGCAGCCTTCACGCTCGCCTCCTTCCTGCAGCAGTCCTTTCAGGGCGTGGCGCATGGCGAGACGGCTCTGCGGCAAGCGCTGTTCACGGTCGCCTCGCTGGTGTCCTCCACCGGCTTCATGGCGGTGGACTATACCCATTGGGGGCCGCTCTCCGACGCCATCTTCTTCGTGCTGATGTTCCTCGGCGGCTGCACCGGCTCCACCGCCGGCGGCCTGAAGACCCTGCGCCTGCTGATCGCCATGAAGGCGGTGCGCCAGCATCTGAAGCGCATTTCCTATCGCAACGGCGTCTTCCCCATCCGCTACGGCGGCGCCTCGGTGTCCGACGAGGTGGTGGCCTCGGTGCTGGGCTTCATCTTCCTCTATGTGGCGACCTTCGCCGTGGCGGGGGTGATCCTCTCTTTGATGGGCCTCGACCTGCGCACCGCCTTCTCGGCTTCCATCGCCAGCCTGTCCAACGTGGGACCGGGCCTCGGCCCCATCGTCGGCCCCGCCACCACCTACGCCAACCTGCCGGATCCCGCCGTGGCGCTGCTGACCTTCGTGATGTTGCTGGGGCGGCTGGAAATCCTGACCGTGCTGGTGCTCACCCTGCCGCGCTTCTGGATGCGCTGAGGCCCGGTGCTCCTTGCACCGGTGGGCGAAGAGCATAATGTGACTACAAGTAGTCATATATCGGACGCCCGCATCCCGAGGAGGCATCCATGCGCGAGATCCAGCTCCGCTCGGCCAAGGAAAACCTGTCCCAGGTCGTCGATGAGGCGGTTTCGGGCGATCCCGTGGTGATCACCCGGCACGGCAAGCCGGAGGTGGTGGTGGTGTCGTGGGAGGAATGGAACCGGGTCAGCAAGGCGGTGCCCGGCTTCGGCTGGCTGCTGGCCCATCCCCCGGCGGAGATCGAGGACATTCCGGAGCGCCGGAGCCGGCGGCCCCGTCAGTCGCCGGAGCTATAAGTGCCGGCGGCCCGTCCCCAGTATCTGCTGGACACCAATGTCATCAGCGCCGTCTCGCCCCGGCAGGCGGCCCAGCATCCGGCGCTGGTGCAGTGGATCGAGGCGAAGGCGGACCTGCTCTGGCTCTCCACGATCTCCATCGTGGATATCGAGGCTGGCATCGCCGCCGCCGAACGCAAGGGGGCCACGCGGAAGGCTCCGGTGCTGGCGCACTGGCTGGAGGCGATCAGCCACTATTATGCCGATCGCATCCTGACCATCGACATGCCGGCTGCCCGTGAGATCGGGCGCCTGCTGGAGCATGCGGCGGCCACCGGACACAATTGCGATTTCGAGGACATCGCCATCGCCGGCATAGCGAAATCGCGGGGCCTCGTGGTGCTGACCCGGAACGTGAAGGACTTCGAGCCCTTCCATCCACTCGGCGTGGCGCTTCACAATCCGTTCGACACTCTGCCCCCGGGCTGACTTCAGGCCCCCGGAAACAAAAAGGACGGCGCAAGCGCCGCCCTTCTGCATTTTGAGCCGTGACAGCCCGTCAGCTGTCGGCGTGCCCGAGGATCTCCTCGGCCGCGAAGCCGTAGGAGCGGCCGCAGAACTCGCAGTTCACGGTGATGCGGCCGTCGTCCTGGATCATGTCCCGCCGCTCCTCCTTGGAGAAGCTGGCGAGCACGCCCTGCACCCGCTCGCGCGAGCAGGAGCACTGGGCGACAACCTTCTGGGCGTCGAACACCCGCGCCCCGCGCTCGTGGAACAGACGGAACAGCAACTGCTCGCTGGTGAGCGTCTTGTCCACCAGCTCCACGTCCTCCAGCGTGGCGGCGAGCGCCTGCGCCTCGGTCCAGGCGTCGTCTTCCTCGACCTGATGGGCGTCCACGCCCTCCGGTGCATCGCCGGGATGGAGATCGGCCTGCGCCGAGCGGCCGCCGTCCTCGGGCAGGAACTGCACCAGGAAGCCGCCCGCCCGCCAGGACGAGCCGCCGCCCGCCTGCATCTCCTCGCCCACCGCAAGGCGGACGCGGGTGGGGATCTGCTCCGACTGGCGGAAATATTCGTGCGCCGCCTCTTCCAGCCCGGTGCCGTCCAGCGCCACTACGCCCTGATAGCGGTTCACCGACAGGCCCTGGTCGATGGTCATGGCCAGATGGCCGCGCCCGATCAGCTCGGAGGGCGTGGCGGCATTGCCCTTTTCGGCCTCCGCCACGCGCTCCGCATCGAAGCGGGCATAGGCGCGGATCTTGTCGGGGGTGACGAAGTCCACCACCACCATGTCCACCGGACCATCGGTCTGGGTCTGGAGGATGAAGCGGCCCTCGAACTTCAGCGAGGAGCCGAGCAGGCAGGTGAGCACCACCGCCTCGCCGATCACGCGCTTGACCGCCGGCGGATAGTCGTGATGGGCCAGCACCGCATCGAGGCTGGCGCCGAGACGCACCACGCGCCCGCGCACGTCCAGCGGCTCCACATGGAAGGGCACCACGCAATCGTCCGCGCCGGGCAGAGGGGAGTGCATCTCCTCTGAGGTTCTGTTTTCAGCCATAGGGCACCACGCACTGGGCAATCGCCGCCGGAGCATCAGCATGCCCCGCGCCGAGGATTGCGACAAACAAGGGGTTTTCGCACCCATGCCGCCAAGGACCGGCAAAGGCGCGACAAACGTCTTTCGCCGCCCGAAGCCGGGTCGAACCGGCCGGGCGACGATCAAGTTGACCCCGATGTGGGTTCAGACCCCGGATTTGTCCAGACACCAGGCGAGAATGCCCTTCTGCGCATGCAGACGGTTCTCGGCCTCGTCGAACACCACCGACTGCGGGCCGTCCATCACCTCGTCGGTGACTTCCTCGCCGCGATGCGCCGGCAGGCAGTGCATGAAGACGGCACCGGGATTGGCCCGGCCCATCAGCTTGGCATTCACCTGATAGGGCTTCAGCAGGTTGTGGCGGCGTTCCGCCTCCTTGTCGCCCATGGAAACCCAGGTGTCGGTGATGACGCAGTCAACGCCTTCCACCGCCTCGTCCGGATCGCGGGTGAAATGCACCTTGGCCTTGGTGCGCTTCACGAACTCCTTCAGGGCCTGTCGCGGGGACAGTTCCTTCGGGGTCGCCACGTTGATGGTGAAGTCGAACTGGTGGGCCGCATGAATCCACGAGGCCAGCACGTTGTTGGCGTCCCCCGTCCAGGCCACGCGGCGGCCGGTGATCGGCCCCTTGTGCTCCTCGAAGGTCAGCACATCAGCCATCACCTGACAGGGATGGGAAATGCGGGTGAGACCGTTGATCACCGGCACGGTCGCATTGGCCGCCAGCTCCACCAGATCCTCATGGCTGAGGATGCGGATCATGATGGCGTCCACGAAGCGCGACAGCACGCGGGCGGTGTCGGCGATGCTCTCGCCGCGCCCGAGCTGCATTTCCGCGCCCGTGAGCATGATGGTCTCGCCGCCGAGCTGGCGCATGGCCAGGTCGAACGACACGCGGGTCCGGGTGGACGGCTTGTCGAACACCATGGCCAGCGACTTGCCGGCCAGCGGCTTCTCCTCGGTCCCGGCCTTGCGCTTCGCCTTGAGCTGCTTGGACAATTCCAGCACCTGACGCAGGTCAACCGCTTCCAGATCCGTCAGATCCAGGAAGTGACGCACTCCATTCCCGCTCATTCGGCGGCCCCCTTCACCGGCGCATGGGCCAGCTCATTCTCGATCTTCTGGCACGCCGCCTCGATCTTCTGGCAGGCGATGCCGATTTCTTCCGCCGTCACCACCAGCGGCGGCAGCAGACGCACCACATTGTCGCCGGCGCCGGGCACCAGCATGCCTTCCTCGCGCAGCGCCACCACCAGATCGGCGGCCGGCACCAGCGCCTTGAGGCCCATCAGCAGGCCCTGCCCGCGGATCTCGGAAATGACCGCCGGATGGCGATCCTTCACCTCGGCCAGCATCTGGGTGAAGCGCAGGCTCATCTGGCGCACATGCTCCAGGAAGTCCGGTTGCAGCACCTTGTCCAGCACCGCATTGCCCACCGCCATGGCCAGCGGATTGCCGCCATAGGTGGAGCCGTGGGTGCCGAGCGTCATGCCCTTGGCCGCATTTTCCGTGGCGAGGCAGGCGCCCATGGGGAAGCCGCCGCCGATGCCCTTGGCCACCGCCATGATGTCCGGCGTGGCGCCGGTCCATTCATGGGCGAACAGGCGGCCGGTCCGGCCGACACCGCTCTGCACCTCGTCGAGGATCAGCAGCAGGCCGTGCTCGTCGCACAGGGCGCGCAGGGTGGTGAGGAAGCTCGACGGGGGCACGCGCACGCCGCCCTCGCCCTGCACCGGCTCGATGAGGATGCCTGCGGTGGTGGGGCCGATGGCCGCCTTCACCGCGTCCAGATCACCGAACGGCACCTGATCGAAGCCGGGCATGTCGGGGCCGAAGCCCTCCATGTATTTGGCGTTGCCGCCGGCGGCGATGGTGGCGAGCGTGCGGCCGTGGAAGGCGCCCTCGAAGGTGATGATGCGGTTGCGCTCGGCATTGCCGGTCACGAACTGGTAGCGGCGCGCCATCTTGATGGCGCACTCCAGCGCTTCCGCACCCGAATTGGTGAAGAAGACCGTGTCGGCGAAGGTGGCCTCGATCAGCCGCTCGGCCAGACGCTCGCCGCCGCTGATGCGGAACAGGTTCGAGGTGTGCCAGAGCTTGCCGGCCTGCTCGGTGAGGGCCTGCACCAGATAGGGATTGGCGTGGCCCAGCACGTTGACCGCGATGCCGGCGGTGAAATCGAGAAAACGTCGCCCGTCCGTGGCAATGAGCCAGCAGCCCTCCCCCCGCTCGAATTCGAGATTGACGCGCGCATAGGTCGGAAGAACGGGGGTGATCACGGAACCCCTCCTTGACGAGGGTTAGGGATTGACAAGCCGATGGCACATGCCTGCGGCAAAGATGCCTTTCAGCAACAGAAAAAGGCCGCCCTCGCGGGGCAGCCCGACATTGGGGATTCTAAACATCGCCAACGCGGGGTCAACATACCTCGCGTGGTTAACGTTTTTGCAACGACTTGGGGAAAACCGGGGGAGTGGTGATTCTCGCACTTCGCGCAACCCGCCCCATATTGTAGCTTCCACTTCGCCGGCCACGAGATGTCGTGCGGCACCGTTCCCAAGTGGCGTCGGATCCCATGGTCCCGCGCGCGCATCGCGCGTCGGGAAGCGGCCGTGGATTCGATGAGGCAGCCAAGGAGGCGAGCGATGAGCTGGAACGACGAGCGCGTCGAACTCTTGAAGAAGCTCTGGAGCGAAGGGCTGTCCGCCAGCCAGATCGCTGGTGAGCTGGGCGGCATCACGCGTAATGCCGTCATTGGTAAGGTCCACCGTCTCGGCCTGTCCGGCCGGGCCAAGGCGCCCGCCGTCGCGGCCCGCCCGCGCAAGACGGCCCGCCCCGAGGCTCCGGCCCCGCAGCAGCAGCAGCAGCGCCCGCAGGCGCCGGTGCGTCCCGCCACCCACGGCAACACGGCCCTCGCCCCCGCCTTCGAGGCTCTGGTGGAGACGATGCCGACCCCCGCCCCGGCCCCCCAGCCGGCCGGCAACAATGTGCTGCCCATGGGCCAGCGCTGCACCATCATGAATCTGACCGAGTCCACCTGCCGCTGGCCGCTGGGTGAGCCGGGCACGGATGCCTTCTATTTCTGCGGTGGCCGCAGCCTGACCGGCAATCCTTATTGCGCCACCCATGCGCGCATGGCCTACCAGCCGGTGCAGGATCGCCGCCGCGCGCCGCGCGCCGCCGCCCGCATGTGAGCGCAAGCTCACGAGGCTGAGGTCACAGACGACAAAAGCCCCGCACCGCGGGGCTTTTTTATTGGGCGCGCCCCTGCTCAGCGCAGATCGCGGGTGGGATCGTAGCAGGTGTAGCCGACGAAGCAGCGCGGATTGTCGCGGGTCGGCACCCAGGCCGGATCATTGATCTGGTCCGCCGGGCAGAAGGCACGGCTGATCACATAGCGGTCATAGGTATTGGCGGAGGTCGCCAGCACCGCACTGCCGCCCGCGCGCACGATTGTCGCCGCCTGCCGACAGGTCATCTGGGTGGTGTTGGGCAGGGCCATGGCGACGGCGGGAACCAGCACCGCAGCCAGGATCGCCATTGGACCCAGGGTCTTGCTGAAGGTCTTGCGACAGGCCGCGCGCAGTATCTTCCTCATCACACATACTCCTGCGGCCGGATATCCGCGGCCGGAACTGCCATGCGCCCCGCTTGCAACGCCGGGCCGACGCCCGCATTCAAGCCGAAGCACCCCGCCCACCCGGATTTGGCCCGACCTTAAGCACAAGGATGGACGCAGGCCAAGGGCACCCCGCGCCTCACCAGTCGCGTCCGGTCTTGTCCGGGTCGTAGCAGGTGTAGCCGACGAAACATTGCGGATTGTCACGGGCACGTTCGAAGGCCGGCTTCAGCTGCTGGCCCGGCATGCAGTAGCGCACGTTCACCACATAGCGGTCGAAGGTGGTGGGCGAGGTGTCGAGCACGATGCCGGGACTGCGCCCCACCAACTCCTGTACCGCGACGCAGCTCATCCTGTAGCTGGCCGGCCGGGCTTCCGCTGTCCCGGTGAGGGCTGACAGGAGAAGGGCGAGGCCCACGGCCGGCGCCCACCGGCTTCGGCCCCTGCGTCGCCTGGTTCGACCGGCGATCACATCTGCGTTTGCGCGACCCGCGCTTTCGATCTCGCGCTGCATGTCCGCCTCCACGCTTCGGGGCCCTCCCGCACGGGAGGGCGCATGCCGCAGCATCAACGCGGAACTGCCACGCTGGGTCCGCTCCCTCAATGGGCGCGGGCAAACATTTCGTTGAACGAGTAACCAGCCCCGCGCACGGTGCGGATGGGATCGGACTGGCGGCCGCGATTGATGGCCTTGCGCAGCCGGCCCACATGCACGTCCACCGTACGCTCGTCGATATAGACGTCCTGCCCCCATACGCCGTCGAGCAGCTGCTCGCGCGAGAACACGCGGCCGGGGCTCTGCATGAGGAATTCGAGCAGGCGGAATTCGGTGGGGCCGAGATGCACCTCGCGGCCGGCGCGATGCACCCGGTGGGTTTCGCGGTCCAGCTCGATGTCGCCGGCGCGCAGCAGGGTCGCCACATGCTCGGGCTTGGCCCGGCGCAGCAGCGCCCGCACCCGGGCCAGCAGCTCGGGCACGGAGAAGGGCTTCACCACATAATCGTCGGCGCCGGTGGCGAGGCCGCGCACACGCTCGGTCTCCTCGCCACGGGCGGTGAGCATGATCACCGGCAGGCGCTCCGTCTCGGGACGGGTGCGCAGGCGGCGGCACAGCTCGATGCCCGACAGGCCCGGCAGCATCCAGTCGAGGATCACGAGGTCCGGCACGCTTTCCCGAAGCCGGGTCTCGGCCTCGTCGCCCCGGGCCACACTGTCCACGGCATAGCCCTCGCTTTCGAGGTTATACCGCAGGAGGAGCGTGAGAGGCTCCTCGTCCTCGATGATCAGGATCTGCGCGGGCACTTGCTCATCCTTCGACCGAACGCGGCGGGAACGCCACGGTGGTCTCGCTGGTCTCGTCCGCCTTCGGGCGGGTGTCGGTGATCATCTGGCCGGTGACCATGTAATAGACGGTCTCGGCGACATTGGTGGAATGATCGCCGATGCGCTCGATGTTCTTGGCGCAGAACAGCAGGTGCGTGCACACGGAGATGTTGCGCGGATCCTCCATCATATAGGTGAGGAGTTCGCGGAACAGCGAGGTGTACATGGTGTCCACGCTGGCGTCCTTGCGCCACACGCCCATGGCCTTCTCCGCATCGCGGCCGGCATAGGCGTCCAGCACTTCCTTCATCTGCTCGAGCACGAGGTCGGACATGTGCTCGACGCCGCGCACCAGCTTCTGCGGGTGATATTCGCTCTCGATGGCCAGCACGCGCTTGGCCACGTTCTTGGCGAGGTCGCCGATGCGCTCCAGATCGTTGGAGATGCGCAGCGTCGCCACGATGTCGCGCAGGTCCACCGCCATGGGCTGGCGCTTGGCGATGACCAGGACGGCCTTGTCCTCGATCTCGCGCTGCAGGTGGTCGATGGTGGCATCCAGCAGCACCACGCGCTGGGCCATGGTGCTGTCGCGACGGATCAGGGACAGGACGCTATCAGCCACGAGGCGCTCGGCCTGGCCGCCCATCTCGACGACCTTGCGGCCCAGTTCCTTCAGCTCGGCATCGAAGGCCGAAACGATATGCTCAGTCATGGATAGGCTCCCCGCGCCGCTCAGCCGAACCGGCCAGTGATGTAATCGCGCGTCTTGATCTCCTTCGGATTGGTGAAGATCACGTCGGACGGGCCGACCTCCACCAGTTCGCCGAGATAGAAGAACGCCGTGCGATCCGCGCAGCGGGCGGCCTGCTGCATGTTGTGGGTCACGATGACGATGGTGAATTCCTGCTTCAGCTCGTCGATCAAATCCTCGATCTTCGAGGTGGAGATCGGGTCGAGCGCCGAGGTGGGCTCGTCGAGCAGGATGACTTCCGGGCGCACCGCGATGGTGCGCGCGATGCACAGGCGCTGCTGCTGGCCGCCGGACATGCCGAGCGCCGAGGTGTGCAGACGGTCCTTGGTCTCTTCCCAGATCGCCGCCTTGCGCAGGCAGCTCTCGACGCGCTCGTCCATCTGCGCCTTGTTCAGGCTCTCGTGCAGGCGCACGCCGAAGGCGATGTTGTCATAGATGGACATGGGGAAGGGCGTCGGCTTCTGGAACACCATGCCGATGCGGCTGCGCACCACGGTGGAGTCCAGCTCCTTGCCCACCACGTTCACGCCGTCGAACATCACCTCGCCCTCGGCGCGCTGGCCGGGATAGAGGTCGTACATGCGGTTGAACACGCGCAGCAGCGTGGACTTGCCGCAGCCCGACGGCCCGATCATCGCGGTCACGCGCTTCTCGGGGATCGTGAAGTTGATGTTCTTCAGGGCATGGTTCTGCCCGTAGTAGAAATTGAGCTTGTTGACCTGGATCTTGGTGGGCGTCTCCACCGCGCCGGGCTTGGCGGCCACGGCGGATGACAGGTTGAAGGTCGGATCGACGGCTGAAGTCATGACAGGCCTCGTTCGGTCTCGGGGCCCTGCTGAGCGCAGCAGGGCAAGCATTGGGTTAGGACTGCGGCGCGGTCAGTGGGTCCGCGCCAGCACCACACGCGACACCACGTTGAGCAGCAGCACGCCGACGGTAATCAGCAGCGCACCCGCCCAGGCCAGCGAGACCCAGTCGTCGAAGGGGCTTCCGGCATATTGGTAGATGGCGATCGGCAGGCTGGCCATGGGCTTCGACAGGTCCAGCGACCAGCCGTTGTTGCCGAGCGAGGTGAAGAGCAGCGGCGCCGTCTCGCCGGCGGCGCGGGCGATGGCCAGCAGCACGCCGGTGACGATGCCGGCGCGGGCCGCGCGCCACGTCACCATGATGACCACCTTCCACTGCGGCGCGCCGAGCGCGAAGGCGGCTTCGCGCAGGCCCACGGGGACGAGGTTCAGCATGTCTTCTGTGGTGCGCACGATGACCGGGATCACCAGAATGGCCAGCGCGATGGAGCCCGCCCAGCCGGAGAAGCCGCCGAACGGCACCACCAGGAACTGGTAGATGAACAGGCCCACCAGAATGGACGGTGCCGACAGCAGGATGTCGTTCACGAAGCGGGTGGCGGAGCCGATCTTCGTGCCCTTGCCGTTCTCGGCGAGGAACGTGCCGGCGAAGATGCCGATGGGACCGCCGATCAGCAGCGCGATGCCGATCTGGATCAGCGAGCCGACGATGGCGTTCAGCAGGCCACCGCCCTGGCCGGGCGGCAGGGTGATCTGGGTGAAGACGTTGGTGCCGAGGGCCGGCAGGCCCTTGGCGAGCAGCGTCAGCAGGATCCACGCCAGCAGAACGATGGCGAGGGCGGCGAAGCCGGTGGAGATCGCCTTGACGGCGTTGTCCTTGGCGCGGCGTGCGGCGAGAGAGGCCATGGCTTTGCGCTTTCCTCAGTCGAGCCGCGAGCGCACGAGCGCACGGGAGAGGGCCAGGACGATGAAGGAGATCACGAACAGGATGAAGCCGAGCTGCAGCAGCGAGGTCAGCTTCAGCGAGCCGATGGGCGCCTCGGGGAATTCGTTCGCGATGGTGGAGGCGATGGTGGCGCCGGGCGCGAACAGGGAGGCGGACAGGCGGGTCGCATTGCCGATGACGAACGTCACCGCCATGGTCTCGCCCAGCGCGCGGCCGAGGCCGAGCATCACCGCGCCCACCATGGCCGTGCGGCCGTAGGGCA
The DNA here is from genome assembly GCF_014635325.1 of Azorhizobium oxalatiphilum. Classification (GTDB taxonomy): domain Bacteria; phylum Pseudomonadota; class Alphaproteobacteria; order Rhizobiales; family Xanthobacteraceae; genus Azorhizobium; species Azorhizobium oxalatiphilum. The sequence continues at coordinate 339,020 of NZ_BMCT01000007.1, read as the reverse complement.
CCGAGACGTTGCGATACACCTCATAGGTGGTGCAGCCGACGCCGTAGGCGCTCTCCTTGAGCATGGGCGGGATGGATTCCAGCGTCTCCACGAACATGGCCGTGATGAAGGGCACGATCATCACCGCCAGGATCAGGCCGGCGGTGAACATGCCGGAGCCCAGCGGCGGCCCCTGGAACAGCAGGCCCAGAACCGGGATCGGCCCGAGCAGATCGATGAGCGGCGACTGGACGTACTGCGCCATCAGCGGCGCGACGATGAAGAAGCCCCACATGCCGTAGATGATGGAAGGCACCGCGGCGAGCAGCTGCACGGCGACGCCGATGGGCCGCTTCAGCGACTGGGGTGCGATCTCGGTGAGGAAGAAGGCGATGCCGAACGACAGCGGCAGGGCGACGATGACGGCGATCACGGCGCTGAACACCGTGCCGTAGATCATCACCAGCGCGCCGTACTTCTCAGTCACCGGGTTCCAGCTGGCGGTCCAGAGGAAGTCGAGACCGAATTCGCGCAGTGCCGGCAGGCCGCCGAGGAAGAGCTGCCCGATGATCAGGGCCAGCAGCACAAGCACCAGCAGGCCGCAGCCCCATAGTGCGCCGACGAACAGCGGGTCGGAAAGCCCGCCGATACGCTTGGCCTGATGGATCGGAATGCGATCCACGGCGCCCGAACTGTCCATCGTCGCGTCCATCCCCTGCCCTTCCTGACGTGACCGGCCTTGGCGGTCCCTTTACCCCGGCGCCACTCTGGCTGCCATGGGCCCCCGTGCATGGTTCGTATCTTCAATCCGCGGACAGCCGCGAAAATGCGGCCCGCACCGGAGGCGCGGGCCGCAGGATCATCAGATCTTCACTTCGGCCTTCCAGGCGGCCTTGATGCGGTCCACCACAGCCGCCGGGAGCGGGATGTAGTGCAGCTTCTCGGCGATCTCGCCGCCTTCCTTGCCGTAGGACCACTCGAAGAACTTCATGACTTCCTTGGAAGCCTCGACGTTCTTGGGATCCTTGGGCAGCAGGATGTAGGTGGCGGAGACGATCGGCCACGCGCCGGCGCCGGCGGTGTTGGTCATCGGAGCCGCGAAGTCCTTGGTGTTGTTCCAGTCGGCAGCACCGGCGGCTTCCATGAAGGCCGGGACGGTCGGCGAGACGAACTTGCCGGCCTTGTTCTGCAGCTGGGTCACGACCAGCTTGTTGGCGGCGGCATACACGAACTCGACGTAGCCGATGGCGCCCTTGGTGTTCTTCACGGTGCCGGCAATGCCTTCATTGCCCTTGGCGCCCGCGCCGACCGGCCACTGCACGGAGGTGGCGGCGCCGACCTTGGACTTCCACTCCGGGCTGATCTCAGCCAGGTAGGTGGTGAACACGTAGGAGGTGCCCGAGGAGTCCGAGCGATACACGGGCACGATGGCCTGGTTCGGCAGGGTCACGCCGGCGTTCAGGTCAGCGATGGCCTTGTCGTTCCACTTGGTGATCTTGCCGAGATAGATGTCGGCGAGCACCGGGCCGGTCAGCTTGAGCTGCTCGGTCTGGATGCCGTCGAGGTTCACGGTGGCAACGATCGAGCCGATCACGGCCGGGAACTGGAGCAGGTTGGCGGAAGCCAGCTTGGCGCTGTCCATGGGGGCGTCCGAAGCGCCGAAATCCACGGTGCGGTTGATGATCTGGTTCTGGCCGCCGCCGGAGCCGATCGACTGGTAGTTCAGGGCGTTGCCCGTGGCTTCCTTATACTTCGCGCCCCAGGACTGGTAGACCGGAGCGGGGAAGGACGCGCCAGCGCCATTGAAATCAAGAGCAGACGCGCTACCGGCGATGAGGGTGCCGGCGACAGCGAGCGCCGTGCCGAAAAAGGTGGTGAGCTTCACGGATTCTCTCCATTGCCAATCAGGTGCCGCCAACTGGGCGTGATCGCCCCGACGCAACTTTGGGCCGCACACACATAGCGGCCTGGCCCGAACCTTCTATGACCGGGCCATGACACCTGAATGACAATCTAAGCCGCTGGACTTACTTCACTTTTCTCAGCACCGGCGGCGAGCTCCAGTCGCACCGTAAACTTTGCCCCCTCACCGGGCACGCTTTCCACCGACATCCGGCCCCGATGACGGGCGATGATGTGCTTCACAATGGCGAGCCCTAATCCCGTACCGCCCTGGTCGCGACTGGCCGCCACGTCCACGCGGTAGAAGCGTTCCGTGAGGCGGGGAAGGTGCTCGGGTGCGATGCCGGGACCGTAGTCCCGTACGCTGATGGCCGCCGTCCCCGCGCCCGGACCCGGCTCGCGCACCACCGCCACCTCGACCTTCTTGCCGGAGATGCCATATTTCAGGCCGTTCTCCACAAGGTTCTCGAACAGCCGGATCAGCTCGTCCCGGTCGCCGCGCACGGTCGCCGGCCCGGTCTCCGCGGAGAAGGTGATCTCCACCTCCCGGTCCTGCGCCAGCGGCGTGAGCGTATCGCACACATGGGCGAGGATGCCGTTGAGGTCGACCTGCGTGTCCGGCCGCACATGCAGGTTCAGCTCGATGCGCGAGAGCGACAGCAGATCGTCGATAAGGCGCGACATGCGCCGCGCCTGCGCGCCCATGATGGCGAGGAAGCGCTCGCGCGCCGCCGCATCGTTGCGCGCGGGCCCCAGCAGGGTCTCGATGAAGCCGGACAGCGAGGCCAGCGGCGTGCGCAGCTCGTGGCTGGCATTGGCGACGAAATCCGCCCGCATCTGCTCCACCCGCCGCTGGGCGGTGAGATCGCGGAAGGTCAGCAGGACCGCGTCGGGCCGCCCCTCCGGACGGCCGGCGGGCACGACGCCCCCGGCGACCGCATTCAGATGGACCGGTACCACATGGGCTTCCAGCCAGCGGTCGAGCGGGATGCGCTCGGCGAACTCAACCCGGCGCGACACCCCATCCTCGGCTCCCGCCCGCACCGCTTCGAGCACCTCCGGCACGCGCACGAGGAAGGAGATGGGATCGCCCACCTTCGCCGCCCCGACCGCCAGCGCCACGCGCGCATTGGCGGTGAGGATCTCGCCCGCGGGCGACAGCAGCAGGGCGGGCTCGGGCAAGGCCGCCACGAGGGCGATGAGCGGCGGATCCACCCGGGCACGGTGCGGGGCCGGCGCAGCGTCGGCTGGCGGCGTCCGTCCGGCCTGTTCCACCGTCGCGCGGCGGGGGGACGCCAGCAGGCCGGCAAGCGCGCAGAGCAGCACCAGCGCTGCCACCAGCGGGTGCATGTTGCCCGTCAGCGCGGCCACCACCACCACCGCCGCGATCAGCCCGAACAGGGTTATGGGCCAGAACCGGCGGGTCGGCCGCAGATGGGAGGCCGCTTCAGGCAGTCCACTCACGGCCTGCTCCTCCCGGTTGCGCCGGTAGCCGGCTTGCAGTTCCGGTGTTGCGTCCTCTTGCCCATCATGGGCCTACCCCCCGAACCTCGATCACGCGGAATGCCGTTGGTCCGCTCACTCGCGACTCACAAGGCTCGCTCATGGTGAATTCCGCCTGCGAAAGCAATAAGACAGCGTTTCGCCGCAACTGTCCTTTTTGATGAGGGCGGGGAACCGAGATACCCCATGGCAGGATATTTACCGCACAGGCCCATAAGGGGCGCAGTGCCCCCGGTGGGAACCCAGTGATGCTCATTGCTCGTCGATTGCTCGCCCTCGCCCTCTCGCTCACCGCCGTCACGGCGGCCGCTGCCGAGCCCCTGCCTACGCCTGCCGGTGATTTCGCGCTGAAAGCCACCCTGCGCGACGGCGGCTCGCTCGATCTCATGCGGCTCGGCGACAGGATGCGCGTGGAGATGCTGCCCAAGGCCTCCCCCGCCATGGTGGTGGGACTGCTGGACCTGAAGGCCGCCAAGATGGTGCTGATGGTGCCGTCCATGCCCAAGATGGCGGTGCAGATGGAGCTGCCGCCGGAATATAATTTCGCGTCCCTGAAGGGCTCCGGCGTCCGGACCGGCACGTCGGAGGTGGCGGGCGAGCCCTGCGATCTATGGAAGATCGACGCCACCGCCAGCAGCCACGGCACCGGGCCGACGCTGGCCTGCATCACCGAGGACGGCATCGCGCTGCGCACCGAGATGGACATCCAGGGCAAGCAGCAGGTGATCTATGAGGTCACGTCGGTGACACGCGGCCCGCAGGATCCGCGCCAGTTCATGGTGCCGCCGGGCGTGCAGACGGTGAAGCTGCCCAAGAGCGCCGTCGCCGCCATGCCGGGCCTCGCGCCCTTCGTCTCCGGCCTCGGCCAGTAAACGGCGCGCGCGCAGCGTCACAATCGGCCCTGGAGCATGTCCGGCCTTGATTGCTCCGCAATCCAAGCCGCAAGACATTCTCTATCAAAGACTTGGAGCGTCTCAGCGTTTCCATGAAACGCTAAGACGCTCTAGGGCCGGACATCAGATGCAGACAGAGTTCAACGGCCCGCCCTTCCGGCGGGCCGTTTCGTTTCGAGGGCCTACTCGGCCGCCGTGGCGCTCTTGGCGGGGGCCACGGGCGCCTTGGCGGCCACCACGGACGCGGCCACGTCATCCTTCGCACAGGCGGCCTTGCTGCGCTGGCTGCCGAGATAAAGCTCGCGCCCGCCCAGCAGCGCCAGCGAGAAGGCGAAGGGGATGATGTAGTAGAACAGGCGGAACACCAGCAGCGCGCCCACCATCTCGCCGGTGTCGAACTGCGGCAGCGCCACCAGCAGCGCCGCGTCGAACACGCCGAGGCCGCCCGGCGCATGGCTGGCAAAGCCGAGCAGGGTCGCGGTGACGAAGATCACCGCCAGCGAGATCGGGTCGATATAGGGGCTCGTCGGCATCAGCATGTACATGGCCGCCGCGCACAGGCTGAGGTCGAGGATGCCGATGCCGATCTGCAGCAGCGTGGTCTTGCCCGCCGGAAGCGTCACGAACCAGGTGGAGCGGCCGATCTTGCGCGGCGCCATGCTCACCCACACCACATAGCCGACGAGCACGACGATGGCGGCGGCGCCCAGCAGGCGGTTCACCAGCGGCGGCAGCTGGTCCACGGCGGTGGCCGCTTCGGGATGGATAAGGATGCCGAGGCCGAGCACGGCGATGTTGCCCAGCCAGAAGGTGAGGCCCGCGACGAAGCAGATCTTCGCCACGTCCACCGCATTCAGCCCCCAGGCGGAATAGATGCGATAGCGCACCGAGCCGCCGGTGAAGACCGTGAAGCCCACGTTGTGGCCCACCGAATAGGAGCAGAAGCCGGACAAGGCGGCGACGCGATAGGGTACGTCGTTCTTGCCGATCGTGCGCAGGGCGAACAGATCGTAGAAGGTGAGCGTGACATAGGCGCAGGCCACCAGCACGAAGGCCGCCGCCACATGCAGCGGATCCTTCGCCGCCAGCGCGTTCCACACGTCGGCGAAATTGAGCTTGTGCAGCATGCGATAGAGGACTGTGACCGCGAAGCCGATCACGATCAGGCTGGCGATGAATCCCAGCCCGTGCAGGCCCACCTTGTCCCGCAGAAAACGCCAGACCCGTGAAGAAAAGCTCATGAAGGCACCGTATTCCCCGCCCGACGGTCCTGCCCCCGCCGCACCCTGAACTTCACCGTACCGCACATCGGCCGCACCGCTCGCCGGACAGACCCCAGGTGGATCACCGCCTAAGCGGCCCCACCTGAAGCGGTAAGATTCCTGCAAATCGGATGGCTGACGTTACGTCGCCTTCATCCTTGCATTGAACCCCTACCGCCTCAAGACGGCGCTCCCATGGCACTGCCGCCAAAACGGATATTTTTTCCGGCCGGAAACGTTGGCCGGCTTACAATTTCACCGGATAGCCGATCTCCACCGTGCGGCTGCGCGGCAGACCGAAGCGGTCCACCGAGCGCTCCGCATTGCGCGCCAGGAAAGCGAAGACGTGGGCCACCACATCGCGCATCCGCGTCACCTCGTCAGGCGGGATGATGCGCTCATGGCCAATGACATATATGGCCTCGTCCGGATCGACGCCACGGGCGCTCAAGGCGGGGCCGAGCACCGAGGGCACGTCGATCTGCTGCATGTAGCCGAAGCGCAGGTCCACCCGCACGAAGCCGCCCTCCAGCACCGTCACCCGCACCCGGTCCTCCACCGACACGCGCGGCCGCGCGGCGATCCAGACCGAGACGATGACGCCGCGCTGGAAGCGGATCTTCAGCAGGTCCGCCATGCGCGAGAGGGCCACCGGCGTCATGGCGCCGGCACGGGACAGGAAGATGGCGGTGCGCGGGCTCTCCGCATCGTTCGCCCGGTCCTTGCGGGCGACGAACTCGTCCATGGGTTCGGTGAAGCGCACCTGCTGCGCCACCACGCCCTCCAGCCCCCTCCGCCAGCTCACCATGACGAAGATGACGATGCCGGCGATGGTCAGCGGCAGCCAGCCGCCGTCATGCAGCTTGGTGAGGTTGGAGGTGGCGAACGCCGCGTCCAGGCTGAGCAGGCCGACGCCCAGCGCCCAGACCGCAGGCTTCGGCCAGCCCCAGGAGCGGTTCACCTGTGCGATGAACAGGATGGAGGTCGTGACCATGGCGAAGGCCACCGCGATGCCATAGGCGGAAGCCAGCCGGTCGGAGGCCTCGAAGCCCAGCACCACGGCGATGCAGGCCACCATGAGCAGCCAGTTCAGCCGGCCCACATAGATGTGCTGCTCATTGTGCTCGCTGGTGTAGCGGATGCGCATGGGCGGCAGATAGCCCAGCTCGATGGCTTGCTTGGCCAGCGAGAAGACGCCGGTGATGATCGACTGCGAGGCGATCACGGTGGCGGCGGTGGCCAGCGCCAGCAGCGGGATATCGAACGGATCGGGGCAGAGATCGTAAAACGGGTTGCGCACCGCGTTCGGATTGTTCAGCAGAATGGCGCCCTGGCCGAAATAGTTCAGCAGCAGCGCCGGCATGGCCACGAACAGCCAGGCACGGGCGATGGTCTTGCGGCCGAAATGGCCGAGATCGGCATAGAGCGCCTCGCCGCCGGTGATGGCGAGGAAGCAGGCGCCGAGGATGACACCCGCAAGGCCGGGATTGTCCATCAGCGTGGCGATACCGGCGCGCGGATCGAGGCCGGCCAGAACCTGCGGCGCCTGCACGATGCCATAGATGCCGAGGATGCCCAGCGAGGAGAACCAGAACAGCATGATCGGGCCGTAGAAGCTGGCGATCCGCTCGGTGCCGAGCCGCTGCGACAGGAATACGCCCAGCAGCACCAGCACCGTGATGGGCACGATCCAGTGATCGAGCGCGGGCGAGATGACCTGCAGACCCTCGATGGCGGAGAGCACCGACATGGCCGGGGTCAGCACGCCGTCGCCGATCAGCATGGCCGCGCCGATGAGGCCCGCACCCAGCAGATACCAGCGCAGGCCGAGCGCGGAGCGATGCAGGTCGAGCAGCGTCACCAGCGCGAGAATGCCGCCTTCGCCGTCATTGTCGGCGCGCAGCACCAGCATCACATACTTCACGGTGACGGAGAGGATGATGCTCCAGGTGATGAGCGAGAGCAGGCCCAGCACGTCCGCATGCCCGAAATTGGTGCCGCCCACCGCGAGCACGCCCTGCTTGAGGGCGTAGAGCGGGCTGGTGCCGATGTCGCCGAACACGACGCCCAGCGCGCCGATCTCGGCGGCAAAGGGCAGGACACGCTGGCGGTCACGACTGAAGCTCAAGGACATGGCGCGAAATCCGGCCGCTCAGCGTTTCAGTCGGCAAGGCAGGGACGGGAACCGCATGCACGGGAACAGGATGCGCAAGGCTTTTCCTTTGGATCGGGACCGCTTTGGGCGACCCGACATCCGGTCGAAACAGTCCAAGGCCGCCCCCCGCGCCATGCAGCCGTCACGCGGCCGCAGTCCCCACACCTAGCCCCGTTCGGGCCAACTGACAATGCAGTGCGGAAGGCCCACCTCCTCCGTTACGGAGGTATGTCGCGCCTGCCGCTCGGACAACGGGGGCCACAAAAGCAAAATGCCGACCCGCCCGGCGGGGGCGGATCGGCACATTCTGTCGCGGCATGCCGTCCGGCCCCTTGCGGGACCGGCCGGATGGCGCTGATCAGTAGCGGTAGGTCTCGGGCTTGAACGGGCCTTCCTGCGCCACGCCGATATAGGCCGACTGCTTGTCGCTCAGCTTGGTGAGCTTCACGCCGATCTTCTCGAGATGGAGCATGGCAACCTTCTCGTCCAGCGTCTTGGGCAGGGTGTAGACCTTCTTGTCGTACACACCCGGCTTGGTCCACAGCTCGATCTGGCCGAGCGTCTGGTTGGTGAAGGACGCGGACATCACGAAGCTCGGGTGGCCGGTGGCGTTGCCCAGGTTCACCAGGCGGCCTTCGGACAGCAGGATGATGCGGTTGCCGGTGGGGAACTCGATCTCGTCCACCTGCGGCTTCACGTTCGACCACTTGAAGTTCTTCAGGCCGGCGACCTGAATCTCGCTGTCGAAATGACCGATGTTGCAGACGATGGCGCGGTCCTTCATGGCCCGCATGTGATCAACCGTGATCACGTCCACGTTGCCGGTGGTGGTCACGAAGATGTCGGCGCGCGGCGCGGCATCTTCCATGGTGGTGACTTCATAGCCTTCCATGGCGGCCTGCAGGGCGCAGATGGGGTCGATCTCGGACACCATCACGCGGCAGCCGGCGTTGCGCAGCGAAGCGGCCGAGCCCTTGCCCACGTCACCGAAGCCCGCGACCATGGCCACCTTGCCGGCCATCATCACGTCGGTGCCGCGGCGGATGCCGTCCACCAGGCTCTCACGGCAGCCGTACAGATTGTCGAACTTCGACTTGGTGACGCTGTCGTTGACGTTGATGGCGGGCCACAGGAGCGTGCCCTTCTTCTGCATCTCGTACAGACGATGCACGCCCGTGGTGGTCTCTTCGGTCACGCCGCGCACCGACTTGGCGATCTGCGTGTACCAGCCGGGCTTGGAAGCGAGGCGCTGCTTGATGGCGGCGAAGAGGACGGACTCTTCCTCGTTGGTGGCGCCGTCGAGGAAGGCGGTGTCGCCATTCTCCGCGCGCAGGCCGAGGTGGATGAGCAGGGTGGCATCGCCGCCGTCATCCAGGATCATGTTCGGCACGCCGCCGTCGGCCCACTCGAAGATGCGGTGGGTGTAGTCCCAGTACTCTTCCAGCGTCTCGCCCTTGATGGCGAAGACGGGGGTGCCGGCAGCGGCGATGGCGGCGGCGGCATGGTCCTGGGTCGAATAGATGTTGCACGAGGCCCAGCGGACGTCCGCGCCCAGCGCCTTCAGCGTCTCGATGAGAACGCCGGTCTGGATGGTCATGTGCAGGGAGCCGGCGATGCGGGCGCCCTTCAGGGGCTGCGACGGGCCGTATTCGGCGCGCGTGGCCATGAGGCCCGGCATTTCGGTCTCGGCGATGTCCAGTTCCTTGCGGCCCCAGTCGGCGAGATTGATGTCCTTCACCACATAATCGGTCATGTCGGCTCTCCCTGTTCGGGCCGTTGGTCGGCAGGCGCACCGGGTCCGACCCCGTGCACACTGCCCATGGCCGGCGACGTAGCACGGCCGGCGCGAGGCATCAATAAGGATATAAAGAAATGTTTATATGACACCTCCAAAGAGGGGCACAGCTACCCAGAATTGCATGCGTGCCTTGCGGCAAGCGGGCGCGTGCGGAAAAGAGCGGCGCTTTGATTCATGTGATTTTTGTGATATACAATGGGATACAGTCGATTGCGTCTCAGTCAACCATCCCGCGCTCACTTCATCTGCGCATTCTCGGGAACATAGGGGCGAGAGTAAGCGTGTCCAGCCGCGGGGTACGGCTTGGCGCGAAGGATTGATTGTTGATTTCGACTGCCACAGCGGGTTGCCGGTGATCGCCCGCAACCCAGGTCGTCAGCACAAGGTACGCGCAGGCCGGTCTTGCCGGAAGACGGGCTACGCGTGCCATTTCGATCCGGCCTCCGGGGCGGATCAGGAGCGGTTCAGAGCATGTCGACAAAGAAGAGCAGCACGCAGGCCCGTCTTGGCTTCAAGACGGGAGAGCACATTGTGTACCCTTCGCACGGTGTGGGTCGGATCACTGCTATTGAAGAACAGGAAGTCGCAGGTTTCAAGCTCGAGCTGTTCGTGATCTCCTTTGAGAAAGACAAGATGACGCTCCGCGTCCCGGTGCCGAAGATCGCCACCGTTGGCATGCGCAAGCTTGCCGATGGCCCGGTGGTCGCGAAGGCGCTGGAAACTCTCAAGGGCCGCGCCCGCGTAAAGCGCACCATGTGGAGCCGTCGCGCGCAGGAATATGAAGCCAAGATCAATTCCGGCGATCTCATCGCCATCTCGGAAGTGGTCCGCGACCTCTATCGTTCCGACGCCCAGCCCGAGCAGTCCTATTCCGAGCGTCAGCTCTATGAGGCTGCGCTCGACCGCATGGCCCGTGAGCTGTCCGCCGTTCAGAACATCACGGAAACCGAGTCCGTGAAGCTCATCGAGTCGAACCTGCAGAAGGGTCCCAAGCGCGGCGCCGCCAAGGCGGAAGCCGAAGCCGAGGATGCCGACGAGGCGGACGCCGATGCGGAAACCGATCTGGAAGCCGAAGAAGCGGCGTGAGCCGTCTGTCGCCGGTTCTGGCGGCATGAAGCGGGCGTAACGCCAGACTTGGCGGCATCCGCTGCCCTGGCTGTCCGGCTCAGTGCTGCTTCGATGGAAGTACAGCACCAGAAAACTGCAAAAGGCCGCGCTCCGCGCGGCCTTTTTGCTTTCAATGGACCGCATGCGCACGCTAGAGCGTGTCCGTGTTTCGTGGAAACGCAGAAACTCATTGATAGAGACTGTCTTGTCGTTTGGATTGCGAAGCAATCAAGGCCGGACATACACCAGACAAGCCACCACGGTGGGGACCGGGCGACATGCAGTGGTGGACAAGACTTTTTCGCGGGCGGTCCTCACGCGCCGAACGCTTCCGGCGCCATGCCGCCAGCCTCTCCCGCTATACGCCCATCGGCATCCATCTGGGCGGGAACCGGCTGCTGTCGCGGCTCTGGACGGGCAATGGCATCTTCCTGCCCGCCGATGACATCGGCAACGGCCTCGCCATCGTCATGACGGGGTGCTGGGAACCGCACATCACCTTCTATCTGGCCGCCACCCTGAAGCCCGGCGATGTCTTCGTCGATATCGGTGCCAATGTCGGCTATTACACGATCCTCGCCAGCGAACTGGTCAAGCCGTCCGGCCTCGTGGCGGCCTTCGAGCCCCAGAAGGCCCTCATCCCCTATCTCGCCGACAGCATCCACGCCAACGGCTTCGATCCCATCTGCCACTGCCGTGCCGTGGCCATCGGCGCCGCGGATGGGGTGGGCACGCTGAACCTCCTGCCCTCCCAGTCCGGTTCCGCATCCCTGACACAGGGAGCCGGCCCCGGGGGCGGCGCGCAGGATGAGGCCCATGCGGAAACGGTCCAGATCCTGCCGCTCGACCGGGCATTGGGGGACATCGAACGGGAGCGGGGCCACCCCGTCGTGCCGACCATCATCAAGATGGACATCGAGGGTTACGAATACGCCGCCTGGCAGGGCATGCGCGAGACGGTCGCGGCGGCGCAGCGCCTTGCCCTGATCATCGAATTCGCGCCCTGCCGCTACCTTCAGCACGGACAGGATCCGCACGCCTTCCTCCGCGAGCTGGAGGCGGCGGGCTTCACCCTCAGCACGCTGGACAAGGTGCGCGGCCGGTTCCGCCGCTCGCGGTTCGACACCGGCGCGATCGAGGCGATGATCGCAAACGACAGCGGCGTGGATCTGCTGGCCGAGAAGGGGCTTCCTGCCGGCCGGCTTTGATCCCGGCCCGCTCAGACCAGCCGCAATTCCGCCCGGCGATCATAGAGGAACAGCCCCTCGCCATCCCAGCCCGCCGACCAGCCACCCTGCCAGAGCCGGTAGCCCGCCTCGGTGGGATCGGCGGCATCCGGCGGCGCGCACAGCGGCCACAGCACCCAGGCCGAGACGTCATAGGCGGTAGCGAGCCGGTAGAGCGGCTCGGACAGGAAGAAATAGGCCGCCTCTCCGACCTCCCCTTCCGCCGCCCGCGCCAGATCCGGCATGCGGTCGCGCAGGTCGATGAAGGGCGTATCGGCGCTGCCGAAGGCCTCCTGGAGCGCCACCAGCTCCGGCACCAGCACACGGATCGGCCCCTCCGGGTCCGGTGCATCGAGGCCGAGCGCACGGGTGTGCGCGAGCGCCGGTCGCAGCAGCGCCTGCGCTTCCTCCGGCCCGATGGCCTGCGGCGGGGTCGCGAGGACGATCTCCACCCGCGCCAGCATGTCGTCGCCGCGCGGCAGAATGGCGAAGGCCTGCTTGCGGGCCGCCGCCCCATCCGCCCATCCGGAATGCCAGAAGGCGAACTGCAGGCGGAAGTCTTCCATCATGTCCGGCAGCGGATCGGGCACGCCCTTTTCGTCATCCTCGGGATGGTCATAGCCGTCGAGGATCGCGTGCCAGCGTCGCTGCCACGCCTCCGGGTCCGGCGGGATGGATGACTCGGACCGGCGCTTCAGGAAACCGAACATGCGAGGTGCCTCCACCGCTGCGGGGCGAGGCTGATGCCCGCCCCTTCGCCATCCCCCCGCCGTTGATGTCGTGCCCCCCGGCGCCTGTGATCAGATGCCGCCCGCGCCGCCATCGGCGCGCGGATCGTGGGCGCCTTCCAGATCGCGCTTGGGCGTGAAGATCACCGCGCCCGCATGGCCCATGGTGTCGGAGAAGGGTTCGGGGATCACTTCCACATCATGCCCCACGGAGGCCAGACGGCGGACGATGTCCTCGTCGAACCGGGCTTCCATGCGCAGGTTGGTGTGGGTGGAGCCCCAGGTGCGGCCCAGCAGCCAGCGCGGCCGCTCGATGGCCTCGCCCAGCGGCACGCCGTGCAGCACGTGGCGGGAGAAGACCATGGCCTGCGTCTGCGGCTGCCCCTCCCCGCCCATGGTGCCATAGGCCATCACGCGTCCATCCTTCAGCACGGCCAGCGCGGGGTTCAGCGTATGGAACGGCCGGCGGCCGGGCTCCAGCGGGTTCACGGCGCGCGGATCGAGGCTGAAGGAGGCGCCCCGGTTCTGCATCAGCACGCCGGTGCGCGGCAGCACGCAGCCGGAGCCGAACTCGAAGAAGATCGACTGGATGTAGGAGACCACATACCCGTTGGCGTCCGCCGCGCCGAGCCAGATGGTATCGCCGCGCTTGGCCGGCTGCGGCCAGGGCAGCGCCCGGCCCATGTCGATCTTCGCCGCGTCCGCATCCAGCGCCGCCTTGGTGAGGAAGCTCGCGGGATCGTGCTCCAGCCGCTCGAAATCCCGCACCACGGCGTTGCGCACCAGGAAGGCGCGCTTGGTGGCCTCCACGAGGCCGTGCACATATTCGAAGCTCTCCGCGCGGGCGACCTTCAGCCGGTCATAGAGGCCGAGGATGAGCAGCGAGGCGAGGCCTTGCGTGGGCGGGGGCGCGTTGAACACGCGGCCCACGGAGAGATCCACGGCGAGCGGCTCGCGCAGCACGGCCTTGTAGGCTTCCAGATCCGCCCGCGTGACCGGGCTGCCGATGCGCTCCAGATCGGAGGCCAGTTCATGGGCGATGTCGCCGCGATAATAATCCTGCGTGCCGGCCCGGCCGAGATGCTCCAGCGTGTCCGCCAGCTTTTCGGCCTTCTGCACATGGCCGGTCTCGGGCGCCTTGCCATCCACGAGGAAGGTATCGGCGAAGCCGGGGGCGTCCTTCAGCTCGGCGAGCTTTTCCTGCGTCAGGCGATGCTGTGACGCCGTGACCGGCACGCCCGCGCGGGCATGATGAACCGCGCTTTCCAGCAGGCGCGACAAAGGCAGGCGACCGCCCGCCGCCTGCGCCGCCTCGAACGCGAGCCCCCAGCCGCCCACGAGACCGGGCACCGTGAGGGCGGCGAGCGGGCCGCGCTCGGGAATCTGGTCGTAGCCGGCGTCATTGTAGAAGCGCACCGTGGCCTTGGCGCCGGCGAAGCCGCAGGCCTCGATATAGCGCACGCGGCCATTGGGTTCGCGGATCAGCCAGAAGCCGTCGCCGCCCATATGGTTCATGTGCGGATAGACCACCGCGATGGCGGCGGCGGTGGCCAGCGCCGCCTCGATGGCATTGCCGCCTTCCGCCAGCACCTGCCGGCCCGCCTCGACCGCGAGGGCATGGGGGGCGGCGACGATGCCGCGGGCGGTGTGCAGGCTTTCATGGCTCATGGGCGGGGCTCCTCCGGCGGACCTTCTGCCGTCACGCGCTTGACCCGCGCGGCGTTGCAGAGCAGTGTCCCGGCCTCATAGAGCACGTTGTCCTCCGCTGGAAGCAGCCGGCCGGGGAAGTGTGCACGCAATACAAGTTATGCGGCGCCCAGCGGGCATGCCGCGCAGGAGAAGAGCATGGCGGGCGCGAAATCGGCGCGAGAAGGTCTCAGTGCGCGGGGTCTGGTGAGCGTGGTGAGCGCGACGATTCTCGTGGCTTGCCAGGCGATCACCGTCGCCATCGCCGCCGGCTGGGCCATCGCCGGCCTGTTCGGGCTCGGCAACATCGGTGAATATGCGCTGATGGCGCTGTTCGGCCTGCTCGCGGCCTATGTGAGCCTGCTCTACGTGAAGAAGGCCATCGTGGCGGAGACCAACGCGCATTACTGATGCGCGCAGCCGCTCAGGTGTATTACTGAAACTTGCGACCATCCCGATTGACGGGATGTCGGCTGCCACGTAAGCGTGCCTCGTCTACCGGGAGGTAGAATGCTAAGGGGGACATACGATGAAGGGGCAGTTCTTTGCGATCGCCATGGCCGTTCTGGCCCTGGTGGGTTTTGCCGCGCCGGCCGCCGCCCAGGAAGGCAAGCAGGACTTCACGCTGGTCAACAAGACCGGCTACGACATCGACAAGGTGTTCGTATCGCCCACCAAGACCGACGACTGGGAAGAGGACGTTCTGGGCAAGGACGTGCTTGAGAATGGCGATGCCTGGACGATCAAGTTCCATCGCTCCGTCCGCACCTGCAAGTGGGACCTGAAGGTCGTCTATTCGGACGATGACTCCAGCGCGATCTGGTACGGCATCGACCTGTGCTCGGTCTCCAAGATCACCATCCGCTACAACCGCCAGAGCGACAAGACCTCCGCCTCGTTCGAGTGAGGTCCGTCGCCCGCGCAGCTCCCTTGGCGGGGCGCGTGGTTCTGCGACAGGGCTCGCGATACGCCGACAGGTCCGGAGCGGTTCGGGCTTTCCCGGAGCACGGAACCGCTCTCGCGCTGTTGCGCTCCCATGCCCGGCGGCGGGTCAGCCTGCCGCCGGCTGCCACACAGTGACCACCGCGTCGGCCGCCGGCCGCGGGCGATCCGCCGGCTGCTCGGCCGGGCTGCCCAGATGGATGAAGCCCGCCACCTGCTCGCCCGCGCCGACCCCCAGCAGGGCTGCGGCCTCGGGATCGCGCCCCGGCCATTTCAGCAGCCACTGCGCCCCATAGCCCAGCGCGCTCGCCGCGCTCACCAGCGCCATGCCGGCGGCACCCGCCGAGAGAATCTGGTTGAACACCGGCACCTTGGCGGCGGCATCCGGCCGGCTGACCAGCACCACCGTCACCGGCGCGCGCAGCATGTAGAGCCGCCACATGTCGGCCTTGCTCTCCGGCAGGTCCGGATTCTGCCGTTTGTAGAGCGCATCCATACGCGCGCCCGCCGCGGCGCGGGCCTCGCCGGCCACCACGATGAAGCGCCACGGCACCAGCCGGCCGTGATCGGGCACGCGGGCGGCGATGGCGAGCATGCGGTGGAGTTCGTCATCCATGGGCCCCGGCTCCACCAGCGAGCGCAAAGGCAGGGAGCGGCGACGCTCCAGCATGTCCAGCGCGGCCTCGAAACGGGGGGCGGCGATGGCCACGCCGGCATGGGCGGGCGCTGCGCCATGGTGACGCCGAGGAATGCCCTCCGGATGCTCCGGCGAAACCGTGGCGCCCGGCCCTTCCATCTGCGTCATGCCGCACCCTCCGCGCGCGTCCGCCATGTTATGCAAGCAATCCATTTTGGCCACGGGATCCGGGCCCTGAACAGGCGTTCATCGCCCCTGGCTCAACTTGCGTCCCGCGCTGGGTTCCCGTGCAAAAACAAAGCGTAATTCCTGAGGCCGGATCGATCACATCTGATAAACATTGATGTACCAAATCGGCAGGAATGTGTGTTAGCATCTCTTCATGCCGGTGGGATGCGCGTTTTTGCATGGAGCGCGCGGAAAATCCGGCCGTGTCCATTTAGGCTGCGAGGCGAGAAGCGGATAGCTGGCTTGAGCGTGTCGAGGGGGACTAACAGGTCATTCCAAGACGGTATCAGTACAAGCGACAACAAGTTCAGCAAATGGTGGATGGCCTTAGCCAAAGTTGGCGACCTGACCTCAACGGAAATACACATGAGCCGTAACCGAGACTTCCGAGAGCCGCGCCGTCGTGGCTTTGATGACGATTATGCCCCGCCGTCGCGTGACCGCGCGTTCGGCGGTGGAGAGCGTGCTTTCTCCTCGCCCAGCAGCTCCTTCAGCGCGCCTGTTCCGTCGGGTCCGCCCATTGACGCCACCGTCAAGTGGTTCAATCCCGAGAAGGGCTTCGGCTTCGTCGAGCTCGCGGATGGTTCGGGCGATGTGTTCCTCCACGCTCGCGCGCTTGAGCAGGCCGGCCAGGACAGCGTCCCGCCCGGCTCCAAGCTCAGCGTCCGCGTCGGCCAGGGCCAGAAGGGTCGCCAGGTGACTGAAGTGCTCGAGGTTGACACCTCGACCGCCGAAGCCGCCCCGCCCCGTCGCGCCCCCGGTGGTCCGGGCGGCTTCGGCGGCGGCGCCCCCCGCATGGGTGGCGGCGCTCCCCGCGCGGCTTCCGGCCCGACCGAAGAGCGCGTCGGCACCGTGAAGTGGTACAACCCCGAGAAGGGCTTCGGCTTCATCGCGGTTGAAGGCGGCGGCAAGGACGTGTTCGTCCACGTGACCGTCGTGTCCCGCTCCGGCCTCGCCGACCTCGCTGAAGGTCAGCGCGTGGTGGTGCAGGTTGGCCAGGGCCCCAAGGGTCCCGAGGCTCGCGGTATCGAAGTCGCCGACTGATCGGCCTTCGCTTTTGACCAAGGGGACGGACGCAGCCTGACCGGCGGCGTCCGTCTCTGCGTTTTTGGGAGTACAGTTTCATATGGCTCATGTTGCAGAGGCAGACCTCAAGGGCCTCCTCGAACGTCTGAAGACCGCGCAGCGCGACCTTCTGATCACCGCCGCCCACGCGAATGCCCTTCCCACCGACGGCGCGCTCCGCAAGGTCGCCGATCTGGAAGGCGCCATCGCCGCTACGGAGGCGCTCATGCAGGAAGAGAAGAAGCGTCGCTGACGCCATGGGGCTCATGCCCCCGGTGGCGAGGGTCAATAAAGCGCGGGATTCGCCCGGTGGCGGATCACATGAAGCCGCGAGGCGCCGGCCCCGGGTGGGGGCGAGGACGGCGCCGGCTGGCATTCCTCAATTCCGCGCCGTCTCCCGCCGCCGCGATGCGCGTTTATGTCCTTTTTGCTCGCGCCGACATCCTACGCTCCGGCACGCCTCCCCGTGTAAGAAGCGGCGTTGCAGGCCGCCGGACCAGCGCCCGGGCGCATCCAGCTGTGATTGCCTGACAATCCGCGCCGGCAAGCCTCTCTTTTCAGAGTTATGGAGCCGGACCGGGACCATCGGTCCCGCCTAACACCGGCCAGACAGCCAGCCGTCATCCTGGCCTCGCCCTATTCGCCTTCGATCGAACGCACGATCCGCGCCGGGTTTCCGGCCACGAGGGTGTTGGCGGGAACGTCGTGCGTCACCACCGAGCCGGCGGCCACCACCGCATTCTCCCCCACCGTCACGCCACCGATGATAATCGCGCCGGCCGCGATCCAGACGCCGTTCTCCAGCGTGATCGGCCGCCCCTCAAGGCGCGCCCGCCGCTGGGATGGGGCGACGGGATGCCCGGACGTGAGCAGGCTCACGTTGGGGCCGATCATCACATCATCCCCGATGCGGATGTCAGCGAGAGAATAGAAGGTGCAGTTCTGATTGATGAAGACCCGCGCACCGACGTGGATATTCTTGCCGCAGTCTGTGTAGAAGGGCGGAATGAGCCGGAAGTGTTCGCCAACCTTGCTGGCAGTGATGTCCTCGAACAGGGCGCGGACCTTGTCCGCATCGGCATAGGTCAGGCGGTTGAGCACGGGCGTGAGCGCCATGGCGCGCTCGACATCCGCGACGAACTGCCGGGAGTCCGGCGTTCCCCTGCCAATGGTCCTGATGCCTCCACCTGCCGACATCCCCCACCCGTTCTCACGCCAACCCCGGCAATATCTCCACGAGGCATCGCGCGTTTCCGTGTTTCAGCGCAACACGGAAACACTCCAGCGGGCGGGCGCCCAAAAGCCTCAGCCCCGCTCCGCCAGCAGGCGGGCGATGGCGGCGCGCAGTTCCGGCAGCCCCTTGCCGGTCTCGCTGGAGGTGGGGAAGATCTCCGGATAGGCGGCCGGACGGCGCCTGATCTTCTCCTGCGTCTCCTTGAGACGGGCGGCGAATTCCGTGGTCTTCACCTGATCGGACTTGGTCAGCACGATGGCGTAGGACACCGCCGCCTTGTCCAGCAGGTCGAGGATCTCCTCGTCCACCGCCTTGATGCCGTGGCGGCCGTCGATCAGCACGAACACGCGCGCCAGATTGACCCGCCCGCGCAGATAGGCGCGGATGGTCCGCACCCAGGCATCCACCTTGTCCTTCGGCGCCTTGGCGAAGCCGTAGCCGGGCATGTCCACCAGCATGAACTCGGGCTGGGCGCGGAAGAAGATCAGTTCCTGCGTGCGCCCCGGCGTCACCGAGGTTCGGGCGAGATGGGTGCGGCCCGTCAGGGCATTCACGAGGCTCGACTTGCCCACGTTGGAGCGGCCCACCAGCGCCACTTCCACCCCCTGCATGGGGGGCAGGAATTCGGTGGTGGGCGCGGCGGTGACGAACTGCCATTCGGCGGCGAACATCAGCCGCCCCGTCTCCAGGAAGGGATCAACGGCGTCGGGTTCGTCGGCGGCGGGCACGGGCGTGTCGGTCATGGCCCGCTTATGGTCCGCCGCGCCCGCGCGCGCAAGCGCGGGCGGAAGCAAAAGAAAAATCCCGCCCGCACAAGCAGGGGTAGCAGGGCTCAGGTGGCAGGGCTCAAAAGAAAAGGGCCGCGCAGTGCGCGGCCCTTTCGATCTTGTCCGGGGCCTCAGCCCTTGGCCGGAGCCTTCTTGCGGAAGGCACTGCGGATATTGTCCCACAGCTCGATCTTCACGCCATGGCGCTTCATGATCGCGGCCTGCTGGATCACCGAGAGCGTGTTGTTCCAGGCCCAGTAGATCACCAGACCGGCGGCGAAGTGCGCCAGCATGAAGGTGAAGATGATCGGCATGTAGTTGAAGATCATCTGCTGGGTCGGATCCGGCGGGGCCGGGTTCAGCTTCATCTGCACCCACATGGTCACGCCCATGATCAGCGGCCAGGCGCCGAGCATCAGGTAGGGGCCAAGCACCGGCACGATGCTCGGATCCCACGGGATCAGGCCGAACAGGTTGAACACCGTGGTCGGATCGGGCGCGGAGAGGTCGTGGATCCAGCCGAAGAACGGCGCCTGCCGCATTTCGATGGTGACGAACAGAACCTTGTACAGCGCGAAGAAGACCGGGATCTGGATGATGATGGGCAGACAGCCCGCCACCGGATTGATCTTCTCCTTCTTGTACAGCTCCATGGTGGCCTGCTGCTGCTTCACCTTGTCGTCGGCGTAGCGCTCGCGGATGGCGACCATTTCGGGCTGCAGGGCCTTCATCTTCGCCATGGAGGCGTAGGACTTGTTGGCCAGCGGGAAGAAGATGGCCTTCAGCAGCACGGTCACGGCCAGGATGGCGATGCCGAAGTTGCCGACCAGCTTGTAGATCCAGTCGATCACCAGGAAGAGCGGCTTGGTGATGAAATAGAACCAGCCCCAGTCGATCAGGCGATCGAAGCGATCGATCTGGTACTGCGTCTCATAGCCGTCCACCACGGCCACTTCCTTGGCGCCGGCGAACAGGCGCGACTGGGTGGTAGCGGTGGCGCCGGGCTCCACCGTCTTCGCGGCCGCCAGGAAATCGGCCTGGAAGGTGCGGGTCTGGCCCAGCATGGAGGAGGAGAAGCGCGCGTCCACCTCGACCTTCTGGTCGGGGATGACGGTGGCGGCCCAGTACTTGTCGGTGATGCCGAGCCAGCCGCCGGTCGCCTTGTGCGTCACCGGCTTGGCGTCGTCCATCTTGGAATAGGTCACTTCCTGGAGGCCATGGTCGCCCATGACACCCACGAGGCCCTCGTGCAGGATGTAGAAGCCTTCCGTATGCGGCATGCCGTGGCGGGACACCAGCGCGTACGGATAGAGCGTGATGGCTTCGCCGCCCTTGTTCTCCACCTCGTCCTTGACCGTGAACATGTAATGGTCGTCGACGGTGAAGGTGCGGCGGAAGATCTGGCCCTGGCCATTGTCCCAGCTGAGCGTCAGCGGGGTGGACGGGGTCAGTTTGGCGCCTTCGGGCGCGGTCCACAGCGTGTCGGCGCCGGGCAGCGCCACCTTGGCGCCGGGGGCCGAAGTCCAGCCGAATTCCGCATAGAAGGGCGCGGGCGCACCGGAGGGCGAGAGCAGAACGATGTTCGGGCTCTTCGGATCGATGGTCTCGCGATACTTGGCGAGCAGCAGATCGTCGGCGCGGCCGCCGCGCAGGGCGATGGAGCCCTTGAGGGCCGGGGTCTCGATGGCGACGCGCGGGCTGGCCTCAAGCGCCTGGGCGCGAGTCACGGTGCGGGTCGGTGCGCCACCGGCGCCGGGAGCGCTGGGCGCGGCGCCGGGCTGCTGCGGGGTGCTGCCGGCATTGCTGCCGGGCGCGGTCTGGGTCTGGCCCGCCTGCGTCGCCTGCTGCTGCTGGAGCTGCGCCTGGCGCTGCTTCTCCTGCGGCATGGCGATGAAATATTGCCAGCCCAGCAGGATCGCCAGCGACAGGCCGATGGCGATGAACATATTGCGGTTGTTATCGGTCATGCCGGGCGGCCTCCGTCGGCGGGGGCAGAAGATTTTTTGGATTTTTTCGCGGCATGCAGCCGGGTCACGGCGCGCTCGAGATCGCGCACCAGTGTCTGGAACGGCGCGTGCAGACATGGGCTGCGCGCCACCAGCACATAATCGAAGCCGTCCTGACCAACCTCAGGCAGCACCTGGCGTGCCGCCTCGCGCAGACGCCTGCGCATGCGATTGCGGACCACGGCATTGCCGTTCTTCTTGGTCACGGTGAAGCCGAGCCGGGGTTCCGCTTCGTCGCGGCGGTCCCGGCCCTGCAGAAGAAAGGACGGGACGCTGGCCCGTTCGGCCCTGGCAGCCGCCAGGAAGTCACGACGCTTGCGGAGACGATCCACGATGGTCAGCCCCGCAGGCACGCCTCACGCCGACAGGCGCTGACGGCCCTGCGCGCGACGCGACGCAATGATCTTGCGGCCGTTCTTCGTCGCCATGCGCGCACGGAAGCCGTGCCGACGCTTGCGCACGAGCTTGCTCGGTTGATAAGTGCGCTTCACGGGTCTTGTCTCCGGATGTGTCGGGCCTCGCCGGAAGGCAGGGCCGTCATTTCAAGTCTGGGCCGATGGCCCGATGTCAGTTGAGCCGGTGCCCGATCCCCGCGGACGGAAGACCGGACTGGCCCGACGGCACTTTCCTGAGCCCTTGCCCGTCCGAGGACGGTGCCGCCGGCGCTTCCCTGAACCCCTCGCAGGGTTCAAACCGGGAATAAGGCAGGGCCCCAGGAGGCAGAGCCGCCCGAGTTCGGGTCCGGCTTATAGGGGTGGGAGGGCCGCGCGTCAACGGTGAACACCCCCTCAAACGGCACCGATCTCCCCCTTCCCTCGCGCATCCCTGCCTTTCGCGCGCAGGCATCCGGGCGAGATGGGGCAAAGGGTGGCAATACACCTCACATTCAGGCGACAGGCACCGCCCGCTCCTGCTCCCGCGCGCCCGCGCTCTCCGGCACGGCGCTGCCTTCCGGCTCGGCCAATGTCTCCTCCGGCGGGCCGCCAGCCAGCACGTCGCCAATGTCCGGCAGCACGCCCGCGTCCGGCGGCAGGGTGGTGAGCTGATCCAGCGGCACCGCCTCCCCGTCCGCCATCACCACGGCCGCCAGCGGCGCATCTTCGGGCGCAGCCGTGCCGTGCGCTTCTTGCTCGCTGGCCGCACCATCGAGGCCGAAGACGTGGCCCAGCATGCCGCGCGCCACCTCGCGTTCGCCCATGATGATGAAGCCGGCGCCGTTCTCGCGCAGATTCTCCACCTCGGCGTCCGAATGGGCGCGGGCGATGATGTCAAGTTCGGCATTCAGCGCGCGCGCCTTGCGCAGCACGCGGGCGGCCTCGAAGCCGTCCGGAATGGCCAGGATGAGGCGGCGGGCGCCGGCCACGTTGGCCGCGTTCAGCGCCTCCGGAAGGGCGGCGTTGGCGGCGATCACCTCGATGCCGGCCTCGCGAAGCATATCCACCGAATCCTCCTGATCCTCGATGACGAGGAAGGGGGTGCCGGCGGTCTCAAGGCCGGCAGCCACCAGCCGGCCCACGCGGCCATAGCCCACCAGCACCGTATGGTTGCTCTTGGCCGTGGGCACGAGGGCGGCGTCCGGCTCGGGCTCGGCCGGGGTCGCGGCTGCGGTGGCGGCGGAGGCCGGCTTGGCCTTCACCAGCATCGGCTTGATCTTGTCGAGCGCGATGAAGAAGAACGGGTTGAGCAGGATGGAGATGATGGCGGTGGCGAGGATGAGGTCGCGCCCCTCCTGCGGCAGCAGCCCAAGCTCCACGCCCAGCGCGGCGAGAATGAAGGAGAATTCGCCCACCTGCGCGAGGCTGGCGGAAATGGTGAGCCCTGTCGTCTTGCCGTAGCCGAACAATCGCACCAGAGCGAAGGCCGCCAGCGACTTGCCCACCAGCACGATCAGCAGGGCCACGATCAGCGGGATCGGGCTGCGCAGAATGATGCCGGGATCCACCAGCATGCCCACGGAGACGAAGAACATCACCGCGAAGGCGTCGCGCAGCGGCAGCGTCTCTTCCGCCGCGCGATGGGACAGCGGCGACTCGCTCAGCATCATGCCGGCGAAGAAGGCGCCGAGCGCGAAGGAAACATCGAACAGCTTGGCCGAGCCGTAGGCGACACCGAGCGCGATGGCCAGCACCGCGAGGCGGAACAGCTCGCGCGAGCCCAGGCCCGCCACCATGTCCAGCAGCCAGGGAATGACGCGCCGCCCCACCACCAGCATGAGCGCCACGAAGGCCACCACCTTGGCCATGGTCAGGCCCAGCGTCGCCCAGATGCTGGAGGTGCCGAACAGCATCTCCGCCTGCGAATGGGTCGCCGCCTTGCCGCCCAGCACTTCCGCCAGCGCCGGCAGCAGCACCAGCGCCAGCACCATGGCGAGGTCTTCCACGATCAGCCAGCCGACCGCGATGCGGCCCTGCTCGCTCTCCAGCAAACGCCGTTCCTGCAAGGCGCGCAGCAGCACCACCGTACTCGCCACCGAGAGCGAGAGGCCGAACACAAGGCCGCCGCCGATGCCCCAACCCATGAAATAGGCGAGCGCCATGCCCAGCAGGGTCGCCACGGCGATCTGCGCGATGGCGCCGGGAATGGCGATGGCTTTGACGGAGAGCAGATCGGCCAGCGAGAAATGCAGGCCCACGCCGAACATCAGCAGGATGACGCCGATCTCGGCCAGTTCCAGCGCCATCTCGGGATTGGCGGTGAAACCCGGCGTGAACGGCCCGGCGAGAACACCGGCCAGCAGATAGCCCACCAGAGGCGACACGCGCAGCCGTTGCGCCACCGTGCCAAACACGAAAGCCAGTACGATGGCTCCCACGATGGTGGCGACAAGCGGCATTTCATGGTGCACGGGCAATCCTCCGGGCGCTGCGATATGGCGGGGGCAACCCGCCCCCCCGGAGGGAGGCCAATGACGCGGGACGCGCGGGATTGCGGCTCAGTTTAAGCCGATAGGAAAGGCAGAACAGTGACTTCAGGCTTGCACCGCAGCCGCTTTTTGCCCCGATCCGGCACTTTTTCTCCTCAGGAAACGAAAAAAGGCGCCGCGAGCGGCGCCTTTGCAACAGATGTCACGGTTTTCGCCCGTGGAAAGCCGGACCTGAATCACAGCCAAGGCTGGCTGTCCTGCTTCGCGCTCTCATAGGTGCCGATGTCGGCCTTCTTCTCCAGCGTGAGGCCGATGTCGTCGAGGCCCTCCAGCAGGCAGCGCTTGCGGAAGGGGTCGATCTCGAACTTCAGCGTGCCGCCGTCCGGGCCGTGGATCTCCTGCGCCGCCAGATCGATGGTCAGCGTGGCGTTGGCGCCGCGATCCGCATCGTCGAACAGCTTGTCGAGGTCGTCCTTCGACACCACGATGGGCAGGATGCCGTTCTTGAAACAGTTGTTGTAGAAAATATCGGCGAACGAGGTGGAGATCACGCAGCGGATACCGAAGTCCAGCAGCGCCCAGGGGGCATGCTCGCGGGACGAGCCGCAGCCGAAATTGTCGCCGGCCACCAGGATCTTGGCGTTCTTGTAGGCGGGCTGGTTCAGCACGAAGTCGGGATTGTCCGTGCCGTCCGCATTGTAGCGCATGTCCGAGAACAGGCCCTTGCCGAGGCCGGTGCGCTTGATCGTCTTCAGATACTGCTTGGGGATGATCATATCGGTGTCGATATTGACGATCTTCATCGGCGCGGCGACGCCGTCCAGCTTGGTGAACTTGTCCATTCTCAGGCGCTCCTTGCCTTGATCCCGTGACGGCCGGCGCACCGGCCCTGAATGTGTCTGCCGGCGGGCCTCACAGGTCCGCCGCCGCCTCCACCCGTTCCATGTCGTCGTCCGACAGGCCGAAGTGGTGGCCGATCTCATGCACCAGCACATGGGCGACGATGGTGCCCAGGCTCTCCTCATGCTCCGCCCAGTAATCGAGGATGGGCCGGCGATAGAGGAAGATCAGGTTCGGCAGCCGCCCGGTGGGGGCCATCGCATCGTCCTGCGCCAGCCCCACGCCCTGGAAGAGCCCAAGCAGGTCGAAGGGCGTCTCCGCCTCCATCTCCTCCAGCACCTCGTCGGTGGGGAAGTCCTCGATCTTGATGATGATCCCGTCGCACAGCCGCCGGAACGGCTCCGGCAGGCGGGCATAGACCTCGTCCGCCAGCACCTCCATCTCGGCGAGAGAAGGCGCCTCCAGCGTCCGCCACAGGGAGACGTTGTCGATCTGCCCGCCGCTCATGCGCGCAATCCTCTCACAGGCCGCCCGCAGGCGGGGCCTTTCGCCCTGCCGCTCGCGAGGCCGTGACCAGCATCACGGCAAAGACAAAGTTTCGACATCGCCCGTTACGTTTCGCTCAAGTTGAAGACACGACTTCGTGGTTAAGGAACTATTACCCGCAGTCGTCGTTGCCCCTACAGACAGGAACTTGGAGAGTGATATGCTTCGCAAGCTTGCGCTCACCGGCGCTTTGGTGTCCCTTCTCGGTATCGCCGCGTTCATGGCTCCTCACGAAGCGAACGCGGGCGTCATCGCCGCGACCATCGCCGGTCTGAACTGACACCGCCATCTGGCGACAACAGCCCTTTGGCGACAAAGACCCTTTTGAAAACAAAGGTCTGCGCGTGCCCGGCCCTGTCCGTCGTGGCCGCATGCGCACCTGAATGACGGCCGAAGTATTGCCGACCATTCAATGGCCGCGGAACCTTTCCGCGGCCATTTTTGTTCTTGGCGCCTGCGCTCAGCCCTTCGGCCAGCTGCGCACGTCCACGAAGCGGCCGGCGATGGCCGCCGCCGCCGCCATGGCGGGCGAGACGAGGTGCGTGCGGCCCTTGAAACCCTGACGGCTCTCGAAATTGCGGTTCGAGGTGGAGGCGCAGCGCTCCTCGGGGGCGAGGCGGTCCGCATTCATGGCCAGGCACATGGAGCAGCCCGGCTCACGCCAGTCGAAGCCGGCATCGCGGAAGATCTTGTCCAGTCCCTCGGCCTCGGCCTGCGCCTTCACCAGACCCGAGCCCGGCACCACCATGGCGTTCACATTCGCATTGACCTTGTGGCCGGCCACGATGGCCGCCGCCTGCCGCATGTCCTCGATGCGGCCATTGGTGCAGGAGCCGATGAACACGCGGTCGATGGTGATGTCGGTGATCTTCTTGCCGGCGGTGAGGCCCATATAGGCCAGCGCGCGGCGCTTGGCGTCCCGGCGCACCTCATCCTCGATGGCCGCCGGATCGGGAACGAGGCCCTCGACCGAGATCACGTCCTCGGGGCTGGTGCCCCACGACACGATGGGCGGCAGGTTGGCGCCGTCGAGCCGCACTTCGCGGTCGAAGAAAGCGCCTTCGTCGGACTTCAGGGTCTCCCAATAGGCGACCGCCTTGTCCCAGTCGGCACCCGTCGGGGCGCGGGGACGGCCCTTGAGATACGCGTAGGCCTTCTCATCCGGCGCCACCATGCCGGCGCGCGCGCCGCCCTCGATGGACATGTTGCAGACCGTCATGCGGCCTTCCATGGAGAGGCCGCGAATGGCTTCGCCGGCATATTCGATCACATAGCCGGTGCCGCCGGCGGTGCCGATGGTGCCGATGATGGCCAGCGTCACGTCCTTGGCGCCGACACCCTCGGGCAGGGTGCCGTCGACCGTGACGCGCATGTTCTTGCCCTTCTTCTGGATCAGCGTCTGGGTGGCGAGCACATGCTCCACCTCCGAGGTGCCGATGC
Source organism: Azorhizobium oxalatiphilum (assembly GCF_014635325.1). Classification (GTDB taxonomy): domain Bacteria; phylum Pseudomonadota; class Alphaproteobacteria; order Rhizobiales; family Xanthobacteraceae; genus Azorhizobium; species Azorhizobium oxalatiphilum. The sequence continues at coordinate 312,213 of NZ_BMCT01000007.1, read as the reverse complement.
CATGGGCCAATGCGCCGAACGCACCATGGGTGGAGGTGTGGCTGTCGCCGCAGACGATGGTGGTGCCCGGCAGCGTGAAGCCCTGCTCGGGGCCGATCACGTGCACGATGCCCTGCCGGATATCGTGCTCATTATAATATTCGATGCCGAAATCGCGGGTGTTCTCGGCCAACGTCTCCACCTGCGTGCGGCTCTCGGGATCGTCGATGCCCTGCGAGCGGTCGGAGGTGGGCACGTTGTGGTCCACCACCGCCAGCGTCTTGGTGGGCGCATGCACCTTGCGGCCGGCCACGCGCAGGCCCTCGAAGGCCTGCGGGCTGGTCACTTCATGCACCAGATGGCGGTCGATATAGAGCAGGCAGGTGCCGTCCTCCTGCCGGGAGACGATGTGGTCGTCGAAAATCTTGTCGTACAGGGTCTTGGGGCCGCTGGCGGGGGCGTTCATGGGTTTTGTCCTAAGGAGCACGGACCCCGCGCGCAGAATGGCCGGGGCAATCAGTCGGAACGAGGGAAAAGGAAGACACAGGGCGCAAAGGCGCACCCGGAACGCAGCCTCAAAGTCGGCCGAGGGCCGACGAGGTAAAGCGCCCGAAGAAGCGGCCCGGCAGGCGGACGTGATCCGGCACGTCGGCGAAGTCCATGGTCGTACGCGCGAAATGCCCGAAGGCGCAGAAAGCGGCCATCGGCAGATGCGGGACATGGACGGGTGAGCGGGTCATGACGCTTTGTAGCAGTTCCAGCATGCCGCGACAATGCGCGGCGCGCGGGTAACATACGCTGCAACGCACCGGCATGCATCCCCGGTTGTACGGCCAAGCCCTGCACCCGGCACAGGGCAAACGAAAAAGCCATGAGCTGAGCCGCGTTGTGCGACGCGATACAGTATGCTGCAATGCAGTATACAAACTCATCGGGGGGCCGACGGAGCGTGTGATGCGGTTGGACGTTGTAATTCTGGGCGCCCTGGTCGTTGCGGGCAGCGCCTCCATCTTCGGGGATCTCGGCCGCGCGGCGCCCGGCGTCACCGAAAGCACCATGGCGGTGGATTCCGTCGTCGCCTACGAGAAGGCCATGGACGCGCCCGTGCAGACTGCCTCTGCCACGCTGTGCCGCCGTCCAGGCGGGCCCATGCCCACCTCGCTGCGCTTCCTCGAGCCCGGCAATTACGGCACCACCGACTTCGACACCGGCTGCACCGCTACCCGCTGACGGCTCTTCCCTCGCACGCGGCGCGCACCACCGGTCGGCAGGCCAGCCACAGGGCCAGACCCGCCACCGCCACGCCGCCGAGGCAGAGAAACGCGGGCGCATAGCCGAAGCGCGCCGCCACCAGCCCGGCGAAGGCCGGGCTCAGCGCCGCGCCGATGCCCTGCACGGTCATCACCGCCCCCAGCCCCGCATTCACATGGCCCGTGCCCTTGAGGATGCGGGCCACGAGGCCGGGCGTCGCCACGCCCAGCAGCCCCGCCCCCACCCCGTCCAGCACCTGCACGGGCAGCATGGCGAGCGGATCGGGCCAGAAGCCGGCGATCAGCCCACGCACCGGCAAGGCCACCAGCGCCAGCACCATCACGAGACCATAGCCGCGCGTTTCCGCCAGCCGCGCGGCGAGCAGCGCCATGGGGATCATGGTCGCCTGCGCCACCAGCACGGTGCCCGCCGCATAGGCCGCCGGATCGAACGCGCCCGAGGTCGCCACTGCCTGGCTCAGCAACGGCAGCATGGCCGCATTGCCCAGATGGAACAGGCCGAGCGTCACCGCCAGCACCAGCAGCGGGCCGTTGCGCAGCAGGGTCGTGAAGCCGGGCACGGGGTGCCCCTCGCCCGCTTCCGCCGCATCGAGGCCGCGTGCCGCATCATGATCGATGTCGCGGGGGCGGATGCGGACCAGCATGAGCAGCGAGCCCACAGCCATCAGGCTCATGAGCACGAAGACCGCAGTGATCCCGTAGAAATAGCCGAACAGGCCGGCAAGACCCGCGGCGGCGAAATTGCCGCCATGGTTCCAGGCTTCGTTGCGGCCGAGCTGCCGGGTGAGCCCCGCCTGCCCCACGAGGCCGAGGGTGAGGCCCGCAATGGCCGGCCCGATGGCCGCGCCTGCGATGCCGGTGGCCACCTGTGAGACCGCGACCGTTACCAGTGTCGGATTGAGCAGCAGGACAATGGAGGCCGCCACCACGAGCACCGCAGGCACCGCCACCATGGCGCGCTTGGCGCGGGTGGCATCGGCCAGCATGCCGAGCGGGGTGGTGGCGAGCATGCCGGCAAGGCCGCCCAGAGTCATCACCGTGCCGATGGCATCGGCCTGCCAGCCGAGCCCCACCAGATAGATGCCGAGGAAGGGCCCGAGCCCGTCGCGGACATCGGCGAGGAAGAAGTTCAGCCGCGCGAGGGCGGAGATGGAGCCGGCCTTCGGGGACGCCGGAGCTTCGGGAATGAGGGACGCATCGGCGGGGATATGGGACATGCGGGATGTCTCGGGCGCACCGCGATGGCGCGGCACGCCTTCAACGAGAATGGAGGTTGCCGGTTCCTCCCAGCGACACGGGCTCGTTTCTGCCCCCAACACCCGGAAACCGACACGGCCTCCCAACCAGCACGACAGGTCCCCTCTCCCGCTTGCGGGGGAGGGCTAGGGAGGGGGCACGGGCGCGCCGGAATTCAGAAGGACAACAAGAGAGTTAGGCCGCGACATCCGCCTGCGGCGGCCCGCTCCCTGCCCTCCCCCGCAAGCGGGAGAGGGTGAAATCGGAGGGCAGGTGCCAGAGCGAGCAAAGCCCGCTTTGCCGCAAGCGGGAGAGGGGAAATCGAAGAGCTTGGGTAACTTGGGTAAGAAGAGCGCGGACAGGCCCCCACACACAAAAAACCCTCCCCCGCGCACGGGAGAGGGTGAAACCTGAAGGTGGACGCGGGCAACAGCGAGGATCGCCCGCCCCTTGAAGATATCACTCCGCCGCGATGCGGACGTGTGGCTGGGCGGCACGGACGGTGGCGTCCACGTGGCTCTCGAACTTCGAAAAGTTCTCCTGGAACATGGCCACCAGCTTGCGCGCGGTGGCGTCGAAGTCCGCCTTGTCCGCCCAGGTCTTCGACGGATAGAGGATGTGCGGCTCCACCCCCGGCACCGAGGTCGGCACCGAGAAGCCAAAATAGGGATCGGTGCGGAAGGCCGCATCCTTCAGCGAGCCGTCCAGCGCCGCCGTGAGCAGCGTGCGCGTGACCTTGATGGGCATGCGCCGGCCCACGCCGAACTTGCCGCCGGTCCAGCCGGTGTTCACCAGCCAGCAGTCCACCTTGTGCTCGGCGATCAGGTCCCGCAGCAGATTGCCGTAGACGGACGGATGGCGCGGCATGAAGGGCGCGCCGAAGCAGGTGGAGAAGGTGGCTTCCGGATCCTTCACGCCCTTCTCCGTGCCCGCCACCTTGGCGGTGTAGCCGGAGAGGAAGTGATACATGGCCTGCTCCGGCGTCAGCCGGGCGATGGGCGGCATGACGCCGAAGGCATCCGCCGTCAGCATCACGATATTCTTCGGAATGCCCGCCTGCCCGGTGGGGCTGGCATTGGGGATGAAGTCGAGCGGATAGGCCGAGCGGGTGTTCTCGGTGAGCCGCCCGTCATCAAAGTCGGGAACGCGCGTCACCTCATCGAGGATGACGTTCTCCAGAATGGTGCCGAAGCGGTCGGAGGCGGCGAAGATTTCCGGCTCGGCTTCCTTGGAGAGGCGGATGGTCTTGGCGTAGCAGCCGCCCTCGAAATTGAAGACGCCGGTCTTGCTCCAGCCGTGCTCGTCATCGCCCAGCAGCGTGCGCGCGGGATCGGCGGAGAGCGTGGTCTTGCCGGTGCCGGAGAGGCCGAAGAACAGCGCCACGTCGCCATCCTTGCCGACGTTCGCCGAACAGTGCATGGGCATCACGCCCTTGGCTGGCAGCAGATAGTTGAGGAAGGTGAAGACCGACTTCTTCATCTCGCCCGCATAGGACGAGTTGCCGATCAGCACGATGCCCTTGGAGAAGTTCACCGCGATGATGGTGTCCGAGCGCACCCCGTGCCGGGCCGGATCGGCCTTGAAGGTGGGCAGGTCGATGATGGTCATCTGCGGGACGAAGCCATCCAGCTCCGCGCGCTCGGGGCGGCGCAGCATGGTGCGGATGAACAGCGAGTGCCACGCATATTCCGTATAGACGCGAGCCGAGATGCGATGCGCCGGGTCGGCGCCGCCGTAGAGATCCTGCGCGAACAGGGTCTTGCCTTCGGCTTCTTTCAGGAAATCCTGATAGAGCGTCTCGAACTGTTCGGGCGTGATGGCGCCGTTATTGTCCCACCATACCTCGCCATCCGTGGCCGCATCGCGCACCACGAACTTGTCCTTCGGGCTGCGGCCGGTGTGCACGCCGGTATTGGCGGCCAGCGCCCCGCCGGCCGCAAGCTGCGCCTCGCCCTTGGCGATGGCGTGCTCGTAAAGCTGGGGCTCCGTGAAATTCCAGTTCACCCCGGCAAGGTTCTTCAGGCCGAAGGTCTCAGCGCCTTGCTGCGGGTTGCGGTGTCCGGTCTCGATCACGGGTATGCCTCCTTAAAGCGCGCGGCATGATGGGCGCGTGTGGGGATTGCAAAGCGCAGATCGCATGGGCCTCAGGCCTCAAAGCGCTGGCTCCGCCTTATGAGAGGGGAACGTTCTTCAACCCGGCGGCGTTCCGCCGGGCCAGACTCCCCCGAAAACATAAGGACAGGCAGGATGAGGCGATGTGAAGGCGCGTGTCTATTCTTTTGAACGCACTCAAATCGTTTGAAAATTCATCACATTTTCTCTCGCGCCTGCGAGACAAGCTCCACAAGGACTTGCCGCACTGCGGTGCGCGTGGTTACGCGCTGCGGGAAGTCCAAACGTCGCACCTTTTCCCCATGCGCGATCTCGCAGCCCTCGGGATCGAGGCCGAGCATCTGCCAGTCCCCGCCCTCGCGCTCCGGCTCGCCCAGCAGGCGGGTGGCGTAAAGGGTGATGGCGTCCGCATGGTCGGAATTCATGTGCGAGATGACGCCCTCCACGCTCTCGCGCACCTCTTCCGCGCCGCTCCAGTCGGTCAGCAGCCCCTTGGCCGGCAGCGTGACCACCTTGCCGAAGCCCTCCACGAGATGCGCTTCCGCGATCTCCAGCCGGTAGAAGGCGAAGTCCTTGAAGTCCGCATACTGGGCGGCGCCGGGGTGGCGGGCGAGATAGCGCGGGCGCAGGTCCGGGCTCTCGGCCTTCACCACCTTGCCCAGCAGGCTGGCGCGCGGCGAATCCATGGGGTCCGCACCGCCGGAAACCAGCAGCAGCGAGGCGCGCGCATCACGGGCGAGGTTCTGGGTGTGGCGGGCCAGAGTCGAGACCAGAAGCCCAGGCGTGCCGTCCGCATCGGGGGCCACGGCGGCGAGGGAGGCGTAGGGAGCGCCAGTCTCTTCCAGCGTGGCGAGGGTGGCGAAGCGCGCCTCCCGCATCAGGCGGCGGATCCATGCCGTCGCGCGTGTTACTGCCTCACCCATAAGCCCCTCCTGACGCCGAAAGCGGTCACAGGGTCTCGGGATCGCCCCCTGCGCTGTCAAGATGACCTCCGCGCGCAGCGGCCACGTTGGAACCCTTGCAGATGTGCGGCATTTGGCGACTCAAGCTTTTCCAGCTAGTTTGCAGGTATAAATCGGCGCAGTGTCACATTTCGGCCACGCGAACCGGCTTCACCGCAGAGGCTGAGATCCTGACCGACACCGACGCCTGAAAGAGGTGCCATGCCCACGATCGCCCTCGTCGATGACGACCGCAATATCCTGACTTCCGTTTCCATCGCTCTGGAAGCCGAAGGCTATCGCATCGACACCTACACGGATGGGGCCTCGGCGCTGGACGGTTTCAAGTCCAACCCGCCCGATCTCGCCATCTTCGACATCAAGATGCCCCGCATGGACGGCATGGAACTGCTCCGCCGTGTGCGGCAGAAGACCGACATGCCGGTCATCTTCCTCACCTCCAAGGATGAGGAAATCGACGAACTCTTCGGCCTCAAGATGGGCGCCGACGACTTCATCAAGAAGCCCTTCTCCCAGCGCCTGCTGGTGGAACGCGTGAAGGCCGTCCTGCGCCGCGTCGGCGCCAAGGATGGCTCCGTCCCGCGCGAGACCGACAGCGCCAAGGTGCTGGAGCGCGGCCTGCTGCGCATGGACCCCGAGCGCCACACCTGCACCTGGAAGAACGAGCCGGTGGTCCTCACCGTCACGGAATTCCTGATCCTGCAGGCGCTCGCCCAGCGCCCCGGCGTGGTCAAGAGCCGCAACGCCCTCATGGACGCGGCCTATGACGACCAGGTCTATGTGGACGACCGCACCATCGACAGCCACATCAAGCGGCTGCGCAAGAAGTTCAAGTCGGCCGACGACAATTTCGAGATGATCGAGACGCTGTACGGCGTCGGCTATCGCTTCAAGGAAACCTGAGGCGCGCGTGGTCTGGATGGCACCGCCGTCCAGACCGCTGACCGTTCTCTGACAGAGCCTGGGAGCGAGCGCGGAGTGCGCTTCATCTGATGACCGACGCCGCAGAACAGATCGCCGGCCGGGGGCCTGACCGTCCCAATGCCGGCCAGGGGCCGGAAGCCACCCCCAAGCGCGGCCTCGGGATCCTGGCCACCTTGCGGCGGGTGCGCCGCTTCGTGGCCTTCAAGAGCTTCTCCAGCCTGACGCGGCGCATCGTCCTGCTCAATCTGGCGGGGCTGTGCGCGCTCGTCTCGGGCATCCTCTATCTGTCCGAATTCCGCGCCGGCCTCATCGACGCCCGCGTGCAGAGCCTGCTGGTGCAGGGCGAGATCATCGCCGGTGCGATTGCCGCCTCCGCGCAGGTGGAAACCAACGCCATCACCATCGACCCCGAACGCCTGCTGGAATTGCAGGCGGGCGAGAGCTACGGCCCCTCGGAAGAGGGGTTCGCGCCGCTGGAATTCCCCATCAATCCCGAGCGCGTGGCCCCGGTGCTGCGCCGCCTCGTGGGCCCGACCCGCACCCGCGCGCGCATCTACGACCGCGACGGCATCATGCTGCTGGACTCGCGTTCGCTCTATTCCAAGGGCGAGATCCTACGCTTCGACCTGCCCCCGCCCACCCAGCCCGCGCCGGGCCTGCTGGAGCGTGCATGGCGCGGCCTGCAGGGCTGGGTCGGACGCGGCGACCTGCCGCTCTACAAGGAACTCGGCCCCCAGAGCGGGCGCGACTATCCCGAGGTCGCCTCCGCCGCGCTCGGCCAGAAGGCCAGCGCCGTGCGCGTGGATGATCGCGGCCGGGTGGTGGTGTCCGTGGCGGTGCCCATCCAGCGCTTCCGCGCCATCCTCGGCGTGCTGCTGCTCTCCACCCAGGGCGGCGAGATCGACGAGGCGGTGGAGGCGGAGCGCTTCGTCATCGTGCGCGTGTTCCTCGTGGCCGCCGTGGTCATGGTGCTGCTCTCGGTGCTGCTGGCCGGCACCATCGCCGACCCCGTGCGCAAGCTGGCGGATGCGGCCGAGCGCGTGCGTCGACGCATCAAGACCCGCGTGGAGATCCCCGATTTCACCGGCCGCGCCGACGAGATCGGCCATCTGTCCGGCGCCCTGCGCGACATGACCTCCTCGCTCTACAACCGCATCGAGGCCATCGAGAGTTTCGCCGCCGACGTCTCGCACGAGCTGAAGAACCCGCTCACCTCCCTGCGCTCGGCCGTGGAGACGCTGCCGCTGGCCAAGACGGAGAATTCGCGCAATCGCCTCATGGAGGTGATCCAGCACGATGTGAAGCGCCTCGACCGCCTGATCTCCGACATTTCCGACGCCAGCCGGCTCGACGCCGAGCTGCAGCGGCAGGAGGCGGCCAGCGTCGATCTCAAGCAGTTGCTGGAGATGGTGGTCGGCATGGCGCAGGACGTGCGCAAGGAGGATGACGGCGTCAACGTCACCCTCGCCTTCGAGCGCGCGCAGGGCGCGCCCGCCGACTTCACCCTCGCCGGCCACGCCTCGCGCCTCGGGCAGGTGGTGGACAATCTCGTCTCCAACGCCCGCTCCTTCTCGCCGGAGGGCGGCACGGTGAGCGTGCTCTGCCGCCGCACCAAGACCGGCGCGGAGATCATCGTCGAGGACGAGGGGCCGGGCATCCAGCCGGACGCCCTCTCCCGCATCTTCGAGCGTTTCTACACCGACCGCCCCCATCAGGGCTTCGGGCAGAATTCCGGCCTCGGCCTCTCCATCTCGCGGCAGATCATCGAGGCCCATGCCGGGCAGATCTGGGCCGAGAACCGCACCGCTCCCGCCGAGGCCGGCGAGAGCGAGGCCAAGGTGCTGGGCGCACGCTTCGTCGTCCGCCTGCCCAACGGCTGAGCCGTGACCACGCCCGCCCCCTCCCCCGCAGGCGCCAGCATCCACGGCACCTGCGTGGCGGTGGGCGAAACGGGGGTGCTGATCCGCGGTCCGTCCGGCTCGGGCAAGTCCACCCTCGCGCTGCGCCTGATGCTCGACCCGCCCCGTTCGCTCCCCCCCGCCCGGCTGGTGGCGGACGACCGGGTGCACCTCGCGGTAGCCGATGGCGCCCTGATCGCCCGCCCGCCGGAGGCGCTGGCCGGCCTCATCGAGGTGCGCTACCTCGGCCTGCGCCGGGTTCCCCATCTTTTTTCTGTGAAGGTTAAATGGCTGGTCGATCTGTGTGCGACCGACGCCATGCGGCTGCCCATGCCAGAGGCACAGATCGCAAGCCTTGAAAGCGTAACGCTTTTCCGGATCGCACTGCCGGAGGGTGCGGACCCTGTGCCGGTGCTGGCGGCCGCATTGGCCACCGAAGCGATGAACAATATGTAATGCAATTGTGCGCTGCACCCCTTGCGTAATTTTTGAGCCGCTCTGAATATGGCTTCCCCGCTGGGCGGGAAGGCCTTCACCCTTGAAGAGGTGGAGGCGGAGGCAACATGATCGGTCTTGTGCTCGTCACCCATGGCCGCCTGGCCGCTGAGTTCTGCTCCGCCCTGGAGCACGTCATGGGTCCGCAAACCCAGATCGCGGCCGTGACCATCGGTCCCGACGACGACATGGAGCGTCGGCGGCACGATATCATTGACGCTGTCGCGCAAGTGCAATCCGGACAGGGTGTGGTTATCCTCACCGACATGTTCGGCGGCACCCCGTCCAACCTCGCCATTTCGGTGATGAACGCACCGGATGTGGAAGTGGTGGCCGGCATCAACCTGCCCATGCTGGTGAAGCTGGCCAAGGTGCGCGGCGAGCTGCCGCTGGCCGAGGCGGTGAACATCGCCCAGGAAGCGGGCCGGAAATACATCAATGTCGCAAGCCGCGTCCTTGCCGGAAAATAGCCCGCAGCCCCTCGCTGACGCGGACGCGAAGCCCGCCGAGGTGCAGCCCGCCGAGGTGGAAGCCGCCTGCGGGGTGCCGGCGGCGGAGAATGCGCTGGTGCGGCGCCTGCCCATCATCAACAAGCGCGGCCTGCACGCGCGGGCGTCCGCCAAGTTCGTGCAGAAGGTGGAAGCCTTCGACGCCCATGTCACCGTCTGCCGCAATGGCGAGGCGGTGGGCGGCAATTCCATCATGGGCCTGATGATGCTCGCCGCAGCCCCCGGCACCAGCGTGGTGGTCACGGCTACCGGCAATCAGGCCGAGGCGGTGCTGGATGCCCTCGAGGCGCTGGTCGCCGATCGCTTCGGCGAAGAGGAATAGCCCCCGGAACACTGTTTCCGCCTCCCCGGCGCGGACAATTCCCTAACGGCATGAACTATTTCGAAGCGGGGATACCTCCGCCTGCGAACGTCTTTTTCGCATTCGCACACCAAAACGCCCCTTTCTTCACGTAGCCGCGAGTCAGCGCGCATCCATTTCCCTATGGTTGCGCGTAGGAGAGGGCGTGGGACTGCCAGTGGACCAGCAAGGCACCAGGACGACCGCACAGCCTGCCGCGGAACGGCGGGTGCGCTTCGGCCTGTCCGGAAAGCTGCTGGTGCTGACCGTCGTCTTCGTCACGCTGGCGGAAATCGCCATCTTCGTGCCGGCGCTGGCCAATTACCGTCTGGCCTGGATTTCCGACCGCCTCGCCGCCGCGCGGATCGCCGCCCTCGTGCTCGATGCCGCGCCGGAGGACACCATCCCCGCCGACCTCACCCGCCAGCTCCTCCAGAGCGTCGGCGCCAAGGTGGTGGTGGTGAAGCGCGAGGACACGCGGCGCCTGCTCGCCATGTCGGACATGCCTCCGCCCATCGACCACCATGTGGACACCCGCGACACCACGCTCTGGCGGGCGGTGGCGGATGCCTTCGACACGCTCTGCGCCGGCAATGGCCGCACCCTGCGCGTGGTGGGCGATGCACCGCGCGGCGGCGAGTTCCTTGAGATCGTCATCGCCGAGACGCCGCTGCGCACCGCCATGCTGCGCTTCGCCGCCACCTTGCTCGGCATCTCGCTGGTGGTGGCCGTGCTGGTGGGCGTGCTGATCTATTCCAGCCTGCACTGGATGTTCGTGCGCCCCATGCGCCAGCTCACCCGGCGCATGTCCGATTTCCATGAGGCGCCCGAGGATGCCTCGCGCATCATCGTGCCCTCCGGCCGTGGCGACGAGATCGGGGTGGCCGAGGAGGCGCTGGCCGAGATGCAGACCGAGCTGGCGCAGACGCTGGCCCAGAAGACCCATCTGGCCGCCCTCGGCCTCGCGGTGTCCAAGATCAACCACGATCTGCGCAACCTGCTGGCCTCCGCCCAGCTCATCTCGGACCGTCTGGTGTCCATTCCCGATCCGGCCGTGCAGCGCTTCGCCCCCAAGCTCATGGCGGCGCTCGACCGGGCCATCGCCTATTGCCAGCAGACCCTCTCCTACGGCCGCGCGCAGGAGCCCCTGCCCGACCGCCGCGAGGTGGACGTGGCCGCCCTCATCGCCGAGGTGCGCGAGACGCTGGGCCTCAGCGAGGCCGCGCCCATCGGCTGGGTGGCGGCGGTGGAGCGCAATCTGTGGGCGGACGCAGATCCGGACCAGCTGTTCCGCGTTCTGCTGAACATCGCCCGTAACGCGCGGCAGGCGCTGGAGGCGCGCGCGCCCAACACGCCGGAGCGCGACCAGATCCGCATCAGCGCCCGCCGGGTGGGCTCGGTGGTGGAGATCGAACTCTCCGACACCGGCCCCGGCATCCCGCCGCAGCTGCGGGACCGCCTGTTCGCGGCCTTCCAGGCGTCTGCCCGGCCGGGCGGCACCGGCCTCGGCCTGCCGATTGCCGACGAGCTGGTGCGGGCCCATGGCGGCGAGCTGCGGCTTCTGGACGGCACGCTGGGCGCCACCTTCCTCATTTCCCTGCCCGACCGTCCCATCGAACTGCGCCAGCGCGCCCAGCGCGCCCGCGCCTGACGCGCCCTAGGCGAGCGGGCCAGACGGAAGATCATGGCTTTGCGCCCTGCGCTGTCCACAGGCCGGTGTTGCGGATGACAGTTTGACGGCGATCGGGCTTGCCATGCCTTCGAAAAGGCAGTAACTGACGAACCCTCGCTGACGGAACACCGCAGCGGGCCCTCGGAGGTCCAGCCTCCGGATCGTGGTGAAGCCCAGTGCTTCGTCCTTGATCTCCAAAGGGAAACGCGCCCGTAGCTCAGCTGGATAGAGCACCAGACTACGAATCTGGGGGTCAGAGGTTCGAATCCTTTCGGGCGCGCCATTTACTTCTCGGGTTTAGCGATACTCGCACCCGAAACACTCCCCATCGATTTCCCTATGCGGTTCCCCATCGCGTTCACGCGTCGTCCCGACGGCTCGCGACACGGAGTTCTGTCACGCGCGCGGCCGTCTTCAGCGTGCTGCGGTCGGGGGAAACAACCGTCTCCCCCTCCCCGCGCCTCTCAGAACGTCCCCCGGGCGCCCACATAGACAGCGAGGGGCTGCCCCGGCGTCTGCATCTCCGGATTGTTGAGACCGAGATAGCCCGTGTCGAAATACGTGCCATAGGTCGCGTATTTCTCATTGAAGATGTTGTTGGCCAGCGCGAACACCTGGAAATTCCGGGTGATCTGGTAGGAGGTCCGGATATTGGCGATCCAGTAGCCCGGAAGCTTCGGATTCTGGTTCGCCTCGTCGCCCACATAATACTGGCTGGAGGCCGCGATGATGTCGCCGCCGACCTTCCATTGCGGCGTGATCATGTAATCCATGCCGACTTTCAGCGTCTGGGTGGGGATTCCAGGCATATGGTCGCCCGGCGTCACGAAAACCTCGCCATCCACGGCGGACGGATTGTTGGGCGAGGACAGCGCGCCGGAGAACTGGAAGGTGGCGTCGATATAGCTGTAATTGGCGTAGAACATCCACGGGCCGGAGGCATATTGCACGCTGGCCTCAAAGCCCTGCCGGCGCGTGCTCGGCACGTTGGTGTAATAGCCATAGCCCGTCTGCGGGCTCGCCAGCGCGATGATGTCGTCGTCGGCGTCGGTCCGGTAGAAGCCGACCTTCCAGTCGACGAGGCCCCCCAGAGCCCCATGGCGGCCGCGCAGGCCCGCCTCATAGGTGTGCGACACCACCTGATTGAGCGGCGGATCGGCAACCAGCGAATTCTCCAGAATGCACGGCCGGTTCGGATCGGCGCAGTTCAGCTCCAGAGGCGTCGGCGCGCGGTTGGATTCCGAATAGCCGCCATACAGGCTGATGTCGGGCGTCAGCTTGTAGGTGAGGCCCAGCATCGGGTTGACGCGGGAAAAGGTGTAATCGCCATTCAGCTCCGGACTGATGCCGCTGCCGTCGCTCATGGAAATGCGCGCGATGTTCAGCCGGGCCCCCCAGGTGGAGGTCAGGCGGTCGGTGATGTCGAAGGCATCGGTGGCGTAGAGGCCGTAATAGGTGGTGGTGGCGTTCAGGTTCACCGGCAGATATGTGACCACATATTCCGACGGCAGGGACGTGTTGGGCCTGTTCGCCAGAATGACGCCAAGCCCGGAAACGCCCAGCGTGTTGACATCCGTCAGGCCAAGCTCGGCGGAGGACTGGAAGTTGATGGTGCTGTAGTCCACGCTGCCGCCAATCACGAAGTGATTGCCGTGGCCGAGCAGCGGCGCATTGCTCACCGCCTGTACCGAGCCGCCCGTGGTGGTGGTCTCGGTGTTGGTGCGGTTGATCACGCCATAGAGCACATTGTCCGGCAGCGATGCGAAGGGGACGGTCTGGCCGAGCTGGTTGTAGAGGACCATCTGGCTGCGGAACGCCGCATAGAGCGGGTTCGAGGCCACGGTGCCGCCGCCGGGGGGACCTGTGAAATCATCCTCCTCCAGGCACAGGCGCCCGGACGGGATGGTCGGATTCCAGCGCGCGCTGCACCCTTCCAGCTCCGCATCGTTGCCATCCACATGCGCCTGCTTGAACCGCCGCACATACAGGGTGCCCTGCAGCTGCCAGGCGTCGGAAAGATCGTATTTCCCGTTCAGCGCCAGCGCCCCCACCGCGTTGGTGGTGGTCTGCGGCCATGTGTAGACCGAGGCATTGTCGAACGCGAGCATCTCCACCGGCGTCGGGCCGATCACGCCCAGACTGTTGCGGGCGAGCTGGGCGGTGATGTGCACCTCGCCCTTGTCGCCCTTCCAGCCGAGATCGCCATAGAAGCGCACCAGCTCGGAGGGTGACTGGAGACGCCAGCCGTCCTCGCGCAGCGCATCCGCCGCCACATAGAGGCCGACGCCGTCCTTCTCGATGCCATACTGGACGGAGCCGCCGACCTGACCGAACGAGCCGCCCTGAATGGTGCCCTCCAGACCGTGATAGGTGAAGCCGTTCTTCATCTGGATGGAGACGGCGCCGCCGAGCGCGTTCAGGCCGAAGACCGGGTTGTTGGCATAGACGTCGGCGCGGTCGATGGCGATGGTCGGGACGAGATCCCAGTTGACCGTGTCGCCGAAGGCTTCATTCAGGCGGATGCCGTTCTGGTAGACGGCGATGCCCTGCGGCGTGCCCTGCAACGGCGAGGCGGCGAAGCCGCGATAGCGGAAGTCCTGAAAGAACGGGTTGCCCTGCACGTCCGACGTGGTCACGCCCGGAATATATTGAAACAGCCCGTCCGTGACGGAGAAGGTGTAGAGGCGCTGAAAATCCTGCGCGCTCACCCCGTACACCGCACCGGGCACCTTGTCCGCGGCGATCCCGGCGCCTGCGAGCGGAGACGTATCCACCACCTGCACGATGGGCAGCTCCACCACCCGCCCCGCCGGTGCCGGCGTGGCCTGTTGTGCGCTTGCTCTGTAAGGAATCATCGTCACGAAGACCGGCAGTGTCGTCGCAAAGCCGAGCGCAGCCGCAATGGCGCGCCGAGAAATCAGCCCCATCATCCCAAGCCCTTTCGCCCCCTGCCGGGGTTTCCCACCGGCTCGCGACATCGTGGCGCAGCAGCTGGCCCCAGGCTCTCCACGCCCCTTCGCAGGCGCGGAGCGTGACGGAGCGCACAACTCGCGTCTCAATGCTCTCAATTGTTATGTTTGCAATTGCTCTCCCAACCCACCGTCAAGTTATGGGGAGGCAAACGATTGTCAACACATACAAAATGCGTGCAACGCACAATAAATGACGAGAAGGATACCTCGACTGGCGAGAAGCAGGTACGCGTGACCCGCCAATATAGGCAGCTATCTTCTTAAGACGCCAAGAGCAGCGAGGAACGGCTGCGCGGATAGACAGGCAAGCCCTTGACCTGCCGGACGCCAGAGCGCAGCCTTTAACGATAATAAGAGAGCGGTCAGTTGGCCGCCTGGGAGTGCGCATGGAGGAATGCGAGGCCCGCCGCCGCATTCACCGATCAAGGGCAGTATGTGCGTTGGCCATCGCTCTTGCGGTGGGCGTGCCATGGCTCATGGGCGGGCCGTCAGGCGCCCATGCGCAATCCCCGCCTGCGACCCCGCCGGGCATCATTGACATCCTGCTCATCCGCGAGACGGCAGCCAAACCCGCACCGCTGTCCTTGCTCGACATCCCGCCGCAGGACGAGGGTCTCGCCGGCGCCAAGCTCGCCATCGCCGACAACAACAATACGGGGCGCTTCCTCAACCAGCAGTTCCGCCTCGACGTGCTCGCGGACGCGGCACCCGACGTGCTGGTGGCGGAGGCTCAGAAGCGCGTGGCGCAGGGGCAGCGTTTCCTGGTTCTCGCGGTTCAGCCGCGCACCGTCCTGATGCTGGCCGACGCGCTGAAGGGGCAGGATGCGCTGCTGTTCAATGCCGGCGCGCCGGACGAGAACCTGCGCGAGGAGGACTGCCGCGCCAACGTGCTCCACACCGGCCCCTCACGCACCATGCTCGCCGATGCACTGGCGCAGTATCTGGTCTGGAAGCAATGGCGGCGCTGGTTCCTCATCGTCGGGCCGCAGCCCGAGGACATGGCGTTCGCGGCTGCGATGCGGCGGGCCGCCACGCGCTTCGGCGCGCGCATCGTGGAGGACCGCGCCTTCCCGGTGGAGACCGGCTCCCGGCGCGCCGATGGCGGCCACGAGCAGATCCAGCAGCAGATCCCCTTGTTCACGCAGAATGCGGCCGCCCACGATGTGGTGGTGGTCGCCGACGAGGCCGGGCAGTTCGGCGAATATCTGCCCTTCCGCACCTGGGACGCGCGCCCGGTGGCGGGCACGCAGGGCCTCACCCCCGCAAGCTGGCATCCCGCGCTGGAGCAGTGGGGCGCCACCCAGTTCCAGAACCGCTTCGCGCGCTCCGCCGGCCGCACCATGCGCCCGCAGGATTACGACGTCTGGCTCGCGGTGCGCAGCCTCGGGGAAGCCGCCGCGCGCACCCGCGCCACCGACTTCTCCGCCATTGCCGCGCGCCTGCGCTCCCCTGAATTCGAGGTGGCCGGCTTCAAGGGGCAGAAGCTGACCTTCCGGGACTGGAACGGCCAGCTGCGCGAACCGATCCTGCTCGGAACCCCGAAGCTTCCGGTGACGGTTTCGCCCCAGCCGGGCTTCCTGCACCAGTTCTCCGAACTCGACACGCTCGGGATCGATCGGCCGGAAACGAAATGCAGGCTGCCGGCACGCGCCGGCCCTGCCGCGAAATGAATGGCGTCCTTGGTATCCACCGGAGTGTCGGGAGCTGAAGATCATGCTGTCCAGACTTGCTGCCTGCGCCGCCCTTCTCCTGAGCACGGCCACCGCCGATGCCTTCACGGCCTATGTGACCAACGAGAAGGACAATACGGTCAGCGTCATCGACGGCACCACCATGACGGTGACGAAGACCATCAAGGTCGGCCAGCGCCCGCGCGGCATCACGCTGGCCAAGAATGGCGAGTGGCTGCTCATCTGCGCCAGCGACGACAATACGGTGCAGGTGTTCAACGCCCGGACGCTGGAGTTCATCAAGAACCTGCCGTCCGGCCCCGACCCCGAGCTGTTCGTCCTGCACCCCACCGGCAATCCGCTCTATATCGCCAATGAGGACGACAACATCGTCACCGTGGTGGATATCGACAGCGGCAAGGTGTTGACCGAGATCTCCGTCGGCGTCGAGCCGGAGGGCATGGGGATCAACCCGGCCGGGACCGTGCTCGTCAACACCTCCGAAACCACCAACATGGCGCATTTCATCGACACCGCCACCAACCAGACCACGGATCACGTGCTGGTGGATGCCCGCCCCCGCTATGCGGAATTCACCCCGGATGGATCGCAGGTCTGGGTCAGTTCGGAGATCGGCGGCACGGTCAGCGTCATCGACGTGCAGACCCGCCAGCCCATCGGCAAGGTGTCGTTCCAGATCAACGGCGTCAATGCCGATGCCATCCAGCCCGTGGGCGTGCGCATCACCAGGGACGGCAAGCGGGCCTTCATCGCGCTGGGGCCGGCCAATCGCGTGGCCGTGGTGGATGTCGCCACCCTCAAGGTGGAGCGCTATCTGCTGGTGGGCCAGCGGGTCTGGCAACTGGCCTTCACGCCGGACGAGAAGCAGCTCTTCACCACCAACGGCACCTCGAACGACGTCTCCATCATCGATGTGGAGAAGCTGCGCGTGACCAAATCGGTGAAGGTGGGGCGCTATCCCTGGGGGGTGGTGGTCGCCCCGTTCTGAGCATCCAGTCAATCACAGGCGAAAAGCCGCACACTCCGGGGGAGGCACACATGAAGATCCATCTCGCCGCCGTATCGCTGATGCTGGCGCTGGTTCCGACACTCATGGCGGGGCAGGCCCATGCGGAGGGCTATCTCGCGCAGAAGGTCGAACGGCTGCCCGTGCTCGAGCTCGGGCTAGGCCAGGCCGGCTACGGCGTCTCCCAGAAGGATTTCAACCTCCAGACCGGCAAGGGCTATGTGCTGAAGCTGAAGTCCACCGGCGCCAAGGAATGCGCCTGGATCGCACCCGAATTCACCAACTTCATCTGGCTGCGCAAGGTCGAGGTCCAGAAGGTGGAGATCAAGGCGAGCCACATCTACGAGATCGAGATGGAGCGCGAGGGCGAGGCGGAGATCTTCTTCGTACCCATCCGGCCCGGCGAATATGCCTGGTCCTGCAGCGGACTCGCGGACAAGGGCATGGCCGGGCGGTTCATCGTCAAGTGAGCGTCCCCGCCCCGCCCGCACTCTCCATTGCCGGCGTGGGTCACGCCTTCGGTGACAGGCCCGCGCTGGTGGACGTGTCGCTGGAGCTGGCCGCCGGATCGTTCACGGCCCTGCTCGGCCAGAACGGGGCCGGCAAATCCACCCTGTTCGCGCTCATCACCCGCCTCTACGACAATGTGAGCGGCGAAATCCGCGTGTTCGGCCATGACGTGCGCCGGGCGCCCTCGGCGGCCCTGCGCCAGATGGGCGTCGTGTTCCAGAGCCGGACGCTGGACGCCGATCTCAGCGCCCTGCAGAACCTCACCTATCATGGCGCACTGCACGGCTACCGGTCCGGAGCGGCCAAGGCGCGCGCCATGGACCTGCTGCGCATGGTCGGCCTCGCGCACAAGGCGCACGACAAGGTGCGCGCGCTCTCCGGCGGGCAGGCGCGGCGGGTGGAGATCGCGCGCGCCCTGCTGCACGGACCGCGCCTGCTGCTGCTGGACGAGGCCACCGTCGGGCTCGACATGGAGGCACGCGAGAGCATCATCGCGCTGGTGCGCGATCTGGTGGCGCGCGAGGGCCTCTGCATCTTGTGGGCGACCCATCTGATCGACGAGATCGCGCCCACCGATCGCATCGTGGTCCTGCACCGGGGCCGGGTTCTGTTCGGCGGCGGCCACAACGATCTCCTGGCGCGCACCGGCGCCGCCACCATCCGCGATGCCTTCACGGCGCTGATCCGCGCCGCCGATGCCGCATCCGCCGGCGGCAAGCGGCAACAGGAGGGCCGGCAAGAGGAGACGCGACAGGAGGAGGAGCGCCATGGATAGCGCCCTCACCCGGCAGGCGCTTCCCGCCCGCTGGGGATTTTCGGCCTGGCTGGCCTGCTTCAACGGCATCGTCTGGCGCGAGATCCTGCGTTTCGTGCACCAGAAGGAGCGCTTCCTCTCGGCGCTGGTACGGCCCCTCGTCTGGCTCTTCATCTTCGCCGCCGGCTTCCGGCAGGTGCTCGGCGTCTCCATCATCCCGCCGTACGAGACCTACGTGCTCTACGAGGTCTTCGTCACGCCCGGCCTGATCGGGATGATCCTGCTGTTCAACGCCATGCAGTCGTCCCTCTCCATGGTCTATGACCGCGAGACCGGCGCCATGCGCACCCTGCTCATCAGCCCTTTCCCGCGCTGGTTCCTTCTCGTTTCGAAGCTCGTCGGCGGCGTGTTCGTGGCCTTTCTGCAGGTTTATGTGTTTCTGCTGATCGCCTACGCCTGGGAGATCGAGCCGCCGCCCATCGGCTATCTCACCGTGCTGCCCGCGCTGTTTCTCTCCGGCCTGATGCTGGGGGCGCTGGCGCTGTTCATCTCGTCCGTCATCCGCCAGCTGGAGAACTTCGCGGGCGTGATGAACTTCGTCATCTTCCCCATGTTCTTCGCCTCCTCCGCGCTCTACCCGCTGTGGCGCATCAGGGAGGCGAGCCCGCTGCTCTACGAGATCTGCCGGTTCAATCCCTTCACCTATGCGGTGGAACTGATCCGCTTTGCCCTCTATGGGCAGCTCGACCCCGTCTCGCTGGCGGCTGTGCTTGGCTTTCTGACCATCTTCCTCGCCGGAGCCCTCTATGCCTATGATCCCTCCAAGGGATTGCTGGGCCGGCGCGGTGCCCCCGGAGGCGCGGCATGAGGCGGACAAAACACTTTCTGCCCGGACACAGCCTGCTTCGCGCGGCGCTCTGGCCCCTGTGCGCCCTCGCGGCGCTGATGCCCCTGCCGGGGCATGCGGAGACGCCGGAATGGCCCTGCATCCAGCGCAAGGTCGTGACCCTCACGGCGGCGCAGATGTGGGATGGCCCCGATGTGGAGGGGCTCACCGGCTTTCAGGACGATGCGGAGATGGGCCGCCTGATCCGGCTCCTCATCAGCCGCGCCACGCCGGCCGAGAAGGCCAGCGCGGCGCTGGAGACATGGGCCGGCACCCAGCCGGAGACCACGCGGGACGAGAAGCTGAAGCTGCTGTTCGCCGGGGTTCTGAAGAGCATCAATGAGGATCGCGCCGCGGTCATTTCCGGGATCGAGCGCTTTCAGCGCCGGCAGCGGGAACTGTCCCAGCGGATCGAGGCGCAGGGCGTGACCCTCGGCCAGTTGCAGGCGAAAAATGCCACCGACGACAAGTCCCGCGCCGAGCTGAAGGCGGCCGAGGACCGCTACAAATGGGACACGCGCTTCTTCGCCGAGCGGCAGGATGCGCTCCCCTATGCCTGCGAGATCCCCGTGGAGATCGAACAGCGCGCCTTCCAGCTGGCCCGCGACATCCGGGGACTGATGAAGGACTGAGGGTGGATTGGCGACGGCGGCCCGCGCCCTGCTCCCTTGTGCGCATCGTCAGGCCGGGACGTGATCCGGGCCTCCACGTGGTTCGGTGAAGCGTCGCAAATGGGGAGAGCGGCGGGGGTCCGTCCGGTCTCACGGCGTCCACCATCGGTCTGACGTGGATGCCCGGAAGTCGGATGTTTCCGACTTCCGCAAATTGGAAGCCAAAGGCGGATGCTTCCGGCTTCCGCACGTTGGAAGCCAAAGTCACGTTGGAAGCCGAAGTCGGCAATGTCCGACTTGGGGGACAAGCGCGGGCAGGACGTCGCTTTTGTGGAAACGGCGCAACCCGGACACACAGCGCGCCTATGACGGCGCCGCTCGTCCCATGCTCACCGCCGGGGAGCGGTGATGGGCTTCATGTCCTCGTCCAGCAGCGGCACGTGATACTGGATGAGGATCGCATCGATGTCCGCCTGCCGGCGGGCGATGATGTCGTTCAGCACATGCTTCCACTCATCCTCCCGCTGGCGGATGCCGAAAGTGATCCGGTAGGCCATGCGCGGCCCGGTGGCTTCCTTCACCAGCGGCGTCACCACCAGCTCCTCGCCGGGCGTGTCGGCGAAATAGCCGCCGATCGGCCCCCACAGCACCCCCGCATCGATCTTCCCCGCGCGGATATCCGCGATCATCCGCTCGGCGGGGGATTCGTAGCGGCGGTCCACCATCAGCGGATAGGGCGTGGCCTTCTCCATGAGCCCGAGCATGGCCATGATGGTGGCCGGCGGCGTGCCGGCGACGATGCCGAGGCTTCTGGTTTTCAGCCGCTCGTCGCCCAGCGTATCCACGCCGTCGAGCCCCTGCCCCTTGCGGTGGACCAGCACATAGGCCGAGCGGTAGTAGGGGTTTGTATTGAGCACAAGCTCATCCCCCTGCACGTAGCCCATCACCAGATCACAGCGCTTGGCGAACAGCGTGTTGCGCAGGAAGCCCGTGGCCTGCGGGAACCACGTATATTCCACCGGGATCTTGAGCTCGGCCGCCACCAGTTCGGCGATCTTGTTCTCGAACCCCCGCCCGGCCTCGTTGGAGAAGGGCATATTGGCCGGATCGCTGCAGACCCGGAGCACCTCGCGGTTCACCAGATCGGCGCGATTCTCCGCCGCGCCGGCCGCGCCCGCAAGGCACAGCACGGCGGCTCCGCCCAGCAGCCAACGCAAAGCGTGCGCCATCCGGCCCGTGCCGGCCCGTGCGTGTTTCAGGTGCCGCAGCATGCTACAATCCCAAACAGCTTTTTTCATTCTGGATGGCCGTCTCGGGCTTTTCCACGCCGCGCTGGGGGCGCTGGCCGCGCGGGAGCGCGCCATCGGCGCGGGCTTTGAGATAGACGTAGATGTCATCGAGGTAGCACATGACGTTGACGTTATCGCCGAGCGCCGGCATCACGCTGGTCTTGTCCGGGCGCGTCACCGTGCGCCCGCTGGCGACGACTTCCTGAAATTCCGGATAGGTGATGGTCTTCAGGGAATTGATGAGCCCCGGCGCATAGGTCGAGCCTTCGCCCTCGGGACCGTGGCAGACGTGGCATTCGGAATGATACCGGCGGAAGCCGGAATAGGTGTACCAGTCCACCTTGCCGTCGGCCGAGATGTTGTAGGTCGGGTTGCCGTCGGCATCCAGCCACTTGCCATCCTCTTCGGTCTTTCCTGCCGCGCTCTTGGCCGACGCGTCTTTGCCCGAAGCGTCTTTGGCGGGCGTATCCTTGGCTGGCTGGTTCTGCGGGGGTTTATCCTGCGAGGCGCCGGGGCCCGCCGCCATGAAGACGAAGACCGGGGCAAAGGCCAAGGCAAGGCCCATGGCCGTACGAGAAACGCCAATCCTTCGCACGTGATCATCTCCGGAAACGTTACGTGGCACCCGTCCGCAGCTTCCGCGCGCGGACCTGCAAAGGCCGGCGCCACCGCCTTGGCGGCACGCCGGCCATCGCCCAACCCTCCGGTCAGGGCAGGGTGAAGACGGTCAAGGTACCGCCGAGGGCGGTGTAGTCGCGCAGGGCCGCATAGCCGCCCACCGCGCCGAGGCCGTCATTGGGATTGGTCAGGCCGGCGGCGAGGCCGATGCCGGCCCACCCGCCCACGCCGGACAGCACAGCCACATACTGCTTGCCGCCGTGCGTGTAGGTCATGACGTTGCCGATGATGCCGGAGGGCGTCTTGAAGCGGTACAGCTCCTTGCCATCCTTCTCATCCACCGCCTTCAGATAGCCTTCCAGCGTGCCGTAGAAGACGACACCGCCACCGGTGGCCAGCGCACCCGACCAGACGGAGAACTTCTCCGGCAGTGACCAGGCGATCTTGCCCTGCGCGGCGTCCCAGGCAACGAAATTGCCCATGCCGCCGTGGCTCCCCGGTGCCGGGAACATGGACAGGGTTGCGCCCACATAGGGCTGGCCGGCCGTGTAGGAAACGCGGAACGGCTCATAGTCCATGCAGACGTGGTTGGTGGGCACGTAGAACAGATTGGTGCGCGGCGAGAAGGCCGCCGGCTGCTGGTCCTTGGTGCCGAGCGCCGAGGGGCAGACGCCCTTCGTGTTCTTGTCCTCGCCGTTCCTGAACGTGGACATGGCCGGGACGACCTGCGGGCGGCCGTACTGGGGGCTGTCCTTGTCCATGACCACGCCGGTCGTCCAGTTGACCACCGGATCGTATTTCTGCGCCACGAGCAGTTCGCCGGTCACGCGGTCCAGCGTGTAGCCGAGCCCGTTGCGGTCGAAATGCACCAGAGCCTTGCGGGTCTGCCCGTTGATGGGAATGTCCGCCAGGATCATCTCGTTGACGCCGTCATAGTCCCACTCGTCGAACGGCGTCATCTGATAGGCCCATTTCGCCACGCCCGTGTCCGCGTCGCGGGCGATGATGGCCATGGTCCATTTCTGGTCGATGGGCTTGCCGTCCGGTCCCGCGCGCTGGGCCGGGTTCCAGGTGGAGGGATTGCCGGTGCCGTAATAGACGAGGTTGGTTTCCGGGTCGTAGGAATACCAGCCCCATGTGGTGCCGCCGCCGATCTTCCACTGGTCGCCGGTCCAGGTCTTCAGGGACGAATCCTTGCCGACCGGCTTGCCGAGCGTCTTGGTATTCTCCGGATCAATAAGCATCTCATTGTCGGGCCCGGTGGAATAGGCCCGCCAGATCCGCTTGCCGGTCTTCAGGTCGTAGGCGGTGACATGGCCGCGCACGCCGAACTCGGCCCCTGATACGCCGACGATCAGCTTGTCCTTGACCGGAAGCACGGTAGCGGTATTGGTCTCGCCCTTCTTGGGGTCGCCATTGACCTGCTTCCAGATTTCCTTGCCGGTCTTGGCGTCGAGCGCCACGACGGTGGTGTCGGCCTGATGCAGGTAGATCACGTCATCCGCATAGGCGACGCCGCGATAGACCGTGTCGCAGCACATCACCGGAATGACGGACGAATCCTGCTTCGGCTCATACTTCCAGATGATCCGGCCTTCCTGGTTCAGGTCCAGCGCATAGACCACATTGGGGAAGGGCGTGTGCACATACATTGTGCTGCCGATCACCAAGGGCGAACCCTCATGTCCGCGCAGGACGCCGGTGGAGAAGGTCCATGCCACCTTCAGGTTCTTGACGTTGTCGCGGTTGATCTGATCGAGCTTCGAATAGCGCGTGTTGGCATAGTCGCCGGTCTGGATCGCCCACTGGTTGGGATCTGCAATCTTCTTGATCAGATCCGGATTGGCCCAAGCTGGCGTCGACAAGGCGACAGATGTCAACAAAGCTGCCGACAGGAAAAACTTGCCCATGGCGATCCTCCTGGCATTTTGTCTTATTTTATAGAGCATTCCAATGGTCGCAGCCGGCCTATCAACGCAACCCGTTGCTTAGGACTTCCAGGTTGCCGCCCATGCAACGCATACGGACATGGGCACATCAGTCGGCTGGACGCTTAGAGAGGTAGGCCAACTTTCGACGCCAAACAAGATACAACAAAGACATAATTCGCCATCCAAGTACCTCTTCTAAGAAAAAATGTGATCATCCCCGAAAACAGTCTTCATAAACGACTTATTTTGCAGTGCCTCAACATTGCGCTGCAATGCACCCTGAAATACATGATGTCAGAAACTTTTACATTGCATGCATTTATTTACGAAAGTCAGGCTCATCTCCAGTTTCCGACTGCAATTCGTTGACAGCGCCCATGTGCAGGTGCAGAGTTTTACTGCTTGCGGACGCCGCCCTGCGCGGGTCAGGCGTCATGCCAGAAAGCATTCACCGGTTCGGAGAAACCAGTCATGCGCAAATGGAAAAAACCCATGATCACCGAAGTGGCGGTCGGCTGCGAAGTTACGTCCTACGCGCCGGCGGAGTTCTGAACTCCTGCCCTGACGCGTGGCCCTCGCCAAAATGGCGGGCTCTTATCGGTGGTTCCATCGTCGGTGCCCTGAGGGGCAGATGCGCGTCGCGGATGTGTCTGCCCCTGTGGTGCGCCCAGCCGTGATCGCGCTCCTGTCGCTTCATCTTCGGCGTCTGTGCGTCGGGGGCCGGAACATCCGGAGCCCGTGCAGAGGTGGCCCGTGAAGCGACAACCGCCGTGTGAAGCTGGCCACCGTGTGAAGCCGGCCACGGCATGAACCCCGCCACGACGTGAAGGCGGCAACTGCGTGAAGCCAGCCGCGACGTGAAGCCTGCGCCTCGTGCGGGCGCGCGCCAGCTGCCGGCAGGCGGGGCGTGAGCGGGCCTTCGGTCCGGCAGACACATCCGCCAGACACACATGTTCCAGCGGGTGCCCGCCAGGCACGCACGGGCGGCGGAGTGAGGCGTCCCAACGTTTTGCTCACACCCGCATCCCGGTGCTGCATGGAGGCGCCGGCACTTCAGCCGACACCCCATCAGCCGACATCCCACAGGAACGCGCCGACACCATGAGCGTCGATCTCGCCGCCAGCGGCCTTGCCTCCATCGTTCCGGCGCTGCCGCGCGGCGTTCGCCTGCGCTTCGACGAGAGCCGTCAGCAATGGTTCCTGCTCGGCCCCGAGCGGGTGTTCGAGCCGGACGATACAGCGGCGGAGATCCTGCGGCTCATCGATGGCACGCGCAGCGTGGAGGCCATCGCGCAGGATCTGGCTGGGAAATTCGAGGCCGATCCAGCGGAGATCGCCGCCGATGTGATGGCGTTTCTGCGGGATCTGGCCGGCCAGAGGATGATTGATCTGTGAGCCGTGCCGAAACCCTGAACCGGCCTGCCAGCACGCATCCCTTGCCGCCGCCGCCCATGGGCCTGCTGGCGGAACTGACGCATCGCTGCGCCCTGCGCTGCCCCTATTGCTCCAATCCGCTGGAACTGGACCGGCGCGACCGCGAGCTTCCCACCGCCGTCTGGAAACGGCTGCTGGACGAGGCGGCGGCGCTGGGCATCCTGCACGTCTATTTCTCCGGCGGCGAGCCCATGCTGCGGCCGGATATCGCCGAACTGGTCGCCCATGCGCGCGACGTCGGCCTCTACACCAACATGATCACCTCCGGCGTGGGCTTTCAGCCCGCCGCGCTCGATGCGGTGGCCGAAGCGGGTCTCGACCACATCCAGCTGTCCATACAGGCCATGGATGCGGAAACCTGCGACCGTGTCGGCGGCTATGCCGGCGCCTGGCAGCGCAAGCACATGGTGGCCGCCGACATCGCGCGGCTCGGGCTGCGGCTCACGGTGAACGCCGTGATCCATCGGGAAAACGCACACCAGACCAAGGACTTCGTGCAACTCGCCGAAGACTGGGGCGCGGCCCGCATCGAGATCGCCCATGTGCAATATTACGGCTGGGGCATCGTCAACCGCGCCCGGCTGATGCCCACGCGCCAGCAGGTCGAGCGCGCCATGGCCGATGTAGAGGAGGCGCGCGCCCGCACGGCCGGCCGTCTCGTCATCGATTGCGTCCTGCCCGATTACTATGCCCGTTACCCGAAGGCCTGCATGGGCGGCTGGGGCGCGCGGCTCATGAACATCAGCCCGGCCGGCGTGGCCCTGCCCTGCCATGCGGCGCAGACCATTCCGGGCCTCGCCTTCGATACGGTGCAGGAGCGCAGCCTCTCCGACATCTGGTATCATGGCGCGGCGTTCAACGCCTTTCGCGGCACGGACTGGATGCAGGAGCCCTGCCGCAGCTGCGCCCGCAAGGATCTGGATTTCGGTGGTTGCCGCTGCCAGGCCATGGCGCTGGCGGGCGATGCATCCGCCACCGATCCGGCCTGCTCGCTGTCGCCGTTGCACAAGCAGATCGTGGCGCTCGCGGAGGCCGAAGCCGCCTCCCACCGCAGCGATTTCATCTACCGCGGCTTTCAGGGCGCGCCCAAGCCTCAGGCGGAACGGCAGATGGTGCCGCTTCAGGCAGACCGCCCTTAAGCCGAAAAGGTTATTCTATCAAAGCCTTGGATGGTGGGGGCCACAGGTCCGGCCGCGCCGATCCGCCCCGATCCGCCCTGATCCGGCGCTCCGCACGCCCGCATGGGCGAGCGTCAGATATCCTTGTCATCGGTGGTGCTGCACCGCCAGCGGACGACCTGCCATGCGGGGTGTTCGCCGTTCCAGAGTGCCACCTGGAACCCCGCCTGCACCATGCACTGCAACGCGGACATTTCCTGCTGCAGCGGGATACGCTCGTTCCGGCAGACCGCCGGATCGGTCACGAGGCAGACCGAGATCACAATGGCGAGCATGGCGGCTCCTGAAGACTTGGTGTAATGCCGGCCTTTACTGGGGCACAACAACGGCTCATCCCGGTTGCGGAGCCTGTAACTATGGCTCGGCAGCCAAAGACAACATCCGCAAACCCTCGCGCCCGGCCTGTCTTTGCACTGCCGAAGGCGCAATTCCATAGTGTTTCTTGAACAGATGGGCGAAATGCGAGGAGCTGTTGAAGCCCCAGGAGAAGGCGATATCGGTCAATGACCGTCCCGGCCTTGGCCCAAGCTCCAGCTCCGCGAGGCATTTCTCCAGCCGCTGCTGCCAGATGTAGCGGGTGATCGTCATGCCCTCATCGGCAAAGCTCATGTGCAGATAGCGTTTCGTGCAGCCAAGACTGGCGGAAATACGCTCGATGCTGAGTTCCGGATCGCCCAGATGCTCCTGCACCAGCGCCTTGATCCGCTGCCTCAGCCCGTCGCGCCCCGCCGCATCGGGGGCCGTCGCCGCAGCGAAGAAAGGCAGGACGGCCAGATCCAGCAGCGTTTCCGCCACCTGCGTTTCCAGGCCCGGCGACAGCGCCGGCGCCTGGGTGAAGGCGGACATGAGGAAATCATGCGCAAGGCGCCCCGCACCCTCGCGCGCCGAGGCCTGCCGCGCATGGAGCGGCCCGGCCGGCGCGCCCCGCTGCGCCATCAGGGACCTGGGCATGATGATGACGTTGTGCTTCGTCGGGGCGAGGCTCGTGATCACGTGCGGCTGGGAAACATCGTAGACGAAACAATCACCTGGCCGGATGATGAACCGGTGCGCATCCTGTTCGAAGACCGAGGTTCCGCAGGTCTGGAAGACCACTTTCACCACCGCATCGCCGCCCCCCGCCGGGGCGGCGGCGTGCATGATCCGGTGGCCGCTGGCCTCGATATGGCAGAGACGCAGCCGCTGGATGCTCGCATAATCGATCCGGCCGTCGAGGGTCGCGCCGCCGAGCGCCTCCGCATGCACGGGCCCGCACAGCGTGGCCAACGCCCCCGCCCAATATTCGGGACGCTGCGAAGCCGGCGTCCGGGCTGTATTCAGCGATACGATCGGTAGGGTCATTGGCGCTCGACCATCGCAGCTTCGAAGACTGCCAACATACATCGCCCGCCAACCGCAAGGAACGATTTCCTTGTGCCCGATCGGACAAATGTCTTCCCGCACACGCAAGTTTCACTTCCCTGTGGAGCAAGCATTGCCCTGCGAATGGCACAACACTGTCTGCGGAACATGACCCATCAGAGGCATGTGCAAAGCAACGGATGACCAGAGGCGGGATCGTCATCGACCCCGCCTGCGGTCGTACCGACGCCAGGGAGGACGAGATCATGACCATCGCCATTCATCCGTCGATCGACCGCGGCCTTCCGCCCGCAGCTCCCGGTTTTGCCGGGGGCACGCTCGTGTGCAAATGCACCGACCACCCGGTGAAGGTCCGCGTCGATGCGCAATCGGCCCACAATCACGCCTGCGGCTGCACCAAGTGCTGGAAGCCGAAGGGTTATTTCTTCTCGATGGTCGCCGTGGCGCCGCGTGACAAAGTCACCGTGGTCGAGAATGGCGACAAGCTGAAGATCGTCGATTCCTCAGCCACCATCCAGCGCTACGCCTGCACCGGATGCGGCGTGCACATGCACGGGCGGATCGAGAATACGGGCCATCCTTTCTACGGGCTCGACTTCATCCACACCGAGCTGTCGGCGGAGACCGGCTGGTCGCCGCCGGAATTCGCGGCCTTCGTCTCCTCCATCATCGAATCCGGCGCCAATCCGGCCAATCAGGACGCGGTGCGCGCCCGCCTGCGCGAGCTGCATCTCGAGCCTTATGACTGCCTGTCTCCCCCGCTCATGGACTTCATCGCGACGCACATCGCCAAGGCATCCGGCGCATTGGCGGCCTAGAGCGCTTCCGTGTTTCATGGAAACACGGAAGCGCTCCAAGTCATTGATGGAGAATGTCTTGTCGCTTTGATCGCGAAGCAGTCAAAGCCGGACATGCTCTGGAGCGTTTCAGCGTTGGGGGAGTGAGTAGTCATGAAGACACGTGCCGCAGTCGCCTGGGCGGCTGCCAAACCGCTGACCATCGAGACCATAGACCTCGATGGTCCGAAAGCGGGCGAAGTGCTTGTGGAGGTGATGGCCACCGGCATCTGCCACACCGATGCCTACACCCTCTCGGGGCTGGATTCGGAAGGCAAGTTCCCGGCCATCCTCGGCCATGAGGGGGCGGGCATCGTGCGCGAGGTAGGGGCCGGCGTGACGTCCGTGAAGCCGGGCGATCACGTCATTCCGCTCTACACGCCGGAGTGCCGGCAGTGCAAAACCTGCCTCTCCCGGCGCTCGAACCTGTGCACCGCCATCCGCGCCACGCAGGGCCAGGGCGTCATGCCCGACGGCACTTCGCGCTTCTCCTGCGAGCCCGTGGGCGGCGGGAACGGCACGGTGTTCCACTATATGGGCTGCTCCACCTTCTCCAACTTCACCGTGCTGCCCGAGATCGCGGTGGCCAAGGTGCGGGAGGACGCCCCCTTCGACAAGATCTGCTACATCGGCTGCGGCGTGACCACCGGTATTGGTGCGGTGATCAACACGGCCAAGGTCTGGCCCGGCGCCAATGTGGCGGTATTCGGCCTCGGCGGCATCGGCCTCAACGTCATCCAGGGCGCGCGCATGGTGGGGGCGGACAAGATCGTCGGCATCGACGTCAATCCGTCCAAGCGCGCCATGGCCGAGAAATTCGGCATGACCCAT
This sequence comes from Azorhizobium oxalatiphilum, assembly GCF_014635325.1. GTDB lineage: Bacteria > Pseudomonadota > Alphaproteobacteria > Rhizobiales > Xanthobacteraceae > Azorhizobium > Azorhizobium oxalatiphilum. The sequence goes on along the minus strand of NZ_BMCT01000007.1, from coordinate 282,906 downwards.
TTCGTCAATCCGAAAGAGGTCGGCAACGACAAGGTGGTGCAGGCGATCGTCGATCTCACCGGCGGCGGCGCGGATTTCTCATTCGATGCCACCGGCAATGTGGATGTCATGCGTCAGGCGCTGGAATGCTGCCATCGCGGCTGGGGCGAATCGATCATCATCGGCGTGGCCGAGGCCGGACGGGAGGTGGCCACCCGCCCCTTCCAGCTGGTCACGGGCCGGGTCTGGAAGGGCACCGCCTTCGGCGGCGCACGCGGGCGCACCGATGTGCCGAAGATCGTGGACTGGTACATGGAGGGGAAGATCAATATTGACGATCTGATCACCCACACGCTCAAGCTGGAAGAGATCAATCACGGCTTCGACCTGATGCACGAGGGCAAGTCGATTCGCTCTGTGGTGGTCTATTGAGCGTCGGCATTCTCGGTCGGAGCTATGGAGCCACTTCCGCAGCAGCGGATCGCTGAAAGTCCGTTTGAGAATGCTCTCGGGATTGCGCTTGGGCGTACTCTTGAGCGTACTCTTGGGCTTGCTCTCCCGGAGCTGATCGCCTCTCTCGTCCCGGCCTCGATTGCCCCCTTCCCACCCCTCCCCCGCAAGCGGGAGAGGGCTCTCCCCGTCTGGACTTCAGGCGCGCCACCGTGATCCGGCACAACCGGTTCCCTCTCCCGCTTGCGGGGGAGGGTGGAGGGGGAAAAGCCGTAACCGGCTCGTTTTTACGCGACCTCCAAGTCCATGTCCCTGCACGATTTTTGCATTTCATTGCTTGACCGGGCTCACAGGCGCCGCCTGCGGTGAGGGGGCACCCAGAATGCGGAGGTGATGCGCCAGCAGCCCGATGTTGTACCAGAACCGCAGCGCCTGCTCGGTCTGGCGGCGGGGAACAGCATGGGCCAGCCCATATGCGCCTGCTCCGATCGCCGCTTTCAGAAGCGCCATGGCGGGTATCGGACGCCCCAGCAGCTTCGCGATCTGCGCATCGCTTGCGCCTTCCCAATAGGCCCGCGACGTCACCCATCCCCATTGCAGCCGGGTCGGCGCGATCTGGTGATCGACGCGCAGGCGATCCGAGTACCAGAGCCGCTTTCCTTTGCCGATAAGCAGCTGCTCGATGAATTTTTCTTCTCCGCTTAGCAGGTTGGTGCCCACGCGCCCCAGCGTCTCGGGGAAACCGCCGACGGCCAGGAGTTCGCTCCTGCGAAACAGGACGTTGGCGCCACACATGGAAGGCGCTTCGGTGCGGTCCCCCTGCCCTTCCAGTTCGATGATCGAAAGCAGCTGGCGCCAGCGCGGCGGCAGCGACCTGATTCGGGCGTTTGCGGCATGAGGATGCACCGCACCAGCGATGATCGCGCAATCGTCCGGCACCGACGCCGTCAATTCCAGCGCCCGGGGGATCCAGTCCGGTGCGGGTATGGTGTCGTCATCGAGATACGCCACCCACTGTCCCGCGGCTTTCGCGAGTCCGGCATTCCGGGCGCGGGACAGCCCGGCCATGAACTCGCGCACGAGCGTCACACCCGGAAATCGCCGCGCCATGTCCTCGATCCTGGCCCGCGCAGGGGCGCCCGATGCGCTGTCGACGACAATGACCTCAGGCCATGCCGCATGACGGTGATTCGCGAACAGGGCCTCGAGGCAGGTTGCGAGCAGGTCCGGCCGGTCGTGCGTGCAGATGATGATGGAAAGCGTGGCTGCTTGTGAGGGCACTGGCACGAATGGCTCTCCAGAATCTGCGGGCGCTGTCGGAGGCCGATTCTAATGCCGGATCTATCGTGGTGGAGCGCCGTCGCGGGCTCTGAAACCCTACCCAAACGATACCTGTTTAAGGCTTTCGGATAGGCCGGGAGGCAATCAAAGCCGGGCATGCTCTAGAAGCAGCGCAACTCGCCCTCGATCTGCGCGCGCTTCAGGCGGGCCACCTTCTCGCGCATCAGCGGCATGCTGAGAAACATGCCCGTACTCTCCCCGCCCCGCTGGCGCACCGACATGATGGTCTCGGCTTCCTCATAGTCCGCGTAGGGCAGCACGGAGGCGATGATGTCGATGGAGCAGGAGCACCGCTCGAGCGCGATTCGGTTCTGGCCGTTCGCGGCCATGCAGCCGAACACATAATCGGCGCGCGCCGCCGTCGGGTAATCATTCACCGGCAGATCGATGGCGCCGGCACGTCCCATGCCCGCAGCCGTCATCAGAAGCAGCACCAGCCCCCGGCGCAGCGCGAAGGGAAACGCTTTTCCGCCCATTTGGCTTCTCCCTGGCTCGGCATCATGTGGAGCGGGATCGTCGGGACACAGCGTATGCCCCGGTCGCCGCACGGGCAATTCGCATTGCCCGTGCCCGCGCATGAAACTTCCCCCTCACCCTTCGGGCACGAAGGCGCCGGGCGGGATGTGGCCGGGCTCCACATAGGCATGCTGCAACGCGTCCAGCATGGCCCACAGCATGTCGCACTTGAACTCGAGCGCGGCGATCACCGCCTCCTGCTCCGCCGGTGTGCGGGCGTTGGCCGTGACATAGGCGAGCGCCACCTCCACGTCGCGCCGGGCCTGTTCGGGACGGGCGCTGAAATAGGCGAGGCTCTCGGGGCTGACGAAATCATAGTTCGCCAGCATGCCCGCCACGCGATTGCGAATGATGGTCGGCGAGAACAGCTCGGTCAGGGAAGAGGCCACCGCCTCCAGCAGCGAGCGCTCGCGCACGAAATTCACATAGGCATCCACGGCGAAACGCGTCGCCGGCAGCACGCCGCGAAAGGCGAGCACGTCCGCCCGCTCCAGGCCGAGGCTCTCGCACAGCCGCAGCCAGCGCTCGACGCCGCCCTCCCCCGCCTCCGCGCCGTCGTGATCCACCAGCCGCTGGCGCCATGCGCGCCTGAGATCGGACGAGCCGGTGCGGGCGATGAGGGCGGCGTCCTTCACCGGAATATGGGCCTGATAGGTGTAGCGGTTGAGGGCCCAGGCCTGCACCTCTCCCCTCGTGCAGCCACCCGCGTGCAGGCGCACGTGAAACGGATGCTTGTCATGATAGCGCTGCGCGCCCACATCGCGCAGACGCTGCTCCAGACCTTCAGGCGACAGCAAAGCACTCACAGCTCGACCTCCATGCCATCTTGAGCCACTTCCACCCCGGTGGCTTCGATCTGGAGGCGCTCCGGGGAGCCCGCGATCAAAGCCGGATTTGTATTGTTGATGTGGACATAGATTTTCCGCTGCGCCGGCAGGCCGGCGAGCCAGGACAGCGAGCCGCCCGGCCCCGTCATGGGCAGATGCCCCATCCGCCGTGCGGTCTTGATGCCGATGCCGGCGCGCAGCATCTCGTCGTCGGTGAACAGGGTGCCGTCAAAGAACACCGCATCCGCCCGTTCCGCCTGCGCCTGCAGGCTGTCGGTCACGGCGGCGCAGCCGGGCACATAGAGCAGTGAGCGCCCGCCGCCGCTGATCCGGATGCCCGCCGCCTCGCCCGCTTCGGACTGAAGCTGCGGCGCGGCCCCCTCCAGATACAGAGGCACCTTCCCGGCGACGGGAAACAGCTCCGCCTCAAGGCCGCCCGGCAGCGCGATGGCGCCGGTCGCGGCCACGGGCCGGGCCGGCACCGCCGCGAACATGGGATTGGCCTCAACCGCCGCCAGCGCCGGGGCGAGCGCGATCAGGTCGAACGGCGCGCCCTCCCGCATATGGAGCAGCCCGGCCACCTGATCGATCTCGGCGCCGCTGAGAAGGACGGCCCGGATCGGCGAATGCCGGGGCTGGCGCGGATGCAGAGCATCGGTCGCCCGGATCTGGCTGCCCAGATCGGGGGAAGCGTTCAGCACCACCCAGCTGTCGCCATCGAGCGTCACCGCGAGGCTGGACTGGGTTCGCCATGGGGCACGGGGATCCCGGTCCCAGGCGAGGGCACAGACCGCGCATCGGCAATTCCATTGCGGATATCCGCCGCCGGCGGCGGCTCCCAGGACCACGGCTTTCATCTGCACGCTTCTGTCGTTGGAGCCGCCTTATGCGCTCAACCTCAGGTTTGCGCTTATGCTCCCGGCGCGCAACAGCTCATTGCCGGCTGCGACAAACTGAGCAGGCAGTAAGCCATGGCGACCGGCCGGCGGCCCGTGCCTTCCGGGGGCGCTCCGCGCGCGGGATATGGTCCTGCGCCATGAGCGCGGCAATGACCGCGCCAAGGCACGCCGTCTCGCCAAGGGCAAGCCAGCCCCGCATTTTTTTTAGTTCCGAAAGGCGGCGGAACCGGCTATCGCCTGTTCCCAAAGCGATGACGCCCCTGGAATAACGCCTCATGAAACACGAAGCCGCCAAGCTCTATCCCAGCGCAGATCCGTCCCCGAGCTTCCCGAAGATCGAGCAGGAGGTTCTGGAGTACTGGAAAGCGCAGGGCACGTTCGAGGCCCAGGTTGCGGCGCGTCCGAAGACCAATCCGGACGGCAGCTCCAACGAATTCGTCTTCTACGATGGCCCGCCCTTCGCCAACGGCCTCCCGCACTATGGCCATATCGCGACGGCCTTCGTGAAGGACATCGTGCCGCGCTATCACGCCATGAAGGGCCGCCATGTGGAGCGGCGCTTCGGCTGGGATTGCCACGGCCTGCCCGCCGAGCTGGAGGTGGAGAAGGAACTCCAGGTCTTCGGCCGCACCGCCATCATCGAATACGGCATCGACAAGTTCAACGACGCCTGCGCCAAGTCCGTCCAGCGCTACACGCAGGAGTGGAAGTGGTATGTGGACCGCGCCGCCCGCTGGGTGAGCTTCGACAACGCCTACCGCACCATGGACACCTCGTTCATGGAAAGCGTGATCTGGGCCTTCAAGACGCTCTGGGACAAGGGGCTGGTCTATGAGGGCTATCGCGTCGTGCCCTACAGCTGGGCCGTGCAGTCGCCGCTCTCCAACTTCGAGACCCGGCTCGACAATTCCTACCGCGAACGCGCCGACCCGGCGCTGACGGTGGCCTTCCGCCTGGAAGCCCGCCCGGGCGATGCCGGCCCGCTGCGCATCCTCGCCTGGACGACGACCCCGTGGACCCTGCCCTCCAACCTCGCCCTCGCGGTGGGGCCGGAGATCGATTACGTCGGCCTCGCCAAGGACGGCGAGACCTGGATCATGGCTGAGGCCGCGGTCGAGACCTACAAGCGCGAATTCCCCGACGCCGAAGTGGTGTGGCGCGGCAAGGGCAGCGACCTCGTGGGCCGCACCTACGAGCCCATGTTCCCCTATTTCGCCGACACCGAGAACGCCTTCCGCGTGCTTGGCGGAGCCTTCGTCTCCACCGAGGACGGCACCGGCATCGTGCACATGGCGCCCGGCTTCGGTGAAGAGGACATGGCCGCCTGCCGCGCCGCCGACATCCCGGTGGTGGTGCCGGTGGACGAGGCCGGCCGCTTCACGTCGCAGGTGCCCGATTTCGTCGGCCAGAACGTCATCTATGAAGGCACGCCCAGCGTCATCAAGGCGCTGAAGGAGCGGCGCGACGGCACCGTCGTGCGCCACGAGCAGGTGCTCCACTCCTATCCGCACTGCTGGCGCACCGACGAGCCGCTGATCTACAAGGCCATCAACGGCTGGTACGTGGCCGTGACCCAGTTCAAGGATCGCATGAGCGAACTGAACAAGGGCATCAACTGGACGCCCTCGCACGTGCGGGATGGCGCCTTCGGCAAGTGGCTGGAGAATGCCCGCGACTGGAACGTCTCGCGCAACCGCTTCTGGGGCGCGCCGATCCCGGTGTGGCAGAGCGATGACCCGAACTATCCGCGCACCGATGTCTACGGCTCGCTGGCCGAGCTGGAGAAGGATTTCGGCGTGCCGGTGGAGAACCTGCACCGCCCCTTCATCGACACCCTGACCCGGCCCAATCCCGATGACCCGACCGGGCGCTCCACCATGCGCCGGGTGCCGGATGTGCTCGACTGCTGGTTCGAGAGCGGCTCCATGCCGTTCGCCCAGCAGCACTATCCGTTCGAGAATCAGGACCGCTTCGAGGAGAACTTCCCCGGCGACTTCATCGTGGAATATGTCGCGCAGACGCGCGGCTGGTTCTACACGCTGATGGTGCTCTCCACCGCGCTGTTCGACCGCGCGCCGTTCCGCAACTGCGTCTGCCACGGCGTGGTGCTGGACGAGGACAACCAGAAGCTCTCCAAGCGCCTGAAGAACTATCCCGACCCGGTGGAGGTGTTCGACCAGTACGGCGCGGATGCGCTGCGCTGGTACATGATGTCCTCGCCCCTCATGGTCGGCGGCGATCTCGCCATGGCCAAGGACGGCAAGGACATCGGCAAGGCCACCCGCCCGGTGATCCTGCGGCTGTGGAACGCCTATGCCTTCTTCACCATGTACGCCAACATCGATGGCGTGAAGGCGAAGGTGGATACCGCCAGCACCAACGTGCTCGACCGCTACATCCTCGCCAAGGTGCGCGAGATGGTGGAAGCGGTGCAGGGGCGGCTCGATGCGTTCGACATCCCCGGCGCCTATGCGCAGGTGACGCCGGTCATCGACGCGCTGAACAACTGGTACATCCGCAACCGTCGCCAGGCCTTCTGGTCGGACGCGGCGGAGAATGCGGGCGACAAGCAGGCCGCCTACGACACACTCTATACGGCGCTGACCGTGATCTGCCGCACGCTGGCGCCGCTGCTGCCGTTCGTGACCGAGAAGATCTACACCAGCCTCACCGGCGAACCGTCCGTGCATCTGAGCGACTGGCCCGAGCTGGCAACCCTGCCCGAGGACCACGACCTCGTGCGCCGCATGGATCTGGCCCGCGACGTGTGCTCGGCGGTGCTGGCGCTGCGCGAGGAGCGGCGCCTGCGCGTGCGCCTGCCGCTCTCCAAGCTGGTGGTCGCCCATGCCGACAGCGCCGAGCTGGTGCCCTTCACCGACGTCATCGCGGCGGAAGTGAACGTGAAGCAGCTGGAGTTCATCACCAACATCTCCGCCATCGCCACCCGCGACGTGAAGGTGGAGCCCTCGCTCGGCCGCAAGTACGGCGCCGCCATGAAGGCGGTGTTCGCCGCCCAGCGCTCCGGCGACTGGACGCTGCGCGACGACGGCAAGCTGGAGATCGGCGGACTGGTGCTGGAGCCGGACGAGTTCGAGCTGCGCATCCGCGCGCCCGAGGGCGTGGCGGTGGCGGCCTTCTCCCAGGGCCTCGGCGCGGTGATGCTCGACACGGAAGTCACCGACGCGCTGCGCGCCGAGGGCTGGGCGCGCGACGTGGTCCGCCTGATCCAGAGCGCCCGCAAGGACGCCGATCTGGAGGTGACGGCCCGCATCCATGTGTCCGCGCAGGTGCATGGGGCGCTGAAGGCGGCGCTGGAGACCCATCGCGAGACCATCCAGCGCGATACGCTGACCGCGAACCTCGACCTTTCCGTCGAGTTCGCCAAGGACGCCGAAGGCATCACCTCGGACACGCTGGACGGCGAGGACATCCGCCTCGTCATCGCACCGGTCTGATCGCGACTTCGGCCCCTGATACAGGGGCCGGCTCACGGCCCTCCGCATTCCCATCCCGCGCCCCTCCGGCGCGGGATTTTTTTATGCCCGGCACCGGGCGGGGGGATCCGCGCGCGGCAGCGACCACGCTTGCATTGCGGCATCTATACAATCAAAGATTGTCACAACTAGGATTCACGCGCAAAAGTATAATAACCTCCCGAAACACCTACCCCAATGCCGTCAAATTGAGCAACGGCTCCCGGCTAAGCCCACGCTCCGGGCACCGGACCGCGATGCACCCAATTTTGGGCGGTGCCTCCTGCGCAAAATGGGAAGAAAGCGTTGGCCCCGGTGCGGTAGCTGTGGCTGTGTATGCGACATTAATGTCGCCGGAGGTGGCTGTGGCTGGGGGGCCGCAGTCACCTCCCATTGAACGAATGGCGGTCTCTCTCGGGGCCGCCGTTTTTTGAGCTGTCCTCGGGTGGGGACCATTGCGGGTGGTGGGGTCCGGCATGTCCGTCGTTTCCGATTTCATTGCAGACATCGTTGCGCGCGTTGCCGCCGGCACCCTCACCTATGCCAACGGCATCAGCCAGCTCATCGCTCTGGCGGCCACCGCCAGCGCCGCCGACGACACCCTGATCGGCGACGGCATCGCCGACTGCATCACCGCCGCCGTCGACCTGGGATCGAACGGCAACCAGACCGGCAACGCGGCCATCACCGCCATTACCGCGGCCGTCGACGCCGGCACCATCAGCAGCGCGGACAGCATCGGCCTGCTCGCCGGCATGCTGCGCAGCGCGGAATATTATGCCTACCTGAAGGCCAACACCGCGCTCAACAGCATGCTGAGCGCGGACCCGTCGCTGGCCGGAACGGCGGTTGCGGCGCTCACCATCGCCTCTGGCATCGAGAGCCAGGGCGATGCCTACACCATGGCCAACGCCCTCAGCACGATTGCCAACACCGCCGGCCAGACGCTGGCCGATACGGCGGCGCTCATCACGGCGCAGGTCGACGCCGCCGGCGTCGAGCCGGCCGCCGCCCTCGTCCTGCTGGGCCAGCTCGCCATCATCCGGGGTGTGCAGAACAGCGGCGTCGTCTCCACCATCGCCACCGAGGCGGTGGCGCTGATCACTGCCGGCGACATCTCGGATGGCGCCGCACTTCAGGCACTGGCCGACGGCGCGCTGCTCGCCGGCAATTATGGCGGCACCACCGGCACCAATGCCGGCGCGGGCGCCTATGGCCTGATGCAGCTCATGCTCGGCATGGTGACGCTCGATCCCGCGCTGGCGGCGGATGCCGGCGTGCAGATCGCCGCCACCATCGACGTCACCTCGGCCTCATATCTGGGCGTCTATTCCTACAGCATGTATGCCAGCGCGGCGGTGAATGCGGTGTTGGCGCGCGGCGCCTCCACCGCCACCTATGAGCTGCTGGCCGCCATCGCCACCAAGCACGGCACGGCGCAGGGCCAGTCCCGCGATCCGCTGAACCTCGCGGGCACCGCGCTCCACACCCTGGTTGCGCAGGCCTCCGACCCCACCGCCACCGCGCGGGCCATCGTCGCCGCCATCTCCAACGTGATCTCCGACCTCGGCCTGACGGCGGATGCGGGCGTCACCTTGCTGCTCGGCCTCGGCGCCACCGGCCATGTGACGGGCAATGCCTATTGGGCCGACGATTATCTGATGGCCGCCGCCGCCCCGGCGCTGGCCGCCCTCATCCATGCGGATGCCATCAGCGCCACCCCCACGCTGACCATGGCCTCGCTGGAAGCGGATCTCGTCACCGCCGTCGCCTCCACGCGCGGCATCTATACCGGCCTCTATGCCATCAAGCTGCTGGCCGCCGCCGTCTCCGAGCTGCCGGCGAACGACACCGCCAGCCTGGTGCTGATCGGCTCCGCGCTCGGCTATTATACGGCGCAGGTACCGGGCGATGCGGCGGATGCGCTCGCCGCCATCACCGCCCTCATCACCTACCAGACGGTGACGGGGGACGCCGCCATCCAGATGCTGATCGGCTATGGCGGCGGCGGCGGCTACGCCTCCGTGCAGGCCGGCCGGCTCATGGAGCGGGTGCTGGCCTCCGCCGCCACCCAGCCGGAGGACGTGGCGGCGGCCGTGACCGCCGCCATCGGCACCACGCTCACCGCCGATCAGGCCATCCTCGTGCTGGCCGGCATCGCCACCGCCACCACCAGCTCGCGCGGGCAGGCGGCGGCCTGGGACAGCCTCGCCACGCTGTTCTCCACCGACACGGCGGCCCACATCGCCGCCCTCGACGCGGTGGTGGGCAACACCGCCGGTTCCGCGCTGGCCGGCACCGAGACGCTCTATCTGCTGGCCAATGTGGCCGCCCTCTCCGACGGTGCCACCGCCGGCGCGCTCGAAGCCGAGATCCTTGCTCTCGCCGGCCGGACCTCGCTGTTCGCTTCCGTGGACACGGCGGTGGCGGTGCTGCTCACGGCGGTGGCCAATGCCGGCCAGTATCTGTTCGGCGCGGAAGCCATTGCCGCGCAGGCCGTGGTCATAGCCCTCGTGGGCGAGGTGATCGCCGCGCTGGTGGAGAACGGCGCGCTCAGCGATGCACAGGCGGTCGCCGACGTGACCGCCGCCCTCACCGCCTCGGTCTCGCCGCTGGACGTGCACCGGGCGCTCGCCGTGCTCGCCACCTTGCAGGGCCACGGCGTCGATGCGACGGCGGTGGAAGACGCCATCCAGTCCTATATCGACAATGCCACCGGCGGGCTCACCGCTGCGCGGGCGGTCTATGACCTGACCACGCTGCTCGCCACCGCCACCGGCGATTTCGCCACCGCGCTCACCGCCGACATCGCGGCCATCCTCTACAATCCGGTGAACTTCGCCGGCACCGTCGGCCTCGGCGACGAGGCGCAGATCGCCCATGTGGCCGGGCTCATCTCCGCGCTCTACGGCGCCGATCCGACTGCTGCGCAGGCGATGCTCGACGGCCTCTCGGCCCGCATCGGCGCACTCTATGACCTCAGCGGCACGCAGGCCGCCCATTTCCTCGTGGACCTCTATGGGGCCGGCGGCACGGCCGCCACCGCCGCCGAGACCACGATCCACGATCTGATCGACGCCGGCACCGTGGCCGTGGGCGTGTTCACCGGCATGGTGGATGGTACCGTGGCGGCGGGCTTCATGGCCGCCACCGACGCGCTCAGCCTGCTGGGCAACCTCGAAACCTACGACACCACGGCGGTGGCGAGCGCCCTCTCCAGCCTGATCCTCAACGCGCACGCCACGCTCGCCCAGCTTCAGCAGGCCGTGAACACCGACATCACCCCCGGCACGGCCATTTCCGCCGTGGCGCTGGTGATGCGCGGCGCCACCGGCACGCTGCTGAGCGAGGCGGCCGACGCGCTGGAGAGCATCGTCGGCACCGACGCCACGCTGGGCTCGCTCGCCGTCACCGCCCTCATGCCGCTGATCGCCAGCACCGACAGCGATCTGCGGGGCGTGGCCTATGAGGCGCTGCACGCCATCGTCGCGGCGGCGGGCGGCGGCGATGACGCCTATGCTTTCCTGCTGGAGTATGTGGGCGATCAGGACACCGGCGTGCGCACCGACGCGCGGGCCGAGCTTGCCGCCCTCGTGGCCGATGGCATCGTTACCACCACCACTGCGGTGGGCGTGCTCGGCACCGCGCTCGACCTGTCCAATCCCGATCCGGCGGCCAATCCCACGCAGGTGCTGGCCATTGCCGCCGCCATGCTGCTGATCTCGCCGGATCATGCCACCGCGCTCAATTTCATCGAGCAGGTGATCGGCCACAACGGCACCCAGCCCGCCTATGGCTTCACCCGCGATGCGGCCATCACCGCCATCGCCAATGCCGCCGCCGGCTCCATCGACGCTTTGCTCGTGGCCGGCACCGACATCGCCGCGCTGGGCAGCTCGCTCACCTCGGCCACCGTCTTCTCCTACGTGCTCACCGCCGGCCTGCTGAGCACCACGGACCTCATCACGCTGGTGGCGCATATCGGCGGCCAGCTCACGCAGGCGGACGGCCCGTTCGCCGCCGGCGCGGTCATCGCCGCCCAGATCGCCGGCATGTCGGACACCGACAAGCTCGCGGCCATGTCCGGCATCAGCGGCCTCATCGCCGATGATTTCGCCCATCTGCGCCCGGTGGAAGCCGCGCAGATCGTGCTCGGCATCTATCTGGCCGGCGAGCTTTCCGGCGCCATCCTGCTCAGCGACAGCCTCGTCACCGACGGCGTGATCGATGGCGGCGCGCTGGCCTATGGCATCGTCTCGGCCATGGCCGACGACATCGTGGAGACCGCCGACGGCGTGGTGGCGCTGGCCGCCATCGGCACCCAGTCCACCCATGCGGAAACCCGCACCGCCGTCTATGAGGTGCTGTCCGACGCCATCACCGGCGGCACCACCTCATCCACCGGCAGGCTGGACGTGGCCGAGGTGATGGCCGGCATCAATGCCGCCGTCACCGGCGGCGTCATCACCGCCACGCAGGCCTTCGCTCTGGTGGAAAGCCTGCTGCTGTACCGGCTGGAGGAAGGCCCCTTCACCGATCCCGCTTTTGTGCAGGCCACGGACGATCTCCAGCAGGCCGTCACCGACGAGCACGCGCTGCTGATCAGCAACGGCCTTGACGTGGACGACGCCATCACCGCGCTGGCGCTGGCCGGGGGCGATGCCGGCCGCGCCACGCGCGGCGTGGTGGCCGAGCAGATCGTGGCGCTGGCGGGCAGCACCGTTTCCGATGCCCGCGTGGTCTCCGACATCCTCGCCACCCTGGACGCCACCCCGCCGCTGACCGCCGTGCAGGTGGCCGCCGTTCTGATGACGGTGGCGGGCGCGGGCGATGCCGGCCTGCAGGTGGAAGCGGGCAAGGCCATCGGCGCCCTCTATGCAAGCGGCGACCTGACGGCGCTCGCGCTCTATCAGGCCGTCTATGTGCCGGTGACGGACGGCATGCTGACCCCCGAGCAGGATCTGAACGTCGCCTTCGGCATCGTGGCCGGCGGCGGCGGCGTGGCGGCGGGGCAGGTGCTGAACCAGCTCCGCGCAGCCTTCTTCTCGCAGTCAGAATTGCTCACCGCTCTGTCCGGCGCCATCTCCGGTGGCGTGCTCACGGCCACGCAGGCCATGTCGGCCGGCGCCGGCATGGCCGCCGCCAACGGCCAGACCTCTAACCTTGTCGCGATCCTCGACCGCTTGATTGCGACCGACGCGCTGACGCCCGCCGCCGCCGTGGAGACCATCGGCACGGTCATCGGCACCAATTATCTCACCGTCGCACTGGCGCTGACCGCCATCGAGACGGTGGCGAGCAACCTGACCGGCGCCGACCTCACCTCCATGGGGCTCGGCCTCGGCGAATTGCTGGCCAACGGCATCATCACGCAGACGGACCTGCGCACCAGCCTGCAACTGGCGGTGAACGGCAGCCAGAGCGCGCCCGTGGTGACGCCCTTCCTGTCGCTGGCGGAAGCCGTGGCGCTGCTGCAGGGTGCCGCCGCCGACACCAGCGCCGCAGCGCTGGCGGCGCATGTGGAAACGATGGCCTATGCCATCATCGCCACGCTCACCGCCGACAATCCGTCCGGCGTGGACGCCATCCTCGCCGACATCTTCACGCAGGTGACTGCCGGCACGCTGACCGTTGCCTCCGCCACCGCCCAGCTCATCGCCATCGCGGGCACGGGAGCGGACGACGTACAGGCGGCCGTGACCGCGCAGCTGCGCGCCTTCGCGGAAAACGGGCTGGTGGGCGTCAGCCCCGCCAACGGCCTCTCCATCGAGACGCAGGCCATCTATCAGGCCGGCCTCAGCGGCGCGATTCCCGCCGACACCGCCGCCTTCATGCTGGCCTATCTGCACAGCACGGAAGCCACCAGCGACATCGGCGCGCTGGTGAATGCCGGCCTCATCACCGCCGCCGCCGCCGTGGCCGAGATCCTGGCCGCCGCCGACCATTCGCCGACCGTGGTGACGCCGGCCCTGGCCGCCTCCGCGCTCATCGAACTCATCACCGCGACCGTGAACGCCATCACGGTGGGCGCGGCCTATGACGCCGACATGCCCAACGCGGCGCTGGCCGGGCTGATCGGCCTGATCAATGCCGGCGACATCCCGCTCAGCACCCTCACCAGCCTCGCCTCCACCGCTGCCGGAGGCGTCATTCTCGGCCTCATGTTCCTCGCCGGCACGGCGCCGATCCTGACGCCGGACGGGCTTGAGAGCCAGGTGGACGTGGCCACTGCGGCGCTCGCCACCACCACCGATGTGGCGGCCACCCTGCGGGGCATCGCCACGCTGACGGAAGCGGGCTTTGCCGACGGCACCGACGTGCTCGGCATGATGGCCAGCATCTCCGCCGGCAGCAGCGACCTTGCCACCGTGAAGGCGGTGGCGGAGGCCATCGCCGGCCTGCTGGCCGACAGCGCGGTGACGGAGGCCGAGGTGCTGTCCGCGCTGGGCAGCCAGTATCTCGTCGCCGCCATGCTCATCGACGGCAATGATCCGGCGGGCAGCTCCGCGCTGTTCGTCGGCGTCCTGGAGCACATGATCACCCTGTCTGGTGATGGTGCGCCCGTGGGCATCATCCCCGCCCTCGTCGCTGCGGTGGCGGTGGGCAGCGATCCCGGCCTGACGGTGACGCAGGCCATCGCCGCGCTCGGCAGCTATGCCCTGCTCGGCAATCCGCAATATCTGGACAGCGCCGCCGAGGCCATCGCCGGCTTCCCCTATGCCGCCTCGACGGCTTTCTCCGTGCTGGAGCAGATGCTGCTGGACGGCGCGGCGGATGCCCGCACCAGCATGGGCGCCCTCATCGCCGCCTTCGCGGCAGAGCGGGAGATCAGCGATGCCGACCTCATCGCGGAATTCTCCACCCAAGCTCCGCTGACCGCCGCCCGCCTCATCATCGCCTTGCGCGGGCAGAATGACGCGGCGACCGCCAGTCTCGGCCGCGGCGCGGTTGATTGGGGGCTCATCGGCGCCGGGCTTGACGCCCTGGTGAACCCCACCACGCCCATTGCCGACGTGATCGCGCAAGTTCAGGCCGACACCACGGGCGCTGCGGACGACCAGCTCGACATCCTCATCGCCATGGGCCTTGAGGGTGATGTCGCCATGCAGGCCGCCGCCGGCCGCGCCGTCTACGCTCTGGTGGATACGTTCGACGCCGCCACCCTCACCGCCACCCTCGCGGCGCACGTCAGCCCGTTCGAGGGCGCGCCGCTGGCCGGCTTCCTCATCGCTCTGGCCTTCGCGGGCGATGACGTCTTCCTCGCCATGGTGGCCGGGGTCGCCGCCGGCATCGCCAGCACCGCCACCACCGGCGTGGGCGTGGCCGTGGACAATCTGGTCACGGCCGGCGAGCTGACCGGCATCGAGGCCGTCGATTTCCTCTCCTATTATGTGACCGCCACCGGCGGCTCGCGCGCCGCCACCGACGCGGAACTGGCGAAGCTCGCCACCGCGCCGCTTGACCCCACCGCCGTGGTGGCCGAACTCATCGCCATGGCGGATACCGGCGGCAATGCCATGCTGGTGGAACTGGCCGGCCGCATCGCGGCGCTGGCCGGTGACGGCGTGCTGACCGTCTCCGCCGCCATCACCCAGATCACCGCCAGCGGGCTTGCCTCCGACAAGATCGTCACGCTGCTGGCCGCCGGTGCGGTGTCCGGCGAAGGCGGGACCGCTTTTGCCGCAGCGGCGGGCGATGCCATCGCGGCCGAGATCATCGCCGGCAACATCGACAACGACAGTGTGCTGCCGCTCATCGAGACGGCGCTCGCCGATTATCGCGGCGGCGACATTGCCGGCGAGATCACTTTGCTCGCCGCCATGGCCGGCAACGGCATTTCCGGCTTCGTGCTGGGTGGGGTCATCGCCACCCATGTGACGGCCGGGGACATCAGCGCCGCCGCCGCCGCCGCTCTCATCTCGGCGCAGGTGGGCACGGAGCTGAGCGGCGAGCTGGCGGAAGTCCTGCTGCTCCAGATCGCCGCCACCTCCACGGCGGCGGGCGTCACCGTCGCCGAGACGCTGACTTCGCTGATCGAAAGCAGTGCCCTCACCGCCGGCAGCGCCGTCGCGATCATCAACGTAGCCGTCACGGTCGGCCAAATCTCCGCCACGCTGGCGGTGCGGATGTTCGCGGATCTGGCGGCGGTGAATGGCGCCTATGCCGCCGAGGTCACGAGCGGCCTTTCCGCCGAGATCCAGGCCGGGCACGTCACCGCCGCCGCCGCGCTCTCGGTCTTCCTGAACCTCATCGGCACGCCGGACAGCGCCTATCCTTCCACGTCGTCGGCGGGGCTGGCGAATGTGGTGGTGGCCATGGCCGGCTCCACCGCCACCACGGCCGCCGCCGTCATCGCCGCCATCGACACCGCTGCGGTGGATGATCAGGTGATCACCCTCGCCATCGCCGCCACGCTGATCGTGGCCATCGCCAACGGCGCCAGCCCCTCCATCCTCGATGACGTGGCCGACGGACTCATCACGCTGGTGGATGCGGGCCTCTCCATCGCCAATGCCGTCGCCACCATCTCCACGGCGACCAGCGCGGGCACGCTGCACCCCGTCTACACCTCCGCCGTGCTCATCGAGCTCGCCGGGGCGGCGGAAGGCCGTGCGGACCAGTTCACGTTCGACCTCGCCATCGGCTCCGCTCTGGCGGAGCTGGCGACCGACGAGCTGCGCGGGGTGTCCTCGCTGCTGTCCGAACTCGGCACCTATCTCGGCAACGGCACCATCGGTGCCGACCATGCAGCGCTGCTGATCGCCAGCCTCGGCCTCAACGGGTTTGCGGGCGACAGCTCGTCGTCCCTCGCCGGGCTGCTCGTGGACGGCGACCTCACACTCTCGCAGGTGTTCGGCGCCCTTGAGACGCTGATGGACGCGTCCGACGCCACCGGCGACGCCACCCTCGCCCGCATGATGGCCGATCTCGGCGGCAGCACGAACAGTGTGCAGCAGGTGGCCGTGGGCGCCAGACTGGCATTGCTCGCTGATGACGGCACGCTCAGCCTCACCGCCGTCACCACCGCCATCGCGGCGTCCGTCACCGCCGGCCGTCTCACCGCCGACCAGCGCGCCACCGTGCTGCTGTCCGTCGCCGGGCATCTGGATGGCGACGCGCAGATCGCCATCGGCGGCATCCTCGGTGCCGAAGCCGACAGCGCCGGCGATGTGGCGACCATCGCCGCCCGCCTCGATGCGGCCTTCACCGCCGGTGCGCTGGGCTCCACCGCGCTGATCAGCGTGCTCGCCGGCATCGCCGGGCAGGCCGGCACCCATGTCTTCGCCGCCAAAGTGGTCGCCACCGAGCTTGCGACCCTCATCGGCCGGGGCGACATCACCGGCGCCGACGCCATGGCCGCGCTGGAAGCCACCGCCGGCACGGTGCCGGCGGCGACGCTGGTCTCCGCTTTGCTGGAGCTGATGCAGATCAGCGGCTACAGCGCGCTCGCGGCCGGCGAGATCGAGAGCCTGATCGGCAACGGTCTGATCAGCTTCGCGGACGCCACCGCCGCCATCGACGCGCATCTGTTCGTGCCGGGCACCGTGGTGCTGCCCTCCAATATGTACAGCCTTGCCGTCTCCGAGAGCCTGCTGCTGCAGCTCGCCATCAATGGCGATGCGGACATGCAGGCCTTCGTGGGCAAGCAGTTCATCGAGCTGGGGCAGGCCCACGGCACGCCGTCCCTGTTCCTCACCGCCATCGGTGTCGATGCGGCGGGCCAGAGCGGCGCGCTCTCGGGCGAGGAGGTCATCCGCATCTATGCCAATATGGTGGCCAACGGCGTCCACGCGCCTGATGCCAACAATGTGGAAAATTTTGTGCGCCTGGGCGCCTATGCCGCCGTCAACCTCTACAAGACCAGCGTTTCCACCGCCGATATGGTGGCCATCCTCGCGGACGCCGCCGAGCACGGTTCGGATGCCAACATCCTGAATGTTGTGTATGTGATCATGGCGATCAACGCGCCGGCGGATGCCGTCGCGGCCGTGCACGCAGCGCTCACCGCCGGCACCATCGCCACCGACACCGCGCTCGACATCATGTTCGGCCTGCTGACCACCGACGGCACCGTCTATGATGATCTGGTGAAGGCCGAACTGGTGGCCATGGTGCAGGCGCACGAGCTGCCGATCACCGACCTCCTCAACGAGATGGCCTCCCGCTCCTTCCATTGGACCGAGCTGCTGGCGGCGCTGGCGGCTGGTGCCGACCCCGCCACCCTCGATGTGCTGGCCGATGCCGTCGTCACCGCAGCCTCGATCACGATCTCGGTCGGCACCGCCGACGCCTTCTTCACGGACGCCCTGCATCAGGCCAAGCTCGACGGCCTGCTGCTCGCCGCCGGCAACATGACGCTGGCCGATGCCCTGGCCGACCTCAAGAGCTACAGCGCCGATCACGACGTCAGCTACTGGGCGGCGCTCACGCAGTTGCTCAGCCAGGCACCGACGCAAGCCACCTACAACCAGATCCAGACCGCGATCTTCGCCTATGAGGCCACGACCAAGGATCAGGAGCTGGCCCAGCATCTGGCCTCCAGCGAGCATGCCCATGTGGTGTATGACGCCTTGGGCAACCCCACCACGGTGGCGGCGGACCCGAACGCCATCAGCTACGAGACGGTGCTCGCCAACTTCTACGGCGTGGCCGACGCCAGCCGCGCGCACTTCATCGCGCTCCATAGTTTCTACACCGCGCTCTACACCGGCACGAGCGTCGCGCAGGCCATCGCCACCGCCACGGACGGCAGCACGCCGCAGAACACCCTGAGCGCGGCGGAGGCCATCTACACGGCGCTCAAGTTCGACCAGAGCAACCATTACAGCACCGTGGACAGCGGCTATGCGGGCCTCCCGGACGAGCTGCACACCCTGCTGCTCAACGGCGATGCCGCCGACGCCATCTTCAACAATTATTATCAGGCCGCCCGGTATTCCACCGACCCGGCCTCGCTCATCCCCGCGCTGCTGGCCACCATCGACGATTACGTCACCACCGCGCTCGGGGTGAGCAGCGGCGCGGAGTTTGACGAGCTGCGCTCGCTGACCATCGCCTATGTCTATGCCGCCGGGCATGGCGACGCGACGGTGGCGCCGCTGGCCGATCTCTATTTCGAGGATCTGGTCGAGCACCTCGCCTTCATCACCGTGCTTGAGACCGACGACACCACCGCTGTCGGCCCGTCCACGCAAGACAAGCAGGACGCCTTCAACGCACTCGGCATCCTCGCCACCAAGAATGCCAGCGACAATCCCCTCCAGCCGGTGCAGGACGGGCTCTCCTATTTCGGCACCCTGGTGACCAACGGCATCACGTACGGCCTGCAGCAGGACGGCGCAGGACGTGGCCTGACCTCGGTCATGAACGATCCGGACAGCGTCGATTCCTATGTGGAACTCGGCACCCAGATCGGCGCCAAGGTGGCCGCCAACGTGTTCATGACCGCGGTGTTCGGCGCCAATCCCGTGGGCACGGCGCTGACCGTGGCGACCTTTGCCGCCAAGGGCATGGTCATGCTGCTGTCGCTCAGCGCCATCCAGACGTCGCTGGGGCCGGTGGCGGGCATCGGGGTGGGCTATTACACCATCCTCGGCGCCACCGCCGGGCTGCTGGGCAACATCTTCACCGGCTTCGGCACCGCCGCCGGCGAGACGGTGAGCGAGAGCATTGATCATGTGCTCGACATGACCAGCGCCATCGGCTCCGGCAATGCGGCGGACATCGCGCTCGCCGGCACCGAGGTCTATTTCGACTATATCAAGCTGCTCACCGGCTCGGATCTGCGCCACTATGGCGAGGTGGCCGAGCATATGGTGGATCTCTACAACCATCTGGAGGACGGCAATCTCGACGCGGCGGTCGCGGACATCCAGGCCATGGGGGAATCCTTCCTCGATATCATCATCGAGAACCCCTATCTGGGCGTCGTCTCCAACAAGATCATGGAGTACGCGAGCACGGTGAACAACGCGCTGTCCCTCATGGGCGACAGCTTCACCCTGCTCGGCCAGAACCTCGTCACCGGCGCGCTGCTGGTGGGCACCGCCCTCGACACCGCCGGCAACGTGCTGCGCGATGTCGCCCACTCCATCGGCAACTTTGCCGAGGATGTGTGGGATGCGGTCGGCTCGGTGTTCGACGGCTACATCCGGGGTGCCACCGTGTTCGCGGACGCCAATTACAACGGCGTGCTCGATCCCGGCGAGGCCTTCGCCATCACCGATGCCAACGGCCATTACACGCTGACCAATGCCAACGGCCCGCTGGTGGCCACCGGCGGCATCGACACCGCCACCGGCCTTGCCTTCGACGGCAGGCTGATCGCCCCCGAGGGCGCCACCACCATCAGCGCCATCACCACGCTGATCCAGAAGGTGGCCCAGCGCGGCACTGGCGATCCGGTGGCGGCACAGGCGGTGGTGGCGGCGGCGCTCGGCCTTTCCACCACCATCGATCTCGACGATTTCGACGCCATCGCCGGCGTGAAGGCAGGTGTTGCCGGGGCGGTGGAGATCTTCGCCCGCGCCGCCACCGTGCTCAACACCGTGGCGCTGCTGGAAGCGGCGGGCGCCACCACCAATCCGTTCGACATCATCGCCAGCCAGCTCACCGCCGCCAGCACGGCCGGCACCACGGTGGACCTCTCCAACGCCACCACCATCGCCGCGATCGCCGCCAGCAGCGGCGTATCGGCAGGCGTGGCCTCCACGGTGACGCAGCTCGTCATCGCCAGCAATCGCCTGCTCACCGAGAGCGCGGCGGCAGCGGGCAACGATGCGCTGGCGCTGCTGCGGGCGATCACGGCGGTCAGCATCTCCGCGCAGGGCGAGACGTCGGACGCCCTCCATGCCGCCGGCACGGACGCCGCCGCGCTTGCCGGCGTGCTCAACAGCTACACCGGCACCAGCCTCGCGAACCATGTCACCGCCAATCTGGACAATGTGGGTGATTTCGAGGATCCGGACGGCACCGTATCGCTGAAGGTGGGCGCGGGCAGCCACGGCATCGAGCTGGATTTCGACGCGGCGAGCGGCATCACCGGCCAGTGGGTGCGGTTCGAGGCGCAGCACGCCAGCGTGCCCGGCGGCGTGACGCTGCTGGTCTATGCGGTGGATGCGGCGGGAAATCTCGTGGCCCGTTCCGATCACCACACCGGGGCCGACGTGACGCTGGAAAGCGCCACCCTCGCCACCGTCGGCGCGGTGACGGACGACCATGGCAACACCCTGTTCCTCGGCGCCCAGTCGGTCTATCTCACCGCCGGTGAGCAGCTGCGTTTCGCGGTGCTCAGCGGCAATCACGTGATCGACATGTCGGCCTCGATCAACTTCGCGACGCTGACCAGCGGTGCGCTGCAGCTTTCCGTGGGCGGCCTGACGATCAACGCCATCACCAACGACACGCTCTCCGAGGGCGCGGAACTGGCCGGCTACCAGCGCGACAGCAACTCGCCGCTGCTCTATCTGCACCATGGCGACATGCTGACCGTGGATATGACCGGCAGCACGGCGCACACCAATACGCTGGGCTTCGTGCATATCGACGTGGACGGCTCGGGCGGCTGGAGCGTGGGCGGGGTGGCCTATGGCGACACCATCGACTTCCAGCACGCGGTGCAGAGCGCGCTCGACACCGGCTTCTCGACTGCGGCGGGCGGCACCTTCAGCACCTCCGCCACCTGGACGGTGGCGGGGAGCGACGGCTTCTACGCCCCGGTGCTGCTGACCCAGACCGGCGAGATCTTCGTGGTCGGCACCGGCAATGCGGGCGGCTACGAATACATCCGCATGTATGGCGAGAACACTTTTGGCTTCGAGGACCTCGCCTACAATCAGGGCTCGGACTTCGACTATAACGACATGGTCATGCGCCTCACCCCCGTGACCGGCCACTTCGTGGGCTGAGACGGGGACAGCGAGGCGGCTGGTGCTGCGCGGGGGATCTCACTTCTCCCGCGCGCCTCGCCATGGCGGCGCATGTAGCTGGCTCCGCCAGCCCTCATGATCGCTCGGCGTCAAGCCGCGCTGAGGGAAAGCATCTGCCCCGGCGGGGTGAAATCTTTTTCACAAAAGACGAGTTTGATAGCTTGGTCGCGAAGCGGCTTGGGCTATCGCCTCACGCTCGCAATGCATTGCGTTTTAGGGGGGCTAGGCGAATGCTGGATCTTGGGCTTTTTCCGCAGACTGGCGTTCATGCGGTATTTATCGCCACCATCGTACTCGGCATATTTCCGATCATCTTATCGGCCGCATCCGATAACATTGTATCGCTTTGGGTCAGTTTATTGCTGACGGCATGCGCGGTAGTGGTCGCTTATCTCAGCCGATCGGTCGCGCACGAGATATTGGCGATACTCCTTTATATGTCGGCCCTCATCAGCGCGTCCGTTCTCTACGGGGCAGCGCAGATTGCCAAGGCGGTGACAGCAGAAGCGGAAAATTCCCGCGAAGCCCTGCCTAAGGCGAAACCTCAGGAGCCTGTACCTGTCCTTGCGGCGCCTGTGCCCGTGGAAGCGCGGCCCACCGACGGGGTCGAGGAGTATCGCGGCATCAGATACACGCGGAACAAGGATCTCAGCATTTCGAGCGATGTGACCGGGGAAGTCGTCAGCTGGCCCAACATCATGGCTTTCAGGTCGGATGTTGATGAGTATCTCGATGCCACGGAAAGCCGTCCCTTGGCGTGAGGCCTGCCACTTCGGCGGCTGACATGGGGCCGGCTGGTCTCGGCCATAAGAAAACCCCGCCGTCCGGCCGGACGGCGGGGTTTCGTCTTTTCAGGAACGCGGGCCCCTGCGGGAGGCGCGCTGCCTCAGACGCCGGTGGGCGCCGGAGCGGCGGGACGGCGGCGGCGGAGCCCGTAGACCAGCAGCACCAGCGCCGCGATCAGCGCCACGGCGGCGCCCGCGCCCATGCCCACGCGGGCCATCAGCAGCAGGTCGGACTGCGGCCCGCCGATGCGGATGGTCTGCACCTCCGCGGGCGTCACCGTCAGCGTGCTGTTGCCGTAGGTCTTCAGCACGTAGTTGGAGAGCGACGCCACTTCCGCATTGGTGAGCGAGGTGACAGCATTGGGCTGCCCGCCGAACGGCGGCATGAACACATGGCCGTGCCCGGTTTCGCGATCCACGCCGAACAGGATGGTGGCGACGAGGTTGGCCGCATTCGGGCCGCCGGTGGCCGAGTTGCTGAACAGGCTCGGATAATAGGCGTCCGTCGTGCCCTGCGCATTGTAGCCATGGCAGGAGGCGCAGTTGGCGGAATAGATCTGCGCGCCTTCCTTCGGGCCCTTCATGCCCTTGGCGAAGCCCTCGCCACGGAAGCCGGCCAGCTCGTTGCCCGCCTTGCCCTGATCGAAGCGCGTGCCGCCCGCCACCGCGCCGGCGGGGCTCGCCGGCAGGTCCAGCACATAGGTGGCCATGGCCGAGAGATCGGCGTCGGTCATGTGGGTGAAGGAATGGGTGATGGCCTCGCCCATGCTGCCCGCCGCCTGCGCCTTGCCGACGAGGCGACCGGTCTTCAGGTAAGTGACCAGCTCATCATGCGACCAGCTGCCGATGCCCGCCGTCTTGTCCTTGGTGATGTTGGGCGCGAACCACGGCCCCACCTGCGCGCCGGCCAGCGGCTGGTCGGTCTTCTCCTGCATGAAGATGCCGCGCGGCGTGTGGCAGGTGCCGCAATGGGCGGCGCCCTCCACCAGATAGCGGCCCCGGTTCCATTCCGCCGAGCGCGCCGGATCGGCCACGAACGGCTTGGCGTTCGCGAACAGCAGGTTCCAGCCGAACATGGACAGGCGGATGTTGAGCGGGAACGGCAGATCGGTCTTCGCCGTCAGCGCCTCATCCACCGGCGTCACCGCCTGCATGAAATAGGCGTAGAGGGCGTGGATGTCCTCGTCCGTCATCACGGCATAGGCCGTATAGGGCATGGCCGGGAAGAGGTGCGTGCCATCCGGTAGCACGCCCTTGCGCACGGCATCCGCGAACTGCGTCTCGGTATAGGTGCCGATGCCGAAGCTCTTGGAGGGCGTGATGTTGGTAGCGACGATGCCGCCCACGGGCGAGGAGATCACATGGCCGCCGGCCATGGGCTTGCCGCCGGTGTTGGTGTGGCAGGCCGTGCAGTCGGAGGCGGTCGCCAGATAGCGGCCACGCTCGACCACGCTGTCGGGGAACTGCTGCGCAACGGCGGGCACGGCCACCGTGACCATCGCCGCCGCAGCGAGGGCGGCGCGGAGCTTGTTGATCAGGCTCATCAGTGCGCGCCCTTCATCTGGCTGACGATGGCGTCGGCGGAGCGGAGCGCCAGCGCGGCCATGGTGATGGTGCTGTTGCCGCAGGCGGTGCTCGCCATGGCGCCGCCGCCGGGCAGGAACAGATTGTCGTGGTCGTGCGAGCGGCAGTCGGTGTCCACCACCGAGTTCATGGCGTCGGCGCCCATGATGGTGCCGCCCATGATGTGCTTGGACTGGGCGAACTTCGGCGAGATCTTCACGTCGGTCGCGCCCATGGCGGCGGCGATCTTCTTGCCGATGGGCAGCGAATAGACCTCGGCCGATCTGCGCACGTAATCGCCCACGTCATAGTGGATGGAGGGCTTGGGCAGGCCCAGCCAGTCGGTCTTGTCGGAGAGCGTCAGGCGGTTGTCGGGATGGGGCAGGATCTCGTGCGCCGCCACGATGTCCGCCGTGCAGGCGGTCATGCGACGGATCTCCTCGTCCAGCGCCTTGCCCACGAGGCCCTTCTTCAGCGCCGCGAAGGTGACGAAGCGGTTGCGGGCGAAGTTGTTGTAGCGGAAGTAGGCGCCCGCATGCTCGGAGCGGAACGCGCCCTGCGAGGTCTCCATGATGCCGCTGTTGACCACCGGACCAACACCCGACCAGAACGGCTCCTTGGTAGTGACGGTGAGGGTCAGCTGCGGATGGTCCATCATGTTCCGCCCGACCTGATCGGAGCGGTTGGCGATGCCGTTGGGGTTGCGGTCGTCCTTGGACATGAGCAGCAGCTTGGGCGTCTCGAGGCCGTTGGCGGCGATCACGAACAGCTTGCCGGCCACGCGGTGGCTCTGCTTGTTCGGATCGAGATAGTGCACCGCCTCGATCCGGTTCTGCCCGTTGGTCTCCACCTTGTAGACCACGGCGTCGGCGAGGATCTTCGCGCCCTTGGCCTCAAGGCGGCCGAGGGCGGTGGCGGCGTCATACTTGGCGCCCACGGGGCAGACCGGCACGCAATTGTTGTTGGCGCAGCAGGCCGGGCGGTCGTCATAGGGCATGCCGCTGTTGCGGGCCTGCGAGACCGGAATGTTGTTGTAGCCAAGCTCCTTCACGATCTGCGTGAAGCGCGTCTCGCCGGGCGAGAAGGGCAGCGGCGGCATGGGATAGGGCTTCAGGCGCGCGCGGCGCGGCCACTGCTGCTCGGGGTTCGACGGGCCGCAGATGCCGAGCTTGTATTCGGCGCGGGTGTAGAAGGGATCGAGCGTGTCGTAATCGAACGCCCAGTCGCGGCCGACGCCATAGAGCGACTTGAGGCGCATGTCCTCCGGCGTCAGGCGCCAGGACGTGCCGGCCCAGTGCCAGGTGGAGCCGCCCGCATAGCGGATATAGGTCTGGGCGTAGCTGTCCGGGCCGGAGAGCTGGAGATAATCGTGCGCGCCGCCGGTGGGGCCGGTGGGATGCGGCGCCCAGGGCGCGGGCGGGTAGGACACCGAGGTGTCGCCCTTCAGGCCCAGCGGGGCGTTGCGGAAGTTCTCGACGATCTCGGCGCGCGAGACGCGCGGGCCGGCTTCGAGCATGAGGACCGAGATGCCGGCATCCAGCAGTTGTTCGGCGATGAGGACGCCGACGACGCCGGTGCCGATGACGACGACCTCGGCATTATTCTTCGTGACCATGGGACGGATTTCTCTCGAAAGCGGGCGCGCTCAGAAGCGCGGCATCTGGCTCAGCGGAACGGTGGCCTGGCTCCACAGGTTCGGGCCGGAGAGCCCGTAGGAGGGGATAGTCACCACGTCGCTGGTGGTCTGGAAGGTGAGCGCTTCCTCGAAGGTGAAGACCTTCGCATCCGGCTTGGGCGAGGACACGCCGCTGTACCAGGCGAAGATCACCCAGTGCGCGAACTCCTTCGCGGGGCCTGCCGGAATGTCCTCGAAGAAGTCTTCCACCACGCGGGCCTGCTTCTGCTCGGCAATGGCGATGATCTGGTCCATCATCGCCGCCATGTCCTTGTGGTCGGCGGCGGCGCCCTCGGCGATGCGCGCGCCCACCGCCGGGCTCAGGCGATGGTTGATGAGCAGGTTGGACAGGCGCATGAATTTCGCATTCAGCGCTTCGCCCGATGCCGCGGCGGCAGGGGCCGCCGGGAAGGCCGGGGAGGTGGACAGGGCCACATAGCCCACGGCCATTGCTGCGCTGCCGATCAGCAGCCGCCGCCGCGAAACCGGCAGTTTCATCTTCGCTTCACTCAACTGGCGCCTCGTTGCGTTCTCGTCGTCAAAATGCGCCTGAAGGAAGCCGCCCATTTTCAGGAGGTCTCAGAAACCGAAGGCACACTGCCGCTGGCTCCGGCCGCAGGCATGGGACACGCGTCAAGGACAGCCGGATCGGTTCGGATCACTCCGAACCGCAGATCCGCCTCGAAAGCCTTGAGGGAGACGTCTTGGGACTTTGACTGCACAGCAATCAAAGCCGGACGTCGCCACAGCGATGCGCGTAGCCCCACCTGCGCCAGAACGTCGCAGGAGCGCCCCGTACCACCGTTAGTTTGGATTGTAAATAATTTGAACTCCAAACAATCCCTCAGGAGGGATCATGGCGCAACGTCCACACAAGGCCCGTGCCGTCACGGCACCGGCCCAGAAGACGCCAACTGAGAAGTCGCCGGCCGAAACGGCGCGCGACCGCATGGGCATCCGCCTCGCGCTGGCCGCGCGGGCCTGGCGGCGGCGGCTCGATGCCAGCTTCTCGGCCCTCGGGCTGACGGACGCCACCTGGGCGCCACTCATCCATCTGGCCGAGCATGGCGACGGCATCACCCAGAAGGAGCTGGCGGCGCGCGTGGGGCTCGACGCCTCCACGCTGGTCCGGCTGATCGACATGCTGGAGACCCGGGATCTGGTGCGGCGGGAAACCGATCTCGATGACCGGCGCATCCGGCACATCCATCTCACCCCCAACGGCCACGGCCTGCTGGCGCAGATGCATGCGGCCCGCCGCAGCCTTGAGGCGGACCTGCTGGCGGACCTCAGCGATCAGGACATCGCCACGCTGGGCGGCCTGCTGACCCGCATCGAGCAGCGCCTCGGCGGCGCGGCGGGTTAGGCCCCTCCCCGCCGGCCCGCCGGCGCGACGTCTGCTATGGTGCGGGTATGTTCCAAGTGGTCGCCCACGCGTTCGGCTCTCCTGAAGACGCTCTGATGTACGCGCCCGCCCCCAGGCCCGCTCCCGGCCAGGGAGACGTGCTGGTGCGCATGCGGGCGAGCACGATCAACCCCTCCGATCTCATCCCCGTCACCGGCGCGTACCGGCATCGCACGCCCCTGCCGTTCGTGCCGGGCTATGATGGCGTCGGTGTCGTGGACGAGACCGGGCCCGGCGTTGATCCGGCCCTGCGCGGTCGCCGCGTGCTGCCGCTGGGGTCGGCCGGCAACTGGGCGACATGGAAGGTGCTGCCGGCCGCGTCCTGCGTGGACGTGCCTGATGACATCACCGACGAACAGGCGGCCCTGGCCTACATCAACCCGCTGACGGCGCGCCTGATGGTGCAGGCCCTGTCGCCCGTCCCCGGAGACCGGATCGGCATCACCGCCGCAGCCTCAGGCATCGGGCGCATGCTGATCCGCCTGCTGGACGCGGCAGGTGCATCTCCCATCGCGATCGTCCGCTCAACACAGGCCCGCCTGTCCCTGCGCGGCGAACCCGCCGAGGTCATCGAAGAGGGCGCGCCGTTGCCGCCCCTGGCCGCAGGCCTCGATGCCGTGGGCGGCCTTGCGGGCGCCCGCCTGTCCGCCGCCATCCGGCCCGGCGGCCTCCTGCTGCACTACGGCCTACTGTCGGGCCAGCCGCTCCCGCCGGCGCTGCCGGGGCACGCGCGGGCGAGCGTAAAACTGTTCCGGCTGCGGGATTGGGTGCAGGCCGCATCCCCCGCCGATCTCCGTGCCGCCATGTCCGAAACATTCGCCGACATCCGCAGCGGGCTTTGCGCCTCGCGCGTGGAGGCGGATTACCCGCTCGCCGCCTTCCGCGACGCGCTGCGCCACAACGCCCGCCCCGATCGCGACGGCAAGATCCTCCTGCGTCCGTGAGCTGCGGGGGCCGCTCCCGCCCAACGCGGCACGCCCCTTTAGGACGGATCGACATTCAGCGCTCAGCGGCACTCAAGCAGTAGATCGTCATGCCCGGGCTTGACCCGGGCATCCACGTCGAGCCGATGGTGAACGGTGCTAAATTGAGGTCTGCCCTCGCCATTCGCGAGAAGGTCCATCGCCCGCCAAGCGGTACCACGTGGATCCCCGGGTCAAGCCCGGGGATGACGGTTCTTTTGCTGCATCGACGACCTGACCTGAATGTCGATCCATTCTAACCCACCCGCGGTAACAGGCCCCGCAAGGTGGCCAGCGCCGGATTGGTATTGGTGGGCTGCCACACCGCATGCAGCTCCACGAGGTTCGGCGCCTCGCCGCTCCTGGCGTCGAGCGCGATGGGGCGCAGCAGCACGCCGTCGAAGCGCAGGTTGCCCGCCGCGCGCGGCACCAGCGCCACGCCCAGCCCCGCCTTCACGAGGCCGAGGATGGAATGGATCTGGCTCACATGCTGCACATAATGCGGCGTGGCCCCGGCGCTGGCGCACAGCGCCGCCACGAGGTCGTAGAAATAGCGCGCCTCATAGGGCGAGTATGTCACCATGGGCTGCTGGTCCAGATCGGCCAGCGCCACCTCGGCCGCCTGCGCGAGGGGATGCCCCTCGGGCGCGGCCAGAAGCAGGGGCTCGCGCGCCACCAGCTGGGATGAGAACTCCCGCCGGTTGAACCACGGCCGCACCAGCCCGATCTCGATCCGTCCGGCCGCCAGCGACTCGAACTGATCAGCCGACACCATTTCCTTCAGCACCAGATCCACCCCCGGCGCCTGCGCCCGGAACGTCTGGATGAAGCGCGGCAGGAAGTCGTAGCCGGAGGCCGCCGTGAACCCCAGCGTCACCGAGCCGGCCTCGCCGCTGGCCGTGCGCCGGGCCGCCAGCGCCGCCCCTTCCGCCAGCCGCAGCAGGCGGCGCGCCTCCGGCAGGAAGGTCTCGCCCGCCCGCGTCAGGCGCACCACGCGGCTGGTGCGCTCCAGCAGGCGCACCCCCAGCGCATGCTCCAGCAACTGCACCTGCCGGCTGAGCGGCGGCTGGCTGAGATTGAGGCGCACGGCGGCGCGGCCGAAGTGCAATTCCTCGGCTACCGCTACGAAACAACGCAGATGACTTAGTTCGAACATCAATCCAAAAATGGCATCGATCGATGCGCAGAACAACACATTGCCGCATCGACCCTGCGCTAGGCTCATCATCGGCGCGTATTGACCTGCGCACGCCATCGGACGGCGCCAAGACCGTCCGCACGAAAAACCATCAGCTTGAAGCGTCCGGCGCACGCCATTTTTCCGCGCAGACGCATCACGGTTCTGGAGGAACGCACAATGAGCCTTCGTCTTCTCAAGGCGGCGGCCGCCGCTATTGCCTTTTGCGGCGTCACTGCCCTTTCCGGCCCCCTCGCGCCCGCCATCGCGCAGACCTTCGAGCGCCCCGTGCGCATCGTGGTGCCCTATGCGCCCGGCGGCACGTCCGACATCCTCGCCCGCCTGATCTCGCCCAAGCTCTCCGAGGCCATCGGCCAGCCCGTAGTGGTGGAGAACAAGCCGGGCGCGGCCGGCAACATCGGCGCCGATGCGGTCGCCAAGGCCAAGCCCGACGGCCACACCTTGCTGCTGCTGGACGTGGGCTCGCTGGCGCTGGCCCCGAGCCTGTTCCCCGACCTCTCCTTCAATGTGGAGAGCGACCTCGCCCCCGTGGGCATGGTGATGTTCGGCCCCTATGTGCTGGCAGTGCACCCCTCGGTGCCGGCCAAGACGGTGCCGGAGCTGGTGGCCTATGCCAAGGCCAATCCCGGCAAGCTCGCCGCCGCCAATTCCGGCATCGGCGGCCTCAACCACATCACCGCCGTGGCGCTGGCCCGTGATCTCGGCATCGAGTGGAAAACCGTGCCCTACAAGGGCGGCTCGGCTGCCTCGCGCGCCGTGGTCGGCGGCGAAAGCAACGTCATCATCAACGGCACCACCGCCACCCTGCCGTTCGTGACCTCCAAGCAGCTGGTCGGCCTCGCCGTGACCGGCGACAAGCGCCTGCCCTCGCTGCCCGATGCCCCCACCTTCAAGGAAGCCAAGCTGCCGCTCAGCGATGTGGGCACCTATCAGGGCCTGCTGACCACCGGCAAGACCTCGCCGGAACTGGTGGCCAAGCTGAATGCCGAGCTGAACAAGATCCTGGCGCTGCCGGAGATCCAGGAGAAGCTGGCCGAACAGGGCGGCACCGTGCGCCCCGGCTCGCCGGCGGACATGAAGGCGTGGCTGTCCTCCAACATCAAGAGCCTGGGCGACGTGGTGCGCTCGGCCGACATCAAGATCAACTGAGCGGCTGCGCACCGTGACCCGCCGCTTCGACTGGCCGGACCTGCTGTTCGGCCTCTTCCTCATCGCCGTCTCCGCCGGCACGTTCGCCGCCACCTGGCGGCTGGCCGGCGGCACGGCGGCGGACATGGGGCCGGGCTACATGCCCCGTGCCATCGCCCTCGTGATCATGGGCTTCGGCCTGTTCTTCGCCGGGCGCGGCGTGGTGCGCGGAACGGCTCTCGGGATCGAGCGGGTTCAGGCCCGCCCGATCCTCGGGGTCTGCGCCTCGGTCGGCGCCTTCGCGCTGCTGGTGGAGAACGGGGGCCTCGCCCTCGCCTCCCTCGCCTGCATCCTGATTGCCGGCATCGCCAGCCGCGAGACGCGTTTCGCGCAGCTGGTGCCGTTCGGCGTCGCCATCGCCGCCGGGTCCGTGCTGCTGTTCGTCAAGGCGCTCTCCCTGCCCGTTCCCATCTGGCCCTGGTAGGCGCGTCATGGAACTGTTCGACAACCTCCTGCTCGGCCTCCAGACGGCCCTGCAGCTCAACAACCTCATGTACTGCCTGATCGGCGTGGTGATCGGCACCGCCATCGGCGTGCTGCCGGGCATCGGGCCGATCCCCACCGTCGCCCTGCTGCTGCCCTTCACCTTCGGGCTGGCGCCGGCCTCCTCCCTCATCATGCTCGCCGGCATCTTCTACGGCGCGCAATATGGCGGCTCCACCACCGCCATCCTCGTCAACGTGCCGGGGGAGACCTCCTCCGTCGTCACCTGTCTCGACGGGCACGAGATGGCCAAACAGGGCCGCGCCGGCCCGGCGCTGGCCATCGCCGCCATCTCCTCCTTCTTCGCCGGCACGGTGGCCACCATCATCATCGTCCTGCTCAGCCTGCCTCTGGCGTCGCTGGCGCTGAAGTTCACGGCCGTCGAGTACTTCAGCCTGATGGTGCTCGGCCTGTTCGCCGCCGTCATCCTGGCCCATGGCTCGGTGTCCAAGTCGCTGGCCATGGTGTTCCTCGGCCTGCTCATCGGCGTGGTGGGCATCGACGTGAATTCGGGCGCCGCGCGCATGACCTTCGGCGTGCCGGAGCTGGCGGACGGGCTGGACTTCGTGCCCGTCGCCATGGGCCTGTTCGGCCTCGCCGAGATCATCGCCAATCTGGAACGCCCGGAAGTGCGGCAGGTGGTCAGCCAGAAGCTGCGTGACCTGATCCCCTCGCTGCGGGATCTGAAGGCCGCCTTCCCGGCCATGGTGCGCGGCACCTTCATCGGCTCGGCGCTGGGCGTGCTGCCCGGCGGCGGCGCGGCGCTGCCGCCGTTCACCGCCTACGCGCTGGAGAAGAAGCTGGCGAAGGATCCCTCCCGCTTCGGCAAGGGCGCCATCGAGGGCGTCGCCGCTCCCGAGGCGGCCAACAATGCCGGCGCGCAGACCAGCTTCATCCCGCTGCTGACCCTTGGCATTCCGGCCAATGCGCTGATGGCGCTGATGATCGGCGCGCTGATGATGCAGGGCATCCAGCCCGGCCCGCAGGTGATGACCGAACAGCCCGCTTTGGTGTGGGGCGTCATCGCCAGCATGTGGACCGGCAATCTGATGCTGCTGATCATCAACCTGCCGCTGGTGGGGGTGTGGGTCTCCATGCTGAAGATCCCCTACCGGCTGCTGTTCCCGGCCATCGTGCTGTTCTGCTGCATCGGCACCTACGGCATCTCCAACAGCGTGTTCAACGTGTGGCTCATGCTGGGCTGCGCGCTGGTGGGCTACTTCTTCATCAAGGTGGGCGTCGAACCCGCCCCGCTGCTGCTCGGCCTCGTGCTCGGCCCGCAGCTGGAAGAGAACTTCCGCCGCGCCATGCAGCTCTCCGATGGCGACCCGTCCGTCTTCATCACCCGCCCCATCAGCGCCGTGCTTCTCGGCGTGGTGGTGCTGCTGCTGGCGGCCATGCTCTCACCGGCCATCCTGCGCACCCGCAAGCGGGCGCTCGCCGAATAAACACTCTCATTCAGAAGGACTTGTACCGTGGACCTTCCGCAAAATCCCTTCAAGCGCGCCATCTATGCCGGCCAGCAGCAGATCGGCTTCTGGAACAGCATGGTCAGCACCACCGCCACCGAGATCCTCGCCGGCTCCGGTTTTGACTGGCTGCTCATCGACGCCGAGCACGCCCCCAACGAACCGGCCAGCCTCATGGCGCAGTTGCAGGCCATGATGGAGAACACCACCCATCCGGTGGTGCGCGTGCCGGAGAACGACCCCATCGTGCTGAAGCGCTGCCTCGACATCGGCACGCAGACCTTCCTCATCCCCATGGTGGAGACGGTGGAGCAGGCGGAAGCGGCGGTGGCCGCCACCCGCTTCCCGCCCAACGGCATCCGCGGCTTCGCGGGCGCGTCGCGCGCCTCGCGCTACGGCCGGGTCGCCAACTATCACGCCCGCGCCCATGAGGAGATCTGCATTCTGGTGCAGATCGAGACCATGCAGGGGCTGGACAATCTGGAAGCCATCGCGGCGGTTCCGGGCATCGACGGCCTGTTCATCGGCCCCGGCGATCTCTCCGCCGACATGGGGCATCTGGGCAATCAGGGCCATGACGACGTGGTGGCGCTGATCGAGAAGACGATCAAGCGCATCGTCGCGGCGGGCAACCGCGCGGGCATCCTGACCCCCGACGAGACTTTGGCGCGCCGCTACATGGCGGCGGGCTGCGTCTATACGGCGGTTGGCATCGACACCGGCCTGCTCGCCCGCCAGACGGAAGCCATCGCCCGCAAGTACAAGGCGTGAGGTTCGTGCTGTGCGCCCGACGGCGCGGGTTTTGACCCGCTGTCTGATCGGGCGCACAGTCGCGCCCGGCCGGCTGCGTCACGCGGCCCAAACACACGAAATTTCCGTATCTTAAGGAGAGGAAGATGAAGGTCGGTTTCATTGGTCTCGGCATCATGGGCGCGCCGATGGCGGGGCAGCTGATCGCCGCCGGACACACCCTCTACGGCCAGTCGCGCTCCGGCGTGCCGCAGGCGCTGCTCGACGCGGGCGCCACCGCCTGCGACACCGCCGCCGACGTCGCCCGCAATGCGGACGTCATCATCACCATGGTGCCCGACACCCCGGACGTGGCCAAGGTGCTGTTCGGCGAGGGCGGCGTGGCCGAGGGCCTCTCGGCGGGCAAGATCGTGGTGGACATGAGCTCCATCGCGCCGGTGGAGACCAAGGAATTCGCCAAGAAGATCAATGACCTCGGCTGCCAGTATCTGGATGCGCCGGTGTCCGGCGGCGAGGTGGGCGCGAAAGCCGGCACCCTCACCATCATGGTCGGCGGCCCGGAAGCGACCTTCGAGACGGTGAAGCCGCTGTTCGAGAAGATGGGCAAGAACATCACTTTGGTGGGCGAGAACGGCGCCGGCCAGACCACCAAGGTGGCCAACCAGATCATCGTGGCGCTCAACATCCTCGCGGTGTCGGAAGCCCTTGTCTTCGCCTCCAAGGCGGGTGCCGATCCGGCCAAGGTGCGCCAGGCCCTGATGGGCGGATTTGCCAATTCCAAGATCCTGGAAGTGCATGCCGAGCGCATGCTCAAACGCACCTTCAACCCCGGCTTCCGCATCGCCTTGCACCAGAAGGATCTGGCGCTGGCGCTGGCAAGCGCCAAGCAGCTGGAAGTGGCCCTGCCCTCCACCGCCATCGCCCAGCAGCTTTTCTCGGCTGTCGCGGCCAATGGCGGCGCTGGCCTTGATCATTCCGCGCTGGTGAAGGCGCTGGAGCTTCAGGCCGCCCATACGGTGACGCCGGAAGCGTGAGGCTCGCGCGCCGCCGGCCCGATGGGTGGGCGGCGCGCCTGTTCTCAGTCCTCCGCCAGCGCGTCCACCCAGCCGTCCACGAGCCGGCAGCCCAGCAGGAACTCGGACGACAGGCTGGTGCGCACCAGAGGCGCCAGCGCCCAGCCGGACACGACTTCCGCCGCTTCAGCACGGCGCGCGGCCACGGCCTCCTCCAACGACACCGAGGCGAAGCGGAACACCGAGCCGGGGCGCAATTGCGCCATGCGGCCAAGATCGACGCCGATGATGGTGGCGATCTTCGGATAGCCGCCGGTGGGCTGGCGGTCGCCCATCAGCACCACCGGAAAGCCCTCGCCGGGCACCTGAATGCCGCCGTGCGCGATGCCGTCGGAGACGATGTTGAACCCGCCCGCATGGGTCAGCGGCGTGCCGTCGAGGAAATAGGCCATGCGGTCGGAGCGCACGGACACCGTCCACGGGCCGTTGAGAAACGCGGCGATTTCGGCATCGTTGAAATAGTCATCCTGCGGGCCGAGCAGCACGCGGATCACATCCCCCGGCCGCTTCAGCACCGGCGCCTCGATCTCCATCGCCCCGCCCGGCAGGACCTTCGGTTCGGCCAAGGGCAGCACGTCGCCCGCCGCCAGCGCGCGGCCCTGAAGGCCGCCGATGCCGGAGCGGGTGTGGGTGGAGAGCGAGCCCAGCTGGGCGGGAATGTCGATGCGACCGCACGGCGCCAGATAGCACCATGCCCCCTCCTCTCCCGCCTTGATGGAGAGCTTGGAGCCCGGCTCCAGCGTCAGGCGGGCGGCGGAGGGCATGGCCTGCCCGTCCAGCGTCACGCGGAAGTTGCCGCCGGCAATGGCGAGGGTGATGGCGGCGTCCACCGCCTCCAGCTCCACGCCGCCCATGGAGATTTCCAGCGCGGCCGAGCCGTCCGGCACCTGCGCCACCTTGTTGGCGAGGGCGAAGGCCAGCGGGTCCAT
The DNA here is from genome assembly GCF_014635325.1 of Azorhizobium oxalatiphilum. Classification (GTDB taxonomy): domain Bacteria; phylum Pseudomonadota; class Alphaproteobacteria; order Rhizobiales; family Xanthobacteraceae; genus Azorhizobium; species Azorhizobium oxalatiphilum. The sequence goes on along the minus strand of NZ_BMCT01000007.1, from coordinate 248,013 downwards.
GGGGCCGGCGCCGGTGACGCCGAAGCGCAGCAGGCCGTGGCGGCCGGCATCCTGAATGGTCACGCCGGGGCCGGCTGCGAGGATGCGCAGGGCCGCACCCGATACTGTTCCTTCGCTCACGACAGGGCCTCCCGGCGGGCAACCACCTCGCCGGCGGCGGCGCGGGCATCGAGGGAGAGGAAGGTGTCGCGGTCCACGGGCTCGAACTTCAGTTCATCGCCCACCGCCACCAGAAACGCCTTCTCCCGCTGGGGAGAGAACATGCGTTCCGGCGTGCGGCCCATCAGCCACCAGCCGGTCGGCATGGAGAAGGTGGTGACGATGGCGAGGCCGCCGCCGATCAGCGTCATGTTCGGCGGATGCGGCGGGCGCGGCCGCGTGCGGCGGGAGACCGCCAGCTCCGGCGGCAGGCCGCCGAGATAGCAGAAGCCGGGCGCGAAGCCGTACATATAGACCCGGAAGGTGGCCCCGGAATGCAGCGACACCACCTTTTCTTCCGAAAGGCCGGTCATGCGGGCGATCTCGCCCACATCCTCGCCATACTCGGGATCGTAGCAGCAGGGCAGAACCCAGCGGCTGGCGGGCCCGCCTGCGGTGCCGGGGCGGCTGGCGATCTCCTCCACCTGCGCAATGAGTGTTGCGCGGTCGATCACCAGCGGGTCGTAATGGATCATCAGCGAGCGATAGGTGGGCACCGTCTCGCGCACGCCGGGCAGCTTCAGTGCGGTCATGGCCGCATCCAGCGACAGCACCCTGTCGCTGATCTCCGGCTCCACGCTGCGGCCGAACTCGACCACCAGCGCGGTTTCGCCGGAATTGAGGAAACGGGGCGCATCGTAGATCGCGCCCTCGATCAGAGGCTTGCTCATAAGACCATGCTCGAAATCGGTTTTGACGTCCGGCGCGACCTGCCGCCGGGCACTTTGCACCGGCCGTCGCGCCCCTGCCCCCTCCCCAACCCTCCCCCGCAAGCGGGAGAGGGAGCACGTTGCGCTGGAGCGGGAAGGGCATGCCCCTGCGGGCGGGCCGACCGGAAAAGCCCTCTCCCGCTTGCGGGGGAGGGTTGGGAAGGGGCAGCCGGGCGCTTTTTACCCGCCTGCCGCATCCGATCCGGCCGAACCATGCTCAGCACTCGCTCAGGGCGCGAAGGGCGCCACCGTGATGCCGGCGGCCTCCAGGCGCGTGCGCACGTGGCGGGCGGTTTCCACCGCATGCGGGCCGTCGCCATGCACGCTGATGGAGGCGATCTCGGTGGGCAGCTTGGTGCCGGCGGCGGTGATGATGGCGCCGCTTTCCACCATGGCGATCATGCGATCGGCAGCCACGTCGGGATCATGCACCATGGCGCCCGGCTGGCCGCGCGCGATCAGGCGGCCCTGCTCGGTGTAGCCGCGATCGGCGAAGATCTCGGCAACGGCGCGCAGCCCGGCGGCGCGGGTGGCGGGGGCCTGCTCGCCCAGCGGGCCGGCGAGGATGGCGAGCGAGGGATCGACGGCTTTGACCGCGCGGGCGAAGGCGGTGGCGACTTCCGCATTCTCCTCGCAGATGTTGCCCAGCGCGCCGTGGCTCTTCACATAGGTGATGCGATGGCCGCTATAGGTGGCGAGCGCCTGCGCCGCGCCCACCTGATAGGCCACGAGGCGCTCGATCTCGCCGGGGGAGAAGGGAATGCGGCGGCGCCCGAAACCCCAGAGGTCCGGGAAGCCGGGATGCGCGCCAACCGCGACGCCCTTGGATTTGGCGAAGGCGAAGGCCTTGGCCATGATCTCGGGATCACCCGCATGCAGGCCGCAGGCGATGTTGGCCGAGGTGACGACGCTCATCAGCGCCTCGTCCTCGGTCAGGGTCCAGATGCCGTAGCCTTCGGCGAGATCGGAATTCAGGTCCACTGTGGGCATGCTTGGCCTCAACGGGAAATGCCGCCGCGGGCGCGCAGCCGGGCGGCGGCGGGACATGAAAGGGGGCCGGCGCCGGGACTGCCCCCCAGCACCGGCACTGGAGGCGTTTCGCCGTCGTCGTCAGGCGGAACGTCTCCAGCGACTGTCTGTGACGCGCTCCCGGAGCCGGAAGCGCGCGGGCCTCACAGGCCCAGATACGCCCGGCGCACGTCCGGGTTGGCGCTGATCTCGGCCGCCGAGCCGCTCATGGTCACGCGCCCGGTCTGGAGCACATAGGCCCGGTCGGAGATCTCCAGGCACTCGGTGAGCCGCTGCTCGACGATGAGGATGGTCATGCCGGTATCGCGGATGGTCGTCACCGCCTGGAAAATCTCGTCCACCAGCTTCGGCATGATGCCCTGCGAGGGCTCGTCCAGCATCAGCAGGCGCGGACGGGTCATCAGCGCGCGGCTGATGGCGAGCATCTGCTGCTCGCCGCCGGAGAGCGTGTTGGCCCGCTGGTCGAGGCGTTCCTGCAGGCGCGGGAACAGCGTGAAGACCATATCCAGCGGCGCCTCGCGGTCGGCCTTGGAGCGGTACATGTAGCTGCCGAGCCGCAGATTGTCCCGCACCGAGAGGCGCGGGAACAGGCGGCGGTTCTCCGGCACATAGGCGAGGCCCTTGGCGGTGATCAGATGGGGCGCGATGCCCACCAGCTCCTCGCCGTCGAACTTCACCGAGCCGGTCTTCGGCCGCTCCATGCCGACCATGGCTTTCAGCAGCGAGGACTTGCCCGCGCCGTTGGCGCCGGCCACGCAGACGATCTCGCCCTTGTTGACCGTGATGGAGGCACCGGCGACGGCGATGAGGCCGTTGTAGGTGACTGAGATGTCCTTGGCCTCAAGCACGGTGGCGCTCCCCGAGATAAGCGTTGATCACGCGCTCGTCGCGCACCACGTCCTTCGGCAGCCCCTGTGCGAGCACGGCGCCGAGGTTCAGCACCACGGCCCGGTCCACCAGCGGCATCACGATCTCCATCACATGCTCCACCATGAGCACGGCCACGCCCTTGTCGCGCACCGCGCGCACCAGATCGACGCCGGCCCGCGCCTCGGAGGGGGTGAGGCCGGTCATCACTTCATCGAGCAGCAGCAGCTTGGGTTCGGTGGCGAGCGCGCGCGCCACTTCAAGCCGCCGCTTTTCCGGCGGGGTCAGCTCGTTGGCGAACACGTCCGAGCGATGGCCGAGGCCGGCGAACTCCAGCACTTCCTCGGCCTTCTTGCGGGCCTCGCGGGTGGAGGAGGTGCGAACCAGCGCGCCGACGATGACGTTGTCCGCCACCGTCATGCTCTCGAAGCTCTTCACCACCTGGAAGGTGCGCCCGATGCCGAGCGCGCAGCGCTGCGGCGCGGTCAGCTTGGTCACGTCCTTGCCGTCGAACCAGACGCTGCCTTCGGTCGGGGCGCGCAGGCCCGCGATCACGTTGAACAGCGTCGACTTGCCGGCGCCGTTGGGGCCGATGAGGCCGACGATCTCGCCGGGCACCACCGAGAGGCTCACGTCGGAATTAGCCACGAGGCCGCCGAAGCGCTGCCAGACGTTGCGGACTTCAAGCAGAGGGGCGGTGCTCATGCGGCGCTCCTCTTGCGGCGGGTGAACAGGCCCACGAGGCCGTCGGGACGGGCGAGCGCGATGAGCATGATCAGGCAGCCGTAGACGATGAGGTCGATGCCCCGGCCCGAGCCGCCCATATAGGCGCGGGTCAGCTCGGTGAGCGGGATCAGGATGGCCGCGCCCAGCGCCGGTCCCCACAGGGTGCCGATGCCGCCGAGAACGGCAGGCAGCGCCATGAGCAGGGAGAACTGGAACGTCATCACCGATTCAGGGTCGATATAGGCCACGAACTGGGCATAGAAGGCCCCGCCCACGGCGGTGAAGAAGGCGGACAAAGCGGCGGCGGCCATCTTGGAGTTGAACACCTGCACGCCCAGGCTCTCGGCGGCTTCCGGATTGTCCTTCACCGCGCGCCACCAATAGCCCCACTTCGAATTCTCGATCTTCCACGTCACCAGCCAGGTGATGGCGGCGAAGACGAGCACGAAGTAGAAATAGGGCAGCTTGTCACGGGCGAAGCGGAAGTAGAGCCAGCTGTCGCTGCCGAAGGGCAGCTCGATGCCGGTGGCGGCACCCGCCCATTCCCAGTTGTGGAACAGCAGCAGGCCGGTTTCCGCGATCACGATGGTGGCGATCACATAATAATGGCCGGCGAGGCGGAAGCAGGCCTTGCCCACGATGAGCGCGATGGCCGCGGCGATGAGGCCGCCGGCGATCATGCCGAACCACGGCGGGATGCCCGCCTTGGTGTAGAGCAGGGTCGAGGTATAGGCCCCGAGCCCGAAGAACAGGGCATGGCCCAGCGAGAGCTGCCCGCAATATCCCCCGAGGATGTTCCAGCTCTGCGAGAGAGCCGCATACATCAGCATGAGGATGAGGATGTTGAGGGTGTAGACGTCCTTGATGCCGAAAGGCAGCAGGCCGACGAGCACCACGAGGACGGCCGCGATGGCCAGCTGCCGCTTGCGGCGGGAGGTGAAGGAAGCGGTGCTCATCAGATCGACCCGAACAGGCCACGGGGGCGGAAGAACACCACCAGCAGGTACACCGCGTAGATGCCCACCGATTTCAGCGAGGGCGGCAGCACCATGGCGGTGGTCGCCTCCACGAGGCCGACCACGATGCCGCCGGCGAAGGCGCCGAACACCGAGCCGAAGCCACCCAGCGCCACCGTCACATAGGCGATCAGCGCGAAGGAGGCGCCCACATCCGGATAGATGTAGAAGAACGAGGCCATGATCGCGCCGGCAAGGCCCACGAGGGCGGAGCCGAGGCCCCAGCCGAGCGCGAACACCTTGTTGCGGTCGATGCCCACCAGCGCCACGGCGCCGGCATCCTCACGGGTGGCTTCCAGCGCCTTGCCGAAGTCCGTGCGCTTGATCAGCACCCAGAGCAGAGCGAAGGCGAGGATGGAGACCGCGCCGCCCGCCAGCTGCGGGGCCGGCAGATAGATCCCCGCGAAGGAGATCGTCTTGCCGCCCAGCCAGGTGGTGGGGATGGAGCGATAGTCGGGGGTGAAGAACAGCTGGGCGAGGCCGCGCATCACGATGGCGAGGCCGAAGGTGGCGAAGATCTGCACCATGCCCACGTTGGTCTTGGCACGCATCGCGAACCGCACGATGAGCATGTAGACCATCGCGCCGAACGCAAACAGCACCGCCGCCGTGATGGGCGCCGAGAGCAGCGGATCGAGGGCGAAGAAGCTGAAGCAGAAGAAGGTGATGTACATGGCGAACATCAGGAATTCGCCATGTGCAAAGTTGGTGACGTCCATCAGGCCGAAGATGAGCGCGAGCCCGACGGCGATGAGGCCGTAGAGCAAGCCCATGAGCAGGCCGCTGGCCAAGCTCTGAATGATGATTGCGGCTGTCATGGTCTTGCTCCACGCACCTCCTTCAGGTCACTTTTTCATCGGCCAGAGCGCGTCGGCGATGGCCGCCTGCGCCGGGAAGACCGTCACGAAGGTGTTGCCGATGCGCTGGAGCAGCACCGGGTCGGCATAGGGGTTCTGCCCGCTCTCGTCGTACTTCACCTTGGACCACGGCATGATGGTCTTCTCGCCCGGCAGATCGGTGGCGATCAGCGCGTTGCGGATGGCCTCGCCTTCCGTGGACTTGGCGCGGTCGATGGCATCCGCCAGCAGCAGCAGGGCCATGAATTCGCGCGAGGTGTTGTCGTTGAGATCCTTGCCGCCCGAGGCCTTCTTGAACAGCTCGTTGACCACGCCCACGGAGGGACGCTTCTTGGCCAGATCGAGCGAGAAGGAGCCGCGGGTGATGATGCCTTCGGCCAGCGGGCCAACGGCGTCATAGAGCGCCTGCTCGGAGAAGCCGGCCGCCTGGGCCAGAACCGCCTTCGGCTTGTAGCCCAGCTCGTTCATGGTCTTCAGCAGCAGGATGCCGTCGGTGGTGTAGCTGGAGGGCATCAGCACGTCCGCGTCGGCGGCCTTGAGCTGCTGCACTTCGGCGGTCAAGGACGGCGAGTTGGCGCGGTACTTGATGTCGGCGGCGACGTTGTAGCCGCGTTCCTTGGCGATCTTCAGCTGGGCATTCGCGCTGTCGGTGCCGAAGATGGTGTCTTCGTGGAACAGGGCGATGGTGTCGACCTTCTGGCCCTTCTTCCGCTGCGCGTCGAGGAAATCGAACATGGCGGCGGAGAACATCTCGTCATGCGCGGCGGCGCGGAAGAAATACTTCAGGCCACGGCGGGTCAGAGACGGCGAGGAATTGTCGGCGGACAGGAAGGGAATGCCGTAGCGCTCCGCAGACTGGCTGACGGTGGCGGCGACGGCGGACTGGTAGGAGCCGACGAGGGCGCTGACCTTCTCCTGCGTGATCAGGCGCTCAGCCTCGGCGCGGCCCTTCTGGGGGTCGCCCTGATGGTCGGCATAGACGATGCGCACCTTGGCGCCGCCGAGGCCGGCCAGACCGGCCGAGCCCGCCAGCGGCAGGTCGAGGTCGGACTTCTCGTTGATGACGGCGAGCGCGACCTCGAAGGCCTTCTGCGCATCGACGCCGATCTGCGCCGCCGCACCCGAGAGCGGGTAGAGGGCGCCGATGACGACTTCCTTGGTCTGGGCACTGGCCGGGCGCACCGCGCCCGCGCCGAGCGCGAGCGTGGCGGCACTGCCCGCGAGGAGATTACGACGATTGATGGAAAACGACATTGGAAGGGTCCCTCTTGTGTAAACACCGACCGGACCACGCTCACCGGCGCTTTATTTTTGGTCCGGGTACCAGCAATCAATGCAATTCCACGCGGCTTTGTCAGCCCGTGGCGAGCTCGTAATTCTTCAGATCGGTGGCCAGCATGGCGCCGGGGGCATGGGCGAGCGCGAACTCGATCTTGGCCGCTGCAATCACAGATTGCGGGGTCACGCCGCAGGCCCAGAACACCGGGATCTCGCCTTCGCGCACGTCCACGGCGTCGCCATAGTCGGGCTTCTGGAGGTCGGTGATGCCGATGGCCTCGGGCAGGCCGATATGCACCGGGGCGCCGTGCACGGAGGGATAGCGCGTGGTGATCTGCACCGCGCGGATGGCCTGCGCCGGGGTCATGGGGCGCATGGATACCACCATGGGGCCGGCGAACACGCCCGCCGGGTTGCAGGGCACGTTGGTGCGGAACATGGGCACTTTCAGACCCTTTTCCACATGCCGCAGCGGAATGTCCGCCTGCAGCAGCGCCTCCTCGAAGGAGAGCGAGCAGCCGATGGCGAAGGTGACGAGATCGTCGCGCCAGTAGGACTTCAGGTCGGCGGGCTCATCCACCAGCACACCGTCCTTAAACACCGTGTAGCCGGGCACGTCGGTGCGGATATCGATGTCGAGGCCGATGGCCGGGATGCTGGGGTCGCCCGGCTCGGACACGCCGATCAGCGGGCAGGGCTTGGGGTTGCGCTGGCAGAAGCGCAGGAAATCATTGGCGAGGCGCTCCGGCAGGATCGCCAGATTGGCCTGCACATAGCCGGGCGCCATGCCGGCGGTGGAGCCTGTCAGCGCGCCGCTGCGCGACGCCAGGCGGACATCCAGGCCGGTGGCCAGGGGAATGTCGGCGGGACTATTTCCGGGGGAAACGCCTAAGGCATGGGCTGTCATGGAACTGCTCACAGGTTGCGCATGCCTATGTGATCATCACAAAATATCCGTGTCGAATTTTAAATTCGCATCCCTTTCGATAAAACGGGCTTATCGGAGTGCACCATGGTCGATCTGAAAGCCCTGGAAACGTTCGTTTGCGTTGCCGAACTCGGCAGCTTCCGTGCAGCTGCCAACAAGCTGCACACCACCCAGCCGGCCATTTCCCAGCGCATCGCGCAGCTGGAAGCCGAGCTTGGCGCGCGGCTGCTGGAGCGCGAGCGACGCATCGTGACCCCCACCCCGCGGGGCCGCACCCTGCTCTCCTATGCGGAGAAGATGCTGGCCCTGCGCACGGAGATGCTCTCCGCCTTCGGCGACAGCTCCAGCCTGCGCGGGGTGATGCGCATCGGCCTCGCCGAAACCATCGTCCACACCTGGCTTACCCGCTTCCTGAAGCATGTGAACCAGGTGCATCCGCATCTGGGGCTGGAGATCGAGGTGGACATCTCCCCCAACCTGCGCGAGCGCCTCGCCGCGCAGGAGCTGGATCTGGCCTTCATGCTCGGCCCGTCCATCCTGCCCACCATGCAGAGCCGCATGCTGTGCTCCTATCCGGTGGCCTTCATCGCCAGCCCGGCCATCCGCTGGCAGCGCCAGCCGGTGCCCATCGAGGAACTGGCGACCTTCCCCATCATCACCTTCTCCCGCAACACCCAGCCCTATGTGGCGGTGCGCGCGCTGTTCTCCCGCCACGATCTGCCGCCGGTGCGCCTGCATGCCAGCGCCTCGATCTCCACCGTGGTGCACATGGCCACCGAGGGGCTGGGCATCGCCGTCATTCCCCCCGCCATCGTGGGCAGCGAACTGGCGAGCGGCCGCCTCGCGCTGGTGGAGACGCATGTGGAGATCCCGACCCTGCCCTTCTACGCCGCCTGGAGCACCGGCCCGGACAACAGCGCCGCCCAGCAGCTGGTGGAGATCGCCGCCGACATCGCGCAGGCTTATGACGGGGGATGAAGCGCCTTTCCCGCCACCGCGCGGTAAGCGGATGATGTGCCCGGCAGAAAGGCGTAACCGCCCTTGATATGGCGCAAGGTCCCGGTCCACGCTGCGGGCCATGGGATCATGTCACGCGACGTGAGGGTCCGTTCCGATGCAGCTTGTTCAGCCGTTCGCCCCGCAGCCCGCCTCCCCCGCCGCCGATCCGGCCCCCGCCGCACCTCCACCCGTCTCGCCCGCTGCCCGGCCCGCGCCCGGCGCCAAGGCCGCGCCCGCGCCGGCCGAGGAAACCAGCCTCGGCCTGGAAGGCTTCCGCGCCTATGACCGCATGGTGCAGGCCATGGGCGCGCGCCTCACCGGCGGGCTCTCGCCGGTGGCCATGGCCATGGCCTGGGCCGATCTCGGCCTGCATCTGGCGCAGGCCCCCGGCAAGCGCGCGGAACTGGCCCTGAAGGCCGGGCGCAAGGCCGGCAAGCTCGCCAATTACGTGGGCCGCGCCATGCGCGATCCGGAAACGCCGCCGGCCATCGAGCCGCTCGCCGGCGATGATCGCTTCCGCGCGCCGGAGTGGCAGAAGTGGCCCTACAGCCTCTATGCCCAGAGCTTCCTGATGACCCAGCAGTGGTGGCACAACGTCACCAATGAAGTGCCCGGCACCTCCCGCCACACGCAGGACGTGACCTCCTTCCTGGTCCGCCAGATGCTGGACATGGCCTCGCCCTCCAACTTCCCGCTCACCAATCCCGAAGTGCTGGCGGTGGCTGAAGCGGAGAAGGGCGAAAACTTCCGGCGCGGCTTCGACAACTGGGTGGAGGATTGCCTTGCGCAGGCCTCCGGCGCACCGGCCGTGGGCACGGAGAAATTCCGCCCCGGCACCGAGGTGGCCGTCACCCCCGGCGAGGTGGTGTTCCGCAATCACCTCATCGAGCTGATCCAGTACGCCCCCACCACGCCCGACGTCTATGCCGAGCCGGTGCTGCTGGTGCCGGCCTGGATCATGAAATACTACATCCTCGACCTCTCGCCGCAGAACTCGCTGGTGCGCGATCTGGTGGCGCGCGGGCACACGGTGTTCTGCATCTCCTGGCGCAACGTCACGGCGGAAGACCGCGATCTCGGCTTTGACGATTATCGCCGCGAGGGCGTGCTGGCGGCGCTCGACGCCATCAACGCCATCGTGCCCGGCGCCAAGGTGCACGGCACCGGCTATTGCCTCGGCGGAACGCTGCTGGCGATCACCGCCGCCGCCATGGCCCGCGCCAAGGACGACCGCCTCGCCAGCCTGACCCTGTTCGCCGCCCAGACCGACTTCACCGAGCCGGGCGAGCTGCAGATGTTCATCGACGACAGCCAGCTGCACGTGCTCGACAGCATGATGTGGGACAAGGGTTTTCTGGAAGCCGAGCAGATGGCCGGCGCCTTCCAGATGCTGCGGCCCAACGATCTCATCTGGTCGCGCATGGTGCAGGATTATCTGAAGGGCACACGCTCGCGCATGATCGACCTGATGGCGTGGAACGCGGATTCCACCCGCATGCCCTACCGCATGCACAGCGAGTATCTGCACCGCCTGTTCCTCGACAATGCCTTCGCCACCGGCCATTACGTGGTGGACGGCCACCCCGTGGCGCTGCCCAACGTGCGCCAGCCCATCTTCGCGGTGGGCACCGAGCGCGACCACGTGGCGCCGTGGCGCTCGGTGTTCAAGCTGCACCACCTCGCCGACACCGACGTGACCTTCGCGCTGGCCTCCGGCGGGCACAATGCGGGCATCGTCTCCGAGCCCGGCCACAAGCACCGGCACTATCGCCTGCGCGCCAAGGCGGCCGCGGAGCCCTATGTGGACCCGGACGAGTGGCTCGCCACCACGGCGCCGCAGGAGGGCTCGTGGTGGCCGGCCTGGAGCCAATGGCTGGCCGCCCATTCGCAGCCCTATCGCGTCGCCCCGCCGCCCATGGGCAACACGCACGCCGGCTACCCGCCGCTGGACGCGGCGCCGGGCACCTACGTACACCAGCGGTGAGAGGGGCGGACGGCAGCGGGCGGCCATGCGTACAAAGCCGTGTGGAACATCCGTTGGCCTTCAGCTACGGTGCTGCCGAAATCATCAGGGGCCCCGGGCGGGGCCAGCCGACGCGCAGCGCGGCCCCCCGCCCCCGTTCCCGCCCTGCGCCATAGACAGACCATGCTGGACGACTCCGTGATCTTCGACCTCTCCCCCGTCTCCCTGTGGGTGGAGGATTACAGCCGCCTGAAGGCGCTGTTCGATGCATGGCGGGCCGAAGGCGTGCGCGACCTGCGCCATCACTTCGCGCAGGACATGGAGCGCGTCAGCCTGTGCGCCCGCCACATCGACCTCGTGAAGGTGAACCGGCGCACGCTGGACCTCTACGAGGCCGAGAGCTTCGAGGAACTGGCCGGCAATCTCGACCGGATTTTCCGCGACGACATGCTCGCCGTCCATGCGGAAGAGCTGGTACAGCTGTGGAACGGGGAAGCCAGCTTCTCCAGCCACACCTGCAATTACACCATGAGCGGCCGCCGGGTGGACGTGCTGCTGCGCGGCACCATCATGCCCGGCTACGAGGATAGCTGGGAACGGGTGCTGGTGGCGCTGGAGGACGTGACCGAGAGCGTCCAGGCCCGTCGCAACCTCGCCGTGAGCGAGGCCTATGCACGCGGCCTGTTCGAGCATTCCCCGGTCTCGCTCTGGGTGGAGGATTTCTCCGCCGTCAAGCGGCTGATCAACAGGGTGCGCGAGCAGGGCATCGCCGACTTCCGCGTCTTCACCGACGTGCATCCCGAATTCGTCGAGCAGTGCGCCAGCGAGATCCGGGTGCTGGAGGTGAACCGCCACACGCTCCAGCTGTTCGGCGCCCCCGACAAGGCGACGCTGATGCGCGCGCTGGACAGCATCTTCCGCGACGAGATGCTGGTGGCCTTCCGCGAGCAGCTGATCGACCTGTGGGACGGCAAGCTGTTCCAGCAGCGCGAGGTGGTGAACTATGCCCTCGACGGCACCCAGCTCCACGTGCTGCTGCAATTCTCCGTGCTGCCGGGGCACGAGGAGGACTGGGGGCAGGTGCAGGTGGGCCTCACCGACATCACCGCCCGCAAGAAGGCCGAGGCCTATCTGGAATATCTGGGCAAGCACGACGTGCTCACCCGCCTCTACAACCGCTCCTTCTATGTGGAGGAGCTGAACCGGCTGGACCGCAAGGGCCCGCGTCCGGTCACGCTCATCATCATCGACCTCAACGACCTGAAGAGCGTGAACGACCAGCTCGGCCACGCCGCCGGCGACGACCTGCTGCGGCGCATCGGCGAGGTGCTGAACTCGCTGGTGGAGAAGCCGAGCCACGCGGCGCGCATCGGCGGCGACGAGTTCGCCGTGCTGCTGCCGGGCCTGGATGCGGAGGCCGGCGAGGGCGTGCTGGACAATCTGTTCAAGCTGGTGACGCTGAACAACCAGTTCCATTCCGCCTCCATGCCGCTGCACATTTCGGTGGGCATGGCGACCAGCACCGTGGGCGAGCGGATGGAGAATGTGGTGCGGCGGGCCGATCTGGCCATGTACGCCAACAAGCGCACCACCAAGGCCGACGCCGCCGCACAGCTCGACACCTCCGCCGCCCAGGCGTAAGCCGCCGGCGCCCCCGGCGGACTGTGCCGGACTGGAAGCCGCCATCATCCTGCTACCGCGCGGCGGAAAAGCCCGACGTCCCTCTGACGCGATGCCACCAGATTTCGCCACCTTCGGTGGCATCACATAGCTTGCCCAGCTTAAGCTGTTCTGCTTCCGTGAAGGCACCAGGGCAGACTCCCGCCCTTCGCCAGGCCGGACGACCATCTGATGCCCTTTGAGAAGATTGAGCTGCCAAGAGGCAAACTCCCGGAGTCACGTGAGTGCGTCCGGCTCTGCTACAACAGAGAGAAGACCGTGGTCTGGCTGGAGCTGACCAATACGGACCACATGGTCGGCGGCAACAGCCAGATTTTCGTGACCGCCTTGATCGGCGCCGTGACCAGCCCGCGAGGGCGGGAGGCGATCAAGCGCGCCACCGCCGCACATCATCGCCACGTCGTGGTGCCGGTGGGCGACCAGATCGGCGCCCGGGTCAGCGAATTCCAGCGCGCCATCTGCGCCGACTGGGCCGGCTTCACCCCCGCGACCGCCGAGCGCTATGCCAAGGGCACCACGTTTGGAACCGACATCTCCGGCCCCAGCTTCATCATGAAGGCGCTGAAGACCGGCTTCGACGCCATCGGCGCCTCCATATCTGCTTATGACGGAATCCGCGCCAGGGCCTTCACGGTGGACGATGTGCTCGGCTATCTGGCAAAGCGCGCGCTGGCCGTGCCGCCATTGATCACCGATCCGGCGCTGACCCACGACTTCGTGCAGATGGCGCCCGATCCGGCGGGAAAGCTCACCGAGGACAAGCCGAGAACCCAGCTTCAGGGCGACGCGCGCAATATTGCGCCCATCTACAGCAACAAGCACAAGACCCACAGCCGCGAGAATGCCTACGGGAAGGGGATTGCCCCGGCGCCGTTCAAGCCGGTGGTCGCCTATGGCTTCCGTGGCGATACCCGCCCGCCGAGCGAGATCCGCGCCGTCGGCGGCTTCCTCCCGAACTACACCCGGGATTTCTCGGAGCAGCCCATCATCGGGCAGCAGAGAGACGCCTTCACGCAGGCGCTCGACCTGCCGACGTTTCTCGGCGACCCGACACTCGGCGGCTATATCTCGACCGGCTCGTCCTATGCGATCACCAAGTCCTTCGCCAGCACAAGCGGAGGGCTCCGAACGGAGGGCTGGGTCTATGTCTGCTTCGTGGAAGGCGGTTTTCGGGTTCCGGCGAAAGGCACCATCCCCGCCTCGGACAAGCATCCGGAAATCAAGATTCCCTTTGCTGAGCACGAGATCGCCATGCCCGGCATGCTCGACTGGGACGACATCGTGGCCTGCCGGCGCGTGACCAAGACGGGCACCTTCGAGGGCAACATCTTCATCCGGAAGGTCTTCGCCCAGCACGAATGGGAGGCCTGCATGAAGGTGTTCTTCCTGCTGAGCGGCGCCTCACAGGGCGACCACTGACCGGCCCCGCCCAGCGCCCCGCGCATCGTGATCGCCGGACAGGTGGCGGGCGGTAGCGGCTTGCCATGGACACAAAATTGCGCATGTCCGGCGCCGGATTGAGCACCGGCATGGCGCGCGCTTTCCCCTGCGCCTTCAGGCAATTCGCCGCTGAAGGCAATATTGGACAACTTGCCGCAACCCTAGATTTCTGGTTCCGTGAGGAAACGTGAGCCTGATTGTCCGGAAGGTGATGCCATGCCTTTTCACACGATACCGGTGATCGGCGAGCTTCCCGCCTCAAGCCGTCGCGTTGAGCTTTGCTACAACCACGCCAAGACTGTGGTCTGGCTGCAACTGACCAATACCGACTATATCACCGGCGGCCTCGGCCAGAGGTTCGTGACCGCCCTGATCGGCGGAGTGACCAGCCCCGCCGGCTGGTCGGCCATCAATCCCGCCACCGCCGACCGCTATCGCGACGTCACCCTGTCGTTCGGCGACAAGATCGGCAACAGCACCGACCTGTGCCAGTTCCAGCGGGCCATCTGCGTCGACTGGAAGGGCTTCAGCAGCAGCACCGCCGGGCGCTATGCCAAGGGCCTCACCTTCGGCCGCGACATGTCCGGCCCGAGCTTCGTCATGAAGGCGCTGAAAACCGGCTTCGACGCCATCGGCGCCACGGTATCGGCCTATAACGGCGTGCGGGCCAGAGGCTTCACCGTCGATGACGCCGTCGCCTATCTGCAGAAGCGCGCGCAGGCGGTGCCGCCGGCGATCGTGGACCCGGCCCTCACCGAATTCATCCAGGTCGGCCCGGATCCCGCCGGGGTCTTCACCGAGGACAGACCGATGTCCACCAAGGAGGGCGACAGGCGCAATATCGGGATTGTCTACAGCAACAAGAACCTGACCCACAACGGGCAGTTCACCTACATGGCCGAGACCGCCGGGCTGCCGCTGAAGCGGGTGATCGCCTACGGCTTCCGCGGTGACTCCCGCCCGCCGAGCGTGATCCGCTCCGCCGGTGGCTTCAACTCCAACTACACCCGGCCCGACCACATCGCCCAGGCGCAGACCATGGGCAAGCCGGACAACAGGGCCCTCGACCTGCCGACTTTCCTCGGCAACCAGCACTTCGGCGGCTACATCTCGGTCTGCAAGTCCTATGCGGTGACGAAGGGCTTCGCCACCAATATGAACAGCACCACCGGCGCCGCGTCCCGCCATGCCGGCTGGATCTATGCCTGTTTCGTGGAAGGCGGGTTCGACATTCCGCCCCGGGGCGTCATTCCCGCCTCCAATACCCATCCCGACATCATCATCCCCTATGACGAGCAGGAGATTTCCATGCCGGGCCTGCTGGACTGGCGGGACACGGTGGCCTGCCGGCAGGTGGACATGCGCGGCGCCTTCGAGGGCAACATCTTCATCAAGGAGGAATTCATGCTGCAGGATCCCGATGCCTGCATGCAGATCTACTTCCTGCTGAGCGGCATCTCACAAGGGCTGCAGCCGTAGCCCGCCCGCATCCGTTTCCATGTCCATGTCCCCGTCCCTCCGCATCGTCCTCTCCGGCTGTTCCGGCGGCGGCAAGTCCACGCTGCTGGCGGAGCTGGCCCGGCGCGGGCACCGCGTGGTGGAAGAGCCCGGCCGGCGCATCGTGATCGAGGAGCAGGAATCCTCCGGCACCGCGCTGCCGTGGGTGGACATGGCCGCCTTCGCCCGCCGGGCGGTGGAGATGGCGCGGGCCGATCTCGCCGCCGTCGCGGAGCATCCCGGCCCGGTCTTCTTCGACCGGGGGCTGATCGATGCGGCCTCCGCGCTGGAGCATGCGGCGGGCATTCCACTCGCGCAAACGCTGGCGGACGGCCCGCATTATGCGAGCCCTGTCTTCCTCACTCCACCCTGGCCCGAGATTCACAGCACCGACGCCCAGCGCCAGCTCGATTTCGCCGCCGCCGTGGCCGAATATGAGCGTCTGCTCAGCGCCTTTCCCGCCTCCGGCTACGCGCCGGTGGTCCTGCCCCGCGCGTCGGTTGCCGATCGCGCCGATCTCGTGCTGGCCACGTTGAAGGCCGGCTGACGCCTCACGCCGCCTGAAGGCGCGCCGCCGCCGCATCCCGCCCCGGCGGCAGGCCGAACAGGCGGCCGTATTCGCGGGTGAATTGCGGCACGCTCTCATAGCCCACGGCGAAGGCGGCGCTGCCGGCGGCAAGCCCCTCGCCCAGCATCAGCCGCCGGGCCTCGATCAGCCGCAGCTGCTTCTGGAACTGGAGCGGCGAGAGCGAAGTGACGGTCTTGAAATGATCGTGGAAGGACGAGCGGCTCATGCCCGCCGCCGCCGCCAGATCCTCCACCCTGAGCGGGCGGGCGAATTCGGCCCGCAACCGCGCCACCGCCTGCCCCACCCGGCGGGCGGCGCCATCGGGCTGGCCGAGCCGGCGGATGGCCGCGCCGTGGCGGCCGGCCAGCAGCCAGTAATGCAGCTCGCGCACCAGCGGCTTGTGCAGCACCGGCACCGCCGCCGGACGATCGAGCAGGCGCATCAGCCGCAGCGCCGCCTCCGCCACCTCGCCATCCGTGGGCTCGAAACGCACCGCGCTGCCCTCCTCCGTGCCGCCTGCCGCCATCTCGCAGGTGAGTTCGGCGATCAGCCCCACATCGAGGTCCAGCACCAGCGACAGATAGGGCTCTTCCGGGCTCGCCCGCGTGATCTGGCTCACGGTGGGCACGTCCGCCGTGATCAGCAGCGACTCCCCGGCATTGAAGGTGAAGGTCTCGATGCCCAGCGTCACCTGCTTGGTGCCTTGCAGGATCAGGCACACCAGCGGACAGGGGATGCCGTGGGCGAGCCCCGTGGGCGTCGTGGCGCGGATGGTGGTGAGGCCGGGCACAGGCGTCTGCGCCAGCCCCGCCGCATCGGCATGGGCCTCGGTATAGGCACGCACGGCATGGAGAAGGGCGTCGGTCATGGGCCTATCCTAACCCGGTCTTGCGGGCTTCCGCCAGCGGGTCTGGACGAATAGGCAAGGAAGCCGGAGGGTCCGGCAACGACCTCCGGAGGGTGCGGACCTATCAATGGGGCACACCGAACGCAGGGAGTTGCCCCGATGACCAGCACCCAGACCACCGCCCCGAAGATCGCCCCGAAGATCGCGCTCGTCACCGGCGCCAGCCGTGGCCTCGGCCGCAACACGGCGCTCAGCATCGCCCGCCATGGCGGCGATGTGATCGTCACCTATCACAGCCGCAGCACCGAGGCCGACGCCGTGGTGGCCGAGATCGCCGCCATGGGCCGCAAGGCGGTGGCGCTCCAGCTCGACACCGGCAAGGTCGCGAGCTTCGCGGATTTCGCGCTGCGCCTGAAGGCCGCGCTCAAGGACACATGGCAGCGCGAGACCTTCGACCATCTGGTCAACAATGCCGGCCATGGTGACTATGCACTCATCAGTGACACCACCGAGGCGCAGTTCGACCGCCTCGTGGACGTCCACTTCAAGGGCGTGCTGTTCCTGACGCAAGCCCTGCTGCCGCTGCTCTCGGATGGCGGGCGCATCGTGAACCTGTCCTCCGGCCTCACCCGCGTCTCCTTCCCCGGCTATGGCGCCTATGCGGCTGTGAAGGGGGCGGTGGAGATCCTCTCGCTTTATCTGGCCAAGGAGCTGGGCGCGCGCGGCATCGCGGTCAACACGGTGGCGCCGGGCGCCATCGAGACCGATTTCGGCGGCGGCGCGGTGCGCGACAATCCGGAGATCAACACGCTGTTCGCCGGCATGACCGCGCTGGGACGCGCGGGTGTGCCCGATGACATCGGCCCCATGATCGCCAGCCTGCTCTCCGAGGACAATCGCTGGATCAACGCCCAGCGCATCGAGGTCTCCGGCGGTCAGGGCATCTGAGCGCAGCGGGCGCGTGGCATCCAGCCACGCGCCCGGCCCGCCTACCTCACCACCACATGGCGCTTGCGGCCCAGCGAGAGGCGCGCGGGCAGCATGGGAGCCGCAAGGCGCGCCTCCACATCCTCCACCACCGCGCCGTCATGCCGGACGCCCCGGCCGGCGATGGCCCGGCGCGCCTCGCTGCGGGAGCCGGCGAGCCCCGCCCGCACCAGAAGCTCCACCAGCGGTGCGCCGTCCGCGCGCTCGGCCCCGGTCAGGACGATCTCCGGCAGCCCCTCGGCCGCGGCGCCCGCGCCGAAGGCTTCGCGCGCGGTGTCGGCCGCCTGCTGCGCGGCGTCCTCCCCGTGGGCGAGCGCCGTCGCCTCATGGGCAAGGCGCGCCTTGGCGGCGTTCAGCGCCGCCCCGCCGGCCTGCGTCAGGGCCTCGATCTCCTCAAGCGGCAGATCGGTGAACAGGCGCAGGAAGCGGGCCACGTCCGCATCCTCGGTGTTGCGCCAGAACTGCCAGTAGGCATAAGGCGACAGGCGGTCCGCATTCAGCCACACGGCACCGGCCGCCGTCTTGCCCATCTTGGCGCCGGAGGCGGTGGTGAGCAGCGGCGCAGTGAGGCCGAACACCTCGCGCCCCTCCACCCGGCGCACGAGATCGATGCCGTTGATGATGTTGCCCCACTGGTCCGCCCCGCCCATCTGCAGGCGGCAGCCCATGCGGCGGCTGAGTTCGAGGAAATCGTAGGCCTGCAGGATCATGTAGTTGAATTCGAGGAAGCTCAGATTCTCCTGCCGCTCCAGCCGCGTCTTCACGCTGTCGAAGGTCAGCATGCGGTTGACGGAGAAATGCCGGCCCACGTCGCGCAGCATGTCGATCCACGGCACCTGCGCCAGCCAGTCCGCATTGTTCACCATCACCGCATCGGTCGGCCCGTCGCCGAAGGTGAGGAAGCGGTCGAACACTTTGCGGATGCCGGCGATGTTGGCGGCGATCTGTGCCTCGTCCAGCATGGGGCGGGCGTCGGTGCGGAAAGAGGGATCGCCGATGCGCGTGGTGCCGCCGCCGATGAGCACGATCGGCTTGTGACCCGCCTGCTGCAACCGGCGCAGGGTCATGATGGGCAGCAGATGGCCCACATGCAGGCTGTCTGCGGTGGCATCGAAGCCCACATAGGCCGGCACGATGCCCTGCTCGAACGCCGCATCGAGGCCGGCGAGATCGGTCGCCTGATTGATGAAGCCGCGCGCGGTCAGCGTCGCCAGCACGGGGGAGCGCAGCGGCACGGGATCGGCAGACGGGACGGGAACGGGAATGGTCACGAAAACTCTCCTGCGGGGGCCGTCAGGAGGTTCTTGCGCAAAGAAAAAGCCGCCTGACGGCGGCTTGTTTCAAGGCATGATCGAAACGCGCCGCTCCTTATGGAAACGTCGCATAATAGGTGGCGGCGATGGGTGCGGTCCGGATCATGGCGGGGGACATAGCCCGCCCCCGCGCCACAGGCAAGCGCCCCCCGTGCATGGCTGCCGCGCGGGAAGGGGCTGCCCCCGGCGCCTAGCTGCCGCCGATCAATATGCCCGCCGCCAGCACCAGCGCGCCACCCACCACCACCTGCATCACGGCGCGGAAGAAGGGCGTCTCCATGTAGCGGTTCTGGATCCAGGCGATGGCCCACAGCTCCACGAACACCACGAGGCCGGCGATGATCGTCGCCGTCCAGAAGTCCGGGATCAGATAGGGCAGCGCATGGCCGAGCCCGCCCACCGCCGTCATGATGCCCGAGGCGAGGCCCCGCTTCAGCGGCGAGCCGCGCCCGGAGATGACGCCGTCATCATGGGCCGCCTCGGTAAATCCCATGGAGATGCCCGCGCCCACGGCGGCGGCAAGGCCCACCAGAAGCGTGGTGTAGCTGTTCTGGGTGGCGAATGCCGTGGCGAAGATGGGCGCGAGGGTGGAGACCGAGCCGTCCATCAGGCCGGCAAGGCCGGGCTGTACCCATGTGAGCACGAACTGCCGCCGCGCCTTGCCCTCTTCTTGCGCCTTCACATCGGCCGGCACATTGGCGGCTTCCAGCTCCTCGGCGATCTCCTCGTGCCGGCGCTCCTGCTCGGCCAGATCGCCCAGCAGCCTGCGGGTGCCGGGATCGGTGGCCCGCTGCGCCGCCTCGATATAGAAATTGGCGCTCTCATCCTCCATGCGCGCGATCTCGGCGCGGATGCGGGCGATGCCCATATTCTTCATCAGCCACACCGGGCGGCGGGCGTAGTAGCCGGAGATGTGCTCGCGGCGGATCAGCGGGATATGGCTGCCGAAGCGGCGCTCATAGTCCGCGATCAGGCGGCGGCGGTGGCCGTTCTCCTCCGCCGACATGCCCTCGAACATGCGGGCGGTGGCGGGAAACTCGGGCCGCACCAGCTCGGCATAATCGGCATAGATGCGGCCGTCGTCCTCCTCGGAGGAAATGGCGAGGGCGAGGATCTCCTGCTCGGAGAGGTCGGAGAAGCGCCGGCGCGCGGGAAAGCCCGGAAGCATGGGAGCACCTGTTTAGAATAATTATAAATTATATAGGCTCGCCGCAGGCTAGCTGCAACGGGCACCGGGCGCCACTGTCCTGTTCACGCTTGCGGCACCACGGCGCGGTGCGTTGAACCGGCAGGCCCGCTGGTGCGTTAATGCCCATCGGGGACACATCCCGGCAGGGAGGGCCGCATGCCCGCGAAATCGAAAGCCCAGCAGAAGGCGGCCGGCGCCGCCCTTTCCGCCAAGCGCGGCGACACCAGGGTCAAGGATCTGAAGGGCGCGTCCAAGCAGATGTACGCCTCCATGTCCGAACGCGAACTCGATGAGCTGGCCTCCACCCCGCAGAAGGGCAAGCCGGATCACGTCACCCCGAAGAAAGCCACCTGAGGCATCGCCATGGCTCCGCGCGCCTTCTGGAAGGGCTATCTCAAGCTCTCGCTCGTCACCTGCCCGGTGGTGCTCCAGCCGGCGGTCAGCGGATCGGAGAAGGTGCGTTTCCACACCCTGAACAAGACGACCGGCAACCGCGTGCGCGCCCGCTATCTCGATCCCGAGACCGGCGACGTGGTGGAGGATGACGACATCGTCCTCGGCTACGAGACCGAGGACGGCACCCACGTGACCTTCGAGGACGAGGAACTGGATCAGGTGGCGCTGGAAAGCACCCGCACCATCGACATCGAGACCTTCGTGCCCGCGTGGGACATCGGCTGGATCTGGTACGACCAGCCGCATTTCCTCGCACCCGACGACAAGGTCGGGGCGGAAGCCTTCGCCGTCATCCGCGCCGCCATGGCCGATACCGGCACGGCGGGCATTGCCCGTCTCGTGCTCCATCGCCGCGAGCGGGCGGTGATGCTGCTGCCGCACGGGCGCGGCATGGTGCTGTGGACCCTGCGCTATGGCGAGGAGGTGCGCAGCGAACGGGACGTGCTCGGCGCGGAGAAGGCGGAGCCGGAGAAAGCGGAGGCCGGGCTGAAGAAGATGCTGGCGGATCTCATCGCCGCGCGGACAAAGCCGTGGTCGGAGGAGATGGTGGCGGATCCGGTGCAGGATGCGCTGCTGGACCTCATCGCGGAACGCCAGAAGAAGCGCCCCCGCCGCGCCAAGGCGAGCCCGCCGCCGAAGGCGACGGGCAATGTGGTGGACATTCGCGATGCCCTGAAGCGCAGCCTCGCCGCCGAGAAGGCCGGCGGCGGGAAGCCCGACGGGAAGAAGCGCTGAGCGGGTGCCCGGCGAGCGATCGCTCACTTGCACGCAGGCACCGCCGGGCGCTCAAAGCGCCGTTGATGCCGCAAAACATCGTCATGCCCGGACTTGATCCGGGCATCCACGTCCCTCCACAGGGAAGAGCCGTAGGGCAATTGAGCGAGCGGTTGACGCCCGCTCCAACGTCACGTCATCCACCGTCGGCCCGACGTGGATGCCCGGGTCAAGCCCGGGCATGACGATCTACTGTGGGATAGCGGCCGAGCCTTTAACGCTCAACGCGCCCCTCAGAGCGTCAGCCCGAGCGTCCGGCAGAGAGGCAGGCGCTCTCGGGCGAACAGCTCGGCGCCGGAGAGCAGTTCAGCCAGATTCTCCTCCGCCGTCTCCAGCATGCGGCCGTCCTTCACCAGCTTGTGGCCCTGCGGGGCCAGCACCTGCCAGACGAAGGTGGCCCATTGCGCCGGCGTCTCGTGACCCTCGCGCAGCGCCACGAGGAACAGCTGCTCGAAGCGGTTCAGCACCACCCCGCCGCCGGTGACGGGCGAGGCGAGGAACTGGAAATCCTCCGTCTCCTCGGAGCGGGTGCAGACCGCGAGGTTGAAGGCCCGGCAGCGCTCCGCGCGCTCGGCCTCGCCGGCCTCGGGCAGGCAGGGCTGCACCTGCCCCGCGCCCACCAGAAGGCCAAGGGCATTGGTGATCTGGTCGAAATTCAGCGCCGCCACCGCCGGCACGCCCAGCATCTGGCGCACCGTCACCGGCCCGGCCTGCAAGGCGTCGAGGATGGCGCCGTGCACCTGCGGGTCCAGCTCCAGATTGCGCCGCCGCCCCTTGATCATGGCCGGCACATGGGCGCGGGCCGTCACCAGCGCGAAGCGGGTGTTGAGCCACACGCCCACCCCGCTGCGGAAGGTGTGGTCCATGGGGCCCTTCACGAACAGGTCCTTGCGGAACTGCTCATTGACCATGAAGTCGCGCAGGCCCTCGCGGCGCAGCGGATCGGTCTCGCCGGCCAGCAGCGCGCGCTGGGCATCGGTGAGCGCCAGCTCATCGGCCTGCTCGATCAGGTTGGCCGAGCCCACGAAGGAGAGCTTGGCCGCCTCCAGCGCGGAGGCCACATCCTCGAAATAGAAGGGCTCCCAGTCGAGGTTGAAATATTCATGCGCCAGATAGTTGGCGGACATGGTCTTCATCTGCTTCAGCCGCGCGCCCGCATCGGGGCTGTGGCGGAAATAGATGGCGTCCGCCTCCTGCGCGCTGGTGGCAAAGCCGAGCGCCTCCTCGATGCGCCCGAGCATCGGCCCGGCGCCACGCCCGGCATGGTCCACCAGCAGGCGGCGCAGCGGCAGCACGGCGGCCAGCCCCGGCAGGGCGTTGTAGCTGACATAGACGAGCCCGCCCGGCTTCAGGCGCGCGGCGATGAAGTCGATGACGTGCCGCCGGCTCTCCTCCGAAACCCAGCTGTAGACGCCATGCAGGGCGATGATATCGAAGCTCGCAGGCAGGCCCGGCGCCGCGGCGAAATCGGCGAAGCCGTGCTCGTAGAAATGGGCGTTGGGCAGGGAGGCATCGCGCGCCAGCCGGCGGGCGCCGGCCACATGGGCCGGCAGGAAGTCGTTGGCGTGGAAATCCATGTGCGGATTGGCGGCGGCCAGCAGATTGACCGAGAAGCCGTGGCCGCAGCCCAGCTCGCAATAGGTGGCGCCCTCATCCGGCAGGTCCACCCGCTTGCCGCGCCGGAGCGCGGCGAGGGCCATCACGGCCGGGGTCAGTTCGCGGTAGAAACCATGGGTGTAATCGACCTCATGCACATATCCGTGCGTCCAGCTGTTCACGCGACACCCTTTGCCCTGCAGCCGGCACCCACCGCGCCGGCTCACCGGAGGCGGGCGCGCGCCGGGGCACGCACCCGTCCCCCGGGCATCGGGGCCCACCGTAACGGCAAGGGAGACGTTTGATTAGCCCTGCCGGACGACATAAACCCATGAATGGAAACGAATAATCACGGCCGCGTGATGAAGTTCCGGCATCGGAAACGACCCCTGAGCACGGCATCGATCCTCCCGTCCCCGCGTGAGGACGGACCGTGCTGCGGTCAGTCCCGCCCCTCCGGCGCGCCGAGGGGGAAATACGCACGCCAGGGGCGCGCCTCATCCAGCGCACGGGCATAGCTCGGCCGGGCCAGCAGGCGGGCGCGATAGGCCTTCAGCGCGGCAAGGCCCTCGGGGATGGGATGCGACCAGTCCGCATAGAGCAGCGCAGGCGCCGCCGCGCAGTCGGCGAGGCTGAAATCCCCCGCCACCCATTCGCGCCCCGCCATGCGCGCGTCCAGCAGGCCATAGGCGGTCTCCAGCGCGGCGCGCCAGCGTGGCGGATCATCCGCCTCCCGCCCCAGCTTCCCATAGACGAGGCGCTGCTGCGGGTAGGAGATGTAATTGTCGAGGAAGCGATCCCACATGCGCACCTCCGCCGCCGCCAGCGGATCGGCGGGAATGAGGGGCATCGCATCGGGAAAGCGCGCCTCCAGATATTCGATGATGCCCGTGGCCTCGAACACCAGCCGCTCCCCTTCCACCGCCACCGGAAAGCGGCCGATGGGCCAGAGCGCGGCGAAATCGGAGGCACCCGGCTCGCTGCCGTCCAGCATCCGCGTCTCGAACGGGATCTCCTTCTCGTAGAAGGCCATCTTGGCTTTCTGGCAGTAGGAGGAGAAGGGGTGGAGATAGAGCGTGATCGACATGAGCGTCCTTCGCCGTCTTCAAGGGTACCCGCTAGGCACCGCCATGGCCGCGTCTGATGCGCCCGCAGGGAGAAGGCCTGAGATGAGGGAGGACCGGGCTGGAGCGGGCGACAGGCTCAGCTCTGACTGACGACGACGGGTGGGAGAGCGGCGATGGCGCGCTGGCGGCGGATGCGCATCACCTCGGCGTTCAGGAGCTGCCGGACGCTGGCCGCGAGGCCCGGCCCCTTGGAGAGGTTGGCATTGATCACGCCGGCATTGCCGCCATTCACCCGGCGGGCCGTCCAGGTGCCCGCCATCATGATGTCCACCTCGGACGCAAGCGCGCCGCAGGTGCGAAATTGCAGGCTGATGCCCACGAAGACGTAGTCCACCACTGTAAAGGTGATGTCGCAGGCCCCGGTGCCGGCCACAGTCTCCTGGACCCTGCGCACCACGGGCAGGATTTCGGCTTCAAGGCTGGCGCGGGCCGCATCGCGCCTCGAAACGGCGGCCTGCTCGGTCTTCGTTCCTGCATCGCCCAGCAGCGGGGATGCGGACCCACAGTCCAGAACAGATGCATCCCTGATCATGAGCGCCCCGCCAAAGCTTCTCTTCAGTAGGGCAGCATCATGGTCAAGAATTAATATTTCGTCCAGCACCGATCAAATAATGCTAATGGTTCCAATCTGTAGGGAAGCTGGGAAAGTCCCGGTACTACAAGCCAGTATCCGGCAGGGCAGAGGTATCGGATAGCAGGCGGAATAGTTGGCGCGCGGAGAAAAAAGCTCAGCGCACCACCACGGGCGGCGGGGGCGTGGTGCTGCCGGGGCCCAGCGAGCGCTGCATCATCACGCTGTCCGACCATTTACCATAGCGATAGGCGACCGCCGGCAGATGGCCCACACGCACGAAGCCATGGCGCTCGTGCAGCTTGAGCGAGGGGATATTGTCGCCGTCGATATAGCCGATCATCTGCCGGAAGCCGGCTGCCGCGCAGGCGTCGATCAGGCCCTGCATGAGCCGGCCGCCAACGCCCTTCCCGTGCTGCTCGTGATGCACATAGATGGAATGCTTCACGGTGAAGCGATAGGCGGGCCTTTTGCGGAACAGCACCACATAGGCATAGCCCACCACCACGCCGTTGACGGTGGCGACGATGTGCGGAAAGCGCTTGCTCTTGAAGTTCTTGCGACGGTCCTTCAGGTCGTCCGGCTCGGGCACGCCGGTTTCCTCGACCCCTTCCTCCACGCCGCGGCGGATATGACGGCGGTAGATCGCCAGCATCGCCTCCACGTCGCCCTCCTGCGAGGGCCGGATCACCACGTCGTTCGCCGTATCTCTGCCCGCGTCCATACGCATCCCCGTCGGGAAGCCGCGCGGCGCGGCTTCCCCATCCTGTCCTGCCTGCGGTCTATTCGGCGACCACATAAGTGTAAAGCCGGACCCGACCGGCAGCGTCCTTCTCACGGTACACGCCCTGGATTTCCACGTCGAAACCGGGGAAGGTGTTGAAGCAGGTCTCGAACATCTTCAGGTAATCGATCATGGGCTGGGCCCGCTCGGTCAGGCGCTCGCCGGGCACGATGGTGGCGATGCCCGGCGGATAGACCACGAAGGGCGTGGTGGCGATGCGACCCTTCAGATCGCCGATGGGCAGATAGTCCACATCGTTGCGCACCAGCCGCCGCGCCGCCTCCATGGGGGAAAGCGCCAGATCCGGCAGATGGTCGGCGGAAAATTGCAGCGTCTGCAGCGCGGACACATTGGCCGCGCGGAAGAAGCCGTGCATCTCCGAACACAGATCCCGCAGCCGCACGCCCGCATAGCGGCGCTTGCGGCGGTTGTAGAACTCCGGGATCACCTCTTCCAGCAGCGCATTCTCGTCATGCAGCTTCTTGAAGGCGACGAGGCCGGAAATCAGCGTGCCGGCCTTGGAGGCCTCCACGCCCGGCGTGAGCAGGAAGAGCAGCGAGTTGAGGTCGTTCTTCTCCGCCACGATGCGGTTCTCGCGCAGATATTGCGCCACCACCGGGGCCGGGATGCCGTGCTCGCCATAGGTGCCGGTGGCCCGGTCGAAGCCGGGGGTCAGCAGGGTGAGCTTGTTGGGATCGGTCATGGCAAAACCCGGCGCCATGTCCGAGAAACCATGCCAGCCCGCGCCCGGCTCCAGCGCCCAATAGGCGGGATTGGTGGCCAGCTGGTCGGTGCCGATGGCTTCCCACGGCACGTCATGGGAGGCTTCCGGCTTCAGCACGTCGGGGATGCTCACCCGGTCGGGCACGAAGGGATCGAAGAACCAGCGGCGCTCGGCGCGCGTCTCCTTTTCCTCGAACTCGCGGCGCACGGCGCGGATCTTCTTGCGCAGCTCGATGCCGAGCCGGATGGTGTCGTCCCACAGCACCTCGCCCTGCCGGCCCTTCATCATCTGCGCGCCCACGTCCAGCGAGGCGAACAGCGGATAGAAAGGCGAGGTGGAGGCGTGCTGCATGAAGCTCTCGTTGAAGCGGCGATGCTCAACGCGCCGCTTCTGGCCGCGGATGTGGCGATCCTTGATGTGGATCTGCGAGGCCTGGGAAAAGCTCGCCAGCTGCTTGTGGGTGGACTGGGTGGCGATGATGCCCGGCGCGTCCGGCCCCAGATCCTTCAGGCCCATGGCGAAACGGCCCGCATAGAGCGGGTGGAACTTCATGAAGCCCGCCCATGCCTCGTCGAAGAGGATGTATTCGCAGAGATGGCCGATCTTCTCGATGATCATCTGCGCATTGTGGATGGTGCCGTCATAGGTGCACTGCTCCACCACCGCCACGCGGAACGGGCGCGGCTTCTGCCACGCCTCCGGATCCTTCACGAGGGGATGGGTGCGGATGCGCTCGCGCAGCGTCTCCTCGTCGAATTCCTCCCAGCGCATGGGGCCGATGAGGCCGTGGGCGTTGCGGGCGGTGGGGATATAGACCGGGATGCCGCCGGAGATCATCAGCGCACCGTGATGGGCGGCCTTGTGGTTGTTGCGGTCGAACAGCACCAGATCGCCCTCGGTGACGAGAGCGGCCAGCGCCACCTTGTTGGAGGTCGATGTGCCGTTGAGCACGAAATAGGTCTTCTCCGCCCCGAAGATCTGCGCGGCTTCCTTCTGCGCCTGAAGGGCGGGGCCCTCGTGGGTCAGCAGGTCGCCGAGATCGAGCACGGAATTGTCGAGGTCGTCGCGGAAGACGGCCTCGCCCAGATGGTCCATGAACACCTGGCCGATGGGGCTGCGGGAATAGAACACGCCGCCGTTGTGGCCGGGGCAGGTCCAGAGCTGGTTGCCCTCCTCCGCATAGTCCACCAGCGCGCCGAAGAAGGGGGTCTTCAGCGTCTCGGCATACTGCTTGAGGCGGCTGATCATGTTCTTGGCGATGAAGGAGGGGGTCTCCTCGGCCAGAAACACATAGCCGTCGATGAAATCGAGCACCTCGACGGGGAGTTCCTCGAAGCGCTTGCGGCGGATGAGGAGGATGATGGGGAAATCCAGCCCGCGCTTGCGCATCAGGTTGATCAGAGAGGCGGTCTTGCCCTCCAGCCCCTTCTTGCCCCAGTCCACCAGCATGCAGCCGATGGCGGCGTCGGTCTGCACCGCGATCTCGGCGTCTTCCACCTTGCGGGCTTTCACCACCTCGAAGCCGGAGCGCTCGATCTCGTCCACGATCTCGTTGAAGCGCAGGCCCTCCAGGTCATCCCCATCGAAGGCGGGCGTGGCGAAGAGGAACTTGAAACGCCTGAAATAGTCCATGGAACCCCGGCTTTGCTGGTATCTCATATCTGCGGGCGCGCGGGCCAGAAGCCCCGCGCCCGCCGGTCGCGGCGATCTTTGCTAAGGTCTTATGACGGCGGCGTGACGGCAGCGGCCGGCATGACCTGCCCCGCCCCCGCCGCCGCCCTCAACGAGCCTGCGCGTGATACTCGGCGTTGGGCCGCATGTCGGTGGCACTGGCCACGCGGTTCGACATGTTGAAGAAGGCCGCAACCGCGCCCACGTCCCAGATGTCCCGGTCGCTGAGGCCGGCCGTGCGCAGGGCGGCGCGGTCCTCCTCCTCGATGGTGTGCGGGGCCTCGGTGAGCTTGACCGCGAAATCGAGGATGGCCCGCTGGCGCCTGTCGAGCCGGGCGGCGCGGTAGTTCATCACAATCTGCTCGCCCAGCTCCGGCGTGCCGGAGAGCGCCCGCACCGCCGCCCCATGGGCCGTGAGGCAGTAATAGCAGCGGTTCACCGCCGAGACCGCCACCGCGATCATCTCCCGCTCCAGCTTGGAGAGGCCGGAGGGCGCTAGCATCAGATCGTTATACATGGCCGCGAACGCGCCGAGCTTGGCCATGTCGAAGGCATAGGCCTGCAACACGTTGGGCACGAAGCCGAGCTTCTCCACGCATTTGTCGAAATAGGCCTGCGTTGCAGCATCCAGCGGCGCCGGCGGCAGATCGAGGGCGGTCGGCGCCTCGGGTGCGGGCTTGGTGGCCGGCTTCACGGCCTTGGCGGGCTTCACCGCCGCCGTGGTTGTGGAGGACGCAACCTTGGAGCTTTTCGAGGCTTTCGGCGCGGCGGCGGACGGCGCTGACCTGCCGTTCAACGTCTGCCCCGCTTTCGCCGCCGCAGGGGCCGCCGCCACTGCCCGTTTCTTGGGCGCGGCGCGCGAAGCGGCGGGCGCTTCATCAAGCGTGGCGGGCTTGCGCGTTGCGGGTGCGGACGTCATCTTTTTCGCCATATCCGATTGCCTCGTCATTCTTTTGTCTCGCCGGGGGCGCAGACATCCCGTCCATCCCCCGGCCTCCCATGCGGGAGCGAGGATCGCTCAAAACGAGGCCTGCGCAAGAGCCTCAGGAGAGATGTGATGAATATCCAGGGCAGTCAGGGCGCCGACACCTTCGGACACAAGGCCCGCCTTTCCATGGCGGTGAGCCTCCTGAAAGCGGACGGCGCCCGCGTGCCGGAAGCCTTCACCCGCCAGCTGTTCGGCAGCGCAGCGCCGGAGGATGTGGAAGCCCTCCTGCCCGAAGCCATCGCGGCCCTCGCCCGCACCGCCTGGGGGCACCTGTCCGCCCACAAGCCCGGCGCCAGCGACGTGCACGTCTTCACCCCCGCTTTGCCCGGCCAGCCGGCCATCACGGTGGTGGAGACGGTGAATGACGACATGTCCTTCCTGTTCGATTCCGTCGCCGCCGAGCTGACCGACCGGGGCATCGAGGTCCAGCTCGT
This sequence comes from Azorhizobium oxalatiphilum, assembly GCF_014635325.1. Classification (GTDB taxonomy): domain Bacteria; phylum Pseudomonadota; class Alphaproteobacteria; order Rhizobiales; family Xanthobacteraceae; genus Azorhizobium; species Azorhizobium oxalatiphilum. Next base: position 218,796 of record NZ_BMCT01000007.1, on the reverse strand, counting down.
CACCCATCCCATCTTCGCGCTGGAGCGCGCGGGGGCCAGCGTCACCGGGGTGGAGACCGATCTTGCCGCCGCCGCCGGGCGCGGCCTCAAGCGCGAGAGCCTGATCCACCTGCACATTCCCGCCCTCGGCGGCGCGGAAGCCGAGGCCGAGCTGCGCGAGGCGCTGCTACGCGTGCTGGCCGACGTGCGCGCGGCCAACACCGATTTCCTCGCCATGCGCGGCCGGGTGGCCGAGACCGCCGACCGCTATCGCGACGACAGCGCCCCCTACACCCCCGCCGAGCGGCTGGAAGCCGCCGACCTCGCCGACTGGCTGGTGGACGACAATTTCATCTTCCTCGGCCTGCGCGCCTATGCGCTGACCCCGGAGGGCGGCCTTGAGGCGGTGCCCGAGAGCGGCCTCGGCGTGCTGCGTGATCCGGCCGTGCACGAGCTGCGCCTCGGCAGCGAGCCGGTGGTGACGACGCCCGAGATCCGCCAGTTCCTGGCCGGCGGCAAGCCGCTGATCATCACCAAATCGTCCCTGCGCTCGAAGGTCCACCGCCGCGTCTTCCTCGATTATGTGGGCGTGAAGCTGCATGACGACGAAGGCCGCCTGACCGGGGAACTGCGCGTCATCGGCCTGTTCACCTCCACCACCTACACCCATTCGGTGGCGCAGATTCCCTATCTGCGCACCAAGTCCGAAGCGGCCCTGCACCGCGCCGGCCTCGATCCGGACAGCCATTCCGGCAAGGCGCTAGCCACCGTGCTGGAAACCTATCCGCGCGACGACCTGTTCCAGATCGATCTCGACACGCTCCAGGCCCACGCCCTCGACATCCTCTCCCTCTACGACCGGCCCCGCGTGCGCGTGCTGCCGCGCGTGGATGCGTTCGACCGCTTCGTCTCGGTCCTCGTCTTCGCCCCGCGCGAACGCTTCGATGCGTCCCTGCGCAAGCGGGTCGGCGCCGCGCTGGCGCAGGCCTATGCCGGGCAGGTGGCGGCGGTGGAGCCGGTGTTCCTCGTCGATCTGCCGCTCACCCGCGTGCATTACATCATCGGCCGGCAGGAAGGCCGCACGCCGGACGTGAACCGGGACGCGCTGGAGAAGGACATCTCCCGCCTGTCCCTCACCTGGGCCGACCGCCTGCGCGACGCGCTGTTCGCCTCCCACGGCATGCGCGAGGCGCAGCAGCTGGCCGAGCGCTATGGCAATGCCTTCGACGCCGGCTATATCGCCGCCTACGGGGTGCAGACGGCGGTGGAGGACATCGCCCGTCTGGAACGCCTGTCGGACGCCCGGCCGGTGGCGCTGGATTTCTATCGCGGCGCGGACGACACCCAGAGCCGCATCTCGCTGCGCCTGCTCTCCCACGGCCGGCCGCTGCCGCTCTCCCAGCGGGTGCCCATGCTGGAGAACATGGGCCTGCGCGCCATCGACGAGAGTTCCTACGAAATCGAGGCCAAGGGCCGCGGCAACAGCGAAGCCGCGCTGAGCTGGGTGCACGAGATGAGCCTCGAGCGCACCGACGGGCGCGACATCGAGGTCTCGGGCTCCGCCGAACGGCTGGAAGACCTGCTCACCGCCGTGCTGCGCGACGAGGCCTATAACGACGGCTTCAACGCCCTCGTGCTCGACACCCAGCTGAACTGGCGCGAGGTGGCGCTGGTGCGCGCGCTGGCGCGCTACCTGCGGCAGGCGGGCATCGCCTTCTCGCAGGATTATCTCTGGACCACGCTGGTGCACCATGCGGGCGTGGCGGAGAAGATCGTCCGCCTGTTCCACATCCGCTTCGATCCCTCCCGCGACGAGACGCTGGAAGCCAGAGCAGCCCGCGAGACGCCGCTGCGCGAGGCCATCGAGGCCGCGCTCGCCGACGTCTCCAGCCTGGACGAGGACCGCATCCTGCGGCGCTTCGTCAATCTGGTGGACGCGGCCCTGCGCACCACCTTCTACCAGCCGGACGCGGACGGGCAGCCCCGGCCCGTCATCGCCATCAAATATGAGAGCGCGAAGGTGGAGGCGCTGCCGCTGCCGCTGCCGCTCTATGAGGTGTTCGTCTACTCACCACAGGTGGAAGGCGTGCATCTGCGCTTCGGCCCCGTGGCGCGCGGCGGCCTGCGCTGGTCCGACCGGCCGCAGGATTTCCGCACCGAGGTGCTGGGCCTCGTGAAGGCGCAGCAGGTGAAGAATGCGGTCATCGTGCCCGTGGGCGCCAAGGGCGGCTTCGTGCCCAAGCGCCTGCCCGCGAACGGCACCCGCGAGGCCATCCAGGCCGAGGGCATCAGCGCCTACAAGACCTTCGTCTCCAGCCTGCTGGACCTGACCGACGACCTGAAGGGCGGCGAGGTGGTGCACCCGCGCGACGTGGTGCGGCTCGACGGCGACGACCCCTATCTGGTGGTTGCGGCCGACAAGGGCACGGCCACCTTCTCCGACACCGCCAATGCCATCTCGCAGGCGCACGGCTTCTGGCTGGACGATGCCTTCGCCTCCGGCGGCTCGGTGGGCTATGACCACAAGGCCATGGGCATCACCGCCCGCGGCGCGTGGGAGGCGGTGAAACGCCATTTCCGCGAGCTGAACGTGGACATCCAGACCACCCCCGTCACCGTGGTGGGGGTCGGCGACATGTCCGGCGACGTGTTCGGCAACGGCATGCTGCTGTCGAAGGCGCTGAAACTGGTGGCCGCCTTCGACCATCGCCACATCTTCCTCGATCCGACGCCCGATCCGGCCAAGGCCCATGCGGAGCGCGAACGCATGTTCGCTCTGCCGCGCTCGTCCTGGGCGGATTATGATCCCGCGCTCATCTCGCAGGGCGGCGGCGTGTTCGCCCGCACCGCCAAGCGCATTCCGCTCTCGCCCGAGGTGCGCGCGCTGCTGGGGCTGGACAAGCCCGAGGCCGCCCCCGCCGAGGTGATGACCGCCATCCTGAAGGCCAAGGCCGATCTCTTGTGGTTCGGCGGCATCGGCACCTATGTGCGCTCCTCGCAGGAGACCGACGCGCAGGTGGGCGATCGCGCCAACGACGCCATCCGCATCGCCGCCTCCGATCTCAGGGTGAAGGTGGTGGGCGAAGGCGCCAACCTCGGCATGACCCAGCGCGGCCGCATCGAGGCCGGGCGCAAGGGCGTCAAGCTCAACACCGACGCCATCGACAATTCGGCCGGCGTGAACACCTCCGACGTGGAGGTGAACATCAAGGTGGCGCTCTCGCTGCCGGTGGCCGAAGGTGCGCTCTCCGCGCCCGAGCGGGCCAAGCTGCTGGCCGAGATGACGCCGGATGTGGCCGCCCTCGTGCTGCGCAACAACTATCTCCAGCCGCTGGCCCTGTCGCTGGCCGAGCGGCGCGGCACCGAGGATCTGGCCTTCCAGCAGCGCATGATGCAGGTGCTGGAAGGGCGCGGCGAACTCGACCGCGCGGTGGAGTATCTGCCCTCCGACAGCGAGATCGGCGACCGCCGCTCCCGCAACGAGAGCCTTACGCGCCCCGAGCTGGCGGTGCTGCTGGCCTATGCCAAGCTCTCGCTTTATGCGGACCTGCTCGCCTCCGACGTGCCTGATGACGCCTATCTCGCGCACGAGCTTCAGGCTTACTTCCCGGCTGCCCTGCGCGAGCGTTTCCCGGAGGCGATCGCCGCCCACCGGCTGCGCCGCGAGATCATCGCCACCGGGCTCGCGAACGCCATCGTCAATCAGGGGGGACCGGCGGGCGTCACCCGCATCGCCGACCAGACCGGCGCGGATGCCGCCGGCATCGCCCGCGCCTTTGCGGCGGTGCGCGACAGCTATCGCCTCGGCGCGCTGAACGCCGCCATCGACGCGCTGGACACGCAGGTGGACGGCGAGGTGCAGCTCGCCCTCTACAAGGAGGTGCAGTCGCTGATGATCGGCCGCACCATCTGGTTCCTGCGCAACGTCTCCTTCGCCGACGGCATCGCCGGGGTGGTGGAGCGCTATGGCGCGGCCATCGCCGCCATCGGCGCGGGCATGGACGCCAGCCTGCCGGAGAGCTGGCGGGCGGCGCGCGACCGCCGGGTGGCGGAGCTGATCAGCAAGCGGGTGCCGCAGGCGCTGGCGCTGGACATCGCCGTTCTGCCGGCGCTGGCCGTGGGCTCGGACATCGCCCAGCTCGCCGAGCGCACGGGGCGCGGCATCGCGGAGGTGGCGCCCACCTTCTTCGCCGCCGGGCGCTATTTCGCGGTGGACGACATCGTGACCTCGGCCCGCGCCATCACCGCGCCGGACTATTACGACCGCCTCGCCCTCGACCGCGCCCTGGCGCAGATGGAGACCTTCACCCGCCAGATCACGGCGGAAGTGCTGGCGCAGGGCGGCACCGGGGAAGAGGGGGTCGAGGCGTGGGTGGAACACCGCCGCAAGGAGGTGGACCGCATCCGCGCCACGGTTCAGGACATCACCGCCTCCGGCCTCACCCTCTCCAAGCTGACGCTGGCCGCGAACCTGCTGGGCGATCTGGCAAGGGGGTAGCCTTCCGTTCCACCCGGCCTGCCCCCTCCCTATCCCTCCCCCGCAAGCGGGAGAGGGGACCTGTCGCGCAGCGATAAGTACTTGCCTGATAGACCGGGCGCACCCTAAAGCCCTCTCCCGCTTGCGGGGGAGGGTTGGGAGGGGGCCGCGCGCAGCGCGGGGACGGGTTCCGTTGAGCGGAAGATTAATAGAAAATGCAGCCACATGGCGGCTGCGTTTCAAACGCCCGCACGCCCCATCCATTCGTCATGCCCGGGCTTGACCCGGGCATCCACGTGGTTGGGCTAGGCTCGGGTTTCGGAGGTCGCCACCGTCGGCCCGACGTGGATGGCCGGATCAAGTCCGGCCATGACGACCTGAGAGCGCGGCATATGTGACTGCGCGTCCTCTGCCCCCTCCCTAGCCCTCCCCCGCAAGCGGGAGAGGGGACCTGTCTCGCAGCGGGAAGGTCGCCGCACCCGACCGGGCGCACCACAAAGCCCTCTCCCGCCTGCGGGGGAGGGTTGGGAGGGGGCCGCGCGTAGCGCGGGGACGGGTTCCATTAAGCAGGGGATTAATAGTAAATGCAGCCACATGCCGGCTGCGTTTCAAACGCTCGCACACCCCATCCATTCGTCATGCCCGGGCTTGACCCGGGCATCCACGTGGTTGGGCTAGGCTCAGTATTCGGAGGTCGCCACTGTCGGCCCGACGTGGATGGCCGGAAGTCGGCTTTTGCCGACTTACGCATTATGAAACCGAAGTCGGAAACATCCGACTTCGGGACCTAGTCCGGCCATGACGACCTGAGAGCGCGGCCCTGTGTGACTGCGCGTCTTCTGCCCCCTCCCTAACCCTCCCCCGCAAGCGGGAGAGGGGACCTGTCTCGCAGCGGGAAAGCTCCGTTTGGGCGAGGACTAAAATGCCACCTCAATCCTCCTCCGCCTTGAAGCGGTTGAGGCCCTTCAGCGCGAAGGGCGCGATCAAAGCGATGGCGGCAATGGCCAGAAGCGTCGCAGAAATCGGGCTCTCCAGCAGCACCATGGGATCGCCGAGGCTGATGGAGAGCGCGCGGCGCAGCTGCGCCTCAGCCACCGGCCCGAGGATCAGCCCCACCACCACCGGGGCGATGGGATAATCGAAGCGGCGCATGAGATAGCCCATGAGGCCGAACAGCGTCAGCATGCCCAGCTCCACCACCGAGGGTTTCGCGGCAATGGTGCCCATGGTGGCGAAGACGAGGATGCCGGCATAGAGCCATGGCTGGGGAATGGCGAGCAGGCGTACCCACAGGCCCACCAGCGGCAGGTTCAGCACCAGCAGCATGACGTTGGCCAGATACAGCGAGGCGATCAGCCCCCACACCAGCTGCGGGTGATCGGCGAACAGCAGCGGGCCGGGGTTGAGGCCATATTGCTGGAAGCCCGCCAGCATCATGGCAGCGGTGGCCGAGGTGGGCAGGCCCAGGGTGAGCAGCGGCACCAGCGTTCCGGCGGCGGAGGCATTGTTGGCCGCTTCCGGCCCCGCCACGCCCTCGATGGCACCCTTGCCGAACTCTTCCGGATGCTTGGTGAGCCGCCGCTCGATGGAATAGGAGAGAAATGTCGGGATCTCCGCCCCGCCCGCCGGCAGGGCCCCGATGGGAAAGCCCAAAGCCGTGCCGCGCAGCCACGGCTTCCACGAGCGCCGCCAGTCATCAAGGCTCATCCAGAGCGAGCCGCGCACGGGCTCCAGCTGCTCCGGCGCATGGCTGCGGCGGGAGGCCACGAACAGCGCCTCGCCGATGGCGAACAGGCCGACCGCCAGCGTGGTGATCTCGACGCCATCCAGCAATTCCGGCACGCCGAAGGCAAGGCGCGCCTGTCCGGTGAGCTTGTCGATGCCGAACAGCCCCAGCGCGAGGCCGATGAACAGGCTGGTCAGCCCGCGCACGGGCGAATCCCCGAAAGTGGCCGAGACGGTGACGAAGGCCACGCACATGAGCGCGAAATAATCCTCCGGCCCGAACTTAACGGCGATCTCCACCAGCGTCGGGGCCAGAAAGGTGAGGCCCAAAGTGGCGATAGTGCCGGCGACGAAGGAGCCGATGGCGGCGGTGGCGAGCGCCGGCCCGCCGCGCCCGGCCTTGGCCATGCGGTTGCCCTCGAGGGCGGTCGCCATGGAGGCGCTCTCGCCCGGCGTGTTGATCAGGATGGCGGTGGTGGAGCCGCCATACATGCCGCCATAATAGATGCCCGCGAACATGATCAGCGAGCCGGCGGGATCGAGCTTGTAGGTGACGGGCAGCAGCAGCGCCACGGTGAGCGCCGGACCAATGCCGGGCAGCACGCCCACCGCCGTGCCCAGCAGCACGCCGATGAGGGCGAACAGCAGGTTCATGGGCGCGATGGCGACGGAGAGGCCCTGAAGCAGGGCGAAGAAGGTGTCCATAGGAGCCTCGAAGTTGGCAACCTCGAAAGGGGAGAGGCCTCAGAGCAGGCGTTCGAGCGGCCCCATGGGGAGGGACAGGGTGAGCAGCTTGGCGAACAGCAGATAGGCCCCGAACCCCAGCCCGAAGCCGATGCCGAGATCGGCCAGCAGCGCCTTGCGGCCGAAGGCCCGTGCGGTGGCGGCGAACAGGATGGCGGTGGCGATGATGAAGCCGCCCCCGAGGGCGATCAGCGCGATCAGCGCCACCATGCCGCCGACGATCCAGAAGATGGGGCCGAGGTCGCCGCGTTCGCGATGGGGCATGGTGCCCCGCCATGCGGAGATGAAATTCAGCACCGCGAGGATGGCGAGGCCCGCCGCCACCACCTTCGGCGCCGCGTCCGGCCCGAGGCCGTAGGGCGAACCGGCGGACAATTGGGTGGCATCCCACCAGATGACGCCGGCCAGCGCCAGCAGGCCAAGGGCGATGGCGATGCCGGCGCCATCCGGCCGGTTCAGCTTGCGGTCCATGGGGCCTCCCTGAAGGGGCTGTCTGCTTGCGCGCGGCGCACCCGGACGGCGCGACCTGCGACCTGATTGGAAGCGCCGTCCTGTTCACTCGTCATGGCCGAACGACGCACGGGCAGATGAAGGTGCGGTCCCTCTCCACTCGTCATGGCCGGACTTGATCCGGCCATCCACGTCAGGCCGACTGTGGCGACCTCAGAGGGCTGTTCCGAGCGGCGCCATGTGGATCCCCGGAAGTCGGCTTTGCCGACTTCTGCATTCCAAGAGCCAAAGTCGGAAAGATCCGACTTTGGGATCAGGTCCGGGGATGACGATGCTCCGGTGGCTAGGCTTGCGCGTCCGCCATCGCCCGCCCCCAAAAGCTCACTTCACCAGCCCGACCGACTTCAGCACTTCGGCGGTCACGGCCGTCTCGTCCTTCAGCAGCTTGTCGAAGGCTTCCCCGGTGAGCAGCGCGTCATCCCAGCCCTTCTGCTTCAGGATGTCCTGCCACGCCGGCGATTTCGCCATCTTCTCCACGGCGTCGGTCAGCGCCTTGCGCTGCTCCGGCGTGATGCCGGGAGGCGCCACGACGCCGCGCCAGTTGGTGATCTTCAAAGGGATGCCGGCCTCGGTGAGGGTCGGGGCATCCACGCCCTCCACCCGCTGCGGCGCGGTCACGGCGAGGATGCGCAGCTTGCCGGCCTTCACCTGGCTCTCGAACTCGCCATAGCCGGAGATGCCCGCCGTCACCTTGCCGCCGAGCACGGCCGCCAAGGCCTCCCCGCCGCCGGAGAAGGGGATGTAATTGATCTTGGCCGGGTCCGCCCCCGCAGCCTTCGCGAACAGGGCCGCCGCGATATGGTCGGTGCCGCCCGCGGAGCCGCCGGCCCATGTCACCTTGCCGGGATTGGCCTTGATGGCCTCCGCCAGCTCCTGCACCGTCTTGAGCGGGGAGTTGACGGGCACCGCGATGGCCTCGGTCTCCTCCGTCAGGCGGGCGATGGGCGTTACCTGCGCCAGCGTCACGGGGGCCTTGTTGGTGAGGATGGCGCCCACCATCACATAGCCCATCACCATCAGCTGGTTGGGATCGCCCTTGGCGGTGGAGACCAGCTGGGCGAGGCCGATGGTGCCACCGGCGCCGGTGACGTTCGTCACCTGCACGCTGCGCACGGTGCCGGAGGTGACGAGCGCCTGCTGCATGGAGCGCGCCGTCTGGTCCCAGCCGCCGCCGGGCGAGGCGGGGGCCATGATCTTCAGTTCGGCGAGCTGGGCCTGCGCGGCCCCCGGTCCAAGCACGGCGCCGCCCAGCGCCAGCGCCCCGGCGAGGCCGAACAGAGCGGAACGGCGGGACACACCACGGGCGTGAGAGTGGCAGGGCATGCTTGGGCTTCCTTCCCGTTGCGGACTGTATCGTCCGCCTGATAGGTGCCGGGTCGAGCCGCAGGCCCGCCTGACGTTACTGGAAGCATCCGCCGCTTCCGCCGCGAAAGGAAGCGCTACGAAGCTCCATCCCTGAGATTTTTCAACCGCGAATACGCTTCCGCAACGTCAGGTTTAAGCTTGCCGCCGTCTCCGCAGCGCTGCATCCGCCCGCCGCGAGGTACGTCCGGCCATGATCTGGGCGCCACCTGCGGTGGTGGGGATGGTCATGGCTCAGAAATCGGCCAGCAGAATGATCCGTAAGGCGGGCATATATTCCAATGATCTACCGGAAACATCTGCACCCAGCCGGCAAAACATCGGAATGGTAGTCTGACCGTCCTGCCGGAAATCTGTCGCGATCACGACGGCTGCAAGCTCAATGCAAGCCATTCAACTTATCCCTGCGCAAACCTGTGTGGGATGGTGTGCGGGGTGTGCCCGCCCGCGGCGGGTGCTGTCCCGTAATGCGTGGAGTGCGTGATGCTTGGCCGTCCGAACCGGAAGAGCGATGAACTGATCGAGGTGCTCGGCAATTTCTGCGGCGTCGGGCTGTGGGATGCCGTGCTGGTGAATGAGGATGCCCTGCATCCGAAGAGCCAGTGGACCTGGACCAACGAGTTCCGCCGCCTCGTGGGCTATAGCAACGAGACCGATTTTCCCAACGTCTGCCAGTCCTGGTCGGACAAGATGCATCCGGAAGACGCCCCCGGCGTGTTCGCGGCCTTCAATGCGGCGCTGAAGAAGGTGCCGGGCAAGAAGTCGGTGTTCGAGGCCCGCTACCGGCTGAAGATGAAGGACGGCAGCTATCGCTGGTTCCGTGCCACCGGCGGCATCGTGCATGATGCGTCCGGCAAGGCGGTGCGCGCCTGTGGCGCCCTCGTGGACGTGCAGGACGCCACCCTCGCCGCCCAGAAGGCCAAGGCGCAGGCCGAGGCCATGTCGACGCTGACCACCACCTTCGAGCGCGAGATGTCGGCGCTCACCGAAAAGGTGGCCGGCGCCGCCACCGAGCTGGAATCCACCGCGCAGCAGCTCTCCGCCTCTGCCAACCAGACCACCGGCCAGTCGAACGCCGTCTCCACCGCCGCCGAGGAAGCGGGCGCGAACGTCGCCGCCGTTGCCGGCGCGGCCGAGGAGCTGGGCTCGTCGGTGGCCGAGATCCGCCGTCAGGTGGAGCGCTCCGCCGGCATGTCCAAGGAGGCCGTGCGCGAGGCCGACGCCACCGCCGGCATCGTGTCCGAGCTGCGCGCGGTCGCCGCCTCCATCGGCGCTGTTGTGGACATGATCAACGGCCTTGCGGCACAGACCAACCTGCTGGCGCTGAACGCCACCATCGAGGCGGCCCGCGCCGGGGATGCCGGCAAGGGCTTCGCGGTGGTCGCCGCCGAGGTGAAGGCGCTGGCCAACGAGACCGCCAAGGCGACGGCGGAGATTTCCGGCAAGGTGAACGCCATCCAGTCCACCACCGACAAGGCGGTGGATGCCATCGGCGGCATTTCCGGCACCATCCGCGAGATCGACGCGGCGGCGGGCGAGATGTTCCTGTCCATCGCCCAGCAGAGCCAGGCGACCAACGAGATCGTGGGCGCGGTGAATCTGGCCTCCAGCGGCACCCGCGAGGTGACGCACAACATCGTCAGCGTGGCCCGCACGGCGGAAGAGACCGGCTCGGCGGCCGGTCACGTTCTGTCCGCCTCCGGCGAACTGTCCGAGCAGGCGGCGCAGATGCGCGGTCAGGTGCGCGGCTTCCTCGACGGCATGCGCAGGGTGCTCTGAGGGACTGCCCTCCTTTCCACGGAACGTGCCCTCTCCCCCGCAAGGGGGGAGGGAGTTCGCCAGCGTCGCTCCCCGTCAGGAGAAGTGTCGAACGGTCCGGCGGATCGCCCTATCCCTTCCGCCTGCCCTTCGCCGCAGGCAAAGGCGCGGCGCTGTCCCAGAAGTCCGCCCACGGGTCAGCCTTTAGGTTCAGGAGCCGCGTCGGCGCGTTCTCCACCGCGAAGGCGGCGGGTCCGATGTCGTCGATCTCCGCCCACGCCACCGGCATGGAAACCGGAGCACCCGCCCGCGCGCGCGTCGAATAGGCGGCCACCGCCGTGTTGCCGCGTCCGTTGCGCAGATAGTCAACAAGAATGCGCCCCTTGCGCTTGGCCTTGGTGACGACGGCCACAAAGGCGTCCGGGTCGTCCTTCGCCATGGCGAAGGCCAGATCGTGCGCGAAGGTCTTCGCCGCCGCCCAGTCCGCTTTGGGTTTGAGCGGGGCCACCACATGCAGGCCCTTGCCGCCCGAGGTCTTCACGAAGCTCGCGAGCCCCACCGCCTCCAGCCGCGCCTTCACCTCGCGCGCGGCAGCGGTGATGTCCGCCCAGTCCACGCCCTCGCCGGGATCGAGATCGAGAATGATCTGGTCGGGATGCTCCATGTCCCTGAGCGTGGAGCCCCAGGGGTGGATTTCCAGCACGCCTGCCTGCACGAGGCCGGCGAGGCCGTCGAGATCATCCACCGCCACCAGCGGCCCGGCGTCCTTGTCCTGCGGATCGGTGACGAGGCGGATGGATTTCGAGGCCCCGCGCCACACATGCTTCTGGAAGAAGCACTGGCCCGCCGTCCCTTCCGGGCAGCGCAGCAGCGCCAGCGGGCGGCCGGTCACGAACGGCCCCATCCAGCGCCAGACCTGCGCATAATAGTCCGCCAGTCCTGCCTTGGTGACGCCCGCATCCGGCCAGTAGAGCCGGTCGGGATGGGTGAGTTTCACGCCGGATTTCGGCGCGGCGGTCTTGCCCGCCTTTGCCGTCTTCTCTGTCCCGACCTTCGCCTGCGGCATGCGGGCCTCCGGCGTCTCGCGTTTGACGTCTGCGGCGGTCTTGTCCTCGCGCAGGCCCCGGAAGGACGCGTGGCGGATGTGATCATCCGCCGTCCAGGCCCGGAATTCCACCTCGGCCACCAGTTCCGGCGCGACGAAGGTCACGTCCCGCGCCTCCTCCGCCGTGAGTGCGTCCGCGAACGGGCTGTCCTTCACCCGCATCGGCTTCAGCCGCTTCATCAGATCGCGCGCCACGGTTTGCGAGAAGCCGGTGCCCACGCGCCCGGCGTGGCGCAGCTTGCCTTTCTCGCCATAGCCCAGCACCAGAGAGCCGATGGCCGCCGCACCCGTGGAAGAGGGCACATAGCCGCCGATCACGAACTCCTGCCGCTCGGAGCATTTCGCCTTCACGAAATCGCCGGTGCGGCCGGAGCGATAGGGTGCATCCGCCCGCTTGGAGACGATGCCCTCAAGGCTGAGGCGGCAGGCATGGGAGAGGATGAGCGCGCCGTCATCACCGAAATCGCCGGAGAAGCGCAGGATGTGATCGGCCCCCTCCAGCAGCGTCTGCAACGCCGCCTTGCGGTCGCAGAGTTTTGCCCCCGTGAGATCCTGCCCGTTCAGAAACATGAGGTCGAAGGCATAGAAGACGAAACGGTCGGAACGCCCCTCCGAGAGGTCCGCCTGAAGGGCGGAAAAGTCGGAGGCGCCGTTCGGCCCTTCCACCACCAGTTCGCCATCGATGAGCGCGCTTTTGACCGGCAAGGCGAGGAGCGCATCGTGCACCCTGGCGCCGAAGCGCTCCGTCCAGTCGAGGCCGCTGCGGGTGAGCAGCCTGAGCTTGCCCTGCGAGATGCGGGCCTGAAGGCGATAGCCGTCGAACTTGATCTCGTGCAGCCAGCCCTTGCCCGCCGGGGGCTTGGCCACCAGCTTCGCCAGCGCGGGCTCCACGAAGCCCGGCAGCCGCCCCGCCTTCGCGCCCCTGATGGCGGCGGGATCGGGCGCGGCAACGGCATCGGGCGCGGCCTCATCCTGCGCTTTCGCCGCCTGCGCCTTCGCTTTGGCTTTCCTCGCGCCGTTGGCCTTCGCCTCCTCGCCTGCCCTTCGCTTCGCCTTCGGGATCGGCCCGGTCTTCGAGGACCAGCCGGGCGCCTCCTGCGCGATCTCCGGGATGGTCCGTCCCGTCTTCACCGAATTGGGCTCGTCCTCAAGAATGTCCGGATCGGCCTCGGTGCGCGCGGCATCGTCCTCGCCCTTGATGAGCAGCCAGTTATCCCGCTTCTCGCGCGGCCTGGCCCGCAGCCGCACCAGATGCCAGCGGCCGGTGAGCTTCTCGCCCTTCAGCTCGAATTCCAGATGCCCTTTTGCGAGGCCCTTCTTCGCGTCCCCGATGGGCGCCCATGTGCCGCGATCCCACAGCATCACCGTGCCGCCGCCATACTCGCCCTTGGGGATGGTGCCCTCGAAATCGCCATAGGCGACGGGATGATCCTCCACATGCACGGCGAGGCGTTTCTCGCCCGGCACGAGGCTGGGGCCGCGCGTCACCGCCCAGCTCAGCAGCACGCCATCGAGTTCGAGGCGCAGATCATAATGCAGCCGCGTGGCGTCGTGCTTCTGGATCAGATAGAGGCCGGTGGCCTTCCGGCCCTTCACGCCGGAGGGCTCCCGTGTGCGGGAGAAGTCGCGTTTGGCGCGATAGGTCTCAAGGGCCACGGTTCAGTCCCTTTCAGCTTGCCTGTGCCGCCTCAGCTGGCCCTGCGCCTTGCCGGTGGGCTGGCGGCGGCTTTTGTGCCCTTGGCTCGTCCCTTTGCCGCAGGCTTGGCAGCCGCTTTGCCGGCGGATGCGGATTTGCCGGCGGATGCCTTGGCGGGTGCGGATTTGGCGGCTGACGTCCTGCTCTTTTTCGCCGGTGCCTTGCCGCTCGCCTTGCTGCTGGTCTTGCCGCCACGCCCGCCCGTCGCGTCCGCCCCGGCGCTGCGGCGCAGCGCATCCATCAGGCTCACCACCTTGGCCGGGGGCGCCGCCTTGCGCGGGCGCACCGTGCGGCCCGAAATCTTCGCCTTCACCAGATCGGTCAGCGCGGCCTCGTAGCGGTCCTCGAAGTCTTCCGGGTCGAAGCCGCCACTCTTGGTCTTGATGATGTGGCGGGCCAGATCCAGCATCTCCTTGTCCACCTTCACGTCCGGAACATCCTCGAACGCCTCGGTGGCGGAGCGCACCTCATAGTCGAAATGCAGGGTGGTGGCGGTGAAGCCGGTACCTGCCGGGCGGATCAGCACCGTGCGCAGGCGGCGGAACAGCACGGTGCGGGCGATGGCCGCCACCTTGCGGGTCCGCATGGCCTCGCGGATCAGCGCGAAGGCGGGCGCCGACGCCTTGTCGGCGGGGCCGAGATAGTAGGGCGTGTCGAAATAGAGCGGCTCGATGTCGTCACAGGCGAGGAAGCCCTCCACGGCCAGCGTCCTTGTGCTCTCGGGCACCACGCTCGCCACCTCGTCGGGCTCCAGCACCACGGTGCCGCCGCCGGTGTCATAGCCCTTCACCTGCGCCTCGCGCGGCACCTCGCGCCCGGTCTCCTCGTCCACGAACTGGCGGGCAAGCCGGTGCCCGCTGTCGCGGTCCACCATATGGAAAGAGATGCGCTCCGCCTTCGAGACAGCACTGTAGAGGCCGACCGCGCAGGACAGCTCGGCGACCTTCAGAAAGCCTTTCCAGAGCGCGCGCGGTGCCACGCCGATCCCCTGAGCAGATGGAACTGTGAAGCTCAACGCCCATCGCGGAGCACCGTTCCCGCACACAGGCTCTCACGCGCACCTGAGGATGCGTCCGCCATTGCATGCCCCTGCCGGTGCGCGTGTGTGCACCGGCCCTCGCGGCCACCATGTGGGTACGAGCCATGGGATCACTGGCCGCGAGGCACGGGTCTCCCGGCACTGACAGGCGCCGGAAGCGAAACGCGTCAGGCCGCAGCCACCGTTCCGGAGGTCTCGTCGGTCTTCTCGGCGCCTTCCTCGGCCGCAGCCTCGGCATCGGCGGCCGCCTTGGCTTCCGCCGCGGCCTTGACCTTGGCGGCTTCCTCGGCCTCCTGCTGGGCCTCGGTGTCCTTGACGTTCTGGGCGATGCCCGCGAGGTCCAGCTTCATCACCGCCTTGTAGGGGTTGCCGGCCTCGATCGTCTCGGACGCTGCGGTGGTGGAGGTGTTCGTGACCGACTGCACGCCGGACATCGCGTCCACCTGGGACGAAGACGAGGTCGCCTGCGTGGCCTGCTTCTGCTCCAGCTGCTGGATCTGCTGCTGCAGCTTCTGGATCGCCGCCTCCTGGGCCGCGATCTCTTCCTGATCCTCGGCGTCCTTGGCCTCCTGGAGCGCGGTCTCGGCCGCTTCCAGTTCAGCCTGCAACGCGGCAACGCGCCCCGACGACGACGAGGACGTCGAGGTCAGGCTTGAGGACGCACTCTGCGTCGATGAGATGCTCGTCATGGGAGAGCACAACTCCTGTGGTCCCCACCACGTGGCGGACCCTGTCCCGTCAAGCTTGCACGGGGCTGTCCCGCAGGCCATGCGGCACGGCGACGTGCCGCGGGCCATCGTCGCGTGCCTGCTCGAAAAATGGCCGGAAGCGTGCAGAATGGGCAGATGGACTATCGCACCCTCTTCCGCGCCGCTCCCGGCTCCTCCTTCTCGCTGGCCGGGTTCGATCCCGGCTTCCATAATTCCTATTCCAGCCGCGCCGAGGCCCAGCCGGCCATCGAGGCCCAGCTGGAGCGCATGGGCGAACTGCAGGAGAAGCTCTATGCCGACCGCCGGCATTCGCTGCTGATCGTGCTGCAGGGCATCGACGCCGCCGGCAAGGACGGCGTGTGCTGGCACGTGCTGAAGGGGCTGGGGCCGCACGGCTGCTCGGTCACGGCCTTCAAGGAGCCCTCCAGCGAGGAGAGGGCGCACGATTTCCTCTGGCGCATCCACCCGCACACGCCCGCGCAGGGCCATGTGTCGGTGTTCAACCGCTCCCATTACGAGGAGGTGCTGATCGCCCGCGTGCACGAACTGGTGCCCGAGAAGGTGTGGAAGCAGCGCTATGACGTCATCAACGCCTTCGAGCGCAGCCTGATGCTGGCTGGCACCACGGTGCTGAAATTCTTCCTGGCCATCTCCAAGGAAGAGCAGCTGAAGCGCTTCGGCGACCGGCTGAACGACCCGAAGCGGCAGTGGAAGATCAGCGCCGCCGACTATAGCGAACGCTCCCGCTGGGACGACTATGGCGCCGCCTATGACGACATGATCACCAAATGCTCGACGCCGGACGCGCCCTGGTACGTGATCCCGTCCAACCACAAGTGGTTCCGCGATCTCGCCATCTCGCAGATCATCGCCAACACGCTGGACGAGATGAAGCTGAAGACGCCCGCCCCCACGGTGGACATCGACGACATCCGCACCCTCTACGAGGCCGAATGCGTAAAGGCCGGCATCGACCCGGCCGCGCCGAAGGCGGCCAAGAAGAAGGAAGGGGAAAAGAAGGACGGCGAGAAGAAGGACGGGAACGGCAAGAAGGACAAGAAAAAGGGCTGAGCCCGCTTCCGCAACGCAAAAGGGCCGGCCCGCAACGCGGACCGGCCCCTTTTCATGCCTGCACCGAACGTGGCGCCGTCAGCTCACCAGCGATACTTCACGCCGGCGATGACGGTGCGCGGCATGCCCTTGTAGCAATAGCCGGCATCGCAGGTGATGTATTCATCGTCGAGCAGGTTCTGCGCGTTCACCTGCATGCTCCAGCCCTTGAACTGCTGGCCCATGTTGACGAGGTCGTAGCTCAGCTTGGCATCCACCAGCGTATAGGCGCTGTTCTGGAAGGTGTTGAGCGAGTTGCCCCAGGTGGCGCCGGTATAGCGCACGCCGGCACCGATGCCGAGGCCCGCCAGCACCGTGCCGGGCTGGAACTGATAGTCCGCCCAGAACGAGAAGGTGTTCTGCGGCTGGCCGGACGGGGTGAGGCCGAGCGTGTCGCTCGTGCCCGCCACATTGGTGAGGTCGAGATAGGCATAGGCGCCGCGCACCTTCAGCCCCTGGCCGAGATTGGCGACACCTTCCAGCTCGAAGCCGCGCGCCCGCACCTCGCCGGTCTGCACCTGATAGAGCGGGTTGCTCTCGTCGGTGACGAGGCCGTTCTCCTGGTTGATCTGGAACACCGAGGCGGCGATGTAGCCGTCGAAGCCCGTGGGCGCATACTTCACGCCGCCCTCGATCTGCTTGGCCGTGGTGGGCGAGAAGGTGTTGCCGTTGATGTCCTGGCCGAGATTGGGCGCGAACGAGGTGGAATAGCTCACATAAGGCGCGATGCCGTTGTCGAACAGATAGGTCAGGCCGACGCGGCCGGTGAAGGCATCGTCCTTCTGGGTCTCGCTGCTGTAGGCGAGCAGGTCGTCATTGGTGGTCTTCACGAAGTCCTGCCGCCCGGTCAGGGTCAGCAGGAAGCCGCCGAACTTCGCCTGCTCCTGCACATAGAGGCCGAGCTGGCTCTGCTTCTGCTTGTAGCGCGACGTATTGAAATCCGGATCAACGATCGGGCCATAGGCGATGTTGTAGGTGTAGTTGTAGTCCGACGCGGTGCCGTAGCCGATGCCGTCATCGAGGGTGAGATAGGTATAGTCCACGCCCACCAGCAGCGTGTGCTCCACCGCGCCGGTGGTGAACTTCGCCTGCACCTGATTGTCGATGGCGAACGAATCCATCTTGTCGTGCACATAGGCGCTGTAGCGGCTGGCCGTGTTGGTGGCTTCGTCCAGCGAATTCATGCCGGTGTAGCGCACCTGCGTGTCCGCATGGCCGTAACGCACCTTCTGGCGCACGGTGAAGATGTCGTTGACGTCATGCTCGGCCAGATAGCCGATGAGATACTGGGTCTGCTTCTGGCTGTTATAGTCGCCCGGCGTCCTGCTGAAGGTGTCCGTGCTGCCGCCGGTCCAGCCGTAGAAGGGCAGCGAGGCCGGGGTCTCGTAGTCCATGTACTCGCCGAGGATGGTGATCCGCGTGCTGTCATTCGGCTTGTAGGTGATCGCCGGCGCGATATAGGTCATGTCGTTGACCCCGCCGCCCAGCACGTTGGGCGAGCCGGCATCGCGCACCGCGCCGGTCAGGCGGTAGAGCAGCTTGCCGTCCTTGTCCACGGGACCGCCCACGTCGAACTGGCCCTGCCAGAGGTCGTAATTGCCGGCCTGCAGCTCCACCTCGCCGAACGCGGTCTCGGTGGGGCGCTTGGAGGTGACGTCCACGAGGCCGCCGGGGGAACCGAGGCCATAGAGCGCGGACGAGGGGCCGCGCAGCACGGTCACGCTGTCCACCCCATAGGGCTCGATCTTGAACACCGACATGTTGGAGCCCGGCAGGCGCAGGCCGTCGCGATAGATGCCGTTATAGGTGGTGTCGAAGCCGCGGATGGTGAAGACGTCGAAGCGCGGATCGTAGCCGCTCTGCCCCGTGCGCACGCCCGGCGTATAGGCCACCGCCTGGGTGAGCGTCTGCACATTGCGGTCGTCCAGCTCCTCGCGGCTGACCACGGTGACGGACTGCGGCACTTCCACCAGCGGGGTGTCGGTCTTGGTGGAGGCCACCGCGCGGGTGGCCACATAGCCAACCGTGCCGCCGGCCCCCTGCACGTCCACCGTGTCGAGGGCGATGGCGCCAGCCGCGTCGGCCCCGCCGGCCGCCACCGGGCGGCGGATCAGCACGTTGCGGCTGTCGGTGAAGCTGTAGGTGAGGCCGGAGCCCTGGAGGATGCGGGCCAGAGCCTGCTCGCGCGGCACCACGCCCTGCACGCCGGGGGAGGACTTGCCGCTGACGATGGCGGCCTCATAGGAGAGCTGGGTGCCCGACTGGCGGCCGAAAGCGGCCAGCGCCTGGGCCAGCGAACCGGCGGGAATGTTGAAGCTCGCCTGGGCCTGCGCCCGCGCCGCGCCGGGCAGCATCACGGTGCCTGCGATCCCCGTGGTGGCCAGCAGCGCCGCCACCAGCGCGCCACGCCCGGCCGTACCCCATCCCCGACCCGCGTTCGCCTTGAACCCATACCCCATACCGGCCACTCCGTTCGTCACGTCCCTAGAGCCTGATCCGATCAGGTTGAATCGACCTGCTCGGTGAATCAGCCTCTAATGCTTTGATAGAGAACGTAAAACGCTCTCTATGGGCGGCCGTCTCGTATAGCGACGCGCACAGCCCCTATGGTGCTTTACGAACGGGTTTTCGATTTTTCCTGCGATCCGCGGATTTTTCTCGCGGGGCATCCCGCCACACCGTGCAACGGGCTCTCTCCCCCCTTGCGGGGGAGAGTTGGAGAGGGGGGTAATGCCCTCACCGCAAAAGCAAGTTTCCGAAAACGTGTCGGCCGGACAGACGCAGCCGCGTTACCCCCCTCCCTGCCCTCCCCCGCAAGGGGGGAGGGGGAAATCGGAGGGAACAGCAGAAGCTGGAGAAGGCCTCTATGTCGGCCCCGGCCGCCAGCTCCCCATCCCCTCACACCGGCGAGATCACCGTCACATAGCCGCCCACCCGGCGCACATGCGCGCCAAACGGCCGCACCACCGCTTCCAGCGCGCTCAGCGGCTCCTTCAGATCGAACACGCCGCTCACCACGCGGGCACCGAGGAAGGGATCGGCCACCACCACCCGGCCGGGCTGCCAGCGGGCGATCTTCGCCACCATGGCGGAGACCGTCTCGCGCTCGGCCACGATCACACCCTCGCGCCAGGCGCCCACCTGAAACGTCTCGCGGGTGCCCCGCGTCACCTCATGGGAGCTCATGCCCAGCGTCAGCCAGTCGCCGGCCACCAGCCGCGCGCCGCTCTTCAGCACGCTGTGCGGCTCATGCACCTCCACCTCCCCCTGCCCGACCGAAACCGAGAGGAAGCCGCCGTCGCTCGACACATCGAACAGGCTGTCCGAGGCCGTGGCGGCCACATCCTCGAACACCACCCGAAACGGCGCCGCCGCACCGGCCACCTCGAAATAGGCCATGCCCGCCAGCAGCGTGACGCCCCGGTTCTGCGGCGTATAGGCGAGCCCCACCGCGCTGTCCGGGCCGAGGGTCATGATGCTGCCGTCCGGCAGGTCGATGCGCCGGATCTCGGCGGTGTGGGTGACGTAATCGGCCCGCGCCTGCAGCATCGCCTGGGGCAGCACCAGCGACCCTGCCCCCGCCGCCCCCAGCGCCAGAACGCCGCCCGCCAGCAGCGTGCGGCGGGAGAGCCCGCGCCCGCTTTCGGCCTTGCGTTGGGCGGCGAGGATGGAGCCGGTCATGCCGTGGATCTCGGCCACCTGCGCCCACGCCGTCGCATGCGCCGGGCCGCGCGCCACCCACAGGCGCACCATCTCCTGCGACACCGGATTGGCCGGATCGTTCTGCAGGCGGATGGCGAGATCGGCCGCTTCCCGAAACAGACGGCGCGCCTCCGGCATCTCTGTCATGCGGATCCTTCCGGCTCCGGAGCGTGTCCGGCTGAGCGGGAGCCATCGCGCTCCCATCATGCCTTACGGATGAGCGGCGCGATTTTTCTCAAAATTCCGGATGGATGCTTATCACAGCCCCGTCAAACGGGCAGCGATATGCTCATAGGCATCGCGGATCAGGGTCCAGGTGCGCGATGTGGAGAGGCCCAGTTCCGCCGCCACCTCGGCGAGGGTCATCTCCTCCACCCGGTGCATCTGGAAGGCCCTGCGGGTGCGCTCCGGCAATTCCGCCAGCGCCGCTTCCGTCAGCTCCAGCCGCTGGCGGCTGTAGAGGGTGGCCTCCGGCGAGGGCGCGGGATCGACAATGGCCGAAAAGTCATCGGGCGAGAGATCGACACCGGGCAGCACCCGCTCGCGCCGCTTGTGATCCACGCACAGATTGCGGGCGACGCGGAACAGATAGGCGGCGGGATTGTGGGTGGTGGCCGTCTGGCCGGGCGGGGAGACCAGCACGCGCACGAAGGTGTCCTGCGTGAGATCGGCCGCCGTTTCCTCGGTGAGCCCGCGCCGGCGCAAGGCGGCGGTGATGTCGCGCGCATGGCGCACGAACAGATCGTGCAGATCCCAGCTCATGGCGCGACCCGGTGCACGGGGCAACCCGTTCCGGCGGCGGGCGCGCCAACGGCGAAGTCCGGCCGGATGGCCAAGCCGGCAGGGTGCCGGACGGCTCTGGCGAAGGCTGGATGGAGTTTTGAGCGCGCCATTGAACCCGGGGCAACACGAAGGGGCATGCGGAACGCCCGCACGCCACCACTCGCGCCAACGTCGTGCGGAACCATAGGGAGTTTGAAAAAAGGCCTCAAGGTCAATGATTTATAATGATTACAGGGAAGACCGAAGACCCGTTGCAGCGGATGGGCGTAGCCGCGCGCCCTGCGGCAGACCGCCGCCGGGCGCCCCGCACGTGCACAAACTTACGTTACGGAACGTGCGGCCGGACTGCGGTGTTGTGCCTTCAAGAACAGTCACAGGAGGAGACCATGGGCGCCACGCAGGAAACCACCACCCTGATCGCGGGCGACAAGGTGGATGGCACCACCGTCTACAGCCCCGACGGCGAGAAGATCGGCACCATTCACGACGTGATGATCGACAAGGCCACGGGCAAGGTAGCCTATGCGGTGATGTCGTTCGGCGGCTTTCTGGGCATTGGCGAGCATTATCACCCGCTGCCCTGGTCCACGCTGCGCTACGACGTGGACAGCAAGGGCTATCTGGTGAACGTGACCAGCGACGAACTGAAAAGCGCGCCCCACTTCGCCGCCGACGACCAGCCCGACTGGGGCCGCGACTACGAAACGCGCGTCCACGATTATTACCGGACGCCGTATTACTGGGTGTGAGGGCGAGGACGATCCCATACTGATCATCCGCCCAACGTCACAGGTCGCCGAGCCCGGCCGCGACGGGCGTCAGGGACCGACAAATGGCGAGACGGGCGGCTGAGCACGCGCGCCGCCCACCATCAGAAACAAAAAGGGCCGGCCCGGCAAACGCCGGACCGGCCCTCTCGCAAAGGACTGATCAGAGGATCAGGAGAACAGCTTGGCGGCGGTCTTGGCCACCAGCTCGCCCTGATGGCGGGCGCCGGCAAGATCGATCTCGCTGGGCTGGCGCGAGCCGTCGCCGGCCGCCAGCGTGGTGGCGCCGTAGGGCGAGCCGCCCACGATCTCGGTCATGTTCATCTGGCCCTGATGGCTGTAGGGCAGGCCCACGATCACCATGCCGAAGTGCAGCAGGTTGGTGATCATGGAGAACAGGGTGACTTCCTGGCCGCCATGCTGGGTGGCGGTGGAGGTGAAGGCCGCGCCCACCTTGCCGTTCAGCGCGCCGCGCATCCACAGGCCGCCGGCCTGATCGAGGAAGGACGCCATCTGCGAGGCGAGGCGACCGAAGCGGGTCGGGGCGCCGACGATGATGGCGTCGTAATGCTCCAGATCGGCGATGGTGGCGACGGGCGCCGCCTGATCGAGCTTGAAGTGGGCGGCCTTGGCCACTTCAAGGGGGGCGGTCTCGGGTACGCGCTTCACGTCCACGGTGGCGCCGGCGGCGCGGGCGCCCTCGGCGACGGCATTCGCCATGGTCTCGAGATGGCCGTAGGACGAGTAATAGAGAACCAGAACCTTAGCCATGACGGCCTCCAACTGACGCGGGGCATCTGCCCCCGATGATCCCGCCGGCCGATCACCGTGCGTGATCGCGGCGGCCCGGGCTGGAGGCGTGCGAACGCCCACCCGGCTTGAACCGGGCCGGACAGTGCCATGGGTCGATAGCGAGAAACAGTCGAATAATGTTGGTCGTTACGTTCTATTTTTCAGAACGAACGGCTGCCGGCCGACCGGGGCGGCTTAGCGGATCGCTATGGAGCGCGGGGCACCGATGCAGCAAAGGAACCGTCATCCCCGGACTTGATTCCGAAGTCGGATGTTTCCGACTTCGGTCCCAAAGTGCGGAAGTCGGCAAGCCGACTTCCGGGGATCCACGTGGTCCCGCCAGGCAGGTGCTGGCCTGGTCCGCGAACGGCTGGGGCAGAACCTGGGTCTGGCGCCGTCCACGGTCGGCCCGACGTGGATACCCGGGTCAAGCCCGGGCATGACAATCTACTGCTTCAAGACCGTTGCACGCTGGAGGCCACGATCCATCCTACCGCCCAACGCTCACGCCTTGGCGAAGCGCCGGAATTCGCGGGTCACGCGCTCATAGACCGGGCGCTTGAAGGGGATCACCAGTTCGGCCGCGCGATCGAGGCTGTCCCAGCGCCAGGAGGAGAATTCCGGCTTGTGGACGCCGCCACCGGGCTTGAGGATGTCGATCTCGCCCTCCTCGCCCGTGAAGCCGAAGGCATACCACTTCTGGGTCTGGCCGCGATACTTGCCCTTCCACGCCTCGCCCGCCACGCGGCCCGGCAGATCGTAATTGAGCCAGTCCTCAACTTCGCCCAGCTTCGTCACCGAGCGGATGGAGGTCTCCTCATAAAGCTCGCGCAGCGCCGCCTCATAGGGCTCCTCGCCCTTGTCGATGCCACCCTGCGGCATCTGCCAGGAATGGGTGGCATCCACATGCTCCGCCCCGCCCAGCCGCTGGCCGAGAAACACCTGCCCCGCCCGGTTGAAGATGGCGAGACCCACGCAGGGGCGATAGGGGAGATCTTCCAGACGGGTCATCACTGCCTTTCCCACCGGACGCAACCTCAGGCTGCGCACAGGACTGATGAGGGTGCATCCATCGCTTACGCTCAGGATTGTCGCACCACCGATGCCCCACCCAAACCCGACCGGGGGGCTGCTGGCAAGGGGGAGCCGGGGAGATCGGCACCGGAGAGCGACGGGAGGTTTCCGGATACGCCTAACGCGTGCTGGAGCCGCTCGCCGGGGAGAGCCAATGTGCCACCCGGCGGACATGTCCCTGTCCATCCCTGTGCCATCCGGCACTGTCCGTTGCACGCACCCGCGCCGAGGCTTGTGGCGACACGATTCCGGCACAACAGGAATGGACCACCGGGAAGGGGCGACCCATGGCCATGACGGGTCGTCACGCTGCCAGAGGGCCATCGCGGCCGTGGCACATTCGGACGGTAAGGGGGGGAGGATGGGCGGTCCCGGATGGACCGCCCGGTTCACCTCAGTGGGCGAATTCCCGCCGCATGGGCATGGCAGCGGCGCCCCAGGCGCGGAGCGAGGCCCAGGTGCGCCGGTCGAGCTGGAACCGGTCCACGGGCACCGAGGCGGACAGCGCCTTGACCCGGCACAGGCCGACGCCCGACCACTGGAAGGCGCACTTCTCCAGCACCCGGCGGGAGGCGGGATTGACCACGCGGGCGGCGGCGGCCAGCTGGTCGATGTCCGTCTCCGAGAAGGCGTAGTCGATCACGGCGCGCATGGCCTCGGTGGCAATGCCCTTGCCCCAGAAGGGCTCGCCGATCCAGTAGCCGATCTCGTGGACCGTCTCCGGCGGCCGGCGGCCGAAGCTGCACATGCCCGCAAATTCTTGATTACCCTCGCTTTTCAGGAAGAGCGCGAAGGTGGTGGCGTCCGGACCCTGGGCCAGCGTCTCCACGAAGGTACGGGCGTCGGACAGGCGATAGGGATAGGGCAGGTTCGCCGTCATCTCGGCGATCCGGTGGTTGTTGGCAAGGGCCGCCACGGCCGGCACGTCCTCGATGCGCGGCGCGCGGAGCACGAGCCGTTCGGTTTCGAGGACGGGGATACAGCTCTCCGCGAAAGGCGTGCCCAAAGGCTGTTCGACGAGGGTCATGGCAAGCTCCAGAAGGTGAGACAAGACATTGCGGACAAACGAAAACCGGGGAGACGATCGCTCGTCTCCCCGGTCAATTCGGAAGCCCAGATGTCCTGGTCAGGCTCCCACCGGCTCGACGAGCGCGGCGGGATCCATCACCTTGGATTCTCGCCGCTTATTCAGCCGCCTGAAGGGCGGGAACGACCGATACGAAGGTACGGTCGTTGGATTTGGTGCGGAATTCGACTTTGCCGTCCACGAGCGCGAACAGGGTATGGTCCTTGCCCATGCCCACGTTGGTGCCGGGATGCCACTTCGTGCCGCGCTGGCGCACGATAATGTTGCCGGGAATGACGGCTTCGCCGCCGAACTTCTTCACGCCAAGGCGACGACCGTCGGAGTCGCGCCCGTTGCGGGAGGAGCCGCCTGCTTTTTTATGAGCCATGGAACCTAACTCCTATCAGGCTTCGGCAGCGGCCGGAGCGGCCGCGCGCGGGGCTCGGACGGTGGCCTTGGCCACTTCGCCGTTGAGCCCGGAAATCTCGGTGATACGCACCACCGTCAGTTCCTGACGATGACCGCGCTTGCGACGGGAATTCTGACGGCGGCGCTTCTTGAAGGCAATGACCTTCTCGCCACGGGTCTGCTCGACCACCTCGCCGGTGACCGACGCGCCTTCCACCACCGGGGCGCCCACATGG
The DNA here is from genome assembly GCF_014635325.1 of Azorhizobium oxalatiphilum. Classification (GTDB taxonomy): domain Bacteria; phylum Pseudomonadota; class Alphaproteobacteria; order Rhizobiales; family Xanthobacteraceae; genus Azorhizobium; species Azorhizobium oxalatiphilum. The sequence goes on along the minus strand of NZ_BMCT01000007.1, from coordinate 193,753 downwards.
GTCGCAGCGCCGGTCAGCAGCAGCACGGGGAAGGTCACGGTCTCGCCGGCCGCAGCCTCGAGCTTCTCGATGGTGATGACGTCGTCCGCGGCAACGCGATACTGCTTGCCGCCTGTTTTAATGACCGCGAACATCTGTTCTCGCTTTCGTGTTCAGCCACGCCTCGAAGGGCAGGCTTCTTCCGGTCGGTGAGGGATTCCCGCGGACCATAGGGTTCACGGGAGGGTGCTCTTTACGCGCGGGGCCATCGCCTGTCAATGCGCGAAAGCTTGGAATTCCTATAACCGCGCTTGCATGCCGCGTCATCCTTTGGCATCGACGATGAGGACAACACCGGTTCCCAAAACCGGCCCCACTGCTTCGCCTCAGGCGACAGCCGCTCCCAGGAGAACGCTGCCGCCCCCAAAGGACCGCCCGCTCATGCCGCCCTCCTCCGCCAAGACGACCGACGGCAAGACGACCGACGGCAAGACGACCGACGGTAAGACCCCCGATGGGCAGATGCCCGATGGCATGCCGGTGATCCGCACCATCGCCATGCCCAGCGACACCAATCCCTCGGGCGACATCTTCGGCGGCTGGCTCATGTCGCAGATGGACCTCGCGGCCGGCAACATCGCCGCCCGCCGCGCTCGCGGCCGCGCCGCCACCATCGCCGTTGAAGGTATCACGTTCCTCTCGCCGGTCTATGTGGGCGACGAGGTGAGCCTGTTCGGCACCCTGCTCCATGTGGGCCGCACCTCCATGCGGATCGAGGTGGAAGCCTGGCGCCGCGCGCGGGAGAGCGACGAGTCGCAGAAGGTGACGGAGGCCATCTTCACCTTCGTGGCCATCGACGCCCAGCGCAAGGCGCGCCCCGTTCCGCCGGAATATTGAGCCATAGCAACGATTTTTAGCCGTCGGGCGGCGTCGCGCAACGGCCGTTGGCGACGCCGCCTCGGATCCAGGCGCTCGACCGGGATTGCCCGAACCTTGCGTTGCCCACAAGCCTCTCTTGTGTCGCCCCGCGGTCTCGGCTAGAAGCGCGTCCGACTACGCCGGAGCCCTCGGGTTTCGTGCCTCGGCTGGAGAGGTGGCAGAGTGGTCGAATGCACCGCACTCGAAATGCGGCATACGGGCAACCGTATCGGGAGTTCGAATCTCCCCCTCTCCGCCATTCCAACCCCTTAAATGATTGTGGTGGTTGTTTTTTCTGAAGGCGGCTGATGCAGCCCCAGCAGTAGCCCCAGCGCGCCCACCGAGACGTCTCGTCCGACGCGACCGTTTCCAGTAAACGGCGATCCGGCGATTGGGCCCTCGATTTATCATCGCGGCTAAACGAACGCGGCGGCAGTTCAAGCCGCGTCCAATCCCTGCTGCCATCGGTTAGCCGACAAAAAATGCACGAGGGCGATCTGGCTTGCCGTTGAGACGTTCAAGCCAGACGCGAACGCGATGCGTCTCAAGCTGGCGTGCAATCGTCGGCGACTGAAGCCTGTTCGCATATCCAATACAGCGGGCGCCAAGAAGAATCTTCACAGCGCCAGCTGTGCGGGTTGTCCGGCTCGGCCTCCAACCTGCATTCTGACCCTAGACCTCGAGCCGCTTTTGCAGTGCGACCATCTTGAAATGCCAGTCATTCACGCCGCCCTTGTTGCTCCGATGAACAAAGACATTCTGGATCTGTGCCGCGATGGCCGCGAGATAATCCGGATGGGCGAAGGGTATGTCGAAGACCCCGGTCCGCAGGAAAATTTCGAACACTTCTGCAGTCTTGCGGCAGGGCGGAAGCGCGTTCTCGAACGGCGGCTGCCAGTGAAAGTCCTCGATCACATAGAAGCCACCGGGCTGCACCTTGTCGAACAGCTTAAGGAACGCGAGCTGTTGGTGAAAGGACGCGTGAGAGCCGTCGTCGATCGCGAGCTTGAGCTGCGGGAGCGTCGCCGCAAGCCGATCGAGGTCGGCAACGCTGCCGAGATCTCCGCGATGGAACTGGAACCGGTCGAGCTTGATGTGGCTGAAGTTGGAGAGGTCGAAGCCGTGGATGCTCGCCTTCGGAAAGTAGTCCAGCCAGGTGCGGATGGAGGGGACGTCGGAGCCGCGGCGATCCACCGACGCGCCAGCTTCCACGCCGCCGCGCTCAAGCCCGATTTCGAGCATGGTGAACTCCTCGTTCCGGAACTGCTCGAACAGGAAGGAGTAGAGCGTCGTGTAGTTGTGAGCGTGACCTTCGCGCGACCCCTTGTCGGTCTTGTAGTGGTCTGCGAGTTCAACAAGGTCAACCATGGCCCGTTTATCCCTGAATGAGGTCAGTAGGAGCAGCCGATCCGCTGGAGAACCGACTGGTCCTCCAGGGTGTGGCTGGCGCCAAAAGCTTCCCGCAGCACGCTTTGACGCGACAGCACTTGGTAGAGCGAGGTGCAGACCGTGCTGATGGATTCATGATCCAGATCGAAAATGCCGCGCAAATCGTGTTTCCCAAGCAGCTTCCGGGCAATCCGGAAGCACTCGTGCTGCGCCCGCACGCGGGCGAGGGTCTCTTCGTCGCGCGCATCCTCCGCGAACACGGGAACCGGAAAATCCAGGAGGTAGCGCACATCGACCACCATGCCGTGGTCGGTGTAGTTGGACATTTCGATGGTCGAGCAATCGAGGCCCCCGACGCTGGGGGGGACGACATTGTGCACCACGCAGGTCTTCGGGGACGGAGCCTTGCGCTCATAGCCGACCACCGGCGCCAGTTGATGCAACAGAAAAACGGGCATGTCTTCGCGGTCGAGCTTCTGCGCCAGATGGGCGAGCGACCAGCCGGAGCCGCAGAGATCGACCACAATGGTGTCGTCGGTGATGAGCTCGCTTGCGTAGCGCAGATAGCTCGGCGAGGCCTGCGTCCTGGCCACGCGGCTGGTGTAGAAATAGGTGGACGAGCGCTGCATGCCGCCCAATTGCGCCATGTCGTCGAACAGGGGGCGCCACATGTCGCAATCGCGGCTGGAGAAGAGCACGGAGCGCTTTCCGAGCTGCTCGCCAAGCCGCAGCAAAGCGACGCTCGACAACAATAGAATGGGGAAGTTCAGGCTTGCCTGCACCAGCTGGAGCTTGCGCGTCTGGGCATCGGCCGACCAGGTCGAGAGGCGGATCTCGCGGCACAGTTCGGCGAGCGGCCGCAGGCCGATCGACTTGAGGACGTTCTCAACCGTGGTCGGTTCTGAGATCGAGGTGTGACGGCTGGTGATGTTGAAGGATGTGGGGACCAGCACGTCGGAACGCGTGTTGTCGCCAAGATGCTCGCGGATCCGCAAGGTGTCGCTCGCATGCGGCCAGATCATGCCGGATCTCTTGCCGTCGCTGGTCACGACCAGGCTGACCTTCTGATCCACGCCGGCTTTGTCGAGCAGCCGCTTAATGGTGTCCGAACCCAGATACATATCGGAGATCAAAACATCGCCATGGTGGATCTGTGCGATATTCTCCGCGATCGGCAGGACCTGATCGATCTCGATCTCGATCTCGATCGCCTTGATTTCCTGGGCGCGCGCGGCGTCGAGCTCAAGAACCTTCGCGAGTTCATCGTAGATGGTGTCGATGGTGTAGGCGCTTCGGGCGACGGTTGCCTCGGCCCCCTTTCGCGCGCTCGTGAAGCCAGGCATATCGATGCGCGCAGCGACCATATCGAAGACGATCGACGGCTCGATGCACCGCCGCGCGATCAACGTATCGAACACATCGAAGGTGCGCACATGCGGCTTGTCAGCATCGGCCGGCAAGACGGCTGGCGTCTCGATCTCATCGGGGGCATCGATCAGATCGGGCGAGAGGGCGGGTTGTCCCGCCACCGACGGAAAAGCGGCAGCAGATGCGGAGGTTTCGCCGGTGGCGCCGATCAGATAGGTCCGGCCGTCAGCGGCCACGGGCGTGGCCCCGGCCGGCGTGCGGAGTGGATGGCTCCGCGTCTCCGCCGTGCCAGCCGCAGCGTTCGAGCGCCGCATGGCAAGTGACGGCGATTTCGCGGGGGCGCCGATCAGATAGGACCGCCCATCGGAGCCCCCCGCGTCGACGCGGGCTTCGACCTTCGCCTGCACTGAAGTTTCCGCTGACGCCCTGATAGGCGCAGGCTGCGAGGCTGGCGCCGATGGCGTGAGCGTATCGCGCCGCTCGCTGTCGGCAAGGCCAACCAGGCGCATGATGTTGAGGCGGCGCGCCGGCGGCTGCTCCAAGAGCCAGGCCTTGATCGCGTCCTGGTCGGGTAGCTGTCGGGCGCCTGGTGGCGGGGTTTCTCCTACCACCTGATAAGTATTGGCCCACATGCAGAGATAATCCACCGTCCGCTCATTCAAGCGGCCAGTGACGAGGTTCGCCATCGACAGCACGCGATGGAAGATCTGGTCGCCGACCGCCGCCAATCTGCGCGGCTGGGCGGCGAAGTGGTGCAGCAAATGGAAGGAGCCGCGCAGGAAGAAGAAGCAATTGGTGTCGACGTCTTGCGGGCCGGCATTGATTGGCATCACCGACCAATCGGGTCGGCGATAGGAGCGCGATGCCATCAGCCAGTCGCAGTCCGGCCCGATTTCCTGCGCCCGTGCAAGGCACTTTTCCACATGCTCGGGTTGATACCGATTGTCGGCATCGAGAAAGCAGAGCGCGTCCCAGTCTTCGGAGACGGCAAGCAGGGCACCGACGCCGCGCGGAGAATTTCCGTAGTCGTCGTGCGATCGGTCGAGCTTTACGTGGCGCAGGTTGGTCCCGTCGATCCAGTCCTGCGGGAAGCCGTCGGCAACCAGCATGTGGCCGATGGTGGCGATGCCCTTTGCTGCCGCAGTCTGCGCTGCCACCGAGGCGATGCAGGCCTCGAGCATCGCGCGGCCTTCCTTGTAGTAGGCTGTGACGACGAGCACCCGCGTCGGCTTCGGCTGCAACGATGCGGGTTCCGCCGTGACTTGCGGACGCGAAGTGGCTAGGCCGGCCAGCCGCCAGACGATGGTGCGCTCACGTTCGCTGAGGGTCGTGAGCCATCTCCTGACGACCGAGGAATCCACATTGGGTTTGGCCCCTACCGGCGGGGTCTCGCCGACAGCCCGGTAGAGCGACTCCCACAAGCAGAGATAGGCGACAGTCGGCTGCTGGACGACCGCCATTTTGAGTTTGGCAGCTTTGAGCGCGGCATAGAACAGCCGGTCGCCGACGGACGATACGGCATTGGGAACGGATGCGAAGCGGTGAAGCCAGGGATAAGAGGCAGGGAGGAAGAAGTAGCAATTGGTATCGACGTGATGCTCAATAGACTCTTCGGCGATCGGCAACACGCTCTCGTCGGGGCGGCGCATAGTCCTACGCGCGACCACATAATCAATGCTGCTGCCATGCTTGGCGGCCAGCGCGAGGCACGCTTCGATGTGCTGCGGCTCGAACCAGTTGTCGGCGTCGCAGTAGCAGATGGCATCGTAATTCTCGACGATACCGAGCAGTGTTCCAACCCCGCGGGGGGTGTTGCCATAGTCTGCATGCGCGCGGTCCAGCCGGACGTGCCGTACCGCCTCTCCGTCGATCCAGTCTTGGGGAAAACCGTCGGCCACGAGCATGTGGTCCACGACCACCTTGTTCCGCTTCGCAGTCTGTGTGGCGACGGAGCGGATCGTCCGCTTAATAAGAGTCGGATCTTCCTTGTAGTAGCCCGTCACCACAAGGACGCGCGGTGTCGTCCCGGCATCGCTCTCAACCTTGCTCACAGCTCGCTCCCCCAAACGAAATGTTTAGCCGGCGGCGCGTCGTTAAAGCGCCTCCATCCCACAGGGCATCCGGCCCTACCGATCTTGGCAAATGGCGTCCGGCACGTGCGCTGGCCATTCGCTTTCCTCTTAATTATCAGATGCTTAATACCCACCCCAAGGCATCAGAACCCAGCGGCGTCGGTCTGTATGCCTGCCCGAATTTGATAAGCGCGTAGTCATCTCGAACTGCAGTCGGCTTCATTATATGTGTGACACCCTCCCCGCAGGGGCGGCACGGCGACGCGCAGTCCCTGGCAACATCGCTACTTTAAGACCGAGAGAACATGAGCTTATGAAATGGCAAGTTTAATGACGGCGCACGTCGATCTCGATGCAGATACGATATCGAATCACACAGCAATGGACGGGCGGCATCTAGAGAAATATCTGACTTTTTGATCTAAACTTGCAGTTACTGCAACGATAGCGGCGTCACCTGAAGCTTTAAATTATATCACTCCAAGGTTTCAAACATCGTGACACCTGTTGATAGTTCGATCAATAAATTCACCGTCGCACGCGTGTAACTCGCCGTCATGACTGTCATCTGTGGTGTACTGATGGGGGTACTGATCGATTGCTTTTCGCCGACATCGAAGTCTACGACCCGGGCATGGGGAATATCGAGCGCTGCCCGCAAGCGAGCGGCGAGGTCCGCCGATATGACGGCAATTTGGTCGCCATCAATCTGGAGTAGTGGCATCCTTTAACCTCATGTTCGGAATAAAGAAATTCGATACCCGGCTTATTAGCGATGGCAACTAATGAGTGTTGATCAATATATAGCCATCCATCGAGGAGCCATCCATCGAAACGGAGTGGGTGTCACTGCTCCTAATTGTCGCAGCGGCAGCTTGCCCTCCCCCCGATGCCCCGCCTTGAAGGTCTCGCACTATCGCCCGTGAACGGCTCGATCTGCTGCGCCCCCTTGAGGACCCAGTTAGATGCGGATATCCAGTTCGCCGCCAATAACGTTCGCCCCCGCCCGCGCAACAATTGTTGTCTTTATTGTCATAATCCTGACGATCGTGTAACGGGAGACGCCATGGTTCCAGCGTCGCGAAGCTGGCAGGATCCCCACGCGCGGAGATATCGCGTGGCGATGCCGGGCGCTCCTAGTGCAGTTGAGAAAGCGCTCAATACAACTGAATCAGGCTCAGGACTTTTTAATCAGAGCCAGAAAATGACGGCAGCGGCGATGCGTATGGCTGACAAGAAGGTATGGGCGCAGCGGTCGTAGCGGATGGCGATGCGGCGCCAGTCCTTGAGCTTGGCGAACAGGTTCTCGGCCTTGTGCCGCTGCCTGAGTATCGAGCCTCAGTTTGGGCAAGCCGATAAAGCTTGGTAGGGCATTACCAAGAGAAAAGCACCGTCCCGGACGGAGCAAGCTTGCGCCCACGCCGATCCCTGCCTCGGTTGAGGCTGCGCATGGGTCTTCAAAGGGCAAAAGAGAGCCGCCCGGGAGCCGCCCCACCATGGGGGCACTCCCGAACAACCGGCCTCAGACCACCGCTTCGGCCTTCCAGCCATCGCGCTGCTTCGGCCCGCCGCCAATGCCGGGGTTCATGCAGTTGCAAGGGTCCAGTGCGCGGTAGTGGGAGAGCAGAGCCGGCTTCGCCCTGTAGAGATGGCCCACATTGTGCTCGGCCGGATATTCCGCGCCGCGCGTGTCGAGGATGTCCCACATCTCGTGCTCGAGAGCGATGGGATCCACGCCTGCATTCACGATGTAATCCTGATGCAGGACGTGGCAGAGGAAGTGGCCGTAGAACAGCTTCTTATGGATCTTGGCATCCATCTCGGCGGGCAGATGCTCGAACCATGCGCGCTCGTTCCGGCGCAACGCGATGTCCAGCGCCAGAATGCCACCCACCTTGCCCTCATACACGGCGCTGTAGCGCCCGGCCGCACCCGCCACGGCGAAGCGATGCAGGAAGGCCTTGGCGCCCTCCTCGGCGGTACATTCGAAGGACGCCCCCTCCCCCGTCTTGAAGCAGGCGGCGAGATAGGCGCGGGCTTCCTCCACCCCTTCGCCCGGCACCTTCAGCAGCAGATGGTGTTCATAGGCGTCGCGATAGTCCCGCATCCGCTTGGGCAGATGCGAGGGAAACAACGCGCTCAGGCCCTGAAGCAGGCGGTCTCCCAGATTGCGCGGCAGAAAACCGAACTTCTCCACGAAGGCGTCGAAGCGGCTCTTCCATGAGAAGAAAGTGGGCATGCGGCCCGCGCCCAGATGACAGATCGCCAGGAACACGTCCTTGCCGTAGACCTCCGCAATGTCGAAGGCCTCCCGGTGGATATACTCGCCGGCGATGGGCAGCGCCTTGAAGCCGGACAGGACATCGCGCCGGATGCGGGTGAGCACGTCGGCATTATTGGTGCCGATATAGAAGACCTTTTGTCCGGCCTGCACCGGGAAGGTGTCCAGCCGCACCGCGAACACCACCAGCTTGCCGGCGCTGCCGGAGGCCTCGAACAGGCGCTTGGGATCGGCATTGAAGCGCGCGGGCGTATCCGCGTCCACGTCCCGCACATGGCGGGCATAGTCGGGGTCCGACGCCGCCCCGGCATCGGGATTGACCGAAGCGTCGGTGTAATCCCCCCCATCGAGGCGGGCGAGAATCTGCTCCGGCTCGTTGCCGAGATCCACGCCCAGATGGTTGACGAGGCTGAGGCGCCCGTCCTCGCCCACGCGGCCGAACAGCGCCAGCTCGGTATAGACCGGGCCGCGCTGCACCAGCGAGCCGCCGGAATTGTTGCACACCCCGCCGAGCACCGAGGCACCGATGCAGGAGGAGCCGATCACCGAGTGCGGCTCGCGCCCGAGCGGCTTCAGCAGCCGTTCGAGCTGATCCAGCGTCGCCCCCGGAAAGCAGAGCACCTGTTTGCCACCGAGAATCGGCTGGATCTTGTTCATGCGCAGGGTGGAGATGATGACCACCGGGCGATCGTAGCTGTCGCCATCCGGCGTGGAGCCGCCAGTGAGGCCCGTATTGGCGGCCTGCATGATCACGACGGCGCCCGCTTCCACGCTCGCCTTGGCAGCCTTCCACATCTCCACCAGCGTGCCCGGCCGGATGACCGCAAGCACGGGCCCCGTGCCAAAGCGGAAGCCGGAACGGAAGCGGCGAGTCTGCGCGTCGCCCGTCAGCACGTGGGAGGATCCCACCGCCTCCCGCAACCGGCTGAGCAAGTCCGCATTCGACGGCCGCGCGTGCGTCTGCACCGAAGGAGAGGTCAGGGGCGAGGGAGAGGCCATGATTGCTCCAGATGACAGCGCGTCCGAACGCCCCGCTATTTCACGGGTTGATCGATGCCGCAAGCGAACAGAGCGCGTGGTCCATCCTGCGGACCCTTGCGACCGTTCCGGCGTTGCGGCTCAAGGCTCCGTAGCCGCCCGTCGGCGTCCCAGAACGTTGCGGATGGAGAAGCTGGAGTGGATGCGCAGCACCCCCGGCAAGGTGGAGAGAATCTCGGTGTGGATGCGCTCGAATTCCGAGGCATTGCCGATGTCCACCCGCAGCAGATAATCCGCGCCGCCGGTCATCAGGTAGCACTCACGGATTTCCGGATAGCGCCGCACCGCCGCCTCGAAACGGTTGAGATAATCCTCGGTCTGGCGCTCCAAAGTGATGTTGATGATCACGGCCATCACCTCCGCGCTGGAGGCGTGATCGAGGAGGGCCGTATAGCCCCGGATCACGCCGCTATGCTCCAGCAGCCGGATGCGCCGGAGGCAGGCCGAAGGTGAAAGGCCCACCTCCTCCGCCAGCTTGGTATTGCTCATGCGCGCGTTCAGGCGCAGCAGGCGGATGATGTTCCGGTCGATGGCATCCAGGGTCGACATGCACAAATCTGCTTTTTCTTCGTCGATCCGCGCACAATTACCGCGTGGATGAAATTTTCAAGCACAAATCGACCACCTTTTGCGCGATCCTTGTCCTAGCATGTAAATACCTTCTGCGGGATGGCACACACATGTACGTGGACGTTTCCGAGCCTCAGGCCGCCGAGACGGCACCGGGCCTTCTGACCATCAACCTGTCCGCGCTGGCTCGCAATTATCGGGCGCTGGCTGCGCGCCTCGCCCCCACGGCGGCCGGCGCTGTCGTCAAGGCCGATGCCTATGGGCTGGGCGCGACACGGGTGGCGCCTGCCCTTCATGCCGCCGGATGCCGGACCTTCTTCGTGGCCCATCTGGGCGAGGCCCTGAAGCTGCGCCGCCTCATCCCGGACGATTCCCGCCTGTTCGTGCTCAATGGCCTGCTGCCCGGAGCCGAGGCGCTGTGCGCGGACGCCGACATCATCCCGGTGCTCAATTCGCTGGAGCAGGTGGCCAATTGGGCTGCCGCCGCGCAGGCACAGGGTCGCTCGCTGCCAGCCGCCCTCCAGTTCGATACCGGCATGTCCCGCCTCGGCCTGTCGGACGACGAGGCACAGGCGCTGGTGGACGATCCCTCCCTGCTGCGCGGCATCGATATCGCCTTCGTCATGAGCCATCTGGCCTCGGCGGACGAGCCGGACAGCCCGCAGAACGCCGCCCAGCTCGCTGCCATGCGCCGCTTTGCTGCCGCCTATCCGGGCCTGGACATCTGCTTCTCCAACTCCGGCGGCATCTTCCTCGATGCCGGCTACCACGTCGCTCTCGCGCGCCCCGGCATTGCTTTGTATGGCGGCGCGCCCACGGGCGGCATCGGAAATCCCATGGAACCCGTGGTGCGGCTCGATGTGCGCGTGACCCAGACCCGCACCGTGCCCGCAGGTGCCCGTGTGGGTTATGGCGGCACCTATGTGACCAAGGGCGAGACCCGCCTTGCCACCGTCGCCGCCGGCTATGCGGATGGCCTGCCCCGGCACCTGAGCGATCGTGGCGCCGCCTATTTCGGCGGCACCCGCCTGCCCATCGTCGGCCGGGTGTCCATGGATGCCATGACGCTGGATATCTCCGCGCTTCCCGAAGGCGCCCTGAAGCTCGGCAGCCTGGTGGAGATCATCGGCCCGCACCAGTCGCTGGAAGACGTGGCGGCGGCGGCCGGGACCATCGCCTACGAGATCCTGACCAGCCTCGGTCAGCGCTACCACCGCGCCTATCGCTGAGCCGCAACCGGCCGGCCAAATAAAACCAGAGGGTTCCATGAAGATCGCCATTCTCGGCGCCGGCGTCATCGGCGTCACATCCGCCTACTACCTCGCCAAGGCGGGGCATCAGGTGACGGTTCTGGACCGGCAGGCCGGTCCGGCGCTGGAAACCAGCTTCGCCAACGCCGGCGAGGTCTCCCCCGGCTATTCCTCGCCCTGGGCCGCCCCCGGCATCCCGCTCAAGGCGCTGAAGTGGATGTTCATGAAGCATGCGCCGCTGGTGGTGCGTCCCACGGCCGACATCGCCACCTGGCGCTGGATGCTCGCCATGCTGCGCAACTGCACCTCGGCGCGCTACGTGGTGAACAAGGGCCGCATGGTGCGCCTCGCCGAATACAGCCGCGACTGCCTCATGGCCCTGCGCGACGAAACCGGCATCGACTATGACCAGCGCATGCAGGGCACGCTGCAGCTGTTCCGCACGCAGGAACAGCTGGACAGCATCGGCAAGGATATCGAGGTGCTGCGCGCCGACGGCGTGCCGTTCGAGGTGCTGGATGCGTCGGGCTGCATCACCCACGAGCCCGGCCTCGGCCATGTGCGCGAGAAGATCGCGGGCGGCCTGCTGCTGCCCCATGACGAAACCGGCGACTGCTTCAAGTTCACCAATGCCCTCGCCAAGCTGTGCGAAGCCATGGGCGTCACCTTCCGCTTCAACGTGGACATCCGCCGGCTGCGCACCGAGGGCCAGCGCGTGGTCGCGGTGGAGACCCCGGAAGGCGACATCACGGCGGATACCTTCGTGGCTGCGCTCGGCAGCTATACGCCCCACCTGCTGAACCCGCTCGGCCTCGATCTGCCGGTCTATCCGGTGAAGGGCTATTCCATCACCGTTCCCATCGTGGACGAGAGCAAGGCGCCGGTCTCGACCGTGATGGACGAAACCTACAAGGTGGCCATCACCCGCCTCGGCGACCGCATCCGCGTGGGAGGCATGGCGGAGATCGCCGGCTTCGCGCTCGACCTGCCGCCCGCCCGCCGGGCAACGCTGGAAATGTCCGTAGAAGACCTGTTCGGCGGCGCTGGCGACCAGAAGCAGGCCACCTTCTGGACCGGCCTGCGCCCGATGACGCCGGACGGCACGCCGGTGATCGGCGCCACCCGCTACGGCAATCTTTACCTGAATGCCGGCCACGGCACGCTGGGCTGGACCATGTCCTGCGGCTCCGGCCGTGTGCTGGCGGATCTGGTCAGCGGCGCCCGCCCGGAAATCGAAACCTCCGACCTCGCCATCTCCCGCTACGCGGCCTGAACCACAGCCTGCCCCCGGTGGGGCAGGCTCCTGCTCACGGCCATCAGCTTGCCGGGCGCTCCAGATCGAACCGGCTGTCCGGCGTGATGTGGGCATAGGCCGTGGGCCCGCCGGCACGCAGCACGAGGCCCGCGCCGAAGGTGTCGAATACGCCCTCCTTCAGCACCGCGTGGTTGATGTGGATGCCCACCACCTCGCCCAGCACCAGCGTGGCGCCGGTGGGTGCACCAGAGGCTCCACGAAGCGGATAGATATCCGTCACCTTGCACTCGAACTGCACCGGGCTCTCCGCCACCCGCGGCACATTTACCAGCCGCGACGGGACCTTGGTGAGCCCCGCCCGCACGAACTCGTCCTCGCCATAGGGCAAGGGCGCACTGGTTTCGTTCATCCGTCCGACCAGATCGCGGGTCACGAGGTTCCAGACGAACTCGCCGGTCTCCTGCGCATTGCGCAGCGAATCCTTGGCGCTGGTGCTGGAGAAACCAATGATGGGCGGACGGTAATTGAAGGCGTTGAAGAAGCTGTAGGGCGCAAGATTGACGCTGCCATCCCGCCCGCGTGTCGCGACCCAGCCGATGGGACGCGGGCCGATGATGGCGTTGAGCGGGTCATGCGCGAGCCCGTGCCCCTTGGCCGGCTCGTAGAAATGGATGTCAGCGGTCTCGGACATGCAAGCCTCCGCGGCGGGCCTCAGCCCCCGACGATTCGTCATGCCGACCTTGGCCCACGGCGCGTGCCGAGACCAGCCGTGCCGCTGCGGGAGACGCGCCTCAGGCTTGCGACACGGCGGGCAGGTCGAGGCTGGCCTGGAGCACTCCGTTCTTGCCGCCCTGCTTCACCACATACATGGCGGTATCGGCCATGCGGATGAGATCCGTTCCGGTGTCGGCATGCTCGGGATAGAGCGCCACGCCGATGCTGGCGCCGATCTTCACCTCGACCGTGCTGCCGTCCATGGTCAGCACATAGGGCTCGCTGATCAGCTCGCAGATGCGCCACGCATGCTTCACCGCCGCCTCGGCATCGGCGACCGGCGCCATGATGACCGCGAACTCGTCGCCGCTCAGACGCGCGGTCACGTCCTCCTGACGCAGATTCTCCCGCAGACGCTGCGCGATGCCGCACAGCAAGGCATCCCCGGCACCATGGCCATGGCGGTCGTTCACCTGCTTGAAGCCGTCGATATCGAGATAGAGCAGGGCAAAGGGCTGGACGTGGCGCTCCGCATAGGAGATGGCGCGCCCGAGATGTTCCAGGAACAGCAGGCGGTTGCCGAGGCCGGTCAGGGAGTCGTGGGTCGCCATGTGGCGGATCTGCTTCTCGATCCGACGCCGCTCCTCGATCTCGCTTTCCAGCTGTTTGTTGCGCTGTTCCAGCTCGTCCATGGCCGATTTCAGACGCAGCTTGCTGATGTGCAGATCCAGGAACACCGTGATCTTGGAGAGCAGCACCGCGTCATTGATGGGCTTGGCGATATAGTCCACCGCGCCGAAGGTGTAGCCCTTCAGCCGGTTGATATCGTCGAGATAGGCGGCGGTGACGAAGATGATCGGAATGCTGCAGGTGGCCGGATTGTCGTTCAGGAACGCCGCGACCTCGAACCCGTCCATGTCCGGCATCTGCACATCGAGCAGGATCAGGGCGAATTCATTGTCGAGGCACAGGGCCAGCGCCTCGTTACCCGAACTGGCCTCGTAAAGCTCGGCCTTCACCGATGAGAGCAACCGGCGCATGGAGGCGAGGTTGGCGGACACGTCGTCCACCACGAGGATCTTCGGCAGAGGCTCGCCATCCACCACGGTATCCAGGGTCTTCATCATCGTGGGAGCCGGTTTATGCGATCCGCAATATGGGCCAATGACCCGCAATAGTCCGCGCCTGCACGGGCCAGCGCGGCGGTAGGCATGGTACGGATGGCGGCCTCATCGGGATCCTGAACGAACGCAAGCCCTCCCGCGCGCCGGATCAGATGCAGCCCCTCGGCTCCATCCGCATTCGCGCCCGTAAGGACCACGCCTGCAAGATTGGCACCATAAGCTGTCGCGGCACTTGCAAAGAGGACGTCGATGGATGGGCGGGAGAACGCCACCTTCTCGTCCATGGACAAGGCGAAACGGCCGCCTTTTTCAAGGAGCAGATGGTAGCCGCTCGGCGCCACATAGACCACGCCCGGCTGCGCGACGATGCGCTCTCGTGCTGTTTCAACAGGCAACCGCGAGGTCTTGGCGAGCATATCCGCCAAGAAATCCGGCCCATCGGGCCCCAGGTGATTCACGACGACGACGGGACCTCGAAAAGATGCATCCAGATGGCTGAGCAGGTGCTGCAACGCCGAAGGTCCGCCGGCGGATGCCCCGATCACGACGGCGGTCATGGCGCCTCACCGCTTGCCCTGGAGCCGATAAAGCTGAGCTTTGATATCAATAGCATGAAATTTTTGCGCTGCGGGAGAGAATTGTAGATTTTCGCGCGTCCCGACGCAGAGGAATCCACCTCGCACGAGGCTGGTTGCGAACTTTCCCAGCACGCGATCCTGCAAGACATCGGTAAAATAGATTAGAACATTCCGACACAAAATCAGATGCGCCTCGCAAAAGACTTCATCCGTTACAAGATTGTGATTGGCGAAGGTAACACGGGATATAAGCCGCTGATCCATTTTCGCCCGATCGTAGCGGGCGTGATAATAGTCTGACAGCGTATGCGTACCGCCTCCCGCAAGGTAACGGCGTGCCGCATCCCTCAGATCTTCGCTGGGGTAAATCCCCTCTTTTGCGCTGGCCAGAGCTGCGTCCGAAATATCGGTGGCGAAGATGTGGGTACGGTCGTAGAGGCCCGCCTCGGTGAGCAGGATGGCCAGCGAATAGACCTCCTCCCCCCGCGCGCAGCCGGCCTGCCAGATGGTGATCTGGCTGTAGGTGGACAGCGCCGGCAGCACCACCTCCCGCAGGGCCAGGAAAACCGAGGGGTCGCGGAAGAATTCCGAGACCGGGACTGAAAGCCCCGCAATCACATCACCGATCCGCTCGGGCTGGTGCAACACACGCGCCGCCAGATCGGCGATGCTCTGCTCCCCCTGCTGGGACACCAGATTGCGGATGCGGCGCGTCAGCGAAGCCCGACCATAATCCCGGAAGTCGTAGCCGTAGCGGCGGTGGAGCACCTCCACGAACAGATCGACTTCAAGCTCCTCAAGGAGCGCGGGATCGGTTTCCGGGCTCATCTTTTCGGCAACCACGACCGGATCATGGACAGGAGACGCGGCACATCGATGGGCTTCGCCAGATAGTCGCTGGCGCCCGCCTCAAGGCATTTCTGGCGGTCATCCTTCATGGCCTTGGCGGTCAGGGCGATGATCGGCAACTGGGTGAAGGCGCCACCGCGCTTGCGGATTTCGGTCATCGCCTCATAGCCATCCATCACCGGCATCATGATGTCCATCAGCACGATCTCGATGCCCGGCGCCTCATCCAGTTGGCCCAGGGCCTTTACGCCATCCTGCGCGAGGATGACCTCCATGCCCTTGCCGCGCAGGATCTTCGCCAGCGCGTAGATGTTGCGCATGTCGTCATCCACCAGCAGGACCCTGCGGCCCTCCAGATCGCCATCGGGTGCCGCAGGCACCGCCTTGGCTTCGTCCTGGACACTGTGCAGGAACAGGCTCACCTCATCCAGCAGCCGCTCCTTGGACATGGCCCCCTTGATGACGATGCTGTCGGTGAAGCCGCGCAAGCGCAGGCTTTCCTCGCTGGTGAGATCGCGGCCGGAATAGACCACCACCGGCACATGGAGATTGAGCGCGGTCATGTGCTCCAGCACTTCGAAGCCGGACATGCCTGGCAGGCCGAGATCGAGCACCAGGCAATCGAAGGCGGACTTCTGCAGCATGGCGATGGCTTCCTCGCCGCTGCCCGCATCCGCCACCTCCGTGCCCTCCCGCGCAATCAGCTTGTGCACGGCGAAACGGGCATCCGCGTCATCGTCCACGATCAGCACGCGACGGCCGCGATCGGGCGAGAAATGCTCCAGCACCGACAACGCGCCGGACAGGTCCTCTGCGGTGACGGGCTTGGTCAGGAAGCCCACCGCGCCGAGATCGCGACCCTTGCGGGCCTCGTCCAGCGCAGAGACGATATGAACCGGAATGTGCCGGGTGGCGTGCGTCTTCTTCAACTCCTCGATGACCGTCCAGCCATCCATGCCGGGCAGCATGACGTCGAGCAGGATGCCCCGCACCTTGTGGGCACGCGCCAGCGCAAGCCCGGACTCGCCATCGCCGGCGGCAAGGGCCTGATAGCCCTTCTTGCGCACGATGCCGACCAGCGTGCGGGCGAAGATGGGATCGTCCTCCACGATGAGGATGCAGGGCGTCTTCCCGTCCAGAACGGCGCGGTCGTCCTCCACGAACACAGCGGGTCGGGGCGGCCGGCTGGCCTGGGGCTGGGGCCGGATTTCCTGCGCAGCCACCACTGGCGCCGCAGCGGCCGCGCCCTCTGCCGCACCGGCGCCGCTGGCCGGCAGCACGAGGCGGAAGGTGGTGCCCTGTCCCACTTCGCTGCGCACGTCGATGGTGCCGCCCAGCAGCTGGGCGAGGCTACGGGAGATCGCAAGGCCGAGACCGGTGCCGCCGAACTGGCGCCGGGTGGAGGAATCCACCTGCTCGAACGCCTCGAAGATGGTCTCCAGCTTCTCGGCGGGAATGCCGATGCCGCTGTCCGTCACCTCCACCTGCAGGCCGCCGCCTGCCACCGCCGAGAACACCACCCGCACCGCGCCCTCGGCGGTGAACTTGAAGGCATTGCCCAGCAGATTGTTGGTGATCTGCTCCAGCTTGCCGTCGTCGGTGATGACCGATTGCGGCGTGCCCTCGCTGATGGAGACGGAGAAGGTCAGATCCTTCTCCTGCGCCACATGGCGGAAGTTGCGCTCCATACGCTGACCGATGGCCGGAATGGAAACCGGCTCCATCACCACGTCCATCTTGCCGGCCTCGATCTTCGACAGATCGAGGATCTCGTTGATGAGACGCAGGAGATTGCTGCCCGACGAGAAGATGATGGAGGCCGCCTCCACCTGATCCGCGTCGAGATTGCCCGTGTGGTTCTCGGCCAGATCCTGGGAGAGGATCAGCAGGCTGTTCAGCGGCGTGCGCAGCTCGTGGGACATGTTGGCCAGGAACTGGGACTTGTACTGGTTTGCCCGCTCCAGATCCTCGGCCTTGCGCTCGGTCTCCGCCTGCAACTGCTCCAGCTGCGTCTTCTGCTCGTTCAGCGCGTCGGAATTCGTGCGCAGCTCGTCATTGGACGACTGCAGCTCCTGCGCCTGTACGCGCAGTTCCTCCTCGGAGGTGATGAGCTTCTGCGACTGCTGCTGGAGCTGTTCGTTGGTGGTGCGCAATTCCTCCTGCTGCACCCGCAGCTCTTCCTCGGCGGCCCTGAGTTCCGCCGCCTGCCGCTGGCTCTGATCGAGAAGCTCCCGCGTGCGCAGGGCGCGCGCAAGATTGTCCAGCGACAGCGCGATGATGTCTGCTGCTTCCTCCAGCAGATGCTGGCGCCGACCGGAGAAGGCCTCGAAGCTCGCCATTTCCAGCACGCCGAGCAGCCGGTCCTTGGCGATGATGGGCAGCACGAAGACCGTCCTGGGACTGGCCTCGCCGGTGCCCGAATGAATGCGGACATAGTCCTCCGGCACCGGCGTCAGCAGGATCGGCTTGCGCTCCATGCCGCACTGGCCCACCAGCCCCTCGCCGAGACGGTAGCTGGTGGAGACGTGCCGCCGTTCCTTGTAGCCGTAGCTGCCCAGCAGGCCGAGTTCCTGCTTCTCCTCGTCGAAGGCATAGAAGACGCCGACCCCGGCATTCAGGCGCGGCGCCAGATCGGCCAGCAGGCTGGCGGCAAAACTGCGGAAATCCTCCGCCCGCTGGAGGTTGGAGGAGACGCTGGCGACACCGCTCTTCACCCAGTCGTTGTCATAGGTGGTGATCGCCATTTCCTTGAAGACGTTCAAGGCCCTGCCGATGATGCCCACCTCGTCGCCCCGGTTCAGGTGCGGCACCTCGATGGAATGGTCATGCCCGGCAAGGCGCTCCATCAGTTCTGCCATGTGACGCAGCGGCCGGGTGATGAACCGACGGCTGAGATAGAAGGCAATGATGCTGACCAGCAGCATGCCCACGAGCGCCACCGCATTGACGATGCTCAGGAGATCGCCCTGCCGGTCCAGCGCCTCGCGCCGCTCCTTCAGCTGGGCTCCGGCGGATGCGGACAGCTGATCCAGGATCGCGACCACGGCCCGGCTGCCGGACATGCCCGTTTCCGCGACCAGGAAATTCTCAAGGACCTCTTCCCGCTCGGAGCTGGGCACCGGCCCGCGCCCGACCCGCTCCGACAGCGCGACCATGGGCGAGCCCACCTGCTGCGGCCAGCGGTCGTTCAGGCTGGCCACGCGATCGGCGGCGGTGCGCAGGACGGGCTGGGTCTGCGTCCGGTCGCGCAGCTTCTGAATGTAGCCGTCCGCATCCTGTGAAGCCGTCTCGAACACCTGAACATTGGCGGCGGAACGCACGAAGATCATGCGAATGAGCGAGATCTGCCGCCGATTCAGGGAACGCGCGGTGAGGTTGGCCTGGTTGATGATGTCCACCAGTTCCTCGGCCTCGGCCTGCGCCCGGTCGGATTCACGCACCGCCAGGATGTTGCCGGTGAACAGCACGAGGACGAAAGCCGTCATCAGCGACAGCAGGATTGCGAACTTCCACTGAGCCGGAAGGTCGGCAAGCCATGTACTCCTGGACTTTGTCACCAGCCCCTCCCGCCCTCTACGCAACTCACGCTAGTCCTGCCGCTCTCCATACAGGAGATGCGTTTCGGATGCGTCACCGCCCGCTCAAGTCGTCACCGGCAGATCAGCACTCCCACGCTACCGCAGAAGTGTCGCACAGGCGCCACGGGTTTCGAAATGACAAGGCAAAAGCACGCTGTCGGGGACAGGAAAGCGCTTGTCCTGCGCTGCAAGCATGGCGCGTATCCAGTTTTCGGAGTATCGAAACCCAAGGGCTTCACACTTTATCCATGGGATCGGGATCAGACTGCGCTGCAGATGCTCCCATCAGGTGCAAGGCTTCGCCGTGAAAAAAGTATTGGCCGTCTCCGCAGTTGCCGTTGCCGCAGCCCTCGGGCTGGGCATCGCGTGCAGCCAGATCATGGCGTCCGCCTCTGCCCCGGCGCCGACGGCCATCGCGCGCGTTGCCGACGCCGGCCCCCCCGCCGCCAAGCCTGAGACGAAGCCCGAAGCCAAGCTTGCCCAGGTGACTATGCCGGCCGTGAACAGCGGCACGGCCGCCACCGGCCAGGCCACGGCGGGCGGTATCGCTGCCGCGGCCTCCCCGGTGTTCGCGCCGCCGGTCTTCGGCCCGCAGGCAACGCCCGCGCCCGAGGCGCCCAAAGGCCCCGCCTCCTATCGGTCCGCCGAGGTGGATGGCCCCTATATCGCCATCACCTTCGATGACGGCCCGAATCCGGAGACCACGCCCAAGCTGCTGAAGATGCTGGAAGCACGCGGCATCAAGGCCACCTTCTTCATGCTCGGCTCCAATGCGGTCGCCAATCCCGACGTGGTGCGAGCGGTCGCCGCCGCCGGCCACGAGATCGGCAACCATTCCTGGAACCACCCGCAATTGCCCAAGCTGACTGAAGCTGCGGTGGACAAGCAGATCGAGGATACCAACGCCGCGATCCAGAACGTCATCGGCAAGAAGCCCATCTATCTGCGGCCGCCCTATGGCGCCATGACGCCGGCGCTCCAGCGCCACGTGGAGCAGAAGTACGGCATGAGCCTGATCTACTGGTCCGTGGATCCGCTGGACTGGAAGATCCGGGACGCGGAGAGCATCTACAATCAGATCACCACCCACGTCCGCCCGGGCTCCATCATCCTGGCGCATGACATTCATGCCACCACGGTGTCGGCCATGCCCCGGGTGCTCGATGCGCTGATCGCCAAGGGCTACAAGTTCGTCACGGTGTCCGAGCTGATCGCCATGAACAAGCCGAAGGCCGTGGCCGCGCTAGCCCCGGCGGCAACGCCCGCCCAGCCGCGCAAAAAGCCGCGTCCGCCCCAGCACAATGCCGCCAACCCGCGCCCCGCCAACGGCACGGTGGCCGCTGCCAATGGCGCCGCCAAGCCGGCAAACGCCCAGCGCCCCGCCAACTCGAACGCAGCCGTGCCCGGCGCGCCGCTCTCGATCACGCCCACCGGCGGCCAGCCGCTGCCGCCCGCCTCGGTGGCACGGAACGTCGGCTCCTACTGACGACGCAAGCTGCTTCAACACCTTGAACGGCATACGGCCCGGATCGCATCGCGATCCGGGCCGTATGCGTTTGGGGCCTCAGAGCAGGTGGAAGGTGAAATTGTCCGCCATCAGGTCCGCGATCTCCACGTCCTGAATCAGCACGCCGAACGTCCAGGGTGAGCCCCGGCTGAAATCCAGATAGGTGCCCTCGTCGGTCTGCGAGGCGTGGGACAGCACATCCTCGAAGCTGAACATCCCGGCGCGGTAGGTCAGCCCGATTTCGATATGGATGGTGTCGCCGCCTTCCCCCGCGGTGAAGTCCACGATGCGATCCCGGCTGCTTGCCTCGACCCCCATGACGAAGGTGTCGGACCCGGCACCACCCACCAGATAATCGTTTCCGCCGGCCCCCACGAGGATGTCGTCGCCATCCCCGCCCCGCAGGGAATCGTGGCCACCGTCGCCCCGCAGGTAGTCGTTGCCGGCGCCGCCGCGCAGATAGTCGCGGCTGTTATCGCTGAAGAATTCCCCGTCGCCATAAATGAAGTCGTCGCCGTCATCGCCGAACAGCCAGTCCGAGCCATGCCCGCCCTGGATGCGGTCATTACCGTCGCCACCGCGCACCGTGTCGTCGCCGTCCTGGCCATCGAGGCGGTCATCGCCGCCCAGCCCCATGATGCTGTCATTGCCGCCGCCACCGGAGATGATGTCCGCCAAGCCAAGGCCGCTCAAGCTATCCGCGCCATCCCCGCTGACGACGGCGAGATGCTCGATGTCGGTGAAGATGGCCCCACTGCTGGAGAAACCGCGTTCTCCATCCAACACCACGTCCCCTGCGGCTGTCAGGTCCAGCTCCAGCCAGTCCTCGCCGGCCCCGCCATCCACCGCGCCTTCCGCGCCGATGATGATGCTGTCATTGCCGGCACCGCCGCTGATGTCATCAGCACCACCGCCGCCCTCCAGCACATTGTCCGCATCATCGCCGATCAGCGTGTCGGCATATTCGGTACCCCGGACATTCTCGATGCCGGTGAAGGTGTCGCCCTCCGCATCACCGCCCGTTCCCATTCCGAGCAGCAGATTGACGGAGACCGCACCGGCACTGGCCGTGCCATCCGTTGACGCATACAGCGCCCAGTCGAGGCCGCTGCCGCCATCGAGCACGTCCGCGCCCGCGCCGCCGGTCAGCTCGTCATTGCCACCCGCGCCGGACAAATGGTCGTCACCCGCGCCGCCCAACAGGACATTGGCATTATCATCACCGGTCAGCCGGTCGCCATGAAGGCTGCCGATAAGCCGGTCGATGCCTTGCAGGCGATCGCCTTCCGCATGCCCGCCACTGCCCTCGCCGCTGGCGAGACTGACGGTCACGGCCGCATCGGAGGCCGAATAGTCTGCGGTATCAAGGCCGGAGCCACCGATCAGCGTGTCGGCGCCCAGCCCGCCGATCAGAAGGTTCCGGCCGCCCCCGGCATTCAGCACATTGTCCCCGTCATCGCCGATGAGGGTGTCATTGCCGTTCCCCGTCGCCACATTCTCGATGCCGATCAGGATGTCGCCGTCCGGCGTCGTGCCGAGCGCGAGATTGATGGTGGAGTCCGGTGAACTGAAGGGTTCGAAGAAGACCGCCGTATCGCTGCCGGCGCCGCCGACGAGCAGATCAACACCCCGGCCACCGTGCAGGACATCATCTCCGGCGCCGCCGATCAGGATGTCGTCGCCATAATCGCCCTTGAGGGTATTGGCGCCGTCGTCACCGATCAGCACGTCGTCATAGAAGCTGCCGTTCAGATTCTCGATGCTGATCAGCGTGTCGCCTTCGGCTGCCCCGCCATAGCCCGTCCCGGTATTGAGATCCACGATGACGCGGGTCGGTGAATAGGTATAGACCGCCGTATCGCTGCCGGGCCCGCCATCCAGTACGTCCGGGCCGGGCGGATCCACATATCCGCCGCCGCCGCTCAGCAGATCATCTCCGGCACCGCCTTCCAGCCAGTCGTTTCCGGCGTAGCCATCCAGTTGATCATTGCCGTCGCCGCCGAGGAGATGGTCATTGCCCTCCATGCCCCGCAGCCAGTCATTGCCGCCAAGGCCGAACATTTCGTCATCACCGGCGGTACCGGTGAAGCTGTCGTTGCCATCGGACCCAATGATCGGGTTCATGACGTTCTCTCCGCTGCAATTATTGGAATTTATATTTATCCAGGAACGCGGATGACACGCATATCCCAAGGATAACACGCTGCAAAATCCAACAAAAGCGGAGCATTCGCGCGATCTATCGCCCGAATTTCAATTCTAAATTTGAATCAGTTTACAGATGCGATGGCGAACCGAGCATCTCAGCGCACCCCCGCCCCATAGAGCGGGCTCGCCGCGCGGATGTCCGCCGAGAATGTGCCGGCGGGCGAAGCATCTCCCGGCTTGCGGTGGATCACCGCCGCGCGCTTGGTCTCGTCGAGCGACAGGGACGTGCGCAAGGCCCCATGATCATGGAGATAATCCGGCACATAGCCGGACAGGAGAATGCGCCAGTCCATGGGCAGGCCCGGCGCCACGAGGCGCGCCAGCCGGAAGATCACCGTGGTGCAGTTGCTGGTGATGGTCTGGTAGAATTCCGGCTTATCCACCAAGGCATTGGTCCGGGCGAGATAGGACAGGAACAGCTTGCGCGCCTGCTCCGGCGTGACGTTCAGCGGAAACAGCGAGACGGTTTCGCCGCGTGCATCGGTGCGCAAACGGACGATGTCATTCTCGTCCGCCGCGATCATCGCCAGCTCGAACTCCTTGAAGAAGCCGCCGATTTCGGAAAACACCTCGGTGCGCTCGCGCCTGATCTCCACCGAGAACACCAGATGCTGGCCGTCCGCAAAGGCGAAGCTGACGAGCGTGTGGGCGATGGCGGGGTTGGCCCACACCGAGGTGACGAGGTCCACGCCCTGCAACCCGTTGAGATCATAGGTGCGGGTTTCCCAGCGCGGGGTGAAGTCGGTCTCGCTGCGCCAGTCGAAATTGCGCACGTCATGGACCGTCACCCGGTTGCCGTCGATCTGCGCTGTGGCGATGCGGGCGACATCGGGGGCCCAGTCGCGCTCGGCCGAGGGCTGGATGCTGCTCCACCAGACCGTCACCAGAACCAGCCCCAGAAACAGCGCCAGCCAGCCCCGCAACCGCCTGTACCAGCTGATATAAAGGATGCCGCAGGCAGCCATGCCCACAAGCGCCGTCACCGGCCAGCGCCACCCGCCCGGCACCTGGAAGGACACCGCCGTGAGCGTCCAGGCGGCGGCCAGAACGACCAGCAGCGCCAGGGGCAGGAAGGACCACAGGCGGGGCCTGCGCGGGATGGCGTCACTCACCGGCAATGGCCCTCCCCACCACCCCGAAGGGCGCTGAAACCGTTGTGCCCACTGCATTGAAGATGAAGGCACCCGCCTGCCGGACATCGCGCCCGCGCTCATGCGCCCCGGATTCCAGACGCGGGTAGAGCGCCGCCAGCTCGGTGAAGCGATCGTGGTTGAAGCCGTCTGATGCCTTGAGACTGGAGATGTCCACGACCTGCACCCCGGCCTTCGCCGCCGCCTCCTGCACCCTTGGATCGTCCACGTCCAGCGCGCCCACGCGGGGCCGATCACCGGAGATGCGGCCGGACAGGGAGAGGGCCACATCATCGCGGGAAACCAGCAATGTCAAAGGCGGAGACAGGCGGCCGATGACCGCCAGCTGGGCCCGGAACACATCCACGTCGATGTCCGGGGCGGCCAGCACCACGTCGAGGCGGGCGATGACGGCGTTGCGGCCCATGAGGCGGAGCTGGCGCACCGCCTCGGCCACCAGCCAGCCCCCCATGCTGTGCCCCAGAACGGTGATCTTGCCGGTGCCCGGTTCGCGGGCCAGTTCGGTCAGCAGTTCGACCAGCGCATCGCGGGAATAAGCGACGGATTCCCGGTCCGCCGCATAGCCTTCCAGCTTGGCTTCGGAGGGCCAGGCGAACAGGACCGGTACCCCGCCCACATTGGCGTCGGCGGCCAGCTGGGCCAGGCGGAACAAGGATTCCTGGAAGTTGTAATTATAGCCATGGACGAACACCGTCACCGGCCCGCGCGCGTTGGCGGTGGCGCGCAGGAAGGCCTGGCGCGTCTGTACCGACTGGTCCAGGATGGCGAAGCTGGTGGCCGGATCCGGGGTGCCGGTGGGCCATTCGATGCGACCGGGCTGGTGGTTCGGAGGTAGCGATACGCGGAAGGCCGCATAGCCCGTCTCGCGCGCCCTTCTGGCCGTGAAAACGTTGCTGTCCGGGGCTTCGCGCTGGCGGGTGGTGGCGACCTCCACCGTCACCACCTTGGCGCCGGGCACGCCGGGAACGGTGGTCAGGACCTCCGGGCCGGGACGGGGCGCGCAGGCGGCCAGAGGGCCGGCGAGGAGGCTGGTGAGGGCGAGCAACAGCGCAGCACCCCGGCGTGCGCGCGGAGCAGCGGACGAGACTTTTGTCCAACGCATGGAATGCGACAATCCCTTGGTGACGTCCCCGGATGGCCCCGCAATGGCCCTCTTATGGAACACTGGACACGGACTCCGTCCCGACGCCTCCCGCCCTTGAGCCGCCTTGCTTCGCGCCGTCCGCCAGCCGAAGCGTGACAGGGACAACGCAGGATGGCCACGGCTTGTTCGCGGCCAAGACCTCAGATGGCACACTTTTTCCGCACGCGCCCCTCCACCCTGCCCCATCGGGACCGTTGAAACGCCCCCGAAAAAGGCCAATATCCAATATGCCAGACGATAGCCGCGCCGCCGATGCGCGCCCGCCGGACTGGACGAGGAGGAACGCACATGGCTGACCATACGAAGGTTGATGATGTGATCGACAAGGTGTCCGGCCTGATCGCCGCCGACGCCTATGGGGATGCCGCCCGCGAGGTGGCGGCCTTCAAGGCGGCGCACCCCGGCCTGATCTTCTTCATCGAGGAGGCGCTGCCCTCGCGGGTGTCGGACCACGTCCTGAAGAAGACCGGCGCCCACGTGGCCTTCACCACCTACACCCTGCGCCATCCCAACTGGGCCACCGAGGTGGCCAAGGCCGCCGCCGATCCCGACGCCTTCGCCCGGCTGGTGAGCGCGCTGGAAGCGGAACTCTCCTCCAAGCAGAAGGCGGCCTGAGCCGGCCTGCCGCGCGCGCCTTCCCGCCGCCCGCCCCATGGCCGGCGGCGGGAAGGCGCCGCTTTGCTGCTCACCTGCTCATCAACAACCTCTCCGCCCCGACATAAGGTCTTCGCGCGACCGAAAGCGAAATGCGCCCGACATAGACTGTCCCGCGCCACCGACCCGCCCGCGATGCAAGGCGCGAAGACTTCGCCCGACGCCCCGGAACCTTACGCTTACGCTCACGTTGTACCGCCATGCCGACCGCAACCGTGGCCGGCCGTGGAATCGACGCGCGCGGAGGGCGCCATGGGCATCATCTGGACCATCATCATCGGCTTCATCGTGGGCCTCATCGCCCGCTTCCTGCATCCGGGGCCGAACGAGCCGACCGGCTTCATCCTCACCACCATCCTCGGCATCGTGGGCGCCAGCGTCGCCACCTATCTGGGGCAGGCCATCGGCTGGTATCACGCCGGCGAGGGCGCGGGTTTCATCGGCGCCGTGGTGGGCGCGGTCATCGTGCTCTTCATCTGGAGCGCGGCCACCCGTCGCATGGCCTGATAACGGCGGTTGCTGGACGCAGCCCCCCGCACGCCCCATAAGGCCCGCGCGCGCATTTTTCCGCGCGGGCAACTGGGAAGCGTGAGACGTGAGCGACGAGATCATCGTGAAGGACAGCAACGGCACCCGCCTGAACGACGGGGATGCGGTCACGCTGATCAAGGATCTGAAGGTGAAGGGCACCTCGGAGACGCTGAAGCGCGGCACGATGGTGAAGGGCATCCGCCTCACCGACAATCCGGCCGAGGTGGAGTGCAACACCAAGCAGGTCAAGGGCCTCGTGCTGCGCACGGAATTCCTGAAGAAGGCGTGAGGCGGACGGGGTGGCACCGGCTATACCCGGCACGCCCCATCCGGGCCCGCACGCGCCTCCGGCCCACCGATGAGCCCCGGCTCACGCACGGCAATCTTGCCCGTGGCGCGGGCCCGACGCACACTCCCTGAAGCTGTAACGGACCCGGCGGCGCGCGAATGGCGGCGCTTGGGTTACGTCATGGCGATGGAGACGACCCATGCCGACCGCCGCCGATGAATATGTGGCCAATCTTGCCTTCTTCGCCGGGCTGCGGAACCTCACCGGCACGGTGAAGCTGGCATATAGCGCCACCACCGGGCGGTTCAGCCGCGCGGGCAATGCCTTCAGCCGCACCATCGGCAACTGGAAGGCCACCGGCGGGCAGGAACAGTCCGTCACCAACGACGCCATGTTCCACGATCCCATCGTCTCGGTGTTCCGCGCCGCCCGCACCCACAATGCGGACATCGCCGGCCGACGCGACGCCTATCAGGGCCTCGCCACGCTGCGCCGCCAGTATACGGACCAGACCAAGGCCGCGAGCCTCCAGCGTACGCTGGTGGACGTGCTCGCGTTCATCCACTCCGCGCTGGTGACGGACACGCTGGAGCGCTATCGCACCATCGACCCCGATGCCGTCCTCGGCCCGCTCGACCTCAGCTTTCTGAACACCGTATGGGATCAGCGGGCACGCCTGTTCCCACTGGTGGAGCAGGGAGCCATGGCCGATGCCGGCAACAGGCAGGGGGTGCGCCCCTATGCGACGCTCGCGAACCAGATCTACAAACTCTACAACGCCAATGCGGAAGTGGAGATCCTCGACAAGACGGCCTGGGCCAAGGCCCTGCCCGCCCTGCACAAGAACAAGACCGGCCAGCGCTATTACCATCTCCAGCACAACCGGGTGGCTCTGGGGGCCAAAGACGCCGGACAGATGGCCAGCAACCGGGATTACGGCACGGATTTCGTCTATTACACGCCCGGCTGTCAGGGAGAGGGCCTGCTCTGGCGCATCTATCTGAATTTCGAGGCCGAGGCCGCAAGCGCCATCCTGAACCATCTCTGGAGCGTGGCGAAAACCTTCCGCATCCAGTCGTTCAAGATTTCCGGCCCGCACAGCTTTCATACGCGGGTGGACAAGATCGTCATCTATGTCCAGGTGAGCCACCTCGACCTGCTGGTGGCGAATCTGCGCGCGAACGCCGAGGCCTTCCGCCTGAAAAGCCCGTCACCCGGCATGACGCGCCCGATCATTCCGGGCCTGTCCATCGGGGTCGAGCCGGGCATGTTGAACACCGGCTTCGGCTTTGATCCCTCGTTCGACCCCAGGCAGATCGAGCGGCAGAGCTATGGCAGCATCCGCTGCCAGCTCATCGCCGCCGCCCTCACCCAGATGCATGCCGTGGGCGAGGAGAACCCGGAATGGGCCAAGCGCTACCGGGCCGACAAGGCGTCATTCCTGAAATGGGTCGCCATCGCGTTCGAGGGCTATGGGAAGCAGTTGAGGGGTGAGAGCTGACGCCGCCACGCCTGAAGCGCGCCCTGATATGCTCTGCCATAGCGGATCGCACCGTCCCTCAGCCCCGCGCCGCCGCGATCAGCCCATCCACCTCATCCGGCGTGGTGAGGAAGGCGCAGACGAAGCGGGCCAGAACCTCGTCCGGCCCGAGCCGTCCCGCCCCATCCCCCGGCCATAAGTGATAGTGCGCGCCGGCCGCCTGCAGCCGCGCATGCAGCGCCCCGGACAGCACCACGAAAGCCTCATTGGCCGGCACCGCCAGCGGCAGGCGCACGCCGGGAACCCCGGCAAGCCCGGCGGCGAGGCGCGCCGCCATGGCATTGGCGTGGCGGGCATTGCTGAGCCACAGATCATCTTCCAGATAGGCCAGCATCTGGGCGCCGAGGAAACGGCCCTTGGAGATGACCTGCGCGCCCCGCTTGAGGCGGTACCGGAACTGCTCCGCCAGCGCGGCATCGAAGAAGACGATGGCCTCCGCCGCCAGCGCGCCGTTCTTGGTCGCGCCGAAGGACAGCACATCCACTCCCGCCTTCCACGTCAGCTCGGCCGCGGAGGCATTGGTGGCGACGAGTGCATTGGCGAAGCGCGCGCCATCCATATGCAGCCTCAGGCCATGGGCGCGGCACCAGGCGCCGATGCCCGCCACCTCGCCTGCCTCATAGACCTGCCCCAGCTCGGTGGCCTGCGTGATGGAGACGGCGGCGGGTAGCTGCTGGTGGAAGCCGCGCACGAAATCGGCCCGCGCCTGCTCCAGCGCCTCAAGGGTGAGTTTGCAGCCCGGGCCATCCAGCGCGGTGAGCTTGGCTCCGCCCGTGAACAGCTCCGGCGCGCCGCACTCGTCGGTGTTGATGTGCGCCTCGCGGTGGCAGAAGACGGTGCCGAACGGCGGCGTCACCGCCGAAAGAGCCAGCGCGTTCGCCCCCGTGCCGGTGGCGACCAGAAAGGCCGTCAGGTCGGTTTCGAAAATCTCCCGCAGGCGGGCGACGGCGCGCTCCGTCCACGGGTCGGCGCCATAGGAGCGCGCGGGGCCGGTGTTGGCCGCCTGCATGGCGGCGAAGATCGCGGGATGCACACCCGCCACATTGTCCGATCCGAATTCCATGGGTTCGCTTGATAGCCGATCCGCTGTCCGTGCGCATGAGCCCTCCGCACGCATGAACCGTCCGCGCGCGTGGGCCGCGCTCATGGGCCGGGCGCGCGACAAAGCCGATCGGCGGATGGAACCCCACGCCGTGCTTGCCGTTTTCATCCAGCTTGATCGCGGCCGCAAACGCCTGTGGCGCCGCCCGCCGCGACTGGATATGAGCTGAAGAAGGGGTAGGTCAGGACACGGTATGAACGGCCAGGTCGACACATCCGGCGGCGAGGAGGCCGATCCTCTCGGCTTCCTGCAGGGGCCCGGGCAGATGGCGGACGCCATTCGCCGACACGACTGGTCCGCCACCCCGCTCGGCCCCCCGGAGGGCTGGCCTTCCGCGCTCAAGACCGCAGCGGGCATCATGCTCGCCTCCCGCTTCCCCAAGGCGATCGTCTGGGGGCCATCCCTGACCACGCTCTATAACGACGCCTTCCTGCCGATCCTCGGCCACAAGCCGGCACCGCTCGGCAAGCCCTTCAGCGAGATCTGGGCGGAGGCGTGGGACGACATCAGCGAGCTGCAACAGCGCGCCTATGCGGGGGAGTCCGTCTTCATCGAGGACTTCCCGCTGCTGGTGAACCGGCTGGGCGTACCGGAGCAGACCTATTTCACCTTCTGCTACAGCCCCATCCGCGACGAGCGGGGGCGGGTGGCCGGGATGCTGGATACCGTCATCGAGAGCACCACGAAGGTGCAGGCGCAGCAACAGCTCGAGGTGGCCAACAAGGAGCTGGAGCACCGCATCCGCAACACGCTGGGCATCGTCGGCGGCATTGCCCACCAGACCTTCCGCTCCGCCACCTCGCTGCCGGAAGCGCGCACGCAGTTCACGGCGCGCCTGTCGGCGCTCGCCGGCGCGCATTCGGCACTGCTGCGGACCCAATGGGAGACCGCGCCCATCGAGAGCATCGTGCGTGGCGGCCTCTCCCCCTATCATCCGCCGGCCTCGCAGATCCACATGACGGGCGAAGCCCTCGACATTCCCGCGCGCCTCGCCCAGCCGCTGACGCTGGCCATCAACGAACTGGCCGCAAACGCGCTGAAATATGGTGCGCTTTCCACGCCGGAGGGCACAGTGCGGGTGTGGTGGCACGCCGGACAGCCCGGCTCCTCCGAGCCCTTCGAGCTGAACTGGGAGGAAAGCGGCGGCCCGCAGGTGGCGGCCCCAAGCCGGAAAGGCTTCGGCACCCAGCTCGTGCGGCTGCTCGCCACCGAATTCGGCGGCGAGGCCAACGTGGATTATGCGCCCGGCGGCATCCGCTTCCAGCTGCGCGCGCCCATGAACCGCATCGGCATCGTCAGCCACGCCTGATCCGGGGGCGGGCGGCGTGGCCGCCGAGGGACACCGTCTGGTGCAGGCCTGAGCGCCCGTTTGGAAAAGCCGGGCGCGTTGGTCCGCCGATGTCCCGAACGGGCTCCGAGAGAGGCACCGGCAATGTCCCCGGTCCTCGCTGCCCACCCTCTCGACAGAAGGCGGAAAGGATGGCTAGCTTTCAGCGATATATCGGATAAAATATCTCCAAGGCGCACGCGGCGGCGATGGGCGCCGGCGTGAGTTTCCATCGGGCGGCGTCGCAATCCGCCCGGTCAAACACGCGCCTTCAAGGTGTTGGAGACTGGTCCTGACGGGATCCGGCTCTAAAAGGGCGTAGCGGGGGCCGGAGGTCGGCATCCGCAGCCCAAGGACAGGACCATGGCCCTCAACGAACGCGAAAAGCTCCTGCTTGGAAGCATCCCCAGCCGCAAGGACGCGGTGCTCGGCGTGCTGCGCGACGCCATCGTGGAAGGCCGTCTCAAGCCCGGCGAACGGCTGGAGCCCGACCGTATCGCAGCCGACCTCGGATGCAGCCGCATGCCCGTGCGCGAGGCCCTCAAGATCCTGGAGAAGGACGGCTTCGTCACCTGCTACCCGTTCCGGGGCACCGAGGTCTCGCAATTGCGGGCCGAGGAGGTGGAAGAGCTGTTCGCCATGCGCATCGCGCTGGAAACGCTGGCGCTGGAGCGGGCGGTGATCAACCTCACCGCCGACGAGCTGGCCAAGATGCGCGACATCCTCACCCTCATGGACGATCCCGCCCAGCGCGGCGACTGGCGCACCCTCAACCAGAAATTCCACTCGATCCTCAACGCCGCCTGCGGCTGGCCGCGCCTCGTGGAGCAGATCGACGTGCTCAGGCAGAATGTGGAGCGCTACGTGCGCATCTGGGTGGACATCAAGGGCTATGACGCGCCCCAGCGCCAGCACTGGGCGCTCTACGAGGCCTGCGCCGCCCGCGACGTCAACCGCGCGCAGGAGGTGCTGCGCGCCCATTTCCGCGACACCGCCGACATGGTGGCCAAGGTCGCCGCCGCCCACCGAACTTCCTGATCATTCGCTCAACAGGACGCATCATAAATGCCCACGGACCAGGGGCCGATCAGCCTCGGCATGTACATATCCGGCGCCTATGTGCCCTCCGCTTCCGGCCGGACGCTGGAGGTGCGCAACCCCAAGAACGGCGCCCTCGTGGGCACCGTGGCCGAGGGTGACGCCGCCGACATCGAGACCGCGGTCAAGGCCGCCGAGGCCGCCTTCCCGGTGTGGTCGGCCATGACCGGGGCCGAGCGCGGCGACATCATGCATCGCGCCGCCGCCATCCTGAAAGCCCGCCTGCCGGAGATCGTCGGCATCGAGGTGGACCAGATCGGCCGGCCCCTGCGCGAGATGACCGCACAGCTCTCCCGCCTGCCGGAATGGTTCTCTTACTTTGGCGCGGTGGCGCGCACCCATGAGGACACCGTGCCGCCCTTCGGCACCGGCTATCTCAACTACACCCGCCGCGTTCCGCTGGGCGTGGTGGGCCATGTGACGCCGTGGAACCACCCGCTGCTGATCCTCACCAAGAAGGTGGCGCCCTCCATGGCGGCGGGCAACACCATGGTGGTGAAGCCCTCGGAGCTTGCCCCCATCACCCCGCTGCTGCTGGGCGAGGTGTTCAGGGAAGCCGGCGTGCCGGATGGCGTCTATAATGTGGTGCCGGGATTTGGCGGCACTGCTGGTCTGGCGCTCACCAGCCACCCGCGCATCAAGAAGATCGACCTCACCGGCGGCACCGAGACCGGCAAGGCGGTGGCCGCCATCGCCGGCAAGAACCTGACCAAGGTCGCCGCCGAGCTGGGCGGAAAGGCCTCGGTGGTGGTGTTCGAGGACACGGACGTGGAGCGGGCGGTGTCCGCAACCCTGTTCGCCTCCTTCATCGCGGCGGGCCAGACCTGCGTGCAGGGCGCGCGCCTGCTGGTGCATCGCTCCATCCACGACCGGGTGGTCGCGCGTCTGGTTGAGCGCACGAAAAATATCCGCATCGGCGATCCGAAGAACATGGCGACCCTCATGGGTCCGCTGGTGAGCGCCCGGCAGCGCGAGATCACCGAGCGCTATGTCGCCATCGGCCTTGCCGAGGGCGCCACGCTGGCGGTGGGCGGCAAGCGGCCGGAAGGGGCCCAGTATGAGGGCGGCTTCTTCCACGAGCCGACCATCTTCACCAATGTCACCAATGACATGCGCATCGCGCAGGAGGAGATTTTCGGCCCCGTGGTGTGCGTCATCCCCTTCGATACGGAGGAGGAGGCCATCGCGATCGCCAACGGCACCGAGTTCGGCCTCGCCATGTCGGTGTGGACGCGCGACATCACCCGCGCCCATCGCGTGGCGCACAGGATGCAGGCGGGCATCGTCTGGATCAACGACCACCACCGCATCGACCCCGCCTCCCCGTGGGGCGGCTTCAAGATGAGCGGCATCGGGCGCGAGAACGGCCTCGTCGCCTTCGAAGAATACACCCAGATCCAGAACGTGATCGTCAATCTCTCCGACGCGCCATTCGACTGGTATGCCGAGGATGGCACCGTGAAAAGGTATTCGTGACCCATGCGCATCGACATCCATAGCCACGTCATTCCCCCGCGCATGGTGGAGGCGATCGTCGCCGACACGAAGGGGTTCGCGGCGCACATCAAGGCCGAGGGCGGCCTGCGCAAGATGGTCCACGACCAGGGCTATGTGTATCCCCTGTTCGACGAGTTCATCGATGTGGGCGCCAAGCTGAAGGCGATGGACCGCAAGGGCATCGACCTGTCGGTGGTCTCCACCGCGCCGCCCATGTTCTATTACTGGGCCCCGGCCGAGCTGGCGCTCAAGGCGGCGCGTAACGTCAACGACGGCATCGCCGAAATGGTGGCGCAGGCCCCGGACCGGCTGCGCGGCATGGCGAGCGTGCCCATGCAGCACCCCGAGCTGGCGGTCGCCGAACTTGAGCGGGCGGTCAAGGAGCATGGGTTCCGGGCGGTTGAGATCGGCACCACCATCGAGGGCGTGCAGCTCGCCGACCCGCGCTTCCGTCCGTTCCTGAAGCGCGCCCGCGAGCTGGACGTGCTGGTGTTCATCCACCCCTATTATGTGGGCTCGAAGGCGGGGCTGGAGGATTATTACCTCACCAACCTCGTGGGCAATCCCACCGACACCACCGTGTCGCTGGCCAACCTCATCTTCTCCGGCGTGCTGGACGAGTTGGCGGGCCTGAAGCTCATGGCGGCCCATGGCGGCGGCTATTTGCCCTATCAGATCGGCCGCCTCGTCCACGGCCAGAAGGTGCGCGCCGAGGCCAAGGTGCACACCCAGAGCTGTCCGAAGGAACTGCTGAAGACGCTGTACTTCGACACGCTGGTCTTCGACCCGCAGGCGCTGCGCTATCTGGTGGATCTGGTCGGCCCGGAGCACGTGGCGCTGGGCACCGACGCCCCCTTCGACATGGGCGACGAGACGCCTGTCGCCAGCCTCGACGCCGTGGCCGGCCTCACGGATGCGGACCGCGACCGCATCGGCGCCGGCACCGCGCTGGCGCTGATCGGGGAGTGAGCGGGCGTTCAGCCCGACGCTGAACCCATCCCCCAGCGCGCCCTACTCCCTCTCCCGCTTGCGGGGGAGGGCTGGGGAGGGGGCAGACCGGGTGCAGATTCAGGACGTTGTGCGAACGCAGGGCGCCTCCGCGCTGGCGCGCGGCCCCCTCCCAACCCTCCCCCGCAAGCGGGAGAGGGCTTTCCCGCTCATCTCACGCCACCCCGACGTGCAGCAGATCGTGGATGTGCAGCGCGCCCACCGGTCGCCCGTCTTCCACCACCATCAGCGCGGTGATCTTGGCGGTGTTGAGGATGCGCAGGGCTTCGGAAGCCAGCTGATCCGGCCGCACCGTCTTCGGGCTGCGGCTCATGATGGCGTCCACGGGCCGCGAGGGCAGGTCGTTCGCCATGTGGCGGCGCAGGTCGCCGTCGGTGACGATGCCGGCGAGCTTGCCCTCGCCGTCGAGAACCGCCACGCAGCCGAGGCCCTTGGTGCTCATCTCCACCAGCACCTCGCCCATGAGCGCGCCGGCCTTGGCCAGCGGCAGGGCATCACCGGCCCGCATCACGTCGCGCACGAACTTCAGGTTGGCGCCCAGCTTGCCGCCGGGGTGGAAGGTGCGGAAATCGGTGGCCGTGAAGCCCCGGCTCTCCAGCAGCGCCACCGCCAGCGCATCGCCCATGGCGAGCTGCATCAAGGTGGAGGTGGTGGGCGCGAGGCCCAACGGGCAGGCTTCCTTGGCCAGCGGCAAGGCCAGCACCACGCCGGCGGCGCGGGAGAGCGTGCTGTCCCGGTCCGAGGTGATGGCGATCAGCGGCACGTCGAAGCGCTGGGAATAGTCCACGATGTCGCGCAGTTCCGCCGTCTCGCCGGACCACGACAGTGCGACGATCACGTCCTCCGGCGCCACCATGCCGAGATCACCGTGGCTGGCCTCGGCGGGGTGGACATAATGGGACGGCGTGCCGGTGGAGGCGAGCGTGGCGGCGATCTTGCGCGCCACATGCCCGCTCTTGCCCATGCCGGTGACGATGACGCGGCCGCGCGCGCCCATGATGATGCTCACCGCCCGCTCGAACGCCGCGCCCAGCCCATTGCCCACGGCGGCGGTAAGCGCCGCAAGGCCGGCGGCCTCGGTCTCCAGGGTGGCGAGGGCGGAAGCGATGGCGGCGGAACGGGGTTCGGTCACGGGGCGGCGATGTCCTGCACTCACCCGGAAGCGGAGCCGCCGGGCTATGGATTTGCCGGCAGCAGATAGCACGGGTCGCCCCGGAAGGGGAGCTTTGCCCCCTGCGGCTCCTGCGCAGGCCTATTCTGCGGCGGACGCGGGGCGGCCCATGCCGGCCCCCTCATACCGCTCCAGAAAGCCCTCGATGGGCAGGTTGCGGAAATCATCCAGCGCCGCCCGCAGGGCCTGATGCTCCCAGTCCCACCACGCCAGCGCCTGAAGCCGCCCGGCAATCGCCTCCGGGAAGCGCCATTTCACGATCTTCGCCGGCACGCCGGCCACGATGGCATAAGGCGGCACATCCTTGGTGACGACGGCGCCGGCCGCCACCACTGCCCCGGTGCCGATGCTTCGGCCGGGCAGGATGACGGCGCCATGGCCGATCCAGATGT
Organism: Azorhizobium oxalatiphilum; assembly: GCF_014635325.1. Classification (GTDB taxonomy): domain Bacteria; phylum Pseudomonadota; class Alphaproteobacteria; order Rhizobiales; family Xanthobacteraceae; genus Azorhizobium; species Azorhizobium oxalatiphilum. The sequence continues at coordinate 158,171 of NZ_BMCT01000007.1, read as the reverse complement.
CATGGCCGAAGGTCACGCGATGGTCGCGGCGCCACTGGAAGAACTCGGCGTCGTCCTGCGCATCATCGAAATAGGTGGAGGCGCGATAGGTGAAATGGGACTGGCTGGCCCGCCACATGGGGTGATTGCCGGGATTGATGCGGGTGAGCGCGGCGATGGAGCAGAACTTGCCCACCTGAGCGTAGGCCATGTCGCTGTCATGCTCGATGTAGGAATAATCCCCCATCTCCACTTCCAGCAGTTTTACGCGCGCGCCCACTTCGGTGTAGCGGCCGAGCGTCGTGTCGGTGACGCGGGCGGTGGGGTCGATGAGGGGCGCAAGGCCGAGCTTCTTCATGGGGCGCAGTCTCCGGAAGGCGCGGAGACTGCGCCGGGCGCCGTGACAGGCAGATGACGGGCGGGGCCTCCCCCGCCCGTCCCACGCGCAGGGTCAGGCGCTGTGCGGCACGATGGCGATGGCAGCCGCCAGAATGGCCAGATCGTTGGTGAGGCTGACCAGCGGGTTGTCCGACTGGGGCCGGTCCGGCTTGTTCAGCACCATTTCGGCATTGGCGCGCAGCAAGCTCATCCAGGTCGCGTTGTTGGTGATGAAGGTCTTCAGCTCCGGGCTGTTCCGGTAGGCGTAGAGCAGGCCGCGCATGAAGACGGCGACGCCCGTCCAGTAATCCGTCTCGTAGCCGTCATGCGGCCACTGCACCCCCCAGGGATCAAGCTGACCGGGTTCGTCGTAAGGGTTTTTCTTCACCAGGAATTCGCTCACGCCATCGATCAGCCCCATGGCCAGGTAGAGGGCGGCCTGATAGTCGCTCCCTCCTCCCAGCACACGCATGCGGTCCACGAGCGCGCTGACCATGAGCCCCTGATCGCCGGTCCAGGCGAACAGGGGAACATAGCCGGGATCCTGCTGTCCGTTCTTGAACAGGCTGGCGCGCTCGCGCATCACCACATACCCCGGGTTTCCGGGACTGAAGTGGTTCAGCAGGGCAAGATCCGGCTTCCCCAGATACATCCACTGGTGCAGAAACGCATATTCCCGTTGGGCTGCGGTCAGATAGGAGCGCTTGAGCACGGGGGGAATGTCGTTGCTTGGCTCATGGAGAAAGAAGCGCTCCGCCAGCAGCAGATAGCCGAGATTGGTCACAGTATTCTGGCGGCCGCAGATCCGGTCGCCGGGGCCCGGGTTGCAGTTATCGGTCAGGAAGCGGTTCCAGACGCCGCCCGAAAAGAGCGGCTCTAAGGCGGCGAATTTCTGCTGGTCCGCCCATGCCCAGCCATTGGGGGCATTCCCGTCGATCCACAGCCACGCATCCATGGCGACGCTGAGGAAGGCGGCTCGCGAGTCCGCATTGTACATGCTGGATCCCGCTGCCCGCACCATGGCATTACCCCACCAGGAGTAGTCATCGTACCAGTAGGCCGAGTTCGGCCTGTATTTCCTGGCGACAATGCCGGCTAACGTGGCGACATCCGTCCGATCCACTTCGAAATAGTAGTCGGTCAGGGTGTCGCAGGCATGCCCGGCAAGCCAGAAGGAGGTCTTGGTATCGTCGAAATGCGGCAGCAGAGCCTGATAGGTCTGGGTCGCCTTGCTCGCCCAGTCACCCGGGGCGAGGCTGGTCGCCGCACCGGCGTCCGGTGTCAGGATCTCATTGTTCGCGATGGCCATGGTTCTCTCCCATCGAAGATCACCCCAATGTTGAGCACAGGCTCAGGACCGCGATCGGACGTCCGGCCGCTTCGACGCTTTACAGATTGGATTGATCCCCGGGCCGAGGGTGCGTGTTTCCGTAGGCTTTGCAATAGAAAACAGCCCGTGCGCAGGCGCGCGCAGCCCCAAACGGGAAGCCGGATGCGGGCGACGGTAGCATGCACCGTCACACGGATGATCCGGCCCATGATCGGCTGCAAGCCGCCCGCGCGGCGCCCCGCGATGCCCTTCGCCCGCCCTTACGCCCCCAGCGGCGCGCGGTGCAGGATGCGGAAGCGCGCGCCGGCCTCCTCCTGCATGTAGAGCACCACATCGTCCACCGGCACCGGCATGTGGGCGCCACTGGCCAGATAAGCCTCGGAAAGCGCATTCACCGCATGCCCCATGGCCGGCTCCTGCAGCTTGCCGGTGAGCGTCATGTGGAAGCGGAAATCCTCGCGCACATAAGGATAGCCGTAACGGTGCAGATGGGCGCGCTGGCGGGGGGTGAGGTTCTCCGGCTTGCGCCGCGCGATCTCGGCCTCGGAGAGCGGCGCGCGCACGGCGTCCAGCCGCTCCACCGCATCCAGGGCCAGATCATCCAGCGCCGGCACGGGCGCCGGCGGCACGAGGGCGATGAAGCTGCCCAGCTGGCGCACCTCCAGCGGCGGCAGCTCGAAGGGATGATGCTCCATGGCAAATCCCGCCAGCGCGGCGAACAGATCGGTCTCGTCCATGCCGGGCGCGAGGCGGAAAGGCGCCTTCAGCGTGCCGTGGAAGCCGTAGCGGCGCGGCTCATCGGTGAGGCCCCGCCAGTCCTCGGGCGCGAAGCCGCACAGGGCCGGGGCCACGCAGTCCGCGCCCGTCTCCGCATCATAGCCGACCACCGAGGAACCGAAGCGCCAGAGCGCGGTGTCGCACGCGGGAGCGAGATAGACGGCATAGCGGACGGACAAGCGGCCTCTCCATGTCGAGATAGTCAGCGTCGAGATAAGTCAGCCTGCCATCCCTAAAGGGCGGCGCGGCGCGAGGGAAGCGGCATCACGCGTGCCGTGTGCACGAAGGCGTTGGGAGGGCCGGGCGTGTGGGTGGCAAAGGGAGAGCGCGCGAAGATCACGCGGGTGATGGCGGATTTCCGCCGGCCGGGTAGAGTGAGGCCATATTCGGGCCGCCCGCATTTTCCGCCGGCCACCGCGCCGTTTGTTCCACGCCTTGCCATGGAGCCTTCATGCCCGCCAGCCTCGATCTTGCCGAAGTACATTACGTCAAGCGCATCGCCATCGGAGCCCCCGGCCTCTCCGGCGCCGAAGCGGACGCCAAGGCCGCCGACGCCCTTGCGCTGCTGAACCGCTGCCTGTCGGAGCATCCCAAGGGCCGCATCATCGGCATCGAGAAGCCCGCCGCGCAGGTGGGGGCCGGTGATCCGCCGGTGCTGGTGCACTGGACCACCTATCACGTGGGCTTCGCCCGCAAGCCGCACTGGCTGGAAGAGGCCAACGGGGAGGGGTGAGGGCGGTCGAGGCTCAGAACACCTTCTCAGCCTTCACCCGCACATCGCGCACCACAGGCGTGCCGTCCACCAGGCGGAAGCGCAGCACGTCGGCGCGCAGGCCGGCTTCAAGGCGGCCGCGATCGGCGAGGCCCGCCAGCGCCGCCGGCCGGGCTGTCACCAGCGAGAGCGCCGTCGCCATGGGCACGCCGTCGGCGGCGAGTTTCGTCGCCGCCTGCAGCATGCTGGCCGGCACGTAGTCGGAAGCGAGCGCATCGAGAAGATCCGCCGCCACGAGGTCGCGCATGGCGACGCCGCCGGAATGGGAGCCGCCGCGCACCACGTTCGGCGCGCCGCCGATGGTGGTGAGGCCGGCCTCATGGGCCGCCTTGGCCGCTTCCTGCGTGGTGGGGAATTCGGAGATGGTGCAGCCGGCGGCCTTGGCATCGGCCACATGCTCGGGCGTGGTGTCGTCATGGCTGGCCAGCGCCACGCCCGCATCCCGCAGCAAGGCCGCGAGGCGGTCGAAATTGGCGGCCACCGCCTCCTGCCCACGCGCGGTGCGGGTGGCCAGCTCGTGCTCCACCTCGTCCGCCGTCTTGCCGATGCCGCGCAGATAGGTGCGCAGCTGGTCCACATTGCGCCACTGCCGCGCGCCGGGCGTGTGGTCCATGAGCGAGGCGAGGCCCAGCGCCTTGCGGTTCAGCTCCGGCTCGGCCAGTTCCAGCAGGCCGGGGTCGGTCAGCTCGCAACGCAGATGGATGCGGTGGTCGGCGCGGAACCAGGGCGCGCCCTGCTCCACCGCGTCCAGCATGATGGTGAAGAGATCGCGGCGGGCGGACTTGGTCTGGTCGAAGCCGCCGGCGCAGATGGCGTCGAACACGGTGGTGATGCCGGCGGCCACCGTCTGGCCGTCATGGGCGAGCGCGGCGGCGCGGGCGTCGGGCCAGATCACCTTGGGGCGCGGGACGAAATGGTTCTCCAGCGCGTCCGTATGCAGGTCGATGAGGCCGGGGGAGAGATAGTCGCCGTCGCAATCCACCGCGCTGGAAAGATGCGAGCGGCCCTCGTCCACGGCGGCGATCTCCGTCCCGCGCAGCACCAGCGTCCCGTCGATCACACGGTCCTCCAGAACGAGGCGGGCGTTGGTGAAGACGGTTTCCATGGGGCGGACCTTTCGGGCGGGGCGGACGAAGAACGGCCTCCTGTCACGGAACCATGACGCGCCGGTGACAGGAGGATGAAGCGGGCTCAGAGCACGCCGAGAGGGAACCAGTTCAGCTCGTGTTCGGCGGATTCACGGACCGGAGCTGCGCCCCGGCCCGATCCGGCTCAACTGGCCGGTGGCGGCTTGATGACCTTGTAGAGCTGGAAGCGGTCGCCCGCATAGACCAGCTCAAGCCGGTCGGAATCCGGGTTCGGATCGCCGGGCTCGGTGAACAGCAGGTAGACATAATCGAAATGCTGCGGCCACAGATCCCAGTAGCGCGGGCCGTCCGGCGTGGGCTCCTCCTCGGTGACGAGGAGCTGCTCGCGATTGGGCGGCGTGCCGTCCTCGGTGTCCACCCAGTCCGTATAGGGCTTGTGGACGCGCAGTATCTGCTTGCCGGGCACAGTGAAGGCCGTCGTCACCAGCGAGGAGCGCTCGATGATGGCGAGGCAGGCCGCATGCACGAGGCCGAGATCCTGCGGCTGCGAGCCGCCCCACGGATCCGCATAGGCCACCATCACCTTGGAGCCGCGCTTGATCTTGGTGATGCTTTCCTGGAAGGCCACCGTCCACTGGGTGAGGTTGTTCCACACCACCTGCACCTCGGTGACGCGCACCGCCACGAGGAGCACCAGCATGATGGCGAAGCCGCGCTGGGCGAGGCGGTGGCGCAGGTCGATCTGGATGCAGGCGATGACCATGAAGGCGATGGCCACCGGCATGCGCTGGTCGGCCATATAGGTGGCGAACACGGTGCGCGGCAGCGCCATGTAGACCGCACCGGCGATCACCAGCAGATAGAACAGCATGTTGTGGGTGCGCAGCAGGCGATGCCGCACCGCCCAGGCCGCTGCCAGCACCACCACGGCGGTGAGCGAGAAGGCCACATAATCGTAATAGACGTTGATGACGAACTCGATGCCGTCGAGCTTGCCGCGCGGCTCCCAGTAATTCTCGCCCTTCAGCCCCCAGGTGGGGCTCATGAGCAGCAGCGGCACCGTGAGCGCGAACGGAAAGCCCGCCGTGACGAAGGCGATGATGCGCGTCTTCCAGCTGCCACCCTTGCGGTCGAACAGGCGCATCAGCTCATAGGAGAGGATGCCCACCCCATACACGCCGGTGGCGAACAGGTGGCAGAAGAACAGCGCCAGCACAAACAGGCAGGACACCGCATAGCGCCACGGCCACGGCCTGTCGCGCAGCAGGATCCAGGTGGCGAGGCCGCACAGGCACAGGCCGATCCCGAAGATGTAGTTCATCACCCCGATGAGGAAGATGTTGTTGTAGAGCAGCGGGAAGGCCACAAGCGGAATGGCCGACCACGCCCCGAACAGCGCCCGGTGCAGATAGAGCGTGCCGAAGGCGATGAGCGCGAAGCACATCAGCGTATAGATCTCGCCGGCCACATAGATGTCGGCGAAGCGGTCCAGCAGCGGGACCACCATGTCCATCATCAGGTTCGGCAGCACGCTCCATTGCAGGAAGTAGAAGCGCGAGAGGTCGGGGTCGCCCGGCACCGCCGCGATCACCTTCATGCGGGCGAGGTGGTTCACATAGTCCGACAGCGGCGGGATCGGATGGGTGACGATGGGAATCGCCACCAGCACGAAGCAGATCAGGAACAGCAGCGCGATGGTACGGCGCGACAGATCGAGCGCCCGGCGGGGCGGAAGCGGGGCTTTGGGCGACATGGCCGGGTGGGTCCGTTGGAGGCGAGAACGCATGCAGGCCATAACCGCCGGCACGCCTATCGCAAAGAACCTTCTTTGTGGTGGTTCGATGACGGGTGAGCCGCGCGGCATTTTCCCGTGCAACTGGAAAAGTAGGCGATTACCCGGAACGGTAAGTGCCGCCGTATTTCCCGCGAATCGAGAGCGGAAAGCCGCTGCCCCCGCCCTTCCCCCCTGCCGGGGAAGTCGCTAGAAGGGCGCCGGTAGCGGTGGCCCAAAGCCGTCGCGCCGCTCGACCCGACCCCGGCGGGCCGGGGGTCCAGTGCCCCGCAAGGGATACCGGATCGCTTGCCGCCCTCAAGATCAGGCTGATGCCATGAGCGCGCCCATTCCCGCCCCGGTGGCGGAAGCCCAACTCCAGGCCGAGGTGCTCACCAAGGCCCTCCCCCACATGCAGCGCTATGACGACGCCATCGTCGTGGTGAAGTACGGCGGCCACGCCATGGGCAACGACCAGCTGGCCCGCGATTTCGCGCAGGACATCGTGCTGCTCGAGCAGTCCGGCGTGAACCCGGTGGTGGTGCATGGCGGCGGCCCGCAGATCGGCGCCATGCTGGACAAGCTCGGCATCAAGTCCGAGTTCGCCGCCGGCCTGCGCATCACCGACAAGGCCACCATCGAGATCGTCGAGATGGTGCTGGCCGGCTCCATCAACAAGCAGATCGTCGGCTTCATCAACGAAGCGGGCGGCAAGGCCATCGGCCTGTGCGGCAAGGACGGCAACATGGTGCGCGCCCGCAAGGCGACCCGCACCATCGTCGATCCCGACAGCCGCGTGGAGCAGGTGGTGGACCTCGGCTTCGTGGGCGAGCCGGACACCGTGGACACCATGGTGCTCGACCAGATACTCGGCCGCGAGCTGATCCCGGTTCTCGCCCCGGTCGCCACTGCCGTGGACGGCGGCACCTACAATGTGAATGCCGACACCTTCGCCGGTGCCATTGCCGGTGCGCTGGGCGCCAAGCGCCTGCTGCTGCTCACCGACGTGCCGGGCGTGCTGGACAAGAACAAGCAGCTCATCCCCGAGCTGACCATCGCCCAGTGCCGCCAGCTGATTGCCGACGGCACCGTGTCGGGGGGCATGATCCCCAAGGTGGAGACCTGCATCTACGCGCTGGAGAAGGGCGTGGAAGGCGTGGTCATCATGGACGGCAAGCAGAACCATTCGGTGCTGCTGGAGCTGCTCACCGACCACGGCATCGGCACGCTCATCACCCGCTGACCGCTTTTCGCGGCATCGGGGACACGACCAACGGGAACCGGATCCGGTCGGATTGCCACAATCCGGGCGTATCCGGTTCCCATGTCTTCCTGACCGGGCACGCCCGGTCCCCTCGTCCGGATGCGCCCGCGCCCCGTATAGAGGGCAGACCCGTTTCCTGCTTTCAAGTTCTGGATGTCGATGACCGCCCCCGAGACCCCGCTCCACCGCATGACCAATCCCGGCGCCCGTGCCTTCGATGAGGTGGAGACCTGGGTGTTCGATCTGGACAACACCCTTTATCCCGCCCAGCACGATCTCTGGGGCCAGATCGACCGGCGCATGCGGGACTATATTTCCGGCCTGCTCAACATCACGCCGGAAGAAGCCTTCGCCCAGCAGAAGGCCTATTACCGCAAGTATGGCACCTCGCTGCGCGGCCTGATGATCGAGCACGGCATCGACCCTGCCCCCTTCCTCGCCCACGTCCATGATGTGGACCTGACCGGCCTCGAACCCTCGCCTCGCCTCGCGGCGGCGCTGGAGGGGCTGCAAGGCACCAAGCTGGTCTATACCAACGGCTCCGAGCGCCACGCGCTGAACGTGCTGGGCAAGCTGGGGCTCGACAAGCATTTCGTGGCCATCCACGACATCGTGGCCGCCGAATTCCACCCGAAGCCCTCCGAGGAAGCCTATCTGCGCTTCCTGCGCGCGCATGGGGTGGAGCCGAAGCGGGCAGCCATGTTCGAGGATCTGGCGCGCAATCTGGAAGTGCCGCACCGGCTCGGCATGACCACGGTGATGGTGGTGCCGCCGAACGAGGAAATCTCGACCCGCGAGAGCTGGGAATTCGAGGGCCGGGAAGCGGCCTATATCGACCACGTGACCGAAGACCTCGCCGGCTTCCTAGAGCGGCTGGGGCGCTGAGGCGCAAATGGGGCCTTCCTTGAAGGAAAAGCCCTCAGATGCAATATCAGTTTAAGCAACGGACAGCGGGGCTTCCTCTCAGGTCGCCGTTGCATGTGCGCCCTTTTCGAAGGGCCGGTACACCACGGTAAGGCACACCCGCACCTTTTATGAAAACCCCTGCCAAGGCGGGGGTTTTCTCGTTCAGTGGCATCGCTTCTCCGCCTTCCGCCAGTGACCCCTCGCCATCCTCTCAAGCACCGAAGTCGGATGTTTCCGGTTTTCGGCGAAGGATGGCTTTTCCGGCGCGCTGACAACAGCCTCGCGGCTCCATTACGGGAACCTCCAGCCCGGACCCGGCAGGCTGTCTCTCCCGCTTGCGGACAGGGGGATCCCATCTGCAAACTCTGCCTCTGCGCCATTGCAAAGGACCACTGCCCCAACAGTAGGTCGTCATCCCCGGACTTGATCCGGGGATCCACGTGGCCCCGCTCGGAACAGCCTTCGGAGGTCTGCACTGTCGGCCCGACGTGGATCCCCGGATCAAGTCCGGGGATGACGTTGTTCTATGGCAGAGACCTCCCTCGACACCACAAAACACGAGCTTCGCAGAAGCGCGCGGCCTCCATGTGCGATGGCCCTGCACGCAAGCGGGAGGGCAGGACAAAGGGCAGACCGGGCGCAACATTGCCTGATGTCTGGGCTTGCGGCCGCCACTGCCCGCCTGCCAAGCTGCACGTCCTTCCAGATGACCGGGCGCTCCCCGCGCCTGCCGTTCCGGCACCGGTCGCACGCCCGCAGCAAGAGGCCCCGCCGTGACGCAGACCAGCCCTGCCTATGTCCCGCCGTCCGATTTCGCCCAGTGGGAGCACATCGCCCCGGAGGCCGCCGGCTTCAACGCGCAAAGCCTCGACGCCGCCATCGCCTTCGCCAAGGGCCATGAGAGCCAGTGGCCGCGCAGCCTCTATTATCCGGACGGCAAGTATGTGGGCCTCGTGGAGTGGAACGAGAAAGGCCCGTGGAGCGCCATCGTCGGCCCGGTGCGGGAGCGCGGCGGCCCGGCGGGGCTGATCCTGAAGGGCGGGCGCATCGCCGCCGAATGGGGCGACACGGCGCGCGCCGACATGACCTTCTCCATCGCCAAGAGCTATCTCTCCATCCTCGCCGGCATCGCGCAGGCGGATGGGCTGATCCCGGACATGGACGCCCCGGTGGGCGCCTCGGTGCCCGGCCCCTATTTCGAGAGCGCGCACAATGCGCAGATCACCTGGCGGCAGCTGTTGCAGCAGTCGAGCGAGTGGGACGGGACGATCTTCGAAAAATCCGATCAGGTGGACCACAACCGCCAGATCGGCCCCGGCGCCGACAACAGCCGCAAGGGCGAGCGTCGCGAATTGAAGACGCCCGGCAGCTTCTATGAATATAACGACGTGCGGGTGAACCTGCTCTCCTACTGCCTGCTCTCCCTGTTCCGCCGCCCGCTCCCCGACGTGCTGCGCGAGCGTGTGATGGACCCCATCGGCGCGTCCACCGGCTGGGAATGGCAGGGCTACAGCAACAGCTTCGTGGAGATGGACGGCCAGCGCATCCAGTCCGTGCCCGGCGGCGGGCATTGGGGCGGCGGGCTGTTCATCAGCGCGCAGGACCATGCCCGCGTCGGCCTGATGGCGGCACGGGGCGGCGCGTGGGGCGCGCAGCAGGTGCTCTCCCCCGCCTACGTGGCCGAGATGACCACGCCTTCGCCCACGCTCGGCAATTACGGCTATCTGTGGTGGTTGAATGCGGGCGCGGCCCATCGGCCCCATGTGCCGGCGGACGCCTTCTTCGCGCTGGGCGCTGGCGTGAACGTGATCTGGTGCGCGCCCTCGCTGGATGTGGTGGCGGTGCTGCGCTGGATCGACAAGAGCGCGCTCGACGCCTTCATCGACCGGCTGATGGCGGCGGTGGGCTAGGCGTCCGCCAGAATCCGGGCTCGCCGTGCAATGGCTGCACGGAGGGATGCGACCAGTTCCTCCGGAAAGCTGGGCGGCAAGGTCGAGAAGACCGCATCGGCGCGTGCCTCGGCGGTTTGCGCGAGGTCAGCGAAGATCACCCGTACCAAAGGTTCGCCAATGCCTGCTGCGGCCGCCGTCTGCAGGAAATGACGCGGAACGATGTCATCCACGCGGTAGCGGCCCCGGGTGCCGACGGACATCGCCAACCTGAAGTCACGACGCGGGATGAGATCGGCATCGAAGCTGGGCTGGGCACTCAGCACGTCATAGAGCGGCGTCAGGTGAAACCGGCCACCGGGGCCAAGGGCGAGACTGAAATTCTTCGCGTGACCATCCGTGGCGCCCAGCATCCAGAACAGGATCTGCGCCCGCATGACGGTGGCGATATCCGCCTCCGGTGTATCGCTACCCTGAAGCAGCCGGAGGATATCGACGATGCCCGGCCCACCCTCGGACTGGTACTTTAGCGACGGTGGCACGGAGAGCGCCTGACACATGTCCTCCTGCGGCAGGCGCAGCAGACGGCCGTCGCGGGCCCAGAGGCGGTCGAACCGCTCCACCACCAGTGTCCGCCGCCCGCCGAACGTCGTCATCCCGGCCTCTGCCACCGGCACCCCGAGCGCGCCGAGCAGCTTCAGGCAGAGATACTCATTCTCCACGCTGTTCGACAGATCAACGCCCCCTGGCAGCATGCCGATCTGGGGTTTCAGGATGTGGGTGGTGGCGGCGGTACCCGTCGGCTTGAACCAACTGCCATTCTTGCACAGCAGAGCGGTCTTCTCTTGCGCTCCGGCGATCGAGATCCGGAACGCTGTATCCGCACCCATGCCGAGGGGAGCCCGCGCGAGATTGGCGATGATCCGCGCAATCTCATCCTCTCCGATAGGCTGACCTTCCGTGGTGCCGGCCGGACCAACTTCCACGCCCTCCGGCAGGAACTGCAGCGCACCGACGCAATCATGCCCCAGAGCCGCAAGTAGGGAATAAGCGTCCGTGCCGCCGGCACCCACACGCTCCGCTACCTGTCTGCGGATGGAAACGCTGTCGGGCAGGAGGTTCTCGAAAACATTGCCCACCGCCTCACCCACATAGCGGGCTTCGCGCAAGGGGAGAGACAGCGAGATCGGGAAGGTGCTTTCCCAATCCAGCCACTCCGTCGCGTAAACAAAATCTATCGCCCCCGTCGATGAGCGTCGCAGCACACCCACAAGGCGGCTATTCAGGAAAACGTCGAGCGGCACATGGGCCGGACGGCGCGCCATCAGAACAGGTCTTCGATGTCGGCGGGATCGGCCTTGCTGCGGGGGCGCACCACCAGTTCGAGATCGAGGGCGGACAGCGCCGCCATGAGCGTGCGCAACTGGAGCGCGGGCGCCCCGGCCTCCAGCCGCGACACCGTGCCCTGCCGCAGATGGATACGCTCCCCCAGCCCGCCCTGCGTCAGCCCGGCCTGTTTGCGCGCGCGGCGCAGAATGGCCCCCAGTTGCTTCTCGGTGCGTGCGATCTGGTCCATCAGGGCTTCTCCTGGGCGGAGAATATACGCGTGAGCGTATTAAGTTACAATATACGCGCCCACGTATGAAAACGCGATATACGCGAGCGCGGATATTCGTAATTTATACGCAATCGGGTATCAATTTGGATGCTTTCGGGCGGACCTTCCTTCCACCTCGCCGCCCAAGGGCGGTTCTCCGTCGCATTGCGCCGCACACTTTCCGCGTGCATTGCGCCAAAATGCGTCAGGCCCGCTTTTGCGGCAACTTCCTTTCATAACGCTTCCAAACAACGAAATTGCCGCGGGGAACCACCCGTGTCAGCCTGATCTTGAAGTCAATGCGGCACCGAAGCGCGATCTGGCGGCACAAGGCCGGCAGGTTTCGCCTTTCGGAACAAGACCGCCCGCCCTCTCCCGCCCGGGAGGGCAGGACAGACGATCCGGAGGACGCGCGTCATGGGTGTCGGCAAGGGTCTTGCTCAGGTTTCCTTGAAGGACAAATACGACCTCGCGCAGGAGCGCGTGTTCGTCTCGGGCACGCAGGCGCTGGTCCGTCTCGCCCTCATGCAGAAGGAGCGGGATCGCCGCGCCGGGCTCAACACCGGCGGCTACGTCTCCGGTTATCGCGGCTCGCCGCTGGGCGGGCTCGACCTCCAGTTCGGGCAGGCGCAAAAGCTGCTCAACGCCAATGACATCTTCTTCCAGCCCGGCCTCAATGAGGATCTGGCCGCGACCGCGCTCTGGGGCTCCCAGCAGGCGGAACTGCGCGGCGAGGGCAGATATGATGGCGTGTTCGGCCTCTGGTACGGCAAGGGGCCGGGCGTGGACCGCTCCGGCGATGTGTTCCGCCATGCCAACAATGCCGGCACCTCCAGGCATGGCGGCGTGCTGGCCCTGATGGGCGACGACCACACCTGCGAAAGCTCCACCACCGCCCATCAGAGCGAATTCCATTTCGTGGACGTGATGATCCCGGTGCTGAACCCGGCGGGCGTGCAGGAAATCCTCGATTACGGCCTCTATGGCTGGGCGCTCTCCCGCTTTGCCGGCACATGGGTCGGCCTCAAGGCGGTGAAGGACACCATCGAATCCACCGGCGTGGTGGACGGGCGGCTGGACCGGGTGCGGCTCGCCCCCGTCACCGATTTCCGCTTTCCTGAGGGCGGGCTCAACATCCGCCTCGTGGATACGCCCATCGCGCAGGAGGAGCGGCTTCAGGAATACAAGCGCGATGCCGTGCTCGCCTTCCTGCGCGCGCAGAAGCTCAACCGCTTCATCACTTCCGGCGGCGCGCGCCCGCGCATCGGCATCGCCACCGTGGGCAAGAGCTATCTCGACCTGCGCCTCGCGCTGGACGAGTTGGGCATCGACGAGGTGCGCGCCAACGATCTCGGCCTGCGCATCTGGAAGCTGGCCTGCCCCTGGCCCATCGAGACGCAGGGGCTGAAGGAGTTCGCGCGCGGCCTCGACCTCATCATGGTGGTGGAGGAAAAGCGCTCGCTCATCGAGGTGCAGGTGCGCGAGGAGCTGTACGGCACCGCCAACCAGCCGGTGTGCATCGGCAAGAAGGACGAGGAGGGCCGCTGGCTCTTCCCGGTGAAGGGCGCGCTGGACCCCAACGACATCGCCATCCAGCTCGGCCGGCGCATCCTCGCCTATGGCGACATCCCCGACATCGCGGCGCGCGTGGCGGAGCTGGAGGAGGCGCAGCGGGTGCTCGCCGCCACCTCGGACGTGGCGACCCGCATCCCCTATTTCTGCTCCGGCTGCCCGCACAACACCTCCACCCGCGTGCCCGAGGGCATGCGCGGCTCCGCCGGCATCGGCTGCCACTACATGGTGCAGTGGATGGACCGCGACACGGTGGGCTTCACCCAGATGGGCGGCGAGGGCGCCAACTGGATCGGCGAGTCCCGCTTCTCCAAACGCCCGCATCTGTTCCAGAATCTGGGCGACGGCACCTATAATCATTCGGGCTATCTTGCCCTGCGCGCCGCCGTCGCGGCCAAGGTGAACATCACCTACAAGATCCTGTTCAACGACGCTGTCGCCATGACCGGCGGCCAGCACCATGAGGGCGACCTCACCGTGCCGGTGCTCGCCCGGCAGGTGGCGGCGGAAGGCATCGCCCGCCTCGTGCTGGTGACGGACGAGCCCGGTAAATACGCCGCCGGCATCAACTGGCCGGCGGGCATGACCATCCACCATCGCGACGAGCTGGACCATATCCAGCGCGAGCTGGCCGAGATCCCCGGCTGCACGGTGCTGATCTATGACCAGACCTGCGCCTCGGAGAAGCGCCGCCGCAGGAAGCGGGGGGCCTATCCCGATCCCGACAAGCGGGTGATCATCAACGAGCGCGTCTGCGAGGGCTGCGGCGATTGCGGGGTGAAGTCCAATTGCGTCTCCGTGCAGCCGCTGGAGACGGAGTGGGGCCGCAAGCGCGAGATCGATCAGTCCTCGTGCAACAAGGACTTTTCCTGCGTCAACGGCTTCTGCCCCTCCTTCGTCACCGTGCATGGCGCCAAGCCCCGCAAGGCGGAAGGCGCGGCAGCGGGGATGGGCGCATTGCCCGATCTGCCCGAGCCCGGCCATCCTGAGATCCACGGCACCTATGGGGTGATCGTGACCGGGGTGGGCGGCACCGGCATCGTCACCATCGGGGCGATCCTCGGCATGGCGGCACATCTGGAAGGCAAGGCCTGCGGCATGATCGACATGGCCGGCCTCGCCCAGAAGGGCGGCGCGGTCTACAGCCACATCCGCCTTGCCGAGCGGCCGGAGGACATCGCCGCCATCCGCGTGCCCGCGCGCGGCGCCGATCTGGTGCTTGGCGGCGATCTGGTGGTGGCCGGCACCAAGAAGGTGCTGGCGGCGGTCAAGCCCGGCGCGACGCTTGTGGTGCTGAACACCCACGAGGTGCTGCCCGGCGACTTCACCCGCAACGCCGACTATTCGCTACCCACGGAGCGCCTGAAGCGCACCATCGCCGGCACGGTGGGGGCGGAGCGCACCCATTTCATCGAGGCCACGCGGCTTGCCACGGCGCTCTTCGGCAACTCACTGCCGCAGAACATCTTTCTGGTGGGCTATGCCTATCAGTTCGGCGGCCTGCCGCTCTCGGCCGAGGCGATCCTGAAGGCCATCGAGCTGAATGGCGAGGCGGTGGAGATGAACAAGGCGGCCTTTGAATGGGGCCGCCGCGCCGCCCATGATCCCGAAGCCATGGCCACCCTTCTGGTGCCGAAGCAGGGCACGAGCGACGCCCGCCGGCTCTCGGAGACGCTGGATGAGGTGATCGCGCGGCGCGTGGCCTCGCTCACCGCCTATCAGAGCGCCCGTTATGCGGCCCGCTATCGGGGGCTGGTGGACAAGGTGGCGGCGGCGGAAGCCGCGCGCGCGCCGGGCCGCACGGGACTGACGGAAGCGGTGGCGCGCTACGCTTACAAGCTCATGGCCTATAAGGACGAGTATGAGGTGGCGCGGCTGTTCGCGGACGGCGCCTTCCAGCGACAGGTGGATGCCGCCTTCGAGGGCGAGCTCAGGTACGAGTTCCACCTCGCCCCGCCTTTGTTCGCCAGGCTGGACCCCAATACGGGTGAGCCGCGCAAGATCCGCTTCGGCCCGTGGATGATGAAGGCCTTCGGCCATCTGGCGAAGCTGAAGGGGCTGCGCGGTACGCCGTTCGACATCTTCGGCTACAGCCACGAGCGCCGGACCGAGCGTGCGCTGATCCGCGACTATGAGCGCACTTTGGCCGAGCTGCTGGAGGGGCTCAGCCGCGACACCCACGCCACGGCGGTGGCCATTGCGTCCATCCCGGAGAAGATCCGGGGCTATGGGCATGTGAAGGAACGCCATCTGGCGGCGGCGAAGGCGGAAGAGGCGGCGCTTCTCGCCACCTTCCGCACCCCGCCCATCGCGCCGGCACAGGCGGCGGAATAGGGGGCGGTTGACGGGAGAGGGTTCGGTATCGTTCCCGGCGACCGTTCAGGTCATCCGGCGCGCCCTTCCCCCTCCCCAACCCTCCCCCGCAAGCGGGAGAGGGGGTATGTCGCGCCCAGCCATAGCTGGCGCGCACAAAACCGGTCGGAAAGCCCCTCAGCGGGCCTTCTTGATGCGGGCCATCTTGAAGAAACCGGCGGGGAAGACCGGCGAGATGTCCATCACCTTCATGTCGGGATGGGTCGCCGCCCAGTTGGACAGGCGGCTGGCCTTGAAGGCGATGCTCCAGCCCACCTTCTTCACCAGCGGCGCCAGCATGCTCTCCACATGCATGGCGGGGCCGGCATCGGCGCCGAGCTTGGAGGCGATGATGATCTCGCCGCCCGGCTTCAGCACCCGGCGCATCTCGTCCAGCGCGCCTTCCGGATCCGGCACCAGCGTGATCACGAAGGGCACCGTGATGGCATCGAAGGAGGCGTCGGCGAAGCCGAGCGCGCAGGCGTCCATGGAGGCCAGCAGGCCGACCTGCCGCAGGCGGCGCTCGGTCTTCTTCTCCACCGCCTTCTTCAGCATGTCGAAGGAGAGGTCGATGCCCGTCACATGACAGTGCGCGGGGTAATAGGGCAGCACGAGCCCGGTGCCCACGCCCACCTCAAGGATGTTGGGGCCGCAGGAGGCAGCGGCATGGGCTGCCTTGCGCTGGGCGTCAGCGAGCAGCTTCACATAGACCGCGTCATAAACGGGCGCCCATTTGGCATAGGCCCGCTTCTGCTCTTTGAGATCGTACTGGACCGCCATTTCCCGCGCCATCCTTCAGCTGCGGCCTGCGATGGCCATCACGGCCGCGCCTTCCGCTCCGGGCCGATCGGCGGCCGCGCCCCCGCGCACCGCTCCCAGACCCATATCCCGTCGGGCGTCGGCCTCAGGCGGTCTTCCGCCCAAACCCTCACCCGGCCCACTTTCCCGCCGTGCCGGCGGGCCCAATCCGTCCCCGGTCAAGCCGTGTGCGCGATTCGCGCAAGCGCTTACAACCGGATTATGCCACTTCGACGGCAGCCAGATGACTGGCCATGCGCTCGGCCCGCACGATGGTGCCACCACCGAGCAGCCGCGCCGGGCCGTCCGCCGCATCGTAGAACACGCAGGCCTGTCCCGGCGCAACGCCTTCCTCACCTGCCAGAAGCTCAACCACCGGCGCGCCGGAAGGGTCCCTGCCCAGCCGCGCCGGCGTGGGCGAGCGGGTGGAGCGCACCTTCACGAACACCTCGAGCCCCTCGGCGCAGGCCCGGCTCAGCGGCACATCGCCCAGCCAGTTGATGTCCACGAGGCGAATGGCGCGCACCGCCAGCGCCTCGCGCGGGCCGACCTTGACCTCGCGCCGGGCGGCGTCGATGGCAATCACATAGAGCGGCTCGGGGGTGGAGATGCCCAGCCCCTTCCGCTGGCCGATGGTGTAGTGCATCACGCCGCGATGGCGGCCGAGCACGCGCCCGTCCAGATGCACGATGTCGCCGGCTTCCCCGGCTTCGGGGCGCAGGCGCTCCACCACGCCGGCATAATCGCCATCGGGCACGAAGCAGATGTCCTGCGAATCCGGCTTGTCCGCCACCGGCAGGCCAAGCTCCACGGCCAGCGCGCGCACATCGCTCTTCTTCATGCCGCCCAGCGGGAAGCGCAGCATGTCGATCTGCGCGCCGGTGGTGGCATAGAGGAAATAGGACTGGTCCTTCTGCTCCTCGGCGGCGCGGAACAGGCCGCGCCGGCCATCGGCCAGAGGACGGCTCGCCACATAATGGCCGGTGGCGAGGACCGAGGCGCCCAGATCCTGCGCGGTGGCGAGCAAATCACGGAATTTCACCGTGCGATTGCAGTCCACGCAGGGAATGGGGGTGAAGCCGGCGGCATAGCTGTCGGCGAAGCGCGCGATGACTTCCTCGCGGAAGCGGCTTTCATAATCGAGCACGTAATGGGGAATGCCGAGGCGCTCCGCCACGTCGCGGGCGTCGTAGATGTCCTGGCCCGCGCAGCAGGCGCCCTTGCGGCGGGCCATCTCGCCCTGATCGTAAAGCTGGAGCGTGACGCCCACCACGTCGAAGCCGGCGCGGGCCAGCAGCCCGGCGACCACGGACGAATCCACCCCGCCCGACATGGCCACCACCACGCGCGTGGCGGCGGGATCGGTCCCGATATCGGCAAGGTCAGGCAGCACGGTGCGCGGATCCCGTGAAGGAAGGACGAACGCCACCGGGCACGCAGGGCCCAGCATCGGCGCAAGGGGCTAATATAGGCTTCGTAGCCGCGCGCGCAATTCGGCCCGGCGTGTGCCACCTCTGCGTCAGGCGGTGATCTCCACATCCACGATCATCTGCCGCAGTGCGTCAGGGCGGCCGAGGAAAGAGCCCGAAACGGGCGTTGTCTCTTCCAGTGTGCGCCCCACGGCCACCGGCACCAGATTGTGGCCGCCCATGGTGGCGTGGGTGGAATCGAACGGCACGAAGCCCGCGCCGGGCAGAAACACCTCGGCCCAGGCATGGGTGGTGGCGGTGCCCGGCGCGCTGCCGCCGGGATTGGCGAGGTAGCCGGACACGAGCCGCGCGGCCAGTCCGAGCGCGCGGGCGCCCTCCGCGAACAGGAGCGCGAAATCCCGGCAGGAGGCGATGCCGCGCTGCAAGGTCTCCAGCGGCGGCTGCACGCCGGGTTCGATCCGCTCCTCATAGCGGGCGGCGTCCCGCACAGCGGCGTTCAGATCCTGCAACAGGGCGAGGGAGGGCGTGGGCTGGCCGGCGACGAGACCGCGCGCCCATGCCGTCAGCCGGCCTTCCGCATCCGGGCAGGCGGGGGCGGCGAGCGGGGCGATGTGGCTCCAGTCGGCTTCCGAATAGAGAAAGGGATAGGTGGCCGCCTCCGGTGCCAGCAGCGGCGCGGGGCCGGGGATGCCGGGCAGTTCCAGCTCGGCCCGGCTCTCCACCACGAGACGGTCGGTCTCCTCCCGGAAGGTGGCGAGCGCCAGCGCATTGCCGTTGGCGTCCGCCTCCCAGAACAGATTGGCCTCCGGTGAGACGGTGAGGGAGAAATCGAGGAGCTGCGCCTGCGACTGCGCGCGGGGGCGCAGCAACAGCCGGTGCGGCCCGAGCGCCACCGGCTGGTGATAGTCATAGGTCGTCCGGTGGACGATATGGACCCGCATGGGGCTTCACCCTTGAAGCCCTCCCCCATTGCGGGAGAGGAACCTTTGCGAACGCCCTGCCCTTTTCGGGGTGAGGGCTTTAGCACCGATCGATATTCAGTTCGGACACCAATGCAGCAAAGCATCGTCATCCCCGGACTTGATCCGGGGATCCACGTAGTGTCGCCAGGCTGGCGGTGGACGTTCTCGCGAGCGGCGGGGGCAGTCCCCAAGCTTGGTACCGGCCACCGTCGGCCCGACGTGGATGCCCGGGTCAAGCCCGGGCATGACGATCTCCTTCTTCAGTGCAACTGAGTGCGCAATCCCGATCCGTCTCAGAAGCCTCCCCAGCGAGGGCGGCTCAGCCGGCGGGGATGCCGCGCTGCATCACCCGCATGAGGCGGTCGGCGAAGGCGGCGGGGTCCACCGGCTGCTCCCCATCCAGCACGCGGGCCTGATCGAACAGGAGACGCGCCGCATCCGCCCGGAAGGCGATGTCGGACGCCGCGGGACCGGCCAGCGCCGCCACCAGCGGATGGCGCGGGTTGATCTCCAGCACGGGCTTGGCCGCCGTGGGCAGGCGGCCGGCACCCGCCAGCAGCTTCTCCAGCCGCCGGTCGATGCCCACATCCTGCGCGACCAGACACACCGCAGAGGTGGTCATGCGGTCGGAGGCGCGCACATCGGCCACCTCGTCGGCCAGCGTCTCCTTCACGAAGGCGATGAAGTCCTGCGCGGCCTCGGCTTCGGCGGCCGGGGTCTCGTCCTTTTCGGTGAGCGGGATCAGGGAGAGGTCCGCCGCGCCCTGCGTCACCGACTTGAAGGGCTTGCCCTCATAGTCCACGCCCGCCGTCACCCAGAAGCTGTCCACCTGATCCGGCAGCAGCAGCACTTCCACGCCGCGCGCCCGGAAGCCTTCCAGCTGCGGGGCATGCTCGATGCGGGCGAGATCGCCGGTGATGTAATAGATGGCGGTCTGGTTTTCCTTGCAGTCCGCCACATAGTCCTTGAGCGTGCGCCAGCCGCCTTCGGCACCGGCACCCGTGGTGGTGGACTTGAAGCGGGAGAGGCCGAGCAGCTGCGGACGGCGCTCGTAATCCTCGTACAGCCCTTCCTTCAGCACCGGGCCGAAGTTGGACCAGACGCCGGCATAGGCTTCCGCATCGTTCTGCGAGAGCTTCTCCAGCTCGGTGAGCACGCGCCCCGTCACGCCCTTGCGGATGGCGGTGAGGATGGCGCTGTCCTGCAGCATCTCGCGCGAGAGGTTCAGCGGCAGGTCGGCACTATCCACCACGCCGCGCACGAAGCGCAGGTAGCGCGGCATGATCTCCGCATCGTCGGTGATGAAGACGCGCTTCACATAGAGCTTCACCCGGCCCGTGCGGTCGGCGTCGAACAGATCGAAGGGCGCGATGCCGGGCACGAAGACGAGGGCGGAATATTCATGCCGGCCCTCGGCGCGGAAATGCACGGTGAGCGCCGGATTGTCGAACTGGCCGGCCACCGAGCGGTAGAAGTCCGCATATTCTTCCGTGCTGATCTCGGTCTTGGACTTGGTCCACAGCGCCACGCCGTCGGCGATCTCCTGCGGCTCATCCTCGGGGCGAGGCACGATATAGATCGGCACCGGCACATGGCCGGACTGCTGCTTGACGATGCGCTCCAGCGTGAAGTGGTCGGCATAGGTCTTGCCGTCCTCGTTCAGCGTCAGAACGACGCGGGTGCCGCGCGCGGGCGCCAGCGACACGTCCGCATCCTCCACCGTATAGGCGCCCTTGCCGTCGGAGGACCAATGGGCGGCACCCTCGGCACCGGCCCGGCGGGAATAGACGTCCACCTGATCGGCCACCATGAAGGCGGAATAGAAGCCGACGCCGAACTGGCCGATGAGCTGGGCGCCCTCGCCCGCCTGCGCCGCCTCGATGCGCTCCATGAACGCCTTGGTGCCGGAGCGGGCGATGGTGCCGAGCGCCTCCACCATCTCCTCGCGGCTCATGCCGATGCCGTTGTCCTCGATGGTGAGGCGGCCGGCCTCGGTGTCGATGAACAGAGTGATGCGCGCCTTGGGGTCCTCGCCCAGCAGGTCGGGCGTGGTGATGGCCTCGTAGCGCAGCTTCTCGCAGGCATCGGCGGCGTTGGAGATGAGTTCGCGCAGGAAGACGTCGCGGTCGGAATAGACCGAATGCACCATGAGGTGCAGCAGCTTGGCGACGTCGGCCTCGAAGGTGCGGCTTTCGGGTGCGGCAGTCGTCATTGTGTCCCAGGTCCCCCGGATCAGGTCGATTTCGAGGCACGAGATGGCCCGTACGGCCCCGCTTTTCAAGGCCCCGCGCGGGATCGGCCACAGTCTGACGCTGCGGGAGACACAGATCGTTACAATTCTGCCGCGCAAGGAAACCGATTGAAATCGGATGGCCCAGCTTGCGCCAAGAATGCCGGGTGAAATGCCAGCATCGAACAAAGGAGATGGTGGATGCGAAACCCCGGACGCCTGCTGGCCCAGACTTCGCCGCATGTGAAGCGGCTCGCCCTCAAGGTCGGCATCGGCGCCACGCTCAGCCTCGGCACGCTGGCCCTCGCGCATATGATGCCGGAGGACCGGCTGGACAGCCAGGTGAGGATCATCTCCTCCACCGAGGCCCCCTCCTTCGACTTCGTGCCGGCCAGGCACAGCGCCGAGGTGGCCGGCCCGAACCTGCCGGCGGAAATCGCCAAGACCGACACCGGCAAGGCAGAGACCACGCAGATCAGCGTCGCCGCCACGAAGGCGCCGCTGCCCGCCGCCCGTCCGCAGGTGGTGCTGGTTTCCGCCAAAGCCTCCGATGCGGTTGCCTACCCCACCGGCGTCGAGCGGTTCGACCATTGCCAGGCGCGCTGCGAAAGCCGTGATCCGGCCGTGTTCGGCACGCCGCAGCCCATGCCCGCCACCGCTGCGGCCACCGTGCCCCCGCCGCCGCCCGTGGAGGCCGCGCCGCGCGGTCCGCTTCAGGGCACGCTCCACGGGGCCATGGCCGTGCTCGACGGCGGCAAGAAGATGGTCGATGGCGCGCTCGGCGGCGGCAAGCGCATGGTGGACGGCGCTCTGGGCACCGGGAAACGCGCGATGGACGGTGCGCTCGACGGCGCCACCGCAACGCTGGTGGGCGTGAAGGAAGCCATGCTCGGGGCGATCACGCCGGACCTCTGACGGAGAGGACAACGCGATGCTCTTTCCCGTTCTGCACTGGCTGCGGGCTACACCCGCCGAGGGGCCTGCCGCCTCCCCGCAAGACGAGCCGCCCCGCACCATGGCATCGGCGCGCGAGGAGGTGGCCGCCGTCACTCACGCGCGTTTCTCCCCCGGCCCGGACTGGGCCGGGGCCCCACATGGCGGCAGAGGCGCGGCCTATGCCAGCGCCGATGATGAGCGGGCTTTATCCATATGCAGACGCCCGCGCTGAAGCGCGGGCGCTGGCCGTTTTTCCGCAGACGGACGGGCGTCAGTAGTAGCCCGGCCCGTAATAGGTACCCTGGCCGTAATAACGGCGGTCATAGCGGTTCTGGCGATCGTAGCGATCCCCATAATACTCGCGGCGATACTGACGCTCATAACGGCGTTCCCGCGCCTGACGGTCGCGGCGGAACTCACCCGGCACCGGGCCCGGCTTCACATAGCGATGGGCACCGGGCGCATCGGGCGCCAGCGGCAGATACTGGGCGGAGGCCGCCCCGGACGCGCCGAGAACACCCAGCGCAAGCACGATGGAGATGGCTGCCTTTCGCATGAGAGGCGCTCCTCAGTTGTTTCACTTGAAGAAGAAACAACCATCGGTCGCCCTGCGTTCCGCTGGGTCGGAAATACCTCGGAGGCGCCACAATTCGTCATGGCATCACGCCGCGCACACATGAGGTGAACACGCATTCACTTCAGGAATGCGTATCCATTACATGACGATACAAGCCACACGGCCCGATCGCGCAGCCACGGCGGGGGCAGGCGGATGCCTGCCCTCGTCCCACGGTCAGTGATAATGGCGCCGGTGATGCGGCGGGGGCGGCGGGGGAACGTGATGGCGCGGCCGATGCGAGCGATACACCTTCCGGGGCGGCGCCTTGTACGGCTTGTAATGGCGTGGCGCCGTATAATGGCGCGGCGCATCCGGCGCGCGCGGCAGAGGCTGGGCAGAGGCGGAGCCCAATGTCATTACGCCGAACATGAATGCGCACAGGGCAACGGTCGTTTTCTTCACAAGCCACCTCTTCAGATCTTCAACCACTCCCTTCACAACGAATTTGCCAAGTCCAAGTTCCGTATTTTCACGTCGCCGGACATGACCTTACGTAATGAAAGCCCGTAGAGATGGAGACATGGCAGCTTCTGACTGCATCCACATCGAAACCGGGAACGACTTTATTAAGAAATACTTTCCCGTGACGGGAAATACCCACTGGGCACCTCAATCGCGCGACAACGCCACCACCGGATCAAGGAAGGAGGCGTTGCGGGCCGGCAGATAGCCGAACACCACGCCGATCGCCGTCGACACCGCCACCGCCGCCACGATGGAGGCCGGCGAATAGACCATGGAGAACCCCGCCCCCGACAGCGCGATCAGCTCGCCCAGCCCCAGCGCCGTGGCGATGCCCGCGAGGCCGCCGAGCAGGCACACCAGAACCGCCTCGATGAGGAATTGCTGGAGGATGTCGCCGCGCCGCGCGCCCACCGCCATGCGCAGGCCGATCTCGCCGATGCGCTCGGACACCGACACCAGCATGATGTTCATCACCCCGATGCCGCCGACGATGAGCGAGATCACCGCGATGGCGGCGATCAGCAGGGTCAGCATCTGGGTGGTGGCGGTGATGGTCTTGCGGATGTCGTCGGTGTTGAGAATGAAGAAGTCCTTGGTGCCGTGGCGCACGGTGAGGAGCTGGATCACCGCCTCTTCCGCCGCCGCCGGCTCCACCTCGTCGCTCACCTTCAGGGTGATCGAGCGCAGGGTGCTGGTGCCGAGGAAGCGCGCCTGCACCGAGGTGAAGGGCAGATAGACCGACAGATTGGAGCTGGACCCGAAGCCGCCCTGCTGGGCTTCCGTGATGCCGATGACCCGGCACGGCACATCGCCCACCAGCAGCACCTTGCCCAGCGCCCCGCCGGGCGTGGTGGCGAACAGGGCTTTGCGGGTGTTCTCGTCGATCACCACTTCCTGCGTGCGGTCGCGCACACTGCGGGCGTCGAAGAAGCGGCCCTCCGCCAGCTTGGTGCCCTTGGCGGTGAAATAGCTGGGATCCACGCCGTTCACCAGCGCGCTCGCCTCCTTGGGGCCGAAGCGTACGGTGGTGCTGGTGGACACCGTGGGGCTCACCGCCGCCGCATAGGGCTGGGAGGCGATGGCCCGCGCATCCGCCAGCACCAGCGTCTGGACCTTCGCCGAGCGCACGTCGCCGAAATCCTTGCCGGGGAAGATTTCCAGCGTGTTGGTGCCGAGGTTGGAGATGTTGGCGAGCACTTGTCGCTGGGTGCCCGTGCCCAGCGCCACCACGCACACCACCGAGGCGATGCCGATGATGATGCCGAGCATGGTGAGGAAGGTCCGCAGCCGGTGCGCGGCCATGGACAGCACCGCCATGCGCACCGCCTCCTTCAGGCGGTCCACCACGCCGCGCCACATGGGCGCCTGCTTCACCTTGCGGGGTGCCGGCGCGGGGGCTGCGGGCGCGCTGTCGGTGCGGCGATCGGAAATGATCACGCCGTCACTGAGTTCCACGATGCGCTTGGCGCGATTGGCCACCGCCATGTCGTGGGTGACGATGATGATCGTCTTGCCCTCGGCATTCAGCTCATCGAGGATGCGCAGCACCTCCTCGCCGGACGACTTGTCCAGTGCGCCGGTGGGCTCGTCGGCGAGGATGACGTCGCCGCCGTTCATCAGCGCGCGGGCGATGGAGACGCGCTGCTGCTGGCCGCCGGAGAGCTGGCCCGGCCGGTGGTCGGCGCGGTCAGCAAGGCCCAGCCGCGCCAGCAGGCCGAAGGCGCGCTTGTGGCGGGCAGCGGGGTCTTCGCCAGCATAGACGGCGGGGATCTCCACATTGTCCACCGCGTCCAGCTCGGCCAGCAGGTGATAGCGCTGGAAGATGAAGCCGAAGCGCTCGCGGCGCAGCGCCGCCAGCTCGTCCGGTTCGAGGGCGGCGGTGTCGCGGCCGCCCACGCGATAGCTGCCCGAGGAAGGCGTGTGCAGGCAGCCCAGAATGTTCATGAGCGTGGACTTGCCGGAGCCCGAGGCACCCACGATCGCCACCATGTCGCCGCGCGCGATGGTCAGATCGATGTCGTTGAGCACCACCAGCGTGCCCTCGCCCGAGGGGAATTCGCGGCGCACCTTCTCCAGAACCAGCAACGGCTCGGCCATGCTCACATCCCCGGCGGCGGGGGCGGGCCGCCCTGCTGCGTGGCGGCGCCCGACGCGCTGCGGCGCCCAGTGACCACGCGCTCACCCGCCTTCAGGCCGGATTTCACCTCGGCCGTCACCTTGTCGTTGAGGCCGATGGTGACGGTGCGCGGTTCCAGCGTGCCGTCGGACTTGATGACCTGAACGGCATAGCTGCCGTCTGCCGCCACGGTGCCGAGCGCGGCGGCCGGAATGGTGAGCACGCCCTTGGCGCTGCCGAGCACGATGTGCACCTCGGCGGTCATGTAGGTGCGCAGCTTTCCATCCGGGTTCGGCACGTTGAACACGCCGTTGTAATAGATGGCGGAGCTGGTGCTGGAGGAGGACGAGGAGGAGGACGACGACGCGGTGGAGGTGGAGGAGAAGCTGCTGTCGCTCTTCACCGATTCCGGCGCCGGCTCGATGCTCTCCAGCGTGGCGTGATAGGGCTGGTCCGGCGCGCCGAGAATGGTGAAATACACCGCCTGCCCCGGCTTCACCTTTACGACGTCGGCTTCCGAAATCTCGGTGCGCACGGTCATGGTGCCGACATCGCCGAGGATGGCGATGGTGGGCGCGGACTGGCTGGCATTCACCGTCTGGCCTTCCTGCGTCACCAGCGCGAGGATGGTGCCATCCGTGGGCGCGGTGATGCGGGTGTAGCCCAGATTCACCCGCGCGGTTTCCACCGCCACTTCGGCGCTGGCGATCTGCGCATCGAGGGCGGCGATCTGCGCCCTGGTGGTGCCCACCGTGGAAGCGGCGGTCTCGTAATCCGCCTGCGAGGTGATGGTCTGGGTGAGCATGCGCGTCTGCCGGGCCAGCGTCAGCTCGGCATATTTCAGCGTCACCTGCTTTTCCTCGCGCTGGGCGCGCATGTTGGCGAGGTCCGCTTCCGCCGTGCGCAGGGCGTTCTGCTGGGTCAGGTCGTCGATCTCGGCGATGAGGTCGCCGGCCTTGACCACCTGCCCGAGCTTCACGTGCATCTTGAGCAGACGTCCGGACGCCTGCGCGCCCACCGCCACGAACCGCACCGGCTTCAATATGCCGGTGGCGAGCACGCTCTCCTCGATGTCGCCGGCGGCAGCGGCGGCGGACGTATAGGCATCCGCCGGGCGCACCGTGTTCGCGGACCGGTAGTACCAGAACCCTCCCAGAAGCAGCAGAAGGGCCGCGGCCAGAAGCCAGCGTCCCTTCCTGCGCGGCGGCCTGCCGCCGCTGCCCTTCCTGCCCGGCGCGTCAGGCGGGGCGGTGGCCGGAAACAGCGGCACGGCCTCCGGCCCCGGCGCCGCATCGGCGCGGGGTGTCCTGTCGAGCGAAGCGGGTTCGGTTCGCGGCATCTCAGTTTCCGAACGGCCACATGGCCGAGACTGTGTTGGCATCGGGCAGATGCGGGCCGGTGTTCACATCCACCACTTCCGGCGTCTTCGTGTCCACGCGGCCATCCCAGCCGCCGCCCAGCGCCTTGTGGAGGGCGATATAGTCGGTGGTGATCAGAACCCGGCTCTGCAAGAGGCTGTCCTGCGCCGAATAGAGCGAGCGCTCAGCATCCAGAACGTCGAGGAAGCTGGAGCCGCCGGTCTGGTAGAGCGCGCGGGAGAGCCGGGCGGCATCGCCATAGGCCTTCGCGGACTCCTGCAGGCTGCGGGCGCGCTGGCGCTCCTTGGACAGCGCCACGAGGGAATTCTCCACGTCCTCCATGGCGGTGAGCACAGTGGAGCGCAGGGCGACATAATATTGATCGCGCTGGGCCTCGGCCAGCTCCACGCCCGCCTGCAACTGGCCGCCATTGAAGATGGGCAGCGTCAGCGAGGGGCCGAAGGACCAGCTGATGGTGGAGCCCTTGCCGAGATCGCCCGCCTTCACCGCGCTGGTGGCAAGAGACCCGGTGAGGCTCACGCTGGGATAGAGCTGCGCCTGCGCGTTGCCCACGCTCGCCGTGTACTGCGCGAGCTGGCGCTCGGCGGCGCGCACGTCCGGCCGCGCGGCGAGGATGTCCGCCGGCACGCCGGTGGGAACCGGCAGGCGCGGGCTCGGAATGGGCTTGGAGCGGTTCATGGCGCTGGTGAGCGTGCCCGGCATCTGGCCGGTGAGCACGCTGATGCGATGCACCGCCTGCGCATAGCTGGACTGGAGGCTGGGGATGTCCGCCTCCGTGCTCGCCGCCTGCCCCACCGCATTGGCCACGTCCACGGCGGAGGAAGAGCCGGCATCGAACTTCTGCCGCGTCAGCTGCGCGGTCTCCCGCTGGGAGGCGGCGGTGCGGGTGGCAAGGTCGATGCGGGCCTGATAGCCGCGCGCCTGCACATAATAGGTGGTCAGGTCGCCGATCAGCGTCACCAGCGCATCGCGCAGCTGCGCCTCGGAGGCTTCCACCGCATAGGTGGCGCTCTCCACCGCGCGGCGGTTGCCGCCGAACAGATCCAGCTCCCACGAGGCATCGAAGCCGCCCTGCCACTGGGTGGTGCGGCTGGTGCCGGAGCTGCCGGCGCCGTCCGTATCCACGGTGATGGTGCTGGTGCCGGAGGAAGACGCGGACGTGCCGGTGGCGGCATTCTGCGACCGTGTGATGGAAGCCGAGCCGTTCGCCGAGGGGAACAGGCTCGAGGCCTGCTGGGCGCGGGTGGCGCGGGCCTGCCGCACGGCGGCCTTGGCCGTCGCCACATCCAGATTGTGGGCCACCGCCTCGTCCACCAGCTTGTCGAGCGTGGGATCATTCAGGCGGCGCCACCAGGCATGGAGCTGGGCGGGCTTTTGCGCCTGCGCCTTGGTGGCGGCGGCGAAATTCGTGGGCATGGCCATGGGCGGCGGCGCATAGTCCGGCCCCACCACGCAGGCGGCGAGCAGCGGCGCCAGCGCCACGAGGCCGAGCAGCGCACGGCGGCGCGCAGCCCGGATGGGGCGCGGATTGGTCACACCGGGCACAGCCGGAGACAGGCTCTCAATGGACGTCTGCGCCGCATCGGCAGCCGGTGGAAACGCCTGATACATCACTCACCTTCACTCGCCCCGGGCACGCATCCCCCGGCTGTCCACCTTCAGCCTGCGGATTCGCCCGAAACGGCGCATTTGCCATGGTCTAAGGGAAACGGCAGACGACGGGTTACGGGGACCCACGCCAGATGCCGAAGCCGTGAGACCGATCCAGCCCGCCTCTCGCGAAGCATGGTCCGGATCAACCCAACGGCTATAGTGGACGCGACTGCCCCCTCCAAGCACGACCGTGTATCTGGACGTTGCTCGGAGCCGGGCGGAACCCGGCGGCAGCCTCTCCCCGGCACGCCGAGGATTTACGGAACTGATCGGTACTGATAATTGAGTTGGCTGGCGACTGTCAATCGGCCCGGCTTTCACGAAAGCGGGGCCGGCACGGACGGTATGGGGCGGGGAGCGCAGATGACGAACGAGAGCCAGGAGGACACGGCACGCCGGCCACGCGGGCGGCCGAAGACGGCGAGCGATACGCAGCGCCGGGCCGGCGTGCTGCAGGTGGCGCGGACGCTGTTCGAGGAGCAGGGCTTCGCCGGCACCACCACCGACATGGTGGCGGCCCGCGCCCGCATGTCCAAGCAGACCCTCTACCGCCTGTTCCGCAACAAGGCCGAGCTGTTCCGCGCGCTGGTGGAAGACCATCGCAGCACCATGCTGGCGCTGCCGCTGAAGGAGCATGACCTGCCGCTCGCGCAGGCCATCGCCACCATCTTCCGTTTCGACATTGCACCCGAGGCCGAGCGCGAGCGCGCGGTCTTCCTGCATTTCGCCATGCGCACGGTCACGGATGATCCGGAGGTGCACGCCATCCTGCGTGAGGCCGGGCCCGATGCCTCCCGCGCGATGCTGTCCGCATGGCTGGAAACGCGGGCAGCGAACGGCGAGATCGTGCTTGAGGACGCGGACAGCGCGGCGCGCATGCTCATGGACATGGTGTTCGGCGCCATGCTGCACTTTGCCGACCCGCGCACCGGCCCGCCCGAGGGCCCGCAACGCCAGGCACGCCTCGATCATCTCCACCGCTGCGTGCGCATCTTTCTGGACGGGGTGCGACCAAAAGGCTGACGGACATCCGCCAAGCCGGTGCTCAGTTGGCGCTGGCGCGGGCGCCGGTGGAATCGCGCAGCCGCACGCCGCGGCTGCCGGCATCGCTCACCGCGCCCTCGCCGATCAGCTCGATGCCCGCCCGCTGGAGACCGCCCATGAGCTTCAGAAGCGAGCCCATGTTGCCGCGGATCACGCCGTTGCTCGCCTCCATCCGCTGGATGGTGGGGACGGAGAGGTCGCACAGTTGGGCCATGGCCTTCTGATCGAGGCCGAGCAGCGCCCGCGAGGCGCGTAATTGCGCAGCAGTAATCATCGGTCGGCAATCATCGTTGACGAAAAGTGTTTGCGGCACAGCACACTACACCAGCACCGCCAATCATTTCAATCGCAAGATATAAGGTTGGCTTTCGTTTCAGATCGCGCCCGGCTTCGCGCCGTCGCGCGCGGCCAGCCGCAGGAAGCTCGCGCCGCTGCCGGCCAAAGCGAAGCCGCCGCCCAGCAATAGCGCCAGCGTCGATCCCCACTGCCCCGCCAGCGCGAAGCACAGGGCCACCAGCGAGGCGCCCAGCGTCTGCCCCATGAGGCGGGCGGTGGCCACCATGCCGCTGGCGCTGCCCGAGCGGCCGGGCGGCGCGCTGGACATGATGGCGCGGATGTTGGGCGACTGGAAAAAGCCGAACCCCGCCCCGCACAGTGCCATGCGCCAGATGATGTCGGGCGTCGAGGGATCCGCCGGCAAGGCGGCCAGCGAGAACATGCCGAGGCTCAGCACCACCAGCCCCATGCCGCCGAGAATGCCGGCCGGATAGCGATCCGACAGCCGCCCCGCCACCGGCGCCATGATCGCCACCACGATGGACCAGGGCGTCATCAGCAGGCCCGTATCCACCGCCGTGCGGCCCAGCTCGTGCTGGAAATAGAAGGGCAGGCCCACGAAGGCGAGGCCCTGCGCGGCAAACGAGCACACCGCCGTGGCGGCGGAGAGGCTGAACATGGGCCGCCTGAACAGGTCCAGCGGCAGCATGGGCGCCGGATGCCCCGCCTGCCGGCGGATGAGCAAGGCGATGAGGATGGCGGCGATCACCAGTTCGGCGGCCACCATCAGCGGGTGCGACCAATGCGCCGCCTCGCCCACGGCGAGGATGAACACGCCCAGCCCGCCGGCCACCAGCGTGCCCCCCACCAGATCGTAGCGATGGGCGGCGCGCGGCGTGCGCGGCATGGTGCGCAAGGCGATGACCATGGCGATGACGCCGAAGGGCACATTGACCGCGAACAGCCACGGCCACGTGGCCACCGAGAGGATGGCGGAGGCCACCGTCGGCCCCAGCGCGAAGGCCACCCCCACGGACAGCGCCACCCGGCCGATGCCCTGCCCCAGCAACGCCCTGGGATAGACATGGCGGACGATGGCCGCATTCACGCTCATGATGCCGCTGGCCCCCACGCCCTGCAGCATGCGCGCCACCATCAGGCTGGGAAGAGACCAGGCCAGCGCGCAGGCCAGCGAGGCGACGGTGAACAGGATCAGCCCGCCCATGTAGACCCGGTCGTGCCCCGCCGTCTCGCCCAGCGAGGCGAACGGCAGGAGCGTCGCCACCATGGCCAGCTGGTAGACGTTCACGATCCATACCGCGGTTGCCGCATCGGTATTGAGATCCCAGGCGATGGTCGGCAGCGCCGTATTGGCGATGGCGGTGTCCAGCGAGGCCATGATGACCGCGATGGAGGTGGTGAGCACCACCCAGCGCCGCAGGTGCGCGGGCAGGCCATCGAGGATTTCCGAGGCAGCGGCAGGGGAGGCCGTGGAAGATCGTGCGGGGGCGGACATCGGAAATCCCGGCGCGGATGAACGGGCGGACGCGACGCAGTGACGCGGCGAGATTGCATGTATACCATCAATCTCGCCGGGTCAGTATGAGCGATGTGGGCAGGCGCGCGAGCGTCCATACCCCCCGCGCATGCCTGCCCCAGAGACATGGACGTGGAGACACTGGGAGGGGTGACACGGGAGCGGAGACACGGGAGTGCCTGCCCGGGGCTCGGCCTTTGCAGCGCGCCCCCTCCCACGCCATCCTGCGCCCCGCGCCAAGACCACGTGCCAAGACCACGCGCCAAGACCACCTGCCAGACCGGCCCATCACAGGAGACGCCCATGAGCAAGATCGCCCCCTCGCAGGATGCCCCGCGCCCGCTGTTCGATACCGGCCTTGCCATCCGCAAGGAGGTGCTCGGCGCCGAATATGTGGAGCGGGCCATCGCCGGTGCCGACGATTTCTCCCGGCCGTTGCAGGAAATGGTGACGGAATACTGCTGGGGGAACATCTGGGGGCGGCCGGGCCTCGACCGGCGCACCCGCAGCCTGCTCAACATCGCCATGCTCTCGGCGCTGAACCGGCCGCACGAGCTGAAGCTGCACCTCAAGGGCGCGCTCACCAACGGCGCCACGCGGGAGGAAATCCGCGAGACCATCCTCCAGATCGGCGTCTATTGCGGCGTGCCGGTGGCCATCGAGACCAACCGCCTCGCGCAGGAGGTTTTCCGCACGCTGGATGCCGAGGAGGGGTGAGGCGCCAAAGGACAGGGGACGTTCGCACCTGGCCTGATGCCGCAAAACATCGTCATGCCCGGACTTGATCCGGGCATCCACGTCAGGCCGATGGTGGCCGCTGCGAAGTCTGGTCATGCGGCTGCCGTTCGCGAACGTGCGCGCCGCCTTCCCAGAGGAGGGACGTGGATGGCCGGATCAAGTCCGGCCATGACGAACCACTTAAGAGGCGCGGTTCGCTCGACTTGTCGGGCGGAGCATCCCTCAGACAGACCCCGCCAGCAGCGGGTCCACGGAGATGGAGCGCTTCAGGGAGCGCAGCGCGAAGGTGGTGCGCGAGTGCTGGATGCCCGGCATCTTGTAGAGCGTCTCGCGCAGGAAACGCTCGTAATGCTCGGTGCCAGCCACCGCCAGCTTGATCAGATAGTCATAGTCGCCGGTGACGAGATGCGCCTCCACAACCTCCGGGATGCGCAGGAGCGCCTCGCCGAACTGCGCCAGCGCCTTGTCGTCATGCTTGTTGAGCGTGACCTCCACGAACACCGTATTGCCGAGGCCGATGGCCTTGTGGTTGAGCACCGCCACATAGCCCTCGATGGTCCCCGATGCCTCCAGCCGCTTCACGCGCGTCCAGCACGGCGAAGCGGAGAGCGACACCTTCGCCGCCAGCTCGTTCATGGTGAGCCGCCCGTCCTCACGCAGCGCAGAGAGGATCCTGCGGTCCATGGCGTCGAGCACCACCCTGCCGTCAGGGGACGCAGAGGCAGCATGATCATTCTGCCGTTTTGCCATTTATGCCGATCTCCTTCTGCACATGGCGCTATTTAGCAGAATCGTCGGAAAGACATCAGCGCCGTCCTCGGGAATAATTGCGGGACGCAGTCCGCCCGCCCCCCTTTTGTCCTCAGGACCGACCCAGGACCTCCCCATGACCACCCGAATGTTCTGCAAGACCGACGACATGAGCGCGCGGCGCGGCGCGGATGTGCTGCTGGAGATCCTCGCCAGCGAGAAGGTGGCGTATATCTTCGGCAATCCCGGCACCACCGAGCTGCCGCTCATGGATGCGCTGCTCGATGCGCCGTCCCTCAAATACATTCTGGCGCTTCAGGAAGCCTCCGTGGTGGCCATGGCGGATGGCTATGCGCAGGCCGCCCGCCGCCCCGCCTTCCTCAACCTGCACACCGCCGGCGGGCTCGGCCACGGCATGGGCAATCTGCTCAATGCCAGCGTCTCGCAGACGCCGCTGGTGGTCACTGCCGGCCAGCAGGATTCCCGCCACACCGTCACCGATCCGCTGCTGTTCGGCGATCTCGTCAGCATCGCCCAGCCGGCGGTGAAATGGGCGCGGGAAGTCACCACCGCCGACCAGTTGCCCATCCTCGTGCGCCGCGCCTTTCATGACGCCGATGCCGCCCCCGCCGGCCCGGTGTTCCTGTCGCTGCCCATGGACGTGATGGAGGAGTTCACCAACGTCCAGATCGCCCCGCCCTCGCAGATCGACCGCAAGGCGGTGGCCGGCTCGCTGCCGGAGCTGGCGGCGCATCTGGCCGGCATCGCGCCGGGCCGGATCGCGGTCATCGCCGGTGACGAGATCCATGCCAGCGAAGCGGCGGCGGAAGCGGCCGAGGTGGCGGAAATTCTCGGCGCCACCGTCTATGGCTCGTCCTGGCCCTCGCGCATCCCCTTTGCCACCTCCCATCCCTTGTGGGCGGGCAACATGCCGACGCAGGCCAAGGCCATCGCCGGCATCCTCTCCAATTACGACGCCATCTTCGCGCTCGGCGGCAAGTCGCTGATCACCATCCTCTACACCGAGGGGCCGGCAGTGCCGGAGGGCTGCGACGTGTTCCAGCTTTCCGCCGACGTGCGCGACCTCGGCCGCACCTATTTCACCAAACTCTCCGTGGTGGGCGACATCCGCCTCTCGCTGCGCGCCCTCATGCCCCATCTGCGGGAGGCCACCGCTTCGACGGCCGAGGCGCGCAAGGCGCTGGTGGACGCCGCCCGGCAGGCCCGCCACGACCAGCGCCACGCCCTCGACCTTCAGGCCAACGCCGAGATGGACGCGCCGCGCATGAGCCCGCTGGTGGCCGCCCGCGAGGCGGTGCGCGCCATCGGGCCGAAGACCGCCATCGTGGACGAGGCCATCGCCACCTCCAGCCATGTGCGCAAGTTCCTGAACTCCGACTCACCGACGCAGTATTCGTTCCTGCGCGGCGGCGGGCTCGGCTGGGGCATGCCGGCGGCGGTGGGCTGCTCGCTGGGCCTCGATCGCGCGCCGGTGGTCTGCCTCGTGGGCGACGGCGCGGCCATGTATTCCCCGCAGGCGCTGTGGACCGCCGCCCATGAGGACCTGCCCGTGACCTTCGTGGTGATGAACAACCGCGAATACAACGTGCTGAAGAATTTCATGAAGTCGCAGGCGGACTACGTCTCGGCCCGCACCAACCGCTTCCTCGCCATGGACCTCGACCAGCCGGCCATCGACTATGTGGCGCTCGCCCAGTCCATGGGCGTGCCGGCGCGGCGCATCGAGCGCGGCGCGGACGTGGCCGCCGCCATCGAGGCGGGGATCGCCAGCGGCAAGCCGAACCTGATCGAAATCCTGATCAGCGCCACCTGAGCGGGCGCACAGCAATTCGTCATCCCCGGGCTTGACCCGGGGATCCACGTGGTGCGGCCTGGCAGGCGGCAGACGTTCTCGCGAACGGCGAGGGCAAATCTCTGCCTTGGTAGCGGCCACGGTCGGCCCGACGTGGATGCCCGGAAGTCGGATGATTCCGACTTCCGGATATTGGAAGCCAAAGTCGGAAATATCCGACTTTGGGGTCAAGCCCGGGCATGACGATCTAGGGTTTCAGCGCAGTTGATCCCCGAATGCCCATCCGCCGGCTCACCAGAACAGCCAGCCCGCCAGCATGGCGATGGCCCAGGCGATGAGGATTTTCGACACCAGCCCCATGCTGCGGTTTTCGGAGAGATCCACGTGGCGCGCGGCGGCGGCGATGGCCTCCTCCGGCGAGGGCCATACCTTCTGGCCGGGGGGCGAGATCATCAGGTTCTCGGCTTCGCCGAAATCCTCGATCAGATGGCCCTGCGCATCCCTGAGGCCGCCCTCGCCCGGCGTGCCGGGGATGCGCACGCTCATGGGGCGGGGATCGGCCGACCACAGGAAGACCGGCACGCCCTTGGCCTCCGCATAGCCGATCTCGAACGCCGTGCCGGGATCCATATGGGCGCCCCGGAAGGGCGAGATGTTTGCCACCACCACGTCCGCTTTGGTGATGCCGTCGATGCAGCGGCCACGGATGTCGTGGGCGGTGTCGGCAGGCAGGCCGCCGTCCAGCGGATAGATGGCGGCAAGGCCGCGCGCTTCGCACAAGGCGCGCAGGCGTTCACCCTCGGCCACCGCATCGGGACGAAACACCTCTGGTCCGGCCAGATAAACACGCGTCACGCTTCCCGCCTCCGTTTCCCCCGCCTTATGCCGCAGGCGGACGCACGGGGGCAACCGGGGCCGTTAACCTTGCGCCGGGCACGGTAAAAACAGCGCCGCCCGCGCGGGAACCTCAAGGCCGAGCTTGCGTTGATGGTGCAGGATCAACGGAGGTAAGTTCCATGAGCCGCAATGCGCTCTACGCCATCATCGCCGTTCTCGTGGTGGGCGGCGGCTTCTTTGCCTATCAGACCTATCAGGCGCAGGAGGAGAAGAAGAACTCCCTGCAGATCCAGGTCGGCCCCAATGGCGTGAAGGTGGACCCGCCCTCGCGCTGAGCGGCGGATCAACCCTGAACGTTCAGGCGGCCATCCAGCCGCCATCCACCATCAGATTGACGCCGGTGACGAAGCTGGCGTCGTCGCTGGCGAGATACAGCGCGCCCCGCGCCACGTCGTCCGGCTTGCCGAACCGCGGCCACGGCGTGCGGCGGCGGGCGCGGTCCAGCACGTCC
This sequence comes from Azorhizobium oxalatiphilum, assembly GCF_014635325.1. Classification (GTDB taxonomy): domain Bacteria; phylum Pseudomonadota; class Alphaproteobacteria; order Rhizobiales; family Xanthobacteraceae; genus Azorhizobium; species Azorhizobium oxalatiphilum. Next base: position 122,402 of record NZ_BMCT01000007.1, on the reverse strand, counting down.
TCGTCCAGCAGGCGACCGCCCTGCCCGGTGACGATCTTGCCCGGCGCGACCGCATTGCAGACGATGCCGTCCTTCGCATAATCGGAGGCAATCTGGCGGGTCATGTAGGCGATGGCCGCCTTGGTGGTGCCATAGGCGAGATCGCCCGGCGCCGCGATCATGCCGTGCTGGGACGACAGGTTCACGATGCGCCCGCGCACCTCGTCGCGCGGTTCCTGCGTGAGCATTTGGCGAACCGCCGCCTGACAGCACAGGAACACGCCGGTCAGATTCACATCCAGCACCCGCTTCCAGTCCGCCTCCGCCAGCTCCATGAGCGGGCGGGGATGGCGGATGCAGGCATTGTTGACGATCACGTCCAGCGCGCCGAACTCGGCCACCGTGCGGGCGATCAGGGCATCCACCTGCGCACTGTCCGAGATATCGCAGTGCTGGAAGATGGCCGTGCCGCCCTCGGCGGTGATGAGCGGCACCGTGGACTCGCCGCCCTCGATCGCCTGCTCAGTGACATCGGCCACCACCACAAGAGCGCCATGGGCGGCGAACAGGCGGCAGATGGCCCGGCCGATGCCGGAGGCGCCGCCGGTGACAATGGCCACGCGCTTGTCGAGGCGCCGCGCGTCGGGAGAGAGCATCAGTCAGGCCTTCGCTGAGAGGAAGAGATCGGCATTGGTCTCGAACCACGGCAAATAATCGTCCAGCGCCGCATCGAGATCGAAGCGGGGGGCGAAGCCGGTGTCGGCCTTGAGGCGGGCCGCGTCCATGGCGGCACGGTCGTAATCGGCATAGAAGGCGATGTTGCCCGGCGCCGCCATGCGGAAGGCGAACCCCTTGCGGCGCTCGGCCAGCGCGGCACAGAAGCCCTCCAGCGACCAGACGAAGCCGGCGGCGAGGTTATAGACCTTGTGCCGCAGGAATTGCGCATCGAGCAGCGCCAGGGTCGCCGCCGCGCCGTCGCGGGAATAGAGGAAATCGCGCCAGTGGGGGCGGGCCAGCGCCACCTCCTCGCCGCGCATGGCGCCGAGCAGCACCTGCAAGGGCGCACTTGGCGTATCGCGGGCGGCGGTCGCATATTCCCACGGCCCGAAGCAGGTGCCCAGCCGCCCCACCACCAGATCGAGATCATGCAGCGCCGCGAGCCGCAGGGCGGATGCCTCCGACGCCTGCTTGGAGATGCCGTAAAGCCCCTCCGGCCGGAGCAGCGTGTCGTCCTCGCGCAGCAGCGTACGCAGACGGCCCGAGGCGCCATAGACCGAGCCGGAGCTCATGTGGACGATACGGCCCACGCCAGCCGCGCGCGCAGCCGCGATGATATTGAGCGTGCCGCACAGATTGACCGCGAACACCGAGCCCGGGTCGCGCCGCTCGCGATTGGCATCCGCCGTGACGGCGGCGAGGTGGATGATGCGCCCCGCCCCGCTCTCCGCCACCGCCCGATGGACCGCATCCGCATCGCGCATGTCGCCGGCGATGGTCTCGAAGCGGCCCGGCAGGCCCGCGAAGGCACGCCGCGCGGCATCCGGCGGACAGGCGAGATCGAAGCCCACCACATGCTCGCCCCGCGCCAGCAGGGCCTCGCTGATGGCGAGCCCCATGAAGCCGGATGCGCCGGTGAGAAGGACGGTCATCTCAGCCTGCCCCCTTGTCGCTCACAGCTCGCGGAACAGCGAGCCCCAGCCGGTGACGCGGGTGGTGTCCACGCCGGCCATCTTCAGGCTCTTCCACACCGAGGTGGCAATGGTGTCATAGATCGGAATGCCGGTCTCGGCCTCCAGCTTTTCCACCAGCGGCGCCGCGCGCAGATTGGTGCAGATGACCGCGATGGCTTCCGGCTTCGAGGTCGCAACTTCACGGGTCATGCTGATCAGCTGCTCAGACGTCACTTCGGAGAAGGAGAAATTGTCCTGCAGGCCGAGGTGCCGGTCGCCGCAGCAGGCATGGCCCAGCTTCTCGTAATTGGCCACCACGCGGGCCTGCACGTCGTCGAGATAGGGCGAGACGTGGCCGAGGCTCTTCACCTTCTTGGCGGCCAGAACCTCGTTCAGCGCCAGCATGGAGGTGTTGGCCTTGATGCCGGTGGCGGCGGTGATGCGCTCGCACAGGCGCTCGTCGGACTCAAAGCCCAGCCAGCCGGAGGAGGTGCCGTTCCAGGAGATGACGTCCACCTTGGCGTGGGCGAGGAGTTCCGCCGCGCGCAGGATTTCGGTGTCGTCGAACTGCTTGAGGGCGGTGTCGGAGAGGGCGATCTCCGTCACCTTGAAGCGGCCGAAATGGGCGGAGACCTCGGGCAGGCCGGCGACCATGGCCTGCGTCACCGGCTCCAGCACGGTGTTGGAGGACGGGGTGAGCATGCCGAGAAGAACGCGCTTGGTCATGATGAGCCTGATGTCCTGCGCCGTCTCGCAAGGGCGCGCAGCAGCGCTGCGCCCCTTGGGAGGGCGATGAAACGGGAAGCGAGATGAGCGTCCGCCGTCCTGAAGACGGCGGGCGCGATCAGCCGTGGGCGGCGCCGCTGGGGCGCAGCAGGTCGAGGATGTGGCGCTTCACATCGTTGAAGCGCGGGGAGGTGATGTCGCGCGGGCGCGGCAGATCCAGATGGATCAGCTCGGCGATGCGGCCGGGGCGGGCCGACATGACCGCCACGTGGGTGCCCAGCGTCAGCGCCTCGTCGATGCCGTGGGTCACGAAGACGATGGTGCCCTTGTGCTCTTCCCAGATGCGCACCAGCTCGTTCTGCATGTCCATGCGCGTCTGCTCATCGAGCGCGCCGAACGGCTCGTCCATGAGGATGACGCCGGGGTTCATGAGCAGCGCTCGGGCGATGCCGACGCGCTGGTTCATGCCGCCGGACAGCTCCGAGGGGAAATGGTTCTCGAAGCCGGTGAGGCCCACCATGTTGATATAGAGCTGCGCCTTCTCCCGGCGCTCGGCCTTCATGGCGCCGCGCATCTTCAGGTGGAAGGCCACGTTCTCCCACACCGGCAGCCACGGCATGAGGTTGGCCTGCTGGAAGACCACGCCGCGATCGGAACCGGGCGCCTCGACCACCTGCCCGTCTACCTTCACGGTGCCGGCCGTCGGCTTGTCGAAGCCGGCGATCATGTTGAGCAACGTGGACTTGCCGCAGCCGGAGGGGCCGAGCAGGCACAGGAACTCGTTCTTCTTCACGGTGACGTCCACATTGGACAAAGCCGTGACGTCGCTCTTGCGCTTGGCGTCCTTGAAGATCTTGGAGACGCCGGAAATCTCGATGGTCGCCATGGCTCAGCCCTCCGAACCGCTGAGGGTCGTGCCCTGCTGCCAGCGCAGGACGCGGGCGGAAATCATGCGGATGAGCAGGTCGCTCAGATAGCCCAGCAGGCCGATGGAGGCCATGGCGGCGATCACGATGTCGTAGCGCAGGAAGTAGTAGCTGTCCCACAGCACGTAGCCGACGCCGCTCTTCACCGCCACCATTTCGGCGGTCACGGTGAGCATCCAGGCCGAGCCGATGGAGATGCGCAGGCCGGCGAAGATGGAGGGCATGGCGGCGGGCAGCACGATGAAGCGCAGCAGCTGATGCTGGCCGCCGCCCACCATGGCGCCGGCGCGGATCAGGTTGCGATCCACCGTCTTCACGCCGTGGATGGTGTTGATCAGGATCGGGAAGAAGGCGCCGAGGAAGACCAGGAAGATGGCCGGCTTGTCGGCGATGCCGAACCAGATGATGGCCAGCGGAATCCACGACACCGGCGGGATCGGGCGCAGCATCTGCAGGGTCGGCTCGATGGTGACTTCAATGAGCCGCGACCAGCCGATGGCGATGCCGAGCGCGACACCCAGGATGGTGGCGATGGCGAAGCCTGCCGCCACGCGCCAGGTGCTCGCCATCACGTCGAAGATCCAGTGCCCGGCATAGGACTGGGTGTTGCCGTCGATGTTGAAAATCCAGTCGGCCCAGGCCCAGGCCACGGCCGAGGGAGCCGGCAGCAGCGCCGGCGGCAGGGCGCCGGAGCGGGAGAACATCTCCCACCCGGCCAGAATAAGGACCGGAACAATAAACCGCTCCGGCCTGCCGTACCGCATCAGCGATGCCATGGCTCCCTCTCGTGCTCTCAGTAGCCCAGTTCGGTCTTGGGCTTGCCGGTGGCAGCCTCAAGGAACTGGTAGTTCATGTTCTTCTCCACCTGGGCGGAGACGTCGTTGTTGATGTACTTCAGGTCCTTCATCATCGAGGCGATGGCGATGGCTTCCTTCCGGCGCATGAAGTAGTCCGGGTACAGGTTCTTGATCGCGCCCTCGGCGATGGCCTTGTCGAGGCCCGTCACCTTGGTGATCACGCCCACCCACATCTCCTTGTCGGAGGAGATCTTGCCGTTGATGTCGACGATCGCCTTGACGGTCGCTTCCAGGCCCTTGGGGTTGGCGGCCACCACGTCGGAGCGGGTCAGCATCAGGTTGGTGAGGTTGCCGGCGGCCTGATCATAGGGATAGGCGAACAGCTTGGCGGCATTGGCCTGCACGATCTGGGTGGCGAAGGGCTCCACGGTGCAGATCAGCTCCACCTCGCCACGACGCAGCGCCTGGATGTGATCGGACGGGTTCGGGATATTGATGAACTGGACGTCCTTGTTGACGTCGATGCCATGCTTGGCGAGGGCGCCGCGCATGTGGATGTCCTGCGCATTACCGCGGGAGGCGGCGACGCGGAAGGGCTTGCCGTCGGCCTTGTACTTGGCGATCAGGGCCTTGAGGCCGTCCCAGTCATTCTCCTTCAGCGGCAGGTCGTTCTGCACGACGATCTGCGAGCCGCCTTCCACCTGGCCGGAGATGGCCACCACGTCGAAGCCCTTGTCGAGCGCCGTGGCGTAATGGAGATACGTGACCTGCGCCACGTCGATGCTCTTGGAGAGCAGCGCGGTGAGCACGTCATTGCCGGTGTTGAAGCCGATGGCTTCCACCTTCGCGCCCTTGGCATATTCCGGCACCAGCGCGAGCGGGGTGCAGTGGGCGCACTTGGCGTAGCCGAGCTTGATGGTCGGCTCCTGGGCCTGCGCGCCGGTCTGCGCGAAGGAGGCCGTGCCGGCCACAACGGCCAGGGCAACGGCGAGACGGGACAGCAAACGCTTCATGGAGATCCCCTGGATGGACCGCTTCGCCGGCCGCACAGCGCGGGTCAGCGGAAGTTGCATTCGGTATGCGATTTTTGTTTTCACCTGTTTTTTCAATGATATATTCAGACAAATTTTTCTTGGAAAGCTGCTTTTGTGAGCAACATGACCAAAAAACAGTCAGAGTCCGGGATCGCCGAGCTTTCGGGCACATTTGAAGAGCCTGCCGCCAAGCCCGTCCGGACCAAGGCCCGCATGCGTTTCAAGCCGGCCCGGCTCAAGCTCTCCACGCAGGAGGCGAGCCGCCCGCTGCAAACTGCCTCACTGCACGGCCAGTTGCTCGCCCGCCTGCGCGAGATGGTGCTGGACGGCGAGCTGCGCCCGGGCAGCCCGCTGCCCGAGCGCATGCTGTGCGAGACCTTCGGCGTCTCCCGCACCCCCTTGCGCGAGGCCTTCAAGGTGCTGGCCACCGAGGGGCTGATCGCACTGCGCCCCCACCGCACCCCCGTGGTGACGCCGGTGGACCGGCAGGAGATCGGCCACGTGTTCGAGCTGATGGAGGCGCTGGACGGCCTCGCCGGCCGCCTCGCCTGCCGCCATGCCACCGCCGACGAACTGGCGAAGCTGGAGGCCATGCATGCGGATCTGGTGCGCTTCCATCATGCTGAGCAGCGGAATGATTATTTCCGGCAGAATCAGGAGATCCATGCCGAGATCACCCGCCTCGCGCGCAATCCGGTGCTGCTGGCCTCCTGGACGGCGGTGAACGCCAAGATCTACCGCGCCCGCGCGCAGGCCAATTACGACCATGCCCGCTGGGACGCCTCGCTGGCCGAGCATGAAGCCTTCATGACCCGCCTGCGCGCCCGCGATGCCGAGGGCTTCGCCGCCGCCCTGGCCGAACATACCCGCGTCACCGGCATCGCCGTGCTCGGGAACCTGTCGGAGACCGCCGAATGACTGCCCCCATCCCCTGCGACCTTCTGGTGCGTGCCCGCGCCGCCCTCGTGCTGGATGTGGAAGGCACCGTGCTCTCCGACATCGCCATCGCGGTGACGGACGGGCGCATCGTCCGCATCGGCCCGGCGGCGGAAGTCGAGGCCGCCCATGCACCCGCGCGCACGGTGGGCTCATCGCACCATCTGGCGATGCCGGGGCTGGTGAACACCCACAACCACACCCCCATCATGGTGGTGCGCGGCATGATCGAGGACGTGGGCTTCGCCCCGGCCTACACGCCCGGCGTGCCGCAGGGCGACATGATCGGCGAGGAGGAGACCTATCTGCTCGCCCGCCTCGGCCTCTATGAGATGCTGCGCTTCGGCTCAACGACGGTGGTGGATTTCTATCGCCACCCGAAAGCCCTCGCGCGGGCGGCGGAAGAGATCGGCCTGCGCAGCTTCGTCGGCGGCCGCATCATGGATGCGGACACGGCGGCCCTCGCCCGCCGCGAATGGAAGGCCAATCCCGCCGCCGGCGAACGCACGCTGGCCGAGGCCATGGAGGTCGTCACCACCTATGCCGGCCGCCCCGGCCTCATCACCCCCGTGCTCGGCCCGCACGCGCCGGACACCTGCTCGCCGGGCCTGCTGCGGCAGGTGGCGGAGATCGCGGACAAGGACGGCATCATCCTGCACACCCATCTCCACCAGTCGCCCATGGAGGTGGAGATCGTCGCCGCGCGTGACGGCAAGCGCCCGGTGGAGCTGATGGACGAGGTGGGGCTGCTCGGCCCCCGCCTCATCGCCGGCCACTGCATCCACATGAGCGAGGCCGACATGGCCCTGTTCGGCGCGCGCAAGGGCGTGGTGGCCCATGTGCCGGTGGGCAATGCGGCGCACGGCTCCGTGGCCCACACCCGCGCGCTGGAGCAGGCGGGCGCGCGCATCACCATCGCCACCGACACCAAGTCCGGTGACATGTTCGAGGCCATGCGCATGGCCATCGCCGGCACCCGCATCCGGGGCTGCGGCTTTACCGTCTCCTCCCACGACGTGCTGCGCTGGGCCACCCACGATGGTGCCGCCTCTCTCGGCCTTGCCGGCGAGGTGGGCGTGCTGAAGGAAGGCGCGAAGGCGGACATCGTGCTTCTCGACACCAACGCCCCCAACCTCGCCCCGCTGCTGGACGGCCCCGGCCTCGTGGTCCACAGCGCCAATGGCGGCAATGTGGACACGGTGGTGGTGGACGGGCGCGTGCTGCTGGAAGGCGGCCGGCCGACCCTGTTCGACGGCGACGAGGTCATCCGCAGCGCGCAGGCCGTCTCCCGCCGGCTGTGGGAGCAGGCGGGCCGCACGCCGGCCATCCGCGCCTGAGGGCATGTACCGGCAGTGGCCGGAACGGTTGCAGGATGCTAAGAGCGCCCCCGGACACCGAGAGGTCGGGGGCGCGAGATGTCGGACGTGGATAAGCAGAAGCTGCAGCAGGTGAAGGACCGGGCGTGGTTCTACGAGTTCGACCTGCCCGACGGCACGCAGACCCGGACCGACATTCCGGCCGACATCCTGCCGATCCATACCTCGCGGCGGGACAAGCTGATCCAGATCATCCGCGACCGCGTGCCCAACGCGGCGAACGAGACCGCCTACGACCTTGCCTCGCACGAGGGCTATTACTCGCTGGAGCTGGCGAAGCACTTCAAGTCCGTGCGCGGCTACGAAATCCGTGACGAGAGCCGCGACGCCGCGAAGCTCATCACCGAGGTGGTGGGCGCCACCAACATCGAATATGTGCACGCCGACCTGCAGACCATGGCCTTCGACCCGGCGCAGACGGCGGACTTCGTGCTGCTCTACGGCCTGATCTACCACCTGGAAGATCCCGTCCACACCATCCGCCTCGCCAGCCAGATGGCGCGCAAGCACATCCTCATCGAGACGCAGGTGTTTCCCTACGACATCTCCGGCCAGCTGGAGGACGGGCACTACAAGCACATGCGCCCCATCGCCGGCGTGTTCGGCCTGACGCCCGATTATGCTTCCCGCCGCGAGGGCGGCTCCACGGACATCGCCATCGTGCCGTCGCTGAACGCGCTCACCTTCCTGCTGCGCAACTTCGGCTTCACCGACGTGTTCGTGCTGCCCAGCCCGGATGACGATTACGAACAGTTCCGGCGCGGCTCCCGCGTGGTGGTCTATGGCGGCAAGCCGTAGGACGTCAGCCGCCCCCTGAAAATCGGAACGGCCCCGCCAGCGCGGGGCCGTTTGCGTTTTCGGGGTGCTGGTCCACCAGTGGAACACCACTTTTCGCCCCCTTCGCGCCCCTGCCCCTTGCCATCGCCATGCGAACGCGAGCAAATCCCAACCGGCATGAGCGGGCGCCCCGGTGAAACGGCGGCGGCCGTCGCATCCGGGCGGCGGATCCCATCCGTCTCCCGGCCTTAAAGGAGCGATTGCATGGATCTGGGTCTGAACGGAAAGACGGCGGTGGTGATGGGCGCGAGCCGCGGCCTCGGCGCCGCCTGCGCGCGCACGCTGGCGCTGGAAGGCGCGAACGTGATTGCCGCCGCGCGCACGGTGGCCGACATCGAAGCCTGGCGCAGCCAGCTGCCGGCCGACGTGCAGGGCCGCGTGGAAGCGGTGCATCTCGACGGCGCCGATCTCGCCTCCATCGACGCTCTGGCCGACCACGTGCTGGCCAAGGGCGGCGCGGACATTCTGGTGGGCAACACCGGCGGCCCGCCCCCCGGCGTCGCCTCCGAGACCACCCGCGACCAGTGGATCGCCAATTTCGCGCCCATGGCCGCAAACCTGTTCCACTTCGCCGGCCGCCTGCTGCCGAAGATGCGCGAGAAGGGCTGGGGCCGCATCGCCACCATCGCCTCCTCCGGCATCGAGCAGCCGATCGCGAACCTGGCCCTCTCCAACGGCATCCGCGCCGCCGTGCTCGGCTGGTCCAAGACACTGGCCAGCGAAGTGGCGTCGGATGGCGTGACGGTGAACGTGGTGATGCCCGGCCGCATCCTGACCGAGCGCATCGGCCAGCTCGACACCGCCAATGCCAAGAAGCAGGGCAAGTCGCGCGAGGAAGTGGAAGCCGCTTCGAAGGCGCAGATCCCGGTGGGCCGCTATGGCGATCCGCAGGAGTTCGCGGACCTCGTGACCTTCCTGTGCTCGGCGCGCGCGGGCTATCTGACCGGCGGCAAGTACCGCGTCGACGGCGGCATGCTCCGCAACGTCTGACGATCAGCGCGGCGCGGTCCGGAGACGGACCGCGCTGTCCCTCTAGCGCAGCCCGGCGAGCACCCAGACCAGCCCGAGGGCGCACAGCCCGCCGAAGATGACGCCAACGATGATGGCGCACGGGAACGCGACGGCGTTCTCCCTCTTGCTCAAAGACATCACAACCTCCGCCCCACCCTCTGCGCCCGCAGGCCCTCATGACAGGCCGCGCGCACATCGGGCTTACCAAACCTGCGTGCCCATCGCTCCCGGCCCAACGGCCCCGAAGCGTTCCGCAAAGGATCACGCTTCGTAAGCATATGACAGGAGTATGTGGCAAGGGCAGGGTGACGCCTTGATCTTGCGCACATGTTACCCTGCATCCGTGCGGTTGCGTGGCCCATCGCGCCATGCCGGTGCCACCTACCGCCATCCCGCGTATCCGCCCTGCGTTCTGCGAATCAGCCAGACCCGTTCCCGAGGGACGGCGAGCCGCATCCAGCTTGAATCGGATGCGATCCGGCTCCCGGTGACGTACCTATGGGAGGCACGTTCTCATGCTGCAGAATTTCGTGAGTGACATGGTGAAGAAAGCAGTAACCCTCACGGCGGCCGGACTTGCGGCGGCCAGCCTCTCCACCGCGCCCGCCGGGGCACAGGGCCTGCCGCATGTGGTGGTGCTGGCCACCGGCGGCACCATCGCCGGCTCGGGCACCACGGGCGGCGGCTATGTGTCGGGCGCCATCTCGGGCGATCAGCTCATCGCCTCAGTGCCGGACATCGGCAAGCGCGCCCGCCTCTCGGCCGAGCAGATCGCCTCCATCGGCAGCCAGGACATGAATGACGGCGTCTGGCTGAAGCTGGCCGAGCGCATCGCGGCGCTGGACAAGGACGCCGACGTCGCCGGCATCGTCATCACCCATGGCACCGACACCATGGAGGAGACCGCCCTCTTCCTCGATCTCGCCACCCGCACGGAAAAGCCCATCGTGCTGGTGGGCTCCATGCGGCCCTCCACGGCAGTCAGCGCGGATGGCCCGCGCAACCTGCTGGAAGGGGTGATCGTCGCCTCCGATCCGAAGGCACGCGGGCGCGGGGCTCTGGTGGTGCTGAACGACACCATCCACGGCGCGCGGGACGTGACCAAGACCAACACCGTCTCGGTGCAGACCTTCCTCTCGCCGAACTTCGGGCCGGTGGGCGCGGTGTCGCCGGACCACGTGGCCTTCTTCGCCGCGCCCGCGCCGCGCACCTCGCTGGCCGCCCCCACCGGGCCGCTGCCGAAGGTGGAGATCATCTATGCCTATGCGGGCGTGGATGCGAAGCCGGTGGAAGCGGCGGTGGCCGCCGGAGCCAAGGGCATCGTGCTGGCCGGGGTGGGCGACGGCAACGCCTCCAAGGCCACCATCGCGGCCCTTCAGGCGGCGGCGAAGGGCGGCGTGGTGGTGGTGCGCTCCAGCCGCACGGGCACCGGGCCGGTGCTGCGCAACATCGAGCTGAATGACGACGAGCTGGGCTTCGTGGCGGCGGCCTATCACAATCCGCCCAAAGCCCGCGTGCTGCTGCAGCTGCTGCTCGCCGGCGGCGTCACCCAGCCGGAGAAGGTGCAGGCGGCGTTCGCGCCCTGAGGGCTGAGAGGCGATCAAAAACAAGGGCTCGCGCGGCTTGCAGCAGAGGATCGTCATGCCCGGACTTGATCCCAAAGTCGGATGTTTCCGACTTTGGTTTTCCAGTGCGGAAGTCGGCTTCTGCCGACTTCCGGGCATCCACATCAGGCCGATGGTGGAAGGTCCGAAACCTGAGCACAAGGCCGCCGCTCGCACATCTGGACACCATCTGCCCAGCGGAGGGACGTGGATGGCCGGATCAAGTCCGGCCATGACGAATGGAGGAGGCAGCTCCAGCTGGATGGACTGAACCGAATGGCATCCCACCGCAACAAAAAGCCCGCCCCGGTGACAGCACCGGGGCGGGCTTTTCGTTTCGACAGGGCCTGGAGGTCAGGCGGCCTTGTCGGTGTTGGTGAGGGTGATGATGGACTCGAAGCCCTCGAATTCCGGCGGGCCGATGTAGTTCACCTTGTTGGTGCCGGCGCTGGCATGGGCGGCGCGGAACTGCTCGGACTTGGTCCAGGCCTCGAAATCGGCCCGCGAACCCCATTCGGTGTGCGAGGAGTAGAGCGTGTACTCCTCCTTCTGCGGGCCCTTCAGCAGGTTGAAGGTGACGAAGCCCGGAACGGTGGTCAGGTGGCTGTCGCGCTCGCGCCACACGCGCTCGAACTCGGCCTCGGACCCCAGCTTCACCTTGAAACGGTTCATCGCGATGAACATGACGCGTTCCTTCCCTCGAAATCTGCCGGACCGTCGCGGCCGGAAAATGGAATGGGTCGGCTCCAGCATAGCGGAACCGACCCTCTAGGTGGGGATCGCGGCCGGGAAGCCAATGGCCCGGCCGCGATGGATTTCGTCGCAGGATCTACTTTGGAATCGAAACCTACTTGGTGACGAGGGCGGTCTTGGCCGCCGCCAGCTCGCCGCCGCCGAAGCGGATGGTGAGCGCGCCGCGCACGGTGAGACCGGCGCTCGGCAGGAACTGCTGATACTGCGTGTACTGCTCGTTCAGCAGGTTCTCCACGCTCAGCGAGGTCAGCACGTTCTCGCTCGGCTGGTAGCCGAGATAGAGGCTGACCAGGTTGAAGCTGGAGGTGGGCTCATAGACCGCATTGGTGGGCAGGTCCGATTCCGTGACCGCCGCCACCCACTGCCAGCGGGCCGAGAGCGTCAGCTTCTGGTCCGGCGAGCGCAGGCCGATGGTGGTTGCCACATTGTCCGGCAGGATGCTGGACAGCGGCTGGTCGGTCTCGGTGTTCTTGCCGTCGCTGACGGTGGCGTTGAAGCCCACGAACCAGGTCCGCGCGTCGTACATGCTCTCGAATTCGAAGCCTTCGAGGCGCGCGGACGAGACGTTCTGATACTGCGCATAGGGCAGCGAGCCGAACACCGGCGTGCCGTACTGCACCAGCTCGATGAAGTCGGACACGTCGTTGCGATAGACGTTCGCCTTGGCGCGGAACTTGTCGCCCTTCGACAGGATGTCGTCGAACTTCAGGTTGACGCCGATTTCCTTGTTCTTGCCCACTTCCGGCTGAAGCTCCGGATTGGGCACGAAGCAGAACACGCCGAAGCTGCCATCGGGGCAGCGCACCAGCGGGATAGCCGGGGGATGGGCGCCGGAGACCAGCGTCTCGGTGACGGCCGGGGCGCGATAGCCTTCCGCATAGGTGCCGTAGACCGTGAACCACGGCACCGGCGTGAGGCCGACCGTGATCTTGGGCGACACGCGATCGCCGCTGTTGGAGACGCCGTCGCCTTCCAGCTTGTAGGAGTCGTAGCGCACCGCGCCGATGACCTCGAGCCAGGTGGAATAGTTCGCCTGCCACTGCGCGAAGGCACCGCCGACGCCGCGCGTGCCCGACGGATTGTAGCCGTCGCCGAAGCCGTAATTGTCGATGTTGTTCACATCGTCATGGAAGTAATCGCCGCCGATGGTGATGGCGTTGCGCACGCCGCCCACCGCGAAGCGGCTAGTGTTGTTGGCGTCGAAGCCCCAGGTGTCGATGGTGAAGCTGCGCGGATTACCCACGTTGCCCGTCACCGTGCTGTTGGTGCCGGCCACCTTGGTCTGATCCTGCTTGACCTGGTTCCAGTAGACGGTGCTGCGCCAGTCGAACAGATTGTCGTCGGGGTTCGAATAGTTGTAGCTGCCGGTCAGCGAGCGGTTGGTGACGTCCGTGCCGTACTGGCTGGTGGTGGGCGTCGTCAGCACGCTGGCGCTGGAGGTGGTGTAGGACGAGTCGTAGTTCAGCGCGCTGAACTTCAGCTCATGGAAGTCCGCCGGGCGCACGGTCAGCTTGGCGATGCCGGTCCAGGTGGTGGCATTGGTGCCGGGCACCTCGTTGCCGTCGCCGTCATTGTAATTGGCCTGATCGCGGTAGGTGCCGCCCCAGAACACATCCACATTCTGGCCGATGCGCGCCGCGCCGAAGGCCGAGCCGAAGCCCATGGGACCGTTGGAGCCCATCTCGCCCGTGCCCTGCGCCGCCCAGGTCTCGCCGGGCTTCAGGATGTCGTTGGCATCCTTGGTGCGCATGGTGACGACACCGCCGATGGCGCCCGAACCGTAGATGTTCGACACCGGGCCGCGCACCACGTCCACCGCCGCCAGCAGGCCGGGCTCAAGGAAGAAGGAGCCGGCCGAATTGGCGTGGCCGAGCTGGGTGAAGTTCTGCCGCGCCCCGTCCACGATCACCGCCACGCGGCCGAAGTCCTGCAGGCCGCGAATGTTGATGGAGGTCTGCTGCGAGTTGCCGTTCTGGATCGCCGCGACGCCCGGCATGCCGCGGAACACGTCCGCGGTGCGATCGGGCATCCACATCTCCAGCTCGTCCGCGCGCACGGTGCTGACACCGGCCAGCGCGTTGATGGTGGAGACGGGCGTATAGGTGGCTGCCACCGTGATGGCGTCGAGCGCGATCTCGCCATTGTCGCCGGAGGTCATGGCCGGGGCCGAGGAGGCCGGCCAGCTGGCGGAGGAGGCGGCGCTCTGCGCCAGCGCCCCGCCGGACCACAGCACGCCGCAGGCGGCCAGAGCCAGACCGGCGACACTGCTGCGCGCCCACGCGGCGGACACAGGACGGGCGACGGCAGGCGTCAGGGCGAGCGAATGCGCGGACGCACCCGGGAGCGGGCGAGCCATTAAAGACCTCCATTACTGGGACGAGGCTGGCTACCACCCGGAAATCGGGCTTGGCGTGCATCGGATGAAACGCCGGGCACGAGGCACGGCGTTCAAATGAACGTGCAGAGCCTTCTCATCCATGCCCCACTCATGGACACTGGGAATCGAAGCGCGCGTCTTACGAAACCGGAAAGGCACCGAACGCCATATGCGACGCTCAAGCTTCCATAGCCTCATCTGGTACCGTGCACCTCCCCACAGGTCAAGTTGATTAGTTCCAAACTAGCTTTCGTGACAATATGGATTCACGGTTCTAACAGTAGGCCACCAGAACTCACCTGAACTTAACTGGAATAATTCGAATATGGGCCAAGAACTGCCAACCGATAGTTGCGCCGGCTCTGCGCCGCAGTCGCAGCGGATCGCGCGGGGCGCCATGCTGGCCATCATGGCCTGCGCGCTGTCATTCACGCCCGGCCTCATGCTCCCCGCGCACGCGCACGAGGTGCGTGACGCCACCGGCCGCACCATCGAGGTGCGCGACACGTCCCACATCGTGTCCATCGGCAGCGCCGTCACCGAGATCCTGTTCGCCCTCGGCGTCGGCGAGCGGGTGGTGGCGGTGGACCAGACCAGCACCTATCCCGCCGCCGTGCGCGCGCTGCCGAACGTCGGCTACATGCGCACCCTGTCGCCGGAAGGCGTGTTGTCGCAGGCCCCGAGCCTCATCCTCGCCATGGAAGGCTCCGGCCCGCGCGAGGCCATGGACGTGCTCTCGCACTCCTCCGCGCCCGTGGTCATCGTGCCCGACGGCCATACGGCCGACGCGGTGATCCGCAAGATCGAGGTGGTGGCGCAGGCGGTCGGCATTCCGGAGAAAGGCGCGGAACTGGCCCGCGAGGTGCGAGCCGATTTCGCGCTGCTGGCCAAGGAAGTCAAAGCCCTGCACCAGCACCCCAAGGCGGTGTTCGTGCTCTCCGCCGGCAGCGGCAGCACCATCGTGGGCGGCGCCGAAAGCAGCGCCGACGCCATGTTTCATCTGGCCGGTATCGAGAATGCGGTGGCCGGCCTGAAGGGCTACAAGCCGGCCGGCGATGAGGTTCTGCTCAATGCCGAGCCCGACGCCATCGTGGTCATGAGCGGCGGCGGCCAGCCCTTGCCGGCGGATCTGATCTTCGGCCTGCCCGCCTTCAAAGCCTCCCCTGCGGCGAAGGATCGCAAGCTCATCACCCTGCCCGGCTCCTATCTGCTGGGCTTCGGCCCGCGCACGCCGCAGGCGGCGCGCGAGCTGGCGCTCGCCGTGCGCCCCAGCGCCAAGCTGGCGCCCCTGCCCGCCCATTCCTGGTCACAGGAGCCCAACGCCGCCCCGAAGGCCGCGACCCCATGACCGCCACCGCCGCGCCCGGCACCCTGGCCGGGCGGCGCGCCAGCGGACGGCCCAGGGTGGCGGTGGGACTCGCCGCCTGTGCCGTGCTCGCCGCCGTCGCCTTCATCGGCGCACTGGCCATCGGCCCGGTGAGCATCGGCCCCGGCCGCGTGCTCGCCATTCTCGCCCAGGCATTCGATGCCCCCATGGAGGAGGCCGGCCGTGCGCTGCGCGAGCGCATGGTGGTGCTGGACATCCGCCTGCCCCGCGCCGTGCTCGGCCTGCTCACCGGGGCCGGCACCGCCATGGCGGGCGCGGTGATGCAGGGCGTGTTCCGCAATCCGCTGGCCGACCCCGGCCTCGTGGGCGTCTCGCCCGGCGCCGCGCTGGCGGCGGTGGCCTTCATCGTGCTCGGCATGCCGCTGTTCGCGGTGCTGCCGGACGTGATCCAGCCTCTCGGCCTGCCGCTGGCCGCCTTCGCCGGCAGCCTCGTCACCACCATGCTCATTGCCCGCCTCGCCATGCGCGGCGGCAGCATGTCGGTGGCCACCCTCCTGTTCGCCGGCCTTGCCCTCGGCGCGCTGGCCAGCGCGGGCACCGGCCTCCTCGTCTTCATCTCCACCGAGCAGCAGTCGCGGGAATTCGTGTTCTGGACGCTGGGCAGCCTCGGCGGGGCCACCTGGCCCAAGGTGGCGCTGGTGGCGCCCTTCGTCACCGCCCTGCTGGTGGGTGCCCCCTTCCTCGCGCGCGGGCTCGACGCGCTGGCGCTGGGAGAGGCGGAAGCCTTCCATGTGGGCGTGCCGGTGGAGCGGCTGAAGCGCTGGAGCATCATCGCGGTTGCCGCGGGCGTCGGCGCCTGCGTTGCGGCGGCGGGCGTGGTGGGCTTCGTCGGGCTCATCGTGCCGCATCTGGTGCGCATGTGGCTCGGCCCCGGCCATCGTGTGCTGCTGCCGGCCTCCGCCCTCCTGGGCGCGGCCGTGCTGCTGGCCGCCGACATCTGCGCCCGCATGCTGGCGGCGCCTGCGGAACTGCCGCTGGGCGTCGTGACCGCGCTGGTGGGCGCGCCCTTCTTCCTCTGGCTGCTGCTGCGCCGCCGCCTCATCGGATAGACCCATGTACACTGCCGAAGCGGTGCGCCTGACGCGCCACGGGCGTACGCTGGTGCGCGACGTCACGCTCGCCCTCAAGCCCGGCACCATCACCGTGCTGGTGGGGCCGAACGGGGCCGGCAAGTCCAGCCTGCTGAAGCTGATGGCCGGCGAAACCACCCCCTCCGCCGGCCGCGTGGTGCTGGAGGGAAGCGACATCCGCACCCTTGCACCCGTCGCTCTGGCCCGGCGGCGCGCGGTGCTGCCGCAATCCGCCGACGTGGCCTTCTCCTTCCGCGTGGACGAGGTGGTGCGCATCGGCCTCATCGGCAGCCAGCCCTCCGCAACGGCCCGCATCGAGCGCCTGCTGGAGCGGGTGGACCTCGGCGGCTTCTCGGAGCGCGGCTACGACACGCTCTCGGGCGGCGAACGCCAGCGGGTGCAGCTCGCCCGCGCGCTGGCGCAGGTAGAGGTGATGGACCCGGACAAGCCCCGCTATCTGCTGCTGGACGAGCCCACCGCCAGCCTCGACCTCGCCCACCAGCTTCTCGTGCTGCGCGAGGCCCGCGCCCATGCGGCGGCGGGCGGCGCGGTGCTCGCCGTGCTGCATGACCTCAATCTGGCGGCCATGGTGGCGGACGTGATCGCCGTGCTTGTGGACGGCGCGCTGCTGACCTGCGGCCCGCCGGCCGAGGTGCTGACCGACGCCACGCTGAAGGCCGCCTTCCGCATCGAGGCGCGCATCAATGCGGTGCCGGACGGGCCGTTCCTGTTGCCGCAGACCGTGGTACAGGGCGCGGCCTGACGCCGTCTCTACTGCGACACCCTGCTCCTTTTTCTTTGATCTGGCTCAACGACGGTTGCGTCTTCGCGGGTTGATCTTCCTGCGATTGCGCCGCGCGCGCGCCAGCCAAGGACAGGAGCCCATGACCGAAACACCCACGTCCGCCACGCGAGGCGAGGTGGCGCGCGAGCAGGTTCTGTCCGCCGCCATGCGCCGCTTCTCCGCCCAGGGCTATGCCCATGTGGGCCTGCGCGACATCGCGGCCGACGCGGGGTTCGATGTGGCCCGCGTCCACCGCATGTTCGGTTCCAAGGAAGCCCTGTTCGCCGCCTGCGTGGAGCGGGCCTGCGGCGGCTGGAAAGCGGCCGAGGCCAACGCGGACGTGCCGGCGCTGGCCCATGCCATGACCGCCCATCTGCTCGGAGCCGCCCCCAATTCGCCCGGCGATCCGCTCCAGATGCTGGCCCGCTCGCTTTCCGATCCGCATGCCGCGCCGGTCCTGAAGAGCTGGACCGAGGACGCGCTGCTGGCCCCCGTCACCCGCCTCGCGCAAGCGCACGACGCGGTGCCCCAGGCCGACGACCATGAGGCCGAGCAGAGCGCGGCCCTGCTGGCGGCCTTCTGCCTCGGCATTTCCATGCTGCGCGACGTGATGGGGGTATCCGCTCTCACGGAGCATGCGGACGGCGTGCTCGCCAGCCGCGTGGAGCGCATGCTGCAGGCCTGCCTCGCCCCGGCGCACGCGCCGCTCCCGCTCGACGGCGGCGTTCTCGCCGGCGGCCCCGGCGCGCTGCATCAGTAGCGTGTTTTCAAGGGGAAGCGGTGTGTCCTTCCCCCTCCCCAACCCTCCCCCGCAAGCGGGAGAGGGGGCTGTCGCGCTCACCGCAGCGACGCACTGAAATCCAGGCGGGGAAAGCCCTCTCCCGCCCATAACCGGCTCATGTCGGTTACGGCAACAAGGTGCCGAAGTCGGAAACATCCGACTTCGATGCGGGGGAGGGTTGGGAGGGGGCAAGCGAGGCCGGGGCAGAAGCGGATCGAACGATTTCGCTTTGATCCGCAGTCGCCCTCACCCGAAGCGCCGGGCAGCCTCCAGCGCCAGCCCGGTGCCCACCGAGCCGAAGGTGTCGCCGTCCACCACGCGCGCCTGCGGCAGCGCCGCGAGAATGGCCGCGCGCACATGGGCAAGGCGTGTTGAGCCGCCGGTCAGGAACACCGCGTCGATGCGATCGGCGGAAACGCCGGCTTCCTTCAGGCACACGTCCACGCGGCGCGCGACGCGCTCCGCCAGCGTGGCGGTGTGGTTTTCCAGACCCGCCCGATCGAGCGAGGTGGCAAGGCCCGCCTCCACTTCCTGAAGGTCCAGCTCCGCCACGCCCTCTTCCGCCAGCGCGATCTTGGCGCCCTCGGTGGCGATGGCGAGCGTGTGGCCGCGCTGGTCCTCGATCACCTTCAGCAGGCGGTCGAGCAGCGCCGGATGGGCCGCATCGCGCCGCACCTCCACGATCTCGCGCTCGGTCTTTCCGGTGTAGAGCCGGTTGATGGACGACCAGGTGGCCAGATCGAAATAATAGGCGCTCGGCACGTCGCGGCCGGGCTGCTTCATGGGGCTGCGATAGCCGAGCAGCGGCATCACCACGCCCAGCGACAGCTGCCGGTCGAAATCCGTGCCGCCGATGCGCACGCCGTCATTGGCGAGGATGTCGTCCGCCCGGTCCGGCTTGCCCTTCAGCGCCGGGCCGATGCGCACGATGGAAAAGTCCGACGTGCCGCCGCCGATGTCGGCGATCAGCGCCAGCTCCTCGTGATTGACCTGCTGCTCATAATCCAGCGCGGCGGCGATGGGCTCGTACTGGAAGGTCACGTCCGAGAAGCCCGCGCCGCGCGCGATCTCCTCCAGCGCCTGCTGCGCCTTGGCATTGCCCGCCGGGTCCTCGTCCACGAAGAACACCGGGCGGCCCATCACCACCCTGGACAGCTCCGTGCCGCGATCGGCCTGCGCGCGCTGCTTCACGGTGGCGACGAAATCGCCGATCACCGCACGGAAGGGAATGCGCTTGCGCCCCACGGCGGTGGTCTCGTCCAGCAGGGCGGTGCCGAGCACGGATTTCAGCGAACGCATGAAGCGCCCGTCATCACCCGCCACATAGGCGCTCACCGCGGCGCGACCGATGCGCAGGTCGCCGAGGCGGTCATAGAAGACGGCGCTTGGCACCGTATCGCGCCCGTCCTCCAGCGCCGCCAGCACCGCGCCGGTTGCGGTGGGCACGCCGAGCGTGGTGTTGGACGTGCCGAAATCGAGGCCGCAAGCGGTCATGAATGGGTTCTCCGGGAGGGGCGGCTTGTTACGCGCTTGGCGCGTGCGGATCAAGCGTTGCGTCGCAACATCGCCCCGCGCCCCGCGCATCCCTGCGCCCGCTACCACCCGCCGAATCCGCCCCCAAACCGTTGCGACGCATTGTCATCCGCCCGTCATCCAAAGCCAGCAAGCAGGCGGGGAAACGTTTACTTCTGACCGGGAGACGGGACCATGACGGCGTGGCACGGACTGATGCGGGGCGTGGTAACGGGCGTTCTGGCGGCGGGCCTGTACGCCGGCCCGGCGCTCGCTGCAACCGAAATCCAGTGGTGGCACGCCATGTCCGGCCCGCTGGGCGAGAAGCTGGAGAAGGTCGCCAGCGACTTCAACGCCACGCAGAGCGATTACAAGATCGTGCCCGTCTACAAGGGCAGCTATCCGGAGGCCATGACCGGGGCCATCGCCGCCTTCCGCGCCAAGCAGAACCCGGCCATCGTGCAGGTGTTCGAGGTGGGCACCGCCACCATGATGGCCGCCAAGGGCGCGGTCTATCCGGTCTACAGGCTGATGGCCGAGCAGGGCGAAGCTTTCGACCCCAAGGCCTATCTGCCCGCCGTGACCGGCTATTATTCGGACACGCAGGGCAACATGCTGTCCTACCCGTTCAACTCCTCCACCACGATCCTCTATTACAACAAGGACATCTTCCGGCAGGCCGGGCTCGACCCCGCCACCCCGCCGAAGACATGGCCCGAGCTGGAGGCCATGGCGAAGAAGATCCAGGCCTCCGGCACCGCCTGCGGCTTCACCACCCAGTGGCCGTCCTGGGTGCATGTGGAGAACCTCTCCGCCTGGCATAACGTGGCCATCGGCACCAAGCAGAACGGCATGGCCGGGCTCGACACCGAATTCTCCATCGCCAACCCGGTGGTGCAGCACCATTGGGAGAAGCTGGCCGAGTGGCAGAAGACCAAGCTGTTCGACTATGGCGGCCGCCTCGCCAAGGCCGACCCGAAGTTCTTCTCCGGCGAATGCGCCATCTCCATCGGCTCTTCCGCCGCCCGCGCCGCCATTCTCGCCAATTCCAAGTTCGATCTCGGCTACGGCATGATGCCCTACTGGCCCGACGTGAAGGGCGCGCCGCAGAATTCCATCATCGGCGGCGCCAGCCTCTGGGTGCTCACCGGCCGCCCGCAGGCCGAATACAAGGGCGTGGCGAAGTTCTTCACCTATCTCTCCAAGCCCGAAGTGCAGGCCTGGTGGCACGAGGAGACCGGCTATCTGCCGATCACCGAAGCCGCCTATCACCTCGCCAAGCAACAGGGCTTCTACGAGAAGAACCCCGGCGCCGACGTCTCCGTGCTGCAGATGACGCTGAACCCGCCGACGGAGAATTCGAAGGGCCTGCGCTTCGGCTCCTTCGTGCAGATCCGCGACGTGTTCGAGGAAGAACTTGAGGCCACGCTCAACGGCAGCAAGACCGCCAAGGCGGCGCTGGAGGCAGCGCAGGCGCGGGGCAACACCCTGCTGCGGAGCTTCCAGAAGGCCAATCAGTAAGGCGGATCAAGGGGGCCGGCCCCGAGCCGGCCCTTTCCGCGCCGGACGGCAGGAGCGATCGCCATTGAGTGCTCGACAGCCTTGCAGCAGTAGATCGTCATCCCCGGACTTGATCCGGGGATCCACGTCCCACCGCCGGAAGCACGACGGGCACTTTCGCGAACGGCAGTCGCAGCTCGGGGTCTGGTGCCGTCCCCTATCGGCCCGACGTGGATGGCCGGATCAAGTCCGGCCATGACGATGTTTTGCTTCATGAATGCAGGGTTTGAAGGTCGACTAACGCCCTCAGCCGCGCTTGCGGAACAGGATCATCATGCCGTCGGTCATGCTGTAGCCGTAGGCGATGGAATAGCCGCCGCCGGCGCACAGATGGTCGGTGCGGGACTGGTTGGGCTTGGCATCATAGTGATACGCGCCGCGGATCACCTCGTTCATGCTGACCAGATCATAGCCCTTGTCGTGCATGTCGTTGCAGGTCTTCTCGATGCGCCGGGAGAAGTCCTCCGCGTCGATCTCGGTCTCGGAATGCTTGCCGGTGGTCACTTTCTCCACCCGCTGCTCATAGACCGGCTCCTCCTCCTGCACCATGGCGGTGTCGAAGAGGCCCTTCCGCTTGCTGATGGTGCGCGTGCCCACCTGCACGTTGGAGACCTGCTCCCGCACTTCCTGCTTCAGATAGGCCTTCACGAAAACGGTCTTGTACATGCCGCCCTCTCCCTCCCCTTACGGGCAGACCATGAATGACGCGCCCCTTGCATCCGAATGACCCGGCGGGCGCGTCCCCTGCGCGGGCCGCGAACCTGCCATGGAAGACACCTGTTGCGGAATGCGACATAGTCCGACGCCGGGCCCGGCAGCGCGCGCACCGCGCCGGCCCGCTGCGCCGCTGACCGGCCACCGCCATGCAGGCCAAACGCGTCATCTTCCCCGGCAGGCTGCTGCCCTATCTGCTGCTCGCCCCGCAGCTGGCCATCACGGTCGTCTTCTTCCTCTGGCCGGCGGCGGAAGCGCTGTTCGGCGCGCTCTATGCGCAGGACGCCTTCGGGCTGGCAAAGCAGTTCGTGGGCCTCGCCAATTTCGAGGCGCTGTTCCATGACCCGGCCTATCTGGAGGCCATCGGCACCACCTTCGTCTTCTCCAGTGCGGTGGCGTTTCTCTCGCTCGCCCTCGGCCTCGTGCTGGCGCTGGCGGCGGAGAAGGCAGGACGGCTCGCCGGCCTCTACCGCACCCTGCTCATCTGGCCCTATGCGGTGGCGCCGGCCGTGGCCGCCATCCTGTTCTGGTTCATGTTCGACCCCAGCGTCGGCATCGCGGCGCGGGGCCTCAGGGCGCTGGGCATCAGCTGGAACCACTTCCTCAACGGCGGGCAGGCGCTCGCGCTCGTCATCCTCGCCTCCGCCTGGAAGCAGGTGAGCTATAATCTGCTGTTCTTCTATGCGGGCCTGCGCGCCATTCCCCGCCCGCTCATCGAGGCCGCCGCCATCGACGGCGCCGGCCCGTTCCGGCGCTTTGCCGCCATCATCTTCCCGCTGCTGGCCCCCACCACCTTCTTTCTGCTGGTGGTGAACATCACCTATGCCTTCTTCGACACCTTCGGCGTCATCCACGCCACCACCGGCGGCGGGCCGGGGCGGGCCACCACCACGCTGGTCTACAAGGTGTTCAAGGACGGCTTCGAGGGGCTGGACCTCGGCGCCTCATCCGCCCAGTCGGTGGTGCTGCTGGTCATCGTGGCCACGCTCACCGCCGTGCAGTTCCGCCACATCGAACGCAAGGTGCATTACTGATGGCGCGCGACGGCATGGTGGAACGAGATCGCGGGCTGACGCTGGCCGCGCACGGCCTGCTCATCCTCGGCTGCACCGTCATGGTACTGCCGGTCTATCTGGCCTTCGTGGCCTCCACCCATCCGGGGGCGGACTTCCTGTCCGGCCGCATCGGCTTCCTGCCCGGCGACCGGATGCTGGAGAATTATGCCGGCCTCATCGGCGCGGGCGCGGGCCTGCAGGGCTTTCCGCCACTGGGCGGGGCGCTGTGGAACAGCCTGCTGATGGCGCTGGGCATCGCCATCGGCAAGATCTCCATCTCCATCCTCTCCGCCTTCGCCATCTGCTATTTCCGCTTCCCGTTCCGGCAGACCGCCTTCTGGCTGATCTTCATCACCCTGATGCTGCCGGTGGAGGTGCGCATCCTGCCCACCTATAAGGTGGTGGCGGGCCTCTCGCTGCTCAACACGCAGGGCGGCCTCATCCTGCCGCTGATCGCCAGCGCCACCGCCACCTTCCTGTTCCGGCAGGTGTTCATGACCATTCCCGACGAGATGACGGAAGCCGCGCGCATGGACGGCGCCGGGCCGCTGGCCTTCTTCTGGCACATCCTCGTGCCGCTCTCGCGCACCAACATCGCGGCGCTGTTCGTCATCCTCTTCATCTATGGCTGGAACCAGTATCTGTGGCCGCTGATGGTGACGACGGATGCCGCCCACAGCACCATCCTCACCTCGATCCAGCGCCTCGCCTCCACAGCCACGCAGGAGGCCCCGGTCTGGCATCTGGTGATGGCCACCGCCATCCTCGCCTTGCTGCCGCCGGTGGCGGTGATCCTGCTGATGCAGCGCCTGTTCGTGCAGGGGCTGACGGAGACGGAGAAGTAGGGCAGAGCACGCGCGCGGCCATCCTGCATGCAAGCCGGCAATAGACACCTGCTTTCGCCCATTAATTAGACACCTGCCGCACAGACAGGCGGGCCGGCGGCGCGATGCCGGACAGCGTCCGTTGATTCTGCTCGCCTTTTTCGTGGCACGCGCCTTGCTACCTAGGAGACCAGAGTTGGTGGCTAGGGTTCCGGCGTCGGAAGGCGTGACTGGTCCGAGAGCTGCCACCGGCCCGGGAGACATCCGGGCCGGGCGCACGGCGGGATAAAAGCCCGGGAGACCTCGGTGGCCAAGGAATTGGTGGCACGCGAGTCTCCGCCAATTCCCCAGACATTGAACAAGGGGAATATTATGCGCTTCTCGGTTTCGACGCTGTTTTCCAATCCATTGACCCGCCGCTCGGCGGCGTTCGGCCTTGGCCTTGCTGCTGCGCTCATGCTCAGCAGCGGCCCGTTCGCGGGTTCGGCGCAGGCCGCGCCCAAGACCGAATTCAAGGTCGCCTGGTCGATCTATGTGGGCTGGATGCCCTGGGGCTATGCCGCCGACCATGGCATCGTGAAGAAATGGGCCGACAAGTACGGCCTGAAGATCGACGTGGTGCAGTTCAACGATTACGTGGAGAGCATCAACCAGTACACCGCCGGCGCCTTCGACGCGCTGACCGTGACCAACATGGACGCCCTCTCCGTGCCCGCCGCCGGCGGCGTGGACACCACCGCCGTCATCATGGGCGACTTCTCCAACGGCAATGACGCGGTGATCCTGAAGAGCAAGGACAGCCTCGCCTCCATCAAGGGCCAGAAGGTCAATCTCGTCGAATTCTCCGTCTCGCACTATCTGCTGGCCCGCGCGCTGGAAAGCGTGAAGCTCACCGAGCGCGACGTGAAGGTGGTGAACACGTCCGATGCCGACATGGTGGCCGCCTACAAGACCAAGGCCGTGACCGCCGTCGTGACCTGGAACCCGCTGGTGTCGGAAATCCTGGCCGAGAAGAGCGCGAAGAACGTGTTCGACAGCTCCAAGATCCCCGGCGAGATCATGGACCTGATGGTCGCCAATACGCAGACGCTCA
The DNA here is from genome assembly GCF_014635325.1 of Azorhizobium oxalatiphilum. Lineage (GTDB taxonomy): Bacteria > Pseudomonadota > Alphaproteobacteria > Rhizobiales > Xanthobacteraceae > Azorhizobium > Azorhizobium oxalatiphilum. The sequence goes on along the minus strand of NZ_BMCT01000007.1, from coordinate 97,596 downwards.
ACGACAATCCGGACTTCGGCAAGGCTCTGGCCGGCATCTGGTACGAGACCGCCGCGCTGATGACCGCCGAGAGCGAGGCCGGCAAGGCGGCGCGCACCGCCATGGGCAAGGCTTCCGGCACGGATCTTTCCGGCTTCGAGGCGCAGCTGAAGGCCACCCGCCTGTTCGCCACCGCACCCGAGGCGGTGTCCTTCGTGAAATCCGCCGCGGTCGGCACCACCATGGACCGGGTGCGCAAGTTCCTGTTCGACAAGAAGCTGCTGGGCGAGAGCGCCAAGTCCGCCGACTTCATCGGTATCGCGCTCGCCGACGGCAAGGTGCTGGGTGACGCCAAGAACGTGAAGCTGCGCTTCATCGACACCTACATGGCGATGGCCGCCGACGGCAAGCTCTGAGCGGACGGGACGCGCCCGGCCTGCCCTTCCCTGCCCTCCCCCGCAAGCGGGAGAGGGTGAAATCGGCGGGCAAGCTCCTTCCGTATTGAGCGTCCGCCCTCCCCCCGCGCCACAGGCTCCCTCTCCCGCTTGCGGGGGAGGGGTGGGGAGGGGGAAGGCGCGGCTTCCATCAGACGCGACATCTCCCCCGCACGCGGGCGAGCCCATCGACCCACGCACGAAACGCCCGGAGCCCCATGCGCCTCATCAACCGACGACCGGACCGCACGACGGCGCTGCTGCTGGCGCTGCTGCCGTTCGCGCTCGTCATCCTCGCCTATGTGCTCGGCTCCGCCGCGCGCCTCGCCGAAAATCCGGCGGACAAGCTGCTGCCGAGCCTCGCGACGCTCGCCGACGCCATCGGCCGCGTGGCGCTCAATCCCGATGCGCGCACCGGCGACTATCTGCTGCTCAACGACACGCTGGCGACGCTGGACCGGCTCGTCAGCGCGCTCGCCCTCTCAACGGCAATCGCCCTCGTCACCGGCATGCTCATCGGCATGCTGCCCGCCGTGCGGGCGCTGCTGGCGCCCTTCGTCGCCATGGTGTCCATGGTGCCGCCGCTGGCGCTGCTGCCGATCCTGTTCATCGTCATGGGGCTGGGGGAGGCCTCCAAGGTGGCGCTGATCACCATCGGCGTCACGCCCTTCCTCATCCGCGATCTCGCCATGCGGGTGGAGGAACTGCCGCGCGAGCAGACCATCAAGGCCGAGACGCTGGGCGGCTCCTCCTGGCAGATCGCGCTGCGCGTGGTGCTGCCGCAGATCGCGCCCCGGCTCATCGACGCGGTGCGCCTCTCGCTCGGCCCGGCCTTCCTGTTCCTCATCGCGGCCGAGGCCATCGCGGCGGAGGCGGGCCTCGGCTATCGCATCTTCCTCGTGCGGCGCTATCTCGCCATGGACGTGATCCTTCCCTATGTGGCCTGGATCACCCTTTTGTCCGTGCTGATGGATTACGCCCTCGTGCGGCTGCGCCGCGCGCTCTTTCCCTGGTATGGCGGGAGGAGCGCATGACCGCCATCTCCGTCCGCAATCTCTGGAAGGAATATGGCGACCAGATCGTCCTCGAGGACATCAATCTGGAGTTCGCCGCCCGCTCCTTCGTGGCCCTCGTCGGCCCCTCCGGCTGCGGCAAGACCACGTTTCTGCGCATGCTGCTGAGCGAGGAGAAAGCCACGCGCGGCGAGATCCTGATCGACGGCAAACCCATCGCGCCCGAGCCCGGCGCCGACCGGGGCGTGGTGTTCCAGCGCTATTCCGTCTTCCCGCACCTCACCGTGCTCGGCAACGTGCTGCTGGCGGCAGAATTCTCGCAGTCGCCCTTCACCGCCCGCCTGTTCGGCACGGCGCGGCGGGCGGCGGAGGAGGAAGCGCGCGCGCTCATCGCCGAGGTGGGGCTGGCAGGCGCGGAGGACAAATATCCGGCGGCGCTCTCGGGCGGCATGCAGCAGCGCCTCGCGCTGGCGCAGGCCATCATGCGCAAGCCGCGCATCCTGCTGCTGGACGAACCCTTCGGGGCGCTCGATCCCGGCATCCGCGCCGACATCCACCAGCTCATGCGCCGGCTGTGGAACAGTTGCGAAATGACCGTCGTGATGGTGACGCACGATCTGCGCGAAGCTTTCACCTTGGCCACCCGCGTCATCGCCTTCGAGCGCCGACGCAACCGGCCGGAGGAGCGGGAACGCTTCGGCGCCACCATCGCCAAGGACATCGAGGTCTGGCCGCCGCGCATCGCCGGCCAGCTCGACCTTTTCACCCCCGACCGGGACGACCCGGTTCTCGCTGAGGGACAAGGCCGGGACGACCCGGCACGCAGAAGCGCCTGAGGAAGAGAGCCATGAGCACTGACACAGAAAAAGTCGCCCGCATCGCAGCCAACAAGCGCCGCTATGACGAGCTGAAAGCGGCCGGCGACCACGCCCCCGCCGCTCTGCCTGCGCCCACCCCGCGCGGCCTGCCCTTGCCGCCCGGCCCGCTGGTGCGCGAGGACATTCCCGCCGGCTGGTATCACACGCTGCGCCTGAAGGCGGGCGAGGGCCTGCGCCTCGCGCTGATGGACGCGCCCGCCGCCGTCTCGCTGATCTGCTGGAACGCCCACGACACCAGCGAGCGGCTGAACTATGCCGACACGGTGAAGATCCAATGGACCGCGAAGCTCCAGAAAGGCCGCGTGATCTTCTCCGACATGGGCCGCGTGATGCTCTCGCTGATCGAGGACACATCCGCCGCCCATGACGCTCTGATGGGCGGTTCCACCGCCGCTTCCAACCGCGCCCGCTATGGCGCGAAGGCCGATACCGAGCGGCTGCGCAACACGCGGGACAATTTCATCCTCGCCGCCGGCAAGCTCGGGCTCGACCGCCGCGACATCCCGCCCGCCCTCACCTTCTTCGCCCCCGTGCGGACCGATGATGCGGGCAAGCTGGCATGGGGGCCGGACACAAGGCAGGCGGGCGATTTCGTGGATCTGCGGGCCGAGATGGACCTCATCGTCGCCCTCTCCAATTGCCCGCACCCGCTCGACCCGCGCCCGGACTATGCGGCGGGCATTGTGGAGGCCATCCGCTTTCAGGCGCCGCCCATCGCCTTCGACGACCTGTGCCGCACCGCCACCCCCGAGGCCGCCCGCGGCTTCGAAAACCTCGCGCGCTGAGAAGGGGGCAAGTCATGAACCAGAACCGTTTCATCGCCACGCCCGTGCGCGATCCCAAATCCGCCACCAGGACCGCCATCGAAACCCACCGCGTGCCCGCGCAGGCGCCGTGGTCCGGCCTCGTGAAGCGCGGCCAGTCCATCCGCATCGTGGACCTTGAAGGCCAGCAGGCGGTGGACACGCTGTTCTATTGCGCAGGCGATTATTCCGAGCGCTATTCCTCGCAGGATACGGTGCGCGTGCAGGGGGCGGCCTATGTCACGACCGGCACCCGCCTCATCTCCAATGAGGGCCACCTGATGGGTGTCGTCACCGCCGACACGGCGGGCCGGCACGACACCTCGGCGGGCGCCTGCTCCTGCGAGAGCAACACCGCGCGCTTCGGCCAGCACACGCGCTATCTGCACGCCTGCCGCGAGAACTTCGTCCATGAGGTCTCGAAATACGGCATGGCGAAGCGGGACATCGTGCCCAACATCAACTTCTTCATGAACGTGCCCATCTCGCCAAACGGCGAGCTGGCCATCGTGGACGGGGTGTCGAAGCCGGGCGACTATGTGGAGATCCGGGCGGAGATGGACCTGCTCTGCGTCATCTCCAACTGCCCGCAGATCAACAATCCCTGCAACGGCTTCAACCCCACCCCCATCGAAGTGCTGATCTTCGCGGGCGACGAGGGCTGAAGCATGTTCAACACCGTTCTGATTGCCAACCGGGGCGAGATCGCCAGCCGGATCGGCCGCACCTTGCGTGCGATGGGCATCCGGGTCGTCGCCGTCTATTCGGATGCCGACCGTTTCACGCGCGCCGTGCTGGAGGCGGACGAGGCCCACCGCCTCGGCCCCGCCCCCGCCGCCCAGAGCTATCTGGACGTGGACGCGGTGATCGCCGCCGCCAAGGCCAGCGGGGCTGAGGCCGTGCATCCCGGCTATGGCTTCCTCTCCGAGAACGTCGCTTTCGCCGAGCGGCTGGCGGCGGAAGGCATCGCCTTCATCGGCCCGCGCCCCGACCATCTGCGGGCCTTCGGCCTCAAGCACACGGCGCGCGAGATCGCGGAAGCGAGCGGCGTGCCGCTGCTGCCCGGCACCGGGCTCATCGACAGCGTGGAGGAGGCGCTTCGGGCGGCGCAGGCCATCACCTATCCGGTCATGCTCAAGAGCACGGCGGGCGGCGGCGGCATCGGCATGCAGCTCTGCGCCACGCCGGAAGAGCTGGCGGAGGCGTTCGCCCGCGTGCAGCGCACGGCCAGCGCGTCCTTCGGCGATGCCCGTGTCTATCTGGAGCGCTTCGTGGCCGATGCGCGCCATGTGGAAGTGCAGATCTTCGGCAATGGGCAGGGCCGCGTGGTGGCACTGGGCGAGCGCGACTGCTCGCTCCAGCGGCGCAACCAGAAGGTCATCGAGGAAACGCCCGCACCTCTGCTGCCGGACGCCGTGCGCGCGCGCCTGCATGCCGCCGCCGTGGCGCTGGGAGAAAAGGTCGCCTATGCCTCCGCCGGCACGGTGGAATTCATCTATGACCCCGCGCGCGAAGAATTCTACTTCCTGGAGGTGAACACCCGGCTTCAGGTTGAGCATCCGGTCACGGAGGCGGTGTTCGGCATCGACCTCGTGAGCTGGATGGTGCGGCAGGCGGCGGGCGATGACCCCATTCCCGCCACCCCGCTCACGCCGAAGGGCGCAGCCATCGAGGCCCGCATCTATGCGGAAATCCCGCATGCCAATTTCCAGCCCAGTGCCGGCCTGCTCACCAAGGTCGCCTTCCCCGAAGGCGTGCGCGTGGACGGCTGGGTGGAGACCGGCAGCGAGGTGACGCCCTATTACGATCCCATGCTGGCGAAGGTGATCGTCACCGGCGAGGACCGTCCCGCCGCCATCGCCGCGCTTAGGCAGGCGCTGGACGGGACCACGCTCGCCGGCATCGAGACCAACCTCGCCTATCTGCGCGCCATCGCTGCCTCCGATCTGTTCGCCTCGGGCAAGGTGGCGACGACAGCGCTGCGCGACTTTTCCTTCACGCCGCGCAGCATCGAAGTGCTCAGCCCCGGCGCGCAGTCCAGCTTGCAGGAACTGCCGGGCCGCCTCAACCTCTGGCATGTGGGCGTACCGCCGAGCGGGCCCATGGACGCGCTGTCCTTCCGCCGCGCCAATGCTCTGGTGCGCAATCACCCGGACACGGCGGCGCTGGAACTCACCGTCAACGGCCCGACGCTGCGCTTCCACACCGCAGCCGAGGTGGCGCTCTCCGGCGCGCATATGCCTGCCACGGTGAATGGGGAGAGCGTGCCGCATGACGTACCCGTCACGGTGAAGGCGGGGCAGGTGCTCGCCATCGGCGCCATCGCGGGGGCCGGCCAGCGGGCCTATCTCGCCGTGCGCGGCGGCTTCAATGCGCCGGAAGTGCTGGGTTCGCGCGCCACCTTCGCGCTCGGCGCCTTCGGCGGCCACGCCACCGGCACGCTGAAGGGCGGCGACGTGCTGCATCTGGGCTCAATAACGCAGGACACCACCCCGCCGCCCGCCCCAGCAGCACTCACGAGCCAATGGGAGATCGGCGTGGTCTATGGCCCGCACGGCGCGCCTGATTTCTTTCAGCCGGAGGACATCGCGGACCTGTTCGCGGAGCCCTACGAGGTGCATTTCAACAGCGCCCGCACCGGCGTGCGCCTCATGGGGCCGACGCCGCGCTGGGCACGCACCGATGGCGGCGAGGCGGGGCTCCACCCCTCCAACCTGCACGACAATGCCTATGCCATCGGCGCCATCGATTTCACCGGCGACATGCCCATCATTCTCGGGCCGGATGGTCCCTCGCTCGGCGGCTTCGTCTGCCCGGCGGTGATCGCCCGCGACGAGCAATGGAAGATGGGTCAGCTCAAGCCCGGCGACACCGTGCGGTTCCGCCCCGTGTCCCGGGCGGGCGATGTCGTGGCGGGGCCGAGCATCATCGCCGCGCCCGAGGCGGGCTCGCCCATCATCGCCCGGCGCGACGACGGGCCGGTGGAGGTGGTCTATCGCCGGCAGGGCGACGACAATCTGCTGGTCGAGTTCGGCGACATGCGGCTCGACATCGCCTTGCGCCTGCGCGCCCATCTCATGGCGCAGGCGGTAGGTGCGGCGAAGCTGCCGGGCCTCATCGACCTCACGCCCGGCATCCGCTCGCTGCAGCTGCATTATGACGGCACGGCGCTCACCCGCGCCCACCTGCTCGGTGCCTTGCAGGAGATCGAACACTCCCTGCCCGCTGCCGAGGACGTGGTGGTGCCGAGCCGCACCGTCCACCTGCCGCTGTCGTGGGATGATCCGGACGCGCAGCTCGCCATGCGCAAGTATCAGGAGCTGGTGCGTCCCAACGCGCCCTGGTGCCCCTCCAACATCGAGTTCATCCGCCGCATCAACGGGCTACCCGATGAGCAGGCGGTCAAGGACATCGTGTTCAATGCCCGCTATCTGGTGCTCGGCCTTGGCGATGTCTATCTGGGCGCGCCGGTGGCGACCCCCATCGACCCGCGCCACCGCCTCGTCACCACGAAGTACAACCCCGCCCGCACCTGGACGCCGGAGAATGCGGTGGGCATCGGCGGCGCCTATATGTGCATCTATGGCATGGAGGGGCCGGGCGGCTATCAATTGTTCGGCCGCACAATCCAGATGTGGAACACCTGGCGCGCGACGCCCGCCTTCCAGCCCGGCACGCCCTGGCTGCTGCGCTTCTTCGACCAGATCCGCTTCTTCCCGGTCTCGCACGAAGAGCTGACCGAGGCGCGCGCCGCCTTCCCGCACGGGGCTTATCCGGTGCGCATCGAGGAGGGCAGCTTCTCCTATGCGGACTATGCCGCCGGGCTGAAGCGGGAGGCCCCGGCGATTGCCGCCTTCAAGTCCCGCCAGCAGGCCGCCTTCGAGGCGGAGAAGGCGCGCTGGAAGGCCGAGGGGCTGGACAGCTTCGTCACCGATGACGGCGGCCCGGCGCTGGCGCCGGACGCCATCCCGGACGGCTGCTTCGGTATCAGCGCCAATGTGCCGGGCAATGTGTGGAAGGTGCTGGCCGAGCCGGGCGCGACCATCGCTGCGGGCGAGACCATCGCCATCATCGAGAGCATGAAGATGGAGATTGCCATTACCGCCCATGCGGCGGGGACACTGCGCGAAGTGCGGGTCGGCCCCGGCCGCACGGTGCGCACGGGCGATGTGGTGGCGGTGCTGGAGGCCATGGCATGAGCAACAACAACCCGAACGGGAAAGCCGAAACCCTGCCGCTCGTGGTGGTGGGCGCCCATCTCTCCGGCATGCCGCTCAACCGCGAGTTGACCGAGCCCGGCGGCCGCCTCATCCGCCGCTGCCGCACCGCGCCGGACTATCGGCTCTATGCCTTGCCCGGCACGGTGCCGGAAAAGCCCGGCCTCGTGCGCGAACCCGGCTTCGCGGGGCCGGGGCTGGATGTGGAGGTGTGGGAACTGGAAGCCTCCGCCTTCGGCGCCTTCGTCGCCCGCATCCCGGCGCCGCTGGGCATCGGCAAGGTGCGGCTGGAGGACGGCAGCGAAGCCTCCGGCTTCCTGTGCGAGGCCCACGCGGTGGCGGGCGCGCGGGAGATCACCGCGCTCGGCGGCTGGCGCGCCTATGTGGCAGGGCGGAGCGGCGCGGCTTAGAGGGGCGCGCTGAATTCCGACCGTCTCTTCCCCCTCCCCAACCCTCCCCCGCAAGCGGGAGAGGGGGCGCGGTGCGCAGGCGGTTAGCCCCGCTCTCTGGCGAATGGTGATTGCCCTCTCCTCCCGTGCGACAGGTTCCCTCTCCCGCTTGCGGGGGAGGGTTAGGGAGGGGGCACGACCGGGCGCACCATCCACTCACATTGGTTGCCACGCACATTCGCCGCCCCTCAGCCCCCTCAATAGCTTGCCCAAGACAAGCACGCGGATACCCCGCACTTTTCCGCATCGCAGCAACGCAGATGCAATATAGACCGCCGGCAACAAAGATTTAGATCGGTCTAAAAATTCCATTGACCACCCCCGCGGGCCTCCTTTAGACAAGCTCTTGTTCGCACCGGGGACACATCCGGGCGGACACCGTTTCGCATCAGTGCATGCCACGGAAGATGAGAAATGCATCGCGGCTCAACAGGGCCGCGGGAAGCGTTTCCGTCGCAATTTCGGTCGTCACGGCCGAAGGGAGAACGCCAAGGTGAAAACGCGCAACGCTAGGGCGCGCGAGGGGCATGCCCCCGACGCATCGGCCTTGCCGCCAGAGAGCGGGGGGCCGCAGATCGAGCGGCCGGCCGCGCGCGTCACCCTCAACGACATCGCCGCCCATGCCGGCGTCTCCCGCGCCACCGTCTCGCTCGTGCTGCGCAAGAGCCCGCTGGTGGCGGACGACACCCGCACCCGCGTGGACGCCGCCATGGCCGAGCTGGGCTATGTCTACAATCGCCGCGCCGCCAACCTGCGCTCGGGCGCCTCGCGGACCGTGGGCCTCGTGCTCTGCGAGATCACCACGCCCAACTATGCCCAGTTCACCTCCGGCGTGGACGAGGTGCTGGACGGGGCGGGCTATGCCGCCTTCATCACCAATTCCAACGAGGATTCCACCCGCCAGCGCCGCCTGCTGGTGCGCATGCAGGAGCACGGGGTGGACGGCATCGTGCTGATCCCCGCCGAGGACACCAAGGCTGATGTGCTGGCCGATGCCTACAGCGCGGGCGTGCCCTGCGTGGTCGCCCAGCGGCGGCTGGAGGGCCTCACCGCCGATTACGTGGGGCCGGACTATGGCGCCGGCATGGAGCTGGTGACGGAGCATCTCATCGCCCTCGGCCACCGGCACATCGGCTTCATCGGCGGCGTGCGCCGTATCGCGCCTTTGGCTGAACGCCTCGCCGGTTTCCGCCGCGCATTGCGCCGCCACCGCCTCAAGAGCGGCCCGGTGGTGCCCTGCGCCGTGCAGGACCGCGCCGACGGCTATGCCGCCGCCCGCGACCTGCTGGCCGCCGGCGAAATTCCGACCGCGCTCGTCTGCTACAACGACGTGGTTGCGCTGGGCGTGATGCTCGCCCTTGCCGAGCGCGGGCTCACCCCCGGCAAGGACGTGGCCGTGGTGGGCTGCGACGACGTGGCGGAAGCCGGCCTCAGCCGCCCGGCGCTCACCACCTTTACCACCGATCCGCGCGTGGTCGGCCGCGAGGCCGCGCGCCTGCTGCTGCGGCGGATCGAGAATCCCAACCGCCCGCCGGAACAGATCATCGTTCCGCCCCGCCTCATCATCCGCCAGTCGTGCGGCGCCGCCCCCGGCCAGCGCACGCGCGCGGCCGCCCCCGCAGCCTCCCCTGTCCCGCGCCGGCCCGCCCGCGCGCGGACAGCCTGAAACCTGAAGGACGCGTCAGATGACCTACGTCTTCCAGTTCGGCGAAGTGTTCAACGCCTGGCCCGAACTGCTCATGGGCGCGCTGCTCACCATCCGCCTCTCGGCCATGGCCATGGTGCTTGGCCTCATCGTCGCCATCGCCTGCGCGCTCGGCAAGACCGCCGGCCCGCGCCCGGTGCGCTGGCTGGTGGATGTGTATGTGGAAGTGATCCGCAACACGCCCTTCCTGGTGCAGATCTTCCTCATCTTCTTCGGCCTGCCGCGCATGGGCCTGCGGCTCGACGCCAACGAGGCGGCCCTGCTCGCCATGGTGGTGAATGTGGGCGCCTATGCCACCGAGATCGTGCGCGCCGGCATCGAGACCATCCACAAGGGCCAGATCGAGGCCGGTCTCGCGCTGGGGCTGAAGCCGCTTCAGGTGTTCAAGAACATCGTCATCTTCCCGGCGCTGAAAGCGATTTATCCGGCGCTCACCAGCCAGTTCATCCTGCTGATGCTGACCTCCTCGGTGGTCTCGGCCATCTCGGCTGAGGAACTGACCGCGATCGCCAACAACCTGCAGGCCCAGACCTTCCGCTCGTTCGAGATCTATATCGTGGTCACGGCCATGTATCTGGCCATGTCGCTGATGTTCGCCGCCGCCTTCGAACTCATCTACCGCGTGGTGTTCGCGCGGTCCGACGCCGCGCGCTGAAGGGGGAGGACACGCCATGATCCGCCAGTTCACCTCCGCCGAATTCATGTTCCTGCTGATGGCCGTGCGCTGGACGCTGCTGCTCTCGGCCATCGCCTTCGTGGGCGGCGCGCTCGGCGGCGTCCTCGTGGCGCTCGCCCGCACCGCGCCCTATGCGTGGCTGCGCGCCACGGCGGGCACCTACATCCAGATCTTCCAGGGCACGCCGCTGCTGATGCAGCTCTTCCTCGTCTTCTTCGGCGCCAACCTGTTCGGCGCCGCCGTGGACCCGCTCACCGCCGCCGCCATCGGCCTCACGCTGAACGGCGCGGCGTTTCTGGGCGAGATCTGGCGCGGCTGCATCCAGGCCATTCCGAAGGGCCAGTGGGAGGCCTCCACCGCGCTCGGCCTGCATTATGTGACGCGCATGAAGGAGATCATCCTGCCGCAGGCGGCCAAGATCGCGGTCGCCCCCACGGTCGGCTTCCTCGTGCTGCTGGTGAAGAGCACCTCGCTCGCCTCCATCATCGGCTTCGTGGAGCTGACGCGGGCCGGGCAGATCGTCAACAACGCCACCTTCCGCCCGTTCCTCGTGTTCGGCATCGTGGCCGCCATCTATTTCGTGCTGTGCTGGCCGCTCTCGCTCTATTCGCGGCATCTGGAAAAGAAGTTCGGCACCGTGTCGCGCTGACACGGCTGCCTTAACCCGGTTTCACCCCGGTAACGCCGCCCGGCTAACGGGCCTTGAAGGAGGAAGTCACATGTTTCTCGGAACGGTCCTGAAATCCGCCCGGCGCGTGCTCGCCGCCACCGGCCTTGTGGCGCTCGCCGCCACCGCGCTGCCGCACGGCGCCTCGGCCCAGTCCATCGACGACATCCTGTCGAAGAAGAAGCTCACTGTGGGCATGCTCGTGGACCTGCCGCCCTTCGGCCTGCTGGACACGGCCGGCAAGCCGGAAGGCTATGATGCCGACGTTGCCAAGCTCATGGGCAAGTATCTGGGCGTGGAGGTGGAGATCGTCCCCGTCACCGGCCCGAACCGCATTCCCTACCTGCTGACCAGCAAGGTGGACGTGCTGGTGGCCACCTTCGGCATCACGCCGGAGCGCGCCAAGCAGGTGCAGTTCTCCATTCCCTATTCGGCCATCGAGATCCAGCTCATGGGCCCGAAGAAGCTGGAAGTGACCAGCCTTGAGCAGACGGTGGGCAAGAAGATCGCGGTCGCCCGCGCGTCCACGCAGGACACCGCGCTCACCGCCGCCGTGCCGAAGGGCGCCACCATCATGCGCTTCGATGACGACGCCACCGCCGCGCAGGCCTTCATCTCCGGCCAGACCGACCTGCTGGGCTCCAACAACGTGATCGGCGCCCAGCTCGCCGCTGCCAATCCGGACATGGGCATCGAGCGCAAGGTGACGCTGCGCAGCCAGTACAACGGCATCACCGTGCGCCGTGGTTCCACGGATTTCCTCCAGTGGACCAACACCTTCCTGTACTTCATCAAGAACAATGGCGAGCTCGATGCCATCAACCAGAAGTGGTTCAAGACGCCTCTGGCGCCCATGCCCACCTTCTGAGTTCTGACCGAACGGCCGGGTGATCCGCCCGGCCGTTCTCCCCTTCCGCCTGTTCCAACGCCAAGCTTCGGAGAGACGCACATGACCAGCCCCAGCACCGCTCCCGGCGCCACCGGAGCCGTCATGATCCGCATGGAGAAGGTGGAGAAGTGGTACGGCACGTATCACGCCCTTCAGGACATCAACCTCACCGTCACCTCCGGCGAGCGCATCGTCATCTGCGGCCCCTCCGGCTCCGGCAAGTCCACGCTGATCCGCTGCATCAATGCACTGGAGCACCATCAGGGCGGACGCATCGAGGTTGATGGCACCGAGGTCGGCGCCTCCTCCAAGGGCCTCGACAAGGTGCGCGCGGAAGTGGGCATGGTGTTCCAGTCCTTCAACCTGTTCCCGCACCTCACCGTTTTGCAGAACTGCACTTTGGCCCCGCGCAAGGTGCGCGGCATCGCGCCCAAGGAGGCCGAGGCCATCGCCATGAAGTATCTGGAGCGGGTGCGCATTCCTGAGCAGGCGAACAAATATCCCGGCCAGCTCTCCGGCGGCCAGCAGCAGCGCGTGGCGATTGCCCGTGCGCTCTGCATGACGCCCAAGGTGATGCTGTTCGACGAGCCCACCTCCGCGCTGGATCCGGAGATGGTGAAGGAGGTGCTCGACACCATGATCTCGCTGGCGCAGGACGGCATGACCATGATCTGCGTCACCCACGAGATGGGCTTTGCCCGGCAGGTGGCTGACCGGGTGATCTTCATGGACAAGGGCGAGATCGTCGAGCAGGGCCCGCCCGAGACTTTCTTCGCCAACCCCACCAACGAGCGCACCCGCACGTTCCTCGGGCAGATTTTGCATCATTGAGCGAGAGGTCGCTCCGGGTCCCTCGCGTCCCGCCGCTGCGCGGCGGCCCCCTCCCCAACCCTCCCCCGCAAGCGGGAGAGGGGGTTTGCCTTTCAAGGGAGGATGAGTTGCGCTTGAACGATCGGGCGCGCACTCTCCGCCCGCGCAACAGGTCCCCTCTCCCGCTTGCGGGGGAGGGTTAGGGAGGGGGCAAGGACGCGACATCCCGGACGCAGCCCTGCCCCCACCGCCCGCCTTCAAGGACCCCGCCCATGATCAGCAGCGCCCCCGCCCTCATCACCCTCGACTGGGGCACCACCTCGCTGCGCGCCTATCTGCACGCCGCCGACGGCACCGTGCTCGACAGCCACGCGGCGGTGCAGGGCATCATGTCGCTGGATGGCTCCAGCTTCGCCGAGGTGCTCACCGCCAATGCCGGCGCATGGGCGCATACGCACGGAAAACTCCCCGTTCTGCTCTCCGGCATGATCGGCAGCCGGCAGGGCTGGGTGGAGGCGCGCTATGTGGCGCTGCCCGCCGGCCTGCCCGATCTTGCCGCCGGCCTCACCCCCGTGCCCGACGCGCCCCCCGCCTTCGGCCCCGTCTCCATCGTCCCCGGCCTGCTGCGCGACGAGGATGCCGCCCCCGACGTGATCCGGGGCGAGGAGGTGGAGGTGTTCGGCGCGCTGCACCATCTGGGCGTACATGACGGCCTGTTCGTGCTGCCCGGCACCCATTCCAAATGGGTGCGCGTGGAGGCGGGGCGCATCGTCGCCTTCTCCACCTACATGACCGGCGACGTGTTCGCGGCGCTCAGGGGCCACACCATCCTCGGCCGCATGATGCAGGCCGACGCCGCGCCCTCCCCGGCGGGCTTCCGCAGGGGCGTGGAGGCGGCGCGCGGCCTCAAGGGGCCGGGCGCGCTCATGGCCCGTCTGTTCTCCGCCCGCACCCTGCCGCTCACGGGCCGCATGGCGGAGACCGACAGCGCCGATTATCTCTCCGGTCTGCTCATCGGCGCGGAACTCAACGACGCCACCCACGGCCACGAGGCGTTCACGCTGGTGGCCAATCCCGGCCTGACCGACCGCTACGCCACCGCCGCCGAGATTCTGGGCCTGCCGCACCATCGCGCCCCGGCCCAGTGCGGCTCCACCGGCCAGTTCGCCGTGGCCCGCGCCGCCGGCCTCATCTGACGCGCGCCGGATCCGGCTTCGCGCCACGCCAACACAACAGGAGGCAACCCCATGCCGCTGTCCTTCACTGACGCCCTGAACGCCTGCCCGCTGGTCGCCATCCTGCGCGGCCTCACCCCCGCCGAGGCTCCCGCCATCGGCGCGGCGCTGGTGGAGGCGGGCTTCACCCTCATCGAAGTGCCGCTGAACTCGCCCAACCCGTTCGAGTCCATCCGGCTGCTGTCGGAAAAATTCGGCGAGAAGGCCATCATCGGCGCTGGCACCGTGCTCACCCCCGCCGACGTGGACAAGGTGGCGGAGGCCGGCGGCCGGCTCATCGTCATGCCCCATGCGGACGTGGAGGTGATCCGCGCCGCCAAGGCGCGCGGCCTCATCTGCACCCCCGGCGTCGCCACGCCCACGGAAGCCTTCGCCGCCCGCGCCGCCGGCGCGGACGCGCTGAAACTATTCCCGGCCGAGGGCATTCCGCCGCATGTGGTGAAGGCGTGGCGGGCGGTGCTCACCGACATTCCGCTGCTGCCCGTGGGCGGCATCGACGCCTCCAACATGGCCGCCTATCGCGCCGTGGGGGCCTCGGGCTTCGGCCTCGGCTCGGCCCTCTACAAGCCCGGCAAGGGCGCGGCGGAGATCGCCGTGGACGGGGCCGCGCTCATCAAGGCGGTGCGCGCCGCCTTCGCCTGAGCGCAGACGTTCACGAAACCGGATGGCGAGCCCTCGACAAGCGCCGACCGGCGCAGGTAACACATAACAGCACGCTGCCCCTGCGCGACGGCAGTGCCTGTGTCTTGCGCGTCACCTGTGCCCGAGCCGTCCCATGATCCAGCTTGCCCTCCTGCTCATCGGCGCGGATGCCATGCGCCGACGCTGGTGGGTGCTCGCCGGGCTGGGCATCGCCCTGCTGGTCCTCGCCGCGCTGCTGGTAGCCGATCTGGTTGATGGCCTCACCTTCGTGGCGGCGCAGGCCTTCGGCCTCGTCTTCCTGGCTCAGGGTGTGGTGGCGCTCATCGGTGTCGCCCGCGCCACCACGCTTGGGGGGCGGCTGCTGCATGGCCTCAAGGCCGGGCTGATGCTGCTGGCCGGCCTGCTGGTGATGGGCCACATGTACAATAGCGAGCACCTGCTGGCCTGGCTGCTCTGCATCAGTCTGGTGCTGGACGGGCTCACCCGCATCGGCCTCATCGCACTGGTGCGCTTCCGCCGCTGGGCACTCTCCGTCGCCATCGCGGCAGCGGAAATCGGCGTCGCCATCCTGCTGGTGGCGGAATGGCCGTTGCCGCATGCCTATAACGTGCCGGTCTGCATCGCCATCCTGCTGATGGGCTGGGGCCTCGATGTGCTGCGCATCGGCCTGTGGCTGCGCCGCGAGCCGGAGGAGATGGGCCTCTTCGCCTTGCCCGCCTTCGGCGCGCGCAACTGGAACGAGAACGCCCCCGTGCTGGTGCGCAGCGATGTGCCCGAGGCGCCGCCGGAAAGCCCGCTCACCGTGCGCATCTGGACGCCGCTGGGCTCGGCCGAGGTGACGGAGCGGCGTCCGGTGGTGGATCGCTATCTCGCCGCCCGCGACGTGAACGGCGGCATGTCCACCGGCCATTCGGCGCTGGAATACGGCGCGCTCTACATCAGCCACTGGCCGGGGCACGAGATCGACCCCAACCTGCCGGTCATGCAGCTGTTCGACGGCGGCAAGGCCGGCGACATGCCCGGCCTGTTCCAGCCCTCCTATGCGGCGGAACACGCGGCCTGGTGCGCCTGCACCCAGACCGTGCAGCTGGAGCATTTCAGCGTCCGGCGGCTGCGTGCCTACTGGGCCGGCTACCGGCAGGACGCCACCTACAACCTCACCAACCGCAACTGTTCCTCAGCGGTGGTGGGGGCGCTGGATTCGGCGCTGGAGGGCGTGCTGCTCAGCCGCTTCCCGTTGCTGCGCCTGATCGCGCTCCAGTTCAATCCGGACCTGTGGGCCGCCGCCTATCTGCGCTCGCGCGCGCATTCCATGTGCTGGACCCCCGGCATGGTGCTCGATTATGCGCAGGCGCTCAAACGTATCGTGGAGAGATCCCGCCTGCCCTGGACGGTGCGGGTGGCGGCCTTCCTCACCCGCCTGAAGGCGGACCGGACCATGCGGGAGACGGCGGGATGAGCGAAGCGGCGGGTGCGCAGGGGCGATCGGACATCCTGTCCCGCGCCGCCGTGATCCTCACGGCCATGATGTTCGGGCTCACCTATTCGCTGAGCGCGCCCCTCATCGCCATCGACCTTGCCCAGCGAGGCCTCGGCGACGGCCTGATCGGCGCCAATGCGGCCATGCATGCGGTGGGCGTGCTCATCACCGCGCTGCTGCTGCCGCGCCTCGTGGCCGGCCTCGGCCCGCGCCGTCTGATCCTGTGCTCCCTCGTCGGCTCGGCGGCGGTGCTCACCGCCTTCCCCTTCATGCCGGCGATCTGGCTCTGGTTCGTGCTGCGCGTGCTGTTGGGCATGTCGTCCGAAGCCCTGTTCGTGCTCTCGGAGACGTGGATCAACGCGCTCTCCACCGAGGACACCCGCGCCCGCTCCATGGCCATCTACACCGCCGCTCTGTCGGTGGGGCTGGCGCTGGGGCCGTCCATCCTCTCCGTGCTCGGCACGCAGGGCGCCCTGCCTTATCTGGTGGGGGCCGGCATCGCTTTGTGCGCGGCGGTCTTCATCCTCGCGCCCTTCGTGGTGGCGCCCACCTTCGAGAAGCCGAGCATCGCCAATCCGGCACGCTATTTCGTCCTCGCGCCCATCGCCATCAGTGCCACGGTGCTGAATGCGGCGGTGGAGACGGCGGGCCTGTCCTTCCTCGCGCTCTATGCCATGAACCTCGGCTGGGCAGAGGAGAACGCCACCCAGCTGATCACGGTGATGATGGTGGGCGCCATCGTCCTGCAATTGCCCATCGGCTGGCTGGGCGACAAGTGCGACCGCCGCATGCTGGTGATCGGCTGCGCCGTGGTGGCCGCGCTCGGTGCCGCGCTGTGGCCGCTGGCGCTGGGCAATGCGCTGTTCACCTATGCCCTGCTGTTCGTGTGGGGCGGGGCCTTCGTGGGCATCTACACGCTGACGCTGACCATCGTGGGCAGCCGCTTCAAGGGCGGCGACCTCGTGGGCATCTATGCGGTGATGGGGCTGGTCTGGGGCGGCGGCGCGCTGGTGGGCCCGCTCACCGCCGGCTTCGCCATGCAGGCCACCACCCACGGCCTCGCCATCTTCGCGGCGGCGGCCTGCGCGCTGTTCGCGGTGGCCGCCATCATCATCCGGAGAGCTTAAGGAGCCGGATCGGGTCAGTTTCAATCTGACCCGTGAATCCGCCTCCCGGCAAAACACTCAGCCGCCCTCGGAGCGGCTGAAGTTGGAGGTGTGGCCTTCGCGCCTGGCCTGCGCGCGGGCGGCCTTCATGAGGCCGGGGGTCTTCAGGTCGGGCGCCACGCGCGAGAGCAGGCGATGCATCTCCTTGCCGCCGCAGGCGGGGCAGATGGGCGTGTCGGACAGGCGCATCAGCAGTTCGACATCCTTGTCGCAAGTCGCACAATGAAAGCTGAACAAGGGCATGGCCCGCTCCCGCGGCCCGCGGCCGCTGCTGGATTCCTCACGCACGGCCCGCCCGGCGCGAGCGATGCTTTGCAGGAACGGGGCCAGCGGGCGGTCAGGGATGCAGCGCCGCCCGGAGCGCGCTGCCCACCTGCTGCAAAGCGCTGCGCGCGGGCGCGCTGTCGGCCAGCGGGTCCAGCACCATGAAGCCATGGATGGCGCCGAGATAACGCGTCAGCGTCACCTGCACGCCGGCCTGCATCAGCCGCCGACCATAGGCTTCCGCTTCGTCGCGCAGCACGTCGGCCTCGGCGGTGAGGATCAATGCCGGCGGCAGCTCCGCCAGATCATCGGCGCCGGCAAAGCAGGGCAGGCTCTCCATGCGCGCGGGCACCCCGCCGGGAAAGGCGAGGGTGAACAGGGCGCGCATGGTGTCCGCCGTCACCCACGGCCCCTGCCCGAAGGCGGCATAGGAGCCGGTCTCGCAAGGTGGGGCGATCACCGGACAGAGCAGGAATTGCAGGCGACTGCGCGGCCCCTGCCGCGCCCCGGCCATGAGCGCCACCAGCGTTGCCGTGGTGGCGCCCGTGCCGTCGCCGCCGATGGCGAAACGTGCCGCATCGAGGCCCAGCGCCCCGGCCTCCGCCACCAGCGCGCACAGCACCGCATAGGCCCGCGCGGTCTGCGCCGGGGCGCTGTGCGCGGGGGCGTGCACGCCTTCCACCAGCACCACCGCGATGCCGGCGGCGTCCGCCAGATCGGCGGCCAGCCGGCCATGGGTGCGGGCATCGCCGCCCACCCAGCCGCCGCCATGGAAATAGAGCAGGAAGGGGTTTTGCGCCTCAAAGCCCGGCGGACGGAAGACATGCAGGCACGCGCCCGCCGCCGGCCCGCCTGTCAGCGTGTGGCACACGGGAGCGGGACGCTCCGCGCTGCCGGTCTGCAAGGCGGCGAGGCGGGCGCGGATCTCGTCCCCGCCCAGCCGCGTGCCGGCACCCGCGCCCGCCTCCGCCGCATGGTCGAGGAAGGACTGGATGGCCACGTCCAGCACCGGATGGGCGGAGGCGGGCGTCGCCAGTCCCTCAGGCCCGGCGGGCATGGGATCGCCGGTTTCCGGTGATCGGGCCATGTGGATGTCCTCGTGCCATGCGGGCGTTTCTCCCACTGCTTTCGAGGCGGATGCAGGCATCCCCCTCCGGGTGCGCCGTGCGGCCTTGTGGCCGTCTGGCACCTCATGAAATCCGATGGGACCACGCCCCACCGGGCTCAGTTGTCGAAGGCTGCGGCCGCAAGGCCCTCCCGCCGCGCGCTGCCCGCGCGGCCGCGCTGCAGGCGCCGCCAGGCGTTCGGGCTGTCGCCCGTCACGCGCTTGAACACGCGGGAAAAGTGCGCCTGATCGGAGAAGCCGCAGCGCAAGGCGATCTCGGACAGCCCCTCATCGGTGGAGGTCATCACCTCCTGCGCCAGCGCCACCCTTCGGGCGATGACATAATTGTAGGGCGACAGGCCCATGGAGCCGCGAAACCGCTTCGAGAAATGGCTGGGGCTCAGGCGGGCCAGCGCCGCCAGCTCCTCGATGGCGATGTTGCGGGCGATATGCGTCTCCACGAAACGCGTCACCGCGCGCACCTGCCATGGCGCCAGCTGGCCACGCGCGGGCTCGCTCCGGGCCATCTCCTGCCGCTCCACCGCATCCTCCCGCAGCAGCGCTGCGGCACGGGCGATGCAGCCACGCGCACGGTCCATGTCCCCGCCCGCCGCGCGACCGAGCGCCTGCCCGGCCTCGTCCAGCAGCAGGCGCAGGCGCGCGCTCAGGGGCGGCGCAACGGGAAGGGTGGGCGTGATGTCCAACGGATCGTACGCCTGGGGGCGCTGAGCGGCCATGGCCATGGGTTTTCTCCACCAAGCCGGACGCGGGCGGGCATCCGGACGAGGAGACACTAGCTCCACCGCCCGCACAAGCCGCGTGAAGGTCTGTGAAGTGATGCAAAGCCGTCCCAAGCCCAAGCTTCCCAAGCCAACGCTTATCAGGCTCACGCGCTGGCACGCCGCAGGGACACGGGCACCGGCGCAAGCTCGGCCAGCAGACGGTCCGCCATCACGACATCGGACCCGCCGCGCCCGGGCAGAGCATCGCGCACCGCACGCAACAATCGCGCACCATCCGCCGCCGCCCCCTGCGCGCCCTTCAGGGCCGCAAGGCTGGTGGCGGCACGCAAGGCGAAGGAGCGCGCGCCATGGGCTTGCGCCAACGCCAGCGCGCGGGTGAGATCGCGTTCCGCCGCTTCCGGCTCGCAGGCGAGACGCCGCACGGCCCGCCGTCGCAGCAGCTCCGGCTGCGCCCATGAGGTCACGTCCAGCCGGCCGGCGGCTTCCAGCCGCGCCAGAGCCGCCTGCGAGCCGACGGTGACGAAGACTTCCAGCTGAACCATGTCAGCCGCCTCGGGCGGTCCCGCGCGCTGCCCCAGCGCCTCGGCGAAACCTTCGCCCCACAGCTGCCAGTAACGAAGGCCGCGCCGGGCCGCACGATCCATGAGGCCCGGCAGCAGCAGCTGGGCGAGATTGGTGTCGCCGCTCCACAGCGCCACCGGCAGGGCGCCCACCACGTAGCAATAGCAGGTGGAAAGGTCATGCCGCACCGAACCATAGGTGGCGCAGCCATGGGCCAGCTCCAGCGCCTCGTCCACATGGCCCTCGATCCACAGCGTCCGCATGCGGAAGGCGAGCGCGGAAATGCGCGCGTCCACCTGCGAGGCAGTGGCATAATTGGGCCGGGAGAAGGTGCGGTCGGTGCCCATCAGGCCCTCCACCACCGCGCGGCATTCGCCATGCTGGCCGAGGAAATGGCGGGAGATGGCATACATGCGCCGGCCGCTCGCATGGCCCGGCGGATCTCCGGGCGGGTCGCCGGCCTCGGCTCCGCCCTCGGGCGAGAGCGCCTCATAGGCTTTCGCCGCCTCAAGGCTGGCGGCATAGTCGCCGGAGAGCAGGCGCTGGGCCCAGATGCCCCACAAAGCGCGGCGCTGAAGGGTGGCCTGCCCCAGGCGCGCGGCCATCTCCTGCGCCGTGGCGAAGGCTGAGGCCATCTCCGGGCCGGCGCCGCGCACGTGCCAGAGCGCGTGGCCATACGCGGTCAGCAGGCCCACATGCTCCGCCGAGCCGGTGAAGGCGGCGAGATCCGCTCGGTTGAGCGCGCGCTCGGCAAGCTGCATGAATTCGGATGGCAGCGACAGGTCGAACCAGATGAACGCCGCCGTGCTGAGCAGCTGCACACGCACCGCATTGTCGCCCTCGGCCGAGAAGGCCCAGTCGAAGGCGGCGCGGATATCGTCGATGCGGCGGCTGCAAGCCGCGATCCACTCGCGCGTGGCCCGCCCTTCCCAAACGCCATGGGCATCGGAGAACAAGGCGCAGAAATGCCGGGCGTGGCGGCGGCGCGCGGCGCTCTCCTCCGGCGTGCCGGCGAGATGGCGCAGGGCATAGTGGCGGGTGGTGTCGAGGAAGCGATATTCGGAGCGCCCCGCGCCCCCTTCCAGCACCAGCAGCGACTTGCCCACCAGATCCGTGAGGGCATCGAAGGCGGCGGCCTCGGTGAGGTCCGGCCCCACCGCCACCGCCAATGCCGCGCGCAGATCGAAGCTACCGGTGAAGACGGCAAGCCGCCTGAGCGCCATCTGGCTTGGTGCATCCAGAAGCTCGTAGCTCCAGTCCAGCACCGCGCGCAGGGTCTGCTGGCGCGGCAAGGCCGTGCGCTTGCCCTGCGTGAGGACCGCAAAGCGGTCGTCGAGCCGACCGGCAAGCATGGCGACGTCCATCACGTCGAGGCGGGCGGCGGCGAATTCCAGCGCCAGCGGCAGGCCGTCCAGCCGCACGCAGATGTCGCAGACCGCCGCCACATTGGCCTCGGTGAGCGCAAACGTCTGCTGCACGGCGCGGGCGCGCTCCACGAACAGCTGCACGGCAGGCGCCTGCGCCGCATGCGCCACGCTCAGGCGATGCTCAGGCCCCGGCACGCCGAGCGCCGTCAGACGATGCACCCATTCGCCGTCCACCCGCAGCGGCTCGCGGCTGGTGAGCAGCAGGCGCACGGCGGGTGCGCCGCGCAGCAGCGTCTCGGCCAGCTCTGCCACCGCATCCACCACATGCTCGCAATTATCCAGTAGCAGCAGGACCGGGGGGCCAGCGAGCGCGGAGGTGAGCGCGACGCTCGCCTGCTCCGCCACCGCCGCCAGTCCGAGCCGCGCCGCGACGGTGGACGCCACCAGCGCGCCGTTCGTCACCGGGGCGAGATCCACGAAGCAGGCGGCATGGCCTGTCTCCACCGCATAGGCATGGGCAACCGCCAGCCCGACGCGGGTCTTGCCGATGCCACCCGGCCCGGAGATGGTGAGCAGGCGGTGCCGCTTCACCTCGGCCAGCAGCCCATCCACCAGCCCGCCCCGGCCGATGAGATTGCAGAGCGGCGCAGGCAGAAGGGAGGGGGCGAGAACCGCAGCAGGCTCTGCCGCAATGCCGGCCACGGGGGCGGCGAAACGATAGCCCCGGCCGGTCTCGTTGACGATGAGGCGCAGCTCCGGGCTATCGCCCAGCGCCTTGCGCAGGGCGGCCACATGAACGCGCAGCGCGCTCTCCTCCACCGCCATGTCCGGCCAGATGCGGGCCATGAGCGCCTGATGGGTGACGAGCGTACCCGGCGTCTCCAGCAAAACGAACAGGATGTCGCGCGCCCGGCTGCCGATGCGCACCGGCGCGCCCGCCCGCGTCACGGAGCGGGTGGCGGGGTCGGCCCTGATGTCACCGAAAGTGAAGGGGCCGGCGAGCGATCCCGACCCGGCCGGCCGCGCGCCGCCGAAGCCCGCCACCATGGCGGGCCGGGCCCCGGCGCCCCGGAACGTGTCCTGATCGGATCTGTGGTTCATCGGCCCCCGAACGGTCGCTGCGGATGCGACGGCCGAGCCGAATGAACCGGCTGCGTCCCCGAGCTGCCCGTCGCTTGCCACCAGAAGACCGGACGTAATGGCCGTTGTCTTGAATGCTATAGCCCCCGGCAACCCGCTCACAGGGACGTGAGCGGGTTGCCGGGCATGATGGTAACGCTCAGTGTTTCCGCTGCGTCTCCAGCGTCAGGAAGTGCCGCACCACGGGCGCCTCCGGCCCCATGTGATAGCGGGTCATGGCGTTCTGGAGGTCGGCATCCGCATGGGAGACGCGGCGGTGCTGGCGCAGATGCTCGGCCCAGCTTTCCACCATGAACCACTCCACCAGCTTCTCGGGGTCCGCCGCATCCTCGGTGATGCCGCAGGCATAGGCGCCATCCCGCCGCCGCTCCTCGGCGAAGCGCAGGGCCGCGTGCTGGAATTTCTCGCGGTTCTCCTTCGCCACGCGATACTCGATCAGCACCATCACCGGCCCGCGATCATGCTCCACACCCTCGGCCACCAGCGGCTCCGGCCAGTGGCTGGAAGGCTGGAGATCCTCCTCGCCCTTGGGCAGCTTGAAGCGATGGAAGAGGGTGGCCGCAGCGGCAAGGGCGACCGCCGAGATGAGCATGGCACCGCGCACGCCGGTCTCCTGCGCCACGAAGCCCCAGCACAGGCTGCCCACCGTCATGGCGCCGTTGAACACCGTGAGATAGACGGCGAGCGCACGGCCGCGCACCCAGTTGGGCAGGATGGCCTGTGCCACGCCGTTCAGCGTGGTCAGCGAGGCGATCCAGGCCGCGCCCAGCACCAAGAGCAGCGCCACCGCCACCGGCTTGGGCGGCGCCAGCGCGAGGATCGCCATCACCACCGCCGTGGTGAGCGCCGCCACCAGCAGCAGGCCATCGGCGGACAGGCGGGCACGCAGGCGCGGCAGCAGCACCGCGCCGCCGATGGCGCCAAGGCCCACCGCGCCGAGCAGCACGCCATAGAAGGCGGCATCGCCCTTCAGCAGGTTGCGGGCGATCAGCGGCAGCAGCGCCCAGGTGGCGCTGGCGAACAGGAAATGCACGGCGGCACGGGCCAGCACCCGATGCAGCTCGCGGCTGGCGCGGGCATAGCGCAGACCGGCGCGGAAGGCGCCCGCGAAGTTCTCGGACAGCGCATCATCCGCATTCGCCGGCCGACGCCACCACAGCAGGGCACCGATGACGAAGACATAGCTCAGCACGTCCGCGCCATAGGTGACGGAGGCGCCGAAGGCCGCCAGCAGCATGCCGCCGCCGGCCGGGCCGATGGCGCGGGCCACGTTGATGCCCAGCGAGTTCAGCGCGATGGCCGCGCGCACGTCGCTCTTGGGCACCAGATCAGGAACGATGGCCTGCCACGTGGGCGCCATGAGCGCGGCGCCGATGCCGCCGATGAAGGTGAGGCCCACCAGCATGCCCACGTTCAGGATGCCGCTGTGGGAGAGGATGACGAGGCTGGCGCTGACCGCCGCCAGCAGAAGCTGGACCGCGATGAGGAAGCGCCGCCGGTCGAGGATGTCCGAGAGCACGCCGGCGGGAATGGCGAGCAGGAAGATGGGCAGCGTTGCCGCCGCCTGCACGAGCGCCACGGCGGCGGGGGAGCCGGAGAGATCCGTCACCAGCCAGGAAGAGGCCACATCGCGCATGAAGCTGCCGATGTTGCCGAGGATGGTGGCGGCCCAGAGCACCGCGAACACGGGGCGGCGCAGCGGGGCGAAGCTGCCGGCGGTGGTGGCGGCAGAGGCGGGGGAAGCGGCCATGCGGGGCGGCCCTCATTGTGGGCCGGAACACCTCGAAGCCAGTGGCCCACCGTGCTGCGGCGCTGATCAACAGGAACCGCCGCCGGCGCGGGGGGATGCGCCGGCGGCGGGGAGGCTCAGCCCTTGATGAAGGCGAGCAGGTCGGGGTTGATCACGTCCGCATGGGTCGTGAGCATGCCGTGCGGGAAGCCCTTGTAGACCTTGAGCGTGCCCTTCTGGACCAGCTTCACCGACAGTTCGGACGAATCCGCGATCGGCACGATCTGGTCGTCATCGCCATGCATGACGAGGGTGGGCACCGACATGGCCTTGAGGTCTTCGGTCTGGTCGGTCTCGGAGAAGGCCTTGATGCCTTCGTAATGGGCCTTGGCGCTGCCCATCATGCCCTGCCGCCACCAGTTCTCGATGACGCCCTGCGAGACCTTCGCGCCCGGCCGGTTGAAGCCGTAGAAGGGGCCGGCGGCAACATCGAGGAAGAACTGCGCGCGGTTCGCCGCGAGCTGGGCGCGGAAGCCGTCGAACACCTCCATGGGCAGGCCGCCGGGATTGCTGGCGGTCTTCACCATGATCGGCGGCACGGCGCTGACCAGCACCGCCTTGGCGACGCGGCCCTGCGGCTGGCCGAACTTCGCCACATAGCGGGCGACCTGGCCGCCGCCGGTGGAGTGGCCGATGTGCACGGCGTTCTTCAGGTCCAGCTTCTCCACCACGGCGGAGGCGTCGGCGGCGTAATGGTCCATGTCATGGCCATCGCTCACCTGCGTGGAGCGGCCATGGCCCCGGCGGTCAAACGCCACCACGCGAAAGCCCTTGCCGAGGAAGTACAGCATCTGGGCGTCCCAGTCGTCCGACGACAGCGGCCAGCCGTGATGGAAGACGATGGGCTGGGCATCGCGCGGACCCCAATCCTTGAAGAAGATGTCCACGCCATCCTTGGTGGTGACGAAATCCATGGGACCATGTCCTGTGCTGGGAGAAGAGGAAGCGGCGCTCACCGAGAACGGGAGCAGCGCGGAAGCGGCCGTGACCGCGACGCCGATGAGGGCGTCGCGGCGGGACAAGGCGAAGGCCGGGGCATCGGCCTGCGCCTGCGGGTTCTCAACCCTCATGGGCGTTGAACATGGTCTTGGCATAGGTGATGCCGAGGCCGTAGGCGCCGCCGAACTGCCTCGCGATGCCCGTGGTCATGTCGTAGGTCTCGGTGCGGGCCCAGTCGCGCTGGAGTTCCAGCATGTACTGGAGCGCCGTGATCGGGCGGACGCCGGCCTGGATCATGCGCTCCATGGCGCGCTCGTGCGCCTCGGTGGTGATGTCGCCGCAGGCGTCCGCGATCACATAGACCTCGAAGCCCTGATCGAGGGCGGACAGCGAGGGGCCGACGATGCACACCGAGGTCCACAGGCCGGCCATGACGAGGCGGGTCTTGCCGATCTCGTTGATCTTCTTGATCACCTGCGCATCTTCCCAGGTGTTCATGGAGGTGCGGTCGAGCAGCGCCTGGCCGGGGAAGGCATCGGTGATCTCGGCATACATGGGGCCGGAGAAGCTCTTCTCAGCCACCGTGGTGAGGATGGCGGGCACGCCGAAGCCGGCGGCGGCGCGCGACACGAGGGCCGCATTGTTGCGCAGGATGGTGGTGTCGATGGACTTGGTCGCGAACGACATCTGCGACTGGAAGTCGATCATGATCAGCGCATGATCCTTCGGGGAAAGCAGAGTCTTGCCGGGCGTGGGCGTCGCGGTGATGGCCATGGTCAATCCTGGGGCTGGGGCGACCTTAAGGGGGATCGCCGATTGCGCCGGGACACTGACGCCAAGCCACCGGGGCCGTCTTGTCGGAACGGTGCGCTTTTGCATGTTCGGACGGCGGCGATCCCGCAGCGGAACAGCCAAACGCAGAGGGGCCGCACCATGGTGCGGCCCCTCGCTTATATCGTCGTCGGGCGGCGTGTCCGTCAGTCGGGCGCGCGCACCAGAATCTTGATCTGGCTCTTCTCGGCCACCAGCGTCTCGAACCCTTCCGGCACGATGTCGTCCAGCTCGATGCGCTTTGTCACCAGTTGCTCGGCGGAGAAATGGCCCTGCACCATCAGGTCCATCACCGCCGGGAAGATGTCGCGATAGGCGATGGTGCCCTTCAGCGTCTTCTCCTTCAGCACCACGGTGTTGGGCTGGAAGCCGGCTTCCTTCTCCCAGATCGAGACGATCATGGTCTCGCCCTCGTAACGGGTGGCGGAGATGCACTGCTGCAGCACCGCCGGCACGCCCGTCACCTCGAACGCCGCATTCACCCCGCCTTCGGAAACGGCGCGGATGGCCTCGACCGGGTTCTCCTTCGTCGGGTCGATCACATACGTGGCGCCCAGCGCCTTGGCCTTGGCGCGGCGCTGCTCGGAGGGCTCCACCACGTGGATCACCGAAGCACCCGCCACCTTCAGCGCTTCCACCAGCAGGAGGCCGATGGGGCCCGCACCGAACACCGCCGCCGTGCCGCCGGCCCGCAGGCTGGAGATGCGCACCGCATGCAGCGCCACCGCTGCCGGCTCCACCAGCGCGCCCTGCTCGAAGGACAGGCCCTCGGGCATCTTGTGCACCCAGCGCTCGCCCACCACCGTGTGGCAGGCGAAGCCGCCGCCACCGCCCGACAGGCCGTGGAAGCCGAGGCTGTCGCAGAGATTGTACTTGCCGTGCAGGCAGGCATCGCAGGTGCCGCAGGCGAGGATCGGCTCCACCACCACGCGGTCGCCGGGCTTCACCCGCGTGACGCCCGCGCCCACCTCGGCCACCTCGCCGGAGAATTCGTGGCCCATGACGATGGGCGCGATGTCATGGCTGACCGGGTGCGGTGCGCTCACCGGCACGAAGATCGGGCCGGCCACATATTCATGCAGATCGCTGCCGCAGATGCCGGCCCACTTGACCTTGATCTTCACCTGCCCGGCAGCCGGAGACGGCTCCGCGACATCCTCAACGCGGATGTCCTTGGCCTTGTACCAGCGTGCGGCTCTCATCGGTTCGATCCTTCTGTGACTGGAACCGTGCCGCACCCTAGCCAAGCCGACGCCGCCCGCATTGATGCAGGTCAGCCGCCATTCAATATGTTGTATTTGCTTCTCAATCCGCCTGCGTGCGTGCGGAGAGATCCCACCACGCCACCAGCAGGAAACCGCCCGCAAGGCCCAGATGCTCGAAGAAGGCGTTGGCGGCCATGAAGCGCTCGGGGCCTACCGGCATCTGCCAGAAACGCAAAGCGAGAAACGTCGCCAGCAGCGTGAAACCGGCGAGCGCCAGCGCGCCCAGCCAGCGATAAAGGCCGGAGATGATGAGCAGCGAGGCACCAAGCTCCAGCACGATCACCGCCACCGCGAAGGGCGCGGCGGGGGCAAGGCCGAAATGGGCCATCTCCGCCAGAGCGGAGGGGAAGTCGGTGAGCTTGTTGAGCCCGCCCTGCAGATAGGCGGCGCACAGGCCGACAAGGCCCACCGCGCGCACGGCGCGATGGGTGAAGGCCCGCAGGAGAGGAGACGCGGGCCGTGCGTTCATGGCCTCACACCGCCCAGCAGGCGCAGCCCAGCGCGCCGAAGAAGCCCTTCAGGTCCGCCACCGGGATCTTGGAGCCCCACGAGCCCGCATGGTCGTGGCCGTGGACGTTGCACTCATTGGCGCAACCGCAGGACATGGCCATGCGGCGCAGGCTCTCGCGATGGAGCGAGTTGCGCCCCGCGCCTTCCGGTTCGCCCCAGGCGGCATAGCCCTTGAAGGTGCGCACGGGCGACCAGTCCGGCATGGCCGGGGGCACGTCGTTGGCATCGAGGGCAGCGAAGTCGCCGGCGCCATAGACCACCTTGCCGCCCACCATGGTCAGGTCCGAGGTGAGGAAGGTGATCTCGTCCTCGGCGCAGGAGAAGAAGTCCTTGTCCGGCACGATGAGATCGGCGAACTGGCCCACCTCGATGCGGCCCTTCTTGCCCTCCTCGTTGGAGAACCAGGTGACGTTCTCGGTCCACATGCGCAGCGCCGTCTCGCGGTCGAGGCAGTTGCGGCGGGGATAGAGCTCCATGCCGCCCACCGTGCGCCCCGTGACCATCCACGACAGCGACACCCACGGATTATAGGAGGCGACGCGGGTGGCATCGGTGCCGGCGGAAACCTTCACACCCTTGTCGAGCATGCGCTTGATGGGCGGGGTCGCCTCGGCCGCGCCCATGCCGTAGCGCTCGACGAAATATTCGCCCTGATAGGCCATGCGATGCTGCACGGCGATGCCGCCGCCCAGCGCCGCGATGCGGTCGATGGACTTTTCCGAGATGGTCTCCGCATGGTCGAAGAACCAGTTGAGGCCGGCGAGCGGAATGTCGCTGTTGACCTTCTCGAACACGTCCAGCGCGCGGGTGATGGTCTCGTCATAGGTGGCGTGCATGCGCCACGGCCAGCGGTTTTCCGCCAGCACGCGCACCACGCCCTCCAGATCGCCCTCCATCTCCGGCGGCATGTCGGGGCGCGGCTCGCGGAAATCCTCAAAATCGGCGGCGGAGAAGACCAGCATCTCGCCCGCGCCGTTGTGGCGGAAATAATCGTCGCCCTGCTTGTACTTCACGGAAGCCGTCCAGTTGAGGAAGTCCTGCTTCTCCTCCTTCGGCTTCTGGGTGAAGAGATTGTAGGCAAGGCGCACCGTCATCTGGCCCTCGTCGGAGAGCTTCTGGATGACCGCGTAATCGTCCGGATAATTCTGGAAGCCGCCGCCCGCGTCGATGACGCCGGTGACGCCAAGCCGGTTCAGCTCGCGCATGAAATGGCGGGTGGAATTGACCTGATAGTCGAACGGCAGCTTCGGCCCCTTGCCAAGCGTCGCATACAGCAGGCCCGCATTGGGCCGCGCGATCAGCATGCCGGTGGGGTTGCCCGCGCCATCGCGGACGATCTCGCCGCCGGGCGGGTTGGGCGTGTCCTTCGTATAGCCCACGGCGCGCAGCGCGGCGCCGTTCAGCAGCGCGCGGTCATAGAGGTGGAGCAGGAAGACCGGCGTGTCGGGGGAGACGGCATTGATCTCCTCCAGCGTCGGCAGGCGCTTCTCCACGAACTGGTGCTCGGTGAAGCCGCCCACCACGCGCACCCATTGCGGGGCGGGGGTGGCCGCCACCTGCCGCTTCAGCATATCCATGGCATCGGCCAGCGAGCGCACGCCGTCCCAGCGCAGTTCCATGTTGTAGTTCAGGCCGCCGCGCACCACGTGGGTGTGGTTGTCGATGAGGCCGGGCAGCACGCGCCTGCCCTTCAGGTCCACCACTCTGGTGCCGGTGCCCTTGAGCGCCATCACTTCGGCATCGGTGCCCACGGCGAGGAACAGCCCGTCCTTCACCGCGATGGCGGAAGCGACGGGATTGGAACGGTCCAGCGTGGTCACGCGGCCGTTGTGGAGGATGATGTCGGGGGTCTGGGCCTCGGCCATGGCGGGCATCCTATGGTCTGTCTGAACGAAAGAAGCGGTCGGCCGATCAGGCCAGCTTGTCAGGTGGCGTGGCGGCGGGATCGCGCTTGCAGGCGGGTCCGGCCATGTGGCCGAACATGTGCGGCTTCACCTGACCCGAGAACCACGACGGCGCTGGCTTCTCCTTATGCCACAGGCTTTTCACCAGCGGCGGCAGTTGCTCCCCAATGAGGATGCCGAGCAGGCCGATGAGCGCCACCACCGGCGGAGCGGGCGAGCGCACCTGAAGAAGGGCATAGATGACGCCCACCAGCAGCCCGGCACCGAGGGAGAGCACATAGAGTTTCATGCAACCGCACCTTTGCCGGTTCTGCGCGGCCGGATACGGAGTGCCGGCACCCTGACGGCCACCACACACGATCCGACGTATGCCGGAACCATGCGGCCGCAGGTGTGAGCGGTCTTGTCCGTTCACACCCTTTTTGGACGCCCGAGCGCCGGCCGCAACGGAAGGCGCGGCAGCCGGTGCGTGAGACCATCGCCGGCGGAAAGCACTATGCGCGCTTCCACCAGCCGAGATGCGCCGCGTGGTCCTGCTCTTCCGCCATCCGCCGGGCGCGCGCGGCCAGCAGGTCCTTGCGGGCGACCAGCCCCACCAGGCGATGGTGCGCGTCAATGACCGGCACGCGCCCGGTGCCCGTCTGCGCCATGCGATCCGCCACGTGGCTCACCAGCTCGTCCGGCCCGGCGACCACGAGGCCTGCATCATCGATGCGCTCCGCAAGGGGCGTCGCGCGGTCCAGCCCCTCCCCTTCCCGCAGCCAGAGGAGAACATCCGCCCGCGAGACCATGCCCAGCACCTGACGATCCTGCGACACCACCGGATAGCTCTTGTGGCGGTGCCCCTCGGCCATGAAATGGTCGAGGGCGGCGCCCACGCTCCAGTCCGCCGGCAGCGTGTCCACCTCCCCCACCATCACGTCGCGCACCCGCGTCTGGTCGAACGGGTCGGTGTGATATTCGCGGGTGATGTGCAGGCCGCGCCGGGCGATCTTCTCGGTGAGGATGGAGCGCTTCAGCAGCAGCACCGTCGTGGCGTAGGCGATCCCGCAGGCCACCAGCAGCGGAAGCGCCGCGCGATAATCTCCCGTCAGTTCCATGGCGAACAGGGTCGCGGTGAGCGGTGCACGCATGGTGCCGCCCATCATGGCCGCCATGCCGAGCAGCGACCAGAAGCCCGCATCGGCCGGCGGCAGAACCTGCCCCACCACTGCGCCGAGCGCGCCGCCGAAGATCAGCAGCGGCGCCAGCACGCCACCGGACGTACCGGACCCCAGCGCGATGGCCCAGATGATCGCCTTGACCACCAGCAGGAGAACCGCCGCCTTGAGGGGCATGTCACCGGCCAGCAGGGCGCCGATATTCTCATAGCCCACGCCGAGCGCCGCCGGCTCGATGAGGCCGCCGATGCCGATGGCAAGGCCCCCCAGCAGCGGCCACCACATCCAGTGGATCGGCAGCTTCTGGAACAGGTCCTCCGCGCCATACACCATGGCGGTGAGGACGCCGGACACCAGCCCGGCGGCAAGGCCGATCAGCAGCCACGACACCATGCCGTCGAGGCTCGGCTCCATGGCGCCGTGATAGGCGAACAGGGGCGCGGGATCGAGGATCAGCGTCCGGACGCCGGCGGCGACCGCCACAGCCACGATGACGGGCAGGAAGCTGCGGGGCTTCCACTCGAACAGCAGCAGTTCGACGGAAAGCAGCACCGCCGCGATGGGGGTGCCGAAGATGCCCGTCATGCCCGCCGCGGCGCCCGCCACCAGCAGCGCCTTGCGCTCGGCGGAGGAGAGATGGAACATCTGCCCCAGCAGCGAGCCCACGGCACCGCCGGTCATGATGATCGGGCCTTCCGCACCGAAGGGGCCACCCGTGCCGATGGAGATGGCGGAGGACAGCGGCTTCAGCACAGCCACCTTCAGGCTGATGCGGCTCTTGCCGATCAGGATCGCCTCTATGGCCTCCGGGATGCCGTGGCCCCGGATCTTTTCCGACCCGTAACGGGCCATCAGACCGATGATGAAGCAGCCGACCACGGGCACGACCACCATGTATCCGCCCCACGGCGAGCCGGAGATGGGCAGCGCCTCCAGCGACAGGCGCCCGTAATAGGCAAGGTTGGTGCACAGGGTGATCAGCCGCAGCAACGCCCACGCCGTGCCCACCGCCGCCGCGCCCACCACGACGGCGATCGCCATCAGGATCACCACGCGATAGTCGGCGGTGAAGTCGCCCAGTTCCGGGGCGCCGGCGGCCAGCGGCCGATCGGGCCGAGGCCCCTTGATCTCGCGTGTGGTATGCGTGGGGGGATTGGAAGAAGCTGTCATGGCAAGGACATCGGCTGATGAGTTTTATATCGTAACACGATATATCTCGCGCCAAAGGAGCATTCAATGGTGGATTCGCGTTCGGCCTCCCCACGGCGCGCGACGGGCAAGGCCGAGGACCCCGACTATGCGGCCCTCGCGGAGTTCCGCTATGCGATCCGCAAGTTCCTCGCCTTCAGCGAGGAGGCCGCCGCCGAGGCGGGCCTGACCTCGCAGCAGCATCAGGCGCTTCTGACCATCAAGGGGGTGGACACCGGCGAAGGCCTGTCCATCGGTGGGCTCGCCCAGCGTCTGCTGGTTCGCCAGCACACGGCGGTGGAGCTGGTGGATCGTCTCGAACGTACGGACCTCGTGCGGCGTGCGGCGGACCCGAGCGACGGGAGGCGCGTGCTGGTCACCCTGACGCGCGAGGGCGAGAAGCGCCTGAAGCAGCTTTCCGCCGCCCATCTCGATGAGCTGAGATCCATCGGCCCAACCCTGACCGACATCCTCGCGACCCTCCGCACGCCACCGTCCTGATCGCAGACGGCAAGGCCGGCAGACATGTCAGGCAGAGCGGCCGACGGACCGCACGCCCCGCTAGTACCTTGAGAGGGAATATCTTCTGGCGAGGATCGCGAACCAGTCGAAGCCGGACATGCCTCAGTTGCGGAGCGCGATGAACTGGCCCGGCGTCACGCCCACGGTGCGCTTGAACTGGCGGGTCATGTGGCTCTGGTCGGAGAAGCCGCACATGGCCGCCACCTCCGCCAGCCGGAACCCCTGCTGAATATAGGCGCGGGCCTTGTTGACGCGGAATACCCGCAGATATTCGTGCGGCGTCACCCCATATTCGCGGCGGAACTGGCGGATCAGCACGAAGGGGTTGGTGTCGGCCAGCGTCGCCAGTTCTTCCAGCGTGATGCTGCGCGCATAGTTGCTGCGCATATATTCAACAACGCGCGCATGCCGGCGCGGGCAGTCCTTCAGCGAGAAGCGCAGCGGGCGGCCGGATGTCACCTGCGCAAGCCCGATCGCCAGCGAGGCGAGGCAGGTCTCGCGCGCCAGCGTGCAGCCGCCTCCCGCATAGAGCCGGTGGGTCTCCAGCAGCAGATCATGGAGACCGGAATGGGAGATCACCGGATCGGAGAAATCCATCGCCGGCGCGCCGCCCTCCGCCGTCGCCAGCAGGCCCTTGAGCCGGCGGGGCGAGAGGTGGATCTCGCGGCAGTCGGCCCCCGTCACCTCGTCCACGCTCAGCGATTTCACGTCGAACACCTGGCCGGCGTCGCGCATCACCACCGTACCCGGCACCTCCAGATGGGTGCGGCCGGCCTGCCGGCTCTGCCAGGCGGCGCCGCTGAAAGCGATCAGGGAAACCTCGTCATGGAAGACGCGGCTGACGTCCACATGGGTGCCGGGCGGCAGCTGCACGCGCACGAAGCTGCACCCGTCATGCGCGGCATGGGTCATCTGCGGTACAGCCGCGGCCGGGGTCGGCCCCTGAGTTGTGCCCATGATGGTTCGCCCTTCACCTGAGAAGACCGGCGAAACGGTCCTGCTTCAGCCTCAGGATAGGGGCACGCGGCGCCGCGCGCCAGTCTCGCAGGGGAAGGCAGCACCCCGGAACATGCGAATGCGACAGGCGCGCCCCTCCCCTCAGCGGGTCATGGGCGGCACATTGCCCTGCGAGCGGCTCAGCGACTGGGCCGTCTCCACCACCATGCCGGAGAAGCGCTCGGCGAACACCTCAGGCTTCCAGTCGCTGATCGAGGCCGCCACATGCACGGCGGCCACCGGCCGGCCGGCGGCATTGAGCACGGCGGCCCCCAGCGTGATCTCGCCCAGGGTCGTCTCCTCCACCGCCAGTGCGAAGCCGGCTTCCCGCGCCTCCGCCACCTTGGCGAGGATGGCGGCGGGATCGGTGAGGGTTTTCGGCGTGCGGGCGATCAGATCGGAGCGGGCGATGATGGCGGCAGCTTCCGCAGGCGGCAGCTGGGCGAGGATCGCCCGCCCGCCCGATGAAAGGAACACGGGGATGCGCCGGCCGATCAGCGAGCTGTCGAAATATTCCCGCTTCGACTGCTGGCGGATGGCATAGATGGTGGTGGTCTCGTCGAACAGCGACAGGTTGGCGCGCTCGCCGCAGCGGCGGCGCAGCTCCAGCAGGGCCGGCGTCGCCAACTCCACCAGCGGGTTCGAGCGCAGATAGAAGAAGGTCAGGTCCAGCACCGGCTTGCCGAGACGGAAGCGGCGCGTGCGCGCATCCTTTTCCAGATAACCGAGCTGCCAGAGCGTGTGGGCGAAACGCTGCGTGGCGCTCTTGTCGAGGCCGGCATGGCGGGCGATCTCGGCGAGGCTCAGGTCGGTGTTGGTGTGGCCGAATGCCTCCAGCACGCGAAAAGCCTTGGCAACCGACGCAACATGCAGGGGATCGCGCTGAAACTCGCCCGTCTCGTCAGTTGACATATGCCCCCCACATATTACGATTTTGTGTATTGCATTATAATACGTCAAATCAAAATGCAATCGCGCTTCCAGCGGCTGCTTTTGATGGCCAACAAGGCTCAGAGGGGATCAACGAGATGTCAGGCACCCACGCAGGTACAGTGCCGTCCGGCGGCGCTGGCGGGGCCTCCACCAGCGACAGCCGCCGCGCCGTCATCGCCGCGACCATCGGCAACGTTCTGGAATGGTATGACTTCGCCATCTACGGCTATGTCGCCACCATCATCGCGCACAAATTCTTCCCCGCCGGCGATGACCTGAGCGCCCTGCTGCTCACCTTCGCCACCTTCGGCATCGGATTTGCCGCCCGCCCGCTCGGCGGCATCATCATCGGCCGCATGGGCGATACGCGCGGCCGCAAGTCGGCCCTGCTGCTCACCATCTTCACCATGGCCATCGGCACGGTGGGCATCGGCCTCATCCCCTCCTATGAGGTGATCGGTGTTGCCGCACCGGCGCTGCTGGTGCTCTGCCGCCTGCTGCAGGGCTTCGCCGCCGGCGGCGAATGGGGCGGCGCCACCGCCTTCATCGTGGAGTGGGCGCCCAAGGGCAAGCGCGGCTATTTTGGCAGCTGGCAGCAGTCCAGCGTGGCCGGCGGCCTGCTGCTGGGGTCCGGCGTCGCGGCGCTGTTCTCCACCGTGCTCACGCCCGACCAGATGGATTCGTGGGGCTGGCGCATTCCCTTCATCCTCGGCATCGTCCTGCTGCCGGTGGGCCTCTACATGCGCGCCAGCATCGACGAGACCCCCGCCTATCGCGAGGCGATCGCCGCCCCGGTGGTGAAGCGCGATCCCACCCCCGGCTGGATCCTCGCCACCAAGGCGTTCGGCTTCACCGTGCTGTGGACCGTCTCCTATTACGTCATCCTCTATTACATGCCGACCTTCACCCAGAAGTATGCCGGCCTCAGCCGCGTGGAGTCGCTGTGGTCCAACACGCTGGGCCTCGTGGTGCTGGCGGTGGTCATTCCGGTGATGGGCATCATCTCCGACCGCATCGGCCGCAAGCCCATGCTGCTGGCCTGCTGTGCCGCCTTCGCGCTGTTCACCTATCCGTTGTTCGGGGCCATGGCCTCCGGCGCGCCGCTGCTGACGGTGATGGGCATCCAGATCATCTTCGGCCTGATGATCGCCATGTTCTCGGGCCCCGGCCCGGCCGCCATCGCGGAGATATTCCCGACGCACTCGCGCTCCACCTGGATGTCCACGGGCTACAGCCTCGCCGTGACGGTGTTCGGCGGTTTCGCGCCCTTCATCGCCACCTGGCTGATCGCCCAGACCGGCTCCCCGCTGGCGCCCACCTACTATCTGATCGCGGCCGCCGTGATCTCCGGCGTGGTCATCGCCCTGCTGCCGGAAACGGCCCACGACGACCTGCGCTGACACACTCCAAAGGCCCCGCTTCGGCGGGGCCTTTTCGTATCCGGACCCGCTTTCAGAAACGGAACGCTCGCCCATGATGCTCGACTTCACCGGCAAGACGGTCGCCGTCTCCGGCGCCGCCATCGGCTTCGGCAAGGCCATCTCCAGCTTGTTCGCGCAGAACGGCGCGCAGGTGTTCGGCTGCGATATTCTCGATGCCCCCGCCGACCTTGCCCCCGGCATCACGCTGGAGAAGGTAGACCTGCTGGATCGCGCGGCGGGCGCGGCATGGATCGCCTCCATCGAGCAGAGAACCGGGCGCGCCATCGACATTCTGGTGTGCAATGCCGGCGGCGTGGCCGGGCAGGCGCCCCGGCCGCTGGAAGAGGTGGAGGATGCGGACTGGAACCGCATCGTGGACATCAATCTGAATGCCACCTTCACCCTCTGCCGCACTGCGGCTCCCGCCATGAAGCGCGCGGGCGCGGGTGCCATCGTCACCATCACGTCCAGTGCGGCGTTGCAGGCCTCCCTCACCGGCGTGCAGGCCTATTGCGCCTCCAAGCACGCCATGCTCGGCCTCACCCGCCAGCTTGCCCATGAGCTGGGGCCGCATGGCATCCGGGTCAACAGCGTGGCTCCCGGCTTCGTGCGCACCAATCCCGCCACGGAACGGCAGTGGGAGGCTTACGGCGAAGAGAAGCAGCGCGCGCTGGTGGACGGCGTCGCATTGAAGCGCCTCGGCACGGCGGACGAGATCGCCAAGGCGGTGCTGTTCTTCGCCTCCGACCTCGCCAGCTTCGTGAACGGGCAGGTGCTGTCGGTGGACGGCGGCAAATAGCTCGATATGTATTAGCCCAGCGGACAGTTTCAGGAAGGATCACGGTCATGACGAACACTCCCGCACAGGCCTCCCTCGAGCCGTGGCAGTGGGAAGAAGCCCATTGGCGCAAGCTCATCAATCAGGTGCGCGCCGGCGAGCGCCTCGCCCCCAAGAGCTGGCCGGGCGGCGCGCGCTGCGCCGTGGCGCTGTCTTTTGACAGCGACCATGAGACCAACGAACTGCGCGAAGGTGGAAAGTCCATCGGCCGCATGTCGTGGGGCCAGTATGGCAATCGCGTGGGCGTGCCGCGCGTGCTGGAGATCCTGAAGCGCAACGACATCCCCGCCACCTTCTACGTGCCGGCGGTGGTGGCCATGACCCATCCCGACGAGCAGCGCCGGGTGATCGCCGAAGGCCATGAGATCGGCATCCACGGCTGGATCCACGAGCTGAATTCCGTGCTGCCCTACGAGGCCGAGCGCGACCTGATGTTCCGCTCCACCGACATGCTGGAGAAGATCACCGGCGTGCGCCCCGTGGGCCTGCGCACGCCCTCCTGGGATTTTTCCCCCAACACGCTGCGCATCGAGACCGAGCTTGAGCTGCTCTACGATTCCTCGCTGATGGCGGACGAGGATTGCTACGATCTGGAGATGGACGGCGTGTCCACCGGCATCGTGGAAATCCCGGTGGAGTGGATCCGCGATGACGCGGTCTATTTCATGATGCACCGCTTCCAGTCGCTGCGCCCCTACACGCCGCCGAAGGACGTGCTGGACATCTTCCTGCGCGAGTTCGACGCGGCCTATGAGGCGGGCGGACTGTTCCAGCTCACCATGCACCCGCACATCATCACCCCGCGCTCGCGCATCTGGATCCTCGAAGAGGTGATCCGCCATGCCAAGTCCAAGGGCGACGTGTGGTTCGGCACCCATGCGCAGGTGGCCGAATATGTGAAGGCCAACAAGGGCTGAGCGGCGGATCGATAGGGGCGGGACCGGGGCGTTCCGCCAGCTCTGCGTTGCAGAGAACCGTCATCCCCGGGCTTGTCCCGGGGATCCACGCCGGGCCGACAGTGCAGACCTCCGAAGACCGTTCCGAGCGGAACCGCGTGGATACCCGGGACAAGCCCGGGCATGACGGTCTTCTGCGGCACCGATCCCGCATGGAAGTGTCGAGCGACCTCAACCCTGCCCAAACAAAAAGGCCCGGCGGAGACGATCCGCCGGGCCTTCTTTCTGTCTGGAGCGCGTCCGCCGCTCAGGGCGTCGCGGCGGTGTCCGTCAGGCGGCCACGGATGGACTTCACCTGATCCGCCGTCACCGGGGCCGCCGCATTGCCCCAGGCATTGCGGATATAGGTCAGCAGCGCCGCCGTCTGGACGTCGTTGAGCTTCCAGTCAAAGGCCGGCATGCCGGGGCCGGTGGGCGCGGTCTTGGTCGCCGCCGCGCGGGTGCCCTGCACCACGATGCGCACCAGCGTTTCCACCTCGTCCGCCTGCACCACCGCGCTGCCCTTCAGATCCGGGAACAGGCGGGCGATGCCCTGACCGTTGGAGACGTGGCAGGCCGAGCAATTGTCCTGATACACCGCGAGGCCCGCCTTCATCACCGGGTCCTCCGCCGGCACCGGCTTCGGCGCCGGGACGGCCGGCGAGGGCGCGCGCTCCTTCAGATAGACCGCCATGGCCTTGAGATCCGCATCCGTCATGTGCTGGGTGGAATAATAGACCACCTCGGCCATGGGGCCGGACGCCGCCGACTTGGCGTTGCGGCCGGTCTTCAGATACTCGACGATATCGGCCGTGGACCAGCCGCCGAGACCGGTGCGCAGGTCGCCGCCGAGGTTCGGGGCGGTCCACTCGTCCAGCACGCCGCCGGCCAGCACCTTGTCGGACTTGTCGCCGCCCAGCATATTCTTGGGCGTATGGCAGGCGCCGCAATGGGCGAGACCTTCGACCAGATAGGCGCCACGGTTGAACTCTTCCGACTTGGCCGGATCCGGCTTGAACTCGCCGGGGGTGAAGAACAGCATGTTCCAGCCCATCAGCGCCGTGCGGATGTTGAGCGGGAACGGCAGGCCGTTCGGCTTGGCCTCGCTGCGCACCGGATCCAGCGTGTCCAGATAGGCCTTGATGGCCACCAGATCATCGCGCTTCACCTTGGTGTAGAAGGGATAGGGGAAGGCCGGATAGAGCAGTTCCCCGTCCTTGCCCACACCATGCTGCATGGAGGCGACGAACTGGTCCGCCGTCCACGCGCCGATGCCGGTTTCCCGGTCGGGCGTGATGTTGGGCGTATAGATGACACCGAAGGGCGTCATGATCCCACGGCCACCAGCGAAGGGCTTTCCGCCCGGCGCGGTGTGGCAGGAGATGCAGTCGCCCGCGGTGGCGAGATACTGCCCCTTCTCGATGGTGACGAAATCCTGTCCGTCAGCAAGGGCCACAGTGGAAAGGGCTGCGGTTGAGCCGCCGGTCAGCGCGAGGCCGAGGGCGATGGTCTTGAGGCTGAGAGCGCGTGTCATGGAGTGCTCCTTCCTCACGCCTGGACCAGCGGGCCGGGGTTTTTCAGATACTCGTTGCGGATCGCATCCGCCGCCATCAGCGCCAGCGCGCCCACCGTGCCGGTGGGGTTGTAGCCGGCGTTCTGCGGGAAGGCGGAAGCGCCCACCACGAACACGTTGTGCACGTCCCAGCTCTGGAGATAGC
Source organism: Azorhizobium oxalatiphilum (assembly GCF_014635325.1). Classification (GTDB taxonomy): domain Bacteria; phylum Pseudomonadota; class Alphaproteobacteria; order Rhizobiales; family Xanthobacteraceae; genus Azorhizobium; species Azorhizobium oxalatiphilum. The sequence goes on along the minus strand of NZ_BMCT01000007.1, from coordinate 58,424 downwards.
GGTTCACCGCGCTGCGCTTGGGATCCGAGCCCATGATCGCACCGCCCGTGTTGTGCGTGCTCTGATAGGGCACCACGTTGAAGTGGTCCGGGATGGAGCGCGGGGTGACATGCTTGGCGCCCATGGCCTTGCCGATCTCGGCGCACTTCTGGGCGATGAAGCGCGTCATCTTCTTCTCGTTCTCGTGCCAGTCGAACGTCATGCGCAGCAGCGGCCGCCCGTAGCGATCCTTGTAGACCGGGTCGAGATCCAGATACTTGTCGCGATAGGAATAGACGCTGCCCTGCCCGGCCACCGCCGACGAGTTCTGATAGGTGGACGACACCTGCTTCTTCCAGGCCGAGCCCCAGGCCGGCGCGCCCGGCGCGCGGTTGGCGGAGGACGCGATGGGGCGGCCGTGATAGTTCGACGTGGTGATGCTCGCGCCGCCGAAGAAGCCGAGCCCCGTATGGTCGAAATTGTCGCCGTTGAAATCGTCGATGCACTGGCCGAGCGAGCCCGCGCCCACGAAGGGGTTGAAGCGCTTGCCCTCGAACAGCAGGCCCGCCGCGCCCGCCGACTGGTAGGCATAGTTGCGGCCCACCGTGCCCTCGCCGGTCTTCGGATCATAGGGCGTGCCGATGCCGGACAGCAGCATCATGCGCACATTGTGCAGGCCATAGGCGCACACCAGCACGATATCCGCCGGCTGCTCCCACTCCTGCCCCGAGGTGTCCACGAAGGTGACGCCCGTGGCGCGGGTGCCGCTGGCATCCTTGTTGATGTGCAGCACCTCGCTCTCGGTGCGCACGCTGAAATTGGACTTGCGCATCAGCACCGGCAGCACGTTGGCCTGCGGGCTGGCCTTGGAATAGTTGCCGCAGCCGAAGCGCTCGCAGAAGCCGCAATAGGTGCACGGCCCCATGGCGATGCCGAGCGGGTTCACATAGGCTTCCGACGCATTGCCCGCCGGGCGCGGGAAGGCGTGATAGCCCATCTCGTTGGCGGTCTTGGCGAACAGCGCGGTGGGCGCGGTATCCTTCAGCGGCGGCAGCGGATAGCCGCGCGAACGCGGCCCTTCGAACGGATTGCCGCCCGGCTGGAGCTGCCCCTTGATGTTGCCCGCCCGGCCCGAGGTGCCGGAGATGTATTCGAACTTGTCGTAATAGGGCTCGAGGTCGTTATAGGTGATGCCCCAGTCCTCGACCTGCATGTCCTCCGGCATCGCACCGGCGCCATAGCGCTGGGAGAGATGGCTCTTGAGCACGAAGTCACTCTCCAGGAAACGCCAGGTGTGGCCGTTCCAGTGCACGCCCGCGCCACCGACGCCGTTGCCGACGATGAAGGCGCCCGGCCAGCGGATGGGCAGCGCGTTCTGCCCGGTGTTGTGGCGCAGCGTGAAGGTCTCCTGCGCGGGGCGCAGGAACAGGTCGAGCCGCACGCCGTAGCGCAGTTCGTCCGGATCCTGCGTGGGCGAGAAGTCGGTGGAGGTGTCGCGCCAGGGGCCGCGCTCGATGGCGACGACCTCCAGTCCCGCGTCGGTGAGTTCATGGGCGAGCAGCGATCCGGTCCAGCCGAGACCGATGATCACCACGTCTTTTTTCGGAAGCCTGCGAGCCATGGTGTGAAATCCTTGAGCCGTCGCGCCTGTGCGGCGCGCATCGGGCCTTGAAAGCGGAAGCGATGAGGGCCGCGCGTCAGCGGCCCGGCGTCCAGCCGGCGCGCCCCATCAGGCTCACGGGCGGGAGCGTGTAGGGCTCGGTCACGGTGTCGATGAAGTCGCGATAATCGTAGCGCGCGCCGGGAAAGCCGATCAGCTTCCAGCCCGCCATGTCGCGATTGCCGCCATAGATGGGATCGGCGAAGAAGCCTTCCATGGTGTTCTGCAACACCAGATTGAAGAAGGGCCGGGAGCCGAAGCCCTCGAAATTGGGCTCGCCCTTCTCCATGGCAGCCAGCACCTTGTCGCGATCCTCGCCCGGGAGATTCGCGAACCCCTTGCCGCCATGGTTCGCCTTGCAATAGGCGTCCAGCGCCTTGAGCGCGACGCGATACTGCTGGGCCGGCGTGAGCTGGCTCTGCGGGCCGAACAGCGGGGAGGCGTTGTTGACGAAGGGTGGGCGCATGTAGAGCCGCTCGGCGCCGCCATAGGGGCCGGCCATCTGGCGGTCGATGAACACGGCGCAGCCCGCATCCTTGCCGCTGGGGCCGAGATCGTCGCCGGGGATCAGCCGCTCGACGATGGCTTCCACCGCGCGGGATTCCTCCGGGGTGAAATAGAGCCAGCCGTTGGGGACCAGGGGCTCGGGCGGGGTCGCCATGCCGGGTGCCCACGGCACCTCGCCGCTGAGCATGCGCGCCTTGACGCCCCGGGCGCTCCCGAACGTCGCACCCACGAGGGCCGCCGCCGCCGTGGAAGCCAGCAGGGTACGCCTGCTGATCAGTGGGTCATTGGGTAAACCTGCCATGGGCTTCCTCGCCGTACGCGCATACTTTGGAATCAATTCAATCCCAAAAAACGTCGCATCCCGCAAGAAATTACTGCGCGCTTTCGTCACAGGGAGCACATTTTATGACCAAATGACCTTGGGTCATGTGACTAGAATAGATGTCTCACAGTAAATGCTGCGTCGCAGCATTCTGAATATTCATTTGGAATACAAAATATCAACTCGGCGCGGGCACGCGGCGGGCGCATGGCAAGTTCGATCAACTGCATTCCCGTCCGGAACAACCCTTGATCCAAACCCGACAACTTCAATCATATTGATAGGCGGAAATGAAAAGCCGCCCGATCCGGCGGATTGGGCGGCTGCTCAATCGTCTTTGCGGCACCCGGCCGGGGATACGCCCGCCGGGGCGAGGTCCGCTTACCTGCGGCCCTGAAGCTTGCGCTTCTCGGCCTCGTCGCTCATCAGCTCGTACCACATGGCGTTGAGCACCGCGAAAGCGGCTGCCAGAGGCAGGCCGAGGATCCAGGCGAAGTACCACATGTTGCAGTCTCCTCAGTAAGCGTGGCCGTGGCCGTCGGTGATCGACTTCTCGTCCACCTTCCCCCACATCACCCGGTAGACCCAGCTGGTGTAGATGAGGATGAGCGGCAGGAAGATCGCCGTCGCGAACAGCATGATGAACAAGGTGAGATGGCTGGAGGAGGCATCCCACACGGTCAGGCTCGCCCGCGGGTCGATGGACGAGGGCAGGATGAAGGGGAACATGGACACGCCCACCGAGGCGATGATGCCCAGCACCGACAGGGCACTCAGCAGCACCACGCCGCCGCCCATGCGGAACTTCAGGCCGAGGCCCGCCGCCATGGCGCCGAGGAAGCCCAGCGCGGGCGCCGCCAGCAGCAGCGGATAGGCACGGTAATTGGCGAACCACGCCGCCTGCGCCATCTCCGCCCCCTTCATCAGCGGGTTGGACGGCCCCGCGGGGTTCACCGGCGAGGTGATGCGGTAGCCATCCACGAGGTAATAGAGCGCCAGCCCGCCGAGGGCGAACAGCACGATGGTGAGAAGCGCGGCGATGCTGCCATAGGTCCGCGCCCGCTTCTGCACCATGCCGTCCGTCTTCAGCACCAGCCAGCCCGCCCCGTGCATCACCAGCATGGCCACCGAGAGCAGGCCGCACAGCAGGGCATAGGGGTTGAGCAGGCCGAAGAAGGTGCCGTCATAGAAGATGCGCAGATCCTCGTTGAAGCGGAAGGGCACGCCCTGAAGGGTGTTGCCCACCGCCACGCCGAAGATCAGCGCCGGCACGAAACCGCCCACGAACAGCGCCCAGTCCCAGCGGCTGCGCCACGCCGTGCTCTCGCGCTTGGAGCGATACTTGAAGCCCACGGGCCGCAGGATCAGCGCCGCCAATATGGCGAACATGGCCAGGTAAAAGCCGGAGAAGGACACCGCATAGAGCGGCGGCCAGGCGGCGAAGATGGCCCCGCCGCCGAGGATCAGCCACACCTGATTGCCCTCCCACACCGGGCCGATGGTGTTGATCACCACGCGCCGCTCCACATCGGTGCGGGCGACGAAGGGCAGGAGGGCACCGACGCCGAGGTCGAAGCCGTCCATGATGGCAAATCCGATGAGCAGCACACCAAGGAGCGCCCACCAGATGACGCGGAGCGTCGGATAGTCGATCAGTTCATGCAGGATCATGGGTCTACTCCGCAGGCACGACGCTGGCGGGGATGAGTTCGGCATCCGGCTGTTCGTCCGGTTCCGGCCCCTTGCGAATGGCACGCAGCATCAGCGACATCTCGATGATGATGAGGATGGTGTAGATGATCGCGAAGCCGCAGATGGTGAGCAGCACCGGCACGATGCCATGGCTGGACACCGCCTCGGCGGTGGGCAGCAGCCCCTCCACCACCCAGGGCTGGCGGCCGAACTCGGCGACGAACCAGCCGCATTCCACCGCGATCCAGGGCAGCGGGATGGAGAGCACCGCCACCCAGAGCAGCGCCGGATAGCGATCCAGCATCCGCCGCGCGGAGAGCACGAAGAACACGCTCATCAGCAGGATCTGGAACATGCCGACGCCGACCATGATGCGGAAGGTCCAGAACAGCGGCGCCACCTCCGGCACCGTATCCCACGCCGCCTTGTCGATCTGCTCCGGCGTCGCCTGCCGCGGATCGTCCACATAGCGCTTCAGCAGCAGGCCGTAGCCGAGCAGGTTGCCATTGTCCTCGAACGCCTTCCTGACCTCGGGATCAACGGTCCCGGTGCCGGCGGCGCGGATCTTCTGCAGGGCGTCGAAGGCGATCAGGCCGCGCCGGATGTTGCCCTTGGCCCGCTCCACCAGTTCCTCGATGCCTTCGACAGGCGTATCGAGCGAGCGGGTGTCGATGAGGCCGCCGACCCACGGGATCTCCACCGCATAATGCGTCTCGCGGGCCTTCTGGTCCGGGAAGCCGACGATGGTGAAGGGCGCGGGCACGCTCTCCGTGCGCCACACGGCTTCCATGGCCGCGAGCTTCATCTTCTGGTGCTCGGTGGTGAGATATCCGCTCTCGTCCCCCAGCACCACCACCGACAGCGAGGCGGCAAGGCCGAAGGAGGCGGCGACCGTGAGCGAGCGCTTGGCCAGCTCCACATGGCGCCCCTTCAGCACATACCAGGCGGAAACGCCGAGCACGAACACCGAGGCGGTGACATAGCCAGCGGAGACCGTGTGCACGAACTTCGCCTGCGCCACCGGATTGAACAGCACGGCGTAGAAGTCCACCACCTCCATGCGCATGGTCTGCGGGTTGAAGGCCGCGCCCACCGGGTTCTGCATCCAGCCGTTGGCAATCAGGATCCAGAGCGCCGAGAAGTTGGAGCCGAAGGCCACGCACCAGGTGGCGGTCAGATGCCCCACCTTCGACATGCGGTCCCAGCCGAAGAAGAACAGGCCGACGAAGGTGGCCTCAAGGAAGAAGGCCATCAGCCCTTCGATGGCCAGCGGCGCACCGAAGATGTCGCCCACATAATGGCTGTAGTAGCTCCAGTTCATGCCGAACTGGAATTCCATGACGAGGCCGGTGGCGACGCCGAGCACGAAGTTGATGCCGAACAGCGTGCCCCAGAACTTCGTCATCTGCCGCCAGATGCGGCGTCCTGTCATAACGTAAACCGTCTCCATGATGGCTACGATGACAGACAGGCCAAGCGTCAATGGCACGAAGAGGAAGTGGTACAGCGCCGTCATCGCGAACTGAAATCGCGATAGCGAGACGATATCGAATTCCATCCTGCTTCTCCTGGAGCCCGTCCGGTTTGGATTGCGCGCAACCCAAGCCGGAAGCGGTCTCTCACGATGCTTGGAGACGGATTCGCGGATCAGACTGAGACCATCTGATCCGACCCGGCTCCGGGGATCCCCGATCCCCCTGCACTCTCAGCCGGCGCGCGCGCCCGGACCGGGCCGGCGTGTGCCAGTTGGGATCTCTCAAGGCGCGCCCCCATCCGCACCCATGCGGCTGCGTGGCGCGGGCACACGCAAGTACGTCCATTCCCCTGTCGTTCCGTCCGGGGCGCCTGTGCGTGCCGGACGGCCCTGATCCTCTGCTCAGTCGGGCCGGAGCCCGGCGAGCGCAGCCGCGAAGGCGGCATCCCCGCGCGCGATGCGGGCGACGATGCGGCCCTGCGCGATCACGAGAAGGCGGTCGCACAACTCCGCTTCACGACGGATGTGCGTGGCGACGACGAGCGTGCGCCCGGTCGCCTGTTCGGAGAGGCTGGCCAGCACACCGCGCGCGGTGTCGGCGTCGAGCCCGTCGGTGGGCTCGTCCAGCAGCCAGAGGTCGGTGCCGCGCAACATCAGCCGCGCCACGGCGAGCCGGCGCGCCTGCCCGCCGGACAGGCCGAGGCCGCCCTCGCCGAGCCGCGCGTCGAGCCCGCCGTCCATGGCGCGCACGTCCTGCGCAAGTCCCGCCTCCTCCAGCGCCGCCCACAGCGCGGCATCATCCGCCTGTGGGGCGGCGAGGCGCAGATTGTCGCGCACGCTGTCCTGAAAGAGTTCGGTGCGCTGCGTCAGCACCGTGCCGGACATTGCAGCCACCCTGCCGCCATCGGGCGCAGCCTCGCCGGAGATCAAGGCGATGAGGCTGGACTTGCCCGCCCCGCTCGGCCCGATCAGCCCCACACGCTCGCCGCGCGCGATGCTGAGCGAAACATCATCAAGCACCGGCCGCTCCACACCCGCATGACGCAGCGCCACGCCCGAGAGCTGAACCGCAATCCCCTCCGGCGGCAGCAGAGGCACCGCCGGGGACACCTCGGCATCGAGACGGGGCGCGAGGCGACGAGCGGCGAGCAGCGCGCGCCCCAGCTCCAGCGCGCCGCGCCGTAGGGCCGCGAAGGGTTCGAGCACCGCCAGCGCGCCGAGCACCAGCGCCGCCGCCACGGGGGCCGTGATGCTGCCCGCCTGCGCCAGCGCGCCGGCCACCAGCAGGGCACCCGTCACCAGCGCGGCGCCGCCGAAGCCGAGGCCGGCACCCACCAGGGTCTCGATGCGGTTGAGCCGGTCATCAGCGACGGCCAGCGCCGCATCGGCCGCAACCACGCGCTCGCCCTGAGCCACGAGGCGGCCCGCCATCACGAGATCGGTCTGGCCAGCCATGAGGTCGATGGTGCGGGCGCGCAGGGCCTCGGTGGCATGCACCCGCCGGCGGTTGGCGGCAAAGGCGGTGCGCGCGCCCGCATAGGGCAGGCCCAGCCCCACCAGCAGCAGACCCGCCACCAGCATGACCCCGGCCAGCGGGCCGGCCGCGAGACCGAAGGCGAAGCCCGCCGCAAGGCTGGTGAGGATGGCGGCCGCCACGGGCACCAGCACGCGCAGATAGAGATTGCCGAGCGCGTCGATGTCTTCAGTCAGGCGGAACAGGATGCGGGCCGGGCGGGCGAGCAGGGTCCGCGCCGCGCCGGGCGCCGCCCAGCCGTGGAACAGGCGCGCCCGAAGGCCCGCCAGCACGCCCAGCGTCGCCTCGTGGGTGACGAGCCGCTCGCCATAGCGCGCCCCGGTGCGGGCCAGCGCCAGAAAGCGGATGCCGGCGGAGGGCGAGAAGACATCGAAGGTCAGCGCCGTAGCCGCCGAGAGGCCGGCGAGCGCGGTGGCGGTGATGAACCAGCCGGAGAGGCCGAGCAGCAGCATGCCCGCCAGCAGGGTGCAGACGGCGAGCACCATGCCGCCGAACAGCGTCCAGCCGGCCTCGGCACGGAACAGGGCCAGCACGGGCTTCAGCGAGGCCCAGGGCAGGCGCGCGCGGGGCGCGGGAAGGGCAGGTTCGCCATGCGGGCTCATGCGCGGGCCTCCAGCCGGATCACGCGGTCCATGCGGGACGCGAGCACCGGATCATGGGTCGAGACGATGAGGGTACGGCCGATGGCCAGCGTCAGCAGCGCCTCGGTCATGTCGTCCGCCGTCTGGGTATCGAGATGGGCGGTGGGTTCGTCCGCCAGCACCAGTTGCGCACGCGGATCCGCCGCCGCCCGCGCCACCGCCAGCCGCAGCGCCTCGCCGCCGGAAAGCCCGGCGCCGTCCTCGCCCATGGCAGCACCTGTGCGCCCGCCCGTCACCTCGTCCAGCATGGCGAAGGTGAGCGCCTCGTCCACCGCCTCCGGCCCCACGTCGGGGCGCCCAAGGGCGACGTTGGCACGCAGCGAGCCGGCGAAGAAGCGTGGGCTCTGGCCGATCCAGGCCATGCCGGCGCGCAGGTCCGCCGCCGTCTCGGCGTTGAGCGGGGTGCCGCCGATGCGCACCTCGCCGGTCGCCACGGGCACCAGCCCGGCCATGATGGCGAGCAAAGTGGACTTGCCCACCCCGCTCGGCCCCAGCAGCGCCACGCGCTCGCCGGGCTGCACGGTGAGGGAGAAGGCGGCGAAGGGTTCGGTGCCGGACACATGGCGGAAGCTCACGTCGGACAGCGTCACCTCCGGCGCGAACCCACCCGCGGCCGGCTCGCAGGTCACGCGGTCCGCGCCCGGCAGGGGAAGGCCGGGCGCTGCCAGCTTCTCCAGCGCGGTGAAGGCGGCTTCGCCCGAGGCGCGGTCATGCCACACGGCGGCCAGTTCGCGCATGGGCTCGAAATAGGCCGGCGCCAGCACGAGGATGAACAGGCCTTCGGCCAGCGAGAGCGGACCGCCCCAGGTGCCGAAATCCATGGCCCCCAGTAGATGGAAGCCCACATACACCGCCACCAGCGCCACCCCGAGAGCGGAGAACAGCTCCAGCACGGTGGAGGAGAGGAAGGCGATGCGCAGGACCACCATGGTGCGGTCGCGCAGGCTCTGGGCGGCGTCGCGCAGGCGGCCGGTAGTGAGGTCCACGGCGCCGAGCGACCGGATGGTGGCAAGACCGCGCAGCCGATCCAGCAGGAAGCCGTTCATGTCGCCCATCTGGGCGAGCTGGCGCTCGCTGGCGGCCTGCGCCCGCATGCCGATGAGGGCCATGAACAGCGGGATCAAGGGCAGCGCCACCAGCAGCACCAGAGCCGCCGCCCAGGAGAAGCAGAGCACGGCGGCGAGCAGCACCAGCGGCACCACGCTGGACTTCATGCGCGCCGGCTGGAAGCGGGAGAGATAGGGCACCACCGCTTCCGCCTGCTCGGCCAGCGCGCTGGCGGCGGCGCCGGCGGCGGGCCGTTCGGGATCGAGCGGAGAGCGGGCGGCAAGGGCGGCAACCGTCTTCGCCCGCAAGGCGGTGAGCGCGCCGCGCGCCGCGCGGTAGCACAGGCGCGCGCCCAGCATGTCGAGATAGGCCCGCACCGCGCCCACCGCCAGCACGAGGCCGGCGGGAATGAGCATGGCCTCAGCGCCGGCCCCATCGGCAATGGCGCCCACGGCACGGGCGATCAACGCCGCCTGCGCGATGAAGAGCAGCGCGGCCACCACCTGCAGCCCGGCGCCGAGGGAGGTCATGCGCTTGCCGATGCGGCGGGGATCACCCTCCGGCGCGGCAGTGGCCGCCTGCCCCACGGGCGCGGCCCGCAGCCGGCCATGGCGGGGGGTGCCGGTGGTGCGCATGTGGCGCGTGAAACCGGGTTCCGCTCCGGCCCGCATGGTGGCGGGTGGCGGCAGGGCCGATGCGGCGGTGCCCGCAGGGGCCGCCCCCGCTGAGGCCACGGCAGACGCGGCACGGATGTGGGACGGCGCGGTCATTGCCCGGTCTCCCCCTTCGAAGCACGACGGCGCGGCCCAAGACGGGTGGCCGCGTCGAGAAATCGCGTGACCTTCGCCCCCAGCCCCAGCAAGGCGGCCAGACGCGGATTATCGAGCTTGCGCACATCGTCGTACCAGGTGGTGAGCTGGCCGATCAGGCCATACATCTCACGCATCCGGGCCTGCGCATGACGGTCGCCCTCCCCGGCGGCCGTCCGGCTGATCAGATCGTCCAGCACAGCTAGCGTTGGGTCAACCTCCCGCCGCTTGCGTTCTTCCACGAGGGTGCGAAAAATCTGCCAGACGTCTTCCGGCGTGGTGAAGAAATCCCGCCGGTCTCCCGGCCTGTGCTTCAGCAGCACGAGATTCCACCCCTGCAATTCACGCAGGCTCATGGAGACGTTCGATCGGGAAACATCGAGCGCCGCGGTGATGTCTTCGGCGCAGAGCGGTTCCGGCGAAGCATAGAGCAAGGCATAGATCTGCCCCAGCGTCCGGTTCATGCCCCAGCGGCTGCCCATTTCACCGAAATGGAGCACGAATTCCTGAACAAGGGGAGAAAGTGTCGTCATGGCTTGCAACAGCTATTTCAGAAAATTCTGAAACGAATTGATCTGTCGCAATCTGTCGCATCACGGCGACGGGATCGTCCGGAGGCGCACGTAAACCCCGCATTCGCACGGCGCACAAAGGCTTTGCGTCACCCGTCCGCAGGATGCGCGTTGACGTCACACGTCCGCGAGGCTGGTCCTGCGTTCGAGGATTTCGCGTGTCCCCTCGCCCTGCTGCGGTACGCGCTCCACCTCCACGAGGCAGCTCATGGCGTTCGGCCCCTGCGTCAGTTGCGAGGTGCCCACATCCCGCGTCAGCACATTGGCCGTCCCCGCGCGCTCGGGACCTGCCGGATCGGACGGATCGGGGTCGAACCACGCCCCCGTGGAGATCACCGCCACGCCCGGCCGCACGCCGGCATCGAGCACCAGCCCCGCCAGCAGCGCGCCGCGATCGTTGAACACCCGCACAGTCTCCCCTGCCCGGCAGCCCCGCGCGGCAGCGTCGGCGGGATGCATGGTCAGCGCCTCCCGGCCCGCAACCTTGCCGGCCTGCGGCAAGGGCGCGAAATCCATCTGGCTGTGCAGGCGGTCCGCCGGCTGCACGCTGAGCAGATGCAGCGGATAGTCCCGCGCGCGCTCCGCCCCCGCCCATTCGCGGGGCGCCCGCCACACCGGATGGGGCGGGCAGTCCTCCAGCGCGAAGCCCGCGATGGCGGCGCTGAACAGTTCGATGCGCCCGCTCGGTGTCTTCAGCGGATGACGTGCGGGATCGGCGCGGAAATCGGCGAACAGCACGAAGTCCTGCGCGGGCTCGGGCAACTCGACCGCGCCCTCGGCCCAGAACGTCTCGAAATCGGGGAAGGCGATGCCCGCCACCCGGTTCGCCGCTGCGCACTGCTCATAGATGGCGCGGATCCAGCCCATCTCGTCCAGCCCGCCGGTGAAGGCCGCTTCATGGCCGAGCCGTGCGGCGAGATCGGCGAAGATGTCGAAATCGGAGCGCGCCTCATGCAGCGGCGCGATCGCCTGCTGCATGGCGATGACGTAGCGGTCGCGGGAGGAGCCGCCGATGTCGTTGCGCTCCAGCGTGGTGGTGACGGGCAGCACGATGTCCGCACGCCGGGCGGTGGGGGTCCACCAGATCTCGTTGACGATCACCGCCTCGGGCTTCTCCCACGCCCGCATCAGGCGGTTGAGGTCCTGATGGTGGTGGAAGGGATTGCCGCCCGCCCAATGCACCAGCCGCACGTCGGGATAGGTCTCGGTACCGCCGTTGAATGCGTAGGGCGTGCCAGGTCCCTCCAGCATCTCGGTGAGGCGGGCGGCGGGAATGGCGCGCTTCAGCGGGTTCGCCCCCACCGCCATCTCCGGGCCGGGCGTGGCGGGGCGCGGATTGCCGACACCGTTCATGGAGCCATGGCCGAAGCCGAACCCGCCGCCCGGCAGGCCCACCTGCCCCAGCAGGCTCGCCAGCGCCACCGCCAGCCAATAGGGCTGCTCGCCATTTTCCGCCCGCTGCACGGCGAAGGCGCAGGTGATGTAGGAGCGCGCGCCCACCAATTGCCCGGCCAGCCGCGCGATGCGGGACGCCGGCACGCCGCAGATGGCCTCGGCCCATTCCGGGGTCTTCTCCACCCCGTCGCTTTCGCCGCGCACATAGGCCGCGAAGGGCGCGAAACCGACCGTGCAGCGGCCGAGAAAATCCGTGTCGGCGCCTTCCAGCCGCAGGATTTCATGCGCCAGCGCCAGCATGAAGGCGGCATCCGTATTGGGGCGGATGGAGATCCATTCGGCGTTCAGAAAGTCGGGGCAATCGCCGCGCGTGGGCGAGATGTTGATGACCGGAATGCCCTTGGCCGCCAATGCCCGCAGCCATTTCTCCTGCGTGTGCTCGGCAGCCCCGCCGGAGGCCACCTGCCCGTTCTTCAGCGCCAGCCCGCCGAAGGCGAGGAAGACATCGGTGTGGGCGATGATGCTGGGCCATGCGGTGACGCGGCCGGTGAGCGGCTGGTAGGTGCCGATGATGTGCGGCAGCAGGAATTGCGCCGTACCCCAGCTGTAATTGCCTACCTGATCGACGCCGCCGCCGCCGGAAAAATAGAAGCGCCGCACCAGCGAGCGCGCATGGTGGAAGCGACCGGCGGAGGACCAGCCGTAGGAGCCGGCGAACAAAGCCTCGCGCCCGTGCGCGGCCTCCACGCGGGCGATCTCCCGTGCCACGAGGTCGAGGGCGGTGTCCCAGTCCACCTCCACCATCCGCTCGCGGCCACGGCCCGCCCCGCCGGCCTTGTGGCCAGCCCGCAGAAAACTCTCCCGCACCGCCGGCCGGCGGATGCGTTTGTCGGAATAGACGGCGGGGGTGATGCTCTCCAGCATGGCCGAGGGCGCGGGATCATTCGCGAACGGCGCGCAGCCGATGAGCCGCCCATCCTCCACCAGTGCGGAGAAGGCACCCCAATGGGCCAGATGCGGCTTGCGGACGATCGCCATAATCCCCTCTTCCTGCCCTGTCCCTGCGTCAGGAACCCCTGTCGAAAGGCATGGATCCACGGACACTATTGACAGGGTGACGGGTGCGGGCCAAATTTCAAACACTTATTTGAAAAACGGCTTCCGTCCCGGATTTTTCCGGTGCGCGCCAGCCGGCAGACGGCCAGAATCCGACCTGTTGGTCCTACGCATCTTCGCCCCCTTCCGGGCTCAGGCGCCCGCTTCCGGCACGAGGCCTTCCATGGACAAGATCACCGGTTCCTTCGTCGCCATCGTCACGCCCTTCAACAAGGACGGCTCGGTGGATTTCGGCGCCTTCCGCGACCTGCTGAAGTTCCAGCGGGACAACGGCACCGCCGCCATCCTGATCATGGGCTCCACGGGTGAGACCTCCATGCTCTCGGCCGAGGAGAAGAAGCAGGTCATCGTCGAGACGGCGAAGATGAAGACGCCGGACATGCCGCTGTTCTTCGGCTGCACCGGCAACAACACCGAAACCACCATCGAGAACGTGCAGTTCGCCAAGGCGAACGGCGCCGACGGCGCAATCCTGGCCGCCCCGGCCTATATCTGCGCGCCGGAAGCGGACATCGAGACCTTCTTCCTCGACGTGGCGGATGCCACCGACCTGCCGCTCGGCATCTACAACAACCCGCCGCGCGTGAAGAGCGACCTGCACTGGGACAACCTGCTGCGCATCTTCAAGCACCCGAATTATGTGATCCATAAGGAATCCACCACCCGCGTCGGGCAGGTGGCGCAGGTGCTGGCCGCCCGCCCCGATGTCTCGGTGATGTGCTGCGACAGCCCCAACCTCGGCCTCGTGGTGCCCACCATGAGCCTCGGCGGCCACGGCACCGCCAACATGACCGGCAACCTCGCCCCGGCGGAACTGGCCACCATCTCCACCCCGTGGAAGGGCGATCTCGGCGCCGAGGCATTCAAGGATGCCTATCTCGGCCTGCTGCCGCTGCTGCACTACACCTATTCGGCCATCAATCCGGTGGCGGTCAAATCGCTCATGAAGGCGGTCGGCCTGCCGGTGGGCGATCTGCGCAAGCCGCTGACCGGGCTGCAGGGTGACGCCCTCGCCAAGGGCATCCGCATCATCCAGGAGCTGGAGCTGGATCGGAAGTACGGCTTCAAGATCGCCCCGCTTTCCGCCGTCGCAGCCTGAGCTGAAGTACATTAGGGGCGGATTCAGCGTTCGGATTGATGAAATCCGAACCCATCCGGCTCTATGCTGGCCCGAGTTGTGTTGGCTCGGGCCTGTCGGCCTGATCAGTGGAGCCCTGAAGCATGGATCTCGGTATCGCCGGCCGCCGCGCCCTCGTGACCGGCGGCAGCCGGGGCATGGGACGCGCCTGCGCCGAGGCGCTGGCGCGTGATGGCGTCCACGTCACCATCGCCGCCCGCACGCTTTCGACGCTTGAACAGGCGTCCGCCGAGATCTCCGCCGCAGCGGGCCTCCCGGTCGCTCATGTGGTGGCCGACCTGACCACGGAAGAGGGTCGCACGGCGGCGCTGGCCGCTTGCCCCGCACCGGACATCCTGATCAACAACGGCGATGGCGAGCCCCCCGGCGACTATCGCGACTATGCGCGGGCCGACTGGATCCGCGCGCTCGACCGGATGATGCTGGCGCCCATCGAGATGATGCGCCTCACCGTGGACGGCATGATGGATCGCGGCTTCGGCCGGGTGGTCAACATCGTCTCCCGCAGCGTCAAGACGCCCCAGCTCGACCTTTCGCTGTCCAACGGCGCGCGGTCCGGCCTCGTGGGCTTCACCGCCGGCCTCGCCCGGCAGACGGTCGCCCGCAACGTCACCATCAACAATGTGCTGCCCGGCATCATCGCCTCCGATGCGCAGAAGCACCATGTGGAAGGGCTGGTGGCCATCACCGGGCGCCCGTTCGAGGACATCTGGGCCGAGCGCATGAAGCAGAATCCGGCGGGGCGCTATGGCGAGCCCGCCGAGATCGGTGCCTGCGTCGCCTTCCTGTGCTCGGCCTATGCCGGCTTCATCACCGGCCAGAGCCTTCTGGTGGATGGCGGCCAGTACCCCGGCACGTACTGAAACAGCAACTGGCTACCCAAAAGACCCTCGTGCGCGGACGCGAATTTGCTGCAACACTGCCGGGCAGGTTGCGGAGGGGTCATGGTTCGCCGAACAGAGGATGACGACGACGATTATGTCAGCTCCGCCGTCAGCAAGGGCGACGGCGGCACGCGGCTCAATGCCGTGCAGCTGGACATCTTCCACGCCGTCGTGGCCACGGGGAGCGTCACCGCCGCGAGTCGCCGCCTGAACCTGTCCCAGCCGGCCGTCTCCCGCCGGCTGGCGGATCTGGAGCGCTCGCTCGGCTTCGCCTTGTTCCTGCGCGAGGGCAAGCGCCTCATCATCACGCCCGAGGGCACCGCCTTCCATGACGAGCTGACGGTCAGCTACGTGGGACTGGAGCGCCTCGCCAAGGTGGCACGCGACATCCGCGAGCTTCGCCGCGGCCACCTGCGGGTGGCGGCCATTCCCGCCATGTGCTTCGGCCCCGTGCCGCAGGCCATCGCCCGCTTCATGCAGGAACATCCCCAAACCAAGATCACCTTCGAGGTGCACGCCTCCGCCCGCATTCTCGACGGGCTGGCAGCGGGGCTGTTCGATGTGGGCGTCACCCAGATGCCCGCCGCTTTCTCCAGCCTGACCGTGGAATACACCTATTACGCACCCTGCCTCTGCGTCATGCCCGTCGGCCATCCGCTCTCCGCCAAGTCCGCCGTGACCTTGCAGGATCTGGCCAGCTATCCCCTCATCAGCCTGCCGCACGACACCGAGGTGGGGCATGCCCTGATGCGGCGGTTCGAAGCCTTCGGCCAGGTCACGCCACGGGCGGAAGCGCTCACCTCCATGGCCGCCTGCGCACTGGTGGCCGCGGGCGCGGGCGTGACGCTGTGCGACCCCTTCACCGCCAGCAGCTTCGGCGAAGGGCGACTGATCACCCGCCCCTTTCAGCCGGCGATCGACTTCTCCTTCCGCGTCCTGCGGCCGGAGCGGCGCGTCGCCTCGCGGCCGGTGCAGGCGCTGGTGGATACCATCAACGCCCATCTCGGCGCCGACAGCCGCGTGCATCGCTGATTCCAGCACGTCCGATATGCCGTGGGGACATGACCTGCAAATAAAACAGCATTGGGAGGTCAACGCCGGTTGTGCTGCATTCCGTGAATGCTGCCGGGAAGCCCCCTTTCCTGTCGCCTTTTATTATTGTTATGACTTTGTTTTTGCTGACGTGGCATGTTTCGCAACACCATTTCGGCATAACCTGCTCAGGTGCGTATCATTCGCGTCGGAACGTGAGGACAGATGGCGATCACATTGGACATCGCCGAGGGCGTGGCGACCGTCACCATTCGCCGCCCGGAGGTGATGAACGCGCTCGACGTGCCATCCAAGGAGCGGCTGGGAGACATCTGGCGCGAGATCGCCGCCAACGATGCCGTGCGGGTGGCGGTGCTCACCGGCGCCGGTGAGCGGGCCTTCTGCGCCGGCTCCGACATCAAGGAGATCAACCGCACCGGCCGCATGGTCACGACCGAGGTGCTGCTGGATGCCATTCCCGGCGTCGGCGTGCGGCTCGACAAGCCGGTGATCGCCGCCATGCACGGCTATTGCATCGGCATGGGCATGACGCTCGCGCTGCACTGCGACCTGCGCCTCGCCGCCCGCAACGCCATCATCGGCTATCCGGAAGTGAAGCACGGCATGATCTCCGCCATGAGCGCCATGCGCCTCGGCGAGGTCATTCCACAGGCCCGCGCCATGGAACTGCTGCTCATGGCCCGCAACGTCACGGCGGAGGAAGCCCTCGGCTTCGGCCTGCTCAATGCGGTGGTGGACGACGTGCACGCCGCCGCCGCCGAATGGGCGGCGCGGATCGCCGGCTTCCCGGCGGTGGGCGTGCAGGCCACCAAGCGCCTCGCCACCTTCTCCCGCCGGGCCAGCGCCGAGGCGGCGCGGCTGGAAGCCGCCGCCGCGCGTGCTTTCGTGGAGGGTCACGACGATTACCGGGTCGCCGCTGCGGCCCACGATCGACGGCACTGAGGACTTGATGCGCCGATGCCCCTGATGAATGCCGTCGTCTTCCCCGCCTTCGGCCCGCCGAACGTGTTCCGGGCCGTGCGCGTGGATCGTCCCACCCCCGGCCCCGACGAGGCGCTGGTGCGCATCCATGCGGCCGGCATCTGCTATCATGACGTGCTCTCGCGGGGCGGCCGCATCCCCCGCGACACGCCCGGCCAGATCCTCGGCCACGAGATTTCCGGCGTGGTGGAGGAGGTCGGTGCCAACGGCCCCGCCAGCCGCATCGGCGAGCGCGTGGTGATCTACCAGCGCATTTATTGCGGCCAATGCCCCAACTGCCTCGGCGGGCGGCAGGACCTGTGCCGCAACAGCCGCGTGCTCGGCGAGCATGGCGGGGGCGGCTATGCGGAATATTGCTGCGTGCCGCTGCGCAACCTCGTGCCCGTGCCCGACGCGCTCGATCTCGACAGCGCCACGCTGGCCGTCTGCCCCGTGGGCACCAGCATCCGCGCCCTTGTCGGCGTGGCCGAAGGCAAGGTCGGCGACACGGTGCTGGTGACAGGAGCCGGGGGCGGCCTCGGCCTGCACCAGATCCAGCTCGCCCGCGCGCTCAACATGCGTGTCATCGCCGTCACATCTTCACCGGGCAAGGAAGAAGCGATCCGCGCCGCTGGCGCGCACGTAGTGATTGTGAGCCCCGATGGTGCCTTCAGCGGTGAGGTCTGGCGCCAGACGGGCAAGGAAGGCGTGAATATCGTGCTGGAGAACGTGGTCTCGACGACCTTGGGGGAGAGCCTCAGGGCCTGCGCCTCACGTGCCTCGGTGGTGATCCTCGGCAATGTGGAAGCCCGGCCCGTCAGCCTCGATCCCGGCCTCGTCATCGGACGGCGGCTGCGCATTTCCGGCTCCGGAAATGCCACCTATGCCGACGTTCGCATGGCCCTTCATCTGATGGCCACCGGCGCCATAAAGCCGATCGTTCACGCATTTTTGCCTTTTCGCGAGGTCGGGGAAGGGCACAGGTTGATGGAAAGTCGCGAAACCACTGGCCGCGTCCTTCTGAAGGGTTGGTAGGATGCACCTCGGTTCCCACTTCCGCCGGGCTCGCGCCTGGCATGGACCCCGCATCGCCGTCGTGGATGAGGCGGGGCCCTGGACGTTCGAAGCCTTCTTCGGCCGCGTCGCCCGTTTCGGACAGGCGCTCACGGGGCTTGGAGTCGCGCGCGGCGAGCGCGTGGCCCTGCTGCTGCCCGACGTGCGCGAATATCTGGAAGCGGAATACGGCGCCATGGCCGCTGGCTTCGTGCGCGTGCCCATGGACCCCAAGACGGGCACCGCCGACATCGTCGCCCAGTTGCGCCATGTGGGCGCCAGCGTGCTCGTCACCAGCCCGGAAATGGCGCAGGCGGTGCACGGCATCACCGCGCAGGTGGAGACGCTCCGCCACGTGATCGCGGTGCGCGGCCCCCTGCCCGGCGCCCATGATTACGAGGATCTGCTGGCCCGCGCCTCCGACAGCTTCGTGCCGGTGGGGATGGAAAGCGACCTGGCCTCGCTCAATCTCAGCGGCGGCACCACCGGCCAGCCCAAGGCCATCATGCTGCGCCACGGCAACCTCAGCGCCGTGGCCCAGCACACCATCAGCGGCTTCAACATCCAGCCCGACAGCGTCTTCCTCAATGTGCGCCCGCTCTGGCCCGTGGCGCAGGTGGTGACGCTCTCCTACCTGCTGGGCGGCGCCCGCGTGGTGCTGGGCGGGCGCTTCGATGCGGAGCGCTTCCCGTTCCAGATGGCCCGCTTCTCCGCCACCCGTACCTCGCTGGTGCCCACCCAGCTCCTGCGCGTGCTCGACCACCTCTCGCCCGACGACGTGGCCCTCAACGCGCTGGAAGCCCTGCATGTGGGCGGCTCGCGCCTGCCGGAAACGGTGTTCGACCGCGCCATCGAGCTGATCGGCCCGCGCATCGGCATGCTGTATGGCCTGACCGAGGCGCCGATCACCTGCTATCTCGCGCCCGAGCGCCTCAACGGCCGCAAGGACCGCATGGCGGTGCGCGAGACCGTGGGCAAGCCGCTGTTCGGTTATGACCTGAAACTCGCCGACGTGGATCCCGACGCGCCCCCCGGTGAGACCGGCGAGGTGCTGATCCGCGGCCCGCATGTGATGGCCGGCTACTGGAACGACCCCGACGCCACCGCCGCCGCCTTCGCGGACGGCTGGCTGCGCACCGGCGACATCGGCCAGATCACCGCCCGCTTCGACCTCGCCATTACCGGCCGCCTCAAGGACGTGATCCGCACCGGCAGCATGTCGGTGGTGAGCAAGGAAGTGGAGGACGCCATCGCCCGCCATCCCGCCGTGCGCGAAGCCGCCGTCATCGGCGTGCCGGACATGGAATGGGGCGAGGCCGTCACCGCTTTCGTGGTGCTGCGCGAGGAGGGTGCGGCCAGCGCCGACGACATCCTCGCCTTCTCCCGCGACGTGCTCACCGGCCCCAAGCGGCCGAAGAGCGTGCATCTGCGGCGGGAACTGCCGCGCTCGCATTACGGCAAGGTGCTGCGGCAGGAGCTGATCGCCAGCCTCGGCGGCTGATCCCGCCTGCCGGCAGCCGCCCCCCACAGACGTGCCGTCGCGGGGGTGGGAGTGGCTTGCGGCAAATTTCAAACACCTGTTTGCAAAACACGCTTGCAATCATCATGCAGGTGTTGTCCATTTGTCATGTCAGGCAAAAGCGTGACACCGCGAGGTGGAGCAAAGTTTTACTCCGCCGCGCCAATATATAACGCCGCACATAAGTGAATAATGCGGCAAACAGACCTAAGGCAGGACCTCCGGGAGTTCGTTTGATTTGCGGCTTCAAACCCAAGCGGACGGAACGGCATGGCCAGAGTGGAGACGGCAGGACCGGGCACAGCGAGGGCCGGTAGAGGCAGGACCGGCGGAGGATTGGCGGGCTTCCTGATCCGCCGCATTCTTCAGGCCATCCCGGTCATTCTCGGCATCATTCTCTTCAGCTTCATCATCCTGCATCTCGCCCCCGGTGACGCCATCGACGTCATGGCCGGCGAGGCGGGCACGGGCGATGCCGCCTATATGGCGCAGCTGCGTGAGAAATACGGGCTCGACCAGCCGCTCTATGTGCAGCTGGCGCGCTATGGCGTGCAGATTGCCCAGCTCGATCTGGGCTATTCCATCCGCAACAACGCCCCCGTGCGCGATCTCATTCTCCAGCGCGTCGGCCCGACGCTGCTGCTGATGAGCGTGAGCATCGTGCTGTCCGTCGCCATGGGCGTGCTGTTCGGTGCCCTCGCCGCCGTGCGGCGCAACACGCTGCTGGACGACCTGATCTCGCTCGTGGCGCTGCTCGCCTACGCCATGCCGATCTTCTGGATCGGGCTGATGTTCATCATCCTGTTCTCGGTCACGCTCGGCATCCTGCCCTCGGGCGGCTTCTATGACGTGACGCAGCAGAACCCCGGCCTTCTCGTCCGCAGCCTCGATGTGGCACATCATCTGGTGCTGCCGGCGCTGACGCTCTCGCTGTTCTATTTCGCCATCTACACCCGCCTCATGCGCGCCTCCATGCTGGAGGTGATGAGCCTGGATTACGTGCGCACCGCCCGCGCGAAGGGCCTCGGTGGCGCCAAGGTCACGGTCCGCCATGTGGTGCGCAATGCGCTGCTGCCCATCGTCACCATGCTCGGCATGCAGACCGCATCCCTGCTCGGCGGCGCCGTGGTGGTGGAGACGGTGTTCAACTGGCCGGGCCTCGGGCGCCTCACCTATGACGCCGTGTTCCAGCGCGACTATTCGCTGCTGATCGGCATTCTGCTGATGAGCTCCATCCTCGTCATCATCATCAACATCCTCGTGGACCTCACCTATAGCTGGCTCGATCCGCGGATCGTCGCGCGATGAAAGCCCTTCTCGATCTCTGGCGGCTGTTCCGCCGCAAGCGCACGGCCGTGCTCGGCCTCGCCATCTTCATCGCCATCGTCGCCGCCGCCCTGCTGGCGCCCGTGCTCTATCCCGACGATCCCGCCGACATGGTGGCAGCCCCGCTGCTGTGGCCGGGCGAGGACATGGCCTATCCGCTCGGCACCGATCCGCTGGGCCGCGATGTGGCCGCAGGCATCATGCACGGCGCGCGCAGCGCTTTGATGATCGGCGGCATATCAACGCTGGTTGCGCTCGCCATCGGCATCACCGTGGGCGCGCTGTCGGGCTATTACGGCGGCTGGGTCAATGACGTGCTGATGCGCATCACCGAGATGTTCCAGACCATGCCGCAGTTCATCCTCGCGGTGGTGCTGGTGGCGATCTTCGGTCCGGCGCTCACCTCCATCATCACCGCATTGGCGCTGGTCTCATGGCCCCCCGTGGCGCGCCTCGTGCGCGCCGAGGTGATGAGCCTGCGCGAGCGCGAGTTCGTGCAGTCCTGCTACGTCATCGGCATGAGCGAACGGAGCATCATCTTCGGCCAGATCCTGCCCAACTGCCTGACCCCCATCATCGTCACCGCCTCCATCATGGTCGCCACCGCCATCCTCACCGAGGCGGGCCTCTCCTTCCTCGGGCTGGGCGATCCCAACGTGCTGACCTGGGGCGCCATGATCGGCGCCGGGCGCGAGAGCCTGCGCTCGGCCTGGTTCCTCGTCGCCGAACCGGGGCTTGCCATCATCCTCGTGGTGCTGTCGCTCAACCTCGTGGGCGAGGGGCTGAACGACGCCCTGAACCCCAAGCTCAAGCTGCGCTGACATGGCCGCGTCTGCTCCCTCCCTCGTGCCCGACGCCACGCCCGTGCTGGCGGTGGAGGGCCTCACCACCTGCCTCAACACCCGCGCCGGCAAGGTGACGGTGGTGGACGGGCTCGACCTCACCGTGCGTGCCGGCGAGACGCTGGCCATCGTCGGCGAGAGCGGCTCCGGCAAGTCCATGACCGCGCTCTCGCTCATGCGCCTGCTGCCCGATGGCGTCGCCTTCAATGCGGGCGGTGCCGCGCGCCTCAACGGGCGCGACCTGCTCTCGCTCTCGGAACGCGACATGCGGCGGCTGCGCGGGGCCGACATCTCCATGATCTTTCAGGAGCCCATGACCTCGCTGAACCCGGTCATGCGCATCGGCCGCCAGCTCATGGAGGTGTTCGAGGAGCACCGGCCCGAGCTCTCCGCGCAGCAGCGCCGCGAGAAGGCCACCGACCTCCTGAAGCTGGTGCGCATTCCCGATCCCGCGCGGGTGCTGGACGACCTGCCCCACCACCTGTCCGGCGGCATGCGCCAGCGGGTGATGATCGCCATGGCGCTTGCCTGCGAGCCCAAGCTGCTGATCGCGGATGAGCCCACCACCGCGCTCGACGCCACCGTGCAGGCGCAGATCCTCGACCTGCTGCGCACCCTGCAGGCGGAACTGGGCCTCGCCATCGTGCTCATCACCCACAATCTCGGCGTGGTGGCGCAGAACGCCCACCGCGTGCTGGTGATGTATGCCGGCCGCAAGGTGGAGGAGGCCCCCGTCGCGGAGCTGTTCCGCACGCCGCGCCATCCCTATACGCGTGGCCTCCTGCGTGCCCTTCCCAACCCGGATGCCGGCGGCGGCCGCGAACCGCTGATGGAGATTCCCGGCATCGTGCCCGCGCTCTCCGCACTGCCGAAGGGCTGCGCCTTCCAGCCGCGTTGCCCGGTGGCGATCGACGCCTGCGCGCAGACGCGCCCCGCCCTGCGTGACGTCGGCCCGGCCAAGGTCGCCTGTATCCTCGCCACCGAGGGGGTGCCGGCATGAATGCGCAACCCATCTTCCCGGAAGCCGGCCCGCCTTTGCTGGAGGTGCGCGATCTCGTGAAGCACCACGGCCGCGTGCGCGCCGTGGACGGGGTGAGCTTTGCCATCAAAGCCGGCGAGACGGTGGGCCTCGTCGGTGAATCCGGCTGCGGAAAATCCACCCTCGGCCGCGCCATCATGGGCCTCGCCCCGCTCACCGGCGGCGAGGTGCGGCTCGACGGGCAGGTGATCTCGGACCTGCCCTATGCGCAGGTGCGCCCGCTGCGCAAGCGCATGCAGATGGTGTTTCAGGACCCCTATGCCTCGCTGAACCCGCGCCGCACGGTGGGCACCATCATCGAGGAGCCCCTGAAGGTGCACGGCCTCGGCTCGGCCAAGGCGCGCCGGGCGCAGGTGCTGGAGCTGATGGCCCGTGTGGGCCTGCCGGCGGATGCGGCCTCGCGCTTCCCGCACGAATTTTCCGGCGGCCAGCGCCAGCGCGTGGGTATTGCCCGGGCGCTGGCTCTTAATCCCGCGCTCATCGTTGCCGACGAGCCGGTGTCGGCGCTGGATGTTTCGGTGCAGGCACAGGTCATCAATCTGATGGTGCGGTTGCAGAAGGAGATGGGCCTCTCCTATCTCTTCATCTCGCACGATCTGGCGGTGGTGCATTACATCGCCGACCGCATCCTGGTGATGTATCTGGGCAAGATCGTCGAGATGTCCGACCGCGACCGGGTGTGGAAGCAGCCGCTCCACCCCTATACGGCCGGCCTGCTCGCCGCCCACCCCTCGCCCGATCCCGAGAGCGCGCACGCCCCGCGCCTGCGCATCGAGGGCGACATGCCGAGCCCCACGGCCCCGCCACCCGGCTGCCGCTTCCATACCCGGTGCCCGTTCAAGGTGGAGCTCTGCACCACCGAAGAGCCGGCGCTCCGGCCCCTGCCTGACGGACGCACGGTGGCCTGCCATCTGGTCACGGTGGCCGCCGACGGCACCGCGCATTCGCCCACGGAGGGCGGCGAGGTCATCCCCGCCTCGCGCGCCTCCGAACCCGCCTCAGCTTTTCCTCTTTCGCACTCTTGAGCGAGCCAACCCATGACTTCCGATAGCTCCTTCCCGCTGCGTTTCGGCCCAGTCTCCCGCCGCACCTTCCTCGGCGCATCCGGCGCTGCTGCCGCCACCTTGCTGATCGGCCGCTCGGGGCAGGCTTTTGCCGCCGAGACACCGCAAAAGGGCGGCACGCTCACCATGGCCATCTGGCCGGACCCGACCGCGCTGGTGTGCGCCTTCACCACCTCCGACCAGGTGCTGCTGGCCTCCTCCAAGATGACCGAGGGGCTGGTCGCCTATGGCTATGACTTCAAGCCGCAGCCCCGCCTCGCCACCGCATGGCAGCTTTCGCCGGATGGCCTCACGGCCACCTTCACCCTGCGGCAGGGCGTGAAGTGGCACGACGGCAAGGACTTCACCTCCGCCGACGTCGCCTTCTCCTTCATGCAGCTTCTGAAGCCCAACCACCCGCGCGGGCGCGGCACCTTCGCCAATCTCACGGCTGTCGATACGCCGGACGACCACACGGCCATCCTGCGCTTCTCGAAGCCCTCGCCCATGGCCATGAATGCGCTTTCCGCCTTCGAGAGCCCGATCCTGCCCAAGCACGTCTATGAGCAGGGCGATCCGCTGCGGAACCCGGCCAACAACGCGCCCATCGGCACCGGCCCGTTCAAGTTCGTGGAGTGGAACCGGGGCAGCCACATCACGCTGGAGCGCTTCGACGGCTACTGGGCCAAGGAGAAGCCGCTGCTCGACCGCATCGTCATGCGGGTGATCAACGACGCCTCCTCGCGCGCGGCGGCGCTGGAGACCGGCGAGATCCTGCTCGCCGGCCCGAACCCGGTGCCCTACAGCGAGCTGGCGCGCTTCCGCTCCAATGCCAAGTTCGACGTGGAGACGCGCGGCGAGGAACTGCTCCAGCACGCGCAGGCCATTCAGGTGAACCTGCGCAATCCCGCGCTCGCCAAGCTGGAGGTGCGTCAGGCCATCCTGCAGGCGGTGAACCGCGAGAATCTGGCCCGCGCCGTCTGGTACCAGAGCGGCAAGCCAGCCACGAGCCCCATCCCCTATCAGGCCGGCGACATCCGCCTCGCCAATCCGCCCGCCTATCCCTTCGACCCCAAGAAGTCCGAGGCGCTGCTGGATGCGGCGGGCTTCCCGCGCGGCGCCGACAAGACGCGCCTGAAGCTGCGCCTCGACTGGGTGCCGCTGGGCGAGGCGAACCTGCGCGCGGCCGAATTCATCAAGCAGTCGCTTCAGCGCGTGGGCATAGAGGTGAGCATCCGCTCATCGGACCTGCCCACCTATCTGAAGGCCATCTACACCGATTACGATTACGACCTGAACGTCTTCCTC
The DNA here is from genome assembly GCF_014635325.1 of Azorhizobium oxalatiphilum. Lineage (GTDB taxonomy): Bacteria > Pseudomonadota > Alphaproteobacteria > Rhizobiales > Xanthobacteraceae > Azorhizobium > Azorhizobium oxalatiphilum. Next base: position 33,511 of record NZ_BMCT01000007.1, on the reverse strand, counting down.
TACGCGCCCATCTTCGACCCCTCCATGGGACTCCAGCGCTTCTACTGGTCCAAGGCCGCGAAGGCGGGTTCGCCGTTCGTGAACGCCTCGGGCTATGCCAGCCCGGAGATGGACAAGGTGCTGGAAGCGGCGGGCACGGAGATCGACCCGGACAAGCGCAAGGCGCTGTTCCACGAGTTCCAGAAGCTGGCCATGACCGACCTGCCGATCCTGCCGCTGCTGGACCTCGACTACACCTGCATCATCAACAAGCGCGTGCACGACGTGATGGCCATGCCGGAAGGCATTCGCGGCAGCTTCGCCGACGTGTGGCTCTCGGCGTGAGGTGATCAGTCGGCGGATGCCGTCGCCGGCGGGCGGCGGGTCCGCCGGCGTGCCGGAGCGGGCTTCTCCTGCGGCTCCCCTGACACGGCTGCCACAGGGCCGGCAAAGGCCGCCGTGATATAGGCCACGAGCTGCCGGACGATGGCCTCGTCATCCTCGGTGTCGCACAGATCGCGCGACTGGCGCTTCAGGCGCAGCGACAGCGGATCGGCATCGGTGAGCACCTGCATCACCGCGCCGATGGAGAAATTGTAGCGCCAGTAGATGTCGGCCCGCGACAGATGGGGCGCGGCGGCCTGAAAGGCATCCACGAAGCGCTGCACCAGCGGGTCCACCCGGTCGATGAAGACGCGGATGGTGGTCTCGCTCGGCCGCGCGCGCACCTGTAGCAGCAGGCGGATGAGCGAGCGACCACCAGCCTCGTCGTCGCGACTCAGTTCGACGATGGGCCGTACCATCACCTCGGCCAGTTCGCTCACGCTGAGCCGCGTGTCCCCGGCCTCCGCCAGCCGCGCCTCCAGCGCGGCATGGCGCGCGGCGGTGTAGGGGGTCATGCGCCGGTCCAGCACCTGACGGACCAGTTCCTCCTTGGAGGAGAAATAATAGTTCACCGCCGCGATGTTGACGCCGGCAGCCACGGTGATTTCGCGCAAGGTGGCGGCATCGAAGCCGCGCGCGGCGAACACCTGTTCCGCAGCCGCCAGAATGCGGCGCCGCGGCTCGCCATCGCGCTCCCCACCGGAAGCCGCCGCACGGCGGGGCTTCGCCACCGTCACGCCGGCCTTGCGCACCGAAGCCATCACCTTCCCCGACCTGACAGAACGTAAGATCGACTTAAGCAGGATGACGTGTGGCGAGCAACGTTCGCGCGATCAAAAAACATTGCTTGCTGCGTAGCTTGTGCCGCGTTACGCCAGAAAATTGGCAGTTCTGTCGCGTCCGGAGTATCCGTCATGCAGCATCGCCCCCTTGGCCGTTCCGGCCTTTCCATCGCCCCTCTCGTGCTCGGCACCAACGTCTTCGGCTGGTCGGCGGATGAAGCGCTGAGCTTCCGCCTGCTGGACGCTTTCGTCGACGCCGGCCTCAATGCCATCGACACGGCGGATGTCTATTCGCGCTGGGTGCCGGACCATGAAGGCGGGGAAAGCGAGAGCATCATCGGCCGCTGGCTGGCGGCCAATCCCGCCAAGCGCGACAAGGTGCAGATCTTCACCAAGGTGGGCATGGACATGGGCGGGGACCGTGTCGGCCTGTCCGCCCGCTGGATCAAGGACGCCGTCGACGGCTCGCTGAAGCGGCTGAAAACGGAGCGCATCGACCTTTACCAGTCGCACCAGTTCGACCCCAACACGCCCCATGCGGAAACGCTCGGCGCCTATGCGGAGCTGATCAAGGCCGGCAAGGTGCGGGCCATCGGCGCCTCCAACTTTTCCGCCGAACAGCTGGCCGATGCGCTGGATGTCTCCGCCCGCGAAAACCTGCCGCGCTACGAGAGCCTTCAGCCGGAGTACAATCTCTACAATCGCGCCGCCTATGACGGCGCCCTGCGCGATCTGGCCATGCATGAGAAGATCGGCGTCATTCCCTATTACGGGCTGGCGGCGGGCTTCCTCACCGGCAAGTACCGTTCGGAAGCCGACCTCGCCAAGAGCGCAGCCCGCAGCGCCCGCGTGGCGCCCTATCTCAATCCGCGCGGCTTCCGCATCCTCGATGCGGTGGAGAAGGTGGCCAAGGCCAGAGGCGCCCAGATGGGCGAAGTGGCGCTGGCGTGGATGATCGCCCGGCCCGGCGTCACCGCGCCCATCGCCAGCGCCACCTCGCTCGCCCAGATGGAAGGGCTGGTGCGCGCCGTTCAGCTCACGCTGACCTCCGGCGACATCGCCGAACTCGACGCCGCCAGCGCCTGAGCAAAGTCGCGCGACACGGATCCGCGCTCAGCTGCGGGCGCGGATCCACTCGATGATGCCGGAGAAGTCGCGGCCGGCGTTCCCATCCGCCTCGTAGGCGGCATAGAGCTCGGCGGCGGTCGCCCCAAGGGCCGTTGCGGCCCCGGCCGTATCCGCCGCCCCCTGCGACAGTTTCAGATCCTTGAGCATCAGCGCAGCCGAGAAGCCGGGCTGGTAATCGCGATTGGCCGGGCTCGTCGGCACCGGACCCGGCACCGGGCAATAGGTGTTGATCGACCAGCACTGCCCCGACGATGTGGACGCCACATCGAACAGCGCCTGATGGGAAAGACCCAGCTTCTCACCCAGCACGAAGGCCTCGCAGACGCCGATCATGGAAATGCCGAGGATCATGTTGTTGCAGATCTTCGCCGCCTGCCCGGCACCCGCCTCGCCGCAATGGACGATCTTCTTGCCCATCAGCTCAAGAATGGGCCGGGCCGAGGCGAATGCCGCGTCCGAGCCCCCCGCCATGAAGGTGAGCGTGCCCGCCTCCGCCCCGCCCACACCGCCGGAAACCGGGGCATCGAGGCTGGGAAGCCCCGCCGCCGCCGCCCGCTCGTGAAAGGCGCGGGCGGATGAGACGTCGATCGTTGAGCTGTCGATGAACAATGTGCCCGGCTCGGCGGCAGCGAACAGGCCCGCCTCTCCCTCCACCGCCGCCAGCACATGTCGGCCGGAGGGCAACATGGTCACAACCACGGCGGCGCCACGCACGGCGGCGGCGGCACTGTCGGCGATCTCCGCACCACGGGCGGCGGCTGCCTCCAGTGCCGCGGGCACGAGGTCAAAGCCCCGCACCGTATGTCCTGCCTTGACGAGATTGGCCGCCATGGGGCCGCCCATGTTGCCGAGGCCGATGAAGGCGATGATCGACATAGTCTCCTCCCGAAGCTTTTATTCTGGTTTGCCGGCCGTAGATGCCGTTGCCGCCCGTCGACGGTGGAGCCTCAGTTGCCCCGTTGCACCAGCGCGCGGGCGATGATGACGCGCATGATCTCGTTGGTGCCCTCCAGAATCTGGTGCACCCGCAGATCACGCACGATCTTCTCCACCCCATAGTCCGCCAGATAGCCATAGCCGCCGTGCAGCTGCAGCGCCTCATTGGCGACGTTGAAGCCAGTGTCGGTCACGAAGCGCTTGGCCATGGCGCACAGGCGCGTGGCTTTGGGGTCGGCACGATCCAGCGCGCTTGCCGCGCGCCACAGGAAGGTGCGCGCCGCCTCAAGCTCGGTTTCCATGTCGGCCAGCTTGAATTGCAGCGCCTGGAACTGATTGATGGCCTTGCCGAAGGCCTTGCGCTCCCCGGCATAGGTGAGCGCCTTGTCAAAAGCGGACTGCGCCCCGCCCAGCGAACAGGCGGCGATATTGAGCCGCCCGCCATCAAGCCCGGCCATGGCGAACTTGAAGCCCTCGCCCTCCGCGCCGATGCGGTTCTCCACCGGCACGCGCACGCCGTCGAAAATGACCGCGCGGGTGGGCTGCACCTTCCAGCCCATCTTCTTCTCGTTTGCCCCGAAGGAGAGGCCGGGCGCCCCCGCCTCCACCAGCAGGGTGGAAACACCGGACGGCCCCTCCCCGCCCGTGCGCACCATCACCGCATAGAGGTCGGAAGCGCCGGCACCGGAGATGAACTGCTTCTCGCCGTGCAGCACATAATGATCGCCCTCGCGCACGGCCCGCGTCTTCAGTGCGGCGGCATCCGAACCCGAGCCCGGCTCGGTGAGGCAATAGGAGGCGACCAGTTCCATGGCGCAAAGCTTCGGCAGCCACTTCGCCCGCTGTTCGGGCGCGCCGAAGCGGTCGATCATCCAGGCCACCATGTTGTGGATCGACAGATAGGCGGAGGTGGCCGGGCAGCCTTCCGCCAGCGCCTCGAAGATCAGCGTGGCATCGAGCCGCGTGAGGCCCGAGCCGCCCACATCGTCGCGCACATAGATGCCGCCCATGCCCAACGCAGACGCAGCCTTCAGCGTGGGAATGGGGAAATGCTCCTCCTCGTCCCACTTCAGCGCATGGGGCGCGATCTCCTCGCGGGCGAAGGTGCGGGCCATATCGCGGATAGCGATCTGGTCTTCATTGAGCTCGAACATCTCTTGCGCCTCCCAACGCGGGCCACATGCGGCCTGCCGGTGGCTGTTGCCATTGCCGGCAGGCCCAGACAGAAATGATCAGTTCGTCAATTGATAGCCGAAATACTCCAGCTCGAAGCCAAAAACGTCACGCACCGCCTGTGCCGCCGCCGCGTCGTAATAGTCCGCGAACGGCGCGGCGTTCTTCCTGAACTCTCCCTTGTAGCGCCCAAGCGCCTGCGAGGGAGCGGGAAGGCCCAGAACGGAGCTGATGCGGGCGATATCCGCAGAGAGCGTCTCGTAGCGGATAATGTCGTCCATCACCACCTTGCCGTCGATCATGTAGGTGCCGCGGTCCACGAGATGTCTCAGATCCTCACAGACCCATTCGCAAAAGGCGCTGCGGATCAGCGAGAAATCCGCGTCCCTCAAAGCTGCACCCCCGGCCTCCGACATCCGGTGCCACCAGAAGGAGACAGCCTTATCGAACGGATTGCGGATGGCGCAGAACTTGAAATAGTTCGACCAGACCTCTCGCCCCACCTGCTCCCGGATGGCCACCGCCGGCATGTGGTTGTACCAGCGCGTCCCCGGCGGCTCTCTCCCCCCGGAGACCCTGTAGCCCACGACGCCCGCAAGGCTCTCGATATCCTCCGTGTGGTGCCCTCGCGGAATATTATGCTGCAGCGGCAGCGCCGCCTCCTCGAAGTAGATCTCCACCGATGTTCCCGCAGTCTTCAGCGTCTTTGTATAAATGAATCTATGTCTATGACTAATCAGCAAAATAACCCCCCCGGGTGGATTTCACCTGCAGAGGGCCGGAACATACACAAAACACCGGAGAATATAAACTTACCAGATCGTCGTACTGGAAGCGGGGCTGTGCCCCCGCTTCACCCCATGGTCGGGATCACGAACTCTGCGCCTTCCTTCACGCCGGAGGGCCAGCGGGAGGTGACGGTCTTGGTCTTGGTGTAGAAGCGCACGCCGTCCGGGCCGTGCTGGTTGAGATCGCCGAAGCCCGAGCGCTTCCAACCGCCGAAGGTGTGATAGGCGATCGGAACCGGGATCGGCACGTTGATGCCCACCATGCCCACATTCACCTTGGAGGTGAAATCGCGGGCCGCATCACCGTCGCGGGTGAATATGGCGACGCCGTTGCCATATTCATGCTCGGACGGCAGGCGCAGCGCCTCGGCATAGTCCTTCGCCCGCACCACCGAGAGCACCGGGCCGAAGATCTCCTCCTTGTAGATGCGCATGTCCGCCGTCACATGGTCGAACAGGCAGCCGCCCAGATAGAAGCCGTTCTCATAGCCCTGCAGCTTGAAGCCGCGCCCGTCCACCAGCAGCTTGGCGCCCTCGTTCACGCCGATGTCCACGTAGGACTTCACACGCTCCAGCGCCTCGCGCGTCACCAGCGGGCCGAAATCGGCGGTGACGTCGGTGGAGGGGCCGATCTTCAGGCTCTCCACGCGGGGCACCAGCCGCTCCAGCAGCTTCTCCGCCGCCGCCTCGCCCACCGGCACGGCCACCGAGATGGCCATGCAGCGTTCACCGGCCGAGCCGTAGCCGGCGCCGATGAGCGCATCCACCGCCTGATCCATGTCCGCGTCGGGCATGATCACCATGTGGTTCTTGGCGCCGCCGAAGCCCTGGATGCGCTTGCCGTTGGCCGCGCCCCGCTCATAGATGTACTGGGCGATGGACGAGGAGCCCACAAAGCCCACCGCCTTGATGTCGGGATCATCGAGGATGGCGTCCACCGCTTCCTTGTCACCGTTCACCACATTGAGGATGCCCGGCGGCAGGCCCGCCTCCATCATCAGCTCGGCGAGCTTCAGCGGTACGCCGGGATCGCGCTCGGACGGCTTCAGGATGAAGGCGTTGCCGCAGGCGATCGCCGGGCCGAACTTCCACATGGGGATCATGGCCGGAAAGTTGAACGGCGTGATGCCCGCCACCACACCGAGCGGCTGGCGCATGGAATAGACGTCGATGCCGGGACCGGCGCCGTCGGTGAACTCGCCCTTCAGCAGATGCGGAATGCCGATAGCGAACTCGATCACCTCCAGCCCGCGCTGGATGTCGCCCTTGGCGTCCGGCACGGTCTTGCCATGCTCGCGGGCCAGCAGGTCGGCCAGCGCATCATAGTCGCGCTGGACCAGTTCGAGGAACTTCATCAGCACGCGGGCACGCCGCTGCGGATTGGTATTGGCCCAGGCGGGCTGGGCGGCCCTGGCATTCTCCACCGCAGCGCGCATCTCGGCCTTGGAAGCCAGGGCCACGCGGCCCGCCACCTCGCCGGTCATGGGCTCCCAGACGTCCGCATAGCGGCCGGAGGTGCCGGCGACGGCCTTGCCGCCGATGAAATGACCGATTTCGCGCATGGTGCGATCCTCTCCCTGTCGTTTCCCGGATGGTTTTGTTTGTTGCCGCTACGATGCCCTAGCTTTTTCCGCACATCCATCGCAATTTCTGCACGCGCATCGTGCGAAAATCGATAGGCGGGCAGAAGGAGAGCGGGTTGGCCGGGCTGGATTTCGAATGGTCGGACCTGCGTTTCCTGCTGGCAGTGGCGCGCGCGGGCTCGCTCACCGGGGCGGCACGGCAACTGGGCGTGGAACATTCCACGGTCAGCCGGCGCATCGGCGCGCTGGAAACTCAGCTCGGCGCCAAGCTGTTCGACCGGCGATCCAGCGGCATCGTGCTGACCGCTCAGGGCGAGCGGCTGATGACGGCGGCAGAGAGCATGGAGGCACTGGCGCTCACCGCCCAGAGCGAGATCGCGGGTGCCAATCTGGGAGTCTCCGGCACCGTACGCATCGGCGCGCCGGATGGCTTCGGCACCTTCTTCCTCGCCCCCCGCCTCGGCGCCTTCTCACGCCAGCATCCGGCGCTGGAAATCCAGCTGCTGGCCATGCCGCGTCTGGTCAGCCTGTCCAAGCGCGAGGCCGACATCGCCATTTCCCTGAGCCGCCCGAAGGAGGGGCGGCTGCACGCCCGCAAGCTCACCGACTATCGGCTGGGGCTTTATGCCTCACGGGGCTATCTGGCGGCGCACGGCACCATCGAGAGCCGGGCCGCCCTCATGCGTCATGCCTTCATCGGCTATATCGACGATCTGATCTATGCGCCGGAGCTGGACTATGTGCCCCTCGTCGCACGCGAACTGCGCCCGCGCCTGAAAAGCTCGAACCTTATCGCCCAGATGCAGGCGACGCGGGCGGGCGCGGGGGTGTGCGTGCTGCCCTGCTTCATGGGCGCGGCAGAGCCTGATCTCGTGCCCGTTCTGCCGCAGGAGGTGACGCTGACGCGAACCTTCTATCTCATCACCCATACCGACATGCGCGATCTCGCCCGCGTGCGGGCGGCGGCCGATTTCATCGCCGCCGAGGTGACGCAGGCCAAGGGCTATTTCCTCGGCACGGAGCCTGCCGCGACGCCCTGAGCCGGTACACCCGCCCCATCAGGAGATGGCGGCGGAAGCCTCGCGCACCTTGCGGGTGGAGGCTTCCACATGGTCGGTGGAGGCCGCGATCTGGATCACGTTCTGCTTCACCATCTCGATGCCCTGTGCCGCCGTCTGCATGTTGTGCGATACCTCGCGGGTCACGGCCATCTGCTGCTCCACGGCCGCGGCGATCTCTGCTGAAATGCCGCTCAGCTCGGCAATGAAGTCGGTGACGGAGCCCAGCGCGGTCACGGCTTCATTGGTGGCCGCCTGCACCTCGCTCACCTGACTGGCGATCTCGTTGGTGGCGCTGGAGGTCTGGTTGGCGAGGCTCTTCACTTCCGAGGCCACCACGGAGAAGCCCTTGCCGGCATCCCCGGCGCGCGCCGCCTCGATGGTGGCGTTGAGCGCCAGCAGGTTGGTCTGGCCGGCGATGGAATTGATCAGCGCCACAACATGACCGATCTTGTCGGCAGCCCCGCTGAGGCTGGCCACGATCTGATTGGTGCGGTTGCCCTGCTCCACCGCCGCCGCCGAAATCTCGCTCGACTGGCGCACCTGCCGACCGATCTGCTCCACCGAGGCGGCCAGCTGCTCGGCGCCCGCCGCCACGTTCTGCACGTTGGAAGCCGTCTGCTCGGTGGCCTGCGAGGCCGAGGCCGCCTGCGTATTGGCGGCGGAGAGCTCCAGCGAGATCCGGTTGAGGTCGGCGTCGATGGCCTTCTGGATCTCGGCCCGCTTCATGCGCTCGCGCACGGCTTCCGTGATGTCGGTGGCGAACTTCACCACCTTGAAGGGCGTGCCGGCCGCATCGAGGATGGGGTTGTATGACGCCTGGATCCAGACCTCCTTGCCGCCCTTGCCGATGCGCCGATATTCCGCCGCCTGATAGCTGCCGCGCCGCAGGCTCTCCCAGAAGCGCGCATAGGCCGGATCGTTGCGGTCGTCCTGGGTGACGAACATGGAGTGATGGCGGCCGACGATCTCGGACAGCGTATAGCCCATGGCGGCGAGGAAATTGTCGTTGGCGTCCAGCACCGTGCCGTCGAGGGCGAAATGGATCACCGCCTGCGACTTCGAGATGGCCTCGATCTGGCCGGAGAACTCCGCCGTGCGGCGCTTCTGCTCAGTGATGTCGGCGGCGAACTTCACCACCTTCAGCACCTTGCCCCGCGCATCGATCACCGGATTGTAGGAGGCCTGTAGCCAGACCTCCGCACCGCCCTTGCCGAAGCGGCGATACTCGCCGTGCTGATATTCACCCGCACCAAGGCGACGCCAGAAATCTTGATACTCGGGGCTCGACGCCAGCTGTGCGTCGACGAACAGGCGATGATGCTTGCCCTTGATCTCGCTGAGGCCATATCCCACCACATCGAGGAAATTCTTGTTCGCATCGAGGATTTCGCCGGTGGGCGTGAATTCGATGACAGCCATGGCCTTGTTGAGGGCCGCGAGCTTCAGCATCGCCTCGGAACGGTTGCTTGCACCAAACATGGATGGAGCTCGTTTGATCTCGTGGGGAATGGGACCCGACAAGGCAAAGCCTGTCACGTGCCTATAATTGTTCGTATACGTTCATGCGATGGCGCTGGATGCCTCGCGGACCTTGCGGACCGACTGTTCCACATGCCCGGTCGAGGCCGCGATGGAGCCGACGTTCTGCTTCACCGTCTCCACGCCCTGCGCCGCCACCTGCATGTTGGCCGACACTTCCCGCGTCACCGCGGTCTACTGCTCTACTGAGGCAGCGATCAGCGCCGATATGGTGTTCAGCTCGGTGATGCTGCCGGTGATGGCGCCGAGCGCATCCGCCGCCTTGCGGGTGGCATCCTGCACCGCCTCGATCTGGGCGGCGATGTCGCTGGTGGCCTTCGAGGTCTGGCCGGCGAGGCTCTTCACCTCGGACGCCACCACCGAGAAGCCCTTGCCCGCATCGCCTGCGCGCGCGGCCTCGATGGTGGCATTCAGGGCCAGAAGGTTGGTCTGCTCGGCAATGGCATTGATCGATCTTCTGCGCCGCGCCGGTAAGGCTGTCCACGATGGCGCCGGTACGCGCCCCTTCGGAGACGGCGGCCTGCGCCAGTTCGCTGGACTGGTGCACCTGACGGCGGATCTCCTCCACCGAGGTCGCCAGTTCCTCCGCCCCGGCCGCCACCGACTGTACATTGTTGGCCGTCTGGGTGGTGGCTGCGGCAGCCGAGGCCGCCTCGGCATTGGTCTGTTCCAGCTCGCCGGAGATCAGCTGCAGATCGGCGGCGATCTCCTTCTGGATCACCTGCCGGCGCTGGCGATCCTGCACCATGGCCGTGATGTCGGTGGCGAACTTCACCACCTTGAACAGCTTGCCCTCATCGTCGGCGATGGGCGTATAGGTGGCCTGGATCCAGACATCCCCGCCGCCCTTGCCCACGCGTCGGAACTCGCCCTGCTGATACTCGCCGCGCGCCAGCGCCTGCCAGAAGCCGCGATAGGCGGGCGAGCTGCGCTCCTCCGGCGCCACGAACATGGAATGATGGCGGCCGACGATCTCGTCCAGCCGATAGCCCAGCGCGTGAAGGAAGTGGCTGTTGGCATCGGTGACGATGCCGTCCATGCCGAAATGGATCACCGCCTGCGATTTGGAGATGGCCGACACCTGCCCCGCATGTTCGGAACTGAGCTGCTTGCGCGCAGTGACGTCGGCGGCAAACTTCACCACCTTGCGGACCTTGCCCGAGCCATCGGACACCGGATTATAGGTGGCCTCCAGCCAGACGGCACCGCCGCCCTTGCCCAGGCGACGGAATTCACCCGCCTGGAACTGCCCCTTTGCCAGCAGGCTCCAGAAGGCCGCATAATCCGGCGAGGCCGCATAGGCGGGGTCCACGAAGAGTCGATGATGCCGCCCCTTCAGCTCTGCCAGCGTGTAGCCGACAAGCTTCAGAAAATTGGCATTTGCCGTGAGAATCTCGCCGGAAGGCGTGAACTCGATCACGGCCAGCGCTTCATCGAGCGCACCAAGAGTTTGCGCGGCCTCTCCGACCTTGCCCAAGCCGAACATATCGACGGCATCCGAATGATTATACAATCCACCACCAAGGTACGGCATGAAGCTTGCGCGAGGCTTGCTTGGCGCACTTGTTCGATTTGATGTTTTTTGATTTGAAATCAATATGTTAGAAGTATTTTTATATGGTAAATACGGCACAAGCATAGGCAGCGATATATTTTCGTCTGACCACTGACGGTATTCAAATGGGCTTCCTTTTCGCGCCAAAAGGAAGCCCAAATGCAGTGATTGTCCCGCCGCGACCAGCAACCTTGCCACCATGACATTGCTTGTCGATGATCCGCTGGACGATTCGGACCGGCTCCAGCCTGGTGGTGGAGCCGGATGGGGGCAGAAGCGGGGGAGAAGGCTTTGGGAGATGCGGAGGCCGCGTTCCGGCTGGTTATCGCGGACGACCACCCGCTGTTCCGGGGGGCGCTCCGGGAGGCCGTTGCCGGCCAGTTCCCGGCGGCCGAGATCGTGGAGGTCGGCACCTTCGACGATCTGCACGCGCTGCTGGAACGCGAGCCCGACTTCGATCTCGTGCTGCTCGACCTCACCATGCCCGGCGCCCGCGGCTTCTCCGGCCTGATCTATCTGCGCGCCCAATATGCCGGCGTGCCGGTGGTGGTGGTGTCCGGCAATGAGGACCCGCCCGTCATTCGCCGCTGCCTCGACCTTGGCGCCTCCGGCTTCATTCCGAAGACCATGGAGATCGCCGCCATGCGCGAGGCGGTGGCCACCGTGCTGGCCGGCGGCACCGCCACCCCGCCGGACGTGGACCTCGGCGGCGGGCGGGATGGAGAGACCGACGCCATCATCGGCCGGCTCGCCACGTTAACGCCGCAACAAGTCCGTGTGCTGATGATGCTGGCGGAAGGGCGGCTGAACAAGCAGATCGCCTATGAGCTGGGCGTCTCCGAAGCCACGGTGAAGGCCCATGTCTCGGCCATTCTCCAGAAGCTCGGGGTGGAGAGCCGCACGCAGGCGGTGATCGCGGTCTCCAAGGTGGAAGCCGGGCTCTGGAGTGCCAATCAGGCGTGAGCGTCCAGCCGCGCCCAACCGGACGCGGGCAGGACAGGACGGGATGAGCGAGAATACCCTGGGCACCGAGGCGCCCCGCACCTCCACCCTCGACGCGCTGAAGGTCTATCTGCGCCCGAGCGTGCTGGTGGTGATCCTGCTCGGCTTCTCCTCCGGCCTTCCGCTGGCGCTTACCGGCTCCACGCTCGCGGTCTGGATGACAGAGCGCAAGGTGGATATCGCCACCATCGGCCTGTTCCATCTCGTGGGCCTGCCCTACACGCTGAAATTCCTCTGGGCGCCGCTGGTGGATGCCATCGATGTGCCGCTGCTCTCCCGCTGGCTGGGCCGGCGGCGCGGCTGGCTGCTGGCGACCCAGATTTTGCTCGCCGCCGCCATCCTCTATCTCGGCTTCCAGGATCTCGGCTTCACCACCTCCGCCGACGGCCTGAAAGTGGCCGCCCCCTTCGGCCTCATCGTCGGCTCGGTGCTGGTTGCCTTTCTCTCCGCCACGCAGGACATCGTGGTGGATGCCTATCGCGTGGAGAAGCTGGACACCTCCGAGCAGGCGGCGGGCATGGCGGGCTATGTGGCCGCCTATCGCATCGGCATGCTGGTGTCGGGCGCGGGCATCATCGCCGTGGTGACATGGCTGGAGTTCAGGGGCCTGCCGCACGATTCCGTCTGGGCCTGGGGCTACGGGATCGCGGCCGCCTGCATGGGCCTCGGCATCCTCGCCACCCTCATCGCCCGCGAGCCGGACGGGGCGCCCCGGATGCCCCATGAGGGCGGCGCGCTCGGCACCATGAAGCGCGTCTTCACCACCGCCTATGGCGCCTTCTCCGACTTCCTCACCCGCAACCAGGCCGTCGCCATCCTGGCCTTTGTCACGCTCTACAAATTCTCCGACGCGCTGGCCGGCGGGCTCACCGCCTCCTTCATCATCTCCATCGGCTTCGACAAGGCCGTGTATGCGGGCATCGTGAAGGGCGTGGGCCTTGCCGCCACGCTGGTGGGCGGCTTTGCCGGCGGCATGCTAGCGCGCGGGCGCTCGCTGGTGACGTGCCTGTGGATCGGCGGCGTGCTGCAGATGCTCTCCAACCTCGCCTTCTCCGTGCAGGCGATGATCGGGCCGGATGTGGCCTTCCTCACCTTCGCCATGGTGGTGGAGAATTTCACCAGCGCCATCGGCACCGTGATCTTCGTGGCCTATCTGTCCTCGCTCTGCGGGGTGCGCGCCCACACCGCCACCCAATATGCCCTCCTCACCGCACTGACCGCCGTGGGTCGCACCGTGCTCGCCTCGGGCGGCGGCTATATCTATGACGTCACGGGCTGGGCGTGGTTCTTCGTCATCACCGTCATCGCCGGCATACCGGGGCTCATGCTGCTGGCATGGCTGCAAGCACGCGGCCACTTCCGCGAGCTGGCGAAGGGCTGAGCGGCCTTCGCCTCACGGATTGCGGCGGAACTCATAGACCGGCTCCGCGCCGTCCGCGCTCACCTGCACGCAGCTGCCGTTGCCGGCGGGCGCCTTGTCGTAGCAGGCCCGCCGGGCGGCATCGTGCTTGCGCTCGGTGATGCCGTCCAGCCGCGACTTCTCCCAATCCGCCGCCACCTTGGGCCACGTGGCCGGCTCCACCGCACAGACGGCGGTGGCGCTGCGGGTCTCGCAGGCCAGCGGCGGCCGGTTGGGCATCAGCTCCACCACCGCCATCAGGCTGCGGGCCGTATGCTCGTCCAGGTCCGGCGCGACCAGCTGAATGGTCTGGTCGCCGCTCGTCGCCCGGCCCTTGAAGCCATACTCCATCTGCGGACCAAGGCCGGTGTCGCTGTTGACGCCGCCGATGGACAGCGCCCGCGTTCCCGTCACCCGCATCTCATCCTTCTGCTCGGGATGGGGGCGGAAGCGGAAGGTGTAGGTGACATCCTCAGGATAGAAGAACTGGATCTGGCTGTATTGCGCGCTGGCGATCACCACCATGCGCTTGCCGCCCGCGCCGATGGGCTTCAGCCCTTCGGGCGGCGGCACGGGAGCATTGTCGGCGGCATTGATCTTGTCCCACTCCGCGCGGGGCACCGGCAGCGGCTGTACCGACACCACCCCGCCCTTCCGGAGCAGATCGCCCGCCACATAGATGGTGAGGTCGCTGTCCACCCGCTTGTCCGATGCGGCATGCGCGGCTGAACTCCAGACGGCGCCTCCAACGGCAAGCACAAGCAGTGATCCGGCAAGACTGAGGCTGGTGAGGCTGCGCATCGGATATGAATACCTCTCGAACAGAGCGAACCAAGGACAGCCAAGACGCCCGGCAATAGCCTAGCTGTCTGACCCCTCGTCTCAAACCTGCTGCGGGAAGATTGGATCCGTGAAAAGGAGAGCCGCGTTCAGTTGGCCTGCTTGCGCGCCGCCATCTGCAACACAACGCGCTCGGTGATGGCCTGCGCCATGGGGGCGCTGCGACGGGCGGCAAGCACGGCCTCGTCCACCAGCAGGATCAGCTTCATGCAGCGGCCGGGCGAAAGGCTGCGCAGGGCACGCTCCATCTTGTTCACACGGGAGAAATGGATCATGGGCCGCGCGCTCTTGATCACCGTGTCCACCTGCTGGCCGCTCGCCACCTGCAAGGACATCTGGTGCAGGCCGTGCAGCGCGCGCAGCAGTCCGCCGAGAATCGCATCGGGCCGGGTCGCCGCACCCCACGCCTTGGCGAGCGCGGTGGTGGCCTCCTGCGCCATGCCGGCGAGGGCCGAATCCACCACATCGTCCAGCGCCAGCGCCGAGGCATCGCCGACGATGATGCGAACATCCTCCAGCGTCACCCGCCCCTGCCCCTGCGCATAAAGGGCGAGCTTGGCGATCTCTCCGCGCGAGGCGAGACGGTCGCCTCCGATCAGGGACACGAGCAGTTCCTTGGCATCGCGGTCGATGACGAGGCCGGCCTCGCCCAGCATGCCGTCCACCAGCTTGGCGAGATCACGGTCGCCATCGGCGAAGCAGGGAATGGCGAGGGCCTTGGGCGAATTCTCGCAGGCCGAGCGCAGCGGCGCGCCCTTCTTCAGGTCGCCCGCCTCCACCACCACCAGCGTGCCGGAGGGATTGGCCAGCACCGGCTCCAGCGCCGGCACGAAATTGCGCCCGCCACCGCGCACCCACACCACGCGCTCACCGCCGAACAGCCCTACCGTCTGGGTCTCGTCGATCAGGCGCTGGGGATCGCTCGCCAGTTCATCGCCCTCCAGCCGCACCACGGCGAAGGGGTCGGAGGTGTCGGGCACCACGCGCTTGACCAGCGCGGCCGCGCGCTCGCGCACGAGGCCGAGGTCCGGACCATAGATCAGGACCACGGCGTGCTTGGGATCGCGGCGCGCCAGCGCCGCATCCGCATCGCCGGCGCGAACCGCAACCATGTACGGTCAGCTTCCCGGCGGCTTGGCGGGCGGGGTGCCCTGCGGAGCGGCAGCGGCAGCGGCAGGCGCCGCTGGCGTGGCCGGCTTGGGCGGCGGCGGATTGACGAAGAAGGACATCAGCTGCGTCCGGATCGACGCGGCAGCCATCTTGGCGGCCCGGTCTTCCGCATCGCGCGCCGCGCGATAATTGGCGAAGCGCTGCTCGCTCACGTCCGTGGACGCGCTGCCCGAAGCCTTGCCGGAGAGGACCGGCGGCTTGGTCTCCTCGCCCGCCCGCACCAGACGCCAATTGGTGGCAACACGGATGATGCGGTTCTGCGGCAGGCCCGAGGACGTGTCCACGATGGACGAAGCCGAAGATGACGTGACGTCGATGAGCAGCTTGTAGGGCGCGCCCACCGGATTGCCGGCGCCGCCCGTCAGCTCATAGATCATGTCATTGCGCAGCACGTCGCCGAGCCGGCCCTGGATCTTCACGATCTCGATCTGCTGCATCTGCTGCTGCAACGGCGCGCCACTGGTCGTCTTCACGCCGTTGTCGCCATACATGGGCTGGAAGCAGCCGGCGAGCGACAGCGCGAGCCCGCCCGCGAGGGCCAGGCGCGCGAAGCCGCCAAACGCGGCACTGCGCAGAAAAGTCCGTCGGGCGGGAAGGGGGGCGTCAGGCGACGACATTCACGATCCTCTGTGGCACGACGATGATACGCTTGGGCGGCTTGCCGTCGAGGGCCTTGCGCACGCTGTCCATGGCGAGCACGGCGGCTTCCACCTCGGCCGGGGTGGCCTCGCGCGGCACGACGATGTCGTCCCGCTTCTTGCCGTTGATCTGGATCGGCAGGGTGATGGTGTTCTCCACCAGCAGCGCCGCATCCACCTGCGGCCACGCGGCCTCGGCCAGCAGCGTGGAGTTGCCGAGCTGCGCCCAGCACTCTTCCGCCAGATGGGGAACCATGGGACCCACCACCCGGGTCAGGATCTCGGCCGCCTCGCGCAGGGCGAAGGCGAGATCCGCCGGCACCGGGCTGGCGGAGCGGGCAGCGGCCAGCGCCTGCCCGAAGGCATTGGCGAACTCATGCACATGGGCGACCGCCACGTTGAAGCGCAGGCGCTCCACGTCGTCGGCCACCTGATGGGCCAGCATGTGGGAGGCCCGGCGCAGAGCGGTTGCCGGGGCATCGAAGCTTTCGGGCTTCGGCGCATCGGCGGCCGCCCCCAGCTCGATCCCCTCGGTGACGAGACGCCACACGCGCTGCACGAAGCGCCACGCGCCCTCGATGCCCGACTGCGTCCATTCGCTGTCGCGCTCGGGCGGTGTGTCGGAGAGCATGAACCAGCGCCCGGCGTCCACGCCGTAGCTGTCCACCACGATCTCCGGCGGCACCACGTTCTTCTTGGACTTGGACATCTTCTCCGGCGGGCCGACGGTCACGGGCGTGCCGTCATCCACCTTCACCGCCTTGCCGTTGCCCAGCAGCTTCACCTGCTCCGGGAACAGCCAGCGGCCGTCCTGATCCTTGTAGGTCTCGTGAACGATCATGCCCTGCGTGAACAGGCCGGCGAAGGGCTCGGCCACATCGACGCGCCCGCAGGCCTTCAAGGCGCGGGTGAAGAAGCGCGAATAGAGCAGATGCAGGATCGCGTGCTCGATGCCGCCGATATACTGGTCCACCGGTAGCCAGTGGGCCACCGCGTCCTTGTCGAGCGGCTTCTCCTGATTGTCCGAGGCGTAGCGCAGGAAGTACCAGGACGAATCCACGAAGGTGTCCATGGTGTCCGTCTCGCGATGCGCGGGGGCACCGCACTTCGGGCACGGCACGTCCCGCCAGGCCTTGTTGCGATCGAGCGGATTGCCCGGCCGGTCGAAGCTGACGTCGTCGGGCAGCTTCACGGGGAGCTGATCGCGCGGCACCGGCACCGGGCCGCAGCTCTCGCAATGGATGATCGGGATCGGGCAGCCCCAGTAGCGCTGGCGCGAGATGCCCCAGTCGCGCAGGCGGAAGTTCACCTTGCGCGTACCCTGCGGCTCAGCGCCCACGCGGAAGCGCTCGAGGCGACGGGCCACCTGCTCCTTGGCATCGTCCACGGTGAGGCCGTCGAGGAACTGCGAGTTGAACAGCCGGCCCTCGCCGTCATAGGCCTCGTTGCCCACCGCGAACGTGGCCGGGTCCGCATCCGCCGGCAGCACCACCGGGGTGACGGTGAGGCCATACTTGCGGGCGAAGTCGAGGTCGCGCTGGTCGTGCGCCGGGCAGCCGAAAATGGCGCCGGTCCCGTAATCCATCAGCACGAAGTTGGCCACATACACGGGCACCGTGCGCGCGGGATCGAGCGGGTGGACAACGGTCAGGCCGGTGTCGAACCCCTTCTTTTCCTGCGTCTCGATGGCTTCCGCCGAGGTGCCGCCGGTCTTGCAGTCGGCCACGAAAGCGGCCAGCTCCGGCCGGGTGGCAGCCAGATGCTGCGTCAGCGGATGATCGGGCGACAGTGCCAGGAAGGAAGCGCCGAACAGCGTGTCGGGACGGGTGGTGTAGACCTTCACCGCCGGGGTGCCGGCAGCGGCAACCGAGCCCTTGGACAGCTCGAACAGCACTTCCAGGCCTTCCGAACGGCCGATCCAGTTGCGCTGCATGAGGCGCACCTTGTCCGGCCAGCGGTCCAGGGTGTCGAGCGCGTCCAGCAACTCCTGCGCGAAGGCGGTGATGCGGAAGAACCACTGCGAGAGCTTGCGCCGCTCCACCACCGCGCCGGAGCGCCAGCCGCGGCCGTCGATCACCTGCTCGTTGGCGAGCACGGTGTTGTCCACCGGGTCCCAATTGACCTCGCTCTCCTTGCGATAGGCGAGGTCGTTGTCCAGCAGGTCGAGGAACAGGCGCTGCTGCTCGGCATAATAGGAGGGATCGCAGGTGGCGATCTCGCGGTTCCAGTCCAGCGAGAGGCCGAGCAGCTGGAGCTGCTCCTTCATCGAGGCGATGTTCTCGTAGGTCCAGATCTTGGGATGGGACTTGCGCTCGATGGCGGCATTCTCTGCCGGCAGGCCGAAGGCGTCCCAGCCCATGGGATGGAGCACGTTGAAGCCCTGCATGCGCTTGTAGCGCGCGAGCACGTCGCCCATCACATAATTGCGGCCGTGGCCGATGTGGATGCGCCCCGACGGATAGGGGAACATCTCCATCACGAAGAATTTCGGGCGCGGATCGTCATTGCGGGTGCGGAAAATCCCGCGCTCGTTCCAGATGGCCTGCCAGCGGGGTTCTGCGTCGCGCGCGTTGTAACGATCTGTGCTCATGTCCGAAATGCTGTCTCGAATGCCGGCGGACTAGGACAGAAAGCGGCGCACGGGTCAACACTTGCCCACACATGGCGGTCCCGCGGGCGGCGCCCGGCCCGCCACTGTTTCTTGCCCGATCGCACTGCAAAGCCATGGACTTGCGGCGCAGGCCAAAGGCAGGGCGGCCTTGCGCGGATTGACCGCATCGTTCATCAAACGGAACAGGGCGCGCTCGGTCGCCGCCACAGCCGGCAGGGTGCCGCGCACGGGAGGTGGGGCATGGGTGTGACCGGACGGGCAATGGCCGTCGCCGCCGCGAGCGGCCTGTTTCTCATTCCTTGGTCCCCGGCCCACGCCGCAGCATCCGCCGGCTATGCCGCCGCCGATCTCTCGCCGCTCTGGGGCGTGCCCTTCGCCGGCATGCTGCTGTCCATCGCGCTGATGCCGCTGCTGGCGAACCGCTTCTGGCACCACCATTACGGCAAGGTGGCGCTGTTCTGGGCGCTCGCCTTCATCGTTCCCTTCGCGATCGCCTACGGCCCGTCCGTCACCGCCCATGAGTTGGTGCATGCGGCGCTCTCGGAATACATTCCCTTCATCATCCTGCTCGGCGCGCTGTTCACCGTCTCGGGCGGCATCCTCGTCGCCGGACACATCCATGGCGGGCCGGGCACCAACACGCTGATCCTCGCGCTGGGCACGGTGATGGCGAGCTTCATCGGCACCACCGGCGCTTCCATGGTGCTGATCCGCCCCCTGCTCCGCGCCAACGAGGGCCGCAAGCATGTGGTGCACACAGTGGTGTTCTTCATCTTCCTGGTGTCGAACATCGGCGGCGCGCTGACGCCGCTGGGCGATCCGCCGCTGTTCCTCGGCTTCCTGAAGGGGGTCAGCTTCTTCTGGACCACCACCCATTTGTTCACCGACACGGTGCTGGTGGCCGGCATCCTGCTCGTCGCCTATTTCCTGCTGGAGCTTTATTTCTACCGGCGCGAGACCAATCTGCCCGCGCGGCCCGATCCCTCGGATGAGACCCGCATCGACATTCGCGGCCTGCAGAACGTGCCGCTGCTGTTCGCCATCATCGGCGCCATCCTGCTCAGCGCGCTCTGGAAGCCGGGCATCTCGTTCGACATCTACGGCACGCGGGTCGAGCTGCAATGGATCGTGCGCGACGTGCTGCTGATCGTGATCGCGCTCATCTCTGTGGCCATCACGCCCCGGCTGGTGCGCGAGCGCAACGGCTTCGACTGGGAGCCGATCCTGGAGGTGGGCAAGCTGTTCGCCGCCATCTTCGCCACCATCATCCCGGTCATCGCCATCCTGAAGGCCGGCTCCAACGGGGCCTTCGCGCCGCTGGTGGATCTGGTGACGGGACCGGACGGAAAGCCGGTGAACATCGCCTATTTCTGGCTGACGGGCGGCCTGTCCGCCTTCCTCGACAATGCGCCCACCTATCTCGTCTTCTTCAACCTCGCCGGCGGCGATCCCCATCGCCTCATGGGCTCGCTGGCGGTGACGCTGGAGGCGATCTCGGCGGGTGCGGTGTTCATGGGCGCCATGACCTATATCGGCAATGCGCCGAACTTCATGGTGGTGTCCATCGCCCGCCATCGCGGCGTGAAGATGCCGAGCTTCTTCGGCTACATGGTCTGGTCCTCGATCTTCCTCCTGCCCTGCTTCGCGCTGATCAGCTGGCTGTATTTCGTGTGAGGCGGCGGACTTGCCGCCCGCCCTGCCCGGTGCGACCATCGCAGCGAGGAGACAGGCGATGAACGTGCCTCTGAGCCGGAAATGGCAGGCGTTCGTGGACGAGGAGGTGCGCTCGGGGCGCTTCCCGTCGTCCGAGGCCGTTGTCGAAGCCGGGCTTGAGCTGATGGCCGAGCAGGAGCGGCGTCTGGCGGAGCTGAAGGCCCATCTGGAAGCCGCCATAGCAGAAGGCGGCAGCTACACCGACGAAGAGGTCGAGGCTGAGCTGGAAGCCCGTTATGCACGCCGCATAGCCGATAGAAGCTGAATGCCGAAGCTGCGCTACCTACCGGCTGCGCTGCGAGACCTCGGCTCGATTTTTGATTATATCGCCGAACGGAATGACCATCCGGCGACTGCACGTAGCTTCACGGCACGGCTTCGCAAGCGCTGCCGACAGCTTGCCAGCACCCCCGGACTTCTCGGGACAGCTCGCCCGGAACTAGGCCCGGATTTCCGTTGCCTGCCCTTTCGGGACTATCTGATCTTCTTCCGCTATGTCGATGGTACCGTTGAAATCCTCGGGATCATCGAGGGCCACCGGGATGCCAGCCGGTGGTCTCGCAAATTTTCGGGCGCCACCGCAAAACCGGCGGCGCCCGAAAAGGAATGATCACGCCACGCAGGCCAGAAAACCCTGTTCCAGCTTGGCGGTGTCGAGCTTGCGGCCGATGAAGACGATGCGGCTTAGACGCTCCTCGTCCGGCTTCCACGGGCGCTGGTGGTCGCCGTCCAGGATCATGTGCACGCCCTGGAAGACGAAGCGGTCCGGATCGTCCTTGAACGACAGGATGCCCTTGGAGCGCAGGATGCTCGGGCCGTCGGTGGCCACCACGTCCTGAACCCAGGGGAAGAACTTGTCGGCATCCAGCGGCTTGTCGGTGGAGAAGGAGACCGACTGCATCTCCTCGTCATGATAGTGCTTCAGCCCGCCATGGCTGTGGCCATGGTCGTGATGATGGCCGTGGTCGTGCCCATGGTCGTGGCCGCAATCCGGGCCGCAAACATGGTCCGGCTCGCCTTCCTCAAGGAAGGCCGGCTCCAGCGCGAGGATGCGATCCAGTTCGAACGCGCCCTGGTTGAGCACCTTGTCGATGGCGATGGACGACTTCTGGGTGCGATAGAGCCTGGCATAGGGGTTGAGGCCACGGATGCGCGCTTCCACCTCGTTCAGTTCCTCAGCCGAGACCAGATCGGTCTTGTTGAGCAGGATCACGTCGGCGAAGGCGATCTGGTTCTTCGCCTCGGGCGCGTCCTTCAGGCGATCGTTCAGCCACTTGGCGTCGGCCACCGTCACCACGGCGTCGAGCCGGGTGCGCGCGCCCATCTCCTCGTCCACGAAGAAGGTCTGCGCCACCGGCGCCGGGTCGGCGAGGCCCGTGGTCTCGAGGATGATGCCGTCGAACTGGCCCTTGCGGCGCATGAGGCCGTCGATGATGCGGATGAGATCGCCGCGCACGGTGCAGCAGATGCACCCGTTGTTCATCTCGAACACTTCCTCGTCGGCACCCACCACGAGGTCGTTGTCGATGCCGATCTCGCCGAACTCGTTGACGATGACGGCGTATTTCTTCCCGTGCGGCTCGGACAGGATGCGGTTGAGCAAGGTGGTCTTGCCCGCCCCCAGATAGCCGGTCAGCACGGTCACGGGGATTTTTTCAGAGCCGGTCTCAGCCATGGGATCTCCAATGCGGGATTTTTGCCCGCGCATGCCGCAACGGCCGCACCCCATCGGGAGGCGGCCGCCGCTTTGTCAAAACATCAGGTGCTCCAAGCCATCGCGGGACGCGATCACTTGGCCAGTGCGCCGGAAAGCTGGCGCACGTTGTAGCGCATCATGTCGATGTAGGAAGTCGCGGGGCCTTTGTCATCGGACAAAGCGTCCGAATAAAGCGTGCCGCCGATCGTCGCCTTGCTCTCCTTGGCGATGCGGTCCATCAGGCGCGGGTTGGTGACATTCTCCAGGAAGACGGCGGGGATCTTCTGCGCCTTGATCTGGCGGATGATCCGGCCGACGTCCTTGGCCGAGGCCTCGCTCTCCGTGGAGACGCCCTCGGGCGCCAGCAGCTTCACGCCATAGGCATCGCCGAAATAGCCGAAGGCATCGTGCGAGGTGATGATGCGGCGCTTGGCCGCCGGAATGGCGGCGATTGCCGCCTTCACCTCGGCCTCCAGCGCATCGAGCTTTGCAAGGTAGGCCGCCGCATTAGCGGTGTAGGCGTCCTTGCCGGCCGGGTCGGCGGCGATCAGGCCGTCGCGGATGTTGGCCACATAGACCTTGGCATTGGCCACCGACTGCCACGCATGGGGATCTATGGGGCCGTGATCGTGGCCATGATCCTTGTCGTGCGCATGGTCATGCGCGTCCTTGTCGTGGGCGCCCTCGTCCTCCTGCGGCTCCTCCTTGGCGCGTTCGCGCGGCTTGATGCCGGTGGTGGCGATCACGACGGGGGCCGTCGAGCCGGAGGCCTTCACGAGACGCTCCACCCACCCCTCGAAGCCGAGACCGTTGATGAACACCACCTTGGCCGCCGCCAGCTTCTTCGCGTCGCTGGGCGAGGGCTGGTAGACGTGGCTGTCGCTGTTCGGCCCGACGATGGTGGACAGCGCGATGCGATCGCCACCCACATTCTTCACGAAGTCGCCGAGGATGGAGAAGGACGCCACCACCGGCAGCTTTTCCGCCGGAGCGGTGGCTGGCGTCTGGGCGAGCGCCGGGGTTGCGCCGAGCAGCAAAGCCGCGGCGATCAGGGTACGACGGGACAGCATGGAAAGGCTCCGTTATGCCTCGAGATGGCGGCGGGGCAGGACACGGGACAAGACGCCCCCCGCCGGGCCGAAGATGACGGAGACCGCATAGCCGGCGCCCGCCACCAGGATGATCGCCGGGCCGGACGGGGCCCCGACGTGATAGGAAATCAGCAGCCCGACAATGCCGGACACGAAGGCGATGGAGGTCGCCACCACCGCCAGAGCGGTGAGATCGCGCACCCAGAAGCGCGCGGTGGCGGCGGGCAGCATCATCAGGCCCACCGAGAGCAGCGTGCCCAGCGCGTGGAAGCCGCCCACGAGATTCATCACCACCAGCGCCAGGAAGATGATGTGACTGACGCCACCCGAGCGGCTCACCGAGGCGAGGAAGCTCGGGTCCACGCATTCCAGCACCAGCGGGCGCCAGATGAAGGCGAGCGTCACCAGCGTCACCGTGGCGATGCCCGCCACCAGCAGCAGGGTCGGATCGTCGAGGCCGAGCACGGTGCCGAACAGCACATGCAGCAGGTCCACGTTGGAGCCCTTCATGGACACGATCATCACGCCCAGCGCCAATGACACCAGATAGAAGGCCGCCATGGAGGCGTCCTCCTTGATCTCGGTGGCCCGCGCCACCACGCCCGCACCCACCGCCACCAGCACGCCGGCGGCGAGGCCGCCGATGGTCATGGCGGTCAGATCAAGCCCCGCCACCAGAAAGCCGATGGCGGCTCCGGGCAGGATGGCATGGGCCATGGCGTCGCCGGTCAGGCTCATCCGCCGCAGCATCAGGAACACGCCGACAGGGCCGGCGCCCAGCGAGAGGGCGAACACGCCCACCAGCGCCCGGCGCATGAACTCGAATTCCGCAAACGGCGCGATCAGCGCCTCGTATGGCGTCACGCCGCTTCCCCACACACGGCCGCGCCGTCGTCCCAGGCCTCGCCCATGCGGCGGGCCTTCAGAAGGTTTTCCGGCGCCAGCGCCTCCGCCGTCGGCCCCCACGCCACCGCCGTGCGGGCCATGAGCAGGGTCTGCGGGAAGTGCGCGCGCACCAGTTCGAAATCGTGCAGCACGGCCAGCACCGTGCGCTTCTCGCCATGCCAGCGGCGCACCAGATCCAGGAGGTCCGACATGGTCTTGGCGTCGAGCGCCGTGAAGGGCTCGTCGAGCAGGATCAGCCGGGCGTCCTGCAGCAGCAGGCGGGCGAACAGGGTCCGCTGCATCTGGCCACCGGACAGGGTGCCGATGGGCCGCTTCTCGAAGCCTTCCAGCCCCACGGCGGCGACGGCCTCGCCGACGCGGGCGCGATCGGCCTTGCCGATGCCGCCGAACAGCCCGGCCCGGCGCCACAGGCCCATGGCCACCATGTCATAGACGCTGATGGGGAAAGAGCGGTCGATCTCGGCGCTCTGCGGCAGATAGGCGATGTCGCGCGGATCGAGCCCGCCGCGCTCGATGGAGCCGTGCAGGGGCTTCAGCGCGCCGGAAATGGCCTTCATGAGCGTGGACTTGCCAGCGCCGTTCGGCCCGCAGATGGCGAGCAGCGCGCCGCATTCCACATCGCCCGAGAGATGGTGCACGGCAGGATGCCGCTCGTAGCCGAGCGTCAGATCGCGGAAACGCAACTGCGGATTGGCCGAGATATGCATAGGCTTCGCACTCATGGCTGCGTCACCAGCAGCACGCCCACCCACATCACCGCGCACAGGATCACCGCGACCGAGAGCCGGGTGATCAGCGAGGCGCGCAACGCCGAGCCGCCGATCTGCGCCACCGGGCGCGGGCGAGGGGCATGGTGATGGCCATGGGAATGGTCATGGCCATGGCTGTGGGACGAGGCCATGGAAACTCCGATATGCCATCAGAGATACAGAGTATCACTTTTCCTGTCCAGCCCTCTCAGCCTCCGGAGGAGCATGGCGGAACCGTTCAGCCATGCGGTTTTTCTCTGCCAATGCGACCTTCCGCAGCGACGGTAAGGTCGGGCCACCCAAATGCCCGGCCGTTGGGTCTCGACAGAACCGGCCCGCTGGGCTTCATAGGCGCAACGAGGCGGGGAGCCCTTGCGATGCAGGGACGCCCTGCCGACATGCCGCGCAGGACGTGGCCCTCAAGGGAGTTGCCGGAATGAGCGAAAAGAACCCCCTTCCCCTCATCGCCAAGGCGCCGGTGATCCCCGTGGTGGTGATCGAGCGCATCGAGGATGCGGTGCCGCTGGCCCGCGCACTGGTGGAAGGCGGCCTGCCGCTCATCGAGGTGACGCTGCGCACGCCCGTCGCCCTGCGCGCCATGAGCCTGATCGCCGCCGAGGTGGAAGGCGCCATCGTCGGCGCCGGCACCGTGACCGAACGGTCGCAGATCGAGGCCGTGATCGAGGCGGGCGCCACCTATATCGTCACCCCCGGCACCACGCCGGCTCTGGCTGCCGCTCTT
Source organism: Azorhizobium oxalatiphilum (assembly GCF_014635325.1). GTDB lineage: Bacteria > Pseudomonadota > Alphaproteobacteria > Rhizobiales > Xanthobacteraceae > Azorhizobium > Azorhizobium oxalatiphilum. The sequence continues at coordinate 8,046 of NZ_BMCT01000007.1, read as the reverse complement.
GCCGAGGCCCCGGTGCCGGTGCTGCCCGGCTGCGCCACGGTGAGCGAGGCCATGGCGCTCGACGCGCTCGGCTTCAAGGTGCTGAAGTTTTTCCCCGCCGAGCCCTCGGGCGGCGCGCCCTTCCTGAAGGGTCTGGGCGGCCCGCTGCCGGCCCTGCGCTTCTGCCCCACCGGCGGCATCGGCCCCTCCAATGCCGCCGACTATCTGGCGCTGCCGAACGTGGTCGCCGTGGGCGGCTCCTGGGTGGTGCCGGGAGACGCCATCAAGGCGGGCAATTTCGACAAGGTGCGCGAGCTTTCGGCGGCGGCGGCAAAGCTGCCGCGCGCGGCGAAGTTCGACTGACGATCTGAACGGAGCGGCGCAAACCATGGCCGAGACGCTGCCGCTCTTCCTGGCCTTCGCCCTCGCGGCGAGCGTGCTGACGCTCACCCCCGGCGTGGACACCGCCCTCGTGCTGCGAGCGGCAGCGATCAGTGGTCCCCGCAGCGGGGCGATTTCCGCGCTCGGCATCGCGCTCGGCCTGTTCGGCTGGGCGGTGGCGGCGGCATTGGGCCTCACGGCGCTGCTGGCCGCTTCGGAACTGGCCTTCACCGTGGTGAAGAGCGCGGGCGCGCTCTATCTGTTCGTGCTCGGCGCGCGGCTGATCCTGAAGCCCCGCACGGCCGGGCTGACGCCGGACACGAACCCGCGCGCCTCAGGTGATTTTCGGCGCGGGCTCCTGACCAATCTGCTCAACCCGAAGGTCGGCATCTTCTATCTGACCTTCCTGCCGCAGTTCATTCCGCCCGGCGGCAATGCCCTGCTGTTCAGCCTCGCGCTCGCGAGCCTGCATGTGGTGCTGTCATTGCTCTGGTTCGCCGTGCTCATCGCCGCCACCGTCCCCCTCGGCCGCCTGCTGGCGCGGCCCGCCGTGGTGCGCGCGCTGGACCGACTGACGGGCCTTGTGTTCGTGGCCTTCGGGATAAGACTGGCATTGGCTCAGCGGGGGTGAGGGCAAGCTCACCTCCCCGCTTCTATCCCAACCTAATCACCAGCACCGGGATATCGCATCAAACACGCGATCTCACCATTGAGGGTCAATTGTGAAGGCATCATAACCGAGCACGCGAACCTGCTTTTGCATATTCGCGGGCATACGTTCAAAAATATATGCCTTGAGATCCGATCTGATTTCATGACTTGCCAGGAACAGCTTGTTCCGGCCAACCATGAATGGCGCAGCGCGAATGATCGGAGACGTAAAGAAGTATTTGTGAACCGCTTCCTGAACTTCAGGAAAACCAGAGTGCCAAAAATCATCCATAACGATAACACCGCCAGCGCCGATTGTACGCTGGGCGATTTCCAGATCATTCATTACCACTTCCAGATAATGACCGCCATCGACGTGCATTATTCTGAAATTTTCCAGCTTATCCAAATCCGATCTCGGAATTCTGAATGAGTTTGATTTAATCAACTCAACATCAGAATTGGGTGCGTGGAGTTTAATGTTTGAAAGAACACGTTCGACGGATGTATTTCCGCCGCTGAAATCAAGATTTTCGCCTTGATTCTCGAATATATCGATACCTATTGCGCGCTCACCTTCTCTTGCGAGCAATGCGAGCAGAATCAGGACCCGGCCGTCCTGAACGCCGATTTCAACCAGCGGCCCGGTAATGCCTTTATTCCGTTGAAATTCATCTATGTGTGAAAAGACTTGCGCCAAGCCCGTATCGAGCCCCCAGCCAAAAACGTCTGTGAGCCCACCTGATATGTATTTGTCTAGAAGTTCCTGATCGAACACTGTTTCTCTCCCACCGAGAAGCCACAAGCCCATAAACTGCATACCACGACAAGCGTGGTGCGCAGGTGCGAAATACAATTGGATGGAGGTTGCTTATGCCGACAACGCAACTGTCTAGATACAATCCGAAGACAGAGGACCGGCCAAAGCCCATCAATGCGCCGACACGCCTTCCTGCGTGAGGCGGGGGATGATGGCGCCGCGGTGCATGATCACCGTGCCCGCCAGCGCATGGCCGGCACGCGCCGCCGCTTCTGGCGTCTCGCCCTTCAGGCGCGCGGCGAGATAACCGGCGTTGAAGCTGTCGCCCGCCCCCGTGGTGTCCACGGGCAGGATCTCGCGCTCCACGGGCACGAAAACCGTCTGCCCGCCCGCATGCACATAGGCACCGCCGGGGCCGTTCTTCACCACCACTTCCTTGACCCCGAAAGTGGTGATGCGGGCGATGGTCGCCTCCGGCGAGGCATCGCCCCACAGCATGGCCTCATCCTCGAAGGTGGGCAGCGCCATGGAGGACCGCTTCAGCGCCTCGGCGAACACCATGCGCGCACGGGGCAGATCGTTCTGCCAGCCGCGCGGGCGGAAATTGCCATCGAACACCCGCCATGCGCCGCCCTCACCCGCCACCTCCAGCGAAGCGAGGAAACGGCCAAGGCCGGCGTTGGAATAAAGCGACAGCGTGATGCCGGAGAAATAGACAGCCTGCGCGCCAACCAGCTTCTCGGCCGAGGACTGCCAGCCGTCCAGCTCGAACAATTGGCGGGCCGGGGCATTGTCGCGCCAGTAATGGAAGGTGCGCTCGCCCTTGGCGTCGGTGGTGATGATGTAGAGGCCGGGCATGCGGCCCGGAACCTGCACGATGGCATCGGTGGCCAGCCCCTCGCTCGCCGCCAGCGCGATCACCTGGGCAGAGAAGATGTCGTCACCGAGCGCGGTGGCATAAGCGGTGTCGATGCCGGCGCGCGCGAGATAGACGGCGGTGTTGAACGTGTCGCCACCGAACGCCTGGCCGAAGCGGCCATCATCCCCGCGCGCCAGTTCCACCATCACTTCGCCGACGGACACCACCTTGACCATGCGCGCTTCCCCTTCTGACCACCGCAGCTTTGCGGCAAGCGGGGGCCGGGTGCAACCCCCGGCGATCCGCCGGCACGCATCCGCCACGCGTCGAAAAGCGAATGCGCTTCAGCCCCTTGGTGCCGCAGGTCCGTGCGCCTGCCGGCGCGCCGCACGGACCTGCGGAATGAGTGTCAGGCGACCTTGCGGGCGCTGAGGAAGGTGCCCATCCGCTCCAGGGCGCGGGCGATGTTCTCGGCCGAATTGGCATAGGAGAGGCGGATATAGCCCTCCCCATGCACGCCGAAATCCGGCCCGCCGATGACAGCGACACCCGCCTCCTCCAGCAGCGCCGAGGCGAGTTGCTTGGCCGAGGTCCAGCCGGTGCGCGAGACATTGGGGAAAGCGTAGAAGGCGCCCTTGGGATTGGCGCAGGAGACGCCCGGCAGCGCGTTCAGCCCCTCCACCACCAGTTTGCGGCGCTTGTCGAACTCCGCCAGCATGGCGGCGACCGGCTCCTGCGGTCCCTCAAGGGCGGCGATGCCGGCATATTGGGTGGCCGCGTTCACGCAGGACCACGCATTCACCGAGAGCTTGCGCACCTTCTCGTAGAGATCCTTCGGCCAGATGGAATAGCCGAGACGCCAGCCGGTCATGGCATAGGTCTTGGACCAGCCGTTGAGCAGGATCAGGCGGTCGCGAATTTCCGGATAGGCCAGCAGCGTCTGGTGACGCTCGCCGTCGAACAGGAACTGGTCGTAGATCTCGTCCGACATCAACGCCACGTGCGGATGATCCGCGAGGCCCTTCACCAGCTTGTCGATCTCGGCCTTGGGGGTCACGCCGCCGGTGGGATTGGCGGGCGAATTGATGATCAAAAGCCGGGTCTTCGGCGTGATCAGCGCCAGCGTCTCCTCGGCCGAGAAGGCAAAGCCGTTCTCCTCGCGGATCGGCACCGGGATGGGCGTCGCGCCGGTATATTCGATCATGGAGCGGTAGATGGGGAAGCCGGGGTCGGGGTAGAGGATCTCCGCCCCCGGCTCGCCGAACAGCAGGATGGCCGCATACATGGTGACTTTGCCACCGGGCATGATCATCACCAGGCCGGGATCCACCTCCACGTCGAAGCGGCGATGCAGATCCCTGGCCACAGCTTCGCGCAGCGGCTGGATGCCCACCGAGGGCGTATAGCCGTGCTGCCCGTCCTTCAGCGCCTTGATGGCGGCCTCGACGATATGCTCCGGCGTGCGGAAATCCGGCTGGCCGATGCCGAGATTGATGATGTCGCGCCCCTGCGCGGCGAGCGTCGTGGCGCGCGCGAGGACGGCGAATGCATTCTCCTCGCCGATGCGATCGAAAGCGGAAACGGTGTTCAGCATGGCGGTCTCCCTGGAACCGACCCACCGATACCATTGCGGACCCCAAAATTGGAGCGATGATCTGCGCGCGCCCGGAAACGGCCGCCCGTCCCGGCGCGCGAGTTGACTACAAACATCGCATCAGATGCATATGGTATTTTCGGCACCGCAGCAAAACTCATGATCAGGACAGCTTCAGATACCTAATCAAATTTGGCTACATCTCACGGAAGATGGATCAATCCTTGACGCTGATAGTTATTGATGCTGCACTTTTGGCCGAGACATAGAACGAGCAAGGCCGAAACGGTACATATATAGTGTGCGATATGGGCGTCATCCATGGCAGGACATTCGCGCTTTCTTCTGCTTCTGGCCCTGATCGTGGGCGTGACCGGGCTCACCCTTGGGCCGAGCTGGACCGCGCGTGACAGCACCCGCTTTCCAAGCCAGCCCATCACTCTGGTGGTGCCCCTGCCTCCGGGCGGCGTCAGCCAGCGACTGGCGGATGTGCTTGCGCCCGCGCTGTCGCGCTCCTTGGGCGCGCCCGTCAATGTCTACAGCATAGCCGGCGAGAGCGGCGCCCGTGGCGCCCGCTATGTGGCGCAGGCTACGCCCGACGGGCATACCCTGCTCGTGACCCCGAGCACGCTGCTGTTGCTCGATCCTGCGATCGTCACCAACGCCGGCTTCTCGCCGCAGAGGGATCTCGACCCCCTGATCATGGCTGTGCGGTCTCCGCTTGTTCTGGTTGTGCGGAGCGAGTTGGCCGTGACCAGTCTGGCGGAATTCGCCGCCTACCTGCGCACCCAGCCGGACACCTCTTTCGGCGCCTCAGGACGGGGATCGATCAACGATCTGGTGGCGGGGGAGTTTCTGCGCACCATCGGCGCCAACGGCCGCCTCGCTTACTTTCAGGGCGGCGGCGCCGTCGTGCCGGCTCTGCTCGCGGGCGATATTCAGGCATCGTTCCAGGCGCCCTCGCTGGTGGCGGATGCCGTCGCGCGGGGTGAGGTGCGGGCACTTGCCGTCACCGGCTCTGTGCCCTCGCCCCTGCTGCCCAACGTTCCCACATTCGCCGAGAGCGGCATGCCGCAGATGGATGCCTATACCTGGCAGGCCGTGGCCGCGCCGGCCGGGCTGCCGCCCAGCGTGCGGGACGCGCTGGAGCTGGCGTTGCGCATCGCCCTGCTTGAGCACGGCGTCATGGGCCAGTTGCAGACAAACGGGCTGGAGGTGGTGGCCAGCGGCAGCCGCCAGATCTCGCGCGTCCTCGCCACCGAACGGCGCCGGTGGCTGGAAATCATGACATCCGACGGCTCTTTGCGTCCCTCACGCTAAAGCCCGCCCCTCGCCCGATGGGTGGCGCCGATCAGGCCGCCGCCACCTTGGACAGGAACTGCTCCACCACGTGGTTCAGCTTCTCATTGTCATCGGCCATCCGGCGCGACGTCTCGCTCACCTACACCGCGCAATGATCGGTGTCGTGCACGGCGTGCATGACTTCCGCAATGCTGCGCGTCACCGTGCCGGAGCCCTGGGAAGCCGCGGCAATGTTCTTGCCGATCTCCCCCGTGGCCGAATCCTGCTGGGTGACGGCTGTGGCGATGGCGCCGGTATAGCGATCCACTTCCTCGATAATGTGGATGATACCTTCGATGGCGTTCACCACCTCGGAGGTGGAGCCCTGGATCGCGTTCACCTGATGGGCGATCTCTTCCGTGGCCTTGCCGGTCTGGTCGGCCAGCGTCTTCACTTCGGACGCCACCACGGCGAACCCCTTGCCGCTCTCGCCCGCGCGTGCGGCCTCGATGGTGGCATTGAGCGCCAGCAGGTTGGTCTGGGCGGCGATAGCCTGGATCAGCTCCACCACCTTGCCGATCCGCTCGGCACCTTCGGACAGCGCCCGGATCTTGGCGCCGGTGCTGCGCGCATCCTCCGTTGCTTCGGCAACGATGCTGGTGGTGCGGGCCACCTGAGCCGAAATCTCGCTGATGGAAGCGGACAGTTCCTCGGTGGCGCCGGCCACGCCCTGCACGGAGGAGCTGGCTTCCTGCGAGGCCCGGTTGGCGGACTCGGTCTGCGAGGTGGTGTGCGCTGCCACCGTCGACAGGCTGCTGGCCACCCGGAGCAGCGCATCCATGTTGCCCCGCACGGAGAGCACCATCTGCTTCATCTCGGTGCGGAAGGTATTGATGGCGCCTTCCACCTCGGTCTGACGGGCAAAACGCTCGGCGGCGAGACGCTCCTGCTCCGCCTGCAGCTGGCGGCGCTCAAGACCATTGTCCCGGAACACCTGCACCGTATTCGCCATGACGCCGAACTCGTTGCGCTTGTCGCGCAGCGGGATCTCCACGTCGAGATCATCGTCGGCCAGACGCTGCATGACGCCGGCCAGGACGCTGATCGGGCTCAGCAGGCGATGGGCCAGCAGCGCGGCGGCACCGGCAAGCACAATCACGAGGCCCAGCGAGAGCAGGATGATGGTGGTGAGAAGGGCGGTGACGTGAGCGGTGATCTGGCTTTTGACGACGCCGCCATACACGACGCCGATCACCTGGCCGGTCGAGCCAAAGATCGGCTTGTAGATGGTGTAATAGGGCACATCGAGGATGGTGGCTTCGCCGCGGAACGTATTGCCGGCTTTGACAGTCGCGAAGGTCGCGCCTGTATTGCCGAGCGTTGTACCGACGGCGCGCGTGCCGTCCTGCCGCTTCACGGAGGTGGTGATGCGGACGAAATCATTCTTCGCCGCGTCGAAGGCGAACACCGTGGCGGTGCCGTCGGAGACGAGGGAGATTTCATCAATGAGGCTGTGATCACCGGGCTCCGGCAGCTGCGGCATGACCAGCCGCTCCACATTGCCATCCTGCGCCCAGTCGATCTTCGTGCCCGGCACGGCCTTGGCGAGGGAGGTCGCAGCGGCGCGGATAGCCACGTTCTGACGCGCGACGGCAGAGCGCGCCGCATCATCCTGCAGCATATAAGCGACGACGCTGACGAGGAGTGTCGCGGTGATGCCCACGAATGCAAACACCATCAAAGCGATGACGTGGGACACCTTGAGGTCGAAACGGGGCATTGAGGGTCGTATCTCCGGGCTGACTTTGGGGAAGTTGCAACAGCCACACGGGATAGTTGCCTCGATAGAGGTAGCCAGAGGAAGCTTGCGCGAGGCTCGTCCGCCATCGCCGGCAATGCAAACGCATGCCTGCCCCGCATCACGAGCGCGTGGGCTGCTTCGAACTCTGGCTCGCATCTGGCGATGGCGCGCTTTCGCCAGCCTTGCTTGGTGGTGAGTATCCCCGGCGGGATGGGTATGGCGCGGGGATCGGCTTTTTGCTCCTGTCAGGCAGGAGGAGGCGCCGCCCGGTCGGGCGACGGCCGGAGGATTTCTATCATTCTTCCGGCATTTCGGATTTTATAGTTACGCAATACTTAACGAGACGGCCCGTACCTGCGCCTTTGGGCCGGCCTTTCGAAGGCCGCGTCGGGGCTCGGGGGTTGCATGGGTGCGTTCAGCAGATCCGCTTTTGGCGGTGCGGCGAGCGGCTTACCCGGAAGAGGCCAGCTTTCCGCCTCCATCGCAGGTTTAGCGCCCTCGCCCTGCCACCGCTTACGCATTTGCGCCTGCCGCGAGGAACGAATGAGCGCACACGCAGCATGCGGGCTCGGAGCTTTCGTGGGCAGGTTTGCCCAGCGTGACCGGTGCCTGCTGGGTCCCATTTTGGTCCCGGCCAGCCGTGTTTTCGCTTTTCCGGTTCAGGCTCTGCAGAGCGTCGCGTTTAGACAGCAAAAAGCCCCTTCAGGGTTGTCCTGAAGGGGCTTTTTGGATTGTTTATC
>NZ_BMCT01000006.1 GCF_014635325.1 Azorhizobium oxalatiphilum | reverse complement strand
CTGGTTGGTGTTGAAGGCGTTCGAGCCGGCAGAGGCCTGCGCCTCGCCCGAGAGGGTCTTGAAAGCCGCCTGCGAGGAGCCGACCGAGCCGCCGGCAACCGCCTGATAGAGCGCCGTGTTCGGGCCGCCCGCTTCCACCGCGCCGGCCGCCGCGCGACCGTTCGGCGTGGAGGCCACGCTGGCGAAGCTCACGTCGTTGCGGTTGAGCGTCAGATAAACGTCGGACGCGTCATAGCTCAGCGAGGGCGTCAGGAAGGCGAAGTTCGAGGTCACGGTCCCGAAGGTGCCCGACACACCACCCGCCGAGGTCAGGATGGTGTAGCGCTGGGTGAAATTGTAGGTGCCGCTTTCCGCCGTCACCGCGACCGCCGAACCCGAGGCCAGCGTGGTGGTGCCGGAGACCGCGATGCGGTCGCTCTGGCCGGCGCTGTTCACGCTCACCGCATAGATGGAGCCGCCGGCGAAGGCGGCGTTGCCGGACACGTTGAGGGTGCCGATGCTGCCCGCCGTCGTGCCGGGGGAGATGGTGGCGCCGCTGCCGGCATTCAGGCCACCGACCGTGCCGGTGCCCGCGAGCACGGCGCCCGTGGTGCCGCTGCCGGCCACCGTGACCACCGAGGAGGCGAGGCTGGCATTGTCCAGCGTCAGGCTGGCGCCGGTGACGCTGGTGGCGCCCGAGAAGCTGCTGGTGCCGGAGACCGTCCAGGCCGAGCCGATGGCCAGATCCAGCACCTCGAAGCCCTGATAGGTGGCGGTGTCACCCAGCAGGCTGAGGTTGAAGGTGCCGGCCACTTCGCCGAGGCGGAAGGTGTCGGTGCCGGCCTGGCCCATCACCGCGCCCACCACGTTCGAGCCCGCCTCATAGACGAACAGATCGTCGCCATTGCCCATGGCCACCGCATAGGTGGCGCCGGAGATGGTGCCGTAATTGGTGATGGTGGTGGAGTAGCCGGCGTCGTTGATGACCTGGATGCCGTAGCCGTTCACGCCCTGGATGGTGCCGTAATTGGTCACGGTCACGGCGCCATAGACGCTGCCGCGATTGCTGTCGTCGGCGAGGATGCCGTTGTCATAGCCGGAGATGAGGGCGGTGCGGACGCTGGCCGAACCGTTGGTGACGACACCGCCGCCGAAGGCGATGCCTTCCGAGGTGCTCAGCGTGGTCTCGCCCGGCTTGATGCCATGGGAACCGAGCGCCTGGATGGTGCCGTAGTTGGTGATGTCGCCGATGTGGTCGAAGTCGATGCCGTCGGCGTCACCGAAGGCCGCCGCCGGGTCCGACTGGCCGGTGATGGTGCCGTAGTTCACCACCGTGCCCGAGCCGTTGGAATTCACGCCCGAGCCGTTGCGGCCGAGGATCGTGCCCCAGTTGTAGACGGTGATGTTGTCGCCTTCGCCCGAGGCCTTGATGCCGTGGTACGAGCCCGAGATCAGCGCGCCCGCGTAGTTGTAGACCGTGGCGACGACGCTGGTGCCGTCATCACCGAACTTCACGGCGCTGAAGTTCTGATCGGTGGCGGTCTCGGTGGTGTAGTTGGCGATGATCTGACCGTAGTTGTGAATGGTCGTGTTCATCCCGCCCATGATGCCGTCATTGTCGGCGGCGGTGATGAGGCCGGAGGCTTCGTTGGTGATGGTGATCGTCAGCCCGGTGGACTGGAGATCGCCGAGGTCGATGCCCTGACCCGTGCCGGTGGAGCGGATGATGCCGGCATTGGTGATGTTGATGTTGGCGGTCGAGGTGCTGGTTGCGGTGGCGGCGATCTTGATGGCGTCGTCCGTGCCCTCGATCAGGCCGGTGGCCGTGTTGACCAGCTTGAAGGACACCAGCGTGTCGATGTTGGTGTCGCTGTCGAACTTGATCGCCCGCTTTTCAGTGGCGGTGGTGGAGATGGTGCCCGAATTGGTCAGGCTGATGGTGCCGCCGCCGAGACGGATGGCATCCGAGGCATTCGTGGTCGAGGTGGAGATGGTGCCGGTGTTGTTGATCGTCACCACCGCCGTGGCCGAGTTGGCGGCGTCGAAGTCGAGCGCCTGACCGGCCGTGGAGGCGATGGTGCCGGAGTTGGTCAGCAGCAGCGTGCCGCCGGCCAGCGTGCTGTTGATGCGGAAGCCGTCATTGCCGTTGCCGGTGATCGAGCCGCTGTTGTCCACGGTGATCAGGCCGGTCACGCCCGACGAGACGTCGATGCCGCGATTGGCCGAAGAGGTGATGGTGCCGGCATTATTGAGCGTCACGTCAGTTGTGACGGAGCTGATGGTGACGGCGGCGTTGTTGGTGGTCGTGGAGAGCGTGCCCCCCGTTTCTACGGTGCCGATGTTGCCGTTATTGAGCGTCTTGCGGGCCGTGTCCGTGGCGCCGCTGATGACGGTGAAATCGGCGGCCAGAACCGGGACGGGCGAGACGATGAGGGCGCAGACGACGGCAGCGCGCGAGACGGACGACTTCAGGCTGATCATAAGGCACCCCACTGTTTGGAGGTGCACTAAGGCGAGGCCCATGACAGTGCCGTGACAGGAGGCACCCTCGGCCGGCGGAATGTCCCACATTGTGGCGAAGGCGGGGCACGCGGGACACCCATTGTGCCATGCCGGCCACACGTACGGGAACAACCCCGCTACTTCCGCGCGTGTCCGTTCGCGGCTTCAGGTACTTGCCGGCGATGGCCCGGGGATCGCGAGGGGACAGGGGAACACGGACAAGCAGGGGCCATGGGCGTGCCATCGGGCACCGTCCGTTACATATGTGCCATCGTGTGTGCCATCTCAGGCATCGTCTCACGCACCGCGGCGGGCCAGCCAGGCTTCGCCGCGCGCCGTCACCTCGGCCCGGTGGAGGGCGATCCACATGAGGCCCATGCGCAGGTATCCGCTTGCCAGCTGGCGCCCGTCGTCCAGCGCCGCGATGGCCTCGTCCAGCGGCACGAGGAACGGCCGGATCACTTCGTTTTCGCCTTCAACACCAGTCTGTTCCGGCAGATGGGACGCATCCACGAAACCGAGATAGAACCATGCCGTCTCATCCAGCGCCCCGGGCGAGACGAGGCTGGAGAAGAGGAAATGCACCTCTCCCGGATCGAGCCCGATCTCCTCGATGCATTCCCGCCGCGCGGTGATCGCCGGATCCTCACCCGGATCAATCAATCCTGCTGGAATCTCAATGAGTTCACCCCGCCCGGTGGAGAAGTGGGCGGTGAGCCTGAACTGCCGGATCAGCACGATCGCCTGCCGGACGGGGTCGATGGCGAGGATCCCCGCCGCTCCGCCCACCCGCAGGATCTCGCGGGTCTGCCGGACCGGCCGGGAGGCCGGCGGATGGAGCGTCAGCTCATAGCGCTCGAACCGCCGAAAGCCTTGATGGATCAGGGTTTCTTCATGCACATCGATGGCGGCGGGCGCGTCCTCGAACGGCGTTCCGATCACTGTGCGGTCACTCCGGCCTGGGCGGTCTCGATGTTGAAGGCGGCCTCGAAAAGCGCCTTGGTATAGGCCTCGCGCGGATGGGCGAACACCTCGCGGGCCGGCCCCTCCTCGACCATTTTTCCCTGCCGCATCACGAGGATACGGCTGGCCAGCGCCGACACGACACGCAGATCGTGGGAGATGAACATGTAAGTGAGCGAACGCTTACGTTGCAGCGCGCGCAGCAGATCCACGATCTGCGCCTGCACCAGCATGTCCAGCGCCGAGGTCGGCTCGTCCAGAACCACGAAGGAAGGCTCCAGCGCCATGGCCCGTGCAATGGAGATGCGCTGGCGCTGTCCGCCTGAGAATTCATGGGGATAGCGGAAGCGGCTCTCGGGATCGAGCCCCACATCCCTGAGCGCGTCGATCACCCGCTGCTCCCGCTCCTCCACCGAAAGCTGGCGCTGGTGGACGAGCAGCCCCTCCTCCACGATGTCGGCCACCGACATGCGCGGAGAGAGCGCCCCGTAGGGATCCTGGAACACGATCTGCATGTCGGCACGCAGCGGCCGCATGCCGGAAAAGCCAAGCCCGTCAACGCGCTGGCCGAGGAACAGGATCGGCCCCTGCGAGGAGATCAGCCGCAGCAGCGCCAGCCCCAGCGTGGTCTTGCCGGAGCCACTCTCGCCAACCACACCAAGGGTTTCCCCCTCGCGGATCTCGATCGACACCCCATCCACCGCCTTCACATGCCCGACGGTGCGCCGCAGGATGCCGCGCTTGATGGGGAAATGGACCTTCAGATCCTGCGCCGCCACCACCACCTTCGCCTCGGGAGCGGCGGGTGCGGGATCGGGCTTGGGTTCAGCCTTGAGCAGGGCCTGAGTGTAGGGATGGCGCGGGTTCTGGAAGGTTTCCTCCGCCCCGCCCTGCTCGACGATCTCGCCCTTCTGCATCACGCAGACCCGGTCGGCGATCTTGCGTACGATGCCCAGATCATGGGTGATGAACAGCATCGCCATGCCGAGCCGCGCCTGCAACTCCTTGAGCAGCTTGAGGATCTGCGCCTGCACGGTGACGTCGAGCGCGGTGGTCGGCTCGTCCGCGATCAGCAGGTCCGGCTCGTTGGCGAGCGCCATAGCGATCATGATGCGCTGGCGCTGCCCGCCCGAGAGCTGGTGCGGATAGGCGCCGAGCCGGCTTTCCGGATCGGGGATGCCGACCTCGTGCAGCAGCTCCAGCGTGCGCTTGCGCACGGCCGCGCCGCTGAGGCCGCGATGCAGGATCAGCATCTCGCCGATCTGCCGATCGATGGTGTGCAGGGGGTTGAGAGAGGTCATGGGTTCCTGGAACACCATGGTCACGTCATTGCCGCGCACGGCCCTGAGCTCCCGCTCGCTGACGGTGAGCAAATCCTTGCCCTTGAACAGGATGCGGCCCGTGGGATGGCTGGCGGACGGATAGGGAAGCAGCTTCAGCACCGACAGCGCAGTGACCGACTTGCCCGAACCAGACTCACCCACCAATGCCACCGTCTCGCCGGGCTTCACATCGAATGAGACACGGTTGACCGCGATGTGGTCCGTCCCACCCCTTCGGAAGGCGATGGAGAGGTCCTGGACGGAGAGGAGGGGTTCGCTCATGGTTTGTCCTCCCCTCACCCGAAGGTCTTGCGCGGATCGAAGGCGTCGCGGACGGCTTCGCCGATGAAGATCAGCAGGCTCAGCATCAGCGCCACCGTGAAGAAGCCGGTGAGCCCCAGCCACGGCGCCTGGATGTTGGCCTTGCCCTGCGACAGCAGTTCGCCCAGCGAGGGCGAGCCCGGCGGCAGGCCGAAGCCCAGAAAGTCCAGCGCTGTCAGCGTCATCACCGAGGACGACAGGATGAAGGGCAGGAAGGTCAGCGTCGCCACCATGGCGTTTGGCAGCAGATGCCGCGTCATGATGGTGAAGTTGCCCACCCCCAGCGCACGGGCCGCCTGCACATATTCGAAGTTGCGCGCGCGCAGGAATTCCGCCCGCACGAGACCCACGAGGCTGACCCATGAGAACAGCAAGAGGATGCCCAGTAGCACCCAGAAGCCGGGCACCAGAACGGACGAGATGATCAGCAGCAGATACATCGAGGGAATGGCGGTCCAGATCTCGATGAAGCGCTGGGAGAGCAGATCCACCCAGCCGCCGAAATAGCCCTGCACCGCGCCTGCCGCCACGCCGATCACCGAGGAGATGATGGTCAGCGCGAGGCCGAACAGCACCGAGATGCGGAAGCCGTAGATGAGCCGCGCCAGCACGTCGCGGCCCTGATCGTCAGTGCCGAGCCAGTTGTACTCAAGGCCAGAACAGCCGCTCACCTGCTTGCGTTCGGCCACCGTCTTGCACTGCGCCTCCGTCAGCATCCAGGTGGGCGGCGAGGGGGCGGGGGTCGGCAGATCGAGATTGTGGGTGGAATAGGAGAAACGGATCGGCGGCCAGATCATGGAGCCGCCCTTCTCTGCGATCAGCTTCTGCAGATAGGGATCGCGATAATCCGCCTCGGTCTCGAAATCACCGCCGAAGGTGGTCTCCGGATAATAGTGCAGGATCGGCATGTAATAAGCGCCGTCATACTTCACCAGCACCGGCTTGTCGTTGGCGATGAACTCCGCGAACAGGCTGATGACGAACAGCACCATGAAGATGACGAACGCCCACCAGCCACGGCCGTTGCCGCGGAAATTGGCGAGACGACGCTTGTTCAGCGGCGACAACCAGGCGCGCTTCGGCGGAGCGAGCATCTGGGGGGCAGCGGTTGCGGTGGTGTCCACGCTCACACCTCCCGCGCTTCGAAGTCGATGCGCGGATCGACCAGCATATAGGTGAGATCGGAGAGGAGACCGATCAGCAGGCCCGCCAGCGAGAAGATGTAAAGCGTGGCGAACACCACCGGATAGTCGCGGTTCAGCACGCTCTCGAAGCCCAGCAGGCCGAGCCCGTCCAGCGAGAAGATGGTCTCGATCAGCAGCGAGCCGGTGAAGAAGGCCGAGATGAAGGCGCTCGGGAAGCCGGCGATCACGATCAGCATGGCATTACGGAACACGTGCCGGTAGAGCACCTTGCGCTCCGGCAGGCCCTTCATGCGGGCCGTGGTCACATATTGCTTGCGGATCTCTTCCAGGAACGAATTCTTGGTCAGCAAGGTCATGGTGGCGAACGCGCCGAGCACCATGGAGGTGAGCGGCAGCACCAGATGCCACGCATAGTCTCCGATGCGCTCCGGCCAGCTCATCTGCGCCCAGTTATCCGAGGTCAGGCCGCGCAACGGAAACCAGTCGAGGAAGGAGCCGCCCGCGAACAGCACGATCAGCAGGATCGCGAACAGGAAGGAGGGGATAGCGTAACCGACGATCACCACCGCCGACGTCCACACATCGAAGCGCGAGCCATCGCGCATGGCCTTGGAGATGCCGAGCGGGATGGAGATGGCGTAGGTGAGCAGCGTCATCCACAGCCCGAGCGAGATGGAAACCGGCAACTTCTCCTTGATCAGCTCAAGCACCGAGATGTCGCGGAAATAGGAGCGGCCGAAGTCGAACCGGGCATAGTTCCAGATCATCAGCGCAAAACGCTCGGCCGGCGGCTTGTCGAAGCCGAACTGCTTCTCCAGCTCCTTGATGAAATTCGGATCAAGGCCCTGCGCGCCGCGATACTTCGAGGCATCTGCCCCGCCGCCGCCCGCACCGGGGGCCGCCGCGCCGCCGGCAAAATCGCCGCCGCCGCCGGACACGCGCGCCGTGGCGGACACGTCATCCCCGGTCAATTGGGCGATCACCCGTTCCACCGGGCCGCCCGGCGCGAACTGGATGATCACAAACGAAACCAGCATGATGCCGAGGATGGTCGGTACCATGAGCGCGAGGCGGCGGACGATATAAGCGAGCATCGGGTCTCCGGAACTGGATGGACCGTGCGGTATGAGAAGGCGCGGCGTCAACCGTCCTTTTGCGGCGTGGCAGGCGGCGCGACAGGAGCCGCGGCCGGTTCCGGCGTGTCCGGGCGACGCCACCATGTGTCCAGCGCGCCCCGGTCATATTTCGGCTTCACCGGCGGGCGCCCGAACACGTCCCAGTAGGCCAGCCAGAAGGACGCCTTGCTCCACTGCGGCACCCAGTAGTGCCCGGCTCGCAGCACGCGGTCCAACGCCCGGCAGGCGATGACGAGATCGGCCCGGTTCTGCGCGGCAAGGGCGGTCGCGATCAAAGTGTCCACCGTCTTGTCGGCGATGCCGGACAGATTGTTGGAGCCCGGCATGCGCGCCGCCTCGGAGCCGAAATAGGCGGAGAGTTCCTCACCCGGATTGAGCGATACCGAATAGCGCCGCACCACAACGTCGAAATCGAAATTCTTCAGCCGCAACTGATACTGGGCCGGATCGACGATGCGGAAGCTGCCGTCGATGCCCAGCACCTTCAGATTGGCGATGAAGCGTGAGGTGTGGCGTTCGAAACTGCCGTCGTCATCCAGAAACTCGATCTGGAACGGAGCCCCCTTGGCATCCACCAGACGGCCCTGCTGCACATTGTAGCCCGCCTCTTTCAGGAGCGTGGAGGCACGCCGAAGCAGCGGGCGATCCTGTCCCGAGCCATCGCTCACCGGCGGCACCACGGCCGTGCCGAACACGGCAGCGGGCAGCACCGCGCGGTGCGGCTCGAGCAGTTTCAGTTCCTCGGGCGAAGGCTCGCCCTTGGCCATCAGGTCGGAATTCTGGAAGAAGGACCAGGTGCGCTCATACTGGCCGTACATCAGGTTCTTGTTGGTCCACTCGAAATCGAAGGCCAGCCCGAGGGCTTCGCGCACGCGCGGATCGGCGAACTTCGGCCGGCGCATGTTGAAGAACCAACCCTGCGCACCGGAGGGCGTCTCGTCGGGCAGTACGTCGCGCTTCACCCGGCCGTCGTGGATGGCGGGGAAGTCATATTGGGTCGCCCAGGCGCGGGAGGTGAACTCCTCGCGGAACACGTAGGTGCGGGCCTTGAACGCCTCCAGCCCCACCTCGCGGTCGCGGAAATATTCAAAGCGTAGCGTATCGAAATTGTAGCGGCCCCGGTTCACCGGCAAATCGGCCCCCCAATAGGCCGGCACGCGATCATATTCGATGAAGCGGCCCACCTCGAACCGGCCCACCTTGTAGGGGCCGGAGCCGAGCGGCGGCTGAAGCGTCGTCTCCTCGAACTTCTGGGCCGCATAATAGGCCTTGGAGAAGATGGGCAGGGTGGCCGCATAGCTCGGCACGTCGCGCGGGCGGCCGGCATTGAAGGAGAGCACCACCGTGCCCTTGTCCTCGGCCTTGGCGCCAACGAACTCGCGCAGCGCCTGCCGGATGAGAGGATGCCCCTCGGTCTTCAGCGTGGTCAGCGAGAAGGCGACATCCTCGGCGGTGAGCGGCGAGCCATCATGAAAGCGCGCTTCCGGGCGCAGGCGAAAGCGGTAGGTGCGCCCCTCGTCCGAGATCGCCACCGATGACGCCACAAGCCCATAGACCGCGTCCGGCTCGTCGGCCGCGCGCACCATCAGGCTGTCGAAGATCAGCGCGATGCCCTGCGCCGCATCGCCGCGCAGAATGTAGCCGTTGAGCGAATTGAAGGTCTGGAACGACTGGTTATAGGCCGCCGTCGGTCCGATCTGCGAGAATACGCCGCCTTTGGGCGCGTCCACCTTCACATAGTCGAACTGCTTGAAGTCCGGCGCATATTTCAGCTCGCCGAAGGAGGACATACCGTGCCGCTCGACACCCTCGGGCACCGCGGGCGGCGGCACCTCGGCCCACGCGCCCGCCGGCCACAGGCCGGGCAGCAGGCCCGCCGCGCCGGCGCCGGCGGCGAGCCGCAGCACCGTGCGGCGATGCAGGCCCGCCTGCCTCACTGCGCGCCCCCGATCTTCGCGGCCTTGGCCGCATCCCACCACCAGATGTCCGGGAACTCGTAGGAGTATTGCGGCAGAACCGGCGGATGGGCGAAGCGGTCCCAGCGCGCCGTACGGCTGTAGCCGAAGGTCCAGGACGGGATGACGTAATCGTTCCACAGCAGCACGCGATCGAGGGCGTGGGTGGCGGCCACCAGTTGCGTGCGATCAGTGGCGTAGATCACCTTCTCGATGAGGGCATCCACGGCCGGGTTCTTGATGCCGGCATAGTTACGCGAGCCTTCGCGATCAGCGGATTCCGAGCCCCAATAATCGCGCTGCTCATTACCCGGCGAGAGCGACTGGCCCCAGCCGGTGATGATCATGTCGAAGTCGCGCGCCCGCACGCGGTTCGTATATTGCGAGGAATCCACAAGTCGAACCGACACCTGAATGCCGAGGCGTTCCAGCGCCGGCTTGTAGAACAGCGCCACGCGCTCGAAGGCCGGAGCCGCCAGCAGGATTTCCAGCGTGAAGGGCTCGCCCTTGGCATTCACCAGCTGACGCCCCTTCACCTGCCAGCCCGCCTGCTTCAGCAGGTCTGCCGCCTGCCGCAGGTTGGCGCGGCGGGACTGCTCGTCCGGATTTTCAGGATTGGTATAAGGCGTGGTGAAGACGCCCGGCGGCACCTTGTCCTTTACCCCGTTCAGGATGTCGAGCTCGGCCCCGGTGGGCAGGCCGGAGGAGGCCAGTTCCGTGCCGGAGAAGTAGCTCATGGTGCGCTTGTACTGGTCGAAGAACAGGGTGTGGTTCATGCCCTCGAAATCGAGCGCATAATTCAGCGCCCGGCGCACACGGGCATCCTGGAACTTCTCGCGGCGCAGGTTGGGGATGAAGGCCTGCATCTGGCCGACTGAGCGGTTCTCGAACAGCTCGAGCTTCACCTTGCCCTGCTGCTTGGCCGGGAAGTCATAGGCGGTAGCCCAGTTCTTGGCCGAGGTCTCCACGCGGAAATCGTACTGATCGGCCTTGAAGGCCTCCAGCTCCACCGTGTCGTCGCGATAGTATTCGTAGCGGATCTCGTCGAAATTATTCCGACCTACATTGACCGGCAGATCCTTGGCCCAATAATCCTTCACCCGCTCATAGACGATGGTGCGACCCGGCACGAAGGACTTGATCTTGTAGGCACCGGAGCCCAGCGGCGGCTCGAGGGTGCCCTGCGTGATGTCGCGCGGCTTGCCATTGGCGTCCGTGCCCGTCCACCAGTGCTTGGGCAGGATCAGCAGCTCGCCGACGATCTGCGGCAGCTCGCGGTTGCCGCCCTGATCAAAGGTGAATGTCACCTCGTGGTCGCCGGTCTTCGCCACGCCCTTCACGTGGCGATAGTAGAAGGCCTGGCCAGGATTGTTCTTGGTCAGCACCTCGAACGACCACACCACATCATCGGGTGTGATCGGCTGGCCGTCATGCCATTTGGCATTCGGGTTCAGACGATAGGTGACGGAGGAATAGTCTTCCGGGAAGCGTAAGCCATCGGAAATCAGGCCATAAGCGGTGGCCACCTCGTCCCGGGACTGGGTGGTGAGCGTATCGTAGATCTGGCTCAGGCCCGCGCCGGACGTGCCGCGTGGGATGATGAAATTGAAGCTGTCGAAGGTCCCGTCCGCCGACAGGCGCACCGTTCCGCCCCTGGGGGCCTCCGGGTTCACATAGTCGAAATGCTTGAAGCCGTCCTTGTACTTGGGCTCGCCCATGAGCGAAGTCGCGAACCGGAACGGACCCGGCGCCGGTTGCGCCAGCGCGGGCGTGGCGCAGGCGAGGAAAGCGGCGGCGAGAGCGAGCCTGCGGACCTTCAGATGCATCGGGCACTCCGGACTGCGGCCGCCCGAAAAGGGCAGCGCGAAACGTGAACGGGCATAACACCCCTGACGCCGGGGCAGAAACAAGGCACCGGCGTGCCTCCGCGACCTCAGGAGTGCGATCCTGCACGTCTTTTCCCGTGCGCGCACAAGAAAATGGGCCGGTCCCTCGAGGAACCGGCCCATGCTGTGACAATCGCGTGAGGCGGAAGAGCCCTCGAACCAGCGGCCTTACTTGGCCGCCTGCGGCAGCGGCAGGGGGCTGTGCGACAGCGTATTCAGATAGGCAATGAGGTCCGCCCGCTCCGTCTCCTTCGGGATGCCCGCGAAGGCCATGGCGGTGCCGGGGATGTCTCCCTTCGGATTGGTCAGGAAGGCGTTCAGCTCGTCGAACGACCAGTCGCCGCCCTTGGCCTTCATGGCGGCGGAATAGGAGAAGCCCGCGACGCTGCCCTTGGCGCGGCCGACCACCGCATAGAGGTCCGGCCCCACCTTGGCGCCCGCGCCTTCGGTGAAGTTGTGGCAGGCGCCGCAGCGCTTGGCCACGGCCGCCCCCTTCTCGGGCGAGGCCTTCGGCAGCAGTTCGGCGATCGGCACGGCGGCGGCCTTGGCCGGCCCGGCGGCGGCAGCCCCGCCTTCTTCCTTGACCGCGATCTCGTAGCCCGGCTTGGCCGGGGCCTCAGGGGTGAAAAGGATTTCGGAAACGATCCCCAGACCGAGGGTCAAGGTCAACGTGCCCAGCACTGCGCCCGCGATTTTGTTTAATTCGAAACTGTTCATCGACGCTTCGCTCCCTGGAGCTTCATTCTTCGTCGCAAATGCGCATAGGCTAAGGGTTCGCGGGTTCACGTCTGTGGCCGCAGTTTGGAACTAATCACTTTGATTGGGGCCGTGCAACCCGTATAAGGCGCGCCCCAATGCCACGCTGCGGTGCACATTTCGCGGCTGATTCATGCCGAGGGATCCTTCATGTCCACCGCCCCTTCCGACGTTCTGGTGCTTATTCCGGCACGCATGGCGGCCAGCCGGCTGCCCGGCAAGCCGCTGGCCGATGTCGGCGGGCGGCCCATGATCGTGGAGGTCGCGCGACGAGCGGTCGCAGCCTCCATCGGCCGCGTCGCGGTCGCCACTGACACCGCGGAGATCGCCGATGCCGTGCGCGCCGCCGGCTTCGAGGCGGTGATGACCCGTCCCGATCACCCCTCCGGCTCCGACCGCATCTTCGAGGCGCTCGGCACGCTCGACCCTGAGGGCAAGGTGCAGATCATCGTAAATGTGCAGGGCGACCTGCCCACCATCGCGCCGGAAACCATCCGCGCCGCCCTCGCCCCGCTCGCCGAAGGACCGGCCGACATCGCCACCCTTACTGCCCTCATCACCGAGGCAGGCGAGCGCACCGACCCCAACGTGGTCAAGGTGGTGGGCACGCCGATTGCGCAGAACCGCCTGCGGGCGCTCTATTTCACCCGCACCACCGCGCCCTTTGGCGAGGGGCCGCTCTATCACCACATCGGCCTCTATGCCTATCGCCGCGCCGCGCTGGAGCGCTTCGTGGCGCTGCCGCCCTCTCCGCTGGAACAGCGCGAGAAGCTGGAGCAGCTGCGCGCGCTGGAAGCCGGCATGCGGATCGACGTCGCCGTGGTTGACGCGGTGCCGCTGGGGGTCGATACGCCGGAGCATCTGGCCCGCGCGAAAGCGCTGCTGGCCAGCCAGAAGACTTGAGGAGACGACAGGTATGAGCGGCCGCATCGTGTTTCAGGGCGAACCGGGTGCCAATTCCCACATCGCCTGCCGGGAAGTCTTCCCCGATTGCGAGGCGGTGCCCTGCCCCACCTTCGAGGACGCCTTCATCGCGGTGGAGAGCGGCAATGCCGAACTCGCCATGATCCCCATCGAGAACACGGTGGCCGGCCGCGTGGCGGACATCCACCATCTGATGCCGCGCTCGCATCTCCAGATCGCCGGCGAGTTCTTCCTGCCGCTGTCGCACCAGCTCATGGGCGTGAAGGGCTCCAGCCTCTCCACCATCAAGACGGTGCAGAGCCACGTGATGGCGCTCGGCCAGTGCCGCAAGGCCATCCGCACGTTGAATCTCAAGGCCGTAGTCGGCGCCGACACCGCCGGCTCGGCCCGCGAGATCGCCGATGCGCAGGACGTCACACGCGCCGCCATCGCCCCCCGCCTTGCCTCCGAGATCTACGGCCTCGACATCCTGGCCGAGAACATCGAGGACGAGGCCCACAACACCACCCGCTTCGTCATCCTGAAGCGCGAAGCGGACTGGGCACCGGCCGGCAACGGCCCGGTGATGACTACTTTCGTGTTCCGGGTGCGCAACGTGCCGGCCGCGCTCTACAAGGCGCTCGGCGGCTTCGCCACCAACGGCGTGAACATGACCAAGCTGGAGAGCTACCAGCTCGACGGCGAGTTCACTGCCACCCAGTTCTATGCCGACGTGGACGGCCATCCCGACGACCGCGGCCTGAAGCTGGCGCTGGAGGAACTGGCCTTCTTCTCCCGCGAGGTCCGCATCCTGGGCGTCTATCCGGCCCATCCCTTCCGCGTCACCCGCTCGCCGAAGGCCGAGGACTGAACGGGACGCTCAGTGGTCGAAGCGCAGGGCGATGCGCGCCTTGCCGCTCACTGTCCGGCCGAAGGTCACACGGTCGGACAGACGCTTGATGAGATAGGCGCTGAAGGCCGCCACCTCAGCGGGTTCGCCCAGCAGCGCCTCGGGCGCGGGGCGTACCTTCGGCGCCTCCATGACTTCGCCGTCATAGAGCAGATAGACGTCGAGATGGGTCTCATCGAAGCGGGCCCGCAATTCCACGTCACCGGCCGCGATGTCGTTGTCCAGCAGCACCTCCAGCGCCTGTGCACCCACGGGAATGGCAGCCGAGATCACGTCGCGCCGGGCGCCCCACAGGTCGCCCTGCCGCTCCAGAAAATCGCGCACGGCTTCGAAGCTATTGGCACCCGGCCGCACCGCGATCCCCGCCTCGCGGGAGATGCCGAGCCGGAACAGCAGGTTGAGCAGGATCGCGACGATGGTTCCCAGGCTCATCGGCGTGGACACCAGCGGCTTGAGCCACAGCGGGAACTGGTCGCGGATCGGCAGCAGCGCCACGGAGAGGCCCGCCAGTATGGACAGGCCCACCAGAAACACCCGGCGCTCGGACAGGCGGCGGGACAGGATCAGCTCCATGCCCGCCACCAGCAGATAGGCGGTGGTGTAGAGCAGGATGCCGCCGATCACCGGCGAAGGGATGAGCGTCAGCGCCACGATCAGCTTCGGAAAGAAGGCGGTGGCGAAGATGAAAGCCCCCGCCGCAACACCGATGATCCGCGCGGTAGCGCCGGTGGCGAAGGCAAGCCCCACGGCCGAAGACGACAGGCCCGAGTGGAAGCCGGAGGTCAGGCCGTTCAGCACATTGGCGATGCCGCAGGTGGTCACTGCCCGCTCGGCCGCGCGCATGTCCGCCCGCCGCCAGTCGGCATCGTTCATCTTTTCCAGCGAGACGGTGACGCTGAGCACGTCCACCAGATTGAGCAGCACCATCACCGCCACCAGCGGCAGCAGGCTGGGCTCGATCCGGAACGCGGGCAGGTGCAGCTCCGGCAGGGCGACCAGCGGGGCGGCCGACAGCAGCGCCTCCGCCCCGGCCCGTTCCAGCCCGAGCAGGACGGCGAGCCCCCAGCCCGAAGCGGCCCCGATCAGCACCGCGAACAGCTTGATCCGGCGCGGCGCGAAGATGGCGATGCCGACGATCAGCGCCACGGTCAGCATGCTGACCAGAGCCGAGGCATGGTCCACCTGAACACCGCGACCGTCGATGCCGAGCGCCCGCCGGAGCGCCGGCTCGGCCAGCGAGATGCCCAGCATCACCACCGCCACGCCGCAGACTTCCGGCGGCAGCAGCACCCGCAGCGGCCGCACGATGCGGGCCACGAACAACTGGCAGGTGCCGAGCAGCAGCGTGGTCGCCGCCATCAGCCCCACCCCGCCGAGCGCCAGTGTCTGGATCGCCAGCGGCATGGCGCCGGGGGACGGCACATGCACCACCAGATAGCCGCTGCCGAAGCGGGTGCGCACGCATTGCAGCATGGTGGCGAGGCCGATGCACATGGCGCAGGCGGTCAGCACCGAATTGGTCTCGTGCTGCGACAGGCCGCTCTCGGTGGCCACCACCAGCGGATAGATGAGGAAGGTGAGCGCCAGCATGGCGTGCTGGGCCGACAGCGCTACCAGCGCGCCGGCCGGCACCTTGTCGTCGAGCCCGTAGACGAGGCCCACCGGGCGGCGGCGCGGGCGCGGGATGTTGCCGGGATCGAGCAGCACCAGCCGGCGCAGCAGCCCGACCAAGCCTGCGGAGGCCCGGCGCGGGGCATCCGGCCCCTTGTGGTTCGCCATGGTCATGCCCGCACCATCGGCCGGCTACTCCCTTTGGTCGGCGCGTCCCGACGGACCTTGAAGCACGAGAGGCGGATTCACGGTTCAGATTAATCTGAACCGATCCGGCTCTAGGCCGTCTCGCCTTCCACGAAAGCACGGATCAGGTGATGGGCGATCGCATTGGGCGGCGGAACGAAAAGCCCGCCGGCATGGGTACGCGTCAGCATCTGCGCCGCCTCCGCGCGGTCGAACCAGCGTGCGTCGTCCAGCTCGGTGGCATCGATAGTGATGTCCGTGGAGGTGGCCTCGGCGATGCAGCCGATCATGAGCGACATGGGGAAGGGCCAGGGCTGCGCCTTCAGATAGCGCACCTTGCCGGAGGTGATGCCCGCCTCCTCAAGCGTCTCGCGCCGCACCGCATCCTCGAAGGTCTCGCCCGGCTCCACAAAGCCGGCGAGGCAGGACCACATGTTGGGCGCGAAGCGCGGCGAGCGCCCGAGCAGGCAGCGGTCGCCGTGATAGGTGAGCATGATCGCCACCGGGTCGGTGCGCGGAAAATGCTGGCCGCCGCAGGACGGGCAGTCCCGCCGCCAGCCGGCCTCGATCATCTTTGTCGGAGTGCCGCAATTGGAGCAGAAGCGATGGCGCTGATGCCAGCCGGCCAGCGCCTTGGCACAGGCGAAGGGGCCGAGATGGTCCGCCGCCACGAGGCCGCCCACCGCCACCGACCGCAGATCGGAGACGAAGAGGCCCGTGGCCTCCAGCCGCTCGCGATTCTCGGGCGGGAAGACGAGCCCGAAGCGCGGCGCCTCGCCGGCGAGGCCGAGGAATAGCGGCTCGGTGCCGCCTGCGGCCCGTGCCTCGTCCATGGTGAACAGGGGGTCGTGGCCGCCCGCCTTGGTGTCATCTGGCTTCAGCGCGACCAGCTCGCCACCGAGCAGGTAGGCCCGCGCATCGTCACGGCGGGCCAGCGCCTCGGCATCCCGACGCCGGTGCGCCGCCCGGTCAAGCGGGCTGTCCACATAGCCGAGGGTGGGCCTGAGGCCGAGTTCGAAGAAGGAGGATGAGGGCATGAGATCTGAGCTGGGGACGCCTCCGGGGACGGTCGCACGGGATATATCGCGAGGCAAGTGACCCCGGCGCGACGCTTCCCTCAGAGGCCGAGTGCCGTCTTGAGCCTGGCTTCCAGCGCCGCTCGCTCGCCCGGCTCATAGGGTTCGCGCGGTCCGGTGCCGAACACCGGGCCGGGCCAGGCCGCGTCTCCGGCAGCGCGACCGACGATGTGCACATGCAGCTGCGGCACCACATTGCCCAGCGCCGCCACATTGAGCTTTTCCACGCCGCCGATCGCCTTGAGGGCGGATGAGACGGTGGCGATCTCTTCCATCAGCAGCGCCCGGTCTTCGGCCGGCAGGTCGATGATCTCAACCAGCCTTGCACGGGCAGGGATCATCACCAGCCATGGAAAGCGGGCGTCGTCCACAAGCCGCACATGGCAGAGCCTGAGATTGCCGAGGGCGGGGCCATCGGCGGCGAGGCGGGGGTCGAGGGCGAACGAATCAGTCATCCCCGGACTTCACTCCGCGCCCTGTCCGGCGGCAAGAGGCGGCACGGTCATGGCGAGGCTGGGGATAGCGGGGTGAACGCCCCCCTTGCCAAGCGGCCTTTAGGCGACGATATAGGGGCCGGGAGGTTGGCGGTGGACGAGCCACTCGCCAACCGGGTCAGGTCCGGAAGGAAGCAGCCCCAACGAGCCCGTCTCGGGTCTCTGTCCAGCCTCCCACCTTCTCCACATGTCTTCGGATATTTTCCGGGCGCGGGTACCGCGATCCCGGCGGGGACGCAGGCCGCCCCTACGCATCCCCGCGCGAAATGCTATGTAAGCGGCATGAGCGCCGATGCCCCCGAGGACATGCCCGAACTGGACATGCCCGCCTTCGATCTGACCGTCCCGGACCAACCGAAGCGGCCGCCCCCGGCTGCCCCGGAGGCCGAGCCTGCCTTGCTGGGGCTCGACCTGCCAGCCCCGACCACACCGGCCGTTGCGACGCCCGCTCCCGAAACGACCGCTCCCGAGGCCCCTGCGCCCGCAGGACCGGCTCCCGAAGCGCCTGTTCCGGCTGCGCCTGCTCCAGTTGAAGCCGTCACCCCGCCTGCCGCGCCGGTCGAGGCATCAGTGCCCGTCGCCGCCCCCCCGCAGGCGGCCGCCACCCCACCGGCAGCCCCAGCGCCTGCAGCCGCCACGCCCTATCGCGTGCTGGCACGCAAATACCGGCCGCAGAATTTCGACGACCTGATCGGCCAGGAAGCCATGGTCCGCACGCTCTCGAACGCATTCGCGTCGGGGCGGATCGCGCAGGCCTACATCCTCACCGGCGTCCGCGGCGTGGGCAAGACCACCACCGCACGCATCCTCGCCCGCGCGCTGAACTACGAGCCCATGGAAGGCGGCGGCGGGCCGTCGCTGGACCTCTCCGTGCTCGGCAAGCACTGCAAGGACATCATCGAATCCCGCCATGTGGACGTGATGGAGATGGACGCCGCGTCCAACACCTCCATCAACGACATCCGCGAGATCATCGACGGTTCGCGCTATCGCCCGGTGATGGCCCGCTACAAGGTCTACATCATCGACGAGGTGCACATGCTCTCCACGGCAGCCTTCAACGGGCTGCTGAAGACGCTGGAAGAGCCGCCCGAGCATGTGAAGTTCATCTTCGCCACCACCGAAATCCGCAAGGTGCCCGTCACCGTGCTCTCGCGCTGCCAGCGTTTCGACCTGCGCCGTGTGGAAGCGGGCACGCTGGCTTCCCACCTGTCCAAGATCTGCGCCAAGGAAGACGTCACCGTGGATGCGGAGGCGCTCTCCATCGTCTCCCGCGCGGCGGAAGGCTCGGTGCGCGATTCGCTCTCCCTGCTGGATCAGGCCATCGCCCATGGCGGCGGCACCGTGAGCGGCGAGGAAATCCGCCGTCTGCTGGGCCTTGCCGACAAGGCCCGCGTCATCGACCTGTTCGACGCGCTCATGCGGGGCGACATGCCCCGCGCGCTGGGCGAGTTCCGCGACCAGTATGATGCCGGTGCCGATCCGGCGGTCATCCTCACGGACCTGGCCGAATTCACCCATCTCGTGACCCGGCTCAAGATCGTGCCGTCCAGCGCCGAGGACGCCTCGCTGGTGGAAGCCGAACGGCTGCGCGGCAAGGAGATGGCCGAGGGCCTGTCCATGCGCGTGCTCTCGCGGACATGGCAGATGCTCTCCAAGGGCATCACCGAGGTGCAGCAGGCGGCCAAGCCGGCGCAGGCAGCGGAAATGGTGCTGGTGCGCCTCGCCTATGCCAGCGACCTGCCGACCCCGGACGAAACCCTGCGCAAGCTGAAGGACATGCCCACTGACGGCGGCAGCGCCCCCGGCCCGTCTTCCGGCGGCGGCGCACCGCCCCCCGGCCCGGTCGCCATGGCGGCCGGCGGCGGCGGCGCTCGCCTTGCCATCGCGGCCCGCTCCGAGCCCATGCCGCAGCGCGCGCCCCAGCCGGCGGCGGTGGCCGGTCCGCAGCTCCGGACCTTCGCCGACGTCGTGGCGCTCGCGGTGCAGAAGCGCGACCTGCTGCTGAAGCACGCTCTGGAGACCAACGCCCGTCTCGTGCATTTCGAGGAAGGCCGCATCGAGCTGGCCATCACCGAGGGTGGCGACCCCAACCTCGTGCAGACCCTCGCCCGCAAGCTGCTGGAATGGACCAGCCGCCGCTGGCTGGTGTCGCTGTCCTCCAAGCAGGGCGCGGCCACCATCGCCGAGGTGGCGCAGGCGCGGCGCGAGGAACGCGAGGATGGCATCCGCGCAGATCCGCTGGTGGCCGCCGTCCTGGCGCACTTCCCCGGCGCGCAGATCACCGACGTGCGCACCCGTGAGGATGTGGCGGTGGAAGCCCTCGCGCCGATGGAGGAAACCGGGGCAGACGACGGGTCCGACGATGACGAGGGGCTCTCGCCCTTCGACTGATGAGAGGCCAGTTCAGGCCTGAGCCGGACTGGACACGGCGCCCCATCCCGCTCTAACCACCGCCAGACACCATCCATTGCAGTCGAGGAGACCCTGATGAAAGACCTCATGGGCATGATGAAGCAGGCCAAGGAGCTTCAGGGCCGCATGCAGCAGATGCAGGAGGATCTGGAGAATATCGAGGTGGAGGGCGCTTCCGGCGGCGGGCTCGTCACCGTGCGTGTCACCGCCAAGGGCGCCACCAAGGCAGTGCGCATAGATCCCAGCCTCATGAAGCCCGAGGATGTCGAAATCCTGGAGGACCTGCTGGTCGCCGCTCTGTCGGACGCCCGCGCCAAGGCCGAAAAGGTGATGGCGGAGAAGATGCAGGACCTCACCGGCGGCCTGCCCCTCCCACCCGGCCTGAAGCTGTTCTGAGCCGGAGCGATCGCGCCCCCTCAGCTCACCGGCTGGCGGGGATCGGCCTTGCGCGGATCGTACAGCAGGCCGGCCTTCAGGCTGTCCGCCATGCGCTGGGCCTTCTCGTCGAACTGCGCCGCCACTTCGGGCACGAACAGTTCGGCGGTGGTCTCCTGCCACAGCACCAGCCAGTCTCCGAACAGGCTCGCATCCAGCGCCAGCGTGGCGTGGGTCACGAACGGGCTGCCCTTGTAGCGCCCGCTGCGCAGCATGATGGACGACCAGAAGGCATAGAGCGTGGACATGTGCCGCGGCCAGTCGTGCACGGCGGCGACGAAGACCGGCCCCAGCCGCTCATGGGCACGGGCGCGGGCATAGAAGCGATCCACCAGTTCGGCGATGGTCGCCTCGGTGATCTGCGTGTGTCTGGAGATCAGCACGTCCGTCATGAGGCGAGCACCTGCTGGTCGGCGGCGCCGCGTCCCTCCACCAGAACCGCGATCAGTTCCGCCTGGCTGACGATACCGGCGAGCTGCCCGTTGGCATCCACCACCGGAATGTGGTGCAGGCCGCTGGACGACATGAGCGGCACCAGCGCCGCAATGCGGGTTTCGGCGGTGACCGCCTGAACGGGCGTACTCATGATTTCCCTCACCACGCCATCGGGCGCCCGGCCGGCATGCAGCGCCGCGCGCATCCGTCGCCCGAGGCCAAGGCGCGGCCCCTTGCGATCCCAGTTCACCTTGTCGAGCAGGTCGGTCTGGGTGAGTACCCCGACCACGCCGGCAACGTCATTGGTGACCGGCAGGACCTTGGTCCGGCCGGAGCGGAGCAAGTCTAGCGCATCGAGGATCGGCGTGTCGGGCGAGACCGCCGGCACGTGCCGCGTCATGATGTCCGCGCAGGTGAGCCCGCCGGAGCGGCGATCGAAAGCGCGCACCTGCGCCCGCTGCACCACATCCTCCAGCGCCGCCGGGTCGATATCCATCACCTGATCATATTCCCTCAGCGCAGCCACCACATCCTCGTGGGAGAATCCGAGGCGAGCCGACTGGGGCTCGGGCGGGGAGGCCGCCGGCCGGGCGGCGAGCGTCGCGGGGTAGGGCCGGCGGGTGAGGTTGTTATAGGCCACCGCAAGGACCAGCAGGATCAACGAATTCACCCCCACCGGCCACAGCACGAAGCCATAGCCGAGCGATGTGACCGCCGGCCCGCCGAGCGCGGCGGTCAGCGCCACGGCGCCGCTCGGCGGATGCACGCAGCGGAACGCCAGCATCAGCGTGATTGCCGATCCGACGCCCGCGGCGCCGGCGAGAAACGGATCGTGGATCAGCAGCGCCGCCGTCACCCCGGCTAGCGAGGCGACGAGATTGCCGCCCAGCATGGACCAGGGCTGCGCCAGCGGGCTCGCGGGCACGGCGAACAGCAGCACGGAAGACGCGCCCATGGGAGCAATCAGCAGCGGCACCGCCGTATCCGCGCCCAGCGCGAGTCGGGTCACGAGCGCCGTCAGGAACAGGCCGATGAGAGCGCCGACGCCCGCACGCACCTGCTCGGTGCGGCTGACAGGCCCAACGGCCGGCAGGAAATGCCTGAACAGCGCGGCCATATGGCCCTCCCATGCGTGTTGATCTTGTTTGTGCGCATTTCATTAGCAGAGCGCCCGCGAAATGGGCAACAGCTGGCATACCACATGCCAGATCGCTCTCACGTGCATGGCTCGTCCGCCTGCGGTTGGCGTGGAGCGTCGGGCGCGCTACATGACGGGTTCAACCGTCCGAGTGGTTCCGCTCATGCCGCGTGCCGTCGCAGGCCCCGAAATCGAACGCCTCATCCAGCTTCTGGG
This sequence comes from Azorhizobium oxalatiphilum, assembly GCF_014635325.1. Lineage (GTDB taxonomy): Bacteria > Pseudomonadota > Alphaproteobacteria > Rhizobiales > Xanthobacteraceae > Azorhizobium > Azorhizobium oxalatiphilum. The sequence goes on along the minus strand of NZ_BMCT01000006.1, from coordinate 352,213 downwards.
TCGCCTGCCAGGCCTCGGGCCGCGCTCGGCGCGTCGGGCCACGCTGCATCTGATCAAGAAGCGCGAGACGCTGATGGCCCCGCTCGGCCTCGCCCTGCAGGACGTACTGGGCAAGATCGTCGAGTGTCAGGTGTGCGGGAACGTGGACGTGCGCGATCCCTGCACCGTATGCACCGATCATCATCGCGAGCCGGGTGTCATCGTCGTGGTGGCTGAGGTGGCGGACCTGTGGGCGCTGGAACGTGCCAACGCCATTAACGCGAAGTATCACGTGCTGGGCGGCGTGCTCTCGCCACTGGACGGGGTCGGACCGGACGACCTGAATCTCACCAAGCTGGTGACACGCGTCGGGGCGGGCGGCGTGGAGGAGGTGATCCTCGCGCTGGGCGCCACCGTGGACGCCCAGACCACTGCCCATTACGTCACCGACCTCCTGCGGGAGACCGGCGTGAAAGTGACCCGTCTCGCCCATGGCGTGCCGGTGGGCGGCGAACTGGACCATCTGGACGAGGGCACGCTCTCCGCCGCCATCCGCGCACGTACGGTGCTCTGACTTTCAGGCCCCACGGCAGCCTCTGCAACCGCTGCAATCTGTGATTGCAGGGAACGATCGGGGGTGTGATCATCCCGGCTTGCAGAGCTCGTGATAAGCCGGGGGGCACACATGAACCCGTTGATCGGTATCGCTGCCGCTGTCTTTCCCGACATTCTCAGACTGATCGCCAGTGACCGGCAGGGCGACATCGCCCGGCAGGTGATCTCCTCCGTGCAGGCCGCAACCGGCACCGACACGCCCGCAGCGGCCCGGCAGGCGCTGGAGGATCCCGCCACGGCCGCCGCATTGCAGGCCCGCCTCGCGGAGATCGCGCTGGAGCAGCACAAGGCCACTCTCGCCGCGCAGCTGGCCGCGGACGCCAACGATCTGCGCCGGGACGAGGTCGCCAACCTCAACACCTTCAACGCCCGGCAGACCCTTGAGCGCATGGTCAATGCGCGCCAGCCGGTGGCCTACACACCCTCCATCCTCTCCTACATCGTGGTGCTGGGTTTCTTCGCTCTGGTCTTCTGCATGGTCTTCGGCAAGTCGATCAATCCCAATCAGCAGTCGGAAACCGTCCAGCAGATCATCAACATCGCCGTCGGCGCGCTGGCCACCGCCTTCGCCACCGTCATCAATTTCTGGCTCGGCTCTTCGCTGGGGTCCCGCAACAAGGACTTCGCCATGGAGAAGAGCGTGGCGGTGGAACAGGTGAAGTCCGTCACCCCCGCCACGACCGAACCGCCACCCGCCACCCCATCGCCCCCCACACCTCCGGCGCCCCGGCCCGCCCCCGCAGGGCCTGCAACGCCTGCCGCGCCTTCAGGCCCCACCGCGCCGGCAGGCCCGCCTCCTTCCTCCCCGACCTCTCCCGCCCCAACCGCGCCCTCCGCGCCGCAGGCCGGGGGCGGCCCCCTGCTACGTGGAAAAATGTCCACCTTCGGCGGGCCGGCGGATACCGGCGTCTCGCCCCGGGAGGGCCTCGCGCTGGTCGAGCCGGAGGAAGTGGATGTGTTCGAGGGACTGTTTCTCGCCGACCAGCCGCCCGGAACCTCGGGCCTCGCCCGGCGGCTCGATCCTTCGGCCCTCTATGTGGCCTGCCGTTGGGACTACAAGCAGACCCCACGCAGCCTTCTGCAAAGGGCGAAGGTCATCGTGACGAACCCCGCCACCGGGAAGTCCGCAGAGGCGCGGCCCGTGGACTGGGGGCCTTCAGCGGGCACCGGCCGGGTCGCCGACCTCTCCCCCGGCCTTGCCGAATTACTCGGCCTCGCAACCGACGATGTCTGCCAGATCACCCTGCCATCCTCCGTCGCGCCGGCCGGACTGGCGCCCGCCGCGGTGCCTGCGAGCGATCTGCGCCTGCTGTCGCAAGCCCAGATCGAGGCCGCGTTCGGGCGCTTCAGATTTTCCGAGGCGGCCAATGGCGCCATCACTATTCTCGGCAACTGGACGCGGGATCACATCGTTGAGGTAGCGGTGCCGGAGCTAGCGCCTTTTCAGCGCTCCATCGAATGCCACACCCTCATCGCCCAGCCACTCAAGGATGCCTTCGCGGAAGTGGCCGCGCAGGGCCTGCTTGGCCATATCCAGGCGTGGGACGGCCTGTTCGTGCCCCGGCACAAGAGCTGGGATCCCTCGCGCAGCCTCAGCAGCCACAGCTGGGGCATCGCCTTCGACATCAACGCCCGCTGGAACGGCTACGGCAAGCAGCCCACGCCGGCCGGGCGTCTCGGATCGGTGATCGCGCTCGTGCCCATCTTCGAGAAGCACGGCTTCTACTGGGGCGGCCGCTTTTCTGGCGGCAGCATCGACGGCATGCACTTCGAATATTGCCGCACGGCGTGATCCGGTGTTCGCCGCGCGGCCCGTCCTCACGTCACGAGATCGAACCACTCGTCCTCGGTGATGGTCTTGACCCCCAGTGCCGTGGCTTTCTCCAGCTTGGAGCCGGCGCCGGGGCCGGCCACCAGCAGGTCGGTCTTGGCCGACACCGAGCCCGCAACCTTCGCGCCGAGCCGTTCGGCCATGGCTTTCGCCTCGTCACGGGTCATGCGCTCCAGTGAGCCCGTGAACACCACGGTCTTGCCCGTCACCGGACTTTGCGTGATCTTCAGCGTTACCGGCTCGACCTGTACTTCCTTCACCAAGTCGTCGAAGGCACTGCGGTTGTGCTCTTCGTCGAAGAAATCGATGAGCGAGTTCGCGGCCACCGGGCCAACGTCACTCATGTCGGCGAGATGCAGATAGTCCGGGCTCGGCTGCTGGGCGTGCGCCTTACGCAAGGCCGCACGGATGACGGCCTCGTCGCCATAGTGCGCCTTCAGCGTCTTGAGCTGGGTCTTGTTGGCTATGCCCGACAGCCCCACGTGCGTGTCGAATAGATCGTCGCTCGCCTTCGCCGACCACTCCAGCAGCTTGTCGCGGGTGATGGGGCCGACGCCCTCCAGCGCGGACAGCTCGTTCCAGTCCGGGCCCGGTCGACCGGCGGCGGCCTTATCCACCGCCTCCGCAAACGCCTTGGCATCCGGGAACATACGAGCCAGCGCCTTGGACGTGGTCTCGCCCACATGGCGGATGCCAAGCGCAAACAGAAAGCGGTCGAACGGCACGGTGCGCCGGGCGGCGATATTTTCGAGAAGATTGGTGACGGACTTGGTCGCGTCGTCCTTCCTGGGCGCCTTGGACTTGGCCTTGGGCTCTTCCAGCGGGAGAGCCTCGCCATTCTCGGCGGCCAGACGGGCGGCGGCGGCCTTCTCCTCCGCGCGCTTGGCGGAAGCCGCCTCGCGGTGCGTCTTCAATGTCTCGGAGATGTCCTCGAACGACAGGCGGAAGATATCCGCCGGGCGCTTGATCTGCCCGGCCTCGAAGAAGGACTGGATGTAAGCCTCGCCCATGCCCTCGATGTCGAAGGCGTTGCGGGACACGAAGTGGCGCAGCCGCTCTACCGCCTGCGCCGGGCAGATGAGGCCGCCGGTGCAGCGGCGGACCACATCCTGCTTGCCGGTCTTGGGATCGATCTCCTGCACCACATGGCTGTCGCAGACCGGGCAGCGGGTGGGGAACTCGAACGGCTTGGCGCCCGCCGGGCGCTTGTCCGCCACCACTTCCACCACCTGTGGGATCACGTCGCCGGCGCGCTGCACCACCACCGTGTCGCCCACCCGCACATCCTTGCGGGCGATCTCGTCGGCATTGTGCAAGGTGGCATTGGTCACAACCACGCCGCCCACCGTCACCGGGGCGAGGCGCGCCACCGGGGTGAGCGCGCCGGTGCGGCCGACCTGGATGTCGATGGCTTCCAGCACGGTGGTTGCCTGCTCGGCGGCGAACTTGTGGGCGATGGCCCAGCGCGGCGAGCGCGAGACAAAGCCCAGCCGCTCCTGAAGGTCCAGCCGGTCCACCTTGTAGACCACGCCGTCGATGTCATAGCCGAGCGAGGCCCGCTCGGCGCCGATCTTGCGGTAGTGCGCCAGCAGGCCGGCGGCATCCTTGACCCGCACGGTCAGGTCATTGGTGGGCAGACCGAAACGCTTGAATGCCTGCACCACCTCATACTGTGTCTTGCCGGGTGGGCCGGGCTCCGCCTGCCCCCAGGCATAGGCGAAGAAGCGCAGCGGGCGGGAGCGGGTAACTTCCGAATCCAGCTGCCGCAGGGAGCCCGCCGCCGCGTTGCGCGGATTGGCGAACAGGGGCTTGCCCGCCTCTTCCTGCCGGGCGTTGAGCGCGAGGAAATCCTGCGCGCTCATATAGACCTCGCCGCGGATGTCGATGATGTCCGGCACGCCCTCGCCGGTCAGTTCGTCAGGGATCTGCGAGATGGTCCGCACATTGGCGGTGACGTCCTCGCCCTGCGCGCCGTCGCCGCGCGTGGCCGCCTGTTTGAACCTGCCCTTCTCATAGCGCAGGGAGCAGGACAAACCGTCGATCTTGGGCTCGGCGGTGAAGGCCACCTCATCGCCGTCCGAGAGGTTCAGGAAGCGCCGCACGCGGGCCACGAACTCCTCCACCTCCTCGTCGGAGAAGGCGTTCTGGAGCGACAGCATGGGCACCTGATGCGCCACCTTGGCGAACTTCGCCGAGGGGGCCGCGCCCACCTTCTTCGACAGGCTCTCGTCTGTCTTCAGTTCGGGAAAGCGGGCCTCGATGTCCTCATAGCGCCGCCGCAGGCGGTCATAGTCCGCATCTGAGACGACCGGCGCATCGTCCTGATAGTAGCGCTCGTCATGGCTGGCGATCTCGGCCGACAGCGCGGCATGTTCATCCGCCGCGTCGGCGCGGGAGAGATCGGAGACGGGACGGTCACGGACGGGGAGCGGGCGGTTCTCGGTCATGCGCCTTTTTCCCCGATGCGGCCGGCAGCTTCAATGGGGAAGCCGATACCCATCCCCCATCACACCAGCCCCGCCGCCACATTCACCCCCAGCGCCAGCACGGCGGTGTTGAATACATAGGCGACGATCTGGTGCCCCAGCACGAGCCGGCGCAGGCGCTGGGAATTGATGCTCACGTCGGCGGTCTGGGAGGCAGTGCCGATGGTGAAGGAGAAATAGAAGAAGTCCCAGAAGTCCGGGCTCGCCGCGCCGGGAAAGGCCAGCATGGGCTTGGCATCGGCGCCCCGCCGGTAATATTCGCGGGCGTAATGCATGGCGAACGAGCCGTGGATGAAGGCCCAGGACAGGGCCAGCGTCCCCACCGCCAGAGCGATCTGCAACGCGCCGGGGCCATTGCCCCCCTTCACGCTGCCCGCCTCCTGAATCACCGCCACCAGACTCAAAAGGCTGGCGAGCAAAGTGATGATCAGGATCGCCACTGCGCCCTCATCCTCCTCCGCGGCCCTCTGCTTCACCCGCTCCGCCGTGCCGCCGGCCACCAGCATCAGGACCAGCACCAGCCACAATGCCGTGCCCACATCCCATGCCACGAGGAAACGGCCGGGGGAGGACAGCGTCGGCGTCACCAGATAGACGACCAGCGCCGCGAGCGTCGCCAGCAGCAGGCGCAGATGCAGCCGCAGCATGCGGTGCCAGAAGGAGAGCGGCGCGGGCGGGCGGTTGGTGGACATGGCAGGCGGCTCGTTCACGCAGGCGAAAGGGAGATCGTGCGTACGCTAAAGAAGCTGGATCGCGGCCGCGTTCCCGGCGTTGTTTCACGGCATCGTCTCTTAGCATCGGGCCGGAACGTCGCCTATGATGGCGGAAAGTATTGAAGGGGGAGGTTCGTCCATGTCCAGCATTGCACCCGTCCCCTCCGGCCTCACCACCACCCTCACCGCCATGCGGGCGGCCTGGGGCTGGTTCGTGGCCCTTGGTCTCGTCTTCATCCTGCTCGGCCTCGTCGCCCTCGGCCATCTGGTGGCCTCCACCTTCGCCACCGCGCTCTATGTGGGCGCCATGATTCTCGTCGGCGGCGTGGTGCAGGTGATCCACGCCTTCCGGGTGCGGGACTGGGGCCGCTTCACCGTGTGGCTGCTCTGCGGCCTGCTCTATGTGGTGGCCGGCGGCCTCGTCATGGCCCAGCCGCTGCTCGCCGCCGGCATCATCACGCTCATGATCGGGGTGGCCTGCGTCATCAACGGCGTATTTCGCATCGCCGCAGGATTCGGCGCCCGCGGGGAGGCCGGCTGGGGCTGGATCGTCTTCTCCGGCGCCACGACGCTGCTGCTCGGCGCTGTCATCATCGCCGGTTGGCCGGTGAACGGGCTGACGATCCTCGGCCTGCTCTTGGGGGTGGATCTGGTGGTCAACGGCATCGCCACGCTGCTGTTCGGCCTCGCCCTGCGCGGCGCAAAGGGCTGAGCCGTGGCGGAAGCTCGACGCGCACGCGGCGGCGACGGCGGCCGCACCGGCACGGTGGTCCGCCTGCCCATCCGGCCGCGCACCGCACCGGCCCCGCGTGATCTGCGGCTCGACTTCTTCCGTGGGCTGGCGCTCTGGCTGATCTATCTCGACCACGTGCCCGGCAACGTGCTGAATCTGGCCACCCTGCGCAATTTCGGCTTCAGCGATGCGGCGGAGATCTTCGTCTTCATCTCCGGCTATACGGCCGCGCTGGTCTATGGCCGGGTGATGCGCGAGCGCGGGGTGATCATCGCCTCGGCCCGCGTGCTGAAGCGGGCATGGACCCTCTACGTGGCCTTCATCTTCCTGTTCGTGGTCTATCTGGCGCAGATCGCCTATGTGGCGCAGCGGCTGAAAAACCCGCTCTATGCGGAAGAAATGAACGTGCTGCGCTTCCTGGATGAGCCGGACGTGACGCTCATCCAGGCGCTGCTGCTGCGCTTCAAGCCGGCCAATACCGACATCCTGCCGCTCTATATCGTGCTGATGGCCGCCTTCCCGCTGGTGCTGTGGGGCCTGACGCGGCGGCCGAACCTGACGCTCGTCCTCTCTGCCGCGCTCTACACCATGGCCCGCCTCATGGGCTGGAACTTCGCCGGCTGGCCGGCGGAGCATATGTGGGTGTTCAATCCGCTGGCATGGCAGTTGCTGTTCGTGTTCGGCGCATGGTGCGCCATGGGCGGGCTGGAACATCTGGAGCCCATCGTGCGCTCGCGGGCGGCCGTGGTGGCGGCCTGCGCCTTCCTCACAGCCTCGCTGTTCGTGGTACTGAGCTGGAGCGTGCCGGCGCTGGAAGGGCTCGTGCCCGACTCGGTTGCGGAGATCATCTATCCCATCTCCAAGACCGACCTCGCCTTACTGCGCTTCGCGCATTTTCTGGCTCTCGCCTTGGTGGTGGCGCATTTCGTGCCCATGGACTGGAGTTTCCTGCGCTCGAAACTGGCCAAGCCGCTGATCCTCTGCGGACAGCATTCGCTCGAGATCTTCTGTCTCGGCGTCTTCCTTTCGTTCGGCGCACAGATCGTTCTGGCAGAGATTTCCGGCCGGCTTTTGACCCATGTACTGGTCAGCGTCGCCGGAATCATTGCTATGGTTGCATTTGCCGCGCTTATGTCGTGGTATCAGGAGAATGAAAAGCGGCGCGGTCCGGATCGCGCCGCAGGGGGCACGTGAAGGCATGATCCGCAGGGTCCGGCCATTGCTGTTCGCACTCGCCACGGCATGCCTCATGCCGGGGATCGCCGGTGCGCAATCTGCAAGTCCCGCTGTCAGTCCATCGGCCGGTCCAGGCTCCACGGCGCCAGGCGCCGTTCCCGCACCTCCCGTCCAGCGGCGCAGCGCACCGGACTGCACGGCACCCGACCGCTATCTCAATCCCAAGAACCCGCTCCGGCGTTCGGCCGAGGCGGTGCGAAACAGCAAGCGCCTGCGGGTGCTGGTGTTCTCCAGCGTCCGCACGCCGGCCATCTCGGATGCGGTGGAGACCAAGCGCTATCCGGCCGCCCTCACCCCCGCACTCAAGGGACGCTATCCCGGCGTGGACGTGACGGTGGCCAACCAGATCGAACAACGCGCCGGCATTTCCGAGAGCCTGAAGGGGCTGCGCGGGGCGCTTGCGGCCAAGCCCTATGACCTCGTCATCTGGCAGCTCGGTTCCACAGACGTGCTGTCCGGCACGGACATGAATCTGTTCGAAGACAAGCTTAGCCGTGGCATTGCGGAAATCCGCGCACGGCAGGCGGACCCGATCATCATGAGCATGCAATACAGTCCGCGCACGGACTTCATGTTCGATCCGGCGCCGTACGTCCAATACATGCGCTGGACCGTAAAGACCGAAGGCGCGGGGCTGTTCAACCGTTATGATATCATGCGGTACTGGGTTGAGGACGGGATTTTCGACCTGTCTGAACTCCAGCCCGGCGCCAGCATCTTCGAGGATGTTCACCACTGCGTGGGCGAATTGCTCGCGCGCTATATCGCCAATGGCATCGCCGCGCCGGAGACCCAATGACCCGCCTGCGTCTCTCTCCCCTGTACCGTATCGGTCTCCTCGCGCTTCCGCTTCTTCTGCCCACCGGGGCCTTCGCCCAGCAAGGCCCGGTGTGCTCGACCGTGACCAGCCAGCCGGCAGTGCGCCTGCCGAAGGCGGCGGACAAGCTGGCCAAGACCAAGCAGCTCACCATCGTGACGCTTGGCTCTTCCTCCACGGCCGGTGTCGGCGCCTCATCGTCCTCCACCACCTATCCGGCGCGCCTGCAGGCGGAACTGAATGCCCGCTTCCCCGGCGCCACCATCACTGTGGTCAACAAGGGTGTGAATGCAGAGGATGCGCAGGAAAACATCCGCCGCATGGCCCGCGACGTGGCTACCGTGCAGCCGGATGTGGTGCTGTGGCAGGTGGGCACCAATGCGCTGCTGCGGCAGTTCGGCGTCGGCAACATGGCCGAGACGCTCAAGGCCGGCATCACGGAACTGCGTGGCTATGGCGCCGAAGTGGTGCTGATGGACCCGCAATATGCGCCGTGGGTGATCGTCGATCCCGACGCGCGGCCCATGGTCAAGCTGATCGCCGACGTGGGCCGGGACCAGAACGTGCCGGTGTTCAAGCGCTTCGCCATGATGGAGCTGTGGCATGAGCGGGACAAGATCAGCTTCCCGCAGATGAGCGCCATCGACGGCCTGCATGGCAACGATTTCGCCTATGACTGCCTCGCCCGCTCGCTGGGCTACAGCATGGCCATGGGCCTGCGGCCGGCCAACAGCCAGCCGGCGGTTGCCGCCAGCACGCAGGTGCCCGCCGGTCGCTGAGCCACGCTTCCGGACAAACAAAAAGGCGCGCCCCTCGCGGGACGCGCCTTTTCTCATTTCAGACCGGGCACCTTCAGACGATCAGGTCGCGCTTCTCGATCACCGTCGCATCGGGGCCAAGGCGGTAGACGATGGGTGCGCCGGTGGCGAGCTCGCGCTTCATGATGCCGGCCGGGCTCAGCTTCTCCAGCACCATCACCAGCGCACGGAGCGAGTTGCCGTGGGCGGCCACCAGCGTCTTCTCGCCGCGCAGCACGCTCGGCAGGATCTCCTGCACGAAGTAGGGCAGCACCCGCGCCACCGTGTCGCGCAGGCTCTCACCGCCCGGAGGGGGCACGTCATAGGAACGGCGCCACACATGCACCTGCTCCTCGCCGAACTTGGCGCGGGCATCGTCCTTGTTGAGGCCGGACAGGTCGCCATAATCGCGCTCGTTCAGCGCCTGATCTTCAATGGTCTTGAGGCCGGACAGGCCCATCTCTTCCAGCACCAGCTTGCAGGTACGCTGGGCGCGGCCAAGGGCCGAGGTATAGGCGAGATCGAAGGAAATGCCCTCGCCGGCCAGCAGCGCACCGGCCCGGCGGGCCTCGGTGACGCCCTGCTCGGTCAGGTCCGGATCGCGCCAGCCGGTGAAGAGGTTCTTGAGATTCCACTCGCTCTGTCCGTGGCGGACGAGGACGAGAAGCCGATCCATGGGCGTGATCCTTGCGTGACGCTAAGAGCGCCGCGCCCTCGGGGCGCGGAGCCGTGGGATAGGAAGCCGGCAACCCTTATCCGAGCGCCGGCCAAAACTCAAAGATGACGTAAGCTTGACTTCAGTCCGCGATACCGAGCACGTCGGCCATGGAATAGAGGCCCGGCTCCTTACCCACCGCCCAGCGGGCGGCAGCGAGCGCGCCATTGACGAAGATGCGACGATCCTCGGCCTTGTGCACCAGCTCGATACGCTCGGAGGGGCCGGCGAAGATCACCGCATGCTCGCCCACGACAGAGCCGCCGCGCAGGCTGGCAAAGCCGATGTCGCCCGGCCGGCGGGCGCCGGTCACGCCGTCGCGCGCCTTGGCGGTCCAGTCCGGCAGATGGATGCCGCGACCTTCCGCCGCCGCCTCGCCCAGCAGCAGGGCCGTGCCCGAGGGCGCGTCCACCTTGCGGGCGTGGTGCATTTCCATGATCTCGATGTCGAATTCGATGCCGAGAGCGGCAGACGCCCGACGGGTGAGGGCCGCCAGCACATTGACGCCGAGGCTCATGTTGCCGGACTTAACGATAGCGGTGCGCCGGGCGGCGGCCTCGATGGCGGCATTCTCCGCTACCGAGAAGCCGGTGGTGCCGATGACCATGGCCGTGCCGGTCTCGCCCAGCCGCTCCGCCAGCCGCACGGAGGCGCCCGGCGTAGAGAAGTCCACCACCACATCGGTGCCGTTGAGGTGGGTGGCCGCGTCGCTCTCCACCGCGATGCCCACGGCCTTCACGCCGGCCAGCACGCCCGCATCCTCACCCAGATGGCTGCTGCTGGCATGCTCCAGCGCGCCGGCGAGGGCGAGCCCGTCGCCCTTCAGTACCGCACGGAGCAGTTCCTGGCCCATGCGGCCGCCGGCCCCGTTGATCACCACCCGCAGATCGGACACTTGCAAACTCCTTCAGAACGCGCGCCCCCGGCGCGTGGGATCGCCTGCGGGCCTCAGCCCGGCTGCGGCCCGTCATAACCGGGAATGATGAGAAAATCGGCTTCCGATATTTCCTGACGGATGGCCACCGCCTGCCGGTAGAGCGGTGAGCGATAGCATGCGAGCGCCGTCTCCACATCGGGAAAGCGCACCACCACGTTGCGGCCGCGTGCCGTACCCTCGACGATCTCGATGCGGCCGCCCCGTGCCAACGGGGTGCCGCCGAATGCCGACAGGGCCTCGCTCGCCTTGGCGGCATAGGTCTTGTAGCGTTCGGCATCCCGCACCGAGACGCGGACGATCCAATAGCCCGGCACCTTGCCCGCCTCCGGCGGCGGCGCCACGGCCGGCACGGCCGGCACGCCTTCCAGCACGATCAGATCGGCAGTGGAATAGGGCCGGCGCATGCCGATGGCGGTCTGGTAGCCGGGATCGCCATAGGCGGCGAGCGCCACGTCATAGCTCGGGAATTCCACCACCACATTGCGGGAGCGGCCCCGCCCCTCCATCACGGTCGGCGCGGCGCCGCGCACGATAAAGCGCCCGCCATGGGCGGCGATGGGCGGCCCGTTGGCCTTGGTGTAGGGCGTATAGGCATCGGCATCCGTCACGTCGACGGCGGCTACCCAATAGCCCTTCGGCGTTGTCCCATCGGCCATGGCGTTCCCTCCCCGTTATTGTTCGTCCGGCTTCAGGCCGTTTCACCCACCGCCTGCGTCAGTTCGGCAAGAATAGCCGCAGCCGCCTCGGCTGGCGCAGCCGCAGCGGTGATGGGCCGACCCACAACGATGCGGTTGGCACCGGCAGCCATGGCCGCGGCGGGCGTGGCGATGCGCTTCTGGTCGCCTACGTCCGCGCCGGCCGGGCGCACACCAGGGGTGACGATCTGGAACGTCGGGCTGGTGGCGGCGCGTACCATGGCGGCATCGGTAGGCGCGCAGATCACCCCCGCGATGCCGGCCTCCTGCGCCTGCATCGCGCGGCGGCGCACGGTCTCCTCCACCGTGCCGGAATAACCGGCGGCAGCAAGATCGGCCGCGTCATAGGAGGTCAGAACCGTGACGCCCAGAACTTCGAGCTTGCTGCCGGCAGCGCCACGGGCGGCGGCGGCCATGGTCTGCGGATAGGCGTGAACTGTCAGGATGGACACGCCACGCTCGGCAGCGGCGGCAACGGCCCGCTCAACCGTGTTGCCGATGTCGTGCATCTTGAGGTCGAGGAAGACCTTCTTGCCGGCCTCGATCAGGTCCGCAGCGAGGTCGAGCCCGCCGCCCACCGTCAGCTCAAGGCCGATCTTGTAGAAGCTCACCGCATCGCCCAACTGCCAGACCAGAGCCTCGGCGGCGGCGACGTTCGGGAAGTCCAGGGCGACGATCAGGCGGTCGCGGATGTCGGCGGGCGTATCGGTCACGGTGAAGGGGCCTCTTCCAGGGGACGCCAGCGATCCGGCGTTTCGGTGGCGGTCTGGCGGAACCAGCAGCCGCCCCCGACGGGCGGCTGATCATGGACACGGGAGATGGCATAGCCTGCCAGATGGCACAGCAGCAACGTGCCGACGCCCCCATGGCCGACGAAAAGCGTGGGCGTTCGTGGTGCCTCGGCCAGAGCCAGCATCACGCCGGCCACGATACGGTCCTGCGCATCCTGCGCCCGCTCCCAGCCGCGCACACTCGTGTGCGGGTTGGCGAAGAAGGCGTCGGCCACCTGCTGGAACTCGGCTTCGGGCAGATAGCCCGTGGCCGAGCGATCATTCTCATGCAGGTCGTCCCGCACCTCGACGGGCAAGCCCAGAGCTGTGGCGAGAATACCGGCCGTCTCCTTCGCTTTCTCCTCGGTGGAGGAGATGACGCGGCCATAGACCATCAGCCATGGCTCTCCGGCCAACGCCCCGGCCCGAGCGCGGCCAAGCGGCGAGAGGCCCCAGTCCGGCACCGGCACCGCCGGGTCCACCTGAACCTGAGGATGGCTGACATAGAGAAAGGGGGTCATGGATTGGCCCCTGTAAACCTGGAGCAGGTCCGGCTGGAGCAGGTCCGGCTCTGGCGTCTCCGGGAGGGAAGCCCGGAGACAGGATGGGTGCTCAGGCCGTCGGACGGCGATAGGCCCAGACGCAGGCCGGCGGCAGGTTCAGCCACACGCGCGGCGAGCGCTCGCCATTGATCTCGCCATGCTTGAGCGGCACGGGGGAAACCAGCGCATAGGTGAACTGCACGAACGGCGCTCCGGGCACCGACAGATCGAACGCCTCGTTCACCATGCGGTCGCGATCGTGCGGCGGCTTGGTGAAGAGCGGCAAGGACGAGATGCAGCCAACGGCGGGGGCATCCAGACGTCCATTGAGCGTATCGCGCATGGCGTAGGCGTCACCCTGGATGACGGTCACGCCGGGATAGCGCTTGCGCAGCAGATTGCAGAATTCGTGATTGTACTCGATCAGGAACAGCCGTTCCGGGGCAAAACCCCGCTCCAGCAGCGCCTTGGTCACCGGGCCGGTGCCCGGTCCGAGCTCGATCACCGGACCTTCGGTCCGGGGGTCGAGATAACTAGCCATCATCCGGGCCAGCGCGCGCCCCGAGGGGGAAACGGCGCCGGTCTTCAGCGGGCTCTGGAACCATGACTGCAGGAAGCGGACCTCGTCTTTGAGGGGCTTCGCGGGGGCGCAGCGACGGTCTTGGGATTGGAGCATGCGCGGTCGGCTCCGGCCGGATCAAGCAAAGGAACAGCTTGGCGATTAGACGGGATCGCCAGACGGGTCAAGGCGCTCCCAGCGGCATGCGCCGGGAGCGCCTCTCACATTCCGTAATGTCACGCTTCGAGGAACTGGCCCAGCTCGGCGCGGAATTCCGGGGCAATATCGGGGCGCGACATGGCGTAGGCGACGTTCGCCATGAGGAAGCCGATCTTCGAGCCGCAGTCATAGACCGTGCCGTCGAACCGCACCGAGAAGAAGCGCTCGCGCTCCATCAGGCGCAGCATCGAATCGGTGAGCTGAATCTCGTTGCCGGCGCCCTGCTCCTGCTTGGCCAGCAGGTCAAAGATGGTGGGCTGGAGGATGTAGCGGCCGGAGATGGCCAGATTGCTGGGTGCCGTTCCCGAGGCCGGCTTCTCCACCATTCTGCTGATCTCGTTGGCGCCGGTAGAGGTTTCGTTACCGAGACCGACGATGCCGTACTGGTGGGTCTGGTCGTCCGGCACCTCATAGACCGAGACGACGTTCCCGCCGGTGCGGTTGTAGGTCTCCACCATGCTGGTGAGGCAACCCTTGCCGTTGCCGTTGGGCAGGTGAAGCATGTCGGGCAGCAGCAGCGCGAAGGGCTCGTCGCCGATCAGGTCGCGCGCGCACCACACCGCATGGCCGAGGCCCAGCGGCAACTGCTGGCGGGTGAAGGACGTGGTGCCGGCCTTGGGCGTGTCGCGGTCGAGCTGGGCCAGTTCCTTGGTCTTGCCGCGGTCGGCCAGCGTCTTTTCCAGCTCGAACTGGCGGTCGAAATGGTCCTCGATGACCGCTTTATTGCGGCCGGTGACGAACACGATGTGCTCGATGCCGGCAGCCACGGCCTCATCGACCACGTGCTGCACCACCGGCCGGTCCACGACGGTCAGCATTTCCTTCGGCACCGCCTTGGTGGCGGGCAGGAAACGCGTGCCGAGACCGGCGACCGGCAGAATGGCTTTACGGAGGGGCTTGGGCATATATGAACACCGTGCGTTTCGTGGGTGGACACCGGGTTCGTAACACAGGACTGATGCCGGCGGCAAAACAACGGCAAAGCTCGAAAATAGTTGCAAAATAAATGCGTTTTCCCAGTGGGGAGAACGCATTGACGCGCCACCGCACAAAGCCCACTTTCTCCTCCAACAGCCAAGGAGGACGGTACATGGCGGTGCTCGTTACGGGTGGTGCAGGCTATATCGGCAGCCACATGGTTCTGGCCCTGATCGATGCGGGCGAACCGGCGGTGGTGCTGGACAATCTGTCCACCGGCTTCCGCTGGGCCGTGCATCCCAACGCCACTTTCATCGAAGGCGATGTTTCGGACAGCGAGCTTGTCGCCCGCATCATCGCCGAGCATGACATCACGGCGGTGGTGCACTTCGCCGCGCGCATCGTCGTGCCTGAATCGGTGAGCGATCCGCTCGGCTACTACTACGCCAACACGGTGAAGACCCGCGCCCTGCTGGAGGCCGTGGTCAAGGCCGGCGTGCCGCACATGATCTTCTCCTCCACCGCCGCCGTGTACGGCATGGTGGGCAATGATCCGGTGGCCGAGGACGCCCTGCTCTCGCCCATCTCGCCTTATGGCCGCTCCAAGCTCATGAGCGAGTGGATGCTGGAGGACACCTCCGTGGCCTTCCCGCTCCGCCATGTGGCGCTACGCTATTTCAACGTGGCGGGCGCAGATCCGGCCGGCCGCACCGGCCAGTCCACGGCGGGCGCCACCCATCTCATCAAGGTCGCCTGCGAGACCGCGCTGGGCAAGCGCGCGGGCATGCAGGTCTATGGCACCGACTATCCCACCCCGGACGGCACCTGCCTGCGCGACTACATCCATGTGAGCGACCTCACCGCCGCGCATCTGGACGCGCTGAACTACCTGCGGCAGGGCGGCGAAAGCGCCGTCTTCAACTGCGGTTACGGGCAGGGCTATTCGGTACTGGAAGTCATCGAGACCGTGAAGAAGGTCTCCGAGGTGGACTTCAAGGTGACGATCTCGCCGCGCCGCCCCGGCGATCCGGCGGCCATCGTCGCGAAGGCGGACAAGATCCGCGCCACGGTGGGCTGGCAGCCGAAGCTGGACGACCTCACCACCATCGTGCGCACCGCGCTCGACTGGGAGCGCGATCTGGACCGCAAGCGCAACTAGAGGCGGATAAATCCGGCTCCGACGACGTTCAAGGCACGGCCGCCCGCAGCACAGGTCGTCATTCCCGAGCCTCACACTTGGACCGGGGATGACGACACTGCTGCCTAATTACTGTCCGGGACCGGGGTCGATCGGCTCCGCAGAGACACCTTCCGCCATCTCCTCCACCACCTGCGCCGCCTCACGCTGGAGGACAGCGGCGAAGAAGCCGTCGGTGTCGTGGCGGGCGGGGGTCAGCGCCAGATAATCGGGGTGCGCCGAAAAGTTCAGCTCCGGCGCCACCTCCCGCAGCGGCACCACCCGGAATGCCGGATGCGCCGCCAGAAACGCCGCCACCTGCTCTTCATTTTCCTCGGCCAGCAGCGAACAGGTGGCATAGACCAGCCGTCCGGCCGGCTTCACCAGCCGCGCCGCGCTGGCGAGAATGCCGGCCTGCAACGGCAGCAGATTGCTCAGGCCCGGCCCAAGGGTGCGCCAGCGCGCATCCGGATTGCGCCGCCACGTGCCGGTGCCGCTGCACGGCGCATCCACCAGCACGCGGTCATAGGAGCCCTTGTGGCGCTTCACCCACTTGTCGGTCTCGCTGGCGAGGTGCCGGGTCTCGATATTGTGCAGGCCCGCCCGGCGAAAACGCTCGGCACCGCGCTTCAGGCGGCTTTCCATGACGTCGCAGGCGATCACATGGCCCTTGTTGGCCATCTGCGCGGCGATCGCCAGCGTCTTGCCGCCGGCCCCGGCGCAGAAATCCACCACCCGCTCGCCCGGTCGCGCATCCACCACCCGCGCCACCAGCTGCGAGCCCTCGTCCTGAATCTCCACCTCGCCGCTCTTCAGCATAGCGAAACGGGACAAGGAGAAGCGCTGATGCACGCGGATGCCGTAAGGCGCCATGCGCGAGGCTTCGGCGGGCAGGCCAAGCGCCTTCAGCGCTGCCAGCGCGCCGTCGCGCGTGGCCTTGATGGGATTGACGCGCAGGTCGAGCGGCGCGTCGGTGAGCATCGCCGCCATCTCGCGCGGGAGCGCGGCACCGAACCGCCTCTTCAGGGGCTCGAGCGCCCATTCGGGGCATTCGAACCGCACCTCGTCCGGCATGGCGGGGTGCTCGATGGTGCAACCCTGCAATTTGCCGAGCAGACCGCGCTCGTGATCCCTCAAAGGGGCAGGCGCGAACTGCTTGCCGCTGAACAGGTTCTGGATCTGGTCGCGGGTCCGGGTGCCGTCCAGCGCCAGCCAGGCCAGAAGGCGGTTGCGCGGGGTGTCCTCCCGCCCGTGCTTGGCCAGCCACCAGCCAAGGCGGGCGTGATGGCGCAACAGCGCGGTTATGAGATCGAGAATGCGGCCGCGATCGGCCTCCTCGATATAGCGGCGGGCCCGGAAGAAGGCCGAGACGACGGCATCGACGGGACGCGCCACACGATCGACGTCGTGCAGCAGTTCGAGAGTGGTTTGCAGGCGGGCGGCTGGGGTCACGGACAGACGATCAATCAGGCTGGAAACGGGGCGGCACCATAGGCGAAAGGGACACGCCGCGCCAATGGCGGCCTCGTCAGGGCTAGCCCCCAGCCGACGCAGGGCCGGCCGCGTTAAGGCCGACGGTGGCACGGCGGACCACATCGGAAATCTGGATCAGTTGCTTGGTCAGCGGGCTGGTCTTGCGCCAGACCATGCCGATGGTGCGCGAGGGCTGCGGATTGCCGAAGCGCGCCACGGACACGGAGGCCGAGCGCGTCTCTACCGTCACCGCCATCTCAGGGATCAGCGTGATACCGATGCCGGCATCCACCATCTGCACCAGCGTGGACAGGGAGCTGGCCTCCAGAAAATCGCGCTTGGGCGTCACCCGCGTGTCCACCTCGCAGAAGGACAGCGCCTGATCGCGAAAGCAGTGCCCCTCTTCCAGCAGCAGCAGCCGCATCTCGCGCAGTTCCTCCGGATCAGGGATCGGCTTGTCCGCATCGGCGCCGGGGCGGACCAGAACGAAGTTCTCCGTGAACAGCGGCACCTCGATCAGCGCCGGCTCGGAAACCGGCAGGGCGACCACCGCTGTGTCCAGCCGGCCATCCTCCAGCTCCTGCAGGAGGCGGGGTGTCTGCGTCTCCCGCACATGGATGTCGAGCCCCTCATGCTCGCTCAGGCTGGCGATCAGGGTCGGCAGCAGATAGGGCGCCACCGTGGGTATGACGCCGATGCGAAGCCGCCCCATCAGCCGATCCTGTGAGGCCCGCGCCAGATCCCCCAGTTCGTCGAGGGAGCGTAAAATATCGCGGATGCGGGGCGCGAACTCCTCTCCGAAACTGGTGAGCCGCACCTGCCGGGCGCTGCGCTCGAACAATTTCGTCCCCACCTCCTGCTCCAACTCCTTGATCTGCATGGACAGAGCGGGCTGGGAAATGCCGCAGGCCTCGGCGGCATGACGGAAATGGCCGTGCCGGGCAAGCGCCTCAAAATAACGCAATTGGCGCAAAGTCAGATTCTTCATAATCTCAGCTTATCACGCCGATCAGTAAATCGGAATTAATCTAATGAAAGAGGTTTGGTAAGACGCCCTCAGCAGAGCGCGGGAGCGGTTCGAGTGTCTCGATCCGCCCCGCCCTTATGGAGGGAAGCATGAACGCGACAACTGACGCGCCCACGGGCAAATGCCCGGTGGCCCATGGCAGCGGGGGCACCCAGAATCGCGACTGGTGGCCGAACCAGCTGCGTGTGGACCTCCTCAACCAGCACTCCGCCAAGTCCGATCCGCTGGACGGTGGGTTCAACTACCGCGAGGCGTTCAAGGCGCTTGATTATCAGGCCCTCAAGAACGACCTGCGCAAGCTGATGACCGATTCGCAGGACTGGTGGCCGGCCGACTTCGGCCATTACGGACCGCAGTTCGTGCGCATGTCCTGGCACAGCGCCGGCACCTATCGCCTGGCCGACGGCCGTGGCGGCGGCGGTCGCGGGCAGCAGCGTTTCGCCCCGCTCAACAGCTGGCCGGACAACGTCAACATCGACAAGTCGCGCCGCCTGCTGTGGCCGATCAAGCAGAAGTACGGTCAGCAGATCTCCTGGGCCGACCTGCTCATCCTCACCGGCAACGTGGCCCTCGAGACCATGGGCTTCCGCACCTTCGGCTTCGCCGGCGGCCGTGAGGACACCTGGGAGCCCGATCAGGACGTTGTCTGGGGCTCGGAGGCCACATGGCTGGAGCATCGCGCGCTCGACAAGTTCGACGCCCCGCTCTCCGCCACCGAGATGGGCCTCATCTATGTGAACCCCGAAGGCCCGAATCGCGACGGCGATCCGCTCTCCGCGGCCCGCTTCATCCGCGAGACCTTCGGCCGCATGGCCATGAATGACGAAGAGACCGTCGCGCTCATCGGCGGCGGCCACACCTTCGGCAAGACCCACGGCGCGGCCGCCGAATCCCACAAGGGCGCGGATCCGGAAGCCGCCGCCCTTGAGGCGCAGGGCCTCGGCTGGGCGTCGAGCTACGGCTCGGGCTTCGGCGGGGATGCCATCGGCTCCGGCCTGGAAGTGACCTGGACCCAGACCCCGGCCCAATGGAGCAACCACTTCTTCGAGAACCTGTTCAAGTTTGAATGGGTGCAGACGCGCAGCCCGGCCGGCGCCATCCAGTGGGAGGCGAAGGACGCTCCGGACGTGATCCCGGATGCGCACGACACGTCGAAGAAGCACAAGCCCACCATGCTGACGACGGACCTGTCGCTGCGCTTCGATCCGATCTACGAGAAGATCTCCCGCCGCTTCCTGGAGAACCCGCAGGCCTTCGCCGAAGCCTTTGCCCGCGCCTGGTTCAAGCTGACCCATCGCGATCTCGGTCCCCGTACGCGCTACCTCGGCCCGGAAGTGCCGAAGGAAGTGCTGCTGTGGCAGGATCCGGTGCCGGCGGTCGATCACCCGCTGGTGGACGAAGCCGACATCGCCGCCCTCAAGGCGGCCGTGCTGGCCTCGGGCCTCACGGTCTCCGAGCTGGTGGGCACCGCCTGGGCCTCCGCCTCCACCTTCCGTGGCGGTGACAAGCGCGGCGGCGCCAATGGCGCGCGCATCCGCCTCGCCCCGCAGAAGGACTGGGAAGTCAACCAGCCCGAGCAGCTCGACAAGGTGCTGAAGGCGCTCACCCGTATCCAGGGCGAGTTCAACCTGAACGCCACCGGCGGCAAGAAGATCTCGCTGGCCGACCTGATCGTGCTGGCGGGCAATGTGGGCGTGGAACAGGCCGCCAAGGCCGGCGGTCAGGACGTTTCCGTGCCCTTCTCCCCGGGTCGCACCGACGCCTCGCAGGCCGAGACGGACGTGGACGCCATGCAGTGGCTGGAGCCGACCTCGGACGGCTTCCGCAACTACCGCAAGTCCGGCGTGAAGGTTCCGGGCGAGGTGGCGCTGATCGACAAGGCGCAGCTCCTCACCCTGACCGCGCCCGAACTGACCGTGCTGGTGGGTGGCCTGCGCGCCATCAACATCAACGTTGGCAACTCCGACGCGGGCGTTCTCACCGCCACCCCCGGCGCGCTGACCAACGAGGTGTTCGTCAACCTGCTGGACATGCGCACCCAGTGGAAGGCCGCCCCGGACGTCACCGACGTCTATGAGGGTCGCGACCGCACCTCGGGCGAGCTGAAGTGGACCGGTAGTCGCGTGGATCTGGTGTTCGGCTCGAACTCCATCCTGCGCGCCCTGGCGGAGGTCTATGCCTCGTCCGACGCCAAGAAGAAGTTCGTGACCGACTTCGTGGCCGCCTGGACCAAGGTGATGAACCTCGACCGCTTCGATCTGGCCTGATCGAACTGAGTACCCTCGCCGTCGGGCTTCCGGCGGCGAGGGCTTTTGTATTTACGAAGGATACGGCAACAATTGTTGCACGCCTGATCAACGGCCACCTGCCTTGTGCCGGCGCAGGATCAGCCCTCCTGCACTTCCGCCCCTGGCCGACGTGCCACCTGCCGCGCCTGCAGAGCCAACGCCAATTGCCTCTTCATGCGGAAGACGACATTGGCCTCGCGCTCCGCCACCTCCAGCAGATAAGCAAGCGTCTTCAGATCTTCGTTTGACGCGATCTGGCGCAGGCGCTGCAGCTCATCGCGGAGATATTCGGCCTGCTTCATCCGTTCCAATACCGGCGTTTCGCGGCAGTACTGCCCCAGCCCTCGCAAATGTTCAAAGAAAATTGCTCGCCGCCACCGACGCAAATGAAAGCCTTTTTCCTCGCCTCTATTTATGGCGGTAAAAATACACCTCATTCGCAATCATGAGGCGAAGAAGATCCCTATAGCGTCAGAAACCGTGCAGGTGTCATGAGCGCGCTCGACGGGCAAACCCGTGCGGGGCAGCATCTGCGGGCAGCGATCCGCCGCACCGCGCAGCCATAACAGCCGATGCAGCTAAGGTCGCGATGGGGACGCCACGCTCATATTGCGTGGCGGTTCGCGCTCGGACCGAAGTGCTCCACGTAGCGCGGCGAGATCACCGAGACGGGCAGGATCACCAGCACGTCCGTGGTGCCGAACTGATGGTCGGTCACTGCGCCCTCGCCCACATAGCCGCCAAGGCGCAGATAGCCCTTCACCAGCGGCGGCAGGGAGAGCAACGCCGCCTTGGGGTTGATGTCCTCTTTCGCCATGCGGTTCATTTCCACATAGCGGCTCGGCAAGGCGCGGGTGCGCCACGCCTCGGGAGCCAGCGCATTGTGGTGCAGGAAGGACAAGGGCAGCGCCAGCTTGTCCGGGTCCGTACCCTCAAGGCTGGCGCAGCCCAGCATGGCGTCGATGCGGTTGCGCAGCACATAGGTCCAGATGCCGTGCCACAGCAGTTCCACCGTGCGCTTGTTGCGATAGGGCTTCAGCACGCAGGAGCGGCCCAGCTCCAGGAACTTCAGGGTCGGGTGGCGATCCACCAGCCCGTTCACGTCGAACTCGCTTTGCGAATAGAAGCCGCCGTGGCGGTTGGCCACCTCCTGCCGGAGCAGGCGATAGGTGCCAACCACCTTGGGCTTCCTGCGCCCGAGCACCATCTTGCCGGCATCATGGTCCAGCACGAGGATATGCTCGCACACCGCATCAAAGGCATCGAAATCGCGGCGGGCGAGGCGCGAGGGCGTATCGGCGATGGCCGACATCTCCTCATAGAAGACCTTGTAGCGCAGGCGCTGCGCGCGGCGGACATCGCGCGCCGTGCGGGCGAGCCGCACCTCCAGCGCGCCGATGCGGCCGAGCACCACTGGCTCCTCGCTGACCGGCAGCGCCTCGCGATGGCGGATGCCGCTGATGGCACGGAAATCCGTCACCAGCTTCTGCGAGGCCGCCGGCAGGCTTGCCGGAAAGAAGATGGGCTTGTGCGCATCGAGCTTGGGAGGCGTGAGATTGGGGGTATTGAGGTTCGCGGCCTCACCCTTCATGTCGCTGGCGAAAGGGCCGGCCGAAAACGCGGCCGGCAGCTTGGCGAAGCCTCCCTTGGCCACGTCCATGCCTTTGCCGAAGAGGGCCGGGAGACTGAATGGGGTCTCACCCGGAATGCCGCGCTTCATCGCATCGCCCCTTCCCGCCATTCTCGTCCGGCCCGCCGCCGGGCCTTGGCCGTCCATCCCGCCGCCGCCTTCGCGCCGACCGTCCGAACCCCGCACCTGCCGTGATTTCAGCAGCTTATCGCCGCCGGAGCCGAACCTGATGCGATCGTGAATGACACCTTCACCATAGTTTTCAGAAGCCATTGTGACAATGGCTTGCGCAGCCCCGCAACCACCCGGCGCGGTTGCGGCGGGCGAATCCGACATGGTAGGTGAGTGCCATTCCCGCGGGGGGATGGCGGGCGGACAGACGGGTCCGGTGCCGCGCGTCCTCAGGCCGCCGGATCGCACGAGGATCGTTCCATGCCTGAAACGTCCACCCCCGCCCTCACCCTCCGGCTGTCCCGCCGCCGCGCCCTTGCGCTCGGCGCGACCTTCGGCGCGGCGCTCATCGCCGCCCCCGCGTTGGCGCAGAACATGCCCACCGCCATGGCATCCACCGTGCTGGTGCCCGGCGTCGGCCCGGTGACGGTGCTCACCTACAAGGCGCGCGTGGTCTCCATGGACCCGAAGACCCGCCGGCTGGTGCTGGAAGGTGCGTCCGGCAAGCGCTGGGCGGTGCGCGTGCCGCTGATCGCGGGCGACATTAACGGGGTGCGCAACAACCAGCAGCTGCTGATTCGCCTGGTGCCCGGCGTCGTCACCGCGCTCGGCAAGGCTCGTCAGGGCAAGCCCGGCGAAGTGGTGGGCGAAGTTGCGGTGGAAGACGGCCTGCCCGGCTGGCCGCAGGGGTTCGGCGTGCGCCGCGTCACCATCACCACCATTCTGGTGAACATCGACAAGTCCAACGGCTCCATCAGCTTCGAGGGACCGGACGGACAGGTGCGCACCATCAAGGCGGTGGACCAGCAGGTACTGAACAACATGGCGCAGGTGCAGCTCGGCGACCTCTGCCAGATCACCTATCTGGAAGCGCTCGCCATCAACGCCATCTGACGGCAGTTCGCTCCCGCCTCCGGGCGGGAGCATCCTGCTCAAGGCCCCGCTCGCGAAAGACGCGGGGCATGCCTATCTTCGGCGTGTGTCGACCCTGAAGCAGCGGCGCGGCGGCGCCCTTCCCGAACTTTTCCAGCGCTGGTTCGCGGCGCGGGGCTGGTTGCCGCGCAAGCACCAGCTGGACCTTCTCGCGTCCGCGCGCGCCGGGCGCTCGACCCTGCTCATCGCCCCCACCGGCGCCGGCAAGACGCTGGCCGGCTTCCTACCCACGCTGGTGGAGCTCTCCGAGGCCCGCAGCCCGGAAGCCCGCAAGGCCAAAGCGAAGGCCAAGAAGGCCGAGGAAGGGAACGTCGGCCGTACGCCGCCGCCACGCATCTCGCCGTTGCACACGCTCTATATCTCGCCGCTGAAGGCACTTGCGGTGGACATCGCCCGCAATCTGGAGGCGCCGGTCTCCGAGATGGGCCTGCCCATCCGTATCGAGACACGCACCGGCGACACCTCCGCCTCCCGCCGCCAGCGCCAGCGCCGCGACCCGCCGGACATATTGCTCACCACGCCGGAGCAGATCGCACTGCTGCTGGCCTCGAAGGACGCCGAATTCCTGTTCAATGGGCTGAAGCGGGTGGTGCTGGACGAGTTGCACGCCCTCGTCACCTCCAAGCGCGGCGATCTGCTCTCGCTGGCGCTGGCCCGGCTGCGGACCATCGCGCCCGGTCTCCAGACGGTGGGCCTTTCCGCCACCGTGGCCGAGCCCGACGACCTGCGGCGCTATCTGGTGCGACAGGGAACGGATCTACCCAAGAAGGAAACCCTTGCTGATCTGGTGATCGCCAGCGGCGGTGCGGCTCCGGACCTCTCCATGCTGGAGAGCAAGGCCCGCATGCCATGGGCCAGCCACACCGCCTTGCATGCGCTGAAGGACATCTACGCCCTCATCTCGTCCCACCGCACGAGTCTGGTTTTCGTCAACACCCGCTGGCAGGCGGAGATGCTGTTTCAGGAGCTGTGGCGCATCAATGACGACAACCTGCCCATCGCCCTCCACCATGGCTCGCTGGATGTTGAGCAACGGCGCAAGGTAGAAGCGGCCATGGCGGCCGGGCGTCTCAAGGGCGTGGTCTGCACGTCCTCGCTGGATCTGGGCATC
Source organism: Azorhizobium oxalatiphilum (assembly GCF_014635325.1). Classification (GTDB taxonomy): domain Bacteria; phylum Pseudomonadota; class Alphaproteobacteria; order Rhizobiales; family Xanthobacteraceae; genus Azorhizobium; species Azorhizobium oxalatiphilum. The sequence continues at coordinate 327,841 of NZ_BMCT01000006.1, read as the reverse complement.
GACTGGGGAGATGTAGATCAGGTGATCAATGTGGGCGCGCCCAAGGGCTCCTCCCGCCTCATGCAGCGCATCGGCCGCGCCAACCACCGGCTGGACGAAAGCTCCCACGCCGTGCTGGTCCCCGCCAACCGCTTCGAGGTGCTGGAATGCCGGGCGGCGCTGGAGGCGGTAGCCGCGGGCGCGCAGGACACCCCCCCGGAGCGCGAGGGGGCGCTGGACGTGCTCGCCCAGCATATCCTCGGCAGCGCCTGCGCCGCGCCCTTTTCGGCGGACGCGCTTTACACCGAGGTGGCGAGCGCCGCGCCTTATCGTGCGCTCAGCCGGGACGATTTCGACGCGGTGCTGGATTTCGTCGCCACCGGCGGCTACGCGCTGCGCGCCTATGAGCGCTTCGCCAAGATCCGCCAGACCAAGGACGGGCTGTGGCGGGTGACGAACCCGCAGGTGGCCCAGACCTACCGCATGAATGTGGGCACCATCGTCGAGGCCACCATGCTGCGGGTGCGCCTCGTCTCAGCGCGCGGCGCCGCCAAGAACGGCCCCGCAGGGCGGCCGCGCTGGGGCGGGCGGGTGCTGGGCGAAGTGGAGGAATATTTCGTCGAGCAACTGGTGCCCGGCGACACCTTCGTCTTCGCCGGCGAGATCCTGCGCTACGAGACCATGGCGGAGGACGAGGTCTATGTCTCCCGTTCCAGCGCAACCGAGCCGCGCGTGCCCTCCTATGCGGGCGGAAAATTTCCGCTCTCAACCTTCCTCGCCGCCGGCGTGCGGGCGCTGCTGGCGACGCCGTCGCGCTGGGCCAGCCTGCCGGAGCAGGTGCGCGAATGGCTGGAACTGCAGAAGAAGCGCTCCCGCCTGCCGGGCCGCAAGGAGCTGCTGGTGGAGACATTCGAGCGTGCCGGGCGGCACTATCTTGTCGCCTACAGCTTTGAGGGCCGCCTCGCGCATCAGACTCTCGGCATGCTGTTGACCCGCCGCCTCGAGCGCGCCCGGCTGATGCCGCTGGGCTTCGTGGCGAACGATTATGCCCTTGCCATCTACGGCGCCGGCGACATGCAGGCGGCGATCAAGGATGGGCGGCTGTCCCTCGCCGACCTGTTCGACGCCGACATGCTGGGCGACGATCTGGAGGCGTGGCTGGCCGAAAGCGCACTGATGAAGCGCACGTTCCGCTATTGCGCGGTGATCGCCGGGCTGATCGAGCGGCGGTTTCCGGGCAAGGAGAAGACGGGCCGTCAGGTCACCATGTCCACGGACCTCGTCTATGACGTGCTGCGCCGGCACGAGCCCGGCCACGTCCTGCTGCGCGCCGCCCGCGCGGATGCGGCCACCGGCCTGCTCGATGTGCGCCGCCTCTCCGACATGCTCATGCGCATCAAGGGCCACGTGGTGCACCAGCCGCTGGAGCGGGTGTCGCCGCTCTCGGTGCCCGTCCTGCTGGAGATCGGCCGCGAGAGCGTGGGCGGCCCCGAGAGCAACGACGCGCTGCTCGCCGAGGCCGAGGATGAGCTGGTGCGCGAGGCGATGGGGGAGCCGCCCACGAAGACGTTGCACTGACTGGCCTTGCAACCTGTCCCTCTCTCACGCAGCATTTCCCCTTCGCACATGGGGGAGGGGGAGCAGATGGCACGGGTGTTCAGGGGGATGGCGCCGGAGCAGTTGTGGCAGGCGATCAATCCATGGCGCTTCTTCGAGAACGCCAGTTTCACCGGGATCAGCGTCAATCTCGGCCAGTCGGGAAATCCGCAGGCCGAGGAGGCCATCCTCGATGAGGTCGGCAGCTACGGCCGGCAACTCGGGCGCATGGGCGATGCGCTCGAGGTCATCATGAAGCACATGGACAAGAGCGACCTCTCCGAAAAGGAGCGGGACGCCCTCGCCGCGCTGCGCCTGCAATTGAAGGCCATCCGCAAGGTGAAGAAGCGCAACGGCAGTTGAGCCGTTGTGCCCCGCTCAACCCGGAACGCTCAGGCTCCAGCCATAGGCAGCCATGGCGAGACCGCCTACGAGGCCGATGAGCGACCATGCGCGCGGACCGAAGGCCAGAAAGCTGTGCCCGGCCCGCGTGAAGCGGCTGATCAGCGTGAAGACGATGAGATTGGCCAGCGCGCCCTGCATCAGGCCAAAGCCGTTGCCCAGATAGACCGCCGCCTGAAGGCCGTAGGCGGACGTGAGCAGGCTGCGCAGCAGCGGGATGCTGGCGAGCATGCCGCCAATAAGAAAAGCTGGCGACAGGAAGCCGACGCCCGACCAAGAGACGAGAAACACGACAAAACTCCTTCCCCGGAACGCAGGGAGGGGCGGGGGTAGGACAGGCGCAGGGGCGGGGTCAACCCTGCCGCCGAGTGAGCGTCGCCCCATGAACCGCCCCCCGCGCAGGGAGCGCTTGAGCGGGAGGCTCTCACGCAGGCGGGCGCGGTGCACTGCGTCCGAAGGCTGCGTGCGCAAACATCGCTCCCGGCTCTGGCGGTGCAGCGACGGGAGGTCTAGATAGGGCGGGACACGCCTTTCCGGGCACTCGCCGGAGCTTCCCATGAGCCTCAAGGTCGCGGTCCAGATGGACCATATCGCCCACATCAACATCGCGGGCGATTCCACGTTTGCATTGCTGCTGGAAGCCCAGCGGCGCGGGCACAGCCTCGTCCACTACACCCCCGAGCGCCTCGCCATGCGCGACGGCACCGTGTTCGCCACGGTGGAGGATCTCACCGTGGCCGACGAGGCCGGCAAGCATTTCACCCTGGGTGAGAAGCGGCGCATCCCGCTGACCGAGCAGGACGTGGTGCTGCTCCGCCAGGATCCGCCGTTCGACATGGCCTATGTCACGACGACGCACCTGCTGGAGCGCGTCCACCCCAAGACACTGGTGGTGAATGACCCGGCCCATGTGCGCAACGCGCCGGAAAAGATCTTCGTCACCGAATTTCCCGACCTCATGCCGCCGACCCTGATCACCCGCGATCTCGATGAGATCAAGGCGTTCCGGGCCGAGTACAAGGACGTGGTGATGAAGCCGCTGTACGGCAACGGCGGCGCCGCTGTGTTCCGTCTGGCGGACGGCGACCTCAACTTCGGCTCGCTCTACGACCTGTTCTCCGCCACCTTCCGCGAGCCCTGGGTGATCCAGCGCTTCCTCCCCGAGGTGAAGCATGGCGACAAGCGCATCATCCTGGTGGATGGCGAGGCGGCGGGCGCGGTGAACCGCGTGCCGAGCGAGGGCGACCTGCGCTCCAACATGGTGCGCGGCGGGGCGGCGAAGCCCACCGACCTCACCGACCGCGAGCAGGAGATCTGCGCCCGCATCGGGCCGTCGCTGCGCAGGATGGGCCTGATCTTCGTGGGCATCGATGTGATCGACGGCAATCTCACCGAGATCAATGTCACCTCGCCCACGGGCCTGCGCGCCATCAAGCGCCTCGGCGGGCCGGACATCGCGGCCCAGATCTGGGACCGCATCGAGGAAAAGCGCGGCGCCTGAGGGTACTGCGTGACTGTTAGGAAAAAAGGACACCCATGGCCGCCCCGTTCACCTGTTCCGTTCCCCACAAGCTCGGCCGCGATGAGGCGGTGCGCCGCATCCAGGAGGGCGCGGCCCATCTGCGCGAGAAGTACGGCGACAAGGTCGAGATCAGGGAAGAGACCTGGACCGACGCCCATGTGGACTTCCGCGTCGCCGCCATGGGCTTCGAGGTACCGGGACAGATGGACGTGGCCGAGGATCAGGTGCACCTGACCCTCGAATTGCCCGGCTTCCTCTCGCTCGCCGCCGGCAAGATCCGCGACGTGGTGCAGAAGCAGGGCACCCTGCTGCTGGAAAAGAAGTAGGGACCGGGGCCGGCAGCGCCGGCCCCAATCACTTTCACACCGGCTTGAAGACCATGCTCGCCGTGTCCACCGTGAAGGTGCCGTCGGGCTCGATCTCGAAATAGGCCCGCACCGGCGCCGAGGCGCCGTCCTGCAAGGCGCGGATGGCGGCGGACATCACCTCCGGCGTCTTCATGCGGGCGATCCAGGAAGAGAATTCCAGCCGCAGGCGCCGCGTCACCACCTCGGTGAGCACGAGCCCGGCCTTCTCCGCCGCCACCGCCCATTCCGGCACCGAATAGTCCCGCACATGGGAGGTGTCGCGCAGGATCTCGATGCTCTGCATGAAGGTGTCGAGCAGCGGCTGCGGCGGGGCCACCACATCCATGAAGATCACCGTACCAGCGTCCTTCACCACTCGGCGTGCCTGCCGCAGGCCCGCGCCGACATCGCTCCAGTGGTGGGCGCTGTAGCGCGAGACCACCAGATCGAAGCTGTTGTCATCAAAGGGCAGGTCCTCGGCCACGCCCTGTTCGGTGGAAATGTTGTCGAGGCTGCGCTTGCGCGCCTCGTCTCCAACTGCCTGCAGCATGGAGGTGGACAGGTCATAGGCCACCACATGCCCCACATGCGGGGCGGCGGTGAAGGCGACATGGCCGCCGCCGCAGCCCAGATCGAGCATGCGCCCCACCTTCGCCCCAGCGAGCCGCTCCGCCAGCGCCGCGAGATCCGCACCCTTCGCATGCACTTCGCTGGCCACATAGGCCTGCGCCTGCGGGCTGAAGCGGGCGGACACCAGCCCCTCGTGACGGGGGGCGGACGGCTGGGCGGCGGCACTCGACATGGGAAGCATCCTTATCTGGGGAACGGTCTGGCGGCGGCCGGCACCGGCATCATCCGCGCGACCGACGTCACCGGCAAGCGGCGTGCGGTCGCGGCGGTGGTGAACCGGCCGGACAGGTGCAAGCTTGGAGCGGCTCTTAACAGGGTGCCAGAGGCAATCTTATCCTGGTATATTGACCACCATGATCGCCCCTCCCGCTTCTTCCAAGGGAACCACCCGCACGGACACCAGTCGCGCCGAAGCCGGCCGCCGCCGCATGCTGGCAGCGTTCGTGCGTGCCCGGCGCGAGGCCATGGAGCCGGCAAGCCACGGCTTTACCGATCTGCGCCGCCGCCGCACGCCGGGCCTCAGGCGCGAGGAACTGGCGCAGCTTGCTGGCCTGTCAGCCACATGGCTGAGCTGGATCGAGCAGGCGCGCGAGGTGTCTCTCTCGGCCCCGGCGGTGGGTCGGCTGGCGCGCGCCTTCGGCCTCTCTCCGGCCGAGCGCGCCTATCTGTTCGACCTTGCGGGAAAGGAAGACCCCGACCCGCCCGCCGCCGCCGCGCCAGAGACGCTAAACCCGCTGCTTCGCCTCATCGAGGCCGTGCCCTTCCCGGCCTATCTGCTGGACGGCGGCTGGGATGCCATCGGCTGGAACGCCCCGGCCAGCGCTCTCTTCAGGGGCTGGCTGGACATCGCCCCGGACACGGGCCGACCGAACCTGCTGCGCTTCATCTTCGCCACCCAGGCGGCCCCGGCACTCATCCCCGATCATGAGGCGCGGGCGCGCCGGGTGCTGGCGGAATTCCGCGCCGACACCTCCCGGCACATGAGCGAGCCCGCACTGGCCGCGCTGGTGGCGGAGCTGCGCGACACTTCGCCCCTGTTCGCCCGGCTCTGGGACGGACAAGCCGTGCTGGGGCGGGAGGGGGGCCTGCGCACCTTCCTCGATGCGGACGGTGCCGTGCTGCGCTTCGATCAGCTGACCCTTGCGCCCCTGCCCGGCGGGCGGGCCCGGCTGGTGGTGCTAACACCCCGGATTTAACGGTATTATCGGCCTGAGTGCATTTACCGCAATGCAAGCCAAACCCAAGCCTCGCATGATAGGCGCCGCTAAGGCACGGAATCATGCGCCGGTTTCAGATCGGCGCGGGGGCTCTCATGCGCGGCGCGGAAGACGTTAAGAACTGGATGAACATGTTCCGCTGGATCGTGAAACTGATCCGCGACGACTACGGGATTCCGGAAGACCAGCTCACCCGTAACGCCGCCATTGAAGAGGATCTCGGCCTGCAGGCGGAGCAGTTGGAACAGGTGATGGACGCCCTCAGCGAGGCGTTCAAGATCCGCTTCCCCGAAGGCGCGCTCAACGAGCTGGTGCGGCTGGAAGAGCTCTGCCTGCTCGCGAGCTGGCTGGCCGGCTTCTACAAGCAGCCGCCCTTTCTGGCCGATAGCTTCGCCGCCGAGGCCATGGCCATGAACCCAGGCGCCGGTCAGGGCTGAAGCGGCACCACCAGCACAGCCAGCGCGAGCACGCCCATCGCCAGCGGCACCACGGCCGCGATCCTGAGACCCCACCGCAGTGCAGGACCATCCATGGGCGCGCGGGCCATACGGCAGAACAGGCTTGCCGCGAGCGTGGCGGGGGCTTGGTAAGACATGGTGTCACCTCCTGCGCACAGCTCACCCGAACCCGCATAAACGCGCGATCCCAAACTCGCGCCCGGCCATAAGCGCTGCATCAATGCCCGCTGCCACCCTGTTCTTGTGCCGTGACGCCAGCTCTACTAGGCTTGGAGGCATTGTTTCTGTTGTCCTTCATCCTTCTATAGTCCTTGGCTTGAATAGCTTGAGATATAGCTAGACGGCCTTCTTTTCTGGCCCCCGGAGGGCGGCAGGCGTGATCCAGCGGGTGGCGACGGTGGCGTTCGAAGGCGTGAATGCGCGCCCCGTGGACGTGCAGGTGCATGTGGCCCCCGGCCTGCCCGCCTTCACCATCGTCGGCCTGCCGGACAAAGCCGTCACCGAGGCCAAGGAACGGGTGCGCGCCGCCCTCATCGCCTCCGGCCTCGCGCTGCCGGCGCGGCGCATCACCGTCAATCTCGCCCCCGCCGACCTGCCCAAGGAAGGCTCCCATTACGATCTGCCCATCGCGCTGGGCCTCATGGCCGCCATCGGCGCCATTCCCGCCGATGCGCTGGACAGCTTCACCGTGGTCGGCGAGTTGGGGCTGGACGGCTCCATCGCGGCCGTGGCGGGCGTGCTACCCGCCGCCATCGGCGCCAATGCGCGCGGCCATGGCCTCATCTGCCCCGCAGCCTGCGGCGCGGAGGCCGCCTGGGCCAGCCCGGACATGGCCATCCTCGCCCCCGTCTCGCTGATCCAGCTGGCCAACCATGTCACTGGCCGGCAGGTGCTTGCCCGCCCCGATCCGCGCCTGAAGGGTGCACGCGCGGGAGGGCCGGACCTGCGCGACGTAAAGGGGCAGGAAACAGCCAAGCGGGCGCTGGAGGTGGCTGCCGCCGGCGGGCACAATCTGCTCTATGTGGGCCCGCCCGGCTCGGGAAAGTCCATGCTGGCCCAGCGGCTGCCCTCCATCCTACCGCCGCTGGTGCCAGCCGAGATGCTGGCCGTCTCCATGATCGCTTCCGTGGCCGGGGCCATCGAGGACGGGGCGCTGGTGGACCGCCGCCCGTTCCGCGCCCCGCATCATTCCGCCTCCATGGCCGCCATGGTGGGAGGCGGGCTGAAGGCCCGGCCGGGCGAGGTGTCGCTGGCGCATCTGGGCGTGCTGTTTCTGGACGAGCTACCGGAATTCTCATCCCAGGTGCTGGACAGCCTGCGCCAGCCGCTGGAGATCGGCGAGGTGGCCATTTCCCGCGCCAATGCCCGCGTCACCTATCCGGCGCGCTTCCAGCTGGTGGCCGCCATGAACCCGTGCAAGTGCGGACGGGCGGGAGAGGCCGGCTTCGTCTGCAAGCGCGGGCCGCGCTGTGCGGATGAATATCAGGCACGCCTGTCCGGCCCCTTCCTCGACCGCATCGACATCCATCTGGAAGTGCCCGCCGTCACCGCCGCCGATCTGGTGCTGCCGCCGCCGCAGGAGGGCTCCGCGGAGGTAGCCGCCCGCGTCGCCGCCGCCCGCGACCTGCAGCGGGCGCGCTATGCGGCGCTGGACCGGCCGGACATCGCCACCAATGCGGAAGCCACCGGCCCGCTGCTGGATCTGGTGGCCCGCCCCGACGCCACCGGACAGGCACTGCTGCGCGAGGCGGCGGAGGCCATGCGGCTGTCGGCGCGCGGCTATCACCGGGTGCTGAAGGTGGCGCGCACGCTGGCGGACCTGTCGGGCGCCGAGACGCTGGGTCGCGCCCATCTGGCCGAGGCGCTCGCCTATCGCGCGCTGGCCGACAAGCCGCGCGCGGCGGCCTGAGCCGATCCGGCTCTAGTCGATGCGCAACTGCTCACCAAGGAAGCCGATCACCGCATCCGCCTTGGGGCTGAGCTGGCGGGATTTCGGCCACACCAGATGCAGCGGCAGGCCGTCCGTCGCCTGATCCGGCAGAATCTGGACCAGCGCGCCGCTCGCCAGTTCATCGGCGATCAGCCATGTGGCGAGTTGCGCCACACCGAAGCCGGCCTTCACCGCGCCGATCTGGGCCTCGGCGCTGCCGAGCACCATGCGTGCCGGCCCGGACTTCAGCTCGCCGCCGCCCGGCCCAGCGAACCGCCAGGGCGACACGCCGCCATCGGCACGGGCATAGAGAATGGCGTCCAGCCGCAGGAGATCGTCGGCCACCGCCGGCGTGCCGTGGCGCGCGAGATAGGCCGGCGCGGCGCAGAAGATCACGGTCTCCGTGCCCATATAGCGGCGCGCCAGCCCTTCGGCCCATGTCCTGGTGGCGCTGATCCGCACCGCCACATCCACCCCCTCCTCCATGATGTCGATGAAGCGGTCGGTGAAGGACACCTGCGGCTGTAGCGCCGGATAGCGCTCGGCCAGCGCCAGCAGCAGCGGCATCACCCGGAGGCGGCCGAAGGCCACGGGGACATCGAGCCGGATCCGCCCGGCGGGCGCGGTGCCGTGGGAGGCCAGCACCGCTTCGGCATCGGCCAGATCTCCCAGCACGCGCACGCAGGTGCCGTAGAAGGCGACGCCCGCATCGGTCAGCTTCAGGGCACGGGTGGTGCGCTCGAACAGCCGGCAGGAGAGCCGGGCTTCCAGTCGACCGACGCTCTTGCTGATCGCTGACACCGTCAGGTTCAGCCGCCGCCCCGCCGCGGTGAAGCTGCCCAGATCCGCGGCGGCCACGAAGGCCTCGATCCCCTTCAGACGCTCAGACGGCAGCATGAGTCCGGCCGCACCTTTGATCAAAGGTCAATAATCCTGCGAATTAATGCCGTGCTTCGATCCGGATGGTCAATGCTAGAGAGGCGCCTTCAGCGTGGAGGCGAGTATGCGTGCATCGACCGATCAGCAGCACCGGGCCGAAGCGGCCGGAACAAGCCAGGACGCGCTGGCCATCTGGCTGCTGGCCCTTTCGGCCTTCCTCATCGTCACCACCGAATTCATCATCGTCGGCCTGCTGCCGGGCCTCGCGCGGGATCTCGGCATCTCGGTGGCGGCCGCCGGCTGGCTGGTGACGCTGTTCGCCTTCACCGTGATGCTGTTCGGCCCGCTGCTCACCGGCCTCGTCTCGCATCTCGATCGCAAGCGCCTGTTCATCGTCCTGCTGCTGATCTTCGCGGCGTCCAATGCGCTGGCGGCCCTCGCGCCCAATGTCTGGATCCTCGGCCTCGCGCGGTTCGTGCCGGCCATGGCCCTGCCCGTCTTCTGGGGCACGGCCAGCGAAACCGCCGGCGAGATCGCCGGGCCGGCCCATGCCGCCAAGGCCGTCTCCAACGTCTATATGGGCATTGCCGGCGCCATGGTGTTCGGCATTCCGCTCGGCACGCTGGCCGGCGACGGCTTCGGCTGGCGCGGCACCTTCTGGGGGCTCGCCGCCTTGTCCGCCATCGCCGCTGGCCTGTTGGCAGTGGTCATGCCCGCCGTCGCCCGGCCGGCGCGTCTGCATCTGGGCACGCAGTTGCAGATCATGCGGTCGCCACGCTTCCTCGCCCATCTCGGGCTGTCGGTGCTGGTCTTCACCGCCATGTTCACCGCCTATACCTATCTGGCCGATCTTCTTGAGCGGGTGGCCAACATCCCGCCCGGCGCGGTCGGATGGTGGCTGATGGGCTTCGGCGTGGTCGGCCTCGGGGGCAACTGGCTGGGCGGGCACATGGCGGGGCGCGATCCGCTGCGCGCCACCCTGCTCGCCGTGGCGGTGCTGGCGGTGGGCATGGCCGCCATCGTCCCGCTAGCCGACAGCCGGGCCGGACTGATCGCGGCGCTGCTGGTGTGGGGACTGGCGAACACCGCCCTCTATCCCATTTGTCAGGTACGGGTGATACAGGCCGCCAGCCATGCCCGCGCGCTGGCCGGAACCCTCAACGTCTCCATGGCCAATGCCGGCATCGGCCTTGGCGCCATGCTGGGCGGGGCCGCCATCACCGGGCTCGGCATCGGCAGCATCGGCTATCTGGCGGCGGCCGTGGCGGTCCTCGCCATACTGGCGGCGGCGCTGATGGCGCGCTCCGGCCGGGCTGCCCGGCATTGAGGTGGCGGCACGAACACTGTTCAATGCCGCCGCTGCCGCCGCGAACCGCAGAGGTGAGATGTCGATTTACGTCAGGTCCTGGCTGTTCGCACTCTGGAGCGCCCTGGTGCTGATCAGCTTTCCGTGGTGGCTGCCGCTTCTGCGCGGCACGCTCGGGCCGGTGGGCCTGCTGTTCGGGGCGGCCTTCTGGCTCGGTCACGGGCTGGCGGCGCTCTATCTGTTCGCCTGCCCCACCTGTGGCCTCTCGCTCTTCAGCAGCGGCAAGGGCCTGATTACCGGCCGCAGTCCCATCCCCCGCCGCAGGTGCGGTCATTGCGGCCGCGATCACACGGCGGTGGAGTGAGGGCAGCGATCAGCGGTTCAGCTCCATGCGATAGCGCACATGGTCGTCCACCTTGACGTAGCTGTCATAGAGCCGGCGGGCGGCGGCATTGGTATCGCGGGTGTGCCAGTAGAGGTCGGACCAGCCGTTGGCTTCGCACAGCGCCACCAGATGATCCATGATGGCCCGCGCCACGCCCGCCCCGCGCACGGACGGATCGACGAACAAATCTTCGAGATAGCAGAGCTTCGACAGGCTCCACGTACCCTCATGCGCCACGCAGAGCGCCATGCCGGCCAGTTGCCCGTCCACCTCCGCGACGAGTCCGAAGACGTCGGAGGCCGGATCGAGCACACGCCGCCACGTATAGGACGTCACTTCGTCGGGCACGTCGGCGTTGTAGAAATCGTTGTAGCCGGCCCAGAGGCGGCGCCAGTTCGCTTCATCCGCCGCTACGGGGTGCCGCACGACCACGCTTTGCACGCCTGAAACCGTCCCGCTCATGCCGTTCTCCTGCCCTGCCCCTTCGCTAGCACGACCGGGCGCAAACGAAAAAGGGCGCGCCCGAGGCGCGCCCTTTTGAAGCTGGAGCCAGAGCGCGATCAGCGCTGGGCGTTGGCCTGACGGCCGGCGCCGCCCTTCGGCAGGATGACCACCCGGGTGCCCACATTCACGCGGGCGTAGAGGTCTTCCACGTCGTTGTTGAGCATGCGGAAGCAGCCCGAGGACACGAACTTTCCGATGGTCTGCGGCTCATTGGTGCCGTGGATGCGATAGATAGTGCCGCCCAGATAGAGCGTGCGGGCGCCGAGCGGATTGCCCGGGCCGCCGGCCATGAAGCGCGGCAGGTAAGGCTGGCGCTGGATCATCTCCGCCGGCGGACGCCAGTCGGCCCATTCGGCCTTGCGGGAGATCTTCTCGGTGCCGGCCCAGTCGAAGCCGTCGCGGCCCACGCCGATGCCGTAGCGCATGGCCCGGCCGTTGCCCATCACGTAATAGAGATAGGTGTTCGGCGTATCGATGACGATGGTGCCGGCCGGCTGGGTGGTCACATAGGCCACTTCCTGGCGGCGGAAGCGATCCGGAACCGGCTCGCTCGGGTCCACATCCTCGATGCGCGGACCGGACGGGGCCTCGTTGGTGCCGGGCACCACGGCCGAATTGGCGCCATACACGCCAGCCGGAGGCTGAACCGCCGCCTGCTGCTGGACGTAGCCCTGGCCCTGACCCGGCTGCACGTAGCCCTGCTGCGGCTGGACAACATAACCCTGCGAGGGGTTCTGGCCCGGCTGCATGGCCTGCTGCTGCTCATAGCTCTGCGGCGGAGCGTAGCCGGCGCGCGGCGCTACCTGCTGGCCCTGCTGGCCATAAGCCTGCTGAGGCTGCTGGTAGCCCTGCTGCGGATAACCCTGCGGCTGGCTCTGCACCGGCTGGCCGGCGGCATAGCCGCCCTGCGGGGCAATAGACATGGGCTGCGAACCCTGCGCCGCAGGCTGGGCGTAACCCTGCTGCTGCGGATAGCCCTGCGGAGCGGTGGCGTAGCCCTGCTGCGGATACGTGGCCTGCGCGGCACCGGAGGGCGCGGCAATCGGGGCGCTCTCGACCGCATCGCTGCGCCGGGCGGGGCGCGCATAAGGGTCGTCATAGCCGGGCACGGAACCCGCCGGGCCGGACTGCGGCAGAGCCGCCGGAGGCGCCTCGGTGGTCACGGCACCCGTCGTCTCGTCGCCCGAGGTCGGCAGGTAGTAGCGTCCGGGAAGGCCCTGCGCGTGCGCCGACACGGCGAGCAGCGAGGCCCCGAGGGAGAGGAGGATGGTTTTGCGCAGCGTCATGGGACCGGTGTTAACCCCGAAAACGTGTCAAAATTGGAAACGCGGCCGTAAATCACGACCCACCGTGATCTCAGGACGTGCTGTTGTGGCTTCAAGGACACAGACGCGGATTTGGTTCCGAGATTCGGTCTGTAGTCCTCGCGGCAGTGCGGTGCAATGCTTGGTAGGCCGCCGACAAAGGATCGTGAAGGCCCCATGCAAGCCTCGTTAACGAGTCCTCTTGCACTGTGCTTTCTTTGCACATAAAGATATCTTTATGTCTTTCGGTCTGCCCTCCGAATTTTCGCCGCGCCTCGCGTTCGGCACCCTGCTCGACGGCCTCAAGGCGGCCGGCGAGGACACGCGCCTGCGCCTGCTGGCGGTGCTGGGAGAGGCTGACCTCACCGTCTCCGATCTCACCGAGATCATGGGCCAGTCGCAGCCGCGCATCTCCCGCCATCTCAAGCTTCTGGCCGAGGCCGGGCTGGTGGAGCGGCATCGCGAGGCCAGCTGGGTCTTCTATCGCCGCGCCACCGAGGGCGCCAACGGCGTGCTCGCCGCCCGCCTGCTAGCGCTGCTGGACACCGCCGACCCCATCCTCCAGCGCGACCGCGAGCGCCTCGCCGATGTGCGCGCCGCCCGTGCCTCCGCCGCGCAGGCCTATTTCCGCGCCCATGCGGAGGAGTGGGGCCGCATCCGCGGCCTGCACGCCCCCGAGGCGGAAGTGGAAGCCGCCGCGCTGGAGATCATGGGCGATGCCCCCATGGAGGCGCTGCTGGATCTGGGCACCGGAACCGGCCGCATGCTGGAGCTGTTCGGCGAGCGTATCTCGCGCGGGCTCGGGCTCGACCTCTCGCCCGACATGCTGGCGGTAGCGCGCGCCAATCTGGAGCGCGCGGGCCTGCGCAACTGCTCCGTGCGGCAGGGCGATATCTTCAATCTGGCCATGCCGCGCGACAGTTTCGATGCCGTCATCATCCATCAGGTGCTGCACTTCATCGACGACGGCGCGCGCGCCGTGCGCGAGGCCGCCCGTGTGCTGCGCCCCGGCGGGCGCCTGCTGGTGGTCGACTTCGCACCCCACGATCTCGAATTCCTGCGCGACGCCCATGCCCACCGCCGCCTCGGCTTCTCTGCCGAGACGGTGGCCGGCTGGATGACGCAGGCCGGGCTCGAGCCCGTGGGCTTCAAGACGCTGGCCCCGGCGCAGGACGCCGAGGGCCGCCTGATCGTATCGCTCTGGCTGGGCCGTGACCCGCGCAAGCGGGACCAGACCGGGGAATTGAGGGAGGGTTGAGTATGTCCGGGCCCGTCAGGGCGAGCCGCGCGCTGGGTAAGCCGCCGGTCTCCGTCTCGTTCGAATTCTTTCCGCCCAAGACCGAGGAGATGGAGCGCACGCTCTGGGCCTCCATCGGCCGGCTTGCGCCTCTGAACCCGCGCTTCGTCTCCGTGACCTATGGCGCCGGCGGCTCCACCCGCGAGCGCACCCACGCCACCGTGGCGCGCATCGTCAAGGAAACCACGCTGGCGCCTGCCGCCCATCTCACCTGCGTCGCCGCCACCAAGGCGGAGATCGACGAGGTGGTGCGCTCCTATGCGGACGCCGGCGTGAAGCACATCGTGGCCCTGCGCGGCGACCCGACCACCGGGGTGGGTACCGCCTATGAGCCCCATCCCGGCGGCTATGCCTATGCCGCCGATCTCGTGGCTGGCATCAAGAAGCTGGGCGATTTCGAGGTGTCCGTTTCGGCCTATCCCGAGAAGCACCCGGAAAGCCCGGGCCTGGACGCCGACATCGACGTGCTGAAGGGCAAGGTGGAGGCTGGCGCCAGCCGCGCCATCAGCCAGTTCTTCTTCGATAACGACGTCTATTTCCGCTATCTGGACAAGGTGCACGCGCGTGGCATCGACATTCCGATCGTGCCCGGCATCCTGCCCGTGACCAATTTCAAGCAGGCCGCGAAGTTTGCCGCCGCCACCGGCGCCAGTGTGCCGGACTGGCTGGCCGCCCGCTTCGAAGGACTGGACGACGACCCGGAAACGCGCAAGCTGATCGCCGCCGCCGTGGCGGCCGAGCAGGTGATGGATCTGGTTGATCGTGGTGTCACGGATATCCATTTCTATACGCTGAACCGCGCCGATCTCGTGTATGCCGTCTGCCACCTCCTGGGCCTGCGCGCCCCGGTGGAGGTGAAGGCCGAGGCGGCTTCGGCCTGACGACGAACTGATGTCCCGGCGGGATGGTCCCGCCGGTTCCTCTTTCCGGCCGCCCGCCCGGCGGCACGGCTCCACGGGTGCCCCATGACGACCGTCCCCGCTTCCGCCGCTCCGGCCGACCGCACGCCCCTCCTTCTCGCCGCCGCCCGCGAGCGCATTCTCGTGCTCGACGGCGCCATGGGCACCATGATCCAGGGCCTGAAGCTGGACGAGGCCGGCTATCGCGGCGCGCGCTTCGCCGACTGGCCGCAGGACATCAAGGGCAATAACGACATCCTCAACCTCACCCGCCCGGACGACGTGCGGGCGATCCACCTGAAGTATTTCCTCGCCGGCGCCGACATCGTCGAGACCAACACCTTCTCCTCCACCACCATCGCCCAGGCCGACTACGGCATGGAGGCGCTGGCCTATGAGCTGAATGTGGAAGGCGCGCGCCTCGCCCGCGAGGCCGCCGATGAGGCCGAAAAGCGCGACGGCCGCCCGCGCTTCGTCGCCGGCGCCATCGGCCCCACCAACCGCACCGCCTCCATCTCGCCGGACGTGAACAACCCCGGCTTCCGCGCCACCAGCTTCGACGAGCTGGCCGTGGCCTATGCGGAAGAAGTGCGCGGCCTGATGGACGGCGGCTCCGACATCATCCTCATCGAGACCATCTTCGACACGCTGAACGCCAAGGCCGCCGTGTTCGCGGTGGAGACCGTGTTCGAGGAGAAGGGCTGCCGCCTGCCGGTGATGATCTCCGGCACCATCACCGACCTTTCCGGCCGCACCCTCTCCGGCCAGACGCCCACCGCCTTCTGGTATTCGCTGCGCCACGCGCAGCCCTTCTCCATCGGCCTCAACTGCGCGCTGGGCGCCAAGGAGATGCGCGCCCATATCGCCGAGCTCGGCCGGGTGGCGGACACCTTCGTCTGCGCCTATCCCAATGCCGGCCTGCCCAATGAGTTCGGCCTCTATGACGAGAGCCCCGAGGCCATGGGCGAGCTGGTGGGCGAGTTCGCCGCCTCCGGCCTCGTCAACATCGTGGGCGGCTGCTGCGGCACCACGCCGGACCATATCGGCGCCATCGCCAAGGCGGTGGCCGGCAAGCCGCCGCGCCCGCTGCCCGAGCTCGACCCCATGCTGCGCCTCTCCGGCCTCGAGCCGTTCGAGCTGACGCCGCAGATCCCGTTCGTGAACGTGGGTGAGCGCACCAACGTCACCGGCTCCGCCCGCTTCCGCAAGCTGATCACCAATGCCGATTACGGCGCGGCGCTGGATGTGGCCCGCGATCAGGTGGAAAGCGGCGCGCAGGTCATCGACATCAACATGGATGAGGGCCTGCTCGACAGCAAGAAGGCCATGGTCGAGTATCTGAACCTCATCGCCTCCGAGCCCGACATCTCGCGGGTGCCGGTGATGGTGGACAGTTCCAAGTGGGACATCATCGAAGCGGGCCTGAAGTGCATTCAGGGCAAGGGCATCGTGAACTCCATCTCCATGAAGGAGGGGGAGGAGCAGTTCCGCCACTATGCACGCCTCGTGCGCCGCTACGGCGCCGCCGTGGTGGTGATGGCCTTCGACGAGCAGGGCCAGGCCGACACATTCGAGCGCAAGACCGAGATCTGCGCGCGCGCCTACAGGATCCTCGTGGATGAGATCGGCTTCCCGCCGGAAGACATCATCTTCGATCCCAACGTGTTCGCGGTGGCCACCGGCATCGAGGAGCATGCGCCCTATGGCGTCTACTTCATCGAGGCGACGCGCTGGATCCGCCAGAACCTGCCGCACGCCCACATCTCTGGCGGCGTCTCCAACCTCTCCTTCTCGTTCCGCGGCAACGAGCCCGTGCGCGAGGCCATGCACGCGGTGTTCCTCTATCACGCCATCAAGGTCGGGATGGACATGGGCATCGTCAACGCGGGCCAGCTCGCGGTCTATGACGAGATCCCCGCCGAGCTGCGCGAGGCCTGCGAGGATGTGGTGCTCAACCGCAACCCCGACGCCACCGACCGCCTGCTGGCTCTGGCCGAAGGTTTCAAGGGCGGCGCCGGCAAGGAGAAGAAGGAAGCCGACCTCACCTGGCGGACGCAGCCGGTGGACAAGCGCCTCGCCCATGCGCTGGTGAACGGCATCACCGAATATGTGGAGGCCGACACCGAGGAGGCGCGGGCCGCCGCTGCCCGCCCGCTGCATGTGATCGAAGGCCCGCTGATGAGCGGCATGAACATCGTCGGCGACCTGTTCGGCGCCGGCAAGATGTTCCTGCCGCAGGTGGTCAAGTCCGCCCGCGTGATGAAGCAGGCGGTGGCCTATCTCATGCCCTTCATGGAGAAGGAAAAGGAGGAAATGGGGATCACCGAGGCCTCGGCTGCGGGCAAGATCCTCATGGCCACCGTCAAGGGCGACGTGCACGACATCGGCAAGAACATCGTCGGCGTCGTGCTCCAGTGCAACAATTACGAGGTCATCGACCTCGGCGTGATGGTGCCCACCGCCAAGATCCTCGAAGTGGCCAAGGCGGAGAAGGTGGACGTGATCGGCCTCTCCGGCCTCATCACCCCCTCGCTGGACGAGATGGTGACGGTGGCCTCCGAGATGGAGCGCGAAGGCTTTGTCGTGCCGCTGCTCATCGGCGGCGCCACCACCTCGCGTGTCCACACGGCGGTGAAGATCGCCCCGCAGTATCATCGCGGGCAGGCGGTCTATGTGACCGACGCCAGCCGCGCGGTGGGCGTGGTCTCCAACCTGCTCAGCCCCGAGACCCGCGACACCTACATGGCCGACATCAAGGCCGAATATGTGAAGCTGGCCGATGCCCATGCCCGCGCCGATGCCAACAAGCAGCGCGTGCCGCTGAAGAGCGCCCGTGACAACGCTTTGAAGCTGGACTTCAAGGCGGAAGCCCCCGCCAAGCCGACGTTCCTCGGCACCAAGGTGTTCGAGGACTACGACCTCGCGGATCTGGTGCCCTTCATCGACTGGTCGCCCTTCTTCGCCTCGTGGGAGCTGACGGGCAAGTATCCGGCCATCCTTCAGGACGATCTGGTGGGCGAGGCCGCCCGCAACCTCTTCGCCGATGCGCAGGCGATGCTGAAGAAGATGATCGACGAGAAGTGGGTGACGGCGAAGGCCGTGATCGGCTTCTGGCCGGCCAATGCGGTGGACGACGACATCGTGCTGTTCCACGACGAGGGCCGCATGACGCCGCGTGCCACGCTGCACACCTTGCGCCAGCAGCTCGCCCGCCGCGAGGGCCGCTCCAACCTCGCTCTGGCCGATTTCATCGCTCCGGTGGACACGGGCGTGCATGATTATATCGGCGGCTTCGCGGTGACAGCCGGCATTGGTGAGCAGGAGCGCACCGACGCCTTCAAGGCGGCCAACGACGACTATTCCGCCATCCTGCTCAAGGCCCTGTGCGACCGTCTCGCGGAGGCGTTTGCCGAGCGCATGCATCATCTGGTGCGCACCCAGTTCTGGGCCTATGCCCCGGACGAGGGTCTCACCAATGAGGATCTGATCTCGGAGAAGTATCGCGGCATCCGCCCGGCGCCGGGCTATCCGGCCCAGCCCGACCATACGGAGAAGGGCACGCTGTTCGAGCTTCTGGATGCCACCAGCCAGATCGGGCTGGAGCTGACGGAGAGCTTCGCCATGTGGCCAGGCGCGGCGGTGTCGGGCCTCTATTTCGCCCATCCGGAAAGCGCCTATTTCGGCGTCGGCCGCATCGAGCGCGATCAGGTGGAAGACTATGCCGCCCGCAAGGGCTGGACGGTGGCGGAGGGCGAGAAGTGGCTCGCCCCCATCCTGAACTACGACCCCACCCGCCGCGCCGCGGCGGAGTGAGGGGAGCGAAACGGTCCGGACCAGCAGAGCCCGGGCTGTCCCACAGAGGAAGCGTCATGCCCGGGCTTGACCCGGGCATCCACGTCGGGCCGATGGTGCGACGTGTGAAGGGAAGGCGGGACTGATCCGCTGCTTGCCAAGCGTTATACCCGGAACAGCCACGTGGATCCCCGGATCAAGTCCGGGGATGACGGTCTGTTATGGGAGGGGCGGCGCACTGCGCTTCGGCTCTGGCTGTATCCAAAGGAAGCGCGCCGAGAACTGAGCGCCCGCTCAGCCCACCGGACGGCGGTCCTCGATGGTCTTGGCGTCAGCCGGGAGCGTCCCCGGCGCCAGCGGCACGAGGCGCGCGCGCAGCTTGGTGGCGGCGCGCAGGTCGTCCAGCAGGCGCTCCTCGGCGACGCTGCCGGAAGCCTCATACTCCAGCACCATGTCGTCCTGATCGCCCGCGCGTTCCACCACGAGACGGGCGCGGGCGACGGCGGGGTGCTTCTTCACGGCGGCGGTCACCTGCACCGGATGCACGAACATGCCGCGGATCTTGGTCACCTGATCCGCCCGGCCGAGCCAGCCGCGCAGGCGCGTGTTGGTGCGCCCGCAGGGGCTGATGCCCGGCAGCACGGCGGAGAGATCGCCGGTGGCGAAGCGCACCAGCGGATAGTCCTCCTCCAGCAGCGTCACCACCACCTCGCCGACCTCGCCCTCTTCCTCCACCGGATCGCCGGTGCCGGGGCGCAGGATCTCGATGATCAGATGCTCGTCGGCGATCATCCCCTCCTCCGCCTCGCTCTCATAGGCGACGAGGCCGAGGTCCGCGGTGCCGTAACACTGGCGCGCGATGACGCCCGCCGCCTTGAACTCGGCGCGCTGGGCGGGCAGGTAGGCCTCGCCCGAGACCAGCGCCTTGGTGAGGGAAGAGATGTCCGTGCCCTCCTCCCGCGCACGGTCGAGGAGAATCTTGAGAAACGAGGGCGTGCCGCCATAGCCGTTGGGGCGGATGTCGGCGATGGCGCGCAATTGCAGATCGGTCTGCCCCACACCGCCGGGCACCACGGCGCAGCCGAGCGCATGGGCGCCGCTCTCCACCATGGAGCCGGCGGGGGTGAGGTGATAGGAGAAGCAGTTGTGCACGATCTCGCCGGCGCGGAAACCGGCGGCATAGAGCGCGCGGGCGAAGCGCCAGTAATCGGGCTTGCGCCCTTCCGGATCGTAGATCGGCCCCGGCGACATGAAGATGCGCGCGAGCCCGCCCGGCACCGTGCCGTTCAGCCCACCGAACGGCAGGCTTTTGGGCTGCAAGTCCAGCAGCGCCGACTTACGGGTGACGGGAAGTTTCGCCAATGCCGCGCGGCTGGTGATGGCCTCCGGGTCCACATCCGCCAGCAGGGTGCCGAAATAGGCCGAGCGGGTCTTCGCCAGCGCGATCTGGCGCGGCAGCGCCGTCATCAGCTCGGCTTCGCGGACTTGCGGGTCGCGGGTTTCCAGCGCGTCGAAGGTCACGGTCATCTCGGCCTCGCCTCGCTCACAGCCAGCGCTTGCGGCGCTTGAAGGATTTCAGATTCTTGAACGACTTGCGCTCCTCGCCGCCGCCCTGCCCGAGGTAGAATTCCTTCACATCCTCATTGTTGCGCAACTGGTCAGCGGTGCCATCGAGCACGATCTTGCCCTGCTCCATGATATAGCCGGTATCGGCCACGGAGAGCGCCACGCGCGCGTTCTGCTCCACCAGCAGGATGGTAACGCCGAGATCGGTGTTGAGCTGCTTGATGATGGCGAACACCTCCTTCACCAGCAGCGGCGAGAGGCCCATGGAGGGCTCGTCCATGAGGATGAGCTTCGGCCGCGCCATGATCGCCCGGCCGATGGCCAGCATCTGCTGCTCGCCGCCGGAGAGATAGCCGGCAAGGCCCGTGCGCTCCTTCAGGCGCGGGAAATAATGATAGACGCGCTCGATATCCTCCTTCACGCCATTGTCGCGGCGGGTGAAGGCGCCGAGGCGCAGGTTTTCCAGCACGGTCATGTCGCCGATGATGCGGCGGCCTTCCATCACCTGGAAGATGCCCTTGCGCACGATGCGGTCTGGCTCGATGCCCTTGATCCGCTCGCCCTCGAAGGTGATGTCGCCGCGCGTGACCTCGCCGTCCTCGGACTTCAGCAGGCCGGAGATGGCTTTGAGCGTGGTGGACTTTCCCGCGCCGTTGGAGCCGAGTAGAGCCACGATCTGGCCCTTGGGCACTTTCAGCGAGAGGCCGCGCAGCACGAGGATGACGTCGTTATAGACCACCTCGATATTGTCCACGGCCAGCAGCGGCGTGCCCGTGCTCGCGGCAGGCGGGGCGTCCATCTTCAGCGCGGCCTCGGCCATGGCGGTCTCTCCGTTGATCAGATGGTCAGGGCGGGGCGCGCGGTGGCGCCCCGCCCTCAGCCTTGGCTCACCAGCCCTGCAGCTCGGTCTTGCGGTCGAGCTTGATGGTGGCGACCTTCTCCAGCTTGATGGCGCCGGACTTCACCAGCTCGGCCAGCGAACCGTCCGTCGGCCCGCTCACCACCGAGCGATAGAGGTCCACCGTCATGGTCGGGCGATGGTCGGTGTTGGTCCAGGTGGAGGGGTTGCACACGCCGGTGGTGCCCTCGGGCACCCAGTCCTTCTTCTGGTACATGCCCTCAGCGATCTTCGGCCCGGTTACGCCGCCATTCTTGTCCGCCCACTGCATGGCTTCCTTCATGTAGAGGACGGTGCAGACGGCGGTCATGTAATGCACGGAGCGATAGGCGTTGCCGGAGGGGTCGGACTGCTTGGAGATCTCCTTGAAGGTCTCCAGCCCCGGCGCGGAGCCGGTCCAGGTCACGGCGGTGCGCACCGGGAAGACGACGCCGTTGGCAGCCGTACCGGCGGCCTTCATGGCCTCCTCGCCCATGCCCCATACATTGCCGAGGAACTGCACCTTCACGCCCGCCGTCTCGCAGGCCTTCAGCACCGAGATGTTGGAGCCGGCCGTATTGCCGAGATAGGCGTAATTGGCGCCGCCCTGCTTCAGGGTCAGGCACTGGGCGGTGTAGTCACCCGGCGTCAGAGCGAAGGTGATGGGCTCCAGCACGTCGAATCCCAGTTCCTTGGCATAGGCCTCGGCGGCGGCTTTCGGCGAGTTGGGATAGGGGTGGTTGGCACCCATGTGCACCCACTTGGGCTTGCCCTGCCCGCCCTTGGCCTTCCAGTCGTCCGCCGCCCACTGCACCATGGCGCGCGCGGCATCAGAATAGGACGGGCCGTAGAAGAAATTATAGGGCGCGGCGCGCTCGCTCTTGGGGCCGGCCTTGCCGGTGGGGTCGGTCAGCGAGGCGGAATAGGAGCCGGAATAATAGGGAATCTGCTCCTTGGTCACCATGGCGACCAGCGCCTCGGTGTCCGCCGTGCCCCAGCCCTGGATGGCCACCACCTTGTCGGAGCCGGACGTCCACTTCTTGAAGGCGGCCAGCGCGCGCGGCACCTGATAGCCGTATTCGTTGAAGTCGGAATTGATGGTCTTGCCGTTCACCCCGCCATTCTTGTTGATGAACGCGATGGTGTCCTGCACGCCCTGTCCGTAGGGCTGGCCCACGTCCGAGGTGCCGCCGGAATAATCGGCGAGGTGGCCAATATTGATGGTCTGCTGGGCCAGCGCCGGCGTGGCGGCAGCGAGCGCCAGCACCGAGACGAGCGATAAAGCAACGGTCCTCATGCGTCTGTCTCCTCTTGACGGTTTCCTCAACCCCGGCCCGGTGGTCTTCTGCCTCCGGTTCCGGCCATCCCCAATTTAAGCGGATACTCAGTACGAGAAGGGATACAGCTTCCAGTAAGCCTTGATCTGGCGCCAGCGATGGGCGAGGCCATCCGGCTCGAAGATCAGGAACAGGATGATGACCGCACCGATCAGCATCTCGCGCATGTAGGTGATGCCGTCCTTCAGATGCAGCGCCTTGTCGATGGCACTGCCCTGAAGCGCGCCGGCCAGCGCGCCGGTCAGTTCGGGCAGCAGCACCATGAAGATGGTGCCGAGCAGGGAACCCATCACCGAGCCGAGCCCGCCGATGATGATCATGGCGAGGAACTGGATGGAGAACAGGATGTCGAGCCCTTCCACCGACATGTAGCCGATGTAGTGCGCATAGAGCGCACCCGCGATGCCGGCATAGAAGGAGGAGATGCCGAAGGCCATGGTGCGGTATTTGGTGAGATTAACCCCCATCATCTCGGCGGAGAGATAATGATCACGCACCGCCACCAGCGCCCGGCCGTCGCGGCTGCGCATCAGGTTCGCGGCGCCCAGATACAGCACCACGAAGAAGAACAGCACCACGTAGAAATAGCGGTGGTCGCCCGACATATCGAAGCCGAACAGGGTGAAAGGCTCAGCCACCGCCCCGGAGGTGCCGCCGGTGAACCACGTAGCGCGCACGAAAAAGTCCTGGAGGATGAACTGGGCGGCGAGCGTGGCGATGGCCAGATAGAGGCCCTTCACCCTTGCTGCCGGCAGGCCGAACAGCAGGCCCACCGCCGTGGTCCAGAGCCCCGCCAGCACAATGGCCAGCGGCACCGGTACGCCCTTGTGCGACAGATAGCAGGAGGCGAAGCCACCGAAGCCGTAGAACACAGCATGGCCGATGGAGATCTGGCCGGAGAAACCGACCAGAATGTTCAGGCCCAGCGCGGCGATACCCAGATAGCCGATCTGGATCATCAGGCTCAGCACATAACCGGAGAGCACAAAAGGCGCGAACAGCAGCAGCACCACGCCGCCCGCGCAGAACAGCATGGAGAGGCGGGTGTCGAACAGCGTCTGGTCGGCCCGGTAGCTGGAACGATAGTCGCCGCAGGGGCGGAGCGAAGTGGTCGCCATCAGACCCTCTCGATGTCGCGGGTGCCGAACAGGCCGTAAGGCTTGATCATCAGAATGAGGATGAGGGCGTAAAAGGGCGCGATCTCATAGAGGTTGCCCCATTTGAGGAACTGGCTGTCGAAATAGTGGGCGACATTCTCCAGCACGCCGATGATGAGCCCGCCCACCACCGCGCCGAAGATGGAATCCAGCCCGCCGAGGATGACGGCCGGAAACACCTTGATGCCGAAATAGGAGAGCGCCGAGGACACGCCATTGACGATGCCCACCACCACGCCGGCAACCGCCGAGACCGCCGCCGAGATACCCCAGGAGAGCGCGAACATCTGGCGTACGGAGATGCCGAGCGACTGCGCCACCTGCTGCGAATAGGCGGTGGCGCGCATGGCAAGGCCGATACGCGAGTATTTGAAGAACCACGCAAATCCCGCCATGATCGCAAGGCTCACCGCCGTGGACATGAGATAGGCGGTCTGCACCTGAAGGCCGAGGATCTCCACCCGCTGTACGCTGAAGATGGGCGGGAAGGGCTGGGCGAAGGTGCCGAACATCCACTTCATCAGCGCCTGAAAGAAGATGCTGAGGCCGATCGTCACCATGATGACGGAGATGATGGGCTCGCCGATGAGCGGGCGCAGCACCAACATCTGCAGCACGAGGCCGAATACCATCATGAAGGCGATGGAGATGAGGAAGCCCCAGAAGAAGGGGATCTGCCAGTAGGTGAGCAGCCACCAGCAGGCCCAGGCGCCGATGAGCAGAAACTCACCCTGCGCGAAGTTCACCACCTGCGAGGCCTTGTAGATGAGCACGAAGCACATGCCCACCACGCCATAGAGCGTGCCGATGATGAGCCCGTTGATGATGAGCTGGATGAGGAGCGAGGAGGTCATCGGGCGATCCTCGTGAGGGGGAGAGTGTGTGATCGGGATCCGGCCGGGCCACCCGTCGGCACCCATTCGCCGGGCCACGGCGCTCCATCCGCGCGTGCAGGAACAGCCATTACGCCGCCCTCCTCTTGCCCGCGCCATCCGGCGCCTGGGGATCAAGAGGCACCACGTTCAGCACCGTGCGGATGCGCTGCTTCGTGCCGTCCTGAAAGGCGATGGTGGTGTCCACGTCGATCTTGCGATCACCGCGATACATGGCGTCGATGATCTCGCCATAGCGCTCATTGATGACGCCGCGCCGCACCTTGCGGGTGCGGGTCAGCTCGCCGTCGTCCGCGTCCAGCTCCTTGTAGAGCAGCAGGAAGCGCGAGAGGCGCTGCTTTTCCGCAAGCGTCGCATTCACCTTCTCCACCTCCGAACGCAGCAGCTCCGTCACCTCGGGGCGCGAGGACAGGTCGGTATATGTGGTGAAGGCGATGCGGTTCTTTTCAGCCCATTTGGAGACAATGGGGAAGCGGATGCAGATGATGGCAGCCAGACTCTCGCGCCCGTCACCCAACACCACGGCCTCGGCCACAAAGGGCGAGAATTTCAGCTTGTTCTCGATATATTGCGGCGAGAAGCGGTCGCCCTGCACGGTGCGGGCGAGATCGCGCACGCGGTCGATCACCACGAGGTGGTCGCGCTTGTCGAAATAGCCCGCATCCCCGGTGCGCAGCCAGCCACCTTCTTCCAGCGACTTCGCGGTCTCTTCCTCATTGAGGTAGTAGCCCGCGAAGGGATTGGGATGGCGGGTGATGATCTCGCCCAGCCCGTTGGGATCCGGATCGTCGATGCGGATGTCCACGCCCGCGAACGGCTTGCCCACAGTGTCAAAATTCACGTCGTCGCGCGCGTGCAGCGTATAGGCGCCGAGCAGTTCGGTCTGGCCGTAGAGCTGGCGCATGGGCACGCCGAGCGCCAGGAAGAAGCGGAAGGTGTCCGGCCCCAGCGCCGCCCCGCCGGTGGCGGCCGAGACGAGGCGAGAGAAGCCCAGCCGGTCGCGCAGGGCGCGGAAAAGGACGAAGTCCGCCAGCCTTGAGCGCCGCCCCTCGTCCAGTGCCTTGAGGCCGCGCGCCATGCCGAACTCGAACATGGCGAGCTTGAAGAAGGAGGCATCCATGATGCGCGCGCGCACGTCGGCGGCAATCTGCTCCCACACGCGGGGGGCGAACAGCACGAAGGTGGGGCCGATCTCGCGCATGTCGGCCATGGTGGTTTCGCTTTCCTCCACGAAGTTCACCTTCATGCGAGAGATGAGCGCCTGACCAAAGGCGTAGATCTGCTCCATGATCCACGGCATCTGCAGCACCGAGACATATTCGTCCTCCGGCGTACGCGGATCCGCGGCAAGATAAGCCGCACAATGCCGCAGCATTGCCCCGCCGGTGAGCATGGCGAGCTTGGGGTGCGAGGTGGTGCCGGACGTGGTACACAGGATCGCCACGTCATCCCCGTTGCCGGCAGCCACAAGCCCCGCATAGCAGCCGGGCTCGCGGGCATGCCGCTCGGCCCCGCGCGCCTTCACGTCGGAGAGCGGGATCAGGCGGGGATCGTCATATTTGCGCAGGCCGCGCGGGTCGGCATAGACGATGTGCTGCACTGTGGGGATGCGGTCGCCCAACTGGAGCAGCTTGTCCACCTGCTCCTCGTCCTCGGCGAAGATCACCCGCACGCCGGCATAGGTGATGAGATAGGCGACCTCGTCGGCCAGCGCATCGCGATAAATGCCCAGCGACATCCCGCCCACCGCATGAGCGGCGATCTCACCCATCAGCCATTCCGGCCGATTGTCGCCGATGATGCCGATGACGTCGCCACGCCCGACACCCAGCTCCAGAAGGCCGAGCGCCATCTGGCGCACGCGGTCCTCCACCTGTCGCCACGTATAGGCGTTCCAGATGCCGAGATCCTTCTCGCGCAGCCAGATGTCGGCCCCGTGCTCGGCCGCATGCAGCGCCAGCAGCTTGGGGAAGGTGTCGTGGCGGGTGACATCCGGATAGGCCGGAACCGGAAGCTGCGTCATGGCGCGCCTCACGCGGAGAGCTGGCGCACGGCGGCGCCGGGGGTGGCGGCGGGCGCCTCCTGCTCGAACGGGTCTTCCACATCCTCCTCGCCCAGATACGCCTTGCGCACATGGGGATCGGCCAGCACTTCAGCCGGCTGGCCGTGGGCGATGCGTCGGCCGAAATCCAGCACCATCACGCGGTGAGAGATGTCCATCACCACGCCCATGTCGTGCTCGATCATGATGATGGTCATGCCCCACTCCTCATTGAGGTCCACGATGTAGCGGGCCATGTCCTCCTTCTCCTCAAGGTTCATGCCCGCCATGGGCTCGTCGAGGAGAATGAGTTTCGGCTCAAGGGCGACGGCACGGGCCAGTTCCACCCGCTTGCGCAGCCCGTAGGAGAGGGTACCGGCGGTGGCCTTGCGCACATGCTGGATGTCGAGGAAATCGATGACGTCCTCCACCTTGCGGCGATGCTCCAGTTCCTCCTTCTGCGCGCCGCCGATCCAGTAGAGCGCGCCGGTGAGGAAGTTGTTCTTCAGCAAATGGTGGCGGCCGACCATGATGTTGTCGAGCACGCTCATGTGGTGGAACAGCGCCAGGTTCTGGAAGGTACGGCCGATGCCGATGGCGGCGCGCTTGTTGGGCTTCAGGCGCGTGATGTCGCGGCCCTCGAAGCCGATGCGGCCCTCGCTGGGCGAGTAGCGTCCGGAGATGCAGTTCAGAAGCGAGGTCTTGCCGGCGCCGTTGGGGCCGATGATGGAGAACAGCTCGCCCTTCTCCACGGAAAATGAGACTTCGCTCAGCGCCCGGAGGCCACCGAAGCGCAGCGAGACATCACGCACGTCGAGCAGCGTCGCGCCCGCGGCAACGCCGCTTGGCTCTCCTCCCATGCCGTCCTCCCATGCGGAGGCGTTCGCCGGCCTTATGGCCGTGCGCTTCCTCCGGTGTGGCGCCCGTTCAAAGTTGGCGTGGGGCGCCTTGTTTTGCCCCGATCATGCGTCGGGTTGCAGAAACAATCGAACGTTCTTTTTTTGATGTGGTCAAGCCCTCTTCGCGCAGCGAGAGAGACATGTCTCACTTGCGCGGCGGCGACAGGACGATCAATCTAACCCGCGTCGCGCAGCGTTCGCGGCAGCATCAGACACCGAAGGGTCCGGCATCGCAAGGCCGATGCGCCCCTTCCGAAATCACAAGACCGGATGGCCCTGCGCGTTCAGCATCGCAGCGTCGAACCGTCGGGGCGAAGGACGAAAGCGCACATGGCGCGGACAGTGGGGTCCAATGGCGCACGCACGGCCGAGGCGATCCGCCAGGCGGGCGTGAAGCTGATCTACCGGCACGGCTACGAGGCCATGAGCCTGCGGCAGCTGGCGGCCGAGGTCGGCCTGCAATCGGGCTCGCTCTACAAATATTTCGACAACAAGCAGAGCCTGCTGTTCGACATCGTGCGCGACCACATGGAGGACCTGCAGGCCAGGGTGGACGAAGCGCTCGCAGGGTGCACAACGCCCACGGAGCGGCTGCGCGCCTATGTGGGCTTCCACCTGCGCTACCATATGACGCGCATGGCCCATGTGTTCATCGCCAACATGGAGATCCGCAGCCTGGAAGAGGCGCACCGCGCCGAGGTGGTGGCCATGCGACGGCGCTATGAGGGCCTGCTGGAGGAAATCCTGCGCGCCGGTGTCGCCGAGGGGGTTTTCAAAGTCACCGAGCCGCGCGTGAGCACCTATGCCATCATCTCCATGCTCACCGGAATCTGCATGTGGTACCGGCCCGAAGGCCGCCTCAGCCAGGATGAACTGGTGATCATCTATACCGATCTCGTCACCGGCGGGGTGGCTGCGGGGGTACTGCCCACCGCAGCCGCGCCGCGGCAATTGAAGCGGGCGTGAATTGCCCCTTGCGGGCGCAATTAAAAAAACGCACGATCGTTTCCATAAGAAGCCGGCGCTGACCGGCGGTGGAGGATACGTCTGGCGACCCTTGAGGCCGGTTTTCCGGCCGGTGGAGCCGTGCGTCCGCTCCACCGGATGAAGGGTGAAACGCTCGAGGGACGGACCCAATGGCCATCATCGAGGATGCGGTAGACCGCCGCTCGGACGCCTACGCCCGCAACCGGGAGGCGCTCGCGACCAGCGTTGCCGACTTGCGCCAGACCGTGGATCACATCGCGGAAGGCGGCGGGACGGTGGCCCGCGAACGCCACCTGAAGCGCGGAAAACTGCTGCCGCGCGATCGCATTCGCACCCTGCTGGACACCGGCTCGCCCTTCCTCGAACTCTCGCAGCTGGCTGCCCACGGCCTCTATGACGACGAGGTGCCCGCCGCCGGCATCATCACCGGCATCGGCCGCGTATCGGGCCGCGAGTGCATGATCGTGGCCAATGATGCCACCGTGAAGGGCGGCACCTACTTTCCCATGACGGTGAAGAAGCATCTGCGGGCGCAGGCCATCGCCCGGGAAAACCATCTGCCCTGCCTCTATCTGGTGGACTCAGGCGGCGCCAACCTGCCCAATCAGGACGAGGTGTTCCCGGACCGCGAGCATTTCGGCCGCATCTTCTTCAATCAGGCCAACATGTCCTCGGAGGGCATCGCCCAGATCGCGGTGGTGATGGGCTCGTGCACGGCGGGCGGGGCCTATGTGCCGGCCATGGCCGACCAGTCCATCATGGTGAAGAACCAGGCCACCATCTTCCTCGGCGGCCCGCCGCTGGTTAAGGCCGCCACCGGCGAGGTGGTTACGGCGGAAGAACTGGGCGGGGCGGACGTGCACACCCGCACTTCGGGCGTCTCCGACCACATGGCGGAGAACGACGCGCATGCGCTCGGCATCGCCCGCACCATCGTCGCCGGGCTCAACCGCCGCAAGGACCACGGGCTTGAGATCCGGCCGCCGAAGGCGCCGCTCTACGATGCGGAGGAGATCTACGGCATCGTCTCGCAGGATCCGAAGAAGCCGTTCGACGTGAGGCAGATCATCGCCCGCATCGTGGACGGTTCCGAATTCGACGAGTTCAAGCCGCTTTACGGCCAGACGCTGGTGACGGGCTTTGCCCACATCTTCGGCTATCCGGTGGGCATCATCGCCAATAACGGCATCCTGTTCTCCGAGAGCGCGCAGAAAGGCGCGCATTTCGTTGAGCTTTGCTGCCAGCGCAATATCCCACTGGTCTTCCTGCAGAACATCACCGGCTTCATGGTTGGCCGCAAATACGAGGCCGGCGGCATCGCCAAGGATGGCGCCAAGCTGGTCACGGCGGTGTCCTGCGCCAGCGTGCCCAAATTCACCGTGGTGATCGGCAACTCATTCGGTGCTGGCAATTACGGCATGTGCGGGCGCGCCTATGATCCGCGCTTCCTCTGGATGTGGCCCAATGCGCGCATCTCGGTAATGGGTGGCGAGCAGGCGGCCAACGTTCTGGCACAGGTGAAGCGCGACGGCATCGAGGGGCGCGGCGGCAGTTGGGCGGCCGAGGAAGAAGCCGCCTTCAAGGCCCCCATCCAGGCGCAATACGAGGTGCAGGGCCATCCCTATTATTCCTCTGCCCGGCTGTGGGACGATGGCGTGATCGACCCCGCCGACACCCGCATGGTGCTGGCTTTGGCCCTGTCTGCGTCGCTGAACGCCCCCGAGAGGGAGACGCGCTTCGGCGTGTTCCGGATGTGAGCCTTCTCATCTCCCACGAGGACGGCGTCGCCTTCCTCACTCTCAATCGGCCGGAGGTGCACAACGCCTTCGACGACACGCTGATCGACGCGCTCACGCAAGCCTACGAAGCGGCGGGCGCGGATTCCACCGTGCGCGCCATCCTGCTGCGGGCGGAAGGTCCGACCTTCTGCTCCGGCGGCGATCTCAACTGGATGCGCCGCATGGCCGCCTATTCCCACGCCGAGAACGTGGCGGATGCGGAAAAGCTCGCCCGGCTGATGCAGGTGATCGACACCTGCCCCAAGCCCACCCTTGCCCGCGTCCAGGGCTCGGCCTTCGCCGGGGCGCTCGGGCTGATCGCCTGCTGCGACATCGCAGTGGCCGTGCCGGAGGCGGAATTCGCCGTCACAGAGGTGCGCATCGGCCTCATCCCGGCTGTCATCAGCCCCTATCTGGTGCGGGCCATGGGCGCGCGGGAGGCTCGGCGCTTCTTCCTCACCGCCGAACGTTTCTCTGCCCAGACCGCCCGCCGCCTCGGCCTCGTGCATGAGGTGGTGCCGCCGGAGGAGCTGGACGGCGCCCTCGCCCGCTACCTGAAAGCCCTGCGCGCCGCGAGTTCTGAGGCGGTGGCGGCCACCAAGGCGCTGATCGCCGCCGTAGACCGGCCGCTCTCAAACGACGTTATCGCCAACACCGCCCATCGCATCGCCGACCAGCGCGCCAGCGCGGACGGGCGCGAGGGGCTCGCCGCCTTCCTCGAAAAACGCAAACCCGAATGGGGCAGATCATGAGCGGAGGAACAGCATGAGCCTGCGCAAGCTGCTCGTCGCCAATCGCGGCGAAATCGCCGTGCGCGTCATGCGCACCGCCAAAGCCATGGGCATCGCCACGGTGGCGGTCTATTCGGACGCGGACGCCCGCGCGCTGCACGTGGAAGTGGCGGACGAAGCCTGGCCCATCGGCCCCGCCCCCGCCCGCGAGAGCTATCTGCGCATCGACGCCATTCTGGAGGCCGCAAAGAAGAGCGGGGCGGATGCCATCCACCCCGGCTACGGCTTCCTCTCCGAGAATGCGGAGTTTGCCGACGCCTGCGTCAACGCCGGCATCATCTTCGTGGGGCCGCCCGCCTCCGCCATCCGCGCCATGGGCTCGAAGAGCGCTGCCAAGGCGCTGATGGAGAAGGCCAGCGTGCCGCTGGTTCCCGGCTATCACGGCACCGATCAGGATCCCACGCTGCTTGCCCGCGAGGCGGACCGCATCGGTTATCCCGTGCTCATCAAGGCCTCCGCCGGCGGCGGCGGCAAGGGCATGAAGGTGGTCAATGTGGCCGGCGAGTTTGCCGACGCCCTCGCCTCTGCCCAACGCGAGGCGAAAGGTGCTTTCGGTGATGACCGGGTGCTGATCGAAAAATATCTCACCCGTCCTCGCCATATCGAGGTGCAGGTGTTCGCCGATACGCACGGGAATGCCGTCTATCTGCACGAACGCGACTGCTCCATCCAGCGCCGCCACCAGAAGGTGGTGGAGGAAGCCCCCGCGCCCGGCCTTCCGCCCGAGCGCCGCGCCGCCATGGGCAAGGCGGCCGTCGATGCCGCGAAAGCCGTGGGCTATGTGGGCGCCGGCACGGTGGAATTCATCGCCGAGGGCGACGGCTTCTTCTTCATGGAGATGAACACCCGCCTGCAGGTGGAGCATCCCGTCACCGAAGCCATTACCGGGCAGGATCTGGTGGAGTGGCAGTTGCGGGTCGCACGCGGCGAGCCGTTGCCGCTCACGCAGGAGCAGATTCCGCTTCAGGGTGCCGCCATCGAAGTCCGCCTCTATGCGGAAGACCCACAACGGGATTTCCTGCCCCAGGTCGGCCGGCTCGATCACCTCCGCTTGCCGGTGGACGTGCCCGGCGTACGAGTGGATGCAGGCGTGCGGGCCGGGGACAGCGTCTCCATCCATTACGACCCGATGATCGCCAAGATCATCGCCGCCGGTACCGACCGGGCCGAGGCGGTGGGGCGGCTCGCCGCCGCGCTCGCCGCCACCGAAGTGGTGGGCCTTGCCACCAACCGCACCTTCCTTGCCGCCATCGCCGGCCATCCGGCCTTCGCCGCTGCGGATCTCGACACTGGCTTCATCGCCCGCCATGCGGCCGACCTGTTGCCTATGCCGGAGCCGGCGGACGACCGCACTTTGGCGCTCGCTGCTCTCTCCATCCTGCTGGAAGAGGCTCGCGTCTCGGCCGCCGCCGCCGATCCGGCGGACCCCTTCTCGCCCTGGGGCCTCGCCCCCGGCTGGCGGCTCAACAGGGCGGCGCACGTGGACCTCACCTTCTCCGATCAGGGCGCCCGCATCGCGGTGCGCGCCCACTACCGGCCGAACGGCTTCGTGCTGGACCTGCCGGGCGGACCGTTGCCGGTGGAAGGCACGCGGGAGGCGGACGGCACGCTCGCGGCGCGACTCGCCGGCGTGCGGCTGAAAGCGCGGGTGGTGCGCTCCGGCATGAAGCTCACCGTCTTTGCCGGCGGCACCGAACGCGCGATCGATTTCGTCGATCCCCGCGTTGCCTCGATCGATGCCACAGGCACCGCCGGCCGTCTCGTTGCGCCCATGCCCGGCACAGTGATTCGCATTGCCGTGGAGGATGGGCAGGAGGTGACAAAGGGCACCGCGCTGGTGGTGGTGGAGGCCATGAAGATGGAGCACACCGTCACCGCCCCTCGCGACGGGCGCGTGGCCAAGCTTCACTTTTCCGTGGGCGATCTGGTGGACGAGGGTGCGGAACTGCTGGTGCTGGAGGAATTGAACTGAACAAAAGCAATTTCAGTTGCAACCATGATTGTGGTTGAGTACCGCACTGCATCCGTCCCGGAGCGTGTACCTTCATGTTTGCCGATCGCCGCCCGGTCGTCACTGTCCTCATCCTTGCGCTCGCGCTCACATTCGGCCTTGCCGGCTTCGTCCCTGCCGCGCGCGCGCAGGATGACATCCGCGCCAAGCTGGAAGAACTGAACGAGGGCCTGTCCCTCACCGGCCCCGACCGCATGGGTCTGCGGGACGCCATGACCCTCCTCCACATCACCTCGGTGAGCCTCGCGGTGGTGGAGGGCGGCAAGCTCGCCGAGGCCGGTGCGCTGGGCAGCGACAGTTCGGTCAGCCCGTTTCAGGCCGGCACACTGTCCAAATTCGTCACCGCCATCGCCGCCTTGCGGCTGGTGGAAGACGGACGGCTGTCGCTGGACGGCGACGTCAATGCCCAGCTGAAATCCTGGCATATCCCCGAAAGCGAGTTCACACGCGGCCATCCGGTGACGCTGCGCGGCCTGCTCAGCATGACAGCCGGCATCGGCGTGCCGGCCTACGCCGGCTATCCGCCGGGCTCGCGCATT
This sequence comes from Azorhizobium oxalatiphilum, assembly GCF_014635325.1. Lineage (GTDB taxonomy): Bacteria > Pseudomonadota > Alphaproteobacteria > Rhizobiales > Xanthobacteraceae > Azorhizobium > Azorhizobium oxalatiphilum. The sequence continues at coordinate 294,518 of NZ_BMCT01000006.1, read as the reverse complement.
CCCACTCTCAAGCAGATCCTTGCCGGCGACACCTGGTCCAACGCTCCGCCCATCAAGGTGGAGCGGGTGCCGGGCAGCGGCTTTGCCTATTCGGCCGGCTCCTATGAGGTGATCCAGCAGTTGATCGAGGATGTGACGCGCCTTCCCTTCGCCACCGCCATGGAAGCGCTGGTGCTGAAACCCACCGGCATGATCGACAGCTTCTTCCGCCAGCCCCCGCCCAAGGAGCGCGCCTATTCGCTGGCGCTGGGCCACGAGGCCTCGGGCACGGCGCTGGTGGGCGGCTGGCGCGTGCTGCCTGAGCTCGCCGCCACCGGGCTGTGGTCCACGCCGGCCGATCTGGCGCGGCTGATGGTGATCGTCTCGGCGGCCTATCGCGGTGAGGCGAATGCTCTGCTGAAGCCGGAGACCGCGCGCCTGATGTTCACGGCGCAGGCCAAGGGCCCCTACGGGCTGGGCATTGCGGTGGCCGGCACGGGCAACGACCTCATCGCCATGAAGCGCGGCCAGAGCCCCGGCTATCAGGCCTACATGCTGTTCTTCCCGCAGCGCGGGCAGGGCATGGTGATCATGACCGGCTCTGAGAGCGGCAACGTGCTGGTGGACGCCATCCTCAAGCGCGCGACCGGCGTGTTCGGCTGGCCGGCGGTGAGCAGGCTGGAGGATTGAGGGGGCCGGCCTTCAAGCACCGCCGGCCGGTCGAGCGCGCCGCCGGTGCCGTGCCGGGTATGGCCGGCTACGCCCGCCTCACTCCACCTTGATGTCCTTGCCGGTGATGTCCATGCCGTCGCCGACCTTGCGGTAGAGGACCGTCACCGTTGCCTTCCGGCCGCAGGTTTGCAGCCTCCAGCTCTCCGACCAGCCCTCCGCCGTGGACGGACCTCCGGATCTCACGTCGAGCGCGAACACTTGCTTGCCGTCGCTGCATTTGGCGAGCGCCATGACGCCGGGAATGACGATCCGCCGGGCGTCGACTTCCAGTTGCAGATTGCCACGGAAATCGCCGGGCAGCAGAGGGATCGCCTGAAAGCGCTTCTGATCCGGTTCATATTTGATGAGCAGCCGCCGCATGGTCGGTTGGCCGCAACGCTCCACCTTCACCATGCTGACCCAGACGCCGGATTTCAGGCCCACGCTCTGCCCGTTCTGCTCGAACACGGGGCGCTGAACGATGTCGTATCGGTTGGCCTCCAGCACCTTCAGGCTGGGGCACTCCGCCTTCAGCACCGGGTTCTCGAGCGCATTGACGTTGGTCGCGATGAATGTCTGCATAGTGGGCGACAGCAGGAGACGATTGAAGGCCGCCTGCTGATCGAAGCCCGGCGGCACGGCTTGCGCGTGCGCGGCCATGCCCCAGAACGCGGCCCCGACGCCCGCCGCCGCAAAAACCAGACGATGAAAAAATCCCGCGCGCCCCTGATGCACCACCCGGCTCCCTTGCAACGACCGACCGCTCCGCCGGCAAAATAACCGGCGGGTGCGCACGATGTTCCGTGACGCGGCCTCACGCAAGATCACGCACTGGAAACGGGGGCGATGCAGAAGGCGCGCACCTACACCCGCTCGAATTCCATCCGGTACACCACCTCGTCGCCGGTCACGGGATCATGGCCCGGTGCGCCGCTGATCACCAGATGATCACCGTCGAGCGTGAACGGCCGGATCAGCGGCTCCCGGCCCCAGAGCGGGTTCCAAGAGCCATCCACCGTGTGGATCACTCTGTCACCTTCGACCCGATAGGCGGCCGTATAGGCCAGCATGGAATCGAACAGCTCCGCCTTCTGCGCCGGGGTCAGCGGACCGTCCGGCACCAGCCGCTCCCGCCGCTGGACGAAGGCCATCATCCGGCCGTCGGCGTGATAGGCGATGTAGCCGATGGGGTTGGGGCCGAGCGCATCCTCAACTACGCCGGTGGCGACGGATGTGCGCGTCCACGACAGCATGCGCCATGTGCCCAGCAGGTTCGCTGCGGATGTCATGACATTCCCCTCAATCCTCCAGCTCAAGCTTGAGGTCCAGCGTGCTGCGGGTGCCGATGTCGTCGAAATGGGCGGCGAGGAAAGTCTCCGCGCTCTGCCGGCCGATGTCGTGCAGATGCTTCAGGAAGGCCCATTCCGGGTTCATCTTGGACGACACGTCCATCTTCGCCAGTTCGTCCTCGCCGCCGATGCGGTGCAGGCGCATGCGACGCAGGCGGTGATCCTTTAGCGTCCAGCGCGATAGCAGCCCCTGCTCGATCAGCTCGGTGCCGCGCTGGATCATGCGCAGCTGCGCCAGCAACGAGGCGTTGAAAGTGATCTCGTTGATGCGGTTCTGAATCTCCGCCGCCGTACGCGGCGTTTCTTCGCGCAGGATCGGGTTGATCTGCACCAGAAGCAGGTCTTCCGCCTCCACCTTCTCATAGAGCGGAAACAGCGGCGGATTGCCCATGTAGCCGCCGTCCCAATAGGGCACCCCGTCGATCTCCACCGCCTGGAACAGCTGCGGCAGACAGGCGGAGGCCATCACCGCCTCGGCGGTCATCTCCTCATGACCGAAGATGCGGGCGCGCCCCGTGCGCACATTGGTGGCGGAGATGAACACCTTCACGTCCGAGGCACGGATGGCCTCGAAATCCACATGGGCGGTGAGGATGTCCCGCAGCGGATTGATATTGAGCGGGTTGAGATCGTAGGGCGAGAGGAAGCGCGAGGCCACCTCGAAGGCCAGATAGGCCGGGTTCTGCGCCAGCGACCAGGAACCGAACAGCCGGTCGAAGGCGGTGCGCTGGAGCGGCGACATGCGCCCGTCGCGGGAGACGTCGCGCCAGAACTGCTCCAGCGCCGCGCGTGCCGCCTCAGGCCCGCCCTTGGCAAGGCCCGAGGCCAGCACCACCGCATTCATGGCCCCGGCGCTGGTGCCGGAGATGCCGGAAATGGTGATGCTGTCTTCCTGCAACAGGCGATCGAGCACGCCCCAGGTGAAGGCGCCATGGGCGCCTCCCCCTTGCAGTGCGAGGCTTATGGCCTTGGCCACGGGGGGCGGCTTATTCGGCCACCCAGCCGCCGTCGATCTGATGCATGGCTCCGGTGATGGAACGGGCATTGTCGGAGGCGAGGAACACCGCCAGCGCCGCCACTTCCTCCACCGTCACGAATTCCTTGGTGGGCTGGGCGGCGAGGATCACGTCCTGCTTCACCTGCTCTTCCGTCATGCCGCGCGCCTTGGCGGTATCGGGAATCTGCTTCTCCACCAGCGGCGTCCAGACATAGCCGGGGCAGATGGCGTTCGCGGTGATGCCGTGGGTGGCGGTCTCGAGCGCGATGGTCTTGGTCAGGCCGGCGATGCCGTGCTTGGCCGAGACATAGGCCGACTTGAAGGGCGAGGCGACGAGGGCATGGGCGGAGGCGGTGTTGATGATGCGCCCCCACTTCTTCGCCTTCATGCCGGGGATCGCCGCCTTGGAGGCGATGAAGGCCGCCGTCAGGTTGATGGCGATGATCATGTTCCAGGTGTCGATGGGGAAGTCTTCCACCGGGGCGACATGCTGGATGCCGGCATTGTTCACGAGGATGTCGCAGGCGCCGAGCTCGGTCTCGGCCAGCTTCACCATGCCGGTGATCTCTTCGGCCTTGAGCATGTTGGCGTCGGAATAGAGCGCCTTGACGCCGAAGTCGCTCTCGATCCGGGCGCGCTCGGCCTCGATGGCGGCGGCATCCCCGAGGCCGTTGATGACCACATTGGCGCCTTCCGCCGCGAATGCCCGCGCATAGGCGAGCCCGATGCCGCTGGTGGACCCGGTGACGACGGCGACCTTACCCTTGATGGACATGATTTCGGTTCCTCAAGTCTGGCGACGGAGCGCGCCTCTCACGCCTCTTGTAGCCGAGAGGTGTGACGGCAGCGTCATGGCGGCGGGCAGCCGCCCGCGCCCGAACCTTGCGACGGTTGACCGGTTTTCGCAACGCTCGTGCTCGGGCATGTCCGGTCGATCCCGAAAGATTTCTGGCCGCTTCCCTTGCGTGTCGCTTGCGCCCGCGTCGGTCGGACGATGGAGGGCATGGCAAGGAAGCGCGCGGCCCGCTACATTGTCTCTTATGACTTCCGTTGCTCCCCCGCCGGACGCCCCGGTCAGCGGCGATCACCCGCCGCACGATCATTCGCATGCGCATGCGGACCATGCGCATGACGATGGCCATCATCACGGGCACGACCACGGCCCGGACCATGACCATGGCGAGTGCGTCTCCGGCGCGCTGGCGCGGGTGGAGAAGCTGTGCGCCGATAAGGGCCTGCGCCTCACCCCCCTGCGCCGCAGCGTGATGCAGGTGCTGGCCGAGAGCCATGTGCCGCTCGGCGCCTACGAGATCGTGGAGCGGTTGGGCGATCTCGGCGACAAGCCGCCACCCATGTCCGTCTATCGCGTGCTGGACTTCCTCGTCTCCGAGGGCCTCGCCCATCGCATCGAGAGCCGCAACGCCTTCCTCGCCTGCGGCCATCCGCATGAGGCGGATGACGTGGTGGTGTTCCTGATCTGCGAGCAGTGCGGCTCCACCCGCGAGGTCGGCTCGCACGCGGTCGGCCGCGATCTGGCCTGGGCCGCGCGCTCGGCCGGCTTCGAGCCCCGCCAGCGGGTGCTGGAAGTGGCCGGCTGCTGCGCCCATTGCCGGGGGCAAGCCGTGCCCGCTCCCGCAGGTGAAGACCGCAGCGGCGGTTGACGGGCAGGCGCCGGACGCCTACCTCCGACGGGCCGGCGTGGCCGAAGAGCGCCCGCGCGGCGTGGACAAGCCCGGTTTAGCCGGCAAAGGACAAATGGTCATGACGCTGGACACCCCCGCTTCCCCCGGACCGGATCTGGCCGGGTGCGCGCCGGTCCCTGTCGTTCCCGATCAGCTTCTGGAAGCCGGCCCCGCCTTCCGCCGCCCTACGGTGGCGGTGCCCGTGGGCCATGTGCTGGTGGGCGGCGATGCACCCGTGGTGGTGCAGTCGATGACCAATACCGACACCGCCGACATCGAAGCGACCGTCCGCCAGGTGGCAGCGCTCAGCCGCGCCGGCTCGGAAATCGTGCGCATCACGGTGGACCGCGACGAGAGCGCCGCCGCCGTGCCGCGCATCAAGGAGCGCCTGCTGCGGCAGGGCATCACCACGCCGCTGGTGGGCGATTTCCATTACATCGGCCACAAGCTGCTGGCGGACCATCCCGCCTGCGCCGAGGCGCTGGACAAATACCGCATCAACCCCGGCAACGTGGGCTTCGGCGCCAAGAAGGACCGCCAGTTCACCGCCATCGTCGAGACCGCCATCAAGCATGACAAGGCGGTGCGCATCGGCGCCAACTGGGGTTCGCTCGATCAGGAGCTGCTCACCGCGCTCATGGACGAGAACGCCAAGCTGCCGAAGCCGGCGGAAGCCCGCGCCGTCACCCGCGAGGCGCTGATCCGCTCGGCCCTCCTCTCGGCCCAGCTCGCGGAAGAGATCGGCCTTGCCCGCAACCGGATCATCCTGTCCGCCAAGGTCTCGGCGGTGCAGGATCTGATCGCCGTCTATACGGAGCTCTCGCGCCGCGCCGATTATGCGCTGCACCTCGGCCTGACCGAGGCGGGCATGGGCTCCAAGGGCATCGTCGCTTCCACGGCGGCCATGGGCTACGTGCTCCAGCAGGGCATCGGCGACACCATCCGCGTGTCGCTGACCCCCGAGCCGGGCGGCGACCGCACCCGCGAGGTGCAGGTGGGGCAGGAAATCCTGCAGACCATGGGCCTGCGTACCTTCGTGCCCCTGGTGGCCGCCTGCCCCGGCTGCGGCCGCACCACCTCCACCACCTTCCAGGAGCTGGCGCAGGGCGTGCAGGACATGATCCGTGAGCGCATGCCGGAGTGGAAGAAGCTCTATCCCGGCGTCGAGACGCTCAACGTGGCGGTGATGGGCTGCATCGTGAACGGGCCGGGCGAATCGAAGCATGCCGACATCGGCATCTCGCTGCCCGGCACCGGCGAGGTGCCGAGCGCGCCCATCTATATGGACGGCAAGAAGGTGGGCACGCTGCGCGGCCCCAACCTGCAGGCCGAATTCCGCAAGATGGTGGAAGAATATGTGGCCAAACGCTTCGGCGTCGCCGCGCAGGCCGAGGTTGCCAAGCCCGCGGCGGAGTGAGGCGGGCGCTACGCAGGTTCGGCGGCTGCGAGTGTTCTTCTGCACACAGCGTTTCTGAAGCAATAGACCGTCATGGCCGGGCTTGTCCCGGCCATCCACGCCGTGCCGACAGTGCGGACTTCTGAAGCCTGTTTCGAGCGCCACCGCGTGGATACCCGGGACAAGCCCGGGCATAACGGTGCACTTGAGGCGAGGGTGCCTCGGTGAGGGCCTCCCTCAGGCTCGGCCGCGCCGGCTGCGCTCGGGCAGCACCTGATGGGCGACCCAGTTGCGTATCTCAGCCGTGCGCAGTTCCTTGGTGATCAGCGCGCCGTTGATGCCGTGCTTCCAGCGCAGACCCGCATGGCCCGGCTCGCGCTCCAGCATTTCCAGATCGCCGATAAACGCCTCTTCCTGCTCCTCGTCGGGGAAGAAGCCTTCCGCCACCAGCGAGGGGCGCAGGCGGCGGAAGATGGCCGCCATCTCGCGGAACGGATATTCGGGGTGATACTGCACGCCCCAGGCGTTGCTCTGGCCGGCCTTGAACTCCACCGCCTGCACCTGCGAATGGTCGTTGGTAGCGAGCAGGGTCGCACCCTCGGGCAAGGTTTCCACCTCGTCCAGATGCACGGTCATGGCTTCGAACACCGGTGGCTTGCCAGCGAACATGCCGTGATCGCGGCCATCCTCGGTGACGCGGATGCGGCGCCCAAAGCCCAACTCCCGGCCGCGCGGGTTTTTCCGCACGCTGCCGCCCGCAGCTGTCGTAAGCAGTTGAAGCCCCCAGCAACTGCCGAAGATGGGCGTGCCGGTGGTGAAGGCGGCGCGGATGAGGTCGATCTGGTTCTGGATCTCCGGCCCGCCGTTATAGATGTTCAGCGAGGAGCCAGTGATGGCGATGCCGTCATAGCCCTCCAGCCCGCCCGCGTCGGGGAGATTCGCGCCGGGGTCGGCCGGATAGCAGATGTCCACCACGCCCATCGGCAGGATTTCGCGCAGCAGCCGCGCATAGCCCTCGCTCGCCGCCTCGCCTCCGAAGCTGATCTGCCGGGCGCGGGCCTCGGCGACATTACCTTCGACGACCAGAAGACGGGGAGCAGACATGATGGACCAGGGTACGGTTGGGGTTGCCGGCCCGGCGCGGTCGCGCAACGGGCGTTAGCTCATGCAGCATAAGGCGCATTTTGACGAAAGCGAGGATGCGCCCACTTTATTTACCAAGGCTTTCACTCGCCGCCGATGGTGGCATCCAGCGTGCGGGCGGCCCGCTCCCGTCGCTCGTTGAGCAGGAGATAGATGCCCGAGGCCACCACCACCGCCGCGCCGGCGACGGTCCAGGCGCTCGGCACCTGCGCGAACAGCAGCCAGCCGAGGCCTACCATGGCGACGATCTGCACATAGAGATAAGGCGCCAGCGTCGCTGCCGGGGCGTGGCGATGGGCCACGATCAACAGCATGTGCCCGACGCCCGCCACCGCGCCCAGCTCCAGCATGGCGCCATAAACCAGGGGCTCGGAAGGCGTCTCCCACAGGAAGGGCAGCGGGATCGATGCGGCAATGGACCCCACCAGTGAGGAATAGAACAGGGTGGTGGCCGAGGGATCATGATTGGCCAGCATGCGGGTGATGATCGAATAGAGCGCGTAGCAGACCGAAGCCGCCAGCGAGAGCAGCGCCGCCGGATGTATGCCGCCCGCCCCCGGCTGGGCCACCAGCAGGATGCCGGCGAAGCCGAACGAGATCGCCACCCAGTGCCGCGCGCCCACCCATTCTCCCAGCAGGGGGCCGGCGAACAGCGCCACGAAGAAAGGCGCCGAGAACATGATGGAGACGGTCTGGTCCAGTTGCAGGAACTGGAGGGCCGAGAAGTTCAGCGCCGTGCAGCCGAACAGCAGCGCCGAGCGGCCGAGCTGAAGCAGGGGTTTCCGGGTGCGCAGGATGCCCGGCACCGTCCATGGATTGAACACCATCAGCGCGAGGAGGAAGTGGATCACGTAGCGCGCCCACACCACCATGGCGACATTGATGTGCCCGCTCAGCCACTTGGCAGTGGCATCCGTGATCGCGAAGGACATGACGGCAAGGCACATGAGGCCGATGCCGAGCATGGTGGAGGAGGTGCCGGAGGGAGAGCCGGGCGCGCGCATGCCGGGCCTCATGCACGCCGCGCGACGGCAGATACGCGCTTACGCCTGCGCCCAAGCCACGTCGATGCGGTCCCGGCCTGCGCCGGGTGGTAATGGACTGACATTGTTCCCCCGGAGGCCGTTTCGGCCTTCTTTAAATCCTTTGAAACAAGGGATAGCGCGCCGCTCCAAAGCGGCGAAACAGACAAAGCTGCATGCACTTCCCCAAGCGCATGCGCATGGCGCGGAGCGAGCGCGGCCGTGCCGCCCTGCCAAAGACGGGCGGGCGTGCTATCTGGGGCGCATGTCCGCACCCTCCAAAGCCCCGCCCGCACCCCGGCCCGACGCCCCGGTCTCGCCGCTCGCCGCCCGCCTGCTCCATCGCGACGGCATGGTGCTGGTGCTGGACAAGCCGGCTGGCCTGCCGGTGCATCCCGGCCCCAAGGGCGGCGAGACGCTGCACGACCATCTGGACGGCCTGCGCTTCGGCCTGCCGCGCGCGCCGGAACTGGCGCACCGGCTCGACAAGGACACCTCCGGCTGCCTCGTGCTCGGCCGCCACGGCAAGGCCTTGGCCCTGCTGAACCGCCTGTTCGCCGAGGGCAAGGCGGACAAGACCTATGTGGCGGTGGCCAAGGGCGCCCCGGTGGAGGACACCGGCCGCATCGACCAGCCGCTGGCCAAGCGTTCGCCCCATCGCGGCTGGTGGATGCAGGCGGTGCCCAGGGGCACGCCGGGCGGGCAGGAGGCGATCACCGATTTCCGCGTGCTGGCGCGGGTGGACGGGCTGGCAGTGCTGGCGCTCTCGCCGGTGACGGGCCGCACCCATCAATTGCGTGCCCATCTGTCCCATCTCGGCTTCCCCATCCACGGGGATGCCATCTATGGCGGTGCCTCGCGTCTGCCCGGCGGGCCGATGCTGCATCTGCATTCCCGCCGCATCGTGCTGCCGGTGGCCAAGAACGGCCCGCCCATCGACTGCCGCGCGCCGCTGCCGGAGCACATGGTGGAGACGCTGACGGCGTTAGGGCTGGATGTGGCGGCGTTGGAGGAGGCGGCGGACGCGGCGTTCTAGCCCCGCGTCACCAGCCAGATGCCTGCCGCGATGGGCAGGATGCCGAGGATGTCCACCAGCGGGATGCCCTCGCCCAAAAGCGCCCAGCCGAAGAACAGGCCCAGCGGCGGCATCAGGAAGTGCAGCGCCGTGGCCTCGGTGGCGCTGGAGCGGCCGAGGATGAAGTACCACAGGCTGTAGCCGCCGATGGACACGCCGATCACGATGAAGGCGAAGGCCCAGAGGAAGGACGCCGTCAGGTGGATGTCAGCGATGCTCTCCGTCGCCAGCGCCACCGGAAGCAGGGCGATGCCCGCCGCGAAGCACTGGATGCCGCTCGCCTGCCAGAGGTTCGCGGAGGTGGTGAGGCGCTTGTAGACCAGCGTGCCGCCGGTGAGCGCCAGCAGTCCGGCGATGACCAGCAGCGTGCCGGCGACATCCTCATGCCCGCTCACGAGGCGCGATCGCAGCACGATGGCCACGCCCGCCATGCCCATCAGCAGGCCAGCCAGCTTGCGCAGCGTGAGCCGTTCGCCCAGCACCGGACCGGCGACCAGCGCAGTCAGCAGCGGATTGGCGGAGATGATGACCGCCGTCAGGCCGGACGACACGGTGCGCATGCCGCTGAAGCTGAGGCCGAGATAGAGCGCGTTGTTGAGGCAGCCGGCCACGATCAGCACCAGCCAGTCCCGCCGGGTGAGTGGCCGCCAGCGGCCGAACAGGGCGCAGGCGCCGAGAATCAACGTGCCAGCGATGACAAAGCGGATGCCAAGCAGCAGCAGCGGCGGGCAATCCATCAGCGCGATCTTGCCCACCGCGAAAGCCGAGCTCCACAACAGGCAGAACACCGCGATCAGCAACGGTCCGGTGCCGAACGGCGTCGTGGTGGCGTGCGGCACGGACGTGCGGGCGGATGGCCCCCCGGCAGTCGTCTGTGTCGCGCTCGTTGATGTGGCGCTGGGCATTGGGTGTCTCCCTTGAGGAGCACAAAGCCACAGTCGCGCGAGATTTGGAAATTCGATGTTTTCATGCCTCGCAGTGGAAATCATAATGGCATGATCCCTACCCCGCCCCTGCGGAGGCCTCCATGCTTGATCTCGACCTGCTGCATGCCTTCGTCAGCGTGGTGGATGCCGGCGGCTTCACCCGCGCCGGCGAGCGTGTCCACCGCACCCAATCCACTGTGAGCCAGCAGATCCGTCGGCTGGAGGCCGCCACCGGACGTCCGCTGTTCGCCCGCACCGGCCGGCAGGTGCAGCTCACCGAGGATGGCGAGCGGCTGTTGGGCTACGCCCGGCGCATCCTCGCCCTTTCGGCGGAGGCCAAGGCGGCCATGGCGCGGGAGGCGCCCGCCGTCGTGCTTCGTCTCGGCATGCCCGATGACGTGGCGGTGGCAGCCCTCACCCGCACGGTGGCAGCCTTCGCCACTGCCCATCCCGACGTGCGGCTCGCCGTGCGCTGCGGCCTCAGCCTCGATCTGGCGGCAGGTCTGGAACGGGGGGATCTCGACGTGGCGCTGATGAAGCGCGAGCCCGGCCGCAGCGGCGCGCGGGCGAGCTGGCGCGAGGATCTGGTCTGGGTGGCTGCCGCCTCGGCCGCGCCGCCGGACGACCCCGTGCCGCTGGTGGCTTTCCCCCACGGCTGCCTCTATCGCAACCGCGCCATCGACACGCTGGAAAGGGCCGGCCGGCCATGGCGCATCGCCTATGAATGCCCGAACCTCGTGGGCATTCAGGCGGCGGTGGATGGCGGCCTCGGCGTGGCCCTGCTGGAAAAGCGCGCGCTCCTGCCCGGCCAACGCGTGCTCGGGCCGGAGAGCGGCCTGCCGCACGTACCCGCCTCCGAACTGGCCCTGTGCCTGCGCCGCGATGCACCGCCGGTGGCCGAGGCGCTGGCGGATGTGGTCGCCGCCTTCTGCGCCGATCCGCAGATGCTGGCACGGGCAGCCTGACGGCGGTTCAGTTCATCCGCGCCAGCAGGCGCCGGCCCAGCGTCGCCGTGCCCACGAGGCCGGGGGTGGGATGCACCACCACCTGCGTCGGCATGCCCACCAGCCGGGCGCGGTGCGGATCATGGTCCTCGAACGCCGCCCGGAAGAGTGATTCGGCAAACAGCGGCGCCAGCGCCGCCGCTACCCCGCCGGGGATGAAGACGCCGCCGCGCGCATCGAACAGCAGGGCATAATCGCCCAGCACCCGGCCGAGAATGCGCAGAAAGAGGAAGCAGGTCTCCTGCTCCGGCCCGGAGGCGGTCAGACCGGCACGAATGATCTCCTGCGAGGTCAGCGTGGCGCCGTTGAGAATGGCGTGCAGCCGCACCAGCCCGGAGCCGGACAACACCCGCTCCACGCTCACCGAGCCACCGAACTCCCGCACCAGATGGGCAAGAATGCGGGCTTCATCCGCCTGCACGGCGCCGAATCGCACATGGCCGCCCTCGCTGGGCAGCACTTCCAGCGCGCCGTCGCCCTGCGGGATGAGCGCCGCCGTGCCAAGCCCGGTGCCTGGCCCGCAGACAAGGATCGGCGCCCCCGGCACCGCCTGTCCCGCGCCCACCGGCACCAGATCGGCGACGCCCAGTGCCGGCACGCCATGGGCCAGAGCGACGAAATCGTTCAAAACCTTGAGATCGGATAGACCCAGCGCCGCCGCCATCTCGGGCCGCGAAAAGGCCCAATCGCGGTTGGTGAGACGCACCTTGTCGCCCTCCACCGGCCCAGCCACGGCGAACACACCGGCCACCGGACGTTCACCACCGGTAGCCTCAAGATAGGCCTTGAACAGCTCCTCAAGGCTCGCATGGGCGTCATTTGCCTCGACCCGGATGTCGTATGGCTGGCCGTCGAGGCCAGCGCGGGCAATGCGTGTGGACGTGCCGCCAATGTCTGCGAGCAGAACCGTCAGGGCCATGAAGGGTCTCCGGTTGAGGCAGGGAGGGAACCCTACAGGCTGAGGGCTCCATGTCCACAACGCCCGGTCGCCCCCTTAAGGTCCCGCTTGCCGGTCCTACCCCACCGGAGTGGCGTCCCGGCGCATGGTCCCGTAAGGTGAGGAACCTCAGAGAGCGGCGACCGGGGGACTGGCGTTCGCCCTCAAGCCGCGTACATAAGGGGAGAGGTGGCGAGGCACGCGCCGTTCAACGGCGCGATCTCCCCGACAGGACAACAAGAGGTGGTCGCGGCCGTGGCGGCGGGCACCGCAGCATGGCGAAGCGCAGTGCTCGATATCTATACGATCATCTTTCTGGCCCTGGCGGTCTTCATCTTCGTGCGGCTGCGCAGCGTGCTCGGCCAGCGCACGGGCAAGGAGCGCCCGCCCTACGATCCCTATTCCCGCGACGCCCAGCGTCCGCAGGGGCAGCCGGGACCTGCCGATAACGGAAATGTGGTCAGCCTGCCCGAGCGCGCCTCCGATCCCCGCGTGCCCGCCCCGCCGCCGCTGCCCGGTGCCCCCGAGGTTGTGCCCGGCGCCTTCCGCTGGCAGGGAGTGGCGGAGGAAGGCTCCCCGCTGGCCGACGCGCTGGACCAGATCGCCGCCGTGGAGCGCGATTTCGACGCCAAGCACTTCATCGTCGGCGCCAAGGCTGCCTATGAGATGATCGTGCTCGCCTTCGCCTCCGGCGATCGAAAGACGCTGAAGGAGCTGCTCTCCAAGGAAGTCTATGAAGGCTTCGAGGAAGCCATCAAGCAGCGCGAGGCGCGCGGCGAGACCATGGAATCGCGCTTCGTCGCCATCGAGAAGGCCGAGTTGGTGGAAGCCGGCGTGCGCAACCGCACCGCCCAGCTGACCCTTCGCTTCGTCTCGCAGCTCATCTCGGTGACGCGCGGCCGCGAGGGCGAGGTGGTGGACGGCAGCCCCGACACCGTGGCCGACGTGACCGACGTGTGGACCTTCGCCCGAGACCTCGGTGCGCGCGATCCCAACTGGAAGCTCGTCGCGACCGAAGCCGCCCAGTAGTTCCATGGGCGGGGCGGACATCACAGGCAGATCGCAAGTGCGGCGCGCGGCATCTGCCGCCGCCGCACTTGGCTTGCTGCTGGCCGGTTTTGCCGGCAGCGGGGCGGGCCATGCCGCGCCCGCCTTGGCCACCGTCCCCGCTTTGCATGCTCAACCGGCACCGGCTTCGCCGGCCCGGTTCCTCTCCGCACGACTCGTTCCCACCCGCCTCGTCACCGCCCATCTGGTGCCCGAGCCCGCCGTTCCCGGTGCGGTAACAGTGCCGGTGGAGTTCGGCGACCTGCCCGGTTGGGACAAGGACGACGCGGCCGCCGCCTTCCGCACCTTCCTCATCTCCTGCCGGGCGCTGCGCACGCCGCCCGCCGAGATCGGCCCCGCCTCCAACACGAGACTTCTGCCCGGCCTGCATCAGGCCTGCATGGCGGCCCGCGCACTGGGCACCGACACGCCGTCAGCGCTGATCGCCCGGCTGTTCTTCGAGGCCAATTTCCGCCCCTTCGCCATCCGCCCGCAGGACAGCGCACAAGGCTTCCTCACCGGTTATTACGAGCCGGAAGTGGACGGGTCGCGGACCGAGGACGCCGCCCATCAGGTGCCTGTCTATGCCCGCCCGCCGGACCTCATCCCCGGCAATCCCGGCCCGCAGAGCAACAAGGGCCCGGCCTTCCGCAAGCAGGACGGCCAGCTCGTGCCCTATTGGGATCGCGCCGCCATCGAAGACGGGGCGCTCAGCGGCAAGGGGCTGGAGGTGGTCTGGCTGAAGGACCCCATCGACTTGTTCTTTATGCAGATCCAGGGCTCGGCCCGGGTGAAGCTCAACGACGGCGGGGTGCTGCGCCTCAATTATGATGGCCACAACGGTCAACCCTATGTGCCGGTGGGTCGCCTGCTGATCCAGCGTGGGCAGGTACCGCGCGAGCAGATGTCCATGGACCGCATCCGCATTTTCATGGAATCGGACCCGGCGGCCGGAAAGGCGCTCCGGCGGGAAAACCCATCCTACGTTTTCTTCAAGGCGGTGCCGCTGGCGGATGGCGAGGGCGCGCTCGGGGCGCAGGGCGTGGGCCTCACCCCCGGCCGCTCCATCGCCATCGACCGCCATCTGCACACCTACGGCACCCCCTTCTTCATCAGCGCCCCTCTGCCGCTGACCACCGAGGCGCGGGATGCGCCCTTCCAGCGCCTGATGATCGCGCAGGACACGGGATCAGCCATCGTCGGCCCGGCGCGGGCGGACCTGTTCTTCGGCGCGGGCGATGAGGCGGGGCGCATCGCCGGCCGCATCCGCGACAGCGGCGACTTCTTCCTGCTGGTGCCGCGCCGCACGGGAGGCGCGGCGTGATCCGCAAGGGTCGCAAGCGCCCACTCAAGGACGAGGAGCGCGCGCTGTGGGAGCATGTGATCCGCTCCGTCGCGCCGCTGCGCCCCAAGCGCAAGGTCGCAGCTCTCCCCCCGCCGCTGGTACCCGAAGCGCTGCCCGAGAACGCTCTGCCCCCGGACGAGGTGCTGGCCGCGAAAGCTCCGGCTAAGACCGCCACCGTCAAGCCCGCCATCGCCCGCAAGGCGATGGTCCCCGTGGTGCCCGCCCCACCGCCGCTCTCGCGCATCGAACCGAAGGTGCGGCGCAAGCTGAACCGGGGCGCGGATGCCGATGCCCGGCTCGACCTCCACGGACTCACCCAGGCGGCGGCGCACCGGCGGCTGCATCTGTTCATCGTGGAGGCGCAGGCTCAGGGGCACAGCCTCGTGCTCATCATCACCGGCAAGGGCGGACAGGAGGAGGCGTTCGGCGCCAGCTTCACTCACGGGCTCGACGGCGGGCGCGGCGTGCTGCGCCGGGCGGTGCCGCAATGGCTCACAGATCCGATGCTGCGGCCCTATGTGGTGGGGTTCGAGAATGCCGCGCGCCACCATGGCGGAGACGGTGCGCTCTATGTGCGCATCCGCCGCCGCCGTTCCGGGCGGGACTAGGCGCATGACCCCCTTCGGCCGCCGCGTGCGGGATCTCAGGGCGGCGCGCGGAGTCACCCTCACCGACATGGCCGCCGCCATTGGCGTCTCCGCCACCTATCTCTCCGCGCTGGAGAACGGCAAGCGGGGCAAGCCCACATGGGCGCTGGTCCAGCGCATCATCGCCTATTTCAATGTGATCTGGGATGAAGCCGAGGACTTGCAGCGGCTCGCCGAAGTCTCCCATCCCCGCGTGACCGTGGACACCGCCGGCCTCTCGCCGGAAGCCACAGAGCTTGCCAACCTGCTGGCGCAGGAGATCGCCCATCTTCCGCGTGAGGCGGCAGCGGAACTGCTGGGCCGCCTGAAAATCCTGCGCCGGCGCGGCTGAGGGCCGCCCCGGCAGGAACCTCGCCATTCCCAAGGCGTTTTCCCCATGAGAGCGGCAAGCGGGGATTTCCCTTGCCGCGCCGTATCCTCCGGCAGGGAGAAATGGCCATGGAACACAAGGACGAGACCACCTCTCTCATCGCCATCGGCAAAGTGAAGGGCACTGATGTCTACGACACCGAGGGCAAGCATCTCGGCGTGGTGCATGACGTGATGATCGACAAGCGAAGTGGCCTTATCACCGCCGCCATCATCACCTTCGGCAGCGTGCTCGGGCTCGGCGGCGACCATCACCGTGTGCCGTGGAACAGCCTGAAATACGATACCCGCCAGGGCGGCTATGTGCTCGGCGTGCCACTGCGCACCGAAGACGGCGAACCGGCCTTCTCGCCCTACATGGCCGCCGTCTGAAGCCGGAACGCGCCCCACGCGCGGACGTTGAATCCGCGACCAAGGAAAAGGAGCAACGCCATGGATGTGAAGGAAGAAACCAACAGCCTCATCGCCGGCGACCGTGTGGCCGGCACCACCGTCTACAATCCCGGCGGCGAGAAGCTCGGCTCCATTCACGACGTGATGATCGACAAGCGCTCGGGCAAGGTGGCCTATGCGGTCATGTCGTTCGGCGGCTTCCTCGGGCTTGGCGAAAGCTACCACCCGCTGCCGTGGTCCCAGCTCGACTACGACGTGGGACAAGGCGGCTATGTGGTGAACGTCACCAAGGACCAGCTCAAGGGCGCCCCCCATTACGGCGCCGAGGACCGGCCGGACTTCGACCGGGACTATGAGACCAAGCTGCACGACTATTACCGCTCGCCCTATTACTGGACCTGACGGAACGCACGCCGCGCCCCCCAAAAGGGCGCGGCGCTGCCGTCGGGATACGGGCTTGTGAGCGCGTGCTGCACCGCCCGCGCTGGTCAGGAGGCCAACCCGTGCTAAGCTCCCCGCTTGGACAGGTGGGTCGAGCGGAGGGTCTGTGACCGCGACACCGGAAGGCAACAAGCCGCGCTCCGTCGAAAATCAGGCAGCCCAGGCACTGGATCGCGCCATCCAGCGCGCGCGCCATGTGCTGTTGTGGGAGCGCCTCTGGCCCGCCATCGTCACGCTGCTGCTGCCGGTGGCGCTGTTCCTCATATTGTCATGGGCCGGGCTCTGGCTGGCGCTGCCGCCGGTGGCCCGCATCCTCGGCGTCGTCCTCTTCGCCCTCACGTTCGCCGCAGCGCTCTGGCCGCTGATCAAGGTGCGTGCGCCCTCGCGCGCGGAAGCGCTGTCGCGGCTCGACAAGTCCAGCGGCCTTGCCCATCGCCCCGCCACCGCCATGGGCGACGTTCTGGCCACCAAACCGGACGATCCCATCGGTGCCGCCTTGTGGCGCGCCCATGTGGCCCGCACCATCGCCGCCGCCCGCGCCCTGCGCGCCGGCATTCCCAGCCCGCGCCTCGCCGAGCGCGACCCCCGCGCCATTCGCGCGCTGGCGCTGCTGGCCGTGGTGGCCGCCTTCTTCCTCGCCTCTGGCAGCCACTGGAGCCGTATCCGCACCGCCTTCGACTGGCGCGGTGCCGTGGTGCCGCAGAATTACCGCGTGGACGCGTGGATTGATCCGCCCGCCTATACGGGACGTCCACCATTGGTTCTGCCCGGCCTGCGTTCGGAGGACCAGACCACCGCACAGGCCGCAGCCGTGACCGTGCCGGCGGGCAGCGTGCTGGTGGTGCGCGCCGCCGGAACCGTGCTCGACGGGCTGAAGCTGGAGGGTAGCCTCACCGAGCAGAAGCCGGCCGAGATCGATGCCGCCAAGGCGGATGGTGCGAAGACGGACAGTACAAAGACCGAGACCGCCAAGAGCGAAACGGCGAAGTCCGATCCGGCCACCCCCCCCACCCCCGCCGCCAACCCCGGCGAGCGGCGCTTCACCATTGCCGGCAACGGCGTGGCCCTGTTCACCGGTCCCGACCAGCGCACCGCCTCCTGGCGCATCGCGGCGACCCCGGACACTGCGCCGGTGATCTCGTTTGCCAAGGATCCCGCCTCCGGCCCGCGCAACACCACCGTGCTCGCCTACCGGATCGAAGACGATTACGGCGTCAAGGAAGCCCATGCGGAGCTGACCCCGCTGCCGCCGGAGCGCGGGCTGTTCCCCCGCCCCGGTTCCTCCGCCCCCGTGGCCGCCCGGCCGCTGGTGCCGGCGCCGGAATTCCCGCTCAGCCTGCCGCAGGGCGGCAGGAATGGCGGTGCCGCGCAGACGTCGAAGGATCTCATCACCCATCCTTGGGCCGGCGCGCGCGTCTCCATCACGCTGAAGGCCAAGGACGAAGCCGGCAACGAGGGCGTCAGCGACGCCCGCACCATGCGCCTTCCGGCGCGCGCCTTCTCCAAGCCCGTCGCCCGTGCGCTGATCGAGGAGCGCCGCCGCCTCGCGCTTGATGCCGGTGCCCGCGTGCGGGTGCAGGACGTGCTCGCCGCACTGACGCTGGCGCCCGATCAGTTCGCCATTCCGCCGGCCGAATATCTCGGCCTGCGCACTGCCTACTACCGCCTGAAGGGCGCCCGCTCCGACGACGACCTGCGCGGCGTGGTGGACTATCTGTGGGAAGTGGCCACCCTCATCGAGGATGGCACCCTTTCCGCCGCCGAGCGCGAATTGCGCGCCGCGCAGGAAGCGCTGCGGGAAGCGCTGGAGCGCGGGGCCAGTGACGAGGAGATCCAGCGTCTCGCGCAGGATCTGCGGCAGGCCATGGAAAACATGATGCGCCAGCTCGCCGAGCAGGCGCAGCGCGACGGCGGCCGCGATGCCCGCCCCCTCGATCAGAACACCCGCGTGATCCGCCCGCAGGATCTCCAGCGCATGGTGGACCGCATCGAGAATCTCGCCCGCTCCGGCTCCCGCGATGCCGCCCGGCAGTTGCTGGACGAACTGCAGGCCATGATGGAGGGCATGAAGCCCGGCAACCGTCAGGCCGGACAGGGCCAGCAGGGACAGAGCGAACTGGGCAACATGATCCAGGAGCAGCAGCGCCTGCGCGACCGCACCTATCAGCAGGGCCGTCAGGGCCAGCGCGGGCAAGGCCAGCAGGGACAGGGGCAACAGGGACAGCGTGGCCAGCAGGGTCAGCGCGGTCAGGGACAGCAGGGACAGCAGGGACAGCAGGGCGAGGGCCAGCAAGGCGGCGAAGGGCAGGACGGCGAGGGCTTCGGCGGCCTCCAGCAGGGCCAGCAGGAACTGCGTCGCCGCCTCGGCCAGATGCTGGAGCAGTTCCGCCAGCAGCAACAGCAGCAGGGCCGCGGACAGGGCCAGGGCCAGGGGCAGGACGGGGAAGGCCAGGGCGGCGACTCGGCCGGTCGCGCCGGCGAGGCCTTCGGCCGGGCCGAACAGGCCATGCGCGATGCGGAAAGCGCGCTCGGACAGGGCGACGGACAGGGCGCCCTCGACGCGCAGGGCCGTGCCCTGCAGGCGCTCCGGCAGGGCGGGCAGGCGCTGGCGGAAGGCCAGCAGGGCGACCAGAACGGCCCCGGCCCCGGCGGCCCGTCCGGCGAGCAGGCCCAGCGCACCGATCCGCTCGGCCGGCCCATGCGCACGCAGGACTATGGCGACGACTTCTCGGTGAAGGTGCCGGACGAAGTGGACGCCCAGCGCGCCCGCCGCGTGCTGGAGGAACTCCGCCGCCGCCTCGAACAGTCCGATCGCCCGCAGATGGAGCTGGATTACATCGAGCGCCTGCTGCGGAATTTCTGAGCGAGGCGGTCCCCCGCCTCGCCTGTGACCGGCGTTCTTTTCAAAGCCCTCTCCCGCTGACGCACAGCGCTTCCGGGGAGAGGACACGAAGGATGTGCGAGGTCACCCGCCGCCTCCTTGCCCCAACGAGATGTCAGGCCCGGCTCGCCTTCGGCACCTCGATTGGAAACGGCGCCCGTTCCCACACACTCTGGAACTTGAGATTGGGCACCACCTTGGCCTCGCGCGCATGCTGCTCTGCGCAGAGTCGGCAGGGCGAACCACCAAACACGCCAAAGCTCATGTTCGCTCTTCCGGGTGGACCGACGCACCTCCCCCATGCAACTTACGCAGCGCCTGTCGGCATGTGCTGCGTTGGGGGAAATCGTGCTTTCTCGACTTATAGCTTTCGTCCTGCCTATGACCATGGCTATCGCCACGCCCGCATTTTCAGCGGACATCTACACACCCACCAAGAATGCCCCGACCTGCGCCAACCTCGCGGATCTTCGGGCTATGGCAAAGGCCGCGAAGGTCCCGGATAGGGAAGAGATTGGGCGGCTGCTCAACGGCCCTTGCGCAATGACCGGGGCAGGGAAGGCGTTGTACGTCGAGGACGACGTCCTCGACCATGCGCTGTCGCAGGCTTTCGTCTGCGTTCGCGAGATCGACTCGAAGGGCCCCTGTAAGTGGCGTGTCGGTGCTCGCGAGAGCCTGAAATAGCGATTTCATACTTTCGGTCTGTCGGGGTGGAGTGGCGCGCGACCCATCCATGCAAATTACGCGGCGCCTGTCGGCTTAGTATTGCGTTGGGGGAACTCGTGCTTTCGCGACTTATTGCTTTCGTCCTGCCTATGACCATGGCTATCGCCACGCCCGCATTCTCTGCGGATATCTATGTGCCGAAGCAGGATGCCATGACGTGCAAGACTTTGGCCGACATGCGCGCCATTACAAAGGCGGTAAAGAGCGGCGACGAGAAGACTGCGATGGAGATGCTGGACAGCCGCTGCGACACAACCGGGGCAGGGGTCGCAGTGACCGTGGAGGATGACATGATCGATCGGGAGTTTATGCTGCCCTATGTCTGCGTCCGCCCCATCGACTCCAAAGGCCCGTGTCAGTGGCGCATCGGCACTCGCGATAGTCTGAAATAGCGATTTCGTCCTTTAACTGATTTCATCAGTCGGCAAAGGAGAAGAGCGCACGGGAGGTGCGTGCCCTTTTCCAGATAAGAGTGAAGGTGGATCGGGGAAGTTGGACCCAAGCTTGGCCTGATACCCTTTCGGGAAAGTACGATTTGAAGAAAGTCAGACACCAAACCTACGGCGCCTTATTTGGGATTTTTAAACAAAAAGAGAACTTCGCAACAGAAATGAATCATTTCGAGCCATCGAAACCCTGTCCCCACAAGGGTTTTTGGCACCCACCCCACCCATATCAATCCCCCACAGCCGCCCAACAAAAAGCCCGCCGGCGGGACGCGCGGGCGGGCTTTTTCCGGACAGGCGAGCCGCTCAGCCCAGCTGTTCGATATGGCCGATGAAGGGCAGTTGGCGGAAGGCGTGGGCGACGTCCATGCCGTAACCCACCACGAACAGGTCGGGGCATTCGAAGCCCACCAGGTCGGCGTCGATCTGCACCGCGCGCTTGCCCGGCTTCTCCAGCAGCACCACCACCATCACCCGGCGGGCGCCGCGCGCCATCAGCAGATCCTTCGCGAAGGCCAGCGTGCGGCCGGATTCGAGAATGTCGTCCACCAGCAGAACGTCGCGGCCGCGCACGTCGCTCTCCACGTCGCGCAGGATCTGCACCTGACCGGACGAGACCTGCGCATCGCGATAGCTGGACAGGTGCACGAACTCCATCTCCGGCGCCAGGCCGGATGCGTGCATGGCGCGCAGGAGGTCGGCGGCAAAGATGAAGGAGCCCTTCAGGACCGCGACCACAAGGAGCTTCTCCAGCCCCGCGCCTGCGATCTCGCTGGCCAATTCACGATTCCGGGCGGCAATACGGTTCTCGTCAAACAGAACTTTAACGGGTGGGTGGGACATGTTTCCTCCGTGGTGCACGAGCATGCCCCGCTGGAACCTTGACGTCCAGCCGGGGCCGGCCGGCCCGCTTGCCGCAGCGGAAGACGCCTTCCGCTTGATTCAACCCCTCGCCTTCCCGCTCTATGGTGGCGCGCGAAGGCTTTTGCGATTCGAGGAAGGGGAAGGCGTGGTCCGTTTCGAGAATGTGGGCCTGAGGTACGGCATGGGGCCGGAGGTGCTGAAGGATGTGACCTTCAACATCGAGCCGAACTCGTTCCAGTTCCTCACCGGCCCCTCCGGCGCGGGCAAGACCACCCTCATGCGCCTGCTGTTCCTCAACATGAAGCCCACGCGCGGGCTCATCTCCCTGTTCGGTCGCGACGTGTCCTCGCTCGATCCCGACGAGGTGGCGGTGATCCGCCGCCGCATCGGCATCGTGTTCCAGGATTTCCGCCTGCTCGACCATTTCACCACGTATGAGAACGTGGCCCTGCCGCTGCGCGTGCTCGGCAAGGAGGAGGCAAGCTACCGCGCCGAGGTGACGGAACTGCTGCACTGGGTCGGCCTCGGCGACCGCATGCACGTCATGCCCCCGGTGCTGTCCGGCGGTGAGAAGCAGCGCGCGGCGATTGCCCGCGCGCTGATCGGCCGCCCCGAATTCCTGCTGGCCGACGAACCCACCGGCAATGTGGACCCCACGCTGGCGCGCCGCCTGCTGCGCCTTTTCGTGGAACTGAACCGCTCCGGCACTTCGGTGCTGCTCGCCACCCACGATATCGCGCTCATGGACCAGTTCGACGCGCGCCGGCTCGTGATCGCGGACGGACGGCTCTATGTCTACGACTGACGACACCACTGTCCCGGCCCCGCCGCCGGCCACCCCCGGCAAGCCCGAGAAGCCGGCAAAGCCCAAGGCCGTGCCGGTCACGCCCATCGTGCCCGGTGCCACGGTCGCCGGCCGTGCGCTGATCGCGGTGGTGGCGATCATGACGTTTCTGGCCGCGCTCACCATTGGCTCGGTCATGGCAGTGCGCTCCACGGCCGGCGCGTGGCGCTCCGACGTCACCCGCGAGGTGACGATCCAGATCCGCGCCGGCGACAAGGCCGTCACCGACGCGCAGGTGCGCGCCGCCGTGGACCTCGCCCAGCAGACGCCGGGCATACTGGAAGCCCATGTGCTCACCGAAACCGAGACCGGCCGCCTGCTGGAGCCCTGGCTCGGCGCCGGGCTGGATTATTCGGACCTGCCGGTGCCGCGCATCGTGGTGCTGCGGCTGGATCCCGCCGCGAGCCCCGATCTTGCCCGCCTGCGCCGGACGCTGACCGACCGCATCCCCACGGCGGCTCTGGATGACCACCGCACATGGTCGCGCCGGCTCGGAGCCATGGCCGAGGGCGTCATGATCACCGGCTTCGGCCTGCTGGCGCTAGTGGGCGTGGCGACGGTGCTATCCGTGGTGTTCGCCACCCGCGCCGCGGTGGCCACCAATCGCACCATTGTCGAGGTGCTGCATTTCGTCGGCGCGCGGGACGGCTTCATCGCCGCCCAGTTCCAGCGTCACTTCCTCAAGATCGGCATGCAGGGCGGCATTCTCGGCGGCGTGGCGGCGGCGGCGCTGTTCGGGGGCCTCATGAGCCTGCCCCGTTTCGGCATCCTTGCCGATCCGGAAAATCCCGGCATCATCACCTGGCTCGATCCGGGCTGGCTCGGCTTCGGCGGTATCGCGATTGCAGTCATCATCATCGCTCTGGTGACGGCGCTGACCTCGCGCATCACCGTCTATCGCACCCTGAGGACCATCGCATGAGCCGGCCTGCGACCCCAGCGCGCCGCTTCAAGTCCTCGCGTCTGCCGTATTTCTCAGGCATTCTAAGGCCATGACCTTGGCTCAGAAGACTTGGCGCGCCGGGTCCGAACAGTCGACAGGCAGGATGCCACGGCGCGGACCGGCTTTTTTCATCCGACGGGCTGTGGTGGTGATGGCCTTCACGGCGGGCACCCTCGCACTGCTGTTCGTGGGCGGGTTCGCGGTGTTCACCACGGCCATTGCCCCCCGCGAGCCCGTGCAGCTGAAGCCGGCGGACGGTATTGTGGTGCTGACCGGCGGTGCCTCCCGCATCTCGGACGGCGTCCAGCTGCTGGCCTCCGGTCATGGGCAGCGTCTGCTGATCACCGGCGTCAACCGCACCACCTCGCAGGACGAGATCCGCCGCACCCTGCCGGACAACGACCATCTGCTGGATTGCTGCGTAGACCTCGGCCACCGGGCGCTGAACACCTTCGGCAACGCCATCGAGGCGGCCGAATGGACGCGCGACAAGCATTTCCGCTCGCTGGTGGTGGTGACGTCCGCCTGGCACATGCCGCGCGCACTGGTGGAACTGGGCCGGGCGCTGCCCGAGGTGGAACTGGTCGCCTATCCGGTGGTGACGGACCGCATGCTGACCGCCCGCTGGTGGACCGATCCGCAGACGGTAAAGCTCCTCCTGAAGGAATATTTGAAGTACATGATGGCCCAGGCCAAGATCCGCCCGGCCCAGGCGGTCGCGCCCAAGGCCCCGGCCGCGCAGCCGCCCGTGCCCGCCACGGGGGCGCAGGCGTCCGTCGCCGGATCGGCGGCCGGCTCTTTCCCTGGGATGGACAGGAAGCCCGAGTGACACTCCTGCGTTCTCTGCTGTTTCAGCTCGCCTTCTACTGCATGACGATTCTTTTCATGCTGCTGTACCTGCCGCTGTTGCCCTTCCTGTCACGCAGGGGCCTGTGGCGCGGGCTGGTGGTGCCGTGGTCGCGGACAACGTCCTTTCTGCTGCGGGTGATCGCCGGCACCAAAGTGGAGATCAAGGGCCGCGAAAACATCCCCGAAGGCCCGCTGCTGATCGCGTCCAAGCACCAGTCGGCGTGGGAAACCATCGCCCTGCTGCCGCTGTTCTCGGACCCCGCCTTCATCCTGAAGCGCGAGCTGATGTGGCTGCCCATCTTCGGCTGGTACGCCGCCAAGGCGCAGATGATCCCCATTAACCGGGGCACCCGCACCAAGGCGCTGAAAGCCATGACGCTGCGGGCGCGCGAGGAACTGGCCAAGGGCCGGCAGATCCTGATCTTCCCGGAAGGGACCCGCCGCCCGGCCGGTGCACCGCCGGCCTACAAGTTCGGCGTCTCGCACCTCTACTCGGCCTTCGGCGTGCCCTGCCTGCCGGTGGCGCTGAACTCCGGCCTCTATTGGCCCCGCAACGCCCTTATCCGCCGCCCCGGTACCATCCGGGTGGAGGTGCTCCCCGTGATCCCGCCGGGCCTGAAGCGGGAAGTGTTCTTCGAGCGCCTGCAGGGGGATATCGAAACTGCCAGCGACAGGCTGGTGGCAATGGGGCGGGCGGAACTGGGCATGCCGTCCGACCCGACGCCGCAGGCCGTTTAGATATCCCCGTAACCATGCCCTGTGGAAAACCCTTGCCTGGGGACAAGCGAAAGTTCTAGTTTCGTTCTCATGAACGTCACTGATTCGCTCCTGATCCCCTTGTCCGACGGCGGTCGCCTGAGCGGCCTGAGCGACGACGCGCTCGGCGCGCGCTACCGCTTCTGGCGCGATCAGGATGGCGTGCGGCATGTGTTTTCGGTCTATCCGGCACAGGACGCACCGGCCTATGCGGATGCCCTCGCCATCGCCGTCCGGCGCACGCCCGCCGGCTCCATCGCCGTCTGGGCGGGAGTGCCGGGAGCGGCGGCAGCTGAGGCCGCCCGGCGCAATCTGGCGGAAGAAATCCACATCCACGTGCTGGGTGAGGGCGCGCCCGAGACGCTTTCCAGCCTCACCCGCCCGCGGGTGGGAACGCGTGACATACTGGCGCTGCCCGCCCCGCGTGAACGCGATCCGGAGCCGCCGCGCGAACTCGTCGCCATGGGGCATCCCCTCGGCCGCTTCGCCGCCTGAGAGCGCCGGGGCCGGATCAGAGACTGCTCAGCCGTGACCGCTACGCAGGCGCTGGGCCATCCAGCCGAGGCCGGGATCGGTAATGCCCATCTCCGCCAGCGCATCCACAGTGGCGAGCACATAATCCGTATTGGGGCCGGAGAGGCCGTGTGAACGACGCACCAGATGCAGTTGGTCCTCGCGGCTGAGGCCGGAGGCATATTGGGGATGGGCGCGATTGGCCACATAGGCCACCGCCGAGGCATCGGTCACGCTCGCGCCCCGCAGGCGCACACGCCGCCGCGTTTCGCGATACACGCCGGAAATCTGCTCGCGCTCAGTGAGATAGGCGTGGGTCTCCGGCCAGCGCGCCGCCGCCACCCGGAAGGCGATCCCCCGGCAGGAGCCGCCCAGATCCAGCCCCAGCACCAGCCCCGGCTGTTCCGGCGTGCCGCGATGATGGAAGGAATAGATGCACAGCGTGCGATGGGCGCCGATCAGTGTCGCCTCGGCCCGCTCCTCATAGTCGAAGCCGGGCTTCCACATGAGCGAGCCATAGCCGAACACCCACGGGTCGTGCTCGGGTACATCCACGGGACCGGGCTTCTGGAAGCGGAAGGGTGGCTTATCAGCGGGCATGGGACAACGAAAGGATACGGACGCGGGGAACGGCGGCAGCCGTGACTTCGATCGGCGAGCATACAGCCGGAATTACGGCACCCTGCCCCTAAAATCGCGGCCATCCCCCGTTCCGCATAGGACGCAGTGCCCCAATGGACACCCTCCCCGCATCAAAGCTGCGCCAGCACGATGAACGGGGCCTTCAACTGGTCTCAAAACTGCTCTACAGCGCTTGAAAGGCTCTTGCCCGCCCGACGCCCCCGCGCCGGCCGGACGACATGAAGGGACCGCATGTCTGTCACCGAACCTGCCGCGCGGCGCCGCCGGCCCTGGATCATCGCGCTGCCGCTTATCCTCCTGATACTCGTCGGCATCGGCTGGTCCGGCCTCTGGATCTATGCCGCCCGCACGGCGGATGGCGAGATCGACGCCTGGATCGCCCGCGAGAAGCAGCTCGGCCGGACCTGGAGCTGCTCCGAGCGCTCGCTGGAGGGCTTCCCCTTCCGCTTCGAGCTGATGTGCCGCGACCCGGTTCTGGTCACGCAGGGCGGCGACAGCTTCCGCATCTCCGCCGCCGCCGCCCACGCCGTGGCGCAGATCTGGGATCCCAGCCACATCGTCGCCGAGTTCGCCTCGCCCGCGCGGGTGGAGGATCAGGCCACGGGGCAGGTCTATACGGTGTCGTGGTCGCTGCTGCAGATGAGCGGCATCGGCGACAACACCGGCCGCCCGGTGCGCTTCGACCTCGTGGCCAACAATCCTATGGTGGAGCAGGCCCCCGGCACCGCCTCGGCCACCCCCATGCTGTCCGCCAAACAGATCGAGACCCACGCCCGCCGGAATCCCGGCGCCAATGGTGCCCGCGACGGGGTGGACTTCGCCTTCTCCATCGCCGGTGGCGAAAGCCCGCAGATGGCGGCGGCCGGCAGCGCGGGCCCACTCGATCTCGCGCTTCAGATGACGCTCACCGCCGCCGACGACATGCGCCCCATGCCGGTGGAAGACCGCCTGCGGGCCTGGGCCATGGCGGGGGGTATGATGCAGCTTCAGGCGCTCACCCTCACCACGCCCAAGGCCGCCGCCAACATTTCCGGCGCATTGCTGGTGGACCCGCAGGGCATGCTCAACGGCCAGCTCTCGCTGGGTTTTTCCGGCATTGAGGATGTGCTGAAGAATCTGGCCAGCGCCGGGCTGGTGTCGCAGGAATACGTGCCCATCGTCAGCGCGCTGGCCATGGCCGGCAAGCGTGGCGACGTGGCCGGGAGGCCGGGCGTCACCTTCAACGTAGGCTTCGACAAGGGTGCACTGAAGCTCGGCCGCATTCCCGTGGGCCGGGTGCCGGCGCTGTTCCCGCCACCCGTCGCCCCGCTGCCGCCGCCGGCCGCCATGACGGCGCCGACCGTTCCGGTCACGCCTGGACCGGCCACGCCGGCTCCTGCCCAGTAAAGCCTGAGAAACGCAGCAGGCGGGACCTTGGTTTTTGAGACGGATTCACGGGGCAGATCCAATCTGCCCCGATCCCGGCTCAGCCCGCCGTACCGTCCTTGACCACCCGCCGGCCGAAGTCGGGGGCCGCCGTCTCCTGACCCTGCTCGATGATCGAGCGGCGGATGGCGCGGGTACGGGTGAAATGCTCGAACAGCGCATCGCCATCGCCATAGCGGATGGCTCGCTGAAGCGCGGAGAGATCCTCCGTGAAGCGGCCCAGCATCTCCAGCACCGCCTCGCGATTGTAGAGGAACACGTCCCGCCACATGGTCGGATCGGACGCGGCGATGCGGGTGAAGTCGCGGAAACCGCCGGCGGAGAACTTGATGACCTCGGAGGTCAGCGTGTGCTCCAGATGCTCGGCGGTGCCCACGATGTTGTAGGCGATGAGATGCGGCACATGGGAGGTGATCGCCAGCACCAGATCATGGTGCTGCGGCGACATGGTCTCCACATTCGCCCCCATGCCGCGCCACAGGCCCTCCAGCTTCGCCACCGCCTCGGAGTCGGCGCCCTCGGTGGGGGTGACGATGCACCAGCGGTTCTCGAACAGCGTGGCAAAGCCGGCGTCCGGGCCGGAGAATTCCGTGCCGGCCACCGGATGGGCGGGCACGAGATGGGCATGGGCCGGGATGTGGGGCGCCATCTGCTCCACCACCGCGCCCTTCACCGAACCTACGTCGGAGACGATGGCGCCGGGCTTCAGCGCCGGTGCGATCTCCGCCGCCACCGCGCCCGACGCGCCCACGGGCACGCAGACGACGATGATGTCCGCGCCCTCGGCGGCTTGCGCGCCGGTCTCCGGCACCTCGTCCGCGAAGCCGAGTTCCAGCACCCGCGCCCGCACGGCAGCATCCCGGTCCGACACCACCACGGTGCCGGCCAGCCCCTTCTCCTTCGCCGCCCGCGCCACCGAGGAGCCGATCAGGCCCGCCCCGATGATCGCCAGTCGGCCGACGAGCGGCCCGCTCATTGCGCCGCTCCGGCGAGGAAGTCGGTGATCGCCTTCACGGTCAGGCGGTTGGCCTCTTCCGTGCCCACCGTCATGCGCAGCGCGTCGGGCAGGCCATAGGAGGCCACCGAGCGCAGAATGATGCCGCGCTTGGTCAGGAAGGCATCCGCCTCCTTCGCCGTGCGGCCGGGGGTGGCGGGGAAGTGGATCAGCAGGAAGTTGCCGACGCTGGGCGTGACCTTGAGGCCGAGCGCGGTGAATTCGCCGGCGAGCCACGGCAGCCACTGCTCGTTATGGGCCACCGAGCGGTCCACATGGGCGGTGTCGAGGATCGCCGCCGCGCCCGCCGCAATGGCCGGGGCGTTCATGTTGAACGGCCCGCGCACGCGGTTCAGCGCGTCGATGATGGCGGCGGAGGCCACCGCCCAGCCGATGCGCAGCGCGGCGAGGCCGTGGATCTTGGAGAAGGTCCGCGCCATCAGCACGTTGTCGGCGGTGAGCGCCAGTTCGAGGCCGTTCTCGTAATCGTTCTTGCGCACGTATTCGCTGTAGGCCGCATCCAGCACCAGCAGCACGTTCGGCGGCAGGGCCGCGTGCAGGCGGCGCACCTCGGCGAACGGCAGATAGGTGCCGGTGGGATTGTTCGGATTGGCGAGGAACACCACCCGGGTGCGCGGCGTGACGGCGGCGATGAGGGCATCCACATCGGCCACGAGATCATCCGTCTCCGGCACGGCGACGGGGGTGCCGCCGGCCGCCAGCGTGGCGATCTTGTAGACGAGGAAGCCATGGACGCTGAACACCACCTCGTCGCCCGCGCCCACGAAGGTGTGGGCCACGAGGTTGAGGATCTCGTCCGAGCCCGCGCCGCAGATGATGCGCGCCGGGTCGATGCCGAACGCCTTGCCGATGGCCTCGCGCAGCGCGGTGGAGGCGCCGTCCGGATAATCCTGCAGATGGGTGCCGGCGGACTGGAAGGCGGCGATGGCGGCAGGGCTCGCGCCCAGCGGCGTCTCGTTGGACGAGAGCTTGAACACCTTCTCCACGCCCGGCGCGTGGCTCTTGCCGGGGACATAGGCCGAGATGGCCATGACGCCGGGGCGCGGCACGGGACGGGACAGCTGCTTGTCGGTGGTGGACATACCTAACTCCATCAGGACGGGCCTTCAGCCCGCGCTGTCCATGCCGATGCGATAGGGGGCGGCATGGCTCCCCACGGAAATGAAGGACCGGACGCTGGCGCCGCTCTGGCGCAGGGCGTCCTCGACCGCCGTCCGCGTGCCGGCATCGGGCACGGAGACCAGCAAAGCCGCGCCATCCAGTGCGCCGTCGGAGACCGCCAGCACCTCGGCCAGCGCCGAGACGGCGGCGGCGGAACGGGCGCTCCAGCCGGACACGCGCACGCTGAACACCGACACCTCGGTGACGGCGGCGTCCGCGATGGGGTGGGACACCACGAACACCGGCAGGCCGGCGGGATGGTCGGCGCGGTCCACGAACGGCAGGCGGGCGATGATCTTCGGGGCCTTGGCCGGCTCCAGCGCGGTCCACCACGGATCGGCGCCCGGCACCATGGCGGCGGGCAGGAGACCGAGATCGCCCTTGGAGGCGGCCACCGCATCCACCACCGCCCGCGCGCCCATGTGCGGCGTGAACGGGGTGGTGAAGCCGAAGTGGAAGCGCGCGCTGTCGCGCATCAGCGGCTCGCCCACGGAGAGGTCCGCATGCACCGCGTAGGGCGACTGCACATAGGTGAAGGTGGAGATGATGACGCGCCAGATGCTCTCCACCGTGTCGAGCGGCAGCAGGCCTTCGTGGCGCTTCACCAGGTCGCGCATCATCGAGGCCTCGCGGGCGGGCCGGAAGGCCGATCCTTCCGGATTGGCCGCGCTGCGCTTGACCTGCACGAGCGTGTCGATGATCGCGCTCCGCTCCATGAGCAGGCGATGCATCGCCTCATCAATGCGGTCGATCTCGGCGCGAAGGTCCGCGAGGGATGGGGTCTGTGGTGCGTCAGTCATGGGAACCCACGGAAAACCCGCGACCTGTAGCGGGTGACGGGCGCCGACGCAAAGGCTTGTTGCGCGCGTCAGGGCCGCACGGGGCGCGCAGATGGGTCCGGGATGGGAGGGGTCGGCATGGACTTCGGCCCCCGGATGGGCGATCCCTGAAAGGCGCACAGCGGGAGAGTTGAGTGGCCGGCGCCATACGCGAGACGCTCTATTACACGGTGGGACTGGTGGTGCTGCGGGCCATCGGCCTCGTCATGCTCCCCGTGAACACCTACTTCCTCTCCAGCGCCGAATACGGCCGGCTGGAAGTTCTGCTCTCCTTCATCGACGTGGGTGCGCTGCTGTTCGGCCTCGCCCTGCCCGCCGCCCTCTCCCGCTTCGTGGGCGAGGTGGAAAGCTGGGACGCGCGCAAGGCGGTGTGCGCCGAATATGCCGGCCTCGCCCTTCTCGTGTGCGGCGTGCTGGTGGCGCTGGGGGCGATCTTCTCCGCCCCGGTGATCGGCCTGCTGCCCGAGCCGGTGACGCGCACCGAATTCCTGCTTCTGCTGGGCGCCATCTGCCTCGAAGGCGTGCTCGGCGTCGGCCTCACCTGGATGCGGATCCGGGGCGCGGCGAAGACCTTCCTCATCATGAGTCTGAGCCGGGCGCTGTTTCAGGCCGCGCTCTCCGCCACTTTGCTGGCGACCGGCTTCGGCGTGGAGGGCGTGCTGATCGCCTCCTGCACGGCGGCCCTGCTGCAGGGCGGGGCCATGGTGCTCTATCTGATCCGCGACTGCGGCATCTCGCTGCGCTTCGTGCGCTGGCGGGAAATGATCATCTATTGCGGCCCGCTGCTGCTCTCGGCGCTGGCCGCCTTCGTACTCGGCTCCTATGACCGCTGGGTGCTGGCGGCCAATGTGACGCCCCAGGACATCGCGCTCTATGGCGTGGCCGGGCGTCTCGGCGCGCTCACCGCCGTGCTGCTGCAGCCCTTCCACATGTGGTGGTTCCCCAAGCGCTTCATGGTGCTGAAGGAGGAGAATGGCGCGGAGCGCAGCGCCGACATCATCTCGCTCGGCTATCTCATCGTGCTCGGCGCCATGGTGACGGTGGCGCTGGGCGGGCCGTTCGCGGTGCATGTGCTGACGCGGGAGGCCTATTGGGGCGCCACCGTCTTCATCGCCTTCATCGCGCTCAATTACGCCATTCAGGAAACCGGCAGCCTCATCGAGATCGGCCTCTATCTGCGCCGGGACGGGTTTGCCCCGCTGATCATCAATCTGATCGGCGCCGGCATCGCCATCGCGCTCTATTTTGCGCTGATCCCGAAGCACGGCGTGGCGGGCGCCATCACCGCCACCCTGATCGCCCAGACGGTGCGGGTGCTCATCACCTATGCCGTGTCCATCCGCTATGCACGCATTCCCTATCGCTTCGGGCGGCTCGGCATCATCACCGGCCTCGCGCTTGCGCTGACCGCGCTCGCGACGCTCACCATTCCGCCGCTGGCCCTGCCGCTGGCCGGGGTGGTAATCCTGCCGCTGATCGGTTTCCTCGCGATCCGCCTCAAACTGCTGCCGAAGATCGACCCCGAGGAACTGCCCCCGGCGCTCCGCCGCCGGCTTAAGCTGGGATAGGCGCGCGTCTTGCTTCTTTCGTAGCGGAATGGAAACGCTAGAGACTGAGGCCGGGGGACAGATTCGCCCCGGTCGGGTTTCGTCGGGAGAGGCATGGATCTCAACACCATCACCGCGCTGCATCGGCCCCGCTCCCGCGCGGAGATCGGGCCATGGCGTGCGGGGGATGCGTTTCTGGCCGGCGGCACAGTGCTGTTCGCGGCACCGGATCCGGACCGCACCCGCCTCATCGACCTTGCGTCCCTCGACTGGCCGGCCCTGACGCTCACCCCCGAGGGGCTGGAGATCGCCGCCACCTGCACGCTGGCGCAACTGGAAGAGGCGCCGCTGCCGGCAGGGGCGCAGGCGGGCGACCTGATCACCGCCTGCTGCCACGCGCTCTATGGCGCCTTCAAGGTGCGCAACGCGGCGACCATCGGCGGCAACCTCTGCACCGCCTTGCCCGCCGCCCCCATGGCGGCGCTGGTGGTGGCGCTCGACGCCACGCTGACGCTCTGGCCTGCGGAGGGCGGGGAGCGGCAGGTGGCGGCGGCGGATTTCATCCTCGGGCCGCAGCAGACGGTGCTGGCGCCGGGCGAAATGCTGCGCAGCATTTTTCTGTCCACGGAAGCCCTTGGCCGCCGCTGGGCGCTGCGGCGCATGGCGCTCAACGACCTCGGCCGCAACGCCGCTCTGCTGGTGGGCACGCTGGTGGAGGACGGCTTCGCGCTCACCATCACCGCCGCCACCCCGCGCCCGGTGCATCTGGCCTTCACCGGCATGCCGGATGCGGCGGCGCTGGATGCCGTGTTGGAAGAGGCGATCCCACCCGACGGCTATTATGACGACGTCCATGGCGACCCGGCGTGGCGGCGCCATCTGACCCGTCTTTTTGCGCAGCAAATCCGCAGCGAACTGTTGGGGGAGAGCGCGCCATGAGCCTGTGCCTGACCCTCAACGGCGCAGTGCTGGAAGCCGATCCGCGCCCCGGCCAGTGCCTGCGCACTCTGCTGCGGGAGTTGGGCGCGCTGGGCGTGAAGCGCGGCTGCGACGTGGGTGATTGCGGCGCCTGCACCGTGCTGGTGGACGGCACCCCCGTGCATAGCTGCATCACCCCCGCCTTCCGCGCGGAGGGCAAGAGCATCACCACCATCGAGGGGCTGGCGGACGGCGACACGCTGCACCCGGTGCAGCAGGCGTTTCTGGATGCGCAGGGGTTCCAGTGCGGCTTCTGCACCGCCGGGGCCATCCTCACCGTGTCCGCGCTCAATCAGGCGCAGAGGCAGGATCTGCCCGCCGCGCTGAAGGGCAATCTGTGCCGTTGCACCGGCTATCGCGCCATTGCGGACGCCGTGGCCGGGGTTTCGCACGCCGAACACGGCGGTGCCTGCGGCCACAGCCACGGCGCTCCCGCTGGTCGGGCGGTGGTGACGGGGGAGGCGCGCTACACGCTGGACGTGGCCGTGCCCGGCCTCACCCACATGAAGCTGCTGCGCGGCCCCCACGCCCATGCCCGCATCCGCGCCATCGACACCATGGCTGCGCAGGCGGTGCCCGGCGTCATCGCCGTGCTCACCCATCACGATGCGCCCGAAACCCTCTATTCCTCCGCCCGGCACGAGATCGCCACCGACGATGCGGACGACACCCGCGTGCTCGACGCCGTGGTGCGCCATGTGGGCCAGCGCATCGCCGCCGTCATCGCCGAGACGCCCGCCGCCGCCGAGGAGGGCTGCCGGCGGATCGTGGTCGATTACGAGGTGCTGCCCGCCGTGCTGGATCCGGAGGCGGCGCGCACGCCCGATGCCCCCCGCGTCCATGGCGACAAGGGGCCGGAGAGCCGGATCGCCGATCCCGCCTGCAACCTCCTCGTCGCCTTCTCCGGCGAGGTGGGCAGCGTGGCCGGCGGCTTTGCCGATGCGGACGTGGTGCATGAGGAGACCGTCTCCTCCCAGCGCGTCCAACACGCCCATCTGGAAACCCATTGCGCCATCGGCTGGCTGGATGAGGCCGGGCGGCTGGTGGTGCGCGCTTCCACGCAGGTGCCCTTCCTCACCCGCGATGCGCTCGCCCGCATCTTCGACCTGCCGCGCGAGAAGGTGCGCGTGCTCACCGGGCGGGTGGGCGGCGGCTTCGGCGCCAAGCAGGAAATGCTGGTGGAGGACATCGTCGCCCTGGCGGTGCTGAAGACCGGCCGGCCGGTGCAACTGGAGCTGACGCGGGAAGAGCAGTTCGCCGTCTCCACCACCCGCCACCCCATGCGCATCAAGGTGCGGCTGGGGGCGAAGGCGGACGGCACGCTCACCGCATTCGAGATGGACGTGCTCTCCAACACCGGGGCTTATGGCAATCATGGCAGCGGCACGCTGTTCCACGGCTGCAACGAGTCGGTGCAGGTCTATCGCTGCCCGAACAAGAAGGTGACGGGCGCGGCGGTCTATACCCACACGCTGCCCTCCGGCGCCTTCCGGGGCTATGGGCTCTCGCAGACCATCTTCGCCATCGAGACCGCCATGGACGGTCTGGCTTCGAAGCTCGGGCTCGATCCCTTCACGCTCCGCCGCCGCAATGTGGTGGTGCCGGGCGATCCCATGATCGCCTGGAGCCCGCACCCTCACGACGTGGAGTACGGCTCCTACGGACTCGACCAGTGCCTCGACCTTGTGAAAGCAGCGCTGGTAGCACCCGGCGAGCCGCCACCCGAAGGGCCGCACTGGCGGACCGGGCAAGGCATGGCGCTGGCGATGATCGACACCATCCCCCCGCGCGGCCACCACGCCCATGCCCGCATGCGCCTCCTGCCTGACGGCGCCTATGAGCTGGCAGTGGGCACGGTGGAGTTCGGCAACGGCAGCCACACGGTGCATGCCCAGATCGCGGCCGAGGCGCTGGGGACACGGCCCGAGGCCATCCGCCTCGTCACCTCCGACACCGACGCCGTGGAGCACGACACCGGCGCCTATGGCTCCACCGGCATCGTGGTGGCGGGCCGGGCAAGCCTCGACGCGGCGACAAAGCTGGCGGACGCCATCCGCGCCCTTGCGGCGGGAGAGGCTGGTGTTCGGCCTGATGACTGCCGGCTCATGGCAGAGAGCGTCACCCTGCCCGGCGGGCACATGCTGTCCCTGGCCGAGATCGCCGGTGCGGCAGAGGCGGCGGGCACAGAGCTTTCCACTGAGGGCTGGTCGCATGGCTCGCCGCGCTCGGTGGCCTTCAACGTGCACGGCTTCTCCGTGGCGGTGAACACGGACACCGGCGAGGTCCGCATCCTGAAGAGCGTGCAGGCGGCGGATGCGGGGCGGGTGATGAACCCCATGCAGTGCCGCGGGCAGGTGGAGGGCGGCGTGGCGCAGGCGCTGGGCGCTGCGCTGTACGAGGAGATCCTGATCGACGCGACGGGCGCGGTGGTGAACCCGGCTTTCCGCCACTATCACATCCCCGCTTTCGCCGATGTGCCGAAGACTGAGGTGCTGTTCGCCGACACCTATGACCGGCTTGGCCCGTTCGGCGCCAAGTCCATGAGCGAGAGCCCGTTCAACCCGGTGGCGGCAGCGCTGGGCAATGCCATTCGTAACGCCACGGGCGTGCGTATCACCGCCACGCCGTTTGCGCGCGACAAGGTGTTCAAGGCACTGACCGCAGCAAGAGGCGAGAAGGAACGGTCCTACTTGCCGTAGGTCTTTCCGCCGGTGCTGAAGTCGTAGAGGGACGCCGAGTAACGCAGATCGGCGAGCACCGTTGCCTGATTGCTGATGCGCCCCATCACCATGCCCCGGCAGGGTGTGTTCACCTGGCCGAGCTGGCGGTCACACCAGGCATCCGCGCTGTCGATGAAGCTCATGGTCTTCAGCCGGCCGATTAGCAGCGTGCGGCCCCCGGCCGTCGCCTCCGCCGGCTTGACCACGAAAACCGAGACAAATTGCGTGCTCAAGACGCCTGCCACAACAAGGGCAGCCCCTATCCCCACCCATAGCTTCACGGCCCCACCCCCTCAGCTGACGGGACGGTATCATCGGGAGGGGAAGGACGCGAGTCGTCAGAATGGGGGATGGCCGTTCGATAGTGCGGCGGGCGGCCGCTTCCGCCGCCGCGCGCCGGTGTATAAGGCGTAAGGGATTTGCTGGACGAGGATTGGGCTGATGCTGGAGCGGCTGTTCAAGCTAAGCGAAAACGGCACCAACGTGCGTACGGAGATCATGGCGGGGATCACCACTTTCCTCACCATGGCCTACATCATCTTCATCAATCCGAAGATCCTGGCCGACGCGGGCATGGACCATGGCTCGGTATTCGTGGCCACCTGCCTCATCGCGGCGCTGGGCAGCCTCGTCATGGGGCTCTATGCCAACTATCCCATCGCCATCGCCCCCGGCATGGGGCTGAATGCCTACTTCGCCTATGTGGTCGTCATCGGCATGGGCTACACATGGCAGATTGCGCTGGGCGCGGTTTTCATCTCCGGCGTCTGCTTCGTGCTTGTGACGGTGCTGCGCATCCGGGATGCCATCGTCAATGGCATCCCCCACTCCATCCGCATCGCCATCACGGTGGGCATCGGCCTGTTTCTGGCGATCATCTCGCTGAAGAGCGCCGGCATCATCGCCGCAAGCCCTGCAACCTTCGTCACGCTGGGCAATCTGCACCAGCCCACGGTGGTGCTCTCGGTGCTGGGCTTCTTCGCGGTGGCCGTGCTCTCGGTGCTGCGCATCAAGGGCGCCCTGCTCATCGGCATTCTGGTGGTAACGGCGCTGAGCTTCGTCTTCGCCGGCAATGCGCTGACCAGCCTCGTCTCGCTGCCGCCCTCCATCTCGCCGACGCTGTTCGCCCTCGACATTCCGGGCGCGCTCCATGCCGGCATCCTCAACGTGGTGCTGGTCTTCTTCCTGGTGGAGCTGTTCGACGCCACCGGCACGCTCATGGGCGTCGCCCGCCGCGCCGGCCTCGTGAAGGACGGCAAGATGGAGCGCCTCAACAAGGCGCTGCTGGCGGATAGCACCTCCATCCTCGCCGGCTCCATGCTCGGCACCTCCAGTTCCACCGCCTATCTCGAAAGCGCCTCCGGCGTGCAGGAGGGCGGGCGCACCGGCCTTGTGGCGGTGACGGTTGCGGTGCTGTTCCTGTGCTGCCTGTTCTTCGCCCCGCTGGCCGGATCGGTGCCGGCCTATGCCACGGCGCCCGCCCTGTTCTTCGTCGCCTGCCTGATGCTGCGCGACCTCACCGAGCTGGATTGGGACGACATCACCGAAGTGGTGCCGGCGGCCATCACGGCGCTGATGATGCCCTTCACCTATTCCATCGCCAATGGCGTGGCCTTCGGCTTCATCTCCTATGCCGGCATCAAGCTCTGCACTGGGCGGGCGCGGGAGGTGAACTGGATCGTCTGGCTGATCGCCGCCATCTTCCTGTTCAAATATGCCTATGAAGGCTCCGCCGGGTGAGCGAGGCACCGCGCCCGCACACAGCCCGCCCGGTTGCCCTGCGCGCCGCCGCCATCTCCTTCCGGGGCAATCCCTTCCTCGCCCCGGCGGATGAGTGCTTCACCTATGAGCCCGACGCTCTGCTGGTGATGGAAAGCGGACGCATCACCGCCTTCGGTCCGCACGACCGTCTGCGTCCGACGCTGCCCGAGGGCATGGAGGTTCGGGCGTTTCCCGACTCCATCCTCTGCGCCGGCTTCATTGACACGCACGTGCATTATCCGCAGACGGAAATGGTGGGCTCGTTCGCCGGCGACCTGCTGGAATGGCTGGAAACAGCCACCTTCCCGACCGAACAGAAGTTCGCCGATCCCGTCCATGCGGCGCGGATCGCGAAGCTTTTCCTGCGCGAACTGCTGAAGGCCGGCACCACCACGGCCATGGTCTATTGCACCGTGCATCCGCAATCGGTGGAGGCCTTCTTCGCGGAGAGCGCACGCTTCGACACGCTGATGATCGCCGGCAAGGTGCTCATGGACCGCCACGCGCCCCCGACCCTTCTCGACAAGAGCGTGACGGAGAGCATCGACCAGAGCGAAGCCCTCATCGCCCGCTGGCACGGCAAGGGCCGGCAGCTCTATGCGGTCACGCCCCGCTTTGCCGGTAGTTGCACCGAGGCTCAATTGGAAGCCGCCGGCCATCTGCTCGACCGGCATGAGGGCCTGTTCCTCCAGACCCATCTGGCGGAAAGCCTGCGCGAGGTCGATTGGATCGAGGGCCTGTTCCCGCAGCGCGCCGACTATCTCGACATCTATGCCCATGCCGGGCTGGTGCGGCCCCGCGCCGTGTTCGGCCATGGGGTGCATCTGAGGGAGCGCCATTTCTGCGCCTGCCACGAGACGGGCGCGGCGCTGGCCCATTGCCCGACCTCGAACCTGTTCCTCGGCTCCGGCCTGTTCCGCCTGTTCGAGGCGATGGAACCCCGCCGGCCGGTACGGGTGGGCCTTGGCACCGATATCGGCGCCGGCACCAGTTTTTCCCCGCTTGCCACCATGGGCGGGGCCTACAAGGTGGCAGCCCTCAGCGGCCACAAGCTCGATGCCCTGCGCGCCTTCTATCTGGCGACGCTGGGCAGCGCCCACGCCCTGCATCTCGACCACCGGCTGGGGCAATTGGCACCGGGCTATGACGCGGATGTCTGCGTGCTCGACCTGAAGGCCACCGACCTGCTGGCCCTGCGCACCGGGCGCTCGGACGACATCGCCGACCAGTTGTTCGCGCTGATGACGCTCGGCGACGACCGGGCGATCACCGCCACCTATGTGGCCGGGCGCTGTGTCTATGACCGGTCGCGGGCGGGAAATCCCTTCCGCGCCGCCGCGGAAGCGTGACGGGACCGCCTCAGGCCGCCGAGCCCCGGTTGAGCAGGTTGCGGAACGTATGCGTCGGACCGCTTGCCGCGAGGGATGTCGCACCGGTGGCGGCCCGAAGGGGGAGGGAGGGCTATGGCGCCCCTACTGCCCCTTGCCCAGCACCATCACCGACACCGTGCGGAAGATGATCCAGACGTCGGTCTTGAACCAGTCCCACGGGTCCAGCAGGCGCATGGCATAGGCGTGGTCGTAGCCGACCTTCGAGCGCACGTCCTCAATGGAGCCGTCGTAGCCCTGGTTCACCTGCGCAAGGCCGGTGATGCCGGGGCGCAGGCCATGGGTGCGCTCCACATAGAAGGGGATCTCCTTCTCCAGCTTCTGGAGGAAGGCGGGGCGTTCCGGGCGCGGGCCGACGATGGACATGTCGCCGCGCAGCACGTTGATGGCCTGCGGCAGCTCGTCGATGCGAGTCTTGCGCATGAAGCGGCCGATGGGGGTGATGCGCGGATCATTGGCCGTCGCCCAGACCGGCCCGGTGCCAGCCTCCGCATCCACACGCATCGTGCGGAACTTGTACAGATAGAACAGGTCCGTGCGGGTGGCCGTGGAGAGGCCGACACGGATCTGCTTGTAGAAGATCGGCCCCTTGGAGGTCAGCCGGATGCCGATGGCCACCGGAATGAAGGCGATCGCCAGCACCAGGAAGGCGACGAGCCCCACAACGATGTCGAACGCCCGCTTGCCGACCCGCACCATGGGGTGCACGTAGTCGTCATCCACATCCGCTGTCAGCGACATGCTTTTCGTACTCACGTTCGCCCGGCTCCATCGCCCTTTATCGCGGCCGGAGAGCTGGCGCATTGCGCCCACCAGCCCAGCCGCATGGCCTTCTACGAAGTAACCCGCAAAGCGTATCACCCGTGGCAGTTGCGAAGCTGGATTCGCGATCGAGAAGAGAGCCACCGCATAGAAGACCACCTGCCCCATCAGAAGCAGGACGTAGAAGCCCCTGCCGGAAAAGGCCAGCAGCAGGTTGGAGAGGAGCATCACCACCAGCAGGATCGGGGCGAATGCCCGCAGCGCCTTGCCCGACAGGAACACGAAGGCGAGCCCTGGCCGGCGCGGATCGCCCAGTTTCCAGAGCCGGATCGCCTGCTGCACGTTGCCCGAGGCGATGCGTACCCGGCGGCGGAACTCCTGTCCGCGCTCGGTATGCTCCTCCTCGGTCGCCACCATCTCGCGGTCATAGACCGCCTCTGCCCCGTTGGCGACGATACGCATGGGCAGAATGACGTCGTCATTGATGGTGTCGGTGGGGAGCGGTTCCCACAGTTCGCGGCGGAACAGATAGAAGGCGCCATGCACGCCCACGGGAGCGGCGAGCGCGGCCTCATCGGCCTTGATGGCGGTCTGGTAGCGCCAGTAGCCGGCCTCGCCGTCGCTGCCCGCCTTGCGCAGGGCGTAGGTGGCCGCCACCACGCCCACCTGTCCGACCGCGCCCCCATGGCCGCGGTCGAAATGGGCGGCGGCGCGGCGCAGGCAGTCGGCCGAAAGGCTCGCCGACACGTCGGTCAACCCGACGATGCCCGGCGGCAGGCCGGCGATCACCTCGTTCAGCACCGCCACCTTGCCGCGATTGGGCTGATAGTCCCGCACCTCGCAATCAAGGCCAGCGCACTCCGGCGCCGCCAATGCCGCGCGGGCCTGCTCTGCCGTGCCGTCGGTGCAGCCGTCGCAGGCGACGATCACCTTCAGCAGATGCCGGGGATAGTCGAGCCGGGCGCAGTCCTTGACCTTCTCGGCGATGAAAGCGGCCTCCTGATAGGCCGGGATCACCAGCGTGATGCGCGGCAGCAGCGCCTCCGGCAGGCGGCCGGGCGGCGGGCGTGGCCCCTTGCGGCGGGCGAGCACCTGCAACAGCACCGGGAACACCGCATGGTGATAGGCGATGCCGAGCAGGCTCAGCCAGAACAGGGTCTGCAGCAGGATCATGACACAGGCGGCGTGAGCAGACGCCGATAGGCCGTCACCATCCGCTCCCAGGAAAAGTGTTCGGTGACGAAGGCGCGCGGACGCGTGCCGGGGGGATGGGCCAGAAGGTCGGTGATGGCCGCAGCCATGGCCGCGGGATCGAGCGACGGCACCAGCCGGCTCGCCCCCGGCGCCAGCCCCTCGCGCACCGAGCCCACGTCGGTCGCCACCATGGGAATGTCGCAGGCTTGCGCTTCCAGCACCGACAGCGGCAGGCCCTCGTTGCGCGACGGCAGCACCGCCAGATCGAAGGCGGGGTACACCGTCTCCATGTCGCTGCGATAACCGAGGAAGATGACGCGATCGGCCAGCCCGAGCCGGGCCGCCTGGGCTTCCAGCGCGCCGCGCTTGGAGCCGTCGCCGGCCAGCACCAGCAGTGCGTCCGGCACCTGCGCCATGGCCTCAAGCAGGACGTCCTGCCCCTTCACGTCCTCCAGCCGCCCGGCCGCACCGACGATCCGCGCGTCCTGCGGCAGGCCAAGGCGCGCACGGGCCGCTGTCCGGTCGGAGGGGGAGAAGCGTTCGGTATCCACCGCATTGCGGATCACAGACACCTGCGAGCTCGGCATCAGCTTGCGCATGGCCTCTGCCACCGTATCGGATACGGCGACCACGTGCGGATGCACGAAGGTGTCCATCAGCCGGGCGATGCGACGATCGTTGCGCTCGCCATAGTGCCAGACGTCATGTTCCACATGGGCGATAACCGGCACGCCGGCGAGGCGGGCAGCGATGCAGCCGTAGAACATGGGGCCGATGTGATGGGTCAGTACCGCATAGGGCGCCCACGCCTTCAGCTGCTTCGCCAGCCGAAGGATCAGGGTGGGCTCGATCCCGGATTTCTTTGAAAAGCCGACAAGGTTCAAAGGCTGCGTGGCGAGCCATGGCCAGCGCTCGGCCATCTCAGCCTCGCTCATCTCGAGGCTGAAGATGGCATTGTCGCCGCCGAGGCGGCTCGACAGGTCTATAGCCAAGACCTCAAGCCCGCCTGGGGTCAGACGTTGGACGATCTGTACGATGCCGTTCGGCAAAACTGCCACCCTGAACCCCGTTTCACCCACCACGAAGCCTACGCTTTACCGGTTATTAAGGTAAATCCGCTGATCTGGCGATGGTTAAGGCTTCTACCCGACACAACGCGATTCGCCCCATGGTTGTTTCGCGCCTCGCCTCCCGGTGGGAGCCCCAAACCGTGCGGCTGCGCCCGTTTTGGGCCATTCATGCGAGGCTTCCATGCCGAAAGTGGTCAAGATCCCGGGGGACATGGACGCAGCGTCCATGGCCGACCTGAAGACCATGTTCGAAAATCTCGGAAGCAGTTCACAGGACGTCGTCCTGGACCTGTCCGAAGTGGATTTCATGGATTCATCCGGCGTCGGTGGGATCGTCTTCCTCTACAAGCGCCTGCGCGTGAATGGCTTCAAGCTCCGTCTGTCAGGAGCCCAAGGGCAAGTCCTCCAGCTGCTGACCCATCTGCGGCTGTCCGATTTGATCGACGGGGGTACGCCATGATCTCTCGCCTGCCCCGCCGGGCGATGCCGTTCCTGCTTCTCGCCGCCGCACTGGCTCTGGCCGGCTGCGATGCGAGCACCTACACGCAATGGCCGCCCAACGGCACCGGAGGCCTCGCCGAGCGGCGGCCCTCCACGGACGTGCGCATCGACCAACTCTCCGACCAGCTCATCGTGCTGATCGCCCGCAACGCCCGCTATTATGCCGCGGCGGACACGGACGACGCCGAAAAGCTGCTGATCAAGATCCGCCGCCAGTCGGAAGGCGCCTTCGGCGAAGACGCCGAAATCGACATCGCTCACCTCAAGCAGAAGTTCGCCGCCATCGAGCGGCAGCTTCCGCGCCGCACCGTCAACATGGGGAGCCGGTGACAATGGACGCCCTCGCCGCACCGACCTCTCCGCGCCGGCTGCCATCTCCGCTCCAGCTCCTCGCCGCCTTCTGCGCGGCGATGATGCTGTTGTTCCCGGTGCTGGCCGCCGCCCAGCAGCCCGCACCCAACGTCACCAACCAGCGCCTGCGGGTGGGTGACGTGCTCAGCATCGTGCTGCCGGGCGAAGCAGCCTTCAACAAGGACTTCCTCATCGACCGTTCCGGACGCGTGACGCTGCCGGAAGTGGGCGACGTGGAAGTGGCCGGCCGCACCGTGGTGGAAGCCTCGCAGGTCATCCGCACGGCGCTGTCGCGCGTGTATCGCGATCTCGGCCGCCTGCAGGTGGCGCTCAAGGAGCAGCGGCTGCTGGTCACTGTGCTCGGTTATGTGGCGACCCCCAGTGAGGTGAACCTGCCCATCGATGCGGGCATCCAGCAGGCCATCACGGCCGCCGGCGGCCTGCTGCAGGGCGCCCAGCTGGACAAGCTGCAACTGCGTCGCGGCACCCAGACCACGGTGTTCGACTACAAGAAATACCTCGACACCGGCGATGCCAGCCTGATCCCTCAGCTACAGCCGCTGGACGTCATCTTCGTGCCGTCCTCGCCCTCCACCGGCAACGTGCAGATCAACTTCGACGGCCGCACGCTGGCCGAGCAGGGCGACGCCTCGGACGCCGCCAGCGCGGTGAAGGTGTTCGGCGAAGTGAACCGCCCCGGCTCCTTCGGCTACAAGGACAATCTCTCCGCCGTCGACATGATCATGCGGGCCGGCGGCGTCACCCGCTATGCCTCCATCGAGCAGGTGCGGATCATCAACGGCAACAACGATCCGGTGGTGTTCAACCTGCGCCGCTATCTCGACACCGGCGACGACAAGCTGCTGCCGCCGCTGCGGCCGGGCGCCACCATCTTCGTGCCCAAGCAGGAAGAAGAGATCCGCCGCTCGGTGCGCACGGTCTATGTGATCGGCGAGGTGAACCGCCCCGGCGGCCTCGAATCCCCGCCGGATGCCAAGTTCATCGAGATCCTGGCCAATGCCGGCGGCCCCACCCGCTATGCCGACACCCGCCAGATCCGCATCCTCAAGTCGGACGGCACCTCGCAGCCCTTCGACCTGGTGAACTACACCGAGGGCAAGTCTCCGTATCTGCCCCCGATCCTGCCGGGCGATGCCATCTACGTGCCGGAGAAGACCGAGTCCCCGGACCGTCCGTCCTGGCTGAAGATCCCGCCCACCCGCGCCGTGCAGGTGATCGGCGAGATGAACAAGCCCGGCCGCTACGAATGGTCGGACGAGATGAGCCTGCTCGACATGCTGGGTGAGGCCGGTGGCCCCAATCAGCGCGCCGACATCGCCCACCTCCAGATCATGCGGTCGGAGAACGACACCGCCAAACCGCTGGTCTTCGACCTGCAGGACTTCCTCGCCAAGGGTGGGCCGCTCGCGCAGCTTCCGAAGATCCGCGCCGGCTACGTCATCCGCATGCCCTCGCTGCCGGACTCGCCCATCGACAACAAGGCGAAGTGGGTGCAGATGGCGAAGGAAGACGTCATCTACATCATGGGCCAGGTGCAGATCCCCGGTCGTTATGCCTTCAACAAGAACATGACGTTCCTGGACATCCTGACCGCCGCCAACGGCCCGACCAGCACCGCGGACCTGCGCAACGTGCGCATCTCGCACCGTGGCCTGCCCGGTTCCAAGGTGACGCAGCTCAACCTCGCCCAGTATTTTGCCACCGGCGACGAGAAGCTGCTGCCCAGGGTGCGGACCGGTGACGTGATCTTCGTGCCCGACCGGACCAACAAGGACTGGTTCGACGACAGCAAGGAGACCACGGTTCGTGTTCTCGGCGCCGTCGCCAAGCCCGGCCGCTACCGGTTCGACAACAACATGACCCTGCTCGACCTCCTCGCCGAGGCCGGTGGCCCAACCAACGAGGCCTATCAGCAGAAGATCGTGGTGGTGAATCTCGGCTGCTGCCGCGAACAGGCCCGGATCTTCGACCTGATCCAGTTCGCCAAGACCGGCGACATTCGGGAACTCCCGGTGGTGCAGCAGG
Source organism: Azorhizobium oxalatiphilum (assembly GCF_014635325.1). GTDB lineage: Bacteria > Pseudomonadota > Alphaproteobacteria > Rhizobiales > Xanthobacteraceae > Azorhizobium > Azorhizobium oxalatiphilum. The sequence continues at coordinate 249,833 of NZ_BMCT01000006.1, read as the reverse complement.
GCGACACGGTCTATGTGCCGACAACGGCCCAGAGCGGCTGGAAGATCTTCATGGACGGGGTCCAGAACATCCTGCCCATCGTCTCGCTGATCGCCTTCCTGGGCGGCAGCTGATCCCAAAGCCCGCGCGCAGCGTAATATCTGCGCGCGGATCGGCCGCAAGGCCGGCACCAGCGAGGGTTGCTTTCATAGCGGCAACCTCCATTGTGACGTCGAGGAAGTCAGGGGCGCGCGCCCGCGCGCGCCGCGGCTGGAGAGAGAACATGTGGGGCAGAGGTCTTCGCGAAGTTGAGACGGTCTTTCTGGCCACGTTCGGGCAAGGCGCCCGGGTGGTCGGTGTGACCGGCGTGCTCAGCGACAGCGGCGTCTCCACCATGGCCGGGGCGCTCGCCGAGCGCTCCCAGCGTCAGAGCCGCACATTGCTGGTGGGTCTCGCCGATCCCACCGCCGCCGTACCGGCGCAGGCCACCACCTGGGGGCCCGAGGATCCCGATCTCGCCGACCACGTCATCACCGACGCCCGCGGTTTCGACCGCCTGACGGCGGCGCCGACGCCGGAGATGAGCTTCGCCTTCCGCAACGCCTCCGCCATCCGCAACATGCTGGACGGCCTGCTGCGCACCTATGACGCCATCGTGCTCGATCTGGCGCCCGTGGAACCGCGCGAGCGCGTGGCCATTCCTGTCACTGCCATCGCCTCGGCCTGCGAGAGCGTGATCATCGTTTGCCTTGCCGGCCGCGTGACCAAGGGCTCGCTGAACCGCGCCGCCACCGCCCTGCGTCAGGCCAATGCGCCGTTGCAGGGCATCGTGGTGAACGACCGCTTCAACCCGACCCCCGGCGAGGAGATCGCCGACGAGGCCGAGCGTTTCTCCAACGTGGCGCCGGGACTGGTGGAGCGCATCATCAATGCGGTGCGCAACAGCCGCCTCCTGAACACCAAGCTCTGAGCCCCCCGACGCAGGTCAGGCGGACGGACGGGCGGTAAGGCGTATCAGCGCCAGAGCCGCCATGGCGCACACGGTCACGCCGGCCCCGGTCAGGAAGGTGGCCGTCGCACCATGGGCATCCCAGATCAGGCCGGCAGCCACATTGCCAGCCAGCACCACCACGCCGGTCAGCAGGTTGAAGACACCGAAGGCGGTGCCGCGCAGAGCCTTCGGCGCCGCATCGGCGATGAGCGTCGCCAGCAGGCCCTGCGAGAAGCCCATGTGCAGCCCCCATAGAATGATGCCGGCAAGGAACGTGGCGATAGAGCCGGCGAACGCCAGCGCGCCATAAGCCAGCACCAGCAGGACGAGGCTGACGAACAGCAGGCCGCTGCGCCCGATGGCATCGGACAGGCGCCCCACCGGATAGGCGGTGAGACCATAGACGGCGTGCATCACCACCATGGTGATCGGCACCCAGGCGACGGCGAAGCCCGCGTCCTGCGCCTTCAGCAGCAGGAACGCCTCGCTGAAGCGGGCCGCCGTCAGCAGGCAGGCGATGCCGATGGCGAGCCACACCGCCCGGTTCAGCAGCATCGCGTCAGCCAGACGGGGACGTTCCTTCCGTTCCTGCGGGCGGCCGACCTCCGGTTCGCGCACGCCGAAGGCGAGCAGGGCCACCGCGAGCATCGCCGGCACCACCGCGACCCAATAGACCGCAAGCACGTCGCTGGCGAACAACAGCATGAGGCCGATGGCGGCCAGCGGGCCGACAAAGCCGCCCACAGTGTCCAGCGACTTGCGCAGCCCGAAGCTGGCGCCGCGTAGCTCCGGCGGGGTGACATCGGCGATGAGCGCGTCACGGGGCGTGCCCCTTATCCCCTTGCCCACGCGATCGATGGCCTTGGCGGCGACGATCCAGCCCACGGAAGCCGCGAGCGGAAAGATGAGCTTCGACACTGCGCCGAGGCCATAGCCGAGCACGGCCAGCGGCTTGCGGCGGCCGGTCCAGTCCGCGATGACGCCGGAGAACAGTTTTGTGGTGGCGGCAATGGCAACCGACAGGCCCTCGATGAAGCCGACCATGGCGGCGGACGCGCCGAGCGTGCCCACCAGATAGAAGGGCAGCAAGGTCTGGATCATCTCCGAGGAGACATCCATCAGCAGGCTCACAACGCCGAGCACCCACACGGTGCCGGGGATGCGGGCGGCGGTCCGGCGGGTATCGAGACTGGCGGGCGAAGGGGAGGGCATGAGCGTCCTGTGCGTCCGTCGATGAGCGGCCAGTGGGCGGCGCTTCTTATCAGCTTGGCCGTGCCATGCACGCGCGGACTTTTGTCCCCTTTCGGGACATCGCCTTGCCCGGCGCGGAACAGGACCGGATCAGATGCCGTCCGAATCGGGCAGGGGCTCAGGTACGCGTTCCGTTCCCCAGGCTCTCCGGTTGCAGCAGCCCGATGGCGACAACCCTGCGGGACCGGCATGCTGGCGGTCCCGAAATGGCATCAGGAGCGCGCATGCTCGAAATCTCCGTGCTGATCGCCGCGATGACAGGCGCGGTCGCGGGTTCGGCGCTCGCCGCCTGGCTGTCCGGCGCGCCCATCTGGAAGGGCGCGCTCACAGCGGCCCTTGCCATGGCCCTCCAGCTCGGCATCTCCACGCTGCTGGAGATCGACAATCCCATCGTCAACGGCCTGCTCTTCATCCTGACCGTGGGCCTCATCGGTGGCCGCTGGGGCTTCGGGCTGGGCACGCGCCAACTGGCGCTGGTGGTGCTCGGCAGCGTCTTGTTCGCCATCGCTGTCCCGCTGGCCCTGATCTATCTGGTGCTCACGCCCCTCGGCATTGGCCAGGGTTGAATCCAAAGCAAAAGGCCCCGCCGGATGCCGGCGGGGCCTTTTTCTGTTCGGACGCAGGGATGGGGCGCTAGGCCGCCTTCATGCGGTTCGGCGCCTCGATGCGGGGGATGCGGGCGATGACCGGCACCCCGAGCACGCGGGCGAAGTCCGAGGGACGACGCAGGCGGGTGTCGAGCAGCTCGCTCGCCGCCGCCAGCGCACCGCCGACCGCGCAGCCGGCGAACAGGCCCGCCAGCAGATAGAGGAAGTAGCCCGGCGTGACCTTGGAAGCCGGATCGGACGGGGCTTCCAGAACCTTCACGCGCTCGGGCGCCTCGAAGGTGCCCAGCGCGCCGGTGACACGGGCCATCTCGTAACGCTTGGCCAGCGACTCGTAATTCTCACGGGCGAAAGTCACCGCGCGCTCCAGCTGCTGCTGCTGCTGCTCGATGGGGCCGAACTCGGCGATGTCGCGCTGGAGCGAGGCGATGGTCTTCTTCAGCTGCTCCACCTCGTTTTCGAGGCCGACGCGCTTGGACTGCTGCTCCTGCAGGCGCTGGAGCTGGGACACCAGCAGCGGGGTTGCGGTGCGGTCATTGTCGCGGGTCTGGGTATTGGCACCGGCCGGCGCCGTGCTGGAAGTGCCGCCGAGACCGGAAGCCATGTTCCACAGCCGGTCCAGATCGGTGGAGCCGATGGCATGGCTCTCGCTGAGCAGGTGCTGGCGCTCCTGCTCCAGACGCTGGAGATGCCATTCGGCCGCCTGCACGAGGCTATGCTCGTCGGTGTAGCGGGCGCGCAGGCTGGCCAGTTCGCTGGAGGCGGAAACGATCTGCTCCTCGATGCGGCCCACCAGCGGGTTGGTGGTGGCGAGACGCTTGCGCAGTTCGTCCATGGTGGCGCCGGCGATGGAGAGTTCCATCTGCTTGGTCTCGAGCTGCTGCTCCAGCGTGGCGAGGCGCTGCACCGTGGTGTTGTAGAGTGCCGGCAGCTTGTCCGCATTGGCGGTCTTGAAGTCGAGATTGGCGCGCTCGGCTTCGTCCAGCGCCTTGCGACGTTCGCCCATCTGCTCCCTCAGGAAGCGCTCGCTGTCCTGCACGGCGGTGCGCTCGGGCGAAACGAGGCGCTCGATGAAGCGGCGGGACAGAGCCTGCAGGGTCTGGGCCGGGGACGTGGGATCGAGGCTGCGGATGCGCATCTCGATGATGTCGCTGCCCACCAGTTGGATGCTGACCGCCTCGGAGATCGCGCGGACCATTTCCTCGCGCGCCTTCGGAGAGGTCTCGGGGGTCACGCGCTTCAGGTCTTCCAGCACCTTGCCCAGCACCACTTCCGAATGGGCGAGTGCGATGAGCGCGGACATGCGCTCCTTGATGTTCGGATTGACGGCGATGTCGTTCAGGATCGGGTTGAGCTTGGCCGGCTCCTGCACCAGCAGGGTCATGCGCGCCTCGTAGCGCGCGGGCGCCAGGCTCGCGGCCACCAGCGCCAGCGGCGGCAGCAGCAGGATCGGGATGACGGCGAGGAACCGACGCCGCCATGCCACTTGCACGACGTAGGCGAAGGTATCGGACGTGGTCTCGAACATGATCGTCAATCCGTGCAGGCGATGCTGCGTCAGTCGGTCAAAACTAAGGGCGTCAGTTCGCGGCCCCAACCACAATCCGCACCATATCGGGCGGCATCTCGGGGTCGTAGAGCTGTTTCGCCTCCACATCCGCCGGTAGCAGCGATCTTACATTGCGCAGCCGACGGTTTGCCACCACGGCCTGATCAAAAGCTGATGTGGTGGAGGCAGGACCTGCGGTTATCATTACCTGAGCCTTAGCGGGCACCTTTCCGGCCGCCCACGATTTGGCGAACTGGGCCTGTTCCTTCGCGGTCAGCTGATCGTCGCTGCCCTCGAACATGAGGTCGAACTCGCGGCCGGAATTCGCCCGGCGCGGCTGCGCCGCAGGCTGGGTGGCCGCAGATGCCGAAGCTGTCCTGCCGCCGCTCACACTCGTCCCGCCTCCGGCACCCGCTGGCGCACCTGCTCCACCTTCGCCGCTGGACGTGCCTTCGCTCGCACGGGCGCGGGCCAGAATTTCCTGCACGCTGGCGGAGCGCGCATTGGGATCGCCCGCATTGGCTTCCGCGCGCGCCTGCTGGAGATGGTCCTCGGCCATCACCGTCGCCTGGATGTTGGCGGGGATCATGGCGGTGGGATCCTGCGACGCGGTGGTGGTGCAGCCGGCGAGCAGCAACGCCATGGGGGCCAGGCGAATCAGCCGGACCATCGCAGACGGTTTGCGCAGGCCCGCCAATGGCTGCCTCCGACCCGATCCAATCCCAAGGCTGGCAACGCTTCCGTGGCCGGCGGCCTCATCTGTCGCCATGTCACGCGCCCTCTTCACGTCCGCTCGTCCTCCAGCCACTCTCGCCCAAACGCGGTCAATTTGCGACCACCCCCCACACCTCTCCGTGTGCTGTCTTTCTCTTTTACGTCTTTGGGGTTGCGCCGGATGAATAAGATGCGTCTCCTCTCATCCGAAGGACTATTCGGGGACGGCGGCATGAGTACGGGGCACACGCAAGCAACGGCGACCAGCGAGCAGCGGGCGCCATTGCCCGGCAGCATGTGGCTGATGCTGATCCTGCTGCTGATCTCGTCCTATGCGGTGAAGCTGGTGGTGTTCCAGCTGTTCCCGAACATGAGTTATGCGGACACCACCTTCCAGTATCTGGAGCAGGCCCACCGCCTCATGTACGGGCGCGGCCTTTTGCCGTGGGAGTTCGTCTCCGGCGCCCGGCCATGGCTGGTGCCCGGCCTGATCCTGCCCGGCATGGAAGCCGCACGCGCCCTGGGCGGCCTCGCGCAGGCTCAGATCTTCGGCGCCGCCGCCATGTGCAGCCTCGTCTCGTTGCTGGTCATCCCGCCCGCCTTCCTGTGGGGCTGGCGGGCCGCCGGCTCGGTGGGCGCGGTGATCTGCGGCGCACTTGCCGCCTACTGGTTCGAGACCGTCTATTACGCCGGTCAGCCGCTGCAGGACACCATCGCCACCTTCCTGCTCGTACCCGGCGTCTATCTGGCCTATCCGGACGGCCCGGCCACCAGCTTCCGCCGCCTCGTGCTCGCCGGTTTCGTCATGGCGGCGGCGCTCGCCTTCCGCATCCAGCTCGGTCCCATCGTGCTGCTGGTGGGCCTCTGGGTGGCGCGCCTGAATATCCGTGCCTACGCCGCCTTCGTGCTCGGCGGCATCTGGCCGCTGCTGTTCCTCGGCGCGCTCGACTGGGCGACCTGGGGCATGCCGTTCCAGTCCATCATCAAATATGTGAAGTACCAGTCGGTGGCCATCGGCGAGACCGGGGACGGCCGCTTCGGCTTCGTGCCCTGGTATCACTACCCCGGCTGGATCCTCGCCTACTGGTCCGGCGCCTTCGTGCTGATCGCCGGCACGGCACTGCTCGCCGCCCGGCGCCTGCCGCTGCTGCTCGCCATCCCGGTGTTCAATCTGGCGGTGCTGGAAACCATCGCCTTCAAGCATCCGCGCTATCTCTATCCCGGCGAGCCCTTCGTCTTGGTGCTGGCGGGCATCGGCGGCACGTGGCTGGCGCTGCGGCTGTGGGAGAACACGGTGCCGCGCTGGCGCATCGCGGCGGGTGGGCTCGTGTTCGTGGCCATCACCTCGGCGCTGCTGGGCGGTTTCGGCTATTTCGCCGCCACCTTCGCGCTCGGGCGCGGCACCATCCTCGCCACCCGTGCGGTGAATGCCGATCCCGCCGCCTGCGGCCTCGCCATCGCGCCGGGGTCATCGTGGTGGCTCTCGGGCGGCAATGCCTATCTCAACCCGGACAAGGGCCTCTACGGCATCACTGCCGCCGATCCCGAGTTCAAGGCGCGCAGCCAGGCCTTCAACTTCATCCTCACCACCACCGAGCTTCCGGGCGAGCCCATGGAGGACTTTACGGGCACCGACTATTCAAAGGTGGCCTGCTATGCCAACGGCACGCGTGGCCCCGCCTGCCTGTGGAAGCGGCCCGGCACCTGCGTGCCCGATGCGGCCCCGCCGCTGAAGGCCAGCTTGCCGGAATGGCTGGACGAGGCGAAGGGCAGATAGGCCGGAAGCGGGGAGCGACCCATGCGCATCGTCACCAACTGGCCCGCCGTTCCCGAGCACTGGCGGGCCAGCGACGGCAAGAGCGGCGTGCGGGTGCTGGCCCGCACGGCGGCGGAGATGCGCGCCGCCGCCGAGCCGAAGGACAGCGTCTGCCTCGTCAATTGCGATCCCGAGCTGACCATGGGCATGGCGCTCGCCAATCTCTGGCCGCCCGCGCGGCGGCCGCTGGTGGTCTCCGACATCGTGCTGCGCCGGCCCACCACCTCCAAGGCGAAGCTGCTGCACCCCTTCAAGCGGGCGCTGATCTCGCGGGCGGACCTCTATCTCAACCTGTTCAGCGATGTGCGGGGTCTCACCGAGGTGTTCGGCATTCCCCCCGAGCGCTGCGCCTTCGTGCCGTTCAAGGTGAACATCAACGCCGCTGAGGTCGCCGCCGCCGAGACGGCGGAGGACTATGTGCTCTGCTTCGGCCGCTCGCTACGCGACTTCGACACCTTCTTCGCCGCCATGGAACAGCTTGACCTGCCCGGTGCCATCGCCCGCGTGAACCCGGCCGACCTTCAGGCCCACGGCGCCCGCTTCACCCGGACGCTGGACCAGTTGCCGCGCAATGTCGCCCAGCTGGATGACGACGGCAGCCAGATGGCGCAGGTGCGCATGCTGGCGCGGGCGAAGCTGGTGGTGATCCCGGTGCTGAAATCCTCCATCGTCGCCTCCGGCATCTCCACCGCGCTCAACGCCATGCGGCTCGGCAAATGCGTGATCGGCTCCGAGGGGCCGGGCATGTCGGACATCTTCACCGACGAGGTGCTGACCGCGCCGCCGGAAGACCCGGCCGCGCTCGCCGCCGTCATCCGGCGCGCCTGGACCGACGATGCCCTGCGCACCCGCACCGCAGAGAAGGGCCTCGCCTATGCCATTGTGCAGGGCGGCGAAAAGGAACTGGCCCAGCGCATGGTGGATGCGGTCGCCGCCCGTTTCGGCTGAAGGCAGGGGGAACGAACCCCGCACATCCCCGGCCATCCGATTCGGGCCGGGTCTGTTCCGGTGCTGTTCGCTTTCCCCGGTAGTCCTGTCCCGAAATGATACGCCGGTGCGCCTTTTGGCCTCTTCCTGGGAACCGAGCTTCGCTGTTCCGGTTGAGTCGCCAAGGAGAGGAGATCAGACATGAAATCCAAGGCGAAAAAGTCTTCCGCGATCGTGATCGCCCTCGTGGGCCTGTCACTGGCCGCCGCCCCGGTATCGGCACAGGGCGTGGTGCGCGGTGCCCAGCAGGGCGCGGCGACCGGAAATAACGTGGCCGGCCCCGTGGGCGCCGGTGTCGGTGGCGTGGTTGGCGGTGTCGCCGGTGGCGTGGCCGGCGGTGTGAAGGGCGTGCTCGGCATTCCCCAGAACACCGGCACCCACAAAAGCCGCAAGACCACCAGCAAATCGCAGCAGCGGGTGAACTCGCAGGCGAAGGCAGATCAGGCCAAGCCCGGTCAGGCGACCCCGGCGTCCGCCACCAGCACCGAGTCCAAGGCCGATCCGACGACGACGGGCTCCACCCCGAACCGTCCGGCCCCAGCCCCGGAGCCCGCGCCGCAGGCCACCACCACCCCGGCCCCTGCGCCCGCGCAGCCTTCCACGCAGGCGCAGTAACCGCCTCGGCCATATGGGTGCATGAAGAACAACGCGCCGGCGGGCCAGAGCCCACCGGCGCGTTTCTGCTTCTGCCGTCATTTTCTAGAGTCTGATTTTGATTTTTGCCTGCAACGGCCCGCTGAAATGCGGATTTGAAATGTTTGCCGCCGCCACATCGACCTTGATCAGGATGCCGCAGCGGTAGGCAAAATTGACCTCTTCCTTGAAGCTGGTACGGCCATCGTAGATGACGCGGTCGTTATGATGATCCTTGGCATGGATATGCCAGATGTCCGGCGTCTCCGGCTTCTCGATGATGAGCGTGCCCATGACGCTGGCAAAGAGCGAGGGGTAGGTCCCCTCGAAGCGGCCGCGGCCATTCCTGACGTCGATCGTGATCGTGCGTTCGATCTCGAGGCCGAGGTCTTCGGGGTTTTCCGCCAGCGCGCTGACGGCAAGCAGATGGTCCTTGTCCAGCGCGATCCCCTTTTTCGAAAGGGCGCTGCTGAGGGACGTGAGAGCATCCTCGGAAAAAGCCATCGTCGACTCTCCTTCGGCTATCCAGATGCCCCATTGGATCGGGCGCGGCAGGCGCCCGCACGCCTCTGCATCTGGTCCAGCTCAAGTTACAATCATTGGTTGTCTCGTCAATAATAATATCGTTTTCAGATATGTCCGCGCGGCGGCAGGCCCGCGGGCTGCGCCGCCCTGTTCCCCACGCAGGGCCGGCTCTCGCCGCGCGACGGATGACGGCATGGCCCGCCCGTGATAGGCGAGCGGGCAAAATCCCCCGTTTCCGGAGTGCCCCATGTCCGCCGACGTCCGTCCCATCACTCGCGCCCTGCTGTCGGTCTCCGACAAGACCGGGCTGGTCGCCTTCGCCACCGCGCTGGCCAAAGGCGGCGTGGAACTGGTCTCCACCGGCGGCACCCGCAAGGCGCTGGCCGATGCCGGCCTGCCGGTGAAGGACGTCTCCGACCTCACGGGCTTCCCCGAGATGATGGACGGCCGGGTGAAGACCCTGCATCCCAACGTGCATGGCGGCATTCTCGCCATCCGCGCCGATGCCGGCCATCAGGCCTCCATGGCCGAGCATGCCATCGCCCCCATCGACCTCGTGGTGGTGAACCTCTATCCGTTCGAGGCGACCGTCGCCCGCGGTGCCGAGTTCGACGACGTGATCGAGAATATCGACATCGGCGGCCCGGCCCTGATCCGTGGCGCCGCCAAGAACCACAATGACGTGGCCGTGGTGGTGGACGTTTCCGACTATGACGCCATCCTCGCCGAGGTGGCGGCCCATGGCGGCACGACCCTGAAGCTGCGCAAGCGCCTTGCCCAGACCGCCTATGCCCGCACCGCCGCCTATGATGCGGCCATCTCCAACTGGTTCGCCGGTCAGGTGGAGGCCGAGGCCCCGCTGTTCCGCGCGGTCGGCGGCAAGCTCATCGAGAGCCTGCGCTATGGCGAGAACCCGCACCAGAAGGCAGCCTTCTACGCCTCCGACGAGAGCCGCCCCGGCGTCGCCACCGCCCGTCAGGTGCAGGGCAAGCAGCTCTCCTTCAACAACATCAACGACACCGACGCCGCCTTCGAGGCGGTGGCCGAGTTCCATCCCGCCCGCACCCCGGCTGTCGTGATCGTCAAGCACGCCAACCCCTGCGGCGTGGCGGAAGGCTCATCCCTCGCCGAGGCCTATACCAAGGCACTGGCCTGTGATCCCGTCTCGGCCTTCGGCGGCATCATCGCCGTCAACCAGACGCTGGATGCGGACGCGGCCCGCCTGATGACCGAGATCTTCACCGAGGTGATCGTCGCCCCCGACGCCACCGAGGAGGCGATCGCCATGATCGGCGCCAAGAAGAACCTGCGCCTGCTGCTCACTGGCGCCTTGCCGAACGTGCGCGCTCCCGGCCTCAATGTCCGCACGGTGGCCGGCGGGCTGCTGGTGCAGACCCGCGACAATGCCAGCGTGGACGATCTGGAGCTGAAGGTCGTCACCAAGCGTGCCCCCACCGATCAGGAGCTGGCGGACCTGCGCTTCGCCTTCCGGGTGGCGAAGCATGTGAAGTCCAACACCATCATCTACGCCAAGAACGGCGCGACGGTGGGCATCGGCGCCGGCCAGATGAGCCGCGTGGATTCGGCCCGCATCGCCGCCCGCAAGGCCATTGATGCGGCGGAAGCCGCCGGCCTCGCCGAGCCGCTGACCAAGGGCTCCGTGGTGGCCTCCGACGCCTTCTTCCCCTTCGCCGACGGCCTGCTGGCGGCGGTGGAGGCGGGCGCCACGGCGGTGATCCAGCCGGGCGGCTCCATGCGCGATGCCGAGGTGATCGCCGCTGCGGATGCGGCTGGCCTCGCCATGGTCTTCACCGGCGTGCGCCACTTCAAGCACTGAGGGTTTGGGGGGGCACAATCCGGGCTTAACCGGCCCGCCAGTGCCCCCTCCCTATCCCTCCCCCGCAAGCGGGAGAGGGGACCTGTTGCAATGAATGCGGGCGGCTCGCTCATGCCTGCCCAAAAAGCTCTCTCCCACCTGCGGGGAGAGGGTGCGGGAGGGACAAGCGCGCTTCGACCTGCGCCCCCCCCCCCTCCGCTTCGCCTCAATACTCGCCCTTGGACTCCGCCAGCAGCGCCTTCAGGCGATAGAGCGCATCGAGCGCCGCCCTCGGGGTGAGGCTGTCCGGATCGAGCGCTTCCAGCTCCATCAGTGCCGGCTCGGGCGGCAGGGGCTCCGCCGACACCGCACTGCCCGACGACACCGGCCGCGCCGCCGCCGCGAACAGCGGCAGTTCGTCCAGCAGACGCTGCGCCGGCGACACCCGCTCGGCCGCCTCCAGCTCCGCCAGCACCGCCTTGGCGCGCGCGATCACCGCCTTGGGCAGGCCGGCGAGCTTGGCCACCTGAATGCCGTAGGAGCGATCCGCAGCCCCCGGCACCACCTCGTGCAGGAACACCACGTCGCCCTGCCATTCCGTCACCTTCACGGTGGCGTTGGCGAGGCGGTTGCAGCGCTGGGTCAGCGCGGTCAGCTCGTGGAAATGGGTGGCGAACAGCGCCCGGCAGCGGTTCATCTCGTGCAGATGCTCGAGGCTCGCCCACGCGATGGACATGCCGTCGAAGGTGGAGGTGCCGCGCCCGATCTCGTCGAGGATCACCAGCGACTTCGGGGTGGCCTGATTGAGGATGGCGGCGGTTTCCACCATCTCCACCATGAAGGTGGAGCGCCCGCGCGCCAGATCGTCCGCCGCACCCACGCGGGAGAACAGACGGTCGACGATGCCGAGCTTCGCGGACGTGACCGGCACGAAGCCGCCCGCCTGCGCCAGCACGGCGATCAGCGCGTTCTGCCGCAGGAAGGTGGACTTACCGGCCATGTTCGGACCCGTCACCAGCCAGATGCGGGCGTCCTTCATGCTCTCCGGGGCGGAGAGATCGCAGTCATTGGCGACGAACGGGCCGCCGGAGCCGCGCGCCAGCGCCTGCTCCACCACCGGATGGCGGCCGCCGGAAATGGCGAAGTCCACGCCCTCGGTCATCTCCGGGCGCACGTAGCGCTCATCCACCGCAAGGCGGGCGAGGCCGGAGAGCACGTCCAGCTCGGCCAGCGCCTCGGCGGCGTCGCGGATGGGGCCGGAGGCGGCGACCACGGCGGCCGCCAGCTTGTCGAAGATGGCCTGTTCCAGCGCCAGCGCGCGCTCGCCGGCACTGGCGATGCGGCTTTCCAGCTCGCCCAGCTCCACGGAGGTGAAGCGCACCGCGCCCGCCATGGTCTGGCGGTGCACGAAGGTGGCGTTGAACGGCTCTTCACGCAGGCGATCGGCATTCTGCGCCGTCACTTCCACGAAATAGCCCAGCACGCCGTTGTGCTTGATCTTCAGAGACCGGACCCCGGTCTCCTCGATATAGCGCTGCTCCAGCGCCGCCACCACGCGGCGGCTCTCGTCACGCAGCGAGCGGGTGGAATCGAGGTCGAGGTCGTAGCCCTGCCGCACGAAGCCGCCGTCGCGGCGGTTGTGCGGGAGGTCGTCGGCCAGTGCGGCGGTCAGCTCCTCGGCCAGCCACGGCTCCACGGCGGCGAGGCGGCGGGCGCAGCGGGCCAGATCACGGGGCGGCTCGACGCCGAACAGCGAGGAGATGGCTAGACCTTCCTTCAGGCCGGCCGCAATGGCCCCCAGATCACGCGGGGAGCCGCGCTGGAGCGAGAGGCGGGAGAGGGCGCGGGCCAGATCAGGGGCGGCAGCGAGGCGCTTGCGCAAGCCATCGCGCAGCTCGGTCTCCTCCACCAGGAAGCCCACCGCATCATGCCGGGCGCGGATGGCGGCGATGTCGGTGAGCGGCTCGGACAGGCGGCGGGAGAGCAGGCGCGCACCGGCGGCGGTGACGGTGCGATCCACGGCGGCGAGCAAAGAGCCGCGCCGCTCGCCGGAGGTGGTGCGGATGAGTTCCAGATTCACCCGCGTGCCGGCGTCGATCAGCATCGAGCCGCCGTCCGCCTCGCGCTGGGGCGGAGCAAGGGCCGGGCGGGCGCCGAGCTGGGTGCGCTCGATGTAAGCGACGATGGCGGCGGCGGCGATCAGCTCGGCCCGTGAGAAGCTGCCGAAGGCATCTGCGGTCGCGACGCCGAAGAAACCGGCGAGGCGCTTTTCCGCCTGCGGACCATCAAAGCTCTGCTTGGGCAGCGGGGTGACGGGGGTTTCCAGATCGCGCCAGAAGTCGCGCATCTCCTCGTCGTCATAGACGGCATCGGAGATCAGGATTTCGGCGGCGTCGATGCGGGCAAGGTCCGCCGCCAGCATCTCGTGGTCGCTCGCCACCACCCGGAACGAGCCGGTGGAGACGTCGGTGAAGGCCAGCGCATAGTCATAGGCGCCATCGCCGGTGGCGCGGGTGCGGGCGACCGCCAGCAGCACGTTCTCGCGCTTGGCGTCGAGCAGCGAATCCTCGGTGATGGTGCCGGGGGTGACGAGGCGGGTGACATCGCGGCGGACCACGCTTTTCGAGCCGCGCTTCTTGGCCTCGGCCGGGTCTTCCAGCTGGTCGCAGACGGCGACGCGATGGCCCAGCGCGATCAGCTTGTGCAGATATTCCTCGGCGCGCACCAGCGGCACGCCGCACATGGGGATGTCCTCGCCCAGATGCTTCCCGCGCTTGGTGAGCACGATGCCCAGCGCCTGCGCGGCGATCTCGGCGTCCTCGAAGAACAGCTCGTAGAAGTCGCCCATGCGGTAGAACAGCAGGCTGCCCGGATTGGCGGCCTTGATCTCCACATACTGCGCCATCATGGGCGAGACGCGATTGTCCTTGTCGGCGCTGGATTTGTCCGTGCCGGCGGTCTTGGCGCTGGCGGTCTTGGCGCCTGCGTCCTCGGCCGGGGAGAGATCTTCCACGTCGGCGTCGGCGCGGGCGGGCAATGCGGTGTCGTCCATCATGGGTGCCAAATCGGTGCCAAGACTGAAGGCCGGCGGGCGGCGAGGATACGGAAGGTGGCGGCTCTTCCCTCGCGGGAGAGGCGCCCGGCGGCGAGGGTTTCCGGAGCTGCGCTCCGGCCCCCTCCCTGCCCTCCCCCGCAAGCGGGAGAGGGTGAAATCGGTTAGGTCGGCGCCGACGGAGGAAGGTGTCTTACGGCCCCGGCTTTCCGGGACCGCTCACCCCTTTTGCGTAACGCGCCCCCTCTCCCGCTTGCGGGGGAGGGTTGGGGAGGGGGCAGACCGGGCGGAACACTCCGCGCGGCCCCCCCGAAAACCCTTAGCTATCCAGCCCCAGCCGGCGGCAGAGCTGGTCGAGCTGGTCGAGGTCGGAATAGCGGATGCGCAGTTCGCCCGCCTCGCCATTCCCGCCGCTCTTGGCCTGCAGGTTGACCACAAGGCCCAGCGTTTCCGTAAGGCGCTTCTCCAGCGCCCGCGTGTCGGCATCCTTGGCCGGGGCGGCGGCTTCCGCCTTGCCCGCCTCCGCCTTGCCCGCGTCCTTGCCGGTCAGGGCCTGCTTGGTCTTGGTCAGCGCCTCCACGTCGCGCACGGAGAGGCGCTTCTCCACCACCGCCCGCACGAGGCGCTCGGGATCCTCATGGGCCAGCAGCGCGCGGGCGTGGCCGGCGGTGAGGCGGCCGTCGGCCAGATAGGCCTTCACGCTCTCCGGCAGCTTCAGCAGGCGGATGGTGTTGGCGATGTGCGGACGGCTCTTGCCGATGACCTTTGCGAGATCGCCCTGCGAATAATCGAACTGAGCCATCAGGGCCTCATAGCCCATGGCCTCTTCCAGCGCGTTCAGGTCCGAGCGCTGGACGTTCTCGATGATGGCGATCTCCAGCGCCTCGCGATCGTTCAATTCGATCACGACCACCGGCACTTCGTGCAGGCTGGCGCGCTGGGCCGCCCGCCAGCGGCGCTCACCGGCCACGATCTCGAAGGCGCCGCCCACGGGACGCACCACGATGGGTTGGATGATGCCCTTCTCGCGGATGGAGGCGGCCAGTTCCTCCAGCCCCTCTTCCACGAAGGTACGGCGCGGATTGCGGGCGCTGGGTTTCACCTGCTCGATGGGCAGTTTCCGCACGCCGCCACTGCCGGCGCGCGCGGGCGCCGCGCCGGGCTTCGGCGGCGTATCCGCCTCGCCCATGTCGCCGATCAGGGCCGCGAGCCCGCGCCCCAGGCGCGAGCGACCTTCTTCCGCCATGGGATTATTTTCCTTATATCACGTCAGGCCGCGGCGGCGGCGCGGGCCGCCCGCTCGCGCTGGATCACTTCGGAGGCCAGCCGCAGATAGGCCTGCGAGCCGGCGCATTTCAGATCGTAGAGCAGAACCGGCTTGCCGTAGGACGGCGCCTCGGAGACGCGCACATTGCGCGGGATCACCGTCTCATAGACCTTGTCGCCCATGAACTGGCGCACATCCGCCACCACCTGCTCGGACAGATTGTTACGGGCATCGAACATGGTCAGCACGATGCCGTGGATGGAGAGGCCGGGATTGAGGCCCGTGCGCACCTGCTCCACCGTCTTCAGCAGCTGGGAGAGGCCCTCCAGCGCGAAGAACTCGCATTGCAGCGGCACCACGATGGCATGGGCCGCCGCCATGGCGTTGACCGTGATCAGCGACAGCGAGGGCGGGCAATCGATGAGGATGTAAGAGTAGCGCGGGCCGCTCTCGTCCTCGGTCAAAGCCTTGACGGCATTGCGCAAACGGAAGGCGCGGTCGCGCTCGTTGGCGATCTCCAGCTCAAGGCCGGAAAGATCCAGCGTCGAGGGCGCCACATGGAGCTGCGGCACGCCGCTTTCCTGAATGGCATCGCGCAAGGTCGCTTCGCCGCACAACACGTCATAGGTGGAGAGCTTGCGGGCGCGGCGGTCGATGCCGAGGCCGGTGGAGGCATTGCCCTGCGGGTCCAGATCAATCACCAGAACGGTTTCACCGATGGCGGCGAGCGCGGTGCCGAGATTGATGGCCGTGGTGGTCTTGCCCACGCCGCCCTTCTGGTTGGCGAGCGCGAGAATGCGCGGCGCACCGGGAGCGCCCGAGCGCGGGGACAGCGCCAGCGTGTCGTCGGTGCGGGTGTCGGCCTGGTCGTCAGGCATCGTCATGGGGTCTTCCCCTTACACGTCCGCGGGCGGCTTAATGCCGGGTCCGCTGGGAATGGCACCACCTGCGGCCGGTCCCGCGTCGGGCGCGAGCCGGTGGGCCGATGTGACCGCGAGGATGCGTCCCTGCGGATCACCGAGGCTGCGGTGGAGGTTGAGATCGAGTGTCCAGCCTTTGCGGGCGTCGGTCAATTCGCGCTCCCAGTCGCGGCCCTTGGGAAACAGGCCCAGCGCACCGGCGGCGAGGAAGGGCTCAGCCAGCTCCAGAAGCTTCGGCAGCGGCGCCAGCGCACGGGCAGAAACCACCTGTGTGCCCTCCGCAAGCTTTTGGGAAGCCTGCTCGATCCGCTCCGGCACGATGCGGGTGGGCAGGTTCGCCGCACGGCTCGCCTCGCGCAGGAAGGCGGCTTTTCGGGTGTCGCTTTCTACAAGCGTGACGCGGGCGCCGGGCCGCTCGGCCAGAACTGCGGCCACCACAAGTCCGGGGAATCCGCCGCCGGAACCGAGATCAGCCCATTCGGTGACGGTATCGGGGGCATGGGCGACGAGCTGGAGGGAATCGGCGATGTGGCGATCCCACAGCTCGGGAATGGTGTTCGGGGCAACGAGATTAATCGTTTTCTGCCAACGCGTTAGCAGATCGCTGAGGATTTCCAGCCGGCTGAATGTTTCACGTGAAACGGTACTTTCGACCGCCTCCCGCCCCATCTTGCGCGCCACTGATTACCTCCAGACTGTCACAGGGACAGTGCCTCATGGCCACGGAGTTCCCCGTTTTGGCCCTTTGGACATCTCAACTGCCGGGATGGCGTGTGCCATCCCCAATATTCACACGATGCGCGTCCCGCCGCGCCGCTTTCTCTCGCATCCCACGGCCGTCACGATCAAGGGCTTGCCCGGATCGTGAGCCGGCTCAGGGGAATGCCATTCGGGCGATAGGACATTGGACCTATCCGCCATGACCGCACTCCTGCGTGCGCGTGACGGTACCGGATGGCACGGCTTTGGACAAAACGGACGGACAGACGGATGGCACACGGACCGCTGTGCCGCGCCCGGAACCCGAGCGGGAGGATTCCGCTGAGTCCCGCCGGGAGTCAAGGAAAACCCAAGATATGGGGGGATTGGTGGGGGTGTTCGCCTATATGTGGATCAAAGTGCCAGTCCCTTCGCGAGACAGGGAGGGTGATGGCAATACCGGCGCTCCGTCGTCTGACATCGCCTCCCCGCCCGGACAACAGGCTCCCTCTCCCGCTTGCGGGGAGGGATGAGGAGGGGGCACCGCGCACCGCCTGTCCCGGATCGGGACGCGCATTATCGGAGGGGGGAACAGCGCAAGGACAAAGCCGGTCCGAATCGCTGTCGCGCCGAGGTGCTTCCTTTGTTCCGTGCGGTCCTCCGCGCGGTCGCGCGCCCCCCTCCCTAGCCCTCCCCCGCAAGCGGGAGAGGGGATATGTCGTGGCCGGTCGGGATGTTCCGCATCACATGCACCCGCGCTGCCAGCAGGTGAGTCCCGGTCGCTCCCGGTCGGAAGCCCCTGCCCTCACCCCGCCTGCTGCGCGTCCGTCTGGCCCGTGTCCCGCGTGCCGCCCTGACGGCGGGCGTAGGTGACGAGCAGGGCCAGCGCCGCCGGCGTCATGCCCTCCATGCGGCCGGCCTGCCCGATGGTGCGCGGGCGCACGCGGCCGAGCTTCGCCTTCAGCTCGTTGGAGAGACCCGGCAGGCCCTCATAGGCCATGTCCTCCGGCAGCCGCAGGTCCTCGTCGCGGCGGAGCGTCGCGATGTCGGCCGCCTGCCGGTCCAGATAGACGGCATATTTGGCGTCGATCTCAAGCTGGGCGGCAATCGCCGGCTGGAGGGCGCCGAACTCCGGCCAGATGCCGGCGAGCTGTTCGAGCGTGATGTCCGGATAGGCCAGCAGATCGAAGGCGGTGCGACGCTGGCCGTCCTTGTTGAGGGCCAGCCCATACTTGGCCGCCTCGTTGGGGGTGAGGCTGACGGACCGCGCGCGCTCCCGCGCCGCATCCAGCGCCTCCATACGGGCGGAAAACACCCGCGCCCGCTCAGCCCCCACCAGACCCAGCGCCAGACCACGCGGGGTGAGGCGCTGGTCGGCATTGTCGGCGCGCAGCGTCAGGCGATATTCGGCGCGCGAGGTGAACATGCGGTAGGGCTCGCTCACGCCGCGCGTGACGAGATCATCCACCATCACGCCCAGATAGCCCTCGGCGCGGTCGATCACCGCGCCTTCCGTACCGGACGCGCGGCGGGCGGCGTTCAGCCCGGCGAGCAACCCCTGCGCAGCGGCCTCCTCATAGCCGGTGGTGCCGTTGATCTGACCGGCGAGGAACAGGCCCTTCGCCTTCTTCACTTCCAGCGTGGGGTCCAGCTCGCGCGGGTCCACATGGTCGTATTCGATGGCATAGCCGGGGCGCGACATCACCACGCGCTCCAGCCCCGGAATGGTGGCGAGCACCTTGAGCTGCACGTCCTCGGGCAGCGAGGTGGAGATGCCGTTGGGATAGACGGTGGGGTCGTCCAGACCTTCCGGCTCCAGGAAAATCTGGTGGCCGTCGCGATCGCCGAAGCGCACCACCTTGTCCTCGATGGAGGGGCAATAGCGCGGGCCGGTGCTCTCGATGCGGCCGGAATACATGGCCGAGCGCGAGAGATTGGCGCGGATCACCTCGTGCGTCGCCTGCGTGGTGCGGGTGATGCCGCAGGCCACCTGAGGATTGGGCAGGCGGGTGGTGAGCGCCGAGAACGCCTCCGGCTCCTCATCGCCCGGCTGCATCTCAAGGCTCGCCCAGTCGATGGTGCGGCCATCGAGGCGCGGCGGCGTGCCGGTCTTCAGGCGGCCGAGCGTCACGCCGAGCCGCGCCAGCGTGCCGGACAGGCCGCGCGCGGGCGCTTCCCCGATGCGGCCGGCGGGGATCTGCACCTCGCCCATATGGATCAGGCCGTTGAGGAAGGTGCCGGTGGTCAGCACCACGGCGCCGCAGGAGAACTGGCGCCCGTCCGCCATCCTGAGGCCGGTGACACGGCCTTCGGTGAGGATGAGGTCGTCCGCCTCCCCTTCCACGATGGTGAGGTTGTCCTGCGCGGCGAGGGCGTCCTGCATGGCGCGGGCATAGAGCTTGCGGTCGGCCTGCGCGCGGGGACCGCGCACGGCGGGGCCCTTGCGGCGGTTGAGCAGGCGGAACTGGATGCCGCCCTGATCCGCCACCCGGCCCATGAGGCCGTCCAGCGCATCGATCTCGCGCACCAGATGGCCCTTGCCGAGCCCGCCGATGGCCGGATTGCAGGACATGGCGCCGAGCGTATCGGCCCGATGCGTGACCAGCGCCGTGCGCGCGCCGAGCCGTGCGGCCGCTGCGGCCGCCTCGCAGCCCGCATGCCCGCCGCCCACCACCATCACGTCGAAGGTTTCGGCCTCCGCCATTGTCCGCCTGCCGATTGTTCGTTGGTCCGCCCGGCCCCGCGAGGCCCGGCGGCGCTCAGGAACGGCAGTTTCGCGGCGGCGTCAAGGCAAAGGGCGTGTCAGCGGCGGCGGGAACGGGGCTGCGCTGGCGTCTCGACGATCTCGTCACCCGGCTCCGGCGGGCACATCCGGCGTGCGGTCGAGGATGGCGCGGGCGGCGGCGACGTCGCCTCAGCCCGCGCCTTGCAGATAGAGCCCGTAAAACCCGAACGGCAGATCGCCCAGTTCCGCTTCCAGCGCGGGATCGGCGGCGAACGCTGTCAGCCAGCCCTCGTACATCTCCGGCGTTAGGCTCGCCCGCACCGCCGCCACCAGCGCGGCGCCGTTGGCGGGCGGGAGGAAGGGCGCGGGCGCGGCCTCGCTCGCCGGTATGCGGCCGGTCAGGACGTGGGACCAGTCCCAGTCGATGGCCGGATGATGGCTCTCGGGCAGGTCGGCCGGCTGGGCGATGGTCCCGGTCAGCAGGGGATGGGCGCCCACCAGCCACACCGTCAGCTGCGCCCGCCACAAAGGATCGTCGATGGCGAGGAAGGAAGCGGCCCAGGGGCCGATCTCCGCCGGCTCCAGATACTTCACGCAGAGAAAGAGCAGCGCCGACAGCCGCCCGCCGGCCTGCGCCCAGGCCCAGCCGCCCGGCTCCGGGGCCGGCTTGCCGAGTGCGAAGCCGGGATCCAGCCGCCCCTGCGGCCAGCAGGCCGGCGCCATGAGGCAGCGGCCCAGCGTCGTCAGAACATCGGCGCGGAAGCCGGGATGGGCAGGGTCCACCGCGCCGCCGGGATGCTGGGAGATGAAGGCGGTCACGAGCGTTTCCGCCAGCGCCGCCACATGCGCCTCATGGGCGCGGGGAACGAGGCGGGGCAGGAGATAATGCAACCAGTCCCGCCACTCCTCGCGCGGGCCAAAGGCGGCGGTGCCGGAGGCGATCTCCTCCAGCGCAGCCGCCAGCTCCCCCACCGGCACGGCGGCCGGATCGCCCATCAGCGCGGGAAACATCCGCCGCGTCTCGCCCATGAACCAGGCTTCGCCCATGGGGACGGCGGGACGCGGAAAGGCCGCGCACAGCCGCGCGAGGGCCGGCCCGTCGGGCCCGGTGCCGGGGATCCAGAGCAAGGCGGCGGTGTCTGGAGCGCTTCCGTGTTTCATGGACACACAGAAACACGCCAACTCATTGATAGAGAATGTCTTGTGGCCTGGATGGCGAAGCAATCAAAGCCGGACATGCTCTAGCCCAGCTTTCGCAGCCAGAGCGCCCCTCCGGGATTTTGCAGCAGGGTGGGATATTCCGCCGCCACCCGCGGGCGCTCCAGAGCCGACATGTAGTTGCCGAGGAAAAGAATCTCCCATGCGGCATTATCCTGAAGGAAGCAGCGCAGGCCATAAAGCTCGTTCCACGAGCGGTTCTGCTCCAGCACCCACTCCTCCGGATACTCGAACGGCCAGAAGACATCGTGAAAATGCACGATCACGCCCGGCGCCAGTGCGGGCAGGATCTCGCACAGCTCGTACCAGACGTCGCTGCCGGTCTTCAGCACATGGGTGGAATCGATGAACAGGATGTCGTCCCGCTGCAACCGGGCGAATTCCGCCAGCGGCACCTCCTGCACCGGCACGGGCAACAGGCGATGGGGAAAGGGCCTGGTCGCCATCAGATCGCGCACGAGCTGCGGATAGGGCTCGATGAAGGTGACGTCGCAGGCCCCGCCAAGCTCACGTTCGATGGCGTCCAGCGCGCAGGCGGATGACCAGCCGCAGCCGATCTCGATCAGCTGCCGGGGCCGGTGGCGCCGGATCATGGCGTAGAGGACGGACCCGTCGCCATGGGCATAGGCCGGGTTCTCGAAATGATAGCGAAAGCGCGCGTCCGGCTCGGCCGTGAACGGGCAGGCCTGCAGGTGCGGCAGCAGATCCGCCCAGGCCGCGACCATGGCCGCACGGTCGATGGCCAGACCCGGCAGGCGTTCCGGCAGGTTGGACCACGCCCACGCAATCCGGTCCCGCACCGTCTCCACATCCACGATGGGCGAATAGAAATGGCCCGGCGGCACGAAGACCGGCACCCGGGGCTCTTCGGGTTCCTCGGGCGCCTCCGGCACCTGCTGCGCCGCCTCGCGCTCACGTTCGCGCTCACGTTCGCGCTCTGCAAGACGCGTGCGGCGTTCTTCGGAATTGAGGAATGTCTCGGCCATATCCGCCGCCGAGATGCGATGTTCCGCATTGGGAGCGGTGAGGCCGGCCGCCCATGAGGCGATCTCGTCCCTATCCGGCGCGCGTTCCAGCAGCCCCTGATAGAGGGCAATGACCAGACGCTCGGCTTCCGCATCACCCATGGCGATGTCGCGGGCAATGTCGTGCAAGTCCGTCATGTGAACGCTCCCGGCCCATATGAGCCTTAACCCATCTGGCGGGCGCGAGATACCGGGAACAAGACAATCCAAGGAAATTGCAGCGCAACTGCCACGTACAAGCTAACAAAAGATAAGAAACTCGGGCGGCTTTCCAGAGACGAGCACCCGGCTGGTTTCGGTATTTTTTGCGCCCGATGCGTCTTTTCAACGGAACTCAACGCTAGTCGGCGGTAATATTATCGCGGAAATACGCTTCATGAAGGTGTGCACGATCCCCGCGACGCCCATCCGCCGGTCCAAACAAAAACGCCCCGCCGGCTCGCGCCGGCGGGGCGTGAAACGCTCAGGTTTGGTGCCGTCGGACGGTGCCGACCCGACAGGGCCGAAAGATCCTCAGGCTAAAAGCACTCAGGCCTGACCGGCGGTCTGCAGCTTCTCGGCCTCGGCGGTCATGCGCTGCTGGTAGAGGGCGGCGAAGTCCACCGGATCGATCATCAGGGGCGGGAAGCCGCCGCCGCGCACGCCCTCGGCGATGATCTGGCGCGCGAACGGGAACAGCAGGCGCGGGCACTCGATCAGCACCACCGGCTGGAGGCTCTGCTCCGGCACGTTCATGAGGCGGAAGATGCCGGCATAGGTCAGGTCGAAGGCGAACAGCGTGTTGCCCGACACCGAGGCACCGCCCTCGATCTTCAGCTCGACCTCGAACTCCGCATTCTGCAGCGGGCGGGCGTTGACGTTGATCTGGATGTTCACGTCGGGCTGGCCCTGCGGCGCGCCGAGCGAACGGGGCGCGTTGGGGTTCTCGAACGAGAAGTCCTTCACATACTGAACGAGCACGTTGAGCGCGGGCGCCTGGGTGTCGGTCGGGCTGCCATTTTGCGTCGCCATGCTAATCTCCTATGAATCCGCCTCGCCCCCGGCGAGAGTCGCGGGGTCGCTACCATGCCCGGACGCGAGCGGCAAGGACGCCCGGTCCGCGGCACGCGGTCATGCACGGCCGGATCGCCGCAACGGCTGTCCGGAGGTGCTGGAGGAAGATGAATATGGCTGACGATATGCCCCGCCCCGAGATCGACCCCGCCGGAACATCCGCCGAAGCCCTCGGCGCGGCGCCCGGAAAGGTGCTCTCGCCGGCCGCAAAACGCGCGCTGGAGGAGGCGGTGGCCCGGCGGGCCGAGATCGACGCCGCCAACGATGTGCCGAAGGAATATAACGGGCGCGGCGGCAAGGAGCCGGTGCGCTATGGCGACTGGGAAGTGGGCGGCATCGCCTCGGACTTCTGAGCCCGAGGCGACCCGCGTAGTCCTTGAATGCGCTCAGTAGCCCAGCAGCAGCAGCGCCAGGCAGCCGCCGCCAACCAGGATGCGCCACCAGCCGAACACCGCGTAGCCGTGCCGCGACACGAAATCGAGCAGGGTGCGGATGACGAGGAGCGCCGACACGAAGGCGGCCACGAAGCCCACCGCGATGATGATGCCGTCGTCCGCTGACAGGGCGCCGCGATTCTTCCAGAAGTCGTAGACGAAGGCGCCCAGCATGGTGGGCAAGGCGAGGAAGAAGGAGAATTCCGCCGCCGAGCGCTTGTCCGCCCCCAGCAGCAGGCCGCCGACGATGGTGGAGCCCGAGCGCGACATGCCGGGGATCAGCGCCAGGCACTGGAAGAAGCCGATGCCGAGCGCGGTCTTCAGCGGAAAACCCATGGCGTTGTTGTAGCGCGGCTTGAAGGCGATGCGGTCCACGAACAGCAGCACCACGCCGCCGAAGATGAGCGCCACGCAGATGGTGATGGGGCTCTCGAACAGCACCTGCTTGATGAAGCCGTGCAGCAGCACGCCGGCCACCGCCGCCGGCAGGAAGGCGAGCACGATGCCGATCACGAAGCGCCGGGCGCCGGGATTGGTGGGCAGCTGCATGGCCACCCGCAGGAAGCGCTGGAAATAGACCACCAGGATCGCCAGCACGGCGCCCAGCTGGATCAGCACCTCGAAGGTCTTTCCCGTGCTCTCGAAGCCGAGGAAATGCGCCGCCAGCAGCAGATGGCCGGTGGAGGACACGGGCAGGAACTCGGTGGCTCCTTCCAGCAGGCCGAGAAGCAGGGCTTTGACCAGAATGGCGATCGTCATGGGGAAGACATCCGGAACAGGCGGAGGGTCAGTGCGGCCGGCATCCTGTCGACTTGCCCGCCCCCGTGCAATCGTTCCTGCAATCGGAAGTCGAAACGGCTGGGGAGCCGTAAGGGAAACCTTGGGGATGCTGGGGATGGCAGCATGACGTAACAGGGTTAACAGGCATGAACCATGTTGCCGCATTGCCACAGGGTTGTGACGCCTGACTGCTTGCGGCACCGCACGAAGGCCAGTAGACGAAAGCCAAGGAGTGGCCCACCCTTTCTAACGGCGGCCAGATCTTCCCCCCTCGATGCAGCTCTATCATCACCCCTTCTGTCCGCATTCGCGCTTCGTCCGCCTGCTGCTCGCCGAATATGGCATCGAGCCGGAGCTGGTGGAGGTGCGCGTGTGGGAGCGCAAGCCGGAATTCCTGGCGCTGAACCCCAGCGGGGAAACGCCGGTGATGGTGGAGGAGCATGTGCCGTCCGCGCCCGGCGCCGCCATCATCGCGGAATATCTGGACGAGACGCGGGGCCTTGCGCTGGGCGACCGCCGCCTGCTGCCGCACGCGCCGCTGGAACGCATCGAGGTGCGCCGCCTCGTGCAGTGGTTCCACGAGAAGATGTTCCTCGACGTCACCGAGCCCTTGGTGCGCGAGCGCATCTACAAGCGCTACATGAAGTCGGATCAGGGCGGCGGCCCGCCGGATGCCACCGCGCTGCGCGCGGCGCGGGCGAACATCCGCTATCATCTGAAATATATCGGGTGGCTGGCCAAGGCGCGGAACTGGCTCGCCGGCGACCGCCTGAGCCATGCGGATCTGGCGGCGGCAGCCCATCTGTCGGCCGCCGACTATCTGGGCGATGTGCCGTGGGACGTGGACGAGGATGCGAGGGCCTGGTACGCGCGGGTGAAATCCCGCCCGACCTTCCGCGGCATCCTGGCCGATTCCATTCCGGGCATGCCCCCCTCCGCGACGTATGCGGATCTGGATTTCTGAGCGGCTTCCTCGCTGACGAAGCGGGAGGCGCACCATGAACGCCCCCGCCCGCAAGACCCAGCCCCTCCCCCTGCCCGAACTGAAGGACCGCCTGCGCGATCTCGCGCTGGAGGAAGGCTTCGATGCCTTCGGCGTCGCGGATCCCGACAAGGCCGGGGAGGCCGGAGATCGCCTGCGCCACTGGGTGGCCGAGCAGCGTTATGGCGACATGGGCTGGATGGCCGACACGCTGGAGCGCCGCGTGCACGCCCGCGCCATGTGGCCGGAAGCGCTGCGTGTGGTCATGCTGGGCATGAATTACGGCCCCGACGAAGACCCCCGCGCCATCCTCGAAGAGCGCAGCCGCGCCGCCATCTCGGTCTACGCCAAAGGCGAGGACTATCACGAGATCATCAAGGCCAAGCTCAAGCGCCTCGCCCGCGCCCTGCTCGCGCTGGCCGGCGAGGGCGACGTGAAGGTGTTCGTGGACACCGCCCCGCTCATGGAGAAGCCGCTGGCCATGGCGGCGGGGCTGGGCTGGCAGGGCAAGCACACCAATCTGGTGTCGCGGCAGCGCGGCTCGTGGATGTTCCTCGGCGCCATCGCCACCACGCTGGACCTGCCGCCCGACGCGCCCATGGGCGATCATTGCGGGCAGTGCCGTGCCTGCCTCGATGCCTGCCCGACAGCTGCTTTCCCGGCGCCCTACCAGATCGACGCCCGGCGCTGCGTCTCGTATCTGACCATCGAGCACAAGGGGCCGATCCCGCGCGAATTGCGCCCGCTCATGGGCAACCGCATCTATGGCTGCGACGATTGCCTTGCCGCCTGCCCGTGGAACAAGTTCGCCGCGCTCGGCCGGGAGGCCAAGCTCGCGGCGCGCGACGAGAACCGGGCGCCGGATCTGGCCGGTCTCGCCACGCTGGACGATGCCGCCTTCCGCGCCCGCTTCCCCAAGAGCCCCATCAAGCGTTCGGGCCGTGGACGCTTCCTGCGCAACGTGCTGACAGCCATCGGCAATTCCGGCGATACCGGCCTCATCCCCTCCGCGCAGACCCTCCTGAGCGACGATGACGCGCTGGTGCGGGGCTCCGCCGTGTGGGCGCTCTCCCGCCTGTTGCCGGAAGCGGATTTCGCCGCACTGGCCGCCCGCCACGCACCGGATGAGGCGGACCCGGAGGTGCAGGCGGAATGGATGGCGGCGCGGGCGACCTAACGCTCCAGCCTATGGGTAGAGAACGTCTTTCGGTTTGGATCGCAGAGCAATCAAAGCCGAACGTGCTCTAGCATCCTACCAGTCAGGCTGGAATCCCTGAAAACAAAGGGCTTTTCGCAGAAATCCGCCCACGCCGGGCTTTGAGGCGCACATGGGCCGGGCTATGCCTGTCCATGGGTGAGGTTCCTCACCCGAGGCCCCGTCCGGCAAGGCCCCTTTTCCCCATGCTGCGCATCTATCTCTCCGGCTTCCCGGCGTTCGTCGGCTATTTCAGCCTGTCCCTGCTGCTCATCGGCGCCTTCATCGCCGCTTATTCCGCCATCACCCCGCACCACGAGTTCCGCCTCGTGCGGGCGGGCAATGGCGCGGCGGTGTTCGCGCTGCTCGGCGCGCTGGTGGGCTTTGCCTTGCCGCTGCGCGCGGCCATGGCCGGCAGCCTCAATCTGGTGGACTTCTTCATCTGGGCGCTGATCGCGGCGGCGGCGCAGGTCATCGCCTATTTCGGCGCCCGCATGGCCATGCCGGATGTGTCGGCCCGCATCACCAGTGGCGATGTGGCGGCGGGTGCATGGCTCGGCGGGGTGGCGGTGGTGGTCGGCATGCTCAATGCCGCCGCCATGACCCTTTGAACTCCCCTTTGATTCCCCCTTTGAGCCCCACCCTTTGAGCCCCCGGCGCGGGAGAGCGGCATGAAGCGCTCGGATTTTCTGACCATCGGCGCGGTGTTCGGCGCGCTGGCGGTATCGTCCATGTGGCGCGGCGGCGGTGGCAGCGCCCCGCAGGAGCAGGAGGAGATGGTGTTCGCTGGCGACACCACCTCCGCCATCACCCAGTGCGCTGAGACCGGCGAGCTGCGGCAGACCTGCGCCGATGACTATCGCCGCGCGCTCGGCGCCCATTATGCCCGCGCGCCCCTGTTCTCCTCCGCCGCCGACTGCGAGCGCACCACCGACAGCACCTGCGAGGCCCGCCCCGGCGTGGGGCCGGCGACCTCCCCCGGCGGACCCGGCAGCACCATGTTCGCTCCGGTGATGGGCGGCTTCATGCTCGCGCGCCTTGCCGGGCAAGGCGGCTCATATGTGAGCGCCCCGGTCTATGCCTCGCGCGCGACGGCGGGAAGCTATCGCGCCCTCACTGATCTCTCCCGGCCTGACGGCGAGAAGGAGGGCGAGGAGAACAAGGGCGGCTCGGGCGGAAGTTCCGGTGGCGGCAGCGGCTGGAAGAGCGGCAAGAGTTCCGGCGAAACCCATCCCGCCACGCTCAAGCCATCAAGCAATCCGCGCACCAGCACCGTGTCGCGGGGCGGCTTCGGCGGCCACGGCTTCGGCAGTTTCGGCGGCTGAGCCCCATGCGCCGCCACATGATCGAGGAGCGCCCGCACTGGCGCGCCACCGCCGAGACCTTCGGCTTCCGCTTCGCCGACATGTATGGCGCGAAGTATTGGGACGAGAGCGCCATGTTCTCCTTCACGCTGGAGGAGATCGAGGGCTCGATCGAGGACCCCTCCCGCGACCTGCACCAGATGTGCCTTGAGCTGGCCGGGCGCGCGGTCGGCGATGCGAGACTGCTGAGCCGGCT
Organism: Azorhizobium oxalatiphilum; assembly: GCF_014635325.1. GTDB lineage: Bacteria > Pseudomonadota > Alphaproteobacteria > Rhizobiales > Xanthobacteraceae > Azorhizobium > Azorhizobium oxalatiphilum. Next base: position 222,057 of record NZ_BMCT01000006.1, on the reverse strand, counting down.
CGGTATTCCGGCAGCGCATCATGACTATGTCTCGGCATCCTGGCGCAACCGGGCGCAGGAGCCCTCGCTCTACGGCCGCTTCGACCTCGCCTATGACGGCACCGGGCCGGCCAAGCTGCTGGAATATAACGCCGACACCCCCACCGGCCTCTATGAGGCGGCGGTGTTCCAGTGGCTGTGGCTGGAGGACCTGCTGCGCAGCGGCGCGCTACCGCCGGGCACGGACCAGTTCAACTCCATTCAGGAGCATCTGGTGGAGCGGCTCTGCCTGATGCCGCAGAACGCCATGCTTCATATCGCGGGGGCGGTGGACAATGTGGAGGACGGCGGCACCCTCTCCTATCTGGCCGATTGCGCGCTTCAGGCCGGCTACCGGGTGAAGATGCTGGCCATGGAGGACATCGGCATCGATCCGGTGGGCCGCTTCACCGATCTCGACGATCTGGTCATCGAGCGCATGTTCAAGCTGCATCCGTGGGAATGGATGCTGGCGGAAACCTTCGGCCAGAAGCTCCCTCACGCCCGCTGCACCTTCATGGAGCCGCCGTGGAAGGCCATGCTCTCCACCAAGGCCATCCTGCCTCTGCTGTGGGAGATGTTCCCCGGCCATCCCAACCTGCTGCCGGCCTATTTCGAGGATGATCCGCGTGCGGGGGAGTTGCGCGACTATGCCCGCAAGCCCCTGTTCTCCCGCGAGGGCGAGAACGTCACGCTGGTGCGGCGCGGCCGCAGCGAGACGGTGCCGGGCCACTATGGCGACGGGCCGTTCGTGGTGCAGGCGGCCACCCATCTGTTCGAGACCCGCCACGGCCATGCGGTGATCGGCAGCTGGATGGTGGGCGATGAGCCCTGCGGCATGGGCATCCGCGAGGATACGTCCGCCATCACCATGAACATGTCGCGCTTCGTGCCGCACATCATCGCGGTGTGAGCCACCCGCCCACCCTGCTCCTGCCCATCCCGCTCCTGTCCACCCTGCTCTTGCCCTCGCCCGGCTTCTTCGCCACATCGGAGGGCATGACCACCCTGCTCGCCGTCGGCCTCGGCTATTGCACCCGCCACCTCCTCGCCACCCATCCCGATCTGTTCGACCGGGTGATCGGCACCGCGCGCACGCCGGAAGGCGTCGCGGCGCTCGAAGCGCTGGGGGTGGAGGGCGTGCTGTTTGATGGCCTCGCCGCCAGCCCTGCCCTGCGCGCCGCCGTCGCGGAGGCCCATGTGCTGGTCCTCTCCGCCCCGCCCGGCGAGGCCGGAGACCCGCTGCTCGCCGTGGCCGAGGCGGACATTGCTGCATCGCACAATCTGCAACAGATCCTCTATCTGACGACGCTGGGCGTCTATGGCGACCATGATGGCGGCTGGGTGGACGAGACCACGCCGCCCCGCGCCGGCAGCGCCCGGCTGGAACGCCGGCTCAAAGCCGAGGCCGGGCTGCTGGCGCTGGGCGTGCGCAAGGGCATTCCGGTGGCGAGCCTGCGCCTTGCGGGCATCTACGGGCCGGGACGCAATGCCTTCCTCAATCTGAAGGCGGGTGAGGCGCGGCGCATCGACAAGCCGGGCCAGGTGTTCAACCGCATCCATGTGGCCGACATCGCCACCAGCATGGCGGCGGTGATCGGGCAGGGGTTCTCCGGGCTGCTGAACGTCACCGATGACCGCCCGGCCCCGCCCGGCGATCCCATCGCCTTCGCTGCCGGCCTCATGGGTGTGGAGCCGCCGCCGCTGCTGCCTTTCGCCGAGGTGGCGCAGACCATGAGCCCCATGGCGCTGTCCTTCTGGGCCGGCAACAAGCGCGTGCGCAACACGCGGCTGAAGGAAGAGCTGGGCGTGACGCTCGCCTATCCCACCTTCGAGGACGGGCTGGGCGCGCTTTACGGCGAGATGCGGGACGCCGGGGAAATCTGATCCGCGAGATTATTTATCCGGCTCATTATCTTCGGGAGCCGGCCCCGCGATGGCGCGCACGGTGAGGCCCACCAGCATGGCCAGAACCCCGCCCCAGACAAAGAACAGCGGCCGGGTCGCCAGCGCGTTGGAGAGTTCCCGCAGCGTCCCGTGCATGCTCAGGAACTGCACCCAGCCGAGGATGAAGCCGGCCAGCCGCAGCACCATGCCGGCGACGAACCACGCAAGCGCGGTGATGCCCACCGACCGCCAGCCCTGCGCCCGCAGGAAGAAGAACAGGCCGAGGCCGAAACTCCAGCAGGCGCCATAGCCCACCACCGCGGCCACCAGCGCCACGCGCCACACCAGCTCCATGCCGCCGAGACCCAGGGGATTTCGCGTATCCGGCCACAGCAGAGCGGAGACGGCCGCAAGCAGCGGGATCCAGAGCGGCGCCACGAGAAAGGCGAGGAACGTCCGTGTCATCGGGCGGCAGTCAGCCGCAGCTTGCACGGTTGTGGCAACCCACCCTCTACACCCCGGCGAGAATCCACTCAGAGCATGTCCGGTTTTGATTGCTTCGCAATCCAAGCCGGAAAGCATTCTCTATCAATGATTTAGAGTGTTTCCGTGTTTCCATGAAACACGGAAACACTCTAGCCGTGCCCGCCGCCGAACCAGGCCTTGAACAGGGCGATCTCCGCCCGCGCCAGCGGGGCGAGGCCGCGCGCCAGCAAGAGGCGCGTCTGCGGGTCCGGCTCATGCTCCACCGCCCGCGCCCGCGCCGCCGAGGCGGCAAGGCCGAACTGGCCCAGCAGCCCCGCCAAAGCATGGGCGGCAGCCACCACGGCCACGGGATCGTGTGCCTTTTCCCAGTCGGTGATCTTCTGCGCCGCATTCTCAAGGAAGCGCCGGGCAAGGCCCGCGAATGCCTCCTCGCCCACCGCCTTGCGCAGGGCCCCGATGCCGGAAGGCTGGAAATCGGGCGCCAGATCGCCCGCGCCGATGGCGTGATCGCCGGACAGATCCTCCGCTGCGGTGTCGCGCAGGACGATGATCGGCACCTCGGGCACCGGCGGATCGGGGATCAGCGGATCCGGAACGGGCGGGTTGGGGATGGGGGTGTCGGGAACAGGCACGTCGGGCACCGGCGGCACAACGACGGGTGGCACAACGACGGGTGACACTTGGGGAGAGGGTGCCGCGCGCGGTCCGGCCATGGCCGGCAGACCCTCGTGCGGGGCCGGGGCTTCGGCATCGGTGCGGGCATCGGCCCGTTCCAGCAGCACCATCATCCAGTCGTCCTCCGGATCCGGCCCGAGGCGGGCGGCGACCCGCGTGGCGGCGCGGGCGGCGGCGGTCTCCAGCGGCGCCGACTGGCGGCTGGAGAGTTCCGCCGTGAGCCAAGCCGGGCAGGGGCCGCCGCTGGCCAGTTCCGTGGGGTCGAGCCCGTCGGTGGCCAGCAGCAGACGCTCGCCAGGGTTGAGCATCACCTCCAGAGTGTCGTAATCGGCTGTATCCGTGAAGCCCAGCAGCGGGCCGTCCACCTCCAGCGCCCGCGCGCCATCCCGTGTGACCACCATGGGCCGGGGATGGCCGGCGGAGGCGATGGCGATGCGCCCGTCCGGGAACAGGTCCACCACCAGCGCGGTCGCCACCACCCCGTCGAGCCCCGCCTCGCTGAACACGAGCCGCGACCAGCGGGCCATGAAGGCGCCGGGGTCGAAGCGCCCGTCCACATCCAGCGCCCGCACCATGGCCGCATGGGCCACCGCGCCCGCCTTGGCATTGATGCCGTGGCCCATCACGTCCACCAGCACGATGCGGTCGCATTCCGGCCGCCGCAGGTGGATGACGAGATCGCCGCCCCCGATATCCGCCGTTTCCCAGCACAGAGCGGTGGCGAAGGCGCCGAGGCGCGGCGGCAGCTCGGGGTGCACCAGCCGGTCCAGCGAGGAGGCGAAATACTGGAACAGTCGGGCGCGCTGGCGGGCCGAGCGAACCAGCGCCAGCTTCACCGTCTCCAGCAGGCGCTCGGGCACCACCGGCTTGGTGAGAAAGGTGTCCACCCCCAGCTCCAGCACCCGCAGGCGCACGGAGGGATCGCCCGTGATCATGACGATGGGAATGGGTGGGCGGTCCGCGTCATTCTCCAGCGCTTCCAGCAGCGCCGTGCCGGGCTCCGAGCCGAGGTGGAAGTCGGTGAGGATGAGATCGACCTTGGTCTTGCGGGCGATATCCAGCGCATTGCGCAGGGTCTGCGCCGGCAGCACGCGATAATCGGGCTCCAGCAGCGTGAGATAGGCCTCCAGCAGCACCGGCTCGTCTTCCACCACCAGCAACTGGGGGCGGCGGCGGGCGAGCTGGCGGCGCAGGGTCAGGCGATTGGGGGGGCCGGCCTCGTAGCGGGCCTCATCCAGCGCGATGCGGGCGATGGCGATGCCCCGCCCCCCCGCGCTGTCGGGATCGGAGGCGGCGAGGCGCACCTTGCGCCAGCGGTCCTCGAAGGCGGGAAAGGCGCCGCCATCATCGGTCAGCACGAGGGTGATGACGACGCCGTCGAGCCGCACCTCGAGGCCGATTTCGGTGGGGGCGGGGTCGCTGTGGCGCACCACATTGGTGGCCAGCTCCACCAGCGCCAGCACCACCTCGTCCACGATGTCGGTGCCGATGCGCAATTGGGCGAGCTGCCGGCGCAACGCCTTGCGCAGCCAGGACACCTCTTCCAGCGTGGCAGGCCGCACCGCCTCGAACAGCTTCACCGAACGCCTCCCCGCACGCGTTTTACGTCAGTGGCAGTCTGGCGCATGGCCCTGCGCCGCGCCAGCCGTCACGCCATGGCGTCGAGTTCCTCATCGGAGAGGGCGCCGGGCACGATGGTGATGGGAATGGGGAAAGCCGCCGATTGCATGCCGCCCAGCGCCGCCACCAGCGGCCCCGGCCCCTCGCGATGGAGCCCGGCGGCCAGAACCAGAATGGCGATGTCGCGATCCTCGGCGATGATCTGCTGCAGCACCTGCACCCGGCCGCCCTCGCGGATGACGCCCTCCGCCGTGATGCCCGCCACCTGCCGGGCGCGGGCGGTGTAATCGTCGATGCGTCGCTGGGCCTCGTCGGTGGCCTCCGCGCGCATGAGATCGGCGACGCCGAGCCATTGCTGGTGGGCGTCCTCCATCTCCAGCACCGCGAGGAGCACCAGCCCGCCACGGGTACGGGCGGCCCGGCGGGCGGCGTAATAGACGGCGCGGTCGCATTCCGGCGTGTCGTCCACCATCACCAGGAATTTGCGGCGGTGGCCCGGCTCGTGGCTAAGGCGCTTCTGAATGGGCATGGGCTCGGGACAGGTTCAAGTCAGCTGCGCGATGGTGGCACGGGCGGGCCGGCAGGGACAGCCGGCCCGCACCAGTCATCCATCTCCCTTGCGAGGGTAAGGATAATTCCTTACATTTAGACCCAGATACACCCTAGATTTTCGGCATGAGCCTCGGATGGAGGATGCCATGGGCACGCTTGTCGAGGAACGCAGCAAGATCACCGCCAAGGGGCAGACGACCGTGCCCAAGGCCGTGCGTCAGGCGCTTGGCGTCGATGCGGGCGACGAGATCGCTTTCGTCGTCTCTCCTCGGGGCACCGTCACCGTGCGCCGCGTGGAGACGGCGGAGGACGATCCCGTCGTGGCCGGCTTCCTCGGCCTGCTCGCCGAGGACATGGCTCGCAATCCGCAGATCATCGCGGCATTCCCACCCGCGCTGGCGCAACGCATGGCGGAGCTGACTGCGGGCACCGACGTGGATTTCGATGAGGCCATCGACGGTCCGGTCGACCTTTGACCATGATGACCGTCAACGGCTGGGCCCTCTATGCCCATCCGCTGCTTCTCGCGCAGATCGAGAGGCTGACCGCCGCCGTGGAAGCGGACAAGGCGAAGGATCCCGAAGGCTACGGGCGAAAGGCAAACGCAAAGACGCTCAAGGCCATCCACACCGCCATGTTCGTGACGGTGCCGCAGGATCCCGCCAGAGCGGACTATCGGCAGGGTACGACCCTCGGCCCGTCGCGAAAGCACTGGTTCCGGGTCAAGTTCGGCAATGGTCGGTTCCGGCTGTTCTTCCGCTATGACAGCAGGGCCAAGGTCATCATCTTCGCCTGGGTGAACGACGAGAATTCCCTGCGCACCTATGGATCGAAGACCGACGCTTATGCGGTCTTCAAAGGCATGCTCGACACCGGCAATCCGCCCGACAGCTGGGACGCGCTGCTGAAGGCGGTGGCATCCGGCCATGCCGTGCGCGGACGGAGCAGGACGCAGGACTGACGGCCCTCACGCCCCCCGCGCTTCGCTCACGCCCCCAGCGTCTCGCTCATGGCGTAGACGCGCAGGCGGTGGCCGTCGGGGTCGAGGGCGACGAAGCTGCGGCCGAAATGAAGGTCGGTGGGCGGCAAGGCGATCCGCGCGCCCTTGCGCACCCAGCTGGCATGGGTCTCGTCCACGAGGGCCGTGTCCTGCAACCGGAAGCCGATCTCGCTGGCGCCACCCTCCACCACCGGCGTCGGCTCCACCACGTCCCGGCTCCACAGGCCGAGGCGCAGGCCCGAGGTCAGCACGAACAGCACGAAGTGGCCGGCATCCTCCACCGGCTCACGCCCCAGCAAGGCGGAGTAGAAGCGCCGGCTCGCTGCCATGTCGCGCACATAAAGCATGACGTTGCTGGTGTGATTCACGGCGCTTCCCCTCGAACACCCTTGGCGCCGGTTTCCGCGGTGCCTGATCTGCCCGGCCGCTCTGTTCAGGCGCGATCCGAGTCGCTCCTTTTACAGCACCCCGGCGTTTTCGGCGCGGTCTTCGCTGTGGGAAGCGCGAGGGCAGCCGCCGCGACCGCGAAAGTCACGCCCAAGGTCGCGCCCGGCCGCGCGATGGTCTACATCGGCCTTGCGGGGCGCCCGTGCCATCGGCTCCGCGCATTCATCTCCTTGGAGGCCCCATGTCCGATCTTTCCCTTGCCCAGGCCCAGACCATCCTCGCCGCCGCGCTGGAGAAGGCCACCGCCCTTCAGCTCAGCCCGCTGGCGGTCGCCGTGCTCGACGGACGCGGCGCGCTGAAGGCGTTCGCCTCGCAGGACGGCACCAGCCTGAAGCGCGGCGAGATCGCGCTCGGCAAGGCCAATGGCGCGCTGGCGCTGGGCACCGGCTCGCGCTCGCTGTTCCGCCGCGCCAAGGACCAGCCCTTCTTCATCGCCGCCGCCACCGCCGCCACCGGCGGCAGCCTCGTGCCGGTGCCCGGCGGCGTGCTGATCCGCGACAAGGACGGCAAGGTGATGGGCGTGGTCGGCATCTCCGGCGACACCTCGGACAATGACGAGGCCTGCGCGGTGGCCGGCATCGCCGCCGCCGGCCTCACCTCCGATCCCGGCCAGGACTGAGCCTCTTCCGCGCGGGGCGCGCTTTCAGGCCGTGGGCCGGAGCGCGCCCTGCACATTCACATAGATGGCGAAGAGCGAGGCCTGCGCGGTGATGAACAGGCGGTTCCGCTTCAGGCCGCCGAAGCACAGGTTCGCCACCCGCTCCGGCAGGGGCAGCACCGCGATCAGGCGCCCGTCCGGCGCGTAGCAATGGATCGCCCTGAGCGCCGTGGACCAGACGTTGCCGGCGGTGTCGCAGCGCACGCCGTCGTAGAAACCGTCCGTCTGGGTGGCGAAGACGCGGCCGTTGGTGAGGCTGCCGTCCGGCCCCACGTCATAGGCGTGGATGGCGCGCGGATGGGCGGGCACGTGGCTGGCCCCGGTATCGCTCACATAGAGGATGCTCTCGTCCGGCGAGAAGGCGAGCCCGTTGGGCTGCACGCAGTCGGTGACGACCGCCGCCAGCGTCCCGGTCAGGGGGTCGAGGCGATAGACGCACTGGCGGCCGATCTCGGAGGAGGCGGCATCGCCCCAATATTCGCTGTCGATGCCATAGGTGGGATCACTGAACCAGAGCGAGCCGTCCGAGCGCACCACCACATCATTGGGCGAGTTGAGCCGCCGGCCCTGAAAGTGGCTGGCCAGCGTCACCACCCGCCCGTCGAAGCCGGTGCGGCTGACGCGCCGGCCGCGATGCTCGCAGGTGACGAGCCGGCCCTCGCGATCCACCGTATTGCCGTTGCTGTTGAGCGCGGGCGCACGAAACTCCGACACCGCGCCGGAGGTCTCGTCGAAGCGCATCATCCGGTCGTTGGGAATGTCGGAGAAAACGAGATAGCGGCCGGCCGGAAAATAGGCCGGGCCTTCCAGCCAGCGCCCGCCCGTCCACAGCTGTTCCAGCTGGGCATGGCCGATGACGACCCTGCCCCCGCGCGGATCCCTGATCTCAAAACCGCTCGTCTGGAAACCGCTCATGCGGCGGTCCCGGCGGATAGCTCGACGGCGGCAGCCGCAGGCGCACCCGCCCCGAGCCGGGCGGCATAGGCGAGAAGCGCCGCCGCGTGGTCATCCTCGGTCCGCAGCCCCAGATAGCCATCCGGGCGCACCACGAACAGGGTGATGCCGCCGATCCCCAGCCGGTCGGCGGTGGAGGGGTCGATGCCCGCATGCCCGTGCGCCCCCGGCCCATGGGCGGTGAGCGCGAAGCTGGCTTCGAACAGGGTTCCGTCCATCTGCGCGGAGAGGGCCTGCTGGAGGGTGGTGAGGTCCGCCACGGCGACCGTCGTGCTGCCCACCAGCAGCACTGTATGTCCGGGGCGATGATACAGCCCGCGCAGCACGGCGCGCATGCCGTCGGCGGGGCGGATTTCCAGCGGCGCCGGCAGCGCCTGCCCGGCGGTGGGCAGCAGGATGCCGCCCGGCACCACGATGGGTGAGGCGCCATAGTCGATGTCCAGTTCGGCCTCGGCCACCGCCTCCTGATGGCGCGTGGCGGGATCGGAAAAGGCATCGCGGATGGCAGCGTTGCGGGCGAGGCGGCCGGCCTCGTTCATCAGCATGGCGCTGTCGGCTTCGCTGCCGGAGGCGACGATCTTCTGCGCCACCGGCCGGCGCTCGGCTTCATAGCTGTCCAGCAGGCTGTCGGCGCACAGGCCGTTCGCCACCAGCGCCAGCTTCCAGCCCAGATTCCAGGCATCCTGCAGGCCGCTGTTCATGCCGTGGCCCTGCACCGGGCTGCAGGTGTGGGCGGCATCCCCCGCCAGCAGCAGGCGGCCGGCGCGATAGGCCTGCGCCACTTTGGAATGGCAGCGGAAGCGGGTGGGATTGGTGACGTCCGCGAAGCGGATGCCCGGCAGATAGGGGGCGAGCGTCGCGAGGACGTCGGCCACGAGGTCGCTATCCTGCGCCGAGGGGCGCAGATAGGCGCGCCAGCGCCTGTCGGGCAGGCTGGTGAGGATGACCGGCGGCTCATCAAGGAAGGCGAAGTTGGCCTCATGGGTGTGCGGCCAGTCGGGGATAGTGGCGTCGAACACCGCCCACGGCTCCTCGATGGCCTCGCCCTCCTGCCCGATGCCGGCCAATGTGCGCACGGTGCTGCGGAAGCCGTCGCACCCCACCACCCAGCGCGCCCGCACCTGCCGCTGCACGCCGCCGCTTTCCAGCGTGGCGGTGACGCCATCGGCATCCTCGGCCAGATCCACCAGCCGGGTGGCGCGGGTGACGCTGCCACCGAGCGCTTCCAGATGATCGTTGAGAATGCGCTCGGTGACTTCCTCGGAGAGGCCGAGATTGAACGGATAGCGGCTGCCGGAGAGCGAGAGATCGATGTCGCCCAGCAGCGCGCCGTGGGAATGGATGCGGGCAAGCCGCTGCGGCACGCCTGCCGCGAGCAGGGGTTCGGAAATGCCGAGGGCATCGAACAGCTCGATGGAGCGGGGATGCACCACGGTGGCGCGGTCCCAGGCGAGCGGCGCGTCATGGGCGTCGATGAGCAGGACATCCACATTGCGGCGCTTCAGCTCAGCAGCCAGCAGCAGACCGGTGGGGCCTGCGCCCACCACGAGAACGGCAACATCGGTCACGGCGATTTCTCCCCCGAGAGCCGGATCGGGGCAGATTTCAATCTGACCCGTTCATCCGCCTCTCGCCCCCTAGTCCAGATCAGCCATCATGCCCGAGGCGGGGACAAGCTCAAGATCAACCGTTCGGATGCGCCCACTGCCAAAGGGCTGATAGGCCGAGGCCCAATCAACAAGCGATCGCACACCGAACGAAAAGTGAACAAACCTTTGAGAGGCAGCCGAGAATCGGGTAGTAGTAAGATTATCCTTCAACCCGAGGTAAATGCCATGGCTTGGTACGTGGTTAGTTATGATCTCCGCACGGCGGAAACATCGGCTGACTATCAGCGGATTCACAATGCGCTTAGATCGGGCGTCGATTTCTGCTGGCCGCTGCTCTCATTCTGGATCATCCAGACACCCCTGAGCCCTCGGGGTGTCATCAATGCCCTGCTTGGAGTTGGTGCGATTGATGACAATGATGGAATAGTCGTTTTGGAAATCACTGGAGTAGGTGATTTCAGACGCTTGGATCACCAACAAGCTATTTCTTGGCTCGATAGTCGCCTCATACGCCAATAAAAAGCCGCCGCCGGGGGTGCCCGGCGACGGCTTTGTCTTTCGGCAGCGGGGAAGATCAGACGATCTTCGCGCCCTCTTCGAAGGGCAGGCGCGGCAGGCGGTCGAACACCTTGGACGGCTCGCCATGGCCGAGCGCGCAGATGAAGTTGGTCTTGATCTTGGTGCCGGCGAAGAATGCCTCGTCCACGGCCGGCGCGTTGAAGCCGGACATGGGGCCCACATCCAGGCCCACCGCGCGGGCGGCAAGGATCAGATAGGCGCCCTGAAGCGAGGAATTGCGGAAGGCGTGCGGCTCCACCATGCCGGGGTTCTTCAGGAACAGATCCTTGAAGCCGGGATTGTGCGGGAACAGCTGCGGGATCTTCTCGTAGAATTCCAGGTCATAGCCGATGAGCGCGATCACCGGCGCCGCCATGGCCTTCTGGTTGCCTTCGGACAGCAGCGGCTGCAGGCGGGCCTTGGCTTCCTCGGACTTCACGAAGACGAGGCGGGCAGGCTGGGTGTTGGCCGAGGTGGGGCCGTAGACATAGAGGTCGTACAGCGCCTTCAGCTCGGCGTCCGTCACCGGCTCCGAGGTCCAGCCATTCTGCGAGCGCGCCTTCAGGAACAGCGTGTCGAGCGCTGCCTGATCGATCTTGTAAGTCATGGGAAAGCCTTCTGGAATTGACTTTAGGGAAGGGTGCCGGGGAGGACACCGCTTGGGCAATGGATGTAGACCCGTGGGCGGCTGGGGCAAGCCGCTGCGGTGCAAAATTCGTATGCATCAATGCAAAGAGACAAGAGGTTTCCTGCAAGTAACTTGCGGAACAGGCGCCTTTCCATCACCGGAAGCGATCATTCCCCACGCCAATTGATGAGCGCTGCGGGGCGAAGCGGTCTATGGTTCCCGCACTGATTTGTCGCCGTGCCGAAGAGTGACCATGACAGCCGTTTCGCGCCTTGCGCCCGCGTCCGCCGATCCCGCCCTCGCCGCTTCCAGCGACCGCATGCTGCGGCAGGTGGCCGCCCATGTGGCCGCCTTGCCGCAGAGCGGCATCGTCGAGGTGGTCAATTATGGCCGCACCCGCGAGGGCATGATCCCCATGTGGGTGGGCGAGGGCGACCTGCCGACCCCGTCCTTCATCTGCGATGCGGCCGCCGAGGCGCTGCACGGTGGGCAGACCTTCTACACCTGGCAGCGCGGCATCCCGGAGCTGCGCCAGTCCATCGCCCGCTACATGTCGAAGCTCTACGGCATTCCGGAAACGCCGGAGCGCTTCTTCGTCTGCGGCTCGGGCATGCAGGCCATCAACATCGCCTTCAACATCGCGCTGGCCGCCGGCGACGAGGTGATCATCCCCACGCCCGCATGGCCGAACGCGGCCGCCGCCGCCATGACGCGCGGCGCCAAGCCGGTGTTCGTGCCCTTCGGCTATGATGAGCAGACCGGCTTCTCGCTGGATTTCGACCGCATCGCCGATGCGATCACCCCGCGTACCCGCGCCATCTTCCTCAACACCCCGGCCAATCCCACCGGCTTCGTGGCCAGCCGCGAGGATCTCCAGACCATGCTGGACCTCGCCCGCGCCAAGGGGCTGTGGATCGTGGCCGACGAGATCTACGGCCGCTTCTATTATGGCGAGGAGGGCCGGGCGCCGTCCTTCCACGACATCATGGAGCCGGACGACCACATCCTGTTCGTGCAGACCTTCTCGAAGAACTGGGCCATGACCGGCTGGCGCATCGGCTGGATCGAGGCCCCGCCCGCGCTGGGCCAGATCATCGAGAACCTCGTGCAGTTCTCCACCTCCGGCGTCGCCCCCTTCATGCAGCGCGGCGCCATCGCGGCGCTGGAGCAGGGCGAGCCCTTCGTCGCCGAGCAGATCGCCCGCGCCCGCAAGGGCTGCGATCTGGTGGCCGACCCGCTGATCGCCACCGGCAAGGTGGACCTCGTGAAGCCGAAGGGCGCCTTCTATCTGTTCATGTCCGTGCCCGGCTATGACGACGTGAGGGCGCTGGCGCTGCGGCTTGTCGACGAGGCCAATATCGGCCTTGCGCCCGGCACCGCCTTCGGCCCCGGCGGCGAGCGCTTCCTGCGCCTGTGCTACGCCCGCGGCGAAGCCCAGCTCACCGAGGCCACGAAACGCCTCGTCACCTGGCTCGAACGCCAGAACTGACGGGATGGCGGCCGGGCTGGACCTGCGGCGGCTTCAGGCCGCCGTCCTCACCGTCGTGCTCGGTGGAGCGGGCGGGGCGCTGTTCGCCTGGCTCGATCTGCCGGCGCCCTGGATGTCCGGCGCGCTGGTGGCGACCTCCATCTGGGCGGTGGCGGGAAAGCCGCTCGCCGTGCCGGACCCGCTGCGGGGTCTTACCTTCGTGGTGCTCGGTGCCTCCATGGGCGGCGCGCTTACCCCGGATGCACTCAAGCAGGCGGCCGCATGGCCCATCAGCATGGCCTTCCTTGCGCTCAGCGTGGCGGCGGTGGTGGCTGGCTGCACGCTCTATTTCCGCCGCATGGCCGGCTGGGACATGGCGACCGCCCTCTATGCCTCCGCCCCCGGCGCGCTCTCCGCCGTGATCGCCATGGCCGAGACCACCACCGCCGACATGCGCAAGGTGGCCTTTGCCCAGGGGGTGCGGCTGTTCCTGCTGGTGGCGGCGCTGCCCAACCTGCTGCATGCGGCGGGCCTTGAGCCCGGCGTCACCCCCGTGCCGCCGGAAGACGGGCCGTGGCTCGGCATCGCCTTGCTGCTGCTGGCGAGCGGGGCGGCGGGCCTCGTGTTCGAGTGGCTGAAGGTGCCGGGCGGGCTGCTGCTGGGCGCCATGGGCGGCAGCGCGGCGCTCCATCTCACCGGCCTCAGCACGGCGCATATTCCGGCGCTGATGCTCATTCCCGCCTTCGTGGTGCTGGGCACCACGGTGGGCATCCGCTTCGAGGGCACGCGGTTTGCCACCCTGCGCGAGAGCGTCATCGCCTCTCTGGGCGGCTTCGCCGTGGGCATGGCGATCTCGGTCGCCTTCGCGGTGGCGGCGGCGGCCGTGACCGGCGAGGACACCGGCAAGATGGTGACGGCCTTCGCCCCCGGCGCGCTGGAGACCATGACCGCGCTCGGCTTCGCGCTGGGCTATGACCCCGCCTTCATGAGCGCGCACCACCTGTTCCGATTCACCGGCCTGTCCATCGCCCTGCCGCTCTCCGCGCACCTGCTGTTCTCGCTGACGCGGGGCGAGCGGGAACGGACGGACGAGATCAAGCAGCCGGGGGAGTGACGTAGCGGCAGCCTCGGTTGCGTCCACACGTCCTTGTGCATCAACGCTTTGTGTAGGGAAGACCGCTTGCCACGGAGGGGCGACGCACGGCACATGCCGCGCCGCAGCACGACGCCGGGGAAGCTTCCCTCTTTCCGGGCAGTTGACGTTGCGGACATCCGATGGGCTCAATTCAAGGCCGGCCCTGCCGTCAGTGACCCACTCATCGCGTGAAACCCAACAACATGCGGCCCGCAACAAGCGACCCATACCAAGCGGTGCTTGGGGCCTCGAACGAAAAGGTTGAAGATCATGCAAGCTCTGGACGATCTGGCGCGCCTCGTGGGCCGGCTGTTGGTAGCCGCCCTGTTCCTGCCCTCGGGCGTCGGCAAGGCGATGAATCTGGCTGGCTTCACCGGCATGCTGGCCGGCAAGGGCGTGCCCTTCCCGGAAATCCTGGCCATCCTGGGCGCCGCCGCCGAGATCGTCGGCCCCATCCTGCTGATCCTCGGCCTTGCGCCGCGCATCACCGCCGTGGTCGTGGGTGGCTTCTGCCTCGTGGCGGCGCTGATCTCGCACAACTTCTGGACCTTCACCGATGAGGCGGCCCAGCTCGCCCAGCGCACGCAGTTCCTGAAGAACGCGGCCATCACCGGTGGCATGATGTTCTACTTCGTCTCCGGCTCCGGCCGCTTCTCGCTGGGCAACGGCAAATACTGACGCCCCCATACGAAAACGGCCCGCCTCACGGCGGGCCGTTCTGTTTCAGAGCCGAACAGGCTCCATCAATGAGTTGGAATCCGCCGGAGCCTATTCCGCCCCGTAGCGATGCAGACCCGCACCGTTGGCCCGCAGCCACGCCTCCGCCGCACGGCGCTCGGGATAGATGCTCTCCACGAGGCGCCAGTAGCGCGGTGAGTGGTTCATCTCCAGCCGGTGGCAGCATTCATGGGCGGCCAGATAATCCAGCACCCAGCCGGGCGCGAGGATCAGCCGCCACGAATAGGACAGGTCGCCGTCCGACGAGCAGGAGCCCCAGCGGCTCGACGTGTCGCGCAACGTGATGCGGCCGATCTCCACCTTCAGCGCGGCGGCATGGCGCCGGCTGGCCTCGGTGAAGTCCGCCTTGGCGAGGCGCTTGAGATAATCCGCCACCCGCCGCGCCACATGCGGCTCGTCGCCGGCCACGCACAGCAGCTTCTCGCCGTCATCGCTCTCGGCTTCCCAAACCGTGCCGCGCGCCTCGGGCACGTGGCAGATGCGGTGCGGTTCGCCGCGTAGCGGAATGATGGCGCCATCCACGAAGGGCACGCCCTCCGGCAGCCGCCCGAGGCGCACGCGCACCCATTCGCGGTGGCGCTGCACGAAGGTGGCGGCGGCGGCATAGGAGACGTGCGGCGGGGCGGTGAGCGTCACGTCGCGCGAGGCGGCGCGCACGCGCAGCGTCAGGCGCTGCGCTGTGGGATGGCGGCGGATTTCGACTTTCAGCGTTTCGGCGTCCAGCGCCAGTTCCACCCATTCGCCGCCACGGGGCGGACGGGGTGGAGGCGGGGGCGGCGTGTCACGTCGGCGGAACAGCATGTCCGGCAACCCCTCGGACGCCCTCATGGCGCCCGGCCCATCAAGAGAGCAACGAACTCCACGCACCCGGTTGAAAAGGCCGGGCGGTGGAGCCTCGCAGATTCGCTTGCAATCTTGGTCGGTTTCCGGCCGCCCCGCCACTCACAATTGTTGCCCCGGCGGGGGAAATGCGGGGATGGGGAGGGGTGCGAAGGATGACGTAGGGGGAGGCCGGTGCCTGTTTCGAGCAGGACGACATCTTCCTCACAAAGCAACGTCATACCCGGGCTTGTCCCGGGTATCCACGCGGTTCCGCTGTGATCAGTTCTCGGAGGTCTGCACCGTCGGCACGGCGTGGATGGCCGGGACAAGCCCGGCCATGACGGTTGTTCTGTTTAAAGAGTGGCAGGGAACACCCCACCAGCTCAGCCCTTGCGGGGGCGCTCCTGCGAGAGGATGAAATCCTGGATGCGCGGCTGGATCTCGGAGCGGAAGCGCGAGCCGTTGAACACGCCGTAATGGCCCACGCCCGGCTGGAGATAATGCGCCCGTTTCTCCTCCGGGATGTGCGGGCACAGGCGATGGGCCGCCTGCGTCTGGCCGACGCCGGAAATGTCGTCCTTCTCGCCTTCCACCGTCATCAGCGCCACGCGCGAGATCGCATCGGTGCGCAGCTTCTCGCCATGGTGCAGCATCTCGCCCTTGGGCAGGGCATGGGTGATGAAGACGCTCTCCACCGTCTCCAGATAGAATTTCGCGTCGAGATCCATGACCGCGAGATATTCGTCATAGAACTCGCGATGCTTCTCGGCGCTGTCGCCATCGCCCTGCACCAGATGGCGGAACAGGTCGTAATGGGCCTTCAGGTGCCGATCCAGATTCATGGACATGAAGCCGGTCAGCTGCAGGAAGCCCGGATAGACATTGCGCATCGCCCCCTCGTGCGGCCACGGCACCTGGGTGATGACGTTGCGGCGGAAGAAGTCGATGCCCTTGTCCATGGCCAGCTGGTTCACGGCGGTGGGATGCTCGCGCGTGTCGATGGGGCCGCCCATGAGGATCATGGACTTGGGCGTATAGGGATCCTGCTCCATCTCCATGCGCGCCATGGCCATCATCACCGGAACCGCCGGCTGGCACACCGCCAGCACGTGGCAGTCGCCGCCGAGGTGGTGGAAGATGGAGATGAGGGTGTCCACGTAATCATCGAGGCCGAAGCTGCCGGCGCTCAGGGGCACGGTCTTGGCGTCGGACCAGTCGGTGACATAGACGTCGTGATTGGGCAGGAAGGCTTCCACCGTGCCGCGCAGCAGGGTGGCGTAATGGCCGGACATGGGCGCCACCACCAGCAGGCGCGGCTGCGGCCGGCGCGGCGGATGGGTGAATTCGCGCTCGAAATGCAGCAGCCGGCAGAAGGGGCGCGACCACACCTCATTGATGTGCACGGGCACGCGGGTGCCGCCCACCAGCGTGGTGTCGAGACCCCATTCCGGCTTGCCGTAACGGCGGGTGGTGCGCTCGAACAGCTCCAGCGCGGCGGCCATGGACTTGCCCATGGTGGTGTGGGCCACCGGATTCATGGGGTTCTGGAACATCAGGCGGCTCATGCCGGCCATGGCGCGCGACGGGTTCAGCGCCGCATGGCTCATCTCGTACATCCAGTACAGCGGCGAGGACTGGAGCGCGATGTCGTCTTCCTCCTGGCGGACGGAGCCGACGAATTCACCAATGACAGCCATGGGGTTTCCTTGTCTCTTCCGCGATACGCAATTGCGCCCCGTGCGGATTGGGGGACCCCACGGGATGCAGGACGCGCGATTGCGGAAAGGGGCGCCTTGCCTTTGTTCTGTTCAGTCTCGTGTCACTGTCCTGTACGCACGGGCCGGTCCGCGGTGCCGATCGTTCACGGCCATGTGCGCAGCCATCAAATGCGCAATCATCAAATGCGCTGGTAGCAGCGGCGTGCCTTCATGGCCAGCAATGGCTCCCCCCTGGGCCGAAGACTAGCCCGGCGTTGCGGGAGGTCAATTACGACCAAAGACGGGGCCGCGTATCAGCAGGAAGGTGAACAGTCATGGCTTGCCCAAGGCTGGCGGCGCGGTGAATAAGGCGAGAGAATTACATCCATGCAGCATCCTTTCACGCCGCCCACCCGTTCACTGGGACTTCGGCTGGACACCCTCATCCGCCTGCGCTGGCTGGCGGTTGCCGGTCAGTTGGCGGCTCTTGTAGTTGTCTACGTTCTGCTTCGCTTTCCGGTTCCCATGCTGTGGTGCCTCGCAGTGGTGGGATTGTCGGTGCTGGTTAACGTAGTGCTGCGGCTGAGATTTCCCGGCGCCCGCCGGCTGGCCGACCATGCGGCCGGGCCGCTGCTCGCCTATGACGTGCTCCAGCTCACCGCCTTGCTTTATCTCACGGGCGGCCTTTCCAACCCGTTTTCACTGCTCTACCTCGCCCCGGTGATGATCTCGGCCACCGGCCTGACCTGGCGCACCACGGTGACGCTCGGCTGTTTCGTGGTGGCCTGCGCGGGCCTCGTGGGCCTCTGGCATCTGCCCTTGCCCTGGGCCGGCGTGCTCACCCCCACCATGCCGGACCTGTATCTGGCCGGCGTCTGGGTGGCGGTGACGGTGTCCGTGGCCTTCATCGGCATGCACTCGTGGCGGGTGGCGGAGGAAGCGCGCGAACTGGCCGATGCGCTCGCCGCCACCGAACTGGTGCTGGCCCGCGAGCAGCATCTCTCCCAGCTCGACGGCCTCGCCGCCGCCTGCGCCCATGAGCTGGGCACGCCGCTCGCCACCATCGCCCTGGTGGTCAAGGAGCTGGAACTGGCCACCAAGCCCGACGACCCGCAGGCGGAAGACATCCTGCTGCTGCGCGATCAGGTGCGGCGCTGCCGCGATATCCTGCTCAAGCTCACCTCGCTCGGCTCCGGGGACGCCCCGTTCGACCGCATGCCGCTGTCGCTGCTCATCGAGGAGGTGGTGGAGCCGCATCGCAATTTCGGCGTGGAGCTGGCGGTGGAACTGCCCGTGGACCGCACCGGCGAGCCGGTGCTCGACCGCAACCCCGGCGTCATCTACGGCCTCGGCAATCTGGTGGAGAATGCGGTGGACTTCGCGCAGGGGCGCGTGGAGATCCGCGCCAGCTGGACGCCGGACCGCATGGAGCTGCTGGTGCGCGACGACGGGCCGGGCTTCGCCCCGGAAGTCTCCGACCGCATCGGCCTGCCCTATGTGACCAGCAGAGCCCGCACCAAGACCGATGGCGATGGCGACGGTGAAAGCGGGCTCGGCCTCGGCTTCTTCATCGCCAAGACCCTGCTTGAGCGCACCGGCGCCACCCTCCAGGTGGAGAACCGCCCGGCCCCCGAACATGGGGCGGAAGTGCGGATTTCATGGAACCGCAAGGCCCCTGCCGCGGAGGTGATCGATACAACCCTTGCGTCACATCAACGCATGGCGCCTGCTACAGGCGCAAAAACGAACTGAGCCATTTCGAAACTGCCCGACCGGCAGGAAAAAAGCCCACAGGAACCCGTGACATGTCCGACATGCAGATCCCCGAAGCCGCCGTGGAGCGGTCCGTCCTCATCGTCGACGACGACCGCGCCTTCCTCCAGCGCCTCGCCCGCGCCATGGAAACCCGCGGCTTTCAGGTGAGCACCGCCGAGAGCGTGGCCGAGGGCCTGACCCAGGTGGAACAGGCCGCCCCGGCCTATGCGGTGGTGGACATGCGGCTCGGCGACGGCACTGGCCTCGACGTGATCGAAGCCCTGCATCGCCACCGCGCCGATGCCCGCGCCATCGTGCTGACCGGCTATGGCAACATCGCCACCGCCGTGACCGCCGTGAAGATGGGCGCCGTGGACTATCTGGCCAAGCCGGCCGACGCGGACGACGTGATGGCCGCGCTGATGGCCAATGGCGACCACAAGCCCACCCCGCCGGAAAACCCCATGTCCGCCGACCGCGTGCGGTGGGAGCATATCCAGCGCGTGTATGAACTCTGCGGCCGCAACGTCTCCGAGACCGCCCGCCGCCTCTCCATGCATCGCCGCACCCTGCAGCGTATCCTCGCCAAGCGCGCGCCGCGCTGATCGTGACATCCGCCCAATTGCCCACCCCCGCCGCCCCAGCGGGCGGGGCCGACCGCGAGGCCGTGGAAGCGGCGCTCAAAGCCGCCGGTGGCCCGGTCGCCTTCTCCGGCTGGATGCTGCACGGCGCGGACCTGTCCGCCCTCGATCTTTCGGGCTGCGTCTTCGAGCGCTGCCGTGGACCGGGCGCCGACTTTTCGTCCTGCGATCTCACCGAGACGGCGTTTCGCGGCTGCGATTTCAACAATGCGTCCTTCCACCGGGCGAAACTCGCCTCGGCCAGCTTCACCGAGAGCAAGCTCACCGGCATCCAGATCGTCGCCGCCTCCACGCTTGGGCTGACCTTTGCCCGCTGCCTGCTGGTGAATGCGCAATTGCGCGGCCTGTCCTTCCGCAAGATGGATCTCGACGGGCTGGACTTTCAGGATGCCGATCTGTCCGAGGCGGACTTCCGGCTGGCGGTGCTCACCGGGTGCAATCTGCGCGAGGCCAATGTCACCCGCGCCCGCTTCGAGGGGGCGGACCTGCGCGGCGCCGATCTCGGCGGCCTGAAGCTGGCCGACGCCGGCCGCTTCCGCGGCGCGCTCATCTCCAAGGCGCAGGCAGCGGACCTGTTGAGCGGGCTCGGGCTGAAGGTGGGGTGAGGGGGCGACTTCCCCCCACACGCCCGTCAGATCACGCCCAGCAGCCGCCACCAGCCATAATCCAGCGGCACCAGCACCAGAAATGTCAGCCCGGCGCTCGCCAGTGAGAGCCGGGTGGCATCGGCGAGGCGGACCTTGCCCAGTTCCATCGCCACGATGATCGGCGGCGCCTGATAGGGCAGCACGACGGTGGAGAAGGCGATCACCTGCGTCAGCACCACGGCTTCCAGCGAGAAGCCGGTGGCGGCGGATAATTCCTTCGCCATGGGGGTGAGCAGAGCGGGCACGCCATTGGCGGTGGCCGCCAGCGACACGACGC
Organism: Azorhizobium oxalatiphilum; assembly: GCF_014635325.1. GTDB lineage: Bacteria > Pseudomonadota > Alphaproteobacteria > Rhizobiales > Xanthobacteraceae > Azorhizobium > Azorhizobium oxalatiphilum. The sequence continues at coordinate 201,784 of NZ_BMCT01000006.1, read as the reverse complement.
TCGCCAGCGCCACCAGCAACCCGAAATTGCCCGCCGGTGCATCGGGCGCGAACGGCATGAGCGCCGCCAGCCGATGGCCCAGCACATCGCCGACGCCGGTGACATTCACGGTCGCCACGAGACCCAGCAGCGCCGCCACATAGAAGATGGTGCGCATGTTGATCTGGTTGAACGCCTCGGGCGGCAGCACGCCGAGGCCAGGCATCAGGCAGAGCGCCGCCCCCGCCACGCCCACCCAGGCCGGGGAGATGTGGTGCAGGCTGTCGCTCATCCACAGCGCCAGCGTCAGCAGCAGCAGGCCGGCGAGCCGCTTCTCCGCCGCGCTCCACGGGTTGGAGGCCACGACGTCCGGCGGCGTGCCGTCGAGCCGATCGGGAAACAGGCGCACGATCAGGACGATCAGCAGCAGGCCCTTCGCGAGCCCCACCACCGGCGCATGCAAAGCGAGATAGGGCAGATAGCCGAAATGCAGGCCGTAGAGCTGCTCGGCGGCGCCGGTCATGACCAGGTTCGGCACATTGGCGGGCAGGATGGACGCCGATAGCAGGAAGGTGCCGAAGCCCACCGCGAGGATGACGCCCGTGCGCCCCGGCCGGCCGGGCCCGAGGCCGATGCGGTCGCACAGGGCCAGCATGATCGGCACCAGCAGGGCGATGCGGCCCATGTTGGAGGGCATCACGAAGGACAGGCCATAAGCGATGGCGATGATGCCGGCGATCAGGCGCGGATAGGAGCGCGAGAGCGGCACCGCCAGCGCGGAGGCGATGCGCGCGGCAAGGCCGGTGCGCGCGATGGCAAGACCCACCACCATGCCGGACAACACCAGCCAGAAGGCAGACGCCGCGAAGCCCGAGAACACCACCGGCGGCGGCACCACGGCGGTGAGGGTTGCGAGCGCGAAGAACAGGAAGCTGGTGACGATCTCCGGCAGCGCCGCGCTGGCCCACAGGCCCATGCACAAAAGGCCCATGGCGGCGCCGAGCGCAGTGCGCGGCGCAAGGCCCAGCATGGGGCCGAGGGCATAGAGCGCACCGGAGGCGAGGAGCAGGAGGCCGGGGACGATCCAGAAGCCGGGACGGCTGGCGGCAGGGATCGCGGACATCAGGCACCTCTCGACGGCCCGGCAGCGGGACGGCTTTGCCTATCGCGTTTCCGGGCCGGAATACATCGGGTGCTCAGTATCCAGAGCCCGCTCAGCCGCCGGCGGCTTCGGCCTCGGCGGCGCGGACTTCGTCCACCAGATACTGGTTCCAGATCGCCTTGTCGCCCATGCCCGAGACGAACTCGCGATTGACGGCGATCTCTTCCGCCGTCAGGCGCGGGGGCAGGGGGACGGGGCGCTGGCGGGCAGCCACCACATCCACCACCAGACGCGGCGCGCCGTCCTCATCATCCGCGAGCCCCACCAGCATGGCCTGCCGGCCGCCGAGCAGTTCGCTATAGACCTCGGCCAGCAGCTCGGAATCCAGCAACGCGCCGTGCTTCACGCGGCGCGAGGCGTCGATGCCGTAGCGCTTCATGAGGTCGTCGAGCTTGGCGGAGGCGCCGGGATGCTTGCGGCGGGCGAGCGCCACCGTATCCACCACCCGGTCACGGGCGATGGGCGTGCGCTCCATGCGGGCGAGTTCGGCATTCAGGAAGCCGATGTCGAACGCCGCATTATGGATGACCAGCGTGTCCTCGCCGATGAAGTCGAGGAAGCCGTCGGCGACCTCCGCGAACTTCGGCTTGTCGGAGAGAAACTCCTCCGAGAGCCCATGCACCGCGAAGGCTTCCGCCGGCATGTTGCGCTCGGGGTTGATGTAGACGTGGTAGGTGTTGCCGGTGAGGATGCGGTTGACCATCTCCACGCAGCCGATTTCCACCACCCGGTCGCCCTTGCTGGCTTCGAGGCCCGTGGTTTCGGTATCGAGAACGATCTCGCGCATTTTTAAACCTACCCTTTGTTCCCGCGTCCGGGCCCGGAGAGCCCTCGCAGCAGGCTGTCCACCTGATGCCGCGCGGCCGGAAAACCCCGTCCCGTATCGATGATGAAATGCGCCCGGCGGCGCTTCTCCGCATCCGGCATCTGCCGCTTGAGGATGGCCTCGAACCGCTCCGGGGTCATGCCGGGGCGGGCGAGCACCCGCTCCCTCTGCACCGCTTCGGGCGCGGAGACAACACAGATCGCATCCATGCCCTCCGCCCGTCCCGCCTCGAACAGCAGGGGGATGTCCAGCACCACCAGGCGGGCATTGGCCTTACGGGCCTTCTCCAGAAAGGCAGTCTCGCGCGCCCGCACCAGCGGATGCACGATGGCCTCCAGCCTGTGCATGGCCACGGGATCATCCAGCACGCGCTTTGAGAGTTCGGCGCGGTCGATGACGCCATCCTGCGTCACGCCGGGAAAGGCCTCTTCCACGGGGGCCACGGCCTCGGCGCGATACATGGCGTGGACGGCGGCGTCCGCATCATGCACCGGTACGCCCGCCTCCCGGAACAGGCCCGCCGTCGCGGACTTGCCCATGCCGATGGAGCCGGTGAGACCGATGATCCACATGGCTTAAGCCTCCAGTTGGCCCTTGGCGCGCAGGTCTTCCACAATGAGCGCACGCAGGCCCGCGTCAACGGTCGGCCGCACGCCGAACCAGCGCTCGAAGCCGGGCACCGCCTGATGCAGCAGCATGCCGAGCCCATCCACCGTGCGCAGCCCCTGTGCCTTCGCGGCCTTCAGGAGCGGCGTCTCCAGCGGAACATAGACCACATCCGACACAACCGCCGAGGCGCGCAGCGCGGAGAGGTCGAGATCCAGCGGCGGCTGGCCCTTCATGCCGAGCGAGGTGGTGTTCACCAGCACATTTGCATCGCGCAGGAAACCGGGCACCCGGTCCCAGCCCACGGGCAGCACCTTCGGCCCGAAATGCGCCGCCACCGCCTCGGCCCGCGCGAGGGTGCGATTGGCCAGCACCACCTTGTCGAAGCCGCGCTTCAGCAGGCCATAGATCACCGCGCGCGATGCCCCGCCGGCACCCAGCACCAGAGCGGTGGAGGTGTCGACATCCCAGCCGGGAGCGGAAGCATCCAGATTGTCGATGAAGCCGGGAGCGTCGGTGTTCGCGCCGCAGAGCTTGCCGTCTTCCAGCCAGAGCGTATTGGCGACGCCCAGCGCGCGGGCCACCTCGTCCGCCTCGTCGAGCGCGGCGAAGGCGGTCTCCTTGTGGGGAATGGTGACGTTGCAGCCCGCAAAGCCATGCTCGGCGAAGCGGGCATAGAAATCGGCCGCTTCCTCCGGGGGCACATCGCGATACCCGTATTCGCCTTCTATGCCGTGCTGCTTCAGCCAGTAGCCATGCACGAGGGGCGAACGGGAATGGACGACCGGATGGCCGGTGATGACGACGCGCTTCACGTTACCCAGCCCTCGCTGCGGAAATAGGCCAGCACCTTCAGCAGGGGCAGGCCAAGAATGGTGAAATGACTGCCCTCGACAGCCTCGAACAGCTGCACGCCGTGGCCTTCGATCTGGTACGCGCCGACGCTCGAGATCACCTGTGGGCCGGCCTCGGCGAGGTAGCTGTCCAGAAAGTCCTCGGACAGATCGCGCATGACCAGGCGGGCGCTATCCACATCCTCGAACAGCACCTCCTCGTCGCGCACCACCGCCACGCCGGAATGCAGCACATGGGCGCGGCCGGAGAGTTTCCGCAGCTGATCGCGGGCGGCATCGAGGTCCGCGGGCTTGTGCAGAACACCGCCGGCCACCGCCAGCGTCTGGTCCGCACCCAAAACCACGCGGCCGGGCACAAGGCGGGAGGCGGCCAGCGCCTTCTCGCGCGCCAGCACGCGGGCCACATCGTCCGGCGCAGCGCCGGACCGCACGGCCTCGTCTTCCACGGCCCGCTCATCCAGCTCCACCGGACGCGCCTCCACCCTGAGGCCGGCATTGCGCAGCATGTCCAGCCGGGCAGCGCTGCGCGAGGCGAGCAGGAGCGGATCCGACGCGCGCCAGAGGCTCATACGCAAACCCTCCCCGTGGCCCGCCTCACGTCTCGACGATCTTCTGCCGCCGCCGCTCGGAGAGATGGCCGATGATGGCGGCGGCCGTTTCCTCGATGGAGCGGCGGGTGACGTCGATCAGCGGCCAGCCGTGGCGGGCGAACAGGCGGCGGGAATTGGCCAGTTCCTCCGACACCGCCTCGCGGTCCACATAAGAGGAATTGGTGGTCGGCGCGTTCAGCCCCAGAAGCCGGTTCTGGCGGATCTCGACGATGCGCTCGGCAGAAGCGATCAGCCCCACCACCAGCGGCTTCCTCAGCCGCTCGATGGCCTGCGGCACCGGCACATTGGGCACCAGCGGGATGTTTGCGGTCTTGATGCCGCGATTGGCGAGATAGATGGAGGTCGGCGTCTTCGACGTGCGGGAGACGCCGAGCAGGATCACATCCGCCTCTTCCAGATCGTCGGAGAGCTGCCCGTCGTCATGGGCCACCGTGTAGTTCAGCGCATCGATGCGCTTGAAATAGGTGGCATCCAGCGCGTGCTGGCCGCCGACGCGCGGCTGCGGCTCACCGCCCAGATAGGACTGGAACAGCTGCACCACGGGCGCCAGCACCGACATGAAGGGCACCGACAGTTCCGTGCAGCGGCGCTTGAGCTGGTCGCGGATATCCTTGTCCACCAGCGTATAGAGCACGATGCCGGGTGAGGCCTCGATCTCGGTCAGCACCCGTTCGAGCTGCTTGGGCGAGCGCACCAGCGGATAGACATGCTCGATGGGCAGCACATTCACATACTGCGCGCAGGCGGCGCGTCCGACATTGATCAGCGTTTCGCCGGTCGAGTCGGAAACCAGATGCAGGTGAAAGTAGTTCTGATGGGGTGCGCCTGGGGCGGTCACGACTTCTCCACCGGTCTGTGGACGGCATGTGCAGGAAGACACGCCCTCACCCCCCATGCAAGCTGACCCGGTGAATCACGGGCATTCTCATCCACAAAGAGACTCGTGTGGACACGAATCCGCCGTCCACTGTGGGCGAGTGGGGATAGCGCCCGGACGCGCATGGTTAACCTTTTGTTAACCGGCTCCAGAGCCCTGTTCGCGGCGTCTGGAATGGGGGTGCGCTTTCGTGTCTGCCTGTGGATCGGTTGTCGATCGCCGCGCGAATAGTTAATCAACGCTTAAGACACTAAAGACTCTCATTTCTAAAAGAATCTGGTTTTAAGAAGGGTGTGTGTGGGCATGAGCGAACCGCGGGCGAAGGCCTCTCCCTTCCTGAACACGCTGGATGGCTTCGCACAGCCGACGCCCCCGCTCTGGATGATGCGGCAGGCTGGCCGCTACCTGCCGGAATATCGCGAGGTCCGAGCGAAGGCCGGCGATTTCCTCACCCTCTGCTACAATCCCGAAATGGCTGCCGAGGTAACGCTCCAGCCGATCCGCCGCTTCGGCTTTGATGCGGCCATCATCTTTTCGGACATCCTCGTGGTTCCCCACGCGCTCGGCGTGGACGTGCGCTTCGAAGCCGGCGAAGGGCCTCGGTTGGAGACCATCACCACCCGCGATCGCATCGACAATCTGCGCCAGCTGCTGGACCCGGCGAAGGTGCAGCCGGTCTACGAGGCCATCACCCGCGTGGCCGGCGAATTGCCGGATGAGACCGCGCTGATCGGCTTCTGCGGCGCGCCCTGGACGGTGGCGACCTACATGGTGGCCGGTCGGGGCACGGACGATCAGGGGCCGGCGCGCATGATGGCGCTGAAGGATCCCGATCTGTTCGACGCGCTGATGGACCGGCTGGTGGAAGCCTCCATCCGGCATCTGGGCGCGCAGATCGATGCGGGCGCCGATGCGGTGCAGATTTTCGACACCTGGGCCGGCGTGCTGGACCCGGAGATGTTCGAGCGCTGGTGCATCCGGCCGCTGCGCCAGATCGTCAACGGTCTGCGCCAGACCCATCGCAACGCCCGGATCATCGCTTTTCCGCGCGGCGCCACGCTGGAAGCCCTCGAACAGATCGCCGATCTGAAGCTGAACGGCATCGGCATCGACTGGACGGTCGACCGGAAGGCCGCAAAAGCCCGCCTTGGGGATAAGGTCGCCATCCAGGGCAATCTGGACCCCCTGCGGCTGATCGCCGGCGGCCCCCAGCTGGAAGAGCAGATTCTCAATATCCGCAGGGATTTTGAGGGCATTCCCCACATCATGAATCTGGGTCACGGCATCAAGCCGGAGACCCCCATCGCGCATGTGGAAAAGCTTGTGGAAAAGGCGCGGGAAAAGCTGTGACTCTTAGCCGTCGCACGGTGACGGCACGCACAGGCTGGAACGGGTATAACGGGGACGATGGGGACGACGCGTCGGAGTCCCCTATCGCCGCCGACGGTCTTCTGCGCTGACTGATGGCCCGCCGGGTGGCGGACCACTGCCCTTAAGTTCCGAGCTTCGGTTTCGGCCTCGGATGGGCAGGCCCGGCGGCTGGAGCACGTTTCAGGCGCGCATATACGGTTCGGATTGGCTCAATCCGAGCCGATCCGGCTTTGCGCCGAACAATGATTGACCGCATCCGCAGGTGGCGGAGGCGACGGGAGCTGGCATGTACGAGTGGATCAAGGCCCTGCATGTGATGGCGGTCATCTCCTGGATGGCGGCCATGCTCTATCTGCCGCGGCTCATGGTCTATCACTGCAAGGCCGAGGTCGGCTCCGTGCAGTCCGAGACGTTCAAGATCATGGAACGCCGGCTGCTCAAGGGCATCTGCAATCCGGCCATGATCGTGGCCTGGCTGGCGGGCGTTTATCTCATCTATGAGGGCGGCTGGATCAAATCCGGCTGGTTGCATGGCAAGCTATTGCTGGTCTTCATCCTGTCCGGCGTGCATGGCATGATCGTGCGCTGGGTGAAGGACTTCGCGGCCGACAAGAACCGGCATAGCGAGCGATACTATCGCATCATGAACGAGGTGCCGGCGCTGCTGATGGTGGGCATCGTCATACTGGTGATCGTGAAACCCTTCTGAGCGTTCAGGTTTCGCCATTTGGAACCGATCCAGCGGGGGGACTTGCGCGGGGCTGGCCTGTTCCGGTATTGTGCTATCGCTTCCTACAACGCAGGCGGCGCTGCCGATTGCCGATCACGTCATGAGATCGGCTGAGCGCGTCAGGTTGAAACCTGCTGTTTCTGCCTGAAGACCTGCGATCCCCTCCCATCTCTGCCTTTTCGGACTTTTCCCGGCGCGGAATCCCCTAGGGCACACCCAATATTTCGAGGCTTTCCCCAATGCGGGAAGTGAAACTCCAGGACCTCAAGTCCAAGACTCCCGTCGAACTGCTCGCCTTCGCCGAGGAGAACGAGGTTGAGAACGCCAGCACGCTGCGCAAGCAGGAGCTGATGTTCGCCATTCTCAAGCAGCTGGCGGCGACCGAGACCGACATCATCGGCACCGGCGTGGTCGAGGTGCTGCAGGACGGCTTCGGCTTCCTGCGCTCTCCCGACGCCAATTATCTGCCCGGTCCCGACGACATCTATGTGTCGCCCTCGCAGATCCGCCGCTTCGGCCTGCGCACCGGCGATACCGTCGAAGGCCAGATCCGCTCCCCGAAAGAGGGTGAGCGATATTTCGCTCTTCTCAAGGTCAACACGATCAATTTCGAAGACCCCGAGAAGACCAAGCACAAGATCAATTTCGACAACCTGACGCCGCTCTATCCCGATGAGCGCCTGAAGCTGGAAGTCGAGGACGCCACGGGCACGAAGAAGGACTTCTCGGCCCGCATCATCGATACCGTCTCCCCCATCGGCAAAGGCCAGCGCGGCCTCATCGTCGCCCCGCCGCGTACCGGCAAGACGGTTCTGCTCCAGAACATCGCCAAGTCCATCACCGCCAACCATCCGGAATGCTTCCTCATCGTGCTGCTCATCGACGAGCGGCCCGAGGAAGTCACCGACATGCAGCGCTCGGTGAAGGGTGAGGTGGTCTCCTCCACCTTCGACGAGCCCGCCTCCCGCCATGTGCAGGTGGCCGAGATGGTGATCGAGAAGGCCAAGCGCCTGGTCGAGCATGGCCGCGACGTGGTCATCCTGCTGGATAGCATCACCCGCCTCGGTCGCGCCTACAACACGGTGGTTCCGTCCTCCGGCAAGGTGCTGACCGGCGGTGTGGACGCCAACGCGCTCCAGCGCCCGAAGCGCTTCTTCGGCGCCGCCCGCAACATCGAAGAGGGTGGCTCGCTCACCATCATCGCCACCGCGCTGATCGACACCGGTTCGCGCATGGACGAAGTGATCTTCGAAGAGTTCAAGGGCACGGGTAACTCGGAAGTCATCCTCGACCGCAAGGTCTCCGACAAGCGCGTGTTCCCGGCCATCGACATCACCCGCTCGGGCACCCGCAAGGAGGAACTCCTGGTTCCGGCGGATGTGCTCAAGAAGATGTATGTGCTGCGCCGCATCCTCAACCCGATGGGCACGGTGGATGCCATCGAGTTCCTCATGGACAAGCTGCGCCAGACGAAGACCAATCAGGACTTCTTCGACAGCATGAACACCTGATCCGCCGGGGGCTTCACGCCTCCGCTGTTGATGATCGGATGATCAGACGCGCTCCCGGGAAACCGGGGGCGCGTTTTTCGTTTCGGGGGGTGGGGAGGAAGGGGGCAGCGAGACGGGGAGGGGGGAGGGTCAGAATGGGGAGCTGCGGGACCCGGCGTGATCAGCGGAGGTTCCCGAGACGCTCGCTGACGCCGATCTCACAGAGCATCGTCATGGCCGGACTTGATCCGGCCATCCACGTCGGGCCGATAGCGGCCGACAGGATATCCAGCTCCGCAATTGCCGTTCGCCTTTTCGTCGATCCGACCCTTCCGACGGATGGACGTGGATGGCCGGATCAAGACGGGCCATGACGAGCAGGTCTGCCCCGGAATGTGGGAGCGTATATTTAAGCGAAAAATCAGTGTGGTTAATGATTGATTAACGCACGGTGCGGGAGCGGGTGCGTAACCACGCGATCGTTCCGGTATTGAAAATCAACCAGAAATTGCGAAATTTTCTAAAACACCACTGAAAAATCGACCTCGCCAGATGCGTTCTGGTGGCGTTTCAGGGTGTTGTCCGATCCATTCTTCATAAAAAGGAAAACGCCCGCCAGTGACGCTCTGAAGCGATCTGAGGGGCTATCACTTCTGAATTGCCAGCTATCAAAGTGGGAGAGGGCCGTTTCCGGCCGCTCTCCGCTTTTCGTCGGGCAAATACCTCATCCGGCGCCCGTCACCCCCGCATATCCCGGATGACACCCGCCAGATCCTCCGGATCGGTCACGGGCAGCGAGCAGCGCTCCGCCACGCAGACGAAGGCGGCGCCCTCCGGCGGGGCGCTTTCGGCACGGGCGCGGGCGAGACTGCCGGCGGGGAGGGCGGCGGCATCGCCCGCCCGCACCACCACCCGGTCGAGGAAGGGCAGGCGCAGCGCCGCGTCGGCGAAGGTCGCGCGCGCCGGCCCCACGGCCACGATCTCGGCCAGTCGCAGGCGGGTGTCGAGCACATTCAGCAGGCTGGCATGGGCGAGGGGATTCTGTGCCGCATCGCCGGAGAGCGCTGCGATGATGCGATCCCCACGGCTGCGCAGATCGTCCCGGCCGGTCAGCACGGCGAGGCGGATCAGGGCGTCGGCGGCCACCGCATTATAGTTGGGCAGGGCCTCGTCCAGGGTGGAGAAGGGCCGCACCACCAGCGCATCCGCTGCTGCCGAGGTGAGGAAATAGGCGCCCGTTTCCGGGTCGAGATGGTCGCGCTCCAGCGTCTCCACGAAGGCGGTCGCGGCCTCCAGCGCGTCCGCATCGCCGGTCGCTTCATGCAAGGCGATGCCGGCACGGGCCATGGCGGCAAGGTCGGAGGCGAGCCCCGGCAGCAGCAGCTTGCCGGCCCGGTAGGAATGCCCGAGCACGCCGTCCTTCACCATCAGATGCGTCACGGCGCGGAAGGCGCGGGCGGCCAGCTCCACCCATTCGGGCTCATCCAGCAGGGCACCGGCGCGGGCGAGGGCCGCGATCATCAGGCCGTTCCAGTCCGCCAGAACCTTGTCGTCGAGGCCGGGCCGCACCCGCTTTTCACGGGCCGCCTGCAGCTTCGCCTTCAGGGCGCCGAGGCGGGCTTCCTCCACCATGCTCACATCGCCGAACTTCGTGCGGTTGAGGATGATGGAGCCTTCCCAATTGCCCTCATCCGACACGTCGTAGAAAGCGGCAAACTCTTCCGCATCCGCGCGGCCGAGAACGGAGACGATCTCCTCCGCCGTCCAGACGTAAAACTTGCCCTCATGGCCCTCGCTGTCCGCATCGAGACTCGCGGCGAAGGCGCCTTCCGGGGTGAGCATCTCGCGCTTCAGCCAGCCCACGGTCTCGCGGGCGCGGGTGAGGAACAGCTCGTCGCCGGTCTCGGCATAGGCCAATGCCAGCAGCTCGAGGAGCTGGGCATTGTCGTAGAGCATCTTCTCGAAGTGGGGGACGAGCCACATCTCGTCCACGCTGTAGCGGGAGAAACCACCGCCCAGATGGTCATAGATGCCGCCCTCGCACATGCGGTTCAGCGTGAAGGCGGTGACGGCTTTCAGATGTTCGTCGCCGGTGCGCGTGCCCGCCCGCCACAGCAGTTCCAGAAGACCGCTCTGGGGGAATTTCGGTGCGCCGCGCAGGCCGCCATGGGCACGATCGAACAGGCCGGCGATCTGGCCGGCGGCCTTGTCGAGATCGGCCAGTGCCAGCACCGTCTTGCCGGCCGGCCGCGCCGCCGCCTGAAGCCGGGTGAGGATGGCATCCGTATTGTGGGCCACCTTGTCCGGGCTCTCGCCATAGGCGCGGGACACCTGAAACAGCACATCGGTGAAGCCGGGGCGACCATATTTGGCGGTCTTGGGGAAATAGGTGCCGCCCCAGAAGGGCGCACCCTCGGGGGTGAGGAACATGGTCAGCGGCCAGCCACCCTGTTCGCCCAGCTGCTGGAGGGCGCCCATATAGATCTGGTCCACGTCGGGCCGCTCCTCGCGGTCCACCTTGATGTTCACGAACAGCTCGTTCATCACGGCGGCCACGTCGCGATCCTCGAAGCTCTCGTGCGCCATCACGTGGCACCAGTGGCAGGCGGCATAGCCGACCGAGAGCAGGATGGGCTTTCCGCTCGCCTTCGCCTGCGCGAAAGCCTCCGGACCCCACGGCCACCAGTGGACGGGATTGTCCTTATGCTGGATGAGATAGGGGCTCGTCTCGGCGGCGAGGCGGTTTTCGCTCATCATCCGGCTCCGTTGCTGCGGGGCCAGTCGGCCCGTCAAATCAGGTTCAAGGCTATATAGGGATGCCGCGCTCTTCCGACACCATTTTCGCCCTTTCCAGTGGCCGCCTCCCGTCCGGCGTGGCGCTGGTGCGGGTGTCTGGCCGCGATGCCAGGCAGGCGGCGCTCAGTCTTGCCGGCGTGGTGCCCCCGGCGCGGGTGGCGCGCTATGCGGCGCTCCGGCATCCGGAAAGCGGAGATCTGCTGGATCGGGCGCTGGTGCTGTTCTTCCCCGGACCGCGCAGCGCCACGGGGGAGGATCTGGTGGAGCTGCATCTGCATGGCGGTCCCGCCGTGGTGGCGGCTGTGCTGGGTGCGCTCGGGGAACTGCCGGGCTTCCGGCCCGCGCTGCCGGGCGAATACACCCGGCGCGCCCATGCCAACGGCAAGATGGATCTGGCCGAAGTGGAGGGCCTTGCCGACCTCATCGCCGCCGAGAGTGAGGCACAGCGCCGGCAGGCGCTGGCCCAATCCGCCGGTGCCCTGTCCCGCGCCGTGGCCGGCTGGCGCGAGCGGTTGATCCGGGCTCTGGCGCTGGTGGAAGCCACCATCGACTTTTCCGACGAGGCCGACGTGCCGGAAGACCTCACCGGCCCGGCACTTAATGAGACACGTCTGCTGCGGGCGGAACTTGCCGCCGCCATCGCCGATGCGGCGCGCGGCGAGCGGGTGCGCGACGGGCTCGCCATCGCCATTGCCGGCCCGCCCAATGCGGGCAAGTCCACCTTGCTGAACCGGCTGGCGGGGCGCGAAGCGGCGATCGTCTCGGCCATCCCCGGCACCACGCGCGACGTGCTGGAGGTGCATCTCCAGCTGGCCGGCCAAGCTGTGACGCTGATCGACACCGCCGGCCTGCGCGAGACCGACGACGTGGTGGAGGCGGAAGGCGTGCGCCGCGCCCGCGCCCGCGCCGCCGCCGCCGATCTGGTGCTCTGGCTCTCCGACACCGGCGCACCGCCGCCGGACGATCTTCCCGGCGCGCTTGTGGTGCGCACCAAGGTGGATGCCGGGACACAAGACGGGGCGGGGGAGGGCGACGGCTTCGCCATCTCGGCCATCACCGGCGAGGGGCTGGAGGAGCTGATCGCGGAGATCGAGCGGCGGGCGGCCTCCCTTGGTGGCGGCGAGCCGGCACTGGTGACGCGGGCGCGGCAGCGGCATGCGCTGGCCGAGGCGCTGGCCGAACTGGATCTGGCGCTGTCCATCGCTTCCGGCGACGAGGATCTGCTGGCGGAGCATCTGCGCCTCGCGGCGCGGGCGCTCGATCAGGTGGTGGGGCGGGTGGATGTGGAGGACGTGCTCGACGCGCTGTTCCGTACCTTCTGCATCGGCAAGTAAGCGTTGCGGGACAACAGGCTGGAGCTGGACGGGCGGGCGACCTGTTTCACGTGAAACAGGTGCGGACCCCTCCAATGGCGAAAATCGACCTGTTTCACGTGAAACATCCCAAACGGCATCTATTCCCCACCGGCTACCGCCGGATTCGGCCGAATCCCGCCGCTTTGGACCTGACTCAGACGATGGGCGCATTGCCTGCCGTGTGCCCTCACGTAAAATTTATAGGTGTAAAGACGAATTATACAATCAAGATTGTAAGCAATGGATTCCGTCTCCAGCCGCATCGCCTATCTGCGTGGAATGCATCTAGAGGAAGCCCTCGGCGAGGACTTCCTCACCGCTTTGCGTGACTTTGTCGTCCGCGTTGCGGATGCCTTCGAGGTAAAGGCCGCGCACATCGCGATCCTCGGCGAGGCACGCCCCCATGTGCTGGCGGCCAGCGATGCGGAGGATGTCTCCCTTGGCGAGGACCGGCTGCGCCAGCGCGCCGCCAATCCGGCGCAGGTGCGCATCCTGCCGGATACGGCGGGCTTTGCCGGCTTCGAGGCGGGCGACACCGGTTTCTATGCGGCAGCCCCCCTGCGGGCCGGCGGCGCCATTCCCTTCGGCACCCTTGCCCTCACCGATCCCGCGCCCCGGCCGGACTGGCGGCCGAAGGACACCGCCCTGCTGGAGACCTTCGCCCGGCTGTTGGGCGAGCTGTTCCAGCAGCGCGGGCAGGCGCAGGATGTGCTGAACGAGCGCGCCATGCTGGCCAACGGGCCCACCGGCGCCGTCATCTGGAAGGCCGAGCGGGGTCTGCCGCTGGTCTATGCCTCGGACAATCTCGGCCGGGTCATTGGCACCGAGCAGTTGCAGGCGCTGAAGGAGGGCGGCTCGTTCGAGCGCATCATCCATCCCGATGATCAGGAGGATTTCCGCCTCGCCATGCACGGGCATATCGAGGCCTCGCTGCTGAACATCGATCTCACCTTCCGCGTTCCCACTCAGCACGGCATGCGCTGGATCCGCCAGACCAGCCAGACCCCCGCGCTCGCCCACACCAGCGAGCGGCTGATCTTCGCCTATCTGCTGGACGAGACCCACCAGAAGCGGCTGGAGCAGGCCAATGCGCTGGTGCGCGAGCGCCTGTCCATGGCGGTGGAGGCGGCCAATATCGGTGTGTTCGATCTCAATCTGGCCACCGACGAACGCATCATCGACGACCGCACGGCAGCGACCCTGGGCTTTCGGGCGGTGGAGATCGACACGCATGTGGACACCTGGCTGTCCATGATCCACCCGTTCGACCGCCCCCGCGTGGAGCGCAAGATCAGGGGCGTGGTGCCGGCGCCGGACTTTGTGAAGCTCGAATACCGCATGCGCCACAAGGACCGGCATTTCGTCTGGATGCAGTCCTTCGGCAAGGTGGTGGAGCGGTTCGCCGATGGGGCGCCGCTGCGCATCGTCGGCACCATGATCGACATTTCCGAGCACAAGCGCGACGAACTCCAGCGCACCAAGCAGCGCCAGTTGCTGGAGGTGCTGAACAGCGCGCAGGCCAGCTTCATGTTCAGCCATGACATCCAGGCCGCCTGCAACGGCCTGTTCGAGCCGCTGCTGCGGGTGGCGGAGAGCCAGTTCGGCTTCATCGGCGTCATGCGCCACACGGCAGAGGGCAATCCCTATCTGCTCATCCCGGCCATTTCGGATCTCTCCTGGAGCGCCGAGGCGCGGGCCGCCCATGGCGAGAAGATGAAGAAGGGCGGGCTTGAGTTCCACAAGCTGGACAATCTGTTCGGCCATGTAGTGACGCGCAACGAGGTGGTGCTGACCAATCGACCGGCCCTGCATGGCGCGGCGCGGGGCACGCCGGCCGGCCATCCGCATCTGGACAATTTCCTGGGCCTGCCCATCCGCTTCGGCGGCAAGGTGGTGGGCATGATCGGCCTCGCCAATGCCACCGAGGGCTATCAGCAGGATCTGGTGGATCTGCTGGAGCCGCTGGTGACGACGCTGGGCGCGCTCATCCATGCCCTCGACATGGATGTGGAGCGGCAGAAGATGCAGCGCGAGCTGGAGGCCCGCGCCACCACCGATGACCTGACCGGCCTGCACAATCGCCGCCAGTTCGAGGCGCTGGCCCGGCGCGAGCTGGCGCTGGCCCGGCGGCGCGGACATGTCCTGACGCTGGCGCTCATCGACCTCGATCACTTCAAGCGGGTCAACGACACCTACGGCCATGCGGCCGGCGATGCGGTGCTGAAGCATTTCGCCCTTCTGGCCCACACGGTGCTCCGCGAGAGCGACATCATCGGCCGCATGGGGGGCGAGGAGTTCGCAGTGCTGATGACACACACCTCGCTGGAGGAGGCGCGCGGCCCGCTGGAGCGGCTGCGCCTCACGCTGGCCGAGACCACCACGCCGTTCGGCGAGGCGGCCATCTCGATCACCGCCAGTGCCGGGCTGGTGCAGTCGGAGGGCGGGGAGGGCGAGCTGGATGCGTTGATGCGTGCCGCCGATGGCATGCTCTATCGCGCCAAGAGCAGCGGCCGGAACCGTATCGAGCCGCCGCCGCCGGAGACCGCGCGCACGGACGCCGTGGTCATCCCGCTCGTCAAGGTGGACCCGGTCAAGGCCGTGCGTGCCCCGGCCTGAAGCCGGCTACGGACTTTCGGCCCCACCTGTTTCACGTGAAACAATTCGGCTTCACGGACGCGTGATAGGTGCGGCCGCTCAGTCGAGATCGGGCTTTCCGCGCCGCAGGTTCTTCACCGAGCCCCGCCGCTCCTTGGCCGACAGACGCCGCTCCTTGGAGGCGAGCGTGGGGCGGGTCGGGCGGCGCTTCGGTGCCACGATGGTCGCCGCGCGCAGCAGCTCCACCAATCGCTCGATGGCATCCTCGCGATTGCGCTCCTGGGTGCGGAAGCGCTGGGCATGCAGCACCAGCACGCCCTCCTTGGTGAGGCGGCTGCCGGCGGCGGTGGCGGCGCGCATCTTCACGCCCTCCGGCAGATAGGGCGAGCCCATCAGATCAAAGCGCAGCTGCACTGCGCTCGACACCTTGTTCACATTCTGCCCGCCCGGCCCGGAGGCGCGCACGAAGGACAGTTCGATGTCCTCTTCCGGAATGCGGATGAGCCGCGAAATCTCGATCATCTCGGAACCTGTTCGAACAGTTCAGCAGGCGCGCAGTGGGTCATTGTCCGCTGGTCCCTGAGGACCCGGCCGCGCCTGCCCCCACACCGGACTTCCCCCGCCTGCGGGGGGAGGGGGAAAGGACGCGCCGATTGTCCCCTGCGGGCACTTTGGCTCATGACCCGCGCGGTCATCCACCGTCCCTTGGCATAGAGCAACAGCCCCGCGCGGTCACTCCGGCATGGAGGCCGGCGGGCGCATCAATATGCCGAAGCCGCCGAAGGGCTGGATGGGCATGGGCGGCTGGATCGCCTCGGGCTCGGCCGGCTCCATGCGCGGGCGCATGGCCGGGCCGATGTCTACGGGCGGGGGCAAAGCGGGGGCGGCCTGCGGACCCAACGGGGCAGACGGCTGGATCTCCGCTGCGCGCGGCTCGGTGCGGGGCGGGGGCGTCGGGGTCGCGGCTCGGGGCGTCGGGGCGGGTGGTGTCGCTGCCGGCGCGGGATTTGGCGGGGGCACCGGGCTGGCGGTCGTCGGCGCGGGTACGGTGGGCGCAGGTACGGCGGGCGCGGGGCTCGGCGCTGGGGGAACCGGCGGGGCGCTGATGGGGGCGGGGGCAGGGGTCGCCGGTGCGGGCGCCATCGGCGCGGCCTGCGGCTGTGCGGGCGGGGGCGGGGCGACCGCTGGCAAGGGCGCGTTCTGGCGCTCTTCCAGCCGTCTGGTCTCGCGCTCGATGGCGCGCATGGAAATGACGCCGGTCAGCGCGGTGGAGGTTACGCGCCGCTCGGGCGCAGCAAGCGGCCCGCGCCATGCGATGGTGCCGCCGGGCAGGGTGCCGGGGGATTCGCGTCCTTCCTGCTCCAGCGTCACATCCATGAGGAGGCGCGCGAGATCCAGCGTGCCCGAGACGGCAATGTTGGTGTTGCCGGTGATGGCGCGGGCAGGGGAGAGGCGGGCAACGCCATTCACCAGCCCGAATGTGCCCTCCAGCTGCTCCAGCTTCAGGGGGCCGCGCTGAAGGGCGCGATCATACATGGCCGTGATGCGCCGCTCATCCGGCGGCTGGCCGATGGCGGTCTCGGCCATCACGCTGTCGATGGCTTTGGGATCGACGCCGGGGATCTCCAGCTCCTGCACCGAGACGGTGCCCTGTCCCGAGAGCGCCTGCACGATGGCCTGCGGCGTGCGGCCCATGCCCACCGCATCGAGGGAGAAGGACACGCGCCCGCGCGGCGGGGTGCGCAGGCCCAGCGGCCCGAGCAGCACGCCGCTCTCCACGCTGTCCACCGAGATGCGCCCGTCCGCCTGCAGGGCATCTCCCCGCCGGCGCAGGGTGATGGCGCCCGCCACATGGCCCGAGCCGAGCCCGCCGGAGACATCGCGCAGCTCGAAGGCATTGCTGTCGGCGACGATGCGCAGATGGCCGTCGGTCAGCCGATAGGGGCCGGAAAGCTCGATGCGCTTGGCGTTCAGGTCCAGGGCAAAGGCGGCGGGGGCGGGGATGGCCGGCGAGAAGCGGGCATTGGACCATGCGCCCGTGCCCACGTCTGGCCCAACGCTGCGGGCGCTCCACAGGCCCATGAGCCGGGGCACCGAGAGGCTTTCCGTCTCCAGCCGGCCGTCGATGCGCGGCACGGCGGCGGCTTCCAGCGTGAACTGGCCGGAGAGCGGGGCGCCACCGAGCGTGCCGGTGAGCGTGTCGAAGCGCCACAGCGCCCCGGCGCGGCTGAGCGCGAAGGTGAGGCTGCCGGGCACCGGGCCATCGGTGGAGAGATCGGCGGCCAGCAGGCGGGCGAGGTCCGGTCCGTCCAGTCTCATGTCGAGGGTGGGCAGCAGCGCGCCTTCGGGGTTGAGGCGCACGGTGCCAGTGCCGGACGCCGTGGCGCCGCCCAGGGCCACCCGGCCGTCGAAGCCGGCGGTGCCGTCGCTGCGCGGATCGATGGCCAGATCGATGCGGGCCGGCCCTAGCCCCTGGCGCAGGCCGGGCAGGCCGGCAGCCTCCAGCGCCTTGGCGCCATCGGCAGCGGTGACGGCGAGGCTGACCTTGCTCGGCGCCGCGCCATCGGTACGGGCGAAGGCGGCGCGGCCTTCCAGCTGGCCGAGCGTACCGGTGGCGGTGAGGCTGTGCGCACCCTTCTCGCCCCATGTGGCCTGCGCGGTAAGCTCGACGGGCGCCGCGACGGGCAGCAGGCGGTGGATCACATCCGCCGTTTCCGATCCGGCCACGAGGCGCGATACCGGCACGAGGCCGTCCGCCTTGGTGCCGGAGAGGGTCAGCGCGAGCTGGCCGGTGGGTGCTGAGCCGGTGCGCATCTGGCCGGTGCCGGCGAGCTTCAGGCCCACCAGGTCATCCAGCGTGAAGCGGGTCAGCGTCCAGTTGCGGTCGCGGCCTTCGGCGGCCAGCGCGAGGCGGCGCAGCGGCAGGCCGGACAGAGTGAGCGATTGACCATCAAGCGCGATGGCGCCGCTCAGCGGCAGGCTTGCGTCGCCGAGGCCCTTGCGCCCCAGGGCGATGAGCGGATCGAGATCGGCGCCGTCCAGCGCCAGCTTCAGGTCGAGCCGGGGGGCGGTGATGTCCTTCAGGTCCAGCGTGCCGTCGCCGGAGAGACGGGCCGGGCCGAAACGGGCATCGAGGCCGGTGACGGCATAGCGCGCGGCCTCCGCATTGATGCGGCCGGCGATGCGCACCGGGCCCTTCACGGCGGCCGCATATTCGGGCGCCGCGCGGGGCGCTGCCCAGCGCAGGAAGGCGGCGGGATCTTCCGAAGTGAGCAGGAGATCACCACCAAGACCGGCGCTCGCGGCGCCCGTGCGGGCGGGCACGCCGGAGAGGCGCAAAGCAGTCTGGCCGGGCAGCTTCGCCTCGGCGGTGTCCATGTGCCAGCCGGCGCTGCTGCCGGTGAGGTCGGCGCGTGCATCGCGCACGACGGTGCCGCCCACGGTCAGCTGGTCCACCGCCACGCCGATGCGCGAGGTGACTTCGGGCGCGGGCAGTTCGGCGAACGCGCCGGCAAGGCCGGCCAGCGCCTCGCCCGGCGTCTGCTGGGTGCCGACGGGGAGGGCGCGCAAAGCGTCGAGATCGAGGCTGCGGGCATTGAGCACCGCATCAAGGCCGACGGCGCGGCCGAGCGAGAGCCGCGCCGAGCCGGAGAGCTGCACCGGGCGGGCGTCATCGCCCATGACGAGGTCGAGCGTATCGGCGACCACCGCCTCGGGCGACATGCGGACCGTGGCGGACAGGCGCCAGGCATCGGTGCCGGCGCCTTCGCCCCGGCGCAGCAGGGTGCCCTTGCCCTCGAACTGGGGCATGCCGGAGGCGGTGCGCAGGGTGCCGTCGAGATCGAGCGAGAAGGGGCGGCTGCGGCCATCGGCGATGAAGCGCAGGCGGCCGCCCTCCTCGCCGATCTTGCCGAGGGTGACGCGCAGGGCATAGCGCTCGCCGCTGGCGGTGCCGTCGCCCTCAAGACGGAAGGGGCCCAGCGTGGAGCGGGCCTCGCCCTTCAGCGACAGATCGGTGAGGCGCACCGTGCGGCCGGCGCCGCGGTCGCGCAGGTCCAGCGTGCCCTGATCGATGGTGAACTGGGCGATGCTGAGGCCGGCGGCGGGGCGGGTGCCCTTGGGGGGCGTGACGCGGCCGGAGGCGTCCAGCACCACCCGCAGGGCCGGGCGTACCAGCGTGACATTGCTGGCCTCCACGTCGCCGCGCAGCAGGGCGCCCAGCGAGAGGTCGGCGCGCAGCTCGCGCATGGTGGCGCCGCTCTGGGCCTCGTCCGTGCCGATGGCGACGTTGCGCAGCACCAGATGGGGGGAGGGGAGGATGTCGGCCTCGATAGTGCCGCGGATCTCCACCGGCAGCCCGAGGATGCGGCTTGCCTCCGCCTCGAAAGTGCTGCGCCACTGCGTCCAGTCCACCACGAAGGGCGCCGAGAAGGCGGCACCGATCACGAGGATGACGGCCGAGGCGAGGCCGATCAGGATGGCTTGCACGCGCCTTTGTCTCCCCTGCGTTGGCGGGCCTGTGCGGAACCGGAACAAAGCCGGTTTCCGACCATATCGCGCAGACTAGGCCGCAGGTCTGTCAAAAATGATGAAGGCCGGGGTGAAATCCGGGTGGCCTCTATCCTGCGAGATACATCAATTTGATTGCACCTCCCACCATTCGTCATGGCCGGACCTGATCCGGTCATCCACGTGGCACCGCTCCGAACAGTCCGTGGAGGTCTGAACCGTCGGCCTGACGTGGATCCCCGGAAGTCGGCCTTTGCCGACTTCCGCACTTTGGAGCCGAAGTCGGAAACATCCGACTTCGGGATCAAGTCCGGGGATGACGGTCCTCTGTAACTTTTGCCACTCGACAAAGCGTCATCGTGGCCCGCCCGGCACGCGAGGCGCCGGGCGGGGGAGGGGGCTTGGCCCCGGCAGGATCAGCCCGGCAGGATCTTGCCCGGGTTCATGATGTTCTGCGGGTCGAAGGCGGTCTTGATGGCGTGCATGGCGTCCAGCGTGCCGGCGCCGTGCTCGGCATAAAGATACTTCTTCTTGCCCTCGCCCACGCCGTGCTCGCCGGTGCAGGTGCCTTCCATGGCCAGCGCCCGCTCCACGAGCCGCTTCATGAAGATTTCCGCCTTGGCCACGTCGGAATGGTCGGTCACATCCACCATCAGCGTGGTGTGGAAATTGCCGTCGCCCACATGGCCGACGATGGGCGCGATGAGGCCCATCTCGATGATGTCGGTCTTGGTGGCCTCCACGCATTCGGCAAGGCGCGAGATCGGCACGCACACGTCGGTGGCGACCGCCTTCGCGCCGGGGCGCAGCGGCAGCACGGACCAATAGGCGTCATGCCGCGCCTGCCACAGCTTGGTGCGGTCTTCCGGCTTCTCGGCGGAGGCGAAGGGGCCGCCGCCATTGTCGGCGGCGAGCGCCGCGAACATTTCCGCCTGCTCCGCCGCGCCCGTCTCCGAGCCGTGGAACTCCAGGAAGAGATGCGGCGTCTCGGGCAGGGTGAGCTTGGCATAGGCGTTGGAGGCGCGGACCTGCACCTCGTCCAGCAGCTCGATGCGGGCCACCGGAATGCCGCACTGGATGGTCTGGATCACCGTGTTGCAGGCATCCGCGATGGTGGGGAAGGAGCAGACGCCGGCGACGATGCTCTCCGGGATGCCGTAGAGCTTGAGCGTGATCTCCACGATGATGCCCAGCGTGCCCTCCGCGCCGATGAACAGGCGGGTGAGGTCATAGCCGGCGGAGGATTTCCGGGCGCGGCGGGAGGTGGTGATCAGCTCGCCGTTCGGCATCACCACCTTCAGGGCGATGACATTGTCCTTCATGGTGCCGTAGCGCACCGCATTGGTGCCCGAGGCGCGGGTGGAGGCCATGCCGCCCAGCGAGGCGTCGGCGCCGGGATCGATGGGGAAGAACAGGCCCTGGTCGCGCAGCTCCTCATTGAGGCGCTTGCGGGTGACGCCGGGTTCGATCACGCAGTCCAGATCCTCGGTGTTGATCTTGAGGATGCGGTTCATGCCGGACAGGTCGATGCAGACGCCGCCATAGGGCGCGTTCACATGGCCCTCCAGCGAGGTACCGGCGCCCCAGGGGATGATGGGCACATTATGGGCCGCGCAGATGCGCACGGTGGTCTGCACATCTTCCACGCAGGTCGCCATGATCACCGCATCTGCCGGTTCATTGGGCAGGAAGGTGGTAATGTTCGCGTGCTGCTCGCGAACCGCGCGGGACATCACGACTTTTTGACCCAGTTTGGCGCTGAGCTCCCCGAGCGCCGTGCTGAGCGTTTCCCCGTTTGCGAAGTCCTTCTTCGCAGCCGCACCAAGCATTTAGAATTCCTTAAGATATGTGGCAGACGCGGTTTCGGCCGGAGTGTATCGGGCTGGCCGTCTCCTGAAAACAATTCCTGCGTTGCAGGGCCACAAGCGGCAGCGGTGCATCGCAATGCCGCAGGACGGCCACTCTTGCGCCATTTCCCCTAGTGACCGTTGCCGTACGGAACGGCACACTGAGTGTTCAACGAGCATCTTCCGGGGGGAAGCCGAAGAGAGGAGGTCACTGCCATGCTGGACGTCACCGACTTCGAACCGGTCTTCTTTGCGCCCTTTGTATCGTCCGCCATGGCGGTCGAGCGGGACTGGACCGATGCCAACGGGCATTTGAACGCTGCTTATTATAGCCTGATCTTCGACAATGCCTTCAATGAGGCGCTGGCCCTGATCGGCTTCGGCCCGCATGCGATCAAGCGCCGGACGACGGCATTCTTCACCGCCGAGACGCACACGCGCTATCTGCGGGAACTGTCCAGCGGCGTGCCGGTGCGCGTGACGCTGCGCCTTGAAGACTATGACGACAAGCGCCTGCACATTTTCGAGACCCTGCATCACGGCAGCGAGGGCTGGGTCGCGGCCACCTGCGAGCAGGTGGCGCTGCATGTGGACCTCGCCAGCCGCCGCGCGGCGGCGATCCCGGACAGCGTTCTGGAGCGCATCTCGGACATGCGGCAGGTCCACGCCACCCTGCCCCCCGCCGAGGGCATCGGCCGCTCCGTCGTCATGGGCGGGCGCTGCTGAGGGGCATTCCCGGCGGCAGCGGCAGTGCATCGTGTTGCACTGCCCTGCAACCGGGCACCCTGAAATCTTAACTTCTCGTATACCTTATTCCTGCGCAGGTTGCAGGCGTGGGGCGGCGTGACCCCGGCTTTGCGGTCATTTCCTGCCATTTCGA
This sequence comes from Azorhizobium oxalatiphilum, assembly GCF_014635325.1. GTDB lineage: Bacteria > Pseudomonadota > Alphaproteobacteria > Rhizobiales > Xanthobacteraceae > Azorhizobium > Azorhizobium oxalatiphilum. The sequence continues at coordinate 179,296 of NZ_BMCT01000006.1, read as the reverse complement.
CGGCCATTTCGCCCCGATTCCAGGGGGCATTTCCGGCCGTTCCAAACCGCCCCGATGGCGCCGGGCAAGGCGCCGCAAGCCTTTGCAAATCAAAGGTCCACCATGTGGACTGCATGCTATGGAGGCATGTCTGCGTGCTGTGCAGGACAGGCATGCTGACCTATCAATTCCGCTGCGCCGCAACACGGCATATCTTGCACTGCATCGAAGGTTGCATTGCAAGGAAGCTCCGTCATGAGCGCCGTAAGCTACTCCACCCCGAAGTTCGTTCCCGCCGCCAAGGCCGAGTCCAAGAAGGGCTTCTGGGCCCGCGTGCTGGACGCCATCATCGCCGCCCGCACCGAGCAGGCCGAGCGTGAAGTCCTGAAGTACGTCCAGCGTCCGGGCCGTTACCCGCTCATGTGATGACGGGGGGCCGCTGACTGAGGCCCCCGCCCTCACCACCAGGACTGCTTGCGGGGCGCTGCTCCGTTGGCCGAGAGGATCAGGCTGGTCCAGCCGTCGATATCGCGGCGGCGCACCAGCTTCAGCCCCTGCGCCCGATAGGCCGCCAGCGCCGCATTGGCATGGCTCGGCAGCAGGCCGGACAGCACCAGCCAGCCGCCCGGCGCCAACAGCGGCCGCACCGGCTTCGCCAGCCGCTTCAGCGGCGGCAGCAGGATATTGGCCAGGATCAGGTCATAGGGCCCGCCCGCGCGCAGGCTCATGGAATCCACGCCCGCGGCCAGATGCAGCTCGGTCAGCGTCCCGGCGTGATTGAAGCGGGCATTCTCCCGCGCCGTCTTCACCGCCACCGCATCCAGATCGCTCGCCACCACCGTGCGCCGGAACTGCCGCGCCGCCGCGATGGCCAGCACGCCCGTCCCCGTCCCCACATCCAGAATGCGCCGCGGCGTGCCCAGCTTCGCCATGTCGGCGATGGCCGCGAGGCAGCCCTGCGTTGTGCCGTGATGGCCGGTGCCGAAGGCCAGCGCCGCCTCGATCTCGATGCCGATGGCGTTCACCGGCACGCGGTCGCGGTCATGGCTGCCATGGACGATGAAGGGGCCGACCCGCACCGGGGCGAGGCCCTCGAGGCTGGCGGCCACCCAGTCGGTCTTGTCGATCTCGTGGAAGGACACCTGCGCGGCCATCTCCGGGCCGGCGGCGATCGTCACCAGTTCACGCAGCAGGTCGGGGTCGAAGGCTTCCCCCGCATAAAGCTCGATGGCCCAGTTGCCATCGGGCTGCTCGAAATTGGCCACCGCCACTTCGGCCGGGTCGAAATGCTCGGCCAGGAAGTCGGCCACCCGGCGCGCCTCGCGCTCCGGCGCGCTGAGGCGCATCACATGGGTGGCGTCGTTGGGCGGCAGGCCTTCCAGCATCGGATCCTCAAGATGTTTCGCGGCGAGGCGCAGACGCGCCAAGCGGCTGGCACGCCCTCAGGGCGCGCCGGACATCCCCGCTGAGTGCCAGAGCGGGCGGGGAATATCCAGTGTCTTCCTCACTTGCGCCCATAAGGCGGCGGCCATGACGGTGTTCTGCAACGCGGCTGGGACACAAACGGCGACTTGCGCCCGCGCGCGAAAAAGTCAGGCGCTGAACATCCCGGCCACCTGGTTCGGTCCCATGCGGCGTGCATCGCCCACGCGGCGTTCGGCCGCCTCCAGCAGCTGCGGCACGCTGGTGCCGTCCTGCGGCGTGGTGGCGACCCCGATGCTCAGGGTGTGCGGCGGCTCGTCCTCGGCGGTCAGCACGTTCTCGATCTCCCGCCGCAGCAGCGAGGCCACCTGCAGCGCCGCCTGATGGGCGGCACCGGGGGTGAGCACGGCGAACATGCCCTCCTTGTAGCGCACCACATAATCGCCGGTGCGGATGCCCTCCCCCAGCGCCTCGCCCACCCGGCGCACCACGGCGTCGCGGGCTTCGAGATCGGTGGCGGTGGCGTCCTCGGCGTCGATGCTCATGAGCAGCACGCTCATGGGCCGTCCGGTGAGCGTGGTGACGGCCAGCAGATGGCCGCAGATGGGCGCGAACTGGGAGGCGTGGAAGGTGCCGGTGAGCGGATCATAGCGGCGCGATTCGGGATGCACGGTCGCCTCGCCGGGGCGGATGGCGTCCCAGATCTCGCGCGGGCCGCGGCGGATGCGCCGGCGGCGGGCGGGCGGCAGCGGCTCCACCTTCGTCAGGTACCAGGTGAGCACCAGCGCAAAGAGCGCCACAGCCACCAGCTTGCCCAGGAAGCTGCCGGTGCCGAGGCCGAGCGGCAGGCCGAAGGTGAAATGCAGGGCGCCGAAGGTGGCCACCTGCTCCACCAGCACCGCCAGCGCCAGCGGGATGAACAGCACCGGCCACAGGCCGAGGCCGCGCGCCCGCAGCCGCTCGTAGACCACGAACATGACGAGGCATTCCAGGAACAGCGCCAGATTGGCCCACAAGGTGAGCATCGTCACCTTGGTCATCATGCCGAGATCAGGGGCATAGGGCAGCGGCAGCCGGGGCAGATCGAAGCCCAGCGCCGCCACCAGCAGGAACACCAGCATGTTGCCCAGCAGCATGCCGTAGAGCGGCTGCCGGGCCATGGGCGCGTCTTCCTTGATATAGGTGACGAGCAGCATGGCGAGCTTGCCGGTGAACAGCGCCGCCGGCCCCGGCGAGATGGCGAGGCCGAAGGGCAATTGCAGATAATAGCCGATGGCGAGATACGCCTCGACGAACTGCGTAGCGCTGAGCACGCAGAAAAACGCGCCGATGCCGAGCAGCCGGCGGGCACGGAAGAGCGCCAGCATGGCGCCGAAATAGACCGCGATGAAAGCGGCGATCGTCAGGAAATTGATGAAATACATGGGCGGGATGTCGGTTTCAGAGCCCGCGAATGCCCGAAGGCAGCTGCAAGATCACAAACATGATAGCTCGCCCGTTGGCGTTACGACAGATGTCTCCCGGCAATTATGCAAGCTGAAGCTTGTGCGTGGCAGGCGCGCTCGCCTTTGCCGCAATGCGGGGTGACGGGTTGCCGGCGCATGTCCGATCCCGCGCCAGTCCCGCAGTGCCGGCTCAAACCTTCTCCACGAAGCTGTCCACCACCCGCTTCTCGCCGGCCTTGTCGAACAGGACGGTGAGCTTGTTGCCGTCGATGCCGGTGATCTCGCCATAGCCGAACTTGATGTGGAACACGCGCTCGCCCCTTGAATAAGCGGACGCCCCGCCGGTGGAGGAGGCGATCAGCGTGCCCTCGATCATGGGTGCGCCGCCCTTGCGGGCGCTGCCATAGCCGCCGCGCGGGCTCTGGCTTTCAGTGCGGTTGTTCTGCGCCCGCTGCCAGCCGGGGGTGGCGTAGCTGGACGAGAAAGGTTCGGCCTTGTCGAACCGGCTGTTGCCATAGCTGTTGCCGCCATAGCCGCCGGTGGAGCCGCCCCAGCCATAACCGCCCTTGCTCTCCTGCACTTCCACATGGCCGTCCGGCAGCTCGTCGAGGAAGCGGCTCGGCACGGTGGAGTTCCACATGCCGTGGATGCGGCGGTTGGAGGCGAAATAGACCCGCGCGCTCGCCCGTGCCCGGGTGATGCCCACATAAGCGAGGCGGCGTTCCTCTTCGAGGCCGGCCTTGCCCTGCTCGTCCAGCGCGCGCTGGTGGGGGAAGAGCCCCTCCTCCCAGCCGGGCAGGAAGACGGTGTCGAACTCCAGCCCCTTGGCCGAATGCAGGGTCATGATCTGCACCGCGTCCTCGGAGGCGCCCTCGGCCACGTCCATGACCAGCGAGATGTGCTCCAGGAAGCCGGAGAGGCTCTCGAACGGCTCCATGGAGCGCACGAGTTCCTTCAGGTTCTCCAGCCGGCCGGCGGCTTCCGCCGAGCGGTCCTTCTGCCACATGTCGGTATAGCCGCTCTCGTCGAGCACGATTTCGGCCAGCTCGTTGTGCTTGGTGGTCTCGCCCTGCACGCGCCAGCGGTCGAACGACTCCAGCAGGCCGCGCAGGGTGCTGCGCAGCTTGGGCTTGAGCTCCTCGCTCTCGGTGAGCCGGCGGGCGGCTTCCATCAGTGGCACGCCGTCGAGGCGGGCCACGTCGCGGAGCTGCTTGATGCTGGCATCGCCAATGCCGCGCTTGGGCACGTTGATGATGCGCTCGAAGGCCAGATCGTCGGCCGGAGAGATGACGCAGCGCAGATAGGCCAGCGCATCGCGGATTTCGGCGCGCTCATAGAAGCGCGGACCGCCGATGACGCGATAATTGAGGCCCAGCGTGACGAAGCGGTCTTCGAACTCGCGCATCTGGAACGAGGCGCGCACCAGAATGGCGATCTGCGACAAGGGATGGCTGGCGCGCTGGAGCGCCTCGATCTCATCGCCGATGGCGCGGGCTTCCTCGCCCGAATCCCAGGCGCCGGTGACGGAAACCTTCTCGCCCGCGTCGCCTTCCGAGAACAGGGTCTTGCCGAGCCGGCCCTCGTTGAAGGCGATGAGATGGGCGGCGGCGCCCAGAATATGCCCGGTGGAGCGGTAGTTGCGCTCCAGCCGGATCACCTTGGCGCCGGGAAAGTCGCTCTCGAAGCGCAGGATGTTGTCCACTTCCGCGCCGCGCCAGCCATAGATCGACTGGTCGTCATCACCCACGCAGCAGACGTTGCGCGAACCCTGCGCGAGGAGCCGCAGCCAGAGATACTGGGCGACGTTGGTGTCCTGATACTCGTCCACCAGCAGGTATTTGAACCGCTTGTGGTATTCGGCGAGCACATCGGGATTCTCGCGGAACAGGCGGATGCCTTCCAGCAGCAGGTCGCCGAAGTCCACCGCGTTGAGCGCCTTCAGGCGGGCCTGATAGGCGGCATAGAGCGGCTGGCCGCGACCATGGGCGAAGGCGGCGCCCTCCCCTGCGGGCACATGCTCGGGGCTGAGGCCGCGATTCTTCCAGCCGTCGATGGCGGAGGCCAGCATGCGGGCGGGCCAGCGCTTCTCGTCGATCTGCTCCGCCGTGAGCAACTGCTTCAGCAGGCGAATCTGGTCGTCGGTGTCGAGGATGGTGAAGCCGGCTTTCAGCCCCACCAGCTCGTAATGCCGGCGCAGGATGCGCACGCCGATGGAGTGGAAGGTGCCGAGCCACGGCATGCCCTCCACCGCATCCCCGACCATGCCGTGGATGCGCTCCTTCATCTCGCGCGCGGCCTTGTTGGTGAAGGTCACGACGAGGATCTGCGAGGGATAGGCGCGGCCCTGCGAGAGAATGTGCGCCACGCGGGCGGTGAGCACGCGGGTCTTGCCGGTGCCGGCACCGGCCAGCACCAGCAGCGGGCCGTCGATGGTTTCGACCGCGTCGCGCTGCTCGGGATTGAGGCCATCGAGATAGGATTTCTGCGCGGGCGGCGGCGCGATGCCCATGGCGGCGCGCGCCCGCTCGGCGATGCCGCCGGGCTTCAGGGCCGGGCGCGCAACGTTTTCGCGCGGAGCGAGGTCGCGGCTGTCCCCGTCCCAGGAATCGCTTCCGGGGTGGTTGCCGTCATTCTTCTCAAAGGGCTTGGACAATCGCCGTCTCGTTCTCGGGCACAGGAGTCTCGGATGAGAACAAAATGGCACCGTGCGCGCTGGATTGCGAGGGGTAGACCTGCTTCTTGTGGAAACGGCGCCTTTCGGCGCCGTTTTTTTTTGGTCGTCAGAACCGCTTGATCACCACGCGGCGCGGCACACGCGCTGCATCCAGTAGGGGCTCCACCAGCACTTCAGGAACTCGCGGACCTCGGCCAGCGGACGGAAGATGGTGGGGGCGGTGGTCACGCTCACCAGCTGGCCGCTGGGCGGCAGCACGCCGTCGAGCACCACCGCATTTGCGGTGAGCTTGTTGCCCTCGACGTTGACGGTGCCCACTTCGACGATGGCCTGCGTCGGCACCGGGCCGAGCGTGGTCAGCGAGACGTTCGGCGGGTCGTTCTTCAGCTGGGACACCGTGGCGTTCCACAGCTTGCCGTACTGCTCCAGCGTCATGGTGCCGCCGATGCGCTCGGGGCGGTCGATGCTGAAGGCGCTGGTGGGCGCCACATCCGTGAGGGTGAGGATCTTGCCGTCGAAGGTGAGCGCGCCGGCCTGCAGCGTCAGCATCATCTCGATGGGGCGCAGGATCGGGAATTCGCGCGGCTTGGCGGCGGCATCGGCGGCGGGCGCCGGGGTGGCGGGCGCGGCCACAGCGGGCGCGCTCGGGGCAGGTGCCGGCGCGGCGGTCTGGGCGAAGGCGGCGGCGCTGGACATGGCGAGCAGCAGACCCGCCAGAGGAGCAATCACTTTCATGAACCCGTCTTCCTTATTGACCGTGGCCCGACCGGCTGCGGGCGCGCGAAACTAGGCGGATTTTCCGCTCAAACCAAGCGGTGCCGCAAGGACATACCGTTGGTCAGACGCGGACAAGGTTGATCAAAGCTGCGCGCTGGCAAACGTGCGCGGCGGCGGGCTGACCATGGTGATCTGGCCGCCCCGGATTTCCATCACCGCCAGAGAGCGCTCGTTGGTGCCGTCGAGGCGCAGGCGGAACGGGCCATCGACGCCCGCGAAGCCCGAGGGATTGGTGAGCGTAGTGGTGTTCAGCCCGTCCGCGCCCTGCGTGCGCACGATGGCGCCCACCAGCGACACCGCGTCATAGGCCAGCGTCGCCGTGCGCACCGGCTCGTTGCCATAGCGGGCGCGGTAGCGCTCGGAGAAGGAGCGCCAGCCGGTGGCCTCGGGGGCGGCGAACTGCGCGCCTTCCATCTGCGGCACGCTGAACAGGCGCGGCTCGTCCCACAGGCCGGTGCCCAGCAGGCGCACGCGCTTGAGATCGATGCCCGCGCTGACCAGCTGCGGCACCACGCTGATCACGCTCTCGGCGCTGTCGGGGATCAGGATGGCGTCGGTCTGGCTCTGCACGTCGGCGATCCGGCGCACGGCGTCGGCGAGACGCGCGGGGGTGTAGCGCTCCAGCGCCATCACCCGGCCGCCGACGGCGCTCACCGTCTGCTGGAAGGCGCCCTGCACCACCGTGCCATAGGCATTTTCCGGCAGCAGGCCGGCGAAGGACTTTTTGCCCTCCCCCGCCGTGTAGCGAATGATGCGGTCCACATCCGACTGCGGCAGGAAGCTCAGCAGGAAGACGCCGTTGCCGGCGACGTTGGTGTCGGTGGAAAAGGCGACGACGGGCACGCCGCGCGGCCGGGCCGCCTGCGCCGCCGCACCCACGGAGGTGGCGAACAGCGGGCCGAGGATGATGCGGGCGCCTTCGTTGATGGCCTGCTCGGCGGCCTGGCGGGCGCCCTGCGAGGTGCCCCCGTCATCCTTGATCACGAGCTGGAACGGCGCCTGGCCCATCTCGGCCATGGCGAGTTCAGCGGCATTCTTCAGTGCCTGCCCGGCAAGGGCGGCATTGCCCTGCGCGCCCAGCGGCAGGATCAGCGCCACCACCGGGCCGGAGGCGGCGGCCATGGGCTGGCTGGTGACGGCAGTGGTGGGCGCGCCCTGCGGGCCATTGGCGGAGAGCGGCGCATCGCCACCCGCGCAGGCGGCGAGCAGGGAGGCGGCGGAGACCGAGCCGGCGAGCGTCAGGCCCCGCGACAGCAGCGCCCGCCGGCTGAGGCCGGGACGGCTGTTCGGCGCAGGGGACAGCGGGGTCGGGAGGCCGGGGGGCAGAACGCGATCGGTCACTCTGTTCTCCTCGGAGCTTCGGCGGCTCCGTTCTCGTCACACGGTATAGCCCTGCCGGACCAGAGGCCGTCGCGCCAGCCGGAAGGCGCGCCGCCCACATGCTTTCTGTCATCGCGCGGGCCGGCGGCGCAAGGCGTGCGGCCATCTGCCGGCGAGGACGGGCCTCACGTTACCGGCATCCTCCCCGCCTGTCATGCCGGGCCAGTCGTGCCGGCCCAATCTTGCCGGGCCACGCTTGAGTGGCCTGATGCATCCGGGGCATGGTCCCCGCATGTGTGCATCGGAAACGCCCCTGCGGCTGACGAGCGAACGCGGGGTACCCGACCTCTATGTGGACGGCGCCCCCGCGCGCGCGATGCTGGATGCCGCCTTCTGCCGGGCCTTCGCCTGCCCCGCGCCCGGCCTGTTCGACGGTGAGGCGGATGGTGGCGTCTGGATCGACGCCATGGCGCGGCAGCCGGTGGGCGTCTGCTACGTGCTCGATCGCGCCGCCTTCGCCATGAAGATCGACCTGCATCTGCCCGCCGCCATGGATGTGCTGCCACCGCTGAAGGCGTTCGCCACGCTGCTGGGCTGCGCGCTGGCGCTCGATCTCGGGGTGGACACCGCCGACGACAGCGCTTTGCTGATCACACCCGATGGCCGGTTGGTGCGCGGCGCGCTGGTGGCCACGGGGCTGGGGCGCGAGGAGGATGTGCCGGAGGTGGCCTTCCGGGCAGATCAGGCCAGGGATTGAGCGCGCTGAGCCGGCAGACCCGACGAGCCCTCTTCCCGGACCCCCGCTGTTCGCCGGCCCCGGCGCGCTTTATGCTGGCGCCATGACCAGAGACCCCGCCGCGTCGTCGCACGACGCGCCCGCAGACACGCCCTCCCCCCAGCATGAGGATCGGGACGATCTGCCCGCCGGTGACATCACCGATCTGCCGGAGCTGGCCGCCGAGGGCGAGAGCGGCAACACCTTCACCTTGCTCGGCCGCACCGCCGCCGCGCGGCGGCTGGAGAGCGGTCTCCATGTGGTGGCGACACCCATCGGCAATCTGGGCGACATCACCGTGCGGGCGCTGGAGACGCTGGCCGGGGCGTCGCTGATCGCCTGCGAGGACACGCGCATGACGCGCCGGCTCCTCGACCGCTACGGCATCACCACCCATCTCGTGCCCTATCACGACCATAACGGCGCCTCCATGCGCCCGAAGCTGATGGCGCGCCTCGCGGCAGGCGAGGCGGTTGCGCTGGTCTCCGACGCCGGCACGCCGCTGGTGTCCGATCCCGGCTACAAGCTGGTGGTGGAGGCGGCGCAGCTCGGCTTCCGCATCCACCCGCTGCCCGGTGCCTCCGCCTTGCTGGCGGCGCTGGTGACGGCGGGCCTGCCCACCGACCGCTTCCTGTTCGACGGCTTCCTGCCGCAGAAGGGCGGCCAGCGGCGCAACCGCATCGCGGAACTGGCCCCCCTGCCCACCACGCTGGTGCTCTATGAGACCGGCCCGCGCCTCGCCGAGAGCCTCGCCGATCTCGCTGAGGGGCTGGGCAACCGCCCGGCCGCCGTGTGTCGGGAGCTGACCAAGGCGTTCGAGGAGGTGCGGCGCGGGCCGCTCTCCGAACTGGCCGCGCATTATGAACAGGCCGGCGCGCCCAAGGGCGAGATCGTGCTGGTGATCGGCCCGCCGCTGGAGGAAGCGGTGAAGGATGACGACGTGGATGCGGCGCTCGCCCGCGTGCTCGCCGACCATTCGCTGAAGGATGCGGTGGCCGCCGTGACCGCCGCCACCGGCCGGCCCAAGCGCGAGGTCTATGCCCGCGCGCTCGCCCTCACCAAGGGCGAGTGAAGGCAGCGGCCATGGCCAAACCGCCGCCGAAAGCGCCTCCTGCCGACACCCCCGCCCGCCGCCGCAGGCAGGCCGCGCAGGTGCGGGGCGTGGTGGCGGAGGACCGGGCGGCGCAGCTGCTGGAAGGGCTTGGTTTCGTGGTGCTCGACCGGCGTTTGCGCACCAAGGCGGGCGAGCTGGATCTGGTGGCCCGGCGCGCCGGGCTGCTGGTGTTCTGCGAGGTGAAGCTCCGGCGCGATCTCGTCACCGCCGCCGAGAGCCTGCAGCTGCGCCAGCGCCGCCGCATCGCCGCCGGCGCGGAAGCCTATCTCGCCGGGCGGCCGGAGCTGAACGGTCTCGACATGCGCTTCGACGCCATCCTGCTCGGGCTGGACGGCAGTTTCGAGCATCTGGAAGGCGCGTTCGAGCTGGAGGTGTGAGCCTCAGATCCGCTCCAGCGTCACATAGCTGAAGGGGAAATCATCCTTCTCGCCCTGCAAGGGGCCTTCCCGGTCCCGCTCGCGCCAGATTTTTGGGTCGAAGGCCGGCAGGCGCACGTCGCCCTCGGGAGACGCATGCACCTGCGTGAGGTGCACCAGCGCGGCCAGCGGCTCGGTTTCCGCAAAAATGCGCCGGCCTCCGATGACCATGATCTCGTCGGCCCCCATTTCTTCCGCCGCCGCATCTGCCAGCCTCAACGCTTCATCCAGCGTCGGGGCGACCCGCACCTCGGGTGGCGGGGCGAAGGCGGGATCGGTGCTCACCACCACGGAGATGCGACCCGGTAGGGGCTTGCCGATGGAGACATAGGTGTGCCGTCCCATCAGCACCGGCTTGCCGATGGTCAGCGCCCTGAAGCGCTTGAGGTCGGACGGCAGGTGCCAGGGCAGCGTCTGGTCGCGGCCGATGACACCATTTTCCGCCACGGCGACGATCTGGGACAGAGGACGCATGGCGGCTCCTGAAGGATTGGGAGGCGGATTCACGGACCAGATCGGCATCTGGCCCGATCCGGCCCCTGACGGGTTGGGAGGCGGATTCACGGACCAGATTGGCATCTGGTCCGATCCGGCTCCTAGACTGGTGCCGGCGGATGGAGCGCCACCACTCTCGCAGCCGCCGCCTGCCCGGACAGATGGGCGCCATGGGCGGTGGTGAAGGCGGTGCGATGGATTGCTTCGCCGGCAAAGAAGATGCGCTCCGCCAGCGGCTCGTACAACAGGTCGCGGGCTTTCGCCTGTCCCGGCAGGGCGCAGGAATAGGCGCCGCCGATATAGGGCTCGTCCACCCACGCGGTGTTGAAATGGCCGCGCACGCGCTGGCGCAGATCCGCGCCGAAGATGGCGCAGAGCGCGTCGAGCGCGGCATCCGCCATGGCCTGCGGCCCGGCCCGGAGCAGATCCAGCCCCGCCTGCCCCGCCACATGGCCGATGGCGGCCGGGCGCGGGCCGGGCAGGAGCTGGAAGTTGAACGGGCTGCGTTCCGGCATGCCGGCGTCGAGCGCGGTCACACCCAGCGGCGTGGAGATGCCGAACACGTCGCGATCGAAGCTGAGCGCGATCTTTTCCGCGACCCCCAGAGGCAGAGCGGCGAAGGCGTCCATCAGCTCCGCCGGCAAATGGGGCAGGAAGCCGAGCCGGCCTTTCGCGATCACCTCTGTGGAAACCGTGACGATGACAGCGCGGGCGCGCAATGTGCCCTGATCCGTCTCCACCTTCACTTTGGGGCCGGACCAGTCGAGGCGTCTGACCGGACAGGCCAGCGTCACCGGCACGTCGGCGCCGCTGGCGGCGATGAGCGCGCCATAGCCGTCCGTCACCGGCCAGTTGTCGTCGGAATCCGCATAAGCGGCATAATCCACGCAGGAGATGCGCTCGGGATCCTGCGCCGACATGAGCGCGAACCAGTTGCGCACCAGAGCGGCCCAGCGCGGATCACCCGCCCGCGCCGCCAGCACGGCGGCGGCCGGAATGTCCTCGCCGTTTTCGCCCGCCGCGCGCACGGCATCGAAGGCGGCATCCACCTCGGCCCGCGCGGCGGTGGCCTCAAGGGCGTCGAGACGGCGGGCGCCGCGATAGATCGGCCGGTCGGCCCGCGCCTCGGTGCGGCGATAGGCGAAGCCGAGGCGATCGGCGATGGGCACGAAGGGATTGTCGGCGGCGTGGTGCAGCCAGTGGCAGCCATGGTCCCACGGCAGGCCGAGGCTGGTGGTGTCGGTGAAGGCCCGCCCGCCGATGCGGCCGGCGGCTTCCAGCACCCGCACCTCGGCGCCACCCGCGCGCAGGGCCTGCGCGGCGGCAAGGCCGGCGGCCCCCGCCCCCACGACGACGACATCAGGTTCGGCTGTCATGGGAGAAGGATCATGATGGGAATTTCAGACTGGAGCCGCGTGCGGGCTCACTTCTTGCGGAAGACGTCCAGCCGCACCACTTCGGCGCCGCCGGCCGGCGGGGTCTCGCCGGTGCCTTCCTTGTCGCCGTCCGCGGGCGTCTCGGCCGTCTCGGTGGTGGCGACGGAGGGCTCGGAGCCGGCGCCACGGGGCGGCCGGGCGGCGGTGGGCAGCGAGGCCACGGGCGCGAGGGTGGCGACGGCGTCATCCTGCTCGCCATCCAGCTCCGGCTCGTCCTCGGGGGTGCCGAGATCGAACTGGAGGCCGAACTTCACCGAAGGGTCGAAGAAACCCTTCATGGCGGAGAAGGGAATGAGCAGCTTCTCGGGCACGCCGCCGAAGGACAGGCCGACCTCGAGCGCGTGCTCGGTCACGGTCATGTCCCAGAACTGGTGCTGGAGCACGATGGTCATGTCCTCGGGATACTGCTCGCGCATGCGCTGCGAGAGACGCACGCCGGGCGCGCGGGTATCGAAGGACAGATAGAAATGATGGTCGCCGGGCAGGCCGTCGCGGGCCACATCCATGAGCACGCGGCGCACGACGCCACGCAGCGCTTCCTGGGCGAGAAGATCGTAACGGATATGGTCGACCGGCGGCATGGGTCCTGCTGATGGCTCCGGCCGAAACACAGCTTACCTTATGCTACGCGACTTTCTGGTCGCGCGGAAAAGGGTCGCACCACATGGGACTTTCGTCCGCATTGAACTTGCCCGTCGGGCCGGCCGCCCCGAAAGGTAAGTGGAGGCTTCTGTTGCCAGGTGCCTCCGAACCCCGCCTAACCAGAGCTACCCGGCTAGGACTTTATTTCGGTACCTTTACCGCTCACGCGGCAACGGCAACCGGAGCATAGTTGTCATTCGCAACTATAGGACGGCCCGATATCGGCGGAACCATGCCGAGCGAAAGAAAGCCCTTTACGCCCTCGTCGATCCTGTTTCGCCCCCGCCGGAGCCCAACCCGCCAGCGTTTTCGCGCGGACGTTGTGGGCTTTGGTGGAGGCGCCGGGTACTGCCCCCGGGTCCGAAAGGTTTATTCCGACAACCGTTTATCGCCATATCCGGCTTGCGCCGGCACCTGGAATATAGGCGTCGCGCGCCGCCGATGAAAGGGGCCGCCTCAGGATAATGGGGATGGCGCCACAACCTGCCCGGCAGATCGCACCGCGTGACCACGGCCGGAGCCGGGGCATAGCCGGATACTGCCGCCCGTCGCGCCGTCGCTGGAAGGACCGCTCCGGGTGGACATGCTGCTGATCAAGGTGACGGTGACGCCGCTGCGGCGGGGATGCCGATCCCCCGCCCTCACTCCCCCGACAGCGGGTGCAGGTCGCGGACCATGCTCTTCAGGCGCTCGTCCAGGATGTGGGTGTAGATCTGCGTCGTGGAGACATCCGCATGGCCGAGCAGGGTCTGCACGATGCGCAGATCCGCGCCATGGGCCAGAAGGTGGCTGGCGAAGGCATGGCGCAGCACGTGCGGCGACAAAGAGGCGGGCGGCACGCCCGCCGCCACCGCCAGATCCTTCAGTTCCCGCGCCGCATGCTGGCGGGTCAGATGGCCGCTTTCCGCGGAGGTCGGGAACAACCAGCGGGAGGCGCCCAGCCCCGCCTCCTTGCGTGCCGCCAGATAGGCCGCCATGGCCGCCTTGGCGGCGCTGCCCAGCGGCACGAGGCGCTCCTTGCTGCCCTTGCCCGTCACCATCAGCACGTCGCGGGCGCGGGCGGCGGCGGCCGGCAGCTCCACAAGCTCGGTCACGCGCAGGCCGGTGGCATAGAGCAACTCGACGAGGCACACGCAGCGCAGCCGCCGCAGCCGCTCGCCGGGGGATGCTTCCGCCGGCACCTCGGCCACGCGGGCATGGGCGGTGTCGATGAGGCGCGTCACCTGATCGACGCTCAGCACCTTGGGCAAGGGCCGGCCGCGCTTGGGGCCTTCCAGCACGGCGGCGGGATCATCGCCGCGCATGCCCTCCGCATAGAGGAAACGGTAGAGCTGGCGGATGGCGGACAGGCGCCGCGCCACCGTGGTGGCCTTGAGGCCCCGGTCGGTGAGTTCGGCCAGATAGGCGCGGATGTCGTCGGTGTCGGCCGCGTCCACGGGTTTGACCCGCACGCCGAGAAAGTCGTCGAAATCGGCGAGGTCGCGACCATAGGCGTCGAGCGTGTGGGCGCTGGCGCCGCGCTCCACCGCCTGCATGTCGAGAAACAAGGCGATGGGGCCGGAGGCGCTCACGGGCACCTGCCGCGCGCGCTCATTTGGCGAAGCGGTCGTTGGGCACGGTGAAGCTGGTTTCCCGCTGCACCGGCTGGACCATGGTGGCGAGGGCGAAGACGCCCGCATAGGCGAGGCCGGCGAGAATGGCGACCACGAGGAGAAAGCGCAGAAGGCTCGGCACGTTGGATCTTCCGAATCGCGCTGGACATGCTTTCCTGACTGGTCGCACGCTGCGCTTGTGCTTTCAACCGGCCATTGCCGGTTCGGTCCCATGGTGCTAGGGGCGGGCCAACGGAAAATGACGCGGGTGGCCGGTCCCGAGCGGGGTACGGCATGGGGCGTGTCTCCCGGCGGCAGGGCCGGCCGGGATGGAGGAGACGGCAGTGGGTGCTCAATCGGGCCGGGGCAAGGCGGAAGGGGGCGGCACCTCCGCGCCCGAATCGCTGTTGCTGGAACGTCTCGGCACGCGCTGCATCGTGCTCGTGGGCATGCCGGGCGCCGGCAAGTCGTCTGTGGGCCGCCGCCTCGCCAAGCGCCTCGGCTTGCCCTTCATGGATGCGGACGAGGAAATCGAGCGCGCCGCCGGCATGTCCATCCCGGAGATCTTCGCCTCGCGCGGCGAGGTGGAGTTCCGCGACGGCGAGAAGCGAGTGATGATCCGCCTGCTGCAGGGGGGGCCGATCGTGCTCGCCACCGGCGGTGGGGCCTTCATGAATGCGGACACCCGCGCGGCGGTGGCCCGCCTGGGCGTGTCGGTGTGGCTGAGCGCGGATCTGGGCGTGCTGCTGCGCCGGGTGCGCAAGCGCACCGACCGGCCGCTGCTGGCGGAGGGCGATCCGGCCGAGAAGCTGGCCCGGCTGCTGGCCGCGCGCGGCGACACCTATGCGCTGGCCGATCTGACGGTGGAATCGCGCGACGCCACCCATGAGGCGGTGGTGGACGATGTGCTCGCCGCCCTCGGCACCCATTTCCAGCGCAAGGCCGAGGGGCAGGCGTCGCCCGCCCCCTCCTCCGCGCCCTGAGGCACTGGCTGCCTCTCATCTTCAGGACATTCGCCCATGACTGCCGCTTCCCCGTCTCCCGCCGCTGATCCGCGCCTCGTGCGGGTGGAACTGGGCAACCGGGCCTATGACATCGCCATCGGCCCCGGCCTGCTGGCTGGCATCGGCGCGCGCATCGCGGCGCTGCGGCCGGGCGCGCGGGTGGCCATCGTCACTGACCGCAATGTGGCGCAGCACCATCTCGGCACGGTGGAAGCCTCGCTGGCGGCAGCGGGCATCACCTCATCCGCCATCGTGATCGAGCCGGGGGAGAGTGCGAAAAGCTATGCCGGCCTTCAGCAGGTGACGGAGGGGCTGATCGCCGCCCGCATCGAGCGGCGCGACCTCGTGCTGGCGCTGGGTGGCGGCGTGGTGGGTGATCTGGCCGGCTTTGCCGCCTCGGTGGTTCGGCGCGGGCTGGATTTCGTGCAGGCTCCGACCTCTTTGCTGGCGCAGGTGGATTCGTCGGTCGGCGGCAAGACCGGCATCAATTCGCCGCAGGGCAAGAACCTCATCGGCGCCTTCCACCAGCCGGTGCTCGTGGTGGCGGATACCGGGGCGCTGGATACTTTGCCGGCGCGGGAGTTGCGCGCGGGCTATGCGGAAGTGGCCAAATACGGCCTGCTGGGCGACGCGAAACTGTTCGACTGGCTGGAAGGCGCGTGGCGCGAGATCGTCACGGGCTCGGCCGAGCGGGTGGCGGCGGTGGCCGCCTCCTGCACCGCCAAGGCGGCCATCGTCGCCCGCGACGAGACCGAGACCGGCGATCGCGCCCTGCTCAATCTCGGCCACACCTTCGGTCATGCTCTGGAGGCCGGCGCCGGCTATTCCCAGCGCCTGCTGCACGGCGAGGGCGTGTCCATCGGCATGTGCCTCGCCTTTGCCTATTCCGCCCGGCTCGGCCTGTGCTCTGGGCAGGATGTGGTGCGGGCGCAGCGGCATCTGGAAGCGGTGGGCCTGCCCACCCGCATCAGTGACGTGCCCGGCGAACTGCCCGACACCGACGGCCTGATGACCCTGATCGCGCAGGACAAGAAGGTCTCGCGCGGCCAGCTCACCTTCATCCTGACGCGGGGCATCGGCGAAGCCTTCGTGGCCAAGGACGTGGACGCGGCCAGCGTGCGCGCCTTCCTCGAAGAGATGCGGGCCGCTTGACCGCATAAATTCCAATAAAGGCGCGCCCCATTGCCGGAAGGGCGCGCGCCCGCTATTTAGCGCCGCAGTTCATCGCCTGCGGCCGCATAGGACGCCGTGGGGAGGGGTCGGGAATGTCTCAGCAGGTCGCGTTTCGCACGTCGGTTCTTGAGCGCGTTGTGGGTCTGCCCAAACGCGCCGCGACGCTGCGTCCGGCCATTATGAGCAAACGCAACGCCCGAAAATGATGCTGCGGGCGAGGCCCGCCCGCGCAGCCCGATCGTTCGTTTTCCCTGACACTGATTTTAAGAGAGGCGCGAGCAATGGCTCGGCTGGTCATGAAGTTCGGCGGCACGTCCGTCGCCAATATCGAACGCATCCGCAACGTGGCGCGCCATGTGAAGCGCGAGGTGGACGCCGGCTATCAGGTGGCGGTGGTCGTCTCCGCCATGTCCGGCAAGACCAACGAGCTGGTGGGCTGGGCCAAGGAAGCCTCCGCGCTCCATGACGCCCGCGAATACGACGCCGTGGTCGCGTCCGGCGAGCAGGTCACGTCCGGCCTGCTGGCCATCACGCTCCAGTCGCTGGGCGTGGACGCCCGCTCCTGGCAGGGCTGGCAGATCCCGATCTCCACCGACGATGCGCACGGCTCGGCCCGCATCCAGGAGGTGGACGGCACCGCGCTGATGGCCCGCCTCGATGCCGGCGAAGTGGGCGTGATCGCCGGCTTCCAGGGCATCCATCTGCCCTCCGGCCGCATCACCACGCTGGGCCGTGGCGGCTCGGACACCAGCGCGGTGGCCATTGCCGCCGCCATCGGCGCGGAGCGCTGCGACATCTATACGGACGTGGATGGGGTCTACACCACCGATCCGCGCGTGGTGCCGAAGGCCAAGCGCCTCGACCGCATCGCGTTTGAAGAAATGCTGGAGATGGCCTCGCTCGGCGCCAAGGTGCTGCAGGTCCGCTCCGTGGAACTCGCCATGGTGCATCAGGTGCGCACCTTCGTGCGCTCCAGCTTTGAAGACCCCGACGCCCCGCACATGGGCACCGTCGAGGCGGCTGGCACCCTCATCTGCGACGAGGAGGAAATCGTGGCAAACCAGATGGAAGCTCAGGTCGTCACCGGCATCGCCTTCGCCAAGGACGAGGCCCAGGTCTCGATCCGCCGCGTGGAAGACAAGCCGGGCATCGCCGCCTCGGTGTTCGTGCCGCTGGCCGATGCCCACATCAATGTGGACATGATCGTCCAGAACGTGTCGTCGGACGGCCGCTACACGGACATCACCTTCACCGTCCCCACCGCCGATTACGAGCGGGCCAAGGACGTGCTGACCAAGGCCAAGGCCGAGATCGGTTTCGAGACCGTGGAAGGCGCCACCGACGTCACCAAGGTGTCGGTGATCGGCATCGGCATGCGCTCGCATGCGGGTGTCGCGGCTGATGCCTTCAAGGCGCTGGCGGCCAAGGGCATCAACATCCGGGCCATCACCACGTCGGAGATCAAGATCTCCATCCTGATCGATGCCGCCTATACCGAGCTTGCCGTTCGGACTCTGCATTCGCTATACGGGCTGGACAGCTGACGCGGCTTCCGCCTCACGCGCCCAGCGCGAGAGGCGGGCTGCGCGCATATGTCCGGTTGAACGACGGTCGCTGAGGCGGCACGTCGTCCGGCCGCAGCGGCTCTCGTGAGAGCGCGCCGCTGCACCACCCGGCTCGCCGTGTGGTGGTATGGTGAAGTTGAGTCGCCGGGGGGCGCCATCCGCAGATCCGTTTCCGGGTTGTGGTTCCCGGCCACCTGTTTTCGAGGATGGGTCGATGCGTGGCGCGCTCGGCGGCCCCCGCGTGCTCTTGAGGCGTCTCCGCGAAGTCATGGCGGAGCCGATCAGCGCGCAGGATCGCCTGGACAAGATCGTGGTGCTGATCGCTGCCAACATGGTGGCGGAAGTCTGCTCGGTCTACGTTCTGCGCGTGGACGCGACCCTTGAGCTTTACGCAACGGAAGGTCTGAACCGCGACGCGGTGCATCTGACCGTGATGCGCACCGACGAGGGCCTCGTCGGCCATGTGGCGCGCGAGGCCGAGAGCCTCGCCCTCTCCGACGCCCAGAACCATCCCGAATATTCCTACCGTCCGGAAACGGGCGAGGAGATCTACAACTCGTTCCTCGGCGTGCCGATCCTGCGCGGCGGTAACACGCTGGGCGTGCTGGTGGTGCAGAACCGCGCCCGCCGCACCTATACGGACGAGGAGATCGAGGCGCTCCAGACCACCGCCATGGTGATGGCGGAGATGATCGCCTCCGGCGAACTGACCGCGCTCGCCAAGCCCGGCGCGGAGCCGGCCGTGCGCCGGCCACTGCATCTGACGGGTACGCCGCTGGCCGACGGCCTCGGCCTCGGCCATGTGGTGCTGCACGAGCCGCGCGTGGTGATCACCAATGTGATTGCCGACGACGTGCAGAAGGAAACCGACCGCCTCGACGGCGCCATCGGCAAGCTGCGCGCGTCCATCGACCTGCTGCTGGAGGAGGACGGCCTGTCCAAGGCCGGCGAGCATCGCGAGATCCTCGAAGCCTACCGCATGTTCGCCCATGACCGGGGCTGGATGCACCGGATGCGCGAGGCGGTGCACTCCGGCCTCACCGCCGAGGGTGCGGTGGAGCGGGTGCAGTCCGACACCCGCGCCCGCATCATGCGTGCCTCCGACCCCTATCTGCGCGAGCGCCTGCATGATCTGGACGACCTCGCCAACCGCCTGCTGCGGGAACTGACCGGCCGCCAGCGCGCCTCCGAGCGCGCGGACCTGCCGGAAAACGCCATTCTGGTCGCCCGCAACATGAGCCCGGCGGCGCTGCTGGACTATGACCGCGACCGCATCCGCGGCCTCGTGCTGGAAGAGGGCGGCACCACCAGCCACGTCACCATCGTGGCCCGCGCGCTCGGCATCGCCGCCGTGGGGCAGGTGGAGAACGCCACCAGCCTGGCCGATCCCGGCGATCCGGTGATCGTGGACGGGCTGGCGGGGCAGGTGCATCTGCGCCCGCCCGGCGACGTGGAAGAAGCCTATGCGGAGAAGGTGCGCTTCCGCGCGAAGCGGCAGGCCCGCTTTGCGGAGCTGCGCGACCGGCCGAGCGTCACCCGCGACGGCGTCGCCATCGACCTGATGCTGAACGCCGGCCTGCTGGTGGACCTGCCGCATATCGGCGAGACGGCGGCGGCGGGCATCGGCCTGTTCCGCACCGAACTCCAGTTCATGGTGGCTTCCACCTTCCCGCGCATCTCCGAACAGCTGGCGCTCTATCGCGCCGTGCTGGACGCGGCCGGCGACCGGCCCGTCACCTTCCGCACGCTGGATATCGGCGGCGACAAGGTGCTGCCCTACATGCGCACCGTGGAGGAGGAGAACCCGGCCCTTGGCTGGCGCGCCATCCGCCTCGGCCTCGACCGGCCCGGCCTGCTGCGCAGCCAGATCCGCGCCCTGCTGCGGGCGGCGGCGGGCCGCGAACTGCGCGTCATGTTCCCCATGGTGGCGGATGTGCACGAGTTCGATGCCGCCCGCACCATCCTCGAGCGCGAGCTGACCCATCTGCGCAAGCACGGCCATGCCTTGCCCGAGAAGGTCCATGTGGGCGCCATGGTGGAGGTGCCATCCCTGTTGTTCCAGCTCGACGAGATGCTGACGCGGGCGGACTTCCTCTCGGTGGGCTCCAACGATCTGGTGCAGTTCCTGTTCGCCGCCGACCGCTCCAACGTGCGCGTGGCCGATCGCTTCGATCCGCTCTCGCCGGCGGCGCTGCGCGCCTTCCGCATGGTGGCGGAAGCCGGCCTGCGCCACGGCAAGCCGGTGACGCTGTGCGGCGAGCTGGCCTCGCGGCCGCTGGAGGCCATCGCGCTGGCGGCGGTGGGGTTCCGCGCGCTGTCGCTGTCGCCGGCCTCGGTGGGGCCGGTGAAGTCGGTGATCCTCGATCTCGACGTGGGCGCGGCGCGGGCCTTGCTGCTGCCGCTGCTGGAGGATACGTCGGGCGCGGCCGAGATCCGCGCGGCGCTGCGGGCCTTCGCGGAAGACGCCGGCCTGCCGCTCTGACACTGTCCCTGAGCCTGTCCCCTTGTTCGCCCTTTTGCCGGGGCCCTGTTCTGGAAACCGCATGAGCATCGACCTGCCCACCGCCAAGCTGGACCAGCTGGTGGCCCGCCATGCGGAGGTGGAAGCCCTGCTGTCGGCCGGCGTGGAGGGCGATGAATATGTGCGCCTCGGCCGCGAGTTCTCCGACCTCTCCCCCGTCGTCGAGCAGGTGAAGGCGCTGCGCGCCGCGCAGAAGGATCTGGCCGACGCCCGCGAGCTGATGGCGGACCCGGAGATGCGTGATCTGGCGGAAAGCGAGATCGCGCGGCTGGAGGAGCTGACCGATCAGCTGGCGCAGGAGGTGCGCATCGCCCTCCTGCCCAAGGACGCCATGGACGAGCGCGGCGTCATCCTGGAAGTGCGCGCCGGCACCGGCGGCGACGAGGCTTCGCTGTTCGCGGGCGACCTGTTCCGCATGTATGGCCGCTACGCCGCCGAAAAGGGCTGGAGCGTGGAGCTGCTGTCCGAGAGCGAGGGCTCCATGGGCGGCTACAAGGAAGTGGTGGCCGCAGTCCATGGCAAGGGCGCCTATGCCCGCATGAAGTTCGAATCCGGCGTGCATCGCGTGCAGCGTGTGCCGGACACCGAGGCCTCCGGCCGCATCCACACCTCCGCCGCCACCGTGGCGGTGCTGCCCGAGGCGGAAGAGGTGGACGTGGACATCAATGAGAGCGACCTGCGCATCGACGTCTACCGGGCGCAGGGCGCGGGCGGCCAGCACGTGAACAAGACCGAGAGCGCGGTGCGCATCACCCACATCCCCACCGGCATGGTGGTGGCGGTGCAGGACGAGCGCTCGCAGCATCGCAACAAGGCGCGCGCCATGGCGCTGCTGCGCTCGCGCATGCTGGACGAGGAGCGCCTGCGCGCCGACGCCAGCCGCGCCGCCGACCGCAAGGGGCAGGTGGGCTCCGGCGATCGCTCCGAGCGCATCCGCACCTATAATTTCCCGCAGGGGCGGGTGACGGACCACCGCATCAACCTCACCCTCTACAAGCTGGAGGAGGTGATGGCGGGGCAGGCGCTGGACGAGATCGTCGATGCGCTGCTGACCGAACATCAGGCGAGCCTGATGGCCGCCGCCGAACAGGGCTGAAGCTCATGAGCACGCAGGCTCCCCTCACCATCGGCGGCCTGCGGCGGATGCTGGCGGATCGTCTCGCGCAGGCCGGGATCGACGGGCCGGATCGCGATGCAGGCCTGCTGCTCGGCCATGCGCTGGGGGCGAGCGCCGCCGCCTTGCGGGCCAATGCCAATGATCCGGTGGAGACCGTGCCCGCCGCCCATGCGGAGGCGCTGGTGGCGCAGCGCCTGAGCGGCGTGCCGGTGGCGCGCCTTGTGGGCGAGAAGGAATTCTGGAGCCTCTCCTTCGCCCTTTCCGAGGACACCCTGGTGCCGCGCCCCGACACCGAGACGGTGGTGGAGGCGGCGCTGGCGCTGGTGGCCGACCGGCAGGCGCCGCTCCGGGTGCTGGATCTGGGCACGGGCTCCGGCGCCATCCTCGCCGCGCTGCTGGTGGAGCTGCCCGGCGCGTTCGGCGTCGGGGTGGACCGGGCGGAGGGCGCGGCCCGCACCGCCCGCGACAATCTGGCGCGCGCGGGGGTTGCCGGGCGCGCCTGCGTGGTTGTGGGCGACTGGGCCGGCGCCCTGCCCGGCGGGTTCGACCTCGTGGTGTCCAACCCGCCCTATATCCCGAGCATCGACATCGTCGGCCTCGCCATCGAGGTGCGCGACAATGATCCCCTCGCGGCGCTGGACGGCGGACCCGACGGCCTTGATTCGTATCGCGAGATCATCCGCGAGGCGGGGCGGCTTCTGGTATCCGGCGGCCATCTGGTGCTGGAGCTGGGGATCGGGCAGGAAGCGGACGTGGCGACCTTGCTGCGGGGCGAAGGACTGGAAACGCTGGGGCCGGCGCGTTGCGATCTCGGCGGTATCGCGCGGGCGTTGAGTGCGCGTCGGCCTTGAGCCGACGACGGATTTTCTTTGCCGCAATGCGGCGAGAATCAAAAAACCGCTTGGAAGCGGGGGGCGAACTCGATAGTGTCCCAACAGGTGTCGAACCGATGCGACGGCCCAAGCGGCCGGTGCGAGCTTCCGAAATCTGGATAGGATAACTCGGACGCTGTGGAAGGCGGATAGCCGGCGGTGCGGATGAACGCATGGCTGAAGCACCTTCCCGGGACGGCCCATGACGCTAGCTTCTCGCGTTCAGGGCATGTCCATGACAGCGAGGTTTGACGTGGCTTGCCGCGCTAGAGGCGCGGAGCGAGGCTCATGGTCATACAGATCCAGACTTTCTTTTGTCCGGCATGTCCGTGACGGCCGACGAGGACCATAGCCTCGTGGACGCCCGGCAGCTTGCGGCACGCGGGTTTCTGGCACGCAGCTTTGCGGCGGCCCGCAGTCGCACCGGATTTCTTCGATCGCCGGCCGGACCGGTGGCCGTCTCAGGCCCCGGTCTTTCGGTTCGGACGCATACGGCGGCGGCACAGCCGAGTGAGTAGAGAACGATCCTCATGAGAAATGGTCAGCAGAAGCGTATGCGCGGCCGCACGAACCGCCGCAGCTCGAACCCGATGACGCGGGTTTACGAATCCAATGGGCCGGACGTGAAGGTGCGTGGCACCGCGCATCATATTGCCGAGAAGTATCAGCAGCTTGCCCGCGACGCCCAGTCGTCCGGAGATCATGTGGCGGCTGAAAACTACTATCAGCATGCCGAGCACTATCAGCGCCTCATCGCTGCCCTGCAGGGCCAGTTCGGCACCCAGCCCGGCTTCGGCCGCGAGGACGAGGGTGACGAGGACGAGATGGAGGACGGTGGCGGCTTCGACGCGCCCCAGCCGAACTACCAGCCGCGCGAGCAGGGCTACCAGCCCCGCGACAATCGCCAGCAGCGCGACAACCGCCAGGGCGGCAACCAGCAGCGCCGCAACCGGGACGAGGACGGCGAGGGCAATTACCAGCCGCGCGAGTTCCGCGGACCGCGCCGCGAGGATGGCGAGGGCAACTACCAGCCGCGCCAGCCGCGCGAGGATCGTCAGCCCCGTGAAGATCGCCAGCCCCGCTATTCGCGTGAGGACGGCGAGGGCTATGGCCGCTCTCCGCGCCCCCCGCGCGAGGATCGTCAGCCGCGTGAGGACCGCCAGCCCCGCGAAGAGCGTCAGCTCCGCGAGGAACGCCAGCCCCGTGAAGACCGCCAGCCCCGCGAGGAGCGTTCGCCGCGCGAGGAGGCCGAGGTTCCCTATGCGGTGCGCGCGCCGCGTCCGCCGCGTGAGGAGCGCCTTCCCCGTGAAGAGCGCCAGCCGCGCGAGGATCGCGCCCCCCGCGAGGAAGGCGAGGGCTATGCGCCCCGCCCTGCCCGCGAGCCGCGTGAACCCCGTGAGCCCCGCCAGCCGCGCGTGACCGAGGAAGTGGCTGAGGTCGCGGCGCCCGCGCCCACCCCGGCTCCCCGCTCGCGCTCGCGCAAGGTGGTCGAGGAGGCGCAGCCGGAACTGGGCCTGCCGTCCTTCATCACCGGCGCGTCGGCCACGAAGAGCCGCGCTGCGGCCCCCGCCGCTCCCACCGAGGAGCAGGCCGAGGACGCTCCGCGCTTCCCCACCCGCCGCCGCCGCCGCGTCCGCTCGGCGGACGAGGATACGGACAGCGCACCGGCGACCGACACCGCCGAATCGTGAGCCACGGCCGGGCGCCTGCGCCCGGCTTCGGTGCCACCCGGATACGAAAAAGGCCCCGCATTGCGGGGCCTTTTTTGTTTCGGGGCGCGTGTCGCGCGGGCCGGAGGACACCTCACAGCTTGCGCAGCTGCACCTCTTCCACCTCGTGGTCGCCGGACTTGCGCAGGATGAGGTCCGCGCGCTGGCGCGTCGGCAGGATGTTCTCGCGCAGGTTCGGCAGGTTGATCCGGTGCCAGATGGACAGCGCCGTCTCCCGCGCTTCCTCTTCGGAGAGCTTGGAGTAGCGGTGGAAGTAGGACAGCGGATCCTTGAACGCCGTCTCCCGCAGCCGCATGAAGCGCTGCACGTACCAGTGCTCCAGCACGTCCTCCTCGGCGTCGATATAGACCGAGAAGTCGAAGAAGTCGGACACGAACGGAATGGCCTTGCCGTCGCGCGGCGGACGCCCCGTCTGAAGCACGTTCAGTCCCTCGACGATGAGGATGTCCGGGCGGTCCACCTCCACCACCTGATCGGGCATCACGTCGTAGAAGAAGTGGGAATAGAGCGGCGCCTTCACCGGCCGGCGGCCGGCCTTGATGTCGGTGAGGAAGCGCAGCAGCAGCGAGAGGTCGTAGCTTTCCGGAAAGCCCTTCTTCTCCATCAGCCCCTCGCGCTCCAGCACCGCATTGGGCAGCAGGAAGCCGTCGGTGGTGACGAGGCTGACCTTCGGCGTGTTCGGCCAGCGCGCCAGCAGCGCCTCCAGCACGCGCGCGGTGGTGGACTTGCCCACCGCCACCGAGCCCGCCACGCCGATGATGTAGGGCATCTTGCCCTCGTCATTGCTGTGGTGGTCGAGGAAGTGGCTCATGGCGCGGAACAGCTTCTGCGTCGCCCCCACATAGAGCGACAGCAGGCGCGAGAGCGGCAGGTAGATTTCCTCCACCTCGCGCAGGGACAGAAGGTCGTTCAGGCCCTGAAGACGCGCGATCTCCTCCTGCCGCAACGGCATGGGGGTATCTTCGCGCAGCTGTGCCCATGCCTGTCGCCCGAAGTGGCGATAGGGGGAAAGGCCAGGGTCAAGCCGTTGATCCATATAAACTGTCTCCTCCCGAGACCGCTCCAGAGCCGGACCCTGCCAGATCGTTTCCGTCTGATCGCTGGTTCCGCCTCTGACCCCTACCGGGAGAACGTCCTACCAATCACGGCGCGGCTGCGCCTTGATCGGAACGGTCTCCCGCCCTGTCGGCTCAGCTTCGTGGTCTCGAAGCTTTTTCTTGATGGCCGGACTGGCTGGTACGGCGTGCCAGCTCCGCATGGACGTCATCCAGCGGAACGCCTTTGGCGTGCAGGAGAACGGCCAGATGGTAAAGGAGATCGGCAGCCTCCGACACCACTTCCATAGTCGACCCCCCGACCGCCGCGAGGGCGATCTCGACGCCTTCCTCGCCCACTTTCTGGGCGCACTTGGCGATGCCCTTGTCGAGCAGGGAACGGGTGTAGGAGGCGCCCGCATCGGTCTGCGCGCGCGCGGCGACGATGCGCTCCAGATCGGCAAGGGTGACGCGGTCTTCGCTCATGTCATGCTGCCTTGATCGGACCTGCGAAGCAGGTGTCAGGTGTCCAGCCGCACCGGCAGGCCCGCCTCCGCGAGGCGCTCCTTGGCCTGGCGCACGGTGAAGGTGCCGAAGTGGAAGATGGAGGCGGCCAGCACGGCGGTGGCGCCGCCCTCGCGGATGCCATCCACCATGTGGTCCAGCGTGCCGACGCCGCCGGAGGCGATCACCGGCACATGCACCGCATCCGCCACGGCGCGGGTGAGCGCGGTATCGAAGCCGATGCCGGTGCCGTCGCGGTCCATGGAGGTCAGCAGCAGCTCGCCGGCGCCCAGATCCACCACCTCGCGGGCATACTCCACCACGTCGATGCCGGTGGGCTTGCGCCCGCCATGGGTGAAGATCTCCCAGCGCGGCGTCTCGCCGGGGCCGGACACCTGCTTGGCGTCGATGGCCACCACCACGCACTGCTCGCCGAACTTCTCCGCCGCCTCGCCCACGAAGGCGCGGCGGTTCACGGCGGCGGTGTTGATGGCCACCTTGTCGGCACCCGCCTGAAGGAGGGCGCGGACATCGTCTACGGTGCGCACGCCACCGCCCACGGTGAGCGGCATGAAGCACTGCTCGGCGGTGCGGCGCACCACATCGAGGATGGTGCCCCGGTTCTCGTGGCTGGCGGTGATGTCGAGGAAGGTCAGTTCGTCGGCGCCGGCCGCGTCATAGGCGCGGGCGGATTCCACCGGATCGCCGGCATCGCGCAGATCGACGAACTGGACGCCCTTCACCACGCGACCGTCCTTGACGTCGAGGCAGGGGATGACGCGGACCTTCAGCATGGGTCAGCTCCGCCCGGCCACGAGCGCCAGAGCCGCGCCGGGATCGAGGCGGCCGTCATAGAGCGCGCGGCCGGTGATGGCGCCGGCCAGCTTCTTCGCCCGCGGCTCAAGCAGGGCCTCCACATCCGCCAGCGAGGCGAGGCCGCCGGAGGCGATCACCGGGATCGACACCGCGTCCGCCAGAGCGATGGTGGCGTCCATGTTCAGGCCCTTCAGCAGGCCGTCGCGGGCGATGTCGGTGTAGATGATGGCGGCGACGCCCGCATCCTCGAAGCGCTTGGCGATGTCCACCGCCGGCAGGTCCGAGGTCTCGGCCCAGCCCTGCACGGCGACGTTGCCGTCGCGGGCATCGAGACCCACCACCACGCGGCCGGGATGGGCCTTGGCGGCAGCCTTGACGAACTCGGGGTCGCGCACGGCGGCGGTGCCGAGGATGACGCGGGTCACGCCCTTCTCCAGCCAGCCGTCCACCGTCTTCATGTCGCGGATGCCGCCGCCCAGCTGCACCGGGATGGAGACGGTCTCCAGGATGCGGTCCACGGCGGCCGCGTTCACCGGATGGCCGGCGAAGGCGCCGTTGAGGTCCACGAGGTGCAGATAGCGGAAGCCCAGCGCCTCGAACTCGCCCGCCTGGCTGGCGGGGTCGCGGTTGAACACGGTGGCCCGGTCCATGTCGCCCTGTTCCAGGCGCACGGCGAGGCCGTCTTTCAGGTCGATGGCGGGAAAGAGGATCACGGGCGCCACTTCAGGAAATTGGCGAGAAGCGCGAGGCCAAGCCGCTGGCTCTTCTCGGGGTGGAACTGGGTGCCGGCCACGTTGTCGCGCGCGACGATGGCGGTGATGGTGCCGGCATAGTCGGTGGTCGCGACAAGGTCCGCCGGATCGGCGAGCTTGAAGGCGTAGGAATGCACGAAATAGGCGTGCAGGCCGCCGGCACCCGTGGGGATGCCGTCGAGCAGGGCGTGCTCACGGGCGGGGTTGAGCGTGTTCCAGCCCATGTGCGGGATCTTGAGGCTCGGGTCGGACGGCGTGATGCGGTCCACTTCGCCCCCGATCCAGCCGAGGCCGGACGTCACGCCATGCTCCAGCCCGCGCTCGGCCAGCAGCTGGAGGCCGACGCAGATGCCGAGGAAGGGGCGGCCCTTGCCGTGCACGGTGTCTTCCAGCGCGTCCACCATGCCGGGCACGGCATCGAGGCCGCGACGGCAGTCGGCGAAGGCGCCGACGCCGGGCAGCACCACGCGGTCGGCGGCGCGCACCACGTCGGGATCGCTGGTGACGACCACGCGCTCGGCCCCCGTGTCGAGGGCGGCGCGCTCGATGGCCTTGGCTGCGGAATGCAGGTTTCCGGAGCCGTAATCGACGATGGCGACGGTCATGAGGGATAAGGCTCCGCCAGGCCGCCGATCACCGGGCCGGGCTGTTTGGATGGGCGGCCGCCGGAAACGGCCGACGCTTGGGGCGGCAGCGGCGGAGGAAGCGGCGGCGGGACGGCCGACACGACGGTCGGCGTCCACTGCGCGAAGAAGCGGTGCTCGGCTTCCAGTATGTCGCGGGCGACCACGGTGCCGGCCTCCGCATAGCCCTGCCACAGCAGCTTGCGGATGCGCAGCGCGGACAGTTCCAGCGCGATCAGCACATGGAAACCAAGGGTGACGGCGCCGGTGACGGTGTCATCTAGGCCGAAACGCTGCTCGGCCACGCCGAGGATGATGGCCACCACCACATAGGCGGCGAACACCAGCCACAGCCCGTAGCGCAGCAGCACGAGGGGGGCGAAGAGCAGGGCGAGCCAGGAGAAGCGCTCGCGCACGAACACCACGCGCTCCGCCGCGCGCAGCGGAGTGTCACCCCAAGCCTGCTTTTCCAGAACGGTCCAGCTCGCCATGCCGTCTCCTCCTCCCCGGCCTCCTCAGCCGCCGAGGGCGCCCTTGGTGGAGGGGATCTCGCCGGCCATGGCCGGATCGATGGCCACCGCCGTGCGCAGCGCGCGGGCGAGGCCCTTGAAGCAGCTCTCGGCGATGTGGTGGGCGTTGTCGCCGTAGAGCGTCTCCACATGCAGCGTCACGCCGGCATTGATGGCGAACGCCTGGAAGAACTCGCGCACCAGCTCGGTGTCGAATTCGCCGATCTTGCCCACCTTGAACTCGGTGCGGAAGACGAGGAACGGGCGGCCGGAGATGTCCAGCGCCACGCGGGTCAGCGTCTCGTCCATGGGCAGGTGCAGGTCGGCATAGCGGGTGATGCCGCGCATGTCGCCGAGCGCGCGCTTCACCGCCTGGCCGAGCACGATGCCCACGTCTTCCGTGGTGTGGTGGAAGTCCACATGCAGGTCGCCCTCCGCCTGCACTTCGAGATCGAAGCGGGCGTGGCGGGCGAGCAGGTCGAGCATATGGTCGAAGAAGCCGATGCCCGTGGAAATGGCGACGCGACCCGTTCCGTCCAGATTGACGGCAAGGCGCACCTTCGTTTCTTTGGTCTCGCGGACGATTTCGGCCTGACGCATGGATCCCGGCTCTTCTCTGGAGCATCGGAGGACGATTCACCGATCTTCCGGAAACCGGCCGATCGGATCGCGCTCCAAGGCGGCGCGTTCTAGCAGGTACGGTGCTGCAATGCCATATGGCGGACATATGACATGCGCGATGCTGTCATGTGCGGGGATGGCGTCCCTGCCGCATACCTCCGGTGGAAGGCAGACGTTGCGCCAGCGGCGGAAGGTCTTAAGTAAGGCATCGTCAGCGGAGCCTTATATGCATTCTCCCGATACGATTTACGGCACAACCATCGTCACCGTGCGCAAGGGCAATCGCGTCGCCATCGCCGGCGACGGGCAGGTCACGCTTGGTCAGACCGTCCTGAAATCAAACGCCCGCAAGGTGCGGCGGCTCGGCAAGGGCGATGTGATCGGCGGCTTTGCCGGCGCCACCGCCGATGCCTTCACGCTCTTCGAGCGGCTTGAGGC
Source organism: Azorhizobium oxalatiphilum (assembly GCF_014635325.1). Taxonomy (GTDB): domain Bacteria; phylum Pseudomonadota; class Alphaproteobacteria; order Rhizobiales; family Xanthobacteraceae; genus Azorhizobium; species Azorhizobium oxalatiphilum. The sequence continues at coordinate 149,930 of NZ_BMCT01000006.1, read as the reverse complement.
CAAGCTTGAGCAATATCCCGGCCAGTTGCAGCGCGCGGCCGTGGAGCTGGCCAAGGACTGGCGCACCGACCGCTATCTGCGCCGACTGGAGGCCATGATGATCGTGGCGGACGCGCAGGTCTCCCTCGTGCTCACCGGCACCGGCGACGTGCTGGAGCCGGAGGCGGGGGTCGCCGGCATCGGCTCGGGCGGCATGTATGCGCTCGCCGCCGCCCGCGCCCTGCTCGACCGCGAGGAGGATCCGGAGGCCATCGTGCGGCGCTCGCTGGAGATCGCGGCCGACATCTGCGTCTATACCAATCGCAACATCATCGTGGAGACGGTGGGCTGACGCCTGCCTGCCGCCACTCCTCTCGCGCCCGCGCGGTCCGCGCCGCGGGCGCCGACAGACCCGGATCCGAAGAACAGCAGCCATGACCGACTTTTCCCCCCGCGAGATCGTCTCGGAACTCGACCGCCACATCGTCGGCCAGTCCAAGGCCAAGAGGGCGGTGGCCATCGCGCTGCGCAACCGCTGGCGCCGGCAGCAGCTGGAAGGCCAGATGCGCGAGGAGGTTCTGCCGAAGAACATCCTCATGATCGGCCCCACCGGCGTCGGCAAGACCGAGATTTCCCGCCGCCTCGCCCGCCTCGCGGGCGCGCCCTTCCTGAAGGTGGAAGCCACCAAGTTCACGGAAGTGGGCTACGTGGGCCGCGACGTGGAGCAGATCGTCCGCGATCTCGTGGAGGTGGGCATCGGCCTCGTGCGCGAGCAGAAGCGCAAGGACGTGCAGGCGCGCGCGCATCTGGCCGCCGAGGAGCGGGTGCTGGATGCGCTGGTCGGCGCCGGCTCCTCCGCCGCCACCCGTGACGCCTTCCGCAAGAAGCTGCGCTCGGGCGAGATGGACGACAAGGAAGTGGAGATCGAGGTGCAGGCCGGTGCGCCGGGCATGCCCATGTTCGAGATCCCCGGCATGCCCGGCGCCCAGATGGGCGCGGTGTCCATCGGCGACATGCTGGGCAAGGCCTTCGGCGGCCGCACCAAGGCCCGCCGGGTGCTGGTGAAGGACGCCCATCCCCTCCTCCTGACCGAGGAGGCCGACAAGCTCATCGACCAGGACGCCACCACGCAGGAAGCGATCTATGCGGTGGAGAACAACGGCATCGTGTTCCTGGACGAGATCGACAAGATCGCCGGCCGCGAGGGGCGCTCGGGCGCGGACGTGTCCCGCGAGGGCGTGCAGCGCGACCTGCTGCCGCTGATCGAGGGCACCACCGTCTCCACCAAGCATGGCCCGGTGAAGACGGACCACATCCTCTTCATCGCCTCGGGCGCCTTCCATGTGTCGAAGCCCTCGGACCTGCTCCCCGAGCTTCAGGGCCGCCTGCCGATCCGCGTGGAGCTGGAGGCGCTGACCCGCGCCGATTTCGTGCGCATCCTCACCGAAACCGAGGCCAGCCTCGTCAAGCAGTCCCTCGCCCTCATGGGCACGGAAGGCGTGACGCTGGAGATCACCCCGGATGCGGTGGAGGCCATTGCCGACGTGGCGGTGGAGGTGAATTCCAGCGTCGAGAACATCGGCGCCCGTCGTCTCCAGACGGTGATGGAGCGGGTGCTGGACGATCTGTCCTTCACCGCCCCCGACCGCTCGGGCGAGACCATCGTGATCGACGCCACCTATGTGCGCGACCGCGTGGCGGATCTGGCCAAAAACGCCGATCTCAGCCGCTACATTCTCTGAAGCGATCCACAGGCGATGGCGGGCGCGGGGCCCGGCATCGCCTGTGGTCCCCGGCGTTGATCGCCGCGTCTGTCCCTACCCCCGCAGGTGCCCGTGCCCCTCCGCTTCCGACCATCGCCCGCACCCGCAAATGGCCGGTGCAAGCGCGCGTGCTGCTGGCGCTGCTGGTGCTTTATCTGGCGGCCATGGCCGCCGCCTATGGCGTCATCATCCACAAGGCGCGGGCGCAGTTCGGTGACGACTATGCTTATGTCGCCCCGCGCATCGGCTGGTTTCCCTCCACCAGCGGCAAGTTCAAGAAGCTGGTCTGCTCGGACAGCCCCTTCATCATCCGGCCGGACAAGATCCTGCTCACCAACGCGCTGAACGACGCCCGGATCGACATGTGGCGGCCGTGGGACATCCCCATCCACTTCGGCGTGCTGAAGGACGGCCAGCTGCATCACTGGAGCTTTGGCGCGTTCGATTTCGTTGCGCCCGTGGACAGCTTCGCCTTCAACGTGGCGGCGCAACGGTGCCGCGGCGGACGGGAGCTGGAGTAACGTTCAGCCGCGCTGCTGGATGCCGGTCATGGCGCGGGGGGTGAGGCCTGCCTTTTCCAGTTCGTCTAGCGCCGGTTCGGCCACGCTGGAGAAGGGCAGGAGCGTATGCACCACGCGGCGCACTCCCGCTGCCCCGCCGGGGGTGTCGCGGGTCAGGGCCTGCACCACCTCGCGCTCCTCATCCGCCCGGCCCAGCGTGTGCAGCGCCAGCGCCAGCGCCACGCGGGTCTGCGGGGTCGGGTGCAGCTGGAGCGGCGTCACCACGGATCCGGCCGCATGGGCGTCCTCGCGCATGAAGGCGGATATGGCGAGATAGGCTTCCTGCAGGGGCGTGCGCAGGGCGCCATGGGCGCGGGCATAGGTGAGCAGCGCCTCGCCCTGCTCCGGCTGGCCGAGGCCGATCAGCACCGTGCCCATGTCCGCCGTGGCGTCATAATCCAGCGGGTTCAGCGTGCGCACGCGCTCCACGGCGGCCATCGCCGCCTCCCGCTCGCCGCGTGAAAAGTCCACCTTGGCCAGAACGCGGGCGGCATAGGCGCTGGTGGGCAGAAGGTCGGCGGCCAGTTCCGCTTCGCGCAGCATCTTCTGGTCCCGGTCGGTGTCGGGCGGGCTTTCCGGATTGCGCAGCATCTCGTCCAGCATCAGCTGGGCGCGCACCGCATGGGCGAGCACGAAGCCCGAATGCTGGCCGGCGGCCTGCGCCAGACAGTCCTGCACGGCGCTGGCGGCGGACTGCGGCTCCACCGCCCGGCTCAGCGCGTGCAGGCGGGCGATGCAGCCGAAGCCGGACGGGGTCTCGTCGGCGCGGGCCTGCGCGCGGGCGCGGGTGGGCAGCACGCCATAGGACTGCATCAGCGCCACCGAGATGTCGCGCACCAGCCGCTGCTCGGTGGCGGGCATGTCGGCTCCGCGCCGCAGGCTCTCGAAGGCGGACGACCAGACGATGGTGCCCTCGCAGCGGTCCACGAGGCGGACCAGCAGCGAGAAGGAGCCGTCATCGCGGCCCTCGGCGAGACCGGACAGAGCGAAGACCGAGCGCGGCGGCGGATCGCGGCATTCGCGCACGGAGGCTTCCTGTCCGGGCTCCATCACGTCCACGAAGTCGAAGCGGGCAAAGGCATCGCGCAGGCGGGCCTCGATGGCGTGGGTCTCGGCCAGCGTGGGGGCGCGGCTGCCGACGGTCTCGAACGGGCGCACGTCCAGCACCGGCATGCCGAGCCGGTCGGCAAGGTCGCGGGGGCCTTCATGGGCAAGGCCGAGCGCCCGGCCGAGCGTATCGGCGGTATCCACCCCGTAGCGCAGGCTGGTCCAGCCAAGCCCCGCGCCCAGCAGCAGGAGCAGCGCCACGACCGCGCCACGCGCGACCAGCCGGCGGGGCGCAGGCGGGGCAGGCGGGAGCATCACCGGCAAAGCGGCGGGCAGCAGCTCGGGCTCCGGGGCCGGCTCCACGGCATCGCCGCGCGGGCGGAACTGGGGCACATAGCTGCCCTTCGGAATGACGATTTCCAGCGTCTCTTCCGGGCCGACGGTGGAATAATAGCGCTCCAGCGCGCGGCGCAGGCGGGTCGCCTCCACGCGGACGATGGGATCGCTCTGCGGATCGAAGGAGGTCGGACGCCCCAGCGCCTCCACGGCGATGGTGTAGCCCTTGATCTCGTCGGCGCGGCCGGCCAGCTTGGCCTCGACCACGAAACGCAGGAAATCGGCGAGACGCGGGGAGGAGACGAACTCCTCGGCGGCCAGCACCCGTGCCAGTGCGGCACGGGCCAGCGCGGCTTCGTCCGCCACGGCTCCCGGATCCTGCCCCGGATCCCGCTCCGGACCCTCGGCGCCGTCCGTCACCATGTCCATCTCAGTGCCCCTTCCGTCCCGCCGGGCGCGGGCGCGCGCCATCCACGGGGCCGGCGGCAGTCTCGGTGCTCGGGGCGGCGCGGCGGGGGCGGAGGGCGTTGGACGGGTGACGTACGGTCATAATGCTCTTTTCGGCCAGCCTGCCCCGGGGCGCAAGGGGCGATGCGCACCCTGAGACTTCACCGGGGGCGGCTGAAGGTGAGCAAACCTAACGGCATGTGCGATTTGCGCCACTGCCCGCAGCGCAACTTCACGCTCAAATGCGCGTGTCTGCTGGGCGCGTGGGCGGGGAAGAGACCATGCCAACGAAAAACCCGGGGTGTCGCCACCCCGGGTTTTGGACGATTTCCATTGTTGCCCGGCGTCGGAGCCTGTCCGGCGCGACCGGTCTGGACCTGGGTCTACAGGCGTCCGGTCAAGGCCAGAACAATGACGATGATGAGCAGCACGCCCACGATGCCGCCGGGCCCATAACCCCAGTTGCCGCTATAGCCCCATGTGGGAAGGGCGCCCACGAGCAGCAGAACCAAGATGATGATCAGAATAGTCGACATGGTGTTTCCTTGCTCTCTGTCACCTTTGCTGAAATAACGCGCCCTTCCAGCAAAGGTTCCGCAAGGATCCGGTCTTTCGGCGGGAGGTTAACGGCGCAAAGGAGCCGAGCAAACGCCCTCCGGACCGGAGATATCACCACGCCGATATGACGTAAGGGGAAGTATCCGCCGGCCCGGGCCGGCCGGCGGAAAACACAGGCCTCAGGCGAGCGGCGCGGTGGCTTTGGCGAGCCAGGCGCGGGTGTCGTCATCCATCAGCGGCCCCACCTCGGCGGCGACACGGGCGTGATAGGCGTCCATCCACAGCACCTCGGCCGCGTCCAGCAGGCTCACCTCGATGAGGCGGCGGTCGATGGGGGCGAGCGTCAGCGTCTCGAAGGCGAGGCATTTCTTCTCTGCCCCGTCCACCGCGCGGGGGGCGACCAGCAGCAGGTTCTCGATGCGGATGCCATAGGCGCCGGCCTTGTAGAAGCCGGGCTCGTTGGAGAGGATCATGCCCGCCTCCAGCGCCACGGTGCCGAGCTTGGAAATGCGCGCCGGCCCCTCATGCACCGAGAGCACCGCGCCCACGCCATGGCCGGTGCCATGCTCGAAATCCAGCCCCGCCGCCCACAGATACTGGCGGGCCAGCGGATCGAGCTGGGCGCCCGTGGTGCCCTCCGGAAACACCGCGCGGGCCAGCGCGATGTGGCCCTTCAGCACCAGCGTGAAATGGCGACGCATATCGGCGCTGGGCGTGCCGACCGCGATGGTGCGGGTCACGTCCGTGGTGCCGTCCGGATATTGCGCGCCGGAATCCAGCAGGAACAGCTCGCCCGTCCCGATGGTGCGGTTGCTGGCGCGGGTGACGCGATAATGCACGATGGCCCCGTTCGGCCCCGCCCCCGAGATGGTGGGGAAGGAGACGTCGGCAAGGTCGCCATTGGCGGCGCGGAAGGTCTCCAGCGCCTCCACCGCGTCGATCTCGGTGAGGCTGCCCGTGGCCGCGGCGGCATCGAACCAGTGCAGGAACCGTGTGAGCGCGGCGCCGTCGCGCACATGGGCGGCGGTCATGCCGGCGATCTCGGCCGCATTCTTGCGCGCCTTCAGCGCGCTCACCGGATCGGCGCCCTTGGCGACCGTTCCCCCGGCCCGCTCCACCACCTCGGCCAGATGCACGGGGGCGGTGGCCTGATCGAGCCGCAGGGTCTTGCCCGGCGCGAAGGCGGCGAGCGCGGGCTCCAGATCGGTCTCGGGCCGGATGTCGGCCGCAGGGGCGAGGGCATCGCGCACGCTGTTGGAGAGCTTGGCGGGATCGATGAAGAGCAGCGGCTGGCCCTCGCGCGGCACCAGCGACCAGGACAGCGGCAGCGGCGTGTGGGCCACGTCGCCGCCACGGATATTGAACAGCCAGGCGGTGGCGTGCGGATCGGTGATGAGGGCCGCATCCACCTTGGCCTTGGTCAGCGCCGCGCGTACGCGCGTGAGCTTGTCGGCGATGCTCTCGCCTGCGATGGTCCCGTCATGCAGGCGCACGGGGGCTGCGGGCGGGGGCGGCCGGTCGGGCCAGATGGCGGCGATGGGATCTTCGGGCACCGCCACCAGCACGCCGCGCGCTTCCGCCACCGCCCGCGCGTATTTCTCACGCCCATCCAGCGTGGTGCGCCACGGATCGAAGCTGAGCGAGGTGCCGGCGGGCAGGTTCGCCTCCAGCCAGCGATCGGGCGAGATCTCGGCCAGCGGCACCACGGTGAAGGCGGTGCCATCCACCTGCTGGGCGGCCTGAAGCGTGTAGCGCCCATCCACGAACAGGGCCGCCACGTCCGGCAGCACGATGAGCAGGCCGGCCGAGCCGGTGAATCCCGTCAGCCACGCAAGGCGCTCCTCGGCGGGCGGCACATATTCGTTCTGGTGGGCATCGGCGCGCGGCACGATGTAGCCGTCGATGCCGCGCCTTGCGAGCTCCTCCCGGAGCGCCTTCAGGCGCGCCGGCCCGGCGCTGCCGTCGGCGGTCTCCTCGAAGGACTGGAAGCGGGCATGGAAGGGCGGGAGGGGCAGGGGCTGTGACATGAAGCGAGCATAGAGGCTGATGGAACCCGGGTGAATCACCTTGAAGTCGGGAAATCGCTCTCAGGGGGGAGGCGGGCTGTCGGGCACGGTATGTCGGGGCCAGCGGTTGCCTTGCCAGAAGAACACCAGCACACTTGCGCGCGGGGCAGTCTTTCTCCACGCCGGCACCCTGTGCCTGCGGGAGACGCAGGATGAGCTTATGCAGCGTAAACTATTGCCTCTGGTGCCGGTGGTTGTGCTTTCCGCCATTATTGCGTCCTGTGCCACGCAGGACAGCGCGACGGACGTGGAAGCCCGCAAGGCGAAGCGTTGCACCGACCAGATCATTGCCAGAGCGATGAAGGAGGGCCTGCCCTACCGGATCGGCTATGACGGCTCGGCCACGCGCACCAACAGCTACGGCACGGGCGGGGCGGTGTCCGCCATGGTGTTCTCGTCGCAGAGCGTGTCCATTCCCTATGTGGACGTACCGGCCCTCGACGGCCCCCGCCCCGGCGCCACCTGGAGCGCCTGCATGGATGCTCCCGCCTGAGGTTTGGGCGGCGCGCGGATGTGCGTTGGCGGGCGTATGGGAGGCATGGCATGCGGGCGGGCGTGTCTCCCGCCGAAACGTTTTTCGGTTGCGAGGGGCAGCGGAGCCGTTCTCATTCATTGCCTCTCGCCGGTCCTTTCGGAGCACGGTTCACACGTCCATGGTGCTGGCCTGTAAGCGTGCGCTCCGCGTCCATTCGCGCTGGCGCGAGGCGGCGCCTGCTCCACGGAAATCGCCGGCTTGCCCCTTGCTGGTGGCCCCGGCACCTGTCTATGGTGCCAACGGCTGCGGGCGTAGTTCAGTGGTAGAACGACAGCTTCCCAAGCTGTATGTCGTGGGTTCGATTCCCATCGCCCGCTCCAATTTCGCGAGCATCGACAAGGGCTTGTCGGCCTACCGTTGAACTATCCGTTCCTCGCGTTCCTCGCCACGTTCCTCGGTTAAACGGGTTGGTTGGAATGGCCCTGCTCCGCGCGATGAGCAACGCGGAGACGGGCGACATTACGTGATTTGCCAACAGTGCCGCGGATATAGCGCACCGTCGTCGACATTTGCGAGTGTCCCGCAGCGGAGCGGATGGCGTCTAGATCCGCACCGGCGTCGTCTGCCTCGGATATGCCGCCCGCACGCGCGTCCATATTCCACACGTCGTCGGGGATGCCGGCGGCACGGGCGATCAACCGCCATTCGCGGGCATAAGCGTGTTCGGCATAAGGGCGACCAGCCGTCTCATCGATGATCAACGGACCGCTCCGCCTGCTTGCGGGGATGCGCTCCAACAGCTCCATCACGATTGGGCACTCGCTTAGATCGTGCCCAATCGGCGCTCCGGTCTTGGTCGTCACCTTTCTCAACACGAACGCATCGGAGATGTCGGCCCATCTCAGACCGTGCACCCAGCGTCGCCCGCCGAGCACGATGTCGTCTTCAAAGGCAGCTGCACTCACTGGTTCCCACTCGCCGATAACGTCCCGCTGGCGCATGGTCGTTTCGAACTGCAGGGCCGTACCGAGCGCCAATGACAGGCGGCCCGAAAACAATGCCTTGATGATGAATGCCCGTACGTGGCGAAATTCGAGCCTGTGACGCCGCCGGGCTGGCTCCTTGAAGCGAGCGTGCTGCAGAATGGTCAGAAGCCGCCAGCACTCCGGCAAATCGGCCGTGACACCATACTCGAACATCCGGCGCAGCATGGTGATGATGCCGTGCGCCTTGCGCACGCGCTCGGCGCCGCCAGCCACTTTCGGGCGCTTTGCCTCGTCATACCATCTGCGAAAGTCGGCGATGCCGAGCGCAGCAAGGGAGCGCCCGCCGAAGGCCTTCTCGATCACGCCAAGCACCTGATCGTAGGTCCGCTGCGTGTTCCACTTCACATCACGGTACGGGCTGGCCGAATCATTCTGGTATCGCCGGACGAGGCTTGCGATCGTGCCGTCAAAGGCATTGCGGGTCTCGCGCCGCCCAGCAACCCATTCCAGCGCCTCGGCCTCTAGGCGAAGGCACGCGCTCTCGATGAGCTTATGATGCAACGGATCAGTAAGGCTGTAATGGAGCCGCACGAGACCCGTGGGAAAGCCGGCATGGGCGGCAGGCTTGGGGGCGCTCCAATAGAGCCGCTCGGTTCCGTCCCGGTTCTTCCGGCGCTTCAGGCCTGGGGCATTTAGCTCACAGGGCATTGAGATTCTCCTCTCCGTCAGGATTGAACGGAAGAAGAATAGAAAGCCCATGTCGGCGTTGAAACCACATATCCACCGCAGGCCAGTAACGCCCACCCATCAGCGGATCAATGCGGGGGAGGCCTTGTCGCTCCAGCACAAGGGCCTTTGCAGGCCAGCTTTTCGGATCCTGCGAGAGCCGGCGCGCGATCTCATCTTCGGATGGAAAATCACCATCATCGCGAATGTCGTACTTAACGCGGCGCGTAGGCGCACGAGCGCCAATATTTCGATTCATTCTGCCCACCCAGCGAAACAACCACATTGTCTGATTGCTGGCAGGCCAAAACCGTTTGAATATGCATGCCAATGCATGATCGCTTACGACAATGCGTAGCGATCGATAGGAAAACTGCGTGCTTGGCTGCAGAATGTCAATACATCGGTTGAAGCGTGGATCAATCCGATAGCGCCTCTCGACCTGAGAGGCGAGTGGTCAGCCCGCATTCATTCAGTCGGCAGTTCAGTGGCGCCGTTGTCCGCTAAAGTTGGGTTGCCTATCACCTCGATGAGTTCGACTGGCCCTCCAGGCAGATCATCATCGAACACCCCTACGACCAGACGGCCCGAGGCCCAGGCAAAGGTGTCGAGGTTGGTGCGGCATTTTTTCAGGAGCGGGCCATCCACAAATTGATGGTGACCGTGGACGACATGAAAGTCGCCATGCCCTCCCTCATCGCTGTCGCTGTAGAGGTCCCAAAGCACAGTGCTCTCGGTCTGGCGGTGGAGGGCACGGGTGGGATCGACGGCTGCATGGACATACACTCGATGCATATCGATGTGCATGAGCGGGAGCTTCTTCAACCACTCGATATGGGCATTGGGTACGGACTGCCAATCGCCCCCGTATGATCCCAATGTCGCATCGCCGCCATTGGCCATCCAGAGACCATGCTCGATGAACCGCACATGCGACGGGGTGAGCCCCCGGAACATCAACTCTTCATGGTTGCCCCGCAGGCAAAGCCACTTCCACGGCCCCTGCGGACCGGCCAACAGGCGGGAAATTATTTCGCGGCTGTTCGGTCCGCGGTCCACATAGTCGCCCAAGAAAACAACAGTGCCGCTCGCGGCTCTTGTTTCGATGGAGGCCAAAGCTGCATCAAGGAGGTCAGCCCGGCCATGAAGGTCTGCGATGGCGAAAGTGAGCGTCATGGAGCTACGCCTATTGGTTCGGGCAGTTTTTCTTGCCTCAACATCAGAGAGTTTTTTGTGGCGAGTTGCTGGTCCCGCTGAATGGATTCTGGATGCCGTCCAACGCGGTTTTAAGCGGGTTCGCTTGGCGCCAGAAGCGGACCTAGCCAAGCGCGTGTCTGAACGTCCGGTATTGGGCCTTATGCGGAATGGCGGCTTTTGGCGTCGCCAGTCAAAAGCGGTCGTCGTGGTTAACCGATGTGGCGTCCTGGAGTGACCGTTAGTCGACCTTTGGAAGGTCGGCTAGGCGCCGACGTAGGAAGGCGATTGGCGGAACCGCCTTCGTGGTACCATTACGTGCCTCGTGCTCGAACCCGTTCGAGGAAAGTCGCAAGGGAAAAAACACGATTGAGCGATACAAATCGCGGTTGAAAAGTTAACGTCATGTGCCTTGGGGCATGCAGATGGGGACCTGTGTAGATAAGCCTATGACCACCGCCCGCCACATCGTGACGCTGCTCAAGAGCCATATTGCCGGCGACGAGGACCGCTTCCTCTCGACCGCGATGCAGCTCGCTGCGCATGAGGCGCGTCAGGGCCATGGCAAGCTCGCGCAGGAGCTCAAGGACCTCGTCGACGCGGCCAAGAGCAGGGACGTGGGGATTGCGAGGAGCGCGCGGCCGGTTCCTCTTGCTCAGCCCAAGGGTGAGCTCGCCGGGCTCCTGCATGCGCGCTATCCAGACCTGCGATTGACCGACATGGTCCTGCCGGATGGCTTGCGAGGTCGCCTGCAGCGAGTGCTTGGCGAACAGCGCCAGCAAGCCGGTTTGCGCGAGCACGGCCTCTTGCCCCGCCGTAAGCTTCTGCTGGTTGGTCCCCCAGGATCCGGAAAGACGATGACGGCTTCGGCGTTGGCCGGCGAACTCCATCTGCCCCTTTTCACGATCGTCCTCGATGGGCTGATCACCAAGTTCATGGGTGAGACTGCCGGCAAGCTGCGCCTCGTGTTCGATGCGATCCAGACGACGCGAGGCGTCTACTTCTTCGACGAGTTCGACGCCATCGGCGCGCGTCGGGGAGAACGCCAGGATGTCGGCGAAATCCGTCGCGTGCTGAATTCGTTTCTGCAGTTCCTTGAGCAGGATGAAAGCCAGAGCTTGATCATCGCGGCAACAAACCACCCCGAGCTTCTCGACAAGGCCTTGTTTCGCCGGTTCGACGACGTCATGGAATACGATGTCCCTGACCAGCCGCTCATTGAGGCGCTCCTGCGCGCCCGCCTCGATCGCTTCGACACCAGAGGGCTCGGCTGGAGCGAGGCGATCACGCAGGCCGAGAAATTGTCCCAGGCGGAGATCACCCGCGCAGCGGACGATGCAGCAAAAACAATCATATTGCGGGGCGGGAAGCGGATCACGACGGAGGCGCTTCTCGATGCGCTGACGGAACGTCGGCAGGCCTCGCTGTCTGATTAGCGACAGCACGGGTCATAATGGCAGACGACTTTCCTCGCGATCGTCCCCACATCCACCTCCTCAATAATGGCGTGCGGGAAGCGTACCGGCGACCGAACCAACGCATCGAGCCGGCGCCACTCCCCGCGCGCGATCGAACAGGGCACGCCGCTGCCCTGTTGCAATCGATCGAGCAGGCCGTGGCGAGTGCGCGCCAGCAGATTGCTGCGCGCGATGCACAGCTCGCCGTAGGCATTCCTGGCTTTTACCTCGAGATCGACCTGCAATCGTCGGAGCGGGCCGGGCTCGACCAACTGGCTGATCGTAGACAGCACATGGAGCTTGTAGCCGTGCACGAGCCGGCCCAACCCGGCGCGCCGATCACGGCGTCGGTGTTCGTGCCGCAGCGTGCGGAGGCCTACTTTCAGCGGAAGGTGGAGGCCTATCGGGACGTTGACACGGACCGCGGCAGACCCCGGAACGAACCACTCGTCTCGCGTATGGAGACTGTGCGGCTGGCGACGGCGAGATCTCTGTTCACCGATGACGCCGTTCTGTTTCCTCAAGCCTCCGACGAACATGTCTGGTGGGAGGTCTGGCTGCGCGAGGGGCGACGCGAGAACTTCGAGCGCATTGCCCAAGCGTTGAATCTCACTGTGCGGGCGCATGCGGTCAGGTTTCCGGAGCGCATCGTCATGTTGGCGCTCGCTAGCGCGGAGATGCTTGATCGACTGGTTGCGCATAGCGACGTCGTCGCGGAGCTGCGACGCGCCAAAGATACGCCTTCGTTCTTCATGAGCATGGGCGGCGCGGAGCAACGAGACTGGAGCGACGAGCTTCTTGAGCGCGTGACGCCGCCGGCGGTCGATATTGCTATCTGCGTCCTCGACAGCGGCGTGAGGCGGACGCATCCGCTGATCGAACCTGCGCTCGCCGCCGAGGACTGGCACACCATCCGACCCGCGTGGGGCAGTGACGATACGCCGACGTGGAATGGCCACGGTACACGGATGGCAGGCGTTGGCCTCTACGGCGACCTAGTCCCGGTCTTGGCCAGCGGCGACCCGGTGCCACTGCCCTTTCGGCTGGAAAGCGTTCGCATTCTTCCGCCCGCGGACCAAGCGAACGATCCGGAACTCTACGGCGCGATCACTGGAGAAGCGATCGCTCGCGCTGAAATCCAGGCTCCGAACCGACGCCGCGCGATTGCCATGGCTGTGACTAGCGTAAACCCAGCACGCGGCAGGCCGACCTCATGGTCCGCGGCAGTCGACCAACTCTGTTTCGAGGAAGTCCAGCGACGGCTGATAATCCTCTCGGCCGGCAACATCGGTGGCGATCTGATGCCAGCCGATCATCTGACGCGCAACGACTTAGAGGGGGTGGATGATCCCGCCCAGGCTTGGAACGCCCTGACGGTCGGCGCTTTCACGGAGAAGGTCGACATCATCGACGCCGCATTTGCCGATTACGCGCCGATCGCGCCGGCCGGCGAACTCTCCCCACGCAGTCGGACGTCCGTCATATGGGACAGACAGTGGCCCGTGAAACCCGACGTCGTGTTCGAGGGCGGGAATCTCGGCCGTGACGGAACCTTGCCGGGCGAGCCGATCGACGATCTGCAGATTCTAACGACCTTCTACCGTCCAGACCTGCGCCATTTCACCACCATCGGCGATACCAGCGCGGCGACCGCGCACGCGGCACGAATGGCCGGACATATCTTGGTGGCGCGCCCAGGACTGTGGCCTGAAACCGTCCGGGCCCTGATCGTCCATTCCGCCGAGTGGACACCAGCGATGCGCGCCCGGATTGACGCATGCAATGGCGCGAAGGGGCAAATCCAAGCGCTGGTGCGGCGCTACGGCTACGGCGTGCCAGATCTCGGGCGCGCGCTCCTGTCGACGGTGAACGATCTAACGCTAATCGTCGAAGACGAATTGCAGCCATTTCACCGAGAGGACGGCGCGACTGCGAAAACGCGCGATATGAAGTTGCATCGCTTGCCTTGGCCGAAGGAACAACTGGCCGCCCTCGGCGCGGCACAGGTGGAGCTCCGCGCGACGCTGTCGTACTACATTGAACCTAACCCTGGGGAGCGCGGCTGGACGCGTCGGCATCGCTACGCCTCGCACGGCCTCAGATTCCGCGTGAAGTCTGCGACCGAAACCGTTGACGAGTTCAGGGCCCGAATAAACCAAGCAGCGCGCGACGAAGAGGAGGGAGCTCCGGCTGGTGGCGGAGAGGAATGGCTACTCGGCACATTTCGCGATCGTGGCTCACTGCATAGCGATTTCTGGTCCGGAAGCGCGGCCGACCTCGCCGAGCGAGATGCGATCGGCATCTTCCCGGTCGGCGGATGGTGGAAGGAAAAGCCATACCTCGAACGGTTCGACGCGGTCACGCGCTACGCATTGATCGTGACCATCAGGGCGCCCGGCGCCGCCGTCGACATATTCACACCGGTGGAAGCCGTCATCGCAGTGCCGATCGCGATTGCGACGTGACGGCGATGACGCCGCAGGACATCGGCGCGATAGGCGATAACACGTTCCTCATTTGGTGCAAGCCGAGGGATTCCGCAGGCAGAAGTCTAACGTCGACCAGTTAGTTAGATGATTTTATCGGATCCGCCATGGCGCATCCATGACCTGTGAAGCGGTAAGCAGCAACGTCTGCTCTCAGGAAATCGCCAATCCGTTCTCTAAGGCCGAGATGGGGCGCTTTGCTGACAGACGGCCCCGGGGCTGCAGGTGGAGGGTCCAGTCCTAGCTGACGTCACACTACCTCCTTTTGCGCCGGATGACATTGCAACTTTACGGCTGTCTGGCGACATCGGCCTACTTGTGCCGCCGTTGTGGAACTCAAGGCGGGTCGACCGCGAGCTTCGGGAAGTTGTTCGGATCAAAGAATGGGTCCTCATCCCATTTCATCTCGATTGCGATGATTTCACGTAGCAGGACCGCTTCCCAATGGTGCAGGAAGGCATCCGACGCAGCGAAGTCAGAAACAAGGATTTCCATTCTAAGGCCGACACGGTCGTAGCTCTTCTGCTTGCCGAACGCCGTTTGGTTGGAAATTCCGAACCGAAACAGATCCCCTGAGGGATCAATAGCGTGAAAAGCCTCGATTAGCCTTTCAGTCTGAGCGAGTCGGGCATCTTCTCGAAATCGGTAAGCCGACTCGCCTAGCCAATCGCTGCAACGAGTCCAGATGGCCTTCAGGTCATGAGACCTGATCAGTCTAGTTCCGATCTCACCGCCTTTCTGACCAATCATGTCTAGCAGCGCCTTAAGGCGAAGCTCCAGCGTTTGGCGCACCAAGTGAGCAATTGGAGCCGTCCAGTTTCCCAGCCCGTCCCTCTGATAGGCTTCAATGACAAGGTCAGCAGCCATCCGAAAATCTAGGGCCAGCTCGACATAGCTGCATTGGCCGTTGTGGTTCTCGACGTAGTAGATCCCCGAGACGGTTTCCGCGCTTTCGGTGGTCGGACCCGCCCAAATTTCGTGATGAAAGCGCGGATCGTCGGCAGGAGGTTTCTGCGTCATCGTATTGCCTTGTGACAGCGACAACGCGAGGGCGCGTCGGATGCTTTCTCTATTGAGAGTTCGGTAGCCGGAACGCATCTTAGCGCCTGAGCGCGAGTAGGCGAGACGTCAACCAGTTCAAGCTCCAAACATCGTAGGCGCTCGACCATAGCTCGCCGCACGTCGCCGATATTCCCCTTCATCGTGCTGCTCACGAACACGCGTCATGTGCTGGTTACCCGCTTTCTCAGGTGCGGCCTAGACTGCGCTCGCCACGCGCCGCGTCGATGTCCGGTTTTGGGTGCAGTGCCAAGGTGTCTGAACGTCCGAGAGGGGCGCCAGAGGGACGTCGCTGAAAGGGCATTTAAAGTGCCGCTTTGGGTCAGGAGCGTGCCTTCAAATGTAGCATTCTAAGATACCGCATATCTATGATAATGTCCTTTATCAGTGCTTTAGATGTATCTCGAAGCAGAGCGGGAGAAGTGGGAGGGGGGGATGGCTGGGTTCCTCGCGTCGCTCGGAGATATGGCGGGATCAATCCACGCGATTTGGGGACTTGCAGGTCTGGCTGTGCCTTGGCTTGTGCTGGCTTTCCCAAAGGCTCGGAATTGGCTGTTCGGAACCCGCGAGAATGGCAGGCGCATAGGAGCCTCACCCGTGGCGCCCGCTGTGCTTGGCTTCCTTGGTGCCGCCGTCGCTTGTGGGCTGCTGTTGTTCTTTTTGAAGCTTCCACCAGAAATGCCTCCGGGAGTCGTGGTGGCCTTTCTGGGGGATGCCGAGCCTCACGAGACAAACAAGCACTGTCCTTCAGGCTGGGCCCCGGTTGAGGAGGCCCGAGGACGGCTCATTGTCGGAGCAGGAACGCCCTCGCACATTGACTTTCGGTCATGGAATCAGGTGCAGCTAGACGGATCTCTAAAGCCTCAGGACCTAACAGCAAGACGCCCCCTCACTGTCGGAGGCGAAGAGGCCCACATCATTTCTGTAGGAGAGATGCCTCCACACAACCATGGAGGTTTGACCGGCGGAGCAAATCATCGATATTGGGCTGATGAAAAAGGACACGTAGCGGATACAGGGCCCGGAAAATTCATGGACCATATTGCCTCAGATCACGTGCATACGATCCAATTTCAGGGAGGTGGAAATCCGCATAATATAATTCCCCCTTATATAGCTCTTTACATATGCAAAAAGTCGCCATGATGAGTGTATATATTGAAATTAATAATGCCAAATCAGATTTTTTGACCATCTTGTCAGCTTTTGGTGAGCGCGCTGCCTGCCGCTTTCTAGAATTCTTCACCGCGCACATCCGCAACGCCAACACCCGGCGGGCCTATGCCCGCGACGTACGGACGTTCCTCACGTGGTGTGAGGCGCACGGCGTCACGACGCTGGAAGCCATCACCTCCTTGCATGTCGCGGCCTATGTCGAGGCGTTGACTCAGGCATGGGCAGCGCCCACCGCCAAGCGGCACCTAGCCGCGATACGGCACCTGCTCGACTGGCTGGTGACAGGCCAGGTGGTGCCCACCAACCCGGCCGCTTCGGTGCGTGGCCCGTCGCATGTGGTGCGGCGGGGCAAGACGCCCGTGCTGGCGCCGGAGGAAGCCAGGGCCATGCTCGACGCGATCGACGTGACCACGCCGGTGGGCTTGCGCGACCGGGCGCTGATCGGGCTCATGGTCTATTCGTTCGCGCGGATCGGTGCCGCGCTTTCCATGAAGGTGGAGGATGCCTATACGCAGAACCGCCGCCTATGGGTGCGGTTGCATGAGAAGGGCGGCAAGCGGCACGAGATTCCGTGTCACCATAATCTAGAAACCTACCTGCACGCTTATATCGATGCCGCCGGGATCGGGCGGGATCTCAAAGGCCCGCTCTTCCGGACGATCAGGCGCGGGACGGGTCTACTGAGCGAGACCCACATGGCGCAGGCGGACGCCTACACCATGATCCGCCGGCGGGCGGAAGCTGCCGGCCCCGTATTGGCAACCACACATTTCGCGCTACCGGGATCACCGCCTATCTGAAGAACGGTGGCACGCTGGAGAATGCAGCCCGGATGGCCAATCACAGCTCCACACGCACCACCCAGCTCTATGGTCGGCGATCCGACGAAGTATCGCTTGATGAGGTCGAGCGCGTGTTGATCTGACGCCCCCACTTTCACGGCTGAGGACCTTGCATGAATGTCGGGGGCGGCTCTGGACGAGGCGCAGGTTTTTCCGGTTCCGGCATCGCAATCTGCGCAACGGTTGCAGCCAGGCGCTCCGCGCCGAACCACTCGTAGATGATGCGCGCGGCCTTCAGGCCATTGCCGATAAGCACGGTGAGCCAGGACAGAGGGCCGAAGCCTTTGCGTTCCTGTCGCTCGTGATTGAACAGCATCCATTGCCCGCGGTCTCCGAACTGCCCGTCCTTCCATTTGGGAAGGGCGAGGCGCCATGCGAAGGCGACCAGATCCGACGGCAGCTCATGAAGGCCCACCGGCCTCATGCGGACCTTCAGGCGCTCGGTCTCCTCACTCATGCGGGCCTCCGCCCGTTCCAGGTCCGCCTCGCGTGTCGAGAGGGTCATGCTCAGCCTGTGAAGCTCCTTGGCCCTGCTCTCGTCGCGCCGGTTGAGCTGCCCGGCCTTTTGCGCAGCGGATTTCTCCAATCGTGCCGAGGCCAAAAGGGTGTCGGCGGCGGCCTGCGTTTTCACCGCCTCCCTGCTCTGTGCCTGCACAATCTCCTGCGTCCTTTTCCACTCGGCGGAGAGGCGCTCGTTCTGCGCATTTGCCCATGCCTTGGCACTGCTGGGCCGGAGATAGAGCCCCGGCGTGGGCAGCGTTGGGGCTGGCGGTATGGCTGAGATCGCGAGGGCTGCGAGTTCCACCTCTGCGCGTCGCTTCCTCGCTTCCGCTTCCTCCCGAAGGCGAACCTGCTCCTCGGTCCTGCCCACGGCATGCTTCAGGGTGGCTTCGGCCTCTGCACGATCCTGCTGGATTCGGGCGATCTCGGATGTCAGAGCATCCATGTCGGTCTGGGCGCTTTGGGCGCGGCGCTCGTAGACTTCCGCTCGCTTCCGCGCCTTCTCGGCCTTGTCGGCGGTCTCTTCCCAGTTGCCGGCCTTTCGCCGGGCTTCATCGGCTAGCCTCTCGTTCTTGGCCTTCCTCTCCTGCTCTTTCACAACCTGCTGCGCCAAAGCGTCGAGCTTCACCAACAGCCCGGCGACTTCCGCCTGCCGTGCCGCGATTTCTGGACCCAGCTCCTGATGGAGCTGCTTCACCGAACGATGCACGACCTCCGAGGGCTTCGCGCCGGCCGCCAGGCGATCACTCTTGCGGTGTCCACGCTCGATCCTCGGCTCGAACCTTTGAGCGACCTCGGCCGCGATGTCTTGCAACTGGGCGAGGATCGCCGGCGTCGCGACCTTGGAGACCGGCTTGCCGCCATGGGTGGTTGCAGCCATCTGGTAGTGAGCATGGATGGCGGACTCGTCCAGATGCACCACCAGACCGTGCAGCGAGGTGTCGAGCCGCAGGGCGACTGCTTCTGCCACGCTACGAAACAGCAGGTCCTGTTGATCGACCGGCAGCGCCTCAATCCAGGGCTGCGCCTCCCTGCCGAATGTGATGATGCCGGCCGTAGAAACCGCTGCGCGCTGCGACACCTTGCGTTGGCGCACGAGGCCGGACGCCTGGCGGCGCCCGTCGCAGATTGTTCGCAGCTCACCTCCGGTGAGATTGCGGATCAGCGTCCGGTTAAGGTGGGTGCGCTCAGCGTTCACATAGGCCGGCTGGCGTCCCAGCCTCAGGTCGTGGGCCCGCTCACCGTTCGTCTCTGCCCGGTTCCGCCCCTCGATGCGTGTGGAGATGGCCCTGGGATTGGCGGCGGCCGTTGTTGCATCCGGCATCATAACGTCTGCCATGGAGCTAATCCCTATAAATCCCTATAACCTACTAGCTGCAACCATGTTGCAGCGTAGGCGAAGGGAGACTGTGTCCCCCTTTCGAAACCCCCGTGGCGGCTAACGCCGCCAGCGACAAGCCGCGCCTGCGGAAGCGAACGGGCATAGGCGCAGCCACTCATGCCCCGTCCCTCTGCCCTGGCAGAAGACCGCACCAGAGGTCGAGATCGAGACCGAGAACGGCCTCGATCTTCGCCCGCGTGTGCCGGCTCATCGTGCCCCTCTTTTCGACCGCGATGATCGTCTGGCGCGTCAGGCCGGCCGCTTCCGCGAGGGCCTGTTGCGTCATGCACAGGCGGAAGCGTGCGTTCCGGATGCGGATTCCCCGCAGGACGCGCGCGACGGCATCAACCGGCATGTCAGCCAGGAAATCGTCGCTCGGGATCTCGTCCGGTTCGTTGGGGGCTGTGGCCTCATGTAGCCCGGTCTGCCGCTCAAGGAGGGCTTCCGTCGTGATCACCTCAATGCGGTTGGTGGTCCTCTGACTGACGACCATCGACCGCGTCTTTTCGCGATCTGAAAGCACCCACATCGGCTTGGACGCGTTCGAAATCCTGTCCATGAGCCACCACAGCGCCGCGCTCTCGCAGCTTCCTTCCGGGTAGAAATCGGGCTTTACCAGCTGTGCGATCCGGACAGCCTCGCCATAGTCGGTCGTCTCCACCACCACCGGCGCATCGGCTGCAAGCTCAAGCCCCAACTCGATCCAGCGCGCAAGGCGACGGGCTTCCGGCTCAGCATGGCCAGTCAACTGGTGCTGCACCGTATCTGGGATAACGACCAGCCCGCCGATCTCATGCAGCACCGGCAGTGCATCCAGGCGCGCCAGATGCAGCAGGCTTTCCAGCTCAGCCGCCAGGATGGTTGGGCCGCCTCCGCCAGCCCGCCCAGCCGGCAGGAAGAACGACGGATCATGACGTTTCTCGGGTCCAGTCATCGGGCCACCCTTATGTATGCCGGCGGCGTAGCGCTGGGGAAATGTCTCCCCATAAGCTGCGTGAAGCCGCCCTCCGGAAGTTCGACGTAGGTCATGCGAGCCGCGCAGAACGGCACGCCCACATGGATGAAGGCCTGATGCCAAGCCTGCCAGCCGGGCGAGTCAGCCGGCACAAATACCCAGCCGGTCCGATCCTCTGCCCGGCGCGCGAGATGCACGGCAGCGGTGATGCCGTCCTGCGGTGCTCTGGCCCGGACGGGCGCTTCCGCGTAGCTCTCCCACCGGCGCTCCGTGAGATAGGTCCGCGGATGGCACACCTTGCGCTGCCGGGTGCGGCAATCCTCGAGGTAGCGCGGCAAGCGGCTCATGGCGTCCGTGCGATCTGCGGCAGGCAGCATCTGCCAAGCCGACAGCGCTCTACGCCAACTGCCTCCTTTGGCGTGCTCTCCCCATCGCTCCCGAAACCTGTCGAACTCGGGATCCTGCTCCATCTCGAAATCCACCCCACCCCCTGGGGGTTGGGGGGAAGATTCAGATGATGGTTCAGATGACGGTTCTGGCCTTGTCACAGCTGACAAGGCCCCCTGTTCACCCGTGACAGGTGGGCCCTCGCATTCTGGAAGGGCCGGCCCTTCCAAATTGACAGGGCCTAAATCAACGGGTTTTTGGCGGCGAGGGCCGCCACCGCCGCCCTGCTGGGTCATGAGCAGACGGATAAGATCGACCGTTCGGCTGCCATTCTCTCGATACTGCTCCCGCCGTTCGATCAGACCATCGTTCTCGAGTTCCTGAAGACGGCGCCGGACCGTACTGGCGCTCTGCTCGGTGAGCTTCGCGAGCAGCGTGACGGACGGAAAGCACTCGCCATCCTGATTAGAGAAGTCCGCCAGGCTCATGAGGATGAGCTTCGCGCTGGGGGAGCCGCATTTGCGCTCCCATGCCCATGCCATGGCAACGACGCTCATGGCCTGCCCGCCTGCTTGGCGGGGACCCCGACGCTGGACGCGCCCATGCCGCTGGTGTAGCAATTTTCGTGAGCGGCTTTCCTGTGCCCGCTTCGATTATCCGGCTCGCCAGCGCTCCACCGCTTGGCGGGCCGTTTCATTGTTAGCGCCACGTCTCAAACTCCTCTGCGTTGGGACGTGACGAGAAACGCAGTGCTCATATTTCAACGGCTTGCGACATTTTCCCAAGCTGTATGTCGTGGGTTCGATTCCCATCGCCCGCTCCAGTTTCGCGAGCATCGACAAGGGCTTGTCAGGCTGCCGGCGAGCCGGTCTGCTCCTTGTATCCTTGCTCTCCTTCGTACCTTCCTTCTTCCCCTCGCGAGCCCGAACGACCGGTCGTGTCTTGCCGATGGTGGATCGCGCCCGATGGCAGCGGTCGAGGCTGTGGCTTGCGGCGGGCGAAGGCACTGGGTTTCCGCCTGCCGCAATGAGGGGATCGGGGCGCGTTGCGCGCGCCCCGAAAGGTTGTCAGCGGCGATCGGGATCCTTGCGGAACTCGATCTCCTGGAGGCCGATGGCCTCGGGGAGCCCGAACAGCACCCGGGTCGCAGCTTCCGGGGGGAGATCACCGGCGTGGCGGGCTTCGAGTTCCCGGCGCGCGGTTTCCCACCAGTCGCTGAAGGCGTGCCCCGTGGGCCACGCCATGTGGTGCCAGCCATGCGCGATCATGGGGCCGTCGAGGACCGCAAGACGGGTCGGCACGTGGATGAGTGCCATCCGGACCAGCCATCGCGTCCAGGCCTTCAGGCGGGCCAGACCCTTGAGGGCGGGATCAGGCATGAGTTCCACCGGCACGCGCATCCAGTTGCGCGCCGCGTGCGACGCATGGTCCTTGCCGCCCTCCTTCTGGGCGTACGGGTGCTCCGTCACCACCTGGAGCAGGGCCGCGATGTTGTAGCCCACCGTCCACGGCAGCCCGATCGCCATCAGCCAGACCTGCAGGGGCAGGATGAAGGCGCTGCCGGTCACGAAAGCCAGGGCCGGGAGCGCGAGCGCCCGACGCTGCCACGAGCCAGCCGCGAAGTTCGACCGCAGCCGCGAGGCGATCATGCCGAGGTGCCAGACCGGATCGAGCGCCGTGACGAGCAGGGCGCGGGGGAGGGAGGTGATCTTCCGGCCCGCCCACAAGCCCCAGGCGTGCAGATCCATGCCGTCAGGGTCCATGAGAGTCCCAACGATGGGCTCCTCATGGTGCTTGCGATGCTTGGCCCGGTAGTCCTGCCCGTTGCGCGTGAGCGTGAGGGCGGAACCCAGGTCGAGGATGGCCTCGTTGAGCTGTCGGGCGCGGTCCTTCTCCACGCCGTGCTGCCGATAGAACTTGCTGATCATCCAGTGCGAGGCTTCGTGGGTGTGCCCGACCACCAGCCGGCGCAGTCGCCCGACGACGCCGAGCGTGGCGAGGCCGGACACGCCGGCCGCTGCCAACCCGCCGAAGGTGGTGATCCCGGCGAGGCTCGCCATGCCCCCCGCAAGAGCGGAGAAGCCGGCGAGGAGAGTGAGATCCCGCGCCAGCACGCGGAGCGGCGTGGTGCGCCGCGCGGTCGTGCGGGGATCCGGCAGGCCGGTCTGGGCGGCGTGCAGCCGCTGCAACCAGACGGGGAGGCGGAAACGGTCGGCGAAGATGCGGTTGAGGCGGTCGTCGCCGGTGTAGCGGTGGGAGAAAACTTCCTTGGACATGTGTCTCTCCTCTGTTGGAGACACAAGCCGTGGAGTTTCCCCGGAGCGGCCCTAGGGGACCTTCTGCTTCACGGCCGAAAGCCGCTCGCGCAGGCGGGAGACCTCGCCGTTGATATTCTCAACCGCCTTTTCTTCCGATTGCGCGCGTTGGGCGATGTTCACCCCGCTCTCGATGGCGCGCACGGTGGCTTCCTGCGCCGTCACGCGCTGGGAGAGCTGGTCGTAGGTTTCCGTCAGGCTGGCGATCTCGCGCTTGATCGTATCGAGCTCTGCCTGACGCAGGCTCCGTTGCGCCTCCCGCCTCGCGACCCTGACCTTCAGCTGGTTCAGCTCGGTGTCGGTGCGCTGCAGGCGGGTCCGCACGGCGGTGATGCGGGTATTGAGCGTGTCGGCTTCCGCCTGTCCAGCTGTCAGGCGGCTGTTGAGCTTGCGATTGGCCTGCTCGAGCGCGTCGAGTGCCTGTTCCCGATCCTGGGTTCGCTTCTTGTAGGACCCGGTCGCGTTGCCGCAGACGCCGCCCATCAATCCGCCCTGGCGCGGATCGCTGCTCACGCCCTCGCAAAACCCCATGAGCATGGGGGCGAGGGCGAGCCCGATGCCGACGCGAAGGCAGGCCTTCACAGGGTCGCCCTCATTTCGAGGAGATCCTTCCGGCGTGCCTTGAGCGTATCGAGCGCGCCGCCATTGGTGCTGATCTCACGGCTCAACGGCCGTTCCTCGGGCGTGTTGCGATAGGCATCCACCGCCTTCCTGAGCGTATCGCGCGACTTCTGTGCGGCAGCGATGGCCTGATCCACATCGCCGACATCGGCAGCGAGATCGGTCTTGAGGCGCGCGCTTTCGGCGGTCCGGTCGGGCGTCGCCTCGAGGGCTGCCAGTTCCTTGCGCCGCCGCACCACCAGGGCATCCACGGAGCCCACCAGCTTGCGCAGGCTTCCATTCTGGGCGCGTGCCTTGCTGATGGCGGAGTCCAGTTGGTTCTCGCGCTGGATCTGCGCCTTCTTCTGTTCCGCGACATTCAGGCCGAACATGGCGCCGCCGATCCCGCCTGCGGCGCCGCCGATCAGGCAGCCCTGCGCCGGATTGCCACTGCGCCCGCTCAGCAGGCCGACCACGGCCCCAGTGGCGCAGCCGGTGATGAGGCCGGTGATGAGACCTTCCCCGACGGTGCGCTCATAGTCGCTGGTGGCGGCCCGGACCTGCTGGTCGGCAAATGCGCTGGGTGTGGTCGCCAAAAGGCTGCAAAATATAACTGCAAAAAAGGATGGCTTGCTCACGGCTTACCCCTGCCCCGTGATTTGATAGTTCAAACATACCGTGGACACTGTTGCACGTTTCATCCGGGTGCTCAATAAAGGGAGCGGGGATTGGAAGGATAGTGGGGGGCAGATATGGGGGAATGGATAAGTGCGGCCGTGGTTGAGGAGGTGGTCTCCCAGCCCTATGAGGCGGTCGAGGTTGGCGGAATGTCGCCGCAGATTGCCACCTCCTTCACCAGCTTCCGCAAGGCGGATGGTCACTGGTTCTTCGGGGCCGAGGTCGAGGCGGTGTGCCGCCTTGCGGACCGCGATTTCCTGCGCCGTGACCCCGCGGGCGGGCCGTCGCGGCGGATCGCGTTCCGCCGGCAGGAGTTCCAGATCGATCTGTCCGAGGCGCGCGCCAAGGGGGTTGAAAAGGGGGCCACCCTCGTGATCGCCAACCTGCCGCTCGCACAACGGCGGTTTCAGACAGCCACGGTGCAGGGCTATGCCGACAAGCAGGACGATTTCGTCTTCGAGGAGCTGACGGGCCGCCCGCTGCCCGCACTGCCGGAGGAGCGGGGGCGGTTGGATGATATCCGCGCGGTCCACGCGCTGCATCGCATGCCCACCAATCTCTTCGCCAGTCAGCGCGTGCTCAGCGCCAATGTCTCTTCCTTCGAGACTGGCGCCTTCGTAGGCTATGACGACGAGAATGATGACGAACTTCTGATGGAGGCGCCGGAGCGGCTCGCTCAGGCGGGCGCCCGCCGGACGCGCCAGCATGGGGCGCGCCAGCGCGCGGACGGCCACTATGCTCTGGGCGTCGTGCGCGACATCGAGGCGTTGCGCACCGATCTCTATCTGGAGCTTCGGTCCTTCATCGACGACCTTGGCTCAGAAAACTATCGCGTGCGGATTCCCCGCACCGATCAGTCCATCGCCTTGCCGGCCGAACTGGCCGCACGCGCGCTGGATCACTTCAATCTCGCGGTCTTCCAAGCCATGGCCGGTGCGGGCAACGACAGCAAGCGCAGGTTTGACCGGCGCGTGTCGCATTATGTGAAGGATCTCACGGATGCGCATCTGCTCGCTGCCATCCACCGCCTGGATGGCAGCATCCCGAAGCTGATCTTCACCGATTTCGAGTTCTACTATGGCGATCCCGACGGCGCCGGCGACGGAGACGCGTGATGGCGAGTGAGGGCTTCCTCAGCCGCGTCTTGGCCGGGGAATGGCCGGACAATCTGGTGTCCGTGACTGCCGGAGATCTTGATCAGCCGATTAGTTACGGCGCCGGGCTGCTGGTCGGCAGATGGCATGTATTGACCTGCGAACACGTGCTTCAGAAGGCGAAGAAACAGAACCGGCCGGAGCACGAGCGCAGGCCAATCGCCGGCAAGCTGACGGTTGGCCTGCGCAACGGGCAGACCATTGCGGCGCAGTTCGTCGCCTCCGATCCGGAGGCGGATATCGCCTTGCTCAAGCTGGAGGCACGTGCGGACTGCTGGGAGAGGATGAACCTCGCGCCGACGCCTACGGCCGAATGCAAGGTGGTGGCACTGGGATTTTCGCACCCGCCCGCGCGCCGGTTCGGCGCCCAATTGTCCAACGCGTATTTCGAGCATGGCGGATACGATGAAGGCCTGCTGAAGAGGATCCGTGTCGAGGGCAGCGCGCCGGAAGGCTATAGCGGCGGCCCGGTCTTCGCCGAGGACGCGCATGGCGCCCCGATCCTGATCGGCCTCTCCCGTCTGGGCGGCGACCAGGTGGATTGGGGGAAGCTGATTGCGGTCCATGCCCTGCTGGCGTTCGCCGCCGGGCATCTCGACACCGTGCCGAACTCCCTGGATCTCAAATCCGGGGATCCCGAGGGTGCTGCCGCCCGGCGGCGGGATGCCCAGCGCTGGGGGGGCAGGGGTGAGGCAGAGGTGGACGGATGGGGGCCGTTCTGGTTCCAGGCGGATAAAAGCCACGCACCTGCCTATGTGGCCGTCCTTCCGGTGACGACCGCCAGTGTCTCTCTCGCGCGCGGTCAGGACTGGAGTCGGGCGGGAGGGGGGCTCCAATGCCCTTACAGTCCGCTCACGGCAGAAGACACCCTCACCGCGCTAGACACCCTATGCAAGCGGACCGGTAGGTCGCTGCGCCTGCCGACCGTGCAGGAGATGGAGCGGCTCTGCACCCAGATCAGCCTTCAGGCGGGGGACGAGGCGGCACAGCCTCTGGCACTGCTCGGGGCGCCACCGGACATGCGCTTCTTCGGGACCGTGAGCCGGCCCAACCAAACGCCGAATGGTGTGCTGGAGTGGCTGGAAACCGACAGTGGCCCCGGGCTGTTCCGAATCTCCAACCAAGGCAAGCCCATCTCCGCCCCCGATGCACGCAACGGCGTTCCCATCCTGCGAGCGGCCTTCGATGCCTGAGAACGATCATGGACAGGCTGGCGCCCCGCCGCCAGATGACCACCGTGGGGACGGTGCGCCGGAGGTGGGTGGCGCAGTAGCGCCTCCCGCTACCGGTCCGCAGCCCCTTGGATCGCAGGAGCCTGCGGCAGAGGACAAAAGCGGCGGAAGCGCGGGCGGGCAGACGTCGAGCGAGACGTCATCACCCAAGGCAGCCGACACCGGTGTCGCTGCTTCGGACGGCGGGAAGAATGCAGGGGGAGCGAGCGCGCGGTTCGGCTTCTCCCGCGGAGAGGACATCCCGCATCTCGATCCGGCACGCCTGGAATTCCGTGTCCAGAGGCCATCCGATCGGCCGGACTTGCTCCATCCATGGTCCGCCGCGGAGATGCTGCGGCACGTGGCCGAACACTTCGCCACGTACTTCGCGCATCGGCCGGACCGTTGCCACGTCATGGTTACGCGGGCACCCGCCCGCAAAAGGATCGGCGGTCTTGCGGATTACACGCCCGGCACCGTCTGGCAGCGCGATGTGATCGAAGGCGTCACCGTCGGTGATATCGCGCAAGCCGTCGACCGCGCGCTGGCGGCATATCCGTCCGGCGGTCCACACGTGTTCATCGATAAAATTGAGACGGAAAGCGCCGCTTCCGATCTCAATCGGCAGCTTCAGGCAGCGGCGGCGAATCCCTTGCAGGATGTCCTGAAGCGGTGCGATGCCCGCTACATTCTGGTGGTGAGCCTGCCCTTGCATCAGACGCTCTCGGTCCTGCCCGAATATCCGGGCGCCGTTCGCCTGCCGTGGACGGCATTCTGGCTCGAAGCCTTCGCGCGCACGAACGGACTCGACGCGGAGACGCTGCGGGACGACCTTGGGCAGGCCCTCAATGCAGCTGAGCTCCTGCTCACGCGCGCGGAGTTGTCGCACGAGCGGACGCTCTATCTCGAGCTCGAGCGGGTGGGTGCCGCCGCGGAGGACGGAGCCGCTTCTGCCACTCAGTGGAATGCGGAGATCCGGCGCGCCATTGAAAACGCAAGCTCACCTACCGTGCCCACCCATGGGGAGCTGACGCGCATCGACGAGATCATGACGGATAGCTACCGCTCGGCCTCCCTCGGGCTGATCGGGCAGACGTTGCTGATCCTGTTCGCCTTCACGGATAAGCTTCACCACGACGAGGCCCTGCGCCTGGTCCACTTCTGCCTGCCCGACGAAGACATTCCCGATGAGCTGATGTCGCCGGTGATGCGGGCACGTTATGAGCGCCAGTGCGAGGATGCGGTTCGTCGTTATGGCGACCGTCCCCTGCGCCCGAGTTGGTCGGAGCGTCTCGATGACGGGGCGCCGGGCTTGCTGGAAGCCCTCGGGCTGCGCAGGGATGCCGAAAATATCCTGCGCGCAAGGCTCGGCTTGGTGGACGTCGGGATTGAGGTCGGCAAGGGGCGCGTCGCGCTCGCCGCCTTAGCCGACAGGCTGCTCGGCCGCAAAGCTCTGGAGCGCGCGATCCAGCGGTTTCCGCTGCACGAGAGCCGTCAGGACGTACGCCCCAGGCTGGTCGAGCTGCTGTGCGGCCTCCATCGGCACCGCATCCTGTCCGCGGAGGATCTGGCTTCGGTACTTGTCGGGCTCAAGGCCGACGCGCACGAGCCCATTGTCCCGGTCGAGGTGGTGGCGGAGGAGCGGGTCCGGCTCGGCTTCGCCGACGATGACCAGCATGTGATGGTTGGCGATGTCATGCGCCACGTCATGGCAGAGAACGAAGAGAACCCGACGGCAGAGCGTCGTCAGCCACGCGAACTGGACGATCATTTCCGCACCGGAGCGGCTCGCCACGTGCAGCATCTTATTGCACAGGCGATGCACCACCTTCCGGCGGAACACGGGGTCTTCACGAAGCTCCTCGAATGGCTCGAACAGCGCATGCAGTTCGAGACCGCCTGGCGGATCCTCGGATTTTTCAGCCTGTATGGGCCGCAGCCGGAGCCGGTGACGTTCGGCCGTATCGTCCTTGCCCCGTTTCGCGACGCAGGTCGCGATGGGTTCAACGCTGCACTGAGAGAGTTGCGCGACCTCATTCTTGAGGTCATGAAGGCGGCTACCAGCAACAAGCCGGATCAGCCGGAGGTGGTGGGGGCCTGGCTCGATGCCGTCTGGTCTGCTGTTCCGGAGGCCGATGCACCAAGGGCCGCACGCGGCCTTGCCATCTACCTCGACGATTTCATCACGCAGTCTGAGATCCTCTGGGAGATCCGGGATCTCGATGATCCGCGCCCGAAGCGCCCGCTGCTGGCCCGGCTGTTCCTTGCCGAGCTTGCGCCGTCGCCGTCGCCGGACCTGATCCGACGGCTGTTCGCCCGCACGCCCCGCGACTGGCTGAAGAGCCTCGCGGAGGTCGAGAAGGCCGGCGGGCAACGGCCGGCCCTGCAACTGGCCGTCCATGTGCAGGATCGGCTCGACGATGTCTTCCACGTCATCGTCCAGGACATCCATGTGGCCGAGGCCAAGCAGCGCGCCTTCAACCTCGATTCTGCGTCGCTCCGCGATCAGTTCTGGCGTGACATCGCCAGAGCGCTTGACCTCCCGGCCTTCAACGCGGGGACGGTGCACAAGCATGTCCTCGAAGCCCGCGACAAGCTCCCCGGTCAGACCCGGCACGACCTGCTGGCGTTGATGGACCTCTATCCCATTGCGGTCTTCCTGTTCTGGCGCTTCGGCATGTGGTCCCCCGCGCCGCTTGCCAAGGATAGCCCGGAGGACCGCGCCTACACCGCGTGCCTGGAGCGTGCTGTGGCCGGGCTCGCCCAGGAGCGCCGGCAGGCGCTCCATCGCGCCAGCGTGGCGCTGGCCTTCGCGGCCGAACAGTTGAACCAGCGTTTCGAGCGCTTTGGCATGACGAAGACGCATGCCCATCACCAACAGCGCGTCCGCCGGATCCAGCGGCTGGCGCAGCATTTCGCACCGCTCCCGGCGCCCGTGCCGGCGCGGGCTCGCTAGCCGCGGGAGAGACATTGCCATGACGTCGAAGCCGATCGCCTTCTCCCATCCCATCGATGAGATCCTGCTGCCCGCCAAGGCGATAATCTCGCGCGCCGGCTCCTCCTTCGTGCATATCGATGCGCGCACCGGAGAAGTGGTGCCTAAGCGCGGGCTCAAGGACCTGCTGCGGACCCTGAAGCTCTACGAGCTCAAGACCGACCTCACGGTGGAAATCTACGACCAGCTCAATACCATGCGCATCTTCAGCACCACCGAGCGGGTGGACGTGCGCTATCGCCTGTCCGTGACGGCGCGGTCGGCGCAGGCCGATAAGATCGTCCGCAGTCTCGCCGATCCGATCGATACACCCGGCCAGCGCCTCGCCCATGTGGTTGAACAGGCGTTGGTCCATGAGGTGCGCACCCTGAAGACCGTGAGCCCGCAGGGTCTTCTCGCCGAGATTTCGCGGCGTCCCGACGACTGGCAGCGCAACATCGCCCGCTCCATCTTCGACCAGTGCGGGCTCGATGCCGCCATTCTGTTCGACCTGCCCGACGTGCCCCATGATGAGCCGGTGATCGAATGCACGCAGGTGATGTGCACGCCGGATGCGCCGCACCGCAGGACGTCGGTGACATTCCAGATCCAGCTGGAACCCTCCGGCGCGCCCAGCGAGCGGCGCCTGCCGGCCGAGCCGCGCGCGCGCCGTGACAAGATCGCGACCATTCTGGGGACCCAGTTTCCCCGTGGCGTCACCCTGTACGACCTCTGGTTCAACAAGCAGAAGGTGGAGCATGTGATTGCCGAGCTGCTCTCCACCCATCTGCGCAGCACCGGGTTCGCCACGCGCCATGTGGTGATCGCGCCGGTCCCGCCGGATACGGAGAAGACCGAGCAGATCAATTGCGACCTGAAATGGACCGGCCGGTCGGGCCGCGACATCGACTTCCGTATTGAGGCCACGCTCACCTTGCGTCCTGATGGAGCGGGTCTGTTCGATTCCCTTAAGCTCGGCCCGCGCGCCCAATGGCTGGAGAGGGAGGCGCGCCTCGCCCTCAACATGGCCATGCAGGGCCGCGACTTCGAGGACATGAACCTCTCAGAACAGACGGTCGTGGCCGAGCGCGTCACCAATACCCTGCTGGGGCGGGCGGAGGACAGCGGCCAGTCCATCTCCCCCTTCGTCGTGCGCCCGGTCATTCCGGAGAATGTCTGGTTGCAGGGATATCGCCTCGAGATACCGGCCGCCGATTATCTCATGAAGGAAGGGGTCCACACCGGGCGTGTCGGAATGACCCTCGACATCCGCTTCGAAACCTTGCGCCATGTGATTGATCTGGTGCGTCACGCCGATCGCCGGGGGCAAAGTCCGGCGAGCTATTCAGACCGCATCGCCAACCTTGTGACCGATGTCGCGACGGATGCCCTGAAGGAGGCGATGACGCGGATCGATCCCAACGACTTCTTCAGCCGTTGGGACATGGAAAGCGACCTTCGTGGCACCGCAGGGCGTGGGGCGAGCAGCGCCGCTTTCGTACAGGAGCGATGCGTGCTCGCCATCCAGAGGGCGCTCACGGAGCGGCTGCGGCCGGCATCTCACACCGTGGATGTACGGCGGGATCAGTCGGTGATCCGGCCGCTGGTCGACAAGGCGCTGGCGCTCGGCACGCTGCAAGTGACATTCGAGGTGGAGCCGGAGGGCATGCGCTCGTCGGCTGACAACATTCCCGTAAAGCTTGAAATCCAAGTGGATGGCATTGACCCACGCTATTACACGCTGGCCGTCCTTAAGGGCGCGGCCAATCTCGATCCCGAGCTAGTGAAGCGCACCGCGATCAATGCGGCGCGGCAACGGCTCGATCTGAGGCCGGCTCCCACGTTGCGCCTGCTCAATCATGGGCGGGCTGGCGCCGAGGGTGAACTTTATGTGGACCTGGCGTCCTTCGTCGAAGGGGAGATGGCCACCCGCCATGGGTTAAGCGTGCAATTAAGCGCCGTGCACGTGTTGCCATCCCTGACGCGGAGGGTGACGCACGACCTCAGAGGGCAGACAGCGCTGGACGCACAGAACATGGTCGAGCTGATGGAGGTGGAGCGCCATCATCGGCTCACGGCGCGCACCGCCGACTTGTCGAGTATCGAGAAGCAGATCGCCATCGTACGAGAGCGGATGAACATCGCTCTGGCCAGTCCCGACTACGACCGAAATGCGTACGACAAGGACGCCACGCTTCTGGCGGATCTCGAGCGCTTGCGCGCGGGTCACATTACGGCCACGCACATCTCCATTGCCGATCTCGTCCACAAGGTGGACATGCCCGATGTCGACATGCCGGCGGGTGCGTTGCCGTCGCAGTCCGGTGATGCGCCGGTCGAGGACGGGAACTGACGATGTCTCAGGTGACGCTTCCCGTCGACGATCCGCGTACGCGTTATGAGGCGCGGCTTGCCCCGCCCTCCTGGCCCGCCCGCCGCCAGCTGCTGCGGGCCGGTGTCACGGGCCTGCTCAAGGGTGTGTTCCCGCTGATTTCCATCGCCGCGGCCGTCGCGCTGCTGCTGGCCGTCCTCGCCCTCGTCATCGGCATCGAGCTGGCGACCGGCATGTTCGGCTTCAGCGAATGGATCGGGCGCATCAATTCGCTCAAGCTCATGGCGGCGGTGGCCATCTATCTGGTGGTCTATGTGCTGGCGATGTGGAACCTCGCCGAGGCGGTGGGGCGCCTGCGGCATGAACGCGATGCGCTGAACCAGCTTGATCGGCAGATCACCGTCAAGATCGCCCCCGCCCTGACCTCGGGACGACTGACCAGGACGCCGGATCCCCAGGTGCTGTTCGCCGGCGGACGGGAGACGGCGGCGGGTACGCTGGACAACACGGCCACGTACCGGCTGACGGAAATCATCTATCACGATGCCAGCCAGCATCGCTTCGATCCGGTCAGCTTCGTGGTCGAGCGCGTCGCCGACATGGTGCTGGGCGGCTCGCACGCCATCCGCGACAAGCAGACGCTGGCGATCCGCCTCGGCATCCTGGCCACCTTCGCCGGCATCGTCATGTCGCTGCAGGGCGTCTCCGGCATCATGACCGGCGGCGCGCTGAACGATGCCCAGATCCGGGGCTCGATCCAGGAGATCGTCAGCTCGCTCGGCGCGGCCTTCTCGTCCTCCATCGCGGGGCTGTCGGCGGCGATCCTGTTCCAGATTCTCGGTGGCCTCGTGCGGACGTCGGAGAACCGCATCATCGAGGCGCTCTACAGCCTGGGCACCGACTATCAGGGCATCTGCCGCCAGATGCAGGTGAGCGAGGGGCTGATGGCGCTGGAGCAGCGCCTGCAGGAGCACAATACCGAGATCCGCACGACCTCGGCCGACATGGTGAGCGCCACGCAGAGCATTCAGGACACGGCCGCGCGGGTGGCGGGCTTCCTCGCGGCGCCGGTGCAGCATCTCGATCTGGTGGCGGATCGTCTCGATACGGCACTCCAGCGGCAGGATGCGGCCCTTGCCGGCCTGGCACAATCCGCCCAGGCCTTCACCACGCTGGGAACCGAACTGGCGCATGCGCAGCAGCAGACCGCGACCCTGCTGGCCCAGACCCTGACGGATCTGCGTCAGCATCTCGTTCAGGAGTTCCGCTCCGGCTATGACAGCGCCGCTGCCGCGCGCATGCAAGCCACGGCCGAGCGACAGTATGTGCTGGTGCGCAGCATGGCCCGCGCCTTTCTCGTGACCATGGTGCTTTCCGGTGTGACGCTGATGGTGGTGATCCTGGCCGCCACCGGGTGGGGCGCCCGGATCGCGGCCGCCGTCGGGTTGTGAGCCATGCGCCTGCGCGACCGGATGGAGCAGTATGACGGCGATGACTACACTCCCGCCACGGATCTGGTGTTCTCGCTGTTCGCCATGACGGTGCTGCTGTTGGCGATCTTCGGCGCCGGCAGCCATGTGAAGGACCAGAACGTCAACGGCCTCATCACGCTCACGCGCGAGGATCTCGTCGCGACCCGCGAACAGAGTGAGACGTTGCAGGCCGAGAATGCGGCGCTCAGGGCGCGGGTGGAGCAGGCGGAGGCGCGGGCAACGGCAGTCGTCCCGGCGGGTGCGCAGGCCCCGAAGACGCTGGTGGTGGCAGAGTTCACCAGACTTCGGCGGGACATGTCGAAAGACGGCTTTACCCCTGCCTTCATCGCGCAGGTGAAGGCGAGCCTGCGCGGGGCTGCGGCAGAGGCGGGCCGGCGTCAGGCCAATGAGATCACCATCGAGATTTCCGCGCGCCTCGCCCTGGACGAACCCGAGGCGCTCGATGAGGCCATGATCGACAGCCTGACATGGAGCGGCTGGCTGCGCACGGCGCTGGCCCAGACCGCGCTGCCGGCCGGGTGCATCCTGGTGCAGCCCATGGGGGGCTGGCGCGCGATGCAGATTGGCAGGATCGCCTATGAGGCGGACGGAGCCCAGAAGATCCGTGCGATCGTGGACGGCGGCCCGGAAGCCAAAAAGTATCGTACAGGCCCGTCTCCCGCGTCCAGTGCGCTGGAAGAGGACGACCGCCTGCGCATCATGCTTCGCCGTGATGAGACCTCCCGGTGTGACGCCGCCGCGCTCACGAAGGCACTGGGGCTGCTGTGATCAGTCCTCATCGCGTGCCGCCCATCAGCCCTCACGGGCCCGACCCGACGCACGGAAAATGCGATCTGCTGCCCGATCGCGCGTCCAGAGGTTGAACGGACCGTCGCGCTCAGAGCTCCCCGGAACGGGGCGGTTGCCTGTGACATGTTCCAATGCGCTACGCGTGCTTGCGAAACGGTTCGGCTTATTCCCATGCCCGCACATAGCGGAGGGTGGTGAAAAACTGGGAATGCCGGCAGCAGAGCGGATCGCGTCGAGATCAGCCCCCGCATCATCGGCCTCCGAAATGCCGCCGGCTCGTGTGGCCCTCTCTGAACCCGGCTTTCGGGCGCTTGGAGGATGGCGCGAAGGCGCGGAAGGCGCGGAAGGCGCATGCGGCGGTGCGCCAATGGGGTGGATCCTCCTCACCGGCCCGTTCCGCGCCCAGCGCGTGCGGGCCTCGATGACATTGCAATCGCCGGATGCTTTCTGTCCGTCGGGAACACGCTTCCGGACAGGTCCCCGCCGGCGCGGTGGCGCTGTCGTCCGGCGCCGGCGTGCAGGTCCTGGAGGCTGCGCCGCTTCCGGTCGATTCTGGACAATGGCGACCACATGGCCGACGATCGTCAGGTCGATATCTGGAGCCGGAGGGCGACGGGGCGATATCGGAGCCGGCAAGGTATCCGGGCTGGATGGTGAGGGGCCGGCGGTCGTCGGCGGGTGGGGGCCGTTCGGATGGAACCGGGAATGCTGCAGGCCGAGGGCCTGGTGTTCGGTGATGTCGTGCTGGATCGCAGCTGCCTGTTCGCGCATCGCGAGGGCAAGCAGATCCGCTTCACCCGGAGTGAGCGGGCGCTCCTGCTGGCGCTGTCCCGGAATCCCCACCGCCTGATGCGGCGCAGCCAGCTGCTGGACACCATTGCGTCGGCCGATTCCGATACGTCCGATCGCAACGTGGATTTTCTCATCAACCGGCTGCGCGCGAAGCTGGGCGACAGCGCAAGGGCGCCCCGATACATCGCCACTCAATATGGCGAGGGCTATGTCTGGATCGCGACCCCGTCGTCGCCCGCGCCCGTCCGGCCCGGACCGGCGGGTGCCGCCAACGCGCTGCTGGCGATCGCCGCCGTGGTGCCCCGGCATGACCGGCATCTGGCCAACCGGGCCGATGTCATCATCGGCCAGATGCGCGACGTGATGGCGGGCAAGCTCGGCGCGGGCCAGAGCGTGATCCGCGCGGGGAGCGAGGAGGAGGCCGCCGCGCCGGTGGCGCGCTATGTCCTCCGGGTGAGCCTTCAGGACAGCGGGACCCGGCTGAACTGCACGGCCACCCTGCGCGAGGGACCGTCCCGGCGCATTATCCGGGCCTTCCGTCTGGAATTCGCGAGCGGTGGGGCGGCCGCTCTCCTGCCGGAGATTGCGCGCGCTGCGGACGACATTCTGGAGGCGCTACGGCGCAATCTGGCCGAAGCCTCGCAGGGGCTCGGCACGCCCACCGACCAGCCGCTCGAAATCCGCCTGCGCGCGGCCACGACGCTGCTGTCGGCTTCCAATCCGCAATGGCTGGAGAAGGGGCTGCAACTGCGCGCTGCGCGGGAGCAGGATCCGGGGAGCGCCGACATCGCCCTGCAATGGTGCCTGCATCTGTTCGCGCGTCTCGTCCTCGCCAATCCGTTCACCGGCATCAGCCGCAGCGAGCGCGACGGGCTGGAGAGCGAGGTGGAGGCCACGGTGCTGGACTGTCTGCCGCTCATCGAGGCCAGCCCGCTGCTGATGCTGACCGCCGGCAAGCTGCTCTATTTCGTTGACCGGGGCCATCTGGATCTGGCCGAGGATCTGGTGGAGCGGGCCTTCGCCCGCATGGCGGATTCGGCTGCCGCCCTGCCGGTGCTCGGGCAGCTGCGGCAGGCACGGGGTGACTTCGTCGCCGCGCTGGCCTTCTTCGATCGCGGCATCGAGATGGCGGAAGCCGCGCCCGAGTTCGAGATGCACATGCGTGTCCTGAAGTGCATCGCGGTGCTGGCCTCGGACGATCGCGCGGCGCTGAAGGTCGCGGCGGCGTTCGCCTATGAGAGCCCGTTCTGTCCGCCGGATCTCAGCGTGATGATCGCCGTGCTGGTGACGCCCGCCGGCCAGCCGCTGCCGGAGGCCGTGAGCCGGGTTCTGATCGCGGCCGGTCCCGAAGGGGCCCGCAATGCGATCGAATATACCTACATGACCTCGGTGCGCCATCTCGCCTCCGTGGAGGCGCGGGCCAATATCATGCGCGGGCTCATCGCCCATCTGACCGGACTGCACGGCGCGGAGGTGATCCCGCCGTTCGTCCTGATGGGAACGGGCCTCATCGCGACCGCCTGAAGCGCCGCCGGCTGCGTTTTCCCTGCACGCCTCGGGGGATAGGCGCAATTGTGCAGCTTTCAAATATTGCGCAAACAATTGCCTGCTAGAGCCTGATCCGGTCGGGTTGAAACAACCTGATCGGTGAATCAGTCTCTAACGCCTTGATAGAGAACGTTTTATCGAAGAACCCGCCGCCCGGGTCCGCCGGGCGTGACAGGGAGCGCCCGGTCCTCGGCCGCGCTTCCTGTCAATCTTCTACGGAGCCCGGGGGGGCCTGACGCTTGCGGCTTTCGCGGCCGCAGGCTCATCGCGAACGCGCATCCTCCCCGACGGCAATGCATGGAATGAGAGAGCCGCGACACCTGTTGCCGGGAGGAGAACGGCCGGGCCGTTCCAGCGTCCGGCGACAGGGCCAGTGGGATGAACGGCTCCGCAGGTCTGACCGATGGAGCTGTCCGGCACCGGCACGCGCCTCTTTCCACTGATGACGAAGCCTTCCGGCCTGCGGGCCTGAACACCCCGCCTGTGAATGATCGAACTTCTGGAGGCGACGCCATGGTCCTGTGCAGCCCGTCGATCGGCCGGGGCGCCGCAAGGTTTGCCCTTGCCCTTGCTCTGTTGCCTGGCACCGCTGCCGTGCTGCCGGTGCAGGCGCAGACCATTCCGCTGACGCTCGGGGCGTTTCCGCCCGAGGACGTGGTTCCGCTGGCGCAGGGCGGGGCGGAGAAGGCGCTGGCGGATCTGCCGGCCAGCGTGGACAGCACCCTCAGGCGCAGCGGCGTGCCCGGCGCGGCCGTTGCCGTGGTGCAGGGCGGCAAGACGGTGTTCGCGCGCGGCTTCGGCGTGCGGGAACTGGGCAAGCCGGCCCCCATCGACACGGCGACCGTCTTCCAGCTCGCATCCTTGTCCAAGCCCATCGCCGCCACCGTCGTGGCCGCGCAGGTGACGGCCGGCGTGGTGGCATGGGACGACAGGATCGTGAAGCACATGCCCGGCTTCGCGCTGAAAGACCCCTATGTCACCGCACATGTGACGGTCGGCGACATGTTCGCGCATCGCTCCGGCCTGCCGCATGCGGGCGGCGACACGCTGGAAGACCTCGGGTTCGACCGCAACACCATCCTCCAGCGGCTGCGCCTGCTGCCGCTGGCCCCGTTCCGCATCTCCTACGCTTATTCCAACTTCGGCCTCACCACCGGCGCGGAGGCGGTGGCGCGGGCCTCGGGCCAGTCGTGGGAGGAGCTGTCGCAGAAGGCGCTCTACGGTCCGCTGGGCATGACCGCCACCAGCTCGCGCCACGCGGACCTGCTCAAGCACGAGAACCGGGCGGTGCTGCATTCGTGGGAGGGCGGGCACTTCGCGGCGCTGCTCCAGCGTGATGCCGATCCGGAAGCCCCCGCCGGCGGCGTGTCGTCCAACGTGACCGACCTTGCCGCATGGATGAAGCTGGTGCTCGCGAACGGCCGCCACAACGGGCAGGAGCTGATCGCGCCCGCGGCCCTGCTGCCGGCCCTGCGGGCGCAGGCCTTCAGCAGCCCCGCGCCCAGCATCGGCGCACGCTCGGGCTTCTACGGCTTCGGCTTCAACGTCACGGTGGATGCGGACGGGCGGCCGGCCATGTCCCATTCCGGCGCCTTCAGCGTGGGGGCGGGCACCACGGTGCGCTTCCTGCCCTCCGCCGACATCGCCATCGTGGTGCTGACCAATGGCGGCCCCGTGGGTGTGGCGGAGGCCATCGCCAGCCAGTTCATGGACACGGTGCAGTATGGCGCGCCCACCCGTGACTGGTATGATCTCTTCCATCCCCGGCTGATGACCTATTACGACCCTGCCGGCGATCTGGCGGGCAAGACGGCGCCCGCCAATCCCGCCAAAGCCCGCCCGGCGGCCGATTATGTGGGCACCTACCAGAGCGCCTATTTCGGCCCGGCGCGCATTTCGCAAGGCGCGAACGGGCTGGTGCTGTCGCTCGGCCCCGGCAAGCTGTCCATGCCGCTGACCCACTGGGATGGCGACACCTATGCGGTGGCGCCCCGCAGCGAGAACGCGACCTATGGCTCGCGGTCCTCGGTGCGTTTCGTGGTGCGCAAGGGCAGGGTTGTCGAGCTGAAGATCAATTATCTCGATGGGGAGGGGCTGGCCACGTGGACGCGCTGAGCGCACACGGCGGCCGCCCGCGCGGGGGGGAGGCGGGGGTGGC
Organism: Azorhizobium oxalatiphilum; assembly: GCF_014635325.1. Lineage (GTDB taxonomy): Bacteria > Pseudomonadota > Alphaproteobacteria > Rhizobiales > Xanthobacteraceae > Azorhizobium > Azorhizobium oxalatiphilum. The sequence continues at coordinate 111,505 of NZ_BMCT01000006.1, read as the reverse complement.
CTCAGTCGGAGAGGCCGCCCCCGACCGCGCGCAGCGGCGCATTGGCGAGAACGTCGGCCTCGATGGTCTCCAGCGAGCGGCCGCGCGTCTCCGGCACGCAGGCGTAGCAGACCGCCAGCGCCAGCAGGCACACCAGCAGGAACAGGCTGATCACGCCGGCAAGGCCGATCCATTCCACCATGGAGAGGAAGACGAAGGCCACCAGCATGTTGAACAGCCAGCTGGCGGCGGATGCGGCGGCGATGCCGGTCTCGCGGATGGCGGTGGGGAAGAGTTCGGACATCAGCACATAGGGCAGGGGGCCGAGGCTGATGGCGAAGGCGGCGATGTAGAGGCCGAGGCCGGCAAGGCTCAGCCACGGCCAGTCCAGCGCGGCGGCGCCCACCACGATGGCGAGGCCCGCCGCCATGGCGGTGCAGCCGAGGATGAGCAGCGGCCTGCGGCCGGCGCGATCCACGTAGCGCAGCGCCACCAGCGTGGCGAGGACGTTCAGCAGCCCGATGCCGAAGGTGGCGGCGAAGGCCGAGGGGCCGGCCGCGTAGCCGAGCTGCTGGAAGATGTGCGGTGCGTAATAGAGGATCGCGTCGATGCCGCTGAGATTCTGAAGCACGAACAGCGCGCTGCAGAGCACCAGCACCGCCCCGGTGCGGCCGCGCGTCAGCAGTGGCCAGAGCGGGCCGCGGGCGCGGGGCGTGCCCACCCCTTCGGACCCCATCTCGGCGGCGATGCCGAGCCAGGTGGCGGCGTCCTTCGCTGCGTCCTGCATGCCCTGCGCGGCGAGCCAGCGGGGGCTCTCCGGCAGGCGGCACACCACCAGCAGGCCCGCGGCGGCGGGGATGAGGCCGAGTGCGAGGATGAGCGCCCAGTGCACCTCTGGCACCAGCAGCAGCGGGGCGGCGTAGGCCCCGAGGATGCCGAGGGTGACGGCCAGCTGGAACAGCCCCACCACGGCCCCGCGATGGCGCGCGGGCGTGATCTCGGCGGCATACATGGGGGCGATCATGGCGGAGATGCCGACGGCGATGCCGATCAGCAGGCGCGCCGCGAGCAGGGTGACGAGGCCCGGCTGGGTCGCGGTCAGCAGGCAGCCGGCGATGGCGAGGATGAATGTCGCCGCCATGGCGCGGCGGCGACCGATGCGGGAGGACAGCGGCCCCGCCGCCACCGCGCCGATGAAGGCCGCGCCCGGCAAGGCGGCGACGAACAGCTGCTGCGCGTTCAGCGACAGATCGAAGGCCGGGGTGAGCGCTTCCAGCACGCCGGCGACGGCGCCGGTGCTGTAGCCGAACAGCAACCCGGAACTCAGCACCATCAGAGGCGACATGCCAGCGCGCGGAAGGGACGTCGTGACCATGCTGGAAAGCTCCGTGCCCGCGCGCCGGGACAATGGCGCCTGCGCCTTATGATGAGCGATAGCTCATCGATTATGATGTGTAAACGTAGTCCGCAAATATAAATCCGAATATTGATCCCGCGTTCAACTTATCTATTCAGTCGGGTGGTGGACATGACCGCTGATGTCTCGAATGTAGAGGATGTGCGCCACGCGCTCGCCAACCGTCTGGCGATCGATGGTGGCGAGCCCGTGCGCACCACGCCGCTGCCCTGGGAGCTGCCCGGCGCGCACTGGATCGGCGAGGAGGAGCGCGAACTGGTGGAGCGGGTGGTGCTCGCCCGCAGCCCCTTCCGCTTCTATGGGCTGGACCCCCAGCACATGGTGGATACGCTGGAGCGCGAATGGTGCGAGGCCTATGGCCACAAGCATGCGCTGGCGGTCTCCTCCGGCACGGCGGCGCTGGCCGTGGCGGTGGCGGCGCTGGGCATCGGGCCGGGCGACGAGGTTCTGATCCCCGGCTATCTGTGGGTGAGCTGCGTCTCGGCGGTGGTGCGCAACGGCGCCATTCCGCGCCTCGTGGACATGGATGCCACATACTGCATGGACCCCGAGGACGTGGCCCGCAAGATCGGCCCGCACACCCGCGCCGTGCTGTGCGTGCACATGAGCGGCGCGCCGGGGCACATCGCGCGGATCGCCGGGATCTGCAAGGCGCGCGGCGTCAGCCTGATCGAGGACTGCGCGCAGGCGGCGGGCGCGCGCGTCAAGGACACGGCGGTGGGCCGGTTCGGCGATATCGGCATCTTCTCCTTCCAGCTCAACAAGAACATGACCTCCGGCGACGGCGGCATGATCGTGTGCGAGGACGACGCGCTGTTCCGGCGCATCGTGGCGCTGCATGATCTGGGCTATCCGCGCACGCCCGCCGGCCGGCTGGATGTCTCCGATGCGCAGTGCCAGCTCTGGGGCATGGGCGCGCGCATGTCGGAGCTGGCGGGCGCCATGGCGCTGGCCCAGTCCCGCAAGCTGCCGGCCATCACCGGCGCCATGCGCGGCGCCAAATGGGCCATCCGCAAAGCGGTGGAAGGCATCGCGGGCCTCACCTTCCGCGAGGTGCCGGACCCCGATGGCGACACCGGGCCGACCCTTCTCATGCTGCTGCCCGACGGGGAGACGGCGAGCGCCTTCATCGCCGCGCTGCGGGCGGAAGGCATCGCCGGGCCGCCCGGCTCCCTGTCCTGCATCACCATGCGGGAATGGGGGCTGCACTGGTATTTCAACATTCCGAGCCTGGTGAACCGGCGCTCCAATGCCCGCGACGGCTTCCCCTGGAGCCACCCCTCCAATGCCTTCGCGGCGGACTATGACTATGGCCACGGCGCCCTGCCGGTGTGCGACGACGTGCATGCGCGCGGCGTGCTGCTGACCATCAGCTCAAATCTGGCCGAGCAGGACATCCGCGACATCGTCCACGCCATCCGCAAGGTGGCGGCGGGCCTGCTGCGCTGACCGGGAAAGGGGGACCAGACATGATGATCTATGTAATCGCCATCGTGGCCGCCATCGCCGGCTTCCTGTTCGGCTTCGACGAGGGGGTCATCGCCGGGGCGCTGCATCTGCTGCATGCGCAGTTCGGCATCGATCCCGTGATGGAAGGGGTCATGACATCGGCGGTGCCGTTCGGGGCGCTGTTCGGCGCGCTGCTGGCGGGCCGCTGGGTGGATGCCCTCGGTCGGCGCAAGGTGCTGCTGGCAGCGGCCCTGCTGTTCGCCGCCGGTGCGGTCCTCGCCGCCTCCGCCAACGGCATTGCCATGCTGAGCCTTGCCCGGCTCGTGCTCGGCTTTGCCATCGGCATGGCCTCGCTGGTGGCGCCGCTCTACATCTCCGAGAGCGCGCCGCCGGAGAAGCGGGGCATGCTGGTGTCGGTCTATCAGCTGGCCATCACGCTGGGCATCCTCGGCGCCTATCTCATCAATCTGGCCTTCGCCGGTTCCTGGCGCTCCATGTTCCTGTTCGGGGCGGTGCCCGGCGTGGCGCTGTTCGCGGGCATGTACATGCTGCGCGATACGCCGCGCTGGCTGGTGACGCAGAACCGCACGCGGGAGGCGCGCACCGCCATCGCCAGCATTCGCGGCCTGCCGCTGGGCAGCGTCCGGGTGGATGCCGAGCTGCAGGATATCGCCCGCACCGCCGAGAGCGACAAGGGCAGGGGCAGCTGGGCCGAGCTGTTCGGGCCGGTGGCGCGCCCGGCGCTGGTGGTGGGCATCGGCCTGTTCCTGCTCCAGCAGCTCAGCGGCATCAATGCGGTGATCTATTACGCGCCCGTGGTGTTCCGCGAGGCGGGCTTCGATTCAGCCTCGGTGCAGCTCATGGCCACCATCGGCATCGGCGTGGTCAATGTGGTCATGACCGTGGTGGGCATGGCGCTGATCGACCGCATCGGCCGGCGGCCGCTGCTGCTGCTGGGCTTTGCCGGTGCGGCGCTCAGCCTCGGCATGATCGCCATCGCGGCGGCAACCGAGTCGACGGCGCTGGATACGCTGGCGATCATCGGACTGGTCCTCTACATCTCCGCCTTCGCCGTCAGCCTCGGCCCGCTGCCATGGGTGATGATGGCGGAAGTCTTCCCGCTGAACGTGCGCGGCCTCGGCATGGGCACGGCCTCGCTGGCCAACTGGGGCTTCAACTTCCTGGTGGTCTTCTCCTTCCCGCTCATGGTGGCCCATCTGGGCCTCGGCGGGGTGTTCGCCATCTATGCGCTGGTCTGCGCGGCGGGCGTCATCTTCGCCTTGCGCGTGGTGCCGGAAACCAATGGCGTGCCGCTGGAGGATATCGAGCGTCACCTGCGCTCCGGCCAGCCGCTGCGCACGCTCAAGCGGGCGCCGGCGGCGGGTGAGGGCATCCTGCTGGGCGGGAGCCGGCCATGAGCGATGCCACCCTCGACATCCCCCTCCCGCTGGCCGGGAGCAATGTGGATCTGGCGGTGCTGGTCAGCGCGCTTGTGGCGCGCAGTCCCTACCGGAGCGCGCTGACCCCGCTGCTGCACGACATCACGCGCATCGCGCTCGCCAATGTGCAGCTGCGCGCCGCGCTGGCGGACATCGCCCTGCGGTCGGACTTTTCCCGCACCAACACGCTGCGCCGTTGCGACCTCGGCGCTGCGGCGGCACCCATCACCGCCTTTCTGGAGCAGGTGTATTTCTCCTCGCCCGGCTTCCTGAAGTCGGTGGGCGAATGGCCCGTGGGAGGCGCCCGTGGGTGAGGCGGATCAGTGCGACGTCTGCATTGTCGGCACCGGCGCGGGCGGGGGCATCCTCGCCCACCGGCTGGCCATGGCGGGGCTGAACGTGGTCTCCCTGGAGCAGGGCGGGCTGCTGGCGGCCGATCATTTCCGCACCGTGGCGCCGCCCGGCTCGGCGCGGGATTTCGGCATCGGCCCGCGCACCGAATGGCCGAGCGATCCGCACGACAGTCTCTTCATCCATCCCCTGTTCGCGGATGGCAAGGAGGGCTCCACCGAGCGGCCCAGCGGAGGCTTTCGCCACTTCCAGGTGCTGAACGTGGACGGCCTCCAGACGCTCTGGAACGGGGTGAGCGTGCGCTTTTCCCGCGCCGATTTCGACGGCTGGCCGATCGATTATGAGGCGCTGGACAGCCATTATGCCGCTGTCGAGCAGCGGATCACCGTCTGCGGCACGCGGGAGAACATCCCCGAACTGCCGGACGGCATCTTCGTGCCGCCCAAGCCGCTGCGGCCGCCGGATGATCTGGTGGTGCGGGCGGTCAAATCGCTGGGCGAGCCCTATTCTCACGCCATACCGAACCGCAAGGCCATCGATACGCGGGCGGGGGTGGAGGGGGCCTGCGTCTCCACCGGCATCTGCACCTCCGGCTGCCCGGTGGGGGCGGTCTACAAATTCTCGGCCCGGCTGCTGCCGGAGCTGCGCCTCAGGCCCAATTACGAACTGCGCACCCATGCCAAGGTGGTGCGCCTCGTGCGGGCGGACGGCACGCGCGCCATCTCGGCGGTGGAATATGTGGATACGCGCACCGGCGCGCGCCGCAGCCTGAGGGCGAAGGTGGTGGTTCTGGCCACGGGCGCGGTGGAGACGCCGCGCATCCTGTTCAACTCGGCGGATGCGGCGAGCCCCGGCGGCCTCGGCAATGACAATGGCCGTGTCGGCCTCGCCCTGCAGGACAATCCCAAGGCGGTGCTGTCCACCTCGCTGTGGAAGCTGTGGGGCCAGCGGCGCACCTACGACATCGGCTATGGGGATCTGCTGATCCTGATGTCGCGCGGGCGGTTGCCGGACGGCTCGTCCTTCCCCTTCATCGGCCACGGCATCCACGGCATTCCCGATGTGCCGCACTATCTGGCCGGCATGGCGCACTTTCCGCCGGCCATGAAGCGCGCGATGGCGCGGACCATGTTCTACAGCTACGTGACGCTGGGCCTGTTCTGCGCCGGCGAGGTGGTGCCGGGCAATCGCGTGCGCCCCGGACGGACGCAGGACCGCTACGGCGTGCGGCACGTGGATGTGGACTTCGAGGCGACGGACACCGGCCGCCAGCGCATGGAGGCGATGCTCGGCTGGGGGCGCAAGGTGCTGCGGCGTGCCTCCTCCACCCTTGTCCATGCCAGCGTCGACAACAGCGGCACCGGCATCCATTACGCCGGCACCACGCCCATGTCGGCCGATCCGCTGGCGGGCACGGTGGACGCGGATCTGCGCGCGCACGATGTGGACAATCTCTATATCTGCGACGGCGGCGTCATCCCCTACCTGCCGGACAAGCACCTCACGCTGACCATCATGGCGCTCTCCGACCGGCTGGGTGATCACCTGATCGCCAGGGCCCGCGCGGGCGGGATGACGCACTGAAGGGCGCCGACGCGCACGGCGGGCGCGCGGTTGAAGCGTGCGCCTGCCCCGCTGGCCGTTGCAATTGAACCGGGCTCGGGCCACAGGATAGGCTGCCCAGTACATATTGCATCCTTCATTTCATTCGGCCGGGGACCATGGATTCGAGACAGGGGACGGACGCGCCCGCGCAGATCACCATTCAGGAAGCCATTCAGCGCGCCAGCCAGCATTGGGCCGCAGGTCAGGCCGCGCCGGCCGAGCAGCTGTGCCAGCGGGTGCTGGCGGTCTGGCCCGGCCAGCCCGATGCGCTGCATATCCTCGGCCTGATGGCCCATGCCTATGGCGATCTCGATCTCGCCATCCGCTATCTGCGCGAGGCCGCCAACGCGCCCCGTGTGCCGGCGCCCTATCTGAGCAATCTCGGCGAGATCCTCCGTCAGAAGGGGTATCTGGCGGAGGCGGAGGAGGTGTGCCGGCGCGCGCTGGCGCTTGAGCCCGGTGCGATCGGCGCCTGGAACAATCTGGGCATCATCCTGCAGGAGGCCGGCAAGCTCACGGAAAGCGTGGCCTGCCTGGAGCGGGTGGCGGCGGCGCAGCCGGACAGCCCGCAGGCCTTCAACAATCTCGCCAACACCTGCACGCGTCTCGGCGCGCTGGAGACGGCGCGGACCCATTATGCGCGCGCCCTCGAACTCGATCCCGATTATGCGGAGGCGGAAAGCAACCTGTCGTTCCTGCTGAACGAGATGGGCCGGGCGGACGAGGCGGCGCGGCATGCGCGCCATGCCATCGACCTCGATCCCCAGCTCGCGGATGCCTATGTGAATCTTGCCGGCGCGGAGCTTGGCCGCCAGCGGCCGCTGGAGGCGCAGCGCTGGCTGGAGGCGCTGCTGGCCTTCGCGCCTGCCCATCTGGGCGGGCTCGTCGCCTTTGCCCGTGTGCTGAAGTCCCGCCAGCCGGATGCCGCCCTGAGCATGGCGCAGCGCGCGGTCGCAACCGCGCCGTGGAGTGCGGACGCGCGCAATGTGCGCGGCGAGATCCTGCACGCCCTCGGCCGCCACGCCGAGGCGCGCACGGACTATCGCGCCGCCGCCGAGGCGCAGGGCGCCGTCCGCGATACGGCGCTGGCCAATGAGGCCGCGCTGCTGATGGAGCTGGGCGAGACGGCGGAAGCCGGGACCACCCTTGCCGCCATTCTGGCCCGCGACCCCCGCCATGTGACGGCCTTCGCCGGGCAGACGCAGCTGAAGACCTTCGCGCCGGAAGACCCCGATCTCCTGCGCATGGAGCGTCTGCTGGCATCGGGCGAGATCCAGGGCTTCTCGGAGCGCATGACGCTGCATTTCGCGCTGGCGAAGGCGTGGTTCGATGCCGGCCGCGCGGATGTGGCCTTCGCGCATCTGGCGCAGGGCAACCGCATGAAGCGCTCCACCTTCGATTTCGATCTGGCGGCGACCGGCCGCTGGATGCGCGAGTTCGGCGCGGTGATGGGCGCGCGGCTGGCGGAGGGGCCGACCGAGGGCGGGGATCCTTCCACCCTGCCGATCTTCATCGTCGGCATGCCGCGCTCGGGCACCACCTTGCTGGAGCAGATCCTGGCATCCCATCCGCTGGTGCACGGCGCCGGTGAGCTGCCGGTGATGGAGCGTCTCGTTTCCGCGCTGCCCGGCTATCCGGCATCGGTGGCGCAGATGCCGCCGGACCAGCTCACGGCCATGGGCCGCGCCTATGTGGAGCACGTGACGGCGCTCTCGGCGGGGCGGCCTCATGTGGTGGACAAGATGCCGGGCAATTTCCTGCATGTGGGCCTGATCCGCCTCATGCTGCCGCAGGCGCGCATCATCCATAGCCGGCGCGATGCCGTGGACACCTGCCTCTCCTGCTACGCGCAGCTGTTCAGTGCCGAGCAGACGTTCGCCTATGACCTGGCCGAGCTGGGCGGCTTCTACCGCCAGTATGAGGCGCTGATGGCGGTGTGGCGGGACGCTCTGCCGGCCAGCCACTTCATCGAGATGGATTATGAGCGGCTGGTGGCCGATCAGGAGGGCGAGACCCGGCGCCTGCTGGACAGGCTCGGCCTGCCATGGGACGCGCGTTGTCTGGATTTCCATCGCACGCAGCGGCCGGTGCGCACCGCCAGCCTGGTGCAGGTGCGCGAGCCCGTCCACGGCCGCGCGGTGGGGCGCTGGAGGCAGCATGCCGATCATCTCCAGCCCCTGCTGGAGGCGCTGGAGCAGACGGCCCCCTGAACGGCAGGCGCAAGACGCCTTTGCGCCTGCGCGCGCCGTCCTGTGAAACGGCCGTTGCCACATCGGGTGGCACCCGGAAACCACACTGCCCAAAAATATGAACGCCGGTTGCTGAATTGACCGCTATGCGTGCATGGCAATTATGGTCGCAACCTAAACACTTCAATTAATGAATGTTCGTTGTGTAATTCAGGTGCCGGTATTTTTTGTGTTTTTTCAGCTTCGTTCTTGAGCTGAGCCATGAGAACCGCGCGCCTGTACTGAGCTGGTGGGGGCTCCATTGCAGGTAGATTTGCGTTATAGCGCGCGTAATCGCGTGACTCGTGGCAAGTTGATGATGGGTGTGTCGCTGCTCGCGACCGCCGCCTGCCTTGGAAATCCGACCCGCGTCGAAGCAGCCTGTACCCAAGAGTCGTCGGTTACAATCAATGTAAGCACCACGTCCTGCATCAACTGGACGTCGAATCTTACGATCTCCAGTGGCGTTTCGGTCAACGTCTCCGGGACCGATCTTTATGCGCTTGGCTATTCGGGCGCTGGAAACGGCGCGTTGCAGGTGAACGGCACCACGACACGGATTTCCAGCACCGCGACCATCGGCAGCGGAACCGGCCAGGCGGTCGCCGGCGTGCGGATCGCCAACGATGCCGTCATGCGGCAGCTCTACAATTACGGGACTATCCAGAGCGCCGGCAGCATCGATGGCGCGGCGGCCGGCGTCACGGATAATGTCATCGGCGGCGTGGTGGTGCGCTCGGGCGCGCAGCTCGGCTCGCTGCTCAACGGCATCAGCGCCACGATCAGCGCCAGCGGCACGCTGACCGGCACGGTCAATGGCAACTCGGTTGCGGGCGTGGCCAATCTCGGCGGCACCATCAGCTCGCTGCTGAACTACGGCCTGATCGCGGGATCGGCGACCCACAACAATAACAGCGCCAATGATACGCTCGCGGCCATCATCAATACCGGCCTCATCCAGACGCTGACGAACAGCGGCACGATCCAGGGGCAGAACACGGGCGGCCGCTCGACGGGTGTCTCGGGCATATTCAATGCCTCCACCGGCACCATCACGCGGCTGGAGAGCAACGCTGGCCGGATGATTTCCGCCAATACCGGCGTGCGGAATCAGGGGCGAATCGGTGCCTTGGTCAATGCCGGCACCATCAATGGCGACTACATCGGCTTGCGGACTGATGGCGGGTCGATCGGCACGCTGGATAATTCGGGAACGATCACCTCCAACTCGATGGGTATCTATAGTACTGGAACGATCGAGACCGTCTCCAATAGCGGGCACATGTCCGCCAGTCTCCTTGTGGTTTCCCTCACTTCAAGTGGCGGGAACGCCGGCTACATAGGGACGTTCACGAACGAGTCCGGCGGGACGATCACCTCGCAAAACGGAGGTGGTCTTGAGGTCGGCAGCGGCGGGCGCATCGGCACGCTGACCAATGCCGGCACGCTCATCACCGTCAATTCGGGCGTCGCTGTTGCGGCGATGGGCGGCGCCACGATCGATACGCTGATCAACAACGGAACCATCTCCGGCGGTTCCGTCGGGATCTATGTGGGCGGGACGCTGACCTCAATCACGAACACAGGCCTGCTCAAGGGAGGGGAGACCTATGCCATCTCCGTCGACCAGGCCGGCGTCATCGGCCAGATCGAAAATTCCGGCACCATCGCGGGCAATATCCTCCATAACTCCATCTACGACATCACCTTCAGCGGCGGCAGCGGAAGCCAGTTCGGCACGCTGACCGGCACGAGCGGCGGCATCGGGCTGGCCGACAAGGGCACGATCACCAGCGCGAGCGGCGGAAACATCGGGTTCGCTGCCGGCAACATCCTGCTTAATGACGATGTGGAGGTCATCGGGTCCCGGCTGAACAACTTCGGGGCCACGCTGCGTCTCGCCAATGCCGTAAACGTCCAGGGCAGCTATCATCAGACCGCCGGTGTGCTTGAGCTGGCCGGCAACACGCTCACCGTGACGGAAAATTTCAGCCTCACCGGGGGCGCCTGGAACGTCACTCTCGGCGCGCCGTCCGCCACTGCGCTGGTCTCGGCGCACAGCGTGGAGGTGAACGGCGGCACGCTGAACATCACCGGCAGCGCGGGCTTCGACGACGGCACCTATCTGCTGGTCAGCTATGACAGCACCGGCAGCTTTGACGGTCTCGGCTTCAGCACCATCACTGGCACGGGGGATTATGAATATTCCCTCGCAGTGAATGCGGTGAGCCACGTGCTCACCCTTGTGGTGCAGTCCGGACTCTACTGGAACGGCACCTATACCGGCGGTGCCGACAGCGGCGTCTTCGGCGGCTCTGGCGTCTGGACGGCGGGTGCGAGCGGCGTCACCAACTGGACCAATTCCTCCGGCACCACCAACCGGGCCTGGAACGACGGCTCGGCCATCTTCTCCGGCACCGCCGGGACGGTGACGATCGACGATGCGAACGGGGCGGTATCGGCGAAGAAGCTGCGCTTCCTCACCACCGGCTACGAGATCGCCGGGGATGAGCTGACGCTCAATGGCACCACCAGCTCAACTTCGTCGAGCGCCCCGACGGTGGAGGTGGTCGGCGCCCCGACGGTGGCCACCATCTCGGCGGTGATCGCGGGCAGCACCGGCCTTGAGAAGATCGGCGCCGGCACGCTCGTCCTGACCGGCGACAACACCTATTCCGGCACCACCACCATCTCCGCCGGCACGCTGTCCATCGGCAACGGCGGCACCTCGGGTGCGGTGAGCGGGGATATCGTCAACAACGCCAATCTGGAGTTCAACCGCTCCGATTACCTGACCTATGCAGGCGTGCTGAGCGGCGGCGGCAACATCGCCAAGCTCGGCACCGGCACGCTGATCCTGACCGGGCAGAACACCTACACCGGCACGCTGGCCATTGCCGGCGGCACGGTGCAGATTTCGGAGGAAGCGGCTCTCGGCCAGGGCAATCTGGCCCTGAGCGGCGCGGGCACGCTGGAGGTCGGCGGCAACACCTCCATCGATCATGACGTCTCGCTGGCGGCGGTCGCCGGCGCGGGCGGCGGCACCTTCCAGGTGGACGACGGCGTCACGGTGTGGGTCTACGGCGACATCTCCGGTGACGGTTCGCTCACCAAGACCGGCACCGGCACGCTGCGGATCAACAGCACCAACGCCGCGACCGGCGCCACCAACGTGAATGCGGGCACCCTTGTCGCGAATGGCGGGGCGGCGCTGGCCGACACCTCCGCGGTGACGGTGGCCACCGGCGCGCAGCTCACGCTCCGGGCCAGCGAGACCATCGGGTCGCTGGCCGGCGACGGCGTGGTGTTCATGGATCAGACCGTGTCGCGCGCGACGAGGGGCATTACTCTGACCACGGGTGGCAACAATGCCAGCAGCAGCTTCTCCGGCGCCATCACCGGCACGGGCGAGCTGACCAAGACCGGCGCGGGCACCCTCACCTTGTCCGGCGCGAATACCTTTACCGGCCCGACCACGGTGAGCAGCGGCGCCCTGAAGGTTGACGGCAGCCTTGCCGGCGACGTGACGGTCGAGAGCGGCAGTGGCCTGTCCGGAACCGGCAGCATCGCGCAGACGGTGTATGTGCTCTCCGGCGGTGGCCTGGCAGGCGCCCTGGGGAGCACGGGGGCCGGCGGCCTCACCATGGGCGCGCTTGAGCTCTCCGCCGGCGCGGTGGTCAGCGTGTCGCTGGGCGCGCCCTCCGACGGGACGGTCTTCAATGTACTCGGTGATCTGACGCTCAACGGCACGCTCAATGCGCGGGCGACCACCGGCTTCGGCGTCGGCCTCTATCATATCTTCAGCTATGGCGGCACGCTGACCGATGACGGCATGGTCGTCGGCAACGTGCCTACCGGCTATCTGGGCGGCCTGCAGACCTCCGTCGTCGGCGAGGTCAACCTCTTCATCGAGGATGCGCAGTCCACCCTGCAGTTCTGGAACGGCAGCAACACCACAGCCACGGGAACGGTGCTCGGCGGCGACGGGACCTGGACGGCGGCGGCACAGACCAACTGGACCAATGCCTCGGCCACGGTTCCGCAGGCCTGGAACGCCGGCTATGCCATCTTCCAGGGCAGCCCGGGCACCGTGACGGTGGACAATACCGGCGGGCAGGTCTCGGCGACGGGCATGCAGTTCGTCACCAGCGGCTATCTGATCACCGGCGGCGACCTCGCCCTCGTCGGCACCGGTGGTGCGGCGCCCGTGATCCGCGTCGGCGACAGCACGCTGGAAGGGGCGGGCACCTACGCCACCATCGCCTCTGTGCTCACCGGCACGTCGGGGTTGGAGAAGACCGACTACGGCACCCTCATCCTCACCGGCGCCAATACCTATACGGGCGGCACCACCATTTCCGCCGGCACCCTGCAACTGGGCGACGGCGTCACCAACGGCTCGATCCTGGGCGATGTGGTGAACAACGGCACGCTGGCCTTCGAGCTTGGCGGCGACACCGGCTTCGCCGGCGCCATTTCCGGCACCGGCGCCCTGACCGTTCAGGGCTGGGGCACGCTGGCGCTCACCGGCGCCAACAGCTATGCGGGCGGCACCACCGTCAACAACGGCACGCTTCAGATCGCGCAGGCCGGGGCGCTCGGCACCGGCGGCCTGACCCTCAGCGACAACGCCACCCTGCGGGCAAGCGGCACCTTCACCTATGGCGGGGCCGTGACGCTGGTGACACGGGAGCGGTTCACGCGGGCGGAAGGCCCGTTGAGCGCCACGGTGGAGGTGGATCCCTCGCAGACGCTGACGCTCTCCGGCGTCATCTCCGGCGAGGGCGCGCTGACCAAGACCGGCGCGGGTCTGCTGATCCTCACCGGCAACAACACCTACACCGGCCTCACCACCATCGACGCCGGCACGCTCCAGATCGGCAATGGCGGCACCACGGGCGGCATCGTCGGCGATGTGGTGAACAACGCCACGCTGGTGTTCAACCGCTCCGACACCTACACCTTCACCGGCGCCATCACCGGCGCGGGTGCCGTGACCTTCATGGGCGGCGGCACGGTGCTGTTCTCCTCGCCTTATACGGGCGCGGTGTCGGTGGAGCAGTCGGTGGTGACGCTCGTCGACGGGTCCACCACCACCTCGCCCTTCACGGTGAACTCAGGTGGCACCATCGGCGGCTCCGCGACGATCGGCGGGCTGACGGTGAATGCCGGCGGCACGGCGGCTCCCGGCTATTCGCCGGGCACCATCACCGTCGCTGGCCCGGTGACGTTCAACTCCGGTTCGGTCTATCTGGTGGACGTGACGCCTGCGGGTGAGCACGATCTCATCACCGCCACCGGTGCGGTGACGCTGTCGTCCGGCGCCAGTGTGGCGGTGAACGCCACGCCGGGCCGCTATGAGGCCAACAGCACCGTCACCATCCTGACCACCAGCAGCACGCTCACCGGCACCTTCGGCAGCGTGTCCTCCAACTACGCGTTCCTCGCGCCGGAGCTGTCCTATGACGCGCAGAACGTCTATCTGACGCTGGTCTATTCGGGCATCGACTTCTCCACCTACGCCGTCACGCCGAACGAATACCGCACGGCGGTGGCGGCGCAGGCGCTGGGCTCGGGTTCGGCGGTGTTCGATGCCATCGTCGGCCTGCCGCAGGGCTCGGTCGCGCCGGCCTTCGACCAGCTCTCCGGCGAGATCTATGCCTCCGTGGGCACGGTGATCCAGCAGGAGGCGGTCTATCTGCGCGATGCGGTGGGCACGCGCCTGCGGCAATCGGTGACGCCCGCCGGCACGGGGCCGCTGGCCTATGCCTCCAAGGCGGCCGGTCCGGCCACCGCGCAGCTCAGCCAGGAACTGACGCCCACGCTGTGGATGCAGGGCTATGGCGGCTGGGGCAATGCCTTCGGCAACGGCAATGCGGCCTCCATCTCCAGCAGTGTCGGCGGCGTGTTCGGCGGCCTCGACGTCAATGTGACGGACGGCGTGCGGGCGGGCCTCGTGGCCGGGTTCAGCCAGACCCGGTTCGACGTGGGCGCGCGCAGCTCGTCCGGCTCCATGGACAATTACGACATCGGCCTCTATGCGGGCGGCCAGTTCGGCGCCTTCGCCCTGCGCGGCGGCCTGTCCTACACGTGGCACGACATCTCGGTCAGCCGCACCATGCTGTTCCCGGGCTTTGCCGGCTCGGCCAAGGGCGGCGACACGGTGGGCACCACGCAGGTGTTCGGCGAGGTGGGCTATGGCGTGGATGTGGGCGCCTATTCCTTCGAGCCGTTCGCCGGGCTGGCCTATGTGAACGTCTCGGGTGGTTCGCTGAGCGAGAACGGCCTCACCATGTCCGGTGCTGGGCTGAACGTGAACACCGGCTCAATGGATACGGTCTATTCCACGCTCGGCCTGCGGGCGGCGACCACCATGACGCTGGGTGGCCATGTGCTGACCCCGAGCGCGAGCATCGGCTGGCAGCATGCCTTCGGCGACACCTCGCCGGTGGCGAACATGGTGTTCCAGAACGGCGCGCTGCCGTTCCAGGTGTCGGGCGTGCCGGTGGCGGAGGATGCGCTTCTGGTGGGCGCGGGCCTGGCCTACGACCTGTCCGACATCGCCACGCTGCAGGTCAATTACACCGGCCAGCTGGCGGGTGCGGCCGCGCAGAACGCCTTCAGCGCCCAGTTCTCGCTGAAGTTCTGAATGTCTGACGGGGGCGGCGACGCCCCCGTCAGATCACCTGCCAGAGCCAGCTTGCCTGCCAGAGCCAAACCGCCAGCCCGGCGGCGAGCGCCAGCCAGATCAGGATGATCACCGCCAGCCCCGTGCGGCTGCGCGGACGGCCGGCGCGGGCTGCGGCGGCCGCACGGTATTCCTGCATCAGCGGCGCGGGGATGAGGCGCACGGCCAGCAGGATGCCGAGCGGCACCAGGATCACATCGTCCAGATAGCCCAGCACCGGGATGAAATCCGGGATCAGGTCCACAGGCGACAGGGCATAGGCGGCCACCATGGCGGCCACGATCTTGGCTGCCAGTGGCGTGCGCGGATCGCGGGCGGCGATCCAGAGCGCCACCACGTCCCGCTTGATGCGGCGGGCCCATTGCTTCGCCCGCTCCATGGCGCCGCTCATGGCGCGTCTCCCGTGCTGCCGGTCTCGTGAACGGTGGCCGCGATGGCCTCCAGCACCCTGTGAAGGCCCCGGAAGCTGACAGGATAGACCTCATAGCGCGGCAAATTGATCACCCGCCCGGCTGCGAACGCCTTCATGGTGGCACGGGCGCCGGGTGCGATGCGGTCCATATCGGCATTCACCTCCTCCACGCCGCCGTGGCGCGGCGGCAGATAGGTGGTGAAGAGGATGTCGGCATCCAGCGCGTCGATCAGCTCGGGGCTGATGGTCATGCGGTTGCTGCGCCCCATGCCGGCGACGATGGGCATGGGGCGGAAGCCGAGATCATCCAGCGCGGTGGTGAGCACGCCATAGGTGCGCACCACCTGCACCGTGCCATCGCGTGGATTGATGAGCATCACCGCATAGGTGGGGGCGGGCGCACCCGGCGGCAGGATGCGGGCGCGCACCTCGGCGAGGCGCCGCTCATAGGCCGCCTTCAGTGCCTCGAACCGCGCCGTGCGGCCGAGCCAGCCGGCGAGATCGGCATAAAGGGCGAGCGGCGGGCGTCCGCTTTCCGCATCGAACATGAGGGTGGGCGCGATGGTGGCAAGCTGCGCCCTGAGCGGCGTGTTGTCGCCGCTGTTGGCGAGGATGAGGTCCGGCTTCAGGCTGCGGATGTGTTCGAGGTCCGGCCGGCCGAAGATGGCGGCCAGCGCCACCTGCGAGAAGTCGAGCCCGAACAGCTCCCGCGCGCCGCGCATGAAGGGGACGCCATCCGGCCCGAGGCGCCCGGTGCTGGCCAAAAGCGGCGCGTTAAGCTCGTGCGCCATCACGGTCAGCGTCCAGTCATGCAGCGAGACGATGCGCCGGGGGGCATCCGGCAGGGTGACGCGATAGCCCTCATGGTCGGTGATGTCGCGTGCGCGCGCGCCGGCGGCGAGGAGCAGCAGGACGAGCAGGGCGGGCAGGAGGCGGCTCATCGCGGCACGGCCCGCGCCACGGCCAGAAAGCCGATGACGCCTGCCACCGATACCAGCAGCCCCGCCGGCACCACCATGGGCAGGAACAGGGTGCGCCCCGCCATGTCGGCGGCCAGCAGCAACAGCGCGCCGGTGAGCATGGTGACGGGCAGCACCTCGCCCGGCCGGTCCCCCACCAGCCGCCGCGCCGTGTGGGCGGCGATGAGGCCGAGGAAGGCGAAGGGGCCGGCGATGGCCACCACCGGCGCCACCAGGGCTGCGGCCAGCAGCGTCAGCAGCGGGCGCGAGAGATGGGGCGCGGCACCGAGACTGGCGGCCTGCGCGGAGCCGAGCAGAAGCGGCGCCATGGCGCGCGGCGCTGCGGCGAGCGGCATGGCGAGCACCAGAGCCCAGCCGGCAAGGCGCGCGGCATCCGCCATGGAGGCGGCTGTGAGCGTGCCGTGCGACCAGCTCATGTAGCGCACGAACTGGTCGATGCCGCCGCTGACCATGATGATCTCCACCACCGCCCCGAGGCTGATGCTGACCGCGAGGCCGATCAGGATCAGCCCGTTGACCGCCTGCAGGCGGGCGGCGAGCAGCAACACCAGCGCGCCCACCGCCAGCCCGCCCCCAAGGCCCGCCGGCGCGAGCCACGCGGCCGGCACGCCGAACACCACGCCGCCGAGCAGGATGGTGGCCACCGTGCCCTGCGAGATGCCCAGCAGCCCGGGATCAGCCAGGGCGTTGCCGGAGATGACCTGCAACAGATAGCCCGACGCCGCCACCATGGCGCCGCCCAGCACCGCGACGATGACGCGCGGCAGGCGCAGCTGCATCAGCGCGGCGGTGTCCGCATCCGCCGGGCCGAAGGGCAGCAGCCAGCGCAGGATGCGTGACAAGGGGAGGTCGGTGCTGCCGAGCCAGAGGCCGCAGAGCATCGCGCCCGCCAGCAGCAGGCCGAGCAGCGCCAGAATGGCGAGGAAGCGGAGGGCGAAGGGCAGGTGCACATGGGCGCCGGCGGAGAGATAGCGCGTCCCGCTCATGCCGCCCGCCGCCGCAGCACGATGAGCACCAGACCAAGAAAGGCGAGCCCGCCGAACAGGGCCAGCACGGTGCCCACATTGACCAGGCGCGGGGCGAGCAGCAGGCGGGCGAGGATGTCGGCCCCCGTCACCATCGCGCTGCCGGTGAGGCCGGACAGGGCGATGGGCCATGCGCCGGTCTCCCCCACCAGCAGCTTCACCACATGGGGCGCCACCAGCCCGACGAAGCCGATGGGGCCGGCGATGGTGACGGCCAACACCGCCAGCAGCACGCAGGCGGCGAGCGCGAGGCGCTGGGCGTTGCGGGGATCGACGCCGAGACTTGCGGCCTGCTCGGCGCCCAGCGCGATGAGGTCCAGCGGGCGGGCCAGCATCAGCAGCAGGCCCACCGCCAGCAGGCCGGCGGGCCAGAGGGTGAGCAGCGACTGGTAGTCGAACAGGCCGATATCGCCCACCAGCCAGCCCAGCACATCGCCGAAGCGGTCGGGATCGAGCGACATGACGAAGGTGGCGGCGGCGGAAAACAGGGTGCCGCTCATGGCGCCGCCCAGCACGAGATTGATGGGATCGCGGCTGCCGCGCCCCACGAGGCCGGCGGCGGCGAAGGTGCAGGCGAGCGAGGACACCGCCCCCAGCAAGGCGGGCCAGAACAGCGCCGTGCCCGACAGGCCGAACAGATAGAGGCCGAGCACGCAGAAGGCGGCGGCCCCCGCATTGATGCCGAGGGTGGAGGGCGAGGCGAGGTCGTTGCGCAACACCTTCTGGAGCACATAGCCCGCCACCGCCAGCATGCCGCCCACGCCGAGGGCCACCACCAGCCGCGTGAGGCGCTGGCGCACCACCACCACGTGCCGGTAGTCCTGCGGATCATAGGCGGTGAGGGCATCGAGCACGATGGCGGGCGACAACGGCCGGGCGCCCACGCACAGGTGCAGGGCACACAAGGCGAGCAGCCCGCCCGCAGCCAGAGGCAGCGCGAGGGCGGGCCTCACGACAGGGCGCTCTCGGGCAGATGCACCACCGTGCCGCCCACATCGATGGCGCGGGTGCGCACGCCATAGACCTGCTCGATAGCGGCGGTGGTGAGCACCGCACCGGGCGCGCCCTCGGCCACCAGCCGCCCCTCATGCATGAGGGCGATGCGGTCGGCATAGAGGCTGGCCTGTGTGAGATCGTGCAGCACCGCGACCACGCAGCGGCCCGCGCGGGCCTGCGCGCGCGCCACGTCCAGCAAGGCATACTGGTGGCGCAGGTCGAGATGGTTGGTGGGCTCGTCCAGCAGCAGGATGGGTGCATCCTGCGCCAGCACCATGGCCATGCGCACCCGCTGCAACTGGCCGCCGGAGAGTTCGCCGAGCCGCCGCCCCGCGAGCCGGGTGATCTCCATGGCGGCCATGGCCGCGTCCACCTTGGCGCGGTCGTCCGGCGTCTGGCGCCGGAGCCAGCTCTCATGGGCGTAGCGGCCCATGCCCACCAGATCCGCCACGCTCATGCCCGCCGGCGTGCCGCCGGACTGGGCCAGCAGCGCGAGCCGCCGGGCCAGCTGGCGGCGGGGCAGGCGGGCGACGGGCTCGCCCTCCACCCGCACCTCGCCCCGCGCCGGACGCAGCAGCCCGGCCATGAGCCTGAGCGCCGTGCTCTTGCCGCAGCCATTGGGGCCGATGATGGCCAGCATCTCGCCGGCGCGCGCGGCAAGGCTCACGCCCGCCAGCACGGCATGGGCGCCGTAGCGGAAGGTGACGTCCTCAAGCTCTGCGGCGACGCCCCGGTTCATGCGATCCCGGTCAGAAGGTGGTCTTGATCTGGGCGAGGACGCTCATGGGCGCGCCGGGATAGTTCTCGTTGCGGGTGACGGGCGCCAGAATGTAGTTCTGGTCGGTGATGTTCTTGCCGATGACCGACAGCTCAAGATTATCGGTGAGCTTGTAGGAGGCCATCAGGTCGAGCGTGTAGAAGCCGCCCACGGAAAAGCTGTTGTCGAGATCGCCCTGGCGCACGCCGACCAAGGTGACGCCGCCGCCGACCTTCAGCTTGTTGAGCGGGCCGTCGCGGAACTCGTAGGTGGTCCAGAAGGCGCCGCTCCATTCCGGGACGCCGGTCAGGCGGTTGCCCACCGCATAGTCCTCATCCTGCGTGATCTTGGCATCGAGATAGGCGGCGGACGCCATCATGCGCCAGCCGGGGGTGATCTCGCCGGAGAGGTCCAGCTCCACGCCGCGCACCCGCTGCTCGCCGGTGAGCACGGAATAATCGGAATCCGTCGGATCGGTGGTGGCGACGTTCTGCTTGGTGATCTGGAACACCGCCAGCGTCGCGGTGAGCTGGTTGGGGATGACGTCGTATTTGACGCCGGCCTCATACTGCTCGCCCTCCTCCGGATCGAGCCCCTGATTGTCGCGGGTCAGGCCGCTTTGAGGCGTGAAGCTCTCGGCATAGCTGGCGTAGAGGGAGAGCGCCTCGGTGGGCTGGTAGACGATGCCGAAGCGCTTGGTGAGCGCGGCTTCATCGATATCCGGCGTGGCGCTGCCGATGAACTGCTGGGTGGTCTGGGTGGTCTGGTCGTAGCGCAGGCCGCCGAGCAGCTTCCACTGCTCGGTGAGGTTGATCTGATCCTGCACATAGACCGACGAGGTGTTGATCTTGGCGATGTAATTCGCGGCCGCCGTCAGCGGCGTCATGGGCGCGCCGTAGACCGGGAAATAGATGTCGATGGACGCGATATTGCCGCGCGAATTGATGAAATTGATTTCGGAGCTGGTCTGCTGGAAGCCGGCCAGAACCGTATGGCCGATGCTGCCGGTGTTGAACTTGGCTTCCGCCTCCAGCCGGGCGTCGATGCCGCGCGTGTCCTCGGTGCGGTCGTTCCAGCGGCGGCGCATGGTGCGCCCGTCCGCTTGCAGGCCCTGCAGGTCGATGCCGGTGTCGCGGGACAGGCCGTCGTCATAGCGCAGGTTGGCCTTCACCTTGAGCCAGTCGTTCAGCTCATGCTCGAAGCCCAGCGCGAGGCGCAGCTTCTCCGCATGCACCTGCGACCAGCGCTCGTGCAGATAGCGGTCGCGCGGGAGCATCACCTTGTTGATGCCCGGCGAGACCACGAGCCCGCGATCATAGGGCTGCTCGCCGCTGGTATAATCGAGGCCGAAGGTGAAGCGGGTGCTGTCGTTGGGCTGCCAGCGTAGGGCCGTGCCGCCGAACTGGCGCTGGGTGGCGATGCGCTCGCTGCCCCGGAAGCCCTGCTCGGTCTGGGCGGCGCCGGTGACGCGGCCGGTGAGGGTGCCATCGGCGGTGAGCGGGCCCGAAACGGAGCTCTGGCCGCGCCAGAAGCCGAAGCTGCCCACCTGCGCCGAGGCATCGGCCTCGAACACGTTCGTGGGCTGTCGGGTGACGATATTGATCACGCCGCCCGGCTGCGCCTGCCCGTAGAGCGCGGAGGCGGGGCCTTTCAGCACTTCCACCCGCTCCACATTGGCGAGGTCGAGGAAGGTCTCCGGCCGGTCGGCGGAAGCGCCCATCATGATGCCGTCGATGGCATAGGCGGGGGCCTGGAAGCCACGGATGATGTAGGTGTCGCCGCGATTGGCGGCGGTGCTGTCCATCTGCACCCCTGGCACGTTCTGGAGAGCCTCGGTGAGGCTGGTGGTCTGGCGGTCGGTGATGAGGTCGCGCGGCACCACCTGCACGGAATAGGGAATGTCGCGCAGCGGCGTGCCGGTGCCCGTGCCGGTGGCGCTCATGGTGGCGCGATAGCCATCCACCGGGCCGGTGGCGGTCTCGCCGGAGACGGTGACTTCGCTCAACAGCAGCGAGCCGTCGCTGCTGAAGTTCGGGTCGGCGGCCGCGCGCGGGCCGAGAATGGTGACGGTGTTGGTGCCGCTGAAGCTGTAGCGCAGGCTCGTGCCCGCCAGCAGGCGGCCGAGTGCCGCCTCGGCGCTCATGGTGCCGCTCACCGCAGGCGCGGTGGTGCCGGAGGCGATGGAGGTCTGGTAGGCGATCTGCACGCCCGACTGCTCGGCCAGCTGGCGCAGCGCGGTGTTGAGCGGCTGGCTGGGAATGTTGAAGGCGTGGGTGCGGGCGGCCTGCGCGGTGGCATCGTGGGCGGGCAGAACACCGGGGACGAGGCCGATGGACAAGGCCGAGCCCAGCATCAGGGCCGCCAGAAAGCGCCCGTGCACGCCCCGATTGATCCCGCGTCCTGCACCTGCATCCGCCATCTTGCCCAGACTCCCTTGAATGGCGCGCCCATCGGGGCGCGGATCGAAGGGTCTGATGGACGTCAGGCCTTAGGCCCTTCATCTCCATGCCGGGTGAGGGGCGCGATTGCCTAAAGGGCTGGATGCGATTTTTCGAAAAAAGTGCGCTTCAGGTGATGAGGATCATCACGCGGGGGATGCGGCGCACGGTCAGATGTTGGGTGCGGGCGACGGCCTCCACCGCCGAAAGCGCGTCCGCCGTGGAGAAGATGGCGCTCACCGGCTCCTGCCGCGCCACGCCCGGCCCCAGCATGATGGGCTCGGCCACGTAGCGGCCCAGCTCGTCGATGGCGCTGGCGAAGGGGCGGCCCTCGAAGATCACCCGGCCGCTGCGCCACGCCAGCGCCATGCCGGTATCGGCCGGCGCAGCCGGGGCGGGCGGTGCGCCGGGGTGGTAGGAGGTCTGTTGAGCGCTGCTCAGCAGTATGCCGGCGGCGGCGTCCGGGCGTGCGTCGGGGGCGGCGGGGCCGGTCACGCGCACCGCGCCTTCCGACACCGTGACGGTGGCGAGGTTCCCGAAGCTCTTCACCGCGAAGACCGTGCCGGTGGCATCGCTGTTGCCGCCCAGCGCCGCCACGCGGAAGGGCGCGGACGCGTCCGGGCGGACGGTGAATTCCGCTTCGCCCTTCAGGAGGCGCACCAGCCGGAACGTGGGCGAGAAGGCCAGCGCGATGGCGCTGTCCGTGTTCAGATTGGCGATGGAGCCGTCGGGCAAAGCAATCTCCGCCTGCTGGCCGATGGCGGTGGTGTAATCGGCCTGCCACCATGCTTCCAGCCGGGGCGCGACGAGGGCTGCGGAGGCGGCCACCGCTGCGGCGCCGGTGCCGGCCAGAAACACCCGCCGCCCCATGCGCGCGGGGCGCGCCCGAGGCCCGGCCATCTGCGGGGCGGTGCTGCCGAGGCCCTGAAGCTCGTGCCAGAAGGCCCGCTCCTGCGCGAAGGCGCGCTGGTGCTGGGGCGAGCGGGCGCACCACTGCCGGAACTGCGCCAGCTCGGCCGCGCTGACATCGCCGGACGTCAGGCGCACGATCCAGTCGCGCGCATCAAGGGCGATGCCGCGGTCGATCGTCGGGTCCTTGTCGATCGCTTGGCGTTGGCGTCGGTCGTCCATGCGTTCGGCTGGTTGGCGGGTGGGCCGGGATCGGCATTTCGTTCTTATAACCCGAGCAGCCCCTCCGGTGCCCAGTGCTTTGCGCGCTGTTCCGTCGCTGGCGCCGGGCTCTTCAGTCCTTCCGGGCTCTTCAGTCCTTCTCGGCGTCGCGCACCTGCGCGAGGCGCTCCAGCGCGCGGCGGATGTGATAATAGACCGCCTCGTCGCTGATGCCGAACTGTTCCGCGATCCGGCGATGGGGCACGCGGTCGAGGCGGTTCATCAGGAAGATGGTGCGGGTGCGCTCGGGCATTTCCCGAAGGGCGTTCAGCACCGCGCACAGCCGGGCCTTGCCGTCCAGCACGCGATCGGGCGACACCTCGTCCATGCCGTCCCACAGGATGCCGGAGACTTCCGCGTCGATCTCGCTGCGGCGGCGTTCCTTGCGCAGGTGATCAATGACCGTGTAGCGCGCGATATGGGCGATGAAGCCGCCGGGATTGCTGATCGGCTGATCGGTGGAGCTGGCCTCCAGCTTGAGCCAGGTATCCTGGATCAGGTCTTCGGCGGTGGCCCGGCAGCCGGTGCGGGCGCGGGCCGCCGCCTCAAGCCGTGGCCGCATCTGCGTGAAGGCAGCCGCCAGTTTTCCGAGATTGAGTTTGTCC
Organism: Azorhizobium oxalatiphilum; assembly: GCF_014635325.1. Lineage (GTDB taxonomy): Bacteria > Pseudomonadota > Alphaproteobacteria > Rhizobiales > Xanthobacteraceae > Azorhizobium > Azorhizobium oxalatiphilum. The sequence goes on along the minus strand of NZ_BMCT01000006.1, from coordinate 87,966 downwards.
ACACCAGCCACCTGAAGTCCGAACCGCGTTTTCCCCCGCGCAACGGTTTTTTTCGGTCTAGGGAGATCAACAAAGTCGCGCAACTGCGATGATTTAGATCGGTTCCATGGTTGCCGGACCGGAGCCTGCGAACGGCGATTTTCCGGCGGAAAACGATGCCGTGGCCCGTAGTGGCTACACGGACATGTGTTCCCGAGGACACAGGTCAGGCCAGTTCAAGCACGGGGCCGTCCAGCAGCTGCATGAGATCCCCGAAATAGCCTTCGGAGCGGGCGGGGCGGCCGGTATCGGAGGTGATGGCCACGGCGATGCGGCGCTCCGCATGGGCGGCGATGATCTGCCCGCCATAGCCGCGCGCGATCACATAGCCCGAGGGGCTGAGGAACCAGCCATAGCCGTAGGAGAGGCCGGAATAGGGGGATTGGGTGCGCGGGGTAAGCGAGGCCTTGAGCCAGTCGGCGGGCAGCAGCTCCCGGCCGTCGTGCCGGCCACCGTCGCGCATCAGCACGGCCAGGCGCAGCATGGCGCGGGGTGTCAGCGCCATGTCGTTGCCGCCGAGATAGAAGCCCTGCGGGTCCTGCGTCCACGGCCCGAAGGTTTCGCCCACGGCGGGTGCCAGCCGTTCGCGGGCCAGCGTCAGCAGGCTCTTGCCGGTGACGGTGGCGAGCACCGCGCCGAGCACATGGGTGGTGCCGGTGGAATAGAGCATGCGTCCGCCGGGCTGGTCCTCCATGGGGCGGGTGAGCACGTAGGAGACCCAGTTGGACGCCGAGACGAAGCCGCCATAGCCGGGACCGGAGGTGCGCGCGAGCCCGGCGCGCAGCGTCACCAGATCCTCCATGGTCAGATCGCCCACGCCCGCCGTGGCATCGCCGGGGATGAGGCGGGGCGCCACATCGGCGAGCCGGGCGTGCACGTCCCCGATCTCGCCGCGCGCGATGGCGGTGCCGAGCAGCAAGGCGACGAGGCTCTTGGAGCAGGATTTGATGTTGGCGGGACGGGCGAGCCCCGGCCCGCGCCGCACCTGCGCCACCACCACCGCGTCGCCGCGCTGGACCTGAAGGGTATGCAGCTGGTCCAGATGGCGGATGGCGTCGCGGACGGCGTCGGCGGGGGCATCCGCCGCCCGCGCCAGAGCGGGGGCGGCGAGGCCGGTGAGAAGGGCGCCGGAGAAGGTCCGGCGCGAGAGACCTGAGGACATCATCGCCGCCGATCCTAGGGACAGGTGCGGGGCGGGCGGAAATCACCTTCCCATGAGGCGGCCCGGGCGGGGCCGTTCGGCCCCACCCCTCGGCCGCTCAGCCGACGCCCTCATAGGCCACGAACGACATCATGCCGGCGACCATGTGGTAGAGGTGGTGGCAATGGAAGGGCCAGCGGCCGGGATTGCCGGTATCGAAGGCGATGGTGACGCTCGTCATGGGCGGCACCGCCACCGTATCGCGCATGGCGCCCGAGACGCGCTTGCCGTTGATCTCCACCACCTGGAAATGATGCCCGTGCAGATGCATGGGATGCATCATCATGGAGGTGTTGCGCATGGCGATCTCCACCCGCTCGCCGCGCTTCACGGTGAGCGGCGCGCCGTCGCCAATGCGCCAGTCATAGCCCGCCATCTCGCCGGAGAGCGACACCGCCAGCTGGCGGTCCGGCTTGAGCACGGGCAGGGTATCGACCGCCCACAGCCTCTCCTCCAGCGCGAGGTCCACCACCGGGCCGGTGGCACTGCCGGAGGTGGGGATCTTCGCCACCGCCGCGCCGGGCGTGGCGAGGATGAGGCCGGTGCGCTCGCGCGCGCCTTCGCGCAGGGCCAGCAGCGGAAAGGCCCCGCCATCCTTCGGCAGGGTGAGGCGCAGGTCGATGCGCTGGCCCATCACCACCGGGAAGCGACGGCCCGTCACGGGGACGACGGGCTGGCCGTCCACGGCGATGAGCTGGCCCTCCAGCGCGCCGGTGTCGAGGGTGAAGGCGGTGGCGGTGGCGCCGTTGATGAGCCGCAGGCGCACCCGGCCGCCGCGCTCCACCCGCACCACCTGCGGATCATCCAGCGTGCGGTCATTGGCGAGATAGGCATCGAACTCGATGTCGTTCAGGTCCATGCCGCCCGCGCCGTGAGACATGCCGGCATGAGACGCGCCGCCATGATTCATCGAACCATGGTTCATTGAGCCATGGTTCATCCCGGCCATGCCCGACATGGTCCCGTGGTTCATCCCTGCGTGGTTCATGGCTCCATGGTTCATGCCCCCATGGCTCATGGCGCTCCCGGCGGGGCCGCGCAGGCGCGCCAGCAGTTCCTCGGCGGGGGTGAAGGAGAAGTCGTGCAGCAGCACCACCACCTCCTGCTCGTCCGCCGCACGGTCGGCGGCGGTGCGCACGATCAGCGGGGCGGCGAGCAGGCTCTGCTCCTGCAGGGTGTGGGCATGCATCCAGTGGGTGCCGCCCGGGCCTGACGGAAAATCATAGGTGCGGGTTTCGCCCACCGCGAGCATGGGGGCGGGCAGGTCCGGCACGCCATCCTGCGCCCATGGCGGGGTGAGGCCGTGCCAGTGCACGAGGGTGGGCGCATCGCCCTTGTTGGTGAGGGCGACCGAGAAGCGGCTGTCGGCATCGAGCACGAGGCCGGGCGCGCCATCCTCCCGGCCGAGGCCATAGACGCTGGCGGCCTTGCCGTTCACCTCGATGGTGCGGCGGGTGACGGCGAGCGCCTGAGGTGGCGAACCGGTGGGCGGCGAACCGGCGGGCTGCGCGCGGGCGGTGGCGAAAGCGGGGGCGCTGCTGGCGAGCGCGCCCAGCAGCAGCGCACGGCGGTTCAGGTGAAAAGAGGTCATGACCATGTCCTTCTGACGGGTCCGGCGCGGCCGGCCCTCAGGCGAAAGTGTGCCGTGGCGCGGGGCGCCTGCGGCGGTTGGTTCGCGGGAGCGTCAGGCGGCTCTGGGCGGCGCGCGGGGCGGCGCGGGGGTGATGCCGGCGGGCAGCAGCGCGAGGCCGTGCAGCATGAGTTGGGCGCGGGTGGCCACGGATGGCGCTTCCGGCGCGCCCGGCAGGCGGGCAAGACAGGCGGGGCAGCTCAGATGGCCGCAGGCGGCCGGGCCTTCATGGCCATGTGAGACGGGGCCATGTGAGGCAGGGGCATGGGAGGCAGCGGCGTGTGAGGCTGCGGGATGGGGGGCGGCTGCCGTCGCGGCGGCGTCCATCCCATGAGCATGGTGCGTCGCCACGCCGGCTGCCTGGCTGCCCGCCACGCCGGACGGCGCGCAGGCCATGGCGGCCGGCGTCACACCCATCGCCACCAGCAGCGCGAGCAGAAGCAGCGCCAGCCGGCGGGCGATCGGGTGCCAGCCGCCGGTGTGCGGACGTCCGCCGAAGCCGCGCGTGCCCCTCATGGGTGAAACCATCCTCTCATGTCCCCATGATTCCACGCCCGGCGGCGCGACGCCATGCGGTGCGCGATCACGCTCCGGTGCGCCCTCACAGGCTGGCGGCGGAGCGGGCGGCCTGATCGTAATGGCCGGAGAGGGCACGCAGCACGGCGGCCAGCTCCGACAATTTGTCCGGCGTGATGCCAGTGGCGGCCACCGCCGTGGAGAGCAGGGCCTCGCGCACCTCGCGATAGCGCGCGCAGGCCTTGGTGCCGGCGGCGGTGGCGGACAGGGTCTTCTCCTTGCCGCGCCGGCCCGCCGAGACAAGGCCCAGCGCCTGCAGCTTCTTCGCGGCATAGGTGATGAGGTGGGTGTCCTCCACATCGAGCACGAGGCACAGGTCGGCGATGGTCTTGGGCCGGTCGCGATGCACCACATGGTGCAGCACCTGCACGTCCAGCGCGGAGAGGTCCGGCACGCCCGCCGCCGCCATGCAGCGGACCATCCAGCGGCCATAGGCGTGGGAAATCATGTTGAGGCCGAATTCCACCTCGGACAGCGCCGGCAGCGCGCCCTCGGCCAGATGCGCGGAAGACACGATGGAGAGGCCCGGCGGGGGCTTTATGGTGTCGTCTGTCGCGCGCTTGGTCATGGGGGCACTCCGCTTCCGTGCCGGCAGCGCCGACGCCTGCTTTCATGCCGCCGGTCGCCCGGCCGTGCAAGACGATCGCTCCCGATCGCGTGGGAAGCCGGCAGCCGAAGTGTCGAAACCGCGTCAAGTTTGTGTCATTTTCATGTCTTGTCAACAAATCGTTGACGAGCTGTCGGCCGCGTGATTTTGCTCGAAGGGAGATCAGGCGCCGGCACGCGTGTTCTGCTGCGGAATGCCGGCCCTCCCGTGACGCAAAGAGCGTGCCATGCAAGGAGCATCCCCGATGACCACCCCCGCGCCGGAAGCTCGCGCCACCTGGGAATTCTGGATCGACCGGGGCGGCACCTTCACCGACATCGTCGGCCGCAAGCCCGATGGCGCGCTGGTGGCGCACAAGGTGCTCTCGGAAAATCCGGAGGCCTACAAGGACGCGGCGGTGCATGGCATCCGCGAACTGCTGGGCCTGAAGGCGGGCGCGGCCATCCCCACAGGGCTGGTCTCTGCCGTGAAGATGGGCACGACGGTGGCCACCAATGCCCTGCTGGAGCGCAAGGGCGACCGCACGCTGCTGGTGACGACCTCCGGCTTCAGGGATGCGCTCAAGATCGGCTATCAGGCGCGCCCGAAGATCTTCGCCAAGAAGATCGTGAAGCCGGACATGCTGTTCGAGCGCGTGCTGGAAGTGGCTGAGCGCGTGCGCGCCGACGGCACGGTGGAGCAGGCCCCCGATCTCGCCGCCGTGCGGGCGGGCCTTGAGGCTGCCAAGGCTGATGGCATCGACGCGGTGGCCATTGTCTTCATGCACGGCTACCGCTATCCGGCGCACGAGGCCATGGTGGCCGGCCTTGCGCGCGAGATGGGCTTCGCGCAGGTCTCCGTCTCCCATGAGGTGTCGCCGCTCATCAAGCTGGTGGGCCGGGGCGACACGACGGTGGTGGACGCCTATCTCTCGCCCATCCTGCGCCGCTACGTGAAGCAGGTGGCGGACGAGCTGGGGGCGGACAGGGACGCCACCGGCACCGCCATCCGCCTGATGTTCATGATGTCCTCCGGCGGTCTCACCGCCGCCGATCTGTTCCAGGGCAAAGATGCCCTGCTCTCCGGCCCGGCCGGCGGCGTGGTGGGCGCGGCCAAGACCGGCGAGCTGGCGGGCCTGCCGCGCATCATCGGCTTCGACATGGGCGGCACCTCCACGGACGTGTGCCATTTCGACGGCGAGCTGGAGCGGGCCTTCGATACCGAGGTGGCCGGCGTGCGCATCCGCGCGCCCATGATGCAGATCCACACGGTGGCGGCGGGTGGCGGCTCCATCCTGCATTATGACGGCGCCCGTTTCCGCGTCGGCCCGGACAGCGCCGGCGCCAATCCCGGCCCCGCCTGCTACCGGCGCGGCGGCCCGCTGGCCGTCACCGATGCCAATGTGATGCTGGGCAAGCTGATCCCCGATTTCTTCCCGAAGATCTTCGGGCCGGCGCAGGACGCGCCGCTGGATGCCGACGCCGTGCGGCAAAAATTCGAGGCGATGGCGGGGGAGATCGGCGACGGCCGCGCACCCGAGGCGGTGGCGGACGGCTTCGTCACCATCGCTGTCGAGAACATGGCCAACGCAATCAAGAAGATTTCCGTCGAGCGCGGCTATGACGTGACCCGCTATGCGCTCAACTGCTTCGGCGGCGCGGGCGGCCAGCACGCCTGCCTCGTGGCGGATTCGCTGGGCATGAAGACCGTGCTCATCCACCCCTTCTCCGGCCTGCTCTCCGCTTATGGCATGGGCCTCGCCGATATCCGGGCGCTGCGCACCAAGGCGGTGGGGGCGCGCCTGGAGGCGGGAGCGCTGCCGGCCATTGAGCAGCTGCGCGATGCGCTCACGGCCGAGACCATGGCGGAGATCGCCGGCCAGGGCGTCACAGGCGATGCCGTGACCAATGAGGCGAAGCTCCACCTGCGCTACGAGGGCACGGACACCGCGCTCCCGGTGACGCTGGCGGACGTGGCCGCCATGACGGCGGAATTCGAGGACAAGCACCGCTCGCAGTTCGGCTTCATCTCGCCGGAAAAGCCCGTCGTGGTGGAGGCCATCGAGGTGCAGTCTTCCGGCGGCGGCGCGGGCATCGCCGAGCCCGATCAGGCGCTCGACGGCTCAGCCCCCAAGGAGACGCTGCGCACCCGCTTCTTCTCGCGCGGCGCCTGGCATGACGCGCCCGTGGTGCTGCGCGCGGACTTCCGTCCCGGCATGGCGGTGCAGGGGCCGGCCATCGTCATCGAGCCCAACCAGACCGTGGTGGTAGAGCCCGGCTGGCGTGCGGAAGTGACGCCCAAGGACCATCTGCTGCTCACCCGCACCGAAGTGCTGGAGCGCGCGGGAGCTGTCGGCACCAAGGCCGATCCGGTGATGCTGGAGGTGTTCAACAATCTCTTCATGTCCATCGCCGAGCAGATGGGCGTGACGCTTCAGAACACCGCTTATTCGGTGAACATCAAGGAGCGTCTCGACTTCTCCTGCGCCGTCTTCTCCGGCACCGGCGAACTGGTGGCGAACGCGCCGCACATGCCGGTGCATCTGGGCTCCATGGACCGCTCCGTGGAGACCGTGATCCGCGAGAACAAGGGCGACGTGAAGCCCGGCGACGTGTTCGCACTCAACGCGCCCTATAATGGCGGCACCCATCTGCCCGACATCACGGTGGTTACGCCGGTGTTCAATGCGGACGGCTCCGAGCTGCTGTTCTGGGCCGCCTCGCGCGGCCACCATGCGGATGTGGGCGGCGTGGCGCCCGGCTCCATGAGCCCGCTGGCCACCAACATCGAGGAGGAAGGCGTCTATATCGACAACTTCAAGCTCGTGGATCAGGGCCATTTCCGCGAGGCGGAACTGAACGCCGTGCTCACCGGCGCCAAGTACCCGGCCCGCAACCCGGTGCAGAATGTCGCCGATCTCAAGGCGCAGATCGCCGCCAATGAGAAGGGTGTGCGCGAGCTCAACAAGATGATCGCCACCTTCGGGCTCGATGTGGTGAAGGCCTATATGGGCCACGTGCAGGACAATGCCGCCGAGAGCGTGCGGCGGGTGCTGGACCGGCTGTCGGACAGCGAGTTCACCTATGAGATGGACCAGGGCACGGTCATCAAGGTGAAGATCAGCGTGGACAAAGAGGCGCGCGAGGCGACCGTGGACTTCACCGGCACCTCGCCGCAGCAGCCCACCAATTTCAACGCGCCCGAGCCCGTCACCCGCGCGGCGGTGCTCTATGTGTTCCGCGTCATGGTGGAGGATGAGATCCCCATGAATGCCGGCTGCCTTCGCCCCATCCGCATCGTGGTGCCGGAGGCCTCCATGCTGTCGCCGCGCTATCCGGCGGCGGTGGTGGCGGGCAATGTGGAGACCTCGCAGGCCGTCACCAACTGCCTGTTCGGGGCGCTGGATGCCATGGGGGCCTCCGAGGGCACCATGAACAACCTCACCTTCGGCAACGAGACCTACCAGTATTACGAGACCATCTGCTCCGGCTCGCCCGCCGGTCCCGGCTTCGACGGCACCGACGGCGTGCATGTGCACATGACCAATTCCCGCCTCACCGATCCGGAGGTGCTGGAGACGCGCTTCCCCGTGCTGCTGGAGGATTTTCACGTGCGTGAAGGCTCGGGCGGCAAGGGGCAGTGGAATGCGGGCGGGGGCACCTATCGCCGCATCCGCTTCCTCACCCCGATGGAATGCGCGCTGCTCTCCTCCCACCGCCGCGTGCGCCCCTTCGGCCTTCGCGGCGGCGAGCCGGGCGCGCTGGGCGAGGGCTATGTCCGGCGCAACGACGGCACCATGCAGGCGCTGGCAGGCTGCGACCAGACCCTGCTGGAGGCCGGCGAGGCAGTGATCATCGTCACCCCCACGGGCGGTGGCTATGGCGATCCGGCGCTACGCGGGAAGAACTGAGTATCTGATCAGAACGGACGCCCGCGCAGGAATGCGCGGGCGTTGTCCGGAATGAAGCGCGCCTTACTGCGCCCGCTGCGCCTTCAGTGCCGCCATGGTGGATTTGCAGCCCTCCGAGACCTGCGCCTCATGGGCTTTCATGCACTGGACGATGCGGCCACCGCCGGGCTGCACGCCGGCGCACAGTTTCTGGATGTCGGCGCCGCACGCCTTCTGGATCGCCTGCTGCGCCTGTCCGTTCATCTGCGCGTGGGCAGGAACGGACAGGGCGGCGATGAGCGCCGGGGCGGCGATCATCGCCGGCAGCAGAAGGTCGCGCGGACGGAACCGGCGCTTGATAGGTGACGGGCTGATCATCAGGAAAACTCCGAGGGGTCGGGAAAGGGAAAAGACCGGGCCGGAAGGGGGCGTGCGGTTCCGGCCCGGCCGGCGGCGGTCAGTAGCGACTGACCGACCCGCTCCGGGTCACGCTGTTGCCATAGGGGCCAACCGTGGTGCGTGAATAGGAATAGGCGCCGGGCGCGGTGCGGGTGACGCTGCCGGAACGGGCCACGGTGCCGCCATAGGGACCCGCAGCGACGGCGGTGCGGCTGCACGAGCCGCCGCCGCAGGCGCCGGCAACCGCACCCGTATAGGTGCCATACGGCGTGGCCACGGTGCCGCCGCGGCTCCAGGAGGAAGCCTCGGCCGCCTGCACGCCGAACAGGGCGGCGATGGCGAGCAGGGCGCCGGCGGCCAGCAGGTGTGGGGCGCGGGTGGCCGCAGGGGAGACGGGGGAGGTCGTCACGGGGGAGGTCGTCATGTCGTGCCTCTCGATCTGTGATTTCGGTGAGGACACGATCGCAGCCGGACATCGCAGGCACATTGCAGGGCAGCGGTTCGACGTAACGTTTTGTAACGGCCCGCCGCTTCCATTTGCCTTGATCGCCGCCGCCCCTAGAGTGGCGCCATGTCCACCGCCAGCCCTTCCAGCGCCAGCCCTCCCGCATCCGGCCTTCCCTCGGCGCCGCCGGAAAAGCTCATCCTCATCGTGGAGGACGATGCCGAGATCCGCTCCCTGCTGGCGGATTTCCTCGGCCGCGAGGGCTATGCCACGCGGCTTGCGGAGGATGGCCGCAGCATGGATGCCATCCTCGCCGAGGCGCTGCCGCATCTGGTCATTCTCGACATCATGCTGCCGGGGGAGGATGGCCTGTCCATCTGCCGCCGCCTGCGGGCGCGGGGCGATCTGCCCATCCTCATGCTCACCGCCAAGGGCGATGACATCGACCGCATCGTCGGGCTGGAAGTGGGGGCGGACGACTATCTGGCGAAGCCCTTCAATCCGCGCGAGCTTCTGGCCCGCATCCGCGCCGTGCTGCGCCGGAGCGGGGCGGCGGCCAGCGTGGTGGATGACGGCCCGCCCCGGCGGCAGTTCGCCTTCGCCGGGCTGGTGGCGGATCTGGACGCCCGCAGCCTCGCCACCATTGCCGGCGCGGAGGTGGGGCTGACGTCGGCGGAGTTCGATCTCCTGGCCTGCTTCATCCAGCGCCCCCGCCGCGTGCTTTCCCGCGATCAGCTGCTGGACTGGACGCGCGGGCGCGAGGCGGATCCGTTCGACCGCACCATCGACGTGTCCATCAGCCGCCTGCGCCGCAAGCTCGCTGCCGTCTCGCCTGACGCGGCGCAGCTCATCAAGACCGTGCGCAACGGCGGCTATCTGTTCTCCGCCGCCGTCACCACGGCGGGCTGAGATGACCCACTGACATGGCCCGCCTCGGCCTTGCCGCCCGCCTCGCGCTCATCATCGCCGCCGGTCTGGTGGCGATGCAGATGCTCATGTCGGCCGCCTATTTCTTCGACCGTCGCCCCACCACGGGCGGCGCGCTGAACGGGCCGATGATCGAGCAGATGGTGGCGCTGGTGGCGTTGCTGGACACCGTGCCGCCGGAGCAGCGCGCGCTGGTGCTGCGGGCGGCCACAGTGCCGGGTTTCAGCACCGACATCACCCCGAACGCGGTGCCGCCCGCCCCCGATGCGGATGTGCTGGCCTTCGTGGAGAAGCGGCTGCGCGCGCAGATCTCCGATCCGTCGCGCGCCATTTCGGCGCGGGTGGAAGCCGAATGGCAGGTCCCCCGGCTGCTGCGGCCGCTCCTGTTGCAATGGCGCGCGCCCCATCTGCGGGTGGAAGTGGAACTGGCACACGGCGGCTATCTGCAGGTGGATGCCACCGGCGAACTGATCGCCCGGCTGTTCGGCATTCCGGTCGGCCTGCTGGCGGGCCTGCTGGGGCTCGGCGTCGCCTTCGCCTCGGTATGGGCGGTGCGGCGGGAGACGCGTCCGCTCTCCCATCTGTCGCAGGCGGTGGAGCGGTTCGGCGCGCGGCTGGAGCCCCAGCCCGTGACGCCGCGCGGCGCGCCCGATGTGCGCAGCCTCATCGTCACCTTTGACGATATGCAGAATCGCATCGTTGAGCTGGTGCGCAACCGCAGCCTCGTGCTGGGCGCGCTGAGCCATGATCTGAAGACCTATGTCACGCGCCTGCGCCTGCGCCTCGAACTGCTGCCGGACGATCCGCAGAAGGCGCGCGCGCAAGGCGATCTGGAGGAGATGCAGACCCTGCTGGACGATGCGCTCGCCTTCGCGCGCGGCACGTTTGCCGCCCCAGGCGGCGCGCCGGTGGATCTGGCGAAGATCGTGGGCGAGGAATGCGCCGCCCGGCAGGCGGTGGGCGCGCAGGTGGCGATGACGCCACCCGCCGGCCCCTGCCTCGTCTCCGGCGCCGCCCCGGCGCTGAAGCGCGTGGCGGCCAATCTCATCGGCAACGCCATTGCCTATGGCGGCAGCGCCGAGGTGCGCGTGACCATCGAGGGCGATCAGGTGGCGCTGGTGGTGGAGGATCGCGGGCCGGGCATTCCCGAGGCGGAGCGCACCCGCGTGTTCGAGCCCTTCTACCGCATGGAAGCCTCCCGCAGCCGGGCCACCGGCGGGGCAGGGCTGGGGCTCACCATCGTGAAGCAGATCGTCGAGAGCCTGGGCGGCGCGGTGTCCATCGCGGAGCGGCCCGGCGGTGGTGCGCGCCTCACGGTGCGCCTGCCTCATGTGAGGGCGGCGGAATGAAAAAGGCCGGCGGGTTGCCCCGCCGGCCTCTTTTCATGTCCAGGTGTCAGCCCCGCGTCACTGGCGCATGCGCGCCAGCACTTCGAGGTTGGGATAGCCATCCGGCACCATGCCGGCGCGGCTCTGGAAGTTCTGCACCGCCGTCCGCGACTTGGTGCCGAGGATGCCGTCCGGATTGCCGATGTCGTAGCCCATCTGCAGCAGGCGGGTCTGCATCTCGATGCGCTCGGCGCGGGAGAGCGCGCGCTCTTCCTTGGGCCAGGACTGGGCGAATGGCCCGCCACCGCGCAGCCGGTCGCCCAGATGGCCGATGGCCAGCGCATAGGCGTCCGCCGGGTTATATTTCAGGATGGCCGAAAAATTCGGCAGCATCAGGAAGGCCGGGCCCTTGGCGCCGGCCGGCAGCAGCAGGAAGGCGGTGTCGCCGGGGCGCGGGAAGGCCATGCCGGAGGGCCGCTTGATGCCCAGCGAAGCCCATTGCGCCATGGTGTAGCGCTTGGAGCGGTCCACATAGCGATAGTCGAAATTCTGCGGCAGCACGACCTCATAGCCCCAGGTCTCGCGGAACTTCCAGCCGTCGAGCTTGAGGTTGTTGGCGGTGGAGGCGATCACGTCGGGGATGGAATCCACCACGTTGCGATGGCCGTCGCCGTCGAAATCCACCGCGAAGCGCTGGAACGAGGTGGGCATGAACTGGGTGGGGCCGAAGGCGCCCGCCCACGAGCCCTTCAGATGGTCGGCGGGCACGTCGCCCTTGGCGATGATCTGCACGGTGGCGACGAATTCGTCGCGGAAATAGTCCTGCCGGCGGCCGATGCAGGCCAGCGTCGCGGTGGACTGGAGCACCGGGCGCGAGCCCATGCCGCCCGGCGAGCCATAGCTGGATTCGATGCCCCAGATGGCGGCTATGGCGTAGCGGTCCACGCCATAGGCCTGTTCGACCCGGTCGAAGATGGACTTGTACTGGGCCAGCATCTCGCGGCCCTTGGCGATGCGCTTCTCGCTCACCAGCATGTCCACATAGGAGCCCATGGTGCGCGAGAATTCGGGCTGGCTGTCCATATAGTCCATGATCTTCATGTCGGGCTGGAGCCCGGCGACGATCTGGTTATAGACGGCGGGCGAGACGCCCTTGGCCTGCGCCAGCGGCTGCATGGCGGCGATGCAGTTGGGGAAATTGGCCTGCGCCTGCGCGATGGCCTCCGGCTGCATCAGCGGATGGCCGGCGCGCTCCTGCGGCTGGGCCTGCTGCTGCGGCTGGAACCCCTGGAAGATGGAGCCGGTGGTCTGGGCCTGCGCGACGGCGGGCACGATGGCTGTCACGGAGGCCGCCACGGCGAGGGCGGTCGCCCATCCGCGTCTGACGCCTGCGCGCACCGTCATGGTGCCCGTCTTGCGCGTCGTCATGGTCGTTCCGGTCGTCTGCACCGCCATCGCTCAACCCTTCTCGCCGCGCATCGCGCAGCCCGGTGGTCCTCACGCTAATGGGCATGGAATATGGTTGCGCCACGGTTAACGTAGGGCAAGTTTGTGCCTTCTGACGGCCCGCGCGTGTTCACGAACGCGCCAGCCGCCTTTCACCGCTTCGGCAGCGGCACGCCCTTGGTGGTGAAGGGCTTCATGCCCCGGCTGTTGGGGCGCACGGGGCGCTTGGTGGTGGCGGCCTTGCCGGTGCCCGGCGGCTGATGGGCCGGCACCAGCTGCTCCGGCCGGGAGCCGATGAGATCGGCGCGGCCCATCTCCTTCAGCGCCTCGCGCAGCAGCGGCCAGTTGTCCGGGTCGTGATAGCGCAGGAACGCCTTGTGCAGCCGGCGCTGGCGGCCGCCCCGTATGGTCTCCACCTGATCGCTGGCCCCGCGCCGCACGCCTTTCAGCGTGTTGACGCCGGTGTGGTACATGGCGGTCGCGGTGGCCATGGGCGAGGGCAGGAAGGTCTGCACCTGATCGGCCCGGTAGCGGTTCTTCTTCAGCCACAGGGCGAGGTGCATCATGTCCTCGTCGGTGGTGCCGGGATGGGCGGCGATGAAATACGGGATCAGATAGTATTTCTTGCCCGCTTCCTGCGCCGCGGCCTCGAACATCTCCTTGAAGCGGTCATAGGTGCCGATGCCCGGCTTCATCATCTTGTCGAGCGGCCCGCGCTCGGTGTGCTCGGGGGCGATCTTCAGATAGCCGCCCACATGGTGCGTCACCAGTTCCTTGACGTATTCTGGGCTCTTGACCGCGAGGTCGTAGCGCACGCCGGAGGCCACCATCACCTTCTTCACGCCCTTCACCTCGCGCACCTTGCGATAGAGGCGGATGAGGTCGTCATGGGAGGTGTTGAGGTTCGGGCAGATGTCCGGGAACACGCAGGACGGCAGCCGGCAGGCGGCCTCGATCTTCGGATCCTTGCAGGCCATCCGGTACATGTTGGCGGTCGGCCCGCCGATGTCCGAGATCACGCCCGTGAAGCCCGGAGTCTTGTCGCGGATCTTCTCGATCTCCTTCAGGATCGAGCCTTCCGAGCGGTTCTGGATGATGCGGCCCTCGTGCTCGGTGATGGAGCAGAAGGTGCAGCCGCCGAAGCAGCCGCGCATCACCGTCACCGAGAACTTGATCATGTCCCACGCCGGGATCTTCGCATCCCCGTAGGACGGGTGCGGCGCGCGGGCGTAGGGCAGATCGTAGACCGCATCCATCTCCTCGGAGGTGAGCGGGATGGGCGGCGGGTTCAGCCACAGGTCGCGGTCGCCATGGCGCTGGACCAGCGGACGCGCATTGCCGGGATTGGCCTCCCGGTGCAGCACGCGGGAGGCGCGGGCATAGGCTTCCTTGTCGCCCTCCACCTGCTCGTAGGAGGGCAGGCGGATCACCGTGTCGCCGGCAAGGCGGGCGGCGGCCTCGTCGGCCGAGTCGAGATCGTCGGCGGGCAGTTCGCGATAGTGCTCGGGCACCTTGCGGAACAGCGCCACGCCCCGGATGTCCTCCAGATCACGCGGGGCCTCGCCATCGGCGATGCGGTTTGCCACTTCCACCACGGCGCGCTCGGCATTGCCGTAGATCAGCAGGTCCGCCTTGGCGTCGGCCAGGATCGAGCGGCGCACCTTGTCGGACCAGTAGTCGTAATGGGCGATGCGGCGCAGCGAGGCCTCGATGCCGCCGAGGATGACCGGCACGTCCTTGTACGCCTCGCGGCAGCGCTGCGTGTAGACGATGGTGGAGCGATCCGGCCGCCGTCCGCCCTCGCCGCCCGCCGTATAGGCGTCGTCATGGCGCAGCTTGCGGTCGGAGGTGTAGCGGTTGACCATGCTGTCGAGATTGCCGCCGGTCACGCCGAAGAAGACGCGCGGCTTGCCCAGCGCCTTGAAGGGCTCGGCCGACTGCCAGTCGGGCTGGGCGATGATGCCGACCCGGAACCCCTGCGCCTCCAGCAGGCGGCCGATGATGGCCATGCCGAAGGAGGGATGATCCACATAGGCATCGCCCGTCACCAGCACGATGTCGCACGCATCCCAGCCCAGCGCTGCCATTTCGGCGCGGCTCATGGGCAGGAACGGGGCGGGCTTTTCCGAACGGGGGCGATAGCCCGGCGCGGAGATCGGCGGCTTTTCGGCGTAGGCTTGGATGTCCATGGGGGTCACGCATACGACCAGGTTGGAGCAAATTCAATCAACAGGCGTTGAAGAGCGGGGCGAATACCACCCGTCCGTGTCCTTACGACGGCACCGGAAGCGGGACGGTAACTCTCTGACATGCATGTGACGGCCTGCCCTTAATCCCCCGTCAACCAAGCCTGCGCCATGGTGTCCGGCAAATTCCGCCGGAGTATTTCCCCGATGATGTCGCGTGCCGACCGCACCGTCCTGAGCGAGTGGTGGTGGACGGTGGACCGCCTGTTGCTGGGCAGCCTCCTCGTCCTGATGATGGTGGGCATCGTGCTCTGCCTCGCCGCGTCCCCGCCCGTGGCGGCCCGCCTCGGCATCGCCGATCCCTTCCACTTCGTGGACCGGCAGGTGATGTTCCTCATCCCCGCCATCGGCGTGCTGTTCGGCACCTCCTTCCTGCAGCCGCGCACCATCCGGCGCATCTGCATGGTGGTGTTCGGCGTCTTCCTCGTGCTGCTCTGCGCCACCCTCGTCATCGGCCCCGAGGTGAAGGGCGCCCGGCGCTGGCTCAATCTGGCCGGCGTCACCGTGCAGCCGTCCGAATTCCTGAAGCCCGCCTTCGTGGTGCTGGCGGCGTGGCTGTTCTCCGAGAGCACCAAGCGCCCCGAGATGCCGGCGCAGCTGCTCGCGGTCGGCCTGCTGGGCTCGGTGGCGCTGCCCCTCGTGCTGCAGCCGGACTTCGGCCAGACCACGCTGGTCTGTCTCGTCTGGGGTGCGCTGTTCTTCCTTGCCGGCCTGCGCTGGATCTGGATGGTGGGTATGGTGGGCGCGGGCGCGACCGGGCTGTTCGTCGCCTATCAGTTCGTGCCGCACGTGACCAAGCGCATCGACCGCTTCCTCGATCCCGGCACCGGCGACAATTATCAGGTCGAGACGGCGCTGGAGAGCTTCCGCCACGGCGGCTGGCTGGGGCAGGGGCCGGGCGAAGGCACCGTGAAGCGCATTCTCCCCGACGGCCACACCGACTTCGTGTTCGCGGTGGCGGCGGAGGAGTTCGGCATCATCCTGTGCATGATCCTGCTGGCGCTGTTCGCCTTCATCATCCTGCGCAGCCTCAATCGCGCGCTGAAGGAGCAGGACCCCTTCAACCGCTTCGCCGCCACCGGCCTCACTTTGCTGTTCGGCCTGCAGGCGAGCATCAACATGGCGGTGAACGTGCACATCATGCCCGCCAAGGGCATGACGCTGCCCTTCATCTCCTATGGCGGCTCATCCCTGATCTCGCTGGCCTTCGGCATGGGCATGCTGCTGGCGCTCTCCCGCAGCCGGCCGGGCGCGGCCGCCATGGCGGCGCTCTCCGAGCCCATGCACATGCCCAAGGATGCGGTGTTCGCCACCCCCATCGACGGCCATCACGAGAGCGACCTGCCGAGCGAGGAGCCCGCCCCGGCGCCTGCCGCCAAGGCCGCGACCGCTTCCACGCCCGCTCCCGCGCCGGCCCCTCCGGTGCCCGTGACCCCGACGCAGATGCTCGTCACCCGCGGCCCCGCCCGCCGCACCGCAGCCTGAGGCATCACCGTGGCGCCTCTCATCCTGCTCGCCGCCGGTGGCACCGGCGGCCATCTGTTTCCGGCCGAGGCTCTGGCCGCCGCCCTCACCCGGCGCGGCCTTGCGGTGGATCTCGTCACCGACAGCCGGGCGGCGAAATATGCCGGCCACTTCCCGGCCCGTGAACTGCACGTCATCTCCGCCGACACCGTGCGCGGGCGCTCGCCCGTCGCCATGGCCAAGACCCTGTTCGCGCTGGGCAGCGGCTTCGTGTCGGCGCTGGCTTTGCTGCGGCGGGTGAAGCCCGCCGTGGTGGTGGGCTTCGGCGGCTATCCGACGCTTCCGCCCTTGTTCGCGGCCACCGTGCTCGGCGTGCCGAGCCTCGTGCATGAGGCCAACGGCGTCATGGGTCGCGCCAACCGGCTTTTAGCCAAGCGCGTGCAATCCATAGCGACCGGCTTTCCCGGCATTCTCGACACCAATCCCGCGCTGAAGGCCAAGGCGGTGTGGACCGGCAATCCGCTGCGCCCCGCCGTGCTCGCCGCCACCGCCACGCCTTATGCGGCGCCCACCCCGGACGGCACGCTCAACGTGCTGGTGTTCGGCGGCAGCCAGGGCGCGCGGGTGATGTCGGACGTGGTGCCGGACGGCCTTGCCGCCCTCGATTCGGGCACCCGCGCCCGTCTCCGCGTGGTGCAGCAGGCCCGCGCCGAGGACATGGCGCGCGTGCAGGGCACCTATGCGCAGGCCGGGATCGCCGCCGAGGTGGCGCCCTTCTTCCAGGACCTGCCGGCCCGCATGGCGGGCGCCCATCTCGTCATCTCGCGCTCCGGCGCCTCCACGGTGGCGGAGCTGGCGGCCCTTGGCCGGCCAAGCCTTCTCGTGCCGTTGCCGGGGGCCATCGATCAGGATCAGGCGGCCAACGCCAAAGCGCTCGAAGCCGTCGGCGGGGCGGTGACGATCCCGCAGGCCCAGTTCACCCCGGAGCGGGTGGCGCAGGAGATCCGGCGCCTTGCCGCGACCCCGGAAACGTTGACGCAGATGGCGGATGCCGCCAGAAGCGCCGGCGTGCTCGACGCCGCCGACCGGCTGGCGGATGTGGTGGCACGTCTTGCCGGCGGTGCACCGGCCCAGACTCAAGTTGGATAGATTGCGATGAAGCTCCCCGAGGCCCTCGGCTCCATTCATTTCGTCGGCATCGGCGGCATCGGCATGAGCGGCATCGCGGAGGTGCTGAACAATCTCGGCTACACCGTGCAGGGCTCGGACGTGTCCGAGAGCGCCAATGTGAAGCGCCTGCGCGACAACGGCATCGCCGTGACCGTGGGCCACAAGGCCGGGAATATCGAGGGCGCCGAGGTGGTGGTGGTCTCCTCCGCCATCAAGCGCGACAATCCCGAGCTTCTGGCCGCCCGTGCCAAGCGCCTGCCGGTGGTGCGCCGGGCCGAGATGCTGGCGGAATTGATGCGGCTGAAGAGCTGCGTCGCCATCGCCGGCACCCATGGCAAGACCACCACCACCTCGCTGGTGGCGACCCTGCTGGACAAGGGCGGCTTCGACCCCACCGTCATCAATGGCGGCATCATCAATGCCTATGGCACCAACGCCCGCCTCGGCGGCGGCGACTGGATGGTGGTGGAGGCGGACGAGAGCGACGGCACCTTCCTGAAGCTGCCGGCGGAAGTGGCCATCGTCACCAATATCGATCCCGAGCATCTCGACCACTTCAAGACCTTCGACAAGGTGCAGGAGGCCTTCCGCACCTTCATCGAGAACCTGCCCTTCTACGGCTTCGCGGTGATGTGCATCGACCACCCGGTGGTGCAGGCCCTCGTCGGCCGCATCGAGGACCGGCGCATCATCACCTATGGCGAGAACCCGCAGGCGGACGTGCGGCTGGTGGATGTGGACTTGCGCGGCGGTATCACCCGCTTCGGCGTGGTGTTCCGCGATCGCGCCGGCACTGCCGAGCACCGCATCGACGGCCTGAAGCTGCCCATGCCGGGCAAGCACAATGCGCTGAACGCCACCGCCGCCATCGCGGTGGCGCGCGAACTGCGGGTGACGGATGACCGCATCATCGAAGCCATCGGCGGCTTCGGCGGTGTGAAGCGGCGCTTCACCCGCACCGGCGAGTGGAACGGCGCGGTGATCTTCGACGATTACGGCCACCATCCGGTGGAGATCGCCGCCGTGCTGCGTGCCGCCCGCGCGGCGACCGACAAGCAGGTCATCGCCGTGGTGCAGCCGCACCGCTACAGCCGGCTGGCTTCGCTGTTCGACGAATTCTGCACCTGCTTCAACGACGCCGACCATGTGATCGTGGCCCCGGTCTATGCGGCGGGCGAGGCGCCCATCGCGGGCGCCGACAGCGAGCATCTGGTGCAGGGTCTTCGCGCCCGCGGCCATCGCTCGGTGACGGCGCTTGAAGGGCCGGAGGCGCTGGCGGGCATCGTCTCGAAGCTGGCGAAGGACGGCGACTATGTGGTCTGCCTCGGCGCCGGCACCATCTCGCAATGGGCCTATGCCCTGCCGGGCGAACTGGAGAAGCTCGACCACTGAGGGCGCTCGGGGCGGGACGGGGGCGGATTGTGTTATGATCCGCCCATGTCCCTTTCGCGCAGCGAACTGATCGACGCTCTCATCGCCCTTGAGCCGCAGCTGCGCGCCGAAGGCGTGACCGGGCTCGCCCTGTTCGGCTCCCGCGCCCGTGGCGACCATCGGCCCGACAGCGACGTGGATGTGGCTATCGAGGTCGAGCCCAATTCGCGGTTTTCGCTGATTGATCTGGTCGGCGTTGCACACCAGATCGAAGACAAGGTGGGCCTTTCCGCCAACATCTTCATGCGCCGCAGCCTCGACGACAGCTTCCGGCGCACATTGGCGCGGGACGGGATCGAGGTGTTCTGATGGGCGAGCGCGAAATTTTTCGTGTTCGTGACATGAAGCAGAGCATCGAGGATATCCGCGCTCTTCTTGAAGGCCGCTCCCCTGACATTCTGGTGGCGGATCGGATGGTCCGCGCAGCCTATGAGCGGTTCCTCGAAATCCTGAGCGAAGCCTCCCGGCATGTGCCGGAGGCATGGAAGCAGGAGGTTGCACCGGACGTGCCGTGGCGGCGGATCGCCGATCTCGGCAATCACCTCCGGCATGTCTACAATCGCGTCGATGTAGCGATCTTGTGGGACATCTATGCCCAGCAGCTCGATGCGCTTGAACACGCCGTCGACCAGATCCTCGTCCGGTTTGCTGCCGAACCCTAAGCTTTGCCGGTTAAGCAACCACAGGCCAACTGCGTCCGGCACCGCGCCGACGTTCGCGAAAATCCGGACGATCCATTAGTCTAGGTGCCCGAAGTCTGGACTTATGCAGCAATATTTGTGACAATTAAATAAGCATAGCATACGGTTTATTTCAGAAATTTCTGAAAGATGCACAATTCGGGGCCTGAGTTCTTTCTCGATCGACTGTACGATGCCGTTCTGGAGCCGGATGCATGGCCCCGGATCCTTGACGACATGGCGCGGTCCATGAACGCCGTGGGCGCCTGCCTCGCCTCCAGCGACGGCAGCCGGACGCTCATCGCCCAGCCGGTGTCGCCCGGCCTTGTCGATCCGATCCAGGATTTCGTCACCTCCGGCTGGTACCAGCGCGATCTGCGCGGCGCGCGCGCGTGGCCCGCCTTCCGAGAGGGGCGCACCATGCTGGTGGAGCATGACATCTCCACCGAGAGCGAACGCCGCCGCAGCGCCTATCACAATGAATGGCTGCGGCCCTGGGACCTGCCCTGGTGGGGCGCCATGGGCGTCGGCAAGGATGACAGGCAGTACGGGCTGGTGCTGCTGCGGAATGACGTGCAGGGGCCGCTCTCCCATGCGGAGATGGAGCCGCTGCGGCTGCTGCGGCCGCACATCACCCGCGTGCTGTCGCTGGTGGAACTGTTCGCCCTGAAACAGGGCGAGGCGGCCCTCGATGCCATGGAAGGCATGGACCGGGCCGCCATCATGCTCGATGGCACGGGGCGGGTGCTGAAGTTCAATCCGCGCACGGAGCCCTTTCTCGGCGTGGATCTGGACGTGGTGCACGGGCGTCTCAAGGCGCGCCATCCCGCCAATGACCGGGGCCTGCAGAAACTCATCGCCCGCATGATCGCGCCCTTTCGGGACCTTGCGGCCAAGGGGCAGCAGGACTGGACCGTCATCGAGCGCCCGGGCGAGAAGGCCATCGTCGTCTCGGGGCTGCCCATCGTCGCCGGCCTCACCGACATTCTGGGCGGTGCCCGCGCCCTCATCGTGGTCAACGACCTCGGCAGTTCGGCCGGCGTGGATCCGCAGAAGCTCAAGGCGCTGTTCGGGCTTACGCCGGCCGAGGTGCGTCTGGCAATGAAGCTGGGGGCGGGGATGGATCTGTCGGAGGTGTCCGAAAATCTGGAGATTTCCATCGGCACCGCCCGCCACCACCTCAAGTCCATCTTCCAGAAGACCGACGTCCGGCGGCAGGGAGAGCTGATCAAGCTCATCAACCGGATCGGCGGTCTGTGAGGGCGCGGCCCCGGCCTTGAGCTTTGCCCGTTAAGCACAGGCCGCCTGCGCCCCGTGCTGTTGCGTCTGCGAACGTGAAACGTTAGGCATCCCGCATCTACCGATACCAGCCTCCGGGGACGCTTCATGAGCCGCAACCTACAGGTGGCAGCCGCAAGCGTTCTGATCGGGCTCATCGTGCTGGGCCTGAAGGGCGCGGCCTATTGGGTCACTGGCTCCATCGCCCTTCTGTCCGATGCGCTTGAGAGCATCATCAACGTGGCCGCCGCACTCGCCGCCTTCATCGCGCTGCGGATTTCCGGCCGGCCCGCCGACGACAACCACCAGTACGGCCACCACAAGGCGGAATACTTTTCCGCCGTGCTGGAAGGCGTGCTGATCGTCCTCGCCGCGCTGTCCATCCTGCGCGAGGCCTATTACGGCTTCCTCGACCCGCGCTTCCCCGACCAGCCGCTGAACGGCATGCTGCTCAATGGTGCGGCCACCGTCATCAACGCGCTCTGGTGCATGGTCCTGCTGCGGGTCGGCAGGGCCTGGCGCTCCCCGGCGCTGGTGGCGGACGGCAAGCATTTGATGACCGATGTCATCACCTCCATCGGCGTGCTGGCGGGCTTCGTGCTGGTCCCCGTCACCGGCTGGCCGCAGCTCGATCCGCTTCTGGCGGGCCTCGTGGCGCTGAACATCCTCTGGACCGGCTGGGGCCTGATGCGCGAGAGCGTGGGTGGCCTCATGGATGCTGCTCCGCCGCCCGACGTGGTGGCGCGTATCCGCGAGCTGGTCTCCACCCACGCCGCCGGAGCCATCGAGGCGCATGATCTGCGCACCCGCCATGCCGGGCGCATGACCTTCGTGGAGTTCCATCTGGTGGTGCCCGGCGACATGACGGTTGCCGCCGCCCACGCCATCTGCGACCGCATCGAGAATGCGCTGGAGACGGAGATGGAGGATACCGTCATCACCATTCACGTGGAGCCCGAGGCCGAGGCCAAGCACAAGGGCGTGGTGGTGCTCTGAGGGACCTGCGGACGCCCCGCATTGTCCGCGCGTCGCCGAAGCGCTAAAGCCCGGCCCATGACTGCGCCCGCCTTCCCCGATCTCGTGCCCGACCTTGCCACCCGCCTGCCTGAACTGCGCGGGTCACTGAAGGCCAATGCGCCGCTGGCGGGCATGACGTGGTTCCGCGTCGGCGGCCCGGCGCAGGTGCTGTTCGAGCCCGCCGACGAGGCGGATCTGGCCTATGCGCTGGCCGGGCTTCCCGCCGATCTGCCGGTGACGGTGATCGGGCTCGGCTCCAATCTCATCGTGCGTGACGGCGGCCTGCCGGGGGTGGTGATCCGCCTCGGCCGGGCCTTTTCCGACATCGCGCAGGAGGGCGAGATCATCACCGCCGGCGCGGGCGCTGCGGATGTGAAGGTGGCCCGCGTGGCGGGCGAGGCGGGGCTGGCGGGTCTGGCGTTCCTGCGCGGCATCCCCGGCGCCATCGGCGGCGCGCTGCGCATGAATGGCGGCGCCTATGGCGGCGAGGTGAAGGATGTTCTGGTCGGCGCCCGTGGCGTGGACCGCAACGGCCGTATCCTTGACCTGTCGCTGGCCGACATGGGCTTCACCTATCGCCACAGCGCGGTGCCCGACGACGTGATCTTCACGCAGGCGACCTTCCGGGGCACGCCGGGCGACGTGGCCGAGATCCAGGCCGAGATGGCCCGCATCACGGCGTCCCGCGAGGCGACCCAGCCGGTCAAGAGCCGCACCGGCGGCTCCACCTTCAAGAATCCCGATGGTCACAAGGCGTGGCAGCTGGTGGATGCGGCCGGCTGCCGGGGCCTTGTGATGGGCAAGGCGCAGGTATCCGAGCTGCACACCAATTTCCTGATCAATCTCGGCGGCGCCACCGCCGCCGAAATCGAGGGCCTCGGCGAGGAGGTCCGCCGCCGGGTGCTGGAAACCAGCGGCGTTACGCTGGAGTGGGAGATCAAGCGGATCGGGTTGGCGGCCTGAGGGGCGGGGACGCTTCCCCTACCGCTTGATGTTTCGCGGCTCAT
The DNA here is from genome assembly GCF_014635325.1 of Azorhizobium oxalatiphilum. Lineage (GTDB taxonomy): Bacteria > Pseudomonadota > Alphaproteobacteria > Rhizobiales > Xanthobacteraceae > Azorhizobium > Azorhizobium oxalatiphilum. The sequence goes on along the minus strand of NZ_BMCT01000006.1, from coordinate 65,207 downwards.
AGGCCCGCTTGAAGCTGCCGCCCTTCGCCTTTTGCCACCGGATCTGGATGTCCTTCCCGATTCGCGCCTTGAGCGTGGGATGGAGTTCTTCCCCGATGGCATTCACGGGATTGCCGGCGGCGTCCTCGGGTCCTCTGAGCCTCTCCTGCCCCGCAACCTCGAACGTATAGTCACACACCTTGCGGAAGGTGGGGGAGTTGAGGTCCTTCAGTGACCAGCCCTCGCGGGATTCGTGCTGGTCGGCGCAGTCGTTCAGCATGTCCTGCGGCGGCAGGACGGTCCAGTCCAGCTCCAGCCCGCGCTTGGCGGCCTCTTCGGCCATCCAGCGCAGCGGAATGTGGGCGAGCACACCATCGTCATAGCCGCCCCCCACGTCGGAATGCGCACCGGCGAACCACATCTGGGTGATCTCGGCCCCTTCCGGCGTCGCTCCGGTCCAGTAGGTCGGCACGAACTCGTCGCGAAACTCGTCCACCGCCATGGCGTGGCAGGCGCGCTTCACGATGGCCGAGGGGGTGGTGTCGTGGAACTGGTACTTCTCCTGCGAGCCCCCGAAGAGCGACAGCTTGGGGATGCCCAGCGCGCCCACGGTGTCCCAGACGCCCATGAATTCGATGCTGACGTCGGTATGGCTGACGTTCTCCGGATGCGCGGCGTCGAAGCGTTTGGCGAAGGCCAGCGCTCCCATCTTGCGCTCCTCGGAGCGGTAGTAGTTCCAGGCCTGGTCCACCTTGTCGAGGTGCTGGCGCTTCAGCAGGCCCGCCCAGCGGATCAGCCCGCCGAGGCTGCGCGCCGTGTAGGCCCCCCGCGAGAAGCCGAACAGATAGATCTCGTCGGCGGGCGAGTCGTCGTCCGCGGGCGCGTAATTCTGGGCGATGAACATGTAGGCGGAGCGGATGTTGTCATCCACGCCCGAGCCGATGGCGCCATCGGTCAGCCTTTGGAAAAATCCGCCCGAGGAGCCGACGCCGCGCAGATAGAGCACCGTCTGCGGCGCCTTTCCGGGCGGCCGCGCCCGCACGGCGCGGGCGATGCGGGCCACGTTGGTTTCCGCCTTGCCGCTGTCGGCGGCATTCCATGTGCCGTCGAGGCACACCACGATGCGTTTCATGAGCAGCTCCCCCCAAGCCGGACTGCATGATCTGATCTGTGCAAAACCTGAACGGCCGAAATCTATGCTCAATCCGGCGTCCTGACGATAGGTCATGTGACGGATGTGCCGGACTTCGCGCATGGTGCGTTTCATGGCCTGCGCTGTTTCACGCTCCCGCGCGAGAGGCCCACAGCCCTGCGCCGCCCGCCCAACTCCCGCGCCCTTAGGAAATTACACACCGCCGCCCGGTTAACTGTGCGGATGCCGTGCCGCTTCGGGCGCGCGACCGCGCACGCCGGGAGCGGCGCGGGTTTCAGGAGTTCGGGCGAAATGGCGAAACACGTTGCGGTGCTGATGGGCGGATGGTCCCCGGAGCGGGAGGTCTCGCTGCGCTCGGGAGCTGCCTGCGCCGCCGCGCTGGAAGGCGAGGGCTATCGCGTCACCCGCGTGGATGTGGGCCGCGACGTCGCCGAAGTGCTCGCCCGCCTCAAGCCCGATGCGGCGCTCAACGTACTGCACGGCTGCCCCGGCGAGGACGGCACCGTGCAGGGCATCCTCGAGATCCTGCGCATTCCCTATTCCCATTCCGGCGTGCTGGCCTCGGCGCTGGCCATGGACAAGGTCAAGGCCAAGATGGTGCTGGCCGCCTCCGGTATCCCCGTGCCCGGCGGGCGCATCGTCACCCGCAAGGAAGCCGCCGCCGGCCATGTGCTGAAGCCGCCTTACGTGCTGAAACCCAATGCGGGCGGCTCCAGCGTCGGCGTGTTCATCGTCAAGGAAGATCAGGCCCATCCGCCGCAGGAACTGTATCGCGAGGACTGGTCCTTCGGTGAAACCCTGCTGGCCGAGCCCTTCATCCGTGGTTTCGAGCTGACCTGCGGCGTCATGGGCGACCGGGCACTGGACGTGATCGAGGTGGAAGCGACCCACGCTTTTTACGATTACGAATCCAAATACGCGGTTGGTGGTTCAAGACACGTTCTGCCCGCCCGCATTTTACCTCAAATTTACCAACGGGTGCAGATTCTGTCCCTCGAAGCGCACCGTGCGCTCGGATGCCGGGGGGTCTCCCGTGCGGACTTCCGATACGACGATGAAGCCCCCGATGGGACCGGCCTCGTCTGCCTGGAAGTCAACACGCAGCCCGGCATGACCGAGACGTCTCTGGTGCCGGACATGGCAGCCTTTGCGGGCATTTCCTTCGGCGAGCTTGTGAGATGGATGGTCGAGGACGCGACTCTGGATCGCTGAGGGCTGGGATGCATCATCCTGACCGCACCGCGACCCGGCCGCAGCCGGGCGAACGCACCGTCCCGCGCGGCGGCCCCGCCGACATGACGCGGGCCGACGCGACGCGGGCCGATATGCAGCGCGCCGAGATGCGCGCCCAGCCGCGTGAGCGGGACGAGGACGGCTACGCCCAGCCGACCTATACCCAGCCGACCCGCACCCAATCCGCGCGGCCCCGCCCGGCCGCGCCGCGCCACAAGCCGCGTCCCATCTCCGATTTCCGTGCGCCGAGCCGCTTCGTGCTGCTGCTGCACCGCCTGTCCGTGCGCCTGCAGGCCTCGCGCCTCGGCCGGCATGGCGGCGGCATCATCGCCGGTGTGGTCATCTCGGGCTTCGTCGCATGGGGCACGGTGGCCGGTGGCCATGTGGAAGAGGCCAAGGAACTGGCCACGGATTTCGGCGACGTGGTCGCCAACATGGCCGGCTTCAAGATCACGCAGGTGGATCTGTCCGGCCAGAATCACGTGACGCCCGTGGAGATTCTGGCGGCGGCTGGCATCAAGTCCACCACCTCGCTGCTGTTCGTGGATGCGGATGCCACCCGGCAGAAGCTGGAAGCCATGCCCTGGATCGCCAGCGCCACCGTGCGCAAGCTCTATCCGGACCGTATCGACATCGCCGTCACCGAGCGGCAGGCCTATGCGCTGTGGCAGGTGAATGGCGAGATCCGCGTCATCGCCCGCGACGGCATGCCCATCGCGCCTTATTCGGACGATTCGCGCTACGTGAACCTGCCGATCGTGGTGGGCGAGGGCGCGCAGAAGCACGTGCAGGAGATCGTGGATGCCCTCGGCCGCCTGCCGGCCATCCGCGAGCAGGTGCGCGCCGCCATTCTGGTGGCCGAGCGCCGCTGGACGCTGAAGCTGCGCAACGGCATCGACGTGCGCCTGCCGGAGAACGGCCTCGACGCCGCGCTCATGGAACTGGCGGACCTCGACCGCGACAAGAAACTCCTGACCCGCGACATCACCATCGTGGACCTGCGCCTGCCCGACCGGGTGGTGGTGCGTCTCTCCGACGCTGCCGCCGAAGCCCGTGCGCAGATGCTGAAGGCCCGCGCCAAAGCCAAGAAAATGGGCGCCACATGAGCAGATCCCGTCTCGCCCAGGGGTTCGCCCCCAAGATGCGCCCGCTGCTGCCGAAGAAGAGCGGCATCATCGGCGTGCTCGATATCGGCACCAGCAAGATCGTCTGCATGATCGGCCGGCTGAAGCCGCGTCCGGCCTCCGACGTGCTGCGCCGGCGCACCCATTCGGTGGACGTGCTCGGCATCGGCCACACCCGCGCCCACGGCGTGAAGGGTGGCGCGGTGGTGGACATGGCCCGCGCCGAGGCCGCCATCCGGCAGGCGGTGGACATGGCCGAGCGCGCCGCAGGCGTGCAGATCGCGTCCGTGATTCTCGGCGTCTCCGGCGCCCGCCTGTCCTCGCAGCATTACGAGGCGCAGATCCGCCTCACCGCGCCTGCGGTGGAGGAATTCGACATCCGCCGCGTGCTGGAAGCCGCGTCCACCTACGCGGTGGGCGATGGCCGCGCGGTGATGCATGCGCTGCCGGTGGGCTACTCGCTGGATAACCGGCGCGGCATCGGCGAGCCCTGCGGCATGCTGGGCCGTGAGCTGGGCGTGGACATGCACGTGGTCACGGGCGACATGACCACGCTGAAGAATCTCGTGCTGTGCGTGGAGCGGTGCCATCTGGGCATCGAGGCCATGGTGGCGGCGCCCTATGCGGCTGCGCTCTCCTCGCTCACCGATGACGAAATGGAGCTGGGCGTCACGCTCATCGACATGGGCGCCGGCACCACCACCTTCTCGGTGGTGGCGGGCGGCCACTGCGTGTTCGTGGACGGCATCGCCGTCGGCGGCCAGCACATCACCAATGACGTGGCGCGCGGCCTGCCCGCGCGTCTCAGCGATGCCGAGCGCCTGAAGGCGCTGCACGGCGCCGTCGTGGCCGTCTCGTCCGACGACCATGACATGCTTTCCATTCCCCCGCTTTCGGGCGACGAGCGCGACCAGCCCAACATGGTGCCCAAGTCCCGCCTCGTCACCATCGTCAAGCCGCGGGCGGAAGAGATCGTCGAACTGATTCGGGATCGCCTGAAGGCCTCGGGCCACGTGGGCGATGCGGGCCGCCGTCTGGTTCTCACCGGCGGCGCGGCGCAATTGCAGGGTCTGCAGGACCTTCTGGTGCGCGCCATCGGCCCGCAGGTGCGAATCGGCCGGCCGCTGGGTGTCTCCCGGCTGCCGGAAGCGGCGCGCGGCTCCGCCTTCGCGGTGGCCGCCGGCCTGCTCGTCTACCCTCAGGTGGCCGGGCTGGAACACTTTGAACCGCGCCGCCGCCAGGCGGTTGGCGCTGAGGGCGGCACGTATTTCGGCCGCGTTGGTCAATGGCTGCGCGACAGCTTTTAGAGATGGTTAACGGTGTGCCCGTAACTTGGGCCACCACCACGGATTCGTGACCGTCGGGACAGCGCAGCGGCGCAACGGAGTGAGGACATGTCGATCAACCTTCAGATGCCCGACATTCGGGAGTTGCGGCCCAGGATCACGGTGTTCGGTTGCGGCGGCGCCGGCGGCAATGCCGTGAACAACATGATCAATGCCGGCCTGACCGGCGTCGAGTTCGTGGTCGCGAACACCGACGCGCAGGCCCTTGCCCTCTCCAAGGCCGAGCGCCTGGTGCAGATGGGCGTTGCGGTGACGGAAGGCCTTGGCGCCGGCTCGCAGCCGGAAGTCGGCCGCGCCGCCGCCGAGGAAGTCCTCGACGAAATTCGTGACCACCTCTCCGGCTCGCACATGGTGTTCATCACCGCCGGCATGGGCGGTGGCACCGGCACCGGCGCCGCCCCCGTGGTGGCCCGCGCCGCCCGCGAGCTGGGCATCCTCACCGTGGGTGTGGTGACGAAGCCCTTCCACTTCGAGGGCCAGCGCCGCATGCGCGTTGCCGAGCACGGCATCAACGAGCTGCAGAAGACGGTCGATACCCTGATCGTCATCCCGAACCAGAACCTGTTCCGGGTCGCCAACGAGAAGACCACCTTCGCCGACGCCTTCGCGATGGCCGATCAGGTGCTCTATTCGGGCGTGGCCTGCATCACCGACCTGATGGTGAAGGAAGGTCTCATCAACCTCGACTTCGCCGACGTGCGCGCCGTCATGCGCGACATGGGCAAGGCGATGATGGGCACCGGCGAGGCCTCGGGCGACAAGCGCGCCATCCAGGCGGCGGAAGCCGCCATCGCCAACCCGCTGCTGGACGAAATCTCCATGCGCGGCGCCGGCGGCCTGCTGATCTCCATCACCGGCGGTCACGACATGACCCTGTTCGAGGTGGACGAGGCGGCGACCCGCATCCGCGAGGAAGTGGATCCGGACGCCAACATCATCCTCGGCGCCACCTTCGACCAGTCGCTGGACGGCATCATCCGCGTGTCGGTTGTCGCCACCGGCATCGACCCGGCCGTGGTGCCGGAGCAGGTGCAGACCAGCGGCAACGGCCTGCCGGACCTCGGCGGCCGCAAGATCTCCAACGCCGGCCGCGCCGCCGTGGAGCAGGCCCGCGAGGCCCAGATCCGCAGCGCGGTGGCTTCCATCTCGGCCGAAGACCTGATGGACATGGAGCCGGCCCCGACGCAGGCCCAGTATCGCGAGCCCGCGCCCTATCGTGAGCCCGCCCCCCAGCCGCAGCAGACGCAGCCGCGTCCGCCCATGCCGGAGCGCACCCAGCCGACCCAGTCGGTGGTGGACGACGTGACCATCCGCGCCGCAGCGCCGAAGCCCTCCTTCTTCGCCGAGCCGGAGCAGCCCGCTGCTCCCGCCCCGGTGGAAGAGGACGAGTTCGCGCCCTACATCCCGCCGCAGGCCCAGCGCCCGCGTGCCCAGCGCATGCCCCGCATGGACGAACTGCCCATGCCGGCCCAGAACCAGATCCGCGCCCAGCGCGGTGAGGCCCCGGTAGAGCAGAAGCGCATGACGCTGCTCCAGCGCCTCGCCAGCGTCGGTGGCATGGGTCGCCATCACGACGAGCCGGAAGCCCCCCCGGCCCGCCGCGAGCAGCCCTCCATGCGCGCTCCCGAGGGCCGTGCCCCGGCGGGTCGCGAGCAGCCGGTGTCGGAGTTCGCCAAGCGTCCCCCGACCCGTCCGCAGCAGGAAGTGCCGAGCCGTCAGGCGCCCCAGCAGCATGGTCATGAAGACGACCAGCTGGAGATCCCGGCTTTCCTGCGCCGTCAGGCGAACTGATGTGAGAGCCGGATCGGGTCAGGCAGCCGCAGCCTGATCCGACCGGCCCCTCCGGTCCCGATCACGAACTGCAACATCCTGCGCCGGCGACGTCCCCCCCCCGCCGGCGCATTTTTTTGACCTGCCGTGCGAATGAACATCGGACGAGCCGCACGGGTGGGCCGTGGGCGAGCCCTCTCCATTCGTCATGGCCGGACTTGATCCGGCCATCCACGTCGGGCCGAGCGTGGACGGTATGAAATCCGGGTGTACGGTTGCCGTTCACCAATGAACTCAAGGGCTTCCAGCGGAGGGACGTGGATCCCCGGATCAAGTCCGGGGATGACGAGGCTTCGCTGCATTGCCGGCCGGACGGGATGTTGCTGTGCCCGCCGAGGGCGGCGGGAATCACATCGCGCCGCACGCCCCGCGCGCCGCCAACGGTGTCCGATGACCGCCGGGCGGGCTCACGGCGACTGTAACAATGCTGTCGCAGCCTTCCGGCCCGATGTCCGTAACGTTTTGATAATCATGAAAAATTCGGTCTGTTGAGACCGTAACAGTCCGTAAGCAAGGGTGATTTGGCGCGGCGCACACCAACGACTAGTGTGCCCACCATCCGAGGGGATATTTCACGCCCTGCACAGCTTGCTCCGGCTTCCAGATCCGTCTGGACCCAGCCCAACAGGTTCGTGCGGCGAAAATGGTCCCGGCGGATGTTGGTTTGGGGGCGAGGACAAAGGGCGGTGCTTCCGCCGGCCCAAAAGTCTTCGAGACGGACATTTCACTGATGCAGACCACACTGGCCGGACAAGTCGCGCTTAAGGGCGTCGGAGTTCATGGCGGCATCGAAGCCTGCCTGCTCCTGAAGCCCGCTGCCGTCGACACCGGCATCGTCTTCCTCCGCACCTTCGCCGATCAGGCCCCCCGCAAGATTCAGGTGTCGCGTCAGTCGGTGCAGGCCACCGACCTCGCCACCGTGCTCGGTGACAAGACCGGCATCCTCGTTTCCACCGTCGAGCATGTGCTCTCGGCCCTCTCGGGTCTGGCCATCGACAATGCGCTGATCGAGATCGACGGCCCGGAAGTGCCGATCCTCGACGGTTCCGCCGCCCCCATCGTCGCCGCCATCGACTCTGTCGGCACGGTGCAGCAGACGAGCCGCCGCAAGTATCTCAAGGTCCTGAAGCCGATCCGCGTCGAGAACGGCGCCTCCTTTGGCGAGCTGCGGCCCTATGACGCCGGCTTCCGCCTGGAAGTGGAGATCGACTTCGATCACGCCGACATCGGCCGCCAGCGCTTCGCCGCCAACCTGACCCCTGCGGTGTTCCGCCGCGAGCTGGCCAAGGCCCGCACCTTCGGCTTCCTGAAGGATGTGGAGCGCCTGCGCACCGCCGGCTACGCCCGTGGCGCCTCGCTGGAAAACACCGTCTGCCTCGGCCCCGACGGCGTCCTGAACCCGGAAGGCCTGCGCGCCCCCGACGAGTTCGTGCGCCACAAGGCGCTGGACGCGGTGGGCGATCTGGCGCTGGCCGGCCTGCCGCTGCTGGCCCGCTATTCGTCCTTCCGTGGCGGCCACAAGCTGAATTTCCAGGTGGTGGACGCGCTGCTGGCCGACCGTTCGGCCTGGGCCATCGTCGAGGCCACCGAGGCCCGCCGCCCGGCCGCCGAGCTGGTGTTCGGCCAGCCCATCCCGGCCTTCGCCCCGGAACGCTGAGCTTTGCGCTGAGGTTTCAGGGTTATCCGTTTCCCAAGGCCGGCCTCGTGCCGGCCTTTTGCTTTTTGGAGGGTTCCATTTCGGGTCGTCAGTCCAGCGTTCACGGGCGCCCGGCGCCATCAGGTGGAACCTGCCCCTGCGCCACCGCTCCCCCCGCCGCTTGCCGTGGACCCGCCGTTCGGGCTATTTCCTTCCACCGTCATGCCGTTTGCGGTCTGTTCACGACCGCCCGCCACAATGCCGGCGAAAAGCGCCTTTAGCGCCGTCTGCGGTGGTTCCTCGCCAGCTCCGGCCAGCGCCTTCATTGGGATCTGAACGTATGCGCCTTTTCTTCGACGCGGCCCCCTTTCGTGCCCGGTCCCTGCGGCCCGCGGCCCTGCTGGGTGCGCTCCTCGTCACCGCGACCCTCGCCGGCTGCGCCAATGACAAGGATGTCCTGCCCCCCGACGAGCCCGCCGAGAAGATCTACAACGAGGGTCTGACCCTCATGCGCAAGGGCGATCTCGACGGCGCCGCCAAGCGCTTCGAGGATATCGACAAGACCCATCCCTATTCGGAATGGGCCCGCAAGGCGCTCCTGATGGACACCTATGTCTATTACGAGGCCGGCAAGTACGACGACGCCGTCGCCGCCGGCAAGCGCTATCTGGCGCTGCATCCCGGCTCGCAGGATGCGCCCTATGCGCAGTATCTGGTGGCCTCCGCGCTCTATGACGGCATTCCCGACATCAGCCGCGACCAGCGCCGCACCCGTCAGGCGCTGGATGCGCTGGACGACGTGATTCGCAAATATCCCAACACCGAGTATGCCGCCGGCGCCAAGCGCAAGGTGGAGGTGGCCCGCGACCAGCTCGCCGGCAAGGAGATGATGATCGGGCGCTACTATCTGGAGCAGCGCAACTACACCGGCGCCATCAACCGCTTCAAGGTGGTGATCACCCAGTACCAGACCACCCGCCAGACGGAAGAAGCGCTGATGCGCCTCACCGAGGCCTATATGGCCATGGGCATCGTGCAGGAGGCCCAGACCGCCGCCGCCGTGCTGGGCTATAATTATCCCGACAGCCCGTGGTACAAGGACGCCTACAAGCTGATTCAGTCGCGTGGCCTCGAGCCGCAGGAAAACAAGGCGTCCTGGATCAGCCAGTCCTTCAAGAAGATGGGCCTCGGCTGACCCCATGATCTCGTCCCTCTCGATCCGGGACATCGTTCTTATCGAGAGGCTCGACCTCGCCCTGACGGACGGTCTCACCATCCTCACCGGCGAGACGGGAGCGGGAAAGTCCATTCTGCTGGACGCCCTCTCCCTCGCCCTCGGTGGTCGCGGCGATGGCGCGCTCGTGCGCCACGGCGCCGACAAGGGCCAGATCACCGCCGTCTTCGACGTCCCCCTGGATCATCCCGCCCGCGCGCTTCTGGCCGCCGCCGACATCGCCGATGAGGGCGAGCTGATCGTGCGCCGGGTGCAGATGGCTGACGGGCGCACCCGCGCCACCCTCAACGAACAGCCGGTCTCGGTGCAGACCCTGCGCACGCTCGGCGCGCTGCTGGTGGAGCTGCACGGCCAGCATGACGACCGCGCGCTGGTGGATCCCGCCAGCCATCGCGCCCTGCTGGATGCCTTCGGCGGCCTGGCGTCCGACGTGGCGAAGGTTTCCGCCTTGTGGCGCACATGGCGCGCCGTGCTCTCGGATGCGGATGCCGAGCGCGCGCGTCTTGAGGCCGCCGCCAAGGAAGCCGATTTCATCCGCCACGCGGTGGAAGAGCTGTCCAAGCTCGCCCCCGAGGAGGGCGAGGAAACGACGCTCTCGGAGCGCCGCACCTTCATGATGCGCTCGGAAAAGATCGCCGGTGATCTCGGCGAGGCGCTGGAGATGGTGGGCGGCCATGGCTCGCCGGTGCCGACGCTGGCTGCCGCCGTGCGCCGGCTGGAGCGCCGGGCGGGCGAGTCGCAGGATCTGGTGCAGCCGGCCGTGGAGGCCATCGACATCGCCCTCGACGCGCTGGAGACGGCCCGCGCCCATCTGGAGGCGGCCCTTGCGGCTACCGCCTTTTCCCCGCGCGAGCTGGAGCAGATCGAGGAGCGCCTGTTCGCCTTGCGCGCCGCCGCCCGCAAATATGGCGGGGCGGTCGCCGATCTGCCGAAGGTGCAGCAGAAGTTCGAGGCGGATCTGGCCGCGCTCGATCGCAGCGCCGCCACCCTCGCCGGACTGGAAACCCGCACGGCGGAAGCGGAAGGCGCCTATCGCGCGGCGGCTGCGAAACTCGCCCAGCGCCGCGCAAAGGCCGCCGCCGCCCTCGACAAGGCGGTGGATGCGGAACTCCCTCCCCTGAAGCTGGAGCGCGCCCACTTCACCGCCAAGATCGACAGCGCGCCGGATAATGCCGGGCCGGATGGCTACGACCGGGTGGAATTCTGGGTGCAGACCAACCCCGGCACCCGTCCCGGCCCCATGATGAAGGTGGCGTCCGGCGGCGAGCTTGCCCGCTTCCTGCTGGCGCTCAAAGTGGTGCTGGCGGATCGCGGCTCGGCCCCGACGCTGATCTTCGACGAGATCGACTCAGGCGTTGGCGGCGCGGTGGCGGATGCCATCGGCCAGCGCCTCGCCCGGCTTGCGTCCAAGGTTCAGGTACTGGCTGTCACCCATGCGCCACAGGTGGCGGCGCGGGCGGGTCAGCATCTGCTCATCTCCAAGGCCAGCGCGCCGGGGGCGAAGAAGAACGCCCCCGTCACCACCCGCGTCGCCCCCCTCACCGACGATCATCGCCGCGAGGAGATCGCCCGCATGCTGGCCGGCGCCACCGTGACGGCCGAAGCCCGCGCGGCGGCGGACCGCCTGCTGGGCGCGGAGGGCTAAGCCTCTCCCGCCTCACCGGCGCGGCAGGGTGAGGAAGAAGTCCACCATGGCCCCCGTGGCATCGAACTGGTGGCTGGCCCGGCCCACGACCAACACCGGCGCATATTGCGGGCCGCCCGGCCATGTGTGTCCCCCGCCCACCACCGTGAGCACCGTGACCCGGCTCGCCGCCGGACAGCCATAGCGCGTGCGCAGGACGCGGGTGGGATCGAGCACCGGCCGCAGAGGCCGCAGCGCTTCCGGCGCACCCGCGCCGCCGCAGCCATTGGCCTGTGCCCAGAAAGCCGCCGTGCGGGCCACGGAGAGCACGCTGCCGCCTTCGCCCCGGCCGCCGAAATCGGCCACCGGCCCGCCGTTGAACGGCATGATCGGATCCGCCGTGCCGCCGATCTGCAAAACCGCCACCCGGCGGGCGGGGCGACAACCGGACATGTCCACCGGGAGCGTCCCCGCCACGGGCGCGATGCCGGCGATGCGCCGGGAGAGGTCGCAGCCGATCCGCTCGGCGAAGAGCGCGCCGTTGGAGAGGCCGGTGGCATAGATCCGGCCCTGATCGACGGGATGGGCGCGCGCCAACTGGTCGAGCAGCACTGCGACGAAGCGGACATCATCCTGCGGGTTGCGGATGGTGGAGCGGCCATCGTTCCAGTGGCCGTCCACGCCGTCCGGATAGACGGCGATGAAGCGGCGGGCATCGGCCATGCGGTCGAGCCCGGTCAGCCGCCGCATGCCTTCGCCCTGCATGCCCCCGCCATGGAAGGCGAGGATGAGGGGAAAGCCGCCCGCCGGGGCCGGGCCATCCGGCACATGGATGGCGAAGCTGCGCAGGGTGCCGCCCACTGCGATCTGCCCCGTTCCGTCCATGGCGGACGCGGGGGCGGGGGCGAAGGGCAAGGCGGCGACGAAAAAGGCTGCGGCGATGACACGCCGGGCGAATCGCCTGAAATCGGACTGGTCCATGAGGGGTTCCACCACGCGCGGACATCCGGTCCGCGCGCCGGTCATAGGCCCGGCGGCCGGACGGCAATGTTGGCGGTGTGAAACGTTTTGTAACGGCGCCGGGGTGCAGCCCCTCACCCCGCGATCAGCCCGTCCCAGCCCTGCATGGTGATGCGGGCGACCCGTTCCAGATCCTCCCGGCTGGCGCCGTCGCGGGCCTGCACGGACATGCCCACCTGCACGCTCACCAGCAGCCGGGCCAGCCCCGCCACGTCCACGGACCCGGGGATCTCGCCCTCCGTCACCGCACGGGCGAGGCGCTGTTCCATCTGCGCCAGCCCGCAGGCGCGGGCCGCGCGCACCTGCTCGCCCAGTTCCGCATGGCCCTCGCTGCCCACGGCGGAGAGGGCGACCATGCAGCCCAGCGGCTCCTCCCGCCCGCTGAAGGCGGTGAGGCCGGCGGCGGAATCCATCAGATAGGCGGCAACCGCCGCGCGGGCCGTGGGCGCGGCGCGGAAATTGCCCCAGACCCACTGCTCGTAATTGGCCTGATAATGCGCCAGCGCCTCCGCATAGAGCGCCTCCTTGGAGCCGAAGGCGGCGTAAAGGCTCGGCGAGTTGATGCCCATCACCTCCGTCAGGTCCGAGATGGAGGCGGCGGCAAATCCCTTCTGCCAGAACAGGCACGTGGCGGCCGCCAGCGCAGCCGCGCGGTCGAACGCGCGGGGGCGGCCACGGCCCCGGGCGGGCGTGGGGCTGGACGGGGAATCTGAATTCTGCATCGATCGATAAATAAATCCCTTGACCCTCGGTTGCAACGCCTCTAGCCATTTATGTATCAATCGACACAAAAATGGTGACGACATGAGTGAACTGGCTGGAAAGCGCGCCCTTGTAACGGGCGCCTCGCGCGGCATCGGCGCGGCCATCGCCTTGGCGCTGGCGGACAAGGGGGCGGACGTGGCCATTACCTACGAGCGCTCGGCCGACAGGGCCGCCGAGGTGGTGCGGGCCATCGAGGCCAGGGGCCGGCGCGGCTTCGCCATTCAGGCTGACAGCGCCGACGCGGCGGCGGTGAAGCGTTCCGTGGACGCGGCGGCCGAAAAGCTCGGCGGCCTCGATGTGCTGGTGAACAATGCCGGCATCGCCCGCGCCGGTCTGGTGGCGGACATGAGCCTTGCCGACATCGACGCGCTGCTGGACGTGAACGTGCGCGCCGTGGTGCTGGCCTCGCAGGCGGCCATCGCCCATCTGCCCGCTGGCGGGCGCATCATCTCCATCGGCTCGAACCTGGCCGAGCGCGTGCCCTTTCCGGGGATCACGGTCTATTCCCTGACCAAGTCGGCGCTGCTGTCCTTCACCCGTGGACTGGCGCGGGAACTGGGGCCGCGCGGCATCACCGTGAACCTCGTGCATCCCGGCTCCACCGACACCGACATGAACCCGGCGGACGGGGAAACGGCGGACGGCCAGCGCGCCTTGTCGGCGCTCGGTCATTTCGGCAAGCCGGAGGATATCGCGGCCGCCGTCACCTTCCTTGCCGGCCCGACCGGCCGCCAGATCACCGGCACCGGCATCGTGGTGGATGGCGGCGCCAACGGCTGATCCCATGCGCCGGCCGGTTTCGCGCCGGCCGGCGCTTCTGGGGGATGCGCTCAGCCCGGATTGAGGGCCGCGAACACCGCGTCATAGCGCCCGTCCCGTTCCGCAAAGCGGCGCGGGAGATCGCGATCGAGCAGGATTTCATCGCGCGGGTGCGCCTCCCGCTCCAGCAGGTCCATCACCTCCGCCGCATAGGCATCGAGCGGCATGGCGCGCGGGTCGGCGGCCTGCGCCGGGCCGGTCAGTTCCGTCTGCACATAAGGCGGGGAGAGTTCGAGCACCTCCACCGGCACATCCCGCAGCTGATGGCGCAGCGACTGCAGCCAGGAGTGCAGGAAGGCCTTGCTGGCGCAATAGGCCGGAAAGTCCGCGCGCGGCACGAAGGCCAGCGCCGAGCTGGTGGCCATGAGGGTGGCGCCCCACTTGCCCTTCAGCAGCGGCAGGAAGGCCGCCGTCACCCGCAGCACGCCGAGGATGTTGGTGGCGACGATGGCTTCGGCGTCGGTGGCATCCCAGCCGTCCGCCGCCATGTCCTCGGTGCGCGAGATGCCGGCATTGGCGATCAGCACATTGAGGCCGGGAAAGCGCGCCCGCACCTCCGCCACGAGGCGGGGCAGGGAGCCGGGATCGTCGAGATCGAGCGGCAGTCCGGTGATGCCGGGATGCGCGGCGGCGATCTCATCCAGCAGCGCCTGCCGGCGGCCGGTGATGATGACGCGGTTGCCCCGCGCGTGAAGGGCCTCGGCCAGCGCGCGGCCGATGCCGCTGGTGCCGCCGGTGATGAGGATGGTGTTGCCGGTGATCTTCATGTGAAGCCTCTCGCGAGAAAGGCCACGGCGGTCCCCGCCGCCCGGATCCCGCATGGACCGGAGGGCGCATGGGCCGGAGCGCGCGACTGCGAACAGTGGTTCGGAAGCTGTGGCATACCGTGGCGTCTGTTGAGCCGGGATTTCCCTGCGGGGATCCTCTCGGCAGAAGGACGCGTTGGATGACGGTAACGCCTACGGCAGCGCGCCGGAGCGGCTGCGAGGACAGTGCTATCGGCTGCCCGCAGAAGCGTCAAGGCGTCCGGCGGGGCGCCCGCCGCGTCCCATCCGCGATCTGATGCCGATACATAGCAAACAATATCGTATCCTCCATTTGATGTATTCGTTGCGATTACCGCCTCTCGCGGCGGCGAAATAATCAAACGTTTTCAACCTCTCTCTGCGGAATGGCGGTGTGTCGCCGGCATCTATCAAGTAATCGTTTCGACTCTATTGAATGGCGCCCGCCATCGGTGCTAAGAACTTCGATCCGTTCTGGTGGGGACGATCATGGAAATCTCTTTCGAGGGGGTCTCGGCTGCCGAGGCCGGCCTGCTTGCGCGTGAACTCAGTCGGGACCTCAAGATGCTCGGCCTGCCCGCGAAGGGGGTGCAGATCCGCCGCGAGTCATCCGAGAGCATGGACCTCGGCACGCTGCTCGGCATCGACCTCAACATGGCGCTGGAAATCCTGTCCGCCACCGGCGGCGTGGCCGCCTTTGCCCAGAGCATCCTCAATCTGGTGAAGAAGAACGGTGTGACGGTGAACATCACCGGGCTGGGCGACAGGTCGGCCACCGTCGCGCCCTCCACCCCCTCGCTGGAGCAGCTGGAGGAATTGCTGCGCCGCCTCAAGCAGCCGGACGCCTGAGCCATGCGCCAGATCGGTGTCGTCATCCTCGGAGCCAGCACGTACGACTACTGGCACAGTCTCGACGATCCGCGCTTCGCCGCCTCGGCGAAGGCGTTTCGGCGGCTTTTCACCCATGCCGGCACGCTCGGCGGCAACGTGCATGAGCAGGCGCAGATCCTCGATCTGTACGACAGCCCGGCCTCGGCGGACGACATCACCAGCCAGATCGTCGAGTTTGTCGCCCAGTCCGATTTTGACGACGTGATCATCTATTACTGCGGCCACGGCTTCATCTCCGCCGACCGCAAGGGCTATTGCGTCACGCTCCGCCGCACCAAGGAGCTGACCAAGACCTCATCGAGCCTGCTGGTGCGCAATCTGGCGCACGATCTCGACGAGCATCTGATCGGCAAGCGCACCTTCATCGTCTTCGACAGCTGCTTCTCCGGCGATGCGGTGAAGGAGTTCATGGCCCCCGGCTTCCTCGACAATTTCGTCGACGACTATCTGATGGAGAGCTTTCCGCGCAGCGGCACGGCGGTGATCTACGCCACGTCCGGCGGCGACGTGGCCCTGTCCAAGCAGCAGGACACCATGACCCTGTTCACCGGCACGCTGGTCAACGTGCTGGGCGCAGGGCTGGAGGCGCGCAGGGACGCCGCCCTCATCTCCTGGCGCGATGCGGTGGAGCAGGTGCGCAAGCTCACCAAGGAACGGCTCGGCATCGCCGCCCCGCGCCCCAGCATCACGGCAGTGAAGAGCGATGATGGCGACATCACCACCATGCCCTTCTTCGCCAACAGCGCCCATGCGCGGGCCATGGGCGAGGCCACGCTGAGCCCGGCGACGTTCAGTCCCGCCACCCTCAGCCCGCCGACCGTGAGCCAGCCCACCTTCGGCGCTCCGGCGGCCAGCCCGGTGCCGGTCGGTTCCGCGCCCGTCTCCCCGGCGCCCGTGCTCGCGCTGCCGGCCCCGGCTCCGCGCCGCCGGGTCGGCCTGATGGCCGGCATCGCGGCGGCGGTGGTGGCCGTCGTCGGCGGCGGCGTGGGCGGCTTCTATGTGATCGACCAGCGCCACAGCCAGCGCCTCACCGACCTCAAGCTGGACATGGACGTCCGCGATTCCAGCGCCGCACGCCCCGCGCAGGCCGCTGTCGCGACGCCGTCCGTCGCGGTTGCGCCCGTCGCCTCCGTGGTGGCCCCGGCCGTGGACACGGCGGCAACCCAGGCGGCCGCGAAGGCCGCGCAGGAGGCCGCCGCCTCCGCTGCCGCCGCCGAGGCCGAGCGCCAGCGTCTCGCCGCCGAGCAGCGGGCGCAGGAAGAGCAGCTTGCCGCGCTCCGGCGCCAGCAGATCGAGGCCGAGACCGCACGCCTCAAGGCGGCGGAAGCGGAGAATGCGCGGCGGCAGGCGCAACTGGAGGCACAGGCGGAAGCCGAGCGCGTGCGCATCGCCCGCATCAGCGAAGCCGAGCGCTGCGACCAGCTCGCCGCCAATCCCAATGACCGCGCGAAGCCCGATACGGTGGCCGGCGTCTATCCCCAGACCCTGCAATTGCAGGCCAAGGATGCGCTCGCCGCCTGCGGCAGGGCGGTGGGCTATTTCCCCGCCGAGCCCCGCTTCAAGTATCAGCTCGCCCGCGCGCTGCAGGCGGACGACCCGCGCGGCGCCCTCGCCTTGCAGGCGGAACTGGTGTCCCTGAGCTATCCGGCGGCGTTCGATCCCTTCGGCTGGCTCACCGTCCAGCTGCAGAAGAACTATCCGGCCGCCGTGGACGCCTTCCGCAAGGGCGCGCAACTGGGCGATCCGACCGCCATGGTCAGCCTCGCCCGCATGATCGAGGAAAAGCGCTTCACCCCCGCCACGCCGGCCGAGGGCAGGACCGAGCTTTACCGGCGCGCGGCTGCGCTGGGCTATCCCGGCGCGGCCAGCTCCTATCAGGCGGCGCTGAAGGAAGAGCAGGCGGCGCAGGAAAGGCTGGCGCAGGAAAAGGCCGCGCAGGAGAAGGCGGCCGCCCAGCGCGCGGCGGCGCAGCAGCGCCCGGTGAGCCAGAGCCAGCCGCGCCCGCAGCCCCAGCCGGTCCAGCAACAGCCTGCGCAGCGGCAACCCACCGCACAGGAGCAGGCCGCGAACGCGGCCGCCATGGGCGCCGTCATGGGCATCGTCGGCGGCGGCATCGGCGGCCTGATCAACCGCCGCTGAAAAGCCTGATGAAGACCCTCCGGCGGCCCGGATTGCGGAGCGGTCAAAGCCGCCTGCGCTCCGGAGCAGGCCTCACCCCGCCACGTCCGGCCGCGCCAGCAACTGCTCCAGCGCGCAGGTGAGCGGCGCCAGCACCGGCACGGCAAAGCGCGGTGCCAGCTGTTCCGCCGCCTGTCCCAGCGGGCCGCCGCCGATGATCACCGCCTGTGCGCCATCCTCCGCGATCGCCGTCTGCGTCAATTCCGCCAGCGTGCGCGTGAGCGCGTCGGGATCGGCGGCCAGCGCCAGCGGATCGGTGGTCGAACAGCGCGTGCCCGCGAACTGCCCGGCAAGGCCGAGCCGTTCGGCAGCCTCGGCGATGGAGGCGATGAGATCCGGCGTGACGGTTGCCACCGCGAACCGCCGCCCACCCGCCGCCGCCGCCTGCATGGAGGCGGCGCACAGGCCCGCCACCGGCACGGTCACTGCGGCGGCCAGCGTCTCGCGGCCCGGATCGCCGAAGGCGCCGACGATGATGCCCCGGCAACCCGGCCCGTGGGCGCGCCCCATCTCCACCACGCCCGTCGCCGCCGCCTGAAGGGCCGCCGGGGTGGTGATCATGGGCGGGCCGTCGGGCGCGGTCACGGCCTCGATGGCGATCCGCCCGCCCGCCGCCCGCTGCACGATGTCCTGCATCATGGCCGTGGTGGCGGCGTTGCTGTTGGGGTTGATGAGCAGGAGATGGGGCGTCATGGGCCGGTCGCGGATGGGGTGAGCGGTGCGCGCCTTGTGCCAGCTTCCAACGCCCCGCGCCATGGGCGCCGGTCCTTTCACGGCGCTGCGGGCGCAGCAACCTGCTGGGCCCGCAGATAGGCGGCCTCGCGGGCGGGACTGCCAAACTGCGTGCCGATCAGCGCCACGGCGAAACACAGCACGGGAATGCCGAGGTATAGCCATTGCCGCCGCTCCGGCCATCGCCCCGCCACGGCGCCATGGACGCTATGGATCCAGGGTTTCTCCACCAGATGCCAGCTGGGAATGGCGCAGCAGATGGCCGCCACAGCTGAGAGTGCGAAATTCAGGTAGGGCCCGCTGTCCGGCAGGTGCAGCGCGAAAATCTGCTGCAACGGGAAGGCATAGAGATAGATGCCATAGCTGTAGTCGTTGCGGATCCGCAGCGCGGCCGGCAGGCGCAGGCATCCCAGCCAGATCACCAGTGCGTAGACGAAGGCGTAGAAGCAGAGCTTGTGGATCTCGCCCGAGGTCATGAGCGTGGTGGCCAGCAGGGTGCCCACGTGGAGCAGCGTCACCGGGATGGTGTGGCGATAGACGTAGCTCGCCATGCCGGCCAGGAACATGAAGACTGACGGCGCCACGCGGGCATCGCCCACGAATTCGAAGAACTTTCCGTTGGCGGCGAAGGCGATTATCACGCCGAGGATGAGGATATGCCGGGCGGGAATGGTGAGCGCGCCCAGAAGTCCCATCACCAGAACCAGCACATAGAGACGGAATTCGGCCAGCAGCGTCCAGAGCGAGCCGCTGATGACGCCGGCCAGCGTATTGGCCTCGAACACGCCGGGGATCTTGTAGGTGATCTTGAGCACCGCCGTATTGGACGCATAGACCCATGGCAGCGGACTGAGCAGGAAATCCAGCGGCGCCCGGGTGGCGAACAGCGCCAGCAGCACCGCCACCACGGCGCCGAACAGCGCCAAAGCGGGGAAGATGCGCGCCATGCGCTTTGCGGCGAATGCCAGCGGGTTGCGGCTGACGACGAAGCTGCGGGTGACGAAGATGCCGCTGATCAGGAAGAAGACATCCACGGCCAGCGCGCCGGAATAGGTGAAGGGAAACAGCACGGCGATCGGGTCGCGTGCCGGCGTGGGGCGCACGAGATAGAAAGCGTGGCCATAGATGACCGCCAGCGCCGCCACGAGGCGGATCAGATCAAATGCATTGTCCCGTGTGTCGAAGGGGTGTGCGGCGGCGGCCACCGCCTGCGGCTTGCGCACGGCCACATCTCCGGCAACGAGGCCGGTCTCCAGACAATCGGCTTTCATCCCACCCCACAGCAGCCCGACGGGCGCTCTCGCACCGGAACAACCTCGTGGGCGGGTCCCGATTTATCCCAGAATAAGATCAAAGCCAAACGAGCGGGCGGCAGATGGAACGGAATGTAACAGGTCGTTTCAGGAGCGCGCCTGGCCCCATAAATGCAGAAAAATAAAGCGGTTTGTCCGCCTCAGAACCCAACAGATGCCGCTCATTCCTGTGCGATATATTGTGTAGGTTGTATTTTCGTCGCCTGGGGTCCTGCTCCCGGTTCAGGCTGTGACGGTATTGCGCGCCTGATGCGGCTGGCGCGCAATATGACGATACGTGGCGGCTCGGAGCCATGGGCAAGACGCCTGTCACCGGGAAGGCGATGGCGGTCATTCCAAAACAAGCCCGAGCCCACGCGGGGGTAACAGGTCCCTCACACCCCCCGCATCAACCCGCCATCCACCTTGATGTTCTGGCCGGTGATGTAGCCCGCGCCCTCGGAGGCGAGGAAGGCCACCGTGGCGGCGATCTCCTCAGATGTGCCGTAGCGGCCCATGGGCACGCCCGCCCGGCGGGCCTCCTGCTCCGGCAGGCTGTCGATCCAGCCCGGCAGAACGTTGTTCATGCGCACATTATGCGGCGCATATTCATCCGCGAACAGCTTGGTGAAGGTGGCGAGCCCGGCCCGGAACACGCCCGAGGTGGGGAACAGGGGGCTCGGCTCGAACGCCCAGGCGGTGGAGATGTTGATGATCGTGCCGCCCTTCTGCGCCACCATGATCGGCGCCACGAGGCGCGTCGGCCGGATGACGTTGAGCAGGTACACATCCATGCCCTTGTGCCACTGCTCGTCGGTCAGCTCCAGCACCGGGGCGCGGGGGCCGTGGCCGGCGCTGTTCACCAGCACGTCGATGCGCCCGTAGCGGGTCATGGCGTCGAGCACCAGCTTCTCCAGATCCTCCACATTCTGGTTGGATCCGGTGACGCCGATGCCGCCCAGTTCCGCCGCCAGAGCCTCGCCCTTGCCGGAGGAGGAGAGGATGGCGACCTTGTAGCCATCCGCCGCCAGCTTCTTCGCTGCCGCCGCCCCCATGCCGCTGCCGCCCGCCGTCACCAGTGCAACCTTGTCCGTGCTCATGTGCGCATCCTCCGTCCGTGGCGCGGCATGACCGCTCCCGTGTCTGCCTCCATTTAGCGATCAATGGCCGCAATTGCACCGGCTTGCGGGCACGCGTGCCCATGAGGGGGCGCGGCGGGGTGGGGCGCCGCAGGCGCGCGGCGGCGCTGTGGCAACAGACATCGTCAAGATGCGTGCGGGGCGGCCGGCATGGCATGCGACCCGTTGGCCTGCAATCCGGAAAGCAGTCTCCCTGCGTCAGGTTCAACCTCGCATATATTGCGAATACAGATCGCCAATGCCAATGAACATCATGCGATGGCGCCGGGTGTGTCGGGCGCTTGTTTAGAGTGTTTTCATTCCTTGTGGTGGGGAATTGCGATGGATCGCCGGGCGTTATTGCTGTCGGGTCTCGGGAAGACCGACAAGGTGATGGAAATCGGGGCCAGCTATAATCCGCTGGTGCCCAAGGCAGAGGGATGGAACGTCTTCATCGCCGATCACGACACGCGCGACGGCCTGCTTGAGAAGTATGGCGACCATCCCGGCGCGTCGCGGATCGAGGAGGTCGATTATGTGTGGAGCGACGGCGACCTGTCCGAGGCCATCCCCGCCGACCAGCACGGCACCTTCGATGCCTTCATCGCCAGTCATGTCATCGAGCATACGACCGATGTGGTGTCCTTCCTGCGCTCGGCGCAAACCGTGGTGAGTGCCGGTGGGGCCATCATTCTGGCCGTGCCGGACAAGCGCAAATGCTTCGATTTCTATCGCCCGGTGTCCACCACGGGGGATGCCATCGCGGCCCATCGTGAGCGGCGCACCCGGCACAATGCCAAGACCCAGTTCGACGCCTCCGTCTTCTGCGTCAGCAAGGGCGGCCACGGCTGGCCCATCGACGATCTGCGGGCACCGCATCTGGAGCATGATTTCGGCGCGGCGCTGGACACTCTTGATCTAGCGAACAGCAGCGAATATGTGGACGCCCACAACTGGATCTTCACGCCCGCGAGTTTCGAGCTGATGATCCTCGAGCTGGCGGCGCTGGGCTTTCTCGATATGCGGGTGGAGTTCGTCGCCGAGGCGCCGGCGGTGGAATTCCATGCCCGCCTGCGCAAGGGGCGGGCGCACCTGTCCGCCGAGGCGCTGAAGGCCCGTCGCATCGAGCTGATGAACCGCACCATCATGGAGCTGGCCGAGCAGTGCCGCCAGATCCCGGGCAGCCGCTATCTGCGCATGGAGCAGGCGCTGAACAAGAGGGTGGTGCTGCCGCGTTTCCTCTCGCGCATCATCAGGAATTTCCTGCCGCGCCACCGCCGCAGCTTCGCCTGATGGGGAAGCGGGGCGGGGAAGCGTGCCGCCGGCGCGGGCGCGTCCAAATTTCGGCCGTCATCGCGGGAGAGGGTAGGCGCCCCTTCATCGAGGACACCCCGATGCACACCAGAACGAACGCCCGCCCCGCCGCCCGCCGCTTCATCCTCGGCACGGCGGCGGCCCTCCTCGTCGCGACCCTGCCGATCGGCGCGGCGCAGGCGGAGACGGTGGCGCTCAAGATCACCAATGGCAGCATCAGCACCATCACCAATGCCAGCGACGGCCGGCTGGATCTCTATCTCACCCCCGACAGCCTGACCGCCTTCCGCGCCTTCCAGAAGCGCAACACGGGCAAGAGGATCGACGTGGTGGTGGGTGGCCGCACGCTCATTTCGCCCACCATCAAGGAGCCGATCCAGACGCCCTTCCTGCCCATCGGCAAGCCCATGAGCGATACGGAGCGGCGGGAGATCGTGGCGGACATCCTCTCCGGCAAGGCCACGCTCGAACTCAAGACGGCCCCTTGAGCGGCGGCGATTCACGCGGCGGTCCGCCGCCGGACCGGCGGACGCTGCTGAAGGCCGGCGCCGCCGGCCTTCTCGGTGCCGGCGCGCTGCTGGCCTTTCCCGCCCTCCTGCGCGCCGCGCCGGAGGCGGTCATGACCGATGCGCTGTGGAAGGAGTGGCAGGCGGACTGGCGCTGGATGGAGGCCATCGCCCGCCGCAGGCAGTGGCAGCTCACGCCGCTCGCCATCGCCCCGCCGGCCCGCGCGCTGGATGTGCGCCTCATGGAGCTGCGCCACGGCGTGAAGGTACCGCCGCAGCTGCGCACCCTGCTCACCCGCTATTCGGCGCGCGTTTCCTTCGGCTGGCACATTCCCTCGCATCTGCATCCGCTGGATCACCAGCGCCTCCCCACCTCCAGCGCCAACCGCAATGCGGTGTGGGACATGGCGCATATGGACCAGGACGCCATTCCGAATTTCTTCGGCTGGAAGAAGCAGCTGGCCGCGCGCGACCGCTCGGAAGCGCCGAACACCCCCGAGATGTGGGAGCACCAGTTCCCCTTCTACGGCCTCGTCAATGGCGACATGCTCACCATCGACATGTCGAAGCCGGAGGGGCCGCATCCGGTGCGCTATTTCAGCCACGAGCTGGAAACCCTGCACGGCATGGCGCTGGCGCCCGATTTCCTCACCTTCATCAGCGAGATGTCGAAGCTCGGCATGGGCGGTACGGAATGGGCCTCCTTCGGCCCCTTCGGCAGCTGGGACGAGCCGAACCAGACCTTCTATCTGCGCGCCGACAGCGCAGGCGGCAAGGCATGGCGCGACTGGCTGGAGCAGGATCCGGCCAAGGTCGCCGCCGATGAGCCGCCGCTCGCCATCATCGCCGAAACGCCGGCCGAGCGCGCGCTGCTCACCGCCGCCATGGCCGACAGCCTGCCGGGCGTTGCGGCGGCGCTCGCGGCCGGGGCGCGGCCGGATGTGGTGTGGAACGGCCAGTGGATGCTGGAGAACCAGGGCTGGGACGAGGAGTTCGCCACCGCGCTCACCTTCGCCGTGCGGCACAGCAACATCCCGCTTCTTGAGCTTCTGCTTGAGAAAGGCGCGACCCTCGACACCCGCCGCCTGCCCATGGCGGAAGCGGCCAAGGCGGGGAGCCTCAGGACCATCGAATGGCTGATCGCGCGCGGCGCGCGGGTGAACGGCTGGAAGGATGATCGCTACTGGCCGCTGCACAATCTCATCGTGACGCGCGCCCGCTTCATCGCCCCCACCCGCGCCGAGCTGGAGACGCGGCTCGCCAAGGAGGAAGGCTGGGACGATGCGACGAACCGCTCGCCGGGGATGCAGAAGATCCTGCGCCGCCAGCTCGACGGCCATGTCACGCGGGACGATTATCTCGCCATGGTGGCCGCCGTCCTCAAGGCGGGGGCGGACCCGGATGCCCGCTGGGACAACGGCACCACCATGCTGATGTGGGCCGGTGTCGCGGATGGCGAACTGCTGCTCAAGGCCGGCGCCGACGTGATGGCCCGCGAGAGCGATGGCGACACCCCGCTCCACCGCGCCACCTCGCCGGAGAAGATCCGCCTGCTGGTGGCCCATGGTGCCAAGCTCGACGATCTGCCGCCGAAGGACTATGTCGGCGAGAGCGGCGATGGCCGCTCCACGCCCCTGCAGACGGCGGTGCTGCTGGGCCGGCTCATCGGCGGCCATGCCCGTGCCCGCACCCTGCTGGAGCTGGGCGCGGACGCCAGGGTGCGCGACGGCCGGGGCCGCTCCACGCTCGCTTACTGCACCACCATCGAGGGCTTCGAGATGATCGCCGCCAAAGGGCTCGATCCGAAGGAGCCGATGCCCGACGGCGGCACGCTGCTGCACAATCTCTTCCGCACCACCAGCGTGCGCGCCACCTTCCCGGAGGAGGTCGGCTATTTCGACTTCCTGATCAGACAGGGCCTCGACGTGAACGCGCGCGATGCCAGCGGCCAGACCCTGCTGCATGTGGCGGTGGAGAGCACCGACACGCTGGCGGACATCGCACTGCTGCTGGAGCGGGGCGTGGACAAGACCATCCGCGACAAGGCGGGCCGGCGTGCGGTGGATCTGGTGCCGAAGTCGGAAACCGACATCCGCAAACTGCTGGGTTGAGGGGCC
Source organism: Azorhizobium oxalatiphilum (assembly GCF_014635325.1). GTDB lineage: Bacteria > Pseudomonadota > Alphaproteobacteria > Rhizobiales > Xanthobacteraceae > Azorhizobium > Azorhizobium oxalatiphilum. The sequence continues at coordinate 40,511 of NZ_BMCT01000006.1, read as the reverse complement.
TATTCCGCCGCCGGTGCCTCGCCGGCGGGGTCGGCGCTGGCGGGCGCGGCTTCCAGCGGCTGCGGATGGGGCGCATCCGCCAGCGGCTCATAGGGCGCGCGCAGTTCGGTGCCGGTGGCGTCGAGCAGCACCCGTCCATAGGGCGCGGCGGTGAGCGCCGCCGCATCCAACTGGCCGGGGCGGGGCTTGGTGCCGGGCTTGAAATCCTTGCGGCAGGGCACCGTGAGGGAGACGTTCTGCCCGATGCCGAGCGCGCGCCCCTTCTCCACCTGCCGGACCTGCCCGCTCACCGTGCAGTCGCCGGAGGCCTCCTTCGGCTCCTTCACCGCGCCCACCGCGATCACCACCACCGTCTCGGCTTCCGCCGTGGTCGCGGGCTTGGCCGCCGGTGCGGCCTGCACGGCACTGCCCGCCAGCACCAGCGCTGCGGCCAGCGCCAGCATGGGAGCTTTGGCGAGCGCGCCCATGATCCGGTGGTTGGTGCGCATGGTGCAAAAATCCTCGAAATATCCGCGTCCCGCCCCGCCGGACACCAAAGCCCGTGCGCCCGCCCGGCGCAAGGGCGGGCCTGCCGCACAGCGCCCTAACGCTTTGCTTTGATGTGATTTCGCGCGCAAAACCGCACATTCTGCCGCGGGAATTGCTCTAGAAGGGGGCCGACGCGCAGCGGACGGAAGCGGAGTTTTGGGCCATGGACAGGATCGACAGCGTTCTCAATGCACTGCCGCAGGACCTCGTCACCCGCGACCCGGACATCACCGCCCGCTATCTCACTGATTTCCGCAAATACCTCACCGGCGCCACCCGCGCCGTGCTGCGCCCGCGCACCCGCGAGGACGTGGCCCTCATCGTGCGCCTGTGCGCGGAGCACGGCGTGCCGCTGGTGCCGCAGGCCGGCAACACCTCCTATTGCGCCGCCGCCACGCCGTCCGCGGCCGGCGACGAACTGGTGGTCAGCCTTGAGCGCCTCAATGCCATCCGCGAGCTGGATGCCGCCAACCTCTCCCTCACCGCGGAAGCCGGCTGCGTGCTTTCCGTGCTGCAGGAGGCGGCGGATGCGGCCGGGCTGCTGCTGCCGCTGGATCTGGGCTCGCGCCAGTCCTGCCAGATCGGCGGCAACCTCTCCACCAATGCGGGCGGCGTCTCGGTGCTGAAATACGGCATGGCCCGCGATCTGGTGCTGGGCCTGGAGGCCGTGCTGCCCGACGGCACGCTGCTGGAGGTGCTCCAGCCCCTGCGCAAGAACAACACCGGCTATGACGTGAAGCAGCTGCTGCTGGGCGCGGAAGGCACGCTGGGCATCATCACCGCCGTCTCGCTGAAGCTGGTGCGCAAGCCCGTGCAGACGGTGACGGCCTTCCTCGCCATCTCGCAGATCGCCGCCCTCACGACCATTCTGGGCGAGGCGCAGGCCTATACGGGCGAGAACATCACCTCGTTCGAATATGTCTCCGACCATTCGCTGAAGCTGCTGCTGGCGGCAAAGCCCGAGGCCCGCCACCCGCTCTCCGAGGCCAGCGCGCATTATGTGCTGCTGGAGGCGCAGACCGCCTCGCCGGTCTTCCCGCTGGAGGATGCGGTGAGTGCGCTTCTGGAGCGCCTGATGGAGGCGGGCCTCGTCACCGACGGCACGCTGGCCGCCGGCGGCGCCCAGCGCGACGCGCTCTGGGAGCTGCGCGAGCACATCCCCGAGGCCGAGGTGGCGTTCGGCGGCTCCATCAAGCACGACGTCTCGGTGCGCACCTCCCGCCTGCCGGCCTTCATCGAGGCGGCCTCTGCGCTGGTGGAGACGCATTCGCAAGGCGGACGCCTCTCCATCTATGGCCATGTGGGCGACGGCAACGTGCACTTCAACGTGCTGGCCCCCGAGGGGGCTGTGGCGTCGGACTACAAGGCGTGGTTCGAGCGCGAGGTGGCGGCGCGCATCTATGATCTGGCGGTGGAGATGGGCGGCTCCTACAGCGCGGAGTACGGCATCGGGCTGGTGAAGAAGGGCCTGATGGCGCGCTACGGGTCGCCTGAGAAGACGGCGCTGATGCGCGCCGTCAAGGCGGCGGTGGACCCGCAGGGGATCATGAACCCGGGGAAGGTGGTGTGAGGGGGATTTTGAGAGGTGCCAGTGTCAATAGCGCCTCCCTAATCGTCACAGAAGTAGTGCCTTTATGACAGGATGCGCTGTGCCTAATTTTGTTAGCAGGATATGAAGTAGAGTGTTCTTGAATGATCTGGCTTTCTCTGAAAGCAACAAATATTGCTCAGTGGATAAGCCTTCATCTCCTACCTGATCCAACTGGGATCTAATTTCCGGATCGTCCAATGCGGTTAAAAATTCTGCATAAAGTTGTAGTGGTAAAATAAAATCATCACCGATCACAGATCGTAGGCGTTCAATTGGAGGCTCAGATAGCAGCAGGTTCAGCTTGTCTCGCTTATCTTTGTATGACAAGTCCTTGGTTTCACCAACCGCTACAACTCCTGCAAAATATAAAAGCATTCGCGAAAAGCGTAGTTTTATCAGTCGAATTGCTTTTGCCTTTCCTCCGCCATATACTTTGTATTCGTAATCTACGCAAATAGTTCTCCAGTAGCGTATGATATCGTTGAGAAGGAAGAGGCATATCTTCTTGTCCTCGATCCCTTCGTCGACATATCGTTCGATTAAGAGCTTTCGCGTTAAGTCGAATGATTCCTTATTGAAAATCCAATCGCCTTCCAGAAGGAACAGTAGGCGTCGAGTTATGAATATATTTGTATCATCGTTTCCACCTATGGTGGCGAGCATATCATTGCTTGGGAGAGGCTCTTCAAATACGCCTCCGGATGCGGGCATTTTGATCCCGATATCGCAAAGTCTGGATCGAAAATCGTTCTGTTTTTCCTTAATGGGGTCGATTTCTTGATTCAATACAAGAAAGAACAAGTCTACATCGGATCCGCTAGTGTATTCGCGGCGAGCAAGGCTTCCGTTGACGCCAATGATGAAGTCGGATCTATCGCCGAACATCTCTTTGGCTAGATTGCGCATAAGGGTTAATTTTTCGAATGAATCCTTATTAAATTTATCCAGTAATTGATCGTGATTTTGCGTCCCTAGACACATGACAATGCCCCACCCGATCCCTATTAGCTACGTAATTATATCTTCCAATCGCACGGATGATTTCGTCTTTGATTGCAGATATCTTCTATTTATGGCGGATGTGTCGGATAAAGATTCGTTACAGTCGATGAAGAAGGCTCTCCTTTTGAAAGGGAATACGACGCTAAGCCAGTTTTTCGAAATCTCTTTTTCAATATTACGTGTGCCGCATGCAACCATTTTAATAATTTCAAACATGTATGGGTGTTTTATTCTCAATGAGTGTTCGGTGGACAGAAAATCATCTTCGTTAAATTTGGATATATTGTCGCGCATATAGGCTTGAGCGACGGAGTCAAGCGCGAGTCCGACATTCGCCGTTATAAATAAATTGTAAACGGAGTGTTTTAGTCGCCAAAAATCATCCAGCTCTGATGTAGGGAGCTCGTCGAGTTTGGATAGGCGCTCAGTGAGCGTAAGCGCAGATCCAAACGCAGTTCGACGTCCAAAGAATGCCCGGCTACGAGTGATGCCTTCCAGCGTGTCGAGATTAATATGGCTGCCAAAGAGAAAGTTTAAAGGACCGTCATGCAGGCCTTCTATCAGGGCAATTACCTCCTCTGGGTCGACAGAATGCGACCTGAGAGTTCGCCCAATACTGTCTCCAAATTTTGTTTCACCGCGAATGATGCGTTGGGTCATACGATGATGGTTGATGCCGAACTCTTCCTCAAAGACGGGTTCCAGCGTATGGGAAAGTGGACCGTGCCCGATGTCGTGCAGCAGAGCCGCGGCCACCAAAAGGCGGCGATCATTTCCACTCAAGCCGCGGTGCAGCGCATACGCTTCCGCGAGTCTGGCAACGCCGAGACTGTGCTCAAAACGATTGTGCCGCCGACGGTGTGGGGAGCGTCCGGATCCCTTCCTTAGATAGTCGATTGCGCCGAGGAACCCAATGCGTTGCAGGCGGCGCATTGGCCATGTCTGACATAGCTCAGATACGAAATAATCATCGAAGCAGAAATATGCGTCAGAGCGCAAAGTATCCATTGCTGGAGCAGTATCCAGCATCAAGGGGATATCAACGGCCCGCTTCCCGTTGCTTTCACGCGTAAAGCTGGGGGAAGGAATGGAATTCATATAGGACATTTCTACTTGTGGGGTCGTCAGTTCTTAACGCAATCCATCTGGAGTGGACTGCCGAGATCGCTCAGGGTGGATCCTACATGGTGTCATCCATGATGACTAGAGCCGTTGTGCTGAACCTGGGTTGCTCGCTAGTATGCGGGTGGCGAGATTTTGTGCAGCCAGAAGATGGCTCCATCCATTAACGGTCGGCCTAGGAGTGTCATCCCTCTCCCCCTCTCCCCCTTCCCTCCCTTTCCCGCTATAAGCCGCGCCATGCTCGATCCTACCGCCCATACGGGCGAGGCCGGCGCGGCGGATTTTACGCGGCGCCGCACCTTCGCCATCATCTCCCATCCCGACGCGGGCAAGACCACGCTGACGGAAAAGCTCCTCCTCGCCTCCGGCGCCATCCGGCAGGCCGGACAGGTCAAGGCGCGCGGTGAACGCCGCCGCACCCGCTCCGACTGGATGGAGATCGAGCAGCAGCGCGGCATCTCCGTCACCTCCTCGGTCATGACCTTCGAGCGCGACGGCATCGTCTTCAACCTGCTCGATACCCCCGGCCACTCCGACTTCTCCGAAGATACCTACCGCACGCTCTCCGCCGTGGACGCGGCGGTCATGGTCATCGACGTCGCCAAGGGCATCGAAAGCCAGACCCGCAAGCTGTTCGAGGTCTGCCGCCTGCGCGACATCCCCATCTTCACCTTCATCAACAAGGTGGACCGCGAGGGCCAGGACCCGCTCGGCCTGATGGACGATATCGCCGCAACGCTCGCGCTCGACCTCACCCCCTTCACCTGGCCCATCGGCCTCGGCACCGATTTTCGCGGCCTCATCGACGTGCCCGGCAAGCGCGCCCTGCTGGCGGAAGAGCGCGGCGGCCCGCTCACCCGCATCGTGCCGTTCACGGACCCCATGGATCTGCTCGGGATCGAGGGCGTGGAGGAGCGCATCGTCGAGGAGGCGGTGGAAAGCCTGTCGCTGGCGCTCGGCGTGCTGCCGCCCTTCGATCTGGAAAGTTTTCGCGAAGGGCACCTGTCGCCGGTCTTCTATGGCTCGGCCATCAAGGAGGCGGGGGTGGCGCAGCTCCTCGCCGGGCTCGGCGGCTTCGGCCCCAGCCCTTTGCCGCGCAACGCCAATGGCCGCACCGTGGAGCCGGCGGAGAGCAACGTCTCCGGCTTCGTGTTCAAGGTGCAGGCCAATATGGACCCGAACCACCGCGACCGCGTGGCCTTCGTGCGCCTGTGCTCCGGCGTGTTCAAGCGCGGCATGAAGCTGTTCAATGCCCGCGAGAAGCGGCACATGGCGATTGCCAACCCCATCTTCTTCTTCGCGCAGGAGCGCGAGACGGCGGACGAGGCGGTGGCCGGCGACATCATCGGCATCCCCAACCACGGCCTGCTGCGGGTGGGCGATACGCTCTCCGAGGGCGAGACCATTCGCTTCGAGGGCATTCCGGACTTCGCGCCGGAAATCCTGCGCCGCGTGCTGCTGTCCGATCCCATGAAGAGCAAGCAGCTCCAGAAGGCGCTGCATGATCTGGCGGAGGAGGGCGTCACGCAGGTGCTGCGGCCCCTGACCGATCCGGCGCCCATCGTCGGCGTGGTGGGCACGCTGCAGCTCGACGTGCTGTCCTCGCGGCTCGACAAGGAATATGGCGTGCCGATCCGCTATGAGAACGTGTCCTTCGTGACCGCCCGCTGGGTGGTGGGCGAGCATGCGGATCTCGAGCGCTTCGTGGAGAGCAACCGCTCGTCCATCGCCCATGACCGCGACGACAAGCCGGTCTATCTCGCCCGCAGCCAGTGGGTGCTGGACCGGGCCATCGAGGAGCATCCCAAACTGAAGTTCGTCGCCGTGAAAGAGCGCGGCTGAGGCAGGCTACCTGCGGCCGAGTGCCCGCGCCTCGGGGCGGGGGCACCGGACGGGGCTCCCGGGGAGGGCGGTCCGCCCGGTCTCCGGGGCGCGGCTTGGATGGCTCGCCATGGCTGAGGGCGGCGCCCGAGGGGGCGATCCGGGGCGGGCGATCCATCGCTCGCCATAGGCCTGCCTGCGATTTGGGGGCTGACGGGGCGAGTGTCCTATTCTATGCACCTGTCCCTGACCATCCGTGTGCCATGAGCGACTGTCCCTGTGACAGGCGCGGGCGCGGCGGGTGCCAAAAGGTTCTGAACGCTGGGCCGGCCGCGAGGGCGGGCGCAGCTCCGGCAAATGTAGCAAACAGGGGAATTCCATGGCCCATACGGACCTGTCCGCGCTCGAGCGTACCATCACGGAGGCCTTCGAGGCCCGCGCGGAGATCTCCTTCGCCACCACCGGCGACATCCGCGATGCGGTGAATACGGCGCTGGCGCTGCTGGATTCCGGTACCGCCCGCGTGGCTGAGAAGGGCGCCGACGGCAACTGGCAGGTCAACCAGTGGCTCAAGAAGGCCGTTCTTTTGTCCTTCCGCCTCAATGACATGGCGGTGATCCCCGGCGGTCCCGGCGCGGCCGTGTGGTGGGACAAGGTGCCCTCCAAGTTCTCGAACTGGGGCGAGGCGGAGTTCCGCAAGGCCGGCTTCCGCGCCGTGCCGGGGGCCATCGTGCGCCAGTCCGCGTACATTGCGCCCAATGTTGTGCTGATGCCCTCCTTCGTGAACCTCGGCGCCCATGTGGCTGAAGGTACCATGGTGGACACCTGGGCGACGGTGGGCTCCTGCGCCCAGATCGGCAAGAACGTGCATCTGTCGGGCGGCGTGGGCATTGGCGGCGTGCTGGAGCCGCTGCAGGCGGGCCCGGTGATCATCGAGGACGACTGCTTCATCGGCGCCCGCTCCGAGGTGGTCGAGGGCGTGGTTGTCCGTCAGGGTGCAGTGTTGTCCATGGGCGTGTTCATCTCGGCCACCACCAAGATCGTGGATCGCTCCACGGGTGAGGTGTTCGTGGGCGAGGTTCCGGCCTATTCCGTTGTGGTTCCAGGCACTTTGCCCGGCAAGCCGTTCCCGGACGGCACCCCCGGCCCCTCGCTGTCCTGCGCGGTGATCGTGAAGCGGGTGGATGCCCAGACCCGTTCCAAGACCTCCATCAACGACCTGCTGCGCGACTGAGCTTTCCTCTTTCGCGCCAAGATTTTGGGCGGCCTTCGGGCCGCCCTTTGGGGCCCCCGGCAGCGCGAGGCTGAAGCGAGCCTTGCAGGATTTGGGGGCCTTGTCATTTGCCGGTGGAAAGCGGCTTGCCAGAGCGTTCTTTGTCGCTATATTCCGCCGCCTTGCTAGGGCGTTGCGCTTCAACCGGCGCAGCGGAGAAATCCAGCCTTTGCAAGGGCCATCCCCTCCGCTTTGGCGGTTTGGAGGATGCGCATCAGTTCCGCGTCCGCCTCCGTGCGGGTGCCGCGGAGAGGTGGCCGAGTGGTTGAAGGCGCACGCCTGGAACGCGTGTATACGGGAAACCGTATCGAGGGTTCGAATCCCTCTCTCTCCGCCAGCTATTCTCTTCAACTCACTGAAAATAAACACACTTCTCCGAAGGATGCGGCCTCAGCCCCAGCATCAGCCCTAGCGCGCCTCAAAGTCCGAGCAAGGTCTGATGAGGCGATCTTCGCTTCTGGCTGGGAGGCCGGCCTCCGATATGGATTGCCGCCCTCCCGCTTCGTTGCTGGGGGTGAGATCAGGAGTTTGGATTCTCCGCCATCTGGCGCGCCAGGCACCATCGACAACGATGCGCGGTCGCGAGGTCGCCCTCATAGCCGAACACATGCCTCTCGATGGCACAGGATCGGCACTCGGCCCGCTGCGCTTTGCGCACCTGCCCCTCGGCTATCCGCTGCTGCCTTTCTGCTTCCCTAGATTGCTTCGCGCGCGCCTTCCGCTGCGCCATCCGCACCTTCACGCGTTCCGAAAGAGACTGGGCGAGAGATGCGAGTGTCTCAAGGATTGCCAGTCGATAGTGGAAAGGCGGGGGAGAGAGCGTGAGAGCGCACGGCGTGGTGTTCTGTCCTTGACCTGTGAGATTGGGCTCCGTGGCAACGGTCAGGGTTAAGCAGACCGTTAAGGCGTCGTCTGCGCATTCTTCGTGCGACACCATCAAAGCGAGATCCGGTGTCGTTTCATACGCAATCCGCAACGGGAGACGTTCAACGATCGCTGCGTCGGCATTCCCTAAAAAGATGGATGAAGGCACCTTTTCGCCTGAGCGTCGTTCGAGCGTGACATCGGCGTCCGGCGCTGCGACGACATGGCTGTCGAACAGACCTGGATCACGCCAAGCTTCGATGACCTCCTCAGGCGTCGCATCAATGCGACATTCGAACTGGCAAAGGTGGTGACTGGCTTCGGTAATTTCAGGCTCGAACATTAAGCGGCTCCCATATTGGGTCGCCTCACTTCGGCCTGGGATGACCCGTGAGGGCCTAGAAGTGCATTAGGAAGCCGACTGGCAGAAGTAGCTTGGAGAGCGAGTTGCCAGATAGAAAAATGTTCGAGAAGTGCTCCCAGGCATGAAGTGAGGCGCCGCCACGCGAATGCGTTGGCAAGGGCCATATATTTTGCTGGCCCTTGGATAAAAACCTTTGACCCTCGCAGGATTCCAGCCCTCTTAATTTTTATTGCTGCTGCCAATTCGCGCGGAGAAGCAACGAGCCGCCTTTGGTGACGTGTTGTGCTGAGGTTTGGCTTAGAAGATGGCCTTTATGCCTGTTTTTGATCCATAGCTGGCCCTCGACTGTGCTTTAAGCGAAGTCGGCTTTGCGCCGCCATCTCTGCCATAGAGATCGGATTAGCGGTTTCCCAAAAGCAGACGTTGCTTTTGCCGCTCCGGAGGTCTTGGTTGCGCTAGCAGCGGACTCCAAGAGTTTACCGGCAAGCGGACATCCTAGACGTAGCCATGGTGCCGCCGCTCCCCACATTGGCGGACGTATTGAATGCCGATACTGAGGCTGCCATCAGTTATGCAAGCCACGATTTCAGTCGCGCAAAATAATGAGTGGTCCGATCCGAACAGTACTCACCTTGAGCGCATATTCAATGAAGGCGAGTGCCGCATCGGTGTCCCGGATGTTCATTGTGCCGCTCACGCGTCTTCTGCCTAGGTCCGCTCCCGCGATGATGATACGGCCAGGGAAGTGTCGGTTGACCTCTTCCAAGACGTTGCTCAGGGGCATTCCGTTCATCACCAACTGGCCCCGTCGCCACGCCAGTGCCGTCGTTGGATCGCTGGGCGAGACGGCTACGGCGCGCACCCCATCCTCAAAGACGGCACGCTCGCCCTGGGTGACCCGTGTTCCCGCATGGGCGCCATCGGGGAAGTCCACCATCACCGCATGCTCGGTGACGGTGACTTCCGTCTCGGTCTGGCCGAGGCGCACATCGAAGGCCGTACCAAGCGCGGTGACGCGGGCATCGTCCGCTTCCACCGTGAACGGCCTGCCGGGATCACGCGCAACCTCGAAATAGGCCTGCCCACGCAGCAGCCGCACGATCCGTCGCTCGCCTGCCATATCATAGGCGATGGCGGATGAGGTATTGAGCTGGACATGTGAGCCGTCCGCCAGTGTCAGCACGGGCATCTCGCCGGGGCCGGACATGGCATCGGCCTGAAGCCGCATGGGGCCGTCCATGGCGACGAACAGGACGCCCGCGAGGCCCGCGAGAAGCGCTACGCCGAGCAGCGGCTTGGCGACGGAGCGGGACGGAACGGTGAAGTCGCGCAGGGCACTGTCGGATGAGATGGCGCGGCTGGCATCGCCCATGAGGCGTTCGGCCGCCGCATAGACGCGGGCATTGTCCGGGTCCTGCGCAAGCCAGAGCTGGAAGGCTGCTTGCGCGGCGGGTGAACCCTCCGCTTCACGATTGCGCAGCAGCCAGTCCGCAGCCTCCTCATGGCGGCGCTTCTGGGCGCGCGTGGCTTGCCTGGCCGGCATATGGACCCCGAATTCTGGCTGCTTCATCTGGATAGACGAACGAAGCCGTCCATTCGGGACTTCTAGCCCATCTCCAGCAAACGATCGAGGCAATGGGCAAGCGCGCGCCGCAGATGCCGGTCTACCATGTTGCGGCTGATGCGCATGCGGGCGGCGATCTCATCGGGGGAGAGATGATGCAGCCGGTGCAGGATGAAGACGGCGCGGCGGCGGGCAGGCAATTCGCCGATGGCGTCCCGCAGCAGCGCGATGCGCGCTTCCACCTCAAGCCCGTAGGCCGGCGAGGCGGTGTCGGCGGCAACCGCCTGCGCCTCTTCCTGCGTCCCGGAGAACAACTGGGTTTCGAAACGCTCGCGGCGAAAGCGGTCGATGCCGAGATTGATTGCGGCACGGCAAAGGAAGGCGCTGATCGAACGCTTGTCGCGCAACACGTCCGGGTGACTCGCTAGTTTCACATAGAGGTCGTGGACGATGTCGAGCGCGGCCCCGCGCGAATGACCGCGCCTGCGCACCGCAGCGGTGATTTCCTCGTAATGGGCCTCGATGGCGCGATTCAGCAGCTCATTGCTGTCGAGATCGTTCAGCCCGGAGGCGGAAATGGATGCGGTAGTCATGGCGCGATCGGAAAATGCCTTGCGCGTGAAAAGAGCCCGGCAGTGCGCCGAAGAGGCATTCCATGGCGAGCGGATGATCCTTGCGCAAAAGGGAAAGTCGTTCAACAACAATAACTTGGAATGTTTCCATACGGCCGGCCCAAGCCGCCGGATAGTGCTGGTTCCGTTGCGAAAATGGCGCTGGCGCGATCAGCTCTGCGGCGGCCGGCGTGGCAGCGGCAGGCACAGCGGCGTGCCCGTCAGGGGATCGAGTATGATGGTGCTGGCAACGGCGAAGACCTGCTGGATGTTCGCGCTGGTCATCACTTCGGCGGACGTTCCGCTGGCTTCTATTCGGCCAGCCTTAAGTAGCACCATGTGGTCCGCATGACGGGCTGCCTGATTCAGGTCGTGCAGCACGGCGACAATGGTCTTGCCCCGCGTGGCCACGAGCTGGGTAATGAGTTCCATGACCTCGATCTGGTGGGCGAGATCTAGGAAGGTGGTCGGCTCGTCCAGCAGCAGGATTGCGGTCTGCTGGGCCAGCGTCATGGCGATCCAGGCGCGCTGGCGCTGGCCGCCGGACAGGCTGTCCAGCGGCCTGTCGCGAAGCCCTGCCATGTCGGTGAGCGCAAGCGCCTCCTCGCAGGCGGCGGCATCCTGTTCCGACCAGCGCCCGAACAGCGGGCGATGCGGATAACGCCCCTGCCGGACCAGATCGGTCACGGTGAGGCCCTCGGGCGCCGCCGGCCCTTGCGCCAGCAGGCCGACACGCCGCGCCATCTCCTTCGTGGGAAGGCGCGCTATGGAGTGTCCATCTAGAAGGATCGTGCCGGTGTTGGGCGCGGTGAGCCCGCCGAGTGCGCGCAGGATGGTGGACTTGCCGCTGCCATTCGGACCGATCAGCGCAGTGAAGCATCCCGTGGGAATGGCCAGATCGAGCCCGCTGACGATCGGGTTGCGCCCGTAGGCGATGGCGACGTCCTGCGCGGAAAGTCCGATGCCGGTGTGTTCAGGCCGCTGCATGGCGCCGCCCCCACAGGAGATATGCGAAAAAGGGAGCGCCGATCATGGCCGTCACCACGCCGGCTGGAATCTGCGCCGGAGCGATGATGGTCCTACCGAGAAGATCGGCGGCGGCCAGCAGGGCGGCCCCCGTGAAAGCGGCAACCGGCAACAGCCGCCAGTGGGTGGGGCCAACAAGACGGCGCGCCATATGCGGGGCGATCAGGCCGATGAAGCCGATCAGCCCGGCGACGGCGACCGCAGCACCGGACAGCAGCGTACACAACACGATCAGCAGGGCGCGCGCGAGTTGCACCCGCTGTCCGAGGCTGCGCGCGGGAGCATCGCCGAAGCGGATCACGTCCAGTTCGCCGGCGATCGCCAGCGTGAGCGCCAGCGGCAGGGCGATCCACACTGCGAGGGTCTCGACAGTCTGCCAGTCTGCATGATGGACGCTGCCGGCCAGCCAGATCATGGCCCGCTGTACATCGCGTATTTCGCCGAATGCGGTCAGCAGGGTTGCCCCCGCGCCCGCCACCGAGCCGAGCCCGATGCCGATGAGGATGATGCGCAGCGAGGAGGTGCCGCCGCGCCACGCCAGCGCATAGATCAGCCCCGCCATCGCGGCGGCGCCGGCAAAGCCCGCCAGCGGCAGCCATGCGGGAGAGAGGCCGGACAGAGCCACCAGAAGCACCATGGCGGCAAGACCCGCACCGGCGTTGATGCCGAGAATGCCGGGCTCTGCCAGCGGATTGCGCATCACCGCCTGCACGATGGCGCCGGCTGTCGCCAGCGCTGCGCCCACCAGCAGCGCCAGCAGGAGGCGCGGCAGGCGCAGATCGAGCACGGCCATCTGGGCCTGCGGCGACGCGCCGGGGCGACCCATCAGCACGTCAACAAGCTCCCGCCATGGCACGGGATAGTCGCCATGGGACAGGCTGGCCGTGGCCAGTGCCATCAGGAGAACCATGAGAAGAAGGATGACGCGCCTCATGACGCTCCGCCGGTGCGGGTGCGGGCCAGCCACACGAAGAACGGCCCGCCGATGAGCGCCATGGTGACACCGACCGGAAAGCTCTGGCTGGCAAGCAGGGTGCGGCCTGCCGCGTCGGCCAGCACCACGAGCAGCGCTCCGGCGAGTGCGCTGAAGGGAATGATCCAGCGATAATCCACGCCCACGCCGAAGCGGGCCAGGTGCGGCACCACCAGTCCAACGAAACCGATGGGGCCGGCCAGTGCCACCGCTCCACCGGCAAGGCCGATGACGAGCATGGCGACAACGCCCCGCCAGACCCTCGGATCCTGCCCGACGGCGCGGGCCATGTCGCTGCCGATGCTCAGCGTGGTGATGTGGGCGCGAAGCAGGATGGCAATGCCAAGTGCGGCGAGGATGAAGGGGGCGACCCCCGCCACCTGCGCCTGCGTGCGGCCGGACAGGGAGCCCGCCGACCACAGCCGCACCTGATCCAGCGTGCTCTGGTCGAAGATCAGAACGGCGGTGGTGAGCGAGGTGATGAAGGCGGTGAGCACCGCGCCGGCCAGAACAAGCCGGAGCGGTGTTGCGCCCGCCGGCCCGGCAGAGGCGAACAGCAGGACGATGCCGGCGGCAGCCGTTGCCCCGCCGAAGGCTGAGCCCACCATCGCCATGCCCGATGTTGCGCCACCAAGGGTGGTCACCATCACCACGGCGAATGCGGCTCCGGCATTGATGCCCATGAGGCCGGGCGAGGCGAGGGGATTGTGGGTGGCCGCCTGCATGATGGCGCCGGCGACAGCCAGCGCCGCCCCCACCAGAAGCCCCGCCAGCACGCGGGGCAGGCGCAGTGTCATGATGACCAGATGTTCGCGTGAGCCATCGAAGGCGATTAGCGCGCCCACTACGTCGCCCATGCTGGTGCGGGCTGAGCCGAGGGTGACAGCCCAGATGGCCGCAAGCATCACGGCCCCAGCCAGCGCGACCAGCGTGAGAGCCTTCGCGGCATCAGCGGAAAGAGGCGTTCTGCGGCTCACGGCGTGGTCAGGATGAAGCGTTCGATGTCATCCAGCACGCGGTGGGCGGAAGCGAGGCTGTTGAACCCCATCCACGTTCCGCGCTCAAGACGATGGGTTCGTCCTGCCTGCACGGCCGGCAGCATCTGCCAGAGCGGGTTGGCGACCGTCTCTGCGGCCAGGGCATCATCCTGCCCGCGGGCGCTTCCGGCGGCAGCCACATAGAGGAGTATGCCTCCGTCCAGGGCGCCGATGTCTTCCCAGTCGGGGCGTTTAAGGACCGTATCGTCTGTGGTGGTCTCATAGGCGGTGCGTTTCACGCCAGCCTCGCGCAGCACGGCATAGGGCGCATAGGCACGCGGCCCGTCCAGATAGACGTGGAAGCCATGGGGCGCGATGCGGATGATGGAGACTGTGGTGTCCGGCACGCGCGCGCGGATCGCCGCCACGCGCGCCTCGTAAGCCGCGAGCCGCTCCACGGCGGCGGGTGTTCGGCCGAGAATATTGCCCAGCGTCATGAAATGCGCCTTCCAGTCCGGCGCCTCGATCAGCACAGTGGGGGCGATCTTCGACAGGGCCGGATAGAGGGCGCCGTGCAACTGCGCCTCGCCGATCAGGAGGTCGGGCTTCAAGGCGAGGATGCGTTCGAGGCTGGGGCTGCGGAAATCACCGATGTCCGAGACCCCGGCCGTGCGCGCAAGCTCCGTCAGGCGGGCATCATGGGCGGCAAACAAGGGCGCGCCGACCACCGGCGCGCCCAGCTCCAGCGCCATGCCCAGATTGTAGAAGGAGTCGAGGATGACGACGCGAAGCGGCTCGGCGGGCACGCAGGCCGGCGGGTTCAGAACCTGCTGGTCGATGCGGCGCCCGTCGCAGGCCGCGGCTGCCGGAACGACCTGAAGCAGGCTGACGACAAGCGCCAGCATAACGGCCGGCAGAAACCCGCCGCGCCCCACGCAGATCATGGTGCCGCCCCAAAGCGGATCTCGGAGGGGGCGCGCCCCTCCGTCACCGGCATCCGTTCAAGTCGCATCAGAACTTCGCCCGGACATTCAGGCCAACCCTGCGGCCTTCGCCCAGCGTGGCCGCAATGTCATTGTCGTTGTAGACGAAGTATTCCTCGTTCAGCAGGTTCTCGGCGAAGGCGATGAACTCCCAGCGCCCGGTCTTGTAGCCGACCTGCGCATTCAAGATCCAACGGCTGTCCAGATAGTCGTGCGGCAGGGTGCCGAGGCGGGCGAGATAGCTGGAGGTGTATTTGGCGTCCGCGCCCACATAGATGCCGTTGTCGAATGTGTACTGGCCACCGAAAGCCACTGTCCATTCCGGGGCCTCGGGGAAGGGCATGCCGGCAAGATCGCCATAGACGATGCTGTCGAACTCCTCGAATTCCGTATGCACATAACCCACCGACATGAAGGCGGTGAAGTTGTTCGTGACCTTGAACGAGGGTTCGAATTCGAAGCCGTAGGCCTTCGAGGAGGCAGCATTGAGAATGCGGCGGCTCAGCAGGTCGGCCGGATCGAACTGCATCTGCACCTGCTGATCCGTATAGCGGGTGTAGAACAGATTGGCGTTGATGGTCAGCCGGTTATCAAGCAGGTTGCCCTTGTAGAAGAGCTCGTAGGTGGAGGCATATTCCGGGGCATAGGTATAGGGCACGGCCTCGATCGTGTCATAGGACGCGCCGCCGGTGCGAAAGCCCTGCGAATAGGTCACGCCTACGGTCTGGCCCTCGGTCAGCTGCTTCGAGAGGCCGAATTTCGGCACCACGTTGATCTCATCGAAGCCGGTCGCATAGTTGGTCATCACGACCGGCAGCGCGCCCAGCGGCCGGATGCGCTGCAAATACTGCGTGATGTCCTGCTTGGTATAGTCCACGCGCCCGCCTGCGGTGATCTTCCAACTCGGCAGGAACTCATAGGTGGCCTCGCCGAAGCCGGCGAAGTTGGTGGTCTTCTGCGTGTTGTACTGGATCTGGTTCTGGAAGCTGCTCACCGTCCGGTCGTAATGGTTCTTCTCGTCCTCATAGGCACCATAAAGGCCGGCGACCCATGTGAACCGATCGCCGGTATAATTGAGGCGCAACTCCTGCGAGGCCAGGACGTCCTTGTAGTAGCCGTTGTAGGTATTGATCTCGCCGGCGGTGCCATAGTTGGGCGACGCGCGCTCGGCGTTTGCGTAGCTGTAGGCGGACATGGAGGTGAAGCGCAGCGTGCTGGACAGATCGTGCGTCAGCTCGAAGCCGATGTTGTGGACGTCGGTCGGGCGATACTCGATATAGGCCGGCGCCTGATAGTCGCCGCGCCGGTCAGGGAAGCGGAACCCCAGACCCGGGCCGCCGATGTCGCGCACATAGGGATCGTCGTGGGCGAACGAGTAGCTCAATAGCGCCCGTGTGTCCGGAAACTGGTCCGGCTGGAAGAGGATCTTGCCGCGCAGCTGATAGTACGTATCGGTGGTGAACTCGTCGTATCGGTCGTAATTGGCGAAGGTGGGGTAGTTGATGTCGTTCTTGCTGCGCTCGAACTCACCCGACAGGCGCATGGCCACCTGATTGCCGACCAGCGGCGTATTGAGCATGAAGGCGGTGCCATACAGGCCACCGGTGCCGATGGTGCCCGACAGTTCGGCCGCCTTGTCGAAGGTGGGATCCTTGGACTTGATGTAGATGGCGCCGGCCAGCGCCGCGCGGCCGGAGAGGGTGGATTGCGGGCCGCGATACACCTCCACCTGCTCGACATCCCACAGGCCACGGGCGCCGCGCCGCGCGCCGCGCGTGGTCTGCTGTACGCCGTCGATGTACAGCGAGGCGAGCGGCGCTCCGCCGGGCACGAGCCCTTCCGAATTCACGCCGCGAATGATGAAGCCGTTGTCCGCCCAGTCGCCATCCATCACGTTGCCGAGGCGGCGAAATGCCTGACGGAAGTCGCGGATCTGGCCATCCACGATCTCGCCGGACGTGACGATACCCACGCTGGCGCTGGTATCCTGCAGGACGTTGCTCATCTTGGCGCCGTAGACGGTTATCGCGTCTAGCGAGATCTCACCATCCCCATTTGACCCCTGGCCGACGGCCGCTCCGGATGGGCGGCTGAGGACAACCTGGTTGGATCCGGCGAAACGGGCGGTGATGCCGCTGCCGGCAAGCAGCGCATCCAGTGCCTGCGCCGGGGTGAGCGTACCGCTGACGCCCGCGGTCATCCGGCCGCTGGTCAGCGTGGCATCGAACAGAATCTCGATGCCCGTCTGCGCCGCTAGGCGATTGAGCGCCGTGGTGAGCGGGCCGGCAGGAATGGACACGGACTGTTGGACGATGCGGGCGGGGGCGGCGGACTGCGCAAGGGCAGGAGGCGTCGAAAGGGCTAGCATGCTGCCGGCAAGAAGCGCGATCCTGAGGCGAGCCGACTGGTTCGCCGTCCGGCCCGCATGTGTCGTCATCTCCATCACAACCCCCGTCTCGCCGGCCAATCTCGGGCCGGTGCGCATTCCGTACGGTGCCGTCTGGCTTTCCGCTCATGGGGGTGACGATCCGCATGCGGACGATGGGACCCTGCCCGTCAAATATTTTTGATTGCCGCTAGGGCAGGGGTGTCAGATCGCGCCGGGGCTGGCCAGGCTGAGATGACGGCGAACGAGATCCGCGAGCATGGTGTCCCGGTCGCGCTTATCCCGCAGGACGCAGGTGGCGCACAGTTCGCCACGTTCCACCGTATAGTAGCGGCAGCAGCCGCCCCGCGCGCGGAATGTCCAGCGACCTTTCTCCGTGCCGGTGTCGTCATGTACGACCACGTCGAAATAGCCCAATTGCCGGTTGGCGAGCGGCGAGCCCGGCGTCTTGAGGATTAGCATGGCCGATGCTTGGGCCTGTGCCGCGCAGCCAAGCTGGCGCCCCGTGTCGAGAAAGCGACTTGCGACCGCATCGCCTAGCAGGCGCCAGAATGCACTCCGGGCGAGGCCGCTGTGGGCATGGAGTTTCTGGATAAGCGGGGCGAAGTGCCCCTCCAGCTCCTGACGGAACAGATCGCACAATTGGGGATGCCCCGAAACATGGTGAGCATCTCCATGTCGCAGATCTGTCCTGCTGGTGGTGAACAGAGGCGAGAGAAAGCGGACCCGTGCGCGGCGTACAGTTTGGGTCACCCCATCATGGTGGTGATCCGTCATGTAGAAGTGCAGAGCCATACTGCGGGCGGCGATGTCGGGCAGGATATCCGAGCCTACGAAGACCGGAACCACCGCGAGGCAGAAGATGTAGGCATAATCGGCCATGAGGAACGTGGCACGGCTTCGGGCATCGGTTCCGGCATTGAACGAGCCCTGGTAGGCCAGATACTCATCAATTGCGGCATCGCAATCTCGGAAGGCTTCCGCAGTCGTCCAGCCGCTTTCGATGAAGCTGAGGTCCGTCGGAACCTCAGCCGATAGGCAGAGATTGGCCTCCAGAGCTTGTTGCAAGGGATGATCTTGCAAGGCCTGCCGATACAGGTCGTCGGTCGGCATTTTGGTCCCTTCGTCACCGCGGTGCGCCAAACGCCCCCAACTCCTTGACGAATGATGCCTTGCAAATGGGACTGTTGAAGTTTCTCCATTTGTCTCCCGCATGGCAATCAGATCGAGCAGGAGCGGAGCGAGTGACGGCCGCAAGAAAGGGAACGACTTTACTAGCGCCGTTACGGCTGGATTGCGCCCCCCGTTTGGTCATTCAAACTGAAAGCGGCGGCGCCTGAAAGCGGACATAGTCGCTCTGAAATTCTCACGACTTCGAGAGAGTTAGAATCGTTCCGGGCGCGCCATTCCGATCTTAAGCCACGAACGTTCGGTTCGTGGGGCCGAGTTCCAAGAATCGCAGAGTGCAGCACGTCCCTGCTGC
The DNA here is from genome assembly GCF_014635325.1 of Azorhizobium oxalatiphilum. GTDB lineage: Bacteria > Pseudomonadota > Alphaproteobacteria > Rhizobiales > Xanthobacteraceae > Azorhizobium > Azorhizobium oxalatiphilum. Next base: position 21,943 of record NZ_BMCT01000006.1, on the reverse strand, counting down.
CAATGATCCGCACACTCTTTTCCCCGACAATGACGGCGCTGAGTAGCGTCCGCAGGTAGGCCTTTCGCGCTGGCGTCTAGAAGCTCGGGGCGGTTCATGGAAGAGTTTCTACGCTAAGAATAATGTTCCACCCATTTCGAGTGTCAAACCGATGGTCGACGTTGAAAGAGGCGTGCCGGGCTACGCCGTCACAGCGTTCCCAATTCCCAAAGAATTGGACGGCACTGACGGCTGGTCTCATGAACAGTGGCAGAGTGAGTTTGATCGGACCGGAACTAACCTGCGAACCTTCTTCGCCTCGCGTGACCCGCTCGTCGTCCTGGCGAGGACCGCTGTTCGCTTTCTCATCGGAGGCGGCCAAGCCAAGAAAGACCTCGCCTCCGAGGTGCGCCCCCTCGATCAGGCAGAGGTGGAGATAGCTCAAGCTTTCGTCCTGATGACGCCATCTCCTCTGAAAGCCGCACCAACATCGCCCGGCAACTTCGTTCGCTATTGGGCTCTGATGAGTCGACACATTCATGGTTTTATTCGTAAGCAGCCAAAAACGTCGGACGATTTTGACCTCACGGAGGCGGTTCGTCGCAAGGCTAGGCTCCAAACGCTTTACTATCGCAACCTCTTCACCAAGGATGACTGCGACAAGACCCTTACAGGACTGCTAGAGCGGCTTGAACGCCAGTCCGAGACAGCCCTTGGGTTTCGTCTTTCGGTATTGTTTCGATCAATGGTTCAGTTATCAGAGCTGATCGAGCAGCGCTTCAATACCTTCGCGGGCAACATCAATGACCTGATGCATTCGCCGGACCGCAAGAAGATTCTGGCCGCGATCGCTTTTTTCACGGCCAGCTACCCTTTGGCCGCGCGTGCTTGGCGATATGGCAAAAACAGATACACGAACCTTGAGGACCTGCGCAACGCCGGATTTCAAATGTCGGAGCTTGCGTGGCCCTGGGTATTCTCGCTCGATAGACCGACACTAGAACAGCACTTCGACTCCAAGATCGTTGATATGCTGTATCGTCTGTCACTCGCCCCTGGGGATTTGAAGGATCAGAACCCCGAGCACATCTATCTGAATAACCCAATCTGGCGAAAACCCTACCTACGACTTGATAACGGCAACCTCTTTGTCGCCTTGCCGCACCTGATCTTCTCCTTCCCATTCGCAATCATGGAAGGCGTAATGGAGGGGCATAAGGCTCTGGAAAGGGCGTATGAAGATGCGCGCGCGGATTATCTTGAAGAGGCTGTCGCGGATCTTTTGACTAAGGCAATGCCTTCGGCCACGATCTACCGTGGCGTCGTTTGGGATGATCCGATCACAGGCAAGACCTGGGAGAATGACGTCGTCGCCCTGTTGGGAAACTTTGTCTTTGTTCTCGAGGCCAAGTCCGGACAGATCAAGGACGCGGCGCGACGTGGCGGCGACCTAAGCCTGATCAAAAACTTCAAAGAGCTCTTCGTCGAACCCGGCGAGCAAGGCTGGCGCCTACAGAACTATCTCGACACGCAGCGGCAAAATGCAGTGCTGCGCTTGAAGTCTGACGGCAGCCTGCTCGACTTCAAGCTCGACCGTCCAAAGGTCGTCTATCGATACAGCGTGTGCTTCGAGCATTTCACAAACCTGACCAGTGCCCGCTACTACCTCAAGGAACTTGGCCTCATCAAAAACGCGACGGCCTGGGCTCCGGTGATTTCCTTGGGCGAGCTGCAAATGATTCATAGATTTCTTGATACAGAAATTTCCTTCCAACACTATCTGACGCGTCGAAGCACGGTCGATGAGTTGATCGATTTCGAAGGCGACGAACAGGACATCTTGTCCCTCTACTTCACTAATGGCCTTTGCCTCGATCCAGCTGCGCTGGAAGGCCAGAAGGTTGTGTTCTTAGAGTCCGATGCAATCGTCCGTGGTCCGAAGGTGCCTCGAACCAACCGCCGAACACCTGAAGTCCTCGGTGTGCAGCTCTCCCCCATGTGGACGGAGATTGTTAAGGAGCTGTACCTCGACGCGAACCAACGCCATCGTTTCGATATTGTAGACACCGTTCTCAACCAGCTTCCGCCCGCTCTGTTCGACTTTGAGAGGAGGGTACGGCGGTTCCGGCGCGGAGTGCCGCTAGAGGACAACGGCGATACCGCCATCACCCGGTTTGCTGTTGGCCGACGTTTGTTTGTCGTCGCATGCCATTTTGCCAAAGTGGCACCTGAACCCGACGAGTGGCAGGAATTCGGGCGGCATATTGTGGGCATGTTCGTCGACCATGACCAAATGGTGGAATGCGCCACCTTCCTCTTCAAGCGCCGATCTAAGGACCGCACCTTCGACGGGGTCAGCTTCTACCGCTACGGCTTTGGGCCGAAACCCTACGACTTGGCGGACTCACTCTCGTCTTAGTTAGACGCACGGGGTTCCTGCCACCACCCTTGAGGTAACGACGACTTTTGGGGATCGCTCGGCAGGTGCTGGCGACCTATAGGGACTTGCATGGTGGTGTGCGGAAGGAGATCTTCCTCCAGGGCCAGACTTATTTCAATCGTGAGGAGCGGCAGACTTTTTGCGATGCCGCGCCGAGGGAGGCCAATGTCGTCAGCGTGCGCATCGCGCACTACCGCGGGCAAAGCCAACTGTTTCGCGACGGCGACTATCTAGCTACGTGGGACCGCGCTATTGCTCGACGAAAAGGTCGCCTATTTCTGGACCACAGGCTAGCCGAAGCGGCGGCGCTCGCCCGCCACAGCCCGCATGACCTCCCGCAGGCTTGCATCGTCTGGACGCACACTTCGGTAGCGCACGCTGGTGCGATCGACGCCCAGCGCCTGACACGCCCGACGCTGGCTCATGCCGTGCGCGGCACAGGCATGAGCCACGGCTTTGCGCCTCGCATCGGGCGTCACCATTTTTTTTGAGCTGACATCCCTCAGGATCGCGTTGTCGAGCATCTGCTCGGCCAGCAGCTTCTTCAGCCGCGCGTTCTCCTCCTCAAGTGCCTTCAGCCACCGGGCGTCGGATACGTCCATGCCGCCGTACTTCGCCTTGAACTTGTAGAACGTCGCCGAGGAGATGCCGTGCTTGCAGCAGACGTCCGCAGTCTTCGCGCCCGCCTCCTGCTCCTTCAGCATCCCGATGATCTGTTCCTCTGTGAACCGTGAGGCTCGCATCGTCCGTCTCCATGGTCGACGGACTCTACCTAAATCTGGAGGAGGATCTGGGTCTCAGGTCACTGGCAGAGCGGACGGAAATCTGACGTTGGGCGGCCATCCAATGTAGCGCGGATGGCTGCTTTGGCGCGCAGGATACTTTGTTTAGCTGTCGGCATTGAGGTGGGAAGCGGGCGGTTCGGTATCCTGCCGCGGAACTCCGTGTCATTTTGGGAATAGATAAATTAATTGTTCGAAGCGGATTGGCAGAGCCCGAGTCTCCTCGGAATTAGGCGGGAGCCAGTTATCCGGACCGAGATATTTGTGAATTCCGAAAATCCGCTGGCCCTTTTTTCCTCCTGTTTGGACAATGCGCCTACGAATCGGACCGATGGTTCACGGGAACGCGAAATGTCGATGTTGATGATCGTGTTGCGATGCGAATCGACGGGTGTCAGGCGGATCTTCCTGTTCGCCAGGGCTATTCAGATGGTTCGTCGCAGCTGGCTCTGGATAGCAGGTGGTCTCTTCCTTACCGAAGACATCGAACACCGTTGCGAGCGTGAATGGGCTGCCCAACATGAAGGCGTCGGCAGATGACTGGTCCCGTACGTGATGTCGTCTTCATTTCTCACGCCACCCCGCAGGACAATGACTTCGTGAAGTGGCTCGGCGCCCGCTTGATTGGGCTCGGCTACAACGTCTGGGCTGACGTCTTTGAACTGAAGGGCGGCACGCCATTCTGGAACACCATTGAAGAGGCGATCACCACGCGGGCTATCAAGGTGATCTTCGTCGCCTCAACCGAAAGCGTGAAGCCGGATCGCAAGGGGGTGCGTGACGAGCTGGCCGCAGCCGACATCACGGGGCGGCGCCTCAAGGATCCGGCGTTCGTTATCCCGGTCCGGCTCGACAAGGTCGACTTTGGCAACTTCCCCATCCAGTTGCTGCAGTTGAATGCTCTCGACTTCTCTTCTGGATGGGGCGGCATGCTGCCCGGTCTCGTCGAGACGCTTGAGAAGGCAGGAGTTCCGATCGATCGAGACCGGATCGACGAACGTATGGCTTATTGGAAGGAGCGCAACGGCCGCGATGCGCCCAAGGTCGAAGTCGGCCCGGAGCTGCTCCTCACAAACCTATTGCCAATCAAGGCACTGCCCACACACATCAACTTCTATGAGTTTAATGGTCCCAATACAGAGATCAACAAGGCGCTCGATGCCACTGGCATTCCGTACTCGCGGCACCAGCGTCTGATCCTCACCTTCGCCGCCATCGATGAGCTTCAAGCTGGCCTGCCGCCCCAGTTCTCCCTGAATCTCGACCGGCGGGTGGAGATCGATCGGTTCCTCAAGGGTCGGCAGGGTAATGAGACAGCGCCCGAGTGGTTCGACGCCCGTAATATGCTGACCTACTTGCTGCGCCGACATGTCGAAAGGTTCCTGGAATCGAAAGGGCTAAGGGCCCACGACACCTCCCGAGGCGTGGCCTTCTACTTCCCTCTGGGCCTAATCCCTGATGGCAAGGTCCGATACTCCACCCCCGACGGGAAACAGACTTGGAAGCAGGTCACGGGCCGAAGCGAGAAGCGACAGCTTAACTGGCACCTCTCCATGCTGGTGAACATCGACCTAGGACCACCCGGCTTTGTCCGGTTCAAGCCGTACATCAGCTTCTCTGAGGGGGCCGAGAAGCTGATCGGCGACCCTAAGAGGGTGGCGGGGATCAGGCGTCGCTTCTGCAAGAGCTGGTGGAACCGCCATTGGCGGCAACTGCAGCAGGCCTTCATTGCGTTCTTGAATGGGGGTGAATGCGACATCGCCATCGAGCTCGACGGGCGTGAGCTCCTCAACCTGGAGGGCAGCCTTCTGCAGTTGACAGGCGTGCGGCGGCTGGTGGGCGACACAGAGCTCGACACCATACCCGACGAGCCCGAAGATCCCGAGGACGATGATCTCGACGACATCGATCAGACGCAGTTCGAGCCCGATGAGGAGGACGCAGCATGAAGCAGTGGCGCATCGTACACATCGACGAGCCCGAACTGGAGTTCGCACACGGCCAGACTGCGGCGCACCCCAAGGACGGCTTGTTTCTCTACGGCCCGCCGCCATCGAACCTGAATCCCCGACGCATGGAGATCGGCATCATCGCCACCGAGGAAGGCGCGAAGCTTTACGGGGCTTGGGTGAAGAGCATCAACGGCTCGATCGCACCGCCCGGCACAGGTAAGGAGGCCAACAAGTACATTTGGCCCGGCTTCCAAGCGGCGTTCGGCGCCGAATGGTCCGAATTGCCATTCGGGTACTGCAGGGTGGGCGCAGACGAGATATCCAAGGCCATCCGCACCGGTACGCGCCATGAGGGCATCTATCACACCGTGGAGATCTATCAACGGGCCCTTCGCAAGCACCTGCTCGAGGAGGAAGCGTCGCCAAAGATCTGGTTCGCGATCATCCCCGAGGAGGTCTACACATACGGACGGCCACAGTCCGTGGTGCCAAAAGCCGAGCGCGTCGACTCCCCAATGGGTATCAAGAAGACGGCCGCTATCCGTCTGCTCAAGCAGCCGACCATGTTCAACGAGATCAACGACGAGGCCAAGCCGTTCGAGTACGAGCCCAACTTCCACAACCAGTTGAAGGCGCGTCTCCTTGATACCGGCAAGGTTATCCAGGTGGTGCGCGAGACCACGCTGACCACGGAGCGAGACCCCACACTGCGCCGGCGCTCGCTGCAGGATCCCGCATCCGTTGCGTGGAATCTGGGTGCGACCGCCTTCTACAAGTCCAGTGGTACGCCGTGGCGCCTCGCGAATGTCCGGGAGGGCGTCTGCTATGTGGGTTTGGTCTTCAAGAAGCTGGCGGCCGCCCGTGGCCGCGACAACGCCTGCTGCGGCGCGCAGATGTTCCTCCATTCCGGGGAGGGCGTGGTTTTCAAGGGCGCTGTCGGGCCCTGGTATTCGGAGAACGACCACAACTTCAAGCTCGATAGAGCCCAAGCGGCCCGCCTCATGACCATGATCGTCGAGGGCTACAAGGATATCCACGGGAGTTACCCCAAGGAACTCTTCATCCATGGGAAGATCGAGTTTGGGGACGAGGAGTGGGCCGGCTTCACCAGTACGGTGCCAGCCGAGACCAACCTAGTCGGCGTCCAGATTCGACGCCAGAACGAGATCAAGCTTTTCAGGTTTGGCCAGAACCCTGTGCTCCGTGGTACAGGCATCATCGTCGACGAGAAGTTGGCCTATCTCTGGACCGCTGGCTACGTCCCCCGGCTTGAAACCTACCCTGGGCGCGAGGTACCCAACCCGCTGACCGTAAGACTCCGTCGCGGCAGTGCCGAGATCGAGACTGTACTGCAGGATGTGATGGCGTTGACCAAGCTGAACTATAACAGCGCCGGCTTTTCCGATGGCCTGCCCGTAACGCTGAGGTTCGCCGACTTGGTGGGCGAAATCCTGACTGCTGGCCCGGAAGGCATGTCATCTAGGCTGCCGTTCCGGCACTACATCTAGGTGGGGCCTGGCTTCTCGGCAGCCTGCAATTTGCCTCGAGACCTCTGATCCGCTTGGAGCGGGTGAAGGCAATCGAACCCTCGTCGTAAACTCGGCAGCTAGTGATGAACGTGTCTGCTTTGGGTGGAAGGCCGACGTTCGCTGCGCGCGCCATTTCCGACATGCGGCTCAGCGCCAAGGCGGAAATGGAGCTTGCGCGAGCGACCTTCTACAAGCGAAATGTTGGGGTGGCGGGGACGTGTCGTCGAAGATTGGGCTTGTAGCTTAGCTCTCCGTGGAGGAATCGATGCAGGCCACGGAAGGGCGACCGGTTGTCGTGTTGATCCACGGAATCCGAGATTATGGATTGTGGCAACAGGAGATACGCAGGACTCTGGAAGCTGACGGGTTCCACGTCGAAGCGACGAACTACGGTCGATTCAACCTAATTAAATTTCTGCTACCCTTTGGTTTTTTTCGAAGACAAGCGGTAGCTGAAATTCTGGTCTGGTTGAACGCTGTTTTTTACAAAAACCCTGGATCGAAGGTATCGATCATAGCTCATAGCTTTGGGACATATATTGCTGCGCATGTACTTAGAGATAATTTTAATATAAAAGTTGATAAAATAATATTTTGCGGAAGCGTTCTGCGATACAATTTCCCGTTTCAAGATTTTGATCACAGATTCTATTCGACTATACTGAACGAGGTCGGCACCCGAGATGTTTGGCCCGCGGTCGCGGAAAGCGTCACAACAGGCTATGGTTCCGCAGGATCGTTCGGGTTTAGGCGACCATTCGTCCATGACCGTTGGCATAACGGTGCCGGCCATGGCTTTTTCCTTAACGAGAAGTTCTGTCGCACATTCTGGCTCCCCTTTCTACGAGATGGAACTGTAGTTCCAGGCTCACCCTCGCCAGAACCGCCCACAGTACTCATCGCCCTTCTGAATGTGGTCAAACTTAAATACGTGTTGGTCGCCTTGGCTCTGGCCGGAGCTGTTTATAACGCCTACCCCCATGTCACAGAATTTTTGACTAAATATTATTCACCACCCAGTGCGCTTTCTGATCAAAATACTTGCGCTGGCTTGCCCGGCGAAACAGCCTGGATTTATGCGGGCGAGTTCGATCAAAAAACGAGCCGCTTCAAAATCGAACCAGTCTATATCCGGGAGGGTGCAAATCTTCCTTCTGGTGCAGTGACGCAAGGAGAGTGGGTGCGTCTGACAACATCTCGCAGAACTATGATCCTCGACTACGATACGAGTGGCACTGCAAGGGCTCTGGATAGTCCTTTCACTTTGAACGGAAAGGTCAATTACACTTGCAAAACACTAGCGCCAGGTTCTCGACTTTATGTAGCTGATGTTAAGATAAATGGCCCATCTCCTGAGGAGAGCCACGTTTGGCTCAGAGTTAGAGCTTCACTGCCTGGAGGTTAGTATAGGACCTTTCTGTGCAACGGCGCTGCAAAGAAGGGACGCGCCTGCCGTAAGCGGGCGCTATAAGAGTCCGCAACGGGTCGGCTGCGGAATAGCAGCTACAGACACGGCTGCAGCCGAAAGCTGACAGACCGCTGTCGGCCCCATACCGGACGTTCCGACCCACACTTGGCAAGGTCCGTTTCTGGCGATCTACGACCCTACTCCCGGTATCTGCGACCACAGGAATTGCTGCACGAAGGCCGCCCTCCGCAGAGCGAAAAGCTGCGTTGTGGCCGAAGGTGAAGGTGCGGCTTCGCCCCACCTTCGTCGGCGTGCCCCTGCCGCAGCTTATCACTCAGCGAAGGGCTCCCAGCCATCGATCAGCGCATGAACGGGTGTGAAGTCTGTGTATCGGGCGCGGAGGCGTGAGGCGAGGTCATCCTGCTCAACTTGGCCGATGGCAGTGATGACGGCGTCGAGGTCAATGGCCAGGAAGGCGACTGGGGCATCGTCACGAACCTGCGCTTTATAAAGCAGGATTGCATTCCAGGCTTCTCGGTTTTGCCTTGGCGCCAGCACCACGAAGAGGCCGTGGGTAGTGCTGCCCATCTGGTTGCGGATTAGCCCTGCGAGAAGGTGCTCGGCCGTCAATTGCGACAGGGCTTCCGACACCAGCGCCCCCGCCTCAGGATCGACATGAAGTCCCTGTGCCGAGGCGAGCTCCCGATAACGCTGCCGCGCGCCCCGTAATGGTTGATGCATTGCCTCGGCGTACTTGACTTCGATGGCAACGAAGGCAGGGGCTCCGTCTGGGGACATGCCACTGACAAACAGGTCAAAGGCAGTGCCATCCCCGAGGAAGGCTGGGTCGCCTCGTCCGGGAGAGTGCTCGAAGGCGATATCGGTGACGCGGCTGATGAAGTCGGGGAAGAGGATCGAGAATAGGTCGGAGGCATAGTCCGGATTGGCCCGGCAGCGTGCGAACAGATTGAACGTCAGTGGCTGGCTGGATAGCAGGTTGGCCCAAAGCCTTTGCTCATCAATCAATGCGCCGATCTCACGGTAGGCGACCTCTCGATACACGATCCGGGCGATGTCGGGGGTCAGGAAATTTCGTCCCTTGGCCGCGTCCGCAGGCGAGAGCCTGCTGCCTAAGATCCGGCTCCGACCGTCCCGCCCCTGATGCCTCCCAGCCTCCATGCCCATGTCTTCGCGCCAGATCGCCTGAAGGAGACGAGCGTTGCTGGCGAAGCGGGTATCGGCGGCTTCGTCTACGAAAAATCGCTTGAGGATTTCGGATGGGACGATGGGGAGATGAAGCGCAGGTCGTCCATAAGTGGTTGTAAGATCGGGCATTTAGACATTGTCCTTCGAGTGGGGACAATGCTTTCGCTAAGAGGCTGCCTTATTTTTACGCATGCCTCATGTGCGTGTTTTGCCGTGAAATCGTTATATATTATAGGCTTGGGTATCCCCAAGCGTTGTCTTGGTATTAAGGCAGACGCTGAGCCATGAACAGTCTTCTTACTGGTACGTTTCTCTCCCCCTCCACCCCGTTCTCCATAAGGGTGAACTTTCAGTTCGACCAAGTCGCTCAGAGGGAGGCGCTCTATCGAATGAATGGCATCGTCAATGATGCTGTAAAGATCAAGTCCCAACGGGTGGACAGATCACCCCACTACATCACATTTGATCAGTTCTTGCGGGCGTATCACGCAGTGCAGTACTCAAATTACCAAGGCTTTGTACTGAATGCACACCTGACGATGTCGTGGAAGTACGCCGGGGCTACCACTGCTGCCGAGGCGGAGCGCCTGAATACGAAGGCAATGGACAGGATCCGTAAATTTCTGCATCACCGGGGCGTCCCGTTTCACTATTTCGGAGTATTCGAGAATGGCGTTCAGCATGGTTGTCATTTTCATTCGGGTATTCACGTTCCAAAGCGACTCATGCAACAGTTTTATAAATGTTTAAAGAATATAGTTCATGACTTTGGCCCGTCAGATATTGAAGGATGTCTGGTTCACGTCGGCGTTCGCGCTGACGATCACATCGTCAGTCAGTGGAAATGGTTCCGATATTGCATGAAGGGCTTGGATCCTGAGATTCCGCGAGGCGTGTTTCCCGACGGATATGATGGAGATATGAACTCCGCCCTTGGTCTCAAGAAGCAAAACACGGGTGTGGTCGAAATGGACCGAGTTCGGATCGCTCGGGCGCTTGGACCTCAGGCACGATCTCTTGCCCGTTACACGCCTGCGGTGGAAATCATACGAGAGGTGCCGGAGCCGGATTATAGCGATGCCGAATACCGCCGGGGTAAACAGAAGCGGCTGACAGATGACATGTCATATGCACTGCGAGGTATGGAGGAGCTCGTATAAGAGCACCGAATTTTCAAATCCTCCGCTTTTGAAAGCGGAGGATTTGAAAGAGGAGGGAATTGCCCCTAAACCGGAAATTTGAAGCAAATACGCCATACAAAACAATCAGTTACAGGACCGAAAATGGCTAACGATTTTGGGGTGAGTTTTATCCTTTATCCTCCAGGCGAAGCTGCTCATTGAGGCGCCTGCCAATCCACCCGAATCCTCTGAAACTACCATCCATCCCCAGTCATAGTTGAGGTGGGATCGTGGGAGAGTTCGGGCTCTTACGGTCGCTGGGCTGATGGCCGTCGGTGGTGCGTGGTAGGTAGGGGTGGAAAGAGGGGAGTGGGGCATACCTACATAGGAGGGGGGGTAATTGAAATGTAGCCTCCGCAGCACTCTGCGCACACTGTCTACCTCTTCAGAATCGCGCAGACCTTCGCATCCTTTCGATTTTATAATGCTGGCCTGTCATTGAGCAATCGATGGCAGGTCGCCTGCAAACCATCGGCCTCATGATCGGCCAAATGCACAAAGCCGCCCGCGCTCAGTCGCGTGGGCGGCTTAACATTGTCGGGGCCCCGAGGCTTACTTACTTACGGGATCGCCGAATGGCCCCCATGCCGTGGGTTTAAAGACAGGTTCCGGTGGGAGTTCACTCCGGGACCGGCCCAAAAGTTGGAGCATCCCGTCGATCCCTCTGACCTTCTCTGCGCGCACGATGTAGCCCGTGCCAGGGAAGTAGGCGAGATCACCCACTTGGATCCACGTCCTATCATCATCGCAGGTGCACTCGATCCCCAGCATCATCAGGATTTCGAGGAACTCTTCCCCGTCAATGAACTGTCGCGCGAGCTCGGCATCCGAGGCGTCACTTCTGGGGGCGATCGTCACGGGTGGCTCTCCTGACCGGCGGTGCGGGCGGGTCTTGCTGCCCCTGGTTTGGTCTGGACCTGATCCATAGTCAGGGCATCCAGCCAGCTTCTCGCGGCCTCCATCGTGATCAGCGTGCGTCGGCCCACCTTTTTGGTGCTGAGCCTCCCAGCCTGGATCTGCCTGTAGGCCAGCGTCCGCCCAATGCCTGCCCATTGGCAGAAGTCGTTTATCGAGAGTGCGCCAGGGTTTTCCGTTTGTGCCATTTCATGCTCCGTTGTCGGTGGCACGAGGCATATAGAAGCCGGGTCAGACGCCGCTCACGTCGGCCTTCGCAGAGATTCCGCCGCTCGCTGCCCCGCAGACACGCAGGGGGGGGCAAGATCGGGGAGCTGACAGTCGCGTTGCCAGGATGCGGCCGATTAGTGGAAATGGCACTCTGACTGACCCCTCACGCCGCTTCCTACGTCTGAATTTGACGTACATGCATGCTACGCCGGGAGCAATGAACGGGTGGCGGAGGATGGAATGGTGCGGCTGGCGCAGATCTGTCTCTCTGTCCGATGCGTGTCGCCCGTCGTCCTTCCGCCACTGTCTTGTTGAGTTGGCATTATGCGCGTTCGCATTCACCGTGGGACGAAGCAGATCGGCGGCAGCGTGGTCGAACTGGAGGCGGCAGGACAGCGCTTATTGATCGACTGCGGACTACCGCTCGACGGCGACATCAAGGACGAAGCCGTCCTACCGTCCGTGGCGGGTTTCGCCTCACCGGATCCCACACTCCTTGGCGTGGTACTCTCACATGGCCATCGAGATCATTGGGGCCTGCTAGCTCGCGCGCACGACAAGCTGCCAGTTTATCTGGGTGAGGCGACGGAACGCATTCTGAATGCCTCAGCATTTTTCGTGCCTGACGTCCCATTTGTGAAAGGGACTGCTCATCTGAGCGATGGGCGGCCAGTTGACATCGGTCCCTTCACCATCACCCCGCATCTCGTGGACCACTCGGCCTTCGACGCTTATGCCTTGACGGTCGAGGCCGGCGGCAAACGGCTGTTCTACAGCGGCGACCTACGCAGCCACGGTCGGAAGGGTGCGCTCTTCGAGAAGCTGATTGCTCATCCGCCACGGGGCATCGATGCGATGCTCATGGAAGGCTCGTCGCTCGGGCGCCTGAACGAAGATGCCCATTTCCCATCCGAGACCGACATCGAGAATGAACTCACCGATCGCATACGCGCGGTGCCCGGCATGGTTCTGGTCGCGGCGTCGGCACAGAATATTGACCGGGTCGTCAGCATCTGTCGCGCGGCCAAGAGAAGCGGCCGATCGCTGCTGGTCGACCTATATGCGGCCGAGATTCTTCACGCGACCGGCCGGCACAGCATTCCGCAGACCTCGTGGGACGATGTGCGCCTCTTTGTGCCGTTTCATCAGCGCCGCAAGATCAAGCAGAGCGGCCGGTTCGACGTGATCGAGCGACACAGCAGCGGACGGGTCTATGCGGAACAGCTCGCCGAGCACCCGCATCGTTATGTCATGCTCTTCCGGGGAAGCCTCTTCGATGACCTTGTCCGCGCGGGGTGCCTGGGGGGCGCTCACGCGGTGTGGTCACAATGGGCTGGCTACATCAAGGACGAGCCCACCCAGGCTCTTCTCTCCAAACTGCGCGAGCACGGCATCGGACTGGATCTTATCCATACGTCCGGCCACGCCTCCATCCCGGATTTGAAGCGTCTGGCGAGCGCCATCGCACCGCGTTCGCTCGTGCCGATACACACCTTCGAGGCGGAACGGTTTCCGTCGTTGTTTCAGAACGTCGTTCTACGTCAGGACGGCGAGTGGTGGGGGGCGTAATGTCGAGTTTCAAGCGTGGCATCCGGAAGCTGGGCATGATGGATGCACTGGGCGAGTTGGCGAAGCAGGAGGGCTGGTGGCGTGACGTGCTGCTCGATACCAGCCTCATCATCGGCGTGCGAGACGACTATCTGAATGTCTATTGGCGCGGCCAGTCCCTGTTCAAGGTGGAGATGAAGCGGGGGCAGATCGTCGCCTCAACGCATCCGAAATATCTCCTCGATCCTGATCTCTCTGGGCAGGTCTCGCTTGATCCGGAGACGGGGACATTCGGGCTCTCCGCCCAGAACGCTCTGATCCAGACCTACCAGCCGGGTGAAACGCTCGGGAAGCTGAAGCGCGCGGCGAACCTCTTCGCATCCGAGGAAAAACGCGGGGTGCAGGCCATAGCGACATCAAACGCAAACGTGGTTGATGTGGAGATTGCCTTCCCCGCTGGCACCAGCGGGCAGAGTGTCCCACGCATCGATATTGCGAGCTTCGACGAAGTGGGGAACGACGTGAAGCTTGTCTTCTGGGAGGCCAAGGTGCTTGGCAATCCCGAGCTGCGCGTGAAGGGAGAGAAGAACGTCGTCAAACAGATCGGAGCTTACGTCGGCCTCCTGTCCGAGCACGCGGCTGACATCGTCTCCAGCTACACAATGATCGCCGGAAATCTGACTGCCTTCTGCGAGATGAGCGGCGGTGTGCGGAGGGTTGCCTCGTCGATTGAGAAGGTGGCGAAAGGGACCGAACTCACGCTCGCCGAGCCTGCCGATGTGAAGCTTCTGGTCTTTGGGTTCAACGCCGATCAGCGTGATGGCTTGTGGCGGCGCTTGCTCGAAGAGCTGGAAGGCGAATTGCCTGCCGGCAGCATTATCGCTCGTGGCGATGCAGCCGGCATCAAGCTCTAGGATGCGGCTTCGGCCAATCCAACGGCGAGAGCCTTGATCAGCTGTTCAGCGTCGGCCCCGGCCCTGTGTCGGGGCGGCGCTTCCTCCAGCGCCGCCAAGGCACGTTCGCGGCATCTCTCGGGCAACGTGCGCAGCAAGCCCGCCCAGTTTCCGAGGGCGAAGTTCGGCTTGATGCTGGCGGCTCCAAACAGAGCCCGCTGCCAGTGAACGTCGTAGGGGCCGCCATCGCACCATACGATGCCGCCGCCCAACTTCTCGTTCAGAAATTTTGCGACTTCCAAAGCCGACATGCCATCGGCCAGTTCGCTCATGGTGATGCCATGCACCCGGCGTGAAGCCAAGCTCCAGTGGCCGAATCGCCGCCAGTCATCTGTCGGGCGGATCAGGGTGGACCAGACCGCGACGGGGGCGTTTTCATCGAGCCATACGGCTATGCCCACCTCGATGGGATAGCTGCCGTCTTCCAACGAGCTTGCCTCGAAGTCGATGGCTTTCACCGGCCACGTAAGCTTCGTGTTTTCCGACATCGATGGCGGCTTCCTTCTGTTTGAAGCGCGAGCCTTCTCGCTTCCTTTCGCTGCTCTCACCTGAAGGCGATCGGAGGGCAGAGAGGGCAGGTTCCTGTCACCTTGAACTTGGCGCGCCCGTAGTGCGCGTCGAATGCGAACCGAGTCCGCTCAATAGGGAGATGGAACGCATGAAGAATGGCAGTCCGGTATGTGTCTCCGGCCAACTGTCGGTCGATGTAGGCGGTGAAGCGCTTGCCCGGCAGATCGTAGACGACGCGCCCGCGCGGCCAATCCTCATATTCTCCCGAAATATTGAGCTTTCGCTTGATACGCGGCCAGAGGTCATAATGTGCCGTTGGCTCGGTTTTGAAGTCGCCATAGTCCTCACCCTCCGGCCATGGCCTCAGGCAAGCGAATAGCTGGGGTCGGTCTCCTCGCATCACGAACCAGAAGATACCGATGCAAGGGACGTCATTCATCGGAGCCTCCGCACCCCGTGCCCTTATGTGGCTCCATTCTTATTCATGTGCGTCCACACGGGTTGGATGCCATTCACGCTCGTAGAGCGTAGGGTTAATTGGGCCGGGCAGCGAACTTCCCGACTTGATCTCGACGAGAATGCGATAGGCATTCAGGGGGCGAATGCTGAAGGTCGTCCTTCCTCGCCGCCGCTCGTTGGAGCAGTCTGCGACAATCTCATAGACCCCACCCTCTTGCACGACAGCCATGATGTCGCAACGTGCGCTGCCTGTCTCAATGGCATCCGGCTGAAGGTCGAAGAAGTTTGGTTCAGACGAAGTCGCACCATCTGGCAGCTCATACCGGCTCGGAACCAGCCATTGGAATGTGCCTGCTCCGCATGCTGCCGGCCAAAGCAATGCGAGCAGGAAGAAAGCGATCCCGTTGCGCATCATCGTGCCCCCGAGCTGGTGCCCACCTTGGGGCAGAGATGATAGGTCGTCGGCGGGGTGTCCCTTGGCATGAAGGACCCCTTGCGGGCCTGCACGAGGAGCGTGCCTCTGGCAACGGGCGCGATCTCATAGGTGACGTGGCCGAATTCCCCCTCAATGCTGCAATCCGTCTCCAGAACGTAGAAATAGGCGACCGGACTCACCTTCCGGATCTGGCAGTGAGATTCATATTCATGGAGCTCGCTTCTATCGATGAAGAGGCGGTCCTTGCCATCGGGGTCGCGGCAGCCCCCGTCCATGCCTGACGCATAGAGGCCCGGTTGTATGGGCTCCAGCTTCCGGTTAAGCGCAAGGGCAGGAACGTAGGCCGTAACGAGGAAGGCCAAGGCCGAGAGGCCCAGGAGATAGTGCCGTAATAAGCCATTATTGATCATTGTCCGACCATCCAGTGCGCGGTGTGCACGCACATGCCAACGGAGTATCGAGGCGTGCATCATCCGCGGCGGCTTCCCCCGCAGAGTGTAATTTCACTTCAGGAGCGTTTGGATTTACAGGCGCGGTGCTGTCGACGCCGGGCGTGACAAAACGGCAACGCTCTTTGCCCTAAAGCGTGTGCCCCGCGGACACGTCGGGCCGACTTCCTGCTGATGCTCTGTTAGACCCGTCGGTATTGGTTCCAATCGTTCGTTCGGTGAAAGATCGAAGGTCGAAGTCCGCCGGGCGGTGGCCCTCCTCGTCCAACTCCAGCACCTCAGCTATTCGCTCTAGATGCAGCAGATAGGGGACGCTTTCACCGACTGCCGCCGCGACCAGATAGGCGGGGTCTCCCAGCACCAGCCCGAACGGAACCACTTTGTGGGTGGTCGGCGTCCCATGGCTGGGGCAATGGCAGATGATATTGATGGCTCGGCCAGTCAGCATGGCATGCCGGATGGCTTCCAGGACGTCGTGCCTGACCGCAGAAGGATGGGGCGTGTGGTGCCAGACCTCGTTTTCAAGGCGCGCGTCGATGTCGGGTTCCATGCGCCGTCTATCCGCCGGACGAAGGGCCACCAGCACCTTTCCGGCAAGGCTTTCGAGGCGATCCGCTCGTGCTGGCTCATGGGCCTTTGCGGCGCGCGCCACGCTCATCAGCTCCGACATTTCCGCCACTGTCGGAGCAGTTACGAAGTTCAACCCTTTGGGCAGATGAAGCCGGAACCTCACCGTCTTCCCATCGCGTCGGCGTTCCAGAGGGCCGAACATTTCATCGACCAGATCGCGCATGCGCTCCGCCGTGCTGCGGGAAACGCCTCGGGAAATGCGGATGTCCTCGATGGTCAGCCCTGTCGAACTCGTCGCCAGATCGAAAACCAGATCGAGCGTCGCTCTCACTTTGTCCAAGCCCATAGACCTACGGGCCAAGCAAACCTCAGCCCGCCCCCCTGCCGCCACCCACAACCTAGGAGTGGCCTCACCAAACGGCAACGGGCACACGTTATCTGAAATCTCGATTATCTGAAAAGCCGATTAATCGGGCATTCGCTCTCCGAAGCGGATGCCCCAGTTTGCCGCGAGATATTCGACATCCCCGCTATGCCCGGCTGCGCGCTCTGTTGATCGAGGCGCGGAAGGGTGCCGGGCTATCGCAGGCCGTCGTTGCCGAACGCCTGCGGCGGCCCCAGTCCTATATCGCGGATATTGAGCGCAACGAGCGGCGGGTCGATATCATCGAATTTCTGGCGCTTGCGGAAGCGATCGGCTTCGACCCGGCTGAGATGCTTCGCGAGGTCGCCTCGATCAATTCAGACGAACCATCATAAAGATGACGGGGGCGTCCCACTGTCGGGGTCGGGCTCCGCCGCACCGCTGTCACCGGGGGCAATGAAGTCGCTCCAGGCCTGCATGAGCTTTCGCCGCTTCTCCAGTGCGTCCGAACGGCGATAGGCACGCTCCACTGCATCGCCAACCGTATGTGCAAGGGCGGCTTCGGCGATCTCACGGGGAAACGAGGTTTCCTCGCCAACCCAGTCGCGGAAGGACGAACGGAAACCATGCACTGTCTCGTCGACCTTCAGGCGGCGAAGCAGCATGTCCAAGGCCATCACGGACAGGTTTGCGTCGGGTTTCCCGCCCGGGAAGATGAAGGCCGAACCCTTCTGCTCCTTATCGCCCTCCTGTAACGCCTTTGCTCGTTCAAGCGCATGAAGGGCTCCGGTGGAGAGGGGAACGCGATGAATGCGGGCTGCTTTCATTCGCGTTGCAGGCACGGTCCAGACCTTCGCGCGCAGGTCGACTTCCTCCCAATTCGCGCCTCTCACCTCACCCGTTCGCGCAGCGGTGTAGAGCAGAAACTCGAGAGCCAGTGCGGAGGAGCCGGAGAGCTCACGGAGGCGGGCGAGGAATGCCGGCACCGCTGGATAGGGCATCGCTGCATGATGGCCTCGCTGAAGCTTTTGTCGCTTGGGCAGAAGACTGTCGAGGTGCCCGCGCCAACGTGCCGGGTTTTCACCCGTCCTGTTTCCTTGCGCCTTCGCCGCATCCAGTACGCGTTCGATCCTGCCCCGCAGCCGCGACGCGGTTTCACTCTTCGTGGTCCAGATGGGCTTCAGGACGGAGAGCACATGCTCCGTGGTGATTTCATCGACGGTCTTTGACCGGAGAGGCGCGGCATACTCCTTGAGTGTCGTTCGCCATTGCTCAATGTGCTTGGCGTTCCGGAAACCCGAGGCGATGTCATCAACCAGCGCGTCGGCGGCCTCGCCGAACGTCGGTATGACCCGCTCGCTTCTTTTCTGCTCCAGCGGATTGACGCCTTCGGCCAGCCGGGCCCGCGCCGTGTCGGCCAACTCGCGCGCCCGCGCCAGAGAGACGTCCCGCGCCGAGCCAAGCCCCATCTCTACCTGCCTCCCGTTCCAGCGGAACAGGAAGATCCAGCGGCGGCCACCATTGGCCGAGATGGAGAGATAGAGATTGCCGCCATCGGCATGTCGGCCCGGTGCAGTCAGCGTCGCCACAGTGCGGGCGTTCAGCCGCTTGGTCTCTCGTCCCATATCTATCCTGCCCTAGCGAGTGCCCCAGCACTGAACGGGGATTTTAGCGAATGCGAGAGAACGCAGATAGACGGAGGGGAGGCCATGGTCTTGGAAAATATGGGATATGTGGGACATTGGAGATCATAAGCAGACCTTGGCGGACAGGAGTATTTCGGACTCTCTCTCCGCCAGCTATTCTCTTGAACTCCCCCGAGATCCTCATCAGATTCCCGCCGGTAACAGGCGCTTGCCCAATGTGCCGCACAGAGGACGCTTGCGCGTTCCGCTACGCTGCTGCGGCGGCGGCGAAGCAGTGGGCGATGATTGCGAGCTTTTCCGCCTGATAGGCGTCATACTCGGCAATGAATGCGCGGGAGACCCAGAGGGTGGAACGGTTCCGCTGTCCTTGCCAGCCCAGGCTGCCCATGCGCTCGGCCATGCCAAGCTTGCGGATCAGGTGGGTGCGGGAGATGCGCAGCGATTCCTCGAGATCCGTATAGCGCGTGAAGTTGGTGGGCACCTGCTCGGCGTCATCGGGAAAGTCCGGCAGCGTGGCCATCATCCTGTCCATCACCAGCCCGCCCTCGTTGAGCCAGGTGAACAGGGAGAAGGTGCCCGTGGGCTGGGAGCCGGTGTCGGACACCATCACCGCATCGACGATGAAAGGATGGGCGAGCGCCAGCAGTTCGGGGCGCCGTTCCAGTTCCGCCAGCCGGCCGCCCCCGTCGAGGCTGTCGAGCGTGCGCAGGTGAATCGCGAGCCACTGCCCGATGAGCAGGTAGACGGAGTCCGTCAGGAAGATCGGCCGGCACCGGCGGTCTTGCCGGGAGATGCCATAGAAGCCGAAGCCATAATGAAGCATCTCCCGCACGAAGGCTTCGGCGGTGTTCGGGCTGGCCAGCTTGTGAATGCGAATCGCCTTCAGAAACTCGGCCATGAGCACACTGCGGTCCTTGCTCCGGAAGGCGAGGGCCAGAAAGGCCTGGCTCATCAGATAGCGCTGGTGTGTCCCAAAGACCGATCCGAGGCGCGGCGCCACGGAGTGGAGAGCAAGGAATGCCGCGGCCTGGGCGCGGATGGCCGTCCGCATCCCGCCATGCATGATGATGTCCGATCGCTTCATGGCGGCGCAGGCTTGCATAACGGGGCGCGGCACTCGCAAAGAGGAGCCGCTGTGGGCGGGGAGGGGCAACCTATGCGGCGCACCGCTGCGGTTCAAGGCGGGCGCAAGGGGGGCGGGCATCCATGATCCATCCGTAGCCGCGGATCGCATCCCGACGGCGCATAGACGGATGCCCCCAAAAATGGTCAGCCGCATGGATGTGGCTTGAGCTTGCTACACCGCCGATCAAAATGGCACAGAGATCAGGCATGTGCCGAGAAATGTTCTCAAGCGATTTTTTTGATTTTGGTCGGTGAAGAACAGTTTTCTGTTCCTCTCGCGATCATGGCAGAAGTCGTTTGGATACGGGTGCCTTGACTTGGAAATGATGGTTTCGGCCGCTCATTTTCTCTGGTCGCCGGCGGACGGGGCGATGTGGGGGCACGGACGCTCCTGTCGCGGCCGCATCCTGTTTTTTGGAACCATGCCGGAGCGTGTTCGCCGGAGCTGACGACGCCATGCGCCGGAGCTTCGGTTGAGCCCTTGCCCTGACGATGCCCTGCGGGGGAGCAGCGGTATCGCTGGCAACATGAGGCCCACCCTCGCGCGGGGGTGGGCCTCTCCATATTCAGCACGATTCAGTACGCGGCGGTCTTCCCGGCTTGGCGCGGGTGCGCGTCCCGCCGAACGGGCACGGGCAGCTGTTGCCGTGCACCGTTGCCGCGCACCGTTGGCGTGATGTTGATGGCGGCACCTTCTTTGACACACGCACCACCAGCGGCCGGGCCTCGCCCCTCCGCTTCCGACCGGCGACCCTCCCCCCGCTGCGGTTGATGGCCCATATGCGGTACGGCGGCGCTGCCATGTCCGGCCTTGACGTCTGCCCCCGGGGGCGCCCAGAGGTTTGGGAGCTTCTTCCCGCCTTAAGACAGGCCATCATGTCCAAGACCACCCGCGCCACGCAGGCGCTCCAGAAAGCCGGTGTCGCCTTCCGCACCCATACCTATACGTATGATCCGAACGCCGAGCGCATCGGGCTGCAGGCGGCAGAAGCCATCGGCGCGGCGCCGCATCGCGTACTCAAGACACTGATGGCCGAGGTGGACGGCAAGCCGGTGTGCGTGGTGGTGCCCTCCGACCGGGAGGTGAGCATGAAGAAGCTGGCGGCAGCCTTCGGCGGCAAGTCGGCGCACATGATGAAGCCCGCCGATGCCGAGCGCCTCACCGGCTATCATGTGGGCGGCATCAGCCCCTTCGGCCAGAAACGGCTGGTGCCCACCGCCATGGAGGAGGCAGCGCTCGCAGAGGAGACCGTTTTCCTCAACGGCGGTCAGCGGGGCCTGCAGGTGGAAGTGGCGCCGGAGGCAGCGCGCCTGGCGCTTGGCGCGAAGGCCGCGGCCCTGATCGCCTGAGGGGCCATCGCCTTCCGGAACCCTCCACGCCTTCAACGGTTGATGAGGCGACCGCCTTGCGCGGTCTCCCTTCGCACCACAGGCGGGAGGAAAGGCTGATGGGTCTGTTTTCGCGCGACATCCGGACGATGGACGATCTGTTCGTGCATGGTCTGCGGGACGCCTATTATGCCGAGAAGCGCATCCTGAAGGCGCTTCCGGATATCATCGGCAAGGCGAGCGACCCGGAACTTCAGATCACCCTCCGCGCACACTTTGCCGAGACCGAAGACCATCTGGTCCGGCTGGAGGAGGTGTTTCGCCTCCATGGGGCGGAGGCGAAGACGGTGGTGTGCCACACCATCAACGGCATCATGGACGAGGCGGAATATATCGTCCGCGAAATCGCCGATCCCGAGGTGCTGGATGCGGCGCTGGCCGTGTTTGCGCAGGAGATTGAGCATTACGCCATGATCCGTTATGGCACGCTGACGTCCTGGGCGCGGCGTCTTGGCCGGGCGGACTGCGCCCGGGTGCTCCAGCGCACGCTGGACGATGCCAAGGCGGCAGACCGCAAGCTCACCGCCATTGCCGAAGCCAAACTGAACGTCCGGGCGGGGGAGGACGCGCCCCACGCGCACTGAAACGCGGATTCGGCGCGCGGCGGAAAAAACGCGTTGCCGGCGGATTGGCCTTGAAACGCTGTGTTTGCGTGGTTTGACGCGACAAGTCCCACGCCAGCCAGAACGCGTAATTTCAGGCTCAGGTGTGCGGTGCAGTGAATTTCGCACAGGCCCTTGCGGCGGTGCAAAATGCGCCTACATAATGGTTCGTGGCGTTCTTTGGCCTCTCCTGTCCACAGCGAGAGGGCGGATCAACATTCCCGTTTTCAGGGTGTTGACACCCAAAAGGGGTGCCTCTATAACCCGGTTCATCGACGACGGGTTGCCGC
>NZ_BMCT01000005.1 GCF_014635325.1 Azorhizobium oxalatiphilum | reverse complement strand
CGGGGTGACGGATTTCTTAATCGGGACTGCTGGCTTAAGCTCGGCGGCAACAATTTGGGACGCAGGCTGATTGGCTGCGTTCAAGCTGGCATGTACTGCGCTAATGAGCCCTGCCAGTTGGTCTTGCGCGATCGAGTTGTTGCTGACGTATGAAGCAACAATCTCCGCGGCGAGCGCAAGAACAAATCCGTTCGACTGATCAGCTCGATTCATGACATAACCTTCTTAAAATCGCGGAGAGCGTCTGCCAGAGGACCGTGCATCGGCCTGGTCGATCATGGACGATCTATTCAGTTTTCCGCGGGCTGCTGGCCTCTGAACTGCCATTCGAATTCGTGTTAGGCGTGCAACCTTCGCGATCGCCCTTTTCGATCGCGATGCCGTTGTCCTGAACCGGAGCCTCGAATGTACGGGTCCTCGCGAGGCGTGATTTCCGCGCAGCTGCGACCGCCTCATCCCAAACGGGTCCCTTTACGAGATCAAGGTCGTCGGACCAAGGATCGTCCGTAAAGGGCCCCCAGCTACTCGATCGGTGCTTTGGTTTATCCCCGTTCATCGGCGGCCTCCGCGTATCTAGTATCACCATGAAACGTCAGATACGTTCACCCCGCATGTCTCAAAGCCTCGGGAACACCGACGGCACTTCCCGAGAGCTCTGGAAAATCCATCGGGAGGCAATCAGCATCATACAGTCGCGACTCGGCCGTCGGCTTTCACATCAGCGCATCCAGCCCCTTGCGGTCTACCAGGTTGAGCAGCTTGATGGCTGTCCCATTGGGTTTCTTCGTTCCTTGCTCCCAGGCAGCGATCGTAATTTTCTTAACGTTTAAGAAGGCGGCGAAGACGGCCTGGCTCACCTTGGCCTTGGAGCGAATGCGCTGAATGTCGTCGGCAGAGTAGGCAGGAAGCTGCGGTAGGGAAAGAGCGTCGAACTCGCGCATGGTGACGTCGTCGATCAGGCCTGCCTGCTTCAGGCCTACAGCATCAGCGTGCACATTCTTTAGAATCTGACTCATCGCAACTCACTTAAGCATAGCCCCTGTTCCGGTGCGATTCCGACATGGAATCGGTGATGCCCAACTGTCTTTCTCCGATCCCCAGCAGCGCCATCTTCGCGCACTACAGTGTAGCTATATCACCGCGTGATACAGCTCTTACTCCGAAGTATGCCCTATAGCACTCCCCATCCTCTTCCCGGTCCGGTCGTCTTTGATCGGCGTTTACCCGCGCGATAACACCGTGGGGGACGGAGGGCATCAGCTGGCTGAATTAACGGTTGGCCAAGTCAGCCAGGAACGAAGTACCTCGCACGCCACGGATCAAGCGTCGTTGGGCCCCTCCCAATCTGGCCCAATTCGCGTGATGAGGTGACAAGCGCGGCGCTGTAAAAGCGTTGGCGCCGGAATGGTCGGTCATCCGCAGCAAGCCGAACACCGTTCGCGTGAAGCGGGCATCGCATTGTCTGCCATACCCGCAAGCGGTTGTACCGTGGTGAGCACGACCTCATCGAGCAGCTCTTCTCCAAGCTGAAGCATTTCGCGTTGCGACCGCTAAGACAAGCGTCAGCGTTCTCGTTCGCCCGCAGACGCGGGACATTTGATCAAGTTTCAGGGATGCAACGACAAGACGGAAGTCTTTTCATCGCGACGCATCCGCGCAACTATCCGCATCATTGTAACGTGCGCGGAACGCCGAGGGACAACGCAAATGAGAGATCAGAAGGATCACACCGAAGACGCCATCGCGCCCGGTGTCGCGCAGAGCGATCCCAACGCTACTGTCGACAAAGCCCCGCTGTCCGATGAGCAGCTCGACGCAGCATCGGGGGGACTAACAATCTTCATCAAGGATACGGTTAAGCCAAGTGGCTTCCTTCCCACAGCGTGGCAGGTGCTCGAGACTCCCAGGGGATACTGAACACAAAGTGTTCAGCAGAGCGGAGATGTAACGGTCACGAGCTGTGGATAGTCAATACCAGCCCGTCATCCCAGAGCTTGTCTCACCCCTAATGGATAAACGATAAAGTCAGCGCGGGGTCAAAAACGCCCGCGCTGACTTTTGCTTGTTTCTGTTAGATAGTACCATGCGGTGAACCTTGTCGTCGTGACGGCACTTCCGCTTGAGGCACCAGCGTGGCCACAACCGCTAGCTGACAAAACCGTGCCCGCAGTTATTGAACCTGCGATTCCCCACTTACGACATATGAACGTGCCGCCAGCCCGCACCGTTTACCACGTCAAGGCTCTCATCCGAGAGCGGCTCTGCCTCGCGAGGAGGCATCTGATCACGAGCCTGAGCAATCAATGCTTCAGCCTCGTTCATTTCCAGACCGCAGCCGCGGGAGGCAGCATAGGCCATAAGCGCGTCTGCGCTGGAAAAGACGTTCTCCAACGTGCCGAGTTGCCCCGGCTCCAGTCCGAGGTTCTCCAAGAACGTCTTTAATGACGAAATGCTCATTGCAATATCCCTATATTCTCTATGGCATGCGGCGCAGCGCGCGAATTAGTCCCTAATGATCCGTGTGGCGCCCTTGACGTTGACCGGTGGTGGCGGGAGAAGGAGGCCCCCCGTCACCTGATCCAGTTCCACCTCCGCGAGCGGAACTTGAAGTTCGAATGGCGTTTTTTGCGTCTGCGCGGCGGGCATATCAGACGCTTCGTCCTCACTCTTCATAATGTCCCCCTCTGCGCACCAAGTTCCAACGTCGGCACGGCACAAGAATGGAATTTACAATGGATGTGGCCACAGCATTTGTCTGGCTGTCCCGCGTGATTTATCCAGGCGTCTCAATCTTTTCAGCCGACGATGACGCCGTCTCATGCTGAGTGGCGGGACGTTCTGGCAAGTCCGTATGCCTCAAGGAGTTGATGAGGCATTCCTTTTCGGAAGATTAGCTGAAATAGCCTATTACGAGCGATGGTCGATAGTGGTCGCTGGGTCGGGAGAACGCGTATGTCTGGGGGCATTCCGTCCAGAAGATTCAGGACGCTCGAAACGGACAAGGTGGATCAGTTCGGCCTCTACCACGACCACATGAGACCGATCTACGACGTGTCATCCGATGGTGGCAGCATGACGGGGTTCGCCGCCGATATGACCGCATATCATATGGGTGGCATGCTGGTCGGTGCATCCGGCTTTTCCGATCACACCATCGGGCGCAGCAAGCGCAAGATCGCACGCACGGACATGGATCACTTTCTGGTGCAACTGCACCAGACCGGTGGCCTCACCGCCGACGCCGACGGCAACCCCATGCGGGTGGGTGCTGGGGATGTTTCACTGATCGATCTGGGCCGCCCTTTGGAGGGACATGCAAGCGCCTCGCAGACGATCGACGTCATCATGCCACGCGCGTTCCTGCCCGAGCTCGCGCGGATGCGGCAAACGCCGCACGGGACGGTGTTGAGCGGCGAAGGCGTGATGGGCGGGATTCTGGGCGACTTCCTGTCTTCCATGGCACGAAGGCTCGATGTCGCCACCGCCCGGGATGCCGGCCTGCTTACCCGCGCAGCAGCGGATCTAATCACAACCTGCTTCCAGTTGGAGCCAGTCGGCGCGAGAGCAACGGAGGGGTTGAATCTGGCAGCCTCCGAACGGGCGAGACGCTACATTGATGCCAATCTGTCGAAGGCGGAGCTCGTTCCCGAGCGCGTGGCGCGGGAGGTGCGGATGTCGCGCTCTAGCCTGTACCGCCTGTTCGAGCCCGAAGGCGGGATTGCGACATACATCAGGACAAGGCGGCTCGCAGCGGCCCTGCACATGCTTACGCATCCGGCTCACGCAGGAATGCGTATCGGTGAGATTGCCTTTCGCTGCGGCTTCAGTAGCGAGGCGCATTTCAGTCGCGTGTTCCGCAGCGAATTCGAGATGACGCCAAGCGCAGTGAAAAGGCGCGCGCGCCAAGAGCCGGCTCTGATCACTGCGCCCCTCGGTAAAGGCCCCTGGATCTCCTCTCTGAGCGCAACGGATTGAGATACTTGCAGTGCACCTAATCCGGTCCTCGCCATCCTACGGCCCATTAAATCCCCAAAGCGGACGTCACCAAGGGGGCCGAAAGCAGACTGTCCGCTTCTAACGTCACGCCAGTCAAAGCGGACGTCGTGGTTGACCGACGTGGCATCCTGAAGTGCCCCTTAGCCGCAGTTCGCAACGTCCGGTTTTTGGCATCTTCCGGATATCCGAAAATGAGAACTACCACCAAGGTTCGAACGGGTCTTCCCCCGTCAGTCATCAGGTCTGCCGCGGCGCCGCGTTGATACCTTGTAAGGCGAGTATGTTTCCGTTTCAGCACACAGAAATCCGGCCTATAGACTATTGGCTCTAGGCTTTTGCATTCACATTCTCTTCGCTATCTGTAAAGCGCTCGGCGATGTCGCTGAATTCCTTTTCGATCTCGAGAAATGTATCCACCATATCTGGATCAAAGTGTTGGCCTCGCCCCTCTCGAATGGTTGCGGCAGCCTGCTCATGCGAGAGGGGCTCCTTGTAGACCCGCCTTGAGATGAGGGCATCATAAACGTCGGCCACAGCCATGATCCTCGCCAGAACCGGAATCTCTTCGCCAGCAAGCTTGTTCGGATACCCGGAGCCGTCCCATTTCTCCTGATGAGAATAAGCGATCTCGCGAGCTATTCTCAGGAAGCTGCTCGGCTTGTCGATCAGCCTTTCCGCTGCCGCAATGGTATCGCGTCCGAGTGTTGTGTGGGTCTTCATGATCTCGAACTCCTCAGGAGTAAGCTTCCCCGGTTTGAGGAGGATCGAATCCGGAATGCCGACCTTTCCAATGTCGTGCAATGGCGCCGACTTGTAGAGCATCTCGATCACGTCGTCGGTAAGCACCGCCGCGAACTTGGCATTGCCCTGGAGCTTTTTTGCCAAGGCCTTCACGTAGTTCTGGGTGCGGCGCAGATGGTTGCCGGTCTCGTTGTCCCGGGTCTCAGCCAAGGACGCCATGGCCATGATGGTTACATCCTGCACCACTTGGACTTCGCGCGTGCGCCTCGCGACTTCGTTCTCCAGATACAGATTCTTGTCTCTCAGGAAATCTGCCGCCGCCTTCAGGGCGAGTTGGGTTTTGATGCGGGCCATGACGATCGGCGCAGAGATCGGTTTCGTGATGTAGTCCACCGCGCCGACATCGAAACCCGTTTGCTCGTCATGAACCTCCGTCTTCGCGGTGAGGAAGATGACCGGCACGTCGCGCGTGCGTGGATCGGCCTTGAGGCGCTGGCAGACCTCGTAGCCGTCCATGCCTGGCATCATGATGTCGAGCAGCACGAGATCGGGCGGCGTTACTGACAATGCCAGCCTGAGCGCACGCTCGCCATTATTGGCCACCATCGTTTCATAGACTGGGCTGAGCAACCCGTTCATGAGGGTGAGATTCTCCGGCGTGTCGTCGACGATCAGCACGGTCGGCTTGCTGTTGGCGGGGGCTTCGCTGTTCATGCGTGCTCCTCTTGCAGTGGTATGTCGTGCCTCGAAGCGGCCTGACGCAGGATAACAAGCGCGGTGTCGAAGTCGTAGCTGTTTACTGCTTTCTCAAGGGCAGCATAATCACTGCCGGCGAACACAGGGCGTATTCGCTCGCTCACCTTCTGCAAATGGTCCACGGCCTTGCCCTTGCCCGCCGCGAGCAGTCCGGCGAGCTCGATGACATATGATGCCGAGTCAGCTCTGCTGGCTTCATCGCCGTTGCCGACGACGGAGGTCGCATTTTGCAGTTCCGCCAGCGCTTCGCCCAAGGAGGCCATGCTGCGCGCCAGCTCGCTTTCGAAAGCAGACAGCGCACCGCTTATGCCCGCCCGGGCTTTCAGGGCTGCTTCCAGCTCGGCAGCCAGTGTCGATAGCTGCCCAAGCCCGATGTTGGCGGCGACACCCTTCACGGTGTGGGCGATACGCTCGGCGTCAGCAATGCCCTGCGTATTCAATGCGTCGGCGATGCGCCCGGCCGCATCTACCTCTTTGTCGACGAACTGTCGAAGGAGGCTCAAGTATAGCTTACGGTTGCCGCCCACGCGGCGCAGGGCACTGACAGCGTCGAGGCCATCGAACTCCGGAAGTGCTTCATTATCCACCCGCTCCGGGACCGGTTCGACCAATGCAACTTGCCGCTCGAGGGAAGGTTTGGGGAGCCAACGCAGCAATGTCTGGAACACAACATGCGCTTCGAGGGGCTTGGTGATGTGGTCCACCATGCCCGCCTCTATGCAGCGTCTGCGTTCCTCCGGCATGGCATGCGCAGTCATAGCGATAACGGGAATGGCGGAAAGCTGCGGATCGGCGCGGATCAGACGCGTCGCCTCGATGCCATCAATTTCCGGCATCTGCACATCCATGAGGACGAGGTCGTAAGCGTCGGGCCGCGCCTTCAGCATATCGATGGCTTCGCGGCCATTACTGGCGAGGACCACAGATGCGCCTGCGCCGCGCAGAAGCTCGCCGGCGATCTGCTGGTTGACCTCGTTATCTTCAGCCACCAGAAGGCGCGTACGGTCCAGCCGCGGCGTTGCGGTGTCCGCCGCATCACCGGGGGACTGGTGATCTTGTGGTGCGAACAGCTTGACGAGCGTATCCAGCAGGGACGACTGGCTGACGGGTTTGACCAAGAAGGCGCTTAGGCCGACCGTTTCCGCGTCCGCACGAACATCCTCCAGTCCGTAAGCGGTCACCATCACCATAAGGGGAGAAGTCTCTCGCTGGCTTATCCGGCGAGCGGTTTCCAGGCCGTCCATGCCCGGCATTCTCCAATCCAGGAACACCACCCCGTAGGGATGATCCGCATCGGCGTCATCCAGGGCGGCAAGAGCCTGTTCGCCGGAAGCGGCTGCACTGACAGCCAGCCCAAGGCCGCGCAGTAGCTCGGAAAGAATCTCCCTCGCCGACTTGTTATCGTCCACGATCAAAGCGCGCATGCCGTTCAGTACTTCGGGGATCGGCTTTCTGCGTACCGGTTGCTCATCCAGACCCAGCCAGGCTGAGAATGAGAAAGTGCTGCCATCGCCCGGCGCAGATTCCACCTGGATGCTGCCGCCCATCATTTCCACCAAGCGCTTGGTGATTGCGAGACCCAGCCCCGTCCCACCATATTTGCGTGTGGTTGAGCCGTCCGCTTGGCTGAAGGCCTGAAATAATCTGCCTGTCTGCTCCGGAGTCATGCCTATGCCTGAGTCCCGCACGACCACCCGCAGCAGTGCCTTCTCGCCCGCGCGTTCGGGACACCGCACCGAGACTGAAATCTGACCACGCTCGGTGAACTTGACCGCGTTGCTGACCAAGTTGACCAGTATCTGGCTCAGCCGCAACGGATCGCCGATCAAGCCCTGCGGCACATCCGCAGCCGTATCGAACAGCAGCTCCAACCCCTTGTCGTGAGCCTTCTGCGCGACTAGCGCGGAAACATTGTCCAGCATTTCATCCAGCCGGAACCGAATCTGCTCCATCTCCAGCTTGCCGGCTTCGACCTTGGAGAAGTCGAGAATGTCGTTGATGATGCCCAGGAGCGACGTCCCCGCATTGTGTATCTTGGAGACATAGTCGCGCTGCTTGGGGGCCAGGTCGGTCTTTAGGGCCAGATGTGACAGGCCGATGATCGCGTTCATCGGTGTGCGGATTTCGTGGCTCATATTGGCGAGGAAATCGCTCTTGGCGCGGGTGGCGACTTCGGCGATCTCCTTGGCGCGCAGAATGTCGGCTTCAACGTTCTTGCGATCGGTGACGTCGCGCACCGAAGCGCACACACAAACGCCGCGCCCTGCCAGCATCGGTAGCCTAGACAATCCAACTTCCACGGGAAACTCGCTGCCATCCCGACGCAACCCGTGAAGATGTTGCCCGAGAGTGCCCATTGCGCGCGTCGAGCCATGAGCTGCGAACCCGTCGCGCAGCCCGACGTGACGGCCGCGGATCGATATCGGCACCAGAGTCTCGATGGCCCTTCCGATCAGCTCGCCTTCGCCATAGCCGAACATCGCTTCGACTTTCGGATTTGCCAGCATTATGGTGCCGGTGCCGTCGATGACCACCATGCCGTCGGGGGCAGATTGGATAATGCTGCGATACCAAACCTCTGTCCTGCGCAACTGTTCGGAGGCGAGTTGGGCGGCTTCTTCGGCGGCCTTGCGTTCGCCGATCTCGCGCTTGAGCCGTCGGTTGGCTAGCAGAGCCGCGACAAGGACCAGGAGGGCGCCCAATCCAAGGGGAACGGCCCATCGCAGGATGCTAGGCAGGTCGATCCCTTCTTCCTTAAAGGAGGCCTCGAACAACCCATATTCCACCAGCGAGACGTGGTAGTAGCTATTCCAGTTGCGGTCCAGTTCTGAATCTAGCTGATTGCTTTTTTGAAAGAATGTTTCAAGTAATTGCGCCAGCAGTGGCGCTGAAGAACTTATCCCCCAGCCGACTTTCACGGGATCGCTCACCGGAAACAGGATAGCGAGGTGCTGCACATCCTCGCGCACCCATCTCAATGCACCCTCGCTGCCGAGGATGGTGAAGTCCGCCTCCTGTCGGGCCGTCATGCGGATGGCTTCGAGAGTTGGCGCGTTACGGATTATCACCGGACGGGAGCGGAACTCGTCCTGGTTGGCGGCAACGAGCCACGCCTCATAGGCGGTGCCCTGCTGGACTGCCGCGACACGCCCCGCCAGATCCGCCTCGCTTTTGATCTCGGCGCGTTGCGCTGGGTTGGCGACCACGACGTTGCGCACATTGTAATAGGGCACCAGCCGCATCTTGGACGCACGCCAGTCGACGATGTGGAGGTCGTTCGGAAACAAATCGCAGCTTCCGTCGGCCAGTAGTTGGGACTCATAGGTTTGGTCGCGCACGATGACGCCGGAGGCGTTCAGGAACTGCTCATCGAAGCTGCCCAGACGCTTGACCTCCGCTTGTACGCCGAGAAATCGGGCGAAGGCCTCGGCATTGGCTTGGTAGAAATCGGCACTGGAGCCCGCGACGCAGACGCGCAACACCCCGCTGTCCAGGATTTGGCTGAGTTCGCGGCCAACTGCCGGTACGGTTCCCAGAGCGGCAGTACCCGCCACTGCCAGCAACATCAGAAGCCTATTCACGGAAGCCTCTTTCGATCGAGCTCGAACCCATATGGCGACCTCGTGACCCGTAGGCTCTGAGGCCGGAGCACGGATTCATGCGTCCACTGCCATGTATAGGATACTGGCGGAATGTAAGCTCGGGTGCCAATTGGGGGCCACACTGTACCGTAGCTGCTCGCCTTACGATAATCCTCGAAAAGTCAGAGCCAAAACCATCGTCGCGCCAGCAGTCGCCGGGACGCACGAATCCCAAATGCCGGGAATGCGCGCTGCGATCTCCGCGCTCAGCGCAACGTCTGCTTTCAGGAAATCGCTAACCTGATCTCTATGGCAAAGATGGGGGCGCAAAGCGGCCGTCGCTGGAAGGGCGGTCGAGGGCACGCAGTGTTTCAGATGCTGTCATCATCGAGGGGCGCGATGCCTCACTGCGCACATCGCTATGCAGATCGGGTGACGTGCCGCCTCTGGTGCATTCCCCCGGCACAAAGTCGCAGTGATTAACGTCCGGCCGGTGGCAGACGACCTACTCGGCTACCGGCGACCTGGTAACCTCTGAAGCCCTACTCACTGTCGCCAGGATCGGAACGTTTCTGTCGCCAGTGGTGGCCACGATGCCACTGTCCTTCGTCGGAGCCTCAACTTTTCGGGTCCTCGCGAGGCGTGATTTGCGCGCAGCCGCGACCGCCGCATCCCAAACAGGCCCCTTCACCAGAAGATCGTCGGACCAGGGATCGTCCGTAAAGGGCCTCCAGCTACTCGAACGGTGCTTTGGTCTATCCCCGGTCATCGGCGGCCTCCCCGCACCTGGCTGCAATCGAAAACGTCAGCGACGTTATCAATGCCCTGGCATCGGGTGCAATCGTCCTCGTCGCATCTGGACTGCGTCGGCTCCGAGGAAATGGCTGGTTGGAACAGTCTACGCTGCTCCAGCTCACATGTGCGGAATCAACACCGGTTGAAGAAGCGCACCGATGCCACGGCCATCGAGGTTCAGCTTGCTTGGATACGGAGACTGACGTTCGCGCATAATTGCACGCGGCAACTGACCCGGCGTTTCCGAAGATAGTCGCATGTAGGCGGCGTCGAGGAGAATGCCAATCTTGCAACAGTCTTCACGTCAAGAAGCGCACTCGGCCGACACAAGAAGCGTCGACGAGCACCACGGACATGAGCTCCCACCACTGGGCCAACGAAAACAGCCCGCCGCAGGGGTGCGACGGGCTGATTTCAGCTCTCGAAGAGCAGCTTCTTCAAAGCCGCACAATCATTGGGTTTTAAAATCGCACCCCAAACTATGGGGGACCAAAAACCCATTTCGTCGCCAGATTCACATATCCTTTGCGAACATGGACACAAAACGCCCCCCAGCTCTCACGAGCAGCCAGTCGTCCCGCCACAGGTGTCGCACTTCAGGCAGGTGCCGTTGCGAACCATGGTGAAGTTCATGCACTCGGGGCAGGCCTCGCCCTCGTAGCCGCGGGCGCGGGCTTCGGCGCGGCGGTCCTGGGTGCGGTCAGCCGCTTTCCAGGGCAGCGACTTGTCGAGCAGGCTCTCAACAGCCGCCTCGATCTCCGCCACCTCTTCCGCCGCCTGAATCTCGGCATCCTGCTTTAGCGCGGTGGCGCCGTCGGTGCGGGCGCGCAGAACCGTCACATTGTCCGTGGCCGAGCGCGCGTCGGCCGTGGTCTGCGGCACCAGAAGGCTCACGTTCTTGCCGCGCACGAGGCCCTTGGAGACGACGCGGGCCGCAGGATTGGGCGCCTTGCCCTCGTCCACGCCCTTGCCGAGCGCGTCGAAGCCGGTCTCCTGATGGTCCACATGCCCGAGGTCGTGACGGGCGAGGTAGGACACCGCCAGCTCGCGGAACACATAGTCCAGGATCGAGGTGGCGTACTTGATGGTGTCGTTGCCCTGCACCGGGCCGGCAGGCTCGAAACGGGTGAAGGTGAAGGCGTCCACATACTCCTCCAACGGCACGCCGTACTGGAGGCCCAGCGACACCGAAATGGCGAAGTTGTTGATGAAGGAGCGGAGCGCCGCGCCTTCCTTGTGCATGTCGATGAAGATCTCGCCGAGGCGGCCGTCATCATATTCGCCGGTGCGCAGATAGACCTTGTGGCCGCCCACCACCGCCTTCTGGGTGTAGCCCTTGCGGCGGTCCGGCATCTTCTCGCGATCGTGCGTGTTGCGCTCGATGACGCGCTCGATCACCCGCTCAACAATCTTCTCGGTGACAGTAGCGGCACGCGCGGCGGCGGGCTGGGCCACCAGCGCCTCGACCGCATCCTCCTCGTCATCGTCATCGGAGACGAGCTGGGCGTTCAGCGGCTGCGAGAGCTTGGAGCCATCGCGATAGAGCGCGTTGGCCTTCAGCGCCAGGCGCCAGGAGAGAAGGTAAGCCGCATGGCAATCCTCCACCGTGGCGTCGTTCGGCATATTGATGGTCTTGGAGATCGCGCCCGAGATGAACGGCTGCGCAGCAGCCATCATGCGGATGTGGCTCTCCACCGAGAGGAAGCGCTTGCCGATGCGGCCGCACGGCGAGGCGCAGTCGAACACCGGCAGATGCTCGGCCTTGAGGTACGGCGCGCCCTCAAGGGTCATGGCGCCGCAGACATGCACGTTGGCAGCGTCGATGTCGGCCTTGGAGAAGCCGAGATGAGCCAGCAGGTCGAACTTCATGTCGCCGAGCTGGGCCGGCGTCACGCCGAGGGACTTCACGAGGAACTCCTCGCCGAAGGTCCAGCGGTTGAAGGCGAACTTGATATCGAACGCCGTCTTCACCGCGGCTTCCGCCTTGGCGATGGCCGCGTCGTCAAAGCCCTTGGCGCGCAGCGAACCGTGATTGATGGCCGGGGCCTGCGCCAGCGAGCCGTGGCCCACCGCATAGGCCTCGATCTCGGCCAGCTGCGCCTCGCTGTAGCCCAGCGTGCGCAGAGCCTCCGGCACGGCGCGGTTGATGATCTTGAAGTAGCCGCCACCGGCCAGCTTCTTGAACTTCACCAGCGCAAAGTCGGGCTCGATGCCGGTGGTGTCGCAATCCATCACCAGGCCGATGGTGCCGGTGGGCGCGATCACGCTGACCTGCGCGTTGCGATAGCCGTGCTCCTCGCCCAGCTTCAGCGCCTTGTCCCAGGCGGCCTTGGCATGGTCGACGATGCGGGCATCCTTGCAGGAGGCATGGTCCAGCGGCACAGGCGCCATGGACAGGGCCTCATAGCCCTTGGCCTCGCCATGGGCGGCGCGACGATGGTTGCGGATGACCCGCAGCATCGAATTCGCGTTGTCCTTGTAGGCCGGGAACGGGCCCAGTTCCTTCGCCATCTCGGCGGAGGTGGCGTAGCAGATGCCGGTCATGATGGCGGAGATGGCGCCGCAGATGGCGCGACCCTCAGCCGAGTCATAGGGAATGCCGGCGGACATCAGGAAGCCGCCGATATTGGCGTAGCCGAGACCCAGCGTGCGGTACTCGTAGGACAGCTCGGCGATGCGGCGCGAGGGGAACTGCGCCATCAGCACCGAGATTTCCAGCACCATGGTCCACAGGCGCACGGCGTGCTCGAAGCTCTCCACATCGAAGCGCTTCTCCGCATCGCGGAACTGCAGCAGGTTCAGCGAGGCGAGGTTGCAGGCCGTGTCATCGAGGAACATGTACTCGGAGCACGGGTTGGAGGCGCGAATCTCGCCGCCGGCCGGGCAGGTGTGCCAGTCGTTCACCGCGGTGTGGAACTGGATGCCGGGGTCAGCGCAATGCCATGCGGCGGCGCCGATCTTCTCCCACAGGTCGCGGGCCTTGATGGTCTTGTGGACCTTGCCGTCGGTGCGGCGGATGAGATTCCAGTCCGCATCGGCCTCGACCGCGCGCAGGAAATCGTCGGTCACGCGCACCGAATTGTTGGAATTCTGGCCGGCCACCGTGATGTAGGCCTCGCCGTCCCAATCGGTGTCGTAGATCGGCACGTCGATGTCGGTGAAGCCCTGGCGGGCGAACTGGATCACGCGGCGGATGGCGGCATCCGTCACCAGCGCCTTGCGGGCGGCCTTGATCTCGCGCTTCAGGGCCGGGTTCTTCTCCGGATCGAAGCAGCTGTCGCCCGTGCCTTCGCAATTCACGCAGGCCTTCAGCACGGCCTTGAGATGCTTGGCGTTGATCTTGGAGCCGGTGACGAGGGAAGCGACCTTCTGCTCCTCGACAACCTTCCAGTTCACATAGGCTTCCACGTCCGGATGGTCGGCATCCACCACCACCATCTTGGCGGCGCGGCGGGTGGTGCCGCCGGACTTGATGGCGCCCGCCGCGCGGTCGCCGATCTTGAGGAAGCTCATCAGGCCGGACGACTTGCCGCCGCCGGACAGGCGCTCGCCCTCGCCGCGCAGCGCGGAGAAGTTGGAACCGGTGCCGGAGCCGTACTTGAACAGGCGCGCCTCGCGGACCCACAGGTCCATGATGCCGCCATCGCTCACCAGATCGTCGGAGACGGACTGGATGAAGCAGGCGTGCGGCTGCGGGTGCTCATAGGCGGACGAAGACGAGGTCAGCTCGCCCGTCTTGTAGTCCACGTAGAAATGGCCCTGGCCGGGACCGTCGATGCCATAGGCCCAGTGCAGGCCGGTGTTGAACCACTGCGGTGAATTGGGCGCGACCATCTGCATGGCCAGCATGTAGCGGTGCTCGTCGAAGAAGGCCTGCGCGTCGGCCTCGCTGTCGAAATAGCCGCCCTTCCAGCCCCAGTAGGTCCAGGTGCCGGCCAGACGGTCGAATACCTGCTGGGCGGTGTGCTCGCCGACGATCCGCTCCTTCTCCGGCAGCGCCGCCAGAGCGGCCTCGTCGGGCACCGAGCGCCACAGGAAGGAGGGAACATCGTTCTCCTCCACCTTCTTCAGGCGCGCGGGCACGCCGGCCTTGCGGAAATACTTCTGCGCGAGAATGTCGCTGGCGACCTGCGAGAACTGCGCAGGCACCTCGATGCCTTCCTGGCGGAAGACAACGGAGCCGTCCGGATTGCGAATCTCGCTGACGGTCTCGCGGAATGCGATGTCCGCATAAGGCGAACGGCCTTCCGTGGTGTAGCGGCGTTCAACGCGCATGACCGTATGCTCCCTTAAGCGCAGGGCCCCGGTCGGGGGCTAAATAGATGGTCTTCGACAGGCCACGACGCAACGTTGGGTGCGGCGCATTCGCCACCCCAGAGCCGGACCGCTGTGTTTGGAAAGGGCAGACGCCTAGATCTGGGCCCCCCGGCCTCAGGTCGTCGGCGTCGCTCTTGAATGTGGCAACGCTAAAGCGAGTCTGGCGCTGCCGTCAAACACAGATTTGGGGGCTCCTGGAGCGGAGTGCCTACTAAATATAGTGACAGGCGCCCTGTTAATAAACCCCTAACGGCCCTTTTGCCGGCGGTGTTTGCGGCCATTTCCGGGCTGTGGAAAGGCGGCTCGAGGGGCGTCTTTACGGCCCCTCCTTATGCACATCATCCACAAGCGCATGTGGGTTTTGTGACATGTCGTACCGTCGCACTTGCGCGCTCAGAAATGGCTGAAACTACCGTGCGCGAGCTGGAGGGGGTGCCCGTCGCGCCCCACTACATCTAGTCCCTCGCCCCGATAGGTCTCACCAATGACACTGACCGGCACCCCCGCAGCGGCCGCTGCGGCGCGGAACATGGGCACGGCATCCAGCGGCACGGTAGCGGCAATCTCGTAATCGTCCCCGCCCCCCAGCGCCGTCGCCAGAAGCTCAGGCTCGACCTCGATGGCAACGCGGGCGGCTTCGGACAACGGCACCTGTGACGCACGCAGCAATCCGCCACAGCCCGAAGCCGCCAGCATCTTGGTCACGTCGCCTACGAGACCATCGGACACATCCATGGCGCAGGCGGCATGGGCACGCAGGGCATCGGCCAGCGCCAGGCGCGGCTGCGGATGCAGGTAGCGATCCGCCAGATGCGCCCTGCCCGCCTCCGGCAGATCGCGAAAACCCGCGCGACCGGGATCAAGCCGCAGCTGCAAGCCGAGCGCCGCATCGCCAATGGTGCCGGAAACGAGAATCGCCTGCCCCGGCGCGGCGCCGGTACGCGGCACGAAGCCGCCGGAGGGCACGGCACCAAAGGCGGTGATGGAGAGCGAGATCGGCCCCGGCGTGCTCACCGTGTCGCCGCCGAGAATCGGGCAGCCGAACAGGTCGGCATCGGCGCCCAGCGCCAAGGCGAAGGCTTCCAGCCATGCCTCATCCAGCGGCCGGGGCAGAGCCAGCGCGAGCAGCGCACCAAGCGGCTGCGCGCCCTTCGCCGCCAGATCGGACAGGTTCACCCGCAACGCCTTGCGCGCCACGGAGGCCGGGGAGTCGTCGGGAAAGAAATGGACGCCCGCCACCAGCGCGTCCTTGGTCAGCACCAGATCGCAGCCGGGCGGCGGGGTCAGCAGGGCCGCATCGTCAAACAGCCCTCGCGCCGCCGGACTGGTGGCGATGGGCCGGAAGAAGCGGCTGATGATGTCGTCCTCGCCCGTCCCGGCTGTCATGAGGCATCCCCGGCCATGGCGCATTCCCCTTCACGGCGCGCCCTTCAGCGGGGCGCGTCCGTCCACAACGCTCAGACAGCGCCCTTGGAAAACTCCTCGGCGCGCAGCTTGCGGGCGAGGCTGTCCAGCACGGCATTGACCATGCCCGTCTCGTCACGGTCGAGGAAGGCGGCCGCCACGTTCACGTACTCCGCGATCACCACGCGGGCCGGCACATCCGGCTTGCCCACCAGTTCGAAAGCCCCGGCGCGCA
Organism: Azorhizobium oxalatiphilum; assembly: GCF_014635325.1. Taxonomy (GTDB): domain Bacteria; phylum Pseudomonadota; class Alphaproteobacteria; order Rhizobiales; family Xanthobacteraceae; genus Azorhizobium; species Azorhizobium oxalatiphilum. Next base: position 455,419 of record NZ_BMCT01000005.1, on the reverse strand, counting down.
GCACCGCACGCAGCACCAGTTCCACCCGGCGCAACGGCCAGCCGGCGGTCAGGGCCTCGTCCACCATGGGATCGATGGTGCGCTGTTCGGCCAGCACACCATGCACCACCGTGCGGAACAGGTTGCGGTCGGCTTCCGGATAGACCGTGCCTTCCACTTCCTGGCCCAGCCAATGGCTTTCGAACTGCGCCAGCAGCTCGTTCACCGGCGTGGACGCCACATCCATCTGGTAGAGCGCCTGCACCGCCGCGAGGCGGGCCGCGCTCTTGCGCATGGGTTTGGAAGCCTGATCGCTCATGCCGTGCCCCGGCGCTTCAGGCGCACCAGCGTCAGCGCCGCCTCGGCGGCGCCGCCGCCCTTGTTGCCCTCGGTGAGGCGCGCGCGCTCCCAGGCCTGCGCCTCGGTTTCCACGGTCAGGATACCGTTGCCGAGCGGCAGGGCATGGGCCAGCGCCAGATCCATGAGGCCGCGCGAGGATTCACCCGCCACGATCTCGAAATGATAGGTCTCACCCCGGATGACGCAGCCGAGCGCCACCACGGCCTCGATCGGCTCGTCTTCCAGCTCGGCCTGCTCCAGCGCGATCTCGGCGGCGATGGGGATTTCCAGCGCGCCCGGCACGGTGATGACCTCCACCACGCAGCCCGCCGCTTCCAGCACGGCGCGCGCGCCGGCCAGCAGTTCGTCCGCCAGCGCCTCGTAATAGCGCCCTTCCACAATCAGCACGCGGGCGCCCGGCACGGGCTCCCCGGTGCGCGCGCCTTCAGTGCGCGTGCTTACCATTGTCTTCTGTCTCCGCTTTGGGCGCGTGAAGTATTAGGCCGGCTCGAACTGCGCAAGTCGCGCGGCATAGCGGGCCATCAGATCCACTTCGAGATTGACCTGCGAATCCCGCGTGACGCCACCCCAGGTGGTCACAGCCAGCGTGTGGGGAATGAGCAGGCAGGAAAAGCGATCCCCCTTCACCGTATTGACGGTGAGCGAGGTGCCGTCGAGGCACACCGAGCCTTTCGCGGCGATGAAGCGCGACAGCGGCTCCGGCACTTCGAAGGTGAAGCGGCTCGTTTCCTCGAAATCGTCCCGCTGCACCACGCGGGCGATGCCGTCCACATGGCCGGTGACGATGTGCCCGCCCAGTTCGCCGCCGATGGTCAGCGAGCGCTCCAGATTGATGCGATGGCCTTCGCGCCAGTCCGACACGGTGGTGATGGCCAGTGTCTCGGGGGCGGCGTCCACGTAGAAGACCGTGCGCTTGGGGCCGCGCTTCTTGACCTTGGTGACGGTCAGGCACACGCCCGAGCATGCAATGGACGCGCCGATGTCGATGGAACCTGCCTTGTAGTCCGTGGCGATGCCGAAGCTCCGCACCTCGTTGTGCACTTCCACATCGACGATTTCGCCAAGGTCCGTGACAATGCCTGTGAACATGGAAAGTCTGCTCGATCTCACGGTCGGCCGCAGCCCCCGGCGGCTCCTCCCGCGAAAGGCGGGATAAGCGCGGGATCGCTACGGCGCAACGGGTACCGGCACCGGGCCGGAAGCGAGCTTTCCTATGGCACGAATGACCCCGCGCCACCAGTCCCGGAGGACCGCCCTCAGGACATGGCCTGCGAGCGGTGGGCGCAGATGCTGACCCGGTTGCGTCCCTCAGCCTTGGAGCTGTAGAGGGCCCGATCGGCCTCCATCAGCATGGTCTTAAGGCCCTCCTGCCCGGGGAAACCGACACAGAGCCCGAAACTGGCGGTCACGCGCCCCACGTCGAGGTCATCGATGCGTGCGGCCTCGATGGCGAGCCGCAGCCGCTCCATGGCGTGCGCGGCCTGTTGCCGCGTGACGTTGGGCATGACGATGCAGAACTCCTCGCCTCCGATGCGTGCCAGAAGGTCATAGGTGCGCACATTCATCTGGGCCATCTCGGCCACGGTGAACAGCACACGGTCGCCGGCCTGATGGCCATAACGATCATTGAACTGCTTGAAGTGATCGATGTCGAAGATGGCCACCGCCACGGAACTGGTCTCCCGCCGGGCGCGGTCGAAGACCAGAGCCGCCTGCTCAAACAGCCAGCGGCGGTTGCGCAGGCCCGTCAGGGGGTCGGTGTTCGCCTTGTGCTCCAGATGGTCGAGCATGTGCGACACCTCGCTGAGCAGCCCCTCCACCGAGCTGGACAGCTCCACCATCTCGTCTCGGCGCTGACGAGGCTCCTCCTTGAGCCCGCGGGCGCGCCGATACTCCTCCACGGCCTTGATCACCCCCCGCACGGGGCTGAGCACACGGAACGAGAAATAGAAGGATACGGCCACGCCCAAGACGGTAGAGGCCAAGGTTCCGGGAATGAGAACCAGAAGATCGATCCGATTGGCGACCACTGTGTAGGAAATGACGAACAGGAGAGGTATGTGGATGGCTATAAAGGAAACTAGAAATAAATTCGAGACAATTGAGTTAGCAAGATACCTCCGAGCTTTGGTAAAAGCGATAGAAGCGCGTGCAACCCTCGTCCCCGCCATGTCCCACACCTCCAAAGAAGCGGTGCGTACTCCCCAGCCGCACATCAGATGAACCATCGCTGAATACGCTGCGATGATCATCTATTGATTGATGGCATAGAATATGGCTATCGCCGCAGCATACGCAACAATTGTTGTGGTCCGAGTTGCTGGCGCTCAACGCTCTCGAACCCCACGGGCGAGATCAGTCGTGAGAGGGGCTGGCCATGCAGGGCATCAATGGCATCCGCGCCCAGCATCACGGGATCTTGAAACACCGCCACCTCGTCCACGAGGCTCGCATCCAGCAGAGCAGCGGCGAGGCGCGAGCCCCCCTCCGCCATCACCCGCGTCACCCCCAGCAGCCCCAGCACATGCAGGGCAGCCTTCAGGTCCACATGCCCGCTCGCCCCGCGCGGCACGCGGTAAACCTCCACGCCGAGACTGACCAAAGCAGCTTCCCGGCCAGCAGGCGCATCCTCGGCACACATCACCCAGAGCGGCACTTCACTGGTGGTTCGCACCAGTCGCGACTCGAGCGGCATATGCAGATCGCTATCAAGAACCACGCGCACCGGAGAACGGCCGGTCACGCCCGGCAGGCGGCAGGTCAACAGCGGATCGTCGGCCATCACCGTGCCGATTCCCACCAGAATCACGTCGGCGACGGAGCGCATGACATGCACCCGCTCATTGGCCTCGGGGCCGGTGATCTGCACCCGCTGCGGCCCCGTTCGGCCGATCTTGCCGTCACCCGAGACCGCCATCTTCAGCAGCACATGCGGACGGGCGCGGGTGACGCGGCTGATGTGGCCGGCATGGTCCAGCAGGGCCTGCTCGGCGCCCACGCCCACCGTGACCCAGAGCCCCGCCGCGCGCATGCGGGCAACGCCCCTGCCCCGCACGCGCGGGTCGGGATCCTCGATGGCGGCGATGACGCGGGTGACGCCGGACGCAATCACAGCATCGGCGCAGGGCGGCGTGCGGCCGTAATGGGAGCAGGGTTCAAGGGTGACGTAGAGCGTGGCGCCGCGCGCCGCATCCCCGGCCTGCGCCAGCGCCAGCGGCTCCGCATGGGGCCGGCCGGCGGGCGCCGTGCCCGCGCGGCCAAGAATCTGCGGGCCACCGGAGGTCGGGCGCACCACGAGGGCGCCGACCGAGGGATTGGGCCAGGTCCGCCCGAGGCCGAGACGACCGACGGCGAGCGCCTCGGCCATCAGGGCCTCGTCTTCCTCGGGAGAGCTGACGGTGGCTGCGGCCGGGCGGACACTCATGAATGGCTACTCCTGCGCGCTACTCCGGCTCCGGCTCGCGCGTCTCACCACGCTTGAGCTTGGCCAGCGCTTCGGCCTTCTTGCCGTCGCCAAGGTTCAGTTCGCCCAGAAGGCTCTCGAAATCCTTGGCCTCGCGGAAATTGCGATAGACCGAGGCGAAGCGCACATAGGCCACGTCGTCGATCTGCTTCAGCCCTTCCATGACCATCTCGCCGACGGTCTCGGACTGGATCTCGGTATCGCCCAAGCTCTCAAGCTGTCGGACGAGCCCGGACAGCATGCGCTCGACCCGCTCGGTTTCCACCGGGCGCTTGCGCAGAGCGATCTCCACGGATCGGGCGAGCTTGTCACGGTCGAACGGCACCCGCCGCCCGGAGCGCTTCACGACCATCAGCTCGCGCAGTTGCACGCGCTCGAAGGTGGTGAACCGCCCGCCGCAGTCGGGGCAGACCCGACGGCGGCGGATGGCCGTATTGTCTTCGGTGGGGCGGCTGTCCTTCACCTGGGTGTCGAGACTGCCGCAATAAGGACACCGCATGAGAGCCCCCCCTCTCCGCTGGTATCAGCTGTAGATCGGGAAGCGACCGAGCAGGGCCTTCACCTTGCCGCGCACCGCCTCTTCCACGAGGCTGTCCTCGGCCACGCCCTTCTGCGAGAGCACGTCCAGCACCTCGGCGATCATGTCGCCGATCTGCTGGAACTCGGCCACGCCGAAGCCACGGGTGGTGCCCGCCGGGGTGCCGAGACGCACGCCCGAGGTGATGGCCGGCTTCTCAGGATCGAACGGGATGCCGTTCTTGTTGCAGGTGATGTGCGCACGGCCGAGCGCCGTTTCCGACACCTTGCCGTTGAGGCGCTTGGGACGCAGGTCCACCAGCATCAGATGGGTGTCGGTGCCGTCGGACACGATGTCGAAGCCGTGGCCGCGCAGGTTCTCGGCCAGCGCCTTGGCATTCTCCACCACGTTCTTGGCGTAGACCTTGAACTCGGGGCGCAGAGCCTCGCCGAAGGCCACCGCCTTGGCGGCGATCACATGCATGAGCGGGCCGCCCTGGATACCGGGGAAGATGGCGGAGTTCAGCTTCTTCGCCAGTTCCTCGTCATTGGTCAGGATCATGCCGCCACGCGGGCCGCGCAGGGTCTTGTGGGTGGTCGTCGTCACCACATGGGCATGCGGGAACGGGCTCGGATGCGCGCCACCGGCGACGAGGCCCGCGAAATGGGCCATGTCCACCATCAGCTTGGCGCCGACGGCATCGGCGATCTCGCGCATGCGGGCAAAATCGATGAGACGCGGATAGGCGGAACCGCCGGCCACGATCACCTTCGGCTTGTGCTGGTCGGCGAGCTGGGCGACCGCGTCATAGTCGATGCGCTGGTCATCCTCGCGCACGCCATAGGGCACGGCGTTGAACCACTTGCCGGACATGTTCACGGGCGAGCCGTGGGTGAGATGGCCACCAGCGGCGAGGTTGAGGCCGAGGAAGGTCTCGCCGGGCTTCATCAGGGTGAAGAACACCGCCTGATTGGCCTGGCTGCCGGAATTGGGCTGGACGTTGGCGAAGGCGCAGCCGAACAGCTTCTTGGCGCGCTCGATGGCCAGCGTCTCGGCCACGTCCACGAACTGGCAGCCGCCATAGTAGCGCTTGCCCGGATAGCCCTCGGCATACTTGTTGGTGAGCACCGAGCCCTGGGCCTCCAGCACGGCGCGGGAGACGATGTTCTCGGACGCGATCAGCTCGATCTCTTCACGCTGGCGACCCAGCTCGGCCTCGACGGCGGCAGCGATTTCCGGGTCCACCTCGGCGAGGGGAGCGGAGAAGAAACGGTTCATCTCCGCCGAGGCGGAGGTGCTGTTCGCAGCAGACGAGGCCATGGGACGTCTCCGAGACATTCGGCTTTTAGCCGGGCAAAGGCCCAGCCGATAATGGGAGCGCTCGCTTATCATAGCGCGTGGCCTAAGTCCAAAGCGCGGACGGAAGAACACCGCAGATTTCGCACGTGGCACGAGCCGTGTACGGCAGGCGGCTCCATTTCAAGCCAAAGCCCCGGTTCGGGAGCGAACCGGGGCTTTGGCAGTCTTGTCCAGGGGTGCAGGATCGGAGGCGATCAGCGGCCGTTGAAGTTGATCGGCACCGTGAGCACCTGCGTCCCACCCGACAGCGGGGGCGGGAAAGGCGACGCACGCCGGGGCAACTCCACCGCTTCCGCGTCCAGCGCGGCAGAGCCGGAAGAGCGGACGAGGCTCGACGAGAGGACGTTGCCCGACCGATCCATGGAGAAGCGGACCTGCGCGACCCCGCGCTCGCTCGCACCGGGAGGATAGCGCTTGAAGCGGTTGAGTCGCCCGCTGACGAGGCTTGCCCAATCCGCACGCTGCTGGGAGCGCGAGGCGCTGTCACCCTGGGACGGCGCCGCCGTGGCGGCAGCTTCCTGCGCATCGGACCTCGGCGCCGCACTGGTGACGGGCGCTGCGGGCCTACGGCTCGCCTTGCGTTCCTTCTTCGGCTCCGGCTTGCGCTTTTCCGGCGGCGGCGGATCCGGGATCACCGGACGCGGCGTGGGAAGCACTGCCTCCGCGATGGGCGGCGGCGGCGGCAGGTCGGGCAGCTTCTCGATAGGCGGCTGCTCCTCCACCACCTCCGGTGCGGGCGGCGGCTCGGCCTCCTCCATCATCTCCGGCGCATCGGGAATCGGCTCGGGCGCCTGCACCATCTCCGGACCCGGCGCCACGTCCTCCGTCTGCGACGGCGGCGCGGTCGCGATCGGCGCCAGCTCGATCATGACGGCGGCAGCAGCCTCGTCCGCCGCCGAGATCGGCTTGTGCCAGTGCAGGGCCGCATAGACGAGCCCCGCGTGCGCGGCGAAGATCAGCGCGCCCGCCAGCAGCCACCAGCCGGCGATGTACGCCAGCCGGTGGTCGTGATGATGGTGATCCTGCGCCACGTGATCCTCGGGATGGATGGCTGTCACCGCGTGGTCCCCTGAGGCGCCGCCTGAGCGGGCGCCGGTGCCGGGGCCGCAGGAGCAGGCGCTGCCGGCGTGGCTGCGGGCGCCGCAGGCGCGGCCCCCTGCGCCGCGGGCGCTCCCGCCGGAGGCGTTCCTGCCGCAGGAGCGGCACCCGGGGCGGGGGCGGCACCGGGCGCAGCCGGAGCCGGCGTCCCGCCGCCGACCGTCTCCAGACCCACGAGACCGATCTTCAGGTAGCCGGCGTCGCGCAGCAGGTTCATCACCTCCATCACGTCGCCATAGGAGACAGCCTTGTCAGCGCGCACGAACACGCGCTGCTGCTTGTCACCCTGCGTCACGCCGTCGAGAGCCATCGCCAGCGCCGTGCGCTGGACCGGATCGTCTCCCACGGAGAGCGTGAGATCGTTCTGCACGGTCACGAACAGGGGCTTGTCTGGACGCGGCTGCGGCTGGGCATTGGCGGTGGGCAGGTCCACCTGGACGTCCACGGTGGCCAGCGGCGCCGCCACCATGAAGATGATCAGCAGCACCAGGATCACGTCGATGAACGGCGTGACGTTGATGTCGTGGTTTTCGACGAGGTCTTCCCCGCCGAGATCGAGCTTCGCGGCCATGGTTTACTCCGCGGCGGCGCGCAGGCGGCTGTCACCCGACTCTTCACGATCGAGATCGCGCGAGAGATGGCGCATCACCTCGGCCGAAGTGTCGGCCAGGCTGGCCTTGTAGTTCGAAATGGCGCGGGCGAACACGTTGTAGATGATCACCGCCGGAATGGCCGCCACCAGACCGATGGCGGTGGCCAGCAGCGCTTCGGCGATACCCGGCGCCACCACCGCCAGATTGGTGGTCTGCGACTTCGAGATACCGATGAAGCTGTTCATGATGCCCCACACGGTGCCGAACAGGCCGATGAAGGGCGCCGTGGAGCCGATGGTGGCCAGCAGGCCGGTACCCAGCGACATGCGCCGGCCGGCCGCAGCCTCGATGCGGTTCAGCGCGATGGCCGCGCGCTCCTTGATGCCTTCCGCCGGCAGGGCGCGGGACGCCTCGACCTCGGCCAGCGTGGTCTGCACCATGCGACCGGCAGCGCCGCCGCGGCGCGGCAGGCCACGGGCAGCAGCCATCAGGGTCTGCGACTTGCGCAGCAGATGCAGGCCGTGGCGCACCTTGCGATTGGCCAGCCAGAGTTCGATCACCTTCACCAGCCAGATGGTCCAGGTCACCACCGAGGCGAAGGCAAGACCAATCATCACGCCCTTCACCACCCAGTCGGCGGCCATGAACATGCCCCAGGGGGACAGGTCATGGGGCAACTGGAAGCCACCGGCGACAGCCGGAGCGGCCGGAGCGGCCGCATGCGGGGCCAGATCGGCAGCGGCGGGTGCCGGCGCGGCGGCCGGATCGGCAGGCGCCACGGGAGCGGCACCGTTCGTAGCGGCGGCGGGCGTCGATGCAGCCGGCGCAGGCACGGAGGGAGACTGGGCGGCGGGGGCCTGCGAAACCGTGGGCTGCGCGCTGCCGGAAGCGGTGGGTGCGGCCTGCGTCGGGCGCGGGGCCTGGGTGGCGGCGGCAGGGGCCGAAGTCGGGGCAGGAGCCACAGCGCTCGGCGCGGCAGGAGCCGGGGTGGCGGGAGTTGTTGTGGCAGGAGCCGTTGCGGCAGGAGCGGTCGCAGCCGGGGCAACGGGAGAAGTGCCCTGCGCGCCAGCGCCGGAAGACAGCGTCACCACAAGGGAGAGCGCGGCAGCTGTTGTCACTACCCGCCGCACACGCGCCACGGGCGTGCAAGAACCATCGCGTTTCATCATTGCGTCACCAGCAATCGAGCATTTTGAACGTCGGTTGGCTGGCGATCCCTGACCGGGAATTGGCTGGCTGGCGTCCTTATAGCGCCATCATGCCGCAATGCGGAACCAAAAAGTGTGTCCGAAAATCCTTGCGCCGCAATGACGCAGGCCCTTCCGTTGCGAGACTGTGCGCCGCAATGGCACTGTCCGCGCGGGTTCGCGCCGTATCCTGAGCGCCACCTGTGCTTCCAGCGGCTGACAGGGTTGACCAAACGGCATATCTGCGTGCCGTATGGGCGCCGACAATCGCCCGCCCCAAGGTATCGCCCCCGTGTCTCGTCGCCCGGACCATTCCCCTGCCCGACCGCAGCAACGGCTGCGGCGGGGCGGGCATGTCCGGCGGGCAGCGGCTCAGGTCGGGCGGTGGCTGGCCATCTATCTGGTGGTGCTTCAGGCCGTATTCGCCGGCCTCGCCGCCGGTGCCATGGCCGGCCCGCAGACGGTCAGCGATCCCTTCCTGCTCTGCCTTACGTCACATCAGGCCGACGCTCAGGCTGATGCCGGCGGCTCTTCCCTGCCGCCGCAGCACGATTGCACCGCCTGTCCGCTTGCGGGCGGCATGCCGGTTCTTCCGGATCTGAAGCTCCCCTCCGTTCCCGTGGCGTTCGCCCGGCCGGGGGAAGACCGGATCGTCCAGCCCGCGCCGGCCCGAACCGCGCAGATCTGCCCCAACGCCCGGCCACGCGCCCCGCCCACCTCCGCCTGATCGCCGCACCAAGCGGCAGACAAAGCACAGGCGCCACGCGCCCCCTGCCCGGGCACGCCATGCCGGCAGCGGGCCGAACGCTTCATCTTCCAGCTTTCTCAAGGCCCGGACGCGCCTGACGCGCCGGCGCCGGAATTCCCCCATGTCCCCTCTCCTCCCCCGGTTCATTGCCGCAGGTCGGCCGCAGCGCCGCGCTTCCCTCGCCACGACCCTCCTTCTTGCCGCCACCGCACAGCCTCTCGTCTGCGCACCGTCCGCCGCACAGGAAGCCGCCGTCGAACTGCCGACCGTGAATGTGGAAACGGCCACTGGCGGCTCGCTCACCGTGCTGTCGGAGGCGGCCGCGCGCGCGGCCATCAACCTCACCCCCGGCGGCGCCGAGGTGGTGGGCGCGGCCACCTGGGCCGATACGCCGGCCACCGGCGTGAAGGACATGCTGGACTATGTGCCGGGCGTGTTCGCGCAGCCCAAATGGGGCGAGGACACCCGCCTCTCCATTCGCGGCTCGGGTGTCTCGCGCAGCGCACATCTGCGCGGCGTCCAGCTCTATCAGGACGGCATCCCGCTCTCCTCGCCCGACGGCAGCGGCGACTTCCAGGAGATCGACCCCACCGCCTTCCAGTATGTGGAGGTGTTCAAGGGCGCCAACGGCTACCAGTTCGGCGCCAACGCCTTGGGCGGGGCCATTAATTTCGTCACGCCCACCGGCCGGGATGCGGCGGCCTTCGCAGGGAGGGCGGATGCCGGCTCCTTCGGCTTCTACCGGCTGCAGGCCAGCACCGGCGGCGTGAACGGGGCCTTTGACGGCTTCGTCACCGGCTCATGGCTGACCCAGCAGGGGTTCCGCGATCATTCCTCCGGTGAGAACACACGCGGCAGCGCCAATTTCGGCATCCAGCTGAACGAGAACATCGAGACCCGCTTCTATCTCAACGCCACCAATGTCCGGCAGGAAATTCCCGGCGCGGTGTCCAGGACGGTGGCGCTGAACTCGCCGCAGTCGGCCAATCCCACCAACATCTCGCTGAACTATCAGCGCAATATCGAGGCGGTGCGGCTCGCCAACAAGACGACCTTCCTTCTCTCGGATACGACGAAGCTGGATGCCGGCGTCTTCTATACCAACAAGGACCTCAACCACCCGATCTTCCAGGTGCTGAACTACAATTACGAGGAGTACGGCGCCTTCACCCGCCTCGTGGACGAGCGCAGCATCGGCGGCTTCAACAACCGGCTGGTGCTCGGCATCAATTACGGCACCGGCAGCACCGATGCCCGGCGCTACGTCAATCGCTCGGGGCTGGCCGGCAATCTCGCCTACTGGTCCAATGACGACGCCACCAACACCACCTACTATCTGGAAGATCACTTTTACCTGACGCCGGCCTTCGCTCTGGTGGGGGCGTTCCAGTATCTGAACGCCAGCCTCGACCGCACCGCCATCTACAATGCGTCTTCAGGCGGCAACGACTACAATCTCTTCCTGCCCAAGGCCGGCTTCGTCTTCGAGGCGGCGCCGGGGGCGCAGGTCTATGGCAATGTCTCGCGTTCCGGCGAGGTGCCGACCTTCTCGGAGCTGACCAATTTTGTCGATCCGATCATCGGAAACCTTGAGGCCCAGACGGCCACCACGGTGGAGATCGGCACCCGCGGGCGTGCACCGACCTATAATTGGGACGTGTCGCTCTACCGTTCATGGGTCCAGAACGAGCTGCAATGCCAGGATCCCGGCACCACGGCGGGCCTCACCTGCACGGTGGTGAATCTGGGCAGCACCATCCATCAGGGGCTGGAGGCCGGCTTCGGCATGCAGGTGGCGAAGGACCTGTTCACCCCCGGTCCGGTGACGGATTCCCTCTGGCTGAATGTCGCCTATACGTACAGCGACTTCTATTTCGACAACGATCCGGTGTGGGGCAACAATCGCCTGCCGGGCATCCCGCCCCATTACCTGCGGGCGGAGCTGCTCTACAAGCATCCGAGCGGGTTCTACGCCGGCCCGAACGTGGAGTGGGTGCCCGTCGCCTATTATGTGGACGACGCCAATACGCTGGATACCTCGCCCTACGCCCTGCTGAACTTCAAGCTCGGTTATGACAATCCCAAAGGGCCGTCCTTCTACGTCGATGCGCGCAACCTGCTGGATGTGAACTACATCGCCAGCGTGAACGTCACCGGCCGCGCCAGCGCCAATCAGGCGCTGTTCGAGCCCGGCAACGGGCGCTCGGTGGTGGTGGGGACACGCTTCAGGTTCTAACGATGCCAAGGCCCGGCGACATCTGCCGGGCCTTTCCCGCCCCTCCCGCCGCATGCCTCCCCTGCGCGCCCCGAAGGCTGGAATGGCTCCAATGGGATTGACGGGAGGTGCGTCCTCCCGTAACCGCTCGGGCTTCTCGGACAACACGGACTTGCGCCCCGCGCCATGGCCCAGCTCGCGCCCACCACGACCGATTCAGCGCCCAACGGCGCGCCCCGCATCTCGTTCGTCTCGCTGGGCTGCCCCAAGGCGCTGGTGGATTCGGAGCGCATCGTCACCAGGCTCAGGGCCGAAGGCTATGAACTGACGCGCAACCATGACGGTGCCGATCTCGTCATCGTGAATACCTGCGGCTTCCTCGACAGCGCCAAGGCCGAAAGCCTTTCGGCCATCGGCGAAGCGTTGGCGGAGAACGGAAAGGTCGTCGTCACCGGCTGCATGGGCGCCGAGCCCGAGCAGATCCGCGCCGTCCACCCCAGCGTGCTCGCCATCACCGGCCCGCAGCAGTACGAGAGCGTGCTTGCGGCCGTGCATGAGGCGGTGCCGCCCAAGCACGACCCCTTCCTCGATCTCGTGCCGGAACAAGGGGTTAAGCTCACCCCCCGGCACTATGCCTATCTGAAGATCTCGGAAGGCTGCAACAATCGCTGCACCTTCTGCATCATCCCCAAGCTGCGCGGCGACCTCGTCAGCCGACCGCTCGCCGACGTCATGCGCGAGGCGGAAAAGCTTGTGAATGCAGGGGTTCGCGAGCTGCTGGTGATCTCGCAGGACACCTCTGCCTATGGCGTCGACCTGAAGTATGCGGAAAGCAAGTGGAAGGACCGCGAATGGTCCACCCGCTTCTTCGATCTGGCCGATGCGCTGGGCGATCTGGGGGCCTGGGTGCGCCTGCACTACGTCTACCCCTACCCCCATGTTGACCGGGTGATGGAGCTGATGGCTTCGGGTAAGGTGTTGCCTTATCTGGATATTCCGTTCCAGCACGCCAGCCCCACGGTGCTTCGCCGCATGAAGCGCCCGGCGGCGCAGGAGAAGACGCTCGCCCGCGTGCTGAGCTGGCGTGAGGCGGTGCCGGACCTGACGTTGCGCTCCACCTTCATCGTCGGCTTCCCCGGCGAGACCGAGGAAGAGTTCCAGGAACTGCTTGATTTCCTTGAGGAAGGCCAGCTCGACCGGGTCGGCTGCTTCAAGTTCGAGCCGGTGGCCGGCGCGCCTGCCAATGCGCTCGAAAACCCCGTCCCCGACGAGGTGAAAGCCGAGCGTTATGAACGCTTTATGCTCAAGCAGCAGGCGATTTCCGCCCGCCGCCTCAAGCGCAAGGTGGGCACCCGCCAGCAGGTCATCATCGACAGCCTCACCCCCGGCGGGGCCATCGGCCGCACCAAGGGCGATGCGCCGGAAATCGACGGCTCGGTGAAGATCGCCGCCCGCCGCCCGCTGCGGGTGGGCGAGGTGGTGACGGTCAAGATCGAGGCGTCGGACGCCTACGACCTCATGGGCACCGCCGGCTTTTGATACCCCTCACCTGTTCAGGGACAGGGACGAATGGCACACCCTTGGCCCCATTTGGCCACGGACAGCCGTGCCTGATTGCGCACGCCTTTTTGCCTGCCCTGTGACGATGGCCGCACAGGGTGGCACTGTGCCACTGTTCCATAGCCTGAAATGAAAAACGCCGGCGGCTCCGTCTGGAACCACCGGCGTTAAAATGCCATCTTGCCTTGCAGGATGGAGGTAGGGTTCAACCCTCGTCGTCGTCGGTCTGCTCCGGCGGCACGAGGCCCTGGAGGCCGGCGAGAAGTTCCTCTTCGGTCATCCGGTCGAGCACGATGTCCGTATCATCACCAGAGCCGCTTTCGCCGCTGGCGATCATCGGCACGGCCTCGGGTTCGGGCTCGTCGACCTCGGTGTACTTCTGGAGCGAGTGGATGAGGTCTTCCTTCAGATCCTCGGGGCTGACCGTCTCGTCGGCGATCTCGCGCAGAGCAACGACGGGGTTCTTGTCGTTGTCGCGGTCCACCGTGATCGGGGCGCCGGACGAGATCATGCGGGCGCGGTGGCCCGCGAGGAGGACCAGCTCGAAGCGGTTATCGACCTTGTCGATGCAGTCCTCAACGGTGACGCGGGCCATGATCGGCACTCCTTCGTGCACGCAGCAATGCGGATGGCTTGTGGAAGATTGGCCCTATATCCGAAATGACACCCTTCGGCAAGTCTGAGTAGTGTTTTTCGCTTGCGCTCGGCCGGAGTCTGGCCGAGAAATGACAACCCTCACGCAGTTCTAAATCGCCCCATGCCTGACACCAGATTTTCATCAGCAGGACCCCAAATGCAAGGGATGGAAAAGATCGCGCTTTTCATTGATGGCGCCAATCTCTACTCCGCGACCAAAGCCCTCGGCTTTGACATTGACTATAAGAGACTGTTGAAGGAATTCCAGGGCCGGGGCTATCTGCTGCGTGCGTTCTACTACACTACGCTGGTAGAGGATCAGGAATACTCCTCCATCCGCCCGCTGCTGGATTGGCTGGATTATAACGGCTATTCGGTTGTGACCAAGCTTGCCCGCGAGTTTACCGATAGCCAGGGCCGCCGCCGCGTCCGCGGCAACATGGACATCGAGATCGCCGTGGACGCCATGGAGCTGGCCGGCAGCCTCGACCATATCGTGCTGTTCTCGGGCGATGGCGACTTCCGTTCGCTGGTGGAGGCGCTCCAGCGCAAGGGCGTGCGCGTGAGCGTGGTGTCCACCATCTCCACCCAGCCGCCGCTGATCGCCGATGACCTGCGCCGTCAGGCCGACACCTTCATCGACCTCGTGGACCTGCAGGTGAAGATCGGCCGCGATCCGTCCGAGCGGGCCAACCGCATGCAGGACACCCCGCGCTTCCTCGAACGGCGCGGCGCGCCTCTGCCGGACCCCAGCGAAGGCTGATCCCTTGCTTCTTCAGGAGCCGGGGCGCGAGTGCCCCCTGTGCCCGCGCCTCGTCGCCTTCCGCACCCAGTGGCGGGCGGCCGAGCCGACATGGTTCAACGCGCCCGTGCCCGGCTTCGGCCCGCAGGATGCGCGCCTTCTCATCGTCGGGCTCGCGCCGGGCCTGCGCGGCGCCAACCGCACCGGGCGCCCCTTCACCGGCGATTATGCCGGCGACCTGCTCTACGACACGCTGATCCGCTTCGGCTTCGCCAGCGGCACCTACCGGGCCGACCCCAATGACGGCCTGACCCTGCACGACGCCCACATCGTCAATGCGGTGCGCTGCGTGCCGCCGGAGAACAAGCCGACCACGGACGAGATCCGCACCTGCCGGCCGTTCCTGATCGAGGCCATGGCCGCCATGCCGCGCCTGACCGCCATTCTGGCGCTGGGCAAGATCGCGCATGACTCCACGGTGGTGTCTCTGGGCGAGCGCATGTCGCGCGCCAAGTTCGGCCACGGCTCCCGGCACGAGATCGGCGGCTATACGCTGTTCGGCAGCTACCACTGCTCGCGCTACAACACCAATACGGGCGTGCTGACGCCGGAGATGTTCCGGGCCGTGTTCTCGGACGTGCGGGCGTTTCTGGACAAGGGTGCGAGCTGAGGGAAGGCGTCGGTTGGGACGGGGCGAAGGGATCTTGGGACGCGACGTCACAGCGCTAGAAGCTGAAGTTCAGCGGCTATCAAGAATGGCCGGGTTGGGGTGGGAAGCGGAATGCCGGCTATTATGAGAAACGGCATCCGAGCGGACATTTAGGTGTGCTGCGGCATGCCCATTCGCGACCGATTTGCGTTGAGGCGCTCCCCGGAGCAAAGATGCAATTTTGAATCTGGCATTCTGTGGAGCGCGCGAAACCCCGCTATTGCTTTTTGCCCAAGTCCACCGCCTGCGGGTTACTGCGCACAATCCCTTCCAATTCGGCCATGAAACGGGTAATGAAGCCATAGATTCGTGGACCGAAGACTTGGAAGCTGGGCGTTGCAAACCCCACCTCGGCCGCTATTTTCGTAAGGGCCCTGCGATCGTCGCGTTCAAACTTCGAAATGTTATCTAGGCCCTGATACACCGCCTCATGCACTGTGGCGCCCATCAAGCGCAACCCTGCTTTTAGAAGGATGGATTGAACCTCTTCCATAAAGACTTGCTGTTCGTCGCTGGAGAGCCACCCTGCGGCAATTGGAACCCAAAACGTCCAGTCAAGGCGATAAACGGAGCGGTTGGTTCCGACCTGCCAAGGCCGCTCGCGGTGTACCATCATCTTATTTCGAAACAGGCGCGGAACTGCGTCGAGCCACAAAATGTCGTCTCGAAACTTCTCCCACAACGTATCAAATGGAGCGGCACCGTCAGATTTGGCGAGGGCGTCAAAGGTGGTGCGGTAAGGCGTGGGCTTTGCAAGGATGTGCCCGCAGATCTGGGCCACCTCATCGAGCAGCATGCCACTGAAGATCAGCATAGATTGAAAGTCGAGACTTAGCTCCAAATTCAGCCGATCTGTCTTTGTAATTAGGTCGGCGATTGCAGGCGGATAGCGTGTCCCTCCGGGCCACGTGGTCGGCATTTGCGAATGCAATACCGCGTCGGCTTCCAGCAGCCGCTCCCTGCTACGATAGATGCGTTCGAACAAAACATTGAGTTCGCGGATCCGCACAATCACGTCTGAGAAATAGTGAAACAGCCGATAGGGTCCCGGCGGCGGCTGACGGGTGTCAATCAGATATTTGGACAGCGTCTGCACTGCTTGTTCGGCTTGAGACTGCTGGGTGAGCAGATCTTCCCAGTTTTGACAATGCGCAACTAGGTCCACGTTGACTCCTGCTTTTGTCGCCATTTCCTGCTTCGCAGGTCACGAGAATAGTATTGCAGATTACTCCTAGAATCCTGCAAGAGTCTGTGTCGCTGCCCCACTCCCACAAGATAGGCATATCGTCTGCAAGCAGCCCCAAGCTGGTCGTCAGCTCGGACTAGTGGGCAATGGCAGCTTCTAGCAAGACGCAGGCCCGGCCTGAATGGCCGAAGTGGGAAGCCTCGCGGAGGTCACCTCAAAGGAGGAATGGCAGCTTTATCGAGCACTCGGATGCGAGCTGAACGTCCGAAAAGGGGTCGGCCGCAGAACGGCGGCTATCTGCACGGCGGCAACCAAAACCGGCCAGTCCGCTTTCGGGCCCATATCGGACGTCGAGGCACGTACTTGGCAAGGTCCGCTCCAAGGGCGAAAGCAGACGTCGCTGAAGGGGCCATCGCGGGGTAGGCATGGGGTCAAACTCCCCCTTGCGCCCTCCCCCACGCGCGGCTTTCATCCTCCCCCTGCGCAACGTCGCATACGGGAGGCCTCCATGGATCGCCGCACCCTCCTCGCCGCCGGGCTCGCCGCCACCGCGCTCGGCTCCCGCGCCTTCGCCCAGACCGCCAATCCGCACGCCGGCCATGCGCCCGCGCTGAAGGAGGCGCCGCCCTCCCCCGCTCCCTATTCCCGGTTGCAGGGCGGCACCTTCGTGCATCATCTGGAACCGGCGCAGGAAGCCCAGAGGGTGTTCGACAGCCCCGCCCCCAGGGGGCCGGCCGGTCAATGGAGCCCGCGCGCTGCCCTGCCCCTGCCGCGCAGCGAGATGGCCTGGGCCACGGCGTGGGCCGGGCGCATGCACATCATCGGGGGCTATGGCGAGGGACGCGTGGACCGCGCCTATCACCATGTCTATGACCCCGCCGGCGACCGCTGGTTCGATGCCGCTCCGCTGCCGCGTGGCGCCAACCATGTGGCGGTGACGGCAGACGCCGGGCGCATCTATGCCTTCGGCGGCTTCATCGAGCAGAACCGCAATCCCGACACCAACGCCTATGTCTATGTGGTGGCGGAAGACCGGTGGAGCACCATCGCCCCCATGCCCCGCCCGCGCGGCGCGGCGGCGGCCGTGGCGCTGGCGGGCAAGGTGCATCTCATCGGCGGCGCGGGTGCCCCCACCATGGAGCGGGCGAGCGTCGGCTGGCACGAGGTCTATGACCCGGAAGCGGATGCCTGGAGCACGCGAAAAGCCCTGCCCGGCGCGCGCGACCACGTGGGTTGCGTGGCCTATGAGGGCGTCATCCATGTGATCGGCGGGCGGTTCAACACGTTCGAGTACAATACCGATCTGCACCATGTGTATCTGCCGGCGCGAGACACATGGGAAGCGCGGGCGCCCCTGCCCACCGCCCGTTCCGGCCATGGGCTGGTGATCTACAAGGATCGCCTGTTCGCCATGGGGGGCGAGGCCGGCAGCATCGTCAACGGCGTGCCGCAGCAGGCAAAAGTGTTCGGGCAGATGGAGAGCTACGACCCGAAGACCGACACATGGCAGCAGCACGCCCCCATGCTCACGCCCCGCCATGCGGTGGGCGCCACCATGCTGGGCGGCCGCATCCATGTGGCCGGCGGCGGCGCGGTGCTGGGCGGCTCGCTGCAATCGGCCGTGCATGAGGCGTTCGCGCTGGACTGAGCGGAAACTTAGCAGGAGCGCGCCGGGGGAACCCGGTGCGGGATGGGGCTGCCTGCCATCAGGCGAGGAGCCCCGATGCCGCCCGATGCCGGCGGCCTTTTGTCGGGCGGCGTTCCCTCTCCCGTTCAACACATGTTGCGCCCGCGCGCGGACTGTACGACCTTACTTCCCGACACGCGGCCCGCTGAGTCCGCCCGGACCATCGGGCGGTGCCTTCCCTTCCGTGCGGCCGGGCCTTCCGGCTGCCGCCCTCCTCCGTCATCCGGGACACCCATGACCGACGCCTCCCGCCGGCCCGCCGCCCCCGGACAGCCTTCTCTCCTGCGCCACCCGTTCCTGCGCCATCCCTGGACCATCGCGGGCGCCTCCACGCTGGCGCTCACCGCCGGTGGCCTGCCGCTGCTCTCGCTCACCTTCGGCGTGTTCCTGAAGTCGATCACCGAGGATACCGGCTGGACGCGCGCCGACGCCTCCCTGGCCATGAGCCTGATGCTCTATCTCACCGCCGTCATAAGCCCCGTGTCGGGCATGGTGATCGACCGCTTTGGCGTGCGCGGGCCGCTGGTGGCTTCGCTGCTGCTCACCGCCGCCGCCATTGCCGGCCTCGCGCTGGCCCATTCGCTGGCCGCCTTCTGCGCCCTGTTCGCCTTCATCGGCCTCGTGAACTGGGGCCAGCAGCCGGTGGCCTATCTGAAGGTGGTGGTGGGCTGGTTCGACCGCAGCCGGGGGCTGGCGCTGGGCGTGGTGAATTCCGGCCTCGGCATCGGCGCCACCTATATGCCCGCCGTGGCGGCGCTGCTGCTGGCGGAATTCGGCTGGCGCGGCGCCTATGTGGGCCTCGCCGCGCTGCTGCTCTGCGTCACCCTGCCGGGCGCGCTGTTCGTCATTCGCGAGAAGGAGGCGCCGGTGCCTCTCCCCGCCACCGTGCAGCGGGCGGGCGAGGGTGAAGCCTCGCTCCGCGCGGCGCTGGCGACGCCGGCCTTCTGGATCCTGGTTGCGTCCGCCTTCGTGCTGGCGGTGGCGGTGAACGGCACCATGCCGCATCTGGTCTCGCTCTTCACCGACCGGGGCATGAGCATGGGCGAGGCGGTGGGGCTGATGGGCCTTGCCGGCGCCTTCGGCGTGGTGGGGCGGCTCGGCGCCGGCTTCATCGCCGACCGCGTCTTCGCGCCCTTCATCGCGCTCGGCGTGTTCCTGCTGGCAGCCTGCGCCATGGGCGTGCTGTGGCTGAACAGCCCGCTGCTGCCGCCCGCGCTGGCGGTCATCGCGCTCGGCCTCTCGCTGGGGGCCGAGGTGGACCTCATGGGCTACATGGCGAGCCGCTATTTTCCCAAGGCGCTGTTCGCGCGCATCTACGGCTTCATCTTCGGCGCGCTCATCTGCGGCTCGGGAGTGGGCGTCTATGCCATGGGCCGCACCTATGATGCGCTGAAGACCTACGGGCCGTGCATCGCCGTCTTCCTCGGCCTCGTCTTCCTCACCGGCTTCCTGTCGCTGCGGCTCGGGCCTTACGTCTATCCGCCCGCCCGCCATGGACCTGCCGATGCGGGCAAGGAGCCGCAGGCCGCTTCGGCGGCGTGAGCCGGCCCGGGCGGCTTGCCTCTGCGGCAGGCGCGCGCCATGGTGCGCGCCCTGTCTCCTGCGTTCCGATCCTCGCCTTATGACCCGCTCCCGGGCGTTTCTCGTCCTCTTCCTCCTCGCCATGCTGGCCGCCATCGGCGCGCTGGTCCATGCCGCCCGCCCCGATGCCGGCCCCGATCACTGGGAAAAGGCGGCTGTGCCGCCGGGCGCCACGCTGGCGCAACTGCTGCCTCATGCGGACCCGAAAGCGGGCGAGCAGCTCTTCAAGCGCTGCGCCGCCTGCCACTCCATCCGCGAGAACGGCCCCAATCTCAACGGGCCGAACCTCTATGGGGTGATGGGATCGCAGGTCGGCCGCAACAGTGCGCGCTTCGCCTATACGGCCGCCTTGCAGGCCGTGAGCGCGCGCTGGGATGCGGCGCGCATGGATGCCTGGCTGAAGGGGCCGCGCGCGCTGGTGCCCGGCACCAGCATGGTCTTCCCCGGCGTGCCCTCCCCCACCGAGCGCGCCGATCTCATCGCTTATCTGCTGACACAGGGCGGACACTGACATCTATTGACATCGCATGGGCGCAGACTGACCCTGCGCGGGAGAGGAGGTGCCGATGCCAAATGTCTCGCTCGGCCCGCATTTCGAGGCCTTCATCGAGAAGCAGATCGCGGAAGGTCGCTTCCAGAACGCCAGCGAGGTGGTACGCGCCGCCTTGCGGCTGCTGGAGGATCACGAAGTCTCCCATGAGGAGCGGCTCGCCGGCCTGCTGCGCCGGATCGACGAATCCCTCGAAGACCCCCGACCAAGCGTCCCGATGGAAGAGGTGATGGCGCATCTCGCGGCCCGCCGTCGCCTGCGCTCCGGACCGGCCAGGGGCTGATGGCGCGCACGGTCACGTTCCGGCCTGCCGCCCTCACCGATCTCGACGCCATCGAGGACTATATCGCCCGCGACCGCCCCGAGCGTGCGGCGGCCTTCGTGGACGGGATCATCGCCCGCTGCGGGCAGCTTGGCGCCCAACCGGAGATGGGCCGGGCGCGGGACGATCTGCGCCCCGGCCTACGGCTGCTGCCGCTCGATAGGCGGGTGGTGGTGGTCTATCGGCTGACGCCGGGACCGGTCGAGATCATCCGCATTTTCTATGGTGGCCGCGACTTCGCAGCGCTCATCGCGGGTGAGCCGTGAGCCTCAGGTCTGCTGGTAGACCGCGATCACCCTGTCGAAGCGGCGCTCCTCCAGATCCTTCTTGCCGATGACGAAATAGACCGTGCCTTCCACCATGTCGGCCTGCATCCAGCCCTTCACGTCCATCTGTAGCAGCAGCACCATGTCGGCGGCGTTCTTCATGATGGTGTCGCGGTTCTGCTTCCACTCATCGCTCGAAGGGAATTCCTTGTTGAGCAAGGTCACAGCGGCGGCAGTGTAGCGCGGGTCGTCCTGCTCCGGCTCCGGTGGGCCGAGCAGTTGGTTGCGCGCGTCGGGGCGCTTCTCCAGCACGCCGTAATAGAATTCCTGATAGGCGTCCGTGTAGCTGTCGCGCTCGGCCTTGGGGATGGCATCGCCCTCCACCGTGCTGAGGGGCACCGCCACCAGCGTGCGTGAAGGCTTCGCGGCGCGGGCGGGGGCGAGATAATTGGTGCCCGCCTTCGGATCCGGCGGCGGCAGCTTGAATTTCTGGGCGATCTCCGCCGACTGCCTGCGCTCCAGCGCATCCTCCGCCGCCATGTCCGGCGGTACGGCTGCGGCCGCGAGATCGGCCTTCGGTGTGCGGTCCCAGATGACTTTGGCCACGCGCGTCCCGGTCTCCCACGGCCCCACCGAGAGGTCGTAGAAGAACAGGAGCCGCCCCTCGGACGGCAGGGATGCGGAAACCTCGCCCAGCGCTGCCGTCTCGCCGAGATCGATCTGGGCGATGAAGGCATAGGGCAGGTTCAGCGCCATATGCCGGCGCATGGCGGCGCCCGCATCCGCATTGCCGCGCCCGGCGATCTCTTCCGCATTCGGCGGCGCGGGCGGGCGGGGCCAGTCGGCGCCCTTGGGCAGATCGGGCGTGCCGCCGAACCTGGTCGCGCCCACCGGGATGTCGGCACGGCTGGTGAAGGTGAAGCCGATGGCGGGCTGGAGATACTTCACCACTTCGACGATGGCCGGCGGATCGAGATAGGCCGCGAGCATCTTCTGGGCATCGGCGGGGCTGTCGAACATGAGGAGGCCTCCCTGTTGGGGGATCAGGAGCCGGACGGCGACGAGCGGATGCTCAGTAATCGACGATGCCGGTGAGGAGATCGAGCTGGGCAAGCTGGCCGGCAAGGTTCGGCTGGCCCATGGTCTCGTGGAAGGCGAGGAAGAAGGGCGAGGACACATAGATGCCGCCGCCGTGCATCAGCGTGCCGCCGAACTGGAGATCGTCATAGGCGAGCTGGAGCCCAAGCTTTTCCCACGCCTCGTCGAAGCGCGGCACATAGCGGTCGGCATTGTCCCGCCCGTCGAACTCGATGGGCGTCTTGCCGGCATTGGGATCGTTCGACACCTGCGTCACCCGCAATTCCAGGAGATCCCAGCGGCTTTCCGGGCGGCGGCCGGCGAGGCGGTGCAGGTAATATTCGGAATTGAACGCCTCCTTGCCGTTCCAGCCGAACAGGCGCTCGGCGGCGGAGGTCTTCAGATAGTCCGGCAGGTCGGATTTTTCGTTCGCATCCGTCTCGATGGGCGCGGGGGGCAGGCACTCCGGCCCGTCGATCTCGTCCTGCGTCAGCCAGATGAAGGCGAAGGTGTTGTAGAGCAGATCGTAGGTGCGCGTCTCCATGGGATGGCGGTTGCGCAGATGCTCAAGGAAGGGCGCCAGCTCCGGTCCCACTTCTTCCGGCAGCGGCCGTCCGTCGAGGGTGGCGTGCATGAAGTCCACCATGGCGGGCGTCGAGCGGCTTTCGGTCTGGGTATCGCTGAACACCGCCAGCGCCACATAATCGGGCCCCTTCAGCCGGTAGGGCTCGGGCACGCGCACGGTGAAATGGTGCTCAAGCGGAAAGCCGGTGTCGATGGAGAGCGGCCACTGGATGGGCGTGATGCCGCGCGGCAGGCCGCAGGCCCAGCCCTGCGGCACCTGACTGCCCGGCGCCTTGAGACCGGGAACGACCTTCACGTTGAAGGCGAGACGCGGCGGTGCGATCTTCAGCTCCCGCCAGTCCGGCCAGACGGCCGCAAGATTGGTGATGTTGATCTCGCTCACCTTGCCATAGGCGACATCGACGGAGAGGCGGATCTCCTTGGTGAGCTGCCGGCCGCCGAAGGCATAATCGCCGCCGCGCACGGTGTTCTGCGCAATACTCAGGGACGGCTCCAGCGCCTCCGCCGCCGCACGCTCCATGCGCATCCCAACGCCGGCAATAACGGCGTTGGGATCGAAATTGCCCTTGAATTGCAGCAGGCCGATGCGCCCGTCGCGGTCGAGCCGCGCCGCGAAGGAGAACTGACGCTCCAGATAACGCACCCAGCCGCCCTCCCCCGGATGGGGCGGACGCCAGCGCGGGCCGATGGCGGCGGCAAGCTTTTCGGAAGGATCGCCGGGGCGAAGCGCGGCGAGGGCAATCGTGTCGGGCGGCGTGAAGGTCGGCATCTGCTCTCCCGTGTCGCGTCGAAGCGGCGGGAGCTTAACTGCAGAAGCCACGGAAAAGATGCAGCTTTTTGCGAACTTTTCGCGACCGGAGGCAACCCGGCACCAGCTGCCCCGCCGATCCCATAAGCCCCTACCGCAGACGGTGGCCGCGTGTCGCAGCCATCCACAGGGCCATCACCAGCCCGAGCGGCTCGCCTCCTGCGCGGCGTCGTGGGCGCGCAGGAACGCCACCACCTGCTGGGCGCTCTCCTGCGGCGGATGGACGGGATAGAAGACATGGGCGATGGCGCCGTCCTCGATCACCATGGTGAGGCGCTTGAGGAGCAGCGCGCCCTCGAACGCGAAGGTGGGCAGGCGTACGGCGCGGGCGAACTCCAGCCGATGATCGGAGAGCAGCGGAAACGGCAGGACAAGCCGGGTGGCCGCCTCCTGCTGATAGCCGGTGTCCTGCACCGAGAGACCGAACACATGCTCGATGCCGACGCTGCGCAGGTCGTCCATGCTGTCGCGGAACGAACAGGACTGCGGCGTGCAGCCGCGCGCGCCCGGAATGCTGTCCCAGCCATCGGGCGTGGGCATGTCGGGCCGGCCGGTCTTCGGATAGGCATAGACCACCACGCGACCGGAGAGATCGGACAGGTCCACCGGATGACCATGGGTGCCCATGAGCGGGATGATGGGCAGTTCCAGCCCCGGCAGATGATCGGCGGCGCCGTCATCCTCGGGGGTGGCGGGGGTGATGGCGGCGGGCGCGATGGGGTCCGGGGCGATGGGGTCGGGCATGGGTCGGTCTCCCCTGTGAACGTCCCCCGTGGGGCACACGCGCGACGCAAGGCCGCAACCGCATCCTGCCATGGCGCCCGCCCTTTTGGCCAACATCCCCTTCGGCCCAAGCAATGATCCCGGTCGGCAGGCGCCAGCCATGGTGCCGAGGCTTGCCTGAAGCTTGCAGCTTCACAGACGCGCCCTGCCGAGGCGGGCGCCGCCGTTCCCGCGCCACCGGGCCTTTAACCATAAGGATTTCCCGCCCGTTTTCCCGCACACCGCCAGCCCCGGTGCCGGTGCCACGCCCCGCGCGGCAACGCCGAATTCCACACCATGGCGATGGCGCCAAACCCTGCACCACGGTATGGTTGCAGCAACCGTTCCTGTCTTTCGTCCGTACGGTCGGGGAGAGGATTCGGGCCAGCCAAGCAGACGGTGGGGACTGTCAGCGATGACCGTGAATCTCGGGTCGACCTTTGCGACCTACAACTACTACGTGAAGAACAGCGCCACGGCGCTGACCATGCAGGCGAATGATCCGCAGACCAAGCGGGACATCACCTATTACGAAGCCAATATCGGCAAGCTGAAGACTGCCGATGACTTCGTGAACAACTACACCATCTTCAATACGGCCATGACCGCGTTCGGCCTGTCCGACATGGCGCATGCCAAGGCCTATATGAAGAAGGTTCTGGAGAGCGACCTCTCCGACAAGAACAGCTTCGCGAACCGGCTGGCGGACGATCGCTTCGTCAATTTTGCCAAGGCCTTCTCGCAGTTTTCCTCGGTGGAGGGCGCATCCACGCTCAATCCGCCCATGGCTGCCGCTGACGTCGGCAAGCTCTTCCTGGCCCAGTCCATGGAGACCACGATCGGCACGGAAGATCAGGGCGTGCAGCTTGCGCTCTACTTCCGCCGCAACGCGTCCAGCATCAAGAGCGCCTATACGGTGATCGGCGATGCGGCCATGTGGAAGGTGATGACCACGGTCTACGGTTTCCCGGCGACCATGGGCGGCATCGACATCGACCAGCAGAAGAAGATCGTCGAGCAGAAGTTCACCCCGGCCGACATGCAGGACCCGGCGAAGGTGGACAAGCTGCTCCAGCGCTTCACCGCCATCTGGGACGCGACTGAGAACGTGGCCTCGGACCCGATCCTTGCGCTGTTCCAGACGGGCTCGTCCAGCTCGACCTCGGACGCCTTCACGTCCTCTCTGCTGGACCTGAAATACGGCGGCTGAGCCCGCCCGCGTCCCCACCCCAGACATGCGAACGGCCGGGCATATTGCCCGGCCGTTTTTCGTTTTCCGGAGGCAGGTGAAGGGTTTGCTCGCCTGGAGCGTTTCAGCGTTTCATGGAAACGCTGAAACGCTCCAAGTCTTTGATAGAGAATGTCTTTCGGCTTGGATTGCGGAGCAATCAAAGCCGGACATGCTCTAGAACTGCGGGACGTTCTGGGGGTAGATGTTGCGCCCGTGCCCCCTCCCCACCCCTCCCCCGCAAGCGGGAGAGGGAGCCTGTTGCGCAAGCTGCGGGTGCTCCTCAGCCGCGATCCCGCATCAGGCGGGCCTTGTCGCGGTTCCAGTCGCGCTCTTTGACCGCCTCGCGCTTGTCGTGCGCCTTGCGGCCCTTGCCCAGCGCCACTTCCACCTTCGCCCGGCCATCTTCGTTGAAATAGACCTTCATGGCGACGATGGTCATGCCCTCGCGCTCCACCGCCACGGTCAGCTTGTGGATCTGGCGCTTGTGCATCAGCAGCTTGCGCGGCCGGCGCGGCTCGTGATTGAAGCGGTTGGCTTCCAGATATTCCGGGATGTAGGAGTTATAGAGCCACAGCTCGCCATTCTTGCCGGCGGCATAGCTCTCGTGGATGGTCGCCTTGCCGGTGCGCAGCGCCTTCACCTCGGTGCCCTTCAGCATGATGCCGGCTTCGAACGTCTCGCCGATCTCATAGTCGAAGCGCGCCCGCCGGTTGTCGGCGACCGTCCTGGTCGGCAGCGTTTTCTTCTTCTTTTCGGACATTTCGCTCTCGGATGGGGCGGGCGCGGGTCAGGCCCCCGCCCCGTTTTGAAACCTGCGCCGAACCGGGCAGCACCAGCCTCAGTTGATGAGGCCGGCGTGGACCATGGCGCTACGCACCACCGCCTTGGTGGCGTCGGAGACGGGCACCATGGGCAGGCGCACGTCGTCCACCATCTTGCCCAGCACCGACAGGGCATATTTGGTGGGCGACGGGTTGGTTTCAATGAACAGCGCGGTGTGCAGCGGCACCAGCTTGTCCTGGATCTCCAGCGCGGCGGCGTAATCGCCCTCGGTGCAGGCGGCCTGGAACTCCGCGCACAG
Source organism: Azorhizobium oxalatiphilum (assembly GCF_014635325.1). Lineage (GTDB taxonomy): Bacteria > Pseudomonadota > Alphaproteobacteria > Rhizobiales > Xanthobacteraceae > Azorhizobium > Azorhizobium oxalatiphilum. The sequence continues at coordinate 429,117 of NZ_BMCT01000005.1, read as the reverse complement.
GCGCGGGGCCACGTTCGCCGTCACCGAGATGCAGCCGACGCCGCCATGGGCGTTGAAGCCCAGCGCCGTGATGTCCTCGCCGGAGAGCTGGATGAAGTCCTCGCCCAGCGTCTGCCGCTGCAAGGACACGCGCGCCATGTTGGTGGTCGCGTCCTTCACGCCGACGATGTTCGGAAACTCCCGCAGCCGCGCCATGGTCTCCACCGACATGTCGATCACCGACCGGGCGGGGATGTTGTAGATGAAGATGGGCAGGCTGGTGGACTTCGCGATGGCCGCGAAGTGCTGGTACATGCCCTCCTGCGAGGGCTTGTTGTAATAGGGCGTCACCACCAGCAGCCCCTGTGCGCCCACCTTCTCGGCATGCTGCGAGAATTCGATGGCGGTCGCGGTGTCGTTGGAACCGGCACCTGCCATCACCGGCACGCGGCCGGCAGATTCGCTCACCGCCCAGTCGATCACGCGCTTGTGCTCGTCATGGCTCAGCGTCGGGCTTTCGCCGGTGGTGCCGACCGGCACGAGGGCGTTGGTGCCTTCCGTGATCTGCCAGTCCACGAGGCCGCGGAATGCTTTCTCGTCCAGAGCTCCGTCGCGGAATGGCGTGACCAGCGCGGTGAGGGAGCCACGGAAGAGGGCATTGGGCGACACGGACGACATGGCGGAAGCCTTGTTCTCTATTGCTATGGCGCCATCCCCCGGAGCGGGGACAGCGAACCGCATCAGATACAGCGTTGTGCCCCTGACGAAAAGGGCATGGAACGGTTCTTGGCTGCTGGCAAGGGATCGCGGGGCTTGCGGCTTGGCCTCGACGATACCGATCTCCGGTTGATCCGGACGCAATCTCGCCCCAGGATGGCATACCCTCGGATGCCGCACGGACAAGCTGCCCCGCTCCCGCCCGCATTGCCGGAGAAGGGTGCTTAGCGTTTCGTCAACGCGGGTCGACCAAGATCGGACGGTGCCGGGTCCTAACCCTGGGTACCGCGCGAGGATTTGTCATGCCGTCTGTCCGCTCTCTGCTTTCCTGCACCGCCCTTGCCCTGGCGCTCGTCGCCATGAGCGGGACCGTGACACGGCCAGCCTTCGCGGCGTCCGGTGATTCTTCCTCAACCACCGACAGCAAGCCCGGTTCCAAGGCGAAGAAGGCCGAAGCCAAGCCGGTGCCGAAGCCCAATGCCAAGCCCGCTGCGCACAAGGATGCGAAGGGCAAGGACGCGAAGGCCAAGGACACCAAGGCCGCCGCCCAGGCCAAATCCAACGTGAAGTCCGCGGGCCTGCCGCCGCGCCCGGCGCCGAAGACCGCCCCGCTCACGCTCGCCCCCACCGCCGGTGTCTCCACCGGCGAACTCTCCGAGCTGCGCAGCGCCGTCACCGCCGCCAAGAACGGCCGTGGCACCGAGGCCCTCGCCCAGGCGCGCCAGATGAGCGATCCGGTGGCGCGCACGCTCGTCACCTGGCTTGTCATCCGCCACGCGCCCAACGATTACGGCTTCGACAACATCGCCGCCTTCCTGCGCGACAAGCCGGGCTGGCCGACGCCGGGCACCCTGCGCCGCCGCGCCGAGCGCGTGCTGCTGCAGGAGAATCGCGACCCGGCCACCGTGCGCGCCTTCTTCGCCGACCAGAACCCGGTGTCCGGCGAGGGCAAGATCGCGCTCGCCAAGGCATTCGCCGCCTCCGGCGACCGCAACACCACCACCGCGCTGGTGCGCGATGCCTGGCGCAATGATGAGCTGACCGAAAGCTTCGAGAATCAGGTGCTGGGCGATTTCGGCGTGCTGCTCACCCGCGCCGACCACAAGGCCCGCGCCGACCGCTTCAGCTACAAGCCCGATCAGGCCCGCGCCCTGCGCGCCGCCGCCCGCGCCGGTTCCGACGTGGTGGCATTGACGCAGGCCCGCCTCGCCATCGCCAAGCGCGCGCCCGAGGGCTCGCGCCTGCTGGCACAGGTGCCGTTCACGCTCAGCAGCGACCCGGCCTATCTGTTCGCCAAATCCCAGCTCGCCCGCCGCGCCGAGAAGGATCAGGAAGCCGCAGCCGCCTTGTTGCAGGCCGCCTCCAAGGATGCCGACGCGCTGGTGGACACCGACGAATGGTGGATCGAGCGCCGCCTCGTCTCCCGCGAGCTGCTGGAGACCGGCGACTTCCGCACCGCCTACAAGGTGGCCGCCAACGGCCCGGCGCCGGAGGCGGACAATTACCGCGCCGAGCAGCAGTTCACCGCCGGCTGGATCGCGCTCGCCTTCCTGAAGGATACCCGCGCGGCGCAGGCGCATTTCTCGCGCATCGCCCACGGGCAGAAGAACCCCATCACCCTGTCGCGCGCCGCCTTTTGGCTGGGCCGCGCCTCGGAAGCGGCCGGCGACACCGGCACCGCGCGCTCGCACTATCAGCAGGCGGCGCAGTACTCGACCACCTATTACGGCCAGCTCGCCCGCCAGCGCCTCGGCGCGGCGCCCGTCGCCCTGCGCCATGCGCCCGAAGCCGGCGGCAGCGCCCGCGCCACCTTCGACCGCATCGAGCCGGTCAAGGCGGTGCGCCTGCTCTATGCCATCGGCGAGCGCGACATCGCCATGACCGTGCTCTACGACCTCGCGTGGCGCATGGAAGACTCTTCGCAGCTCCAGATGCTCTACACGCTGGCGCAGCAGAACAATGACGCGCGCGGCGCGCTCGTCGTCGGCAAGGAGGCGGTGGCCGAGGGCCATCCGCTGGATCAGGCCGCCTTCCCCACCTTCGGCCTGCCCGCCTACACCTCCATCGGCAATCCGGTGGACCGGGCCATGGTCTATGCCATCGCCCGTCAGGAGAGTCAGTTCAACCCGCGCACGCTTTCGAGCGCGCAGGCCATGGGCCTGATGCAGGTGACGCCGGCCGCCGGCCGCGAAGTGACCAAGAAGACCGGCGTGCCCTATGACGAGAGCCGCCTGATGAACGACCAGTCCTACAACGTGCAGTTCGGCGCCGCCGAGCTGGGCGAGCTGATGGAGAATTACGGCGGCAACACCGTGCTCGTCTTCGCGGCCTACAACGCCGGTCGCGGCTCGGTGCGCAAGTGGATCGAGCGCTTCGGCGATCCGCGCTCGCCGGATATCGACCCGGTGGACTGGGTGGAGCTGATCCCCTTCTCAGAGACCCGCAATTACGTGCAGCGGGTGAGCGAGAACTACAACGCCTACCGCGCCCGCTTCGGCACCGACCGCAACCAGCCGGTGGCCGCGCGCTGAGCGCGGCCTGGAGCATGTCCGGCTTTGATTGCTTCGCAATCCAAGCCGCAAGACATTCTCTATCAATGAGTTGGAGCGTTTCAGCGTTTCCATGAAACGATGAAGCGCTCTGGCGCGCCCTCGGAAGAGGATCGGCACTGCCCCTGCGGCACCTTGCCCTGCGGAGGCTTGACCCTGCGGAGGGTTGGACAAAACGCGCTATGGCCGTGCATCAGGCTCAGGCTTAATACAGCTGCTGAAACCGTCGTTCTGGGGCACAAGCCCACAGGATAGACGGCACAGAGAAGTAGCCTGGAACACTCAAATGTCCGGTTGGGATTGGTTTCCTTACATCTTCTTCCCTTTCAAGATCATCGTGCTGGGCGTGGGCATGTTCTTCGCCGTGAAGTGGCACTACGATCAGGGGAAGAAGCAGAAGAGCGAAGCCGGCGGACCGCAAGCGCCCGCTGAACGCACCGTCGACGCCTCGAAGTAGGCGACAGGGAGCAACAGGCTCCGCGGGATGCTCCGCCGCCGCATCGCGGCGCTCACGTCATTGAGCATCAATGCAACACAGCAACGTCATGCCCGGGCTTGTCCCGGACATGACGGTCTTCCGTCGTCATGACGCCGCACGACAGGCCGAGACAGACGGCCTGTCCCGCGTTGCAATCGCCCGGTGCAGAGCCCCCCGGCACGTGGGAGAGGGCTTTGTGTCACGCCTGCCCGCGCTGCCCGCCCCTACGCCGCCAGTTCCTTGGCAACCCCGCCCACGTCGGCGAGGTCGAAGGGGGTGGTCTGGTAGAGCTGGTTGATCCAGTTGCCGAACAGCAGGTGCGCATGGCTGCGCCACTGGTTCTTCGGCGGGTTGGCCGGATCATCCTTCGGGAAATAATTGGCCGGCAGCTTCACCGGGAGGCCCGCATCAATGTCGCGGAAATACTCATCCGCCAGCGAGCCTGAGTCATATTCCACGTGGTTGAACATGTGCAGCGCGCGATGGGCGGGGTCGTCCAGCAGGCACAGGCCGGTCTCGTCCGCCTCCATCAGAACGGTGAGGCCGCTCGATGCCGGAATGTCCTCCCGGCGCATCTCGGTCCAGCGCGAGACGGGGATGGCGAAATCGTCCGAGAAACCGCGCAGGAAGGGCGAGGCAGGCGCCAGATTGCGGTGGCTGAAGACGCCGAACGCCTTCTCCTCCAGCCGGTGCTTGGGCATGCCGTGGAAATGATGGGTCGCCGCCTGCGCGCCCCAGCAGATGGTCAGCAGGCTGTGCACGTTGGTCTGCGTCCAGTCGAGGATGCGGCGCAGTTCATCCCAATAGGTGACGTCCGCGAAGGGCAGCGTCTCCACCGGCGCGCCGGTGATGACGAAGCCGTCGAAGCGCTCGCCCTTGATGTCCTCGAAGTCGCGATAGAAGGACGAGATGTGCCCTTCCGCCGTGTTGCGGGCGACGTGGTTGGTGATCTTCACCAGCGTCAGCTCCACCTGCAGCGGCGTCGCGCCCAGCAGGCGCGCGAACTGGGTCTCGGTCTTGATCTTGTTGGGCATGAGGTTCAGGAGCCCGATCCGGAGCGGCCGGATGTCCTGACGGACGGCGTCGGCCTCGCCCAGCACCATCACGCCCTCGGTTTCGAGGGTGCGGCGCGCGGGCAGGTCGTCAGGGATCTTGATGGGCATGAACCACGGTCCTCCGCTTTTCAGGAGCTGGACGGACGCTGCGTGGCTTTGACCCGTTTGATTGCCGGTTCGGCCACATCCTCCCATCTCTGGGAGCGCCACCTTGCCCGGGAGGCAGGTTGGCGTTGGGCGTCAGGCCCAACTCTTGATGTGCCGCCGTGTGTAATCCTGTTGGCGCAAAACCGCAAGATGCATGTTGAATGGGAGCCTTCGTCCGTGGGGCACCACACTCGCCACCCGCGCTACAGGTCCCCTCTCCCGCTTGCGGGGGAGGGCTAGGGAGGGGGCACGGCCGGGTGCGCCGCCCGTCATGTCAGACAGCAAGACAGAGTGATCCGAAGATCTCCGGGGGTAGGACCGCGGAACGCGTGCCCGCGCTGCGCGCGGCCCCCTCCCAACCCTCCCCCGCAAGCGGGAGAGGGCTTTTCTGGCACGTCCGGCGCGTCCCCGCAGGCGGGAGAGCTTTCCGCCTCCCCTCACTCCCCGCCGTCCCCGCCGCGTTCGCCGGCGCCTTCCGGTCCCTGCCCGTCCGCCAGCAGGCTGCGGGCCTGCGCCACCCAGCCTTCGCGCTCGATGCGACCGGGGAAGGCCAGAGCCGCACCCACCCAGCGCACCTCCGCCGGCGTCCAGGCGGCGATCTGGCGGAAATGGTGGATGCCCAGCGCATTGAGCTTGCGCTCATTCTGCGGGCCGATGCCCTTCAGCCGCTTCAGATCGTCCGCCGGCCCGTCCGGCGCCGCCAGCAGCGGCGGGGCGATGCCGGGCGCGCCTTCACCGGCGGGCGTCTCCGCAGCGGCACCCTTGTCGGGCGCTTTCGCGGCCGGCGTAGCGGGGGAAACGGGAGCGGCCCTGGGTGGGGTCTTGGGAGCGCTCCTCGCGGAAGCCGTCTTCTCCGGAGCGCTCTTCTCCGGAACGGCCTTGGGCGGTGCCTTGGCCCTGCGCGGGGGATCCGGCGGCAGGCCGAGCGGCAGCTCGGGATCGTCGGGCGCCAGCGGCACATGCTCCACGGGCGGCATGGCCGGGGTCAGCGTGGGGGACGGTGCGGAGGGCACAGGCCGCTTGCGGGGCTCGGCCTCATCCGACGTGTCGATGGCCGAGAAGGTGGCGCGCGCCAGATGTTCGAGGCCCCGCCGCCGCGCCCGCACGCGCAGCACATAGGCCAGCGCGCCGCCAAGCCCGAAGGCGGCCACCAGCAGCAACGCCACATCCAGGCTGAAGGCCATCATGGCTGCGCACCGGGCCGCCAGGCGGCATAGATGGTGGCGAAGCCCAGACCGAAGGCCAGCAGCTCGTAGGGCCACAGGCTCACCGCCAGATAGAGCATCCCTTCTCCTTCCCCTGACGACCGACGTTTCGGCCATCCATGGCGGCCGCGAGCCGGCCGTCCTGTTGGTTCATTCGGCTGCGCGGACCACGATGCGGACCCCCGCCACGCTCAGCGCGGGCGCGCCGGGCAGAGGCTCCGGCGCATCGGGTTCCCATTGCACATGGTGGTCGGGAACGCCCGCCGCCACAAGGGCGGCGCGCAACGCCGCGCCCCGCGCCTGCGCCACCGGTCCGGGCAGCGTGGAGCCCGGCGCGGGCTGCAACACCAGCGCCGGACAGCGCTGCGCCACCTGCACCATGTGGTCCACCGTGGCCCGGCTCACCGGCGTGGGCCGCCCGCCGGCATCGAAGGCGAGACCGCGCGCCGCCGCATCGGTGAGCAGGCGCGTGCACTCCGCCGCGCCCACCGGCACGGCGGGCGGCGGCGGCTCGATCTCGGTCTCTCCCGAAAAGCCCTTGGGCAGCACCGCCTTGAAATCCGCCGTCACGAGGGGCTCCGCACCCGCATAGCGGCCGGTGCCGATCAGCGTCACCTGCCCGTCGGAAAAGCGCAGGTCGCCCGTCTCCAGCCGCGCCAAGGGGCCGAGGCCGGCGATGACCGCATCGAGGAACCCAGCCGGCGCCCCCGCCCCCACCGCCGCCACGTCGGTGACGCGCGCGCCGGGGAAGAGCTGGGCGATGCCGGCTTTCACCGCATCATGGGTGGTCTCGTCCGGATAGAAGCCGGACACGGTGACGCCGGTCTCGTCCGAGCGCACGGCGAACACATAAGGCGAGATCACCGGCGGCAGCACGCGGGCGGCATCGAGCTTGACGCCCGCGGGCGGGCTCTTCAACGCCTCGGACAGGGTCGCGAAACTGGCGCTGTCCACCGCCTCGCCGGTGAGGGTAAGCGTGCTGCCGAGCACGGTGGCCTCGCCCGAGGCCATGCGGCTCACCTGCGCGATGGCGTAGGTGACGGCGGCGGTCCAGGCTTCGGCGGGCGGGCCGCCGGAGGCAAGGCGCACCTGATCGCTCACCTGCCCTCCGGCGAACAGGGCTTTCACCGCATCGCCCATGATGCGGCGGGCTTCCTCGCCCGGCGCATAGCCGGTGAGGCGCACGGTCGGCCCCTGCCGCCAGATGCGCCAGACGAACGGTGCCACCTGAGGCGGCTCGATGGCGAAGCGGCTCACCTGGAAGCCCTCGGGCGGGGTGCGGCGGGCGGCGGCGAGTGCGTCATAGATGGCGAAGCTGCCCGCCGCGCCCTCGATGGTCAGGGACGTATCGGACAGGCCCACCTGCCCCCTCGGCAGAATGGCGAGCTGGGTGGTGAGGTAGCGCACGGCGCGCAGCCAGCGGTCGGTGGCCGGCGCGCCATCGCCCAGCACCGTGCCATCCGCCACCCCGGCATTGGGCATGGCGCCGTGCAGGATATCCAGCACCTGCTGGCGCGCCTCGTCGGAGGGCACATAGCCCTTCAGCTGGATGCTGTCGCCGTTGCGCGCTGCGGACCACACATAAGGCGACACCACCGGCGGGCGCACCGCGAAGCGGGCGAGCCGGAACCCTTGCGGCAGCGGGGCGTGCAGGGTCTGCAACAGCTGATCATAGGTGGAGAGGTCCGGCGCCCGCCCCTCGATGGCGAAACTGTCGTCGGAGAGCGTGACCCGGCCGGACGGCAGGCGGGACAAGGCATCGAGCGCGAAGGCCACCACGGCCGAGAAATCCCCGGCGGGGGCGCCGCGTGCGCGCACCAGCTTGTCCACGCCGCGCGCGGTGACGCCGGGCGGCAGGCTTTTGACCGCCTCGGCGATGCGGGCGAGCGCATAGCGGGAGGGCACATAGCCCTCCATCTGGAGCACGGGGCCGTCGCGCACGAGGGAGAAGGTGAAGGGGCGGCGTTCCGGCAGAAGCGTGGTGGCATCGGTGACGCTGCGCACGCCGGAGAGGCTGGCGACCGCGCGCAGCACCTTGTCGCGGGCCTCCTGCGCCAGCGCCTCGCCATGCACGGTGGCATCGCGCCCCGCCAGACGGGCGACCGCCCAGGATTCGCCGATGGCTTCCAGTTGGTCGGCGGCGCGCTCGGTGAGGTCGGTCTCGACGCCGCCGCGGCTGGCCACGGCGACGAGGCCGATCAGGACACAGAGCAGCAGCAGGCCGATGACAAGAATGCGCGGATCGAGGGGCCCCGTGGCGCGCCACAGGCTGCGCCGCGCCGGTCCATCCGCCCCACCGGCCCGCTCCCCCGGGCCAGACCTTGCATCCATCCGCCTCTCCTGCCGCCTCGGCCGCCCACCGGGATCGGGACTTCGAGACGGATTCACGGTTCAGATTGCCTCAATCTGCACCGATCCGGCTCGGAGGCACATTAAGCAGGTTTGCGGTCCAAATCACGGCCCAGGTGGACAAAAGCACTGGAGGAAGGCTGCGCCTGCGCGCAAAAAGAAAGGGCGGCCGAAGCCGCCCTTTCCGAACTCTCCACCGGGAGCCTCAGGCTTTCACCAGAGGCACCTTCGGCACATGGCTGCCGCGCCGGGGGCCGCTGGACGGGCCACCCGAGGGACCGCCCTTGGGGCCGGACTTCGGGCTGCCCTTGGGGCCGGACTTGCCGCCCCCGTCCTTGGTGGCGCGGGCCGCCGCAGCCCGCTTCCGCGGGGCGCGCTTCTGGGCCGGGGCCTTGATCTTCTCGGGCTTGGGCGTGATGGGGCCATCCGGATATTCGAAGCCGAGCTTCGAGTCCTTGCCCTCGCCTTCCACCACCACCTGCACGTGGCCGCCGCTCTTGAGCCGACCGAAGAGCACCTCGTCCGCCAGCGGCGTCTTGATGAACTCCTGGATCACGCGACCCATGGGACGGGCGCCCATCTGCTCGTCATAGCCGCGCTCCACCAGCCACTGCGTCGCATCGTCGGCAAGGCCGATGGTGACGTTGCGGTCGGCCAGCTGGGCTTCCAGCTGGAGCACGAACTTCTCCACCACCAGGCCGATGATGTCGGTCGAGAGGTGGGCGAAGGGAATGACGGCGTCGAGACGGTTGCGGAACTCCGGCGCGAAGGTGCGGTTGATCGCCTCCACGTCGTCGCCTTCCCGCTTGGAGCGGGTGAAGCCATAGGCCGCCCGCGACAGGTCCGCCGCGCCCGCATTGGTAGTCATGATCAGGATCACGTTGCGGAAATCCACCGACTTGCCGTTGTGGTCGGTGAGCTTCCCGTGGTCCATCACCTGCAGCAGGATGTTGAACAGGTCCGGATGGGCCTTCTCGATCTCGTCCAGCAGCAGCACGCAGTGCGGGGTCTGGTCGACGCCGTCCGTCAGCAGGCCGCCCTGGTCGAAGCCCACATAGCCGGGAGGCGCGCCGATGAGGCGGGACACCGTGTGGCGCTCCATATACTCCGACATGTCGAAGCGCAGGAGGTTCACGCCCAGCGTGGAGGCGAGCTGCTTGGCCACTTCCGTCTTGCCGACGCCGGTGGGGCCGGAGAACAGGTAGGAGCCGATGGGCTTCTCCGGTTCGCGCAGGCCGGCACGGGCCAGCTTGATGGAGGCGGACAGCGCCTCGATGGCCTTGTCCTGCCCGTAGACCACCCGCTTCAGGGTCGTCTCCAGATTGGACAGCAGTTCCGCATCGTCCTTGGAGACGGACTTGGGCGGAATGCGCGCCATGGTGGCGATGGTGGCCTCGATCTCCTTGAGACCGATGGTCTTCTTGCGCCGCGCCTCCGGCACCAGCATCTGGGCCGCGCCGCTCTCGTCGATCACGTCGATCGCCTTGTCCGGCAGCTTGCGGTCATGGATGTAGCGGGCGGACAGCTCCACCGCCGCCTTGATGGCGTCGTTGGTGTAGCGCAGCTTGTGGTAGTCCTCGAAATAGGGCTTCAGCCCCTTCAGGATCTCGATGGTGTCCGGCACGGTGGGCTCGGCCACGTCGATCTTCTGGAAGCGGCGGACGAGCGCCCGGTCCTTTTCGAAATACTGACGGTATTCCTTGTAGGTGGTCGAGCCCATGCAGCGCAGCGTGCCCGAGGCCAGCGCCGGCTTCAGCAGGTTCGAGGCATCCATGGCGCCGCCCGAGGTCGCACCGGCGCCGATCACCGTGTGGATCTCGTCGATGAACATGATGGCGTTCGGATAGGCCTCGATCTCCTTCACCACCTGCTTGAGGCGCTCCTCGAAGTCGCCGCGATAGCGGGTACCGGCGAGCAGCGCGCCCATGTCGAGCGAGAAGATGGTGGCGGTGGCGAGCACTTCCGGCACGTCGCCATTGATGATGCGGCGCGCGAGGCCCTCGGCGATGGCGGTCTTGCCGACGCCAGGATCGCCCACGAACAGCGGGTTGTTCTTCTGCCGGCGGCAGAGCACCTGGATGGTGCGCTGGATCTCCGCATGGCGGCCGATGAGCGGGTCGATCTTGCCCTCGTGCGCCTTCTTGTTGAGGTTCACGCAATAGGCGTCGAGCGCATCGGCCTTCTTCTTCGGCTCCTCGCCGGCCTTGGTGTCGGTCTCTTCCTCGGCGCCGCGCACGGGGCGGCTCTCGGACATGCCGGCCCGCTTGGCGATGCCGTGGGAGATGTAGTTGACCGCGTCATACCGCGTCATGTCCTGCTCCTGCAGGAAATAGGCGGCATGGCTCTCGCGCTCGGCGAAGATGGCGACCAGCACGTTGGCGCCGGTCACTTCCTCGCGGCCGGAGGACTGGACGTGGATGACCGCGCGCTGGATCACGCGCTGGAAGCCGGCGGTGGGCTTGGAATCGTCGCCGCCGGTCTGGACCAGGTTTTCCAGCTCGCTGTCGACATATTCGACGAGGTTCCGACGCAGCTTGTCGAGATCGACATTGCAGGCGCGCATGACGGCGGCCGCGTCCTGATCATCGACGAGGGACAGAAGCAGATGCTCGAGCGTCGCGTATTCGTGGTGGCGTTCGTTGGCGAGAGCCAGTGCGCGATGGAGCGACTGTTCGAGGCTGCGGGAAAAAGTAGGCATCGACACCTCTATCTCGTGCCTCACCGGGGTCCGGTCGCCTGACTTCAGGCTGCCATGCCCCCCGTGGTGCGTGTGCTCCGTAAAACTTCGTACCGCTGTCCCCCCTGCGCAAGCCCCAAAAGCCACCACCCGCGTCGTCGTGATCGTGCAAACGCAGGAAATGCCTCCAATTACAGCGTCATTTTTTCTCCATGACGCACTGCAGCGGATGCTGGTGCTTGCGCGCGAAATCCATCACCTGCGTGACCTTGGTCTCGGCCACCTCATAGGTGAACACCCCACATTCACCCACGCCGTGATGATGCACGTGCAGCATGATGGTGTTGGCTTCCTCGATGCTTTTGGAGAAAAAGCGCTCCAGGACGTGCACCACGAATTCCATGGGCGTGTAGTCGTCGTTCAGCAGCAGGACGCGGTACAGGCTGGGACGCTTCACCTGCGGCTTGGTGCGGGTGATGACCGCCGTGCCGGGGCCGCCATTGCCACGGCGGGGCTTGTCGTCATCCGCCATGGCACGGGTGTCCCGACTGGCAGGGACGCCGTCGAGGGCGGAAAGGGGCTCGCAATGGTCCATGTCTCGTCGTGTCATTTCGGCTTCTGCGCCTTGTCCGGCGATCGCGACCCCGCATGCGGCGGCGCCGGCGGGTCGGGCGACCAGACGCACCGCGGATGATGGGAACTGGCCGGATAATAGGAAGCGGCTGCCCCAAGCGCCAGAGACTGCGCTGCCAGAATGGCTAAAAACAGCGTGCGCCCGCCCGCGGACCAAACCGCGCAGGCGCGCCAGCCATGGGTGAACGCCACGGGAAACTGTTCGCAGGATCGGCGGGAACGCAGGCTGGCCCATCGCGGGGGCGCGTCGCGCGCCGGTAAAAGAAAGGCCGGAGGGGGAACGAAAGGCCCGACGGGGGCCTTTCGTGACAAAAGCGTTTGCGGCGCGGCGCCCCTCACCCTGGGTGAAAGGGAGCGCCGGGCCGGATCATGCGTCAGGCGCGATACGCGTTGAGCGAACGCGCCCCGGGCAGCTCCTGGCGGACAGCAGCCCGGGCCGGGAACGGCTGGATCAGCCCTGCACCTTCGCGAAGGCGGCTTCGTAGGGCTTGTAGGCATCCTTCGCGAGGCTGGAATACAGCTCGCCGAGCTTGGTGGATTCCGCCACCAGCGCCTCGTAGGAGCTCTTCAGATAGCTCTGCTGGATCTCGACCGCCTGCTCGAGCGTCTTGGCGCCCATGAGCTTCTCGAGGGTCGCGGTGCCCTGCTCGAAGGAGCTCTTGGTGTAATCAGCCACTTCGATGGCGATCGCCTGCGCGCCCTTCGAGAAGGCGCCGAAGCTGGTCACGGCCAGGTCGTAATTGTCCTTGCCGAGTTTCTGAAAATCAACGGGACCCTGAACCATTTGGGTGTCTCCATCCATCTATTGCCGACAGACGGCCCGCTCCAGTGCCATGGCTTGAGGCCGACTGCACCGCAGGCCGACAGGCGGGATCCTCCCCCCGCCACCTCCGAATATCCCGCACCGCACAATTGACGTCAAGTCATTTTGTGCACTGCACAATATGGCATGCAATGCGTTCGGATTTACGCGTTGGTAACTGCCCGTTCCCTAGGCTGGGTGCAGTCAATTCCTATGGCCTTGGTTCTTGGACGGCGCGCAGCGGCTCGGTGGGGGCCTTCCGCAACGCACCACACGCAGCGTCGCCATGGCCAGGCACACGGACACGGTTTCATGCATTTCGCGCTCGGCTCCTCCTTCGGCAAGAAACTGGTGGCGGCATCGCTCATGGCTGTGGTGATGGCGACGGCCACCACCCCCGCCGATGCCCGCCCTCGCAAGTCCAAGGCGGCCCAGTCGAGTTCGCGCTCCTCCGATGACGGCGGCAACTGGAAGCGCGGCACCGCGGCGCTCATCATCGACGCCAACACCGGGCGCGTCCTCTATGAGGACAATGCGGATGCCCTGCGCCATCCGGCATCCCTCACCAAGATCATGACGCTCTACATGCTGTTCGAGCAGCTCGAGACCGGGCGCCTCTCGCTCGGCAGCGATCTGCCCGTCTCGGCGCACGCATCGTCCCAGTCCCCCACCAAGCTCGGCCTGCGCCCCGGCTCCACGCTGGAAGTGGAAGATGCCATCAAGGCCGTCGTCACCCGCTCGGCCAATGACGCGGCGGTGGTGATCGGCGAGGCCATCGGCGGGACCGAGAGCAACTTCGCGGCCATGATGACCCGCAAGGCGCGGGCGCTGGGCATGGACAACACCACCTTCCGCAACGCCTCCGGCCTGCCCAATCCGGGTCAGGTGACGACCGCCCGCGATCTGGCCATCCTCGGCCGCGCCATCCAGGAGCGCTTCCCGCGCCAGTATCGCTATTTCTCCACCCGCAGCTTCGTGTTTCGCGGCCAGACCATCGGCAACCACAACCGCCTGATGGCCCGCATGGAAGGCGTGGACGGCATCAAGACCGGCTACACCAACGCCTCCGGCTTCAACCTCGTGACCTCGCTGCACAAGGATGACCGCTACCTGATCGGCGTGGTGCTCGGCGGCTCCAGCGCGGCCTCCCGCGACAACCGCATGGCCGGCCTGCTCAGCTCCAATTTCAACCGCGCCTATGCCGGCAACCGCACCGCGCCGCGCATCGTCGAGACCGCCTCCCGCGATGCCGACGTGCCGCGCCCGGCGCCCGCCCCCGACAACCGCCCGAGCGCACCGCAGCTGGCGCAGGCGCAGCCCGCCCTCACCGCGCCGCTGCCCCCGCCGCAGCGCATGGCCTATGCCGCCGCCGATCCGGTGACGACGGCCAGCGTCTCGCAGAACCGCGCGCCCGCCCCCGGCTCCACCGAGCCGATCCGCCCGGTGGCGGTGCGCACCACCACCATCGGCCGCCCGGCCAACGCCCCCGCCGCGGCGCAGACCTTCTCCGGCCAGCAGGCCCCCGTCGCCGGTGCCGCCGCGCCCCGGCCCGCCACCCTGACGCCGCCCGGCGACCTCGCTCTGGCCCCGGCCGCCGTGGCCCCGCCGGAAGCTGCCGCCGTGCGCACCGCTGCCTCCGGCCCGGTGGCGCTGCCGGCCGAGACGGTGGCCGAAGCCACCACCCCTGCCCCACGCCCGGTGCGTGTCGCCTCCGCCGCCCCCGTGGCGCCTGCGCCGGCCGCCCACACGCCCCGCTCGGGCTGGATCATCCAGATCGGTGCCTTCGGCGCCGAGAAGGAAGCCCGCGCCCGCCTCGACGACGCGCGCTCGAAGGCCGCCATCGCGCTCAAGGGCGCCGATCCCTACACGGAGAAGGTCGAGAAGGGCCGCTCGGACATTTACCGGGCCCGCTTCGCTGGTCTGACGGAAAAGGGCGCGAAGGACGCCTGCCGTTTACTTCAGCGCAAGGACTTCGACTGCATGACTCTGCGGAACTGACGGAAAGGGAGGCCTCAGGCATGTTTGCGCAGAATCACGTCCTTGGCCTGATTGACCCGCGCGGCCAGATAGTCCGAGCCCCCCTGGTCGGGATGGAGTTTCTTCATCAGCCCCCGATGGGCCGCGCGAACCGCCGCCTCCGTGGCGCCCGGTTCAAGCCCCAGGACCTGATAGGCCTCTTCTTCGGTCATGGCGGCGTCAGCCGTGCGCGGCCGTCCACCGCCCATATTCCCCCGACCCGCATCACCCTGAACGTGTTCACGCCAGGCGGGCGCCCGGCGGTCGAGATAAGCTTCGAGTAGCCCCAGCGACTGCGGGTCCATTTCCGCCCGCAGCGCCACCAGAGACGCCACATCCAGCGTCTCCAGATCGGTGCCGGCCCTTGGCCCGGCGATGATGTGGCCGGTGAGATTGCCGGTGCGGTGATCCAGCTCCATCTCCAGCAGCCCCGAGCGCACCTTCGAGGCCTTTGCCCCCCGCGCCGCGCCGAACAGCGTCCCCATGCCGCTCATGGCCGAACGCCAGCCGGTCTGCCCGCTGACCCGCCCCAGCAGCGCGAGCCCAACCACCGCCAGCCCCATGGCGGCGCCGATGCGGCCCGTGAACAGCAGCCCCGCCGCGCCCGTGAGCGCGATCCACGCGCCGGTGCGCATCACGTAGCGGGACAGCTGCTTGGCATCCATGCCCGTCCACACCTTGAGGGCGTAGAGCCCCACGGCGAGCAGGGCCAGCCCCGCCAGAACACTCATCGCTTGAAGCTCCAGAAATACATACCGTCCCGAAGGCCCGCCGGGCTCACCTATGCCTTGCCGGACGGCATGGCCGCAAGCAGGCGGCGCGCGCCGGCATCGCCTGACGCAAGGAGTGCCGCTGATCCGCCGGCCGCATAGGTGGCTACCGCCCTGAGCAACGCGCGCAGTTCGTCGGCCGCCCCCGCATCGAATCTGCACCACGCGCCGCCGGTGAGGGCCGCCATCTCGCGGAACACCCGCTCCACGCTCTTGTCGTGCCCCTCCTGAAAGACGAACAGTTTCAGCCCGCGCACGCCCAGCCGGCCGGCGGCCTCCAGCAGCGTGCCGGCATCTTCCTCCAGCGCGTCGCCCACGAAGACCGCCGCCGGCAGTCCGGCTTCGCTCGCCTGCCGCTCCAGATGGCCCAGCACGCGGCCGATCTGCGTGCGCCCGCCCTCGCAGGAGATGCGGCCCATGAGCGCGGCCAGCTTCTGCGCCTCGGTCACATAGCCCGAGGCACGGCATTCCCGCAGGCCGCGATAATAGACGAGCTGCACCTCCAGCCCGCCGAGGCTCGCCGCCACATCGAACATCTCGGCCTGCAGCGCGCAGGCGAGGTCCCATGTGGGCTGGCGGGAGGCGGTGGCATCGAGCGCGAAGGCGAGCCGCGCCGGCCGTCCGGCCGGGCGGGTGGCACCGACAGCCCGCACCTTGGCGAGGAAGTCGTTGATCTCGCCCTGCGAGGCGGAGCCTGCCGGAAGGTTCGGATCATCGGCCATGGGCGGGCAGCGGTTCGATGCGTGTCATGGGGTGAAAATAGGCGGTCGTGCGCCGGCAACCAAGGGCGCCCCCAAAGGTGTCCTGCCATCCGCAGATACCGGAGGGTGCTTTCCTCCCCTGCCCTTCGCGATTAGGTTCCGCCCCGCGCGCGGGCGAACCAACGGCCCGGCGGGAGGACAGCGATGAACGAGCAGGGCGTGACCGGGCCGCAAATCGTCGGCAGCGTGGCGGATCTTCGGGCTGTGGTGGCCGGCTATCGCCGGGCGGGCGAAACTCTGGCGCTGGTGCCCACCATGGGCGCGCTGCACGCCGGCCATATCGCTTTGGTGAAGGCCGCGCAGGCGCGCGCCGGCCGGGTGGCGGTCTCGATCTTCGTGAACCCCACCCAATTCGCCCCCACGGAGGATTTCGGCCGCTATCCGCGCACGTTCGAGGATGACGTGGCAAAGCTGAAAGAGGCCGGCTGCGATCTGGTGTGGGCGCCGGATGCCGCCGAAATGTATCCGCCGGGCTTTGCCACCAGCATGGCGCTCACCGGCCCGGCGCTGGGGCTGGAGACGGATTTCCGGCCGCATTTCTTCTCGGGCGTCGCCATCGTGGTGTCGAAGCTGTTCCTCCAGACCGGCGCCGACTTCGCGCTGTTCGGCGAGAAGGACTATCAGCAGCTGCGGGTGGTGACGCAGATGGCTGCCGATCTGAATATTCCGACCGAGGTGGTGCCCTGCGAGACGGTGCGCGAGGCTGATGGCCTCGCCCTCTCCTCCCGCAACCGCTATCTCTCGCCCGAGGAGCGCGCCACCGCGCCGGTGATCCACCGGGCCTTGACGGAGGCTGCCATCCGCATCCGCGCGGGCGCAGCTCCCGATGCGGCGATGGCGCATGCCAGCCTGACGGTGGCGGAAGCGGGCCTTCGGGTGGATTATCTGGAAGCCCGCAACGCACTGACGCTGGCTCAGCTTGCCGCGCCCGGCGAACCCATCCGCCTGCTGGCGGCAGCCTGGCTCGGCAACACGCGGCTGATCGACAACATTCCAGTGTGAGCGGGCCGCTCGCTACAGGCGCCACACTTCCCCCAGCGCGACCTGTCCCCTCTCCCGCTTGCGGGGGAGGGTTAGGGAGGGGGCAGACCGGGCGGAAAATCGGGAATGGGGAGGCCGGTGGAGCGCGCCTCCGCGCAGCGCGCGGCCCCCTCCCCAGCCCTCCCCCGCAAGCGGGAGAGGGAGTGCGTGCCGCATGCGAAAGCGCCGTCAGACCATGCCCATGTAGGTCGCGGCGAAACCGATCCCCAGCCCTCCCCGCAGGCGGGAGAGGGAGTGCGTGCCGTATGCGAAAAGGCCGTCAGACCATGCCCATATAGGTCGCGGCGAAGCCGATGATCACCAGCACCAGAGCGACGCTGAGCACTGTCAGGATACGACCGGAGCCGACGCCCTGTCTGGCCTGCGCGGCGGGCTTGATGGGTTCGCCGGCGGGGCCTTCCCTATCCGGCTGATGGAAGTCGCGTTCCTCGCGGCGTTCGGCAGGATCCTGCATGATCGCCTCCTTCTGGTTGTCCCAGAGGAACGTCTGCACCCGCCCTTTGGGTCCACGCGGCCTTGAACGCCGCGTGGACGGGTGCCCGTCAGTGCAGGATCTGCGACAGGAACAGCTTGGTGCGCTCGTGCTGCGGGTTCGAGAAGAACGCGTTGGGCTCGTTCATCTCGATGATCTGGCCGGCGTCCATGAAGATCACCCGGTCCGCCACCTGACGCGCAAAGCCCATCTCGTGGGTCACGCACAGCATGGTCATGCCGTCCTCGGCCAGACTCACCATGGTCTCCAGCACTTCCTTCACCATCTCGGGGTCGAGCGCGGAGGTGGGCTCGTCGAACAGCATGATGCGCGGGCGCATGCACAGCGCGCGGGCGATGGCCACGCGCTGCTGCTGGCCGCCCGAGAGCTGGCCGGGATACTTGCCCGCCTGCTCGGGGATCTTGACCTTGGTGAGGAAGTGCATGGCCAGATCCTCGGCCTCCTTGCGCGGCATCTTGCGCACCCAGGTGGGGGCGAGGATGCAGTTCTCAAGGATGGTGAGGTGCGGGAACAGGTTGAAGTGCTGGAACACCATGCCCACCTCGCGGCGCACCTCGTCGATGCGCTTGAGGTCGTTGGTCAGCTCGATGCCGTCCACGATGATCTGGCCGCGCTGGTGTTCCTCCAGCCGGTTGATGCAGCGGATCGTGGTGGACTTGCCGGAGCCGGACGGGCCGCACACCACGATGCGCTCGCCGCGCTTCACGGTGAGGTTGATGTCCCGCAGCACGTGGAAATCCCCGTACCACTTGTTGACGCTCACCAGTTCGATGGCGGTGGGCGGGGCAGCCGCGACATCGGCGGCGAGGATGGGATCGGCGCTCATTTTGTTCTTTCCCTCAATGGCGGTGGTTGCGGTCAAGACGCCGTTCGAGCGCCATGGAGTAGCGGGACATGCCGAAGCAGAACACGAAATAGAACAGGCCGGCAAAGCCGAAGCCCGTCACCACCGTGGTGGGGGTGGCCCAGGAGGCATCGGCAAAGGCCGCGCGCAGCGCACCCAGCAGGTCGAAGATCGCGACGATCAGCACCAGCGTGGTGTCCTTGAACAGGCCGATGAAGTTGTTGACGATGCCGGGGATCACCAGCTTCAGCGCCTGCGGCATCACCACGAGGCGCATCATCAGGCCGCCCGGCAGGCCGAGGGCGGCTGCGCCCTCATACTGGCCCTTGGGGATCGCCTGCAGGCCGCCGCGCACCACTTCCGCCATGTAGGCGGAGGCGAACAAAGCGACACCCACCAGCGCCAGCAGCAGCTTGTCGATGCTGACGCCGCCGGGCAGGAACAGCGGCAGCATGTAGGTGGCGAAGAACAGCACCGTGATCAGCGGCACGCCGCGCCAGAACTCGATGAAGGCGGTGGAGGCGATGCTCACCAGCGGCATCTGCGAGCGCCGGCCCAGCGCCAGCAGGATGCCCAGCGGCAGCGAAGCGGTGATGCCTGTGACCGCGATGACCAGCGTCACCAGCATGCCGCCCCACAGGTCGGTGCGCACCGAGGTGAGGCCGAAGGGAATATCCACCGCCGCCAGCACCACGCCGAGCACGGCGAAGACGACGAGCATGCCTTTGCCCGCCGTCCTGCGGTTGCCGGCGAACACCGGCGCCACCGCCGCCACGATGGCGGAGATGAGCAGGGCCGAGACCACATAGTCCGGCCAGAAGCCGGACCTGAGGCCGATGGCCTGCCCGATGTTGGTGAACACGCCGCCGAGCCCGAGCCGGCTCAGGAGGAAGCCGCGCAGGCCGAGGTCGCCGCCGGTGAGCAGCACGAAGGCCACCACCGGATAGATGCCGAAGAAAGCCAGCGCGTTCAGGCGCTTGCCGGGCACCTTCTGGATCATCAGCGGCACCAGAAGCACCACGCCCAGCGCATAGACGAGATTGACCCGCCAGCGCTCCGGCTCCGGATAGAAGCCATAGATGATCTGGTTCCACTTGGCCCAGATGAAGGGCCAGCAGGCGCCCACATCCCGGCCCACCTTCTCGGGCAGGCAGGCGTCGCGATTGGTGCCGGTGAACACCGCGTCGATGAAGAAGAAGCGCACCACCGGCGGGATCACCACATAGGCCACCCACAGGCCGAACAGGGTGAGCAGCACCTGCCCGACCGAGCCGACCAGATGCGCCCGCGCCCAGGCGATGGGGCCAGTGGTGGAGACTGGCGGCGGCTGCTGCTGCAGCATGGCCGAAGACACGTAACCGGAGGGCTTGCCGGCGGGAGGAGCGGATACGTCCATGGCGGCGGCTCCTCAGCGTTCCACCAGCGCGACGCGCCGGTTGTACCAGTTCATGATCATCGTGGTGATGATCGAGATGGTGAGATAGACCGCCATGGTGATGGCGATGATCTCGATGGCCTGTCCGGTCTGGTTCAGCGTGGTGCCCGCGAACACCGCCACCAGATCGGGATAGCCCACCGCCACGCCCAGCGTCGAATTCTTGGTGAGGTTCAGATACTGGCTGGTGAGCGGGGGAATAATCACCCGCAGCGCCTGCGGGATCACCACCAGGCGCATGGTGAGATTGGGCTTCAGCCCCAGCGAAGCCGCCGCCTCCGACTGCCCCTTGGACACCGAGAGGATGCCCGCGCGCACGATCTCGGCGATGAAGCCGGCGGTGTAGATGGAGAGCGCGAACAGCAGCGCCACGAACTCGGGGATGACGGGCACGCCACCCACGAAGTTGAAGCCGCGCAGTTCGGGCTTCTCGAACGTCACCGGAAAGCCGGTGACGACGGCGGCGATCAGCGGCAGGCCGATGAGGAGGGCCAGAGCGGTCCAGAACACCGGGAACTGCTGGCCGGTGGCCACCCGCCGGCGCTTGGCCCAGCGCATGGTGAACCAGATGGCGAAGATGGCCACCACGAGCGCGATGCCGACGATGGTCGAGCCGCTCTCGAAGACCGGACGCGGGATGCGCAGGCCGCGATTGTTGAGGAACACGCCCGGCGCCGCGAGCGTGCCGGCGAATGCGGAGAGCTGGGCGCCCACCGAGCCGAGGCCGATGCCGTTGAGGCCCGAGGCGATAGCGTTGATGAGCGGCTGAAGACCAAAGCTCAGGCTCTGGCGCGGTCCCGGCAGCGCCGCCAGCACGGCGATGTACCAGAACATGATCTGGAACAGCGGCGGCAGGTTGCGGGTCACTTCCACATAGGCCGAGGCCAGCGCCTTGATGACCACGTTGGAGGACAGGCGCGCCACGCCCATCACGAAGCCGATGAGGGTGGCGAAGATGATGCCGACGAAGGCCACCAGCAGCGTGTTGAGCAGGCCCACAAGGAAGGCACGGCCGTAGCTCATGCTCTCATCGTAGGGGATCAGCGTCTGCACGAGGCCGAAACCGGCGGAATTCTCGAGGAAGCCGAAGCCGGAGGCGATGCCGCGCCGCGCGAGGTTCGCCTGCGCATTGGCGAGGATGGACCAGGCCATCCAGATCAGGAAGATGCCGAGCACGGCCTGGAGGACCAGAGAGCGGAGCTTCGGATCGGTCCAGGACCAGCGGCGGACCTTCGGCGGTCCTTCACGCAGGCTAGCGTCTGTCATGTTGTCCCTCGGAAATGAGATAGGCCGGCGGCTCTGTCGTCCGCTCTGGCGCCCGCGGCCAGCCCCCAAGACCAGCCAACTTTGGCCAATATCCGCGGCAGTCGGGCAATCAACGCGACGATACGGGATGGAATGCCCTTCAGCCGCGCCTGATCCAGATGGGGCTGCGGCCGGTGCATCCTTCGAATGCCCCTCAGTCGGGGGCACGCCAATTTGGCGATTGGCGACGATCCGGCCCGCCGGCAGCTCCCCGCTGCGACACATCCGGATCAGAGCGCCCGCCCCGTCTCCCCAGCCGGAACGGCGAACGCCCCTAAAAGGCCGATGCCCGGCGAACCGGGCATCGGAACTGCGTGATCAGCGGATCGGCATGCCGTACTGGAGGCCGCCCTGGGTCCACAGCTTGTTGAAGCCGCGTTCGATGCCCAGCGGCGAACCCTTGCCGACGTTGCGCTCGAAGATCTCGCCATAGTTGCCGACGAGCTTCACGGCGCGCAGCGCCCAGTCGGGGGTGAGGCCGATGCCCTCGCCGAACTTGCCGTCCGAACCGAGCAGGCGCTTCACTTCCGGATTGGCCGAATTGACCTCCTGCTCGGCATTCTTCTGGGTCACGCCCAGCTCTTCCGCGTTGAGCAGCGCGTAATAGGTCCACTTGATGAGGTCGAACCACTGGTCGTCGCCATGGCGCACCAGCGGGCCGAGCGGCTCCTTGGAGATCACTTCCGGCAGGACGATGTGATCGCCCGCATTGGTGAGCTTCAGCTTCACGGCGTAGATCTGCGACTGGTCCGAGGTGAACACGTCGCAACGGCCGCTGTCATACGCCTTCACCGTCTCGTCGATGGTCGCGAAGGTGATGACCTCGTACTTCATGTTGTTGGCGCGGAAGTAGTCGCCGAGATTCAGCTCGTGGGTGGTGCCGGTCTGCACGCAGATCGAGGCGCCGTTGAGCTCCTTGGCCGACTTGATGTTCAGCGACTTGCGGACCATGAAGCCCTGGCCGTCGTAATACATCACACCAGCGAAGTTGAAGCCGAGCGAGGTGTCGCGCGACATGGTCCAGGTGGTGTTGCGCGAGAGCACGTCGATGGCGCCGGACTGGAGCGCAGTGAAGCGGTCCTTGGCCGACAGGGGCGTGTAGCGCACCTTGCTGGCGTCATTGAAGATGGCGGCCGCGACGGCGCGGCAGAAGTCCACGTCGAGGCCGGTCCAGTTGCCCTTGTCGTCGGGGCTGGAGAAGCCCGGCAGGCCCTGCGTCACGCCGCAGTTCAGCGCGCCGCGCGCCTTCACGTCGTCCAGCGTCGTGGCCTTGGCGGCGCCTGCGCCGAGGGCGAGGACACCCATTGCTGCGATAAGGATGCGTTTCACGGATGATCCCTTCTTTTTTTGTCCCCCAGCCGGGATGGCGGTGGCCAGCCCGACCCCCGCCTGACAGGGCGAGAGTCGACGTCCCCTGCGGGATCGTCGTATGGGAGCATCTCAAACGCTCGCGCCCGCACGGTCAATAGGTGCCTGCGGGTTGCGCACGAATGCAGTTCCGGAGCACGTAACAATCAGATTGCCTGCAATCTGATCGGCGAAACGTCCTCCATGTATCCAACTCCATGTATCCTGGAGACTGATTCAGCGATCAGGTTGTTGCAACCTGATCCGATCGGACTTTAGAGCCTGATCACGACGAGCGGATTGAACCGATCGCTGATTTTGGTCTCTTTTCAACAACCGAAAGCGTGATTCCGCATCCGGCGGACAGGATCACGCGGCGAGTTTATCGGGAGAAGTGTGGCTCATGTCTCATTCCGGCGACGACGACGCTCTGGCCCCCGCCACCCGCGTGGCCCATCTCGGCCTCGATCCCCAGCGCTTCGACGGCTTCGTCAATCCGCCGGTGGTGCGCGGCTCCACCGTGCTCTCCCCCACCTACAAGGATCTGGTGAACCACACCGGCCGCTACAGCTACGGCCGGCGCGGCAATCCCACCACCGAGGCGCTCCAGAACGCCATCACGGCGCTCGAAGGCGGCGACGGCACGGTGCTCACCCCCTCCGGCCTCTCGGCCTGCTCCGTCGCCCTGCTGTCCGTGGTGGGCGCGGGCGATCACCTGCTGATGGTGGATACGGTCTACCGCCCCACCCGCAATGTCTGCGACAAGCTGCTGAAGCGCATGGGGGTGGAGACCACCTATTACGATCCGCTCATCGGCGCCGGCATCGCGGACCTCATCCGCCCCAACACCCGCGCCATCTTCCTTGAGGCGCCGGGCTCGCAGAGCTTCGAGATGCAGGACGTGCCGGCGATCACCGCCGTGGCGCGCGAGCGCGGCATCTTCACGCTGATCGACAACACCTGGGCGACACCGCTCTTCTTCAAGCCGCACAGCTTCGGCGTGGACATCTCCATTCAGGCCGGCACCAAGTATCTGGGCGGCCATGCGGACCTGAACCTCGGCACCATCTCGGCGGTGGGCAAGGCATGGACCCAGGTGCTCGCCACCCATGGCGACATGGGCATCTGCGTCTCGCCGGACGATGCGGCGCTCGGCTCGCGCGGGCTGCGCACGCTCGCGGTGCGGCTGGAGCGCCACCAGACCTCCGCCCTTGAGGTGGCGCGCTGGCTGACGGCCTCGCCTTATGTGTCGCGGGTGCTGCATCCGGGGCTGGAGAGCGATCCGGGGCATGCCATCTGGAAGCGCGACTTCACCGGCGCCACCGGCCTGTTCAGCCTGATCCTGAAGCCGGTGCCGGAGGCGGCCTATGCCACCTTCTTCGACTCGTTGAAGCTGTTCGGCATGGGCTATTCGTGGGGCGGCTTCGAATGCCTCGCCATTCCGTTCGACTGCGCGGAATACCGCACGGCGACCGAATGGAAGGTGGAAGGCCCGGCCGTGCGCCTGCACATCGGGCTGGAAGAGCCGGCGGACGTGATCGCGGATCTGTCGCAGGCGCTGGAGAAGATGGCCGCGCGGGCTGCCGCGGCGGCGTGAGCCTCAAACAAAAACCCCGCCGTCCTTCCGGGCGGCGGGGTTTTTCATGGGGCGAGCCCCGATCAGGTCACGGCGCGATTGGCGCGGCGCTCGCGGATGGCGAACTGCAGGTTGCGCAGATAGATCAGGGTGGAAAACACCTGTCCGGCGATGAACACCGGGTCGCGCTTGTAGATGGCATAGACCAGCAGCAGCGTGCCGCCGCCGAGCGAGAAGGTCCAGAAGGCGAAGGGCAGCACCGAGCGCCCGGCCCGCTCGCTGGCGATCCACTGCACCACGAACCGGCCGGTGAACATCACCTGCGCCACGAAGCCGAGCACCACCCAGCCGTCGAACTGGGTGATGAACACGTCGTGCAGATAATCGCCGACCGAATTCAGGAGCTGAACGAGCAGCATCAGACTTTCACTCCACGACCTGCGGCACCCGCCGCCGCCGGATCAGCCACCAGACGCCAAAGAGGTCGGCGATGCCGACCCAGAGGCGATTGAAGAAGCCGTAATTGGACACGCCATGCCAACGGGCCCGGTCCACGACCGGGAGCGTGCGGATCTCGTAGCCCTCGCGCTTCACCAGAGCGGGGGTGAAGCGATGCAGGCCGTCGAAGATGGGCAGGGCCAGATAAACGGGGCGCCGCACGACCTTCAGGCCGCATCCCGTATCGCGCGTGTCGTCATTCAGCAAGGCACGGCGCACCCGGTTGGCGGTGCGGGACTGGACGCGCTTGAACGCCGTATCCTTGCGGCCCTGCCGCTCGCCCTGCACCATGCCGACACGCGCACCGCCTTCATCCAGCACGCGAACCATGTCCGGCAGATAGACCGGATTGTTCTGGCCGTCGCCATCCAGCAGCAGCACGATCTCGCCCCGCGCCGCCCAGGCGCCGGTATTCACGCCCGCCGACTTTCCACAGGATTTGGCGTGGGTGATGACCCTGACGTAAGGGCGGGTGGAGGCCACCTCGACCAGCTCCTGCGCGGTGCCGTCGGTGGAACCGTCATTGACGAAAAGGATCTCGAACGGCTCCGTCATGGCGGCGTCAATCTCGGCCACGAGGGGCGCGATGTTGCCCTGCTCGTTCTTGACGGCGATGACGACGGACAGGCGGGGCGTGCCGGTAAATCCGGCAAAGGGGGAGCTCAAGGTCTAGCCTCTTGGGAAGCGGAGGAGGCACCGGACAGGCGGTGCGCGGGCGAGAAAAGCGCCATCAGGCGCCGCATGGAAGGACCGGGCATGGGATGAAGCCTGCCATCGGCCGCGATGGAGAAGACCAGCCCGCGTGCCGCGAACACCTTGGCCAGCCAGAAGCTGGAGGCGGTGGCGATGGCGGCGGCGGCGATCACGTCGCTGGGAAAATGCGAGCCGAGCACCACGCGGGAGGCGGCCACCAGCACGGCGAGCGCGATCAGCCACCAGCGGGCCTTCGGAAACAGCAGCGCCGCCGAGACCGCGAAGGCGAACACCACCGTGGAATGGCCGGACGGGAAGCTGGAGTAGCTCGCCTGCAGCCTGAACAGCTCGAACGTCAGATGGGCGTTGGGGCCGGGCAGATGCAGCACCTCATAGGGGCGCGCGCGGCCGAGGATGTATTTGACCACCAGCACCGCCAGCGACGTGGCGGCCACGCTCAGGAACACAAAGCCGACCCGCGCCACCACCGCCGCCGCCACCCGGCGGTAGAGCAAATCCAGGTGCGGCACGGCGCCCAGCAGCACGAGGAGCGCGATACCCAGCGGCCACAGCACGGTGCCGCCGAGGCCAAGCTCGGTGACGCGCTCGAAGAAATGGATGACGCCCAGCGGCAGCATCAGGCGCAGGCCCGGGATCAGCGGGTCGATGAGGATCATGGTGGCCGCCACCACGCCGCCCACCAGCATGAACAGGCACACCATCTCCACCAGCCCGTCCATGGGCAGGCGGGGCGCGGGGCCACGGGGCTTGCGGGTGCGCAGCACCTTGAGCGCGGTGAACAGGCCGGCCACGGCCGCCCTCACATCCTCCACCCAGGCCGGGCGGGATGCGGGAGGGGTGGCGGCGGCGTCACTCAACGGGTGGGCTCCGCACGGAAGACGGAGATTTCGACCATGCGGCCGCCGTTATAGGCAAAGCCCGCCACCCGCTCCACCAGTTGCGGCTTGAGGCCGAGCTGCGTCATGCGCAGTTCGAACAGCGGCAGCATGTTCTTGCCGATGAAGGCGAGCGAGCAGCCGCCCTCGTTCAGGAGGTCCGCCGCCTGCACCGGATCGGTGAAGCGGATGTCCGTGCCGGCCAGGAAGGCGAGGCTCGGCTCCTGATAGGGCACGGTGGCGATGCGATTGGCCGGGCATCCGCTGTCGCGGGCGATGGTGGCGAGGCGCTGGGAGATCCACACGCCCTTCAGATGCGGCATCAGGCCCTGATAGACGCCGATGTGCAGCGCCAGAGCGCCCACCACCGCCACCAGATAGGCCGGCTGCGCGCCCGCCGAGGGCAGCGCGAGCGCCGCCACCACGAGGAGCACCAGCGCCACGGCGAGGAAGGGCCACGCCATCAGCGCCGCACCATCTCCCAGATAATAGAAGCCGAAGGCCAGCGCGCCGGCCAGCAGCACGCCCAGCAGCGGCCACAGCCACACGAGGCCGGCGAGGCGCTTGCCCACATGCTGGAGTTCGCCCCGCTGCCAGGCGAGGCCAGTGAGGATGGCGAGCGCCGGATAGAGCGGCAGCACATAGTGCGGGAGCTTGGTGGCGGTGATCTCGAACACCAGCCACGCCGGCACAACCCAGGCGATGAGGAAGACGACGGGCTTCTCGCGCCGCGCCCGCCATGCGAACGGCAGCGCCATCACGGCGAGCACGATGGCCGGCCAGAAGGTGCCCCAGATGGCGAGGAGATAGGTGCCCGGCGGCGCCCAGTGGCCCTCCTGGCCCTCCGTCACCTTGCCCAGCATGTCGACGCCGACGGCGAGCTTATAGAACTGGCCGTTGGTGACGTAATAGATGGCCACGAACCACGGCAGCACCAGCAGCAGGCACCACAGGATGCCGGGCAGCGGACGCAGGCGCAGCAGGAAGCGGCCCGAACGCTCCACGATGACCAGCGCGAGGATGGGCAGTCCCACGAACAGCGGCGCCATGGGCCCCTTGATCAGGATGCCGATGGCCAGTCCGGTCCAGAAGATGGCGGCGTTGGGGAAGCTGCCGCGCTTGTCCATGACGGGCGCGAGATAGGCCCGCGCCAGTGCGCCCATGGACGCCATGACGGTGCACAGGAGCACCGCGTCGGTCTTGGCGAGGCGGGCCTCGATGCCCAGCAGCACGCAGGAGGCCATCATCAGGCCGGCCAGCAGCGCCCCGCGCCGGGAGGTGAAGACCAGAGCCGTCCAGTAGGTGAGCAGCACCGCGCCGATGGCGCCGATGAGCGAGGGCAGACGGTAGAACAGGATATTGGTGCGCGCCGAGGGGCCGGTCAGGGCCTCGCCCATGGCGGCGCTGGCCGCCTGCAGCCAGTGGATGCCCACCGGCTTCTTGTAGCGGACATCCTCCTTGAAGCGGATGTCCACGAAATTGCCGGTCTCCAGCATCTGCTTGGAGGCCTGCGCAAAGCGGGCCTCGTCGCGGTCGATGGGGGAGATGGCGCCGATGCCGGGCAGGAAGGCGATGAGCGCCACCACCACCAGCAGGAGGCAGGCGCGCAGATGCGTGCCGGCTGCGGCGTCGAGGCCGGCGGCGAGGCGCTGGGCGAGATCAGTTGCGAAGGACCGGCGCGTCTGGGACGCCGGTGCGGTCATGGCCATGAGTTGAGAAGACCCGGTCAATTTTGGCGCGGACAATAGCAGAAACGCCCGGCGGGCAAAGGCCGTGCAAAGGTGGCGCAAAAATGGCCCGGAGATCGGGAGTCCTGCGGGGCCTTGCCGCAACAGGAGGCGCACGCCCCATGCCGGCACCGGCACAAGGAGTCGCGGGCAAGGATTCAGACGCGGCTTCCCCTGCCCTGCAAGGATTCGCAATCCCTGGGGCGTTCCGGCGCCCGCAAAGGATTCAGGCGATGGCTCAGGCCAAATCGCCGAAGGATTCGACCCCGAAAGCCAGCCAGCGGGCGTTGGCGCCCGCCACCTGCTGGCGGATGTCCGCCGTGGGGAAGAGATCAAGCAGGGCCAGCAGATGGTCGTCCAGATCGAACCCGCCCTCCCCGGCCCCGCTGTGCCACAGGAGGCGGGACGGCCCGGCAGCGGCCACAAGCCGCTCCAGCAGCCGGCCGGTGCGGTGTGCCCGCACGGCGGCGGGGACGAAGCCGATCCACAGGTCCGGATGGCCGGCATGGCGTTCCAGCGCCGCGTGGGCATCGTCGGGCAGACGCGCGCCGGGCAGGTCCAGCCGCACGGGCGTGCCGTGGCCAAGCACGAACGGCAGCAGCGCCGGCCATTGGTCCGGGTCGGCCTTGAGGTGGAGGTGCAGCCCGTGGGCCGCCAGCCGGAGCAGCACGGAGCGCCACAGCGCCGGCTCCACCCGGCAGGCCTCGACCATGACAGAGAGGCCGGCCAGCCCATGACGGGCCATGACGGCAAGGGTGGGCGGCAAGGTCAGGCTGGCAAGCGGCAGCACGGCGCGCAGCCGTTCCGGTGCGCGGGCGGCGGCGTCCATCACCCCGCGCCAGTCGCTGCCGGGCGCGGGCTGGAGCAGCGCGGCGGACAGGCCCAGACGGTCAAGCAGCCCCAGAAGCGCGGGCTGAACGGAGCGCGGATCCAGCGGGTCGGGGCCGGCGGGCGGGCTCCAGCTCTCCCATGCGGGCGTGTCCCCGGCGGCGGCGAAGGTCGCATCGTCCTGCGGGGCAAGGCCCCACGGGGCGGCGCCGTTCCATGCCTGCCAGGGGGCGGCGGGATCGGCCGAGGTGCGGCGCTCCTGCCCCTGCCAGCCGGCGATGCCGCCGAACGCGGGCGCGAAGGCCGCGTCGGTCATGTCCGGACCGGTGGCGACCAAGGCGCCGGACTGGAGCGAAATGTGCGGTTCGAATTCGGCTGGCAGAGCCGCGCATGTGGCGGGCGCGGCATGATACAGCATGCCGGCATTGACCAGATCTGCTCCGACTTCTCCTGCCACAGGGCCGTGACGGCCCGGCATACCCCTGACGTTCATCCTGCCCTCTCCTGCCACTCTGCGGCGGCTTCGAGTCGTTAGCTGGACTCTTAGCCGGGTTCAGACCGGCCGGGGAGAGAGACTAAGGGAGGATCGTTTCCGATTTGGCAACGTCGGGCCGTAAAATACCATCCGAAAAGACAGGCACCCTACTTCGTCAGGATGAGCTTGTTCTGGGAGGTCAGGCGCAACTGATAGGTCTGGTCGCCATGGGTGATGGTCAGCACGCGAGACGTCTCGAACAGGTCTCGGCTGTCCATGTTCTCGTTCATCACAGGTACCGCTCGCGTCCGGGATTCGGGCTGCCAAGCGGTACGGGCATGATCATGCTTGGTCATTTGAATTGCTCCAAACTAACGCCGGTCGATTTCACGCGCGGCCCTGCATTCAGGCCACTTTAGAGCGGTTCAATATTACGCTCGTTCCGATGAAATCGAATTAATGCACGCTAACAGATAAATCAACGCAATGGGTCATAGAACTGTTCTATTGAATGCGCTGCACCGCGCGAAGCAACCTTTCGCGCGGGGGATAACCTTCGGTCAAATATTGGTGTGACGCGCATCCGGGCGCGGCACGAATCTCCCCTGCGGGACGACGTCACGCGCCCGATTACCGAGGCGGATGAACGGATCGGAGATCCGCTCCAATCCGGATCACTCGGCCGGCGCGGGATGCTCGTGCGGGGCGGACGCCTTGTCCTCGCCGGAGATGGCCCGCGTGACGCGGTTATCCAGCCGGTCGAGATAGAGATAGATCACCGGCGTGATGTAGAGCGTGAGCAGCTGCGAGAACAGCAGCCCGCCCACCACCGCCACGCCCAGCGGCTGGCGCAGCTCCGAGCCCGCCCCCGCGCCGAGCGCGATGGGCAGCACGCCGAAGATGGCGGCCAGCGTGGTCATCATGATCGGGCGGAAGCGCAGCAGCGCCGCCTCGCGGATGGCGTCCAGCGCCTCCACGCCCTGCCGACGCCGCTCCAGCGCCACGTCGATCATCATGATGGCGTTCTTCTTCACGATGCCCACCAGCATCACGATGCCGATGATGGCGATCACCGACAGCTCGATGTCGAACATCATCAGGGTCAGCAGCGCGCCGATGCCGGCGGAGGGCAGGCCCGAGAGGATGGTGATGGGGTGGATGAAGCTCTCATAGAGCACCCCCAGCACGATGTAGATCACCACCACGGCGGCGAGGATGAGCAGCGCCTGATTGCCCAGCGCATCCTGGAACACCTGCGCGGTGCCCTGGAAGCCGGTGGAGATGGAGGCCGACAGGCCCGCCTCGCGCTCGGCCGCCTGGATCTGCTCCACCGCCTGCCCCAGCGAGACGCCGGGGGCGAGGTTGAAGGAGATGGTGACGGCCGGCTGCTGCTGCTGATGGGCGATGAGCAGCGGCCCCACCGTCCGGCGGATGGTGGCCACCGTCTCCAGCGGCACGACGGTGCCGGAGGTGGTGCGCAGATAGACGCGGCTGAGGTCGGACGCCTCGCGCTGGAAGCGCGGCTGCGCCTCGGCGATGATCGCGTACTGGTTGGTGCTGGTGTAGAGCGTCGCCACCTGCCGGGTGCCGAACTGGGTATAGAGCGCATCGCGGATCTGCTCTTCCGTGATGCCCAGCGCGGCGGCCTTGTCCTTGTTCACGTCGATGGTGAGCTGCGGATTGGTGATCTGCAGGTCGGACGTCACGTCGCGCAGGCCCGGCAGCTCGGCCAGACGCCGCTCCATGCCGGGAGCGGCAGCATAGAGCGCCGCAGAATCCGAGCTTTGCAGTGTGTACTGATACTGGCTCTTGGACTGCACGCCGCCGATATTGATGTTCTGCACCGGCTGGAAGAACACGTTCACGCCCGGCACCTGCTGGGTGCGGCGGCGCAGATCCTGAATGACCTGGAAGGCGCTGAGCGTGCGCTCGCTCTTGGGCTTGAGCGCGATGAACAGGCGGCCCGTATTGGTGGTGCGGCTGATGCCCGTGGCGCCCGCCGTGGAGGTGAGATACGCGACGTTGGGGTCTTCCTGCACCGCGGCGGCCACCAGCTTCTGGCGCTCCACCATGGCATCGAAGGAGGTGTCGGTGCTGGCTTCCACCGTGGCGGTGATGAAGCCGTTATCCTCCATGGGGAAGAAGCCCTTGGGGATCACCACATAGAGCGCGGCCGAGATGCCAATGGTGGCGAACGTCACCAGCAGCATGAAGAAGCGATGGCGCAGCACGAAGTCGAGGCTGTGGCGATAGCCCGCCAGCCACGCATCGAACATGGCTTCCGTCACCCGGTAGAAGGCGTTGGGCTTCTTGTGGTGGTCCGGCGCCTTCAGCACGCGGGCGCACAGCATGGGCGTGAGGGTGAGCGAGACGAAGCCGGATATGAGGATGGCGATGGAGATGGTGACGGCGAACTCGCGGAACACGCGCCCAACCACGCCACCCATGAACAGCACCGGGATGAACACCGCCACCAGCGACAGCGTCATGGAGATGATGGTGAAGCCGATCTCGCGCGAGCCGCGCATGGCGGCCGGGAACGGCTTCTCGCCATTCTCGATGTGGCGGTAGATGTTCTCCAGCACCACGATGGCATCGTCCACCACGAAGCCGACGCACAGCGTCAGCGCCAGCAGCGTCATGTTGTTGATGGAGAAGTTCAGCACCCACATCAGGCCGAAGGTGGCGATGATGGAAATGGGCAGCGCCAGCGAGGGGATGATGGTGGCGCGCAGATTGCGCAGGAACAGGAAGATCACCAGCACCACGAGGACGATGGCCTCGAACAGCGTCTTCTGCACGTCATGCACCGCCTCGCGCACGGAGAGCGAGCGGTCGTTCATGACGTCGATGTTCACCGAGGCCGGCACCTGCGCGCGATATTGCGGCAGATGCGAGCGCACCTCGTCCACCACCGCCACCGTGTTGGCATCCGGCTGGCGCACGATGGCCAGCACGATGGAGCGCTTGCCGTTGAACCAGGAGGCGACGCGCTCATTCTCCACGCCATCGGTGATGGTGGCGATCTCCTCCAGCCGCACCGGGGCGCCATTGCGGAACGCCACCACCAGCTTGCGATAGGAGCCGGCGTCGGCCTTGGCGACGCCCATGTCGATGGTCAGGGCCTGCTTCGGGCCGGAGAGCTGGCCGATGGGGGTGTTGGAGGCGCGCGCCTGCACCGCGTTCTGGATGTCGGCGGCGGAGATGTTGCGGGCGGCGGCGGCGGCGGGATCGACGCGGATGCGCACCGCATATTTCTGCGTGCCGTAGATCTGCACCTGCGCCACGCCCGGCAGCTGGGAGATCTGCTGGCCGATGATGGTGTCGGCATATTCATTGACCTGCGACAGCGGCAGGGTCTCGGAGGACACCGCCAGCAGGATCACCGGCGAGTCCGCAGGATTGACCTTGCGGAAGCTGGGCGGGGTGGTCATCTCGTCCGGCAGCTGGCGCTGGGCCACGGAGAGGGCCGACTGCACATCCAGCGCCGCATCGTCGATGTTGCGGCTGAGATCGAACTGGATGGTGATGTTGGTCGAGCCCTGCGTGCTCGTGGAGGTGAGCTGGGTGATGCCCGAAATGGTGGAGAGCTGGCGCTCGATGGGCGTCGCCACGGCGGTGGCCATGGTCTCCGGGCTCGCGCCCGGCAGGGTGGCGGTAATGGAGATGGTGGGGAAGTCCACGCGCGGCAGCGCCGCCACGGGCAGCAGGCGATAGGCGAACAGACCGCCGATGATGAGCGACAGCATCAGCAGCGTCGTCATCACGGGGCGGCGGATGCACAGCTCCGAGAACATCAGATCAGGTTCCCGTGGCGGTGGCGGGGGCGGCCGAACTCTTGATGGTGACGCGGCTGCCTTCGCGGAGCGAGAGCTGGCCGTCCGTCACCACCACCTCGCCGCCCTTGAGGCCGGCGGTGATCACCGCGAAACCATCCACGGTGCGCGCGACGGTGACGGGGCGGATGTGGGCGATGTCCTTCTCCACCACGAACACGAAGGTGCCGCTCTGGCCGTTCTGCACCGCTTCCGACGGCACGGAGGCAACGCCGCTCTCCATGCGCAGGGTCACGGACACCGCGCCGAGCGTGCCCGGCCACAGGCGCTCGTCCTTGTTGTCGAACAGCGCGCGGACCATGAGGGTGCCGGTCTGCGGGTCGATCGTGTTGTCGATGACGGCGATCTTGCCGTCCCCCACCTCGTCGCGGCCGCCCTGAAGGGCGATCTCCACCCGGGCATTGGCCTGCACCGTGCGGATGTCCTTCAGATAATGCTCGGGCACGCCGAAGGCCACATAGATGGGCTTGATCTGGCGCACGGTGGCGAGCGTGTCGTCCACGCGGATCACCGCGCCCGGCCGCACGGCGGCGACGCCGATCCGCCCCGTCACGGGGGCGCGGATGTCGTAATAGGTGCGCTGGACCTCCAGCGCCTTCAGGTTCGCCTCGTCCTGCTCCACCGTGGCCTTCTGGGCATCGGCGGTGGTGCGGGCATCGTCCAGCGTCACCTGCGAGACGGCATTGCGCTGCGCGAGCCCGGCATAGCGCTCCACGTCGCGCAGGGCCTTTTCGAGCTGGGTCCTGTCCTTGGCGAGGGTGGCGCGGGCCTGAAGGATCTGGGCGTCGATCTCGCGCGGGTCGAGCTGGAACAGCAGGTCGCCCTGCTGGACGGCGGCGCCGTCCTCGAACGCCACCTTCATCACCTGACTGGCCACGCGGGAGCGGACCGTGACAGTGACCATGGGCTCAACCGTGCCCAGCGCCTCGATGCGCTCGGGCATGGGGCGATCCTGCACGGTGGCGACCACAACGGCCACGCGCCGTTCGGCCTGCACCTGCGCCTTGGCGGTTCCCGCCTTGCCCCACAGGCCCTGCGACCAGGACCATGCGGCCCCGGCCGCGACGGCTAGGCAGAGAAATACGAAATAGACCCGCCAGCGCCCCGCCCGCTTCGAACCGCCCATAAACCACCTCGTCTGGCGCAGGGGCATCAGCCGTCCCGCGCTCTGCCGCCCCTCACGTTAGAGACGTTACACCGGGCCCCTTCACCCTGCGAGATGTTTTACATGGCAGACGTTGCGCCGGGCCGCCTTATTCGCGCGCATGCCCTAACGTTATTGCGAGGTCATCACAACTGCTGGAGATCATTGGCGGCGCAACACTTCCTAAACGTTGCGCAAAGCTCCAGCCAGGCGCTCAAGGGCCGCGTCCAGCGTGGCATCCTGCTTGGCGAAGCAGAAGCGCACCACCGATCGGACGGCATCCTGCGCATAGAAAGCGGACACCGGAATGGCGGCAACGCCATGGTTTTTCACGAGATTGAGGCAAAAGGCCTCGTCGTCGAGCTTCGGGTCGATGGCGGCGAGATCGACCGAGAGGAAGTAGGTGCCCGCACTCGGCAGCACCGGGAAGCCGAGATCGGAGAGGCCCTTCGCCAGCCGGTCGCGGGAGCGCTGAAGGCCGGCGCGCATGTCCTCAAAATAGGCATCGTCCTTCGTCAGCCCATAGGCGACGGCGCTCTGGAGGTTCGGCGGCGTGGTGAAGGTGAGGAACTGGTGGGCCTTGCCCAGCACCTTCATCAGCTCGGGCTGGGCCATCACGATGCCGACCTTCCAGCCGGTCATGCCGAAGATCTTGCCGGCGGAGGAAATCTTGACCGTGCGCGCGCGCATGCCCGGCAGCGACATCATGGAGAGATGGCGGCGGCCGTCGAAGATGATGTGCTCCCACACCTCGTCGCTCACCACGAGAGAGTCATATCTCGCGCAGAAATCGGCGATCAGCTGCATCTCCTCGCGGGAGTGCACGATGCCGGTGGGGTTCTGCGGATTGTTGAACAGCACCAGCTTGGTGCGCGGCGAGAAGGCGGCGGCCAGCTTCTCTTCCGTGATGCGCCAGCTCGGCGGCTCGAGGCGCACGAGGCGGGGGATGCCGCCGGCCCGCTGCACCAGCGGCAGATAGGCGTCATAGAGCGGCTGGAACAGCACCACCTCGTCGCCCGGCTCGATCAGCGCCATGAGCGCGCCGGCCAGCGCCTCGGTGGCCCCCGACGTGACCATGATCTCGGTCTCGGGATCGAGTTCGAGGCCCTGCCAGTGCCGGTAGTGATCGGCAGCCGCCTGCCGCAGCTCCATGAGGCCCATCATGGGCGGATACTGGTTCCAGCCGTTCACCACCGCATCCGCCGCCTTCTGGCGCACGTCGAGCGGGCCGGGATCATCCGGGAAGCCCTGCCCGAGGTTCACCGCCTGATGGTGGCGGGCAAGGCCGGACATCACCTCGAACACGGTGGTCGGCAGCGCCGCATAGATCGGGTTCAGCGAGGCGAGCGCCGAGGGACGGGAGGCGGTGACGGTAGAAGACGTGGAAGACATGGACATTCGGCCGGCATCGGGGGCGCGCTGCCGATGGGCGGCAGGCGTCACCTCAATTGGGAGAGCAAGCGGCCCACCCGAGGGCGCGGCCGCTCCGTTGTCAGTGCTCTAGATCAAAGCGCGCCGAAGGTGAAGGGCAGCGCCTTGCCCGCGCTCCACCGAAGGCTGCCCCAAGGGCTTGCCGCCCGCCCAGCGCCTGCCCACACTCGGCCCGGCAGGAATGACGGGGAGGACACCATGTTCAGCCACATCACCGTCGGGGTCAGCGATCTGGTGCGCGCCGGGCGCTTCTATGATGCGGTGCTGGCGCCGCTCGGCCTCACCCGGCGCGCCACCGCGCCGGATGGCGGGCCGGAGGCCCTGTGCTGGACCGGCCCCGCACTGCTGCCGGAATTCTTCGCCCACAAGCCGTTCAACGGCGGCCCGCCGAGCGTCGGCAACGGCTCGATGGTGGCCTTCCTCGCCGCCACCGAGGATGCGGTGAGCGAAGCCCATGCGGCGGGCCTCGCTCACGGTGGCACCGACGAGGGCGCCCCCGGCCCGCGCCCGCATTATGGGGAC
Source organism: Azorhizobium oxalatiphilum (assembly GCF_014635325.1). GTDB lineage: Bacteria > Pseudomonadota > Alphaproteobacteria > Rhizobiales > Xanthobacteraceae > Azorhizobium > Azorhizobium oxalatiphilum. Next base: position 392,888 of record NZ_BMCT01000005.1, on the reverse strand, counting down.
GGCTATTTCGGCGCCTATCTGCGCGACCCGGACGGCAACAAGCTGCACATCGTCTGCCGGGGTGATCTGGACCTGTGAAGGAGGGACGCATGGGGGACGGCAAGCCGGCGACCAAAGGGGCGGCGAAGGAGAAGACGACCGCAAAGGACAAGGTACCCGCCAAATCCACGGTGAAGACCAAGGCGCCCGCCAAGGCGGCGGCGAAGAAGCAGGTGCTTCTGTCCGGCGGCAATCCGCAGATCGCCAAGGCGGAGGGCGAGGCGCCCGTTCAGGCCTATATCGCCGCGCTTTCGGGCTCCCGGCAGGAAATCTGCCGCAGGCTCGATGCGCTGATCGAAGAGACGGTGCCCGGCGTCGCCAGAGCGGTGAAGTGGAACTCGCCTTTCTACGGCGTCGCCGGACAGGGCTGGTTCCTCTCCTTCCACGTCTTCACCCGCTATGTGAAGGTCACGTTCTTCAAGGGCACGGAACTTGAGCCCGCGCCGGCCGGGGGCACGGCGAAGGAGGCGCGCTGGATCGACCTGCGCGAGGGCGAGGCGTGGGACGAAGCGCAGATGGCGGCATGGATAAAGCAGGCAGCGGCGTTTCCCGGCTGGATGGCATAGGGCTGATCCGCGTCCGCGCGAACCTCTATGCAGAACGACGTTTACCTTAAAGTGCATCGTCATCCCCGGACTTGTTCCGGGGATCCACGCCGTGCCGACGACGCAGACCTTTAAAGACTGTTCCTGGCCGCGGGGCGTGGATGCCCGGGACGAGCCCGGGCATGACGGTGTTCTGCTTGAAAGATGTTCCGCGCCTTAAGGTGAGCGAATTCCTCACCCCGCCCGCATCATCTGCGACAGCGGCTGGAGGGCGGCGAGCAGATCCTCCTCGGTGACGCGCGCCACCGGCATCAGCACCTTGGCCGCCTGCGTGGGGTGGCCGGGGCGCATCACCAGCACCACCGTCTCCGCGCCGCCGCAAGCCGGGTCGCCGCAGGCGATCTCGCTCACCGAGACGGTGGCCTCCTCCTCCAGCGCCAGCAGGCGACGGGTCATGTCCGCCAGCGCGCGGGTGGCGTCCCGCATCTGCGTGCCCGATCCCTCGCCACGTCCGCGCATGAACAGGCGCACCATGCCTCGTCTCCTCTCCAAGCCCCCGACTCGGTCCATTCCGTCGTTCCGGCCCGGCGGTCACTCCAACCCGCGACACGATCAGGCGCACGAGCCATAAGGCTGACTGCCCATCGGCGCCAGCCTGACCGACCCCGCTACGGTCACACAGCGCACCGGAAAAACGTCAGCAGGACGGCAGTGCACCATCCTCGGCCGATTGATCCAAAGTGGGGCAGTTCCGTTCCGCGCCAGAGAGGCACCATAGTCCCGCTCAAGGCCTCATCCGGCCCCCGGGATCGTCCCGCCGAGGCGCTTGCGCAGCCACGCCATGGCCCGCTCAAGCCAGGGCAGCCCCTCCTCTCCCAGCGTCTCGAAGCGCAGGGCGGCCTGCGTGACCCGTCCCTCATCCACCGCCAGCACCTCGATGGCAGCCGAGCCCACGGGAAAACGCATACCCGGCAAGGGGCGGTCGTCGGAACGGTCGGCGAAGGCGTCCGCGATGGTCACGCCGCGTTCGGCCTCGGGGACGATCAGCCCGTAGAGATCAGCCACATCGCCGATGCGCACCTCGCCGGCGAAGGGAAAGCCTGACGGCGCATCACTCTTGCGGCGTTCCTCCGGCATGAACAACGGGTCGAGCTGGTGCACCCGCTGGGGCGGTGCCAGCAGATAGGCATAGTCGCCCGCGCGCAGCACTCCCGCCGCTTCGGGGGTGAGCACCTGCCCCTTGCGCACCACCATCACGAGGCGCGCCCACAGCGGTAGCAGGCCGGAGGACACCGCCAGCGTGCCGCCCGTGACCGGATAGCCCACCAGTTCATGGTCGCTCTGCCCCGGCAGATCGATCTCGAACCGGCGCGTCTCACGCATGGGTTCGGCCAGCGCCACCTTGAGCCGGCGGGCGGTGAAGACGAGGCTCCAGCCGTGCAGGATGAGCGACACCAGCACCACCACGAAGGCGACATTGAAGAAGGCTTCCGCCCCCGGCAGCTGGGCCAGCATGGGGATGGTGGCGAGGAAGATGGACACCGCCCCGCGCAACCCCGCCCAGGAGACGAAAACCTTCTCCCGCAAGGAAAAACCGAAGGGCCAGAGGCACAGGAACACGGCCACCGGCCGCCCCACCAGCAGCAGGAAGGCGGCGATGCCCAGCGCGGGCGGCACGTACTGCACCATGCGCTCGGGCGAGAGCAGCAGGCCCAGCATGACGAACATGACGATCTGACAGAGCCACGTCACCGTATCGTGGAAGCTGGTGATGGTCGCAATCGACCGCACCGGCCGGTTGCCGAGCACGAGGCCGGCCAGATAGACGGCAAGGAAGCCCGAGCCATGCACCATGGCGGCAGCCGCATAGATGAACACCGCCACCGCCACCACCAGCGCGGGATGCAGCCCGCCGGGCAGATCGAGGCGGTTCAGCAGGAGGGCCAGGCCGAAGCCGCCGGCAACGCCGATGGCGGCGCCCAGCGCCAGTTGCTGCACCAAGCCCACAGCCAGCATCCAGCCCGGATCGGCGGCGCCGGAGGCAAGGATTTCCACCAGCGCCACGGTCAGGAACACCGCCATCGGATCGTTGGTGGCCGATTCGATCTCGATCACCGCGCCCAGCCGCCGCCCAAGCCTAAGCCCTTGCGCGCGCACGAGAAACAGAACGGCGGCGGCGTCCGTGGAGGCGACGATGGAACCCACCAGCAGGCTTTGCAGGGGGGAGAGGCCGAGCAGCGGCAGGGCCGCCAGCGCCACCAGCCCGGCGGTGATGGTGACGCCCACGGTGGACAGCAGAATGGCCGGCGCCAGGGCCCCGCGCATGGTGGACGCCCGCATGCGCAGCCCACCGTCGAAGAGGATCACGGCCAGGGCCGCCGATCCCACCATGTAGGTTGCCCAGTAGTCCGAGAAGTGAATCTGTCCGGGACCTGACTCACCTGCCAGTATACCGAGCAGAAGAAAGACGAGGAGTATCGGTGCACCGAAACGGGCAGCGAGGATGCTCGAAACCGTGCCAAGGACCACCAGTGCCGAGCCGATGAGCAGAACCAGGTCCGAGAGGAACACAGTACCCATCCTTGCGGGGCCTCCATTTGGACTTGATCCGTTTTGATAGTGATTTCCCAGTAGCCGTACGAAACCTGTCCAGCTATCATTCCTGACAATTGGTTCATCAAGCGTTCGGGGAACGCGGTGGCCCAAGCGGGGACCGTAACATGCACCACAATCATGCCGCCCACGCGTATCTCGTCAAAGCGTATCTGCGCACCTCGTCCGGCGCGCTCCTCGCTGAACCGGACACCATCTGCTTCGATCTCGATCTGGCGCTGGAAATCGCCGAGAACGACCGCCACTATGCGGCTGGTCTCGCGGTGTATGCGCTCGGCGAGGATGGCGAACTCCTGGCCGACTTCCCGCTGATCTCGCATGGCACCGTCGTGCCGGCTCCGGTGATGTACGCCCAGTCCGCCGCCATGCCCGGCGCCGTGGCCGCCTGATCCTTCCGTCTCGACAGATAGCCTTGGGCATGTCCGGCTTCGATTGCTTTGCAATCCAGGCGACAAGACATTCTCAATACATGGCTGGATCGTTTCGGTGTTTCCATGAAACGCGGAAACGCTCGGGGGAATGGCCAGCGTCGCATGGTATGCGCCTGGCCTGATCTGTCCCTCCACGGACCCGAGCCGGAATCGACAGGCGTGCTCGCGCACCGTCGCTGACCGGCGCCCATCCCGACATCCCTGCCCGTCCCGCCCTTCCATGCCCGCGCGCATGGACGGCACGGCCGAGGCGCATCCCGATACGCCGGCCCATCGGGTGCGGCGCGGGTGGAGCCGCGTGCCGACGCCGACTCGATTCGGCTATAACTGAGTACGGGATCAATGAAAGACCGGCGCGCGATGCCGATCGCGCGCCGGTCTTTTTTCGTCCTGTCGCGTGGCCGGTGACGCCCTCAGGCGGCGACCACCGCGGCGTAGTCCATGGCCTTCAGGTCGGCGAGCAGGCCCGGCCCGCCGGGCTGCCAGCCGAGGACAGCGCGCGTCTGCGCGCTGGAGGCCAGCATGTCGAGCGCCATGAACATGGCCAGCCAGCCGAAATGGGCCGGTGCCTCCTGCGCGGTCAGCGACACCACCGGCAGGCCGAGCCCCGCCCCCACCGTCTCCGCGATCTCGCGCGCAATGATGCCCTCCTCGGCCACCGCATGGTAGCGCGCGCCCGCTTTGCCCCGCTCCAGCGCCAGCACATAAAGCCGCGCCACATCGTCCACATGAGCGGCCGGCCAGCGATTCGCGCCCTCGCCCACATAGGCGACCCGTCCCTTTGCGCGGGCCAGTTCGATATAAGGCGAGATCAGCCCCTGCCGGACGGTGTCATGGACCTGCGGCAGCCGGACCACCGACAGGTTCACACCCGCCTGCAACAGGGCCTCGCCCGCCTCCTCGGAGGCAGTGCGCGGATTGGGGTGGGCGAGATCGCGGGCATCCTCCAGCGCCGGCAGGCCCGGCCCGGTGCTGCCCATGCCCGTGCCCGAGGTAATGAGCAGCGGCTTGGCCGTGCCCTTCAGCGCCCCGCCGAGCGCGGCGATGACGCGCCGATCCTTCTCGCAATTGGCCGCGAAGTTCGAGAAATCGTGGTCGAAGGCGGTGTGAATCACCCCGTCCGCCTGCGCGGCACCGGCGGCCACGCCCGCCGGGTCTTCCAGCGTCCCGCGATGCACCTCGGCCCCGGCGGCGGCGAGGGCGGCGGCACCCGCATCCGAGCGGGTGAGGCCCAGAACCTGATGGCCCGCCGCCAGCAAGTCGCGCACGACGCGGCTGCCGATGAAGCCGGTGGCGCCCGTTACGAATACACGCATGAACCCATCTCCCTGCTTGATGGGCCGCAGCATCGCACCTACGATATCCAGGTAAAGTAGTGACTTTATCGGGGTATAATTCCTAACAGGCTCCGGCATGGGCACGGACATGGACGACATGGGCACGGACATGAACGAACAGAATCAGCTGGGGCTCTATCTGCGCGACCGACGCACGAAGCTCGATCCCGCAGCCCTCGGCTTCACCGCCACCCGGCGGCGCACGGCGGGCCTGCGCCGCGAGGAAGTGGCCCAGCGCGCCAATATCAGCACCACCTGGTACACTTGGCTGGAGCAGGGCCGCGGCGGGGCGGCCTCCGCCGACGTGCTGGACCGCATCGCCCGCGCCCTGATGCTCACCGATGTGGAGCGCGAACACCTGTTCCTGCTGGGGCTCGGCCGCCCGCCGGAAGTGCGCTACAGCCCGCCGGAAAGCGTCTCGCCCCGGCTAAAGCGCATTCTCGATGCGCTCGATCCCTGCCCCGCGCTGGTGCGGACCGTGACCTGGGATGTGGTCGCCTGGAACACGGCGGCGCGCGTGATGCTCACCGATTACAGCCAGCTGGAGCCCAGGCAGCGCAACGTGCTGCGGCTGATGTTCGGCAACTCTCGCGTGCGTACGGCGCAGCCGGACTGGGAGAGCGTGGCGCGTTTCGTGGTCGGCGTATTCCGCGCCGATGTGGCCCGCGCCGGGGCCATGGCCGAGGTGGCGCCGCTGGTGGAGGAGCTGTCCCTGCTCAACCCGGCCTTCGCCGCCATGTGGAACGACAATGAGGTGCGCAGCTTCGGCGAAGGCATCAAGCGCATTCACCATCCGGAGCTGGGGCCGGTTTCACTGGAATATTCCGCCTTCACCGTGGATGGGCGGCCGGACCTCAACCTGTCCGTCTACAATCCGGCGGATCCAGCCGATGCCGCGCGCATACAGGCACTGATCGACGCGAAACGCGCCGCGACGACATGAGATGGACGGCATGAGATGACAGCCGGCCGGGATGGCCCGACCGGCCGGATCGTTCAGCGTGCGGCGCCGAGGTGCGGCGCGTCCATGCCGCCGGCCAGCAGCGTGTCGAAATAGGCGATGGTGCGGGTCAGCCCCTCTTCCAGCGCGATGGCGGGCTGCCAGCCCAGCTGCGTCTCGGCCTTGGAGATGTCCGGCTTGCGCTGCTTCGGGTCGTCCTGCGGCAGCGGCTTCTCGACAAGGCGCGCCTTGGTGCCGGTGAGGCGGATCACCGCTTCCGCCAGCTGGCGGATGGTGAATTCGGACGGATTGCCGAGATTGAACGGCCCCACCACCTCGGCGGGGCTCTCCATCATGGCGATGAGGCCGCGCACCAGATCGTCCACATAGCAGAAGGAGCGGGTCTGCGAGCCGTCGCCGAAGATAGTGATGTCCTCGCCGCGCAGGGCCTGCACGATGAAGTTCGACACCACGCGCCCGTCATTGGGATGCATGCGCGGGCCGTAGGTGTTGAAGATGCGCACCACCTTGATGCCGAGCCCATGCTGGCGGTGATAATCGAAGAACAGGGTCTCCGCGCAGCGCTTGCCCTCGTCATAGCAGGAGCGCGGGCCGATGGGGTTCACATTGCCCCAATAGTCCTCGGTCTGCGGATGCACTTCCGGGTCGCCATAGACTTCCGAGGTCGAGGCCTGAAGCACCGGCACCCGCAGGCGCTTGGCGAGCCCCAGCGTATTGATGGCGCCGATGACCGAGGTCTTCAGCGTCTGCACCGGATCGAACTGGTAGTGCACCGGGGAGGCGGGACAGGCGAGATTGTAGATCTCGTCCACCTCGATATAGAGCGGGAAGGTGATGTCGTGGCGCATCAGCTCGAAGCGCGGATGGCCGAGCAGATGCTGCACGTTGGTGCGCGCGCCGGTGTAGAAATTGTCGATGCACAGCACTTCATGGCCCCGCGCGATCAGCGCCTCGCACAGGTGCGAGCCGACGAAACCGGCGCCGCCGGTGACGGCAATGCGCTTCGGCAGCAGGCCGTTGGGATTGATATTGACCAAGCTTGATCCTCGGTACGCAAGGGTCCGCGCGCACCGGGGCGCGCTGGAAGACGGGCCGTCTTCCTAGCGCGAAACCTGCGCCGGGGCCAATGCCCGGGGCAGACCGGAGGAAACCGGACCCCAGACCTCACTCCCGGTTGCGATAGCAGGCGTTGCCGAGGCCGGTGCCGATGGTCAGCGCCGCCCATTTCTTCGTCTTGCCCATCCACGGTCGGGCGCTCAGGCCCTGGATCACCGCATCATTGTGCATGACCACCATGGTGTCGTGCTCGCCGATGGCGGGAATGGCCTTGCGCACCTCCTCGGGCAGGAGGAAGTGATCACTGTCCCACTTGCCGGGCAGGTTCTGCGCGCCGCGCGCGATGGAACCGTCGTCATTGATCAGGCCCGGACAGGCGATGCCGATGAAGGGCGCCACCTTCAGTTTGTCCGTTTCCGCCTGCGTGATCAGGCCCTTGATCATCTTCACCACCCGCTCCACGGCGGCGGTGCGGCTCAACTTGTCCTCGTCCGCGTGGCGCCACAGCTCGAAGCGGCAGACATCCGCCTTCTTCAGTTCGGCATCCTTCTCCGCATTATGGCGCACCATGCCGCAGCGGATGTTGGAGCCGCCGATGTCCACGGCGATGATCCCGTCATAGCCGGAGAAGATCCAGCTTGGGGCGAGGTGCAGGCAGCCGATCAGCCCGCCCTCGTCGGGATGGTGGCGCAGGAGTTCGAGCGGCACCTTCACATCATCGGCCACCAGCAGGGCATTGGCTCGGGCCACCGCCACCGCGCCGACGCGGGAATCGCTGAGGCCCCCGCCGACCACGATCCGCTCCACCCCCTCCCAGTCTTTCTGGGCAAGGAAGCGCTTGGCCACATAAGCGAAGTTGCGGGCGAAATCCTCGATGGCGCCATGCACCACCGCCGCGCCTTCGGGATCGCCCGCCAGCACCTTGTCCATGGTCTTCTTGCTGATGTGGGCGTCGAGATCCTCCTCGAACGGATCCTTGCCGATCTCGCGCAGCTTGGTCCGCCAGTCGTGCACGAAGGCGCGGAAAGCACGGCCCGACGCCTTGTCGCCGACGAAACCGTCCTTGTCCTTCACTTCCAGATTGTAGCTCGTCACCTCGATGCCGGGCAGCTGGGCGGCACCATGCACGCCGATGGGCGGGACGGCATCGGAGGATGACTTGTCCGCGGATTTGGCCGCGGGCTTGCTCGCGGACGGCTTGCTCGCGGATTTGCCGGCAGATTTGGAAGAAGCGGATTTGGCGGTGGCGGCCATGGCGGTCCCAGTCCCGTGAGTTCTGGCAACTCAACGCCGCAGATGCGTTTGAGTTGCCAAGGTCACGTTGGGTCCGCGACGATTTCGTGCCGGCTCAGTTCTGGGTGGTGCCGCGCGTATTGGCGAAACGCAGGGCTTCCATGGGGGAATCGAAGCGGATCAGCTTCACATTCTTGGAGCCACAGAAGTCACAGCGCAGCTTGGCGCCCGCCGGCGGCTCGGGCGCCGTCTGGTCGGTGATGTCGGCAGACGGCTTGCCGAGGATGGAACGGCGGTGGCAGCGGGGGCATTCGGCGCAGAGCATGATGCAACATACATGGGATGGCAGGGGAATGGGATCAAGCCGCCCCTATTCCGCCATCCGGTAGCCGATGCCCGGCTCGGTGAGGATCAGGGTGGGGGCCGCCGGCTCCGCCTCCAGCCGCTGGCGCAACTGGCCCACATAGACGCGCAGATATTGCGTGTCTTCCACATGCGCCGGGCCCCACACCGCGCCAAGGATCTGGCGATGGGTCAGCACCTTGCCGGGATGGCGGGCGAGATAGGCCAGAAGGTCGAACTCCTTCGGGGTGAGCTTGATCTCCTCCCCGTCCCGCGTCACCCGGTGGCGCGGCCGGTCGATCTCCAGCGGGCCGACGCGCAGCACCGCCTCGACCTGCGCCTGCTCCCCGCCCCTCTGGCGCAACGCCGCGCGGATGCGGGCCATCAGCTCGCCCACGCCAAACGGCTTGTTGACGAAATCATCCGCCCCGAGATCCAGCGCCTCGATCTTCTCCGCCTCGCGATCGCGGGCCGAGAGCACGATCACCGGCACGCGGGAGAACTGGCGCACGCGGGCGATCACCTCCTTGCCATCCATGTCCGGCAGGCCGAGATCCAGCAGCACCGCGTCCGGCGGATGGGTGGCGATGGCGCGCAGCGCGCCGGCCCCGTCATCGGCCCGGTCCACGTGATAGCCGGCGGCGGACAGTGCCGGGGTGAGGAAGCGATGGATGGCGGGTTCGTCATCCACCACGAGAATACGCGGATCATTCATGCGCCGGTCTCCGGCTCTGCCATCTGCCCAACGGGCAGGGAAAAGATAACGCGCAACCCCGAGCCCTTGCCGGGCACCGGGCTTTCGGCGCGGATGCTGCCGCCATGGGCTTCCACGATGCCCTTGGCGATGGCAAGGCCCAAGCCCGCCCCCTCCCCGCCATCGGCCAGCCCGGCCCCACGGCCATCGGAGGCGGCGCGGACGAATTTCTCGAACACATGCTCAAGAAGGCCGGCCGGCACGCCGGGGCCGGTGTCGGTGACGGAAACCTCGACGCCTTGCCCCGCCCGCGCCGCCGCCACGTTGATGCCCGCGGCCGGCCCGGCATAGCGCACCGCATTGCCCACCACGTTGGCCAGCACCTGATTGAGCAGGATCTGATCCGCCTGCACCAGCGGCAGACCCGGTTCCAGCTCAACAGTGAAGCGCTGGGTGGCGCCCCTTCGTCTGGCCGTAGCGACCGCCTGATTCACCACCTCGCCCACATCCACCCAGTCGCGGCGCAGATCAAGCGCGCCGGCTTCCAGCCGGGTCATGGAGAGCAGGTTGCGCACCATGCCGTCCAGATGCTCGGCCTCCTCGCGGATCTGGGCCAGCAGGTCGCGGCTCTGGGCGGGATCGAGCCGACCGCCATATTCGATCAGGCTGGAAGAGGCCCCGAGGATGGAGGACAGCGGGGTGCGGAAATCGTGGCTGATGGAGGCGAGCAGGATGTTGCGCACCCGCTCGGCTTCCGCCGCGCTGCGCACGTCCGCCATCTCGCCCGCCAGCGTGGCGCGGTCGAGCGCGGAGGCGGTCTGGTCCGCCAGCGTATCCAGCAGCACGCGGGCCTCCGGGTCCAGCGGCTCGCCCGCCGCCTCAAGGCCGATGACGCCCACGATGCCCTGCCGGGATTTCAGCGGCACGAACAGCCAGGGCACACTCGGCAGCGTGCCGGTTCGCGCACCGGCCGGCTCGCCCTTCTCATAGGCCCAGCGGGCGGCGCTCAGCGAGGCGGTGTCCAGCCGGTCCTCCGGGGGCCATGCGGCGGCCAGATGCAGCTCCTCGTCCGGCCCCTTCTGCGCGTTGGGCCGCTGCACCAGCACCACCGCCGCGCGGGCGAGGATGGCGTGGATCTCGGACGCCGCGCCCGCCGCCACATCGTTGGTGTCGGCCAGAGAGGACAGTTTGCGGGTGAATTCATAGAGCCGCCGCCCCGCCCGCACCCGCTGCGCGGCCGCTTTTGCCTGCTCGCGCGCGCGCCCGCCGACGGCGGAAATGAGCACGGCGATGAACAGGAAGATGACGAAGGCCAGCACCTCGTGCGGCCGGGCAATGGTGAAGGTATAGAAGGGGTTGATGAAGAAGTAATTGTAGGCGGCAGCGGAGAGCAGCGAGGCGAACACCGCCGGCCAAACGCCGTAGAACAGCGCCGGCATCAGCACCGCCAGGAGGAAGATCATGGAAACGTTGGGCAGAGCCACATATTCGGTGAGCCCTTCGCCCACCAGAACCGCCACCGCCACCGCCATGCTGGCAGCCACATAGCCATCCAGCCCGCCCACCGGCGGCGTGCGGCGGCGGGGGGCGGCCTCGTCGCCTTCCGCGAAGGTGAGCACATGCACGGAGATGCCGCCCGCCTCGCGCACCAGCGCATCGGCCAGCGTGCGCACGAAGGGCCGCGACAGACGCGAGGGCCGCGCCCGCGACACCACGATCTGCGTCACATTCTCGAAGCGCGCGACTTTCAGCACCTCATCCACGATGTCGCTGCCCACCAGCGCCCGCGTTTCCGCACCGAGGCTTTCGGCGAGACGCAGGGCCGCATCCACCAGAGCGCGGTCCCTGGCGTTGGGTTGGGTGCCGGGGCGCTCCACGGTGACGGCGAACCACGGCGCATCGGCCAGATCCGCGAGGCGCTTGGCCTCGCGCACCACCCGTTCTGCCGAGGCATCGGGGCCGACGCAGACGAGAATGCGCTCGCCCGCCGCCCACGGCCCCTCGATGGCGCCGCTCTGCATATGCTCCAGCAGGTCGCTGTCCACGCGGGCGGCGACCCGGCGCAGCGCCAGCTCGCGCAAGGCGGTGAGGTTGGTGGGTTTGAAGAAGCGCTCGATGGCGCGGGCGGCGGTGTCCTGCACATAGACCTTGCCCTCGGCGAGCCGCTTGAGCAGCTCGTCCGGCGGCAGGTCCACCATCACCACCTCGTCCGCCTCCTGCACGGCGGTGTCGGGCACCGTCTCGCGCACGCGCACGCCGGTGATGCGCTGGACCACCTCGTTCAGGCTCTCCACATGCTGGATGTTGAGCGTGGTCCAGACATCGATGCCGGCGTCCAGCAGGTCTTCCACATCCTGCCAGCGCTTGGGATGCTGGCTGCCGGGCACGTTGGAATGGGCGTATTCGTCCACCAGCAGCAGTTTCGGACGGCGGGCGAGCGCGCCCTCCAGATCGAACTCCGGCACGAGGCGGCCGCGATAGGGAATGCTCCGACGCGGCAGGACGGCGAGGCCCTCCAGCATGCCTTCGGTCTCGCGGCGGCCGTGGGTTTCCACGATGCCGACCACCACGTCGAGCCCGCTGTCCTGCGCGGCACGGGCGGCCTGCAGCATCGCGTAGGTCTTCCCCACGCCGGGGGCCGCGCCGAGGAACACGCGCAAGCGCCCCTTGCCCTCACGCTCGGCCATGGCGAGCAGGGCATCGGGGGATGCGCGCGGCTTGTCCTCCTGAGGCATCGGGCCTCGTCTCCTTCAACGCGAGATCTCGCAACGCGACGACCCTCCCCCGCGTGCGGGAGAGGGTGAAGTTCTTATACGGCAAAGCGGGGTCTCGCGGGGAACGGCCCGCTACTTCCCCGCATCCAGCGCGAGGTTGAGCTTCAGCACATTGACGCGGGGCTCGCCGAACACGCCGAGCTCGCGCCCCTCGGTCATCTGCTCCACCAGCGCGCGCACCCTGTCGGCTGGCACATTGCGGGCCTTGGCCACGCGCGCCACCTGATCCAGCGCATAGTCCGGCGAGATGTGCGGATCGAGGCCGCTGCCCGACGTGGTCACGGCATCGGCCGGGATGGCGCCCGTCACGCCCTCGTCGCGCAGGGCCTTGGCGTCCGCGTCGATGCGGTCCTTGAGCTTCTGCGAGGTAGGGGCGAGGTTGGAGCCGGAGGAAGCTGCCGCATCATAGCCCTCCCCCGCCGCCGAGGGACGGGGATGGAAATACAGCGGGCCTTCCGTCTTCTGGCCGATGAGGGCCGAGCCCACCACCGTGCCGTCGCCACGGGTGATGAGGCTGCCGTTGGCAGCGGCGGGGAAAGCCGCCTGCCCGATGCCGGTGACGGCGAGAGGATAGGCAAAGCCGGTGAGCGCGGTGAAGGCCAGGAGCATCACGAGCGCGGGGCGAAGTTGAGAGATCATGTCTGCCTCCTTCGGCAGGATCAGGCGAGATGGAGCGCGGTGACGATCATGTCCACCAGCTTGATGCCGACGAACGGAACGAGGATGCCGCCGAGCCCGTAGATGAGCAGGTTGCGCGACAGCACGCTGGCGGCGCTGGCGGGGGTGTATTTCACCCCGCGCAGGGCCAGCGGGATGAGCGCGATGATGATCAGCGCGTTGAAGATCACCGCCGACAGGATGGCGCTCTCAGGGGTCGAGAGCCCCATGATGTTGAGCACGCCCAGTTCCGGAATGGCGACGATGAACAGCGCCGGGATGATGGCGAAGTACTTCGCCACGTCGTTGGCGATGGAGAAGGTGGTGAGCGAGCCGCGCGTCATGAGCAGCTGCTTGCCAATGCCCACGATCTCGATGAGCTTGGTGGGATCGCTGTCGAGATCCACCATGTTGCCCGCCTCGCGCGCCGCCTGCGTGCCGGTCTGCATGGCGACGCCCACATCCGCCTGCGCGAGGGCCGGCGCATCGTTGGTGCCGTCGCCGCACATGGCCACCAGACGGCCGTTGCGCTGCTCGTTGCGGATATAGTTCAGCTTGTCCTGCGGGGTGGCCTCGGCGATGAAATCGTCCACGCCGGCCTCGGAGGCGATGGCGGCGGCGGTGACGGGATTGTCGCCCGTCACCATCACCGTGCGGATGCCCATGCGGCGCAGTTCCGCGAAGCGCTCCTTGATGTCCGGCTTCACCACATCCTTGAGGTGGATGACGGCGATCAGCCGGCCGCCATCGGCCAGACCCAGCGGCGTGCCGCCGGAGCGGGCGATACGCTCCACGGCCGCATTGTATTCGGCCGGCACCGCGAGCCGCCCGCCCGCCAGATCGTTGGCGAAGCGGCGCACGCTGTCCACGGCGCCCTTGCGCAGCTGGCGCCCGTCCACGTCCACGCCCGAGATGCGGGTAGCGGCGGAGAAGGCCACGAAGTTCGCACCCGCCGGGGCGACGTCCATGGCGAGGCCGAATTTGTCCCGCGCGAGGCTGACGATGGACCGACCCTCGGCCGTATCGTCCGCCAGCGAGGCGAGGAGCGCCGCCGCATAGGCGTCCTTCTCGCTCACGCCCGGCACCGGGATGATCTCGGTGGCCATGCGGTTGCCGAAGGTGATGGTGCCGGTCTTGTCCAGCAGCAGCGTATCCACGTCACCCGCCGCCTCCACGGCGCGGCCGGACATGGCGAGCACGTTGTGGCGCACGAGGCGGTCCATGCCGGCGATGCCGATGGCCGAAAGCAGTCCGCCGATGGTGGTGGGAATGAGCGTGACCAGCAGCGCCACCAGCACCGGCACCGACAGCTCCGTGCCGCCATAGAGGCCGAGGCCATAAAGCGAAACGACGGTGATGAGGAAGATCAGCGTCATGCCCACCAGCAGGATGGTGAGCGCGATCTCATTGGGCGTCTTCTGCCGCTCCGCGCCTTCCACCAGCGCGATCATGCGATCGATGAAGGAGCTGCCGGGGGCGGCGGTGATGCGCACCACGATCTCATCGGAGACGACCGTGGTGCCGCCGGTGACGGCGGAGCGGTCGCCGCCGCTCTCGCGGATCACGGGGGCGCTCTCGCCGGTGATGGCGGCCTCATTGACCGAGGCGATGCCCTCCACGATCTCGCCATCGCCGGGGATCAGCTCGCCGGCGGTGACAACCACCAGATCACCCACCTTCAGATCGAGGGCGGAGAGCTTGGTGTAGCGCTGGCGGTTGTTGATGTCCTCGATGCGCCGGGCCAGCGTGTCGGTGCGGGCGCGCTTCAGGCTTTCCGCCTGCGCGCGGCCGCGCCCTTCCGCCACCGCTTCCGCGAAATTGGCGAACAGGACGGTGAACCAGAGCCAGGCCATGATCTGGCCCGTGAACAGCAGCGGCTGCCCGGTGGCCAGATCACGCACGAACAACACGGTGACGAGTGCCGCCACCACCTCGGTGACGAAGATCACCGGGTTCTTGGCGAGCAGGCGCGGATCGAGCTTGCGGACCGCATCGACGGCCGCGCGCGAGAGGATGCCGGGCGTCGCGATGGACCCGAAGGGTTTCGCGGCGGCGGGCTTGGATGCGAGCGATGTGGTGGACATGGGATGAACTCCGCTCCGCGTTCAGAAAGTCTTGCCGGCCAGCATCTGCACCTGCTCGGCGATGGGGCCGAGGGCGAAGGCCGGGAAGAACTGGAGACCGCCGAGAATGAGGATGACGCCGATGAGCAGGCCCACGAACAGCGGGCCATGGGTGGGGAAGGTGCCGCTGGAAGCGGCAAGGCGTGTCTTGGCCGCAAGTGAGCCTGCGATCGCCATCATCGGCACGATGTAGGCGAAGCGGCCGAGCAGCATGGCAAAGCCGATGGTCGTGTTGTACCAGGGGGTATTCGCGCTCAGCGAAGCGAAGGCCGAGCCGTTGTTGCCGGCGCCCGAGGCATAGGCATAGAGGATCTCGCTGAGGCCATGGGGGCCGGCATTGCCGACGCCGGCCAGCGCATCGGGCAGCACGGCGGAGACGCCCGAGAAGCCCAGCACCGCCAGGGGGAGGATAAGAACGGCGAGGATCGCCATCTTCACTTCCCTGGCCTCGATCTTCTTGCCCAGATATTCCGGCGTGCGGCCCACCATGAGGCCGGCCACGAACACGGCGATGATGGCCATGACCAGCATGCCGTAGAGGCCGGATCCCACGCCGCCCGGCAGGATCTCGCCGAGCTTGATGAGCACGAGGGGAACAAGACCGCCGATGGGCGTGAAGGAGCCGTGCATGGCGTTCACCGAGCCGGTGGACAGGCCAGTGGTCACAGCCGCCCACAGCGCGGACAGGCCGAGCCCGAAGCGGACCTCCTTGCCTTCCATGTTGCCACCCGCCGGATCGAGCCCGGCAGCCATCAGCGTCGGCGTGCCGGCGGCCTCGGCCCAATAGGCGATGGCGACGCCCGACACCAGCAGGATGAGCATGGCGGCGAGGAGCGCATGGCCCTGCCGCTTGTCGCCCACCAGCTGGCCGAAGGCGAAGACGATAGCCACCGAGATCACCAGCATCTGCCAGACCTGAAGCATGTTGGTGAGCGCGGTGGGGTTCTCGAACGGATGGGCGGCATTGGCGTTGAAGAAGCCGCCGCCATTGGTGCCCAGCTGCTTGATGGCGATCTGCGAGGCCACCGGGCCGACCGCGATGGTCTGCTGCGCGCCGTCGAGCGTGGTGGCGGCCACCTGCCCGTCCAGCGTCTGCGGCATGCCCATGGCGATGAGCGCCACGGCGGTGACGAGGGCCAGCGGCAACAGGATGTAGAGGGTGGAGCGCGTCATATCGACGAAGAAATTTCCCACCGCCTTGGCATTGGAGCGGGCAAAGCCGCGCACCAGCGCGATGGCGAGGGCAAGGCCGGTGGCAGCAGAAAGGAAGTTCTGCACCGTGAGGCCCACCATCTGGCTGAAATTGCTCATGGTGGCTTCGCCCGCATAGGACTGCCAGTTGGTATTGGTGACGAAGCTCACCGCCGTGTTGAAGGCAAGGTCAGCCGAGAGGCCGGAAAAGCCCTGCGGGTTCCACGGCAGCAGGCCCTGGAAGCGCAGGAGCGCGAACAGCAGCAGCACGCCGAGGCCGTTGAACAGCAGCATGGCGAGTGTGTAGCCGAGCCAGCCCTGCTCGTTTCTGGGGTCCACGCCTGCCGCCCCGTAGAGCAGCCGCTCAACGGGGCCGAGGACGGCTGAGAGGAAGGTCCGCTCGCCCGCATAGACGCGGGCCATGTAGCGGCCGAGGGGAATGGCGGTGAGGATCACCACTGCGAACAGCAGGATGATCTGGAGCCAGCCGTTGGAGGTCATGGCGATGCGGTCTTTCGATTGGAAGAGGCGGCGGAACGGTTCAGAACCGCTCGGGCCGGATCAGCGCGGTCAGGAGATAGAGCGCGAGGCCGATGGAGACGGCGGCGCCGAGACTGAGTGCGAACATGGTCACGCCTTTCAGGCTTTGGTCGCCCAGCGGGCGTAGGCCGTCATGAGGGCGAAGAAGGCGATGACGATGAGAAGATAAATGACGTCGGCCATGGGACACCTCCTGGGAGGCCAGAACGAGCGCGCGTTGGTCGTCATTCCGGATGCGGAATCCCGACACGCGTCTGCACGACCTGCTCTAGGTCCGAGGGCGGTAAGCATGCGATGCGGAAAGCGCCTCGATTCCATAAGGAATGCATAAAGAGGCCGGCGCGGGCCCATATGCGGCCTGCGTTTGCCGCATAAGGATCATGCGGCCGGAACAGCCCCAAGGGCGCTTTGGGGCATAAAAAAACCGGCCGGGGAGGCCCCGGCCGGCTGGTCGTTTCAGGGAATGGCGCGGCTGGTCAGGCCGGGCCGGGCTGGGGCGGCGGCAGCGCCTCGGGCTCGTGCCCTCCCTCCGCCTTGTCCGCATCGCCCTGCCCCGCGTGGCGCCCGCCGGTGAGCTTGCGCACGACCACATAGAGCGGCGGCACGAACAGCACGCCGATCACGGTGGAGGCGATCATGCCACCCATCACGCCGATGCCGATGGCATTCTGCGCGCCCGAGCCCGCGCCCGTGGCGATCGCCAACGGCAGCACGCCGAGGATGAAGGCGAACGAGGTCATCAGGATCGGACGCAGGCGTTGGCGCGCAGCCATCAGGGTGGCATCCACCAGCGCCATGCCCTCCTTCTGCCGCTCCATGGCGAACTCGACGATCAGGATGGCGTTCTTGGCCGCAAGGCCGATGGTGGTGAGCAGACCGACCTTGAAATAGACGTCGTTGGACTGCCCGAACAGCAGCGCCGCCGCCAGCGCGCCGAAGATGCCGATGGGCACCGACAGCATGACCGCGAACGGCACCGACCAGCTCTCATAGAGCGCGGCCAGGCACAGGAAGACCACCAGCACCGAAATGGCATAAAGGTAGATGGCCTGGTTGCCCGAGAGCACCTCCTGCTTGGACAGACCCGCCCACTGGTGGGCATAGCCCGGCGGCAGCTTGGCCATGATCTCGTTGATGGCCGCCATGGCATCGCCCGACGACACACCCGCCGCCGCCTCGCCCTGGATCTCCACCGCCGAAGCGCCGTTGAAGCGCTCCAGCCGCGGCGAACCGAAGGTCCAGCGCATGCTGGCGAAGGAAGAGAAGGGCACCATGTCGCCGTCGGAATTGCGCACGTACCATTTGCCCAGATCTTCCGGCTGCATGCGGGAATCCGGATTGCCCTGGAGATAGACCTTCTTCACGCGGCCCCGGTCGAGGAAGTCGTTCACATAGAGGCTGCCCCAGGCGGTGGAGAGGGTATCGTTCACATCGCCCAAAGCCACGTTCTGGGCACTGGCCTTCTCCTGGTCGATGTCCACATTGATCTGCGGCTCATCTTCCTGTCCGTTGGGGCGCACATTGGCGAGCCGCTTGTCGGCGGCCGCCATGCCGAGGAGCTGGTTGCGCACCTGAACCAGCTTTTCGTGGCCGGCACCGTTCACGTCCTGCAGATAGAAATCGAAGCCGTTGCTCTGGCCCATGCCCTGAATGGCGGGCGGGGCCAGCGCGAACACGCTGGCATCGCGGATCTTGCGGAAGGCGCCCATGGCCCGGCCCGCCACCGCCTGCGCGGAGAGGTGCGGATCGGTGCGCTCGGCGAACGGCTTCATGCCCACGAAGGCCATGGCGACGTTCTGGCCGGAGCCGCCGAAGTTGAAGCCCACCACCTGCAACACGCCTTCGACCGCGTCCTTCTCCTCGTTCAGATAATAGTCCTTCACCTGGTCCAGCACCTTCAGGGTACGGTCCTGCGTGGCGCCGACAGGCAGCTGGATGGAGGTCATCAGCGCGCCCTGATCCTCCTGCGGCAGGAAGGAGCTGGAGAGGTTGGCGAACATCCACCCCATGCCGGCGACGATGATCAGGAAGGCCAGCCCGAACCGGCGCGGGCGCCGGATCATGCCCGCCGCGGAGCGGCCATAGCTCGCAGTGCCGCGATCCAGCGTGCGATTGAACCAGCGGAACAGGCGGTTCGGCGTGTGGCCGGGCTTGTGCGGCTTGAGCATGGTCGCGCAGAGCGCGGGGGTGAGCACGAGGGCCACCACCACGGAGAGCGCCATGGCCGAGACGATGGTGATGGAGAACTGGCGGTAGATGACGCCCACCGAGCCGCCGAAAAAGGCCATGGGCACGAACACCGCGCTGAGCACCAGCGCAATGCCCACCAGCGCGCCGGTGATCTCGCCCATGGATTTGCGCGTGGCCTCGCGGGGGGAGAGCCCCTCCTCCGCCATCACGCGTTCCACATTCTCCACCACCACGATGGCGTCATCCACCAGAAGGCCGATGGCCAGCACCATGGCGAACATGGTGAGCGTGTTGATGGAATAGCCGAACAGCTCCAGCACGCCGAACGTGCCGAGCAGCACCACCGGCACCGCGATGGTGGGAATGAGGGTGGCGCGGAAATTCTGGAGGAAGACGAACATCACGATGAAGACGAGGGCGATGGCCTCGAACAGCGTGTGCACCACCTTCTCGATGGCCAGTTCCACGAACGGCGTGGTGTCGTAGGGATAGACCACCTCCAGCCCCTCGGGGAAGGTGGCGGAGAGCCGGTTCACCGCCGCCTTCACCCCCTGCGCCGTCGAGATGGCGTTGGCGCCGGTGGCGAGGCTGATGGCGAGGCCCGAGGCCGGCTGGCCGTTATAGAGCGAGGAGGTGGTGTAGCTCTCCGCGCCCAGCTCCACGGTCGCCACGTCGTTGAGCCGCACCAGCGAGCCGGAGCTGGTGCTCTTCAGGATGATGTTGCGGAACTGCTCCGGCGTCTGGAGACGGCTGCGCGAGGTCACGGTGGCGTTGAGCTGCTGGCCCTTGCGGGCCGGCACCGCGCCCAGCGAGCCGGCGGACACCTGCGTGTTCTGCGCCTCGATGGCGGTGGCCACATCGCTCGGCATCAGGCTGTATTTCTGCAGCTTGTCCGGATCCAGCCAGATGCGCATGGCATAGGAGGCGCCGAACAGCTGGGTGTCGCCCACGCCTTCCACGCGCTTCAGCGTGTCGTCGAGGCTGCTGTCGATGAAGTCGGCGATGTCGTTGGAGGAGAGCTTGCCGTCCTTGGAGACGAAGGCCATCACCATGAGGAAGCCGGTGGAGGCCTTGGTGACGGTGACGCCGGTGCTCTGCACCACGCTCGGCAGCTGCGAGGTGACGAGCTGGAGCTTGTTCTGCACCTGCATCTGCGCCACGTCGGGATCGGCGGCGTTGGTGAAGATGACGTTGATCTGCACCTGCCCCGTGGAGGTGGAGGTGGAGGTCATGTAGTCGAGATTGTCGATGCCGGTGAGGCCCTGCTCGATGACCTTCGTCACCGAATTCTCCACCGTCTGCGCGTCCGCGCCGGAATAGGTGGCGGTGATGCGCACCGTGGTGGGGGCGATCTGCGGATATTGGGCGATGGGCAGCATGTTCAGCGCCAGCAGGCCGCCGAGCATGATGACGATGGCGATGACCCAGGCGAAGATGGGCCGGTCGATGAAGAAATTCGACATGGCGCGTCAGCCCGCCTTTGCCGGGCGGATGGTGCCCGCCGGCTGCTGATCGGGAGAGATCACGCCCTCCTTGTGCTCGCGCACCTCGCCGGTGGTGTCGTCGATGATCACCTCCACCGGGCTCACCTCCGCGCCCGCGCGGATGAGCTGCGTGCCCTCCACCACGATGCGGTCGCCGTTGCTCACGCCCGCATCCACCAGCCAGTTGTTGCCGACGCTGCTGCGCACGGTGATGACCCGCTGCTCAGCTTTACCTTGGGCGGTGACGAACCAGGCGGTGGCCTCGCCCTTGGTGTTGTGGCTCACCGCGCGCTGGGGCACCAGGAAGCTGTTCTGCGCCACGCCTTCCTCGATGACGGCGCGCACATACATGCCCGGCAGCAGCAGCCGCTCGGGATTGGGGAAGGTGGCGCGCAGGCCGTAGGTGCCGGTGGATTCGTCCACATAGGACTCGCGGAATTCCAGCCGGCCCGGCTGGTCATAGGTGGTGCCGTTCTCCAGCTTCAGCCGCACCGTCACATTGGCGCCGGAGAGCTTCACCCGGCCCGCCGCTATGGCCTCGCGCAGGTTGAGCAGGTTGGTGGAGGATTGCGTGACGTCCACGAACATGGGGTCGAGGGTGCGGATGGTGGTCAGCGCCGTGGTCTGGCTCGCCGTCACCAGCGCGCCGGGGGTCAGGGACGACTTGTCGATGCGCCCGCCGATGGGCGCGGTGAGCGTGGTGTAGTCGAGATTGATACGCGCCGTATCCACGCTCGCCTTGGCGGAGGCCACGTCCGCCACCGCCTCGTCATAACTGGCGGAGGCGTCGTCGAAATCCTGCTTGGAGACGGCGGACTGCTTCACCAGTTGCTGATAGCGCTCCAGCTTCGCCTTGGCGCTCGGCACGGCGGCTTCCGCCTTCTTGAGCGCGGCTTCCGCGCTGTCGAGGGAGGCGCGGTAGCTGGCCGGGTCGATCTGATAGAGCGGATCGCCCGCCTTCACCTCGCCGCCCTCGGTGAACAGACGCTTCTGGATGAGGCCGCCCACCTGCGGGCGCACCTCGGCCGTAAGCGAGGCGGTGGTGCGGCCGGGCAGTTCGGCGGTAATCGCCACCGACTGCGGATGCAGCGTCACCACGCTCACCTCCGGCCGGTTGGGGGCGCCGCCTGCGGCGCCGTCATTCTGGCCGCAGCCGGAGAGAAGGGCGGCGAGCATCAGGCCCGCGAGCAGCGGCGCGGACGAAGGCAAGCGTGTCATGACAAGTCCCAGCGAGGTTCCGGCCGCGCGCGACCCACCCCACGCGACCGGACAGAAATCGAAGCACCATTATCGGTACGATGCGGTACCGATATTATGCGGCGCGCGCGCCGTCAATGCGGCGGCTCGCTTTTGGGCGTCATGACTGGTGGAGAGGATGGGTGCAGCCGGCGGCGGGAACCGGCCATGCGGAAAGCCCCATGGGGCAAGGCTGCGGGTGGCGCGGCGCGCAAGCAGGCAGGGTCTGCGGATGAAGGCTGCCGGGAAGGCGCAGCCCCGGCTTCACTTGATCGTGCGGTGGGCGGCGGCGCTGTTCTTGGCGCGGGAGAGGCGGTTGCGGGACCAGGAGAGCCGCAGGCTCATCACCCAGTGTAACCAGAGCGGAGCCGCGCCGAGCGCGCTTTCGGCATCGTCGCATTCATCCTTGCGGGCGCGCACCGTGTCGGCCTGAACCGTGCGTTCTTCCGCCAGAGCCATCTGGCGCGTGGCGTTTGTCAGATGTGGCTCCGTGGATTTAGCCCGATGGGCGACCGGAGCATGCGTCTCGCCGGGTGCAGAAAAGTCGGACATTGGCTGCCATAACCACCTCGGGTCCGGCGGCGGGAGCAAGGTGACGCTCGCGCATCAACACCGGTACCAACTTGAGGATGCTCAAGCTTTGCATGGTTAACGGAACCTGTCCAATCACGACGCCACACGCTACCGTGAAGCCGGATGCGAAAGGCCGCGCCGGAGCGCTCCGGCGCGGCCTTCCTTATTTCTCCACGCCGGCACCGGGTGTTGCGCCATCCCGGCCCCGCTTCAGGAAAGCTCACCCCACCACGGGCAAAGCGTCGATCAGCTTGTCCAAGGTCAGCGGATAGTCGCGCACCCGCACGCCAGTGGCGTTGTAGATGGCATTCGCCACCGCCGCCGAGACGCCGCACAGGCCGAGTTCGCCCACGCCCTTCGCCTTCATGGGCGAGGACAGGGGATCGGTCTCGTCGAGGAAGATCACCTCCTGATGCGGAATGTCCGCATGCACGGGCACCTCGTAGCCGGCCAGATCATGATTGACGAAGAAGCCCCGGCCGGCATCCACCGCCAGTTCCTCCATCAGGGCGCCGCCCACCCCCATTGTCATGGCGCCGATGACCTGACTGCGCGCCGACTTGGGGTTCAGGATGCGCCCCGCCGCGCACACCGCCAGCATGCGGTCGATGCGCGTCTCGCCGGTGGCGGCATCCACCCGCACCTCCACGAAATGGGCGCCGAAGGTGGATTGCTGGTACGTCTTGCCCAGGTCGCCGAACTGGATGCGGTCCTCCGCTTCCAGCCCCTGCGCACCGGCAGCTTCCGCCAGCGGCACGGCGCGGTTTCCGGATCGCACGGCGCCGTCGGCGAACACGGCATCACCGGAATTGAAACCGACCTTCTGGGCGATGGCCTCGCGCAGCTTCACGCAGGCGGCATACACGCCGGAGGTGGAGCAGTTGGCGCCCCACTGCCCGCCCGATCCCGCCGAGGCGGGAAAATCGGAATCGCCCAGATGCACCCGCACCTTGTTGAGCGGCACGCCCATCATCTCCGCCGCCGTCTGGGCGATGATGGTGTAGGAGCCGGTGCCGATGTCGGTCATGTCCGTTTCCACCGTCACCATGCCCTGCCCGTCGAGGCGCACACGCGCGGCGGAAGCGGTGAGCAGATTGTTGCGGAAGGCAACACCCATGCCCATGCCCTTCAGCCAGCCGCCCTGCCGGCTCTGGCCGGGGCGCGGGTTGCGCTTGTCCCAGCCGAATTTCTCGGCACCGGTGCGCAGGCAGGTGACGAGATCGCGCTTCGAGAAGGGCCGCTGCGGCGCGGAGGGGTCCACCTGCGTGTCATTGATGACCCGGAACTCAACCGGGTCGATCCCCAGCTTCTCCGCCATCTCGTCCATGGCGATTTCCAGCGCCATCAGGCCCGGCGCCTCGCCCGGCGCACGCATGGCATTGCCTTCCGGCAGGTCCAGCACCGAGAGATACATCTTGGTGGCGCGCGCGGCACCGGCATAGAGATATTGCGTCTGCTGAACCGCCGTCTCCGGCTTGCCGCCCGCCAGATCGCCCGACCAGCTCTCATGCCCGATGGCGGTGAGCTTGCCCTCCGGCGTGGCACCGAGGCGGATGCGCTGGATGGTGGCCGGGCGATGGGTGGTGTTGTTGGCAATGAGCGGGCGCTGGAGCGCCACCTTCACCGCCCGCCCGGTCAGCCGGGCTGCCACCGCCGCCAGCAGCATGTCGCTGCGCAGGAACAGCTTTCCGCCGAAGCCGCCGCCGATATAAGGCGAGACGATGCGGACGTTCTCGCGCGGCAGGCCCAGCGTCCTGGCCATGTCGCCGGCCGCCCAGGCGATCATCTGGTTGGAGGTCCAGAGCGTCAGCCTGCCGTCCTTCCATTGCGCGACGGACGCGTGGGGCTCCATGGCGGAATGGGACTGGTCGGGCGTGGAATAGGTGGCGTCCAGCTTCACCGGCGCGCTGTCATAGGCCGGCTCGAACGTACCCACCGTGACGCCGCCGGAGGCGGGCTTTGCCGTCTTGCGGGAGGCGTCGAGATCGAACGTGCCGGGCTGCGCCTCATAGCTCACCTTCACCAGCTGGGCCGCGGCGCGGGCCTGCTCGAAGGTCTCCGCCACCACCAGCGCGATGGCCTGATGATAATGCTGCACCTCCGGCCCGCCGAGCAGGCGCGCGGTGTTGCGCGGCCCCTTGCCGAGTTCGCCCGCATTCTGCCAGGTGACGATGTCGATCACCCCCGGCGCAGCCTTCGCGGCGGCGAGGTCCATGGCGGTGATGCGCCCGCGCGGGATGGCCGCGCCCACCACATAGCCATAGGCCTGATGGGGCGCGACGTCGTATTGCTCATAGGCGTAGCGGGCGGTGCCCGTGGTCTTGAGCGGACCTTCAATACGGTCCGTGGGGATGCCGATGACCTTGAGCTGATCGATGGGATTGATGCCTGCCGGCGTGTCGAACTTCATGGCCTCACCCCTTCGCCTCAGTGAGAACGGCACTCAGCGTGCGCTGCGCCAGCGTCAGCTTGAATGCGTTGTGGTGGGTGGGTTTTGCCCCGGCCAGCAGCATGTCCGCCGCCGCCTTGCCGCCGCGCGGAAGCTCGGCATCCGCAGCCGCCACCCGCCATGGCTTCGGCGCCACGCCGCCGAGCGCCACCCGCCCCGTGCCGTCCTTCTGCACGATGGCGGCGACCGAAATGAGCGCGAAGGCATAGGACGCGCGATCGCGCACCTTGCGATAGATGTGCGTGCCGCCCACGGGGCTCGGCAGCACCACGGCCGTGATCAGCTCTCCCTTGGCGAGCACCGTCTCCAGATGCGGCGTCTCGCCGGGATCGCGATAGAAGTCGGCCAGGGGAATGACGCGGGTGGCACCATCCGGCTTCACCGTCTCCACCGTTGCGTCCAGCGCCCGCAGCGCCACCGCCATGTCGCTGGGATGGGTGGCGATGCAGGCGGAACTGGTGCCGATGACACCCAGTTGCCGGCTGAAGCCGTTCAGCGCCGCGCAGCCGCTGCCGGGCTTGCGTTTATTGCAGGGCTGGTTGGTGTCGTAAAAATAGGGGCAGCGGGTGCGCTGGAGCAGGTTGCCCGCCGTGGTCGCCTTGTTGCGCAGCTGGCCGGAGGCCCCCGCCACGAGGGCGCGGGAGAGCAGGCCGTAGTCGCGGCGCACGCGGGCGTCCGCCGCCAGATCGGTGTTGCGCACCAGCGCGCCGATGCGCAGGCCGCCGGCCTCCGTCGCCTCGATGGCATCGAGCTTCAGCCCGTTGACGTCGATGAGATGGGTCGGCGCCTCGATCTCCAGTTTCATGAGATCGAGCAGATTGGTGCCGCCGGCGATGAATTTCGCGCCTTCGGTGCGGGCGGCAAGGGCCGCCGCCTCTGCGGGAGAGGTGGCGCGTGCATAGCTGAACGCCTTCATGCCTTGTCCCCTTCCACCTCGGTGATGGCCGCGACGATGTTGGGATAGGCGCCGCATCGACAGATGTTGCCGCTCATGCGCTCGCGCACCTCCATTTCGGAGAAGGTGACGGGGGCGCTCAGATCGCCGGTCACATGGCTCGGGATGCCGTGTTTGATCTCGTCCAGCACCGCTACGGCGGAACAGATCTGGCCCGGTGTGCAATAGCCGCACTGATAGCCGTCATGCTTGACGAAGGCCGCCTGCATGGGGTGCAGATGCTCCGGCGTGCCGAGGCCCTCGATGGTGGTGACGGTGTCGCCCTCGTGCATGACCGCGAGCGTGAGGCAGGAATTGATCCGCCGCCCATCCACCATCACCGTGCAGGCGCCGCACTGGCCGTGGTCGCAGCCCTTCTTGGTGCCGGTGAGATGCAGATGCTCGCGCAGGGCATCGAGCAGGGTGGTGCGGGTGTCGAGATGGAGCGCATGGGCGGCGCCGTTGACCTTCAGGGTCACTTTCATGAGCACCGGCGCATCGGAGGCGGCCGGCACCGGAGCGGCGGGCGTCTGGGCCTCTGTCTGGGCGGAAGCGGAGGAAGCGACCACCGAGGCGGCTCCCGCGATGAGAAGATGACGCCGAGAAACGTCGGCCTCACGGGGTGTCTGGAGAGTCATTCCCGATCCCTTGATTGACGCATGGAAAGGCTGTGGCGCACCGAAGGCATCACCCCGAGGGGCGGCAAGAGCTGCCATTCAGGAGCGGCCATTCATGTCGAGATCAGCGCCACTTCAACTGAAGATTACGCTTATCATAATTATAATCTGCGAGAGCTGCATCCGCCAGCGCGTCTCCCTGCAAACGCTCATGAACGACGCGCATGAATGTCGTGCAAACGGAGCGCCGGCGAGGCTTGCTCCTGAGGGTGCAACGTCGCCCGGGGGGCCCGCGTTCCAGCAAGGCGGGCCGGCCGCGATAAATTCGGCGCGACGGGCCGGGCAATCCGGAAAAGCCGCTCAACAAAAGGCCGCGCACGCGGTCGCCAAACGAAAACGACGGCCCGCCTCAGCGCGCCGCCGCAAGGGACGCCGCGCGCAACAGCGCGGCGTCCGGATCGGGCCGTCCGCTCAGGCGGCGAGCGAGGCCATGTCGATGACGAAGCGGTAGCGCACATCGGCCCGCTCCATGCGGTCGAAGGCCGCGTTGATCTCGTCCATGCGGATCATCTCCACCTCGGGCAGGATGTTCTTGCGGCCGCAGAAATCCAGCATCTCCTGCGTTTCCTGGATGCTGCCGATGGGCGAGCCGGCGATGCGGCGGCGGCCCATGACGAACGGCACCGTATTGGGCTCGGCCATGGGGCCGATCTGCCCGACGATGACGAGGGTGGCGTCCACGTCCAGCAGCGGCATGTAGGGCGCCAGATCATGCTTCACCGGCACGGTGTCGATGATCAGGTCGAAGCTGGAATCCGCCGCCGCCATGGCCTGCGCATCGGTGGAGATGAGCAGGCGGTCAGCACCCAGCGCCAGCGCGTCGGCCTGCTTGTCGCCGGAGCGCGAGAGCACGGTGACTTCCGCGCCCATGGCGGAAGCGAGCTTCACCGCCATGTGGCCGAGGCCGCCGAGGCCGATGACGCCCACCCGGCTGCCGGGGCCGACATTCCAGGTGCGCAGCGGCGAATAGGTGGTGATGCCCGCGCACAGCAGGGGCGCCGCGCGCGACACATCCAGCGTCGCCGGCACATGCAGCAGGAATTCCTCGCGCACCACCACATGCTTGGAATAGCCGCCATGGGTGCGCGTGCCGTCGATGCGGTCGTTGTCGTTATAGGTCTGGGTGTTGCCCTTGCGGCAGAACTGTTCCCAGCCCTTGCGGCACTGGTCGCAATCCCGGCAGCTGTCCACCATGCAGCCGATGGCGCCGATATCGCCCACCTTGAAGCCGGTCACGTCGCTGCCCACCTCGATCACCCGGCCAACGATCTCGTGGCCCGGCACCATGGGATATTGCGACCAGCCCCAGTCGTTGCGGGCCTGATGCAGATCGGAATGGCAGACGCCCGCATAAAGGATCTCCATGGCCACATCGTTGGGGCGCACGGCGCGGCGCTCGAAGCGGAAGGAGGCGAGCGGGGTGTCGGCGGAGGTCGCCGCGAAGCCAATGGTCTTCATCTGGTCAGTCCTTACTCTGTCGCGCGCGTGCGGGGACTGGCACCGGACGCCAAATGCGTCCTTCAGCGGTGTCGTTGCCGGGCATGCCGGGCCGCGCCACGCAGTTCGGCACCCCACATCGCGTCGGCACCTTGTCTAGCGAGCGCGCCGCCGGGGAATAAGGGGGGCAAGGTGCATGTACCTATGAGCAGACTTCATCAATATGCGAACCTGCCGCTGCGTCCGCTCGCTCGCTATGCCCGCGCCTGAAATGCTCATGCGCTGAGGGCATGGCGAAAGCCGCCGACACCCCTGTTGTGCAGCGCAAAAAGGACCTAGACATTGTAAGCATACGTCGCATCCGGCCTGCTCAAAGGCATACCGTTGCGGCATCTTCCTTCAGGGTCCGGGGCAGCGAGCGCATCTTTTGGCGCGTCTTTTCCGGCGGATGTCACGCGTCAGGCCAGCCCATGTCCAGCACCTCAGACATTTCCCCGCCGGCAGCCACCAGCGCCCGGACGGCGGACCTGCGCGTCCTGCTCATTCTGAGCGCCCTGATGGCCTATGCCGCCGCCTCCACCGACACCTATCTCCCCGCCTTTCCGGCCATCGGCGCGGCGCTCAAAGCTGATCCGGGGCTCATTCAGCTCACCCTCTCCACCTATCTCATCGGCTTCAGCCTCGGCCAGCTGGCGTGGGGGCCGCTGGGGGATCGCTTCGGCCGCCGCAAGCCCATCATCGCCGGCACGCTGCTGTTCATCGCCGGCAGCATCGGCTGCGCGCTGTCGGACAGCGTGGGGCAACTGATCGGCTGGCGCGTGGTGCAGGCGCTGGGCGCCTGTTCCGGCCCGGTGCTGGCCCGCGCCATGGTGCGCGATCTCTATGCCCGCGAGCGCTCGGCGCAGGTGCTTTCAACGCTGCTGCTGATCATGGGCGTGGCGCCGCTGCTCGGCCCCATCATCGGCGGCCAGATCCTGCAGTTCGCCTCCTGGCGCGCCATCTTCTGGGCGCTGGTGCTGTTCGGCGCTCTGTCGCTCGTCTCGCTCCTGGCTCTGCCCGAGACCCTGCCGCCATCCCGCCGCAGCGCGCAGCGCATGAGCGCGGTGTGGCGCGACTATGCCATGCTGCTGTGCGACCGGAAGCTGCTGGGCTATTCCGCCGCCGGCAGCTTCTTCTATGGCGGCATCTTCGCCTATCTGGCCGGCTCGCCCTTCGCTTATATCGAATATTACGGCGTGCCGGAGCGCTTCTACGGCTTCATCTTCGCCTGCAACATCTTCGGCATGATGGGCACCAATTACCTGAACACCAGGCTGGTGATGCGTCATGGCACGCAGCGCATGTTCCAGGTGGGCGCCGTCACCTGCGCCATCGCCGGCGTGGTGCTGGCCATGAACGCCCGCTTCGGCTGGGGCGGGCTCGCCGGGCTGGCGGTGCCCCTGTTCTTCTACATTCCCATGAGCGGCTTCATCGTCGCCAATTCGGTTGCCGCCGGCCTTGCCGCCTTCCCGCGTCAGGCGGGCGCGGCCTCGGCGGTCATCGGCACCATGCAATATGGCTCGGGCGTGCTCAGCGCCGCTCTGGTGGGCTGGTGCGCGGACGGCACGCCATGGCCCATGGGCTGGGTCGTCGGCATCTGCGGCCTCGGCTGCGTGCTCACTTCGGTGCTGATGGTGCGCGGCAAGGATAAGCCCGCCTCAGCCGGCCCCGCCGGTGGTGGGGACGCCGGAACGCCCGAGCGGCAGGCGGCGGCGTAGCTTCTCGCGCGTCACTGGCGCCGGGGCGCCCTGCACACCGTCGCTGGGCATGGCCGGCAAGGCGATGGTCACACGCAGGCCCTGCCCGGCATTGGCCAGCAGCACGTCGCCGCCGTGATGGCGCACGATGGTGCGGGCGATTGCCAAGCCGAGGCCCACGCCGCCGGTCTCCCGGTTGCGCGAATGCTCAAGACGGAAGAAAGGTGCGAACACCTGCTCCTGCACATCCTCGGCGATGCCCGGCCCGTCATCCTCCACCACGATGGAGACATGGTCGGGGCCTGGCAGGATGGAGACGCGGGCGCGCTCGCCATAGCGCACGGCATTCTCCACCACGTTGCGGCAGGCGCGGCGCAAGGCCGCGGGGCGGCAGCGATAATTGAGACGCTCGGTCTCCAGGAACGTGACCTCCTGTCCCAGCTCGGCCAGATCCTCGCACAGGCTCTCCACCAGCGCGGCAAGGTCCACGGCGCGGGTCTCCTCCGCCGCCCCCTCCTCCCGCACGAAGGCGAGCGTCGCCTCGCACATGGACTGGATCTCGATCACCGTGCTCAGCACCTTCTCGCGCACCTCGTCGTCGGTGATGAACTCGGCGCGCAGACGCAGCGAGGTGAGCGGCGTGCGCAGATCATGGCCGATGGCGGCCAGCATGCGGGTGCGGTCCTCCACGAAGCGCGTGAGGCGCTCCTGCATGCGGTTGAAGGCTTCCGCCGTCTGGCGGATGTCGTCCGGGCCGGTCTCGGGCAGCGGGTCGATCTGCTGTCCGCGCCCCAGCGCCTCGGCGGCGCGGGTGAGGCGCTTTAGCGGCAGGGCGATGCCGCGCGCGGCGAAAATGGCGAGCACGGAGAGGACCAGCGCGGAGGCCGTCAGCGAGGCGATGGTCTGGCTGTTCCAGAACGATTCCTGCGGCTTGGCGAAAGCGGCATTGAGCCAGCTGCCGTTCTCCAGCTGCACGGCCAGCCCCATGCCGGCGGCATTGTCCAGATAGCAGAACTTGGCCGGGCGCGAGATCGGCCAGGCATAAGGCGGCATGTCCAGCCAGGTGGGCGATCCCACCTCGGAGGCATTGCGCGGCTTCTCGATGCGCGGCTCCAGCGCGGGCGGGCTCTTGCCGTGCACCGGCAGGCGCGCCAGCGGCTCGGTGAGCTGCCCCCACGCATCCATCCGCCAGGTGGTGACATCCTCCGGCACGGAGGGCGTGATCCAGTAGCGCGTCGCGGTGGTGTTGCTGGCGGCGAGGATGTCCGCCTGAAGGCTGGGCGGGGTCGCCTCCAGCACGCGGACCAGCGAGGAGCCGCGGCTCAGCATCTCGCTCTTCGCGGATTTGCGCATGGCCTGCCCATGCTCGTCCCACGAGATGAAGAACACCACCGCCTGTGCCAGCACCAGCGAGAGCAGGGTGAAGCAGATGAAGCGGGCGGCCAGGCTCCGGGTCCACAGGCGCATCATTGGCGTTTCACCTCGGCCGTCATGGAGTAGCCGCCGCCCCAGTGGGTCTTGATCAGGCAGGGCTGCTTGGGATCCGCCTCCACCTTCTTGCGCAGGCGGCTCACCTGATTGTCGATGCTGCGGTCGAACGGATCGGCCGTGCGCCCCACCGTGAGGTCGAGCAGTTGGTCGCGGCTGAGCACGATGCCGGGATGATCGAGGAAGGCGCACAGCAGCCGGTATTCGGCCGTGCTGAGGGGCACGGCCACGCTGTCGCTGCCCATCAGCTCGCGCCTGCCCACATCCAGCGTCCAGCGATCGAAGCGCACCACTTTCGCGGCGATCTGCCCTTTCTGCGGCGGCAGGCTGTTGACCCGGCGCAGCACGGCCTTGATGCGGGCCAGCAGTTCGCGCGGATTGAACGGCTTGGTGAGATAATCATCCGCCCCCACCTCCAGCCCGACGATACGGTCGGTCTCTTCCGTCATGGCGGTGAGCAGGATGATGGGCAGCTCGGTGGTGCTGCGCAGATAGCGGCAGAGCGAGAGGCCATCCTCGCCGGGCATCATGATGTCGAGCACCACGAGATCGGGCGCGCTCTTCTCCAGCAGCCGGCGCATGGCGCCGGCATTCTCCGCCAGCGAGACGCGGTAGCCGTGCTGGATCAGGTACTTGCCGACGAGATCACGAATATCGCGATGGTCGTCGACGACCGCGATATGGGGTGCCGCGTCCATCGAATACTCTATCAAGGTTACTGAGGCGGATGTCCGATCCGGCTCTGAGGGCAACATACGCGAGTGTTCCCGCCAACCCATATCAAAAGTGTATCAGAATGCGTCAGCACCTGCCGCAGCGACAGTTGCAGACGATTTTTCCGGACTGCCGCGCTCGTCCGGCACGACGAAACACACCCCGGACCTTAAGATCCGGGGTGTGTTCGAAAAACGTGTTCCGCCCCGGTCAGGTCGAGGACCGTTCCGCCGTCCACGCGCCGGCACCTTCCGCGGTGCCCGTCATCTTGCCGCCGCCGACCTCGCCCGTGTAGCGCTTGCCGTCCACGGTGAAGGTGATCTGCGTGCCGATCATCTTGGCCTCCGAGATGGGCAGCTTCTTGCCGCCGCGCGTCAGGGTGCCGGAGAGCATCTGGTAGGTCTGGGTGAGCTGAAGTTCATCCCCGCCCACGCGCCAGTCCCCCGCCACCTTGGCCGGGATGATCCATTTGTAGGCGCGGCAGAAGCTGGCGCAGTCCGTGCTCAGAACCAGCGACTCATCCGGGTGCCAGTCGTCCATGTCGAAGGTGTTGGAGATGATGCGGGTGCCCGGCTTCATGTCCAGCAGCGTCGGGCGCAGCTTGATGTTGAGCTGGGGCAGCAGGAACATCGTCACCACCGAGGCTTTCGAGAAGTCGGACTGGAAGATGTCCGCCTTCTCGAAGGAGGCGCGCTCGGTCACGCCCTCTCTCTTCGCCGCGTCCTGCGAGAGCTTCACCATGTCGGGGTTGAACTCGATGCCATGGGCGCGGGCGCCGAGCCTTGCGGCGGTGATGACGGTGCGGCCATCGCCCGAGCCGAGATCGATCACGTAATCGTCCTTCGTCACATTGGCCATGGCGAGCATGCGGTCCACCAGCTCCTGCTGGGTCGGCACCCACACCACGTCCTTGCCGGCCTGCCCGGACACCGGCTCGAACGCCTTGTTGGCGGCGGGAGCAGCAGCCTGCGCCATCTGCATGGGCGCCTGCGGGGACTGGGCGAAGGCGACGTTGAGGCTGAGCGCCGAGACGGCGCAGGCAATAGTGACCTTGCTGGCAAGGGTGCGAATGACGGTCATGTCATGTCTCCGGGTTCGAGGGGAAAGATCACTCGGACTGGGTGGCCGCCGATCCGACGGCCGGCACATCGCGCCGGGAAGCCTCATCGCGGCGGCGGAACAGCAGCAGCGGGGCACCCGCCGCCAGCACGCCCAGCCCGATCAGGGAGGCCACGCCCGTGTAGGCGATGGAGGCGTGCAGCATGTAGATGCAGGTGGCGCAGAACAGGATCGGGGTGAGCGGATAGAGCGGCACCCTGAAGGGCATCAGGCGCTTCGGCTCGCGCCAGCGCAGCACGAACACGGCAATGCCCACCAGCAGCAGGAAGCCCCAGAAGACGGGCGCGGTGTAATCCACCATGGCCTTGAAGCCATCCCGCGTGGCGGCGCCCATGGCCACCAGCACCAGCGCCACCACCGCCTGCAGGATGAGGCCGTTGGCCGGCGTCTTGCCCCGCGCATCCCATTCGCCGACGCGCGGCAGCAGGGTGATGTCGCGGGCCATGGCGTAATAGACGCGGGCGCCGGTGAAGATGGTGGCGTTGAGCGTGGAAACGGCCGCCACCACGATGGCAAGGCTGACAATGAAAGCGCCTGAGGGACCCGCCATGCGCGCCATCATGTCCGCCGCCACCGCATCGGAATTGCGCAGGCCGTCAAGGCCGAGGATGGCGAGCAGCGCCACATTGGCGAGCACATAGAGCGTCACGAGGATGACCGTGCCCATCACCAGCACGCGGGCGATGTTGCGCTTGGCGTCCTTCAGCTCGCCGGTGAGATAGGCCGCCTCGTTCCAGCCGCCATAGGTGAGCAGCACGAAGATCATGGCCATGCCGAAGGCGGCGGTCTCCGGCGCGACGGTGGGCGCCGGCGGCGGCTCGCCGGGCGAGCCCAGCAAACCGAAGGCGATGATGGCCAGCACCGCGCCCACCTCGATGAAGGTCATGGCCACCTGGAGCGTCTTGCTCTCCAGCGTGCCGATGACATTGATGCCGGTGAAGACGATGATGGCGATCGCCGCATAGAGCGCCGGCCCATAGGGGCCGAGAGGCAGCAGCTGCGCCGCATAATCGCCCAGCACGAAGGCCACGCCCGCGATGGCGCCGGTCTGGATCACCGAGCCGCGCGCCCAGCCGAACAGCATCGCCACCGGCTTACCATAGGCCTTGGAGAGGAAATGATATTCACCGCCCGCATGAGGATGGGCGGAGGACAGTTCCGCATAGCAGAGCGCGCCGATGAGCGTGACAAGGCCGCCCAGCAGCCAGGCACCCACGAAGGCCATCTCGCTGTCCACGTTCGCCGCCACCAGCGAGGGGGTGCGGAACACCCCGATGCCAATGACGAGCCCCACCATGATGGTGACGGCATCGAACACGCTGAGCGAGGCCAATGGCTCGGAGCGCGGGGCTTGGCCAGGCTGGCTCTGGCGCGGCGAGGTTTGGCCCTGCGGGGCTTGCGACATGCGGAACCTCTCGTTTCGGCGAAAGCGGACGGATGGGAGGAATGCTGCGGAACGGACGATGCAGCGTTTCCGGACGCGGGCACGCGGGATCATGCGCGAGGGCGGGATGAGCCCACGATTAGGGAGACGGGCCGACGGGTGCCGGAAACGGGGCAGGCGTGCGCAGGAACGCCGGGCCGGGCAGACCGCCGGAAGCCGGCTGTCGCGCGTGCGGAGCGTGGGAGCTGTGATCGAACAGGTGCTGTATCGGTTGGCTCATGCGGCTCGGCTGGGGCACCATCCCCTGATCTCACGCAAGGTGAGACGGGTTTGTCGCTCGAATGTGCCGTAGAGGAATGACTTTGTATCGAAATGTCCCGAACATGGACAACTGCCAGATCATCCTGCATTTCGTCGTCATGAGACGGTACTTCAGGACCGATTACAGAGCTTGATCACAAAGTGATGATCTGAGAGTGCCGGAAATGGTGTCTTCATTTCATGGCCGCACGCCGGGCGTCTCCACGGGCAGCCCCTTGGCGCGGGTGGCGAGGAAGGCCTCAAGCGCCACGAATTCCGGCGCGCCATAATCGAACGGTTCGGCCCGCACGCCCACCATGCAGGCGCGCATGCGCCGTTGCAGCGAGCCCAGCCCCTGCCATTCCAGCCGATAGAGCGGATAGGCATTGGACTGGCCCTGCGTGATCGGGCTGCCGCCGAGGCGCCCCTGCCAGTTGGCCTCATGGCAATTGGCGCAGGACAGATCGAGCTGGCCCATGCGCTGTGTGAACAGCGCCTCGCCCTGCGCGCGTGCCGGCGCGAGGCGCGGATCGGCGGGCGGCGCCATGGGCAGGCCGCGCGACTGGAAACCGACGAAGGCGGTGAGCGCCAGCATCTCCTTGCCCTCGTGCGGCAGCGGCGTCGCCTGCTGGTGGCGGGTGCGGCAGAGGTTGATACGGCCCGTCAGGTCCACCGCCTGCCCGGTCTTGTCGTCGAAGGCGGGATAGCGGGCGGCGATGCCCTTCATACTGGCAGACGCCGCGCCATGGCAATCACCGCAGGATTTTTGCGCCGCGCCCTCGCGCTTCGCCCACAGCTGCTCGCCGTCCAGCACCCAGAACAGGCCGGGATTGGCGGTGTCATCAGCCTGCATGGCCCGTGTTTCGGGGCTCGCGAACGCGATGCCCGAGCGCGGCTCGCCTTGCTCGATGCCATGCGCAACCGAAGCCGCCAGCAGCAGCGGGGCGGCCAAGCCGAAGCAGCGCACGGCAGGGCGCATCAAGTCACCGTGATGTCCGCGGTTGCCACGTGCACGGCGCCGCTGTCCTCGGTCCAGGAGAAGGTGATCACGCCCGCCTCCTTCGCCCGCAGCGAAAAGGACAGGAAGGGATTGGCGGAAACCGCCGGCCAGAGATCGGCCGCGAACACCACCTCGCTGCCATAGGTGCACACGAAGCGATTGACGATGTCGCGCGGGATCATGGCGCCGTTCACGCCCATGCGCTGCCCGGTCTCCATGGGATGGGCGATCATGGCCCGCACCTCGACGATCTCGCCCGCCTTGGCCGTCTTCGGGACATTGATGAGGGTGCGAGGCATCACAGCACCTCGATGCAGGCGGCGAGCGTCACCACCACGTCGCGGGTCTGCGACCAGTAGGTGCCGTCGCTCATCTCGGCCACCGCGATCACCTGCTGCGAGGTGGCAAGCCGGATGCGGGTGGAGATGCGGGCGCGACCCGAGGCCGGCGAGAGATGGAAGATGGCGATATCCGCCTGCGGGTTCTTCTCGTTGAACAACGCGATGCGGCGCACATGGTCGGCGCTCTCCATGGGGCTTTCAACGTCAACCGTGAGCGGCACGGCATTGCCGTTTTCCACGATGGGCGAGAGATCGAGCCGCACCCGCCCCTCCTGCGCCATCGCCCCCTTGGTGAAGGCTTTCACCGCCTCCTGCATCTCCGGGCGCGCCATGGCGCGGGCGGGCAGCGCCAGCACGGCAAGGCCGGCCGCCGCGCCGAGCAGGACATCGCGTCGTTTCAGGTGGGGGATGGGAGACATGGCCCTACCCTTTCAGGCTGACGAGATAGGCGACGATATCCTCGATCTCGTCCGCCGTCAGGATGGCCTTGCCCTGCCACGGCCCGGCCACGCGGGCACCGGGCGCCACCCCGCCATAGACCGGCATGAGGCTGTCGGGGTTCAGGCGCTTCATATCCACCACCCTGAGGCGGATCTGGCCGGGGGTGAGCCGCCCGCCGATGCCGGCCAGACTGGGCGCCAGATTGCCCTGCATGTGCACCGGGGCGACAAGGCCGGAATGGCAGAGCACGCACAGGCTGAGCGTGCGATCCGCCACCAGCGCCGCTCCTCGTTCCGCATCGCCCTCATGGCCGGTGAGCGGCTCGGCGATGGCATCGCCCTCAATTTCATAGGAGGTGGCCACCGCCTGCGCATCGAAGCTCGGCCCCGCCAGCAGCAGGGCCGTGAGGAGCACGAACCGCCTCACGCGAACGCCTCCCCGGTGACGGTGGCAAACCACGCCTCCGCATAGGCCGCCTCCGTGGCGCGCACCTCGCTGGACGCATTCTGCGGGCTGAGCCCCCCTGCCCCCTCCACATCCGCCAGCAGGCCGTTCTTCGGCTGGTAGACGCCGGCAATGGAGATGGCATTGCCCGGTGCGAGGAGGCTGTAGCAGGTGTTCACCAGCTTCGGCGGTGCCGGCTCCCGCCCGGCCAGAAGCTCCACCACGGCGGCCGCGCACACCTTGGCCTGCCCATTGGCGGCAAAGGCCGATTTCGGCATGGCCCCGGCGATGGCCGCGTCTCCGATCACATGGATGCCGGGCCGCAGCCGGCTCTCGAAGGTCACGGGGTCGATGGGGCACCAGCCGGTGGCATCCGCCACGCCCGCCTGCCGGGCGATGGCGCCGGCGCGCTGGGGCGGGATGATGTTGGCCACATCCGCCGTGTGGCGGTCGAACTCGGTAACGAGGGTGCGCGTGACCGGGTCCACCTCGATCACCCGGCCACCGCCCGAGAGGCCCACCCATTCCACGAGGCCGGGATAAAGCTCCGCCCAGGCTGCCGTGAACAGGCGCTGCTTGGAGAAGGCATCCTTGGCATCGAGGATGAGGAGCTTGGAGCGCGGCTTGTGGGTCTTCAGATAATGCGCGATCAGGCTCGCCCGCTCATAGGGGCCGGGCGGACAGCGGAAGGGATTGGGCGGGGCGGAGATGATGACCGTGCCGCCGTCCTTCATGGTCTCCAGCTGGCGGCGCAGCAGCAGGGTCTGCTCGCCCGCCTTCCAGGCATGGGGCATCAGCCCGGCGGCGGAGGCGTCATAGCCGGGAAGGGCCTCGAAATTCATGTCGACGCCGGGGGCCATGACGAGGCGGTCGTAGGGAAGCTCCGTGCCGTCATCGAGTCGCACGCGGCGGGCGTCCGCATCCACCGCAGTGGCGGCACGGGCGGCGAGCGTGATGCCCGCGCCTTTCAGGCCGTCATAAGTGAAGGTCTGCGCCGACATCTCGCGCAGACCGGCGATGACCGCATTGGAGAAAGGGCACGCCACATAAGTGCCCGATGGCTCAACAAGTGTGACGTTCAGCCCCGCCGCCGCCAGCGCGCGGGCGCAGGTGGCCCCGCCGAAGCCACCGCCGATCACCACCACACGGCCGGGCGTCTGCGCACCCACAGAGGGCGCGGCCAATGCCGCCGCGCCTGCCGCCAGCCCCGCGAGCACCGCCCTACGGCTTGGGCGCGGCATCACGGGCGGCGAGCCAGTCGGCGATGGCGCGCGTCTCATCATCGGAAAAACCCTTGGCGATGCGGTCCATGACCGTGGCCTGCCGGCCGCCGTCGCGGAACGCCTGCATCTGCGAGACAATCTCACCGGCCGAACGGCCGGCGAGGCTGGGAATGGCACCCGCCGGGTTTGCCGGATGGCAGCCACCGCACGACAAAGCGCCGGGCGGTGCGGGCGAGGCCGCGACGGCAGGCCCCGTCAGGAAGACGAGGCCCGCCAGCGCGATCCGGCGCAAGCCCCTCATGCCAGCGAGTGGTTCTTCAGCGGCAGGGTGCGGATGCGCTTGCCGGTGAGGGCGAACAGCGCGTTCAACACCGCCGGTGCCGCCACCGCGATGGTCGGCTCGCCCACCCCGCCCCAGAAGCCGCCGGAGGGCATGGCGATGGTCTCCACCTTCGGCATCTGGTGCATGTGCACCACGTCGTAGCTGTCGAAATTCTCCTGCTCCATGCGCCCGCCCGCAACCGTGCATTCGCCATAGAGGCTGGCGGAGAGGCCATAGGAGAAGGAGCCCTCCACCTGCCGCTCCACCTGCGCCGGATTGACCACATGGCCGGGATCGGTGGCGGCGACGATGCGCAGGATCTTCAGCTCGCCATTCTCCACCGACACCTCGGCGGCGGCGGCCACATAGGAGCCGAAGCCCATGATCTGGGCGCAGCCGCGCGCCACGCCCTTGGGTGGGGGCGTATCCCAGCCGATGCGCTCGGCCGCCGCATTCAGCACCGCCAGATGCTTGGGGTGGTTGGCCATGAGCTTGCGGCGGAAGGCCAGCGGCTCGATGCCGGCGGCGTGCGCCAGCTCGTCCATGAAGCATTCCACATAGACGGCATTCTGGTTGAGGTTCACCCCCCTCCAGAAACCCGGCCTCACCGGCGGATTGCGCATGGCATGGTCGATGAGGATGTTGGGAATGGAATAGCCCAGCATGCCCTCGGGGCTCTTCGGCGTCAGGCCCTGAAACACCACAGGATCCATACCGCCGGCCATGGCCTCGGGCCGCACGAAGGCCATGATGGACTGGCCGGAAATGCGCATGTGCAGCGCCGTAAGGTTCCCCTGCTCATCAAGGGATCCGGTGAGCTTGGCCTGCGTGATGGGGTGATAGAACCCCTGCAGCATGTCCTCCTCGCGGCTCCACAGCAGCTTCACATGGGTGCCGGGGAACTGCTTGGCGACGAGCACCGCCTGCCGCACATAATCCTGAAACCCGCGCCGGCCGAAGCCGCCGCCGAGCAGCAATTTGTGCACCTCGCACTGGGCCGGCGGCAGGCCCGCGGCTTCCGCAGCCGCGGCAAGGCTGGCCTCGCCATTCTGGGTCGGCGCCCACACCTCGCAGCGGCCGTCCGTGAACAGGGCCGTGGCGTTCATGGGCTCCATGGTGGCGTGGTTCTGGAACGGATAGGCATAGGTCGCCGTCACCGTCTTCGCCGCCTTGGCGAGGGTGCCTTTCGCATCGCCCGCACTGTTGCCCACGAAGGCGTCCTGCGCCTCCAGCCCCTCCGCGAGCGTGGCGGCGATGGCAGCGCTGTCGAGGGCCTTGTGCGGGCCTTCGTCCCAGGTGATCGGCAGCGCATCAAGGGCGGTCTTGGCGTGCCACCATGTGTCGGCCACCACGGCGACGGTGGCGTCGTCCAGCTTCACCACCTTGCGCACGCCGGGCTTGTCCTTGATGGCGTCGGCATCGAAGGAGGCGATCTTGCCGCCGAAGTAAGGGCTCGCCTTCACCGCCGCATTCAGCATGCCGGGGAAGTTCAGATCGGCGCCATAGATCTGCTTGCCGGTGAGCTTGTCCTTGGTGTCGAGGCGCGGCAGCGGCTTGCCGGCGATGGTCCAGTCCTTGGGATCCTTCAGCGTGATGGCGCCCGGAGGCGGCACCTTGGCGGCGGCGGTCGCCACCGCGCCGAAGGTGGTGCTGCGGCCGGAGGCGGCATGGGTGATGACACCCTTCTGCGCCCGGCACTCGGCCGCAGGCACCTGCCATTGCTGGGCGGCGGCGGTGATCAGCATCTGCCGGGCGGCGGCCCCGCCCTGCCGCACAAGCTGCTCGGATTCACGGATGCCCCGGCTGCCGCCGGTGGAGAAATTGCCCCACACGCGGCTGCGCTTGAGGTTTTCCGACGGGCCGGGGAATTCGGTGGTCACGCGGGACCAGTCGCATTCCAGCTCCTCGGCCACCAGCTGGGCGAGGCCGGTGAGCGTGCCCTGCCCCATCTCGGAGCGGGCGACACGGATGACCACGGTCTCGTCCGGCTTCACCACCACCCAGGCGTTCACTTCCGGGGCAGCGGCCGGCGCACCCTGCGCCAGCGCCTCGGAGGAGAACGGCAGATGGAAGCCGAGCGAGAGGCCGCCGATGGCGGCAGCGGAGCCGACGACGAAGCGGCGGCGGGAGAGTTGCGGTTGTGCGTTCATGTCCGCCTCCTCAGCCCGCATTGCCGCGTTCGGCGGCCATGTGAATGGCTGCCCGCACCTTGTTGTAGGTGCCACATCGACAGATGTTGGTGATCTCCTGATTGATAATCTCGTCTGTCGGCTTGGGGTTCTGCTCCAGCAGGCTGGCGGCGGCCATGATCATGCCGGACTGGCAGTAGCCGCATTGCGGCACATCCAGCGCCAGCCATGCCTTCTGCACCGGATGGCTGCCATCAGGCGAAAGCCCCTCGATGGTGACGATCTTCTGCGCCTCCTCCACTGCGCTGATGGGCAGGCCGCAGGAGCGGGTGGGCACGCCGTCGATATGCACGGTGCAGGCGCCGCACATGGCGATGCCGCAGCCGAACTTGGTGCCGGTAAGGGCGAGCTGCTCGCGCAGCACCCACAGCAGCGGCGTGTCCGGGTCCACATCGACCTCACGGACCTGACCATTCACGTTGAGACGAGGCATGGACGGCTCCCCTTTCATGCGACCGGATGAAGTTCGGTTCTGGATTGCGGCTTGGCAAAAAGCGTCGGCGGTACGCAGCTTGGTCGGCGGTACGCGGCCATGGGGCGGCAGGCTCTGCGAGCCGTTCTTGACCTGACGCT
Organism: Azorhizobium oxalatiphilum; assembly: GCF_014635325.1. Lineage (GTDB taxonomy): Bacteria > Pseudomonadota > Alphaproteobacteria > Rhizobiales > Xanthobacteraceae > Azorhizobium > Azorhizobium oxalatiphilum. The sequence goes on along the minus strand of NZ_BMCT01000005.1, from coordinate 352,098 downwards.
AGGCGCGCCCTGTCGCAGAAACGTGCCTCTCCGGCCGGCCCTTTGTCGCAAGATGTCGCGAAGTCTGGGCCTTGATGAGAATTGTTACAACTCGAATCCTCAGCCGCCCGCCTGCGCCTTCAGGAAAGCGATGATGGCGGCGCGCTGGTCGGCACTGGTGACGGAGATGGTCATGGTCGAGCCCGGCACCACGCCGCGCGGATTGGCGAGGTAGGTCTCCAGCGTGGCCTCGTCCCAGGTGAGGTTGGCGCCCTTCATGGCGTTGGAATAGCGGGCGCCCTCCACGCTGCCGGACGTGCGGCCGAACACGCCGGCAAGGCTCGGCCCCACGCGGTTCTGTCCCTCGACGGTGGTATGGCAAGTCGCGCAGCGGGCCTTGAACAGGCGCTCGCCCTCGGCCGCCTCCTGCGCCTGGGCGGGTGCCGCGAAAAGCAGCGGGGAAACGACAAGGCACAGCACGGCACGCGTGATCTTCAGGGGCAAGGTGTTCATGCAGGTCTCGATGAGGCAGGAAGCCGCCGACGCGCCGGCAAGGCCGGCGGCAGGGCTGGGATGGCGGGAGATGCGATGGAGGACGAACCGCCCCTCGACACCGCGTGACCGGCCTGAAACTGCCGTTGACCCTTCGCAGAAATGTGCCGGTAAACAGAGGCTGTGTCGCAAGATGTATCGTTTCGGCATGGCAGCGGAGAGCCGGTTACAAATGCCCCGCTGTGGGGCTGAGCGGACCGTATCGACTGTTGATCAATAGCTTGCACGCCCCCGGCGGGCGGTGCATTCATGCCTCCACGCATCCCCATGGGCGGGCGATGCGCAGCGGGGGCACGGCATGAGCGCGGACACTTTCATCCATCGCCTGACGGACCGCCTCGCCGCCGATCCCGCCCGGACCGTCTTCATCTACGAGGACGGCGCCATGGATGCGGGCGCCGTACTCTCCCGCATCCAGTTCCATGCCCGCGCCCTCGCCGCGCGTGGGATCGGGCGCGGAACCCTCCTCTCCCTCTTCGCCCCCACGGCGCCAGATGCCATCTGCCTGCGCTACGCGGCGAGCCTGCTGGGCGCGGCCACCTGCTATCTCTCCGCCCCGCCCTCCGCCGCCATGCGCGCCGCGCTCATCGCCAAGATCGCCCCCACCCTGCTGGTGGTGTTCCCGCAGACGCGCGCGCTGTTGCCACCCGGTCTCGACGTGCCCGTGCGCGCCGTGGGCGACTGCGGGCCGGACCTCGCCCGCCTCGATCAGGATGTGCCCGAGGGCGACGACATCGCCTGTCAGGCCCTCCCCGAGGATCTGGGCGTCATCCATTCCTCCGGCGGCAGCACCGGCCTGCCCAAGGGCAGCTGCCGTGACTTCGCCACCTATTCCCGCATGGTGGACGGCCCGCCGAATCCTGCGCGGCGCCAACTGGTCAACGGCCGCCTCGCCTATCTCTCCGGCGTGATGGTGGACGCCACCCTGCTGGGCGGCGGCACGGTGGTGCTGCGCGACGGCTTCAGCATCGCCGACACGCTGGCCCAGATCGAATCCCAGCGCATCACCGACCTCTTCCTCGTGGAGCCGCAGTTGTTCGAGTTGATGGACGACCCGGCGCTGGCGGACACCGACATCTCCTCCCTGCGCATGATCGTCCATATCGGCGCCTCGGCTCCCGCCGTGCTGCGCCAGCGGGCGCGGGCGCGTCTCGGGGCGGTGGTGGCCCATCCTTATGGTGCCAGCGAGCAGGGCGTCGTCACCTTTCTCTCCCCTGCCGAGCATGACCCCGGCCTGCCCGAGCGCTTCACCAGCGCGGGCCGGCTCGTGCCGGGTGTGGATTTGCGACTGCGCAAGGCCGACGGCACGCTCGCCGCCACCGGCGAGCCGGGCCTGATCGAGACCCGACCCGCCAACATGGCCCAGAGCTATCGCCATCAGCCCGACCTGAGCACGACGGCCTTCGCGGACGGCTGGTACCATTCCGGCGACATGGGCGTGCTGGATGCGGCTGGCTATCTGCACGTGCTCGGCCGCGCCGACGACATCACCGGCACGGGCGACGCTCTCGTCACCTCCACCGGCCTCGAGGACACGCTCTGCCGCCTGCCGGGCGTGCGCTATGCGGTGGTGGTGCTCGACCGCGACAGCGGCCGGCGCGTGGCGGCGGTGGAGCCCTGGCCGGGCGGCGAGATCGACCGGGACGCCTGCACCGCGGCTCTTGCCGAAGCCTATGGCGCCGAAGTGGCCGACGCGACGGCGATCATCCCCCTTCCCCGCGTGCCCCGCACCGAACAGGGCAAGCCGGACCGGCAGGCGATCAAGGAACTGGGCGCGGGGGCCTGACCGAACCGGGAGCGTCTTGCTCAGAGCGTTTTGCCGGTCTCCGCCGCCAGAGCGCTGCGCACATCATCCAGGATGCGCGTCATTTCCCGCTCCACGGCCACCTCGAAGGCGACGGCCCCATCCGCCTCGACTCCGGGATCTTCGTGCGCATCACGAAAGAGTTCGCGCTGCTCGATCCGGGCTGCAAGACGCGCCCGCATGGTCTCGTTCTCCGCGATGGTGGAGAGCAGAAGGATCAGGAGTTGCCGGTGTGCCGCGATGACGGCATCCATCTCGGCTGGGGATCGCACGTGACCCGTGTCGTCCATGTCAGGCTCCCTCGTTTTCTCCTCAACGGGGGGAGCCGCCATGCTGTTCCGGCCTGCGCGAAGACGGCGGGGCAGAACGGAACAGGCAGACGGGTGAATTTGCCGGAATAGCGACTGGCGAGAAGCCTAAGCCATTTAAATCATGGCGACCCCGGCAGGGCTCGAACCTGCGACCTGCCGCTTAGAAGGCGGCTGCTCTATCCAGCTGAGCTACGGGGCCATGCGCCGACGCATATCGCGCAAACCGCCTTTAGCACAAGGCTGTGCATCCTGCGCCAGATGCAAACGGGCGCAGGGGCGTCGTCCACGCGAAATGCCTCGGGAGACAAGGCCAGAGCCGGCGGCAGCCCGGTGGCCTGACGCCCTCAATCGACCCTCAGTGGGTCCACTGCCCCACGCGGGAATGGGCGAAATTATCGGAATAAGCCATCTTGCGGCGGGCCGGCTCGTGCGGCTCGGTCACGTGGTACGGGATGCCCTTGCGCTCGCAATAGGCCACCGCTTCCTCGCGGGTCTCGAAGGTGAGGCGCACCTGGCTCGTCATGTCGGTGGTGCTGGTGTAGCCCATCAGGGGCTCCACGGCGCGGTCGCGCTCCGGCTCGAATTCCAGCACCCAGTGCTTGGTCTTGGCCACACCGGACTGCATCGCATTGCGGGCCGGCTTGTAGATGCGTGCCACCATGGTTCGCTCGCCTGATCCATCTTGGAGGCGCGGGACAGCCGCGCCCTCTCACTCTGTAACCGATCTATAATCAGAGCGGATGCGCCTGACAACGCGGCGCGTGGCGGCATGCGCCCGCCTGCCAGCCCGAGGACAGCCAGAGGGGCGCGGGCGCCTCTCAGGGCTTGAGCATGGCGAGGCAGCCGCCGGCCGCCTCGGCGTCGGTCTTGGCATTTGCACGGCCGATGCTGCCGCCCATCACCAGGGAGCGGGTCTTCTCCGTCACCACGTCGCGGATGTTGGCGGTGGGGGTGATGGCCGGCGCGCTGGCCTTGTAGATGGTCTTGCCATCGGCGGAGAGGCCGGCGGCGCAAGCCTCCGAGGACGCCTTGTCGGCAAGGGCCGGAGCGGTGGAGCCGATCAGGCAGGCGGCCAGCAGGCAGGCCAGACGGGTCGAAATCATGAGTGTCTCCTGGGGAATCAGCGGCACCGTCCCGGCGCACGGGATGGGCGGAGGAAATGGAAGGCCGGCAGAGGCGCGCAAACCGGGGCGCACGCGAAAACCGGGGGGTGCACCCATGGGCAGACCGGTGCAAATACCCATGGGCGGGCAGATGCGGCGGGGGCTTTCGCCCCTTTGCACACTGCCCTAACGCACCCCCGCGCGGTTGACAGGCCCCCCTGTATTCACCCCCGCACCCGGAGCACCGACGCCGACGCCCGGCGCCAGCCCAACTCCGGCGGCGCCGGCACCGGCACCGGGAAGAACCCCGACACCGGTGCCATTGCCCTTCGGCACGCACCCCACCGGATAGCCCGGCCGGGTGCAAACGACAGCAGCCGTCGGCCGGGCCACGCAGCCCTTCGGCACCCCCACGGCGCGGCAATAGACGACGGCACCAGCCGGAAGCGTCAGCGATGGAATCGCGGCGAATGCCGCGCCCAGCGCAATGAACATGTGGAAAAGACTGCGGGATCTCTTCGACATTACAACAACCTTCCGGAGGTTGATGGTCCGCGCGACGCTTCCCAGGTGCGCTTGACGTGCGCCAGCGTTAGAATGGGGCTGGCGTGACCTCAATGGCGATTTCTGGCCACGTCACCACTCGCCCCCCGGAGAGCGGGGAGCGAGAGCACAGACGCCGTTAGAACGTGCACCGGCAGAGGGGTAATGATGACGCGACAGGGCGCGAGGACGTCTTGAGCGGGATGTCGGATCTCGATCGGCGGCGAAGCCCGGCCTTGGCCGCGCTGGACGATGGCCACCATATCGCCGCGAGCAGGGATGCCTATGGCACCGTCCCGTGGCGGAGCGAGGCGGATACGTCCAGCCCTGCCCCTCTGGACCCCGTGGCCGCCGTGGCCGCCATGGCGCCCCGGATCGCGGCCATGCGGGCGCACCCCGCCTTTTCCAAAGCCATGCTGAGCTGGGCGGACAATCTCGTCGGCCATTATGACGGCAACCGCCTGCTCAACCGCCTGCTGAACGACCGCGAGCGCGCCATGTTCGCGCTCATGGCGCTCTATCTCAACGCCACGCCGGACGAAACCGGCGCCGGCCTCACCGCCGGGCGCATCATCGGCCTGTGCACCGAGACCGGCCTGTGCAGCCGCGGACGCGCCAAGGCCATGCTCGTGCTGATGCGCTGGGCCGGCTATGTGGACGTCAAACCTGCCCTGCCCGGCGCCGACAAGCGCCAGCGCCCGCTGGTGCCGACCGCCCTCTTCATCTCCCACCAGACCGAACGGTGGCGGGCCATCTTCGCGGCGGCCAGCCATGTGGACCCGCTGGCCGGGGTGGCGCTGGCACGGCTGGACGATCAGGATTTCCGGCGCATCGTGCTGCGCTATCTCCTCACGCGCTTCCGGTCCGGCGAGCGTGTGCTGGATCATGCCCCGGCGCTGACCCTGTTCGCCGCCCGCGACGGCGGGCTGATGGTCCTGCTCGCCCTCGCCCTCTCCGGTGTGCGCGACGGGACCTTTCCACCGGAGGACACCATCATGTCGCCGGTTGCGTCGCTTGGTCGCCGTTTCCATGTGTCCCGCGCCCATGTGCTGAAGCTGCTGCGGGATGCGGAGGCGGCAGGCCTCGTGGAGCGCGCGGCGGGCGCATCCGGCGGCGTACGCCTGTTGCCGCCGCTCAGGTCCGCCATCGCCGATTTCTTCGCCGCCGTCTTCCTGCTGTTCCTGGAAGGCGCTGCCGCGGCCCTGCCCCAGCCCGCCTCTTCCGGGGCCGGGCAACCGCCCGCCTGACCCTGCTGCTGCTCGCCGTGTGTTGACCTTCGAGCAACTCCAACCCATAAGCCCGGTGTGAGGGCGTGAAATGCTGACGAAAAAAGGCAAGTACGGGTTGAAGGCGGCCGTTCATCTGGCACGCCTGTTGCCGGGCGAGTCCAATCAGGTGGCCGAGATCGCGGACGCCAACCAGATCCCGAAGAAATTTCTCGACGTGATCCTGGGCGAGCTGCGCAACGCCGGCTTCCTGTCCAGCAAGAAGGGCAAGGCGGGCGGCTACAAGCTGGCGAAGCCGGCCGAGGATATCGTTGTCGGCGACATCATCCGCGCCCTTGACGGCCCGCTCGCGCCCATCCCCTGCGCCAGCCGCAACTCCTTCGTGCCGTGCGAGGACTGCGACGTGGAGCAGTGCGAGGTCCGCCGCATCATGGTGAAGGTGCGCGATGCCATGGGCACGGTGCTGGACACCTTCAGCCTCGCCGAAATGCGCGACCTGCGGCAGGACAAGCTCTCCGCCTTCGTGGACTACATCTGACCCCCCTGAGCACAACCCGAAGGTCCCCCGGCTGATCGGTTGCAAGGTCGGCAAAATCCTCGGCTTGCAACGCTTGCAAGCTATGATTTTATTGAGGTGACGAGACAACCAAAAGATGTATTACTCCCATCCGGCACCGCCATGGGTTGGCGGCTGCCCATTGCAAATGGGGGAAACGATGACTGTTGAAGCTGATGTTGTAACCATTCCCCGCGCCAATGCCGTTGATGTGCATGTGGCGTCCGAGTTTGGACTTCTCATTCTTTCCGGAGCCAGCGCGGTGGTCTCCACGATTCCGGGCGGCATCACCATTGCGATCAATGTGCCGCCGCCGGGGGCCGATTTCACCGTGGGCACCCAATACCGTGTCGGTGGCCACCTGCTGAAGGGCGGCACCTTCTCCTGCCCCAACGCCGAGTTCATCGGCTATGGCGCGGGCGTGCTCCACAACGTCGCCACCTTCCGCGGGCCGACCGCCCTGCCGCCGAAGTAATCTTCGCGTTTTCGGGCGCTCCCACGGGAGCGCCCACCTGCACGCGGCTGTCCTGACAAAGAGCTTTGCCCGCCGACCGAAACGCCAGGTCAAAGCGCCCGCCCTCAGGCAAGGGGGGATGGCGGCGGGGTGAGTACCGGCGATCCGCTTCCAAAGGGCCGAAAGACGCTTTAGCATCGCGCAAGTTGCAATCGTCCGCTCTCCGGCGGGCCTCGGAGCCTTGCATGACGCCCCGCCTCAGCGTGGTCATTCCCAGCCGGAACTGCCTCGAATATCTGCCGGCGGCCATCGCCAGTATCCGCGCCCAGAGCGAAGGCCCCGACGGCATCGGGGACGTGGAAATCGTGGTGGTGGACGACGGCTCCACCGACGGCACCGACGCCTTCCTGGCCGACATGGCGACCCGCGATCCGTTGCTCACGCCGCTGGTGCACGAGCCTGCCGGCGTCTCCGCCGCGCGCAATGCCGGCCTCGACGTGGCGCGGGCACCGATCATCGCCTTCCTTGATGCGGACGATCAGTTCTTCCCCGGCGTGCTGAAGGCGCGACTGGAACTGATGGAGCGCGATCCCTCCGTCAGCCTCGCCTTCGCGGATGTGGAATCCGTGACGCCGGAGGGCGTGGTGCTCGGCCGGCAGTTCACCTACTGGCCCTATTTCCGGCGCTGGATCGCAGGGCGCACCGGCCTGCTCGACCTCGGCAAGGACGCCTTCGCCATGATTCTGGCGGAGACGGTGTGCGGCACCTCGACCGTGATGGCGCGCAAGAGCAGCATCGATCAGGTGGGCGGCTTCGACACCCGCTACCGCATCGGCGAGGACTGGGACCTCTGGCTGAAGCTGTGCGAGGTGGGCCGGGTCTATTGCGACACGGTCTGTTCCACGCGCTACCTGAAGCGCCCCGGCTCCGCCTCCAAGGACACGGCGGAACTGGTCCGTTCCGTGCGGCAGATTTTCCGCGAGCGGGTGCCGAACCCGTCCCTCGTTCCGCAGCCTTACCGCAACATCGCCAGGGCCCGGCTGCTCACCTCCGACGCCATGCTGTCGCGGGAGAAGGACCAGCGCCTGAAGGCGCTGTGCCAGCAGGGCACGGCCTTCCTGCTCGCCCCCAATGCCAACGCCGCCCGCGACGCCGCCTTCGATGCCGCGCGCTTCCTGCGGGTGAAGTGAGCGACGGCTCGCCTCTGCCGGCGAGCCGTCCCGCGCCTCACGCCGCCACGGGCACCCGATAGCGTTCGGCGGGCAGGCGCTCGGAGAGGTTGGGCAGCAGAGCGATGCGGGCCGCCTCATGGGCGGTCCAGAGGCCCTCGTCCGCGAGCGGGGGAATCGTCACCACCTCGCCCGCATCGAAGCCGGCCAGCGCGGCATCCACCAGATCCCCCACGGCCATCACCTTGCCGGGCAGGATGGCGTCGATGTCGGTGCCGGTCTTTTCCCAGATCTCGGTGCGGGTGGCGCCGGGCAGCACGGCCTGCACGCGCACGCCGGTGTCCTTCAGCACGAGGGCCAGCTTCTGCGAGAGGTTCAGCACATAGGCCTTGGAGCCGCTATAGGCGCTGCCGGACAGTTCCGGTGCCAGCGCCAGCACCGAGGACAGATTGATGATGGCCCCCGCCCCCCGTGCGGCAAATGCCTTTGCGGCGGCGGCCGCGAGCACGGTGGGCGCGGTGACGTTGACCGACACCAGACGCTCCAGATCCTCCGTGCCGTTCTGCAGCAGATCGCCTTCCAGCGCGAGGCCGGCATTGTTCACCAGCACGCTGATGGCCGCGTCATCGGCGAGGCGGCCGGCGATGCGCGCCCGCCCCTCCTGCGTGGCGAGATCGGCGGGCAGCACCTCGACGGTGCGGCCGGTTTCGGCGCGCAGGCGTGTCGCCAGTGCCTCCATGCGTGCCACGTCGCGGGCAACGAGGACGAGATCATGGCCGCGCCGGGCGAGGCGATCGGCATAGACGGCGCCGATACCCGTGGAGGCACCCGTGACGAGGGCGGTGCCGGCGAGCGTGGAAAGAGTGGTCATTGGGGATACTCCGGATCGGCCCGGAATGGGTCGCTTGCAAAAAGCTACGCACATCACTATCATTTTGCAATGGACAAAAATCAACTTCGCACGGGCGTCTGCCCCGTGGGCCGTGGACTGAGCGTGGTGGGCGACACGTGGAGCATGCTGATCCTGCGGGATGCGGGCTTCGGGCTGACGCGCTTCGACCAGTTCCGCGCCAGCCTCGGCATCGCCCCCAACATCCTCACCGGCCGCCTGAAGGCGCTGTCCGAGGAGGGGCTCCTGGAGAAGCGCCTTTATTCCGAGCGCCCGCCGCGCGAGGAGTATGTGCTGACGGCGAAGGGGCGTGATTTCCTGCCCGTTCTGTTCGTCATCGCCGGCTGGGCGCGCGCCCATGTGGGCGACGGCCCCCTGAGCCGGGTGGTGGATGCGGAAACCGGCGCGCCGGTGGACCCCATGGTGGTGGACCGCGCCACCGGCGCGCCCATCGGCACCCGCCCGCTGCGGTTGGAACGACCGGACACCGGGACCGCCTCCGGGCAAGCTTGATGGCATACGATCAAGGGGTTGGTGGCTGAGGCGCGATCACGCCGCCCCTTGGCCGCCCCATGTGCAGGAAGAATTCGATGCCGATTGCTGACTTCGTCCACCATGTCGGCGGCTTATCGCAGAACGACGAAGGTGCCCGCGCGCTTTCAGCCGGCCTTGCGGATGCGCACACCTTGCAGGCTTATGCCGCCGGCCATGGCATCGCACTGTCCGAGGCCGAGGCCGACGCCATCATCGACGCGACTCGGTCCACGTCCGCCGACGGCGTGCGGTCACTGACCGATGCGGACCTCGACAGCGTCAACGGCGGCGGAACGCCGGAAGGGCTCAGCCGGATCATGGACATCATCCATTCGTCCATCGTACCGCAGAACCTGCCGAAGAAGCCGTGAGGCGCTAGTTCGCCAGCACAATGCAGGACGCGCCCGCGGCTTTCAGGCGGGTGCAGGCCGCATTGGCCTCCTGACGGGTCTGCGCCGGCATGCGCACCCGGTAGAAGGGCGCGCGCCCCCGCCCCGCCAGCCGCGTGCCGATGATCATGGGCTGGGTGTCGGCGAACACCGCCGAAATCGCCTTCGCCTGCCGCTGATAGGCCGCCAGAGCGGCGCTCTTCGACACCGCGCCCGCCACCTGAATGCCCCAGGGCGAGAATTCCGCATTGGCAACTACGCCACTCGTCCCTGCCCCGCGCCGGAGCGCGGCCACCACCGTGCGGCAGCCCTCTGCCGGGACGGCATCCCCGGCCTTCGTGTCCCGCCCCGCCTGCTTCCAGTCCTCCGCGCTGCGCCCGGTGATGGCCAGCACATAGGCGCGGGTTTCCGACGGCAGGCCGGAGCGGCCGGCAAGAAACGCCTGCACCCGCCCCGGCCCCGCATTATAGGCCGCCGCCGCCAAGCCGAGATTACCGAAGGCGCGCGCATGGTCCGCCAGCAGATGGGCGGAGGCGGGCAATGCGGCTTCGGGATCGAAGGGATCGGCCAGCCCGCGCTCGGCGGCGGTGCCCGGCATGAATTGCGCGATGCCCTGCGCCCCCTTGGAGCTGACCACCCACAGGCGGAACGAACTCTCCTGCCAGATCAGCCGGGTGAAGAACGGCACCGGCAGAGCGTTGGCCTTGGCCGCATCCTCGATCAGCCGGCAGAGCGCATCATCCATGGCCTCGCCCGCGCGCTGGGCTTTCGCGGGCGCGGCGGACAGCACGCAGGCGGCAACGAGGATGAGGATGATGCCCCGCCTGCCTGCGCGCCCTCCGTCATGGTGCGGCATGACGCTGGCGCTCCCTGCCTTCAGCGCGCCGCGCGCATGGATTGCAGCACGCTCTCGCTCGGCCAGCAGTCCACCTTCAGCCCGGCCTGCTTCTGATAGGCGCCGAGCGCGGAGCGGGTGAGCATGCCCGCCTTGCCATCCACCTTGTCCTTATAGAGGCCGAGCCCCGCCAGATGGGTCTGCATCGCTTCCACCGAAGACGTGTGCAGCTGGCGCGAGGCGGACCATGGGGTGGCGAAGGGTTTTGGGTCGCTCATGCGGTCGGCGAGATGGCCCACGAACAGCACATAGAGGTCGGAGAAATTGTACTCCTTGATCACGAAGTAATTCTTCGTGACAAGGAAGGACGGGCCATAGAGCCCCTCCGGCTGGAGCAGCGAGGCCGGCTGCGCCTGCTCGGCCGCCGAGAGCTTCTGCCCGCGCACCGGCACGAACCCCGCTCTCAGCCACTCGCCAAGGCTGGCCTGCACCTCGGGCACCGCCAGCGTGCAATCCGCATTGGCCGGCGGGCGCACCTCATAGGCCCAGCGCACGCCGCCTTGCCAGCCCTTGCCCACCAGTTGGCTGGCGGCGGAGGCTAGCGCATCGGGCACGGAGCCCCAGATGTCCGCCCGCCCGTCGCCATCGAGATCGACGCGATGGGCATAATAGTCCGAGGGCAGGAACTGGGTCAGGCCTGTTGCCCCCGCCCATGAGGCGCGAAACGCCTTGCGGCTCACCACGCCCTCGTCGAGGATCTTCAGGGCGAGGATGAATTCGGTGCGATACTGCTCCTTGCGGCGGCCCACATAGGCCTGCGTCGCCGTCACGCGCAGAGCATCATAAGGCGAGGTGTAGCGGCCGAAATCGGTCTCCCGCCCCCAGATGGCCAGCACCACGGAGGCCGGCACGCCGAAGCGGCGCTCGATCTCCTCCAGCGCCGCGCGATGCTGCTGCATGAGCCGCCGCCCCTCGTTGGCGAGGCGGGCGATGGTGGCTTCCTTCACATAGTCCGCCGGCACCTGCACGAATTCCGGCTGCGCCCGCGCGCCCGTGGCCGGGCGACCGCCCAGAACGAGGTCGGGCAGCTTGTAATCGGGCTCAAGGCCGCGCGTCTCGCGCTCGAACGTGGCGCGCGACACGCCCGCCGCCTGCGCCTCCGGCCAGAGCGAGGCGATGAAGGCCGTGAAAGCGGCATCCGCCGCGCGGGCGGGGGCCTGCGCGGTCAGTGCCACCAGCAGAACGGCAAGGAGGAAACGCGGAAAAATCATCCGCGCCGCGCCCGCTCGATGGCGGCGACGTCAATCTTGGTCATATCCATCATCGCCTCGAACGCCCGTTTGGCTTCCTCGCCACCGACGGCCAGCGCCTCGGTGAGCACGCGCGGCGTGATCTGCCAGGAAATGCCCCATCTGTCCTTGCACCAGCCGCAGGCGCTCGCCTGCCCGCCATTGGCGATGATGGCATCCCAATAGAGATCGGTCTCGGCCTGATCATCGGTGGCGATCTGGAAGGAGAAGGCCTCCGTATGCTTGAACGCCGGCCCACCATTGAGCCCAAGGCACGGCACGCCGGCCACGGTGAACAGCACTGTCAGCACATCCCCCGCCTTGCCGGAGGGATAGTCGCTCGGGGCGCGATGGACGGCATCCACGGAGCTGTCGGGAAAAATCTCCGCATAGAAGCGGGCGGCGGCCTCGGCGTCCTTATCGTACCAGATGCAGATCGTGTTCTTGGGGGTTGGCATGGCGCTTCCTTCCGTCTTTTTTGCGTTTTGCGCTGACCTTCAGAAATGCCCCGCGCCCCTGCACCGTTCCGCAGGCGCGCGCCTCAATCCCGGTCCCCGCCCTCGATCGCCATCTCGCCCTTCGCCACCGGCAGGCCGTCCATGGGCCGGGCCAAGGCGCCGAAACACAGCGGCATGGTGGAGCGTGACACGAAGCCGGCGCGGCGAAGCAGTGTCTGCGTCTGCGGATCGCTGGTGAAGAAGAAGGCCGAGCGCGCGCGCCGCGCGATGCCAATGCGCAGCAACTCGTGGATCGCAGCAAGCCGGGCCTCGTCCGAGCCCAGCAAGGCGTTGATGCGCAGCAGGGGGCGGCCGCCGGGGTCGTTGTCGTCGGACGGCAGGTCGAAGACGGCGATCGCATCCGGCGCATCGGGCGCGCCCAGAACGAGCCGCTCGTAGGAGCCGCCCGGTTCGGCGCCATAGCGCCAGCGCAACCAGTCCGGCGTGTGGTTCACCCGGCAGCGGGCCTGAGAGGGCACGGGCCGGGGCGTCGGAAACGGGGTCTGCGGCGTCACCTTCTCCACCACGCATTCGCCCGCCGTTCCGGCCATCCGAACCTGCAGGGCGATGACCTTGTCGAGCAGCGGCGCAACAAGAGCGGGAATGCGCTTCGGCACCGCCAGCGGCCGGACCATGCGGGCCATCTCGTCCAGATGCCGCCAGTCCAGCTTGGTCATGAACATGGGGTAGGAATTCTCGTTGGGCAGGCCATAGACCAGCCCATAGCCGCGCCGCGCGCCTTCCGCATAGCAATGGCGCGCCAGCGTCACCGACATGTTCTGCCGCCGGTGATCGGAATGGGTCATGGTGTCCACGGACTGGGCGCCCATGATCGGCTCGCCGTCCAGCAGCATGGGGGTCGGGATCACCGCATAGAGGCCCACCACCTGTTCGCCCACCAGCGCCACGGAGGCGAGCGGGCCATAGGGGCCGTCGAACAGCTTCCAGCGCAGGAAATCCTCGGAGACCTTCACGCCCCAGGTGATCTCATAAAGATCGCGGATGCCCGGCAGATGACGAAGGTCGGCGAGTTCGGGCTGCCAGAGGATGGAAGTGGCCATGGTCTCGATGCGTCCTGACGCTCAATGCTTGCCGAACCAGCGGGGGAAGGGCCAGTACCAGTTGCGCCCGCCGCGCACCGCCTGATAGTGGCGCCCGTCCACCACCTCGAATTTGTCCGTGGCATCATAGGCATGGACGCCGTTCATGCCGAAGTCGAAGGCATTCACCTCGGCCACGGGGCGCTGGCGATAGCCGGTCTCGTCCAGTCTCTCCACCGCATAGAGGCCGAGGCCCGCGCCATAGCCGCCGGCGCAATTCTGGGTGAGGCGATGCAGCACGCCGTCCTTCATCCACATGCGCCCGCCCGGCCGCGCGCAGCGTACGTCGGAGAGCGCGGGCTGCGGGCCGACCGGCTGCCAGGGGCCGCAGAGTTCGTCGGCCCGGAAGATGTGCAGCTCATCCCAGCCCGAGCCGCCGAAATCCAGCGCGGCGGCGAACATCAGCCAACCCTCGCTGCCATCGGCACGGGTCTCGCGCATGACGCAGGGGTCCACGATGTCCGTGTCCTCCATGGGCAGGCAATAGAGATCCCACTGGGTGGGGAATTCGGCCGCGCGATAGACCTCCACCCGGCGCCGGGCCAGCGTCTCGGGGATCATGTAGATCTCGCCCTCATGGGCAAAGACCAGCGGATTGGAGAGATGGGTGCCGGTATCCAGCGCAAGGCGGGCCGGGCCGATGGTGCCGTCCTGCGCCACCTCGGCCACCGAGATGACGGCATAATGCTGCGCCCAGTCCCAGTCCTCGAAGAACAGGAAGGTCTTTCCGCCGGTCTCGAACAGGAAGGGATCGGCATAGAAGCGGCCGGGCGGGGCCTCGATGAAGCGGAACCCCTTCGCCCATGCGGCACTGCCCCACGGCGGATCGCCCGCCGCCTTGCGGCGGATGCCGATGCGCCACTGATCGCGCACCAGCACATAGGGCACCAGGAAGCGGCGGAACAGATAACGGGCGCGGAACAAAGTGAACTCGGCCGATGTGACCGGCTTGGGTTCCGGCGGCAGGGTCTGGTCCACACTGGCCCGCACGTCGGCGAGGAAAGCATCGCGGCCGAGGCTGTGCAGACGCTCCAGCGCGCGGCGCACCAGCGCGCGCGCCTTCCACGCCACGGGCGCGGCGGTGCGCCAGAGCGAGCGGTCGTTCACATGGGTCGTTGAGCGCGAGAGCACCACCGGCTTGCCGGTGCGCGGTTGCATCAGCAGCACGAGATCGCAATGGAGCGCGCCCTGCGCCACCTCGCGGAACAATGCCTGCCCACCCGGCACGGGACGCTCGCCGCCGAAGCGCAGCGACCAGACGCCGAGCGGCGGCGACAGCAGCTCCGTGCCCGCCCCGGTGCCGAAATCGAGCACCAGATCCAGCGGGCCGACGCTTTCCAGATCGCGCGACAGGGGCGCGGCGAGGGCGAGAGGCTGAAGCGCCAACGGGTCCGGCGCCTCGGCCGTGCGCGCCTGATCCTCCGCCACATATTGCGCGAGCGCCGGCAGGACGGGAGAGGTCGCGGGCGAGCGGGTGAGCGCCACCACCTGCGCCACCTGCCCGGCGGCGATGTCATCCAGCAGGCGCAGCACCCAGACAGGAACCTCGCCCGGCGGCAGGATGACGCCCAATCGCAGGCGGCCCACGGCCGATGCCGCCCCTGCCGCGTCCCCTGCCGCGTCGCGCGCCTCAACCATGGGCGAGCCTCCGGCGGGGATGGGGTTTCAGATCGGGGGGCATGGCGGGGTCCGGATCGGAGACGGGAGGCGATCCGGCACGGCACCGCCGCGCCGGATCAGGCCCTGAAGCTTTGATGGAGAAGGCTTTTCCGATCAGCCTGCATGGCAGGCTGATCGGAACGCGTTCTAATGATGCTCGCGCAGCATGTCCGAAAGCGCCCGCGCCACCTCGCGCGAGACGCGGCGCTTGTATTTGGAATGGACGAGCTGTCCATTGTGAAAGACGTCATGCTCCACATAGAGCATCGTGCCATCCCACCGCACCACATGGTCCGTCTCGGTGGTCTCGATGACGCCGAGGGCCTCGATCAACTGGCCTTCTGCCTGACCCGGCAGTTTCGCTGACCCACCCATTACGCATCCTTCCGCTGCTGGCGCGCCGGTTTGTCCGGCGCGACGATCCCTGAACACATTCCCCTCGACACCGTTGATCCGGCGCCAGTTCTTGAACCAGCGGTCACGAAACACACCGCTGCTCTTCCGGCAGGATAGCGGAAGGGCTGAGCCGGACAAGCCGGCTATGACGCGGCAATCCGGGACAGCTCATCACAAGGTCAACACCTTCGGCAGGCGGGCTCCGGATGCGACCGGAAGCCCCATGACCATTCGCCCGCTACCGCAGCCTCCCGACGCCCCCTCGACGGGAAAAACGCCGCCGCTGCAACCGGCTCGCGCCACATGCATGCAATCCATGCCGCCTGCCGCGCAGGCTCGCCTAATAATTGGGCACAAATTCAATTTATCGACGGTTTGTCGAGGGATTGTCCGCTCCGGCGCCACCTGACGTAACGTCCACCGGACTGGCACGAGGGTTGCTTTGGAATGGCTCGAACCAGAGGGGACATTGCCACATGCTGACCATTCCCAAGAGGCTCGCCGTTTCCAACACCACCGTTCGTCGTTCATCCCTGCATGTTGCCGCAGCTCTGCTGGCCGGCTGCTGCCTCCTGTCCGGGGCCGCCTCTGCCGAGACCACATTGCGCATCGGCATGACGGCGGCGGATATTCCGCGCACCCTCGGCCAGCCCGATCAGGGGTTCGAAGGCAATCGCTTCACCGGCCTCACCATGTATGACCCGCTGGTCAACTGGGATCTCTCCTCGGCCACCAAGCCGTCCGTGCTCATCCCGGGCCTTGCCACCGAATGGAAGGTGGACGACGCCGACAAGACCAAATGGACCTTCAAGCTGCGCCCCGGCGTGACCTTCCACGACGGCTCGCCCTTCAATGCCGATGCGGTGGTCTGGAACGTGGACAAGGTGCTCAACCAGAGCGCCCCGCAATATGACGCCTCTCAGGTCGGCGTCACCGCCTCGCGCATGCCGACGCTGGCCTCCGCGAAGAAGATCGACGATCTCACCGTCGAGCTGGTGACGAAGGAGCCGGACAGCTTCCTGCCCTACAATCTCACCAACCTGTTCATGGCCAGCCCCGCCCAGTGGCAGAAGCTGTTCGACGCCGCGCAGGGTGCCGACGCCAAGGCCAAGTCGCAGGCCGCCTGGACGGCGTTTGCGGCCAATGCCTCGGGCACCGGCCCGTGGAAGATGACCCGCTTCGTGCCGCGCGAGCGCCTCGAGCTGGCGAAGAACGACGCCTATTGGGACAAGGCCCGCGTTCCCAAGACCGACAAGATGGTGCTCCTGCCCATGCCGGAGGCCAACGCCCGCACCGCAGCCCTGCTGGCCGGCCAGGTGGACTGGATCGAGGCCCCCGCCCCCGACGCTCTGCCGCAGCTGAAGGCACGCGGCATGAAGATCGAGGCCAATGAGCAGCCGCACGTCTGGCCGTGGCAGTTCTCGCGCGTCGAGGGCTCGCCGTGGAACGACATCCGCGTGCGCAAGGCCGCGAACCTGTGCATCGACCGCGACGGCATGAAGGACGGCCTGCTGGCCGGCCTCATGGTGCCCGCCACCGGCACGGTGGAGCCCGGCCATCCGTGGCGCGGCAAGCCCACCTTCCAGATCAAGTACGATCTCGCCGAGGGCCAGAAGCTGATGAAGGAGGCCGGCTACGGCCCCTCCAAGAAGCTCACCGTGAAGACCCAGACCTCGGCCTCCGGCTCCGGCCAGATGCTGCCGCTGCCCATGAACGAGTATCTCCAGCAGGCGCTGGCGGAATGCTATTTCGACGTGCAGCTGGACGTCATCGAGTGGAACACGCTGTTCACCAACTGGCGGCGCGGCGCGAAAGACCCCACTGCCAACGGGTCCAACGCCATCAACGTGACCTATGCGGCCATGGACCCCTTCTTCGCCATGGTGCGCTTCCTGCAATCCGGCATGGCTCCGCCCACCTCGAACAACTGGGGCTTCAACAACAACCCCAAGTTCGACGAACTGGTGAAGAAGGCGCGCTCCACCTTCGATCCGGCCGGACGTGACGCAGCTCTTGCGGAACTGCACGCCGCCTCCGTGGACGATGCCGCCTTCCTCTATGTGGCCCACGACGTCGGCCCGCGGGCGCTGAGCCCGAAGGTCTCCGGCCTCGTGCAGCCCAAGAGCTGGTTCGTGGATTTCTCGCCCGTGGTGGTCGCGCCCTGAGCGACTGCTGAATAGAGACGCTTCGGCCGGGTGCAGCCAGCCCCCTCTCCCGCTTGCGGGGGAGAACCTTTCAAGAGCCCTCCCCCGCTTGCGGGGGAGGGTTGGGGAGGGGGAAGACCGGGCGCTGGCCCTCCTTCCTCCTAACCCCACGCGCTGCAAAACCCGAGAGGGCCCGCCGTGCCCCCTCCCTGCCCTCCCCCGCAAGCGGGAGAGGGTTTCCCGTTCCGCGGAAATTCCCGTTCTCCCCACCAAGGGTGGTCCGTTGCTCGCCTACATCGCCAGACGCATCGTCTATGTGATCCCCATCGTCATCAGCGTCGCGCTGGTGTGCTTCCTCCTCGTCCACATCACCCCCGGCGACCCGCTGGTGGCGATCCTGCCCGCCGATGCCTCGCAGGAACTGGCCGCCCAGTTGCGCGCCGCCTATGGCTTCGACCGGCCGCTGCCGGTGCAGTTCGGGCTCTGGCTCTGGAAGGCCGTGCATCTGGATCTCGGCAATTCCATCGCCACCGGCCGGCCGGTCTTCACCGAGGTGATGAATGCGGTGAAGAACACCTTCATGCTGGCCTGCGCGGCTTCCGTGATCGGCTTCACGCTCGGCGTCTTCTTCGGCCTCGTCGCCGGTTATTTCCGCGACACCTGGCTGGACAAGCTGGCCACCTCCATCGCGGTCGCCGGCGTCTCCGTGCCCCATTACTGGCTCGGCATGGTGATGGTGATCATCTTCTCAGTAACCCTCGGCTGGCTGCCGGCGGTGGGCGCCGGCCCCGGCGGCTCGGCCGACTGGAAATGGGACTGGGCGCACATCCAGTTCCTCGTCCTGCCCGCCATCACCATGTCGGTGATCCCCATGGGCATCGTGACGCGCACCATCCGTGCGCTCACCGGCGACATCCTCTCTCAGGATTTCGTGGAAGCGCTGCGCTCCAAGGGGCTGAAGGAAACCCGCGTGTTCCGCCATGTGGTGAAGAATGCCGCCCCCACCGCCGTCGCGGTGATGGGCCTCCAGCTCGGCTACCTGCTCGGCGGCTCCATCCTCATCGAGACGGTGTTCTCCTGGCCGGGCACGGGCTTCCTGCTCAACTCGGCCATCTTCCAGCGCGACCTGCCGCTGCTGCAAGGCACGATCCTGATTCTGGCGCTGTTCTTCGTCTTCCTCAACCTCGTGGTCGATATCGCCCAGGCGTCCATCGACCCACGTATCAAGCGGGCCTGACATGAGCGCCGTGGACACCACGCTTCAGGCCGCCCCCGTGCAGAACGCGCGCGGCTATTGGGCCACCGTCGGGCGCCGCCTCGTGCGCGACAAGGTGAGCATGTTCTGCGCCTTCGTGCTGCTCGCCATCCTGCTGGCCGCGATCTTCGCGCCCTATCTGCATCTGGCCGATCCCTATCAGGGCTCCATGGTGCGCCGGCTGCGCCACATCGGCACGCCGGGCTATCCGCTGGGCACCGACGAGCTCGGCCGCGACATGATCGCCCGCCTGATCTACGGCGGGCGGCTGTCGCTCCTCATCGGCATCCTCCCCGTGGTGCTGGCCTTCATCATCGGCACCGGCCTCGGCCTCATCGCCGGCTATGCCGGCGGCTGGGCCAACACCGCCATCATGCGTACGGTGGATGTGTTCTACGCCTTCCCATCGGTGCTGCTCGCCATCGCCATTTCCGGCGTGCTGGGCGCGGGCGTGGTCAATTCCATCGTCTCGCTCACCATCGTCTTCGTGCCGCAGATCACCCGCGTGGCGGAGAGCGTGACGACAAGCGTGCGCAACCTCGATTTCGTGGATGCCGCGCGGGCGTCCGGCGCGGGGGCCATGACCATCATGCGCGTGCACATGCTGGGCAACGTGCTGGGGCCTATCTTCGTCTATGCCACCGGCCTCATCTCCGTCTCCATGATCCTTGCCGCCGGCCTCTCCTTCCTCGGCCTCGGCACCAAGCCGCCGGAGCCCGAATGGGGGCTCATGCTCAACACGCTGCGCACCGCCATCTATGTGAACCCATGGGTGGCCGCCATGCCGGGCGTGATGATCTTCGCCGTGTCCATCTGCTTCAACCTGTTGAGCGACGGACTGCGCAGCGCCATGGACATCAGGAACTGACATGCTCGAGCAACTCGAAGACGTCGGCGGCATCGCCCAGCCCCTGCTGGAGGTCAAAAGCCTCACCAAGCATTTTCCTGTCGGCGGCGGCCTGTTCGCCAAGAAGAAGGTGGTGCAGGCGGTGGACGACGTGTCCTTCGCCGTCGCCAAGGGCGAGACGGTGGGCATCGTCGGCGAGAGCGGATGCGGCAAGTCCACCACCGCGCGCCTGCTCATGCAGCTGATGCCGCGCAATGCCGGCGAGATCATCTTCGACGGCCAGCTGGTGGGCGAGGCCATGAGCCTGCGCGAGCTGCGGCGCGCCATGCAGATGGTGTTCCAGGACAGCTACGCCTCGCTCAATCCGCGCCTCACCATCGAGGAGAGCATCGCCTTCGGCCCCAGGGTCCACGGCATGGCGGACAATGAGGCCCGCACGCTGGCGCGCGATCTGCTCGGCAAGGTGGGCCTGAAGCCCGAGACCTTCGCCAACCGCTATCCGCATGAGGTCTCCGGCGGCCAGCGCCAGCGCGTGAACATCGCCCGCGCGCTCGCCTTGTCCCCGCGCCTCGTCATTCTGGACGAGAGCGTCTCGGCGCTGGACAAGTCCGTTGAAGCGCAGGTGCTCAACCTGCTCATGGACCTCAAGCGCGAGTTCGGCCTTACCTATCTGTTCATCAGCCATGATCTGAACGTGGTGCGCTACATCTCCGACCGCGTGCTGGTGATGTATCTCGGGCAGGTGGTGGAACTGGGGCCGGTGGACTCGGTCTGGGACAGCCCGGCCCATCCCTATACGCGCGCCCTGCTCGCCGCCATGCCGGCCAGCGACCCGGACCTGCGCACCGAAACGGCGCCCATCACGGGCGATCCGCCGAACCCCATCGACCCGCCCTCCGGCTGCCGCTTTCACACCCGCTGCGGCTTCTGTGAGGACGTCTGCATCTCCACCGTGCCGCGCCTCTCGCAGGTGACGCCGGATGGTCATCAGGCCGCCTGTCACATGGTGATCCCCGGCTCCGGCCACACCCGCGCCCCCGCCTCCTTCGAGATGTCCGCATGACTTATGTTCCGACCGCCGAGGATGCCGCCGCCAGCACCCGCACCGCCGGCATCACTGTCCCGCCCGAAACCGCCGCGCGCATGGCGCGCGCCATCACGCCCGCGCTCACCACGTTCGCGCCCATCGCGCAGGCTTTGCCCTTCGATCTGGAACCGGCGACCTTCCTCGCCGTCCAGAAGCCCAAGGAGGCGGGCAAGTGAGCGCCATCACCGACCTGACGCTCACCGGCATCGCAGACGCCATCGCTGGCAAGCGCATCTCCTCCCGCGAGGCAACCGAGGCTTGTCTCGCGCGCATCGGGGCGTGGCAACCGCATCTGAATGCTTTCATCGCCATCGAGCCCGAGACGGCGCTGGCGGGGGCGGATGCGGCGGACGCCGCGCTGGCGAGTGGCCAAAACTTTGGCCCGCTGCACGGCGTGCCGCTGGCCCACAAGGACATGTTTTACGACGCCGGCCACATCTCCACCTGCGGTTCGAAGATCCGCCGCGATTTCGCTCCCGACACCACCTCTACAGCGCTCGCCCGCATCAAGACGGCGGGCACGGTACGGCTCGGCACGCTGCACATGGTGGAGTTCGCCTATGGCCCCACCGGCCATAACGCGCATTTCGGCGACTGCCACAATCCGTGGAACGTCGCCCATGTGCCGGGTGGCTCCTCGTCCGGCTCGGGAGCGGCGGTGGCGGCGCGCCTCACCTTCGCGGCGCTGGGCTCGGACACCGGCGGCTCGGTGCGCATGCCCGCGCATTTCTGCGGCACCACGGGCCTGAAGACCACGGTGGGCCGGGTGAGCCGGGCCGGCGCCATGCCGCTCTCCCACTCGCTGGACACCATCGGCTTCCTCACTCGCACCGCCGAGGACGCAGCCCTGCTGCTCGCCCTCACGGCAGGCGCGGATGACGCCGATCCGACC
The DNA here is from genome assembly GCF_014635325.1 of Azorhizobium oxalatiphilum. Classification (GTDB taxonomy): domain Bacteria; phylum Pseudomonadota; class Alphaproteobacteria; order Rhizobiales; family Xanthobacteraceae; genus Azorhizobium; species Azorhizobium oxalatiphilum. Next base: position 330,588 of record NZ_BMCT01000005.1, on the reverse strand, counting down.
ACGCTCGGTGGCCCGGTGCCGGACTATATGGCGGCCACGCGGGGCACGCTGGCCGGCCTCACCATCGGCATCCCGTCCGCCTTCTATGTGGAGGACATAGACGGCGAGACGGCGCAGGCGCTGGACGCCACCATCGCCACCCTCACCCGCGTCGGGGCCAAGGTGATCACCATCACCCTGCCCGACCAGATGCAGCTCTCCGCCGCCTCGCAGACGCTGCTGGCGGTGGAGGCCGCCGCCATCCATCTGCCGTGGCTGAAGGACCGCCCGGACGATTATTCCTCGCTGGTGCGCGCGCGGCTGGAGAACGGCCTCGCCTATTCCGGCGTGACCTATGAGCAGGCGCTGCGCTGGCGTGGCCCGGCGCTTCAGGCGCACCTCGCGGCCGTTGCCGGCGTGGATGCCATCCTCGCCCCCGTCTGCCCGACGCCAGCCCCGACGCTGGCGGACACGGACGTGGGCGGCGCGCCGGACGCGGAGGCCGCCATTCAGGTGATCACCCGCTTCACGCGTCCCGTGAACTATCTCGGCCTGCCCTCGCTGGTGGTGCCCACCGGGCGCACGGCAAGCGGCCTGCCCATCGGCATGCAATTCATCGGCCGCCCGTTCGCGGAAGACGTGCTGCTGCGCATCGGTGCCGACTTCCAGCGCAACACCGATTTCCATCTCGCCGCGCCGGAGCTGCCCGCATGACTGAGGCCAATAAGCCGCCGCTCATCGAGATCGACAATCTGACCATCCGCTTCACCGGCGAGCGCACGGTGCATGCGGTCAACGGCGTCTCGCTCTCCATCCCCGAGGGCCAGGTGCTGGGCCTGCTCGGCGAGTCCGGCTCCGGCAAGAGCGTGACGCTCCGCGCGCTCATGCGCCTGCTGCCGAAGAAGCGCACGCAGATCACCGGCGGCATCAAGGTGGCCGGGCAGGACGTGCTCGCCATGGACGACGCCACGCTCTCCGCCTTTCGCGGGCGCACCGTCTCCATGATCTTCCAGGAGCCGGCGCTGGCGCTCGATCCGGTCTACACCATCGGCGACCAGATCACGGAATCCGTGGTGCGCCATGAGGGCGCGAGCCATGCCACCGGCCGCGCGCGGGCGCTGGAGATGCTGGAGCTGGTCCGCATCCCCTCCGCCAAGCGCCGGCTGGATGCCTATCCGCACGAAATGTCCGGCGGCATGCGGCAGCGCGCCATGATCGCGCTGGCGCTGGCCTGCCGCCCGCAGGTGCTGCTTGCGGACGAGCCCACCACCGCGCTCGATGCCACCGTGCAGATCCAGATCCTGCTGCTGCTGCGCGAGCTGCAGAAGGAGATGGGCATGTCGGTCATCTTCGTCACCCACGATATCGGCGTCGCCATCGAGATCTGCGACCGGGTGGCGGTCATGTATGCCGGCCAGATCGTGGAGACCGGGTCCTTGCGCGACATCGTGCGCGATGCCCGCCATCCCTATCCGCGTGGTCTTCTGGCTTCCACCGTGCACGGCGCCAAGCGCGGCCAGCGGCTGGAAACCATTCCGGGCACGCCGCCCTCGCTGTCGGAGGCGCCCGCCTCCTGTTCCTTCGCACCCCGCTGTTCGCACGTCCGGCCCATATGCCGCACACAATTGCCGCCGGCAGTGGAACTTGGACCCAACAGGGTCGTAAGGTGCGTTCTCGCAGAAGAAACCGTTCCGGTGAGCTGATGACCGATACGCCGTCCAATCTCCAGATCCAGAGCGACCGTCTCTGGGGTGCCATCCTCGAAACCGCTGAGATCGGCGGCACGCCCAAGGGCGGCGTGCGCCGGCTGACGCTGAGCGAGGAAGACCGCATCGTCCGCGACTGGTTCCGCAAGGCCTGCGAGGACGCCGGCTGCACCGTGACCGTGGATGCGCTGGGCAACATGTTCGCGCTGCGGCCGGGCCGCGATCCCTCCAAGGCGGCCATCGGCCTCGGCTCGCATCTCGACACCCAGCCCACCGGCGGCAAGTTCGACGGCATTTTGGGTACGCTGGCCGCGCTGGAAGTGCTGCGCACGCTCAATGATGCCGGCATCGAGACCGACGCCCCGCTGTGCGTCGCCAACTGGACCAATGAGGAAGGCTCCCGCTATGCCCCGGCCATGATGGGCTCGGCCGCCTATGCCGGCGACTTCACCGTGGAGAACATCCTCGCCCGCAGGGATGGCGAGGGCATCACCGTGGGCGAGGCGCTCAAGACCATCGGCTATGACGGGCCGGATGCCGTTGGCACCCAGAAGTTCGGGGCCTTCGTGGAACTGCACATCGAGCAGGGGCCGCTCCTCGAAGCCGAGGCGAAGACCATCGGCGTAGTGGAGCATGGTCAGGGCATCATCTGGTATGATGGCCGCATCACCGGCTTCGAAAGCCATGCGGGCACCACCCCCATGCCGCTGCGCCGCGATGCGCTCGCCACCTTCTCCGAGATCGTGCTCGCCGTGGAGCGGATCGCCCGCGAGCTGGGGCCGAATGCAGTGGGTACGGTGGGCGAAGTGACCATCGCCAATCCCTCGCGCAACGTGATCCCCGGCGAGGTCAGCTTCACCTGCGAGTTCCGCTCCTCCGACAGCGATACGCTGAAGGCACTGGGCGAGACCTTCGCCGCCGCCGTGAAGGACATCGGCAGCCACCGCCCGCGCGTGGAGATCGATCTGGAGATCGTCTGGCGCAAGGAGCCGACGCATTTTGATCCAAAGATCATCAGCGCCGTGCGCGAGGCCACCGAAGCGCTCGGCTACAGCAACCGGCCCATGGTCTCGGGGGCCGGGCACGATGCCTGCAACCTCAACCAGATCATGCCGGCGGCCATGATCTTCGTGCCCTGCAAGGACGGCGTCAGCCATAACGAACTGGAGGATGCCACGCAGGCCGACTGCGCGGCGGGCGCCAATGTGCTGCTGCACACGGTGCTGGCTCTGGCCGGGGTGGCGAAGGCGGCATGATCATCAAGGCAGAGAAGCTTACCCCCGAGGCGTTCGCGCCTTTCGGCGGTGTGATCGAGGCACCCGCCGAGCCCGGCCAGCGGGATTATTTCGACGGGCAGCTGTTGAACCTGCGCCCCCACGCCGCGCCCAGCATCTCCATCGCGCTGCCGCCGCTGACGCGGCTGCCGCTGGAGGTGCGCCTCATGGAGCGGCACGTCTTCTCCTCGCAGAGCTTCATCGCCATGGCGCCGGCTGACTGGCTGGTGATCGTGGCGCCGGACAAGGATGGCGCGGCGGACATGGACGGCCTGCGCGCCTTCCTGCCCTCCCCCCATCAGGGCATCACGCTGGCAGCGGGCGCCTGGCATTATCCCTTGACCTGCATGACGCCGGGCGTCGGCTTCGCGCTCATCATGTGGCGCGATGGCGGCCCGGACGACGAGGACATCCGCGACACCGAGCTGCGGACGGTGACGCTCTGATCTCCGGCGGGAAGGCCTGACGCTGGTGCGTCAGGTCTTCAGCTGGATCATCCGCACATGCTCCAGATGCTTCTGGAGGATAGGCAGCGTGTCGGCGGCGAAGCTCTTCAGCGCGGTCTGGTCGCCATCCTTGGCGAAGGCGCCGAACAGGCCGACGGCCTCCTCATGGGCGGTGGTCTGCATCGCCACATAAAGCGTATCGAAGTCGGTTCCGGTGGCGGCCTTGAGCTTGCGGATCATCGCCTCATGCTCGGCATCGAGGGCGGACGGCACGGGCACGTCGCCATTGGCGGACGTGGCGGCGCGCTTCAGATCGGCGGCGATCTTGGTGTGATCGTCCACCATCTCCTGCGCGAATTTCTGGATTTCGGGGCTCTTGCTGCGCTCCAGCGCCAGCTTGCTCGATTCGATCTCGAACAGGCCCGCCACGCCCGCCGTCTCCACGAAGCGCGGGCCGGACAGGGTGCCGGTGAGCTGGGCCGTGGCGGTGGGCGGGCTCCACAACATGGCGAACGTCACGGCGAAGGACAGGATCGCCGCAAAGATGAACGCGGGAGCGGCACGCGCGTTGGCGTTGAGAAAGGTCTTCATTGCGGCCTCCTAGGTGCCGCAGTGAAAACCATTCCGGTCCGAAGCTGGTTCCGCAACGCTGCCGTGACGGCAGAAACCCTTGAGCCCGCGTCAGTCCTGATCGCTCTCGCGGGCGGCTCGGATGGAGATAATGGCGTAGGCCACCACGAGCGCCGCCTCGAACAGGGTCAGCACCAGCAGGCGGCCGATGCCGTCCGGCGCCCACACGCCGAACACCACCTGCGTGGCGGTGGCGAACAGCCACAACACCACCGCCCAGCCCGCGCCCAGCCACAGGCCGACGCCGGCGATGGGCGCGACGATGGCCGACCAGATCACGATCCCCTGCGAGGCCGTGGGCAGGTTCTCGAACCGCGCCTCATTGGCCTCGCCGATGCCGCAGATCACCGCCCAGTGGTAGATGCCTTCCAGAATGAGGAAGAAGGCCACCGCGCGCAGGAAGAAGACGAGGCGGCGGCGCCAAGGGGTGAGGCGCTCCATATGGGCGCGGGCACTGGCATCGATGGGATCGTATTGGCTCATGCGGGCGGGGCCGGAAATTCCAGTTCATCAGGGATGGGATCGAAATGCGCCGCAATGACGGCGGGGTCGATGTCGTTCAGCGCCGCGGGCGTCCAGCGGGGTGCGTTGTCCTTGTCCACCAGCTGCGCGCGTACGCCTTCGTAGAAATCGCGACCGTGCGCAACCCGTGTCACGGCGCGGAACTCGGCCTTGAGCGCGCCGGCAAGGTCCAGCGCGGGGCCGCGCTTCATCTGTTCGGCGGCGATATGAAGGCTGGTGGGCGATTTGGCGTTGAGGGCGGTGCGCAGCTCGCGGGCGAAATCGCCGTCCGCCCCTTCCTGCGCCGCCTTGGCGTCGAGGCGGGCGAGCACGGTTGCCACATCCGCGCCGACAAACACCTCGGCGATGAATGCCGCGCGTGCCTTCAGGGGCGCCGGGCCGGGATCGGCCGCATGGGTGGCCAGCGTGGCGGCCACATCGCCCCCCGCGCACAGAGCCTCCTCCAGCGCGGCCATGCCGCTTGAGGGAACCGCATGCGTCAAAAGGCCCACATGAAGGCCGTCGGCGGTGCGGATGCGGTTGCCGCTGAAGGCGAGATACACGCCGGCGGCATTCGGCAGGCGCGGCAGCACATGGGTGCCGCCCACGTCCGGAAACAGGCCGATGTTCACTTCCGGCATGGCGAACAGATAGCGGTCGCCGCCCACCCGATAGGTACCGTGGGCGGAAAGACCGAAACCGCCGCCCATGCAGATGCCGTCGATCAGCGAGACGAACGGCTTGGGATAGGTGCCGATAAGGTGATTGAGGACATATTCCTCACGCCAGAAAGCAAGCGACTCCGCCTGCCGCCCGGCAAGGCCCAGATCGTAGAGCTGGCGCACGTCGCCGCCGGCGCAGAAGGCCTTTTCACCCACCGCCTTGAGGATGATCCGCGTCACCGCGCCGTCCGTGGCCCATGCCCGCAACTGCGGATCAATAACCCGCACCATGCCCTGGGTGAGCGCGTTCAGCGCCTTCGGCCGGTTGAGGGTGATGATGCCGGCTTCACCCCGGCGCTCGAACAGAACTTCAGGCTCGGTGGTCACGTTCGCTCCTCGGTTCTGGTGCCGATCGGGATGATACGGTGACGATGCGGTGGAGAAACCGACCGCTTGGCGTGGCGGCAGGGTTAGACGCCGCACGCGCCAGCGTCAACGCAGCCGCGCTCAGGGCGCATCTCGCGCTTCCACCCTTGAGAGGTTATAAAGGCGCACGCCGCAAGACTTACCGAGCGGAAGCGCCGTTCCTTTTCGGATGGCCTCCGGCGTCCAGACGGCGATGACACTTGCCCCCGGCCCCGTTTCGGCCGGCCCGCAGCAGCGAGACGAGACCATGAGCCTTTCCCCCGCACGCCTCCGCCCCGTGGATCCCGCAGCGGCGCCCGGCGGTGGACAGCCGCTCGATCTCGCCACGCGCCTGCGCCGCAACCGCAAGAGCGACTGGTCGCGCCGGCTGGTGCGCGAGAACACCCTCACCGTCGACGACCTGATCTGGCCGATCTTCGTGATGGAAGGCGAGAAGACCCGCGAGGCCGTCCCCTCCATGCCCGGCGTGGAGCGCCTGACCGTGGACGAGGCGGTGCGCGCGGCCGAGCAGGCGGCGAAGCTGCGCATTCCGGCGCTGGCGCTGTTCCCCTACACCCAGCCGGGCCTGCGGGACGAGACCGGCAGCGAGGCGCTGAACGAGAACAATCTGGTCTGCCGCGCGCTGCGCGCCATCAAGGCGCGGGTGCCGGAGGTCGGCCTCATCACCGACGTGGCGCTCGACCCCTACACCAGCCACGGCCATGACGGCGTGATGGACGGTGAGCGCATCCTCAATGACGAGACGGTGAACCTGCTGGTGCACCAGTCCGTGGTGCAGGCCCAGTGCGGCGCCGACGTGATCGCGCCCTCCGACATGATGGACGGCCGCATCGGCGCCATCCGCATCGGCCTCGACGCCGCCGGCCTCACCGACGTGCAGATCATGTCCTATGCGGCGAAGTATGCGTCCGCTTTCTACGGCCCGTTCCGCGATGCCATCGGCACCTCCAAGACCCTGATCGGCGACAAGCGCACCTATCAGATGGACCCGGCCAACGGCGCCGAGGCCATCCGCGAGGCCGCTCTCGACGTGGAGGAAGGCGCGGACATGCTGATGGTGAAGCCCGGCCTGCCCTATCTGGACGTGGTCTATCGCCTGAAGGAAGCCTTCGGCCTGCCCACCTATGCCTATCAGGTGTCCGGTGAGTATGCGATGATCGAGGGCGCCATCCGCAATGGCTGGCTCGACGGCAGCCGCGTGGTGGAGGAAGGACTGATGGCCTTCAAGCGTGCTGGCGCCGACGGCATCCTCACCTATTTCGCGCCGCGCGTGGCCGAGCGCCTCTCCGCAGGGGCGTGACCGGGCGCCGTATCGGCCTGCTCCTCGCCGCCCTGCTCTGTCTGGCGGGGTGCGGGCGGGTGGTGGATGCGGACCAGGCCGACATCTGTGCGCGCGCCGCACCGGCCCTTCATCCCGACGGCACCGCCATCGTCCGCAGCGCGGCAGCCCCCGCGCGCGGCAAGGCCATCGGCGTGCGCCTGTCCTATCAGGCGCGCGAACCTGGCCGCGCCCATCCCTTCACCGCCTCCATCACCTGCCGCTTCGCCGCCGCCAACGGGCCGGAGCGGCTGGAGCTGACCGGCCTGCGCACCGCCGATGGCGAGCTGAGCCCGGTGCGGCTGATGATCCTCAAGCGCTGGTGGCTGGACACGGAGGCCAGCCCGCTCAGCGTGCCGTCCGCGCCCTTCTTCCTGCTCGGGCCGGAAGCTGCCTATGGGCTCCAGCAGGGGCTGAATGCGCTGGCGCCCATGGCGCTGTATGCGGCGCTCGCCACGGCTTTCACGCTTCTCCACGGGCTCACCGGCCGCATCGTGCTCGCCATCGGCGAGGTGGCGGTCACGGGAGGGGCGGCCATGCTGGTGATGACCGGCGCGGCCGAGCTGTTCGGCCCGCTCGCGCTCTGGCATCTGGTCATCGGCGTGCTGGCCGCCATGGCCACCTCGGCGGCGTGGGCGCTGCTGATCGGGCACTTCATGCTCCGGCGCTTCCGGGACCGGCAGAATGGCGGCCAGGGCGTGCTGATCGCCAGTATCGGCCTCGCGCTCGCACTGCGCGAGGCCCTCACCCTGCAACGGAGCGTCACCGCCGGCTGGCTGCCGCCTCTGCTCCACGCCTCCATCCCGCTTGCCGGCTCGCCCGCCTTCGCGGCCACCATCACCCCCGCCGCCCTGGTGGCGATCACCGCCACAGGCGGTGCGGTGGGCTTTGTCGTCATGGCCATGCGCGCAAGCGCCTTCGGGCGCAACTGGCGCGCTATGGCGGACGATCCACGCATGGCGGCGCTGTGCGGCATCGCGCCGGAACGGCTCATCAGCCAGACCTGCCTCATATCCGGCGCGCTGGCCGGCTTGAGCGGGGCCATGCTGGTGCTGGTGTTCGGCAGCGTGGATGCCGCCTTCGGCCTGCCGCTCACCCTGAAGAGCCTCGCCGCCGCCATCCTCGGCGGTGTCGGCTCGGTGATGGGCGCGGCGCTGGGCGGCCTCGCCATCGGGCTGCTGGAAGGGCTCTGGTCCTCGGCCTTCGACATCGCTTACCGCGATGTGGTGATGTATGCCCTGTTGGGCCTCGCCTTGCTGCTGCGCCCCAATGGCCTCACCGGCCCGCGGCGGCGGGAGGTCTGATGTCTTTTACGCCTGAGGGATCGCACGCAATGGACCGGCCATCTGCCACCCTCGATGCGTCCCGCCTTCCCGTGACCTTCGCCGATGTGGAGGCGGCCCGCCCGCTGGTGTCCGCCGCCGTGGTGCGCACGCCGGTGCTGCGGGCGCCGCGCCTCTCGCAGCTCACGGGTGCCGACGTCTATGTGAAGTATGAGAATGTGCAGACCACCGCCAGCTTCAAGGAGCGCGGGGCGGTGGCGCGGCTGGTGCAGCTGACGCCGGACGAGGCACGGCGCGGCGTCATCGCCATGTCCGCCGGCAATCATGCGCAGGCGCTGGCCTATCACGGCACGCGGCTCGGCATCTCCACCACCATCGTCATGCCGGAGACCACACCGCAGGTGAAGGTGCTGGCCACCGAAGCCTATGGCGCCCACGTGCTGCTGCATGGCGAGGGCGTCGCCGAGGCTGGGCTGAAGGCGCGGGAGATCGCCGGGGCCGAGCGCCGGGTGTTCGTGCATCCCTATGACGATCCGTTCGTCATCGCCGGACAGGGCAGCCTCGCGCTGGAGATGATCGAGGATGCCCCGCTGCTGGACTGCGTGCTGGTGCCGGTGGGCGGCGGTGGGCTCATCTCCGGCATGGCGCTCGCGTTCAAGGCCCGTTCGCCGGAGACGCAAGTGATCGGCGTGGAGGCGGCGCTCTATCCGGCGGTCTGGTCGGCGCTCACGGGCACGGCCCGCCCAAGCGGCGGGCCGACACTGGCCGAGGGCATTGCCGTGCGCGACACCGGCGCCCTCACTCTGCCCATCATCCGCGCCCTCGTCTCCGACGTGATGCTGGTGGAGGAATCCGCGCTGGAGCGGGCGGTGAATGCACTGCTCACCCTGCAGAAGACGCTGGCCGAAGGGGCCGGCGCCGCCGGGCTCGCAGCCCTGCTCACGGAACCGGAGCGTTTCCGGGGCCGCAAGGTGGGGCTGGTGCTCTCCGGCGGCAGCATCGACCCGCGCGTGCTCGCCGCCATCCTCATGCGCGAGCTGGAGCGGGATCAACGCGTGGTGTCCTTCCGCCTGACGCTGGTGGACCGGCCCGGCACGCTGGGGCGCATCACCACCCTGCTCGGCCGGATGGGCGCCAACATTCTGGAGGTGCATCACCGCCGCACCTTCCTCGACGTGCCAGCCAAGGGCACGCGCCTCGACCTCACCATGGAGACCCGCGACCAGACCCACGCGCAGGAGATCGAAGCCGCGCTGACGGCCGAAGGGTTTCAGGTGCAGCGGCTCGGCGCCGGTGGAGCGGAGTGGTAGATTTCCCCTTCGTCACCTCGCGTCTTGCGCGCAGCCCCGGCGCACACCACGTGTCGAAGGCAGGAGGACCACCATGAGCTACACGTCACCGGGAAACGGCCAGTCCGCGCCTTATGCGGGCTATCGGCCCCATTCCTATGATCCGGTGGCCCATCCGGAATATTTCCGGGGCGTGCTGTCCCGTCGGCTCGTGGCCTTCATGATCGATGCGGTGATGATCACCGGCCCCATCGTGCTGCTGGCCATCTTCATCTTCCTGTTCGGCATCGTGACGCTGAGTCTGGGCTGGATGCTGTTCCCGCTGCTGAGCCCGGCCTTCATCATCTGGGCCATCTGCTACAACGCGCTGACGCTGGGCAGCCCGTCCTCGGCGACCTTGGGCATGCGGCTGATGGATATCCAGATGCGCACCTGGTACGGCGCGCCGGCCTATTCGGTGCTCGGCGCAGTGCATGCGGTGTGCTTCTGGCTGTCGGTGAGCATCTTCACGCCGTTCGTCCTGCTGGTCGGCCTGTTCAACGCCCGGCGGCGTCTGGCGCATGATTTCCTGCTGGGAACCGTGGTCATCAATACCGAGGCGCGGGCCGCTTCGCTCCGCCCTTACCGCTGATTTGGTTGCAATCCGGCACGATAAACCTTTGACCGACTCTTTCTCAGGGTGCGATGCTGACCCACCCGAGGCTTGAGAGCCGTGACCGAACATTCGCGTGACACGCCGCAATTCTATCTGACTGCCCCCTCCCCCTGCCCCTACCTGCCGGGCAAGGAGGAGCGGAAGGTGTTCACCCATCTGGTGGGTGAGCGCGCGGCGACGCTCAACGACGTGCTGACGCAAGGTGGCTTCCGTCGCAGCCAGTCCATCGCCTATCGTCCCGCCTGCGAGGGCTGCCGGGCCTGCATCTCGGTGCGCATCATCGTGGACGAGTTCGAGCCCACGCGCAGTTTCCGCCGCACGCTCAAGGACAATGAGGACCTGATCGGCACCCTGCGCCAGCCGAGCCCCACCTCCGAACAATACGGCCTGTTCCGCTCCTACGTCACCGCCCGTCACGGCTCCGGCGGCATGGCCGACATGAGCGTGCTCGACTACGCCATGATGGTGGAGGACACCCACGTCCAGACCCGGCTGGTGGAGTATCGCAAGCGCGGTCCCGACACCCGCATCAATGGGCGCGGCACCGGCGACCTGATCGCCGTCGCCCTCACCGACGTGCTCGGCGACGGGCTGTCCATGGTCTACTCTTTTTACAATCCCAACGTGCAGGAGCGCTCGTTGGGTACTTTCCTGATCCTGGACCACATCGCCAAGGCGAAGGAGATGGGACTTCCCTATGTCTATCTCGGCTATTGGGTGAACGGCTCCCGCAAGATGGACTACAAGCGCCGCTTCACCCCGCAGGAGCGCCTCTCCCCGCACGGCTGGGAGCGGGTGGAGACCGACTGAACGACGCTCGTTCCGCCCCTCACGCCTGTCCGTTTCGCGCGCCTTCGTTGCGGGCAGCCGCGTCACCCGCCTTGGCAATCCGCCCGGCCTTGCGATATTGGGCCTTGCAGCAATGGCGCTGGACCGGCGGAACATCCGCCGGCATCGAGGGGCTGGGCGGGTGAGTCAGTTCATCAACATCTTCGTGGCGGTGTTCGCGGCACTGTTCCCCGTGGTCAACCCGCTCGGCGGCGCGCCGATCTTCGTGCAGATGACGCGCGTCTGCTCGCCTCTCATCCGCGCCAAGCTGGCCCGGAAGGTGGCGATCAACGGCTTCATCATCCTGATCGTCTCCATGCTGGCGGGAACCCGCATCCTCACCTTCTTCGGCATCAGCCTGCCGGTGCTGCGGGTGGCGGGCGGCCTGGTGGTGACATATGTCGGCTGGAGCATCCTGCATCAGGGCGATGCCAGCGCCGAAAGCCCCTCCGCCGAGGCGGTAAGCGACGTGGACATCCACAGCGTGGAGGCGCAGGCCTTCTATCCGCTCACCATGCCGCTCACGGTGGGGCCCGGCTCCATCGCCACCGCCGTGGCGCTCGGCTCCCAAAGCTCGTTCGAGCACGCGTTCAACTCCACCGTGCTGATGATCGAGCTCATCGGCACCATCTGCGGCCTCGCGGCCGTCTCGCTGAGCGTCTATTTCGCCTATCGTTATGCCGGTGACATCGAGCGCCTGCTGGGCCGCAACGGCACCAACGTGGTGATGCGCCTGTTCGCCTTCATCCTGCTGTGCATCGGCATGCAGATCATGTGGCTGGGCATCCGCGAACTCATCACCGGACTACCCCACGGCTGAGCGCCGTTTTCAGTCCGTCTCGTCCGCCAGCGGCGTGGCGCCGAGCGCCCGCAGGGTCCAGCGTCGGCCGTCGCCACGCAGTTCGGTGACGCTGAGCGGCGCCACATCGATGCGCCAGAAGGCTTCGACCGGCGCTTCCAGCACCGCCACCACCGCCGCGCGGATCACCGCGGAATGGGTGATGGCGAGCACCCGATCGGGCGCCTCCGTCATGTTGCCGAGCCAGTCCGCCACCCGCGCGAGCAGCGCGTGGAGCGTTTCCCCGCCGTGGGGGGCGGCGGCGGGATCATGCCGCCATGCGGCCAGCGCCTCCGGCTCGCGCTCATGCAGCTCGGCGAAGCTGCGCCCGCGCCAGTCGCCGCAGTCCCAGTCGGCCAGCCCCTCGTCCACCTGCACCGACTGGCCCAGCGCCAACGCCGTTTCGCGCGCCCGGAGCGCCGGGCTCGCCAGCCTGAGATCGGCCCGCTGCACCTTGCCCGCCATCGCCTGCGCCCGCGTTACAGCGGCGGTTTCCAACGCCTCCTCGGCTGGAAAGGCAGCCGTGCGCGTAGCAAGGGTTGCACCGTGACAGATCAGGGTCAGCCGCCGCATCTTGTTCACTGCTCCTTCGCCCGCCGGTCGCGAATGCCGGCCCGGTTCCTTGACAGTCGTTGCCGCAGCACACAATAGTCGAGCCTTCATTGCGCGTTGGAAGCCGGTGAGAGTCCGGCGCGGTCGCGCCACTGTGATCGGCCCGCATCCTCATGCGTCCGCCGAAGCCAGACCTGACCCGCGATGAACCTGCACCCGGTGCAGCGACAAAATACTGCACCCGTGCAGCCAATCACTGCATCCGTGCAGCACGACACGACGCTCGCGATGGGACGCGACATCCCCGGAGAGATTTGATGGCCCAAGATACGCTCACCCTGTCCCCCAACGCCCCCGTGCTCGGCGCGGTCCGCCCCATTCCGGTGAGCGAGATCCTCCCCTGGGCGGCGTTCGGCGGCCTCATCCTGCTGCTGGCGCTCTATTTCGTCGGCGCCGAACAGGGCGCGACCGCTCTGTTCTCCGGCTCGGCCGTGCACGAGTTCGTGCATGACGGCCGCCACCTGCTCGGCTTCCCCTGCCACTGAGCCTGATCCGGTCCGGTTGAAAAACCCGATCGGTGAATCAGTCTCAGACGTGCACTGAGCCTGATGCCGCCGGGCCTCGTCCCGGCCTGAGCGTGCTCGGGAGCCGGATCGGTGCAGATTGAAAATCTGGGCCGTGAATCCGCCTCCAACATTTCTGGTTTTCAGGGGAATACCATCATGGTTGGGTCCATTCTGCTGCGCGGGATGCTGGTCGGCATCCTCGCGGGCTTGCTTGCGTTCGGCTTCGCGCGCGTATTCGGCGAGCCGGCGGTCGAGCGCGCCATCGGCCTCGAGGGCCAGTTCGGCGGTCATAGCCACGCACCGGAAGCCGCAGCTCCGGCACCGCACGCGCACGGCGCCGACGCCGCGCCCCATACGCACGCCGCCGATGCGGCACCTCACAGCCACGCTGCCACGCCTGCGCCGGAGGCCGCCGGCGGCCACAGCCATGGCGACGGCGAGGAAGAGCTGTTCAGCCGCTCCACGCAGTCCGGCCCCGGCCTGCTGGTGGCGCTCGTGGTCTATGGCGCGGCCATGGGCGGACTGTTCGCCCTCGTCTTCGCCTTCGTGAACGGCCGGGTCGGCGCGCTCTCGCCGCGCGCCACGGCGGCGCTGCTCGGACTCGCTGCCTTCATCGCCCTCGTGCTGGTGCCGGGCCTCAAGTATCCGGCCAATCCGCCGGCGGTGGGCGACGGCTCCACCATCGGCATGCGCACCGCGCTGTTCTTCATGATGATCGCGGCGTCCGTGGTCGCCATGACCGGCGCGGTGGTGCTGGCGCGCGGCCTTGCCGCCCGTCACGGCGCCTGGAACGGCGCGCTTCTGGCGACCATCGCCTATCTGGTGGTGCTGACCGTGCTCAGCCTCGCTTTGCCCACCTTCAACGAAGTGCCCGAGGGCTTCCCCGCCGATCTGCTGTGGCAGTTCCGCGTCGCCACGCTGGGCATTCAGGCGGTGTTCTGGGCGGTGATCGGCCTCGGATTCGGCACCTGGATGGAAGCCGCGTCCCGCAACGGCGCCGGCCGCAAAGCCAAGCTCGTCCACCACTGACGCCAATCGGGTGCGGCCTCCGGGCCGCACCTGTCTCTGAAACGCTCTAGCGATCCCCCGCCACGTCGCGGCGGGCCTTGTCCAGCTCCTCGGCGTAGCGCCTGAGGACGAAGGCCTCCCCCAGCAGCCCCACCACGTGGCGCGACACGGGATTGTCCACCACCGCCAGCGTCTCGCTCTGGGTGCGGTGGAAAGCGGCGGCGGCCTCCTTCACATTCATGTCCGGCAGCAGCACCTCGCCCGTCAGGTGCGCCAGCGTGCCCATGCGCGTCTCGGGCGGCAGGTCGCCATAATAGGCTTCCGCCACGGTGACGAGGCCCGCATAGCGCCCCTCCGCGTCATGCAGCACCACGGTCTTGGCCGCGCCCAGCGGGAAGGCGGCGCGGAAGGCTATGAGGTCGGCGTCCGCGCCGAAAACGGCCACGTCGGGCCGCATCATCCGCTCCACGGTGAGCGCGCGCAGCCAGCCGATGTCGAGCGCGCTGCGGATGGTCTCGCCGCGCAGATGCATGCGCCAGGTGGAGAAGGAATAGCCGAAGGTCTCGCGCACCAGCAGCGAACAGGCAATGGAGGCGGTCAGCACGATGCCGGCGATGTGCAGGTCGCCGGTGATCTCCAGCGTCAGGAAGGTCATGGTGAAGGGGCCACCCACCACGCCCACCGCCAGCGCGCCCATGCCCACCACGGCGGCGATGACCGGATCGAGCCCGAGCCCCGGCACCAGCCATTCCACCCCCCCGGCATAGAGCTTGCCAAGCATGGACCCCATGAACAGCGAGGAGAAGAACAGGCCGCCCCGGAAGCCCGAGCCCAGCGACAGGGCCGAGGCGCAGACCTTCAGCACCAGCACCAGCAGCACCACGCTGGTGACACCGGTGCCGATGTTGATGTGAAGCGCCCCCTCCCCGCTGGACAACACCTGCGGCGAGAAATAGGCCAGCACCCCGACCCCGAGCCCACCCACTGCCGGCCGCAGCCATGCGGGCAGGCCGCTCTTCACAAAGCCCTGCTCCACCAGCGTGACGAGGCGCATGATGCCGATGGATACGACACCGGCGATCAGCCCCAGCAGCAGGAAGGGCAGATAGGACGAAGGATCCAGCGCGCCCGTGGGCGGAACCGTAATGGGAGTGGAGATGGCGCCCAGTTGGCTGGCGGTGAGATAGGCCACCAGCGCCGAGGCCATGACCGGCGCGGCGGCGGGGATGGCATAGACGCCAATGATCAGCTCGAAGCCGTAGAAGGCCCCGGTGAGCGGCGCCTGGAAAGCCGCCGCGATGCCGCCCGCAGCGCCGCAACCCACCAGCACCCGCATGTCCATGCGCCGCAGGCGCAGCCACTGGCCGAGCTTGGAGGCAATGCCGGAGCCTGTCTGCGTATAGCCCGCCTCCATGCCCACGGAAGCGCCGAAGCCGTTGGCCAGCATGGTCTGGGCGGACAGGATGACGCTGTCGGTGAGGGACATGCGCCCGCCATGCAGCGCATTGGCCTCGATGGGATCGACGATGGAATGCGGACGCCAGCGCTTCAGGGCGAGAATGACGCCGCCCATGATGAGCCCGCCCACCGCCGGCCACAGCAGCAGATGGGTGGGCACGGCGGGCAGCGAGCTGATGCGCGGCGCGCCATAGAGCAGGTGGTGCAGCAGCTCGGCACCCCGGCTGATGGCGGTGACGCCGATGCCGGCAAGCACGCCGACGACAACTGCCAGACCGACAAGGCCGACTTCGCGCGCCCGCACCAGCGCCCGGAGGCGGGCGGCGAGGCCGCGCGCGGCATCCGGCGGGTTCACATCGCCGGGTGCCGCCATGGCGTCAGGCGAACTTGTTGTTGCGCGGGAAACCCTTGGGCGGCAGGCGGCCGGAAGAGGCCCGCTCGCCCTGCCAGTCCAGCAGTTCGGTGACGGTCCAGGTGCGGCCGGAGGAATCCTCCCAGGTCAGGCCCTCGTCGCGGACGAACACCTTCAGGTCGGACAGCCCGCCCTCCTTGTAGCGCTGGAGGCGCACGCCGCGGCCGCGGGTCATCTCCGGCACCTGATTGAGCGGGAACAGCAGCAGCTTGCGGTTGTCGCCGATCACCGCAACGGTGTCGCCATCCGCAGGCGTCGCCAGCACGGCCACATCCGGCAGATCGACGCCCAGCACCTGCTTGCCCTTGCGGGTGTTGGCGATGCAGTCATCCTCGGCCACCACGAAGCCGCGTCCCTCCTTGGAGGCGACGATCATCTTGCGGCCCGGCTGGTGGGCGAAGACGGAGACGATCTCCGCCTCCTGCTCCAGCTCGAACATGAGGCGCATGGGCTCGCCATGGCCGCGCCCGCCAGGCAGCTTGGAGGCCTCCAGCGTGAAGAAGCGGCCGTTGGAGGCGAACACCATCACCTTGGAGGTGGTCTCGGCGAAGAAGGCATGGGCGAGCGTGTCGTCGCCCTTGAACTGCACGCCGGTGACATCGGCCACATGGCCCTTCAGCGCGCGGATCCAGCCCTTGGCGGACACCACGATGGTGACGGGCTCGCGCTCCACCAGCGCCTCGGTGAAGGCGCTCTCATGCACTTCCGGCGGCACCGCGAAGCTGGTGCGGCGGCGGCCGATGGCGGTGTCGGGGCCGTAGAGCTTCTGGGTCTCGCGGATTTCCTTGCCGATGGCCTTCCACTGGGCGCTCTCGGAGGCCACCAGCTTGTTGAGCTGGTCCTGCTCCTTGCTCAGCTTGTCGTGCTCCTTGCGCAGCTCCATCTCCTCCAGGCGCCGCAAGGACCGCAGGCGCATGTTGAGGATCGACTCGGCCTGAAGGTCGGTCAGCTCGAAGGTCCGCATCAACTCGGCCTTGGGCTCGTCCTCCTCGCGGATGATGCGGATCACCTCGTCGAGGTTCAGGTACGCGACGAGATAGCCGCCGAGCACCTCGAGCCGGTGGGCGATCTCGCCCAGCCGGTGGCGGGAGCGGCGCAGCAGCACGTCGCGGCGATGGTCCAGCCACTCGCGCAAGGCGTCGGCCAGCGACAGCACCTTCGGCACCTGCCCGCGCACCAGCACGTTCATGTTGAGCGAGACGCGCGATTCGAGCTCGGTGAGCTTGAACAGGCTCTCCATGAGCACGTCCGGATCCACCTTGCCGTTGCGCGGCTCCAGCACGAGGCGGATGTCCTCGGCGCTCTCGTCGCGCACGTCGGCGAGAAGCGGCAGCTTCTTGTCGGTGAGCAGTTCCGCGATCTTCTCCACGAGGCGCGATTTGGGCACGCCATAGGGGATCTCGGTGACGACGACCACATAGGTGCCGCGTCCGGTGTCCTCGCGCTCCCAGCGCGCCCGCACCCGGAAGGCGCCGCGCCCGGTGGCATAGGCTTCCGCCGTGCCGATGGGGTCTTCCACCAGAATGCCGCCGGTGGGGAAATCGGGGCCGGGCACAAACTGGAGCAGATCGGAGGCCGGGGCGTTCGGCTTGTCGATCAGATAGAGCGCCGCATCCAGCAGTTCGGAGGCATTGTGCGGCGGGATGGAGGTGGCCATGCCCACCGCGATGCCCTGCGAGCCGTTGGCCAGCAGGTTCGGGAAGGCCGCCGGCAGCACCACCGGCTCTTCTTCCGAGCCGTCATAGGTGGGACGGAAGTCCACCGCGTCGTCTTCAAGGCCGTCCAGCAGCAGGCGGGCGGTCTCGGTCATGCGCGCTTCGGTGTAACGCATAGCCGCCGCGTTATCGCCGTCCACGTTGCCGAAGTTGCCCTGCCCGTCCACCAGCGGGTAGCGCTGGGCGAATTCCTGCGCGAGGCGCACCAGCGCGTCATAAACCGACTGGTCGCCGTGGGGGTGATACTTACCGATCACGTCGCCCACGACGCGCGCGCACTTCTTGAACCCCTGCCCCGGATCGAGCTTGAGCTGCCGCATGGCGTGCAGGATGCGGCGGTGCACGGGCTTCAGCCCGTCCCGCGCATCGGGCAGCGCCCGGTGCATGATGGTGGACAGGGCATAGGCGAGGTAGCGCTCCTCGAGCGCCGCCTTCAGATCAACCGGCTCGATCGCGCCGCCGCCGGGTGGAAGAGTCTTTGTGGCCATGGCCCCCGAGTAGCGCGCCCGCTGGCGCCAGACAAGCGGCACGGCACGCAGCACAGCTTTGACGCCGCTCGGCCTTGGGCTTGTCCGATGGATGAACGAAAGCGTCGCTGTTGTTTAGGTATATGAACACCCATTTAGCTCAGGCGTATCCGGACACCATTTTTACTAACATAAATTCACACGGCGTTACCCCTTGGAACATAATAGCGACATTCCGACTTCTCACAGTTACGTCAGTGCAGTGATGCACGAAGTCGTTCAAAGGAGAAGCCATCATGAACCGCATTCTTCTTTCGGTTTGTGGCGCAGCAATTCTTGGATTGTCGGCCGTTTCGACGGGTGCGTCGGCAGGCTCCCTGTCGAATGCTGGTGGGAGCATTAATAATTCTGGCGAAAGCGTGCAGCTTCCGGTCGAAAATGTGGCCTGGCGCCGTATCTGCCGCCCCGTTCCGCGCTGGGCCTATGGCCACCGCGTGATGGTCAACAAGTGCGAGCGCGTGTGGGTCGGCCACCGGGGTGGCCCGCGCTATTACGGCGGCGGCCCCCGTTATGACCGTGGCTACGGCCCGCCCCCGCCCCGCTTCGGCGGCGGCTATTATCGCGGCGGCCCCGGCTATTACTGACCGGGCACCGCAGTGGCGGCCATCGCCCGCCTGACGGCACTCAGAAATCCCGCGCGGGCTTCAGGCATCTGGAGCCCGCGCGGCGCCATGACACGGCTTTCCAGAAAATAGCCGCTGATCCTGAGCCCCGCCTCCAGATCGCCGAGGCTCGGCGGCAGGATTCCGCCGATCAGGAAGGTCGGCAGCACGAACAGCTTGTCCGCATAGGGATCGCCCGCACTGCGCGAGACCGCCCGCCCGCTCTTCGGGGACACATAGGCCAGATCGTTGTTGCCGCCGGTGGCGGCGCAGCGGGTCAGATCCAGTCCGAATCCCAATTCTCCCAGCAGAGCCACCTCGAACCGGGCCAGAAGCTCGCCCGCCCCCTCCGGCGTCTCGAAGGCGTCGAGAATGGCATTGAGGGTGGCGAACAGGCCGGGATGGGGATCGCGCTCCGGCAGCAGGCGCATGAGCGCCGCCAGATAGGTCACGCCGAAACTGCCATGGGCCGTGCGCATCAGCGCATCGGAGCGCAGGGTCAGCGGCTCCACGCTCATCAGGCCGAGCTGGCTCTCCAGCCGCGCCCGCCACACCGCATGCAGCGTGTTGCCCGGCTGGAGCAGAGCCGCAAGGCGGCTCGTCCCGCCACCGCGCACGAGACCGGCATGCCGCCCGCGCGTGCGCGTCATCAGATCGACGACGGCACCGCTCTCCCCATGGCGCCGGGCGCCGAGAACGATGCCTTCGTCGGTCCATTCCACGGTGGTGTCAGTCCCCGTGCGGGAATTCGAGCCCCATCTCGCGATAGCGCTCCGGATCATCCGCCCAGTTCTCGCGCACCTTCACGAACAGGAACAGGTGCACCTTCTGCTCGATGACCTCGGCGATCTCGGCGCGGGCCTCGGTGGAGATGGCCTTGATGGCCGCCCCGCCCTTGCCCAGCACGATCTTCCGCTGGCTCTCGCGCTCCACGAAGATGGTCTGTTCGATGCGGACGGACTTGTCCTTCAGCTCCTTCCAGCTCTCGGTCTCGACCGTGGAGCGGTAGGGCAGCTCATCATGCAGGCGCAGGAACAGCTTTTCGCGGGTGATCTCAGCCGCCAGCATGCGCATGGGGGCGTCCGAGATCTGGTCTTCCGGATAGAGCCACGGGCTGAACGGCACCTTGCCCGCGAACCATTTGCGCACCGCATCCACGCCATCGCCATTCATGGCCGAAACCATGAAGACCTCTTCGAACGGCAGCCGCTCGGTCAGCGTCTGGGCCAGCGCCAGCAGGGTGTCGCGGCGGATCAGGTCGATCTTGTTGAGGATCAGGGCGCGCGGCCGCTTCACCTCGGCCAGCGGCTTGAGGATGGATTCCACGTTCTCGTCGATGCCACGATTGGCATCCACCAGCAGAGCCACCACGTCGGCGTCGGAAGCCGACGTCCAGGCGGTGTTGACCATCGCCCGCTCGAGCCGCCGCTTGGGCGCGAAGATGCCGGGGGTATCCACGAGGATGATCTGGGCCGCGCCATCAAGCGCAATGCCCTTCACCACCGCGCGGGTGGTCTGCACCTTGTGCGAGACGATGGAGACCTTGGTGCCGACCAACTGGTTCGTGAGCGTGGACTTGCCGGCATTGGGGGCGCCCAGCAGGGCCACGAAGCCGCACCGCGTCGGCTCCATGCCCTCCGCTTCCGCCGCAACCAATTCGCTCATTCAGAATTCTCCGTCACCACGCCCTCGCGGGCGAGAAAAGCTGCTGCGGCCGCCTTCTGCGCCGTCTGCTTGGATCCGCCGTCGGCCTCGGCGGATTTCAGGCCCGGCAGGTCCACCGCCACGCGGAAGCTTGGCGCGTGATCCGGGCCCGAGCGGCCGATGTCCCGATAGGCGGGGGGCGGAAGGCCGCGTCCCTGCGCCCATTCCTGCAGCACCGTCTTCGGATCCCGCAGCGGACGCCGGGGCGCCTCCAGCCGGGAGCGCCAGAAGCGTTCCACAAGGGCGGTGGCGGCCGGATAGCCGCCGTCCAGATAGACCGCCGCCACCACCGCCTCGGCCACGTCGGCGAGGATCGCCCGGCGCTGGCGGGCGCCGGACTGGGTCTCGCCCGGCCCAAGCCTCAGATGGGGGCCAAGGCCCATGTCCTGCGCCACCTCGGCGCAGGCTTCCTCGCGCACCAGCTCGGCGAGGCGGCGGGAAAGCTCGCCCTCCTCCGCCTGCGGGAAGGTTGAGTACAGCATATGCGAAACCACGCTGCCGAGCACGTGGTCGCCGAGGAATTCCAGACGCTGGTAGGAGCGCACGCGCGGCGCGCTCCCCTTCACCACGCTGATATGGGTCAGCGCGAGTACCAGCAGTTCGGAATCGGCGAAGACATGCCCGATGCGGGCTTCAAGCTGCTTGAGATCTGGGGCGGGCTCGCTCATCGCACCATGCTGAAGATGCGCGACCACCGCACCGTCCAGGGCCAGGTCCAGACCTGCCACGGGGATGCATGTTCATCGATGGAGAAGAAGATCATCTGCGCCTTGCCGACCAGATTGTCGAACGGCACATAGCCCACCTGGCTGAGCACGCGGCTGTCGGCGGAATTGTCGCGGTTGTCGCCCATCATGAAATAATGGCCAACCGGCACCTGATAGACCTGCGTGTTGTCGTAGAAACCGTTGTCCACGATATCGAGCGTCTCGTAGGAGACGCCGTTCGGCAGGGTCTCGCGCCAGCGCTTGATCGGAACCTTGCGGCCAGAGCCGTCATCCTCGACCACGTCGGTCAGGCGCTCGCGCTTCACCGGCACGCCGTTGATGTTCAGCACGCCGTCGATCATCTGGATGCTGTCGCCGGGCAGGCCGACCACACGCTTGATGTAGTCGGTCTCGTTGTCCTTCGGCAGCTTGAACACCACCACGTCGCCGCGCGTGGGTTCCTTGCTCCAGATGCGGCCCTGGAACAGCGGCGGCGAGAACGGAATCGAGAAGCGCGAATAACCGTAGCTGTATTTCGACACGAACAGATAATCGCCGATCAGCAGCGTGTCCTTCATGGATCCCGAAGGAATGTTGAAGGGCTGGAACAGCAGCGTACGGATCACCAATGCGATCAGCAGCGCATGGACGATAACGCGGACGGTTTCGAGAAATCCGCCGTCCTTTTTGGAGTCACTGGTCGCGGTCATAGAGTGTCCGGTGCAACAAGGTCCGCGCAGTGTGCAGAAAACTGTGCCGAAAACAGGTCCGAAAACCCTTCTCGCTACGGCATCAGGACTCACGGTGCGGGTGGTGCTGCTATAGACGTTTCAAAGGCCTGCGGCAACGCGCACAGCCCGCCGCACAGGGGCCGTGCCCGGCCTTTGCATCACGACATCGCGTGCAAATCGGCAACCCGCAAACCCTACGTTGCGTCAACCCGGCGTGCCGATGGGCTCCGCGCTGATGATCACATAGGCGGCGGACAGCGGCCCCTCGTCGGTCAGCGACAGGTTGATGCGTGGCTCGTAGCCCTCGGGCACCATCTCGGCCAGCCGCGCCGCTGCGCCGCCGGTGAGCTTGATCGTGGGCTGGCCGGACGGAAGATTGACCACGCCGATGTCGCGCCAGAACACGCCGCGCGCGATGCCGGTGCCCAGTGCCTTGGCGCAGGCTTCCTTGGCGGCGAATCGCTTGGCATAGGTCTCCCATGGGCGCGCCCGGCGCTCGGCCTTGGCCCGCTCAAGCGGCGTGAACACGCGTTCCACGAAACGGGGGCCGAAGCGCTCCAGCGACTTTTCGATGCGCCGTGCGTCGGAGAAATCCGAACCGATGCCGAGAATCATGCGGCAAGTCCTCCCTGAGAACGCCCCCGCTCCATGGCTTCGCGCATCAGCTGCACGACCCCCGGCAGGCCCTCGAAGATGGCCTCGCCGATCATGAAATGCCCGATGTTCAGTTCTGCGATCTCCGGCAAGGCGGCGATCGTCTCGGCGGTCTCGTAATCGAGGCCGTGGCCGGCATGGACCTCCAGCCCCAGCGCCGCCGCCTCACGGGCACCGGCGGCAAGGCGCGCGAACTCGGCCTCCGCTTCCGCCACGTGGCCCGCGGCCACCGCCTCGCACCAGCTGCCGGTGTGCAGCTCGATCACCGCCGCATTCAGCGCGCGGGCCGCCGCGATCTGCACCGGATCGGCGGCGATGAACAGCGAAACGCGGATGCCGGCGGCATTCAGCGCCGCGATCTTCGGCTTGAGGTCCGCGGCCAGGCCCGCCGCGTCCAGCCCGCCCTCGGTGGTGCGCTCTTCGCGGCGCTCCGGCACGAGGCAGCAGGCGTGGGGCTTGGTGCGCAGGGCGATCTCCACCATCTCGTCGGTGGCGGCCATCTCGAAATTCAGCGGCAGCGCCACCTCGGCACGGATGCGGGCGATATCGGCATCGCGGATGTGGCGACGGTCCTCGCGCAGATGGGCGGTGATGCCGTCCACCCCGCAGGAGGCGGCGAGCAAGGCCGCCCGCACCGGATCGGGCAAGGCCCCGCCGCGCGCGTTCCGCACGGTGGCCACGTGGTCAATGTTCAGGCCGAGGCGGATGGGGGCGGCGGAACTCATCTCATCACTCTCCTTCGGCGCAGCGTGTTGCCAGTGGACTCAGCCGTTCACGCGCTCGGCGCTGGATACCACGGGCCGGCCGCGCAGGTCGGTCAGGATGCCATTCAGATGGCGCAGGTCGAACACTTCGAGATCGATCAGAAGCTCGGTGAAGTCCGGCGAGCGCGAGCGCATCTCCAGCCCCTGAATGTTGCCGTTGCGCTCGCCGATGACGCTCGCCACCTGCCCGAGCGTGCCCGGCTCGTTCAGCGCGGTCACGCGGATGCGGGCCGGGAAACGGCCATCGGACAGCTCATCCACGTCCCAGCGCACGTCGAGCCAGCGTTCCGGCGTATCTTCGAAATCCTGCAACGCGCTGGACTGGATGGGATAGATGGTGATCCCCTCCCCCGGCGCCAGAATGCCGACGATGCGATCTCCAGGCACCGCGCCGCCATCGGGCGCGAAGCGCACCGGCAGGTTGGCATTGTTGCCCCGGATCGGGATCGCGGCGAGCGTCTCCGCCTCCTCGGCGCCTTCCGGGATCTTGAACTTGAGGTTGTGGCCCTTCTTCAGCTCGAACCAGCCCTCGCCATGGGCGCGGCTGCCCGCCACGCGCTCTTCGGGGCGCTGGGCCGTCCAGTCGGGATGGACGGCGCGGATGAGATCGTCGGTCTTGATCTCGCCTCGCCCCACCGCCGCGAACACATCCTCCACCGCCGTGCGGGCAAGGCGCGACATGCCCTTGGCCACCGCCTCGTCGGAGAAGGGTTTTCCCGCCCGCGAGAAGGCGCGCTCGGAGATCTTGCGGCCAAGGCCGGCATATTGCGCCCGCACCGCCGCGCGGGTGGCGCGGCGCACGGCGGCGCGCGCCTTGCCGGTGACGGCGATGGTCTCCCACGCGCCGGGCGGGGTCTGGGCCTTGGAGGTGATGATCTCCACCTCGTCGCCATTCTTCAGCTCGGAGACGAGGGGAGCGATGTTGCCGTTGATCTTGCAGCCCACCGCCGTGTTGCCGACGTCGGTGTGCACCGCATAGGCAAAATCGATGGGCGTCGCCTTGCGGGGCAGCGCGATGAGGCGGCCCTTTGGGGTGAAGCAGAACACCTGATCGTGGAACAGCTCGAGCTTGGTGTGCTCCAGAAACTCTTCCGGGGAGAGGCCCTGCGCCAGGTTCTCGATGGTCTTGCGCAGCCAGGCGTAGGCGCGGCTCTCGTTGGAGAGCATCACGCCGGGGGCGCCTGAATCGTCCTTGTAGAGCGCGTGGGCCGCGATGCCGTATTCGGCGATCTCGTCCATGTCGTGGGTGCGGATCTGCAGTTCCACGCGCTGCCGGCGCGGGCCGATCACCGTGGTGTGCAGCGAGCGGTAGTCGTTGGGCTTCGGGGTGGAGATGTAGTCCTTGAAACGCCCCGGCACGATGGCCCACTTGGTGTGGACGAGGCCGAGCGCGCGATAACAATCTTCCACGCTCTCCACGATGATGCGGAAGCCGTAGAGGTCCGAGAGCTGCTCGAACGAAATGGCCTTGCGCTCCATCTTGCCCCAGATGGAATGCGGCCGCTTCTCGCGTCCCTTCACTTCGGCCTGCATGTCGCGGCGCTGGAGTTCCGCCTCCAGCTCCTGCTCGATCTCCTGTACCAGCGGCCCGTTGCGCTCGCGCAGTTCCTCCACGCGCTCGGTGATGGACTGGTAGGCTTCCGGCATGAGCTGGCGGAAGGCGAGGTCTTCCAGCTCCTCGCGCATCTCCTGCATACCCATGCGCGCGGCGAGCGGCGCATAGATGTCCAGCGTCTCCTGCGCGACCCGGTCCCGCTTCTCCGTCGGCACGTACTGGAGCGTGCGCATGTTGTGCAGGCGGTCGGCCAGCTTCACCAGCAACACGCGCACATCATCGGCGATGGCGAGCAGCAGCTTGCGGAGATTCTCTGCCTGTTTGGCCTGCTTGGACACGAGGTCCAGCTTCTTGATCTTGGTGAGCCCCTCCACCAGCTGCGCGATCTGTGCGCCGAACAGGCGCTCGATCTCGGCCTTGGTGGCGTCGGTGTCCTCGATGGTGTCGTGCAGCAGCGCCGCCACGATGGTGGCGTCGTCCAGCTTCAGATCGGTGAGGATCGCGGCCACTTCGAGCGGGTGCGAGAAGTACGGATCACCCGAGGCGCGCACCTGCGTGCCGTGCGCCTTCATGGCGTAGACATAAGCGCGGTCGAGAAGCGCTTCGTCGGTCTGGGGGTTGTACCGTCGAACGCGATCGACGAGCTCGTATTGGCGCATCATGGCCGGAACGGTCCGTCGCTGCACGGACGTGCCGGGAGGGCCGCCGTGTCAATATATTCCATGGTGCATATCATGAAGCGCGGGCCGCGACGCAAGCTGCGCCGCACAATTTTGCGCCGTCGCTGCCGATCTGGTTAAGGCTCCGGCAATGCCGGAACCCGTGCCCTCCTCCGCGCATCAGGGCAGCAGCAGCGTCGAGCCCGTGGTGGCGCGGCTTTCCAGATCGCGATGGGCCTTCTGTACGTCCTTCAGGGCATAGGTCTGGTGCACAGGCACCTTGACCGCCCCGGTCAGCACCGCCTCGAACAGATCGTTGGCGGTGGCCACCAGCGCGGCACGCGTGGCCACATGGGTGCCGAGCGTCGGCCGGGTGGCGTAGAGCGAGCCCTTCTGCGAGAGGGTGAGCAAATCGAAGTCGCGGATGGCGCCGGAGGCATTGCCGAAGCTCACCCACAGGCCGAACGGCTTCAGGCAGTCCAGCGACTTGGGATAGGTCGCCTGCCCCACGCCGTCATAGACCACGTCGCACATCTTGCCGTTGGTGATCTCCTTCACCCGATGCACGAAATCCTCCTCGCGATAGAGGATGGCGTGATCGGTTCCGCTGGCCAGCGCCAGTTCCGCCTTGGCCTTGGAGCCCACGGTGCCGATAACGGTGGCCCCCAGCGCATTGGCCCACTGGGCGAGGATGAGGCCCACCCCGCCGGCGGCGGCCTGGATCAGCACCACGTCACCGGGCTTCACCGGATGGGTGTGCTTGACCAGATATTGCGCCGTCATGCCCTTCAGCATCATGGCGGCGGCGGTGCGGTCGTCGATGGCATCAGGCAGGTGAATGAGGGCGCTGGCGGGGATGTTTCGCGCTTCCGCATAGGCGCCCATGGCGGTGGCGTAGGCCACCCGGTCGCCCACGTGGAAGCCCTCCACATGCGGACCCACCGCTTCCACCTCGCCTGCGCCCTCGCTGCCGGGGACGAAGGGAAGGGCCGGCGCCTTGTAGAGGCCGGAACGGAAATAGGTGTCCACGAAATTGAGGCCGATGGCGGTGTGGCGCAGGCGCACCTCGCCGGGACCGGGGGGCGGCAGATCCACCTGCTCCAGGGTGAGAACGTCGGGCCCACCCACCTTATGCACCCGA
This sequence comes from Azorhizobium oxalatiphilum, assembly GCF_014635325.1. Classification (GTDB taxonomy): domain Bacteria; phylum Pseudomonadota; class Alphaproteobacteria; order Rhizobiales; family Xanthobacteraceae; genus Azorhizobium; species Azorhizobium oxalatiphilum. The sequence continues at coordinate 303,998 of NZ_BMCT01000005.1, read as the reverse complement.
ACCGCCGCAACCATCGCGCCCTCCCTCAGCAAAAGCGGTTGGGATCATAGGTCTTGAGGCGCGAGCGGCAAGCCACGCCGCATGCTGCTTTGCACAAGCGAATGCCTAATTCCCCACATTCGTTTGCCACGATGCTGAGGCGTTGTGTCATAGGGACGATGCGCGCGGCGACTGCCGTTCGCCGAGGCGCTAGAATGCGCGACGTCGGAAGGTGGTCCCCAGTGCCGCCGGCGCCGCAAGAGGACGGAGACTGAGCATGTCGCAGATCATCGAGGCGGAAGTCGCTGTTGTCGGCGCGGGCCCCGCTGGCCTTGCGGCAGCCATCGGATTCGCGAAGGCGGGCTGGCAGACGGTGCTCGTCACCGGCCCCGAGCGCGGCGTCGATCATCGCACGACCGCACTGCTCGGCACCTCGATCCCGATTCTGGAGCGCTTCGGCGTGTGGGAGCGCCTGCTGCCCCACACCGCGCCGCTGCGCGACATGCGCATCATCGACGGCACCCGCCGGCTGATCCGCGCCCCGGAAGTCACCTTCAAGTCCAGCGAGATCGGGCTTGAGGCCTTCGGCTACAATATCGAGAACGACCCGCTGCGGCGCACGCTGGCGGATGCCGCAGCGGAAGCGCCCAACCTCACCCTCGTGAAAGCCTCGCTCACCGACCTGAAGGTGGAAGGCACGCTGGCCCACCTCGCGCTCGACGATGGCAACAGCGTCGCCACCAGGCTCGTCGTGGCCGCCGATGGCCGCCAGTCGCGGGTCCGCGAGGCCTGTGGCATCGGCATGAAGCGGCGCGAGTATCCGCAGGTGGCCGTCACCGCCATCGTGCGCCACACCCAGCCCCACTGGGACACGTCCATCGAGTTCCACACCGAAACCGGCCCCTTCACGCTGGTGCCGCTGCGCGGCGACCGCTCCAGCATCGTCTGCGTGGTGGATGACCGGGAGGCCGTGCGCCTGCTCGGACTGGAGCCGGCCGCGCTCGCCGGGGCCATGGAGCGCCGGGCGCAGTCGGTCCTCGGCTCGTTCGAGGTGGAGGAAGGCCGCGCCGCCTTCCCGCTGGTGGCCGAGACCGCCCGCAGCATCACCGCCCCCCGCGTGGCACTCATGGCGGAGGCCGCCCACATCATGCCGCCCATCGGCGCGCAGGGCCTCAACCTCGGCCTGCGCGACGCGGCGACCCTGATCGATCTGGCCAACGAGGCCGGCGGCGAGATCGGCGGCGAGGCCATGCTGAAGCGATATGCCAGCGCCCGCGACAAGGACATCCATGGCCGCATGACGGCGGTGGACCTGCTCAACCGCTCGTTGCTCTCCGACCTCGTGCCGGTGCAGGGCGTGCGCGGCTTCGGCCTCTATCTGCTGGACCGCATCACACCCCTGCGGCGGACTGTGATGAAGCTCGGCCTCGGCAACCGGGCGGCCTGAACCTCAGGCGCGGCTGGCGCGGGCGAACTCCCGGACCAGCCAGTCGATGAACACCCGCACGCGCGGCGAGAGCTGGCGGCTGCGGGGATAGAGCAGAGAAACGGGTGTCGGTGTCGGTGGAAAATCCGCCAGCACTTCCACCAGTTCGCCTGCTCCAAGCGCCGCCTCGGCATGGTAGCGCGGCATCTGCATGAGCCCGAATCCCAGCTTCGCTGCCGCGAGCAGGCTTTCCGCCGCGTTTAGCGAAACCGTGACCGGCAGGATGATCTCCCGCACCATGTCCCCGATGGTGAATTCCAGCGGCAGCAGGCTTCCCGTGGCGGTGGAGAGGAAGCCCACCATCCGATGCCCGTCCAGCAGTTCATCGGGATGCTCCGGAACGCCGTGGGCCTCAAGATAGGAGGGCGCCGCAAGCGTGACCTCGTCCAGCAGCGCCACGCGACGGGCGATCATGTCGCTCAGCTGCGGGACGCCAACCCGCAGCACGCAGTCGAACCCCTCGCGCACAGGGTCCACGAAGCGATCGGCCTCGCCCATGAAAAAGGCGATGTCGGGATAGGTCGCGAGGAAGGCCGGCAGCCCCGGCATCAGGAAATGCCGGGCCAGCGTGCCGTGCACGTCCACCCGCAGCAAGCCCTTGGGCTTGGCACCGGCAAATGCCCCCTCCGCATCCTCCACGTCCGCGAGAATGGCAAGGCAGCGCTGGTAATAGGCCTCGCCGTCCAGCGTCGGGCTCACATGGCGCGTGGTGCGCTGGAGCAGCCGCACCCCGAGACGCGCCTCCACCTGCTTCACCGCATCGGTGACGGTCGAGCGCGGCAGGCCGAGATCGGAGGCCGCCGCCGTGAAGCTGCGGCGTTCCACAACGCGGGAAAACACCCGCATGGCGTCGAAGCGATCCATCTAACTGTTCGTTCAATCCGGATAGTGAAGCCGGATAGTGGGTGATTATAAAAGATCGGGACAGGGGAATAACCATCCTGCTGCTCATGGACGTCGCGCCAATGCGGCTCCGCAGCACGGAGACTTCCCATGACCAATACCCCACCCCCCAGGGTTGCCCTTGTTACCGGCGCCTCGCGCGGCATCGGCGCAGCCATCGCCGAACGCCTTGCCGCCGACGGCTTCACGGTGGTCATCAATTATGCCGGCAAGGCCGCGGAGGCCGAGGCGCTGGCAGCGAAGATCGAGCAGGCCGGCGGCCGGGCGCTCACCGCGCAGGCGGACGTCAGCGACGCGGACGCGGTCCGGCGCATGTTCGACGCGGCTGAAGCGGCTTTCGGCGGCATCGACGTGCTGGTGAACAATGCCGGCATCATGAAGCTCGCCGCCCTCGCCGAGGCGGACGACGCCCTCATCGACAGCCAGATCGCCATCAACCTCAAGGGCGTCATGAACACCCTGCGCGAGGCTTCCCGGCGGCTGCGCACGGGTGGGCGCATCATCAACCTGTCCTCCAGCGTGGTCGGCCTCTACCAGCCCACCTATGCCATCTACGCCGCCACCAAGGCCGGCGTGGAAGCCCTCACCCATGTCCTGGCGAAGGAGCTGCGCGGTCGCAGCATCACCGTCAATGCGGTCGCCCCCGGCCCCACCGCCACCGCGCTGTTCTTCGAAGGCAAGTCGCAGGCGCTGGTGGACCAGTTCGCCAAGCTCGCGCCGCTGGAACGCCTCGGAACGCCCGAGGACGTCGCCAACACCGTCTCCTTCCTCGCCGGCCCGGACGGCGGCTGGATCAACGGGCAGGTGCTGCGCGCCAATGGCGGCACCATCTGAGTGCGCGCCAATTTTTCATTCCGATTTTCAGGAGACACATCATGAAACAGATCGTTCTCGTCACCGGCGCATCCAGCGGTTTCGGCCGCCTCACCGCTGAGGCTCTCGCCCGCGCCGGCCACACCGTCTACGCCTCCATGCGCGACATCGCCGGGCGCAACGCCGCCAATGCGGAGGCCATGGCCAAGCTGACCCAAGAGACCGGCATCGACCTGCGCACTGTGGAACTGGACGTGCAGTCCCAGCCCTCCGTGGACAGTGCGGTGGCCGATGTGATCGCGCAGAGCGGGCGCATCGACGTGCTCGTACACAATGCCGGGCACATGGTGTTCGGCCCGGCGGAAGCCTTCACGCCGGAACAATATGCGCAGCTCTACGACGTCAACGTGCTGAGCACCCAGCGCGTGAACCGCGCCGTTCTCCCGCACATGCGTACGGCGCGCTCGGGCCTGCTGGTGTGGGTGTCGTCGAGCAGCGTCACCGGCGGCACACCGCCCTATCTCGCGCCCTATTTCGGCGCCAAGGCGGCCATGGACGCCATCGCCATCCAGTATGCCCGCGAGCTGTCGCGCTTCGGCATCGAGACCTCGATCATCGTGCCCGGCGCCTTCACCTCGGGTACCAACCATTTCGCCCATGCCGGCCATCCGGCGGATGCGTCGGTGGCGGCGGCCTATGAGGCCGGCCCCTATGCCGGCTTCGGTGACGAAGTGCAGAAGGCCTTCGCCGAGATCGTGCCGCCGGACGCAGATGTCTCAAAGGTGGCCGATGCCATCGTGACGGTGCTGGATGCGCCCTTCGGCAAGCGGCCGTTCCGTGTGCACATCGATCCCAGCGAGGACGGCGCCAATATCGGCTTCGCGGTCACGGATCGACTGCGCGCGGAGATGCTGCACCGGGTCGGCCTTGCGGACCTGCTGGTCCCGGCACGAAATGCCGGCTGAGAGACGCTGGCATCGGCGCCCTCTCTCCCGAGCGGGTGCCGCTCTGCGTCAGTGGAAGAGATGCAGCGGCAGCATGTGCTGCTGGATGAGGTAGAGCAGGCCCGTAACGGTGGCCACGGACAGCACAGTGCCCACCAGCACGCCGGCCGAGGCTTCCTCCACATAGGTGCCGTACTGCTTGGCGAGGATGAAGCAGTTCAGCGCCGGCGGCAGGGCCGCCATCAGCACCACCGTCTCCACCCAGCGATCAGCGAACGGGCCGAAGGCGCCGTAGACGGTCAGCGCGATCATGGGCTGCACAAGCAGCTTCAGCGCCAGCAGCGGCGGCAGTTCGACCGGCACCCGCTTGAGCGGCCGCAGGGCCACCGTGACGCCCAGCGTGAACAGGGCGCAGGGGGCGGCGGCATTGCGCAGGAAATCCAGCATGCGGTCGAGGGCGGCGGGCGGATGCACGTCGAAGGCCGCCGACAGCACGCCGAGGAAGGTGGCGATGTTGAATGGATGGGTGAGAACCCGCTTCAGCACCGTGAGCAGCACGGTGCCGAAATGCCCCTCGCGCCTCTGGATGGCCACCAGCATCGGCACCAGGGTGAAGAACAGCAGGGCATCGCAGGTGAAGACGATGGCCACCGGCGTCGCCGCATCAGGCCCGATGGCCGCCAGCGCCAGCCCCGGTGCCATATAGCCCACATTGGCATAGGCACCGACGGTGGTGGCGACACCCGCCTCTGCCGCATTCCCCCGCCGCAGCCACAGCGACACCGCCAGCGCCAGCGCCGCCGTGATGGCGGTGGATGTCACCGCCGCGAGGATGAAGCGCGCGTTGGCCAGTTCGTGGAACGGCGTCTGCGAGACGATGCGATAGAATAGCGCCGGCAGCGCCACGTAGATGATGAAGAAGGACAGCCAGGCGAGCCCCTCTTCCGGCAGCCGCACGAAGTGCCCGCACGCGAAGCCGAGGAAGATCAGGCCAAAGAAGGGAAAGGCGAGGCCGAACAGGTCCGTCATGTCGCCGCAGAAACAACGACGTTCGCTGCGCCGCCGCAAGACACTGCCGACGCAGAACGCGCCGGCAAGCTATGCAGTGTGCACTGCGGTAGAGATCAGGGCCGGGCCGTTTCCGGCTTTGGCGCGGGTGCTAGTCCGTCCCCGGGTCGCATCAGGCGTCGGACGGCGTACTCCTCGCTATAGAGCCGCTCCCGGAAGGCCGCCTCCGACTGCGGCGTGCGCGCCAGCAGGCGGTCGATGGCTCCGGCTGCGGGGTTGGCGACCCACGGGCGGCGTGCCGTCACCCGGTCATCCAGCCAGAAGGCGCTCCAGCCGAAGGTGGTCTCGATCACCTCGCGTGCGAACGCCTCGCCATAGCCGAGCGCCCCGCCCAGCACGAGGTCCACATAGGACTGCACGATGGGATGGGCGGCATCGGGCTCGGGGGCCTTCTCGCCGGCCTTGGGCACATAGATCCAGAGGGTCCCCTGCTCCGGCAGGCGCAGCCAGGAAAGCGACTCGACCATGGCGTTCGGTACCGCCACCCGGTCATAGCCGGACTCGCGCCGGTCGAAGCGCGGCAGCGTGTCCGCATCCACGGGGAACAGCACGCAGTTGATGGGCGCGGCAGGGCGCAGATCCTCGCCCTTCGCGAGACCGAGCGCCGTCCAGCCCCGCCCCCGCACATTCCAGACCCGCCGATAGCCAAACGCCGCGGACACACGCACCGGCACCGCATCGAGCTTGGTGCCGGCCGTGCCCTCGCGCGATGCGGTATCGATCAGGCTGCCGTAGCCGAGCAGGAATTCGGTCGGCTTCTCCGGCGCCCGTCCGGTCTGCGCGGATGCGGCCCGCATCCCTGCAGCCCCCGCTCCCGCCGCCACCAGCCCCGCCAGCACGTCCCGTCTTGAAAGCAAAACTCGATCTCCCTGTCCGAGGCCGGCACGCTACGCCCTGCGGCCACCGGGTCAAGGCGGACACCGCGCTGCGAAACATCGCGTTGCGTGGCAACCCGACGCTTGCCGGGCACGCGCCGCCTGTCCATGCTGCGATCACAACAAGGGGAGGACACCACATGAAGCTGCCGCGCAACTTCTTCAAGCCGCTCGCCATCGGCGCGCCTGCGCCCTACCGCGAACTGCCCGTGCGGCTGGAGCGCATGATTCATTTCGTGCCGCCGCATCTGGAGAAGATCCGCGCCAAGGTGCCGGACCTCGCAGGCCAGGTGGACGTGGTCCTCGGCAATCTGGAGGACGCCATCCCCATCGACGCCAAGGAGGCGGCGCGCAGCGGCTTCATCGAGCTGGCCAAGGCGGTGAACTTCGGCACCACGGGTCTGTGGACCCGCATCAATGCCCTCAACAGCCCGTGGGCACTGGACGACATCCGCGAGATCGTGGGCGCGGTGGGTGACAAGCTGGACGTGATCATGCTGCCCAAGGTGGATGGGCCGTGGGACATCCATTATCTCGACCAGTTGCTGGCCCAGCTGGAAGCGAAGCACAGCGTCTCCAAGCCCATTCTCATCCACGCCATCCTAGAGACCGCCGAGGGCGTGAAGAATGTGGAGGCGATCGCCGCCGCCTCTCCGCGCATGCACGGCATGAGCCTCGGCCCCGCGGATCTCGCCGCCTCCCGTGCCATGAAGACCACCCGCGTCGGCGGCGGGCATCCCGACTACAAGGTGCTGGCCGACCCCGATGGCGATGCGCCGCGCGTGGGCTACCAGCAGGATCTCTGGCACTACACGGTCGGCAAGATGGTGGATGCCTGCGCCGCCAGCGGCATCAAGCCCTTCTACGGCCCGTTCGGCGACTTCTCCGATGGCGCCGCCTGCGAGAGCCAGTTCCGCAACGCCTTCCTGCAGGGCTGCGTCGGGGCCTGGTCGCTCCACCCCAGCCAGATCGACATCGCCAAGCGCGTGTTCAGCCCCGATCCCGGTGAAGTCGCCTTCGCGGTAAAGATTCTGGATGCCATGCCCGATGGTGCGGGCGCGGTGATGATCGACGGCAAGATGCAGGACGACGCCACCTGGAAGCAGGCCAAGGTGATTGTGGACCTCGCGCGTATCGTGGCCGACAAGGACAAGGATCTCGCCGCCGTCTATGGGCTGTGAATCCCGCACGGCCCGCGCAGGCACCATCATGGTAAATAGGTGGTGAAAACGGTCACATTGCGATATGTGACGGGCGAAGCAGTGACGGTTGAGAATGACGAGGGATTGAGCGGATGGCGCGGACGGTGAAGGAACAGGCGCAGACGGATCGGTCGGGCACCAAGGCCCGGGCGGCGCGTCGGTCCCTGCCCGTGGCGCTGGCGGCCGCGCACGAATCCCACCACGAAACCGAGAACCGCACCCGCCTTGCCAAGTTCCGCATCGGGGAAGTGGTGCGCCATCGCCACTTCCCGTTCCGGGGCGTGGTGTTCGATGTGGACCCGGTCTTCGACAATACCGAGGAATGGTACCAGTCCATCCCCGAGGAGATCCGTCCGCGCAAGGACCAGCCGTTCTACCACCTGCTGGCCGAGAATGCGGACAATGAGTATGTGGCCTATGTGTCGGAGCAGAATCTGGAGCTCGACACGTCCAACGAGCCGGTGCGCCATCCGCGCGTTGCCGAAGCGCTGGCCGAGGACGGAACCGGCGGCTGGCGCGTGCGGCGCGACCTGCTGAACTGATCGGCTTCAGCCGCCCGGCTCTTCCAGCACCCAACACAATACAAAAGGGGCGATCGGCAAGATCGCCCCTTTTGTCGTTACAGCGGCTAAGGAGCCGGATGGTGTGCCCCGGCGGAAGAGCCGCCGGGTTGCCCGCTGTCTCTCCGGCCCGCCCAAACGAAAACGGCCCGCCGGGAGGCGGGCCGTTTCCGTGTTCGAACCTGATACGGAAGGATCAGGGCTTGGCGGGCGCAGCCGGAGCGGCGGGCGCAGCGCCAGCAGCCGGAGCGGCCTGACCGTTGCCCTGAGCGGCAGCGCGCTCTTCCATCATCTTCTGGGCGCGCTTCTGCAGCTCTTCGGCCAGCTTCTGGCGCTCGGCGGCGACCACGTTCGGGTCGGACGGCGGGCCGTCATAGGCCTTGGCGAAGTCCTTGCCCGGGATCACGAAGTTGAGCGTGCGACCGCCCATCTGCAGCGCCTGGATGGTGATGTTCTGCGACTTCTTGAGCTTGTTCACGAAGTCCGCATTCACGTCCAGGCTGGCGAAGCAGCCGTTGGGGAAGCAGATTTCGTACTTCAGCGACATCGGCTGTTCCTTGTCGATGACGACGCGGGTGCCGGGCTGCAGCAGCATGCCAACGGGGACGGAGACGATGAACTTCTTGTTCGGATCGTCCTTCATCTCGCGGATCGCGGCGGAGGCCAGCGGCTGGCCGGTTTCAGCCGTGAAATCCTGCGTGGTCATGCAGATTTCTTTTTTCGAGGCCTGATCGGTGCCGCACACCTTGGTCCAGGGCGTGTTGATGCCCGGCACGGCGACGGACTGAGGACCGGCCTGCTGCGCCTGCGGCTGTGCGGGAGCGGGCTGCGCCTGAGCCGGCTTGGCCGGCGCGGGCTTGGCCGGAGCCGCATTCTGTGCCCAGGCTCCGCCAGCGACACCGAGCGTGATCGCGGCAACGGCAAGCGCGCTCGCGCGACGCAGAGTGGTGGCTGTTGTCATTCCCAAATCTTCCCCGTGAATGCCTGATCCCAGGCGCGCGACTCAACGCAGAGGCGCGCGATTTCACCTCGTAACGCCGCTCTGTTCGGTGTCAATTGAGGCAAGACCGAGGCCGCTGCAACGCGCCCGGCACGCATGTGGTGCCTGACGTGCTACCTTGCCCAAGAATGCGGCCTAGCCGAGACAGCGTGGCAGAAAAGGTGCAGGCGGGTGAATGGCAGAAACTGATCGACCCCGCAATGCCAATTCCGCCCGTGCCGCAGCGTCGTTATTGCCGCCGCGCCCCCGGCAATATTTGGAAGCCCTCCAGCCTGTTCTACGGCTGTTGGCGCTGCTGGTGGCATTGGCCTCTGGCGCAGTGGTCCCCGCCTCTGCTCAACAGCACGCGCTCGCCATGCAGGGCACGCCCGACATGGCGGCGGACTTCACCCATTTCGACTATGTGAACCCCGATGCGCCGAAGGGCGGCCGCCTGTCGCTGTCGGCACTGGGCACGTTCGACAGCCTCAACCCCTTCGTGGTGCGCGGTTCGGCCACGCCCTTCGTGCGCGCCTATGTGTTCGAGAGCCTGCTGGTGCGCAGCTATGACGAGCCCTTCACGCTCTACGGCCTTCTCGCGCGCACGGTGAAAACCGACGACGAACGCAGCTTCGTGGAGTTCGAGATCGACCCGCGCGCGCGCTTCTCCGACGGCACGCCGGTGACGGCGGACGACGTGCTCTTCTCCTTCGGCCTGCTGCGCGACAAGGGGCGGCCGAACATGCGCCTCTATTACGGCAAGGTGGCCAGCGCGACGGCGGACGGCAGCCGTGTGCGCTTCACCTTCACGGAACCGGATCGCGAGCTGCCGCTCATCATGGGCCTGATGCCGGTGCTGCCCCGCCACGCCGTGGACGCCGCCACCTTCGACCAGACCAGCCTGACGCCCCCTGTCGGCTCCGGCCCCTACACGGTGGCGCAGGTGGAGGCGGGCAGCGCGGTGACGCTGAAGCGCAACCCCGACTATTGGGCGAAAGACCTGCCGGTGACGCGCGGCCTGTTCAATTTCGACGAGCTGCGCTTCACCTACTTCCGCGATGCCAACACCGAATTCGAGGCCTTCCGGCGCGGCCTCATCGATGCCCGCTTCGAGACCGATCCCGGCCGCTGGCAGACCGGCTACGACTTTCCCGCCGTGCGCAACGGGCAGGTGGTGAAGGAGAGCATCCCCAACGGTCTGCCGAAGCCGCATTATGCGCTGGTGTTCAACACCCGCCGGCCGGTGTTCGCGGACGTGCGGGTGCGCCGGGCGATCATCGAGCTGTTCGACTTCGAATGGCTGGACCGCAACTTCTACTACAATCTCTACAATCGCACGGCCGGCTTCTTCGACGGCTCCGACCTCTCCAGCCTCGGCCGCAAGGCCAATGCCGCGGAACTCGCCTTGCTGGGTCCGCATCACGGGGAGCTGCGGCCGGACGTGATGGACGGCACCTACCGGCCGCCCGCCGCAGACGGCTCCGGCCGCGACCGCAAGCAGCTGAAGGCAGCCCTCGCCTTGTTCGCGCAGGCGGGCTGGCAGCTGAAGGACGGCAAGCTGCGCCGCGTCGGCTCGGACGAGACGTTCGGCTTCGAGATCATGGTGACGAGCCGCGAGCAGGAACGCCTCGCACTGGGCTTCGCCTCGCAGATGCAGCGGGCGGGCATGCGGGTGGATGTGCGGGTGGTGGACGCGGTGCAGTTCGATGCCCGGCGCAATGCCTATGACTTCGACATGGTGCCCTTCACCTGGACGCAGTCCCTCTCGCCGGGCAATGAGCAGGCCTTCTATTTCGGCTCCGCCGCCGCCGACATGCCGGGCACCCGCAACTATATGGGCGCCAAGTCACCTGCCGTGGATGCGGCCATCGCCGCACTGATGGCCGCGCGCAGCGAGGACGACGTGACCGCCGCCGCGCGCGCTCTTGACCGGGCGCTCATCTCCGGCGCCTACGGGGTGCCACTGTTCCACGCGCCGGGCCAGTGGCTGGCACGCTGGATCCGCATCGCCCATCCGGCGCGCCCCTCGCTCTATGGCACGCTGCCGGAGACGTGGTGGCGGGCGCGGTGACGCGGGCGGGCCGATGGCCTGCCCGCGCGGGTACTCAGCTCTTCATGTAATCGGCGAACGCATCCTGCCAGTCCGGATGCCAGCGCGAGAGTGCGGGGCGGTTCCCGATCACGTCGCCCATGGCCCAGGCCATGCGCTTCTCGTCCATCTCACGGGTCACATCGTTGTCGGGGCAGAGGATGTAGAAGTCGCCCTCCGCCATGCGCTCGAACATGAAGTCCACCACCTGCTCGGCCGTCCAGGCGCCGGCCGGCTTCTCGGCGGCCTTGGTGAGGCCGGTGAAGGTGTAGCCGGGAATGAGCAGGTGCGCGGTGATGCGCTCGCCGACCTGCTGGCGCAGGGTATGTGCAAGGCCCTCGGTCAGCGCCTTCACGGCCGACTTGCTGACGTTATAGGCGGTGTCACCGGGCGGCTGGGTGATGCCCTGCTTGGAGCCGGTGTTGATGACGATACCCGGCCTGTCGCCCGCCACCATGGCCGGCAGGAAGGCCTGCACGCCGTGCAGCACACCGAACAGGTTCACGCCCAGCAGGCGCTCCCAATTCTCCGGGCTTGCCAGCACATCGCCGCCATCGCCGATGGCGGCATTGTTCATGAGCACCGACACAGCACCGAAGCGTGCACGGATTTCTTCCGCCAGCCGCTCCATGGCCGATCGGTCGGCAACATCGACGATGAAGGGCGCCGCCTTGCCGCCAAGACTGCCTGCGGCCACCCGCACACTGTCCGAGCGATCAACAAGGCAGACCTGCATGCCGGCGGCGGCGAACTTCTTCGCGGCCGCAAGGCCGATGCCGCCGGCAGCTCCCGTAACCACCGCGACATTGCCCGGAGAAATGGCGTTCATGTGCCGACCTTTCGCTGCTGCCGTATCCTGCCGCCGGATATGAGCCCGCCATCCGGTGGGCGCAAGTCAGGGGCGGGACGGCGGAGGACGGCGGAGGACGGCGCGGGCCTCACGGCCCGCACGTTGGCGAACGCGGGATCAGAATTGCTCGGGCTTCGGCTCGTAAGGCATGAGCAGGCCACCGGCGACCTTGTCGAGCTGCTCTTCGGAGAGCGGCTGCGCGGTCTCGGCCTTCGCCGGGGTCTCGGGCGACTCGGCGGCCGGCGCTACGGCGTCCTTCGGCTCGGTTCCTTCGGTCATGATAATCCCCACTTCGCTATCAGACGGCGCAAGAACGGTAGCTTAAAACCGAATTGCGGGAAACGCCGTCGAGGCACCGTTCTGTCTTGAGGCGAAGAATGACACGCCCTGCCATGGGCCGGCGGAGCGGGATCGCTCCTGAAACAGAGGCGAGATCACCGGCAGAGGGAAAACGGCACGAAGCACGCCCTCACCTTGCCGAAGGTGTGGGGCAAAAATCCAGAAAATGTGGGATTTCAGTCGCTTAGAAAGCGAATGGTGCCCGGGGACGGAGTCGAACCGCCGACACTGCGATTTTCAGTCGCATGCTCTACCAACTGAGCTACCCGGGCGCCGCATCCGGTCAGTGACCAGATGGGATCGGCTGTATAGAAGGTCCGATCCGGCCTGTCCATAGGGGGCAAACCGACAAGGCACAGCCTGTGGATAGAGCCCTGCCGGAGGCCCCCTCCCCTACGCCCGGCGCGCTGTCTCAGCCGCGCTTCAGGCGGCGCGCGGCGGCCATGAGGGTGGAGCGGTGGGGGCCGTGCTGGCGGATCAGAAGCCGGGCCTGTTCGCGGGAGATACCGGCCGCCTTGGCGAAATAGGCGATCTCATGCCCATCGTCCCCGGCTTCGATGAACCCCACGGGTGCGGACGCCAGAGGCGTGGAAGCAAAAGAGTCGGCGACTTCGCCATGGTCCATGTACATCCGCGTTGCTCCTTCAGGCAGAGGCTGAACGCGGATCGGGATTATCGGTTCCAGACCGTACCCGCGCCACGATCACTTTGCGCTCCGAAGCTTTCGCGTGGATCGCACCGAATCGGCATCCATTGCCCCATTCCGACACAGAATAGGCACTGGATGACTACACAAATGCGACACCGCAAGACTTGGAGAGCATAGCGTAAAGCATGCCCCGATGACGCAAGAGCGTCTTGCGGATCTGCCCGCCCGTGCCGCCGTTTGCACTCCTGCACGCATAGGTGTCTTCTTGCGCCGGACGAGGGCGCCCGTCGCGGAACGTGCTCCATCACAATGATGGAGGCTGATTCAGTGGCCAGGCTCTGGAGGGGGACAGCGTGGCGGAGCGGAAGATCAAGGCGACCGAAGAGGGCGAGGCTGCATCCCTGACCACCGGCTCGGGCGCGCCCGAGGCCGGAGCCACCAGCCTTGAACAGGCCCTCGGCATCCAGGTCCGCGCCGTGCGGCGCGAGCTGGACCTGACGGTCTCGGACCTCGCCAGCGCCGCAGGCATCTCGGTGGGCATGCTCTCCAAGATCGAGAACGGGCAGATCTCCCCGTCCCTCAGCACCCTGCAGGCGGTGGCGCGGGCGCTGAACGTGCCGATCACCGCCCTGTTCTCAGCCTTCGAGGAGCGGCGCGACTGCTCCTATGTGCGCGCCGGCCAGGGCGTGGTCATCGAGCGGCGCGGCACCAAGGTGGGCCATCAGTATGAGCTGCTGGGCCACGGGCTCGGCGGCGATGTGGCGGTGGAACCCTATCTCATCACCCTCACCGAGGAAGCCGTGCCCTACACCGGCTTCCGCCATGGCGGGGTGGAGTTCATCTACATGCTCTCCGGCGAGGTGGTCTATCGCCACGGCGACCGCTCCTACCACCTGCGGCCGGGCGATTCCCTGATGTTCGACAGCGCCGCCGCCCATGGGCCGGAAACACTGATCCAGCGGCCGATGACCTACCTCTCCATCATCGTCTATCCGCGCACCAACAGCTGAATGAGAATTTTCCTAGAGAGAAAATTTTATTCTCCTGATTGACGACCCTCCTGCGGCGTCGTAGCACTTGCCCATGGCCCTTCGGGGCGTGGGAGGTGTGCCATGTGCGGCATTGTCGGAATCTTCTTGAAGGACCCCAAGCTGGAGCCCCAGCTCGGGCAGATGTTGGCTTCCATGCTGTGCGTCATGACCGACCGCGGCCCGGACAGCGCGGGCTTCGCGGTCTATGGCAACGGCAAGGCCGATCATGTGAAGCTCTCGCTGCGCGCCGTCGAAGGCTATGATTTCGCAGCTCTGGCCGACGGCCTCTCCACCACTGCCGGCGGCAAGCCCGCCCTTTCGGTGCGCTCCACCCACGCCGTGATCGAAGTGCCCGCCGCCAAGGAAGCGGATGTCCGCGCGGCGCTCGCCGCGCAGTATCCGGACGTCGCCGTCGTCGGCGCCGGCAGCCGCATGGAGATCTTCAAGGAAGTGGGCCTGCCGAAGAATGTGGCGGCGCGCTTCGACCTCGCCAAGATGAGCGGCACCCACGGCATCGGCCACACCCGCATGGCCACCGAGAGCGCTGTGACCACCGCCGGCGCCCACCCCTTCTCCACCGGCGTGGACCAGTGCTTGGTGCACAATGGCTCGCTGTCGAACCATAACGACCTGCGCCGCAATCTCACCCGCGAGGGCCTGACCTTCGCCACCCAGAACGACAGCGAAGTGGCTGCCGCCTATCTGACGTGGCGCATGCAGCAGGGCGCCTCGCTCGGCGAGGCCCTGAAGGCCGGCCTCGATGATCTCGACGGCTTCTTCACCTTCGTGGTGGGCACCGAGAGCGGCTTCGGCGTGCTGCGCGATCCCATCGCCTGCAAGCCCGCCGTGATGGCCGAGACCGACCAGTATGTGGCGTTCGGTTCCGAATACCGCGCCCTCGTCGATCTGCCCGGCATCGAGAATGCCAAGGTGTTCGAGCCCGAACCCGCCACCGTCTATTTCTGGGACCGCGCAGCATGAACGCCCAAACCAATCTCAAGGCCGCGCCGGACGAGACCTTCGACCTCGGCGCCAACCCGCTGCGCGAGCTGAACGGCGCCCTGCACAAGGCCGGTGTCGAGACCAACGCCCGCCGCTGGCTGGTGGCCAATCCCAACGGCCGCCATGCCGTCGCGTGCGGCATCAACGCCCCGCTGGACGTCACCATCGCCGGGCACGTGGGCTATTACTGCGCCGGCATGAACCAGCAGGCCCGCGTCATCATCGAGGGCAATGCCGGTGTCGGCGTCGCCGAGAACATGATGAGCGGCTTCGTGCATGTGAAGGGCGACGCCAGCCAGGCGGCCGGCGCCACCGCGCACGGCGGCATGCTGCTGATCGACGGCAATGCGGGTGCCCGCTGCGGCATCTCCATGAAGGGCGTCGACATCATCGTGAAGGGCTCCATCGGCCACATGAGCGCCTTCATGGGTCAGGCCGGCAGCCTGATCGTGTTCGGCGATGCGGGCGATGCTTTGGGCGACAGCCTCTATGAGGCCAAGCTCTTCGTGCGCGGCACGGTGAAGAGCCTCGGCGCCGACTGCATCGAGAAGGAGATGCGGGACGAGCACAAGGCGCATCTCGCCGAGAAGCTCAAGGCCGCCGGCCTTGAAGGCAGCATCGATATCTCCGAGTTCAAGCGCTACGGCTCGGCCCGTCGCCTCTACAACTTCCACATCGACAATGTCGATGCGTACTGAGGACTGACAGCATCATGTCCGCGCACAACAACGTGCCCCGCACCCTGCCCCGCTTCTCCAACACGTTTGATCCGCACACGCTGTCGGAGATCCGCCGCGCCGCCGCGACCGGCATCTACGACATCCGTGGCGCCGGCACCAAGCGCAAGCTGCCCCACTTCGACGACCTGCTGTTCCTCGGCGCCTCCATCTCGCGCTACCCGCTGGAAGGCTATCGCGAGAAGTGCGGCACCGACGTGGTGCTCGGCACACGCTTCGCCAAGAAGCCCATCCACCTGAAGACCCCGGTGACGATCGCCGGAATGAGCTTCGGCTCACTCTCCGCCAACGCCAAGGACGCGCTGGGCCGCGGCGCCTCGGCCATGGGCACCTCCACGACCACCGGCGACGGCGGCATGACGCCGGAGGAGCGCGGCTCCTCCAAGACGCTGGTCTATCAGTATCTGCCCTCGCGCTACGGCATGAACCCGGACGATCTGCGCAAGGCGGACGCCATCGAGGTGGTGATCGGCCAGGGCGCCAAGCCCGGCGGCGGCGGCATGCTGCTCGGCCAGAAGATCACCGAGCGCGTGGCCGGCATGCGCACACTGCCCGCCGGCATCGACCAGCGCTCGGCCTGCCGCCATCCCGACTGGACCGGCCCCGATGATCTTGAGATCAAGATCGAGGAGCTGCGCGAGCTGACCGACTGGGAAAAGCCCATCTATGTGAAGGTCGGCGCCTCCCGCCCCTATTACGACATCTCGCTGGCCGTGAAGTCCGGCGCGGACGTGGTGGTGCTGGACGGCATGCAGGGCGGCACGGCGGCGACGCAGGACGTGTTCATCGAGCACGTGGGCCTGCCCATCCTCGCCGCCATCCGCCCCGCCGTGCAGGCGCTGAAGGATCTGGGCATGCATCGCAAGGTGCAGCTCATCGTCTCCGGCGGCATCCGCAGCGGCGCCGACGTGGCGAAGGCGCTTGCACTCGGTGCCGACGCGGTGGCCATCGGCACCGCCGCCCTCGTGGCGCTGGGCGACAACGATCCGTCCTACGAGGAAGAATATCAGAAGCTCGGCACCACCGCCGGTGCCTATGACGACTGGCACGAGGGCAAGGATCCGGCGGGTATCACCACGCAGGATCCCCTCCTCTCCGCGCGGCTCGACCCGGTGAAGGCCGGCCGCCGGCTCGCCAACTATCTGGCGGTGATGACGCTGGAGGCGCAGACCATCGCCCGCGCCTGCGGCAAGAGCCACCTGCACAATCTCGAGCCGGAGGACCTCGTGGCCCTCACCATCGAGGCGTCCGCCATGGCTGGCGTGCCGCTTGCAGGCACCGAGTGGATTCCGGGCAAGGGCGGCTACTGATCGCTCAACCCAACCACGCCGCCCCTTCGCCGGGGCGGCGTGTCTGAAAACTTCAAGACCTCTTCCAGATCCATAATGAGGGAACATATACATGGCCCGGTTGCCCAAGAAGGAGGCGGCCAGCACCGCCGCCGCCATTGACCTTGAGGCGGTCGCGCAGGAGCGCGGCATCAAGTATTTCCTGATCTCCTACGTGGACCTGTTCGGCGGCCTGCGTGCCAAGCTGGTGCCCACCGCCGGCATTGCCGAGATGCAGAAGAACGGCGCGGGCTTCGCCGGCTTCGCCACGTGGCTCGACATGTCGCCGGCCGACCCGGACCTGTTCGCGGTGCCGGATCCGTCCTCGCTGATCCAACTGCCCTGGAACCCGGAAGTGGCCTGGCTCGCCTCCGACCTCGTCATGGGCGGCAAGCCGGTGGCGCAGGCGCCCCGTCAGGTGCTGAAGGAGCAGCTCGCGAAGGCGGCCGCCCTCGGCTACGAGATGAAGAGCGGCGTGGAGTGCGAATACTTCCTCACCAATCCCGACGGCTCGGCCATCTTCGATGGTGCCGACACGGCGGTGAAGCCCTGCTACGACCAGTCGGCTTTGATGCGCCAGTATGCGGTCATCAAGGAGATCTGCGACAGCATGCTGTCGCTGGGCTGGGGCGCCTACCAGAACGACCATGAGGACGCCAACGGCCAGTTCGAGATGAACTGGAACTACGGCAATGCCCTCATCACTGCCGACCGGCACGTGTTCTTCAAATACATGGTGAAGACGCTGGCCGAGAAGCACGGCATGCGCGCCACCTTCATGCCGAAGCCCTTCATCAACCTCACTGGCTCGGGCTGCCACGTGCATGTGTCCATGTGGGGCAAGAACGGCAACGCCTTCGCCGATCCGAAGGGCGATCTGGGCGTCTCCCAGCTCGGCTACCACTTCATCGGCGGCCTGATCCACAATGCGGACGCGCTGTGCGCCCTCACCAATCCCACGGTGAACTCCTACAAGCGCATCAACGCCCCGCGCACCGTCTCCGGCGCTACCTGGGCCCCGAACACCGTGACCTACACCGGCAACAACCGCACCCACATGATCCGCATTCCGGACGCGGGCCGGTTCGAGTTCCGCCTCGCCGACGGCGCGGCGAACCCCTACCTGTTGCAGGCCGGCGTGCTGGCGGCGGGCCTCGACGGCATCGCCAATGAGCGCGATCCCGGCAAGCGGCTCGACATCAACATGTACACCGAGGGCCACAAGGTGCGCGGCGCCAAGCGCCTCCCCTTGAACCTGCTGGATGCCATGCGCGCGCTGGAGAAGTCCCGCGTGCTGCGTGACGGCCTCGGCTCCGAACTGGTGGACGGCTATCTCAAGCTGAAGACCGAAGAGTGGAACGCCTATTCGCGCCACCTCACCCAGTGGGAGCGCGACACCACGCTCGATATCTGAGCGCGGCTTCCAAAGCCTCGCCCGACACGGTTCGGGCGGCGTCGCCGCCCCTCATGGTTCCGCCGCCCTTCCCTGCCCCGACCGGCTCAACCGGCCGGGGCATTTTCATATGAGGCCGTGGCGCCATGACCCGCCCGGATGCTCCTTGAGGCTACGCTCATTTCGTGCACACTGGTCACGGGATCGTCAGTGCGGGAAGCGTCCATGCCATCCGTTCGCATCGCCACCGGGGACTGGGCCACGGGTCAGGAACTGGCCGTCATCGAGGCCGTCCAGTCCGCCATGCTGAGCACGCTGAAGATTCCCGACTGGGATCGCGATGTGGTGCTGGATCTCTACCCACCGACCCGCCGCATCGTGCCCGGCGACCGCTCCGAGCGCTTCACCCGCGTCGAGGTCACACTGTTCGCCGGCCGTTCCATCGAGGCCAAGCGCGCGCTCTACAAGGCGCTGGTCGCCAATCTCGCGGCGCTCGGCGTGCCGGAGGGCGAAATCAAAATCATCCTCATCGAAGTGCCGCGCGAGAACTGGGGTCTGCGCGGCGGCCTGCCCGCCTCGGAGATCGAACTGAGCTTCAAGGTGGACGTCTGAACCGATCCGGCTTTAGGCCCCTCCCGCCCGGCTGCCCCGCTCCCCCGTTGGCGAGAGGCCGAAGCGGGCCTTGTAGGCGCGGGAAAAATGGCTGGTGGAGACGAAGCCCGTCGCCATGGCCACTTCCGCCACCGGCAGCGCGGTCTGGCGCAGCAGGGAGCGGGCACGGTCCAGCCGAAGGCTGAGATAGTGCCCGCCGACGCTCTCCCCCACATGGTCCGCGAACAGCCGCTCCAGCTGGCGCACGGAGATGCCGGCGCCGCGCGCCAGCTCCTCGCGGGAGGCGGGCTCCTCCAGCCGCTTTTCCATCTCTGCCAGCACCGCCAGAACCTTGGCATTGCCGATGCCGAACCGCTCGCGCGGCGCCATGCGCTGGGCACCAGAGGCGGGCCGCGCATGGGTGCGCAGGAACCATTCGGACACCGCATTGGCGAGCACCGGCCCGTGGTCGCGGGCGATCAGGTCAGTCATCATGTCCAGCGTCGCGATGCCGCCGGCGCACGTCACACGGTCGCGGTCGATCTCATAGAGCGTGCGGCGCACGTCGAGATCGGGAAATTCCTCCGTGAAGGCCGGCACATGCTCCCAATGCACCGTGCAGCGATGCCCTTCCAGCACACCGGCGCGGGCCAGCGCATACGGCCCGCCGGAGACACCCGCCAGCATGACGCCGCGTGCCGCCAGCCGGCGCAGGAAGGTGAAGGTGGGCTTGTGCCGGAAGCGGGCCGGATTGCCGCCCGCCACCGCCACCACCGCATCGAGATCCAGCGTGTCTCCCACCTTCTCGTCCACGGCGATGGCCACCCCGTTGGAAGCCCGCACAGGCTGCCCATCGGGGGAAATGTGCCGCCAGCGATAGAGGTCACGTCCCGAGAGGGCGTTGGCGGCCCGCAGCGGCTCGATGGCCGAGGCATAGGTGAGCAGCGCGAAGTCCGGCAGCAGCAGGAATCCATAGGTGCGCGGGCCGGCGGTGCTCACACTCAAGATCACGAAGCTGTCCTTTCGGGAAGCAATGTCGCTTCTGGTCAACAAAGCGTCGCATTCAGGCATGATGCCAGAGGCTGGATGGGCGATCCATAGTCAACGGCGCGCGGTCGCCTCCAGCAGCCGCCCAATAGGACGAAGACATGCGCTATTCCGCCTTGAGCCTGTTCGCCAATGCCCTTATGGGGCAGAAGGGCTGGAAGCCCGCCTGGCGCGATGCCGCACCCAAGCCCGCCTATGACGTGATCATCGTCGGCGGCGGCGGCCACGGCCTCGCCACCGCCTATTACCTTGCCAAGGAGCACGGCATCCGCAACGTGGCGGTGCTGGAAAAGGGCTGGATCGGCTCCGGCAATGCCGGGCGCAACACGACCATCATCCGCTCCAACTACCTGCTGCCCGGCAACGAGCCGTTCTACGAATGGTCCATGAAGCTGTGGGAAGGCCTGGAGCAGGACGTCAATTACAACTCCATGGTCAGCCAGCGCGGCGTGCTGAACCTCTGCCATTCCGACGCCCAGCGCGATGCCTATGCCCGGCGCGCCAATGCCATGCGCATCAACGGCGCGGATTCGGAGTTGCTGGATCAGGACGGCGTGCGCGCCATGTATCCGCACCTGCTCGACTTCGACAACGCCCGCTTCCCCATCAAGGGCGGCCTGCTGCAGAAGCGCGGCGGCACCGCGCGCCATGATGCGGTGGTGTGGGGCTATGCCCGCGCCGCCGACAAGCTCGGCGTCGACATCGTGCAGAATTGCGAAGTGAACGGCTTCATCCGCGACGCCTCCGGCGCGGTGGTGGGCGTGGAAACGACCCGCGGCCCCATCCGCGCCGGCAAGGTGGGCCTGGCGGTGGCCGGCTCAACCTCGCGCCTCACCTGCAAGCTGGACATGCGCCTGCCCATCGAGAGCCACGTGCTGCAGGCGTTCGTGTCGGAAGGCCTCAAGCCGCTCATTGACGGCGTGATCACCTTCGGTGCCGGCCATTTCTATGTGAGCCAGTCCGACAAGGGCGGTCTCGTCTTCGGCGGCGACATCGACGGCTACAATTCCTACGCCCAGCGCGGCAATCTGCCGGTGGTGGAGGACGTGGCGGAAAGCGCCATGGCGCTGATGCCGAGCATCGGCCGCGTCCGCATGCTGCGCTCCTGGGGCGGCATCATGGACATGTCCATGGACGGCACGCCCATCATCGACAAGACCCATATTCCCGGCTTCTACCTCAACACCGGCTGGTGCTACGGCGGCTTCAAGGCGACCCCGGCCTCCGGCTGGTGCTTCGCCTGGACCATCGCCAAGGACGTGGCCCATGCGCGCAATGCGCTGATGCGCCTCGATCGCTTCCGCACCGGACACATCATCGACGAAAAGGGCGTCGGCCCGCAGCCGAACCTTCACTGAGAGCTGGCACAATGCGCATTCCTTGCCCTTACTGCGGGCTCCGCGACAGCCATGAGTTCACCTATCTGGGTGATGCCACGGTGAAGCGTCCCGATCCCGCCGCGCCCAACGCGCTGGATACCTTCAGCGACTATGTCTATCTGCGCGACAACCCGGCCGGCGCCCATCGGGATCTCTGGTACCACGCCTCGGGCTGCCGCTCCTGGGTGGTGCTCGAACGCGACACCCGCAACCACGCCATCGGCGGCGCGACGCTCGCCCGTGAGGTGACGCCATGAGCCGCCTGCCCTCCGGCGGTCGCATCGACCGCTCGCAGCCCCTCTCCTTCTCGTTCGACGGCAAGGCCTACAAGGGCTTCGCCGGTGATACGCTGGCCTCGGCCCTGCTCGCCAACGGCGTGCGGCTGGTTGGCCGCTCGTTCAAGTATCACCGCGCCCGCGGCATCTTCTCGGCCGGTTCCGAAGAGCCGAACGCGCTCGTGGAACTGCGCACCGGCGCCCGCCGCGAGCCGAATACCCGCGCCACCACGGTGGAGCTGTTCGACGGCCTGTCCGCGCAGAGCCAGAACCGCTGGCCCTCGCTGGACTTCGACGTCATGTCGGTCAACGGCCTGCTCTCGCCCTTCCTGGGGGCTGGCTTCTACTACAAGACCTTCATGTGGCCGGCCGCCTTCTGGGAGAAGCTGTACGAGCCGATCATCCGCCGCGCCGCCGGCCTCGGCCGCGCCGCCGAGGGCACCGACCCGGACAGCTATGAGAAGGCCTATGCCTTCTGCGACGTGCTGGTGATCGGCGGCGGTGCCGCCGGCCTCACCGCCGCGCTCTCGGCCGCCCGTTCCGGTGCCCGCGTCATCATCGCGGACGAGGATTTCGCGCTCGGTGGTCGCCTGCTCAGCGAGCAGCACCCCATCGACGGCGCCCCCGCCACCAGCTTCGTGGCCAAGGTGGAAGCCGAACTCGCCAGCCTGCCCAACGTGCGCATCATGAGCCGGACCACGGTGTTCGGCGTCTATGACAGCGGCGACTATGGCGCGCTGGAGAAGGTCTCCGACCATCTGGCCGTGCCGGCCCCCTTCCAGCCGCGCCAGCGCATGTGGAAGATCAACGCCAAGCAGGCGGTGCTCGCCTCGGGTGCGTTCGACCGGCCCATCGTGTTCGGCGGCAACGACCGGCCGGGCGTGATGTCGGCGCAGGCCCTGCGTACCTATGCGGTGCGCTATGGCGTGGCGCCCGGCAACTCTGCCGTGCTGTTCGCCAATAACGACTATGCCTGGAGCGCGGCCCTCGACGCCGCCGAGGCCGGCGTGCGGCTCACCACCATCGTGGACGTGCGCACCGAAGTCGCCCCGGCGCTCACGGCGCGGGCCAAGGCGCTCGGCACCCGCGTCATCCTCGGCGGCGAGGTGGTGGCCACCTCGGGCAAGGTGCTGACCTCGGTGATCGTGCGCTCAGGTGGACGGGAGGAGACCATCTCCACCGAGGTGCTCGCCATCTCCGGCGGCACCACGCCCAACCTGCACCTCACCAGCCATTTCGGCAGCAAGCCGCTCTACAACAAGGAGCTGGCCGCCTTCCTGCCGAATACCCCGCCGCCCGGCATGGCGGTTGCGGGCGCTGCCGGCGGTCACTTCTCGCTGGCCGCAACCCTGCGCACCGGCGCCGAGCTGGGCGCCGCCGCGGCCACCGCCGCCGGCTTCAACGCCACGCCGGTCGCCGCACAG
This sequence comes from Azorhizobium oxalatiphilum, assembly GCF_014635325.1. Taxonomy (GTDB): domain Bacteria; phylum Pseudomonadota; class Alphaproteobacteria; order Rhizobiales; family Xanthobacteraceae; genus Azorhizobium; species Azorhizobium oxalatiphilum. The sequence continues at coordinate 281,055 of NZ_BMCT01000005.1, read as the reverse complement.
GCGGAAGAGACGCCCTCGGGCATCTCGGCCTTCTGGCAGGTGAAGGGCGCGCGCGGCAAGGCGTTCGTGGACTTCCAGAACGACGTGACCAATAAGGATGTGACCGTCGCCCATCGCGAGGGCTACCGCTCGGTTGAACTGCTGAAGCGCTACACCACGCTCGGCATGGCCACCGATCAGGGCAAGAACTCCAACATGGCCGGCCTCGCCATCATGGCGGAGCTGACCGGACAGGGCATCGGCGAAACCGGCACCACGCTGTTCCGCCCGCCCTATACGCCGGTGGCGCTCGGCGCCATCGCCGGCCACCATCGCGGCAAGGACTTCCGGCCGACCCGCCCCACCCCGTCGCACGCATGGGCGAAGGAGCGCGGCGCGATGTTCGTGGAGGCCGGGCAGTGGCTGCGCGCGCAGTATTTCCCCAAGCCCGGCGAGAAGGACTGGCTGGAAACGGTCATCCGTGAGGTGAAGGCCACCCGCGCGTCCGTGGGCATGATCGACGTGTCCACCTTCGGCAAGATCGACCTGAAGGGGCCCGATGCAGGCGCCTTCCTGGATCGTGTCTACATCAACATGTTCTCCACGCTTGCGGTGGGCAAGGCGCGCTACGGCGTCATGCTGCGCGAGGACGGCATCGTCATGGATGACGGCACCACCTCGCGTCTGTCGCCCGAGCATTATGTGATGACCACCACCACGGCCAATGCGGCCAAGGTGTACCAGCATCTGGAGTTCTGCCTGCAGGTGCTGTGGCCGGAGCTGGACGTGCAGCTCGCCTCCATTACCGAGCAGTGGGCGCAGATTTCCATCTCCGGGCCGAAGTCCCGCGAGGTTCTGGCCAAGGTGGTGGATGCCCCCATCGACGTCTCCAACGAAGCCCTGCCCTATATGGGCGTGGCGCAGGGCACGGTGATGGGCGGCGTGAAGACGCGCATCTTCCGGCTCTCGTTTGCCGGCGAGCTGGGCTACGAGATCGCGGTTCCCGCCCGTCATGGCGAGAAGCTGGTCCGCGCCCTCATGGCGGCGGGCGAGCCCTTCAACATCACGCCCTACGGCACGGAAGCCCTTGCCGTGATGCGTGTGGAGAAGGGCCATGTGTCGGGCAGCGAGCTGAACGGCCACACCTCGGCCCGCGACCTCGGCCTCGGCAAGATGGCATCCACCAAGAAGGACTTCCTCGGCCGCGTGCTGTCCGGGCGTCCCGCCTTCCTGGAAGAGGACCGTCCGATCCTCGCGGGCTTCCGCCCCGTGGACAAGACCAAGCGCATCCGGGCCGGCGCGCATTTCATGGCCATCGGCGCCGAGCCGGTGCTGGAGAATGACGAAGGCTACATGACCGCCGCCATCTTCTCGCCCACCGTGGATAGCTGGATCGGCCTCGGCCTGATCAAGCGCGGCACCGAGCGCTGGGGCGAGAAGGTTCGCGCCTACGACCCGGTGCGGGGCGAGGACATCGAAGTTGAAATCTGCGATCCCGCTTTCGTGGATCCGAAGGGGGAGCGGCTGCGTGTCTGACCTCATGGAACATTTGCCGCTCACCAGCCTGGTTCCCGCCGGGCGCCATGGGCGGATCGACGGCCCCGCCGGGGTCAGTGCGAAGCTGCTCGACGGCACCGAAGTGGCGACCCTCGTCGCCCGCCGCGCCGGCGGGCCGCAGGAGATCCTCGGCCTCCCGCTGTCGGCTGGCCCGAAGGCGAGCCTCGGGGGCGGCCTCGCCGCCATCGGCACCGGCCCCGGCCGCTGGCTGGTGGTGGCGGATGCCACGGGCCCCACGCCCCTGGCCGATCGTCTCGAAGAGGCTGCTGCCGGCAAGGCGGCGGTGACGGAGCAGAGCGACGCCTATCTGGTGTTCGAGCTGTCCGGCCCCAGGGTGCGCGATGCGCTCGCCAAGGGCCTGATGGTCGATCTTGATCCGGTGGCGTTCGCGCCGGGCGATGCGGCCACCACGTCCCTGGCCTTCGTCGGCATCACTTTGTGGCAGACCGACGCCGCGCCCATTTACCGCGTCGCGGTCGGCCGCTCGTTCGCGGCCTCCTTCCTGCGCGCCTTCACCTCCGGGGCGGCGGAATACGGCTTCTTCCTGGAAGGTACGGGACGAGGTTGAGGGCGGCGCGGCGCGCGCTGCCTTTCTCTCCCCATGGCGCCGGATCCCCCGGCGTCTCCCTCATCTCCCGTTGAACCGGCGCCGCCCTTTCCATCCGGATTCGCGGCCTGCCTTCCTGCGAGGACTTGCCTTTCCATGACCCAGCCTGCCCCCCAGTTCATCCTCACCCTCTCCTGCCCCAACCGCCCGGGCATCGTCGCAGCCGTCTCCACCTTCCTGTTCGAGAAGGGCTGCAACATCCTTGAGGCGCAGCAGTTCGACGACACGGAGAGCGGCCGCTTCTTCATGCGCGTCGTGCTCAATGTGGTGGAGGGCAACGTCTCCGTGGACGCCCTGCGCGAAGCGTTCGCGGATATCGCCGAGACCTTCAAGCTGAACTGGACCCTGCGCGACAAGGCCGAGAAGCGCCGGGTGCTGCTGCTGGTCTCCAAGTTCGACCACTGCCTCGCCGACCTGCTCTATCGCTGGCGCATCGGCGAGATCCCCATGGAGATCACCGGCATCATCTCCAACCATCCGATCGAGACCTATACCCATCTCGATTTCGACGGCATCCCCTTCCATCACCTGCCCGTCACCAAGGACAGCAAGATGGAGCAGGAGGCGCAGGTGTGGCGCATCTTCCAGAGCACCGGCTCGGAAGTGGCCGTGCTCGCGCGCTACATGCAGGTGCTGTCCGATGGGCTGTCCGCCAAGCTGTCGGGCAAGTGCATCAACATCCACCACTCCTTCCTGCCCGGCTTCAAGGGCGCCAAGCCCTATCATCAGGCCCATGTGCGCGGCGTGAAGCTGATCGGCGCCACCGCCCACTATGTGACGTCGGACCTCGATGAAGGCCCGATCATCGAGCAGGACGTGGAGCGCATCAGCCATCAGGACAGCCCGGATGACCTCGTGCGCAAGGGCCGCGACATCGAGCGTCGTGTGCTCGCCCGCGCGCTCGCCTGGCACCTGCAGGACCGGGCGATCATGAACGGCAAGAAGACGGTGGTCTTCCGCGACTGATCAAACAAAAACGCCGGCCACCATCAGGCGACCGGCGTTCGGGGGTCGGACAAGAGAGCGGCGCGGGTGCGGATGGCACCCGCGCCGTTTTTCATTGCGCGGGCGGCGGCGCGGAGCGGGCCACGTGCTCGCGCAATTCCTGCAGCGAGGCGAAGCGCACCACGCCATCAGGCAGTTCCGCCTGGATGGAGCCGTCCGAATACAGCGTATAGGCCATGCCGCCGACGATGCCCGACTTCAGCACCACCGGCTCCGGGCCGGGACGCGGCGCCGGGGCGGCGGGGGCCGGACGCGGGGGAGCGCGCTCGGGAATGCGCTCGGGAGCCAGGATCGGCTCGGCCGGCGGCTCGGGCGCAACGACGGGCTCAGGCGCCGGCGGCTCGACGGGCTCGGACAGCGGTTCGGGTTCCGGAGCGGGCGAAGGCACAGGCACAGACACAGGCTCGGGAGCGGGCGTATCCAGCGGCGGGGGCGCAGGCCGCTCGGCGGGGCGTGCCGGGGTCATGCGGTCGAGCAGCGAGCGCGGACGCAGGGTGCCGGGCAAGGGCTCCGCCTCGCCGGGCCGGGCGAGGATGCGGCCGCGACGTTCGGCCACAGGCGTTTCGGCAGCGGCGGGCCCCTCGGCAGCCGGCGTCTCCGGGGGGACGATCGGCGGGGGGCGCAGACGGTCGGCGAAGGACAGGGCACGCGGCCGGGGCGCGGGCGCCTCAGGCGTGGGAGCGACGGGAGCTGCGGGCTCGGGGAGATCCAGCTTCGGCTCGGGCAGATCCGCAGGAACGGGGGGCGGCGCTTCCGAGCGGGCGGGCGGCACATCGGCCACCAGCGCGTCGCTGACCGCGCGTTCCGCCACATCGACCGTCGGCCGCTCCCGGCGCGCGGGCTCGATCTGCGGCGCGAAGGCGACACCTTGCTCCAGCGCGTCCGTGATCTTCTCCAGTTGCCGCAGGATGAAGCCGGCAGCCACGATCACGATGCCGCCGGTGAAGCCCGTGGCCCCCGTGGCGATCAGCGCATTGCCGGCCGCCGTGATGAAGATGGAGCTGCCGAGCGCGATGGCCAGCAGCCCGGCGATGGTTGTGAACCCGCCCAGAGCAACGAGAAAACGCCACATATTCGAACTCCAAGCCCCGCTCCGGGCCCCACGGGCCAGGAACTTAATTGCCGCATAAACCGAGGGAAAACGAACAATGAGATTGTCCGCCTCCCGCTCTCGCCCTATCTAGGGCGCAGTTGGGGTTGGCAGGCGACCCTCAGAGCCGCGCGCCACCAATCGCCCCAGCCAGATCGAACGCGGAGACCCCAGATGTCGTTCACGCTGCCCGACCTGCCTTATTCCTACGACGCTCTCGCGCCGTACATGTCGCGCGAAACCCTCGAATACCATCACGACAAGCATCACCTTGCTTATGTCAATAATGGCAACAATCTCCTAAAGGGAACCGAATTTGAGGGAAAATCCCTCGAGGAGATCGTCAAGGGCTCGTTCGGCAAGAACGCCCCCCTCTTCAACAATGCCGGCCAGCATTATAACCACCTGCATTTCTGGCATTGGCTGAAGCCCAATGGCGGCGGCGCCATTCCCGGCGAGCTTGAGAAGAAGCTCACCGAGGATTTCGGCTCGGTGGACAAGTTCAAGGAAGACTTCATCGCCGCCGGCGTGGGCCAGTTCGGCTCGGGCTGGGCGTGGCTGGCGCTCAAGGACGGCAAGCTCGCCGTCACCAAGACCGCCAATGGCGAGAACCCGCTGGTGCACGGCGGCACGCCGCTGCTCGGCGTCGATGTGTGGGAGCACTCCTACTATATCGACTACCGCAACCGGCGCCCGGACTACCTGAAGGCGTTCGTCAAACACCTGGTGAACTGGGAATATGTGGCGGAGCTGTACAGCAAGGCTGTCTGACCTCCATCGCATGCCATAATTATTTTGGGCCGGAGCAGGTTTTCCCTGCTTCGGCCCTTTTTCTTTCAAAATCCTTTGCTAGCGTTACTTAGCGTTATCGATTGGGAGCCTGCTTAAATTTGGCGCAAGCCTGACACAAGCAGGAAGCGCAATTGTACCGCTTGCGCCCTAGGATGGCAGAGAACCGTTATCATTGCACCGCAATGCATAATTTTCTTGCAAGTCCGTAAGCGTGCTGGAATCAATCATTGCTCACGTTTGCGTGAACCCGCAGGCAGCCTTACGAAAGGCTGCATGAGGACACGCTGTCACGGGCTCAAAGCGTCACGTTTCGAGTTGGATCTCGTCTCCCATGCGTCACGTTGTTGCCAGCAAGTCGCCTGCCCACACGGCACTCGATACCGTTGCCGTGCTCTTTCTCGCCGCAGTCGCGCTCGTCTCGGTCTTGACCTTCCGGGACTACGGGCTCGGCTGGGATGATTTCACGCATTCGCAGTACGGCAATCTGCTGCTGAAATACTACGGCTCGGAATTCACCGACCAGCGCGTCTTCTCCTTCGTCAACCTGTACTATTACGGTGGCGGGTTCGACATGCTGGCGGCCGGCATCGCCAAGCTGCTGCCGGTGGACGTGTTCGACGTCCGCCGCCTGCTGGGCGCGGCCTTCGGCATCGCTGGCCTCGCCATCGTCTGGCGCACCGGGCGCCGCCTCGCCGGCCCCGTGGGCGGTTTTGCCGCCATGGCCCTGCTGGCCATCTGCCCGCTCTACTACGGCCACATGTTCATGAACGCGAAGGATGCCCCCTTCGCCGTGGCCATGGCTGCCCTGCTCTACTGCCTCGTGCGTGCCCTCGATGAATATCCCCGCCCGTCCTGGAAGACGGTCGCCTGGTTCGGCCTGTGCCTGGGCCTGACCATCGGCACCCGCGTGCTGGGCGTACTGGCCGGCTTCTATCTGTTCGTGGCCGCCGCATTCCTCGTGGCCACGGAAACCCGGCATGAGGGGCTGCGCACGGCGCTCGGCCGCCTGCTTCGCTTCTCCCTGACCCTCGCCGTTGGCCTGCCGCTGGCCTATTTCGTGCTCGGCGTCATCTGGCCGTGGGCGGTCATCGACCCGCTCAATCCGGTGCGCGCGCTGCAGTATTATTCCCACTTCTGGGAAGTGCCGTGGAGCGAGATGTTCGACGGCAAGCCGGTCATGGTGCCGGACATGCCGCGCACCTATGTGCCGATCCTGTTCGCCATCCAGATGCCGGAGCTGTTCCTCGGCTTCACCGTCGCCGGCATGGCGGGCACCATCATCTTCGCTTTGTTCGGCAAGGACACGCCGGCCCGGCGGGCGCGCTTCGTGCTCATTCTCGCCGCCGCTCTGGTACCGATCATGATCACGGTGATCATGCGGCCAGTGATGTACAACGGCATCCGGCACTTCGTCTTCGTGACGCCGGCCCTGGCCCTGCTCGGCGGTGCCGCCGTGGCGTGGCTGGTGGGCCAGACGGCAAAGGCCCCGCTGGTGGCCCGTGGCGCCGTGGCGGCCATGCTTATCGGCGGCTTCGCTTTGCCGGTGCGCGAGTTCGCCACCCTTCACCCCTATCAGTATACCTACTACAACCATATGGTTGGCGGCGTGAAGGGCGCGGACTCCCTGTTCATGCTCGATTACTGGGGCCTCGCCTTCAAGCAGGCTGCGGCCGAGCTGGACGAGTATGTGGACAAGCACCGCATGTCCCTGCCGCAAGGCCGCAAGTACCGGGTCGCCGTCTGCGGGCCGCATAATGCGGCTGCCGAGGAGCTGGGCCCGCGCTTCGAGACCACCTACGAGACCCAGGGCGCCGATTTCGCCCTCATGCTCGGCGAGTTCTACTGCGCCGACGTGCAGGCGCCGATCATCGGCAAGATCGAGCGCGAGGGCGTGACCTACGCCAAGGTCTATGACGTGCGCGGCCGCTACTTCCCCAGCGTGTTCGCCAGCGGCAAGTGAGCCGCACACCGGACTGAACAAAAAAGGAGCCGGGTGGCCATGCCACCCGGCTCCTTTCCGTTTCAGGCCCTCGGCTGAAGGCCAGTGAGCCTCACTTGGCCTTCAGGAACTCACCCACTTCCAGCAGCACGAACTCATTGTCGTCGGCCTTCTGCGGCGAACGGCCGGCGGACCACGGAAGGTTGTTGTCGTTGCCAACGACGATGTGGGTGGGATCCACCATCACCACGTCCTCGATGGTCAGGAAGGGGAAGTCGAGCATGCCGTCCTTGCCGCCCTGCTTCGCCTTGCCGTTGGGGTCCTTGATGGCGAGCAGGTCGATATAGCCGACCTTGCGTGCCAGCTGGCCCGCCGTCTCGGGCGTGAACTCCACCTTGTAGACCCGCTTGAACTGGGCCGGCTTGTCGAAGCAGGTGGCGTCCACCTTGCCCTCGGCGCAGGCCTGCGCCTTGCCGCCCTCGAAATCATCGCGCTCGATGATGAGGCCGGAGGTGGCATCCACCATGTTGAAGTCGCCGATGGCATTGCCCGCCGCCGCCAGCGGATATTTCCACGAACGGCCGGTCCAGTCCTTCTTCTGCACATCGAACTCAAGGATGCGCAGCACCTCTACGCCGTCCACCTTCTCCTTCTCGCCGGTGGCGGGATCGAGCAGCGGGCCTTCCAGCAGGGCATAGAGCCTGGTGCCGTCCGGCGACAGCGCCATGCCCTCATAGCCCTTGGAGCGGCCGGCCTCGAAGGCGACCTTGCGGGCGGGATTGGGCGGCGTGGTCACGGACGGATGGTCGGGCGAGCGGATGAGCTTGCCGTCCACCTTGGTGGCATGGACGCCCTTCACCTTGCCGGCGAGGTCCGTCTCCACCAGGAAGGGCCCGAACTCCTCGCCGAACCAGAAGCTGTCGCCCACCTTCTGCACGGACTCCAGATCGAAATCGGCGCCGGTCAGGTAGCGCTTCTCGGTGCCTTCCAGCGTGATGGGGAACGGCACCTTCCGGTCCGGGTCGGACAGGAAGATGGTCTCCTTGCGCTCGATGGTGCCGCCCTTGAAGTCCATGGCGAAGCGATGGACCATCAGCATGGCATCCGACGAATTCGCCTTCGAGCCGAAGCCGTTGTCGGTGATGACGATGAAATTGCCGTTGCCCTCGTGCACGATGCCGGACATGCCCTGCACCGCCTGGCCGTTGAACGGCGTGGCGAGGCCGGTGGGGCGTGGTGCCTCCTTGGCCGACAGGCTGCCGATAGCCGGCACGGAGCCCGGCTTGTCGTTGCGCACCCGATCCGGGCCGGTGAACTTGGCCGAAACCTTCAGGTCGGCCGGCGCGTCCGCTGGCGGCGGCACGAAGGTCGCGGCGGGCAGGACCACATGGCCTTCGAGGGTGGCCGGATAGGCCTTGGCCTGCTCTTCCGCCATGGCCATGGTCGCAAGCGAGGTGCCGGCCAGCAGAATGGCGCCGATGAGAGAAAGCTTCCGCATGATATGTCGCCTCCATATGTGGCAGGCGTTTTCTTGCGGCTTTGCATGTCACCGGGGCGACAGCGAAAAGACGGTTGAATGACGGAGGGTTACGCCGAGCAGCAGCGTACCGTCAGAACCACTTGAGGTGCTTGAACAGACGGACCAGCCCCACGCCGAGCACGACGAACAGCACGCTGATGACCCAGAAGGCCGCGGGGTCCGAACTGCCGGGGATGCCGCCCACGTTCATCCCCATCATGCCGGAGATCAGGGTGAGCGGCGCGAACACCACCGTCACCGCCGCCAGCACCAGCATGGACTGGTTCATCTGCTCGGCCCGCCGGTCCACGATCTGTTCGCGGATGAGCATGGAGCGCTCGCGCACCGAATCCAGCTCTTCCGAGAAGCGCGACACCCGGTCCGCCGCATCGCGCAGGCGGTTGCGGTCCTTCGGGCCGATCCAGGGATCGTCTTCCAGCGAGAAATGGTTGAGCGCCTCGCGCTGGGGGGCGATGTGGCGGCGCAGCTTCATGGCCACCCGGCGAAGCACCAGCACGCGCGGCAGCACGTCGGTGGCCGGCAGGCGCAGGGCATCGTCCTCCAGTTCGTCCGCATCTTCGGTCAACATGGAGACCACGAGATCGAGGCGGTCCACGAGCCGGGTCGCCAGATCGGCCACCATCTCGCCCTGGGTGCGGGCGCAGCGGCGGCGGGCGATGGAATCCATATAGTCCGCCAGCGCGGAGATGGGCTCGTACTGCACCGAGACGATGCGCTCGGCATCCACCCACAGGGTCAGGGAGACCATATCCTCGGGCAGCGAATTGGCGTGCAGGTTGATCGCCCTCAGGATCAGCAGGGCGCCCTCCTCCATCACCTGACAGCGCGGCCGGGCGTGGGTGTCCATCAGCTCCTCGACCACATGAGGATCGAGGCCGCTACCGGAATGGAGCCAGGTGTCGGACATGTTGGGCAGGCGACGGAAGTGCAGCCAGACGAAGCCGCCCTCCTCCGCGCGGTGGGCGCGCGCCTCCTCCAGATCGAGGCGGCGTGCACTGCCCTTGCCGTCGAACAGCCACGCGTCCAGCAATCCATCGGAACTCAGAGGCTTCACGCGGGTCATCTCCAGCATCTTCTGTTGAGTGACACGGAAGCGTTACAGTTCAAAGAAGGACGTAGCGTCATCTACGCGGGGAGACGGGATGAATGGTCCCGTCCCCCGTGCGTTTCAGGCCTCAGGCGAGGGCCGTCAGGATGCGCACCCAGCTGCGGGTGCCCTTGTGGAAGCAGTTCAGGTCATACTTCTCGTTGGGCGAATGCACCCGGTCGTCATCGAGCCCGAAGCCGATGAGCAGCGTGTCCATGCCCAGCACGTTCCTGAACTGGCCGACGATGGGAATGGATCCTCCGGAGCCGATGGCCACCGGCGTCCTGCCCCATTCCTCCGCCAGCGCCTTGCCGGCCTTGGCGAGATCCGGGCTGTCCGGCGGCACCAGAACGGCGCGGCTGCCATCGGCCTTGGAGAAGCTCACCTTGCAGTCCGCCGGCAGGCGGGCGGTGACGAATTCCTTCAGCGCAGCCGCGATCTTGGCCGGATCCTGATCCGCCACCAGTCGGATGGAGACCTTGGCGGTGGCGCTGGACGGGATGATGGTCTTGGAGCCCTGCCCCGTATAGCCGCCATACATGCCGTTGACCTCGAAGGTCGGGCGCGACTGGATCTGCTCGATCAGCGAGCGATCCTTCTCGCCGGTGGAAACGGAGAGCCCCACCGGCCCGAGGAAGGCTTCCGCCGTCAGGCCGAGCGCATCCCAGGCATCGCGCACCTCCTGCGGCATTTCCCGCACGTCGTCATAGAAGCCGGGAATGGTGACGCGGCCGTTGTCGTCATGCACCGCCGCGAGGATGCGGGAGAGCACGTGGATGGGGTTGCGCGCCGCGCCGCCGAACAGGCCCGAATGCAGATCGCGATCGGCCCCGGTGATGGTGAACTCGGTGTGCAGGATGCCGCGCAGCGAAGTGGTGATGGCCGGCGTCTCCGGGTCCCACATGCCGGTGTCGCAGACGAGGGCGACGTCCGCCTTCAGCTCATCGGCGCTGGCGGCGAGGAAGGCCGGCAGGCTGGGCGAACCGCATTCCTCCTCGCCCTCCAGCAGCACGGTGACGTCCACCGGCAACTTGCCGGTGACGCTCTTCAGCGCCCGCAGAGCTTCGAGGAAGGTGAAGACCTGTCCCTTGTCGTCGCAGGCACCACGGGCAAAGATCCGGGTCTTGCCGTCGGCGCCCTTGGTGATGCGCGGCTCGAACGGCGGCGTGTCCCACAGCTCCAGCGGGTCCACCGGCTGGACGTCGTAATGGCCATAGAACAGCACCCGGCGCGGCGCGCCGGTGTCGGTCCGCCCTACCACCACGGGGTGGCCGGCGGTGTCGCGCACCTGCGCGGCGAGGCCGAGATCCGTGAGGGTGGCGGCAGCGAATTCCGCCGCGCGCCGGCACTCGGCCGCGTAGGCCGGATCGGTGGAGATGCTGGGGATGCGCAGGAAGTCCGACAGGCGCGCGAGGCTGGCGTCCAGACCCGCATCGACGGCACCCAAAACATCATCCAGTCCGGCCATTACGCTCTCCTGTCATTCCCGCAGCCGCAAGCCTGCGACGCAATACACGACTCGTGGCGCATGCTGGTCCCGGACCGGCAGGCTGGCAAGGTGACGCGCGCCTCACAGGACAGGTCTTCAAACGAAAACGGCGGCCGCCCGTTGGGGCGACCGCCGTGTCTCATCCCGCATCCCTGCGAATGCGAAAGCCGATAAGGCTCAGTTGGCAGCCGTCACCGGCTGGACCTCTTCCGCCACAGCGGCGGTGGCACCCGCCACCGGCTTGCTGAGGCGACGGGCGCGCTGCAGCACGGAGCCGATGCGGCGATACAGCAGACGCGGCAGCAGGGGCATGCCCACGGCCGCATCATAACCGGCGCGGCTCGCGACGCGGGCCAGCAGATGGGTAGGTCCATCCACCACCAGAACGGCGGGAATCGCGTCCGCACCGTCACGGAAGGGATTTTCCGGAACGTTTTCCGCGTCATCCGCCTGCATCACGAGGACGTCGTAATTGCGCGAGCCCGGTTCAAGCTCGGTGACGGAGGACAGTTCAGTGACAGCGCCCACACCGAGCGCGCTCAGGCCAACGCGAGTGGTCTCACGGCGTTCGGTAATCGAATCAATGATAAGAATGCGGGCAGTCGGCAACACCTTCATGGGGCGCTCCTAAAGTGGAACACGCCGACCCTTGGCCGGCGCTGAGTTGAGCAGCTCCAGCCGAACGCAACCCCGCAATCACGTCCGACTCTCGGAAAATCATACCGGGGGTTGGTCGACCAATCAACCCGCCAGGAACTGAATCACCCCCGTGTTCCTAGCGGCTACGCCCGCCGAGGATGCCGCGCAATATGGCTTTTCCGAGTTGGGTGCCCACCTGCGAGGCCAGTGACCGCGCCACCTGACGGACCACGACCTCGGTTGTCGTCATGCGCGTTGAGCCTGTCCGCGGCACGCGCGGAACACTGCGGGTACGCGGCTCCGGCGGGGATGGAGGGGGCACCGGAATACGGTCTTCGGCAGGCATCCGGCCCCATGGCCCGGCGGGTGCCTCCGCCTCACGCGACCCTTCGCCACGGGGGGCGGGCCTGGCGGTCGCCTCTCCTCCGCCTTGCCGACGGCGCAGCATCTCGAAGGCAGAGTCGCGGTCCACTTCCTGCTCATAGACCCCGCGTACCGGGCTCCTGGCCCTCACCTCCGCCCGTTCCGCATCCGTAATGGTCCCCACGCGCGCCGAAGGCGGCGCGATCAGGGTGCGCTCCACCATGCTGGGCGTGCCGGAGCCTTCCAGCACGGAGACCAGCGCCTCGCCCTTGCCCATCTCGGTGATGACCCGCGCGGTATCGAGCTTCGGGTTGGGCCGGAAAGTCTCAGCCGCCGCCTTCACCGCCTTCTGGTCGCGCGGTGTGAAGGCGCGCAGGGCGTGCTGCACGCGGTTGCCAAGCTGGGCCAGCACCCGATCCGGCACGTCGATGGGGTTCTGCGTCACGAAATAGACGCCCACCCCCTTGGAGCGGATGAGGCGCACCACCTGTTCCACCTTCTCCAGCAGCACCTTGGGCGCGGCATCGAACAGCAGGTGCGCCTCGTCGAAGAAGAACACCAGCTTGGGCTTGTCGAGGTCGCCCACCTCGGGCAGTTCCTCGAACAGCTCCGAGAGCAGCCACAGCAGGAAAGTGGCGTAGAGGCGCGGACTCGCCATCAGCTTGTCGGCGGCCAGCACCGAGACGGTGCCATAGCCGGAGCGGTCCACCCGCATGATGTCCGTCATCACCAGCGCCGGCTCGCTGAAGAAGGCGTCCCCGCCCTGATTCTCCAGCACCAGCAACTGGCGCTGGATCGCCCCGACGGTGGCGGAAGACACGTTGCCGTATTCCTGCGTCAGGGTCTTTGCGTTCTCGGCCACGAAGGACAGGGTGGCCCGCAGGTCCTTCAGGTCGAGGAGCAGCAGGCCCTGCTCGTCGGCAATGCGGAAGGCGATGTTGAGAACGCCCTCCTGCACCTCGTTGAGGTCCATGAGGCGGGCGAGCAGCAGCGGCCCCATCTCGGAGATGGTGGCCCGAACCGGGTGCCCCTTCTCGCCGAACAGATCCCAGAAGATCACCGGAAAGCTGTCCGGCGTATAGGTGATGCCCACCTCTTCCGCCCGTTTGGTCAGGAAATCCTTCGGCTCGCCGCGCATGGCGATGCCGGAGAGATCGCCCTTCACGTCGGCGGCGAACACCGGCACGCCGGCACGGGAAAAGCCTTCCGCCAGAACCTGCAGGGTCACAGTCTTGCCGGTGCCGGTGGCCCCGGTGACGAGGCCGTGCCGGTTGGCGAGCCGCAGTGCCAGTTCCTCGTCCTTGGCCGCCATCGGGCTCCGGCCGATGAACACCGTTCCAGCCTTTTCCGGCGTCATGCGCGCTTCCTCTTGGACCTGTATGCACGTCCCGACAGTTGGACCGAACCGAAGGCGCGGGGCAAGTGCCCCGCTTGCCCATCGGCACCGCTGCCGCCACCATGGACCCGCTTCGGCGGGAGGGACACAAGCTCTTCGGGGACTTCAAGGAAAGGCGCCTCATGGACGAACTTATCGCCCGCCTCAGGACCCGCGTCGGGCTGAGCGCGCCTCAGGCCGAGACGGCCGTCGTCGTGCTGCTCGCCTTCCTGGACAAGGAAGCCCCGCCCGCCGCCCTGGCCGAATTGTTCACAGCCCTGCCCGATGCCCGCCGGATGCTGGAGGGCACCGCCATCACCGAGGCGGCAGATGCCGAGGACACACAATATCTCGGCGGCATGTCGCGCCTCATGCGGGTGGCGGATCGCCTGATGGCCACCGGGCTCGACATGACGCAGGTGCAGACCACCGTGCGGGAAGTGGTGGCGTTCGCCCGCGAACGCGCCGGCGACGGCACCGTGGACGAGATCGTGACCGGCATCCCCGGCCTGCGTCACGCTTTGTAGGCAACCGCCCGGTCAAAGCGCGCCCTTGCGCTTTGCCGGCCGGGGCGGCATCCATGCTGCATGGTCGCACACGCCCGCACGCTAGAGATCGTCAGGCGCGATGCTTCGGCCCAGCCATTCCGCCCGATCTCACGGAGCCGGTCTTTTGAACACCACGTCCCCGGCCACCCGCATCCTTGATGTGCGTGGCCGCCCCCTGCCGCTCGGCGCGCGCACACTGATCATGGGCATCCTCAACGTGACGCCCGACTCCTTCTCCGACGGTGGCATCAGCGCCGCCCCCAAGAGCGCCCGCGATACTGCGCGCCGGCTGGTGGCCGAGGGGGCGGACATCATCGACGTGGGCGGCGAGAGCACCCGGCCCGGCTACACCATGATCTCCGACGACGAGGAATGGGCCCGCCTCGCCCCGGTGCTCGACGGGCTCGGTGCGGAGCTGGGCGTGACGGTGTCGGTGGATACCTACAAGTCCGGCGTGGCCCGCCGGGCGCTGGAGGCCGGCGTCGGCATCATCAACGACATCTGGGGCTTCGCGCACGATCCCGACATGGCGCGGGCGGTGGCCGATTATGATGCCGCCGTAGTGCTGATGCACAATCGCGACGCCATCGATCCCGCCATCGACATCATGGCCGACATGATCGCCTTCTTCGAGCGGGCGCTGGAGACCGCGGACAAGGCGGGCATCCCGAAGGATCGTATCGTGCTCGATCCCGGCGTCGGCTTCGGCAAGACGTTCGAGCAGAATCTGGCCAGCGTCGCCCGCTTGCGCGAATTGCGCGTGCTCGGCCTGCCTTTGCTGCTCGGCACCTCCCGTAAATCCATGATCGGCAAGGTGGTGGCGACCGAGCCGCAGGAGCGCCTGCCCGGCACCATCGCTTCCAACGTCATCGGCATGATGGAAGGGGTGGAGATCATCCGCGTGCACGACGTGGCCGAGCATGTACAGGCCGCCCGCGTCACCGAAGCCATCCGGGCGGCGGGATGACCACCGCCTATCTCTGCCTCGGCGGCAATGTGGGCGACGTGGCCGCGACGCTCGCCGAGGCGCGGCAACGGCTGGTTGCGGGTGGCCTGACCGTGCTGGCCCAATCACCGCTCTACCGGACGCCCCCGTGGGGGCCGGTGCCGCAGCCGCCCTATCTCAATCAGGTGATCGCGGTGGCGGGCGCAGCCTCCGCGCGCGCGCTGCTGACGCTGGCCCTCGATGTTGAGCGTCAGCTCGGACGCGACCGCAGCCGGGAAGAACGCTTCGGCCCGCGCACCATGGACATCGACCTGCTGACCTTCGGCGAGGAGACCATCCGCGAGCCGGATCTGGAGCTGCCGCATCCGCGCCTGATGGAGCGCGCCTTCGCCCTCGTGCCGCTGCTGGATATCGCACCTGAGATCGTGATCGGCGGCAAGGCGGCGAAGGAGGCACTGGCGGGGCTGGATCGCAGCGGGATCGAACGGGTGGATCCCACCGCCACCAAATGAAAAGGCCCTGCGCAGAACGCGGGGCCTTTCCTAAAAGACAGTCAGCGGCGACACGCCGCCGCCGTCAGTGGAGATCCTTGCCCCACAGATCGACCTGTCGCTTCACTTCGTCCTTGGCGATGCCGTAACGCTCCTGGAGCTTGCCTTCCAGAACCTCGCGGTTGCCGTTGATCTGAGTCAGGTCGTCATCCGTGAGCTTGCCCCACTGCGCCTTCGCGTTGCCGGTGAACTGCTTCCAGTTTCCTTCGATGCGATCCCAGTTCATGCTCCATCCTCCATTTTCGGTGGTTTGTCCGAACAACGATGGGCCGCCATGTGGGTTCCCACGGGGGCGGCATTGCATCGCGAAACGGGGTTTCCATTGCCGACCGGCACAGGCACCCTGCCGGAAGCTCAAGCGACGATTCCCGCGATGGACCCCCAGCCCATGGCATCCCCGCCAGTGACGACACCGCACCCCACCGAACTGGACGCCGCCGATGCCGCACTCGCGGAACGGGTGGCGCACGGCGAGCGGGCAGCGCTGGCGCGGGCCATCACGCTGATCGAATCCCGCCGTCCCGATCATCGTCGGCGCGCGCAGGCCATGCTCCAGCAACTGCTGCCGCGCACCGGCACGGCCTTCCGTGTCGGCATCACCGGCGTGCCGGGGGTCGGCAAATCAACCACCATCGATGCTTTGGGCAGCCATCTCACCGCCGCCGGGCACAAGGTGGCGGTGCTGGCGGTGGACCCCTCCTCCACCCGCACCGGCGGTTCCATTCTGGGCGACAAGACCCGCATGGCGCGCCTCGCCATGGATCCCAACGCCTTCGTGCGCCCCTCGCCCTCCGGCGGCACGCTGGGCGGCACCGCCGCCAAGACACGGGAGACCATGCTGCTGTGCGAGGCAGCGGGCTTCGATGTGGTGCTGGTGGAAACCGTGGGCGTGGGCCAGTCGGAGACGGCGGTGGCCGATCTCACCGACACCTTCCTTGTGCTCATGCTGCCCGGCGCGGGCGATGAATTGCAGGGCATCAAGAAGGGCGTGCTGGAACTGGCCGACATCGTCGCCGTGAACAAGGCCGATGGCGACAACCTCCCCCGCGCCCGTGCCGCCGCCGGCGAATACAAGGCCGCGCTCCATCTTCTCGGCGCCCGCGAGCCCTTCTGGTCGCCGCCGGTGCTCACCTATTCGGCCCTGACGGAAGAGGGCGTTGCCGGGCTGTGGGAACAGGTGGTGGCGCACCGGGCCGCCGCCGAAAAGGCCGGTGCCTTCACGGACACCCGCCGCACCCAGCAGGTGCGCTGGATGTGGACCCTGCTGCAGGAACGGGTGACGGAGAAGGTGAAGACCGATCCCTCCATCAAGGCCCGCCTGCCCGCCCTCGAACAGCAGGTGGCGGACGGAGTGCTGGCGCCCACCCTCGCGGCGGGCGAGATCGCCAGCCTGCTCGGCCTGTAATGACGCCCACCCCGCCCCCCGCCTCCCCCGCGATCCCCCGCCGGCGGCGGGTTCTGGTGTGCGGCTTCGGGCCGTTTCCCGGCATGCCCTCCAACCCATCCTCCCGCCTCGCGACGGCGCTCGGCCGGCTGGCCCGCCCGGCTCTCGGGGATGTGGAGGTGGTGGTCCGCCTCTTGCCCACCACATGGGAGGCGGTCGCGGAGGCTCCCGCCTTGCTGGACGAGGTTCAGCCCGACGCCATACTCCTTCTGGGCGTGGCCGGCCGCCGCCGGCAGGTCTGTGTCGAAACGCTCGCCTTCAACCGCGCCGCTGACGCTCCCGACGCCTTGCGCCGCCATCCCCCTGCGCGGGCGCTCGCAGCCGGCGCACCGGCGCGGCTGACCACCACCGCCCATCCCGGCCGCCTGCTTCACGCCTTGCGCAAGGTGCCCGCCCGCCTGTCACGCGATGCCGGCCGCTATCTCTGCAATGCCGTCTATTTCCGTATGCTGCTGGCACTGCGGGACAAATCGGTGCCGTTGGTCTTCGTCCATATTCCCGGCGCGCCCCGGCTCGGGGTCGCGGCCTATGACGCCGCGTTGGCCTCAGCCGTGGGGAACCTCATGGTCGCGCTGGCGGCGCAGATGCCCTGGGGCGCGACGCGAGGTGCGCGTCCGTGACCATTTACCTGCCCATCGCCGAACTTCCCGTGGCCATGTTCACCCTGTTCGCGCTCGGCGCGGCGGTGGGCTTCGTCTCGGGCATGTTCGGCGTGGGCGGCGGCTTCCTGATGACGCCGCTGCTGCTGTTCATCGGCGTACCTCCGGCGGTAGCCGTGGCCAGCGTGTCCACCCATATGGCGGCCTCCTCCTTTTCCGGCGCCCTGTCCTATTTTCGCAAAGGCATGGTGGACCTGCCTTTGTCCGGCGTGATGCTGGCCGGGGGGCTCACCGGCACGGTGGCCGGGGTCGCGGTATTCACGCTGCTGCGGGCGCTGGGGCAGGTGGATCTCGTGATCGGCCTATCCTACGTGACGCTCCTGAGCACGCTCGGCCTGCTGATGCTGAGCGAGAGCCTGCGCGCCATGGCCCGCGCCCGTTCCGGCCGGCCGGCCATGGTGCGGCGACCGGGCACGCGTGCGTGGTTCCTGCGCATGCCGCTGAAGATGCGCTTCCGCCGCTCGCGCATCTATGTGTCGCTGATCCCGGTGGTGGGGCTCGGCTTCATCATCGGCTTTCTCGGGGCACTGCTGGGCATCGGCGGTGGCTTCATGCTGGTGCCGGCGCTGATCTACATGTTGCGCGTACCCACCCAGACCGCCATCGGCACCTCGCTGGTCCTGACCCTCGTCACCATGTGCGTGGCCACCATCCTGCAGGCCACCGTCAACGGCACGGTGGATGCCGTGCTGGCCCTGATCCTGATGATCGGCGGTACCATGGGCGCGCAGTTCGGCGCCCGCGCGGGACAAGGCATGCGGGCCGAGCATCTGCGCCTGCTGCTGGGCCTGCTGGTGCTCGGCGTCGGGCTGCGCGTGGGCTACGACATGGTGCGCACGCCGCCGGACCTGTTCGACGTGACCGTGCAGGAGCAGCGCGGAAGCCCGCCGCCGAAGGCGGAGCCGAAGTCATGAGCGCCCTCCTGCGGCGGCATATGGGCGCGCTCGCCGTTTTGCTGATGCTGGCCGGCCTCTCCGCCCCCGCCGCAGCCGAGCGTCTGGTCCTGTCGGTCTCGCAGGACCATGTGCGCATCACCTCCAACTTCACCGGAGCGGAGCTGGTGCTGTTCGGCGTCGTGGAGGATGCTGTGACCGGCCCCTATGACGTGGCGCTCACCGTGCGCGGCCCCGGCGAAACGGCCGTGACGTGGCGCAAGAGCCGGGTGCTTGGGCTCTGGATCAATACCCAGAGCCGGACCTTCCTCGATGTCCCCTCATATCTGGCCATCGCGACCAGCCGGCCGGCGACCGCCATCGCCGCGCCGGACGTGCTCCGGCGCGAGCAGATCGGCCTTGAGCGCAACATGTTCGTGCAGAGGGTCGGACCGGACTTCGCAGACGTGGTGGCCGATGATCCCTATCGCGCCGCCTTCCTGCGGCTCAAGGGCGCAGAGGGCCTCTATGACGAGCAGCCGGACGGCGTGCGTTTCCTCTCTGCCACGGCATTCCGGGCCACGTTTCAGGTGCCGGGACGGGCCCGGACGGGCACTTACGAAGTCTCCGCGCAGCTGTTTCGCGACGGACAGGTGGTGGGACGAGCCAGCACCCGTTTCCTGATTCAGAAGGCCGGTTTCGAAGCACAAACGGCAGGGTTCGCCGAGCATCACGGCCTGCTCTACGGCCTTGCGGTCGCCCTCGGCGCACTGGCTGTCGGCTTCATTGCCAATCTGCTTTTTCGCCGGGACTGACCCGAGGCGCAGCCCTTTGGACGCCACAACCGACAATCGGCCTGCGACCCCTTGCCCCGTCTCCCCAGCAGACGTTTTGTCGGCTGAAAACACCTGAACTGCTAAGATTTTGCTTGCAGGAACGAGCCGCACAGGTTGTATAGCATGATATGCCAGAGCTCGGATGCGTTCCGGTCTCTCTTCAGCTTCGGGTACCAAGCCCTGACCGGTGCCCGTTGAGGGGTGGGGTGACGTTCGCGCGGACGTTGCCCCACCCTACATCTTTCAGCTGTGCCCCTCTCATATTCCTGCACGTACTGCCGCTTCCGCCCCTCCCCTACGGCATGGTGCGGGGTAGGCATGGCCGTCCATTCGGGGCATAGAGACAGGCGGCTTGAGGCGAACGCGCCCGATGCCGGTCCGGAACGCTGCCCGCCATGCCTCCCATGAGGCACGCGTCAGTGATTGCCCACGGCCTCGCCATGCAGGGATCCCCATGACGTCGAGCACCGTCTTCATCTCCGTGGACAAGGGCATCGCCCGCCTCGTCCTGTCCAATCCGGAGCGCCGCAACGCCATCTCCAGCGCCATGTGGCGCAGCCTGACCGATTTCGCCACCGAAGCGGCAGGCCGCAGCGATATCCGCGCGGTCCTCATTCGGGGCGAAGGAACGCTGGCCTTCTCGGGCGGCGCGGACATTTCCGATTTCGACGCCGCGCGGGCGGACGCCTCCGGCGCGCAGACCTATGACGAACTGGTGGAACGCGCCTGCGCTGCCGTTCAGGCTTTGCCCTGCCCCTCCCTGGCGCTGATCCACGGCGCCTGCGTGGGTGCCGGCGCGGCGCTCGCGGCCAATTGCGACCTGCGCCTTGCCGCCGACAATGCCTTCTTCGCCATTCCGGCCGCCCGTCTGGGCCTCGGCTATGATCCGCGCGGCATCACGCGGCTCGTGCGTGCATTCGGCCCCCAGGCGACGCGGACCCTGTTCTTCACCGCCGAGCGCATGACCGCGGAACGGGCCTTCGCCCTTGGCGCCCTGGATCACATCGCACCGGCAGAGGAGGCCGATGCGGACGCGGAGCGCCTGCTGGCGCGGATCGCGGAGAACGCCCCCCTCACGCTGCGGGCCGCCAAGCTCGCCATCCGCGCCGCCGAAGGTACCGGCGGCGGCATCTTCGCCGAGGCCAAACGCCAGGCGGCTGCGGCCAACGCCAGCGCGGATTATCGCGAGGGCCGACTCGCCTTCGCCGAGAAGCGTGCGCCGCGCTTCAAGGGCGATTGAGAGGGATTTAGCCGGGGAAGAAGCGTTACCGTTTCGCCTGTGGGCCACTGGCCATGACGGTTGCGTGCCACCGTGGGGTGCGGATATGGTCCCGCGCCGACGCATTGGGGCGTAGCCAAGTGGTAAGGCAGGGGATTTTGATTCCCCCATTCCCAGGTTCGAATCCTGGCGCCCCAGCCAAAATCTTGATTCTCGTTGATTTTGCTGGGCTCCAGCTTGGCTGGGGCGCTTCTGGGGACGCTGTCGTACGCGATTGTCGTACAGCACTGTCGTACAGAATCGGCGCTTGGCAGCCGGTGCGGTTCGACCCGCTCACCCTTTACGGGGTGAGACATGACGCATATCCAGCATGTGTTCCGGCGGGGCGCGATCTACTGGTGGCGGCGACGCCCACCGTGGGCGGTCAACCCGAACCCAATGCCCCGGATCGAAGTCAGCCTTCGAACTGCTTGCCCGAATGCTGCCCGTCGCGCTGCGGCAGCTCTTACGGTAATAAGCGAGCATCTCCGGGACCGAGTATTAAACGGGATGCTGACAACTGATCAGGCGCGAGCGCTGCTCGTTCACGTCGCGAAGAAGCACAGTGCCAAGCTGGATGCGATTTCGGCCTCCGAACTCGGGTCTGCCCAGGAAGCCGAAATCGGCAGGCAAGGCGACCTATCAATGGGATGGGCGTTCAAGCTCTTCGCCGCGCAAGGCCGGGACGCGATGGTGCGCCCGGAAGACGTCACTGCGATGCGTGAAGCGGGGCTGGACGACATGCTCGTCGAGAGTGTCAGCCAGCATCTGGCCTTGTGCCGGACATCCGGCGTCTACCCCCCTCATCGCCCTCGCATTGAAGCACTCCTTGCCGAATTCGACATACCGCCTTCACCCGTGAACTACGCGCAAGCCGAGCAGCTCTATCTTAGGGGGCAGGCCGCGGCTCTTCTCGACGTGCGCCGTCGATGGAACGGCTATCGCCCGGAAGACGATGCGCTTCTTCAAGCCGCGTTGCTCGACGTAACAGTCCCGTCAGGTCCAGCGTCCGCGCGGAAAGCCGAACCACAGCGAAGCGAAAGCGCTGTCGAGCCCAGGTGGCAGCAGGACATCGCCCCGACACGGAACTCCCCCTCTCCGCCTGAGGATGCCTCTGATGCCCAACAGCCGGCCGACATCGACAACGATGCCTCCCCATTGGACGAAGCGCCTGCCTCTGTCCTAAAGATCATTGAGATCGTGGCCGAGGCGAAGACCAAGGAAGGCGATTGGACGGAAAAGACGGCCAGGCAACACCTGTCTGTGGCTCGTCTGTTCACGAAGTTTGTCGGTCACGATGATCCACGTCGCATTCGCCAGCAGGATGTCGCGGGTTATCGATCGATGCTGTCCAGGTTGCCAAGGCACTATGGGAAATCGCCGGCTGACGACGAACGCTTGATCGATGAACTCCTGTCCCGGGCAGCGCAATTGAATCCGGCACAGGTCGGCCTGGGACCCGCCACCATCAATCGTCACCTCACACAGCTCCACACCATCATCGACAAGTGCAAGTGGCACGGCGCCGCGGCGCGCGGATATGAAGGCGTTCGCGGCCTGCGCGCGAAGAACCGGGACCGAGATCGGGATCAACGCTCCCGCTTCTCGAATTCCGATATTGCGGCCATGCTCGCTCTACCGATCTGGCAGGGCGCAGCAAGCGAGAACGATCGCATGTCTCCGGGGGCGGCAATCATCCACGACTCCGCCTACTGGGTTCCTCTTCTCGCCATGTTCACCGGCGCAAGACGGGAGGAGGTGTGCGGGTTGCTGGTCTCAGATATCGACAACGAACTGGGCCAATGGTGCATCCGCATAGAGAATAACGCGATCCGCCGTCTGAAGACGCCTCAGTCCAAGAGGCGTAACCCCTTGCACCCCGAGTTAATCCGCCTTGGATTCCTGGATTATATTGAGGCAGTTTCCGGAGCGGGCCATCATCTCCTCTTTCCCGAACTCAAGGCTGCGTCGGCCGCGACCCCGATGGGCGATGTGTTTTGGGACGACTGGATCAAGATCCTCAATCGGGCGGTGCCGAACGCCCCCTCTCAAAGGAAGACATTCCACTCTTTCCGGCACTTCTTCGTCGATGAGTTGAAGCAGCATGGCGTCATACCCGAAATCCGGAGGGACATCGTGGGCCATGGAGGCGGCGATACGAACGAGGAGCGTTACTCCTCCTCGGCCTGCATCGACCTGATGAAAGACGCCATGGCGCATATTCCGGCGCTGACGCAGGACCTCACGGCCTTCCCGATCCAGCTCCGCGAAGACGTTATTGAGGGTCGCGCCCGACCCTCCAGGACGGCCCGGCGACGTTCGTAAAGACCCGTGCGTCAGCCAAGCTGCGCCCGGACTACAGACTGATACCGCCAGGCTTGGGTTGACGCTGGCGCCGCCGGCGGGGAGCCTTAAAATCGGCATCGCTCGTGGGTCAGGAGGACCCCGCTGATGCCGTGCACGGGATGGACTGATGATCGCCACCGGGTCCGCACAGTTTAGCCTCCCTGCCACACCGGCAGGGTGAACCTGAGGCTGGGCCCCACCCCCAGCCTCGCGACGGCCTTACTTGCTCCCAGCCGTCAACAAATTTCGCCCCCTGAAGATGCCTCTGTCCGGCACTTCGAGACCAAATGGGCGGAGGAGCGGTGGATCCGAGAGGCCATGTCGGGATGGTGCAACCCAAGGACGACACCTGCCTCCCCCGACCAAGACATCTTCATCTCACGCGCCCTTTCCCGCCGCGACCTGATCCGCCGACGCCTTACAGAGGGTTTCATCTTTCATGGCGGTGAGGTCGGAGGACGCCACCGAGCGCCATTCCGGGAAGCGGGCTTGCGGTCCGAAGGCAGTCACGTCCTTCGGCGCATCGTCCAGATCACGCCCCGTGTGTCAAAGATGCAGGTCAGCCGGTCCAAGGACCTGATGTCGGGGACGGATGCGAAGCTGCTCGGCTTGGATGAGCCATGGATCGGCTTGAACCGGGAGGTCCGCTCTGCATTCAGGCTTGACCTCGACCACAGCTTCCCGTCGTGGGACGCTCTTCGGTTCGAGCTGGAGCAGCTCCCGCTACCTTGCCTTCCACATGTGGTGGTCGGCTTCGAGGATGAGAACGGTGTGGTGGAACGCCCGCACGCGATCTATCTTCTTCCGTATAACTCCGGGGTGTGGTTCTCAGACGACCCACGCTGCCGAAAAAACATCATGTCCCTGTGGCGTGCCGTGCATGCTGGGATCACCAAGTCCCTCCTGCCTCTCGGGGCCGACCCCGGCGCCTTGTCTAATCCGGGGAGGATCAAGAATCCCCTGTCGCCCTTCTGGAGCTTCAGAACGTGGAACGAAACAACGTTCCCCAACCTCTCCACCTGGGCCGAGTGGGTGGACACGGGAACCAATCGAGACACCATGATCCGGGAAAGCGCAGCCGCCCTTGCAGGTAGCAGCCGAAACGCCAGCAACCTACTGTTCTCACTCTTCCAGACGTGGTCCTATCAAACCCTTCGCGACCTCAATCAGGCGCAGGATCCAGCCTATATGCAGGCGGTGGAGCGCAAGGACTCGGATGCCATTGCTGAGATACTATTCCGGACCTTGGTCGGACGGGCGAGTGCCGAGTCAGACAAGCCGAAACAGGCTCAGGCGATTTTGTACCGCGTCACGACCTATGCAGCCGATCACTGGGATGCGAACCGATGCTCCCGGGATGCCTCGCGTGATCGCGGCGCGTGTGCGGACGAGGTGGACGGCATCACCGGTACATCAGCCCGGCAAGTCCATGGCGCTCGCTATGCGGCTGCGCTACGGAAGTCGCGTTCGGCAGCCCTGATCCAGGAAGCCATCGTATCCGCCAAGGCAGCCGGCGAGCCTGTCACGAAGTCGGCCATCGCCCGCCGAACCGGCCTGTCACGCCCCACCGTCCATGCGGGATGGCCGGTGGGGGTGTAAAGTTCAGTGTATAGTAAAAAAGAGAGATTTTGATCCGGTTCAAGATACCTCGACCGCGCGCCTCTTTCGAATGATGGCGTCAAGACTGGGCATGCTCGTGCTTGTCGTCTCTGTATCATCGTCCAGGGACCATGGGTGGGGTTCCCGGAGAGATGCTCTCCACTCGGCATGCAGCGCGAGGACGGCTGCAAGATCGGATCTGACCGATGCGCTCAATGTGGCGAACCCACTCGCACGTTGAAGCATGGTCTGTTCGAGAGCTGAGTCTTCAAGGACGCGCCCCTTCAAGAGGGCGCGGGCCTGATGCAACCGGCTCGACTTGTTCCGAAGCACGGTCCCCGTATATCCCTTTACGGTCTCTAGCCATTCGACGAACGCATCCTCTGGCACCGGAACGGTTTCCCCCCGGTGTCGAGAGAGGATGGCTCGTCCGACAGCTTCGGCAAGCGGCGCAGGCAGGGCATTGGCGATCATGACATCGCGGTCACGCACCCGCTTCACTCCATCCCATTTCCAAGTTTCAGGAAAGCCCTGCAATCTAGCGAGTTCCTGCCAGGAGAGGGAGGGGACCTTCGCTGCTGGCGCCAGGTCGTTCTTATGAGCCTGGTAGCCTCGCGTGGCGCGCTCCCGGGAGCTTCGAATGATGGTCGGGCAAGGTTCGTCGATGGAACGCACGCCCTGGCCACCGGAGAACGGCCGCATGAAGTAAACGCGTGTGGCATCCGATGTCCCGCTGGGGTTGATGCCGACGTCGCCAAGAATGTCCCGGACGTTGGTGCGAGGTGCATCCTTGGTGACCTCCAGTGCACTGCTGAGGAAGCCGTCCACTTCACCGAGACGCCCCACCAGAATGAAGCGTTTCCGTGCCTGCCCGACCCCGTAATGGCTGGCATCCAGCTTCATCTCGGATAGACCATAGCCCCCGCGCTTGAGAATGCGCCTCGCGCGCTGCCACGCCTTGGACTTCGTGACCTCGGTCACGTTCTCCATCATAATCCATTCTGGTCTCACCACCGCGATAAGGACCGCGAAGGCTAGGGTCATGTCGGCTCGGGTTCCTTCCACCTGCTGCCCCGCCCGGGAGAAATCCTGGCACGGAGGCCCCCCAGCGATCATATCGACATTTTTGAGGAGGACTTCCGGGACGAGTCCCAGAAGATCGCCGAGATCCCCCGCTTTACCGTGGTGGCCACGGTTCAATGGAAGCGGACGCAGAAGCGTCTTCTTCATCGGGAAATTGTCTTTGTAGACCGCCAACGCCGGAGCCCAGGTGTCATAGGCCGCGACGATATTGAAGCCCGCATTTCGCAGCCCCAATGACATTCCGCCTGCGCCACAGCAGACTTCGACGACATTCATGATTACGCCCTCCCCACCACAGCCATGAGGGCGTCACGAACGCCGCCGTTCGGAATGCTCCCCATTGTGAAGCTAGAGCCATGGGGTTGCATGAGGCTGCCGCCGCTGCGGAAGCGATCCGGCGTGCACTCGGTACGGTGGTCAACGCGCAGCTTCTCATGGACGGGCTCGACAGCATGAGCTGCTGCACCGCCCCCGAGACGGTTCACACCTGATGCGGGCGCGCTGCCATTCCCAAACACGTCGACGCCGTCATGGACGGCCGGCGGCGCACGAATCTCACGCTCGCGAACGCAATGATGTCTTCCCAGCGGTCGGGATGAGACACACACGGGTAGCCCCGTCCACCGCAACGGCCGTTTCTGGCGTGCAAATGGACAACCGGCGCGATAGGTAATGGGAAACAAGACCTTTTCGAGAGTTCCAGGCGCCCATGTCCGACCTTTCCGACCTGATCCTGTCCCTGATACCCGAAGACGGTTCCTCCATCGGCAACAGCGCGATGCTAGCGCGCCTGCGCGAGCAGATCCCCAACCTTGAGGACGGCGATTACACCGCTGCGCGTGACATCCTGATCGATGAAGGGCTGCTGGGCCGCGGCAGGGGACGTGGAGGATCGATCTTCCGTGTTCTCAACGATCTGGATGAAGAGGATGACAGCGACGATCTGGATGATGACGACGGCGATGAGGATGAGGGGTTCGAACTGACCCTCACCGAAGAAGCAGCGCCGCGCCAACGCAAGGCAAGTGCCGTAAAGAAGGCAGCGCGCAAGGCGGACGGCCCTTTGCAGGTACTGAGCTATCGCCATGGCGAGACCCGGGTAAACAATCCCGAAGTCGGAATGGTCCATGCCGGCACCGATCCGGATGGCGAGAAGACGGTCTGGGCCTATGACCCGCATCTTGACCCAGTGCTGAACTTCGATCCGGCACGCGCGGGAATCGAGAGGCTGATCAACGATGCGCTCGCATCGGGCGATCCCGAGATGATGCGCGACGCGCTGCTAGAGCTGAAAAGGTTGCAGGCTCCCTATCTACACTGGACGGGCAAGGCGGAGCGGACGAGCGTCGAGGTCGATACCGTCTCGCTGCATGTCCATGAACGTGTCGACCCGGCAACTATTCTGGCCAACGCGGCGCAACGTCTTAAGGGCAAAGACGCAGCGGCACAGTGGCGGCAGCCGGACTTCTTCGCGGCGCCATTCGAGAACCTGCCGCTACGCCAGGCGCTAGATTTTTACCAACACGAAAAGGGCTGGTCGAACCGGCTGGTGGCCGGTGACAGCCTGCTGGTGATGAACTCGCTCCTTACGAAGGAGAGCATGGGCGGCAAGGTCCAGATGATCTACATCGACCCGCCTTACGGGATCAAATACGGGTCGAACTTCCAGCCCTTCGTAAACAAGCGCGATGTCAAGGATCGCGCGGACGAGGATCTCACCCAGGAACCCGAGATGATCAAGGCGTTCCGGGACACCTGGGAGCTCGGTATTCACTCCTACCTCACATATCTGCGCGACCGGTTGATGCTGGCGCGAGAATTGCTGAGCGAGAGCGGATCGGTATTTGTGCAGATTTCGGATGAGAACCTGCACCACGTTCGGCAGCTTCTCTCTGAGGTGTTCGGATCTCGAAATACGATGTCTCTAATCAGCTACTCAACAACTGGAGGATTTGATACGTCGGGCCTAAGCAGAACCGGTGACTACATCCTCTGGTTCGCCAAAAACAAGAGCCTAGTGAAGTTCAACCGCATATACCTACACAAGGACCGGGCTGAGGCAGCTCGCGGGGACTACGACCAAGGGCAATTTGACAACGGTAGCCGTGGCCCATTGCCGAAAGAGCAACGCCAGCGGCCAGAAACCATTCCCGACCAAACAAAAATCTTTACCGATGACAATCCGAGCTCCCAGGGTGAAGGCGCGGCAACTGCGGACTGGGAATGGTGTGGGATGACCTTCCACCCAGGTGCCGGCAACCATTGGAAGGCGCCAGTACCTCACGGAATGCGACGCCTGACCCGCGCGAATCGCTTCCTAATAACACCGCGCGGCAAGTTGAGATATGTTCGTTTCTTCGCCGACTTCGATCAGGTGCCGATTACGGATACTTGGTTCGACATTGCTGGTGCTGTGCAGGATCGCGCGGATCCCAAAGTTTACGTTGTTCAGACCAGCAACAAGATCATCGAACGTTGCATTCTCATGACCACCGATCCTGGCGATCTGGTGCTCGATCCGACCTGCGGCTCCGGCACCTCCGCCTTCGTCTCCGAAAAATGGGGCCGCCGCTGGATCACCTGCGACACCTCGCGAGTGGCGATTTCCTTGGCGAAGCAAAGACTGATGACAGCCAGCTTCGATTACTATGCCCTACGCTATCCTCATGAGGGCTTGAGGGGGGGATTCGACTACGAGACGACCCCGCGCATAATGCTCGGAAAAATCGCCAACAATCCCGATATCGACACGATCTACGAGGAGGATCATCCGAAGATCACGGTGACCCTAGCGCATATTAATGCTGCGTTGGCAGCAGCCCCGCCGAAGCTCTTCAAGCCTGTGCTGGGCGTGCGCAAGAACAAGCTGATCGACTTCGCGAACGGCGACACGCTGCACGAATGGGAAGTACCCTTCGACTGGCCGGACGATTGGCCTGAACCCGCCAGGCCGTCCTTCGAAGCCTTCCACGCCGCCCGGCAGGCAATGCAGCACCGCATAGACCAGTCCATCGCGGATCATGCCGAACAGGAGACGCTTTACGACAAGCCGCGGAAAGATCCGAATAAGCTTCGCATCTGTGGGCCCTTCTCAGTCGAAGCCGTGCCGGCGCCGACAGTCCTTTCGCTGGACGACAGCGTGTCGCCGCAAGAGGCCGACGAAACCGTTGCCCGTTCAGGCGAGACCTCACGCCAGGCGCTATGGCGCGACGAACTGCTCAAGACAGGCGTGCGCGGCAAGGGCGGCGCAATGCTCCGCTTCGCCGAGTTTGAAACGTTGCCGGGGCTGAAACACATCCATGCCAGTGGCTCACTGGCCGACACGGGGGAGCGTATCGTCGTCAGCTTCGGCCCCGAACACGCGGCACTGGAGCAGCGGCAGGTGGAGCTTGCCCTATCTGAGGCGGAGACATTGCGTCCGTCGCCCAAGTTCATTCTGTTCTGCGCCTTCACCTTCGATCCGGAGGCAGCCAAGGACATCGACGAGGTGAACTGGCCCGGCGTCACCTTGCTGAAGGCCCAGATGAACACCGACCTCTTGACCGAGGATCTGAAAAAAGGCCGCAGCTCTAACCAATCCTTCTGGCTCATGGGTCAGCCGGATGTAGAGCTGCGCAAGCGCAAGGACGGATTGTGGGAGGTCGAAGTCAATGGCTTCGATTATTTCGATCCACGCAAGGGGGATCTGGTGTCCGGCGGTACGAAGCAGATCGCCATGTGGTCGCTGGATGTGGACTACGACAATCGCTCGCTGATGCCCCATCAGGTGTTCTTCCCGATGGCGGATGCCAAGGGCGGCTGGAACCGTCTGCGCAAGACAGTGCGTGCGGAGCTGGACGAGGAGCTGCTGGAGCAGTTCCACGGAACCGTCTCGCTGCCATTCAAGACCGGCGAGAACCGGCGCATCGCGGTCAAGATCGTGGATGACCGCGGTATCGAGTCCCTCAAGATCATGCCCCTCGAGGGGTGAGCCAGCATGTCCCTGATCATCAATTCGCCCTTCGTCTGCCCCGCGCAGCATTGGGTCGAGAGCAAGAGCGGCAAGCTGGAGATCAAGCCTCAACGGCGGCCGGCGAGCTACGAGATATTCGACGCCCGGAACAATACCAAGCGCACGGAGACGCTGGACCTGGTGAACACGATCCGGACGCGCGTGGATCAATGGCGTGAGGACGGCTGGCCCGGCGTGACCATCGTCACCCGCAAGCTGCTCGAACACTGGCATGATCGCGAAGCTCGGCAGCACCCGTTCTACTTCTGCCAGCTCGAAGCGATCGAGACGCTGATCTGGTGGGCCGAGGGCATCGAGGCCTACAAGCAGGGCATCGCGATCCCCGGCGATGGCGGGATGTGGGAGCGCCTGTGCAACAAGATGGCGACGGGCGCGGGCAAGACCACGGTGATGGCGATGATCATCACCTGGCAGGTGCTGAACGCACTGACGTATCCGAAGCGGAACAAGGATTTCAGCCGCGCCGTGTTCATCGTTGCCCCGGGATTGACCGTGAAGGAACGGCTGCGGGTGCTGATGCCGAGCGAGGGCAGCTACTACGACGAATTTAACCTGTGCCCGTCCGAGGCGCTGCGCCAGAAGCTGAACCAGGCCGAGGTGTTGATAGAAAATTGGCACACGTTGATGCCGCTGAAAGACAAAGACCGATCGGTCGTCAAGAAGGGACGCGAGTCCGACGAGGCCTTCACGCGGCGCGTGCTCGGCAAGCTTGCCGCGCACAAGGACATCATTGTCATCAACGACGAGGCGCACCACGCCTATCGCAAGCCGCCCGAGATAAAGATCAGCAAGAAGGCGGCGGAAGAGCACGGCATCGACCTGGACGAGGCCACGCGCTGGATCGAGGGGCTGGACCGCATCCACAAGACCCGGCGCATCCAACGCTGTTTTGACCTCTCGGCCACGCCCTTCGCCCCCACGGGCAAGAAGAGCACCGAGACGGCGCTGTTTGACTGGATCATCTCGGATTTCGGTTTGAATGACGCGATTGAGGCGGGTCTGGTGAAGACTCCGCGTGTCGTTGTCCGTGACGACGCCGTCCCCGATGCCAAGACGCTGCGCTCGAAGCTCTACCACATCTACCGCGACCCATCCGTGTCCGAGGACCTGAACCGAGCGAAGGCAGAGCCACACGAAGCCCTGCCGAAGCTGGTCCAGGACGCCTACACGCTGCTCGGTGCCGATTGGCGGGAGACCCGGGCGCGCTGGCAAGAGGCCGGACATCATTCCCCGCCCGTCATGCTCACGGTGTGCAATCGCACGGAGACCGCAGCCCGCGTCGAGACGTACTTCAACAAGGGCGATGCACACTGGCCAGAGCTGCACGCCCCCAACCGGACGCTCCGGGTCGACTCCAAGGTGCTGGAGAAAGCTGAGATTGGTGAGACCGCTTCGTCCGACAAGGACTACGAGGCCCGTCTGAAGGCGATCATCGACGCGGCACGTATCCCCGAAACCCGCCGCGAGCAGTTCCTAGCCCTGAAGAAGGAAGAACTGCTTCGCGAGATCGTGGACAACGTGGGCAAGCGGGGCGCAGCCGGCCAAGACCTACAGAACGTCATATCGGTGGCGATGCTGTCGGAAGGCTGGGACGCCAAGAACGTAACGCACATCATGGGGCTTCGAGCCTTTACGTCCCAGCTCCTCTGCGAACAGGTGGTGGGGCGAGGATTGCGCCGGGTGTCTTACGACACCGACGAGAACGGCTTGTTCCTTCCGGAATACGTTAACGTCTTCGGCGTGCCCCTCTCGATTTCGGAGACCGGCGAAGGCGGAGAGGCTCCGCCGCCCCCGAAGCCGACCACGCAGATCGAGGTCGTGCCGGACCGGGCGCATCTGGAGATTCGCTGGCCGAACGTGCTGCGGGTCGAGACCGTCGTCAGGCCGCAGCTCGTCATCGATTGGAAGAAGGTCGCACCACTGATCCTCGATCCAGCCAGCACTCCCATCAGTGCAGACCTTGCGCCGGCGCTCGGCGGCGCCACCGACATGAGCAAGGTCACTGCGATTGATCTCGAGAAGCTTCCGGATGGTTTCCGTCTACAGCGCCTCGTGTTCCAGGCCGCCCGGAAGGCGTTTGAAGAGCTCAG
Organism: Azorhizobium oxalatiphilum; assembly: GCF_014635325.1. Classification (GTDB taxonomy): domain Bacteria; phylum Pseudomonadota; class Alphaproteobacteria; order Rhizobiales; family Xanthobacteraceae; genus Azorhizobium; species Azorhizobium oxalatiphilum. The sequence goes on along the minus strand of NZ_BMCT01000005.1, from coordinate 249,349 downwards.
CCATGGGTTCACTGGCACCCACGAGTACCTCGCAGCGCAGATGGTCAGGATCGTCGAGGCGTTCCTGAAGTCCGACCGTCTCGCTATCCCATCCTTGTTTCACTCTGACCCTCTCCGCCGACGAATCCTCATTGCGCTGAACATCGACCTCGTCGTCCAGCATTTGCTCAGCCATGTGACCGAGCAGAACACGGAACGTCTTACGCCCGTGTTTGACGAAGAAAATCCGATCGGCGCCACGGGCCAGATGCGCACCTGGTACACGACCAAGCCATGTTTCCCGACGATCAGATCACACATCAGCCATCTGGTCGGGGACTCCGCGTGGGAGGGACACGCAGCCAACGTCTTCGAGAAGCACGAGAGCGTCTTGGCGTACGCCAAGAACGATCATCTCGGGTTCCAGGTCTATTACATGTGGGCAGGCTCCCGGCGGCGATACGTCCCGGACTTCCTCGTGCGCCTTGTGGGCGGGACGATCCTTGCTCTCGAGATCAAGGGTACGGATAGCCCGCAGAACAAGGCCAAGCGAGACGCATTGGCCGAATGGGTCAAGGCCATCAATGCGGCGGGCGGTTTCGGTCGCTGGGCATGGGACGTCGCGTTCAAGCCGGGAGAGATCCAAGACATCATCACGAAGCATACGGCTGTCCCCGAGCCTGCGGCGTAGCGCTGGCGGACCGCGAAGCCTGACCAGCGCGTGACGGCCTGACTTGTTCAACGTCCGCCGGCGACCAATCCTCTCAGAAACCGGGAGAGGGTGAGAAGCCAGCCATGATGGTTCCACCCCCAAGCAGGCCATGGGGAGGCTTCGCCTCCCCCGTGGACCCCCACCCCTCCCGGAAGGGAGGACGCTGCATGAAACATCCGAAGCCGAACGATCCGACGCGCAGCGTCCATGTTCGTCTCTCACCAGCGCTCGGATCTGCGCTGGACACCGCCTCGGCCAGTTCGGACCTATCGGCGGCGGGATGGGCGCGGCAGGCAATTGCCCGTGCCCTTCCCGACAGTGAAGTGGCTTCACTGAAACTGCCGCCATCTCCCCGACGCCGTTCCGTTGTCGTCCCGCCGGAAGACATCGCTGCGGTAGGTCGCCTCGCTGGTGCCGTAGCTCGCTGCACCGGGGCAACGATACAGCTTTCCAAGGCGCTCCGTGAATCCGCGGCACCGGCCCATATGGAGGCGGAAACGGTCTTGGCGGACCTCCGGGCGGCTCAACGCGATCTCGTCTCCGTCGTCGGAATCCTCCGGCGACGCCTTGGCTCCTGACCATGATTTCCGGCGCAACCCGAGGAGCGGGAGGCAGCGCCCTGGCGCGGCATCTGCTTTCCCGGAAGGGCGGTCAGACCGTGCGAATCCTGCCAGCCAGACATCTGGCGGGCGCGAGCCTTCCTGACCAGATCGCAGAACTGATGGCGGTCTCCGCCCACGGCTCGACGAGCCGGCCAGTTCATCATCTGCACGTAGATCCGCCTATTGGATCGAACGCGGACTCCGTAACGAACACCTTCGTTACGCGCTACGAGGCAGAATTCGGCCTGTCCGACGCGCCACGCTGCGGGGTGAAGCATGTCAAATCCGGGCGAGCCCACTTCCATCTCGTCTATTCGCTCGTCACCTCTGAGGGCCGGACAGTCTCGCTCAGGCATGATTATGCAAGGCGCGAAAAGGTTGCCCGGATCACCGAACATGAATGCGGCCTCGCACTCGTTCCGGGGAAACACAACCGCGCGGTTCATTCGGCATTGATACGCGATGGGAGACTTGACGTCGCTGATGCGATGGCGGCGGCCGGCCTTCTTGATCGCCCCCGCCCCATCGCTTCAACAACACCGAAAGAGCGAGCCTGGGCGGAACGCACCGGCATTCCCGTCCATCAGATCCGTCTCCACGCCCTCGCGGCGTGGCGGGCGTCCGACGACGGCGAAACGTTCTCGTCCATCCTAGGCAAGATGGGACTGAAACTCGCCCAAGGGGATCGCGGCGCCATCATTCTCGATACCGCCGGCTCGGCTCACAGCCTCACCCGGATCCTTGCGGCAGCCGCCCGCCAGGACGGCGACCACATCACCGCGTCGATGGTGCGAAAGCGCATCCCGCACCTTCCCCTCCCCGCCATGGAGACCAACGCCTATGACCTCGACGCAACCCGCTCCAAGAACACAGGCCGAAGCCATTTACCGCGAAGCCCTCGGGGCGAGGAAAGCGTCCCAGAGCCTGCTTCCGCTGCTGGAACTGCTAGAGGAGCCGGAGGCAGGTGGAAGCCTCGACGAGATCAAGCTTCTGCTGGCCACGATGATCGAGATCCTCGGGCAACACGGTCGAATCCTGGAACGGATAGCCGCAGAGATCGGACCCACGACGGATCGTCGCCCCACGCTCCCCTGACTGCCTTGCAGCTTCCCGGAACAGAAGGGAAGGAATCGAAGGTCGAGGGAATCCAGATGCGCCCGGAACGCCGCTTGATCCGGGATCGTGCGGCAGCCCATGCACTTTCCCGGCTCGATTTACAGCTCCTCCTGCAAGCGGCCCAGGAACTGGCCGCCGGCAACGCCGGCACACATGCTGTTTCCTGGCACCACAGGAGAAAGTCGATGCAGAACACCAGGGGATTCCGGTCAACGAGCAAGCCCAGGCCGGACCGCAAGATCGAACTTCTCACGGCGATCGCCCCGCCAGGCTTTGGCACGGACCGGTGGCGAGAGCATATTCACATGATCCATCCGGGCGGCCCCGCAACGCGCCCGAGGATCATGACCACGGATCGGGGGCTGATCGAACTCGACCAGCGCTCCGGCAAAGTGTTGGTCTGGGGTAAGAGGGGCATCGCGACCGAATTGGCGCGCGCTCTTGCTGATGCGGGGAACTGGCAGGTCGAACACCTCGACGGCTTCGTGGAAGTGGCGCGCCGCGATCCCCATGGCGCCCGCAGCCCGGCGAGCAGAATCCCTGCTTCACGGGCGTCTCCCGCCTCGCGTGCCCTCTGGTGGCGGGAGCGAGGCTATCAGACTCTTGCCACTCCGGACGGAGTTTGGGTAGACGCAGGCAGCACCCGCATCCGGGACTTGGGGGACCGGCTGGAGTTGCACGGACCGGTTTCCGACGAATCCATTCTGGCTGCCGTCACGAAGGCCAAGGAAGAATGGAAAGGCGGGTTGGAGATCGACGGCCAATGGGCCCAACGAGATCTGGACCGCATCTGGGTGGAATGCCAGCGCCAGGGTGTCGTGGCTGAGAACTGTAAGCCCTCGCGGCAAGCCATCGAATCCTGGGAGCGGGAGAAAGCCGCGACCGTGCGGCGCGACGAAACCCTGAGCCTTCTTCGAGCCAGAGTGAAGGAAGCAGAACTCCTGCGGGAAGCGGCATCGGGCGCCCCCGAAGTTGTCAATCGTCTGCCCCCGGAGCTGCGCGCATTCGTGACAAGCTATCTGGATGACACCCAGCGTACCGAACTCGGTCGCATGTCCACCGACGCCATCGTCACCGAACTGTCCCGATTCCGATCCCTCGGCCACGAAGAGACCGAAAGGGCCAAGCGAAATGGCGAGCCGGATCCAGGCCTTCAGCGTGCCGTTCCCAAACCGTCTGGTCCGGCTCCAGAACTGTCGCCGAGGAGCGCGTGATGCAGCTCAACGCGGACGTTCGATTGATGAGACGCTACGTCATATCCCGTGCGGCGGGCCGCGCCATACCGGAATGGACATACTTCGTTCCGCAACTCGCTGAAGGCATGGGGGCATGGCTTCGTGGGGACGAGAAGACCGCCAAGGCAACGGAGCACTGGCGTCGGGAGCGACGTCCAAGCGAGCCCTGGTGTCCCTGGCTCGGCCGCCGGTGCGGCGTTCTGGAGGATATGGCGTTGCAGGCTTTCTTCATGACGGTTCCCGAGGACGGGTGGAGCCGCCTGGACGTGGCCGTCAGTCGCACACCCAGTCGTTGCTTCCGGGAATGGCGCGCGAGCGGGGAGAGGTTGCTCGCCTTCATCGAAGAGAGCATCGACGCCCCGCCGAATCCCGGACCGGCCGCTGGGTGGCCCGCGAAGCGCGGCGTCGGAATGAGGAGCCTCCTTGCGCTTCGCTGACGACGGCGGTGTTCCCGGAAGGGCTCTATCAGTTCACGGAACATGACCGCTTCCCTTCAGTCTCCAAGGCCCTGATGCAAAATGTCTTGCACGCCTGTCGTACAAGGCTGTACCTCATGCTGAAGGCGTGAGCGGAAACGCGAACGGGTCCAGCACGTTACGAAGTCAACATTTTTGAGCTGGGACTCCTGGCGCCCCAGCCACTTTCCGATGTGTTTTCAACATGGTGCGAGCATAAGCCGCCGGAGACACCGGAACAGACGGTGAATTCGAACCGCACAAAGCCCGCACAATTGCCTTTCGCACCTGCGCGATGCACGGCCTTCCAAGCAAAAAGCCTCGACGCTTGACCGCTTCAACCGAGCCGTGTGATGCACTCAAGCTGATCGGTACAGGTAATGGGACGCGGGCGCACAGCCCCCGGGCGGAGTTTCCGCCCGCGCATCCGAGATACAGGCGACAGAGCATTTCATGTCTTTCGATACTCCCGTCTCCATTTCCGTGGTCGTGCCGGTCTATTCGGGCGAGGCCTTCCTGGCCGACCTGATTGCACAGCTCGAACAGGTGCGGACGGGCTGGCGGGAGCGCGGCGCGCCCATGGAGCTGTCCGAGGTCATCCTCGTGGACGATTCCGCAATCGACGGATCCCCGGCCGTGATCGACCGGCTGGCCGCCGAGCATGGCTGGGTGACGGCCATCCATCTGATGCGCAACTTCGGCCAGCACGCGGCCACCATCGCCGGCGTGCTGCACAGCTCCGGTGACTGGGTGGTCACGCTGGACGAGGATCTCCAGCACCCGCCGTCCGAGATCGAGACCCTGCTGCGACAGGCCGTGGGAGCGGGTTCAGACATCGTCTATGCCAAGCCGGCCAGCGCCGTGCATGAGGCCCGCTGGCGCGACTGGGCTTCGCGCGGCTTCAAGAAGATGATGGTCTTCCTGACCGGAAATCCCAACATCTCCCACTTCAACAGCTTCCGCCTGCTGCGCGGCTCCATGGCTCGCGCCGCCTCCAGCGTGTGCGGCTACGATACCTATTTCGACGTGGCGCTCTCCTGGTTCACCAAGCGGATCGGCGTGCTGACGCTGGAACTGAAGGATCAGCGCTTCATATCCAGCGGAAGCAGCGGCTACAGCTTCCGCCGTCTGCTCTCCCACGCCCGCCGCCTGCTGATCTCCAGTCAGGTGAAGGTGATCCGCATGTTCGGCCTCGTGGGCATGAGCGTGGTCGGCATCGCCATGCTCGGTGCCATCGCGCTGCTGCTGCAGAAGATCATCTCGCCGGACACCATCAACGTGACCGGCTGGACCTCGCTGATGCTGGCCATTCTCTTTCTCGGCGGTGTCATCGCTTTCATGGTGGCGCTGGCACTGGAGTATCTGTCCACGCTGGTGCAGGCTTCCCACGGCAAGCCGCTGTTCTTCACCGTGGACCGCTCCATCGACGCACGGCTGGCCGATTATTTCCGGTCGCAGCCCACATGAGGCTCATCGTCCGCCACAGCCCGGAGGGGGACGGGCGGCATGTGGTGGCCGTCTTCGGCATCGGCCTCGTGGGCGGGGCCGTGATCCGCGCCCTGCGCTCGCATGAGATCGCTCCCGCACAGGATCTCCCGCTCGACTGGCGTGACCCCGCCCGGCGCGCCGCCGACCTCACCCAGATTTCGCAGGGCATCGAGGCCCTTGCCCCGCATCTCGGGCCGCTGAAGGCGCTGGATTTCGTCTGGGCGGCAGGACGCGCCGGATTCGCCGCCCGGCATGAGGATGTCGAACCGGAGATCGCCGCCTTTCGCGACGTGGTGAGCTGGACCCGCGATCTGGCCGATGCCCTGCCCGACACCCGGCACACCTTCCACATGCTCAGTTCCGCCGGCGGCCTGTTCGAAGGCCAGCGCTTCATCGATGCGCAGTCCCAGCCCCGGCCGCTGCGCCCCTATGGCGAGGCGAAGCTGGTGCAGGAGGGGATCGTGGATGATCTGCGCACCACCATGGTGGCGCATGTCTACCGCCCCAGCTCCGTCTACGGCTTCAGCGGGCCCGGCGGGCGGGCAGGCCTGCTGAACACGCTGGTGGACAATGCCAAGAAGCATGCGCCCTCGCGCATCTTCGGCGGGCTCGATACGATCCGCGACTATGTGCTGTCTTCGGACATCGGCACCTTCATCGGCCGCCGGATCGCCCAGCCCGACGATGTGTCCCGCACCCATCTGCTCGCCAGCGGCAAGCCCGCCTCCATGACGCAGATGCTGCGGATCGCCAGCAAGGTGGTCGGGCATCCGCTCTATCTCAAGTTCGATGTCCAGCCCTCCAATGCGGGCCATATCACCTACCGAGCATCCGCGCTGCCGCAGGACTGGCGGCCGACCGACCTTGAGACGGGCATACGGCAGGTGGCGCGTCAGCTCTCGCTATCGTTCGAGGCTGGTGCTAGACGTCGTTGAACGGGCTGACGGTGGGCGGCCACGGAGGTTCTGAATACATGGATCCGCAGCAGGCCCAGACGGCCAAGACGTTCGATGGCTACAAGGACAGCTATTCCGACGCCGTCGACGCTGCCGTTGCCTTCACCGGCCTCAAGACCGATTTCTTCACCCGCGTGAAGGCCGATTATATCGGCGATCTGGTCGCGACCCACTTCGGACCTGCGGCCCAGCTTTCGGCGCTGGATGTGGGCTGTGGCGTCGGCAACTACCATGCGCTGCTGAAGCCCCGCTTCCGCCAGCTCTCGGGTGTGGACGTGTCGAGCGCCTGCGTGGACACCGCACGCGAGCGCAATGCCGGCGTGGACTACAAGGTCTATGACGGCAGCGCCCTGCCCTATGCGGACGCGACCTTCGACCTCGCCTTCACCATCTGCGTCATGCATCACGTGCCGCCCGTACAGTGGCCGACCTTTGCGCAGGAGATGCGGCGGGTACTGAAGCCGGGCGGCCTCGCCCTCGTGTTCGAGCACAATCCCCGCAATCCGCTGACCATGCGCGCGGTGAACACCTGCCCGTTCGACGAGGATGCGGTGCTGCTGCGCAGTGAACAGACGGAGAAGCTCTATCGGGATGCCGGCTTCAGCGCCGTGCGCTCCAGCTTCATCCTCTCGGTGCCGGCGGCCAACGGCTTCCTGCGCGGGGTGGACCGGCTGTTCTCGGGGTTGCCCTTCGGCGCCCAGTATTACGTCGCGGCGACCGCGTGAGCCTCTCCCGGTCCTGGCTGCTTGACAGGCTGCGGGCGTTCGGGGCCTCCGACGCCTTGCTGCTGAAAGCCATGCGCTTCGGCATGATCGGCGTTCTGAGCGGCCTCGTCTTCGCGGGCGTGACGAGCCTGTTCGCCGGCCCGATGGGCGTGGGGCCGAAGCTGTCCTCCGTAGCCGGCTATGTGGCCTCCATGCCGTTGAACTTCATCGGCAACCGACGATTCTCCTTTCGGTCCCAGAACGGCCTTGCGGGGGATCTCGCCCGCTTCGTGCTGCTGCACGCCTGCAACATCCTGATCACCACCTTTGCCATGGGTGCCGTGGTGGACGTGCTGGGGCTGCACTACGCTTTCGGCATCGTGGCGGCGGTGGTTCTGGTGCCCTGCGTGAATTTCGCTGTTATGAACTGGTGGGTTTTCCGCAAAAACATTGCCCGGCCTGACGTGTCGCGCGATACGCTCAAGCGCAGGACGTGAAAGTCGCGATCAATGCTGAAGAAACTTCTGGACTCTCCCCTCGTTTATCAGACCTTCCAGGAAGCTGGCGGCTTCTTCGGCGCGCGGGTGAAGGCCATTGCGGAGTTCCTTCCGGTCAAGCCCGGCATGCGCGTGCTCGATATCGGCTGCGGCCCTGGCTACATCCTGAAATATCTGCCCGAGGGCGTGGATTATGTCGGCTTCGACATCGACCAGTCCTATATCGACCATGCGAATGCGCAGTTCGGCAAGCGCGGGCGCTTCTACTGCCGTTTCTTCGATGCGGCGGCGGCGCAGGAGTTCGGGCCGGTCGACATCGTGATGATGAACGGCGTGCTGCATCACATCTCCGATGCGGACCTCGCCGATACGCTGGCCAACGTGCGCACCGTACTGCGCCCCGGCGGCCTGCTGTTCTCGCTGGATGGCTGCTATCGGCAGGGCCAGTCGGGCTTCCGCAAATGGATGCTGGACAATGATCGCGGCGAGTTCGTGCGCGACGAGGCCGGCTATCGCGGCGTGCTCGGCCGGGTCTTCGATACGGTGGACCTGCACATCCGCGAGAACTATTCCCGCGTCCCCTACACCTTCGTGGTGGGCCTCGCTTCCAAGGCGCAATAAGCCCCCCGTCCTGCCCTTCGGGGCGCACGCGCTTCCCGGAATGAGATGAAACGGCCCCCCATTGCTCAGATCCTGCTGATCGCGGTCGCGCTGGCCGGGTTTGCCGTCTTCTATTTGCCTTATCTCTCCATGCGTTGGGCCTTCTCGCCCTTCGGCGACACGGTCTATCTGACCGGACCGCTGTTCTGCGAGATCTCGCGCAGCGTGCAGGCGGGCGTCACGCCGCTGATGAACTGGTCGAGCTTCGAGGCGCTCGACTTCAACCCTCATGTGGCGACCTACTACCCCTTCTATCTGTTCGGATGGCTGGATTTCTGCTCGCCCAAGGCGGCGGCGCAGGCCTCGGACGTGATCACGGTCCTGCATCTGGGCCTCTTCGCCGTCACCATGGGCAGCCTCATCCGCGCCACCGGGGCGGGATGGCTGGCCGCCATCTGCGGTGCCGCGCTCGCCGCGACGCTGCCGAACACATACACGATCGCCAACTTCCCCACCTTCATCACCGCCTTCGCCTGGCTGCCCATGGCCATCGAGGGCATGGTGCGACTGTTCTACCGGCGCCAGTTTCCCCTCGGCGCCCTGCTGCTGGCGGTGGGCACGAGCGCCATGCTCACGGCGGGCCCCGGCACCAACCTGCTCTCCGCGGTGGTGCTGATCGGCCTTGTGATGGGCGCCGATACCGCGATCCGGATCATCCGCACGCGCGACGTATCGTTCGCCATTCGCCTCGCCTGTGCGCTGGCCGTGGCGGGCGGCGTCATCGCCATTTTGAGCCTTGCCTCCACCATCAACCTGTTCAGCCATATCGGTGAACTGATCCGCTGGACGCGCAGCGGCCCGGTGGTGGGGCGTTCGGGCACGGCAAACATCACTGAAATCCTGACCGAGCAACGGGACTGGCGCGATCTGCCGCAACTGCTCGCACCCATCAATGTGAACTATGCGGTGGGCTATTATCTGCTCGGGCCCGCGGCCCTCCTCCTGGCCCTGCTCGGCGCCGTCCGGCGCTGGTCGGAGCCGATGGTGCGCGTATTCGCCATCCTCGTCGTGCTCTGCGTGGTTCTGGTGTTCCTCTCGCCCGCGCGGCTGGTCCTGATCTGGGCTTTCACGCCGGGCCTCAGCCATACGCGCCATCTCAGTCTCGTGGCCACGCCGCTGGCCCTCGGCATCGGCATTCTGGCCGGCCATGGCCTTGCGGTCCTGCTCGGCCGCGACGAGACAATCCCGCACCGTCCCGTGCTCCTGCTGGCGAGCCTGCTGGTGCTGGTGGCCGGGGTGGCCAGCATCCTGTTTTCCGGCCCGCTGCGGAGCTACGATCCGGCGATGTATCTCGCCGCCCTCGCCGCCGTCTCAGCCCTGCTGTTCGCCGGCCTCCTCGCGTTGCGTCCCGGGACGATCCGGCAGGCCGGCGTGGCGGGGCTTCTGGCCCTGCAATTTGCCTTTCTGTATGGCACCCTGCCGCGCAATGACGGCACGCCGGCCATGACGCGAACCGAGCTTTGGGGCGCCGTCGAAGCCGCCATCACACACATCCGCAACACGGATCCCGATCCCGGCCGGCTGGCGTTCCATCCCTCCATCCAGGGTGGCGATGTGGGCTACTTCCAGGCTGGTTCGGAAGCCACCTATCTCGACCTGCCCACCTTCAGCCACTACACCTCGCCCCGCATCTACTGGAAGTTCGTCCACGAGATCGGCCTCATCGGCGACAGCACTTACGCGCCGCTGGGCGGCAAGTATCTGATCTCCATGGCCGAGCAGCCGCAGACGCTGGGAAGCCAGGTGTTCCAGAGCGGTCCGATCCGGGTCTATCTGCTGAACAACCGTCGCCCGATGGTTGCAGCCATCTGCCCGGCAGCGGGACAGACGCCGCTGCCCGACATCGCCGGCCTGAAGGCGCCGCTCGGCCAATTGCCCTTGCTTCAGGGGCCGGAAGTCCAGACCATCGCCGGCTTCCAGGCTGGCAACAGTGACTGCCCCGCCGGTGCCATCGACGCAGCGGCGTGGATCGACCGCAGCCATAACTCGCTCGACTTCGCCATTGCGCCCGGCGGCGAGCGCCTGCTGGTGATCAGCATGCCACCTTATGGCGCCTGGCAGCTCTGGGTCGGGGGGCAGAGGGTGCCGCTCTACAATCTGCGCGAACAGCAGATTGTCGCGCAGGTGCCGGCCGACGTATCGGGACCGGCCATGCTGCTCTACCGCCCGACCGCCTATGCGTGGCGACTGAAGATCAGTCAGGGCGCCTGGGCGCTGGTCATCCTCGCGCTGGCCGGGGCGATCATATGGTCCGCGCGGCCGCAGGCGGCATCGGCGCCGAAAAGCTGAGAGCCCAGCCCCAGGCCGGCCACGTCCCTGTTCCGGCCCGGCGGTGAAGCCGGGCCGTCAACTTACCGATCAGTTCGGGCGCGCTCCGCCACCAAGTTCCGGGACCACGGAAGACATGAGCTCGCCCACCACGCGACGCGAATAGGTGTCGCGAATGAAGGCCAGCCCCTGCCGCACGCGCTCGGCCGTGGCCTCCGGCTCCGCCGCAACAGCGAGCACGGCACGGGCAAAGGCTTCCGCCTCATCCTCCACGCCGGTGAAGCGGCGCGGGTCCGGAATGCCCTGAACACCTACGGTGGTCGTCACCAGCGGCGTAGCGCGGGACAGGGCCTCAAGCACCTTGCCCTTCACACCGCCACCGAAGCGCAGCGGGGCGATCGCCGCCCCCACCTGCGCGTAGAGCCGCATCAGCTCCTCATCGGAGACGCGACCAAGCAACTCCACCTCGCCGCCTGACCCGGTATACAGATCGTCCGGCACATGCGAGCCGGCCACGAGGAAGCGATAGCGCGGCTCGACGGCACGAATGCGCGGGAGAACCTCGGCGATGAACCACTTCACCGCATCGACATTCGGCGTATGCCGGAACCCGCCGACGAACAGCAACGCATAGGGATCACGAGCTGCCAGAACAGCCGGATCGAAGGCCGCGATCTCATCATCGGCAAACACGTTGAGCGGAAGCGCAATACCCGCATGCTCGGGGCCGATCTCCGCCCTGATGACATCGATCTCTTCCTGACTCGGATACATATAGAGATCGACGGATCGACAGAGCTCCAGCTCCTCCGCCTTCATCGCCGTGATCTGAGGCAGGAGGGCGGCATCTCCGGTGACGCCATATTCAAGCTGCATGCGGCGGTAATGGAGATCGTGACCGTAATAAAGAACCTTGCCCTTGAAATGACGGGCAATCGCGCCCGTGTACTTCACGGCAATATGCGGGCGGCTGAGCAGGATATAGGTCAGTTTGCTGCCCAGCGGCTTCAGCCAATCCTCGAACCCGCCGATGTAATCCGCGCCATAGATGACCTCCACGCCCATGGCCTGGAGACGCGCCGTATAGTCCGGATCGCGATAGAGATTGTCGGGCCAGAAGCTGACCTGGAAGCCGCAATCGAGGAACAGGCGGATGTGATGATACATGGACCGGGAGCCCGCATCGCGGTCCCACTGCGGTACGTAATGATCGACCAGCAGGATATGCGGCTTGGAGGCTGAACGATCCCGCGTGAAGAACACCTCCTCGCCGTTGGCGAAGTGGTCACGCTCCAGCACCGTGCGCCAGCGCTCGAACAGGCGCTCCATGTTGCGCACCTGATAGGCCTTGATGCCCTGCGTGAGATCACGCCCGTGGCTGCGCCCCTCGTGATGCACGAGTTCCGACAGCGGCTGGTACACCACCTTGCGCCCGGCCGCGCGAACCCGGAACGCCAGATCGGCATCTTCGCAATACGCAGGCTTGTAGATGGGGTCGAAGCCCTCCAGCTGGCGCCACAGCTTGGTTTCTATGATCAGCGAAGCGCCGGAGCAGAAGTCCACTTCCTTCAGATAATTGAACTGCGGCGCACGCGGATCGGCGTTCCGGCCGAAGTTCCAGGCGGAACCGTCCCGCCAGAAGATGCCGCCGGCCTCCTGCAGGGTGCCGTTCCAGTTCAGAAGCTTGGAACCGGCGAGGCCAACCAGCGGATCGGCCTCGAACGCCGCCCAGAGCCCTTCCAGCCATCCTGACAGGATGACCGTATCGTTGTTGAGCAGCACCAGATAATCGCCTCGGGCGATGCTTGCCGTGGCGTTGCAATTGGCCAGGAAGCCGAGGTTCACGCCGTGGCCCACATGCTGGACGACGCCACCGATCTGCTTGATGGCCTCTTCGGTGCCGTCGTTCGAGCAATCGTCGCCGATCAGGATCTCGTAATGCAGGTCACACGCCTGCTCCAGCAACGAGACCAGGCAGACAAGGGTGTCAGCGATATTGTTATAGACCGGCACCAGGATCGACACCGTCGGCAAGGCCCCACCGAAGCGTCCGGCCCGCGCCTCGGACAGCTCGCGGGCGCGCGTGCTCAACCGGCGAAAATCGGCGCTCTCGATGAAGGGCCTGCGCGAGCGCTGCGCACGCGCGATGGCACCGAACAGATAGTTATACAGCGGACGCCGATCGAGACGCCCCGTATCTGCCAGATACTCGCTGACCCCCGCCGGCAAAGCATAGCCCTGCCCTGTCGTGGGCGGCCATGGACCATCCGTCACGTCATCGTCGAAGGCATCGTCGTCATGTGAGCGGAACAGGGTCTCCAGCAGCTCCACCGGCGAACCACCGGAGAGCCGGCAGAACTCCGCAGCCGCGATCACATCCTGCCGGGTGGAGAAATCGAAGCTGGCGAGATTTCCCTGCCGCAGGAAGTGGAAGAACGGGATCAGGTTCGAGTCCCGCGCATCCGGATTTGCCTGCCAGTAATGCGCGGAATTGAAGACCGGATTGGGGTCACGTCCCTCGAAACCGCCGGTGGTGACGTAATGGACGAGGGGATTGACGCCCGCGGCTTGCACATCCGGATAGCGGTGCAGGTACCAGTCGTTATGGAAGTAGGGATGGGGCGACCGCCCCTCCCGCCAGCCCGAAACCAGATAATGCAGCAGCGGATTGATACCCGCCGCCTTCACATCCGGATTCTCGGTCAGATAATAGAAGGCATCGAAAAAGGGGTGCGGCGAGAGCTCGAACAGCGCCGGATCGGTCAGATAGGCCCGCAGCAACGGCTTCTCGGGCGTGTGCATCGCCCCCTGGCTGATCAGACGCTCAAAATCGATCAGCGGATGAACGGGCCGGCCTTCCTTCTCTCCCCAGGTCAGGAAGTGACGATAGGCATCGACCTTGCTCTGCGCGAGATCGGGATTGAGCTGCAGATAGAATTCAGGGACGAAGAAGGGATGGGGGCTCAATTCGCCGCGCTGCTTGGCACGCAGATAGGCGATGACCGGGACACGGCCATTGAGCTGGTCCGGATGGCGCAGCGTAAACCAGCCGGAATGGAAGAAGGGATGCGGATCCCGCCCCTCCTTGAGGCCTTTGGCCTGGAAATGGACAAACGCCGTGTCCGGCGTCACGCTGCCGCCGACTTGCGCGCTGTACCACTGGGCATCGAAAAGCCCGAGACGCTCGATGCTCCGCCAGACCGGCCGGAACCGACTGAAATCGGGCTTCCGCCGCCTGCGGCGTGAGGGGACGGCCAATGCGGCGCGGATGGCGTCCGTTGCGCTCCGCAATTCATAGCTTACACGCAGAGACAGAAGCGCCGTGCCGCCGGGGCTGCCCCCGCACTCGTTGAGCGACTTCTCCAGAGCGCGCAAGCGCGCCTCGATCTCGGCCTTGTCCCGTTCCGCATTCGCGAGGCGCTGACGCAGCACCTCGTCCTCCTCGTGGAGACCGGACGCCCAGTGCATCACCCGCGTGTTTTCGATCCACAGATCATCGCCCGGGGCGACGAAGACGGAATGGGCCAGCGCCTCTCCCGAGACCGGCCGGTCGGAGCAGAAGGCGACAAGGTATTCCGGCTCGGGAAACTGACTGGCCACACGCTCCGTTTGCGGGCGGTCGAGATCGTCGCCGTAGCGCCCCTCGTAGCCCACATAGCCGTTGGCCTCTCCACCCTTCTCCAGCGGGGCCATGAGGGAAACGATGGCCATGCGCTCCCCCATCATGCTCACATGCGGGAACTGCACTTCCAGAAGTTCGGTGAACTCCCGAAGGTCCAGCTCCTTCACATGGAACTCGTTGGGCGCCTTGAAGCGGTTGTAAACCTCGCGGCTGGGCGTGGAGACCACGAACAGCCCGCCCGGCTTCAGAACCCGGCGCACCTCGGCAATCACCCGCTCCTGCCGGTCCACATGCTCGATCATCTCGAAGGAGACGATCACGTCGAAGCTGGCATCCGGGAACGGCAGGTCGTGGGCCGAGCCCACCTGATAGGAGACGCGCCCCTCCACGCCGTAAAGCGCATTGGCGGCTGCAACGGTCTCCGGATCCACATCCAGGCCGGTGACGCGCACGGCGGCTTCACCGAGGATGGCGGAGCCGTAGCCCTCGCCGGACCCGAGATCCAGAACCACCGCTCCGGCCACGCATTCGCGACAGACGGCGTAACGGTGAAGATGCTCGTACGCGATCTGCCCCTTGAGGCTTGGCCGGAAACGCTCCAACTGGTCCAAGGCAACCTCACCCATTCCCCCCGCCCGCCACGCGGACGCCCACCAAATAGTGGTTCGCTCTTAACCCAACGGCCGGCTGTTTTCCAGCGGCCGGAAAGGGCGGAAGCGTTGCCGCAGATACCTTTTGCGCGCACGTGGACAGCTCTCGGGCGGGAGAGGCCGGCGCCCGGCCCTCACTCTTCCGAATAGCGCTCTTCCGTCCAGGGATCTCCGCGCTCGTGATAGCCGCGCACTTCCCAGAAGCCGAGGCGATCGGCCGGGATGAACTCGATGCGCTTCACCCACTTGGCGCTTTTCCAGAAATAGAGATGGGGAATGATCACCCGCAGCGGGCCGCCATGCGCCCGGGAGAGCGGCTGTCCCTGCCAGCTGTGCGCCAGAATCGCGTCCTCGGCGGCGAAATCCTCGATCGGCACATTGGTGGTGTAGCCGTCATAGCTGTGCATCACCACGAAGCGCGCGTTCATGCGCGGCTCCACCAGCGCCAGCAGATCACGCGTCAGCAGGCCATCCCAGCCATTGTCGTAGCGCGACCAGGTGGTCACGCAGTGGATGTCCGTCACCAGATGGGACTGCGGCTGATGCTGGAACTCCGCCCAGCTCCAGCTGGCCGGATGATCCACGAGGCCATCCACGTCCAGCCGCCAGGCGGACGCCTGGATCTCCGGCTGGAGGCCGAGGTCGAGCACGGGCCAGTCCTTCACCAGATGCTGGCCCGGCGGCAGGCGTTCATCGCCGGTGCGATCCACGCGGCCGGTGAGAAAGCGCCCTTCCCGCGCCCAGCGCTGCTTGGTCAGCGTGAGCTTGGTGTCCGGTGGCGCGGCAGACGGATCGAATATCTCGGACATGGCGGCACCTTCCCTGTCGGCCGTCGCGAAGCAGCCGTCAGCCGATCATAGGCGAAGTCCCACCCCTCAGCACAACGCCGGCTGACGCGCCGCCGCAAGGCCCAGTCCCGACAGGATCTCGTAGGAACGCAGGCGCGCGCCATGATCATAGATGGCGGAAGCCACCATCAGTTCATCGGCGCCCGTTTCCGCGATCAGGGCCTCGAGCCCGGCCTTCACCGTCTCCGGCCCGCCGACCACCGCACGGCCCAGCATGCCGTTGACCTGAATCTTCTCATTGGGCGTCCAGTAGGTCTCGATATCGTCGATGGGCGGCGGCAGCTGGCCGCGCGCGCCACGGAACATGTTGGCGAAGCTCTGCTGGGTGGACGTGAACAGGCGCCGCGCCTCGGCATCGGTTTCCGCCGCCACCAGCGGCACGCCGACCATGGCATAGGGCTTCTGCAACTGGGCCGAAGGCTCGAAACGCTCGCGATAGACCCGCAGCGCCGGCAGCAGCAGCTCCGGGGCGAAGTGGGAGGCGAACGCGTAAGGCAGCCCCAGCATGGCGGCCAGTTGCGCGCCGAACATGCTGGACCCGAGGATCCACAACGGCACCTGCGAGCCGGCGCCGGGCACGGCGCGGATGCGCTGGTTGGGCTGCTCGGGCGCCAGCAGGGCCTGCAATTCCAGCACGTCCTGCGGGAAGGCATCGGCGGTGGCAGGGTCGCGGCGCAGCGCGCGCAGGGTCATCTGGTCGGTGCCCGGAGCGCGACCAAGGCCGAGGTCGATGCGGCCGGGATAGAGCGCATCAAGCGTGCCGAACTGCTCGGCGATCACCAGCGGCGAATGGTTGGGCAGCATGATGCCGCCGGCCCCGACGCGGATGCGCTCCGTGCCCTGCGCCAGATAGCAGATGACCACCGAGGTGGCTGCGCTGGCGATGCCGACCATGTTGTGGTGCTCGGCAACCCAGAAACGGTTGTAGCCCCAGCGCTCCGCATGGCGCGCCAGATCGAGGCTGCGGTGCAGGGCTTCGCGGGCCGTCGCTCCCTGGGGAATGGGGGCAAGGTCGAGAATGGAAAGCAATGTCATGGCGATGATCCGGGAAGGGGCGGCAATAAGCTCGGCCCATGAGATCAGAACCGTGACTGCCGATTGCAAGGGTGGACGCTAGGTCAGCCGTGCGAGAGCGGCCGGAAACAACAGCTGCTGCACGCGCAGCTTCCCGGAAACGGCACCCAAACTGCATGCACGGCACACATTTTAGATTAATATCTAATCATTTACATAAAATATGCTCAATATCAGATCATCATGAACCGGCGCCCCGGAATACCAGCACACGCGCTCCCCGCTGCTGCCCGTTCGAAACACAGGAAGCAGGCGACCTCTGCCGATCGGGAACGGGTTGATCGCAGCTGGCGCGGTTCCTGCTTAGGGACGGGAAAACAAACGCTCAGGAGCCGCCATGGACACCCTCGCTTCCCTTCTCACAGCCCATCGCAGTGGCCGGAGCAGCCCCTCGGACACGATCCGCGCCACCTACAGGCGCATCGCCGCCCATGCCGACCCTGCCATGTTCATCACCCTGCGGCCGGAGGCGGATGTGCTGGCGGAAGCCGCCGCGCTCGAAGCCCGCAAGGCTGCCGCCCTGCCGCTCTACGGCATTCCGGTGGCGGTGAAGGACAATATCGACGTGGCCGGCCTGCCCACCACCGCCGCCTGCCCCGCCTTCGCCTATGAGCCGACCGTTGACGCGGTCGCCGTCGCCCGCCTCAAGGCGGCCGGCGCACTGATCATCGGCAAGACCAATCTCGACCAGTTCGCCACCGGCCTCGTGGGCGTGCGCTCGCCTTATGGCGTGCCGCGCAACGTCTTCAAGCCGGACCTCGTGCCCGGCGGCTCCTCCTCCGGCTCGGCAAGCGCGGTGGCCGCCGGCATCGTGCCCATCGCGCTCGGCACCGATACCGCAGGCTCCGGCCGCGTGCCGGCCATGCTGCAGAATATCGTCGGTCTCAAGCCCAGCCTCGGCCTCGTGCCCAACACCGGCCTCGTGCCGGCCTGCCGCACGCTGGACGCCATCTCCATCTTCGCCCTCACCGTGGACGATGCCATGGCGGTGCTGGAGGTCATGGGCGGCTATGAGGCCTCCGATGCCTTCTCACGCCCCCTCACCATCGCTCCGCTCGGCCCCATGCCGGAGAAGCCGACCATCGGTATCCTGCCGCCGGCCCAGCGCGAATTCTTCGACGATGCGGATGCCGCTGCGGCCTATGAGAGCGCGCTCGCCCGCCTCGCCGGGCTCGGTGCCACGCTGAAGGAAATCGACTTCGCTCCCTTCGCCGAGACCGCCCGCCTGCTCTACGAGGGCCCCTGGGTGGCCGAGCGCTTCATCGTCGCGGAAGACCTGCTCGCCCGCGATCCCGATGCCATCCATCCCGTCACCCGCACCATCACGGAAGCAGGCGGAAAATCCTCGGCCGCCGATGCCTTCCGCGCCCTCTACCGCCTGCAGGAACTGCGCGCCGCCGTGAAGCCGTTGCTCGCGGGTCTGGATGCCATCCTCGTGCCCACCGCGCCCACCGCCTACCGGCTGGACGAGGTGCTGGCCGATCCCATCCGCCTCAACTCGCGGCTCGGCACCTACACCAATTTCGTCAACCTGCTGGACATGTGCGGCACCGCCGTCCCGGCCCATATCGCTGCGAGCGGCGTACCCTACGGCGTCACCTTCCTGGCCCCCGCCGGGCAGGATGGCGCGGTCGCCTCCCTCGCCCGCGCCTTCGCCGCCGACGCGGACATGCCGCTGGCCGCGAGCGCCGATCATGCCGCATATCCCGCGCTCGGCGCCCTGCCTGATCCGGAGCGCGTGGACATCTGCATGTTCGGCGCCCACCTATCCGGCCTGCCGCTGAACGCGGAAGTGAAGTCCTTCGGCGGTCGCTTCGTCGCCAGCGTCACCACGGCTGCCGCCTATCGCATGGCACTCATCGAGGGCGACGTGCCCCGGCCGGGCGTCAGCCGGGTGCGGGAGGGCGGCACCGCCATTGCCGGCGAGATCTGGTCGCTGCCGTTCGACGGCGTGGGGCGGCTGCTCGCAACCATCCCCGCCCCGCTGGGGCTCGGCTCGGTGGAACTGGCCGATGGCCGCCGGGTGGCGGGCTTCCTGGCCGAAGCCGTGCCCATGGCCGGCTGCCCCGACATCAGTGCGTTCGGCGGCTTCCGGGCCTATCTCGCAAGTCTCACCAGCCCCGCCGCGTGATCGCCGCGCCGCGCCTGCTCCGGCAGTGCGCGGCGCAGCTCCTGTGCTATACTGCCCTTGCGCCGCCAAAGATTGGCCGGCATGCACGTACCCTTCACAATCTCGGCCTAGTTTGCCGGATGACGATTTCTCCCGGGGGTGGGAGGCGCTTTTGGCGGCTTGCGCTCGAGAGCGCCTGGGGATGCAGGGCCCATGGCGATACGCAACAGCGAGCAGCACGCGCTTCTTGAACGGACCATCGCCAATCGCCGCAATCGGTCCCTGTTCCGGAAGCTCTGGACGTCCGTGCGCCCGCGCCTGCGGGCCAGAAGCTCGGATGTGGCCGTTGTCCGCCAATCCCTGTTCTTCGATGCCGACTGGTATGTGAGCACATATCCGGACGTGGCCGGCGGCAAGCTTGATCCCGCCGCGCATTTCGTGCGCCACGGCGCCCGCGAGGACCGCGACCCCGGCCCCTTCTTCTCCACCAGCACCTATCGCCGCCTGCACCTCGATTCCACGCAGGGCCACATCAATCCGCTGGTGCATTTCGAGACCGTCGGCTGCACCACCGGCTGCGCCCTCGCCTTGTCCGCGGAGAGCAGCGCGGCCTGGTGGCACGATCGCCTGCACGATCACGACCGCGCCGCCGTGCGGCGGCACATCGCGCATTTCAAGCACAAGCCGCTGCTCAGCGTCTGCATGATCCTCGATGCGCCGGACGAGACCTGGCTGCGCGATGCGCTGGGTTCACTGGCCGGGCAGGTCTATCCGCTTTGGGACCTGCGCATCATGTTCGCGCGCACGGAGCCCCCTCACATCCAGACGCTGCTGGAGCGGGCCGCCGCCGAGGATCACCGGGTGGTGCTGGTGCCGCTCGCACCCGGACTGCCGGAGGCCGATCGCTGCAATGCGGCCATATACGGCGCCAAGGGCGATTTCGCGCTCCGGCTCGGCCAGCACGACCGCCTGCACGAAACCGCGCTCTACGAAATCG
Source organism: Azorhizobium oxalatiphilum (assembly GCF_014635325.1). Lineage (GTDB taxonomy): Bacteria > Pseudomonadota > Alphaproteobacteria > Rhizobiales > Xanthobacteraceae > Azorhizobium > Azorhizobium oxalatiphilum. The sequence goes on along the minus strand of NZ_BMCT01000005.1, from coordinate 229,376 downwards.
CCAACCGCATCAATCTGGCACCGGACGCGGACGTTCTCTATTCCGACGACGACGTGGTGGACGCGGCGGGCGCCTATTCGTCCCCTCACTTCAGGACCAGCTACGACCCCGAGCTTCTGCTGGGCCAGGGCCTCACCGAAGGTCTAGCCGCCTGCCGCACCGCGCTTCTCGCCGCCGTCGGCGGCTTCCGGCCGGGGTATGGGGCCGCCAGCAGCTATGACCTCATCCTGCGCGCCTGTGCCTTCACCAGCATGGATCGCATCCATCATATCCCCGAGCTGCTCTATCACCGCCGAGCCCGCACCCCAGACGATGCGGAGATCGCCGCCACCGCCGAGGCCCGCCAGCGCGTGCGCCGGGATGCCGTGAAACGGCGCGGGGAAAACACGGAGATCCGGCAGCATCCCCGCAACCCCGTATGGGCGCGCATCGTCCGCCCCCTCCCCGCCATCGTGCCCAAGGTCTCCGTCATCGTGCCCACGCGCGATCGGGCGGACCTGCTGGCGGTCTGCGCGCGCGGCGTGCTGGAGACCACGCGCTATCCCGATCTGGAGCTGATCATCGTCGATCACCAGAGCCGGGAAGCGGCGACCTTGCGGCTGTTCGACGAGCTGCGGCGCGATCGGCGCGTGCGGATCATCCCGTTCGTGGGCGAGTTCAACTTCTCCGCCATCAACAACTTCGCCATGTCGCAGTCCCAGGGCGACGTCATCGCGCTGCTGAACAACGATATCGAGATCACGCATCCGGACTGGCTCGAGGAGATGGTGCCTCTCGCCATGCGCCCCGACACCGGGGCCGTGGGCGCGAAACTCTATTATCCCGACGGCACGATCCAGCATGCGGGCGTGGTTGCCGGGCTTGGCGGACCGGCAGGACACGCCTTTGCCTTCGCGCCGGGCGACACGCTGGGCGACCATGGCCGCGCCGTGCTGACCCGCACCGTGTCCGCCGTTACCGCCGCCTGCCTCGTGATCCGCCGGGAGGCCTATCAGGGCGTCGGCGGCTTCAATGCGGAAGAGTTGCCCGTCGCCTTCAACGACATCGACCTGTGCTTCCGCCTCCAGCGGGCCGGGTACCGCAATGTCTGGACGCCGTTCGCCGAGCTGGTGCACCACGAATCCGCCTCGCGCGGCAAGGAAGAGACGCCTGAGCAGAAGGCCCGCTTCGCCCGCGACGAAGCCTATATGCAGGCCTGCTGGGGCGACCTCATCCGCAACGACCCCTTCTACAACCCCAATCTGTCACTGACCTCGGCCGACTATGCGCGCGCGCCCTCCCGCCGCGACCGGCCGTGGAAGGACTATTTCTGAAAGCCCGGCCAGCGGCTCAGACGCTCTCCGCATAGCGTTCATAGGCCACCTCGACGGTCAGGATGTGGGCGCGCATGGCGCTGGCCGCTTCCATCCTGTCGCCACGCAGGATGGCCTGCACCACCGCATCATGTTCCGCATAGGAGAGCGCGAGGCGCCCCAGCGTGCGGAACTGCGCGCGGCGGAACGGCTGAAGCCGGGCGCGCGTGGCCAGCGTGATCTCGGCCAGATACGCGTTGTGGGCCCCGCCATAGAGGAACGTGTGGAAGCGGTCGTTGAGGAAGGTGTAGTTGGCCTCATCACCGCGCCGGGTCAGGTCGGCCAGCTCGGCGTGGATGGCTTCCAGCTGCCCCCGCTCGGCCTTGGTCATGTGCACGGCGGAAAGGCCCGCGCACAGCGCCTCCAGTTCCGCCATGACATCGAACATGCCGCGCAGGCGATCCAGCGAGGGTTTCGCCACCAGCGCGCTGCGGTGGGGCCGCGTCTCCACAAGGCCCGAGGCCGCCAGATCCCGCAGCACCTCGCGCACCGGGGTGCGCGAGACGCCATAGCGCTTGGCCAGTTCCATCTCCTCCAGCGCCGTACCCGGGGCGATGCGTCCGCGCACGATGTCGTCGGCGATCTGGAGCCGCAGTTCCTCCGTGCGCGTCACCGCCCGGCTGGCGGTGCGGCGACGCCGGGGGCGCTGGGGAGAGGGGGCCGAAACGGCCTCGGAGACGGGGGTGGACATGACAAAGGCCAAGGCTGAGGAAAACCTGATCGAGGAACGCTATGCGCCCGGATCGGCGATGACGCTGACATGGGCGGCGACCACGCGCCAGCCTTCCGGACGGCGCACCCAGGTCTGCTGCTGCCGCCCCACCTTGCCGCTCATACCCTCGCGCACGAACAGCGTGGAGGCGGTGGCGAAATCGGTGCCGAAGGTGGTGATGACCGTGCGCGAAATCGCCCGCATCAGGCCCTGCGGCGAGCGGGCATTGCGGAAGGCGCGGATTTCCCCGATGCCGTAGAGATTCTCGCCGCCGCCATAGCGGATGGTGCGGCCATCATCCCAGAACAGCTCGTCCAGCACCGCCACGTCGTTGCTGACGAGGGCCTGCTCATAGCGGGCGAAAGCCGCTTCCACCTCGGCCATCACGGCCGGATCGTTGATCTGCACGTTACGTTTCCTTCAACTCACAACGCGGCAACCGGGGCCTTCACGGCGCCGGAGGCTTCCAGATGGCGGGCCACACGCAAGGCGATGTCTTCCCGCCACGGCGGCGCGATGACCTGTACGCCCATGGGCAAGCCATCGTCGATCCACACCGGCACCGCCGCCACCGGCAGGCCGATGAAGGAGATGGGCTGGGTGTAGATGCCGATGTTCGGCCGCACCAGCATGCGCTCGCCATCCAGCTCGAAATGGGTCTGGCCCAGCAGCGGCGCGCGACACGGCGTGGAGGGCGCGAGGATCACGTCCACCTCCTCGAACAGCTTCGCCATCTGCGTCTGGTAGTGGCGGCGGAAGCGCTGCGCGCCCGCAACCCATGCCGCCGGAATGGCAAGGCCCGCGATCAGCCGATCGCGCACCGCCGGGTCGAAGTCCTGCGGCCGGGCGCGCAGGCGGTTCGCATGCAGCGAGGCCCCCTCGGCGGCGGTGATGATGTAGGCGGAGGCGCGTGCGCGGGCCGCGTCGGGCAGCTCCACCGTGCGCGTTACGCCGAGCGCGGCGGCCACATGGTCCACCGCCGCATAGGCTTCCGGCATGCCCTTGGCGCGGAAATAGCCGCCCGCCACCGCGATGCGCAGATCACTGACGCCGCTCTCCAGAACGGGCGAAACGGGTTCCAGCGGGCGCGGCACCTGCACCGGGTCGGCCGGGTCCGCGCCCTGCATGGCGTCATAGGCCAGCGCGAGATCGGAGACAGTGCGGGCGAAGGGCCCGAGATGGTCCAGCGCCGACACGAAGGGGAAGCTGCGTGCCCGCGACAGGCGGCCATAGGTGGGCTTCAGCCCGAAGATGCCGCAGAAGGCCGAAGGCACGCGGATCGAGCCGTTGGTGTCCGAGCCCAGCGCCAGCGGCACCAGCCCCGCCGCGATGGCCGCGCCCGAGCCGCCCGACGAGCCGCCGGACATATGGCCGAGATCGTGCGGATTGCGCGAGGGGCCGTCATGGACGTTCTCGCCGGTGAAGTCATAGGCATACTCGCCCATGTTCAGGCCGCCCACGAGGATGGCGCCCTCGCCTTCCAGCTTCGTCACCAGCGCGGCGTCGTGGGCGGCGGGGGCCAGATCGCGGTTGATCTTCGAACCGGCGCGGGTGGGCAGTCCGGCGATGTCGAACAGGTTCTTCACTGCGAAGGGCACGCCCGCGAGCGGCCCCAGCGTCTCGCCCGCCGCACGGCGGGCGTCGATCCTATCCGCAGCCGCGTGGGCGCGCTCGGCGGTCACATCGGTGAAGGCGTTCACCTGCGGATTGAGGGCGGCGATGCGGGCGAGCGTCGCGTCCACGACGGCGCGGGCGCTCACCCGGCCGTCACGGACGGCCGCGGCAATCTCGGCAGCCGGGGCGGTGGCGAAGGGCGTTGCCATGTCGGATTGCGCGTTCATGGCCGGAACACCGCTGCGGGCTCGGCCTCATCACCGAGGTCGGCGGAGAGCACGAACTGGGCCGCATCCGCAATGGTGCGCAGATAGGAGAAGGCCTCCTTGCGCCATGCTTCCTCGGCCGGAATGGAGAAGGCGACGATGCCGGCGTCCAGCAGGTCGCTGACCGCCTCGTCAGCGAGGCGCGGTGGCGGGGTAAAATCGGACATGACTGGCCTCACACGGGCGGATGGGGAATGGCGGCGATGAGTTCGCGGGTGTAGGCGTCTTTCGGCGCCTCAAGCACCTCCTGCGAGGTGCCCTCCTCCACCACGCGCCCCTGCCGCATGACGATGACGCGGTCGCACAGCAGCCGCACCACATGCAGATCGTGGGACACGAACAGATAGCTCATGCCGAGCGTCTGTTTCAGTTCCTCCAGCAGGTTCAGAACCACCGCCTGCACGGACACGTCGAGGGCCGCCGTGGGCTCGTCGAGGATGACGAGATCGGGCTTCAGCGCAATGGCGCGGGCGATGCCCACGCGCGCCTTCTGACCGCCGGAGAGCTGATGCGGGAAGCGGTCCAGCAGGTCCGCCGGCAGGCCGACCATGCGGGCCAGCTCCTCCACCTTGTCATCCAGCGCCGCCCCGCCCCGGAGACCACCCATCCCGCCCATGCGCAGCAGCGGATCGGCGATGGCGCGGGCGGCGGTGTAGCGCGGGTTGAGGCTCTCGGTGGGGTCCTGAAACACCATCTGGATGCGGCGGCGGATGGGGTGATGGGCAAAGGACCGGGCCGGAATGGCGCCGATGTCCTGCCCGTCGAAGGTGATGCGGCCCGCCGTCGGGTCGATGAGGCGCATGACGATTGTGGAGGTGGTGGACTTGCCGCAGCCGCTCTCGCCCACGAGGCCGACGCTCTCGCCCTTCTTCACCTCGAACGAGATGCCGTCCACGGCGCGGAAGATGGCGTCCTTCGGGTCCACCGCCTTGCCGGTGAACTTCGCGAACAATGGCGAGGGAGCGCCCTGCCGGGGGTATTCCTTGATGAGGTTCTCCACCTTCAGCAGCGGCACATCCGAGGTGGCAACCGCCGGGGCGGAATGGGCCGCGACACCGCCCTCGCCTTCCGGGAGCAAATCGCCCAGAACGATGCCGGGACGCGGCGTCGCGCGCATGAGCTTGCGGGTGTAGGGGTGCTGCGGATTGCGGAAAATCTGTTCGGCGGGGGCGGTCTCCACCACCTTGCCTTTCTCCATCACCATCACCGTGTCGCAATAGGTGGCGGCAAGCCCGAGATCATGGGTGATGAGCACGGTGGACATGCCGCGCGCCCGCGTCAGCTCCGTCACCAGCTCCATCACCGCCTTCTGGGTGGTGACGTCGAGGCCGGTGGTGGGCTCGTCGGCGATCAGCAGCTGCGGCCGGCAGGCCAGCGCCAGCGCGATGACGATGCGCTGGCACATGCCGCCGGACAGCTCGAACGGATAGGCGTGATACCGCTCCTCCGGGCGCGCGATGCGCACCTGATTGAGGATGTCGATCACCTTCTCCTTCACATTGCGCGGCTCGGCCTGCACGTGCTGCAGCAGCACGTCACCGATCTGATGCCCCACCTTGCGGATGGGGTTCAACGCGGCGCGCGGGTTCTGGAAGATCATGGACATCTCGCGCCCGCGCAGGTCGCGCATTTCGCGCTCGCTGGCATGGGCGACATCGATGCCGGAGAAGCTGATCGCGCCCTCGGCGATGCGTCCGGCGCGGTCGAGAATGCGCATCACCGTGTAGGAGGTGACGGATTTTCCCGAGCCGCTTTCGCCCACGATGCCGAGGGTCTCGCCCTTGGCGAGGGTCAGGTTGACCTTCTCCACCGCCCGCACGATGCCCCGGCGGGTGGCGAATTCAACCGTGAGGTCACGCACCTCCAGCAGCTTGCCGTGGGGCTGCTCGGCGGAGGCGAGGATTGCGGAGGCTGGATCGACGACGCCATGCATGGGTCCGGTCCTCACGTACGGCGCTGGGGATCGACGATGTCGCGCAGACCGTCACCCAGCAGGTTGAAGCAGAACACGGCGAACATCAGCGACAGACCGGGGAACAGCGCGATCCACCATTCGCCCGAAACGATGAAGGTGGCGCCCTCGGCCACCATGATCCCCCACTCGGCGGTGGGCGGGCGCACGCCGAGGCCGATGAAGGACAGGCCGGCGGCGTTCAGGATGGCGTAGCCCATGGTGAGCGACATCTGCACCATCATGATGGGCAGGATGTTCGGCAGGATCTGCGTCAGCAGGATGCGCCATTCTGAATTGCCGGTGAGGCGCGCCGCCTGCACGAAGCCCGCCTGCCGGCGGATGGCAGCTTCCGCGCGGGCCACGCGGGCATAGAGCGGGAAGTTGATGATGGCGGTGGCGATGACGATGTTCGTCACCGTATTGCCCAGCGCCGCCACGATGCCCATGGCCAGCACGAACAGCGGGAAGGCCATGATGGTGTCGCAGATGCGCCCGACGATCCGGTCCGTCCAGCCGCCGAAGAAGCCTGCCGCGATGCCGGCGATGCCGCCCGCCGCGAACACCAGAGCCACCGAAAACACAGCAATGGCAAGGTCCAGCCGGGTGGCCACGATCACCCGCGAGAAGATGTCCCGGCCCAATTGGTCGGTACCGAACCAGTGGGTGGCGGACGGCGGCTGGAGGGCCGACATGGTGTTGGACGCCAGCGGATCATGCGGCACGATGAAGGGGCCGAACACGGCGGCCACCACCAGCACCAGCAGCATGAAGAAGGCGAGGCCCGTGACCGGATTGTCCGAGATCACATAATGCGCGTGCTTCAGCGTGGCGGCGAGCCCGCCGGAGCCGCGACGGCGCGAGGGGGCGGAAGGAACGGCGGTCATGCTTCGCTCCGGGCGCGCGGGTCGATGATGCCGTAGGCAAGATCGATGATGAGGTTGAGGGCGACGTAGAGGATCGCCATGGCGAGCACGAAGCCCTGCACCGGCGCGAAGTCGGAGGTGATCAGCGCCTCCACCGCATAGGAGCCGATGCCCGGCCAGGCGAACACCTTCTCCACCAGCACATTGGCGCCGAGCAGGAAGGAGAACACCATGCCCAGCGTGGTGACGACGGGGAGCATGGCGTTCCGGAACGCATAGGTGAGGATCACCGTCTTCGAGGTCAGCCCCGAGGCCCGCGCGGTGCGGATGAACTCGGAGGACAGCACATGAAGCATGGAGGCGCGGGTGATGCGGGCGATGGGGGCCAGCGCAAAGATGGCCAGCGTCAGCGTCGGCACCACCAGTTGGGCCGCCGCCGCGCGGAAGGTTTCCAGATCCCCGGCGAGCAGGCTGTCGATGAGATAGAAGCCCGTCACCGTCTCCGGCGCGGAGAAGAAGACATCCAGCCGCCCCAGGGGTGCGGGGGCCCAGCCGAGCCGGAAATAGAACAGATAGACCAGCAGCAGGCCGGTGAAGAACACCGGCAGTGACACGCCCGCCGTGGTGATGAGGCGGCAGGCGTGATCGATCCATGAGCCCTGTTTCACTGCCGCCGCTATGCCGAAGGGCACGGCGATCAGCAGTGCGAAGATGAGGCCGCAGAGGGTCAGTTCGGCGGAAGCCGGCAGGCGGGTGGCGATCTCGTGTGCCACCGACTGGCCGGTGGAGAGCGAGGTGCCGAGATCACCCTTCGACAGCGCCGAGACATAGTCCACGAACTGGGTCGGCAACGGCTTGTCGAGGCCGAGCTTGGTGCGGATCTCCGCGATGGCCTGCGGGGTGGCGGCGGGGCCCGCAAAATAGGCAGCCGTATCGCCCGGCAGCACGCGGGTGAGCAGGAAGGTGACGATGACCACGCCGATCAGGCTCGGTATGGCTGTTGCGAGACGGCTTCCGATCAGCTTCAGCACGACATCCTCCTGCCTGTCAGTTCCGGCCTGCGGGGGAGCGGTCCGGCGTGGCGCGCCGCCGCACGCGCCACGCCCTCGCTCCCCCGCAGGAGAGGTTCTGCTCCCGAAGGAGCAATTACCGTGCCCAAAGCACTTCGAGAGATTTCAACGGTCAGGCAGAGCCACCTGACCGCTTGCCGCTCAGCCCTTCTGGAGGGCGCGATAGTCCAGCCGGCGGTGGAACCAGTATTCGTAGCCGGTGACGTTCTTCTGCATGGCCACGTTCACGTAAGGCTGGAACAGCGGCAGGCGCGGCGCATCGGCGAAGGCGAGGTCCACCATGCCGCGCACATCGGTGTCATAGGCCGCCTTGTCGCCGCCGGCCGCCGCCGTGCGGGCGCCATCGATGAAGGTGTCCATGGCGGCGGACTGGTAGCTCATGGTGTTAAACACCGAGTTGGAGCCGTGGTAGCACCAGAAGAAGAAGTATTCCGGATAGTCCAGCCAGCCCGAGAAGACATTGGTGAAGAGCGGCAGCTCCTTCTTGTTCAGCTCGGTGCGCCAGTTGGCGCCGGGGATCTTGTTGATGGTGGTCTTGATGCCGATCTGCGCCAGGCTCTCCTGCAGCAGGATGCACAGCGGCTCGTTGACGCCGGCAAAGCCCAGATCGAACGAGATCGTGGTCTCGAAGCCGTCCGGATAGCCGGCCTCGGCCAGCAGCGCCTTCGCCTTGGCAAGGTCGGTGTTGTACTTGGTGGGCTGCGGCCACGCGACTTCGGTCTTGCTCTCCGGCGACGCGCCGAACATGGGCTTGGCGAGGCCGAACATCACCGCATCCATGATCTTCTGGTACGGCACCGCATAGGCCATGGCCTGGCGCACCTTCGGATTGTTGAAGGGCGGCCTGGTGACGTTCATGCCGATATACTGCACGCCGTTGGAATAGGGCGTGGAGATGATGTTGAGCTTGGGATTGCTCTTCAGCTCCATGAAGTCCTTGTTGGGCAGATCGTAGGAGATGTCGGCATCGCCGCGCTCCAGCAGCGCCCGGCGGTTGCCGGCGGAGGGCACCATGCGCCAGATCACCCGCTTGATCTTGGGCAGCGGGCCGCCCTTCCAGTTGTCGTAGCGCTCGAAGATCACTTCGGTGCCGGGGGTCCACTTCGTCACCTTGTAGGCGCCGGAACCCGCTGTGTTCTGCTTGGTGTATTCGAGGCCCCACGGATCCTGCGCGGTGGCGTTCTTCTTCACCAGCTCGGAATTGATCACGCAGGGCACGATCACGGCGAGGTCCGGAATGGTCAGCCGGTCCTTGCGGATGAAGTCCACGCGGATGGTGCGATCGTCCACCACCACGAACTGCTCCGGCTTCTCCAGCGAGCCGGCCTTCATCTGGAAGGTGGGGAAGCCGCCCACGGAGACGGAGCGGTCCAGCGACCACTTCACGTCCTTGGCGGTGACGGGGGTGCCGTCCTGGAAGGTGGCGTCCTTCTTCAGCTTGAACGTCACCGACATGTCGCCGATGTTCATGTCCTCGGCCAGTTCGCCCTCGAACTTGTCCTTGTCGTAATAGGGCGTGCCGTTCACCTCCTTCATGGGATGGGTGATCAGGCGGTCGTAGCAGTTCCAGCTGGCCTCGTAGCCGGGCACGTTGGTGCCCACGCCATGGATGTCGAGATTGTTCGGGCCGCTCTCGGAGACGATCAGCAGCGTCTCGTTCCGGGCCTGCGCCTTGGCAGGCGAGAACACCGCCGGTGCGGTGACGGCAGCGCCGGCGGCGGCAGCCGTGGCGGAGGCGGAAGTGAGAAACTCACGACGGTTCATGCAAGGAATCCCCTCTGGCAACTGAGCTTTGCCATTCAAGGGATGTGCCAATTGTATGCGTATCCAAAAAATATGAATTATTTCATATATTTATAGACAAAATACCCGCAGGCAGAGGGGCGACAGTCAACGCTGACTGCCTAATTTTCATGCGAAAAATTGCATCTGCATGCAAATCAGGGCGGCAGACCACTGGGCCATGGCCCTTCCTCCTGCGCCTCAGGCCGGCGGATCCGCCGGCACTTCGGTGCTGCCAGAGGCCTTGGCAGGCGCGCTGGCCACGTACTCCGCCATCAGCTTCCGGTATCGGAGTGTAGAAAGCGGCAGCAGGGCCAGATAAAAAACGCTGCACAGGGACAAAACCAGCCAGGGATAGCTGGCCAGCAGGCCCGCGAAGACGGCGAAGAGGACGAACAGCGGCAGCACCAGTTCGCGGCGGACGCGCTTGCCCAGCGTCTTGCCGGACCAGGCCGGCAGCTTGGAGATCATCAGCAGGCCGATGGCGATGGTGTACAGCAGCGCCATGAACGCGCTGAGAGTGACGTGCGGGACGCCCAGCAGCTCCAGATAGACCGGCAGCAGCACGCAGATCGCCCCCGCCGGCGCCGGAATGCCAGTGAAGAAATCACCGGCGAAGGGCGGACGGTCGGGATCATCAAGCATGACGTTGAAGCGAGCGAGCCGCAAGGCCGCGCAGATGGCGAAGATCAGGCAGGCGATCCAGCCCAGCGACCCCGCCTCGTCCAGCCCCCACAAATAGAGCACCAGCGCCGGCACGCAGCCGAAGTTCACGAAGTCGGCGAGGCTGTCCAGCTCCGCCCCGAAGCGCGAGGTGCCCTTCAGCGCCCGCGCCAGCCGTCCGTCCACGCCATCCAGCAGGGCCGCGAAGACGATGGCGGCCAGCGCCAGCTCCATGCGGTCCTCGATGGCCATGCGCACCGCTGTCAGCCCCGAGCACAGGGCCAGCAGCGTGACCATGTTGGGCAGCAGCAGGCGCAGCGGAATGCGCGTGAACCGGCGCGGACGCACGGGCGGCTGGCCATCGGGGTCGAAGGACGGGAACGGAAGGCTCATCGGACCCTCAGGAAACGCGGTAGGCGATGTCGCGGGCGGCGGTCGCGGTATAGTCGGCAAGCACGGTCTCGCCCGCCGTGGTGATCTGGCCCTCGGAGACCAGGATGCGGGTGCCCACGGGCAGGTAGACGTCCACGCGCGAGCCGAAGCGGATGAGGCCGAAGCGCTCGCCGGCCCCGATCTCCTCGCCCTCGTGCACGAAGGAGACGATGCGCCGCGCGATCAGGCCGGCGATCTGCACCACGCCCACCGGGCCATGGACGCCCTGCACGATCAGGCCGTTGCGCTCGTTGTCCTCGCTGGCCTTGTCCAGCTCGGCATTGAGGAACAGGCCCGGCTTGTAGGCGATCTTCTCGATCCGGCCGCTCACCGGCGCCCGGTTCACATGGACGTTGAACACGTTCATGAAGATGGAGATGCGCATCAGCGGAACGTCGGAGAGGCCCAGCTCGCGCGGCGGCACGGCGAGGCCCACCTGCGAGATGCGCCCGTCCGCGGGAGCCACCACGAGGCCGTCGCGCAGCGGGGTGACGCGGGCCGGATCGCGGAAGAACAGCGCCGTCCAGATGGCGAGGCCCACGCCCAGCATGCCCAGGAAGGTGGAGACCATCAGCAGTCCGGCCGCAATCACCACAGCAATGGCGATGAAGGGATAGCCCTCGCGGTGAACGGGCGGGAAGGCTTTGCGGATCGAGTCGAGAAGGGACTGCACTCTGGTCTCCGAATGGCGGCCGCCGACGGGCCATGAGCGGCCAGAGGTAGTGCCGCCCCGCCCCCTCGTCAAATGGCGATGCAACATAGCCGCCCCACGGCCGACGCGCGATCAGCGGCCCGCCAACGGGCACCGGTCCTCCTGCGTCACATCACCTGACGGGCCGGAACCAGGAACTTGGCATCCACCACCTCGATGCCCCGCGCCTCGTGATAGGTGTGGATGCCCGTTGCCGGTGCGCCATCCAGCGCGGGCACGTCGTCCGGGGTGATGGTCAGCACCCGGTGCTCGGAATAGGCGGTGGGGGTCATCACATCCACCTCGTGGAACTCCAGCGCGCGGCCATAGGTCACGGAACCGTCCTGGCTCGGCCGGAACAGGCGGCCGTCGCGGCGGAACAGGGCACCGGCGCCACGGGCGCTGCGCACGTCGTTGGAGAGGGGGTTCTCCGGATGGGGCACCCACGGCCCCTCCAGACTTTCCGCCGTGAACAGATGCAGGCTGGTGGCGCGGCTCAGCAGGTCCACCAGGGTCGCGAACAGATACCAGATGCCATCCTCGTGCCAGAGGGCGGCGTCCACCATGTTGCCCCGGCGCAGCACGTGCGCCTTCTCCCATTGCAGGGGGAAGTCCACCGCCCGGTAGAGGGCCAGTTCGCCGGATTCGATGCTCTCCGGCAGCATGAAGATTTCCCCTTCCCACTCGAAGACCTGCGGGAAGGACAGATGCTGGCCGGTGCTGAGGCAGACCTGCGCCGGGGCAATTCCGTTCTGCCGGATCTCGGCCACCGAGATCACCGCCGGATCGCTGCCGTAGCTGTCGTTCTCGAAGAACAGGAACGCCCGCTCCCCGCGCCAGAAGACGTAAGGGTCCGCATAGACGCGCCCGTGCGGCGAGGGCAGGAACTCGAAATCCGACAGATCGGCGGACCGCCTCTGCGGATTGACCGCCAGCCCGTTGTCGCCGCCGGGCGCCCGCCGCACCGCGATCATCCAGTGCTCCAGCTGGCGCGGCCGCAGGCGCTGGCTCACCTTGCGCCAGAACGTCTGGGCCAGCCACTGCATCACTTCGCGATTGGTGGGCGTGCGGTAGAGCGGGCGCTTGCCCGCATATGGACGCGGCGGCACGGCGCGTGAGACCAGATGATCGAAGCCGTGCTCGTGCAGGGCTTTCAGCTTGGCGATGACGAAGTGCGCCGAACCCCAGAACACCTGAATCCGGTTGCGCCGGAGCGAGATGGACAGGTCGGTGGCGAAAAGCCCCTTCTCCAGCACCATGCCGCCGTCGAGTTGCTCGTCGAGCACCTGCAACACCGCGCCGGACAAGGGATTGCGCTCGGCCATCTCCCAGAATTGCGGCGGGCCGCCCCGGTAGAACTCCGGGTCGCCGTGATGATAGGACCAGATGCCATAGCGCGCGGCGGTGAGGATGCTGCCGTGCAGGATGTTGAAGCCGAAGCGGATCAGCACATCCAGATCGCGCTTGCGGATCTCCTCCACGATGCCTTCGGGAAAGCGCTGCACGAAGCCCTTGGTCTCCGGCCGCACATCGAGAATCTCGATGCCCTGGAAGGAGATGCTGGTATCCACGAGGCGCAGGGGATCGATGGTGGGATCGCGCGCCAGCCAGCGATCGAGCGTGGTGTAGACGGCATAGGCGAAGCGGCTGCGCTGGGCCCTGTTGCGCAGCATGCGCAGCGCGCGCGCCGGAAACGGGCGCTTGCGCTCCATGCGGTTCTGCGCGCCCTCCTGCCGGACGATCAGCACAATCTCAGCAAAATCACAGGCTTCGATATGTTCGATCACCGCCGCAGCGGCAGCCGTGACCTGATCGCCATCGACCATGAGGCCCACGCGCAGCCGGGGGGCCACGCGCTCCGATTTCAGGTACAGGGCTCCAATCACAGGCTCGACTTCTCCCACCGTCAGCGCAAACCTAGACTGCACATCTGGCGTCGGCCTGACCATAGGCCTCAGGCGCACACCACCTTTGCAGGTGATGTTATCCGGGTAGCGATCCCGCATGCCCGCAGGTGAGAGGGCGGGCAAGCGGCGCCATGTTCAAGGAAACGTGAAGGGGTATCCGGAAACGGTTATCCGGATCACGTGTGCCATCGCCTTTGGACAGGGACGGCGCGGATGGACACGCCATGGCCCCATCACGGCACATAAGAGCGGCGGGCCTCGAAAGCCGCAGGTGCAACGCCCCCGGCGGCATGGGCCGGAGGGACAGCCACGGATGGCACGGCCATGGACAGGGACATGGCCCTCGCATGGCACACTGCCGGCGGCGGACGTCTCCCGCCCGCCACCGGAGACGGTATCAGGCAGCCGTGCTCGGCTCCTCGTGATGATCCACGCGCCGCTCGGTGACTGCCTCCGAAACAGGCACTTCCGGTTCGGGCGAGTCAGACGCGGCGAGCAGCTTGCGTCGCGCATCGTCCGCCTCGCGCTGGCGCTGCCAGAGCGCCGCATAGAGCCCGCCCTTGGCCAGCAGGTCCGCATGGGTGCCGCGCTCGGCCACCTGGCCCTGTGACAGAACGAGGATCTCGTCCGCATTGATGACGGTGGACAGGCGATGGGCGATCACCAGCGTGGTGCGCCCGCGCGAGACGCCGTCCAGCGCATCCTGGATCTCGCGCTCGGTGTGGCTGTCCAGCGCCGAGGTGGCCTCGTCCAGCACCAGGATGGGCGGGGCCTTGAGGATGGTGCGGGCGATGGCCACGCGCTGCTTCTCGCCGCCCGACAGCTTCAGGCCGCGCTCGCCCACTTCCGTCGCATAGCCGGCCGGCGTGGCGCGGATGAAGCCGTCGATCTGGGCGAGGCGCGCGGCCTCCTCCACCTCGGCATCGCTCGCCCCGGCGCGGCCATAGCGGATGTTGTAGGCTATTGTGTCGTTGAACAGCACCGTATCCTGCGGCACCATGCCGATGGCGGCGCGCAGGCTGTCCTGCGTGACCTGCCGGATGTCCTGCCCATCGATGGTGATGCGCCCGCCCTTCACATCATAGAAGCGGAACATCAGCCGCGAGATGGTGGATTTTCCCGCGCCCGAGGCGCCCACGATGGCCACCGTGCGGCCCGCCGGCACCTCGAAGGAAACGCCCTTCAGGATCTCCCGGTCGGGATCATAGGAGAAGCGCACGTCCTCGAACCGGACCGTGCCGCCGGAAACGTTGAGCGCCGGCGCATCAGGGGCATCCTCGATCTCCGGATCGCGGGCGAGCACGCCGAACATGGCCTCGATATCCACGATGGCCTGCTTGATCTCGCGATAGATCATGCCGAGGAAGTTCAGCGGCTGGTAGAGCTGGATCATCATGGCATTGACCATGACGAAGGCGCCCAGCGACTGCCGCCCGGCCCGCACGTCGAAGGCCGCCATCACCATGGTGGCGGTGAGGCCGCAGGTGAAGATCACCGCCTGCCCGGCATTCAGCCACGCCAGCGAGGTGAAGGTGCGCACGGTGGCCTTCTCATAGCGCGCCACCGACTTGTCATAGCGCGCGGCTTCCCAATGCTCGGCGCCGAAATACTTCACCGTCTCGTAATTGAGCAGGCTGTCCACCGCCTTGGTGTTGGCCTCGGTGTCGCTCTCGTTCATGTCGCGGCGGATGGCGATGCGCCACTCACTCGCCGCATAGGTGAACCAAGTGTAGAGCGCGACGGTCGCCGCAACCACCGCCACATAGCGCCAGTCGAAAGCGAACATCAGCACCACCAGCACCAGCACCATCTCCACGATGGTGGGGGCAAGCTGGAGCACCAGCATGCGCACGATGGTCTCGATGCCCTCGCGCGCCCGCTCCAGCACCCGCGTCAGGCCGCCGGTCTTGCGCTCCAGATGGAAGCGCAGGGAGAGCGCGTGCATGTGCTCGAAGGTCTCGGTGGCAAGGCGGCGCACCGCGTGCAGCGCCACGGCGGCGAAGATGCCGTCGCGCAGCTGGGTGATGCCGGCCATGACGATGCGGCTCAGGCCATAGGCGATGGTCAGCAGCACCGGGGCGGCCAGCAGCCAGGCGAAATCCGCATCCCCCTGCCCGTCCGGCACATGGGCCAGCGCATCGGTGGCCCATTTGAAGATGAAGGGCACCGCCATGGTGGCGAACTTGGCGAGGAACAGCAGCACGGTGGTGGCCACCACGCGCTGTTTCAGATCCGCCCGGTCGGCGGGCCAGAGATAGGGCCACAGCGCGGCAATGGTCTGGCCCAGCGCGCCCTTGGCGGCGGAGACGCCCTTGAACATGCGTCGGCGGGAGGCCGCCGCCGTGGGGCGGGGCGTTGCAACGTCAGACATGGATACCCACTTCAGGAACAGGCGGCGTCGGCCGGATCATCGGTCCAGCACGCGGCTTGAGCGGCGCCGAGCGCCAGAAACATGGCTTGCACATCGGCCTCAAGGGCGGCGAGCGCAACCCTGTCGAGGACATAGCAGGTGCGCTGACCCTTGCTCTCGGAGCGGACCAGCCCCGCCTCGACGAGGATCTTGATGTGCTGGGAGACCGTGGACTGCGCCAGAGGCAGCCCGCGGACGATCTCCCCGCACAGGCACTGCTCCGCCTTGGCCAGTTGCCGGAGCACGGCAAGGCGGGCGGGATGGCTGAGCGCCCTGAGGCGCTCCGCAAGCGCCGGATCGCCCGCCTGCGGGCAGCCGGTGGGAGAGAGTGTCGTGACATCGTGCATCGTTCATCGTCGATAGACGATGGAGATGACGGGCGCAAGACGGAGGGCGGGCGGCCGGGCGGCGCGTCGATGACAAAATGTAGGTCCACCGCAGACCACCCTCCTCTCCCGCAACGTCAGGCCCGGTCTTATCCGGGGAATGAGGTGCGGCCTGATGAGGGGACGGCCGGAACACCTGCCGACCGCACGGGCGTGTGACAGGCGCCCGGTTGCATGCCAAAAGGCTGGTCAATCGAAGGGTGATGCCGACAGGCGGCATCGAACGCGGGGCGAGGCGCAGGGCGCATGCCCCCATGAACAAGAAAGGAGCCGGCCCCAGGCGCCGGATCCGGTCAGGCCCGCCCGATCGGAGAGGTCGCCTCCACCGCCCGCAAGGGACGGCCGGACATTGGATTGATGCAAATTCTGCGTAACACTGAGTCCATGGCGACCATCAGGAATGTCTGCGTCTATTGCGGCGCCTCCCACGGATCGGACCCGCGCTTCACGTCGGAAGCCCGCGCGCTCGGCCTTTCGCTGGCGCAGAGCGGCGTCGGCCTCGTCTATGGCGGCGGCGGCATCGGGCTCATGGGCGAGGTGGCCACCGCCGTGGCGCTGAATGGCGGCCACGTGACCGGCATCATCCCGGAATTCCTCATCTCCCGCGAACGGGCCTTCGCCCATGACGCCGAACTGATCGTCACGCAGGACATGCACGAGCGCAAACGCCTGATGTTCGAGCGCGCCGACGCCTTCGTGGCGCTTCCGGGCGGCGTCGGCACGCTGGAGGAACTGGTGGAGCAGCTCACCTGGGCGCAGCTCGGCCGGCACTCCAAGCCCATCCTTGTGCTGAACACGGACGGCTTCTGGGATCCCTTCCTGAAGCTCCTCGACCACATGCGCGACACCCGCTTCGTGCGCGAGACGAACCCGGTGAACCTTCTGATGGCGCGCGACGCCTCCGAAGTGCTGCCGCTGCTTCGCGCGGCGGTGGCGCCTTTGTCCGACGAGGCGCTCGACACGCCGGGGGATGCGGAGGCGGTGGCGCGGATGTGAGGGGGGGGGCCAGCGCCCACGCTGCCACCTCCGACGCGCTTCCGTTTTGCCCACCGGCCGCTATTCTCCAGCGCAGTATGACGCTTGGGGGAGACGACGGGTGAGCCGGTTCCGCATTCTACAAAGGTTTGCCGCCACCGCCTTTTTGTCATGCCTTGCCGGCACGGTCGCGCATGCGGAATGCATCTCTCCCGCTTTTATCTCGGAGAATTTTGGCATTCGCCTTGTCGCGGCGGACGGGCGGATCAGGGTGGTAAAATATCTGCCGAACGAAAGGGTTTCAGTTTCGATAGTCAGCAGCCAGAACCGACTGATCTACACGTGGATTTTTGAAGAGAACGGCTTGAAGATCGTCGAAAATCGCTTCGGCGCGGACATCGTCAAATTTGCTTACGACCGGGACAAGGTCTTTGACTTGAGCAAGCCGTCTTTCTCCTATACCCGACAGGGCTCGGTCGAAGGCAAGAGCAGGACCCCGCCCGATCGTCTTGCCATCCGCATCCTTGGCAAAGACATACTCTCCATTGCGGGCTGCACGTATCCGGTCGTCGTATATGAGGAGACCACGGACAACGGCATCCCTGCCGAGGGGCAGGTGACACTCGTCTATTTCAGCACGGAGCTGAAGGTGGTGCTGAGGTCCATCGAAAAACGGGCCGATGGCCGGAACGACGACTATCGCGTCGTCTCGGCCAAGATGGAGTGAGCTGTAGGCAGCGATGGAGCGTCCCGCGCCATTCGAACAGAAATCCGAAACCGGGCACAGATTTACATGCTCTCTACTCTTTTGATCGCGTCATGCTACGCCTCATCAAGCGTCGCCATCGGAGAAGATCGATAATGAGGATCAATCGTTTTCTGAGTGGTTTGGCCTTTTCGGCATGCCTCTCGATTTCGGCGACGACGGCCAGCCAAGCCGGATGCATTCCCACTAACATGGAAAATTTCGGCATCCGCCTCACAGAGGCTTCCGGCGGAATTATACGATTGAAATACCTAACAGACGACAAGGTCGAGGCCTCCTATTATCTCGACGAAAAAACATTAATGTATACGAGCATTTTTACGGAAAATGGACTGAAAGTAATTGAAGATAAAATAGGACAATCAACGCAAAAATATATTTACGATAAAAAAATCGCATTCAAACTGAATGAAAAACAATTTTCATTCACAAGCCAAAGAATGACAGAAGCGGGCCCAAAGGGATCACCAACAACCGCATCTATCAAAGTCCTGGGAAATGACACGCTCACCATATCCGGGTGCAGCTATCCTACGGTCCTCATGGAATCGAAGATGAGCACCGACGATCCGAGCAAGGACGACTTCGCGATTGTGTATTTTAGCTTGGAGCTGAAAACAATACTGAAATCTATCAGCAGATCCCCTGACGGCGGTCGGAGTACGTTTGAGATCGTGAATATCGCCATCGATTAGGGAGCGCCTTGCACGTCCACCCAAACCTGGATGACACTGACGGATATCAATCCGGCCAGAACAGCAAACGTCCCGCCATCAGTGCGGCAAAGCTCTGGCAGCCCACCCCATTCCCCATCGAAGAGGGACTACCCGCGCTCCCGTTCGGACCATAATCGTCACCGAGATAAGGCCGACCCGATGAGCACCAAGACGCAGATCCGCGCCGTCACGAAAGCCTTCCTGAGCCGGCACCCGGAATTCATCCTTGTAGATCGCATGCTCATCATGACGCCGGTGCAGCACATCATCCGCGCCATCGTTTTCCTGCCCGGCACGGACAAGGATCTGTTCGAGCCCAACTGGGGCTTCAACTACCTGTTCACCCCCCGGAGCCAGGCCAACCTGCTCTGGCACATGCCGATCCGTCGCACATCGGGCAGTTGGAACATTCATGAGGACGGCATCGCCGAGGAACTGGCCGAACAGCTCGAAACGCAAGCCCTGCCCGTGCTTCAGCCGGTCAATTCCATCCAGGACTTCATGGACTTCACGACATCGAGCGACTGCTTCTTTCTGCCGGGCTGGAATGCCAGTTTCTGGCGCCAGCCACTCTTCGAAGCCATGCTTGGCGATCTCGATGGCGCCCGGCGCTCGCTCTGCCGCCTCTGGCACCCCAAGATCATCCCCATCAACGCGCCGCTTGGGCTCGAGATGCCGCAGAAACTCGGCCCCCTGCTGGCGCGCGACGACCGGGAAGGCATCGCCAAGGTGCTGCACGAGTGGGAGGAAAAATCGGCGAAAATCTATGGCGTCGAGAAACACTGGCAACCCACGCCCTTCCCCATCGAGGAACAGGTGGAACGCGGAATGGCGCAGCCATGACCACCGCCAAGCAGGCCCGCGCAATCGCACAGGCATTTCTCGCCAGAAATCCCGATACGTTCTGGACAAAACGCTGCATCGTCTTGAAGCCCATCACCCATATCCTCCGGGTGATCGAGCTGAAACAGATCTCCGGCAAGGATGGTTTCGATCCCGACTGGGGGGTGACGTACATGTTTGCCCCGCGCCGGAACGGAGCCATCGCATGGGCGGAAACCATCACACGACGCCGACCCGCCGCATGGCGGATCGGCGCGCCCGATCTGGATGAGGAACTGGCGGAGCGCATCGATGAGGTCGCCCTGCCGATCCTGCGATCAATAAATACCATGCAGGACTTCATGGCCCTGACCTTGTCCGGGCGCAGGTTTTTCCCGAGATGGGACGATGATCCGGGGCGCCAGCTGCTGTTTCAGGCCGCCATGGGCGATCTGGAGGGCGCGCGCCGGACCTGCTGCCTGCTCTGGCACCCAGAGCTGATGCCCAGAAATGCACCGCACGGCGATGACCTGCTGGATGTGCCGCAGAAGCTCGGCCCGCTTCTGGCCAAGGACGACCGCGCCGACATCGCGCAGCAACTGAGGGCGTGGGAACAGCAGTCTGCACGCCATTTCGGCGTCGAGAAACACTGGCAACCCACACCCTTCCCCATCGAGGAACAGGTGGAGACAGGTCTGCTGAGCGCGACATGACCACCACCGCCCAGATGAAAAAACTTGCCGCGCCCCTGTTGGCGCGGCAGCCCGATCTGGCGATGGTTCGCCGCACCATCATAGTCCAGCCAGTGACGCACTTTGTGCGCGGCATTACGCTGGACAACAGCAGCGGCAAGGTCGCGTTCACCCCATTGTGGGGCGCCACCTACCTCTTTCGGGAGCGCACGTTTTTCTCTTTGAACTGGAACCGCCACTTTCCGCCCGTCAAACCGGGCATCTGGGAGCTGGCGCACCCCGAACATCAGTCCGCTTTCATCGCATTTGCGGAAACCGAGGTCCTCCCGCAACTGCGGGCAATGAACAGTCTCGACGCCTTCCTCGCCTTCACCGAAAGCCCCGAGATCGACTATTCCTGGACAGCCCTGCCGATGGCACGACTGCTCATTCAGGCTGCGCTGGGAGATCTGCCAGCCGCGCAGAAGAGCTACGACCTCCTCCGCTCCTTCAAGAAACGGCCGGGTGGCCAGGAGGGCGAGTTTTTCGTCAAGCTGCTCGCGGGCTTCGGACCGGCGCTGGAGAGCGGCGACCGTCAGAGCATCGCCCGCCTACTGCACCAATGGGAGCGCGCGACCGTCGAAGCCTGCAAGCTTGCCCCCTACTGGCAGTCCACGCCCTTCCCCATCGAGCAGCAAGCGGCATGAGCACCGTCGCCCAGATGAAGAACCTCGCCGCGCCCCTGTTGGCGCGGCATCCCGATCTGGCGATCGTCGGCCGCTCCATTATTGTGCGACCGATTACGCACGTCGCGTGCGGCATCATGCTGGAAAACAGCAGCGGCAAGGTCGCGTTCACGCCGCTCGCGGGAGCGACCTATCTCTTTGGCGAGAAGGCATTTCTTTTCTTCAACTGGAATTGCCATTTTCCCGCGACCAAACCGGGCATTTGGGAGCTGGGCCATCCGGACCACCAGTCCGTTTTTATCGAACAGGCGGAAGTGCTGCTGCCAAAGTTGCGCGCGATAAACAGCCTCGAAGCGTTTCTCGCCTTCACCGAGAGCCCCGAAATCGATTATTCTTGGACAGCGCCGACGATGACACGCCTGCTCATACAGGCCGCGCTGGGCGATCTACCGGACGCGCGGAAGACCTACGATATCCTGCGCTCATTCAAGACCCGCCCTCCCGGCCAGGAAGGCGCATTCTTCGCCAAGCTGCTCGCAGGCTTCGGACCGGCGCTGGAGGAAGGAGACCGTCAGACCATCGCCCGCCTGCTGCACCAATGGGAACGCGCCACGGTCGAAGCCTGCAAGCTCGCGCCCTACTGGCAGCCCACGCCCTTCCCCATCGAGCAGACCGGCTGAGCCTCCACTCAGCCGGCCCTACTCTCACTGCATCGCGCTGCCTTCGCCGAAGCGCTTCTCGACCGTGGTGTTGCCCAGCCACACGTCGCCCAGAGGCACGGTGTTGCGGCTCATGGGGACGTAGCCGCGCTGCTGGAAGAAGGGCAGCGCCGTGTCGCTGGCATCCGCCTTCAGGCTCGCGGCGCCGCGCGCCTGCGCCAGCTTCTCGGCGGCATCGCACAGAACCGTCGCCACGCCCTCGCGCGCCATGTCCGGGCGCACATAGAGCAGGTCGATGACCGTGTTGTTCTTCACCGAGACGAAGCCCGCCACCTCGCCCTCGCGGGTGGCAACCAGCGTGAGCTGCTCGGTCAGGCGGGTGGCGAAGGCCTCCTCGTCGTCGGCCGCTTCCGCCCAGGCTTCCTGCTGGTCGTCATCATAATCCTCGTCGGTCAGCTCGAAGATGGCGGCGCGGAAGATGGCGGCCAGCACCGTCACGTCGGACGGCAGCATGGGGCGTAGCTGGGTGGTGTTGGTCATCGGCTCAGCTCCCAGCTGGTGGTTCCATCCTTGTTGTCCATCAGTACCACACCCTGCGCGGCCAGCTGCTCGCGGATATGGTCGGCGGCGGCGAAATCGCGCGCCTTGCGGGCGGCGTTGCGGGCCGCGATCAGCTCCGAAATGGCTTCCGGATCCACAGAGACCGCAGCCCGCTGGCGGGCACGCCATTCGGTCTCGGTCTCCTGCAGAAGCCCCATGAGGTTGGCCGCGCCCTTGAAGCGGCGCTTCATGTGCGAGGAGGCTTCCTCATGCTCGGCCACATCAGCCAGATGATGCAGATGGGTGATGGCGGAGGGCGAGTTGAGATCGTCGCCCAGCCGGTCGGCGATCTCGCTCTCGAACGGATTGCCCTCGCCCGTCTCGGCGTCCACGTCGCCGATCACGCGGTACCATTTGTCCAGCGTCTTGGCGGCGAAACCGATGCCCTGCCGGGTCCAGTTGATGGGCTGGCGATAATGGGTGGAGAGCATGGCGAGGCGCAGCACCTCGCCCGGCCAGTCGGCCAGAAGCTCGCGGATGGTGACGAAGTTGCCGAGCGACTTCGACATCTTCTCGCCTTCCACCAGCAGGAAGCCGTTGTGCATCCACACCTGCGCCATGGAGCCACTATCGAAGGCGCAGCGCGACTGGGCGATCTCGTTCTCATGGTGCGGGAACACTAGGTCGATGCCGCCGCCATGGATGTCGAAGGTTTCCCCCAGATGCCGCCACGACATGGCCGAGCACTCGATGTGCCAGCCGGGCCGGCCGGGGGTTTCGATGCCGCAGGGCGAAGGCCAGCCGGGCTGGTCGGGCGTGCTGGGCTTCCACAGCACGAAATCCATGGGATCGCGCTTGAAGGGGGCGACGTCCACGCGGGCGCCGTTCAGCATCTCGTCCAGCGGGCGGCGGGAGAGCTTTCCGTATTCCGGCATGGCCGGCACGTTGAACAGCACATGCTCCTCGGCCACGTAAGCATGGCCGGAGGCGACGAGGCGCTCGATCAGCACCTGCATCTCGCGGATGTGGTCGGTGGCGCGCGGCTCCACGTCGGGGGGCAGGCAGCCCAGCGCGGCGGTGTCGTCGCGGAACCAGCTGTAGGTCTCTTCCGTCAGCTCGCGGATGGAGATGCCCCGTTCGGCGGCGCGCGTGTTGATCTTGTCGTCCACGTCCGTGATGTTGCGCACATAGCGCACATGGTCCGGCCCATAGACCCGCCGCAGCAGGCGGTTCAGCACATCGAACACGATGACCGGGCGCGCATTGCCGATATGGGCATGGTCATAGACGGTGGGTCCGCACACATAGAGGCGGACCAGATGGGGATCGAGCGGACGGAAATTGTCCTTCGCGCGCGTCAGCGTGTTGTAGAGCCGCAGCTCCATGGATCCGCTCCCTGTGACGCCATCCGGCAGAAGCCGGCGGCAGACGTGCCGCTGTCACGCGGCCAGATAGAAATGTCCCGCGGGCCGGGGCGTCCAGTCTTCCTTTTAAAGGGATTGCCGCATCAGAGGAGGCAGCACAAGACGGCCGCGACCAGCCCTAAAGGCTAACCGCAAATCATCGGCACCAGCGTGCCGGAACATGAGAAGAGGCCGTTCATGGCGGCGGAGAATGCTGACGGCACGCAGGCGCGTCAAGCCTTTTCGCCCGGCAGCCCCCCGCCCCGTCGCCGCACGCGCCACGTGCATCGGGCAGCCGCACGTGATGGGGGATGCCGCTCCGGCAGTCTTGACCGGCAAGCGGACACCCGGCTATGCCCCTTGCCGCATTGCACACGGGAATCGCGCGGCCTCGGGGGAGGATGCGAGGCCGCCCGTCGCTGCCGGGTCCACACGCGGAGGCTGTCGCGACGCCTCCGGATCGAAGGTAAGCATTCCACATATGACGAAATTTGCTTCCCGGTCCCTTTCCGGGCTCCTGCCGTCCCGCCTTCGCTCCGCCTCCGCTCTGCTGATCGCCGCCGGCCTGATCGCCGGGACTGCCGCGCTCGCGACCGAGACCCGCATCTTCCTGATCGAGAATTCGGACGGCTACGGCATCGACACCTGCCTCGCCAATGGCGAGCCGTGCGGCGCGGAAGTGGCCAACGCCTGGTGCCGCACCCATGACTACACCGCCGCGCTGGATTTCGGCCGCATCGCGGTGACGGGCTCCACCGGCATCACCACCATTTCCGGCGGCGATGCGGAGAAGCGGGCCCAGGCCTGCACCGGCGACCGTTGCCAGCCCGTGGTGGCCATCGCCTGCACGCGGTGAGCGGGCGCGGCACGACAGCCGCTCCCTGTCTTCTTTCCTGCTCTGCCTGAATGCCCCCTGCCTATCCCTCCCCCGCGAGCGGGAGAGGGGCCGGTCGCGCCTGACCATAAGGACACGCCCCATCCCGTGATCGCGCCGCAAAGCCCTTTCCCGCTTGCGGCGGGTAAGGTTGGGGGCGCCGCGCGGCTCTGTGGGGGGACAGCTCGCCTCAAGTGGGGGCCATCTCCCGAGATCACGACGCACGCAAGCTTGACTGCCGCAGAGGCCGCCTCCGTCCCCACGAGGACATTCTTGCGACCTGCGAAGCGCGCCTGATATCACGCGATCGTGAGCGGCCCGGCGAACTCATCACCGCTGAGTTCAAGAGCGGAAGCCCGAAGCTCTCGCAGGACCGCGCGATCCCTTGAGGCAGATACGCGAGCGAGGGCACTAACGTGCGGGCCGACCGGCACTATAAACAATGCCCATGAGGCACGACCGCCGGGCAAAGACAGTCAGCGTCTTAAAAGAACCGATTATCTTTTTTCGATCACTTGAAGAGCGATTTTCTTTTCAGCTCCGCGGACAATTTTCGGCGGGCAATTCTCGACAGATGATATTCTGGAATGGCGTCGCAGATCATTTCTGAAGGCTCACTGGACCTGCCGGCCTCGCTCCCGGCGCGGATGGAGCGCGCCATCGCGCCCTGACTGCGGCCTTCCATCCGCGACCGGCCCCCTGGCCCGCCCGGCTGACAGCTCCCCGCCGGCCCCTTCCATGGGGCACCGTGCCACAAGAGCCGCCGGGCTGCCGCCGCAGCCCGGACCGCCTTGTCCAACAGGCGGACAATCGTAGTTTTCCGCTGTTGCGCGTGCCCTGCCTGGCCTACTCCCGAATTCAAAGAAAATAATCCGGGAGGTTGAGGTGCACCGCGGGAGCTGGCCTTCAAGATAGCTGAGTTCGCCAAACCGGAGTGCTGTCAGCACACCAGCCGATCGAGCTCCAGCCTCGTCTTGTGCCGTGCCTTCCCAATGTCGGCGCACCTGCTCGTCGGCTTCCAGCCACGAGCGCTGCCGCACGCCCGAAAACACAACAACAACGGCATCCGGAGGGCCCAAGGACCATGCCTGCCAATTCCCATGTGCATCGGAAGCGCGAAGTGTCACGGCTGAGCCGGGGACAATGGCGCATCATCTGCCTCGCCAGCCTCGGCGGCTCACTCGAATTCTACGACTTCATCATCTACGGCATCTTCGTTCAGTATATCTCCGCGCAGTTCTTTCCCGCCGATGACCCCTATGTATCCCTGATCCTGTCGTTCTCGGTTCTGGCGCTGGGCTTTCTCGCCCGCCCCTTCGGCGGGGCGCTGCTCGGCACGCTCGGCGACCGCTTCGGCCGGCGGCCGGTCTTCATCGCCTCGCTGGGCCTCACAACGCTCGCCACCATCGCCATCGGCCTGCTGCCGGGCTACGAGAGCTGGGGTCTCGCGGCGCCGCTGCTGCTGGTGGCCCTGCGGCTGGTGCAGGGCATCTGCCTCGGCGGCGAACTGCCCGGCGCCATCACCTATGCGGTGGAGACGGCGCCGAAGCGCGCGGGCCTCGCCTGCGGCTTCATCATCTTCTGCGTCAACGTGGGCGTGCTGGTGGCCACGCTCGTCAACCTGGGCATCCAGTATGCTCTGCCGGCGCAGGACGTGGCATCCTATGGCTGGCGCATCGCATTCCTGTTCGGCGGCGTCATCGGCATCGTGAGCTTCGCCTTGCGCCGCAAACTGGAGGAATCCCCCGAGTTCACCAATTTGCACGGGAAAGCGGCCAAGCATCCGCTGGGCGAGATCGTGCGCGGTCATGGCCGCTCCGTGCTGTTGGCCGCCGGCGTGGCGGCGATCATCGCCGGCTTCAACGGCCTGCTTTATGGCTTCATCCCCGCCTTTCTGGTGAAGTCCCTGGGCTATCCCGCCCCGGACGTGGCCCTCGCCATGGCGGTGGCGCTGGTGCTGAGTTCCGCGGGCCTCATCGTGGCGGGCTGGGCGGGTGACTTCATCTCTCCCCGGATGATCCTGAGGGGCGGCTCGCTGCTCATGCTGGTGCTCGTGGTGCCGCTGTTCCTCCTGATGGTCAACAAGGGCGCCAGCATCGTCCTGGTGCTGGGCCTGCTCTCGCTGGCCTTCTCCCCCGTCAGCGGCATCTGGCCGAGCATCATCGCCGGGCTCTTCCCGACCCAGGTGCGGTTCACCGGCATCGCGCTGTCCTACAATCTCAGCGTCACCCTCCTGTCGGGCTTCGCGCCGCTTGCAGCCACCATGCTGATCGAGCGCACGCAGATCCCTGCGGCGCCCGCGCTCTACATCGCCTTCTGCGCGGCACTGAGCCTGTGGAGCAGCTTCCTCATCTCGGGCCGCTCCGTCCCCGCCACCAACCGGGAGGCGGGCACCGAGGCCCCGTTCGAGGCCTCCGGCGTCCCGCCGCTCTGACGGCTGTCCGCCCCACGGACAGTCCGGCGCAGGCGGGCGACGATGCCCGCCTGTTGCCCTTATGAAGAAGAGCAGGCCCGGAGCGCCGCATGCGACCGCCGCCCGGCCAGTCTCACACACGACGGCAGGAAGGAACACGCCATGGGCATCATCGCGCTCGGCTATCTCGGCATCCGCTCGGACAGGATGAGCGACTGGCACGCCTTCGCCTCCGGCCTTCTCGCCATGCAGGCTGTCGATGTCTCGAAAGCCCAGTCCACCTTCCGCATGGACGACCTGCGCCAGCGCCTGTTCGTGGTGGACGAACCCGGCCCCGTGCTGGCGGCCATGGGCTGGGAAGTGGAGGAGAAGGCCGATCTCGACACCTTCGGTGCGCGGATCGAGGCCGCCGGCTTTCCCGTGCGCCGCGCCCCGCGCGCATTCGCCGACCAGCGCTTTGTTGAAGAGATGATCACCTTTAATGATCCGGACGGCAACAGCGTCGAACTGTTCTTCAATCCCATGCGGGCGAGCGATCCCTTCGTGCCCGGCCGGCCCATTTCCGGCTTCCGCACCGGCGCGCTCGGCATGGGCCATGCCGTGCTGCACGCCGTCCACATCGACGCGCTGCTGCCCTTCTACCGCGACGTGCTGGGGTTCCATGTGAGCGACTATGGCCTGACGCCCTATCCGCTTTATTTCTTCCATGTGAACGGCCGGCACCACAGCTTCGCCATGGTGGGTTCGGGCCAGAACGGCTTCCATCACTTCATGGTGGAGTTCGCCAATCTCGACGATGTGGGCCAGGGCTATGATCTCGCCCAGCTTGAGGACGGGCGGATCGCCTATACGCTCGGCCGCCACACCAACGACTTCATGACCTCCTTCTACGCCAACTCGCCCTCCGGCTTCTTCGTCGAGAATGGCTGGGGCGGCCGCGTCATCGACCCGCCGAGCTGGGAGCCGCACGAGACCTTCGCCGGCCCCAGTTTCTGGGGGCACGAGCGGCTCTACCTGCCCGAGGAGCCGCGCGCCCGGCTCCGCCAGATGCGCCTCGACGCCGCCGCCAGGGGCATCCGGGCACCGGAGGTGGTGGATTGCCCCTGGCTGTATGGGCAGCTCGGCGGCTGAGCCGCCCTACAGCCCCATCCGTCCGCGTGCCTCCGGCAAGGTGAGCGGCGTGAGGCCCAGCGTCGCCGCAGCAGCCACGAAATGCGCGACCAGCGCCGCATTGTCGGGGGCCACCCGCCCGTCCGGCAGGTGGAGGTTGTTCTCGAACCCCATGCGCACGTCCCCGCCCAGCAGTGCGGCCGCCATGCAGCAGGCGGCTTCCGCCGGGCCGAAGGCGCAGACACTCCAGTCGAGGGCATGCCTGCGGGCGGCGAGAAAGCGCAGGATGGAGGCCGGCTCGGAGGGCAGGCCGGTGTCATAACGGCCGAGCACGAAGAGCTGCGCGGCGTTCCCGCGCGGGATGGTGCCCGCCTCCAGCAGCGCATCGAAGCGCTGCACGTCTTCCGGATCGTACAGGATGTACTGCACGGCCATGCCGGCTTCGGCGCATTCCGCGAGGAAGGTCGCGGCGGCATCGACCATGCCCGCGTCGCCGAACAATTCGCGCACCGCCACCGAGAAGGCTTCCGGCCGCACCGCGCGCACCATCGCCATCTGCTCGGCCGGCGTATAGAGGCCCACGGCCTCCGTCGTCACCTGAAGGATCGGCGTATCGCCACCGCGCGCCCGGATCTCCGCAAGCACCTCACGGTATCGGCCCGCATCGAGGCTGTGCCGCCCCGCCTCATCCCGCACGTGCAGGTGAATGGCCGTGGCGCCGGCTGCCCCGCAGCGCAGGCTTTCGGTGGCGATGTCCAGTGCCGACATGGGCAGCGCCGGATGATCGGCCCGCGTGCGACGCGCGCCGTTGATCGCCGACATGATGAGAATGGGCCGCATGAAACCTCGCCTCTGATCCGTATTCATCTTCTCTAGCCGCCGCTCCGCTCCCCTTGCCTGCCCCCGGACAGGCCTGTCCGCCTGACGGACATTCCGCTCGGCCGCGTTGATGCGCGGCCGCGCCTCTGGGATCTGTCGCTTCCGGAAACGCGACAAAAGCCGGGAGGACGCGATGATCGAGAACCGCTCGAAATCCGCAGATCAGTTCGACATCGCCATCATCGGCCTTGGCCCTGTGGGCGCAACCCTCGCCAACCTGCTCGGCCTCCAGGGCATCTCCACTTTGGTGCTCGAACGCGAGACCGAAGCCTATCATCTGCCGCGCGCCGTGCATTTCGACGACGAGGTGATGCGGGTGTTCCAGACCATCGGTCTGGCGCAGGACATCCTCCCCTGCACGCGCGTCAATCCCGGCATGCGCTTCGTGGATGCGGACGGCGCCCTGCTGATGGACTGGCCCCGCCCGCAGGATGTCGGCCCGCAGGGCTGGCACGCCAGCTACCGCTTCCACCAGCCGGATCTGGAGCGCATCCTCCGCGCGGGGCTGTCACGCTTTCCCAACGTCCAGACCCGGACCCGCTGCGATGCCTTCGCCTTCACCGACACCGGCGAGGACGTCGTCATCGGCTATGAGGAACTGGACACCGGCACGCTCCGGCAGGCGCGGGCGCGCTATGTGGTGGGCTGCGACGGTGCCCGCTCGCTGGTGCGGCGCTTCATCGGCGCCTCCATGGACGACCTCGGCTTTCACGAACGCTGGCTGGTGGTGGACGCGGTGCTGCGCCGGCCGAAGCCGGAGCTGGGCGACCACACCATCCAGTATTGCGACCCCGCGCGGCCCGCCACCTATGTGCGCGGCCCCGGCGACCGGCGGCGATGGGAGATCACCGTGCTGCCGGAGGAGGATGGCCGCGCCATGGTCAATCCGCAGAAGGTCTGGGGCCTTCTTGCGCGCTGGCTCAGCCCCGATGAGGCCGAGCTGGAACGGGCGGCCGTCTATACCTTCCATTCCGCCGTCGCACGGGCATGGCGCGCCGGCCGCCTGCTGCTGGCCGGCGATGCCGCGCACCAGACGCCGCCCTTCATGGGCCAGGGCATGTGCGCCGGCATCCGCGACGCGGCCAACCTCGCCTGGAAGCTGGCCGCCGTCGTGCAGGACCGCACCTGCGATGCCCTGCTCGACACCTATCAGAGCGAACGTGCACCGGACGTGCGCGCCTATATCGAGACCGCCGTCCGCCTCGGCGGGCTGATCAACACCTGCGGTACTGAAGCAGCGCTCAATGCCGCCTTCCGGGATGCGGACGGTGTGGTGCGGCTGCGCAGCCGCGAACCTCGCCTCGGGCCGGGCCTCGCCATCGGGCGGGCCGATCTCAGCGGCACCCGCAGTCCCCAGCCGCGCCTCGATGACGGGCGCGGGCTCGATACCGCGGTCGGCTACGGCTTCGCCTTGCTCGCCCGTGACGCGCTCTGGAAAAGCGCGGGCGAGAGCACGCGCCAGTGCTTCAGGCAGGCGGACATCACCGTCGTGACCGAGGCCGACGGCCCGGACATCGCCCCGATCCTGTCGGATGCCCGCGCCTGCGCCCTCCTCATCCGCCCCGACCGCTATGTGGCCGGCGCGGCCAGCGACGATGGCGAACTGGCAGCTCTGGCCAATGTGCTGGCGCCCTACCGGCCCGCGCAGGCCTCCGCCGCCTGATCACCCCCGTCCCTCTTCGCACCGCCCCAACGAGACCCCCAAGGAAAAGGTCCGCCCCATGAAGTTCGCCTCCTTCACCCACGCCGGCCGCCCCAGCTATGGCCTTGTCACCGATCAGGGTCTGGTCGATCTCTCCAGCCGCTTCCCGGACGCGCCGACCCTGCGTACCTTCATCGCCGGAGGACTTGAGCGGGCCGCTGCTGTCTCGGAGGCCAGCGCCGACTATGCGCTTGCGGATGTGGTGCTCGGCCCGGTCATTCCGGACCCGGACAAGATCGTCTGCGTGGGCCTGAACTATCATGACCATGTGAATGAGACCGGGCGCACGGTCACTCCCAATCCCATGCTGTTCGCGCGCTATCCGGGCAGTCAGGTCGGTTCGGGCGAGGCAATGGTCAAGCCGCTGGAATCCGACGAATTCGACTATGAAGGTGAGCTTGCGGTCATCATCGGCAAGCCCGGCCGCCGGATCTCGGAAGCGGATGCGCTGTCCCATGTGGCGGGATATGCCTGCTACAATGACGGCAGCGTCCGCGACTGGCAGCGGCACACCTCACAATTCATGCCGGGCAAGACCTTCGCGGCCACCGGAGGCTTCGGCCCCTGGATGGTCAGTGCCGACGAGATCCCCGATCCGACTGTTCTCACGCTCACCACGCGGCTCAATGGCGAGCAGGTGCAGCGGACCACGGTGGATCTCATGATCACCCCCATCCCCACGCTGATCGCCTACACCTCCACCATCCTGCCGCTGCTGCCCGGCGACGTGATCGTCTCCGGCACGCCCGGCGGGGTGGGCGCGCGGCGCACGCCGAAGCTGTTCATGAAGAATGGCGACGTGGTGGAAGTGGAGGTCAGCGGCATCGGCATCCTGCGCAATCCCGTCGTGGCCGAGCACTGAGGGGGCAAGCATCGCGCCGTGCCCGCAGGCTGCTGGGCACGGCGCGATCATTTTCCTAGACTGCACGCAGTGAGATCGGCTCCAGCCGGCAGGATGAGGAAATGCCCGACACCAGCGGCTCCCCGCAGGAGAAGAGCGATGGCGTGCGTGCCCTGCGGCGCGGCCTCGCGGTGCTGCGCCATGTCAATGCGGTGGGCAGCACCGGCGTCGCCGATATCGCCCGGGCCCTCGATATTCCCCGGCCCACGGTCTACCGGCTGCTGCAGACGCTGGAGGAGGAAGGCTATATCGCGTTTTCCGCCTCCTCCGCACAGGTGCGGGTCACGCGGCTGGCGGCCAGCCTCGGCGACAGCTACGTCGCCCATTCGCGCGTCTGCCAGGCGGCAGGTCCCATCTTCGGGCAATATGCGCCGCGCCTTGTCTGGCCGCTCGATCTGACGGTCTATGACAATGCCGCCATGGTGATCCAGGAGACCACGCACGCGCGCAGCCCACTGTCCATCGACCGCGGGATGATCGGCTATCGGCTGCCCATGCTGCGGACCTCTGCCGGTCGCGCCTATCTCGGCTTCTGCCCACCGGAGGAACGCACCGCGATCCTCGACCATCTGCGCCGCATCGACGATCCGGAGGACCGCCCCTTTCTTGAGGAGGCGTGGCTCTCGCGCATCCTCGACCAGACCCGGCAGCGCGGGATCGCGGCGCGGGACGGCGGTGAATTCCGGCCCAGGACCAACAGCATCGCGGTCCCGGTCATCATCGAGGCGCGCGTCGAGGCGGTCGTGTCCATGATCTGGATCCGCGCAGCGCTCTCCCTCGACAACGCCATCCTCGCCCACGGCCGGACACTGTGCGAAGTCGCCGCCGCCGTCGCGCTGGCGTGTCAAGGCGCGGAGATGGACGAGAAGAGCAATACCGAAGATCGGCCATCCCGGCCCGAAACCCGCTGAATCCGGGTAAGGCAGATCGGGAGCGGAAGAGAGAGCTTCGATCTATCGCCTCAGATCAGAACTCCCACCCGACACGGGCGCTTCCCCGACCCGGGCAACCCCCTTTCCATGTCCGCGAAGGTCGCCTCGCTCAACGCGCGAGCTTGAGGACGTCCGCAGTCGTCTTTCGGGCGAACTCCTTGTCCATCGGCATATGGCTCACGAAGGAGCGAAACCATGCCGGCGCGACAGGAGCCTGCATCAAATCCTCCCGCGAAATCGTAGCCGGCAGCTCACCGCGCAACACAGCGCGGTCCAGCATCACATAAGCCCGCTCAAATCGCTCCCGCCAGCTTGCTGCGAACGATGCACTCACAGCTTCGTCGCCTTTGCGACCTTATATGCGAGCCCGTATCCTAGCAGGTGAGATGTCCCGCAGCCCCACACGCATATGAAATTTCAGGAAGATGGTATGAAGGTCATCATTTTCGGCGCGACAGGCATGGTCGGGCAGAGCGTCGTTCGAGAATGCCTGCTCGACCCTCACGTGGTCCAAATTCTCGCCATCGGTCGCTCGCCGTCGAATATCCTTCATTCCAAGGTCAGCGATCTGGTTCCAGCAGATATGTTTTGCCCGGATGCTGTCTCGAACCAGATTTCAGGCTACGACGTTTGCATGTTCTGCCTCGGGACATCGTCTCTGGGCAAAGATGAGCCGGACTATTCGCGAATTACGCACGACTTGACGGTCGCATGGGGTCAAGCGCTTGCGCGCGGCAATCCGGAGATGCGGTTTCTGTACATTTCGGCGCGCGGTGCCGGGCTGGGCAAATCGATGTGGGCGCGCGTCAAGGCTCGTACCGAGACCGCCCTTCTGGCCCTGTTTCCGAATGCCGTCATGTTCAGGCTCGGCATTCTGCGTCCGCTCCACCGCGAGCGCTCCAGGAGCCGTGGCGGCGACCTTTTCCTGGCGTTGATGTCCCCCTTCTGGCCGCTGGTGACGGCACTCGCGCCTCACCTGATCATCACCAGCGAAGAACTGGGCCGCGCCATGGTTGCGGCGGCAAAGGGCCTTGCCCCGAAGCCCATTCTCGAAAACGAGGACATGATTGCCCTCGGGCGCGCGGAGCCCGCACGCCGCACCCTTTAATTCGCTTGCTCAGGCATGACCCAGAACAAACCGTCAGGGCGAACTCACCGCGCCGGATAAAGGCAGGGGGAACGTCAGCACGGCCGAATTGAGTCAATCACTCGGTCCCTAGAGCGCTTCATCGTTTCATGGAAACGCTGAAGCGCTCCAAGTCTTTGATAGAGAATGTCTTGCGGCTTGGATTGCGGAGCAATCAAAGCCGGACATGCTCTAACGGCCAGCGTGCAGAATGCGCAGGGCCGACTGGGCGGCTCCGAAGCCATTGTCGATGTTGACGGTGACGAGGCCCGGCGCACAACTGGCCAGCGCCGAGTTCAGCGCCACATGGCCGCCCGTCGCCACGCCATGCCCAACCGATGTCGGAACGGCGATGATGGGCGCGGACACGAGGCCGGCGAGAACGCTGAAGAGCGCCCCCTCCATGCCCGCTACGGCGATGATGATGCGCGCCGCACGCAATTCGTCCAACCGCTCCAGAAGCCGCCACAAGCCGGCGACGCCTACGTCCGTGACCACCTGAGCCCGGACGCCCGAGAAGGCCAGCGTACGCACCGCCTCGCCCACCACGGGCATGTCGGCGAGCCCCGCGCAGACCACCGTGACACCTGCCGCCGCAGGTTGAGGCGGTGTGCCGAAGATAGCCGTCTGCGACAGCGCATCGTGATCGAGATTAGCGCGCAGGTCCGGCGGCAAATCCGCCAGGCGTGAAGTCGCCAGTCTGGTCAGCAGCAGCGGGCGATCCTGCGCTGCCGCTTCGCTCAGGATAGCGATGAGCTGCGCGACGGTCTTGCCCTCGGCATAGACCGCCTCCGGCAAGCCCGTACGCGCATCGCGCGCCCAGTCCATGCGTGCGGTGCCCTCGGTCATTCCGCCGCCTCCGCGCGCAGGAAAGCGCTACCGGTTCGATAGGCGGCGATGCCGGAAAACAGGCGGTCTTCCGCCGTGCACAGTTCCACCATGGCGGTCATGACATCAGCCATCTCGTCCGCCGCCAGCGCGCGGCCGATCTCCAGCTGCACGCCGCTGTGCCGGACACGCACGCGCAGCGTTTCACCCGCCCCGAGGCGCGCGCGCAGTGTCCGCTCGGCGCGGTCGATGAAGGACAGATCGCGCAGGGCGATAGGAATGCCGGTCTCGATGCGGCTGGCGAGGCAGGGCTGCGCCGGAAGTTCGGCAAAAGCCTCAAAGCCGAAATGCCGGGCAATGGCGCGGATGCCCGCCTTCCCGATATCAGCGACAACGAAGGGATGCACCACATCATGCTCACCGGCGGCCAGCAGGCCGGGGCGATGGTCGGACAGGTCATCCAGATTGGTGCCGGACGCCAGGAGCCGGTCGGTGGCCGCGCGCATGGTGCCGTAGAGGTTTGCCTTGCAGAAATAGCAACGGTTTACGGGGTTTGCACGATAGGCCGGGTCGTCCTGCTCACCGGCGTCGATCAGGCGCAGGCTCCAGCCCTCCGCTGCCGCGTGCTGCTCAATAAGCGACTCCGCGCCACTGGGCACGGCAGGGGACACCGCATGGATCATGAGATGCACGCCCGGCGCCGCACGATGCGCCACGGAAGCCAGCG
The DNA here is from genome assembly GCF_014635325.1 of Azorhizobium oxalatiphilum. Lineage (GTDB taxonomy): Bacteria > Pseudomonadota > Alphaproteobacteria > Rhizobiales > Xanthobacteraceae > Azorhizobium > Azorhizobium oxalatiphilum. Next base: position 194,544 of record NZ_BMCT01000005.1, on the reverse strand, counting down.
TCATGCTATCCACGCCGCCGCTCACCGCGATGGCGAGGGGCGGCAGGTCGGCAAGCACCGCTTCGAGACGTTTCAGCTCCGGTAGGGCGTCGGTCATTGGTCCAGCCTTCCCGCCGTTCGGCGCGCGGCCAGCGTATCGCCCACGCGCGCGTCACTCTCCACCTTGGCGGTCAGGCTGCCGTCCGGCCGCCGTGCATGCTTCACCGGCAGGCCGTCAGCGGTCTGGCCGAGGGTGCGCGCCAGCATGCGCCGCTCCACAGCGTGGAAGCGCAGGCCCAGAGTCGAGGTCTGGAGGAAGATCTGATCGGACACCGCGTCGAACGCGCCCGCCTCCACCAGCAGCGCGAAGGTGGTGAGCGGACGACCTTTCTTGCCGATGGCCGGCACCAGCCGCAGGTCGCGCACGCCGTCGAGAGCGCGCAGCCGGTCAGCAGCCGTCGCGATCTCTTCGCCGGTCATGTCGTCGATGTCGAAGTCGATCTCCAGCAGATGCCCATGCTCGCCCGCCGCCCCGGAGGTCCGCGATAGACTGGCCCGGAGCACGTTGGGCGTACCGCGCAACTGCCGCGTGCCTGCGCCGTAACCGATGGCTTCCAGTCGGGCGGTGACAGGGCGCATAGCCGGCGGATCGCTGACGAGGTAGCGCAGGATTGCCGCCCCCGTGGGCGTTACCCGCTCGCCGGGAATGCCGTCATTGCGCCATTCGAAGCCGGTGAGGATTTCAGTCGTGGCAGGCGCGGGCACCGGCAGCAGGCCGTGCGCCGTCCTCACCATGCCCTCGCCCAGCGGCAAGGAAGACACGCTCCAGCGCGCCGGCGACAGGGCGGCGATGATGCTGCCGGCCGCCACCACGTCCATCAGCGAATCCCAGTCACCCACCTCATGGAAATGCACCTCTTCCACCGGTACGGCATGCATGCGTGCCTCCGCGTTGGCGAGGATTGTGAGGATGCCCAGCGCGGCATCCGCCGTCCCCTTGCACAGCGCCGCATCCGCGATCCGCGCCTTCAGGCTGGCGAAGCTCACATGGCCGGCGTGGCCATGGCCGTGGGTGTGATCACCGTGATGGTGAGCGCCACCGGAATGAGGGTGGTCGTGATGATGGTGATGACGGGCGTGATGAGGATCGTGATCAACCGTATGCGCGGGGCCGACCAGCGCCACGTGCCGCGCGGCGATGCCGCCGGAGACCACCTCGGTGATATGGCAGGTCCCCGCTTCCGCCGGCAGGACGGCGGCGATGTCCGCCCGCACCCGCGGCTCCAGATCCGGCCGCGCCGCCAGCAGGGCGGCGACGAACATGTCCCCGGCGATGCCGCCGACCGGGTCGAGATGGATATGCAGACCTTCACCCATGACCTGAGTCCGCGTCAGTGGCCCTCCGGCCACGGATCCTTCAGCTTGCCGGCGGCATCGAACTGCATCGGCACGGGCTCGCTCAGGATCTCCACGCCCGGACGGCCGGCGATCTGCGGCAGGAGCGCCTCGGAGGCGTAGAGATATTCGAGGTGCAGCGTGTTGGGAATGCGGATCATGGTGATCGCATCGGGGGTGTGGGATTCGCAGGTCTTCACCGCCGCCTGGATGGCAGTCTTCTCGTCCGGCATCGCCATGGGCAGGGAGGCGGCGATCAGCACGCCCGAGGTCAGCGAGTTGGTGTAGACGGATTCGCGGTCGAAGCGGTCGAACAGGCGCTCGGTGATGACGTCCGCGCGGGCGACGCCATTGGCATTGCCCTGGCTCTTGTCGGTCACGTCCAGAACGCAGATGCGCGACACGGAGGGACCGCCCTTGATGGCCGTGGTCGAGGGGCGGCCGGTGATGTTCGGATCCATGCCGCTGCCGGAGAATTCCTTGCCCACATAGTCCACCAGCAGCACATCCAGCGGACCGGATGCCAAAGGCTGGTCGAGCGGGCCGAGCGGCAGGCGGGGCATGTTGCGCATGGCCTCGGCCAGATAGACCCGCTCCTTCTCGATCATCCCCTCGGGCGGCAGCACCACCACCTTGGACAGGCGATCATAGGCATTCTCCACCGTGCCGATGCCGAACAGCACCTTGCAGGTGGCGAGCTTTACCCGCGCCATCTCCACCACGAAGCGGCCCACATAATTGAAGCCCCAGGCGTGGCAGTTGTCCGCGCCCGATTGCTTGCCGAGCCCGATGGACAGCATCTTGGCGAGGCCGCTCTCATTCTCCCAGCGAAAGGCGCTGTGCGGCTTGATGCGGTTGAACAGCACGATGCCGTCCGCCTCATAGGCCAGCCGGTCGATGCGCACCGACATGCCATTGTCCAGCACGCCCACCTCCACCGTTTCCATGCTGGAACGGATGGGGCAGCCGGCACTGGCCTCGGTCACGCCGAGCTGGGCGAGGACCTTGGTCTGGCCTTCGGCGGTGGCGCCGCCGTGGCTGCCCATCGAAGGCACGATGAAGGGCTCGGCACCGAGCGCCTTCAGTTCGGCGACGATGGCGCGCACCAGCTCCGGCAGGCTGGCGAGACCCCGGCTGCCGACGGTCAACGCCACCGACATGCCGGGGCGGATGCGGTCGCGGACGAAACCCGCCCCGGCGATGGCGTCGTGAACGGTGCGGGCGACGTCGTCCACGTCCTGCGCATCAAAGTTCTGGCGGACCAGTGCCATGCGCGGCAGCGCCACGTTCTCGACGAGCTTCACGTAACCCGGCCGCATCGCCATTCCTCCAACGCGTCTTGTTATGTTTGGGCGGGCTGCGGGCCCACCCTACTCCTTGAACACCACTTCGCGCTTGCGGGAGATGTTGGGCAGCAGCACCACGATGAGGCTCACCAGCGCGATGCCGAGCAGCGTGGCGGTCAGCGGACGGGTGAGGAACTGGGTCGCATCGCCGCGGAACAGCAGCATGGAGCGGCGCAGGTTCTCCTCCAGCATCGGCCCCAGGATGAAGCCGAGCAGCAGCGGCGCGGGCTCGCAGTTGAGCTTGTAGAGCACGTAGCCGAACACGCCCATGCCCGCCATCACCAGCACGTCGGCCGTGCTGTTGTTCACGCTGAACACGCCGATGGCGGAGAACACGATGATGGCCGGGAACAGATAATTGTAGGGGACGGTGAGCAGGCGCACCCAGATGCCGATGAGCGGCAGGTTGAGCACCACCAGCATGAGATTGCCGACCCACATGGAGGCCACGAGGCCCCAGAACAGGTCCGGCTTGTCGGTGACGAAGGACGGCCCCGGCGTGATGCCGTGGATGACAAGCGCACCGACCATCAGCGCCATCACCGGATTGGACGGAATGCCGAGCGTCAGCATGGGGATGAAGGAGGACTGGGCACCGGCATTGTTGGCACTCTCCGGCCCCGCGACGCCTTCGATGGCGCCCCGCCCGAACTCGGCAGGATTGCGCGACAGCTTCTTTTCCAGCGCATAGGAGGCGAAGGACGAGAGCAGTGCGCCGCCGCCCGGCAGGATGCCGAGGATGGCACCGAGCCCGGTGCCGCGCAGGACCGGCGGCGTGATGCGCAGGAACTCCGCCTTCGACAGCATCAGCCCGCCGACCTTGGACACCGCCACCGAGCGCTGCTCGGGCGTCTCCAGGTTACGCACGATCTCGCCGATGCCATAGACGCCCATGGCCAGCGCCACGAACTGGAGTCCGTCACTGAGGTTCTCCAGATCGAAGGTGAAGCGCGCCTCCGTGGTGTAGACGTCCCGGCCGACGAGGCCGAGCAGCAGGCCGAGCAGGATCATGGCCAGTGCCTTGATCAGCGAGCCGGAGGCCAGCGTGATCGACGCGATGAGGCCGAGCACCATCAGCGCGAAATATTCCGGCGGGCCGAACTGCAACGCCAGATTGGCCAGCGGCGGCGCGAACAGCGCGATGAAGATGGTCGTGACCGTGCCGGCGAAGAAGGAGCCCAGCGCAGCGGTCGCCAGCGCCTTGCCGGCCTTGCCCTGGCGGGCCATCTGATAGCCGTCGAGGGCGGTGACGACCGAGGTGCTCTCACCCGGCAGGTTGATGAGGATGGCAGTGGTGGAGCCGCCGTATTGCGCGCCGTAATAGATGCCGGCGAGCATGATCAGCGCCGACACCGGCTCGAGGCCGAACGTGATCGGCAGCAGCATGGCTATGGTGGCCACCGGGCCGAGGCCGGGGAGGACGCCGATGAGCGTTCCGAACAGCGCGCCGATGAAGCAGTAGAACAGATTGTAGAGGCTCAGGCTGGTGGCGAAGCCGAGCGCGAGATTGCTGATGAGGTCCAACGCGCCGATCCTTCGTCAGGACAGCCAGGTACCGATCAGGGCGATCGGCAGTCCAAGCCCAAGAATGAAAACGGCCCAGGTGAAGATCACCAGCACCACGGCAAGAACCACGGCCATGCGCAGGCTCACCTGACCGCTGGCCATGGTGGCGAGCACGGTGGCGATGGCGACACAGGGGCCGAGGCCAAGGCCGGAGAGGCCGAAGCCGAACACGAGCACGGACGCGACGACCAGCAGGAGACCGCGCCATGCGAACGGCGTCATCTCGCCGCCGTCGCCCAGCAGGGCGCGCACGAGAATGAACAATCCGATCAGCCCCAGCAGGGCAGACAGGATGAGGGGGAAATACCCTGCCCCCATACGCAGGGCGGTGCCCAGCGACAGATCCTGGGCCAGCCAGGCGAAACCGCCGGCGAAGGCCATGAACATGAAACCGGAAAGGGCATCCTGACTGAGCAGGGCCTTGAGCGGGGATTTGCCGTTCATCGCAGCGCGTCCGAATACCTGAGAAATGCAGAAATGACGCGGGGAGGACGCCTGGCGCCTCCCCGCCGCGACGATGTCAGTTGGGCTTGATGTTGCCCTTCTCGATGACGTCCTTCCACTGGACAGTCATCGACTTGATGAGGTCGGTGAACTCGGCCGGCGTGGTCGCCATCGGCGTCATGCCAAGTTCCTGCATTTTCTTGATGGTCTCAGGCTGCTTCATGAAGGCCTGGATCTCGGTCGACAGCTTGTCGGTGATGGCGTCCGGGGTTTTCGCCGGGGCCAGGAAGCCATGCCACGCGGTTGCCTCGAAGCCGGGCACCGTCTCGGCAACAGTCGGCAGGTTCTTGTCGAAATCCTGCCGATCCGGCGTGGCCACCGCCAGGGCGATGAGCTTGCCCGACTTCACGTGCGGCAGCAGCAGCGGGACATTGTCGAAGGACAGTTCGACGGTGCCGGAGAGCAGGTCCGGCAGCATGGCACTGGAGCCCTTGTAGGGGATGTGCACCATCTTGGTTCCGGTGCGCTGCATGAACAGCTCGCCGGCCAGATGCTGGGTGGTGCCGGTGCCGGAGGAGCCGAAGGAGACCTTGTCCGGATTGGCCTTCAGATAGGCGATGAGATCCGGCACGTTGCGCGCAGGGATCTTGTCCGGATTGATGACGAGGATGTTCGGCACCACGCTGACCTGGCTGATCGGCTTCAGGTCACGCAGGGTCTGGTACGGGAACTTCGCGCCGTAGAGCGTGGGATGAACGGAGAGGTTCGACGTCGAGGCGAGCGCAAGCGTGTAGCCATCGGGCGCCGCCTTCACCACCTTCTCCACCCCGGCCACACCGCCGCCGCCGCCGATGTTTTCGACCACGAAGGGCTGGCCCAGCTTCTTCTGCAGATGCTCCGCCGCCATGCGGGCGATGATGTCGGCCGTGCCGCCCGCCGAGAACGGCACGACGATCGTGACCGCCTTCGAGGGATAGGCCGTGTCCGCCAGCGCCGGTGCGGCGCCCAGCGCAAGGGCCAAACAGGTTGCGGCGAGGGATGCGAGTTTCACAACTTCCTCCGTATGTCTCTTGGCTGCGCTCTTGTTTACAAGCGCTTGGATGAGGCACCGAAACGGGCGGCACCGATTTTGGGCAGGCGGCACCGCCCTCCCTGCGGAACAATGTCCGAGGGCAACCTGAATATTTGTCCACTTCTTGTCAAGATGTAACACGCCGCAACGCCTGCGTATCAACACCGCAGGCCGGTCTGCGCCGCCTCTCGCGCCACGATGGCGCAGGCACGAATCAGAGCGACAGGTCGAGCGTCCGTCCTTCGAAGATGCGGTCCCGCGACCCTTCCAGATGCTTGCGCATGGTCTCGCGCGCAGTCACAGCGTCCCGGACGCGAATGGACTCGTAGATGGATTGATGCTCGTCGAACACGCCGATCAGCGCCGGTCGCGGCCCCATCAGCGAGGCGCCATGAAACTTCATGCCGACAGCGATGTGATCCTTCAGCGCCAGCATGGAGGAGATGTAATAGTGGTTGTTCGTCGCCTGAGCGATGGCGCAGTGGAAGGCATAGTCCGCATCCTCGCGATGCCGCCGGGCATTGGTGGCGTCCCGCATCAGATCCAGCGCGCTGGCAATGACGGCAAGCGCCGAATCGTTCCAGCGCAAAGCCGCGTAATACGCGTGGTCGGGCTCGATGGTGAGGCGGAACTCGTAGCAGCGCTGGATGTCGGCAATGGTCTCGACCGGCGAATAGCCGATGGACCGCGCCTCCTCCTCCACCCGCTTTTTCACGAAGCTGCCCGCCCCCTGGCGGGAATAGATGAGGCCGTCCTCACGCAGGCGCTTCAACGCTTCGCGGATGATCGGCCGCGACACCAGAAAGGTTGAGGCCAACTCGTGCTCGCCGGGCAGCTTTTCGTCGGGCTGATATTCACCGCGGCTGATCTTGGTCAGCAGCATCTGGTAGGCACGCTGCACGAGCGGCGTACGGGGCGCACGGTCGCCCTCCCCCTCGCTTCCCGCATGGGCAGTCGCCGTTTCGGCAGAGTGTTCGACGGAATCCCGGTCGGGCATTACATGTTTCCAGCAATCGTTTCGCACGGCCCACTGCAGGGCGCATCGCGCAGGGCGCGCGCCGCGGGGCACCAGCTTGTCATTGCTACAATTTGCGTTGCAATTCGAACTTGGCAACCCCACCCGACGCGCGCCGCTCAGGTCAGACGATTGGTCAACTTTACAACATGTTGACACTAATGTCACCGACGCCTATGCAAATCCGCAAACGAGCGGTGGCCTCACCGCCGCATCAGGGAGGGCAACGGTGGCGGTCAGGGTTGCGGGCGCGTGGACGCGGCAGATCGAAAGGCACAGCCGATGACGGCCGTGCGCCTGATCGCTGACGACCTGACAGGTGCGCTCGACGCCGCCATCTCCTTTGTGGCGCCCGGCCAGCACATTCCCGTCTACTGGCACCGGCCGCCGGCCGGCGCGGCCCCCGCCAGCCTGGCGCTGGACAGCGGCACGCGGGAGGCCGACGGAGCCAGCGCCCGCCGTGCCCTCACCGGGCTGGTGCGCGACCTGCCCCGCGATCGCAACGCCCTCTTCTACGCCAAGCTCGACAGCCTGCTGCGTGGGCAGGCGGCAGCCGAGATCGCAGGCTGGATGGAGGCCCTCGCGCCCACCCGCTGCATCATCGCTCCCGCATTTCCCCATCATGGCCGCATCACGTCGGGCGGCATCCAGCATCTCTGCCGCGACGGCGCCCGCCACCCTGTGGGGGCCGATCTGACAGCCGGTCTTGCGGCGGAGGGCCACGCGGTCCGTCTATGCCGCCCCGGCGATCCGGTACCGGACGGCATCAGCCTGTGGGATGCGGAAACCGACGCCGACCTCGCCGCCATCGCCGCGGCGGCCCGGACCTGCCCCGGCACAACGCTCTGGTGCGGTAGCGGCGGCCTGGCGGTTGCGCTCGCGGGGGTCAGCGGCCGCGCTGAGGTCGCCCCGGCCCAACTGCCACGGCCACTGCTCGGCCTGTTCGGCACCGACCATTCAGTCACCCGCACCCAGCTGTCCGCCTGCGGGGATGCCGTCCTCGCGCTCACGGATGGCGGTCCCGCCAGCGCCCGCACGCTGGCGGACCACATGACGGCGCGGGGCGTGGTGCTCGCGACGCTGTCGCTGCCGGACGGAACACCACGCGAAACCGCCGCCGCCCGCATCGCGGAGGAGTTCGCCCGGGTGCTGGAGCAGATGACGCCGCCCGCCACCCTCGTCGTCTCCGGCGGCGAGACGCTGCGCGGCCTCTGCCTCGCGCTCGGCGCGGAGCGGCTCGACCTCTACGGCCAGATCGAGGCGGGCGTGCCGTGCTCGATCCTGCGCGGCGGCCGCTTCGACGGCGTGCATGTCGTCTCGAAATCCGGCGCGTTCGGCGCCCCCTCGCTGCTGCGGCGGCTGATCTCAACGTGCGAAGGAGAAGAGGCATGACGCCGCATCTGGCGATCACCATGGGTGATCCGGCCGGCATTGGTCCGGAAATCATCGTCAAGGCGTGCGCGCGCCTCAAGGACCGCCTCGCCTCCGGCGACCTGCGCCTTCTGGTCATCGGCTCCAACCCGGCGCTGCGTCGCGCCCAGTCCGCGCTCGGCGGCGCCGTCGATATCCCGGAAGTCGCGCTCGATGATGCCGAATGGCCCGCCCTCGCCTGCCTGCAGGCCGGCCCGGAAGGCGAGCCCATCCTGCCCGGCGTGCTCTCGGTGGATGGCGGACGCTTCGCCTATCTGGCGGTGGAACGCGGCGTGCGCCTCGCGCAGGCCGGCCGCATCCAGGGCATCGTGACCGGTCCGCTCAACAAGGAAACCCTCAACAAGGCCGGCTATCACTATGCCGGCCACACCGAGATGCTGGCCGAGCTGACCGGCGCGCGCGGCTCGGTGATGATGCTGGCGCACGGCAACATGCGCGTCAGCCACGTCACCACCCATGTGGCGCTGAAGGATGTGCCCAAGCGCCTGACGCCCGAACGCCTGCGCTACGTCATCGAGCGCACCGACGAGGCGCTGCGCGGCCTCGGCCTCGGGCGCCGCCGCATCGCCGTCGCCGCGCTCAACCCCCATGCCGGCGAAGGCGGACTGTTCGGCACCGAGGACATGGACGTCAGCGAGCCCACCATCGCAACGGCGGTGGCGGACGGCTTCGACGTGGTGGGGCCGATCCCCGGCGACACGGTGTTCGTGAAGCTGCGCGCCGGCCAGTATGACGCGGTGATCGCCATGTATCACGACCAGGGCCACGTCCCGGTGAAGCTGCTGGGCTTCAACGTGAACCCCGAGACCGGCACCTGGGACGCGCTGTCCGGCGTCAACATCACGCTCGGCCTGCCCATCATCCGCACCTCGGTCGATCACGGCACCGCCTTCGACATCGCCGGCAAGGGCATCGCCAACGAACTCAGCCTCATCGAGGCGATCGAATACGCCGAAAAGCTTGCGGCCAGCCGCAACTCATGAAGGAGCAGTCACGCATGACCCTCGGGCTCTCGACCCCGATCGACCTGGTCCGCCCGCCGCGCATCGTGTTCGGTTCCGGCACCCTCCCCGCCGTCCGGGACTGGCTGAAGGAGAAGGGACTGACGCGCATCCTCGTGGTGGCCGACGCTTTCAATGCCGGCCGCGTGGATGTGCTCGGCCTCACCGGCGCCGTCGAGGTGTTCGGCGAGGTGAAGCCCGAACCGGACCTGCCGAACCTCGAAGCCCTGCTGGCGCGGGCGGAAGCCTTCGCCCCCGACGCGGTGATCGGCTTCGGCGGCGGCAGCGCCATGGACCTCGCCAAGCTCGCCGCCGTGTTGCCCGGCTCCGGCCAGACGCTGCATGAGGTGGTGGGCCCGGAGAAGGTGAAGGCCAAGGGCGCCGCCCTGGTGCAGGTGCCGACCACGGCCGGCACCGGCAGCGAGGCGGGCACCCGCGCCCTCGTCACCGATCCGGCCACACAGAACAAGCTCGCCGTGCAGAGCCTGCACATGCTGGCGGATCTGGCGGTGGTCGATCCCGACCTCACCCTGACCGTGCCGGCCGCCGTCACCGCCGCCACCGGCGTCGATGCGCTGGCCCATTGCGTCGAGGCCTACACCAGCCGCAAGGCGCACCCGACCATCGACCTCTACGCGCTGGAAGGCGCCCGGCTGGTGGGCAAGTATCTGGACCGTGCCATCAAGGACGGCAGCGACCGCGAGGCCCGCGCCGGGCTCGCCCTCGCTTCCCTCTATGGCGGCTTCTGCCTCGGCCCGGTGAACACCACTGCGGGACACGCCGTGGCCTATCCGCTGGGCACGCGCCACCACATCGCCCACGGCGCGGCCAACGCCCTGATCTTCCCCCACGTGCTGGCCTTCAACGCCCCCGCCGCCCCGGAGAAGACAGCGCTGGTGCTGGAAGCGCTCGGCCTGCCGGCGTCCAGCGACCCGGCCACCGTGCTTGAGGCGGCGCACGGCTGGTGCGCCGCCATCGGCTGCGAGATGAAGCTTTCGGCCTACAACGTGCCGCAGGCCGATCTCGAGATCATGGCGACAGAGGCGCACGCCATCCGCCGCCTGCTCGACAACAACCCGCGCGACATGAGCCGCGCGGACATTCTGGCGCTCTATCAGGCCGCCTTCTGACCCCCTCCTCCGACACCGCACCAAAGGTCCGCATCATGAGCAAGATCACCGGCCCCTTCGTCGCCATCGTGACCCCCTTCGACGCCAGCGAGGCCGTCGATGTCGAAGCCCTGCGCGCGCAGGTCCGCCGTCAGGCCAAGGCCGGCAACGGCATCTTCGTCGCCGGCACCAATGGCGAGTTCTACGCTTTGTCCTTCGAAGAGAAGGTGCTGGTCGCCAAGACCTGCGTGGAGGCCGCCGGCAACGACGTGCCGGTGCTCGCCCATATCGGCGAGATCTCGACCCACCAGACCATCGCGCTGGGCAAGGCCATCCAGAAGCTCGGCGTGAAGGCTGTCTCGGCCATCACCCCCTCCTTCATCGCCTGCTCGCAGGCGGAGCTTGTCGACCACTACCGCAAGGTGGCGGACGCGCTGGAGGTGCCGGTCTATCTCTACAATATCCCCGCCCGCACCGGTAACACCATCGAGCCGGAGACCGCGCGCATTCTCGCTGACCATCCGAACATCATCGGCATCAAGGACAGCGCCGGTTCGCAGGAGAGCATCGACGGCTTCCTCGCCGTCGCCCGCGATCGCGACGACTTCGACGTGCTGGTCGGCCCGGACTCGCTGATCCTGCACGGCCTGAAGAACGGCGCCGCCGGCTGCATTTCCGGTCTCGGCAATGTCAGCCCGGTGACGCTGAACGCCATCCACGCCAATTACGTGAAGGGCGATGTGGCCAAGGCCGAGGAAGCGCAGACCCGCTTCAGCGCCCTGCGCAAGGACCTCTATGCCTTCGGCTTCCCCCCGGCCCTCGTGAAGCGCGCGCTGCGCCACGCCATGCCGGCGGTTGGCGCCAGCCGGGCCCCGGTGCTGATCACCGAAGAGGTGGACGCCAAGGTGAAGGCGATCTCCGCCGCCAACGCCGAAGCCATCGACTGATACGGACCCGGATGAGCCGGCGGACGCCATGCGCCCGCCGGCTCTCCTCCTCACATAAGGACATCCCAGGATGAGCTTCACCGTTGTCAGCCTCGGCGGCCCGGTCGCGCCCGAGGGCGAGGACATGCTGCGCGCCGCCGGCATCACCTACGTCTCCACCGCTCCCTATCCCGCCAAGGCGGATGTCATCAGGCTGCTGGCCGAGACCGAGGCCGACGCCATCGTCGTGCGCCTGGTGGAGCGTATCGACACGGACATCCTGAAGGCCTCGCCCAAGCTGAAGATCGTGCACAAACACGGGGCCGGCACCAATGACATCGACGTCCCTGCGGCCAAGGCCCTCGGCATCCCGGTGTGCGCGGCGGTGGGCGCCAACGCCCATTCGGTGGCCGAGCATGCGCTGGCGCTGATGTTCGCGCTGATCAAGGACATCCGCCGGCAGGACGCCTTCGTGCGCGGCGGCAACTGGGCGGCGAAGACCTATCAGGGCCACGAGCTGCGCGGTCGTTTGCTCGGCCTCGTGGGCATGGGCCTCATCGGCCGCAGCCTGGCCCGCATGGCCAGCGCGGTGGGCATGAAGGTGGAAGCCTATGACCCCTTCGCCCCGGACGAGGCGTTCGGCCCCGACTGTACCCGTGCCGCCGATCTCGACACGCTCCTGGCCAGCGCCGACGTGATCAGCCTGCACTGCCCGCTGACCGAACAGACCCGCAATCTCATCAACGCCCGCACACTGGGCCTGATGAAGCCGACCACCCTCCTCATCAACACCGCGCGCGGCGAGGTGATCGACGAGCCGGCACTGGCGGAGGCGCTGAAGGCCGGCACCATCGCCGGCGCCGGGCTCGACACCTTCTCGCCGGAGCCGCCGGCTGCCGACAATCCCCTGTGGCAGCTGGATAATCTCGTCGTATCCCCGCACATCGGCGGCGTGACCGAGGAAGCCCGACGCGAGGTCTCGCTGATCACCTGCGGCAATGTTATCGCTCATCTGAAAGGCGATACCCTGCCGACACGGTTCTTCGTGCGCGGCTGACGGCGTTCAAGGCTGCCCTCTTCAGGAGAGGACACGCCTACAGGCCCCCCATGCAGGCCCCCCATGAGCGCGCAGCAGCTTTACCTGCGGCGCGGAAGTGGCCAACGCCTGCACACGGTGAGGGGGCGCGGCACGACAGCCGCTCCCCTTCTTCTGTCCTGCCCTGCTTGAGTGCCCCCTGCCTATCCCTCCCCCGCGCCTACTTCACGAAATCCGCGCACTTCGGCACGTCGGTGGACGCGCCCCAGGGCATGATCGGAACGGTGGAGGTGGAGTTCTTCGGGCTGCCGTCGATCAGCTTGTCCGAATAGACCAGATAGACCAGCACGTTGCGCTTGGTGTCGCAGCCGCGCACGATCTGCATGCGCTTGAAGAAGATGGAGCGGCTCTGGCGGAACACCACGTCGCCCTGCTCGAACTTCTCCTTGATGGAGATCGGCCCGATCTGGCGACAGGCCAGCGAGATGTCGGACACTTCTTCCGCCAGCCCGACCATGCCCTTCAGGCCGCCCTTCTCCGGCGTGGTGAAGTGGCAGGCCACCCCGCTCACCACGGGATCGTCGATGCCATAGACGGCGAGCTTGTCGTCCGGCGACAGGAATTTCCACACGGTGGACTTCTTGAAGATCGGGTCCGGCTCCTGCGCCTGCGCGCCGGGCGCGAGCGCGGCAAAGCCAAGGGCCAGCGCGCAGCCGAACGTCAGGACACCGCGCTTGAGGGAACGGCGGAAGGCGAAGGTCATGGGCGGAACGGTCCTCGACAGGGCGCGCCGGAATGGCACATCCCTGATATAGGCGCGCGTCCCGCGCTGCATAGATGCCGGAGCCGCGTAACGCAGGCCGCGCAACGTCATCCGGCCCGCAACGTCAGGTGCATTGACGGCGCGTGCGCGCCGTGACACCAGATCGCTCAACAAGAGCCAACACCACCAAGACGCCCCCGGGAGTTACCATGGATCGCCAACGCCGCCGTTTCCTCGGCGCCTCCGCAACTGCCGCGCTCGCCTCGACCACCGTTGCAATGCCCGCCATCGCCCAGTCGAGCCCTGAGGTGAAATGGCGCCTCACCTCGTCCTTCCCGCGCTCGCTGGACACCATTTTCGGCACCGCGCTCCAGCTGTCCCAGATGGTCTCGGACGCCACCGACGGCAAGTTCCAGATCCAGTGTTTCCCGGCGGGCGAGCTGGTGCCCGGCCTGCAGGCGCTCGATGCGGTGTCCAGCAACACCATCGAATGCGCGCAGACCTGCACCTATTTCTACATCGGCAAGGATCCGACGCTGGCGTTTGGCACCGGCGTGCCGTTCGGCTTCAACTCGCGCCAGCAGCATTCGTGGTGGCACTTCGGCGGCGGCGACCAGATCATCAACGACGTGCTGAAGGGCTTCAATGTCTACGGCATCGTGGCGGGCAATTCCGGCACCCAGATGGGCGGCTTCTTCCGCAAGGAGATCAACACCGTCGAGGATCTGAAGGGCCTGAAGTTCCGCATCGGCGGCATCGGCGGCCAGGTGCTGGCCAAGCTCGGCGTGGTGCCGCAGCAGCTCGCCCCCGGCGACGTCTATCCGGCGCTGGAACGCGGCACGCTGGACGCGGCCGAATTCGTCGGCCCCTATGACGACGAGAAGCTCGGCCTCGCCAAGGTGGCGAAGTATTATTACTACCCCGGCTGGTGGGAGGGTGGGCCGATGATCCACCTGATCATCAACCAGCAGCAGTGGGACAAGCTGCCGAAGCATTATCAGGCCATCCTGCGCAATGCCTGCGAGGCGGCCAACAACTGGATGCTGGGCAAGTATGACAGCGTGAACCCGCCAGCGGTGCGCCGTCTGGTGGCGCAGGGCGCGGAGCTGCGGGCCTTCCCGCAGCCGGTGATGGAAGCGGGCTACAAGGCGGCGTTCGAGCTTTATGGCGAGCTGGCGGCGCAGAACCCGAACTTCAAGAAGGCGCTGGACAGCATGAACGCCATTCGCGGCGAGCAGCTGCTGTGGTGGCAGATCGCGGAATACTCCTTCGACAGCTTCAACATCCGCACGCGCGGGCGCTGAGGGGGACGTTCTCCTCCTTCGGAGCGCGCGCCCTCCCTCCTTGCGGGGGAGCATCTTTTAAAGCCCTCTCCCGCTTGCGGGGGAGGGAGCCTGTCGTGCTTCAAGGGGAGGCCCGCCGAAGCCGGCAGGCGGATCCCCCGCCACCTTCCCTCACGAAGAATTTCGCCAAGTCCCCATTTTCGTCATCGTTGACGTGCCCCATGCGGGCCTATAAGCGCCGCATATTCGAAAAGCCCCCGCGGGGCAGGGACAAGCATGACTTCAGCACGGTGGTTTGGTTTGGCCATGGCCGTCGCCCTGGCGCCGGTGGCATTGCCCGCGGTGGCGCAGGCGCAGGCCTATATCCCGTCGCAGCCGCAGTACGCGCAGCCGCAGGGCCAGCAGATGCAGCAGCAGGCGCAGGGGCCCGGCCCCAGCTGCATGCAGCTGGAAGGCGCGCTGGCCCAGCTCGACCGGGGCGTGGATCCCGCCGCCCAGCAGCGCGCCCAGCAGGCCCAGCAGATGCGCGCCCAGCTCGACCAGCTGACCTCGCAGGCCAAAGGCATGAATTGCGATGCGCCGCGCGGCTTCTTCATCTTCCAGGGGCCGCCGCGCCCGCCGCAGTGCGATCAGGTGGACGACCAGATTTCGCGCCTGCGCGCCTCCATCGCCAGCCTCGACCGCGCCAATGGCGACAAGGACGGGCAGCGCCGCCAGCTGATCGTGGCGCTGGCGCAGAACAATTGCGGCGCCCAGTACACCGCCGCCGCCCGCAACATCGTCGGCCCCCAGGGGCGGACGCAGCAGGCTGCCCGGCCGCGCAACTTCTTCGAGGCCCTGTTCGGCGGCGGCAACGAGCCCGGCCCGGACGAATCCGGCCCCGGCGCCGATTTCGGCCCCATGGACCTGCCGAAGTCCTCCACCTATCGCACCGTGTGCGTGCGCACCTGCGACGGCTTCTATTTCCCCATTTCCTACGCCACCGTGCCGGCCAAGTTCGCCAGCGACGATGCGCTCTGCCACCGCCTGTGCCCGGCGGCGGAAGCCCAGCTCTACACCTACCGGAACCCCGGCGAGGACATCCAGCAGGCGACCTCCGTCACCGGCAAGCCCTACATGTCCCTGCCCGCTGCCCTGCTCTATCGCAAGCAGCTGGTGAACGGCTGCTCCTGCCGCGCGGCGGGCCAGTCCTGGGGTCAGGCGCTGGCGGGGCTGGACGACCAGTCCACGCTGGAGAAGGGTGACATCCTCGTCACCGAGGAGCAGGCCAAGGCCATGTCGCAGCCGCGCGCGGTGGGCGATGCGGCCAAGCCCCAGCGCAACACCGCCTCGCGGTCTGGCGCAGCTCCGGCCCCCGGCCAGCTCGACACCTCATCGGCCACCGAATCCGCGCCGCTCGCCCCCGCCGCGGAACAGCCGGGCCGCCGCGCGGTACGCGTGGTGCCCTCCACGGGCGGCGAGGCGCAATAAGCGCCCTCACCCGGAACCGCCTTTGAAAAGGGACGGCTTCTCGCCGTCCCTTTTTCGTTTCAGGCCATCACGCCCGTCAGCCGGGCGCAGACGCGGGCGCGGCCCATGAGCGGCAGCAGGGCCGCCAGTTCCGGGCCGGTCTCACGGCCCGTGAGCGCAAGGCGGATGGGGTGGAACAGCGCCTTGCCGGAGCGACCGCCCGCTGCCTTGGCTTGCGCGATCCACGCCTTGTAGGTGGCCCCGTCCCACGGCTCGGGCGGCAGCAGCTCGGAGATGGCGGCGAGGAAGGTGGCATCGTCCCCTGCGATCGCGGGCGCCAGCGGGCCGGTGCAGATGGCCCACCAGTCGGCGGCCTCCGTAAAGCTGGCCAGATTGCCGCGCACCGCCAGCCAGAAGGACTCGTCCGCCGGGATGCCGCCTGCGGCGAAGCGATCCGCCACGGCCCCGAACGACAGGTGATGCAGGGTACGGGCGGAGAGGCCCGGAAGATCCTCGGGATCGAAGCGCGCCGGGGCGCGGGAGATGCGCGCGAGATCCACCTGGACGGCCAGCGCCGCAAGGCTCTCCACCGGCGCCACCGCTTCCGAAGTGCCCACCAGCACCGCCAGCGCCGCCACCGCCAGCGGCTCCAGCCCCTGTTCGCGCAGGGCACGGAGCGAGAGATGGCCGAGGCGCTTGGACAGGCCCTCGCCGGATGGGAGCGTGAGCAGATTGTGGTGGGCGAAGCGCGGCGCCGTGCCGCCGAGCGCGGCGATCAGCTCGATCTGCACCGCCGTGTTGGTGACGTGATCCTCGCCGCGCACCACGTCGGTGACGCCCATGTCGAGATCATCCACCACCGAGGGCAGCGTGTAGAGATAGGTGCCGTCCGCGCGGACCAGCACGGGATCGGACAGGCTGGCGGTATCCACCTGCTGGGGACCGCGCACGCCATCCACCCAGCTCACCACGCGCTGGTCGAGCCGGAAGCGCCAGTGCGGGCGGCGGCCCTCGGCCTCCAGCTTCGTGCGGTCGGCTTCGGTGAGGGCAAGGGCGGAACGGTCATAGACCGGCGGCAGGCCACGGGCGCGCTGGAGGCCGCGCTTGAGGTCCAGTTCCTCTTCGGTCTCATAGGCCGGATAGAGCCGGCCCATGGCTTTGAGCGTCTCGGCCGCCGCCGCATAGAGCGCGAGCCGGCCGGACTGGGCCGAGACCTGATCGGGCGGGATGCCGAGCCACGCCAGATCCTCCCGGATCGCATCCGCATATTCGGGGCGCGAGCGGGCTTCGTCCGTATCGTCGAAGCGCAGCACGAAGGTGCCGCCGGCCCGTTGCGCCAGCAGGGCGTTCAGCAGCGCGGTGCGGGCATTGCCCACATGGATGTAGCCGGTGGGCGACGGTGCGAAGCGGAAGACGGGAGCTGGCGTGTAAGGCATGACCGGGACGCTATAAAGCAGATCGGGCCCCACTGGCTATGCGGCACCCTCACGAAACCGCAGCGGGGGCGGCCCGATCCGGGGACAGCCGTTCCCTGCCGGGCGCATGGGTGCGGATCATCAGCGTGCGCGCCCAGTGCTTGCCGGCGTCATGGTGGGTGCGCTCGTGCCAGACCAGCGTCTCGGTGAAGCCGGCCACCTCCACCGGCGGCGCGCGCAGGGCAAGGCCCGCCATGCCCTCCACCAGCCGGCGCGGCACCACCGAGATGAGATCGCTGGCCCGCAGCAGACCCGGCACGGCGAGGAAACTGCCCAGCGACACCGTCACCCGCCGCGTGCGCCCCAGCGCCGCCAGCGCCTCGTCGGTGGCGCCGTGGAAGGGCGAGCCGCCGAAGGACACCAGCGCATGATCGAGGGCGCAGAAGGCCTCCAGCGTCAGCGCGCCGGGGGCGGCGGCGGGATGGTCCGCGCGCATGGCGCAGACATAATCCTCGAAGCACAGCGGCACGCTGTTGAGATCATCCGGCGTGGTCTCGGGGGTGAGCAGCGCGATGTCGAGCGCGCCCTGCCGCAGTTCGTCATAGACGAGGCGACGCTCCAGCGGCCGGATCACCACCCGCACGCCCGGCGCCGCCGCGTGCAGGCGCGTGAGGAAGGGCAGCACGAAGGCCCCCAGCGCATAGTCCGTGGACGCCACCGAGAGCGTGAAATCGGCGGTGCCAGGATCGAACACCGGCGGCTTGAGCAGCACATCCACCTCGCACAGCACGCGCTTGACCGGGGCGGCCAGTTCCAGCGCGCGGGCGGTGGGCACGATGCCGCGCTGGGTGCGCACGAACAGCGGATCGCCGAACGCCTCGCGCAGTCGCGTGAGCATGCCGGAGACGGACGGCTGGGTCAGCGACAGGCGCGCGGCGGCGCGGGTGACGCTGCGCTCGTCCAGCAGCGCGTCCAGCGCCTTGAGCAGATTGAGATCGAGGGTACGGATATCGGCCATATCGATATCTTAAATTGATACTGCCGATTGGACAAATATCTTGCACCGCAGCATGGTGACGGTCTTCGCGCGGCGGGCTTCCGCTCCGCGCGCCTCCCTGCCCTCGCGCGCCGGTTTCGGTGCGCGCCACCGGCTTTGCCGGGAAAGGCTTGCATGTCCGCTCTGTTCACGCCCTTCAAGCTGAAGGATGTCACCCTGCGCAATCGCGTGGCGGTGCCGCCCATGTGCCAGTACAGCGCCACCGACGGCTATATCTCCGACTGGCACGTGCCCCATTACACCGGCATGGCGCGCGGGGGCGCCGGCCTCGTGATCGTGGAAGCCACCGGCGTGTCGCCGGAAGGCCGCATCACCCCGGCCTGCACCGGCCTGTGGGAAGACGGCCAGATCGACGGCATGGCCCGCATCGCCTCCGCCATCAAGGCGGGCGGCGCGGTGGCCGGCATCCAGATCGGCCATGCCGGTCGCAAGGCCAGCGCCAACCGCCCGTGGGAAGGCGACGACCATATTCCCGAGGGCGATCCGCGCGGCTGGGAGACCATCTCCCCCTCGGCGGTGGCGTTCGGCGGTGGCCTGCCGCGCGTGCCCCGCGCCATGACGATCGAGGACATCGCGCGGGTGAAGGCGGATTTCGTCGCCGCCGCCCGCCGCGCGCTCGATGCCGGCTTCGAGTGGCTGGAGCTGCATTTCGCCCATGGCTATCTCGGCCAGAGCTTCTTCTCCGTCCACGCCAACCAGCGCACGGACTCTTACGGCGGTGACTTCGAAGGCCGCAGCCGCTTCCTGCTGGAGACGCTGGCCGCCGTGCGCGAAGTGTGGCCCGAGCGCTTCCCGCTCACCGCCCGCTTCGGCGTGATCGAATATGATGGCCGCGACGAGGAGACGCTCAGCGAGAGCATCGAGCTGACCCGCCGGTTCCGCGCCGGCGGCCTCGACCTGCTGAACGTCAGCGTCGGTTTCTCCACCAAGGATGCGCGCGTGCCGTGGGCGCCCGCCTTCCTCGCGCCCGTCTCGGCGCGGGTGCGCAAGGAGACCGGCCTGCCGGTGGCCACCAGCTGGGGCATGGCGGATGCGCAGGATGCCGAGACCGGCATCGCCACCGGCCAGATGGACCTCGCCATGATCGGCCGCGCGCTGCTGGCGAACCCGCATTATCCCTATGCGCTGGCCCAGCAGCTCGGCGTCGCCGATCCGGAATGGACCACCCTGCCCGCGCCTTATGCCCACTGGCTGGCCCGCTACGGCGGCCCCGGTAAGGAAGCGGTGAAGCAGGCGGCCGAGTGAACGCAACCACTCCAGAGACAATAAAAAACGGGGGCCGAAAGGCCCCCGTTCTGCATTCTGGAACAGCCTATTGCGGGCAGCCCTGCGGTGGGCAGGGCGGCGCCTTGGGCGCGCGCGGCAGGGCCGGCTGGCCCGGAGGCGGACCCGGCGGACGGGCCTGCTGCGGCGCCGGACGTGGCGCATTGGGTGCGAGCGGCAGCGCGCCGGGCGCGGGCGGCCCCGGCGGGCGACCGCCGCCGTTGAAGCCTGGCTGCGGGCCGGGGCGCGGCGCATCGGGCGCACGCGGATAGGCACCCGGAGGCGGACCCGGAGGGCGGCCGCCACCGCCGCCGTTCCAGCCGGGATTGCCGCCCGGCGGACGACCCGGATTGTTCCAGCCCGGATTGCCCGGCGGCGGGCCGGACGGACGGCCCGGATTGTAGCCGGGACCGCCGGGATGGTAGCCCGGCCCACCGGGACCGCCCGGATAATAGCCCGGACCACCGGGCGGCGGGGGACGGCCACCGCCGCCGCGCCACCAGCCCGGCGGGCGCGGACCAAAGCCCGGAGGCGGTGCGCCCCAGCCGGGACGCGGGCGCGGATTGTAATATTGCCAGCGGTTGTACTGGTTCCACCACGGCGCGCCGCGATAATAGCGGCCCCAGTAATTGCTGAAACTGTAGCCGACGATCGGGATGCCCAGCACCGGGGCATATTCCGGCACGATCACCGTGCGGCCCTGATAATAGAGGCCGAGATATTCGCCATAGACCCAGCCCCGGTTGGGGCCCCAGATCACGTCGCACCAGGACTGATTCTCAAGGCATCCCGCGATCTCGACCGGCTGGCCGTTGGGGATGACCGCCACACGCGGATATTCGGTGTCCGGGCCGGCACGCATATTGACATTGCCGGTGGTGAAACCCGGCACGGCCAAAGCCGCAGTGGCCCCGCAGGCCCAGATCAGGGCCGCAGCTCCAACGCGACGCAACAACAAACTCATGGTGTCAACTCCCACCCCACGGCCGATTCCCCACGGACCAGCAGGACTGAGTTGAACCACTCACCATGGCGGCATTGCGTCATCTCCCGGAGCGGGATCGAGGCAGATGAAATCAATCCGGCCCCTCAAATCCGCAGCGGCGCTCCGGTTGCGACACCAGCCCTGATTGCAGCCCGGTCGAAGCCCCGCCCTCGGGGGAACCGCAGGTTGCAACAGTTCTTGTTCGCGGGCATTATGAGACCAGAAATAGTTACCTTTGACGGATTTGCCGCGGCGCACTAACGGCGCTAAAGATGTCTTTCGGAAACATTCCAATCTCAGCCTGGGCGTTTCGTGCTGCGGATCGCACAGCCTCAGGCGAGGGACATGTTTCTTAATGTGTGCGTGCCATTCCACCGGGGGTGGGGCCGGAACGCTTCATGTCTGACGGAGTTGTCCGTCTGGACAGACGGGGGTTTTTGGATTTTGGAACGAATGGTCCCAGCGCATGCCCGCTCGGCAATACCGCTTCCCGGCGGGATTGCGGACCCCGGCCTTGTCGCGTCGGACGGTTCCCCCACGCGGCACACCATCGCGGCCATCATCCCGCTCTATAACGGCGGTCGCTTCATCGCCGAGGCCATCCGCTCCGTCGTCAGCCAGACCCGGCCGCCCGATGAAATCATCATTGTGGATGACGGCTCCACCGACAACGGCGCCGACGTGGTGCGCGAACTGGCGCAGACGCTGCCCATCACGCTCATCAGCAAAGAGAACGGCGGCCAGTCGGCGGCCCGCAATTACGGCATCGCCCACGCCCGCTCCTCGCTGATCGCGCTGCTGGACCAGGACGATTTCTGGTATCCGCGCCACCTCGAGGTGCTGGAGCGCCCGTTCCTGACCCATCCGGATGCGGACCGCATCGGCTGGGTCTACAGCGATCTCGACGAACTGGACGACACCGGCTGCCTCACCCGCCAGTGCATGATGGCCGACATGGGCGTGGTGCACCCCAAGACCAACGTGTTCGACTGCCTCGGCGAGGACATGTTCATCCTGCCATCCGCCGCTTTGTTCCGCAAAGCCGCCTCGGACAGCATCGAGGGCTTCGACGACCAGCTGTCGGGCTACGAGGATGACGACTTCTTCCTGCGCCTGCTGCGCGCGCGCTGGCTGAACATCTATGTGCCGGACAGCCTGTCGGCCTGGCGCATGCACGGCGGCTCGGCCAGCCGCTCGCCGCGCATGACGCGCTCGCGCACCCTGTTCGCGCAGAAGCTGATGAAGATGTTCCCGCGCAACGAGGCCACCGGCTATGAGCTGGGCGCCAAGGTGGTGCTGCCGCGCTTCATGGCCATCGCCGTGGAACGGTTGCGGGCGGCGACGCAGGATTGCGACTACGAGCAGGTGCCCGAGACACTGGAAGAAGTGAAACTCTTCATGCCCTACCTGCCACCGCGCTCGCAGCGGCGGTTCGAGGCGGCACTGAAGTGGCTCGACTTCGGCATGCGGCTGCGCAACCGCAAGCTCATGCGCTATGCCGCCAAGCGCCTCGTCTATGCCTGGGGCCGCTTCATCGCCAAGCTGCCGCCGCTGGGCTCGCGCAGCAGCACCGGCCGCCCCGCCCGCAACGGCCGCACCTTCTGAGCCTGCCCGCCGGCGCTCTGCCGACGCGGCGCGGGAACCCGATCCCTGCCCCATGACTTAGCAAGGGTGTCCCCGCCACGGTGACGCCCGCGCTTGTGGGCGCGTGCCACGTGGGCCAAGAAACCATACGGGCCTAACCATGCTGGCCTAACCACACGGGCCGAACCGCACAGGCATGCCAGCCCCCGGCATCGCCCGACCCGGCCCGTCGCGTCCGCAGGAGACTATTCCCCCGTGAACCCTGCCTTTCCCGATCCGGCCGCCTTCTGGCGGCTGCGCGAAGCTCCGCTGCATGCCATGAGCGCGGCCGAGTTCGACGTCTATTATCCGCAGATGGCCCAGTGGCTCGGCCATGAGGACGCCACCATCCGCCCGGCGGCGGTGGAGCGCCTGTGCATGGCCACCTTCCGGGGCGAGCCCCTGCGCGGGGCCGACCGCGACGACGCCAAGGCGCTGGCCCGGCTGGCGTGGCTGCTGGGCGAGATCGAGACCGCCGCCCTCGCCCATCGCGACGTGCTCGCCGCCTTCCTTTCCGAACTGCGCTGGCATGGCGATGACGCGCCGTTCCGCGACCCCGTGGTGGCGTGGCTGGACGCTCTCAGCGATGATGCCCGCTTCCGCGTGGCCCGCGACCGCATCACGGCCGCCAAGGTGCTGGTGGGCGGCTTCGGGCGCGGCGCGGAAGCCCGCCCTGCCCTCGTCGCGCTGCTGGATGACCCGTCCGATTACGTGCGCGCCTGCGCCGCCCATCGCCTGCCCGAGACCTTCGACGGCGAGCCGTTCCTGCCCTTCCTCGACTGGCTCAGGGAGAAGGAGATCGAGCGGCCGGGCATCTTCGGACCGTTCTGGGGCGGCTTCGCGCCGGACGCCGACGACGTGCCGTTCGAGCGCTCCACCTATCTGCTCGACATCGTGGCCCGGCGCAGCGGCCCGGAGCCGGACGACATGCCCTTCAACGGCGTGGACTTCTATCTGCACGAAGTGGCGGGCAACAGCCCCGCCGTGGTGCGCCGGCTGATGGAGCTTGGCGAATACGGCACCGCCATCATGACCGCCACCGAGGAGCACGAGCCCATCGAAGGCATGGCCGAGGTGCTGGCCGAACTGGGCGAGCATGAGAACGAGGCGCTGGCGGGCGCCGCCCACATGCACCTCGCCATGGTCTACGGGATCATGCACGACCATGCCAATCCGCGCGTACTGCGCCACTGGCTGGAGTGGCAGCCCGGCGTGGACGCCTTCGCCGTGCGGCAGGGCAATGGCGAGCACTGGCGCGACGTGGTGGTGCTGCATCCGGCGCAGGGCGCCGCGCCGTTCGACACCGCCACCGCGTGGCGCCTGATCGACCTTGCGCTGCCGCCCGCCGTGCGGGGCGAGGAGGTCCGCCACAAGCTGACCTATGAGGGCATGGAGACGCTGGCCTTCATCCTCGGCCCGAATGCGGACCACGCCTTCGCCAGCGGCGCGCTGGTGACGCTGACCGGCACGCCGCCCATGGGCCCGTGGGAGCGCCTGACCCTGATCGGGCGCGGCCTCCAGAAGACATGGGCGCCGCTGGACTGGGCGTGAGCGGTGCGGCGGGGATCACCTCCCCGCCCCCTCCGGCCGGGCGGCCGCTCAGCGTCCCGCGAAGCGGTCCTGCGCCGCCTCGGTCACGGGCGTGAACAGGCCAACGAGGGTGCCCTCGGGATCGCGGAACTGCGCCGCCTTGTTGCCCCAGGGCATGAGCTTGGGCGCCTGCACCACCTCCACCTTGTCCTTCAGCCGGGCGAACTCCGCATCCACGTCGTCCACCTGAAACTCGATGATGGCGGAGCGGTTGGCGCCGGGCTCGGCGCTGCCGGGCTGGAACACCGTGACGGTCTCGATGCTGCCGATGGCGAGCGTCGCGCCGGGCGTGGTGATCTCGACGAAGACCGGCGCGAGCCAGTTGGCGGTCTGGCCCGTGACCTGCTCGTAAAAGCCCACCATGGCCTTGATGTCGGCGGCGACCAGCCGTGTGGAGACGAATTTCATGGCCTGTTCCTCTGCATCGCGCCGGCCCGTCGCCGGCGTTCCGGGGGCCTTGTGTCACAGGGCTGCTGCCAGCATTCTGTCAGCAGGAGTCAGCAGCAAGTCATCCCCATGCGTCGCGCCGAGCGCCTGTTCCAGATCATCCAGATCCTGCGCCGCGCGCGCGGGCCGGTGACGGCTGCTGCGCTGGCGGAGGAGCTGGAAGTCTCCAAGCGCACGGTCTATCGCGATGTGGCCGACCTGATGGGCCAGCGCGTGCCCATCGAGGGCGAGGCGGGCCTCGGCTATGTGCTCGCCTCGGGCTACGACATGCCGCCGCTCATGCTGACACCGGACGAGGTGGAGGCGCTGGTGCTGGGCGCGCAATGGGTGATGGGCCGCAACGACACGGTGCTGGCCGCCGCCGCCCGCGACGTGATCGCCAAGATCGTCGAGGTGGTGCCCGAGCGCCTGCGGCCCTACGTGCTCGAACCCAGCGTCGGGGCGCGGCCCATGCTGCCGGGGCAGGACGATGCCATCGCGCCCGCGGTGCTGCGCGCGGCGGTGCGCGACGGCCTGAAGGTGCGCATGCGCTACCGGGCCGAGAGCGGCGAAGAGACGGAGCGCATCGTCTGGCCGGTCATCGTCGGCTATTCGGACACGCTGCGAATGCTGGTGGCGTGGTGCGAGCTGCGCGCGGACTTCCGCCATTTCCGCACCGACCGCATCATGGAGGCCGCCCCTCTCGGCGGCCACGGCCTGCGCAAGGGCGAGCTGCGCCGCCGCTGGGAAGCGTGGCGCGAAAAGGTTCGCCCGCGCCCCTGAGGCGCGAGGGCGAACGGCGGGTTGCTGGCGTCAGAACATGGTGTTGGTGTTCTTGGACGTCTCGGGGATGGGCTGCACCGAGTCCCAATGCTCCTCGATCTTGCCGTCCTTCAGGCGGAAGATGTCCACGATGGCATTGCCCTTGGTGCCCGGCTCGCGCAGCGCATGCAGCCGCAGGATGACGAAATCGCCGTCCACGAACACCTGCGTCACCCGGCTATGGGACTGCGGGAACTTCTCCTTCAGGAACTCAAGGAATTTCCGGAACCCCTCCGGGCCGTCCTCGGCATTCGGATTGTGCTGGATATAGGTGCCGAGATAGACGGAGGCGGCCTTGAAGTCCTTACTGTTCAGGCCCTTCTCGTAGAAATCCAGCACGATCTCCTTGTTGCGCTGTTCCTGCGCGGTGAGATGGCGCTGGGAGGTCGCGGGCGGCTGGGAGGCGGCAGGCGACTGGGACGCCTGCGGCGCTTGTGCCAGTGCGCCGGTGCTCAGCAGGCCGCACAGCATCAGCGGGGCGAGCACGGCGGAAGCCCTGGACGGGATGCGGCGAAACGGGCGCGAGAATGGATGGGGCATGGGCACTCTCCGGTTGTGACCTCCGTCCTCCCCTATCGTCGCCCCCGGCCCGCCGCAAGCCGCGCGCGGCCCGCCTCGCGCAGCCGTGACCGCCGCCCAGTTACCTGAAAGAAATCTGCAACGCCAAGGCTTTGAACGATATTGACCGATGGCGGCGTGCGGCCGAGGAGGCCCCGCCTCCGCGCTCTGCGCGGCCCCCTCCCACCCCTCCCCCGCACCGAAGTCGGATGTTTCCGACTTCGGCACATCATTGCCAAAACCGGCAATCGCCCGTTTCGGGCGGGAGAGGGCTTTCTGGCCGGCGGGAGGGAAAGGGCACGCCCCTTTTTTTCTGCAAGCGCGACATCGTCCGCCCCACGCAACAGGTCCCCTCTCCCGCTTGCGGGGGAGGGATAGGGAGGGGGCCGGCCGGGAGCGGACATCGGCGAGAAGGCGCAGGCCGGGCGAGCCACCCAACCGCCCGCCCCTCACACGATCTCGAACGGGATCACCCCGCGCACCGCCGGATCGGTGCGGATGTCGCGGTCGAGTGGCGGGAAGGCGCGCAGGTCGCAATCCCGGCGCGGACAGATGCGGCAGGAGACGCCCAGTCGCGCCACGGGGGCCGCCTTCAGGTCCAGCCCATCCGCATAGACCATCTCGTCGGCGAACGAGACCTCGCAGCCGAGCCCCAGCGCATAGGCGCGCGGCGGCTGCCCATGGGCCAGCGAGGGCGCCACGATGCCCCGCGCCAGCGCCAGATAGCGCCCGCCATCGGGCATCTCGGCCATCTGCACCAGCGTCTGGCCGCCGGCCTCGAACGCCTGATGCACGTTCCACACCGGGCAGGCATTGCCGTGGCGGGCGAACTGGAAGCGCGTGGCGCTGTGCCGCTTCACGATGTTGCCCGCCCGATCCACCTTGGCGAAGTAGAAGGGCACGCCCCGCGCGCCGGGCCGCTGGAGCGTGGAGAGGCGGTGGCACACCTGTTCGAGGCTCGCCCCCGTCTCCAGCACCAGCCGGTCCAGATCGTGCCGCCGGGCGCGGGCCAGCGCCAGAAAGCGCCGATAGGGCAGGATGAGCGCGCCGGCCACATAGTTGAACAGCGCGAGGCGGCCGATCTCGCCCGCCGTCTGGCTGCGGAAGCCGGCGCTCTTGAGCAGCCGGTCCACCAGCCCGCGATGCTCCAGCTGGGCGATGGTGGCCGCAAGGCGGAACGCCCGCCCCTGCGGCGGCAAGGCAGCAGAGAGGACAAGCCGGCGGGCCTTCATGTCGAAGGCGGACAAGGGCGCCGCAGGATCGCTCGAGACCTCCACGCTCACCTTGTAGGTGCGCGACAGATGGCCGGAGAAGGCCGTGCCGGGATCGGTGCCGGCCAGAACGCCGAGCCTGTCCGCCAGCCCCTCGGCGGCCAGATCCAGCTCGTCCACGTAATTGTCGATGTAGTGAAAGTAGTCGCGCACCTCCTCATAGGGGATGAGCTTGGCCTCGTCGGTGCGCTCGCCGGGTGCGGCGGGCATGTCGGACGCCCGCCATTCGGCGGTGCGGCGCAAGGCCACGTGCATGCGCAGGAAGGCGTGGGCGAAGGCGGGCGAGAGATTGGCCACCGCCTTCATGTCCTGCACGCCGAGATCGAGATCGCGGAACAGGGGATCGGCGGCGGTCTCGCGCAGATCGGCGACGATGCGCTCCAGATCGTCGGCACCGAAGGTGGTGATGTCCACGCCGAAGGCGCGGCTGATGGCGATGAGCACCGGCGCGGTGAGCGGGCGCTGGTTGCTCTCGATCTGGTTGATATAGGAGGGCGAGACCTGAAGCCGGGTGGCGAGTTCCGTCTGCTTCAGCTCGAACTTTTCCCGCAGGCGCCGTACCGCGTGGCCGGCGAACACTTTCTGGCGCATGTTTCTGTTCCTGCCCCTTCCTCTCCCCAGCGGCAGCCACCGCCCCGACAGCGCCCGCGCGCCTGCCGGTGAGGGACCACCTCCCGAATTGCGAATTTTTTACAATTCGCATCTTGGTCCTTTTACATCTTCATCACTGGCTTTGCACCTGCTAGCCAGCACACAAGGGCTGCCGGGCGCTCAGCGACGGCGGCTGTTCGTGATTCTTTGCGCCGGTGCCCGCACGGGACTTTTCCTTGAGGGCGCGCCGTCGCTACAGTGAGGCCGGCGCGAGGCCGGCGGGGGATTGTCGATGAAGGAAATCCTGGAAGAGCTCGAGAACCGGCGCGGCATCGCCCGCCTCGGCGGCGGCGAGCGGCGCATCGACGCCCAGCACGCACGCGGAAAGCTGACCGCCCGCGAGCGCATCGAGCTGTTGCTGGATCGCGGCTCGTTCGAGGAATTCGACACCTTCGTGCAGCACGGCTGCACCGATTTCGGCATGGAAAACCAGAAGATCCCCGGCGACGGCGTCGTCACCGGCTGGGGCACGGTGAACGGCCGGCAGGTGTTCGTCTTCGCCAAGGACTTCACCGTGTTCGGCGGCTCGCTCTCCGAGGCCCATGCCCGCAAGATCACCAAGATCCAGGACATGGCGCTGAAGACCCGCGCCCCCATCATCGGCCTGTTCGATGCCGGCGGCGCCCGCATCCAGGAAGGCGTGGCGGCGCTGGGCGGCTATGGCGAGGTGTTCAAGCGCAACGTCATCGCCTCCGGCGTGATCCCGCAGATCTCGCTGATCATGGGCCCCTGCGCGGGCGGCGACGTCTATTCGCCGGCCATGACCGACTTCATCTTCATGGTGCGCGACACCAGCTACATGTTCGTCACCGGTCCGGACGTGGTGAAGACCGTCACCAACGAGACCGTGACGGCCGAGGAACTGGGCGGGGCCAAGGTCCACACCACCAAGACCTCGGTGGCCGACGGCTCCTATGAGAACGACGTGGAGATGCTGCTCCAGACGCGGCGCCTCATCGACTTCCTGCCGCTGAGCAATGCCTCCGGCGTGCCGGAATGGCCCTCCTTCGATGATCCGCTGCGCATCGACGAGAGCCTCGACACGCTGATCCCGGACAATCCGAACAAGCCCTACGACATCAAGGAACTGATCCTGAAGACCGTCGACGAGGGCGACTTCTTCGAGATCCAGGCCACTTACGCGAAGAACATCGTCACCGGCTTCGGCCGCGTGGAGGGGCGGACCGTGGGCTTCGTCGCCAACCAGCCCATGGTGCTGGCCGGCGTCCTCGACGCGGATGCCTCGCGCAAGGCCGCGCGTTTCGTGCGCTTCTGCGATGCGTTCGAGATCCCCATCGTCACCTTCGTGGACGTGCCCGGCTTCCTGCCCGGCACCGCGCAGGAATATGGCGGCCTCATCAAGCACGGCGCCAAGCTGCTGTTCGCTTATTCGCAGGCGACCGTGCCGCTGGTGACGCTGATCACGCGAAAAGCCTTCGGCGGCGCCTACGACGTGATGGCCTCCAAGCATGTGGGCGGCGACGTCAATTATGCCTGGCCTACGGCGCAGATCGCGGTGATGGGCGCCAAGGGGGCGGTGGAGATCATCTTCCGCGCCGACATGGGCGACCCGGACAAGATCGCCGAGCAGACCCGCAAATATGAGGAGCGCTTCCTCTCGCCCTTCGTGGCGGCGGAGCGCGGCTATATTGACGAGGTGATCAAGCCGCATTCCACGCGCCGGCGCATCGCCCGCGCACTCGCCATGCTGCGCTCCAAGAAGGTGGAGCAGCCGGCGAAGAAGCACGACAACCTGCCGCTGTGAGCAATCCCGCGGCCGTCATGGCCGGGATCGGCCCGGCCTGACCGTCCAGACGAATTCAATGCGCGCCGAACGGCGCCGGGGAACCAGACGCATGTTCTCGAAGATCCTGATTGCGAACCGGGGCGAGATTGCCTGCCGCGTCATCAAGACGGCGCGGAAGATGGGCATCAAGACCGTGGCCGTCTATTCCGACGCCGACAAGGACGCCCTCCATGTGGAGATGGCGGACGAGGCGGTGCATATCGGCCCGCCGCAGGCCGCCAATTCCTATCTGGTGATCGAGAAGATCATCGACGCCTGCAAGCAGACCGGCGCGGAAGCGGTGCATCCCGGCTACGGCTTCCTCTCCGAGCGCGCCGCCTTCCCGCGCGCGCTGGCGGAGGCGGGCATCGTCTTCATCGGCCCGAACCCGCACGCCATCGACGCCATGGGCGACAAGATCGAGTCCAAGAAGGCGGCGGCGGCGGCCAAGGTCTCCACCGTGCCCGGCCATCTGGGCGTGATCGAGAATGGCGAAGAGGCCGCGAAGATCGCCGACGAGATCGGCTATCCGGTGATGATCAAGGCCTCGGCCGGCGGCGGCGGCAAGGGCATGCGCATCGCCCATTCCCGCGCCGAGGTGCAGGACGGCTTCGATCGCGCCAAGTCGGAGGCGAAATCCTCCTTCGGCGATGACCGCGTGTTCGTGGAAAAGTTCATCGTCGATCCCCGCCACATCGAGATCCAGGTGCTGGGCGACAAGCACGGCAACGTCATCTATCTCGGCGAGCGCGAATGCTCCATCCAGCGCCGCAACCAGAAGGTGGTGGAGGAAGCCCCCTCCCCGCTGCTGGACGAGGACACCCGCCGCAAGATGGGCGAGCAGGCCGTCGCGCTGGCCAAGGCCGTGGGCTACGACAGCGCCGGCACGGTGGAGTTCGTGGCCGGGCAGGACAGGAGCTTCTACTTCCTGGAGATGAACACCCGCCTGCAGGTGGAGCATCCGGTGACGGAACTGATCACCGGCATCGACCTTGTTGAGCAGATGATCCGTGTTGCGGCCGGCGAGAAGCTGAGCCACGCGCAGGAGGATGTGAAGCTCAACGGCTGGGCGGTGGAAAGCCGCGTCTATGCGGAAGATCCGTTCCGCAACTTCCTGCCTTCCACCGGCCGCCTCGTCACCTATCGCCCGCCGGCGGAAGGGGTGAAGGACGGCGTGACGGTGCGCAATGACACCGGCGTCTATGAAGGCGGCGAAATCTCGCTCTTCTACGATCCGATGATCGCCAAGCTGGTGACGCACGCCCCCACCCGCGAGGCGGCCATCGCCGCGCAGGCGGACGCGCTGGATGCCTTCGCCATCGAGGGCATCGGCCACAATATCCCCTTCCTGTCCGCGCTGATGGCGCATCCGCGCTGGAAGGACGGGCGCCTGTCCACCGGCTTCATCGCCGAGGAATATCCCGACGGCTTCCGCCCCCGCCCGGCGGAAGGGCAGACGGCGCAGCTGCTGAGCGCGGTCGCAGCCTGCATTGACCATGTGCTCAATGCCCGCAAGCGCCAGATTTCCGGCCAGCTCTCGGGCACGCCCGTGACCTTCGACCGGCTGCGCGTGGTGCAGCTGAAGGGCGAAGGCGGCACCGCCCTCCAGCTGGCCGAGATCGACGCCGTGGACGGCGGCTTCCTCGTGGCACTGAAGGGCTGGGACGGCGCCGTGACCGCCAAGCTCGACCTTGCCACCGACTGGAAGCCGGGTGATCTGGCGTGGCGCGGCGTCATCGACGGCACGCCGGTGAGCGTGCAGGTGCGCCCCATCCTGAACGGCGTGTCGCTGGCCTATCAGGGCGTTGCGGTGGATGCGCGGGTCTATACGGAGCGCGAAGCCGCCCTCGTGCTGCTGATGCCGGAGAAGGTGACGGGCGCGGGTGGCAAGGAAGTGCTCTGCCCCATGCCGGGCCTCGTGGTGTCCATCGCCGTGACCGCCGGCCAGGAGGTGAAGGCGGGCGAGGCTCTTGCTGTTGTGGAAGCGATGAAGATGGAGAACGTTCTGCGCGCCGAGCGCGACGGCACCATCAAGGCCGTCCACGCCAAGGCCGGCGACAGCCTCGCGGTGGACGCCGTCATCCTGGAGTTCGCCTGATGGCGGCGCCCGCCTGCCATCTCTCGACCTCTGACGGAGGGAAGATGAGCGGCCATGCGTGGCGCTTATGTCTATATCCTCACCAACCGTCCCGACGGCACGCTGTATCTCGGGGTAACGAACAATCTGGTTCGGCGCATATGGGAGCACCGCACGGGCGCACTGGACGGCTTCACACGGCAGCACGGGCTGAAACGCCTCGTCTATTTCGAGACGCACGCGACCATGCCGCTCGCCATTCAACGCGAGCACACCCTCAAGCATTGGTCGCGCGCGTGGAAAGTCGCTCTCGTTCTGGAAGCCAATCCGCATTGGCGCGATCTGTACGAGGAGATCATCTGAACTGCTCCCGGCTTCTCAAGGCGGGCACCCGCCCTCCCCTCGTCATGCCCGGGCTTGACCCGGGCATCCACGTCCCTCCGCATGTGGACGTGGTGGGCGAGGCATCCGCGTGCCACACGCCCGGCGCCCTGCCCGGAACAACCACGTGGATCCCCGGATCAAGTCCGGGGATGACGAACGGTGAGGGCGGCGCCCTTGCCGAGACGACACATACCGACTGCTCCCGGCTTCTCAAGACGGGCACCCGCCCTCCCCTCGTCATGCCCGGGCTTGACCCGGGCATCCACGTCCCTCCGCATGTGGACGTGGTGGGCGAAGGAGGCAGGCACTTCACGCCCGGCGCCCTGCCCGGAACAACCACGTGGATCCCCGGATCAAGTCCGGGGATGACGAACGGTGGGGTGGCTCTCAAGACCCAAGGAGCGTCCATCTGATGCGCCTCCTGTCCCATCTCCTGTCCCGCTTCGTGGACAAGGGCCAGCTCACCATCCTGACCGCCAGGGGCCAGCGCTTCGTCTATGGCTCCGGCCTCGACGGGCCGCACGTCACCGTGCGCTTCAAGGATGAGAAGCTGGAACGGGACATGTTCTTCAATCCCGAACTCGTCGCCGCCGAAGCCTATATGGACGGCCGCCTCACCTTCGAGGACGGCGCCGGCGTGTTCGATCTGCTCATGCTGTTCTCGGTGAACCGCAAGGGCCTCGGCAGCCACCCGGTGCAGCAGGCGCTGCGCAAGGCGTGGCGCAGCCTCAAGCGCTTCCAGCAGGCCAATCCCGTGGCCAAGGCCAAGGAGAATGTCTCCAGCCATTACGACCATCCCGCCGCCTTCTACCGGCTGTGGCTGGACGAAACCATGGCCTATAGCTGCGCCTATTTCGAGCAGCCGGACCAGCCGCTGGTCGAAGCCCAGAAGGCGAAATTCCGCCATGTGGCGGCCAAGCTGAAGATCGAGCCCGGCATGCGGGTGGCCGAGATCGGCTCCGGCTGGGGCGGGCTCTCCATCTATCTGGCCAAGCATTGCGGCGCCCATGTCACCGCCATCAATGTCTCGCCCGAGCAGCTGGCGGAATCGCGCCGCCTCGCCAAGGAAGCAGGCGTTGAGCATCTGATCGATTTCCGCGAGGTGGATTACCGCAAGCTCGACGGGCAGTATGACCGCCTCGTCTCCATCGGCATGATGGAGCATGTGGGCGTCACCCATTTCGACGAATATTTCACCGCCATCCGCAAGCTGCTGAAGCCCGGCGGCTTCGCGCTGGTGCACGCCATCGGCCGCATGTCGCCGCCCGGCACCACGGCGCCCTTCATCCGCAAATACATCTTCCCCGGCGGCTATGTGCCGGCGCTCTCCGAAGTGTTCGCCTCCACCGAGCGCACCCATCTGTGGGTGGCCGACATGGAGGTGCTCAGGTTGCATTATTACTGGACCATCCACGCCTGGCGGATGCGCTTCATGGAGCGCTACGACGAGGTGGAAGCCATGATGGGCGCGCGCTTCGCCCGCATGTGGGACTTCTATCTCTCCGCCGTGGAGCTGGGCTTCCTGCACGGCTCCAACATGGTGTTCCAGCTGCTGCTCTCCGAACGGCGGGACGATGTACCCGTCATCCGCGACTACATGGTCGATGCCGAGCGCGCGCTCAGCGCCCGCGATCGCATCCCCTCCCTTCCGGCCCAGGAGCCGCAGTCATGACCGACACGAACACGGCCGACCTGCCCTTCGCCACCGGCATCACACCCGCCAGCCGCGAGGACTGGCTGAAGCTGGTGGACGGCGTGCTCAAGGGCGCGCCCTATGACAGGAAGCTCGTCACCCGCACCCTGGAGGGCCTTGCCCTCGATGCGCTGCCGGAGCGCAAGCCCGACGCCCGCCCGCTCGCCGGCCGCCCGGCGGGCGTGCCGTGGACCATCAGCGCCCGCGTCGACCAGCCCGACGTGAAGGCCGCCAACGTGCAGGTGCTGGAGGATCTGGAGAACGGGGCGTCCGGCCTCACCCTCGTGTTCGCCTCCGCGCCGTCCGCGCACGGCTTCGGCCTGCCGGAAGGTACGGCTCTTGATCAGCTGCTCGACGGGGTGATGATCGACCTCATCGGCATGCGGCTGGAGAGCGGGCGCTTCAAGGGCCGCGAGAGCGCGCTGGCGCTGGCCGATCTGGTGGCGGCGCGCGGGCTCGATGCGGCTACGCTCGACATCTCCTTCGGCCTCGATCCCCTGGCGGATCTCGCCGCCACCGGCGCCGCGCCCATGCCGTGGGAGATGCTCTCGCATCGCGTGGCCGAGACCGCTTCCATCCTGAAGGCGCGCGGCTTTGCCGGCCCGCTGCTGCGGGCGGACGGCGGCGTGCACCATGCGGCGGGCGCGACCGACGCGCAGGAACTGGCGGCCGTTCTGGCCGCGAGCGTTGCCTATCTGCGCGCGCTGGAAGCCGGCGGCTTTGCGCTGGAGGAGGCCGCGAAGCGCATCGACGTGGCGCTCACCGCCGATGTGAACCAGACCGCGACGCTCTCGAAGATCCGCGCCATGCGCCTGCTGTGGGGCGCGGTGCTGCGGGAGGCCGGTTTGCCGGCGACCGCGCTGAAGATCCACGCCACCACCGCATGGCGCTCGCTCACACGGCGCGATCCGTTCGTGAACCTCCTGCGCGGCACCATCGAGGCGTTCGGTGCAGGGGTCGGCGGGGCGGACAGCCTCACCGTGCTGCCGTTCACGCAGGCGCTGGGCCTGCCGGACTCCTTCGCCCGGCGGCTCGCGCGCAACACCCAGTTGATCCTGCTGGAGGAGAGCCAGCTGCACCGCGTGGCCGATCCCGGCGCGGGCGCGGGCGCGGTGGAGGCGCACACCGACGGGCTGGCGAGGGCCGCCTGGGATCTGTTCCGCACCATCGAGAAGAATGGCGGGCTGGCCGAGGCGCTGGAGAGCGGCTGGTGGGCGGCCGAGATCGCCGGCGCCCGCGAGCGGCGTGCGAAGGACATCGCCACCCGCAAGGAGCCGCTGACGGGCACCTCGGAATTCCCCATCCTCGGCCAGAGCGTGCCGGAGGTTCTCAGCCCCGTGCCGCCGCGCGAGACGCCGCCCACCGACACCGCGCTCGCCCCCCACCGCCTCGCCGAGCCCTATGAGGCCCTGCGCGATGCGGCGGAGGCGGCGGGCGCGCCGGAAATCTTCCTCGCCACGCTCGGCCCCGTCGCCGCCTTCACGGCGCGGGCGGGCTTCGTGAAGAACCTGTTCGAGGCCGGCGGGCTGAAGGTAACGGTGACGGACGGCTATGCCGGTCGCGATGCTCTGCTGGCGGCCTTTGCGGCGTCCGGCACCACGGTGGCCTGCATCGCCTCCTCGGACGAGATCTACGGGGCGGACGCTGCCGACACCGCCGCCGCGCTGAAGGGCGCGGGCGCGACCTATGTCTGGCTCGCCGGCAAGGGCGGGGAGCAGGAGGCGGCATGGCGCGCGGCGGGCGTGGACGGCTTCGTCTTCGCCGGCTGCGACGTGCTCGCCGCCCTCACCGACGCCCATGCGGCGGTGGGGATCGGGGAAGAGAAATGAGGGTTGGTCGGCCGCGCATTGAGCAGTCCGCCATATAAAGCGGATCGCCATGCGGGACACACACGGCCGCTAGAACAAAACAGGTCGTCATGCCCGGGCTTGACCCGGGCATCCACGTCGGGCCGACGGTGGAAGGACAGGAAAGCGCGCGACCGTGCCGCTGCCTTCCCGGCGCACCGCCCGGAACAACGACGTGGATGGCCGGATCAAGTCCGGCCATGACGAACTTGAGAGGACTGCACCGGCGACGCGGCGCCCGCACGCCACGCCGAAACCAAGGTACGACAACGCCCCGCGTCACGCCGGGCTTGAGCCGAACAGGACAAAGGCCGCGCAAGAGGGCCGCAATTGAGGTAGGATACACGTCATGAGCCGCT
This sequence comes from Azorhizobium oxalatiphilum, assembly GCF_014635325.1. GTDB lineage: Bacteria > Pseudomonadota > Alphaproteobacteria > Rhizobiales > Xanthobacteraceae > Azorhizobium > Azorhizobium oxalatiphilum. The sequence continues at coordinate 158,922 of NZ_BMCT01000005.1, read as the reverse complement.
TGCCCGCCTTTGCCGATATCGATTGGCGCGCGCCGGATCTCGCCCCGCCGGCGGATGCGCCCGCGCCCTGGATCACGCCGGAAGGGCTTCCGGTGAAGGGCCTCTATGGTCCGCAGGACGTCGCGGACCTGAGCTTCATCGACACCAAGCCCGGCATCGCGCCCTTTCTGCGCGGCCCCTACCCCACCATGTATGCCAACCAGCCCTGGACCATCCGGCAATATGCCGGCTTCTCCACGGCCGAGGATTCCAACGCCTTCTACCGCCGCAACCTCGCGGCCGGACAGAAGGGCCTGTCGGTGGCCTTCGATCTCGCCACCCATCGCGGCTATGACTCGGATCATCCGCGCGTGGCCGGCGACGTGGGCATGGCGGGGGTCGCCATCGACAGCATCTATGACATGCGCACCCTGTTCTCCGGCATTCCGCTGGATCAGATGAGCGTGTCCATGACCATGAATGGCGCGGTTCTGCCCATTCTGGCGCTCTATGTGGTGGCGGCGGAAGAACAGGGCGTGCCGGCGGCCAAGCTTTCCGGCACCATCCAGAACGACATTCTCAAAGAATTCATGGTGCGGAACACCTATATCTATCCGCCCGCCCCCTCCATGCGCATCATCTCGGACATCTTCGCCTTCACCTCCAAGGAGATGCCGCGCTTCAACTCCATCTCCATTTCCGGCTACCACATGCAGGAAGCCGGGGCGACGCAGGATCTCGAACTGGCCTACACGCTGGCGGATGGCGTCGAATATGTGCGCGCGGGCGCGCAGGCCGGCCTGCCCATCGATGCCTTCGCCCCGCGCCTCAGCTTCTTCTGGGCCATCGGCATGAACTTCTACATGGAGGTGGCGAAGCTGCGCGCCGCCCGCCTCCTGTGGACCCGGCTGATGACCGACCTCGGGGCCAGGAACCCGAAGTCGCTGCCCCTGCGCACCCACTCGCAGACCTCCGGCTGGAGCCTGACCGCGCAGGACGTGTTCAACAATGTGGTGCGCACCATGGTGGAAGCCATGGCGGCCACGCAGGGCCACACCCAGTCCCTGCACACCAACGCGCTCGACGAGGCGCTGGCGCTGCCCACCGACTTCTCGGCCCGCATCGCCCGCAACACCCAGATCCTGCTCCAGCAGGAGAGCGGCACCACCCGCCAGATCGACCCGTGGGGCGGCTCCTTCTTCGTGGAGCGGCTCACCGCCGATCTGGCCGCCAAGGCGTGGGCCCATATTCAGGAGGTGGAGGCGCTGGGCGGCATGGCGAAGGCCATCGAGGCCGGCATTCCCAAGCTGCGCATCGAGGAAGCCGCCGCCACCACGCAGGCCCGCATCGACGGCGGCGCGCAGACGGTGGTGGGCGTCAACAAGTTCAAGCCGGAGCGCGAGGCACCCATCGACGTGCTGAAGGTGGACAATTCCGCCGTGCGCGCGGCGCAGATCGACAAGCTCAGGCGCCTGCGCGCCGAGCGTGACCCGCAGGCCGTCGCCGCCGCGCTGGAGGCGCTCACCAATGGCGCGCGCGGCACCGGCAATCTGCTCGCGCTCGCCATCGATGCCGCCCGCGCGAAAGCCACCGTGGGCGAGATTTCGGACGCGCTGGAAAGCGTGTTCGGCCGCCACCGGGCGGAAATCCGCGCCATCTCAGGCGTCTACAAGAGGGAGGCCGGCGGCATGACCGACAAGGTGCGCGAGGTGCAGCGCCTTTCCGAAACCTTCGAGCACAATGAAGGCCGCCGCCCGCGCCTGCTGGTGGCCAAGGTGGGCCAGGACGGCCACGACCGCGGCCAGAAGGTGATCGCCTCCGCCTTCGCCGATCTCGGCTTCGACGTGGACATCGGGCCGCTTTTCGCCACCCCCGAGGAAGCCGCCCGGCAGGCGGTGGAGAACGATGTGCACGTGGTGGGCATCTCCTCGCTCGCCGCCGGCCACCTGACGCTTGTTCCGGCGCTCAAGGGCGCGCTGGAGGCGGAAGGGCGCGGCGACATCATGGTGGTGGTGGGCGGCGTGGTGCCGCCGCAGGATTACGAAGCGCTGAAAGCCGCCGGCGCGGAAGCCATCTTCCCGCCCGGCACGGTGATCGCGGACGCCGCCCGCGACCTGCTCGGCACCCTTGCCGAACGCCTCGGCCACGCACGGGAAGCGGCGGAATAACATCCGCCGGCCATCCGGGGGCGGCGGGAAAAGCGGCAGGAAAAGCAGCAGGACAAGCCAAGCATTTCAGACCCGGATGACGCCAGAGACAGGCAGAAACCGTCCCCGAGGGTTGCGTCAGGCTGGAGTCGCGCCCCGCTGGAACGCAACCGGAGCTTCGCTTTTCCTTTCACCTCGGCCAAGATGATCTCCATACTGTCAGGCTCGGAGCGGAAACAGCTGCCCTGATCGCGTGGAGTGGCGGGTAACGTGGTGGGACGGCGGGTCATTATACTGGTGGCGATCCTGCTCGCGATCCTCGCGGCAGCGGCCCCGTTGGCCATCGGCACCTATCTGTCGCGGGATCTCGCCCTGAAGGCGGCACGCGCCTATCTCGCGGAATATGCCGACTGGACCCTCCAGCGCGCCCGCTTCACCATCAGTACGGCTGAAACCGCGCTCAAGGACATCGGCAAGCACCAGCCCGCCGACTGCGGCCCCGCCCATATCACCCGCATGCGGGAAATGAGTATCGACAACGCCTCCGTGGAGTCCTTCGGCTATCTGAAGGACGGCCGCATGCTCTGCAACAGCTGGGGCACGGCCAGCGCGCCCATGCCGCCCAGTTCACCGCCGCTGCTGCTGGACGGCGGCTTCCGCCTGCATATCGGCCTGCGCCCCTCGGTGAGCCCCAGCCGGGATATGATGTCGCTCCGCCATGGCGACTATGGCGCGCTCATCCGGCCGGAACGCATGGTGGATGTGCTGCGCAATGCGGACATGGCGCTGGGCATCGCCACCGAACAGGGACAGGTGATCGCCATCTCCGGCGATGCCGACCCGCGACTGGTCCAGCACCTGATCGGAACCATCGGCACCGGCGAGGATGACAAGCGCCTGTTCATCTCCATGAAGCGGGACGGCTTCATCGCCTTCGCCATCATGGACCGGGCCACCGCACTGCACTTTTTCCAGATGGATCTGGCCTTCCTCGTGCCCACCGCGCTGGCCGTATCCTGCGCGCTGATCGGCATCATCATCTGGATGTCGCGCCAGCGCCTGCCCACCCGCAGCGAATTGCAGATGGCCATCCGGCGCGGCGAGTTCTTCGCCCATTATCAGCCGATCATCCACCTTTCCACCGGCCGCTGCGTGGGCGCCGAGGCGCTGATCCGCTGGCGCCGGCCGGACGGGGTGTGGGTGGCGCCCGATGCCTTCGTGCCGCTGGCCGAGCAGAGCGGCATGATAGAGGCGATCACCGATGTGATGATCCGGCGCGTGGTGGGGGATCTGGCCATCATGCTCCGGCGGAGCCCCGACATCCACGTCGCCGTCAATGTCTCCGCCAGCGACCTGCACAGCGGGCGCTTCCTGCCCGTGCTCGCGGAGGCCCTGCAGCGGGCCGGCGTTCCGGCCGCCCAGGTCTGGCTGGAGGCGACGGAATACAGCTTCATCGACGCGGATGCCGCCCGGCCCACCATCGACAAAGCCCGCGCCGCCGGCCATCTGATGGCGATCGACGATTTCGGCACCGGCTATTCCAGCCTCGCGCTGCTGGAGACGCTGCCGCTGGACGCGCTGAAGATCGACAAGTCGTTCGTGGCCGCCATCGGCACGGAAGCGGCGCGCAGCGTGGTGATGCCGCACATCATCGAGATGGCCGCCGGGCTCGATCTGCGGCTGGTGGCGGAAGGGGTAGAAACGCCCGAGCAGGAAGCCTATCTCAAGGGAGCTGGCGTGCAGTATGCGCAAGGCTTCCTCTATGCCAAGGCGATGCCGCCGGAGGCGTTCGCCGCCTTCTGCGAAGGCCATAACGGGCAATTGCCGCAACCGGCGTGAGCGGGGAGCCGGGCACGCGGGCCGGGAAGCGGCTATGATGCCCGAACGACTTCGCTCATTGAGGCCCCGCATGCCCCCTGCCCCCGGCGCCGAAACCGCCGCGATGACCGCCACCCTGCGCGTGCTGCGCCCGGCGCCGCACGTGCTCGCCTTCTATGACGGGCGGGTGCCGGGCAAGCGACTCTGGAGCGAGGCGTCCAACTGGCTGGATGACGGCGCCTATGCGCTCGGCATCGCCACCTACGCCATCGTGAAGGATGCTCACGCGCTCATCTACGACACCCACATCTCCCTCGACCATGCCCGCCTCATCCGCCGCACGGTGGAAGCGCAGGGGGCGCGGCACCTCACCGTCGTGCTCAGCCACTGGCACGACGACCACGTGGCGGGCAATGCGGTGTTCGCCGATTGCGAGATCATCTCCTGCCGGCTCACCGCCGACATTCTGGCGGGCAAGCGCGCGGCCATGGCGGCGGCGAACCCGCCCATCGACCCGCTGGTGCTCCCCAGCCGCACCTTCGAGGGCGAGCTGGCACTGGAGGTGGGCGGCCTGCCCGTTCTGCTGCGGCAGGCCGACATCCATTCCCGCGACGGCGTCGTGGCGCTGCTGCCGGACGGCCTGCTGCTGGCCGGCGACACGCTGGAGGATCCCATCACCTATGTGGACGAGCCCGAGCGCCTCGCCATCCATCTCGCCGGGCTGGCGGAGATGGCCCGCTGGCCGATCACCCGCATCCTGCCCAATCACGGCGCCGAAGGCATGATCGCCTCGGGCGGCTATGGCGTGGAACTGATCGAGGCCACCCGGCGTTATGTGGAGAAGCTGCTGGCGAGCCGGGATGATCCGGCCCTCGCCCGCATGGACCTGCGATCTTTCATGGCCGAGGAATTCGCCGCTGGCACGCTGGGCTATTTCGAGCCCTACGAGACCGTGCACCGGGGCAATGTGGACGAGGTGGCCGCGCGCGGCTGGGGCGAGGTAGAGTAAGGCGAATTACATTTAATGACATATAACACGCGCCTTTTGGACAATCTCCCCCCTCCCGCCAGTCATGTTAGCAAGATGCAACCTGTGGTGGGGAGACCAAGGTGCTTTCTCGTGAATCTGACGACTCAATAATCCACGTAGACATCCGCAGCTACCAGGAATGGATGGCCTGGTGGGAGCAGAACAGTCAGGCGGCTCAGGATTCCGAGACCGAAAAGGTCCTCCGCGCCTCGATGGAGTCGGGTATTATTGAACCCCTGACCAACCGTCATTTCGCACCAGAGGAAATCACGTGGAATCGCGAGAACTATCGCGAGACGGGGCTGGCCGGCGGATTGTCGTCGCGGCTCCGCGGTACCCTGTTCGCGCTCGAAACCTGCGTGCCCGAGCTGGACAAATACAACAGCAAGATCTTTGCCACCGAAGGACTGACGGAATTCGCGCTGCTGATGCGGGGGCGTTTCGCCAAGTTCATCGGTGCGGAATATGCGATCAACCGGCAGGAGAAGGAGGCGCTTTATCCGATCCCGCATCAGGATCTGACGAAGCTGACCTTCGCATCGGGCCTCTTTGATCTGGTGATCACGAACGAGGTGCTGGAGCATGTGCCGCGCCTCGATGCGGCCCTGAAGGAAATCCACCGCGTCCTGCGTCCGGGCGGCTGGCACATCGGCACCTGCCCGCTCGCCTTCATGCAGCATCAATCGATCCTGAAGGCCAAGCTCCGCTTCGGCCGGCTGGTGCATCTCATGGAGCCCGAGTTCCATGGCAACCCCATGCGCCCGCAGGACGGCTCCCTCGTCTTCGAGATTCCCGGCTGGGACATTCTCGACCGGGCCCGCGCCGTCGGGTTCAAGGACGCCTTCTGGAAGCTGATCCGCTCCGAGCGGCACGGCATCGCGTCCAACCTGTGCGGCGGCGTCCTGGTGCTGTGCCTCAAGCGATAGACCCCGCGCCGAAACAGCAGGCGCGGCGGGCGGAAAGGCTCGCGGCACGGCTTGCAGCCAACGCTCCAACGCATTGATAGAGCACACCCGAAGGCGTGTGCGCGGCTCTCCGGGAAAACAGAACAAGCCAACGGCTTAGAGCGCTCCTGTGTTGCCATGGCACACGGGAACGCTCCAGAGCCGGTGCGCGAGCCTGCCGCACGCACCCGCCCCACCTGCCTGCGCGTGCAGATGGGCCGGGGCATGCGGCCGGGCCGGACGGTGTCCGTCAGGCCGGCGCGAGTTCCTTGGCCACCGCCGCCACGGAGGCGGCGTCCTGCACTTCGAGATTCCACTGCTGAGCCGGCGATCCATTGACGGGATACAGCCAGATCGTATTGCCGGCCGTGGTTCCACGCCCCTCATTGTCGATGACGTAGCCGGGGAAGCCGATGCTGTTGATGACCGTGGTGCCGATGAGGAAATTCCACTGCTGGTTGGCGCTGCCGGGAGCCAGGAGCTGCAACGTGATGGGCGACTGGTTCTGACCGGACGTCGACAGCGCGAGAATGTTCGGCGACACCGAGGCGGCCAGCGTGATCAGGCCGTTGAGGCGGTTCACATTCCACAGCAGCTGGGACAGCGGGGTCTTGACCACCGGCTGCAGCGTGACCGGCGCATTGGTCTGCGGGTTGGTGGCCGCCAGCGCGTAGGCCGGGTTCGCAGCATAGGTAATGATGACCTGTGGCATGTTTCTCTCCATATCAAACTATGATTAGCATGCTAAAATAGCCGCACGCCCAAACAATAATTTAGAGACTCACATATAGAGTCAATCGAATACTTTTATTCACATTTCGAGACTATAAAATAGGACAGCATAACTTACATCACTCAACCTTAAAATGCGCAACGGATGCAATATTGCCAGCGATTTTCCGGCGCAAACACATGCGATTCAAGGCGAACACAAACAAAGCGCGCCCACGCGCGCGCGCCATCGGCCGTACAGGTTGCGTGTATATGCTGGGCAGCCATTTTCTTTGGCCGGACAGGCCCGCGCATGGCAGGGCATCCGCGGGTGCTGATCATGCACTCATGGATGATCCCGGACGGCCGGGCACGCGCAGGCGCATGCGGAAAGCGCGGCAGCCCCGCGCCGCGTCCCTCTCAGGCTCAGCCGCGCCGGAACACCACCGACAGATTATTGGCCGGCATCTCCAGCACCCGGTCCAGCGCGAGCCCATGGGTCGCCGCGCAGGCGGAAACGTCCTCCAGCCGGCGCACGCCCCAGTCCGGGTTGCGGCGCTTAAGATCGGCATCGAAATCGAGATTGCCCTGCGAGGTTTCCACCCCATCGCGCAGATAGGGGCCATAGAGCACCAGAACGCCGCCCATGGGCAGCAGAGCCCCTGCCCCGCGCATCAGCGCCTCGGTCGCCGCCCACGGGCTGATGTGGATCATGTTGATGCACACCATCGCGTCCGCCTGCGTCTGCGGCCATGGCCAGTCCATCACATCCAGCGCCAGCGGCGGACGGATGTTGGGCAGATGCTCAGCGGCGGTCCAGGCGGCAATCGAGGTTCGTGCCTCCTTCACCGGATCGGAGGGCTGCCAGATCAGGCCCGGCAGGGCGCGGGCGAAATGCACCGCGTGCTCGCCCGAGCCCGAGGCAATCTCCAGCACGAGGCCGGAGGCGGGCAGCACGGCGCGCAGCACGTCGAGAATGGGATCGCGATTGCGCGCGGCCGCCGGCAGCACGAGGCGGCCGTCGTCATCGGCGGGGCCGGTGGGCAGTGCGGAACGATCGGCCATCAATGCCCCTCCGGAGGAGATGGAAATAAGGTCAAGACGGGAGGGGCGGAAGGGTTTGTGAAAGCCTCCCCTCACCATTCGTCATGGCCGGACTTGATCCGGCCATCCACGTGGTTGTTCCGGGCGTGCGGCGGGAACTGATGCGCGATCGCCCTTTTCCTTCCATCCGTCCACTGTCGGCCCGACGTGGATGCCCGGGTCAAGCCCGGGCATGACGAACACTGGTTATCGAGCCTTTCGCGTATCGCGTTCAGGCGGCGGCCGTCAGGCCGCCCGCCTTCTCGATGAAGTCGGCCACCTCTTCCACGCCCTTGCCATGGCGGATGGCAGCGAACACGTACGGCCGCGTGCCGCGCATGCGCTTCGTGTCCGCCTCCATGATGGAGAGGTCGGCGCCCACCATGGGGGCGAGATCGGTCTTGTTGACCACCAGGAAATCGGAGCGCGTGATGCCCGGCCCGCCCTTGCGCGGGATCTTCTCGCCGCCGGCCACGTCGATCACATAGATGGTGATGTCGGCCAGCTCCGGCGAGAAGGTGGCGGCCAGATTGTCGCCGCCGCTCTCGATGAGCGCGATCTCAAGGCCGGGGAACTTCGCCTGCATGTCCGCCACCGCGCGCAGGTTGATGGAGGCGTCCTCGCGGATGGCGGTGTGCGGGCAACCGCCCGTCTCCACGCCGAGGATGCGCTCCGGCTCCAGCGCGCCGGCAACCGTGAGAAGGCGCGCGTCCTCCTTGGTGTAGATGTCGTTGGTGATGGCGCAGATGTTGTAGCGCTGGCGGAAGACCTTGCAGAGCTGCTCCATCAGCGCCGTCTTGCCAGAGCCCACCGGCCCGCCGATGCCCACCCGAAGGGGTCCGTTGCCCAATCCGCTCATGATCGAAACAGCCTCGTATACTGGGTTTCGTGCCGCATGCTGCCGAGGTCGGCACGGAAGGTCGCCGTGCCGAGATCATCCAGCGTGAGGGAAGGAATGTCCAACGCCAGCGCCTTCACAGGTGCGAGCAGGGCCGCCACCACGCGGGTGCCCGCCGTCTGGCCGATGGGCGCGAGGCGCAGCGCTGCGGAGACCAAGGTCTGCGCCACGCAGAACAGGAAGGCCTCCAGCACATCCTCGCGCTTGATGCCATGCAGGGCCGCCGCGAAGCCGATAGCCACGGGATAGGCCACGTCCGGCGGCAGCGCCCTGGAAGCATCGTCCAGTGTGGGATGCGGCCATGCGGCGCGCACCGCATCGAGGAAGGAGCGGCCCTGCTGGCAGCTCTCCAGCCGCAGCTCGGCGGTAGGGGCCAGCGCCACGGCGCGGGTGTTCACCTCGGCGAGCGCCTGAAGGTCGCCGGCAAGGCCCGCCGCATGGGCATGGCACAGCAGGATGCCATCGGCACGGCCGAAGCCGAGCACGAGGAGGTCGGCGAGCCATGATTGCAGGCTCGCCTCGTCGATGATGTCGCCGGTTTCCGCCGCCCATTCCAGCGCGTGGGAATAGGCATAGGCGCCCACCGGAAAGCCGGGGGACAGCCATGCGAACAGCGCGAGCGCGCTGGTGGGAGACGCGCCGGTGGGGGCCGGCGCAGGCGCGGTTTCCGGAATCGATGCAGGCATCGGGGCGGTCGTGCCCGCCGGATATCCCCGTTGCGGGGCGGGCGTGCCCGCCCCGTCTTCATCAGCCATGGTGATGCTTGTGGTCCCCACCGCAGCCGCAATCATGGCCATGCTCATGCTTGTGGCCATGGTCGTGATGATCGTGACCGTGGTCGTGGTCATGCCCGTGGTCATGCCCGCCGTGACCATGGGCCTGCGAGGCCTCATAGGCGCCACGCTCGGGCTTGAAGGGGCGCACCACCTGCTTGGTGGCGGCGCCGATGCCGCGCAGCATGGCCTCGATCACCGCATCCTCGGCGATATAGATGGCTTCCTGCGTGATTTCGGCAGGCACGTGCCGGTTGCCCAGATGCCACGCCGCGCGCATCAGGCGCAGCGGGTTGAAGGTGGTCACTTCCACCAGCTTCTCGGGGGCGGCCTTCACCTGCACGAGGCGGCCGTCGTCCAGCTCCAGCGCATCGCCATCGTCCAGCACCACGGCGCGGTCGAGGTCCAGCAGGAATTCGAGGCCACTGTCCGTCTTCAGGGTCACGCGGCGGCGATGGCGCGCATGATGGTCCAGGGTGATGGTATCGGCCACGAGATCGGCGCGGACTCCGAGGTGACGGATTACCTTGGTCGAACGGGTCATAACGAAAGCTCCGGGTGCCCGCACCTTCCCGCGCGGGCTCTGGGGTATCGCCTTGGATTAGAACAAAAAGTACCGCTGCGCCATGGGCAGCACATCGGCCGGCTCGCACACCAGCAATTCGCCGTCAGCCCTTACGTCATAAGTCTCCGGGTCGACTTCGATATGCGGGGTCGCACCATTATGGATCATGTCCTTTTTGCCGATGCCGGAACGGACGTTGTCCACCGCCACCAGCGTCTTGCCGGTCTGGAGCTTCGCCGCCAGCCCGTCCTCAACCGCCGCCTTCGAGACGAAGGTGAGGCTGGTGTGGGTGCGGGCGCGGCCATAGGCGCCGAACATGGGCCGGTAATGCACCGGCTGCGGGGTGGGGATGGAGGCGTTGGGATCGCCCATCTGCGCCACCGCGATGGCGCCGCCCTTCAGCACCAGATCCGGCTTCACGCCGAAGAAGGCCGGCGACCACAGCACGAGGTCCGCCAGCTTGCCCTCTTCCACCGAGCCGATGTGCTTCGACATGCCGTGGGCGATGGCCGGATTGATGGTGTACTTCGCGATGTAGCGGCGGGCGCGCATGTTGTCGTTGCCGTTCTCACCGGCAAGCGAGCCGCGCTGGCGCTTCATCTTGTCCGCCGTCTGCCAGGTGCGGATCACCACCTCGCCCACCCGGCCCATGGCCTGGCTGTCCGACGACATCATGGAGAGGGCGCCGATGTCGTGCAGGATATCCTCGGCGGCGATGGTCTCCTTGCGGATGCGGCTCTCGGCGAAAGCGAGGTCTTCCGGAATGGAGGGCGAGAGGTGGTGGCACACCATGAGCATGTCCAGATGCTCGTCGATGGTGTTGCGCGTATAGGGCCGCGTCGGATTGGTGGAGGACGGCAGCACGTTGGGCAGGCCCGCCACCTTGATGATATCCGGCGCATGGCCGCCACCGGCGCCCTCCGTGTGGAAGGCATGGATGGTGCGGCCCTTGAAGGCGGCGATGGTGTCTTCCACGAACCCGCTCTCGTTCAGCGTGTCGGTGTGGATCATCACCTGGATGTCGAACTCATCCGCCACCGAGAGGCAGCAGTCGATGGCGGCGGGGGTGGTGCCCCAGTCCTCGTGCAGCTTCAGCGCACAGGCGCCGGCCCGCACCATCTCCTCCAGCGCCTTGGGCTGGGAGGCATTGCCCTTGCCGGCGAAGGCCAGATTCATGGGGAAGGCGTCCGCCGCCTCGATCATGCGGGCGAGGTGCCACGGGCCGGGGGTGCAGGTGGTGGCGAACGTGCCGGTGGCCGGCCCGGTGCCGCCGCCCAGCATGGTGGTGACGCCGGAGGCGAGCGCCTCCTCGATCTGCTGCGGGCAGATGAAATGGATGTGGCTGTCGAAGCCGCCGGCGGTGAGGATCTTGCCCTCGCCCGCGATCACCTCGGTGCCGGGGCCGATGATGATGTCCACATTCGGCTGCACATCGGGATTGCCGGCCTTGCCGATCTTGGCGATGCGGCCATGCTTGAGGCCCACGTCCGCTTTCACGATGCCCCAGTGATCGAGGATCACCGCATTGGTGATCACCGTATCAACGGCGCCATCGGCATTGGCCACCTGGCTCTGGCCCATGCCGTCACGGATCACCTTGCCGCCGCCGAACTTCACCTCCTCGCCATAGGTGGTGAAATCCTGCTCCACCTCGATGACGAGCGAGGTGTCGGCGAGCCGCACCTTGTCGCCCGTGGTGGGGCCGAACATGTGGGCATAAGCGGAACGGGAAAGCCGGGCCTGTGTCATCGTTATTCCTTACGCGCTCGCGCCGTCATGTTCGTGCGGTGTCAGGGATTTGAGGTCCACGCCGTCGAGGCAGCGGACATTGACCGCGACCGTGGGCGTGCCATCCGGGGCGGTGGCCCGCGCCATGGGCTCGATGCCGCAGGTGGCGCAAAACAGATGGGTGATCTTGTGGGTGTTGAAGCGATACTCATTCAGCGCCGTCTCGCCGCCCTCGTTCAGCGAGAAGCTGCTCTCGGGGGTGAAGGCGAGGATGCTGCCGAGCTTGCGGCAGCGCGAGCAATTGCAGGTGACGGTGCGGTCCAGATCGAGATCCGCCTCGAACGCCACCGCGCCGCATTGGCAGCTTCCGGTGTAATGCTGGGTGGCCATGGTCATTCCCCTCCCGTTCGGCTTGTGCCGGTGTTTTGCATGGGCCGCCGCTCAGCTTTCGACACGCTGGAAAAGAGCGCGCGTGCTGGCCTTGGCATCGAACGTCCAGGTGGCCTCGCATCCGGCCCTCTGGTTCAGCGCGCCGATCATCGCGTCGGCAAAATCGAGCTTTTCAGCCTGCATGATCTCCAGACCGTCAATGACGGCCTCTCGATCCGCCAGCACATAGCCGGGGCTCTCCAGCAGCCCCTCCAGCGTCGCCATCAGTTCGGCGCGGCTCGCCTTGTAGCGGCGGCTCAGCGTCCACATCACCTCCAGCAGGACGGCCATATTGACATATCCGGGGGCTTCCGGCGTCAAGCCTTCCAGCACGCGCGCAGCAGCCGGGGACTGACGGGCATCGTCCTTCAGCAGGGCGCGCAGCAGGATGTTGGTATCGAGCCCCATCATGCCGACGCTCATGCGGTACGCCCCTTGCCCCGCCGCGTCCGCGCGTCGCGAGCGGACACCTCCTCCACAATGGCTTCGGCATCGGTGGCGTAACGCGGATCAGCGCGCAGGTGAGACAGGGTGCCCACGATGGATGCCGCGCTGCGGGCCCGGATGCGCATCTTCAGCGTGCCGTCATAGCCTTCGAAGAACTCCACGAGATCCCCCGCCTGAATGGCGAACTTGTCCCGCAGGGCCACCGGCAGCGTGACCTGCCCTTTGCTTGTGACCGTGGATGCACCCATATGCGCCATGATCGCCTCTCCTTACTCGCCTCTCCTTACTTTTGAGAGATCATACCACAAAACGAAAATCGCCTTACAGCTTCCCCATCACATCACCGCGGAAGCCATAGACCTCGCGCTTGCCGCCGAGCGGCACGAGGGTGACTTCGCGCGTCGCGCCGGGCTCGAAGCGCACGGCCGTGCCGGGCGTGATGTCGAGGCGCATGCCGCGCGCCTTCTCCCGGTCGAAGGCGAGGCCGGCGTTGGTCTCGTAGAAATGATAGTGGCTGCCCACCTGAATGGGTCGGTCGCCGGTGTTGGCCACCGTCACCGTCACCCGCTCGGCGCCTTCGTTGAAGACGATGTCGCCCTCGGGCGTGATGAACTCGCCCGGCACGTCGTCCGAGGCCTTGCCCCGGATGGGGTGGTGCACGGTGACGAGCTTGGTGCCATCCGGGAAGGTGGCTTCCACCTGGATGTCGTGGATCATCTCGGCGATGCCGTCCATCACCTGATCGGCGGTGAGCACCTTGGCGCCCGCCTCCATCAGTTCGGCGACGGTGCGGCCGTCGCGCGCGCCTTCCACCACCGCATCGGTGATGAGGGCGATGGCTTCCGGATGGTTCAGCTTCACGCCGCGCGCGAGGCGCTTGCGGGCCACCTCGGCGGCCATGGCGATCAAGAGCTTGTCCTTCTCCCGCGGCGTCAGCAGCACGGCAGTCTCCTCATAAGGCCCAGACGCGGGGCATTTCGACCCCGCGAAAGGCGGTCAGGAATGCCACGGCATCGCGCCGCAGCGTGTCGATATCTGGCGCCAGCCAGCGGGCGGCCAGAAGGCCGTTCCATGCGCTGGCGCCGCATTCGCTGCGCGCACCTTCCATGAGCGCGCGCGCTTCGTCCAGCCTCGCTTCGGCATCCGGGGCCACATAAAGCAAGGTGGCCAACGCCCGGTTGCCATTCGCAACCGAAGGGCGGCGCAGCAGCTCCCCAATGGGGCCGGTGAGCCGCAGCGCATCGGCATAGACGAGGCCGCCGCCGCGCTTCACCTGCCAGTGATCCTCCAGATGGCCGGAGTTCATCACCTCGCCCCGCGCCACCCGACCCAGTGCCAGCGCCTCGAACGCGAGGAAATGGGCAGTGGGGTCCAGCTCCACGGTGAAACGGCGCTTGAGGCGGGCGCTGTCGAACAGGATGGTTTCCTGCGGCAACCAGTGCAGATGGGCGCCCTCTTGCGCCGTCAGATGCACGTCGATGCGGGCGGTATCGCCATCGGAGCGGTAGATCTTTTCCGCAGCCGGCGTGGCGAGCACCACCCGCGCATCCGCCGACGCATCGACGCCGATGGTGAAATGATCGCCGCAGGCCACGCCGCCGGCGGTATTGACGAACACGCCTTCCAGCATGGTGCCGCCGGTGCGCGGCATGCGCACGCGCATGGAGCCGGCTTCCGCCACATCCGCCACGCGGGTCTGGCCGGCGATGGCGGTGACGCCAAGACGCACGGTACCTATGGCCCGCTGCCGGCGCGGATCGCTGCCTGTTGTCGTCATCGTCTGCTGCTGGGGGACCGCCTCGCGACCTTGCTCAGATCGCCATGAGGCGGCGGACGTCGTCGCCATCGAGGCCGCTCCTGTCGCCGCGCGCCACCACCTCGCCGCGCTCCATCAGGATGAAGGAATCGGCGAGTTCCCGCGCGAATTCGAAATACTGCTCCACGAGCACGATGGCCATGTCGCCCTTGTCGCGCAAATAGGAAATGGCCCGGCCGATGTCCTTGATGATGGAGGGCTGGATGCCTTCCGTGGGCTCATCCAGCACGAGGAGGCCGGGGCGCGTCACCAGCGCGCGGCCGATGGCGAGTTGCTGCTGCTGTCCACCGGAAAGATCGCCGCCACGCCGCCCCAGCATGCTTTTCAGCACCGGGAACAGCTCGAACACCTCGTCCGGCACGTACTTGTCCTTGCCCGCGAGGCGCGCGTAGCCGGTCTCCAGATTCTCCTTCACGGTGAGCAGCGGAAACACCTCGCGCCCCTGCGGCACGAAGCCGATGCCGAGCGCCGCCCGGTCATAGGTGCGCATGCGGGTGATGTCCTGCCCGTTGTAGGAGATGCTGCCCCCGGCGATGGGCCTTTGCCCGACGATGGCGCGCAGCAGCGAGGTCTTGCCCACGCCGTTGCGGCCGAGCACGCACGTGACCTGCCCTTTCGTGGCTTCCAGCGAGACTTTGCGCAGCGTGTGGGCGGCGCCGTAATAGAGATCGAGGTTCTCGACCTTCAGCATGATGAGGCTCCGCTCATTGGGGAAAAGACGGCCGCCATCCTCACCGCCCCAGATAGACTTCGATGACGCGCTCGTTGGCGCTCACCTGATCGAGCGAGCCTTCCGCCAGAACCGAGCCCTCGTGCAGCACCGTCACCTTCACATCCAGATCGCGCACGAACTGCATGTCGTGCTCCACCACCACCACCGAGCGCGTTCGCGCGATGTCGCGCAGAAGATCCGCCGTGTCGGCCGTCTCCTGATCGGTCATGCCGGCGGCGGGCTCGTCCACGAGGAGCAGGCGCGGCTCCTGCGCCAGCAGCATGCCGATCTCCAGCCACTGCTTCTGGCCGTGCGAGAGTTCGGCCGCCTTGCGGTGGCGCTGGTCCTTCAGGCGGATGCGTTCCAGCAGTTCGCCGATGCGCGCCTTCTCGTGCGATGTCCGCCGCCAGGAGATGTTGGCAAACGCCCGCCGGTCGGATTTCACCGCGAGGAGCAGATTGTCCTCCACCGTGTGCATGTCGAACACGGTGGGGGTCTGGAACTTGCGGCCGATGCCGAGCTGGGCGATGTCGGCCTCGTCCATGGTGGTCAGGTCATGCACGCCGGCGAACAGCGCTTCGCCGGCGGTGGGCCGGGTCTTGCCGGTGATGACGTCCATCATGGTGGTCTTGCCGGCGCCGTTGGGGCCGATGATGGCGCGCATCTCGGCCTCCTCGATGGTCAGCGAGAGCTTGTTGAGCGCCCGGAAACCATCGAAAACCACGGAGATGTTGTCGAGATAGAGCAGCGACTGGGCGATGGGTTCCATGGTCCTCACTCCGCCGCTTTCGCCGGGGCTTCAGCCTCCGGCACTTGGTCCGGCTTCGGCTTGCGCAGGCGCTCCGACACATCGCCCCACAGACCGATGATGCCGCGCGGCAGGAACAGCGTCACCACCACGAACAGCGCGCCGAGCGCGAACAGCCACGCCTCCGGCAGCACGCCGGTGAACCAGGTCTTGCCCGCATTCACCACCAGCGCGCCGAGCGCCGCACCCACGAGCGTGCCGCGTCCGCCCACCGCCACCCAGATCACCGTCTCGATGGAATTGGCGGGCGCGAACTCGCCCGGATTGATGATGCCCACCTGCGGCACATAAAGCGCGCCCGCCACACCGGCCAGCATGGCCGAGAGCGTCCATGCGAGGAGCTTGTAGTTCGCCACCTTGTAGCCGAGGAAGCGGGTGCGGCTTTCCGCATCCCGCACCGCCACCAGCACCTTGCCGTATTTGGAGACCACCAGCCCCCGGCAGATGAGATAGCCACCCACCAGCGCGATGGCGGAGGCGAAGAACAGAGCCCCGCGCGTGGTGCCCGCCGTGATCGGGAAGCCTAGGATATCCTTGAAGTCGGTGAGGCCGTTGTTGCCGCCAAATCCCATGTCGTTGCGGAAGAAGGCGAGCATCAGCGCGAACGTCATGGCCTGCGTGATGATCGACAGATAAACACCCGTCACCCGCGAGCGGAAGGCGAACCAGCCGAACAGGAAGGCCAGCGCGCCGGGCACGAGGAGCACCATCAGCGCGGCGAAGGGGAAGTGATTGAAGCCGAGCCAGAACCAGGGCAGTTCCTTGTAGTTCAGGAACACCATGAAGTCCGGCAGCACGGGATTGCCATAGACGCCGCGCGCGCCGATCTGGCGCATCAGATACATGCCCATGGCATAGCCGCCGAGGGCGAAGAAGGCGCCGTGGCCGAGCGAGAGCACGCCGCAATAGCCCCACACCAGATCCACCGCCACCGCCAGCAGCGCGTAGCACAGATACTTGCCGAGCAGCGGAACAAGATAGTCCGAGACATAGAAGGGGCTGCTCGGCGATAGCAGCAGGTTGGAGGCCGGCACCAGCACGCCGGCCGCCAGCACGAGGACGATGAAGATCGTGCCGCGACGATCCAGAATACCGGAGCCGTTCATGCTTCCACCGCCCGGCCCTTGAGCGCGAACAGGCCGCGCGGACGCTTCTGGATGAAGAGGATGATGCACACGAGGAGCACGATCTTGCCCAGCACCGCGCCGGCAAACGGCTCCAGCAGCTTGTTGGCGATGCCGAGCGTGAATGCCCCCACCAGCGTGCCCCAGAGGTTCCCCACCCCGCCGAACACCACCACCATGAAGCTGTCGATGATGTAGCCCTGCCCGAGGTTGGGGCTGACGTTATCGATCTGCGACAGCGCCACGCCGGCAATGCCCGCGATGCCCGAACCGAGGCCGAAGGTGAGCGCGTCAATGCGCCCGGTGCGGATGCCCATGGCCGCCGCCATGCGGCGGTTCTGGGTGACAGCGCGGACATAAAGGCCCAGCGACGTGCGCTTCAGCACCACCAGCAGGGCCACGAACACGATCAGCGCGAAGACGATGATCCAGAGCCGGTTGTAGGTGATGGAGAGCTGGCCGACCTGAAAGGCACCCGACATCCACGAGGGCGCGCCGACTTCTTTGTTGGTGGGGCCGAAGATGGTGCGCACCGCCTGCTGGAGCATGAGCGAAAGGCCCCATGTGGCGAGCAGGGTCTCCAGCGCCCGGCCATAGAGGAAGCGGATGACGAGCCGTTCGATGAGGATGCCCACCAGCGCCGTGAACAGGAAGGCCAGCGGCAGCGCGATGGCCAGTGACCAGCCGAACAGTCCAGGGTAGGAGGTGCGGATCACGTCCTGCACCATGTAGGTGGTGTAGGCCCCCAGCATCACCATTTCGCCATGGGCCATGTTGATCACGCCCATGACGCCGAAGGTGATGGCAAGGCCGATGGCCGCCAGCAGCAGCACCGAGCCCAGCGAGAGGCCGTACCAGACATTCTGCGCCACGTTCCACATGGCGAGCGAGCGGTTGATGGCGGCCACACCCTGCTCCGCCGTGGTCTTCACCGCCGGGGTGGCGTCGGCCGGCAGGTTGGAGAGAAGCGCGAGGGCTTCCTGATCGCCGCGCGCGGTGACGAGCTTCACGGCCCCGAGCCGATCGGCCTCACTGATGCCGGGCGCGGTGATGAGGATGGCGGCGCGCGCCTGTTCCAGCGCCTCGCGCACGGAAGGGATTGTCTCCTTGGCGATGGCCGCCTGAAGGGTGGGGAGCGCCGCCGCATCGCGGGACTTGAAGACGGCGGCGGCGGCCTCGGCCCGCCTGGCCGGTTCGGGCGCCAGCAGCGAGAGCGCCCCGGAGGCGGCATCGATGGCGCGGCGGACGCGGTTGTTGAGGCGCACCGCCTTGAGGCCGGCGGGCGCGGGAGAGACAGTGGCGCCGGTGGCGGCGGCGCTGAGTGTGCCGTCAGCAGCGCGCACATAGACGGATTTGGTCGCGGCATCGATCAGCAGCCGCCCGTCCGCCAGCGCGGCGACGATGACGGCGGCCTGTGGGCTGGTGCTGGTGGAGAGCAGCGCCAGCGCGGCCTCGGTGTCGGAATAGCTGTCGGCGGCGATCTTTTCGAGCGCGGGCGCAAGGTCAGCGGAGGGGGGCTGCGCGGCTGGCGTCTGCGCGGAAGCGGGCGCGGCGCAGGCAAGGAGCACCACCGCTGCCAGCAGCAGCATGGCGGTTTGCAGACGGTGAACGAGGCTCATGCGGGATGTTTCCCCTCAGCGCGCGGGCGTGTTGCTCAGGCGCATGCGTTACGCGTTTTCCCTCACCCGTAGGGGGAGGATGGGAGGGCGCAGGCACTGTACGGCTGCCAGCTTCCGCCCTCTCCGTTCGTCATGGGCGGCCTGGTGTTTCGCGACCGTCATGCCCGGGCTTGTCCCGGGCATCCACGCCGTGCCGACAGCCGACGGAATGATGGAGACCGGCCCGCGCCGTTCGCGGCCACAGGGACGCACCTGGCCGCGGGGCGTGGATGGCCGGGACAAGCCCGGCCATGACGGGTTCGAGGGAGGCGAATGTCCCCCTGTTTCGCGGCATCCCGACCAAGAACCCCCTCCCCGCTCGCCTGACAGGTCCCCTCTCCCGCTTGCGGGGGAGGGATAGGCAGGGGGCAGGACCGGGCGGGATGCGGGAAGGAAAAGAGCCACAGCGGTCAAGTCAACCGAAGCCGCCCCACCGCGCTGCGCGCGGTCCCCCTCCCAACCCTCCCCCGCAAGCGGGAGAGGGCTTCGCCGCGCGCCCAGCGGAGAGGGCATTACCCCCTCCCCCCTCCTCAGCCCCCAAGCCGGATGTTTCCGGTTTCGGCACCTTGTCCCCGAAACCGGCATGAGCCGGTTTCGGGCGGGAGAGGGCATTTCGCACCCGGCGGCGCTGCCCGGCCAAATCCGGCCGAGACGCCCCGCCCTGATCAGACGCTCAGGCGTACGCAGACACTCACTTCGTCGCGCCGAGGCAGGCGTTCTTGGTGGTGTCGTAGTTGCCGCAATTGTACTTCACCCAATCGGCAACGAGGTTCTTGGAGCCTTCCAGGAACTTCGACCAGGCTTCGCCCGGCACCAGACCTTCGGTCTTCCACACCACGTTGAACTGGCCGTTGTCCTCGATCTCGCCGATGAAGACGGGCTTGGTGATGTGGTGGTTCGGCAGCATCTCAGAGACGCCGCCCGTGAGGTTGGCCTGCTTGGTGCCCGGCAGGGTGGCGATCACCTTGTCCGGATCCACCGTGCCGGCCTTCTCCACCGCCTTCACCCACATGTTGAAGCCGATATAGGTGGCCTCCATGGGATCGTTGGTCACGCGCTTCGGGTTCTTGGTGAACGCCTGCCACGCCTTGATGAAGGCCTCGTTCTCGGGGGTCTTGATCGACTCGAAGTAGTTCCACGCGGCCAGATGGCCGACGAGGGGCTTCGTATCGATGCCGGCCAGCTCTTCCTCGCCCACGGAGAAGGCGACGACCGGAATGTCGGTGGCCTTGATGCCCTGGTTGCCCAGTTCCTTGTAGAAGGGCACGTTGGCGTCACCGTTGATGGTGGAGACCACGGCGGTCTTCTTGCCGGCGGAGCCGAACTGCTTGATCTTGGCCACTTCCGTCTGCCAGTCGGCGAAGCCGAACGGCGTGTAGTTCTCCATGATGTCCTCTTCCTTCACGCCCTTGGCGATCAGGTAGGCACGCAGGATCTTGTTGGTGGTGCGCGGATAAACGTAGTCGGTGCCTTCCAGCACCCAGCGCTGCACCTTCTCTTCCTTGGCGAGGTAGTCCACCGCCGGGATCGCCTGCTGGTTCGGCGCGGCGCCGGTGTAGAAGACGTTCCGCTCGCTCTCCTCGCCCTCATACTGGACGGGGTAGAACAGGATCGAGTTCAGCTCCTTGAACACCGGGAGCACGGACTTGCGGCTCACCGAGGTCCAGCAGCCGAACACCACGGAGACCTTGTCCTTGGTGATCAGCTCGCGCGCCTTCTCGGCGAACAGCGGCCAGTTGGAGGCCGGATCGACGACGACGGCTTCCAGCTTCTTGCCGAGCACGCCGCCCTTCTTGTTCTGCTCCTCGATCATCATCAGCACGGCGTCCTTCAGCGTGGTCTCGCTGATCGCCATGGTGCCGGAGAGCGAATGCAGCACGCCCACCTTGATCGTCTCCTGCGCGGAAGCGGTGCTCACCGTCCCCGCCAGCGCGGCCGCCGCCGCCAGTACCCCCAGGCTTTTGGTCGCTTTTCCCAGCAAACCAAACATGCGCTCTCTCCCCTTCTGTATGGCTGGCGCGGTGCCAACCAGAGCGAGTAGAGCAAGCAGCGTGCCAGCCCCCGGCCGCCCGAAAATACGCACCCTCGCCCCATCCGGCGGCATGCACCTCTGCCAAAATCGCCATCATTCTGAACAATTGCCTGAATCATAGGCATGTTTTGGCGCAAGCCCCGCGCGACCAAGGGTGGTTAGGCAGAAAAGCATGCCTTCCGCGCGAGCAGCCGCCCGCGTGGGTGGCATTGCGGAGGGAATCGGGTGCCCAATCCCTGCGCCTTCTGGTTGCGCAGGCGGCCCGAAGGCTTGACAGAGGCCCGCGCCGATCCGATTTCGCTTAAAAGGATCAAGTCGGCATGACGAGATACGGCTAGGATGCAGCGAGGCGGAGGGCCGGGGCATGGTCCCCGGGACAGGCAGCAGATGACAGACGGCCCGTTGTCGTTTCGCGTGGTTGCGCCATCGCGCCGGGTGCTGACCGCACCGCGGGCGATCGTGGCCATCCCCGTGCGCAACGAGGAAGCCCGCCTGATGGACTGCCTCAACGCCCTGTGCGCCCAGCGCGACGCGCCGGACTTCGCCACCATCCTGCTGCTGCACGGCTGCACCGATCGCACCGAGCAGGTGGCCATCAAGGCCGGCGAGACGCTCCCCCTGCCCCTGCGCATCCTGTCCATCGAGCTGCCGCCCGAGCGCGACGGCGCCGCATGGGCACGCCGCCATGTGATGGATGCCGCCGCCTCCCTCTACGTGACCTCCGGCATGCCCAAGGGCATCATCCTGACCACCGAGGCCGACGCACGGCCCGCCCCCAACTGGGTGGCCGCCAATCTCGCCACCATCGGCATGGGCGCGGATGCCGTCGCCGGGCGCGTGGAGATGGACGATACGCAGTCCATCCCGCCCGCGCTCTGGACGCGCTACCAGCTCGCCCAGCGTTATGCCCGCCTCATCGCCGAGATCGACCATCGCATCGATACGGTCGCGGACAATCCCTGGCCGACCCATCGCGAGGCGTCCTGCGCCAGTCTGGCCGTGGTGGTGGATGCCTATGTGGCCGCCGGCGGTGTGCCCACGTTGCCGGCCGGCTCCGGCCGGGGGCTGGTCACATCCCTGCGCCGCGCGGGCAGCATCGTGCGGCAGGATCCCGACGTGCTGGTGAAGGCGTCCTGGCAGGGAACGGACGGCATCGGCGCCGGCTTCCGCGCCTGGAACGAGGGCAAGTCCCTCTATGGGGTGATGGATCTGGAGCCGGTGGGACAGGTGGTGCGCCGGGCCCGCCTGCGCCGTACGCTGCGCAAGGCCCATGCGGGCGGCCAGCTATGGAACGTCACCAACTGGACCGGGCCGCTGAAGCTGTCACCCGTGGATGCGTTCAAGCTGGCGGCCATGCCGGGCTTTCCGCAGATCTGGGCGACGCTGGAGGGCTTGAGCCCCCTTCTCATGCCGCGCCCTCTTGAACCGGGCCAGCTCAAGATGGAAACGGCGCGCGCGATGGCGCTTCTGATGGAGATGCGGCTGCGCGCCGGCTTCCGCCGCCTGTTCGGACGGCAGGGGCCGGCGTGAGCCAAGATGCCCTGCGAACGGGCGTCAGAGCACGTTGAACAAGTAAAGCAGGACGATTACCGAGAACGGCACACCGAGAAGCCAAAGCACAAAGCCACGCATGGCTGGTCCTCCTTTTGGTTTTTCGTAAATGACAACGCTGCGCGCCCGCTCGCGTTCCCCGCAAAGCTCAGGTCGGCCCCATCAGGCTGTGTAAAATTCGCGGCTCATCGCTGCGGGCGAAAGCAGCGTGCCCCATGGTCACGGCCAGGCTTCCGAAAATGGTGCTATTGTCAGGCGCGCCACTTTGAGCTTAATGCCGCCTCGGCGCTCCACGGGCTCGCCGGAGCGGCATCCTCCGGTACCTGATCGCGGCGTCATCCAGCAGCACCGCGCGGGGGAGAGCCCCAGATGTCCGAGATCATCAGCTTTCCGGCGGCTCAGCCGCGCATCAGCCGCGCCCACGTGGCCGATACGGTCGAATATCTGAACGGTAAGGGGCCGAAGGAATCGGCCGAATTCGTCGAGCGCCTGCCGCTGGAATGGGCGGTGGACGTGCTCGACCTGCCCACCTTCGAATGGGCGTCCGAAGTGCTGGAGCAGGTGCCCGCCGACAAGGCGGTGGCGCTGCTGGAAGGCATGTCCGCCGACCGCGCCGCCGACATGCTGCGCTGGGTGAATGCGGATACCCGCACGGCCCTCGAAGCCCGACTCAGCCCCGAAACGCGCGCCGCCATCACCCATCTGCTGACCTATCCGGAAGACACCGCCGGCAGCCTGATGACCACGGAGTTCGTCACCGTGCCGGCCAACTGGACGGTGGAGCGGACGCTGGAGCATGTGCGCGCCGTGGAGCGCACCCGCGAGACCATCTACGCCATCTATGTGCTGGACCCGGTGACGAAGCGCCTGCAGTCCACCGTCACCCTGCGGCGGCTGATCTCGGGTGCGCCGGACGCGCCGATCACCTCCGTGGCGCAGCCCTATGCGCCCATCACCACAACGCCGCTGGCCTCCAGCGAGGACGTGGCGCGCCTGATCGCCAAATACGATCTGCTGGCCATTCCGGTGGTGGATTCAACCGGCCACCTCATCGGCATCTGCACCTTCGACGACGTCATCGACGCCATGATCGAGGACCAGACCGAGGACGTGCAGCGCATGGGCGGCATGGAGGCCATCGACGAGCCCTACATGCAGATCACCTTCGCGGAGATGATCAAGAAGCGCGCCGGCTGGCTGTGCATCCTGTTCATCTCGGAGATGTTCACGGCGAGCGCCATGCAGGCCTTCTCCGACGAGCTGGAAAAGGCGATCGTGCTGGCCCTGTTCGTGCCCCTCGTCATGAGCTCGGGCGGCAATTCCGGCTCGCAGGCCACCTCCCTGATCATCCGCGCGCTGGCGCTGCATCAGGTGCGGCTGAAGGACTGGTTCCGGGTGGCGGTGCGCGAGATTCCCACCGGCATGATGCTGGGCGCCATCCTCGGCGTGCTCGGCATGGTGCGCATCATGCTCTGGCAGGGGCTGGGCCTGTTCGACTATGGCCCGCACTGGCAGTTGCTGGCCGTGACCATCGCGGCGGCGCTGGTGGGCATCGTGACCTTCGGCTCGCTGGCCGGCTCCATGCTGCCCTTCATCCTGAAGCGGGTGGGCTTCGACCCGGCGAGCGCCTCCGCGCCCTTCGTGGCGACGCTGGTGGATGTGACGGGTCTCGTCATCTATTTCAGCGTCGCCTACCTGTTCCTGAAGGGCACCATCCTCTGAGAGGGTGCCCTCACCGCTCCGACATGAAGCGCAGCAGCGCGCCATAGGCGCCCTCATCCTTGCCGATGCGCGTATCCTGACGCGCCTCCTCGGCGGCGGCGGCGGTCAGCTCGCGGGTGGAAATGTGGAACCCGCGCGTTTCGAGGAAATTCACCGCGTCTTCGGGCGCGGCGAAACCCGGAAGGGCTTCCATCAGCACTTCGGCAAGGCCGGTGTTGCCCGAGGCGTCAGCCTTCAGGCGCTGGAGGTCGGCGTCGGACATGCGGCTTCTCCTGTGTTGGCCGTTTCGGGATAAACGGCCGCCGCCACGGCACAGTTCCTCCCTGTCGAAAGTTGGCCGCATCTTCACGGATGCGTCAGCGCCGATCTTCCGCAAAGACACGGGAAACCCTTCGCAATCCTTGTTTTTCCGCGTTTTCAGCCACAACCCGCGTTGCGGTGCGGGAGAATTATACCGCCGACTATGCAAGTCCAACGCAAGCTACGGATGTAAGCGTCCACCCACATTGCACTCAGTGGGTGTGTCATGGTCATCACCATCCGGTCCGCGCTTATCTCCCTTTTCTGCCTCATGAGCGGCGTCATCATCGTGATGTGCGCGCTGTCGCTCCATGCGGCCAAGCAGGCCTATGACGGCGCGCGCCGGGCGAATGCCTTCGCGGCGGTGGAGATGGACGTGCTGGAAGCGCTCTCCGTGTTCCGGCTGGAGCGCGGCTCCATGGTGGCCCTGCTGAACGTGGACGGCGGCTATGCCGCGGCCCAGCGCGACCAGATGGCGGAGCGGCGCAAGATCGCCACCACCGCCATGACCGCCGCCTTCGCCAAGCTGGAAGACGAGACCGACCCCAAGCTCTCGGCGCTGGGCAAGGATCTGCGCAGCCAGTTCGCCAATATGGACAAGCAGCGCGAGGCCGCCGACCGCAACCTCCCCCTGCCCCTCGCCCAGCGCGAGGCGGGCCTGTCCAAGCGCATCAATGACGACGGCGGCCGCCTCATGGCCACCATGGAGCGCTTCCTCGACACCGCCGAGGACGGCATGCGGGAGAACGATCCCACGCTGTCGCAGTTCATCCTCGCCCGCACCATGGCCTGGGACGTGCGCTCCTATGTGGGCAGCGTCAACGGCCTGCTGAATTCCGTGGTGGGCGCCGAGCGCCCCTTCAAGCCGGAGGAAGACCGCCAGGTCACGGATCTCGACGGCCGCACGCTCGCCGGATGGAAGCCCGTGCTCGCGGTGGCCGAGGCGGACAACACCCCCGCGGCGCTGGTCTCGCTGATCAAGTCCGCCGACACCGCCTATTACGGCGGCGCCTTCAAGACCCAGCGCGACGGCATGCTCGCCAACCTGCGCAACGGCAAGGCCGCCGGCATCCCGCTCAACGACTGGCGTGCCGCCAGCCAGGTGCAGAACGTCTTCTCCGACGTGGCCATGGGCGCCATCAAGGCCAGCGTCACCGCCGCCACGGCGCATGAGAAGACCGCCCTGCGCAACCTCTTCCTCTATGGCGCCGTGCTGGTGTTCGCCGTCGTCCTCACCATCGTCGGCCTGCTGGTGGTCATCCGCCGCGTCACCCGCCCCATCTCCCAGCTGACCACCGCCATGACCGATGTGGCCGCCGGCGACCTCGACGCCCACATCCCCGGCGCCGAGCGCCGCGACGAGATCGGCGCCATGGCGAAGGCCCTGCTGGTGTTCAAGGAGAGCCTGACCCGCAACCGCGAGATGGAGGCCGCCGCCGCCCGTCAGCGCACGGAAGCGGAAGCCGAGCGTCGGCGCGCCATGCAGCAGCTGGCCTCCGACTTCGAGCGCGAAGTGGGCAGCATCATCGGCACCGTCGCCTCCTCCTCGCAGCAGCTCCAGAGCACCGCGAGCCGCATGGCCAGCGCCGCCGAGAAGACCTCCAGCCAGTCCACCGCCGTCGCTGCGGCGGCGGAGGAAGCCTCCACCAACGTGGTGATGGTCGCCTCCTCGGCGGAAGAGCTGGGCTCCTCCGTGGATGAGATCGCCCGTCAGGTGCAGCAGTCGGCCAAGATGTCGGTGAGCGCCGTGCAGGAAGCCGAGAAGACCGGCTCGGTGATCCAGGATCTGGCCGATGCCGCCGGTAAGATCGGCCATGTGGTGGGCCTCATCTCCACCATCGCCGAGCAGACCAATCTTCTGGCCCTCAACGCCACCATCGAGGCGGCGCGTGCTGGCGATGCCGGCAAGGGCTTCGCGGTGGTCGCCTCCGAAGTGAAGGCTCTGGCCACCCAGACCGCCAAGGCCACCGAAGAGATCGAGAGCCAGATCGGCGCCATCCAGGCCACCACCAAGGAAGCCGTGATGGTGATCCAGGGGGTCGGCGCGCAGATCCGGCAGATGAACGACGTGGCATCCTCCATCTCCGCCGCCGTGGAGCAGCAGGGTGTCGCCACCCGCGAGATCGTGCGCAACGTGGATCAGGCCGCCACCGGCACCAACTCCGTCACCGGCCACATCTCCGACGTGGCCCGCACCGCCGACGAAACCGGCATGGCCGCCTCCGAGGTGCTGAGCGCGTCCGGCGCTCTCACCGAGCAGGCCCGCCGGCTGGAAGGCCAGATGCAGCAATTCCTCGCGACGGTTCGCGCCGCGTGAGTTGACGAGCTAGGTGCCCGGCTGATCGTCCTTGCATCGACCAGCCCGGCACCGCCGCGGAGGTAAGCTCCGCGGCCGACTGACCCGAAGCGTGCGGACGCGCGCGGAGGGTTCCTGTGCCCGCACACGGGACGCGCCCGCGCTTCAAGCGCGGGCGCAGTCGGTTTTGGGGGCCGGTTTCCAAAGCAAGCCAGAGACTCACACGGACAGCCCACGCCACGCGTGCGCGACGGACGAGCGATGTCGCCGTGTGATTCTGAAACAGGGATAGGGGAGAAGGCTGGAGTGGTCGGAGTGGCAGGATTTGAACCTGCGACCCCCACGTCCCGAACGTGGTGCGCTACCAGACTGCGCTACACTCCGAAGCCAGAGCGGCCCGATTAGCACCGCTCGCGCTGAAGGTGAATGGGGGCGGCGGGGAAAAATGCCTTCTCTCCCCAGAAATGCTCCTGGCCCTCTGGCGGCCCTTCGATCCTGTTGCCCACGCGAATCGCGCGCCCCTGTCACGGCACACCCGCTCGCGCACCCGTCATGCCCGGGCTTGTCCCGGGTATCCACGCGGTTCCGCTGGGATCGGTCTTCAGAGGTCTGTACTGTCGGCTCGGCGTGGATGGCCGGGACAAGCCCGGCCATGACGGGCTCTCTGCGGCATTGATTCCAGAAGGAAAAGTCCACCCGCCCGCAGGAGGGCTGCAGGAAACAAAATCAGGAGAAGGTTGGCAGGGAGGAAGGCTGGTCGGAGTGGCAGGATTTGAACCTGCGACCCCCACGTCCCGAACGTGGTGCGCTACCAGACTGCGCTACACTCCGAACCGATGAACGCATCTGGTCAGGCCCGAAAGCCCGGTTGGCCAACCAGCGAAGGTTGGCCTTGCGTCCAGGGCGCTGCCTCTAGCATGCCGGTTGCTGGGGGCGCAAGGGTGATCTGATGCCGGCTTCGCTTGAACCCCCACGACGCGCGTGCCATAGGATGCCCCGCCCCTTCATATGGGCCGCATACGAGACAATGGAGTAAGGACAAATGGCGATCACGGACAGCGCGAGCGGTCTCCTCAAGGGCAAGCGCGGGCTGATCTTCGGCGTCGCCAACAATCGCTCCATCGCCTACGGCATCGCCAAGGCCGCCGTCGCGCAGGGCGCCGAGATCGCCCTCACCTTCCAGGGCGAAGCCCTGAAGAAGCGCGTCGAGCCGCTGGCCGCCGAACTGGGCGGCCATCTCGTCGGCCATTGCGACGTCACTGATCCGGCCACCATCGACGCCGTGTTCGCCGAGACCGAGAAGCTGTTCGGCAAGATCGACTTCCTCGTCCATTGCATCGCCTTCTCCGACAAGGACGAGCTGGACGGCCGCTACGTCGACACCACGGCCGACAACTTCACCAAGAGCATGTTCATCTCCTGCTACTCCTTCACGGCGCTGGCCCAGCGCGCGGAGAAGCTGATGACGGACGGCGGCTCCATGGTGACGCTGACCTATTACGGCGCCGAGAAGTGGATGCCCCATTACAACGTGATGGGCGTCGCCAAGGCCGCGCTGGAAGCCAGCGTGCGCTATCTTGCCGCCGACCTCGGCCCCAAGAACATCCGCGTCAACGCCATCTCGGCCGGCCCCATCAAGACGCTGGCCGCCTCCGGCATCGGCGATTTCCGCTACATCCTGAAGTGGAACGAGCTTAACTCGCCGCTGCGCCGCACCGTCACCACCGACGAAGTGGGCGATACGGGCGTCTATCTGCTCTCCGATCTGTCGCGCGGCGTCACCGGCGAGATCCATCATGTGGATGCCGGCTATCACATCGTCGGCATGAAGCATCCCGACGCGCCGGATCTCGCCCTCGTCCGCGACTGAGGACCGGGGCATTCGGCCCCCTTCCCAGCCCCTCCTCCGCGCGCATGAACCGTCGTGCGCCCGCGAACGTTCTCGCTTAAGGTTGCCGGGGTCTCGTTTACGGGACCGACTCGTTTGCGAGTCTCAGAAGCGGGTGCGCCGGCCGCGTGTTGTCGTCGGCCGCCCGGTTATCGAGGAGACGTTGAGATGAAGCGGACGCTGCGCTGCGCCCTTTCGGCTTTCGTGCTCGCGGGCACCGCCCTCGCCGGTTCCGCCCTGCCGGCCCTCGCCTGGCCCGAGGGCCTGCCCACGCCCGAGCAGTATCCGCTGCGTGATCGCCTGTTCGGCTCCGGCGGCGCCTTCTTCCCCAATTACTCCATGCCGTCCGAATACGGCCTCGGCTTCGTGATCGCCTCCGGCCCGTCGCTGAACGGCGGCGTGGTGAAGGGCAGCGCCCGCGCCGGCCTGCCGGTCTTCGCCACCGGCACCGTGGATTTCAACTGTCAGGCCGAAGAGCGCCCGAAGATCACCGTCCTGTCGGCGCCCGCCGGGGGCAAGGTGGTGGTGACGCCCGGCATGTTCGTGGCCGCCGGTACCGACGCCGGCTCCACCAAATGCCTCGGCCAGCCGGTGAGCGGCGCCGTGGTGCGCTATGTGGGCCGTGCGCCGCAGGGCGGCACCATCGCCCTGCGCGTGACCTATCCGCACCTCGGCGCATGGTATGACCATGTGGTGCCGGTGCCCGCCGGCCTGTGAGGTTTTTCGCGGCGCGCCTGCACAAGACGGCCGGGAGGGGAACATGATCCGACACATCCTTGCCGCCAGCCGGGGGGCAGCGCTCGCGGCGCTCGCCTGCGCCATTCCGCTGGCCCATCCGCTCGCCTCCGAGATGGACCACGACCCAGACGCCTATGTGGTGAACTACTACACGGGTGGCGGTTCGGACGGCGTGCTGTTCGCCGCCGGCACCGCCAACCAGCAGTGCACCGATCTCGGCCTGCCCACCATCACGGTCGTTTCCACCTCGCCGGGGGTGAAGCTCTCCATCCAGCCGGGCACCTATGTGGTGACGGGCACGGACTATGGCTATCTGGTCTGCAAGGGCCAGCGCCTGCCGGGCGTGGTGGTGCGCGGCACGGGTTCGGGCAAGGCGCACATCCGCGTCTCCTACCCACCGCTCGGCCAGTGGTACGACCATTACCTGACGTTGCCCGCCCGATGACCGCACTCCGCCGCTTCTACCTCGTCCGCCATGGCGAGACCGACTGGAACGTCGCCGGCCGCCTGCAGGGCCGCCGCGACATCCCGCTCAACAGCCTCGGCCGCGCGCAGGCCGCCCGCGTGGGCCATGTACTGCATCAGTTGGCGGGTGACGTGACGGGCCTCACTTATGTGTCGAGCCCCATGAGCCGGGCGCTGGAAACCATGCGCATCCTGCGCACCACGCTCGATCTGCCCATGTCGGATTTTTCCCACGACCCGCAGCTGGCGGAACTGTCCTTCGGCCAGTGGGAAGGCATGACCTGGCCCGACCTGCGCCGCCGCGACGCCGAACTGGTGAAGCAGCGCGAGCTGGATCCCTGGAGCTTCGTGCCGCCGGAGGGCGAGAGCTACGCGCAGCTCGCCGTGCGCGCGGGTGCGGCGCTGGACCGGATTCCGGGCAATGCGGTGGTGGTGACGCATGGCGGCGTCATCCGCTCCATGCTGCACGCCCGCGCCGGCATGCCCGCCGAGGAAGCCGCCGCCATCCCGATCCGTCAGGGGGCGATCTATGTGCTGGAAGCCGGGGCGTATCAGCTGAAGAGCTGAGAGCGGCCGCCGCCTGGTGCGCCGGGAAAGCCCTCTCCCGCCTGAAACCGGCTCATGCCGGTTTCAGCAACAACGTGCCGAACTCGGAAACATCCGACTTCGGTGCGGGGGAGGGTTGGGAGGGGGCCGCGCGCCAGCGCGGGGACGTGCGCCGCTGGGCATGATCTCCCTCGAACTTGTTTCCGTTCCGCCCGGTCTGCCCCCTCCCCAGCCCTCCCCCGCAAGCGGGAGAGGGAGCGCGTTGCGCTGAAGGGAGAGAGAGCATTACTTCGGGAAGCCCCCTCTACGCCCCCACCGCCTTCAGGCGATGCAGCACCGGGGGGCGGGAGACCAGCAGCTTGTCGATGCGGCGGCCGTCCATGTCGACGATCTCGAACCGCCAGCCGAGCGCGGTGAACACCGCGCCCTCCTGCGGCAGCTCCTTGAGCTGCGCCAGAGCAAAGCCCGCCGCCGTATGGAAGCGCCCGTCCACCGGGATCTCCACGCCCAGCACGTCGTGCAGTTCGTCCACCGGCATTTCGCCGGAGATCAGGAACGAGCCGTCCTGCCGCTGGATCACATGGGGCGCGTCCGCCGCGCCGTCAGGGCTGACGGTGGCTTCGCCTTCCTGATGATCGACGCCGGAGCCGGTGATGGCCGCCAGCAGATCGTAGCCCGTGACCACGCCGACCATGTCGCCATACTCGTCCACCACGATGCCCATCGGCACCACGGCGCCGCGCAGCATGCGCATGGCCTCCAGCGCGCCCACCGTCTCCACCACGAAGGGCACGGTCTGCACGAGCGTGCGCGGGTCCGGCGTCTCGCCGCGCAGATAGGCGTCCAGCAGCACTTTCGCCTGCAGCACGCCCACCGTCTCCTCCGGCGAGCCCTCGCAGGCCGGCAGGCGGCTGTGCGGCGTCTCCAGCAGCTTCCTGCGGATCACGTCCGGCTCGGCGGTGATATCCACCCATTCCACGTCGAGGCGCGGGGTCATGATGGCCGTCACCGGCCGGTCGGCGAGGCGCATGACGCCGGAGATCATCCGCCGCTCCGCCGCATCGATCACGCCCGCCGTCTCGGCCTCGGTGATGATGGCGCGGATTTCCTCGTCCGTGACCTTGTCCTTCTGGTTGTCCTTCTCGCCCAGCAGCTTCAGCACCGCGCGGGTGGAGGCATCCAGCATCCACACCGCCGGCTTGGCGATGCGGGCCAGCGTCATCATGAGCGGCGCCAGCACGCAGGCAAGGCGCTCGGGATTTTGCAGCGCGAGGCGCTTGGGGATCAGTTCGCCGATGATCAGCGACACATAGGTGATGGCGCCCACGGCAACGGTATAGCCCAAGGGATCGGCCACCGAATTCGGCAGGCCGGCGCCGGTGAGCACCTCCGCCAGATAGGCGCCGAGGCTGGCGCCGGAAAAGGCGCCGGCCAGAATGCCGATGAGGGTGATGCCGATCTGGACGACGGAGAGGAAGCGCCCCGGCTCCTGCCCGAGCAGGAGGGCCGCCTGCGCGCCCTTGTTGCCCGCATCCGCCCGCGGCTGGAGCCGTGCGGGGCGGGCCGAGACGATGGACAGCTCGGCGGCGGCGAGGACGGCGTTCAACAGGACGAGAAAAAGAACAATCGCGATTTCGAGAATGGGCATGGGAGGGATGTGGTGCCTTCTATTCCCCCATCCATATCACAGCCCGGCCGTATTTTGGATGAACAGCCCGTCAGCGGGTCGTGCCGCTGCGCAACGCAGGAGTTGGCACGGCACGTTTGCCGCGCCGGGCAAGCTGCATTAGACAGCACGAACCCCGCCGCCCGCGCCCGGCGGGAAGGGAGACACTGACCCCCATGTCGTTCAATTCGTTCGGGCACCTGTTCCGCGTCACCACCTTCGGGGAAAGCCATGGCCCGGCCATCGGCTGCGTGGTGGATGGCTGCCCGCCCGGCCTGCGCTTCACGCTCGAAGAGATCCAGGAGGCGCTGGATCGCCGCCGCCCCGGCACCTCGCGCTTCACCACCCAGCGCCGCGAGCCCGACGCCGTGCGCATCCTCTCCGGCACGCTGGAACATCCGGAGGGCGGCCTCGTCTCCACCGGCACGCCCATCGCGCTGCTGATCGAGAATGTGGACCAGCGCTCCAAGGATTATAACGACATCGCCGGCAGCTACCGGCCCGGCCATGCCGACTTCACCTATGACATCAAGTACGGCATCCGCGACCATCGCGGCGGCGGCCGCTCCTCCGCCCGCGAGACCGCGACCCGCGTCGCCGCCGGCGCCATCGCGGCGAAGGTGCTGCCGGGCGTGAGCGTGCGCGGCGCGCTGGTGCGCATTGGCGAGATCGAGATCGACCGGTCGCGCTGGGACTGGAACGAGGTTCCCAACAACCCCTTCTTCTGCCCGGACCCGGAGACGGTGCCGGTGTGGACCGACTATCTGGACGGCATCCGCAAGCGCGGCTCCTCCGTGGGCGCGGTGATCGAGCTTGTGGCCGAGGGCGTGCCGCCCGGCCTCGGCGCGCCGCTCTACGGCAAGCTGGACGGGGATCTGGCGTCCGCCCTCATGGGCATCAACGCGGTGAAGGGCGTGGAGATCGGCGAGGGCTTCAACGCCGCCCGCCTCACGGGTGAAGAGAATGCGGACGAGATGCGCATGGGCAATGAGGGCCGCCCGGCCTTCCTCGCCAACCATGCGGGCGGCATTCTGGGCGGCATTTCCACCGGCGCGCCGGTGGTGGCGCGCTTCGCGGTGAAGCCCACCTCCTCCATCCTCACCCCGCGCCAGACCGTGGACAAGTTCGGCACCGAGACCGACCTCATCACCAAGGGCCGCCACGATCCCTGCGTGGGCATCCGCGCCGTGCCGGTGGGCGAGGCCATGATGTGGTGCGTGCTGGCCGACCATCTGCTGCGCCATCGCGGACAGGTGGGCGAGAACCCCCACTGGCCCTTCCCGCGCTGAGCGGGGCGCGGCCTCCCTTTTCCTGACCTTGCCGGACACCGTGCCCCCTTCCCTTTCGGGAGGGGGAAGGACCGCCCGCGCCCCGGCGCGGGGAGGAACAACCACGCGGAGAGGGCGTTAATTGGAGGACACCCGCAGGTAGAAGAGAAGGGACCGCCAGATGGCGCCAAGCCCGCTCCGCAGCACACCGCCCGCCCCGCCAGCCCCCTTGCCCCGCGACACCGACAGGCGCGATCCCCGCGCCCGCCTGCTCGCCGCCTTCGCCACCGTCCGCACCGAGACCGAGCGCCGCGCGGCGCCGCTGTCGGACGAGGAGCAGGTCATCCAGTCCATGGCGGATGCCAGCCCCATCAAGTGGCACCGGGCGCACACCACGTGGTTCTTCGAGCAGTTCATCCTCGCCGGGCACGCGCCCGGCTACCGGCCGTTCGATGACCGCTTCAGCTTCCTGTTCAATTCCTATTACGTCGCCGCCGGCCCCCGCCACGAGCGGCCGAAGCGCGGACTGATCACCCGCCCGAGTGTCGCCGAGGTGGGCGACTATCGCGCCTTTGTCGATGCGGCCATGACCGGGCTGATCGCCGACGCCGACGACACGCTGCTGGAGACCCTCCAGCCGCTCATCGAGATCGGCCTCAACCATGAGCAGCAGCATCAGGAGCTGATGCTCACCGATATCCTGCATGCCCTCTCCCACAATCCGCTGCTGCCGGCCTATGACGCCACATGGCGCATGCCCGGCAAGCGGCGGGTGAGCGGCATGTCGGAGGTGACCGAGATGCCCGAGGGCATCCAGCGCATCGGCCATGGCGGAACGGGCTTCGCCTATGACAATGAAGGCCCCGCCCATCGCGTGCTGCTACCGCAGACGCGCATCGGCAGCGGGCTCGTCACCAATGCGGACTGGATGGCCTTCATGGAGGCCGGCGGCTATCAGGACCCGATGCTCTGGCTCTCCGAGGGCTGGGCGGCGGTGGAGGCCGGCGGCTGGGATGCCCCGCTCTACTGGCGGCTGAAGGACGGTGTCTGGCACAGCTTCGGCCTCGGCGGCCTGAGCATCGTGGAGCCGGAAGCCCCCGTCTGCCACGTCAGCTATTACGAGGCCGACGCCTTCGCCCGCTTCGCCGGGCGCTCCCTGCCCACCGAGCAGGCGTTCGAGGTGGCCGCCGGGCAGCAGCTGATGGACGATGCCTTCGGGATCGTCTGGCAATGGACCCGCAGCGCCTATGGCGCCTATCCGGGCTATCGGGCCGAGCCGGGCGCGCTGGGCGAATACAACGGCAAGTTCATGGTCAACCAGATGGTGCTGCGCGGCTCCTCGCTGGCGACGCCGGACGGCCACACGCGCCCCACCTACCGCAACTTCTTCCATCCCCATCAGCGCTGGCAATTCTCAGGCGTGCGCCTCGCGGACGAGACCGCCTGAACGGAGAGACACATGCCCAATACGGCCCGTCCCATCCCGGCCCCCGCGACCGGGAGCGCGTTCGCATCCGACCTCGCCGCCGGCCTTTCCTCCCGCCCCAAGCGTCTCGCACCGAAGTACTTTTACGACGCCGCCGGCTCGGCGCTGTTCGAGGACATCACGGCGCTGCCCGAATATTATCCGACCCGCACCGAGATGCAGATCCTGCGTGAACGGGCGGGAGAGATCGGCGCGCTGGTGCCGCAGGATGCCGTGCTGGTGGAATTCGGCTCAGGCTCCAGCGCCAAGGTGCGCCTGCTGCTCGAAGAGATGCCGCAACTGGCCGCCTATGTGCCAGTGGACATTTCGGGGGACTTCCTGGAAGAGGCGGCGCAGGCCCTGCGCGCCGAAGTGCCGGGGCTTCCTGTGCTGCCGGTGGCGGCGGATTTCACGCAGGCCTTCGACCTGCCGCAGGATGTGCGCGATCTGCCGCGCATCGGCTTCTTCCCCGGCTCCACCATCGGCAATTTCGACCCCGACGCCGCGCGGGATTTTCTCGGCAATGCCCTGCACACGCTGGGGCCGGGATCGCGGCTGATCGTGGGCGTGGATCTGGTGAAGGATCCCCGCCTGCTCAACGCCGCCTATAATGACGCGGCGGGCGTGACGGCGCGCTTCAACCTCAATCTGCTGACCCGCGCCAATCGCGAGCTGGGCACGGATTTCGACCCTGATGCCTTCGCGCACCGGGCCTTCTTCAACGCCCCGTCGAGCCGCATCGAGATGCATCTGGTGAGCCGGTCGCCACAGGCCATCCACCTTGGCGGACGGACCTTTCCGTTCGCGGCAGGCGAGAGCCTCCACACCGAGTCGAGCTACAAATACACGCCCGCCAGCTTCGCCGCGCTCGCGCGCTCCGCCGGCTGGACGCCGGAGGCCCTGTGGACCGACCGCGACCGCCTGTTCAGCGTCCATGTGCTGAGGGCGTGAGGACACCTGCTGATTGAAACGAAAACGGCGGGCCAAAGCCCGCCGTATCCGTATCCGCGATGAGAGGCGCCCGAAGGCGCGGGCTCATTTCGCCTTTTCGATCACCTTCAGGCCGCCCATGTAGGGCAGCAGCACGTCCGGCACGGCCACCGCGCCATTCTCCTGCTGGTAGGTCTCCAGCACCGCCACCAGCGCGCGGCCGACCGCAACGCCCGAGCCGTTCAGCGTGTGGACGAAACGCGGCGACGACTTCGCGCCGTCCTTGTCCACCGGGCGATAGCGGGCGTTCATGCGCCGCGCCTGGAAATCACCGCAGACCGAGCAGGACGAAATCTCGCGGAAGGCATTCTGCCCCGGCAGCCAGACCTCGATGTCATAGGTCTTCTGCGAGGCGAAGCCCATGTCGCCGGTGCACAGCGTGACCACGCGATACTGCAGGTCCAGCCGCTTCAGCACCTCTTCGGCGCAGGCGAGCATGCGCTCGTGCTCCTCGACGGACTTCTCCGGCGCGGTAATGGAGACCAGCTCCACCTTGGTGAACTGGTGCTGGCGGATCATGCCGCGCGTGTCGCGCCCGGCCGAGCCCGCTTCCGAGCGGAAGCACGGGGTGCAGGCGGTGAGGCGCAGCGGCAGTTCTTCCTCCGAGAGGATGGCCTCGCGCACCAGATTGGTGAGCGGCACCTCGGCGGTGGGGATCAGCCACAGGCGGTCCTGATCCTCCTGCGCGCCGATCGGCCCCTGCACGGAGCCGGCATAGACGGCGAACTGGTCGTCGAAGAATTTCGGCAGTTGAGCGGTGCCGAACATGGTGGGGTCGCGCACCAGCAGCGGCGGGTTCACTTCCGTATAGCCGTGCTCGCCCGTGTGCACGTCGAGGAAGAACTGGCCGAGCGCCCGCTCAAGGCGCGCCATCGGCCCCTTGTTGACCACGAAGCGGGCGCCCGAAAGCTTGCCCGCCGTCTCGAAGTCCATCAGGCCGAGCTTCTCGCCCACGTCGAAATGCTGCTGCGGCGTGAAGGCATAGGTGCGCTTCGCGCCCACCACGCGCAGTTCGATATTGTCATGCTCGTCCTTGCCCTCGGGCACGGTGTCGAGCGGGGCGTTGGGCAGGGCCGCCAGTTCCGCGTTCAGCTCGGTCTCGGTGGCCTTGGCGGTCAGCTCCAGCTCCGGCACGTCCACCTTGAGCTTCGCCACTTCCTCCATGAGGGCGGCGGCGCGGGTCTCGTCCTTGGCCGCCTTGGCCTGGCCGATCTCCTTGGAGGCGGCGTTGCGGCGGGCGAGCAGCCCTTCCAGCTTCGTCAGCGTCTCGCGGCGGGCGGTGTCGAGGGAGAGCAGCCGGTCGCGCAGCACCACCGCCTCGCCATGGGGCATCTGGCGGCGCGTCAGCGCGCGCACCAGACCCTCGGGCTCGTCCCGAATCCACTTGATGTCATGCATGAAACCGGCTCCGCCGCAGACGCTTCAAGGCTCCGCCCGATGGCGGACCCTTACCTTTCGGGGAGGTGCCCCCCGCGAGAGGTCAGGAGGCGGATGAGGAGGCGTCGCGTGCCGCTTCTTCCGCTGCCCGGCGCTTCTCGACGATTTGCACCAGATAGACGGAAATCTCGTAGAGAAGCAGCGTCGGGATCGCAAGGGAGAGCTGGCTCACCACGTCCGGCGGGGTGAGCACGGCGGCCAGCAC
Organism: Azorhizobium oxalatiphilum; assembly: GCF_014635325.1. Lineage (GTDB taxonomy): Bacteria > Pseudomonadota > Alphaproteobacteria > Rhizobiales > Xanthobacteraceae > Azorhizobium > Azorhizobium oxalatiphilum. Next base: position 121,683 of record NZ_BMCT01000005.1, on the reverse strand, counting down.
GAACACGCCCACGATGGCGTAACGGCGGAACTGCCGCAGCTGCGCCGAGGTGATGACGCCGATGCGGCCAAGCAGGGTGAGCACGACGGGCAGCTGGAAGCAGATGCCGAAGGCCAGGATCAGCGTGGTAATCAGCGAGAGATATTCGGAGACGCGCGGCAGCAGCGAGATTTCCGCCTGCCCGTTGCCGCCCGTCTGCTGCATGTTCAGGAAGTAGGTCATGGCCAGCGGCATGGCGACGAAATAGACGAAGGCCGCGCCGATGAAGAAGCAGATGGGGGTCGCGATGAGATAGGGCAGGAACGCCTGCTTCTCATGCTTGTAGAGGCCCGGCGCCACGAACATGTAGACCTGCGTCGCCACCACCGGGAAGGAGATGAAGGCCGCGCCGAACATGCCGAGCTTGATCTGGGTGAACAGGAATTCCTGCGGCGCCGTGTAGATGAGCTTCACGCCCCCGGAGAAGCCGGCGGCGAACTCATAGGGCCACAGCAGGATGTTGTAGATGTGCTTGGCCAGCGTGAAGCACAGGAAGAACGCGATCAGGAAGGCGATGACCGACTTGATCAGCCGCGAGCGCAGCTCGATCAGATGCTCGATCAGCGGTGCCTTCGAGGCGTCGATATCCTCCTCGCTCATGTCCGGTCCATGCTCATGTAAGGTCAGCGGCTCGCGCGCGCATCAACGCCGCGCTCAGGCCGCGCTGCCGGAGGCAGGCTTGGGCTCGACCGGCGTTGCCGCCGGCTGGTTCTGCGACAGATCGGGGGCGGTGTCGAGTGCAGGTTCCGCCGCAGCGGGCGGCAGCGGCACCAGCGGCTCGGCCGGCAGCGGAGCACGCTCGACGGCGCCGGTGGGCGCTGCCGTTGCGGTATCCACAGCCGCGGAAGCCGAGGCAGCCACAGCGGTGCCCCCGGTGGCCTTGGTCACGGCCCCGGCGATCTCGTCGCGCATGAACTTGTAGGGATCGTAGACGGGCACCGCCGGCTCGGCCGGCGTCTCGCCCTTCACGCCCCCTTCCACGGCGGACTTGATGTCCTCGCGGATGGAGCGCAGCGGGTCGAACGCCTCCGTGCCGGGGAAGGACTTGCCAACGCTGTCCTTCACCCCGCCGACGATATTGCCGATGTCATTACGGATGTCGGCGAGGTCGGCCTCGCGCAACGCCTCGTTGAACTGCCCCTGGAACTCGCCGGCCATGCGGCGCAGTTTGGTGACAGTCTTGCCCACCGTGCGGAGCACGCCGGGCAGTTCTTTCGGGCCGATGACGATCAGCGCCACGACGCCGATCAGCATTAACTCCGACCAGCCAATGTCGAACATGACGGCTCACTGCCTGCGGCGGAACCGCGGCCCTTCTCAATGCGGGACGCGGACGCTCAGACGGCCTTCTTTTCCGCCTCGGGGGCCGGAGTGGCCTGATGCGGCAGCGGGCGCGGCGCCTCGGCGTCCTTCTTCGCCGGCACATCCTCGTCTTCGGCCATGCCCTTCTTGAAGGACTTGATGCCCTTGGCCACGTCGCCCATCAGGTCGGAGATCTTGCCGCGACCGAACAGGAGGAGCACCACGGCCAGCACCACGATCCAGTGCCAGATGCTCATCGAACCCATAACTCACCCTCCAATAGGCCGTTCTGCGCGAGGACGTGCTGTAACAGCGGAATTCCCCCGCCCCGTCCCTTTGACCGTAGAAACTAGGCGCGGGACGCGGCGAAAACAAGAACCCCCGCCGGATCTACCGCAAGCATCACATCCGCCCCCTGCCCAAAATCGAGGCCGGGCCGCGTGCGGGCCATGAGCGGACGCGGCAGACCATCCACCATCACTTCCAGGAGATCGGCCTCTCCGAGGAAGCATTTTTCGATCACCCGGCCCGCAATTCCCTGCCCTTGCGCCACCGACAGCGCCTGCGGCCGGATGGCGGCGATGCCCGTCCCATCCGCCACGCCGGGCGCCGGGAAGCAGCCGAGCGGCGTTTCGGCAACGCCGCCTGAAATACGGGCAGGCACCTCGTTCAGCTCGCAGAAGAAGCGCGCCACGCCAAGGTCCGCAGGCGTGCCATAGAGCGCTTCCGGGGTGCCGAGTTGCACCAGTTCGCCGGACCTGAGCAAGGCGATGCGGTCCGACAGGCGCATGGCCTCTTCCGGATCGTGGGTGACGATGATGGCGGTGGCGCGGGCCTGCCGCAGGACTTTCAGCGTGTCGGCGCGCACCTGGTCGCGCAGGCGGCGGTCGAGGCCCGAGAAGGGTTCGTCCAGCAGCAGGATGCCCGGACGCGGGCTGAGTGCCCGCGCAAGCGCCACACGCTGCTGCTGGCCGCCCGACAATTCATGGGGATAAGCCGAAGCGTGGTCCGCCAGCCCCACCAGATCCAGCGCCGCGCGGGCCTGCTGATCCGCATCGGCGCGCTTCAGGCGGGCGAGGCCGAATTTCACGTTTTCCAGATTGGTCAGGTGCGGGAACAGCGCATAGTCCTGGAACACGAGGCCGATGCCGCGCCGCTCCGGCGGCACGAAGGTCTGCGGCCCGGCCATCTCCATGCCGTCCACGGCGATGCGGCCGCTGTCCGGCCGCTCGATGCCCGCGGCAAGGCGCAGCAGCGAGGTCTTGCCGCAGCCGGACGCCCCGAGCAGGCACAGCACCTCCCCCGGCGCCACGGCGAGATCGATGCCCCGCACCGCCTCCACCCCGCCATAGGACAGGCGAACGGCTTCGAAGGTGAGTCCCTTGGCAATGCTGGCGGGCGAGCCGGACGGCAGGCCGGTGGTTGGCGCGTTCATTCCGTCTCGCCCTCGTCCCTGTCCTTTTCCCCGTCCCCTGCCCCATCCCCCTCGTCCCGCTCGGCATAATCGAGCAGCGGCGCGAGGGCGAGGTCGAGAGGCTCCTTCTCCAGCGCCTCCTCGTCGTCGCGCAAGGCGGCATCGTCGGAGGGCAGCGGAATGGTGAAGCCGGGCGGGATGCGGCCATCCAGCAGGCCCGCGCCGCGCAGTTCGTCGAGGCCGGGCAGGTCCTGCAAGGCATCGAGGCCGAAATGGGTGAGGAAGGCGGGCGTGGTGCCATATGTCACCGGCCGCCCCGGCGCCTTGCGGCGACCGCGCAGGCGCACCCAGCCGCTCTCCAGCAGCAGGTCCAGCGTGCCCTTGGAAGTGGAGACGCCGCGAATGTCCTCGATCTCGGCGCGCGTGACCGGCTGGTGATAGGCGACGATGGCCAGCACCTCCACGGCAGCGCGGGACAGCTTGCGGGTTTCCACCTGTCCCCGCGAGACCACGGGCGCGAGATCGGGCGCGGTCCGCAGCATCCAGCCGCCGCCGGCCTTCACGAGGTTGACCCCGCGCCGGGAATAATCGGCGGCGAGGATGTCCATCAGCGCCTCGATGTCGGTCTTCTCAGGCAGATGGGCGGCGAGCTTATGCGGCTCCAGCGGCGCGCCGGAGGTGAACAGCAGCGCCTCGATGATGCGCAGGTCGCGGGCAAGGGCGACGGCGCGTTCGTCATCGGGACGGACGTCGAACAGATCGACGCGGGGCGCGGCGCGATTCATTCCCTGCCCTCCCCGGGCCGGGGCCGCAGCCACAGAGGCGCGAACGGCGCGTCCTGTCGGATGTCCAATTTGCCCTCTTTCACCATTTCGAGCGTGGCCGAGAAGCTGGAGGCGATGGCGGTCGTCCGCTCCTCCGGCGTGGTCAGATATTCTATCAGGAACTGGTCGAGGCGCATCCAGTCCCCCAGCGACGTGCCCAATAGCCGCTCCAGCCGCTCGCGCGCATCGGCCAGCGACCACGTCATGCGGGTCTTCAACGTGACCAGCGACAGCGCCTGCTTCTGCCGCTGCTGGGCATAGGAGGACAGGAGGTCGTAGAGGGTGGCCGTATAGACCACGGGGCGCGCCTCCGGCACGCTTTCGTCCAGCTCGGCACGCGGGAAGACGGTGAGGCCCAGCCGGTCGCGGGCCATCAACTGTTCGGCCGCCTTGCGGATGCGCTCAAGGTGCCTCAAGCGCCGGGTGAAGGCGGCGGCCAGTTCCTCGGCGCTCGGGCCATCCTCCTTGGGCGGCACCGGCAGCAGCAGGCGGGATTTCAGGTAAGCCAGCCACGCCGCCATGACGAGATAGTCGGCGGCCAGCTCAAGGCGCACCTTCCGGGCTTCCTCGATGAAGGTCAGATACTGGTCGGCCAGCGCCAGAATGGAGATGCGGTGCAGGTCCACCTTCTGGGTGCGGGCCAGCGCCAGCAGCAGGTCGAGGGGGCCTTCGAAGCCGTCCAGATCCACCACGAAGGCGCCTTCGCGCGCCTCGGGAAGCTGATCCTCGACGAAATCCGGCGCGGGCTCGGCCGCCGGATCAACCGGCGGATCGCCTTCGGGAGTTGGCGCGCCGGACATGGCCGCTCAGAGCGCGGGATCGAGCAGCCGCGCCATGTCCCGGCGGGCGGCCTCGATGTCGAAGGCGGGCGGCGTGATGCGCAGGGCCAGCGCCCGTTCGGTGCGGGTGAGCGCGTCGGCGACCAGCACCGGCGCTTCGCCTGCCACTTCCGCCATCTCGGCGGGATCGCCGTTGCAATGGAGCAGCAGGTCGCAGCCGGCGGCGATGGAGGCGCGGGCGCGCTCGGCGAACGAGCCGGACAGGGCCTTCATGGACAGATCGTCGCTCATCAGCGCCCCGTCGAAGCCGATCAGGCCGCGCACCACCTCATCCAACACCACGCGGGAGGTGGTGGCGGGGTTCTGCGCATCGATGTCTTCATAGACCACATGGGCGGTCATGCCGAGCGGCAGGGCATTCAGCGCCTTGAAGGGCTGGAAATCGGTCTCCTCCAGCACCGCGCGCGGGGCGGACACGCTGGGCAGATGCTCATGGCTGTCCACGGGGGCGCGGCCATGGCCCGGCAGGTGCTTGAGGACCGGCAGCACGCCGCCATCCAGCAGGCCCTGCGCCGCCGCCCCGGCCAGCGGCGCGACGATGGCCGCATCCGAGCCATAGGCGCGGTTGCCGATGATGCCATGGCCTTCCGGCAGGCGCAGATCGGCGACGGGGAGGCAGTCCACGTCGATGCCGAGCGTCAGCAGGTCATGGGCCAGCAGGCGCGAGTTCAGCCTCACGGCATTCAGCGCGCGGGTGCGGTCGTTGTCATAGAGCAGGCCGAAATTTTCCGCCGGCGGATATTCCAGCCAGTGCGGCGGGCGCAGGCGCTGCACCCTGCCGCCTTCCTGATCGATCAGCACCGGCACGCGCCAGCCCAGCACCGCGCGGGCATCCGCCACCAGGGCCGCCACCTGCTCCGGCGTATCCACGTTGCGGGCGAACAGGATCAGGCCCCACGGGCGCACGTCGCGCAGGAAGGCGCGCTCGCCCTCGGTGAGGCTATGGCCGGCGAGGCCAACGATGAGCGCACGGGTGCCGCTGGGAGCGATGGTCATGGAACGGGCCTATCGGCGGGCGCACGGTGCGTCAAGCGGCACCGGCGCTGAGGGTGACGACAAGAAAACGGCCGGGCAAGCCCGGCCGTTGCAGTCTTCTCGGAAGGAACTGTCGAACTCAGAGCCCGGCCACATACTGGCTGGGGTCCACCGGCTGCGAGCCCTTGCGGATCTCGAAGTGCAACTGCGGGGTGCCCACGCCGCCGCTCTGGCCGGCCTTGGCGATGATCTGGCCGCGCCGGACGGTGTCGCCCTTCTTCACGCTCAGCTCGCTGTTATGGGCATAGGCGGTGACATAGCCGTCCGCATGCTTGATCAGGACGAGGTTGCCGTAGCCCTTCAGCTCGTTGCCGGAATAGGCCACCGTGCCGTCCTCGGCGGCGCGCACGGCGGTGCCTTCCGGCACGGCGAAGTTCACACCGTCATTGCGCGAGCCGCCGGGCTTGGGACCGAAGCCGGAGATGACGCGGCCACGGACGGGAGCGCGGAACTGCGGGCCGGCGCCAGGCGAGCGGGCTTCTTCCGCATCCTCGGCCGGAGTCACCTTGGCGGCGGTTTCCACCTTGGCGGGGGCGGCCGGGGTGGCGGCGGCCATCTTCGGCTGCGCGGGAACGGCGGGCGTCACCAGCGGCTGGGCCTGCGCCATGGGGGGCGCGGCCGGCGTCGGGGCGGCGGAACGGGTGGTGCCGAGCGGCGCCGGGCCGGGCGCGGGAGCGATCGCCGGGGTGGCGGCGGCCATCTGCTGCGGCTTGCCGACCGGGGCGGTAGCCATCGCCGGCGCGGGCGCCGGACGGGCCTGCGCCACATTGGCATTGCCGGCGCCGGGGATGACCAGGGACTGGCCGATGCGCAGCGGCGCATCCTGCGGCAGACCGTTGGCGCTGGCGATGGCGGCGCGGCTCACATTGTAGCGGCGGCCGATGGAGGACAGCGTCTCGCCCGACGTCACCACATGGTTGCCGCCGGCAGCCGCCATGGCGGGCGCGGGCGGGGTGTGGGGAACCGCAGGCGGCGGCGGGGCCGCCACATAGCCGCCCGAGCCATAGTTGGACGAGCCGGAATTATAGGTCTGGTTGGCGGGGGCATAAGCCACCTGCTGCGAACCCATCTGCGGCGCACCCATGGGGGCCGAACTCATCTGGGGAGCCGCGAGGGGCGAGCCGATGGGCCCCGAATCCACCCGCGCGGAGGGCGCGGAGCCGAGCGAACCCGTCACCTCGCTGGAGGGCTGCTGAGGCGGCAGACCCGCCTGCGGACCATTGTCCGCAAAACGCGTCACGTCGCCGCTGCATCCGGCCAGACCGGCAGCCAGCAGACCGATCGCCGCAACGCGTGCGACCGCAATACGTCCCGAAGATTTGCTGGAAGCTGTCATGTGACCCAACTCGCACGCACCGAACATGTCGTGGAGTAAAGGCGGGTCGGGTAAATGAGCGCTTAAGTCCTGAAGCTGTCCGCAACAATTGGTGCACTGTGGCTTCCGCGCCACAGATTTTGGGGCCCGGCGCGGGCCGGGCGCGCCGGGTTACTGGCCCTACTGGCTAGGTGCCGTGGTGAGCAGGCCGGTGGTGGAATGCATGGTGCCGTTGACGGTGCCGCCCAATTGCTCCGCCTGCGCACTCAGATTGTCGCGCGTGTTGGCGTCCACCACCGCCACCGGCGCGGAGAGCACCATCCCCGCCGCATGCCCCACGGTGGTGGCGGCGCCGGTCGTGACCTGCACAATACGGTCGCCCACGCCCTCGCGGCTGTCGGTGATGGTCGGCTGGGTGGCGATGCGGGTGCCGATGAGCTTCACCACGTCCGGGCTCTCGGCGAACTTGCCGTGGTTGAGGCCGTCCGACGTCTTCAGGGAGGTGAGGTCGAAGACGTTGATCTTGCGGGCCTCGAACTCGCTCTTGTAGGGCTCCAGCTCCGGATTGACCTGCCCGAGGCGGGCCTGCGAGCCCCACACGCGCTGCGAGATCTTCAGCGCCCTGTCGTCCTGCGACACGAAGACGGTGACGTTGGGCGTCGGCGTACCGAGATCGGCCCATTGCGACTGGAAGATGTCCACGTCCACGTCGGGGGCGGCGAGCATGACGTTCTTGATCTTGGGCAGCACCCGGCCGTTGCGGATGGCCATCTGGCGCAGGGCCTCGAACGTCACCCAATTGCCCATGGAATGGGCCAACACCGACACCTCGCCCACGTTGGGGTCCTTCGCCAGCGCGGTGAGCAAATTCTCCAGCGCGTCGCGGGAATAGACCGCGCTCTCCCGGTCATAGCCATAAGCGAGCAGGCTGCCGCGCGAGGGCCAGGTGAACAGGATCGGCGTCACGTCCGCGCCCGAGTCGTGGATGATCTGCGCGAAGCGGAAGACCGCATCGTCGAAACGGTTGTTGTAGCCGTGGATGAAGACCAGCACCTGCCGTTGCGGACGCTTCTTCACGTCGCGGTTGAACCAGGTCTTGGCTTCCGGCAGCGTCATGTCCTGCGCGCCGGAGACGACGAAATCGGTCTGCGGATTGCCGGGCACGCTCTTGGGCCACTGCACCTCGCCCACCTGACGGCCGGCATCGGGCGGAATGGAGACGGTGATCTCCGCGAAGCTCGGCACCTTGCCGCGCTCGCCGGAGAACATGTCCGTATTGGTGGCCTTGGCGCGGGTGGTGGCGACGAGCATCGACACCTGCGTGGTACCGGGCACCTGAGTGGCCACAGGCACGAGCACACCCGCCGGACGTCCGCCGCAGGCGGCCAGTGCGAGGGTAAGGGCCATCGTTCCGGCAAGGATGAACGGTCGCAGCGCAGACACGGAACGCACTTTCCCAAGGGGGGTGAGCTTTAACGCTTGGTTAAAGCACCCGCGGCAGCGGCGCAATGCGCCCGGTACCGCCAATGCAATCTCCGGTTAACGCCCGGCCTCCCCTGCCCCTCCCCTGCCCCTCTTCGCTCCCTCCCCGCACGTCACCGCAATCGGCGAACAGTGCGCGCAATCGGCGAACGGCGGCGGCTCCCGCCGGCCCTTATTCCTTTGCCCATCGGATCGGGGCACGGCGCTCCGGTCCGCACCACAGGGGCAAGGACATGCTCACCCTCAAAACCGCCCGCACCCTGCTCGCCGCAGGTGAGAAGCGGGCCAGCGACCTGAACATTCCGGTCAACATCGCGGTGCTCGATGCCGGAGCCCACCTCGCCGCCTTCGGCCGCATGGACGGCGCCGTGCTCGGCGCCATCGAGATCGCCATCAACAAGGCCCGCACCTCGGTGCTGTTCGCCGCCCCCACGGAAGTCCTGTGGGACTACGCCAGGCCCGGCGGCACCTCCCCCGGCTTCGAGACCAGCAATGGCGGCCTCACCGTCTTCGCCGGCGGCCTGCCGCTGTTCGACGGCACCGGCGCGCTGATCGGCGCCGTGGGCGTCTCCGGCGGCTCGGTCGCGCAGGATTTCGACATCGCCACCGCCGCCGTGGCGGCGCTCGGCGCCTGATCCCTCACCTCACAATTCCAAAGACAGGAGCACATCATGACCACGACCAAGACCATCCTCATCACCGGCGCAGGCTCGGGCTTCGGCAAGGGGGCCGCCATCGGCATGGCGAAAAATGGCCATACCGTCATCGCCACCGTGCAGGTGTCCTCGCAGGTCACTCCGCTGCGCGAGGAGGCCAAGGCCCTCGGCCTCGACAATCTGACGGTGGAGCGCCTCGACCTCACCGACCCCTATGACATCGCGCAGGCGCTGAAGTGGGACTTCGACGTGCTCTGGAACAATGCCGGCATGGGCGAGGCCGGCCCGGTGTGGGAAATCCCCCTCGATCTCGTGCGGAAGAACTACGAGATCAACGTCTTCCTGCCGCTCCAGCTCACGCAGGGCGTGGTGGGCAAGTGGGTAAAGGCGGGCAAGCCGGGCAAGGTGGTGTTCACCTCCTCCATGGGCGGCCTGTTCACGCCGGCCAACTGGGGCACCTACGTCTCCACCAAGCACGCGCTGGAATCCATCGCCGAAGCCCTCCAGCAGGAGCTGGCGGCCTATGACATCAAGATCCAGACCATCAATCCGGGCGCCTATTACACCGGCTATAACGAGACCATGGCGGACAATCCCTTCCGCTGGCTGGACGATGACGTGCACTTCACCAAGCGCGCCGACCTGCGGGCGGGCTTCGATGCCTTCTTCGCCGGGCCGGACGGCAAGATGGACGCACAGGAGATGATCGACCGCATGATCGAGATCGTCCCCGCCGATACCGGCCACTTCCGCAACGTGGTGCCGCAGCAGATCGAGGACATGCTGAAGGCCCACCAGATCGCCGCCTGGGACAACCGGATCTGACAGCTACCGGCGGCGCTCACAGCGCCCTGCGGAAGGCGGTCGGCGTCACGCCCACCGTCTTCCGGAAACCGGCCGCGAAGGCGGAGGGCGTCTCATAGCCCACCGCCAGCGCGATGTCGGTGATCCTGAGCGCGGGATCAGCCAGCAGGTCCCGCGCCCGCTCCATGCGCACCTCCACCAGCGCGTCATGGGGCGTGCGGCCGGTGGCGAGGCGGAAGGCGCGGCAGAAATGATAGCGGCTGAGGCCCGTGAGCCCCGCCAGCTCGTCGAGCCCGATCTCGCGGGCGAGATGTTCGCGCATATAGGCCCCGACGCGGCGCACATGGCGTTCCGCCAGCCCCTTCTTCGGCAGCTCCGCCTGCAGCGCACCGAAGGAGGAATGGCCGCGCACCAGCTGGGTGCAGAGCAGGTCGGTCGCCTGTTCCACGAACAGGCGGGCGGCGGGATCGGCGGTCACGGCCTCCCGCCCCAGCATCTCCATGAGGCGGGCGGCGATGGGATCGTCAAAGCCCACCCGCGCCAGCAGCTCCAGCTCCCCCGCGCCGCCGCCGATGGCCTCGGCGCAGGCCCTCAGGCGCGCATCGGACAGGAAGACGTGCGAGACGCCTATGGGTCCGGCAATGTCCCAGCGACCCGCGACACCCTCGGGGATGATGGTCAGCGTTCCGGACCTTGTGGTGCCGGCGAGACGCGCCTCCGGCGTGCGCCAGACGATCTCCTGCGGCGCGCCGTAATAGGTGATGAGCACATGCCCATTCATGCCGGGCAGATAATCGTGCAGGGCACCATGGCCCCACTGGCCGGTGAGGCGGGTGGCGGCGCGCAGCGCCCCGTCCGCCACCGGCGGCGCACGATCGAGAATGGTGGCGAGCGCCGCCGGCGCATCCCCGAGCGAGATGGCCGCGGGAGGCGTCAATTCGGGTGGCATCATCGCCGGGGTCATGGAAAGCAAATCCACGGCCGCTAGTCCCATGCTGCGCAAGGTGAGGGAAGACGCAGCACATTATCCGATCCGGCAAAGGCCGGGCAATGCACGCCCTCAGAGCAGCTTCAGCTTGCGCGCCACCCAGCAGCACCACGTGGCCGCCGGCAGGGTCACGATCATGCCGACGCCCAGCGTCATGAGGGCCACGCCGTCGAGACGGGGCATGCCCATGCCCGGAAAGCCGCCGAGGAACCCCAGCCAGACGAAGGTGGACACGAGCGTGCACACCCACACCCGCACATAGGCCGCCGGATGGTGGCGCGGGCACAGCAGGCAGACCAGAAGCGCAGTGTTCACCGCCGGTATCACGCCCATGAGATAGGCGGAGCCGGCCATCATTCCCAGCGCGTGCAGCATGACGGGCTGCTTGATGGCGCCGATGAGCTGCGTGGCCATCAGCGGCAGCGCGCCGGCCGGGGGCCCAAGCACGGCGAACAGCACCACCAGGGCGAGCACGCCCTTCCAGCCGTGGGAGCGGAGCGGCCCGAACCAGCCGGTGGAGGGAGGCGGTGCAAGATCGGTGTCAGGCAATGTCATGGGATCATCCGCAATCACAGCAGGCGCAGCCTCGAGGCCGCCCACCAGCACCAGGAGGCGGCGGGCACGGTGAACAGCACGCAGGCCACCACCATCATGGCGATGAGGCCCAGCGCGCCGGGATCCCCCGTGCCCCACATGGCACGAAACAGCAGGAAATGGATCGGCAGGGTGATGGCCGTGGCAGCCATGGCCGCCACCCACACCCGCGCGAACGAACCGCCATGGCCGCGCGGGGAGATCAGCGTCACGACGACAGCCGTCACCACCGCCGGCAGGAGGCCATAGGCATAGACGAGGGTCAGCACGGTGAGCAGCATGGGCAGGCTGTCCGGCTCGCCCCACCACGCCACCTGCTGGAAGAACAGCGCCGGCAGCCCGCCGGCCAGAGGGCCGAGCAGCGCGAACAGCAGCACGAGGGCCAGAAGCCCCCTCACGCCATGGGTGCGGAAGTTGGCCGCGATGCCGGCCACCTATTGCCCCGTGGCGCGCATGAAATTCAGCTGCAGCTTGTGCTCGATGCGGAAGGTGGAGAGCGAGCCCACGGTGCCCGGCGTGGAGAGGTCGAAATAATGCTCGAAGGTGGCATCGTCGGTGGCGGTGGCGGGGCGCTCGCTGCGCAGCGTCTTCAGGGCGTTCTGCGTCCACGGCTCGATGGCCTTCAGCCAGTCGGCCTCCACCAGGGCGAGCTTGGTGGCATCGGGATCGGTGGTCATGTCGGTGATCTCGCAGAAGGTGACGGTGCGCCCGCCCGTCTCCTGCATGCGGATCTCGACGAAGAAGGAGCGCATGTCGAGCGCGGCCGGCGCGCCCGCGCTGAAGCCCCAGCCGGAAAAGCTGACCATGCCGGCGGCGGCGAATTTCTCGTTGATATGGTCAGGCGCCACATGCACCGCCTTCATCTTCTCGGCAAAGGCGGGCAGCCCGGCCATGAGCGTCTTGATGTCCGGGCTGCCGCAGAGCTTGAGGGCTTCGATCAGGAGCGGACGTTCGGTGTCGAGGACGAGGGCATCGGCAGGCTTCATCTTATCCTTCGCTTGGGCTGTGGCGGGGAGGATGGCCAGACAGGCAGCGATGAGGGTCGAGATCCGCAAGTGATCGAGACTCAAAACGCACACTCCCTCCGGCTGACGACGCTGGGGAACTTAAGCGCCGCCACATGAACGCCCGGCAACGGATTTAGTTGCGCAACCAAAGGTTTAAAGCGTCGCCGCCACCCCCGGCACCAGCGGCACGAAGCGCACCGGCATGAGGTCGGTAGCCGTCACCCCCTCAGGCCCCTTCTCGAACCGGCGCAGCATCTGCACCTCGCGGGGGTCGCCCATGGGGGCCACGAGGATGCCGCCGGGCTTCAGCTGCTCCACCAGCGCAGGGGCCAGTTCCGGCCCTGCCGCCGTGATCATGATGCGGTCATAGGGCCCGCGCGTGGACAGGCCGAGCAGCCCGTCGCCCACGAAGGCGGCCACGTTGCGCAGGCCCAGCACCCGGAAGCGCACCTGCGCCTCGCTGACCAGCGAGCGATAGCGATCCACCGTCACCACCTGCGAGGCGAGATGGCAGAGCACGGCGGCCTGGTAGCCGGAGCCGGTGCCGATCTCCAGCACCTTGTGCTCGGCATTCAGCGACAGCGCCTCGGTCATGGCCGCCACCAGGCTCGGCTGCGACATGGTCTGGCCGCAGGCGATGGGCAGGGCCACATCCTCATAGGCGTGGCGGCGCAGGGTGGGATCGACGAACAGTGCGCGCGGCACCAGCTCCAGCGCCCGCAGCACCGCCACGTCGCGGATGCCCCGCCCGCGCAGGGTGAGGATGAAGGCCGCCCGTTCGGCGCGTTCTGCTTCGCTGTCCGTCATGCGTTTCTGCCCCAGAGACGTAAGGCGAGTTTAGCGTGACCTTGGGCGATGTTGCGAGAGGGTGTGGACAGCCATGCACGCGGACGCCGCAGCGTGTATCCTCGCACCGTCATATCCGGGCCAAAGCGAGGGAGGCCATGCATTGAAACGGCGCGGTGCCGCTCTCGGACTTCTGGTGTTCCTCGCCGTCTGGCTGGGGCTCAACGCGCTGTTCGTGGGCTTCAGCGCCCGCACGGCGGTGGAGCGGGCGCGGGAGGAGGTCAATTCCAACGGCTTCGCCCTGCATCGCGTGATCTCGCAGCGGGTGGCCCAACATGATGCCCTGCTCACCAGCCTCGTGGCGCTGGTGCTGGTGGCCGATCCGCCGCCGCAGGACGCCATCCTGCAGGTGAGCCACAGGTTCATGCGCTTCTATCCGCGCGTGGCCGGCATCGACGTGGTGTCGCTGGCCGAGAGCGGCGGGACGGTGTCGCTCAGGCCGCTGATGTCCATGGCGCCGGTCCCGGTCGATCACGCCGGCCTCGCCGCCGCCCTCTATGCCCTGACGCCGGGCGAGCCGCGCAGCTTCCGCGATCCGCCCGCGCCCACCCATTATCTGGTGGGCAAGAAGGCGAGCGCGGCCAATCCGGCGCTGGCCGTCATCATCGAGATCGACGCCACGCTGCTGGTGGAGCCCTCCGAGCGCCCCGCCTGGGCACATGTGACGCTCACCCTCGACGGGCAGCCACTGGCGCAATGGCAGGCCGAGCAGGAAGGCGATGCCCTCCCGTGGCTGCCCGCGCCGCGCTTCAGCCGGGCCATCGACAGCCCGAGCCAGCCGCTCACGCTGACCCTCGTGCGGCCGCTCTCGCTGGCCGAAATCCTCGACCCGAAGCTGACGCTCGGTTTCGCAGCGCTCTCGCTGCTGGCCCTGCTGGTGCTGCATTATGCGTGGCGCCAGCGCCTCGCCGCCCGTCGCTCCGAGGAAGCCGCCCGGCTGGCCGAGCAGCGCACCCAGCTTCTTGAGCACGAAACCCGCCTTGCCCATGCGGCGCGGGTGAATGCGCTGGGGGAGCTGGCCTCCGGCATCGCCCATGAGCTGACCCAGCCGCTCACCGCCTTGCTGAGCCAGAGCCAGGCCGCCCGCCGGCTGGCCCGGCCCGGCAGCGACCCCTCCCTGCTCGACCAGGCGCTGGAGGCGAACGTGCGCGAGGCGCGGCGGGCCGGCGAGATGCTGAAGCGCATGCGCGACTACATCTCGAACCGCCCGCCCCGCCCCGTGCTGACGGAGGTGGCTGAGATCGTGGACGACGTGGCCGGACTGGTGCGTGCCGATCTTGAGCGGCGCGGCATCGCGCTTGAGCTGGACAGCGATGCGCCCGGCGCGCACATCCTCGCCGATCCCATCGAGATGGAGCAGGTGCTGCACAATCTCATCCGCAACGCCGCCGACAGCCTCGACGGCACGGCGGGCGAGAAGACCATCACCGTGCGCACCACCGCCATGCCCGCCGCTGCCGGCGCCGATGGCCGGGTGGAGATCCGCGTGAGCGATACCGGACCGGGCATTCCCGCCGACGTGCGCCTGCGCCTGTTCGAGCCCTTCTTCACCACCAAGCCGGACGGGCTGGGCCTCGGCCTCTCGCTCTGCGCCACGCTGCTGGAGCGCTGCGGCGGCAGCATCGCGGCGGACGCCGCGCCTTCGGGCGGCGCCGCCTTCATCCTCACCCTTCCCGAGGCCGGCGCCGCCCGGCAGGCCGCGCAATGACCCCTGTCCGCATCTATCTGGTCGATGACGACCAGCCCGTGCGCGAGGCCATCGCGCTGCTGCTCGGCACCTATGGCATGAGCGTGGAGACCTTCGCCGATCCCGCGACCTTCCTCGCCCACGTTGACCGGGCGCGGCCCGGCTGCCTCATCCTCGACCTGCGCATGCCCATGATCAGCGGCCTGCAATTGCAGCAGAAGCTGGTGGAGCGCGGTATTGACTGGCCGGTCATCATGATCACCGGCCATGGCGACGTGAACGCCTGCCGCCGCGCCTTCAAGGCCGGCGTGCTGGATTTCCTCTCCAAGCCCGTGGACGAGCAGGTGCTGCTGGACGCCATCGCCATGGCGGGGAAGGCGCTGGAGCAGGTGCTGGAGCGGGCGGAAGCGCAGGATCTGCTGGGCCGCCTCACCGAGCGCGAGCGCGAGGTGCTGGACATGGTGTGCCGGGGCTGGGCCAGCAAGGAGATCGCGGCGGCGCTGAACGTCTCGGCCCGCACCATCGACGCCCACCGCGCCCATATCGCGGAGAAGCTCGGCACCAGCTCGGTGGCCGAGTTCGTGCGCCTCACGCTGGCGGACCCGGCAGCGGCGTCTAGGTAGCCCTACCTACACCGCCCTGTGGCACCACGGATTCAGCGGCAAGGCCCCGGCCGGTAGATCTGTCCCCGGAAAGCAGAACGCTTTCGGCACCGATCCTTTCGAGCCCTTCCGGGAGACCGACCATGACCCGCCTCATCCTCGCCGCCGCCGCCGCTCTCGCCCTCACCTCGGCCGCCTCCGCGCAGGTGCTGCAGGAGAAGAACATGCCGCTCGGCCTCGCCGCTGATCTGGCCCGCGAGACCGTCGCGGCGTGCAGCGCCCAGGGTTACAACGTCACCGCCACCGTGGTGGACCGCGCCGGCGTGGTGCGCGCCGTGATGCGCGCCGACAATGCCGGCCCGCACACCGTGGATGCCGCCCGCCGCAAGGCCTTCACCTCCGCCTCCACCCGCCTGCCCACCTCGACGGTGGCCGAAAATGTGCAGAAGAACCCGGCTGCGGCGCAGCTGGTCGCCATCGACGGCTTCCTGGTGCTGGCCGGCGGCGTGCCGGTGAAGGTGGGCAACGAGACCATCGGGGCCGTTGGCGTCGGCGGCGCCCCCGGCGGCAATCTGGACGAAGCCTGCGCCACGGCAGCCCTCGCCAAGGTGCAGGACCAGCTGAAGTGATCTGACGGTCAGTTGAGACCGGGAGGGGGATGGTTCACACCATATGGTGCGCCTCTTCCCCCTCCCCACCCCTCCCCCGCAGGCGGGAGAGGGAGCCTGTCGCGCTCGTCATGAGCGTAAGATCAAGGAAGATCGAGCGGGAAGCCCGGCATCCCGATGGGAAAAGCCCTCTCCCGCCCGAAGCCGGCCATTGCCGGTTTCGGCATCAAGGTGCCGAAGTCGGAAACATCCGACTTCGGTGCGGGGGAGGGTTGGGAGGGGGCACGGCGGGACATTCGCCTGCCGCCTGACAGCCCGGTTATGCACGCCAGACCCGCAACATCACAGGCGCCAGAGGAGTAGCCCGACATGCCCCGTTTGCTCCATGACCGGCGTGCGGTCCTTGTCCTCGGCGCGCTGATCCTCGCATCATCCCTTGCCGCCACACACATGGAGACCGCCATGGCCCAGCCCAACGCCCGTGCGCTGCTCTCCGCCGCTGAACAGGGCGATGTGCCGGCCATCCAGGCGCTTCTGGCCGCCGGCACAAGCGTGGATGCGCGCAACGATCAGGGCCAGACCGCCCTTCTCGTGGCCACCATCGCCGGCGAAACGGACGCCGCCCGCGTGCTGATCGAAGCCGGCGCCGACGTGAATGCGCAGGACGCCATCCACGACAGTGCCTATCTCTATGCCGGCGCCCGTGGCCGCCTCGACATACTGAAGCTCACGCTGGCCCATGGTGCGGACCTGAAGAGCACCAATCGCTTCGGCGGCACGGCGCTGATCCCCGCCGCCGAGCGCGGCCATGTGGAGACCGTGCGCACCCTGATCGCTGCGGGCGTCAACGTGAACCACGTCAACAAGCTCGGCTGGACCGCACTGCTGGAGGCGGTGATCCTCGGCGACGGCGGCGCGCGCCATCAGGCCATCGTCCGAGCGCTGGTGGAGGCCGGGGCCGACGTGCGCATCCCCGACAAGGAGGGCGTCACCGCCCTCGAACACGCCCGGCGACGGGGTTTCCGGGAGATGGTGACAGCGATGGAGGGGCGCTAGAGCATGTCCGGCTTTGACTGCTCCGCAGTCCAAGCCGAAAGACATTCTCTATCAAAGACGTGGAGCGTTTCAGCGTTTCCATGAAGCGATGAAACGCTCGAGGAAACGGCTCGCCTCAAGGTCATCCGGCGGTCATTCTTATGTCGGAGCCTGCCGTCTTCGGTCGGCAGGACCGGCATGTCCCGGAGGGCTCTTCATGACTGGCGACCGCTTTCACCTGTGGCTGCGCACGCTTGCGCTGCTCCCCGCCGTCCTGCTGGCCCTCACCGCCCTGCCCGCGCAGGCGCAAAGCGAACCGCCGCAAGCCCAGCTCGGCCCCCGCCCCTTCTATCTGGTGGATGATCTCGACCCCGGCCCGCTGAAGGACAGGCTGAAGGCCTGCGAGGCCGGTCCCTTCCAGCGTTCCAGCTTCTCCATCGCCCATCGCGGCGCGCCGTTGCAATTCCCCGAGCATACGCGCGAAGCCTATATGGCCGGTGCGCGCATGGGCGCGGGCATCATGGAATGCGACGTGACCTTCACGCGGGATCGCGAGCTGGTCTGCCGGCACGACCAGTGCGACCTGCACACCTCCACCGACATCCTTTCGCGCCCGGAGCTGGCGAAGAAATGTTCGGTGCCCTTCTCGCCCGCCGATCCTGCCACGGGCCGCAAGGCGCAGGTGAAATGCTGCACCAGCGACCTGACGCTGGCCGAATTCCGCCAGCTGCGCGGCAAAATGGACGGCGCCAACGAGAATGCCATCTCCGTGGTGGACTATATGAAGGGCACGCCCGGCTGGCGCACCGACCTCTACGCCACCACCGGCACGCTGATGACCCACAAGGAGAGCATCGCGCTGTTCAAATCGTTCGGCGTGAAGTTCACGCCCGAGCTGAAGCAGCCGCGCGTGCTGATGCCCTATGACGGCACCTACACGCAGAACGCCTATGCCCAGCAGATGATCGACGACTACAAGGACGCCGGCATCGCGCCCTCGCAGGTCTTCCCGCAATCCTTCCTGCTGCGCGACGTGCTCTACTGGATCAAGGAAGAGCCGGCCTTCGGCGTGCAGGCGGTGCTGCTGGACGAGCGGCTCGGCTCATCGGCGGAAAAGGACAAGGATTTCGATGTCCAGAAGCCGGAGACCTGGAAGCCCGGCATGAAGGAACTGGCGGATGCGGGCGTAAAGATCCTCGCGCCGGCACTGCCCATGATGGTCACGCTGGACGAGAAGCAGCAGATCGTGCCCTCCCGTTTCGCGCTGGAGGCGAAGGCGGCGGGACTGAAGCTGATCGGCTGGTCGCTGGAGCGCTCCGGCACGCTCACCGACGGCGGCGGCTATTATTACAGCACCATCAAGCCCGTCATCCGCAAGCCGAGCGACACCTACCGCCTGCTCGACGTGCTGGCCCGCGACGTGGGCGTCATCGGCGTCTTCTCCGACTGGCCGGCCACCACGACGTTCTATGCCAATTGCATGGGGCTGAAGTAGCAGACCGACAGAATGGGCTGCCACTGCGAGCAGGCAGCATCTCTCGAGAATGAAAAATGTTTCAGTTGCAGACGAACTTTTTGGTTTCGTTACTCCAAAGCTTGATCTTCAGAAGGCACACATCCTCATTTGAAACCCAAAATATGTCCTTCGACGAGGTGGAAAATCCCGCAATAAGAAGATCAATGGGTGCGTCCATTTGCTTCCCATAACGAAGCATGTCAACGACAACAACCTGAACCTGGTCGCTATCCATCGTATCACTAATGCCTCTGAATGCGTGAAACCCGAGCCTGCTATCCGTTGAACTTGAACGCCAAGGCTTACCGTCGCTGTCGGTGCCGCCCAAAAATGCGATTGCGCAAGCGCTGGCGCAGGCCTCCCCACCCTCCACAACAGTCTTGATCCGGTTCACTCGGAAAAATCTCCCAAACTTCATACCCTCATAGAGATTTCCTCCTCCGCTATTGAGATAGACGGCCGTGTTCTTTTTGGCAGGCATTTGCCGCAAAATAGCGCTTAAACGCTCGACATCGCCTTGGACAATGTTCCCTTTGGCAAGTATCGCTGTCAGATTGGGATATTGGTTGTTGGCGTGAATGGAGAAATCCATTCCATTTGCGCAGGTGGCACTTAGCAAGGCGACCAGGACTAAAAAGCCCGCCGACAAACTGAGGTATCGCCCGCAGTTCAATCTTTTCATCGGCTCCCCCAAGTCCCACCAAGCTCGACGTCGCCTGAGAATGACTGCATCCCATGATGCCGCGGGAGACCGGTAGGGAAAAGAGGGGGCGGAAGCCGGACCCGCCCTTCACGGGAGGGTGCGGGTCAGGTGACGCCGCCGGTGCTGTTCTTCTCCACCTCGATGGCGACCAGCGAGCTGAAATAGGCTTCCTTGCTGAAATACTGATAGACGGTGCTGGCCAGAACCTCGCCGATCTTGTCGGCGGGCACCTTCATTTCCCCGATGTTGGGATCGAAGATGTAGAGGTGCGTGTTCTTGCCCCGCGTCCCGCCGGACTTGTAGCAGCAGGTGGTATGCCCCGGCACGCCGTCGAAGTTCAGGATGTGGTAGGCGTGGGTCATGGTGTTCAGCCGCTCCACCAGATCCTCGAACCGGCCTTCCGTCGACTGCACATAGTTCTCGCGGGTGGTGAGGGCGTACTTCACGGTGGGGGACAGATAGACGCTGCCGGTGGTCGCCTTCACCTTCAGGCCATATGGCTTCAGGAAGGTGCTCAGCGCGGTGCGATAGCCATCATCATCGCTCGATCCCGTGAAGTGATCCTTGATCGCATCCTTGTAGCCGCCCTGCACGCGCTGGATGGTCAGCAGCCGGTTCTTGTCCTTGAGGAAGGCGATCCGAACGTCCGTCGACTTCTTGCCGCCGAAGAACGAGCGATAGTGCATGTGGTGGGAGATCCAGTAGACGCAGGTGGCCATGCAGACCCCGCGCTGCACCTCCGGCTCGGCCTCGCCCAGATGGTCCAGTTGCTCGAACGAACCCGCCAGATATTCGTCGAACCAGTATTTCTTCTGGTCCTTGCCGCCGACCAACGCCATCGCTGCCTCCCCGGACATACACGCTGCCGGCCATCCCCTCGCCGGGCGCCAAGACCCTAGCACCGAAAGCGGAAACTTGAGCGGTAGCGGGACAACTGCACGCGCCTTTGCCCCTCCCCTTGCCCGAATCCCCCCCATCGGCCACTTTCGGCGCGCCATGCGCCCGGCCATTCTCGATCCGCTCTTCGCCCCCCTCACCACGCTTCCCGGCATCGGGCCCAAGATGGTGCGCCCGTTCGGGCGGCTGCTGGGGCGCGAGAATCCGCGCGTCATCGACCTGCTGTTCCACATGCCCACCGGCCTCATCGACCGGCGCGACAGGCCCACCATCTTCGAGGCCCAGCCCGATACGGACGTGACGCTGGAAGTGAAGGTGGACGGCCACAACGCCCCCCCGCCGGGCCGGCGCGCACCCCACCGCACCTTCGTCTCGGACGAGAGTGGCGAGCTCACGGTGGTGCATTTTCACCTCGACCCCGGCTTCATCCAGCGTCAGTTACCCGTGGGTGAGACGCGCTGGCTGTGCGGCAAGATCAGCCTCTATGACGGCATGCGGCAGATGACCCATCCCGACCGCATCCTCGATGCGGCCGGCCTCGCCAAGCTGCCGCCGGTGGAAAACAAGTATCCGCTCACCGAAGGCCTCGCCATGGGCCATGTGCGCCGGGCCATCGAGGCCGCGCTCGCCCGCGTGCCGGAGCTGCCCGAAGCCCTGCCCGACTATCTGGTGGAGCGCGGCGACTGGCCCGCTTTCCGCGAGGCGCTGAAACGCATCCACCAGCCCGAGACGCCGGTGGACGGCATCCCCACCGGCCGGGCGTGGGAGCGGCTCGCCTTCGACGAGCTCTATGCGCATCAGGTCACGCTCGCCATCGTGCGGCAGACGCAGGTGAAGGCCGGCGGGCGCCCGAGCAAGGGCGACGGCCGGCTGGCCGGCGCGATCCTCAAGGCCCTGCCCTTCCGGCTCACCGGCGCGCAGGAGACGGCGCTGGCCGCCATTCGCGGCGACCTCGCCGCCGACACCCGCATGCTGCGCCTCCTTCAGGGCGACGTGGGCTCGGGCAAGACGGTGGTGGCGCTGCTGGCGTCCGCAGCCGTCATCGAGGCGGGGCGGCAGGCGGCGTTGATGGCGCCCACCGAAATTCTCGCCCGCCAGCATCTGGAGACCATCACGCCGCTGGCGGCCGCCGCCGGCATCGAGGTGGCGCTGCTCACCGGCCGCGAGAAGGGGCGCGCGCGGGCCGCCATTCTCGACGGGCTGGCGACGGGGCGCATCGGCATCGTGGTCGGCACCCACGCGCTCATTCAGGATGACGTCGCCTTCCACGATCTGGCGCTGGCGGTGGTGGACGAGCAGCACCGCTTCGGCGTGGAGCAGCGCCTCGCCTTCTCGCGCAAGGGCGCGGCGGTGGACATGCTGCTGATGACCGCCACCCCCATCCCGCGCACCCTCGTGCTCACCCTGTTCGGCGACATGGACAGTTCCGAGCTGCGGGAAAAGCCGCCCGGCCGCAAGCCCGTGGACACCCGCTCTGTCTCGCTGGAGCGGCTGGACGAGGTGGTGGCGGGCGTCGGCCGGCAGTTGCGCGCGGGGGCGCAGGCCTACTGGATCTGCCCGCTGGTGGAGGAGAGCGACAATTCGGACCTCGCCGCCGCCACCGAGCGCGCCGCCTATCTGCAAAAGGTGTTCGGCGAAAAGGCGGTGGAGCTGGTCCACGGAAAACTTTCCGGCTCCGACAAGGATGCCGCCATGGCCCGCTTCGCCTCCGGCGAGGCGCGCATTCTGGTGGCGACCACCGTGGTGGAAGTGGGCGTGAACGTGCCCAATGCCACGCTCATGGTGATCGAGCATGCGGAGCGCTTCGGCCTCGCCCAGTTGCATCAGCTGCGCGGGCGCGTGGGGCGTGGCGAGAAGGCCTCCACCTGCCTGCTGCTGTTCCGGGGGCCGCTGAGCGAGACCTCCAAGGCCCGCCTCGCCATATTGCGCGAGACCGAGGACGGCTTCCGCATCGCCGAGGAAGACCTGCGGCTGCGCGGCGAGGGCGATGTGCTCGGCACCAAGCAGAGCGGCCTGCCCGGCTTCCGCGTGGCGCAGATGGAGGTGCATGGCGGCCTCGTCTCCACCGCCCGCGATGCGGCGGCAGCCCTCGTGCCCGGCAATCCGGATCTGGAAGGGCCTGAGGGCGAAAAAGTGCGCACACTGCTGTATGTGCAGGAACGCGATGCTGCGGTGCGCTTGCTCTCCGCCGGCTGAAGGCTCACTTTCTGGCGTCCGTTTCGGATGAAGGCTTTTCCCGTGCCGCATGACCCGCAGTCCCCGCCCGACGCCCCTCCCGATCTCCGGCAGGTGGTGATCCGGCATATGCTGTTCGGGTTCGGCTGCGTGTTCGTGACTCTGGGCGCCATCGGCATGGTGGTGCCCATGATGCCGGGCACCATCTTCCTGATCCTCGCCGCCTGGTGCTTCGCGCGGTCCTCGCCGCGCTTCGAGGCGTGGCTGCTCAACCACCGTTACCTCGGCCCGAGCGTGCGGCGCTGGCAGGAGACGGGCGCCATTCCGCTATTCGCCAAGGTGTTCGCGCTGGCGAGCTTCGTGGGCAGTTGGTTCGGCACACGGTATCTGGGCGCGCCTGTCTATGTGCTGTGGGGGCTCGCCATCCTGTTCGTGGTGCTCAGCATCTACATGGTGACGCGGCCGAACGAATGAGCCGCCTTGCGTAAGACGGCCTTCTCGGGCTTTCTGCCCTTGGGTGCAGCAACTTGAGGACAAGGATGCCCGACACCGAGGCCCAGATGAGCCCGCCCCCCACATCGCCCGCCGCAGAGACCGCTCCATCCCGCGCCGTGCGCTTCAGCCTGACGCCCGAGGACGTGGTCCATGCGGCGCAGCTGCATTTCATCACCCGCATGCGCGCGCCGCGCCAGATCTTCAACATCTGCCTGCTGGGCATCCTCGTCACCGCCGCCGCATGGGCCGCGATCACCGGGCTCGGCGCCCATCCGCCGCTGCCGCTCCTCGTGGTCATCGCCATCGCCAGCCCCGCCACCGGCCTGTTTGCCGCCTATGGCATGCACGAGCGTGCCGCCCGCAAGCTCTATGCCCAGCAGAAGACCCTGCAGCGCCCCTTTGATGTCTCCTGGACCGACGATGAGCTGCGCACCACCTCCGAGGACGGCAACTGGCGCCTGCGCTGGTCCGATTTCCGCGAGGTGAAGGCCAACGACAAGGTGATCCTGTTCTTCGAGAGCGACTACATGATGCGCATCATTCCCCGCCGCCACCTCACCTCCGCGCAACAGGCGGATCTGCTGGCCTGCGCCGGCCGGACCGCCGCCTGATGAGCGAACCGGCGCAGGAGACGGGCGGCGGCGCGCGCGAGGTCCGCATCACGCTCGATGTCGAGGATCATGTGGCCTTCCACCGGCTGTTTCTCGCCCGTGCGCTGCGCCAGCCGCGGACCTGGTTTCATCTCGGCCTGTCGGCGCTGGTGGTCAGCGCCGGCGCGACCATCGGGGTCAAGGTGTTCACCGGCGATGATCTGCCGATGCCGGTGGCGCTGGCGCTCTTCATCCTGACGCCGCTCGTGCGCGTGGGATGGGGCTACTGGCTGACGGTCCGCCACGCGCGCCGCATCTTCGCCCAGCAGCAATCCCTGCACCTGCCCTTTGACCTGACATGGGACGAGGAGAGCCTCACCACCCGGTCGGAACAGGGCACCGTCCGGCTGGAGTGGCTCTATGTGCTGCGGGTGGTGGAGGACAGGCGCCTGATCCTCGTCTACGAGAGCGAGGCCCTGGCCCGCCTGGTGCCGCGCCGCTTCTTCACGCCGGATCAGCAGGCCGATTTTCTCGCCTGCGCGCGGGCGGTGGTGCCAGCCGACGGCTAAAAGCCGAACCATGAGACGCGGCGGGCGTTTCCATCCCGAGCCGCCGCCGCGCCGGGTCGAGGAGAGATCATGTCCGAGAGCAGCTATGAGGTCCGCCGCGTGGAGGCCAAGCCCTATGGCCGCTACGTCATCGCGCTCACCCCCGGTGTCGAGGCCGAGATGACCTTCCGGCGCACCACCGATGGCACCATGGTCATCAACCACACCTTCGTGCCCCAGCCCTTCGAGGGGCGCGGCATCGCCGCCCGGCTGGTGGAGGCCGCCGTCGCCGACGCCCGCGCAGAGGGGTTTCGCATCACCCCGGTCTGCACCTATGTGGCGGCGCAGTTCCGCCGCCATCCGCAATGGCAGGATCTGCTGGACTGAGTGGCCCGGGGCTCCGCCTCGTGCGATGATACCCCCGCGACAAATCAAGAAACGCCGGGATGCAGGCTGCATCACCGGCAATCGCGCGGGGGGATACGGGTATGCGTATGGGTAGGGGAAGGGCCGTTCGCGAGGCGGCCGTCAGGTTCGTGCTCCTCGTGCTTCTGGCCCTCGCGCCTCCCGCCCATGCCCAGTCGGATTTCTACGCCACCACCCGCGCCGACGTGGAAGCCGGGCCGCCCGGCACCCTCATCCGCATGCAACCCAAATGGGGCGCGCCCGACGGGGCCATGGCCTATCGCGTGCTCTACCGCTCCACGGGCCTGAAGGGCGAGCCCATCCCCGTCTCCGGTGTGGTGATCATCCCGCCCGGCCCGCCGCCGCCGGGGGGCCGGCCCGTGGTGGCCTGGGCCCACCCCACCACGGGGGTGGTGCCCAAATGCGCCCCCTCGCGCCAGATCACCTTCTTCCGCACCGTGCAGGGCCTGCGCGGCATGCTGGCGCGCGGCATGGTCGTGACCGCCACCGACTACCCCGGCCTCGGCGCGGGCAGCATCCACCCTTATCTGGTGGGCGCCAGCGAGGCACGGGCCGTGCTCGATTCCGTGCGGGCTGTGGGCATGGTCCCTAGTGCCAGCCCCAGTGCGAGCTTTGCCGTATGGGGCCATTCGCAGGGTGGTCAGGCGGCCCTGTTCACGGGGCTGATCGCGAAGGACTACGCCCCCGAGCTGCGGCTCGTCGGGGTCGCCGCCGCCGCGCCGCCGACCGACCTCGCGGTGCTGCTGTCCGATGACATTTCGAGCGCGGGCGGGCGCAACCTCACCGCCATGACGCTGTGGTCATGGTCGCGCCTGTTCAATGCCCCGCTCACCAATGTTGTGACGCCCGCCGCCCTTCCGGACATGAACGAACTGGCCGAAGACTGCATCGAGCGCTTCTGGGACGTGCTGGAGCGGCGCGCCCCCACGCAGGCGCTCGGCAAGCGCTTCCTCGTCGATCTCAGCTTCGCCGACACCGAGCCCTGGCGCTCGCTGCTCCGGCGCAACTCGCCCGGCCTGCTGCCGCCCGGCCTGCCCGTGTTCATCGCTCAGGGCAGCGCCGATCCGCTGGTGCGCCCGGACGTCACCACCGGCTATGTGGGCAACCTCTGCCGTCACGGACGCGCGGTGGTGTACGACGTGCTGCCGGGCGTGGGACATCTGTTCTCCGGCCGCGACAGCGCCGATGCCGCCGTGGACTGGATGACCGACCGCTTCAACGGCGAACCGCCCGCGAGCACCTGCGCCACGCCCTGAGCGGTTGCGGGGGTTCCTCCTGAGCTTGCGATCAGCACGCCGACGAACGGAAGCTGGCATCCGCCGCCGCGATCTCGCCCACCAGCACCCGCAATTCATCCCGGAACGCCTGGGCTGCGGCGGTGCGCAGCCCCGTGACCGGCAGCACGAGGCGGCCCACGATGGTCTCGGCCGGGGCCAGCGGCACGAAGACCAGCGGCTCCGACATGGCCGCAAGCATGCTGGACTTGTCCAGCAGCCCGATGCCGGCGCCCGACGCGATGAGCGCCGTCGCCACGCTGGATTGCGACACTTCCGCCGTCGGCCGCAGCGCCAGATCGTGCTTCTCGAACAGGCGGTGGGCCAGCACGCCCAGCGGCAGCGTGCGGCTGAGACAGATCAGCGGCTCGGAGGCGATCTGCGGAATGGTGAGGGAGGCCCGACCCGCAAGCGGATGCGCAACGGGCAGGATGCAGCCGAACGGAAAGGTGCACAGCTCCTCGACGCTGATGCCGGCGATGTTCGCCGTGTCGATGAGCAATCCGATATCGCTTCGGAAAGTGGCCACGCGCTGCGCCACGTCGCGGGCGGTCAGCACGTCGATGGCGAATTCCAGCCCCGGTTTGCGGGCCCGCAGGCGCGCCACCGCGCGCGGCAGGATGGAATGGGCGAAGGCGGCGATGGTGGCGATGCGCAACGCCCCGGAGCGCCCCTCCTTCAGATCGCGCGCACGGCGGGCCACCTCCTCCATGGAGGCCACCGCCTGCACCACATCGCGATAGAGGATCTCGGCCTCATGGGTGGGATAGAGGCGCTGACGCTCGCGGCGGAACAGCGGCATGCCCAGCCGCTGTTCGATCTGCTGGAGCGTGCGGCTCACGGCAGGCTGCGACACGTTCAGCACGCTCGCCGCACCGGTGACGCTGCCCTTCTCGATGACCGCCTTCAGCACGGCCAGTTCACGGACATCGAAGCTCATAACCAACTCACATGAACTCAGGCCAAAATTATATTGGAACGCATGAGCTGGGAGGGTCAAGATCGCAGCCAATAACAAGCAGGGTGAGGACGCGCATGAAGGTGACGGAAATTCGCGGGCATCATGTGGGCTTCGTGCCCGACCCCGCCATCGGCAATGCGCGCACTATGATCCGCCGGCGCGACTTCCTGCTGCTGGAGATCGTCACCGACACCGGCATGCGCGGCTGGGGCGAGGTGTTCTCATCGCCCGATGCCGCCGCCGCCCTCATCCGCCATCGCTATGCCCCCGCCGTGCTCGGCCAGTCGCCCGCCCGCTACCGCGCCATCTGGGAGCGGCTGGCCGCCAATCAGGGCTATGACCGGCGCGGCCCCTCCATGATGGCGATCTCGGCCATCGACATGGCCCTGTGCGATCTCGCCGCGCAGGAGCGCGGCATCAGCGTGTCCGCCCTGCTGGGCGGCGGCTTGCGTGAGCGTGTGTTCAGCTATGGCAGCGGCCCCTTCATCACCGAGGCGTCCGACCCCTACGGCCATTATGCCGCCGAGGTGGAGGCCGCGCTGAAGCTGGGCTATCGCGCCATCAAGCCCCGTGCCGGCGTGAGCCCGCGCGCGGACGGCGAGATGCTGGCCGCCATGCGCCGGCAGGTGGGCCCCGAGATCGGCCTGATGGTGGACATCAACCAGGCCTACAGCGCCCGCGCCGCCATCGATGCGGCCAAACGCATGGAAGCATCGGACCTGCTGTGGATCGAGGAGCCGGTGGAGCCGGAGGACATCCCTGGCTATGCGGCGGTGGCCTCGGCCGTGACCACGGCGGTGGCCGGCGGCGAGGCGCTGGCGAGCATCGCCGCCTTCCGCGATTTCCTGGCGGCCGGAACCATGTCGATCCTGCAACCGGACCTCACCGTGTGCGGCGGTTATACGGGTTTCATGCGCATCGCGGCGCTGGCCGCAGCCTATGACCTGCCCATCATGCCCCACGTCTTCGGCACCATCGTCAACCATCAGGCGGCCTTGCAGGTGGCAGCCCTGCTGCCGCCCCGGCGCGGCGGCGGGCCGGCGCCCTATCCTTATGTGGAAGCAGACATTTCCACCAATCCCCTGCTCGCGCTTCAGGGCGCGGTGAAGCCGAACGCCGACGGCACGCTCACCATTCCCGACCTGCCGGGTACGGGCCTCGACCTCGATGCCGACCGCCTGGAGCCGTGGCGGCGCGAAAGCTGGATCTGCCGCTGAGCAAACAAACAACAAAACAATGATGTGGGAGGAAAACATGGACCTGACGCGACGCAGCCTGACATTCGGGCTGGCCGCCGTGGCGCTCTGGCCGGCCGGGGCCGCCCGCGCGGCCGAATGGCCGACCCATGCGGTGGGCTTCGTGGTGCCGTTCCCGGCGGGCGGCAGCACCGACGTGGTGGCCCGCCTGTTTGCGGAGCGTTTCTCGGAAACGCTGAAGCAGCCCTTCGTGGTGGAGAACAAGCCCGGCGCCAACGGCAACATCGCCGCCGGCAGCGTGGTCAAGGCCACGCCGGACGGCAACACCATCCTGGTCTCGGGCAATGGCCAGAACGCCATGAACCATTCGCTCTATGCGCGGATGCCCTATGACTCCACCAAGGACTTCGTGCACATCTGCCTGCTGGCCTCGACGCCCAACGTCATCATCGTGCCGGCGGATTCGCCCATCAGGACATTCGACGACCTCATCAAGCGCGCCAAGAGCGAGGGGGATCGCCTCTCCTTCGGCAGCCCCGGCTCCGGTTCCTCCGGGCACCTCTCGCTGGCCATGCTGGAGAATGCGGCGCAGTTCAAGGTGCGGCATATCCCCTATCGCGGCGCGGCCCCCCTCGTCATCGACGTGCTCGGCGGCCATGTGCCGGTGGGCATCGTGAACGTGGACATTCCCCTGCCTCATGTGCAGACCGGCAAGCTGCGCGTGCTGGCCGTGACCAGCGCCAAGCGCAGCCCGCTCTATCCCGATGCCCCCACGGTTGCCGAAAGCGGCTTTCCGGGCTTCGAGGCGGTGGGATGGTTCGGCCTCTCGGCGCCGGCCGGCACGCCGCCCGAGATCGTTACCAAGATCAACACGTTGGCCAACCAGTTCCTGAAGGAAGACAAGATCCGCCAGCGCTTCGCGCAGGGCGGCTACATTCCGGGCGGCGGCTCGCCGCAGGACTATTCGGCCTTCATCGCCAGCGAGATCGCCAAATGGCGCGAGGTGGTGAAGACCGCCGGCATTACGCTGGAATGAGCGGCATCCGGGCGCCCGCACGCCCGGCATCGACGGAACGCGGGGGCCAAGCGCGCCGCGTTCCGTCTAGCGCATCTCCGCCGGGGCCGGAGACGTGCGCCCGGACAGGAGATCGGCGATACGCTGCGTTGCCGGATGGCATGAGCAGAAGCTCAGAATGGCGATGGTGACGGGCACACCGATGAAGGCCCCCGCCAGCCCCCAGAGGAAGGCGAAGAAGAATACCGACAGCAGCACGAGAAGCGGCGACACCGCCAGCGCCGCCCCCGCGAAGCGCGGTTCCAGATAGCTGCCGGACACGAACTGGATCACGTTCAGGCAGGCGAAGATGAACAGCGCCGTCTGCCATGTCTCGAACTGCACGATGGCGAACAGGGTGGGCAGCAGGGTGGCGGCGAACGGGCCGATCACCGGCACGAAGTTGAAGGCAAAGGCGATGGCGCCCCAGGCCAGCGCCAGCTCCAGCCCGGAGGCCAGCGTGAAGGCCCACACCGCAGCCCCGGTGGCAAGACTGACCATCAGGCGCACCAGCATGTAGGTGCGCAGTTTGCGCGCCGCCATCCGCGTGCCGTCGAGCAGGAAACGGCCGGTATCATTGCCGAGCGCCCCGAGCTTGCGGCCGAGCACATCCAGCTCCAGCAGGCCGAGGAGCACATAGAGGAAGGTAATCACCAGAAAGCTGGCGAGCCCGTGCAGCCGGCCCGAGAGATCCTGAAACAGCCGCAGCATCCAGCGCACGTTGAAATGCTCGGTGACGACGCCAGCGAGCACGAAGCCATGTCCTTCCAGCCAGTCGCCCACCTGCGTGTAGACGGCCTGCAGCCGGGCGGCATTGGCGAAGGCCCATTGGCCCACCCGGCCGAAGCCCCACACCACCATGGAGGTGAGCGCGCCCACCACCGCCAGCGCGATGACCAGCGCCACCAGCGCCGCCACCAGCCGTGGCAGCCTCGCCGCCAGCCGGCGATGGACGGGCCAGACCAGCGCCATGATCAACATGGCGAACACCAGCGGCAGCACGAGGCGCGCGGCCAGATGAAGCGCGGCACACAGGATGACCAGAGCCGCTAGACCGACAAGCGCCTTCATCACGCTCCCCCAGATGCCGCCGCGCATGGTGCCGCGAAATCGCTGTCCTCACCAGAGCTTATGCGTTTCCTTGAGAACCGCTTCATGGCACGATCCCCGCCGCAAGGGGTGGGGACGCCATGCCGGATTATGTGACCATTGCCCGACGTCGCATTGCCGGACGAGGCGCCGCCGCCATTCCGGCCGCCGCGCGGAAGGGGCGGAATTGCCGTGTCGCCGGCCTGGTGCTGGCCGCGCTGGCGCTGCTCGCGGCCTGCGCGCGGCCGGAGGGCGTGCTGGTGCCCGTGGCCGATGCCCCGTCCGGCCGCAGCATCGACATACTGGCGGCCACCACCCGCGCGCCCAGCGCCAGCCCCGGCGTGCTGTTCTCCGGCGAACGGGGAAGCGCGCTGGCATTGACCGATATCGCCGTCTCCCTGCCGCCGAACCGCGCGGTGGGCACCATCCAGTGGCCGCACGCCGCCCCGCCCGATCCGACGCGCGAATTCGCCGTCACCCGCCTGGCCGGCCTCACGCGGGACGAGGTGCCGCGCTGGCTCGCCACCCATCATCCGGGGCGGCGGCGGGTGCTGGTCTATGTGCACGGCTACAATACGCGCTTCGATGCCTCCGTGTTCGGCTTCGCCCAGTTCGTGGCCGACACGGACGCGGCGCTGGTGCCGGTGCTGTTCTCCTGGCCCTCGCGCGGCCGGCTGACCGACTATCTCTACGACCGCGACAGCGCCACCGGCGCGCGCTCCGATCTTGAGACCGTGCTCACCGCCGCCACCGCCAGCCGCTCCGTGGACGAGGTGGTGGTGCTGGCCCATTCCATGGGCGCGTGGCTCGCGGTGGAGACGCTGCGACAGATGGCGATCCGCAACGGGGGGATCAACCGCAAGATCACCGATCTGGTGCTCGCCTCCCCCGATCTCGACGTCGATCTGTTCGAGCGCCAGATGCGGGAGATGGGCAAGGCGCGCCCGCGCGTCACCATCTTCGTCTCGCGCGATGATCATGCGCTCGGCCTCTCCCGGCTGCTGGCGGGGCAGGTCACGCGCGTGGGCGCCGTGGATCTGGCCGATCCCGTCTATGCGTCGCGGCTGAAGGGGGCGCGCGACATCACCGTGTTCGATGTCAGCGACCTGTCCGGGGGCGACAAGCTGGGCCATTCCGCCTTCGCCACCCAGCCCGACACCGTGAAGCTCATCGGCACGCGCCTCGCCACCGGGCAGAAGATGGACGAGACGGATCGCGCAAGCGACGTGGGCGATGCCCTCGCCACCTCGCTGCCCATCCGCGTCTTCACCGGCGCCACGGTCGGGGCCGCGCGCGCCGTCGCGCCTTGAGAGCGGCTCACTCATCCTGCCGGCCTGCCTGCCGATCCACCAGCGCCAGCGCCACATAGGCGGCCACGAAGATGACGTTGGCGGCCATGAGCCAGCGCACCTGCGCCTCGCTGACATCGTTCTCCAGCCGCATCAGCGCCTTCAGCAAGGTGATGCCGGCGATGGCCATGAGGGAGGCGAACAGCTTCAGCTTGAGGCCGGAGAAGCTGATGCGCGTCATCCATTGCGGGGTATCGGGGGCATCGCGCCGGTCGATGCGCTCGATGAAGTTTTCGTAGCCGGAGGCGATGATGACCACCAGCAGGCCGCCCACCAGCATGAGGTCGATGAGGGTGAGAATGCCCATGATGGTCTGTGTGGCGGTGAAGGAGAACAGCCCCAGCGCAAGCTGCCACAGCTCCTTGATGAAGGCCGCCACCACCACCACGAGGGTGAGGGCGAGCCCGCCGAACAGCGGCAGCATGGCCCAGCGGCTCAGGATCACGATCTGTGCGATGGCCCGGCGCATGGTTCAAAAGCTCCCCACCAGCGTGCCGAGCACGATCACCGCCACCAGCGCCAGCAGCGCCCCCACCACCGCCGCCATCACGATGTCCAGATAGCCCTGCTTGTGGGTGACGCCGCACACCGAGAGCAGCGTCACCACCGCGCCATTGTGCGGCAGGCTGTCGAGCGTGCCGGCGCCGATCACCGCCACCCGGTGCATGAGGGCGGGATTCATGCCGATCTC
The DNA here is from genome assembly GCF_014635325.1 of Azorhizobium oxalatiphilum. GTDB lineage: Bacteria > Pseudomonadota > Alphaproteobacteria > Rhizobiales > Xanthobacteraceae > Azorhizobium > Azorhizobium oxalatiphilum. Next base: position 89,642 of record NZ_BMCT01000005.1, on the reverse strand, counting down.
GGCGGCGAGCCGCATATAGGTCGGCCCCAGCGCATCGAGGGCGATGGTGAGGCCGCCGGAAGCCGAGCCGGTGAGCGCGGCGAGGATGTTGGTGGCCACCGCCAGCGACACCAGCGGACCGCCGCCGATGTTCACCACCCAGTCCCGCACCACCGCGAAGGCCGGCAGCGCCGCCACGATGGCGCCGAATCCCACGAGGCTCGCCACCGAGAGGATGGGCAGCACGGAGGCGTTGGCGCCTGCGGTGAGGGTGGCCTGAAGGCCGGGGATGCGGCCGAGATTGAGGACGATGACGGTGAGGATGGCCGCACTCAGGGCCACGATCACCGACCACAGCCCGCCCACGGCGGCAAGGCTGGTGCCGCCCCATTCCGGCGCGCTGAGGAAGGCGGTGTCCATGCGCGGCAGCACCAGGAAGGACATGAGGAGATTGACCACGATCACCACCACGATGGGCAGCGCCGCGATGGCGATGGGCGGCATGGCGCGCGCTTCCGCGCTGTGATGGATTTCGGCCGGATCGAACTCCCGCGCCGTCGAGGCGCGCTCGCGCACGAGGGGATCATCCGCCGCCGCATCGGCGTTATCGTCGCGGATGGCGATGGCGCCCGCGCCCTCGAACCCCTCCCCGGCCCGGCGTGCCGCGCGCTCGCGCAGTGTCAGCCACCACAGGCCGAAGCCCAGCATCACCAGCGAGGCGATGACGCCGAGCCCCGGTGCGGCGAACGGCGTGGTGCCGAAGAAGGGCATGGGGATGGCGTTCTGGATGGCCGGCGTGCCCGGCATGGCGGACATGGTGAAGGTGGAGGTGCCCAGCGCCACCGCCGCCGGCATCAGGCGGCGAGGAACGCCGGCCGCGCGGAATAGCGCCGTGCCCATGGGCACCAGCACGAAGATGGCGACGAACAGGCTGACGCCGCCATAGGTGACGATGCCGCCCGCCAGCACCACCGCCAGCACCGCCCGCCCGGTGCCGAGCTTGTGGGTGAGGAAATCGGCGATGGCGGCCACCGAGCGGCTGTCCTCCATGAGCTTGCCGAACACCGCGCCCAGCAGGAACAGCGGAAAGAACTGCGCCACGAAATCCGCCCCGTTGCGCATGAAGGTCTGGGTCCAGCTCGCCAGCAGCGGCTCGCGGGAGAAGACGGCCGCCACCAGCCCGGCGATGGGCGCGAGAATGAGAATGCTCGCGCCCCGGAAGGCGAGATAGATGAGCAGGGACAGGCCGAGGAGAATGCCGAGAAGCCCCATCGCTCACACCCCTTCCAGCAGGATGTCGAGATCGATGGTGGAGGAGACGCCGAGCTTGTCGCCGTTGCGCTGCAGGAAATCGGCGGCAGAGGCACGGCCCTCCGTCTTCAGCATGGAGAGGAATTCCCACTCCGTATTGAGCTTGGAGGAATAGCCCAGCGTCGCCATCAGCCGGTTGGGCACCATGTGGAAGCGCATCCGCGCCCATTGCGCGCCCTCCGTGGTGCCGGGATCGGCCACCTTGCGCAGCAGCGCCATCATGCGCAGCTCCTTCAGCAGCACCGCATTGAACGACACTTCATTAAGGCGGTTCATGATCTCGGAGGCCGAGCGCGGCACGCCCGGTCGCTCCACCGGATTGAGCGGCACGAGGATGGTGTCGTCGGACACGAGATCGCGCACCAGAGGGGTGATGGTGGGGTTGCCGGAATAGCCGCCATCCCAATAAGGCTCTCCGTCGATCTCCACCGCCTGGAACAGGGTGGGCAGGCAGGCGGAGGCCATGAGCACTTCGGGCGTGATCTCCGCATTGCGGAACACCCGGCCGCGCCCGGTGCGCACATTGGTGGCGGTGATGAAGAGCTGGATGGGCGAGGTCTTCAGCCGGTCGAACTCGATATGCTCGGCCAGCAGCTTCTGCAGCGGATTGAAGCTGCCGGGGTTCACGTCATAGGGCGAGAACAGGCGGGAGAAGAGGTCCATGCCGATGAAGAGCGGCGAGCTGTCCATGGTCCAGCGCCCCGCCATGCGGTCGAGCGGGCTGCGCTGGAACGGGCTGTAGCGCCCGGCCTCCGCCACCGCATTCCAGTAGCCGTCCAGCGCCTTGCGCGCGCCGGCAGCACCCCCCGAGGCAAATCCCGCGGCCATCACCGCCGCATTCATCGCCCCCGCCGAGGTGCCGGACAGACCCTCGATGGTGAGCCACTCCTCCTCAAGCAGGCGATCAAGAACGCCCCAGGTGAAGGCGCCATGCGCGCCTCCCCCTTGCAGGGCAAGGTCCACTGTTACGGGCGCGCGATCCATTTCAGACCTACTCCGGTCGTTAGGGGCCTGTCCTGCCTAGGAGAGCGCGCGGAATTCTGGCGTCCGCGTCGGGAATGGGGTCGAACTCAATCCGTCCTGTCCGCCACCGGCTGCGCGGGGGCGGGCTGCGGCTGCATGCCGACCATGCCCTTCAGCCGCTCGCGCAGCGTCTGCACCAGCACATAGAGGGCAGGAATGAGCAGCAGGCCGATGAGCGTGCCCACCAGCAGGCCGCCGAACAGCGTCATGCCGATGGAGCGGCGGCTGCCCGCGCCTGCGCCGGTGGCGAGCACCAGCGGCAGCACGCCCAGCACCGAGCCGAAGGCGGTCATTAGAACGGGCCGATAGCGCTGGCTGGTGCCGGAGGTGGCGGCCTCCAGAATGCCCTGCCCCGCCTCGCGCTGGATCTTGGCGAATTCCACGATCAGGATGGCGTTCTTGGCCGCCAGCCCGATCAGCAGCACGAGACCCACCTGCGCATAGACATCCAGCGGAATGCCAGCCAGCGTGAGGCTGCCCAGCGCGCCCAGCACCGCCACCGACACCGACAGCATCACCGCCACCGGAACCCACCAGCTCTCGTATTGAGCAACGAGGAACAGATAGGTGAAGACGATGCCCATGATGAGGATGACGCCGGTCTGGCTGGCCGCCTGCGTCTCCTGCAAGGACAGGCCGGTCCATTCGAAGCCGAAGCCTTCCGGCAGCGTCTCGTGGGCAAGCGTCTCCATGGCCGCCAGCGCCTGCCCGGAGCTTGTGCCGGGTGCGGGCTGGCCGTTGATGGCCGCGGCGGGGAACAGATTGTAGCGGCTGATGGCGTTCGGCCCGAAGGCGGTGGAGGTGACGACGAGCGATTGCAGCGGCACGAAATCGCCGGTGTCGCTGCGCACGTGCAGCCGCAAGATGTCGTCCACCTTGCCCCGGAAGCCGGCCTCATCCTGCAAGCGCACCTGATAGACGCGGGCATTCAGGTTGAAGTCGTCCACATACACCGAGCCGAGGTGCGCCTGCATGGTGGAAAAGATCGTGGCGGGCGTCACGCCGGCCAGTTCCGCCCGCTGGCGGTCGATGTCGAGATAGATCTGCGGCACGTTGGCGCTGAAGGTGGTGAAGACGCCGGCAAGGCCAGGGGAAGCGTTGGCCTTGAGGATCATGGCGCGGGTGGCTTCCGCCAGATCCTCCGGGCTCTGGCCGGCGCGGGCCTGCAGGCGCAGGTCGAAGCCGCCAGTGTTGCCCAGCCCCGGAATGGCCGGCGGGTTGAAGGGCACCACGGTTGCCGCCGGCAGGCCGGCGAACTGGCCGCGCAGATGGGCGAGGATGCCGCCGATCTGCTCGGCCGCCGTGCGCCGCTCTCGCCATGGCTTGAGCGCGGCGATCACCATGCCGGTTTCCGAGCCGCCGCCGCCGATCATGCTGGCGCCGGCGATGCTGATCACATTGTCAACGCCCGGGGTTGCGCGCACGGTGCGCACCACATCGTCCAGCACCACGCCGGTGCGCTCCAGCGAGGCGGCGTTGGGCAATTGCACATTGACGAACAGATAGCCGAGATCCTCGGACGGGATGAAGCCCGTGGGCAGCACACGGAACAGCGCCGAAATGCCCGCGAAGACCGCGACCATCACCAGCACGCAGATGAGCAGCCGGCGGCCGAGCCCGCCGAGCAGACCCACATACCAGTCGCGCGAGCGGTCGAGCGCACTGTTGAACATGCGGAAGCCGCGAAAGATGGGCTTGGCATCCTTCGGCTCGGGCTTCAGCAGCATGGCGCACAAGGCGGGGCTGAGGGTCAGCGCATTGATGGTGGAGAGCGTGATGGTGACAAGGATGGTGACGGCGAACTGCCGGTAGAGCTGGCCCGTGATGCCGCCGACCAGCGCGATGGGCACGAACAAAGCCGCCAGCACCAGGGTGGTGGCGACGATCGGCCCCGTCACCTCGCGCATGGTGATGAGGGTTGCTTCAACGGGGCTGGCGCCGCGCTCCGCCATCACCCGCTGCACATTCTCCACCACGATGATGGCGTCATCCACCACCAGGCTGATGGCGAGCACGATGGCGAACAAAGTGATGGTGTTGGCCGAATAGCCCATCATCATCAAAATGGCGAAGGCGCCCACCAGCGACACCGGGATGGTCAGGGTGGGGATCAGCGTCGCGCGCCAGTTCTGGAGGAAGATGTAGGTGACGAACACCACCAGCGCGAAGGTGATGGCGAGCGTGATCCCGATCTCGCGGATGGTCTCGCGCACGAAGGAGGTGGTCTCGAACACCACCGTATAGGCCAGATCGTCCGGGAAGGTGCGGGCGAGACGCTCCAGCTCCGCATTCACCGCATTGGTGACGGCCAGCGCATTGGCATCCGGCGACTGATAGATGACGAGAGCGGCACTGGGCTGGCCGTTGAATTTCGCCGCCGTGTCATAGGATTGCGCGCCCAGCTCCACCCGCGCGACGTCGCTGAGGCGCACGATGGCACCATCCGCATTGGTGCGCACCACGATGGCCTCGAATGCCTTGGCATCCGGCAGCCGGCCGCGCGCCATCACGTTCATCTGGATTTCCTGCCCCGGCGCGGCGGGCGGCGAGCCGATGAGGCCGGCGGAGGCCTGCGCGTTCTGTGCCCGCACGGCGGCGGCGATATCGGCGGCAGTCAGAGCCAGCGCCTGCATGCGGTCCGGATTCATCCAGATGCGCATGCTGTAGATGGGGCCGAAGATGTCCGCCTCGCCCACGCCCGGAATGCGGGAGAGCGCATCGCGGATGTTGATGGCGGTGAAGTTCGAGATGAAGATCTCGTCCCGCGTGCCCTTGGGTGAATAGACCGAGACGCCCATGAGCATGCTGGTTGAGCGGCTGCGCACCGAGACGCCGGTCTGGGTGACGGCCGTGGGCAGGCGCGGGGTGGCAAGCGCCACGCGGTTCTGGACATTCACCTGCGCGATGGCCGGATCCGTGCCCACCGCGAAGGTAACGGTGAGCACATAGCCGCCGCTGTTGGTGCTGGTGGAGGACATGTAGAGCATGTCTTCCACGCCGTTCACCTGATCCTCGATGGGCGCGCCGATGCTGTCCATCACCACTTCGGCATTGGCGCCGGGATAGCTCGCCGTCACCTGCACCTCGGGCGGGGTGATGGGCGGGAACTGCGCCACCGGAATGCGCGAGAGCGCGAGCAGCCCGGCCAGCAGCGTCACCACGGCGATGACCGCCGCGAAGCGCGGGCGGGCGATGAAGATGGCAGAGATCATCGCGCGGCAGCCCCCGTCCCGGAGGCCGGCATCACGCGCACCTTGGCGCCGGGCCGCACATGCTGGAGGCCCTCCACGATGAGCCGCTCGCCGCCGGACAGCCCCTCCTCCACCGCATAGGTCTGGCCGATCTGGCGGCCGGTGCGGATGCGCTTGACCACCGCCGTGTCGCTTGCATCCGCCAGCAGCACGAAGCGTCCGTCGCGGTCGAGCTGCACCGCGCCCAGCGGCACCACCGGCAGGCGGCGGGGCTCGGTGGTGCGGATCAGCACGGTGACGAACTGGCCCGGCACCAGCACGCCGTCGGGATTGGGGAAGATGGCCCGAACCGGCAGCGTGCCGGTGCGCGGATCCAGCTCGTTGCCGGCGAATGCGATCTTTCCGCTGGCGGCGAAGGGCGTGCCGTTGGAGAGCCGCAGCGTGGGCGTGAAGCGCGCCGCCAGATCCTCCTTGGAGGCCCCGCCCGTGGCCCCGCGCAGATCGAGAATGGCGCGATCGCTGACCGAAAACACCACCCGGATCGGGTCCACCTGCACCACCCGCGCCAGCGGGCCGGAGGACGGCCCCACCAGACTGCCCACCGCGAAGGCCGCCGTGCCGATGCGCCCGGCGATGGGCGACTGGATGCGGGTGTAGCTGAGATTGAGCTCCGCCTGCCGCACGCCGGCCTCCGCCGCCAGAACATTGGCGGCGGCGGTGTCGCGCCCGGCCTGCGCCTCGTCGAGGGTCGCCTGCGAGACGGTGCTGCTGCGCCTGAGCTCAAGATTGCGGGCGAGGCGCCCCTCGGCGTCGGTCAGGGCGGCGGCGGCCGCCGCCAGGCGGGCCTGCGCGGCGACCAGGGCCGCTTCATAGGGCGCCTTCTCGATGAGGAACAGATCCGCTCCCGCCGCCACCGCCTGCCCCTCGGCGAAGGGGCGGGCCTCGATGAAGCCTTCCACGCGGGCGCGGATATCCACCGCGTTCAGCGCCTCCACGCGGCCGATGAATTCGGAGGCCGGGGCCACGTCCTCCAGCGCCACTTCGGCCACTCCCACCGCCGGCAGCGGGGCCTGAGCCCCCGCCGGGGCGATGGCCAGCGGCATCAAGGCAAGCAACAGCAGGCAAACCGCGGACATACGCCACTCAACCGGACGCCCCATGATGCTCCCCCCGATCCGTACGCCCCGAACGCGGCTTGGCAGATGACCTCAGGGCTCGGGGATTTCCCCGGGCCGATAGTTGGGCAGGCGGCTCGCCGGCAGGATGGTGAGCAGCGCGAGGCCGGCCATGATCAGCAGCCCGATCTTCAGCGCCTGTAGCCGGGCTTCCGTATTCACCCGGATCGCCTCGGCCTTCTGCTCCGGCGAGGCGGTGGTGCGACCGATCACCTCTTCCAGATGGGCGTTGCTGACGAAGGTGATGCTGTCGAGATTGACCTGTGATTGCAGATCCTGCGGCAGTACCGGATTGGTTGCGAGGCGACTCATTACCGCACTGGAGAGCAGGCCGACCAGCAGCGCCCCCGCCACCGCCGTCCCCACGGCGGCGGCCAGATTGTTGGCGGTGCCGCGCAGCGAGCCCACGTCACCGGCCAGTTCCTTCGGCGAGGATGTCACCAGCACGTTGAACAGCAGCGTCACCAGCGAGCCCTGGCCGATGCCGAACAGCACCAGCCCGAACAGCACCGGAATGGAACTCCAGTCATTGCGCACCACGAAGGCCAGCCACAGCAGGGCAACCGCGCACAGGCAGAAGCCGAACCGCCCGATCTGGCGCGGGGTGAAGCGGCTGTAGAAGCGCACGATCACCATGGCCGCGAAGAAGACGGTGAGGTTGAACGGCAGCATGGCCACAGCGGTCGCGATGGGTGTGCGTCCCTGCACGATCTGGATGTAGAGCGGTACGGAGAAGTTCAGCGCCGCCTCCAGCGCCACCACCGCGAACATGGCATAGACCGCCGCCCGCTCCTCCGCCGAACCGAGCACGGAGAGCGGCAGCAGCGGCGTCTGCCCGCGCGCCTCGCGCGCCCGCGTCCAGACGAAGAAGCACTGCCCCAGCAGCGCGCCGAGCACGATCATCACCGGTGCTGGCGAAAGGCCGAACAGGCTGAAGGGGGCGGCGGCCTGCGCGAAGCCAAGCCCCCAGCGGTTGAGATTGTTGAAGCCGAAGCTGATGAGGATGATGGCGCTGGCCGCGAACAGCACGCCCACCATGTCGATCTGCACATTGGGGCGTCCGCGATCCGGCTTCAGGCGGAAGCTGAGCAGGAAGACAAGAGCCGAGACGGCGATGAGCAGGCCGAACACCGGCCGCCAGCCGATATAGGTGCCCAGCATGCCGCCGATGAGGAAGGCGGCCACCCCTGCCCCCGCCCGCGCGGAGCCCAGCGCGCCGAGGGCCGTGGCCTGCTGGCTGCCGTGATAATTCTCCGCGATCAGCGCCACCAGCGCGGGCACGATGATGGCACCCGCCGCGCCGCAGAGGGCCTGCGCGCTGATCATCACCGTGGCATTGGGGCTGAAGGTCATCAGCGCCTGCGCGCAACCGAACACCACCACGGCGACGCGGAAGGCATTGACCGCGCCAAAGCGCTGGTTGAGCTTGGCGCCCAGCATCACGAAGCCGGCCACCAGCATGGAATAGGCCACGATGCCGGTGGCGACCGTGGTCGGCGGCACACGGAAGCTCGCCACCATGCCGCCGAGCGCCACGGGCAGGGATGCCACGTTGAAGGACATGATCACCTGCCCGAGCGCGATGGCGATCATCGGCACCCAGGAGGCGTGTTCGTCGGCATGCGTGTGGCCGTAGGCCGCTGTATTCGCCATGACACCCTCCCGATTGCGCGCCGTTTGGATCAGCGCGTCGCACTGGAGACCAGCAGGTCCAGTCCCAATCGCTGGGAGAGGAACTGCGCCACCAGTTGTCCCTTGACGCTGTTGCCCGCCTCATCGAGCGGCGGCGCGAAGGTGCCGAGCCCGCCCTTGCCGGGCGAGACGGTCACGATGCCGCCACCGATGCCGCTCTTGCCGGGCAGGCCGATCTCGTAGAGCCAGTCGCCCGAGGTCTCGTACATGCCCGCGGTGAGCATGACGGCGAGGGCGTAGTGGCACACATCCGGATTGACCACCTGCTCGCGGGTGACGGGATTGAAGCCACCATCCGCCAGCGTCGCGCCCATGATCGCGAGATCGCGGGCGCTGACATTCAGCGCGCACTGGCGGGTGTAGAGGTCCACCGCTTCCAGCGGGTCGCAATAGATGCGCCCGAGGCTTTCCAGCATCCAGGCAATGGAGCGGTTGCGGAAATTGGTGGCGGTGGCGGAGGCATAGACCTCCTCGTTCAGCGGCAGTTCCCGTCCGGCGAAGCGCGACATGCCCTCATGGATGAAGCGCCATTTCTCTTCGGTGCTGCTGCCGGGCACGAGGCTGGTGGTGGCGATGGCGCCGGCATTGACCATGGGATTGGTGCGCCCGTCGCCGCCGCGCTCGATGCCGGTCAACGAGTTGAAGGCATAGCCCGTGGCATTGGCGCCCAGCCGCTCGCGCGCGCCGGTGGCGCCGATGACGTCGCAGACCAGCGCGAAGACGAAGGGCTTCGACACGCTCATGATGGAAAATTCATAGTCGGCATCGCCGACGGCGAAGATCTCGCCATTCACGCCCGCCACGCAGATGCCGAACAGATCCGCCGGCACCCGTGCCAGCGCTGGATAGACCTGCGAGACGGTGCCCTGGCTCAGGGACGAGAAGCGGTCGTGCGCATCGCGCACCAGCTGCTGCACATGCTCGGCCGCCGGCAGGTGGCCGGTGGAGATGTGAGATCGCGAAGGATCGACCAGGGGAACAAGCAGATCCATGCGCGGACGCCCCTATTCAGCATCGAGCAAATGAGCATCGAGCAAGTCGGACACCGGACGATTGGGGATCACAAACCACAATCGCAATGTAGAACAAGGGCGTACGCAGGACAACTCGCACGTCCACTATTCTCCCCCGCTCCTCGAACAGTCAAGCTGTTACGCAGCCCGCGGCGAAGAATACATCATTCCAGTGCAACAATATATTCAGATACCGCCGGCATCTTCACCGGCTAAAGGCCGTGCAGCCGGCCTGCTTTTCCGCGCGAAAGCGGTCTGCGCCCGCGCACTGCGGCTGCCGCACACGTTTCTGTCGGCCCCCTGCCCGGCGGGGGCAGAGGGCCGACCCGACCTCGAAAGGCCGGGCACCGGAGCGGATGGGGGCGGGATACCCACTCCGGTACAGATCGGGGGGAGCGGCGTCCCGCTCCTTAGAGAATGGCGCGCACGCTGGCGGGGCAGCGGACCCGGCATGGCCCCGGCATCAGGGCACGAGGGCTCGTTGGCCTCTCCCGTTGTTGAGCCGGAAGATGCAAGGCAATGTTCGCCTTTGTAAGGAGAAGCGTGTCCTTATGTTTCGGATGGACGCAATTTCATGTTGAACCATGTCCATCCGGGACCGCCGCCCGCGATCAGCGGAGCGGAACCTCAGCTCATGTCCGCATCTGCGGGCGCGCGAGACACAGACGGCAGCTCGATGATCTGAACCAGCCCGCGCTGTTCTCCATTGGCGATGGTGATGTCGCCGCCGGCCTGCCGGATGATCTCGCGGGAGATGGTCAGCCCCAGCCCGGCGCCGGGAATGGCCTGGCTGCGAGCTTTGTCGGCGCGGAAGAAAGGTTCGAAGACCTGCTCCAGCAAGTCCGGCGCGATGCCCTCCCCGTCGTCGCGGATGGTGATCCGCGTGGCCGCGCCGCCGGTCACGCTGACCACGCCGCGCACGCCATGGGTGGCGGAATTGATCAGCAGGTTCCGCAAGGCGCGGCTCAGCCCCAGCCGGTTGGCGTGGACATGAGCCTCGCATGTGCCGTCGACCTCGATGGCGAAGCCCTGCTCCTTCAGGTCCGTGGCGATGCTGTGCACGAGTTCATCAACCCGGATGAGTTCCCTGGAGGTCCGGGTGGTCTCCTCGCGCACCAGCTGGATGGCGCTGTGGGCGATGCGCTGGAGTTCGTCGATATCCTTGAGCCACAGGCCGCGGTCCTCGTCGTCGGAGACGAATTCGGCGCGGAGCCGCATGCGCGTCAAAGGCGTGCGCATATCGTGACCGGCCGCCGCCACCAGACGCATGCGGCTTTCCATGGCGCGCTTCAGGCGTGCCGACAGGGAGTTGATGGCCGCAGCCGTGGCACGGACCTCCGCCGGTCCGCGCTCGGCAAGCTCGGGCAGGACGCCATCGGGCGTGACCGCTTCAACCGCGCTTTCCAGCAGAGCCAGCGGCCGGCTCATACGGTTCGCCGCCAACACCGCGATGAGGCCGACGCCGATGGTGATGAGAGCGAACCAGCCCCACAGCTGCGGATCGGAGGGCGGATCGAAATCCACCAGCAGCCACCGCTCGGGGCCGAGCTTCACGGACGCGACACGGATGCGGCTGTCCGACCGGTTGTAGGCCACGGTGAGATCGAGCGGCGCCCCGAGCCGGACCGAGGCATCGCGCAGCACGCGGGTCTGATCGGCATCGGGCCTGCCATCATAGGGATGGGGTGACAGCCCCTCCGGTGCGGGCGCCTGCGCCGCGAGCCGCTCCATGGTGATGAGCTGCCGGGCGAACAGCTCCACCACCGCATCCGTGGGGGTCCGGAAGGCATACATCATGGTTGTGGTGATCAGCACCACAACAGCAATGATCGAGCCCACCAGCAGGAGCGCGATCTTGGCACGCAGCGTCCTCATGCCGGGCCATCCGGCATGGAGACCTTGGCCGAGAACTGATAGCCACCGTTGCGCACCGACTTGAACATGGGCTGCGCGCCATCCCGCGACAGCTTGCGCCGGAGACGGCTGACCAGAACATCGATGGAGCGGTCGAGCACGCCGCCATGGCTGCGCCCCGTCAGATCAAGCAACTGGTCGCGGGACAGCACCCGGCCCGGTCGATCCAGAAAGATCACCAGAAGGTCGAATTCGGCGCCGGTGAGCGAGATGTCAGCGCCATCCCTGCCCCGCACCGACCGGGTGGACGGATCCGCGACGAAATCGTCGAACTGGTAGAGCACGCCCGCCGGGGGCGCCGCCCGCGCGATGATGCCCCGGCGCAGGACCGCGCGGATGCGGGCCACCAGCTCGCGCGGATTGAACGGCTTGCCCAGATAGTCGTCGGCGCCGATCTCAAGGCCGATGATGCGGTCCACATCCTCCTGCAAGGCGGTGAGCAGGATGATCGGGATGTTCGATCGCGCCGCCCGGAGGTCGCGGCACAGATCGAGGCCAGACCCGTCGGGCAGCATCACATCGAGCACGATGAGATCGATCTGGTTGGTGACGATCCGCTCATGCACCTCGGCGCATTTCGAGGCGAGCAGAACGCGGAACCCCTGCTCTTGCACATAGCGGGCGAGAAGCTTGCGAATTTCGGCGTCGTCATCGACGACGAGCACTTGCGGCGCGGTGATATCCATGACGAGCCGTGACGATCCCCAATTCCCGCTCGGTATATTGCCATGCTGCGGGGGTCCGGAAGCTTTTTTATGTCAAAGCCTCTCCATCAGGGCACGAAACACGCTTCGTCATAAGAAACCGTATCCCGGAAATAGTTTGACACATCTGGCCTCACTTTATGCCCGGCACGCCTCCTATCGCTTGATCACCGCCCCTGGAGATCGAGGCATTCCAGATGCATTTCAAAGCCGGTGAGCAGCCGAAAGGCGCTGTCCCATACAATAAAAGCACCATATCCGACGTTCTGAGAACTAAACATCCGATTCAATACGAAGACGATGGCGCTGCATCTCAGCGTGAACAACACTGCATCTGCATCCCGTCCGGGAACCTTCCTGCGATTTCGGGGACAGATACGGCATCCGGCCCATTGAACAACGATATGTTCCGCCTTCGCCGCACGGAAGCAAATGTGGCGAACGGGCCATCTGCCCGCCTCGCCCTGCGGGGCGGGATCGCCGCGAAGCCCTCGCGTCTCGTCCTGCTAGCCGCCGTCTCCGCTTTGCCGGCCTGCGCGCCCAACCCGCTGGTGCAGGGCACGGCCCTCTCCTCCTATGAGTCCATGACGCCGTCGGACGGCCTCGTCACCAAATCGCGGATCAGCGTCAACAAGCCCGAGGTGCTCGCCGCCAGGACGGTCAGGATCGCCCCGACCACCTTTTCCCCCGCCATCGCGCCGAAACTGACGCCGCAGCAGCGTGAGCTGATCGCCAACAGTGTCAATCGCGCGCTTTGCGTCAGCCTGAGCGACCGCCTGAAGGTGGTTCCGCCGGACGAGGCGGCGGACCTGACGGTCAAAGCCGCTGTCACGCAGGCCACCGAAACCGATGAAGTGGCGGCCGGGATTTCCGCCGTGGCCGCCATCGGCACCAGCTTCATCGACACCGGCGTGCCCGTGCCGACACCCCGCATTCCGCTCGGCCTCGGCAACCTGTCCATGGAAGCGGAAGCCGTCGACCCGTCCGGGCGGCAGCAGGCTTCCATGCTGTGGGCGCGTGGGGCCAATGCCTTCTTCAGCTCGCCCCGCGCCTCCAAGGCCAGCGACGCCTATGAGCTGGCCGACGCCTTCGGTGAGGATTTCGGCACCCTGCTGGTCAAGGGGCAGAGCCCCTTTGGCGACGCCGGGTTCGATCTGCCCTCCTGGCAGAAGGTCAATTCGGCCATGGGCCTGCCGCCGAAATACGCGGCCTGCGAGCGCTATGGCCTGTATCCCGGCCTCGTGGGCGTGGTCGGCGGGCAGCTTGGCCTGCCTCCCGAATGGACCGACAGCGGCGCCAAGCGCGCCGGGCCATGAGCCCGGCGCGCGCCCCCACGCTCCAAGTCTCTGATAGAGAATGTCTTGCGGCTTGGATTGCGGAGCAATCAAAGCCGGACATGCTCTAGAAGCGGTAGTTCAGGCCGATCTTGAACAGATGTGCGCCAAGCGAATTGGAGGCATCCCGGCCGTTCATCACCTCTGACGTGCCCACATGGTTCACGAGGCCATGGATGGGCTCCTCATAGGGGCTGCAGCGCACCTCGTCGTCCGGCGGCGCGGCGCAGTAGTCGATGACCTCCGGATCATCGGGGAACTGCTCCACGAGGCTGGGCATCTGCTCGGCACCAACCTGTTCGACGCTGCTGTAGCTGCGCGTCACGCCCGCCCGCGCGGTGCGCAGGCGCGTGCTCTTCTTCGGGAAGTAGGCATAATTGTATTCCGCCTTGATGGACCAGCGGTCGTTGAGCGCATATTCGGCACCGCCACCGACACTGAAGCCGCTGCGCGTTCCCGCCACCTGCTCGACCTCGAACAGGCTGGTGCTGGTGCCGTAGGGATCGGTCGACATGGCGCCGTTGGAGCGATACTGGTCGCGCGAGGCCATCTCGCGGGCGAAAGCGAAGCCGCCGGTGCCATAGACCAGCAGGTCGTCGCGCACCGCATAGCCGAGACGGGCGCGCAGGGTGGACATCCATTCGATGTCGTGATGGATCTTGGACTGGAGATAGCCGCTGTCGGCCAGCGTACCCTCGGTGGCCATGGCCGCCTGCTCGGCGCCGAGATGAGTGCGGCTCCAGTCGGCCTCGATGCCCACCACGAAACGGTTCGCGAACTGATAGGCATAGCCGATCTGCCCGCCATACAGGACACCGGCGAAATCCTGATCCATGGATTCCGTGCCGGGAATGCCGCCCGGCGTGCCGTCGAGTGCCGTGGTCGTGCCGTTCAGAGCGGCAAATCCCGCGCCCACATGGCCGCCCGCATAAAGGCCGGTCCAACCGCCGCGTTGCCCCGCGCCCCCACGGCCGAACGGTCCGGAGAGCCTCGGCACAGGATCGGCACCGCCGAAGGTGCCGGTCAGGGTCGCATAGAACGTACGGCCGGGGCCGGGCTGCTGCACGAGGCCGAGCGGGTCCACATAGTATTCGTCGAGCAGGTTCTCCACCCGCACGCCCGCGGTCCAGGTCTCGTTGATCTTGTAATCAGCATAGACATCCACCAGCCAGTAGGGATCCCAGTCCACCAGCGCGATGAACTGGCTGGCGCCCTGCGCCGTGACCTGCCCGTGCGCGATGGCGCGGGGGCCGTTGTAGGAAACCCGCCCGCCGAGCGTGAAGGCATCGTCGAACATCTTCTGCGACACGGTGAGGCTGGCGGAATATTCCGGCGGCACGAAATTGGTGGCGAAGTCGCCATAGAGCGACTTGCTCTCGCAAGCGGAGGACGACTGGCAATAGGCCACGTCCAGATAATAATTGGCGCCCAGCTCCGCGGTGAACCCGCTGTTTTCATAGCGGGCCGACAGTTCGAGACCGGAGAATTTGGCCTGATCGATGTTGAAAATCTGCATGCCCTGCGCACCGCCGGGCAAGGCCACGAAGGCGCGGGCGATATAATCCTGCACCGTCCAGTTGAAATACTGGAGCTTCAGCATGGCCCGATCCTTGTCGGTGAACAGGCCATCGCGCATGAAGTTGGCGCCGATCTCCCAGTTGCTGGAGCGCTCGGGATCAACGTCCGGGTTGCCGGTCAGCGAGAAGGCCGAGACCGTCTCCACGAGGCTCGGGAAGCGCAGGACGTTCGAGTAGTTCACATAGAACTGCGCGCCCTTCACCGGCTCGATGGTCACGCCCGCCGAGGGGCTGAAGCCGCCGCCGTCCCGGTCGGGCTCGGGGTTGAGCGTGCCGAGGTTGGCGGGAATGGCCCGGTCGTGCGACCAGAAATGCGCATAGCGCAGGCCACCGTTCAAAGTCAGCCAGTCCACCGGCTTGTACGCCGCCTTGGTGAAGGCCGCCGCCTCCTGCCGCTGGCCGTCGCGCGGGGTGAAGCCGTTGTCGAGATAGAAGGCATAGGACGTGGGGCTGGCATCCTCGCTGAGGAAGGACAGGCCGAGCGTCAGATCGAGGTCGCCATACTGGCTGAGCGCGAAGCTGGAGATGTTGGTGGCATCCGCCCCCCACATGGTGGCATCCGAGCCGGTGCGGCTACCCCCCGGCAGTCCGATGGACTGGGGCGTCAGGATGCTGCGGCTGGGGTTGCGCATCTCCAGATTGGTCAGCCACAGATTGGCGCTGAGGTTGATGAGGCTGTTACCGCTCGGGTTCCAGCGATAGCGGGTCGTGAAGGTGTCCACCGAGGCACCCGCCGTGTCGTCCTGCTGCACCGACTGGGTGCTGCTGCCGGTGAGCAGCGAGGCGCGCATGTCGCCGGCCTCGCTGCGGAAGCCGGAATAGCCCAGTTGCAGGGTCTGGTCATCGGCAAAGCGCAAGGTGGCCTTGGTCAGCAGCGAGTGGGTCTCCAGCTGCGTGTTGAGCACCTCCTCACCCGAGCGGTAATTGGCCAGCCCGCCATTCTCCGCATAGTCCCTGTAGGCCTGGGCGGGATAGCAGGTGGTGCCCATGCAATAAGGCTGCGGGCCGGTGAGGACCGGCGCGGCCGAGGGGCCGTTCGACCCGGCGAAGTAGTTGCCCTGCTTGCGATAGGCATAGGCCGCCAGCAGATCCCACCCCTCCTCCTTCACCGCCACCACGGCGCTGCCGGAGCCGCTGGTGGGCGCGAGGAAGGCGGGCCGATCAAGGCCGGTGGACGACGGCGTCACCGTGGGATAGCCGCCAGCGATGTTCTGGAAATTGAAGCCTGCGGCATCGCCCGCATTGGGTGCGGCGGTATTGGTGCCGAACCCGCCCTTCACCCGCATGCCCCAGCTGTCGCCGGGCTTGATGATGTCGTCGGCATTGAGCGTGCGCATGGCAACGGTGCCGGCGATGCCGCGCGAGGACACATCCGAGCCCTTCTGGATGTCGATGCCCGCCAGCAGGTCCGGGTCCACGAAGGTGCGGTTCGAGACGCCCTGATACCCCTGATAGACCGACGTGGCGTTCTCCGCGCCGTCGATGGTGGTGGCCACGCGGCCGAAGCCCTGCATGCCACGGATGTTCACATCGATGGAACCGGCGCCGTTGCGCGCCTCTCCGGACATGACGCCCGGCGTGCCGCGGAACATGTCGGCGGGGCTGTAGCCCCGGAAATGATCGATATCGCCCTCGGAGATGAAGGCGACGGGACCGGGCGTCCGGTAGGGGGAGTGCGAGGACGAGGGATGCCCGCTGGACACCTCGATCACATCCAGCAGCAGCACGCCATCGGGCGCCACCGGCACAGCCTCGGCGGCGACCTGCCGGCCCACCACCACGGTTCCGTCCGGGGTGATGCGGAAGGGCAGGCCCGAGCCCTCCAGCATCAGCGAAAGGGCCTGTTGCGGCGTGTAGCTGCCGTTGACCGGACGCGATGTCAGGCCGCGCGAGGTGGAGGCGGCCAGCGTGACCTGCATCCCGGCCTGCCGGCCGAAGGCATTCAGGGCGGCGGACAGCGGCTGGGCGGAAATGGCGAAGCTGCGGGTGGCGGCCACGCCCGCATTTGCCGTCTGGGCGGTGGCGGCGGGCACAAGCGGCAGCAGGCAAAGCGCGGCGAGAGCTGTGGTCGCAAGAAGCTTCGGGGCCGGTCGCATGGAGCGGGCGCGGCGCGCGTATCCAGGTGTCTGTAGGCTCATGTGGTCTCGTCTCGGATAGCCGTTGAGCGCCTGCGCATGCGCTTTCGGATCCAATGACGATCAGCGCCGGAATTTTTTCCGGGTCAGCGATATATTTTTCACGAACGGTAATCGATTGCTCAAAACCGCGAGATCAGACGCAGGTAAGGCGAGATCTCGCGCACATGCCCGCCATAGGGTTCAACCAGCGCGCGCAGCGCGCGATCGGGATCGCGCAGGTCGTAGAGGCCCGTGACCTTCTGGTTGGCCAGAGTTGCGTCCGGCAGGCTGATCCAGGCGGAATGGTAGCGCCTGAGGCGCTCCACCACCGAGCCGATGGTCGCCTCTTCAACAAAGATCCGGCCGTTCCGCCATGCCCCGATGTCGTCGGGGGCGACCTTGCCACGCTGCATCTCGCCCGTGTTGCGGTCGACCACCATTGTGTCGCCGGGCGCGAGGGTCTGCCCGTCTGCGGCAGCGGACGGCGTATGGGAGACGCTGACCACGCCGTGCGCCAGTTCCACCTCCGTCGCCGCAGACGAGAGGCTGACGTCGAAGGCCGTGCCCAGCACGGTGACGTCCACCCCGCCGGCCCTGACGACGAAGGGACGGGACGCATCCCGCGCCACCTCGAAGAAGGCCTCGCCCGCCAGCAGCGTGACGCCCCGCCGCCCCTCGGCAAGATCGGTGGCAATCGCACTGTCGGCACCGAGCGTGATGACGCTGCCATCGGCGAGGGTCACGGACCTGCTCTCGCCGGTCGCGGTGCGATGATCGGCCTCCAGCCGGAGCATCAGCGAAGGCCAGGCCATGAACAGGATGAGGCCGATGGCAGCCACGGCAACCGCGCCGGCCATGCGGCCGCGCCGGGCCGGACGTCCGGCTGCGGCACGCGTGTCGCCCACGCGGCGCGAGGACGACGTGGCGAGCGCCTGTGCGGCTGCGGAGGGCTGTTCCCACATGCCGGCATGGGCCGGCTCCACCTCGCCCATGGCCCGCCACGTCCGACGCGCCTTTTCCCACGCACGGGCGTGAGCCTCCGATTGCGCGAGCCAGGCCTCGAAACGGCGCAGGACATCGGCGTCGCCGGGTGCATCCGTGAGATACAACATCCAGTCGATGGCCTGCTCCAGAAGCGGGTCGGCTTTCTCGGTGTCGCTCAAGCTCGATCCTGTCTTGCCGGCCCCATCTTGCCGGCCGCATGTCGCCGGCTTTGTCCATGGCCGGCACGCCGCCTTTAATACGGTTCGGCCACAAAGACGATTTGCCCCGACATTTTTTTCACGGCGTCCGGCGTCAGCCGTCATCCCTGTCGAGGCGGACGGCGATCTGGAGCATGGCGGAGCGGACATGGCGGTGGGCGGTGGTGATGGAAATGCCCAGATGGCTGGCCACCTGCTCCAGCGTGAAGCCGCCGAACCGATGCATCTCCACGGCCACCCGCGCCTCCAGCGTCAGGCCGGCGAGCACTTCGGTCACGATGCGCACCTGATCGCAGAGCAGAAGCTGCTGCTCCGGCGTCGGGGTCGCCTGCGGCTCGGTCCAGAACGGCACGTCCCGGGAGGTCTCCCGCGTCTCCACCTTGCGGCGCTTCAGCACATCGAAGGCGAGGTTGCGCACGATGCGGTAGAGAAAGCCCAGCGTCTGCTCGGGAGTGGAAGCCTGCAGGCGCGCGGGCATGAAGCGCAGATAGGCATCCTGAACGATGTCCTCGGCGGCATCGCGCGAGCCGAGTATGGGCGTGGCATAGTCGATCAGCGCGGCGCGGTGCGACAGATACACCCCATGCCGGACATCACCGTCCTTCACGGCCCCACCCCGCCGGCATGCCGTTCAGGCACGGCGCGGTCGCCTTGTCTGCTCTCGAACTTGCCCGCACGCATGGATCCCACCACCAGCCATCGCAGACACTGATAGCGCGATGCACAAATACTGCAACGCCAATGATTTGTACCGATTCCAGCTTGGGTATCTGGTTCGACGATCATGATGACGATCAGCAGCGGATCATGATGCTCCGGGGCGATCGGGCAGCGGCAGATCCCCCGTGTCGTCGAGAGCCTTACGCCCCCGATGCGGATCAGCGGCGGGGCTTGGGCAGGCCGACCTGCAGCCACTCCTTGAACACCTGGATGCGGACCCGGCCGGCGCGCTCGATGCCATGCATGGCCCTCGACAACGTGCCCCTTGGCTAAGAACCGGCGTGGGTTCGGCCGACCTGCCCTCGCCGGAGCGTACATCCACAATCCACCGCATGTTTCCGCCGCCATGCCTCGACCTGCGCCCCAAGGACCGCGCCGATGCGTACGATGGGAAAATCGGTGCCCATTGATGAATGGGCGACATATTCTCATGCGACGCGCCGCGCCTAATACCGCTCGACGTTCGCAGCTAGCATCCCTGCTGCCATGAAGCGTCTGGCGCGCTGAAGTTCACGGTATACTCCCGGTCCCTCCGGGACGCGGACAAGCGCAGGAGAATGCCATGAAGAACGTTGTAGTCGTCGTTGGCCCCGGCCTGATCGGACAGGCTATCGCCCGACGCGTGAGCGCGGGAAAGCGCGTCATCCTTGCCGACCTGAAGCAGGAAAACGCTGACGCCGCAGCAGAGACCCTCGCCAATGCGGGCTTCGACGTGACGAGCACGACGGTGGACGTTTCCTCGCGTGCGTCCGTGCAGGCGCTCGTCGCGCAGGCGACCGCTTCAGGCGAGGTCATGTCTCTCATCCACGCCGCCGGCGTCTCGCCGTCTCAGGCTTCTCCGAAGACCATTCTTGCCGTCGATCTCTACGGCACCGCCGTGGTGCTCGAGGAATTCGGCAACGTCATCGCGGCCGGTGGCGCCGGCGTCGTCATCGCCTCCCAGTCCGGTCATCGTCTCGGCGCGCTTACCGCCGAAGAGGATGCAGCCCTCGCCCTGACGCCAACGGAAGAACTGCTGTCCCTCCCCTTGCTTGCCCCTGAACGGATCACGGATTCCCTGCATGCCTATCAGCTCTCCAAGCGGGGCAATGCACTGCGCGTGAAGGCTGAGGCTGTGCGATGGGGCAAGCGCGGCGCGCGCATCAACACCATCAGCCCCGGCATCATCATCACCCCGCTCGCCCGCGACGAACTCAGCGGCCCGCGTGCGGGGGGCTACCAGCGCATGATAGACCTGTCGCCGGTCGGCCGCGCGGGAACACCGGATGAAGTGGGCAACGTCGGAGCACTGCTGCTCGGTTCTGATGGCGCTTTCATCACCGGCAGCGATTTCCTGATGGATGGCGGCGTCACCGCCTCCTATTTCTACGGCGAACTCACCCCCAAATGATCATCTGATCCGCAGGCGGAACGGCCGCACCGCCCTGTCCCGCCGCTTGCCCGAGAGGAGCCAACATGAAGCCCCACATCATCTGCCATATGATCACCTCGCTGGACGGCGGCCTGCATCCGAGCCGCTGGACGCGAAGCCCGGACGGAAACCGCTCGGACTGGCATACCCTCTATGAGGAACAGCATGAGGCGTTCGGGGGGAGCGGCTGGATCGTCGGCCGCGTCACCATGGCCGAGATGAGCAAGGCCAAGGCCCATCCGCCCGCGACGTGGGCCTCCGTCGCCCGCCCCTGGCATTTCGCCTCCCCCGATGCCGGCAGCATCGCCGTCGCCGTAGACCCGGCGGGCAAGCTGCATTTCGACGGCCCCACCGTAGGCGGCGACCATGTGATCGTCTTCCTCGGCGCAGATGTGCCCGACAGCCATCTGGCGGAACTTGCAGCCGACGGCGTCTCCTATGTGGTCGCGGAAGCCGGCTTCGATCTTGCGCCCATGCTCGATGTGCTCGGCCGGGAACTGGGCATCCGCCGCCTGCTGCTGGAGGGCGGCGCCCTGGTCAACGGCGGCTTCTTCGCCGCCGGTCTGGTGGATGAGCTGAGTCTCATCGTCGCCCCCGCCATAGACGGGCGCGCGGATGCCGGCGGCATCATCCGTACCGGCGCCGCCGGCCTGTCGGAACAGGTCGAGCTGTCACTGAAATCCTGCAAGCAGATCGGCCACGGCGCCCTGCACCTGCAATATGCCGTGACATCCCGCGCCGCCGGCACGCCGGCCTGAGTTGCTGATGCTGGGCACCGGCATCGCCGCGCTGGCGGGGCTTGCGGTGGCGCTCGCCACGTGGACCGGTCTCGGTGGACTGCCCGGCCTCGTCGTCCCGTTGTTCGTCTTCGTGGCCGCGACCGGGCTCATCGTCGCCAATTCCATCGCCGGCGCTCGGAACGACTTTCCGGCCCGCTCCGGCGCCGTCTCGGCGCTCGTTGGCGCCATGCAATATGGCAGCGGCATCCTGGGATCGGGGATGGTCAGCGCATTCACAACCGGCACTCCGCTGGCCATGGGCCTCGTCATCGCGCTGACCGGGATCGGCAGCCTGCTGTGCGCGGCATGGCTGCACCAGCTCAAGCCCGCAAGCGCCGTACACTGACCAATCCGCAACCTTCCAACGATGGCAACCTCCGGGAGCTCAGGCATGCAGCGCCAGGATCTGGCGGATCTTACCGCCTTCATGACCGTTGCGCAGGAGAGGAGCTTTACCCGCGCCTCGGCCAAGCTCGGCACCTCCCAATCGGCCCTCAGCCACACCATCCGCCGGCTGGAGGCGAACCTCGGCGTGCGCCTGCTCACCCGCACCACGCGCAGTGTCTCGGCCACGGCCGCCGGCGAGCGCCTGATGGCCACGCTGGAACCGGCGGTAGACCGCATCGCCAGCGAACTGGCCTCGCTCAGCGAACTACGCGACAAACCAGCCGGCATCATCCGGATCACAGCCTCGGAACATGCTGCGGATACCGTCCTGCTGCCGGCCCTGGAACCGATCCTGAAGACCTATCCCGAGATCGAGGTGGAACTGAGCGTTGATTCATCGCTTGCGGACATCGTGACCGAGAAGTTCGATGCCGGCGTGCGCCTCGGCGAGGCCATAGCGAAGGACATGATCGCCGTACCGATCGGCCCCGATCTGCGCATGATTGCGGTGGCTTCCCCCGACTATCTGGCCCGTCACCCCGCTCCCACCACGCCGCGGGAGCTGGCGGACCACAATTGCATCAACCTGCGCATGCTGACCGGCGGCGGGCTCTATGCCTGGGAACTGGAGCGGGACGGACACGAAGTGAAGGTCCGGGTCGAAGGCCAGTTCACCTGCAACAATGTCAACATGATCATCAAGGCCGCGGTGGCCGGCCTCGGAATTGCCTTCGTGGTGGAAGGCCGCGTGTCGCAGAGGATTGCGGACGGCCAACTCGTGCAGATCATGCCCGAGTGGTCGCCGACCTTCCCCGGCTATCACCTCTATTATCCGAGCCGCCGCCAAGCCTCCGCCGCCTTCGTGTTGCTCGTCGATGCGCTCCGCTATCGGCGCTAGAGCATGTGCCCGTCCGGGCTAGCCCCTAAAAAACACTCCACGCGGCGGCGAGAACCGTCACGTTCCTTGCGGGCTCATTCAGGCGGGGCGCCCGTCATACTCATGAATGGTCGAGATAGGTTCATGCTCGAGACTCCCTCTAATCGGTGCGCCCCATTCACGTTAGGTTAAATCGCGAATTCGGCCAGTGCCTCCTATCGTCTTCGCGAACCGACCATCGCTGTCGCCGCCCCCGCGGTGCTCAACGCGATCTTCGCGGCGACGGGCAAGAGGGTGCGCAATCTGCCACTGAGAAATACTGACCTGAAAATCAGCTAACCGGCTGCATATACATCAGCCCGGACGCGAAATCCCAATATCCGGAAGCCCCCCAAAGGGAGGCCTCCTCACACGAAGCTCCGGGAAGCCGCCCTTTCTCCGGACTTGCAGGCCCGGCCATCGAGGTCCTCACCTCGGTGGCCGGTTCGCATTTGGGGCAAATGTCGCGCCAGGCAGCAACGGAACGGCACCGCTCCTTCATGTTCAAACACTCATTTAATCCGGAATGAGCGAGTCACTTGGCATTCCCCAGCGCACGACTTTCATGAATACGCCGCATAATTGTTAGCCATGAAACGAGCGTTATCGCCCGCTGGCCAACGTGTATGCTGCATCGCAGCACAAATACGATGCCGACCCGATCCAGCGCGGCTGGCTGTTTTGCGCTTCCTCTCCCCCGAATTTGCACGCAGGGTCTGAATGCCTATCCGCCGGATGACGACTTCGCTTCTTGTCGCGGCTGCCTTCGGGACATCGCTGCCGCCCGCCATGGCGCAGGACGCCCCACCGCCCGCCGTCGGCGTCCAGCGGGTTGAAAGCCGCCCCTTCACCGAGAGCACCGAATATCTCGGCCGCGTTCAGGCCACCGAGCAGGTTCAGATCCAGCCGCGCCTGACCGCCTTTCTGACCAAGCGCATGTTTACGGAAGGCGCCGAGGTGAAGAAGGGCGATCTGCTCTATGTCCTCGAACAGGGGCCGTTCCAGGCCGTGCGCGAGGCGCGTGAGGCGGCGGTCAAGGAGGCGGAAGCGCAGTTGCGCAATGCGGCTCTGACCCTGGAGCGTGCCGAGCAGTTGCTGAAGACATCCTCCGGCACGCAGGCCTCGTTCGACAATGCGCAGGCCACGAAGCTGGCGCAGGAGGCGGTTGTGCTTTCCGCCAAGGCTCAGCTCCGGCAGGCGCAGATCGATCTGGACTATAGCGAGATCCGCTCCCCCATCGACGGCAAGATCGGCCGCACATCCGTCACCGAGGGCAACGTCGTCAGCCCCTCCTCCGGCGCGCTGACGACGGTGGTCAGCCAGGACCCGATGTACGTGACCTTTTCCGTGCCGGTCCGGGCCGCTCTGGATATCCGTCGGCGTCTGTCCGGCGGCAGCGGATTTGGCGCCCTGCAGGTTCGCGTCAGGCTGCCGGACGGTCGCATCTACGAGCACGTGGGCAAGCTCGACTTCCTCAACAACAGCGTGACCTCCAACACCGATACGCTCATGCTGCGCGCGGTCGTGGCCAATCCCGCACGCGGCACCGCGAACGCGGTGGGCACCGAGCGCGAGCTGATCGACGCGGAATTCGTCACGGTGCTGCTGGAGGGGGCGACGCCCGTCTCCCGGATCACCATTCCCCAGAGCGCGCTGCTGACCGACCAGGAAGGCAGCTACGTCTTCCTGGTGGATGCGGAGAAAACCGCCCGCCGCAGGAGCATCAAGCTGGGCCGTTCCGGTCCCAATGGACAGGTCGTGGTGGAGAACGGCCTTGCCGTCGGGGATCGGTTGGTGGTCGAGGGGCTTCAGCGCATCCGCAACGGACAGGTCGTATCCCCGGCCGATGCCGACCATGTGGCTTCCGTTTCTTCGAAGGCTGACCAGAAATGATTTCGTCCGTCTTCGTGGATCGGCCGCGCCTCGCGGTCGTGATCGCCATCGTCATGACCATCGCGGGCGCGATCGCCATGACGCGCATGCCCGTCGCACAGTTTCCGGACATCGTGCCGCCGCAGGTACAAGTGACGGCGAACTTCCCCGGCGCCTCCGCCGCCGTGGTCGAGGCCAGCGTCGCGCAGCCGCTGGAAGCCCAGATCGTCGGCGTCGACAAGGCGCTGTACATGAAGTCCACCAGCAGCAATGACGGCAGCTACAGCCTGACCGTCAGCTTCGCGCTCGGTACCAATCCGGACGTCAACACTGTCAATGTGAACAACCGGGTGCAGACGGCCCTGCCACAGCTGCCGGCGGAGATCCAGCGGCAGGGCGTCACGGTCCGCAAGCGCTCCAACGCGATCCTGCAATTCGTCGGCTTCTCCAGCGAGAAGCACGACTCGCTGTTCATCGCCAACTACATCACCATCAACGTCCTCGATGAGCTGTCCCGCATTCCCGGCGTGGGCGAGGCCCGGCTGTTCGCGCGCCTGCGCTACTCCATGCGGGTGTGGTTCGATGTGCAGCGGCTGATCAGCCTGAACATCACCCCGTCCGACGTCGCCGACGCCATCGAGGCGCAGAACGTGCAGGCGGCCACCGGCCGCATCGGCGCGCCGCCCATCGATGATGGGCAGCAGGTGCAGATGAACGTGCAGACGCAAGGGCGGCTGCAGACGCCCGAGCAGTTCGAGAACATCGTGCTCCGCGCCAATCCGGACGGATCGGTGTTGCGCGTGCGCGACGTCGCGCGTGTCGAGATCGGCGCCCAGAACCAGGACGTGGACAGCCGCCTGAACGGCAAGCCGACCGTTGCCGCCGCCATCTATCTGGCGCCCGACGCCAACGCCGTGCAGACCGCCGCCGCGGTGGACCGCACGCTGGAGCGGCTCGGCAAGCGCCTGCCGGAAGGCATGACCTACAAGGTCGTGCACGACTCCACGACCTTCGTGAACGACACGATCCACGAGGTGCTCCGCACCCTGGCCGAGGCGTTCGTCCTGGTGGTGCTCGTGGTCTTCCTCTTCCTCGGGAATTTCCGGGCGACGCTCATCCCCACCATTGCCGTGCCGGTCAGCCTGATCTTCACCTTCGTGGTACTGCTGGCACTCGGATATTCCGCCAACACCGTGTCGCTCCTCGCCATGGTGCTCGCCATCGGCATCGTCGTCGATGACGCCATCGTGGTGGTGGAGAATGTCGAGCGCGTCATGGAGGAGGAGCCTGACCTTACGCCCGCCGAGGCGACGAAGAAGGCGATGTCGCAGATCACCGCGCCGATCATCGCCATCACACTGGTGCTGCTGTCGGTGTTTGTGCCCATCGCCTTCGTGCCCGGTCTGTCGGGGCAGCTGTTCCGGCAGTTCGCCGTGACCATCAGCGCGGCCATGTTCTTCTCGGCCATCAACGCGCTGACGCTTTCGCCGGCCCTGTGCGCGATCTTCCTGCGCCATCAGGGGCCCCGAAAGGGGATCATGGCGGTCGTGCTCAAGGGGATCGATGCCGCACAGCATGGCTACACCTCCGTGGTACGCCGTCTGGTGCGCGTGTCCATCCTGTCGCTGATCGCTGTCGGAGCCTGTTTCGCCGGCACCTATGGACTGGCCCGCATCACCCCCTCGAGCTTCCTGCCGGAGGAGGATCAGGGCGCCTTCTTCGTCGCTGTGCAGTTGCCGGACGGGGCTTCCCTGCAACGCACCTCTGAGGCCCTGCGGCAGGTGGAGGAACGTCTGCAAGCCCTGCCGCAGGTGCGCGACGTCTTCTCGGTGATCGGCTATTCGTTGCTGGACTCCGCTTCGGAATCAAACGCTGCCTTTGCCTTCGTCAAGCTGAAAGACTTTGCCGACCGGCGTGCGGCGGAGGATTCTGTGCAGGCGCTCATCCGCAAGGTGGCGCAGGAGGGCAGCCAGATCCGGACGGCTCTTGTGCAGCCGTTCAATCTGCCGCCCATCATCGGCCTCTCGACCAGCGGCGGCTTCGAGTATCAGCTCGAAGCGCTGGAGGGTCAGTCGCCGACGGCCATCGGCGCGACGGTGCAGGGACTGGTCGCGGCCGCCAACGGCAATCCGAACCTTGCCCGTGTCTTCTCCTCCTACACGACGAGCACGCCTTCGCTCTTCCTCAACATCGACCGTGAGAAGGCGCAGGCGCTCGGCCTGTCCATGTCGGACATTTTCTCAACCCTGCAAGCCACGCTTGGCGGCCGGTATACGAACGACTTCAACCTGTTCGGCCGCACCTGGCAGGTCAATATCCAGGGCGAGGCGAGCAACCGAAGCAACATCGAGGCGCTGTGGCAGATCCAGATCCGCAGTTCCAGCGGAGAGATGGTGCCGCTGCGCGCAATCGCCGATGTCAGCACGGTGCTCGGCCCGCAGGTGATCACCCGCTACAACAACTACCGCTCCGTCACCATCAACGGCGCACCCGCGGCAACATCCTCCTCGGGCGCGGCCTTGCAGGCGATGGAGCAGGTGTCCGCAAGCACCCTACCCTCCAACTACGGGTTCGAATGGACGGGCTCGGCCTATCAGGAACGGCAGGCCTCGGGCCAGACGGGCGTGATCCTGGCCATCGCTCTCCTGTTCGCCTTCCTGTTCCTCGTCGGCCTTTATGAGAGCTGGATCATCCCGGTGCCGGTGCTGCTGTCGGTATCCGTCGGCGTACTGACGGCCTTTGGCGGCGTGGTGGTCGCGGGCCTGTCCATGGATCTGTATGCGCAGATCGGACTGGTCGTGCTCATCGCGCTGGCGGCGAAGAACGGCATCCTCATCATCGAGTTCGCCAAGGAGCAGCGGGAGGCCGGAAAATCCATCGAGGAGGCCGCGATCCTCGGCGCCCAGATGCGCTTCCGGGCGGTGATGATGACGTCGATTGCCTTCATCCTCGGACTGGTTCCGCTGGTGTTCGCCTCGGGCGCGGCCATGATCAGCCGGCGGGGCGTGGGCACATCGGTCTTCGCCGGCATGCTGGGCGCGAGCGCCATCGGCATCTTCCTGATCCCGATGCTGTATGTGGTCTTCCAGAGGCTCCGCGAAAGCCGGCTCGGCAGCTTCGGCAAGCGCAGGTCCGACCGGGCGCATGCACCACACTGAAGGCGGAAGGGATGCCAGGGGACACCGTGCCCCCGGCATCCCTTCGACCACCCGGCGCAGATGCAGCGGGTGCCCATCGCAGGCAGCCCAATCGATGTTCAGCACACGATAAACGTGCGTGTGCCTGTGGGCGATTGTGAGCCATCGAGGAGAAACACTGCTCAATTAAGCGCCTTGCCACTCGGGGACGGGAATGGCACTCATAGTGTCATGAGTGCCTCTCCAGTGTCACATACGGTTCGCATGTCGCTTCGCGATGAACAGGCGAAAGTGACGCGCGAGCGCATCCTTGAGGCCGTCGGGACGATCTTCGAGCGGCAACCGGACGAGGCGTTCTCGTTCGACGATCTCTCGAAGGAAGCCGGTGTAAGCCGCCGAACCATCTTCCGCTATTTCAAGGACAAGGACGCGCTTCTGGACGCCTTCCTGTCGCGGACCAATGAACGTCTGGGCGTTCCGGTCTGGCCTGACTGTGAAGCCGACCTTGTCGATCTGCCTCCCGACCTGTTCGAGGCACTGGAGCGGAACAGCGGCACGGTGCATGCCCTGAACGTTTCGGTCGCAGGCCGGGAGGTTCGCCTGAGAGACAACAAGGCCCGTCAGGCAGCCTTCCGGAAAAGCTTGAAGGACGCCAGCAAGGGCCTCAGCCGGCAGGAGAAGTCCTATCTGGAGGCGGTGGTCCACCTGCTTTTCACGACCTCCGCCTGGCAGATCATGAAGGACCACTGGCAGTTGGAAGGCCGCGACGCAGGCAAGGCTTCTGCCTGGGCAATCGGACTATTGCTCGATGCCGCGAAAGCGAAAAAGTAGACGCCTGATTTATTGAATCCCAGTCTCTCGTAACGGGAACGGCCAAGATGAATATTGATGTCGAAAGGTTCTTGCAAGACTTAGACACTCTGCGGCAGATCGGACGATTCAACGATACCGGCGTCCATCGACCGACCTTTAGCGACGACGACATGGAATCCCGTCGGTGGCTTGCGCGCGAGATGGAGGCGGTGGGCCTCGAGGCGACGATCGACGGTATTGGTAACGTATTCGGCCGGAATAAGGGGCCAGGGCCGTTCGTTCTGGTCGGCAGCCATCTCGAAACGCAGAATTACGCCGGCTGGCTCGACGGCGTGCTCGGCGTCGTGGCGGCATTGGCGCTGGCGCGTGCGGGCATGTCCGTCGACGTCTGCGCCTATTGCGACGAGGAAGCCCATTTCGGCGATTTCATCGGGGCGCGCAGTCTCATCGGACAATTCAGCGAGCAGGACATGGACGCGGCGCGGAACCGGCATAACGGTTCTCCCCTCCGCGATGCTCTGAAGCGGGTCGGGCTCGACGGGGTTCCCCGCCTTCGACTGGATGAGGCGCGCTACAAGGGCGCCTTTGAAATGCACATAGAGCAAGGCACGCAGCTTGAGCGAGCCGGTGAGCGCATCGGCGTCGTCACCGGCATCGTCGGCATCCGCCAATGGAAGATCATCGTGGAGGGCCAGCAGGATCACACCGGCGGGACCACGATGGCGGAACGCAGGGATGCCGGGCTCTCCGCGGTGCGCATTCTTGCCGCCATAGACAACGAGTTTCCGCGCGTCTGCGGCCCTCGAAGCGTATGGACGACCGGCAAGATCGTGCTCGAACCCAACTCCGCGCAGATCATCCCGGGACGCGCCGAACTGTATTTTTCGTTCCGGGATCTGGATCCGAACATTCTCGACGCCATGGAGAGATGCCTTCGCTCGATCTGCCAGGAGGCCAACAGACGCGAGCGTTGCACCGTCTCGATCGAGCCGATCGGCCACACCACGCCGTCGCCCTGCGACCCGTCGATGCAGGCGGCGCTGAGACAAGCGGCAAGCGAACTCTGCCCGGGCAAGTGGCAGTCCATGCCGAGCGGGGCCATTCACGACAGCCAGATCCTGTCTCAACTGCTTCCGGTCAGCATGCTGTTCGTGCCTTCCATCGACGGGATCAGTCACCACTATCGGGAAGACACCTCGCCTGACGATCTGCGCCTGGGTCTTCAGGTTCTGGCCAGAGGTGTAGAGCTGTTTCTTGCGGGCTGAGCGAGACCTGCCAGTCACTCCACGCCAGCCATGATCGCTGCGTCCACGTGGCGATCATGGCCTTCGAACGTGCTCGCCGGGAACCGGATCGCGCGTCCCGGCGCGCAGGCTCCCCTACCCCTGCCGGCGGATGAATGCGGTGATCGTCACCCGCTCCCAAATGCCCGCTCGGCGGAACGGATCCGCGTCATGAAACCGCTCGATCGCGGCGCGGTCCGGCGCCTCGATGAGAAACAGGCTGCCGATCATGGTCTGCCCATCGTCGGCAACCAGCGGCCCGGACATGACGATCGCGACGCCGAAAGACGAGGTATCGGACAGAAACGCCTTGTGCGCGTCGTAATGGGCAAGACGGGTTGCAAGGCCGTCCTTGTGATCGACGGCATGAATGACAAACAGCATGTGGCGCTCCCGGAGCAATCTGGGAGACGACCACGCGCCGCCTCCCAATCAATCATCTGATCAGTTCGTCTTCGTCGAGATCGCCTCGACCTCGCTCCAGGAAGGGCAAGCACGCGATTCCAACGGCCGGTCATAAGGCTGATAGTTGCTGGCATTGACGACCGTGGGCTTCAGCACCACTTCGGTCACGATTGTCTCGTTCCGCAGGGCCCGGATTGCCGCCATGGTTCCGATGCACCCCTGCAGGAAGCCGTTGTAGTCGCCGGTGGCCAGAAGCTTGTTGGCCTTGATGGCATCCACGGCTTCCTTCGTGCCGTTGATCCCGACCACCTTGGCCTTGCGGTTGGCGCCGTCCAGCGCCTCGATCGCGCCAACGGCCATGGCGTCATTCGCGGCCAGAATGCCGTCGATCTGCGGATGGGACTGCATCAGGTTCTCCATCACCTGAAGCCCCTGAAGCCGCTGGTAATTCGCCGGCTGGCTGGCCAACAGCTTCACGTCCTTGAACTCCTTGAGCGCGTCGTTGAATCCGCGCACGCGATCGACATTGGTGAGCGATCCCTTCACGCCCTCCAGGATCACCACATTGCCCTTCCCGCCCATCTCCTTGAGCAGATAACGCGCGGTCTCGAGCCCGAGGCTGTAGTCGTCGGCGCCGACGAAGGCGAGGAACTTGCCGCCGGCACTGCGGTCGGTGACATTCACCACCGGGATCTTGGCATCGTTGATCTGCTCCACACCCGGTACCATCGCCTTGT
The DNA here is from genome assembly GCF_014635325.1 of Azorhizobium oxalatiphilum. Classification (GTDB taxonomy): domain Bacteria; phylum Pseudomonadota; class Alphaproteobacteria; order Rhizobiales; family Xanthobacteraceae; genus Azorhizobium; species Azorhizobium oxalatiphilum. Next base: position 58,950 of record NZ_BMCT01000005.1, on the reverse strand, counting down.
AGTCCACCGGCACGAACACGATCGCGCTCGGCTTCTTCACGATCACGTCCTCGATCTGGCTCAACTGCTCGGGGATCGAGTCCGGCTTGGTGGGAATGTAGTGCACCACCTTGGCGCCCATGGACTTGGCCGCCGCGTCCGCCCCCACGCGCACCGTCTGGAAATAGGGGTTGGTCTGGTTCTTGGTGAAGACGGCGATGGTCTCGTCCGCCGCCATCGCGCCGGTGGCCATCACGGCGAAGGGCAGAGCCGCCGCAAGGATCTTGAAGTTCGACATCCTGTTTCCTCCCGCGTTTATTATTTGGCTTGGGTACGCTTCGTTACGCTTTCCGCCGGCCGTACATGTCCAGCCACACGGCGAAGATGACGATCACCCCCGTGACGAGCGGCTGCCAGTTGGCGTTGACCGACAGAAGATTCATGCCATTCAGCACGAGCGTCAGGATCAAGGCTCCAATGAAGGTGCCGAACACGCTTCCGACCCCGCCGAACAGCGACGCGCCGCCAATGAGCACGGCGGCAATAGCCGGCAGCGTCAACGCCTCGCCGATGTCCCCCTCCGCCGAGTTGAGGCGGGCGAGGAAGACGATGGAGGCCACGCCAGCCATCGCCCCGGAGAAGGCATAGACGAGGATCAGGCGGCGATCGATCGGAATGCCCGTCAGCCGCGCCGCCACCGGATTGGCGCCGATGGCATAGATCTGCTGCCCCCACACCGTGCGCTGGGCGAAGACCGTGCCCGCCACGAGGAAGCCGACCATCAGATAGACCGGGATGGGGATGCCCAGAAAATGGCCGGAGCCGATCTGACGGAAGCCCGGCGGGAAGCCGTGAATCGTCTCACCCGCCATGTAATAGTAGGTGATGCCATGCAGCACCCAGAGCATGCCGTAGGTGGCGATGAACGAAGGGATCCGCAGCTTGGCCACCATGAGGCCGTTGCAGATGCCGATCACACAGCCGGTCGCAAGGCCCGTCAGCGTGCCCAGGATCGGCGAGCCGGTCGCCTTGATGACGGTTGCGGCGAGGCACGCAGACAGCCCGATATTCGCCCCGACCGAGAGGTCGAGCCCGCCGGTGAGGATGACCAGCGTGAGACCCGAAGCCAGGAAGAACAGCAGGCTGGCCTGCCGCAGCACGTTCAGGATGTTGTTGGAGGTGAGGAAGGCGTCCGTCGCCAGGCTCAGGGCGAGGCACAGCAGGCCGGCCGCCAGCAGACGGTAGATGATCTGCTGCATATCCTGCGACAGGTGAATGCGGGGAGCCCCCGCCGAGGCGTTGCTGGCGATGCTCATGACTTGTGGCTCCGCATGCCGTCGATGAAGAGGGCGAAGATGACGAGAGCGCCGATGCAGGCCACCTGCACCGAGGAGGGAATGGCCATGAGGTTCAGGCCGTTCCGGAGCACGCCCACGGTGAGCACGCCCAGAAGCGTGCCGAAGATCCAGCCATTGCCCTTCTCGAACGAGGTGCCGCCCAGCGCCACGGCGGCGATGGCATCGAACTCCATGCCGATGGCGGCTGTGGGATGCCCGGCATTCATGCGGGCGGTCATCAGCAAGGCAGCGACGCCGGCCATCGACCCGCCAAGCATGTAGACGGCGATCAGGATGGGGCGCCACCGCACGCCGGCCAGGGTCAGGGCATCCCGGTTGCCGCCCAGGGCGCGGATATAGGTGCCGAACCGCGTATAATAGAGCAGCACATGGAACAGCGCGTAGAAGCCGATTCCGATCAGGATCGGCGTGGGGATGCCGGCGACCGTGCCGGAATAGGCCTGCCGCACGAAACGCGGAATGCCCACCACGCTCTGCCCGTCCGACACGATGAGCGCCAGCCCCTGCGCCGCGCCGAGGGTGCCGAGCGTCGCCACGAAAGGCGGAATACCCAGCACCGCGACGAGGCTGCCGTTGACGAAGCCGAACGCCAGTCCCACGGCGAGCGCGCCGAGCAGCCCCAGTATCAGCGACTGCGTGGAGACGATGATCAGCGCCAGAACCAGCGAAGCCAGGGTCAGCACCGCCCCCATGGACAGGTCCAATCCCTCGGTCATGATGATCAGGGTCATCGGCAGGGCGATGAGGAGCAGGATCACCGACTGGACGAGGATGTTCGACAGATTTCCGGTCGAGAGGAAGCCGGGACTTGAGAAGGCGAACAGGAGCACCAGCCCGACCAGCGAGATGGCCACGCCCGGAACCGAAGGCAGGCGCAGCGGGCGTGAGGGGGAGAGGGCGTGATCAGTCATCGTGCATCCCCATTCGGACGATGTTCTCTTCGGACAGTTCCGCGCGGGACAATTCCCCGACGATGCGCTTGCCGCGCATGACGTAGGCGCGATCGCAGACATGGACGATCTCCGCCTGCTCGGAGGAGATCATCAGGACCGCCGCCCCCTCCGCGACCAGTTGATCGATCAATGCGAAGATCTCCGACTTCGCGCCCACATCGATGCCGCGCGTGGGCTCATCGAAGATGAACAGGCGCGTACCCGCAGCCAGCCATTTCCCGATCACCACCTTCTGCTGGTTGCCGCCGGACAGGAGGGCGACATTCTGGTTCGGTGACGGCGTGGCGATGCGCAGGCGCTTGATCAGCTCCTCAGCCGACCGCCGCGCCTTGCCGCGCGAGAACATCATGTTCGGAAAGAGCTTTGGCAGGCCTGCCACGGCGAGATTGTCGCTGACCGTGCGGATCAGCGCGAGGCCCTCGGACTTCCGGCTCTCGGGGATCAGGCCCACGCCAGCCCGCGTCGTCGCCGCAGGGCCGCCCGAATGGGATTTGCCGAACAGGTGCACCTCGCCGGCCGTCACCTCATCCGCGCCGAAAATGGCGCGGGCAACCTCGGTGCGACCGGAGCCGACGAGCCCGCACAGCCCGACGATCTCTCCCGACCGTACCGTCAGGCTGATGTCCCGGATGCCATTGGCCGCACAGACATTCCGGACATCGAGCACCAGCTCGCCCGGTGCCGTGCTGAAGCGCCTTGGATAGGACATGTCCACATTGCGCCCGACCATCATCCGGACCAGTTCGTCAGGCGAGGTCTCGCCCGGCAGCGCGCTGCCGACCAGCTTGCCGTCGCGCAGTACGGTGATGCGGTCGCCGAGGGCAAACACCTCGGCCATGCGGTGGGAGATGTAGACGATGGCGACGCCCTTGGCCTGAAGCTGCCGCATCACCTCGAACAGGCGTTCGGTCTCGCGGTCGGAGAGTGCTGCGGTGGGCTCATCCATCACCAGAATGCGGGCATCCTGGGACAGCGCCTTGCCGATCTCCACCATCTGCTGCTGCGCGACCCCAAGGCTATGGACCTTGGTGCGCGGGTCCACGTCGAGGCCGATGAGGTCCAGCACGGCCTGCGCTTCGCGGTAGAGCCGTCGCCGGTCCATGATGCCGGGAATGGCGGAGGCAAACTCCCGGCCCAGAAAGATATTCTGCGCCACGTCCAGATAGGGAACCAGCGAGAATTCCTGGAAGATGACCGCGATCCCGAACCGCCGCGCATCCGCCGGCGAGCGGATCTCGATCTTCTCACCGTTATGGAAATAGTCGCCGGCATCGGCCTGATAGGCGCCGCACAGCACCTTCATGAGCGAGGACTTACCGGCTCCATTCTCACCGAGGAGCATATGCACCTCGCCCGGCCACACTCCGAACGACACGTCGTCCAGCGCCTTCACGCCGGGAAAGTTCTTCGAGATCCCCCGAAGCTCCAGCAGGGGTGCCCGATCCGGGGCCGGCGGCGGCGCAGGCTCAATGAGCGCCGTCGTGTCCATGACCGCTCTCATGATGCGTCTCCTTCAACGGGAGGCCGGGCGCGAAAGATTTTTCCGGGATTCATGATGCTGGCGGGATCAATAGCTTCCTTCAGGAGCCGCATGACGTCCACCGCATCGCCGAGTTCGAGGGGCAGGAAGTCCATCTTGCCCACCCCGACCCCGTGTTCCCCGGTGCAGGTGCCTTCCAGGGCGATGGCCCGACGTATCAGCCGGTCGTTGAAGGCCTTGGCCCGCTGGAGTTCTTCGCCATCGTCGGGCTTGATGAGCACGAGCAGATGAAAGTTGCCGTCGCCCACATGTCCCACCACCGGCGCGATGAGGCCGCTCTCGGCAATGTCAGCCGACGTGGCGTCGAGGCACTCCGCCAGCCGCGAAATCGGCACGCAGACGTCGGTGATCATCGCCTTCGCGCCCGGCCTGAGTGCCAGGCCGGCATAGAGCGTGTTCTCGCGCGCATGCCAGAGGCGGCTGCGCTCCTCCGGGCTGGTCGCCCACTGGAAGCCCTGCCCGCCGAAGTCCGCGGCGATGGCCTGCGCCGTCTCGGCCTGTTCACCCACATAGGCCTGCGAGCCGTGAAACTCGAAGAACAGGTGCGGCACCTCCGGCAGCCCCAGCTTCGAATGCAGGTTCATGCCCCGCATCATGACCGCGTCCAGCAGTTCGACCCGCGCCACCGGCACGCCGGACTGGATGAGGGCGATCGCCGTGTTCACCGCAGCCTGAAGGTCGGGAAAGGCGCAGACCGCCGAGGAGATGGCTTCCGGCTGTGGATGGAGCTTCAGCGTGATCTCGGTGATCACGCCGAGCGTGCCTTCGGCGCCTGTGAACAGGCGGGTGAGGTCGTAGCCCGCCGCCGACTTCCTTGCCCGCTGCGCCGTGCGGATCGCGCGGCCATCCGGCAGCACCACCTCCAGCGACAGCACATTGTCCTTCATGGTGCCATAGCGCACCGCCATGGTTCCGGAGGCCCGCGTGGAGGTCATGCCACCGATGGAAGCATCCGCGCCGGGATCGATGGGAAAGAACAGGCCGGTATCGCGCAGATATGCGTTGAGCTGCTTGCGGGTCACGCCGGGCTGCACGCGGACATCCATGTCCTCGGGATGCACCTCGATCACCTTGTTCATGCGTCCCATGTCGAGGCAGACCCCGCCGTGGAGCGCGGCGGCATTTCCCTCCAGCGACGTGCCGGCACCGAAGGGAACGATTGGCAAGTTGAGCTCACGGCACAGCGCCACGATGGCCTGGACCTCAGCGGTCGTCTCCGGGAACACCACCACGTCCGGCGGACTTGCCGCATGATAGGCTTCGCTGCGGCCATGATCGGAGCGCACACCCGGGGCAGAGGTTGCACGGTCCCCGACGATGGCCGCGAGCCGGGCCATGGTGATGCTGAGCGACCGGCCATCACCGGGCACGCCGTCGATGGGCGTTTGGTTGGACATGCTTTCCTCCTCCGATATCGGCCCGTTTTCCGGGCTCTCGATCGCACGCGTGACGATGCCCTGCTCTAGGCTGCTCTCGATGCCGCCCGAGATGCCGGGCCGAGGCGGAAGTCGTAGGTGAACTCGCACCAGGAACGATCGAGGGTGCGGCCATCGGGGGCGGTGCCGGGCGGATGGCTGGCGAAGTCGCAGATGAGCGAGTCCTTCACCCCGAACACGGCATCACTGTCCAGATAGACATCCCCCGCGACGAAGACGTGGGTGACAAGCTTCTCGTAACCGGGGGCATCGATCATGAAATGGACGTGCGCCGGTCGCCAGGGATGGCGCCCCTGCGCCTCCAGCATCTTGCCCACCGGTCCGTCATGCGGGATCGGGTAGGCTGCCGGCTTGATCGACCAGAAATGGAACCGCCCCTGATCGTCCGTGCGGAAGCGCGCACGGGCGACGGTGCCGTCCTCCTCGTGCTGGACGTCGTAATAGCCGTCCTCGTCGGAGTGCCAGACATCGACAATGACATCCCGAAGCGGCAGCCCGTCGGGGTCGGTGACTGTACCCCATGCGTACATGGGCTCACCCGGCAGGCCGCCGGAGATATCGGTGCCGCAGGCCATCTCTGGCGGGCCCTCCACATAGAAGGGGCCGAGCACCGTGCTTTCAGTCACCGCCTTCTGATGATCGTGGTTGATGGCGTCCACCAGCATGGAGACGCCAAGCGTGTCGGAGAGCAGGATGAACTCCTGCCGCGTCCCCGTGCACATGTGACCGGTGTCGGTGAGAAAGGCGATGCCCTGCTCCCGCTCCTGCTGCGTGGGCCGCACCTCGCGGATGAAATCGTGCAGATGGCGGACGAGGGCCTCGCTGATCTGCCGGGTCCGCGCGTCGGGGGCGTTCGCAATCCGCTCAAGCACGGCCTGCGTGATGCTGAACTGATCGAAGTTCCTCATGCCAGCCTCCCCCCGGTCTGTTCGAGGTCCGGCTCGCCCAGTCCGGCGGACCATTCGGCGAGCTTCACCGTCGATATGAAATCGGCCTCACCCTCGCCCCGACCGACGAGCGCGCCGTAGATCTCGCGCGTCAGCGAGGCAATGGGCATGGCCATCTCCGTGGCGTGGCCCGCGCCGACGATGAGATCGAGATCCTTGGCCATCTGCCGGCAGGAGAAGGTCGAACTGAAATCCCGCGTCTCAAGGCTCTTGGCCTTGTAGTGGACCATGGGCGAGCCGACCGCGCTGTTCGTGAGCACGTCCAGAATGTCCTGCCAGGCCAGATTACCCTTGCGTGCCAGGACGACGCTTTCGCCCATCATGGCGGCGGACACGGCGATCATGAGGTTCACCGCCAGCTTCGCGTAGCGCGCCTCCTCCGCCGTGCCGAGGTATTTCTGCGCACGGGTGAAACCCTGGGCGACGGGAAGAAAGGTGTCGAACGCCGCGCGATGACCGGACACGAAGCAGGTGAGGTTCCCGGTATGCGCGATGGCCGCATTGCCGGAGACAGGCGCCCGCAGATAGGCAATGCCGGCGCTGTCGGCGGCCTGCGCGACCTCGGCCGACACACCGGGGCTCACGGTGGACGTCTCCACCAGAATTGAGCCCTTGCGCATGACATGAAGAAGCGGCCCATCCAGCGCCACGGCCCGCAGCGCATTGTCGTCGGGAAGCGAGGTGAAGACGATCCCGTGCCGCGCCGCCTCTTCCAGCGTCGCGGCGGGCTTCACGCCGGCATCGGAGGCCTCGGAGATGCGCTGCTGTTCCCGATCCGTGCCGAAGACATCGTGACCGGCTGCCGCCAGCCTTGCCGAAATGGGCAGTCCCATCTTGCCCAGCCCGATCCAGCCGAGCGCTTGAGTTTCAGCCATCCTTGCCTCCTCATGCTGCTGTTCTTTTGAGCCCTAATTCATCCACGATGCGCGCACCCGAACGCGCAAGCCGGGTGATCTTGTCGTCAAGCCCTTCGGCAAGCAGCCTGCCATTCCGCTTCCGGAACCGGCCGGCGATCATGACCGCCTCCACATCTCCCCTGCCCGCCTGCATCACCACGGTCGCGACGGGATCGTGCACGGGCTGGAGATGCAGGGCGCGCGCGTCGATGAGGGTGATGTCGGCCTGCTTGCCGGGTGCGAGGGAGCCGACGCGTCGGTCGAGGCCCAGCATCCGGGCGCCCTCGATGGTGATCCATTCCAATGCCTGACGGACGCGCACCGTGGATGTGGACGGAATGACGCCGGCTTCCCGGCGACTGTCCGTATTGTCGAGCACGCGCTGCATGCCTAACGCGATGCGTCCGACTCCCATCATGTCGCCGGCAAGAACGGACTCCAGGTCCACGCCCAGCGAGGGTGCCACGCCACGCTTCAACAGGCGGCCCGTGACGGGAAAACCGTGGCCCTGCGTCATCTCGTTTTCGGGTGTCACCGAGAAGGAGACGCCGAGATCCACCAGCTGGGAGAAAAGCGCGTCGGACAGGTCGTTGCCATGCACGACATTGATTCCCGGCCCGACCAGCCCCTCCGCGATCAGCGTCTCCCAGCCGCCCGGCGACTTCGCGGCTCCGCCGCCCTGATGCATGGAGGCGACGAGGCCGAACTCCCGCGCCAGCCGGAAGTCCGCACGCGCCACATCCAGCGTGGCATAGTGCGGGCCGAGGATGGCGAGGCCGAGCGTCATCAGGCCCTCGTCACTGGCGAAAGGCCCGCGCCGCAGCCGTTCCACCTCTGAGCGGGGATGCGGCACCTCCGAGAAGTGCGGCTCTCCCGGCCTGGGATCGGGCTTGGGCGAGCCGTGGAAGAAGGCCGCCCGGATGCCACTCTGGGTCAGGGCCTCCACCGCCGCATCGGTATGTTCCGGCGTCGGATTGTTGTGGCACCAGTCCACAAGGGTCGTGGTGCCGGCGTCGATCTGGCCGAGCGCGCCGACCAGCGTGGCGATGCCCACATCCTCGGGGCGGAAGCAGGTGGCGAGACCCGCGTGAACCCAGCGAAAATACTCCAGCAGCGTCCAGTCCGCGGCGAGACTGCGAAGACCCGTCTGCCAGGTGTGCATGTGTGCGTTGATGAAGCCGGGCACGGCGATGCGTCCCGTCGCGTCCACCCGTTCCGCATCATCGGCGGCGATGGACGGACCGATGGCGACGATGCGCTCGTCCTCGATGAGGATGTCACCCCTCGGTAGATCACCGACCGCGCCATCCATGGAGAGAATGGTGGCGCCGGCGATGAGGATGCGGGGGGCCGTCCGGTGCTCATCCATGGCTCAGGCCGCCTCCTCTGCCCGGGATGCCGCCACCGGCCGCTCACCCGCATGGGCGCGGCCGATCAGGTCGCGGATGGCATCCCGCGTGACCGGACGGGGATTCCAGTACGGATTCTCGACCGCGAGATCGGCAGCCATCTCGATGCCATCAGCCGGCATCCCCAGATCAGCGAGCGCGCGTGGCGTGCCGAGCGCCCTGACCAGGTCGAACAGCCCCTGTGCCGCATCCGGAGCGCCCAGCGCCCGCGTGATGCTCGCCATGGCCTCTGGGGCGGCGGAGGCGTTGTAGGCAACCGCATGCGGCAGGACGATCGTATGCGTCTCCGCATGGGGCAGATTGAAGGTGCCGCCGAGCGTGTGGCAGAGCTTGTGGTGCAGCGCCATGCCTACGGTGCCGAGGCAGCATCCCGCGAGCCAGGCCCCATACAGGGCCATGCTGCGCGCTTCCATGTTCCTCGGCTCGTGGACAAGAATGGGCAGGGCCGACGACAGGGTGCGGATGCTGTCCTCCGCCATCAGCGAGATCACCGGGTTTCGGTCACGGGCGTAGAGCGCTTCCACCGCATGGGCGATGGCGTTCATGCCCGAGGTGGCCGAAAGTCCCGGCGGCAGGCTGAGCGTGAGATCCACATCGTAGATCACGGCCTCGGGCAGCACATCGAGCGAGCGGATGGTGGTCTTCCGCCCGTCCTGCGTCTCGCCGAGGATGGGGGTCATTTCCGACCCGGCATAGGTGGTCGGGATCACCAGTTGCTGCACGCCGGTGCGCAGCGCCAGCGCCTTGCCGAGGCCCGTGGTGGAACCGCCGCCGAGCGAGACAACGCAATCCGCCGCTGCCGCCGACAGCGCCTGAAGGGCCGTCTCCGTCACCTCCACGGGCGTGTGCATGGTGGCGCCGGAAAACACGCCGGCCGAGGCGCCGCCGATCATGGCCGCGATCCGCTGCCCCTCCCCCGCCTGCTGCGGCGTGGTGAGGACCAGCGCCCGCCGGGCACCCAGCCGCTCCAGCTCGGCACCGATCTCCGCGATGGCACCGCTCCCGAAGCGGACGCGGATCGGCAGGGCCTCATATGTGAAAGTCTTGATCATGACGCTGTCCCTCAACCGGGTGCTCGCCACAATCGCCTGCGCCGCTCGTATCAGGCGCTGGCGATAAGCTGATCTTGGTGACGGGTGACGGCGCTGACGGCCGCGTCCGCAGGTGCGCCCACCAGATAATCGACCTGGAACCGCGCGATCCGCAGGTCGGCCAGTTCCTGGCGAACCCGCAAATGTTCTGGATGAGTGGCGTAGGCTTCGAGATCGGCAGGCGTCTCGAACTCCGAGACCAGCACGACGTCGCAGGCATAGTCGACGTCGCTCATGTCGAGGCCGACCTCCACATGCGTCATGCCGTCGATCCGGCCTCTCAGCCCTTCGAATGCTGTCTTCACCTTGAGACGGGCAGCGTCACGCTCTTCCCGCGTGTTTCCGCTGACCCGCCACATCACGATGTGGCGGATGGGTCCGGTCATTGGCGTTCCCTCGACCTGTTTGGTCTTTTCGTTGGGAGAGAGTTTTGGCTTGCCAACTGCGGAAATAAACCGGATTTTTCGGAACGGTCTTTTGCGCGGATCGGAAAAATGGATCGGCTGAGCCAGATTGAGGTGTTCCTGAAGACCGCGGAGCTGCGCAGCCTGTCGCGCGCCGCCGAGGCCCTCGGCATGTCGAATGCGGCCGCGAGCCGTCATCTCTCCGCGCTGGAAGAACGCCTGTCGGCGCGTCTCGTGGAACGCAATACGCGGCGCCTGTGGCTGACCGAGGCCGGGCAGGAATTCTACCAGCGCAGCGGGGCTCTTCTGGCCGAGCTATCCGAAGCCGAAGAGGCGATAAATGAGCATACGCTTGCTCCGCAGGGCCTGTTGCGCGTGACAAGCTCCCTCTCCTTCGCCACGATCTATCTGGCTCCCATGCTGCCGGATTTTCGGAAGCTCTATCCCAAGCTCAACGTCCACATCGCGGTCGCGAACAGGTATCTGGACTTCATCGAGGCGGGCATCGACGTCGCCATTCGCACGCGCCTACATGAGCCGGACACCAACATCATCGTGCGGCGTCTCGGGCGCATGCGACGGGTCCTCGCCGCCTCTCCCGCCTATCTGGAGGAACGCGGACACCCGCGCGAGCCGGCTGATCTCAGCCACCACGACATGCTGGTCTACAATCTCGCACAGGATCCCTTCTCGCTGCGCCTGACCAAGGGCGAAGCGGAGCGCACGGTGCGCATCACGGCTGCGCTGGATTGCAATGACGGACAGGTGATCCGTGAGGCCGCCCTCGCCGGCCTCGGCATCCTCATCCAGCCCCTCTACATCGTACAGAGCGATATCGATGCCGGGCGTCTCGTCCCCATCATGCTGGACTGGCAATTGCCCATGCTGACGATGAACATCGCCTACCAGAACCGCGAACGGCTGCCCGCGAAGATCCGCGTGTTCACCGACCATCTGGTGGACTACGTCCGCAAGACTTCCCGCAGCGACATCTGGTCGATGTGAACCCTGATCCGCGCCCATTCGGGAGCGGAACAGAGGGGCAATCAACCGCCCACAGCCCCCTGCGTGTTCACATAGAGCGCATAGAGAGAGCGGCTCGCCGCCATGAACAAGCGATTGCGGGCCTTGCCTCCGAAGCAGAGGTTGGCGCAGCGCTCCGGCAGGCGGATGCGGCCGATGGGGCGCCCCTCCGGATTGAAGACCATCACCCCGTCCAGCGCCTCGCTGCCCATGCCCCAGCCGCACCACAGATTGCCGTCCACGTCACAGCGGATGCCATCGGGCGTACCATCAGGACCGGCGTCCACGAACAGCCGCCGATTGCTCAGGCCTCCGTCGGCGCCGACATCGCAGGCCAGGATCTTCCGGTACGGCGTGCCGCGCGATTCGACGATGTAGAGGATGCGCTCGTCGGAAGAGAAGCACAGACCGTTCGGCCCGCTGATGCCTTCGGCGACCACCTCCGGCACGCCGCCGTCCGGTGCGATCCGATAGACGTTCTGCGGCAGTTCAGGCTCTGCCCGCGCACCTTCATAATAGCCGGAGATGCCAAAGAGGGGATCGGTGAACCAGATGGAGCCGTCCGATTTCACCACCACATCGTTGGGCGAGTTCAAACGGCGACCGTCGATGCTCTCTGCCAGCACGGTGAGGCTGCCGTCCGCCTCGGTGCGGACCACCCGCCGTCCGCCATGCTCGCACGTGATGAGGCGACCCTGACGGTCCCGCGTGTTGCCGTTGGCATAGCCGGACGGCGCGCGATACGGAGCCACCTGCCCCGTCTCCTCATCCCATTTGAGCATGCGGTTATTGGGGATGTCGCTCCACAGCAGATGGCGTGCATCTCCGAACCAGACCGGCCCCTCGCTCCAGCGGCAGCCGGTGTACAGCCGCTCCACAGCGGCATTGAACAGGCGATAGCGCTCGAAGGAAGCATCGAGACTCTCGATAGCCGGGTCTGGATAGCGCTCGGCAGGCTGCCACATGGGAAAGCTCCAGTCAGACCTTCGGCCGCATCATGAAATCGAAGTCGCAGCCTTCGTCGGCTTGCGTCACGCTATCATAGAACAACCGCGCATAGCCGCGTTCGGCCCAGTCGGGGCGCTCGACCGGCGGCAAAGCGGCAGCGCGGATGGCGAGTTCCGCCTCATCGACCAGCAGCTCGATGCTGCGCGCGGGCACATCCAGCCGGATCATATCGCCGCTACGCACAAGCGCGAGCGGGCCGCCATCGGCCGATTCCGGCGTGATGTGCAGCACGATGGTGCCGAACGCAGTGCCGCTCATGCGCGCATCGGAAATGCGGACAAGGTCCTTCACCCCCTGCCGGCCGAGCTTCTTGGGGATCGGCAGATAGCCGGCCTCCGGCATGCCGGGTGCCCCCTTGGGACCCGCGTTGCGCAGCACCAGGATATCGTCCGCCGTGACGTCCAGATCCGGATCGTCGATGCGGGCAGCCATGTCGGCGGTGGAGTCGAACACCACCGCGCGCCCCGTATGGGTCAGCAGGCGCGGGGTGGCGGCTGAATGCTTGATGAGCGCCCCACGCGGCGCGAGGTTGCCGCGCAGCACGGCCATGGCGCCGATGGGCTTTATGGGATCGGCGGGCGTGCGGATCACCGTCTGGCCCGGAACCTCCTCGGCGCCCGCGACCACATCGCGCAAGGTTCCGCCTCCCACGGTCAGCGCCGAGGTGTCGATAAGGTCGCCCAGCTCGCGCAGCAGCTTCGGCACGCCGCCGGCGTGGTGGAAGTGCTCCATGTAATGGTCGCCGGAGGGCTTCAGATCGATCAACACCGGCACCTCTCGCCCGATGGCATCGAACGCCTCAAGATCGATCTCGACCCCGGCGCGGTTGGCCATGGCGGTGAGGTGGATCAGGCCGTTGGTGGAGCCGCCGATGGCCTGCATCACCACCTGCGCATTGCGGAAGGCGGCCGGAGTCATGAGTTCACTGGGCTTCGGGCCGCCGCTCACCGCCATCTCCGCCGCCCGCCTGCCGCTGGCCTCGGCAAGGCGGAAACGCTCGGCATGGGGGGCGGGAATGGTCGCGCTCATGGGCAAGGAGAGGCCCATGGTCTCGGTGATGCAGGCCATGGTGGAGGCGGTGCCCATGACCATGCAGGTGCCCACAGAGGGTGCGAGGCGGCCGTTGACCACCTCGATCTCCTCCGCATCGATCTCGCCCGCCCGATGGGCGCTCCAGAGACGGCGGCAATCGGTGCAGGCGCCGAGCACCTCGCCCTTGTGATGGCCCACCACCATGGGGCCAACGGGAATGACGATGGCCGGCAGATCGACGCTGGCCGCCGCCATGATCTGCGCCGGCAGGGTCTTGTCACAGCCGCCAATGATGATCACCGCGTCCATGGGCTGGGCGCGGATCATCTCCTCCGTGTCCATGGCCATGAGATTGCGCAGGAACATGGAGGTGGGGTGGGCAAAACTCTCGTGGATGGAGATGGTGGGAAACACCATGGGCATGGCGCCCGCCAGCATCACCCCGCGCTTGGCCGCCTCGATGAGCGCCGGCGCATTTCCGTGGCAGGGGTTGTAGTCGCTGTAGGTGTTGGTGATGCCGACGATGGGCCGGTCCAGCGCGTCGTCCGAATAGCCCATGGCCTTGATGAAGGCCTTTCGCAGGAACAGCGAGAAGCCCGCATCCCCATAGCTTGTCAGGCCCTTGCGCAACCCTTTGCCCATTTCGCCCTCCGAGCGATCACCTATCCGAGGCCAGAGCTATCGAGCAATCTGCATTATTGTCAATAATGCATAGCGATATCGCACTGCAACGTGCTGATTCAAGGCAAAATCCGATGTTGTTATTGACAATATTCGGGATATGGGCCTAGCTGCCGCCAACAACATAAGAACCATGACGACCCATCCGGAGGGGACGCAGATGAGTGTGAAGGCATGTCTGAAGGCAGCCGTTTTCCTGGCTGCCATGGCGGGCTCTGCGCATGCACAGACGCAGATCACCATGTGGTCCAACTGGCCCGACGAGCCGGCCAAGAAGGATTGGGTCACGGCCCGCGTGCAGGAGTTCGAGGCCGCCAACAAGCAGTGCTCGGTGAAGCTGAACTTCATTCCCAAGGCGGACATCTACACGCAGGCCAAGTCCGCCGTGCGCACCGGGCAGGCGCCGGACATCTTCTACATGGAGCCGGACCAGCCGGAATTCCTCGCCGGCGGCTTTCTTGAGCCGCTGGACAGCTATATCGACCTCGCCGGCCTGGAGGATTGGGCGAAGCCCGCCTGGACCTCCAAGGGCAAGGTCTATGGCGTCCCGGTCGAGGCCTATACGGTCGAGCTCTATTACAACAAGGATCAGGTGAAGAAGGTCGGCATCGACGTGCCCGCCTCCGCGCAGCTCACGCAGGCGCAGTTCACCGATCTGGTGAAGAAGGGTGTCGCCGCCGGCATCACCCCCATCTCTCAGGGCGTGGGCGACCGCCCCTTCCCCGGCGCGCTGCTGACCTATGAAGCGCTGCTGCGCCGGCTCGGCACGGATGACTACGGCAAGCTGCTGGCCGGCGAACTGTCCTACAAGGATCCGCGCGTGGCCGAGGTGATGGGCTGGGTGAAGGAACTGGTGGACGCCGGCGCATACCCCAAGAGCTTCGCCACCCTGAAGCTGGGCGAGTCCCATTATTACTTCTACCAGAAGCCGGGCGCCCTCACTTTCCCGGACCCGAGCTGGTTCACCGGCCGCGCCTTCGCCGCGCCGGAGAGCGGCGGCATGCCGAAGGATTTTCCGCTCGGCATCATGCAGTTCCCGGCCATGGACAAGGGCGACTGCCCGAACTGCAAGACGCTGGCGGTGGCGGGCAGCTTCGTCCTCTATTCCAAGAGCAAGAACAAGGATTGCGCGGGCGCGCTGCTGAAATCCATGGCCAATGTGGAGAACGGCACCAAATGGATGGAGCAGGTCTCGCTGCAGACCGGCCTGAAGTCCGATCCGGCCAAGATCAAGTCGCCGCATGAGGCCTATTTCAAGGAACTCACCGCGCGCAACGCCGACGTGAAGTACTTCTTCGGCACCCCCCTGTTCCACTACCGGGCCAAGTGCGCGGAGACCTTCACCCAGGTCATGAACAACGCCTTCCCCGCCGGTCTCATCAGCGTCGCGGATGCCGCCGACAAGATGGACGCGGCCTGCCTGAAGAAGTGAAGCGGTGATGTCGGACATGGCGAAGCACGCCGGCACCGACGTCGAGGCCCCGGCGCGCGCATCCCGCGCGCCGCGGACCCGGCGCTTCTCCGACCCGCGCCGGGCCAGCTTTCCGGTCCTGCTGGTCTTCCTTGTCCCGGCGCTGGCGATCTATTTCGGGCTGACGGCCTATCCCGCCTTCCGCACCATCTATGACAGCTTCTTCACCATCGAGGGCATGGAGCGCATCCCCGTCGGCTTCGCCAACTATGTGGCGCTCTGGCAGGACGAGACCTTCTGGGTGGCGGTGCGCAACACCTTCATCTGGGCCTTCGTCGCGCCCATCCTCGATGTGGCGACCGGCCTCCTTCTGGCCCTCGCGCTCTACGCCGGCGTGCCGTTCGCGCGCTTCCTGCGCATCGCGTGGTTCACGCCGGTTCTGCTCTCCTATGTGGTCGTCGCGATCCTCTGGATGTGGATCTATAATTACGACTGGGGCGTGGTGAACGAACTGCTCCGCGCCATGGGCCTTGGCGATCTCGCCCGCTCCTGGCTGGGCGATCCCAACACGGCGCTTGCGGCGGTCATCGTCACCCACGCCTGGAAATGGGCCGGCTTCAACATGGTGGTGTGCCTCGCCGCCATCCACTCCCTGCCCCGCGAGGTGCTGGAGGCATCGGAACTCGACAATTGCGGCTGGGGCGCGAAGCTCCGCTACATGATCGTGCCGATGCTCAAACCCACGCTGCTGAACCTCTACGTGCTGGCGTTCATCGGCAAGATGAAGGTGTTCGATCTGGTCTGGATCATGACCGGCGGCGGGCCGCTATGGGCGACGGAGACGGTCTCCACCTACGTCTACAAGCGCGCGTTCAACTGGAACACGTTCGACCTCGGCTACCCGTCCGCCATCGCGGCGGTGTGGTTCGGCGTGGTCTGTGCCGCTGTCATCCTGCTCAACAAGATCTTCAAGTCGAAAGACCGGCTGGAGTACTGACCGTGACCTATCAGAACGCCCAGCCGCACGGCATCAAGCCCTTCAAGCCCCTGCCCCGCCTGTTTGGACGCGGCGCGCTGGCGCTGGTGATCGGCGCCTACACCGTCTACACGCTCGGGCCCTTCCTGTGGCTCGCCACCATGTCGGTGCGCAACACCGGCGAGATCTCGGCCGACCACTACGCCTGGCCGAGCCCGTTCCGCTGGGAGCAGTTCCGCGTCGCCTGGGTGGATTCGGCGTTCGACACCTATTTCTGGAACTCCGCCATCGTCGTCGTCACCGCCGTGGCTGTGGTGACGCTGGTGGGGGCTGCGGCCGCCCATGCGCTGGCGCGCTATCGCTTCCGGGGCAACCGCATCATTTACGGCATCCTGTTCTCGTCCATCATCTTCCCGCCGCAGATCACGCTGATCTCGCTCTACCAGATCCTGGTGGACTACAATCTCTACAACAGCCTCACCGGCCTCACGCTGGTCTACATTTCCCTCCAGCTACCGCTCACCGTCTACCTGCTGGAGGGCTTCTTCGCCCGCATCCCGCAGGATCTGTTCGACGCCGCGAAGATGGACGGCTATGGCGATATCGAGATCTTCCGCCGCATCGTGCTGCCCATCGGCATGCCGGCCATCGCCACCACGCTGATCCTGAACTTCATCCAGCTCTGGAACGAGTTCCTGTTCGCCGTGGTGCTGATCAGCGATCCCGAGAAGCGCACCCTGCCTATCGGCATCCGCGCCTTCATGGGCGACCATTTCCAGGACATCGGCATGATCGCGGCCGGCGTGATGATCTCAGTCATCCCGGTGATCATCGCCTACGCCTTCTTCTCCGAAAAGCTCATCCGCGGCATGACCGCCGGCGCAGTCAAGTAGAGGTAACTCCCATGGCGGTCGTCCAACTCGACAGTATCTGCAAGCGCTATGGCGGCGTCGGGCCGGTGGCGGTGGACAATGTGAACATCACCATCGCCGATGGCGAGTTCATGGTGCTGCTCGGCCCCTCCGGCTGCGGCAAGTCCACCACCCTGCGCATGATCGCCGGGCTGGAGGATATTTCCTCCGGCACGCTCTCCATCGACGGCCGCGTCGTCAACGACGTGCCCGCCAAGGACCGCGACATCGCCATGGTGTTCCAGTCCTATGCGCTCTATCCGCACATGAGTGTGGCCGACAATCTGGCCTTCGGCCTGAAGCGCCGCCGCGTGCCCACCGCCGACATTGATCGGCGGGTCAAGGAAGCCGCGCAGATCCTCGGCCTGTCGCAACTGCTGGACCGCAAGCCGCACGCGCTCTCCGGCGGCCAGCGCCAGCGCGTTGCGCTCGGGCGGGCCATGGTGCGCGAGCCCATGGTGTTCCTGTTCGACGAACCTCTCTCCAATCTCGATGCGGCCCTGCGGGTGAACACCCGCAACGAACTGATCCGCCAGCACCATCGCCTCGCATCCACCATGATCTACGTCACCCACGACCAGGTGGAGGCCATGACCATGGGCACGCGCATCTGCGTCATGAACGGCGGCAAGGTGGCGCAGGTGGGCGCGCCACTGGATGTCTACTGGCAGCCGGCGGACACCTTCGTCGCCCGCTTCCTCGGCTCGCCACCGATGAATCTGTTCACCCTGCCTGTCGCCTCCAATGGGGCCGAGATCGGCGGCGGGCCCGTCCTGGGCCCGTTGTCCCGTTGGCGGGAAGCGACACTCGCGAAGCTGGCCGGACAGGAGGCCATCCTGGGCGTGCGCGCGGAGGATCTGCACCTCAGCCGGGAAGCTGCCGGCGCCGCCGGCGGCACCATCCGGGGCCGGGTCTTCGCGGTGGAACCGCTCGGCGCCGAGACGCTGGTGGCGGTGGAGACAGACGGCGGCGTCGAATGCACAGCCCGCCTGCCGCGCGACGTGGCCGCCCGCGTGGATGAGGTGATCGACCTGCACTTCGCCGCCTCCGCCACCTATCTGTTCGACAAGGCGAGCGGCAAGGCCATACCGGCCGATGGCGAGACACATCGGCCGCACGCCCCCCGCGGGGCGCTGCAATGAGCGGGACAAGACTGCGCGTCGGGCTGATCGGCGCGGGCTGGGTCACGCAATATCATCTGCGCGGCTGGGCGGCGCTCGCGGACCGCGTCGAGATCGTCGCCATCGCCGATCCCTCCGAGACGGCCCGGGCCACGCGCATGCGGGAGTTCGGCATCCCCGCCGGATTTGCCAGCGCACAGGAGATGCTTGACACCTGCGCGCTCGACGCCGTGGACATTGCCGCCCCCCGCGCCGCCCATGCGGAGATGGTGCGTCTGGCGGCCGGCAAAGGGCTCGCGATCCTGTGCCAGAAGCCTCTGGCGCCAACACTGGCGGAGGCACGCCAGATGGTGGCGGATCTGCCGCCCGGCATCCGGCTGATGGTGCATGAGAACTGGCGGTTCCGCGCCTATTATCGCGAGGCTGCCGCGTGGCTGCGTGCAGGCGATATCGGCACGCCGTTTGCCGCCCGTCTCGCCCTCGTCACCAGCGGCACCCTGCCGGATGCGCAGGGGCACCTGCCGGCCGTGGAACGCCAGCCTTTCATCCGCCATGAGCGGCGCATGCTGGTGTCCGAGATCCTGATCCATCATCTCGACACGCTGCGCATGCTGCTTGGCCCGCTGGAGGTCGCAAGCTGCACGCTCGCCCGGATCTGCCCGGACATTGCGGGCGAGGACACCGCCATCATCCAGCTCAACGGTGCGCACGGTTTGTCCGTGCAGGTGTTCGCGTGTCTTGCCGCCCACGGTCATCCGCCGGCAGCGGCCGACCGGCTGGAGATCCTCGGCACGCAGGGGGCGCTCACCCTGGACAATGGCGTGCTCAGCCTCGCGGGAACGACACAGCGTCGCGCCGACTTCGATCTCGCGGCGACCTACCAAGGTTCCTATGATGCCACGATCGCCCATTTCGTCGCCCGGCTTGACGAGGGGGCACCATTCGAGACCTCGCCGGAGGACAATCTGGAGACGCTGCTCGTTGTCGAGGATTGCTACCGCCTGGCGGGACGTGAGGACATGCGGTGATGTCGGACAGCGATCTGAGCCTTTCCACGCTGCGGCGTGACGATGTCGACAAGGTCATCGCCCATCTGGAAGAGGACATCATCTTCGGACGCCTCGCGCCGGGCACGCGCCTGACCGAGGACATGCTGATGGTGCGCTACGACGCCTCGCGGCATTTCGTGAGGCAAGCGCTGGTGGACATGGAGCGCCGCGGCATCGTGCGGCGCGAGAAGAATATCGGCGCCACGGTCCGCACCTATTCGGCCGAGGAAGTCCACCACATCTACGATGTACGCGAGATGCTGACCCGGCAGGCGGCGCTGATGATCCCGCTGCCCGCGCCCCCGGAGCTGATCGGGAAGCTGCGCGCCTTGCAGGCCGCTTATCGCGAGCAGGCGGAATTGCAGGACCTGCGGGGCGTGCATGATGCCAACGACGCCTTCCACATCGCCTTGTTCGAGGCCTGCGGCAATCCGTACCTCGTGCGCACGCTGCAGGATTACATGGACCTCACCCTGCCCATGCGGGCCAAGAATCTGGCCGACGCCGAGGGGCTGAAGCTCTCCATCTCGCAGCACGACCTGATGATCGACCTGCTGACCGGGCGTGACATCTGGGCCTTCGCACAGCTCTGCGTCGAGCACATGCAGACGAGCAAGACCGACTATCTCGCCCGCGTTGCCAAGGGCGCATCCGCCGACGAGCAGGAAGGCGCCCCACAACGGCAGCGCCGCGGCAGGTGAGTGCTTCACGGATCTGGAACTGAGGGGCGGGACGCTACGCAGCCTCCTCAGCTGAGCACGGAGATCACGCCGGGCTGATATTCTCGATGATACGTCAGCACGTCGTTTCACCGCTCACGTTCAGCATGCGGAACTCACGCCCGTTGTGCGTGCGAGCTTCGGCGCAGTCGTAGGCCACACCGGGGGGCAGCCCCGCGTGCCACTGGCGAAGGTGGCGGGGTCATAGAGGCCCAGCGTCAGATTGGCGTCGGCTGCCGGATCGAGGCACTGTTGCGCATCGATGGCCAACCGCCGGCGGTGGGCGCGATCATCGAGCTCGACTGGCCGGGCGAGCGCATCCTCGTGTTCCCCGAGCACGGATAAATCCGGGCAGTCACCGGAGCGTGGTGGGGCGGTGCGCATCGCCTGTGCTATTCCGGCTGGAACAGCGCGACCGATCCGGAACCTGTCGCGCCGCAGAAGGAAGACACATGACGATCGCAGCGTCATCGCAGCAGACCGAAACGGCACTCGCCGAGGCCGTCGCCGCCCAGCGCGGTTGGGTGGCAGAGCTGTTCGACCGGCTGGCCGCCGGCAGTCAGGGCACGCCCGGCATCACCCGCGACACCTATGGCGCGGGCGAGGATTTCGGCCACCGGCTGCTGGTGGAGCACGGCCGGGAGCGCGGCCTTGCCATCGCCCATGACATCGCCGCCAACAGCTATGTCACGCTCAAGGGCCGCGACCCCGCCGCGCCCTGCATCCTCATGGGCTCGCATCTCGACAGCGTGCCGCACGGCGGGAATTTCGATGGCGCGGCCGGCGTCATCGCCGGGTTGGTGGTGATCGAGACCCTGCGCGCGCTCGGCATCACACCGCGCTGTGACATCACCGCCATGGGCGTACGGGCGGAAGAGAGCGTCTGGTTCCAGGTGTCCTATATCGGCAGCCGCTCGGCGCTGGGCACCCTGCCGGATGGCGCGCTGGAGGCCAAGCGCATCGACGACGGCCGGGTGCTCGCCGCCAGCATCGACGCCTGCGGCGGCGACTCGGCCGCCATCCGCCGGCGCGCGCGTCACCTCGATCCCGCCGCCATCCGCGCCTTCCTCGAAGTCCATATCGAGCAGGCGCCCAGTCTGGTGGAGTCGGCGCTTCCGGTGGCCATCTGCACCGGCGTGCCGGGCAACTTCCGCTATCCCGCTGCCCGCATCGTCGGGCGGCACGACCATGTGGGCACGCCCCGCCGCTTCCGTCAGGACGCGGCCATGGCGGGGGCCGAATTCGCCATGCTGCTCGACCGGATCTGGGAGGCGGAGGAAGCCGCCGGCTTCCCCATGGCGGTCACGCTGGGCCGCTTCCACACCGATGTCGCCGTCCATGGCCTGACCACGGTGCCGGGCAGCTTCGCCTTCAGCCTGGATGTGCGCGCCTATGATCCGGCGGTGCTGGAGCGGGTGGAGGCGCGGATGCTGGCCGCCATTCCCGAAATCGAGGCCCGGCGCCGGGTGCGCTTCGAGCTGGGCGCCCGCGCCAATGCGGCGGTGGGGCCGGTCGATCCCGGCATCGTCGCAGGTCTTGAGGACGCGGCTTCACGCCATGGCATCGGCACCATGCCGCTGGGCAGCCCCGCCTCGCATGACGCGGCGGCCTTCGCCGCTGCCGGCGTGCCCATCGCCATGCTGTTCGTGCGCAATGAGCACGGCAGCCACAATCCGCTGGAGGCGATGGAGATCGACGATTTCCTCGACGCCTGCACCATTCTGGCCGACTGGGTGGTGCGCGAGGCTTCCTGAGTTCGCTGCTGGTACCGAGGAAGCCCCGGTGACGGTGGGCAACGGGAGACCGTTGTCCACCCAAGGCCGCCGTTCAAGAGGTCCGCTTGTGGGGCAGGAAAGATCGCCTCCACAGTGCAGCTGCTTGGGGGCAAGCGGACATTCCACTGAAACCGCTCCACTGCACCTCACAGCCAGGAGCGGCCTCTGGGCGTGTGCGCAGAGGCGGACATGCGGAACCCCGGCCGGACGCCCGTGCGGGACCCGCGCCGGGCTTAGCTGTCCGTGCCTCGCTGCTGGGCTATGGCCATGGCGAACACACCATTTCCGACGCTCCAGTCCGAATAGTCGTTTTCGTGCATGAAGATGAACACATCCTTCGGCGACACGGCCGCCCTGGCCTCCAGGTTTCGCGTGATGGCTGCGTAGAGCGCGCGTTTCATGGCGTCGCTTCTGCCTCTGCGCATTGTGATTTCCACGACGACCAGATTCTCGGAGCGGGCGATGCCGTTGAAGCTCCGATCATAGAAGAACTCGCCGTCTCCATACTCGGAAACGAGGTTGAACAGCTCATCCTTCGGCATTCCGATGCCTTCAACCAAGGCATCGTGAATCCCTTCTACGATCAGGATCTTTCGCGACTGTTCCGTCCCCTTGGGAAGCGCTGTTCTCACAAATGGCATGGTTCATCTCATCGTTGCGATGAGGGAGGATCTATCATTTCCAACCGGCTTCACATATTGACAGCTTGGTCGTTTGAATGTGATCAAAGCTCACAATGAAAAGCCGCAGGAACTTACCCGTCGCCGCCCTGAGAGCCTTCGAGGCCGCGGCGCGGCATGGCCAGCTGTCGTCAGCCGCCGAAGAACTCGGGGTGACGCATGGGGCAGTCAGCCGCCATGTGAGCCACCTTGAGGCGTTTATCGGCACAGCGCTGTTTGAAGGCGCGCGAAGCCGTCCGAAGCTCACCGCAGAGGGCCAGGTGTTCGGCTTCGCCCTGACCGCCGCCTTCGATCAGATGGAGGACGCGCTTCGCATCATCGG
This sequence comes from Azorhizobium oxalatiphilum, assembly GCF_014635325.1. Lineage (GTDB taxonomy): Bacteria > Pseudomonadota > Alphaproteobacteria > Rhizobiales > Xanthobacteraceae > Azorhizobium > Azorhizobium oxalatiphilum. The sequence goes on along the minus strand of NZ_BMCT01000005.1, from coordinate 36,229 downwards.
GCGAGGCGGTGGCGGCATTCTGGACGTGGCCTGCCTCAGCACTTTCGCTATGCGTTGGCTCATTCCACGCCTCCACAGCTTTACTGCCAGGCATCCCCGCTATGACGTGCGTCTTGCAACCGATGACAGGCATCGGCGCAGTCATATCGATGTGCAGATTATGGTTCTGCCTCTGGAAGCCGCTCTCCCAGAAAACAGCTCTCCGCTTTTTCAGGAGAAGTTGGGGCTGGTTGTCGCGCCCTCACTTGCAGCCGAAGCCCATGCTGATGTTCTTGCGCTGCCCCGGCTGGAGACACGGACCCGGCCTGATGCCTGGCGCGAATGGGCACGCCTGACGTGTACGGAGGGGCATGGTGAAATTGGCGCGACCCGGATTTTCGATCATTATCACATGACTATTGAGGCCGCTCTCAACAGCCTCGGTATCGCGATCGCTCCCTGGCATCTGGTCGCTGAGGACGTTGCCTGCGGTCGGCTGTCCGCGCCCTTTGGGTTTGTGGACAGCAACTATGTTTATGCCGTGCAGGTCATCCGGCCGGGAGGGGCGAAGACCGAGCACTTCGTTAAGTGGCTTAAGGAGGCGGCCCGTCAGGATGCTCAGATGCCGTAGGGCTTTCCGAACACACCTTGGGCCGTCCACGGACTAGCAACCGCCGCTAGAGCGTTTCACCGCGCAATGCAGAAGTGCGATCAAGTCGGCCGCTTCCACAGCTGCGCGATGAAATAGGGTGTCCCCACCAGGGCCGCGAGCATGCCGGCCGGTATCTGATACGGGAACAGGAGATTGCGGCCGCCCCAGTCGGCGAGGCTCATGATGATGGCGCCGAAGATGGCCGACATGACAAGCTGGGCCGAGGCGGAGCGCCAGCCCGTCATGCGCGCGAGATGGGGCGCCATCAAGCCGACGAAACTCAGGGGGCCGATGGCCAGCACGGCCGCGCCGGTGGGAAGGGACGCCATCAGCAGAAGCAGGATCTGGCTGCGATGGATATCCACGCCCGCGGCACGAGCCGTGGCGGTGCCGAGCGGCAGAATGTCGAGCCAGCGCCGCGTCAGAGGCGTGACCGCCGCAAGAACGAGCGCCACGGAAGCTGCGGGGCGTCTCCGCCCATAGCACCATCACCCGACAGCCCTCGAACGGCTTCAGGCGGCTGCGCAGCCCTTCCAGCCGGCGCTCGAAGCCGGCGTCGTAGGTCGCTGCCGCCGCCTCCCGCGCGGTGATCCCCGCGAGCTGGAGCAACGCGCTTCGGGCACGAGCGAGCGGGTCCGGAGCACCGGTGTAGATCGGGAGCGCCTTCAGGGGCGCGATCCGCGCCAGTTGCGCGATGTTGGTGGGCCATTCCGGGGCGTGGACGATGAGAGTGGGCCGCACCTCCGCCAGCAGCTCCAGATTGGGCTCGGCGAAGGAGCCGATGTCGAACACCCCGCCGGGAAGGCGTGGTTCCTCCACCGAGCGCTCGTAACGCCATCTCTCCGCGAGGCCGAAGGCCTCGACGCCGAGTGCGAGAAGCGACTGGGCGGCGGCGAAATCCAGCACCACAAGCGGCCCCGGCGCGCGCGCGGCACGGGCCGGACCACCGGCCAGTCCCGCCAGCCCGGCCGCCGCCACACGCAACATGTGCCGGCGGGACGGCAGACGGGTGCGGGGGACAGCCGGCACGCTCAGAAGTCCATGGTGGCCGACAGCTTGAAGGTGCGCGGCGTGCCCATTGTGACCCAGCCGTCGCTGACGGCGGACCAGTAGTTGGTATCGAGCACGTTCTCAACAGCGGCCCGCAGGACCAGAGGATTACCGAAGGCGACGGTCTTGTACTGGGTGCCCAGGTCGAACCGCAGCCATGAGGGGATCTGCTGGGTGTTGGCCTGATCCACATATTGAGAACTGGTCGAGATCATCCGGCCGGAGAGCGTGAGCCCCTCCACGAACTTCGGATCCCATTCAATCCCGATATTGGCCTGCCAGCGCGGCACACCAACGGCCGTGTTGCCGTCATAGAGGCCGTCGTTCGTCTGGGTGAGCGTGCCCTCGGTATAGGCCACGCCGCCCAGCAGGCGAAGGCCCGTCGTCACCTCGCCGAACAGGTTCAGCTCAAGGCCGCGATTGCGCTGCTCGCCATTGACGCTGAAGATGGACGCGCCCGAGGCATCGGTGGTGATGATGCTGCTCGGCTTGGTGATCTGGAAGATGCTGGCGGTGGCGGTGAAGGCGCCGAAATCATACTTGATGCCGGCTTCCACCTGCTCGGTCATGATCGGCGGGAACACCTCGCCCGCATTGGCGGTGCCGGCCCAGGCCACCGGCCCCTGCTGCAGGCCCTCGATATAATTGGCGTAGATCGACATCCGCTCGATGGGCTTCACCACGATGCCGAAGGCCGGCGTCACGGCTTCCTTGTCATAGGCCTGCGAAATGCTGCCGTCGGGATTGAAGACATCGACCTTGATGCGCTGATAGCGCACGCCGGCGGTGAACAGGATCCGACCATCGAGGAAGGACATCGTGTCGGCCAAAGTGAGCGCCGGCGCATTGATGTCCCAATATCTGGGCGGGCTGTTGCTGAACCCGGCGAGAGAGGGGGCAGCAACCGTCGGCGCGTTGTAGATGTTGGTGTCGAACGAGGTGAAGCCGTAATAGTTGCTTTCCTGATTCAGAGTTTGAAACAGGTACGATGCGTTCAGATTGACCTTGTGTCCGACGGTGCCGGTCTCGAATTCTCCGCGGATTCCGGTTTGAGCAGAAGCAGACTGCCCCTGGATGGGGCTGTAATATGCGGTGGCGGTCGCATTGCCCGCGGTGTCGGTGACGTAAATGTCCGTCGAAAGGATTTTCTGGTCGGAGTAGCGATAGCCAGCGCCACCATAGACGGTCCAGGCCGGGCTCAGATCGTATTCGAACTTCGCGAGCGTATAAGCGCTCTTGGTCCCGGCATATTCCCAGTTCTGGTAGATCTGCTTGCTGAGATCGGGGGCCTTGGGAATGGCGATGTCGGACGCGAAGCCGAAGCCGGCGGAGCCCGTGGGAACATAGGTCTTCTGGTCGATATAGCCCACATCGAGGCTCGCCCGCAGATCCTGCCCGCGATAGTCGAGCGCGAGCGTGCCGACGCCGAGCTTGGCGGATTGTCCGTCGATCGCGGTGTCTCCGTCGCGGAAGACGCCGTTGACGCGCACGCCCCATTCCTTCTGCGCGCCGAACCGCCGGCCATAGTCGATCTGCGTGCCGAACTGGCCGTCGGAGATGTAGCTGGTGGTCAGGCGTGTGATGGGAGCATCCGTGGCCCGCTTGGGAACCACGTTGATGGCGCCGCCGAGGGAACCGTACTGGGTGTAGCCGTTCAGCAGCGCGTTCGGCCCCTTCAGGATCTCCACGCTCTCCATGGTCTCCACGGGAATGACCCGGTCCGGCGCGATGCCGCCGTATCCATCCAGCAGGACGCTGTAATTGCCCACGGAGAAGCCGCGGATGTTGAAGGAATCCCCCACGCCCGCCGACGAGCCCAGGCCGTTGGTGTACACCCGGACCGAGGGGTCATTGGCCACCACGTCCGCAACAGTCACCGCCTGCTGGTCCCGCATCAATTGCGAGGTGTAGCTGGTGACGTTGAAGGGGGCGTCCATGATGCTGATGTTGCCGAGCATGCCGAGCTTGGCGCCCGTGGCTACCTGGCCGCCCGCATAGCTGGGCGGCGCATCCCAATTGTTGATGGCCGCCCCCTCCACGTTGATCGTGTCCAGCGCAAGGGCGCCGTCGACGCCGGCCAGGCCGTTGGCGGTGACGGGCGCCACCAGGGCCGCCGTCGAGCGGCCGGAAATCTGGGCGCTGACACCCGTGCCGGCGAGGAGGGTGTGCAGCGCCTGCGCCGCCGTCATCGCGCCACGGACGGGGGCGGACCGCTTGCCGGCCACTGCCTGCGAGGTGAAGCCCACTTCCCACCCTGTGGTGCGAATGAAGGCGTTGACCGCGGACGACAGCGGCTGGGCCGGAATGTCGAAAGTGATCACCGCCTCAGTGGACTGCTGCTGCGCAGTCGCGATCGTGGGCGATAACAGGCCGGCGCCACCGAGGATGGTCGATGAGACCAGGAGAGACGCAAGATGCCGCCTGACGTGGCGCGCGCCCTTACGGCTGGTTTCGTCCCATGCTCCTGCGCATGCAGTGCGCGTCATCGGCTGTCCCTCTTGCCCTGGTTCCGAGGGGAAGAGCAGTCCCCTGCCCTCGCCCCATACAGACCTGACAATCGGGCGCGCCCAATCTCACAAAAAAAGTTTGCTCGCTATCTTAGGATCAGGATGCCGCCTGGAATCCGCGTGACCGAGGCACCGGAGGCCGCCGCCAGCGAGCGGATGACGCGCTCGGGATCATCCAGCCGATAGCTGCCGTTGACCTTCACGCCGTTGAGGCCGCTGTCGGCCACGATGATCGCATGCCCATAGTATCGGCCCAGCTCCGAGAGCACCTGGCCGAGGGGCTGGTCGGCGAACACCAGCCGGCCCTGCAGCCAGGCGAGGGACGTGGACAGGTCGGCCGGCCGCACCGCCGACAGCTTCGCGGCGGACGCCGTTATGCTCTCGCCGGGCGCCAGCTCCGCCACCTCGCGGCCGCCGGGCAGCAGCGCGACGTCCACATGCCCGTGCTCCAACGCAACGGTGTCCTCCGCGCTGTCGGTGCGGACGGAAAAGGCCGTGCCCTTCACCTCGACCTCGGAGAAGTTCGCGGCGACCGTGAAGGGATGCGCGGCATCATGAACCACGTCGAAATAGGCTTCGCCCTCGAGCAGGGTCACGGAGCGCCGCCCGTTCCGGAAATCCAGTGCAACCGCCGAAGCCGTATTCAGGACCATGCGCGAGCCGTCGGGCAGTCTGATCTCATCGCGCACGCCAGCCGCCGTCATGTGGTCGGCGCGCCAGTGCAGCATGAGGGCCGGATAGTGCTGGAGGCCCAGCGCGAGCAGCACCACTGCGGCAGCAGCCAGGACAACGCGGGTCCAGCGGCTGTGCTTCGGTCGGCGGCTCCGGGGTCCGAGGGCTGCCGGGGAGCCCCCCGCCTGCGGGTTTGGCCCGCGCACGACATCCGCCGCGCGCTCACGCGCCACCTGATCCAGCTCCGGCAGGTCCCATGCGCCCGACACCGCATCAAACATTTCGGCGTGCCGGGGATCGGCGGCGCGCCAAGTCTCGAACCGGGCCCTCAAGCCGGCATCGTCCGGAGCGGCCTGCAGCATGAACAGGAAGTCCAGCGCGGCATCCATGACCGGGTCCGGATGCACGAAGCCGTCTTCTGTCTCGCTACGGTCTGGTGTGTCGGGCGTCACTCAGCTCTATCCGGTTCGGCAGGCCACGGAAGGATCGGGGGCCTTATACGTGAGACACCAGACAAGCTCGAATCCCACAATTAAAATGCCCACCCGGGGGGCAGGCCCGCGTCCGCGCCTTCAGCCGCGATCGATCCGCGCGAGGGCCTCGACACAGCAAGCGTGCGCCAGCTTGAGGTCGTTGAACACCGTATTCGGGGAAACCCCGAGATGCTCGGCGATCCTCGGATAGGGCCATTTCTCGATCCGGCTCAGCAGCCAGACCGTCTGGGCTCTCTGCGGGAGCTTCGCAATCGCGGCATGGACGGCGTTCAGCCGCTCGCGATGAATGAGCTGGCTCTCCTGCGAGGGCGAAGCCGAGGCGATGTTCGCGACCTGATCCTCGGAGAGGTCCTCGCGCTCGATCCGGCCGCGCATGGTATCGCGGCGCTTGTGGTTCAGGGCGAGGTTTCGCGCGGTCTGGTGGAGGAAGGCCTCCACATGCTCGATCGGCCCGTTCTCGATCGCCTTTCGCGCCCGGATGTAGGTTTCCTGAGCGAGGTCTTCGGCGATCTGCGCGTCGCGCACGATCCGCATCACGCTCCAGATGAGGGATTTGCGGTTGCTCAGGAAGATGTCTGCAAGGCTCGCTTGCACCTCGCTATCCCTCCTACGCGCGCCGCGCGGCGGTCAGCCAGCTACGGAAAGAGCGGGCCATCCTCCGGATCGCGAGCATCTTGCTCTTGTCGAGTCTCAAGGTCGCCGCACGTCCCGAATGGAACAGGGAACCAAGCGAGCGCGTGCCCGCGTCAAGTAGCAGATGCCAATTGGCACACAAGCGCTATGAATTGGAATACATCTAATGATGATCTCCCTCTTCCGCGCTTTCGCTGCTGGCATTTGCCCGATTTGTCGTTGTCCTTGCTTTGGCTTCAGGGCGCAGACGTATGCTCTCAGCCAAATGGCAATGCCCAATAAAGGGGATATGGCCTTATCTTCGCTGTCATGGAGTGTCCTGAAAAAGGCAGACCCATGAGTCCTGAGGGGCCGCATGCGGTCGCCGATCCGCGCCACCCGCATGCGAGGAAAGCATGCATTGATGGCTTCAGCCGTCCGCCATCTGGTTGCGAATGCAGTCGATCAGGCGGGACGCTACGCGCGAGAGCGGGCGCGAGCGCAGATGAACGGCAGAGGCTGAAATCTTGGTCGGGGGATCAAAAGGGCGGATAAGGCTCTTGCTGCCTCCCCCGGCCATGCCTCGCGCAGTCAGGCTGTCCACCACGGTCAGGCCGACGCCGGCCTCCACGAAACGGCACGCGGTCTCCGAGAAGCGCACTTCAATATCGGTCGCATATGGCACGGCCTCCTGGCGGAATGCAGCGCGGACGAGCGGCCCCAGACGACTGCGGATATCCAGCCCGATGAGCGTATGACCGACCATATCCCGTGGACCGATGCGGGCGAGGTTCGCCAGAGGGTGTCCCACCGGCAAAAGACACACCATCTCCGCCCCACCAAGAGGGATCATCTCGAACGTGTGGGTCAGTTCCTCTTCCAGCCCGATGGCGAGGCCGAAATCGCAGGCCGCCGTCTCAACGCTTTCCAGCACGTTGAAGGACTGATTAATGTCCATATAGGCCTTCACCTTCGGCCGATCCTTCAGGAAGTCTTGCAGGGCCGCCGGCAGGACGGTGTGTCCGAGCTGAGGGGTGGCCACCACACGCACGTGGCCGCGGCGGTCCGCCTTCAGGTCTTCCACCGTCTGGTTCAGCGCCCGCGACAACAGGAAGATGCCCTCGGATTCGCGATAGAGCAGCTTGGCCTCCTCGCGCGCCACCAGCCGGTTGCCGGTGCGATCGAACAGCGGAAAACCCAGCTGATCCTCCAGATGCCTTATGGCGTTGCTCACGGCCGGCTGGGACACGTGCAGATCGCGCGCCGCCCCCACCGTGGTCTGGTGGCGCATGACGGCACGAAAAATCTCTATCTGGCGGGCGCTCAGCATAACCGGTCATTATAGGGAGGGGGTCAAACTTTATAGTCGGTTATCTTGCTAGCGATCCGAACCTCTGTCTATGCTCATTTTCATCGCAGACAATTCACTTGCATAAAAAATAAACACAGGGGAACCGATGTGCTGAAAAGGCTTGTCTCCACGGCTCTTGCCGCCTCGCTCATGCTGACCGCCGCTGTGGTGACGGCACCTGCCGCCGAAGTGAACATGCGTGTTCTCGGCTGGTACGGAAATCAGAAGCAGTCCACCGACGTGGAACGCCCGTTCTGGAAAAATCTCGACGCGACAACCAAGGGCCAGTTCTCCGCCAACTTCCGCACCGTGGACGAGATTGGCCTCAAGGGCTTCGAGTCCCTGCGCACCCTCCAGAGCGGTGCGTTTGACGTGGTGTCGTTCCAGATCAGCTTCGTCGGCGGTGAAGCGCCGGTGCTGATGGGCGTGGACATTCCCGGTGTCGCCTTCGACTTCGATGAGCAGCGCAAGGTGGTGGACGCCTATCGCCCGGTGATGGAAGCCAACCTCAGCGAGAAGTTCGGCGGCAAGCTGCTGGCGGTGTGGCCCTTCCCGTTCCAGATACTCTTCTGCAAGAACGCCATGACCAGCCTCGACGACCTGAAGGGTCAGAAGGTCCGGGTCGCCGGCAATCTCTCCTCGGAACTCGTGAAGCAGCTGGGCGGCGCGGCGGTGACACTGGCGGGCCCGGAAGTCTATCAGGCACTGATGCAGGGCGTGGTGGATTGCGGCGTCACCGGCAGCCAGTACGGCAACAGCAACGGCTGGTACGAAGTCACCAAGTCGCTCGACACCGCTCCCATCGGCGGCGCTGGCGTGGTGCTGCATGTGGCGCGCAAGGGCTTCTGGGAGAAGCTGACGCCGGCCCAGCAGGCAACGCTGACCGCCCAGATGAAGGAGCTTGAGACCAAGCTGTGGGCCATGGCGGTCGACGGCCATGAGGATGGCATCCGCTGCAACACCGGCGAAAAGCCCTGCGACGGCAAGGTCGGCAAGATGTCCCTGGTCAAGCTCACCGACGCCGACAAAACCCGGATCCAGACCATCCTCAAGGACAATGTGATCCCGATCTGGCTGAAGGACTGCGAGGCGGCCAGCCCGACCTGCAAGGCGGACTGGGCGAAGACCGTGGGCGCCGCTGTCGGCATCAAGTTCTGATCGCCGGTCTCCGCGTATGATTCCGGCCGGCCCCGCTGCGGGGCCGGCCTCCCCCAGAGCGTTTCCGCATTTCAGGGAAACAAGCCGCGCGCGAGCGGGCAAGGCGGACCCATGTCTTTTCAAAACACCGAAGCGCGCATCCGCACCATAAGCGACTGGCTCTGTATCGCCGGCGGCTGGGGCCTCGTGGGGCTGTCTATCTGGATCGTGGTCAATGTCCTGCTGCGCAAGTTCGCCAGCTTCTCGTTCCAGGGCGTCGATGAATACGGCGGCTACTTCCTGGCCATCGTCTCCGCCGCCGGCTTTGCCAAGGCGGCGCTCGACAAGGCCCATGTGCGCATCGATGTGGTGACGCGCCTGTTTCCGCTGGCCGGACGCGCCATCTTCGACGTGGTCGCCCTTGGCCTGCTGTTCGCGATGATGTGGATCATCGCCTCCAAGGCCGTGCTGCTCACCTATGAATCCTGGAGCATGGGGGCGCTGACCCCGAGCGTGCTGCGCACACCGCTCTGGATTCCCCAGTCGATCTGGGCGCTGGCCCTGGTCTGGTTCACCTTCGTCCTTGCCTTCCTGCTGGTCTGGGCGTTCGGCCGACTGCTCAGGGCCGACTTCGCAGGCATCGAGGACAAGCTCGGGCAGGACGACATCGAAACCGAGGTCGCCGCCGAGATCGCCGATGCGCGCGCCCGTCTGGCAACCAGCCCCAAGGAAACCGTCTGATGGCTATGGGCCTTCTCTTCACTGGCGCCATCATGGTCTTCCTGATGGCCGGCCTGCATGTGGCCACAGCCATTTTCTTCACGGCCTATCTCGCCGATTGGCTGGATATGGGGGTGCTGCCGTCGATGGTCGGCAACCTCACCTGGAACACCATGAATGAGTTCCTTCTGGTGGCCATCCCGCTGTTTATCCTGCTGGGCGAGTTGCTCAGCCGCAGCGGCGTGGCGGAGCTGATGTACAAGGGCCTGTCGGTCTGGCTGCGCTGGCTGCCCGGCGGCCTGCTGCACACCAATATCGTCGCCTCGGCTTTGTTCGCCGCCACCTCCGGCTCGACGGTGGCCACCGCCGCCACCATCGGCACGGTGGCCCAGCCCACCATGGCGAAGCTCGGCTACAACGAGCGCATGGTGCTCGGCTCCATCGCCGCCGGCGGCACGCTGGGCATCCTCATTCCGCCCAGCATCAACATGATCGTCTACGGCGCGCTCACCGACGTCTCGGTGGGCAGGCTGTTCATCGCCGGCATCATTCCGGGCCTGGCGCTGGCCATCACCATGTCCGCGATCATCGTCGTGGTGTCGCTGATCTGGGGCGACAACCACCGCGAGGACGGTCCGCTGCCCAGTCTGGTGCTGCGCCTGCGTATGCTGGTGGGCCTGCTGCCTGTGCTGTTCGTGTTCGCGATGGTCATGGGCAGCATCTATGCGGGCCTCGCCACGCCCACCGAGGCGGCCGCCGTGGGCATCGTCGGCGCGCTGATGATCGCCGCGTCCAACCGCACCCTCACGGTGGCCATGCTGCATGAGGCGTTCCTGTCCTCGGTGCGCACCACGGCCATGGTGATGCTCGTGCTCACCACCGCCTTCGTCCTGAATTTCTCGCTCAGCCTCACCGGCCTGCCGCAGCAGCTCTCGGAATATATCCGCGATCTGAACTGGTCGGCGACCACCACCATCTGGGTCCTGGTGCTGTTCTATCTGCTGCTCGGCATCTTCATCGAGGCCATGGCGATGATGGTGACGACGGTGGGCATCGTCACGCCGCTGGTGGTCAGCCTCGGCTTCGATCCGGTGTGGTTCGGCATCTTCATCACGGTGATGATGGAGCTGGCGATCATCAGCCCGCCGGTCGGCCTCAATCTCTACGTGGTGCAGAACCTGCGCCCCATCAAGGGCAGCATCAACGACGTCTTCATCGGCGTGCTGCCGTTCGTGGTCGCCATGCTGATCTTCGTCGCCCTGCTGATCGAATTTCCCGGCATCGCCCTCTGGCTACCCAATCAAGTGTTCAATTGAGGAGGAAGATGTTGTCCGCCACAATAACAATGAAAGCGGAACCGCTGACGGCAGAACGCTTTGCGGCTTATGGTGAAGTGCTGACCCATGCGGGCGACGGACGCCGGCATTATGTGGAGCGTGCGTTCGAAACCACCGACCCGGCCGCCCGGCCCACCATGTGGATCAACCGCATCCTGCACCCTGCCCCGGCCGCCCCCATCCTGATCGACCAGGTGGAGCGCCACCCGCACTCCTTCCAGACGCTGATCCCGCTGCATGCCGCGCGTTTTTTCGTGGCGGTGACGCACAGCCTGCCGGACGGGACGCCCGACTTTGATAACCTGCGCCCCTTCGTGACTGAACCTGGACAGGGCGTGATCTATCATCCGAACGTGTGGCACTTCGGCTTCACGGCGCTGGATGGCCCGAACGAGGTGGTGGTCATGATCGGCGTGACCGGGCGCGAGGATGACTGCATCGTCTCCGTCGCGGACCGGCGCGTGGAAGTGGAATGGGATCTGGCCGCTGCCGGCTGAGGCCGCTGTCCGGCTCAACGGGCAGCGGTAAAGGGGATTTGGAAGATGGAACGCGACTTTATCGGCTATGGCCCCAATCCGCCGCATCCCCGCTGGCCGGGCGAGGCGCGCATCGCCCTCAATATCGTGCTCAATTATGAGGAGGGCTCCGAGCCCTCCTTCGCCGACGGCGACGCCGTTACTGAAGGCGGGCTCACCGAAGGAGGAGGCGGCGCTTTTGCCGGCCGCGATCTGGCGGCGGAGTCCATGTTCGAATACGGCAGCCGCGCCGGCGTGTGGCGACTGATGCGGATGCTGCGCGAGCGCAACATGCCAGCCACCGTCTTCGGCTGCGCGCTGGCGCTGGAACGCAACCCGCACATGGTGGCAGCCATTGCGGACGCCGATTTCGACGTGTGCAGCCACGGCCGCCGCTGGATCCGCCACCAGACGCTGACGCCCGACGAGGAGCGCGCCGACATCGCGGCGGCCGCCGCGACCATCGCCCGCCTCACGGGCGAACAACCGGCGGGCTGGTACTGCCGCTACGCGCCCACGGAGCATACGCGCCGGCTGGTGGTGGAGCATGGCGGCTTTCTGTACGATTCCGACTCCTATGCGGACGATCTGCCCTACTGGACGCGCGTGTCCGGCAAGCCGCACCTCGTCATTCCCTACAGCCTTGCCAACAACGACGCGAAGTTCGCGCGTGGCGCCATCGCCACCAGTGGTGATTTCTTCGACTATCTGCGCGACACGTTCGATGTGCTGTACGCCGAAGGCGCAACTCAGCCGAAGATGATGTCGGTGGGCCTGCACATGCGCCTCGCCGGTCATGCCGGACGCGCTGCGGGCGTGGCCCGCTTCCTCGATTATGTCATGGGCCACAAGGACGTTTGGGTGTGTCGCCGGATCGACATCGCCCGCCACTGGCATGCCCATCACCCGGCGTCGACCGATGTCGGTTGACGGACCTCAGGCAGCAGATGCGCGGCCGGTGATCGGCTTCATCGGCTGCGGCGGCACCATCGGCTCGCTCGCGGATGATCCACTGGACGTGATCGACTATCCCGAGCACGGGCGCAAGATCAGTGCCCGCGAGTTGCTGGAGCGGGTGCCCGATGCGGCGCGCTTCGCCAGCTTCAAGGTGCAGGACTTCAGCCGGGTGAGTTCATCGGCCATCGGACCGGCCGAATGGCTGCAGTTGCGCCGCGACGTGTTGGCGTTGGCGGCGGAAGGCGCGCAGGGCATCGTCATCACCCACGGCACGGGCACGCTGGAGGAAACCGCTTTCTTCCTGCATCTCACGCTGGATCTGGATATTCCAGTGGTCCTGACCGGGGCGCAGCGTCCGGCCAGCGCCGTAGGTTCCGATGCGCCCGCCAATCTCATCGCCGCCGTACGTGTGGCCTGTGCGCCGCAAGCGCGCGGACAGGGCGTACTGGTGGTCCTGAACGACGAGGTCCATTCTGCGGCACAGGTGGTGAAGACCTCCACCTATCGTCTCCAGACCTTCCAGTCGCCGGAGACCGGACCTTTGGGCACCGTGGACGGCGACCGGATCATCCTTCGGCGCGGTCTCGGCGACAGACCACAGGCCTTCAGCCTGGACAGCCAGGATCCCGATCTGCCAGCCGTTCACATCGCCTATTCCTACGCTGGCGCGGACGGAACCGCGATCCGGGCGGCGGTGGCTGCGGGCGCACGCGGGATCGTCTCGGCCGGCTTCGCACCGGGTATCCCGACGCCAGCTGAATCCGCGGCGCTGGAGGATGCTCATCGACAGGGCGTCATCATTGTCCAATCCAGCCGTGCGCTCCATGGCCGTGTCGCCGCACGTCTGGCGCTTCGGGAGAAGGGCTGGCTGGCCGGACACGGTCTTAATCCGCAGAAAGCACGCATTCTCCTGATGCTGTGTCTGAATGCGCGGCTGGATCATGCGACGATGGAAACGCGGCTCTCCGCTTTCGGCTAGAGCATGTCCGGCTAGCAGGGCGCCGATGGGATGCCGGTGGCGGACATCTGCCGCCGGTCCGGGCTTTCGGCTCAGGCCCGCTCCGGTTGCCGCGTCGTGGCGGCGAGGCCGCCATCCACCAGCAGTTCGGTGCCCGTGACGTAGGAGGCGCGGTCAGACGCCAGGAACAGCGCCGCCTCCGCCACGTCGAACGCAGTTCCCATGCGGCCAAGGGGGCATTGCGCGGCCCGCAGACTCTTCATGGCGGCAAGGCTGGCGCCGCCATAGGAACCCGCCACCGTTTTCTCGATGCGCGGCGTATCGATCAGGCCCGGAATGATGGTGTTCGCCCGCACGCCGAAAGGGGCATTCTCCACCGCCAGCAAGCGCAGATACTGGATCACCGCCGCCTTGGTGCTGCCATAGGCCAGATGGGGGAAGCCCACATCGCGCAGACCTGCAATGGAGGAGGTGGCGAGGATCACGCCCCGCTGCTGCGCGCGCATCGCCGGCAGGACGGTGGTGGCGGCCACATGCAGCGCCGTCAGATTGGCATCGCAGATGCGCCGCCAGTCGGCGGGCGAAGTGTCCATGGACGGCCCCGCCTTGCCGATGCCGACATTGAAGTACAGCACGTCGATCCGCCCGTGCGTGGCGAGAACGTCCTGGAGAACCGACACGAGGGCGGCATCGTCCGCCACGTCCAGCGCCACCGCGCTGCCCACACCACCCTCGTCTGCGATGAGGGTGCAGGTCTCCTCGGCCGAGGGCAGGTCGCGGTCGGCGACCACCACGCGCGCCCCGGCCTTGGCAAAGGCCACGGAGACAGCCTTGCCTATCCCCCAGCCCGGTCCGATTGAGCCGCCGCCGAGCACGACGGCGACACGATCCTGAAGCTCCGACATCACTGATCCTTTGCTGAGGGCCGGTCCTTCGCTGAGGGCCGAGATTGGCGACCGCACCGGTCCGGATGACGCCTATCCGAACCGGGACAACGGGCCCGACATCTGAATGGAAATCGCCTGTTGCCCGCGATGGCGATGCCATCAGGGCCGGCAGGCATCATGGCTCATTCCTTGGGGATGCCGGCGGTGTCGATCACCACCTTCCACTTGGCGAGCTCCGTTTCCACCTGCTTGGCCAGATCCTGCGGCGTACCACCGTCAACGATGCCGCCGCCATCCTGGATGAACTTGATCATTTCCGGCTTCTTGAGCATCCGGTTCACAGCCGTGTTCACCTTGGTGATCACATCCTTCGGCGTGCCGGCCGGCGCAAACAGACCGAACCACGCAGTGGCCTCGAACTTCGACAGATCAGCCGATTTCGCTTCGGACATGGTCGGCAGGTCGGGAGCGAGGGGCGAGCGCGCCTTGCTGGTCACAGCCAGCGCCTTCACGCGGCCGCTGCTGACCTGCGGCCAGGCGGACGGCATGTTGTCGAACATCAGGTCGGTCTGGCCGGCCACGATGGAGGTGAGGGCCTGCGAACTGCCGGGAAAGGGGATGTGGACCATCTTGACGCCGGCCTGCGCCTTGAACATTTCGCCCGACAGATGGGTGGAGGCGCCTGTGCCTGATGACGCGAAGTTCAGCTTGTCCGGATTGGCCTTGGCATAGGCGATCAGCTCATCGACCGAATTGACCGGCAGATCTTTGCGCACCACCAGAATATTCGGAATGGTGTCGATGAAGACGATCGGCTCGAACCCCTTCACCGGGTCATAGCGCGCGGCGGAACTCAGGTTCGGCGCAATGCCGTGGGACGACACCTGACCGAAGAACAGGGTATAGCCATCGGGCCGCGCATTGGTCGCTGCCATGGTTCCGGTGATGCCGCCACCGCCGGCACGATTGTCGATGACCACCGGCTGGCCCAGTTCCGAGCTCAGCTCCTGGCCGACCTTGCGGGCCAGAATATCGGTGGCGCCGCCGGCCGAATAGGGCACGATGATGGAGATGGCGCGGCTTGGCCAGTTGGATTCCGCCAGCGCGCTGCCGGTGGAGAGGGCGAGACCGGCAGCGAACACCGCCGCCATGGCACAGGTCATGGATCGAAACATGGCTTTCCTCCAGATGTTGTTTTTGTGTTTTGTTTTCAGCGTGTAAGCGAATGGTCGTCTAACTGCCCTGCGCGAGACCGATGGTCATTCCTCCGCAGACATAAAGAACCTGCCCGGTGACGAAGCCGGCCCGATCGGAGGAGAAGAAACCCACCGCATCGGCAATGTCCTGCGGCGTTCCGAGGCGCCCCACGGGCACGCCTTCGATAATGGCCCTGGTACGCGGCGACTCAGCAGGGTTCACCGCTTCGAACAGGCTGGTGCGGATCGGCCCCGGGCCCACCGCATTCACGGTGATGCCGAAGCGCCCCAGTTCCAGCGCCCAGGTCCGCGTCATGCCGTGCAGCCCGGCCTTGCTGGCGGCATAGGCGGTGCGCAGTTCCTTCCCCAGCGCCGCGCGGCTGGAGATGTTGACGATGCGGCCGAAGCCGGCCGCCTTCATGGCCGGCAGCACCGCCTGGGCGCACAGCATCGGCGCCCGGATGTTGATCGCCGCCACCCTGTCGAGGCTCTCGGCCGTCGTCTCCTCCAGCGGAGCCGGATCGACGATGCCCGCATTGTTGACGAGCCGCGTCACAGTGCGCCCCGCCACCGCCTTCGCAAGCACGTCCTGCGTGCCTTCGAGATCGCTGAGATCGACCGGGAAGAAGCTGTCGAGGGCATCGTGCTCCGGCGGCACCACGTCGAGCACGATGACGCGCAGTCCGTCATCGGTGAGCCGCTGCGCAATGGCAGCGCCGATGTTGCGGGCCCCGCCCGTGAGCA
Organism: Azorhizobium oxalatiphilum; assembly: GCF_014635325.1. GTDB lineage: Bacteria > Pseudomonadota > Alphaproteobacteria > Rhizobiales > Xanthobacteraceae > Azorhizobium > Azorhizobium oxalatiphilum. The sequence continues at coordinate 20,461 of NZ_BMCT01000005.1, read as the reverse complement.
GTACGTAGTCCGCCATCGCTCAGGCCTCGTAGGGAATGGTCTTGTCGACCAGTTCCCAGATGAAGCGGGCGCTCGGCCGCTCGCGCTCCTCGGCGATATGGGCCACCAGACCGGCGGTGCGGCCGAGCACGGAGAAGCCGCGCATCAGGTCCACCGGCACGTTCATTTCGCCCAGCAGGGCAGCGACCGAGCCGGTCGCATTGATGGTGATGTGACGGCGTGCCTTCTCGTCGATCACCTCGCCCAGAAGCCGCAGGGCCTTCACATAGGCACCGTCGAGGCCGTTCTCGGCGCCGATCTCCAGGAGGCGGATGGCACGCGGATCGTCCGGTCGATGCAGATGGTGGCCGAAGCCCGGCATATGCACCTTGCGTGCCTTGTGGTCGTCCACGATCTCCTCGGCCAGCGCCCGCTTCTCCCCCTCGGGGACGGCGGCGATGCGGGCAAGAAGACGGGCGTTGTTCTCCACCGTGCCGACGAACTGGCTGCCCACCGCCATCAGGCCGGCGGCGACCGCACCCTGCAGGTTTTCCGGCGCACTCATGTAGATGGAGCGGGTGGAGATGGCGCTCGGGGTGAAGCCGTGTTCCATCATGGTGATGAGGATGGCGTTCATCACCCGCAGCTCGCCGTCCCCGATCTCGCGGCCGAGGATGTGGGCCATGGCCTCGCGCACGAAGTCGGGCTGGGCACCCGGCTTCAGGATGTCATCCACGAGGTTCTTCTCGCGATAATAGACGGCGTCGAGCGTGTGATGGCTCAGTGCGGTGGTGGGGGTCTTCATGGTCGGGCCGGAGGTCATTGGCTCACCTTCTCGTCTTCCTTGGGCGCATGGGTGCGGGCGATGTGGTCGTCCACCAGCGCCTGTTTCTGGAGCTTGCCGTAATTGTTGCGCGGCAGGCGGTCGTAGACGGCGACGGATTTCGGCGCCTTCACCGAGCCGAGCTTGTCCTTCACGAAGCGGATGATCTCATCCGGATCCGCGCTCATGCCCTCGCGCAACTGAACGGCGGCGTGGACCGACTCCCCCCATTTGTCGTCCGGAACGCCGAAGACGGCGCAATCGGCCACGGCCGCATGAGTGCCGATCACCGGCTCAACATCTGCCGGATAGACATTGAAGCCGCCGGTGATGATGAGGTCCTTGGAGCGGCCCTTCAGGAACAGGAAGCCATCCTCGTCGAACGCGCCAAGGTCGCCGGTGTGCAGCCAGCCGTCGATGATGGTCTCGGCCGTCTTCTCGGGCTGGCGCCAGTAGCCGGTCATCAGCAGATCGCCCCGGATGACGATTTCGCCGAGTTCGCCCTGGGGCAGGAGGTTGCCGGCCTCGTCCATGATGGCGACCTTGGTGAGGATGGTCTCCCGCCCCACGGAGGCCCGCTTCTCCGGCCGCGCAAGCTCTTCGGCGCTGATCATGGTGGCGATCTGGGGCGCCTCCGTCTGGCCGTAGGTGGAGGCGATGCAGGGGCCGAAGACGTTTTGTGCCTCGGCGATGGCCTCCGGCCGCATGGGGCCGGCGCCATAGACCAGATTGCGCAGGCGCTCGAAGGACGTGCGGCGCGCCTGCGGCAGTTGCATCATCATGTAGATGACGGTGGGCGGCAGGAAGGTGGTGGAGATCTTCTCCTCCGCCAGCGCCTCCAGAACGTCCTCCGGCCGGGGCTGGTCGCGCAGCACCAGCGTGCCGCCGGAGGCAAAGGTGGGCATGAGATAGGTGGAGGTGCCGTGGGTGATGGGTGCCACCGCGAGTAGCCGGTCGCCGGCCTTCAGCTTCCAGGCGAGAATCTGGGTGATGATGTTGGTGTTCCAGGCGCGGTAGGGCTGCATCACCCCCTTCGGCTTGCCCGTGGAACCGCCGGTAAACTTGATGGCCTGGGTGGCATCGAGCGGCAGTGAATGGAAGCGGGGCGCAGCGCCCTCGTGTGCCCGCACCAGCCCGCCGGTGGTGTCGGCGCCCCCCTCGGCATCCGCGATGATGATGCGGGCGCCCGTGCCTTCCACCAGATGGCGGGCGGACGCATCGGTGATGACGATGCTCATCTCGGTGAAGACGACGCTCTCGCCGATCTCCGCCGCCTTGTTCTTGGGATAGAGCGGCACCCACACCTTGCCGGCGGCCAGCACCGCCAACCAGGCGACGATGTGCTCCACATGGTTGAAACAGCAGATGCCAACGCGCGAGCCAGGGGTGGGATCGATGGCCTGGAGACCGGCGGCCAGCGCCGAGGCGTGGGCGCACAGGGCGCCATAGCTGCGCTTGTCGTCGCCAAACTCGACCGCCATGCGGTCGGGGCTCCGGGCGGCCTGGCGATAGAACAGATCAATGGGATACATCAGGCAATATCCATGGCTTGGAAGCCGGCCGCGCGCGCGGCCTGCACGAGAGCAAGGGCGATGTCCCGCCGCCGCTCGGGCGAGAGGCGCGAGACGGTATTGGTGATGGAGACGGCGCAGGCGAGGGCCCCGGCGGCCGTGAACAGCGGCACGCCCACGGCGCCGATGCCGGGGATGATCTGCGCATTGAAGACATGACCGTTCTCGGGCAGCTCCGCGCAAGCGGCCCGCACGAATTCGGCGGTGAGGTTGCCGTACTTCCGGTAGCGCTCGCTCTCGCGCTGGATGACCGCCTCGCGTTCCTCCTCCCCCAGAGCGGCGAGCAGGGAGAGACTTGCGGCCCCGGCCCCAAGGGGGCGGCGCGAGCCGACTTTCAGCGTGTTCAGGCTGATGTCCGATTGCCCTTCGATCACATCGACGCAGAGCGCCTCGTTGCGAGAGATGACGGACAGGGAAGCAACGCCGCCGACCTCCGCCTGAACGCGCTCCAGTACGGGATGCAAGCTCTTGCGCAGGACGAGAAACTCAAGATCGCTCCCCGCACGCGCCACGATCTCATACGGCATGAGCCCGAGATGATAGAGCTTGGTGTAGGGATCAAAACTCAGGAAATCTTCCTCAACCAGCGCCGTCATGAGACGATGCGCGGTCGCGACGTGTATTCCTGACCTTTTTGCGGCGGAACTTACGGTTATTCCGTTCCGCCCCCGCTCGGCTATTACAACCAACAGGTTGAGGGCTTTGGACAGGGATGACTTTGTGCCACTCAGGCTCTGGTTTTCTGCCAGAGACAACACCGGCGCCCTCCATTTACTTCTTTTATTTGAAGGTGAGGATAGCCACACCAAGCGGCCTGTCTACGCCCCTTTATCGCTCTGCGGAATTTTGTTTCTCATCAGATGAGAAAATTCGCGGAGACGGCCAACGCGAAGCGTGCGCATCAGGCGTTGCTCGACACGATCATCGGCCCGCGTCACATGAAGGCACCCCGGTCGGAGGCCAGTGGCTCACGGTCGGAAACGGAGCCGCCTCGACGCTGCGGGAGATTGAACCAGCTCCTCACCAGGAACCTGCTCGCCCATCTCGCAAGCCTGCCAGGGCAATGGCGTGCTGGTGCAGGATCAGGAGACGGCACTCCGTCGAACGCTATCGCGTCTGCCGCCCTCACGGCGTAATCGCCCCGATACCGGCCGGGCGAGCGCGAAATACCGTCCCCTGCCCGGATGCCAAGGTCGCCGCTGAGCGAACCTTCGAGGCTCGGCGTATGCAGTCTTTTTGCCCCAGCCTTCCGGCCTCGTTCCGAAGAAGCTGGTGTTGCAACGGTTGAACACCGTTGGGCACTGGCCATCCAAGCGACGAAAAAATCCGAGCATCGCGGGAATAAATCCGCTCCCCCCGAGTCAAACCTCTCGATGGCGCTCAAAGCGCCCCACGGAGAATGTCATGCGACATCGACAATTCGCATGCTTCGGCGCTGTGCTTGCAGCATGCGTCGGCGCAACGTCGGTTCAGGCACACGATACGTCCCACGCGGCAAGTCACGGCAGTGCGACGCAAGCCACGGAGGCGGTGAACGCCGAAACCCCGTATCTCGCCGAGAACACGGCCGCCATGGACAAGATGATGGCGGACATGGACGTCAAGCCCACGGGTGACATCGATGCCGATTTCACCGCCATGATGGTCCCGCATCATCAAGGTGCCATCGACATGGCCGTCGCCTATCTGCGCTACGGCAAAAACCCGCAGTTGCGGCGGGTGGCTCAGGAAATCGTGGTCGAGCAGCAGCAGGAGATCGCGGCCATGCGCCTCGCGCTGGGGCAGCCTCTACCACCCTCCACTCCATCCCCGACCCAGCCCATGCCGGCGCCGACAGCCGATAGCACTGCCGCCCACCACCACCCGGCAGATCATGCTGCCGCCCCTGCTTCCCCTGCCCCCGCTTCGCGATAGACTACGGAGTATCCACCTGATGAATAAGCGCGTTATCACCGGCCTGCTCGCCGGCACGTTCCTCGCCCTCACGGCGCCTGCCTTTGCGGGCGAAGCGCCCTTCGCCGCCTCGGCACCGGAAATCCCGCTCAGCAGCCATGATCGCGTCTATGCCGCGGAGCAGTTCTCCAACACGGTCTCCGTCACTGATCCTGCGACCAACAAACTGCTCGGCGTCATCCGCCTCGGCGATCCGCAGCCCGGAAACTTCAGCCCGCTCTACCGCGGACAGGTGCTCGTGCACGGCATGGGCTTCTCGCCCGATCGCAAGACCATTGCCGTGGTCTCGATCGGCTCGAATTCCGTCACCTTCATCGACACGGCGACCAATGCGGTGAAGCACACCACCTATGTCGGCCGCTCCCCCCATGAGGCCTTCTTCACGCCGGATGGCAAGGAAGTCTGGGTGACCGTGCGCGGCGAGGATTATGTGGCCGTGCTGGATGGCAGCACCTACGAGGAGAAGACGCGGATCAAGGTTCCGAACGGGCCGGGCATGCAGATCTTCTCGCCGGATGGGAAATACGGCTACGTCTGCTCCTCCTTCACGCCCGAGACCGTGGTGATCACCGTCGCCGACCATCAGATCGTCGGTCATGTGAAGCAGGAAAGCCCCTTCTGCCCGAACATCGCGGCGACGCCGGATGGAAAGCAGGTGTGGTTCACGCTCAAGGATATCGGCAAGACGCAGGTCTTCAACGCCCAGCCGCCTTTCGATCTCATCAAAACCATCGAGACCGGCCCGATCACCAACCACGTCAATTTCGCCAACACGGCCAAGGGCACGCTCGCCTACATCACCGTCGGTGGCCTCAATCAGGTCAAGGTGTTCCGCACGGATGATTTCTCGCCCGTCGCGACCATCCCCACCGGCAACCTGCCGCATGGTGTCTGGCCGTCGGGCGATGGCACCCGCGTCTATGTGGGCCTTGAGAATGCCGATGCCCTCGCCGCCATCGACACCGCCAGCAACAAGGTGGTCGCCACCGTGCCGATCGGTCAGGCGCCGCAGGCCGTGAACTACGTGCCCGGTGCGGTCCCGGAAGGCGACGGCAAGCAGAACCTCCAGCCGCTCGGCATTGCCGGCGAAACCGTGCATCTGACCCTGTCCAAGGATGGCCGCACGGGTGCGGACAAGGCCCCGACCAGCATCTCGCTGTTCGACCAGGGCCTGATCCAGATCCTCCAGGCCTCCGTCACGGGCCTTGAGCCCAAGAAGGGGTATGTTCTGGCCCTGTCCAGCCAGCCGGATGGCAAGGGCGCGCTCGAGCCGCTGTCGGCATTCATGACGAACCCGGCAGGATCCGCCATCGTCAACGCCGCCGGGCCGATCCGCCAGATCGTGCAGAACAATGCGAAGGCGGAACGGCGCTATCTGGTGATCGCCGAGGGCTCGGCCGCGCAGCCGGGGCCGGTCGTGCAGCATCAGGTCCTGAACTGACCTCCTGAGAGATCGGGAGCGGATGCGAAGCGGTGGGGCGAGCAGTGTCCTTCTTGCCCCACCGCCCCTCCCGAGGAGATGCCATGACCAAGGAAATGGTGAGCGCCATCGAGCCGCTCATTCCTTCGCTCCGGCGCTACGCCCGGGCGCTGATGCAGGACCGCTCGTCCGCCGACGATCTGGTGCAGGATTGCCTCGAACGGGCCATCGGTCACTGGCACCAGAGACAGAATGGCGAAGACGCTCGGGCATGGATCTTCACCATCCTCCACAATCTGGCGATGACGCGGCTGCGCCGCTCGACGCGAAGGCCCATGCATCTCGCACTCGACGATGTCGATCCCGGCAGCCTCACGAGTCCGGCAGCGCAGGAGGACGGCTTGCGCCACCGAGACCTGCTTGCCGCGCTCGCCAAACTTCCCGAAGAGCAACGCACCGTGCTGCTGCTGGTATCCGTCGAGGACCTCTCCTATGCGGCTGCCGCCCGTGTTCTCGATGTGCCCATCGGGACGGTGATGTCCCGCCTTTCCCGGGCGCGGGAGAGGCTCGCAAGACTGATGTCCGCCGACCCGCCTTCCATCCAGTCCTCGCCCTACCTGCGGAGCGTGAAATGACGTCTCGCCCCATTACCGAAGACGATCTGAACGGCTTCGTCGACCAGACCCTCGATCCCGCCCGCACCGCGGAGGTGGCCGCTTATCTGGAGGCGCATGCGGAGGTGGCGCAGCGCGTTGCGACCTATCGCGCGCAGCGGGAAGAACTGCGCGCCGCGTTCGCGCCAGTGATCGAGGAGCCCGTCCCATCGGAACTGGACCTCCGCCGTCTGATCGAGGCGCGGCACCGCCCCCGGACGTCGGCCCGCTGGAGCATGGCTGCGGCGGCTGTCGTCCTGCTGGCCATTGGGGCCGCCGGAGGCTGGTCCATGCGCGGCATGGACCTGATGCCGACCGAAGGCATCCAGGCCCTCTCGCGCGAGGCGACGGCAAGCTACGCCGTCTATGCACCGGATCATATCCGGCCGGTGGAAGTCCGCGCCGACGACGCCAGCGCACTGGACGACTGGACATCGCAGAGGCTTGGCCGTGCCGTGACCATTCCGGACCTGAAATCGGCCGGCTATCGCCTGATGGGCGGGCGCGTGGTGCCCACCGAGCACGGCCCCGCGGCACTGTTCATGTATGACGACGACAAGGGGACGCGGCTCGTCATGCTCGCCCGTCCCATGAAGGCCGAGGGCAATGCGCCCATGTCTCCACACGAACAAGGCGACGTGAACGGTTTCAGCTGGGCCGATAACGGGCTCGGATACAGCCTCGTGGGAGCCTCGTCGGCCGACATCCTTCGGCCTCTGGCGAATGAAGCACGCCGCCAGATCCGCTCCCAGGTGCGGGGAGCCTGAGCCATGGGCCGCGACTATCTCAGGACACTGCTTGCTGGCGCTGCGGGCCTCGGTGTCAATTTCCTGCTGCTCGGCCTTGCGGACCGGATGGGCATCGTGACCGCGCGTGGCGGCTTCCAGCGCCTTGCAAAGCTCTGGGCGGCGCCCCCGCTGCGCGCTCTCGGGATTGACCGGACGTGGGCTGCCCTCCATCTGCCGGATCCGGGCGGGCCCGTTTTCGTCAATGGGTTCAAGATCGGGGTCGGGCTCGCGATGGCCGTGATCTATCTCTGGATCAGGCCCACCCTCCCCGGCCCGCCTCTCGCAAAGGGACTGACCTACGCCTTGCTCATCTGGCTGATCAATGCGGCCATCGTCCTCCCCGCATTGGGCGAGGGCTTCGCGGGGATCGACACGCTAAGCCTTGCCGGCATCCTGGCCTTTGCAGGGGCGCACACCGCGTTCTTCATCGTGCTGGCCCTGCTCTCCTGAGCAGACGCACATTCCTTCAACCTCCAGCCGAGGAAGGCCTCCGCCCCTTCCTGCCTCTTGGGGGTCCAGTCACGGCATCCCAATCGATCGGTGCACAATGCCCAAAGCCTTGTCCTATGCCTTGTTGATCCTGGCAGCGTCCGCATCTTCCGCATTTGCGCACGCACATCTCTCATCAACCGTGCCGTCGGCCACATCCGTTGTGGCAGCTCCGACGGACATCACCCTCAAATTCTCGGAAGGCGTTGAGATCGGCCTCAGCGGTGTGAAGGTGACGGGGCCGGATGGGCATGCCGCTCCGACCAGCGAACCGAGCCTCGTCGAAGGTGACGACACGCAGGTCAGGGTCCGGCCGAGCCAGCCGCTTCAACCGGGCACCTATCAGGTGGATTGGCACGTCCTCGCCAAGGATGGTCATCCGACCCATGGCACCTATAAATTCACGGTCGGACCGTGACAGCCATGGACTTCGCATTGGCTGGCTGCCGATTGTGTTTCTATCTGGGGGTTGTTTTCCTGTTCGGTGCCGGTTGCTTCGTGCAGTTCCTCACGCCCCCGCCCCTCGATGGCAGGCTCGAACGGGAAATCCACGAGGGGACGCGGACAGCGGCTCTCCTGGTGGCAGCGGCCAGCCTTGCTTTCCTGCCGCTCCAGGCCGCGGTCATCGGCGACAGCTGGGGGCAGGCCCTTGATCCGGCCACACTCGCCGCGCTTGCGTTCGATACATCGGCAGGCCACGCGCTTCTGCTGCGTGTGTTACTGGCACTTGGCGCCCTCGCCTTGGCGCTCGGCTTTCCGTACATGCTTGGGGCACGGCTCCTTCTTGCGGCGCTGCTTTTGCTCAGCCTCGCCTGGACCGGCCATGCCGCCATGGAGGCCGGGGCGCGCCATGCTGTCCATGTCGCCAATCACAGTCTGCATCTCCTGTCCGGCGCCTTCTGGATAGGCGCATTGCCGATGGTTCTCCTTGCGCTACGGCACCTGGAGCATCCAACACTGCGTCGAGAAGCTGTCACCGCCCTGCGCCGCTTCTCCCTCATCGGCCATCTGGCGGTCGCGCTCGTGGTCGCCACGGGTCTCATCAATTCCGTCCTGATCATCGCAGGGCGCCCCATCGAGCTCGGCTCCCTTTATGTGCGGCTTCTGGCCATCAAGGTCTCCCTCGTCGCATTGATGATCGCGATCGCCATCGTCAACCGATACGTCTGCGTCCCTCGCCTTCGCTCAAGCCCCGAGCGTGCTGTGAGGCTCCTGCGCCATGGAACGATCGCGGAGATAGGCATCGGCATAACCGTTCTCACGGTCGCAGCCGCGCTCGGCATTCTGGATCCAGCAAGCTGATCGGTCCGTGAGGTGCCGTTTAGCGCAATCGCACGTCGGCCTGGTCCCGAGGGAAGAAAGAACTAACCTTTCGTCATCTTCCCCCTTTTCGAGCAACCCGGCCATCGCAGGGTGCATTTTTTGCGCCGATTGGACGTTCTTGCTGGATTCACCGTTCATAATCGCGCCGTACCGTTGCCCTAAGCCCCGCTTCGGCTAGCATGTCTCTCGGACCCAACGTGGTATTGGGGGTCGCAACGCGGGTTCGTGTGCAGGCAACAATCGAAATGAGCATAATTTTTGAAGATGACTTGCCCGACAATGTGCTGAAGATCGAACGCCGTACACAGTCGTGGAATGGCGTTACGGTGGAGGACGTTCACGAATATGCGAACGGTCGCGTCCTGCACTCGATGCTCTACGAAACCGAGACGCGGCTGACCGTCAATCTGGAGGAGGTCGGCGGGCTGACGGAACCTCGGCTCAGAGAAAGCCAGGCCTGCCCCCACGAGCATCGCGCCAATCACATGGCCATCATTCCCAGAGGCATGCATCTGTGGGGTTTTGCCGAGGATCTGCGCTATTGTCGCTACGGCATCCTCCTGTTCGACCTTCCGCTTTTGCAGGAACGGCTGGAAGACGAGTTCGTGTCCCAGCCCTTCGATGAGCCGCGTTTGCGGTTCATGGACCCCCGCATTCTCACCCTCGTGCGCATGCTCATCGACATTCCGATGGATGACAGCTCTTCGAAACTGCTGGGAGACAGCCTGACAGCGGGCGTTTTCGCCCTTCTGTCCGCTGGCCACACCGAGGTCCGGGAAGGCAAGAAGCTCGCCCCATGGCAGGTGCGGCGGGTGATCGAGTACATGCGTGAGCAGCTTCCACGACAAATCGAACTGCGCGAGCTCGCCGCTCTGGTGGGGCAGTCCCAATGGCACTTCTGCCGCGCCTTCAAGGCTTCAACGGGCATGTCGCCTTACCAGTGGCAGTTGGAAGAGCGGGTCAATATGGTGCGCCGACTGCTCGTCCAGTCCGATGCGCCCCTGGAAGCCGTCGCAGAGGCCACGGGCTTCAATGACTCCATGCACCTGATCCGCACGTTCAAGCGGAAAGCCGGCCAGACGCCGGGAGCCTGGCGGCGTCAAAACAAGATCACGTAGCCGTCGCCTCTCCCCTTGCCTCAGATCATGGAACAGCCGGGCGTCGTTTCGATCTAGCCGACGGACCTATCGGCGCGCCCGTCTCCAGGCGCCCGGCGTTTCACCCGTCCGCTTTTTGAACACCCGGATCAAATGCATCGGATCGCAGAAGCCTGCCAACGTTGCGATCACATCCAGAGGAGCATCACTCTGAAGCAGGAGTTGCCGGACGAGGTCGGTCCTCTTCTCGAGCTGCCACTGGTAAGGGGACTTGTTCGTGGCGGCCTTGAAGGCGCGCGCGAAGTGCCATTGCGACATGCCGACGAGCGCGGCCAGTTCGCGCAGTTCAATCTGGCGTGGCAGCTCACTTTGCATGAAGTCGATGACGCGTTCGAGATTGTGCTGCGAGAGTTTCGTCGCTTCCGGGACCTCTCCCGTCTCCGACGACAGAATAGCAAACATTGCGGAGGTCAGGCAGTCACCCAGCAATGTGGATGAGGGTTCGCCCTGCGGGATATCGATGAGCATACGCACAAGAGAATGAATTCGCGTGTCCGTGAATCTCATGCGCGGTCGCGCAAACGCATTCGGCCTGAACTCCTCCTCGAAGCGCGCCTCCAACGTGCCGAGATCGAACCGGATCAAAGCATATCGGCTGTAGTGAAGTCCCCTCGTCGCGTGCCCCCATAGCTGCATCCCCCTCGGGACAAGGGTCATATGGTTGGGCTTGTGGTCGAGCTGGCACGCCTGGCCTGGCTTTAGCCGGGGCTCAGTAACGCCGCCGACTTCTTCCAGTGCCATTGCGATTCCGGTTTCTTCATCATTGAGCAATGAGTGCTGCACCTCCCCCTTGGTGTATTCGTGGACGTCGGCGACCGTGATGCCATTCCAGGTCTGGGAGCGGCTGTCGATCCGCAGCACGTTTTCATGAAGCTCCTGCCCTGCCTTCGTGCTCATGGCCCTCCCCCTCGTTATGCGCCTGCCCCGAGCGTTGCTGAATCGGAAGCTAACGGGTTGAGTTCCTGCGTAAATACGAGATCGAGAGGGCCGATGAACTTCGGGGCAAGAACGTGCAGCCTCCGCACGAATATGCATCGCAGGTGGGTGCAGGTGTGGATACGGTCGGAGCCGTGCGGATGAGAAACAGCTCCACGAATGAGAGCTGGCAGCCACGCCAAGGCGCGTTCCTCAGAAGACACGTGTTTCCTTGAAGCCCCATACATCGGTCGGAACTGTCAACGTACGTCGGGCAATCCTTCCAATACTGACAGGTTGGACCGCCTCACGATAAGCGCTCGATCCGATTCAGGAACGTCAGATGACTGCCAAGCACAAAGCCAGGGAACCAGCGACCTGCGAGGAACCCGAGAGTAGGCTCACGGATGCACCAAGCCCGGTGCTTCTGCGCGCGAAGACTCAAACTCTGAACAAGCCAGGCCCATCCGCGCTCGGCTTTCCCGCCGTCGAAGTGATCAGTGCCTTTACATCGATCATGCTCCACGCCGAGGCGATCAGGCAAAGCTGCCATGGCGAAGGGACCGACGAACTGGCTTCCTCGATCGATACGATCATCGCCGAGACCGCGCGCGCCTGGGAGCATATCGCCGACATGTGCCGACAACTGACCCCGCGCCTTTTGGACCAAGACGGCAACTCGCACTTCGACGTAAACACGGGCCCCACCTAGGCGGATTCTCCCCCACGCGACCTGCTCATCGCCCGACATAATGGTTGCCAAACTAAACCTAGGTATGGGGCCGATGCACGCTGATTGCAGGTAACGTCCGTCCCGTCAGAACAAGGACAGCGCCCCATGTCCAGTGGCGTGTCCGTGGACGCCATTCACGAGGTAAAGACCATCATGAACGCTACCGACACCGAACACGCGGCATTTCTTCTTCGCGCCAATATCGAGCGGGTATTAAATGAGCGCGATGAAGCACGGCGCCTGAAAGCACTGTCCGAACTGTGGGCGGACGACGCGGTGATGTTCGAGGCGGACGAGGTCTTCTCCGGCCAGAAGGCGATCTCGGACAATGTCGGCGCGCTTCTCGCACGCCTCCCGGCTGGAACCCTGTTTCGCCCCGCCAGCGCGCCGGTCGTCAATCACGAGGCCGCACTTCTTCGCTGGACCGCCGGCTCTGACCCCGCCAAGCCTGCCGTGACGGGCACGGATCTCGCGTTCATCGAGAACGGCCGCATCCGCAAGCTCTATGTCTTCCTGGATCCCCGGAACACGTAGCCCTCGCACGCGCAGCGTAACCTCACCAGTCCTGGCCGACACCGCACCTGACGCCGTCGCCAGCATCCCCTTCCCCTCCCGACTTTGAAGGCCGCATCCGCAATGGCCCATCCCCTGATCGAGACGACCGGCATCGACCATGCCGGCATTAACGTGCCCGACGCCGATGAGGCAGCAGCCTTCTTCGAGGAGCTCTTTGGAACGCGCGTGATCTCCGACATGCGCCCCGGCGCCGTGGATGGAGAGTGGAAGCGTCGTTTTCGATGGCACCCAAGCGCCGAGATCCGCCGCATCGTGATGCTGGAAGTGAGGGATGGCTCGAAGATCGAGCTGTTTGAATATTCCGCTCCTGATGCAGCGGAGGATCATCCCCATGGAGACGATCCCGGAGCCAACCACGTCGCATTCAAGGCAGCGGACCCCGAGAAGGCCATAGCTGCGTTGAAGGCGCGGGGCCTCAGCATCCTGAATGACCCGCTTCCTGGCCCGGCCGGTTCCCTGTGGTTCTATTTCCTGACGCCGTGGGGGTCCCAGCTCGAGCTTGTCTTTCCGGCGCAATGAGCGTGGGCTGACGACACTCGGGGGCCGGACTGGTTCTCCGGGCGCGCCTTAACCCCGTTGATCGAAAGCCCGAACCGGCTCGGGGGAGACATCCGCCGGGCCGGCTCTTGCCCATTTCGAAAGCCAGCATCAAGGAGTGGCATGTGGACCAGGTTCTTGCCCTGCGGACCTTCGTCCGTATCGTCGAAGCTGGATCGCTGGTGAAGGCCGCAGGCTCGCTGAACCTCCCCCGCTCCACGGTCAGCAAGCTCTTGCAGGATCTTGAGGATCATCTGGGATCCCGGCTTATCTCTCGCAGCACGCGGGCAGCGACGATCACCACGGAAGGCGCCGCCTATTATCGCTATGCGGTCAGATTGCTGTCCGATCTCGACGAGATGGATGCGGCGGTTCGCGGCAGCACGCTGAAGCCAACGGGGCGCCTGCGCGTGGATGTCGGATCCTCGCTCGCCAACCTGATCCTGATCCCCGAGCTGCCGGGCTTTCTGGCACGCTACCCGGAGATCGAACTCTCGCTGGGGGTCAGCGATCGCACAGCGGACCTTGTCAGCGAGGGCATTGACTGTGTGATCCGCGGTGGCCCTCTGACCGACTCCGCGCTGATTGCCCGCACCCTCGGACAACTCCCGTATGTAACCTGTGCCACGCCCGGCTATCTGGACGCCAACGGCACGCCACACGACCTATCCGACCTCCGGACGCTGCGTAGCATAGGCTACTTCTCGGCGGCGACCGCGAGCACCTTTCCCCTTCGGTTCCGGCGGGATGGCGCGCCGGACGAGTTGCGCCTGGCCCAGTCGATCAGTGTCAACGAGAGCACAGCTCACATGACGGCGCTTCTGACCGGCCTCGGGATTGGACAGACATTCGAGTTCGTGGCGCGCCCCTATCTTCAGGACGGGCGGCTGAGAGAGATTCTGGGGCCGTATCGCCCCGCGCCCCATCCTCTCCATCTCATATATCACCCCAGCCGCAAGCAGAATGCGCGGGTGCGTGCGTTCTGCGATTGGGCAGTGGGCCTCTTCGCCCGGATTGAACAACCGCATACTTCGCCGCCAGATACTTCGGCGACCGACGTGGCGGTGGAGCGCACCATGCAGCGCTCCACCGCCTAGGGGCTCTCGGAAGCCCTTATTCCGAGAGCCATCGGAGCGGCAGTGGAGCGCCCCAACGCGCCCCACTGCCTTACGACCCTCGGGAGACATCCGATCGAGGGTCATAGTTCAGATTGGTGGTGGGCGCCCCATGCTGCGCCCACCACCTTCGGCCCCTCAGGAAACCTTTCCCCGGGGGTCATCGATGATCTGCTTCGCGACCTCGTAGCGAATACCCTGGCGATCCAGAATGCGAACATTCTTGACCACCGTTGCCAACGCAGACAGGAAGGTCGCGGCGTTCTCGTGCCGTTCATAGGCCTCCTCATCCGCCCAACCTTCCAGAAGATGGAAAGTGTTGGGATCCGTCAGATCCTGAGCGAATGCGTAGTAGATGCAGCCCTGCATCTTCTGCGCAGCCGTCATCTCGGGAACCACGGCATCCACGAATGTCTGCCTGTCATCGGGATGGACGCGGTAGTAAGCGCTCACCAGGATCCCCGTGGGCAGCGTTTTGTCATGGTCCACCATCTGTCTGTCTCGCTTATTCGTCGGTGACAAACACCAGATCCGTGTCATCAACCTGAACACTCAGATGGCCCCTGAAGACGAAGATCCAAGGGGTATATTGTCCACGTTCATGGTTTCACTCTCCACGAAACCAATCTTCTGCATCGCACTCAAGCGAAGTAGACCCGACAAACGTTCAACGCGATGGATTGCTGCGCCCTGCATGCATTGAGAAACGCCCCGAAGTAGCCCCCTTATGAGCAGGGACCGAATTGCCTTGCTGGCAACCAGAAGCCTCTCTCCGAGGCGGCCCGCCATCCCTGCATGGCTCGGGATATGCTCGCATAAGCGGCCGATGTCGAAGGCGCTTCCGATCTTTCGGAGACCGGAAGCGCTCTCGTTCGCACGGGGAACACTCTCTACATAGCCGGCTGGCTTATAGTGAGTGCATGCACATCAGTGGGCACGCTTACGCAGCCCTGCGGCCAGGCCGAAAATCACACCTCGCCCTTCTTAACCTCCAGTGTCCCTGTCATCTCGAAGAGAGATACAAGGCCGTCCTTGCTCTTGTCATATGCAGCGAACAGCTCTTCCATGCTGGGAGCCTCGTCCGGAAACGCCGGCACACAGGCTGTTCCAGACACCGGCGTCATGAACTCCTCAAAGCTCACCGCACCGTCGGCGTTTGCGTCCTTACCCGTAAAAGAGTGGCTCAGGACCGCCCTCAGATTGAGACCGGAAATCATTCTTCAACTCCCACCATTTGGAGAACAGGGGGAGATTATCGCGCGGAAAAATACGAATTCAATGATCGACCAGCGACGTCAACATGACGACGCAAGCTCTGCGCAGGCCAGAAAAATATCAAAACAAGCAAGAACGTCCAATTACGCAAACTGACCTTAAGATACATACCTCGGTATAGACATTATACCGAACGATGCGAGAAAACCCTCCGAGCGTACAATTCTCCCAGCTTCGCGGGCAAATATGATTGCCCCATCAAGAACGGGAGTAACGAACATGAATATCAAGTCCACGCTTATCGCGCTCACCACTGCCGCCCTGCTCAGTGCCGCTTCCACCGCTGCTTTCGCCGGCCCGGATGTCGCCCCCTTGAACGAGGAACAGTATCAGGTCTCGGCGCAGGGCTGGCTCTTCCCGATGCACCGTCAGCATATGGGCACCGCAAGAATGCACATGCGCTCCAATCAGACCGGCGTGGGCAATCTGGTCGGCCCCGCCGACCCGCACTCGGGCCCATCCTTCGATCCTGACGTCGAGTAGTCCATACGCCAAGTCTGCATTGAAAGGCGGCCGGCAACGCCGGCCGCTCCTTATGGTCGTCATCGACGGCATCTCACGCAAATCGCCCATCGCAAGGCGCAAAAAGACGTAACGGATTGGCCGCTTCGGTCGCGAAAAGCTCAGGCTGCTCCGACGGGGATGTTGCTTTGGGCAAAGCTGAGTTCTTCCGACCCGCGACTTCACTTCAGATGCAACCTCCCGGTGGAACATGCCCCCAAAGCCCAGCAGCCAGCGCACGCCTTCGCTGAACCGGTCGCTCATCCGCGCGACGGGTGCGGTCTGCCTTGCCACGGCGGGTTTGCTATCCGGAAGCGCATCCTCCGTGGAAGCCGAAACCAACCGACCGACGCCCGTGCCCGTGCAGGTCGCGACCGCTGGCGCGCAGAATGTCCCCGTCTTCGTTACCGCTCTCGGCACAGTCAGAGCTTTCAACACCGTCACCGTCCGCACGCGCGTTGACGGTGAACTTCAGCAGGTGTTGTTCGACGAGGGGCAGGATGTTTCGCAGGGCCAGTTGCTGGCCATCATAGATCCCCGCGCATACGAGGCCGCTCTCCAGCAGGCCAACGCGCGGCTCCAACAGGATAGCGCCACGCTCTCAAATGCGCAGCTGAATCTCGATCGGGACAGCCGACTCGGCAAAGACGATTTCGTCAGCACCCAGACCATCGACAACGAGAAGGCGCAGGTGGCACAACTCACGGCGCAGGTGGCTCAGGACAAGGCAGCCATTACGAGCGCCAGCGTCCAGTTGTCCTACACCCGCATCACCTCCCCCATCTCCGGTCGCGCGGGGCTGCGTCTCGTTGATCAGGGAAACATCGTCCATGCGACCGACACCACCGGTCTCGTGGTGATCAATCAGCTGCATCCCATCGCTGCCATTTCGGCCCTCCCGCAGGACAGCATTGCAGCGGTTCGCAACGCCTTGAGCGCTGGCACAACGGAAGCTGTGGCCCTGTCGCGGGAGGATGGGCAGGTTCTGGCAACGGGCTCCGTTGCCCTGATCGACAACCAGATCGACACGGACAGCGGGACGGTGAAGCTGAAGTCCGTCTTCCCGAATGCGGATGATGCATTGTGGCCAGGCCAGTTCGTCGATGTGAGAATTCGCGTCGGTACTC
Source organism: Azorhizobium oxalatiphilum (assembly GCF_014635325.1). Taxonomy (GTDB): domain Bacteria; phylum Pseudomonadota; class Alphaproteobacteria; order Rhizobiales; family Xanthobacteraceae; genus Azorhizobium; species Azorhizobium oxalatiphilum. The sequence continues at coordinate 3,526 of NZ_BMCT01000005.1, read as the reverse complement.
TGGACAAGGCGTTGACCGTGCCCGCCGGCGCCCTCCAGCGGGGGCCGGACGGGACGTTCGTCTATGCCGTTACGCCCGACAATCGTGCGCAGCAGGTGCCGGTTACAGTGGGGCAGATCGCCGACGGCATCGCCGTCATCAAGAGCGGTCTCGCCGAGGGCCAGCCCGTCATCACCGCCGGGCAGTATCGCGTGCGCCCCGGTAGCGCCGTCTCCGCGGACGCCACGGATGAGGGTGCGAAGTGAACCCCTCCTCTGAGGCCAGGCGCTCCATCTCCTCCTGGTTCATTCGGCACCCCATTGGCACCTCGCTGCTGATGGCTGGGCTGCTGGCGCTGGGGCTGGCGGCTTTCGTGCAACTGCCCGTCGCCCCGCTGCCGGAGGTGGACTTTCCCACCCTTCAGGTGTCCGCCCAGTTGCCCGGCGCCAGCCCCGAGATCATCGCATCGTCGGTGACACAGCCGCTGGAACGTCAGTTCGGGGAGATCCCTGGCGTCGCGCAGATGACCTCCATCAGCACGCTCGGCAACAGCTCCATCACGCTCCAGTTCAATCTCGACGTGGACATCAACGCCGCCGCGCAACTCGTGCAGACGGCGATCAACGCCGCCGGCGGACAACTCCCCACCGACCTTCCGGCGCCGCCCACCTACCGGGAGGTCAATCCCGCTGACCCGCCCATTCTCGTCCTCGCCCTGACGTCCGACACCCTCCCCATCATCCGCGTGGACGATTATGCGGAAAACGTCCTTGAGCAGCATATCAGCCAGATCGAAGGCGTCGGCCAGGTGCTGGTGTTCGGACAGCAGAAGCCCTCCGTCCGAATCCAGGTAGACCCGGCCAAGATCTCCAGCCTCGGGCTCTCCCTGGAGGACATCCGGCAGGCCATCGTCACCACGACCGTGAATGGCCCGAAGGGTACGGTGCAGGGCAAGCGTCGCACCTTCACCCTGCTGGACAATGACCAGATCACCCAGGCGGGCCCGTGGCTCGATGCCATCCTCGCCTATCGCAACGGTGCCCCCGTGCGCGTGAAGGATATCGGCACCGCCATCGAGGCGCCGGAGAACAACCAGCTGGCGGCATGGTCGAACGGCAAGCCCGCCATTGTCCTGCCGGTCTTCAAGTCGCCGGGTGCCAATGTCATCGCTACCGTAGATGGGATCAAGGCACAGCTGCCGGCATTGCTGGCCAGTGCGCCGGCAGGTCTCAACGTCTCGATCCTGAGCGACCGCACGGAAACGATCCGCGCGTCTGTGGACGATGTGGAGCGCACGCTCGTCATCACCGTGGTCCTCGTGGTGGCCGTCATCTTCGTCTTCCTGCGCAGCTTCTGGGCCACCCTCATTCCCTCCGTCGCGGTGCCCCTCGCGCTCATCGGCACATTCGGCGCCATGTACGTGCTGCACTACAGCCTCGATAACCTCTCGCTGATGGCGCTCAGCATCGCTGTCGGCTTCGTCGTGGACGATGCCATCGTGATGCTGGAGAACATCGAGCGTCATCTGGAGATGGGGAAATCGCCCCTCCAGGCTGCGCTCGACGGCTCGGCGGAGATTGGCTTCACCATCGTCTCCATCAGTCTGTCTCTTGTCGCCGTCTTCATTCCCCTGCTGCTCATGGGCGGACTGGTAGGGCGGCTCTTTCAGGAGTTCGCCGTCACCGTTACCGTGACCATCGTCGTCTCGGCTTTCGTCTCACTTAGCCTCACGCCGATGTTGTGTGCGCTGGTGCTGAGACCCAAGAGCGCGCAATCGCACGGGCGGCTGTACCTGCTATCCGAGCGCTGCTTCGATGCCCTGCTTGCGGGCTACCGTTCGACACTGGACATCGCCCTTGCGCATCGCGCAGTGACGCTGGCCACCTTCCTGGCTGCTGTCGTCGCCACGGGCTGGCTGTTCTACACGATCCCCAAGGGCTTCTTCCCGCAGCAGGACACCGGTCTCATCATCGGCATCTCTGAGGCAGCCCAGGATGTCTCCTTTGCCGATATGGCCGTGCATCAGCGGCAATTGGGGGAGATCGTCGCCGCCGATCCCGACGTGGCGACGGTGGGCATGACGGTCGGTGCCAGCGCCGGCCAGACCGTCAATGACGGTCGGATGTTCATAACGCTGAAACCGCGCGATCAGCGGGAAGCCTCTGCTTTCGAGATCGTGGCCCGACTGGAAAAGCGCCTCCAAAGCGTGGAGGGCGCCGCGCTCTTCCTTCAGGTCGCTCAGGATCTCAATGTGGGCGGCCGCGCGGCGCGCACCCAGTTCCAGTACACGCTTCAGGACGAAAGCATCGACGAACTGAACAACTGGGCGCCGAAGCTGCTTGCGAAGCTCAAGACGCTCCCGGAGATCACCGACGTGGCGAGCGACCAGCAGGCGGCCGGCGCCACCCTTAGCCTGACCGTGGACCGCGAGAAGGCCGCGCGGCTGGGCGTCAGCCTGTCCGACATCGACAACACCCTGTACGACGCCTTCGGGCAGCGGCAGGTGACCCAGTATTTCACCCAGCTCAACAGCTACCATGTCATCCTGGAGCTGCTGCCGCAGCTACAGGACTCTCCCCATGCGCTGGAGCACATCTATCTGAAGTCGGCGCTCACCGGATCCTCGGTGCCGCTCAGCGACGTGGCGCACTGGTCAACGGTTCCGACGACCTTCCTGTCGATCAATCACCAGTCGCAATTCCCCTCCGTGACCCTGTCCTTCAATCTCTCTCCCGGCGTGGCTCTCGGCGATGCCGTAGCCACGATCCACAAGGCGGAAGCCGAGATCGGCACGCCCGCCACGTTGACCGCCTCCTTCCAGGGAAATGCACAGGCCTTCCAGACTTCGCTGGCGAGCGAGCCCTATCTGGTGGGAGCCGCCCTGGTGGTCATCTACATCATCCTCGGCGTGCTCTATGAGAGCTACATTCACCCCCTCAGCATCCTCTCCACCTTGCCCTCCGCGGGGTTGGGCGCGCTCATCAGCCTCTCGGCCTTCCACTTCGACTTCTCGATCATCGCGCTGATCGGCGTGGTGCTGCTGATCGGCATCGTGAAGAAGAACGGCATCATGATCGTCGACTTCGCGCTGGAGAGGGAGCGCGCCGGTGCCGCGCCCTTGGAGGCGATCCGGGAGGCGTGCCTGTTGCGGTTCCGCCCGATCCTGATGACCACAATGGCCGCCCTCCTCGCCGGCGTTCCGTTGCTGGTCAGCCATGGCACCGGATCCGAACTGCGCCAGCCCTTGGGCTGCGCGATCGTGGGAGGATTGATCGTGAGCCAGTTGCTCACCCTCTACACCACACCCGTCATCTACCTCTACCTCGACCGCTTCAACCGACGAGGCCACCCGGTCCGTACGCCCGCCGAGATCCGTTAGTGCGAATGCGGAAGCCGCAGATGCACTTGGAACACGAAAATCCGCCCCGGTCCCCCTCAACAGGTGAGGCCGTCCGCGAGATGCACACGATGCGAGGACATGGAATTGCCTAAGAGGGCGTTTGAGAAGGGTATTGGTTCACAGCCATCGGCGCAGCAAGGTTGCTGA
>NZ_BMCT01000004.1:510805-511485 GCF_014635325.1 Azorhizobium oxalatiphilum | reverse complement strand
GCCCACGGACGGCGGCGGCACAACGCCTCCCACCGGCGGTGGCGGCACGACCCCGCCCACGGACGGTGGCGGCACCACGCCTCCCACCGGCGGTGGCGGCACAACCCCGCCCACGGACGGCGGCGGCACAACGCCTCCCACCGGCGGTGGCGGAACAACCCCGCCCACGGACGGCGGCGGCACAACGCCTCCCACCGGCGGTGGCGGAACCACCCCGCCCACTGACGGCGGGACCCAGGGCTCGCTGATCGACATCGCCCCCACTGTCGGTGTGTCCCTCGAGGATGTGCTCGCCAGCTCCAACGGAACGGACGGCAGCGGATCCACGGGCATCGGCGGGCTCGATCTCGGCATCACCGCACCGACTGCGGTCGGTGGTGATGATGGCCTGATCAGCACCGCCCCCACTGTTGGCCTCAGCGTCGAGGACGTGCTCGCCAGCCACACCGGCGGCGGCACCGGAGGAACGGGCGCCGGTGGCTCCAGCGTCATCGGTGGTCTTGACCTCGGCGTGGCCGCTCCCACCACCGTGGGCGGCGACCATGGCCTCGTCACCACCGCCCCCGCCGTTGGCCTCAGCGTCGAGGACGTGCTCGCCAGCCACACCGGCACGGGCACCGACGCCAGCGGCTCCAGCGTCATCGGCGATCTGGATCTGGGCGTGGCCGCTCCCACCACCG
>NZ_BMCT01000004.1:0-510722 GCF_014635325.1 Azorhizobium oxalatiphilum | reverse complement strand
GGTCGGTGGTGATGATGGCCTGATCAGCACCGCCCCCACTGTTGGCCTCAGCGTCGAGGACGTGCTCGCCAGCCATTCCGGCACGGGCACCGACGCCAGCGGCTCCAGCGTCATCGGCGATCTGGATCTGGGCGTGGCCGCTCCCACCACCGTGGGCGGCGACCATGGCCTGATCACCACGGCCCCGGCCGTGGGCCTCAGCGTCGAGGATGTGCTGGCCAGCCACACCGGCACGGGTGCCGATGCGGCCAGCTCCAGCGTCCTCGGCAATCTCGACCTCGGCGTTGCCGCCCCCACCACCGTGGGCGGCGAGGATGCCCTGATCTCCACCGCCCCCGCGGTCGGCCTGCAGGTGGATGACCTGCTCGCCAGCCACACCGGCGGCACGGGCACCGGGACCGGCTCCAGCCTGCTGGACGGCCTCGGCGTCAGCCTCACCGCCCCGACGACGGTCGCCGGGGAAGACGGCCTGCTCCACATCACCCCGACGCTCACCGTTGGCGTCCCTGAACTTCTCGCCGGCCTGGGGGGCGAGGACGGCAGCGGGAGCGACCAGGCGAACAGCCTGACGCTCTCCCTGCCCATCGCCATCGGCACCGTGGGGCAGCCGGAGACTGATGACGGCGGCGGCAACAGCTGCGGCCTCACCAGCCTGCTGCACGGCATCGGCTGACACCGGAGCGGGCGGGGAGACATCCCCGCCCGCCACCACCGAAGACGCGTCCCGGCGGGGGGAGACCCGCCCAGTCCCTGCTACACCTCCTTGCGACGAGAACGACCATGGGCGCCCCGAACCAGGACCGCGACGAACTCACCTCCGCCCTTCAGCGGCTGTGGCCGCACTTCACCATGGCGGGGCTGTTCTCAAGTGCCATCAACCTGCTCTATCTGGCCTCCCCGCTCTACCTCATGCAGGTCTACAACCGGGTGCTGCTGAGCGAGAACGTCTCCACCCTGCTGTTGCTGACCCTGATCCTCGCCGCCGCCTTGCTCACCATGGCGGTGCTGGACACGATCCGCGCGCAGGTGCTGATCCGCTGCGGCGTGCGGCTGGACCAGATCATCGCGCCCCGCGTGTTCGAGGCGCTGATCGTCCGCTCATCCCGGCAGGGCTTCTCCAAGAGCGCCCACACCCTGCGCGAATTCGATGAATTCCGCACCTTCGCCACCGGCCCGGGCATCTATTTCGCCTTCGATCTGCCCTGGATCCCGCTTTATCTGATCCTGCTGTTCTTCATCCACCCGGTGCTGGGCGGGGTGGCCACCTTCGGCGCGGTGCTGCTGCTGGGCCTGGCCTTCCTCAACGAGGTGATGACCCGCCGCGCCCTGCGCGCCGCCGAGGAACAGGGCACCAAGTCCTTCGTCTTCGCCGAGAACATCCTGCGCCATTCGGACGTGGTGCTGGCCATGGGCATGCACGGGGCCGTGGAGCGCCACTGGCGCACCAACCGCGCCGGCATGCTGGCCGGGCAGGCCTATGCCTCGGACCGCAACTCGGTGGTGTCCTCCGCCATCCGCTTCGCCCGCCTGCTGCTGCAGTCGCTGATGCTGGGTGCCGGCGCGTGGCTGGCCATCGACCATGCCATCCAGCCCGCCACCATCTTCGCCGCCTCCATCGTCATGGGCCGCGCGCTGGTGCCGGTGGAGCAGGCGGTGGCGACCTGGAAGCAGTTCACCGTTGCCCGCGAAGCCTTCCGGCACGTGCGCCAGCTGCTGATCGAGGTGCCGGCCAAGCCCGAGCACACCGTGCTGCCCGAGGTGCGCACCGCGCTGACGGCGGATCACCTCACCTATCGCGTCACCGAGCGCCGCGACCCGATCATCAAGGACGTGGACTTCCGCATCGAGGAAGGCCAGGCGGTGGGCATCGTCGGCCCCTCGGGCTCGGGCAAGAGCACGCTGGCCCGCCTCATGGTCGGCGCCATCCCGCCGGATGAGGGCCACCTCAAGCTGGGCGAGCTGGAATACAGCCACTGGGAGCCGGACGCCTTCGGCCGCCGCATCGGCTACCTGCCGCAGGACGTGGGCCTGTTCGCCGGCACCGTGAAGGAGAACATCGCCCGCTTCGGCGAGGCCTCGATCGAGGAGATCGTGGACGCCTCCCGCATCGCTGGCATCCACGACATGATCCTGGCCCTGCCCCGCCAGTATGACACCGTGCTGGGACCGGGGGGCGTCGGCCTCTCCGGTGGCCAGCGCCAGCGCCTGGGCCTCGCCCGCGCGCTGCTCGGCAAGCCCTCGCTGCTGGTGCTGGACGAGCCCAACGCCAACCTCGACGTGGCCGGCGAGATCGGCCTGCGTGACGCGCTGAAGGACATGAAGGCGCGCGGCACCACCATCGTGGTCATCACCCACCGCACCAATCTGCTGGAGGTGGTGGACATGCTGATGTTCGTGCGGGCCGGCAAGCTCGAAAAGTTCGCCCCGCCGCAGGTGGTCTACGAACACATCCGCCAGACGGCGAATGCACTCGCCCCTGTGCGGGCAGCGTGAGGGGAGCGCCAGATGCGTGCCTTTTCCCATTCCAAAGCCGCCGCGCTGAAGAGCGTCTCGCGCTATGACAATCCGTTCGGGCCGGCCCGCGTCGGCCTGCTGGTGGTGGGCGGCTTCGTGGGCGCCTTCGTCGCCTGGGGCGTGCTCGCCCCGCTCTCCGGCGCCGCCGTCGCCGACGGCAGCCTGCAGGCGGAAGGCCGTCGCCGCACCGTGCAGCATCCCTATGGCGGGGTGGTGCAGAAACTGGAGGTGCGCGAGGGCGATCGCGTCACCGAGGGCCAGGTGCTCCTGACCCTCTCCGACACCGATCCGCGCGCCAAGCTCGACGTGCTCAAGGCCGAATGGAGTGCCCGCAAGGCGGAGGAAGCCCGCCTCATCTCCGAGCGCGACGGCGGCTCGCCGGACTTCGACCCCGCCATCAGCGGCCCGGCGGGTGCGCAGGCCATTTCCAACGAGATGGCCATCATGAAGGCGCGCTCGCGCCAGCACGAGACCTCGCTGGGCATGCTGAAGCAGAAGCGCGCCCAGCTCTCCGAGCAGATCCGCGGCACCAATTCGCAGATCGAGGGCCTCGACCGGCAGGCGGCGCTGCTGAAGGACGAGATGGACAGCATCCGCAAGCTGCTGGACAACGGCCTCGCCCCGCGCACCCGCATGCTCACCCTGGAGCGCGACCTCGCCCGCACCCAGGCCGACAAGGGCGCCAAGGTGGCCGATCTCGCCCGCATCCAGGAGCAGATCGGCGAGACTGAGCTGGAGATCACCCGGCAGGAGCGCACGCGCATCACCGAGATCACTGACCAGTTGCGCACCGCCCAGTCGCGGATCGCCGAGATCCAGCCCAAGCTCGATGCGGCGTCCGATGTTCTGGCCCGCACCCGCGTCACCGCCCCGGCGAGCGGCTCGGTGGTGAGCCTGGCGGTCTATACCGAGGGCGGCGTGATCCAGCCCGGCGCGAAGCTGCTGGACATCGTGCCCGATGGCAGCCCGCTCATCGTGGAAGCCCGCCTGCATCTGGCTGACGTGGGCGAGGTGAAGCCCGGCCAGACCGCCGACGTGCGCCTCACCGGCTTCACCCGCGCCGAGCGCCCGCAGATCACCGGCCAGGTGATGACCGTCTCCGCCGACAGCCTTCAGGATGAGCGCTCGGGCGGCGGCTACTACTCGATCCAGGTCAAGCTCAACGCCAACGATGTGAGCAAGGCCAAGGTCCGCCTGCACTCCGGCATGCCGGCGCAGGTGGTGATGGAAACGCGGCCCCGGACCATGGCCGATTATCTCGTCAGCCCGCTGGTGGACGAGGTGTCGGGCGCGTTCCGGGAACGGTGATGATGGGACGGAGGGAGTACGTGTCATGAAAGCGCCGAAGAAGAAACCAGTCGTAGTCCCTGGGGAAGAGGCCCAGCGCAGCAGCAAGGAGCGCATGGCGGCGGAGGCCGCGGCGCTATCCACCATCGCCAGCGCCCTTCTGCTGGCGACGGCGCTCACGCCCACCTCGGCAGCGCAGGCGGGCGCGCTCAAGTTCGCCGGCGATATGGGCGAGAGCGATGGCGGGCTCCAGAGCGCCCAGCTCGCGGATGATACCGGCGGCACAGGCGTACGCGCCCTCTCCGACGAGATGACCGCCGGCTCACTGAGCGACGGCGGCCCGGACGGCCTGTTCCAGGGCACGGGCGCGGTGGGCGATGCCAGCCGCATCGGCGACTACATCCAGCCCGCCGCCTATGACATGGCCATCGAGCGCGAGGGCGCGGTCATCCCCGTCTCCGCGGGCGGTGGCGGCGGACCGGGCAGCTTCTTCATGATGAGCACCACCTCGGGCGGCGGCGGCAGCAGCACGCTGGTGAACCCGCAGGTGGTCGCCCCTCCCGGCTCCACGGTCATCAGCAGCACCAGCGTCGGCGACACCATCACCAACGTGACCCACAACGTCACCAACGTGACCAACATCATCGATCATGGCGACACGATCACCATCATCAACAACACGGTCAACAACGTCACCAACACCGTGACCAACATCACGGAGACGGTGACGAATACCGTCACCAACATCACCAACGTGCTCGGCGACACCGTGGGCGACGTGATCGGGGACGTGACCACCATCGTCAACAACATCACCGGCTCGGTCGGCGATGTGATCGGCGACGTGACGACCATCATCAACAATGTCACGGGCTCGGTCGGGGACGTGGTTGGGGATGTGACCAACATCGTCAACAACACGGTCAACAACGTCACGGGTGCCGTGGGCGATGTGATCGGGGATGTGACCAATATCGTCAACAACACGGTCAACAACGTCACCGGTTCCGTGGGCGATGTGATCGGCGACGTGACCAATGTGGTCAACAACGTCACCAACGTCCTTGGTGACACGATCACCACCGTCGGCGACGTGATCGGCGATGTGACCAATGTGGTGAACAACGTCACCAACACCGTGGGCGACGTCACCCACACGGTCGGCGACGTGATCGGCGACGTGACCAACGTGGTCAACAACATCACCAACACCGTGGGCGACACCGTCACCAACGTCACCACGACGGTCGGCGATGTGCTGGAGACCGTGACCAACGTGGTGAACACCGTCACCAACACCGTGGGTGACGTGACCCACACGGTCGGCGATGTGCTGGGTGATGTGACCAATGTCGTCACCAACGTCACCAACACCGTGGGCGATACGGTGGGAGACGTGGTCCACACCGTCGGCGATGTGCTGGGCGATGTGACCAACGTCGTCACCAACGTCACCAACACCGTGGGCGACACGGTGGGTGGCGTGACCGATACGGTGGGCGACCTGCTGGGCACCGTCACCAACGTTGTCACCAATGTCACCGACACCGTGGGCGACACGGTCGGCGGCGTGACCAACACGGTTGGCGACCTGCTCGGCACCATCACCCATGTGGTCGAAACCGTCACCACTACGGCGACCGGCACTGTCGGTGACGTCCTGGGAGACGTCACCGACATTCTTGGCGGCACAGTCAACACCGTTACGCATGCCGTGGGCGATACAACGGAAGCGCTCACCGGCGTGATCGGTTCCATCCCGTCCGGACTTGGCGACGTCGTCACCGGCACGGTCGGCACGGTTCAGGACACGGTGGGCGACCTCGTCGGCGGCATCGGCAACCTGCCGAGCGACCCGGCCGGAGCGCTTGCAGGCATCGTCGGCGGCGTGGTCGGCGGTGTGCAGGACACGCTCGGCGGCATCATCGGCGGCATCGGTTCGCCGTCCGATCCCACCGGACCTCTGGCCGGCGTCATTGGCGGCGTGCAGGACACGGTCGGTGGCATCATCGGCGGCATCGGTACGCCGTGCGACCCGACTGGGCCTCTGGCCGGTGTCATCGGCGGCGTGCAGGACACGCTCGGCGGCGTCATCGGTGGCATCGGTTCGCCGTCCGACCCGACCGGACCTCTGGCCGGTGTCATCGGCGGCGTGCAGGACACGCTCGGCGGCATCATCGGCGGCATCGGCTCGCCGTCTGCTCCCACCGGGCCTCTGGCCGGCGTCATCGGCGGCGTGCAGGACACGGTCGGCGGCATCATCGGCGGCATCGGTTCGCCGTCCGACCCGACCGGGCCGTTGGCCGGCGTCATTGGCGGCGTGCAGGACACGGTCGGTGGCATCATCGGCGGCATCGGCTCGCCGTCTGACCCGACCGGACCTCTGGCCGGTGTCATCGGCGGCGTGCAGGACACGGTCGGCGGCATCATCGGCGGCATCGGCTCGCCGTCCGATCCCACCGGGCCGCTGGCGGGCGTCATCGGCGGCGTGCAGGACACGGTCGGTGGCATCATCGGCGGCATCGGTACGCCGTCCGATCCCACCGGGCCTCTGGCCGGCGTTATTAGCGGCGTGCAGGATACGCTCGGTGGCATCATCGGCGGCATCGGCTCGCCGTCCGATCCGACCGGACCTCTGGCCGGCGTCATTGGCGGCGTCCATGACACCGTCGCCGGTATCGTCGGCGGCATCGGCGCCCCCTCCGATCCGGATTGTGCGCTCGGCAATGTCGTCCAGACCGTCGTCGCCACCGCCGCTCCGGTGGTGGAAGGCGTCCATGACACCGTGGCCGGTGTCGTCGGCACTGCCGGCGATGCCCTGGCCGATCCCACCGGGACGCTCGGCGGCGCCCTCGGCACGGCCCACGATACCCTCGCGGGCATCGTCCAGACCGTGGTGAACACCGTCGAGCCGGTGGCCAGCGGCGTTCATGACGCCGTGGCCGACACCCTGGCCGGCGCCGCCGGCTCGGTGCAGGACACGGCCGGCGACATCATCCACGCCGTCAGCGAGGCGCCCTGCGATCTGCCCGGCGTGCTCGCCGGCATCATCGCGCCGGTGGTCGAGGCCGTGCATGACACCGTCGCCAGCGTGATCGGCACCGTGGAAGGCACCACCGCGACGCTCATCCAGACCGTCAGCGACGCCCCCTGCGATCTGCCGCAGACCCTCGCCGGCGTGGTGGGTGGCCTGCACGACACCATGGCCGGTGCCGTGGGCACCGCGGGCGATCTCGTCCACACGGCAGGCACCTCGCTCGCCGATGCCGGGCAGACGCTCTCCGCCATCGTGGTTCCGGTGGTGGCCGGTGCCCATGATGCGGTCGCCGATACAGTCGCCTCGGTGGCGGATACCGCCTCGTCTCTCGTCCACACCGTCACCGAGGCCCCCTGCGATCTGCCGCAGACCCTCGTGAGCGTGGTCGAACCGGTGGTGGAAACCGTCACCAACGTGCTCGGCAGCACCGTCAGCACGCTGACGGAGCTGGTGAGCGGCGGCTCCAGCCCCCTCGAACTCGATGGCGGCTCCTCGCCGCTGGCGGCCATCGCCTCCCTGCCGTCCAGCCTGCTGGGCGGCCCGGCCGAGCCGAGCGGTCTGCTGGAGAACCTGTTCAGCGACCATGGCGTACTGTCGCTGGGAGACAGCGGCATCACCTCGACGCCGGTGAGCACCGGCGGCCTCGATCTCGGGCCGCTGCACCTGGGCTTCCTCGGCACGTCCACGTCGTCCGGCGGGGACCATCACGATGCCAGCGTGGTCAGCTTCGGCTCCACCCTGCACGGCTTCTTCTGAAGCCTTCGGCCACCCGTCAGGCGCAAGGGCCTGACGGGTGGCCCCCACCGCTCATCCCTCACTTGCCCGATCGTTCAGCCCCATGCGGGGCACAACAGTTACCTCCGCCGCTCCCCCCCGGCGCAGGGGCGCGTCATGGCCGGATCCCGTTCGGCCATGACGCGTCGAGCGGGCCTTCGGCCATTACTCGTCGCGTGGGCCTTCGGCCATGGCTCCCCAACGCATTCAGCCGCTCCCCGCACCGTCCCGTGCGCCGTTGTCCCCCGTGCCCCCCGGCCGGCGCGGCACGATGAGCTTGGCGGTGAACACCAGCAGCAGCTCGCCCTTCTGGTTCCGGGTCTCGGTGCGCAGGCGCACCAGCCCGCGATCCGGCTTCGAGCGGAACGGCGTCACCTCCAGCACTTCGCTTTCCACGCTCAGCACGTCGTCCGGTCGCGTCGGCCGCGGCCACTCAACCTCCGCCCCTGCCCCGATCAGCCCGCCCGCCGGACGCACCGGCCCTTCCACCAGCAGGCGCATGGTCACGCCCAGCGTATTCCATCCGCTGGCGGCAAGGCCCTGGAACATGCTGTCCTGCGCCGCCTCTTCGTCCATGTGGAAGGGCTGGGGATCATATTGGGTGGCGTAGCGCTTGATCTCCTCGGCAGTCAGGCGCTGGCTGCCGCTGGCAAAGCGCTGCCCCACCGCGAAATCCTCCAGATGGCGCACCGCCGTGTCTGCTTTCTCCGCCATGCCACTGTCTCCGCCAGACCCAGCCCCCTTCCGGCACAGTGACATGGCCCATGCGCACCCGACAACGCACCGCCGGGGCAGGCGCCTGCCGCTCATACGCCTGCGGGAGAGGCTCAGCCCGTGGCCGCGGCGGCCAGCGCGCGGGTGCGGTTGCGGCCGTCCGCCTTGGCCAGATAGAGCGCCTGATCGGCCAGCCGGAACAGGTCGTTCAGCTGGGAACGGCCATTGGCCGCCATGGAGCAGATGCCGACGCTCACCGTCGCCCGCACCTGCCCGCCCGCCCCATCGGGACAACTGGCCCCGGCGATGGCGAGGCGGATCCTCTCGGCCACCGCCTGCGCATCCGCTTCGCCGGCAGCCGGCAGCAGCACCGCGAACTCCTCGCCGCCATAACGGGCCACCAGATCCGCCCCGCGCTGCACCGATGCCTGGATCGCGGTGCCGATGACCTTCAGCAGCGCATCGCCCACGCCGTGGCCGAACCGGTCGTTCACCGTCTTGAAGTGGTCCACGTCGATGACCAGCAGCGAGAGCCGCTCGCCGCCGCGCGCCGCCCGCAGCCATTCCTTGCCGAGCGCCTCCTCGAAATGCCGCCGGTTCGGCAGGCCGGTGAGGCTGTCGGTGGCGGCCAGCGTCGCCATCTCGCCCTTGATGCGGATCTCGCGGCGCAGCGCCGATTGCAGGGTCAGCGCCAGCGCAACCAGCAGGCCCGATATGGCGACACCCACCGCCATCATCAGCGTGGCTTGACGCCGCCAGTCCCGCAGCACCTCATCCACCGAGAAGCCCACCGACAGCACCAGTGGGAAATTGCCGACGCGGTCATAGACATAGTGGCGCTCCACGCCATCCACGGCGGCGGTGGCGCTGAAATACTCCACCGGCCCGGAGATCATGCGCCTGAAGCTCGGGCTGCCGGACAGATCGAGATCCACATTGCCCTTGCCGTCCGTGGACGGGAAACGCATGAGCATGCGCCCATCGGTGCGGATGAGGCTGATGATGGAGCCGCGCCCGAGATCGATATGGGCGAACATGTCCTGGAAGAAGGCCAGCCGGATCACGCCCAGCGCCACGCCGCCGAAGCCGCCGTCCGGCAGGGTGATGCGGCGGCTGAGGGCAATGGAGGGATCGCCGGCGCGCAGGCGGCTGGCGAACGGCCGGCTCAGGAAGGTGTGGCCCTGCCGGTCGATCTGGGCCTTGAAGTAGTCGCGGTCGGAAAGATTGGCCTGACGCGCCTGGAGGGCGCCGGAATCATAGACCACGTCGCCCGAGGGCGAGAGCACCAGCATGGAGCCGAGATATTCGGCATTGGCCGCCCGGTCGAACAGCAGCATGTTGCGCATCTGCGGGCTGAGACCCGAGAGATCGTGATGCTCCAGCGCGTCCTGCAGGCCCGAGAGGGACAGGTCCACCACCAGCAGATTGCGGTCGATATTGGCGCCGAGCGTGCGCTGCACGTTCTGCGCCGCCCTGACCGCGCGGGCCCAGCGCTCCTCGCGGATCTGCCAGAGCAGATAGGCCTCCACGCACAGCGAGAGCGTGACGCCGATCAGGACGGCCAGCAGGAAGCCCCGGCTCTTGGCCGCCTCCCGCATCATCGCCGGCATCCCGGTCTCCGGCCCAATCCCATGCGGTGCAACACAGCCTTCCCCACCGTCTGCAATCGGACAGACTAAACCACACTGCCCCCGCATCGCACCAGAGGCCGGGCGCGATCCGCCTGCCGCCGGACGCAGCCGATGGGCGGTGGGGCGGAACAGGCAGAGACGGATCGGGGAGAGGTTTTCCGCGCTAGAGCATGTCCGGCTTTGATTGCTCCGCAATCCAAGCCGCAAGACATTCTCTATCAAAGACTTGGAGTGTTTCTGTGTTTCCATGAAACACTGAAACGCTCTATGCGCGGGCGCTGGACGGAGGTCCGTGCCGGGGGGCGCTTTCAGGGGGCCCACAGATAGACTGAACAGTGGATCAGGAAACGGACGCGGCCGGGCCGGACGCAACCGCCCCGTGGTCCGAAGACCCTTCCCCGGCGCGGGGAAGGGCATGGTGCCGGGTGCGCGCAGCCTCTGCCGCGCGCACCGTCAGCTCCGGCGCCTGAAGCTCAGGGCTTGGCGGCGACGATGATGATCTCGACCTTGAACTGCGGAGCAGCCAGCTTGCCCTCGCTGGTGGCGCGGGCCGGCGGGTTGGACTTGTCCACCCAGGCATCCCATTCCTTGTTCATGGCGGCGAAGTCGTTGATGTCGGACAGCCAGATGGTCGCGGACAGGATGTTGGCCTTGCTCGAACCGGCACGCTCCAGCAGCGCGTCGATGGAGGCGAGCACGGCCTTCGTCTGGGCGCCGACATCCGGGCCTTCCTCGACCTGACCGGCGAGATAGATGGTGTTGCCGTGGATCACGGCCTCGCTCATGCGGGCACCCGGGTCGAGACGCACAATGCTCATGGTGGACTTCCTGTGATCGGCCCGCTCAGGCGAGCGGGAAACGGGACGATGCGGCGCTGCCGCACCGCGCATATAGCACGGACAGCGCCCGCGGCATCCCCGCCCGGCGCATTCCGGAGCCATTCCGATCCACCAGCCCGCCAGACCGTCGCCGGTCCACCGCCCCGCGTTGACTTGATGCCGGCCGCCGGGTGTGATGCCCGCCCCGCGTGCGCCGGCCCCAAGGCCGGCCAATCCCCACAGGATGGAGGAAAGCCATGTCGCTCAAGCTGTTCGATCTCTCGGGGCGGCGGGCACTCGTCACGGGTTCGAGCCAGGGCATCGGCCTTGCGCTGGCCACAGGCCTTGGCCGCGCGGGCGCCGAAGTGGTGCTCAACGGCCGCGACGGCGCGCGGGTGGCCGAGGCCGTGGAGGCGCTGAAGGCGGACGGCATCAGCGCCCACGCTTCCGCTTTCGACGTCACCGACCCCAAGGCGGTGCAGGCGGCGGTGGCGGCCATCGAGCAGGACATCGGCGCGCTGGACATCCTGGTCAACAATGCCGGCATCCAGCGCCGCATGCCGCTGGAGGATTTCCCCGTCGAGACCTGGCACGAGATCATGCGCTGCAATCTCGACAGCGTCTTCTATGTGGGGCAGGCGGTGGCCCGCCACATGATCCCGCGCGGGCACGGCAAGATCATCAACATCGCCAGCCTCCAGAGCGAGGCGGCCCGCTATTCGGTGGCCCCCTATGCCGCCTCCAAGGGGGCGGTGAAGAACCTCACCAAGGGCATGTGCACCGACTGGGCGCGGCACGGGTTGCAGATCAATGGCATCGGCCCCGGCTATTTCGAGACCCCGCTCAACCAGGCGCTGATCGACGATCCGAAGTTCGATGCCTGGCTGAAAGCCCGCACGCCCGCCGGCCGCTGGGGCAAGACGGAGGAGTTGCAGGGCGCCTGCATCTTCCTGGCCTCCCGCGCCTCTGACTTCGTAAACGGGCAGATCATCTATGTGGATGGCGGCGTACTTGCCACGCTATGATTTGCACTGCAAAAACATAGCAAGAAAATCACCCAAATTTGAGTAAATATCAAAGTAGACATCCCCTCCCCTACGGCGCACAGTACTGAAGACCGCAGGACCTTCGAGGGGGGAAGATGTCCAAGCTGGAACCGTGGCGCATCCGTGCAGCCAAGACGATGGCGGCTGCCCTGCGCCCGCCCCGTCTTTCCCTCCTTCCCCCAAGCCCCACCTCGCACACCCCGCCCGCCTCACACGCCCTGCCCGCCTCGCACGCCTTGCCCGGCCCCGCGCCTCCTGCCCCCTTTGCTGCGCTGCCACCAGCGCGCGCCCATGCACCGAGCCGCCGGGCGGTGCTTGCCGGCCTCGCGGGCGCGGGCCTTCTGGCCGGCACGATCGCGCCGGCCGGCGCCACCACGCTGAACGAACTGATCCAGCGCGGCGTGGTGCGCATCGGCGTCCTCATCGGCGCCCCGCCCTTCGGCATGGTGGACGAGCTGGGCAATCCCATCGGCTTCGATCACGACGTGGCCATGCGGCTGGCCAGATATCTCGGCGTGCGTGCGGATTACATTCCCCTCACCCCGCCCGCCCGCATCGCCGCCCTGCTGAGCGGGCGGGTGGACTTTCTCGTCGCCACCCTCAACCCCACGCCCGAGCGTGCCCGCAACGTGATGTTCACCAGTCCCTACAGCGGCTTCACCATGGTGGTCGTCACCACAGGCCGGCCGGTGACACGCCTCGACGATCTGGCCGGCCAGCGCGTGGGGACAACGCGGGGCACACCGCAGGAGGCCGCGCTGCGGCGCTTCGGCGGCAACCTCCAGATCGTGCTGTTCGAGGATGATCTGAGCGTGGCCGATGCGCTTGCGGCAGGGCAGATTTCCGCCGCCGCCTTGCCGGACACGCTGGTGCAGCATCTGGCCCGGAAGACGCGCGGGCAGCAGCTGAGCATCGGCTTCGCGCTCTATGCGCAGGCCAATTCCATGGCCGTGCGTGCCGGCGACTTCGAAATCCTGCACTGGCTCAACAACGCCATCTACGCCATGAAGGCCAGCGGCGAGCTGGAAGACATGTACCGCAAGTGGACCGACACCCGCCTGCCGCCGCTCACCACCTTCTGAAAGCCGGTCTGGCCTCTCGCCGGTTGCGTCTTTCCCCTTCCCCCTTCCCCCTCCCCCCGCAAGCGGGAGAGGCAGCCGGTCACGCTTGCCACCGCGCGCCGTCGGATCGTCCTGAATTGACCAGATGATCATCCCGCATGGAGCGCTGTGCGGGCGCCCCCCCGTATGCCTGATCCGCCCGCCTTCTCCCCGTGGCCGCGCCATCACCTCCCGGCCCCGCCACACGGACAAACTGTCCAGCCCCGGCGGAGCCATCCCCAGAAAAGTGGACATTTTGTCTGTCCGGACCAGCCCCCGGCACCGCGCAAACCTTGATGCGCAAAGGCTTCGGCCCATGGCCCCCTCCTTGCTTAAGGCCAATTGCCCGCGCCGTGCGCAGAGGCCAAAGAGAAAGCATTGCTAGGGAGACATCATGTCCATCGCAGCCTACCAGCCGTCAGCGGCGCCGTTCCTGAGCCGGGAGCGCACCATCGCCGGCGCGCACTTCAATCGCTGGCTCGTTCCCCCTGCCGCCCTCGCCATCCATCTGTGCATCGGCATGGCCTATGGCTTCAGCGTGTTCTGGCTGCCGCTGTCGCGCGCCGTGGGCATCAATCAGTCCATCGCCTGCCCGGCGGACATGGGCTTCCTCGCCCGCGTCGTCGCCACCACCTGCGACTGGCAGATCAGCATGCTGGGCTGGACCTACACGCTGTTCTTCGTGCTGCTCGGCTGCTCTGCGGCCCTCTTCGGCGGCTGGCTGGAGCATGCCGGCCCGCGCAAGGCGGGCCTCGTCTCGGCCTTCTGCTGGTGCGGCGGCCTCGTGATTTCCGCCACCGGCATCCATCTGCACCAGATCTGGATGCTGTGGCTCGGCTCCGGCGTGCTGGGCGGCATCGGGCTCGGCCTCGGCTACATCTCCCCGGTCTCCACCCTCATCAAATGGTTCCCGGATCGCCGGGGCATGGCCACCGGCATGGCGATCATGGGCTTCGGCGGCGGCGCGATGATCGGCGCCCCTCTCGCCGACATCCTCATGCGCACCTTCGCGACCCCCACCTCGGTCGGCGTCTGGCAGACCTTCCTGGTACTGGCCGCCATCTATTTCGTGTTCATGGTCTGCGGCGCGCTGGGCTATCGCGTGCCCGCCGAGGGCTGGAAGCCCGCCGGCTGGAGCGGCGTCTCCATCTCCACCCGCAAGCTGGTGAGCAAGCACGACGTGAGCCTTGAGGCCGCGTGGCGCACCCCGCAGTTCTGGCTGCTCTGGGCGGCGCTGTGCCTCAACGTCTCGGCGGGCATCGGCGTGCTCGGCATGGCCTCGCCCATGTTGCAGGAAGTGTTCGGCGGCCGCCTCATCGGCCTCAACCTGCCGTTCAACGAACTGAGCACCGCTCAGAAGGCGCAGATCGCGGCCATCGCCGCCGGCTTCACCGGCCTGCTGAGCCTGTGCAACATCGGCGGCCGGCTGGCCTGGGCCACCTTCTCCGACCGCATCGGCCGCAAGGCCACCTTCTTCACCTTCTTCATCCTCGGCCTTGCACTCTATGCCCTCGTGCCGTGGTCCGCGACGCTGGGCGGCACGGTGCTGTTCGTGCTCATCCTGTGCGTGGTCGTGTCCATGTATGGCGGCGGCTTCGCCACCATCCCGGCCTATCTGGCGGACCTGTTCGGCACCCGCATGGTGGGCGCCATCCACGGCCGCATCCTCACCGCCTGGTCGGCGGCGGGTATCCTCGGCCCGGTGCTGATCAACTATCTGCGGGAATACCAGATCGCCTCCGGCATCCCGCTGTCGCAGGCCTATAACCAGACCATGTACATCCTCGCCGGCCTGCTGGCGCTGGGGGTCGTCTGCAACCTGCTGGTGAAGCCGGTGGCCGCACGCCACTACATGAAGCACAAGCCGGCCCCGACACCGGCCGCCGCCCCTGCGCCGCGTGCCGCGACGCTCGGCGACACGCCGGTCTCCGCTCCCGCCGTGACTGCCGACGGCTTCGGCCTTCTGGCCCTGCTCGCCTGGGCCGCCGTGGGCCTGCCGCTGGCCTGGAGCATGTGGATCACCTTCCAGAAGGCGCTGATCCTGCTGCATTGACCGCACCGGGGACGGGTTGACGCACCCGTCCCCGATTTCCCGCCGGCGCGGATTTGGCTTAACGTTCCGCGCAAGGTTGGGTCCGGCAAACGGGCCTTCAGGAAACGCCGGATCGCCATATGCCAGGATTGGGGGGCACGCCCCGGGCCACGACGCCCGGAGATGTGGGCCGTGACAGTGAGTTGCTCGCCAGCGCATCCATCCTCGTGGTGGACGATGAGGCCGGCATGCGCAATTTCATGTGCCGCCTGCTCGCGCCCCGCTGCAAGCGCGTGGCCGAGGCCGAGTCTGCGGAAGCCGCCGCACGGCTGCTCGAAGCCGAGCCGTTCGACATGCTGCTGCTCGACAACATCATGGAAGGCCGGCACGGCCTTTTATGGCTTCAGGATCTGCGGGCCTCCGGCTATTTCGGCGAGGTCATCCTCATTTCCGCCTTCGCCGATCTCGACACCGTCATCCAGGCCATGCGCGAGGGGGCGGCGGACTTCATCCTGAAGCCGTTCCGGGCCAACCAGATCCTCAATGCCATCACCCGCTGCCTCGACCGGGCGCACCTGCGGCGCGAGAACTTCCTCCTGAAGCGCCAGCTCCACAGCCTGCCGGCGCGGGACGGCGGCGTGCCGGACCTGCTGGTGGGCCAGTCGCCGGCGCTCGCCGTCGTTCGCGACATGGTGGAGCGGCTCGCGCCCTTGCCCACCACCGTGCTGCTCACGGGCGAGTCCGGCACCGGCAAGGAAGTCACCGCCCGCGCCCTTCACCAGCGCTCGCCGCGCGCGGACAAGCCGTTCGTGCCGGTCAATTGCGCGGCCATTCCCGCCGAGATGATCGAGAGCGAGCTGTTCGGCCATCTCAAGGGCGCCTTCACGGGGGCTGCCTCCTCGCGGGAGGGCCTGTTCTTCTACGCCCAGGGCGGCACGCTGTTCCTCGACGAGGTGGCCGAACTGCCCCTGCCGTTGCAGGCCAAGCTGCTGCGGGTGCTGGAGGACAAGAGGGTGCGGCCGGTGGGCAGCGAGCGGGAGCTGCCCGTGGACGTGCGCATCATCGCCGCAACCAATGTGGATCTCGAACAGGCGGCAGCCAGCGGGCAGATGCGGCGCGACCTGTTCTATCGGCTCAACGTGGTGAACATCCACCTGCCCCCCCTGCGGGAGCGGCCGGAGGATGTGGCGCCGCTGGCGCGCCAGTTCATCGCCGAGATCTCGCACCAGTTCGGCGTGCCGCCCATGGACCTCGATCCCGCGCGCATCGCCGAGCTGGAGGGCTATGAATGGCCCGGCAACATCCGCGAGCTGCGCAACCTGATCGAGCGCACCATCATCCTCGGCGACAGGCCCCGCGCCTCGACGTCCGCGCCCGTCGCGTCCGCCGACCCTGCCAGCCAGACGCTGGAGGCGGTGGAGCGTGCGCACATGCTCAATGTGCTGGAGAGCGTCGGGGGCAACCGCGCCGAGGCCGCACGGCGCCTCGGCGTGTCGCGCAAGACCCTCGACCGCAAGTGCGCGGCCTGGAATGTCTGACGCCGCAGCCCCTGCCCCGCATCGACGCTGGCGGCATTCGGTCCGCTACCGGCTGCTCGCCATCGCCCTGCTGCCCACCGCCATCATCCTGCCCGCGCTCCTCATCCTCGCGGTGATCTGGTGGAGCGCCATGTTCGACCGGCTGCTGACCGCCAAGGTCAGCGGCGACCTGACCATCGCCCGCCAGTATCTCAACCGGCTGATGGAGCACTCCGGCGAGGCGCTGCATGCGGTGGGCGACAGCGCCGCCTTCGCCGACCTGCTCAGGGCAGACCGCCCGGCCGAGATCGGCACCTTTCTGGCCCGGCGCCGCGAGAGCCTCGCGCTGGATTATCTCTATGTGATCGATGCCGACGGCCACGTGCTGGCGGCGGCGCCTCCCCGGCAGGGCGCCATGGACTGGCGGAAATGGCCGGTGATCGCGAAAGCCATGGACGGCACATCGGACACCGGCATCGACGTGCTGGATGCCGCCGAACTCGCGCATCTGTCCGGCGCGCTCGCATCGCAGGCCGTCGTGCCCCTCATCGAGACCCCGGGCGTGGCGCCGGCCGCGCGCAGCGCCGAGGACCGGGGCATGGTCATCCAGTCCGCCGTCCCGGTGCGCATGCCCGATGGCAGCCGGGGCGCGCTGGTGGGCGGCACGCTGCTCAACCACAACCTCGCCTTCATCGACACCATCAACGACCTCGTCTATCAGGCCTCCAGCCTGCCGGCGGGCAGCTCCGGCACGGCCACGCTGTTCCTTGATGACGTGCGGATCAGCACCAACGTGCGACTGTTCGCGGGCGACCGGGCGCTGGGCACGCGCGTGTCCGAGGCGGTGCGCCATTCGGTGCTGGAGGAAGGCCGGGTGTGGCTCGACCGCGCCTTCGTGGTGGACGACTGGTACATCTCCGCCTACGAGCCGATCCTCGACAGCCATGGCCGCCGCATCGGCATGCTCTATGTCGGCTTTCTCGACCGGCCGTTCCAGAACGCCAAGCTCGGCATGCTGGCGGCCATCGTCATCCCCTTCGCGCTGGTGCTGCTCGCCGCTCTGCCGTTCCTGCTGCGCTGGGCGGGCGGCATCTTCCGGCCGCTGGAGCAGATGGACGGCACCATCTCGCGGGTGGAGGCCGGCGAACTCGGCGCGCGCACCGGCCCCGTGGGCTCGGCCGACGAGATCGGCCGGCTGGCCCACCATCTCGACCATCTGCTCGACCGCATCGAGGCCCGCGACCGGGAGCTGCGCGACTGGGCCAACGAACTCGACATCAGGGTCGCCGAGCGCACCAGCGAACTTGCCGCCGCCAACCAGCGGCTGGAGGAGACGCAGGCGCAGCTGGTCATGTCGGAGAAGCTCGCCGCCATCGGCGAGATCACGGCCGGTGTTGCGCATGAGATCAACAATCCCATCGCTGTGATCCAGGGCAATCTCGATGTGGCCCGCGATGTGCTGGGCGCGCAGGCCGAGCCGGTGAAGACCGAATTCCGGCTGATCGACGAGCAAGTGCACCGCATCACCTTGCTGGTGGACAAGCTGCTCCAGTTCGCCCGCCCCTATGACGAGATGACGGAAGACGGCCCGCTGGCGCCGGCTGATGTGATCTCCGACTGCCTGCTGTTCGTCCGCCATCTGCTGGACCGCGCCGACATCATTGTGGTGCGCAGCGACACCGCGAACGCGCAGGTCCAGTTCAACCGCGCCGAACTCCAGCAGGTGATCGTCAACCTTCTGGTCAACGCCCTCCACGCCATGCCGGACGGCGGCACGCTGACCATCACCAGCCGGGATGCCGCGCATCAGGAGCGCAGCGGCGTGCGCATCGCCGTGACCGATACCGGCATCGGCATTCCGCCCGCCCATCGCGAGCGCATCTTCGACGCCTTCTTCACCACCAAGGCCAGCAAGGGCAGCGGGCTCGGCCTCTCCATCAGCTACGCTCTGGTCATGCGCCATGACGGCCAGATGGACGTGGAGAGCGAGGAAGGCATGGGAGCGACCTTCTCGATCTGGCTGCCGGCGTCCACCCAGGCCTGACGTCGGGCACCTGCTCCGACTTGCCCCACCGCTCCGCTTCGACGAGGGGTCCAGCGGCCCGGAACGCACCATCACCGCAGCAGTAAGGCCGGCAGTAAAGCCGGCCTTACGATTTCACTCACGCCGCCGTGCGGCTCAATCGCTGTGCGAGTTCCGCAACCCGCTGGCCAAGATGGGCAGCGGTTTCGAGGTCACTCTTGATGGGCGAGAGTTCGGCAGATTCATCATTCGACTGAGCCATCGCGCCGAGCCAACCGCCGACGCGATTGTTGTCCTCGGCCGATTTGCCCGCGAAGAGATCGAGGCCGACCCAAAGCATACCGTGCTGTGCCGCAAACAAGGCCATCGTCATCAGCGAGTTGAGCTTATCGCCGTGCATTGCGCCGGAATTGGTGAAGCCCGCTGCGATCTTGTTGCGCCACTTCATCGGGATCCAGGCAGGACGCGTCGCGTCCTCCATGAACTTTTTGAGGCGTGCGGAGATGGAGCTGTTGTAGGTCGGCGACCCGAAGATGATGGCATCGCAGGCCTCCAGGGTCTCCCATGGCGCCGGATTGTCGGCCACGGGGATCAGCACCGCCTTTGCGCCGCCGACGCGCTCGACCCCTTCAGCCACGGCCTGCGCCTGCTTGGCGGTGTGGCCATAGCCGCTGTCATACACGATCGCGATCTGCATCTTGCAGACTCCTTCAAGTTGTATAGGTAAGTGGATTAAGATGATCGAGTGATCAGCTCACTTTTGTCGGATCACCCATGGACCAGGCGATCCCGCCACCGCGGTCCATCAGCGCGATAGCCTCCAGATCGGGGGCTTCGATCGTGAAGCCATCGAGATCGATATTCTGCCGCATCCGCTCCGGATTCAGGCTTTTGGGGAGCACGGCATAGCCGTTCTGCACCCCCCACTTCAGCAGAAGCTGAGCCTCGGTGACGCCATACCTGGCCGCAATTCCGGCAAGGAAGCCGCTGTCCGCATCCGGGCTCTGCGGCTTGGCGCTATCCTGCCTCGGCGCAGCACGCCAGGTCGAAAGCGGCGCAAGGCTGCTGTAGGCGATCGGCGCGATGCTCCTTTGCCTCATGTACGCAACAAGCGCCGGCTTCTGCGACCAAGGATGCAGTTCGATCTGATTGGCTTCGGGCATCGGAAGTCCGGCCGCGTCGATCTCATCCAGATGCTTGGCGCTATAATTGCTGACGCCGATGCCCCGCGCTTTCCCGGCCCGCTTCAATTCGAGAAGCGCACGCCACTGATTGACCCGCTGCTGTCCGCCATGAGGCGAATGGATCAGGTACAGATCGACATGATCGAGGCCGAGCCGCTTCAGGCTGGCTTCGCAGCTCATCATCGTCTGTTCGCCGGTCTTGGGAACCTCGCCCCATTCCGACGCGCCGGGCCAGAGCTTCGTGGTCACGAAGATATCGTTGCGGGACAATCCGTTGTCTCGAAGGCCGACACGGATACCTTCGCCGACCCCCTCTTCATTCTGATAGACCTCGGCCGTATCGATATGGCGATAACCCACACCGATTGCGGCGCGAACCGCCTCAGAGACATCACCTTCGCCGATCAGGTAGGTGCCGAACCCAACGGCAGGTACCCGCGTGTCGGCATTGATCGAAAACGTCGCGCGTAGAATGCTCACGGCTTCCCCCTCACGCCAGAGCCACGGGCACAGCTGTCAGTGCGAGGAAGCCGCCTTCGGTCGCCTGGATCCGAAGCTCCTTCACGGGCGCGTATTCCGGCGAATTGTAAAAGGAGGTCGCCCTTTCCAGGGTTGGAAACGCGATGATGACGAACACCGCCTCGGCCCTGCCTTCAACGGGCGAAAAGCTCTTGTCCGACAGCATCATGCTGCCGCCGTACTGCTCGACCAGAGGCTGGGCCTGCCTGCTGTATTCAGCCAGCAGGGCGGGATCCGTGACGGTGAAGTTGCCTATCAGATAGCCGGGATGCGTGAGTGGCATGAGCCTCTTCTCTTCGAACGCATCGCTTCACCCGAGAGACCGGAAGGGCGGTGGACAGCTCGCCGCCGGCCATCCCGCCTGCCGATGATGCGATTGCAGAACCAGGCGCTCTAATAGCCGATCCGCATCCCGCCATTGCGGATACGTCGTCCCCCATTTGTCGCGCGCTTTTCTCCACCCGAACTCTTCGGAGAATGGTCGAAAGGACCTGCGCCTCCACCGGGACCTTCCGGCCACACCCATGCGAACGCACGCCGTGTGAACTGGCTCGGATGCTTCGATGAAATTCAGAAGCTGGCTGTTGGATCAGAATCCAGCCGGGCTGCCTCTGCCCACCGCTGATCTATTGATCATGATATGGACCGCCGAAGGGAAGTACACAAAAGCAGGCAGTCTCCGGCGCGGCAGGAGGCTTCAGCTTATGGCCGGCGGCCTGCGCTCAGATTTCGGCAACCCACCGGAGGCCGTCGACGAGCGCGTCGATCGCGACCCGCAGCTTCATCGGTACCGCTTCGGCCGCCGGCCAGACCACATAGGTATCGAACAACGGCCAGACGACATCCTGAAGCACCGGAACCAGCCGCTGCGAGGCCAGCTCTTCCCTGACGAGCCAGCTTGGAAGGCAAGCAAAGCCCATCCCTCTTACCGCAGCATCCCTGATCGCCTCATGATTATCGAACTGTAAGCGCCAGCTCAGCGGCGCTTCGGAGAGGCGCCCATCCGGCTCCTTATAGGTCCAAGGATACGGCTGGTTCTTTTGCCAGTAGACCAGTGCATCGAACTCTGACAGCTCGCTGACCGCCTTGGGCGCTCCATGTTGGTCCAGGTAGGACGGAGCGGCACAAACGATCTTGCGCTGACTGACGATCTTCCGCGCCTGGAGGGTTTCTGATTTTGCCCGGGTGATGGTTGCGGATTGCGAGATCGAAGCCCTCGGCAACCACATCGACCATCTGATCGCTGAAGCGCAGATCGAGCTCAAGCTTGGGAAAGTGGACGGCCAGCTCCAGCAACACCGGCACCGCGCAATGACGACCGAACAGTGTGGGCATCGTGACGCGCAACCGCCCGGCCACTTCGCTCCGCCCGGACTCGAGTTGAGCCGCACCTGCCCGCAGTTCGGCGACCGCACGCAGGCAGCGCTCATGGTAAATCAACCCGTCCTCGGTGAGGCTCAACCTGCGCGTCGTGCGGTGGAAGAGCCGGACGCCCAGCCGCATCTCCATGCGCGCGATGGTCTTACCGACCGCCGACCGCGTCAGCGCCAAACGTTCCGCCGCCCGCGCGAAGCTTCCCGCCTCCGCGACTTCGACGAACACCG
Organism: Azorhizobium oxalatiphilum; assembly: GCF_014635325.1. Lineage (GTDB taxonomy): Bacteria > Pseudomonadota > Alphaproteobacteria > Rhizobiales > Xanthobacteraceae > Azorhizobium > Azorhizobium oxalatiphilum. The sequence goes on along the minus strand of NZ_BMCT01000004.1, from coordinate 488,922 downwards.
CAACGCCGTCGAGATTGTCTCTTACGCTTTTGCTCACTGTAGATCCTTCGGATACGCAGAGGGGCAAAATTGTCCGATAAATCTGGCCGCCCCATCTTCTGAATCATTCGATCTCGCCATCAAGCACATGATGGAAACCACTGCGACATGTACAATGAGCCCCTTGGATGCTGTCGGCTGGCATGACGACGTTCAGGAGATCTGAATACACCGCCGTATCCTGACCTGGGCAGCCCTCACCTGCGACTGGGAGTCCCGAACGCTCGATCGTAGAGGCGAGACGGCAACGTCTTACGCGCGTGCAACGCGTGACCTGTGCCACAACCCATGCTGAACACTCCCAAGCTCAGGGCATGAGCGCTCGCCGCAAGCCCCCCCCCTAGCGTTGCGTGGTGGCTCGTGGGTTCATTCAGCCTGACGCACGCTGAGCAGAACCCTTGAGTCAATCGAGCAGCCTGTGGCGGGGAATGAGGACGACTATGGGTGAATCCACCCCCTCCCCTTCCGCGTCGATGAGAGATCCAGCGGCCCGAAACGCACCCGCATTGTGCCATTGCGCACCATGGACCGGACGGCAGATGTGCCTTGCCGCTTTCGGTCGCGAAAAGCTCAAGCATTTCAGCGCGGCTGTTCCGTACAAACCGTGGCCGAAGGCGTGCCATCCGGCACTGTCCCTGTGCCAATGTCCGATCTCACCACCGCAGAATACCGCGTCCATGGGGCACGCCCATTGCCTTGCTCGACATGGAGTCAACACCGGGACACCACCCCGGCGCGCCTTAGAACATTTCTTGCGATTTTCGTTTTAGTCGCACTATGAAAGCCGAACGAAACGTGATTACCTTCCCGGCAAATGACTGCTCAAAAGGGCAGCAGCTCAATGGGGAGAGGCCTTGCAAAGCCCTTTCGACATTCTGGTGGTTGGTGGCGGCATCAATGGCGCGGGCATTGCCCGTGACGCCGTGGGCCGTGGCCTGTCGGTGCTGCTGGTGGAGCAGGACGACCTTGCCGCCCATACATCCTCCTGGTCCACCAAGCTGATCCACGGCGGTCTGCGCTATCTCGAATATTACGAATTTCGTCTTGTTCGAGAAGCACTTCTGGAGCGTGAGCGGCTGCTGGAGATGGCCCCGCACATCATCCGCCCGCTGCGCTTCGTGCTGCCGCACGACGTCTCCGTCCGCCCCGCCTGGCTGGTGCGGCTCGGCCTGTTCTTCTACGACCACCTGGCCTCCCGCAAGCGCCTGCCCGGCTGCGAGCGGGTGAACCTGGCCAAGGACAAGCGCGGCGCGCCCCTGAAGCCCATCACCAAGGTGGGCTTCGAATATTCCGACTGCGCGGTCGACGACAGCCGCCTCGTGGTGCTCAACGCCCTGGACGCCAAGGAACGCGGCGCCGACATCGAGGTCGGCACCCGGCTCGAAAGCGCCCGCCGCGAGGGCGATCTGTGGGTCGCCACGCTGGTGGATGCGGGCGGCGAGCGGCGCGAAGTGAAAACGCGCATCCTCGTCAATGCCGCCGGCCCCTGGGTGGCGGATGTGCTGAACCATCGCCTCAGCCTCAACACCAGCAAGGGCGTGCGCCTCGTCAAGGGCAGCCACATCGTGGTGCCGCGCCTTTATCCGGGCACGCAGGCCTATATCCTGCAAAACCCCGACAAACGCATCGTCTTTGCCATTCCCTATCAGGATGATCTCACCCTGATCGGCACCACGGACGTGCCCTATACCGGCGCGCCGCAGGACGTTTCCATCTCGGATGACGAGACGGATTATCTGATTTCCTCGATCAACCACTGGTTCCAGCGGGAGATCTCGAAAGACGATATCGTCTGGGACTATTCCGGCGTGCGGCCTTTGTTCGACGACGGCTCCATCAACGCTTCGGCCGTGACCCGCGACTATGTCTTCGACATCGACGCCCCCAAGGGTCAGGCGCCGCTGCTTTCGGTTTTCGGCGGCAAGCTGACCACCTATCGCAAGCTCGCCGAGCATGTGATGCGCGACCTCGCGCCCCATCTGCCCCGCCTCGCCCCCGCCTGGACCGCCGATGCCCCCCTGCCCGGCGGCGACATCGCCGATGGCGACGTGGCGGCCTATGCGGACAAGCTGTTGAAGGACAAGCCCTTCATCGGCCGCGACCGGGCCTTGCGGCTCGCCCGCACCTACGGCACCCGCGCCGAAATGATCGTCGGCACCGCCACCAAGGTGGAGGATCTCGGCCGCGATTTCGGCGCAGGCCTCACGGCGGCGGAGCTGACCTATCTGAAGATCGAGGAATGGGCGCGCACCGGACGGGACGTCCTGTGGCGGCGCACCAAGCTCGGCCTGAAGCTGCCGAAAGAGGCGGAGCAGGAGATCGACGCCTTCCTGAAGGGTGCCTGACACCCGGAAAACCTCAGCCAAATCAACGCCGGCCATAACGACGGGAGGAAACCATGACCAAATACGTGGGCGCCATCGACCAGGGTACGACCAGCAGCCGCTTCATCGTCTTCGACCGCAAGGGGCAGATCGTCAGCGTCGCCCAGCGCGAGCATGAGCAGATCTATCCGCGTCCCGGCTGGGTGGAGCACAATCCGGTCGAGATCTGGCTGAACACCCGCACGGTCATTTTCGAAGCCCTTGAGAAGAAGGGGCTTTCCACCGCTGATCTCGCCGCCGTGGGCGTCACCAACCAGCGCGAGACCGCCCTGCTCTGGGATCGCAAGACCGGCGAGCCGCTCTACAACGCCATCGTCTGGCAGGACACCCGCACCGACCAACTGGTGAACCGCTACGAGCAGGACGGCGGCCAGGACCGCCTGCGCGCCAAGACCGGCCTGCCGCTGGCGACCTATTTCTCCGGCCTCAAGCTGCACTGGATCCTCGACAACGTGCCCGGCGCCCGCGAGAAGGCGGCCTCCGGTGATGCGCTGTTCGGCAACATCGATACCTGGCTGCTTTGGAACCTCACCGGCGGCCCGGATGGCGGCATCCACATCACCGATGTCACCAACGCCTCCCGCACCCAGCTCATGGATCTGGAGACGCTGGAGTGGGATGCCGACATCCTGAAACTGTTCAGCATTCCCGCCGCCTGCCTGCCGCGCATCGTCTCCTCCTCGGAGCGTTACGGCACCGGCAAGGGCCCGCTGGAGGGCGTCACCCTCTCCGGCATCCTGGGCGACCAGCAGGCGGCCCTGTTCGGGCAGGCCTGCCTCAATCCGGGTGAGGCCAAGAACACCTATGGCACCGGCAATTTCATGCTGATGAACACCGGTGAAAAGCCTTTCCCCTCAACCTGCGGCCTCGTCACCACGGTGGGCTACAAGCTCGGGGACAAGAAGGCCATCTACGCGCTGGAAGGCTCCATCGCCATCACCGGCGCGCTGGTGCAGTGGCTGCGCGACAATATCGGTATCATCAAGAATTCCGCCGATATCGAGCCCCTGGCCCGCACCGTCTCCGACAATGGCGACGTGTATTTCGTGCCCGCCTTCTCCGGCCTGTTCGCCCCGCGTTGGGATGACAGCGCCCGTGGCGTGATCTGCGGCCTCACCCGCTACGCCAACAAGGGCCACATCGCCCGCGCCGCTCTGGAGGCCACCGCCTACCAGACCCGCGAGGTGCTGGAAGCCATGGTGAAGGACTCGAAGGTCGAGATCCGCGAGCTGCGCGCCGATGGCGGCATGGTGGTCAACGAACTGCTGATGCAGTTCCAGGCCGACATGGTGAACGTGCCGGTGGTGCGCCCCCGCGTCATCGAGACCACGGCGCTCGGCGCCGCCTATGCCGCCGGCCTCGCGGTGGGCTACTGGCACTCCACCGACGACATCGTCCAGAACTGGGGCGTGGATCGGCGCTGGCATCCCAAGATGGACGCCGACAAGCGCGAGCAGCTTTATTCCCGCTGGAACAAGGCCGTGACCCGCTCGCTCGGCTGGGGTGACTGATTTTATTGAATTTTATCCGCCCCTTCGGCCACAGAGCCGCAAGACGTTCTCCAGCAAAGTTTTAGAGACGGATTCACGGTTCGGATTGATTTGATCTGAACCGATCCGGCTCTGGCCGGAGGGGCGTTTTTCAAGGTCGCCCGGTTACGGGCGCACGCCAATCAACAACTGACGCCAATTAAAAAACTGACGGCGGAGACGTCCCATGCATACCCCCTTTGTCGGAGAACTCCTCGGCACTCTTGTGCTTATCCTGCTTGGAAACGGCGTGGTGGCCGGCGTGCTGCTGGCCAAGTCCAAGGCGCAGAATTCCGGCTGGATCGTGATTACGGCCGGTTGGGCCTTCGCCGTGATGGCCGGCGTGTTCGTATCCACCGCCACAGGCAGCCCCGATGCCCATCTCAACCCGGCGGTGACGCTGGGCGCGGCGGTCGTGACCGGCGACTGGTCCAAGCTGCCGGTCTATGTACCCGCGCAGATGATCGGCGCCTTCCTCGGCGCCGTGCTGGTGTGGCTGCAGTATCTGCCGCACTGGGCGCCCACCGAGGACAAGGGCCTGAAGCTCGCCATCTTCTGCACCGGCCCGGCCATCCGCAATGTGCCCGGCAATCTCATCAGCGAGATCATCGGCACGGTGGCACTGGTCTTCATCATCGCCGCCGTCTTCTCCAAGTCGGTGATGGCGGGTGCCGGCATTCCGGCGGGCCTCGGCCCCTATATCGTGGGCATGGTGGTGTGGGCCATCGGCCTCTCGCTGGGCGGCACCACGGGCTATGCCATCAACCCGGCCCGCGATCTCGGGCCCCGCATCGCCCATGCGGTGCTGCCCATCGCCGGCAAGGGTGGCGCCGACTGGGGCTACAGCTGGATCCCGGTGGTCGGCCCGCTGGTCGGCGCGGCCATCGCCGGCCTGCTGATCAAGGTCTTCATCTGACAGTGAACCGCCGCCGCCCACACCGGGCGGCGGCGGTTTCGTTTCAGTCTTCCGCGTCCGGTCTCACTTCCATGCCGGTCTCGATCACCTCCACGCCCGCAGCCTTGCAGGCGCGCATGAGATCGCTCGACACCATCTTGTCGGTGACGAAGACATCCAGCTGGTCGATATGGGCGATGCGCACCGGCGCCGAGCGGCCCACCTTCAGATGGTCCGAAACCAGCACCACCCGCCGTGCATTGGCGATGATGGCCTGGCTGACGCGCACTTCCTGATAGTCGAAGTCCAGCAGCGTGCCGTCCTCGTCGATGGCGGAGGCACCGATCACCGCCAGATCCACCTTGAACTGCTGGATGAGGTCGATGGCCGAGGCGCCGATCACCGCGCCGTCGCTGTGCCGCACCTGCCCGCCCGCCACGATCACCTTGATGGCCGGGTTGGGATAGAGCTGCATGGCCACATGCAGGTTGTTGGTGATGATCAGCAGGTCGCGCCGGTCGATCAGCGCCTTGGCCACCTCTTCGGTGGTGGTGCCGATATTGATGAAGAGCGAGGAATTGTCAGGGATGAGCGCCGCGGCGGCCCGCCCGATGGCCCGCTTCTCCGCGTCCGCGATCAGGCGGCGGGCCGTATAGGCCACGTTCTCCACGCTGGAGGTGACAACCGCCCCGCCATGGGTGCGGGCGAGCAGCCCCTGCTCGCACAGATCGTTCAGATCCTTGCGGATGGTCTGCGGCGTGACCTGAAAACGGACGGAAAGATCATCCACCGTCACCCGGCCTGAGGCGCGGGCGACGGCGAGAATCTTATGCTGGCGTTCGGAAGCGTCCATGCCCACACATTGGGCACGGCGGGACGCGGATGCAAGTTCGGTTGCAGCGCGCCCCGAAAGCCTAGCGCGCCGTGACCGAGCCGGCGAGCTTGTCCGCCCGCGCGATCACATCGCCCTTGCCGACAGGGTCCATGCCGATGACCCGAACATAGCTGCCGTCCTGAAAAATCACCGTCTGGGTGACTTTCACGGGCTTGCCGGTCTTGGCATCCGCCGCCGCCGCATGGTGACGATAGACGGTCGCCTTGCCCTGCTCCGAGCGCGTTTCGTTTTCGATTTTGATGTCTTTGAGCTGGGCGAGGCTGTTCAGAGCCGTCTTGGCATAGGCCGCCTGTGCATCCGGCGCGACCGGGCGGCCGAGGGAGGCAGCAATGATGACAAAGGGTTGCGTGCCTTCCGGGTCCACATCCTTCGGCCCCTCGGTGAGGATCAGCCCTGAGCCGCCGATCATCCGCACCGGCCGGAAGCCCGCCGTGTCGCCCACCTTGAAGGGCAAGGCGGCCATCTGCTCCTGAAGGCTCTGCTCGGCCCGGAAAGCGATGGTCTTCAGCGCGGTTTCCACCGCGGAATCAGACACCTGCTCCTTCGCATCCGTGGGCACCTGCACCGTCACGAGGGCGGTGCCGGCGGGTCCGCGCACCACCGCCACCCACTTGGTGTAGCTGAGGCCATTGGCATCCTGACTGCCCCGGAACAGCCGCCCCTCGCCGCCCGTGACCGCAAGCGGCTGGGCCTCGCCCTTCACCATGAAGCCGGTGGGCTTGAGGGCCTCGGGCGTGAACTTGGCGACGATCTGCGCATAGGCTTCCGGCGGCATCTCCACCAGCACGATGGAGGCCCCCGCCTCATGCTGGAAGCCGGCGAAGGCGGCGGCCGGGCTCATGCCCGGCGGCGGCACCAGCCCGACACTGGCACCGGGCGGAAACACCGGCTCGGAGGCCGCAAAGGCGCGCGGGCCGACCATGAGGCCTGTCGCCGCAACCAGCGCAACCGCATACCTCACCAGGTTCGTGTACCACCTCATCCGAAATCTCCTGAAAACATTGATCCAGCGGTGCGCAGGCGCAGAACGGCCAGGAAAAGCAGGCCGTTGTCCCCTTGCCCCGCTGGGGCAATGCGCGCCGCACTGTCATGGTTCCGCTGGGACCTTGGGATTGGAGGCGTTCCATCCCTTGTCCCCGCCCCTTGCGAAGCTGCGCGGGGGGCGTACACCTCACCCTATGACCTCCCGTTCAGAAAGCATGCCTCCGGCGCTCGATCCCGCCCCGTTGCAGACCCGCTGCGCCATTGTCGGCGGTGGCCCTGCCGGCCTCATGCTGGGCCTTCTGCTGGCCCGGCAGGGCATCGACGTCACCGTCATCGAAAAGCATGCGGATTTCCTGCGCGACTTTCGCGGCGACACCATCCACCCCTCCACGCTGGAGGTGATGCACGAGATCGGCCTGCTGGACGGCTTGCTCGCCCTTCCGCACACCAAGGCCCCGAGCCTCCATGCCGAGATGGGCGGCGCGGACGTGACCATCGCGGACTTCTCCCGCCTGCCCACCCGCTGCCGCTACATCGCCTTCATGCCGCAGTGGGATTTTCTGGACTATGTGGCCCGTGCCGCCAGCTCCCTTCCGAATTTCCATCTACTGATGGCCCACGCCGTGACCGATCTGCTGGAAGCGGGCGGACGAATCTCGGGCGTGCGGACAGAAGGCCCCGAGGGCACACGCGACATCCATGCCACGCTCGTCATCGGCGCGGACGGGCGCAATTCCGTGGTCCGCGACAAGGCCGGTCTCCAGGTGGAGAGCTTCGGCAGCCCGCGCGACGTACTGTGGCTGAAGCTCTCCCGCCATGCCGACGATCCGCCTTTCACCATGGGCCATGCCGGGCCACGGCAGGGGTTCGTGATGATCGACCGGGGCGACTATTGGCAATGCGGCTATGTGGTTCGCAAGGGCAGCTTCTCGAACGTGAAGGCCAAGGGCCTCGACGCCTTCCGCGCCGCCGTGGCCGCCGCCTGCCCGTTGCCGCCGGAGCGCCTTGAGGAGGTCCGCTCCTGGGACGATGTGTTCCCGCTGCAAGTGCGCATCGATCGCCTGACGCGCTGGTGGAAGCCCGGCCTCCTGTGCATCGGTGATGCGGCCCATGCCATGTCGCCCATCGGCGGCGTTGGGGTGAATCTCGCCATTCAGGACGCGGTGGCGACGGCCAATATCCTCGGCCCCGCGCTCAAGGCCGGCCGGCTGGAGGACAGCCATCTGGCGGCCGTGCAGAAGCGCCGCACCTTCCCCACCAAAGCGACGCAGAAGCTGCAACTGATGATGCAGAAGGACCGGCGCAAGCGCGATGGGGCAGAGGAAGGCCGCTCAGGGCCGCCCGCCTTCATTCGCGGTATCGCCCGCTGGCCGGTGCTGGCCCATCTCGCGGGCCGGCTGGTGGGCATCGGCTTCCGGCCGGAGCACGTGAAGACAAGGCCCTGAACGCAAAACGCCCGGCCTTTCGGCCGGGCGTTTGTCTTGGCTGGGGAACACCGGAGGATCAGTGCGAGGCGTGGACGGCCTCGGCGGTCTGGCCCTTGGCCGGCTTGTCCTCGATCTGGATGCCCGGCACCGGCTGCGGCGGCAGCTTGGCGCGCATGGCCGCCACCTGATCCGCGCTCACCGGGCCGGCCTGATTGGACCAGCCGCTGCGCAGGAAGGTGGCCAGAGACGCCACTTCCTTGTCGGTCAGGCGATAGCCGAAGCCCGGCATGGGCAGCACGGAGGGGCTGCGGTCCGTGGACGGGGTCTGCGCGCCGCCGAGAATGGTGGCAATCAGGCCGTTGGGATTGTCCGCATTCACGATGGACGCACCGTCCAGCGCCGGGAACACTCGCGCCGCGCCCTGCCCGCCCGCGAAGTGGCAGGCGCCGCAATTGTCCAGATAGAGCCGCTCGCCGAGGGTAAGATCCTTGGCTGCCGTCAGCTTGTCCGTGGTCGCCCTTACCTTCTCTGGGACAGCCGGCGGGGTCGGGCCGGACTGGGCGATGGACTTCAGATAGGACGCGATGGCGTTGAGGTCGGCATCGTTGAGATAGGCGAGGCTGCGCTCCACGGCCGGCTTCATCTCGCCGCCCACCGCCGCATGGGCGTTGCGGCCCGTGCCGAGGTAATCGACGATCTCGGCCTGCGTCCAGCTGGCAAAGCCCTTGGTGGCCTTGGTGGGGCCACGCAGGGACGGCACCGGCCAGCCCTCCAGCTCACCGCCGGTCAGGAAGGCGGCGTTGGAGGCATCCATGCCCTCTTCCTGCATGGCGAAGCCACGCGGGGTGTGGCAGCTGCCGCAATGGCCAAGGCCTTCCACCAGATAGGCGCCGCGATTGATCTCGGCGGACGCCTGCGGGTTCGGCTTGAAGGCGCCCGCACCGGCGAACGCCTTGTTCCACAGGCCGAGGCCGAAGCGCATGTTGAAGGGGAAGATGAGCGCGGTCGGCTCGGTGGGCGCCGCCACCGGCTCCACTGCCTTCATGAAGTAGGTGTAGAGCGCGTGGATGTCGGCGTCGCTCACCTTGGCATAGGCGGTGTACGGCATGGCCGGATAGAGGTGGGCGCCGTCGCCCCGGATGCCGTCGCGCACCGCCGCCGAGAACTGCGCCTCGGTGTAATTGCCGATGCCGAACTGCTTGTCCGGGGTGATGTTGGTGGAGACGATGGTCCCCACCGCGCTGTGCAGCGCGAGGCCGCCGGCGAAGGGTTTGCCACCGGGGCCGGTGTGGCAGGCGACGCAATCGCCGGCACGGGCGATGTATTCGCCCTTGGCGATCAGTGCCTTCTCGTCAGAAGAAGACTGCTGAGCCGAGGCCGGCAGAGCGGTGGAGGCCAGCGCGACGCAGGCGGCGGCCGCGAGGAACGTGATGTTGCGCATCGTGTTCATGATCAGATCTGCACCAGCGGGCCGGGGTTCTTGATGTACTGATCGGTGATCTGCTTCACCGAGAAGTAGGTCAGCGCGCCGAGCATCAGGGTCGGGTTGGCCTGGAAGTTCTGCGGGAAGGCATTGCCGCCCGGAACGAAGACGTTATGCACGTCCCAGCTCTGCATATATTTATTGATCGCACTGTCGTTCGGCGTCTCGCCCATCACCGCGCCGCCCACATTGTGGGTGGAGATGTAGGACGTGGTGTTCCAATGCGCGTCCGGCTTCAGGAAGCTCTCGGTGTAGCTGTCCGGGCCGATCTCCTTGACGATCTCCAGCACGCGCTGGCGCAGGAACTGCTGCAGCTTGAGTTCGTTCTGAGCCCAGTCGAACGTCATGCGAAGCAGCGGCTGGCCGTAAGGATCCTTGTAGGTGGGATCGAGGTCCAGATAGTTGCCGCGATAGGACATGCAGGTGGTGGTAATGCTCACCTTCATGGAGTGGCCGTACCAGTCCTTCATGCCCTTCTTCCAGCCGGCGCCCCAACTTGGCGTGCCATGGGGAAGCGCGGCGCCAATGGGCGCGCCGCCGGCCTGCGAGGAGTGCAGCTTGGCCCCGCCGATGAAGTCGTAAGGCGTGGCGTCGAAGGTGCCGGGTGAGAAGTCGTTGATCATCTGGCCGGTGGGGCCGGCGGTGACGAATGGGTTGAAATTCTTGTCCTTGAAGAACAGCGTGGCGTTGCCGTTGGACAAGAAGGCGTAGTTGCGGCCGATCTGGCCTTCACCCGTGTTGGGGTCGTACGGCTTGCCGATGCCGGACAGCATCATCAGGCGCACGTTGTTGAACTGGAAGCTGGCCAGGATGACGATATTGGCGGGCTGGAAGACTTCCTGCCCCTTCTCGTCGATGTAGGTGACGCCCTTGGCCGTCTTCTTGTCGTCGTGCAGGTCCACCCGCGTGACGTGGGCGTTCACGCGATAGTCGAAGTTCGACAGGCGCTTGGCGGCGTCCAGAATGGTGGTCTGCGGCGAGGCCTTGGAATAGTTCAGGCAGTAATAGTCGGAGCAGAAGCCGCAATAATTGCAGGGCGCGATCTGCACACCATAGGGGTTCGTCCAGGCACCGGAAGCGGCGGCCGACGGGTTCGGAAAGGGATGGTATCCGAGCTTTTTCGCGGCTTTTGCGAAAATGGTGTTGTTCAGCGTGTCCTTGAGCGGCGGCAGCGGGAACGGATTGGACCGCGGCCCCTCGAACGGGTCACCCCCCTCCTGGATCACGCCCTTGATGTTGCCCGCCTGACCAGATGCACCACAGACTTTCTCGAAGAAGTCAAAGTGCGGCTCCATCTCATCCCAGGTAACGGGAAAGTCCTGGATGGTCATATCGTCCTGAAGCTGGCCGGGCTTGTAGGTCTGGTCGGCCCAGGTCTTCAGCTTGAGGTCGGTGGGGGTTGGACGGATCAGCACCGCCGTCCAGTGCACGCCGGCGCCGCCAACACCATTGCCCGGCTTGAACGCGCCCCAGCGGCGCGTCGGAAGAGCGGTCTGGCTCTGGTTATGGCGCACCGTCAGCGCGGACTGGCGCGCCTTGGCGAATACTTTCTGACGGACGGAATAGCCTAGCTGGTCGGCCGGCTTGGGATAGATCTCTTCGGCATTGGTGCGTTCCGGGCCGCTTTCCAGCGCCCGCACCTTGAGACCGGCCTTCGCCAGCTCGATGCTCATGATGGAGCCGGTCCATCCGAGACCGACGACCACCACGTCGACGGCGTCATTCACGATAGCCATGGGAATTCCTGAAACGCATGCCCGCGCAAGGCGCTACGGCATGGAGAAAGACGAAGCGGACGGCGATCAGGCGCGCTCGCCGAGGAGACTGACGGGGCCGAGCGGATACTTCACGCCCTGCTGGCCGATCCATTCAAGGAAGCTGGCGCGGGCACCGGGGAAGCCGATCATCACCCAGGAGCCCATGCCCTTGTTGCCGCCGTACATCGGATCGGACAGATAGCCTTCCTGCGTATTGGTCAGCAGGAATCCGAAGAAAGCGGAAGCCTTCAGGATCGGCTCGCCGAACTCGGCGAAGTTGATCTCGTTCTTCTGCAGCTTGGTCAGCACCTGATCGCGCGTCTGGGCGTCGAGCTCTGCAAAGGACTTCTGGTGGGTCTGCGCGGTATAGGCATCGGTAGCCTTGATGCCCCGGCGATAGATTTCGCTGGGCGCATAAGGGATCTGGAAGCCCATGTCGGCGGGAGCCTTGGAATCATGCGGCCCCTCCATGTACCAGTCATCGGCGCGGCCGTAGGAGCCGGCCAGTTCCTGATCGATGAAGACGGGAACGTTGGTCTCAAGCGCCCCCGGCCCTTCCGCATCCGCCGGAATCAGGCGGTCGCAGGCCGCCATCACGAACTTCCATTCCGGCGCGGCGAAGAAAGCTGGCACGTAGGTATCGATCACGGGAGCAGCGAGGCGAGCCGCCTCGGCCGCACCAAATAAGCGAGCGCTCACCACGGCAGTGGGAAGTGCCAGAACGGAACCAAGCAGGAAGGCACGCCGAGACGTGCCGTTGACCACGGCCATTTGAAGGCCTCCCGTGATGTTCTTTGAAGTTAGTCCAGTTCTTCGGACTCACGGGGACCAGTGTCAAGTTGCCGCAGCGCAAAACGCGTCCGCAAAACGCAACTCAAGGAGGTATTCAAAATCAATGAAACTTTTAATTACTCGTATTTTTCAGTTACTTAATGAAAGTCATCCACATAAGCCCTGCATCTCGCGCATGCGAAATGAACGTGCCACATCACAAAATACGAGGTATAATAAAACCACCAAAGAGACTCAACAGCGCAATGCACGGCAGGTGCGCGCTCATGTCACGTTGCGTAAACGCAATCAGGGGACCCGCTTTTTCTCCAGCTTGCGGGCCAATGTGCGCCGGTGCATGCCAAGCCGGCGGGCGGTTTCCGAAATGTTGAAATCGGTCTCCACCAGCGTCTCGTGGATCCGCTCCCACTCCAGCGTCTTCAGCGAGGTCGGACGCGCCGTCACCGAGATGGACGCATCCCCGTCCCCCTTGTCGAAGGCCGCTTCGATGTCGTCCGTATTCGAGGGCTTGGCCAGATAATGCGACGCGCCGAGCTTGATCGCCTCCACCGCCGTCGCGATGCTCGCAAAGCCTGTCAGCACAACGATTTTCGTTTCGGCACTGTTCTCGTGCAGGATGCGTACGCATTCGAGGCCGGAGCTTCCATTCAGCTTCAGGTCTACGACAGCGTATGTGGGAACAGCCTCTTCCAGCAGCGCAACAACGCCCTCGACACCGGCAGCAACACGCACATCGTATCCCCGCCGCTCAAAGGAACGCCGCAGCACGCGGGCGAAGGATGCATCGTCCTCGACGATAAGCAGCAGACTTCTAGTCTCCATCGGATCCATCAGGCGACAAAGCAGACAAGGGCAGGTTCAGCAAGACGCAGGCGCCATGAGCCTCGTTATAGGCATTTACGCTGCCGCCGAACTTGCGGACGACATTGACCACGAGAAAGAGCCCAAGGCCACCACCCGGCCGGTTTTTTGTAGACCGATAGGGCTTGCCGAACTCTTGCAGAATGCCCGGTGCAAAGCCCGGCCCATGGTCACGAACCGTCAGCTCCAACGCGTCACCCTGCCGGTGCAGAAGCACCTCGACCCAGTCGGGAGAAGCCTCCAGCGCATTATCGAAGACGTTGAATATCACCTGCTTGAGAGCCGTGTCCGAAATGATCGGCACATCCGGGGCAAGGCCGTTCACATAGATGAGATGCTTCGGCGAGCGGCTGCCCTGCCAGTCCGCGACAAGCTCGTCGAAGAAGGTACCGGCGGTGGTCCGCACCGTCCCCTCCCCCCGCGCCTCGCCCGACGACATGAGAATGCCGGAGACGATCGCCTTGCAGCGATCCAGCTGGCTTTGCATCTCCGCCATCTCCTCGGCCAGCTCAGGGTCACGGGTCAGGCGCGGCATATGCCGCCAGTCGTTCAGGATCACCGAGAGCGTCGCCAGCGGCGTACCAAGCTCATGCGCTGCCCCGGAGGCCAGCAGGCCGATGCGCACCACATGGTCTTCCTCGGCGGACTTCTGGCGCAGGTCCGCCAGATGAGCTTCCCGGGCCCGCAGATTGGCGTTGATGCGGGTGATGAACTGCACCAGCAGGCTCGCCGCCAGAATGAAGCAGACGAACATCCCTGCGATGTGCAGTTCGAACAGGAGGCCGTGCGCGGCCTCGGGCAGGATCAGCGCCCTGAAGGCCGTGGTCAGCCAGACGAAACAGCTGGCCGTGATGACGACCAGCGCCCAGGCCGACCAGGTCTCCAGCAGTGCCGCACCGAGGCCGACCTGCAGCAGATAGAGGGAAATGAACGGGTTGGTGCCGCCACCACTCAGATAGAGCTGCACCGTCAGGGATGCCACGTCGAGCAGCAGCTGACAGAACAGCTCGATATTGTTGACGGCTTCCGAATTGCGATGCCGCCACAGGGTGAAGAGATTCAGAGCCACCTGAAACAGCAGCACCGCCACCATCTCGTGCAGCGGCAGCGGGATGTGCAGCCAGATGTTCACCACCAGAATGGTGAACACCTGCCCTGCCACCGCCAGCCAGCGCAGCTGGAGCAGCAGGAACAGGTTCTTGTTGCCGGTGTCGCTCAAAGGCGAGTTCATGCGCCGGACCTTCTATCGGGCGGCGCTGCGCCTCCAGACCAGCGCCGCGCCCCCGAGGGCCATCGCGCACATGGCGAACCACGTCAACAGATACACGAGATGGCTGTTGGGAAAGCGCACGACGGTCAGCCCGCCCACGGGCAGGCCACCGGCCACCAGCGTCGCATCGGCATCGACGAAATAGGGCGCGACCGGACCGACGCCGCGCGCCTCGCCCATGGCCGCCACATCTCGGGAATACCAGCGATCGCCTGCAGGGTCGTTGGTTCGCAGGAAGCCGCCATGCGGCTCGCTCATGCGCAGGAGACCGGTGACACGCGTCTCACCTTCGATCAGCCCTGCCGCGCGGCTCGCGGCCTCGCGCTTCTCCGGCGGCACGAAGCCCCGGTTGATGAAGAGCGTGAAGCCGGCATCGGTGCGGAACGGCACCAGCAGCCAGAAGCCACCGCCGAGATCGGTCACGGCCTGAACCAGCACTTCCTTGTCATTCAGGAAACGCCCGGTAGCTTGCACCTTCAGATATTCGCTGTTTGCCGCTGTGATGGCCGGCCAGTCGGCGGGCCCCGGCGCGGCGACCGGAGGGGCGTGAATACGAGCATCCACACGGGCAATCAGGTCCAGCTTCCACGTCCGGCGCTCGACCTGCCAGATGCCCAGCGCGCAGGTGATGGCCGCGCACACCAGCAGAAAGACAATCAGGACATAGGCGCGGACGGAGCGCTTGCCCCGTCCGTCCGCAGTGGAAGGAACGGGAGCCTCCGCGCCCGTCAGGTTGCGGCTACCCCCCGTTCCATCCGATGTCGTCACGGCATTTTGCTCATGTCGTGCGTGGGCATCATGTTGGCATGCAGGTGATGCATGACCCAGAGCGAGCCGGAGAGCGCGATCACCACGATCACCACCGTGAAGATCAGGGCCAGCATGTTCCAGCCGCCCTCGGAGCGCGGGTTCATATGGAGGAAGTACACCATATGGACCACGATCTGGACCGCAGCCAGCCCCATGACGATGAAGCCGGTGAGCTGGGGATTGCCCAGCTTGCCCGTCATCACCAGCCAGAACGGGATGGCGGTCAGCACCACCGAGAGGAAGAAGCCAATCAGATAGCTCTTCATCGAGCCATGGCTGTGGCCGTCCCCATGCGCATGATCATGGCCGTGCGCGTTGCCGTGTGCGTGGGCTTCAGAGCTCATCGCAGCACTCCCATCAGATAGACGAAGGTGAAGACGCCGATCCAGATCACGTCCAGGAAATGCCAGAACATGGACAGGCACATCAGGCGACGCTGGTTGGCCAGGATCAGGCCCTTGCGGCTGACCTGGACCATCAGCGTGACCAGCCAGATCAGGCCGAAGGTCACGTGAAGGCCGTGGGTGCCCACAAGGGTAAAGAAGGACGACAGGAAGGCGCTGCGCTGGGGGCCGGCGCCTTCATGGATCATGTGGTGGAACTCGTAGAGCTCGATCCCGAGAAAGGCGAGACCGAACAGGCCGGTGATCGCGAGCCAGAGGAGCACCTTCGAGGTGTTGCCCTTCACCATCTCCAGCATGGCGAAGCCATAGGTGATGGAGGAGAACAGCAGCATGGCGGTGTTGATCGCCACGAGGTTCAGATCGAACAGATCCTTGGGGCCCGGACCCGCCGCGTAATTGCCGCCCAGCACGCCGAAGGCGGCGAACAGCATCGCGAAGATGAGACAATCGCTCATCAGGTAGATCCAGAACCCAAGGGACGTGGAGTGTCCCTCGGGATGCGGATGCTCGTCGACTTCGTAGAAGACGGGCTCGCCGGACTGCGGCGTTACAGCGGTGCTCATGCGTTCACCTGCGATGCGAGGAGGCGGGTCCGCTCCTCCTCGGTCCGCGTCACGACGTCAGCAGGGATGTCGAAGTCGCGGTTGTAGTTGAAGGTATGCCCGATGGCGATGGCGACGAGGGCGATGAAGCTCAGGGCGGCCAGCCACCACATGTACCAGATCAGACCGAAGCCCATGGCCACGCTGCAGGCAGCGAGCAGAACGCCGGTACCGGTGTTCTTCGGCATGTGGATCGGCTTGTAGCCGGTCAGCGGGCGCTTGTAGCCGCGCTTCTTCATGTCCCACCACGCATCGCTGTCATGGATGACCGGCGTGAAGGCGAAGTTGTAGTCCGGCGGAGGCGAGGAGGTCGCCCACTCCAGGGTCCGCGCATCCCACGGGTCGCCCGTGGTGTCACGCAGCTGATCGCGCTTCAGGATCGAGACGCCAATCTGGATGATGAAGGACAGGATGCCCAGCGCCACGAGGAACGCGCCGAACGCCGCGATCTGGAACCAGATCTGGAGCGACGGATCGTCGAACACGCGCAGGCGGCGGGTCACGCCCATCAAGCCGAGCACGTAGAGCGGCGTGAAGGCGAACCAGTAGCCCACCAGCCAGAACCAGAAGGACATCTTGCCCCAGAACGGATCGAGGCGGAAACCGAAGGCCTTCGGGAACCAGAAGTAGATGCCGGCGAACAGGCCGAACACCACGCCGCCGATGATGACGTTGTGGAAGTGGGCCACCAGGAACAGGCTGTTGTGCAGCACGAAGTCCGCGGGGGGCACCGCCAGCAGCACGCCGGTCATGCCGCCGACCGCGAAGGTCAGCATGAAGGCGACCGTGTACATCATGGGCACTTCGAACCGGATGCGCCCGCGATACATGGTGAAGAGCCAGTTGAACATCTTCGCCCCTGTCGGGATGGAGATGATCATTGTCGTGATCCCGAAGAACGAGTTCACGCTGGCACCGGAGCCCATGGTGAAGAAGTGATGCAGCCACACCAGGTACGAGAGGATGGTAATAACCACCGTCGCGTAAACCATGGAAGTGTAGCCGAACAGGCGCTTGCCGGTGAAGGTCGAAGTGACCTCCGAGAAGATGCCGAACGCGGGCAGAACCAGGATGTAGACCTCCGGGTGGCCCCAGATCCAGATCAGGTTCACGTACAGCATCGGGCTGCCGCCCAGATCGCTGGTGAAGAAGTTCGTGCCGACGTAGCGGTCAAGCGACAGCAGGGCGAGCACGGCCGTGAGCACCGGGAAGGTGGCAACGATCAGCACGTTGGTGCAGAGCGAGGTCCAGGTGAAGACGGGCATCTTCATCATGGTCATGCCCGGGGCGCGCATCTTTACGATGGTGCAGATGAGGTTCACGCCCGAGAGCGTTGTGCCCACACCTGCCACCTGCAGGCCCCAGATATAGTAATCGACACCCACGTCCGGACTGTAGCTGATGCCCGACAGCGGCGGATACGCCAGCCAGCCGGTCTTGGCGAACTCGCCAATGAACAGCGACATCATGATCAGGACCGCGCCGCCGACCGTCATCCAGAAGCTGAAGTTGTTCAGGAACGGGAAGGACACGTCGCGCGCGCCGATCTGCAGCGGCACCACGTAGTTCATGAGACCCGTGACCAGAGGCATGGCCACGAAGAAGATCATGATCACGCCGTGCGCCGTGAAGACCTGGTCGTAATGGTGTGCCGGCAGATAACCATCGGAGCCGTTGAAGGCCATGGCCTGCTGGAGGCGCATCATGACCGCGTCGGCAAAGCCGCGCAGCAGCATGATGATGCCGAGCACCATGTACATGATGCCGATCTTCTTGTGATCCACGCTGGTGAACCACTCCTTCCAGAGATAGCCCCAGAGGCGGAAGTAGGTGAGCAGGCCGAGAACCACGATGCCGCCCGTGGCCACCACCGCGAAGGTGGCGACCAGGATGGGCTCGTGGAACGGCAGGCTCTCGAGCGTAAGGCGCCCGAAAATCGGGCTTACGGGAACGTTAGTTGGAGCGACCATGACGCCTCGCGTCAGATATTGGAGGGGCGCAGGGTCGGCAGCTGAACGGCCGACGGTGCGCTGATGGGGGTAAATCCGGCGGGCTGGCCGCCGCCGATGACGCGGGCGCCGCCGACAGACAGCGGAGCCGAGGCGGCAGCGCTGAGGTCTTCCGGCGCACACAGGCCGACCACGAAGGTCTGCTGGCCGCCGAACACGGTGCTGCCGCGACGGGCATACTTGTCATAGGTCAGCGAGAGCATGCTGCGAGCGCTGTCGAGGCCGAGACCGCCCTTGGCGTCGAGGGCCATCATGTCGCTGGAGCACATCTTGCCCGGCTCGACGCACATGTTGACGACCGCCTTGAACAGGGCCGGGTCAACGGTCGGATAGAAGTGGACAGGCACCTTCTCGCTCGGGCGTTCGAGCTGGAGATAGACCTGCCGGGTCAGGGCGCCGTCCTTGCCCGCCTTCACGCCAGCCACCCAGCCGTCGAAGTCGGCGGTGGAGAGGCCCTTGAATTCGAACTGCATGTGAGTGAAGCCGGCGCCGCTGTAGTTGGCGGAGAAGCCGCGGTAGGTACCGGCCTTGTTGATGACCGCGTGCAGCTTCGTCTCCATGCCGGGCATGGTGTAGATCTGGCCAGCCAGCGCCGGGACGAAGAAGGAGTTCATCACCGAGGAGGCCGTCAGGCTGAAGGTGATGGGCCGATCCACGGGGGCCGCCATCTCGTTCAGCGTCGCGACGCCGTATTCGGGGTAGATGAACAGCCACTTCCAGTCGAGCGCGACCACCTGCACCTCAAGCGGCTTGGTGCCGGCTGCGACCTGCTGAGTCGGGGAGATGCGGTCCAGCGGACGGTAGGGATCGAGCAAATGCGTGGCGATCCAGGTCAGGGCGCCAAGGCAGATGATGATCAGGAGGGGAGCGGACCAGATCAGCAGCTCCAGCTTGGTGGAGTGATGCCAGTCCGGCTCATACTTCGCTTCCGTGTTGCCCTTCCGGTACTTCCAGGCAAACAGCACGGTCGTGATCATCACGGGAATGATGATCAGCAGCATCAGAATCGTGGAGATCACGATCAGATCGCGTTGCTGCGCAGCGATATCGCCGGACGGATGAAGAACGACGAGGTTGCAGCCGCACAAGACCGCAAGCAGCGGTAATACGGCGAGAAATCTTAAGCGCCTCACTGGAGCACCTGCCTAGGGGTTCGCATGGTGCGGTTTGGCTAGCCGCAGTGCAGCATAAGGGACATTGGACAATTTGCCCAAGGCGTCCGTAATCTACTGTAAGGGAAAGGGCTTGTCGCGTTACCCAGAACAATCGGAACGAGGCGGCACTTTCCTGGGTTCGAGTATCAAGTAGGGAGCTTGAAGCATGACCCAGCCAGCGTCGACGATGGAGCATGATGCGGTCCTCCTTCACAGCACGGGAGGACGGGTCGATCCCGGGGACATCGCCATAGGCGTGATCATCGGTCGCACCTCGGAATTTTTCGATTTCTTCGTCTATGCGATCGCCTCGGTGATCGTCTTTCCCAAGCTGCTTTTCCCCAGTCTCGATCCCCTCACGGGCACGCTCTACTCCTTCGCCATCTTCCCCC
This sequence comes from Azorhizobium oxalatiphilum, assembly GCF_014635325.1. GTDB lineage: Bacteria > Pseudomonadota > Alphaproteobacteria > Rhizobiales > Xanthobacteraceae > Azorhizobium > Azorhizobium oxalatiphilum. The sequence goes on along the minus strand of NZ_BMCT01000004.1, from coordinate 469,235 downwards.
TGGCCTTCATCGCCCGGCCATTTGGCACAGCTCTTTTCCTCGCAATTGACCGGAATCAAGGACGCACCGCCAAGCTGACAGGTGCCCTGTTCCTGCTGGGCACCTCCACCGTGGCCATCGCCTTCCTGCCGTCGCGGGACGACATCGGCATCCATGCCGTCTGGCTGCTGGCCTTCGCCCGCATCCTGCAAGGGCTGGCCTGGGGCGGCACATGGGACGGCCTCGCCCCGCTGCTGGCCATGAATGCGCCGGCCGAGAGCCGTGGCTGGTACACCATGCTGCCGCAGCTCGGCGCGCCCCTCGGCCTCATCGTGGCCAGCGTCCTGTTCGTCTTCTTCGCCGCCAACCTGTCGGACGCGGACTTCTATTCCTGGGGCTGGCGCTATCCCTTCTTCGTGGCCTTCGCCATCAACGTGGTGGCGCTGTTCGCCCGCCTGCGCATGGCGGTGACGCCGGAATATGAGGAAGCCTTCGAGCGCGGCGACCTGCAACCTGCCCCCGTGGAGGAGACCCTGCGGGAAGAAGGGGCCGGTATCGCCATCGGCGCCTTCGCGCCGCTGGCCACCTTCGCCCTGTTCCACATGGTGACGGTGTTCCCGCTGTCCTGGGTCTATCTCTTCACCGCCGAGGGAGCGACGCGTTTCCTTGTGGTTGAGGCCTTTGGCGCGGTAGTCGGCATGTTCGCCATCATCGCGTCCGGGCGAATCGCCGACAGGGTCGGCCGGCGCACGCTGCTGGGCGGCAGTGCCGTGGCCATCGCCGTGTTCAGCGGCTTCGCCCCGCAACTGCTGAACGGCGGCCTGATCGGCGAAGCGCTGTTCATGCTGTTGGGCTTCATCCTGCTGGGCGTGTCCTTCGGTCAGTCCTCCGGCGCCATCGCCTCGCGATTCGCCAATCGCTATCGCTACACGGCCTCGGCACTGACCAACGACTTCGCCTGGCTGGTGGGCGCCGGCTTCGCCCCTCTGGCCGCCCTGTTCCTGTCGAGCCATCTCGGCCTGCTGGCGGCCGGTGCCTACCTGCTATCGGGCGCCGTCATCACCCTGCTCGCTCTGCGCCTCAACAAGCGCATCGAGATGGCCGGCGGCTGAAAACAAAGAGGGCGGGCGCTTCCGGCGCCCGCCCTTCAACTTTTCCCGCCCCTTACCTGACGTCGCAAGCGACTCAGCCCGTCACCAGATTGACGGGCTTTCCTGCTGCAAACGCCTCGATATTAGCGATGAGCTGGTCAGCCAGCGCCTGCTGTGCCTCGCTGGAGGCCCAGGCGGTGTGAGGCGTGACGATGACGTTAGGGCGCCGGGCGATGCGCATCAGCGGGCTGTCGGCGGGCGGCGGCTCCGGCAGGGTAACGTCGAACCCGGCTCCCGCGATCAATCCCTTGTCCAACGCACGCTCCAGCGCATGCTCGTCCACGAGGCCGCCACGGGCGGTGTTCACCAGCAGCGGCTTCCGCTTCATGCGCGCGAACTCGGCATCGCCGATGAGGCCGCGCGTTTCCGACGTCAGTGGACAATGCAGGCTGAGTACGTCCGCGGTCTCGATCACCTCCTCGAAGGGCAGGTAGCCGGCCCGCGTCTCCCCTGCCCCCTTCCGGCCTGCAAAGACCACATCCATGCCGAAGGCCCGGCCGAGGGCCGCCACCTGTCCGCCAAGGTCGCCGGAGCCGAACAGGCCGAGCCGCCGTCCATGCAGATCGGAGATGGGGTGTGAGAAGAAACAGAACTGCCCTGCCGCCTGCCACGCCCCATCGATCACGTCCTGCCGATAGGGCACCAGGGCCCGCGACAATGCGAGAATGAGGGCGAAGGTATGCTCGGGTACGGTCGCCTTGGCATAGCCGCGCACGTTGCACACGGCGATGCCGGCTTCGGCGCAGGCGGCCTTGTCCACGCAGTCCGTGCCGGTCGCCGCCACCGCAACCAGCTTCAGGCGCGGCAGGCGGGCGATGACTTCGGCGGTCAGCTTCACCTTGTTGAGGATGAGGATGTCTGCCTCATGGGCCCGTGCCTGCACCTCGGAGGTCGCGGTACGGTCGTGGGCAACCCATTCGTGGGGGAAGTTCGGGTGCCGAAGAGCGATGCCGGGGGCGAGCGTCTCCCGATCCAGAAAGACGACGCGCAACGGCGCCGCCTCACCGGGCACGAGCGGCGGCGCGGTCATGGCGGTCACAGTCGTGCGCGGGCAGCACCTGCCACCGCCTCCGCCGTGATACCGAAATGCTCGAAGAGCTGGTCTCCCGGCCCGGAGGCGCCAAAGCCCCTCATACCGACAAAGCCGCCTTCCAGCCCGATCCAGCGTTCCCAGCCAAGCTTCACAGCCGCCTCCACCGCTATCCGCACCACGCCCGACCCAAGCACCTCGGCCTGATAGGCCTCGGGCTGATCTTCGAACACCTCCCAGCATGGCATGGAAACAACGGCGGTAGACACCCCTTCGGCCTGCAGCAACGCGCGGGCAGCAAGCGCCACGCTCACCTCGGAACCGGTGGCGAGCAGTGTCACCCGGCGGGCACCACCCTCCCCTTCCACCAGCACATAGGCGCCACGCGCGGACTTGTTCTCTCCGGCATCCCTGCGCACCGTCGGCAGCGCCTGACGCGAGCAGATCATGGACGACGGCCCATGCTTCCGGCTGAGCGCCACCTCCCAGCACTCCGCTGTCTCCACCGCATCGGCGGGGCGGAACACGGCCATGTTGGGCATGGCGCGGAGCGAGGCGAGATATTCTACCGGCTGGTGGGTCGGGCCGTTCTTGCCGATGCCGATGCTGTCATGGCTGTAGATGGTGATCACCGGCAGTTCCATGAGCGCCGACATGCGCAGCGGCGGGCGCATGTAATCGGAGAACACCAGATAGGTGGCGCCCAGCGGCAGCACACCGCCATGGGCCACCATACCGTTCATCATGGAGCCCATGGCATGCTCGCGGATGCCATAGTGGATATAGCGGCCGGAATTGTCGGCGGCCGTGAAGGCGGCAAGGCCGCGCTTGCAATTGGTGGGGCCTTCCAGATCGGGCGCGCCGGGCAACAGCTCCGGGATGAGACCGGCGATCAGGTCCACGATCTCCGCAGTGGACTGATTGGTGGACTGGCTGGGTGCCGCCTCGGCCATGGCACGCGCCTGCGCCGCCAGAGCCTCGATCACGCCTTCCGGCAAATCCCCGCGCTGGGCACGCTCGAACAGCGCCCGCTTGTCTGCCGGCAGCGCCGCCACGCGCGCCTTCCAGGCCACATAGGCCGGATGGTTGCGGCCATCCACGCCCTCGCGCCAAGCCTGTGCCACGTCAGCGGGTACTTCGAACGGGCCGGCGGTCCAACCGGCCGCCGCGCGGGCCTCGGTCAGATCCTCCGCGAAGACGCGGCCACCATGGGCGCCACGCTTGTCCTCAAGGCGCGGCAGGCCCTTGCCGATCAGGGTACGGCAGGCGATCAGGGTCGGGCGCGGATCCTGATTAGCCAGCAGCAGGGCAGCGGACACTGCCTCCACATCATGGCCGTCAGCGTCGATCACCTGCCAGCCGGCGACCCGGAAGCGGCCCCGGACATCCTCCGAGATGGAGAAGTCCGTGACGCCGTCATCGGTCATGTGGTTGTCGTCCCACAGGAAGCAGAGCTTGCCCAGACGCAGGTGGCCGGCCAGCGAGATCACCTCATGGGCGACGCCCTCCATCAGGCAGCCATCGCCCACCAGCGCATAGGTGCGGTGGTCCACGATCTCTGACCCGAAGGTGGCGGAGAGCCACGCCTCGGCCACTGCCATGCCCACCGCATTGGCGATGCCCTGCCCCAGCGGACCGGTCGTCACCTCGATGCCGAGATCCACGTCCCGCTCGGGATGGCCGTGGGTGTGGGACCCCAGCTCACGGAAGGCGCGGATCTGCTCGATGGGCATCCCGGCATAACCGGAAAGATGGAGCAGCGCGTAGATCAGCATGGAGCCGTGGCCATTCGACAGCACGAAGCGATCACGGTCAGGCCAATGGGGATCGGCGGGGTTGCACTTCAGGTGCCGGGTGAAGAGCGCCGTGGCGACTTCCGCACCGCCCAGCGGGGCGCCGGGATGGCCGTCGGCGGCGCGCTCGATGGCATCCAGCGCGAGGAAGCGGATGGCATCCGCCATCCGGCGGGAGGTGACGCCGGAGGCGGCCGGCACCGGATTATCCAGCTTGGACATGACACAGGTCCTCCTGCCCCGCGCTCGCGCGCGGGGTTGATCAAGGCAAGGAATGGGCTTCAGGACAGGAAGCCGATGGAGATCCAGGGAATGGCCGCAACCAGCGCGAGGCCGATGAGCAGCGCGATCATGTAGCCGACGATGGGCTTCATGCCTTCGTCAGGGTTCACGCCGCCGATGGCGGTGGCGCAGTAGTATCCGACGCCGAACGGCGGGGCGAAGAGGCCGACGCCCATGGCGAGGATGACCACCATGGCATAGTGCACCTCGTGGATGCCCATGCTGCGCGCGATGGGGAACAGCAGCGGACCGAACAGGACGATGGCCGGGATGCCCTCCAGCACGCTGCCGAGGATGATGAAGGCCACGATGGAAACCACCATGAAGGTGGCCGCCCCGCCCGGCAGACCGGCCATGATCCGCGCCAGTTCCTGCGAGAAGCCGGACTGGGTGAGCGCCCAGGCCATGCCCGTGGCCGCACCGATGATCAGCAGGATCGCGCCGGACAAGGCCGCCGTGTCCGTCAGCATGGGCATGATGCGCGCCCAGTTGAACTGGCGGTAGATGACGAGGCCGACCACGATCGAATAGATGATGCCGATGGTGGACACCTCGGTGGCGGTGGCGACGCCTTCCATCACCGCGCCACGGATCACGAAGGGCAGAGCCACGGCGGGTGCCGCAATCAGCAGCGCACCGAGGATTTCCTTCATGGTCGCCTTCTTGACCCCGGACAGATCCTCGTTCCGGTAGCGCCAGCGCACCAGGAGGCAGAGGGCGATGCCCAGCACGATGCCCGGCATCATGCCGCCGGTGAACAGTGCGGCGATGGACACGCCCGTCACCGAACCGATGGTGATGAGCACGAGGCTGGGCGGAATGGTTTCAGTCTGGGCGCCGGTGGCCGCCAGCAGCGCCACCAGATCACCGGGCTTGGCCCCGCGCTTGATCATCTCCGGGAACAGCACCGGCGTCACCGCCGCCATGTCCGCCGCCTTGGAGCCGGAGATGCCCGAGACCAGATACATGGCCCCGATCAGCACATAGGACAGACCGCCACGCACATGGCCGAGCAGACTGGCGAGGAAGCCCACCATGGCCCGCGCCATGCCGGTCATCTCGATCAGCATGCCGAGGAACACGAACAGCGGCACGGAGAGCAGGATGAGATGGCTCATGCCCTCATCCATGCGGCCCACAACCACCACCAGCGGCGCATTGGTGGTGAAGGTCAGATAGGCCACCGTCGAGAGGCCGAAGGAGAAGGCGATGGGCACGCCGGCAAACACCGCCGCCGCCACCAGCCCCACGAAGAAGATCACCAGATTGTAGTTGCCGATGGTCTTCAGCATCGGCGAAGCGATCACGCCCAGAGCGATCAGGGCGACAAGACCGAGGATGACGGCCGCGAGCTGGGGCACGTGCACGGTGCGAACCAGTTTGAGCACGCACACCACGGCCATCAGCGCCATGCCCACCGGCAAAGCGGCTGCCTTCCAGGTATTCGGCACATCCATGGCCGGCAGCGTGACGAACATCTCGTCTTCCGCATATTCGATGGCCGGATGAAGCACCGCACAGAGGAAGACGAGAGGAGCTGCCACCGCCAGCAGTTCCAGCACGGGCCGCCAGCTCGCCGGCACCATGCCGACGAAAGCGGTCATGCGCATGTGGTCACCGCGCGAAAGCGCGATGACCGAGCCCAGCATGGCCAGCCAGATGAACATCACGGACGCGAGTTCATCGGACCAGACGATGGGCAGATGCAGGAAATAGCGTGCCACCACCCCGACGAACAGGATGATGATCTCCGCCAGAACGAGCAGGGCGGCAGGAATTTCCACGAGGCGGATGAGACCCGCCTCGAAGCGCAGGATCGCGCGGCGCCAGCCGGTGACGGCGCCCATATCTCCGGCTTTGACCACAGCGTGCGCCATGGGCGTCAGGCCAGCTTGCCGACGGCGGCTTCCAGCAGCCCCCAGGCTTCCGCGCCATACTTGCCCTTCCAGTCCGCATAGAAGGGGGTCTTGCTCAGCGCCGCACGGAACTTCTCGCGGTCCACGTCGATGAAGGTCATGCCCTTGGAGGTCAGATCCTGCCGCAGGGACTGGCTGAGCGCCGCGATATCGGCCCGCTCGTCCATGCCGGACTGGTCGAACTCCTTGACCACGAGGGCCTTCAGGTCATCCGGCAGCGCGGCCCAGGCGCGGCGGTTGCCGAGAATGTAATAGCCGTCCCACACATGACCGGTCATGGAGCAGTACTTCTGCACCTCATAGAGACGGGCCGATGCGGTGATGGCGAGCGGGTTCTCCTGCCCCTCGACCACCTTGGTCTGGAGCGCGGAATACAACTCGTTGAAGTTGATGGGCGTGGCGCTCGCCTCCAGCGACTTGAAGACCGAGGTCAGCATGGGCGCGGGCGGGACGCGGATCTTGAACCCCTTCAGGTCGTCCGGCGTCTTGATCTCGCGGGTGGACGAGGTGATCTGACGGAAGCCGTTGTCCCAGATCTTGATGGGCGCCACGAGACCGGCCTTGCCGATCTGGTCGCGGATGTAATTGCCGAGCGCGCCATCGGTGGCTTTCCAGACATGATCATAGTCGGGGAAGGCGAAGCCCGTGTTGTAGATGCCGGCCACCGGCACCAGCGTCGCGAGGATGGAGGTGGAGAGGTTGAACAGCTCCACGCCGCCGGAGCGCACCTGCGCCAGAAGATCGGTGTCGGAGCCAAGCTGATTGGCGGGGAACACCTTGATGTCGAGCCGGCCGTTGCTGGCCTTCAGGACGCGCTCGGCGGCTTCCTGGGCGCGCTTGTTCACCGGGTGGGTGGGATCCTGGCCGGTGGCGAGCTTGTAGGAGAATTCCGCCGCATTCGCGCGGCCGATGATGCCGACCAGCGGCACGGCGGCGCTGGCCGCGGCGGTGGCTGCGAGGAAATGCCGGCGGGTGAGCCCGAACGGTTTGCGCGTATTGGTCATTTTTCTCTCCCAGTGTGGCGGCCGCTTGTGCGGCTTCGGTCGGCTTTTTGGATCGGCGGTTTCAGACGAGGATCAGCGGGCCCTTCCCTGCAGGCTGCGGTAGGCACGGATGACCTGGCTGTCGTCCAGCGCGCCGAAGCCGGCGCCGGAGACGGACAGGAAGAGCTGATGGGCAAGGGCCGCCATGGGCAGCGCGGTCTTCGCGCCTGCGCCGGCTTCCAGCACGATGCCCAGATCCTTTACGAAGATGTCCACGGCGCTGGTCACATGCGGCGTATCCTCCAGCATGCGCGCGCCGCGATCCCGCAGCATCCAGCTGGAGGCGGCCGAGCCGCTGACGATATCGAGCATGGCCTCCAGATCGAGGTCCAGCTTCTCGGCCAGCGAGAGCGCTTCCGCCGCCACCGCAAGGTGTGCGCCACACAGGAGCTGGTTCACGGCTTTCGCCGTGGCGCCCTGCCCGGCCTTGGTGCCCACATGCACCACCTTGCCGCCCATGGCATCGAGCACGGGTTTCACCCGTGCGAACAGGTCCGGCGCGGCCGCCGTCATGATGGTGAGCGAGCCTGCCGCGGCGCCCACGACGCCGCCGGACACCGGAGCGTCCACGAAGGCGAAGCCGCGTGCCTCGACCTCCTGCGCGATGCCCTCTACCGCTGCAGGCGGGCAAGTGGCCATGAGGATGATGGTGGCGCCTGCCTTCAGCGTGTCGAGTGCGCCGCTGGTGAACAGGATCTGCCGGGCCTGCGCGGCGTTCACCACCATGAGGATGGCGCTGTCAGCTCCCTCGCAGGCGCTGGCCGCATCCGGCGCGGCAGTGCCGCCTGCCGCCGCCAGTGTCTGCCCCGCCTCGGCGCGCAGATCGCTGCCGCGGACCTCGAAGCCGTGTTTCACGAGATTAGTGGCCATGGGCAGGCCCATGGAGCCGAGGCCGATAAAGCCGATTGACGTCATTTGTCCTCCCGAGGCGCCCTTAAGGCTCCGTGGCCGGCCGCCTCTGTCGGGCGGCTCTGGCCGATGTCACTCCGGGCGAAGCCGCCCGGAGGTATTCTTCCCGTCGGCGTCCGCGACCCGGCTTACTTGCCGAGCCACTCCTTCACGCGCTCGGTCACGGCCGGCGTGGAGATGCCATAGCGATCGTGCAGGGTCGGCAGCGCGCCGGCGTCGAGGAAGGCGTCCGGCAGGCCCACGTGCCGGAAGGCCGGATGCACGCCGCTCAGCATCAGCAGGCGGGCCACCGCCTCGCCGAGTCCGCCGATGACGGAATGGTTCTCCATCACGACCACCAGCCGGCCGGGCTTGGCAGCGGCCTTGAGGATGGCCTCCTCGTCCAGCGGCTTGATGGTGGGCACGTGGAGCACACCGGCCTCGATGCGGTCCTTGCGCAGCGCATCGGCGGCTTCCAGTGCCCGCATGGTCATGAAGCCGGTGGACACGAACAGAACGTCCGCTCCGTCGCGCAACAGCGCCGCCTTGCCGAGCTGGAAGCGGTAGTTGTACTCGTCCAGCACCAGCGGAACGTTGCCGCGCAGGAGGCGCATGTAGACCGGACCGGGATGGTCGGCGATGGCCGGCACAGCCTGCTCGATGTCCAGCGCATCGCAGGGATCCACGATGGTCAGGTTCGGCATGGCGCGGAAGATGGCGAGATCGTCCGTGGCCTGATGGCTCGGGCCATAGCCGGTGGTGAGGCCCGGCAGGGCGCACACGATCTTCACCGGCAGATCTTCTTCCGCGATCGCCATGCAGATGAAGTCATAGGTGCGCCGGGCGGCGAACACCGCATAGGTGGTGGCGAAGGGCACGCAGCCCTCACGCGCCATGCCGGCGGCGGCGGACATGAGCAACTGCTCGGCCATGCCCATCTGGTAATAGCGATCCGGATGCGCCTGCCCGAAGATGTGCAGGTCCGTATACTTGCCCAGATCCGCCGTGAGGCCGACGATTTCGGGCCGCTCGTTCGCCAGCGCTACCAGCGCGTGGCCGAAGGGCGCCGCCTTGGTGCGCTGGCCCTCGCCGGCGATGGAGGCGATCATCGCGGAGGTGGTGAGGCGCGGCTTGCTGGCGTCCTGCGCTGCGAAGACTTTCTTGGTGCTCATGACGCGAACTCCGCATCGAGGACGGCAATGGCCGTGTCCCACTCGTCGGCATCAACCCGGATGAAATGGTTCTTGTCGCGGGTTTCGAGGAAGGGCACGCCCTTGCCCATCAGCGTGTCGCAGATGATGACGCGCGGCTCGGGACCGGTGTGGGCGCGGGCGGCATCGAAGGCCTTCACCAGCGCATCGAGATCGTTGCCATTCACCCGCTGGGAGAACCAGCCGAAGGCTTTCCACTTGTCCAGCAGCGGCTCGCAGGAGAGCACGTTGGCAGGAGGGCCATCCGCCTGCTGGTTGTTCACGTCCACGATGGCGATGAGGTTGTCCAGCTTCCAGTGGGCGGCGGACAAGGCCGCTTCCCAGGTGGAGCCTTCACCCAGCTCGCCATCGGAGAGCAGGTTGTAGACGAAGGAGGACGACTTCTTGCGCTTGAGGCCGAGGCAGGCGCCGATGGCGATGGGCAGGCCCTGCCCCAGCGAGCCGCCGGTGATCTCCATGCCGGGCGTATAGGTCGCCATGCCGGACATGGGCAGGCGGCTGTCGTCGCCGCCATAGGTCTCCAGTTCCTCGCGCGGGATCACGCCGGCCTCGATCAGCACCGCATAGAGCGCGATCGCGTAATGGCCGATGGAGAGATAGAAGCGGTCACGCCCCTCCCATTCCGGATCTTCCGGACGGTGGTTCATGGCGTGGAAGTAGGACACCGCCAGAATGTCTGCGACATCAAGGGCCTGGGCGATATAGCCCTGCCCCTGCACCTTGCCCATCTGGAGCGCGGTCTTGCGGATATCGTGGGCCTTTTCGGCAAGCTGCCGATTATGCCCGAGCGAGGCTGAAGTCATGATTTGAGCATCCTTGAAGGGGCGCGCGAAGGCCGCGCGCCGCACCCGTGGGGCTGAGCCGAACGGATAGGCTCAGTGCACGCCCGCTCAGTGAATGAGCATGCCGCCGTTCACGTCGATGACGGCGCCGGTGACGTAGGCAGACAGATCCGAGGCCAGGAACAGGAAGATGTTCGCCACGTCCTGCGGTACGCCGAGCCGATTGAGCGGGATGTTCTCGAGGATCTTCACCCGGCTCTCGTCGGAGATCTTGCCGGCATTGATGTCGGTCTGGATCAGGCCAGGCGTCACGCAGTTCACGCGGATGCCGTCATTGCCCAGTTCGCGGGCCATGGCCTTGGCGAGGCCGAGCACGCCGGCCTTGGCGGCGGAATAGTGCGCACCGCCGAGAATGCCGCCGCCGCGCTGGGCGGAGACGGAGGACATGCAGGCGATGGCGCCCGCCTTGCGCTCACGCATGTGCGGCATCACCGCCTGCGAGAGATAGAGCACGCCGCGCAGGTTCACGTCCTGGATGCGGTCCCAGCTCTCCGGATCGATGTCCCAAACCTTGATGGCCTGGGTGATACCGGCATTGTTGATGAGAATGTCGATGCGGCCGGTGATCTTGAGCACCTCGCCGATGGCGCGGGCGCAATCGGCCTTGTCCGTCACGTCGCAGGCGATGCCGATGTGGTCGGGGCCGAGTTCGGCGGCCGCCTTCTGGGCGCCTGCGCCGTCCAGATCGAGGATGGCCACCCGGGCGCCCTGCGCCGCGAAGGTCTTGGCGGTGGCGAAGCCGATGCCGCGGGCACCCGCCGCGCCGGAGATGACAGCAATCTTATCCTTGAGCAGCACGCGTCGTCCTCCGTTACGCTTTTTGATTGCCGGCATATTGCTTCCTCTGCGGAGGCACGAAAAACGCAAAAATTGCTCCAATCGGTGAATCGTGTTCACCTATCGGGATGATCGGTCTCCCGCTTGGCGCGTTACGCGCCTTTGAAGCCGCCGCCCGCACCGGCTCGTTCCGCAGCGCTGCGGAAGAGCTGGGTATTTCGCCCAGCGCGGTCAGTCATGCGGTGCGTAAGCTGGAGGACCTGATCGGTGCCTCGCTATTCGAGCGCGAGGGGCGCACGGTGCGCCTCAACCCTGGCGGCGATGCCCTTTATCGCAGCGTATCCAGCGCCTTCGACGAGGTGCGTCACGGGCTGGAACGGGTGAGCGGGCGCTCCGGCAATCTGCTGCGACTTCATTGCGCACCCAGCATGGCCGCCCAATGGCTGATGCCCCGCCTGCGCCGCCTCATTCAGGAACATCCGGGCCTGGAGGTACGGCTCTCCGCGAGCACCGACTACGCCCGTTTCCTGAATGATGAATTCGATGCGGACATCTGTTACGGCCCGCCCCGTCAGGAGGGGCTGATCGTTCTGCCGCTGGGTGAGGAGGTGGTGCAGCCCATGTGCGCGCCGGAGCTGGCGGCCACCATCCGCACCCCAGCCGACCTCTATGAGCACGATCTGATCGAGAGCGAACACAAGCGGCTGCGCTGGAACGCCTGGTTTCTCGCCAACCACATGACACCGCCGAGCCCACGTGGCAGCCGCTTCGACCGCAGTTTCATGGCCATCGCGGCCGCCGTGGACGGGCTGGGCGTGACGCTGGAATCCACCCGCCTGGCCGAGCGGGAGCTGGCGGACGGCCGCCTTGTGGCGCCACTGGCCGGTATCGCGCGGGACGTCACTTATGTGGGCCACTATTTCGTCTTCCCGCCCAAGGCGCGCCCGCGCCGGGCGTTGCGCACCTTCGCCGACTGGCTAGCGCAGGAACTGCAACTGGAACGCCTGCGCCTTTGACGGACCTTCAAGCAGCGAAGGCCGGTTCAACCACAGATTTAACAACCCACCTCTACTCCATTCACGCCCTGAATACTTGCGGGATGGCGGGATGTCCTTATCCTCCTGAGTCCTTCCAAGGCCCCTTTCTGGATGGCTCCCTCCATGACCGCTCCCTGCGACCTCAGTGCCGTTGACCTGCGCCGCCTGATCGCCACCAAAGCCCTGTCGCCCGTGGAGCTTCTGGACTCCTGTCTCGCCCGCATCGACGCCATCGACCCGGCCGTCAACGCCATGGTCGCCCTCGACATCGAGGGCGCACGCGCGGCAGCGAAGGAAGCGGAGGCGCAGGTGATGCGCGGCGAGCCCTTGCCGCCGCTGCATGGCATCCCCGTAGCCGTCAAGGACACGCACGAGACCAAGGGCCTGCGCACCACCCACGGCAGCCCCATCTTTGCCGACCACGTGCCGACGGAAGACGCCGCCTGCATCGCCCGCCTGCGGGCGGCCGGGGGCATCATCTTCGGCAAGACCAACACGCCGGAATGGGCCGCGGGCGCCAATACCCGCAATCCCGTCTATGGCGTCACCGGCAATCCGTTCGATCCGTCCAAGTCTTCCGCCGGCTCTTCCGGCGGTTCGGCCGTCGCTTTGGCTTGCGGCATGGCGCCGCTCGCCTCGGGCTCGGACATGGGCGGCAGCCTGCGCAACCCCGCCGGCTACAGCGGCATCGTCGGTATGCGCCCTTCCTATGGGCTCGTGGCGAGCCACAAGCGTGCCTTCGGCTGGTCGAACCTCTCCACTGACGGCCCCATGGCCCGCACCGTCGCCGATACCGCGCTCATGCTGTCGGTGATGGCGAGCGACGACGAGCTCGATCCGCTCGCCTACACCCTGCCCGGCGAGCCTGTGCGCGGCCGGCCCGAGCGCTGGAGCGAGCTGGCTCCGGCGGATCTGAAGTCCTTGCGCCTTGGTTTCACGGAAGATTTCGGCTTCGCACCCACGGAACAGCACATCCGCCGGGTGTTCCGCGACCGGGTGGAGGCCATCGCACCGCTCTTCGCCAGCGCCGAAACCGGCAGCCCGGATTGCACGGGTGCCGATGACGCCTTCGCTGTGCTGCGCGCCTCCAACTTCCTCGCCAGTCATGGGACGAATTATCGGGAGCGGCCCCATATGCTCGGGCCGCATGTGCGCGCCAATATCGAGGAAGGGCTGAAGTATAGCCTCGCCGACTATGCCCGCGCGGCCAGCACGCAGACCGCTATCTATCGGGCTTACCAGAGCTTTTTCGAGACCCACGACGTTCTCGTCAGCCCGACGCTCACGCTCAGCCCCCGCCCATGGTCCGAGTCCTATGCGGCAGAGATCGATGGCGAACCCACCAAGTCCTACTTCCACTGGCTCGCCCTCGCCTATGCGGTGACGCTGGCCGGCCATCCGGCCCTCAGCCTGCCGCTGGGGCTGGACGAGGCCGGCCTGCCCTTTGGCCTACAGATCATTGGCCCGCGCGGCGGCGATGCCATCGTGCTCAAGGTGGCGTTGGCGCTGGAAACTGCCTTTGCCGGCGATGCCCGGCTCAGCCGCCCCCTTCCCGATCTTGACCGGCTGGCGAAGGCTTCGCCGATCAACGAAGCGCCCGATTTCATGAAGTGGGCGTGAGGCTTGGCCTAAGGCGGAGCGATACGATGAGAGCTGAGACGGTGAGCAGCGCGATTGTCCTTGGCGCCGGCATGGCGGGCGTGGGGGTGGCGCTGCACCTGCGGCAAGCGGGTTGGGATGTGGTTCTGGTGGATCGCCAGCCGCCCGGCCGCGCCACCAGCTATGGCAATGCCGGCATCATCCAGAGCGAGGCAGTGGAGCCCTATGCCATGCCGCGGGGGCTCGATGACATGTGGGGCGTGGTCACGGGCCGCACCAACGGCATCCGCATCGACTGGTCCGCTTTGCCCGCCCATGTGCCCGCGCTTTTGCGCTACTGGTGGCATTCCGCGCCCGTTCGTCACCGGCAGATCGCGCGGACATGGTCTGGAATCATCGGGCAAGCCGCTGCCGCGCATCAGCATTTTCTCAATGACACCAACGCGGCCGGGCTGGTGCGCAAGGAAGGCTTCCGGGTCTTCTTCCGCAGCGCCGCCGCCATGGATGCGGCCTTCACGGACGCCGAGCGCATCCACCGCACCTATGGCGTGCCCTATGCCGCCCTTGATTCCAAGGCTCTGGCGGCGGCGGAGCCGGGGCTTGCCAACACCGGCGCAGGTGCCGTGCACTGGCAGGGAGCCTGGACGGTGCGGGATCCCGGCGCGCTGGTGGAAGCCTATGGCGATCTCCTGCTGCGCTCCGGCGGCAGCGTCGCCATCGGCTCGGCCGAGACACTGAAAGCCTTACCCGGCAAGGGCTGGCGGGTGGAAACCGCGAATGGCCCGGTGGAGGCCGCCCATGTGGTGGTGGCGCTGGGGCCGTGGTCGCCGGAGCTGCTGCGGCGGTTCGGCTATGACTTCCCCATGGTGCGCAAGCGCGGCCACCACCGGCATTATGACGGCACCGGCCTCGATCTTCCCCTTATGGATGAAGCCTTTGGCTATGTGCTCGCGCCCATGGCCAAGGGCCTGCGCATCACCACCGGGGCCGAGCTGAGCCATGCGGATGCGCCACCTTCCGAGGTGCAGATCGGCCGGGCGGAAGACGCCGCACGCACCCTGCTGAACCTCGGCAAGGGGGTGGAGCCGGAGCCCTGGCTGGGGGTGCGCCCCTGCATGCCGGACATGCTGCCGGTGATAGGCGAAGCCCCGCGCCACAAACGGTTGTGGCTGCATTTCGGCCATGGACATCAAGGCTTTACCCTCGGCCCTGCGACCGGACAGATGCTGGCCACGATGATGCGGGGCGAGGCGCCCTCCGTCGATCCAGCGCCCTTCCGGCCGGAGCGGTGGACCGGGGGCTAGAGCATGTCCGGCTTTGGTTGCTTCGCAATCCAAGCCGAAAGACATTCTCTATCAATGAGTTGGAGTGTTTCTGTGTTTCCATGAAACACGGAAACGCTCTAGGGGAGAAGCCCTTCCAGCACATCCACGAAGCGATCCGCCTCCTCCACCGTCAGGCACAAAGGCGGGCGGAGCTTCAGGACATGGCCGAGGCGGCCGGCGGCACCGATCAGAATATGCTTGTGGCGTAAGGCGTTAATGAGGGTGCTCGCGCCCTCGGGATCAGGCAGGCCGGTGTCCGGAGCCACCACGTCCACGCCCAGATAGAGCCCTGCCCCGCGCACGGCGCCCAGCGCCGGGGCGCGGGTGGCGAGGTCTTCCAGACGCCCCTTCAGATGGCGGCCGACGTGATCGGCATTGGCCATCAGCCCCTCTTCGGCAATCACCTCCAGCACCGCGCGGGCCGCGGCCACGGCCACGGGATTGCCTGCGAACGTGTTGAAATATCCGAATTTTTCCGAGAACCGAGCCAGCAGCTCCGGGCGCACCGCCACCCCGCCCATGGCCATGCCATTGGCCATGGGCTTGCCCATGGTGACGATGTCGGGCGTGATGCCATGGCGGGCAAAGCCCCAGAACCGGGTGCCGGTACGGCCGAAGCCCGGTTGGACTTCATCAGCAATCACAAGCCCTTGGGCACGATGCACGGCATCGGCCGCGCCAGCCAGTAGCCCCACGGGATCGGCAAAGACGCCGTCGCTGGAGAAGATGCTGTCCACCAGCAGACAGGACAGCTTGTGCCCGCGCGCCTCCAGCGCCGCGATGGCCCCCTCCACCGCCGCAGTGAACCCCGCCGCCACGTCCGGCCCATAGTAGGTGGGATCAGGCGGGGCAACGGTTTGCACGTGATCCGGAGGGGCGCCCACCTTGTAGGCCGAGGGCGAAACCTCGGTCACAGCGGAGGTATTGCCGTGGTAGGCGGCGGAGGTGACGACGACCCCCTTGCCGCCAGTGGCGATGCCGGCGATCCTGAGCGCCAGATCATTGGCTTCGCTGCCGGTGCAGGTCAGGGCCAGATGGCCGAGGGACGGCGGCAGGGTGGCACACAGGCGCTCGGCATAATCATCAAGGCTGTCAAAGAGATAGCGGGTATGGACATTGAGCAGTGCCACCTGCTTCTGCACCGCTTCCACCACCTTGGGGTGGCAGTGCCCGACCGATGGCACATTGTTGTACAGATCGAGAAAGCGTTCCCCGTCAACGGTCTGGATGGTGGCGCCGCGCGCGGACACCACATGCAGAGGCTGGCGATAGAACACCACCGAGCCCGGCCCGAAGGCGGCGGTGCGGCGGGAGATCAGCCCTTCCAGGGTACCGCCGAGAGCGGCGGCGTCCGCATCCGGGCGGAAGGCGTTGAGGGCGAGGATCTGTTGTGTCCCACTGGTCATGGTGTACGCCGCTCCCCGCGTCGAAAATGCCTGTGATGCCAAGGACCTGTCAGCCGAACCGGGCGAGGAAGCGCTCCGCCAGCACCAGTGTGCCATCGGTATAGGCTGTCCCCATCATATGTGCCGTCGGTGTCTCATAATGTGACGCAATCCAGGCGGTGAGCAGGATGCGACGGAGCATGACAAACACCTGCAATCGCTCGACATCTTCTGCGGACAGGGGCGCGATGGCACGATAGCCCTCCACCCACGCGTCCTGAAGCTCCGGCAGGTAGGGCTCGTGCTCGATGAAGCTGATGGCGGCGGCGAAGTCATAGAGAAACCACGAGAAACCGCAGTCGTCGAAGTCGATCAGTGCGAGTTTTGTGCCATCGACCAGCAGGTTCGCGAGACGTAAATCGGCGTGTACGAGCCCGAAGTTCCCCGCATGTTCACACATGGTGGCACATTGGCGTTCCAAAAGGTCCACGGCGCGCTGAAGATGGGCCCGCCCGGCCGCATCCAGCCCCAGCCCGGCCCGCCAGTCGCCCCACAGGGGACGACCGCCCAGCATGCTGGCGAAATTCCATCGCTTGCGGGTGAACCAATCGGGCCGCTGCCAGCTCCGCGCATGGGCATGGAGCGTGGCGTGGATGCCGCCGAGCTGCCGGAACCAGCCCGCCAGTTCCGCGTCCGCCGCCGGCTCAGCGCCGGGCACGAACTCGAAGGCCACCACGTGGCGAAGCGTGCCGGCATCGTCCAGATCGCCAATCAGGCTGCCGTCGCGCAGCGGCACCGGGCGCGGGGTCGTCACCACTTCGCCGGCGCGCAGGGCGGAAATCCAGGCCAGCTCGGAGCCGATCTCCACGCGACTGTGATAGCCGGGGCGATGGACGCGGAAGACGAGATCCCCCTGCCCCGTGCTGGTTGCCCTGAAGGTGGCATTCTCGGAAATGGTGAGGAGGCTCAGTTCCGTCTCCGGCGCGAGTCCCCAGCGCGGCAGGGCCGCCTTGAGGCCGGCTTCCGTGCGGGCCAGAAAACCATCGTCATACACGCCGCTCATCCTCTGCCATCCGCCGCCGCGCGAACGCGCTGTCTGTCTTGCATCATCCGGGCCAGACGCAACAGGCCCCCCTGCCCGTCCTCAGGCCGCGCGATGGCGGGTGAGGAAGGACAGCAGCACCCGATCGAACGCCTCCGGCTCCTCATAGAAGGGCATGTGGCTGGAGTGCGCGAACAGATGCAGCTCGGCCTGCGGTAGGCGCTCCGCCATGCGGGTGGCGCAGGCGGGCGTCTGCTCGTCATGGGCGCCCACCGTAATAAGCGCTGGAACATGAAGGGACGGCAGGTCGTCGAGCCGCGTCCAGTCCTTCAGATTGCCGATATAGAGGAATTCGTTCGGCCCCTGCATCGCCTTGTAGGGCGCCATGTTCCAGTCGCCCAGAGAGCGCAGCACGGGCGCCGGCCAGTCTCCTTCCAGCCGCAGCACATGGCGATAATTGAGCAGGGTGATGGCGGCCTGATATTCGGGATGGGTAAAGCGCCCGGCAGCCTCGTGCGCGGCCATCATGGCCACCGCCTCCGGGCCGAGTGCGGCGCGCAGGCGGTGCAGCTCGCTCATGAGATGCGGAAGATCGGCGGCAGTGTTCTGCAACAGCAGTGTGCGCACGTTCTGCGGGTGGGTCAGCGCATATTCGATGGCAAGCCACCCGCCCCAGGAATGGCCGGTGAGATGCACCCGGCCGAGCCCCAGCGCCGCGCGCACCGCCTCCACCTCCGCCACATAGCGGGTGATGGACCATAGCGCCGGATCCTCCGGCCGGTCGGACGCCCCGCAGCCCAGCTGATCGAAGGCCACCACCCTGAACCCGTGCTCAGCAAGGAAGGAGAGGGCCTCGCGGAAATAATCGCAGGGCAGGCCGGGGCCGCCGTTCAGGCAGAGCAGCACATCGGGACCGCTGCCGAACTCATAGGCCACCACCGCATGGCCGCCCACGTCCACCCGGATTTCCCGATCCGCCCGCCGATCCTGCCACATGCACCCTCGCTTCTGTCTTGCCCGGCTGAGCCAAGCACAAGAGACGGCTCATGAAAAAGCCTTTCGAGCGCCTGCCCACATGCGCTGCCGCCCGGGCGCACGCCCCAGCAGATGTTGCACCGCCCCAATATTAGGCAGATGCGCAAATGCATCGCAAAGCATCATTTCACATTGACGACCCCATCGACCGGCATCAAAATTGGAACATGGTTCCTTATTTTGGAACTTGAGGAGGTTCTGACTTCCATGAGCGCCCTTGGCACCGCCGTCGATGTCCTGCGCTGCTTCTCCGAGGCCCGGCCCGAGCTGAGCTTCGCCGAGGTGATGGCGGCGACCGGCCTGCCGAAAAGCTCCACGTCCCGCATGCTGCGCGCCTTGAAGGAGGCACAGCTGCTGGAGCAGGACGAGGTGACGCGCCGCTACCGTCCCGGCCTCCTCACCTTCGAGCTGGGCCGCCTCTATCGCGCCCATGATGATCTGATCGGCCGCGCCGAAAAGGAGCTGAAGGAGGTGTGCGCCCGCACCGGCCACACCGGCTACATCGCCATGCTGGACGGCTGCGACCAGATGGTGCTGCGCATGGTGCCGGGCTCCAACCCGCTGCGCGTGATGAGCCCGCCCGGCCAGCGCGGCTCCGCCATCGCCACCTCGAATGGCCGCGCCATGCTGGCCCGCCTGTCGGATGCGGAAATCCTCTCGCGCCTGCCGGACACCTTCCCCACCCTGCCGCCCAACTCGCCGCACTCCCCGACCGAGCTGCTGGCGCGGGTGGGTGAGATCCGCCGCTCCGGCCAGTCGCTGTCGGAGAACGAGTCCATAGACGGCGTGGCCTCGCAGGGTTTTGCGCTCTGCGCGCGGGAGACCGGAGAGATGATCGGCGTCGCCGTCTCCTATTCCAGCCAGGCGACGGCGCAGGAGGAGCGGGACCATGTGGCGCGGGAACTGGAAGCCATGGCCCGCACGGTGGGCCGCATGATCGGCGATGCGGTCTGGGGCCGCGCTCTGGAGGTCGCTTGATGAGCCGCGCATCAGCCCGATTGGGTGCCCCCCGACTTGGCGCCAATGTGATGGGCCTCGCGCTGCTGCCAAGCGCGCTGTTCTTCGCCCTGTTCTTCTTCCTGCCCATCGGCCTCATGGCGGTGATGAGCTTCCTCACCGGCAATCCGGTGGTGATGCCCAACGTCGTCGCCACCACGCGCCATTATGAGCGCATTCTGGACGATCCCTATTATTTCGAGGTGATGTGGACCACGGTGCGCATCGGCCTCTACACCACGGTCGCCGCGCTGCTGCTGGGCTATCCCCTTGCCCATCTCATGGCGCGGGTGAAGAGCCGCTCACTTCATGCCCTGCTGCTGATGGCGGTGCTGATGCCCATGCTCACCGGCATCGTGGTGCGCACCTTCGCCTGGATGGCCATCCTCTCGGACAAGGGCGTCGCCAACCAGATCCTGCAGGCGCTGGGATTTGCGCCCATGCAGCTCATGTATAACGAGTTCGGCATCGTGCTCGGCCTCGTGCACATCTATCTGCCCTTCATGATCCTGACGCTCACCGGCGTCATCGGCCGCATCGACGAGCGGCTGGAGCAGGCGGCGCAGAACCTCGGGGCAAGCCCGCTCAAGGCCTTCTGCGAGGTGACGCTGCCCTTGAGCGTGCCCGGCATCCTCGCCGGCTCGCTGCTGGTGTTCGCGCTGGCCATCAGCGCCTATGTGACGCCGATCCTGATGGGCGGGTTCCAGATCATGACCCTGCCGATCCTGATCTACCAGCAGATTTCCGCCAACTTCAACATCGGCTTCGCCGCCGCGCTGGGCATGGTGCTGCTGGTGCTCTCCATGGTGCTCGTGCTCGCCTACAACCACATTCTCGCGGCCGTCAGCGGCCAGCGCGACCTTGCCTGAGGCCCGGCCATGCTCTCCCTGAAAGTCGGCCGCTTCCTCTATCTCGCCGTCAACTGGGCGGTGCTGGCCTTCCTGCTGCTGCCCATCCTCATCATCTTCGTCTTCGCGCTGAACCCCACGCCCTATATCGAATTCCCGCCCGTGGGCGTGACGCTGAAGTGGTTCGACAAGTTCTTCGCCTCGCCGCAGTTCATGTCGGCGCTGCTGCTGAGCCTTGAGGTGGCCGCCCTCACCACCATCGCGGCCACCGTGCTTGGCGCCAGCGCCGCGCTCGGCATCGCCCGCGGAAACGTGCCGGGGTCGCGGCTGATCACCGCCATCATGCTCTCGCCGCTCATGCTGCCGGCCATCCTCACCGGCCTCGCTCTGTTCCAGACCTATGTGCTGATGGACGTGGGCCGCCCGCTCTGGGGCCTCGTGGTGGGCCATTGCCTCGTGACCGTGCCCTATGTGGTGCGCACCACGCTGGCGGTGCTGCACAATTTCGACCTCAGGCTGGAAGAGGCTGCGCGCAATCTCGGCGCCAGCCCGCAGCGCACCTTCTTCGAGGTCACGCTGCCGCTCATCAAGCCCGGCGTCATCGCCGGCGGCATCTTCGCCTTCATCGTGTCGTTCGACCAGTTCCCGGTGTCCCTGTTCCTCGTCTCGCCGGGCCAGGAAACCCTGCCCATCACCCTGTTCAACTATCTGAAATACGACCTCGACGGCACCATCGGCGCCGCCTCGGTCGTCTCCATCCTGCTTGCTGCGCTCGTGGTCATCGGCCTCGATCGCACGGTGGGCCTCCGCTCCTACGTCAAGCTTTAGAAAACAACATACCTTCCAGCAGGAACCTTCAGCCATGACCGAGCACAGGACGTCCCTCAGCCGCCGCCAGTTCATCGCCGCCGGTGCCGCCCTCACGGCGGGCGCCATCGCCGCCCCGCATGTCTCGCGGGCGCAGGAAGCAGCAACGCTCCGCATCACCGGCTGGGGCGGAAAATGGGGCCAGGTGATGGGCGCCGAAGTGGTGCCGGCGTTCGAGAAGGAGTTCAAGTGCAAGGTCGTCACCGATACGGCCCTGCCCTTCCTGCCCAAGCTACAGGCCAGCCCGCGTTCCGCGCCCATCTATGACGTGCTGCACACCAATTCCAACGAGCAGTGGGCGGCGGTGGAGATGGGCCTCGTTGAGCCCAAGATCGACGCCAAGCTGGTGCCCAACATCGCCGACGTCTACCCCTATGCGGTCAGCGACAAGATCGTCGGCGTGTCGATCTTCACCAGCGCCATCGGGCTGGGCATGCGCACCGACAAGGACTATCCCACGCCGACCTCGTGGAAAGACCTGTGGGACGCGCGCTACAATGGCGTGCGCGGCGGCTATGTGATCCCGGTCAACAGCCTCGGCCAGGCCTTCGTACCGCTCTGCGGCATGCTCTACGGCAAGGGCCCCACCGACCTCGACGCCGCTTATGCGGCGCTGGAAAAGATCAAGCCGATCAAGCTCGTGGACTTCACCGGCGCGATGGAGAAGATGCTGCTCTCCGGCGAAGTCGGCATGTGCGTGCTGCACGATAGCGGCGTCAACCGCTATTATGACGACAAGCCCCCGACCGCCTTCGTGGCGCCCAAGGAAGGCGTGCTGTCCCTTGAGCAGGTGCTCACCATCACCCCCGGCAGCAAGGTGAAGGAACTGGCCAACGCCTACGTCAATTACATGCTCTCGCCCGACGTGCAGAAGAAGATGGCGCAGGCGGTGTGGTACTCGCCCTCCAACAAGACGGTGAAGCTGGACGAGCCCTATGCCTCGCGCCTGCTGACCACGCCGGAGAAGGTGGCGAGCCTGATCCAGGTGGACTGGAAGTGGTACAACGCCCACAAGGACGCCATCGACACCCGCGTGAACCGGATCTTCCGCGGATGAGCGCGCGCATCGAGATCGTCGGCGTCTCCAAGAGCTATGACGGCGCCGCGCGCGCCGTCGACGACATCCACATGACCATCGAGCCGGGAGAGTTCTTCTCCCTGCTCGGCCCCTCCGGCTGCGGCAAGACCACCACGCTGCGCATGATCGCCGGCTTCGAGATGCCGAGCGAGGGCATCATCCGCGTGGGCGGACAGGACATCACCCGCGTGCCGGCGCACAAGCGCGACATGGGCATGGTGTTCCAGAACTATGCGCTGTTCCCCCACCGCACGGTGCGCGAGAACGTCGCCTTCGGCCTGCGCATGCGCAAGATGCCCCGCGCCGCCATCGCGAAGAAGGTGGACGAGGCGCTGGCCATGGTGGCGCTGACCGGCTTCGAGGACCGCATGCCGGGCCAGCTCTCCGGCGGCCAGCAGCAGCGCGTGGCGCTCGCCCGCGCCATCGTCATCGAACCGCGCGTGCTGCTGTGCGACGAGCCGCTCGGCGCGCTCGACAAGAAGCTGCGGCAGTCCATGCAGTTCGAGCTGAAGCAGCTGCAGAAGACGCTCGGCGTCACCCTCGTGTTCGTGACCCACGATCAGGAGGAGGCGCTCGCCATGTCCGACCGCATCGCCGTGCTCTCGCGCGGCAAGGTGGAGCAGGTGGGCACGCCGACCGAGATCTACGATCGCCCCGCCACCCGCTTCGTGGCCGACTTCATCGGCGAGACCAATCTGTTCCGCGGCGAACTGGTGGGCACGGACGGCGCCCCTGCCCTGCGCGTGGATGGCCACCTCACCCTCGCCTTGCCCGCCGCTGACGGCCTGTCCGGCGCCATCTCCGTGGGCCTGCGACCCGAGAAGGTGCGCCTCACCCCCGGCGGTGCAGGCGCGCAGGCGCAGGGCACGGTGGAGAGCGCCAATTTTCAGGGCGGCCATGTGCTCTACCGCATCGCGCTCGCCGGCAACCGCCACGTG
The DNA here is from genome assembly GCF_014635325.1 of Azorhizobium oxalatiphilum. Classification (GTDB taxonomy): domain Bacteria; phylum Pseudomonadota; class Alphaproteobacteria; order Rhizobiales; family Xanthobacteraceae; genus Azorhizobium; species Azorhizobium oxalatiphilum. Next base: position 446,173 of record NZ_BMCT01000004.1, on the reverse strand, counting down.
CTGGCCCAGAGCCCCAATGACGGCAGCGGCGCGCCGCTGGCCGCCGGTACCCCCGTTTCCCTCGGCTGGACCCCGGCCGATCTCGTCATCCTGAAGGACTGATCACCATGAGCAAGAAGCGTATGGGTGTGGTCGTCATCGGCCAGAGCCCCCGGCCGACCGTCGTCGCCGAGATTGCCGCCGTCATCTCCCCCGATTTCGAGATCGAGCTGCGCGGCGCCCTCGACGGCATGACCCGCGAGGAGATCGACACCATCCCGCCCAGGGACGGCAAGGACGCCCTCTTCACTTTGCTGCCCAGCGGTGAGCCCGTGCGCATCAGCAAGGCCGAGGTGGAAGCCCGCGCCGCCGTGCAGATCGCGCGCTTCGCCGAGGAAGGCATGGCGGTGACGCTGCTCGCCTGCACCGGCAAGTTCCCGAACCTGCCGGAAGACGGCAAGGTGATCTTCCCCTCCGCCGTGCTGCACAAGGCGGTGGAGGCGGTGCTGCCCAAGGGCCGGCTCGGCGTATTCTCGCCGCTGGCCGAGCAGAGCGCGCTCATTCACAAGAAGTGGGAGCGCGCCGGCATCGAGGTGGTAGGCGTCACCCTCCAGCCCGGCTCCGACGAGGCGGCCGTGGACGCCGCCGCCGCCGAAATGGCGGCGCTGAAGCCCGACCTCGTGGTCATGGACTGCATGGGCTATTCCAGCGCCAACAAGGCCCGCGTGCGCCATACCTACAAGGGCCCGGTGATGCTCGGCATTTCCTCCTCCGCCCGCATGGTCGAGGAACTGCTGTCATGAGCGCCCCTTCCCTTCGCGACATCACCGCCGAGGAAGTCGAGGCGCTGGCCATCGGCGCCTGGGTGCTCGGCACCGGCGGCGGCGGCAGCCCCTATCTGGGCCTCCTGAACCTGCGCCGCCTCTATGCCGAAGGCCGCACCGTGCAGCTCATGTCGCCGCACGATCTGGAAGACGACGACTGGGTGGCCGTGGTGTCCAACATGGGCGCGCCGCTGGTGGGGCAGGAGCGCCTCGCCGACAGCCGCAACACCGCCCGCGCCGTGCGCATGCAGGAAGAGATCAACGGTATCAAGTTCCGCGCTGTCATGTCGGTGGAGATCGGCGGCGGCAATGGCGTGCAGGCCCTCATGGCCGCCGCCGAGCTGGGGATTCCCGTGGTGGACGCCGACTGCATGGGCCGCGCCTTCCCCGAAGCGCAGATGACCTCGGTGGCCATCGGCGACCTGAAGCCCTATCCCTGCACGCTCTATGACCCGCGCGGCATTGAGGCCGTGGTCACAAAAGTGCCCAGCTGGAAATGGATGGAGCGAGCGAGCCGCAAGATCTGCGTGGAGATGGGCTCCATCGCCTCCACCTCCAAGGCCCCGCGCACGGGCCGCGAGGTGAAGGATTGGGGCATCCACTTCACCACCACCGCCGCCATCCGCATCGGTCAGGTGGTGATGGAGGCGAACCGCCGCCATGAGGATCCAGTGGCCGCCATCCTCGCCTCCGAGGGCGGCATCAAGCTGTTCACCGGCAAGGTGGTGGACGTGGCCCGCCGCACCACCGAGGGTTTTCTGCGCGGCAGCGCCGTGGTGGACGGGCTGGAGGACGATCGCGGCAGCCGCCTCGAACTCTCGTTCCAGAACGAATGGATCGTGGCCTGGCGCGACGGCGAAGCCATCGCCACCTCGCCGGACCTGATCTGCGTGCTCGATACCGTTTCGGGCAATGGCGTCGGCACCGAGACGGTGCGCTACGGCCAGCGTGTCACCATCATCGCCTTGCCTGCCCCTGCTTTGCTCACCAGCCCCAAGGGACTGGAGCACGTGGGCCCACGCGCCTTCGGCTACGACCTCGAGTTCAAGTCCCTCTTCCCCTCCGCCGGCCAGGGAGCCTGAGCATGCGTCGTATCGGCATTGACGTCGGCGGCACCAACACCGACGCTGTCCTCCTCGATGGCACCACCGTCATCCATTCGGTGAAGCGCGCCACCACGGCGGACGTGACCACCGGCATTCTCGACGCCCTCGCCGCCTTGCGCGAGCACCCCGCCACGCGCGGCAAGGTGGATGCGGTGGTGATCGGCACCACCCATTTCATCAATGCGGTGGTGCAGCGCCGCCATCTGCAGAAGGTGGCCGCCATCCGCCTCGGCATGCCGGCGAGCGCGGCCCTGCCGCCCTTCTGCGACTGGCCCAGCGATCTCGGCACGCTGGTGAACGGCAACATCTTCATGCTCGAAGGCGGGCATGATTACGATGGCCGCCCCTTCATGCCGCTGGACACCAAGGGCGTGCGCGCGGCGGCCAGAAGCATCCGCGAACAGGGCATCCGCTCGGTGGCCATCTCCGCCATCTTCTCCCCGCTCGATCCCAGCGGCGAGGAGCAGGCACGGGACATTCTGCTGGAGGAATGCCCGGACGTGGCCATCACCCTCTCGCACGATCTCGGCCGCATCGGCCTTCTCGAGCGGGAGAATGCGGCGCTGCTCAATGCGGGGCTGCGCGATCTCGCCACCACCACGGTGGCAGCCTTCCGCAAGGCCATCGCCGACAGCGGCATCGACGCCCCGCTCTACCTCACCCAGAACGACGGCACGGTGATGCAGGCGGAAGTCGCCATGCAGTTCCCGGTGATGAGCTTCGCTTCGGGCGCCACCAATTCCATGCGGGGCGCAGCCCATCTCTCCGGGCTGGAAGACGCCATGGTGGTGGATGTGGGCGGCACCACTTCTGACATCGGGCAGCTCCGCAACGGTTTTCCGCGCGAAGCCAATTCGGTGGTGGAAGTCGGCGGCGTGCGCACCCTGTTCCGCATGCCGGACCTGCTCTCCATCGGCCTTGGCGGCGGCAGTCATGTGGACCCGGTGACGGGGCGCATCGGCCCGCTCTCCGTGGGCTATCGCCTGACGCAGGACGCCCTCGTGTTCGGCGGCGCCCAGCTCACCTCCACCGATATCGCCGTGGCGGCCGGCATGCTGGACATCGGCGACCGGTCGCGGGTGAAGCACCTGACCGCCGATTTCATCAAGCAGGCGCTGGACGATGCCCGCCGCCAGCTTGAGGACAATGTGGACCGCATGAAGACCGAGGCGGGCGAAGTGCCCTTGCTGGCGGTGGGCGGCGGCGCCTTCCTGGTGCCGGAGAAGCTGACCGGCTGCTCGGAGATCGTGCGCGTGCCCCATGGCGATTGCGCCAATGCGGTGGGCGCAGCCATAGCGCAGGTGAGCGGCGAGACCGATCAGGTGTTCCGTGATCTCTCCCGCGATGCGGCCATCGAGGCCGCGCTCACCATCGCTCGCGACCGCGCGGTGGCGGCGGGCGCCGACCGCGACAGCCTGAAGACCGTGGACGTGGAAGACATGCCCATCGCCTACCTGCCCGGCAACGCCTTGCGCGTGCGGGCGCGAGTAGCGGGCGGCATCGCCACGCCGGACGTGCGCGACGCGGCCTGAGCGGCCCGCATCAGACAACAGGCCGGCGGTGCTTCCGCCGGCCTTTTTCGTGCGCGGCCTCAGACGACGCGACGGGGCCGAAAAAGCTCGGCCACGCCCACCACGAGGCAGCACAGGCCCATGAGCAGCAGCGAGATGGCGGCGGCGGCGGGGAAGTCCGAACCGGCGTCGGAAATCTTGGAATAGAGCACGAGGGGCAGGATGTTCACCTGCGTGCCCACCAGCGCCAGCGCCGTGCCATAGGCGCCGATGGCGACCGCGGACGTCAGGCAGAAGGCGGTGATGAGCGCCGGCATCACCTGCGGCACCAGCACGTCGAGATGCGCGGTGATGTTGCCGGCCCCCAGCGAGCGGGCAGCGGCGATCTGGGAACGGTCGAAATTGCTCAGCACCGGCAGCATCACCAGCACCACGCGCGGGATCAGATAATAGGAGTAGGCGAGACCGAGGCCCACGGGCGAGAAGATGAAGCCGCCCACCACCGCCGGATCGGCGCCGAGCTTCGCCAGCAGCAGCGTGACAAAGCCGGAGCGCCCGAAAACGAGGATGAAGCCATAGGCGATGACGAGGCCGGAGAAGGTGAGCGGCAGCGAGATGGCGAACAGCGCCAGCGCCTTCACGCCCTCCGACAGGCGCGAGAGATGGAGCGCCACGAGGAAGCCCACCACCACGGAGAAGGCGGGGGCGAGCGTGCCGAGCACGAGGCTGCCCTTCACGCCCTGCCAGAACACTGGATCGCGCAGCACCCGGCCGAATGCCGCGCCATTCTCCGCCGCCGCCTCGCGGGCGACTGAGATGAGCGGCAGCACAAAGAACAGGCCCAGCAGGATCAGCGCCGGCAGCACGAAGGCCAAGCGGATGCCTCGCCCCGCGAGGGGGATGGAGCGGCCGGTGGGTGCGTTCGTGTGTGCCATGGAAGGCCTGCTTCGGTGACTGATGGGACTTCGCCGCCCCACGGGACGGATCCCCTCTCCCGCTTGCGGGGGAGCGGCCTTTTGAGCCCTCCCCCCTTGCGGGGGAGGGTTGGGAGGGGGGTAGTGCCCTCTCCGTTGGCCTGACGCGGTTTCGAGCCCTCGCCCGATTGGAAAGGTATCGCGGACGTCACCCGCGTTACCCCCCTCTCCAACTCTCCCCCGCAAGGGGGGAGAGAGCATGTCCCGCAGACGGGAGAGGGCTTTCGTCAGCGTCCGCTCAATTCCCGAGCACCTGCTTGGCCCAGAGCTGGTCGATCTCGGCCTTCTTGGCGCTGGCCTTGGCCACATCCAGAGGCGTCGCCTTGATGGCCGGCATCTGGGCGGCCACAGAGGCCGGCAGGTCCACGCCGGGCACGGAGGGGCGCACATAGCCTTCAGCGAAGCGGGCCTGACCGTCGGCGCTCATGATGAAGTTGAGCCACAGCTTGCCGGCGTTCGGGTTGGGGCCGTTCTTCACCAGGCTGATGGCATAAGGCGCGGCAACCGTGCCCTCGGCCGGGATCACCACCTCGACGGCATCGCCCATGCCGTCCTTGTACTTGGCTTTCAGGCCGTCATTCTCATAGCCGATGAGGATCGGAATCTCGCCCTTCAGGAACTGCGCATAAGGCGTGGTGCCCACCGTGCGCAGCACGTTGCCCGCCTTGTGCAGCTTCTCCAGATAGTCGATGCCCGGCTTCACATTGTCGATGCTGCCGCCATTGGCATAAGCGGTGGCGATCGCCACCACCTGCCCCTGCCCGGTGGAACGCGGATCGAGATAGACCACCGTGTTCTTGTATTCGGGCTTCAGCAGATCGGCCCAGCTTTTGGGCGGGTTCTTCACGAGGTTCTTGTTGATCAGCAGCGCAGGGCTCAGCGTGTGGATGGTGAACCACTTGCCGTCGGCCTGCTTGAACTCGGGCACCAGCTTGTCGAGGTTCACCGGCTGGAAGGGCGCCACCACGTCCTTGGCGGCGGCATCCAGCGCGGAGCCCGCGAAATAATAAGCGGTGTCGGCCTGCGGGCGGTTGCGCGACTTGTCCAGCGCCACCACCGTCTGGGCGGAGCCGATGTCGTTATAGACGATCTCCACGCCCGGATAGCGCTTCTGGAACGCCTTGAACTGCTCGCCCCAATTGGCCCAGATGGGGCCGGTGTCGAAGGAGACGACCATGCCTTCCTTCTTCGCCGCCTCATAGAGCGCGGCCTCTCCGGGGAACAGCTCCGGACCTTCCAGAGCCATCGCAAACGTCGGCAAAGCGACGGCGGGCAGAGCGAGCGCGACCGCGGTGGCGGCCTTGATCAGCCAATGGGTCATGACGGTTTTCCTGTGTGGGCAGGGTTTTGGGAAGCAGTCGAATCGGGAGGAAGCAGCCGGATCGCCTCCGGCGGGATCGAGACGGCATGGATGGCCGTCCGGATGGTGGTCTCGATGCGCACGATGCCGCTGCCCACCTCAAGGTCGCAGCGGCGCTGGGCGCCGAGGAAACGGTCCGCATTCACGAGACCATAGAAGACGTTGGGCCGGCTGGCGTTCGGCAGCTCCGCCAGCGGCTGCACCGCCTCGGGGCGGGCGAGCACCGTCACCTGCGCGCCGTTGGCAAAGCCCGTGGTGTCGCAGGCGAGCAACCCCAGCGGCGTGCCGACGCGCCCGGCGGCCTCGACCACGCCGGGCCAGAGATTGGCATGGCCCACGAAGGCGGCAACCGTGCGGTTGAGCGGGCGATCATAAAGCTCGCGCGGCTTGGCCACCTGCACCAGCCGGCCGGCATGCATCACCGCCACCCGGTCGCCCATGGAGAGCGCCTCCTCCTGATCATGGGTGACATGCAGGGTGGCGATGCCGGCGCCGCGCTGCACGCGCACGATCTCGTCGCGCAGATCGTTGCGCAGCGAGGCATCGAGCGCGGAGAGCGGCTCGTCCAGCAGCAGCGCGCGCGGGGAAAACACCAGCGCACGGGCCAGCGCCACACGCTGCTGCTGGCCACCGGAGAGGCTGGGCGGCGCGCGCTCGGCGAAGTCCGCAAGGCCCACCCGGGCCAGCGCATCCAGCGCCCGCGCCCGACGCTCCTTCTTCGCGATCTTCCGCACCTTCAGCGGATAGGCCACGTTGCGCCACAGGCTCATGTGCGGGAACAGGGCATAGGACTGGAAGACGACGCCCAGCGCCCGCTCGTGCGGCGGCAGACGGGTGACGTCGCGCCCGTCCACGAGAATGCGTCCGGTGTCGGGCACGGCAAAGCCGGAGAGCAGCTTCAGCAGCGTGCTCTTGCCCGAGCCAGAGGGGCCGATGACGGCCAGCAGTTCGCCGGTGGCGATCTCCAGATCAATGTCGAACACGCCGCCCGTGCCACCGGGATAGCGGAAGGAGACATTTTCGAAGCGCACGCTCATGACGATCACCCCGCCCGTGCCGCGCGGGCGGTGAGCGCGCCGGCAGCGGAGGCCAGAATTGCGAGCACCAGCAGCACGATGGTGGCGGCGCAGGCAAAGCCGGTGGCGCCGTAGAAGGCCTGCAACAGCGTGATGGGATAGGTGCGGGTGAGGAAGCCGGCGATCAGGTTGGAGATCTGGAACTCGCCGATGGAAATGGCCGAGACGGTGATCAGCCCGGACAGCAGGCTGTGGCGCAGGAGCGGGAGCACGATATCGATGAACCGGCTGGAGAAAGGCGCGCCAAGCGTTGCCGCCACCCGTTCCAGCTCATCAAGCTTCAGGTGGGCCATGTCGGCGAGCAGGATGTTGATGAGATAAGGCAGCGTCACCACCAGATGGGCGGCGATCAGCAGCCAGATGGAGCCGAGCCACGGCAGGGTGTCGGACGAGAACACCAGAATGAAGCCGAAGCCGAGCACCAGCTCCGGCGTGGCGATGGGCAGCAAAGTGAGGATGCGCGCCGCCGCCTTCGCGCCGCGCCGTGCGCTGGCATGGATGGCATAGGCCAGCGGCACCGCGATCAGCGTGTTGAGCACGCAGGTGGCGGCCACCACCTTCAGGCTGGTGAGAAAGGCGCGCTGGAAGCTCGGGTCGGCTGCCAGCTGCGCATACCATTCGCCCGTGAGCCCCGAGGGCAGCAGCGTGTTGGTCCACGACTGCCCCACCGAGCCCAGCGCCAGAAGGGCGATGGGCGCGATGAGAAACAGGAGATAGAGCACGGTGGCCAGCACGGCAGCGGGAGCCTCTTGAGATGCAGGCCCCTTGTGGCAGGGGGCAATGATACTTTTATGACATGATGTAAGTTTTCGATCAGCCGACTGAAGGCCCGCTATCCAACCGGAGGAAACGCGCCGCCACGTGGGCCAGCGCCTCGTCCACGCTGGCGCAGGTGATCGTGCCGGGCACGGTGGGCGCGTTCAGCATGGCCAGAACCTTGCGGTTGAAATGCATGCCGAAAGCCATCTCGCTAAGCGTGCCATATTCGCCGCCAACGGCCACCAGAGCCTCGCAGGCGCGGGCCACGATGGCGTTGCGCGCAGGTCCGAGGCCGGTGGCCAGCGGCACCGTCACATAGGGATTGGCGCTGTCCCATTCGTTATCGGGAATGATGCCGATGGTCATGCCGCCGGCGGTGAAGGCGCCCCGGCTGGCGGCTTCCATCACGCCCTTGCGGCCGCCGGTCAGCACCGTGAGCCCCACCTTGGCGAAGGCGCGGCCGAGGGCCTCGGCCACCTCCTCCTGCGCCGCATTGGCGGCCTTGGGGCCGATGATGCCAACGGGCACCCGGCGCATGCGGCCGGTGCCGGTGAGCAGCTTCAGTGCCTCCACCGGCGTCACGGCGCGGGCATCCGCGCCAACCGGAGCGCCGGCCCGCCATTCCAGCGCCCAGGGATCGAACTCCTGCGACGCGCCGTCCGGCCCCACGCGGAAGAGACAGCCGCTGTCGCTCCAGAACAGGCGGGCATCGGCGGCGGAGGCAGCAAGGTCGGTCATGGCAATTCTCTTTCCGGAAGGCGGCAGTCTCGACGGGCCGCAACGCATCACATACGCTCCGCCCATGTAAGTTTTCTTACATCCGTCATGGTTGGCTTGCTAGAGAGACGGCGGCCGTGTTTTCCAGCGCCGCGCTTCCGGAGTGTCCATGCCCCCGATTGCCACTGATGCCGACACCGACCTCTCGCCCCGCCAGCAGGAGATCGTGGCCCGCGTGCGCGCTCAGGGCTTCATCCCTCTGGAAACGCTGGCGCGGGCGTTCGATGTCTCCACCCAGACCGTGCGGCGCGACATCATCCGCCTCGACGAGGCCGGGCTGATCAAGCGCTTCCATGGCGGCGCAGGCCCGGTGGAGACCACAACCCGCCTCGCCTACAGCCAGAAGCGCACCACCGCCCCGGACGGCAAGAAACGGCTCGCCGCCGCCTGCGCCGCGCTCATCCCGCACGGCTCCTCCGTCTGCCTCGATGTGGGCACGACGGTGGAGGCGGTGGCGCGCGCGCTGCTGGAGCACCGGCGCATGCATGTGATCACCACCAGCATTGGCGCCGCCGCCATCCTTGGCGGCACCGAGGTGGGCGACGTGGTGGTGACGGGCGGGCTGATCCGGGGCGTCGACGGCTCGCTGGTGGGGGAAGCGGCGCTCGCCACGCTCAAGGGCCTGCGCATGGATACCGCCGTGATCGCCTGCTCCGGCTTTGATGATCTCGATGGCGCGGTGATGGACTTCGACGTGCTGAAGGTGGCCACCAAGAAGGCCATGATCGCCCAGTCCCGCCGCACCATACTGGTGGCGGACGCCTCCAAATTCACCCGCTCGGCGCTGGTGCGGGTGACGGATTTCGAGGCGGTATCCATACTCGTCACCGATGCCCCGCCCCCGCCGGCCCTCGCCGCCCGCATCGCCGAGGCCGGCTGCCGGGTGGTGGTGGCGGACGAGTAGCCGCTAGCAGAGCCTCTGGCGCGCCAGCCACTGCGTCGGTGTCAGACCAAGCTCGGAGCGGAAGGCCGCCCGCAGCGCATGGGCATCGGGAAACCCGCATTGCGCGGCGACATCCTCCATGCCGCGCGCACCAGCCGCCAGCAGTTCCTGTGCCCGGCTGAGACGGGCCTGTTTCAGCCAGTCTCCAAGGCTACCGCCCGTGCGCGCCCGGATCTGCCGGGTCAGGCTGCGGCGGCTCATGCCGGCACGCGCCGCCAGATCGTCCAGCGCGGGCAGCGCCTGCGGATTGTCGCGCAGGAGCGCCAGGATTTCGGTCACGCGGCGATCGGCGGACGAGCCGATCGCGGGGCGCTCGGTCCATTGCGGCTGGGTGCCAGAGCGCTGGGGCGCGACCACCAGATGGCGGGCAACGCGGTTGGCCTCGCCAATGCCCGACAGGCGGCCGAGCAGATGCAGGCAGCAGTCCAGCCCCGACGCGATGCCGGCCGAGGTCAGCACGCTCCCCTCATCCACGAACAGAGCCCCCGGATCGACGGAAACGGCCGGAAAACGCGCCGCGAAAGTCTCCGCGCGCGCCCAATGGGTTGTCGCACGCCGCCCGTCCAGAACGCCCGCCTGTGCGAGCCCGAATGCACCGAGACACAGGCCGACCACCACGGCGCCCCGCATGTGCGCCGCCTGCAACTCGGCCACGATCTCCGGCAGCACCGGCTCGTCCGCATCGCGCCAGCCGGGCAGGATGACCACATCGGCCTCACGGGCCGCCGCCAGCGGATGCGGAACCTCGATCGTCAGCCCGCCGGTTGCACGCAGGCGCTTCTCGCCGGCGCACATGTCGATGCGATGCGGCCCGGCAACAAAGGGCTCGCCGAAGACCGCCAGCGGCGTGGACAGCATGAAGGGGCTGATGGCGTCATAGGCGAGAACGGCGAAACGCATTGGCCCGATTTACATGAAATATGTCAATCGGGCCACTGATCAGATCGCCAGCGGCCGGCCAGAATGCACAAAACCAAGGAGTTCCCGCCGATGACCCGCACCCTTCTCGTGATCGACATCCAGAATGACTATTTCCCCGGCGGCGTCCTGCCGCTCTGGCAGGCCGAGGAGACGGAGCAGCGCATCGTCGCAGCCATCGGGCAGGCGCGCGCCGCCGGAGACAAAATCGTTCTGGTACGCCACATCTCGGTCGCTGAGACCGGCCTCTTTGCGGCCGGCGGGGCCGGCAATCACATCCGTTCCGCCATTCTGGATGCCGCCGGCGATGCCCCGGTGGTGACGAAGCACGTGGCCGATTCCTTTCAGGAGACGGACCTTGCGCACCACCTCTCCGGCACCGACGAATTGCTGGTGTGCGGGATGATGACTCAGAACTGCGTGGTCTTCACCGCACTCTCGCGGGCGGCCGATGGCTTTCAGGTGCAGGTTCTGGGCGATCTCTGCACGGCTCCCACGGAAACCGTCCATCGCATCGCGCTGAATGCGCTCCAGTCCAAGACGCGGGTGATCACGGCAGAGCAGGCATGGGCTCACGCCCCGGTTCCGGCACCCGCCGCCCTCTGACGGGGCCGCGGCGCAACCGGCCATCGGCGACGGCAACAAGGTGGTGACGAGGGGAACCAGTGGGTACAGGCCGGGAAATGCCGGCCCGGTTGCCGCAGGCCGATGCGGCAACGCAAGTCCCGCGCTAGTCTTGCGTGCTGCATGAGCCTCGCCGTGTCTCAAGTCGCAGCCGGAGACTGCCCGTGCTTTCGTTCATTGAACGCCATGTTGTCGCCTGCCTGATCGCCGCCATCGCGGCGGTGTTCCTGCTGTACGAAACCTCGGTCCGCTTTTTCGCCTATACGGGCGATGCCTTCGTGGACAGCAATGTGGTCTTCATCGCGCCCGAGGTCTCCGGCCCTCTGGCGAAGATCGGCATAACCGACGATGCCACCGTGGCAGCCGGCGCCCTGATCGCCGAGATCGATCCCGAGCCGTTCCGCATCGCCGAGCAGAGCGCGCAGGCGGCGGTCACGCTCGCCGCCAAGCGCACGAAGATGGCGCAGGAGGCCATTGCCGAGAGCACGGCCATGGTGGAGGCGGCACAAGCCACCCGGGACAATGCCCAGCGCGAGCAGACCCGCGCCGAAACCCTCGCCAAGACCGGTGACATCTCGGACGCGGACCTCGATTCCGCCCGGCGCAGCGCCACCGTGGCCGATGCCGAGCTGCGCAAGGCGCAGAGCCTGCTCGCGGTCGCGCAAGGGCTGGTGGAGGTGCGGCAGGCGGAGGATGTCGCCACCGCGAGCGCCCTCGACAAGGCGCAATACGATCTCGCCCACACCCGCATCCTCGCCCCCGTGTCGGGGCGGGCGGCGCCGCTGACAGTGCGCACGGGCGACTATGCCACCGCCGGCAAGGCCCTCGCCGCCGTTGTGTCGAACGACAACTGGCACATCATGGCGGCGGTGGACGAGCGCCACCTCTCGCGCCTGAAGGTCGGCCAGAGCGTCTGGTTCAGCATCGCCTCCGATCCGTGGCGTCCCCATCGCGGCACGGTGCGCTCCATCTCCCCCGGTATCGCCCGCACCGCCAGCGAGCAGGGCCCGCTGCCCTTCGTGCCGCTGGACACGGACTGGATCCGCCTACCCCGCCGCTTTCCGGTGCTGATCGACATGGGCGAACTGCCGAAGGCCGCCCCGCTCTATCGCGGCGCCGATGCCCGCGTGCTGATCTGGTTCTGAGCCATGGCACCGGCCCCTTCCGCATGGAGCGCACGGCAGGGCCTGATCACAGCCTCCAGCGTCCTGGCTGCCGTGGGGCTCGCCGCCTTTCTTGGCCTTCAGGATCTGTGGTGGGCGGCGATCTCGGCCTGGGTCGTCGCCAATCCGGACATGACGGCGCTGTGGCGCAAGATCGCCATGCGGCTGGCCGGCACCTTCGTCGGGCTGACGGTGGGCTATGCGCTCGCGGTGGCCATGGAGGGGCAGGTGCTGTTCCAGGCGCTGGCGCTGTTCATCATCTGCGCCATCGGCTCCTACCTGCGCTTCACCAGCCGGTTCGGCTATGCGTGGTTCTACGGCATGATCACGCTGATGCTGATGATCGCGGTCAGCATCATGGAACCGCAGGTGCTGTTCTCCTTCGCCCAGTTCCGCTTCGCCGAGATTTCCTGCGGCGTGTTCGCGGTGGCCTTCGTGCACACCATCGCCCGCGCCGGGACAGCGCCGCCCCCGCACGCCCCCGCCACGCCCCACACACCGGACCTCGACCTGACGCGCCTTGCGCTGGTGGCTGGCCTGACAGCGGTGGCGATGGTGGCGCTGTGGTCGTGGTTCGACATCCCCTCCATGCCGCAGGCCATGGGCTCCAGCCTTGCCGTGCTCGATCGCGACTTCGCCACCATCAACGTGCGCGCGCGACAGCGCTTTCTCGGCTGCGCGCTGGGCGGCGGGCTCGGGCTTCTCGCCCTGCTGCTGCCGCTGGAGGTGCTGCCCCTCTATGCGGTGACGCTGTTCGCCGGCCTGTTCTATTTCTCCCGCCTGCATCATGGCGGAGGCGCACACAGCTATGTCGGCACGCAGGGCGGCATCGCCTTCATCACCGCTCTCGTCAGCGGCAGCGGACCTCCGGCCGAACTGCTGCCGGTGGTCGAGCGGCTCGGCGGGATCACCGTGGGCGTGGTGCTGATGGTGACCATCGCGCAGGTGCTGGCACTGCTGATGCGGCGCACGGCGCGGGCCTGAGAGCCCGTTTGGAAAAGTCGGACGGGCGCCGACGGGGCCGGCTAACCCTGTGCAGAACCTATACAAATAGCACGCTATACAACACATCCGGTCAAAGACATCCGCGCCCACGGAACAGGCAGTGACGCCCCCGTTTCAAACGTCCGTTTCGGGCGACGGAGAGGCATCCGGAAACCTTATCCGCGCTCGCCAGAACGCCGATGAAACGTCGTCATTTTATGAAGTTCCGCCCGCTGGAACCGGGCCGGCAGGGACAATGCTTTGCCTGCGCCATGAGCGATGCACCGTTCTTCTGTACCGGCACCGCGCTATATTTTAATCACGCATCATTGTTGTGCAGAAGGGGCAGCTTTCGTAGGGTTCCAGCCAGCCAACTGGCAAGGCCGGGCGAGACCGGAGGAGAGCGGGTCCATGCCCGCTCGCGTCTGGCGCCGAAGGAGCGACCGCACCGCTTTCGCGTCACCTGAATTCAGCCCCGGCTTTTGCGTCCCGCATAGAACTGACCTTCAGCACAAGAACGGCCCAGCCGCACTGATCATTCCATCATTACGAGGGGATTGCTGCATGATCTGGTTCAAGAACGGCATTACCGTATCCCGCCGAACAGCCACGAGGACAGTGACTTCGGCCCTGACGATGGCCTCCGTCATCGCCCTCGGCCTCGGGGCGCTCAGCCCCGCCGCGCAGGCCGCCGGCACCACCATCCGCGCCGTGATGCATTCGGGCCTGAGGGTGCTGGATCCCATCATCACCACCGCCCACATCACCCGCAACCACGGCTACATGATCTACGACACGCTGTTGTCGATGGACGCCAACTACAAGCCGCAGCCGCAGATGGCGGAGTACAAGATCTCCGACGACGCGCTGACCTACACCCTCACCCTGCGCGACGGCCTGCTCTGGCACGACGGAACGCCGGTGACGGCGGAAGACTGCGTGGCCTCCATCAAGCGCTGGGCCCAGCGCGACACCGGCGGCCAGATGATGATGGACTATACGGAGAGCCTGACGGCGGCAGATCCGAAGACCATTGTGCTCAAGCTCAAGAAGCCCTTCGCGCCCGTGCTGGACATGCTGGCGAAGCCCTCCTCCGTGGTGCCCTTCATGATGCCCAAGCGCATCGCCGAGACGCCCGCCATGGAAAGCATCACCGACCAGATGGGCTCCGGCCCGTTCCGGTTCGTGAAGGAGGAGTTCCAGCCCGGCGTGAAGGTGGTCTACGAGAAGTTCGACAAATACATCCCCCGCAAGGAGGCCCCGAGCTGGACCGCCGGCGGCAAGCAGGTGTTCGTGGACCGGGTGGAATGGGTGAACATGCCCGACGCCCAGACAGCGCTGAACGCGCTCGGTTCCGGCGAGATCGATTACATCGAGTCCCCGCCGGTGGACCTTCTGCCGATCGCGGAAGGCAATCCGGACATCAAGAAACTGGCCTGGAATCCGCTCTACAGCCAGACCATGGGCCGGATGAACTTCCTCAACCCGCCCTTCGACAATGTGAAGATCCGCAGGGCGGCGCTCATCGCCATGAGCCAGAACGACACGCTGGCGGCGGTGTCCGGCAATCCGGAATACTACAAGGCCTGCCCCTCCATGTATGGGTGCGGCGTGCCGCTGGAGACGGCGGCCGGTGCCCCCAAGAGCTTTGCCACCGGCGACGTGAAGGCGGCACAAGCGCTGCTCAAGGAGGCGGGCTATGACGGCACGCCCATCGTCATCCTCCAGCCCACCGACGTGGTGACGGTCTCGCCGCAGCCGGTGGTGGCGGCGCAGGCGCTGCGCAACGCCGGCTTCAAGGTGACGCTCCAGCCCATGGACTGGCAGACGGTGGTGATCCGCCGCGCCAGCCAGGCGCCCATCGCGGAGGGCGGCTGGCACATGTTCTTCACCAACTGGATCGGCGCCGAGGTGTGGACGCCCCTCGTCAATCCCATGCTCAACGGGCGTGGCAAGAAGGGCGGCTTCTTCGGCTGGATGGAGGATCCCGAGCTCGACAAGATGCGCGACGCCTTCGCCGGCGCCAAGACGCTGGAAGAGCAAAAGGCGCTCGCCACCAAGATCCAGGAGCGGGCCTATGACGAGGTCGCCTATGTGCCGCTGGGCACCTACACCGTGCCGGCCCTGCACCGCACGTCGATCAGCGGCATCCTGACCGGCCCGGCGCCCGTGTTCTGGAACATGAAGAAGGCCAACTGACGCGACAGGCGCCCGGCCCCCCGGCCGGGTGCCGCTTCGAAAACGTCCCGACGCCGGAACGAGGTCCAGCCATGCTCGCCTACACCCTGCGGCGCATCCTCGCCGCCATTCCCGTGATGGGCGTGGTGGCGCTGTTCGTCTTCCTGCTGCTGCGCCTCACCCCCGGCGATCCCGCCGCCATCATCGCCGGCGACACCGCGACGCCAGCGCAGCTGGAAGCCATCCGCACCAGCCTCGGCCTCGACAAGCCGATCCCGGTGCAGTTCGCCACATGGATCGGCCAGCTGGCGCAGGGCGACCTCGGCACCTCGCTTATTTCCAAGACGCCGGTGACGACGCTCATCGGCCAGCGCCTCGGCCCGACGCTGAGCCTCGCCCTCATCACCATGGTGCTGTCCATCCTCATCGCCGTGCCCATGGGCGTGCTGGCGGCGTGGAAGCACGGCACGCTCATCGACAGTCTGGTGATGGCGCTGTGCGTGCTCGGCTTCTCCGTGCCGGTGTTCGTCATCGGTTATCTGCTGATCCAGGTGTTCGCCATCCAGCTGCGCTGGTTTCCGGTGCAGGGCTTTTCCAGCATCGTGAACGGGCTCGGCCCCTTCTCCCAGCGGGCCACTTTGCCCGCCTTCACGCTGGCCTCCATCTATGTGGCGCTCATCGCCCGCATGACCCGCGCCAGCCTGCTGGACGTGCTGGGCGAGGATTACATCCGCACCGCCCGCGCCAAGGGGGTGGCCGAGCGCAAGGTGCTGTTCCGCCATGCCCTGCGCAATTGCGCGGTGCCCATCCTCACCGTCATCGGCACCGGCTTCGCGCTGCTCATCTCGGGCGTGGTGGTGACGGAGAGCGTGTTCAACATCCCCGGCCTCGGCCGCCTCATCGTGGATGCGGTGCTGGCCCGCGACTATCCCGTCATTCAAGGGCTCATCCTGCTCACCTCGGGCATCTATGTGCTGATCAACCTTCTGGTGGATCTCTCCTATTCCCTGCTCGATCCGAGGATCCGCTACTGATGGCCTCCTCCTCGCACACCGATGCCGGCGCCCTGCCCGTCGCCCGCCCGCGCTACATCCCCAATCTGGCTCATCTGCGCTTCGCGCCGACCGTGGCGGGGCTGTGCCTGCTGCTCATCGTCCTCATGGCGATCTTCGCGCCGCTGATCGCGCCGCACGATCCCATAGCCATGCTGCCGGCCCAGCGCCTGAAACCACCCAGCGACACCTTCCTGCTGGGCACCGACGCCTATGGCCGCGACCTGCTCTCGCGGCTCATCTATGGCGCGCGCATCTCTCTCATCGTCGGGCTCGGGGTCATGGTGATCGCCATTGCGGTGGGCCTGCCGCTCGGCCTGCTGTCGGGCTATTTCCGCACGCTGGATGCCATCCTCATGCGCATCATGGATGGGCTCATGGCCATTCCCAGCGTGCTGCTGGCCATCGCCGTGGTGTCGCTGTCCGGCTCCTCGCTGCTCACCGTGATGATCGCCATCACCATCCCCGAGGTGCCGCGCGTGGTGCGGCTCGTGCGCTCGGTGGTGCTCTCGGCCCGCAACGAACCCTATGTGGAGGCGGCCATCGCCATGGGCACCCGCCTGCCAGCGCTGCTCGCCCGCCATCTGATGCCCAACACCTATGCCCCGCTCATCGTGCAGGGCACCTATATCTGCGCCTCCGCCATCCTCACCGAGGCCATCCTCTCCTTCCTCGGGGCGGGCATCGGCACCGAGACGCCCTCGTGGGGCAACATGATCTCGGAGGGGCGCATGTATTTCCAGCTCAAGCCCTCGCTCATCTTCTGGCCCGGCGTGCTGCTTTCCATCTGCATCCTGTCCGTGAACCTGATCGGCGATGCCGCCCGCGACCTGCTCGATCCGCGGCTCAAGAAGAGGACCGGTGCATGAGCGATCCCGTCACCCGCGATCCCGTCACTCCCGTCCTCGCCGTCACCGACCTGCGCGTGCATCTGCCGGCGAGCCGCATTCAGGTGCTGGACGGCATCTCGCTGGACATCCTGCCCGGCGAGACGCTCTGCCTCGTGGGCGAGAGCGGCTCCGGCAAATCCGTCACCTCGCTCGCCACCATGGGCCTGCTGCCGAAGAAGGCGCTGGCCATTGCGGGGGGCAGCGTGAGACTGGAGGGCGAGGAACTGGTGGGCGCCTCGGATGCCCGCCTGCGCGCGCTCCGCGCCAGCCGCATGGCCATGATCTTCCAGGAGCCCATGACCGCGCTGAACCCGGTGATGCCGGTGGGCCGGCAGATCGAGGAGGTGCTGAAGACCCACATGCACCTCTCCGCCCGCGAGCGGCGGGAGAAGGTGCTGGCGATGATGGAGCAGGTGCACCTGCCCAACATCGAGCGCGTCTATGGCTCCTATCCGCACCAGCTCTCCGGCGGCCAGCGCCAGCGCATCATGATCGCCATGGCGCTGATCCTCGACCCCAAGCTGCTGATCGCGGATGAACCCACCACGGCACTGGACGTGACCACCCAGAAGCAGATCCTGAAGCTCATCAAGGAGATGCAGGAGCGCATGCGCACCTCGGTGCTGTTCATCACCCATGACATGGGCGTGGTGGCGGATATCGCCGACCGGGTGTGCGTGATGCACCACGGGCAGATGGTGGAGACCGGCGCGGTGGCGGACATCCTGCGCAGCCCGCGCGAGGACTATACCCGCCGCCTGCTGAGCGCGGTGCCCAGCCTCACCCCGCGCCCGCCCCGGCCGGACGCCACGCGGGAAAAGGTGCTCACCGTGAGCGAGCTGGCCAAGACCTATGCCCAGCGCAGCCTGTTCGGCCCGAAGCGCGAAACCGTGGCGGCAGAGGAGGTGAGCTTCACGCTCGGGCGCGGGCGCACGCTCGGCATCGTGGGCGAGAGCGGCTCGGGCAAGTCCACGGTGGCGCGCTGCGTGATGCGGCTCATCGACCCCACGTCCGGCTCCATCCGCCTCGGCACGCAGGAGGTGTCCGACCTCTCCCCCGCCACGCTGCGCCCCTTCCGCAAGCGCATCCAGATGATCTTTCAGGATCCCTACCGCTCGCTCAACCCGCGCATCAATGTGGGCGAGAGCATCGCGGAAGGCCCGTGCAATTTCGGCCTGCCGAAGGCGCAGGCGCTCCGTCGCGCCCGCGAGCTGATGACGCTGGTGGGCCTGCCGGAGGATGCGGTGGAGCGGTTTCCACACCAGTTTTCCGGCGGCCAGCGCCAGCGCATCGCCATCGCCCGCGCGCTCGCCATGGAGCCGGATGTGCTGGTGGCGGACGAGGCCGTCTCGGCGCTGGACGTCTCCGTGCAGGCGCAGGTGCTGGACCTCTTGGCCGACCTTCAGACCCGGCTCGGCATCGCCATATTGTTCATCACCCATGATCTGCGGGTGGCCGCGCAAATCTGCGACGACGTGGTGGTGATGCACAAAGGTCGTATCGTCGAGCACGGCACCGCCGAGGACGTTCTTGCCCGCCCCAGGGCGGATTATACCCGTGACCTTCTGGCCGCCGCCCCCGGCCGCCACTGGGATTTTGCGAACTTCCGGCCTCTTGAGACGGCCGTCTGACCCCGAGGACCAAGCTTATGCCCCGCATCGCCGTCGCCGGCTTCATGCACGAGACCAATACGTTCGCCCCTGCCCCCGCCGGCTATGCCGCCTTCGAGCATGGTGGCGGCTTCCCGCCCTTCAGCCGGGGCGAAGAGATCTTCGCGCGCATGCCCGGCAAGAACACCGGCCTCTCCGGCTTCATCGCCGCTGCCGCAGAGAAGGGCTGGGAGGTGCTCCCCACACTCTGGTGTGCCGCTGCCCCTTCCGCCCATGTGACCGAAGACGCCTTCGAGCGCATCATGGCCGAGATGCTGGAGCGCATGGCCGCCCTCGGCCCCGTGGATGCGGTCTATCTCGACCTGCACGGCGCAATGGTGACGACCCATCTGGACGATGGCGAGGGCGAGACCGAAGCCCGCGTGCGTGCCCTCATCGGCCCCGACGTGCCGTTGGTGGTGAGCCTCGATCTGCACGGCAACCTCACCCCGCGCATGGTGGCCGAGGCGGACGCGCTGGTGGCCTATCGCACCTATCCGCACGTGGACATGGCCGATACCGGCCGCCGCGCGGCGGATGTGCTGGAGGCCCGGCTGGCCGTAGGAAAACCGTTCGCCAAGGCGTTCCGGCAGATCCCCTTCCTGATGCCCATCGCCTGGCAGTGCACGGAGATGGAGCCGTGCCGGACGCTCTATGCGCAGCTCGCCGAAATCGAGCGCGACATGGGGCTGGTGCACCTCTCCTTCCTCCCCGGCTTCCCCGCCGCCGATTTCGCCGACTGCGGCGGCAGCGTGGTGGCCTATGCGGACACGCAGACGAAGGCCGATGCCGGCGCCGACGCGCTCACCGCCCTCATCAATGCGCAGGAGGATGCCTTCGCGGGCAGCGCGTTCTCGCCGGAGGACGGTGTGCGCAAGGCCATGGCGCTCGCCGCTACCGCCAGCCGCCCGGTGGTGATCTCGGACACGCAGGACAATCCCGGCGCGGGCGGCTCCTCCGACACCACCGGCATGCTGCGCGCGCTTCTCGCCTGCGGCGCGGAGCGCGCGGCGCTCGGCCTGATGGTGGACCCGGAGACAGCGGAGGCCGCGCACAAGGCGGGCGTCGGCGCAGAGGTCACGCTGAAGCTCGGCGGCAAGTCGGGCATTCCGGACGATGCGCCCTTCGAGGGCACCTTCGTCGTCGAGGCGCTGTCCGAAGGCACGTTCGATGCCACCGGCCCCTATTTCGGCAAGGGCCCCATGTTCCTCGGACGCTCCGCCTGCCTGCGCATCGGCGGGGTGCGGGTGGTGGTGGCCTCACGCAAGGCGCAGCTCGCCGATCAGGCCATGTTCCGCTACGTCGGCATCGAGCCCACCGAGCAGGCCATCCTGGTCAACAAGAGTTCGGTGCATTTCCGCGCCGATTTCACGCCCATCGCGGAAACCATTCTGGTCTGCACCGCGCCCGGCGCCATGCCACTCTCGCCCGCCAGCCTGCCGTGGAAACATCTACGTCCGGGCGTGCGCCTCGAGCCCAATGGGCGTAGCTTCGCCTGAGCGTTGGATCCATTATTCGAGGAAAGGTTTAGTCATGCCTACTTTGCCTGAGATCGAAGCTTTCTCCGCCGACCTTGTCGCCATTCGCCACGACATCCACGCCAATCCCGAAATCGGCTTCGAGGAAGTGCGCACCTCCAGGCTGGTGGCCGAGAAGTTGGCCGAGTGGGGGATCGAGGTGCACAGCGGCATCGGCAAGACCGGCGTGGTGGGCGTGCTCCATGGCACCAAGGGACCGGGCAAGACCATCGGCCTGCGCGCCGACATGGACGCGCTGCCCATGCAGGAAACCACCAACCTGCCCTATTCCTCCAAGAATCCGGGGGTCTTTCACGGCTGCGGCCACGATGGCCACACCACCATGCTGCTGGGCGCCGCGCGTTATCTGGCGAGCCATCGGGATTTCGCCGGCACCATCCATTTGATCTTCCAGCCGGCGGAAGAAGGCCTCGGCGGCGCGCGGGCCATGATCGCGGACAAGCTGTTCGAGCGCTTTCCCTGCGACGAGGTCTATGGCCTGCACAACGCCCCGCATATGGACCCCGGCATGGTGCGCCTGTTCCCCGGCCCGGCCATGGCGGGGGCTGACTTCTTCGACATCAAGATCACCGGTCATGGCGCCCACGGTGCCCGTCCTGAATCCTCCCGCGACCCGATCATCGTGGCCACGGCGCTGGTGCAGGCGCTGCAATCGGTGGTGAGCCGCAATACCGATCCGCAGCAGGCGGCCGTTCTGTCTGTCACCAAGATCCATTCCGGTTCGGCCTACAACGTCATCCCCGAGGAGGCGACGCTGGGCGGCACCATGCGCTTCTTCGATCCGGCCACGGGCGATTTGATGCGCCAGCGTATGCGCACCATCGCGGCGGGCATCGCCGCGACCTTTGCGGTGGACATCGAAGTGGATATCCGACCCATCTTCAGCGTTCTGGTGAACCACGAAGCGCAGACCGCCGCCGCCGTGGAGAGCATCGCCAAGATCGTGGGGGCGGAGAACGTATTGACCAATGTCCAGCCCGCCATGGGCAGCGAGGATTTCGCCGACATGCTGCAAGCCGTGCCTGGTTGCTATTTCTGGGTGGGGCATGAGGGCAATCTGCCGCTGCACAATCCCAGCTTCATTCTCGACGACGGCATCCTGCCCGTGGGCGCAAGCCTGCTGGCGACGGTGGCCACCGACCGCCTTGCCGCCGGCTAGAGCCGGATCGGGTCAGATTGACTCAATCTGACCCGTGAATCCGCCTCTAACACCTTGATAGAGAATGTTTCGTGATGGATCTGAGTGCCTTGCCGTTCGACACCGGCTCCATGCTGGCGCGCCTGCGCCCATGGGTCGAGTGCGAGAGCCCCACCTATGACCCCGCCGCCGTCTCCAAAGCGGTGGCGCTGGCCGCTCGCGATGCGGCTGCGGCCGGCGGCGCGGTGGAGCACATCCCCGGCCCGCCCGGCCTCGGCGATTGCGCCCGCATCCGCTTCCCTCACGCCAAAGGGGACGCGCCGGGCATTCTCGTGATGGGCCATTTCGACACCGTGCATCCCATCGGCACGCTGGCGAAAATGCCCTTCCGGCAGGAGGGCGACCGCTGCTGGGGGCCGGGCATCATGGACATGAAGGGCGGCACCTTCACCGCTCTGGAAGCCCTGATCCAGCTCACCAGAGCCGGCATCGAGACGCCCTTGCCCGTCACCTTCCTCTTCACCTCGGACGAAGAGATCGGCACGCCGGGCACGCGCGACCTGATCGAGACCGAGGCGAAGAAGCACAAATACGTGCTGGTGCCGGAGCCGGGCCTCGCAGACAAGGGCGTGACCACCGGCCGCTACGCCATCGCCCGCTACAAGCTCACCGCCCATGGCCGCCCGAGCCATGCGGGCTCCACCCTGAAGGAAGGCCGTTCGGCCATCCGCGAGATGGCGCGGCGCATTCCGCAGATCGAGGACATGACCTCGGACGACTGCACCTTCTCCGTGGGCGTGGTGCACGGCGGCCAGTGGGTGAATTGCGTCGCCACCACCTGCGAGGGCGAGGCGCTCTCCATGGCCAAGCGGCAGGTAGACCTCGACAGCGGCACCGCGCGCATCCTCGCCCTCAACGAGCGGCGGGAGGACGGCACCGGCTTCGAGGTGACGAAGAGCGTGGTGCGGCCGGTGTGGGAGCCGGATGCGGGGACACAAGCGCTCTATGAGCAGGCGAAGACCATTGCGGCCAGCATCGGGCTCGACCTGCCGCACCGCTCCTCCCCCGGCGGCTCGGACGGCAACTTCACCGGCGCGCTGGGCATTCCCACACTGGACAGCCTCGGCCCCTCGGGCAAGGATTATCACACGCTCAACGAGCACATCATCGTCCACACGCTGGCCGAGCGCGGCCGGCTCATCGCCGGACTGATGGCGCAGCTGAGCTGAGGCGCTTTGCCCGCCGCGCTCAGGCGCGGCGGGCATCCTCGAACGCACCCAGAAACGCCACCACATTGTCGGAGAGCGACGGGCCGAGATAGCCGCCCTCCTGCACCAGAACCGTGGGCAGGCCGAGCCCTGCCACCCTGGCGGCGCCGATGCGGAACCCTTCCGTGGTCATGCCTACCAGCGACAGCGGATCGTCCTTCGCCATGTCCACGCCCAGTGACAGCACCAGCGCCTGCGCGCCCGACGCGCGGATGATGTCGAGCGCCGCATCATAGCTGGCGAGGATGTCGTCCACGCCGGCGCCCACCGGCAGCACCAGATTGTGGGTCGCGCCAGCGCCTGCGCCCTCCCCCGTCTCGTCCGCATAGCCCATGAAGAAGGGCGTGTAGTCGCTGGGATCGGTGTGGATGGAGACGTACACCACGTCGCCCCGGCGGTAGAAGATGTCCTGCGTGCCATTGCCCGCATGGGTGTCCACGTCCAGCACCGCCACTTTCTGGAAGCGCCCCAGCAGGTGATGGGCGGCGACCGCCGCATTGTTGAAGAAGCAGAAGCCCCAGCTGGCGTCCTGCACCGCATGGTGGCCGGGCGGGCGGCAGAGGGCGTAGATGTGGTCCGCCGCCCCTGAGCGCACACGCTCCGCCGCCTCGATGGCGGTCTGGGCCGACCAATAGATGGCCTCCGCCGTGCCTTCCACCACCGGGCAGGAGGTGTCGGTGGAATAATAGCCGAGCTTGCCGATGACGCCCTTGGGCACCCGCCAGTTGCGCCGGTCGGTGTGATAGTTCGGCACCGCCGGCACGGTGGTGCCCGTGGCCGTCACCCAGTCCGGCCATGCGGTCATGAAGAAATCGACATATCCATCGTCATGCACGGCCTTGATGGGCGCGAGGCCATGGTCGCGCGGGGCTTCCATGGTGTGGCCGGCGGCGAGCAGCGCATCGCGCACGAGAATGGCGCGCTGGGGCTGCTCGGGATGGGGAATGAAGGCGCCCCGACGGAAATAGAGCTCCGGATCGTGCAGGAGCTGGCGTGGATCGAAAATGAACTGCATGACGTCCTCGTTTCCTCACCCCGCCGCCTGTGCGAAGGCATCACCCTCGGCGCGGCCGGGAATGGCGGCGATGAGGCGGCGGGTGTAGTCGTGCTGCGGATTGCCGAAGACGTCCGCCGCAGGCCCCATCTCCACCACCTCGCCCTTGCGCATCACCGCCACCGTGTCGCAGATGGTGGCCGCTACCCGCAGATCATGGGTGATGAAGATCAGCGCCAGATCGAGCCGCGCCTTCAGATCCGCCAGCAGCGCCAGCACCTGCGCCTGAATGGAGACGTCCAGCGCGGACACCGCCTCATCCGCGATGATGATCTCCGGATCAAGCGCCAGGGCGCGGGCGATGCCGATGCGCTGGCGCTGGCCGCCGGAGAATTCGTGTGGAAAGCGGTCCACGGCGGAGGCGTCGAGCCCCACCATGGCCAGCAGCTCGCCCGCCTTCCGGAGCGCGTCCTTCACCGGGACGCCCGCCGCGATCGGCCCCTCGGCGATGATGCGGCCGATGCGGGTGCGCGGGTTGAGCGAGCCGTAGGGATCCTGAAACACCATTTGCATGCGCCTCCGCCACAGGCGCATCTCGCCTGCCGACTGGCCCATTGTCTCATGCCCGTCGAGCCTGATGGAGCCGCTATCGGGTTCGATCAGCCGCACGAGGCAGCGACCCAGAGTGGACTTTCCGGAACCGCTCTCGCCCACCACGCCCAGCGTCTCGCCGCGCTTCAGCTCAAAGCTCACGCCCTTCACCGCAGGCACCACGCGCGCCGGCCGGAACAGGCCGCCGCCGGAGCGGTAGGTCTTGGTGAGGTCGCGCACCGCCAGCACCACCTCCTTCGCCGGAGGCGGCGCGGCGGCACCGCGCCCGGTGGGAATGGCGGCGATGAGCGCCTGCGTATATTCGTGGCTGGGTGCGCTCAGCACCTGCGCGGCCGGGCCGGTCTCCACCACCCGCCCCTGCCGCATCACCACCACCCGGTCAGCAATATCCGCCACCACGCCGAAATCGTGGGTGATGAACATGACCGCCGTGCCGTGCTTGTGCTGGAGATCCCTGATCAGCTTGAGGATCTGTGCCTGCGTGGTCACGTCCAGCGCCGTCGTCGGCTCGTCGGCGATCAGCAGCACCGGATCGAGCGCCAGCGCCATGGCGATCACCACCCGCTGGCGCTGGCCGCCGGAGAGCTGGAACGGATAGGCGTGGATGGCCCGCTCCGGCTCGGGGATGCCCACCTCCTCCAGCAGCGCCAGCGCGCGGGCGCGGCGTTCCGGCGGGGTGAGCAGGCCGTGGGCCTCGAACACCTCCGCGATCTGCGCGCCTATGCGCATGAGCGGATCGAGCGCCGTCATGGGCTCCTGGAAGATCATGCCGATGCGCCGGCCGCGGATGCCGCGCATGGCCTCCGCATCCAGCTTCAGGAGGTCCGTACCCTCCAGCAGCGCCGCGCCTTCGGCGACGCGGGTGGCGGGCGGCAGCAGGCCCATGACCGCATTGGCGGACATGGATTTGCCCGAGCCGCTCTCGCCCACGATGGCGAGCGTCTCGCCGCGCCGGATCTCGAAACTCACATGCTCCACCGCATAGAGGCGGTCGGCCCCGGCGGGCAGCGCGATGGCGAGCTTTTCGACGGCGAGGACGGGGATGTCGGGTGTGTCGCTCATGCGCCGCGCCTCACGCCGCATCGCGGGCGGAGCGCGGATCCAGCGCTTCCGCCAGCCCCTCGCCCACGAGGTTGAGGGCGAGCACCGAGATGAGGATGGCAACGCCCGGCAGCACCGATAGCCACCACGCCTGCCGCACCACCGTGCGGGCCGCGCCCACCATGTAGCCCCACGACATCACGGAGGGATCGCCGAGTCCGAGGAAGGAGAGCGAACTCTCCAGCAGGATGGCCGAGGCCACCATGAGGGAGGCCAGCACCACGATGGGCGAGACCACGTTGGGCAGGATCTGCCGGGTGATGATGGTGAGGTCCGACTGGCCGGCGAGGATGGCCGCCTCCACATATTCGCGCTTGCGCTGGGCCATCACCTCGCCGCGCACCAGCCGCGCCACCGGCGGCCAGCCGACAATGGCGATGGCGATGATGATGGAGACGAGGCTCGGCTGGAAGATGGCCACCAGCACGATGGCGAGGGCAAAGCTCGGCACGGTCTGGAAGAATTCGGTGAAGCGCATCAGCAGATCATCCACCCAGCCGCCGAAATAGCCGGCCAGCGCGCCGATGGGCACGCCCACCGCCAGCGCCACCAGCGTGGAGACCGTGCCGATCAGCAGCGAGACGCGGGCGCCATAGGCAAGGCCGCTCGCCACATTGCGGCCGAGCGTATCGGTGCCGAGCGGGAAATTCGGGTTGGCGAAGGGCGGCAGGAAGGGCCGCTGCACCATCTTCCAGGGCGAGACCGGATAGAGGAGTGGTGCGATGAGCGCGATGATGAGCACCAGCGCAACGACGATGAGCCCGACCACTGCCGCCTTGTGGCGGCAGAAGCGCGACCAGAAGCCCTTCATGACGACACCTCGATGCGCGGGTCCACCAGCCGGTAGACGAGATCGGTGAGGATGTTGAAGACCACCACCATGGCGGCGCAGACCACGAACACGCCCAGCAGCAGATTGTAGTCGCGTTGCAGCAGCGCCTCGTACATGAGGCGGCCGATGCCGGGCCAGGCGAAGACGGTCTCGGTCATCACCGCCCCGCCCACCATCTGCCCCGCCTGCACGCCGGCCAGCGTGACCACCGGCAGCACAGCGTTGCGCAGCACATGGCGGCGCTGGATGACGCGCTCGGAAAGGCCCTTGGCGCGCAGCGTCTTCACGAAATCCTGCCGCCCCACCTCGATCATGGAGGCGCGCGTCATGCGCACATAGACGGCGGTGAAGAACAGGCCGAGCGTGACCGCCGGCAGCACCAGATGGCGGGCGACATCGAGGACGCGCTCCCAGAAATTGGCCTCCCCGCCCACCTCGCGCAGGCCGAAGGCCGGCAGCCATCCCAGCCAGACGGAGAACACCAGAACCGCCATCAGCGCCATCCAGAACAGGGGCGTGGCGTAGAAGACGAGGGCGATGGTGGTGATCAGCCGGTCAAGCGGCTTGCCCTTGTGCGCCGCCGCCCAGGCGCCGGCCGCCACGCCCACGGTGAGCGAGAACAGGAAGGCGGCACCGGTGAGCAGGAGGGTGGCCGGCAGGCGGTCCATGACGAGGTCGATCACCGGCATCTGCTGGCGATAGGAGAAGCCGAGATCGAGCCGTACCACGCCCCACAGATAGAGACCGAGCTGGGTGAGGATGGGCTGGTCGAGGCCGAACTTGGTGCGCAGCTGCTGCACGAAGGCCTCGTCGGTCGCGCCGGACTCGCCCGCCATCACCGCCGCGGGATCGCCGGGGGCGAGGTGGATCAGCACGAAATCGAACACGACGATGGCCAGCACCACGAGGATGCCCTTGGCCAGCCGCGACAGGAGAAAGCGGAAGGTCTGCATGCGCCCCGATCTGGTTGCTGGAGCTTGGGACGGGCGCATGCGCCCGATCCGGTGTCTTTGCGCGACAGGGCGAAACCAAGCCCGCCCTCTCTGCTCGCCTGACAGGTCCCCTCTCCCGCTCGCGGGGGAGGGCTAGGGAGGGGGCGCGCGAAGCGCGTGGACGCGAAGGCCGGGCGAACGGTGAGGCGTCCCCCTCCCAACCCTCCCCCGCAAGCGGGAGAGGGCTTTGCGTTGCTCTCCGGTCGAGCCGATCCCCCAAAAACCTCACTCGATCCAGGCGTCCTTGAAGCCGTCATTCACGCCGATGCCGGTGGTGATGAGGTTCTTCACGTTGCAATGGGTGATGGTGGGGAACTTCAGGTCGATCAGCCACGCATAGACCGCATCCTCGCTGAGCTTCTTCTGCACGGCGGAATAGATGGTCTGGCGGGCGCTGTCGGGGAAGGCGGTGGCGCCGTCGGCGAACAGCTTGTCCACCTCGGGATTGGAATAGCCGCCCACGTTATTGAACGGCGAACCATGAGCGATGTTCGACGACACATAGGCGCGCGAGACGCCCAGCGCCGGATCGCCATACTGGTAGAGGAAGGTGATGGAGATATCGAAATCCCAGTCGCCCAGCTTCTTGTTCCAGCCGGCGACATCGGTGTTCACCATGTCCACCTTGATGCCCACGTCCTCAAGGTTCTGCTTGATGGCCTCGGCCCAGCGCAGCCAGGTCTCGCCATAGGGCATGGGGGTGAAGCGCACCGTCTCGCCCTTGTAACCCATCTCCTTCAGGAGCGCCTTGGCCTTGGCGGGATCATAGGGATACTTCACCAGCGCCTTCTCATCGCGGAAGGCGGTGGACTGCGCGAACGGGCCGGTGGAGACGGAACCGAGGCCGTTCCACAGCGCCTCGCGGGCGAAGTCGCGGTCGATGGCGTAGGACACCGCCTTGCGGAAGCGCACGTCGGCGGTCAGGCCGCCGCGATGGTTGAACCACAGCCACGACTGTGGGGCGAGGAACTCCCAGCCCTTGTCGGTGATGCAGGCATTCTTGGTCTTGGCGAGGCGCGGTACATCGAAATTCTCCACCGAGCCGCCGGGCAGAATATCCACCTTGCCGGTTTCGAAGGCCACCGAGCGCGCCGCCGCATCCGGGATCACATGCCAGTAGATCTCGTCGAGATGCGGCTTACCCTTCTCGTAATAATCCGGGTTCTTCACCAGCTTGATGAACGCGCCCTTCGACCATTCGGCGAACTTGAACGGACCGGTACCGATGGGCGTATTGTTCGCCGGATTGGTGAGGAAGTCCGTGCCCTCATAGATGTGCTTGGGCACGATGGGCATGGTGCCCACCTCGAACATGCGGATGAAGGGGCCGAAGGGCTGCTTCAGCTGGAACACCACCGTCTCGTCGTCGGGCGCTATGATGGTGTCCACATAGGCCAGCGAGGCGCGGGTGCGCGGGTTGGTCTTGCGGAGGAAGACGTCGGCGGTGAACACCACGTCGGCGGCGGTGAAGGGCTTGCCGTCATGCCACTTCACGCCCTTCTGGAGCTTGAAGGTGTAGGTCTTGCCGTCCTCGGAAATGGTCCAGGAGGTGGCGAGCTGGCCCTTGGGATTCAGCTTCTCGTCATAGCGCAGCAGGCCCTCGTAGATATTGCCCGACACCATCTGGGTGGGTGCATTCTGGAGAATGCCGAGCATGAGGCCCGGCGGTTCGGGCTGGATCACCACATTGGCGCGCCCGCCCTCCTTGGGCTGCTGCGCCAGCGCCGCGCCGGGCAGCGCGGCCAGCGCCAGAAAAGCGGAAATGGACGGAACGAGGAGGCGTCGGAGTTGTCCTGTCATCACGGCCGGTTCCCCTTTGCAAAAGGTAGAGGTCGATAAGCATCTGAACAAAAGCGGGTCGAAATGATCGGTCGGCAAGATCGCGCACGGCGGCCGAATGGCGCCGCGGGATGGCGCCTGAAGCGTTTGGTAGAGACTGTCTTGCGGCTCGGATCGCAGGGCAATCAAAGCCGGACATGCTCTAGCGCCCCGCCCCCTTGAGCATCTCCTCCAGCACCATGGCGGCGGCGAGAACCGCACCGTCCGCGCCACGCGCGCCGATGATCTGGAAGGCACGCGGCAGGCCGCCCTCGGTCGGGGCGAGCTGCACGATGGCGCCGGGATGCTGGCTGAGATTGAGCGGGAAAGAAAAGCCTGCCCACAGGTGCCAATACTTCAGCCCCGAGCCTTCCGGCACCAGATCGCCCGCCCTGAACGGCAGGACCGGCACGCCGGGGGAAACGATGAAATCATAACGCGCCAGCAACTGGTCCATGGCGGCGCCGAAGGCGGTCCGCTCCATCCCGGCGGTGACGAGATCCAGCGCCGAGAAGCTCGCACCCACATCCGCGATCGCGAGGAAGCCGGGATCGAGCCCCGCCCATTTCGCCTCCGGCACCAGCGTGCGCCGCTTTGCGGCGCCGGAGAACCAGTGCTTCTCGAAAATGTCCGTCACCCGGTCAGCGAAGGGTAAAGCGATCTCTTCAAGGATGGCACCCTGTGCCTCCAGCTCCTTCAAGGCCGCCGCGAAGGCGGCCGCGATGGGCGCCTCCACCGTTCCGCAGGGCGGGGTCGCCCAGACGCCGATGCGCGCGCCCTTCGGAAAGTCCTGTGTCACCCCCGCATCGAGGGAGGCCAGCACGCCCTCGCCCTGCGCCCAGTCGGCCTTGTCGCGGCCGGACATGGCCTTGAGCATGGGCACAAGATCAGCCGCATGACGCGCCATGGGGCCGATGTGGGCCACGGTGCCGAAAGCGCTGGGTGGATTGGCGGCCACGCGCCCGAAGGTGGGCTTCAGCCCGGCAATGCCGGAAAAGCTCGCCGGCACGCGGATGGAGCCGCCGCCGTCCGTGCCCAGATGCAGCACGCCCGCGCCCGCCGCCGCAGCCGCGGCCGCGCCACCGGAGGAACCGCCGGGCGTGCGCGCGGGATCATGCGGGTTGCGGGTGATGCCGAAGGCGCTGCTGTCGGTGACGGCCTTCCAGCCGAATTCCGGCGAGGTGGTGAGGCCGATGAATACCGCCCCCGCCTCGCGCAGGCCCCGCACCGAGGGGGCATCCTGCGTGTAAGGCGCATCCGGCGTGGTGGCGCTGCCGTAGCGCACCGACCAGTCCCTCACCCACACGATATCCTTCAGCGTCGTGGGAATACCGTCGATGGGCGAGAGCGGGGCCCCTGCCCGCCAGCGCGCCTCGGAGGCCTTTGCCGCCGCGCGGGCGCCCTCGTGGTCGATGGAAACGAAGGCATTGAGCAGCGGATTAATCTCTTCCGCCCGCTTCAGCGCCGCCTCGCACACCTCCACCGGAGAGCGCCCCCCGCTGGCATAGGCCAGAGCCAGCGCCGCGACCTGCGGACCTTCATCGGGTGTAACCAGCGGCGGCGAGACGCTCATACAGACACTCCTGCTCGAAAAACAAGCATGCGATGAAGATGCATTGTTCGCGGGCAGAATGGCCTTCCCGGCCGCTTTCACAAAATGTATATATTGGCATCACTTCTTCTATTTTATGGAGGAATGAGTGGCCCTCTCCCTGCGCCAGATCCGCTACGTGGCGGAAGTCGCACGCCTTGGCTCCATTCAGGCGGCGGCGCGCGAACTTTCGATTTCCCAGTCCTCGATCCTTGCCGCCATTGATCTGGCGGAGGCGGAGATCGGGGCGCGCATGTTCACCCGCCGCCCCTCGCAGGGCATGCGCACCACCCCCGCCGGCGAGCGCTTCATCGCCGCCGCGCGCGGCCTGCTGGCGGCGGAAACCGAGTTCGTGCGACAGATCGGCTCACTGGGCGAAGGGCCGCCGCGCGGCATCCGCCTCGGCTGCTTCCAGCCCTTCGGGCCGCTGTTCATGCCGGAGGTGCTGCGCCGCCTCGTCGCCCGCACCGGTCCCATGGACATCAGCCTGCTGGAGGCCGACCAGCTGGAGCTGCGCGAATGGCTGGACACGGGCCGCATCGACGCCGCCGTGACCTATGAGATGGGGCCGCCCTTTCATGGCGACATCACCCGCATCTGCCGCATGCCCGCCCATGTGCTGATGCGCTCCGACGATCCGCTGGCGGCGCTGGATGCAGTGCCGCTCTCGGCTCTTGCCGAGCGCTCGCTCATCCTGCTGGATCTGCCGCAGACCGGCGGCTACCTCTCCTCCATCATCGACATGTCCGGCCTCGGGCGGCGCATCGGTTTTCGCACCCGCACCTATGAGACGGTGCGCACGGCGGTGGCGGCGGGCTTCGGCCTCGCCATCCTCAACATGCGCCCCATATCGCCCATCATGGTAGACGAGCCGGTGCTCTGCCGCCGCCCCATTGCCGATCCCCTGCCACCGCCGACGCTGATCGTGGTGGACCCCTATGGCGACAGCAAGCCACGCTTCCTCATGGATTTCATCGCCGAGATGCACGCCCTCTTCCGCACCCTCGGCCCGCAGAAATTCGCGGTAGCGCGGCCGGACGAGGAACCGATCCTGCTGGATGTGTGAGGGAAAGCGCAGGCCGCTCAGAGCAGCCGTTGCTGCCAGCCTTCCAGCTCCAGCAGGAAGCGCTTGGCCTCCAGCCCACCGGCAAAGCCGGTGAGCGAGCCGTTGGCGCCGATGGCGCGATGGCAGGGAGCGATGATGGAGACCGGGTTGCGGCCATTGGCAGCGCCCACCGCCCGCGAGCCCTTGGGACTGCCCACCTGCGCGGCGAGCTGGCCATAGCTGCGCGTCTCGCCGAAGGGGATGGTCAGCAGCGCTTGCCACACCGCCTTCTGGAAGGGCGTGCCGGTCATATCCAGCGGCACGTCGAATACCCTGCGCCGCCCGGCGAAATATTCGTCCAGCTGGGCATGGGTCCGCTCCAGCACCTCATGGTCCCCGGCCGCACACAGGGGGCCGAGCGGCACGCGGGCGGGATCGTCATTCTCCCACAGGATCGCCGCCAACCCGCGCGCGCCGGCCACCAGCGTGAGCTGCCCGACGGGCGAAGCGATGATCTTGCTGGCGTGACTCATGGCGGCATCTCCCGGCAGGGCGCGACTATGCCAGATAAGTCTCATCATGCCGACCGCAAGCGCCCTCCCCGGCATCAGCGCCCGGAGCGGAACAGGCCCTCGACGGACTGGATATGGATTTCCTGTCGCCGGGTCTCGATCACCCCGCGCCGGGCGAGCCCCATCATGGCGCGGGACACCACCTCGCGGGTGGTCCCCAGCATGGAGGCCAGCTCCGCATGGGTGGGGGCCGGGCGCACGGTGCCGCCGTCCCGCAACTGATCCGCCTCCAGCGCCAGCTTCTGGATGGTCCGGCACAGCCGCGCCTCCAGCTTCAGCGTGGCGGCCTCGAAGCTGAGCGTGGCGAGCACCCCGATGCGCACCGCCATCTCATCGATCAGCCGGCGGCTGATGGAGGGGTGCCCCTCCATGGCGGCACAGAAATCGCTGGCCGGCAGCGCCCACACCGTGGAACGCCGTGTGGCCGTCACCTCCATCTCGCTGGCGCGGCCGTGCACCAGCGCGCTCTCGCCGAAGAATGTGCCCGCATTGAGCTGGCACAGCGCGAACATCAGCCCGCTGGCGGCCGTCTTGCGGCAGGCGAACTGGCCGGAGGCGATGAGGAAGATGAGGTCGGGCACCTCGCCTTCCGCCAGCGCCACCTCGTCGCGCACGAAGGTCATCATGCGGCCGCGCACAAAGATGCGCGCCCGGTCTTCCGCGGAAATGCCCCTGAACAGGCTCATCTCGGTGATGACGGGCGGCGGGCCACCCTTGCCGGTCGCGGGGGCAAAGGGAGGGTATCCGCCGCCCGCGCCCCGCGCGGGGGCGTTGGTGGTTTGCGCTCTCATGATCGATCCGTGTTCCCGGAATGTGGCTGGTGTCAGCCCCGTCGGCCGAGCTGGGATGGATGCTTGAAGGCGTGCCGGGTTCCCAGCAGCAGGGCCTTGCGGATGCGCCGGTTGGTCGCCTTGGGCAACACGGCACGCGCGGGGCGGGCCGGTTCCGGCGGTGCGGGAGGGGGCGGCACGGGGGGCACGGACGGGTGCGTGTCCGCCTCCGGCACGGCCGGCGGTGGCGCGGCCTCTGCCCCGGGCGGAGGCAATGCTTCCGGTGCGGGGGCCGGCGTCACGGCTCCTGGGCCTGCCGCTCCGACCGGAGCTGGCGGCGCACCTCCCGCGCCAGCCGGTGGATCCGGCTGCGGACCCAGTGGCGGCTTCCGTTCCACAACAGGTTGCGGGGCCGGGGCAGCGGGTGGCGGGGCGACGGCAGACGGTGCAGCGGAACGCGCATTGTCGTTTCCTCCCGACTGGGCAACAAGGTTCAGCCCCTCGCGGCGCGGCAGGGAGAAGCGCTGGGAGGCATCGACCAGACGACTGGAGAAGCAGTCCGCCGCCAGGCGATAGCGCAGGATGGTCTTCTCATTCTGCAGTCCCACACCATAGGTGCTCTGCCCGGCATCGGACACCGCCATGGGCTCGACCGTCACCGTGGGATCGAACCGCGAGACCACCTCGCCCGAGGCCGGCAGATAGGCGCTGCTGGGCACCTGCATGATCCGCAGCTCAATGCCGCCGACGCGCCCTCTCTCCGAGACCGGACCGGCCGAGATGCCGCGATAATTGATCGTATCATCAATATCGTAATAATAGGTGGTGGAGATGGTCAGATGCCTTGGAACGGCGGGAAAGCTCGGAAACAGATCGACGGGATATCCGTTTATCTTTCTGTATATTTCCCCATCCACATCGAATGACGAATCCACCATCCCCTCGCACATGTAACAGGGCAGAAGGGAGCTGAACAAAAAGATCTGCGCTCCGCCATCCACTGCACCGAACAGGTCCCGCGCGGACTTCAGGGTCCGCTGACGGTTGAACCCTGCCACCAGATGTTCGTTCGAATGCTCCTGCTCCTGCACAATAGTGGCGATATAGGAGAGGAAGTTCAGCAACAGGGGCACCTTAACCTCGGCATGGGAGGCCCGGTTACGGTTCTTGTTGTTCGGAGACAGCATCAACCGGCGAACCACCCTGAGATCCGATACCTCCCTCCCTCCCCCTTCCCCAGCAGTCAGGAACAGGCCGGAACCGATATTGTAGGAAGCAGCTGCCTTGTCATCCGCATCGTATCTGTTCCATCGCGCGACGATGCCGGCCAGCACCTCCGCAAACGCATCGCCGTGGGACAACGGCGCGACCAGGCCCTCCGTGGCAAGATAGAGCTGCGCCAGCAGGGGCTTTCCGCTATCGTCCACGGTAAAGTCGGCATTCATGGATCTCAGCAACCTGCCGTAGATGGACTGGCCTTCCTGCCCTTCCGCCAGCCCATCCCAACGCCTGAGATCGATACAGCGGCGACCTTCCACGGCCGGATGGCGATCGACGCCATCGCGAATGAAGAAGGTGCCCGAGGCCCTGTCGAGGCCAATCGCGCTGAAGGTGAGATCCTCAGCTATATAATTCATGACACTGATATATCGGCCGTTCTGAACGCCGATTTCATTGTCGCACAAATATACGAACGGCAACGTCGAATAAGATATGTACTTTTTGTAGGCGGATTTGAAATCATTTATAATAATATGATTTAATGTAACCGACGCCGCAGACTGGCCGACGACGACATTCGTTCGACCATCATACTGGAGCTTATTCTTGATCAGGATGAGCAGAACGGACATCAGATTCGGAAATACGCCGTATGGCGCGTAGGTCTCAGCGTCAAACGCACCTTTCGAGAAGCCGATGTAGAGCGTCTCGCTTCTCTGCGATTGATCGGCATCCACGATCCACTTGCACGTGATGCATGCGCCGACGAAACCGGTTGCCGTGACGTCCATTGTCCCCTCCTGCCCTGCCTGTACCTGAAAGCCGGCGCGCGGCGCGGCTCGAAACGGGACGGGGCCCGCCGTGGCGGGCCCCGTCTGTCATCAGGTGGCCTGCGAGCCCTGCAGCATCTGCACCACCGCGATGGCGTCGGAGATTGTGTCGATGCTGTAGATCTGCATCACGCCCTGCGTCGTCGCCGCCTGCGCCAGAATGTTCTGGTTGTTCTGGGTGGTGACGGCATTGGCGAACATGAGGCCGGTGGAATGGGCGGCGGTCTGGTAGAGCGAACCCATGGCCATGGCGGGGGCCTCGGCCACCACCTTCACGTTCGCCTGGGTGACGGCATCGGTAATCTGGGGCGACACGGTCGACATGATCTTTCTCCTGCTTCTAAGGTTGGTCTTCGGGTAGCCTTCAGCTGCCATTCCTGTGGTCCTTTCGCGAATGACTGCGGAAGTTCGGGAGCTGACGAAGCATCAGCTCAATTTCATCTTGCGCATGCGGCGGATGAACCGCGCCTCGCTGGATTTCACGCGCTGGGCGAGGCTCATCTGCAATTCCTGCATCCGCCGGGACGCCTCTTCCTGCAGCATGCGGGTGATCTCCTCCGGCGCACCGGAGAGCGCCTCCGCCTCTTCGGCCGTCATCTGCCCGCCGCTCCCGCCCTCAGCCGCGGCCGTGTCGGCGCCGGCTACGGCGGCGGGTTTCTGCGTGAGCTTGGCCAGTTCGCCCAGCAGGGGGCGCAGCTCGGCCATGACCTTGTCCGTGACCGTCTGCTCAATGCGTGCGATATCCGCCGGGGTGATGGTTGCCTGCGCCGCAGCTGCGGCGGGGACGACGGCAGCGACAGCGGGCCGGACCCGGCGCCGGTTCACGACATTTCCATTGGCCGCCACGGGCACCTCCTCAGAGCTTGGAAAAGGCTGCGGCCACCGTGGCTGCGCCGGTCATGAAGGCGACGGTCTGGGCCTGCGAGTTCGCAACTTCGGTCAGCAATTTCGCCCCGGCGGGATTTTCCTCGGCGACCAGAGCGAGCGCCTTGCCGTTGGCGGCCATGTAGATCTGCTCCATGCTCT
Source organism: Azorhizobium oxalatiphilum (assembly GCF_014635325.1). GTDB lineage: Bacteria > Pseudomonadota > Alphaproteobacteria > Rhizobiales > Xanthobacteraceae > Azorhizobium > Azorhizobium oxalatiphilum. The sequence goes on along the minus strand of NZ_BMCT01000004.1, from coordinate 410,058 downwards.
GCATGAAGGTGCGGGCGTCCTCGCCAATCATGGACACCACCTGGCCGATGGCCGCGCCGCTGAAGCCCTGGACGGTCGCATCGGGGGTGACTTCCGCCGTCAGGCCCAGCATGGTCTGGAACAGCGTGGTGGGATCGGCCGGATTGGTGCCGGCGGCCGCATCGGCGCTGGCTTCGGCCCCGCCCACCGCATCGTCCCCCGCCCCGGTCGCGCCCGGCGCCCCATCTGCGGCCGGCGCCGCAGTTGCCTCACTTCTCTTCAGGAAGTCCATAAAGGCCATGTGTCAGTTCTCCGCATCCCGCAGCCATCCTGCGTCGGGCCAAAGCACGTCCGGTTTGGATTTCGCCGCAATCCAAACCGGACGTGCTCCATCAAAGTGTCAGGGGCGGTTTCACGGTTCGGATTGATTCAAGCTGAACCGATCCGGCGCTAGCTGGTGGAAAGCTTCTTCAGCGCGTTGGCCACGATGGTGGGGTTCAGCGCATTCAGGTTGTGCTGGTTCGAGGCAGCGTTCTGCATGGTCAGGGAGTAGGCCTGCCCGGCCGCCTGATAGAACATACTGAGGGCCACGGTGGGCGCGCTCGCCAGTACGTTGGCGCCGGTCACGGCCAAGCTGTCGGTGATGGCGCTATTGACCTGTCCGCTCGGGGAACCGGGCCCTTTGATCGACATGTGGCGACACCCTGATGTCCGGAGCGACTGCACCGCGCAGCCGGTATCCATGGGTGCACCATATCCAGACACAACCAGAGGTTAAGTAACAATTGTCACAGTTGCATCGACTTTTAAATATGCCTTGCGATATATATCAAACAACTGCGGCGTAAGGGCAAATTTTTGGGTTCGGCGTTATTATCAGGCCGAACCCAAATTCAACCCTAACTATGTCAGGTTGCATATCTTGCACTGTAAATGACGATGACAACTCTGCAGCGCGCCGTTGCGCGCGCAGAAAGAACCGCGCTTCAAAGAACCTGTTCGTGCCCGTCCATGGGCGGGCCGGCGGGGTGCAGGCTGAAGCAGACCGCAAGGCCGTCCGGTATGGGCAGGTTGGCCGCATGGCCGCGCCCATGGGCCAGCAGCTTCGGCAGCAGATGGGTGTGTGGCCCATCCGGGCTGCGGCCATCCGGCGGCGGGATGGGCTGGAACACCTCGATGCGGCCGAGCGCGGAACAGAACACCCGGTGCGGCCCCGCCGCCGCGATGGCGCCGAACAGATCAGGCCGCGCGAACAGGCTTTCGCCCTCCGCAGACTTCAGCCTGTCGGCAAGGGCCGGATCGGTGATGCGGATGCAGGCATCCAGTGTCGGGGTGCCGAGGCCGATGTCGAACAATTCCCCGCCCCGATCCTGCGCCCGCACCGCCGCCGTGTCCGGCCCCAGCGCGCGCAGGCCCGTACAGACGGATAGCCGCGCCTGCGCGTCCGGCAGGCATAGCGCGATGCCGCGCTGGCGCCGCTCCGCATGGCGCGAGGGCGTGGTGTAATCCACCCAGCGCACGCCGGGCCGCGTTTGCAGCCGCAGGGCGCCCCGCCCCGTCGCCACCTCCAGATGCGCCGCCGTCCGGCCGATATGCGCGGGCTCATCTGGTCCGCGCACGAACTCCGCCACCGCGCCGAACACGCCAAGGCTCCAGCCCGTGGTCACATCCCGTGCCTGCTGCTCGGTACGATCCAGCAGATCGGCCGGCATCGGAGTATCTATCCGTACATCGTCCGCGCTCATGGTCCGCCGTCCTCGATACGCCGCCAGGGCAGGATGAAAGGTTCGCCTTCCTGCATGCCGGCCACCACCTCCACGCCATAGGCGGCAGCCACATGGCCGGGGGTGAGCACCTCCATCGGGGCACCGATGGCATGCAGGCGGCCCGCCGCCAGCAATGCGAGGCGATCGCAGAAGCGGGCCGCCAGCGTCAGATCATGGAGCACCACCACAACGGTGGTGCCGCCGCGCGCCACATCCCGCAACAGTTCCATCACGTCGAGCTGGTGGGCGGGATCGAGCGCGGCGATGGGCTCGTCCGCCAGCAGCGCCCGCCCCTCTACCGCCAGCGCGCGGGCCAGCAGCACGCGCATGCGCTCGCCGCCGGAGAGCGTGCCGGTGGTCCGCCCGGCGAAGGGCAGCACCTCTGCCCGCTCCATGGCGCGATGGATGGCGGCGGTGTCGGTGGCGGCATCGGAGCGGTGCGGCAGGCGGCCGAGCGCCACCACCTCCTCCACCTTGAGCGGCCAGTGGATGGCGCCGTTCTGCGCCAGATAGGCCACCTGCCGGCCCAGCGCGGCGCGGCCGATCCCGGCGGCGCTGCGGCCGTCATAGCGCACCGTGCCGGCCTCGGGCGCGTCCAGCCCGGCGAGCAGGCGCAGCAGCGTGGTCTTGCCCGCGCCGTTGGCGCCGAGCAGCCCCAGCACCTCGCCGGGCCGCGCCTCCAGCGAGACGTCGTGCAGCACCGTGCGCGGGCCGCGCCGGACGGTGATGTTGGTGGCGGAGAGGATCATTCCGCCTCCCGCCGCAGGCGCCAGAGCAGCGCGAGGAAGAAGGGTGCGCCGATCAGCGCCGTGACCACGCCGAGCTTCAATTCGGGGCGGATGGGCGCGAGGCGCACGGCGCAGTCGGCGGCCAGCGTCAGAGCCGCCCCGCCGAACCCGCTCGCCAGCAGCAGCCGGCCGGGCCGGTGGCCCACCAGCGGGCGCAGGAGATGCGGCACCACGAGGCCCACGAAGCCGATGGCCCCCGCCACCGCCACGCTCGCCCCCACCGCCGCCGCCGCGCCGCCGGTGGCGCTCAAACGCAGCCCCTTCAGGGATATGCCCATGCTTGCCGCAGTGTCCTCGCCCAGCGTCAGAGCATCGAGCCCGTGCCCGATGCGCAGCATCAGCACCCAGCCGAGCGCCATGAAGGGCAAGGCCAGCGCCACATGATCGAGGCTGCGGTCGGCCAGCGAGCCCATGAGCCAGAACACGATCTCCAGCGTGGCATAGGGGCTGGGCGACAGGTTGAGCGCCAGCGCGGTGAGCGCCCCCGCAAGGCTGTTGAGCGCCACGCCCGCGAGGATCAGCAGGCTGGTGCCCGTGCCGTTGCGGGCCAGCGCCAGCAGCAATGCGGTGGCGATGGCCGCGCCCGCAAGCCCGCCCAGCGGCAGGGCCAGAGCGAATACGTTGGCCAGGCCGGAATAGAAGGCCAGCACCGCCCCCAGCGCCGCCGCGCCGGAAACGCCCACGATGCCCGGATCGGCGAGCGGATTGCGCATCAGCCCCTGCATGGCCGCCCCCGTCAGACCCAGGCTGAAGCCCACCGCCGCCCCCAGCAGCGCGCGCGGCAGGCGCAGCTGAAGCAGCACCAAGGCCCCCAGCGTGTCGCGACCGTGGATGAGATCGGAAAGCGCCCCGCCCACGTCGAGCGGCGCATAGCCGATGAGCAGCGAGGCGACGAACAGCACCAGCACCAGCGCACCGAGGCTGCCGATGAGCAGGCGTTGCGAGGGCGCGTGAAAGCGGCTCACGGCTTCGCCTCCCGCGCGCCGGCAGCCAGAATGGCCGCCGCCTGCGCCAGCTCCGGCCCGGCACAGGCCCACAGGCGGCCCGGCACGGAAATCTTGCGGGCCGGCATGGCGGCAAGGGCGGGATGGCGCAGCACCTCCTGCGCCAGCGAGGGCGGCGCGCCGGGCTCGGCGTCGGTGATCAGCACGTCCGGCCGCGCGATGACGATTTGCTCAACGGAGAGCTGCCCCATGCGGTCGGCGGGGTTGCGGCCGGCGATATTGTCGAGGCCGGCGCGGGTCATCACCGCGTCCACCATGGAGCCGCCGCCGGCCGTGAAGCCGTTGGGGCGAACTACTACGGCGGTGGGCCTGTTGGCGGGAACCGGCGGCAGGCGCGCGAAATCGGCCAGCAGGTCAGAGGCGAGCCGTTCGCCGCGCGCTGGCTCGCCGATGCGCTCGGCCACGGTGCGGATCTGCGCGGCGGCCTCTTCCGGCGAATGTGCGATGCCGATCTCCAGCAGCGGCACGCCGAGCTTCTTCAGCAGCGAAACCGTGTTGCGGGTGGTGAAGACACCGGCGATGACGAGATCGGGCTTCAGGGGCACGATCTCCTCGGCCAGCCCGTGATTGATGGGGATGCCCGCCGCCTCCCGCGCCACGGTCGAACCGCGCGCATCACGGGCCAGATAGGTCAGCGAGGCGATGGCATCGCGATCCGCCAGATGCACCAGCAGTTCATCGGCGCACAGGTTCAGGGAGACGATGCGCTGCGGCTTCGCCACCGGCGCTTGCGCCGGCGCAGCCGTGCTCGCGGCGACCAGACCGGCCACCGCGAGCACGAGAGACGGGATACGTCGGCGCGGAATGCTCAATAGGTCAGCCTTATGCCGCCGAAGGCACCGAGACCCGTGGCGAGGAAGCCGTTGGGATTCTCGTAGCGCTCGTCGAACAGGTTGTCGATGCGGCCGAATACGGTGGCATTCTGGTTGAGCTGATAATTGGCCGCCAGATTGACCACCGTGTAGCCCGGCTGGTCCACATAGTCGGAGGTGAAGCGCACGATATCCCACCAGGAGGACACATAGACGAGGCTGGCCGACAGGGTCAGCGGGTCGATGGGCTTCCAGTCGGCGGTGATGCTGAACTTGTTGTTGGGCCGGCGCAGCAGCGTGCAGGTGGTGTCGCTGAGCGGCGCGCAGGAAGCGCCGAAGGGCGCATCCACCGGCAGATAGCCGATGGCATCGGTGTAGGTGTAGTCGAACCGCATGTTGAGCCGGTCCGTCACCGCCACCGCCACGAAGGCTTCCACGCCCTGCGTGCGGGCGCTGGAGACGTTGATGTTCACGTAAGTGGCCGGGTCGTAGCTGATGAGGTTGGTGATGTCGTTGTGGAACCAGGTGGCGCCGAAGCTCACCCGCCCGCCGAACACCTGCTGCTCGAAGCCGATGTCATAACCCTCGCTCTCCTCCGGCTTCAGCTCCGCATTGCCGTAATAGGGCGCATAGAGCTGATAGAGGCTCGGCGCCTTGAAGCCGGTGCCGTAGCTGGCCTTCAGCTTGGTGCCAGTCTCGGGAATGAGAAAGGCCGGCGCGATGCGCCACGTGGCATGGCTGCCGAAGCTGTCGTCATCGTCATTGCGCACGTTGGCGGCGAGGAAGAAGCGATCCCCCAGCGCCAATTGCAGCTCCGCATAGACGCCGGTACTGCCGGTGTTGGCGGTCAGTTCCGAATAGGCGGTGGAGGAGGTCATGCTCTCCTCCTTCCGCTCCACGCCCACCAGCAGGCTCTGGCCGGGCAGGAAGGTGATGTTGGAGCGCGCATAATAGGTCTGGCGGTCGCCGTCATAGGTGCCGTTGACGTCTTCGTTCGGCCCCACCGTGGGCCGCGAGAGATCGACCGCGCTCACCCCGAAGGTGCTCACCAGATTGCCGTCGAGCGCCGTCCACACGCCCTCGCCCTTGGTGATGAACTGGCGGGCGAAGGAGGTGCTGCGCTCGAGCGCCGGCAAGCCTTCATAGAAAGGCGGCGGGTAGATGTCCGGCGTGTAGCCGAGCTGGGAGGACGTGTAGCGGGCGATGAAATTGACCGCGAAACTGTCCGAGAGCTGGCCGTCGAGCCGGGTGGAATAGGTCCAGTTGTCGTATGTGTTGGGGTTCAGCGGCCAGCCGGCCGGCGCGATGTTCGCGGGCGTCACCGGCGTGTCGCTGGAGGAATAGTGCGCCACGTTGAAGGCATAGGAGAGCTGGTGGGCGGAGCCGCTCACGCCCACGGCCTGATTGAAGGTGCCGAAGGAGCCACCCTCCACCATCCCCGTGAAGCGGGCCGGCCCCTCCCCCTTCTTCGTGGTGACGGAGATGACGCCGCCGATGGCATCCGAGCCGTAAAGGCCGCTCTGCGGGCCGCGCAGCACCTCGATGCGCGCCACGTCGGCGGTGAGCAGCTGGCCGAAATCGAAGGCGCCGTTGGGGGTGGAGGGATCGCTCGCCTCCACGCCGTCGATGAGCACCTTCACCTGATTGGAATTGGTGCCGCGGATGAAGACGGACGTCTGCCCGCCCGGCCCGCCGGTCTGCACCACATTGAGGCCGGGCACGGTCTTCAGCGCGTCCGGCACGGTGCGCAGTTGGGCCCGCTCCAGTTGATCGGCGGTAATGACCGTGACCGAGCTGCCCACATGTTCGGCGGGCGTCGGCGTACCGGTGGCGCTCACCACCACGTCGGGCAGCGCAAGCGCCGCAGCCTCCTGCGCGCGGGCAGAGCCGGCGCAGGCGATCATTGCAACCGTGGCGAGAAGGGAGAGACGGAAAACGGGAACCGGGCGCGCAGCAATAGCGCGGTGAAAATGCAACATAAGACCCTCGGGCGGGACGCCTGTGGCACGTCACCGCGAACGAAGATCCCGCCCCTATTCAAAATTCGGGCGTTCACCACCATCAGGACACCCCGCCCGACGTGCTCGCGTGTGACCACGGACGACGGCAGGTCTCCTGGCTCACGGGTCGTTGCGCCCGCGTCGCCTTCCCAAACCCTTCAAGGTTCAGTGGCTGATGACGAGGCACTCGCCGCTTACAGTTGCGGGGGCAGCCACGGCATTGGGGAGGACACCTCCACACGCACCGTGTTCCCTTTTGATCCCTTGCGGGAACCGTCAGGTGCAAAGCTAGAGATGCTCCAGCCTCATCGTCAATGCCGCGCACCCCGCGCGCCTGCGGATTGTGGCCGCACTGCGGCAAATTGAACACTCCGGCCCTTCACGCGTTCTCCCTGCAACAGCCTCGCGGAGGCCCAGCTTGGGGAGATCGACATGACGAGCTTCTTCAAACCCTTCTTCGACGATCAGCAGCAGAACCGTCAGGATCGCACCCGGCCGCCGGAACTGGCGCCGAAGGCCAAATTCTCACAGGGCGAAGACCAGTCCCGCCACCATCAGGGCGCCGGCCCCACCGGGGAATATGGCGGCGACCGGCCGGCAGAGAATGACGGGAGCGCACTGGCGATGTTCGATGGCCGCGAGCGCCTGCCCGGCACGCCGAAAGGTCGGGCCGAGCCCTATTGGGATACGCCCCTGCCGCAGCCCGTCACGCTGTCCTACCCCGCCGGGCGACGGCTGGAGACGCTGGCTGACGCCGGCACCTTCCTCTCCAGCGGCGACAGTTCGCTGGTGCATTCGCTGGCCCTGCAGGTGACGGGGCGCGCGCTGGCCGATGCCGCCGCCACTGGCGATCCGGCGGATGTCGCGCAGGCGGGCGAACTGCTCGGGCACTATCTCTCGGCGGTGCGGCTGATGTAGGCGCCGCCGGGCCCTCAATGGTGATCGTGCGTGCACTTGCCGTGATCGGCCAGCACCTCGATCACCTTGCACTCGGCCAGCCGGCCGTGGCGGCAGCCCTCGATCATGCGTTCCAGTTCCGCTTTCAGCGCGGTGAGCGCGGCGATGCGCTGCTCCACCTCCGCCAGATGCGCGCGTGCCACGCTGTCCGCCGCCGCACAGGACTGGGTGGGATCGGCCTGCAGCGCCAGCAGCGTGCGGATGCCGTCCATCTCGAAGCCGAGATCCCGCGCATGGCGGATGAAGGTCAGGCGGGCGATATCCCCCGCATCATAGGTGCGGCGGTTGCCCTCGGTACGCGGCGGCGCCGGCAGAAGGCCGATCTGCTCATAATAGCGGATGGTCGGCACCTTCACCCCGGAGACGCGGGCGGCCTCGCCGATGGACACGTCGGATCGGGGTTCGCTGACTGTACGCATCATCCTTCCTCCAGAGACTAGAGGAATATAGGCGCGCGAACCCGCCACCGGAACCCCTGCCCCGCCGCCTCCAGCGATCCGGCCATGCCCCGAAAATGCCTCTTGCTCCTCTAGCCGCTAGAGGTCCTAGGACAGGGTTAGGAATGTGGAGGGTTGAGTCATGTCCACCGAAACCTTGCAGAGCCGCTTTCGCGTCGAAGACATGGATTGCGCGTCCTGCGCGGCCAAGATCGACACGGCCGTGCGGCGCATGCCCGGCGTCACGGACGTGACCATTTCCGTCACCACCGGCACCATGACCGTGCAGCATGCCGGCGCTGCCGGGCTCGACAGCACCATCGCAGCGCGCGTGACCCAGTTGGGCTACCGCACCCGCCCGGAGACGGCCCGCACGGCTGCCCCGGCCACCGCCGGCGGTGCCTCCTGCTGTGGCCATGATCACCATGGTCACGATCACCACGCGCATGATCACCGGAGCCATGATCATCACGATCACAAGCCCGGACAGGACCATGCGCACGGGCACAGCCATGGTTCCGCGTGCGGGCATGATCATGCCCATCACGGGCACGATCACACGTCCCATGATCAGGCAGCGCAAGACCATTCCGGTCACGGCCATGCCCATGAGGCCATGCCGGCGGACAAGACATGGTGGCAGACCGGCAAGGGCCGGCTGACGCTGGCCAGCGGCGCGGCGCTCGCGCTGGCCTATGGCCTCGGCCATCTGCTGCCCGCCTATGCCACCTGGATATTCACCGCCGCCATGCTGGTGGGTCTCGTGCCCATCGCCCGCCGTGCCGTCATGGCCGCCAGCATGGGCACGCCCTTCTCCATCGAGATGCTGATGACCATCGCCGCCGTCGGCGCCGTGATCATCGGTGCCGGCGAAGAGGCCGCCGCCGTGGTGTTTCTGTTCCTCATCGGCGAACTGCTGGAGGGCATCGCCGCCGGCAAGGCGCGCGCCAGCATCCGCTCGCTCTCCGCCCTCGTGCCCAAGACCGCGTTGCTGGAGACGAACGGCGGCACCCGTGAGGTGCCCGCCGAAACTCTCGCCATCGGCGCCGTCATCCTCGTACGTCCCGGCGACCGCATTCCGGCGGACGGCGAAATCCTCTCCGGCGAGAGCCCCATCGACGAAGCCCCCGTCACCGGCGAGAGCGTGCCCGTGCGCAAAGGCCCCGGCGCCAATGTCTTCGCCGGCACGGTGAATGGCGATGCGTCACTCCGGGTGCGCGTGACCGCAGCGGCGCAGGACAACACCATCGCCCGCGTGATCCGGCTGGTGGAGGAAGCGCAGGAGCGCAAGGCGCCCACGGAACGCTTCATCGATCGCTTCTCGCGCTGGTACACGCCCGCGGTGGTGGTGGTGGCGGCTCTGGTGGCCGTGGTTCCGCCGCTCGCCCTTGGCGGCGCGTGGGGCGAGTGGATCTACAAGGGCCTCGCCATCCTGCTCATCGGTTGCCCCTGCGCGCTGGTCATCTCGACGCCTGCCGCCATTGCCGCCAGTCTCTCGGCCGGCGCCCGGCGCGGGCTGCTGCTGAAGGGCGGCGCGGTGCTCGAAACGCTGGGCAAGGTGACGGCCGCCGCCTTCGACAAGACCGGCACGCTCACCGCCGGCACGCCGCGCGTCACGGATGTGATCGCCTTCGGCCGCAGCACGGAAGAAACGCTGCAACTGGCCGCCGCGCTGGAGGCGGGCTCCAGCCATCCTTTGGCAAAGGCCATCCTCGACAAGGCGGCGGCGGACGGCGTGACGATCCCGGCCATCACGGAAGGCAAGGCGCTGGGCGGCAAGGGCGTGAGCGGGCGCCTGGACGGCCGCCTGCTGTTCCTCGGCTCACCGCAGGCGGTGGCGGAACAGGGCGGCCTCTCCGCCGGCCAGCGCGATGCCATCGCCGCGCTCAATGACGCGGGCAAGACCGTCTCCGTGCTTGCCATCGACGGCATCGCGGCCGGCGCCATTGCCATGCGCGACGAGCCCCGCCCCGACGCGGCCGAGGGCCTGAAGGTGCTGACGGATGCCGGCATCCGCACGCTCATGCTCACCGGCGACAACCGCCGCGCAGCCACCGCCATCGGCACGCAGCTCGGCATCGAGGTGCATGCCGAACTGCTGCCGCAGGACAAGCAGCGCATCGTCACCGAGCTGAAGCAGCAGGGTCTCGTGGTGCTGAAAGTGGGCGACGGCATCAACGATGCCCCGGCGCTTGCCGCCGCAGATGTAGGCGTGGCCATGGGCGGCGGCACGGATGTGGCGCTGGAGACGGCGGATGCCGCCGTGCTGCACGGCCGGGTGGGCGACGTGGCGGCCATGATCGCGCTGTCCAAGCGCACCATGCGCAACATCCATCAGAACATCACCATCGCGCTCGGCCTGAAGGCGGTGTTTCTCGTCACCACCATCATCGGCATCACCGGCCTGTGGCCCGCCATTCTTGCGGATACAGGCGCGACCGTGCTGGTGACGCTGAACGCCCTGCGCCTGCTGCGCGTGCCCTCCGCACCCACGGCCCGGCCCGCGCCCCAGCCCTCCGGCGAGGTGGCGGCCGTCGTCTAGAGCATGTCCATGCCCGGCAGGCGGGCGATCTCCGCCGCCAGAAACTCCACCAGCAGCCGGACGCGGGCGATGCCCGCCCGCTCCGGCACGATGAGCATGCTGAAGGGCACCGGCGGCAGGCGATAGTCGGGCAGGATCTCCTCCAGCCGCCCGGCGGCGAGCAGATCCTCCACCAGCCACAGATGGCTCGGCCCCAGCCCCTGCCCCGCCGCATAGGCCTCGCGCGCGGCGAGCCCATGGTCCACCCGCAGACGCCCGCCGAACGGCACCTCGTGTTGCCGCCCGTCCGGCCCCTCCAGCACCAGCCGGTCGCTGCCAGCCACATTGCTCATGCGCACGCCCTGATGCCGGGCGAGGTCGGCCGGGATGCGCGGGCGGCCATGCGCCGCCAGATAGCCGGGAGCTGCCACCAGCAGGCGGCGGCTCTGACCCAGCGGCCGCAGTTTCATGGAGCTGTCGGCCAGCGGCCCCAGCCGCAAGGCGATGTCCACGCCCTCGCGCACGAGGTCCACCTTGTCGTCGGTCAGGCTGAGGTCGATGCCGATGTCCGGATAGAGCGCCTGAAAGGCGAAGATGAGACGGGTGGCATGCAGCACGCCGAAAGCCGCCGTGCAGGATAGGCGGATGGTGCCGGCGGGTGCGTCCCGCGCGGTGCGGGCCTCGTCTCCTGCCTGCTCCACCAGCCGCAGGATCTGCACGCAGTCCGCATGATAGCGGCTGCCTTCGTCGGTCAGCGATGTCCGGCGGGTGGTTCGGCTAAGCAGCGGAACACCCAGCGCATCCTCCAGTTCCCGCAGCTGCCGCGTCACCGTGGACTGGCCGATGCCCAGCTCACGCGCCACCGCCGACAGGCTGCCGCGCTCCGCCACGCGCACGAAGGTGCGCATGCGCTCCAGCGTGATGTCCGATCTATCCATTTTCCGGCACAATCCTATCCATTCATCAAGTCTAGTGGATAGGTCTTCAGCGCGCTAGCTGAGGGACAGTTGCTCCTGTCATCGAGGCTGTGCCGTGAAAATCCTGCTCGTCTTCGCCCATCCCGAACCCCGCTCCCTCAACGGCGCCCTGCGCGATGTCGCGGTGGCCGAACTGAAGGCGCAGGGTCATGAGGTTCAGATCTCCGATCTCCACGCGCAGGGCTGGAAATCACAGATCGACCGCGCAGACTTTCCAGCGCTCGCGCCCGACGCGCGCTTCGATCCCAGCGCCGCCTCCGCCGCCGCCTTCGCGGATGGCGGACTGACGGCGGACGTGAAGGCGGAGCAGGACAAGCTGCTGTGGGCCGACGTGCTGATCCTGCAGTTTCCGCTGTGGTGGTTCACCATGCCGGCCATCCTCAAGGGCTGGGTGGACCGGGTCTATGCCTATGGCTTCGCCTATGGGGTGGGCGAGCATTCGAACACCCGCTGGGGCGATCGCTATGGCGAGGGCACCTTTGCCGGCAAGCGGGCCATGCTGATCGTCACCACCGGCGGCTGGGAGGAGCATTACTCCGCGCGCGGCATCAACGGGCCGATCGACGACCTGCTGTTCCCCATCCAGCACGGCATCCTCTTCTATCCCGGCTATGAGGTTCTGCCGCCCTTCGTGTCCTATCGCGTGCAGCGGCTGGATGCCGCCGGCTTCGCACAGGAGGCCGAGCGCCTGCGAGAGCGCATGCGCACGCTGGCCAGCACGACACCCCTGCCCTTCCGGCGGCAGAACGGGGGCGACTACCTCATCCCCGGCATGCAGCTGCGCCCCGGCCTCGGCGCGCAGGACACCACCGGCTTCGCGCTGCATCTGGATGACGGATCCGAGCCCGCCTGACGGGAAAGCACAGCCATCGCCTTTGGCGGTCATGCCGCGAGAGGCGATGGCGGATGTCCAGGGGCCAATACTCAGAGAATGGAGCCGGCGATCCTTCCCATAAAAGGCGGGGCCGTGGAGCCGATATTCTTGAGGGTGTCCAGCCAGCCAGCCGCCGACACCGCATCCAGCGCCGCATCGCTCAACGCGACTGGCGCACCCAGATCCGCAGCCTCGATCTGATAACCATTGGCCTGCAGCAGCGCGACCACGGCGGCGACATCGACCGCTCCCTCGCGCAGCGGCGCAAGGCGCTCCAGCAGCGCGCCGTCGGTGGCCAAGTCCGCCTTCAGGCGCTCGTATTCTGCAAAGGACATTCTCATCTCCCGTGAATGTCCGCAGACTTATTGCCCCACGCCGCGCCCGTCATTGGACACCCGTCCCAACATTTGACCGGGCGTTCCAACGCCCTGCATGGGGCCTACCAGCCGATCCGCGCCGGGTCCGCCTCCTCACCATCGTGCACCCGCGGCAAGCGTGCGTCGGCAAGGCCCGGCTCCGGTGCCGGCTCCACGGCACCGCTCAGATAGATGAGGGTCGGCGCATGCGCGGCGCGCCGCCGCGCCAGCGTGTCGCCCCAGGCGCACGCAGCTTCAGCCGTGCCGGCCTCGATGAGCAGGCAGGCGGGCCATTCGTGATCCTGATCGGCGGGGTCCGCTGAGGGATCACGAAACCAGACGGTGTAGAGAAAGAGGCTCAGGCGACGATGCCGACCGGAATGCCAGACGCGGGATGCGGCATTACGGTCATGTCCACGCCGTAGATCTCGGCCAGCGCCTCCGGGGTCACGATGTCGGTGGCGGTGCCACGCCGGATCACCGTGCCGGCCTTCAGCGCGATGATCTCATCGCAGAAGCGGCTTGCCATGTTGACGTCATGCAGCACCACCACCACGCCGAGCCCGCGCTCGCGGGCGAGACGGCGGACGAGGGTGAGCACTTCCATCTGGTGGGCGATGTCGAGGGCGGAGGTGGGCTCGTCCAGCAGCAGGCATTCGGCATCCTGCGCGATCAGCATGGCGATCCACACCCGCTGGCGCTCGCCGCCGGAGAGCGTGTCCACCAGCCGGTCGGCATAAGCGTCGGTGCCGGTGAGGGCCATGGCCTCTTCCACCTTGGCCCGGTCCTGCGCGCCGAAGCGGCCCAGCGCGCCGTGCCACGGATAGCGGCCGAGCGCGACCAGTTCGCGCACCAGCATGCCATCGGCGGGCGGCGTCTGCTGCGGCAGATAGGCCACCTTGCGGGCGAAGTCGCGGTGGCTCCAGGCGGTGATGGGCTTGCCTTCCAAGCTGAGCGTGCCGCACGTGGGCGCCAGCTGGCGGGCCAGCAGCTTCACCAGCGTGGACTTGCCGGAGCCGTTGTGGCCGATGAGCGCCACCACGCGGCGCGCCGGCACCTCGAGCGTGACCGGCTTGACCAGATCGCGGCCGGGCACCGAGAAGCCGATGCCTTCCAGCGAGAAAAGCGGCGCGTCGGGCGCGGGCGAGGCGCCGGCGGCATCCGGAACGGCATGAAGGAGGCGTGTCAGAACTCTTCTCCCGGCATCATCATCGACTTCGGCCCGAACGGGCATGGCGGCCGCCTGCGCGATCCATCCGCACCCTGTGGCCGCATCCAGAACAGCCCACCCATGATGGTCTTCGCCAAGCCGGGGGACAATGTCAAAGGCCGAGAGCGATCCCGAGATCAGGTTGGAACAAATACAAACTATTGCATTTGAATGTGATTTTTCGTTGCGTTATGGCTCCAACGCTTGCGATCCGTTGCCATGGTGGGGCTTCGGCACACGCCCTCGCCATGCTGCCCGGGGTCGGGCCGAATGCGGCATGGAGGCCAATCCCAACGGGAGAAGAGAGACCCCTTGACCAGCTCTGCACAGGCACGCCTCGACCGGCGGGCCTTCGTCACCGGGCTTCTGTCCGCCCCGCTCGCCACGGCATCCGTTGCCCCTGCCCGCGCGGCGGAGCCCGCGCTTCGTCCTCCCCTGCGCCGGCTCGCCACGCTGGATTACGGCATCGCGGAGACGCTGATCTCCATCGGCCAGCCGCCCGTCGGCCTCGTCGCCCCCAACGACTGGCAGGACTGGGTGATCGAGCCGCCGCTGCCGCCGGATGTGATCAACATCGGCTCCAACCGCGAGCCCAATCTGGAGCTGCTGGCCCAGATGCAGCTCGATGCCATCCTGATCACCGGCTATTCCGCCGGCATCGCCCACCGTCTGCGGCAGATCGCGCCGGTGTTCGAATTCTCCCTCTATGTGCCCGAGGGACGCCCGCTCGCCCTCGCCATCCGCATGGTGGAGCGGCTCGGCGAACTCACCGGCCGGCAGGCAGAGGCCAAGGCCTTCCTGGCGGAGATGGACGACACCTTCGCACAGGCCCGCGACCGTCTCGCCGCCGTCCGGCATCGCCCGCTCTATATGCTGAGCTTCCTCGATAACCGGCATGTGCGCGTCTATGGCGCCAACAGCCTGTTCGACGACGTGCTCCAGCGCCTCGACATCCCCAACGCCTATCAGGGCGCCAGCAACAGCTGGGGCTTCGCCAATCTGGGCATCGAGGAGCTGAAGCCCGATCCGGATGGCAGCCTCATCTATTTCGAGCCCGTGCCGCCGGACCTGCTCGCCTCCATATCGCGCAATCCCATCTGGAACAGCCTGCCGGTGGTCAAGGCCGGTCGCGTGGCGCGCCTGCCTGGCCTGCTGATCTTCGGCGCCGTCCCCGCCGCCATGCGGTTCGCCCGCCAGCTGGCTTTGCACCTCGGGCCGGAGGGTCGCGCCCGTGGCTGATACCGTTCTTGCCCATCGCGCAAGCCGTCCGTTCCAACCCTGGATGCTGGCGGCAGGGCTCGTGCTGCCCGCCGCGATGCTCAGCCTGCTGAGCCTTGCCGGCACGCTGCCGCCGGCCCTCTGGACGCAGGCGCTGCTGGCGCCGGACATGTCCGACATCCGGCAACTGCTCTTCTATGACAGCCTGCTGCCCCGCTCCGCCGCCGCCGTGCTGGCGGGAGCGGCGCTGGCGCTGGCGGGGGCCATCTTCCAGCAGGTGCTGCGCAATCCTCTGGCCTCGCCTTCCACGCTGGGCATCTCCGCCGGCGCCAAGCTGGCGCTGGCGCTGGCGACACTGTGGGCGCCCGGCCTGTTCGCCTTCGGCTCGGAATGGGTGGCGCTGGCGGGCGGCGCAGGTGCGCTGGCCATCGTCTTCGCCTTGTCCTGGCGCAAGGGGCTTTCGCCGCTCGCCGTGGTGCTCGCCGGCCTCGTGCTGGCGCTCTATTGCGGGGCGCTCGCGGCGGCGCTGGTGCTGTTCAACGAGCATTATCTGCTGGGCCTGTTCATCTGGGGCAACGGCTCGCTGGTGCAGCAGGGCTGGAGCACGGTCACGCGCCTCGCCATCCAGATCGCGGTGGTGGGCGGACTGCTGGCACTGATGATCCGGCCCCTCACCGTGCTTTCGCTGGAGGAAGCCGGCGCGCAGAGCCTCGGCGTCTCCCTGCACGGCACGCGCCTCGCGGCCCTTTCTCTGGCGGTGGCGCTCTCTGCCTTCGTGGTGAGCGGGATCGGGGTGTTCGGTTTCATCGGCCTCATCGCCCCGGCGCTGGCGCGCCTGTCCGGTGCCCGCCGCCTGCGGGATCAGCTTGTCTGGTCGCCGGTCATCGGCGCCGGCCTGCTGTGGCTCACCGATCAGCTGGTGCTGCGCACGGGCGGCATTGCCGGCGGCATCCTGCCGACGGGAGCGGTCACGGCCGTGTTTGGTTCGCCGCTGCTGCTGTGGCTGCTGCCGCGCCTGCGCACCGCCGCCGCGCCGCCGCGCAGCGAGGCGGCACCCGGCAGCGTATCCGTAGGCCGTCCCGCCCTCATCGTCGGCTCCCTAGCGATCCTGCTGGCGCTCGGCCTCGTGCTGTCGCTCACCCTCGGCCGCGCGCCGGATGGCCGCTGGGCCATCGCGGGCTTCGCCGAACTGTCCGGCCTGATGCCGTGGCGTGCGCCGCGCGCGCTGGCCGCCTTGTTCGCCGGAGGCATGCTGGCGCTGGCCGGCTGCATCCTGCAACGGCTCACCCGCAATCCCATGGCGAGCCCGGAAGTGCTGGGCGTGGGCGCCGGTGCCGCCTTCGGCCTGCTGCTGGCCATCTACACGGTCTCGGCCGCCAATCGCGAGCTTCTTCTGGCTGCCTCCTGCGCGGGCGCCTTCGCCGTGCTGGCGGTGATCGTCCTGTTGAGCCGCAAGACCGGCTTTTCCGCCGACCGCGTGCTGCTGGCGGGCATCGCGCTCGGCGCCCTCTGTGACGCGCTCGTGGGGGCCATCACCGCCAGCGGCGATCCCCATGCTTTGCTGCTGCTCAACTGGATGACCGGCTCCACCTATCAGGTGGACGGCCCCCAGGCCGTGTGGGCCGCCGGCTGCGCCGTGGTGCTGATCGGCCTCACCGCCCTGTGCGTGCGCTGGCTGGACCTGATGCCGCTGGGCGATGCGCCGGGACAGGCGGTGGGGCTCAACCTCAACCGGGTGCGCTTCATCCTGCTGGGGCTTTCCGCCGTGCTGACCGCCGCCGGCACGCTGGTGGTGGGGCCGCTCACCTTCGTGGGCCTGATGGCGCCGCATCTCGCCAGCCGGCTTGGCCTTCGGCGCGCTCTGCCGCAACTGGCCGGCGCGGTGCTGGTGGGCGGACTGCTCATGCTGGTGGCGGACTGGCTGGGCCGCATGATCGCCTTTCCCTGGCAGATGCCGGCCGGCCTGATCGCAACTTTGATCGGCGGCCCGGTACTGATGTGGCTGCTGGCCCGCAAATGAGGACCGCCATGAGCATCGAGAACGAAAAGAATGCCCCCATGCCGGGCACGGTGCAGTTCGACATCGTGCCGCGCGCGGGCGGGCCGGCCTGGCGCATCTTCCTGCGCATTCCGACCTCGGAGATGCCGAAGGACGGCTGGCCGACGCTCTACATGCTCGACGGCAATGCGGTGATCGGCACGGCGGTGGACGCGGTGCGCGTGCAGGCGGCCTACCCGCTCGCCACCGGCGTGCGCGAGGCGGCCCTCATCGCCATCGGCTATCCCACCGATGACGCCTATGACGGCGTACGCCGTTCCTGGGATTTGGGGCCGCCGCCCGGCGCAAGCTATCCCCCCTTCACGCCCGATGGCCCGGAGGTGAAGACCGGCGGCGCCGATGCCTTCCTCGCCTTCATCGAGGAGGAGCTGAAGCCCGAGATCGCCCGCCGGCTGACGGTGGACCCGAAGCGGCAGGCCATCTTCGGCCACTCCTTCGGCGGGCTGTTCGTGCTGCACATGCTGTTCAACCGGCCGGACGCCTTCGCCAACTGGATCGCCATCAGCCCGGCCATCTGGTGGGAGGATGCGGTGGTGAAGAAGGGCATGGCGGGCTTTGCGGCCAACCCGCGCCCGGCCCGCGTGCTGCTGGCCGCCGCCGAATATGAGCAGACGCTGGCGCCGTTTCAGGAGCACCAGTCCGACCGCGAGGCCCGGCTTGCCCGCCTCACGGTCAGCCGGGGGCTGGACGACACCCACGAGATGGCCGCATGGCTCGCCGCCCTGCCCGGCGTGCATGCGGAATGCGTGGTGTTCGAGGGCGAGACCCACATGTCCGTGCTGCCGGTGGCGGTCAACCGCACGGTGCGCTTCGCCTTCGGGCCGGACGCGCCCTGAGCAACGGATAGTCACGCCACGCCGGGGCGGAACGGGCCCCTGCGGCCGATGGCCTTGCCCGACGCAGCAAAGACGCCCTCGCCTATGGGGGCAGCATCTCCGGAGGCTTCGGGGCGGCACCCCATGGGCCGCCCCCTCCCGTCACGTCGCGGCGGTGGTCACTCGAAGCCAATTCATCCAGATATTTCCCCGCCCTGAGAAGGGCAACCAAGATCAAATCGGTTGTGCGTCGGCGCGGCTCCACATCAGCGAAGTAGATATTGGAGGTAACAAAAAACCGCATCGCCTCTGGTCAACTTTTTGTTATGTATTCCCCCACGTCAGTTTGACACAAGCCAACGAAACGACGGTCAACGGACGTTGTTTTGCATGAATGGTGGGGTAAATGGTGGCGAATTACCCGTCGGGGCTGAATAAATCCGTTGATCAGTTTGCTCTTGAAGCAACTGGTCATGACAATGAGCGTCGGCAGACACTGCGCGACCTGCACGCGGGCCTGATGGGCCAAATTCCCACATCGGTCTGGAACAAGACGAGTGCGATGCTGTTCGCGGACCGCATCACCCTGTCCCGCCTGATGTACTTCAATGACCGCTACAAGGAGATCGTCGGCACCACAGGCGTGATCTGCGAGTTCGGCACGCTCTATGGCGGGACTCTCTCGACCCTGATCAACCTCAGGGGCATGTACGAGCCTTACAACTATCTCCGCCGGATCGTCGGCTTCGACACTTTCTCCGGCTTCACCGACGATCTGTCGGACGTGGAGCGGGAGAGCGGCCTGCACGCGGGTGGCTATGCGACGCCGTCCGGCTACGAGCGCGAGCTTGAACGGGTTCTGGCGGCGCACGAGCAGAACTCGCCGATCTCTCACCTGCGCAAGTTCGAACTGGTGAAGGGCGACGTGACCGAGACCTTCGACACGTGGCTCGAAGTCAATCCGAGCGCGGTCATCTCCATGGCCATCTTCGACATGGATGCCTACGCCCCGACCAAGCATGTCCTGGAGCGGATCCTCGAACGGATGCCGAAGGGCTCGCTGCTCTGCTTCGACGAGCTGAACTACCCCAATTTCCCGGGCGAGACCGTTGCCGTTCGGGAGGTTCTCGGGCTTCACAATCTTCGGCTGCGCCACGATCCCAACAATACGACGATGAGCTGGTGCGTGGTCGAGTAGGTCACTCCGACATCTCAAGCGGGATCTCCGCTCCGGCGGGGATCCCCTGCCCGCCGGGCCAAGGCCCCCGCCGGCGGAGCGGCGGGGCTGGACGCCGTGGTCAATATGGGTATATACCCGCGACCATGAGCTCCTCCTGCTATTGCACCCTGCTGCGGATGGCGACCCGCAAGCTGGCCGGCACCTATGATGCGGCCCTCGCCCCGGCGGGGATCAATGTCGCGCAATTCTCCCTGCTGCGCACGGTGCAGCGGCGCCAGCCGGTGAGCCTGACCGAACTCGGCCGCCTCGCCGAACTCGACCGCTCCACCATCGGTCGCAACGTGCGGGTGCTGGAGAAGATGGACCTCGTCTCGCTCACGCGCGGCAAGGACCAGCGCGAGGCCATGGTGGCCCTCAGCGAGACCGGGCGCGAGACACTGGATGCCGCCGCCCCGCTCTGGGATGCCTGCCAGACCGCCGTCGCCGAACGGCTGGGTCCGCAGCGCTCCGAGGCGTTGCGCGACCTGCTCTCCGCCTTCTGAACCATTCCATTACGCCGCTTCCCACGCCCATTTACGGGCATATACCCTGAAAATCGGACCTCCCGCCCATGGATGCCTCCGCCCCCGGTTCTGCCGCTTCCCCGCCCGCCTCGCCGCTGGCCGCCTTCCTCGCCCGGCGCGGCATCCACTATGGATGGGTGGTGGCGGCAACCACCTTCCTCACCATGCTGGTGACGGCGGGCGCCGTGGGTGCGCCCGGCGTGCTCATCGGCCCGCTGCAGGCCGAGTTCGGCTGGCAGACGGCGGACATCTCCTCCGGCTTCGCCATCCGCCTTGTTCTGTTCGGCCTCATGGGGCCGTTCGCGGCCGCCTTCATGAACCGTTTCGGCATCCGCCGCGTGGCCTCCGTGGCGCTCGCGCTGATCGCGTCCGGCGTGCTCGGCTCCTTCTTCATGACCAAGCTCTGGCACCTGTTCCTGCTGTGGGGCGTGGTGGTGGGCTTCGGCACCGGCCTCACCGCCATGGTGCTGGGCGCCACCGTCGCCACGCGCTGGTTTTCCCAGCGCCGGGGACTGGTGATGGGCCTGCTCACCGCCAGCACCGCCACCGGCCAGCTGGTCTTCCTGCCCCTGTTGGCGGAACTGACCGAGCGACTCGGCTGGCGCAGTGCGCTGGTGCTGGTGCTCGTCATGCTGCTGGTCGCCGCCTGCGTGGTGTTGCTGCTCATGCGCGACCGGCCGTCCGACATCGGCCTGCGGCCCTATGGCGCCACCGCGCCGACGCCGCATCCCGCCCATCCGCACACGTTCAGGGCCATGCTCGCCTCGCCGCTGGTGGCGTTGCGCGATGCCGCGCGCACCCGCACCTTCTGGGTGCTGTTCGGCACCTTCTTCGTCTGCGGGGCCAGCACCAACGGCCTCGTGCAGACGCATTTCGTGTCGCTGTGCGGGGATTTCGGCATGGCGCCGGTGGCCGCCGCCGGCATGCTGGCGGTGATCGGCGTGTTCGATTTCTTCGGCACCGTGGGGTCGGGCTGGCTGTCCGACCGCTTCGACAGCCGCTGGCTGCTATTCTGGTATTACGGCCTGCGCGGACTGTCGCTGATCTATCTGCCCTTCACCGACTTCAGCTTCTATGAGCTGTCCATCTTCGCCGTGTTCTACGGGCTGGACTGGGTGGCCACCGTGCCGCCGACGGTGAAGCTCGCGGCAGACCGCTTCGGCGACCGGGCGAACCTCGTGTTCGGCTGGATCTTCGCCGGGCATCAACTGGGCGCGGCCTTCGCGGCCTATGGCGCCGGGTTCAGCCGCACCTTCTACCAGACCTATCTGCCCGCCTTCTTCGTGGCCGGCGTGCTCTGCCTCGTCGCCTCGCTCGGCGTGATCAGCGTGCGGGAGAAGGCGAAGGCCGCCACCGCCTGAAGTTCAGGACGCCTCGGCCGGTGGCTCGGCATGCTCTGCCGCCGGCGCGGGACGCTCCACCTCGATCTGGAGGGCGGTCATGTGCTCGCGCGCCACATCCGACACCGCGCGCTCGATCGCACGGAAGCGGGTGATGAGCGCGAGGCCGAGGGGGGTGAGCGTGGCGCCGCCGCCCCTCTTGCCGCCGATCTGGCGCACTGCCACCGGCTTGCCGAAGATCTGGTTGGTTTCCTCCACCAGCTCCCACGCCCGCCGGTAGGACATGTTCATGGCCCGGCCGGCGGCGGAGATGGAGCCCAGCGAGGCGATCTTTTCCAGCAGCTCGATCTTGCCGGGGCCGATGCGGCCGCCGGGATCAAGGTCGATGCGCAAACTCAAGGTGGCCATGGAGCGTCGCTTTCCCCGCCCGCGCGCCGGTTCCAATTGCTTGCGCACGATATAGCGTGGATATCATAGCGGTGCGACCAAAGGGTCGCAACGTGCCCTGCGAACGACCGTTGCGTGACACGCATTTCTTCAGAAGCGCTCTTCTTACGGAATGCTGGGTCGCCCCCTTCGCTATGCAATGGATGGCATAGCGAAGTCCGACATGTGGCCGGCCTATTTCGCCCGCGCACAGAAGCTGTCGGCAAGCGAGGGAAACGGCACGCAGGACAGGCCGCGCCACCAACCCTCCAGACTCCGGCGGTTGCAGGCGAGCTTCACGGTCATACCCTCGCTCAGGGCCAGCCAGTCCGTGAACCGCCACGACGGCACGGGCACCAGCACCGGGACATCCCGCATGATCGCCTCGCAGATCACCGGCACCAGACCGCCGCCCGCGCATTCGGCGGCGCCGAAGCGGTTGATCACCAGCAGGTCCGGCTGCGCCTCCACCGCCGCCAGCAGGAAGCGCTCCGCCGCGTGCAGCGCGCCCGACCAGAGCGCCGGACTATGATGGGCGCGCGTGCCGCATTTGGGCACGGACAGGGTCGGCCCGCCGGGAAAAAAGCACAGGCTGTCAGCAAGACTCGCGCCGTCTTCCGCGCGCGCCTGCAACACGCCGCGCACATTCACGCCCCGGTTGGTGAGATCAGCGGAAAAGGCCGAAAGCAGCGCATCTGGCTCCTCCCCGGCCTCATAGACCAGAGCGGCCACCTGGCAGTCGCCATCGAAACGCACGCGGGCAGCGCTCATGAGCTCGTCTCCCGGCCTGAGGCCCGTGGAAGGAAGGACAACCGCCGCGACCGGCGGCGAAGCAGACGCCTCACTCGGCCGCCACGCGCGGGGCGACGAGATCCGGCAGCACGGCGGCGAAGCTGGCGAGGCCGGAGGTGCGCAGCGGCACGAAGGGCTTGCCCGCATCGCGGCACAGCCGCTTCACCTGCGTGGAGGCAAGATGGCTGACGCAATCCACCGGGAAGAGCGCCACGTCCGCCTGACTGATCAGGCCCGGCAGCAAGGTGGTGTTCTCCTCCATGCCGCCGTCATGGACCATGAGCGCGCCACCGAGCCCCTCCACCAGAGCCCGCACCTGCTCGATCTGACGGGGGCGACCGCCCACATAGAGCAGACGGCGACCCTCAAGCAGGGCCTCCGTCGCCTCCGGCGCGGTTTCGGTGCCGGCGACTGAGCTTTCCAGCGCCGTCAGCTCCTGCTCCAGCGCCGTCACATGCGCGTCCTGCGCCTCTGCGCGCGCTGCGCTTTCCGCCAGCGCGGCATCCCGCGCGGCCAGCTTTTCCGCGAGAGCGGCGGTGCGCGCCTGCTCATCGGCGAGGCGGCGGCGCAGCGACACCACGCGCTCGGGAACCGGCGCGGCTGCGGGCGCAGCGGCCATCTCCAGCGCACGGCGCAGATCCATGCGCAGCTGCTCCACCTCCCGCAGCAGGGCCGAGCGCTCCTGCGCCATCTCCTGCATGCGGGCTTCCTGACGGGCGATCTTGTCGTCGCGGGCGCCGAGATCGCGTTCCAGTTCCCGCAGGCGGGCGATGTCGGCGCGGTTGGACATGCCCACCAGATGGGAGAGCATGTGCACGTCCCCGAACACCTCGCGCACCAGCGCGCTGTCGGTGTGCGGATGGGTCAGCACCGCCCAGTAGGCGCCCGGCACGTCGCCCTTGTCGAGGCACTCGCGCCACTGGGCCCGCACCTCTTCCACCGAGCGGGCCTTGGCGAAGCGGCGGATGTGGCCTTCGTGCCGCCGGTCCAGCAGCTTGTTGAGCAGCTTGCCCGGAACATCCCGCCGCCCCGCCGCCATCACCCCGAGGCTATGCAACTCATGATCGGAGGCCGTGCGCGCCTTCGGCTCCTTCAGCTTGGCGAAATGGCTGCGCAGATCCGCCGTCGACAGGCAGGTGCCGATGATCGAGCAATGCAGGTTGGACGACAGCTCCCACAGGTGCTCACGCCGCCCCTCGCCGGTGACGATCGGGGCCGGCACGTCCTCCGCGAGCCCCTTGCGGGCGGAGGGGAGCATGCCTGCACGCTCAGCGAAATGGCGCAGCAGCACCGGGCTGTTGTTCACGTCACCCGCCTCCTTCGTAATATCCAAATGTGCATAACGATTGACGTCACCTCGGCGCACTTTGTCAATATGAAGGGCAGGTTCCGATATTCCCATGCGGATTTGGGACGCTGTGCCGAGCAGCCGCAGCCCAGATGAAAACAAACTGGACGGAGCGACGACACCGTTATATCCATTGGAACATAATTTAAGTCATGCTCATCCCGGTGAGCCCTGCGGATTCCATCTCATGCACGACCCCCTGGAGCCAGCCGACGGCAGCACCTTCTATGCGATCGCCCATCCCTTGCGCCGCGCCATCATCGACCGGCTGCGGCAGGGCGACAGCGTGGTCGAGGAGATGGCCGCCGACCTCAACCGCTCGCCCGCCGACATCGAACCTCACCTGCTGCTGCTGCTGCGCGCCGGCCTGCTGCGAAGCCATATGGACGATGGCGGCCCGGTCTGGTCGCTGGTTCCGGCAGGCCTCGGCGAGGTGGACCGCTGGATCACGCCCTACCGGCCGTTCAAGCTGGTGCGCATGGCCGATCTCCAGCATCTCGTGGAATCGGAACTGCGGAACGGGCGCTAGAGCGCCTTGATAGAGAATGTCGTGTCGCTTGGATTGCGGAGCGATCAAAGCCGGACATGCTCCAGGCCCGACCCCGCCCCCTGCCGATCCGCCGCGCCCGCCTGCGGCTGACCGCCCCACGCCCGGCGCCACCGGCACGGCTCGACCGCCCCCTTTGCGCACGATATGCAGGGGGCCGATCCGCCATATCGATCAGGCTGCGAGGATCCCTGCGATGCGTGTGCCACGCTCTGTGAATCTGCTGACCCTGCTGGCCCTGCTGCTCGCCTTCGCGGCGACACCGGCGACGGCCCGCATGGTCACGGATTCGGCCGGCAGGCAGGTGGAGATTCCGGACCATGTCACCCGCGTCTTCGCCGCCGGTCCGCCGGCCTCCGTGCTGGTCTATACGGTGGCGCCGCAGACCCTGATCGGATGGACCCGCGCGCCCCGCCCGGCGGAAAAGCCCTTCCTGCTGCCCGCCGTGCGTGACCTGCCGGAACTCGGCCGCCTCACCGGACGGGGCGACACGCTCAATCTGGAGCGCCTGCTGGCGGACAAGCCGGACCTCATCATCGATTTCGGCACCCTGAACGACACCTACCGCTCGCTGGCCGACCGGGTGCAGCAGCAGACCGGCATCCCCTATCTGCTCATCGACGGCCGCTTCGCCAGCACGCCCGCAGCCCTTCGCCTCGTGGGCGACATCCTCGGCGCGAAGGCGCGCGGCGAGGAACTGGCGCAGGCGGCGGAAGCCATCTTCGGCGCGGTGGATACGACCCTCGCCAAGGTGCCCGCCGACAAGCGCCCCCGCGTCTATTTCGCCCGCGGCAGCGAGGGGCTGGAAAGCGGCGCGCGGGGTTCCATCACCACCGAGATCATCGAGCAGGTCGGAGCCGTGAACGTGGTCGACGGCCTGCGCGAGAAGGGCGGCCTCGTCACCACCTCGCCGGAGCAGGTGATCGCCTGGGCGCCGGATACCATCATCACCCTCGACCGCGCCTTCTTCGACAGCCTGGCGCAGAAGCCCACCTGGCAGCCGGTGCCGGCGGTGAAGACCGGGCGGGTCTTTCTCAGCCCGAACCTACCTTACGGCTTCATCGACTTCCCGCCTTCGGTGAACCGCCTCGTCGGCCTCGTCTGGCTGCTGCACACGCTTTATCCGCAGGCCGCCCCCGGCGAGCTGAAGGATCAGGTGCGTCGCTTCTACAGCCAGTTCTATCAAGTGAGCCTCACCGACGCCGAACTCGACCGCCTGCTGGCCGGCACGGCCCCCTGAGCCATGGCGCCACGCACCGGCCCGGTCCTCGTCCTGCTCGGCCTCCTCCTGCTGGCCATGGTGCTGCTGGCGGCCTCCCTCGGCCCCTACCGCATCCCGCCGCTGGAGGTGCTCTCCGCGCTCGGCCGCCGGCTCACCGGAGCGGCGGGCGGCACGGTGGACACGGTGCTGTTCAACATCCGCCTGCCCCGCATTCTCGCAGCCGTTCTGGTGGGCGCGGCGCTGGCAGCGGCGGGCGCGGCCTATCAGAGCCTGTTCCGCAATCCGCTCGTCTCGCCGGACATTCTCGGCGTATCCACCGGCGCCGGGCTCGGCGCGGTGGTCGGCATTCTGCTCGGCCTGCCCGTGGCGCTGATCCAGATCATCGGCTTCGGCGGCGGGATGGTGACGGTGCTGGCCGTGGTGG
The DNA here is from genome assembly GCF_014635325.1 of Azorhizobium oxalatiphilum. Lineage (GTDB taxonomy): Bacteria > Pseudomonadota > Alphaproteobacteria > Rhizobiales > Xanthobacteraceae > Azorhizobium > Azorhizobium oxalatiphilum. Next base: position 384,443 of record NZ_BMCT01000004.1, on the reverse strand, counting down.
CGCTGGCCCGCGCGCTGCGGGGCGGCGGCGATGTGCTGGTGCTGGTACTCGCCGGCATCGTCATCGGCGCGCTGGCGGGCGCCGCCATCTCGCTGGTGAAGGTGCTGGCCGACCCCTACGACCAGTTGCCCGCCATCACCTTCTGGCTGCTGGGCAGCCTCGCGGGGGTAAAGCCGGGGGACGTGCTGGCCGTGCTTCCCGCCGTCCTGATCGGCCTTCTGCCCCTGCTGCTGTTGCGCTGGCGCATCGGGGTGCTCTCGCTGGGCGATGACGAAGCGCGGGCGCTGGGCATCAACGTGGTCCGGCTGCGGGCGGTGGTGATCGCCGCCGCCACCCTCGTCACCGCCAGCGTGGTGGCCATCTCGGGCGTCATCGGCTGGGTAGGGCTGATGGTGCCGCACATGGCGCGACTGCTGGTGGGGCCGCGCTTCGATCGGCTTCTGCCCGCTTCCATCCTGCTGGGCGGCGCCTTCATGGTGGGCGTGGATACGCTCGCCCGCACGGCGGCGCGGATCGAGATTCCGCTTGGCGTGCTCACCGCCCTCATCGGCGGCCCCATCTTTGTCTGGCTGCTGGCCCGCGGCCGGAGGCGGCGGCTGTCATGAGCGCGCCCACCCCCCTCCTGGCCGCCCACGCCCTTGCCATCGGCTATGACCGCACGCCGATCGCCGCCGGCATCGACCTTGCCCTTCACGCCGGCAGCGTCACTTGCCTGCTGGGGCCGAACGGCATCGGCAAGACCACGCTGTTCAAGACCCTGCTTGGCCTGCTCCCGTCCATCGGCGGCACGGTGACGGCCAGCGGACGGGATCTGTCCGGCCTGTCACGCCCGGAAGCCGCCCGCCTCATGGCCTATGTCCCGCAGGCCTATGCGGGCGATTTCGCCTACACGGTGCTGGACCTCGTGCTGATGGGGCGCACGGCGCATCTCGGTGCGTTCGCCGCGCCGCGCGCGGCGGATGCGGAGATCGCCATGGCGGCGCTCGCAACGCTCGGCATCGCCGGACTGGCACAGCGCGATGCCCTGCGAATCTCCGGTGGCCAGCGCCAGTTGGCCCTCATCGCCCGCGCTCTGGCGCAGGAGGCGCGGATCATCGTCATGGACGAACCCACCGCCAGCCTCGATCTCGGCAACAGGGCGCTGGTGCTCGGCCGCATCCGTGCTCTGGCGGATCAGGGCTTCGCGGTTCTCGTCTCCACCCACGAGCCCGAGCAGGCCTTCGCCGTGGCCGATCAGGTGGCCATTCTCGAATCGGGCGGCTGCACCTGCGGCCCCACCGCCGACCTGCTGACCTCCGAACGCCTCAGCGCGCTCTACGGCACGGACGTCCGGGTGGAAACCACGCCCAGCGGGCGGCGGGTGGTGATACTCGCTGCGCTCAACGGGAATTGAAAAACGTGGATTCCCGAGGTTTTGCCCGCGCGGATGCGGAGCGGCCACTTTAGTGTAATTTCAGACATGATGCGGATGTTGGCCAACTGACGGTCGCCATGCCCGGGAGCCGGATCGGATCAGATTGAAACAATCTGATCCGCATATCCGTCTCATAAAACTTGGATGGGGACCGTTTTGCGGCTTGGATTGGGAAGCAATCAGAGCCAGACGTGCTCCGGCATGGGACCGATACGGGAGCCTCGCGAGGTGCAATGAACGCTTCGGTGCCGCCAGGGGGTGGCGAAAAGACGATGCAGGCCCTCAACCTGCCAAGGATCGCCCGGCTGGTGGTGATTGCCGGCGCGGTATTCTGCGTGGTTTTCGCCCTCATCATCGCCCTCAACATCCGGCAGGGCAGCCTCGACACCTGGGTGCAGGCGGAGCGCGCCGGCAACAACCTCGTCCACACCATGGCGCGCGACATCCAGCGCCATTTCGAGGTGTCGGCCACCCTGCTCGACGAAGTGGCGGAGACGCTTCAGGATCCTGCCTTCACCCGCAGCGACGACGCCCTCCGGCGGCTGGTGAAACGCTCAACGCGCGGCAACGGCGGGCACATGATCGTGCTCGGCAGCGACGGCGCCGTCATCGCCGATTCCGACATCGCCTCGGGCACCGCCACCGGCAATTTTGCCCATCAGGACTATTTTCGGGTTCACGAGGAGCATCCCGACACCGGCGTGTTCGTCTCCCCGCCCCATCTGAGCCGGCTGGAGCGGGGCGCGCCCAGCATGATGCTGTCCCGCCGCTTCAACGGGCCGGACGGCCGCTTCGCGGGCGTCGTCGCCATTGCCATCCGCCTGACCTATGTGGACGACCTGTTCTCCGCCATGGACAAGGATCCGGAAGATGCGCTCACGCTGCTGCGGGAGGACGGCATCGTCGTCGTCCGCCAGCCCGCGCAGGGGCCGTCCGGCGACATGGGGCTCAACGTGGCCAAGAGCGGCAACTTCCGCCGCTTCGTCTCGCAGACCAGCGGCTCCTTCATCGGCACCGCCCAGATCGACGGCGTTGAGCGCTTCTACACCTTCCAGCATATCGAGGGCTTTCCCCTCATCGTGGTCGCCGGCTTCAGCGTCGGCGGCCTGCTGGACGAATGGTGGCACCGGGCCGTTACCACGGCTGTCGCCACCCTGCTGTTGTGCTGCGGCGTGATGGTCGCGGCCATCACCCTGCGCCGCGAGCTGATCCGCCGGGCGGCGCTGGAGGAAAGCCTCGCGCGCCTCTCCATCACCGACGAACTGACCGGCATCCCCAACCGCCGCCGCTTCGACGAAACCATCGCGCGGGAATGGGACCGCGCCGTGCGCACCCGCAGCCCGCTGTCCCTCATCATGATCGATGTGGACCGCCTGCGCCTGATCAACGACCGTTTCGGCCATACCCGTGGCGACGAGGTGCTCAAATCCGTCGCGCGCAGCATCGCCGCCTGCCTGCGCCGGGCCAATGACATCCCCGCGCGCTATGAGGGGGAGGCCTTCGTCACCATCCTGCCCGACACCGACGCTGCCGGCGCGCGCGACATGGCGGAGCACATCCGCCTTGCGGTGCAGGAACAGGCCAGCCGGCCGGAGATGATGGTGACGGCGAGCCTCGGCGTGGTCACTCTCCGCCCCACGGAACCGGGGCTGGCCGGGCAACTGATCGCCACCGCCACCGACGCCCTGAACCGGGCCAAGGAGCAGGGCCGCAACCGTGTGGCCTTCGCGACGGCGGAGACCGCCCAGCCGCCGGTCGCCGACGCCCCCCCTGCCGATGCGGATCGCGCCCGCCTGCACTGACCCTTGCCGCGCGGGAGACTCATTTCGGCGTAAGGCGCAGCAGGCGGCCGGGATCGCGGTCCTCGATCAGCCAGACCGCCCCATCGGGCGCCACCGCCACGTCGCGGATGCGCCCCTCCATCTGCCAGCGGTCGCTTTCGTGCGGCGTGCCATCGGCTCCGAAGGTCACGCGCACCAAAGCGCGCACCTTCAGGCCGCCGATCAGCGCCGAGCCGCGCCACTGGGGAAACAGCGTGCTCTCGTAGAAGGCGAGCCCGGCGGGGGCGATGACCGGGGTCCAGTAGAGCTTCGGGCCTTCCAGATCCGGCCGCGTGGTGTGGCGGGGGATGGGGGTGCCGCTATAGTTGTCGCCGTTGGAGACCAGCGGCCAGCCATAGTTCTTGCCGGGCAGGATGAGGTTCAGCTCATCCCCGCCGCGTGGTCCCATCTCGTGCATCCACAGCTTGCCGTCAGCGGCGAAGGCGAGGCCGTAGGGATTGCGGTGGCCGAGGCTCCATGTCTGCGCCTTCACCCCGCCCTGCCCGGCCATGGGATTGTCCGACGGGGTGGTGCCATCGAGATTGAGCCGCACGAGCTTGCCCAGCGCGCTGTCCGGATCCTGCGCGCTGGCGGCGCGGCCGCGATCGCCGGAGGTGAGGAAAAGGTGCTTCCCATCCGGCGTGAAAGCGATGATGCCGCCGGGCTGGATGCCGTTGACCTTGGGCAACTGCCGCCAGATCACAGCGAGGCCATCGAGCCGGGCGGAAGTGCCTTCGCGCACCAGACGGGCGCGGGCGAGCGCGAGGCCGCTGGCGCTGTCGCCGGGCTCAACGTAGGTGAGATAGATCTGGCCGGACGTGGCGAAGTCCGGTGCCGGCGTCACGTCCAGCAGGCCGTTCTGGCCGCCATACGTGACCTTCGGCACGCCCGTGACCTCGACCTTCTCGCCCGAGGTGCTGACCAGCCAGAGCTTGCCGGGCTTCTCCGTCACCAGCATGCGCGTGGCATCGAGGAAGGCTATGGCCCAGGGCGTATCGAAGCTGGCGACGGCGGAGACCTTGAAGGGCAGCGCGGTGGTGGCCGCATGGCTGCCGGCGTTTTCCGGCTCCGCTGCCCGCGCCGTGGCGGGCGCGATGAATGCAAGCACGGCCGCGACAATCAGACGGCGGGGCCAGCCCCGATGAAACTGCTGCATGTCGCGCTCCTTCTCCGCGCGCCGGCCCGGTTGAACCGGGCGACGCTGGGTCATCGGCGACGACCCTACACGGGAAGGGCGGAGTGTTGGGCACCGCGCGCGCGTTCGTGAACGGCGCGCGGACGGAAGCGCCTCAGGAGGACTGCGCCACCCGCCGCATGGGCAGATAACTGGTGAGCATGGCCTTCCAGCCGCGCTTTGGCAGGCCGTCGGTCGCCTCATAGGCCTTGCCGTAATGCCGCTCCAGCCGCACCTGCACCCGATCCCACAGGGTGGTGAGCACGAGGTAATAGACCGCGGCGACGCAATAGAGCTCCAGCACCTCGAACTTGATCTGCATGAGCACCTGAGAGCGGCGCATCAGCTCTTCCAGCGAGATGACGGAGGCGAGCGAGGTGGCCTTCAGCAGGCCGTTCACGGAATTGCCCAGCGGCGGGATGATGATGCGGATGACCTGCGGGAGGGTGACGAGGCGCAGGGTCGCCCAGCGGGAGAGGCCCAGCGCCTTCGCTGCCTCCACCTGCCCCTTCGACACCGCCTTGAAACCGGCGCGGATGGTCTCCGACAGATAGGCCGCCTCGTTGAGGGAGAGCGCGAGGAGCACCGACATCAGCACCCCGAAGCGCAGGCCGAGCTGGGGCAGGCCGGTGTAGATGATCACCAGCTGAACAAGCAGCGGCGTGCCCCGGAACACCCAGACATAGAAGCCCGACGCCCAGCGGATGAGGCGCACGCGCGACATGTTGCCGAGCGCAAGCGGCAGGGCGAGCAGCAGGCCGAGGAACATCGTCGCGATGGTCAGCCCGATCGTGACCAGCACGCCCTGCAGCAGATAGGCATTGGTCAGATAGGACAGGAACGCGTGGACATCGAACATCGGGCTGCTCCTTGGAGCGCTCGCCGCCCCGGTGAAACCACCGGAACGATCCAGAAATCACTTGAGACGGAGAGGCTTGAGCCTGCCGCGCAGGGATCGCTTCGACCCAGGGGCGGCAGGCTCCCGCGTCATCAGTTCGGGCCGGGGCCGCGGATGGCGAACGGACGATCCGCACCGAGGCGGGTCATGTGGAACTTGTCGAACACCTTGTCGTAGAAGCCGTCCTTCCTGATCTCGGTGAGGGCTTCGGCGGCCGCTTCCGCCACCGCCTTGTCGCGGAAGGCAAAGGTGATGTCGGTGGGGATGAGACCCGACACCCAGATCTTCACGATGCCGCGCTCCTGCAGGCTGATGGCGGTCTCGTCGATATTGATGCCCGCTTCCAGCTGGCCGGCGCGCAGCGCGGCGGAGGTCTCGGTGACGGTGGAGAAGGTGCGGAAGTCGATGGGCTTCATGCCCTTCGCCACCATGCCGTCATTGAACTCGCGCGACTTGCGCTCCTGATAGGTCGCGGTCTCGATGCCGACCACGTGGCCGGAGAGATCCTCGAACTTCTCGATCTTCATCTTGGACGTCGGCAGGGTGTAGATGCTGAGCGCCTGCATACCATAGGGCACCATGAACATGAGCTTGGAGCGCTCATCGGTCCAGAACATGCCGGTGTTGATGGCGTCGAAGCGGCCCTGCTTCATGGCCGGGATCATGGGTGGCATGTCCATGCGAACGAAGGACGGCTCAAGGCAGAGGCGCTTGGCGATCTCCTTGCCCAGTTCCACGTTCAGGCCCTGCAGCTCGCCCTTCTCGTCCACGAACTGCTGCGGGGGCAGCGTGGGGTTGATGGACATCTGCAACTTGCCGGCCTCCACGAGATGGTCGGCGGAAATCTTCGGCTTGCAGGCCTGGGCACTGGCCTGCCCGCCGAGCGCGACGGCAAGCACCAGACCCAAGGTTGCGGCGGTGATACGCATGGCTAGGTTCCCCTCTGAGTTGTGAGCCATGGCCTTACAGTTGCGGTGAGGTCTGGAGCCTCATTCTTTGCAAGTGTCGTGCCGGGTGAGAACGAGGGCGGCGTGCTGCGCCTCGATGACGGTTTCGCCGCGCTGGTTGACCAGCCGCAGATCCTCGGTGATCACGCCCCTGCCCCCTTTGGAGGAGAGGCGCTTGTCGGTGAAGGTGAAGGTGACGTGCACCGTGTCGCCGGCCACCACCGGGCGCACGAAGCGCACCTTCTCCCAGCCGAGCGACGCGATGGAGGAGTTCTCATAGAGCCCCATCGCGGTCTTCAGCCCCTCCATGAGGGCGAGGCCGTAGAGCCCGTGGGCGATGACGCCGGAATAGCCGCGCGTGCGCGCATAGTCCGCATCCGTATGCAGCGGATGATGGTCATGGGTGAGGTCGCAGAAGGCCGCGATGTCGGCGGCCGTCAGCGTGTGCGGGGCGGAGGACATCTCCGTGCCCACCACCACGTCCTCATAATAGAGGTCGGGTCCGGCCTGGCTCATGCTGCTGCCCTCCCCGCATGACGCGGACCGTGCGCCAAAAAATCCTCGCGCAAGGCCATGGGACCGGGCTGGAAGATGCGCGCATCCATGGTCTTAAGCTGGGGCGAGACCGCAACGGCAAAACCCAGCTTGTCGAGCACGTCTTCCTGCAATCGCACGCCGGGCGCGATCTCGGTGAGCACGAGGCCCTCGGCCTCCAGCTCGAACACGGCGCGATCGGTGACAAAGGTCACGCGCTGCCCGCGCTTCAGCGCCAGCGGCCCCGAGAAGGACACCTGCCCCACCTCCGGCACGAACTTCTTGAACTTGCCGTCGCGGCGGATGGCGAGCGCGCCATTCTCCACGTCGATGTCCAGATCGCCGCCGGTGAGCGATCCGGAGAAGACGAGGCGCGGCGTGCGCTGGGTAATGTTGATGAAGCCGCCGGACCCGTCATAGCGCTTGCCGAAGCGGGTGACATTGATGTTTCCGCGCGGATCGACCTCGGCGAAGGAGAGGAAGGCGCAGGTGAGGCCGCCGCCATCGTAGAAATCGAACTGGTAGCCTTGATCCATGATGGCGCGCGGATTGACCGCCGTGCCGAATTCGCGGGCATGCCCCGGCACGCCGCCAATGACGCCCGCTTCCACGGTGAGGGTGATGAGATCCTCGATCCCCTCCTCTGCCGCCACGTTCGGGATCAGCGCAGAAACGCCCACGCCGAGGTTCACCACGTCCTTCGCCCGCAGCTCGAAGGCGGCGCGGCGTGCCATCACCTTGCGCATGCTCAGAGGCTCAGGCGCGATCTGCGAGGTGGGCACGCGGGTCTCGCCGGAGCGGGCGGGATCATAGACCGTGCCGTAGGTCTGCATCTGCTCCGGCACCACCACGATGTGGTCCACGAGGAAGCCGGGGATCTGCACCATGTGCGGATTGATGGAGCCGCGCTTCACCACGCGCTTCACCTGACAGATGACGATGCCGCCGGCATTGTGGACCGCCTGCGCGATGGACAGATCCTCGCGCGTGGTGGCCTCGTGCTCCATGCTCACATAGCCGTCTTCATCCGCCGTGGTGCCGCGCAGCAGCGCGACATTGGGGACGCCGGGCGCCTTGTAGAGCAGGTAATCCGTGCCCGAGAGCGTGACGAGATCCACCAGTTGCTCGGTGGTGACGCTGTTCATGCGCCCGCCGTCCTGGCGCGGGTCCATATAGGTCTCAAGGCCAACCTGCGTGAGCACGCCCGGCTGCTTGCCGGCCATGGCGCGACACAGGTGCGTGAGAACGCCCTGCGGGAGGTTGTAGCCCTCCACCTCATTCTCGACGATCATCTTCATCAGCGGCAGTTGCAGGCCGAAATGACCGCCGATGACCCGCTTCACCAGCCCCTTGTGGGCGAAGCGGCACATGCCCTTTTCCGTCACCGCGCCGACGCCGGTGATGTGCAGCAGGGTGATATTGTGCGGCCCCTGGCCTGCGAGGAAGCGCTTCTCGACCGCCTCGAACAGGGCTTCGGGCGAACCCGAGCCGCCATTGCCGCCGGCGATGACGAAATCGCCGTCCTTGATGAGGGCTGCCGCCTGATCGGGTGTGAGCGAAGAGATCATGATCGCCTCACGCCAGTTCTTTTTCGACCTGGCGCGCGATGATCATGCGCTGGATCTGGTTGGTGCCTTCATAGATCTGGGCAAGGCGCACATCGCGGAACAGGCGCTCGATGCGATATTCGCGCGAATAGCCATTGCCGCCATGGATCTGAAGCGCGTTGGACACGTGCTTCATGGCCATGTCGGTGGTGAACAGCTTTGCGTGCGCGGCTTCCTTGGCGATGGACATGCCGGCATCATGCATGCGCGCCGCATGGTGGATGAGCATGCGCGCAGCGGCGATGTCCGTGGACATGTCGGCGATCATGAACTGCACCGCCTGGAAGCTCATGATGGGTGAGCCGAACTGCTTGCGGGTGCGGGCATAGGCCACCGCATCTTCCATGGCCGCCTGCGCCATGCCCAGCGCCATGGAGGACATCATGAGGCGGCTGAAATTGAAGTTGCCCATGGCCATCTTGAAGGCCTGGTTCTCCGGGCCGACCACCGCATCGCGGGGCACGAACACATCCTGGAACACGAGCTGGCAGTCCTCCAGCCCGTGCATGCCCAGCAGTTCCTCCAGCTTGCCGCGCACCACGCCCGGCTGGTTGGCATCCACCAGCAGGCAGGAGATGGACTTGTGGCCTGCATCCTTCGCAGTGCGGGCGAACACCATCACCTTGTCGCAGACACCGCCAAGCGTGACCCACGCCTTGGTGCCGTTGAGGATGTAGCCGCCTTCCACCGGAGTGGCGGTGGAGGTCATGCTGGCCACATCCGAGCCATGGTCCGGCTCGGAGACGGCGGTGGCAGGCACGATGCGGCCGGCCAGAAGGTCCGGGATCAGCGCCTTCTGGCTGTCATTGCCGTGCTGGTTGAGGAACAGCGCCGCCTCGACGGGAATGGCGAACACATTGCCGATGGCCCCCGAGCAGCGGGCAATCTCTTCCATGACGAGGCACACCGAGACCGTATCCAGCCCGGCGCCGCCCGCATCCTCCGCGAGGCTGATGCCATAGAGTCCGAGTTCGGCCATGCGCTCGTAAAGCGTGCGGTCGAACACGTCATCCTTGTCGATGGCGGCGGCGCGGGGCAGCACTTCGCGCTCGGCGAAGCGACGAGCGGTCTCGCGCAGGGCCTTCTGGTCTTCGGTGTAGAACTGGTCCATGGGTCCACTCACTCGGGCAAATTCGGGAATGCTATTTCGCGAGGGCGACGGGCACGCGGGCGGCCTCGGCCGCGTCGTCGCAAGCCATGCCGCCGCCATGGGCCACTTCATCCAGCGTGCGGTCCATGAAGTAGACGGCCACATCATCGGGGTCGGCGCCGAAGCAGGTGGCCAGCGCCTGCGTGATCCCCACCGCCGCCTTGCGCCGCTCGGCGACGCCCCGGCGATAGGCATGCATCTTGGCGAACACCCGCATCTGCCGACCTTCAAGACCCAGCGTGCCCTCATGGCCATAATCGGCGACCTGAACGGGCAGGAAATAGACGGTCACGGTGGCCGGGCTCACGGAAAAGGCCGAGACGACGGCCTCGGTGACGGCGCGCACGGCCGCCTGCTTTTCCGCAACGCCTGCGGGGGGACCGAGGACTTCCAGATACGGCATTGCTTCAACGTCCTTCCAGCGCGCGGCAGGATGCGCGCTCGATGAGCCGCACGCCGACGCGATATTCCCGGCCGCCATTCGCGGCCCCGCCGATGCGCTGCATCAGCCGGTCCACCACGAGATTGGCCATTTCGGAGGCCCCGCTATCGACCACGCTCAGCGCCGGGCGCTGCCATTCGAACCAGGGCGTGTCCTCGTAGCAGAGCAGCGAGAGATCATCCGGCACGCTGATGCCGCGTTCCGACACCACCCGCAGCACGCCCAGCGAGGATTCGTGATTGGCGACGAACAGCGCGGTCGGCGGTTCCTTCAGCGCCAGCAAGGCATTGGCCGCCGTGACGCCGGTTTCGGGCACGTAGCGACCATGATGGATGAGCGCGCGGTCAACGGGCAGGCCGGCCTCGTGCAAGGCACGCAGATAACCGGCGAGACGCTCTTTGCCGGAGGTGGTGTCCTCGCGGCCGACGATGAGGCCGATGCGGCGATGACCCAGCGCCAGCAGGTGGCGGGTGCCGGCATAGGCGCCCTCGGGATCGGCGGCGAGCACCGATTCCAGCAGCGCGCCCTCATCCCGGCGCACCACGCAGACCACGGGGATGCCGGCATTCTCCAGCCCCAGCAACTGCGGGCCATTGGCGCCGGTGGGCACCACGATGAGGCCGTCGATGCTGTGATCGGCGAGCGTCGCCAGCGTACTGCGCTCCTGCCCCGGATCATCAGACGTGATGGAGAGGATGACCTCGTAGCCCAAGGCCCGCATGCGGGTCTGCACCACTTCTGCGAGCACCCGGAAGGAGGCGTTTTCCAGATTATGGATGGCAAGGCCGATGAGCTTTGAGCTCTTGGTCTTGAGGCCACGGGCGAAGGTGTTGGGCCGGTAGCCCAGGTCCGCCGCCACCTGGATGAGGCGCTTCTGCGTCTCCGCGCTGGCAAGGCCGGTGCCGGTCAGCGCGCGGGAGGCGGTGGCCACGGAGACATTCGCCACCCGCGCCACATCGCGCAGGGTGACGGCGCCGACACGCGTCTTCTCCGCTCGGGGCTTTGCAGGTTTTTTTGGAAACGTTTCCATTCGCAAATGGTAGTTCCGATCTTTTTATTCTGTCAATCCTTGACCGAAACAGAATTTACGATCTATCCGTTGACTGGAAACGGTTTCTGTAATTTTCCATTTATTGGGCACAATGCCCAAAGATGAGGCGGACGCGAGGCAGGCATGGATCTGAGCGGCATCGGCGGCATATGGCCCGCAACTCTCACCCCTTTCCGGCCGGACGGGGCCATCGACGAGGCGGCACTCTCCGCGCACATTGCCCAGGTGGCAGGCACCGAAGGCATGAAGGCCGTCGTCGTGAACGGCCATGCGGGTGAAGTCTCGGCCCTAGACCGGGCGGAACGGGCGCGGGTGATACGCCTTGCGGTTGCAGCCGCCCGCCCGGTCGGCGTGGTGGCCGGCGTGGTGGCCGACAACACCGCCGACGCCGTTGCGCTGGCCAAGGATGCCGAGGCCGAGGGCGCCGATGCGCTCCTCCTGTTCCCGCCGCCGGCCTTCGCGCAGGGCGGCGATGCCCGCCCGGAGATGGCGATGCGCTTCGTCTCCGCCGTCGCGGCGGCGACCAAGCTGCCGATCGTGCTGTTCCAGCTCTCGCGTGGCTCGGGCCAGAATTTTTCGACCGCGCTGCTGACCCGCCTCTGCGTGGAGGTGCCCTCCATCATCGGCGTGAAGGAAGGCAGCGACATTCCGGAAATCTATGAGGACAATGTACGGGCGCTGCGCGCGCTTGACCGGCCGGTGAGCATCCTGACCACCAACAACGGCTGGCTGTTCTCCTCCCTCGCCTATGGCGCGGACGGCATCCTCTCCGGCATTGGCAGCGTGGTGCCGGACCTGCTCGCGCAGCTCTATGCCGCCATGTCGGCGGGTGATCTGACCGCAGCCCGCGCGGTCAACGACCGGCTCTATCCGCTCTGCCGCGCCTTCTATCGCCGCCCGCATGCGGACTGCCACAACCGCATGAAGACAGCCCTGCATCTGCTCGGCCGCCTGCCCCATCCCGATCCGCGCCCGCCGCTGCTGCCCATCGAGGCCAAGGAGCGCGCGGAGATCCGCGCCGCGCTGGTGGCCGCCGGCCTGCTCGACGCCTGAACCGGAGCGCACGCACATGAGCTTTCACGGCACCTACAGCGTGATGGTCACGCCCTATGACGCAAAGGGTGAGGTCGATGTGGCCACGCTCGAGCGTTATGTGGACTGGCAGATCAACGAGGGCATCCACGGCCTGATCCCGCTCGGCTCCACCGGCGAGTTCCTCTCCCTCTCGGACGCCGAGCAGGAGCTGGTCGCCAAGACGGTGATCGACCGCGCAGCAAAGCGCGTGCCCGTGCTCATCGGCACCGGGGCGGAGGACACCCGCGAGGTGGTGCGCCTCTCCCGCCGCGCCGAGAAGCTGGGGGCGGACGGGGTGATGATCATCCCGCCCTTCTATTCCACCCCCACCGAGGACGAGCTGTTCCATCACTTCAAGACCGTGGGCGAGGCCGTCTCCTTGCCCATCATGATCTACAACAACCCGGCCACCGCCAACGTGGACCTGCGCCCCGAGATCGTGGCCCGCCTCAGCGAGATCGACACCGTCAGCTACATCAAGGAATCGACCCTTGAGGTGACGCGCATCCGCGACATCCAGCGCCTGTGCGGCGAGCGGATGACGGTGTTCGGCGGCATTCTGGGTTTTGAATCCTTCTGCGAGGGCGCCGCCGGCTGGGTGTCCGTGCCCTCCAACATCGCGCCCCGCGTGATGTCGGACATCTACCGGCTGGTGGCCGAGAAGGGCGACCTTGCCGGCGCGCGGGAGCTGTATCGGAAGCACTTCCGCATCATCGACTTCGTGGCCGGGCACTATTATGTGGCCGGCGCGAAGGCGACGCTCTCGCTCATGGGCCTGCCGGTGGGCCTCCCCCGCCCGCCCCGCCTGCCCCTGCCCGAGGCGCGCATGGAGATGGCGCGCAAGCTGGTGGCCGATTTCGGCCTCTCCGTTCAGGGCGTCTGAGCCTTACAGGTTTTGCAGCAACGGCGGCGGGGTCCAGCAGAATCCCGCCGCCTCAAGCCTCTTGGCGAAGGCAATGAGCCCCGCCTCGCTGCCCGGCCGGCCGATGAGCTGAAGGCCGAACGGCAGTTCTCCCGCCGCGCACGGCGCGGGCAGCGTCACCACCGGAAACCCCACCAGCGATACGATGAAGGTGACGGCGAGATAATCGAGGATGTCGGCAAGCGGCCGGCCATCCATCTCCGTCACCTCGCCCGCCGCATTGGGCCAAGGCAACACGGAAGCCGCCGGGGCCAGCAGCACATCATGCTCCGCGAAGAAGGCGGTAAAGCGCCGCCATAATGCCGCGCGCCCCGCTTCCGCCGCCAGATAATCCTGCGCCGAAAGGGCAAGGCCCGCCTCCACATTCCAGCGCACGGTGGGCGTGATGCGATCTCCCTCCTGCGCGACCAACGGTCCGAAATTGCGCGCGATCTGCGCTGTCCGCAGCGTGCGGAAGGCCATGGGCGCGCCGGCGCAGTCCGGTGTGGCCGAGGGGATCACACCCAGCACCTCTTCCGCTCTCGCCACGGCGCTGCCGAAGCGCGCCCGCACGGCATCCGACACCGGCGCGAGGCCGAAGTCCGGCGTGGCGGCGATGCGCGTGAACGGCGCATCAACCGTCGGCACCAGCGCCGAAAGTGGATCGAGCGCCGAGGGCGCTGCCATCACGCCCAGCATCAGCGCCGCATCATCCACCGTGCGCGCCATGGCCCCCGCTGTGGCAAGGCCGGTCCAGGCCAGCTCCCGCCCCGCATCGCCGATCAGGCCCACCGTAGGACGGATGGAGACGACGCCGCAGAAGCTGGCAGGCGTGCGCACGGAGCCGCCGAAATCCGTGCCATGTGCCAGCGCAGCCATACCCGTCGCCACCGCCACGGCGGAACCGCCCGATGAGCCGCCGGAGGTGAGCACCGGATCATAAGGATTGGCGGTCGGCCCCTGCAGCGGATTGGTGCAGACGGCGCCGAAGCCGAATTCCGGCGTGTTCGCCTTGCCGATGATCACCGCCCCCGCCGCACGCAGGCGCGCCACCACCGGATCGTCCATGTCCGGGATGCGTTCCGCATGGATCGCCGAGCCCATGGTGGTGGCGAGGCCCGCAGTATCGGTCAGATCCTTCACCGCCACCGGCAGGCCGTGCAGCGGGCCGACAGCCTCCTCTGCCGCATCCAGTGCCTGCGCCCGCGCACGGGCGCCCTCGGCATCCACGGTGATGAACGCCTTGAGGCCCGGCTCCAGAGCGGCGATGCGCGCGAGGTGCCCTTCCAGCACCGAAGCCGCCGAAATCTCACGCGCATCAAGACGCGTCGCCAGCAGCGCCGCACTGTCCAGAACGCCCTCGGACCTGCCGTTGCGGCAGATGATGCTTTTCACGCCATATTCCTTCTGAATGTGCACACTTGCCGTGCGCCCACGCCTCGATCCACCGATTGAAAGACAATCATCATATTGAAATATAAACACTATTCATAATTTGGCATGCCATTTGCTCTTGTCACGGCACGCAAAAGGGATGCCGGACAGCATGATGCAGACCGCGAGCAACGAAACCCAAGGCACGGCTTCTGGTGGCCGGGCGCTGGTGGTGGATGCCGTCACCCACCGCTATGGATCGAGCACCGCCGTCGAGAACATCAATCTCGACATTCGCGCAGGCGAACTGGTGGCTCTGCTCGGTCCTTCGGGCTGCGGCAAGACCACCTTGCTGCGCATCATCGCTGGCTTCATCCGCCAGACGGAAGGCCGCATCATCCTCGGCGACGAGGTGGTGGATGATCTGGGGCCGAACCGCCGCCGCATCGGCATCGTGTTCCAGAATTATGCGCTCTTCCCCCATCTCTCCATCGCCGAGAACGTGGCCTATGGCCCGGCGGCTCAAGGCATCGGCAAAGCCGAGCGCGAGGCGGAGACCAAGCGCCTGCTGGAGTTGGTGAAGCTCGGCCATCTGGCCGACCGCCTGCCCCGCCAGCTCTCCGGCGGCCAGCAGCAGCGCGTGGCGCTCGCCCGCGCGCTCGCCATCAAGCCGCGCATCCTTCTGCTGGACGAGCCCTTCGCGGCGCTGGACAAGAATCTGCGTCTCGACATGCAGATCGAGATCAAGCGCCTGCAGCGCCTCTCCGGCATCACCACGGTGATGGTGACGCACGATCAGGAGGAAGCCCTCTCCATGGCCGACCGCGTGGCGGTGCTGAGCCAGGGGCGCCTCGAACAGTTCGCCGCGCCCACGCAGATCTACGATCGACCGGACAGCCTGTTCGTGAACACCTTCGTGGGCACCGCCAACCAGCTCTCCGGGCAGGTGCTGGCGAGCGACGGCGACATGGCCACCATCCGCCTCGATGCGGGGGCGGAACTGCGCGCCCGCTCCCCCGGCGGCGTGCTGGCCTCCGGGCAGCGCTGCACCGTGTGCCTGCGGCCCGAGCATCTGGAGATGACCGACGACCCGGCGGGCTTTGCCGCCGTGGTGGAGATGGGCCTGCCGCTCGGTGCCACCGTGGTGCACGAGGTGCGCGGCGCCGATGGCGCCGGCATCAAGGTGTCCGAGCCTCGTCGCGCGGGCACGGCGCTGCGCGCCACCGGAACGCCGGTGCGCGTGCGCCCGCTCTCCCCCGATCTCGCCACCGCTTATCCCGCCTGACTTCCCCTTTCCCTTTGCCGCCTGAGGAGACATTCATGGACCTTAACCGCCGCTCACTTCTCAAGACCGCGCTGACGCTGGGCGCCATGCAGGCCTTTCCGGGCCTGACCTATGCGCAGGCGCGCCCGCTGGTGTTCGCCACCTTCACCGGCAGTTGGGAAGAGGCGCACAAGGCCGTGCTGGTGCCGGCCTTCCGCAAGATGACGGACAACGCCAACATCGTGCTCGACCCCATGTTGTCGGTGGACCAGATCGCCAAGGTGAAGGCGGCCGCCGCCAACCCGCCCATCGACGTGATGCTGCACGATCCCGGCCCGGCGCTGGTGGCCATCGGCGACGGGCTGGTGGAGCCCTATCCGGTCGCCAAGAGCGCCTATTACAAGGACCTGATCTCCGAGGCGCAGGTGGACACCGGCCCCGCCCCCTTCTTCCAGGTGGTGGGCCTCACCTACAATCCCGAGACGGTGAAGACCCCGCCCACCTCCTGGGCGGACCTGTGGAAGCCGGAGTTCAAGAGCCGCGTCGGCATCACCAACCTCAATTCCACGCTGGGCACCGGCTTCCTGGTGGAAATCGCCCGCATGCATGGCGGCTCGGAAGCCAATGTGGATCCGGGCTTCGCCGCGCTGGAGAAGCTGAAGCCCAATCTGGCGGCGGTGGCTGCCAATCCCGGCGCGCTGGCGAGCCTCTTCCAGCAGGGCCAGATCGACATTTCGCCCGGCAATTTCAACGCCATCCAGATCCTGAAGGCTCAGGGCGTGCCGGTGGAATTCGTGGCCCCGAAGGAAGGCGCCATCGCCTTCAAGACCACCATGCACATCGTCAAGAATTCGCCCAATCAGGAATTGGCCTTCAAACTCATCGAGGCGGCGCTCTCGCCCGAGGTGCAGAAGAAGCTGATGGAAAGCCCCTATCTGATCGTGCCCACCAACGCCAAGGTACCCATGACCGGCGAGATCGCCAAGGTTCTGGCCAAGGACACCGAGGAGCTGAAGAAGAAGTTCGTGTTCCAGGACTGGAAGACCATCAACACCCAGCGCTCCGCCTGGATCGAGCGGTTCAACCGCGAGATCAAGCTCTGATCGGCTGATCACTTCTGTCCCGCCGGCATCGCCCGGCGGGACACCCCCGCAAGCCCCGCCTCCGCAAGCAAGGCCCCCTGCCATGGCTGCCACCGCGCCCACCGCTTATGATGTGAAGCTGGCCCTGCCGCTCGGCGGCTTCCTTGCGGTCTTCTTCCTCGCCCCGCTGGCGGTTCTACTCGTGCTGAGCTTCCAGGCGAACCCGCAGGGCACGGCCTATGGGCTCAACCAGTACGGGCAGTTCCTCGGCGATGTGTTCAGCCTCTCGGTGCTCGGCAACACGCTGCTGCTGGGCGTAAAGGTCACGCTGCTCACGCTCCTGCTCGGCTACCCCGTGGCCTATGCCTATACGCGCGTCGGCCCCCGCCTGAAGGGCCTCATCATCCTCATCGTGCTGCTGCCGCTGCTCACCTCCGTGGTGGTGCGCACCTTTGCCTGGATCGTCATTCTCGGCCGGCAGGGCATCGTCAACAACGTGCTGATGTCCATGGGGATCATCTCCACGCCGCTGCGCCTCATCTACACCGATCTCGGCCTCGTGGTGGCGCTGGCGCAGGTGCAGATGCCGCTCATGGTGCTGCCGCTCATCACCGCCATCGGCCGCATCGACCCGAACCTGTCGGATGCCTCGCTCTCGCTGGGCTCGGGCGCGTGGCGCACCTTCGTGCGGGTGACGCTGCCGCTCTCGCTGCCCGGTATCATCGCCGGCTCCATGCTCACCTATGCGGCGGCGATTACCGCCTTCATCACCCAGAGCCTCGTGGGCGGCGGGCAGATGCTGTTCATGCCCATGTACATCTACCAGCAGGCCTCCACCCTGCAGAACTGGCCGTTCGCGGCGGCCATTTCCATCATCTTCCTCGTCGCCGTGCTCGCGGTGGTGATGGTGTTCAACCTGCTCGGCCGCCTGTCGCGCGGCTATGCCAGCGCCTGAGGAGACACGCCCATGCGACGCGACTGGGAAGCCTTCTCCTTCCACCTCGCCATCGGCGTCATCGCCGTGCTGGCGCTGATCCTGCTGGTGGCGCCCACCGCCATCGTGCTCATCGTGTCCTTCACCAGTGGCTTCTCGCTGCGCTTCCCCCCGCCCGGCTATTCGCTGCGCTGGTACGTGGCCCTGTGGGATGCCTGGCAGCTGCATTTCGCGGCCATGAACAGCCTGAAGGTGGCGGCCTGGGCGACCTTCCTCTCCGTGGTGCTCGGCACGCTGGCCGGCCTCGGCATTTCGCGCTCCTCGCGCCTCTCCGCCAAGCTGATGGATGGGCTGTTCATGTCGCCGCTCATCCTGCCGGCGCTGGCCTTCGGCCTCTCCTCGCTGATGTTCTTCTCGGCGCTCGGCCTGCCGGTATCGCCGCTCACCCTCATCATCGGCCACACGGTGGTGTGCGTGCCTTATGTGGTGCGCAACACGGTGGCGGCGCTGTCCCAGCTCGACCCGACACTGCTGGAATGCTCCGCCAGCCTTGGTGCCGGCAAGGTCTACACCTTCCGCCGCATCACCTTGCCGCTGATCCGGCCGGGCATATTGGCGGGCGGCTTCATCGCCTTCATGTCGTCCTTCGACAATGTGCCGGTGTCGCTGTTCCTGCGCGATGCCGCCACCGACATGCTGCCCATCCGCATGTGGCAGGATCTGGAAGGCAAGCTGGACGTGACGATCGCTGCGCTCTCCGGCGTGCTGATCGTCTTCACCATCGCGCTCATCATGGTGATGGAGCGCTTCACCGGCCTGTCGCGGCGCCTCGCGTGATCAGACGCCCCGGAACAGCTGGATACCCCAGGGCGTGAACTTGAACGGCAGATGGTAATGCTCCTCCACCCGCGTGATCACGAAGCGGAACGGCACCATATCGAGAAAGGCCGCTTCCTTTTCGCCATAGCCGTTGGCGCGCAGCCAGTCGCCCAGCGCGAACACCACCTCATGGGGGCCGGCGGCAATGCCCTCCCCGGAAATGATCGGATGCTCGAAGACCCCATTCGCCCCCAGCTCGCCCTTGGCGATGGAGCGCCGCTCCGGCGTGAGCGCGAACACCTCCACGCCGAGCCCCGCCGCCGCGATGCCCTTGGCGATGTCCACGCCATGGATGGAGATGCCGCCCGCCTGTGCCATATGATCGATCCCGAGCTGGAGAGGAACGCATGGTAGCGTCCCGCAACGGCATTGCCACTGGCACAGCTGTGGACATCGCCGCCGATGTGCAGGCAGGCCGCGCGAGCGCTGCCGAAGTGGCGGCATCTGCCATCGCGCGCATCGAGGCCGCCGCTGATCTGGTCGCCATCGTCGATTTCAATCCCGAGGAAGGCCGCGCCGCCGCCCGCGCGGTGGATGCGCGGCTTGCCGCCGGCGAGCGGCTTCCGCTGGCCGGCGTGCCCCTCGCCATCAAGGACAACATCTGGGTCGGTGGGCGGCGGGTCACGCAGGGCTCCCTGCTCACGGCCGATTTCATCGCCCCGGCCGACGCCATCACCGTTGAACGGCTGAAGCGTGCCGGCGCGGTCATCATGGGCATGGCCAACACCTCGGAGTTCGCCTGCAAGGGGCTGACCACCAACAAGGTCTACGGCACCACCCGCCACCCCATGGATCCCACGCTGACCCCCGGCGGCTCCTCCGGCGGGCCTTCTTCGGCGGTGGCGGGCGGCCTCGTGCCGCTGGCGTTGGGCACGGATGCAGGCGGTTCCAGCCGCCGCCCGCCTGCCCATGTGGGCGCTGTGGGCTTCAAGCCATCCTACGGTGCCATCCCGCGCGGGCCGGGCTTTCCGAGCCCGTTCGCCGGCATCTCCTGCCCCGCGCCCATCGCCATGACCGTGGCCGACGTGGCGCTCATGTTTTCGGTTCTGCGCGGCCCCGATGCGCGCGATCCGGACTCGCTCCTGCTCGCTTTGCCCGACGACCGACCGCCGGAGGCGCTGCGCCTCGCCTTCTCCCCCACATTCGGGCTCGATGCGCCTGTGGATGCGGAGGTGACTGAGGGGCTGGAGCGGGCCATGGCCGCCCTTACCCGCCACGACCTCGCCGTCACCCGCCGCGATCCGCCATGGCCCGAGGGCGCCAGCGAGACGGCGCTCATGCCTGCCCAGCACGCCGGCCTCGCCGCCATCCATGGCGAGGCCTTCCGCCGCGATCCCGACCTGTTCGATCCGGACATCGCGGCGCAGATCGAGCGCGGGCTGGCGCTGGATGGAGCCACCGTCGCCCGCACGCTGATCCTGGGCCAGGAGATCACCCGCGCGCTCGGCCGCTTCTTCATGGAGACCGACATCCTCATGGGGCCGACCGTGCCCTGTGTCGCCTGGCCGAACGACCGGTTGGGGCCGGAGCGTATTGGCGGGCAGGACGTGGCACCGCGTGCCCATGCGGTGTTCACGCCGCTGTTCAACCACGCTCGCGTGCCGGCCATCTCCATTCCGGTGGGTCGGGGCCGCGACGGCCTGCCCTTCGGGCTCCAGATCATCGCCACGCGCGGCCATGACGATCGCCTGCTCAGCTTTGCCGCACGGGTGGAGGCAATCCTCGCCACCGAAGGGCTGTGGCCGTGACGGCAACCCGTCCCGCCCGCCCCCCGCCGCCCGTCTCCCTCGCGGAACAGGCGGTGGAGAGACTGCGTGAGAAGATCGTATTCCTTGAGCTGCCGCCCGGCGCGCCCTTGAGCGAGCGGCGGCTGGTGGAGGAACTGGGCGGCTCCCGCACGCCGGTGCGCGAGGCGCTGAAGCTGCTCGCGGCGGAAGGGCTGGTGCTGCTCCGGCACAACCGGGCGGCCATCGTCGCCCCTCTGGCGGCGGAGGAACTCCAGCATCTGTTCGAGGTGGAAGTGGCGCTGGAAAGCTTCGCCGCCGAGCTTGCGGCCAGCCGCATGAGCGAGGCGGACATCGCCCGGCTCGCCCGCTTCCAGACCGAGATGGAGGCCCGGCACGCGGCTGGCGACCGCATCGGCTACATCCGCCTCAACCAGAAGATCCACGCCTTCATCGTGGCCGGCGCGGGTAATCCGGCGCTGTCGGAGGCGCACGCACGCCTCATCGGCCGCCTCCAGCGCGCACGCAACGTGGGGCTATCGTCGCTGGGCCGGGTGGAGGAATCCATCCTTGAGCACCGGCAGATCCTCGATGCCCTGCGTGCCCGTAATGCGGAAACCGTGCGCACGCTCATGGCCCATCACGTGGGACGTACCGGACGGCTGGTCGCCGCTTATTGCGCCGAGGCAGAACCGCAACCCACGGGCCGGCGGCGTCGGGCCGCCTGAGGCCGCGCGAGGCCCATGCCGCCAAGGGACGCCTGCATCACGGCTCGCAGACCTGCTCAGGGTGAAAACTCTGCCCGGCCGAAGATGCACACCCGGAAGCCGCGGCCGAAGCGCGATGCAGGAAGGCCACCGTGTCCAGCAACACCGGCGCGAGCGGCCGCAGCGGCGCGGCAAACGCTCCCAGCAGCGTGGCATGATTGACACGATCGTAAAAGCGCACATCCGCCACGCCGCCGAGCCTGCGGATGCGATCGGCAAGACGCAGACTGTTGCCGGGGTCGACGACACGATCCGCACGGCCCGTCGCGAGCATCACGGGCGGCCCGTGCCCATGGGCGAAGGTGATGGGCTGCGTGGCCTCCAGCCCCGGCGCAGGGGCAAAGATCTGTTTCAGCCGCGCGCTGTGCAGGGGCAGGAAATCATAAGGCCCGGCCAGCCCCACCATGGCGGTGAGCACATGGTCAGGCTCAAGGCCGACACCGCCCAGCCATTGCGGATCGAACGTGAGCATGGCGGCAATATGCGCGCCGGCGGAATGGCCGATCAGTAAAAGCCCGGCACCGTTGCCACCCATCTGGCCCGCGTGCGCATGGACCCAGCGCACCGCATGGGCAGCATCCTCGAGAAACGCCGGAAACCGCGCGTCCGGGAACACGCGATAATCCGGGATCGCCACCACGAAGCCCAGCCGCGCCAGAGCCGCGCCGACGAAGAGATACGCCGCCCGGTCGCCCTCCTCCCAGCCCCCGCCATAGAAGAACACGAGCACGGGGGCGGGTGCGCGCGGCTGCCTCGGCCGGAACACATCCAGCCGGTGCCGCGCGTGCGGGCCATAGGCGAGATCGCGCGTCACCGAGAACCCGCCTTGCACGGCCGCGAGCGCATTGAGAAGGCCGGCCGGCGAAAGGAGCGTACGCAGCACCAGATCACCCCTCCGTTGCCGCCGATGCGGACCTTTCATCCTACGCAGGAGAGTGCGCGCCGGATCAATCTCGGGGGAAAGCGGGAGGCGGGCTCAGGCTCCGGCGGACGCCTCGCGGCCGTGCAGGGCGCGGGGAACGGCGGCCGTATCGCCCTTGGCCAGCGCCAGCGCTATGGCGTCCGCGATGGTGGTGAGGCGCTTCGGAATATCCTCCTCGATCAGCCGCAGGATGCGGGCCATGGGGCCGACCACGCCGAGACTGAACACCACGCCTGCCGGCTGCACCTCCACGGGCACCGCAACGGCAGCCAGTGCCTCGTCCACCTCGCCGATGCAGGTGGCGTAGCCCTGCGCCCGCACCTGCGCCAATTCCGCCTTGATGGCGGCGGGATCGGTCTTGGTGCGGTCCGTCAGGCGCACGATGCTGTCGGCGAGCGCGCGATCAATGAAGGCCTCGTCATGGAAGGCGAGGATGGCCTTGGAACAGGCGGTGGCGTTGGGCTGCATGGTCTTGCCCGGCAGCACAAAGCCGCGCCATGGCGCATCGGGTGATTCCATCACGACGGACCGCACCTGCGTGCCCTCCAGACGCGCCACGTAGCAGGTCTCGCCGATCTCCTCGGAGAGGTCGCGCAGGAGCGAGCTGGTGAGCGTCTCGATATAGGCTTCGTCGGTGCTCAACAACGCGAGGCGGCGCACGCGATCGCCGGTCACATAGGCAGCGCCGGAGCTGTTGAGCGCCACGAGACCGGAATTCTGCATGGTGGCGAGGAGGCGATGCGCGGTGGCCTTGGGCAACGCCAGCATGCGCGCGACCTCGATCAGCGCCAGCCCGCCGGGATGGGCGCTCAGAAGCTCCAGAATCCGGAAATAGCGCTCCAACGGCGGAAGCTTGTGGTCCTCTTTCATGCGCGGCCTTCCCTCCCCGTCCAGCCTTACGGCCAAAATCCGCTTGCCGTCCAGCGACCTGTTGCGGGCGGTAACAGTCAGCCTCGCCAACCTCCGTTGAGAGAGGATTGACAGCAATGAGAAGACCACTACCATGAATAAAAAATGAGACAAGTTCCGATAAATGGAACTTCCAGAGGTGAGCATCCATGCTGTCCAGCCCCACCGGCTCCGCTGAGCGGACCGGCGACGTTATCCTTGCGGCCGAAGGGCTGACGAAGGAGTTTCGAGGCTTCGCGGCGGTACGCGACGTCAATCTGAAGGTGCACGCGGGCAGCATCCACGCGCTTATCGGCCCGAACGGCGCGGGCAAGACCACGGTGTTCAATCTGCTGACCCGCTTCATGCCGGCGACGCGCGGCCGCATCCTCTATCGCGGGCAGGACATCGGCCGCACCGGCCCGGCCAAGGTGGCGCGGCAGGGGCTGGTGCGCTCGTTCCAGATCTCCGCCGTCTTCCCGCACCTCACCGTGCTCGACAACGTGCGCGTCGCCCTCCAGCGCCCGCGCCACCTCGCCACCCAGTGGTGGCGGCCGCTCAGCACCCTGCGCTCGCTGGATGACCGCGCTATGGAGCTGCTCACCGCCGTGCAGCTGGCCGACAAGGCGGATCTGACCGCAGGCGAACTGTCCTACGGCCGCAAACGCGCGCTGGAACTGGCCACCACGCTGGCGCTGGACCCGCAGGTGCTGCTGCTGGACGAGCCCATGGCCGGCATGGGCCATGAGGACATCCACCACGTGGCCGATCTCATCCGGCAGGTGGCCAAGGGGCGCACAGTGCTGATGGTTGAGCACAATCTCAACGTGGTCTCCCAGCTCTGCGACACCATCACCGTGCTGGCGCGGGGCGAGATCCTCGCCGAGGGCACCTATACGCAGGTGAGCGCCGATCCGCAGGTCCGCGAGGCCTATATGGGCAGCGAGGACGACGATGACTGAACCTCACCCCTTGCCCCATCTGCAAGTCCGCGGCCTCAACGGCTGGTATGGCGAAAGCCATGTGCTGCATGGCGTGGACATCGACGTCCACGAGGGCGAGACCGTCACCCTGCTGGGCCGCAACGGCGCCGGCAAGACGTCGACCCTGCGCGCCATCACCGGCCTGCTGAAGAAGCGCGAGGGCGTCATCAAGCTGAAGGGCCGCGACCTCATCGGCCTGCCCACCTATCAGGCGGCGCGGGCCGGCATCGCCTATGTGCCGGAGGAGCGGGGCATCTTCGCCGGCCTCTCGGTGGCCGAGAACCTGACCCTGCCGCCCAAGGTGGCCGAGGGCGGCATGAGCGTCGCGGAAATCTACCGCCTGTTCCCCAATCTGGAGGAACGGCGCAACAGCCAGGGCACAAAACTCTCCGGCGGCGAGCAGCAGATGCTGGCCATGGCCCGCGTGCTGCGCAACGGCGCCCGCCTGCTGCTGCTGGACGAACCCACCGAGGGCCTCGCCCCGGTCATCGTCCAGCGCATCGGCGAGGTGCTGCGCACGCTGAAAGCCAGCGGCATGACCATCCTGCTGGTGGAGCAGAACTTTCGCTTCGCCCGCAAGGTGGCGGACCGCTTCTATGTGATGGAGCACGGCCGGGTGGTGGACCACCTGACCGCCGCCGAGGTGCCGGACCGCCTCGCCTCCCTCCAGACCCAACTCGGCGTGTGAGGCGCTCATGACCACGCTCTTCGGACTGCCGATCCAGGCCATCTCCGGCCAGTTGCTCATCGGGCTGATCAACGGCTCCTTCTACGCGCTGCTGAGCCTCGGGCTCGCCATCATCTTCGGCCTGCTGCGCGTCATCAATTTCGCCCATGGCACCCAATACATGCTGGGCGCGGTGACGGCGTGGCTGCTGCTGACCGTGCTCAACATCGGCTTCTGGCCCTCGCTGGTGCTGGCCCCGCTCATCGTGGCAGTGGCGGGGCTGCTGATCGAACGCCTGTTCCTGCGCTATCTCTACGGCCTCGATCATCTCTACAGCCTGCTGCTCACCTTCGGCCTCGCTTTGATGATCGAGGGCCTGATGCGCGACGGCTTCGGCGCCGCCGGCAAGCCCTATTCCCCACCCGCTTTGCTCACCGGCGTGGTCAACCTCGGCTTCATGATCCTGCCCATCTATCGCGGCTTCGTGGTGGTGGCCTCCCTCATCGCCTGCCTCTCCGTGTGGCTGCTGATCGAGAAGACCAAGCTCGGTGCCTATCTGCGCGCGGCCACCGAGAATTCCGGCCTCGTGCAGGCCTTCGGCGTCAACGTGCCGAAGCTGCTCACCTTCACCTACATGCTCGGTGCCGGCCTCGCCGCACTCGCAGGCGTTCTGGCCGCGCCCATCTATCAGGTAAGCCCGCTCATGGGCTCCAACCTCATCATCATCGTCTTCGCCGTGGTGGTGGTGGGCGGCATGGGCTCCATCATGGGGGCCATCGTCACCGGCTATGCGCTCGGCCTGCTGGAGGGGCTGACCAAGGTGTTCTACCCGCAGGCCTCCAGCATCGTGATCTTCGTCGTCATGGCCATCGTATTGCTGGTGCGCCCCGCCGGCCTGTTCGGACGGGAGGCCTGAGCCATGTCCATTGCCACCTCCACGCCCCTCAAGACCGCCAATGATGCGCTCGGCATCGGGCATCTCGTCGGCCGCGCGCTGATCGTGCTCGCCTTGCTGGCGCTCATCGCCGCGCCGCTGGCGGTCTATCCGGTCTTCCTCATCAAGATCCTCTGCTTTGCCCTGTTCGCAGCGGCCTTCAACCTACTCGTCGGCTATGTGGGCCTGCTCTCCTTCGGCCATGCGGCCTTCTTCGGTGGGGCGGCCTACATCACCGCGCACACGGTGAAGGAATGGGGCTTCACCCCGGAACTGGGCATTCTCGCGGGCGTCGCCTTCGCGGCCACGCTCGGGCTCGTCATGGGCTTCCTCGCCATCCGCCGGCAGGGCATCTACTTTGCCATGGTGACGCTGGCCCTGTCGCAGATGGTCTATTTCGTCTTCCTGCAGGCGCCCTTCACCCATTCGGAGGACGGCATCCAGTCCGTGCCACAAGGGCTGCTGTTCGGCATCATCGACCTCTCGAAACCGCTGCCCCTCTATTACACCGTGCTCGGCGCCTTTCTCCTTGGCATGGTGCTGATCTGGCGGGTGGTGAACTCGCCCTTCGGCAACATCCTCGCCGCCATCCGCGAGAACGAGCCGCGCGCCATCTCGCTGGGCTATGAGGTCAACCGCTACAAGCTCGCCGCTTTCGTCATATCGGCGGCCCTCGCCGGCCTTGCGGGCGCGGTGAAGGCCATCGCCTTCCAGCTCGCATCGCTGGTGGACGTGACGTGGCAGATGTCCGGCGAGGTCATCCTCATGACCCTGCTGGGCGGCATCGGCACCCTGCTTGGCCCGGTGGTGGGCGCGGCGCTGGTGACGGCCATGGAGCACTATTTCGCCGCCACCTCCATTCCTGCGCCGGTGCTCATCGGCGGCTGCTTCGTCGCCTGCGTCATGCTGTTCCGCCGCGGCATCGTCGGCGAGATCCGGCATCGCCTCAAAGCCCGCTCCTCCCGCTGATCCCGCATCCGAAGAGTTGATCCCATGCAGTTCATGATCATCACCGGCTTCCGCAACCAGAACGCCGCCGCCACCTATAAGCGCATGCGCGAGGACGGCCGCCTCATCCCGGACGGCATGGTGTTCAAGGCCTCTTACTGCACCGCCGATCTCGCCCGCACCTTCCAGATCTTCGAGTGCGAGGACGTCACCCTGATCCAGCGCTGGTGCGCCCGCTGGTCGGATCTGTGCGATTTCGAAGTCCTGCCCGTGGTGTCCGGCGCCGAAGCTGCCGCCGCACTGCTGCTGGACGCGCCCGCTTCCACCGCCGCCTGATCATCCCGAAAACAACCAGAGGGGATTACTCGCATGCAGAAGAAACTGAAGGCTTTGGCATTCGTCGCCGGCCTGCTTGGAAGCGTTGCGGCTTTTGCGCCCGCACAGGCCCAGAGCCCCGCGCCCGCCGCCGGCAAGGTGTCCGGTGACGTGGTCAAGATCGGCCTGCTCATGGACATGTCCGGCAACTATTCGGAAGTGGCCGGACAGGGCTCCGTCACCGCCGCCCGCATGGCGGTGGAGGATTTCGGCGGCAAGGTGCTCGGCAAGCCGGTCGAGGTTGTTTATGCCGACATGCAGAACAAGGTGGATCTGGCCGCCTCCAAGGCGCGCGAATGGTTCGATACCGATGGCGTCGACGCCATCATGGACATCAACCTGTCCTCCGCCGGCCTCGCGGTGAGCGAGATCGCCAAGCAGAAGAACAAGATCGTCGTCATCAACATTTCCGGCTCGCCGCGCTTCACCAACGAGGCCTGCAACGCCAACACCATCCACTATGTTTACGACACCTATGCGCTGGCCAAGTCCACCGCCAATGCGGTGCTGAAGCAGGGCGGCAAGAAGTGGTTCTTCGTGACCGTGGACTATGCCTTCGGTCATGATTTCGAGAAGGACGCCTCCACCTTCGTGAAGGCCGGCGGCGGCACCGTGGTCGGCTCGGTGCGCGTGCCGCTGAACGCGCTCGACTATTCCTCCTTCCTGCTGCAGGCGCAGGGCTCAGGCGCCGACGTGGTGGCCTTCGCCACCGCCGGCGCCGACACCGCGAACTCCATCAAGCAGGCGGCCGAATTCGGCATGGGCCCGGCCAGCGGCCAGAAGCTCGTGGGCCTGCTGGTCTATGACAACGAGATCAACTCCCTCGGCCTCAAGGCGGCTCAGGGCATGTTGCTGACCTCGGCCTTCTACTGGGACATGAATGACGAGACCCGCGCCTTCTCGAAGCGCTATTTCGAGAAGATGAAGCTGATGCCCAACATGTCCCAGGCGGGCGTCTATTCCTCCACCATGCATTACCTGAAAGCCATTGAGGCCGCCGGAACGGACGACACCGCCGCCGTGATGGCCAAGATGAAGGAAATGCCGATCAACGACTTCTTCGTGAAGAACGGCCGCATCCGTGAGGACGGCCGCATGATCCGCGACCTCTATCTGTTCCAGGTGAAGTCGCCCGAAGAGTCCAAATATCCGTGGGATTATTACAAGCAGCTCGCCACCATCCCCGGCGATGAGGCCTTCACGCCTTTGTCGGAGTCCCGCTGCCCGCTGGTGGCCAAGAAGTAATCCTCACCCCTTCCACCGGCCGCCCGCAGCACATGCGGGCGGCCGGTTCTCCTTTGCCTTCCGCTTGAATTTTCGAGGCTTCCCATGTCCCAGTCTTCGCGTGAAACGGTCCTGCTCGGGGGCCGGGTCATCACCATGCAGCCCGATGCCGCCGATCACTGGGAAGGGGTGGTGGTGCGCGGCGACCGCATCATCCGCCTGATCCGCCGCTCGGATGCAGCCGACCATGCCGCGAAAGGCGCGGAGATCATCGATCTTGGCCAACGCACGCTGATGCCGGGTTTCGTGGACGTGCACGCCCATGCGGAGGTGGTGTGCCGCACCGCCCACAACACCGTGGACTGCCGCGCCCCGGAATGCTCCACCATCGAAGACGTGCTGGACGCCCTCTCCACGCAGGCGGTGCCCGAGGACGTGACGCCGTGGATCGTGGGACAGGCGAACCTGTTCTTTGATCGCAAGCTCAAGGACGGCCGCCTGCCCTCGCGCGCGGAGCTTGACCGGGTGAGCACGGACCGCCCCATCGCGCTGCGCGCCGGCGGCCACATCACGGTGCTGAACACCAAGGCGCTGGAAATCGCCGGCATCGACAAGAATTACGTCGCCCCCGCCTTCTCCATCACCGGCCCGCCCTCGGTGGAGCGCGAGGCGGACGGCACGCCCACCGGCGTGGTCAAGGAGATGGACACCATCCTTCCCCTGCCCGGCCTCACCCACGAGACCCTGCGCACCGCCATCCGCGACGGCCTGCGCAGCAACTTCACCCGCTATGGTGTCACCACCATCGGCGAGATTTCCGAGACCGTGCAGGGCATCCAGTCCATGGACGATCTGGCGCTCGACGGCG
Source organism: Azorhizobium oxalatiphilum (assembly GCF_014635325.1). Taxonomy (GTDB): domain Bacteria; phylum Pseudomonadota; class Alphaproteobacteria; order Rhizobiales; family Xanthobacteraceae; genus Azorhizobium; species Azorhizobium oxalatiphilum. The sequence goes on along the minus strand of NZ_BMCT01000004.1, from coordinate 355,598 downwards.
AACTGCCTTTGAGCCTGCGCCTCTATCTCTGGGCGCCGGGCACGCTGGAGCTGGACAAGGGCGTGAACTGGCAGGACCACTTCCAGCTCTCCGCCAGCGAGCGCCAGCTGCGCGTGCAGGGCATCAAGCTGTTCTCGGACGGCGGCTTCTCCGCCCGCAGCGCGGCGGTGAACTGCTGCTACGTCGGCCACCCCGGTTTCAACGGCAACATCGCCTTCCAGAAATACTTCTTCCGCCGCGCCTACCGGCTCACACAGGAGAAGGGCCTCCAGCTCATCGTGCACGCCAATGGCGATCGGGCACAGGACTGGCTGAGCGAGACCGTGATCAAGATGGGCGGCGCCACCTCGGGCCGCACCCGTATGCGCATCGAGCATGCGGGCAACCTCATGCCCAACCAGCGCACGGCGGACCTTTGGGCACAGTCCGGCATCATCCCGGTGCCGCAGCCCGTGTTCATCTACACCTTCGGCGAGTATTTCGAGGACTATCTGGGCGAATACGGCACACGCGGCCGCTTCCCTTTCAAGAGCCTGCTGGATCAGGGCTGGCGCCTGTCCGGGTCTTCGGATGTGTGGATCGGCTCGGAGCGGGAGGCCACCAACCCCTTCTTCTCCATCTGGTGCTGCCTGAAGCGGCAGACCTATTCCGGTTCCTTCATCGACCCGCACGAGGCGGTGACGCTGGAACAGGCCCTGCGCATGCACACGCTGGATGCCGCCCTCACCATGGGCGAGGACGACGTGCGCGGCTCCATCGCGCCGGGCAAGTATGCAGACATCATCGCCCTCGACCGCGATCCCTTCACCGTGGACGTGGACGATCTGCGCTCCATCAAGGTGGACTATGTCATGTCCCTCGGCCGCACGGTCCATGGCGAGCCCCAGGCCGCCTGAGCCTTTCCCGCGACACGCGCACGCGGCCCGGTTGCGGTGCCGCGTGTCCTTCATCCAGACCGTGCTAAGCTTGCGGGAGCTTCCAACGCCCGCGAGGCAGCCATGGCCGAGCCCCTCCGCCGCACGCGTTCCGCGCTCTCTACCGTCGCCGCCCTTGCCGCCGCCACTGCGCTGGCCTTTGCCCCGGCGATTTCCGCCGCCTGCACCCGCGTGGTCTATCTCGGCGCCAATGACGACGTCATCACTGCCCGCTCCATGGACTGGAAAGAGGACGTGGCCACGAACCTCTGGGTGTTTCCGCGCGGCATGGCGCGGGATGGGCGGGCGGGACCGAACTCCCTCAAGTGGACGGCCAAATACGGCAGCATCATTGCCTCGGGCTATGACATCTCCACCACCGATGGGCTGAACGAGGCAGGTCTCTCGGCCAATGTGCTCTGGCTCACCGAGTCCGAATATCCCGCCTTCACCAAGGACTCGAAGCCCGGCCTCGCCATCTCGCTATGGGCGCAATATGCGCTCGACAACTTCGCCACCGTCGCCGAGGCGGTGACGGCTCTGGAGCGCGAGCCCTTCACCATCGTCACCGCCAATGTGCCGGGGCAGGACAAGCTCGCCACCCTGCATCTGTCTTTGTCCGATTCCAGCGGCGACAGCGCCATCGTCCAGTATATCGGCGGCCGGCAGGTCATCCATCACAGCCGCAAGTATCAGGTGATGACCAATTCGCCCGTTTTCGAACAGCAACTGGCGCTCGACGCCTATTGGAAGGAGATCGGCGGCACCGTGTTCCTGCCCGGTACCAACCGCTCCGCGGACCGCTTCGCCCGCGCCTCCTTCTTCGTGAATGCGATCCCGAAGAATGAGGATCCGGTCAAGGCCATCGCCAGCGTGTTCAGCATCATCCGCAACGTCTCGGTGCCATTCGGCATCACCACGCCGGACCAGCCCAACATCTCCTCGACCCGCTGGCGCACGGTGGCCGACCACAAGCGAAAACTCTATTTCTTCGAGTCCGCCCTCACCCCCAACGTCTTCTGGGTGGATCTCAAGCAGCTGGACTTCGCCCCCGGCGCCAAGGTGATGAAGCTCGACCTCGGCCCCGACCAGCGCAATGTCTTCGCCGGCGAGGTGCATGCCAAGTTCACGCCCTCCGAGCCATTCGTGTTCCTCGGCCTGCCCGAAGGGCGCTGACGCCACGGCACGCATCATTTCCACACAAACAAACTGACCGAAGCGTCTCATTCTGGCGTGAGAAGCGCAGATGGCAGGCGACGGCTGCCGATCTGTGCGATAAGCATGCCCGCGAACATCCAAGACCATCCTTCCAAGATGGAGTTCCCCATGTATCCGAACGTCCAGCTCCACATTGCCGGCACCTGGCGCGATGCCGAAGGCGGCCGCCGCATCCCGGTGCTCAATCCCGCCACCGAGGAAGAGATCGGCTCCGTCGCCCACGCCTCGCGCGCGGACCTCGACGAGGCGCTCGACGCCACGCAGAAGGGTTTTGCGATCTGGAGCCGCATGTCGGCCTATGAGCGCTCAAAGATCATGCGCAAGGCCGCCGGCCTGTGGCGCGAGCGCGTGGAGACGGTCGCCCCCCTGCTGACGCAGGAGCAGGGCAAGCCGCTCGCCGAAGCGCGCGTGGAACTCGCCGCCGCCGCCGACATCATCGAGTGGTTCGCCGAAGAGGCGCAGCGCGCCTATGGCCGCGTGGTCCCGGCCCGCTCCCCCGGCATCTATCAGCTTGTGGTCAAGGAGCCGGTCGGCCCCGTCGCGGCCTTTACGCCGTGGAACTTCCCGGTCAATCAGGTGGTGCGCAAGCTCTCGGCCGCGCTGGCCGCCGGCTGCTCCATCATCGTAAAGGCGCCGGAAGAGACCCCGGCCTCCCCGGCCGAGCTGATCCGCGCCTTCGTGGATGCCGGCGTGCCGGCGGGCGTCATCGGCCTCGTCTATGGCGTGCCGTCCGAGATCAGCGAATATCTCATCCCGCATCCGGTCATCCGCAAGGTGACGTTCACCGGCTCCACCCCCGTGGGCAAGAAGCTGGCGGGTCTCGCGGGCGAGCACATGAAGCGCGTCACCATGGAGCTGGGCGGCCACGCCCCGGTGATCGTGTTCGACGATGCGGACGTGGATGCCACCGCCAAGCTGATGGCCACCTCCAAGTTCCGCAATGCCGGGCAGGTGTGCGTCTCCCCCACCCGCTTCCTGGTGCAGGAGAAGGTCTACGAGCAGTTCGTGGACACCTTCCTCGACCATGCGAAGACGGTGAAGGTGGGCAACGGCATGGAAGCCGGCATCACCATGGGCCCGCTCGCCAACGAGCGCCGCATCCCGGCCATGGAGGCGCTGCTCAATGACGCCCGCCAGCAGGGCGCGGACGTCCGCCTCGGCGGCAGCCGCATCGGCAACAAGGGCTATTTCTTCGAGCCCACGGTTGTCACCGGCGTCACCCGCCAGATGCGGATGATGAACGAGGAGCCCTTCGGCCCCATGGCCATGATGCTGCCCTTCTCGGACTTCGATGAAGTGGTGGACGAGGCCAACCGCCTGCCGTTCGGCCTTGCCGCCTATGCCTTCACCCGCTCGGCCAAGACCGCGAACGCTGTCGCCTCGCAGGTGCAGACCGGCATGATGACCATCAACCACCTCGGCCTCGCGCTGCCGGAAGTGCCCTTCGGTGGCGTCAAGGACAGCGGCTACGGCTCCGAAGGCGGCTCTGAGGCCATCGAGGCGTACCTCAACCCGAAGTTCGTGACCCAGGCCGGCATCTGACGGCCGGCTGCTCTGGAAACGAGGCCGCGATGTGCAAGCGTCGCGGCCTTTTTCATGGCCGCTCCAGCAGGCGCAGCGTCTCTGCGTCCTCCTGTCCGTCGTAGAAGGCAGCGAGCGCATCGCGGAACAGCCGCCCCTCCTCCCCACCCGCGCAGGCGAACAACGTCATGCTGGAACGGAACTTCATGTCGTCCGGCGATCCGAACAGCGTGTGCGCGCCCGCCGCCCCATGGGCCAGTGCCGCATCGGTTGCCGCCAGCAGGCGCTCGCCCAGCAGTGGATGGGCCAGATAGGCCCGCGCTTCCGCCAGCGAACCGATGCCATAGCGCTGTGCCATGGAGGAATGCCCAAGGCCGCGCATCTGCGGGAAGATGAACCACATCCAGTGGGTCCGCTTGCGGCCCGCAGTGAGCTCAGCCAGTGCATCGTCAAAGACGGTGAACTGGGCGGAAACGAAACGCTCCAGATCAAACGGGTCCTCGCTCATCCCGCCCTCCCGGTTGTTGTCCTTGCCCGTCATCGTGCTGCTCAGACTGCGCCCTCTTTCCGCGACCGTCGCTTCGGGCGAATGGTCGCTTCCGGGGCCGGGCGCACATAAGCATGGGCGGAAGCCGCCGCCCGCACCAGATCCTCCCGCAAAACCGCGAGCACCGCCTCTGCCGCCGGGGACATCACACGACGGGGATGGTGCACGCAGGCAATGTGCCGCCGGATCGGCGGCCCGGCGAAGTGGAACGCCCGCGCCCGCCCGCGTGCCAGCACGTCATGCAGAGCGATGGTCGGCAGGACTGTCGCCATACCGGTGGTGGAGACGATCTCGGCAATGGCGGACAGAGTGTCTATTTCCAGCCGTGGCCGCAGCTCGACGCCCGCTTCCGCCGCCTGCTCCTCCAGAATCAGACGCAGCCCGTGCCGCTTGGAGGGCAGTACGAGATCAAAAGCCGCCAGCTCGGCGAAAACGGGCGGGCGCGGCAGCGGCATGTCGTCTGCCCGGCAGGCGAACACCATATCCTCGCCGATAATGGGCTGCGCGGAGAGACCGGAACCCCGGCGCGGGGCGTTCACGATGGCGAAATCAAGCTGGCCCGATGCCACCCAGTCCGCCAAAGTCTGCGTGTAGCCCTCGCAGGCGGACAGCTCCACATCCGGATAGCGCGCCGCGATGATGGCAGATGAGCTGGCCAGCGTGCTCTGGGCGGCGGACGTGACGAGGCCCGCCGACACGCGCCCCGCCACCCGGCCCTTCAGCCGTGCCATTTCCTGCGTGGCGTGCTCCACATCGCGCACGATGGGCGTCACCAGCCGCACCAGCGCCTCGCCCGGCTGTGTGAGGGTGACGCCATGGGCGCCGCGATCGAACAGCTTCTGGCCGAACTCCGCCTCCAGCTTGGCGATCTGCATGCTGAGCGCCGGCTGCACGATGTTCAGCTGATGCGCCGCGCGGGTGACGTGTCCCGTCTCCGCGAGGCACAGGAAATACTGCATCTGCCGGATGTCCATCAGCCTGTTCCTCGCGGTGATCATCATCCATGATGATGATCAAGATCAGTCCTGATTATTTGCGATGATTAGTACCTCTGTCTATCCTCTCCTCAAAGACTGCTGCCGGGCGGCCCCGGCGCGGATGCCCGCTCGATGGCCTGAAGTATGGCTCCGGGCCTCCGTGCATCGCCCCGCCCGCCGAGGGAGATCCAAGATGCCAGCGCCCCGCCTCGTCCCCAGCGCCACCCCTGACGCGCCCGCCGTCGATCTGCGCAGCTGGCTCTCAACGCTCGCGGCGCGTGACGATCTCGCCGTGGCACGGGAGAATCTCTCGCTCATCGACGAACTGGCGGCAGTGGCCAAGCGGACGGAGCGCGACAAGGCCGTGCTGTTTCCCCGCCCCGGCGGCCATGACATCCCGGTGGTGGTGAACCTGTTCACGCAGCGCGCGTGGGTGGCCGATGCGCTGGGTGTCAGCGAGGACGACCTGCTGCCCTCCTTCCTCGCCGCCGCGCGCGATCCGCTGCCGTGGACGGAGGTGGAGCAGGCTCCCGCGCAGGAGGTGGTGCACACGGACGTGGACCTGCTGAAGCTCTTGCCCATCCCCAAGCACAATGAGCTGGATAGCGGCCCCTATATCACCGCCGCTTTGCTGATCGCCCGCAATCCCGTCACCGGCATCCAGAACGTCTCCATCCACCGTTGTCAGGTTAGCGGGCCGAACCGCATCGGTGTGCTGCTCCTGCCGCGCCACACGCTGGCCTATCTGCGCATGGCCGAGCAGGCGGACAAGGGGCTGGAGATCGCCCTCGTCATCGGCGTCCATCCCGCCTGCCTGCTGGCCTCTCAGGCCATCGCGGCGCTGGACGAGGACGAGATGGAGATCGCCGGCGCCCTGCTGGGCGCGCCGCTGGAAATGGTGAAGTGCAGGACCAATGAGGTGCGCGTGCCCGGCCATGCGGAGATCGTCATTGAGGGCCGCATCCTGCCCAAGGTGAAGGAGCCGGAAGGCCCGTTCGGCGAGTTCCCGCAATATTACGGTCCGCGCGCCCCGCGCGAGGTGATCGAGGTGGACGCCGTCACCCATCGCCGCGACGCCATCTTCCACACCATCGTCGGCGGCAGCTTCGAGCATCTGGTGCTGGGCGGCGTGCCGCGCGAGGCCACCCTGCTTCAGCATCTGAAGCGCAGCTTCCCGAACGTGCTGGACGTGCGCCTGACGCGCGGCGGCACCTGCCGCTATCATCTGGTGGTGAAGATCGACAAGACCAACGAGGGTGAGCCCAAGAACATCATCATGGGCGCGTTCGGCGGCCACTACGACATCAAGCAGGTCGTCGTGGTGGACAAGGACGTGGACATCTCCAGCGCCGACGAGATCGAATGGGCCATCGCCACGCGGTTTCAGGCCGACAGGGACATGGTGCTGGTTGCGGGTGCGCTGGGCTCCAAGCTCGACCCCTCCGCCGAGGACGGCATCAGCGCCAAGCTGGGCTTCGATGCCACCGCCCCGCTCTCGGACGATCCCCTCTCCTTCCGCCGCATTCGCGTGAAGGGCGAAGAGGCGGTAGACTTGTCCGTCGCTCTGGTGAAGAATCCGGAGGCTGCCTTCGCGCAACTGATGAACCGCCAGTCGCGCTGACAGGCTGAAACGCTCGACGCACCAAGCCTTCCGGTGCGTGGAACAGGCGGACCTACCATCCGCGAAGGACACGCCTCCATAAGGAGGCAGGAAGGCACGGCTGCCCCGCCAAGGGCGGCCTCCGGCAACAGACCGGGACAAGAGACCTTCGGCACGCGGCGCACCGCGGCGTGACCCGAGGCACAGGGAGAAATGCGCATGACGGCCTCTGCCGCGAGCGGAAACCGGACACCGGACGCTCACAATCCGGCGAGTGGAACTCATCGACCAACTGTCGCCTTTCAGCGGTGCTATCCGGTCTTCAGGGCCGGGACACGCTGAGCGAGGCGACACGCCATGTCGAATGCCCTGCGGATCGCCCACGGCGCCTTCGGACGCGTCGCGCTGCTGGACATGGACCAGCCTCTGGTGCGCCATGCCCATCCCCATTGCCATGTGCTGCTGAAGGTGGAGGGCGCCGACACCGCTTTCGCGGTGGGCGACACCCTCGTGCCACTTAACGACCGCACCGCCGTGCTGGTGGACGGCTGGGAGCCGCATGCCTATGTGCACGACCCTAACCGGCCGAAAACCATCATCCTCGCGCTCTACATCGAGCCGGACTGGCTGAAGGTGTTCCGGCCCGGCTGGGCGGCATCCGGGGTGCCCGGCTTTTTCGAGCAGCCGTGCGGGGAGATCTCACCGCGCATCCGCACGCTCACCCACGACCTCGCCGAGGAGATGATGACCCGGCCGGAAGCCGCCACCGTTCATGAGACGCTGCTCACCGACCTCATGATCGCCGTGGTGGAGCGCTTCACCGCCTGGCGCAGCTTCTCGTCCATCCGCCAGCTCGACGGCGCGCGCCGCATGGACTGGCGCATCCGGCGCGTGCTGGAAGGCATCAGGGCCAATCCCGGCGCGGAAATCGACGCCGCCACGCTGGCGCGCGGGGCCGGCCTGTCGCGGGCGCATTTCTTCCGCCTGTTCGAGGCCTCCACCAACGTGCCGCCACGCATCTATCTCAACTCCATCCGGGTCGAGGCGGCGGTTTCCGCCGTGGTGGATGAGGACGGCAACTTCTCCGACATTTCCGACCGACTCGGCTTCTCGGCCCCCTCCCATTTCACTCGCTTCTTTCGCGAGCATACGGGCGTCACGCCCAGCGATTTCCGCACCACCTCTCGCCTCGCCGGAAGCACGCCCACGGGCTGGGGCCAGGGCATGACCTATTCGTGAGGCCGCCGGCCCCGTATGGGGCCGGCGTGCGCATGCTTGGCGCTCAGCAGAAGTCGAAGTCGCAGCCCTCATCTGCCTGCAGCACATTGGTGAGATAGAGATGCCGGTAGCCCCGGCTCTCTGCCTTGAGATGGGCCGGCGGGGCCCATTCCGCCTTCCGGCGTTCCAGTTCGGCCGCATCCACCAGTAGCGCGATCTCGCGTGCCTCCACATCGAGCCGAATGGTATCGCCGCTGCGCACGAGGCCAAGTGGCCCGCCAACGGCCGCCTCCGGCGTGATGTGAAGCACGATGGTTCCGAACGCCGTACCGCTCATGCGGGCGTCCGAGATGCGCACCATGTCCTTCACGCCCGCCTGCGCCAGCTTCTTCGGAATGGGCAGGTAGCCCGCCTCCGGCATGCTCGGCGCGCCCTTCGGGCCGGCGTTGCGCAGCACGAGCACATCGTCCGCCGTCACGTCGAGCGCGGAATCATCAATGCGCGTCACCATGTCCTCGACCGAGTCAAAAACCACCGCCCGGCCGGTGTGCTGAAGCAGCGCCGGCGAGGCCGCCGAATGCTTGATGACCGCCCCGCCGGGCGCAAGATTGCCGCGCAGCACCGCCATGCCGCCGAACGGCTTCAGCGGGGCCGAGGCCGGCCGGATGATGGCCTGGTTCGGCACCTCTTCCGCCGCGTCGGCGATCTCGCCGATGGTGCGCCCATCTATGGTCGGGGCCGAGCGGTCGAGATGATCGCCCAATTCCTTCATCAGCTTCGGCACGCCGCCCGCCCAGTGGAAATGCTCCATGTAATGATCGCCGGACGGCTTGAGGTCGATCAGCACGGGCACCTTGCGGCCGATGGCGTCGAACTCTTCCAGATCGATGGACAGGCCCGCCCGACGCGCGATGGCCGCCAGATGCACAAGGCCGTTGGTGGAGCCGCCGATGGCCTGCAGGACGGTCAGCGCATTGCGGAAGGCGACCTCCGTGAGCAGTTCGCTCGGCTTCGGCCCACCCTGGGCGAGCTTCACCGCCTCGCGGCCACTGGCCTCGGCGGCGCGGATGCGGTCGGCATGGGTGGCGGGAATGGTGCCCGTCCACGGCAAAGCGATGCCCAGAGCCTCAACGAGACAGCCCATGGTGCTGGCGGTGCCCATGACCATGCAGGTGCCCTGCGTGGGCGCGAGGCGACCGCTGATGGTCTCGATCTCGTCCGCATCGATCTGGCCGGCCCGGTGTTGCCCCCACAGCCGGCGGCAATCGGTGCAGGCGCCAAGGATCTCTCCCTTGTGGTGGCCCACCAGCATGGGGCCGGTGATGAGCTGGATGGCGGGCACGTCGGCACTGACGGCGCCCATGAGCTGGGCCGGCACGGTCTTGTCGCAGCCGCCAATCAGCACCACGGAATCCATGGGCTGGGCGCGGATCAGCTCTTCCGTGTCCATGGCCATGAGATTGCGCAGGAACATGGAGGTGGGATTGGAGAAGGACTCGTGGATGGAGACGGTTGGAAACTCCATCGGCAGCCCGCCTGCCAGCATCACCCCGCGCTTCACCGCCTCGATGAGGCGCGGCACGTTGCCGTGGCAGGGATTGAAGTCACTGAAGGTGTTCGTGATGCCAACGATCGGACGGTCGAGCGCATCATCCGAAAAGCCCGCGGCCTTGATGAAAGCCTTGCGGAGAAACAGCGAAAAGCCCGGATCTCCATAGCTTGCAAGGTTGCGGCGCATGCCGCGCGCTGTGGGCGCGGGCGGTGATGTAGGATCGTCTGGCTTGCTCATGCGGCTATGGAAGGCCATAGTCGCCAAAATTGTCAACAATCTTGTTGAAGGGTTCTGAACTGCATGTCCGGCGCCGTCCCGAAGCTACAGACGCCCGATCGCGTCCGCGCCATCGCCGCCACTCTGGAGGAGGAGATCGTCCTTGGCTGGCTGCTGCCGCGCGAGCGGCTGGTGGAGGAGGAACTGGCCGAGCGCCTCGGCGTGAAGCGCCATGTGATGCGTGAGGCGCTGACCGAGCTGGAGCGGGTGGGTCTCGTGGAGCGCATCCCCAACCGGGGGGCCTTCGTGAAGCTGCTCGCCCCCGCCGACGTGCGGCAGATCTATTCCGTGCGCGAGGTGCTGGAAACGCTGGCAGCCGAACAGATCCCCCTGCCCCCTGCCCCCGACGTGCTGGCCGGCCTGCGCGCCATCCAGAGCGGGCATTCGGACGCCGTGGCGCGCGGAGATTTCCGCGCCGCCTTCCGCGCCAACATGCGCTTCCACGAGGCGCTGTTCGGCGCCTGCGGCAATCCCCATCTGGCGGATATGATCCAGACCCTAGCCCAGAAGGTGCATGGCGCCCGTTCCATGACCGCCGCCAGCGCGGAGCATCTGGCCCGCTCCCGCGACGAGCATCTCGCCATGATCGACGCGCTGGCGCAGGGCGCGCGCGCAGCACTCGTTGCCTTATGCCGGCAGCATCTTGCCCCCTCGCGCGACACCTATATTGCCGCCATCGAAGGCCGCTTACGCCCCGGCGGGCGCTGAGCAGAAGGGCGATCCGGGCAGGCCCGGATCGCCTTGCCCGGCAGGAACCCGGCCGGCACGCGGGCCTATGTCACCTGCCGCCAGGCACCTCCTGCGTGGCGAGGATCTCCGACTTGGCCGCATTCAGGAAATAGCGGCCCAGCCAGTTGCGGGGCACAAGACGCATGAACAGGTTGCGCAGCTCGAACGCCCATGCGGTACGCGGCACGAACATGCCGGCCATCTTCCGGCTGCGCGCCTGAAGCGTGAGGATGGTGGGCCGCAGCCGGGCCTCATGGGCCGCCAGCGCCGCAGGAATATCGCGCTGCGCCAGCTCGGCGGCGAGGATGGCTGCGGAGGCCATGGCCATGCCGGCACCCTGCCCCGAGATCAGGGTCAGGCTATGGGCGGCATCGCCCAGCAGCAGCACCCGGCCCTTGGACCAGCACGGCAGCTCCACCAGCGACAGGTCGTCGATCAGCGGCACGGCGCCGCTCTCTTTTGCGATGGCCATCTGCTCGCGCACCACGCTGTTGCTGTTGGCGGAGATGCGCTCCAGCATCTCCCAGCGCCGGGACGCTTCCACCGGCCCGCTCTCGGCCGAATGCCAGACATGAAGGACCGCGATGCGCCCTTCCGCCAGCGTGTAATATTCGACGATATGGCCCGGCTCCGCATAGGAGACGAAATCGATGCCGAGGTGCAGGCGATCGGGCAGATCATAGACGGCGAAGCGATAGCCCAGCGGCTTCAGGCATTCGGCCTCGGAGGCGAACAGCGTGTTGCGCAGCTGCGAGCGCATGCCGTCCGCCACCAGCAAGAGGTCCGCTTCCAGCTGCCGGCCGTCACTGAGCGTCATCTCAGCAGATGAGACGCCATCCGCCACATGGGTGATGGTGGTGCCATGAACGATCTCGACCTCTGCCGGCAGGTCCACGCGCAGCGCCTCCACAAGCTCGGTGCGCTTGAGGGCGATGTGATCGAGCCCCGCGATGAAGTCCTTGTAGTGCAGGCGCAGCACCTCGCGCCCCCTGCGGTCACGATAGACGTTCTCCGCAACGTTGAAGGCGCGCTCCTCCAGCTGCCGCATCAGCCCCATGGAAGCGGCGGCGGTGTGGCCGGCGCCGGACAGGCTCATCATATAGCCGCCGGTGCGCAGGTCGGCCGCCCGCTCAACCACCACCACCGACCAGCCGGCGCGCGCCAGCCACCAGGCGGCGGCGAGACCGGCCACGCCGGCTCCCGAAATCACAACCTTCGGCATGGTTCAACCTTTCACGTCGGCACAGGCGGCGGCACGCCGCAGCAGGGAGGGAATGACGGCAAGGCCAACAAGCGCGACTGCCGCCGCAAGGCCGAAGCTGGCGCCATAGCCCAGCCGGCCGGCGAGCTGGCCGCCGGCAAATCCGGCAAGCCCGGCCATGAACGCATCGGCGCACTGGAACAAAGTGAAGTCCACGCCGGCCTGCTTGAGAGAGGACAGACCCATGAGCTGGGCGTAGAGCGCCACGAACCCCATGGCCATGGCGAAGGACAGCGCCACGGAGCAGCCGATCAACACTTCATTCGGCAGCACGAGGATGACCGCCCCCGCATAGAGAGCAAGCACCAGAACCTGCGCCGACATGGCAGCGACCACCGCGTTGCGGAAGCCAAGCCCCTTCACCAGAAGTCCACCGGCGATAGTGCCGGTGAGCCCCGCCAGCACGGCGCCGCCCGCGTTCAGCGTGCCGATGAGTTGCAGATCAACGCCCCGATCCACCAGCAGAGGACCGCCGACGGACTGCACCAGACGCACGCCAAGCTCGAACAGCATGGTGATGGCGAGACCGAAACGCACCTCCCGCCGACGCAAGGCATATCCAAGGGAGGGGCGGTGCGCGGGACCGGCCTGCGGAATGGTCGGCGCCGGATCCTGGGTGAAGGCGAAGGGAATGGTGAGCAGCAGCACGCCGCACGCCATGACCAGCAGGCTGTTGGTCCAGCCCCAGTATGGCAACAGCCAGAGGAACAGGCCGCCACCGATGAGGATGCCGAAATACGCTCCCCCCACCTGGGCGACATTGCCCCAGCCACGGTTGGCGGCCGAGAGCTGCTCGATCGCAAAGGCATCGGCAGCGATGTCGACGGTGGCGGACGCGAGGGCAACCAGCGCCATCACGGCAAGAAGGATGGACAGGCTCTGCGGGCCGACCACCGCTGCGAGCGCGAGGGCGGCTACGCACAGAAGCTCCCCGACGATCACGACGCGCCGTGAACGACGGCGTCCATCGGGCCGGATGCGGTAGCGCTCCACATAGGGCGCCCAGATGAATTTCAGCGCCCAGGGCAGCATCAGCAGCGAGACGAGGCTGAGCACTTCCAGCCCCAGCCCCTGCGCCCTGAGCGCCGTGGGTATGCCCATGAAGCTCAGGCCGCCGACGAGGCTCTGCGCCACATAGACGCCACCGATCGCCAGGAGAACACGCGGCAGCGGCAGGCCGCGCGATTCCGTCAATACTGCCATCAGAAGGCCCCGCGCAGCTCGATGCCCACGAGCCGGCCCTGCGCCACGTTGCTGAAGACGTTGGCGCCGGAGGCGTAGGAATAGGTGCGATAGGTCTCGTCGAAGATGTTGGAGGCGAACAGCTTGAAGCTGACGCCAGAGTTCCACGCCAGTTCCAGCGAGGCGTCCACGGTGGTGTAGTCCGGCTGGGACAGCGTGTTGGCCTCGTCGAAATAGGTCTTCGACACGTAGTGAACAGCACCCTCGGCAGCGATGGTGCCGTTGATGAGCGTCTGATCGAACGCGTAGCGCGCCATCAGGTTGGCGGTGGCGTTAGGCGCATAGGGCAGCGTGTTGCCGTTGTAGCTGGTGCCGGTGGTGGGATCGACATAATCGGTGAAGGTGGAGCGCCCATAGGTGGCGGTGGCGCCAAACGAGAGGCGATCCGTGGCCTTCCAGCGGGCCTCCACCTCCACGCCGGTGCTTTCCGCCTTGCCCACGTTGCGGATCACCTGGAAGCCCACCGGCCCCACATAGATCTGCTTGTTGTCGGAGTTGATGTAATAGAGCGAGGTGGACAGCTCGATGCGGCGATCCGGCGTCGCGGTGCGCACGCCCACTTCATAGTTCCACGCGGTTTCCGGATCATAGGCGTTGGCATCGTCCGGATAGGTCACGGCGTGGTTGAAGCCGCCCGGCTTGTAGCCCTTCGAGATCAGGCCGTAGACGCGGGTGGTGTCGGTCAGCTGATAACCGAGCGAGATCTTCGGCGTCGTGCCGGTGAAGTCCGCGGAGTTCGAGAAGCTTCCGGCATAATAGCCAAAGTAATTGCTGCCGTAGCGGGTGAAGTCGATGGACGTTTCGTCATAGGACAAACGCAGGCCGCCGGTGAGGTCGAGCCGATCGGTGATGTGCCAGGTGGCCTCGCCGAAAGCGGCGTAGCTGTCGGTCTTCACCACATTGTCGCTGTCGCCATAGAAGCCGGCGTAGCCCTGCGCATTCCGCGTGAAGCGGTCATTCTGGTAGAACAGGCCGCCGACGATGGCGAGCGGGCCGCCCGCATCGTAAGCGGCGCGCAGTTCCTGCGAGATGGCACGGTCCGTCTCCGGGAAGGACATCAGCAGGCCGGGGCCGGCAGCGATGTCGCGGGTCATGTCCACATCCTGATAGGAGGTGACGGACGTGACCTTCACATCGCCCAGCTGCCAGTTGCCGGTGGCGGCGATGGTGGTCACGGTGCGGTCCAGCAGCGGTACCGGGCCCTGCGTCGCACTGTAGTATTCGCGATTGTTGATCTTCGAATCGAGGAGATAAATCTCCTCGCGGCTGCGTGTATGCTCGCGGCTCACCACCAGCGAGCCGTCGAAGATGCCGCCTTGCGGCGCGTAGCGCAGCGCCACGCGGCCGATCATGTCGGTGGCGGTGTCCACATTGTTGGCGCCGGTGGACACATCGCTGATGGAGCCGAAAGCACGCTCCGCCTTCACGCCCACGTCGAGCCAGGTGGAATGCGGCACGAGCGGCACGGTGCCCACAAGCTCGCCGCCGGCCTCCAGATTGGCGCCGTTGAGGGTCACGGCGAGGCGGCCGGTCTCGGCCTTCCTGGTGATGATGTTGATGACGCCGCCATAAGCATTGCGGCCATAGAGCGTACCCTGCGGGCCGCGCAGGAACTCAACGCGCTCAACGTCCAGCAGCGGCTGGGTGAAGGCGGAGGGCTGCTGGGGAACGCCGTCCACATAGACCTGAACGGTCGGATTGTAGAAGTCCGGTGAGGACATGCCGCGCACCGTGATATTGGCGTAGGCGCGGTTGCCGCGCGTGCGAATCACGAGGCCGGGGAAAACCTTCTCAAGGTCGGCCACGGTGGTTACGCCGGCCTGCTGCAACTCCTCGCCACTGCGGGCCGACACGGCGCCGTCCACCTTCTCCAGCTCCTGCGCGCGCTTGCCGGCGGTGACGGTGACGGCTTCAAGATCGATCGTTCCGCTGTCGGAAGCTCCGCTCTGCTGGGCCAGCGCCGGGCCGGAAATAAGAGACATACAAACAAATGCCGGGATGGCTTTTCTATTTGAGATCATTTCTAAACTATCTCCGGCCATAAATTTGCGTTGATCGGTCGATATGAACTATCGATATCCGTGTCTAACGCTTTCGGGGATGGCATTTTGCTGATCGGGGATTTTTGGGGTCGCCGCGAATGAAACAGCCGAAGGCCGCCATGACCGAGCCCAGGGAAGACGGCTATGCCGATTGGCTGACCGCCGCCGCCCCCTCCGTGCGCGACTTCGGCTGGGACCGCCACTTGATGATGGACGAACTGGGCGGCGGCCTTTCGGTCGCCATGCTCGACGTGCTGCCGCCACAGGATGTGGAGATCGCGGTGGAAGGGCCGCCCACCTTCAGCATCTCGCTGTTCGTGGAGGGCGAAGGCAGCATTTCCATCGACGGCGGACAACCCTTGCGCATCACGCCGGGCGTGGTGGTGGTGTGCTCCACCGACCGCACCATAGCCGGCACCAACAAGGTGAATGGCGGCGTGCGGTTGCGGCTCGTGGACATCCGCTTCGATCCGGAGATGCTCTCGCAAATCGGCGGCCCGGTCTGGCGCGCGGACATCGGCGGGATGCTGACCGATCGCAGCATGCCGGATCTCGGCGCGCTCATGATCGGCTTTCCCGCGACCCCGGCCCTGCTGCTCGCAGCCCGGCAGATGCTCGATTGCAGCTTCCGGCGCGAGGATATCCGCCGCCTCTATCTGCGGGCCAAGGCGCTGGAAGTGTTGGCCATCGTAATCGCTCTGTTCTGGGAGGCACGCGAGCGCGAGACCGGCGCGCAGGTGCGTCTGCGGCGCAAGGTGGCGGAGGCACAGGGGCTCATCGAAGCTCGGCCGCAGGAGCCCTGGACCATCACCCGCCTCGCCAAGGCGGTGAGCCTCAATGAGAAGACGCTCAAGGCCGGCTTCCGCTCCCAGGTGGGGCAGCCGATCCATGCCTATCTCATCACGGTGCGGATCGAGGCCGCCTCCGCCATGCTCAGGGCCGGGCATTCCGTCACCGACGTGGCGCTGGCCAGCGGCTTCTCCAATCTCAGCCATTTCAGCAAGACGTTCCGGAAGGCCACGGGCATCGCGCCGCGCGACTATGCGAAGGACACCGCGCAAGCGGGCGGGCTGTAGGCAGACATCAGTCGATCGACCGGCATGCCGATCCGATAGCGGATCACGCCCGGGACGGATGCGAGACCGGGCGCCGGCCGTTTCTCCCGCAGGAGACCAGCGGACGCCCGGAACGTCTCAATCCCAGGCCAGCGCGCCGCCGTTCTGGTATTCGATGACGCGGGTCTCGAAGAAGTTCTTCTCCTTCTTCAGATCCATGGCTTCCGACATCCACGGGAACGGATTTTCCGTCTCCGGGAACACGGGGGCGAGGCCCAGCTGGGCGCAGCGACGGTTGGCGATGAAGTGCATATACTGCTCGCACAGCGCCGCATTCAGGCCCAGGAGGCCACGGGGCATGGTGTCCCGGCCGTAGGCGGCTTCCAGCTCGGCCGCATCCTTCAGCATGCCGCGCACCTCGTCCTGGAACGCACGGGTCCACAGGTGCGGGTTCTCGATCTTGATCTGGTTGATCACGTCGATGCCGAAGTTCAGATGGATGCTCTCGTCGCGCAGGATGTACTGATACTGCTCGGCGATGCCCACCATCTTGTTGCGCCGGCCGAGCGAGAGAATCTGGGCGAAGCCGGTGTAGAACCACATGCCCTCGAACACCACGTAGAAGGCCACGAGATCGCGCAGGAATGCCTGATCCGTCTCCGGCGTGCCGGTGCGGAACTGCGGATCATCAAGGCTCTGGGTGTGGTTGAGCGCCCAGGCCGCCTTGTCGGTGATGGAGGGCACCTCGCGATACATGTTGAACAGCTCGCCCTCATCGAGGCCAAGGCTTTCCACGATGTACTGGAAGGTGTGGGTGTGCACCGCCTCTTCGAACGCCTGCCGCAGCAGATATTGCCGGCATTCGGGATTGGTGAGGTGGCGGTAGATGGCAAGCACGATGTTGTTCGCCACCAGACTTTCGGAAGCGGCGAAGAAGCCGAGATTGCGCTTCAGCATGCGCCGCTCGTCCTCGGAGAGGCCGTCGCGCGACTTCCACAGCGCGATATCCGCCTGCATTGACACTTCGGTGGGCATCCAATGGTTGTTGCAGGCGTTCAGATACTTTTCCCACGCCCAGCCGTACTTCATCGGCAGGAGCTGGTTCACGTCGGCGCGGCAGTTGATCATCCGCTTTTCATCAACACTGACCCGACCGCCGGAGCGGTTGATCTCGCCGAGGCCGGTGGCGTCCGCCGCCGCAGGAGCGAGGCCGGGGAAGGTCGGGGTGGGAGCGTTGGATTTGGGTTCGGACCAGTCGAGCATGTCTTTTCTTCCTTACTTTCTGCTCACTGGCAGGCTTCACAGGTGGGATCGTTAATGGAGCATGCATTGCCCCAGGCCTCGCCGGAGATGGCCTCGGTGGAGGCGACAACGGCAGGGGGAACCGCGATAGGTGCAGCGGCGGTCGGCACGGTGGCGGACACCGCGTTGAGCTTGCCGTCCGTGCCCTTCAGCGTGGATTTCTCCACGTGGGTGGCCGAGCGCGAGCGCAGATAATAGGTGGTTTTCAGGCCGCGCTGCCACGCCAGCCGATAGAGCGCATCCAGCTTCTTGCCCGAGGGATTGGCGATGTAGAGGTTCAGCGACTGCGCCTGATCGATCCACTTCTGGCGGCGGGCGGCGGCTTCCAGGAGCCATTCGCAATCCAGTTCGAAGGCGGTGGCGTAGAGCGCTTTCAGATCATCCGGCACGCGGTCGATCTGGCCGAGGCTGCCATCGAAATATTTCAGGTCCGAGACCATCACCTCGTCCCACAGGCCGCGGGCCTTGAGATCATGCACCAGAGCGGCATTCACAACCGTGAAGTCGCCCGACATGTTGGATTTCACATAGAGGTTCTGGTAGCCGGGCTCGATGGACTGGCTGACACCGCAGATGTTGGAAATGGTGGCGGTGGGGGCGATCGCCATGGTGTTGGAATTGCGCATGCCGGTGGAAACGACGCGGGCGCGCAGGCTTTCCCAGTCCAGCGTCTGCGAGCGGTCGAGATCGAGCCCGCCTCGCGCGTCCGCCAGCATCTCGATGGAGTCGATGGGCAACACGCCCTTCGACCACAGCGAACCCTCGAAGCTGGGATAACGGCCACGCTCTGCGGCCAGATCCACGGAGGCGGAGATGGCATGGAAGGAGATGGCCTCCATGCTCTCGTCTGCGAACCGCACGGCGGCGTCGGAGGCATAAGGCAGGCGCAGCGCCTGCAGGGCATCCTGAAATCCCATCAGGCCGAGGCCGACGGGGCGATGACGCAGGTTGGAGCGGCGCGCTTCCGGGATGGTGTAGAAATTGATGTCGATGACATTGTCCAGCATGCGCATGGCAATGCGGACCGTGCGCGCCAGCTTCGCGGTGTCCAGCCGGCCATCGACGATGTGGGCCAGCAGGTTGATGGAACCGAGGTTGCACACCGCCACTTCGTCATCTGATGTGTTGAGCGTGATCTCAGTGCACAGATTGGAGGAATGCACCACGCCTGCATGCTGCTGCGGCGAGCGGATGTTGCAGGGATCCTTGAAGGTGATCCACGGGTGGCCGGTTTCGAACAGCATGGTCAGCATGCGCCGCCACAGATCGAGCGCCCGCACCTGCTTCCATACCTTCATCTCGCCGCGCGCGGCCTTGTCCTCGTAATTCAGATAGGCTGTCTTGAAAGCCGCACCGTAGAGATCGTGCAGGTCCACCGTCTCGTCAGGCGAGAACAGGGTCCACGGGCCGTCCTCGGCCACGCGCTGCATGAACAGGTCCGGCACCCAGTTGGCGGTGTTCATGTCGTGGGTGCGGCGGCGCTCGTCGCCGGTGTTCTTGCGCAGGTCGAGGAAGTCCTCGATGTCCACGTGCCAGGTTTCCAGATAGGCGCACACCGCGCCCTTGCGCTTGCCACCCTGGTTCACCGCGATGGCGGTGTCGTTGGCCACCTTCAGGAAGGGCACCACGCCCTGACTCTCGCCATTGGTGCCCTTGATGTGGGCGCCGAGGCCGCGCACCCGCGTCCAGTCATTGCCGAGGCCGCCGGAATATTTGGCCAGCAGCGCATTGTCCTTCACCGCCTTGAAAATGCCGTCCAGATCATCCGCCACCGTGGTGAGGAAGCAGGAGGAGAGCTGGGCGCGCAGCGTGCCGGCATTGAACAGGGTGGGCGTCGAGGCCATGAAATCGAAGGAGGACAGGAGATCATAGAAGGCGATGGCCTTCTCCTCGCGGTCGATCTCGCGCAGGGCGAGCCCCATGGCGACGCGCATGAAGAAGGCCTGCGGCAGCTCGAAGCGCGTGCCGCGCTCGTGCAGGAAATAGCGATCGTAGAGGGTCTGGAGACCGAGATAGTCGAACTGGAGGTCCCGTTCTGGCTTCAGTGCCGCCGCGAGACGGGGAAGGTCGAAGCGGGCAAGTTCCGGATCGAGCAGTTCGGCTGCGACGCCGGACCGGATAAAGCCATGGAAATAGGGCGCATAGCGCTCTCCCATCTCCGACTGGGTGGCGGTCTCGGATCGGCCCTCCACATGGCTCAGGGCCTCGCGGCGCAGCTTGTCCAGCAGCAGGCGAGCGGAGACCTTGGCATAGTTCGGCTCGGTCTCGATGAGCGTGCGCGCAGCAAGGATGGGCGCGAGGCTCAGCTCGTCCTCGGAGATGCCGTCATAGAGATTGCGCTGGGCTTCCGCGACCACCGCTTCGGCGGATGTGCCCTCCAGTCCCCCGCAGGCTTCGCGCACGATGGTGGCGAGGCGGGCGGCATCCAGCGCCACCCGCGTGCCATCGGCGCGCGTCATGTGGAGCGCGGGTGCAGGCACCACGGGCGCGGACGGTACGGTGCGCGCACGGGCCTGCTGCTCGCGATAGAGCACATAGGCGCGGGCCACCTTGTGGTGCTCGCCGCGCATCAGGGCCAGTTCCACCTGATCCTGAATGTCCTCGATATGGAACGTGCGCCCGCCCTCGGCGCGGCGGGTAAGGCCGGCGACGATCTGCTGTGTCAGCTCGGCCACCGCATCATGCACGCGACGGGAAGCGGCGGCGGTGCTGCCCTCCACGGCGAGGAAGGCTTTCGTCAGCGCCACGCTGATCTTGGAGGCATCGAAGGGCGTGACCGCGCCGTTGCGACGGATCACCTGATAGCCGGGCTCTGCGCTCTTCGTGCCGGAGGCCGGGCGCGCGGGCGCGGGGATCGCGCTGGCGCTGGTGGTTTCAGTCTGGAGAGACATCGGCTTGGACCCCAAATGTGGGGGCAAAGGCCGAGCGGACGCGCAAGGGAAGATCACGCCCCGGCGAACAGCCGGCGTGACCGCCAAGCGTTCCACCGGGACACCCCGCCCGAGGACGATTTCGGTGTCGCGGCAGGTCTCCTGGCTCGCGGGTCGTCGCCATGGGTCCGACCTTCCCGGGATTGCTCCCAGTGGTTCGAATGGACCTTGGCTCGCCGCTTACAGTTGCGGGGGCAGCGCCGGACTAGGTGCGAACTCCATGGGAGATCGCGCCGCACCGGCTTCCCTCTTAGCTCTCACCCGCTGACGCGAGTCGAAAGACCGTGACCACTAGATATAGCGCCCACGGGCCTACACGTGTCAACGGATGGTGGAATGATTGCGTGGCGTATGCCCGTCAGCTGCGTGGATAGCGGGCATAGCCGGAGCGCGATCCCTGCAAGCACAATGCGCGGCCTGCGGTTCTGCGCCGCGCGTCGGGTGTGGGAAAAGTGCCCGGCCAGGAGCAATATCACGATATAAGGATGTCTTTATATAATTCCTTGACGTCCTTGATCTGCTCGGTCAGAGTGAGGCTGTCGAGGTTCTCTGGGGCTGTGTCAGCGGCGGCCGGAGCTAAGAGGGAATCCGGTGCGGCCTGCTCCTCTGGAGCGCGCCAAAGCCGGGGCTGCCCCCGCAACTGTAAGCGGCGAGCCAAAGTCCAGCGAACGTCACTGGGAGCAATTCCGGGAAGACAGGACAAAGGCGACGACCCGCGAGCCAGGAGACCTGCCCCGACACAATATCGTCCTCGGGCGGGGTGTCCCGGTGGTGCGCTTGGCTCCATCGGCATGTCTGCCGGGAGACCCTTGCCGTATCCGCCATGGCCCCTTCCCGGATCAATCGGGGTAAAGCCATGACGAACTCTTCCCTCTCCCTCGCCACGTTGCCCGTGGCCACGCTCGGCACGCCGCGCATCGGCCCGCGCCGCGAGCTGAAAGTCGCACTCGAAAGCTTCTGGGCCGGCAAGACCGACGAAACCGCGCTGCTTGCCACGGCCACCGAACTGCGCGCCGCCAACTGGGCACGCCAGAAGGCCCTCGGGGTGAACATCATCCCGTCCAACGACTTCTCGCTTTATGATCACGTGCTCGATACCAGCGTGATGGTCGGCGCGATCCCGAAGATCTATGGCTGGACCAGCGGCAAGGTGCCGCTCGCCACCTATTTCGCCATGGCACGCGGCTCCACCGGCGGCACCCATGACGAGACCTGCGCACATGGCCATGCCCATGGCGAACAGGATGCCCACGGTAACGGCCATGGCGCGCCCGCGCAGGAAATGACGAAGTGGTTCGATACCAATTACCATTACATGGTGCCGGAGGTGTTCGCCGGGCAGACGTTCGCCTTGTCCTCCACCAAGCCGGTGGATGAATTCCGCGAAGCCAGGGCGCTCGGCCACCACACCCGCCCGGTGCTGCTCGGCCCCGTCACCTTCCTCAAGCTCGCCAAGGCGAAGGATCCGAACTTCGATCCCTTGACCCTGCTGCCCGCGCTGCTCCCGGTCTATGTGGAAGTGCTGCGCCGCCTTGCCGCCTGCGGCGCCGACTGGGTGCAGATGGACGAGCCGTGCCTCGTGCTCGATCCCGACCCCGCCATTCAGGCCGCCATCCGCACGGCCTATGGCAACATCGCCTATGCGTTGCCGAACCTGAAGATCATGCTCGCCACCTATTTCGGCGGGCTCGATGCCAATCTGGCCACCGTGCAGAGCCTCCCCATCGCGGGCCTGCATCTCGATCTCGTCCGCGCGCCGGAGCAGCTCGATGCGGCGCTTGCCGGCATTCCGCGCGGGCTCGTGCTGTCGCTGGGCGTCATCGACGGCCGCAACGTGTGGCGTGCCGATCTGCCGGCGCTGGCCGCCCGCCTCCGGGCCGTGGTCGCCCGCCGGGGCGCGGACCATGTGCAGATCGCGCCATCCTGCTCCATGCTCCATGTCCCGATCGACCTCGAGCAGGAGAAGGATCTGGATGCGGATGTGAAGTCCTGGCTCGCTTTCTCGCTCCAGAAGATGGACGAACTGGCAACCCTCGGTGCCGCGCTCGCAGGCAATGCCGCCGGTGTGCAGGACAAGCTTGATGCCTCGACGAAGGCCGCCGCTGCGCGGAAAACCTCGCCGAAGGTTCACAATCCGGAGGTTGCCGCGCGTACGGCCGCCGTCACCGCCGGGATGAAGCGCCGCCAGAGCGCCTTTGCGGCCCGCGCTTCGGTCCAGCATGCACGCTTCGCCCTGCCCACCTTCCCCACCACCACCATCGGCTCCTTCCCGCAAACCCCGGAAGTGAGGCAGGCCCGCTCCGCCCACACCAAGGGCGCGCTGGACGATGCCGCCTACGAGCAGTTCCTGCGTGAAGAGACCGCCCGCACGGTGCGCTGGCAGGAGGAGATCGGCCTCGACGTGCTCGTCCATGGCGAGTTCGAGCGCAACGACATGGTGCAGTATTTCGGCGAGCAGCTTTCCGGCTTCGTCTTCACCAAGCACGGCTGGGTGCAGAGCTATGGCTCACGCTATGTGCGCCCGCCGATCCTGTTCGGCGATGTGTCCCGTCCCGCCGCCATGACAGTGACATGGTGGAGCTATGCCCAGTCGCTGACCCTGAAGCCAATGAAAGGCATGCTCACCGGCCCGGTGACGATCCTCAACTGGTCCTTCGTGCGCGACGACGTGCCTCGCGCGGCCGCCTGCCACCAGATCGCGCTCGCCATCCGAGACGAGGTGCAGGATCTGGAGACAGCCGGTGCCGCCATGATCCAGATCGACGAGGCTGCCCTGCGCGAAGGGCTGCCGCTGCGCCGTTCGGACTGGCAGGCCTATCTCGACTGGGCGGTGGAATGCTTCCGCATCTGCTCCTCGGGCGTTGCCGACGACACGCAGATCCACACCCACATGTGCTACTCGGAGTTCAACGACATCATCGACGCCATCGCCGCCATGGATGCGGACGTGATCTCCATCGAGACCTCGCGCTCGAAGATGGAGCTGCTGGAGGCGTTCCGCACCTACAAATATCCCAACGAGATTGGCCCCGGTGTCTATGACATCCACTCCCCGCGCGTACCGGACGCCGGGGAGATGACCGAACTGATGACGCTGGCCCGTGGCCGGCTCGCGGATGGTCAGCTGTGGGTCAATCCCGACTGCGGCCTGAAGACCCGCAAGTGGGAAGAGGTGCGCCCGGCGCTCGTCAACATGGTCGCCGCCGCCCGCGCCCTGCGCTCCGGCGTCGGGCAGGCAGCGCAATGACCTCTGCCGGTTCTGCGCGAGCTGGAGAACCAACCACGATCAGGCAAGGCGACGTCCGCCAGTTGCTCTGATCTCAATCGCCCATTCGGGCCCGTTTGAGCGTGATGCGAAAGCGGGCCCGGATGCCATACGACGGGGGCTTCGG
Source organism: Azorhizobium oxalatiphilum (assembly GCF_014635325.1). Taxonomy (GTDB): domain Bacteria; phylum Pseudomonadota; class Alphaproteobacteria; order Rhizobiales; family Xanthobacteraceae; genus Azorhizobium; species Azorhizobium oxalatiphilum. The sequence goes on along the minus strand of NZ_BMCT01000004.1, from coordinate 331,822 downwards.
ATCGGCCTCGACCTACGCCGTCAGCCGTCGCACCGGGATCTCCAGCTTTATCGCCAGCCCCTTTTCCCAGTCCCGAACGAGCGACGCACCGAGACCGCGCAACGCGACATTTTCAAGGGTCGTACCAAACCCTTCGCGCGCTGGCGCGAGCGGCAATGCAACCCCGCCCGTCTCTTCCCACTCCATGCGGAGCTTGCCGTCCTCGATGGCGAAGCGGATCACCAGCCGGCCCTCGGTCGATGCCAGCGCTCCATATTTCGCGGCGTTCGTCGTGAGCTCATGAAGCAGCAAAGCAAGAAGCGTCAGCGCGTCGCCGGAAAGCGCGGTGTCCTCTCCTGACAGATGGATGCGTGCGGAATGGGCGTATTCATGGGGCGCAAGGATGGCCTGCGTCAACCCAAGCACGGAGGTAGCGGCACCAGAAGCACCGCCCTCGCTGAGGTCCGGCAAAGTGAGATCGTGCGCCCTTGCCAGCGCCTGGAGCCGCCCCGTCAGGTCGGTCGCGAGCTCGTTGGGGCTCTGCGCCTCCTTCGCGCTGAGCGCGATGAGCGCCGCGGTCATGCTGAAGAGGTTCTTGATGCGATGATTGATCTCGCGCAGCAGCACGTCCTTGCGCGCGCGTTCATGCTCATGCTGCTGGATGTCGTGCGTGAGGGTGACGAGGTATTCGTCCTTGCGCCGGCCAGCCTCCCTCAGCATGGCCGCCTGAGCTTCAAGCTCATCCCGCTGCGCCGCGATCTGCTGCCGCTGCCGGTATAGCTCGAAAAACACATCGGCCTTGCTGCGCAGGATATCCGGCTCGATCGGCTTCTGGATGAAATCGACCGCCCCCGCCTCGTATCCCCGGAAGCGACGCTGACTGTCCGCGGTCCCCGCCGTAACGAAGATGATCGGGATGCGCCGCGTGCGCTCATTGCCGCGCATGAGCTCCGCCAGTTCGAAGCCGTTCAGGCCGGGCATCTGCACATCCACGAGCGCCAGCGCGACTTCGTTCTGGAGCAGGATCTCAAGCGCCTGATCACCCGAGCGTGCCTTGAGCAGGACCAGCCCCTCCCGGCGCAACAGCGCTTCGAGCGAGAGCAGATTCTCTTCGAGATCATCCACCAGAAGAAATGAGACAGGTTTCATGCCGGGGCTCAAACCTCTTGAAGAAATATAGCGATGTCCGCCAGGGGGCGGACCAATGCGTCAGGGCAAAGATCAATCGCGGCTTCGGGCATCGCCCCCGCGAACGCGTTCGCCGGGTCCTGAACCAGCGCCGTCCCGCCGGCATCCACCACGGCGCGCAACCCACGCGCTCCATCCTGATTGGCGCCCGTCAGAACGATCCCGATCAATGCGGGGCCGTAGGCATCAGCCGCGCTCTCGAACAGAACATCGATGGAGGGACGCGAGAACAGGACCGGGGCATCCGTGGAGAGGGCAAGACATGCGTCGCTCTCCACCAGCAGGTGATAGTCCGGCGGCGCAAAATACACCGTGCCACCTTCGATGGGCTCCTTATCCTCGGCCTCGCGAACCGCGATCCGGCACTTCGCCTGGAAGAGCTCGGCCATCAGCGAATGCTTGTCGGGCGGCACGTGAACCACCACCATGATCGGCAGGCTGAAGCTTGCCGGGAGCGCAGGCAGAATGGCCGAGAGCGCCTCCAGCGCGCCCGCCGATGCCCCGATCACCACGGCGCGTGGCTGAACCTTGCTCATACCGGCCGCCTCTGGAAGATCTTCTCCTCCCGGACGAAGTCCGTGAAAGCCTCGGAATAGGCGGAGAAGCGGAGACTCTCTTTTGATCCGAGGCCGAGAAAGCCCTTTCGCACCAGTGAGTCCCTGAACAATTTCAGAGCCTGATCCTGGAGCGTGCGATCAAAATAGATGAGTACGTTGCGGCAGGAAATGAGGTGCATCTCGCCGAACACCGCATCCGTGACCAGACTATGATCGGAGAAAACCACGTTGCGCCGCAACGACTTGTCGAACGACGCCCGGCCATACGCTGCGGTGTAATAATCGGAAAGCGACGACCGCCCGCCGGACATGCGATGGTTCTGTGTGAAGCCCTGGATGCGATCCAGGCTGTATATGCCGGCTTCCGCAGCCTTCAGGGCATCCTGGTTGATGTCCGTGGCGTAGAAGAGCGTGCGCTCCTCGAGCCCCTCTTCCCGGAAGAGGATCGCCAGAGAGTATAGCTCCTCCCCACTGCTGCACCCCGCGACCCAGACCTTCAGGGATGGATAGGTGCGCAGGTGCGGAACGACGCTCTCACGCAACGCCTTGAAGTAGGTGGGGTCGCGAAACATCTCGCTCACCTGCACCGTCAGATAGGCGAGCAGGCGCGGCATCATGTCCGGATCGTGGAGCAGCCCCTCCTGCAAGGCCGAGAAGGTGGGATACTCGAAGTGCTGGCGCGCCTGCTTCAGGCGCCGCTTGATGGACGCCATGGCATAGCTTCGGAAGTCGTAGTGATACCGAGCGTATATCGCCTCCAGCAGCAGCCGGATCTCGATGTCCTCGACCTTCTCCTCGCCTATCCTGTCGGTCACTTCGGCATCCACACGCGCACGAGGGAGAGCAGCTTATCGACGTCGAGGGGCTTGGCCATGTAATCGTTGGCGCCGGCCTCGATGCATCGCTGCTGGTCGTCGGGCATGGCCTTAGCGGTCAGCGCGATGATCGGAAGCTTCTTCCAGGCCTGGTTCCGGCGGATCTCGCGGGTGGCGGTGAGGCCGTCCATGATCGGCATCATCACGTCCATGAGGACAAGGTCGATCGCCGGACTGGCGCCCTGCCCGGCCCGTGCCAGCAGGTCGAGAGCCTCCTGCCCGTTGCGGGCGATCTCGACGGCCGCACCGCGCGGTTCGAGAATGTTGGTCAAGGCATAGACGTTGCGGACATCGTCCTCGACCACGAGAATGCGCCGTCCCTCGAGCAGCGCATCCCGGTTGCGGGCCTTGCGGATCATGCTCTGCCGATCCGGCGGCAGGTCGGATATCACCTGATGCAGGAAGAGGCTTACCTCATCGAGCAGCCGCTCAGGTGATTTTGCGCCCTTGATGATGATGGACTTGGAATAGCGCCGCAGGCGCTGCTCATCGGCGGCGGACAATTCGCGGCCGGTGTAGACGATCACCGGCGGGAAGGAATACGCCCCCTCCTCGCTGAGCGTCTCGAGCAGCGAGTAGCCCGATGCATCGGGCAGCGTAAGGTCGAGGACCATGCAGTCGAAGACGGTTTCCTTGAGCAGGCGCAGACACTCTGCCGCAGTCCCCGCCGTCACCGTTTCCACGTCGTGAGACGAGAGCAGCCGCGCGACGGCCTCCTGCTGCACCGGATCATCCTCGACGATCAGGACGCGGTGCATGTGCTGGGTCAGCCGCGCTTCCAGCTTCCGAAGCACGTCGGCCACCTGCTCAAGCTTGACGGGCTTGAGAAGATATCCGACAGCGCCGAGCGCCAGCGCCGTTTCCGCATGGTCGTCGGCCGATACCACATGGACCGGGATATGCCGGGTCGCGTCATCGCGCTTGAGGCGATCCAGCACCGATAGCCCCGACTGGTCGGGCAGGCCCACATCGAGGACAACGGCGTTCGGCCGGAATTCCCTGGCCAGCTTCATCGCCTCCTCGGCCGAGCCGGCGATCAGGGCCCGGAAGCCCATTTCGCGCGACAGGTCCCGCAGGATGCCCGCAAACGAGACATCATCCTCCACCACCAGCAGCACGCGCTTCTCATCCGGCGGCGCGTCGCGGTCATCCTCTACGCTGCGATGCAGTTCCACGGGGGGAGCCGCCACCACCCCGGTAGAGAGAGAGGTCACGATGGCAGGCTTGCTCTCCGGCGCCCGGCGCGAGAGCACGCGCATCGGATCATATTCCTCGGGCAGCGTCACGCTGAAGGTGCTGCCCGCGCCCTGCTGGCTCTGGAGATGGATCGTGCCTGCCAGAAGGCGGACCAGTTCCCGCGAGATCGAAAGCCCAAGCCCGGTTCCACCGAACTTTCTGCTGATCGTCCCGTCGGCCTGCTGGAACGCCTCGAAGACGCTCCGCTGGTGCTCCTCGGCGATACCGATGCCCGTATCCGACACGGAGAACGTGACCTGCCCGTCGCCCAAGGGACGTATAGCCAGGCTCACCTTGCCTTTTTCCGTGAACTTGAAGGCATTGGAGAGCAGATTCTTGAGCACCTGCTCAATCCGCTTGGGATCGGTCACGATGAAGGCCGGCGCATCGGGATCGATCTCGATCGCGAACTCCAGCGATTTTTCCTGGGCTATGGGCTGGAAGAGGTTGCGCAGGGTATTCGCCAGCCGCTCGACCCTCATCTCCTCCGGCACCACCTCCACGTGGCCCGCCTCGATCTTGGACAGGTCGAGGATGTCGTTGATCAGGTTCAACAGGTCGTTGCCCGACGACTGAATGGTCTGCGCGAATTTCACCTGCTCGGCGGTGAGGTTGTCATTGGGGTTGTCGGCGAGCAGCTTCGCAAGGATGAGCGAGGAGTTCAGCGGCGTGCGCAGCTCATGCGACATGTTCGCGAGGAAGTCGGATTTGTACTGGCTGGCCTGCTCCAGTTCGCGGGCCTTGAGCTCCACGGCCGCATTCACCCGTTCGAGATCATCGCGCTGGCCTTCCAGTTGCTGGGCCTGTTCCTCAAGCTGCGAGTTCGTCTGCTCAAGCTCGACCTGCTGCTGTTCGAGCCGCGCCTGGGACTCCTTGAGTGCCCGCCCCTGCTCCTCCAGCTCCTCGTTGGAGACGCGCAGTTCCTCGCTCTGTGTCTGAAGCTCCTCGGACTGCCGCTGCGTTTCCTCCAGAAGCTCCTGCAGCTCCCGCCTGTAGTTTGCCGACCTTACGGCAATGGCGATCGCCCCCGACGCTTCGTCGAGAAGGGCAACGGTGGCCTCGTCCACCCGGCGCAGGAAGCCCAATTCGACCACCGCGTTGACAACCCCATCCACGCCGGCAGGCGTGATGATGAGGTGCCTTGGCTTGGCCTGCCCCAGAGCGGAACCGAAGGTGAGATAATTGTCGGGAACGTCCTGAACGACGAGCGGCCGACCTTCGGCCGCAGCCTGCCCCAGCAATCCCTCGCCCTGATGGAACTGGCCGGGAATGTTCGCATCCCCGCGCACGCCGTAGGCGGAAGCGCGGCGGTAGTCACCGTTCTTGCCGATGAAGATCGCACCGGCAACGGCCCCGGCATATTGCGCAAGAAACCGGAGGATGCGCTCGCCGAGCTCGGTGGTGCTCGGATCGCCCATCATGGCGGCGGTCAGCTCGACCTTTCCGCGCTGGAGCCAATCCTCCCGACGCCGCGCCAGGGTGGCCCGACGGATCAGCACGCCGATGCTCACCGTCAGGAGCACGCCAAGAAGCGCGGACAGGAGCCCGCTGACGAGTGCGGTCTGCTGGGCACTGTCCATCTCGGCCAGCCGGAGCGCGCGGACGCGCAACTGCTCCTGACCGATGGCCGCGACTTCGGCCCGGATGCCGTCCATCTCGATCTTGCCGCGGTCGGATTGCACCGCGGTCAGGGCGGCCTCAAGCCCCCTGGCCCGGCGAAGCGCGATGGTCTCGGCCAGTTCGGCGAGCTTGGCTTCAACATGCTGCCGCAACACATCGACCCGCGCACGCAGCAATGGATCGGCCTGGAGCAGCTCGGAAATGCTGTCCAGTCGCCCGGGCAGAAGGCCGACCGCCCGACTGTAAGGCTGAAGGTAACTCTCGTCGTTCGTGAGAACGAAACCGCGCTGTCCCGTCTCGGCGTCCTGCGCACTCGACAGCACCCGCTGAAGCGCGATGATCACCTCGTGGGTCTGGGTGACTTTCTCCGTGCCGCTCCGAAGGGCCTGGAGATTAAGATAGGCAATGGCACCGCTGACGAGGAAGAACAGCACGGCGCCGACGAGCCCCAACGCCACAGCCGGGTCCAGCCCCAGCCGTCTCATGGAGTGGTCCGGCGTAAGGCTACGGTTCATGAATGTTCCTCGGAGCAATGCAGCAGCCGAGGTTTGCTACGCTACCTTGCCCATCCGCCGCAACAACCGCTTTATGGCTCAGGCATTTTCGGAGCAAATTAGTGCCGGTTTCGCGCCGCCGATCGATCGGCAATTGCTTTCCGGTGCATTGCTCATCAGCGGAGGGAACTTTCGCCCCTCAGGTGCGTTTCTGCCCGCTCGAACCTGTCGGCAAGCTCGCGACAGGCAGCGATATTTCGAGGTGGTGATGCCGGGGGGCAGTGCAAGAGTCTGTCTGGTGGTGGAAGACGACGCTCTGGTCCGTTGGGTCACGACGGATGTTCTGGAGACCTCCGGATACGAGGTCATCTCGGCACAAACCGCCGATGAGGCGTTGCTGATTCTTGAAGAAAGAAACGATATTCGAGCCATCGTCACGGACATCAACATGCCCGGGACGATGAACGGTCTGGAATTCGCAGCACTGGCACGCGACTGCTGGCCGGATCTGGTGATCATCATCGCATCGGGGCGTGTCCGCCCATCCACGGATGAGCTTCCCCCGAAAACATGCTTCCTGCCCAAGCCATATTCGACCGAGGATCTGATGCGGGCCCTATCCTCGTTCTGACAAGCCCGCTTCGAGCGACGGCTCGTCCTACATCAGCTTGTCGAGGGTAATGGGCAGGTCGCGCACCCGCTTGCCGGTGGCGTTGAAGACCGCATTGGCGACCGCCGCCGCCGTGCCGGTGATGCCGATCTCGCCGATGCCACGCGCGCCCATGGGCGCGTGAGGATCGGGAATGTCGGTCCAGATGACGTCGATCTCCGGTACGTCCATGTGCACCGGCACGTGATATTCGGAGAGACTGGGATTGACGATGCGTCCGCTGCGCTCGTCGAACCGTGTCTCCTCCATCAGCGCCAGCCCGAGCCCCATGATGATGCCGCCGCGAAACTGACTGCCGGCGGTCTTGGGGTTGAGGATGCGGCCGCAATCAAACGAACCCAGGAAGCGGCTGACCCGCACCTCGCCGGTCACGGCGTGCACACGCACCTCGCAGAACATGGCACCGTGGCTGTGCATGGACCAATGCATGATCTCCATCGGAGCGGACGGGCTCGCCTCCACGCACACGCTGACGCGCTGCGCTCTCCCGAGTATGGAGGCGTAGCTCTCGTACAGGGCCGGATCATCCAGCTTGCACAACCCGCAGTCCGTGCCGCCCACCTCATCGGGCTTCAGCCCAGCGAGCGGGGAGTCGTTACCGGCAAGCTTCAACAGTTCCTTTACCAGCGCCCGGTGCGCAGCGATCACTGACGCGCCGATGGAGGCTGTCTGCTGGGATCCGCCCGCCAGCACCACGCCGGGCAGCGTTGAATCGCCATAGTTGAACGTCACCGCCTCCAGCGGCAGTCCAAGGCGCTCGGCCGCCACCATGGTGTGGGTTGTCGCCGTGCCCATGCCCATCTCATGCGCGGCGATATCGACAGTGGCGTGCCCCTCGCGGGTGAGCGTGATCCGCGCTGCTCCGCCGGGCATGCGATAATAGGGATAGGTGGCGGTGGCGCAGCCCATGCCCACGAGCCACTCCCCGTCCCGCACCGTGCCCGACGCGGGCTTGCGCGCGGACCAGCCGAACCGCTCGGCCCCTGCTCGCCACGCTTCCACGATATGGCGTGACGAGAAGGGCAGCCCGTTGGTCGGGTCCTTCTCCGGTTCATTACGGATGCGCAGCTCGATGGGGTCCATGTCGAGCTTGTGCGCCAATTCGTCCAGCGCGGATTCCAGCGCGAAGGTGCCCACGGATTCGCCGGGCGCGCGCATGAAGGTGTTACTCAGCATGTCCAGCTCCACGGCCTGCACATCGAGCTTGATGGTCTCGGACGCATAGGCGCTGCGCGTGGGCAGGATAAAGGGCTCGGGCATGGCGTTGAACGCCGTCTTCGGCGTGACACCCTCATGGATGATGGCCTTGATCCTGCCGTCCGGATCGGCGCCAAGCGCAACGCGCTGCTCGGTATTGGAGCGTCCGCCAACGAGGCGGTACACATCCTCGCGCGAAAGGACGAGCCGCACCGGCCGCCCCACCATGCGCGATGCTGCAGCGGCCAGAACCTGATGCTGCCACAGGCACTTGCCGCCGAACCCGCCGCCCACGAAGGGCGAGGTGACGACCACCTTGTCTTCATCGATGCCGAACATCTGCGCCAGCGTCCAGGCCTCGTGCGCGACGAGCTGGGAGGCATCGTGGATGCGCAGCACGCCATCCTGCCACGCCACCGTGACGCCGTGCAGCTCGATGGCGTTGTGGTTGTGGCGGGGCGTGCTGTAGCTGGCATCCACATTGACCGCCGAAGCCGCGAGCGCGGCGTCCGCATCCCCCACCTCGTCATGCAGCGGCTGGCCCATGAACATGGCGGTGCGGCTGCCTCTGGCCTTCGCCGCACCGAGGCTGGTGATCGCCGGCTCGGCTTCGTATGTCACGCGCACCAGCGAGCGGGCATGGTTCGCCTGCTCCTGTGTTTGCGCGATCACCACCGCCACCGGCTCACCGTTCCAGTGAATGGAGGCGTCCTGCATCACCGGCAGGCTGTCGCCGCCGGCGGCCTTCGGGCTGGACATGAAGGCCGGCGGCGGACTGAGGCGCGGGGCGTTCCTGTGGGTCATCACGGCGATCACACCGGGGGCCTCTTCCGCCGTGCGCGTATCCAGCTCGACGATGCGCCCCTTCGCAATGGTGCTGTTCGCCAGAGCGGCATAGACCATGCCCTCCATGGGGAATTCAGCCGCGAAGGGCGCCGCTCCGGCCACCTTGAGCGGCCCGTCGATGCGCGTGGTGGGCCGTCCGATGTGGCCGTGGCGATGGCTGATCAGGGGATCAGGCGTGCCACCGGGAATCCAGCGATCCGGGGCGAGCGCGATGGCCTTGGACATGCCTGCCATGACGGCGCCCTGCACGAGCTGCTTGGTATCCTCGATGATGCTCATACCGCCTCTCCCGCCAGTTCACCCAGCACCGCGACCATGGTGCGGCGCGCCAGCTCGATCTTGAACCCATTGTCCTTGAGCGGCCGCGCAGCAGCGAGCTCGGCCTGCGCTGCAGCTGCAAAGGACGCTTCTGTCGCCGGCTGGCCGAGCAGCGCCGCTTCCGCCGTCCAGGCCCGCCATGGCTTGTGCGCCACACCGCCCAGCGCGATCCGCACCTCCTTCACCCTGCCCTCTTCCACCTCCAGCGCCGCCGCCACCGACACCAGCGCGAAGGCATAGCTCGCGCGGTCCCGCACCTTGCGATAGGTGGAGCGCACGGCCAGCGACGCGGCAGGCAGTTCGATGGCCGTGATCAGTTCGCCCGGCGCGAGATGGGTCTCCACATCGGGCCGGTCGCCGGGCAGGCGATGCAGCTCGGTCAGCGGCAGGCGACGGGTGCTGGCAGGGGCTTCCAGATGCACCTGCGCATCCAGCATCGCCAGCGCCACGCACATGTCCGAGGGGTGCACGGAGACGCAGGATGGCGAGGCGCCAAGGATGGCGTGCATGCGGTTGAAGCCGTCCATGGCGTCACAGCCGTCGCCCGGATGGCGCTTGTTACAATGCGCGCCCGCCTCGTCATAAAAATAGGCGCAGCGGGTGCGTTGAAGCAGATTGCCGCCCACGGTCGCCATGTTGCGGATCTGTGCCGAGGCCCCCGCCACGATGGCCCGCGATAACGCGGGATAGCGCGTGCGCACTGCGCGATGCTCGGCCAGCGCGGTGTTGCTGGTGGCGGCGCCGATCAGAAGCCCGCCGTCGTCCCGTTCGGTGATGGCGTGGGACAGGCCGGTCACGTCCACGAGGATGTCCGGCCGCTCGATGGTCTCGCGCATGAGGTCAACGAGATTGGTGCCGCCGCCGAGATAGCGGGCGGCCTCGGCGCCGCCCCGGCGGACGGCATCGGCGACGTCCGTGGCGCGGGCATAAGTGAAGGGGATCATTCGGCGGCCTCCGGCAAGAGGGTGGCAATCGCATCGACGATGCCGTTATGGGCGCCGCAGCGGCAGAGGTTGCCGCTCATGCGCTCGCGCACCTCATCCCGGCTGAAGGGGATGACCTCCGCCGTAATATCCGACGTGACGTGACTGGGGGTGCCGCGACGAACCTCCTCGATCATGCCCATGGCGGAACAGATCTGGCCCGGCGTGCAGTAGCCGCACTGAAAACCATCATGCGCGATGAAGGCGCTTTGAAGCGGATGGGGGCATTCCGCCGTCCCCAAGCCCTCGATCGTCGTGACCGACCGCCCATCATACTGGACCGCCAGCGCCAGGCAGGACAGGATGCGCTCGCCGTCCACCAGCACGGTGCAAGCGCCGCACGCGCCCTGGTCGCACCCTTTCTTGGTTCCGGAAAGTCCGAGTTGCTCACGCAGCAGATCGAGCAACGACACGCGTGGATCGGATGGAAGCATCGCTTCGACGCCGTTGACGGAAATCGTCATGGAAACCTCGCGATCTATCGCCCCCGATGGTTCGTTCGGTCATCCCGGCCCACGCGGTGGCATGCGAGAGAAGCCTGATCCGCTAAGGGCTTCCTCGCTGCTGTTCCGGCAGCCTCATGTCGCTGGCGCGCCGGTGATGACGACCACTAAAGCCGTTGGAACCTCTCTAAGTTCCACCAAGCCTCGCGCGGGGCCTGTTTCGTCTATCTGCTCTCTGGAGCCGCCCGCACGCGCGTCGCCCCTCGCCGGATCGGCGTTGAGAACGGTTGAGCGCTTGCTTTCTGATGGCGGCGGGGCGTGTCCGGCATCCCGCCGCCATCGCGATCTGGAACACGGTCCCACGTGTCAAAGCAGGTCCCGAAAAGCCTTCGCCTCTCCCACCGTATCGGCCATGTGCGCGCCGCGCGCACCCATGGGGCGAGGCGATCCCGTGGTGCTGTCCACGGCCGTCTGGTGCTCGAGTTCTGCGTTCAGTTCGGCACCAAACAGCACCACAGCGGTGGAAAGCCAGATCCACGTCATGAAGCCGATCACCGCCCCGAGCGAACCATAGGTCTCGTTATAGCTGCCGAAATGGCTGACATACCAGGAGAAGCCGGCCGATACGGCGAGCCAGAGCATGGCCGAGACCACGCTTCCCAGCATCACCCAGCGCCAGCGCGCGTGCGCGCGGCACGGGCCGAGGCGATAGAGCAGCATGATGGCGCATGAAACAACCACGAGGAGCGAAGGCCACCGGATCAGGGAGATGAACCATTCCGTGCCCTGATCCAGCCACAGCAACTCAAGCGCCACCGGAACCGCCAGGATTCCGGCCATCGCCACACAGGCAAACAGGATACCCATCAGCGTAAAGCCGAGTGTGATGAGGGACAGCCGCAGGAATGATCTGCGTTCGGTTTCCCCATAGGCGACGTTCAGCGCCTCGATCATAGCCTTCGTGCCCGCGTTCGCGCCCCAAAGCGCCACGCACAGGCTGAAGATGAAGCCGAAGCCCAAGGTCGATTTGCCATGGGCGACGATGCGCAGGGCCTGATCCCGCATCACCTCGATCGCCCCGGTTGGCAAGACCCAGGACGCAGCCTCGAGCTGCGACTGGAGCACGGCAGGATCAAGGAAGAGGCCGTAGAGCGAAACCAGCGCTGCGATTGCCGGGAAAACGGCCAGCAGCGTGTAGAAGGTCACACCGGCGGCAAGGCTGAGCACGCGATCGGAGCTGAACTCGCTCATCGTCCGGATAGCCACGTCCTTCCACGCCAGCCTCCGGAACGCCAGCGGGCTTCGTGCATCGCGACCGCGCAAGGATGCAGAATTCATTCCCTCCGGCCGCTTGCCTGCGATCCGCGCTGGCGCGTTCTCTCGCGATACCGCCATCGCCAGTCCCATGACAGCGGCCATCAGCCCGACTGCCATGAACCCTTTCCAGGCGCACACCCGCCATTCCCGCCTCCTTCTTCAAGCCTGAAACCCATTCAGGGGCGGTATGGTTTCTTTCTGCGGGCGTGCCGGCATCCGGAACAAGGATGACCGCTGAAACGTCATTGCGTGAACAGTAGTCAGGATGATGAAGCCCATTTCCCTCGCACCACAGCTGCAGCAGCAGGAAACGGAAGCCGACCGCCTCCTCGGGCGGCTGCGTGGCATCGTTGCGGAGATCGCCGGCCACGCAGCAGAGCTCGACCATGACGAGGCCGCGCCTCTGGAAGACATCGCCCTCCTCGCCCGAATGGATGCCCTAGCGGCGCCGCTGGGCGAGCCCTTCGGAGGCATGGGGCTGGGGTCCAAAGCGCAGACGGCCGGGCATCTCGCGCGCGCGTTGCGCCTGATCGGCTGGGCCAGCCTGCCGCTCGGACGGCTCTATGAGGGGCATGTCAACGCCCTCGTCCTTATCCAGCACTTCGGCAGCCCCGAACAGATCGGTCGGGCAGCCCGTGCCGCGCGCAATGGACAGCTCTTCGGGGTCTGGAACACCGAGGCCCCCTCTTCTGCGCTTCGCCTTGAGAGAATTGCAGGAGGCCTCCGCCTGATGGGCGGGAAGACCTTTGCCTCCGGTGCCGGCTTCGTGCCCTGCCCTCTGGTCACGGCACGAACGGAAGACGGCTCGCTCCTGATGGTCCTGCCCCGTCTCAGCGAGACCGATCTCACCATGCGGGCAGATCTGAGCGGCTGGCGCGCGCACGGCATGCGTGCCTCGGCCACGGGATCGTTCGATTTCTCCGGCATCGATGTCAGGGAGGGCGACATCATCGGCGCACCGGGCGACTATCACATGCAGCCCTATTTCTCCGCCGGGGCATGGCGCTTCCTCGCCGTGCAGACGGGTGGGATCGAGCGCCTCGTCGACGAAGCCCGCACGCACCTCTCCGCTGCCGGGCGTGCCGGCGACCCCCATCAGGTGGCGCGCATGGGCGAAGCCGCGGCGGCAGCCGAAACCGCCCGGCTCTGGGTCGCGCAGGCCGCCCGGATCGCGACCCAGCCTTCTGACGCTGCCGCATGCATCGCCTATGTCGGTCTCGCGCGCGGGGTGGTCGAACGCGCAGGGCTGGATGTGCTGGAGCGTGTCCATCGTTCGGTCGGGCTGGCGTCTTTTCAACGCCCGCATCCTATCGAACGCATCAGCCGCGACCTGGCGACCTATCTCCGGCAGCCGGCCCCCGATCGCGCGCTGGCTGAAGCGGGGGACTATGTGCTCGGCGCCAACGCCCGCCTCGGAGATCTCTGGCCATGAGCAACTCTGCCTCCGCTCAAGCTGGAATGCGTATCGACGACGCGCTCCGTCGCATGGCCGATCTCCCGGCGCGGGACTTCGCGGACCTCGGCATCCGGCGCCTGCTTGTGGTCGCGCCCCACCCCGACGACGAGAGTCTTGGATGTGGCGGTCTGATCGCAGCGGCCTGTGCCGTCGGTTTCCCTGTGACTATCATGGTGGTGAGCGATGGAACAGGATCTCATCCGAATTCGTCCGCCTATCCGGCCGATCGCCTCCGGCAGGTGCGGGAAAGCGAGACGCTGGCAGCAGCAGCCGAGCTGGGTGTCGCACCCGGTGATGTCCCATTCCTCCGCCTGCCGGACCGCTTTGTGCCGACCGCAGGGCCGGAGGCGGATGCGGCAGTGCTGGCGATCACCAGCACGGCGCGATCCATGGGCGCTGACACCATCGCGGTCACGTGGCAGCATGACCCGCATTGCGACCATCAGGCCGCTCATGCCCTCGTTACACGTGCGGCACGCGATCTGCCGCAGGTGCGCGTACTGGCCTATCCCATTTGGGGCCTGAGCCGCCCGGCGCACGAGCGGATCAGCGAAAAGGAGATTTCCGGGTTCCGCCTGATCATCGGCGAGCATCGAGCCGCAAAGCGGCGCGCTGTTGCGGCCCATGCCTCGCAGATCACGGCCCTCATAGACGACGACCCGGATGGTTTCCGCCTGACTGCGGAAGATCTGGCCCGCTTCGACCGGCCCCACGAAATCTTTCTTGGGGCGGCCCCATGACCGAGATGCGACCTTCGCTCGACGCCGCCTATTTCGACAGGCTCTATGCCGAAGCCGCGGACCCGTGGAATTTCGCTGAGAGCGCCTACGAGCATGCAAAGTACCAGCACACATTGCAGGCTCTGCCGCGCGAACGTTACGGTTCGGCTCTTGAGGTTGGCTGCTCCATCGGGGTTCTGACCGCCTCACTGGCTCAGCGCTGCGGCCGGCTTCTCGCCGTGGATGCCGCCGAGGCTCCCCTCGTCCAGGCCCGGCGGCGCTGTGCGGACGAGGCGCATGTGCGGATCGAACGCCGCCGCGTGCCGGAGGAATGGCCTGACGGCACCTTCGACCTCATCCTTCTGTCCGAGGTGCTGTATTATCTCGCCCCTGTCGATCTGCGAGAGGTCGCGCAGCGTGCGGGGCAGAGCACGCGGTCCGGCGGACACATCCTCCTTGTGCACTGGACGGGTGAAACCGATTATCCGTTGAGCGGTGACGCAGCAACGGAATGGTTCATCTCGGCCATTGCGCCCCACGCCCGTTTACTGCGGCAGGAGGCGACGTCCGCCTATCGGCTCGCTTTGCTGGAGCGGGAATAGACGTCGTCCAGCCCATCGAGAAACCGCCGGCCAGCTGCGGCATGAGCGGCGAGAAGATCCCGGTGCAGCGGCGCTTTGGCGAGGATGGGGCTGGCGGCTTCGATCCTGCGCCAGAATGCGCCAAATCCTTCTCGTGCCTGCTCCTCGACCGTTGCAGGAAGACGAAGCGGTTGCGCCCACACACGCTCACCAAGCGTGCCGCCGGCGTGCCACTTCCGCAGCCGACGCCGCCACGCATAGCGGCGCACCGCATTGGCCAGAGGCTCCAGCGCATCATCGCCCGGAGAATCGCGCACTTCCGACCGGCGACGCATGGTGTCCGCAAAACCGCCCTTCGCTCTCCCGGCAAGCCGGGCCGAGGTGGTCACGACGATCTCCGAGGCATGACGCACCGGTATGTCGCGCGCCCGTAGCGCATCGACAAGCGCACGATCCTCGCCGCAGGGCACATCCGGCAGACCGCCCGCCGCCCTGTAAGCAGCGAGCGTCACCGCGAGGCTCGCGCCCGACGCCGTACCGTGGTTCGGCCAGGGATCATGCGGAACCGGGTCGATGCGCGCCGAGAGTTCCAGCAGAACCTGCTCGTAGAGCTGCTCATGGCATCGACGGAGCTTCAAATCCGCCGGCAGATGGTGCTCTTCGTCATCATCCAGCCTCACCCGCCCTGCCACGGCGCCGGCACCGCAAGCCAAGGCGCGCTGCGTCAGGCCCATCCAGTCGGAAGGAACGCGGCTGTCCGCGTCGGTCGTCAGGATGAAGCCCGGCTGCCCGTGTCCACCCTCTTCAAGCCAATCCGCTGCCATATCCATGGCGAGACCACGGGCACCACCGGCATGGGCTTGGGCTTTCGGTAGTTCCACGTCGAGGCAAATGAACGGAAGCTGCGTGTCCTGCAAAGCTTCGGCTGCCACTGCGAAAGTGTTGTCAGCACTGTTGTTGACCAGCACCACAACGCCGAAGAGCGGATGCAGGCAAGAAGATAAGATGCAGGTCTGTCGTGCGATGGCCCGGATACAGGCGCCGATGCGCGCCGCCTCCTCCCGGGCCGGGACAGCAATCACGGCATGGAGTGGAGCTTCCGCGTTTCGGAATACGCGCCCCCGACACACGAACTCTGAAGCGGCCCTGACGGCGGTTCCTGAAAGCGGCATCTGCCTCACTCGGATATCTGTCTTTCACAACCGGCCGGCGGACAGCCGGTTCCCACTTCGTCGAACGGGAACGCGCGGCCAATCGTGGCGTTGAGCCCCTGCAAAACAAAGGAGGCCTCAATGCCCGCAATCCTGCTCTGGCTCCTGGGCGTTCCAATCCCGGTCATCATCATCCTTCTCCTGCTCTTCCACTGAGGAGAAGATCATGCCCCTCACATCAGATCCGGCCGTTGTTCCGGGAGCCGAAGCTTCCGTCTCCGGCGTTTCATGGGCCGCCATCTTCGCCGGCGGCCTTGCCGCTGCGGCATGCAGCATTCTTCTCACTCTGATCGGTGTCGGCGTCGGGCTGACGACCCTGTCGCCATGGAGCGGGCCACCCTCCGGTCAGACGCTGGCGATCTCGGCGGCGATCTGGCTCATCGTCATGCAGTGGCTCTCCTCGGGCCTCGGCGGATATCTCACCGGACGGCTGCGCACGAAATGGTCGGGCCTCGACACGGGTGAGGTTCTCTTCCGCGACACCGCCCACGGCTTTCTGGCCTGGTGTCTCTCGACAGTATTTGTCGTGACCATCCTCGCCTCCGCCATGGGGACTCTGGCGTCGGGCACCGCGCGCGCCGTGGGAGCGGTGGCAGGCAGCGCCGTTCAAGGCGCGAGCCAGGGCGCCGCGCAGCAAGGCACATCCGCTACGTCTGGGGATCCGGTTGGCTATGCCGTCGATATGCTGTTCCGCACACCGACGCCGCAACCGGGCAGTCCGGATGACGCGCGTGGAGAAGCGGCGCGCATCATCGTCTCGGGGATCGCCAAAGGCGATATTCCGGCCGCTGACCGGAGCTATCTCGCCCAGCTCGTTTCGGCCCGAACCGGGATCGCGCCGCCGGAAGCGGAAAAGCGCGTGTCAGACCTCGTCGCCAATGCGCAAGCGACCGCGCAGAAGGCCAAAGAGGCGGCTGATGCATCCCGCAAGGCCGGAGCGACATTCGCGCTCTTCTGCGTGCTGTCGATGGCCATCGGCGCCTTCATCGCTTCCGTCGCCGGCGCCATCGGCGGCCGGGCCCGCAAGGATGACGCAATCGCCGTCGCCCGCTTTTGACGCCCATCGGTGGCGCTGAACGCGCGCCACCGATGCAACTTCCGGCCGCCCCACACGGCCAGCGCTCGGATCGTGGAAGAGGAGAGACAGATGGACACAAGCCGTATCGAAGGCGCTGCCACCGAATATGCAGGCCGCGCGAAGGAGGCCATCGGTGCCTTGGCGGACGACAAGGAACTGCGGGCTGAAGGTTATTACGATCAGGCTTCCGGCGCTGCCGAGCGACAGATGGGCCGCGCCAAGGACCACGTGGCGCACAATCCTGTCAGTTCATTGATGGTTGCAGGTCTCGTCGGCCTTGCCGTTGGCTTCATTCTCGGCAGAGGCTGACGATGGCCGCGAAAAGCCGGTCCTGAGCAGGGTGCAAAAAAGGCGTGCCCGACCACCCCGGGCACGCTTCTGGAGCGAATGCGTTCGCTTCTCATTTCCAGGTCCACCCATCCTTCCGATCGGACTTCAAAAACCTGACGTTGCCCCGGCGCAAGTGCGTCACGGCATCCCTGAAACGCTTGGGCCGGGGTGCTACGTGAATTAGAGTGCTCCGGCCGGGAAGCTCCACCGGCACCACGTTCCGTTGATCAGGGGGAAGACTGGATTATGAGTGATCGGCCTTTCAGTGAATATGTCGCGCGCATCGCAAACGATGCGGACGAACGCTCGGCGCTTCAAGCTGCGCTGACCAGTCCCGATGCGCTCGTGGACTACGCTTTGTCCAGCGGCCACCCGATTTCCCTTGCAGCCGCGGAAGCGTTCATCGCCGAGGCAAACCGCCAGACCGCCAATGGCGCAGAGCCGCTCTCGGAAGAGGCGCTGGATGCGGTGAACGGCGCCGGCTGGCGACAGCACCATTTCAGTTAAAAGCCGCTTCGCGTAAACGACCGGCGCGCGAAACATTGAATGGGAGAACGGAGCGAAGGCCGCCGCCCGGCCGCGAAACCGGTCATTTATCGCGCGGCGCCTTCAGATGCTCTCCGGGTGTCGCCAGCTTGCCGGTGCGCTGCGCCGTCACCCCTTCGGCGAGGGCGAGCGCAGCATTTACGACCTCGGCCTGAATGGCGGTGTCGGCGTCGAATTCCTCATGGTTGCCCGCATAAGGCTTCCAGTATCCGATATAGCGATCGATCTCGGCACTCGGGCCCGCAGAAACAAGTCCCATCGCCCGCAGCCAATCGGACAACGAACGCCTGACGTTTTCGGCGCCTTCGGCATCGCCATGAACAATGACCGAAAACACACGGCCGGCCAGATGGCGGGGATAGTCCCAGCCCTCCAGTTCAATCTCCTTCGCCCTGACGGCATCCTTGCCCTGCGTCCGCGTTGGGTCCGGGTTTCCGCCATCTGCGCACACGAGGCGATCCATCATCAGCTTCAGGGGCGAGGAGACCTGATACCAATTCACCGGGGTGATGATCATCACCCCGTGCGCG
Organism: Azorhizobium oxalatiphilum; assembly: GCF_014635325.1. Classification (GTDB taxonomy): domain Bacteria; phylum Pseudomonadota; class Alphaproteobacteria; order Rhizobiales; family Xanthobacteraceae; genus Azorhizobium; species Azorhizobium oxalatiphilum. Next base: position 313,648 of record NZ_BMCT01000004.1, on the reverse strand, counting down.
TCGGCCCAAAGCGGATAGATCTCGTTCATCCAGTCGTGCGTCTGGCCCAGCGAGTAGTTGGGATAACAGGAGCATGGCCAATGGCAGAGCGCTGGCGCGGTGGAAAAGCAGGCCTTGCAGGGATGAATGTGACGCCCGTATTCGGAGGTTACGCGAGAAAGATCGAGATGGACAACGGAGCAGCCTTCGCTCTCGAGCGCCCTCCCGGCAAGCTGTGCCATGCGGAAGCTCTTGGACATCTCACCGGGGCAGGTGTGCTCGCTACGCGGTGATGCGTTGATGACCAATATTCGGGATCGCGCGCTCGGATCCTCGTGTCGGGCCTGCGCATCCGCAATGGCCGCCCGTGCCGCTAGCCAGTCCGTGGAAAGGTCGTAGGATGGATCCTCGAAACCTGCGCCGGCCTTCCCAGTCTGCGGGCTCTTCCGGCTGTGGGCATAGGCATCCCATGCAGCATCGGCGATGCGGGCTAGTTCTGATTGCAGGTTTGCATACGCCGGATCGCGAAACGGGGAGAGGAAACGCGCCTTGAATTCGTCTTCCGCCAGCCGAGGGCTTGGCATGCCCTTCCGGGGTGCGGGGGCAGAGGGGTGATCAGACATGGAAACCTTCGACACCAGGGAGATACAGCAAGCCCTCAGTGCCGAGAATGGTTCCAATCTGCGCCTCCCGACGCCATCCCCACTGCGGAACAAGGTACGTACACACGACGCTGCGCAAGAAAAACAGCAGAGACGGCTGAAATCATGCGCGTTTCTCCCTAGGCGGGACGCGCGCGTCAGGGTGTCCGTCCTCCTTTTCGCGGGGTTGATCTTTATATTCCGCGTGATGCTCTTTCAGGGGCTCCTTCAGTGGTGGGCGGGCAGGACTGGGCCGATCCTTCAGGACCGCATCCAAGTTGGCCGGGTCCACGACCAGAGGGTTCTGGTCGAGGTTGCGGGCATCTCGGGTCATCGCGGGCCTCCCGGTTTCATGGCGGCTCCGTTATTGCGAGCCTCTCAGGATCAACAGAGGAGCAAGAGCTTCGTTCCGAGTAGGAGATCGTGGCGTCTCGCCCCCTCGGCGCGCTAGACTCATTTTTGTTAGGAGTGGCGGTTGCCCCCATTACCAACCGCTGACATCGCGCTTTTGGCGCGCCCAGCCCGTCAGCCGCACAGCCCGGATGTAGCTGAAAAACAGCTCCGCAAACAGAAGAATAGAAAATTCTTATCGTTTGATAATGACGATCGGCAAGGCTGCGCCGCAGCTTGATGCAGACAGTCGGGTGCTGCGAATGCCTAGTCTCCTAGACAGAGCCGAGGCGTACCAAAGTGAAAAACCGACGCTGCATCGACGGGAGAGAGAGTTGGGCGTATCGGTCAGGTCAATCTATTTGCAATCACAGGAAGCTTGCGAAACTGAGTTCTTTCCCCTGCCCGCCGGACGTTACACAGGCATCGAGCGGCAGGAAGTCGTCATCGGCGACGACGGACAGGCCACATGGCGGGAACCGCGCTATGCGGTAATGCTCCTGCAGCCGGATCTCGGCCAGATCGGCGGCGTCGACTGGCGTGACCGCCGGTCCGCGGAGATTGATGTGACGGAGCATGTGACGGCCGGGCGGATGGAGCCTTCCCGTATCGGCCCCATCAACACCACCCTGCCCCGCCGTGAGCGCAGCCCCATCCCGACCTCCGACGAACGTTTCATCCAAGAGCTCTGGCCGAGCCTGCGCGCGCCATCCAAATGATACCGAGCACATCGATCCGAAGAGGAGATGAAGAAGGATGCCGCGGCGCGCACATACCTGGGAGTGGCGGTCGCTGAGGGTGAGGCCAAAGGCACACGATCCCTCAGAGCTATGAGACCCAAGTGCGAACGATCTGCCCCCCAAGTATGAACCCAGGATGAATTGACAGTCCGCAGGCGTTCGCCAAAAGTTCTTCGAAACGTCTCCCACCCATACAAATGTTAACGTGTGAAGCGAAGAAGGCGCGCATGATGACGTTTCGAGGTTCAGCTTAGCGCCGCATGTTTCCTTGTCGCGGTGAACCCAATTCCGGCTGGGAAAGCGTCTGCTAATTGGCGCTTCAGCTTCTGCGCACGGCGCGCCGAGTTCTGATCGATTCTTTCAATGGAAATCATCTTGGCAGTGGTGCTGACCCTAGTGGTCGCATCGTCCGTCATCGGAGTATATGCGCTCGTCTTTTGGCTTGACCGCCGAATTTGACTTGTGTGTAGAGACGGCTTCGGCCGTCCAACATCATGATTGGATCGAGAAGACGCTTTCATCCCGCCAGCGGTGGGAGCTGACGCTCGCCCCCCCTGAGCAGCCATTCAATTCTGATAGCCGCAGTGCTATGCCCGCTTCAGGAACGCGGGAAGAACCTCCTCCAGATCATCGAACAGCATGTCCCTGCCGATCTCGTCCAGCACGCCGGCCCGTTTCAGGATTGTCATCGGCTCGTGATGCAGCTCCGCGATCCCGAAGGCGATCCCGGCCTTGGCAAACGAGGCGTGAACCTCCTTGAGCATGGCAGCGGCGGTTGAATCGATCTGGGAGATGGCGCTGGCATCAAGAATGAACCAGCGGGTGGACGGCGGCAGGTCATGCGCTACAGCCTCAAGCCGCGCCTGCACATATTCGACGTTGAAGAACAACATGCTCCCCTGAACGATGTGGACGGCAAGGCCCGGCACGGCTGCCGCATCGCCTCTTCTGTGCAGCTTGAAAAATCCCGCGCTGCCCGCAATGCGCCCCAGCGCAGCGTCTCGTGGGCGCATCTCCTGCAACAGGACATAGGCGAGCGTTGCGAAGACGGCGATGACGACACCCCGCAGGACGCCCAGACTAACGGCGCCCCAGAGGCCGATGCACGCAAAGGCGAACTCCACCCGGCTGATACGCCAGATCTCCCGCAGGCCCCTCAGGTCGATCAGCGAGACGGCCGCCGAGGCGAGAATCGCGCCCAATGCAGGCGCGGGAAGCAGCCGCACGGCATCGTTGAGATAGATGAGGGTCAGCCCCAGAACCAGTGCGGCGAACAATCCGCTGGCCTGGGATCGGCCGGCCACCGACATGTTGATGGCCGTGCGGGAGTCCGAGACCGAAACCGGAAAGCCGCTGAAGCAGCCTGCGGCGATGTTGGAGGCGCCGAAGCCGATCAGTTCCTTGTTCACGTCTGCCCTGAATCCGCCAAGGGCTGCGAAGCTGCGAGCCGTGACGATGCCCGCCCCGAAACTGACCAGCCAGATGGCAGCCGCGCCCTGCACCAATTCCTGCAGTGGCAGGCCCTTCATCATGGGCAGGGAAAAAGCCGGCAGACCCATGGGGATCTCACCCACAACCTTGATGCCGAGCCCCCTGAAGTCCAGCACAGCGGACAGCACGGTCGCCGCGACGACGACCACCACCGGCCCCGGCACGGGCGAGCGCCAGGCCGCAAGCAGCTGGAGCAGGACGAACATGGCGACGCCCAATGCCACCGAAGGCCAATGGATCGAACCGGCATTGCGTGCGAGATCGATGAGGGCGACAACGAGCCCATCGGTATCGATGCCGAGGCCCGTGATGCGGTTGATCTGGCTGATCAGGATCGAGATGGCGACGCCGCTGATGAAGCCCACGAGAATGGGGCGGGACAGAAAGGCGGCCAGAATGCCGAGCCGCAGCGCACTGGCAAGAATGCAGAGGATGCCGACACCGACTGCGAGCAGTGCCGCCGCAGCCACGCGATCCTCCATCGTTGCCAGCGGCAAGGTGGCGAGCACCGCTGCGACGACGGTCATGGTGGCCGCATCCGGCCCCATCATGAGCAGGCGGGACGGGCCGAAGAGCGCATAGGCGACGAGCGCCATCATGCTGGCATAGATGCCCACCTGTGGCGGCAGGCCCGCGATGGCCGGATAGGCGATAGCGCTGGGAATGGAGACCGCTGCCACCGCAAGCCCCGCCATGGCGTCGTTTCGAAGCCATGCGGCCCGGAAGCCTGCAAAGCCCTCGCCGGGACGCCACCCGCCACTCATGGTTCGTTCCTCATGCTGGCGGGCGGTGAAACTGGCGCCCAAAGCTCGGTTCCGGTTCAATCCTCGTCAGTCGTGACCGCAATGTCAGGCGTCCATACCGGCATGGATGTCCGGTATCGGATGCCTGGCATAGGGCGGCTCTACATAGCCTTCCGCGCCCTGCCGCTTCGGCAGCGACACCTTCTTTCGCTCCACGTCCTCATAGGGGATCTTCGAGAGGATATGGGTGATGATGTTGAGCCGCGTACGCCGCTTGTCATCCGAATAGGCCACATACCATGGCGCCCATTCGCTGTCGGTGGCAGCGAACATGTCGTCGCGTGCCCGCGAGTAGTCGTACCAGCGTGAGTAGGAATCGAGATCCATCGGCGACAGCTTCCAGATCTTCCGCGGATCCTCGATCCGCTCCTCGATCCGCCGGGTCTGTTCGTCCTGGCTGACCTCGAGCCAGTATTTGAGGAGGATCACTCCGGATTCGATGATTGCCTGCTCAACTGCCGGGACCGTGGCGAGAAATCTCTTCGTCTGCTCCTCCGTGCAGAGGCCCATCACGCGCTCGACGCCGGCCCTGTTGTACCAGCTCCGGTCGAAGATCACGACCTCCCCGGCGGCAGGCAGATGAGGCAGATAGCGCTGAATGATCATCTGCGATTTTTCGCGCTCCGTGGGCGGTGGCAACGCGATGACACGGAAGCTGCGGGGGCTGACCCGCTCCATGATCGACTTGATGACCCCGCCCTTTCCGGCACCGTCCCGCCCCTCGAACACCAGACAGATCTTCGCCCCGTGAACCTTCGCCCACTCCTGCACCTTCACCAGTTCCCCATGCAGCTTTCGCAGCCGGGCCTCATAGGGCTTGCGCCTCATTCGCTCACCGGCGACGAGGGGCGGATGATGCTGATGCTTGTTCTTCCGCTTGCCATGCTTGGACATGATCGCCTCACTCACGCGAACTGAGAAAGCCTACATCGCCCCGCTCTCGTTGCACCGGGCGCCCCGTCGCCGGCAGTTCAGGCCAGGGCAAACATCCAACGGGATCAGCTCACCTTGTGGGAAGGCCTACCAATCCTCTCCCACGCGGCGCCACCCCTTCGGATCGAAGCTACGGATCTGGGTGGCCAGCTTCTCGGTGCGGGGGCCGAGATTAAGCTCGTAGACGCTGCCATTCTGGCTGCACAGGAAGGTCATGACGCCCGTTTCCTGCCAGCGGGCCGGAAAGGCCAGCATGGCGAAGCCCGCGAGAAGCCGGCCTGCCACCATATAGTCGAAGGCGCCTCCCGGCGCGCCCGCTCCCTGACGGGTCAGGATGCGATAGATGTAGCCATTGTAGGGCTGGGGCCTATCGGAAGCGGTTACGCCATCAAGGCCCGCGTCGGCGATGCGGTCCCCGAGCGGGCTTCTGTCATCCGGTGTGTCCGGAGGCCAGTAGAGCCCATCCCGCAGACCCGGACTGCTGATGAAGCGGCGGGCATATTGGGGAATGGGATCGCCATCATGGGTCTGGCTGAAATACTCCCTTTGGGCTGCAACGAAATCACCGCAGGCGCCGATCGCGATGGTCTCGTTGCGGCCGATGTTGCGGGTGATGATTTCGTCCCGTCCGGCGGCGAGGTCGAAGACCCATTGTCCGTTGCTCGGCTTCAGCGGGATGGGAAAGGCCCAGTTTTCGCGCCCGAAAGCGATGATGCGCGTTGCATTGGGACCATCCAGGACAGTCGTTCCCTGAGCCGCCAGCGCCAGGAACGTGTCGATGCGCTTATGGTCCACCGCAGCATCTCCCGATAGCAGAAGATCGCGCGCTCCGAGTCCGAAGAGCTTCTCGAGTTGTCCGTCGCCGGGATGGCGTGCGGCCTCGACCAGAGCCGTCGCGGCCGCCTCCGGGCTGGCAAAGCTCTGCTGCGCCATTGCAGGCGCGCCGGATGTCAGGCTCCAGCAAACGGCGAGGATGCCCAGAAAGGCTGCGATGTTCCCTGTCTTCTCCATCCTGCTCTCCCTCATCGCCGCCGCCCGCCGCCGCCGCCACGTCCCATGCCCCCGCCATGTCCCATGCCCGATGGCGGGCGGGAAATGGACTGCCGGCTCATGTGGCCGCGGTTCGAGAACTGGGCCGCGGCCGGCCCGGATCGTGCGCCGCTGAAGGCCGTGGCGCGCGGTTGCGCAGGGCGTGGTGCGTGCTGGATGTTTCTGGGGGCTCCCGCATTGGGGCGGGAAACGTTCTGGCGTGGCGGCCGCGCACCCGCATTCGGCCGTCCCGCCTGCGCCCGATCGGCGACGCCGGCGCGTGGGGAGCCGGCGCCGGGGCGCTGTTGTGGCGAGGATGGGCCGATGCCATCACGGCCGGGGCCGATGCCCGGTCTGGCGGGGCCGGGGCCTCCCGGTCCGCGTCCGGCCAATCCGGGGCCGGCCAGTCCGGGTTTGGTACCCTGTCCGGGACGGTAGCGGGACGCGTCCGGGCGCCACGGCCGGTTGTTGCCATTCCCGATATTGATATCGTTGCCAATGTTTATGCCGCTGGGCCGACCGCCGGGATAACCCGGATAGCCGGGGCGGTAACCGGGATAGCCGGGCCACCGGGGCGGATAGACCCAGCCGCGCCCCCAGTCCCACGCATTGTCCAGAGCCGCACCGACAAGGATGCCGGTTCCGAAGGCGAGAGCACCAGCCCCCCAGTTGGTGGCTGGCGGAGCGTAGACCACTTCGGGGTCGTAGGTGGGAACGTAGACGACGCCCGGTTGGGCGGATTCGATCACCACATAGTCCGTGTCGCCCTGCTTCTCGACCGTCACGATCTGCTGCTGCGTGGTCTCAAGCGAGCCGGAGCCTCTGGCCTGTTGTCGCAGGCGCTGGATGGTGTCCGCGACATCCTTCGGCTGGTGGACGAAGGCATCGCCGATATCGCTCGTCGCATCGAGATTGTCGTTGAGCTTCGAGATCACATCCGGGAAGCGCGCGAGCGCCTTGACGCTCGGATCCCACCCCTGCGCATCGAGGGCCGCGAAATTGCCTTCGGACGCGGCCTGCCGGTTTTTCTCAAGCCAGCGTGCGACCTGGACGACCTCGACCGGATAGGCACATGCGGGCAGGAGCTGCGCCAGCAATTCGTCCGGATAGAGTGCATAGGGCGCCAGCAGCTTCCGCAGTTCCTCGGCGGTGAAGGAGCTGGCGGCTTCCGCTGTCCCGCTCGCCGAGGCTGGCTTGGCAGCATCACCGGAAGATTGGGCATGGGCGCCGGTGACCACGGCAACCAGCGCCAGGGCGCAAAGACACTGCGTTACACGAACAAGCGCGCGTCGACGCATGACAGGATGCCTTCTTGATTACGTCTATGGGGCGTAAATAAAAACGACCATCGACGGACAGGCTTGCGCTTTAATACATCAACATTCGCGCAAAGTGGAGTCTCTGCGAAATACATTGCTTGCATAGCAAATTCAGTCGCTCGACGCGCTCTGCGACACCAGTTGGGCATCGGATCAGGAGGCGACTATGTAGCCTCTGCCCCTCGATCGCTGCTGCCACTGGGGGAGTGTTGTTTGTAAGGACCTTTAAAGTCAACGTTTTATCGGATGCATATGGCGACATGGTCTGGTAATATATCGCTCAGCAAAAGAGCGTGGCAGCGTATCGAGGCCAAACTTAAGCGCGACCGTCACGCTTGATCGCGCCCACGTTTGGGACTATTCATACCGCAGGCCAATACATGTTCGCCCGTAAGGTGAACTTATCGATGGCTGGCTATTGGGGCGCAGGCCGCTTGTAACGTCGGCTGTTCCCATGGATGGTTTCGAGCTGTCTTTATGTATTGATTGATGTGCGGTCGGCGGCGCGAGGGCGTATGCCGCGCGGATATGGGTTGCGGCGTGCGCGTCATGGCGGCGGCGTGTGGCCATGATGGTGCATTGTCACGAGAGATCCGCTGGTGCCGAGCCATATGCGTGTCGCGGCACCGGCACGTCATGCGGTGGGGTTTCCGGCTTCAGGGACATCTTGTCTTGGCTTGCGTAAAAGGGGTGTGAGCATGCGTTCGTTCCCTTATATGCGTATGGCGATCATGGCGGGCGCCACGCTGCTGTTCACGGGATCAGCGGTTTTCGCTCAGGGGCAGGCCATTCCTGTCACGGTTGCGCCTGCTGAGTTGCGGCCCATCACGCCGAGCCTGGAGTTCGTCGGTCGGATCGAGGCACCCGAGAAAGTTGAGATCCGCGCCCGGGTGAAGGGCATGCTGGAAGCCGTGCTTTTTCGGGATGGCGAGACCGTGAGCGCCGGCGCGCCGCTCTACCGGATCGAGAAGCCGCTGTTCAGTGCGGCCGTGCAGCAGGCCGAGGGTGATCTGGAGCGCAGCAAGGCTGCCCTCACGCTGGCCAAGATACAGCGCGAGCGCGCGGAAGAGCTGCTCACACGTAATGCCGGAACGGTGGTCGCGAGGGATCAGGCGATCGCCGCCGAAGCGCAATCCACGGGTGCCGTCCTCTCGGGCGAGGCGGATGTCCAGACCGCCCAGATCAATCTCGGCTACACCGACATCACCGCCCCCATCTCCGGCCGCATCGGCCGCTCCACCGTCACCAAGGGACACATCGTCGGGCCTGAGAGCGGCGTCCTCACCGTCATCGTCAGTCAGGACCCCATGTATGTGACCTTCCCGGTCAGCCAGAGGGACTATCTGCAGGCGCAGAAGGATGGGCGCACCGCCGACCTGAAATCCCTCGATGTGAAGGTGAAGTTCAGCGACGGCACCACCTATGGCGAGGTGGGGCGCATCAGCTTCGTCGATGTCAGCGTGGACAGGACCACCGATACGCTCGTTCTGCGCGCTGATATCCCCAACCCCAAGGCCATCCTGACCGACGGCCAACTGGTGCGGGTCAACCTTCAGACCGCAAAGCCGGAAGAACGCATTCTCATTCCGCAGGCGGCCCTCATTGCCGATCAGGAAGGCCTTTACGTCTTCGTGGTCGAGGGCGGAAAGGCTGCCGTGCGACGGATCAAGACGGCGGGCGCGCAGGGCAATTTCGTCGTCGTGGCCAGCGGTCTGAATCCGGGCGATCAGGTGGTGGTGGATGGCTTCCAGAGCCTCAAGCCGGGCGTTGCCGTGCAGGCGCGGCCACAGGCCTCTGGCCTTGCCAACGGGGGATGAGCCATGTTCTCGGCGCTGTTCGTGGATCGACCGCGCCTCGCGGTGGTCATCGCCATCGTGACGGTGATTGCGGGCGCCCTGTCGCTGTTCGCCATTCCCGTCGCCCAGTATCCCGACATCATCCCGCCGCAGGTGTCCGTCACCACCACTTATCCTGGCGCCTCGGCCGACGTGGTGGATGCCACCATTGCCCAGCCCATCGAGGCGCAGGTCGTGGGCGTCGACAAGCTGATGTACATGAAGAGCGTCAGCGGCGACGACGGCAGCTACACGCTGGTGGGCTCCTTCGAGCTGGGGACCGACCCGGACATCAACACCGTCAACATGAACAACCGCGTCCAGGTGGCGCTGTCCAAGCTGCCGGAGGATGTCCAGCGGCAGGGCGTCACCGTCAAGAAGAAGTCCTCCGCGCTGCTCGGCGTGCTGGCGGTCTATGCGCCGAAGGCGACACATGATCCGCTGTTCATTTCGAACTACGTCACCATCAATATTCTGGACGATATCAAGAGCATTCCCGGCGTCGGCGACGCTTCGCTCTGGGGGCCGCAGGACTATGCCATCCGGGCCTGGATCCACACCGATCGCCTGACCGGCCTCGGCCTGACCACGGGCGACGTTGCCGCGGCGATCCGCGCGCAGAATGTGCAGGCGGCGGTGGGCCGCGTCGGCGCGCGGCCGATTTCCGACGACCAGCAGCTCCAGCTCAACCTGCGGACCAAGGGCCGCCTGACCTCGGTGGAGGAGTTCGAGAAGATCGTCATCAGGACCAATCCGGACGGCTCGGTACTGCGCCTTGGCGATGTGGCCCGCCTTGAACTGGGCGCGGCCAATCTCGATCGCGAGACGGCGTTCAATGGCGGCCCCGCGTCGGTTCTGGCGCTCTATCAGGCGCCCGGCGCGAATGCCATCACCACCATCAACGCCGTGCGCGAGCGGATGGAGGCCTTGGCCAAGGCGTTTCCCGAGGATCTGGCCTGGAAGATCACCTACGACCCCACCGTCTTCGTCACCGAGACCATCCACGAGGTGCGCAAGACGCTGGTGGAAGCGTTCATCCTCGTGGTGATCGTGGTCTATCTCTTTCTCGGCAGCGTCCGGGCGACCCTCATTCCGACACTCGCGGTTCCGGTCAGCCTCATCGGCACCTTCATCGTCCTCAACGCCATCGGCTATTCGGCCAATACGGTGTCCCTGCTGGCGCTCGTGCTGTCCATCGGCATCGTGGTGGATGATGCCATCGTGGTGGTGGAGAATGTCGAGCGGGTGATGGAGGAGCATCCGGAACTCTCCCCCGCCGATGCCACCAAGATGGCGATGGCGGAGATCACGGCGCCGATCATCGCCATCACCCTCGTGCTGCTGTCGGTGTTCGTGCCCGTGGCGTTCATTCCCGGCATTTCCGGCGAGTTGTTCCGCCAGTTCGCGGTCACGGTTGCGGTCGGCATGTTCCTCTCGGCCATCAACGCCTTGACCCTCTCCCCCGCGCTTTGCGGCGTGCTGCTCCGGCGCGGCGCCCATGGCCCGAAGAGAGGACCGATCGGCTACGTGATGCGCGGCATCGACCATGTGCGCGATGCCTATGGCTCGGCGGTGGCGCGGATCGTGCGTTTCTCCGTGCTCAGCCTTGTGGCGGTGGCAGCGGCCAGCGCTGGCATCTATGCGCTGGCGCGGGCAACGCCCACGGGCTTCCTGCCGGAGGACGATCAGGGCGCGCTCTTCGTCGTGGTCCAGCTTCCCGGCGGCTCGTCCGTCGCCCGCACCAGCGATGTCATCCGGCGCGCGGAACAGATGCTGCGCGAGGAGCAGGCAGTGGCGGATTTCACCTCCGTCATCGGCCTGAACTTCATCGACAACTACTCCCAGTCCAATGCGGCGTTCATCGTCGTCACCCTGAAGCCCTTCGAGGAGCGCAAGGGCGCGGCGCTGGGTGCGGCCGCCGTCATCTCCCGGCTCGGCGAACAGATGAGGCAGATCCCCGGCGGGACGGTGGTTCCCATTGCGCCGCCGCCCATCGTGGGCCTCGGCACCGGCGGCGGCTTCGCCTTCGTGCTTCAGGATCTGCGCAGCAGCGATCCGAAGGCGCTGGCACAGGTGCTGCGCGGGCTGCTGGTGGCCGCCAATCAGGATCCGAACCTGACGCGTGTATTCTCCACCTATTCGGCCACCAACCCCTCCATCAATCTGGAGATCGACCGCGAGAAGGTGCAGGTGCTGGGCGTGTCGCTGAGCGATGTCTTTCAGGCGCTGCAGGCATCGCTCGGCGGCCTCTATGTGAATGACATGAACCTGTTCGGGCGAACCTGGCAGGTGCAGGTGCAGGCTGAGGCCGCCGACCGGCAGAGCATCGACGACATCTACCGCATCAATGTGCGCAATGCGGCGGGCAAGATGATCCCGCTCCGCTCCATTCTGGAAGTGAAGGTCGAGGTGGGGCCGCCCGCTCTGATCCGCTACAACAACAAGCGCGCCGTGACGGTGCAGGGCGCGCCGGCGGCGGGCGTTTCGTCCGGCCAGGCTTTGGCGGCCATGGATGCGGTGGCGCAGGCCACATTGCCTAGCGGCTATGCGGGTGCCTGGACGGACACCTCGTTCCAGGAGAAGCGGGCGGAGGGCAAGACGAGCATCATCCTCGCCTTCGCGGTACTGTTCGCCTTCCTCTTTCTGGTCGCCCTCTATGAGAGCTGGTCGATCCCGGTCCCCGTGCTGCTCTCGGTCACGGTGGGCATGCTGGGCTCCTATGCCGCCATCCTCATCGCCCATCTCACGCTCGATCTCTACGGGCAGATCGGCATGATCGTGCTGATCGGGCTCGCCGCGAAAAACGGCATCCTGATCGTCGAGTTCGCCAAGGAGCAGCGCGAACGCGGAGTGCCACTGCACACGGCGGCCACAGAGGGGTCGCGCCTGCGCTTCCGGCCGGTGATGATGACCTCGCTGGCCTTCATCCTCGGCCTCTATCCGCTGGTGGTGGCCACCGGCGCCTCACAGATCGCACGCCAGAACGTAGGCACGCCGGTGTTTGGCGGAATGATCCTCGCATCCTTTGTGGGCATCTTCGTGATCCCGCCGCTCTACGTTCTTTTCCAGAGCGTTCGGGAGCGTCTGCGGCCGGGTTCAAGGCCGAAGCCGGCCGAGTCTGACGCCTCCCATTCAACGCCGCGCCAGGAGGTCCACTGAGGCCGGCAGGTGGCCCCCGGCCTATTCGCCGGTCACGCCCAACTCAGATAGAAGCCGACGTCGCCGGGCATGCCTTCCGGCCAGTCCACGATCATCGCCCGCAGCTTGAAATTGGCTGGCTGCAAATGATCGCGCCAGAATTCATAGGCCTGTCGAGGCCGGCCGGTCAGACTGTCCGGCCAGTTTTCCGCTGCGTTGTTGATGGTGCGCCCATGGTCGGTGCACAGCGCATTGGGGAAACGCATCACCATGATTTCCATTTCCCCGCGCTCTGCCGCGCTCCTGATCTTGTGCGCGAGCGTCTGTTTCAGCTCCGCGACTTTCTCGGGTGTCAGGGCGATAGGCTCCGAGAGCGTCTTGATCAGCTCGCGTCGGGCGGATTCCGCGCCCTCGAAGGCGTTCAGCTGTTTTGATGCCTTGGCGAGTTCGACCCGCTCCATATAGGCCCTGAGGTCCGCAGCGGACATGAATGTCTCGTCGTCAAGGACATCGTGCTTTTCGGATTGCGCGGCGGTGCTGGACATTTCGCCCCCCTCACTGCTCAAGCGGATTCTCAGAGCCGGATCGGATGGAAGCAAAGCCGGACGTACTCCAGGCTGACCGTGCGATCACTCCGTCACGGCCATGTCCTCACTCTGCGCTCACCGCATCCAGGCTTACGCATTTACGTCTTCGACAGCTATAATCCGTGCCATCGCAGTCGATATCGACCCAACTGGCAACGTTATTCTGACTCCGGTCACTGCATAATGGCAAGCGCGACATCTAAATGTGATGACGCCATCAAGGTGATGAGAGAAGAAAAGTAAGTTTCTCTTACGTGATGAATTGTCGCTAAATCTCGCGCATGGAATGCAGTGCGGGTCATGCATTTGAGCGCATGCGTTTGGCCGTGCGATCTCATCCCGGAGAATGCGACGGACACAGCACGCACGGCTCTGGAAGATCCCGGCCCCATCCCCCGGACGTGCTCATCTCGACCACGAGGCCCCCATGGGGGGCGCCCGGCAGCGTGAGCCCGCACGGCACGTTTACTCAGCCCAATGCGCGGGCCTTCCTGCGCCGCACCGGGGCCTTCTCCACCTGCGCCGCCGGCGTGCTGACCTGCCACAGGGTCTCGAACAGCACGGTCTGCAGACGCGCGAAGTCCTCGCTCTCCATGATCAGCCCGTAATTCTCGCGCTTGGAGGAAATGATCGCGACCTTGTCGTCATAGATGTACTGCGTCACGCCCAGCAGCACGCTGTCCGGGGCGTAGCGCAGTTCGCGCAGCTCCTCCGAGCCGGTGGCCCAGATGTTCTCCGTGTCCTTGGAGCGCGAACGCAGCACCTGCAGGTTGATGCCGCGCTCCACCCGCTGCGCGATGTAGCTGGACATCTCGTCGAGGCCCGGCATCTCGGTCAGCTCGCCCATGGAGAGGATGCCGCGCAAGAGGCCGGACTGGCAGGTGAGCGTGTCCCACAGCACGGTGCGGATGCCCTCCTCGCCCTCGTAGAAGCGGATCTGTGGCTTGCCCTTGGCGCGGTTGTAGAGCGAGCGGATCTGCGGCATCAGATCGCCGATCACCTGCTTGCGCAGTTCGAGGCGCTGCAGCATGCCCACCGGGTCTTCCGCCACCACATAGCGGCGCCCCTGCCGCTCCTCGATGCGGATCAGCTCCTGCTGCTCGAGGCGTTCCAGCACGTCATAGGCGGTGGTGCGGGCAAGGCCCGCGCGCGCCGCCACTTCCTGCACGGGCGCTTCCCCCAGTTCCACCGCAGCAAGATAGAGCTTGTACAGCTTGCCGGTGATGCCGATTTTGGCGAGTTTTTCTTCCATATCGTTCATGCGTCGTATGTTGGGCGATCCGCGAAGGAGCGACAAGTGCCCCCCGCCGCGCCGCTTGTCGCCGCCCCGCGCAGCCCCGCCGCGACTGCCTGCGGCGGGACCTTGCGTGTGCGACGGGGCTGACGTCAGGCCTTGCGCGTCACCGCGCTCTGCGGCGCCTCGTTGACGGTCAGGGTGAAGACGTCGGGCCGGCCGTAATTGCCCGCCACGTCGAAGTCGAACTTGGCGCGCGCCAGTTCGTCCATATCGAGTTCCGCGGTGAGCAGCGTCTCCTCGTCGAACACCGGCCCTGCCAGCACCTTGCCCAGCGGGTCGATGATGGCCGCGCCGCCGCGCATGAGGATGGCCTCCGGGTCGTCGGAGATGGAGCAGCGGTAGTCGTCCGGGAAGTCGCCGCGCTTCACCACCTGACAGGTGGAGAGCACGAAGCAGCGGCCTTCCAGCGCGATGTGGCGGATGGTGGGCAGCCACGTCTCGCGATCGTCCGCCGTCGGCGCGCAGTAGAGCGACACGCCCTTGCCGTACATGGCCATGCGCAGCATGGGCATGTAGTTCTCCCAGCAGATGACCGCGCCGATATTGCCGATGGGGGTTTCGAACACCGGCAGGGTCGAGCCGTCGCCGAAGCCCCAGGCAAGACGCTCGCCGGCGGTGGGCATGAGCTTGCGGTGCTTGCCCATGAGCGTGCCGTCCGGCCCGAAATAGAGCACCGTGCAATATTGCGTGCCGAGTTCGCGCTCCATCACGCCGATCACCACATAGGTGTTGGCGGCGGCAGCGGCCTTGCCGATGCGCTCCGTCTCCGGCCCCGGCACCACGATGGAGGCATCGAAATAGCGGCGGAACTCCTCACGCCCGCGCGGGGTACGCACGCCGATGGCGATGTCGAAGTCCGAGCCCTTGGGGTAGACCGAGAGAAAGGCCTCCGGGAACAGCACGATCTGGCAGCCCTCGGCCCCGGCCCTGGCGATCCAGGCTTCCGCCTTCGCCACGCTGGCCTCCACGTCGAACGGAACCGCGCCCACCTGGGCGACGCCGGCTTTCACTTTCATGGCTTTGCTCCTTGGGACGAATGGCTCACACGCCGAGATAGGCGCGCCGGACACCCGGGTCGGCCTTGAGGGATTGCGAAGTACCGGACAGCACCACGTGGCCGGCCTCCAGCACGTAGCCGCGATGGGCCACGGACAAGGCGAGGATGGCGTTCTGCTCCACCAGCAGCACGGACACGCCCTGCCGGTTGATCTCGCCGATGGCGCGGTGCAGTTCCTCCACCACGATGGGCGCGAGGCCGTGGCTCGGCTCGTCCAGCAGCAGCAGCTTGGGATTGCCCATCAGTGCGCGGCCGATGGCCACCATCTGCTGCTCGCCGCCGGACATGGAGCCCGCCATCTGCGTGCGCCGCTCCGCAAGGCGCGGAAACAGGGTGAGCACGCGATCGACACGGGCGCCGAGGTCCGTCGCCCTGCGGTCGCCGTAGGCGCCCATCATCAGGTTGTCCATGGTGGACATGCGCGGAAAGACGTGGCGGCCCTCCGGCACATGACCGATGCCCAGTTTGGGAATGCTGTGCGCCGGCCGTCCGAGCAGCGGCGAGTTCTCAAAGACGACGTTGCCACGCGCCTTGGGAATGAGGCCGGAGACAGTGCGCAGCAGCGTCGTCTTGCCCGCCGTGTTGGCACCGAGCACGGCCACCGTCTCGCCCGCCTTCACCTCCAGCGAAACGCCACTGAGCACATCCGGCCCGCCATAGGAGACGCTGAGATTGCTGACCTCAAGCATGGGCGGCCTCCGCTGCGCCGGCGCCGAGATAGGCCTCGATGACGGTGGGGTGATTGGCGACGTCGGTCGGCGAGCCCTCGGCGATGAGCTGGCCGAAATTGAGCGCGATCAGGCGCTCGCACAGGGCCATGATGGCGCGCATGTGATGCTCCACCACGAGGAAGGCGAGGCCCTCGTCCCTGAGCGACCGGATCACCGCCATCACATCGTCCATCTCGGTGGGGGTGAGCGCGGCCATCACCTCATCCAGCAGCAGCACCTTGGGTTCGGTGGCCAGCGCGCGCGCCATCTCCACCAGCGCCTTCTGCGGGAAGGTCAGGTCCGACACGTCGGCATCGCCGATAGCGGTAAGGCCGAGGCGCTCCAGCACCTGCTCCGCCTTGGCGCGGGCGCCGGCCAGATCGTGCCGCAGCAGGGCGGCGGTCATGACGTTCTCCGTCACGCTCATGTCGGGGAAGAGCGCGGCGTTCTGGAAGGTCTTGGTCATGCCTTTCCGGGCGATGCGGTGGGGCTTGAGACCCGACACCTTCTCGCCGTTCAGGCGAACCTCGCCGGCGGTCAGGCGCTGGAGGCCGACCAGACTGTTGAACAGCGTGGTCTTGCCGGCACCGTTGGGGCCGATGAGGCCCACGATCTCGCCCGGCCGCAGGGTGAAGGACACCTTGTCCACCGCCTTCAGCCCGCCGAAGGTGACGGCGACGCCGGAGGCTTCGAGAATGGGGGCCGCTCCATGCGTGGCCATCACCGGCCTCCTTCCGTGGCGGGGGTGGCGGGAGTGACGGGTTTGGCGTCCTTGCGCGCCAGCCGGCCAGCCTTGCTCTTGGGCCAGTAGGCCATCAGGCCGCGCGGCTGGATCAGGATGGCGGCCACCAGGATGGCGCCGAACACGAACTGCGACAGGCCGGCCGCGGCGGAGGAAAGATAGGCGTTCGCCACCTCCTCCAGCGGGATCAGGAACAGCGCGCCGATGATCGGCCCGCCCAGCGTACCCAGCCCGCCGACGATGGCGATCATGGCCATGCGCACGGAGATGCCGGAAAGCGCGAAGATGGAGTCCGGATCGAAGAAGAAGGTGAACTGGGCGAACACCGTGCCGCACAGAGCGGTGAAGGCCGCCGAGATGATGCTGGCGGTGAGCTTCACCCGGAAGGTGTCCACGCCCGCCACCTCGGCCGCATTCTCATTCTCGCGCACCGCCCGCAGGCGATAGCCGATGGCGCCGCGCGCCAGGAGGCGGAAGGCGAGGCAGACGATGACCAGCAGCGCGAGGATGATCCAGTAATAGGAGGACACCGCGCGGAAAGCGAACAGCTCGGGTTTGGTACCGAGGAAGGGAATGGACAGGCCCACCGGGCCGCCGGTGACGCTGGCCCACGAATTGGCGATCACCCGCAGCACCTCAGCGAAGGCGAGCGTCGCCAAAGCGAAATAGTGCCCCTTCAGCCGGAAAGTGGGGAAGGACAACAGCGCGGCGGCGAAGGCGGCCAGCGCCGCACCGGCGAACATGCCGATCCACGGCGAGATGCCGAAGCGCAGGAACAGCAGTGTGGAGGTGTAGGCGCCGAGACCGAAGAAGGCCGCGTGACCAAGCGACACCTGATTGGCGAGACCGCCGACGATGTTCCACGACTGCGCCATGGCGGCGAACAGCAGGGCCATGGCAGCGACCCGCAGCAGATGGCCGCGCGGATCCACGAAGAAGGGCAGCGCCGCTGCCGCGACAAAGAACAGCAGCAGCAGGACGAGGCCGGGCGAGAGATGTTTGCGCATGGCTCAGGCGCCCTTGATGAGGCCCTGCGGACGCAGGGCGAGGACAGCGATGAAGATGACGAACAGGCAGAGGTTCTGCAGTTGGATGGGGAACACCAGCGCCGACATGGACTGCACCACGCCGACCACGATGCCACCGACCAGAGCGCCGGCCACCGAGCCGAGGCCGCCCAGCACCACCACCGTGAACATGAGCACCACGAACTGACCGCCGATGGTGGGGCTGACCGTGATGTAGGGCAGGATCACCGCGCCGCCGAAGGCAGTGAGCGCCACGCCCAGGCCGAAGGCGAGGCCATAGGTGCGCTTGGTATCCACCCCCACCAGTGCGGAGGCCATGGGATCCTGTGCCACCGCACGGATGGCGCGCCCGGTCCACGAGCGGTCGAGAAAGAACCACAGTGCCGCCGACAGGATGACCGCCGCCGCGAAGGCATAGAGATAGGGGGCGGAGATGAAGATGCCGGCGAGGCGATAGCCTTCAACCTGATAGGGCACGCTCACCGAGCGGAACTCGGAGCCGAACACCATCAGCGCCGCATTCTCGATGGCGATGAGCAGGCCGACGGTGAGGAACACCTGCGCCGCCGGGGGCGCCTTGAGCACCCGCTCGATCAGCGTCCGCTGGACCACATAGCCCACGCCGAACACGATGATGAAGGACAGCACCGAACCGAGCAGCGGATCAAGGCCCAGATAGCGCCAGGCGAACCACGCCACATACATGCCCAGCATGAGGAACTCGGCATGGGCGAAATTGACCACGCCGAGCACGCCGAAGACCAGCGACAGGCCGGTGGCGATGACGCCATAGACCCCGCCGAGGAGAACGCCGTCCACCAGCGCCTGAACCATGTCTCACCCGTTCTGTTGGAGGAAGGCCCGCCGCCATGCGGCGGGCCCGGCCGTGAGGCTGATCAGGGGATCGGCTTGCCGTGCCACATCGGCTTCGACTTGGCTGCCTTCTCGGGATAGACGGTGACCAGCTCATCTCCGCGCCACTGCACCATGATCGGGAAGGCCGAGGTGTTGAGGCCGGTCGCGTCGAACTTCACGCAGCCGCCGGGCACGCCCTGGGCAAGGCCGGTGCAGTCGTCCAGCGTCGCCAGCGCATCGCGCACCTTTTCCGGATCGGAGGACTTGGCCTTCTCCATGGCCTTGGCCACCGCGTCGAGCGCCGCCGCATGGATCAGCGCCTCGTGGGTGATGAAGGTGCCGTACTTCTCCTTGTATTTGGCGGCCAGATCCGGGATCAGGTCGCCACCGGCGGCAGCCACCGAGATGACGCCCTCGGCATAGTCGCCCAGGCCTTTCTTGAAGTCGGGGATGATGTAGCCGGCGGCGCCGCCGATCACCGGCATGTCGATCTGCTGCTGGCGCAGCGAGCGGATGATCAGCAGACCGTCGTTGAGATAGGAAACCGGGAACGCCATCTGCGCGCCGGAGGCCTTCAGCTTGTTGACGAGGGGGGCCACGTCGGTGATGCCGAGCGGATAGGCCTCGTCCATCACCACCTGCACGCCAGCCTTCTTGGCAGCGTCGCGCAGGCCCTGCGCCTGCGCCGTGCCATAGGCGGTGTCCTCATAGAGGATGGCCACCTTGTCGATCTTCTCGCCCGCCGCCTTGGCGATGGCCATGGCGTAATCGAACTGCGCGGCGCCGAACACCGTGCCCTTGGGCGACACCTGGAAGGCGTACTTGTAGCCGCGACCGGTGATCTGGTCGGCGAAGGCGAAGGTGACCAGCGGTATGCCCGCGCGCTCGGTGACTTCGGATGCCGCCAGCGTGGTGGAGGACACGAAGGCGCCGACCACGGCACTGACGCCGTTCTGCGAGATCAGGCGCTGGGTGGTGGCGGCCGCCGTATTGGGGGTGGGCACATCAGCCACCACCAACTTGATCTTGGCTCCACCCAGCGACTTGATGCCCCCGGCGGCATTGATCATGTCGGCGGCCAGCTCCGTGCCCCGCAGCGAGCCGATGCCGAACTGCGCATTGGGGCCGCTGAGCGGCTGGACCACGCCGACCACCACTTCATCGGCGGCACGCGCCCCACCGGCACCGATGCCGGTTGCAAGGACGGTCGCGCCCAGCAGCACGGCCAGCGCGCGGCGCCGGTTGGCGGAAATCACAGTCATGATGCTGTCCCTCTGATGGCCTCGGCCCGTTCTGCGACCCGGCTCGATGGAGGGACACGCTACCTCCTGTCGGAATTTTTCGTCAACACTTACCCAATTCCATTTTTTAAGCGCGCAACGCACAATGTGCCTAAGAAGCAATTATATCATTGTTTTACTTATATTTTTTCTGGCGCAAAATTGTTCATATACCGCATCGCACGCCCGCAATTTCAATGTCGAAAACAAGCGACACATGCCGATTCTCAGCATTCCGCCGCATAGGATGGCAGCACTAACGCGGATCCAATATGTCGGCGATTTTCGACACTTAACGCGCTCGGACGATGCGTTATCAGATAACGACTCATGCCTTATTATGATTATTTTTCGATTCATCGCGTCGGCACTTATTGACAGTCTCGCCAACACACTCCCATGCTGAAGGCCTTCCAGAAAAAGAGGGAAAACCACCATGTTCAGCATGTGGCACAGGGGCGGATTGCAGGCGTGCGCCGCCGCGATGGCGCTGTCCGCCGTCACGCCGGCGCTGGCGCAGGAACCGGTGAAGATCGGCGTCGTCCTGCCGCTCAGCGGCCCCAACGCCCAGTTCGGCGTCAACAGCCGCGCCGGCATCGAAATAGCGACCACGCTGTTCAATGCCACCGGAGGCATCAAGTCGCTCGGCGGCGCGAAGATCGAACTGGTCTTCGCCGACGTACCCAGCCCCAACACGGCTGCGGCGGCGACCCAGCGCTTGATCAGCCAGGACAAGGTCTCCGGCGTTCTCGGCGCCTTCGTCTCCTCCATCACACTGGCGGCGTCCGAGGTGACGGAACGGGCGGGCGTGCCCATGATCACCCATTCCTTCGCCGACCAGATCACTGCGCGCGGCTACAAGTACATCTTCCAGGTCTCGGCCAAGGCCACCACCTATGGCGAGGCGCAGTTCGACTATGCTGTGGCGCTCGCCAAGAAGGCGAACACGCCGGTCAACAAGGTGGCCATTTTCTACGAGGACACCGCCTACGGCACGGCCCAGGCGAAGGGCCTGCGCGATGCCGCAAAGCGCGCCGGCATCCCGGTGGTGATCGACGAAGCCTATCCGTTGGGTGTCACTGATGTGGCGCCGCTCATTAACAAGCTGCGCACCTCCGGCGCGGACATCGTCTTCCCGGTGTCCTATTTCAACGACGCGCTGCAGATCATTCGTGCGATGCGCCAGCAGAAGCTCGAAATCCCCACCGTGGGCGGAGCTGCCGGCTACATCATCCCCGACTTCTTCAAGGGGCTGGGCGAATATTCCGAGGGCGTATTCTCCATCGCCCCGGCCAATTATGACTTCATTCCGCGCCTCGCGGAATCCTACAAGAACCAGTACGGCTCGTTCATGACCCACGAGGTCATCATGTACGCCGCCGCGCTGGAGCATATGGCCAAGGCCATCGACACCGCCAAGTCGCGCGATCCGGAGAAGATCCGCGATGCCATCGCCGCCCTGAAGATCTGCGGCACGGGCTTTGCCGCCGGCATTCCCGGTGGCTGCACCGCCTTCGACGGCAACGGCCTGTCGAGCACCGCCTACCCCATCTTCGTGCAGTGGCGGGGCGACAATCTCGTCACCGTCTATCCCGACAAGGACGCCAAGGGCTCGGCCATCTGGTCCGGCAAGCCGCTGAACTGAGGCTTCCGGCTATCCTTTCCTGAATGCAGGCTCCGGCACCAGCCGGGGCCTGCCCTGCCCCGGGGTGATCCATGGTGTTCCACGTCTCCTATCCCCGCCTGCTGCCCGAGCGCCGCCCGCCCGGCCACCAGCCAGCCGCCCCGCGCTTCTCCCTGCGCTGGGACGATCCTGTCCCCTTCCTCACCAGCGACTATTTCGGCCTGCAGGGGCAGGATCTCGGCTGGTCGGAGCAGTCGGCCTTCTTCGAGCGCCTGCGTGCGAGCTTTTCCGAACATGGGCCGGACGCGCACGAGATCATGCGCACCACCGACGAGCACGGGGCTATCAACGCCATCCTCGTCGCCTACTGGCTCGATCCCACGCGCCACGCCCGCTGGCTGGCGGCAAGTCCGTTCATGGTCTGGTTCCGCGATCCCGCCCGCGAAACCGAGGCCCACGGCATCTGGCGCGAGACCATCGCCGTGCCCTACGATCGGCACGAGACCATCTATTCTGCGCCCGGCTATGCCATCGGTCTTGCCCGTACGCCGAAGGCCAGCCGCCAGCCCATCACCATGAACGGTTATTTCGGCGCCGCCCGCGACCGCATGCCAGTGTCGGCGGTGGATGCACTGGAAAGCCCACTGGGCACCACCCTGCCCCCACGCCGCTTGCCGCAGTCCGCCGGCCGCCGGCTGCGGACCTCAACCCCGCTGAACATGATCGCCATCCGCTCCGGCCAGTACTGGGAGGGCGCGGGCGCAGAGCAGCTTGCCGACTATCACGACAATCTCCAGCCCAAGCTGATGCGCGGCATGCAGCATCTGGTGGAGCACCCGCAGGAGACCGGCACCCTGTCCCTGCGAATCATGACCAACCTCAACGAGGATGGTTCGCCCCGCGCCGAAACGTCCGTGCTGGCTCATGTGCTGGACCTGTCGCAGCTGGAGGCGTGGGCCCGCAGCCACGAGACCCACCTGGACATCTACCGCCACGCCATCGCGATGAACCGCCTGCACAAAGAGAAACGCGAGGTCGTCACCTGGCACGAGGTGTTCGCGCTGCTCCCCGGCCTCACCGGCGAGTATGTGAACTGCCATTGCGGCACGGGCCTGCTGCCCTATTTCGCAGAAGCGTAGGCCCGGCCGGCGTCAGGCATAGCTGTCGCCGATCGCGAGGCGCGATTTCCGACAGCGGGGGCAGTGTGCAGTTCCGGCGGGATGATTTGTCAACCGATTGCTGTGCCGGCGTGGCTTGCCAAGCCGGCTCGGGTTGGGCATAGAGAGACCGCGTGGAGACGTGGCCGAGAGGCTGAAGGCACTCGTTTGCTAAATGAGCAGACCCCTAAAAGGGTCTCGAGGGTTCGAATCCCTCCGTCTCCGCCACCTACCTTTCCAGAGCTGTTGAGACGCAGGGAATCCTTGTGGTTCCTGGATTTTGCTTGACGTTGGCATCCAACAATCTGTCCCGCAGGTTGGGACAGATAGCCAAGGCTGCGCAGCACATGTCGAAACAGGACGGCTAGCGGCGGCACGATAGCTGTAGGCACCAGTTTGCAGCTCGGCGAGGAGGCGGATCGCTCATCTGCGCAGCGCCGCAGCAGCTCCCAAGTGGATGCCGACATCCACCAGAAGATTCGCCCCTTCCACAGGAGCGCGGCCGATCCATTGATCCGGCACCTGCGGAATTTTCGGCCACCGGTTCAGCAGCAACAAAGCGCCCCAGCGCTTTGCGCAACAGCTATATACTCGCCACAGCTGCGGTTTGCCTGCCGTTCCCGGCGTCGGGCTGCAAACCGTGCCGCCTCTCTGCGAAAGCCGCCGCCCTCACCCCGCCGCGACAAGGATCACTGGCTGGCGATCTCCACCCGGCGGCGCACTTCGGCGGCGATGCGGGTGAACAGCTCGTCCCAGTCCCCTGCCCGCGTCTGACGGAACAGGCGCAGCGTCGGATAATAGAGGCTCTCCTCCCCCTCATCTCCCCAGCGCCAGTCGGGAGCCGCCCGCAGGGCGACGATGCCGGGCCGCCCCAGCGCGCCGGCAAGATGCGCCGCCGAGGTGTCGGTGGAGATAACGAGGTCCAGATTGGCCATCACCCCAGCGCGATCAAGGAAAATGCCGTCGGCATCGAGATCATCACCGAAAAAGACGATCCGTTCGCCAAAGGGCACAGTCCCGATCTGCGCACCTGCCGGACCATGCTGAAGCGAGACAAGCGTGACGCCGGGAATTTCCGCCAGCGGCGCAAATGCCGAAAGCGGGGCCGAGCGGCCGATGTCGAGAAGCCGGGACGGATTGCCCTGCCAGTTGATGCCGATCCGCAGGCCGGGGCGGTCATGCAAGGTGGACCACTTCGCCACCCGATCCGCCGGTGCCGTAAGATAGGGCACCTGCGGCCACATGGCGGGGTTCGGCGCAAACAGGCCGGGCACGCTCGCCAGCGGCAGCCAGAAGGTGCCCGGCGCATCCGCCGGCATCTGCGTGATGACCGGAATGCGCGGGTCGAACAGGGCCGCCAGCGGCGCCAGTGCCGGCTTCACATGCAGCCGCACGGGAAGGCCGCGATCCGCCAGCAGCGGCAGGAGGCGGCCGAATTGCAGGACGTCGCCGATGCCCTGCTCGCCAAGGACGATCAGATCGGTCACGGCGGACCGGCCGTCCCAGCGCGTCAGGGACGGCGGGGTGAAGGGCGGGGGCAGAATCTGTTCGCGCTGTTCGTAATTGGCCCAGCCGGCAGCCCAGTCCCCAATGGCGAGGTCGGCGAGCGCCTTCACGAACAGAACGCGCGGCTCCACGGGCGCCGCCCGCACCGCGCGGTCCACGGCGGTGCGCGCATCCCGCGCCCGCCCGAGGTCGCTCAGCACACCGGCGCGCGCAAGATGGGCGAAAGTGGCATCCGGCTGCAGCGCGAGCGCCCGGTCGGCATCGACCAGCGCATCCTTTGGCCGATCCATGGCGCGCAGAATCTCCGCGCGCTCCACCAGGGCCTCCACCAGACGCGGCGCCTGGGCAACGGCCAGGTCGCATTGCTCCAGGGCGGCCTCGAACTGCTCGTTCACGCGCAGGACGCGGGCGAAGCGGGCCCTCCATTCGGGCCTCTCCGCGCCCTTCAGCGCCGCAGCCCGCCCGAGATAGGAGATTGCAGCCGTCTGGTCGTCCAGCGCCGCCTTGGCCTGCCCGGCCACATGCAGGGCATCGGCCTGGTCCGGAGCGATGGCAAGCGCCGCCTCGGCCGCTGCCAGCGCGCCCGCCATGTCTCCAAGCCCCAGCAGGGTGCCGGCCTTGCTGACCAGATGCAGGGGCTCCCAGGGCTGCATCGCCACCAGCATTTCGCAGTCGGCGAGCGCTTCCGTGTCGCGGCCCAGTCGGGCGTAAGCGGTGGCGCGGTTCATCCGCGGTTCCGGCGCCCGCGGGTCGATTTCCAGCGCTCGGCTGAAGCGCTCCACCGCCGCCGCATGACGCCCAAGGGCAGCGAGTGCGTTGCCGGCCTGGAACTGGGCTTCCAGCAGGCCGGGGGCAAGCCGGGCAGCCTCCTCGAACGCCGGGAGCGCCTTGGCCGGCTCGCCCGCCAGCAGCAGCCCGGCTCCCACGAGCACGTGGCCATTGGGATCACGCGGGGCGAGATCGCGCGCCTTCTGGGCGGCCCGTGCCGACTCCTTCGGGCGCCCCGCCTGCAGCAAGGCGAACGCCAGCATGCGCTGGGCATCAAGGAAGCGCGGGGCAAGGCGCGCGGCGGTCTGATAGGCCGCGAGGGCCTCGTCGAGCTTGCCGGCGCGATGCAAAGCGGAAGCCTGCCCCAGCAGGGCGCGCGGATCGGGAGACATGCCGGCAGTCATGGGGGCTTCCATCCTCAAAACGAAAAGCGCGGCCGGGCTGGAAGGCCCGCCGCGCCGCCAATGACAGAATTAAACGCCGTACGCCAGAGGCTCGGACGGAGCAGGCGCCGTCCTTCACCCAAGGTCAGCGCGCGCGCTGACCGAACAGGATACCTTGCGCGGCCTTGTCCTTGCTGAGGTCGGCCCTGGCCTCGGCATTCACCATGAGGCCGCGCTGCACGGCGGGGCGCGCCTTCACCGTCTCCAGCCAGCGGGCGAAATGCGGGAATTCCGCAATGTCCTGCCCCTGCCGCTCCCACAGCTTGGCCCAGCCCACGCAGGCAATGTCGGCGATGGTGTATTCGTCGCCGGCCAGATAGGCATTGTCCTTCAGGCGCGTGTTCATCACGCCGTAGAGGCGGTGAACCTCGTTGGTGTAGCGCGAGACGGCATAGGGAATCTTTTCCGGTGCATAGAGCCGGAAGTGATGGGCCTGCCCGGCCATGGGGCCGAGACCGCCCACCTGCCAGAACAGCCACTCATCCACCGCAACGCGCTTGCGCTCGTCCGTGGGATAGAATTTGCCGGTCTTGCGACCGAGATACTGGAGGATCGCGCCGCTCTCGAAGACGGAGATGGGCTCGCCGCCGGGACCGTCGGGATCGACGATGGCCGGGATCTTGTTGTTCGGCGAGACGGCGAGGAAATCGGGGGCGAACTGGTCGCCTTTGCCGATGTTCACCAGCTTGATGTCGTAGGGCAGACCGCATTCCTCGAGCATGATGGAAACTTTCCATCCGTTCGGGGTCGGCCAATACAGCAGCTCGATCGGCTGTTGTTGAGCGTCCGCCATTCCAATGCTCCTCCTCGACCGGCGCGCCGGCGAATGCGGCTACACCTAGGCCGAGCTGTGGCGTGGGGCAAGCGGGACTGTTAACAGTTCGTTAATGCTGCGCGCCAGCCCTTGGAATTACACGCTTCTCACCAAGAGCGGCTGCGCTCCGGTCCCTCATGGGCCGGAACATCCCGCGCGTTGAAGCTCATATGGTACCGGCCCGAAGACGGCTCAAGAACCGGCAGCTTCCGTATAGGCATGAATGCCACCGCAATTGTCCGACACCTGCCATGCATCGCCCGCCGGGGTGAGGTATCCGGGGGTCAGCGGCACCTTGCCGGCCCCGCCGGGAATGTCGAGCACGTAGGTCGGCAAGGCGAGCCCCGATAGCCGCCCCCGCAAGGCGCGCATCAGCTCCTGACCGCGCGCCACCGGCAGGCGGAAATGGGCGGTGCCCGGCGCGAGATCGGGATGATGCAGGTAATAGGGCGTCACGCGATGCTCGACGAGGGCACGGAACAGCGCGGCCAGCGTTTCCACCTCGTCATTCACGCCGCGCAGCAACACTGTCTGCGACACCAGCGGGATGCCCGCATCCGCCATGCGGGCGAGCGCGCCGGCAGCCGGCGCGCCCAGTTCCCGCGCATGATTCACATGCACCGCCACATAGGATGTGATGCCCGGTGCCTTCAGCGCCGCCACCAGATCGGCCGTGACCCGCTCTGGCGCGGCAACGGGCACGCGGGTATGGAAGCGCACCACCTTCACATGCGGAATGGCAGCGAGGCGTCCCACCACCTCGGCCATGCGGCGGGGCGAGACCATGAAGGGATCGCCGCCTGTGAGGATCACCTCCCAGATCTCGGCATGGGACGCCACATAGGCCAGCGCGGCGTCGAGGGCGGTAGAGGAGAGCGCCTGCTCGGCGCCCGGTCCCACCATCTCGCGGCGAAAGCAGAAGCGGCAGTAGACGGCGCAAACCCCCACCAGCTTCAGCAGTACCCGGTCGGGATAGCGATGCACGATACCCGGCACGGGCGAATGGGCCTCATCTCCGATGGGGTCGGCCAGTTCCCGCGCATCGGTCTCAAGCTCCGCGGCATCGGGCACGAACTGGCGCGCGATGGGATCCTGTCCATCCTGCCGGTCGATGGCGTCGGCCAGCGTCGGCGTCACGGCGACCGCATAGCGTGCGCCCACCGCCTCCAGCGCAAGGCGCTGATCGGATGGCACCAGACCGGCGGCGATCAGATCGTCGGCCGTGCGAAGGGTGGACATGGCGAAACTCACGGAAACGACAGCAGGCGACGGCTGCAAAGCGCTGCCGCCGGGACTATATCTGGGCTCTATATAGGCAGGATCGGCCCGCGCCAACGCGCTCCGTCCCGCCGAGCCCGGAGAGCAGCCATGCAGCCAGAGATCCAACCGGCCCCCTCGCCCGCCTCGCTGGCCCGGGAAGACGATGTGCTGGAAGCCGCCGTCCGCTGGCGCGCCGAGGGCAAGGCCGTGGCACTCGCAACCGTATTGGAGACGTGGGGCTCAGCTCCCCGGCCCGTCGGCAGCCATCTGGTGATCGACGATACCGGGAACTTTCTCGGTTCGGTTTCGGGCGGTTGCGTCGAGGGCGCCGTGGTCACGGAAGCCATGGACGTGATCGATAGCGGGAAGCCGCGTACGCTGGAATTCGGTGTGGCGGACGAAGCCGCCTGGCGCGTCGGGTTGTCCTGCGGCGGCGCCATCCGCGTCTATGTGGAACGTATCGACTGAACGGACGGAACCGCCATGGATCTCGCCCTCCTTACCGCCCTCAACACGGAGCGCGCCGCCCGCCGCGCCGCCGTCGTGGTCACGCATCTTGCTTCCGGCGTCCAGCGGCTGGTCAGGGGCGAAGACATCACATCCGACCCGCTCGCCGGCGACATCGAGGCTGCCGTGCGCGCCGGCCGTAGCGGCGTCGCGGGGGAAGGCGAGGCGCGGGTCTTCCTGAATGTCCACGTTCCGCCGGCGCGCATGGTCGTGGTGGGCGCGGTCCACATCTCCCAGGCCCTCGCGCCCATGGCGCGGGCTACCGGCTATGACGTGACCATCGTGGACCCCCGCACCGCCTTCGCCACGGCGGAGCGGTTTCCCGACACGCCGGTGATCGCCGAATGGCCGGACAAGGCCCTGCCTGGCCTCGCCCTCGATCCCTTCACCGCCATGGTGGCCCTGACCCACGATCCCAAGATCGACGAGCCGGCGCTGGAGGCCGCCCTCAAGGCCGGCTGCTTCTACGTGGGGGCGCTGGGCTCGCGGCGCACCCATGCCAAGCGTATGGAGCGGCTTGCCGCTCTGGGGCTGCCGCAGGCCCAGCTGGCGCGCATCCATGCCCCTATCGGGCTGGACATCGGAGCCGCCAATCCTCCGGAGATCGCCGTCGCCATTCTGGGTCAGGTGATCGGCGCGCTGCGCAAGCCGGCCCCCGCGCGCGAGGCGGCCGCGTGAAATTCGGCCCCGTCCCGCTCGATCAAGCCGAAGGCGGCATCGCCGCCCATTCCATCCGCTGCGCCGAGGGCGTGGTTCGCAAGGGCACCCGTCTCGGCCCCGCAGACATCGCCATCCTGCGCGCTGCGGGACTGAGCGAGGTGGTGGTCGCGCAGCTCGACGCCGGCGACCGGCCAGAAGATGAGGTCGCACACAGCCTCGCCTTGCGTGTGGCAGGGTCCAATATCCGGGTGGAGGCCCCCTTCACCGGCCGCAGCAATCTCTATGCGGACGCCGATGGTGTGCTGGAGGTGGATGCCCCGCAGGTGGACGAATTCAACGGCCGGGACGAGGCCATCACGCTGGCCACCCTGCCGCCATTCCAGCCGGTGAAGGCCGGCGACATGCTGGCGACCGTCAAGATCATCCCCTTCGCCGTCGATGGCACCGTGGCCGACACCACCCTTGCGGAGACCGGTGCGCTTCTGCGCGTGCATCCCTTCGTGCGGCGCAAGGTGGCGGTGATCTCCACACTGCTGCCCGGCCTCGCGCCCAAGGTGGTGGAGAAGACCCTGCGGGTCACGGCCGCCCGCCTCGCACCCGCAGGCGCTCTGGTGTCCCACGATCTGCGCGTGCCTCATGCCACCGGACCGCTCACCGAAGCCATCCGGCACGTGAGGGACGAAGGTGCCGAACTGGTGCTGATCTTCGGCGCCTCCGCCATCACCGACCGGCGTGACGTCATCCCGGCCGCCCTCGTATCGGCCGGCGGCATGGTCGAGCGGCTCGGCATGCCGGTGGACCCCGGCAATCTTGCCCTGCTGGGCAGGCTCGGCAGCGTGCCGGTGATCGGCGCGCCGGGCTGTGCGCGCAGCCCCAAGGAGAACGGCTTCGACTGGCTGCTGATGCGCCTCATCGCCGGGCTGGATGTCACCGCCGCCGATGTGGCGCGACTGGGTGTCGGGGGCCTTCTCACCGAGATCGTCACCCGCCCGCAACCGCGCGAGGAACCACCGGCGGAGATGGCGGACAGCCTGCCCCGCGTGGCCGCCGTTCTGCTGGCGGCCGGCCGGGGCACCCGCATGGGCGGGCCGAACAAGCTGCTGGAGCCAGTCGCCGGCGTGCCCGTGGTCCGCCGCGTGGCGGACGCCGCACTGGCCTCCCATGCGCAGTCCCTCGTAGTGGTGACGGGCCACGAGCACCAGCGGGTGGAGGCGGCGCTATCGGGCCTTCCCGTCTCCTTCGTGCACAATCCCGACTATCCCAGCGGCATGGCGAGTTCCGTGCGCAGGGGCATCGCCGCTCTGCCCGAAAGCGTGGATGGCGCGCTCATTCTTCTGGGCGATATGCCACTGGTGGGCACCGGACTGATGGACACCGTGATCGACGCCTTTGCACCGGAGCGCGGTCGCCTCATCGTGGTGCCCATGGCCGACGAGCAGCGGGGCAACCCCGTGCTGTGGTCGCGGCGCTTCTTCCCGGAGCTGATGGCGCTCGAGGGCGACATCGGCGCCCGCCGTCTGATCGCGGCCCATGGCGAGGCCGTGCATGAGGTCAGCGCGGCCGGCCCCGCTCCCTTCCTCGACGTGGATACGCCGGAGGCGCTGGCGCAAGCCCGTGCTCTGGCCCCATCCGCCGCGTCCCCGGAGAACGCGGCGGAATAGGGTTTGGCCTATGCGGCGCGGATGGCGCCGAGGAATTGCTCCACCTTGCGACGCAGTTCGGTGGCCTCGGACGACAGCTTGCCTGCGGCCTCCCGGACGTTTCCGGCATCCTCTCCGGTGGCCGCCGCGCCGACGCGCACGTCCATCACGTTGCTGGACACTTCCGAAGTGCCAGCAGCTGCCTGCTGGACGCTGGAAGCGATCTCGTGGGTCGCTGCTCCCTGCTGCTCCATGGCGTTGGAAATGTCGGAGGAGATTGTGTTCATCTCCTCGATCACCTCGCCGATGTCGTGGATGGCCGAAACCGCCGCCTTGGATGCGCCCTGAATGGCGCTGATCTGCGCTGCGATGTCCTCGGTGGCCCTGGCGGTCTGCCCGGCCAGCGACTTGACCTCCTGAGCCACGACCGCAAACCCCTTGCCCGCGTCTCCCGCCCGAGCCGCCTCGATGGTCGCATTGAGCGCCAGCAGGTTGGTCTGATCGGCGATGGCATTGATGAGGTTCACGATTTCGGAGATGCGGGTGCTTACCGCTACCAGGCTCTGCACTGTCTCGTCCGTCTCGCGCGCAGAGACCTGCGCCCGGGCCGCCACCTCGCGGGAGGAGTTCGCACGTTGCGAAATCTCGTTGATGGACGCCGCGAGTTCCTCCGAAGCCGCCGCAACGCTGCGCACGTTGGCGGAAGCCTGTTCCGCAGCTGCCGCCGCGCCCTGGGCGTTGCGGGCGCTGGCATCCGCGCGGTGGGTCAGCGAACGCGCAGTGGCCTCCAACGTGGTGGAAGACGTCGAGACCAGATCCAGCACGCCGGAAATGTCGCGGTTGAAGGCGGCGATCAGGCTGTCCACCGTCTCTCCGCGTCGGCGCTGCACTTCGGCGGCCGCGTGTTCCTTTTCCTGCATGGAGGCGCGCTCGATGGCGTGCTGCTTGAACACCTGCATGGCCTCGGCCATGGCGCCGATCTCATCACGGCGGTGCAGGTCCGGGACTTCGGAGGCGAGGTCGCCGCTGGCGAGGGCGTTCATGGCTTGCGTCATACGGGCCAGCGGACGCGAAACCGCACGGTGCAGCAACTGCCCCAGCAGAACGATCATGAGGATGGCGATGACGAGGGTCGCCACCGCGGCGGTGATGCGGAATTCGGCCAGTGGGGCATAAGCGAGGCTGGGATTGATGGCGAGGCCCACATGCCATTTGGCGCCTTCCAGCCCGTTCAGCGGGAAGAAAGTGACAATGGCATCATCCTTGCCGATCTTCGCCGTCTCAATGCGCGGAGCAATGGACGGCACGGGCCCCGTGAAAAGGTCCGACATCTTCTTGCCCACCAGCGCCATATCCGGATGAACGAGGACGGTGCCGTCATCGCTCACCAGAAACGCGAAGCCCATGCCGCCAAAGTCGATGGAGGCGAGACGCTTCTGCAATGCGGTGATGAAGAAGTCCGCCCCGGTCACGCCCGCGAGCTTGTCATTCACATAGACGGGGACGGCAGCGGTGATGACCAGTTGCTTGGTCGATGCATCCACATAGGGCGCGGTCATGATGGGCCCCCGCGCCGCCTGGGCGGCCTGATACCATGGGCGCTTGCGGGGATCATAGCCCGGCGGCATGTCGTGCGGCGGAGCATTGTGCATGAAGCCTTCCGCAGCCGTGCCGAAATAGCTGGACTTGAACTGGTCGATCATCACCTTGTTCTGCAACAGCGTCGGCGCGGCGGCGGGATCCTTCGCGATGGTATCGGCCATCGCCTGCGTCAGCATCATGCGGCCGGAGAACCAGCTGGCGATCGCATCCGAGGCCAGGACGCCCGCGCTTTCCAGCTTGGTTTCCACGTCGGCCTGCACCAGCGCCTGCTGGCGCAGGTCGATGATGAGCGAAAAGCCTGCGAAGGCCAGCACAACGGCCAGCGACACTGCAATGATGATACGGCGCAACAGCCGGATACGCGTCTGTGCGCCCCCGGAAACAGTGCCGGCCTTCTGAACGATCGCGGAACCCATCAAATAGCCTCTCCAAGGGCATGGCGCACCTGCGGTACAGGAGCCGCGGACGTCCGTGTCCCCACGTCGTCCACATACCCTCCGTACACGCAGCGAAAATTCACCCACGCGCGAGGCCTTTAGCAGTCGTTTCAAGAAGGGCGTATGAAACCCTCAAGTCATCACGGTGAAAAACAACCACAAATGATCCAGAATGAATTCACAAGGCAGACTGACCAATTCTGCCACGACCCGAAGCTATAGCCTGTGGATCTGATCCGGCATCAGATGCGTCACGGGCACGTCCAGCCGTTCGCACATGATCTCGGAGAGCAGCAGCCGGTGGCAGCCTTCCACATGGCGCTCGAAGCACAGCAGGCACAGGCGCCGGCCACGGGCCAGCGCGGCCAGTTCATCCAGCGCCTCCCGCGCGGCGGGCGTCTCCAGATGGGCGTTGTAGATGCGCATCAACGCCGCCTTGTCGCCCTTGCGCGCTGCCATCCGCCCTTCGGCCGGCGTGCCCAGCGCACGCAGATGCACATAGGCGATGCCATGTTCCGCGATGCCCGCTGCCAACGCCGTCTTGGAGAAGCCGGGCCGGCGTGAGGCCGCCACCGCCCGCACATCCACCAGCAGGTCCACGCGCGCCTGCGTCAGGGAGGCGTGAAAGGCTGGAACGGTGGTCTGCTCGTAGCCGATGGTGAAAAGGTCTGAGGCCCGCTCGCCTTTGACCGTTGTCATCCGCGCCTCCCTAAATCACTGCTTCCAGGCCGTAGGCACGCCCGCGCCGCAGAACCGGAACGGATGGGCCGGACAGCGCCGCGACCAGAGCCTCGAGGCTCGCCAGATCGTGCACAGGTCGGAACTCGTCCACATGGGGCAGCATGGCCCTGATCCCACGCGCTTTCGGCTCGAAGCCCGCATAGCGCAGCAGGGGATTGAGCCATACCAGCCGGCGACAGGAACGCTGCAGGCGATCCATCTCGCGGGCAAGGGTATCGTCCGCATCGCGCTCCAGCCCATCCGTAACCAGCAGCACGACGGGATTCTGCGCCAGCACCCGGCGAGACCAGTCGCGGTTGAAGAGGTGCAGCGACGTGGCGATGCGGGTGCCGCCGGACCAGTCTGGAGCGACCCGCCCCACCTCCGTCAGAGCCGCATCGGGATCGCGATGGCGCAAAGCGCGGCTCACATTGGTGAGGCGCGTGCCGAACAGGAAGGTCTCCACCCGACGCCGC
The DNA here is from genome assembly GCF_014635325.1 of Azorhizobium oxalatiphilum. GTDB lineage: Bacteria > Pseudomonadota > Alphaproteobacteria > Rhizobiales > Xanthobacteraceae > Azorhizobium > Azorhizobium oxalatiphilum. The sequence goes on along the minus strand of NZ_BMCT01000004.1, from coordinate 280,180 downwards.
GTACCGAGGGCATGCAGGAAGTGCAGCACCGGACGGGCGTAGTCGCTCATGGAGCCGGAGATGTCCACCAAGGCCACGACCGGCGGCGGGCGCTCGCGCGGGCCACGCCGGCGCAGCGGCACATAGTCTCCGCCGGTGGAGAGCGAAGCGCGGATGGAGGCCCTCAGATCGAGGCGCGGTCCACGGGGGTCAGCCGCGAGGCGGCGGATGCGGGCCCGGTCATCGGGCATCTTCAGCAGAGCGATGCGGCGGCGGGCTTCGGCCAGTTCGTCCGCGCTCATCTGGGCAAAATCACGGGTGCGCAGCACGTCCGTATCCGAGGCGGTGAAGCGGGCATCCACCTCCATCTCGCCCGGCGGCTCCTGCGGCGGCGCAAGCGCGCCCTCGAACGCCTCCTCCACTCGCCGCAGACCCGGCTTTGCCGCCGGCGGCGCCATGGGCACGGCCACCGGGGACAGCATTTCGATCAGCCGCTCGGCACCCGCGCGCCGGCGCCAGAAACGCTGGAAGACGGTGTCGAAGACCTCATGGTCCTCGTGGCGCGAGACCAGCACCGCATGCAGCGTCCAGTAGAGATCCGCACGGCCGCCGATCCCCGCCACCTCCACGGCCGAGACCGCATCGAGGACACTGCCGGGGCCAAGGGACAGCCCGGAGGCGCGCAGAAGGCGACAGAAGGTGAGGATGTTCTCCGCCAGCCGTCCCCGGCCCGGCGCGCCGGATATGGCGTCCGCTTCAGGCAAGGGTCTCGCTCGTCCGCCGCGCGGCGTCGAGCAGGCGGGTGACGGCGGCGGCATCGGTGCGGGCGATGTCATCCTGATACTTCAGGAGCACGCCCAGCGTATCCCGCGCCGTGTCCGGACCGACCGTCACCGCATCCAGCTCCACCAGCGCGGCTGCCCAATCCAGCGTCTCGGCAACGCCGGGCACCTTGAACAGATCGTCCCTGCGCAGCGCCTGCACGAAGCCAACGACCTGCCGTGACAGCGACTCTCCGATGTCCGGCAGGCGGGTGCGCAGGATTTCAAGCTCCCGTTCCGCCGAGGGATAGCCCACCCAGTGATAGAGGCAGCGCCGCTTGAGAGCGTCATGGATCTCGCGGGTTCGGTTGGAGGTGAGGATGATGATGGGCGGATGCTCCGCCTTCACCGTGCCGAGTTCGGGAATGGAAATCTGGAAATCGGCCAGCACTTCCAGCAGGAACGCCTCGAAGGCCTCGTCCGTCCGGTCCAGCTCGTCGATGAGCAGCACGGGCGGCCCGGCCGGGTCCGGCATCAGCGCCTCAAGCAGGGGGCGGCGCAGGAGATGGCGCTCGGAAAAGACGCCGGAGGCGATCTCATCCTTGTCGCGCTCGCCGGCCGCTTCCGCGAGCCGGATGGCGATCATCTGCGCGGGATAGTTCCATTCATAGGCCGCCGCCGCGAGGTCGAGCCCCTCGTAACACTGCAGGCGGATGAGCCGCCGCCCGAGCGCGGCGGCGAGCGTTCGCGCCACCTCGGTCTTTCCGACCCCGGCCTCGCCTTCGAGGAGCAGCGGGCGTCGCATGCGGAGGGCGAGATGCACGACGGTGGCCAGTGCACGATCGGGTACATAACCCGCGCCGCTCAGCAAGGCGGCCGTGGCGTCAATGGATGCGGGTGGGAAAACGGCATCATCCGGCATGCACAAGATGTACTGCGGGATCGGCGCGGCAGGAAGCCTCCGCAACCACCGGAACCGCCCGGACGGCGTATTCCGCCCGAGAACCCCGATACCTGCCCTGGCTTCCTCAGGCGAGGAAGAACCAGGCGAACTGCGCGCTGGCCAGCAGCAGGAACACGCCCAGGCTGATTTCCAGCAGGCGGCGTGAGAACTGGCGTGACAGTTCCGCCCCCACGGGTACGAGCATCATGGCACTGGCAAGGATGACGGCTACGCCCAGAATGCCGTGCTCGTCCGTGCCGGACGCCTGGGTATGGCCGGAGAGCACCATGCCGAGGCCGGCCATGGCGGGCACCGCCAGCAGAACGCTGGCCACCGCGGAAGCCCCCGTCGTGCGCCCGCTCCATTCCCACAGGCTGTGGGCGAGGCCGAAGGCGCCTATCGCCAGCTTCTGCACCGGACCCGCCGGAGCATCAGCGCGGCGCAGATCGAAGGCCACTGAGCGCATGTTGCCGCCGCCAGCGCCCATGGAGACCGAGAGCGAGGACGGCCCCACATCCAGTGACGCCTTGAGCGGCGACGCCATCATGGTGCGGACAACCACGGACATGGCCAATCGGAACGGGAAGAGCATCTTCACGCCGCCGGCCAGCATCACACAGGTGAAGATGAGCTGCACCTCGGGCACCGGCAAAGCGGCAACCACCACGCTCGCCGACACTGCACCCGCCGATATCAGCCAGCGAACGTCCACACCGAGATGCTCGGAAATCCCACCACTGGTGTCTGGCCGCACCGTTTCACGCCAGCACTGCAGGGCCGTGAAGACGAGCAGCACCAGGGAGACACCTGCGGCAAGGTAAACAACTACGCTGTTCTGCATTCCCAAAGTCGCAAACATCGGGTGCAGAACAGGTACAATAACCAGACCACCATAGGCCCCAAAAAGACCAACCAGCAATCCTGCGAGCACGCCAGATGCAAGCAAAGCAAAGGCGAGCTCCACAATATCCGGGAGCGAATAAGGCGCCATTTGGACCCCCCTCAGGCGTAGGGAGATCATAAGCGCACATCATTCGACAAAACCATGAAATTTTGGCCGATTTCGGTGAAAAACCAAGAGCATCACCAAGACCGGCACCGATCTACCTCAATGCTGCAACCAGTGCGCGCAATGTCATCACCTTGACCAACTGTGCGCGATAGTCCGCACTGCCGTGCAGGTCAGACATGATGTCTGAGGCATCAAGCGTGAGTTCGGCGATGGATTCGGGCCGGAAGTCCGCGTGCAGGGCCTCCTCGGCCTCGGCCCAACGGAAGACGCCCCCCTGCCCCGCCCCCGTGATCGCCACCCGTACGCCATCCGCCATCTGCGCCACGAAGGCACCGGCCATGGCATAGCGGGACGCGGGATTGCGGAACTTGGCATAGCCGGCACGGGCGGGGGCCGGGAACTCCACGCCCACCACCAGCTCATCCTCTCCCAGCGCGGTCTCGAACAGGCCGGTGAAGAAATCGTCCGCCACCAGCGTGCGCGCGTTCGTCACGATGCTGGCCCCGAGGCCGAGACAGGCAGCCGGATAATCAGCGGTGGGATCGTTATTGGCGATGGAGCCGCCCAGCGTGCCACGATTGCGCACCGCGGGATCACCGATCATGCCGGCAAGCTCCGCCAGCGCGGGAATGACCTCCTGCACGAGAGGAGAGGTCGCCACCTGCGCATGGCGCGCCATGGCGCCGATGAACAGCCCTTCCCCGCGCCGCTCGATGCCGGAAAGTCCGGGAATGCGGGACAGATCGACGAGACTGCCGGGCTGGGCCAGACGCTGCTTCAGCGTCGGCAGCAGGGTCTGGCCGCCGGCCAGCACCTTGGGCTCATCCAGATCGCGCAGCAGCGCGACGGCCTCATCCAGGGCTGAGGGGCGCTGATAGTCGAAGGCATACATGGCTCTTCTCCTGCGATCTCGAATTACTCGGCAGCCTGCGCAACCGCGCGCCAGGCCTGAATGATCTGCCAGACCTTGGCAGGCGTGGCGGGCATGGACACGTCTTCCGTGCCCAGCGCCATGGTGATGGCATTGATGACGGCCGGCGGCGCCGCGATAGCCCCCGCCTCACCACATCCCTTGATGCCCAGCGGATTGGAGGGACAGCGCGTCTGGGTGAGCCCGATCCTGAAAGATGGCAGGTTCTCCGCGCGCGGCATGGTGTAGTCCATGAAGGAGCCAGTCACGAGTTGGCCATCCGCATCGTAATGCACGCTTTCCATGAGCGCCTGCCCAACACCCTGCGCGATGCCGCCATGCACCTGCCCCTCGACGATCATCGGATTGATGACCACCCCGAAATCGTCCACGGCCGTGAAGTTCACGATCTGCGTGACGCCGGTGTCCGGGTCGATCTCAACCTCGCAGACATGGCAGCCGGCGGGGAAGGTGAAGTTGGTGGGATCGTAGAAGGCCCCTTCCTTGAGACCCGGCTCGATCTCGGACGTGGGAAACTTGTGCGCCACATAGGCATTGAGCGCCACCTCCGCGAAGCCCAGCCATCGATCGGTGCCCGCCACCGAGAAGCGGCCATCCTTGAACTCGATGTCGCCTTCCGCCGCTTCCAGCATGTGGGCGGCGATCTTCTTCGCCTTGGCTTCCACCTTGTCCAGCGCCTTCACGATGGCAGACATGCCCACCGCGCCAGAGCGTGAGCCATAGGTGCCCATGCCGAACTGCACCTTGTCGGTGTCGCCATGCACGATGGACACCTGATCCATGGGAATGCCGAGCCGCGAAGAGACAAGCTGGGCAAAGGTGGTTTCATGCCCCTGCCCATGGCTGTGCGAGCCGGTGAGCACCTCCACATTCCCGGTGGGATTCACCCGCACCTCGGCGCTCTCCCACAGGCCAACACCCGCGCCCAGCGAGCCCACCGCCGCCGAAGGCGCTATGCCGCAGGCCTCGATATAATTGGACAGGCCGATGCCGCGCAGCTTGCCCCGTCGCTCGGCCTCCGTCTTGCGGGCCGGAAAGCCGGCGTAGTCGGCCAGCTCCAGCGCCTTGTCGAGCGAGGCCGCATAGTCGCCCGCATCGTAATTCATGATGACCGGCGTCTGGTGCGGGAAGCTGGTGACGAAGTTGAGCCGCCGAAAAGCAGCGCTGTCCATCTTCAGCGTGCGCGCCGCGATCTCGACGATGCGCTCCACAAGGAAGGTAGCCTCCGGCCGCCCGGCGCCCCGATAGGCATCCACCGGCGCGGTGTTGGTATAGACCGCATCCACATGGCAGTGGATGGCCGGAATGTCATACTGCCCGGAGAGCAACGTGGCGTAGAGATAGGTGGGAATGGAGGAAGCGAAGGTGGAGAGATAGGCGCCCATGTTGGCGGTCGTCTTCACCCGGAAGCCGAGGATGCGCCCCGCCGGGTCCAGCGCCAGCTCCGCATGAGTGATGTGATCGCGCCCATGGGCGTCGCACAGGAACGCCTCCGAGCGATCGCAGGTCCATTTCACCGGCCGTCCCACCCGCTTCGAGGCCCAGGCGCACACCGTCTCCTCGGCATAGATGAAGATCTTCGAACCGAAGCCGCCGCCCACGTCGGGCGCGATCACCCGCAGCTTGTTCTCCGGTGCGATGCCGACGAAGGCCGAAAGCACGAGCCGCGCCAGATGCGGATTCTGGCTGGTGGTCCAGAGCGTGAAGGCGTCGTCGCCGCTGTCATAGTCGCCGATGGCGGCGCGGGGCTCGATGGGGTTGGGCGCGAGGCGGTTGTTCACCACATCGATGGGAATGACATGGGCCGCATTGGCAAAGGCGGTGTCGGTGGCATCCTTGTCGCCCAGCTCCCAGGCAAAGACCACATTGCGCGGCGCCACCTCGTGCAGTTGCGGCGCGCCCTCCGCCTGCGCCTGCGCGAGATCGGAAACGGCGGGGAGCACCTCGTAATCCACCGCGATGGCGGCCGCTGCGTCCTTCGCCTGATTGAGTGTTTCGGCGATCACCACCGCCACATGGTCGCCCACGTAGCGCACCGTGTCCTTGGCCAGCGCGGGGTGCGAGCCCATGCGCATGGGCGAACCGTCCACGGAATGGATCATCCAGCCGCAGATGAGATCCCCCACCTTGTCCTCGGCCAGTTCGGCTCCCGTGAGGATGGCCACCACGCCGGGCATGGCGGCGGCCTCTGCCGTGTCGAGGGATCGGATGCGGGCATGGGCATGAGGTGAGCGAAGGAAATAGGCCTGCGCCTCGCCGGGACGATGGAGATCATCCGTATAGCGCCCCTTGCCGGTGATGAAGCGATGGTCCTCCTTGCGGCGGACGGCGGCGCCGATAGGCGTCACGTTGCTTGCGGTGTTGGCGTTCATTGGGCTTCCTCCCGGCGAAACGCCCGCCCGGCCTTTGCCGGCCTTGTGCTGGGCGGCTTCCGCATGATGCTGAAATGCGCCGGACGGGCCCCTTCCCGCCGCCGTAATGTCCCGAGATGGTCAGGCATCCGACGCCCACGTCCACGGCATCGGGAAATGCGGATCGGCGCTTCGAAACCGACCAATGAGCGGTTGCATAGCAGGCCCGGAGCGATTGCCCCGCGCTCGGCCGCTCATTCCGCCGCGAGCGCGGCTGGGTTCATGGCGTGCGCGCCGGCAGCCACCGCCTTGACGATGTTGTGGTAGCCGGTACAGCGACAGAGATTGCCGTCCAGATTCTCGCGGATCGTGGTCTCGTCCAGCTCCGTGCCGAGGCGTGCCACCATGTCCACGGCGGTCATGATCATGCCCGGCGTACAGAAGCCGCATTGCAGGCCGTGGTGCTCCCGGAAAGCTTCCTGCATGGGATGCAGACGGCCGGCGGGGGCGAGGCCCTCGATGGTCGTGACCGCGCCACCGTCCGCCTGCACCGCGAGCATGGTGCAGGATTTGACCGCTGCACCATCCAGATGCACGACGCAGGCGCCGCATTGGCTGGTGTCGCAGCCCACGTGGGTGCCGGTGAGATGCAGGTTTTCGCGCAGGAATTCGACGAGCAGGGTGCGCGGCTCGACTTCGGCGCTGATCGGCCTGCCGTTCACCGTCATTGAAATACTGGTCATCGGACAACCTCCCGGACCGTCCCGAACCGACCGACACAGACCCCTGCGCCAGATGGGCGGGTTCTTTTAATTGGTCCAGTGTGGAACTGCCCATGCACGGCGGTCAAGCGCGCTGATGCGCCCGCGCCGTGGGAGAGCGGGGCCGGCAGCGCCGGCCCGCCGTCACATTTTCGAGCCGCGCCCCTGTTCGGCAAGGCGGGGCGCCTCGCCGCTGCGGGCCGCCTTGGCCTCCTCGTGATCCACCTGTGCCGCCATATGGCCGGCAATGAAGCTGACGATCACCAGTTGGATGAAGTGGAACAGCATCACCGGCGCGATGATGAGGCTGAGTTCTGCCTGCGAGCCGAAGATCACCCGCGCCATGGGCAGGCCGGTGGCGAGCGACTTCTTGGAACTGCAGAACAGCACCGCCACGCGGTCCATGCGGTTGAAGCCGACCAGCCGGCAGATCACCGCAACGAGGCCGTAGACTACGAAGAACAGGATGACCACGCCGGCCAGCATCTCCGCGATCAGGCGCGGATCATGCTTGCTCCAAACACCGCCCACGACGCTGTCGCAGAAGGAGTTGTAGACGATCATCAGGATGACGGCGCGGTCCGCCAAGCGCGCGGCCTTCTTGTGGCGGTTCATGAATTGCGCCAGCAGCGGACGCAGCAGTTGGCCGATGCCCACGGGCAACATCACCAGCAGCACCAGCTTGATGATGACCCCCTGCAAATCCATCTGCGTGCCGGTGGCGTGCATGTACCACGCCATCAGCAGCGGGGTGACAAACACGCCGATCAGGCTGGAAATGCTGGCGTTGAAGATGGCCACCGGCACGTTGCCACGCGCCAGCGAGGTCATCGCCACCGAGGACGAGACGGTGGAGGGCAGCGCAGCGAGGAAGAAGAATCCGGCCACCATTTCCGGCGGCATCACGCGCACCAGCAAGGGATGGGCTGCCAGCACCACCACCGGGAAGAGTGCGAAGGTGGAGAATTGCACCACCAGATGCACCCGCCAGCGGCCGGCGCTCTTCCACAGATGCTCGGGCGCCAGTGACAGGCCGTAGAGCACGAAGATGAACGCCACGCCGTAGCTGGCCGCCTTGTCGGCATGCAGCACGCCGCCACTGACGCCCGGGTAGGGCCAGATCACGGCGGCGACAACGGTGAGGGCAAGCGCAATGACGAATGGGTCGAGCTTGAAGCGGGACGACATTGATGGAGACGCACGAAAACAGAGGAAGACCAAGCTTCCTCAGGCGTCCCCACTCGCGACCGCTTCGGCGAAATTCTTGAAGAACTCGTCGGCGATTTTTTTCGCTGTCCCTGCCACCAGACGCTGACCAAGCTGAGCAAGCTTGCCGCCGATCTGCGCCTCGGCCTTGTATACCAGCGTGGTGCCTGTTTCGCTTGAGGTCAACTCCACAAGCGCACCCCCCTTCGCAAAACCGGCGATTCCACCATCACCTTCCCCTGAGATTCGGTAGCTTTCCGGGGCGTTGAAGTCGCTCAGGGTGACGGTGCCGCGGAATTTGGCCTTCACCGGCCCGATCTTCGAGACCACCACCGCTTTCATCTCGGTATCGGAAGCCTTCTCCAGCTCCTCGCAGCCGGGGATGCAGCGTTTGAGAATCTCCGCGTCATTCAAGGCTTCCCAGGCTTTTTCACGCGTCACCGGCAGCTCGTAGCTGCCCGACATCTCCAGAGCCATGGCGTTTCTCCCGTGGTTGTTTGCCGCCCGGATACAGGCAGATGTTGCGTCAGGGGCGCTTTGAGGAAAAGCTGTCCTGCAACGACACCAGCCCGGAGCTGCGCCGCGCCGTCCACACGCCCAAAGGCGCATTTGTCACGTTCGCACACGCACGCTATGAGTGAATCAGTCCGCAGTGCCCAATCATGAGGCACGACCAAACAATAGGCGGATCCAGAACGAGGGGCATTGGTCGTATGGACGTCTTTCTCCAGCAATTGATCAATGGGTTGACGCTTGGGTCCATCTACGGGCTCATCGCGATCGGTTACACCATGGTGTTCGGCATCATCGGCATGGTGAACTTCGCCCATGGTGACGTGTTCATGGTGAGTGCCTTCATCGGCCTGATCGCCTTTCTGCTGCTCACCACGGTGCTGGGCATCACCTCCATCTTCCTTGTGCTGGCCATCGTCCTGGTGGTGGCGATGATCTTCACCGGCCTGACATCATGGGCCATCGAGCGCGTGGCCTATCGGCCCTTGCGCGGCTCGTTCCGGCTGGCACCGATGATCTCGGCCATCGGCATGTCCATCCTGCTGTCGAACTTCGTGCAGGTGGCGCAGGGTCCGCGCAACAAGCCGCTGCCGCCCATGCTGCCCGACGTGATCGTGCTGATGGACAACAACGGTTATCAGGTCACGCTGGCCTACAAGCAGATGTTCATCATGATCCTGACGGCCGTGCTTCTGGGCGGCTTCTGGTTCCTGGTGCAGAAGACGCCGCTCGGCCGCGCCCAGCGTGCCTGCGAGCAGGATCGCAAGATGGCCGCGCTGCTCGGCGTGGATGTGGACCGCACCATCTCGCTGACATTCATCATCGGTGCCATGCTGGCCGCCGTCGCCGGCGTCATGTACCTGATGTATTATGGCGTGGTGAACTTCAATGACGGCTTCGTGCCGGGTGTGAAGGCCTTCACCGCAGCCGTCCTCGGCGGCATCGGCTCGCTGCCCGGCGCAGTGCTCGGCGGGCTGCTGATCGGCCTCATCGAGACCTTCTGGTCCGCTTATTTCTCCATTGAATACAAGGATGTGGCGGCGTTCTCCATCCTCGCCATCACCCTCGTCTTCATGCCGCAAGGGCTTCTCGGCCGTCCGGAAGTGGAGAAGGTCTGATGTCATCCCCTCTGGCCGGGGACGGGGCCGCGCGTCCCTCCCCGTTCGCTGCCGCGCTGAAGGATGCGGTGGTGAGCGGCGTCATCACCTTCCTTCTGTTCCTGCCGCTGGTGGGCTTCCGCGCCACCGAGAGCGGCAGCGGCCCCCTCACCCTCACCTATCGCTTCGGCCTGTGCGCCACCTTCGCCATCCTGGTGGCGGTGCTGCGCCTCGTGCTGCATCTCACCATCTGGCGGCCCGGCCGTCAGAAGGCGGCGCGCGGCACGCCCTCGCCGCTCGCGGCCGTGGGCGGTTTCATCTCGCCGATGGCGAAGCCCGCCTTCTTCGCGCTCGCCCTCTTCTATCCCCTGATCGCCATCGTCGTGACCGGCGGCCTGACCCCGAGCCGCTACTGGATCGACCTCGGCATCTATATCGGCTCCTACGTGATGCTGGGCTGGGGCCTCAACATCGTGGTCGGCCTCGCCGGCCTGCTGGATCTCGGCTACGTCGCCTTCTATGCGGTCGGGGCCTATGCCTTCGCGCTTCTTTCCACCAGCGTGCCCATCAACGACTGGATGGCCGGGCATCTGGGCGAGAACTTCTGGGCGCTGTGGTCCTTCTGGGTCTGTCTGCCGGTGTGCGGCATCCTGGCCGCCATGTGGGGCGTCATCCTCGGCTTCCCGGTGCTGCGCCTGCGCGGCGATTACCTCGCCATCGTGACGCTCGCCTTCGGCGAGATCATCCGCCTCGTGCTCATCAACTGGACCGACTTCACCAATGGCGGTGCAGGCATCGCCTCCATCCCGCCCATCTCCTTCTTCGGCATTCCGTTCACCGCTGCGGATGATGGGTTCGCTGCCCGTTTCGGACTCACGTTCGACCCGATGCACCGCATCATCTTCCTCTATTTCGTCATCGTCGCCCTCTCCCTGCTCACTGCACTCGCCACCCTGCGGCTGCGGCGCATGCCGGTGGGCCGGGCGTGGGAAGCACTGCGCGAAGACGAGATCGCCTGCCGCTCGCTCGGCATCAACACCACGCTCACCAAGCTCACGGCCTTTGCCACCGGCGCCATGTTCGGCGGCTTCGCGGGGGCCTTCTTCGCGGTGCGCGTGCGCTTCGTGTCGCCGGAGAGCTTCACCTTCATCGAGTCCGCCATGATCCTCGCCATCGTGGTGCTGGGCGGTATGGGCTCGCAGATGGGCGTTGCCGCCGCCGCCGTCTTCATGATCGGCGGCATGGAGATGCTGCGGAACCTCTCCTTCCTGAAGAGCGACTGGCTGCTGGGACCGGACTTCGACCCCACGCTTTATCGCATGCTCATCTTCGGCTTCGCCATGGTGGCCGTGATGGTGTGGCGTCCGCGCGGCCTCGTCTCGGGGCGTCTGGCCACCATCTTCCTGAAGGAACGCAAGAAGGTGTCGGGTGACCTCGTGAAGGAGGGCCACGGATGAGACGCTGGGAGACCGATCCCATCCTGACCGTGGACCACCTCACCATGCGGTTCGGTGGCCTCGTGGCGGTGAACGACGTGTCCTTCACCGTGGGACGCGGCGATGTGACAGCCCTGATCGGCCCGAACGGCGCCGGCAAGACCACCGCCTTCAATTGCATCACCGGCTTCTACAAGCCGACGTTGGGCCGGCTCGCCCTCGCCCATGGCGGCGCGCCAACCACGGAGGACGTGGAAGCCCTCACCGCCGCGGGGCAGGCCGCCGCCACCACGCAGGCCGGCGCCCTGTTCCTGCTGGAACGGCTGCCGGACCACAAGGTGTCCTCCAAGGCGCGGGTGGCCCGCACCTTCCAGAACATCCGCCTGTTCTCGGGCATGACCGTGCTGGAAAACCTCATGGTGGCCCAGCATCAGAAGCTCATCCGCTCGGGCCTGCTGTCGCCCTCGGCCCTTCTCAACCTGCCGTCCTGGCGGCGGCAGGAGAAGGAGGGCATGGACCGCGCCCTGCACTGGCTGGAGAAGGTCGATCTCGTGGAGCGCGCGGACGATCCCGCCGGCGACCTGCCCTATGGCGACCAGCGCCGCCTGGAGATCGCCCGTGCCATGTGCTCGGACCCGGTGCTGCTCTGCCTCGACGAGCCCGCCGCCGGCCTCAACCCGCGCGAATCCGCGGCGCTGAACACGCTGCTCCTGTCCATCCGCGCCGATTACGGCACCTCGGTGCTGTTGATCGAGCATGACATGTCGGTGGTGATGGAAATCTCGGACCATGTGATCGTGCTGGAGTACGGCAAGAAGATTTCCGACGGCACGCCCGCCGAGGTGCGCTCCGACCCGGCGGTGATCGCCGCCTATCTCGGCGTGGACGAAGACGCCGTGGAAGCGGTCGAGGCGGAGGTGGGCCTATGACGGCGATGCTCTCCGTCACGGGCGTGAAGACCTATTACGGCAACATCGTCGCCCTGAAGGGCGTGGATGTGGAGGTGAACGAGGGCGAGATCGTCACCCTCATCGGCGCCAACGGCGCGGGCAAGTCCACGCTGATGATGACCATCTGCGGATCGCCCCGGGCTCGGGAAGGCTCGGTCGTCTTCAACGGCCGCGACATCACCAACCTGCCCACGCACGAGATCATGCGTCTCAAGATCGCCCAGTCCCCGGAGGGACGACGCATCTTCGGCCGCATGACGGTCTATGAGAATCTGCAGATGGGCGCCGCCGTGGATGGCAACACCCATTTCCAGGACGATCTGGAGCGCATGTTCACGCTCTTCCCGCGCCTGAAGGAGCGCCTGCACCAGCGCGGCGGCACGCTCTCCGGCGGCGAGCAGCAGATGCTGGCCATCGCCCGCGCGCTGATGACCCGCCCCCGGCTTCTCCTGCTGGACGAGCCCTCGCTGGGCCTTGCCCCGCTGGTGGTGAAGCAGATCTTCGACGCCATCCGCGACCTCAACCGCACCGAGGGGCTCACCGTGTTTCTGGTGGAGCAGAATGCCTATCACGCCCTCAAGCTGGCGCACCGGGGCTATGTGATGGTGAACGGCGTCGTCACCATGAGCGGCACCGGCAAGGAATTGCTGGAGCGGCCCGAGGTGAAGGCCGCCTATCTGGAAGGGGGGCACTGACATGGCCGCCACCGTCCCCAATCCCGGCCGCCCCACTTCGCCGATGGTGGTGCTGCCCGTCCTCGCCCTCCTCGCAGTGCTGGTGCTCTATGTCATCCGCCCGCGCTCGGTGGTGGAGGTGTCGCTGGGCGACTTCCTGCTCGTCACCGTGGCGCTCGGCGGCGGCGGGGCCTGGATGGCCGGCCGCGCCGTGGCCAAGGGCTGGAGCCCCTTCCTGCAGGTGGCGCTCTACGCCCTGCTCGTGACCTGCGCGGTGCGCTTCTGCCACTTCGCGCTCTTCCATGGCACGCTCTTGGCCTTTGACCATTTCCTGCTGGAATATGTCATCCTCCTGTCCATCGCCACGCTCGGTTTCCGATCTGTGCGCAAGCAGCAGATGACCCTGCGCTACGGCTGGCTTTACGAGAGTGCCGGCCCGCTGCTCTGGCGCGCCCGCCCATAGGTGTGGGCAATGCTGCCGCAGCCCTTCGCCTGCCCATCGACAGGCGCGGGTTTTGCGGCAGAATGACCGCGATTGACGTCTCCATATTTCAGTTCCGATGGCCTGATCCGGGCCTTCGCACCATCTGCCGATTGCAGCCGGAACGGGGCGCCGCCCCGGCCCGGAAAAGACCAGAGGAGATAAGACGCATGAGGAAACTTCTCATCGCCGGCCTGGCGCTCGGCGCCAGCCTCGCCTTCGCGGCGGGTGCGCAGGCGCAGGTCAAGATGGCGGTCGCCGCGCCCATGACCGGCCCCAATGCCGCCTTCGGCGCCCAGTTGAAGAACGGCTTCGATCAGGCGGTCGCCGACATCAATGCCTCCGGCGGCATCCTCGGCCAGCAGATCCAGCCGTTCAGCGGCGACGACGCCTCCACCCCGGCTCAGGGCACCTCGGTGGCCAACAAGCTGATCTCGGACGGCGTGAAGTACGTGGTCGGCCACTTCAATTCCGGTGTCTCGATCCCGGCCTCCACGAACTATGAGGAAGGCGGCATCCTCCAGATCACGCCCGCCTCCACCAACCCGACCTTCACCGAGCGCAAGATGTGGAACGTGTTCCGCACCTGCGGCCGCGACGACCAGCAGGGTGCGGTCGCCGGCGAGTACATCCTGAAGAACCTCAAGGACAAGAAGATCGCCATCGTCCATGACAAGACCCCCTACGGTAAGGGCCTTGCGGACGAGACCCAGAAGGCCATCAACAAGGGTGGCATGAAGGAAGTCGTCTATGAGGGCATCACGCCCGGCGAGAAGGACTATTCCGCCCTCGTCTCCAAGCTGAAGGCCGCCAACGTCGACGTCCTCTATTACGGCGGCCTGCATCCGGAAGCCGGCCTGCTGGTGCGCCAGATGCGTGACCAGGGCCTGAAGACGGTGCTCTTCTCCGGCGACGGCATCACCGACAAGGAATACTGGACCATCGCCGGTCCGGGTGCTGCCGGCACGCTGATGACCTTCGGCCCCGATCCGCGCAAGAGCCCGGCGGCCAAGGAGATCGTCGAGAAGTTCAAGGCCAAGGGCATCGATCCGGAAGGTTACGTGCTCTATTCCTACGCTGCCGTGCAGATCATCAAGCAGGCGGCGGAAGCCGCCAAGTCTGTCGACCCCAAGAAGGTCGCCGACTACATGCACTCCGGCGCCACCTTCAACACCGTGCTCGGCCCGCTCGCCTTCGACAAGAAGGGCGATCTGACCAAGCTCGATTACGTGGTCTACGTCTGGAAAGACGGCGGCTACTCGGAACTGTGAGCGGCCGGAAAGGCCCGCAATGACAGAGCACTGAAAATGGAAACGCCCGCGACCTGCGGGCGTTTCTGTTCCGGAGGACCTCAAGAAGAGCAGCGCATCGCTGCCGCCCGCCCCCTCAGAAACGTTTGCGGACCACCAGAGGAGATACGGATGAGGAAGCTTCTACTTGCCGGGCTTGCGCTCGGTGCCAGTCTTGCTTTCGCGGCCAGTGCTCAGGCTCAGGTCAAGCTCGGCGTCGCCGGCCCCCTGACCGGCCCTAACGCCGCCTTCGGCGCCCAGCTGAAGAACGGCGTCGATCAGGCGGTCGCCGACATCAATGCCTCCGGCGGCATCCTCGGCCAGCAGATCCAGCTCTTCGTCGGCGACGACGCCTCCACCCCGGCGCAGGGCACGTCCATCGCCAACAAGTTCGTATCCGACGGCGTGAAGTACGTGGTCGGCCACTTCAATTCCGGTGTCTCGATCCCGGCCTCCACGAACTATGAGGAAGGCGGCATCCTCCAGATCAGCCCCGCCTCCACCAACCCGACCTTCACCGAGCGCAAGCTGTGGAACGTGTTCCGCACCTGCGGCCGCGACGACCAGCAGGGCGCGGTGGCCGGCGAGTACATCCTGAAGAGCCTCAAGGACAAGAAGATCGCCATCGTCCACGACAAGACCCCCTACGGTAAGGGCCTTGCGGATGAGACCCAGAAGGCCATCAACAAGGGTGGCGTGAAGGAAGTGGTCTATGAGGGCATCACGCCCGGTGAAAAGGACTATTCCGCCCTCGTCTCCAAGCTGAAGGCCGCGGGCGTGGATGTGCTCTATTATGGCGGCCTGCATCCGGAAGCCGGCCTGCTGGTGCGCCAGATGCGCGACCAGGGCATGAGCACGGTCCTGTTCTCCGGCGACGGCATCACCGACAAGGAATACTGGACCATCGCCGGTCCGGGTGCTGCCGGCACGCTGATGACCTTCGGCCCCGATCCGCGCAACAACCCGGCAGCCAAGGACATCGTGGCGAAGTTCAAGGCCAAGGGCATCGATCCGGAAGGCTACGTGCTCTATTCCTACGCCGCCGTGCAGATCATCAAGCAGGCAGCGGAAGCCGCCAAGTCTGTCGATCCCAAGAAGGTCGCCGAGTACATGCACTCCGGCGCCACCTTCAATACCGTGCTCGGCCCGCTCGCCTTCGATAAGAAGGGCGACCTGACCAAGCTCGACTATGTGGTCTACGTCTGGAAGGACGGCGGCTATTCGGAGCTTTGAAGTCGCGGCCGACAGATAGGCATCACGGCGCCCGCGCATCACGCGCGGGCGTTTTCGTCTGATCAGCGCGGCGGATTGATCACGATGGCGATCAGGCTCAAAAAAGCCCTACCGAAAACAGCCATGATCCCCTTATAAGCCAAGGCACATGGCTGATCTCTCCGACCTCCTCTTCCGTGCCACGCCGCAGGCTGCGGTGCGGCTCGCGGTGGCGACCCGCTTTAGCACCGTGGTGCCCGCCGGGCGCCGGGTGCGCGTACGCGCCGGAACGGCAGACCAGCTGAGCTTCGAGAATGATGGCCGCTGGCTCACCGTGACCGCCGGCGAGGCTCTGTTGTCGCGCGAGGGCATCAACAGCCTCTGGAAGCGCGGCCCCATCATGGCCTATTTCGCCGCGCGGGCCGCTTTGCCCCGGCTGGAGGCGAGCCTTGCGGACCATAGCGCCCTCCCCGGCGTTCTCACCTTCTGCTCCAACCATCCCGACTCGGTGCTGATCCCCGACCGGGCTTTCATGACGCCGCGCGTCTATGCGCCCTATCGCGCTGTTGCCAAGGTCGTAGCGTGGGACGCCCGCGAGGATGTGGTGCGCTGGCGCGGCGCGCCTTCCGGACAGGGCGAGATCACCCACAGCTGGATGGACCCCGCCAATCCATTGCTGCGCCAGCGGGTGCGCATGTGTCTCGCCCTGAAGGACATGCCCGGCGTCGATGTGGCCTTCGCCGGCCGGGCGGACCTCGCGCCCTTCGGTATCAGCCGCGAGCGCATCGGGCCGCTGGAATGGGTCAAGGTGCGGTATGCCCTCGATGTGGACGGCTTCTCCGCTGCCTGGATGAACTTCTTCTCCCGGCTGCTGCTCGGCTGCTGCGTGCTGAAGATTTCCTCGCCCTACGGCTTCAGGCAGTGGTTCTATGATGCCCTTGTGCCATGGGTGCACTATGTGCCGGTGAAGGCGGATCTTTCCGATCTTGCCGAGAAGATCGAGTGGTGCCGCAGCCATCCCGACGCCTGTCGGCAGATCGCGGCCGATGGCCAGGCCTTCGCGCTGTCGCGGACGGTGGAAACCGAGACCGAGGTAGTACTCGCACGCCTCCACGCCGCGCTCGGCGCGCCGACTGCCGAAACACCCGACGGTCCGCGCCTCAAGGAATACAAGTCCTGAGCTGTCTCAACCCAACGTGCTGAGGATCGGGAAGGTCTCCAGCAGCCAGTAGCTGGCGCTGGCGATGCCGCCGGAGAGGAAGGCGATGCCGGTCAGCAGCAGCAGTGCACCCATGCCCTTCTCCACCATGGGCAGATAGCGGCGGATGTGGCTCAGGCTCTTCAGGAACGGCCGCACCGCCAGCGCGGCAATGAGGAAGGGCACGCCAAGCCCCGCCGAATAGATCGCCAGCAGCCCCGCCCCCTTGGCCACAGTCGCCTCCGAGCCCGCCACCGCCAGAATCGCACCGAGCACCGGGCCGAGGCACGGCGTCCAGCCGAAGGCGAAGGCCAGCCCCATCACGAATGCCCCCCACAGGCTGGTGGGCTGTGCCACCTCCGCCCGCGCGGTGCGCGACAGGAAGGCGATCCGGAACACGCCGAGGAAATTCAGGCCCATCAGGATGATGGCGATACCAGCAATGACGGAGAGCGCGTTCTGGTGCGCACGCAGCACGTTGCCGATGGCGGACGCACCGGCGCCCAGCGCCACGAACACCACCGTGAAGCCGGCCACGAACAGAAGGGCGCCGTAGAAGGCCCGCCGGGCCACCTGCTTCAGCGGCTCCGCATTGGTCAGATCATCCAGCGTGGTGCCGGCGATGTAACACAGATACGGCGGCACCAGCGGCAGCACGCAGGGCGACAGAAAACTGGCGAGGCCGGCGATGAAGGCGGCGGGAAGCGTAACGTCGGCCATCGGACCCTTGAAACTGGTGCCGGCAGCGAAAAGCGCGCGGCTGCCCCGTTCATGGCCCCGGAGCGTGCGTGCGGCAAGCCCTGCGCATCAAGCCTCCCCGCGTTGTGAAGCCGCGTCCTGTCGCAGCCCGCGCACCGGATGCGCTTTCCAGAACGGACACATCGCCGTAGGGATGAAAGCCTAAGCTGTCTCGCGAGGCGTGATCATGCAGAACCTCCTTACCGATGTTCCCGGTCTCATGGTCGGCCATGCGAGCGATGCCGCCGTGGGATCCGGCGTCACCGCCATACTGTGCGATCCGCCGGCCGTTGCTGCGGTGGACGTGCGCGGTGGCGGACCGGGCACGCGGGAAACGGACCTGCTCGATCCCTCCCGCACCGTCCAGACCGTGGATGCCATCGTCCTGTCCGGCGGTTCCGCCTTCGGGCTCGATGCGGCGTCCGGCGTCACGGCATGGCTCGCCACCCATGGCCGTGGCTTTGCGGTGCGCGATGTGCGGGTGCCCATCGTGCCCTCTGCCATCCTGTTCGATCTGCTCAATGGCGGTGACAAGAATTGGGGCATGGAGCCGCCCTATCGCGCGCTCGGCATTCAGGCGGCGGACGCCGCCGGACACGATTTCGCGCTTGGCAGCGTGGGCGCCGGCATGGGCGCCACCACCGCACGGGTAAAGGGTGGCCTCGGCTCGGCATCCGCCTTCACCTCCTCCGGCCATCGGGTTTCAGCTCTGGTGGCGGTCAATGCGGTGGGCTGCCCCTTGCTCGGCTCCGGCCCGCATTTCCGCGCTGCCCCGTTCGAACAGGACGGTGAGTTCGGCGGCCTGGGCCTTCCCGCCTCCCTGCCCGCCGATGGCGCGGCCATCCATATCAAGGGCGTGACGCCGCGCACCGCCACCACCATCGCGGTGGTCGCCACCGATGCGGTGCTCACAGGGGCTCAGGCGCGACACTTCGCCGTGATGGCGCAGGATGGGCTCGCCCTCTCGCTCTTCCCCATACACACGCCGCTGGATGGCGACTGCGTCTTTGCCCTCGCCACCGGCCGCACGCCGCTGGCCGAGCCGGTGGGCGATCTGCTCACCATCGGCGCCACCGCCGCCGCTGTGCTCGCTCGGGCGGTAGCGCGCGGTGTCTATGAGGCCACCGCGTTGCCCTATGCGGATGCCCAGCCCGCGTGGCGGGACGTGTTTCCGGCTGCCGCAGCCGGCTGATTGCACGCAAGGGTTAGCTCCATCCCGGTCAAAGTCTGCTAGAGGGAGCGGACCCCTGAGTCGCCCCAAAGGAGCCGCCATGTCCGCCATCCCGCCCGTTTCCAGACGTCGGCGCTCCAGCGCCGAAGGCGCGCTCGGCGGCATGCTGGCCATCATCTTCTGGTGCACCTGCGGCATCGTCGCGGTGCCGCTGGCCGGGCTGTTCACGCTCATCTCGGCACTCGGCACCGGCGGCGCCCTCTCCTCCATCGTGGATTCGGTCTCGGGCTCGTCCATCTCGACCCAGATGCTGCGCTTCGGCCTCGTGCCTCAGGCCCTATTGTTCCTTTGGTCCGTGATGTTCGTGGTGATGACGGTGATGCGCTCGCGCCACGCGCTTTCCATCGCGCCGGTGCTGCTGGTCGTCTGGCTGGCGGTCACGGCCTTCTGCCAGTTCTCCATCCGGGGCCTCGTGCTGCCGGAGGGCGCGACCATCATGGACCTCGCCACGCTGATGCCCGGCCTGCTGTCGCAGGCGATCGGCGTGGTCGCCTTCGTCGGCTACTTCAAGGAAGGCGTGCGGCCGAAGGCTTTCTACGTGCGCTGAGCGACCTCAGGCCGCAAAGCGCGTCGGCGCATAGGGGGCCGGATCCACGAATGGAGTCGCCCCCGTTACCATGTCGGCGATGAGGCGCCCGGAGGCTGGTCCCAGCGTCAGTCCCCAGTGGCTGTGGCCGAAATCCAGGAACAGGCCCGGCAGGCCCGGCGCGGGGCCAATCACCGGCTTGGAATCGGCAAAGGCCGGACGGAAGCCGAGCCACGGCTCGGCCTGCTTCACCTCTTCCAGCGGCACCAGCTTGCGCACATTGGCGATCACGCGCCGCACCTGAATGTCTGTGCGCGGATCCTCCCGGCGGGCGAACTCGATACCGGTGGTGGCGCGGATGCCGCCGCGGGTCCATTGCAGGGCGAAGCCCCCCGTGCGGTCCACGATGCCGCGCGACAGGGTGAGGCCGGGCTTGGGTTCGAAGTGGACGTGATAGCCGCGCTTCACCGCCATGGGCAGCGGCGCGGGAATGTTCAGCGGCTTCAGCAGGTCGAGGCTCCACGGCCCCAGCGCCACCACGGCCACTTCCGCATCCACGGGGCCTTCCGCCGTCTCAACCCGCCAGCGCCCGCCGCTCTGGCGCAGGCTGCGCGCGTCGCCCTTCAGCATCAGGCCGCCCTGCTGCTCGAACAAAGCCGCGTAGGCCTTCACCAGACCACCGGGATCGCTGACATTGTCGGAGTCGGTCCAATGCACCCCGCCCGCAAGGCCGGGCTTCAGCGCCGGCTCGAGCTTGCGCACGCCAGCCTCGTTGAGGAGCGTGTAGGCAACGCCCAGTTCATCCGCCATGGCCCGTTCGGTGGCGGTGGCGGCGAGGTCCGCCTCATTGCGATAGACCTTCAGCCAGCCGGTGGCGGACAGCAGCCCCATGGCACCGGCGGACTTGGCCAGCGCGTGGTGCTCGGCGCGCGCTGCCGCCATCAGAGGGCGCAGATCGCGGCCGATGGCCTGCTGTCGCTCAGGCGTGGAGGCAGCGAAATAGGCCAGCAGCCAGCGGAAATAGGACGGCAAGGCGGCGAGACGGTAATTGCTCTGGGGCGCGAGCTTCAGGGCATGGCGCAGCAGCGTCAAAGGATCGCGCGGCAGGGACACCGGCAGCAAAGCGCTGACCTCGATGCTGCCCGCATTACCGAAAGAGGTGCCTTCGCCCGGCGCCTGCCGGTCCACGAGGGCCACGGAGAGTCCCCGCGCCTTCAGATGCAGAGCGGCGCTCACACCGACGATCCCCGCTCCCAGCACGATCGCATCCGTGCGCGCCATGGCTTTCCTCCGGCCGGCCCCGTGCCCGCATAGCCTTGATAGAGATTTTTTCAGCCGGCTTTCAAGCGCGATGCAACATGATCTCAGGAAAGAAGAGACGTCTTGCGCGCGCGGCGCGAGATCGCCACCGCCGCCACAACGCCCACGAGCGCAGCGGCAAGGCCGAACCAGGTGAGCGCATATTCCAGATGGCGGTTGGGAAAGGCGACACGCGTCTCGCCGCCTTGCGGCAGGCCGCCGGGATTGCGGCTGGCATCCGCGTCGATGAGAAAGGGCGCCGCCCCCTTGAGCCCGCGCGCGGCGGCGATCTCGCCCGGCTCGCGCCGATACCAGTCGTTCTTCGCCGGGTCGTTGGCGGGCACGAAGAGGCTTGCCTCCTCGGGAAAGCGCAGCAGCCCGGTGATGCTGACCACCCCCGCCACCTGCCCCGCCGCGCGGGTGGCCGGATCGCGCCGGTCGGCGGGCACGAAGCCCCGGTTCACCAGCACCGCATGGCCGCCCGGCAACATCAGCGGCGTGATGACCAGATAGCCCTGCCCCTTGAACGGGGCCTTGGTGTCGGACAGCACCGTGTAGACCAGCGTTTCCTTGGCATGGTCGAAGGTGCCGGTGACGGCCACATGGTCATATTCGGAGCGCGCGCGCGTGAGCTGGCCCCAGGCCGCCGCCGGCGGCAGAGCGCGGACGATGGCATTGGCGCGGGTTTCCACCTGCGCCGTCAGCTCCTGTTTCCAGGCCAGCCGCTCCAGTTGCCAGATGCCAAGGCCGACGAGGATGAGGAAGGCGCAGCCCGCTGCCGCCAGGCCGAGGATCCGGCCGATCGCGCCAGCCTCCCGGCCGCCACCTTTCGCCATGGCGGATGAGACTCGCGCCGGATCGGATGTGGCCGGTCTCATCGGTCCAGCCGCCCCTCGGCGGCCTTGTTGCGATATTGCAGGCCCACCAGCAGCCCCTTGAGGGGGCGCAGCAGCCCTAGCGTCACCACGAGGATGGTCGGCCCCCAGAGCGCCGCATGGAGCCACATGGGCGGCTGGTAGCGAACCTCCACCCAGAAGGCGAGCGCCACCACGATGGCGCCGGCAAACAGGATGACGAACACCGCCGGCCCGTCGCCGGCATCGATGAAGCCATAGTCCAGCCCGCAAACCTCGCAGCGGGGCGCGAGCGAGAGAAAGCCCTTCAGCAGCTTGCCACGGCCGCAGCGCGGACAACGGCAAGCGAGCCCCGCAGCCACCGGCGAGGCCGGCGTGAAGTAGGCTTCCTGCAGGGGATGGCGCTCATTGCTGCTCATGTGGCCCCAAGGCTCCCCCGCCCTCCTGCAAAGCACGAAGGGGCGGCAAGGCCGCCCCTTCCCGGATCAAGCAAAGTCAGTGCGCGGCAGCGTGGCCCGCTGCCGCCCACACATAGATGAAGGTGAAAAGGAACAGCCACACCACGTCCACGAAGTGCCAGTACCAGGCGGCGGCCTCGAAGCCGAAGTGCCGCTCCGGCGTAAAGTCGCCCAGATACGTCCGCAGCAGGCAGATCATCAGGAAGATGGTGCCCACGATCACGTGGAAGCCGTGGAAACCGGTCGCCATGAAGAAGGTGGCGCCATAGATGTTGCCCGAGAAACCGAAATGCACGTGGGCATATTCGAATGCCTGGCACAGGCTGAACACCACGCCGAGGATGATGGTGCACCAGAGGCCCCACTTCAGGCCCTGCCGGTCGCCCTCCAGCAGCGCATGGTGCGCCCAGGTGATGGTGGTGGCGGAGGTGAGCAGGATCAGCGTGTTGAGCAGCGGCAGGTGCCAGGGGTTCAGCGCCTCGATGCCCTTGGGCGGCCAGATGCCGCCGGTGAATTCGGCACGCTGGAAGTTGATGGCCTCGTCGGTGAACAGGGCCGCATCGAAGAAAGCCCAGAACCATGCCACGAAGAACATCACCTCGGAGGCGATGAACAGGATGGTCCCATAGCGGAAAGCGATCTGCACCACCTTGGTGTGGTAGCCGGTGCGGCTCTCCCGCACGATGTCCCGCCACCAGCCGAACATGGTGTAGAGCACGCCCAGCAGACCGAGGCTCATAGGAAGGGCGCTGCCGCCGTGCATCCAGAGCACTGCGCCCGCCGCCATCACGAAGGCGGCGATGGAGCCAATGATCGGCCACGGGCTCGGATCGACGACGTGATAATCGTGATGCTTGGGTGCGGCATGCGCATCCGCCCCCGCAACAGCGTGTGCCTCGGCGTGTCCCTGGGCCATCTCTCGCGGCCTCCCCTTATCCCGTTCTTGTTCAACTATGGCACAATTGGCGTTGTGCCACATCCTTACAACCGAGCCGCCGCCCGCGAAGCGCTGCGTCAGCCCGGTAATCTCACATCGGTTTGCCCTGCGGCTTTTCCGGCTCGACCCGCGCCTGCGATCCCGGCTTCGGCTGGGCCGGGAAGAAGGTGTAGGAGAGCGTGATGGTGGTGAGCCCTTCCATCTCCGGATCATCGGCGATGGCCGGGTCCACATAGAAGACCACCGGCATGTCCACCTTCTCGCCGCCCTTCAGGCTCTGCTCGCTGTAGCAGAAGCATTCCAGCTTCACGAAATAGGCGCCAGCCGTGGGGGGCATGACATTGTAGGTGGCGTTGGCGAAGGTTTCCGCCGGGCTGCGGTTGCCGGCGAAATAATAGGCCATCTTGGTCTCGCCGACCTTCACGTCCACCTTGGTCTGCTCGGGGCGGAAATCCCAGGAGAGGCCCGGGGCCACATTGGCGTCGAAGCGCACGGTGATGGTGCGGTCCAGCACCTTGGCCGGCGCGGCGTCCCCCGTGCGGGTGGAGCCGCCAAAGCCGGTGAGCGCGCAGAAGGCCCGATAGAGCGGCACCGAGGCATAAGTGACGCCGACCATGGCGCCCACAAAGGCCACACAGCCGGCAACGATCATCGTCTCGGTGCGGCGGCCCCGCCGCCGGCCGGGCAAGGCAACGGTCGAGGCAGGCGCGGCAGAGGTGAGAGCAGCGGACGTTATGTCCTGAGTGGACGGAGCGGGTCGATCAGTCTCGCGCACGTCCATGGCTCACCTCACAGGGGTCGGTTCAGCACCACGCCGGGGCCGAGTTTCACGATGGTGACGACGTAGAAGAGCAGCACCAGAAACCCGAGCACAGACGCTATCGCCACCGAGCGCGCGCGGCGGCGGCGCACCTGCTCGGGGGTCAGCACCACGCCGTCCGTAACGCCGGGTGGCGCCGCGTGCGGGGCCTTGCCGGCCCCGGCGTCCGTTCCCGTGTCCTTGCGGACCGTGTCGTGCACGTCCTGCGCCAAGGGCTCAGATCCTCCCGATCAGCGCTTCCGCCAGCAGCGTGGCGAACAGCAGGAACAGGTACAGGATGGAGAAGCCGAACATCTTCTTGGCCGCCTTCGTGGCCTCTTCGCCCGTACGCAGGCGATAGACCTTGATGGCCGCCATCAGCATGCCCAGCCCCATCACGCCCGACACCGCGCCATAAACCAGCCCGGCCTCGCCGAGGAAGGTCGGCGACATGGCCAGCGGCACGAGGAAGAGGGTGTAGAGCAGGATCTGCCGGCGCGTTTCGTCCGGGCCGGCAGTGACCGGCAGCATGGGCACGCCGGCACGGGCATAGTCATCCGCCCGGTAGAGCGACAGCGCCCAGAAGTGCGGCGGGGTCCAGAAGAAGATGATGGCGACGAGGATCACGCTCTCGAGGCTGATGGAGCCCGAGGCGGCGGCCCAGGCGACCATGGGCGGCAGCGCGCCGGAAAGGCCGCCGATGACGATGTTCTGCGGCGTCGAGCGCTTCAGCCACATGGTGTAGACCACCACGTAGAAGAAGATGGTGAAGGCTAGCAGCGCCCCCGCCAGCACATTCACCAGCAGGCCAAGCACCACGACGGAAAAGGCCGAGAGCGTGAGGCCGAAGGCCAGCGCCTCCTGCGGCGTCACCCGGCCGGAGGGGATAGGGCGGCTCTGGGTACGGGTCATCACGCGGTCGATGTCCGCGTCCCACCACATGTTGAGCGCGCCCGCCGCACCGGCACCGACCGCGATGCACAGGATGGCGGTGAAGGCGATCACGGGGTGCACATGGTCCGGTGCCCGCACGAGCCCCACCAGCGCGGTGAAGATCACCAGCGACATCACCCGCGGCTTCAGCAGCGCGATATAGTCGCGCGGCGTCGCGAGGCCGCCCGGCGCCTCAGGCGCCAGGCCCAGAGCCTGCTTTTCGGTCATTCCAACGCTTACGTCACTCATCAGCTCTCATCCACCGCGCCCGGCCGGACTGTCGGGATTTCTCCCCATCGGGACTGCTCCTTAAAGGTGCAAGGCCCGGACAACCACCCTTGGCGGGAACATGGCCGCCCTGCGTATCAGGACGACGGGTGCGTCTGCATGTCACGTCTCGTGGCGTCAGGCACTTGGACATTCCGCCCGCGCCAGATGCCGCGTCAGGTGCCCGCACCGGATACCGAAAGCGGCGTCCGCCCCTTCCGGCACACCGGCGAACAAGCCCCTCACTTGATGCGCGGCAGCACCTCGAAGTGGTGGTACGGCGGCGGCGAGGGCAGCGTCCATTCCAGCGTGGTTGCGCCCGGCCCCCAGGGATTGTCGCCTGCCCTCTCCTTGCGGACGAAGGCCAGAGCCACGCCGGTCAGGAACACCAGCACCGCCACGCCCGAGATGTAGGAGCCGATGGAGGAGACGTAGTTCCAGTGGGCGAAGGCATCCGGATAGTCCGCATAGCGGCGCGGCATGCCGGCGAGGCCCAGGAAGTGCTGCGGGAAGAACACCATGTTCACGCCGATGAACGTGAGCCAGAAGTGCAGCTTGCCCCAGAATTCCGGGATCATGTAGCCGCTCATCTTCGGGAACCAGTAGTACCAGCCGGCGAAGATGGCGAACACGGCGCCCAGCGACAGCACGTAGTGGAAGTGGGCCACCACGTAATAGGTGTCGTGCAGCGAGCGGTCGATGCCCGCATTGGACAGCACCACGCCGGTGACGCCGCCGACCGTGAACAGGAAGATGAAGCCGATGGACCACAGCATCGGCGTGCGGAACTGCAGCGAGCCGCCCCACATGGTGGCGATCCAGGAGAAGATCTTCACGCCCGTGGGCACCGCGATGATCATGGTCGCGGCCACGAAATAGGACTGCGTGGAGGCCGAGAGGCCCACCGTATACATGTGGTGCGCCCACACCACGAAGCCCACCACGCCGATGGCGACCATGGCGTAGGCCATGCCCAGATAGCCGAAGATCGGCTTGCGGGAGAAGGTGGAGATGATGTGCGAGACGATGCCGAAGCCCGGCAGGATGAGGATGTAGACCTCCGGGTGCCCGAAGAACCAGAACAGGTGCTGGAACAGGATCGGGTCGCCGCCGCCGGCAGGGTCGAAGAAAGTGGTGCCGAAGTTGCGGTCGGTCAGCAGCATGGTGATGGCGCCGGCCAGCACGGGCAGCGACAGAAGCAGCAGGAAGGCGGTGATGAGCTGCGCCCAGGCGAACAGCGGCATC
Source organism: Azorhizobium oxalatiphilum (assembly GCF_014635325.1). Taxonomy (GTDB): domain Bacteria; phylum Pseudomonadota; class Alphaproteobacteria; order Rhizobiales; family Xanthobacteraceae; genus Azorhizobium; species Azorhizobium oxalatiphilum. Next base: position 254,099 of record NZ_BMCT01000004.1, on the reverse strand, counting down.
TTGTGCAGCGTCATGCCGGGGGCGCGCATGTTGAAGATGGTGGTGATGAGATTGATGGCGCCGAGGATGGACGAAGCGCCGGCCACATGCAGCGAGAAGATCAGCAGGTCCATGGCCGGGCCGGGATGGCCGAGCTTGGAGGAGAGCGGCGGATAGATGGTCCAGCCGCCGCCAAAGCCGTCGGAACCCGCCGCGCCTTCCACGAACAGCGACATGATGGCCAGAGCGAAGGCCGGGACCAGCAACCAGAAGGCGATGTTGTTGATGCGCGGGAAGGCGGTGTCCGGCGCGCCGATCATCAGCGGCACGAAATAATTGCCGAAGCCGCCGATGAGCGCGGGCATCACCATGAAGAAGATCATGATGAGGCCGTGGCCGGTGGTGAAGACGTTGAACGTCTGCGGATTCTTGAAATATTGCAGGCCCGGCTCCATGAGCTCGAGCCGGATGCCGATGGACAGGGCGCCGCCCACGATCCCCGCCACGATGGCGAAGATCAGGTACATGATGCCGATATCCTTGTTGTTGGTGGAGAACGCCCAGCGCTTCCACCCGGTCGGCACGTGCTCGTGGTGCTCGCCATAGCCGCCCGCATGGGCGTCGTGATGGGTGTCATGACCATGGGCTTCCGCCGCGTGAGACGCTGCGCCGGCGGAAGGCGTGGTTTCGGTGGCCATAGGTTCGATCCTCGGTCTCCGGGAGCGCCGGCCCCTGGCACGGCCGCCCCGTCTTCATTCTGTCGAGGACCGCCGTGCGGTCCCATTCGGTCTCCGGCCCCGGGGCCGGCCTTGATGCCTGCCGCGCTCAGCGCGCGCTGGCATCCGCCATCTGGCCCGTCGCCGGAACCGGCGCTTCCGAGAACTTCTGCTTGGCCTGCCCGACCCAGGCGTCGAAGTCCTGCTGGCTCACCACGCGGACGGCAAGCGGCATGAAGGCGTGGTCCCGGCCACAAAGCTCCGAGCACTGGCCGTAATATACGCCTTCCTTGGTGGCCTTGAACCACGACTCGTTCAAGCGACCCGGAATGGCGTCGATCTTCACGCCGAAGGACGGCACCGCGAAGGAGTGGATCACGTCGGCGCTGGTCACATAGACCCGCACGGTCTTGTTCACCGGCACGATCACCTCATTGTCCACCGCCAGCAGGCGCGGCTGCCCCGGCTTCAGGTCCTTCTCGGCGATCATCAGCGAATCAAAGCTGAACCCGCCGTTGTCCGGATATTCGTAGGACCAGTACCACTGATGCCCCGTGACCTTCACCGTCATATCCGGCTCCGGCGTGTGGAGCTCGAGGTTCAGGAGGCGGAAAGAGGGAATGGCGATGGCCAGCAGGATCATCACCGGCACCACGGTCCACGCCACCTCGATGGCGGTGTTGTGGGTGGTCTTGGAGGGGACCGGATTGGCCTTCTCGTTGAAGCGCACGACGACGATCGCCAGCAGCACCGTCACGAACAGCACGATGGCCGAAATGATGACCAGCAAAAAGGTGTTGAAGGAGTGGATGCTCTCCATCACCGGCGTGGCGGCCCCCTGAAGGCCGATCTGCCAGTCGGAGGGCTGGCCCATGCCGGCCCATGCGGTTGTACCGGCCCCTGCCGATGCCGCCAGCGCGGTCGTGGCGAAGGCGACGGAACGGACGAACAGATTCATGTCTGCGCTCTCCCCGGAGGCGAGGCCACCGCCGGACCTGGTGTTTCAACCCGTGACCAGCACTGCCCTGAGCTCTGTTTTCCGCTGCGGCAAACGCGCGCCGCTGCGACCCATGGGCGCCCTGGCTCTTTTCTTGATTTACATCAATCACAATTCAGGGGGCCCCGCAATTAGGCGAACTCCGCCCCCGCTGCGACACAAAGTCGGAGCATGGGTCCCCATCAAACCCACGCATGGAGCGGACTGTTTAGAAAAATTCCACACATTTCTGATGTCTTTGCGATGTCGTTTTGGTGATCCACAAAGGGTTGCCAAGCCCTCCACATTCTTGACATGCACGTCGCGCCCCTTAAGCAAGACGTGACTATTACGGCCGCAGGCTAGGTCGCCTTGCATGGCTGGAGCCTGTTATATGATGTTGATGCTGTCCCCTCGCCGTCTTCTGGCTTCGGCCCTGCCCCGCCTGCGCGCGCTCGCGCCGGTGCTCGGCCTTGCCGGCCTCGTCATCGGCATGGGCATGGCCTCCCCCGCCGCGGCGCAGGGCGTGGTGAAGCAGACCTTCGGCGACTGGCAGATTCGCTGCGATACCCCGCCCGGCGCGCAGAGCGAGCAGTGCGTGCTGCTGCAGAGCGTGCAGGCCGATGACCGGCCCAACGTCGGCCTCACCGTCATCGTGCTGCGCACCGCCGATCAGAAGAGCCGCCTGCTGCGCGTGCTCGCGCCGCTGGGCGTTCTGCTGCCCTCCGGCCTCGGCCTGAAGATCGACGATACGGATGTGGGCCGCGCCGGCTTCGTCCGTTGCCTGCCCAATGGCTGCGTTGCGGAAGTGGTCATGGACGATGCGCTGATCGGCAAGCTGCGCAGCGGCAAGCAGGCCACCTTCATCATCTTCCAGACCCCCGAGGAAGGCATCGGCATCCCGCTGAGCCTCAACGGCTTCGGCCCCGGATTCGACGCGCTGAAATAATTCACCATCGTTGCGGAGCGAAGCGGTGAATTCGAAAAGTGGGGCACGGTTTGGCCATGCTTGGGCGCCACAAGCGCGCATCGGCGGGGCCGTGGGGAGACGAGGCGAATGCACGGGGATGAACACACGCTCTTTCTGAGCGCCCTTGCCTTCCTCGCAGCGGCTGTCGTCTCCGTCCCCATCGCCAAGCGGCTCGGCCTCTCGCCGGTGGTCGGCTATCTCGCGTCCGGCATCGCCATCGGCCCTTCGGGCATCAATGTCGCCAATCCCTCGACCGTCATCACGGTGGCCGAGCTTGGCGTGGTGCTGCTGCTGTTCCTGATCGGCCTCGAACTCCAGCCCTCGCGCCTCCTGTCCATGGGGCGCTACATCTTCGGCCTCGGCACCGCGCAGTTGCTCTGCACCGGCGCGGTCATCGCCGTGGTGGACTATTTCCTCGGCTTCGGCTGGGCCGGGGCCATCATCTCCGGCATGGCGCTGGCCATGTCCGCCACCTCCATCGCCCTGCAATTGCTCTCGGAGCGCGGAGACCTGTCGTCCGGCTACGGCCAGCGGGCCTTCTCCATCCTGCTGTTTCAGGACATCGCCATCGTACCCCTGCTGGCGCTGGTGCCGCTGCTGGCCCCCGGCGGCGAGGACGTGGCCGCCCGCCCGCCCATGCAGGTGCTGCTGCAAGCCGGCGGCATGGTGGCGGCCATCGGCACCATCATCCTGGCCGGCCGCTTCCTGCTGAACCCGCTGTTCCGCCTGCTGGCCCGCTCCGGTGCGCGCGAGGCCATGACCGCCGCCGCGCTCCTCGTAGTGCTGGGGGCCGCCGGCCTGATGGCCTTTGCGGGCCTCTCCATGGCGCTGGGGGCCTTCCTGGCCGGGCTGCTGCTGTCGGAAAGTACGTTCCGCCACGAACTGGAAGCCAATATCGACGCTTTCCGCGGCCTGCTGCTGGCCCTGTTCTTCATGGGCGTCGGCATGTCGCTGGATCTGGCCGTGGTGGTGCCGCATCTGGTGCCGGTGCTGGCGGGCGCGGTGATGATTACGGCCATCAAGTTCTCCGTGGTCTTCTTTCTATATCGCGGCGTGCATCGCGATCTGGCCGATGGACTGCGGGCAGGCGCGGTGCTCATGCCGGCAGGCGAATTCGCCTTCGTGCTGTTTCCGCTCGCCTTGTCGAACGGCATTCTCGATCAGGAGCAGGCCTCGCTGCTCACCGCCACGGCCGCCATCACCATGATGATCGGCCCACTGGCCTTCGCGGGCATCGAACTGCTGCTGCCGCGCCTGAAGAAGGCGGAAGCAGAGCCGGAGCCGGACGATTTCTCCGATGCCAACGGCAGCGTCCTGATCATCGGCTTCGGCCGCTTCGGACAGGTGGTCTCCCAGTGCCTGCTGGCGGAAAACGTGGGCGTGACCATCATCGACAACGATGTGGAGATGATCCAGAGCGCCGGCCGGTTCGGCGTCCACATTTATTACGGCGACGGCACGCGACTCGACGTGCTGCGCTCGGCCGGTGCTGAGACGGCAGAGGTGATCGCCGTCTGCGTGGATGACAAGGATACCGCCACCCGCATCGTGGACATGGTGAAGGCCTCCATGCCGCAGGCCCGCCTGTTCGTGCGCAGCTACGACCGGGTGCATTCCATGGACCTGCTGCGCAAGGGCGTGGATTTCGAAATCCGCGAAACCCTCGAATCGGCCTTCAGCTTCAGCTCGCGCACGCTGGAGTCGCTGGGCATCGACGCCGAGACCGCCCGGCAGCGCGTGGCGGACGTGCGCGAGCGTGACCGCGCCCGCCTGCTGCGGCAGATGGAGGAAGGCCTTTACGCGGGCATGGACATGGTCACGCCCCGCAAGGTGGAGCCCGAGCCGCTCACCGCGCCCGAAAAGCCCGCCCGCCCGCTCAATCCCGAGGCGCAGGACGTCCTGTCGCACGAGACCGAATTCTCGGGCTGACCTCTCGGCCGGTTGCGAACGGGCGTCCGCCTACCCATTCTTGGCGGGCCCTGCCCCCGGCCTTGCCGCCTTGGGCCTAGCCTGATTGCGCCCCGTTTCTTTATCCAGCCCCGAGATCATTCCCCATGCAGAGCCCCGCGCCCATCTTCACCCGCGGCCCGATCATGCGGCACGTGGCGGTGATGACCGCGACCGGATCACTCGGGCTGGTGGCAGTGTTTATCGTGGACCTGCTGAACCTGTTCTACATCTCGCTTCTGGGCGAGGCGGAGCTGGCAGCAGCCATCGGCTATGCCGGCACCATCATGTTCTTCACCACGTCGGTGGCGTTGGGCATCATGATCGCCGCCTCGGCCACGGTCTCCCGCGCGCTGGGCGCAGGCCGGCCGCGCCACGCCCGCCGGCTGGCCACCGCCTCCGTGCTCTACATGACGGTGGCGACGGTCCTCCTTACCCTCCTTCTCCTGCCGCTGATTGGCCCGGTGCTGCACCTTCTGGGCGCGCGCGGACAGGCGGCCGAGATCGGCCATCGCTTCCTGTCCTTCGTCACCCTGTCCACGCCCCTGCTGGGGCTCGGCATGGTGACGTCCAGCCTTTTGCGTGCCACCGGTGACGCCAGCCGCGCCATGTGGGTGACGCTGGGCGGCGGTCTGGTCACGGCGGTGCTCGATCCGCTGCTCATTCTTGGGCTGGGGCTGGGTGTGGATGGCGCGGCCATCGCCAGCATCCTCTCCCGCTGCGCCATGGCGGCCATGGGCCTCTACTGGTGTTCAAAGACGCACAATCTGTTCGTGCGGCCGCGGCTGGCGCTCCTGCTGAACCATGCCCAGGCGCTCGGTTCCATCGCCATTCCCGCCATCCTGACCAACATCGCGACGCCGGTAGGCAACGCCTTCGTCACCAGCGCCTTATCGCCCTATGGTGATCAGGCGGTCGCCGCCTGGGCGGTGATCGGGCGCACCATTCCGGTGGCTTTCGGGCCGCTGTTTGCCCTCACCGGTGCGGTTGGTCCCATCTTCGGCCAGAACATCGGTGCCGGCCTTTTCGACCGTCTGCGCACCACGCTACGCGACAGCCTGATCCTCACCGTGGTCTATGTGGGCGCGGTCTGGGTGCTGCTGGCGCTCGGGCGCCACCAGATCGCCGCCGCCTTCAGCCTGGCACCGGACGCGCAGGAGATCGTGGCCTTCTTCTGCCTGATTTCGGCCGGCAGCTTCATCTTTCTCGGCGCGATGTTCGTCTCCAACGCCGCCTTCAACAATCTCGGCGCCCCGCTGCTGTCCACCGGCTTCAACTGGGGCCGCGCCACGCTGGGCACCATGCCGTTCGTCTGGATCGGCGGGCATCTCATGGGGGCGAACGGCGTCATTCTCGGCCAGTCGCTGGGCGCGGCGGTGTTCGGTGTTCCCGCCATGGTGTTCGCGTTCCGGCTGATCGATAAAATTCGCAGGACAGCCGAGGCCGGCAAGCCGATGCCGGAATCCCATCCGGCGCCCGCCGAACTGCCCCCGCTCGCTTCGCCGCAGGATGCAGTCGCCATCGACAGGTGATTTCGACTCCACAATGGCATAGGCTCCCACGGGGAGGCCGTGCATGGATCAATTCGTACAATTACTGCGTGCCGCACAAGGTGGGCAGGGCGTCGAGAACCTCGCGAGCCTCTACGGGCTTTCCGCGCAGCAGGCGCAGCGCGTCATGGAGGCGCTGATGCCGGCCTTCTCCGCCGCCATGCAGCGTGCCATGCAGTCGCCTGACGGCATGGCCAACCTCACCGTGCTGATGATGAGCGGGCCGTATGGCGCGCTCTATGAACATCCGCCCACCGCGCCCAACGATCTGGCCCGGCCCGGCAATCCGGTTCTGGACACGGTGTTCGGCAGCCCGGACGTGGCCCGCGCCGTGGCCGACCATGCCGCCAGCACCTCCGGCCTCGCCACCGCCGTGGTGAAGCAGGTGATGCCCTCCTTCGCCACTTTGCTGCTCGGTGGACTGGCCAAGTCGCTGGCCGCCTCCGGCGCCATGAACCAGTTGCTGGCCGCCTCGCTGGCCCGCGCCAGCGGACAGCCCCTGCCCACCGGCAATCCCTGGATCGATGCGCTTGGCAACCTGCTGAGCCCACCGCCGCAGGCCGCGACCCGAAGCACCGGCAATCCCTGGATCGATTCCTTCGCCCAGATGATGGTCCAATCTCCCTATGGCCTCAGGGGCGAGACCCGGCGCAGCCCCAATCCATGGGAAGCGCTGGCCGAAACCATCACCACCGCCATGACCAACTTCCAGATGCCCATGCAGGCCTGGACGACGGCCGTTGCGCCCAAGCCCGAGCCCAAGCCGGCCCCTCCGCCGCCCCCGGCCGCTCCGGCGCCCCTGCCCTTCCAGGATTATTTCGCGCAATTCTTCGCGCAGGGGTTCCCGCCCGGCTTCTCCCCCTTCGATCTGCCCAAGACCGGCGGCACCGGGAGCGGCCCCACGGGCTTCTACCCGTTCGATTTCTGGAGCCAGATGCTCGACCGTGCCTCCGGGCGCGGCCATGGCGGCAAGAAATCCTGACCGGCCAAGAAAAAGCCCGCGCCGTCTGACGGCGCGGGCGAGGCGGCGGTCACGAGGGGCGACCGCGATGGGAAAGTCGGATCCGGTTCAGATCTGCGATTTCCGGATCATCTGCCGCAGCAGCATCCTGCGGGCGGCCTGCCGCTCCACCGAGCGCTGAACCAGCACCTCGGTCGGGTCCGACCACCACGGTACGGACGCCGCATCGCGCAGGTCGCCGCGGTCGATACCCATGTCCCGCAGCATGCTGTCGCTCATGCCGCCGAGCGCGTTCAGCTCGTTGCGGCGGGCGATCGCCTGGGTGATATGGCGCACGAAACGCACGGCCACGCTGGCGATACCCACCAAGCGGGCGCCGAAAGGCTCTGCGACTGCACTCTTCATCTCACCAAGGCTCGCCATTTTCATCTCCATCGGCCGGGCGTGGATCATTCCTCCTACAGACCAGCGGGTGGCTGCCACCCGATTTCGCTGCGCCGGCGCGGATGTTGTGACGGAGGGCGATGAATCAGACTAGCGAATGTTATTCATCCCAAATATCATCACAGATGATGATTGCCGGGATCGGCTCTCCCGCCATTGCCCATGAGGCCGCCATGACCGTGCTGCTCGATACGGACCACCTGCGCACCTTTGTCGCCATCGCGGAAACCGGCAGTTTCACCCGCGCGGCGGACGTGGTGCACAAGACCCAGTCCGCCGTATCCATGCAGATGAAGCGGCTGGAAGACCGGGTGGGCCGGGCCCTGTTCGCCCGCGACGGACGCGCCTCGCGCCTTACCGCAGACGGCGAGCGCCTGCTCGATTACGCCCGGCGCATCGTGAAGCTGAATCTGGAGGCTGTGGCCGCTTTCGCTGACGAGGCGCTCTCGGGCCGGGTCTGCCTCGGCGTGCCGGATGATTACGCGGATCGCTATCTGCCCGACATCATGGCCCGCTTCTCGCGCACCCATCCCTCGGTGGAGCTGACCGTGGTGTGCGAGCCGAGCTTTCGCCTGAGCGAGCACATCGCCGCCGGCACCATCGATCTCGCCATTATCACCGCCACGGAGATCACCGGCCGCAACGCCCAGGTGATCCGGCGCGAGCGCCTGCTCTGGGTGAGTTCGCTACGCCATTCCGCCCATCTGGAAACACCGACGCCGCTGGCGCTTGGCCAGCCCACCTGCCAGTGGCGGGACGTAGCCATGACGCGGCTCACCGCCGCCGGGCGGGCCTATCGCATGCTCTACAGCAGCCCCAATCATGGCGCGGTATCCGCCGCCGTCCTGTCCGGGCTTGCGGTTTCGGTGGTGCCGGAATCGGCGCTGCGCCCCGGCATGCGCGTGCTCGGGCCATCCGAGGGCTTCCCCCCGCTGCCGCCCTGCGACATCGGCCTGCTGCGCAACCGCCACGAGCCTTCGGCACTTGCCGATGCCTTGGCCAATCACATCATCCAGGGCCTCGACAACCTCACCGAGGCCACGGCGGCGGCCGAATAGGCGGGCCTGCCGACCCGCCTCATCCTCAGTAGGCCAGTTCCTCGAACGCCGGCTCCACCGAGCCCTGCCACGCGCCGTGATAGCGCTCCAGCAGGACATCCGCCGGCGTACGGCCGGTGGCGACCACCTCTTCCAGCGTGCACAGGAAGCGGGTCTCGTCGCGCCCCTGACTGTCGAGATGCCGGCGCCGGGCGAGGCCAGCCTTGGAAAGAGCCAGCACATCGCGGGCAATGTCATGCACGCTGCGGCCGCCGATCTCGGCCTTGAGGCCGAGGCGAGGCACGTCGTCGCGCAACGCCTGCCGCTGTTCCGCCGTCCAGTCCTTCACCAGCTGCCACGCCTGATCGAGGCTCTGGCGGTCATAGAGCAGACCGACCCAGAAGGCCGGCAGGGCGCACAGCTTGGCCCACGGGCCTGCATCCGCGCCGCGCATCTCCAGATACCTTTTGAGGCGCACTTCCGGGAAGATGGTGGAGAGATGGTTGATCCAGTCCGCCTGCGTCGCCCCCTCGCCCATGGCAGCGGGATGCTTGCCGGCCATGAGGTCGCGGAAGGAAGAACCGGAGACGTCGATATAGCTGTCACCGCGCTTCAGGAAATACATCGGCACATCAAGCGCGTAGTCCACATAGCGCTCGAAGCCCATGCCGTCCTCGAAGGCGAACGGCAGCATGCCCGCGCGGGCATTGTCCGTGTCGCGCCAGATCTCCGAGCGGAAGGACAGGAAGCCGTTGGGCTTGCCCTCGGTGAAGGGCGAGTTGGCGAACAGCGCGGTCGCGATGGGCTGAAGCGCCAGCGACACCCGCAGCTTCTCCACCATGTCGGCTTCGGAGGAGAAATCGAGATTCACCTGCACGGTGCAGGTACGGAACATCATGTCGAGCCCGAGCTTGCCCACTTTGGGCATATAGCCGGACATGATCTTGTAACGGCCTTTGGGCATCACCGGCGTTTCGGCGCGGGTCCATTTGGGGCTCATGCCGAGGCCGAGGAAGCCGACGCCCAGCGGCTCCGCCACCTTGCGCACCTGCTCCAGGTGGGTGTTCAGCTCCGAGCAGGTCTCGTGGATGGAGGCCAGCGGGGCTCCGGACAGCTCGAACTGGCCGCCGGGCTCCAGCGAGATGGCCCCGCCGCCGCGCGGATCGGCCAGACCGATGATGGTCTCGCCTTCCATGATCGGCTCCCAGCCGATGATGTCGCGCATGCCTTCAAGGATGGCCCGGATGCCCTTCTCGCCGTCATAGGGCACGGGTTCGTGCCGGCCGAGGGTGAAGGGGATCTTCTCGTGCTCGGTGCCGAGGAGGAAGGACTGCTCGGGCTTGTTGCCCGCCTCCAGATAGGCCACCAGCTCGTCGCGCGAGCGGATGGGTGTGGCGTCCGTCGTATCGCGCGCCATGAAGACCTATTCCCCGTTCCCCAAGGCAGGCTCTGCTTTGACTGCATGCCAGTCAAAGCAGAGCCTGCCGATCCAAGAGTTAGAGACCGATTCACCGATCGGGTTGAAACGACCCGACCGGACCCGTCTCCCGGCAACCGTCCGCGGCGGGGCCGCAGGCACTGCTGCCGTGCAAAGCTGAAAACAGGCAGGCCCGGCGAGGCTAGCCCGGCGGCTCATGCCGCCCCCGCACGAGGCAGGACCGGGACACGAGGGACCGAACGATCCCTGCCGTCACGGAGGTGCGGGGCGCGCGAACATACACGGCAGCGCGGCGACCGCAAATCACATCGCGGACCGTGCTGCCGAGGTCAGGCACAGGAAGGGTTTTCAGGGCAGTCGGCGGTGCCTCCTCACCGTGCGGGAGACGGCGAACGGGCTCCGGACAGCCGGCGGCCGTGGTCCGGCAGGATGAGCCAGATGAATCGGAGATGCGTCATCGACCGATGGCCGCGCGAGGGTGGCCAGCCCTGATCGGGCAAGGCTTCGTGGCGACGATCCGGCACCAAAGGTATGCACCGTGAAGACGCCGGACCGGCCATCCGCAGCCACCGGCACTGCCCGAATGAGGAGACACGCACCGCATCGGCGGGCAAAGCCGCCCCGTGGTGGGGCAGCGATCATTGGCCGCGCGGGAGAGGCGTGGTCGAGGTCAGGCAGGCGGGTGCTTGCGCGCCTCTTCCTCGATCAGTTCCTTCTTGCTGAGCTTGCCCACCAGCGTGCGGGGCAGGCTCTCGCGAATCTCGATGTCCTTCGGCATCTCGACCTTGGACACCTGCTCGGTGAGGAAATGCTTGAGATCCTCAGGGCTTGCGGCATGGCCCTCGCGGAGCGTCACGAACGCCTTGGGCGCCTGCCCACGGTATTTGTCGTTCACGCCGATCACCACCGCCTCGCTCACCGCATCATGCAGATACAGTGCTTCCTCGATGATGCGCGGATAGACGTTGAAGCCGCCGCAGAGGATCACGTCCTTGATGCGATCCACGAGGAACAGATAGCCGTCCGGGTCCACATAGCCCACGTCTCCGGTGCGGAAGGCGCCGTCCACGAACACTTGCGCCGTCTCTTCCGGCCGCATCCAGTAGCCCAGCATCACCTGCGGGCCACGAGCGCACACCTCGCCCTTCTCGCCGGTGCCGAGAATGCGGGAAGGGTCTTCGAGACTGCGGATCTCCAGCTTGGTGCCGGGCACCGGCAGGCCCACGGAGCCATCCTTGATGGTGCCGTTGGGCGGATTGGCGGTGAGAACGGGCGATGTCTCGCTGAGGCCGTAGCCCTCCACGAGCTTGCAGCCGGCGAGCGCCTCGAAGCGATGGCGCACTTCCACCGGCAGGGGGGCACCGCCGGAGATGCAGATGTTCAGCGATGACAGATCGTACTGCGATAGGTCCGCCGCATTGTTGATGGCGCCATAGATGGTCGGCACGCCGGGGAAGACCGTCGGGCGGGTGGCGACGATGGTCTTCAGCAGATCCTGCAACTGGAAGCGCGGGACCAGAATGATCTCGGCACCGATGGCGATGGGGATGTTCATCACCGTGGTCATGGCGAAGACATGGAACAACGGCAGCACGCCGAGAACGCGCTCGCAGCCGATGCCGAGGCAGTCCACATGGTCGATCACCTGCCGGGCATTGGCGGCAATGTTCGCATGGGACAGCATGGCGCCCTTGGGAATGCCCGTGGTGCCACCGGTATATTGCAGGACCGCCACATCGCGATCCGGGTCCACCGCCACGGGGCGCAGGGTGGGCACGTCGGCAAGGATCGCCTTGTAGGCCACGTGCCGTCCGTCCGCGAGATCGTAGACGGCCTTGTCCTTGCGCTTGAACAGGTTGAACAGCAGCCCCTTGAGCGGTGACAGGATGCCAGCGAAGGGGCAGACGATGATCTTGGCCAGCCCGCTCTCATCGGCCACGGCGGCAACGCGGGAATGGATGATCTTGAGATCCGGCACCACCATGATGCTGGTGCCCGAATCGCGGATCTGGTGCTTCAGCTCGCGCTCCACATAGAGCGGCGAGAAGTTCACCACCGTGCCGCCAGCCTTCAGGATGGCGAAGTAGAATATGACCGAATAGGGCGTGTTAGGCATGCAGATGCCCACCCGCGTGCCCTTGATGACGCCGAGCCGCTGCAATCCGGCCGCCGTGCGGGTGACGAGGTCCCCCAGCTCCGAATAGGTCCAGCGGCGACCGAGGAAATTGAGTGCCGGCAAGGCGCCGTGTGCAGCCACGCTGGCATCGAGCAGATCCGTCAGCGGGCTCGCGGCGCTCGTGTGATCGAGACGCTGAAGCATCCTGTCCTCCCTCTTCCCGCTCGAACGGCGGGTTGCCCACGGCCTGCGGCGGCGGGTAGCGGCTTGGCCCCCTCTGGGCGCCGCTTTGACCGTCATCCGCAGCCGGGGCCGCGGATGACGCAATGTAACCCTGAGAAGGCGGGAAGAGAACAGCGCCAGCCCGCCCCTTTTCTGGGGGCAACGGCTGGCGAAATCTCACTTGACGATCAGGGCCGTCTGCGTGGGCTGGGGCGCGTCGAAGCGATAGCGCACGCCGAGGGAAACGATGTCCACATAGGCATTGTTCACTTCGGCGGTCAGCGTGCCGCGGGTGGCATTGGCCGGATCCAGCGGGCTGAGGTTCATGGTGCCGCTGTCGCCGAAGATATGGGTGTAGGCGAGATCGAAGGAGAGCTGCGGCGTCCACTGGTAGGTGGCACCCACCGACAGCCATGTGCGATTGGAGTCCGGCAGGCGCGGCGTGCGGACCTCGTCGGTGACGGGCGAGATCTCGTAGCCGAGGCCGGCGCGCAGGGCGAGGCGCGGATCCCATTGATATTCCACGCCACCCGAGAAGAACCAGCCGTCCCGCCACTTCAGGTCCAGCACCGAGGGCGAGGTGCCGGTGGGCAGCACGATCAGCTGCTGCACCGTGGACCAGTTGGTCCATTCGACGGTGCCCATCACCGTCCACTGCGGGTTGAGCTGGGAGCGGAAGCTGCCCGTCACCTGATCCGGCAGGGTGAGGCCGGCATGGGCCGGGAACATGGCCGCCGGCGTGCCGAACGGCGTGTAGGCCGTCACCTGCCCATCGAGATTGAGGTCCACGAAGGAGCGGTAGCCGATACCGACCGTGGTGCCCGGAGCCAGCGTGAACAAAGCGCCGAGGCTGAAGCCGAGGCCCACGTCGTCGCCATCCACGGCGCCGCTGCCGGTGATGGGGCCGGAGAGGCCGACGCCGATGATCTGGGCCTGGGTCAGGCGGGCGTCCATATAGTTCAGGGAGACGCCGCCGCCGATGGTCAGCCAGTCGTTGACCTTGTAGGCGAGGCTGCCCTGCACGTTGACGTCATAGATGCGGCTGTAGCAGCCGTAATAGCGGCCCGACCAGTTGCAGGGGGCGTCCGTGACGAGGCCGAAGGGGGCGTTGAGGGCAAGGCCAACCGCGATGCGATCCCAGCCATAGGACACGTAGCTGGCCGGCAAGGCGGCATCGTCCACGATGTCGCCGACCCCGATGCGGCCAAGGTTTGCGCCGGTCAGCGGGGCGGTGGCGCTGTTCACGTCCACGGAGGCGTGGGGCATCACATAGCTGACATTGGCCTCGACCTGCATGCCGGGCAGCATGCTGGTGGCGGCCGGGTTCCAGTACATGGAGGCAAGGCCCGCGCCGCCTGCGGCCACGCCGGCGAAGGAGGAGCCCTGGTAATAGGCGCCCTGCTCGCGCAGACCGAAGCCGCCGGCGAGGGCACTGCTGGCACCCAGCGCCAGCAAGGAAGCCGCCACCAACGGGCGGGCGAGAACGGGAAGAACACTGACCGGCGCCGCGCGCCGCGAACGGGAACCCTGAGACACGATCCGCCCCTCCCCTATGACGCCAATGGCGCCCCTGTGACGTTTCCAACCGGGCATCTTTTATTGTTGCACCGCACCAAAAGGTTCAGCAGATGCCCTATACGTCATCAGCATGCCTATCCGCCGATTGGCGTCAACGTGTCCCATCATAAAGATGGAACATTTCCAACAGTACATGCGCAGATGTCACCCGGATGCAACACTAATCACGAACAAACCGGATCCAGCAACCGCAACACATCTGCCGACTTAGGGATTGTTTCATACATTGACGGCCGCGACATGGAACAATGGATGGAACATTGGGTCGCACACTCATGTCGCAACGCAGCAAATATTGCAGGCCCGAGTCGCAAGGCCCCACGAATATTGGCTGGCAATATTGCTTGCATAGCAACAAAGGCGACCGCCGCCCCTTGAAGGGCCGGTCAAAGCATGTATCTTAAGAGCCGACAGATGACGTATAGGTCAACCTATGGCATCCACGAATTCCGCCCCAGACAGATCGGCCCTCGACAGATCGCCACCCGACAGGTCGCCAGCCGATCGCCCGCCGATCGAGACCGCCCCGGTCGAGACGGCTCCGTCCGCCCTCACGGACGCCTTCTTCTCGGTGACGGAGCTGGCCCGTGATCTGGCCATCACGCCGCGCACCATCCGCTTCTATGAGGACAAGGGGCTGATCTCGCCCCGCCGGGCCGGCAACATCCGCGTCTACACCAAGCGCGACCGCGCCCGCATGGTGCTGATCCTGCGCGGCAAGCGGCTGGGCTTCTCGCTGCGCGAGATCAAGGAATATCTCGACCTCTACGACCTGGATCCGACCCAGTCCGAGCAGATCCGCCTGCTGCTGGGCAAGGTGCGCGCGCGGCTGGAGATGCTGGAAGACCAGCGCCTCGCCCTGGAGGAAAGCATCGCCGAGCTGAAGGACATCGAGGAGCAGACCCTGTCCGCTCTGGCCCTCGCGGACGCGGACGTCGATCCCGCCCCGCGCAAGGCTGGCGGCAAGGCACGGGGCTGAGCAGCGGATCATCCGAACCCGCGCCAAGGGCTTCGGCCCCGGCGCGGCCGGGTCATGCGTTTCAGGTCATGCGTTTCGTCGCACGGGTTTCAGGATCGCGTGCTTGAGTATCGTTCTTGAGTATCAAGAGCTTGAGTATCAAGAACTTGAGTAAAACGAGGGGAAGCGGCACTCGCACGCCGCACATGCAAGTCCGACAGACAAGACCATCAGCCAAAAGATCAACAGCAACAAGACCGAAGAGCCACGCCAGATCCGGCGGATCTGAACCGGCATCTCGAGGAAATTTCAGGAGCGCCCATGTCGAACGTATCCAACGTCGTCATCGCGGGCTATGCCCGCTCCCCCTTCGCCCCGGCCAAGAAGGGCGATCTCGCCCGCGTGCGCCCGGACGACATCGCCGCCCAGGTGGTGCGCGAACTGATCGCCCGCACCAAGGTGAACCCCGATGACATCGAGGACCTGATCGTCGGCTGCGCCTTCCCCGAGGCCGAGCAGGGCTTCAACATCGCCCGCCTCATCGGCATGATCGCGGACCTGCCGCAGTCGGTGGCCGGCGTCACGGTGAACCGCTTCTGCGGCTCCTCCATGCAGGCCATCCACATGGCCGCCGGCCAGATCCTGCTGGGTGCCGGCGACGTCTTCATCTGCGCCGGCATCGAGAGCATGAGCCGCGTGCCCATGACCGGCTTCAACCCCATGCCGAATCCGGCCCTCCACGCCAAGAACGCCGCCGCCTACATGGGCATGGGCGACACGGCGGAGAATGTCGCCAGCAAGTGGCAGATCACCCGCGCCGATCAGGAAGCCTTTGCGGTGGCCAGCCAGCAGAAGGCCGCCAAGGCGCAGGCGGACGGGCGGCTGAAGGACGAGATCGTCCCCATCCGCGTCAACGGGAAGACCATTGAGCTGGACGGCTGCATCCGCGGCGAGACCACCACGGCCGACCTTGCCGCCCTCAAGCCCGCTTTCGACCAGAACGGCACGGTGACGGCCGGCACCTCCTCCCCGCTCACCGATGGCGCTTCCGCTGTTCTGGTATGCTCGGAGGACTATGCCTCCAAGCACGGCCTCGACGTGCTGGCCCGCCTGCGCAGCGTGGCGGTGGCCGGCTGCGCGCCGGAGATCATGGGCATCGGCCCGGTGGATGCCACCCGCAAGGCGCTCTCCCGCGCCGGCATCGCCATGGATGACGTGAGCGTGGTGGAGCTGAACGAGGCCTTCGCCTCGCAGGCCATCGCCTGCGCCCGCGACCTCGGCGTGAAGCCCGAGACGCTCAATATCGACGGCGGCGCCATCGCGCTCGGCCATCCGCTGGGCGCCACCGGCGCACGCATCGTCGGCAAGGCGGCCTCGCTGCTGAAGCGCGAGGGCGGCCGCTATGCGGTGGCCACCCAGTGCATCGGCGGCGGCCAGGGCATCGCCACCGTGCTCGAGCGCGTCTGAGCGGAGGCAGCATCATGAGCGAGATCCGCAAGGCCGCCGTCATCGGCGCCGGCGTCATGGGTGCCGGCATTGCCGCCCACATCGCCAATGCCGGGGTGGAAGTGCTCCTCCTCGACATCGTGCCGGAAGGCGCGAGCAACCGCAGCGCCATCGCCGAGAAGGCGGTGGAGCGTCTCCTGAAGGCGGAACCCGCCGCCTTCATGTCCAAGCGCGCCGCCAAGCTGGTGAAGACCGGCAATGTGGAGGACGACCTCGACGCGCTGGCCGACTGCGACTGGATCGTGGAAGCGGTGGTGGAGCGCCTCGATGTAAAGCAGGCGCTCTATAAAAAGATCGACACCGTGCGCAAGCCCGGCACGGCGGTGTCCTCCAACACCTCCACCATCCCGCTGGCGGCACTCATCGACGGCCTGTCGGAGGGCTTCGGCCGCGACTTCCTGATCACCCATTTCTTCAATCCGCCGCGCTACATGCGCCTGCTGGAAATCGTCTCCGGCCCGGCCACCGATCCGGCGACCGTCAAGCGCGTCAGCACCTTCGCCGACGTGAAGCTCGGCAAGACGGTGGTGAACTGCAAGGACACGCCCGGCTTCATCGCCAACCGCCTCGGCACCCAGTGGATGCAGCTGGCCGTGGGTGAAGCCTTCGCCCTCGGCCTGACGGTGGAGGAAGCCGACAGCGTCATGGGCCGCCCCTTCGGCATTCCCAAGACCGGCGTGTTCGGCCTGATGGATCTGGTGGGCATCGACCTGATGCCGCACGTGCTGAACAGCCTCCAGCGCGCTTTGCCCAAGGACGATCCGTTCCACAAGGGCACGCGCGACCTGCCGCTGATCGGCGAGATGATCGAGAGCGGGCTGACCGGCCGCAAGGGCAAGGGCGGCTTCTACCGGCTGAACCGCGACGGCGGCGGCAAGGTGAAGGAAGCCATCGACCTCACCAACGGCACCTATCGCCGCGAGGAGAAGGCGCGCCTGCCGGAAGTGGAAGCGGCGGCCAAGAAGGTGAGCGCGCTGCTCACCGCCCCGACGCCGGCCGGGCGCTATGCGCTCTCCGTCATGGCCCGCACCCTGTCCTATGCCGCCTGGCTGGTGCCGGAAGCGGCGGATGACGTGGTGGCCATCGATGAGGCCATGCGCCTCGGCTACAACTGGAAATGGGGTCCGTTCGAGCTGATCGACCGCATCGGCGCGGCCACCCTCATCAAGGCGCTGGAAGGCATGGGCGAGCCCGTGCCGGAATTCCTGGCGCTGGCCCACGACAAGACCTTCTACCGGGTCGAGAACGGCAAGCGGCAGTATCTCGGCCGCGATGGCGTCTACCGCGACATCGTGCGGCCCGAGGGCGTGCTGCTGCTCTCCGATATCAAGCTCGTCTCCGAGCCGGTGCTCAAGAACGGCTCGGCCTCGGTGTGGGATCTGGGCGACGGCGTGCTGTGCTTCGAGTTCACCTCCAAGTCCAATTCGCTGGACGAAGGCATCATCAGCCTGCTCGGCAAGGCTTCGCGGCTGGTGAAGGACAAGCACAAGGCGCTCGTCATCTATAACGAGGGCTCCAACTTCTCCGTGGGCGCCAATCTCGGCCTCGCGCTGTTCGCCTGCAACATCGCGGCCTTCGGCGAGGTGGAGAAGCTGGTGGCGGCCGGCCAGCAGGCTTATCAGGCGCTCAAATACGCCCCCTTCCCCGTGGTGTCGGCGCCTGCCGGCATGGCGCTGGGCGGCGGCTGTGAGATCCTGCTGCATTCGGATGCCGTGCAGGCTTATGCGGAAAGCTATATCGGCCTTGTTGAATGCGGCGTCGGCGTGCTGCCCGGCTGGGGCGGCTGCAAGGAGATGCTGACCCGCTGGCAGACCGACCCGGCCCTGCCCAAGGGGCCGATGCCCGCGCCCTCCAAGGTGTTCGAGATGGTGAGCACCGCCACCGTGTCGAAATCCGCCGCCGAGGCGAAGGAATACAAGTTCCTGCGCGACAGCGACGGCATCACCATGAACCGCGACCGCCTGTTGGCGGACGCCAAGGCCAAGGCCCTCGCGCTGGCGGAAAACTATGTGCCGCCGCAGCCGAAGGAACTGACGCTGCCCGGCCCCTCGGGCCGCGTGGCGCTGGAGATGGCGGCGGAAGGGTTCCACAAGCGCGGCATCGCCACCAAGCATGACCTCGTGGTGGCCTCGGCTCTGGCGGAAGTGCTGACCGGGGGACCGGCGGACCACATCCAGCCGGTGACGGAAGCGCAGGTGCTGGAACTGGAGCGGGCCGGCTTCATGAAGCTGATCCGCACCAACGCCACGCTGGCGCGCATCGAGTCCGTGCTGGAGACGGGACGCTCGCTGCGCAACTGACGGGCGCGAGACCGGCCGCTGCGCAACCCGGGGGCGGGCAGCAGCGGCTGGAGGCATGGCGGGCGCGCAAGCTCCGCCCGTCATGCCTCCCTTGATTTCGGAGGGACGCCCCGGCTCTCGCGACGCCCTCCCCGCCCCGCGCGACGCGCTCCCTCTCCCGCTTGCGGGGGAGGGTTGGGAGGGGGAAGAGGCGGAACGGTTGCCAGGCGTACATCCCTCTCCGCTCGTCATGGCCGGACTTGATCCGGCCATCCACGTCCCTCCGCCGGGAGGTCGCATGGATGCCAAAGCGAACGGTGAGGAAACGGATTTCTAAGCGGGCCATCCACTGTCGGCCCGACGTGGATGCCCGGGTCAAGCCCGGGCATGACGAAGCTCTTGGATTCAGCCATTCCACCGGCCCCTTCCCCACCCCGCCCGACGGGGCGTAGAACACGGGCAACGGATCAGAAAACCTTAAAGGGAGACGACCATGCAGACCTATCAGCCGCCTCTGCGCGACATGCGCTTCGTGCTGCACGAACTGCACGGCAGCGAGGCGCTCAAGGATCTCAAGGGGTGCGAGGACGTCACCCCCGATCTCATCGACGCCGTGCTGGAAGAAGCCGGCAAGCTGGTGACCGAAGTGCTCGCCCCGCTCAATACGGTGGGCGATGCCGAGGGCTGCAAGTATGAGAACGGCGTGGTGCGCACGCCCACCGGCTTCAAGGACGCCTACAACACCTATCGCGAGGGCGGCTGGAACGGCATCGCCTGCGATCCGGAATGGGGCGGACAGGGCCTGCCGGCCAGCGTGACCAAGTGCATAGAGGAGATGATGTGCTCGGCCAACGTCGCCTTCAGCCTCTATCCCGGCCTCACCCACGGCGCCTACGAGGCCATGATGGGCCATGCCACGCAGGAGCTGAAGGAAACCTACCTGCCGAAGATGGTGGAGGGCTCCTGGTCCGGCACCATGTGCCTCACCGAGAGCCATTGCGGCACCGACCTCGGCCTGCTGCGCACCAAGGCCGAGCCGCAGGACGACGGCAGCTACAAGATCAACGGCTCCAAGATCTTCATTTCCGCCGGTGAGCACGACCTCACCGAGAACATCATCCACCTCGTGCTGGCCCGCCTGCCCGACGCCCCCAAGGGCGTGAAGGGCATCAGCCTGTTCCTGGTGCCGAAGTTCCTGCCCAATGCGGACGGCAAGCCCGGCCCGCGCAACGGCGTGTCCTGCACCGGCATCGAGCACAAGATGGGCATCAACGGCTCGGCCACCTGCCAGATCTCGTTCGACGACGCCACCGGCTGGCTGGTGGGCGAGACCAACAAGGGCATGGCCGGCATGTTCACCATGATGAACTCCGAGCGCCTGTCGGTCGGCACGCAGGGCCTCGGCATCGGGGAAGCCGCCTATCAGAGCGCGGTGGCCTATGCCAAGGACCGCGTGCAGGGCCGCTCGCTGGCCGGCACCAAATATCCGGACAAGCCGGCGGACCCGATCATCGTGCACCCGGACGTGCGGCGCTCGCTCATGACCATGCGCGCCTATAACGAGGGCTGCCGGGCGCTGGGTGGCTGGGTCGCCCGCCATCTCGACCTGATGGAGCGCTCCAACGATCCGGAAGAGCGCCAGAATGCCGAGGACTTCACGGCGCTGATGACGCCCATCGTGAAATCGCTGTTCACGGATCTGGGCTTCGCCAACGCCTCCACCGGCGTCCAGGTCTATGGCGGCCACGGCTACATCCGCGAGCATGGCGTCGAGCAATATGTGCGCGATGCCCGCATCGCCATGATCTATGAGGGTACCAACGGCATCCAGGCGCTGGACCTCGTGGGCCGCAAGCTACCGGCGCATACGGGGCGCTACCTGCGCTCCTTCTTCCATCCCGTGCTGGCCTATATCGACGCCAAGATGGACGACGAGAACCTCGGGCCTCTGGTGGGGCCGCTGGGCAAGGCGTTCGGCGCCCTCCAGCTCGCCACCGGCCATATCGCCGAGAAGGGCCTGAAGGATCCGGAAGAAGCGGGCGCGGCGGCGACCGACTATCTGCGGCTCTTCGGGCTGGTGGCGCTCGGCTACATGTGGGTGCGCATGGCGGAAGTGGCGTTCGAGAAGAAGGGCAACGCCAATGGCGAAGCCGCCTTCTACGAGAACAAGATCGCCACCGCGCGCTTCTTCATCGACCGCCTGCTGCCCGAGGTGGCGGGCCTGTGGGGCGCCATCAAGTCCGGCAAGTCGTCCATGATGGCGCTGCCCGACGACGCCTTCTGATCCAGCCCCTTCTCTTTGCCGCCGCGCCCCTCTGCGGGCGCGGCTCTTCTTTCTGCGGAGCCTGCCATGGCCGACGTTTCCGACCTCATCGACGCCCTCTCCGACCGCGCCGGGGCGCTCGCCGCGCTCAACCACACGGTGCGCTTCGACCTCACCGACGCAGACACCTCCATCTTCCTCGATGCCACCGGCCCCGTGGTGCATATCGAGGAGAGCAAGGCGGATGCTGAAGCCGTGCTCAAGCTCTCCTCCGACACGCTGGACAAGCTGATCACGGGCCGCATCGGCCCCATGCTGGCTTTCTCCACCGGCCGCCTGCGGCTGGAAGGCTCGCAGGGCGTGGCGCTGAAGCTGGCGGGACTTCTGGACAGCTGAATGGGCAGAGGCCTGCGGGTTGTTCGTAGACAAACGATCCGCAGGAAGCCCTCAAACCATATGCCTTACTTTGTATCTTTATTCTAACCTTTGTTAAGTCCGCTAAAGAGACAGAATATCTCTGTTAAATTTCAGACATGAAGCCTCCAAGCACTATTCAATAAAACGCAAAGTGCTATGGTGCGCCGCGTGGTTGAAACCCACGCGACGTTTTGGAGACTTCCAATGAAATCCGCTTTTTACGGTGCGCTGCTGGCGGTGGTTTGCGCCATCGGCGGTGCTCAGGCCCAGACGGCACCGGCCAAGCCCGGCAATACAGAAGAGATGAAACCGGCCAACTGGCTGTTCGTGCAGGTGGCCGACAGTGTGAGCGTGGACGACAAGACCATCACCCTGAAGGGCATCGCCCCGCAGACCGTGATGTTCGCCGATCGCCCCGAGCGCATGACCGGCGATGCCCCGACCGCGAACTTCGTGAAGTTCTGGACTTCGGGCAAGGACAGCTTCCAGCAGGATCCGCCCAACGCGACGCTCACCGTGGTGGTGGACGGCAAGTCGCAGGTCGCCTCCGTGGAGCTGACCAACCCGGTGCTCAACGGCGACACGCTGACCTACACCTACAAGGTGCTCGGCCAGGACAAGCCGGTCTCCGGCACCAACGCCAGCCTGTTCATCGACTGGTGGTACGGCCCCGGCCCCTACTGGCACGGTGGTGGCTGCTGGCGCGGCCCGTGGGGCCACCTGCACTGCCGTCCCGGCTGGTGATCAGCCGCTGAGCGACAGGCTCACACAAAAGACCCCGCCCGGCTGCGCCGTGGCGGGGTTTTTGTTGGGCGGTGTTCCGGCGTCTCCTGCTGCGCCAGCCCCGGCCGCCTGAAGCGACCGGGGCGGCGAAGGACGGCGCCTCAGGCGACGGTCAGGCCCACATCCACGTTGCCGCGGGTGGCGTTGGAATAGGGGCACACCTGATGCGCCTTCTCCACCAGCTCCTGCGCCTGCGCCTTGTCGATGCCCGGCAGCGAGATTTCCAGCGACGCGGTGATGCCGAAGCCGCCTTCCGAGCGCGGGCCGATGCCCACGGTGGCGGTCACGGTGGCATCCTCGGGCACCTTCACCTTGGCCTGCGCGGCCACCACCTTCAGGGCGCCGAGGAAGCAGGCGGAATAGCCGGCGGCGAACAATTGTTCGGGATTGGTGCCCGGGCCGCCCGCGCCGCCCAGCTCCTTCGGGGTGGAAAGCTTCACATCCAGCACGCCGTCCACGGAACGGGCCTGACCCTCGCGGCCGCCGGTGGCGGAGGCCTTGGTGGAATACTTCACATCAACGGACATGTTGAAAATCCTTCCGGTTTGCGCGGCCTGCCACTCCCCCATCCAGTCAAGCCCGAAGGAGCGTGGCGCCGCGAACGGGCATATATCTAGCACACAATTTAATTGTGTCAAATCGTTTTCGCCGAACGCTCTTCCCTGCCCCATCGGAATGGCCGTGCGACCTTGAAAAACCTTGTCTTTCCTGCCCCTGCGGCACGTAGGCAGGGCGGTTTCGCTGCGCCATAGTCGGGGAGACATCATGTCCAAGAGGCTCAACAACGCCCGTTTACGCGTCCAAGGCCAAGCTCATATGTCCAAAGCCAGTCTCGAACCCGTCTCCTCCGCCGCGCAGGCGAGCCCCGCCTCCAAGGCGATGACCGTGCTCCGCGTCACCAGCGGCAACTTCCTGGAGATGTTCGACTTCTTCCTGTTCGGCTTCTACGCCAACAACATCGCCCACGCCTTCTTCCCCAACACCAGCCCGTTCGCCTCGCTGATGCTGACCTTCGGCACCTTCGGGGCCGGCTTCCTCATGCGCCCCCTGGGTGCGCTCTTCCTCGGCGCCTACATCGATCGAATCGGCCGCCGCGAAGGGCTCATCCTCACGCTGGGCATCATGTCGCTGGGCACCATCCTCATCGCCTTCGTGCCGGGCTATCAGACCATCGGCGTCGCCGCGCCCCTGCTGGTGCTGGTGGGCCGCCTGCTCCAGGGCTTCTCCGCCGGCGTGGAACTGGGCGGCGTCTCCGTCTATCTGGCCGAGATGGCCACACCCGGCCACAAGGGCTTTTACGTGAGCTGGCAGTCCGGCAGCCAGCAGGTGGCGATCATCGTCGCCGCGGCGCTGGGCTATTGGCTCAACACCGCCTTCATGCCGCAGACCATCTCCGAATGGGCCTGGCGCATCCCCTTCTTCATCGGCTGCATGATCGTGCCGCTGCTGTTCCTGCTGCGCCGGCATCTGGAGGAGACGGAAGCCTTCCTCAACCGCAAGCACCGGCCCACCACGGCCGAGATCTTCCACTCCATGGCCGCCAACTGGCGGCTGGTGCTGGCGGGCATGATGCTGGTGGTGATGACCACCGTCTCCTTCTACATGATCACCGTCTACACCCCGACCTTCGGCCGTTCGGTGCTGCATCTGTCCTCCACCGACGCGCTCATCGTCACCTTCTGCGTGGGCGTGTCGAACCTGTTCTGGCTGCCGGTGATGGGCGCGGTGTCCGATCGCGTGGGGCGCCGCCCCATCCTCATCCTGTTCGCGCTGCTGACCCTGCTCACCTCCTACCCGGCGCTGAGGTGGCTGGTGGCGGACATCACCTTCACCAAGATGCTGGTGGTGGAGCTGTGGCTGTCCTTCCTCTACGCCAGCTACAATGGCGCCATGGTGGTCTCGCTCACCGAGGTGATGCCGGCCCATGTGCGCACCTCCGGCTTCTCGCTGGCCTACAGCCTCGCCACCGCGCTGTTCGGCGGCTTCACGCCCGCCGTCTCCACCTGGCTGATCGAGGCCACGGGCGACAAGGCGGCGCCGGGCTACTGGCTCATCTTCGCCGCCGCCTGCGGACTGGTGGCGACCTTCATCCTCTATTCGCCGCGCCGGGTGGCGCTGCACGAGGCACCGGCGGAATGAGCTGAGCGGGGCGGATCGCCTTCGGCTCCATCACCCGGCCGGGCTGTTTCCTTCAACGCACGATGATCGTGGACGGCGGGCGCAAGTCCGCCGTTTTGCGTGTTGGATCAAGCGATTGGATCAATTCCACGGTCAACTTTAAGTTCATTGACCCTTCTGTCAGCGGCGCGCATGCCTGAACCGCTGAACGACAAGCAACCGCTCCTTCGCCGGTACGGCGAGGCGCGGCCAGATCGTCGAAAGGAAGAAGACATGTCGGTAAAGGGCAAGGCCGTTCTGGTCACCGGAGCGAGTCAGGGCATCGGCAAGGGCATCGCCCTTCGCCTCGCCAAGGACGGCGCGAATGTCGCGCTGGTCGACATCAAGGAAGACAAGCTCGCGGGCGTGAAGGCTGAAGTCGAAGCCTTCGGCGTCAAGGCCACCACCTTCGTCGCCGACGTCAGCAAGCGCGATCAGGTGTATGCGGCTGTCGAGCACACGGAAAAGGCTCTCGGCGGCTTCGACGTCATCGTCAACAATGCCGGCATCGCGCAGGTGAAGCCGCTGGCGGACGTGACGCCGGAGGATCTGGAACGCATCTTCCGCATCAATGTGGACGGCGTGGTGTGGGGCATCCAGGCGGGCGCCGCCAAGTTCAAGGCGCTGGGCCACAAGGGCAAGATCATCAACGCCTCCTCCATCGCCGGCCATGATGGCTTCGCGATGCTCGGCGTCTATTCCGCCACCAAGTTCGCGGTGCGCGCCCTCACCCAGGCCGCCGCCAAGGAATATGCCAGCGCCGGCATCACGGTGAACGCCTATTGCCCCGGCATCGTCGGCACCGACATGTGGGTGGAGATCGACGAGCGCTTCGCGGAAATCACCGGCGCGCCGAAGGGCGAGACCTACAAGAAGTATGTGGACGGCATCGCGCTCGGCCGCGCCCAGACGCCGGAAGACGTGGCGGCGCTTGTGGCCTTCCTCGCCAGCGACGATTCCGACTACATCACCGGACAGGCCATCCTGACCGACGGCGGCATCGTCTATCGCTGATCGCCTGAAAAACGCAGGCCGCCATCGGTCTTCCGGTGGCGGCCTTTTTCGTGGAGGGCTCAGGCCAGCAAGCGCCCGATCACCATGTTGAACACGTCAGCGGAATCCACCGTGGGGATGTGGGCGCCACCGGTGATCTCGATCAGGCTGCCGCCCGGCGTCGCCTCCGCCATCTCCTGCATGATTTCCGGGCTGGCGCTCACATCCTCGCTGCCCACGAGATAGGTCACGGGGCGCGTCATGCCGCCGAGCCGGCGCATCACGTCATTGTCGCGCAGCGCGCGGGCGCAGCCCATATAGCCCTCCGCGCTGGTGGTGAGCGCCATGGCGCGCATCTCCTCCACCACCTGCGGGTTCTCCGTGCGGAAATCCTCGGCGAGCCAGCGCTCCAGCGAGCCCTGCACCTGCGGCTCCACACCGCCCACAGCCACCTGCACGATGCGATTGTCCCACAGGGCGCGCACCGCATCGTCCACCTGCACGCGGCTGTCGCAGCACAGGACGCGATCCACGCGGCCGGGATGCTCCAGAGCCAGTTGCAGCACCGCGATGCCACCCAGCGACAGGCCCATGAGATCGGCCAGCTCGATGCCGAAATGATCCATGAGGCCCACGAGATCGCCCACCAGATCACCCATGGCGTAAGGCGCGGGCACCACCTGCGATCGGCCGTGGCCGCGCGCGTTGGAGCGCAGCACGCGATGGGTGCGCGTCAGCGTCTCGATCTGCCGGTCCCACATGGCGAAGGTGGTGCAGAGCCCGTTGGAGAGCACGATCCAGGGCTTGTCCGCCCCCTCCCCGTCCCGCTGCACCTCCAGCGTGACGCCGTTCACATTTACCAGTTCGGACACTCGGCCGCCTCCTGCCTGCCGTCGCGCCACCCCGCAGGCAGAGCGGCAACGCATGGGCGCGCACCATATCCGCTCCGGCCCGCAACAGGCCAGCCACTCCGGCGCACTACGACGGCGGGAAAGACGAGCCGCCTCGGCGGCATAGTTGATGCCGCGTCGGCAAAGAAGTACACCATGATACCTCAATCAAATTTTGAATACGTATAGGCACCTTCAGGTTACTGAGGACAACGCTACCCCATGGGCGGGGCCGGCACTTTTACAGACAGCAAAAAAATAACACTGCATTTTGACATGCGTCACATGCGAATCCCACGCAAGGCGAGACACCCTCCCCCGCGTTGATGCACCCCCTATGGAGAAGTTGATCTCAATCAACATAGGTTGTTTTACTTATAAGGCTTCCAGAGACATCTAAATCAAGACAGAAAATACATCCCTAAACATCTCCAGAAACGCATCAACGAGATCAACAAAAAACACCATCCGAGACACAGGATGGCGCAATAATGCAATATTTCCGACGGATTAAGGTCGATGTACAATAACATTTCAATGTCCTGGAAAGTCGTCACTCTTCTTCTGGCCCTCGCCCTGGTCAGCCTGGGCGGTGCCCTTTACGCATCTCAGAAGATGGTCGAAATCGACGCCGCCTATACCAACCTGCTGGAAGGCCCCATGCAGGCAGTCGTGGAAACCACCCGCGCCTCGCGCCTGCTGAGCGACACCACCGCCGCCATCTACAAGAACATGTCCGCCGACACCGAGGCGGAGAATGCCGAGGCCCGCCGGAGCCTCGACACCGCCAAGCGCGGCTTCGCCGAGAAGATCGCGCTGGCATCCACCCTGCGTCCGCAACAGGCACAGGAGCTGCGCGCGATCCAGAGCATCTATGACGCTCTCTTCACCGGCCCCTGCGCCGAGACCATCCGGCTTTCCAACGATACCAGCCTTGCCGACGGCAACACCCGCGCCCTCGACGAGATGGGACGGCTGTGCGAGCCCGCCATACAGCGGCTGCTGGCAAATCTCGTGACCTTCAATGAGCGCCTGAGCGCCCACAGCCAGACCCTGTCCGACAGCCTCACCAACGCCTCGCACGAGACCAACACCCGCACGCTGGCCATCACCTTCTTCGCCACGCTGCTGGTGATCGTCATCGCCATCGTGCTGGTGCGCCGGGGCATTGTCGCGCCGATCCACAGCATGATGGCCACCATGCAGAGCCTGGGCGAAGGCAAGCTCGGCGCGGCGGTGGCAGGCACCCAGCGCAAGGACGAGATCGGCGCCATCGCCAAGGCGCTGGACGTGCTGCGCGGCCAGCTGGCCGCGGGCGAAGAGGCCAGGCAGGCCAAGGCCGCCGCCGACGAGGCCGCCCGCGCCCGCCTTGCCCACCGCAACGAGATCGGCACCGCCTTCGTGCAGCGCATGACCGAGCTGGCCGCCTCGTTCGCCTCTTCCTCCAGCCAGGTGGCGGACAGCGCCCGCAATCTCTCGGCCGCAGCCGAGCAGACCTCGCGGCAGGCGCAGTCCGTGGCCGAAGCCGCCGAGGAAGCCGCCAGCAATGTGGAGACGGTGGCCGCAGCCTCCGAAGAACTTGCCACCTCCGTGCGCGAGATCACCGGGCAGGTCAGCCGCTCGGCCAGCGTGGCGGACGTCGCCTATCAGGAAGCCTCGGCCTCCAACACGCGCATCGGCACGCTGGCGAACGCCGCCTCGGCCATCGGCGATGTGATCTCGCTCATCAAGGGTATCGCGGACCAGACCAACCTGCTCGCGCTGAACGCCACCATTGAATCCGCGCGCGCCGGAGAGGCGGGCCGCGGCTTTGCGGTGGTGGCCTCCGAGGTGAAGCAACTGGCCGGCCAGACCGCCCGCGCCACCGAGGAGATTTCCGCCAAGATCGCCGAGATCCAGTCCGCCACCAACGGCACAGTGACCTCCATGGACGAGATCATCCGCGTGATCGCCGACATGAAGCAGGTGTCCTCCTCCATCGCCGGCGCCGTGGAGGAACAGGGCGCCGCCACCGGCGAGATCGCCCACAATTGCCAGCGGGCGGCCAGCGGCACCCAGCAGGTCACGCAGAGCATCACCGGCGTCGGCCAGGCGGCGGAGCTGACCGGATCGGCCTCCACCGAACTGCTCGCTTTGTCCGAAGGACTGTCCGGCCAGGCAAGCGACCTGCGCACGCTGGTGGAAGCCTTCGTCAAGGACCTGGACGCCGCCTGACCGCCACACCGGCATACACACGACCTGCCTTGCGACGCCCCACCCTGCGGTGGGGCGTCGTTTTTCTTTTGCGATCGTCCGGCAGGCGAAATCAGGGCATCCGCCCAAGGCGCCCCCCTGCGCCAAACTGCGCGGGGCGTGAGACATTTGGCGCATCATCCGTTGCGGTTAATCAACCATTCATCTTCGCTTTGGGCGCACAGTGCGGGCGTAGAACGTCTCCCGATGCCGACAGCGAAAGGACATTTCCGCCACCCCGCACCAACGGACTGGAATTCCCCCAGAACAATCCGCCAATCAATAATAAATTGAACTGTGATTTTAGGGACGCACCACGATGTACAACAATATTTCCATGATCTGGAAGGTCTCGTTGCAGCTTGCCGC
This sequence comes from Azorhizobium oxalatiphilum, assembly GCF_014635325.1. Classification (GTDB taxonomy): domain Bacteria; phylum Pseudomonadota; class Alphaproteobacteria; order Rhizobiales; family Xanthobacteraceae; genus Azorhizobium; species Azorhizobium oxalatiphilum. Next base: position 225,318 of record NZ_BMCT01000004.1, on the reverse strand, counting down.
GCTGGCGCTGATCAGCCTTGCAGGCACGCTCTACAGCGCCAGCAGGATGAATGAGGTCAATGAGACCTATACCTTCCTGCTGCGAGGGCCCGCCCAGGCGGTGGTGGAAACCACCCGCGCCTCGCGCATGCTCAGCGACACCATGTCGGCCCTCTATCAGGGCATCTCCGCCGATACCGACGACGAGCGTGCCACGGCCCGCCAGAACCTCGCCACGGCCCAGCGCACCTTCGCCGACAAGATCGCGCTCGCCGCGTCCCTGTTCCCGGCCCAGGCCGAGAAGCTGCACACGCTGGACCGCGCCTACCGCGACATGATCAGCGGCCCGTGCGCCACCCCGCTTCAGGCCGCCTCCGAGGGAAGCGCGGCCGGCCACCGGCGCGCGCTCGACGCCATGCACAAGGACTGCGAGCCGGCCGGCCGCGCCGTGTTGCAGAAGATGGTGGACGTCAACATGTCCAGCAGCGAGGCCAGCGACCGGATGGCCGCCCAGCTGGCGGAGACCACCCGCAGCGCCAGCCTGACCACCATGGCCAACATCGTGGTGGCGACCCTCGCCATGATCGTCATTGCCATCGTGATGATCCGCTGGAGCATCGTCACCCCGCTGCGCGCCATGATGGCCGCCATGCATGATCTGGGACAGGGCAAGCTGGACACGCCCATCCGCGGCACCGCCCGCAAGGACGAGATCGGTGCCATGGGCAAGGCGCTGGAGGTGCTGCGCGAGCAGCTGGCGGCGGCCGAGGAGGCCCGTCACGCGCAGGCGGCGGCGGAGGAGGCACACCATGCCCGCCTCGCCCACCGCAATGCGCTGAGCACGGCCTTCGTCGGCCGCATGACCGAACTGGCCACCGCCTTCGCCTCCTCCTCCAGCCAGGTGGCGGATTCGGCGCGCAACCTCTCGGCCACCGCCGAGCAGACCGCGCGGCAGGCCCAGGCCGTGGCCGAAGCGGCCGAGGAGGCGGCCGGCAATGTGGAGACCGTTGCCGCCTCCTCGGAGGAACTGGCGGTTTCGGTGCAGGAGATCACCGGGCAGGTCGGCCATTCGGCGAGCGTGGCCGAAGTGGCCTTCCGCGAAGCCGAGCAGTCCAACCAGCGCATCGGCACGCTGGCGACGGCGGCGGGGGCCATCGGCGACGTGGTATCGCTGATCCGCGGCATAGCGGACCAGACCAATCTGCTCGCCCTCAACGCGACCATCGAGGCGGCCCGCGCCGGGGAAACCGGCAAGGGCTTCGCCGTGGTGGCCGCCGAAGTGAAGGCGCTGGCCACCCAGACGGCCCGCGCCACCGAGGAGATCGCCAACAAGATCGGCGAGATCCAGACGGCGACCAACGGCACCGTCACCTCCATGAGCGAGATCATCCGGGTGATCACGGACATGAAGCAGGTGTCCTCCTCCATCGCGGGCGCGGTGGAGCAGCAGGGCGCGGCCACGGGTGAGATCGCCCACAACTGCCAGCGGGCGGCCAGCGGCACCCAGCAGGTCACGCACAGCATCGCCGGTGTCGGCCAGGCGGCGGAGCTGACCGGATCGGCCTCCACCGAACTGCTCGCCTTGTCCGAAGGACTGTCCGGCCAGGCGAGCGACCTGCGCACGCTGGTGGATGCCTTCGTGAAGGATCTGGAAGCCGCCTGACGGCTCTCATTCCCACCCCACAGCAGACGCCCCGCCCCTCCGGCGGGGCGTTTTGCGTTCTGCTGTGCGTTTACGCTTCCCCGCGAGCCGCAAACCTGCACAGCGCCACTTAAGCTGAGCATAGGGATGCATAGCCAAGAAATAGAAAAAAACCTGAACACGCATTCAGGAACTCAGAAACACCACTCAACTTGGAGCAAATACGTCCCGGCCGAGCTCGATAAAATCAATTTCCATTCCATCTTGCCATATTCAATCGCCGCAAAAATTCTCAGACTGATTTTCAACATCACGTGAACAGATATGAATATTGGAGATTTCGAGATCCCATATCTCGGAATGATTTCACTACCATTTAACCACAAGGCCCGTTTTACCGCTTCCCCAGAAGCGCATCTCCAGAAGACGTCAGCCCAACTGAGCCGGAAAGTCTCCGGAACCTGAACGCTTGACCGCCCCAACCGACAGGAAGGATGGGATATCCAGATGTACAACAATATTTCCATGACATGGAAAGTACTCATTCTTCTGCTGGCCTTCGGCATGGTCAGCCTCGGCGGGGCTTTCTATGCCTCGCAGAAGATGAATGACATCGACACCACCTACAGCTTCCTGCTGAACGGTCCGGCCCGGGCCATGCAGGAAACCTCGCGGGCAGCCCGTTTCCTCAGCGAGGCCATGGCCGCCATCTACAAGAACATCTCGGCCGACACTGCCGAGGACAAGGCCCTCGCCCGCAGGAATACGGCCGATGCCCAGCGCGAATTCGGCGAGAGGATCAGCCTCGCCGCCACGCTCTATCCCGAACATGGCGACGAACTGAAAGCCCTGGTGACGGAGTATCGGGCCCTGTTCGACGGCCCCTGCGCCGATGCCATGCGGCTCGCCAACGACAGCAGCGCCGCCGACAACGATGCCCGCGCCATGACCGTGATGCTCAAGACATGCGAGCCCGCCGCCCGTGCCTTCCTGCCCAAGCTCACGGCCGTCAACACCAACCTCGCCAAGGCCGCGCATGAGCTCTCCGATCAGCTCTCCGCAACCACCCGCTGGACCAGCATGAGCACGCTCGGTGCCATCGGCTTCGCCACGCTGGCGCTGATCGGCATTGCCGTGGTGCTGGTGCGCCGGAGCATCGTCGCCCCGCTCCAGGGAATGATGGGGACCATGCAGGGGCTGGGCGCCGGCCAGCTCGACACGCCGGTGGCGGACACCCACCGCAAGGACGAGATCGGCGCCATGGCCAATGCGCTGGAAATCCTGCGCGGCCAGCTCGCCGAGGCCGAAGGCGCCCGCCGGGCGCGCGCCGCCGCCGCAGAGGTCGAGCGGACACGCCTCGCCCAGCGCAACGCCCTCGGCACCGCCTTCGTCTCCCGCATGACCGAGCTGGCCAGCTCCTTCGCCTCCTCCTCCAGCCAGGTGGCGGATTCCGCCCGCAACCTCTCGGTGACGGCGGAGCAGACCTCCCGGCAGGCGCAGGCCGTCACCGAGGCCGCCGAAGAGGCCGCCGTCAACGTGCAGACAGTGGCCGCCTCATCCGAGGAGCTTGCCGCCTCGGTGCGCGAGATCACCAGTCAGGTCAGCCATTCGGCGGGCGTCGCGGACATCGCCTACAGCGAGGCGCAGTCGTCCAACACCCGCATCGGCTCGCTCGCCACCGCCGCTTCCGCCATCGGTGATGTGGTGGCGCTCATCAAGGGCATCGCGGACCAGACCAACCTGCTCGCACTCAATGCCACCATCGAGTCCGCCCGCGCCGGCGAGGCCGGAAAGGGCTTCGCGGTGGTGGCCTCGGAGGTGAAGCAGCTCGCCGCCCAGACCGCCAAGGCCACCGACGAGATCGCCTCCAAGATCGCCGAGATCCAGACCGCGACCAACGGCACGGTGACGTCCATGGGCGAGATCATCCGGGTGATCTCGGACATGAAACAGATCTCCTCCTCCATCGCCGGTGCCGTCGAGCAGCAGGGCGCGGCGACCGGAGAGATCGCCCACAATTGCCAGCGGGCGGCGACCGGCACGCAGCTGGTGACGCAGAGCATCGGCGGCGTGGGCGAGGCGGCGCAGCTCACCGGCTCGGCCTCCAGCCAGCTTCTGGCGCTCTCCCAGGATCTCTCCAGCCAGGCGCTGGACCTGCGCTCGGTGGTGGAGGGTTTTGTTCAGGATCTGGAAGCCGCCTGACGAGAGCACCGGACCCGCACGGGCCCTGATGCCTTGAGACCGTCCTGCGGCTTGGATTGCGCAACAATCAAAGCCCGGCGTGCTCTGACGACGCCCCGCCCCGCAGCGGGGCGTCGTTCCGTGCTTCACACAGGCAAAGCCTAGGCCTGCAAAGGAAAAACCGCTCCGTCCGGAGCGTGCGTAAACCATATTCGGCGAGCGTCATCGTGCCCGCGTTGACTTGAAAGCCATACGGAACAAAATAAGAACACCAACCGATGGAGAGCGACATGAGCGGTTTTGAGCGGCGCCTGAGCGGACGGTCCATGGATCGGTCCACGGAACGCCCTACCGGACGCGCCACTGGCCTCGGGCCCCAGCGCTTCAGGCTTGATCTACGCTGCGAGAGCTGCGGTGTCCAGACCCAGCGCATCCTGAGCATGCCGCTGAGCGGCGGCTCACCCTACAGCCCGGCGGGGCTCGCCTGCAGCCCGCTGTTCAAGCGCGAGCCCTTCACCTGCAAGCGCTGCGCTGGCGAGAGCGCCCATCTGATGTGCGCCACGCCTTTGCCCATGGTGGCCGAAGCCGCCTGAACAAAGCAAGTACGCCGGACAGATGATCACACGATCAGCCGGCGCCTGACAGGTGGCGAGGGACGCCTCCCGCCTTCCCTTTCCGGCCCTTAGGCCGCCGCCACGCCCTTTTTCCCCGCCGCACCGGCGCGGGCCAGCAGCGCGCGCTGGAAGGCGGCGAACAGGCGGGCCATGGGCTCCTGCTTGTAGGGGAACATCTCCACGCTGTCCGCATCGTGCAGCACCATGGCGATGTCCGCCTCGAACATCAGCAGCCGGCCGTCGGCCAGTTCCGCGCAGTCGATGGCGAAATAATCGAGCCCGATGCGCTCCACCAGCTTGGCGAATGCGGTGGCATGGCGCACCGCATAGGCGGTATCGAAGGTGCCCATGAACTCGGCCTCCTCCGCCCGCCGCTCGGCGAACTTGCGCATGCCCGCGTTCACGTAATGCACCATCCAGTGCGCGGAGGTGGCGCCATGGGCCGCATAGGCCACGCCATCGATGAAGGCGATGCGCTGCTTGCGGAACAGGCCGTCCGGCCCCGAATAATCGATGAAGGGCGAGACGAAGAACTCGTCCTCCTTCTGGGTGGTGAGATACAGGATCATCCCGTCCTGGTTCGTCACCAGCTCCAGCCCCTCGCCCGCGTGGCTGGCGATGGGGCGGATGATGAGCGGATAGCGCGGCACACCGGCCATGTGCATGACCTCCGCCATGGCCTGCAGATCCGCACGCGGCACGCGGATGGCGGCGGGCGAGAGCACATGGGGATCATCGCGGAACATGGCGCAGACGCCATCGCGCGTCAGGCCGGCGATGCGGGACGCCGGGCCGTTGAACACCGGCACCGGCCAGTCCTTCAGCAGCGCATCGAGCCGCGCCAGCACGGGCTGGTTCTCGGGGGACTCGCCCAGCGCCACGATGACGAGATCATGCGCCGGCAGCTCGGAGAGATCATCCGTGTCCGCATCCACGTAAACGAGATCCAGCTCGAAATCCGAACCGGTGAGCAGGAAATCCAGCGGCGTGTTCGCCATCAGGTCGCCAGCGGTGACGAAGGCGACGATGCGCAGGCCGCCGCCCTTGCCATAGGTGCGATGGAAGCGGCGGGCCATGGCCAACGCCCCGGCCTGCGCCTGCTCGCCCTTGGCGCGCGCCTTGCGGATCAGCAGGAAGGTGGAAATATCGAGGAGCGCCGCCGCGTCGGTGGGATCGGCTTCCAGCCGGGCCACGAGGCCGTTGAACACCGGCTCCATGTCCCGCCCCGCCTCGCATCCGCGCACCAGCTCGGCCATGCCGATGAGGGGACGGGCAGCAGCCGGCAGGCGTGCCGGCTTTTGGGCGGCGGTCGTCATGAAGCGGATCTTTCCAGCTCTCCCGGCGGGAACCGGGCGCGCCCGCGCGGCCCTCATGGCCGGGAGTGACGCATCGCGGACCATGGAAGGGTGAGCTTGCCCTGGGCTTGCGTGCGGGGCCCCCGTATCCCGATGCGACGATCCGCCCTTGCAGCGGCAGGGGCGATGCCATGGGAGGCAGCATGGGAGGCGGCACATGGAGGCCGGACTGCCCCCCGGCAATCCGAACATCCACGGCCGCCTCCCTCCGCCCTTCCCCCGGGGGCACATGGGGACGGCGTTTCGCGTGTGCGGCCGGCGGCGAGCGTCCCCGGCTCCCCCCGGAGCCCCCCTTGTGATCGCCCGCCGCCGAGCCTCCCCCACCGCAGTGGGGGGCACATTGCCGCCGGCAGCCGAAGCCCCGGCGGCAATCTCCTGTCAGAAAATCAGATCCACATGGCCGGCATCGAACACGCCCTTGCCGGTGAAGCCGAAGGTGACTTCGGCATCGTGTGCCAGCGTGCCGTTCCAGGCGGCGTTGCGGATTACATAGGTGTCGCCGCTATGGGACACGATCTCGGCATTCCAGATGTTGTCGATCTGGTACGGCATCTCCACCGTGACCTGCCAGCCGGAGGTGGGAATGGTGGCGTCGTTATGGACCGAGACCGAGAGATTGAAGCCGTTGTTCCACGCATCAACAAGGGTGAAATCCCCATCCAGCCCCTCGCCTCCAGCGCCCGGAGTGGTGGGCGTGGTCGGCGTGGTGGGGTTCGTGGGCGTGGTCGGCACGCCGCCGTCATCGTCGATGATGGTGGCGGTGCCGGTAGCCTTGGCGATGGAGGCATGCACGGGGTTCGACAGCGCCACCGCGAAATGCTCGTTGGCTTCCCCGATCTGGTCCGGCGTGATGGCGATCGAGATCACCTTCTGCGTCTCGCCGGGCGCGAAGGTGACGGTGCCGGACGCGGCGGTGAAATCCGCATCCGAGCCATCCACCGCCAGCGTGTGGTAATCCACGCTCACCGCCACATCCCACGCCTGCGACAGCGTCACGATGAAGTCCGCATGGGCGCCTTCCGGCGTGCCGCCGCCGCCCGTCACTTCGGGGAAGTCGAACTGGATGGGCGTGAGATACGCCATCTTGTTCTCGTTCACGCTGTGCCAGTCATTCTGCAGGATGCCGCCGGTGTCGCTAGAATTGGGGTTCCACGACCAGAAGGTCCAGGCCGGCCCGGTATCGCCCGCCGGAATGTCGCTCACGCCATCGTTGTCGTAGTCGCCGCCGAGATAGGCGGTGATGGCATCGAACCAGGCCACATCCTTGGGGTCGGACAGCATGGTGCCGAACTCGCCGATGTAAACCGGGGCGATGCCTTCCCTGTAGATATAGCCCCACATCTGGTCGAACTTTTCCGGCAGGTTGGCCGGGAAATCGCTGCCCTGGAACCAGGGCTGGGCATAGACCGAATTGGGATAATCATGCGCTGAATAGACCAGCTTGTTGTCCACATCGAGATCGATGGGCCGGTCGCGCACGCCCATGAGGTTGCCGCCCCACCAGTAATTGTTGCCCTCATAGGTGGCGATGCCCTCCACGAAGATCAGCCAGTTGGCATTGACCTCGCCGATGGCGTTGCCGGCAGCCTCGGCTGCCCGCGCCCAGTCATTGGCGCCGCCCCCGCCCCAGGTGCCGTTATAGGGCTCGTTGTGCAGGTCCGCGCCGATGACGGTGGGATCATCCGCATAGCGCGCCGCCAGCATCTGCCAGTCGGCGATCCATGCGGCTTCCGAATGGCCGCTGTCGTACCAGAGGCCGTTGGCGGAAGGCCCCGCCCCCACATCGGAACGATGATGATCAAGGATGATCTTCAGCCCGATCTCGCCCGCATAGTCCACGATCCTGTCCATTACCTGCAGCGAGGTGAGGCCGGCGAGATCCGGGTTCTTGCTATAGTCGATGCTGCCGGCAGCGGCCGTGCTGTGGAGCATGTCGTTGTTGAACGGCAGACGGATGGTGTTGAACCCCTCGTCCACCATCTGTTGCATCATGTCCTTGTAGCCGCGCGTCCACAGGCCGTGCGGCGAGCCGGTCTCGCTTTCGAAGCCGAACCAGTTCACGCCCGCGATCTGCACGCTGTTGCCGTCAGCATCCACGATCTGGTTGCCCGAGGTGCTGAACCAGCCGGTCTGCGTCACCACGGCCGGGTCGCCCTCGGTGACGGTGGGATCGGAGATGGAGATGGCAGGCCCGGTGCCCGGCTGGGCGGCATCGTCATTGACGATCGTGCCCGTGGCCGTGCCGCTGGCGATGGTGACACCGGAGGGCTGGGAGAGCACCAGCTTCAGCGTCTCGGCCGCTTCCACCGCCGTATCGCCGCTCACCGTGACATGGATGACCTTGGAGGTCTCCCCCGCCGCGAAGGTCAGCGTGCCGCTGGTGGCGGTGTAGTCGGAGCCGGCGGTGGCGGTGCCGTCCTGCGTGCCATAGGCGATGCTCACCGGCACGGAGGTGGCCTGCGAGAGCGTCACCGTGAAGGCGAGGTTCACCGTGCCCGCATCACCCTCGGCGACGCTGGCATTGGCCACCGAAACGCTGGGCACGATGGGGGCGACGTCGTCATTGAGGATGGTGCCGGTGCCCTGCCCGTCCGCGATGGTGGCGCCCGAGGGCGCGGAGAGGGAGAGCGTCAGCGTCTCGTTGGCCTCGACCGCCGTGTCGCCGTTCACCGGCACATGCAGCACCTTCGTGGTTTCGCCCGGCGCGAAGGTGAGCGTGCCGGTAAGGGCGCTGTAGTCGGAGCCGGCGGTGGCGGTGCCGTTCGCCGTGGCATAGCTCACCGTCACCGCCGTGGCGGAGGCCGCCGAAAGGGTCACGGTGAAGGCCAGATCCGCCATGCCGGAATGTCCTTCGGTGACGCTGGCGTCGGAGACGGTGAGGGTCGGCAGCACCGTCACGGGCTCGCCCACGGCCGTGCCGTTGATGCGGAAGCCGCTGGCCGTGGTGCCGGTGGCGCCGGGCGCGGCCTGGAAGCCGAAAGCCGTGTCCTTTCCTGTCGCCACGTTCGCATTGTAGCTGGCGTTGCGGATCACATAATGATTGCCCACATGGCTGACGATCACCGCATTCCAGATGTTGGAGATGGCGAAGTCGGCATCGAACTCCACCGTCCAGCCATTGAGCGCGGTTGAGCCCGCCTCCACCGTCATGCTGGCGGTAAAGCCCGAGCCCCAGTTGGAGCTGATCGCATAGTCAATGTCCGCCCCGCCCGAGGGCTGGGACGCCACGTCGTCATTGAGGATGGTGGCGGTCGCCTGCCCGTCCGCGATGGTGGCGCCGGAAGGAGCGGAAAGGTTCAGGGTGAAGGTCTCGTTGGCCTCCACCGTGCTGTCGCCCGTCACCTGCACGGTGATGGTCTTCGAGGTTTCGCCGGGGGCGAAGGTCACGGTGCCCGTTCTGGCGGTGTAGTCCGAACCGGCGATGGCGGTGCCGTTGGCGGTGGCATAGTTCACGCTCACCGCAGTGGCGGAGGCGGCGGAGAGCGTGAGCGTGAACACCATCTCCGTCGTGCCCGACTGGCCCTCGCTCACGCTGGCATCCGACACGCTGAGGGCCGGCAGCACCGGCGCGGGCTCGCCCACCGTGGTGCCGTTAATGCGAAAGCCGTCCGCCGACGTGCCGCCGGCGCCGGGTGTCGCCTGGAAGCCGAAGGCCGTGTCGCGGCCGGCGGCGACATTGGCGTTGTAGCTGGCGTTGCGGATCACATAGTGATCGCCCACATGGCTCACGATCACCGCGTTCCAGATATTGGTGATGGTGAAGCTGGCGTCGAACTCCACCGTCCAGCCATCGAGCGCGGAGGCACCCGCCTCCACCGTCATGCTGGCGGTGAAGCCCGAGCCCCAGTTGGAGCCGACGGCATAGTCGAGATCCGCGCCGTCGGCGGCGGACAGCGTGTTCACGGAGGCATAGAGGGCATTGGTTTCCGGCTCGGCCGTCTGGCCGTCGGTTTCGGTCAGCATTGGTCTGTCCCCATCACGTCTGACATCACGAAGAATGCCCCCTTGGGTTTGTCCTGACACGAAGTGCGCCGCCGATCATGAGGGCGCGCCGCCCGGCTCGGCGAACCAGCCCGGAAAAACGGCGGACATGCCTGAGCCTTGGCCGTGGCGACGCCGGAAGGGCGCGACGCTTGCCCGCGCCGCGCAAATGCCGTTACCTCCATCCTGACCTTCCGGCGGCACGGGCGCCGGGCAAGCCGGGCCTGGTCGTCCCGACGGGGATTGCGCGTGGATGCTCGGGTTCGCAGGGTGAGACGGAACAGCGGTCTCAAGCGCGCATGGCTGCGCGTGCCGGTGTTCTGGCGGGTACAGATCGCCGGCTGGGGCCTGTTCGCGCTGCTGGATGTGGCCGCCCGGACCGTGGTCTATCAGGATTTCGCCACCGCTTTGATGGTGACGCTGCTGCTGTGGCCGGTGCTGGTGCTGGCGGCGGCGGGGCTGCGGTTCGTCTTCCGCCGGCTGGGCTTCGAGGGCCGGCTGTCGGTGGGCGGGATCGCCTGCATCTTCGCGCTCAGCGCCGGCACCGCACTGGCCATCGTCAGCGCCACCACGCTGCTGCGCGCCCCCTTCGGCTGGTCGATTCCGGACTGGACCGACACCCAGGCCTTCCTCACCCCCTTCGCCTATTACACGCTCATCTTCAGCGCCTGGAGCCTCGCCTATTTCTGGGTGAAGGCGGAAATCGCCCGCCGCACCGAGCAGCAGCGCGCGGCGCAGGCCGAATCCGAGGCGCTGCGGGCCGAGCTGCACCAGCTCATCCTGCAACTGAACCCGCACTTCCTGTTCAACGCCCTCAACGGCGTGGCGGAGGAAATCCCCGACAATCCCAAGGCCGCGCTCAACATGGTGCGCGATCTGTCCGCCTATCTGCGCCATGCCCTGATGGCGCTCGATCATCCCGTAGTGAGCGTTGCCCGCGAGACCGAGGCGCTGGCCGCCTATCTGCGCATTCAGGAAGCGCGTTTCGGCGCCCGCCTGCGCAGCCACATGGACGTGGAGCGCGAGGCGCTCGACCGGCCCATCGCCAGCGTGCTGTTGCAGCCGCTGCTGGAGAATGCCGTGGAGCATGGCGACCGCAGCGACCATCTGGATCTGATCGTGCGCATCCGCACCGAGGGCACGGCGCTCCGGGTGGAGATCGAGAACAACGGCGTGCTGCGCTCCGCCGAGACCACCGTGCGCAAGCGCCTGCGCCACACTGGCATCGGCTTGCAGAACGTGCGCCGCCGCCTTGCGCTGCACTATCCCGGCCGCCACAGTTTCGAGCTGAAAGAGAAGAGCATCAGTGGCTGGCCGGACGACTGCCACCATGACAGCGCCGTGGTGGCGGAACTGCTTCTGGAGGGCACGCCATGCTCCGTGTCGTGATCGTGGATGACGAGCCGCTGGCGGTGCGCGCCATGCGCCGCCTGCTGCTGCCCCATGGCGACGTGGTGGTGGTGGGCAGCGCCGACACGCCGCGCAGCGCCACGGAGCTGCTGAAGGCGGAAAAGCCGGATGCGGTGTTCCTCGATGTGGACCTCGGCTCGGCCACCGGCTTCGATCTTCTGGACGGGCTCGATCCGGCGCCTCATGTGGTGTTCGTCACCGCCCATGCCAATTATGCGGTGGATGCGTTCGCCGCCGAGGCGGTGGACTATCTGCTCAAGCCCGTGACACCGGAACGCCTCGCCGAGGCCCTCGCCCGCTTGCATCGCCTGAAGGCTCAGGCGGCGCCGCAGGCGCCTGCGGAGCGCGAGATGCTTGAGCTGCGCACCCCCTCCCGCACGGTGCTGGCCGCCCCGGAGGATATCGCGGCGCTGGTGGCGGAAGGCGATTTCAGCCGGGTGATCCTTGCGGGGCAGCCCGCGCTTCTGATCTGGCGCACGCTGAGCCATTTCGAGGGCATCCTGCCGAGCCCGCCCTTCCTGCGGCTGAGCCGTTCGCTGATCCTCAACCGCGCCCGGCTACGCGCCTTCGACACCCCCTCGCGCGACCGCTCGCGGGTGACACTGGAGGGCATCGCCGAGCCGCTGACCCTCGGCCGCGTGGCCACCACCCGCCTGCGCGAGGCGCTGGCGAAGGATGCGGAACGGCCCTGAGGGCAGCCGGCAAAGGCGGGACGTCCGCCCGCCGCAGGGCGCCTTGAGCTGCCTGCGGGCCACGAATGGCGCGCGAACCATCCCTGCGGTGCTGCGCCCTCATACCAAGGTTTGGAAGCGGCAGACCTCAAGCAGGCTGTCGCGAAACCGCTGGACAATATTGTCCGGGATCCGCGGGATCTAATCTGTCCTTACTTCGAAACCGGAGTAACGGACATGACTTTCAAGACCACTCTCCTCGCCGTGACCACCGCTGCTCTTCTGGGCGCGGCCAGCACCAGCGCCTTTGCCATGCCGCATGACGGCCTGCAAACCGCACAGTACAGCGACTGGCAGCAGACCCTGCCCGCCCCTCGCTTCACCGCCGCCAAACTGCACACGCAGGCTCTTCAGAGCGGCGTCGGCAATCTCATCGGCCCGGCCGATCCCCATTCCGGCCCCGCCTTCGACCCCGATGTCGAGTGATCCCACGCAACCCATTTATCCAACCGGAGTAAGACCCATGACCATCAAGACCACCCTTCTCGCCCTCGGCACCGCCGCCACCCTGATGGCTGCCGTGAGCTCGACCGCCTTCGCCGGCCCGGATGTGGGGCCCCTCAATGCGGAGCAGTATTCGGTTTCCGCACAGGGCAACCTCGGCCCGCTGACCGCCCCGCGTGCGACCATGAAGTCCATGCGCCCGGCGCAGTCCGGCATCGGCAACCTGATTGGCGCTGCCGATCCGCATTGGGGTCCGTCCTTCGATCCCGACGTCGAGTGAGCCGCGCCTCACTTCTCCTGCTCAGGGGCGACCGGCTCAGCCGGCCGCCCCTCGCGTTGTGCGAGATACAGGTGAGCAACGGGTCATCCTGAAGACGGGCAGCGGAGCCCTACCCTTGCCCGCCGCGCTCATACGCCCTGCCCGACGCGGCGCGTACACGCACGGCACGGCACGGCAGATCATAACAAATGTTAGATTTGGCATATTCATGCCAAAGAACACGCTTCATCTCATCTATCGAATATCAACCTGTTCATTCAAGGCAAAGCCTTAGTATAAAGTCCCATGTTCCGCACCTTTTTCGGAACCGCCCCTATGCGCGATCGTTCAAGCAGCAGGACGCAAGACGACGTCTGCCCAACACATATGACGATCGGGAGCAGAACGATGGGCCTTTTCTCCTATGATATGAAGAGCATGGACGATCTGTTCGTGCACACGCTCCGCGACATCTATTACGCGGAGAAGCGCATTCTGAAGGCGCTTCCCAAGATGATCGACAAGGCCACCGATCCTGAACTCCAGGCGGCCTTTCGATCCCACCTCGTCGAGACCGAAGGTCATGTGCAGCGAGTGGAGGAGGTCTTCCGCATGCATGGTGTGGAAGCCAAGACCGTCACCTGCCGCGCCATCGACGGCATCATCACCGAGGCCGAGGAGGTCATCGGCGAGGTGGAGGATCCCGAGGTTCTGGACGCGGCACTCGCCGCCAGCGCGCAGGCCGTCGAGCATTATGAGATGACGCGCTATGGCACGCTTGTGGCCTGGGCGCGCCGTCTCGGCCGCGCCGACTGTGCGGCGGTGCTCCAGCTCAACCTCGATGAAGAGAAGAAAGCGGACGAGAAGCTCACCCGCATCGCGGAGTCCAAGCTCAATATCCGCGCCGCCGAATAGCCATCGCCACCTCTGCGGGGGAGGTGCGACCGGAGGTGAGAGCCTTGAGGTCGCGGCCGGCAGCCGCCCCGCCCCGAAAGGGTCGGGGCGGTATTATTTTCCAAGGCAATTCCCCCATCGGACGTACGTGCAGTTCCGCGAACGGAATTGCGTAAAACCAAAGACTTGGAACGCGATGGCGTTGCCGTGAAACATGGAGCCGCTCGGGAATACCGTCCCGAACGGGAACCGAACCTGTGCCTTCCGCGTGGATACCATGGGCGTATTCATTGAGGAGGAGGCCGTGCAACAGGACAATGGAAACCACAGGGAGGCCATGTCTCACGTGGTTCGCAAGCTTTCCGCCCGCTTTCCGCTGAACCCGGTGGATGCGAACGCCGTGCTCGACGTGCCGGCCTCGCTGCGCTGGCATGAGCCGGGCACCCATCTTGTGCGGGAGGGCGAAGAACCCCGCGATTACTGCAGCATGGTGGTGTCGGGGCTCGCCCTGCGGCAGAAGACCACCTCCAGCGGGCAGCGGCAGATCATCTCCATCCACGTCTGCGGGGACTTTCTGGACGCCCAGCATCTCTTTCTGGAGCGGGCCGACCATACGGTGGAGGCGCTGACGCGGCTGCGCGTGGTGGAATTCAGCCGCACCAGCCTGCGCGCGGTGGCCCTCAGCCGCCCCAATGTGGGGCGTGCACTCTGGACCGAGGCCCTCTCCGAAGCCTCCATCTTCCGCGAATGGGTTCTCAATGTGGGCGCGCGCAAGGCCCCTGCGCGGGTGGCCCACCTGCTGTGCGAGATCGCGCTCCGCTTCGAGGGCGCGGGGCTCGGCTCGCGCGATGCGTTCCACATCCCCATGTCGCAGGAGCAGATCGGCGATGCGGTGGGCCTCACGCCGGTCCACGTCAACCGCACCCTGAAGGGCCTTTCCGCCGACGGGCTGATCGAGCGCGACGGGCGCAGTATCCGGATACGGAACTGGGAGCGATTGCAGACGGCGGCGGATTTCAACCCGCTCTATCTCCACTTGCAGGAGACGACGCGCGACCAATTTACGCCTTTGAAGGCTGGAGCTTAACATTTGATAGGGCAGGATATTCCGCTTTTCGCCAGCTTGGCCGCAACGCCGCGCGGAATTGCCCCTGTCAGATGGAAATCACCTTTCTTATCGTCCTGCTGGTTCTGACTGTCGCCAGCGGCGTGAGCATCATGCTCCTGGTGCGCCAGGGCGGCGCCTCGCAGGGACAGCTTCGCCTCCAGAAGCGCAGGGCTGCGCGGCCCCCCTCCCCCCGTGCCAGCGACAGTTCCCCGGACGGAGAGCAGCGCACGGATTGAGCCCGCGCGCTCCCGTCTACAGTTCCGCCGGCTCCCGCTGCACATGGGACAGATCGGCGATGCCGCTCTCTCCCGCCACCGCCATCAGCGCGTCCGCATCCAGCCCCTGGGCATAGAGCGCCCGCATGTGCAGCATGCTGAGCGTGGCGATGGCGGCCAGTTCCCCCAGTTGCGGGTTCTCATCCTGCCAGAGCCGCACCAGCAAAGGCTGACCAGCCTTCAGCGCACGGGGGATCTCGCTGTCGCCCGCATGGCCGCAGGCATCCCGCAGGCAATGGGCGATGTAGCGCGCGCTCACGCCATCCGCGCCGTCGAGATCGCGGGCAAGCTGCTCGATGCGCCGGCCACGCGGCTTCAGCTTGGCATGGCCCTCGTTCTCTTCCAGCGGACTGCGCGCGGCCACCGCCTCGCGCAGCGGCTCGGGCACCGCATCCAGCGACAGGGGGGCGACGGGGTCGTTGTAGGGCCACGGCTGCACCAGCGGGTCCGTGCCATGGGCGAAGCGGTATAGGGCGATGGCTTCCGTCTCCGCGCCCGCCGCCAGCGTCTCGGCCGCCAGCGCCGCCATCTCGGCAACGCCGGACGCATCCAGGGTGATGATCTTGTAGGCGGACGTTTCGAACCACGCCCCCTTGCCGTGGGCGCCCGTAAGCGCACCGTGCCATGCCCGCAGGGCCGTCAGAACCGGGGCCGAAAGCGGCCCCGCCACCGGCTCCGCCAGCGCGGCGTGGGAAATCCGCATCTCGCCGCCGCTGGTGGTGACGCTGAAGCCCGATACCAGCTCGGCGCCGGGCAGCGGATCGTAATTGAGGTCGGTGCGCGCGTGGAATTCCTCGCGCACATTGGCCATGAAATCCTGCCAGAACAGCTGGCGGCGCCCGTCCGCGCTGCCTTCCATCACCTGCGCCTGCCGGGCATCGCGCACCAGCGGCCAGAGATAGGCCGGCATGCCCAGCGCCGTGAGCCGATCGTCCGGCAGCGGTGCGGCGCGCGCCGCCACCGCCTCCTCGCTGCCCGAGCGCCACGTCTCGGTGGAACCGTTCAGCTGCCACTCCACATCCAGCGTGCGGAAGAGGAGACGCAGCTGCTCCTGCGCATTCCCCTCCATCTCGGCAAGGCGGGACTGGAGGCCGAAGATGGTGGAGAGGAAAAGCCGCCGCTCCGCAGGGTCGATCTCGCCGCCCCCCAGAGGCACCTTGCGGCCCTCCCTGATGGCCGGCAGGTCAAGGGCGAGGCGGGCATCCGCGCCTTCCGCCGCCCGTGCCAGCAGGCGGTGGGCGATGGCGCGATGGCGGGCCGCCACCTCGGGCGGCGGGGATTCGATGCCGGCCTTGGCGCGCTTGGCCTGCCGGGCCTCGTTGGGATCGAGGCCGGCGGCATAGGCGACATTGCTGCCGCCCGCCTGCCGCAGGATGCGGGTGTGGAGATCCGACCAGTCGCCCAGATGGTCGAAGGCCTGGCTGAGATGGAGCGCGCGTGTCGGCTTCTGGCCGGCGGTGGCGATGGCCCAGAGGCGATCGCCCTCTCCCTCCTCACCAGCCGCATAGGCGCTCTCGGCGAGGCGGGCGTAGTGCAGATCCGCATTCAGTCCGGCGGCGATGAGGCGGCGGCACAGCGGCTCATAGAGGCCATAGGCGCGCTCGGCCCAGCACACGAAGGCGCAGGTCTCCAGCGCCAGCAGCGCCAGTTCGCGGATGGCGGACTCGGCATCTTCCGCCAGCGCCAGCAGGGGCGCGCCCACCGCCTGCATCATGGCGTCGGCGGCGGTCTGGCTCCATTCGCGGCGCACCGCATGTTCGATGAACTCCGCCACCTTCAGCCGCTCCAGCGGATCGGCATCGCCGGCCGATTTCGCCACACGCTTCAGGATACCGCTCAGCGTCGTGCGGGAGGGCGCATCCTCCAGACAGCGCGGCCGGCGGGGATAGCCCGGCGTCGGCACGCCGTCATAGAGCGCGGAACTGAACAGGCGCTCCGGCCAGAGCGCGGCGAGCGCCGCCACCTCCGCCGAGAGTCCGTGCTCCACGAGGGAGCGGCCGGCGCCGTTGGGCCAGACCCGGTTGATCCGCCCCTCAACCCGATGGCCGAAGCGATCCCCGGTGGCATGGGCATAGATGAGGCCGAAGGCGCCGCTCGCGAACAGGAGCGGCGCGCTGGCGTGCCCCTCCATTGTTTCACCGCTCACCGTGCAGCGCAGGACATCGCCCTCGATGGACAGCTCCGCCTGCTCCGGCGGAAAACGGTCGTTCCAGTGCTGTTGCGCAAAACGATCCATGAGACGGGCAAGGGCTTCGCGTCGCCTATCCGCCATGTTACCTCCCGAATGTGCATGGAAATGCCGGGCGGCGATCCTGTTGCGCCAGCGCTCAGCAAGAGAACATGCGCAAGCCTAGCAAGCTTCCGCAGCGAGAGCCAGCCCGGCACGCCAGCCGCGGCCGCCACGCAACGCGCCGAGCCGGCAAAAGACAGCCGCATTCCATTGCGGCAGCTTGACGGCCGGGGATGGGTGCACCTTTCTGTCATGCAGGTTTCCGCGCCACGGGTGCGGAAGCGGGTACGGTATCCCACCCTGCGGGGCACGGGCGAGACGCGGGATGGGTTCGGCATGGGCAAGGCTGCGGGATCGGGAACAGGCGTGACGGCGGCGCGGGCTGCCGGCTGCACGGAGCCCCGCACATGAGCGGCCCCGCACAGGCCGAAGCCGCGCCGACCACCCTCGGTGCCCGGGCCATCGCCTTGCTGGTGGCGGGCACCTTCTTCATGGAGAATCTCGACGCCACCGCCATCGCCCCCGCCGTGCCGCACATGGCGGCGGACTTCGGGGTGGAGCCCATCGCGCTCAATGCCGGCATCAGCGCCTACATGCTGACGCTGGGCATCTTCATTCCCATCAGCGGCTGGGTGGCGGACCGCTTCGGGCCGCGCCGGGTGTTCGCCTGCGCCATCGCCCTGTTCACGCTGGCCTCCCTGCTCTGCGGCACGGCGCAGAGCCTGCCGCAATTCATCGCCATGCGGGTGCTGCAAGGCATCGGCGGGGCCATGATGGTGCCGGTGGGGCGCCTCGTGGTGCTGCGGGTGACGCCCAGGGAACGGCTGATCGTCACCATCGCCATGCTCACCTGGCCGGCGCTGGTGGCGCCCGTGCTCGGCCCGCCCATCGGCGGCCTGATCACGGAAGCGGCCAGCTGGCGCTGGATCTTCTATCTCAACCTGCCTTTGGGCGTGCTCGCCTTCATCACCGCCCTTCTGGTGGTGCCGCGCGCGGGCGGGGACAAGGAGAAGCGCTTCGACTGGCCGGGCTTCGTCTTCACCGGCGGGGCGCTGTTCTCGCTGCTGTTCGCCGCCGAGCTGTTCGGCCATACGCCAATCCTGTGGACGCCGGCCATCGCGCTGATCGCCATCGGCACCGCCCTGCTGGTGGCGAGCGCCTGGCACCTCAACCGGACCGCGCATCCCATGATCGACCTCGCGCCCTTGAAGCTGCCCACGTTCGGGGTGGCGATCTGGGGCGGCTCGGCGTTCCGCATGGGGGTGGGCGCCATCCCCTTCCTGCTGCCGCTCATGTGCCAGATCGGCTTCGGCTATAACGCCTTCGAGGCGGGGGCGCTGCTGATGGCGGTGTTCGTCGGCAACATCGTCATCAAGCCGGCCACCACGCCCATCCTGCGGCGGTTCGGCTTCCGGCCGGTGCTGATCGTGAACGGAGTGCTCAACGCGCTCTTCATCTGCGCCTGCGCGCTGATGTCCCCCAGCATACCGCTGACGGTGATGGCCGTGGTGCTGTGCCTGGGCGGCATGTCGCGCTCGATCCAGTTCACGGCGCTCAACACCATCGCCTTCTCGGACGTGCCACGCGAGAAGATGAGCGGGGCGAACACGCTGTTCTCCGCCGCCTTCCAGCTGGCGCTGGGCCTCGGGGTGGCGCTGGGGGCCATCTGCTGGCGGGTGGGCGACACGCTCTCGGACGCGGGCGGGGATCCGGCCCTGCCGTTCCGCGTGGCGTTCGTGCTGGTGGGACTGGTGTCCCTGCTGGGCGTGGCGGATGCGCTGCGGTTGAAGCCCGATGCGGGCGCCCACGTCTCAAAGGCACAGGCGCCAAAAGTCCGGGACAAGCGGGCGGCATAAGCCGCCCGCCCCGAACCTTTTACTCCCCCGCCTTCAGCGCATCCGCGGACAGCGGCTCGAAGGTCAGCGCGATGCCGTTGATGCAATAGCGCTGGTAGGTGGGCGGCGGGCCATCCGGGAAAACGTGCCCCAGATGGCTGCCGCAGGTGGCGCAATGCACCTCGGTGCGCACCATGCCATGGCTGCGATCGGTGGTGGTCTCCACGCTGCCGTCCACCGGATCGTTGAAGCTCGGCCAGCCGGTGCCGCTCTCGAACTTGAGGCCGGACTGGAACAGGGGCGTGCCGCAGCCGACACACAGGAATCGCCCCTGCCGCTTCTCGTGCAGCAGAGCGCAGCTGCCGGGGCGCTCCGTGCCGTGCTCGCGCATCACATAATATTGTTCGGGCGTCAGGATCCTGCGCCACTCCTCGGCCGTGTGCTGGACCGGATAGGTCTTCTCCGCCATCTGCTCGTCTCCCTGGCCCGCGTGCCGGGCATCCTCCCCCAGATAAGCAGTCCTGTGCGATTTCGCGAGCGGTCGGCTTCAGTGGCGGCGCTCCACCCGGCCCATCGAGACGCGCGACGCCCTGGAGCGTTTCAGTGTTTCATGGAAACACTGAAACGCTCCAACTCTTTGATAGAGAACGTTTTACGGTTTTGATTGCGTTGCAATCAAAACCGAACGTGCTCTAGCGCGGGGATCCCCTCGGCCAGCCACAACGCAGAGTAGCAATCCGGAAATCGACCCCAGCGCGCCACTTGTAAAATACAGATTACTTCAATTGGATAAAATCCAAACTAGGAACGTTGCACCCTCAAACTCTCTACTCTAGATATTCAGCGAATATTGGCCGCATGATACCCTTATCCTGCGGCATCGGAATGGATCATGCAGGACCACGCAACCAAGGTCCGCTCACCCTTGCCATACCATTGCCCCGCAAGCACGGAGCGGTGCGCCGACGCATGCCGGGGACGCCATGGGTGTGCGTGATATGGACGAGCGCCGGATGCTCTATGTCTCGCATCGGGCATCGCTGGTGGAATATGCCGCCATGCTGCTCGGCTCCCGCGAGGGCGCCGAGGATCTGGTGCAGGAGGCATTCGCGCGCCTGGAGCCCGCCGACGTGGCGCAGCTCGCGACGCCCCGGGCCTATCTGTTCCGCATCGTCCGCAACCTCGCCTTCAACCTGCGCCGGCGGCGGCGCCTGGAATCCACCCACGCCACCGAGGACGCCGCCCCCGCCTGGGCCGCCCCGCAACTGGTGGAAACGCCGGAACAGCGCCTGCTGATGGCCGAGCGCCTGCGGCGGCTGGCCGCCGTGATGGACGCCATGCCGGACGACATGCGCACGGTGTTCGAGCTCTACCGCTTCGAAGGGCTCACGCTGGAGCAGATCGCGCAGGCCAGCGGCCTCTCGGTGGCCACCGTGCACCGGCGCCTGCGCGACGCCATGGCCGCCCTGGCGCTCGAGCTTAACCCCGATGCGTAATTTCTTTCTCGAACCGTGAAAAAAAGCGCGGAGTCGGGTGTCTGAAGCGGTGAGGCAGTCTGCGCCTCATCTCCTCGGCCCGGCGCACAGCGACCGGAACTGGACAGCTTTCGAACGATGCGACAGCAGCACGGCATGATACCGACCGAGGAGGCAGCACAGGCGGCAGCCGACTGGCTGATCCGCCTGCGCGCCGCACCGGACGACGACGGACAGGCCCTACGCTTCGAGACCTGGCTGGCCGCGCACCCCGCGCATCAGGCCGCCTTCGATCAGGTATGCCTCGCCTGGAACCTGCTGGAAGAGCAGCCCGCCGGCCACATCCCGGCCCCGCTGACCGCGCGCCCGGCCGCGCCGCGCCGCCGCGCGCCGCAGCACGGCACACGGCGGCCGGCACCCGCGCAACCCGCCCCGCCCCGCCGCCTGCGGCCGTGGCGCGTGGCGGCTCTCGCCGCCGTCGCGGCGGGCGTGCTGGCCCTCGCTTTGCCCGGCATCCTGCTGCGCATGGAGGCCGACTACATCACCGGCACCGGCGAGACCCGCGTGGTGCAGCTGGCGGACGGCAGCACCGTGACGCTGGGCGCCGGCAGCGCCCTCGCCGCGCATTTCAGCGCCGGACAGCGGGATGTGACGCTCATCGCGGGCGAAGCCTTCTTCGATGTGGCCCATGATGCCGCCCGGCCCTTCACGGTGGCGGGCGAAGACATGCGGGTGCGCGTGCTCGGCACCGCCTTCGACATGCGCATCGGCAGCGCCACCGCAGACGTCGCCCTAGCCCGTGGCGCGGTGGAAGCCAGCTTCGGCACCGGCGCCGCCATCCAGAGCCGCCGCATGACGCCCGGCGACCTCCTGCATTACGACACCGCCCAGGGCACGCTGACCCAGGAACGGGTGGCGCCGGACGAAATCGGCGCCTGGCGCGAGGGGCGCCTCGTGGTGGTGGACGCCACCATCGGCGACGTGGTGGAGCGCATTCGCCGCTATCACCCGGCCTGGATCGCCCTGCCCGACGCCACGCTGGCGGCGGAGCGCGTGACCGGCGCCTATGACCTGCGCCACCCGGATGCGGCGCTCACCGCGCTGGTGGAGCCCTTCGGCGGACAGGTGCACACCCTCTCTCCCTACCTCCGGGTAATCGCCCGCCTGTGAAGCGCGGCAACGCACAGATTTGATGCGTTATAATGTTCCATTGCTCATGAAAAAAATCGGCATGCGAGCTGTCGTCTGATCGGGGCGCCTCTGGCGCGGACACCATTTCAGAGACGACAGAGATAAAACAACATGCCTTTCCAGATCGCCGCCGGCCGGGGTGCGGCACCTTTCAGACTGAAGCCTTATTCCCGCACGCGCCTTCTGGCCGCCGCCGCAGTGGCGCTGATGGGCTCCACATCGCTTGCCGCCGCGCAGACCACCCCTGCCCCCCAGCGCGCGCAGACCGGCGGCGTGGTGCGCAGCTTCGATATCGCCGCCCAGCCGCTCAGCAGCGCGGTGGGCGTGTTCAGCCGCCAGTCGGGCCTTCAGGTCACGCTGGCCTCGGCCACCGCGCGCGGCATCACCACGCGGGCGGTGCGCGGCAGCCTGACGCCTGAGCAGGCGCTGGGGCAGATGCTGGGTGGCACCGGCATCAACTTCCGCCTGTCCGGCAACACGGTGGTGATCGGCCAGACGCCGGGGGGCGTGGGCGTGGTGGGTGTCGAAGGCGCCATCGCGCTCGATGCGGTGGATGTGAGCGGCGCCGCCAGCCACGCCGGCTATCAGGGCGCGCCGGACTGGATCTACGACACCCCGGCCTCCATCAGCTACATCGGTCGCTCCGCCATTCTGGAGACGACGCCGCGCTCGGCCTCGGATCTGTTCGACGGCATGGCGGGCGTCAATACGGTGGGCACGCCGCAGGATCCCGGCATCACGGTGAACGTGCGTGGCCTGCAGGACCAGAACCGCGTGACCTCCACCATCGACGGCGCACGCCAGAATTTCCAGATGAGCGGCCACGCCAACACCGGCCTCGTCTATGTGGACCCGCTGCTGCTGCGCGCGGTGGAGGTGGACAAGAGCATGGCCGCCGGCGTGGGCGCGGGCGGCTCGCACGGCTCGGTGGTCGCCTTCCGCACGCTCTCGGCGCAGGATCTGATCCAGCCGGGCAAGGACTGGGGCGCGGAACTCGATCTCACCACCGGCACCAATGCCTATACCTTCTACGGGCTGGCGGCCGTGGCCGGGCGGGTGGGCAAGGTGGATGCCGCTTTCGCCATCACCCACAAGGAGCTGGGCGAATACAACATCGGCCATAACGGCACGCTGCAGGCGTCGAGCGGGATCCTCGCTCAATATGCGGCGAACTCGTCCGCCATCTTCACCGGCTCGGACACCTGGTCGGGCCTTGCCAAGCTGGGCTGGGACATCACCGAGGACCAGCGCCTGGAAGCGGGCTTCGTGGTCTATGACACGGAGTTCTCGACCAGCACCGCGCTTGGCACCTATCCCGATACGAACAAGCTGCTGAACCTCACCGGCACGCTCACCTATACGTGGCGGCCGGACAATGGCTGGATCGACCTGAAGGCCCAGCTCTGGGCCAACCGCACGGATGTTTCGCAGTATCGCGATGAGCGCGCCACCTATGGTGCATTCGATGTTGATTACGGGCTCGACAGCTATGGCGGCAGCATCGTCAACACCAGCACCTTCGCCGTGCCCTATGGCAAGCTGGCGGTGAACTACGGCGTCGAGGCCTTCTACGACAAGGGCAGCACGAACTCGGTCGCCTATGATGCGGACGATGCGGATGAGGGCTGGTGGTTCTCGGGCACCAACCCCAATGGCGAGCGCTGGCTGGCGACCCCCTTCGCCAAGGCCACCTTCACCCACGGCGAGTGGCTCGAAGTCTCGGCCGGCGGCCGTTACGATTATTACAAGCTGACCGGCAGCTCGACGGTGTATGGCGGCACGGAGACGGTGGTCATCACGCCAGCGGTGTGTCTCCTCTACTTCGGAAGCATATGCCGCAGATGGTCCACCGCCGTCACCGAGCAGCGCCGACTGACCGAAGACATCAATGTGGACCAGTCCGGCGGTCACTTCTCGCCGGAGGCGACCGTTGCGGTGACACCGCTCACCGGTTTTCAGGTCTATGGAAAGTATACTGGGGGGTATCGGCCGCCCGGACTCAGCGAAGCACTGCTTGGCGGCCAGCATATCGGCGCCATATTTAATTATATTCCAAATCCTAACTTGCGGCCCGAGACTTCCCAAAACTGGGAAATCGGCGTAAACATGAAGTACGATAACGTTCTTAGAAACAACGATACATTCCGATTCAAGGCCGCCTATTTCGACAGAACGATTGAGAACTTTATCGTTCTTGCACCCTCATCACTCATCGTCTCACCCACCACCGGAAATCGTTACTCGGGCTTCCAGGCCGTCAATCTTACCAACGACGCCAAGCTGAGCGGCATTGAAATTGAAGGCAATTACGATGCCGGAGATTATTATGTCGGCGGATCCTACACGCTCACCAACTCAGAATATTCTCAGGAATACATTTCTGGAGATGGCACACCCTACGCCTATACAACTGACGGAATCTATTTTCTTTCAGTTGCACCTGAGCAGAAGTTCACCATGGATGTGGGGCTCCGCCAGTTCGACCGCCGCTGGGTGATCGGCGGCAAGGTCACGCATGTGGTGCCTGCCGAGCAGCTCGGCATAAACGCCGTCTCCTACGAACCCACGGTCTATACCGTGTGGGATGTCTACTCCTCCCTGAAGCTCAGCGAGCAGGCCACCTTGCGTTTCGCCGTCACCAACCTGACCGACGTGGCCTATGTGGATGCGATGAACAGCTACGATTTCCCTGCCCCCGGCCGCACGGCCACGGTGTCGCTGAACCTGAAGTTCTAGGACCGGGCGAACTTCAGCGCCGTGCCTCAAGCCGGGAACATCCGGCTTGGGGATCAGGCCCGGACCTGACGATATAGAGCGGCGTCCGCGCGACATTCAGATGCCGCACGCCCTTCGTGTTTTCCAGCGGCCGAGGCCGCTGGAGAAGCCGCCGCGTCGATCGGCGCGGCTTTTCATCCGATGACTATTGATCATTGGATCAACATTTGGAGTTCAACAGATGGCTACCATTACGCTTACCGATGCGAACAGCGATGGCGTCGGCGTTGACCTGCTGGCTTATCTGGACGATTTCAACAGCAACTTCACCCGTGGATATTTCGGATTTTTCTCGGACAACGGCGCAGATTTGAGCGGAAATGAGTTTTCCTTCACCGAATCCAGCACGGTTACGGTCGGAGACATTCCCTCAACCGCTGATAGCGTGGCAATAGGCTCCGGCACCGCCGGCGACTTTTCCTATGACTTCCTCACCCACACCCTCGCTGGCACTCTCGACAGCGTGAGATTCGGCCAGGGCCTGTCCTATGACGCCGCCAGCGACAGCTTCAGCCAGTCGGCCACCGACATCGCCATCACCGGCCTCGGCCTCTCCGGCTCGGGCACCGGCAATGCCGTGCATACGCTCATCTATGACCTGATGGGCGGCAGCAGCACGGTGCTGCTCGCCACTCTCAACGCCCAGAGCAACACCATTATCGGCAGCAGCGGCGCTGATACGATCTACAGCTTCGACGGCAACGACACCTTCACCGGCGGCGCCGGCTCGGACTTCTTCGTGTTCGACGGCACCGACGGCGCTGATACCATCACCGACTTCAGCGTGACCGAAGACGGCATCGACGTCACGGCCTGGGGCTCCTACTCCATCACCGACACCGCTGCCGGCGCCGTGCTCTCCTACGGTTCTAACAGCATCACCGTGCTGGGCGTGACCGCGGCGGACATGAGCACGGCCGCCATCTTCGTCTGATCGGGCCCGCAAGGGTCTGACCCGCAGGCCGCCGCGCGAGGCCCCACCTCGCACGGCGGCCTGCTCCCCACCTCCCACCGCAGGTTCGCTGATGCGCCCGTCCGGCCCCAAACCCTCGTTCCGCGCGCTGCTGCCCGCCGGCCTCGGCCCCATGGCGGCGGCGCTCGGGCTGGTGAGCGGCATCGTCAACCTGCTCGCCCTCACCGCCCCGCTGTTCATGCTGCAGGTCTATGACCGCGTGCTCGCCAGCCGCAGCCTGCCGACGCTGGCCGGCCTCGCGCTGCTCGCGGCAGGGCTCTATGGCTTCCAGGCGCTGCTCGACATCCTGCGCGGGCGCGCCCTCACCCGCATCGGCGAGATGCTGGACCATGCGCTCGCCGGCCCCGTGCAGGCGGCCGTCATCGCCCAGCCGCTGGACGGGCGCGAGAAAGCCGATGGCCTCCAGCCGCTGCGCGATCTCGACAATGTGCGCGGCTTCCTCGCCGGGCAAGGCGCCAGCGCCTTCTTCGATCTGCCCTGGATGCCACTCTATCTCGCCTTGTGTTTCGCGCTGCATGTGTGGATCGGCGTTGCCGCGCTCGTGGGCGCGCTGGTGCTGATCGCCCTCGCGCTGCTGGGCGAGTTCCTCTCGCGCAGGCCGGTGGCCGAGACCATCCGCACCGGCATGGCCCGCGTGGCACTGCTGGAGGCCGGGCGGCGCAATGCGGAAGCCGTGCGCGCCATGGGCCTCTCCGAGCGCGTCGCGCAGCGGTGGTCCGCCGCCAATGCCGCCTATCTTTCCGCCAACCGCCGCGCCAATGACCGCGCCGGCGGCCTCGCCGCAGTCTCGCGCGCGCTGCGGGTTGCGCTGCAATCCGCCATGCTGGCCATCGGCGCGCTCCTTGTGATCGACCAGCAGGCCACCGGCGGCGTGATGATCGCAAGCTCAGTGCTCATGGGCCGCGCGCTGGCGCCGGTAGACATGGTGATCGGCAGCTGGAAGGGCTTTGCCGCCGCGCGCCAGAGCGCCCGCCGCCTCGCCGATCTGCTCGCCCGCCGCCCCCAGGCCACGCCGCGCACGGCCCTGCCCCGTCCGGAACGGGAATTCCGGGCGGAGAACCTCTCCATCGCCCCGCCCGGCACCCGCAAGGTCAGCGTGAACGGGGTCAACTTCACGCTTTCCGCCGGCAGCGCGCTGGGCATCATCGGCTCCAGCGGGGCCGGCAAATCCACCCTCGCCCGCGCGCTGGTGGGCGTGTGGGCCCCGGCCGCCGGCAAGGTGCGGCTCGACGGCGCCACGCTGGACCAGTGGGACCGCGCCAGGCTCGGCCCCCATATCGGCTACCTGCCGCAGGGCATCGACCTGTTCGAGGGCACGGTGGCGGAGAACATCGCGCGGCTTGATCCCACGCCCGATGCGGAGGCGGTGGTCGCCGCCGCCCGTGCGGCCGGGGTGCATGAGATGATCCTGAAGCTGGAAGATGGCTATGACACGCCCATCGGCGAGGCGGGCCTTGCCCTCTCCGCCGGCCAGCGCCAGCGCATCGGGCTGGCGCGGGCGCTTTATGGCGATCCCTTCCTGGTGGTGATGGACGAGCCCAATGCCAATCTCGATGCGGAGGGCGAAGCCGCCGTCCTCGCTGCCATCGCCGCCGTGCGGGCGCGCGGCGGCATCTGCATCGTCATCGCCCACCGCCCCAGCGCGCTCGGCGCCGTGGATCATCTGCTGCTGATGGAGCCTGGACGCCCCAGCGTGTTCGGCCCGCGCGATCAGGTGCTCGAAGCGCTGCGCAAGGCGCAGGGCGCCGCTGCCCAGAAGGGCGCCGCCCGCGCCGCCGGCCCGCTGCGGGTGGTCGGCGGCGAACCCGTCGCCCCGCTCGCCGAACAGGAGGCCGCCCATGCTCCCGCATGAGACATCCCACCCCGATCTCCATGCCGTGCGCCGCTCCGTCCGCCGCCACCTCATGGCGGGCGGGCTGGTGGCGGTGCTGCTGGTCGGCGGCGTCGGCGGCTGGGCTGCCGCCACTACGCTGGCCGGCGCCGTGGTGGCGAGCGGCACGGCGGTGGTGGACAGCTATGTGAAGAAGGTCCAGCACCCCACCGGCGGCGTGGTGGGCGAGATCGCCGTCACCGAGGGCCAGAGGGTGCGCGCCGGCGAGGTCGTGATGCGCCTCGACGCCACCCAGGCCAGGGCCAGCCTCGCCATCCAGTCCAAGCGCGTGGTGGAATTCACCGCCCGCCGGGCACGGCTGGAGGCCGAGCGCGATGACCTGGCGCAGATCGTCTTTCCCGACTGGCTGCTGCGGGCGGACATGCCCGAAGCCACCGCCGCCGTGCACAGCGAACGCAGCCTGTTCGCCGCCCGCCGCGCCGCCCGCCTCGGCCGGCAGGCGCAGCTGCGCGAGCGCATCGCCCAGTCCCGGCACGAGATCGAGGGCCTGAAGGCGCAGGAGGCCGCCTATGACCGGGGCCTCGTGGTGCTGGAGAAGGAGATCGCCGATCTCAGGCCGCTTCTGGCCAAGGGCATCGTGAACGTGCAGCGGCTGAATTCGCTGGAGACGCAGGCGGCCACCTTCGGCGGCGAGCGCGGCGAGAAGATCGCCTATCAGGCGCAGGCCGCCGGGCGCATCGCGGAAGCGGAATTGCAGATTCTCCAGATCGATCAGGATCTGCGCACGGAAGTCGGGCAGGAACTGCGGGATGTGGACGCGCAGCTGGGCGAGGCGGTGGAACGCAGGGTGGCGGCGGAGGATCAGCTCAGGCGCATCGATCTCATCGCCCCGCAGGACGGCGTGGTGCACCAGCTCTCCGTGCACACGGTGGGCGGGGTCATCGCGCCGGGCGATATCATCATGTCCGTGGTGCCCACGGCCGACCGGCTGGCGGTGGAGGCGCGCATCCGGCCGCAGGATATCGATCAGGTGCAGGTGGGCCAGTCCGCCCTGCTGCGGCTCAGCGCCTTCAATGCCCACACCACGCCGGAGCTGGGGGGCACGGTGACGCAGGTTGCCGCCGACCAGACCGAAGATTCGCGCACCGGACAGCTGTACTACCTTGTGCGGATTGCGCTTCCGGCCTCGGAATTGCAACGGATGGCCGGGCAGCCCCTTCTGCCTGGCATGCCCATTGAGGTATTCATCACAACAGGTGCTCGCACAGCGCTCTCCTATCTGGTAAAACCCCTGTATGACCAGATCAATCGTGCGTTCAGAGAGGAATAGTACTACCTATGCGCGAGCGAGTTTAGAACCACTTTCAAAGACACGCTTCTGTATTTTGGAATTATTTCTGACTACGCACGCACACTACCCTTGAGAACGTACGGAAGGTGGAGCGGCAGGTGGAATTTTGGACCACCCGCACGCCGCAGCCGCCCGAAGTTCAGCCGCTTCCGAATCTGAGGATCCACACCATGAGCACCATCGAACTCGAGCCCCCCGTCAGCGACAGCCGCGCCAAGCGACTCAAGGCCCACACCCACGACACCCACGACCGGCTGGACAAGTCGATCATGGGCCACAACCCCTTCGCCAGCCGGGAGACCTACGGCCAGTTCCTGAAGGTGCAGTACGCCTTCCATCGCGAGATCGATGCCCTCTACAGTGATCCGATGCTCGACAAGATGCTGCCCGACCTGCCGGGCCGCCGCCGTTTCGGCCAGATCCAGCAGGATCTGGCGGACCTCGGCATCGCCGAGCCGGTGATCGAGAGCGCCCCGGCCTTCACGGCGGGCGGCACCGTGGACATCCCCACGGCGCTGGGCTGGCTCTATACGGCCGAAGGCTCGAACCTCGGCGCCGCCTTCCTGCTCAAGGCCGCAGCCACCCTCGGGCTCAACGAGACCTTCGGCGCGCGCCATCTGGCCGCAGCCCCCGAAGGCCGCGGCCTCCACTGGCGCACCTTCACCGCCGCGCTCGACGAGCTGCCGGTGGACGAAGCCGGGGAAGCCCGCGTCATCCTCGGTGCCGAAACCGCCTTCAAGCGGGTTCAGAGCCTCGTGGACCAGAACTACGCCGCTGGCGCCTGACCAAACGGGACAGGCGCGAACCGCCTTTTGCGAGAGCTTCGTTCAATGAACATCGGCAGCCTTTCATCCGTTGCGGACGCCTTCGTCTGGGGGCTGGCCGCCGTTGCTTTCCTTGTGCCTCTCGCTCTTGGCATTCTGCTGCTGGTGCATCTCGCATGGGCCTTCGTGCTGTGCCGGAACGATTACGACGCGGCTCTGGCGGCACTCGCCCGCCAGGCCGGCCCCCGCTTTCCTTCACGCCCGCAGAGAAACTGAGGCCCCGCCTCCGCTCTCAGCGGGTCGCCGGCTCGCCTGCCGCAGACAGCACACCCGCCTGCAGGATGCCGCCCTTCATCACCGCCACCGGCAGGCTCCGCTCCACCACCAGCTGGGGCACGTGCTGGACGTCGAACACCAGCAGGTCCGCCGGCCGCCCGACGTCCACGGCCCCCGCGCCGAGGCCGGTGACGGCATGCGCAATGCCCGTCACATGATCGAGCAGGCCTGAGAGGCTCTCATCGCTGCGCAGCCCGAAGCGGTGTGCGGCGAGCATCATGCGCTCCGCCATGCCCACCACGGTGGCCGGGTTCCAGCAGTCGCGCACATTGTCCGAGCCGAAGAAAACCGGCACGCCTGCCGCCCGCAAGGCCGGGATCGGCGGGCAGCGCTCCCCGCCCGGAATGCTCGACAGGATCGCGACACCCGCCTCCCGCAGCAGCGCGCAATGGGCGGCAAGCTGCCGTTCGTCCGCATCGGCCAGCGCGAAGGCGTGGCTGATCGTCACCTGACCGCCAAGGCCCGCCGCGCGGGTGCGCGCCGCAATGTCGGCGATCTCCGAGAGCCCCGCCTCGCCGCCGTCGTGCAGATGGATGTCGATGCCGCGCCCATGGCGCCCGGCGAGCGCGAACAGGATGTCGAGCTGGCCCTTGAGATCGCCGTCGCAACCGATGGGATCGAGACCTCCAACGAGATCGGCACCCATGCCCATGGCCTCGTCCAGCAGCGCGTGCACCGGCGCGCACGCCAGAACGCCGCTCTGGGGGAAGGCGACGATCTGGATGTCCACCCGGCCCCGCCACGCGTCCCGCAAGGCGAGGATCTGCGCCAGATGATCGAGGCGCGTGACGTCGTCCACATCCACATGGGTGCGCAGGCTGATGGTGCCGTGCTTGAGCGCCATCTCCAGCAGGCGCACCGCGCCACGCTCGGCCAGCGGGGAGGTCTCACGGCGCCGGAATTCCTTTTCCGCCTCGATGCGCCCGCGCACGGAGGGGGCCGCATTGTGCGGGCGCCAGGGCAGGCCCAGCATGGTCTTGTCGAGATGCAGATGGCCGTCGGTGAAGCCGGGCAGCACGAGCATGCCAGCGGCATCCAGCACCTGCCCGACGGCAGGCGCAGGCGCCGCAGCGTCGGTAAGGCCGGCAATCAGGCCGGCGCGGATGGAAATGGACACCGCCCGACCATCGGCGAGGCGGGCATTGCGGATCAGGCAGTCGTCCATGGGATCACCGGAAGGGAAGAGGGGCGGTCAGGGCCGCACGATCAGAACCTGCCCGCCGGCCGTCTTCAAGGCCGCGACCTCGTCCTCGGGCACGCCGGTGTCGGTCACGATCTGCCAGCGCGCCGGCAAGGGCGCCCAGTAGGAGACTTCGGCGCGGCCGATCTTGGTGGCGTCGGCCAGCACCACGGTCTGGCGGGCCTGCTGCATCATGAGGCTTTTGAGCGCCACCTGATCCTGACTGGCCTCGCACAGGCCGCGTTCCGCGACTACGCCGTCCGCGCTGGTGAACAGCCAGTCGGCCGTGATGCGGCGCATGGCATCGAAGGCCAGCGCGCCCACCGTGCCCATGCCGGTGGGGCGCAGGGCGCCGCCGAGCACGGTCACGTCGAGGCCCGGCTCCTTCGCGAGGAAGGGCAGCAGGGCCACGTTGTTGGTGACGATGCGCAGGGTGCGCCCCTTCAGGAAGGGGCCAAGCGCCATGATGGTGGAGCCGGCGTCCAGAATCAGGCTGTCGCCATCCTGGATCATGGCTGCGGCGGCGCGGGCGATGGCCTGTTTCTGGCGGCCCTGCGCGACCTTGCGTTCGGCCAGCGTCGTCTCATGGTGACGCTCGGCGAGGATGGCGCCGCCATAGGTGCGCCGAACCGCATTGTCCTTCGACAGGCGCTGGAGATCGCGCCGCACGGTCGAGGGCGAGACCCCGAACCGCGCCGACAGCTCCGTGACGTCGACTTCCCCGGCGCGCAAGGCGTCGAGGAAGTGTGAGCGGCGCTCCTTGCTGCGCATGGTCCCTCGAAAAACGTAGAGTCGCTCTACGTTTAGGAGGCGGCCCGCGCAGGTGCAAGGTCCACGGCCTGGCGCAGGGCCTCGATGAGGCTGCGCTCGTCGGCAATGCCCTTGCCGGCGATGTCGAAGGCGGTGCCGTGGTCCACCGAGGTGCGGATGACCGGCAGGCCGACGGTGATGTTCACACCGGCCTCAAGGCCCAGCACCTTGATCGGGCCGTGGCCCTGATCGTGATACATGGCCACCACCATGTCGTAGTCGCCGCGTCCCGCGAGGAAGAACAGCGTGTCCGCCGGCAGCGGGCCGCGCACGTCCCAGCCCTTGGCGAGGCACTTCTCGACGGCGGGGGTGATCTTCTCGGCTTCCTCGCCATAGCCGAACAGGCCGTTCTCGCCCGCATGCGGGTTGATGGCGCAGACGCCGATCTTCGGGTTGGCGATGCCCGCCTTCACCAGCACGTCATGGCCACGGGCAATGACCCGCTCCACGAGGCCGGGCTCGATCTTCGCGATGGCGTCGATGAGGCCGATGTGGGTGGTGACGTGGATGACGCGCAGCTTGGGCGACACCAGCATCATGGACACTTCCGGCGTGCCGGTGAGATGCGCGAGCAGCTCGGTGTGGCCGGGATACTTGTGGCCGGCGGCGTGCAGCGCCTCCTTGCTGAGCGGAGCGGTGCAGATGGCCTGCGCCTGACCGGTGGTGGTCAGCTCCGCCGCCTTCTCGATGAAGCGGTAGGCGGCTTCACCTGCGGCCGGGGACACCTGGCCGAAGGCTAAGTCTTCCGGCACCACGCCGAGGTCGAGGCACTGCACCCGGCCGTTGGCATAGTCGGCGTCGGCGGCATCCTTCAGCGCATCCACCTCGAGGGGGGAGCCGACGACGGCACCGGCCTTGCGCAGGCGGGCGGCATCGCCGATCACCAGCGGCTCGCACATGCCGTGCACCACCGGGTGCGCCAGCGCCTTCATGATGATCTCCGGACCAATGCCGGCGGGATCACCCATGGTGATGGCGACGGTGGGAAGCCGGGGGCGGCTCATGCCGATGCTCCTTTGCGAATGGTCCTGAGACGGGCGGCGATGCGCGAGAGGCTGTCCTCGTCGCCGAAGGCACCGGCCTTGGTGACGACCGGCACCGACAGGGCACCAAGCGTCAGGCCGAGCGCGACGCCGGGCTCGATCTCGTCGATGAGGCGGATGCCGTTCACGCCGAAGCTGGACAGCAGCGCGGCGGCGGTCTCCCCGCCGGTGGCGGCGAAGGCGCTCATGTGGCCGGCGACCGGCTTCAGCGCGTCCGCCAGCCCTTCCACCAGCCGGGGGCCGAGGGTCATGTCGGGCTTCTCGCCCATGACGATCTCCACCATCACGTCCTGCCCGGAATCAAGCAGAGCGGTGACGGTGCGGCCGAGTTCGGCGCGCGCTTCCGGGAGGCTGAGCAGCACTTCGGTGGTGACGGGCACATGGGTGATACCGCCGGCCGCGATGAGCTTGCGGGCACCGGCCCGCGAAACGGCGGCGAGCGAGCCCACCACCATCAGCGCGCCCTGCGTGGACGTGGACAGGGCCGGCTTGGCATCGCCCGCGTCGGGGCTCGCCGCCGCCAGCGCATGGGCAAGGCCGGCGCTGCCGATGAAGAAGGTGCCCGGACGCGCCGGCAGGCTGGCCTGCGCGATGCGGTTGAGGTCGTCATCGCTCTCCGCATCGCAGACGGCGACGATGTCGCCCTGCCCCGCGATGGCGTCGAGCGCAGCCTTGAGGCCCTCTGGCGTGCCACGCACGGTGGCGAGCGGCACGACCTCGCCCTTCACGCCGGCGGTGGCCAGCACCTCGACGAGATTGGCGCTCTCATAGCTGTGGTCGCGCTGCCAGACCTCGGCCTCTTCCAGCGGGCGCCCATTCACATGGATGCGCCCGCCGATCGTGGTCCGCCGGGTGGCGGGAAAGGCCGGGGCGAAGATGCCGAAGGCCGCGCCCGACTGCGCCTTCAGGAAGGCGATGGTGGCGGCCGTCTCCACGGCGGGGTTGCCGCGCAAGGTGGAGTCGATCTTCTTGAACAGCGTGCGGTCGGTGGCGGAGAGCCTCGCAAGCATCTCGCCATGCGTGCGCGCGGCGACCTCGGGGGCCATGCCGCGGCTGTCGGTGTCATAGGAAAAGACGGGCGGCTGTGCGCCCGTCTCCGGCGGCTCGCCCCAACTGACCCCGGCGTCGGAACCGCGCCGCCCGAAGGCAATGGCGCAGTCCGCAGCTCCGGTGAGGTCGTCGGCGAGAATGAGCCAGCGACCAGCCATGTCAGTGCCCGGCCGGGGCAGTGGCAGGCTTGCCGGCTTCGAGGGCCGCAGCCTCATCGGCAACTTCCGTCGGATCGTCGGGACGACCGAACACCCGGTAGACCCAGGCCGTGACCAGCGGGGTGAGGATGGCCGTCACCACCACGCAGGCGGCAACCAGAATGGTGGCAGGCGCGGCGGCAGCGGCATAGGCCGGATTGGCGGCGGCGACGATGGCCGGAACCGCAGCGGCGTTACCCGCCGTGGAGGCAGCGGAGACGCCCGCCACGCCGGTGCCGCCGGTGAGGCGATCGGCGAAGAACAGCGGAATGCCCGTGACCACGACCACCGCGACGCCGAGGCCCACGCCCAGCAGGCCGGCATGCCAGACCTTGGAGAGATCGAGGCCCGCACCAAGCGCGAAGGAGAAGAACGGGATCATCACCGGAATGGCCTTGCTGAGGAAGGCGCGCATGTCGCGGTCGAGATTGCCCAGCAGCATGCCCACGGCGAGCGGCAGGATGGAGCCCACCAGCGCCTGCCACGGGAAGGCAGACAGACCCGCCACGCCCAGCGTGACCATGGTCAGGAACGGACCGGACTCGAGCGTCATGATGGTGTAGGCGCCCACATCGCGCGGGCGGCCATACTGACCCATCAGCGCCATGTAGAGGCCGCCGTTGGTGTCGTTCATGGCGGCGACGATGGCGAGCGTGGACAGGCCCGCGAACATGCCGGCGGCGACCGGCGCCTCACCGAGGAAGCGGCCGAAGATCACGCCCAGCACCATGGCCATGCCGACCTTCACCGCGAAGAGCGTGCCGCCCTTCTTGATGATGTAGGGGGTGGCCTTGAAGTCGATGCTCGCGCCCATGCAGACGTAGAAC
Source organism: Azorhizobium oxalatiphilum (assembly GCF_014635325.1). Classification (GTDB taxonomy): domain Bacteria; phylum Pseudomonadota; class Alphaproteobacteria; order Rhizobiales; family Xanthobacteraceae; genus Azorhizobium; species Azorhizobium oxalatiphilum. The sequence goes on along the minus strand of NZ_BMCT01000004.1, from coordinate 190,577 downwards.
ACCGCGAGAATGGTGAGCGAACCGGAGAACAGGGCGCCGGTGAAGGAACCGAACACCTTGGGCGTCTCAGGGAAGAAGGTGGCGATCAGCGCGCCGATGAGCAGCGGCACGACCATCATGCCACCGGGGACCTTCTCGATCGCACGCTTGATTGGAATCTGCACTGGCCTTCTCCCTTTACGCGTTTCGCGCATTTCGCGGCGCACATCGCGCGCCTTCGATCCATTGTTAGCCGTGCTTATTGCGCGCGGCGACCATCATGGCAAGGCAATATGCGCATTTTGAGCAATTCCAGCCCACATTTCGCCTGATTTGTCGCAGGCGCGGGCACAACCGCGATTGCGCGAAAAGCGCGCAAAATCTGGCTTTCATAGGTGGATCGGCGGCGGCGCGGCCGGTCACACACTTGTAATGACAAGTGAAAATGGTTTGCGCCAAACGCGCAAGAACACCGTAGCAGCCAACCGACCCGAGGTCGGACCGCGCATTCTGCGCTGCTCAGCTGCCGGAATATTCGTCCAGCAGCGGCCGGAAGCGGCTGATGGCCCGGCGGGAGATGTCCGCCATCGCCTCGATGCGCTGCACGCACCGGAACTCCGGCCCCGCCACCACCATGGCCAGCCGGCGGGCACCCAGCGGCAGCGGCAGCGCGACGCCGCACAGGTCCTGGCTGTAATCGGAAATGCTCTGGAACCAGCCGCGTTGCTCGGAGCGGCGGATTTCCGCTTCCACTTCCTCGATGCTGGTCAGCGTATTGCGCGCATATTTCACGAACTTGATCTTGCGATAGAGCGCATAGCGCTCATCCCGGCTGTACTGGCTCAGCACCGCCCGCCCCGTGGAGGTGGCATGGATGGGCAGCTTGTGGCCGATCTGCGCGAAATAGCGAATGGGCGAGGTCGATTCCACCACATGGATGAAGATCAGGGACGTGCCCGCCGGCCCGCCGATGGCGGTGGTTTCCCCGGTCTCCTCGGCCACCTCGCTCACCAGCGAGGCGATGGCCTCCGGCAGCGGCTCCGCATCGGCCACCGCATTGGACATCACCTGCCAGCGCGGGGTGGGATAATAGCCCCCCCGCGCCTTAGGCTCGTAGAGATAGCCCTTGTCGATCAGCGTATTGATGAGGTTGAAGGTGCTGGAGCGCGGCCAGCCGAGATCATCGGCCAGCTCCGACAGGCTGGCCGGCCGCTTGCGCTTCGCGAAATATTCCAGGATTTCCAGAACATTCTGGGCCTGTTTCACGGCCATTGCGCCACCACCATTCCCTTGTCTTACGTTATCCGTGCCCGGCCCCGCGCGGGGCCGGGACTGGCGTTCATGCGGAACCCGTTCCCGCTCCGGCCTGCGCGAGGATACGCTCCGCGCTGCGCAGATGCGGCTTGTCCACCATCTTGCCGTCGAGGTTCACTACCCCCGCGTTCGGCTCGTTGGCAAACGCCTGACGGATACGCTGCGCCCAGGCCACCTCGTCCGCAGACGGTGTGAAGGCGGCATTCACCACATCCACATGGCTGGGATGGATGACCATCTTGGCCGCGAAACCATCGCGCCGCGCCGCCCGGGCCTCCCCATCCACCTTGGCCAGATTGCCGATATCGGTCGTCACCGTATCCACCGCCGCCACCCCCGCCGCAGCGGCAGCCATGAGGCAGAGGTTGCGCGCCAGCACGAAGGGCTCGCTGAAGCGCCCCTCCGTCTCGTTGGAGGTGGCGCCCACGGAGGCCGCCAGATCCTCCGCTCCCCACGCCATGCCCCACAGCCGTGGGCTGACACCGCGATAACGCGCCCCGGCCAGCGCCAGAACGGAGTCCGCCGTCTCGGTGACGATGGCGAGGATGCTTGTCCGGCCGGCCGCGCCCTCCCCTTCGAGCGCCTCGCAGATATCGAGATAATGGCCCAGCTGGAGCACATGGTCCGGGCCGGCGCATTTGGGCAGGACGATGCCATCCGGCCGCCCCGGCATCACCGCAGCCACATCCGCCGCGGTGAGGCCGGTGTCGAGCGCATTCACGCGCACGAACAGCTTTTGCCTGCGCGGAGCGCGCAACATCTCCAGCACCTGCGCGCGCGCCGCCGGCTTGGCGGGGAGCGCGACGGAATCCTCCAGATCGAGGATCAGCGCATCGGCGGTGCCGCCGGATGCCTTTTCGAACTTGCGGGCGCTGTCGCCGGGCACGAAGAGGAAGGAGCGCATCATGCGGCCTCCGGACGGCGGTTCATCATGGCGGTGCGCCGGCAGGAGGCCACGACCTCGCCGCGCTGGTTGAGCGCCGTATGCTCGAACTCCACGATGCCCACCTTGGGGCGTGACTTGCTCGCCCGCACCGACAGCACCTTGGTGCGCGCCTTCAGCGTGTCGCCATGGAACACCGGGCGCGGGAAGGCCACATCGGTCATGCCCAGATTGCCCACCGTGGTGCCGAGCGTGGTGTCATAGACGGTCATGCCGATCATGATGCCGAGCGTATAGAGGCTGTTGAACAGGCGCTGCCCCCATTCCGTGCCCTCCGAGAAATGCGCATCCAGATGCAGCGGCTGCGGGTTCATGGTCATGAGGCTGAACATGGTGTTGTCCATCTCCGTGACCGTGCGGGTAAAGACATGATCGAACTCCTGCCCCGCGCTGAACTCCTCGAAATACAGACCAGCCATCTTTCATCCTCCCTGTCGGTTCTTGTCTATCTCGCCCGCATCCCGATGCACGACGCCCGCCGCCGCCAGCGCGTCGAGGCGCGCCTCGTCCAGTCCCCAGCCCGCCAGCCGCTCGGCCGCCGTCCTCACGTCGGCACCGGGCGCCGCGGCCGGCGTGCCCGAAAAGCGTGGCGCGGGCGCGGGATGGGCAACCCCGTCCACCTCCACGAAACTGCCCCGCGCGCGATGGTGCGCATGGGCCGGGGCCTCGGCCATGGTGAGCACCGGCGCAACGCAGGCGTCCGTATCGGCAAACAGGCTTTCCCAATGCGCGCGCGGCTGCGCCCGGAAGCGTTCGGCCAGCAACGCCCTTGCCTGCGGCCATGAGGCGGGATCCGCGAACAGCCGCTCGTCCTCCGGCGCGATGCCGAGGCGCGCCAGCATTTGCGCGCGGAACTTCTGCTCGATGGGCGCCACGGCCACATACTGCCCGTCCGCACACGCGTAGACGTCATAATGGGGCGCGCCGGAATCCAGCAGGTTGGTGCCGCGCTCGGTGCCATGCAGGCCCGCCGCCGCAAGCCCGAACATGGAGGCCATGAGCGTTGCTGCGCCGTCGATCATCGCCGCATCCACCACCTGCCCCCGGCCGGTGGCGCGGGCGGAATGGAGCGCGCACACGATGCCGAAGGCCAGCAGCAGCCCGCCACCGCCAAAATCCCCCACCAGATTGAGGGGCGGCGTCGGCGGCTGGCCGGCCCGGCCGATGGCATGGAGCGCGCCCGTGAGGGCGATATAGTTCAGATCATGCCCGGCGGACTGCGCCAGCGGCCCCTCCTGCCCCCAGCCCGTCACCCGCCCATAGACCAGCGCCGGATGCTGGCCGAGCAGGTCCTCCGGCCCCAGCCCGAGCCGCTCCATGGCGCCGGGGCGGAACCCTTCCACCAGCGCATCGGCCCGGCCCACCAGCTCCCGGGCCAGCGCCAGCCCCTCGGGTCGCTTGAGGTCCAGCCGCAGCACGGGCCGGCCACGGGCAAGGATATCGAAGCGCGGCGGACGGGCGATGCCGAGGCCGCTCGCCACCGTGCGGTCGATGCTGATCACCTCGGCACCGAGATCCGACAGCAGCATGGTGCAGAAAGGCGCCGGCCCGATGCCGACGAACTCCACCACCCGCAGCCCCGCGAGGGGGCCGGGGCGCGGCGAGACATGAGGGGCCGGCTTAGGCATGGGGCTGTGCCTCCCTGTAAGCGCGCTCCAGCTCCTCCCGGAATGCCGGATCCGCTATGGCGATCATGCGCCCTGCCCGCTCGGCGAGCGAGAGGCCACGCAGGTCCGCCACCCCGTGCTCCGTCACCACCACATCCGCATCGCTCTTGGGCAGGGTCACGTTGGCCAATCGGGGCACGATGCGGCTCACCGTGCCTTTGCGCGCGGTGGCAGGCAGCGCGATGATGCTGCGCCCGCCGCGCGACAGCCGTGCCGCGCGGGCGAAATCCATGAGGCCGCCGGTGCCCCCCACATAGGCGCCACCGGCCATCTCCGTATTGGCCTGTCCGGACAGATCCACCTCCAGCGCCGAATTCACCGTCACCAGACGATCGATGGATGCCAGAACCTCGCGCCCGTGGGTGTAGCGCGCAGGACGCACGCGGATACCGGGATTGGCATGCACATGGCGGCGCGCCAACTGCGTGCCGAAGACGGCATTGGTGACGGTGAGGCCCGCATCGATGCTCTTGTGCGCATTGGTGACGATACCGGCCTCGATCAGTTCCACCGCGCGATCCCCGATGACGCCGGAATGCAGGCCGAGATCGCGATGCTGGCCCAGCGCCGCGAGCACCGTATCGGGAACGGCGCCGATGCCGATCTGGAGCGTGGCCCGCTCCGGCACCAGCTCCGCCACATGCGCGGCGATGGCCGCCTCCGTCGCCCCCATCGCGGTTGGCGGCACATCGAGCGGAGCATGGGTCTCAGCGGCGACGAAGAGGACGTTTGCGAGCCCCTCCGGCAGAGGCGCATCATGGGTCCAGGGGACGTCGGAATTCACCTCGACGATGACGAGGCGGGCATGACGGGCAGCCTGCGCCGCATAATCATTCACCAGCCCGAGGCTGTAGCCGCCCCCCGCCTGTGGGGGCGCCGCCTGCAGCAGCACCACATCGGCTCCGCGCGCGCCGCTGGCGAAGGCGGCATTGAGCGCGCTGTAATGCTCCGGGACGACATCGAGCAACCCGGCCGCCCATAGCCGGCTGCCGGCACCCATGGCCCCATAGCCCTTGAGGCGCAGTGCGGCGCCGTGCAGCGTCTGCGGGGTGAAGGTGTTGGAGAACAGAGGGCCGACAAACAGCTCAAGCGGGCCGACGGTGGCCGCCGCCTCCACCAGCCTGCGGGTGAGGGTCAGCGGTTCCGCCGTGCCCTGCCCGCACACCAGCCTGTCGCCGGGGCGCAGCAGCGCCGGCAGGTCCAGCCGGGCCGCATCGATGAGCTCCGTCATGGGCCATCCTCGCGAGGTTCGCTCAATAGGATTTGGGCAGGCCCAGCACCCGCTCGGCGATGAAGCACAGGACGAGTTGTGGGCTGACCGGCGCGATGCGTGGGATCATCACCTCGCGCAGATAGCGCTCCACATGGTATTCCTTGGCATAGCCGAAGCCGCCATGGGTCATGATCGCCTGCTGGCAGGCGTCGAAGCCGGCCTCGCCCGCCAGATATTTCGCCGCATTGGCGCTGGCCCCGCACGGCTGGCCGCTGTCATATTCCCAGGCTGCGCGCATGATCATCAGCCACGCCGCCTCCAGATCCATCCAGTTCTTCGCCAGCGGATGCTGGATGGCCTGGTTCTGGCCGATGGGCCGGTTGAACACCACGCGGTCCTTCGCATAGGCCACCGCGCGGGACAGGGCCAGCCGGCCGAGGCCCACCGCTTCCGCCGCGATCAGCACCCGCTCGGGGTTCATGCCGTGCAGGATATATTCGAAGCCGCGCCCCTCCTCGCCGATGCGGTCCTCCTCGGGGATCTCCAGCCCCTCGATGAACAGCTCGTTGGAATCCACCGCCTTGCGGCCCATCTTCTCGATCTCGTGCACGCGGATGCGGTCGCGATCGAATTTCGTGTAGAACAGGCTGAGGCCGAGGGTAGGCTTGGTCACATGCTCCAGCGGCGTGGTGCGGGCCAGCAGCATCATGCGGTCGGCCATCTGCGCGGTGGAGATCCACACCTTCTGGCCATCCACCACATAGCGATCGCCCTTGCGCACGGCGCGGGTCTTCAGCTGGGTGGTATTGAGCCCGGTGTTGGGCTCGGTGACGGCGAAGCACGCCTTCTCCTCCCCCCGCAGCATGGGCGGCAGCATCCGCTGCTTCTGCTCTTCAGTGCCATAGACCACCACCGGATTGAGCCCGAAGATGTTGATATGGGCACAGGACGCCCCCGACATGCCGGCCCCGGAGGCGGCAATGGTCTCCATCATGATCGCGGCTTCAGCAATGCCGAGACCCGAGCCGCCATAAGCCTCAGGAATGCAGATGCCGAGCCAGCCATCGGTGGCGAGCGCCTGATAGAAGGCCTGCGGAAAGGCGCCGGTGCGGTCCGTCTCCAGCCAGTAGTCGTCGCCAAAGCGGCTGCAAATGCCGGCGATGGCCTCGCGGATCGCCTCCTGCTCCGTGGTCAAGCCGAAATGCATCTGGCGCCTCCTTCCCCGTTTTTGTCTCGCCCCGGCAGGCTTACACGCCGCTCAGGATGCCATCGGCCTTCAGCCGCGCGATCTCGTCCGCATCAAACCCGCTCTGCCGCAGGACCTCCTCGCCATCCGCTCCCTTCGCAGGCGCCAGACGGCCGATCTCGGCGGGCGTGGCCGACCATTCGGTCGGCATGCGCATCACCCGCACGGTGCCCTCCGTGGGATGCTCCATCAGCTGGAAGAAATCGGTGGCGGTGAGCTGCGGATCATCCAGAATGCTTTCCAGATCATGCATGGGCATGCAGGGCACATCCGCCTGCTCCAGCAGTTCCAGCCATTGCGCCGTGGTGCGCGTGAGGAAGATGCGGGCCAGCTCGCCATAGACATGATCCACGTTCTGCGAGCGGGCGCGGAAGGAGGCAAAGCAGGGGTCGCGGAGCAGATCCTCCATACCCACGGCGGCGAGGAAGCTCGACCACTGCTTGTCATTATAGACCAGCGCGCAGACATGGCCGTCCGCCGTGCGGTAGGGGCGACGCTCGGAGGAGAGCTGGCGGGCATAGCCGCCCTTGTCCAGCGGCGGTTCGAAGGTGAGGCCGCCCATGTGATCGCTCATCACGAAGCCCACCATGGTCTCGAACATGGGCACATCCACCCGCTGCCCCTGCCCCGTGCGCTCGCGATTGACCAGAGTGGCGCAGATGGCACCGACTGCGGCGAGCCCCACCACCCGGTCGGCCATGGCCGAGGGCACGTAGCGCGGCACGCCATCGACGGAGGCGCGGGCGATGAGCGCGGACATGCCCGCCCCGCCCTGGATCAGATCGTCATAGGCCGGCTTGGCCGCATATGGGCCGGCCTGGCCGAAGCCGAAGACACCGGCATAGATGATCCGCGGATTGGCTGCGCTCACCGCCTCATAGGAGAGGCCGAGGCGCGCCATGGCCTGCGGCCGCACATTATAGACCAGCACATCGGCATCGGCGGCGAGGCGCAGCAGCACCTCCCGGCCGGCCGGTTGCTTGAGATCCAGGCAGATGCTGCGCTTGTTGCGGTTGGCATTGAGATAGATGGCGCCCATGCCGGGATTGACGAAGGGCGGGATCTGCCGGGTGAGATCGCCGACCGGCGCCTCCACCTTGATGACGTCCGCCCCCATGTCGGCCAACTGCTGGGTCGCATAAGGCCCCATCACCACGGAGGTCATGTCGATGATCTTGATGCCAGCCAATGGACCCATGCGCCTGATACCCGAAGCAAGAACAGACAGTGGACGGGACGATGCCCCTGCAACCACCAAGAGGGTTAGACCTGTTCACAGGCATGGACAAGAATTTTTTATGGAAGAATTATTCGATGCAATGCAGCGAGACTATTCCGCGCCGCACCGACCTGGGCAGGCCCGTCGCCCATAAGACCAACATCTTCAACATGTTGAAATTCATTTGGTTTTTCCGCACTGCCAAAAGCTGCCCGGCGTCCGTTTTTGCGTTGACACCTTCATTCACGCGGGGATACGAATTTGTCCTCGAATATGAACAATGCCTGCGCAAATGATGGCCGCTCCAGAGCGGCCGCGTATTGGGAAGCAGGATCATGGACATCCCGGTCCACCGGGCTGAACGCCATCCTAGACGTGGCTCCGGGAAGACCCAACGCCCCCGCTTCACAAGTAATGATCGTCTGAACATTATTTTCCAGCGTGACTGCCGCCTCGCCCCTCAGCCACAGCCGGCAGCAGAAATTGTCCGGGCCGCACCCCGGAACCGGAAACGCCCATGGCCCGACAGAAGGCCGACGTTTGCGGGCCACCAGACTAGAAATTTCTCCGGGAGGAATGCCATGCTTAAAGCGCCATCGCGTCTCGCCGCCGCCCTTCTCGTCGCCTGCGCCGGCCTCGGCTCCGCACGCGCCGCCGATGTCACGCATCTGCGCGTCGCGGATTCCTTCCCGAGCGGCCATTACCTCAGCCGGCTGCTGCTCAAGCCCTGGATGGATGAAGTCACCAAGCGCACCAACGGCGCCATCGTGTTCGATTATTTCCCCGGCCAGCAGCTGGGCAAGGCGGCCGATATGCTGGCGCTGACGCAAAACGGCGTCGCCGACATCGGCTATGTGGCCCCCGCCTATGTGTCGGACAAGATGCCGACCTCCGAGGTCGCCATGCTGCCCGGCAGCTTCGCCAACAGCTGCGAGGGCACGCGCGCCTACTGGAAGGTGGCCCGCGACGGCCTGGTCGCCAAGCAGGATTACGCGCCCAACAGGATCCGGCTGCTTATCGCGGTGGCGCTGCCGCCCTACCAGATCCTCACCGCCAAGACGCCGGTGACGAAGCTGGAGGATTTGAAGGGCCTGAAGCTGCGCTCCACTGGCGGCGCGCAGGATCTCACCCTGCGCACGCTCGGCGCCGTGCCGGTGCGCATGGCCGCGCCGGACACCTATGAATCCCTCTCGCGCGGCACGCTGGATGGCGTCGTTTTCCCGCTCGACAGCGTTGTCTCGTACAATGTGGAGAAGCTGGTCAAACACTCAACGGAGAAGGCCAATTTCTCCAGCTTCATCGTCGCCTACTCCATCAGCGACAACGCCTGGAAGAAGCTGACGCCGGAGGTGCAGAAGATCATGCAGGAGGCGGGCGACGCCACGGTGAAGTCCGCCTGTGCCGCAGTCGATCAGCAGGATGCCGAGATCAAGAAGAAATTGCAGGATGCGGGCGTCGCCTTCGAGCCCCTCACCCCAGCCTTCTCCGCCCAGCTCACCGACCTTCTGAAGAATGTCGCCAACGAGTGGGCCACCGGCCTCGATGGTCGCGGCAAGCAGGGCACGGCGGTGCTGAAGGAGTTCCGGGAGGCCCTCGGCGCGCCGGCCAATTGACCGGCGACCATAGCCTCTCTCGCCCTTCCTTCCCCCTCCTCAGGTGCGGCACATGGAAAGTCTCATCAAGGGCCTGCTCGGTGTCATCGGCGCCATCGAGCGCGTCGCCATCGGCATCGCCATGGTGATGATGTTCGCCATCATGGTCATCGTCGCCTCCGATGTCTTCATGCGTTATGTCTTCAACAGCCCGTTCGCCTGGGCCTATGACCTGATCTCGCTCTATCTGATGGCCGGCGTGTTCTTCCTCGCCGTCTCGCAGGCCTATGGCGCCGGCGCGCATGTGAGCGTGGACATCCTGCAACAGACCTTCCCCCCGCGCGCCAAGCGCCTGTCGGAATGCGTCACCTGCATCGTCGGCCTTGTCGCCTTCGCGCTGGTGGCGCGCTTCAGCTTCGACCGCGCGCTCGATGCCTATCAGTCGCAGGACGTGATCGCCGGCAGCATCCCCTGGCCCACATGGCCCTCCATCGCGCTGGTGCCGCTGGGCACCGGCCTGCTGTGCCTGCGCCTTGCCGTCACGCTGCTCGGCCAGCTTGCCAGCCTCGCCACCGGGCGGGACATCATCCCCGCCGTCGCCAACAGCCACGACACCGGGGAGGTGTTCGAATGATCACCCTCATCGGTCTCGGCCTACTCTTCCTGCTGCTCGCCCTCGGCACGCCGGTGGGCTTCGCCATGCTCGTGGCGGGTATCACCGGGCTTTATCTCATCGGCGGCATGGGCATGGTGGCGGGCATCCTGCAGACCGCCCCGCTGTCCACGGTCGCCGCCTATGAGCTGATCACCATTCCCATGTTCCTGCTCATGGCCGAGCTGGTGCTGGTGAGCGGCGTGGCGGACGATCTGTTCCGCGCCACCGCCGCCTGGATGGGGCGGGTGCGCGGCGGCCTCGGCATGGCGACCGCGCTGGCGGGCGCCGGCTTCGGCGCCATCTGCGGCACCAGCACGGCCTCCGCTGCCACCCTCTCCTCCACCAGCCTGCCCGCCATGCTGAAGCAGGGTTATGAACCGCGCCTCGCCGCCGGCGTGGTGGCCATTTCCGGCACACTGGCCATGCTCATTCCGCCCAGCATCGCCCTCGTGGTCTATGGCCTGCTGGCGGAGGTGAATATCGGCGGCCTGCTGATCGGCGGCATTTTGCCGGGCATTCTCGTCACCTTCACCATCATGGCCACGGTCTGGTTTCTGGTGTGGCAGGATCCCTCCCGCGCGCCGGAAGCCACTCCTGTGAGCTGGCGCGAGAAATTCCGCCTGCTGCGCGTCATCGGACCCATGCTGCTGCTGTTCGGCATGGTCACGGGCGTGATCTATACCGGCATCGCCACCCCCACGGAGGCTTCCGCGCTGGGCGCGGCGGGCGCGCTCCTCATCGCGCTCTGGTATGGCAAGCTCACCCCGCGCAGCCTCAGCCGCGCCCTGCTGCGGGCCAGCCACGGCACCTGCATGATCGCCATGATCCTGCTCGGCGCCTATGTGTTCGGCTACTTCTTCACCATCACGCAGGTGACGCAGAACATCGTCGCTTTCGTGGGCGGGCTGGAGGTGTCGCGCTGGGTGATCATGGCGCTGATCCTGTGCGGCTACATCGTGCTGGGCATGTTCATGGACCAGATCGCCATTCTGGTGCTGACCGTTCCGGTTGTCCTGCCGCTCATCAAGTCGCTGGGCTTCGATCCCCTGTGGTTCGGCGTGGTGAAGATCGTCACCGCCGAGGTGGGCATGATCACGCCGCCCATCGGGCTCAACTGCTTCATCGTCTCGCGCTATTCCGGGCGGCCGGTGGCGGAGGTGTTTCGCGGCACCTTCCCCCATTTCGTGGCGCATCTCATCGCCATCGCCATTCTGGTGGCCTTCCCGCAGATCATCCTGTGGCTGCCCTCCATGATGCATGGCGGGCACTGAGGGTCCTCAGGGCTTGAGCAACTGGACGTCCGGCCGGGAGAAACTCGGCCGGCCGGCCTTGAAGCCCATTACCGGCTCGGCCAGTTCGGCCAGCGCGTCCGCCCCCGTGGCGGCGCCCAGCACCACCAGATCGGCGGGATTTCCAACCGCGATGCCGTAATCACGGGCATTGATCAGGCGCGCCGGCAAGGTGGTCACGAGATCGAGGCAGCGCTGGAAGTCCGCGGGCGCGGCCTGCGCCACGTTGGCGTAAAAATTCGCCATGCGCAGCAGCGAGCAATCGCCGAAGGGCGTGAACGGGTTCAGCACATTGTTGGTGGCCACCGAGCAGGTGACGCCCATCTCCACCAGCCGATGGGCCGGCGTGAGGCCGCGCGGCACCGCATGGTCGCGGTCGCGCCCCATCAGATAGAGGTCGGTGGCGGGCAGCACGGTGAGCGCCACACCGGCATCGGCGAGCCGCCGGCCGATCTCCGCCAGCTGTGCCAGCGCCACCATTGACAGCTTGGTCACATGGCCGATGGCGACCCGGCCCTGCCAGCCGTGGGCCTCCGTCTGCCGGCAGATCTCGGTGAGGTGCATCCAGGAGGGGTCGAGATCGAAATCCAGATGGAAATCGAGATCGACATCGAACTGCCGGGCGAGATTGAACAGGATCTCGATCTGCCGGTTGGGATCACCGTCGGTATAGGGGCAGCCACCGAGCAGATCGGCACCATCGTGCAGCGCGGCCTCCAGCAGTTCCTCCGTGCCGGGATCATTGGTGAGCCCCTCCTGCGGGAAGACGCAGAGCGAGAGGTCCAGCCCCCAGGCATAGTCGCGCTTCAGCGCCTTGACCGCCTCGAAGCTGCGCAGGCCGGCGCGCGGATCCACTTCCACGTGGGTACGCATGCGCGTGGTGCCCTTGCCGATCGCCTTCTCGATCACCCGCGCGCCGCGCGCATAGACATCCTCCACCGAGAAGTCGCGCTTCATCGCGCCAACGGCGGCGATGGCCTCCTTGAGGCCGCCCTGCACGTGGCCGCAGCGCCCCAGCAGGCAAGCCTTATCGAGATGGATATGGGTATCCACGAAGCCGGCGATGACCGCGCGGCCGCCCACCTCAACCTCCGGCGCATCGCAGACGAGATGCGGCGCGAGGGCTGCGATGCGGCCCTGTGCGACGCCGATATCCATGGGGACTGCCGCGCCGGGGAGCATGGCCTGACGGAAAACGAGATCGAGTGCGGAAGCGGAGGTCATGTGAGTGCATACGATGTGAGGTGAAACTGTTCAATATAAGTGCATGCAATTTGCACGCCGATTGTCTAGTCTGGATGCGATTTGCAGCAGGGAGACGCACCATGTCCGCCAATGATCCGACCGAACGTGAGAGCGCCGCCCATCTGGCCGCCACAAGCGCGGATGCGGAAATCGTACGCGCCTATCTGGAAGCCTCCATGGTGCCCGACCCGGACGGCGCCGCGCGCTATATGAAGCCGGGCACCATCATCACCTTCACCGGCGCGCGCGACTTCGACCATCCCCGCGGCCCCACCGGCTTCAACGCCATGCGCTATCGCTGGGTAAAAAAGCGCATGGACCGCTTCGACGTGTGCCCCGGCGATGGGGAAACCATCGTTTACAGCGTCGGCACGCTCTATGGCGAATGGCCCGATGGCGAGGCGTTCGAGGGCAACCGTTATGTGGACCGCTTCGTGGTGCGCGACGGGCTCATCGTGAAGATGGACGTATGGAACGACAGCGCCGAACGCGTGCTGACCAGGCGCGGCATCACCGCCTGAGCTTTGACTCAAAGGCGCTTCAGCCTGCCGCCCCCTGCCGGCGGCGGGGCGCGGCCTTCGGCGGTAGGTTCTTGCCGGCAACAGCCCTGGCAGCATCAGTCTTGGCAGCATCAGCCTTTGCAGGCACAGGCGCCGCATAGGGCGCGAGGATGTCCATAATGTCCCGCCCGCGCGGCTTGCCCTCTTCCACCAGCGCGCGCGTGGCCACCTGATCCAGATGGTGGTGCATCAGCCCCACCGCCTTGTCCACGTCGCCCACCTCCAGCGCATCCACCAGCGCCCGGTGCTCGTTGATGGCGCATTCGGAGGAATGCGGGCGGCTGAACTGGGAGAGGATGAGGCAGCAGCGATAGGAAATCTCGCTCACATAGCGGATCAGGATCGGGCTCTGCGTCATGGTGGCGAGCAGGATGTGAAACTCCGTCGCCAGGCGGATGGAGACGGGATCGCTCTCGCCCCGCGCGGCATCCTCCGCATCGGTGTGCGCCCGCAGCGCGGTGAGCTGCGCCTTGGTCAGCCGGCCCGCCAGCTGGCGCACCACGAGGCGCTCCAGCTCGATGCGGATGTCGAACGTATCGCGCGCTTCCTGCCAGCTCGGCGTGGCGACGACGGCGATGCGGTTGCGCCGCAGCTCCACCAGTCCTTCGGCCGCCAACTGGCCCAGCGCATGGCGCGCAATTGTGCGACTGGCGCCAAAACGTTCACCAAGTGCATCCTCCGGCAGCTTGGTGCCGGGCTCCAGCGCCTGCTCGATGATGGCGCGCCGAAGCGCATGGCAGATCACCGCCACCTTGTCGGGCGCGCCGCGCCCCTTTTCCTTCGCAAGCGCCATGTGTGCCTCTGTTCCGCACCCAAACTCTTAGCCCTGCCGGCATCGCCTTCGCAACAAAGGCCGCTTCCCGGCGGCGCGGTTTTTGCGCCGCTTGGCTTAAAGCTGCCCATGCGGCACGCTGAAGCGATGGGGCTGCCGCGGCCGTCGCGATAGAATGCACTTTGGCATGTCGATTGCATGCACTTTCTGCATGAGCGAGAGCCAGACCCCTTCCCTTTCCGTCGCGCCGGGCACATCCGCCCCGGAGGCCGGCACGCACCGCACGCCGGCCATCGAGCTGTCGCAGGCCACCGTCACCTTCGGTCGCGGCAAACAGGCGACGCCCGCCCTCTCCTCCACCACGCTGCGGGTGCAGGATGGCGAGTTCGTCGCTCTCGTCGGCCCCTCCGGCTGCGGCAAGTCCACCATCCTGCGGCTGGTGAGCGGCCTGCTGCGGCCGACCACGGGCGCGGTGATCGTCGGCGGACGCGAGGTGGCGGCGCGGGCGCTGCGCGTGGGCATGGCGTTCCAGAACCCCACCATGCTGCCGTGGATGACCATCGAGCAGAACATCATGCTGCCGCTCAAGATCGTGCAGCCCTACAAGGCCAGCTACCGCCGCGAGCGCAAGGGTGCCTTCCGCGACAAGGCGCACGCCCTTCTCGCGCAGGTGGGGCTCAAGGGGTTCGCGGGCAAATATCCCTGGCAGCTCTCCGGCGGCATGCTCCAGCGCGCCAATCTGTGCCGGGCACTGATCCACGAGCCGCGCATGCTGCTGCTGGACGAACCCTTCGGCGCGCTCGACCAGTTCACCCGCGAGGAGCTGTGGGGCATCCTGCAGGATCTCTGGCTCGCCCACCGGCCCACCGTGCTCTTGGTGACGCACGATCTGCGCGAGGCGGGCTTCCTGGCCAGCCGCATTTGCGTGATGAGCGCCCGCCCCGGCCGCATCCTCGACGACAGCCCGGTGGATTTTGCGCGCCCGCGCACGGTGCCCATGACGTTCGAGCCCGACTTCGTGGCGCTGAACCAGCGCCTGCGTGAATTCATCGTCAGCGCCCGCGCCGGCGCGGCGCCGGTGGAGGCCCACTGACATGCTCGACCTTCGCATCAAGCAGCGTATCGTCGCCGCGCTTCTGATCGTGCTGTTCTTCGCGGGCTGGGAGGTGTTCTGCATCGCCTCCGGCATGTCGGACCTGATCCTGCCGCGCCCCAGCGAGATCATGGTCACGCTCTGGCAGCGCTTCCCCATCCTGTGGCCGCACATCCTGCAGACGCTGGGCAGCACCATGCTCGGCTTTGGCCTCGGCGTGGTGCTGGGCGTGTTCCTCGGCTGCATCATCGGCGCCTCGCGCACCGCCTATGACACCGTCTATCCGCTGCTGATCGGCTTCTCATCCATCCCCAAGGTGGCGATCGTGCCGATCCTGGTGCTGTGGTTCGGCTCCGGCACGGTGCCGGCGGTGCTCACCTCGCTCTCCATCTGCTTCTTCCCCATCGCGGTGAACATCGCCACCGGCCTTGCCACCACCGAGCCGGAGATGGAGGACGTGCTGAAGGCGCTGGGCGCCTCCAAGCTGGAGATCCTCTGGAACGTGGGCCTGCCGCGCACCATGCCCTTCTTCTTCGCCTCGCTGAAGGTGGCCATCACCTACGCCTTCGTGGGCACCGTGCTGGCGGAGACCGTGGCCTCCAACCGGGGCATCGGCAACGTGATGATGAGCGCCGCCTCGAGCTTCAACGTGCCGCTGCTGTTCGCGGGCCTGTTCATTCTCGCCGGCCTCGGCGTGATCCTCTACGCGATCTTCTCCCTCATCGAGGGCCGCGTGACCGGCTGGGCCAACCGCAAGAACGATTTCGCCGCCGCCTGATCGATTATTCAATGAAAGAGGGGACCAGAATGCTGAAGAAACTGACCGCCACCATCCTCGCCGGCCTTGCCGTGACGAGCGTCTTCGCGGCACCCGCGCTGGCGCAGGAGACCACCATCAAGTTTACGCTGGGCTGGAAGACGCAGGGCTCGGACGCCGCCTTCTTCGTCGCCCGCGACAAGGGCTATTACAAGGCCGAGGGCCTCAACGTGGTGATCGATCAGGGCGAAGGCTCCGGCGCCACCGTCACCCGCATCATGGGCGGCGCCTATGACGCCGGCTTCGGCGACGTGAACGCCATCATCCAGAACGCCGCCGCCAAGCCCGGCGAAGCGCCGGTGATGGTCTATATGATCTGGAACAAGCCGCCGTTTGCCATCTCCAGCAAGAAGAGCGTCGGCATCACCAAGCCGCAGGATCTGGAAGGCAAGACGCTGGGCGGCGCGCAGGGCACCCCCACCACCCGCCTCATCGAGGTGTTCGCCCGCAAGAACAATGTGGACATGAGCAAGGTGAAGCTCACCAACATGGCGCCCAACCTTCAGGAGCCCATGCTCATCAAGGGCGACATCGACGGCGCGCTCGTCTTCAACATCACCAGCTACTTCAACCTGCTGCTGAACCGGCAGGATCCGGAGAAGGACTATAACTGGCTGATGTTCGGCGATTATGGCCTCGACCTCTATTCCAACGGCCTCATGGTCTCGCAGAAGCTGCTGAAGGAGAATCCGAAGGCGGTGGAAGGCCTCGTGCGTGCCACCAACAAGGCCATGATGGAGACCGCCAAGGACCAGAACATGGCCATGAAGAGCGTGATGGCCTTCGACAACCTCGTGAACGAGGCGGTGGAGAAGAAGCGCCTCCAGTATTCCTTCACCCACCTCATGGTCTCGCCCGAGCTGGCGGAAATCGGCGTCGGCGATACCAAGGATGACCGCATGGCCCGCGCCATCGGCATCATCGTGGAAGGCTACGGCCTCACCCGCACGCCGAAGCCGGAAGAAATCTTCTCGCGCCAGTTCCTGCCGGCCAAGTCCGAGCGCGCGCTGGTCTACACCGCCAACTGAGCCGAGGCATACGCACATGACCGGGACGGCGTTCGCAGAAAGCCTGTTTACCGGCGAAACCCTCGCCGCGAACGTCGCCCTCACCCATCAGGATGGCGTCATCGATGCCATCCTGCCCGCCCCGACACTGCCGGAGGGCCGGCGCTTCATCATTCCGGCGCTGGTGAATGCGCACGACCACGCCCGGCCGAGCATGACCTCCTTCGGCGCCTCCGGCATGCCGCTGGAGACGTGGATCCTGCGCTCCGCGCTCGGCACCCCGCCCGATCCCTATCTCGCCGCCGCCGTCTCGCTGGCCCGCTCCGCGCGCGCCGGCTGCGGCGCGGTGATGGTGCATTACACCCGGCCCAGCGGCACCCTGCCCCTCGTGGACGAAGCGCGCGCCATCGCCCGCGCCGCCTCCGACGTGGGCGTGCGCCTCGCCTTCGCGCACGCCGTGCGCGACCAGAACCCGCTGGTCTATGGCGACAGCGCGCCTGTCCTCACCGATCTTTCCGCCCCCGCCCGCGCGGCAGTGGAGGAGATGTTCATCCGCGCGCCCACGCCGCCAAGCGCCTATGTGGAGCTGGTGGAGGAGATCGCGGACGCCATCGGCGGCCCCATGGTGGATGTGCAGTATGGCCCGGCCGGCGTGCAATGGTGCTCGACGCCACTGCTGGAGGCGATTGCCGAGCGCTCCGCCGCCACCGGACGGCGTGTCCACATGCATCTGCTGGAGACGCCCTATCAGCGCGCGTGGGCGGACCAGACCTTTCCGCAGGGCATCGTCCGGCATCTGAAGGACATCGGCCTGCTCTCCGAGCGGCTGACACTGGCCCACTGCGTCCACGCCCGGCCCGATGAGCTGGCGCTGATCGCGGAGGCCGGCGCCACCATCGTCACCAATTTCAGCTCCAATCTGCACCTGCACTCCGGCCTCGGCCCGGTGGCGAAGGCCCACAAGGCCGGCTGCGCCATAACGGTGGGCGTGGACGGCAATGCGCTTGATGATGACGACGACGCTCTGCGCGAGCTGCGCCTTGTGCAGATGACGCACGGCGGCACGGGTTTCGAGCGCACGTGGGGCCGCGCCGAATTCCTTGAACTCGCCTTGCGCAACGGCCGTCGCGCCACGGGCGCGCCCGGCCCCGGCCATCTCGTGCCCGGCGCCCCGGCGGATTTCGCTGTGCTCGACCTCGATGTGCTGGACCGGGACGCCTTCATGGCCCTCGATCCCATCGACCTGCTGTTCGCGCGCGGCAATACGTCATGCGTGCGCGACGTGGTGGTGGCGGGGCGCACCATCGTGCGCGATGGCGTTCCCACCGGCATCGATTTGCCGGCCATGGAGCGCGAGCTGCGCGGCCTGTTCCGCAACAACCTGCCGCGTTTTCAGGCACTCAAGGCCGCATGGCCGGAGCTGGAGCGCGCCGTAGGCGGCTGGTTCCGGCACGCCTGCTGCGGCTAGAGCACGTCAGCCCGGCCGAAAACTCTTCAGCACGGCGGGATCGGTTTCCAGACGGCCGGCGCCGATGAGATCGAGGCAATAGGGCACGGCCGGAAACACCGCCTCTACGCACAGGTCGATGGCCGCCGGGCGGCCCGGCAGATTGATGATCAGCGTCCTGCCCCGGATGCCTGCCGTCTGGCGGGAGAGGATGGCGGTGGGCGTCTGCTCAAGGCTCACGCGGCGCATCAGCTCGCCGAAGCCGGCCAGCTCCTTCTCCATCACGTCACGCATGGCCTCGGGCGTCTCGTCGCGCGGCGAAGGGCCGGTGCCGCCCGTGGTGAGGATGAGATCCACCGGATCATCATCGCACAGCGCCCGCAGCACCTGCGCCACGCTGTCTCGCCCATCGGGCACGATCCGGCGCACCGCCTCGAAGGGCGTCACGACAAAGCGGCGCAGGCAGGCTTCGATGGCCGGCCCGCTGATGTCCTCATATTCGCCCCGCGAGGCCCGATCGGAAATGGTGACGATGGCGATACGCATTCTGCCTCCCAAATTCAGCCACCCAGAGCGGACATGGGACGCTTCAGCGCGCCGCCGCCATCCATGCCAAAGCCATGGCCGCGCGGCTTGCCCATCACCGCCCGGCTGATCAGTTGCTCGACCTGCCGGTCGTCCTCCGGATTCGCCCGCAGCACGTCCCGCAGGGATACCGGCTCTTCATGGCCCATGCAGGTGTATAATTGCCCCGTGCTGCCCACCCGCAGGCGATCGCAGCCGGCGCAGAAATCGCAGGACAAGGGCGTGATGAAACCGAGCCGTCCGCCGGTTTCCGCCACCCGCACATAGCGCGCCGGCCCCGAGGTGCGGTCCAGCACCGGTACCAGCGTCCAGCGCTCCGCGAGGCTGTTTCGCAGTTCCTGCAGCGACAGGAAGCTCCCCGGACCGTTCCGGCCGGTGTCGCCGAACGGCATTTCCTCGATCAGCGTCAGATCCATGCCGCGACCGTGGGCGAAGGCGATCAGGCTGTCCACCTCCGTCTCGATCTGGCCCTTCACCGCCACCGCGTTCAGCTTCACGTGAAGGCCGGCCGCCTGCGCCGCATCGATGCCCTCCATCACCCGCTCCAGCCGCCCCCAGCGGGTGATGGCGGCATAGCGGCAGGCATCCAGCGTATCGAGCGACACATTCACGCGCCTGACGCCGGCTGACACCAGATCGCCCGCGAAACGCTTGAGCTGCGAGCCGTTGGTGGTGAGCGTCAGCTCATCCAGACTGCCGTCGGCGAGGTGCGGCGAAAGATCAGCGACGAGCCGCATCACATCCTTGCGGACCAGCGGCTCCCCGCCGGTGAGGCGGATCTTGCGGATGCCGCGCCGGATGAAGATGGCGGCAAGCCGATACAGCTCTTCCAGCGACAGCAGCTCGCGGCGCGGCGCGAAGGTCGCGTGCTCGGCCATGCAATAGAGGCAGCGCATGTCGCAGCGGTCCGTCACCGACAGCCGCAGATAGCGGATCTGCCGGCAGAAGCCGTCCACCAGCACCGGCGCGGCGTCCGCGCCCGCCGGGATGTCAGGTTTGAGATGCAGCACGCACGCCTCCTCTGGGCGCCATAACCCGGTCGCACCACCCCAGAACAGCCTCCGGATGCGCCGGGATGACCTGCGCCATCCCGTCCGTGAACGCATCCCAGGCGCCCAGATGCTCCTGCTTGAGCACGGTCAGCATGGGAATGCCCGCCGCGCATCCGCGCGCCAGCACGTCCCGCATGCCCTGCCCCTCGGCTTCGCTCTTGCCGAACCTGTTCAGGATGACGAGATCCGGCCCCCGGTCGAGCGCCTCCATGGCGTGCGCCGCCACATCGGCAAGCCCGTGCGGATCGAGACGACAGGCCTGCGATCCCGAGCCCAGTGACTGGGTGATCAGCCAGCGCAATCCGCTGAATATCTCCTCCACCGCAATGGAGTCGCAGCAGGCATCGTCGTCGGACGCATGCCGATGCACATAGGCTGCGACGTCGTGGCCACGCGCATGCAGGTGGCGGGCGACCCCTTCGAGAAGGGCATCGCAATCCACCTCCGCCGTGCAGATCACCGCGCCCAGACCAAAATCACCGTCTGCATCACCCATCTCATGCCCCCCGTTGCCGGCGGCAGTGCATCAAGCAAAGCCCAAGCCCACCACGCGACACATCCGCACATGCGCAATCCTACCAAGGACAAATCAACTCACGCGCGCCGGTTGCGAAGTCAACTCGATTTCTACCGGAAAACACATTCAACTTACATTGATTCAACGCAATGCATGCCATGTAAACAAATCTAGTTTTACATCAGAAAACAGCGATCAAACGCGAGCCGAGAAGCGATATTTGAAACAATAACGACTGGATAGATCAGGTTTTGTTTCGAAGCATCGCACATACCGACGGTTGAGCGCGCAGATCTACAGGATCGCAACCGAGGCACGATTAAGTGGCCGGAAAGGACCAGACATGCTCGGACAACAGAGATCCAGGAAGGCCTTGCTGGCAAAGGGGGTCGCGGCAGCCGCGATCCTCGGTGCCGCCGGCTTCCTCGTCCTCACCTCCCCCTGGACCTGGTCGCTGACCCACCCGACGCGCGACGTGGCCGACCAGGGCCCGGCGGACCTGAAGAACGGCCGCGACGTGTTTGTGGCGAGCGATTGCTCAACATGCCACGCCACACCGGGCCAGCACGATCCGCTCAAGCTCGGCGGCGGGCGGGTGCTGGATACCGAATTCGGCAAGTTCAGCATGCCCAACATCTCGTCCGATCCGAAGGACGGCATCGGCAGCTGGACGCTGGCGCAGTTCACCCGCGCCGTGCGCGAGGGCGTCGGCCCCGGCGGCATCCTGCCCGATGGGCAGAACCTCTATCCCGCCTTTCCCTATACCTCCTACCAGCGGTTGAGCGCCAACGATGTGCGCGACATGTTCGCCTACATCAAGACGCTGCCGGCGATCGCCGGCAAGGCGGTCGACCACGAGCTGAAGTTCCCCTATACCCTGCGCCGGGGCATCGGCGTGTGGCGCCTCGCCTTCCTCGACGGCCAGCCCGCCAGCGGCGGCACCGCACCCGTCGCCCTGCCGAAGGACGGCGCCATCGATCCGCAGACGCAGGCGGCGCTGGTGGAACGTGGCCGCTACCTTGTGGAAGGCGCCGGCCACTGCGCCGAATGCCATTCCCCCCGCAACTTCATGGGCGTGATCGCGGACGCCAGGCGCTATGGCGGCGGTGCGACGCCGGACGGCAAGGCCTTCTTCCCCAACATCAGCCAGCATGACACCGGCATCGGCTTCTGGGCCGAGGCCTCCATCGTCAGCTACCTCAAGCTCGGCCTCAGCCCACTGGGCAAGACGGCGGGCGGCGACATGGCCGAGGTCATCCTCAACACCAAGCAGCTGCCCGACAATGACCTGCGCGCCATGGCGGCCTATCTGAAGACCGTGCCGGGCGTGAACAGCCCCGCGCCGGGCCAGCCGGCGCCGAACTACACCACCAAGGTGGTCATGGTTCCGGTGCAGAAGAACGATGTGCCCCTGCCCACCTCCCCGGCGACCGACATCGCCAAGGCGCAGGTGCTCTATGCCAGCATGACCAAGCCGCTCTATCCGGATGCCGCCGCCATCGGCGATGCGGCCAGGAGCAACGGCAAGCTGCTCGGCGCCGCCAGGATCACCGTCGAGGAACGGCAGGGCAAGCAGCTGAAGGTCCGCCTCGAAGGCTGGCAGCCGGAGGGCGTCACCTCGGTCATCTATGCCGCCAGCGGCAAGCGGATCATGGCCGCGGTGCTGGATGACGATGCGGCCGCCAAGGTGGAGCGCAGCCCGTTCGAGACCGATCGCGACACCGGCGCACGCTGGGCCAAGGTGAAGACCAGCCTCTGGATCGACGATGCCGCCCTCAATGTCAGCGAGGACAATCTCTGGCACTTCTCGTCCAACCTGCTGTCGGCCTCCTGCGCCACCTGTCACTCGCTGAACACGCCGGAGCACTTCACGGCCAACCAGTGGATCGGCACCCTTGGTGCGATGCGCCGCTACACCTCGCTCAACAATGACGAGTACCGGCTGCTCCTCGCCTATGTCCAGAACCACGCCAAGGACATGAAGGGAGGCCACTGATGCCGAAGATCGCGCATCCTGACCTCACGGGCGGCCCCGCCGCCCGTGACCCGAGCGAGGAGGCGCAGGCCATGGCGCTCATCGCCAACTGGTTCTCCGGCCTGCTGCTGGCGCCCCTGGATGCCGCCGGCATCGAGCGGCACCGGCGGCTGCAGGCCCGCGCCTTCGTCCACACGCTCGGCGTGGAACTGGACTGCGGCTCGGCGGCCGCCGCCCTTACCGAGGCCCTCGGCAGCGGAACGCCGGAACAGGCGGAAGCCCGCATCGCACATCAATATGTGCTGCTGTTCGAGGGTGTCTCCGGCCCGAAGTCGATCTCGCTCTATGAGAGCAGCTATTGCGGCGAGGGTCCCGGCCTGTTCAACGCGCCGTTCGTAGCCATGCAGGAGACCCTGCGCGCGCTCGACATCCGCGTGGACGGCCCCTGCCGCGAACCGCCGGACCATCTGGCGGTGGAACTGGCGGCGCTGGCCAGGGCGCTGTTGCTCGACCGTCCGGATGAGGCCGCCGGCCTGCTCGGGCGTCTGCGCGGCTGGGCGCCTTCGGTGGCCACAGCCGTGGCCCGCAGCCCGCACGGCGGCGTCTATGCCCCCCTCTTCGTGCTGCTCGATGCGTTCCTCGTCAGCGCATCCCAGCCGTGCCCGATCCCCGGCCCGGCTCCCCTTTCCCATCAGGAGGCTCCCCATGTCCATGGGTAACAACCGGCCCTTCCCGTCTCAGCTGAGCCGCCGGTCATTCATCAAGAGCGCCGCGGCCCTGGCCGCCCTCGGCGCCGGTGGCGGCTCGCTCTTCGCCAATGGCGCGCTGGCGCAGACGCCGGACCGCCTGCCGCTCTCGGCCTCGCACTGGGGCGTGTTCCGCGCCCAGGTGAAGAACGGCCGCTTCGAGAAGGTGCTGCCGTGGGAGCATGATCCCCATCCCAGCGTGATGCTGGAGGGCATGCGCGATTCCATCTACTCGCCCACCCGCATCAAGTATCCCATGGTGCGCCGGGCGTGGCTGGAACAGGGGCCGGGCGCCGATCCGGATGGACGCGGCACGGGTGATTTCGTGCGTGTCAGCTGGGACAAGGCGCTGGATCTGGTCGCCGCCGAGATGACGCGGGTGCGCAAGACCCACGGCAACAGCGCCGTCTATGGCGGCTCCTACGGCTGGAAGAGCGTGGGCAAGGTGCACAGCTGCCGCGTGCTGCTGTGGCGCATGCTGAAGCTCACCGGCGGCTTCGTCTCCTCTGTCGGCAACTACTCCAACGCCGCCGCCTCGGTGATCCTGCCGCACGTCATCGGCTCGGCCGGCGTGGTGGACCAGTGCACCACCTACGAGATGCTGGCCAAGCACACCAAGGTGCTGGTGATGTGGGGCTGCAACCCCGCCAACACCTCCAACATCGCCTGGATGGTGCCCGACCATGGATACATGGACGGGCTGGATGTGGTGAAGAAGGCCGGCGTCAAGCTGATCTGCATTGATCCGGTGCGCACAGAAACCTGCCAGTTTCTCGACGGCGAATGGATCGCCCCGAAGCCGCAGACCGATGTGGCCATGATGCTCGGCATCGCGCATGTGCTCTATTCCGAGAAGCTGCATGACGAGGCATTTCTGAAGAAGTACGCCACCGGCTTCGAGGACTTCCGCAAGTATCTCGTCGGCGAGACCGACGGCGTGGCGAA
The DNA here is from genome assembly GCF_014635325.1 of Azorhizobium oxalatiphilum. Classification (GTDB taxonomy): domain Bacteria; phylum Pseudomonadota; class Alphaproteobacteria; order Rhizobiales; family Xanthobacteraceae; genus Azorhizobium; species Azorhizobium oxalatiphilum. The sequence continues at coordinate 166,699 of NZ_BMCT01000004.1, read as the reverse complement.
GACGCCTGAGTGGGCGGCCGACATCTGCGGCATCCCGGCGGACAAGCTGCGCGAGCTGGCCCGCACCTTCGCCGGCAACCGCACCATGCTGTCCATGGGCTGGTCCACCCAGCGCCAGCACCACGGCGAGCAGCCGCCGTGGATGCTGGTGACGCTGGCCGCCATGCTCGGCCAGATCGGCCTGCCCGGCGGCGGCTTCGCCTTCTCCTATCACTACAATGCGGGCGTGCCGACGCACGACAGCCCGAGCGTGCCCGGCATGTCGGACGGACGCGGCCGCGCGCTGGCCGACTTGCCTCCCGGCTGCACGCCCGGCAACACCACCTCCTACTGCATGGGCGATACGGGCGTCTCCATCCCGGTGTCGCGCGTGGTGGAAATGCTGCTCAACCCCGGCATGACCATCGACTTCAACGGCAGCAAGGTCACATATCCGGACATCAAGATGGCCTTCTGGGCGGGCGGCAACCCGTTCGCCCACCATCAGGACCGCAACGAGATGCTGCGGGCCTGGCGGAAGATCGACACCTTCGTGGTCAACGACTTCCAGTGGACGGCCACCGCCCGCCACGCGGACATCGTACTGCCCGTGACCACGTCCTACGAGCGCAACGACATCGAGCAGGTGGGTGACTTCGCGCTCAGCCACATCGTGCCCATGCGCAAGATCGTCGAGCCGCTCTATGAGGCACGGTCCGACTATGACGTCTATGCCGGCATCTGCGACCGCCTCGGGCTGAAGGAGCAATATACCGAGGGCCTCACCGAGATCGACTGGATCCGGAACTTCTACGAGAAGGCCCGCATGACAGCCCGCGCCAAGGGCATGGAAATGCCGGTGTTCGACGCATTCTGGAACAGCGAGGATGCGCTCGAATTCCCGGTGAAGCAGGCGCAGAAGGATTTTGTCGGCTACGCCGCCTTCCGCAACGATCCGCTGCTCAGTGCGCTGGGTACGCCCTCGGGCAAGATCGAGATCTTCTCGAAGGCCATCGCCAAGATGAAGTATGACGATTGCCCGCCCCATCCCACCTGGATGGAGCCCATCGAGCGGCTCGATGGCCCCACCACCAAGTATCCGCTGCACGTCGCTTCCAACCACCCCATCTATCGCCTGCACTCGCAGCTCTGCGGCACGGTGCTGCGCGAGAAGTATGCGGTGGCCGGACGCGAGCCCTGCTGGATCAACCCGGTGGATGCGGCCCGGCGCGGCCTGAAGGACGGCGATGTCGCCCGCGCCTTCAACGATCGCGGCCAGATCCTTGTCGGGATCAAGGTGTCGGAAGACATCCGCCCCGGCGTGATCCGCATCGACGAGGGCGGCTGGTACGACCCGGAGAACCCGCGCGAGGAAGGCACCCTGTGCCGCTATGGCGACGTCAACAACCTGACCAGCAGCGTCGCCACCTCCCGGCTCGCGCAGGCCACGTCGGCACAGACGGGCAGCTGCGAACTGGAGAAGTATCAGGGCACACCGCCCAAGGTGGCGGTGTTCGATGAGCCCGAGCAGCAGGCCCGCGCCGCCGGCATGCCCGCCGGCAGGGCCGGTTGACGGACCCGGTGCGGCGCCTCCTCACGGGCGCCGCACCGGGCGAAAAGGGAAACCTGCGAAGGGGCCACGGCATCAGCCGGCGGCCCCTTTCATTTGCCGCGTGCAGCTACAGCACCGGCCCGAGCATGGCGATGAGGTTGTTCCAGAGCTGCCGCGCAGGGCTGTAGCCCTCGACCCTGGCGCGCGAGACCACCGCCGAGGCATCGAGAAACACCTGCTGGCGGGCGCGGACGGTGGCGGTGAACGCCGTGTCATAGAGAAGAATGTTGTTCTCGGCGTTCAGTTCAAAGCTGCGCCGGTCGATATTGGCGGAGCCGATCAGCGTGACATCGCCATCGAGCGTCAGCGTCTTGGCGTGCAGCAGGCCACCGGCATATTCGCGGATCTCGACGCCCGCCTCCAGCAGGTCGCGATAATAGCTGCGACTTGCCGCCGCCACGATCCAGGAATCGTTCCGGGCCGGAAACACGATGGTGGTGGCCACGCCCCGCCGGGCACTGGCACACAGAGCCGCCTGCAACGGCTCGTCCGGCACATAATAGGGGGTGGTGATGACGAGCTCCCGCCGGGCCGCATTCATCAGCGCGCAGAACATCTCCGGCATGGCCGAATAGCGCACGCCCGCGCCGGTGCCGATCACCTGCGCCACGAAACCCGGTTCCGCCGCGGGCAGAGGTGCGCGCAGCAGGGGGCCAAGATCCTCATTCACCTGCGCCATCCAGTTGCTGGCGAACAGATGCTGGTTCTGCCGCACCACCGGCCCTTCGAACCGCGCCATCACATCCACCCAGGGCGCATATTTCGCCTTCACGGCGAAGGCCGCATCGGCACAATTCTGGCTGCCGCAATAGGTGAGCGCATTGTCGATCACCACTATCTTGCGGTGGTTGCGCATGTCCACTCGCCCGAAGAGCAGATGCAGCAGCGGATTACCCACGGGCAGCGCGGCGGCAAGCTGCACCCCGGCCGCCTCCATCTCGCGCCAGTGGGCCGAGCGGATCATCGCCCGCGAGCCGAGATCATCGGCCATGGCGCGGCAGGTGACGCCGCGCGCGGCGGCACGCTTCAGGGCCTCCACCACCTTCAGGCCGCTCCCGTCGGCGAGCCAGATGTAGAACAGCACATGCACGCTGTGGCGGGCGGCATCGATGTCCGCCACCATGGCTGCGATGGCCGAGGCGGAATCCGGCAGCAAGGCCGCGCGGTTGCCGGCGACGGGCAGATAATGGCTGACCGAGTGCCCCACCCGGAACAGCGGGACATAGCGCTCGGGAACGCCCGCCTCCATGGCCGGGCCCGCCACCTCGCCGGCGGGCGGCAGCGCCGCGAAGGCCGCCTGCAGCCGGGCAAGGCGCCGGCGGCCCAGATTGCTGTCGCCGAACAGCACATAGGCCAGCACGCCCACCACGGGCGCGAGGGCGATCACCAGAATCCAGGCAAGGCGGGAGGACGGCTCGCGGTGCGGGCGCAGCAGCGCGCGGACCATGAAGATGATCTGCACGGCCACATGCGCCGCGAAAAGCACCCAGGCGAGGACAGCAGAATCATGCATGGCGGTGCGATGATGGGCGATGCCCGCACACAAGGGAACCCGGGCCTTTGGCGTAACGCCCCGCCGCATGATGTGCCCGGCCGACAGCAGCGGAGAGTCACCGAAAACTGAAGCCCCGCAGGCTTGTCTCCTGCCGCGATGCGCCCCACCTGTCCCGTACGGTCGGGCACGGCCCGAGGCGCGTGCCCCCGAAGAGATCGTACGAGGAAGACTGATGCAGACCCTGAAACTTCGCGACGGTGCCGACATGCCCCAGTTCGGCCTTGGCGTCTGGAAGACACCCAACGACATCGCCGCACAGGTCGTCGCCCATGCCCTGAAATCCGGTTATCGCCATGTGGACACCGCTGCGGTCTATGGCAACGAGCAGGGCGTCGGCGAGGGCCTGAAGGCATCCGGCGTGGCGCGAGGCGATGTGTTCGTGACCACGAAGCTCTGGAATGCGGATCAGGGCTTCGACAGCACCCTGCGCGCGTTCAACGAGAGCCTGAAGCGGCTCGGCACGGATTATGTGGACCTCTATCTCATCCACTGGCCGGCGCCGAAGAACGACCGGTTCGTGGACACCTGGCGGGCGCTTCTCCAGCTGAAGGCGGAAGGCCGCGCCAAATCCATCGGCGTCTCCAACTTCGAGCCGGAGCATCTGGAGCGCCTCGCCTCCGAAACCGGCGAGCTTCCGGTGGTGAACCAGATCGAGCTGCATCCCACCTTCCAGCAGCGGGCGCTGCGCGCCTTCCACGCCAGCCACGGCATCGCGACGGAATCCTGGAGCCCGCTGGGCCAGGGCCAGCTCCTGACCGACCCCGCCATCGCGGCAATCGCCAAGGCCCACGGCCGCTCCCCGGCGCAGGTCATCATCCGCTGGCATCTCCAGTCCGGGCTCATCGTGATTCCGAAGTCGGTCACGCCGGCCCGCATCGACGAGAATGCCAAGGTGTTCGATTTCGTGCTGTCGGCGGACCAGATGGCGGTGCTCGACGGACTCGACCGCAAGGACGGCCGCATCGGCCCCAACCCGCTGACCGCCGACTTCTGATCCGCGCCTTCGGCGCCCTATCCAGCCGAAGCCCGGAGTTCCCGGACTTCGGCTTCCAGCTCGGCGAGGCGCTGGCGCAGTGGCGCGACAGCCTCCGCCACCTGCGCCTCGGTGAAGCGCGGCGTGATGTGCTGCGGACAGTTCCAGTCGAACGCGTCCAGCCGCAGGCGGTAGATGCGCTCCACCTTGCCGCGATAACCCGGCGTCTCAAGCTGCTCGGTGAGCGCCGGATCAGCCTCGGGCGTGAGTATCTCCGCATGGGCGTAGATCTTGAGCCGCGCGCGATGGACATAATCCATCAGGAACAGGCTCACCCGCCCGTCCGCCATCACGTTGCCGGTGCTGATGTACTGGCGGTTGCCCCGGTAATCGGGAAACGCCAGCGTACGCTCGTCCACCACCTTCAGGAAACCGCGCGGGCCACCGCGATGCTGTACATAGGGCCAGCCGGTTTCCGAAACCGAGGCCATGTAGAAGCTGTCGCGGTCCGCAATGAACGCCGCCTCGTTCTCGGTGAAGCGATCGAACGCGCGATTGCCCTGGAAATCGCTCCAGACATGGTCCACGCCCATCTGCTCCTGCACCGCACGGACACTGGGCGTCACGGCAATATCGAGAAAGCCATAGGACATGATGCACCCCTCTCTGGCGGGGCCGGCAACCGGGCGTCATGCCCCGGCCCCTTCCCCTGACTGCAAAGATGGCCCCCTTCACGGATTGGGATAATCCTGTATTTTCGAGATCCATTCTTCCGGAAATTGGAACGGCGCCATGGACCGCCTCGAAGCCATGTCATTGCTGGTGGCCGTGACCGAGGCGGGCAGCCTGTCGGCCGCCGGCCGCGCGCTCAAGGTGCCCCTGCCCACGCTGAGCCGGAAGATATCAGAGCTTGAAGCCCTACTGGGCACGCAACTGCTGATCCGCACCACCCGCAAGCTTACCCTGACCGATGCGGGCGCCGTCTATGTGGCTGCCGCGCGCCGGATCCTCGATCAGGTGGAGGAGGCCGAGCGCGAGGCGGCCGGAGAATTCGATGCCCCGAAGGGCGAACTGGTGCTCACCGCCCCGATCCAGTTCGGCCGCCTCCATGTGCTGCCCGTGGTGGCGGACTTCCTCGACCAGTTTCCAGACATCAACATCCGCCTGCTGCTGTCCGACCGCAATGTGGATCTCGCGGACGCGCATGTGGACATGGCGGTGCGCATCGCTCGCCTGCCGGACAGTGCCATGGTGGCCACGCAGGTGGGCCTGATGCGGATCGTAACCTGCGCCAGCCCCGCCTTTCTGGATCGCCACGGCGTCCCCGCTGCCCCCGGCGCGCTACCGCAACTTCCCTGCGTGACCGTGGACATGCTGCAGCCCGCTTCCAGCTGGTCGTTCCGGACGCCCGGCTCCGGTGTGCGGCAGGACATCGCCATCGCGCCACGGCTGGCCGTCACCACCACCGAGGCCGCTGCGGAAGCGGCCATGCGGAATGTCGGCATCACGCGTCTGCTGCACTATCAGGCGGCCGCCGCCGTGGAGGCCGGAGCGCTGCGACTGCTGCTGGAAGATTTCGAGCCGGAGCCAGTGCCGGTCAGCCTGCTCCATCTGCCGCGCGCGCAGATGCCGCTCAAGATGCGCCGCTTCCTCGATTTCGCCACGCCACGGCTGCGCAAGGCGCTGTCCCGGCTCGTCCAGAGGCCAGACGCTCCCGCCCAACGGCAGAAGCCTTGAAAAGGCGGTGCCGGACTGTTTCCGGCACCGCACGGGCTCTTATGGATCAGGCCAGCTTGTCGGCCGTCTTCGTGTCGAAGTCGGATGCGGCATGCCGTTCCGGCAGCTGTCCGGCCGGGTCGCCCCAGGTCCGGTTCACCATGCGCCCGCGCTTGATGGCGGGGCGGGCGGCGATCTCCGCCGTCCAGCGCTGCACGTTCTTGTAGGACGCGAGATCAAGGAAGGTGGCCGCATCGCCATACACCTCGCCCAACGCCATCACGCCATACCAGGGCCAGGTGGCCATGTCCGCGATGGTGTAGTCCTCGCCCGCCAGATAGCGGTTGTCGGCCAGATGCCTGTCGAGCACGTCGAACAGCCGCTTCACCTCCATGGCATAGCGGTCGATGGCATATTTGATGTGGATCGGCGCATAGGCATAGAAATGACCGAAGCCGCCGCCCAGGAAGGGCGCGGACCCCATCTGCCAGAACAGCCAGTTGAAGGTCTCCGTGCGCGCCTTGATGTCGGTGGGCAGGAAGGCACCGTCGAATTTTTCCGCCAGATAGACCAGGATGGAAGCGGATTCGAACACCCGGACGGGCGCGCCGCCGCCCTTGGGCGACCGGTCCAGAAGGGCGGGAATCTTGGAGTTCGGATTGATATCCACGAACCCCGAGCCGAACTGGTCGCCCTCCCCGATCCGGATCGGCCAGGCGTCATATTCCGCCCCGGCATGGCCAGCCGCCAGCAGTTCCTCCAGCATGATGGAGGCCTTGGCGCCGTTGGGAGTGGCCATCGAATAGAGCTGCAGGGGATGCTGCCCCACCGGCAGTTCCTTCTCCGCAGTCGCGCCGGCTATGGGCCGGTTGATGTTGGCGAACTGCCCGCCATTACCCTTCTCCCATTCCCAGACCTTCGAGGGTTCGTAGCCTGCGGGAAAGCTCTCGGCGGGATTTCTGGGGGCCATGCGGCTGATCCTTATCTCGATGATGCGCGTGGACAGAACTGCCCGGCGGAGAGATAGGGGCCTCGCATGGCCGAGGTAAGGGCAGAGCGCCGGAAATCAGTATTTCAGAATGTGGAAAGGCATGAGCGCGGGCGTGCACGGCCGGAGCCCGTGCACGCCCTGCCCGATCAGAACTTCACCCGTGCCGAGAGCACCGCTTCCATGGGAGCGCCGATGGCGACGCCCAGATTGTTGCCGATGGAGGAGGTGTAATAGGTGGTGTCGAACAGGTTCTTCACGTTCAGCTGGATGGTCATCGGGTTCTTGACGTTGATGGTGTAGGCCATCATGGCATCGAACACGGCGTAGCCGGGCAGATAGAAGCTGTTGGCCGCATCGCCCGCGCGCTTGCCCTGGGCGCTGAAACCGCCGCCGATCTTCAGATTGTCGTCGCCGAGCACCCGGCCGACGTCATAGGTCATGAACATGGAGGCGGTGTAGGGCGAGACATTGACCGGGCTGTTGCCGGCATAGGTCGGATCTTCCACCACCTTCACGTCCTGATAGCCGTAGCTGGCGATGATGTTGATGCGGTCGGTCAGGCGCCCGGCCATGTCGAACTCGAAGCCCTGCGAGCGCACCTTGCCAGCGGTGCGGGCAACGGTGTCACCATTGGACAGCGTCTCGTTATAGAGCACGTTCTTCTTTTCGATGTTGAAGATCGCCGCCGTCGCGGTGAGGCCGTTCATCAGCTCGAACTTGGCACCGGCCTCATAGGAGACGCTCTCCTCCGGCGGCAGGCTGCCGATATTGTCCGCGATGGAGGATTGCGGCACGAAGCCGGTGGCGAAGTTCGCATAGAGCGAGATGTCGGGCGTCAGCTTGTAGACGATGCCGGCGCGCGGATTGACCGACGTGCCGTCGCTGTCCGTATTGGCGTTGAAGGGCCGGCCCTTGCCCGCATACTGGGTGTATTGCTGGAAGCTGACGCCGCCGACGAGGATCCACTGGTCGGTCAGATACAGCGCGTCCTGGATATAGCCGCTGTAGACCGACTGCTGGATGGTCTGGTCGCTGTCGGCGGCGGAGACGCGGGTGCACTTCGCCAGCGTGCCGTACACGGGCCTGTAGATGTTGAATCCGGTGGTGTTCGGGCAGCGGATCATGTCCGTGCGCAGCAGGTCGTAATCGCTGTAGGCGGCGCCGACGAGAAGCTCGTTCTTGAAGCCGGCCACGGTGAATTCACCGGACAGGTCGGCGCGCACATTGTGCTGGGTCTGGTACGAGCCGTTGGTGGAATCGGCGCGGCGGGTCAGGTTGCCGGTGGCCGGGTCGTAGGCCATCACGCGGGCCTGATTGTCCGAATAGCTGTCATGGCTGTAGGCGTAATCGACCTTCAGCTTCCACTTGTCATTGAAGTTATGCGAAGCGTTCACCAGCACCAGATCGGACTGGCCGTTGGTGATGTTGTAGGGCTCGGTGAACTGGATCCGGCGATCCGTCGTCACCGCCTTGCCCGTGGTCGGGTCGAAGATGGTGCCGCGATCGAAGGGCACGGTGTACTCGCGATGGGTATAGGAGACATCGACCGAGGTATTCTCGCCGTGCCAGCCGAGCGAAGGCGCGATGAGGTTCTGCTTCACCTCGCCGTAATTGCGCCAATAGTCATTATCCTGCCACTCGCCGATGAGGCGATAGGCAAGGTTGGTGTTGGCGATGGGGCCGGTGATGTCGAACGTGCCGTAGCCGCCGCCGAAGCTGGTGCCGGACAGCTCGAATGAGGAGCCGAACACATCCTGCGGCTTCTTGGTGATGACGTTGATGATGCCGCCCGGCTCCTGGATGCCGTAGAGCGTGGAGGCCGGCCCCTTGAGCACTTCCACGCGATCGGTGGTGGCATTGAAGCTGCGCGGCAGCACCGTGCGCAGGCCATTGGTCAGCACCGAGCCGTCGCGATTGTCGCCGAAGCCGCGGCGGATGAAGGCGTCCTGCGTGCCCGCCAGCGTGTTGGCCTGGGTGACGTTGGAGACGTTGCGCAGCACCTCGTCGAGGGTGCGGTCCTGCTGGTCGTTGATGACCTCCTGGCTCACCACGTTCACCGCCTGGGGAATGTCCAGGATCAGCATGTTCGTGCGGGTGGCGGAGGAATTGGTGATGGGCTGGTAGCCCGCCGTCGCCATTTCCCCTGCGCCGGTCACGCTCACGGTGTCGAGAGCGATTTCCGGGGAGCCCCAGGCGGTTTCACCGCCCTGCCCGGAGGCCGAAGCCTGCGCGGTGGCCTGCTGGGCATGGCTCATGTCCACGTGCGCCACGCTCACCAACAGAGTCGCCGCGCACAGGCGAACCAGATCCTTCCGAGTGACACACGACAGAGGCGCCATATTCCCAATCCCGATGCAATGATCCCCATGCATCGGCGGCGCGCCATGAACCCGCCCCACCGACGATGCACAGTCAGTTGGCGCCCGATTAGCCAAGCGTGATCGTAGTAGTCCAATTTGGAGCCCGTCCATTCTGGATCCGGGCCGTTTTATACGGGATCATCACCTGCGCTTCTTCCATTGCTGTTTGTGGAGGTTTTCCGCCGCCCCCACTGCTCCGCCAGATGTCCACGGCCACCATCCATGGCCAGGACACCGGCCATTTCAGTCACCCGCAAACGCTTTTCCCGCAAAGGCTGGACGGATGGACGGCGCCCTGTCGCGACGCTGGTGCCCTGCCTAGCAAATCGCAGCAAAAAACCCAAGAACAGCTCCGGACGTCCGCTCCACCATCTTTAGAGCCATTACAGATTACATCGCCACTTCTGCCGATCTCAGCCCGGACTGACGCCGCCGCATACTTAGAATCATCCTAAATTACTCGAATTTGATGCCCATTACCCCATTTTCAATGCCTTCCAAAATTGACTACTACAGCCGCTACGGAGATCACCTGTCGTGTCGGCGGGAGATCCCGCCACGGACGCGCGTGATGTGCCGCATCCGATTGCCCATGCTTTAAACGCGTTTCCGGCTGGACCTTCCGTGATGTCGCCTCTTTCGAACCCTTCGCTTGTTCCGCCTCCGGACGTGATCCGCCTCGCCGCAGAGGATCTGGCGGCGGGCTACGGGCGGCATGCGGTGCTGGACGGTGTGTCGCTGGATGTGGCGGCCGGTCGCTTCACGGCGCTGGTGGGGCCGAACGGATCCGGCAAGTCCACCCTGCTTTCCGCCATGTCCCGCCTGCTGGCGCCCATGCGGGGCGTGGTGACGCTGGACGGCAAGGCTATCCACCGCATGCCCACCAAGGCACTCGCCCGCGAACTGGGCATCCTGCCCCAGAACCCGTTGCAGCCCGAAGGTCTCAGCGTCTTCGATCTGGTCTCGCGCGGGCGCTATCCGCATCAGGGCCTGCTGCGGCAGTGGTCCGATGCGGACGAGGCCGCCGTGGAGCGCGCCATGCGCCTCACCGGCACGCTGGAATTCGCCAGGCGGCCGGTGGACGATCTCTCCGGCGGGCAGCGCCAGCGCTGCTGGATCGCCATGGCCATCGCGCAGGAAACGCAGACCATCCTGCTCGACGAGCCCACCGCCTTTCTCGACCTGCGCTATCAGGTGGAGATCCTCGACCTGCTGCACGATCTCACCCTGAACCACGGCCGCACCATCGTCGCCGTGCTGCACGACCTCAATCTCGCGGTCAGCTATGCGGACACCGTGGTCTTCCTGAAGGACGGCGCCATTCGCGGCACCGCCTCCCCGCCCGCCGACTGCACGCCCGCGCTCATCCGCGATGTGTTCGGCATCGAGGTGCTGATGGTGCCCCACCCCGAGACAGGCGGCCCGGTCTTCATTCCCCGCCGCGGGGGCGATACCGCCTGATGTCCGGTGCGCGCACACAGCCCCTTTCCCTGCCGCGCCGGCGTGCGCATGGCCGTTTGGCGGCGGGCCTGCTGGCGCTGGCACTGCTGGTCATCATGTGCGCCATCCATCTCGGCATCGGCAGCCGCTTCATCTGGCCGGGTACCGTGGTGCGGGCGGTTTTCGCCTATGACCCCGCCAATTTTGATCACAAGGTCATCATAGGCCTGCGACTTTTACGTCTGCTCAGCGGCCTGCTGGTGGGCGCGGCGCTGGGTATGTCCGGCGCGCTGCTCCAGCTTGTCACGCGTAACCCTTTGGGCGAGCCGCATGTGCTCGGCCTCAATGCGGGCGCGGCCCTCGCGGTGGTGCTGGCGACAACCCTCGGCCTTGCCGGCGGCACCGCCTTCGGGGCACTGGCCGCACGGCCGCTGGTGGCGGCCATCGGCGCGGGGCTGCTGTTCAGCCTCATCATCACCGCATCCTCCGCTGGCCGGGACGGGCTGACGCCGCTGAAGGTGATCCTGTGCGGCGTGGCCTTTTCCGCCTTCGCCGCATCGCTCACCTCGGCGCTGCTCATTCTCGACGAGCAGACACTCGCCGATCTGCGGCTGTGGCTGGCGGGCGATCTCTCCGGCCTCACCTATGCGGGCCTTGCCTGCGCGGCGGTGCCCGCAGCTTTCGCGGCGCTCGGCGCGCTCGCCATCACGCCGCAACTCAACGCGCTGGCGCTGGGGGAGAACGTGGCGAGCGGCCTCGGCGTCAACCTCCGGCGCACCCGCTTCGCCGCGCTGGGCGCCGCCGCTCTGCTGTGCGGCGCATCGGTCTCGCTGGCTGGCCCGGTGGGCTTCGTCGGCCTCGTGGCGCCGCATGCGGTGCGCATTCTCATCTCCCGCGATGCCCGGCTGCTGGTGCCGCTCTCGGCGGTTGCGGGCGCGCTCATCCTGCTCGGCGCGGACGCTGCCGCCCGCACCCTGCTCGCCCCGCGCGAGCTGGCCACCGGCATCATGACCGCCGTGCTCGGCGCGCCGGTCTTCCTCCTCATCGTATCGCGGTATTTCCGATGACAAGCCCCTCGCACGCCAATGGCTACCGGCGCTTCGCCCTCGGCCCCGTCGCGCTGCTGGCGCGCCCGGTGGCGGTGCTGGCCTGTCTCGCGCTGGCGCTTCTCGTCATGGGGCTTGCGGCATACGCCGTCTCCAGGGGCAGCTATGCCATCGCCTTGCCTGATCTCGCCCGCCTGCTGCGCGCCCCCGACACCGGCACGCGCGAGCAGCTCTACATCCTCTACGACATCCGCATGCCCCGCATCCTCATCGCCGCCCTCAGCGGCGCCATGCTGGGGCTGGCGGGCGCGGCCATGCAGTCCATTACCCGCAATGGCCTTGCTGATCCCGGCCTCATCGGAGTGAAGGAAGGCGCCAGCGTCATGGTGCTCGCCGTCATCCTGCTGTTCCCCGCCGCCAGCGTTGGCTGGCGGCCGGTGGCGGGCATGGCGGGCGGGCTGTGCGTGGCCCTTCTCGTTATCCTCATTGCCCGCGACCTGTCCCGCACCCGCTTCGTGCTGGTCGGCATCGGCGTGTCCTGGATGCTGTCGTCGATCGTCCTCATCTTCCTCACCACCGCCGACATCCGCGATGTGCAGACGGCGCTCGTCTGGATGACCGGCAGCCTGCACGCGGCCGGCTGGCCGCTGCTCTCGGTGGCCGCCATCTGGGCGCTGGCGGGCACCGTCATCCTGTTCGCCACCGCGCGCGCCTCCGATGCCGCGCTGCTGGGCGATGGCGCCGCCACCGGCCTCGGCGTGCGCCTGCGCCGGCTCTCCGTGCTGCGGCTCGCAGCTCCGGTGCTGATGACGGCGGCGAGCGTCTCCTGCGTCGGCAGCCTGGGCTTCGTCGGCCTGATGGCACCGCACATGGCGCGCTTCCTCATGCGCGGCAATCAGGTGACGCTGCTGGCCTCCAGCGCCCTCGTGGGCGCGCTGCTTGTGCTTGCCGCCGACACCATCGGCCGCCTCGCCTTCGCCCCGCTCCAGATTCCCGCCGGCATCGTCATGTCGGTGATGGGCGTGCCCTTCTTCCTGCTGCTGCTCTGGCGGCGGCGCAACCAGCTCTGACCCGGACGGAACCCCGCGATGACCCGACGCGCTCCCCTCCTCTTCGCCTTGCTTTGCCTGTTGCCCCTGACCGCGCCCGCCTCCGCGCAGGAGACGCGCCTGTTCAAGGATGATCTCGGCCGTTCCGTCACCGTGCCGGCGAAACCGCTGCGCATCGTCTCGCTGCATGATCTCGACATCACCATCCCGCTGATCGAGCTGGGCGCGCGCCCGGTGGCGAGCCACGGCCGCACGCGGCTCGACGGCACCCATTTCCTGCGCTCAAGCGCCATCCTGACGGGCGTGGATTTCGACAATTCGGACATCAAGTTCATCGGCACCACCAGCATCGACATCGAGGCGGTGGTGGCGGCCAAGCCCGACCTGATCATCACCGAGCCCTCGCGCAACACGCCCATCGAGCAGCTGGAAAAGATCGCCCCGACGGTCAGCCTCGACAATCGGGACGGCGGCGCGGGGGAGCTTTACGGCAAGATCGCCGACCTCACCGGCACGCAGGCGCAGCTCGCCATTCTGGAGCGGCGCTACCGCATGCAGATCGCGCAGTTGCGCTCGGTGGTGGACACGGGGGCGATCACCGTCGTCGCCTTGCAGGCCAACAAGGGCAAGATCACCGTGCACCACACCCAGCAGTCGCTGGGGCAGGTGCTGCGGGATGCCGGCTTCCGCTTCCCTGCGCTGGTGGATGCCATCCCGCCCGGCAAGCGCATGGATGTGAGCGCCGAGCGCCTGCCGGAGCTGGATGCCGACTTCATCTTCGACACCTACCGCTCCGATCAGGGCGGCAAGCCGGCGGACGAGATCGCCGACATGGAGAAGGTGATGCCGGGCTACTGCGCCTTCCTCAAAGCCTGCCGCGAGGGGCGCTACACCATCCTCGCCCGCGAGGAGGCCATCTCCAATTCCTACGCCGCGCTCAGCCTGATGGTCTCCACCATCCAGTCGCAGGTCTCCGGCCGCCAGCCCCCGCTGAAGCGCCCCTGAGCCGCCACGCGCCTTTCTCACGCCTTTTGCAGCAAGGACTCATCTCTTGGATCACGCTTCGCACGCCGCCCTGCCGGACAGCCCACCCGCCGCCGGCTGGATGCCGCGCCCCGTGGACGGCGCCCTGCCCGTCTATGAGCCGCGCCCGGTCGCGGTGCCGGAGGGGGCCACCTATCTGACGGACGATGGCCGGGTGCGCATCAGCGGATCGGAGCATGGGCAGTTCATCTTCGAGCGCTTCTGCGCCGCCTTCGAAGAGGTGAGCGGCATCCGCTTCCATGTGGACCTGCGCGGCACGCCCTCGGCCATGGCCTTCATCACTAACGGCCAGTCGCTGCTCAGTGTCATGGGGCGCGAGATCACGCCGGTGGAGGTGGTGCCCTATCGCAAGTGCGTCGGCGCGCCGCCGGTGGCCATCCGCATCGCCCATGCGGCGGAGGAAACCTCCCAGCACCTCGCCACCTCGCTCGGCCTCTATGTCCACCGCTCCAACCCTCTGGCGCGGATGACCACGACGGAACTGTCGCAGGTGTTCACCATCGGCAATCCCGGCGGGGACTTTTCGGTCTGGGGCCAGCTTGGCCTTGATGGCGACTGGGCGACCCGGCCGATCCATCCCATCGGCACGCCCGAATTCACCGGCTTCGGCACCTATATGCAGAAGCATCACCTCGCCAATCGCGTGCCGGCCCCGGCCTATGAGCGCCTGATCAGCACCGACAACGTACTGGGGCGGCTCGCCGCGACACCTTCGGGCATTGCGGTTGCCGCCATCGGTCGGGAGACCGACGACATCCGCATGGTGCCGCTCTCCTTCGGCGCGGGGCAGCCATATTCGGACGGCAGCACGCAGGATGTGATCGACGGCGCCTATCCGTTCGGCCGCTTCCTCTACGCCTATGTGCGCCAGCAGGAAAACATACCGCTCGATCCGCTGGCGCAGGAATTCCTGCGCTTCGTGCTCGCGCGCGAGGGGCAGGCGATCATCGCCGCCCAGCCGCGTGGCTATATCCCCCTGACAGCGGCTCAGGCACGCGCGGAAACCGCAGCGCTTGCCCGCATTCTCCCCCACAAGGACGCCCAGAAGTGACCCGCTCCCAGCATCTCACCCTCATGGGCAATGACGGCATGCAGTTGCTCGTCGAGCAGTTCTGCGCCCTGCTGCGCGAGACACATCCCGACGCGCGCTTCCACGTGGATCTGCGCGGCTCCTCGACCGCCATTCCGGCGCTCGCCTCGGGCGCATCGGATCTCGCACCCATGTCCCGCCTGCCGTGGCGGGGCGATGCGGCGACCTTCCGCTCGGCCAGGGGCTATCAGCCGACATCCATCCGCGTCGGCTATGCCGGCCACGGCCCGCGCGTGGGCGCCAAGACCCCGCCCGCCATCTACGTGCACAAGGACAATCCGCTCGCCGGCCTCGCCGTGGGCGATCTGGCGCGGGTGTTCTGCCCCGGCCGGCCCGAGGGCGACATCACCTTCTGGGACCAGCTCGGCCTTGAGGGGCGCTGGACCGGACGGCGCATCCATGTCTACGGCCTCCGGGATGACGGAAAATACGCCACCGGGTTCCGCGACACTTATCTCCATGCCCCGGTCTATGTCGCCCATTACGAGACGCTGGACAGCCGCGAGGCAGTGATCCGCGCCGTGGCCGACGATCCCTTCGGCATCGGCGCCATCGGCTGGCTGGAGACCGCGAAGGTGTCCGACGCCGTGCGCATCCTGCCGCTCTCCCGCACCGCCGGCGAAGCGTTTCGCACGCCCTGCCTCGACCATGTGGCGGCCGGCGATTATCCGCTCTCCGCGCCGGTCGCCTTCTATTTCGACCTGCCGAAGGGTGGAACCCTCACGCCGCTGATCAGGGACTTCCTGACACTGGCGCTCTCCGGGCGCGGGCAGGCCATCGTCGCGGACATGACGCGGACGCGGGAGGGCTATGTGCCCTTGTGCGATGCCGATCTCCTCGTGGAAAGAAACAGGCTGTCGCAACTGTGACCGGGCCGGACGCCTGAAAGGGGGGAGTGCGCCATGAAATCGAATGTCCCGAGATCGAATGCCTCTTCCCAGAAGGAGCGCAGGACCGACCGCTTCGGCGAGCGGCTGAAGAGCCGCAGCTCAACGCTGTCGCCCAGCCTGCTCACGGTGGCCACCTACATCAACGATAACCGCCGATCGGTCCTCAACCAGTCGGCACTGGATATCGCGGCGGCCACCGGCACCTCGGATGCGACCGTGATCCGGGCCATACAGGCGCTCGGCTTCGAGGGTCTGCGCGACCTCAAGCAGACTTTGTCCGGCTTTTTCGGCGGCGCGCTCTCCTCAGCCGACAAGATGGCCTCCACCACCGACGCACTGACCGCCGATGCGGACAGCAGCATCGACTTCGTCTGCGACGGCCATTTGAGCGGCATCGACGAGATCCGTTCCGCGCCCAACCGGGAGGCGTTCACGCAGGCGATCCGCATTCTGGGCGAGGCGGCCGGCATCGGCATCTTCGGCATCGGCGCCTCGGGCGTGCTGGCCGATTATGTGGCCCGCCTGTTCTCGCGCAACGGCCGCCCCGGCTATGCCCTCAACCGCACCGGCATTTCCCTTGCGGAGCAGTTGCTCGGCATGCGGGCGGGGGATGCGCTGGTGATGATGGGACAGGCCAATGCCCATCGCGAGGGCATGGCCACCATTCTGGAGGCCAAGCGCCTCGGCAACCCGATCATCCTCCTGACCAACGCCCCGAACTCCACCTTCGCCAAGGAAGCGGACGTGGTGATCCGCGTGCCGCGCGGCCGCTCGGAAATGGTGCCGCTGCACGGGCTGGTGCTCATGAGCCTCGAAATCATGGTGGTGGGTCTGGCCGCCTCCGAGCCCGAGCGCACCCAGGGCTCCCTGGAGCGGCTGCACGGCTTCTATGAGGACATCCGCAAGGTGCCACGCAGCTGAGGGAGCCGTTCCAGTGCCCGTAAGGGCTGGATCAGTTGCTCGATGCCTCGGCCAGACGCGGCCGGCGCCCGCGCGCCGAAATCGCCAGACCGCCCAGAATGGCTGCGGCGCCGATCACCTGCACCGGCCCCAACGGCTCTGCGAGCAGCGAGGTGGACAGGACCAGCGCGGCCAGCGGTGACAGATACAGGAAGGGCCCCGCCCGCTCGGCCCCCAGTCGCGATGCCCCATAGATCCAGAACAGATTGCCCAGCAGGGTCGGGCCTATGGCGATGTAGAGGACGGCCAGCGTCGCATCGCCGAACGATGGCCGTGCCCACAGGGGATCCACGCCCCCCGTCAGCACGAAGGCGGCATAGACGGGAAGAATGACCACGAAAAAGCCCGTGAGGGCGGTGAGCACCGTGACGTTGAGCGCCGCAAGGCCGAGTGGCCGGGCGCCCAGCGCGAAGGTGTACCAGGCGAAGACCATGGCCGCGAGCAGCGACCAGAGGTTGCCGATGCCGAGCCTCAGGGTCAGCAGATTGCCGATGTCCCCCTTCAGCAGAACCACGATCACCCCGGCCAAAGCCAGCAGGACGCCCGCAACCTGGGCCGCTCGGGGTCGTGCCGCCCCGGTCATGACCGCCAGCAGAAGAACCCAGATGGGGGTCGTCGCATTCAGCAGCCCCACTTCAAGGGCAAGGCTGTGATAGGCCCCGGCGTACAGGCAGACCGAGAACAGCCCCACCCCTAAGGCGCCGAGCACCGTCAGCCGGCCGAACCGGGCGCGGATCGCCTCCCGCTCCCGCAGAAGACCCGGCAGCGCCATGGGCACCAGCACCAGCAGCGCCAGCGCCCAGCGCCAGAAGATCAGCGAGGGCAGCGGCACGGCCTCATGAATGGCCCGCGCCGCCACATGGTTGCTGCCCCACAGGACGGCTGTCGCCGTCAGCGCGCCGATGGCCGGCAGGGCATGGGCTTGGCCGGGCTCCGACACGCGCGGGCGTCAGTGGCCGGGGCCGCCCGGCACGCGCTGCGACACGTGCCAGGGCAGGAGCAGCCGCTCCAGCGCCTCCACCACATAGAAGAGCGCCGTACCCAGCAAGCCGAGCAGGATGAGGCAGACGAACACGCGCGGCGTATCGAACTGCCCCTGCGCGGTGAGGATGGCAAAGCCCAGCCCCTCGGAGCCGGCCACGAACTCACCGACGATGGCGCCCACCAGCGCGAAGGAGATGGCCACCTTCAGGCCCGCGAACACGCTCGGCAGAGCGTTGGGAAAGCGGATCTTGCGCAGGATGTCGAAAGAGGAGGCACGGCTGGCGCGGGCGAGGTTCACCATGTCCGGGTCCACCGAGCGCAAGCCAAGCACCGCATCGATGACCACCGAGAACAGGGCCAGCATGAGTGCAATGGCGATCTTGGGCTCGATGCCGGTGCCCATCCAGATGACGAACAGCGGCGCCAGCGCCACCTTGGGCACGGAATTGAGCGCCACCAGCAGCGTATAGACGGTGCGTTCCATGAATTTGGAATGCACGATGCCCACCGCGAGGCCGAGCCCCAGCACCACCGCCAGTACGAAGCCGGCGAGCGTGGTGTAGAGGGTGAACAGCGACATGCGCAGGAAATAGGCCGGCGCGAGGAGGAACTCATCCCAGATGCCGCTCGGCGAGGGCAGGATCAGCGGAGCGGGCTTGAAGACGTAGACCGCCGCCTCCCACACCACCACCACGCCAGCCAGCAGCAGGACCACCATGCCGACCTCATGCAGCGCGCGGAAGGTGCGCGAGGCGAAAAGCGGGTTGCTGTCGCTCATGAGTGGTCTCCCGATCCCGTTTCCGGATCGTCGTCCTTGAGAATGCCGAGGCTGGCGAACAGGTGGCGGATGTGGGCCACGTAGCGGCCGAACTCCGGCGTCTCGCGCAAGGCGAGATGGCGCGGGCGCGGCAGGTCGATGTCGATGATCTCGACGATGCGGCCCGGGTTGCGATCCATCATCACCACGCGGTCGGAGAGGAACACCGCCTCGCTGATGCCGTGGGTGATGAACACCACCGTCTTGCGCGTATCCTGCCAGATGCGCGCCAGCTCAAGATTGAGATCGTCGCGCGTCATGGCATCCAGCGCCCCGAACGGCTCATCCATGAGCAGCAGCTTGGGATCGCACAGAAGCGCGCGGCAGATGGCGGCGCGCTGGCGCATGCCGCCGGACAATTCCCACGGATGCCGATCCTCGAACCCGCCGAGACCGAAGCGCGCAAGCAGGGCAGAGGCGCGCGCCCGCACCTCCGGCCCCTTGCGGCCGATGAATTCGGCGGTGATGAGAACGTTGTCCAGGATGGTGCGCCAGTCCAGCAGCACATCGCGCTGGAACACCATGCCCATGTCGTGTGGCGGCCCCTTGAGGGGGCGGCCATCGATGACGATCTGCCCGGCGGTGGTCGGCTCCAGCCCGGCGATGCACTTGAGCAGCGTGGACTTGCCGCAGCCGCTCGGGCCGAGGATGGAGACGAACTCCCCTTCCCTCACCTGAAGGTCGATACCCTCCAGCGCCGCCACCGGGCCGCGCGGCGAGCCGTAGGTCTTGCGGACCCCGGAGATGGAAACATAAGCCATGGCCGTGCCCGTCATGGAAGCCGTGTGCACGTTCACTGGATGAACTCGTTGGTATAGTAGGTGGCGGGATCGGTGCCCGGCTTGATGGCGCCGGCCGTTTCGGCGGACTTCTGCGCCTTGATCCAGTCTTCCTTCGCCTGATAGCCGATGGGCTTGCCCTTGGTCTCCGGCGTATCGAAGAAATCGATGGTAAGCTGGATCTGCTCCATCAGCACCTTCTTGTTGAGCTTGGCGTCAGGCCGCTGCTTGATGATGGCCTCGGCCGCCTCCTCCACATGGCCGTTGCGGATGTAGTCCCAGCTTTTCTGCTGCACCTGCACCAGCTTCTTCAGCGCATCCTTGCGACCCTCGATGGTCTTCTCGGTGGCGATGAGGCCGTAGCTCGGAAAGGCGATGCCCACGTCCTCGGCGAGGATCGCCTTGGAGGGGCGGTTCGGCTCCACCACGGGGATGGCCGAGGGCACGGTGGACATGAGGCCATCGGCGCGCTTGGCGCTGTAGGTGCCCCACACGGCGGCGGGATCGACCACCATCACATTGACCGTGGTGCGGTCGAGACCACCCTGCTTCAGCCAGTAATCGATGAAGGGCGCCCACGGGCTGGCGGCGAAGACGACGAGGCTCTTGCCCTTGAAGTCCTGCACCTTCTGGATGGGTGAATCCTTGTCCACCAGCACCGCGAGATCGGTGCGCTTGTCGATGCCGGCGAAGCTCTTGACGGTGGAGCCGTTCTCCCGCGCCTGCGGCAGCAGGCCGAGCTGGATCTGGCCCACATCCACCTGCCCGGCATTCACCAGTTGCAGCGTGTTGCCGGAGCCACGGCCATCCTGCACGTCCACGTCGAGGCCAACCTCCTTGAACCAGCCCTTCTCCTTGGCGAGATGCATGCCCGCATGCACCCCCCAGGGCGAGAAATCGAGGCGGACAGAGACCTTTTCGTCCGCACGCACGGGGGCGGCAGAGGCTGCCGCCAGCATCAGGGCAGACAGGACACCGGCACAGACCAGCCGGGTTCGGGACGAGAACGACATGCTCATGGTGACGATCCCCTCTTTGCTTTCGAATGAGACTATATGGTCCAATTCGATGCGCAAGATCATTTATGCACCCCACGCTGCAAACATTTACGGCACAGAGCCTCTTGACGCGGATTTTTCTCATAACTAACCATTTGGTCCAATACCAAGGAGGCAGCTCGTGACAACCACCCGTCTGGAGCGCAGCGCCCGCATGGCGCGTATTGGTGTCGATATCGGCGGCACGTTCACCGACCTTGTTCTGGCTGACGGCCAGGGCAGCGTCTTCCATCGCAAGGTGGCCTCGACGCCGGCCGCCCCCGAGCAGGCCGTGCTGGAGGGCGTCGCCGCCATCGTCGCCGACGCCGGCCTTTCGCCGGCCGATGTGGCCGAGGTGGTGCACGGCACCACGGTCGGCTCCAACACGCTGTTGCAGAAGGTGGGGGCCGCCACCGGGCTGATCACCACCAGGGGCTTTCGCGACGTGCTGGAAATCGGCCGCCTGCGCACGCCCTCCATGTTCGACCTGCAATGGGAGAAGCCCGCGCCTCTCGTCGCCCGCCGCCACCGCAAGGAAGTGGCCGAGCGCATCATGGCGGATGGCACCGTTCTGGTGCCGCTGGACGAGGCGGGCCTGATCGCGGCGGCCGAGGAACTGGTGGCCGCCGGCATCACCTCGCTGGCGCTGTGCTTCCTCAACAGCTACCGCAATCCGGTGCACGAGCGCCGGGCGGAACTGCTTCTGGCGGAACGTTTTCCGCAGGTGCGCGTCACCAGCTCCATCTCCGTTCTGCCGGAAGCCAAGGAATATGAGCGCACCAGCACCACGGTGGTGAATGCCTATGTGCGCCCGGTGCTGGAGGCCTATCTCACACGGCTCGAACAGGGCCTGTCGGATGTGGGCGTTTCCGCCCCGCTTCTGGTGTGCAATTCCAACGGTGCGCTCGCCTCTTCTCTCACCGCTCGCGAGAAGCCCGTCTTCTTCATCTCCTCCGGTCGCGCGGCCGGCGTGGTGGGCGGCTCACGGCTCGGCGAGGCGCTGGAAATCAAGGATCTGGTGGTGTTCGACATGGGCGGCACCACCGCCTCGGCCTCGCTGGTGCAGAATGGCGAACTCTCCCGCGTCAGCGAGTATGAATTCCGCGCCGGCATCTCCACTCCCAGCCGCTTCATCAAGGCCGGCGGCTATATGATGAGCGTGCCAACGGTCGACGTGGCGGAAGTGGGCTCGGGCGCCGGTTCCATCGCCTATGTGGATCAGGGCGGGCTGATGCGCGTCGGTCCGGTCTCGGCCGGCGCCGATCCGGGTCCGGCCTGCTACGGCATCGGCGGCACCCGCCCTACCGTGACCGACGCCAACCTGCTGCTTGGCTATCTGCCCGCAACGCTGGCCGGCGGCTCCCGCGCTTTGTCGGTGGACGCCTCGCGCGCCGCCATCGCCCGCGACCTGGCCGATCCCTTCGGCCTCTCGCCGGAGGATGCGGCGAGCGGCGTGCGCGATGTGGTGAATGCCAACATGGCTCGCGCCATCCGCGCCGTCACCGTGGAGCGCGGCGTCGATCCGCGAGACTTCACGCTGGTGGCCATCGGCGGCTCCGGCCCGGTGCATGCGGCGGACATCGCCCGCCAGCTTTCCATGCCGCGCGTGCTGGTGCCGGCCTCGCCGGGCGTCTTCACCGCCATGGGCATGCTGGCCGGCGACGTGGAGCGCTACTTCATTGCCCCCTTCCCCCGCCGCGCCCCCGACTTTTCCGCCGTGGAGGCGGAAGAGGCCTTCCGCGCACTGGAGGCGGACGCCCGCACGGCGCTGGCCGGCGAGGATATTGATCCGCAACTCATGAGCATCGCCCGCGAGGCGGACATGCGCTTCCGAGGACAGGAAATGTCGCTGTCCGTGCCCTATGTGGCGGACGCAGAGGGGCTCCAGGCTGCCTTCCGCGCCGCCTATGAGGCCATTTACAGCTATTGCCCGTCCGATGTTCCGGAGGTGGTGAGCCTGCGTGTCATCGGGCGCGGCACGCGTCCCGGCAAGCTGGACTTCCGCGCCGCCCGCGCTAGCGATGCGGGTGAAACCTCCCCCATTGCTACCCGCCGGGTCTATTTCGGCACCGATCAGGGCTTCGTGGAGACCCCGGTCTATGACCGCCGCCGCTGCCCCGCCGCCCTCACCGGCCCCGCCATCATCGAGGGCGCGGACAGTACGGTGGTGGTGCCCCCCGGTGCCCGCGCCGAAGCGGACGCCCGCGCCAATCTCCTCATCACCCTCGCCTGACGGGAGCCTCCCATGCTGGACCGGTCCAGGAAGCCCATCGACCCGATCACCTTCGCGGTGCTGAAGAGCGCGTTCGAATCCATCGTGGACGACATGGCCTATACGGTCATGCGCACCGCCCGCTCCCCCATCGTGCGCGATGTGCTCGATTACTCGGCCACCATGTGCGACGCCAAGGGCCGCATCCTCGCGCAGGCCAAGACGGTGGCGCTCCATCTCGGCGCGGTGCCCGACGCCATGGAGGCCCTACAGCGCCACTATGCCGACGATCTGCACCCCGGCGACGTCATCATCTTCAACGATCCCTACGATGGCGGCATGCATCTGCCGGACATCTTCATGTTCAAGCCGATCTTCGATGGCCCGCGCCACATCGGCTATTCGGTGGTCATCTGCCACCATTGCGACGTGGGCGGCCGGGTGCCGGGCTCCAATGCGTCGGATTCCACCGAGATCTTCCAGGAAGGTCTGCGCATCCCGCCGCTGAAGCTGTTCGACAAGGGCGTGCGCAACAAGACGCTGTTCGACATCATCACCAAGAACGTGCGCCTGCCGGATCTCGTCATCGGCGATCTGGAGGCGCAGCTCGCCACCTGCGCGCTGGGCGAGCGCGAGTTCCTGCGCCTCACCGACAAGTATGGCGCGGACATGGTGGAAGGCTTCCTCGCCGAGTTCCTCGATTACGGCGAGCGCCTCGCGCGCGGCACCTTCAGCACATGGCCCGACGGCGCTTACAGCTTCACCGATTACATTGACGGCGACGGCTTCGACGAGGCCCCCATCCCCATCCACGTCACCATCACGGTGAAGGGCGACCAGATCGGGGTCGATTTCGAGGGCTCCTCGCCGCAGGTGAAGGGGGCCATCAACTCAACCCTCTCCTTCGTGAAGTCGGCCACCTATCTCGCCGTGCGCTGCGTGCTCGATCCCGACGTGCCCAACAATGCCGGCCTCTATCGCTGCATCGATGTGAGCGCGCCCAAGGGCACGCTGCTCAATCCCGAGTTCCCCGCCCCGGTTGCTGCGCGTGCGCTCACCGGCTACCGGGTGGTGGACACGGTGCTCGGCGCGCTGGCGGCCATCGTGCCGGAACGCGTGGTGGCGGCCGGTGAAGGCGGCAATTCCGTCGTCTGCCTCGGCGGCTATGACAAGCAGACCCGCGAGCCCTTCATCGTCGTGGACATGATCAACGGCGCACTGGGCGCCCGCGCGGGCAAGGACGGCATCGACGCCGTGACCAATCCCTCGCAGAACATGTCCAACATGCCGGTGGAGATCATGGAGGCCACCTATCCTCTGATGATCGAGGAATATGGGCTACGCGAGGATTCCTGCGGCGCCGGCCGCACCCGTGGCGGTCTCGGCGTGGTGCGCCAGTATCGGCTGATGGCCGAGGAGGCGGTGATGCAGTTGCGCGCCGACCGCTATGCCCATGCCCCCTACGGCCTGTTCGGCGGCAAGCCGGGCGCGCCATCGCGCAACATCCTCTCGGTGGATTCCGACCCGCAGCTTCTGTCCAGCAAGGTCACACGCACCGTGTACAAGGGCACTGTCATCCGCCACGAGCAGGCGGGCGGCGGCGGCTATGGCGATCCCCTCGCCCGCCCGCCGGAAGCGGTGCTCGAAGACGTACTGGACGGCAAGGTGAGCACCGCCTACGCCCGCGAGGGCTTCGGCGTGGTGGTCGAGGCAGGCAGTCTGGATCTTGCCGCCACCACGGCCCTGCGCCAGCGCATGGCGGGAGCGGGCGCGTGAGCGATTTCTCGCGCTTCGCCATCAACCAGATCACCACGCCGCAGCTCGATCTCGCGGCGGCGGTGGAGGCCTATGCCCGGCAAGGCGTGCGCGGCATCGGCGTATGGAACCAGTATCTGGAGGGGCTCGACCTCGGCCAGGCGGCCCGGATGATCCGCGATGCCGGCCTGTTCGTGCCCTGCCTGTGCACCAGCGCCTGGGTGAACCTCGCCGACAGGAGCGCCTATGAAGCGGCCCTGGAGGAGAATCGGCGCCGGCTCGATGCCGCGCATGCCATCGGCGCCACCACGCTGGTGATGGTGCCCGGCGGCCTCGCCACCGGCGAGAAGGATCTGCCCGGCGCCCGGCGGCGCGTGGAGGATGCGCTGCATGCCCTGCTGCCCCACGCGCGAGCGGCGGGCGTCATGCTCGGCCTTGAGCCGCTGCATCCCATGTATGCGGCGGATCGCTCCTGCCTCAACACCTTCCGCCATTGCCTCGAACTGGTGGAGGAGCTGGGCGTGGGCAGCGGCATCGTGGCCGATGTCTACCATTGCTGGTGGGATCCGGATTTCCCCATCGGCCTGCGCGCGGCGGGGCGGGACAAGATCCTCACCTTCCATCTGTGCGACTGGCTGGTGCCGACGCGCGATGTCTATCAGGACCGGGGCATGGTGGGCGATGGCGTCATCGATTTCGCCTTCTATCGCCGGCTGCTGGACGAGATCGGCTATGACGGGCCATTCGAAATCGAGCTGTTCTCCAAGCTCGACTGGTGGCAGCGGGATGCCGGCGAGACCATCCGCATCAGCCTCGAACGCTGCGCGCCTTTCGTCGCTCCGCGCCTTCCCGCCGCAACGGCCAGTTGACGGCGGGGGTGCGGCTCATGCTCATGACACGGAAAGCCAACGGAACAGGTCCAGTCGTGAGTGAGAAACCCCGCAAGCGCGACGCCATCGGTACGCAGGAGAGGATCCTCGCGGCGGCCCAGGCCGAATTCGCCCGCAAGGGCTATGACGGCGCCCGCGTGGACGCCATCATCGTCCGCGCCAAGGTCAGCAAGAACCTGCTCTACCATCACTTCCGCTCCAAGGAGGAGCTGTATGTGAAGGTGCTGGAGCGCACCTACGAGACCATGCGGCGCCGGCAGGAGGCGCTGCCGCTGGCCGGGCTGGAGCCGGTGGAAGCCATGCAGAAGCTCTGCGAGGCCACCTTCCAGACCTTCATCGAGGAACCCGAGGTCATCATCATGATGAACACGGAGAACCTCCATCGCGGCCGGCACGTGGCGAAATCGCCCATCATCCGCCAGCTCTACAGCCGCCTCTCCACCACCATGGAGACCATCCTCTCCGAGGGCGAGAAGCGCGGCGTGTTCCGCTCCGGGGTGGACCCGGTGGAGCTGTACATCTCCATTTCGGCGCTGGGCTATTTCTACCTGTCCAACCGCTTCACCCTGTCCATGATCTTCGATCGCGACCTGAAGGCGCCGGACAATCTGGAGCGCCGCCGCGCCCATATCGTGGACATGACGCTGGCCTATCTCACCGCTGGCGCCCCGCTGGGACAGGTGATCCCGCCGGCTCCTTCGGCCGAGCCGCCGGAGCGCCCCGCCGCCCGCTCCCGCCGCAAGGCCTGAACGGGCGGCCGAGCCGTCAGACCGAGCGGAGCGTGTCTTCCAGCTGGGTGAGCAGCCGATCCACGTCGGCGTCGGAGAAGACCAGCGGCGGACGGATCTTCAGCGTGTTGGCGTGATAGCCGGTGGCCGAGATCAGCACCCGCCGCTGCCGCAGGCCATCCACCACCGCCAGCGCCGTGGCGGAGTCCGGCGTCTTGCCGCCATCCGCCTTTACGAACTCCGCGCCGATATAGAGGCCGGTGCCCCGCACATCACCGATGCGCCCATCCTTCGCGGCCAACGCCTTCAGCCCGTCCTTGATCTTCGCGCCGATCCGCGCGGCATTCTCCATCAGCTTCTCGTCGCGGATGACGTTGAACACGGACTGGGCGGCCGCGATGGCGACGCTGTTGCCGCCATAGGTGTTGAAATAGCGCGTATCCGCCCCGAAGCTGCGGATGGCGTGGGGCGCCATCGCCACCGCCGCCACCGGATAGCCATTGCCCATGGGCTTGCCCATAGTGACCATGTCCGGCGCGATGCCATGGCGCTGATAGCCCCACAGGCGATCGCCCGAACGGCCGAAGCCCGCCTGCACCTCGTCCGCGATGAACAGGCCGCCCGCCGCGCGCACCACCTCGGCTACCGGCCCCAGCACATCGACGGGATGGGAATAGATGCCATCCGACGAGAACAGGGAATCGGCGATGAAGGCGGCGATGCCATCGCCCCGGCGTTCCAGCTCGGCGATCTCACGCGCCACTTCCGCCGCAAGCTGGCGACCGATCTCGGCCGGGTCCATGCGGTAGGAATCGGGCGCGGAGATGCGGCGCACGAAGACGCCCAGCCGCGAGCCCCGGCCCAGCGAGGGCGAGAAGCCGGAGGTCAGCTCGGAATTGCCGTGATAGGCCTCCGAGGTGATGATGACGCCATTCTTGCCGGTGTGGTGCTTGGCGATGCGCACCGCCAGATCGTTGGCCTCGGAGCCCGAGCACGTGAACATGATGTGCTCGATGGGCGCGCCAAAGGTGGGCAGGATGTCGGCGGCGAAATCCAGAATGCCGTCCTGCACATAGCGGGTGTGGGTGCACAGGGTCTGCATCTGCCGATGCACATCGGCCACCACGCGCGGATGGCAGTGCCCCACCGAGGCGACATTGTTGTAGGCGTCGAGATATTCGTTGCCGGCGGCGTCATACATATGGACGCCGGAGGCCCGCTGGATCTCCACCGGGTTCGCATACATCAGGCGATAGGCGGGGCCCAGCAGCGCCTGCCGGCGCCGGATGGCATCCTGCATCTGCGGGGACAGGCGGCCGAGATCGTTGGGATTGAAGCCGTTCACCATACCGATGTTGATGGGCGCCCCATCGCTGCTCTTCGTCATCTCTGCCTCTTCCGTTACGCGCCCGCCGGAACGGCGGAGAAGGTCGCGCTGACATCCTCGATGCTGCGGGACAGGAACCAGTCGAGCTGCTGCCAGCCCTGATGCGTGTTGCGCATGATGTACTGCGCATTGTCCGGAAAGCGCTCCGCGCGCCACGTGGTGATCAGCGCCCGGGCAATCACCCGCGCCATCACGAGATGCGGCAGCAGCGCCAGTTCCTCGGGCGTCAGGTCCGCCACGGCGAGATAGCCCTGCAGGATATCCCTGCCCTCCGCGAACAGATCGGGCCGCGCCTGGGAGGGCAGCTGATTGAGCAGCGTGGTCGAGACATCGATGACGATGGCGGTGCGCACCACATCGCCGAAATCGATGATGCCTGTGACGAAGCCCGGCCGCGCGCGATCCACCACGATGTTGGAGCGGCTGCAATCATTGTGCACCACCTGCGTCCGGCATCGCGCCAGCGCTGGGGCAAGGCTCTCCATACGGGCCAGCCCCAGTTCGAGCGCATTGCGCTGCGCGCGGTCGTCCATATGGGCGAGCAGGCCGCGCAGCTTGGGCAGATGCTTGACGTCCCACGCGATTTCCCGCCCGTCGTGCGGATGGGAGAAGCCCGCCATGGCCAGCCGCAGGCGGGCGAGCACCGCCCCGAGGGAGCGGCGCTCCGCAGCTGTTGCGTCGATGCGGTCGAGCGGGGTGCCGTCCAGATAGCTCAGGGCCCGGACGATGCGCACCTGCCCGGCCCCGTCGACGATGGTGAAGGCGCCCTCTCCATTCTGCGTCCGCATGACCCTCGGCGCCGGCAAACCCGGATCCGTTGCCTCCACGTGCTGGAGCAAGGCCAGTTGGAGGTCGATTTCGCGTTCGTCTTCCAGCGGGTTCGCGATCTTGAGCACCCATGCCCGGCCATCGGGCTCGCGGATCAGGAAGGTGTCGTCCTTCTCGGTATCGAAACGGGTCAGGGATGACGTGCGCGCGCCATAGCGCGTTCCCAGCAGGGCCAGAACCTCGGGCTCCTCCATACGCTGGAACGGTGCCGCCAGCCCGCCTGCCGCCATGAGGGCGTTCGTCTCATCCATGAACCACCTGCTGCGAATGCCCTCCGGGGATAGCATGCACCCAAGATTGTCGACAATAGCCAATTTGGCATACAACATGGATGGGATGGCGTTTTGGGATCGCCGCGCCCTTTCGGCAGGCGGCGTTGCGTTGTAGGGGCTGGAGCACGGCCTCAGGCTGGCCGGAATGGAACTCGACACGATGGACCGCGCACCCGAACGCCCCGCCCTGCCCAAGATCGTGAAGGTCTCCGCCGAGGCACGGGCGATCGAGGCCCTGCGCAGCCAGATCATCACGGGCATGCTGCCCGCAGGTGCCCGCATCACCGAGGTTCAGCTGTCCGGCGAAATGGGCCTTTCGCGCGCAACCGTGCGAACGGCGCTGCATGAACTGCAGAAGGAGGGCCTGCTGCGGCTGAAGCCCTACACCGGCTGGACCGTGATCCAGCTGACGCGACAGGATGTGTGGGAACTCTATACGCTGCGCTCGGCCGTGGAGCGGCTCGCCTCGCAGCTCGCCGCCGGGGCGCCGATGGAGCAGCGGACGCGCATTCAGGCCGCCTTTGACAACCTCGCGGACGCCTGCGTCGATGCCTCGGCCGCGCGGATTGCGGAAGCGGACTTCTGTTTCCATCACGCCATCGTCGATGCGGCATCCCACTCCCGACTGAGCGCTCAATATGAGCTCATCGCGCAGCAGATCCGCGTCTACATCCGCTCCAGCGACGCGCTGATTCCGGACCCGGCCGACATTCTCTCCCAGCACGCCCCGATCCTGAACGCCATCCTGTCCGGCGACAGCGCCGAAGCCGGGCGGCTGGCGGAAGAACACAATCTCGTGGAGGGCGAGAAGCTCGGACAGTCCATCGGCTGATCCGGCCCGTGCTCTCACCTTCCCGTGCGGCAACCGGCTTGACATCGCTTCCCGTTTCCGGCTTCTCGTGACGGATGTTTCGGGTTCGCACAACCTCACTCTCCCTGCTCACGCAGCGCGCCAAGAGCGTGCTGGTGATGCTGGTTGCGTTGTGCTTTCTCATGCATTCCACGGCCGACGAGCTGGCGAATGCCCGACACGGCCTCGCGCAGAATCCCAATGCGATCACCACCGCCGACGGCACCATCGAGACAGTCGACGCGGTGGCAGCGACGCTATCGGACAGTGCAGGCAGCAACGACGCACCGAACAGCGATCCCATTCGCTGGTCAGCTGATCATGATTGTCACGGCTGCACCATTGTGGCCGCCCTGCCCGATGCCCCCACGCTCCAGATCGGCAGCGTTGCACATCGTGCGGTGTTCGGAACCGACAGCCTGATCCCCGGCCGCGTCGTTTCCCTGGAAGCGCCCCCTCCCAAAGCCTGATCCGCGCCAACTGGTGCTTCGCGGCTGACGCCCTGCGTCCGCCTCCGATTTCCCATGCCCGGATCAAACCATGTTTCAACGTGCCCTTGCGGCCACGCTTGGGGCAGCCATCGTGCTGCTTCCGGCGACGATAGCCCATGCCGCCTCGCCGCCTGCCCCGCTGACACTCACGCTGGCGATCCAGCGCGCCATTGCCTCCAATCCCCGCATGACGATTGCCGAGCGCGACATCGGCATGTCCGGCGGACGGCGCATGCAAGCCGGTGTCATGCCCAATCCCGCGCTGTCGCTCGAGCTGGACGGCGCCTTCGGCACCAATGCCTACCAGGGCCTGGATCAGGCCGAGACCACGCTCCAGATCAGCCAGCTCATAGAGCTGGGCGGCAAGCGCGAGGCGCGCGTCGCATCGGCCGCAGCCGATCAGGAGGCCATGAAGTGGGAGCGGGAAGCCGTCCGGCTTCAGGTGATGGCGGAGACGACGGGCGCCTTCGTCGGCGTCCTCGCCGCCCAGCGCCGCGTCTCCATCCTCACCGCGCAGGTAAACGAGACCGATGGCTTCATGCCCATGCTCCAGAAGCGGGTGGAGGCAGGTGCGTCCTCTCCCTCCGAAGTGTCCCGCGCGCGGCTGGCGGCGGAACTGGCGCGGGTCGATCTCGACAAGGCCAAGGCCGCCCTCATCACCGCCCGCCGCGAACTCGCCCTTCAGATGGGGCAGCCCGAACCGCGGTTCGGCGCCGTCAGCGGCAATCTTCTACGGGTCGCCGCGCCTCCGGCCCTCCAGAGCGTGCTGCGCGAGGCCATGGCCAACCCGCAGCTGACCAAGTTCACGGCGGTGAAGTCCCAGCGCCGGGCACAGGTCGCCACCGAGCGGGCGCGGGCCGTGCCCGATGTGACCGTCGGCGCGGGCTGGCGCTACTATAACGACACGCGCGACAGCGGCGTCGTCGTCTCCCTCGGCATGCCGATCCCGATCTTCGATCAGAACCAGGGGTCGATCCTCGAAGCCCAGGAGAACCTGCGGCGTGCGGAAGCCGAGGAGCAGATCGCGCGTAACACGCTGATCTCCATGACCGGCCGCGCCTATGACGGCCTGAAGGCCGCCTATGAGGAAGTGCAGCGCCTGCGCGCCACGGCCATTCCCGATGCCCGCGCGACCTATGAGGGCATCCAGAGCGGCTACGGCGAAGGCCGCTACACCCTGCTCGAACTGCTCGACGGCCAGAACGCCCTGTCCGAGACCGCTCTGCGCGAACTTGAGGCGCTGGTCGCCTTCCACACATCACTGGCCACCCTCGAAGGCCTCATCGGCCGACCGGTCCATCTTTCCCAAGGTAAGACGAAATGAGCCGCCCAGCGCGTGACATCGCATTGCTTCTGCTCGGCCTCGCCATGGGGTCCGGAGCGGTTTACGCCCTCCAGTCGAGGACGGCGCCGGCGGCGACGCAGGCCGGCGGCCATGCCGAAGGCGGCGAAGCCGGGCATTCAGAGGAAGGCCATGGCGGCCATGGCGAGGAAGACCATGCGGAGGGCGGCACCAGCGTGTCCCTTCCCGATGCCAAGCTCGCCAGCTCCGGCATCGGCCTTGAAACCGCAGGCCCCGGCGCGCTGCGGGTGGAACTGCGCCTGAACGGCCTTATCCAGGCCAATCAGGAAGCCATCGTGCAGGTGACGCCGCGCTTCCCCGGCGTGGTGCGCGACATTCGCCGCAGCATTGGCGATCAGGTGAACAAGGACGATGCGCTGGCGCGGATCGAGAGCAACCAGAGCCTTACGACATACGAACTGAAGGCGCCCATCAGCGGCACCATCGTCAGCCGTCAGGTCGGCCTCGGCGAATATGTCTCCGAGCAGAAACCCGCCTTCGTGGTGGCCGATCTCTCCACCGTGTGGGTGGACCTGTCCGTTTATCGCCGTGATTTCGCACGCATCAAGGTGGGAAGTCCGGTCCATATCGATCCGGAGGATGGCGGCGCCCCCATCGCCGGCAGGGTGGCCTATGTGTCGCCCATCGGCGCCACGGACACCCAGAGCGCGCTCGCGCGGGTGGTGGTCGCCAATCCGGACCTGCGCCTGCGGCCCGGCCTGTTCGCGGTGGGCCACGCGGTTCTCGCCGAAGAGCCCGTGGACCTCGCCGTGCGCGACAGCGCCATCCAGACCATAGACGGCCGCAACGTGGTGTTCGTCCGCGATGGCGACACGTTCGATGCCCGCGACGTGGAAATCGGCCGCCGCGACGGCCAATGGGTCGAGATCCTGTTCGGCCTCATGCCCGGCGACGTCTACGCGGCGAAGAACAGCTTCGTGGTGAAGGCCGAGCTCGCCAAGGGGAGCGCCACCCATGAACATTGAGCGCGCGATCTCCCCGATCAGGGAGGGCGTCCGATGATCGATGCCATCCTCGCCTTCTCCATCCGCCAGCGCTGGCTGGTCCTTCTCGTCTGCCTCGGCATTGCGGCGCTGGGCGCCTGGAACTTCACCCGCCTGCCCATCGACGCGGTGCCCGACATCACCAACGTTCAAGTCCAGATCAACACCTCGGCCCCCGGCTTCTCGCCGCTGGAAGCCGAGCAACGCATCACCTTCCCGATCGAGACCGGGATGGGCGGACTGCCCGGTCTGCAATACACGCGCTCATTGTCGCGCTACGGCCTCAGCCAGGTTACGGTGGTGTTCAAGGATGGCACCGACATCTATTTCGCACGCCAGCTGGTGAACGAGCGCCTGCAACAGGTGAAGGACCAGTTGCCCGAGGGCGTGGAGACGGCCATGGGGCCCATCTCTACCGGCCTCGGCGAAATCTACATGTACACGGTCGAGGCGAAGGACGGCGCGCGCAAGCCTTCGGGCGAGCCCTTCAGCCCCACCGATCTGCGCACCATCCAGGACTGGATCATCAAGCCCCAGCTTCGCACGGTGCCCGGCGTCGTGGAGGTGAACACCATCGGCGGCTACGAGAAGCAGTTCCATGTGCTTCCCGATCCGGCACGCCTGATGGCCTACGGCATCAGCTTCCGGGAGGTGATGACCGCCCTCACCGCCAACAACGCCAATATCGGCGCCGGCTATATCGAGCGGAACGGTGAGCAATATCTGGTGCGGGCGCCCGGACAGGTGGCCAATGCCGCCGAAATCCGCGACATCGTCATCGGCAGCCGTGGCGGCACGCCGCTGCGGGTGGGCGACGTGGCCGAGGTGCGCGAGGGCCGCGAGCTGCGCACGGGTGCAGCCACGCTCAACGGCCAGGAGACTGTTCTCGGCACCACCATGCTGCTGATCGGCGAGAACAGCCGCACGGTGGCCCAGCGGGTGGCGGAGCGCCTTCAGGAGATTTCCCGCTCGCTGCCCGAAGGCGTCATCGCCCGCACGGTCTATGACCGCGCGCACCTCGTGGAGCTGACCATCGCCACGGTGGAGAAGAACCTGCTGGAAGGCGCGCTCTTCGTCATCGTGGTGCTGTTCCTGCTGCTGGGAAACATCAAGGCTGCCGTGGTGACGGCCTGCGTCATCCCGCTCGCCATGCTCTTCACCATCACCGGCATGGTGGAGAACAAGGTGAGCGCCAATCTGATGAGCCTTGGCGCCATCGACTTCGGCATCATCATCGATGGCGCCGTGATCATCGTTGAGAACTGCCTGCGCCTGCTGGCCGAGGAACAGCACCGACGCGGCCGCCTGCTGACGCGGGCGGAGCGCTTCGAGACCATCCTCGCGGGCTCGAAGGAGGTCATCCGGCCGAGCCTGTTCGGCACCATGATCATCGCCGTGGTCTATCTGCCCGTTCTCACCCTCACCGGGGTGGAGGGCAAGATGTTCACGCCCATGGCGATCACGGTGCTGATGGCGCTGCTGGGGGCGGCCCTGTTCTCCATGACCTTCGTGCCGGCGGCCATCGCGCTGTTCGTCACCGGCAAGGTCTCCGAGCATGAGAATTTTCTCATGCGGGGGGCCCGGCGGCTCTACACGCCCCTGCTCGACCTGTGCATCGAGTTCCGGGGCATCGTCGCCCTCGGTGCAGCAGCGCTGGTGGTCGTCAGCGGCTTTGCCGCCTCCCGCATGGGTGGCGAGTTCATCCCGAGCCTCGACGAAGGCGACATCGCCGTGCAGGCGCTGCGCGTGCCCGGCACCAGCCTGACACAGTCGCTGGAAATGCAGGAGGCGCTGGAGAAGCGCCTGCTTCAGGTGCCGGAGGTGAAGGAGATCTTCGCCCGCGTCGGCACGGCCGAGGTGGCCACCGATCCCATGCCGCCCTCCATCTCCGATGCTTACGTCATCCTGAAGCCGCGCTCGGAGTGGCCCGATCCGGCGAGGCCCAAGGCCGAGGTGGTGGAAGCCGTGGAGAAAGCGGCAGAGGATGTCGCGGGCAGCGCCTACGAACTGTCGCAACCGATCCAGCTGCGCTTCAACGAGTTGATCTCCGGCGTGCGCAGCGACGTCGGCGTGAAGATCTTCGGTGATGACCTCGAAACCCTCCTGCAAGTGGCCAATCAGGTGCAGGCGGTGCTGCAAGCTGTCCCCGGCGCCGCAGACGTGAAGACCGAGCAGGTCACGGGCCTGCCCATGCTCAACGTCAGGTTCGACCGTGGCGCGCTGGCGCGCTACGGCGTCAGCGTGGCAGATGTGCAGGAGCTCATCGCCATCGCTGTCGGCGGCCGGGAGGCTGGTGTGCTGTTCGAAGGCGACAGGCGCTTCGACATCGTCGTGCGGCTGCCCGAGGATCTGCGCACGAATATCGAGGCGCTGCAGTCACTTCCGGTTCCGCTTCCCGCTGCGCCGGGTTCGGAGACTTCGGCCGTGCCTGCGATCTGGAACGGGTCCGTCACCTCCGGCATCCGCTACGTGCCGCTGTCGGCGGTGGCAAAGGTGGAGATCGCACCCGGCCCGAACCAGATCAGCCGCGAGGATGGCAAACGCCGCATCGTGGTGAGCGCCAACGTGCGCGAGCGCGATCTCGGAGGTTTCGTCTCCGATGCCCAGCGGCAGATCGCGGAGAAGGTGAAGCTGCCCTCCGGCTACTGGATCGGCTGGGGCGGGCAGTTCGAACAGCTCGTCTCCGCCACCCAACGCCTCACCATCGTGGTACCCATTGCGCTGCTGCTCATCTTCCTGCTGCTGTTCATGAGCTTCGGGTCGGTGGCGGACGCGCTGCTCGTGTTCAGCGGCGTTCCGCTGGCACTTACCGGCGGCATCGCGGCGCTGCTGCTGCGGGACATCCCCCTCTCCATCAGCGCGGGCATCGGCTTCATCGCCCTGTCCGGCGTGGCGGTGCTGAACGGCCTCGTCATCATCGCCTTCATCCAGCGCCTGCGGGCCGAGGGGAAAGCGCTGGTGGAGGCGGTGAAGGAAGGCGCCCTCACGCGGCTGCGCCCCGTGCTGATGACCGCCCTCGTGGCCTCCCTCGGCTTCGTGCCGATGGCGATCGCGACGGGTGCGGGTGCCGAGGTTCAGCGTCCGCTGGCCACTGTCGTCATCGGCGGCATCGTCTCCTCCACCATCCTCACCCTGCTGGTCCTGCCTGCGCTCTACGTCCTGTTCCGGCGGGAGACGCCGGCAGACGTCGCCGACGAAGCCCTCGCCGAGCCGGTGACTCAGAACTGATCCATCGCACATCCAACGAAAGGAAAACCCATGCTGAAGAAGATCGTTATCGCCGCCGCCATCCTGCTCGCCACGCCCGCGCTCGCCCAGCACGCGCATGATGACAAGGGGCCAAACGGTGGCCAGATGCAGGATGTCGCCGGTGTCCATGCCGAGTTCCTGCCCAGCGGAAACAGTCTGGTGCTCAACATCATCGACGAGGCGGGAAAGCCCATCGACACCAAGGGATTCGTTGCATCGGCGCTGGTGGTGAGCGGGGGTGAGCGCAAGACCGTTCAGCTCATCGCCTCCGGCTCGTCGCTGCGGGCGGACCTGCCCTCCGCCCTCCCGGCAGGCAGCACCGTGACGTTTGCCGTCAAATCGTCCGCCGGCAAATCCGGACAGGCGAAATTCACCACCCGCTGAGATCTTTCGGAAAGGCCAAAGACATTGCCTGTGCGGTCCCGAGGACCGGCACGGCACCACAACCAGAGGGGCCGGGAGCATGCACGCTCCCGGCCCTTTCTGTTTCAGGCGAGAGCAGGCGTCACTACGATAGTGCGCCCGGCCTCTGCTCGGCATGCCTGCCCCTGGTCCTGCCACCGGACCCTTTTTCCATTATCTTCCAGGGCCGTGCCCCGGGAACTTAAATGCACCGCCGGCCGTAGCATCCATAACGCGGCTGCACCGCCGAAGACGAAGCAGATCGGCTCGCTGACTGCGGCCATGTGGTGACGCCGCAGCAGGATCACGCCGCGGTGATGGACAAGCAACGCTGGCACAAGCAATGCGAGAGAATGCTTTTTTCGACGGGATCATGGTAGGTGGCTGCACAACAAGAATGCACTCCCCGCACAGAGCTTCCCCCCAGGAGAGGATAATGCTGCAAGGCGAAGCCGACGCCCCAACGGTCATTTTCAGGCTGCCGGCCGACACCGACTTTGAGGCGCTCGCCGGGATCCGCCGCGATCCGCGCATGCAGGCGATGTTGATGGCCATTCCCGATCGCACGGACAATGCGTCCGTTCGCGACTGGATCGAGCGCCGGGTGAACGAACCGGGCGGGCTGTTTCGTGTGATGTCCCAGCCTGGTGGGCCTGCTTTGGGCTTCATCCAGATCAGCCAGGTCAGCCTGCGCGACCGATACGGCTATGGCGCGGTCGCCGTCAGGGATGACTGCCGCCTGCCCGGCGTCGCGCTCCTCGCCATGCGCGAACTGATGCGCGCCGCTCGATTTGATCTTGGCCTTCTGAAGCTCATGGCAGAGATCAGGGCAGATAACACGGATTCAATCCGGATGAATTACCTGTGCGGCTACAAATTGATCGGCACGCTGGAAAGTCATTTCGTCGATGCGGATGGACAGCGGCATGACGTTGTTCTACTTCAGAAAAAGCTTCCGCCGGCGAACTGACGCACAAAACGCAGCTTCAGCCTGATTCAGGAAAATCATTACACCCAAGGGGACGTCGCATGACTCTAGAGGAAAAGGTCTTCGCTGCATTCCAGGAAACCTTCGACCTCGCAGAGGGGACGGATCGCGGCACGCTGGTCTACCGAGAATTCCCCGACTGGAACTCCATCGGGCACATGACGCTGGTGGCTGCGCTGGAAACACATTTCGACGCCATGCTGGAGGCGAACGACATCCTGGCCATGAGCAGCTTCCAGAAAGCTGTCGAGATCATGGCCAAGTACGATGTCCATTGACCTGTCCGGCAAGGTCGCGCTCATCACGGGAGCGTCGCGGGGCATCGGCCTTGCCGTTGCGCGGCGTCTGATCGCGGCGGGGGCAACCGTCGTCCTCAATTCGCGCAATTTCGACGCCTCCGTCGCAGACGAACTCGCGGCCTCCGCCCCGGACCGGGTGTCCGTGCAGGCTGGTGACATGGCCGATCCCGAGGCCGCGCGGCAGCTGGTGCGAGCGGTATTCGCCCGTCACAAGCGACTTGATGCGCTGGTCAACAATGCCGGGACCATGCGGGCGGCGATGATCGGCATGATCTCCGATGAGGACATGCGTGCCACGCTCGATCTGAACCTCGCGGCTCCCATGCACCTGATCCAGGCTGCGGCCCGCCTGCTGGCGCGGTCGGGTGGCAGCATCGTGAACGTCGCATCCGTGGTCGGCCTCGAGGGCGCGGCAGGACAGATGGCCTATGCCGCGTCCAAGGCCGGCGTCATCGGCGCAACGCGCGCCGCCGCCAAGGAACTGGCGTCGAAGGGCGTGCGCGTCAATGCCGTCGCTCCCGGCTATATCGAGACCGAGATGACCGCCGGGCTGGGCGACGAGGTCCGGGCCCAGTCGCTGAAGGCCATCGGCCTCGGCCGGGCGGGCACGCCCGAGGACGTGGCCGATGCCGTGCTCTTCCTGTGCTCCGACATGTCCCGCTACATCACCGGACAGGTTCTCCGGGTCGATGGCGGCATGGTCATCTAGCGGGGGCCAGCGGCCATGATCGATCCCTCCTGCGCGGGCCTGCTGGGCGAGCATCGGGCCCCCTCCACGCCGCTGCTGTGGGATGACGCCGGCAGACGCTGGCTGTCGGCGGGCGAGGTTCGTGCCGAGGTGCTGATGCTCGCCGCGACCATGGCGCGGCCGGGGAAGCAGCTCATCTTTCTCCTCGCGGCCAATCACCGGAGCAGCCTGATCGGCTTGCTGGCGGCGGCGGCAGCGGGACATGCGGTGGCGCTTGTCGACCCGACGCTGCCTCCGGAAAAGCTGGCCGCCCTGCGCGATCGCTATCGGCCCGAGATCGTGCTGGCAGCAGATCCGTCCCCGGCCCTCGCGCTCTGCGGCGGGAGCAACTGGACGCATGTGGCCGTCGAGGGCGCACGCCCGTTCATGGCGTACCGGCAGGACGCGGAGGCGGACAGCCCGCCAGCGCCGGAACTCGGCCTGCTGCTGCTGACCTCAGGCACCACAGGCAGCGCAAAATTCGTGCGCCTCTCGTGGAGCGCGGTGACAGCCAATGCCCGGCAGATCGCGGAGAGCCTTGCCATCACGCCGGACAGCGTGGCGATCGCGCATCTGCCCCTCCATTATTCCTACGGCCTGTCGGTGGCCACCTCGCATCTGGTGGCGGGCGGCCGGATCGCCTTTCTTGAGGATGCGATCACTTCCCCGGACTTCTGGGGCAAGGTTCTCGCGAGCGGCGGCACCCATTTTCCCGGCGTGCCGTTCCATTACAGCGTGCTCGCCCGCCTCGGCCTGGAGCTGGTCCCCCCTTCGGTCGACACCTTCACGCAGGCCGGCGGCCATCTGGATGCCCGCTTCCAGACCTTGATGCAGGCAAAGGCCAGCGATCGGGGCGCACGTTTTTTCGTCATGTACGGGCAGACCGAGGCAGCCCCGCGCATGGCCTGCCTGCCCAGTGAAAGGCTGCCGGAGAAGCTCGGATCGGTGGGCATCGCCATGCCCGGCGGGTGCCTGCGCATCGAGGATGCCGAAGGCCGCCTGCTGCCCGCCGGAGAGACAGGCGGCGTGGTCTATGAGGGGGCCAACGTCATGCTGGGATATGCCGAGCACCGTGCCGACCTGACACGCGGCGACATCATGGGCGGACGACTGGAGACCGGCGACCTTGGACGGCTCGATGCCGAGGGCTTCCTGTTCCTGTCCGGACGCGCCGCACGCTTTGCCAAGATTGCCGGTCTGCGGCTCAGCCTCGACGATATGGAGCGGGATCTGGGCGTGCTCGGCATGGTTGCCTGTGTAGATCTGGGCGAGCGCATCGCCGTGGCCTTCGAGGGCGACATGCCCGCGGATGCGAAGGAGCGGGCGAAGGCGCTGGCACGGGCCTGCAAGATCCCCGCGACGAGCTTCCTCATCCGCACGCTGCCGGAGCTTGCGCGCAAGTCCAGCGGCAAGATCGACTATGCGCGTGTGAAGGAGGCGCTGAATGTTTGAGCGACTTCTGGAGACACCGCCCTATTCCCTGCGGCAGAGCGCGAAACAGGATCTGCTGCTGCCGGGCCTGAACGAACTGACCCGCTTTCATTACGAGCGATGCCCGCCCTACGCCCGGATCATCGATGCCGCGTGGGGCGGCCTGAAGTCCTATGGAGCGATGGCCGATCTGCCGTTCCTGCCGGTGCAGCTGTTCAAGCTGCAGGAGCTTTCCTCAACGACGTCGCCCGCCATCACCCTTCAGTCGAGCGGCACGACGGGGCAGACGCCGAGCCGCATCATCGTCGATGCGGAGACGGCCGACCGGCAGGCCCGCGCCCTGATCGCCACCTTCCGGCCGATCCTCGGCGACAGTCGCCTGCCGTTCCTCGCCATCGACACCAAGGATGTCCTCAAGGCCGACAATCTGACGGCGCGTGGTGCCGGCGTGCTGGGCATGATGAAGTTCGGCGCCAAGGCGACCTTCGCGCTGACGCCGGACCTTGAGATCGACGCTGCCGCCGTTCATCGCTTTGTGGCCGCCAACGGCGGGCGGCCGTTCCTTATCTTCGGCTTCACCTTCCTGGTGTGGACCAAGCTGTTCGAGCAGTTCGGCGATGGCGAACTCGACCTTTCCAACGCGATCCTCGTCCATTCCGGCGGCTGGAAGAAGCTGGAGGAAAAGCGCGTGTCCAACGCTGCCTTCCGCGCCGCGCTGGAAGCCCGGTTCAACCTGAGCCGGATCTATAATTTCTACGGCTTCGTGGAGCAGATCGGCTCCATGTTCGTGGAAGGCCCCGACGGCCTCCTTTACCCGCCCAACTTCACCGATGTCATCGTGCGCCGCCCCGGCAGCTGGGAGGAGGCGCCGGACGGCGAGGAAGGCGTATTGCAGGTGGTGTCCCTGCTGCCGCGCTCCTATCCGGGCCACTGCGTGCTGACGGAGGACCGAGGCACGGTGGTCGCCGTGGATGGCGGGCGGGGCAATCGCTTCGGCAAGGCCATCTCGATTGCCGGGCGGGTGGCAAAGGCCGAACTGCGGGGCTGTTCCGACATCATCGCAACGGAGGCTCGCTGACGCGCATGGATGATATGCCCATGATCATCACA
Organism: Azorhizobium oxalatiphilum; assembly: GCF_014635325.1. Lineage (GTDB taxonomy): Bacteria > Pseudomonadota > Alphaproteobacteria > Rhizobiales > Xanthobacteraceae > Azorhizobium > Azorhizobium oxalatiphilum. The sequence goes on along the minus strand of NZ_BMCT01000004.1, from coordinate 126,412 downwards.
GCCTTCGGGCCGCAGGGCGGACGGCAGCCCATGGATGCGCAGACGCTTTGCGCGCGTCTGGATGCATCACGCCGGCAATTGCCGCAGCCGTTCGACGACGGGCGCGTGCAACTGGTGGCCTCCGTGGCGGACGCCATCATCCGGCGCAAGGGCGAAGTGTCGCCTTTCATCACCTATCTCGGCTTCTGGACGCGCCAGGCCGCGCTCCGCCAGTTGGAGCGCAGCTTCCGGGACAGGGACCTGCCCGGAACCCTGCGCCGGCCGCGCGGCCTCGCCTTCCATCTGCCGCCCAGAAATGTGGAGACCATCTTTCTCTATTCGTGGATCCTCTCCTACCTCTCCGGCAACGCCAATGTGGTGCGCATGCCGCAGGAGCTGGCCCCTGATGTGATCTGGGTTCTCGACCAGTTCCTCGCCGCGCTGGAAGCGGCGGGCGAGACCTCGCAACTGTTCGTTCACTACCCGTCCGACAGCCAGATGAGCCGGATCGTCTCCGCGCACTGCGATGCGCGCGTGGTCTGGGGCGGGGACGCCAAGATCGCCGCCTTCGAGGGCTTCCCGCTGCGCAACGGCGGCAAGTCCCTGTGGTTCGGGGATCGCACGTCCCTCGGCGTGCTGAACGGCGCGACGGTGGCGGCGCTGGATGCGGCCGCCATGGAGGAGCTGGCGGGTCGGCTGTTCAACGACATCTTCGTCTTCGACCAGATGGCCTGCTCCTCCCCGCAGGCCCTCTATGTGGTCGGCGGCGCACCGGAGTATGGCCCGGCCATCAGAAGGCTGATGGACGACGTGTCCCGCATCGCGACAGGCAGGGGCGCCACCAGCGCACCCGGTCAGTTGATCACCAAGATGGCTGCCGGCTTCTCAGCGGCCGCGACGGGCGGTGTGAGCGATGTGGTCTGGCGCGGCACCGAACTCACCGCAGTCGTGTCCGACGCCGCCGAACGCATTGAGCGCAGGATTGGCGGCGGCTTCCTGAGCATCGTATTCATTCCCGATCTTGCCGCTCTGAACGGCCTGCTGCGGGAGCGCGATCAGACGGTCACGCATTTCGGATTTTCGGCTGACGATATCCGGCAGGCCGCCGAGCGAAACCTCGCAACCGGCGTATCACGCTGGGCGCCCGTGGGTGCCGCGCTCGATTTTGATCACGTCTGGGACGGCTACGACATCCTCTTCGAGCTGACCCGCTCCTGCCGCGTGATGTGACCCGCGCCTTCAGGTTCCGGGGGGCTCCGTTCCCGCTCACGGCCGATCTGGCGACGTCATTCTGCCGATCGCCGATCCCACGACGCAGTCTCTCCGGGACGGACCGCGCGCGGCGTCGTCCATACGCCCAATCTCAAAGCGACCGAAGCATGGAAGTTATTGAGTACATGCTTGAAAAAAATCGAGAGCTGGCGATGCGTCGCCAGCTCTCGATCACTTGCGGTCAGTTCTTGTGTAATCGCTCCTGTCGCTATTCTCCGAATGGCTGGAGCGACTTACCTGCCTAGTACTGGACGGACAAAGCGTCGATCTTCGGCGTCTGCGGCGGGGCGAACTTGGTCAGATCGATGCCTTCGACGGCGGCCTTGTATTCCTCGGCACTCGGCGTGCGGCCGAGGATCGCCGAGAGCACGACCACCGGGGTCGAGGCCAGAAGGGACTCGCCCTTCTTCTCGGCCGTATCCTCCACCACGCGGCCCTGGAACAGGCGGGTCGAGGTGGCCAGAACCGTATCGCCCTTCTCCGCCTTCTCCTGGTTGCCCATGCAGAGATTGCAGCCCGGACGCTCCAGATAGAGGATGTTCTCGTATTCGGTGCGCGCCGTGCCCTTCGGGGCCAGATCATCGAATTCGAAGCCCGAATACTTCTGGAGGATTTCCCAATCCCCTTCGGCCTTCAGCTCGTCGATGATGTTGTAGGTGGGGGCGGCGACCACGAGGGGTGCCTTGAACTCCACCTTGCCCTCGGCCTTCTCGATGTTCTTGAGCATCTGCGCGACAATCTTCATGTCGCCCTTGTGCACCATGCACGAGCCCACGAAGCCCAGGTCCACCTTCTTGGTGCCACCGTAGTAGGAAACCGGGCGGATGGTGTCGTGGGTATAGCGCCGCGAGACATCGGCGTTGTTCACGTCCGGGTCGGCGATCATCGGCTCGTCGATGAGGTCCAGATCCACAACGACCTCGGCGAAGTATTTCGCATTGGCGTCGGGGGTCAGTGCCGGCTTCTCGCCCGAGCGGATTTCGGCAATGCGGGCATCGGCCTTGGCGATCAGGCCCTTCAGCACGCCGACGGCATTGTCCATGCCCTTGTCGATCATGATCTGGATGCGCGACTTGGCGATCTCCAGCGACTCGATCAGCGTCGCGTCCTGCGAGATGCAGATGGAGGCCTTGGCCTTCATCTCGGCCGTCCAGTCGGTGAAAGTGAAGGCCTGATCGGCCAGCAGCGTGCCGATATGGACTTCGATGATGCGGCCCTGGAAGACGTTGTCGCCGTGCTGCTGGAGCATCTGCGCCTGGGTGGCATGCACCACGTCGCGGAAGTCCATGTGCGGCTGCATCTGGCCCTTGAAAGTCACCTTGACCGACTGCGGGATCGGCATGGTGGCCTCACCCGTGGCCAGCGCCAGCGCCACCGTGCCGGAATCCGCGCCGAAGGCCACGCCCTTGGACATGCGGGTGTGGCTGTCGCCGCCGATGATGATGGCCCAGTCGTCCACGGTGATGTCGTTCAGCACCTTGTGGATCACGTCCGTCATGGCGTGATAGACGCCCTTCGGGTCGCGGCCGGTGATCACGCCGAAATTGTTCATGAAGCTCATGAGCTTCGGAATGTTCGCCTGAGCCTTCTTGTCCCACACCGAGGCGGTGTGGCAGCCCGACTGGTAGGCGCCGTCCACCAGAGGCGAGATGACGGTGGCCGCCATCGCTTCCAGTTCCTGCGCGGTCATCAGGCCGGTGGTGTCCTGCGAGCCGACGATGTTCACCTTCACGCGCACGTCCGAGCCGGCGTGCAGGGTCTTGCCCGGCGTCACGCCCACCGCGTTGCGGTTGAAGATCTTCTCGACCGCGGTCAGGCCCTGGCCCTCGATGGAGATTTCCTTGTTCGGCGCGAACACCGGGGTCGGCTCCACGCCGAGCGTCTGGGCGGCGAAGGTCTGGAGCTTCTTGCCGAAGACGATGGCGTAGGAGCTGCCCGCCTTCATGAACTCCATCTTCTGCGGCGTGAAGGAGGAGGCGATGTCCACCAGCTCCTCGCCATTCTCGTCGCGGAGCTTCTTCGTCTTGGCGTCGATCTTCAGGACGGTGCCGGTGGCGACGGAGAACTTCTGGTCGAGGATCGGGTTGCCCTCGTTGTTGAGGATCGGCTTGCCGTCCTCGCCGGTCTTCTTGACCCAGTTCTTCAGGTTGAGGCCGATGCCGCCGGTCACGTCCACGGTGGTGGCGAAGATCGGCGAGATGCCGTTCGTGCCCGCGACGATGGGGGCGAAGTTGACGAAGGGCACATAGGGGCTGGCCTGCTTGCCGGTCCACAGCGCCACGTTGTTGACGCCGGACATGCGCGAGGAGCCCACGCCCATGGTGCCCTTCTCGGCGATCATCATCACGCGCTTGTCGGGATGCTGCTTCTGCAGCTCGACGATCGCCTGCTGGTCTGCCGGCGTGCACATGCACTGGCCGTGCAGCTGGCGATCCGAGCGGGAATGGGCCTGATTGCCCGGAGAGAGCAGGTCGGTCGAGATATCGCCTTCGGCGGCGATGAAGGTCACGACCTTGATCTCGTCCTCGACGTCCGGAAGCTTGGTGAAGAACTCGGCCTTGGCATAGCTCTCGAGCACGCCCTTGGCGACTTCATTGCCCGCCTTGTAGGCATCGCGCAGGCGGAACATGTCGGCGTCGTAGAGGAAGACCTGGGTCTTCAGCACTTCGCCGGCCTGCGCGGCAAGCTTTGCGTCAGCGCCGAGGGTGATGTCCAGCAGCACTTCCACCGAGGGGCCGCCCTTCATGTGCGACAGCAGCTCGAGGGCGAAGGTGGGGGTGATCTCCGGGACGACCGCATCGCCCAGGATGATCCGCTTCAGGAAGGCAGCCTTGACGCGCGCGGCGCTCGTGGTGCCGGGAAGCGTATTGTAGATGAAGAACTTGAGGGCATCGGCCCGATGCTCGCTGCCGGCATCCCCGATCAGGGTGATGAGCGCCTCGACGAGCGCACCTTCATCAATCGGCTTGGGCGCGAGGCCCTGAGTTTCGCGGACTTTGATCTCGGCCAGATAGTCAGAATAAACGGTCATCGTCGTCCCAGCGTCGTGAGGCGCATGGAGCTAAACCCAGCGCCACCAATCGGTTATTGTCAGTCGGCCTGAGGCCTGATGGCCCGAGACGCCAACGAAAGCAGGCCGGTTAGGTAGCACATTTCCAAAAAAAATAGCACTTCGGATTCGGCGGCGGCCGGTCAGAAATGGCATGCGTGGGCAGGTGGGGTTGGCGTAGCGGAAACCACCCGCCTCCCCCCGGAAATCGATGCGTCGGAACTCCTTAAAAATATTATAAAAAGCGCCCAAGGCGGCGCTCCCGGCATCGGAGATCCGGCTGTCCGGACACGTCCGTATCGCGGGTGCTACGAACTGGAAAACGGCTTAAGAATACAAAATTATTTATACCAGATGTGAACGCCATCTGTTTTCGGCCTAGCTTCGCCTTGGCAGGCTGTGCTCCGAAGGCTGGCGGACTGGAATCGATTCTCCCAATCCAGGCGTGCAATTCACGTCGCCCAAGCAGCGCGCCCCGCGATCAGATGCGGAGAAAATGGCTGATGCTGCGATAGTCCTTGCGCGGCCCCCGGACGCTCCACGTCTCCACCCACCTGCGATCATCGGCAAAGATGAACCGGCCCCGATAGAGATCGTCGCCACATCGGTGCTCGACCGTCTGGGTGGCCTCGTGCGTCAAGCTGATGAACGGGCGATGATCAGGAAAGCGGACCCGGACAGCCCTCGCCTCGCGCTCCAGCCAATACATGCGCTGTGCCGGCAGGTCGTGGCCCGGGTGATGGAACACACCCGCCTCCTCAAAGCGGTCCGAGGATATCTCAGCCGTTCCCTCGAACCATGGCCTGAGGCCGGACACCCCATCGAAGATGCGCCGACGTACGCGCCAGCGTCCCGCGAAGGGCGTCATCAATGCGTGACCTTCGTCCCATATCATAGAACGGAGTGTTATCAGGCATCGGGTTCGAGGCAAGATGGAGAACGACGCAGCAAGGTCTCGCCATGATGACGGCAGCGCAGGCGATGCCAATTACGGTCTCATCGGCGGCGGCTACACCAACTATCGCCAGCCCGATCCCGACATTGCCCGCTTCATCCTCAACGCGCTCGGTGATGCCCGCACCATCGTCAATATCGGCGCCGGTGCCGGCTCGTATGAACCGACAGACCGGGCGGTGACGCCGGTCGAGCCGTCCGCCTCCATGCGCGCCCAGCGGCCCGCCCATCTGGCGCCGGCCGTGGACGCGGTGGCCGAGCGGCTCCCCTTCGCGGACGGCAGTTTCGATGCCGCTCTGGCCAGCTTCACGGTTCACCAGTGGACCGACCTGTCAGCTGGACTTGCCGAGATGCGGCGGGTCAGCAGTGGCCCCGTCGTGATCCTCTCGTGCGATCCGGACGCGCTGGATTGCGGCTGGCTGCCGTCCTACGCGCCCGAGGCCATCGCCGTTGAGGCGAGCCGCTATCCGGCCATCGACAGAATCGTGGCCGGGCTCGGCGGCACGGTGGAGGTCATCCCGGTGCCGATCCCCCTTCACTGCACGGACGGTTTCGGCGAAGCCTATTACGGGCGGCCGGAACGGCTGTTGGACCCCGGTGCCCGGCGTGCGAATTCCGCATGGAGCTTCGTTGACGCGTCCGTCGGCACGCGCTTCGTCGCGGCCCTGGGTCGTGATCTCGAAGACGGCACCTGGGATCGCCGCTTCGGCCATCTGCGCACGCAGCCGCATTTCGAGGGCTCGCTGCGGCTGATCGTGGGACGGCCGGGCTGATCTGCCTGGCTGTCGCAAAGCACGCGCGCTCAGCCGTCAGCTTTCGAAATACGCGGCAGGCGTTGCACCAAAAGTCTGACGAAAGGCGGTGATGAAGCCGCTGGCCGTCTCATAGCCGACATCCAGCGCCACGGTCGTCACCGGCTGTCCGCTGGCGAGCCGCTCCAGCGAGCACAGGAGCCGGATCTGCTGGCGCCATTGACGGAAGGACATGCCCGTCTCGTCCTTCAAGCGGCGCAGCAGGGTTCTCTCGGAGCCGCCCACCGCGCGCGCCCAGTCCTTGAGCGTCCGCTGGTCCGAGGGATCTTCGGTCAGGGCGCGATAGATCTGCCTGAGCCCGTCATTCTCCGGCAGCGGCACCGAAAGCGAGGCGGTTGAAACCTCGCGGATCAGTCCGGTCATCACCACGGCGATGGATTGATGGAAATCCGCATCATGCGGGCTCCGGCTGTCGCCCAGATAGATGATCAGTTCCCGCAGGACACTGGGAACGCTGATCACCCTGCAGGTTTGGCCGAGCACGCCACACGCCTCCGGCGCGATGTAGGCGCTGCGCATGCGGGTGTCCGTCAGCAGGCTGACCGCATGCTCTGTCATGGGCGGCACCCATACGCCGCGCAGGCTCGGCACCATCCAGATGCCTGCCGGCGTGCGGACGACGAACAGGCCTGAGGTCGCGTAGATCAGTTGGCCGCGCCGGTGCCGATGGGGATCGATGACCGTTCCCTTGGCGAAATCCATCGGACGCACATGGACGGGTCGCCCGTCCGTCTCCAGCTCCACGATGGGCGCCGGGGGAGTATTGCCACTGGTGCGTTTCATGGTCCCCGCTTCGTTCCGGCCGCGCTGACCGGAGGCGGGCAGTATGCAGCGGCGGCACGCCCCGCGGAACTGCCCCCTTTCCATGAGACCGTCCGGCGTCCGCACCTTTTCGCGGTGGCACTCCCATGGGGCGCGCGATCATCGTCACTTCAGCGAGACATCTTGGCGGCTCAGCGAAGGTCGGGGGCATGACGGGCCTCTATCATAGGGCTTCCGTCCCGCGCCCGGAGGAAGCCTTGGCCCCCGCCCACCCGCACGACACATCGACCGCCAATGCGGCAAGCGTGGCCCATTATGAATTGCCGGACGATCACACGGCGTTCGTGAGGCAGTCCCCATTCGCCTTCATCATGTCCGGCTCCGCCGACGCACCGCCGGACGTATCCCCGCGTGGGGATACACCGGGCTTCGTGCAGGTTCTGGGCAAGAACCTGCTGAGACTTCCCGACCGCATCGGCAACAACCGGATCGACACCATTCGCAACGTCATTCAGGACCCGCGCATCGCGCTCGTCTTCCTCGCACCGCAGGAGGAGCTGGCCCTCTTCGTGGGCGGGCGTGCGCGCATCAATACGGACCCGGATATCCTTGCGGGGCTGGCGTCGAACAACCGCCTGCCGCGCTCGACGCTGGACATCACCGTTCTCTGGTCGGAACTGCGCCCCAGCTCCGCCTTCGATGCCGCGCACTTCTGGCGCCCGGAAGAGAACCTCTCCGATGTGCCGACGCTCGGGGCAATTCTGGCGGATCAGGTGGGCGGCATGACAACCGCGGAGGCCGAAGCCTTCGTCGCAGAATCCTATCGGAACCGTCTCTGAGGCCTTGGCATGAGCGAAATCGAACTGCGCGAACAGCTGCTGGCCTCCGCAGGCCTTGCCGGCCTCTATGATCCGCCGGGCAACATCGTGCTCAGCAAGGTCCAGCGTTCCTTCGATCACCACACCGCCAATTTCGTCGGCGCGGCGACCTTCATCGCACTGCACGTCCGCGATGGGAAGGGCAATCCCTTCCCACTGTTGTTCGGCGGCTCACAAGGCTTCGTACGCGTCATCAATGCCACGACGCTCCGTATTGCCGTTCCCGCTTCCGCATGGCCCGGCGACAGGCTGCCGCTTGATGGTGACGCGACCTATGAGGTGGGGCTGCTGTTCGTAATTCCCGGCGTGAAGGAGACCCTGCGGATGAAGGGGCACCTTGCGCAGGCGCCCGATGCCGGCTTCGCCCTTGAATTCCGGCTCGACAACGCCTTCTTCCACTGCGCCAAGGCCTTCATTCGCTCGAAGCTCTGGGACCAGCCCGTTGCAGAAGAGACGTGGCAGGGCCTCAAGCCGTTCAGGTGCGTCCGCAAGGAGCGCGAAAGCGCGGTCATCACCTCCTTCTACCTCGTGCGCGAAGATGGCGGCGCCCCTCCTCTTTTCTCTCCCGGCCAGCATGTGCAGGTGGAGGTGGACGTGCCCGGCGAACCGGCGCCCCTGCGCCGGGCCTATTCCCTCTCCTGCGCTCCGGGGCAGAACGAGCTGCGCATCTCCGTGAAGCGTGAGGCAGCGCCCGGCCTCGTCTCGAACTTCCTGCACGATCATGTGGAGGTCGGCACGTCCATCCGGCTCGGCCCTCCCGCCGGGCGTTTCATCCTGCGCGAGGACAGCGGGAGGCCGGTCGTGCTGCTGAGCGCCGGTGTGGGCCTAACCCCCATGGTGTCCATGCTGGATCACCTCGTTGCCACGGGCAGCCGGCGCGAGATCTGGTTCCTGCACGCAGCGATCTCGGGCCGTGAACACGCCATGTCGTCCCACGTCCGTGCGCTCGCAGCACGCCATGCCAACGTGCATGTGCACGTCTGCTACGAGCACCCCACTGCCCATGACCGGCTCTACGGGCAATTCGAGGCCGAGGGCCGCCTTGGCATCGAAACGCTGAAGCGCCGTCTGCCGTGGGGGGATTACGACTATTATCTGTGCGGCCCCGGCCGGTTCATGACTGCCTTCATCGAGGGACTGAACGCCCATGGCGTGCCACGGGACCGGATCCGGTGGGAGGCATTCGGACCAGCGACCGCACCGGCTTCACCGCAGGCAGGCACGGCCGGCACATCCCCCACGGCGCCCCCGAATGTGGATGAGGGCCCGACCATCACCTTCGCCCGCTCCGGCATGAGCATGCCATGGACCGATGGCTACACCTCCCTCCTGGAATTCGCCGAAGCCCATTCCGTCCCCGTCCGGTCCATCTGCCGGGTGGGCGACTGCATGACATGCTCCACCCGCATCCTGTCGGGGACGGTGGATCATTCCCCCACCGACATCGAGCTTCCCGGCCCCGGCACGGCCCTTCTGTGCTGCGCCGTGCCGAAGGGGCCGCTGAGCCTGGATCTCTGAGCCCGGCACACCACGCCCCCTGCCCCGGTCACGGTGTCGTGGACGGTCTGTCGGCCGCATCCGCGATCCGTTATAGTCGACGCACAAGAACGGCGGCCCCGATCGCGAGATCGGCAGGATCGCCCGCATACGGGACGGAACGCCAGAAGCTGACAGCTCCAGGGAGGAGGCGATGTCGCACCGGGAGGCGTCGCAGCACGCCGACAGAATCCACACCGCCATCCGGGCGGGCGAGGCGGTCAATTCCGCCCTCGTGGCCTCGTGGCAGCGCTCTGCCGGCCTGCATCAGCTCGACCCCACGGAACGACGCGCCCCCCAGCGTCTGGAAGGCCCCGCCCTCTCGGCTGCGCGGGAGCAGCTACAGCCCCTTATCAGGGCCTCCCAGGCCAGCCTCGACCGCCTCTTCCTCGCCGTGGGCGGCATGGGCTGCTGCGTCCTGATCGCCGACCGGAACGGCATCCCCATCGAGCGGCGGGGTGCTGCCGGGGACGATGCCCTGTTCGAGGGCTGGGGCCTCTGGCCCGGCAGCGTCTGGAGCGAAGAGCGCGAGGGCACCAACGGCATCGGCACTTGCCTGGTGGAGCAGCGGGCCGTGACCATCCATCGCGACCAGCACTTCTTCACCCGTAACACCCTGCTGTCCTGCACCACCGCCCCGATCCATGACCACGAAGGCAACGTCGCTGCCGCCCTCGATGTCTCCTCATGTCGCCACGATCTGACGGAGGATCTGGTCAACGTCATCGCGCTCGCAGTGGCGGACGCCGCAAGGCGGATTGAGGCCGAGACCTTCCGCATGGCCTACCCTTCCGCCCGCATCGTGGTGGCCGCCACCGCAGACGGGGCTCCCCACGCTTTGCTTGCGGTGGACAAGGACGACGTGGTGGTGGGTGCCACGCGGGCCGCGCGACAGGCTTACCGGGCCTCCGGCGGCATCATCGGCAAGCCCGTATCCATGGCCGATGGCACCGATCAGGCCCTCGTCGGCTTCGAGGAAGAGCTGAGGCAGGCCGAGCGCGCCATTCTGGAACGCGCCCTCATCCGGACAGGCGGAAATATCACCGCCGCCGCACGGCAGCTCGGCCTCTCGCGCGCCACGCTCCATCGCAAGCTGGGCAAACTGGGGCTCGACCGGCCGCACTGAGATTTTGCACCGCACAGTGTCGCAGCCCTGCGACAGATGCGGCAAGCAGATGATCGCAGCCATGCTGACAGGCGCCGGAGACCCGCCGAAGCTTCTCTTCAGGACGCAACTTAAGCGTCGATGAAGGGAGGCCAGCCATGAACAAGCCGGAATTCGCACGCGCCACCAAAGTTCCGTTCGCGCCCCGCTACGACAATTTCATTGGCGGCGCCTATGTGGCGCCGACATCAGGCAAGTATTTCGAGAACACCTCGCCTGTGAATGGACGCGTGCTCTGCGAGATCGCGCGCTCGGAAGCCGCAGACGTAGAGCTGGCCCTTGATGCCGCCCATCGCGCCAAGGACGCCTGGGGCCGCACGAGCCCTGCCGAGCGCGCCCTGCTGCTGCTGCGCATCGCCGACGCGATGGAACAGAATCTCGACACGCTGGCGCTGGCCGAGACCTGGGATAACGGCAAGCCCATCCGCGAGACGACCGCCGCCGACATACCGCTGGCCATCGACCATTTCCGCTATTTCGCCAGCGCGATCCGCACGCAGGAAGGCGGCATCTCGGAGATCGACCACGACACGGTCGCCTATCATTTCCATGAGCCGCTGGGCGTGGTCGGCCAGATCATCCCGTGGAACTTCCCCATCCTCATGGCGGTGTGGAAGCTGGCGCCGGCACTGGCAGCCGGAAATTGCGTGGTGCTCAAGCCCGCCGAGCAGACACCGGCCTCCATCCATGTGCTGATCGACCTCATCGCCGACATCCTGCCGCCCGGCGTGCTGAACGTGGTCAACGGCTTCGGGCTCGAAGCCGGCAAGCCGCTGGCCTCCAGCCCCCGCATCGCCAAGATCGCCTTCACCGGCGAGACCACAACCGGCCGGCTGATCATGCAGTACGCCAGCCAGAACCTCATTCCGGTGACGCTGGAACTCGGCGGCAAGTCGCCGAACATCTTCTTTGCGGACGTGGCGGCGGAAGATGACGACTTCCTCGACAAGGCCATCGAGGGGTTTGTCATGTTCGCCCTCAATCAGGGTGAGGTCTGCACCTGTCCCAGCCGCGCGCTGGTGCACGAGAGCATCTATGATCGCTTCATGGAGAAGGCGCTGAAGCGCGTTGCCGCCATCAAGCAGGGCGATCCGCTCGACCCCGCCACCATGATCGGCGCCCAAGCCTCCAGCGAGCAGATGGAGAAGATCCTCTCCTATCTCGACATCGGCAAGAAGGAGGGCGCGGAAGTCCTGATCGGCGGCGCCCGCAACGAACTGCCGGGCGATCTGGCCGGCGGCTTCTATGTGCAGCCCACCGTCTTCAAGGGCACCAACAAGATGCGTGTCTTCCAGGAGGAAATCTTCGGGCCGGTCGTGTCGGTGGCGACCTTCAAGGATGACGAGGAGGCGCTCACCATCGCCAATGACACGCTCTATGGCCTCGGTGCCGGCATCTGGACCCGCGACGGAACCCGCGCCTATCGCTTCGGCCGCGCCATCCAGGCGGGGCGCGTGTGGACCAATTGCTACCACGCCTATCCCGCCCATGCGGCGTTCGGCGGCTACAAGCAATCCGGCATCGGGCGCGAGACTCACAAGATGATGCTCGATCACTACCAGCAGACCAAGAACATGCTCGTCAGCTATTCGCCTAAAAAGCTCGGCTTCTTCTGAGCGATCCCATCCCTGGGCCGTCCCTGCCGCCCCCCTACCCGCCCGGCAGGGACGCGCTGCACCTGGCACCGCATGAGCCGAACTCCGTTCAGGGCTTCGGAAAATGCGGTGCCATTTTCTTCCGGAGCGTGCCATGCCGACGTCGCCACAGTCTCAGGTCAGCGCCACGCCTGCCGCGATAGCACTGCTCGATGAGATCATCGCCGATCATGGCCCGGTGCTGTTCCACCAGTCCGGCGGCTGCTGCGACGGTTCCTCGCCCATGTGCTATCCGCGCGGCGACTTCATCATCGGCGACCGCGACGTGCTCCTGGGCAGCATCGGCGAGACGCCCTTCTATATGGGCGCCGCGCAGTTCGAGGTCTGGAAGCACACCCGCCTGACGCTGGACGTGGTGCAGGGACGCGGCGGCATGTTCTCCCTCGACAACGGCCGCGAGCGACGCTTCCTCGTGCGATCCGACATCTGCGCGGTCGAATGATCACCGGTCCGGATCGTGGAAGTCAGCCTCAATAGTTGATGGTCGTCCGCACGCCGAAAACGGCGGCATTCTTCACGGTCGAAAGTCCCAGCGGGTCGTTGGGGTTGAGGACGCCGCCACCGGGGTTCCAGATGTACTGGAAGTCCGGCTGAATGGTGAAGCCGGGCGTGATCTGTGCGGAATAGGTGACTTCCAGAACCGTCTCGCTGCCGCGCACCGGATAATAGGCCCCAGTGTACAAGGCAGTGTCGGCATCGAAGCCGCGCGCGGCCGAAGACACGCGGGAGGTTCCGAAGGCCACGCCGAAAGAGTCGTCCTCGCGGCCGGGAACCATGCCCTTGAAGTTCACGCCACCGTCCGCATAGAAGCCGATCTGGTTCTGGGCGCCCGGTGCGGCGGTGATGCGCCCGAACACACCGATGCCCTGATCCTTCGTGCCCGGCTTGCGATACAGCATCTGATCGACGATCGCGTACACCGCATAGTCGCCGCTCTTCTCGGCCGGGATGCCAATGCTGTCGGGACTGGCGAGCGGAATGCCGAAGATGTCGTAGCGCTGGTTCGGCATGGCGTTCGAATTGTACCACGCGCCGACCTTCACCGTGCCGGGCAGCCACTGCGCATCGGGTGCGGTGTTGTACTTGTAGGCGGCCTCGCCGATCACGAACACGCCCTGGTCCACGACGAAATTCAGGCCGTGCCGGTTCTCCACCTGCGGATCGCCGCAGCAGGGTGCGGGATTGCCATTGAAGAGGCCGAGCATGAAGGAGAAGTCTTCGGTGGGCGTCAGCTTCAGCCGTACGCCCGGCGTGGCCAAGGGATAGGCCGGGCCGCCGCTCGGCAGATCGGCCGCAAATAATGCGGGCCAGCCGAAGGTGGAATTGATGAACAGCGCGCCATTGTCGCTGGCAGCGAACTCGGAATCCGCCGAGAGCTGGCCGAAGCGCAGGCTCGCCTTGCCATCGGCGAAGCTCTGCTCGAGGTAGAGCTCGAACAGGCGGGTGGAGGAGAGCGCGTCAACATTGCTCACCCCCATGATGTTGCCGAGATATTGGCCGGAAAAGCCCGAGCCCTGGATCTGCAGGGCGCTGACATGGAAGGTGGCGCCGCTCCAGTGGAACAGCTTGTCCAGATCGGCATCGAGGCTGAACTGGAAGCGACCGTTATATGCCGTGCCGGTTCCGAGGCCGCCTTGCGTGTTGCGCCACAGCTCACCGATGTAATTCACGCCGACCTGCACCCCGGCATCGGCCAGCTTCGTCCGGGCCCCGCCCCAATCGCCGAGCCAACCCAGCTGCGGGGCGATGGAGGGCGCGGCCTCCTCCGCAGCGGGGGCCGAAGCCGTGACTGCCTCATCTGCTGCAAGCGCCGCCCGACCGAGCACCGGGAACAGCGCCACGGATGCGAGAAGGCCGAGGGCGGCACCACGAATGGACAGTCCCCAGGAGGCCGGCAGAACGGAAACGTAAGGCATGAAAGCCCTCAGCGGCAGTCGGCACGTCACCGCAAACACCGGCTTCCTCCGTCTTGCCGACGGCATTGGCCACCATCAGGACACCCCCGCCCGACGAGCTTGCGTGCAACCACGGTTGACGGCAGGTCTCCTGGCTCACGGGTCATTGCCGTCTCGCCGCCTTCCCAGGCATTGACGCCCAGTGGCCGATGACGAGAGGCTCGCCGCCTACAGTTGCGGGGACAGCCGCGGCATTGGACGGGGCGAACCCCATCCGAACCACATTCCCATTTGATCCCTCTCGGGAACCGTCACGATGGACGCTATGGGATCATCGGCCCACCGTCAATTCGCTCCAAACTGCGGACAGCCGCCGCAGACCGACGCGACGAAATAGCCCGCGACACCGGCGTCCGGTGCCGCCTATAAGACGTCGTTCGAAGCTGGGATTCGATGACCATCCGCCCTCCCTCACGCTGGCGTTTTCCGATCGCCATGGCGATCGCCTACGCACTGGTGCTGCAACTCCTGATCACGGGGTTCGCGGCCAGGGTGGAAGCGCGCGCCGATACGCTCGGACACGACCTCATACTCTGTGTGGGGTCGACGCAGACGGATGATGGCGGCACCACCGATGACAGCGGGACGCATTCCGTTCCGGTCTGCTGTCAGCTCGGTTGCGTCATGGCCTGGCCGGGTTTTGCGCCTTCGCCCGCGGCGGATGGCAGCCCGGTGGACCTGGGAAGCGGCACTGCCCTCCCGTTTGACATTGCAACCGTTGCCCTGCCTCACCGCACATTGCGGGCCTTCGGCGCCCGGGGCCCCCCTTCCGCGATCTGATCTTCAGCAGCACAGCGGTGTCTCATCGATGCGAACGGCACACCTCACGCGAGGCGTGACCGGGCGCGCACGGACGCTGCATCGTTCCCACAGATCCATCCGAAGGTAGCCCCCATGCGCGCTCCCTATATGCAACGACGCCTGCGACAGCAGGGCGTCGCCTTCCTCCTTGCCTCCACGGTCGCGGCTCCGGCCATGGCCCAGCAAACCGTCGACGAACCTCTTCCCCTTCCGTCCGTCGTCGTTCAGGCGCCCGCCTTCGACACCTCCGCTGGCGGAAGCGGCAATGCCGACGGCGACCTCTTCCTGCCGCTCGATGCCGCGACCATCTCGTCCATGGTGGCGAGCACGGCAGCCATGTCGACCAGCGACAGCGGCTCGCTCATCAACCGCGTGCCGGGCGGCGCCACATGGGGTGCCGGCGGCGTTTCCAGCCTGCCCGCGATCAACGGCATGGGCGCGGATCGCGTGCAGGTCTCGGTCAACGACATGCTGTATGGCGTGGCCTGCCCGAACGAGATGAATCCGCCCATGTCGTTCGTCAATCCGGCCATGATCGCCAATGCGACGGTCTACACGGCGACCGCCCCGGTCAGTGTCGGTGGTGATTTCACCGGCGCGAAGGTGAAAGTCGAAGTCTCCCCGCCGACCTTCACTTCGGGCCAGCAGATCACCACCAGCGGCAGCGTGTCCGGCTTCTACCGCAGCAACGGCAACGCCTTCGGCGCGGATGCCACCGCCACCATGTCGAACGAGGACACCAACATCACCTATACCGGCGGCTGGTCGCGGGCGAGCGACTACACTGCCGGTGACGGCACCAAGATCAAGTCCACCATGTACGAGACGCAGAACCATGCGGTGAGCATCTCGAAGCGGGACGCCGGCAACCTGTTCACGGTGCAACTCGGTGGCCAGTTCATCCCCTATCAGGGCTATCCCAACCAATATATGGACCTCGTCGACAACCGCTCCTTCTTCGTCAACGGACGCTATGAGGGGCAGTTCGACTGGGGCCAGGTCGAGGCCAGCACCTTCTTCAGCCGGGTCCGGCACACCATGGGCTTCATCCAGCCGGACAAGAGCGGCGACATGCCCATGGATACCCGCAGCACCAACATCGGCTACAATGTGAAGGCGACCTTCAACGTGTCGCCCCATGACACCGTGCGCGTCGGCAACGAGCTGTTCTACAACCTGCTCGATGACTGGTGGCCGCCTGTCGACGGCTCCATGATGATGAGCCCCGACACCTTCACCACCATCAACAACGGCACGCGCACGCGCCTCGGCACCTTCGCCGAATGGGAGCGCCATTTCGACAGCCAGTGGACCGGCGTCTTCGGCATCCGCAACGATATCGTCTGGATGAATACCGGCGATGTGCAGGGCTACAACGCCATGATGTACGGTGCTGCGGCCGACGCCTTCAATGCGCAGGACCACGCCAAAACCGATTTCAACATCGACGGCTCCGCCATCCTGCGCTACACGCCCAACCCGTCCAGCACCTACGAATTCGGCCTCGCCCGCAAGACGCGTTCACCGAACCTCTACGATCGCTACACCTGGTCCACCAGCGCCATGGCCATGTCCATGATCGGGTGGTTCGGCGACGGCAACGGCTATGTGGGCAATCTGGATCTCGAGCCGGAAAAGGCGCACACGATCAGCTTCACGGCCGATTGGCATGACCCGCAGCAGAAAGTCTGGCAGTTGCGCGTCTCGCCCTATTACAGCTACGTGCAGGACTATATCGACGCCGACCGCTGTGCGCTTGCCGGCTGCCTGTCGAGCCTATCGAACAATCTCACGGCAACGAACACCTTCGTCTATCTCCAGTTCGCCAACCACGACGCCTATCTTTACGGCGTGAATCTCGACGGCAAGCTGACGCTCTGGGACAACCTCGGCTACGGACGCGGCGTGCTGCGCGGGAACCTGAATTTCGTGCGCGGCGAACGCACCGACGGGGTGAACCTCTACCATATCATGCCGGTGAACGGCACGCTGGCGCTGGACCACACCATCGGCAACTGGACCAGCACGTTCGAGGTGCAGATGGTGGGCTCGAAGACCGAGGTCAGCCAGGTGCGCAACGAGGTCGAGACCGATGCTTACGCCTTGCTCAACTTCCGCACCGCCTATCAGTGGAACACGGTCCGCATCGACTTCGGTGTCGATAACATCCTGGACACCAACTACGATCTGCCCCTCGGCGGCGCCAACCTCGTGAACTATCAGGAGACCTCCATGATGGGCACCTCGCCCGTCTGGGGCTATGCGGTGGCCGGTGCCGGTCGCTCCGTCAACACGCGTGTGACCGTCAAGTTCTGACGGCCTGCGCTCCAGCGTGGGCAGATCAAGTCAAGCTCCGACCAAGCCGGAGCTTGACCCCACGCCCTTTCGCCCTCGCGCATACCCATCTGCCCCAACCGGCCGTCGCCGGCATGCGACATGCGCTGTGCATCGCACTCAAAAACAGCTGGCATCCATAAAAGATACATTGTATCAGTTACTTTGGGTAACGGCTTGGAATCAGGGTGCTGCCCTGTGAAAAAGGGGCTTTGGTTCAGTGAGTTGGCAAGGACGGGGACTGCGAAAGCCGTCTCGTTCATCCATCTCGGCACGATCAGCGTTCACGCGCGGCAGCAATGGCGCGCTGACACCAAGCCTCCCATCGCAATGAGATTGGTGCGTTTTCCGGCGACGGGCTGGCGGCGCGTGAGGGCGAGAGTTTCATGTCTTTGGAAAAATCGTTTTGGCGGCGTCAGGCCACATCGGTCAGCCTTTTGACTCTCCTCGGCAGCGCCTCCTGGTCATCTGCTCAAGCACAGCAGTCCGAAGGCACCATCGAGCTTGCGACTGTGAGCGTACAGGCGGCGTCCGCGGCCGAGCAACTCGTGCTGCCGAACATCGAGAAGCTCAAGATCAGCAGTGAGACCGGATCGCTGGTGGGGCTCACGCCATTCGAGACACCGGCCAGCGTGGATATCGTGACCCAGCAGGAGATGCAGGATCGCGGGCTCGATTCCCTGGTTCAGGTCTACAACAGCGTGCCGGGCGTCATGTCGGGCAATGCGCCGGGCACGCCGGGCGCAACCTCCATTCGCGGCTTTTCCGGTGGTGCCGTGAGCTACATGTTCGACGGCATGCAGGCCCCGGACTCCCAGTTCATGTCGCGCAATCTGGACAGCTTCACCTTTGACCGCGTGGAGGTGCTGAAGGGGCCGTCATCGGTCATTTCCGGCAACGGCGCTCTGGCCGGCACGATCAATCTGGTCACGAAACAGCCGATCCTCGGCCGCAACACCGGACAAGCGCTCCTCAGCTACGGCAGCTTCGGTACCGTGCGGGTCGGCGCGGACTACAATGTCGCTCTGGGGCAGAACGCAGCGTTGCGCGCCAGCGGTGTCTACAGCCAGTCGAACGGGTATGTGGACGATACCGACACGAAGACCGCCGCCATCAGTCTCGGCGCCACCGTCGCCCTCTCGGATAGGCTGACCACCACAACCTCTCTCGACTATTTCCATGACGATCTCCGCACGCCCTATGAAGGCACGCCGCTGATCGCGGCTTCAGCAGCCATCTCGCCCACGGGCGTGGTGTCGGCGCCGAACGGCCTCGTCCTGGATCGTGCGCTGCGGAACCGCAATTACAACGTCTATGACGGCAAGATGGGCTCGGATTCCGTCTGGCTCCGCAACCGCACGGAGTATGAGCTGTCCGACAATTGGACGATCCGCAACGACCTCGGCTACTATACGTCCGACCGCGACTGGTCGAACTCCGAGGAGTTCATGTACAACGCGGGCACCGGGCTGCTCGACCGCTCGGCGGTGCTGATCACCCATGATCAGCAGGTGCTGTCGGAGCAGATCAGCGCGCGCTTCGACGGCGCGCTGGGCGGGATGCGGCATCGCTTCGCGGTGGGCCTTGGCTACACCAACACGGAATTCTCCACCCAGCGATATTTCGGCATGACCACGCCGGTCAGCCCGTATTTCCCCGATCGCGGCTTTTTCCCACCGACCACGGCTGCCAATTTCAGCACGCGGGAGAATTTGAGTTCCACGGTCGACACCTATGCGGTGTTTGCTGAGGATGCGGTCAACATCACCGACAAGTGGTTGGTTGTGGGTGGCATCCGCTACGAGACCATCAAGATCGAGCAGTCCACGTTTGATCTCAATGCCCTCTCATCCGCAGGCTTTGATGCGGACTATGAGAGCGTGTCCTATCGTCTGGGCACGGTCTACGAGATTCTGCCGGGCACCGTTCTCTTTGCGCAGTACAATCAGGCCACCATTCCCGTCTCCTCGCTTCTCCTTGCCAACATCGACAGCGCGAAGTTCGAACTTTCCACCGGCACGTCCATCGAGGCCGGTGTGAAATCCACCTTCTGGAACAACCGGGCGGTTGCCTCGGCCTCCGTGTTCCAGATCGAGCAGGACAACATCTTGACGCCGAGCGCGGCCAATCCGGCGCTCACGGTCCAGGGCGGAAGCCAGCGCTCACGCGGCGTGGAGGCAGAACTCGCAATCGCGCTGACCGACCAGCTCAAGCTGACCACCAATGTCTCCTACACCAAGTCGGAATATACCAACCTGCTCGATTCCAGCGGCATGAGCCTCGCCGGCAACCGCCCCACCAACGTGCCGGAGTGGACCTACTTCCTGATGGCCGACTACAAGGTGCCGACGCTGCCGATGACGGTCAGCGCCTCGCTCCAGTATGTCAGCTCTTTCTACACCAACACCGCGAACACCATCGAGGTGGCAGGTCATACGGTCGTTGATGCCTGGATCAGCTATGACGTCGGCCCGGGAACGCTCCGGCTGCGCGGCCGGAACCTGACTGATGCCTTCTATGGCGAGTGGTCGGGCTACAATTCGCAGCACATCTATATCGGCGCACCGCGCAGCGTCGAATTGTCCTATACGGCGAAGTTCTAGAGGGACAGATGGCTCTGCTGGAGCGAATGGACGTCATCCCGTCGGGCACCAGCCCCCCACGCCGCAGCCCCCGGACAGACGCGGGCGGCACGTGCCGAGACGACATGGATGGTCAATCGCCCAGCAGGGTCGTATGGATGATGGACGGCACGCTGGATAGCGCATCGCTCTTCCAGACGGGCCGGACAATCCGCATCCTCCACGATGGTCAGGTCTACGTGCTCCGGCTCACCTCCAACGACAAGATCATCCTGACGAAGTGAGCGCAGGAGCGCGCCCCGTGCTCTTCGCAGTGTCCCACACGCGGCACTGTCGTAACCATCCCCCGAGGTTCCCGTGACGTTTCTCCGGTTCTGGCTCATCGCCATCAGCCTCGCTTTGACCGCGCAGGGGACTGCCGCGGCGCCGGCGCGGCTGACCTTCTCCTGGCTGACGAACGTGGGGCCGCTGAACCCGCATCTCTATGCTCCGGATCAGATCTTCGCGGTCGCCATGGTCTATGAGCCGCTCGTGAAATATCAGGCGGATGGCACCTTCGCGCCGTGGCTGGCGGAATCCTGGGACATCTCGGAGGATGGCCGGATCTACACATTCCGGCTGCGCCAAAGCGTGACCTTCTCGAACGGGGAACCCTTCGATGCTGCTGCTGTGGTGGCCAACTTCAACGCCATCCTCGCGGAGCGGCCACGGCACGCCTGGCTGGAGCTGACAAAGCGGATCACGGCCATCGAGGCGCTTGATGAGCGCACGGTCCGCATGACGCTCGATGAGAGCTATTACCCCACCCTCGCCGAGCTGTCCCTGTCCCGTCCCTTCCGCTTCGCGGCGCCCTCGCAGTTCAGGAATGGCGGGACGGCAGATGGCCTTGTGGCTCCCATCGGAACCGGCCCATGGATACTCAGGAGCACACGACTGGGGGAGAGTGATCTGTTCGTGCGGAACGAGCGCTACTGGGGCGAGAGACCTGCACTGGATGAGATCGAGGTCAAGGTGATTATCGATCCGAATGCTCGTGCGGTGGCGATGGAAGCTGGCGTGCTGGATCTGATCTTCGGCAGCGAAGGCCCTATCTTCCCTGAGGTGTTCGCTCGCTTCAAGACCATGCCGACGTTCACCGCCAAGGTCTCCAGTCCGGTGGAAACCCGTTTTCTCACCATCAATGCCAATCGCGGCCCAACGCGGGACATCGCGGTTCGCAAGGCGATCAATCATGCGGTCAACAAGGATCTGATCGTCGCGACCGTTCTGGCCGGAACGCAGGTTCGCGCGGACACGCTGTTCGCCCCCACTGTTCCCTATGCGGATGCGGGGCTCAAGCCTTACGGGTTTGATCCCGCGCTCGCGCGCAAGATGCTTGATGACGGCGGCTGGCGTCTCGGCGATGATGGCGTCCGGCGAAAGGCGGGAGAAGTACTCACCCTGGATCTCTGCTTCATCGGCCCCGATGCGGTGGCGAAGACGCTCGCGGAGATCATCCACGCACAGCTCGCCGACATCGGCATTCAGGTGAACCTGATCGGCGAGGAGGAAAGCAGCGTCTATGCCCGCCATCGCGATGGCCGCTTCGGGATGATCTTCAACCGCACCTGGGGTGCGCCGTATGATCCGCAGGGTTTCCTGAGCGCCACCCGGTTTCCCACCCATGCGGACTATCAGTCTCAGGAGGGCCTCCCCGACAAGGACCAGATACGCGCCGCCATCGGCGCGGTGCTGCGTACCACTGACGAGAACGAGCGCCGCACGCTCTACCGCGAAATCCTCACGCGGCTGCACGACGCCGCTGTCCACCTGCCACTCACCTACGCCACATCCATGATCGTCTCAAAACCCCGGTTCGGCGACATACCGACAGCGCCACTCGCCAGCGAGATCCCGTTCGAACGCATCCGGCCGGAGGCGCGCTGACCATGCTGGGGTTCATTCTTCGGCGGCTGTTGCTGCTGATCCCGATGCTGCTCGGCGCATCGATCATCGTTTTCCTGGTGCTGCGTCTGGCGCCGAGCGATCCCGCCATGGACTATCTGCGCCTGTCATACGTGCCGCCGAGCCCGGAGGCGCTGGAGCATGCGCGCACCATGCTGGGCCTGGATCGCCCACTGATCACGCAGTATTTCGACTGGCTGTGGCGAGCCGTTCAGCTGGATTTCGGCAGGTCATACGCGACGGGGCGCCCCGTTCTGCCGGACCTGATGCACTTCCTGCCGGCCACCCTGCAACTGGCGGGTGTTGCCCTCGTCGTGACGCTGGGCATCTCGATGCCGCTGGGCATGTGGGCAGCCCGCCACTCCAATCGCTGGCCGGACCACGTGGTCCGTCTCGTCGCTTTCTTCGGCGTGTCGATGCCGAATTTCTGGCTCGGCTTTCTCCTCGTCCTGTTCTTCTCCATCCAGCTCGGCTGGCTGCCGCCCATGGGGCGCGGCGGATGGCAGTATATGGTGATGCCGGCCATTGCCGTCTCGCTCATGTCGCTGTCGATCAACGCCCGCTTGCTACGGGCGAGCATGCTGGAGGCAGCGGGCAATCGGCACGTCGCCTATGCGCGCCTGCGCGGTCTTTCGGAACGGACCGTCGAGCGCTCCCATGTCCTGCGCAATGCGCTGCTGCCTATCATCACCGCCACGGGCATGCATGTGGGTGAGCTGATCGGCGGAACACTGATCATCGAAACCATCTTCGGCTGGCCGGGGGTCGGGCGCTACGCCATCTCGGCGGTGCTGAACCGGGACTTTCCCGTCATCCAGTGCTTCACCATGTCCATGGTGGTCATCTTCGTCGTCTGCAATCTCGTGGTCGATATCGTCTACGCATGGGCGGACCCGCGCATTCGCCTCTCTGCCGGAGGCTCGAATGACTGAGCAATCCCTGTCCCTCGAGGTATCGATGCCCACGCGCCGGCATCGCTTCTCATGGTCTGCGCGTTTCTCCTTCGCGCTGGTGGTGCTGATCGTCGCCGTGGCGGTCGCAGGGCCGTGGGTCACGCCCTATCACCCCAATGCCATCGATCTCCTGGCCCGCCTTCAGCCGCCGAGCGCGGCGCACTGGCTGGGCACCGATCATCTTGGTCGCGACATCCTCTCGCGTCTGATCGCAGGCGCGGGGCTCTCGCTGGGATCGGTCGCCGTCACCATGAGCCTGATCCTCGGTGCCGGCATCCTCATCGGCGGGACGGCGGGCACGCTGGGCGGCCGAGCCGACCAGATCATCATGCGCATCACCGACATCTTCCTGATCTTCCCGACGCTGGTACT
This sequence comes from Azorhizobium oxalatiphilum, assembly GCF_014635325.1. Classification (GTDB taxonomy): domain Bacteria; phylum Pseudomonadota; class Alphaproteobacteria; order Rhizobiales; family Xanthobacteraceae; genus Azorhizobium; species Azorhizobium oxalatiphilum. The sequence goes on along the minus strand of NZ_BMCT01000004.1, from coordinate 103,409 downwards.
GGCGCTGTTCCTGATCGGCATGCTGGGAACGGGGCTCACCAATGTGGTGGTCGCCATCGCCCTGTCCCACTGGGCCTGGTATGCGCGCATCGTGCGCGGCATCGTCCTGTCGCTGAAGCATCGTGAGTATGTGCTGGCCTCGCGCCTTGCGGGAACGAGCCAGCTGGGTGTCTTCCTCAAGCACCTGCTGCCGGGCACCGCATCACAGCTCCTGGTGCTCGCCACGCTGGATATCGGCCATATCATGCTGCACGTGTCCGGCCTGTCCTTCGTTGGCCTCGGCGTTGCCCCGCCGACGGCCGAGTGGGGCGTGATGCTCAAGGATGCCCAGCCGTTCATCTGGACAAACCCGATCCTGATGGTTTGGCCGGGCCTTGCGCTCTTCATCACCGTCATGGCTTTCAATCTCGCGGGCGATGCCCTGCGCGACCGGCTCGATCCGCGTCTCGACACGGGGCGTTCCCATTGACTGCTCACGCGCTCACCATCGAAGGTCTCCGTGTGGAGGCCATCCATCCCCATGGCCGCACGGCGCTGGTGGATGGCGTCTCCCTCACGCTCCATGCCGGCGAAGTTCTGGCGCTTGTGGGTGCCAGCGGCTCGGGCAAGTCCATGACGTGCGCCGCCTGCCTCGACGTCCTGCCTCCGGGCACGCGGCGGGTGGCTGGATCGGTGGCCATTGACGGCAACGTGCGCACCGCTTTCGAGCTGCGCGGCCGTCAGGTCGCCAGCATCCTCCAGAACCCGCGCACCGCATTCAATCCGGTGCGCAGCATGCGCGAGCATGTGGGCGAAAGCCTGCGGGCCATCGGCCGCAGGGGAGCGGATGCAAGGGCGGAAGTCACACAGGCCATGCGCGATGCCGGGCTGGATGACCCGGAGCGCGTCCTCGGGCTGTTTCCGTTCGAGATGAGCGGCGGCATGCTCCAGCGCATGATGATCGCGCTGGCGCTGGTATCCCGCGCGCCATTCATCTTCGCCGACGAACCAACCACCGACCTTGATCTGATCGTCCAGCGCGAAATCCTCGATCTGCTCGACCGGCTGAAGGGCGAGCGGGGGCTGGGCATCCTGCTGGTGACGCACGACATGGGCGTGGTGGCGCGCCTCGCAGACCGGGTGGCGGTGATGGAACACGGCCGCATCATCGAGACTGGCGGTGTCATGGAGATATTCCACGCCCCGCAGCACGCCGTAACCCGCAGCCTCGTCGCGGCTCATCTATCGCTCTATGGTCTTGAGGACGTCGCATGAGCCTGCTTTCGGCCCGAAACGTCTCTCGTGCCTATGGCCGCATGTCCATGCTCGGCCGCACGCGCGCCCATCGCGTACTGGACGGCGCCTCCCTCGACATTGCCACCGGCGAAACCGTCGCCCTGCTCGGCCGCAGCGGGTGCGGAAAAAGCACGCTGGCACGCCTGCTAGTGGGGCTGGACCAGCCAGATACGGGTGAGGTCCTGTACGAGGGGAGGCCTCTGGCTCACCTGTCGAAGACGCAATGGATGGAGCTTCGCCGCACGGTGCAGATGGTGTTTCAGGATTCGGTGGGGGCCGTCGATCCGCGGGGCACCATCGGTTCGGTCATCGCTGAGCCGCTGCGCAACCTCTGCGGTCTGTCGGTCTCCGAAATTCGGCCACGCGTCGCCGAACTCCTGTCGGCTGTCGGGCTGGGTCCGGATGTCGCCCACCGCCATCCGCACCAGATGAGCGGAGGGCAGTTGCAGCGGGTGTGCATCGCCCGCGCGCTCGCACCGCAGCCAAGGCTGATCATCCTCGACGAGGCGGTCTCCAATCTCGATCTGCATCTGCAAATCCAGATGCTGGAGCTGTTCGCCGATCTGCGCCGTGCTCGGGGCGTCTCCTATCTGTTCGTGACCCACGATCTGCGGCTGGTGGAACGCTTCTGCTCCCGCGTGCTGGTGATGGATGCCGGACGGATCGTCGAGGATACGCCGGTTTCATCGGCACTGGTCCTCTCCAGCCCCGCCGGGCGCGCCCTGCAGGAGGCGATCCTGCCCGCACTGCCGCCGTCTCCTGCGCGCCCGACATCATTGAAGATGGCAACGCCCATCGAGGCCCGTTGAGGCGCCCCTTATGGAGCATTGTTTCATCGACGCCGGCGCTCCACCTTCGCCAATATCACCGCCGCAGATACGCCGGACACGCTGACCGCCGTCGTGCGCCTGTCCGCCTTACGCCGCCGATCCGGCGCGCGCGCAGCGCCTGCTGGACGAGGCCGGCTATCCCCGCATCGTCAACGCCCTCCGCTTCCGGCTGCGACTGCTGCACAATCCGGTGGAACCCTGCCTGAAAGCCACCGCCGAACATGTGCGGCAGGCGCTCCACCAGATGGGGGTCGCAGCCGACATCGGCGGTTCGGATTTCGCCAGCTACATCCGGCGCATCTACACGGAGCGTGTCTTCGATCTTGATGTGCAGACGCTCGTCAACGGCGTGGATCCCACGGACGGCGTGCAGCGGGCCTATTGATCGAATAACATCGATGGCAGCCTCCCCTACCTCGTCGAATTCCAGTGGGTGACGCTCGGCAATCGCCCGCTGCGCGATGCCATCACCGATGGATGGCGCCCTGGGCAACTTTGCGGACGCGCGCCTGGACTGACAATCCAACGGCGGGATGATGACGCCCGCATGCGCCTGAGCACAGGCGCGGCGCGCATGCTCCACCACCCGCGCACCACCCGTTGAGACCTCGTTTGCGGCAGTTCGCATGCGCGGGCTCTCACCTATCGCCCTGAGAACAAAGGCAATAAATATAACCATCAATTTCCATTGAAATAGTTGACTTACAAATTACGCAAGGGATACAATTTTATCCACATTAGATCAATGTTTTTTGGAGATCGCCGTGAGCCACGTATTCTCCGCCGCACCGGTGGCACCGAAGACCGCCTTATGGATGCGGGGCGCCGCAGCCCTGCTGGCCGTGGCGCTCCTTGGCGGGACCGGTTCGGCCATGGCGCAGGACGCAGCGAAGGCCGGCGCCTCTACAGCTTCTGCGGAACCGGCGCCGAAGCGCGGCGGCACGCTCACCGCCATCATCCAGCCCGAGCCCGTCATCCTCACCGCAGCCCTGAACAGCGCCGCCCCCACCGGGGTCGTAACGGGGAGCATCTTCGACGGCTTGGTGGATTATGATTCCAAGCTCAATCCCGTGCCGGCGCTCGCCACCTCATGGGAGACTTCAAAGGACGGCCGCACCCTCACCCTGAAGCTGCGGCCGGGGGTGACGTGGCACGACGGCAAGCCCTTCACATCGGCGGACGTGAAATGGACGCTGGAAGAGGTGTGGAAGAAGATCCACCCGCGCAATCAGGCCACCTTCGCCAAGGTGATCTCGGTGGATACGCCGGACGATCTCACCGTGGTGCTACATCTGAGCGAGCCCTCGGTCGCCATCCTTTCCTCGCTTAATTCCAACGGCGCCCAGGTGCTGCCCAAGCACCTCTATGAGGGCACCGACATCCTCAACAACCCTTACAACAACAAGCCGGTGGGCACGGGCGCCTTCGTCTTCAAGGAATGGAGCCGGGGCAATTATCTGGTTCTTGAGCGCAATCCCAATTACTGGGACAAGGGCAAGCCCTATCTGGACAAGGTGATCTTCAAGGTCATCCCCGACGCCGCCGGCCGCGCCGCCGCGCTGGAGAAGGGCGAGGTGCAATATGGCGTGCTGAGCCCGGTGCCGCTGAAGGATGCCGAGCGGCTCTCCAAGCTGCCGACCTTGCGTGTTTCCACCGCGGGCTACGAATGGCTCTCTCCCTGGCTGTTCGCCGATTTCAATGTAGAGCGCCCGCAGCTGAAGGATCCGAAGGTGCGGCAGGCGCTGGCGCATGTGATCGACCGCAACACCATTTCCAAGGTGGTGTGGTTCGGCTTCGCCCAGCCGGCGACCAGCCCCATTCCCTCCACGCTCGCGGCCTTCCATGATGCCGGTGGCATCTCCTATCCCGTGGACCTGAAGAAGGCCGAGGCACTGCTGGACGAAGCCGGCTACAAGCGCGGCGCCGATGGCACGCGCTTCTCGCTGGATGTGGACTACATCCCCTATGGCGACGACTTCAAGCGCACGGCGGAATATATCAAGCAGGCGCTCAAGCGGGTCGGCATCGAGGCCAATGTGCGCACCCAGGACACCGCCGCTTACACCAAGCGCGTCTATGGTGATCGCGACTTCGATATCGCCATCACATGGTTCGCCGCCTTTTCCGACCCGCAGGTGGGCGTGAGCCGCGCCTATCTGTCCGGCGCCGTCGGCAAGAACATCCCCTGGACCAACGGCTCGGGCTACCGCAATCCGAAGGTGGACGCTCAACTCACCGCTGTGCAGGGCGAGGCGGACGTGGAAAAGCGCATCCAGATCTTCAAGGACTTCCAGAAGACGGTGCTCACCGATCTGCCCAGCCTGCCGCTGGTGGAGCTGAAGTTCTTCACCGTGGAAGCCGCCAATCTGCGCCATCCCGCCCCAACCGGCGATCAGGTCTATGGCTCCTTCCGCGACTTCTGGTTCGAGGATGTGAAGGCAAACTGATCCCTTCTCTCGCGCGCCGGCGGCGACGTCCGCCGCCGGCTCTTGGCTCTTCCGGGAACCCGCAACATGACCACCGTCCGTCTCAGCCGCCGCGCCTTCCTCGCCGGCACCTCCGCAGCGACGCTTCTGGGCGCCACCGGTGCCCTGCCCGCCTTCGCCCAGCCGGCGGAAACGCCCAAGCGCGGCGGCACGCTCACAGCCATCATCCAGCCGGAGCCCGTCACCCTCACCCCGGCTACAAACACCGCCCAGCCGACCCAGGTGATCGCCGGCAACATCTTCGACGGCCTCGTCTATTACGACTTCGACCTGACGCCCCGCCCCTCGCTGGCCGAGCGCTGGGAGGTGGCATCCGATGGGCTCACCATCACCTTTCACCTACGCAAGGGCGTGACATGGCATGACGGCAAGCCCTTCACGGCGGCGGACGTGAAATGGACGCTGGAGAACGTCTGGAAGACCGTCCACCCGCGCAACAGGGCGCTGTTCGAGAATGTGGCTGAGACGCAGACGCCGGATGAGCACACGGTCATCCTGAAGCTTTCGCGCCCCTCCCTGCCCATCCTTTCGGTGATCAATGCGGTGGGCGGGCCGATCCTGCCCAGGCACCTCTATGAGGGCACCGACCTCCTGAACAATCCGTACAACAACAAGCCCGTTGGCACCGGCCCCTTCGTCTTCAAGGAGTGGAAGAAGGGCGAGTATATTCTGCTGGAGCGCAACCCCAATTACTGGGATCCCGGCAAGCCCTATCTGGACAAGATCGTCTTCCGCGTCATCACGGATGCCGCTGCCCGCGCGGCGGCCATCGAGAAGGGCGAGGTGCTCTATGCGCCCTTCAACCCGGTGCCCTTCCGCGACGTGGAGCGCCTCGCCAAGCTGCCCAACCTCAAGGTGGAGACGCGCGGCTATGAATGGCTCTCGCCCGTGCTCTATCTCGATCTCAACGTCGAGAATACCCATCTGAAGGACGTGCGCGTGCGCCGGGCCATCGCCCATGCACTGGATCGCGAGGCCATCGCCAAGGTGGTGTGGTTCGGCTACGGCAAGCCGGCCATCAGCCCCGTGCCCTCCACGCTCGCCAGCTTCTTCGACGACAGCGTGCCCCGCTATGCCTTCGACCCCAGGAAGGCCGAGGCGCTGCTGGACGAGGCGGGCTTCAAGCGCGGCGCGGACGGCACGCGCTTCACCCTGACCCACGATCCCCTACCCTATGGCGACGACTACCGGCGCACGGGCGAATATCTCAAGCAGGCGCTCAAGCGCGTGGGCATCGAGGTGAACCTGCGGGCGCAGGACAGCGCTGCCTTCATCAAGCGCGTCTATGTCGACCGCGACTTCGACATCTCCTCCTCCTACAACGCCGCCTTCCCCGATCCGCAGATCGGCGTGGTACGCGAATTCTGGTCCGGCTGGCTGGGCACGGGCACGCCCTGGACCAACGGCTCGGGCTATCGCAACGCGCGGGTGGACGAGATCATCCAGTCTGCTGCCATCGCCGGGGATCCGGCGCAGCGGGTGAAGTTGTTCAAGGAATTCCAGCAGATCGCGGTGAGCGATGTGCCCACCCTGCCGCTGCTGGAGCTGAAGTTCTTCACCGTCCATGCCGCGCACCTGAAGGGCGCGGTGGCTCAGGGCGATCAGGTCTATGCCGGCCTGAAGAATGCCTGGATCGACGACGGCCCGAGGCAGAACTGAGCCATGGCCGCGCTTGCCCATTTGCGCCGGGGTTTTGTCCAGATCGCCTTCGTGGTGCTGGGCATCGCCATCATCAATTTCTTCCTGCTCCGCCTTGCTCCCGGCGACGCGGCGCAGGTGATGGCCGGCGAGGCGGGCTCGGCGACGCCCGAATACATGGCGGCCCTGCGCCGCCAGTTCGGGCTCGACCAGCCGCTCCACGTGCAGTTCTTCTCGTATCTGAAAAACGTGCTGACGCTGAACCTCGGCTATTCCTTCCGGCAGGGGCTGCCCGTCTCCGAGCTGATCGCCCACCGCGTCGGGCCGACGCTGCTGCTCATGGGCGCCAGTATCGGCTTCGCCATCACGGTCGGCGGCACGCTCGGCTTCCTCGCCGCGCGCCACGCCGGCAAGGCGGCGGATACCATCATCTCCATCCTCGCTTTGCTGTTCTACGCCACCCCCGTCTTCTGGGTCGGCGTCATGCTGGTGGTGGTGTTTTCAGTGGCGCTCGACTGGCTGCCGGTGGGCGGCATGATCACCATCGAGGCCGGTCATACCGGGCTCGCCTATGCGTGGGACGTGGCCCAGCATCTGGTGCTGCCCACCCTCACCCTCGGGCTGTTCTATCTGGCCATCTACACCCGGCTCATGCGCGCCTCCATGCTGGAGGTCTACGGGCAGGATTTCGTGCGCACGGCCCGCGCCAAGGGCGTACGGGCTCACCGCATCGCCGTCCGCCATGTACTGCGCAACGCGCTGCTGCCCATCGTCACCACGCTGGGCGTGCAGCTCGGCTCCGTGCTCGGCGGCGCCATCCTGGTGGAGACGGTGTTCTCCTGGCCCGGCCTCGGCCGCCTCGCCTTCGAGGCGCTGTTCCAGCGCGATCTCAACCTGCTGCTCGGCATCCTGTTCTGCTCATCCATCGTCGTGGTGCTGATCAACCTCGCGGTGGATGTCATCTACACGCTGCTCGATCCCCGCATCTCGCTGGGAGGCACCCCATGAGCCTCATCACGCTTGCCGCCCCAACCCCGCATGCGGCGCCGCGCTCCGGCTTCCTCTGGCGGCTGCTGCGCCGGCCGTCGGGCGTCGTCGGCCTGCTGTTGCTTGCCGCCATCATCGCGGTCGCGGCCAGCGCCCCCCTGCTCTATCCTGACGACCCGCTGGACATGGTGGCCCAGCCCTTCCTCTGGCCGGGCCAGGATGCCGCTTATCCGCTGGGCACGGACATGATGGGCCGCGACATCGCCTCGGGCATCTTCCACGGCGCCCGCGTTTCGCTGCTCATCGGCGCGGTCGCGGCCAGTGTCTCGCTGCTCATCGGCACCGCCACCGGGGCGCTGGCGGGGTATTACGGCGGGCGCACCGATGCCGCTCTGATGCGGGTGACGGAACTGTTCCAGACCATCCCGCCCTTCCTGTTCGCGCTGGCCATCGTCGCCATCCTGCAGCCTTCCATCCCCACCATCACGCTGGCCATCGGCATCACCGCCTGGCCGAGCCTGGCGCGCCTCGTGCGGGCGGAGGTGCTGAAGCTGCGCAACGGCGAGCTGGTGCAGGCCTCCATCGCGCTGGGCGCGGGAGACCTGCGCATCATCGTGCTGCACATCCTGCCCAACACGCTCGCCCCGATCATCGTCTCCGCCTCCATCCTGGTGGCGAGCGCGATCCTCACCGAGTCCAGCCTCGCCTTCCTTGGCCTCGGCGATCCCAATGTGGTGAGCTGGGGCGGCATGGTAGGTGCGGGCCGCGAGGTGCTGCGCACCGACTGGTACATCGCCACGCTGCCGGGGCTCGCCATCGTTGTCGCCGTGCTCGCCCTCAACCTGCTGGGCGACGGGCTGAACGATGCCCTCGATCCCAAGGGGGAGCGCCGCGCATGAGCGAGCCCGTTCTCCAGGTCCGCCGCCTCAATGTGGGCTTTGCTTCCCGCGGCCGGGTAACGCCAGCCGTGCGTGACCTCTCCTTCAGCGTGAAGGCGGGCGAGACGCTGGCCATCGTGGGTGAGAGCGGCTCGGGCAAGTCGCTCACCGCCTTCGCGCTGCTCGGCCTCGTGCCGCCGCCCGGCGTGGTGTCCGGCGAGGCCATCGCGCTGGAGGGCCGCAACCTCATCGGCCTGCCGGAAAAGCGACTGCGCGAGGTGCGCGGCGCACGCATCGCCATGATCTTTCAGGAGCCCATGACGGCACTCAATCCGGTGCTCACAATCGGCGAGCAGATCATGGAGGTCATCCTCGAGCATGAGCGCGTCTCGCCACGCGCCGCAAAGGCACGGGCGCTGGAGTTGCTGGCGCAGGTGCGCATCCCCGATGCCGAGCGGCGCTTCCATGATTATCCGCACCGCCTCTCCGGCGGCATGCGCCAGCGCGTGGTCATCGCCATGGCGCTGGCCTGCGCGCCCGCCGTGCTGGTGGCCGACGAGCCCACGACCGCCCTCGACGTAACCATTCAGGCCCAGATCCTCGACCTGATCGACACGCTGAAGCGCGAGCACGGCACGGCCGTGGTGCTCATCACCCATGATCTCGGCGTCGTGGCCGAGCATGCGGACCGGGTGCTGGTGCTCTATGCCGGCCGCAAGGTGGAGGAGCGCGCGGCGCGCGATCTGTTCGCTGCGCCGCTGCATCCCTACACGCGCGGCCTCATCGCCGCCCGCCCCCGGCTCGGCGGCCGGGGCGCCGTGCGTGCCCGCCTCACCGAAATTCCCGGCACGGTGCCGGGCCTTGCCGCCATGCCCGACGGCTGTGCCTTCGCGCCACGCTGTCCGGTGGCGGAAGCCGCCTGCACGCTCGCTTTGCCCCCTCTCGTTCCCGCCGGAACAGGCTCGGTCGCCTGCCTGCGCGTGGGAGACATCCATGCTGCAGAACCAGAACGCCTTTCAGTCGTCCACGCGTGAGCCCGTGCTCGCCGTGGAAGACCTCGTGGTGCGGTTCGCCACCGCGCGCGGCGCCGTGCATGCGGTGGATGGTGTCTCGCTTGCGCTGGCGGCAGGCGAGACGCTCGGCCTCGTGGGCGAGAGCGGCTGCGGCAAGTCCACCCTCGGCCGCGCCATCCTGCGGCTGATCGAGCCCAGCCAGGGCCACATCCGCCTCGATGGCACGGACGTGACCCACCACAGCCGCAGCGCGCTGCGCGCCACCCGCCGCAAGGTGCAGATGGTGTTTCAGGATCCGTTCGCCTCGCTGGATCCGCGCTGGACCGTGGGTGAGCTGATCGCCGAGCCCCTGCACATCCACGGCATCGGCACACGAGCGGCGCGCAAGGCGAAGGTGGCGGACATTCTCGCCAAGGTCGGCCTGCCGCCGGAGGCGGCGCGGCGCTATCCGCACCAGTTCTCCGGCGGCCAGCGCCAACGCATCGGCATCGCCCGCGCCCTCGTGCTCGATCCGGAGGTGGTGGTGCTGGACGAGCCGGTGTCGGCGCTGGACGTGTCGGTGCAGGCGCAGATCCTGAACCTGCTGGTGGATTTGCAGGAGACGCTCGGCGTCGCCTTCCTGTTCATCAGCCACGATCTGTCCGTTGTCGAATATGTCAGCGATCGGGTCGCGGTGATGTATCTCGGCCGTATGGTCGAAATCGCGGACCGCGAGACGCTGTTCGCCGCGCCCGCCCATCCCTACACCCGCGCTTTGCTCGACGCCGTGCCGCAAATCGGTGGGGATGGCGCGCCGCGCCGCCCCCCGCTGGCGGGCGACCTGCCGAGCCCCTATGCGCCGCCGCCCGGCTGCCGCTTCCATACCCGCTGTCCGACGGCGCAGGCCCGGTGCGGCAGCGACATTCCCGTGCTGCGTACTCTCACGGGCGGCCATCAGGTGGCCTGCCACTTTCCCCTGGCCACGGTTCCGGAAACAGCCTGAGCACCGCTTCGGAGCCCAGCGCCCTATGCGGAGAACTCAGGGTCGGGCAGCGTGAGCGTCCTGGCCTTCCAGAAGCAATGAGATGTCCTTCGCTTCACGCTGAACCGCATCGGCGAAACGCCGCATCTTGTTCTGATCCCGATGCAGGCTCGCAGCGGCCAGTACGATGCTGAGGCTGGCAACCACCTGATCGCCGCGCAGAATGGGAGCGGCAATGCCCACGCGCCCCGCTCCCACCTCCGCTTCGGTCATGGCATAGCCGGCCCTGCGGATTGCACGCAGCTGCGCCTTCATATTATCCCATGACTCGACGCCCGCCGCCCGCAACGTCTCCTCGTGGCGCTGGTAGAGCGCGCGCATGGCACGGTCCGGCAGGAAGGCCAGGATCACCTTCGCAGGCGCCCCCAGAAACAGCGACATGGCGGCGCCGCGCTCATAGCTGGGAGGCAAATGCGGAGCGTCCCCTTCCAGTATGTGCACGCTCATCATGCGATCCCTGAAGCGCCGGAACACAATGACGGCGGCTTCCTGATCGGCCTCCTCCAGCAGACGCCTCATGCCCGGTGACGCGATGTGGATCAGCGGATCACTCTGGCGGATCACGCGGTCGAAGCTGATAAAGGCGGGCCCCAGAACATAACTGGCGCCCGATATGGGATCGAGGAAGCCGCTCTGCACCAGTTCACGCACATTGCGATACGCCGTGCGCACCGAAATGCCGAGCTCCTGCGCAATCTCCTCCACCGTCCAGTTCGGCGTCTCCACATCGAACAGATGGAGGATCGAGAGAATATCGCCTTGTCTGCTCATGGCGGAATCCGGAAACGGGGCAGTTCAAAAATGGCTGTTCCGGCCTGCATACGAAACGTGCGCCTCTTTTGCAAAAGGACATAATTGACGCATTTTGGCAAAAATGTTTGATTTCCCCTAACGGGACGAACACACTCGTCCTCGCCATCCAACGAGGTGGCATCCAGATCCGCGGGGAAAATCATGAACGCATTCAAGCGCATAGCCGCAGCCGCGCTGGCGTCGGCGCTGGTTCTCACAGCACCCGCTGCGCAGGCTCAGCCTCTGACGGAGGTGCGGGTAGCCATGCTGGCGCCCAGTTCGCTGCTCTGGCTGCACGCCATTGCAAAGGACCAGGGCTTCTACAAGGAGCGTGGCATCGAGGTGAAGGAACTGGTTGCGGCAGCCAGCCCGTCGCTGCTCCAGTCCGTGTCGTCGGGCAGCGTGGAGGCGGGTGTGGCCGTAGCGGACCTCGCCATTCGCGCCATTGATCAGGGCGCGCCAATCGTCATTTCCGGCGCGGTGCTCGGCAAGTCGATCCTTCGCCTCGTGGGCGGCAAGGAGATCACCAGCGTCAAGCAATTGTCGGGCAAGCCGGTCACAGCCGGTGGCGTGAAGGGCGGAACGGCCAACCTGCTGCGCTATCTAGTCCAGCGCGGCGGGGGCGACGGGCAGTCGGTGCAGATGGTCTCAATGGCCAACTCGAAGGATCGCGTCATCGCGCTCGACAACGGCCAGGTGTTCGGTGCCCTGCTGGTGGCGCCCTTCGATACGCTGGCGCAGCGCGACGGCCTGAAGGTGCTCGGCGATTACACCGAGCCCTATCTCCAGACCCCGCTGATCCTGAACAAGCCATGGGCCGAGAAGAACCCCAAGGCCGCTATCGCCCTCACGCAGGCAACCCGCAAGGCCGCCGACTGGATCTATGATCCGGCCAACAAGGACAAGGCCATCGACATCCTCGCGGCCTACACCAAGACCGATCGCAGCATCTGCGCGGACTCCTACGCTTTCATCGTCGAGCAGCAGAAGGCCATTGGCGTGGGGCTCGAAGTCTCGGCCGACAGCCTGAAGAACCTGATCGTCATCGCCAAGGCGGTGGGCGCAGAGCCCGACTCCACCGCCGAATTCGACCTCGCGCGCTATTATGACGGGAGCTTCCTCGCTGCGAAGTGAGGATGCAGATCATCATGACCTCACTTGCCGATTCCACACCCTCGCCCTTCATCGCGGAAAGGCTCGGCACGTGGGTGTCCGCCCTGCATTTTGCCGACGTTCCCGAACACGCACGAAGCGCCGCCCGCCATGCGATGATCGACGTCATGGGCGTCGCTTTCGCCGGCTCACAATTCCCCTTCGCCCGGATAACGCGGGCGCAGGGGCTGGCCGAAAGTCGCGCAGGGGCATCGACCATCATCGCCGGCGCGGGAGCGGCTTTGACCGCGCCAGCGGCAGCACGGCTGAACGCGACCTCGGCGCACGTCCTGGACTTCGATGCCAACTTCAATGTGGGGATGGTGTTTGCGCCGGCGGTGCTGTTTCCCGCACTGCTGGCCGTCGGTGAGGAGGTCGGGGCCACCGGCGCCGATCTCCTCACCGCCTTCGTGGCGGGCACGCAGACCGTCTGCACGCTGGCCGAATGTCTGTCGGAGCAGCCCTATCGCAAGGATCGGGACAGCCTGTTCTACAAGGGCTGGTTCAACAGCGCGGTGCTCGGCCCCATAGGCGCGGCGGCGGCGGTGTCGCGGCTGCTGGGGCTGGATGCCGGCCGCACCGCCCATGCCATCGCCATCGCCACGGTGCAGGCCGGCGGGCTGCGCATCGCGGTAGGGTCGGACATGAAGCCTTATCTGTGCGCACGGGCCAGCGAGATCGGCCTGCGCGCCGCTCTTCTGGCGCGCGACGGTGGAGAGGCCCCATTGAATGCGTTCGAAGGCCATCGCGGCTTCATTCAGGTGATCAATGGCGGCGCCTGGACGGCAGAGGCGTTCGAGCATCTGGGCGCTTTCCAGGAGCCGGGAACGTCCTACAAGCTCTATCCCGCCTGTTCGTCCGTGCAGGCCGCAGCCGAGGCACTGGAATTCCTGCTGGATCATCACAAGATCGATGCTGGCGAGGTGGCGACGGTGCGATGTGATGTGACCCGGCACATCGCCAGCAACCTCGCCTTTCCGCGTCCCGCAAATGTAACGCAGGCGCAGTTCTCCATGCCTTTCGCTCTGGGCTGCCTTCTCGCGCGCGGCCGCTTCACGGCGGATCTGCTGACGCAGGACAATCTTGAGGATCCCACCGTCCAGGCGGCGATGGGCCGGGTGGAAATGCATCCCGCCGAGTTGTTCGAGGACGAGGAGGCGGCGCGCAACGGCACCGAGGCCACGCGAGTGACCGTGACCACCCACGGTGGGCGCACCGCATCCCATCTTCAGGCTGCTGCCACAGGCAAGCCAATCAATCCCATGCCGGAAGCGTTGCTGGAGCGGAAGTTCCTGCGCAACGTCGCGCCATTCCTTTCTCCCGATGCTGCGGAAACCCTGTTGCAGCGCCTGCGCACCATCGAAGACCTCGATGATGTCCGCCATCTGTTCGCGGCCTCGCCCGTGGTGCGAGACGTAGCCTGATCCGGTGATCTCTCGATCATCACTCATTCATAGGGAAGTCGAATGACCCTGCGGTCTCTCAAGGTGGCGGTTCTCGGTGCGGGGAGCATGGGGCTTGCGACGTCGGCCCTGCTTGCCTCGCGGGGACACGCGCCGATCATGTGGTCGCCCTCCGGTGGCAGTACGCACGGGCTGGCGCCTCGCACAGTCATTCGTGCATCGGGTGCGCTTGCGGGCGAGTGGGAGATCGGCATCGCCGCCTCTCTCGCCGAGGCCCTTGGCGAAGCCGATGCGGTGGTGCTCGCCGTGGATGGGGGCGGCCATCGCCCCGTGATGGAGGCGGCAGCACCTTTGCTGCGGCCCGGTGTTCCCTTCATCATCGGCGCAGCCCATTCCATGGGGGCGGTCGCGCTTTCCGCGCTGCTCGCGGCACGCGACATCAGCTTGCCGATCATCTCCTGGAACACCACTGTGGCGACCGCCCACAAGACCGATGCGACCTCGGTCGACATCCGCACCGTGCGCCCGCGCATCGAGGCCGCCGTGATGCCGGCGCGGGATCGCGCCGCGGCCCTCGACCTCTGTCATGAGTTGACCGGCGCACTCATCGAGCCGCGCGGCGATGCACTGGCGATCGCGCTGCTGTCGAACTCCAATCCGGTGTTTCACGTGCCGGTGTGCCTGCTCAACATCTCGCGCATCGAGCACCGGGAGTCCTGGGCACCCTATGGACAGACGACAGAGGCGGTCGGCCGGCTCATGGAGGCGCTGGATGCGGAGCGTATCGCCGTGGCGCAGGCCTATGGTTCGACGATCCATTCGCTGAACGAGCATTTCCATCGCTCCTTCCGTACGCCGCTCGGCCCCATGGCGCAGATGAACGCGACGCTGTTCGCATCGGGCCGCGGGCCGAAGGGGCCGCGCAGCGTCGACCACCGCTACATCAGCCAGGATCTTTCCTATGGACTGGTGTTCGCGGCTGAAGTCGCCCGTCTGGCGGGCGTGGCGACGCCGGTCCATGACGCGACCATCACGCTCGCGGGCGCCTCCATCGGTCGGGATTATAAGGCCGAGAACACGCTGCTGGAGGCGCTCAAGCTCGAAGGCCTGTCCGTTCCCGCGATCTTGCAGCGCGCCACAAATGGATTCTTCGAAACCTAGGCGTCTGGCCCCGGGATGAGGTGACGCTGTTTGATCGGTCAAACGAAGCCCCTTGCTACGGTAAGGGGCCGTCCAGGCGAAGCGCCCAGTCTTCGATGGACCGGGTTTCAATCCGGCGCAAAGCGAGCGTCCGCCAGCGCTCCGCAAGCCGCGAATGGTCCGCAATCAGTCTGAGTTCGTCATATCCCAGCGGATCGACGTAGAACGCGCGCCAGATGCGCGCGACCGTCCACTCCGGTGCGTGGCGCTCCACCCTCCTCAGGCTGGCGCCGGGATCCACCACGCCTTCCTTCAGAACGCGATAATACCAACCCGTTCTGCCGCTGCTCTGCACCTGCCGCCCCATCGCCGGCACGGAGAAACGCTCGTTCAGACGCCAGCAGGGCTGACGGCCCTGGCTGATCTCGATGACGGCGCTGCCAAGCTCGAACACATCGCCTATGGCCACGGCCTCCTCGGTCAGGCCGAACGTGGACAGATTTTCCCCGAAGGCGCCCGGCCTCGTCAGGAGATGATGATCGCCGATCTCCCTCGCCCATGCGGCGTAATGATCGAAGGGATAATGATGAACGGCCTTCTCGGGGCCGCCATGGTGGCGATGGTCGCCCTGCCCGTCGCCCGCAAAGCCGGTGGCGGTCAGGGACACGGGAGCCGAGACCGGGATCTTGGCGATGCCGCTCGGGACCCCACGGGGACCGAGCGGCCGAACCGCTCCTGTCAGCAGGCCGAGAAGCGGACATGAGGTCATGTGGCCGGAGCCAAATTGGCAAGCCAGTCGCGCATCATCAGATGGGCGGCTTTGCCGAGGCGTTCGCCAAGCCGGCCGGCATCTTCCCGCAGCAGGCGGATATCCACCTGCGCCGCGGCCAGTTCGTGCGCATGGCCCACCAGCCAGCGTTCGAACGCGGGGCCGCAATCCGCTTCCGGATGGAACTGGAGGCCGAGAATACTGGCCCCGATCCGGAAAGCCTGCTGCCGGATGATCGCGGTAGCCGCGAGAAGCTCCGCTTCCGCCGGCAGGTCGTAGGTGTCGCCGTGCCAGTGCAGGACGGGAATATCCCGCAAATGGCGCAGTGGGCTGTTCTCGCCCGCATCAGTGAGAATGAGCGGCGAAAAGCCGATTTCCTTCAGGCCCGAAGGGCAGACCGAGGCGCCAAGTGACGCCGCGATCAACTGGGCACCGAGACAGATCCCGAGCGTCGGCAGCCCGCGCGCGAGGCGCTGTGCGATGAAGGCCTTTTCGCGGGCGAGGAAAGGATAGCTTTCCTCCTCGTAAACCCCGATGGGACCGCCGAGAACGATGAGCAGATCGTGCTCGGCTGGGTCGCCAGCGAGGAAATCAGGCTGTCCGACATCGCTGTAGCGGATCGCATATCCCGCGTCCCCGATCGGCTGCGACAGCGACCCGAGATCCTCGAAATGAATGTGCCTCAATACCAAAGCAGTCTTCGACATGGGGTGCTCCTCAGATGGAGACGGGAAGAGCGCAGACGCCGGCCGCGCAGTCACTGACCTCGACTGCTTGTCCGGCATCAGGCACAGGAGTCGCCAGTGCCGTGGCGATGCGGGCGCCCAGCGTGAGGTCATCCTCGATCCCGAACGCTTCGTGCAGGATCGTGCCATCGCGGCCGATCAGCACCGACGAGGGCGTGCCACGGAAGCCATAGCGACGCATGGTGACGGGGACGTGGGAGGCCTCGTCTGCCAGATCCACGCCCACGGGCGAGTTCAGGCGATACTCGAACAGGAACGCCTCCAGCGTTGTCGGCGACATGGCGGCGTGATGCTCGAACACCGTGTGCAGGCCGATGATCTGCAGATCACTGCCGGAGAACGTACGCTCGATGCGTTGCACCTGCGGAATGGCGTGGGCCACGCAGCCGGGGCACAGCAATTGAAAGGAATGCAGGAAGATCACCCGCCCCTTCAAGGCTGCGATAGAGAGCGGTTCGGGTGTGTTGAACCATTGGCTGACGCTGAGTTCCGGCGCCATGCGGCGTGGCTTCGACAATCCGCCACGGGCGCCCGGCTCCCCGGCTGTCCGGGTTGCGTCCGCCCTGTTCATGAGGTTTATCCTGTCCATGTTCTTCCTCTCTGTTTGCCTGGAGAGTGGGAATGGCCGGTTCGTCCGATGGCAGTCGGCGAACCGGCGCTTTTCATTGACGTGTCTCGACTCGCCCTAGTTTGCGGGCGTCACCTTGCCCGGCAGGCTCAGGTTGCCGGAGGCGACCTTGAAGACGTTGTCCACGCACAGCAGCGGCGCATGAAGATTGCCATTGACCTTCAGGCCGGCGGTCACGCCGTCAAACGAGGCGCCCGCAATGCCGCTGATCTGCGCAAGAGGGATGGAGACTTCGACCGTCTCACCCGTGAAGGTGGTCGGGTATTCCGGGCTGTCGATGAGCAGGGGTACGTCAGGCCAGGTGGGCGGCACCTTCGGCTTTGTGCCCTTGGGGATGTCGATCACCTTCAGGCCACCGCCGCAGGCCTTGTCCTGGGCCAGCACCACCCAATGCGGATGCCAGATGTGGCGGTTCTTGCCGCCATGAGCCGCATCGTCGAAATCGGGATGGAAGGTGACGGCGAGGGCCACGATGCCCTGCCCCTTCTCGAACCCGATGTCGCCGCTGTCGAGGCTGGTGGGCCAGACATAGGCATAGACGCTCGATCCCGCGAAGCGGCCCGTCGCGTCGGGCTTATCCTTGCCGGCCTCACCGCGGACGCGGGTGGTGAAGACGGCGTTGCCACCCCTGGTGACAATGGTGGTCTCCACGATGTCGAAGGACGCCTTCGTGGCGTCAGCGGGCTTCGCGGTGATGGGCTGGGCAATGGACGCACCTGTCCATAGGGCCGCGGCGGCCAGAACGGCCACGGCGCCCTTTTGTGCTCCGGTCATGACGTTCCTCTTTTATGCCTGGAGAGTTTGAATGCCCTTGGCGAAGGCATCCCAGGTGGCAGCCCGGGATGCAGGGGCGGCGGCTTCGTGTTCGCGACATTCGATCCGCAGATCCTGCTGGCCGAAGGACGCGTCCACGAAAGTGCAGTGATGCGGCCTGGCCGCATCGGCATGGACGAAGGGCCGGAAATGGCGGCAGCTCGCGCACATGCGCTGGATGGGAATGGCGCCTGTCTCCTGCAGCTGCCGGATCATGGCGATCAGCAGCAGCAGCAGCTTCTCCTGCCCGGCGCGGTCAAGGGCAGCCACCGCCTCATGGGCGTGACCGGGGACCGAACGGGCGGCCTGCAATGCGGTCTCGGCGTCCGCCGTCAGCCGCACATGGACCGCGCGGCGGTCTGCGAGGTCGGTGTGTCGCACCACCAGTCCCTTCCGCTCCAGCGCCGCGACGGAATCCGTTGTCGTCGGCTGCGAGACGCCGAGCTGGAAAGCGATGTCCTTGATCCCCAGCCCGGAAGGACGCCCCTGAAGATGCACGAGGATCGCGTACTGGGTCGGGTTGAGCTGCACGGCCTTGGCCCGCGACCAGTCATCGGCGCGCAACACCGCCGCAATCCGCGACAGCCCTTCTTCAAGGCGATCCGACAGGGGGGTGGCAAGGTCTGGCGTTTCCATGAGCGAGATATATAGGAGTCCTATTTATCCGCAAGAGACCGGCACCCGCGTTCAAAGCAGGGCTGCCCGCCTCATGGAGCAGAGCCGGATCTGGTCGGAGGCGCGCCGATGCCCGCTCCCGAAGACGGACCATGCGGGTGTTCCGGGCTGTGCGAGTGGGTGGTCCGCTCCGCGGTAGCGGGGCCGACGAACCCCTCCGGACCATAGAAGACGCTATGCAGCCCCCAGTAGCTTCCGATGAAGAGGGTGAGCGCCACGGCCAGACCTGCCGGTATGCCGAGCACGCCGGCCTTGGTCGCCGGCACCACGCGCTCCAGCCGACAGCGGTCGCAGACCACGGCAATGAGGATGGCCATGATCAGCCCGTGGCCGATGAGGTCGATGCGTCCGAAGGGCCACACGGCCGCAGTGAAGATGACGAGCAGCGCGACGGCGGACAGGCGCCGGATCAGCGGCGTCCACAGCAGGCCCAGCCCCATGGTGAACTCGGCGATCCCCGCCATGGGAATGAAGATGTCCCGTGGCATGCCGAAGGTCAGGAAGGGTTTTTCCTCGACCAGCGGGTAGAACCAGGATGGAAAGGCAAATTTTTCCAGGCTCGACCACATGAGGGCGATGGCCAGTCCCCAGCGCAGAGCCTCAAAGCGGTGCGAGCGCCACACCTCGTTCCGGCTTGGCTCAAGGATCAGGTAGGCGGCCACGCCGATGCCGAGAGCCAGATAATCGAACAGATGGAATAGATCGTAATGCTGGAGGGCGAGCAGCCAGAGCAGGATGATGCCAAGGCCGGCCAGCGGCATGGTGGCGCGAAAGAAGATGCAGGCGGCGATCACGAACTGGAGCCAGGACACCCACTCCGCAGGTGTCTTCAGATCCGGCGTCAGATAGACGCCCCCAACCGCAAAGATGGCGATGAAGAAGGCGCCGACGGTCACACGGACATAGTCATCCAGCCGCGCCCACAGGGGCGCGGTGACGCGGTCGAGCGCAGTGTGGACGGCCTCGCCATAGGGCCCGGTCTCCATCAGCCGTGTGAGGATGAAGAACAGGCAGACGAGTACGATGCCAATCCAGAACCAGAGGTCCGTCAGCACCTGCCCCGTGGGCTGCGGCGGGGCACCGACAATATAGGGCGCGAACCATTTCACATGCGCCGATGCGGGCGTGCCGCAGGCTATGACGGCGGCAACGGCAAGGCTGCCGGAGAGCAGACGGGTTGGTAATTTCGAAGATGATCTGTTGTGTTGCACGGCTCCCCCCCGGCTTCGTGCATTGAATGGAATGTTCGGCAATGATCACTTGGCTGCGATCGGAATACTGATCCCCAGCGCATCAGCCACGCCCGCGCCGTAGGCCGGGTCCGCTTTCGCGCAGTTGGCGATGTGACGCATCTGGATATGCAACGCGGCGCCACCGATGGCGCGGGCCGTGTTCTCAAAAAGACGCTGCCGCGCCGTTGGCGACATCAGGCGGAAAAGGTTGCCCGGCTGCTCGAAATGATCGTCTTCCTGCCGATGATCCCAGTGTGCCGCATCGCCGTCCAAAGAAAGTGGGGGCTCCGCAATGCCCGGCTGCACCTCCCACTCGCCCGAGGAGTTGGGAAAGTAATGCAGCGTCGATCCCTGATTGCCGTCAGTTCGCATGCTACCATCCCGATGATAGGCATGAAACGGACATTTCGGGGCGTTGACCGGGATGTGGCTGAAGTTGACGCCCAGCCGATAGCGCTGGGCATCCCCATAGGAAAACAGGCGGGCCTGGAGCATGCGGTCGGGCGAAAATCCAATCCCCGGCACGATGTTGGCCGGGCTGAACGCCGCCTGCTCCACCTCGGCGAAGACATTGTCCGGATTGCGGTTGAGCTCCAGAACGCCCACCTCGTGCAGCGGGAATTCTGCGTGCGGCCAGACCTTCGTCAGATCGAAGGGATTGTGCCGGTGACGGCGCGCCTGTTCCGAGGTCATGATCTGAACGCACAGCGTCCAGCGCGGGTAGCTTCCATTCTCGATCGCAAGGAACAGGTCGCGCTGATGGCTTTCGCGATCAGCACCGATGAGGTCCGCTGCTTCGCCATCCGTCAGGTTCTCGATGCCCTGCCGGGTGCGCAGGTGAAACTTCACCCACACCCGTTCGTTCGCGTCGCTGATGAAGCTGAAGGTATGCGATCCGAAGCCGTGCATGGTCCGATAGGAGCGCGGAATGCCACGCTCGCTCATCACGATAGTGACCTGATGCAGAGCCTCCGGCAGCAGTGTCCAGAAGTCCCAATTGTTGTCGGCGCTGCGCATGCCCGTGCGTGGATCTCGCTTGACGGCATGATTGAGGTCAGGAAAGCGCAACGGGTCGCGGAAGAAGAAGACGGGCGTGTTGTTGCCCACCAGATCCCAATTTCCGTCCTCGGTGTAGAACTTCACCGCGAAGCCGCGAATGTCGCGCTCCGCATCGGCCGCCCCACGCTCTCCCGCGACGGTCGAAAAGCGCACGAAAGCCGGCGTCTGCTTGCCGATCTGACTGAACAGCTTCGCCTTGGTGAAGCGCGTGATATCACCTGTCACGGTGAAGGTGCCATACGCGCCCGACCCCTTGGCGTGCATGCGTCGCTCCGGGATCACCTCGCGGTCGAAATGGGCGAGCTTCTCAATCAGCCAGATATCCTGAAGCAGCGCCGGGCCTCGTGGGCCTGCCGTCTCGATGTTCAGGTTGTCGGCGACGGGAGCGCCGTTCGCGTGGGTGAGGCGCTGGCGTGTCATGGCGAATGCTCCGATGGAAGCCTGCGGAAACAGGGCGGCATCGATCCGAGGCGGCGCATCGGGCCGTCTCGGATCTGCAATGCATCTGGCTGAATGCCACTCGTCTGGCGGCAGGGTGGGAACTCAGCTCTGGATGAAGGCGAGCAGGTCGGCGTTGACCACGTCTGGATGCGTGGTGCACAGCCCGTGGGGCAGCCCCTGATAGGTCTTGAGCGTGCCGTTCTTCAGCAGCTTCACCGAGAGCGGAGCGGAATCCGCATACGGCACGATCTGGTCATCATCGCCGTGCATGACCAGCGTGGGCACATCGATGCGCTTCAGGTCTTCGGTGAAGTCCGTCTCGCTGAAGGCCTTGATGCAGTCGTAATGAGCTTTCGCTCCGCCCATCATGCCCTGCCGCCACCAGTTCTGGATCACGCCCTGATCCACCTTCGCGCCGGGACGGTTGTAACCGTAGAAGGGGCCAGCCGGCACATCGAGGAAGAACTGGGCGCGATTGTCCACCAGCGCCTTGCGGAAACTGTCGAACACCTCCAGCGGCAGGCCGCCGGGATTGGCTTCCGTCTTGACCATGATCGGCGGCACCGCGCCGATGAGGACGGCCTTGGCGACACGGCCGGGTTTCGCCCGCGCCACATAATGCGCGACCTCGCCGCCGCCGGTGGAATGGCCCACATGGATGGCGCCCTTCAGATCGAGCGCGTCGGTCAATGCCGCCACGTCCGCCGCGTAGGTGTCCATTTCATTGCCGGTGTCCGTCTGCGTGGAACGGCCATGGCCGCGACGATCATGGGCGATGACGCGATATCCCTTCAGCAGGAAGAACATCATCTGATTGTCCCAGTCGTCGGCCGAGAGCGGCCAGCCGTGATGGAACACGATCGGGGTGGCGTCCTTCGCCCCCCAATCCTTGTAGAAGATCTCGGTCCCATCGCTGGTTTTGACAAAGGTCATCGTCTCGGCTCCTCCGGGTTGACGCTTGGCGAACAAGGGACTGGCAAGCGAGGCCGCGCCGGCCATGGCGAGCCCACCGACGACGACCACGCGTCGTGAGGGCATAAATGTGAGCGTGCTCATGCGGCACCGACCTGTGTGGTCGGATGATCCACGGAACAGTAGCGCCGGGTCTGCTGTTCGCGGGTCAGGTTCAGGGCATGGCCTGTCATCGCTCTGCGATCCGCATGGATTGCGCGGATGCGCGGGATGACCTGCGTGAAAAGCGAAGCGTCGTCGTTTGCTTTCACCGCGCCCCTCCCTGCCCTTGATGCAGTTGGCGCGGCCAGATTTGCTCGAATGCCTGTGCCGGGTATTTCGCAGGGCTGCGAAAGCGTTTCGCAAGACTGCTGATTGCTACGGCTCGATCAGTGCCCGCCGATAGCTGCCGGGCGAGCACCTCATGACGCGCTTGAAGGCCGTGCTGAAGGCGGCCTGGCTGGAAAAGCCGGTCCGGTGCGCAACCGTGACAAGGGAAATCTCAGGGTCCGCCAGAAGCCGGCGGGACAAGCTCAGCCGCTCCTCGCTCAGGAAGCCGTGGGGCGTTTTTCCGGTCACGCGCTTGAACATGCGCGCAAAATGGAAGGGGCTGAGGCAAGCGACGGCAGCCGCTTCCGAGACCGAGACATCGCGTTCGAGATTGTCGCGGATGAAGGCCATCGCGCGTGCGATGCGTTCCGGACAGGCCGCCTCGCGGGCCGCCTCCGCCGTCTCGGGACGATCATGACCGTAGGCGTGTACGAGGCGCGCGGTCAGCGCCAGAGAGGCCGTCTCGACCATCATCCGGCCTGCGGACGTCTCCTGGAGCAGTTCAGCCCGGATGGACTGGCCCACCTGCCAGATCAGCGGATCACGGAGGTCGGACAGATACCGGATGGCATCCCCGCGGACACGCGGATCTCCATAATCCTCCGCGAGCGCCTCGAAGCGGCTGGCGGGCAGGTAGATGTGCAGGATCTCATCAAGCGGGGCATTGATGCTGATGTCATCCTCCCCCACGCCGATAGGACAGAGCCATATGGCGCCTTCATGCACGGCTGAGCGCTGCCGGACGCCAGCGCCCTTGCGGCTGACACAGCCACCGGGGCAGGTCCGCGTGGCGAGCGTGATCTCCATATGGGCCGGCGTGATGGCGGGAATCTCGCCCGTAGGATGGGAGCGCAGCTCCGCCGCTACGCCGCGCCACTCACGGGAGAGGGATGACGCGATAATCCCCGCGTGGGGAAATTTATGGGTGCCGTGCGTGTGCAGATCCATCCCATGACACTGCCGCCGCATGATGCAAGGCGCCATTATACAGGTGTATCGAAGACGGATATCCGGCGCACTGCTACAGACTTGCGGGGGACGGAGCATATGCGACAGGTCTTTTCGAGGTGGCCGAGCGGTGCGTCGGCAGCGGCCGGACGGGCCGACGGGGCCGACAGCCTCCCCGCATGGATGATGGCGGCGAAGCCGTCCCGTTGGCCCGCGGTCATAAGCGATTGGGTTTCCGCACTCGTTCCGGTTGTGCTTCCGGCACTCCTCGCTGCCATTGCGGCCCGGGAGATGGCCTTGGGGGGCAGCATTTGGACACTCATCGGCGCGGCCGCCATGGCTTCGGCCGTTCTGGCGGTGATGTCCTTGCTCAGACGAAGCCAGGAGCTCCGGCGAGGCCGGCAGCAGGTGCGCGCAATCTTCGAGCGTGCGGGCATTTCCATGTGGCGGGAAGACTGGACCGCCGCCGGAAAAGCCGTGATGGCCCTGCGCAAGGCCGGCGTGACCGATCTGGAAAGCCATTACGCAAACAGGCCCGAGGACCTGCGCGCGCTCAAGGCGCGCGTGATCGTCCGCGACGTGAACGACTTCACCGTGGAGGAGACCGGCGCGCCAGGGAAGGAGGCCTATCTGGGGCCTCTGGATCGTCTTCTGCCCGAGACCGATCAGACCTTCGTCCAGTGGCTGGTGGCGTTCGGGCGGGGCGACCGCTTCTTTCGGTCCGAGGCGCATGTGAAGACCGCCGACGGCATTGAGATCGATACGCTGTTCACCGCCATGCTGCCGAGCGATCTCGACGGCTTCTCCGATATCGTGGTCACTTCCGTGGACATCACCGGCTACAAGCGGGCGCAGGCGCGCCTCTCCGCAGCCGAGACCGATGCCGCCAAGTCCTCACGGATCACCACGGCCAATGCCCTGAGCGCCTCCATTGCGCATGAAGTCAATTCGCCGCTCGCCGCCATTCTCGCCAATGGGCAGGCCGCCCAACGCCTGATCCGGCGCGGGACGCCGGACATCGAAGAGGTGAGCGCCGCCCTGGACGATGTGGTGTCCCAGGCATCGCGCGCGCGGGACGTAGTGGCGCGCATCACATCCTGTTTCAGCAACGCACCGGGCGCGTTCGCGGCGGTGGATCTCGTCACTGTCGCGCGCAGCGCCAACCTGATCGTCGAGGCCGAACTGCGCGGCCTTGGCGCCGTCGTCCATCTCGCCGCGCCCGACGATCTGCCTTCGGCCTGGGCCGATGTGGTCCAGGTGCAGCAGGTGTTCGTGAACCTTCTTCTCAATGCGGCCCAGGCCATGGCGCAGGGCAGCGACAGGCGGGACATAACGGTGTCCATGCGGGCGGAACAGTCCTGGCTGGTGGTGGTGGTCAGCGACAGCGGTCCGGGAGTCCGTCTCGACAAACGCGGACAGATCTTCGCCCCGTTCCATTCCAACCGGCCGGGCGGCATGGGGATGGGGCTCGCCATATGCCGGAACTGCATCGATGCCCACGGCGGCGACATCTGGGTGGACGACGCCACCGAAGGCGGAGCGGCCTTCCATTTCACCCTGCCCCGGCCCAACGGCTGAACCTATGGCGGAACAGCGCCGCATCGCCATCGTCGATGACGACCCCTTCATTCGGGCCGCGCTCGGGCGCCTGATCCGCTCCAGCGGCTATGAGGTGCTCCTCTTCGAAAGCGCCGAAGCGCTGCTGGCATATGGCGACAGGCAGAGCCTGTTCTGCGTGCTGGCAGACATCCAGATGCCGGACATGGGCGGCATAGAACTGATCCGGATGGTGAGCGCGAGTAGTCCCGCCCTGCCTATAGTCGCAATGACCGCCTATCCCGGAGATGCTATACGGGAGCGGGCGCTGGAGGCGGGCGCGGCTGACTATCTGACCAAGCCATTCGATGCCTCCGCCCTTGAACGCTGTCTGGCAAGGCTCGGCTAGCGGCCGGGTGTCGGGTATATCGAGGCATGGAACCGACCGTTCACATCGTCGACGACGATCCCGCGCTCCGCACGGCGCTCGCGAGGCTCTGCAGATCAGCTGGGCTGGCAGCCGTGGAGCATGCGGATGCGGACGACCTTGCTCCTCGTTTGTCGAACCAGCGCCCGGCCTGCGTGGTGCTCGATGTCCGGCTCGCGGATCATAATGGACTGACCGTGCAGGAGGCGCTGCGCAGCGCCGGAAGTTCGGTGCCCGTCATCTTCCTGACCGGCTATGGCACCATTCCCATGACGGTGCGGGCCATGCGCGGCGGCGCCATTGAGTTCCTGACCAAGCCGGTGGAGGACAGCGTCCTGCTGGAAGCCATCGGTCGCGCCATCGCGGCGGATGAGGCCGCATTGCGGGCGGAGGGCCTGCGCGACGAGGTCGCGGCCCGCTTTGCCACGTTGAGCGAACGCGAGCGGGATGTGATGGCCTGTGCCATCGGTGGCCTGATGAACAAACAGATCGCGGGTGAGCTGGGCCTGTCCGAGATCACCACCAAGGTCCACAAGCGCCATGTGATGGAGAAGATGGGCGCAAGGTCCCTGCCCGATCTGGTGCTGATGGCGCAGCACCTTGGGTTTTCAGCCTCTCGGCGCAGATAGCCAATCCTGCCATGGTACCGGGGCTTCTTGCACGCCCGGCGTCACCGAAGCCGCACTCCCCCTCAGGTCTCGAAGAACCCGCAGGTGGTGGAGGCCTATGTGGGCACGGGGCATGGTCATGGCTGAACCTCTGCTCAAGGCTGCAGACCTGCACGTGTTTCAAGAATGAGTGGGCGTTCAACAGTTTCTGTGGTCATCGAACGTCCATGGGGCAGGCATGAACAGGCGACAGCATGGCGTGTCGCCGCGCTGTCGCATTGGTTCAAGGCAAGGGGCGGGTGTCAGTCCACGCTGCCGGGCCGCTTATAGGCCTTGGCATAATCCGGCGTGGGAATGCCCGGCCGGAGGGAGCGGCAATTCTCGGGCGCGCCGGGAGTGATGCGCAGCGGAATAACGCCAGCCCACACATCCAGGGCGATATCCTCGTCCGGGTCCATGACGCCCTTGTCGCGGATCTTGGCCGAGGCCTCCTCGATGGGAAAACGCAGGAAGACGGTGGCGTTCAGCTCCTTCGTCTTCGGCGGCCGGACGATATGGCCGGGCATGATGTCGGCGACGAAAGCCGCAACGATGCGTTCCTTCGCGGCAAGGTCCGTGACCTTCTCTGCCTTCGAGAAGATCACCACCGACCGATAGTCCATGCTCATGCCGAAGCCGGAGCGTCCGGCGACGATGGAATCCACGATCGTCGCCGTAATGCAGGCCGTCGCGCCGCTCTCCAAAGTCAGCAGCAGCTGGTTGTTGGGGCTGCCGTGGATATAGGCGTGATCCCCGATGCGCACGATCGCCGTGGGGATGACCCGCGGCTCGCCATCCACGCTCACCCCGATATGGGCAACGAGGGCCTCGTCAAGAATGGAATAGATGACCGCGCGGTCGAAATGTCCGCGTTCGGGGCGACGCCGGATCCGCGTCCGTTCAGTGGGTTCGATATGCGACATGGCCGATGCCCCCTTATGCCGAGGCCATCGAGGCGGTGATGTGATCGCCCTCGTATTTCGCCCGTTCGATAACCACCTTCCCGGCGATATAGGATTCGATGGAATCCACCAGTGAGCGCGGGACCATTACGCCGTCGGCTTCGGAGCGCCTGCGGGCCTCGTAGCGGCGGCCGGACGGGAGCCTTGCGCCGTCCTGCGCCAGAAGACTCTGGAACAGAAGTTCCGCGTGCTTGAGCTGGGCGACCCGATCGCCGCCGGCCACGAACCGGGCCGGGTCGAGCGCGATGACAAGCTCGCCGCCGCAGGGCGCGCCTGTATTGGCCTTGTCGTGCGCCGCCTGTTCGAAGCTGATCTTGTCGCCGAGTAGTGGCCCGGCCAGCAGTTCAACCATCAGGGCGATATTGGAGCCCTTGAAACCGCCGAACGTCATCTGGGCACCGAGGAGCGCCTCCTGGGGATCGTTGGTGGGACGGCCATGGCTGTCGATTGCCCATCCATCGGGGAGGCTCTCGCCATCGCGCAGACGCAACTGGATCTCGCCGCGGGCGCTGGCGCTCGAGGCCTGGTCGAAGACCACGGGCGGGCCGTCGAGGCGCGGCCAGGCGAACGCCATGGGATTGGTGCCGAACAGCGGCTTGATGCCGCCGGCGGGCGCCACATAGGGGCTGGACGAGACGAAGGCGAACCCGACCAGGCCGCGATCCGCAAGGCGTTCCACTTCAGGCCAGAGCGCGGCGACATTGAGCGCGTTTGTAACAGCGAGGGCCGCGATGCCGTGTTCCTTGGCACGCTCGGCCAGCGGAGCGTCGCCCCGCTCCAGCGCGAGCGGTGAGAAGGCGTATCCCGCATCGACCTTGAGCACGCCGGGCGCGAGTTCGGTCAGCACGGGCTCCACGTCGGGAGACGCCTGACCGGAGCGCAAGCCGTTCACATAAAAGGGGAGACGGAAGAGGCCGTGATGACGGCATTCATCCCGCTCCGCCGCGGTAACGGTATTGGCGATGGCCGTGGCGTGGTTGTCCGCAAACCCCTGTCCCAGCATGGCTGCCTTGGCGGCGGCGTGGACATCCTCCAGCGACATCCGAACGGCGTCGGTCATCGTGCTTCCCCTTTGCCTTCTTGCAGGTTCGATCAGAGCTGCGCAATTTGCCTCTGAGTAATCTCATGCTGCACAAATTTGCATGTGATGCAAAGTGAGAAAAACGATCAACACCGCCCAATTGTTGTGCGGCCTCCGTGTCGACGGGCCGAGCAGGCAAGCGGCAACGCACGCGGGTGCGTGTCATTCATTCCGGCCAAGGCATTGATGCGCAGCGGTGGCGAAGGGAGCTTGGGGTCAGCCCTGATGGTCTACGACATGCGACGGTGTAACGACCATCAGCATGCGCGCCACACCTGTTCCCACGTTCCGGCCCATGTGGGGACGCTCCCCTTTCAGGTGCACGCAATCGCCAGCTTCCAGAACGAAACTGTCAGATCCGATCTGGAACTCGATCCGGCCCTCGAGAATGTACAGAACCTCCTCGCCCTCATGGGAAAGCAGGTTGACGCTCGTATCGCTCGTGACGGGAAATTCGAGAACGAAGGTGCTCAGGCTCGGGTCGGGAAATGTCGCCGACAGGCCGTGGTACTGATAGCCATTGGCGTCAAGCAACTGCCCGCTCTGGCGTTCTGCCTTGCGAAAAAGGGAATACCCCTTTGCTGCGGCAGAGCTGGATGTGTCCTCGAACAGATCCCTCAAGGGAATATCGACACAGGTCGCGATCGCGATGAGATTCGCGATCGAGGTCGCAGCTTCGCCCCGCTCGACCCTGGAGAGAAACGCCGCCGAGAGGTCGATTTTCTCTCCCAGTTCCTTCAACGTCATCTTGCGTGCTGACCGGGCCGCCCGAATGCGTTGACCGATCTGACGGGCGACAAAGCGCACCTGGTCCATTGCCGCCCTCGAGCGTTCGTGGTGTCGAACTGCCTGTAGAGAAAATTCAATTGGGATGCAAGGAAGCCGCCGCGCGGCGTGCGCGGCGGCTATCCCAGGGTCTATTTTACAAGCGGGCAGGCGCTATCGGACAGCGGCGGGAATATCTGGTCGCCCGGGATCGTCTGCACGATTTTGTAATAGTCCCACGGCCCTTTCGACTCGGCGGGCTTCTTAACCTCAACGAGATACATGTCGTGGATCATCTGGCCGTCCGCGCGCACCCTGCCGCCGCGACTGAACATGTCGTCAACCGGCAGTTCCTTCATCTTGGCCATGACGACCTTGGCGTCGTCCGTCTGGGCCGCCTCGACCGCGCGCAGATAGTGCCGCACGGCCGAATAGACGCCCGCCTGGGTCATGGTCGGCATCGCCTTGCGCTTGTCGAAGAAGCGCCTGGACCACTGGCGCGTCTCATCGTTGCGATCCCAATAGAATGCGGTCACGAAGCGAAGACCATTGGCCTTCTCGAGCCCCAGCGCGTGGATATCGGTCAGGAAGACCGCCGGAGCGACGAGCGTCTTCTGGGTGTTCAGGCCAAATTCCGCCGCCTGCTTGATGGCATTCGCCATGTCGCTGCCGGCGCTGGAGAAAGCGACGATCTTGGCTTTCGAGCTCTGAGCCTGGAGAAGGAAGGAGCTCATGTCCGGTGAGTTCAGCGGGTGCCTGACTTCGCCCAGTACCGTTCCGCCGCTGGCCGTCACGGCCTTCCGGATGTCGTTGGCAAAGGCGTGACCGAACGCATAGTCCACAGTGACCAGAAACCAGCTGTCATATCCGGCTGCCGTCATGATCCTGGCGAGGCCGTAACCGTTCGTATAGCTGGTATAGACCCACTGTGCCGAGGTGTCGGTGCAGGCCTTGCCGGTAAAGTCGGACGAGGCCGCCGTTATGAGCGCGATTTTATTCATGTCCTTTGCCAAGGACTGCACGGCGAAGCCGACCGATGAATTCGAAAAGTCAGCAATGACGTCTACGCCATCCTGGCTGAACCATTCCCGCGCCTTCGCCGCACCAATGTCGGCCTTGTTCTGGTGGTCGGCAAAGACCAGCTCGACCTTCTTGCCGAGGACAGTGCCGCCGAATTCCTCAATGGCCATGCGGGCGGCCTCGACAGAGCCAGGCCCCGCCAGGTCCGCATAGAGGCCGGACTGGTCGTTCAAGATGCCGATCTTGACGACATCGTTCGTGAACTTCGGCTCTGCGGCAACCACGGGAGATGCGAGAGCGGCGGCAAGCGTCGCACAAAGCAATCGCAGCCGCAGTGCGCCTTTCTTGAATTGCGTGTCGGACATCGGTTCCCCTTTCCCGTCGGGTGCGACGAGGCTCAAACCGGTTGGTCCGGCTTGGTGGGGAGATCGTTGGTCGAATTTGCCTAGCCGTCAATTTCATTTTGCGTGCAATGCACATTTGCACATGACGAAGAATTGAGCGTTTTTCGTGATTGCGGACTGCGCTTCAGGCGCGCAAGGCGCGTGAGTGCTCCGGCCCCACCAAGCCCGTCTCGGTCCAGAGTGGCGGCGGATGACGGGTCTCAGCCCACAACGGCCGCATCCCCGTAGAGCATGACTGAGCGGAGCATCTGTTCGCAGGAATGGGGGTCCGACCGACCAATCGGGGAAGTGGCAATCCGTCCGCAATTTGCCCCCCGCGCCAAAGGCAATTCCCACCCGATGACTCTGCTCGGTGGTGGCCATCCGGTTTCCCGCGTCAAGCGGACAGCAGGAACTTCCGCTGTGGGTCGATGCGGCCATTCGAACTTGGACAGCAAGCGGACTTCGCTGGCACTATGACCATCGCGGGCAGGTAAGGGCCTTGCCCCCTCCTATAGACGGCATGTCCCACGTTAAATTCTCGCGCAGACCAGCAGCGAACGCTCTCAGCACCGGCGCTGCGAAGATAATGGCGCGTGTTCAGATACTTTCGGGCCCTGCTTCCCCTTCAAAGGGCTTGATGGACAGGCAGACCGACAGGATCTCCACGTCGCCCGGCGAGACCGCAACGAAGGCATGCCGCATGGTGCTGTCCAGATAGCAGCTGTCGCCTTCCTTCAGGATCAGCGGGGCATAATGCTCGGTGTGGAAGGCCAGCGTGCCCTTCAGCACGAACACGAATTCCT
Organism: Azorhizobium oxalatiphilum; assembly: GCF_014635325.1. Lineage (GTDB taxonomy): Bacteria > Pseudomonadota > Alphaproteobacteria > Rhizobiales > Xanthobacteraceae > Azorhizobium > Azorhizobium oxalatiphilum. The sequence goes on along the minus strand of NZ_BMCT01000004.1, from coordinate 72,575 downwards.
CGCCGTCATGGATGCTCCACTCGTCGCGCGGTGGCGGCTCGTGGTTCCGGATGGTCATGCGCAGCGGCACCATCACCTTCTGCGTGAGCGAGGTGGAATGGACCCTGTAGTCATAATGCGCGGTCTGGAAGAGCTCGGCATCGGCAGCGCGGGTCGAGGTGAGACGCGCGGTCACGCCCTTCGGCTTCGACGGCCCCTCGCCTTCCATCATCTGCACGAAATTGATCTGCAGGCAGCGGGCGATGCGCAACAGCGTATCGAAGCTGGGGCGGGACTGGCCCTTCTCGATCTTGGAGATGGCGGCGATGGACACGCCGCTGCGCTTGCTCAGTTCCTCAAGCGTCCAGCCGCGCGCGGTGCGGTGGTGGCGGATTTCCTCGCCGAGGACGGGGCTGGTATCGAGCATCTCGCTGGGCTCGGACGTCTTCTTGTTCACCTGATGCACCGTTGCAGTATGTCGGCCGTGAGCAGATCGAGGCGGGCGGCCACGTCCCGGCACTCGCGGATGGAAGCGGCCACCAGGGCCTCTCCATCGCAATCGTCCTGTTTCAAGCCCTCCTGCCCCTCCTTCACCCAGGCACGCACCATATCCGCGTCCACTTCCGGGTGGAACTGGACCCCGACCGCACGCCCGCGCTGGAAGCCCTGGGGCACGCCCTGCGACATGGCGAGAAGCTCGGCCCCGGGGGGCACCTCGAACTGGTCGCCATGCCAGCGGAGCCACGGCCCACGCCAGGCCTCGCCCACCACCATGTCGTTCTCGCGCCAGAAGCGATGGCGCACGCCCATAGGCGCGACCTTCGCCCCCAGCGCCGAGGCGATCATCTGCGCGCCGAAGCAGATGCCCCACAGCGGCCTGTCCGCATCCAGCACGCGGCGCGTGAAGCGGAATTCGGCCTCGATCCATGGCACATCGCGCTCATAGACGCCGCGCGGCGAACCGAGGATGACGAACAGATCGGCGCTGCCAAGATCAATGGCATCGAAATCTGTGTGCTGCGCATCGCGGATGTCGAGGGCGAAGCCACGGGCCCGCAGTTGCTCGCCCACCAGCCCGATCCCCGTCGACGGCGCATTCTGGATCACGAGGGCCTTCATCCCTCGTCCTCCGCCGGATCCTGCGTCTCGAGCAGCACCTCGTGGCGCGTGCGGTCGATGGCGAGGCGGAACACGTCCGGCCGGTGATAATGACCGGACGGATCGAAATTCTGCCGCTCCCCGCGCACGGTGGCGAGATCCGCCTCATGGGAGATGATCTCCTCCGCGCCATCGGTCGCCGCTGCCGCCACGCGCCCGTCGGGAGCGATGATCTGCGAGCCGCCGGAGAAGATGGACTGCATACCCGCCGCCTCCAGATCCGCCCGGAATTCGAAGTCGGAGGGGATATCGTCCAGATGCAGCACGCCGCTCACGCCCATGGACCACACACGTCCCTCATGCGCGATCAACTGCACCGCATTCTGGGCCACTGCCGGATTGCCGGGCCAGACGCTGACATGCACATCGGTCCCGCCCGCATAGAGGCTGAAGCGCGCCAGCGGCATCCAGTTCTCCCAGCAGTTCAGCCCGCTCACCCGCGTATCCCCGATCTGGTGCACCTTGAGCCCCTGCCCATCGCCCGGTGCCCAGCACAGCCGCTCGTCGAACGTGGGCACCAGTTTGCGATGGGTGCCGATCAGCCCCCGCGCGGCGTCGATGGCGAGCAAAGAGCAATAGACCGAGCCCCGTGCCGCCGCCCGGCCCCGTTCGTTGAGGCCGAGATAGACCGACACGCCATGGTCCCGCGCGGCCTCGGTGATGCGCGCGATCAGCGGCGAGGGCACTTCGACGGCGGCATCGAGAAACTGGGCATAGGCGCGCTTCTGGCGGGCATCGTCGAACGCCGCCCCATTGGTCCGGCAGAGCCAGAACGGATAGCCGCTCAGGAAGGCTTCGGGGAAGGCGAGAAGGCCGATGCCCTCCCGGCCCGCCTGCGCGATGGCATTGACGATCTTGTCGGTCGTTCTCGCCGGATCGAGCCAGCAGGGTCGTAACTGGGCGGCGCCGATCTTCACGTGTCTCTCCCAAAGCCGAAGGGCATTCTCTCAAACACTTTTGGAAAATCCGGCGGCCGCGCCGCCGGATCGCTTTTATCAGTACATCTCGAAATATTCGGTGTGCTCCCAATCCGTGACCGCGGAGAGGAAGCGCGAGATCTCGAATTCCTTGAGCATCACCATGTAATTGTGGAACACGTCGCCGAGCTCGGCCCGCATCACCTCGTCCGCCCGGAAGGCCGTGACCGCCTCCATGAGGCTGCGCGGCAGCAACGGCCGGTCGGAGAGATAGGCGGCCCGCGCCGGCGCACCGGGATCGGCCTTGCGCCGCATGCCGTCGCGCCCGGCGATGATCTGCGAGGCAATATAGAGATAGGGATTGGCCGTGGGCTCGCCGATGCGGTTCTCGATGCGGGACGCCGGCTGGCCGACCCCGCCGATGACGCGTAGCATCGCGCCGCGATTTTCGTGCGCCCACACCGCCTTGTTCGGGGCGAAGCCATCCGGCCGCTGGCGCTTGTAGCCATTGACCGTGGGCGTGGTGAGCAGCGCCGTGCCGGCGGCACGATCCAGCAGACCGCCGAGATAGGTCATGCCGGTGGCGGAGAGCGGCCCGTCTCCCTCATGGGCGACAAAGGCATTCGAGCCATCTGCCCCCACCAGCGACTGGTGCATGTGCCAGCCGCTCGGAAACACGTTGGGCACCTTGGGATGCGCCATGAAGCTGGCGTGGAAGCCGTTGCGGCGGCACAATTGCTTGACTGCGGAGCGGAACAGCAGAGCGGCGTCCGCCGCCTCAAGCGCGGCCAGCGGCGAGAAAGTCACCTCGCACTGGCCGGGGCCCCATTCGTCCTCCAGCGTCGCCAGCGGCAGGCCGAGGTGCTGGATATTCTCTTGTAAGAAAGAAAGTACCCCCTCGATCTCGTCGCCACGGTTCTCGGTCAGATACTGATAGCCGTGCGAGATCATCTCCACGTCCGGCGGCTCCGGCGGATAACCGCTGGAGGCAGGCGAGAGCTTGGGGTCGAGCAGCCGGAAGACGTAGAACTCGAACTCCAGCCCCACCTTCATGCTGAAGCCGTCATCGGCCAGCTTCTGCAACTGCTGGCGCAGGATCTGGCGGGTGGACAGCGGGCACAGCTGGCCGTTGGAGAAATACGCATCGCTGAGGCACCAGCCCGTGTCCTTGCTCCACGGCAGCACGCGGAAGGTGGTGGGATCGGGCACGAGCACGCCATCGGGAAGGCCGATCATCTCCGGGATGTTCAGGCTGTTCTCGGCCCCGAACGGCGGGACGATGGGGTGGTTGGTGGTGTCGAAAATCGCCGTGACGAGCTGAAAATCCTTGCCGTCGCGCAGGTTGGCCTTGAACTCCTCCGCCGTCACGGTCTTGCCGCGCACGATGCCGTGCTGGTCGCCCCAGCCGACCCGGATGTTCCGGATCCCTTCCTTCTCGATCCGTTCGGCCAGCGCTGCCGCCGCGCGTTTCTGGTCTTCGGTCCAAAGTCCATGACGTTCAATGAAATGGGCCTTGCTCATGCCTGTGAACCCTCTGTCGGTCTTATGCTGAGTTTGCAAGAAGCGGCGGCACGTGGGCCGCCCACCCATCCAATCTGTTTAATGAGAGAAATTTTCTCGTCAACGAAAAATACCAGATTGACTCAAGAACTGACTCTCTCTGAGATAATCAGGCCGGCCCGAACGCCGCCCCAGAGGAGACCTTCCCATGTCATCGGTCCTTGCCACCGCCCTCGCCGTCGGCCTGCTCGGCGGCGCCGCCACTTGGCTCTTTCTCTCTGTTGGTACGCTGCTCATCTGGGCGGCCTTCGTCGCCTGGGCCTCCTATTTCGCGGTGGGCGGCGACAACCGCGCCATCCCGCTCAACATCACCTCCAACGCCTTCGGGGCGGTGATGGCATGGCTGGTCGCGGTGCTCGGCCTCGCCAATCCGCTGGCGGCCATGCCGCTGCCGGTCTGGCTGGGCCTGCTCGTCTTCGCCAGCGTCGTGATCTACATCCTAGCCTCGCGCTTCGCGCCCTTCTCGTCCGTGCCGGCCGTCACCTTCGGCTACGCCACCACCTTCGCCTATCTGAGCCAGACGCCCGGCGCCTTCACCCATGCCGCGCTGTTCTCGCTGACACTCGCCAACGCCCTGCCCATCGTGGTCATATCCATGACCATCGGCACGCTGTTCGCCGCAGCTTCAGCCAAGCTCGCAGCCGGGCTGACCAGCGTGCCGGCCACGACCTGAGCCGAGGGATCGGGACAGGACATCACACGGGCTGGCGAAGCCGGATCAGGGAGTACGGACCTCATGTCATGGAAGAATGCGCGCCGCTCGATCTATTACGACGGCGCCCCCGAGCCCGACGATCCGGAGCTTGAGGCCGGGGCTGTCTGCCTGCTGGTGATCGACGTCCAGAACACCTATCTCGAACGCCCCGATCCGGCCACGCTGGACGCGGAGGGCCGGCGCCGGTTCGATGCCTGGACGCCGTTCCACCAGCGCATGCACGAGAAGACCATCCCCACCATCGCCCGCCTGATGGACGCGTTTCGCGGCCGGGGCTGGGATGTGATGTTCGCGCGCATCGCCTGCCAGATGCAGGACGGGCGCGACCGCTCGCTCAGCCAGAAGAAGCCGGGCTGGAACAATCTGCTGCTGCCCAAGGACGAGGAGGCGTCACAGATCGTCCCCGCCCTCGCACCTTTGCCCGGCGAGATCATTGTCACCAAGACCACCGACAGCGCGCTGACCGGCACCAATCTGCGCCTGATCCTCTCCAACATGGGGATCAGGACGGTGGTCTGCGCCGGCATCTTCACCGACCAGTGCGTCTCCTCCACCGTGCGCAGCCTCGCCGACGAAAGCTTCGACGTGATCGTGGTCGAGGACGGCTGCGCCGCCGGCAGCTTGGCGCTGCACGAGCGGGAGCTGGAGATTCTCCACATGATCTATTGCAACGTGATGAGCGCCGACGAACTCCTCAGCCTCAAGCACAGCTAGCTCCCGCCCTCTCAGGTGGGGACCGCCAGAGCCCCATCCAGCACGCGGGCGACATGGATGGCCTCCCGGCCGCTGCCATCCTTGATCTGGTGCCGGCAACTGGTGCCGTCGGCGACGATCAGATCGTCGTCGGCCGCCTTGCGCACCGCGGGCAGCAGCGACAGCTCGGCCATCGCCAAAGAGACGTCCATGGTCTTCGCGCCATAGCCGAAGGCGCCGGACATGCCGCAGCAACTGGACTCGATCGGCTTCACCGACAGGCCCGGCACCGCCCGCAGCACCGTCTCGACGGCGCCCATCACGCCGAACGCTTTCTGGTGGCAGTGGCCGTGCAGATGGGCCGTGCGCCCGCCCTGATCGGCCAGAGGCAAAGTGATCCGCCCCTCCGCCAGATCCGCCGCCAGAAGCTCCTCCAGCAGCAGGGAGCGCTCGGCCAGCATCTGCCCCTCCTGCTTCGGCAGGATGGCGCCGAACTCGTCCCGGAAGGTGAACAGGCACGACGGCTCCAGCCCCACCACGCGGGCGCCTTTGGACACATAGGGCTCAAGCGCCGCGAGGGTGCGGCGGGCTTCAGTGCGCGCCTCATCCACGAGGCCGGCGGAGAGATAGGTGCGCCCGCAGCACAGGGGGCGCCCGCCTTTCTGTGCCTCCACACGGTGCAGGCGATAACCGGCGGCGCCGAGCACACGCTCAGCGGCCTCCAGATTCTCGCGCTCGTAATAGCGGTTGAACGTATCGCCGAAGAGGACGATGTCCCGTCCGTCGCCGGCCACATCGGCCGCCGAGCCCACGCGCCCATCCTGCCACCACGGCTTGCGCCACTGCGGCAGCGTGCGCCGGGCACTGAAGCCCAGATGGCGCTCGGACAGGCGGGCGAGGACGGGAATGCGGTCGCGCAAATTCATGAGCGGCGCCAGCGCGGCCGCATAGGGCGCATAGCGCGGCAGATGGGCGATCAGGCGCTCCTTCAGCGGCAGGCCGTGGCGCGCGTGATAATGATGCAGGAACTCGATCTTCATCCGCGCCATGTCGACGCCGGTGGGGCAATCGCGCTTGCAGCCCTTGCAGGACACGCACAGGTCCAGCGTCTCCTTCATCTCGGCGGAGGTCAGGGCATCCGGGCCAAGCTGGCCGGAGATGGCGAGGCGCAGCGTGTTCGCACGCCCACGGGTGACATGCTGCTCCTCCTTGGTCACGCGATAGGAGGGGCACATGGTGCCGGCCGTCATCTTCCGGCAGGTGCCATTGTTGTTGCACATCTCCACCGCGCCGCCGAAGCCACCCCATTCGGACCAGTCCAGCACCGGGCGCGCCGGCTCCGACACGCGGTAGCCGGCCGGATAGCGCATGAGCGTGCGATCATCCATGTGATAGGGCCGCACGATCTTGCCGGGGTTGAGGTGATTGTGCGGATCGAAGGCATCCTTCACCTGCTCGAAGGCCCGCACCAGCCGCGTGCCGAACATCCGCTCGTGAAACTCCGAGCGCGAAATGCCGTCCCCGTGCTCGCCGGAATGGGAGCCTTTGAAGCGCTTGACGAGATCGCACGCCGCCTCGGCAATGGCATGCATGTCGCGGACACCCTGCTCGTCCTTCATGTTGAGGATGGGGCGCACATGCAGGCAGCCCACGGAGGCGTGGGCGTACCAGGTGCCGCGCGTGCCATGGCGGGCGAACAGCTCGGTGATGCCGTCCGTATAATCCGCCAGGTGTTCCAGCGGCACGGCGCAATCCTCGATGAAGGACACCGGCTTCCCGTCGCCCTTCATGGACATCATGATGTTGAGGCAAGCCTCGCGAATGTCCCACACCTGCTTCTGGCGCGGCGGCTCCACCACCTCCACCACCGCATCCGCAAAGCCGTGATCCGCCATGCACTGGTCGAGACGGCGCAGATCGGCCTTCAAAGCGTCGAGGTCGTCGCCGGCATATTCCACCAGCAGCAGGCAGTTGGGCGTGCCGCGGGTGATGTCGGCGAGGGTGCGACGGAACAGCGGAATGTCCGCCCCCAGCACCAGCACATTGTTGTCCACCAGTTCCACCGCCACCGGGCCGAGATCCACCAGATGACGCGTGGTCTCCATGGCCGCGCGAAAACCTGGGAAGTGGCACACGCCCATGACCCGATGTTTCGGCAAGGGCGACAAAGCGAGTTCGATTTCGGTCGTGACCGCCAGCGTCCCTTCCGAGCCCACGAGGAGATGGGACAGGTTGGGCTCCGGCGGCAGCAGCTCATCCAGATTGTAGCCGCCCACCCGCCGCTGCACCTTCGGGAAGATCGCCTCGATCTCCGCGCGCTCGCGCGCCGCCAGCGCCAGCAGATCGGCCATCGCCGTGGTGATCCGCTGCGATCCCGACACCGCGCCCCGCCCGAGCCCGAGCGCAAAGGCTTCCCCGTCATGGGTCAAAGCGCGCAGGGCGCGCACATTGTCCACGGTCTTGCCGTAGCGCAGGGAGCGCGCGCCGGAGGAATTGTTGCCGGTCATGCCGCCGAGGGTGCAACGGCTCTGCGTGGAGGGCTCCACGGGGAAGAACAGGCCATCGGCCTTCGCCCGCGCGTTGAGATGCTCCAGCACCATGCCGGGCTGGACGGTGACCGTGCGCGCGGCCGGATCATAGGCTCGGATGGCGTTGAAATGCCGGCTCATGTCGAGGATGAGGCCGGGGCCGATGGGCTGGCCATTCTGCGACGTGCCGGCGCCGCGCGCGATCACCGGCACATGGTGCTCGGCGGCAATCTGCAGCGCGGCGACGATATCGGCCTCGCTGCGCGGGAAGACCACGCCCTCGGGCATGATCTGGTAGATGGAGGCGTCCGTCGCATAGCGCCCACGGGTGAAGAGATCGAACTTCACCTCGCCTTCGAGCGTCTTGGCAAGCTGGCGCTCAAGAGCGACGTGGCGGGTGGTCCGCTTCGGCGAATGTGTGCCGTGCATGGAAGCCTCTGATGGGGACGGTCGCAATGGAGGCGCGCGGCGGACCGGCCGCCGCGCGCGGGCTCAGTTGTGCGCTTCGCTGGGCCGGCTCGCGAGCAGGCGCCGGCGCAGCCAGGACAGACCCTCGATCATCGGGCTCCACAGCAGGAGCACGAACGCCAGCACCATGAGCGTGCCCACGAGGCCGTTGGAGAAGAAGACCCCCAGATCCCCTTCCGAGCCGATGAGCGCCTGCCGGGCCGCATCCTCCGCCCGGTCTCCCAGCACCAGCGCCAGCACCAGCGGCGCCAACGGATAATCCAGCTTCTTGAACACGTAGCCGACGATGCCGAAGATCAGCATCAGCCAGATGTCGAAGATGGAATTGGAGATGGTGTAGGCCCCGATGGCGCAGATGATGAGGATGATCGGCGCCACGAGGGCGAACGGCACCCGCATCACCGCCGCGAACAGCGGCACGGTGGCGAGCACGATGATCAGCCCGGCGATGTTGCCGAGATACATGGAGGCGATGAGGCCCCAGACGAAGTCCTTCTGCTCCACGAACAGCAGCGGGCCGGGCTGGAGCCCCCAGATCATCAACCCGCCCAGCAGCACCGCGGCGGTCGCCGAGCCCGGAATGCCCAGCGCCAGCATGGGCAGCAGGGCGGACGTGCCCGCCGCATGGGCCGCCGTCTCGGGCGCGAGGACGCCCTCCATCTCGCCCTTGCCGAATTTGGCACCGTTGCGGGAGAAGCGCCGCGCAAGGCCATAGCCCATGAAGGAGGCGGCGATGGCACCGCCCGGCGTCACCCCCATCCACATGCCGACGAGGGAGGAGCGCAGCAGCGTGCCCCAATAGCGCGGCAGCGCCGTCCATGTGCGCAGCACCACTTTCAGGTCGATGCCCGCGCGCTTGCCCTTGAAGTGCAGCCCCTCCTCCACGGTGAGCAGGATCTCGCTGACGCCGAACAGGCCGATCACCACCACCAGGAAATCGAAGCCCCGCATGAGCTCGGTGACGCCGAAGGTCATGCGCAGGTCACCGGAGATGGTGTCCATGCCCACCGCCGCCAGCAGGAAACCGAGGGCCAGCGTCACGATGATCTTGGCCTTGTTCTCGCGCCCCATGCCGATGAATGAGCAGAAGGTCAGGAGAAAGACGGCGAAGAATTCCGCCGGCCCGAACCGCAGCGCGAACTGGGCCACCAGCGGCGCCACGAAGGTGATGAGCACGACGCCGGCGAGCGCGCCGATGAAGGAGGCCGTAAACGCCGCCGTCAGCGCCTCCCCCGCCCTCCCCTGCACCGCCATGGGATAGCCGTCGAAGGTGGTGGCCACCGACCACGCCTCCCCCGGAATGTTGAACAGGATCGAGGTGATGGCCCCGCCGAACAGCGCCCCCCAATAGATGGACGACAGGAGGATGATGGCGGAGGTGGGATCCATACCGAAGGTGAGCGGCAGCAGGATGGCGACCCCGTTCGGGCCGCCGAGGCCGGGCAGGACACCGACCACGATGCCGAGCAGCACACCGATGATCATGAAGGCGACATTGTGCCATGAGAGCGCGAGCTCGAAGCCCGCGATCAGAGAAGCCAGATTTTCCATCGCGGCACCTCAATAGCCAAGGAAGGCTTCGAGTGGCCCCTTAGGAAGCGGCACGCGAAACTGCAGTTCGAAGATCCAGAATGCGACCAGCGGCACGAGGGCCGCCGCAAGCAGGATCGCGACCTTGTTGCGCGAGCCCGCGATCAGCATGAAGCCGATGATGAAGAGTGCCGAGGACACATAGATGCCCAGAGGCTTGATCAGCGCCACGAAGATGACCAGCGGCACCAGCACGCGCATCACCTGCCCGAGCTGCTGCCAGGAGACAAAGACGCCGGGCGGCTGGCGCACCGCATTCACCAGCACCACGCCGGCACCAGCGAGGAAAATCCAGCCGATCCGCGCCGGAAAGAAGCCGTTCTCCGGCCCGGCGCCGGTCCAGCCCGCGCCGCGATCATACGAGTCCCACAGCACCATGAGTGCCAGCGCCATCAGCAGCGCGGCCACCGTCAGTTCCACCGCCCGGCGCGACAGCCCGCCCTCGGGCGCCGCCACATCCGCTCCGGCCTCATTCTGGATGGTCATGAGCCCTTCCTCCTGTCGATCTTGAGTCGTTGCTCGGCAGGCCGCGAACAGCCTGCCGGCGAGGAAACGATCAGTTGGCTGCGAGGAAGCCGGCCTGCGTGAGCAGATCCTTGTGGTGCAGCTCATCCTTCTTCAGGAACTCCAGAAAGGCCTCGCCCTCCCGGAAATCCGGCACGAGCGCGTTGCGGGCCATGTAGTCCTTCCACTCGTCGGTGGCCGCCACCTTCCGGAAGAGACCGACGTAATAGTCCCGCTGCTCGGGCGAGACCTTGCCGGGCATGAACATACCCCGCAGCATCTCATAGCTGACGTCGAGCCCCTTCTCGCGGCAGGTGGGAATGTCGCCCCAGGACTGGTCGCCCACCACCTTCGCATCATAAGGCAGGCGCTTGGGCGAGAAGATGCAGAGCGGCCGGGTCGCCCCGCCCCGCCAGTTGGCGATTTCCTCGGACGGATTATTGGTGTCCGCGGCGATATGCTCCCCGGCCAGCTGCGTGGAAGCCGCACCGCCGCCGGGATAGGGGATGTAGCTGAACTTCGCCCCGCTCGCCTTCTCCATGGCGATGACCAGCAACTGGTCCTCGCGCTTCGAGCCGGTGCCCCCGACCTTCAGCGCAGGCTTTGCATCCTTGGCGGCGGCCAGCAGATCCTTGGGCTCCTTGTAGGGCGACTTGGCATTGACCCACAGACCGAAGGCATCCTGCGCCATCATCACCAGCGGGGTGAAATCGGTCCAGGAGACACCGAGCTTGGTAGTCATCGGCGTCATGAAGATGCCGCTGGAGGTGGTGATGAGCTTGTGCGCATCACCGGCCGAATCCTTGATGTCGAGCATCGCCTCGCCGCCGGCGGCAGCCGGCTTGTTGACGACGATGATCGGCTGGGTGGTGAGCTTGTTCTTCTGGATGATGCCCTGGATGGTCCGGGCCATCTGGTCGGAGGCCCCGCCGGCGGAGAAGGGCACGACCACCTCGATGGGCTTGGTCGGCTCCCATGCGAGGGCCTGGGAGGCGCCGAGAACGGCGCCGGAGCACAATAAGGACGCGGCGAGAATCCGGGCTTGAACACAAGCTTTCATGGGTCGCTCCTCCAGCACGCGCTCTTTGGCGCATTAAGCGGACGATAGACCACACAGTTTTTGAATTCAATTCCGTTCAGAAGAGGCGCGCATTATAATTCCAAATATTGCGCCGCAACCAATACAGACCCCAACCGATCACGCAGGATCGGACGCCTCCAGACTCTCCAGAACCGCCATCCGCTTGTTCCGCAGGTGCCGAAACAGAAGATCGCCAATCTCCTCGCCCGCCCGGCGGCGCAAGGCATCCAGGATCAGCTCATGCTCGCGCATGGCCTGCCCCCAGCGATCCCGCTGCTTGTCCAGATTGGCCGAATAGCGCACCCGGCGCAGACGACTGGCAAAGCTCGCATAGGAAACCGCCAGCACATCATTGCGCGCGGCGGCTACGATCTGCTCGTGGATCGTCTGGTTGCAATGGAAATAGCCCGGCAGATCCTTGCGCAGATAGAAGCGGTACATCTCGTAATGGACCTGCTCGATCTGCGCGATCTCCTCGTCGGTAATGCGCTCGCACGCCAGTCGTCCGGCCAGCGACTCCAGCCCGCCCATCACATCGCAGAGGTCGGAAATATCCTTGACCGTCAGGCTGCGCACCCGCGCGCCGCGATTGGGCAGAAGGTCGATGAGCCCTTCCGCCGCCAACACCTTCAACGCCTCGCGCAAGGGGGTGCGGGAGATGCCGAGCATGTCGCAGAGCTGCCGCTCCGGCACGCGCGCGCCGTCGGCGATATGGCCCTCGACGATATAGTCCCGCAGCCGCGTCAGCACCTCGCCATGCAACGGCGCACCCGGCTTCGGCACAGGCTCCGCGCCAGGCTGCGCATCCAATTCCATATTACCGGCATCGCTCAGGCTGCTCATGCCTTACCGCTAGCCAATCCGCGAGTCCTTGTCGAGGCTAAGCGCGGTCATTCTGAACCCAAATTTTAAATTGCGGATCGGAAAAATGAATGCAAAATTGCATCCGAAGTTTCGAACCCCTTCTGGTTCGGGCGCTTCCAAGACGACCGGGAGTACCGCTCATGCCTTCACATAACGGCCGCCACTTCCTGCAGATCCCCGGCCCCAGCCCGGTGCCGGAACGCCTCCTGCGCGCCATGAGCATGCAGGTGATCGATCACCGCAGCGCCGAGTTCGGCGCCCTCGGCAAGCAGGTTCTGGAGGGATGCCAGGCCATCTTCAAGACCTCCGGCCCCGTGGTCATCTATCCCTCCTCGGGCACCGGCGCGTGGGAGGCGGCCATCGCCAACACGCTGTCTCCCGGAGACAAGGTGCTGATGGTCGAAACCGGCCACTTCGCCACGCTGTGGCGCAATATGGCCGCCCGGCTCGGCATCGAGGTTGACTTCATCGGCGGTGACTGGCGGCACGGCGCCGACCCCGCCGCGCTGGAAGCCCGGCTCGCCGAAGACAACGCCCACGCCATCAAGGCGGTGATGGTGGTCCATAACGAGACCTCCACCGGTGTCACCAGCCGCATCCCAGAGATCCGCAAGGCCATAGACGCCGCCGCCCACCCTGCCTTGCTGATGGTGGACACCATCTCCTCGCTGGGATCCGTGGACTACCGCCATGACGAATGGCAGGTGGATGTGACCGTGAGTTGCTCGCAGAAGGGCCTGATGCTGCCGCCGGGCCTCGGCTTCAACGCCTTGTCCCAGAAGGCCATCGCAGCCAGCAAGACGAACAGCCTGCGGCGATCCTACTGGGACTGGGAGGAGATGCTCAAGCCGAATGCGAACGGCTTTTTCCCCTACACCCCCGCCACCAACCTGCTCTACGGCCTGCGCGAGGCCATCGCCATGCTTCTGGAGGAAGGGCTCGATGAGGTGTTCGACCGCCACAGACGCCTCGCCGCAGCCACGCGCGCGGCGGTGGGCGCATGGGGGCTCGAGGTGCTCTGTCAGGATCCGAGGGAGTATTCGCCCGTTCTGACGGCGGTGGTGATGCCACCCGGCCATGACGCGGACGCTTTCCGAAAGGTCGTCCTTGAGAAATACAACATGTCGCTTGGCGCGGGCCTGAGCAAGCTGGCGGGGAAGGTGTTCCGCATCGGCCATCTGGGCGAATGCAATGACCTCACGCTCATCGGCGCCCTGTCGGGCGTCGAGATGGGGTTGGCGGCTGCCGGCGTGCCCCACAGGCGCGGCGGCGTGCAGGCGGCCATGGATGAGCTGGAGGGCCGTAGCCTCGCCAACAGCGAGACGGCTGCAGTCGCCTGAGTTCGCCACGTCACAGAAAGCTCCATGGCTGCGGCTCATGCCAGTGAACATACTGGCATGAGCCTGAGAAGATGGGTTTCTTGCGATAGGTCATCGCCTTGATATTCAGGCGATAATTATCCGCTGGGAGCCCCTAAGACGGAGGGCGGGCCAGCCGCGTCGGCAACGCGACCTCGTGAGCAGGACAGGCTCTACACGGAATTATTGGGGCAAATATCGGCACTCCGTAGCCTGCTCGTCCAATCGGCCTTCGTTCCGCATCAGATCGTGCAAGTTTCATCGTCGGAGAGCGGGACCAGCGACCCCGGATCCCACCGCTCCGACGGTCCACTCCGCAGCAGCGCCAATACCGCGGTGCTCCTGATCAACCGATGTATCGGCGTGGCAGGCTTTTGCCGATGGCCGGATACAGGTCGTGGGTCGAGACCCGCCACTGGTCCGCAAGCGCTTCGAGGCTGATCTCGGCCGCGCCGGAACGCCCCAGCAGCACCACCTCGTCTCCCACCTCGGCCTCGGGCACATCGGTCAGATCGACACGCAGCAATTCCGAGTGGGTGGGGCCCAGCAGAGGCACTCGCCTGCCCCTCAGCAAGGCGAAGGCCTGCTCGGGCATCTTGCGGGGAAAGCCGTCGCTCCAGCCCAGCGGAATGAGCCCGAGCCGCATGCCCGGCCGCAAGCTGAGAAACGGCGCCGGCTGCACATTGCCCGGCTCGGCCAGCGACCGCACCATAACCAGACGGCTCTTCAGCCCCACCAGAGCCGGGCGCCACTCCGACTGGCGCGGGGCAATCGCCTCAAACGGCATGCCGAGGACAAGGCGCCCCGGATCCACCGCATTGAGATCCGCCTCCGGGTGGCCCAGCACGATCGCCGAACTGGAGGTCATGCGCAGCGGCACCGGAATGCCTGTGGCCTCGATCGCGGCCAGCGCGGCCCGGATGCCCTCGAGCTGCGCCACGGTGTAGGGCTCGTCCTCGAAGCCGTAGCTGGTCATCGGGTGCCCATAGACACCGGCCAACCGCAGATGGCGGCTGGAGGCAATCGCCTGCGCGAGGGCCGCGGCCTCGTGTGGAAAGGCGCCGGCCCGGAATCCGCCGCCGTCGAGCTTCAGGAACACCGGCAGTTCGCCGTGCACGGCTTTGTCCCAGAGGGCGACGTCCTCCAGCGTGGAGAGCGTCGGCATCAGGCCCGCCCGCTCCAGAGCCGACGCGCTTTCCGGCAGGCAGGTGGGATAGAGCAGGATCGGAGCGGTGATCCCCGCCGCACGGCAGGCCAGCGCGCTATCCACATTGCCGAAGGCGAAGCCATCCGCACCCTCGGTCTCGGCCCGCCGGGCGATCTCCACAGCGCCGCAGCCGCTGGCATCGCCCTTGAGGCACACATAGATCGCCACGTCCGTACCGACGAGGGAACGCAGCTGCCGCAGATTGTGGGACACCGCGCCAAGGTCGATCTCGCACCAGGTGGGGCGCAAAGCAGAAGGGGTCATCGAACACAAATCCATTAGGGAAGAGGAGCATTCAGAGCCGGTGGCCCGAGCGATAGCGCTGCATGAAGCTGCACAGGCGCTCATGGCGGGGGGCATCGAAGATCGCGCCGGGCGGGCCTTTCTCGATCAGGACGCCATCGGCCATGAAGGCGACGGATGTCGAGACTTCCCGCGCGAACGCCATTTCATGGGTCACGATCATCATGGTGATGCCATCCCCCGCCAAGGAGAGGATCACGTCCAGCACCTCGCCGACCAGTTCCGGATCGAGGGCGGACGTCACTTCATCAAGCAGCAGAAGGCGCGGCTGCATGGTCAGTGCCCGTGCGATCGCCACCCGCTGCTGCTGGCCACCGGACAGTTCCGAGGGATAGCGGTTGCGCTTGTCGGCCAGCCCCACGCGCTCCAGCAGCGCCATGGCCCGCTCGCGCACCGGCGCATCAGCCTCGTTCCGCACCCTGCGCGGCGCGACCGTCAGGTTCTCCAGCACGTCGAGATGCGGGAACAGATTGTAATGCTGAAACACCATGCCCACCTGCGCGCGGAGCGCGGCGATCTCCCGGTCCGCCTTGCGGCGGCGGCTTCCATCGGGCCGGATATCCACGCCCACGCTCTCACCGGCGATGGTGATGAGCCCGCGCTCATAACTTTCCAGATAGTTCACGCAGCGCAGCAGCGTGGTCTTACCCGATCCGCTGGGGCCGATGAGCGAGAGCACATCGCCGGCGGCCACCGTCAGGCTGACGTCCTTCAGCACCTCGACGCGGCCGAAGGATTTTCCGACGCGGTCGATGACCACAAGGGGCGTATCCGTGGTCCGGGAAACAGGCTCAGACGAAACAGGCTCAGACATGGCGCATCTTCTTCTCGATATGGCGGGCGATCTGCGAAAGCGTGAAGCAGATCACGAAGTAGAAGGCCGCCACCGCCAGATAGGCGGGCAGGATCTCCATGGTCCGCTCACCGATCTCGCGCCCGGCGGCGACCAGTTCCCAGCCACCGATGGCGGAGACCAACGAGGTGTTCTTCACCGCCACCAGAACGACGTTCAGGAAAGGCGGAATGCTCAGGCGGCTCGCCTGCGGCAGGATCACGATGGTAAAGAGCTGGAGCCGGCGCATGCCCAGCGCCCGCCCCGCATCCCACTGCGTGCGCGGAACCGCCGCCAAGGCCGCCCGGAACACCTCTGCCATATAGGCGGCGAAGTAGAGCCCGCCGACGAGCACCACCACCAGCCACAGCGGCAGGTCGATGCCGAGATACGGCAGGCTGAAATAGCTGCCGATCAGCAGCACGAGCAGCGGCACGCCACGCGCGATGAGGCCATAGACGGCTGCCGCCAGCCGCAGGGGCCCCACGCCATAAAGCCGCAGCACCGCCAGCATGAGGCCGAAGCAGGTGGCAACAGTGATCATGCCGAGGGACAGCCCCACCGTGACCACCGCACCGCGCGCGAGATACTGCCCGGTGGACAGAAGCATGGCGCCGGTCATTGGGACACCCTCACCGGGAAGCGGAACTCCGCTACCTTCAGCAGGCCGGCGACCGCCGCGCTCATGCCGAGATACATCAGGGCCACCGTGGTGAAGGTCTCGTAGGGGGCGGCGCTGCGGTCCAGCAGCAGCTTGCCCGCCTGCGTCAGCTCCGCGACGGCGATGGTGGAGGCGACGGAGGTGTCCTTGATGATGATGATGAACTGGTTGCCCAGCGGCGGCAGCACCCGACGCAGGGCCTGCGGCAGGAGGATCGTCCGCAGCGCCTGCCCCGGCATCATGCCCAAAGCCAGCGCCGCCTCCCGCTGGCGGGGATGGATGGACTCCAGGCCCGCCCGATAGATCTCGCCCACATAGGCGCTGTTCTGTAGCGACATGGCGAGCACCGCCGAGGCGAAGGCCGACAGGGTGAGGCCGAGGGTCGGCATGCCGAAGTACAGCACGAAGATCTGGACCAGGATCGGCGTGTTGCGCATGACCTCGACGAAGGCGAGGCCGAGCCAGCGCAGCGGCGCCAGACGGCTCATGGTCAGGGCGGCGACCACGGCACCGCCCGCCGTGGCCCCGATGAGGGCGCCCAATGCGAGGGCGACCGTCATCGTTGCGCCGTCCAGCAGGAACGGCGCATTGGTCTTGATGAAGGCGAAATCCATCTGGGCGCGCCTCGCGATGCGTCAGTTCTGGTTGAACGGACGCTGGGGCGGCGGCTCCTTGCCGAACCAAGTTTTGTAGAGCGCCGCATATTCGCCGTAGCGCGAACCGTTCACATATTCCCGCACGATGGTGTCCAACGCCAGCCAGAGCTCGAAATCGCCGGGCTTCATGAAGATGGCGTTGTTGTTGATGGTGCCGAGGGAGCCGTCGAGCACCACGAACGCCCCCTCACTCTGACCGACGAAGAAATTGGCCGCAGCCGAGTCCGCCTGCCACGCCGTTGAGCGACCGCTCTTCAATGCCAGGACGGCTGCACTGTCGGTGTCGAAGAAGATGGCCTTGGCCTTCGGCGCATAGAGTTTCGCCCGGTCCACCATGGCCGCGCTGTTGGTCGAACCCAGCACCACGCTCTCGCTGTCGAGATCCGCCAGCGTCTTGATCGGCGACCCCTTGGGCACCACCACCAGCGTGCTGCTGTCGATATAGGGGCGCGTGAAGGCGAGGCGCACGGCGCGATCAGGATAGATGGTGGCGGTAGAAATGCCGAAATCCGCCTTGCCGGAGAGCACCGCCGGGAAGCGGCCGTCAACCGTGGTGGTCATCAGTTCGATCTTGTTGGGATCGCCCACGAGGGCCTTGGCCATCAGCCGGGCGAACTCGACCTCGAAGCCGGTGAGCTTGCCGTTCTCGTCAATGAAACCGTTTGGGCGGGCGGTCGATGACACCGCGACGATCACCTTATCGCGCTTGACGATGGTCTCAAGGCGGGAGTCCGCGGCGCTCGCAGGTGCGAGCCACAGCCCTGCCACGCACCCTGCAAGACCGAGCACGAGCGCGGAGATGCGATGAAACATGTTGGTTCCCCTTCTGATTATGAGGCGAGGAAACCATGTTGCAGCGCGGGCGAAAAACGAATAATCGCGCCACTAAGCATCGCCATTTCCGATGCTCGCCACGGGCCTGTAAACCTTGGAGGACGGAATGCTGCGCGAGATCGAGACCTTTCTGGCGGCGGCGCGCTACGGAACCTTTACCGAGGCCGGCCAGCGCATCGGCCTGACCCAATCGGCGGTGAGCGAGCAGATCCGGCGTCTTGAGGATTATCTGGGCTATCGCCTGTTCTTCCGCACCGGCCGCTCCGCCACGCTGAACGCCGACGGGCAGGATCTCATCCCGCTGGCCGATCAGGTGGTCGCGCTGGTGGCCGAGATGCGGCGACGGGACTCGGTCTCCGAGATCCGCACCACGCTGCGCGTCGGCACCGTCGCCTCCCTGCACAGCGGCCTGATCGCGCGGACGATGCTCACCTTCCACCGCGTGTTTCCGAAGGTCACACTGCGTTCGACGCGCGGCGAGGACGACCTGCTGGGCCAGGTGGAGCGCGAGGAACTGGATCTGGCCGTGGTCATCCAGCCCTCGGGCGATCTGCCCGGCAACGTGCTGTGGCATCCGCTGCTGACGAAGCCCTTCGTCCTCATCGCCCCCCTCGGCATCGAGGCTGCGGATTGGCGGGGGGCCATGGCGGGCCGCCCGCTCCTGCGCTACGACCACTCCACCATCAGCGGACGGCAGATCGACACCTTCCTGGGGCGAACCGGCACCGTCGCCGCCGACAACATCTGGATCAATTATCTCGACACGATGATCGCGCTGGTGGGCGAAGGCATGGGTGTCGCGCTGATCCCGGACTCAGATCTCGGCCCGGCCGCTGACCGCATCCGGGTCTTCCCGCTCGGCGCCGACACCTTCCACCGCCACGTGGGCGTGCTCGCCCGGCGCAATGGCACCTCGCGGGAAGCCGAGGCATTCCTCGCCCTGCTTCAGGACGAGGCGCGCAGAGAGATTGGGACCTGCATCTGAGCTTGAAGCAGATGGGTCCGGAATGGGATGGCCCCGACACGATCGGAGATTGAACCAGCCAGATTTGTGAGGCGGGATCCTGGGGCCGATCGCGCCCCGATTGTTGCCATTTTGTTCTCATTCAGCTATTGGACGCGAGATCGGGGATCCGGCCACCGAGGGCCTCTCCACCGTCACCTGCAAACGAGCGACACGGTCAACGACGATGGCCTCTTCCGAGGACAATGGATCGAGCGCCCTTCAGCGTAAGATCATCCATGTGGACATGGATGCCTTCTACGCATCGGTCGAGCAGCGGGACAATCCGGAACTCCGGGGCAAGCCCGTCGCCGTCGGAGGCTCCGCCGCGCGAGGTGTGGTTGCCGCGGCCAGCTATGAGGCGCGCGTCTTCGGCGTGCACTCCGCCATGCCGTCCGTCACCGCAAAGCGGAAATGCCCGGACCTGATTTTCGTCGCGCCGCGCTTCGAGGTCTATCGCAGGGTCTCAGCCCAGATCCGGGAGATTTTCGCCGAACACACCGACCTGATCGAACCTCTTTCCCTCGACGAGGCCTATCTCGACGTCACGGTGAACCGTCAGGATATTCCGGCGGCGACGATGGTGGCGGAGGTCATCCGGGCCAGGATCAAGGAAGTGACCGGCCTGAATGCCTCGGCAGGCATCTCTTACTGCAAATTCCTGGCGAAGATGGCGAGCGACCTCAACAAACCCAACGGCCAGGCGGTCATCACGCCCCGGCAAGGTCCCGACTTCGTCGCGGCCTTGCCAGTCAAAAAGTTCCATGGCGTCGGTCCGGCGACCGCCGCCAAGATGGAGCGTCTCGGGATCATCACGGGCGCGGATCTGCGGGCAAAGTCGCCGGACTTCCTGAGACAGCATTTCGGTAAATCGGGCGGCTGGTACGATCGCATCTCGCGCGGCATCGACAACCGCCCGGTCGAGCCCCATCGCGAGCGGAAGTCGATCGGCGCCGAGGACACCTTTCCCATCGACATCTTCGACTTGGAGAAGGCCCGCCAGGAGCTGGCGCTCCTGGCTGCGAAAGTCTGGCGGCATTGCGAAGCGCGCGGCCTAGTCGGGCGCACAGTGACCCTCAAGGTGAAGTATGCGGACTTCCAGCAGATCACGCGGAGCCGCACACGCGGCAACATGATTATGAATGTCACGGACCTCCTGGGACTCGGGGAAGCTCTCCTCGTGCCCCTGTTTCCGACGGCGAAGGGCATCCGCCTGATCGGGGTGACGGTCTCGTCGCTCGAGGCGCCGGGCGAGGCGCCGGGTGCTGACGGCCAGCTTCCCCTTTTCTGAGGACTACGCGTCAGCCCAATCGCCGGGGCGACAAGGTTCGGCCGCCCACGCCCAGTCGTCTGGAAGCAAACTTGGCAGTAGCTGCCCTGGCCCGAGTTGTGGACGATACCTTTAAGGCTATCTTCAAGCGCCAGGCTCGGCATCTGAGGCCGCGCCGTGACGATGGGATGAACTCAGACGATGGATCGCGTGACCATACGATATCCGGCGCTACTGCTAATCCAGACGGCCTGTGCGTTTGTCATACTCCACCATATCCACGCGATCTTCGGCGTCTTGGTCGACAATCCCGGGGTGAGACAGCCGATGTCCGTCGCACCGCTCATCCAGGTCGGTTTGGCGGCTACGGTCTCGCAGATCTGCTATTGGACGCGCGTGTCGAGCACGCCCCTCCCGCGGTCCTTCCGCAATGTCATTCTCGGCCATCTGCTGAGCTTCGCGGGAAGGCTCAGCTTCATCTTCGGGGCCGCTCTGTTCTCATTCTATTTCCTGCGGCACATGCCGGCGATGGAGCTTGAGAGACTGGATATCGGCTCCGCTTTGCGAGGGTCTTTCCTAATCGCAATATTGTTTGTGCTTTTCTGCTATTCACTGGAACTGGAGCGACTTGGTGTAGCCCTGCAAATGCCATCCGTCCGGACTGCCAAGGATGCGTCCGACTAGGTAGGGGACACACTCAAGCCATTGCGGAATAGTAGCGACGATGACGGCAGGGAAGTTGACCGCGGGCTTGCCGATACCCTGACGAGCCTCCGGTGCGGGAAGCGCACATGCCGCATCAGCCTTGGCGCAACGAGAAGGGGCGCAACGAGAAGGCGTTTTGTCTCACGCTTGATTGCCAAGCAACCAACCGCCAGATTGAGCGTTGTGTGACGATGGGCAACATGGCACATCGCTCTAGCTTGGAAGGTATCGTCGATGAAAATCTTGTCGGTACTCAGGGTCGGGCTCCTCGCATTGGCAGCGCTCATCGGCGCCGGATCGATCGCGAGCGCCGCTGACGGCTCAATCAGCATCCGTATTGTGAAGGCCGGATTCGTGGTCGGCGGATCAGCAGGAGACGGCGTGCTGACGTTTCAGGGACGACGATATCCACTCTCGGTCGGGGGGCTGAGTTATGGCTTCACTTTCGGCGCTTCTGAGACACGATTTCATGGAAGGGTCAGAAATATCCGACGTGCGTCTGACATTTCCGGAGTCTATGCGCAGGGCGGTGCTGGCGCTGCCCTCGGAAAGGGCGCGCAAGTTGTTGTCCTGACCAATCAGAACGGCGCCATTCTGGAGCTAAGCGGCGAGCAAAAGGGCGTAATCGTCAGTCTTGATTTGAGCGGACTGGCTTTGTCGCTGAAGTGAGGATGTCCATCCGGTATCCTCGTCCTTGATGTACTCGGCCCGTCTACCTGCCCCGTCGCAAGATCGCCGGGCGGGTGAGCCTTATGCTGTAATCGCCCCGCGCGCCGGAGGACGTTTTCACACGCGATCCGGTTGCACAGGGGCGCTGTCCCCCTCGCCTGCTGTTCGACCACTGGTCAACGGCTGGCGAGGGTCGCCTGCGCTGAGGCCCTTGCTCTCACCGGCCTCGTTGCGGGACCGGGCGCTCTCCGAACTTTCCGGCGGCCAGAACCAGCGCGCCTGGATCGCCATGACGCCGGCGCAGGCGGCGGCCATCTCTCCTGGCGATGTTATGCGCGTCCATGTGATCGCGAAACGCTAGTCGTTGGCGATCGCATCACGATGAGCGCCACGTCATGCCTCCTCTTGGCGCCCTCCTGGTAAGAAAAGATCGGGGACCACGATGGCCGCGCAGAGCCCTCCCTCCCGGCGATTGGCCAGCACCAGCCGCCCGTTGATGGCGAGTGCCAGTTGCTGTGCGATGGCGAGACCGAGGCCCGTGCCTCCGGTGTCGCGGTTGCGCGACTCCTCGATCCGATAGAAGGGCTGGAGCACGGCCTCCAGCTCATCTTCCGGGATGCCCGGACCATCATCCTCGACAGCGATGGAGATGCCTCCCTCCGACGCGGACGCGACACGGATCCTTGCAGCGCCCGTATATTTCAGGGCGTTGTCCACCAGGTTTGCGACGATGCGCTTCAGCGCCTGCGGGCGGGTGGTGATCACCATTGCCTGCGGGGCGTCGCACAGCACCGCCCGCCCGGTGTCCTGATAATCGAAGGCCAGGCTCTCCACGAAGGCCCCCACATCGAGGCGAACCGGAGCTTCAGTATCGCCATGGGCACTGCGCGCATAAGCGACGCCTTCGCGTACCAGCGCCTCGATCTCGCCGAGGTCGCCGAGAAGGCGATCCTTCTCCGGCCCGTCATCCGCCATTTCCGCCCGCAGCTTCATGCGGGTGATGGGCGTCTGAAGGTCGTGGGAGATGGCGGCGAGGATCTGTACCCGCTCCTGCAGATAATGGGCGATGCGATCGCGCATGGCATTGAAGGCGCCGGCCGCATGGGCCACCTCCGCCGGGCCGCCTTCCGAAAGACGCCCCGTCGTGCGGCCGGGATCGAGCGTTTCCGCCGCTCGGGCGAAACGCTGCAGAGGCCGGATGGCCAGCCGGACCGCGAACCACGTACAGACGATGATGAGCAGCAACTGGGCCACCAGCACATAAGGCAGCCAGAGCGCCAGCGGCGCGAGCTGCGGCCGGATGTCGATGGTGACGATGGCGCCATCGCCCAGCGTCACATGCGCCTGCAGATGCTCGCGGCCCGTGCCGGGGATGGTGTCCACCCGCACCGGAAAGCGTCGACCTGTGGCGGCGTTGATAGTTTCAGCGATCTCCGTGGCGCGCGGGCTGAGTTCCGCCACGCCCGCCTCCCCCTGCCCCAGTTCGTAGCTGTAGTTCCGCCGCGCCAGCAGCGGCAGCCATTGCGCGCGCTCCGCCACCGGCAGGCGATCGAGCAATGCGATGGAGGTGGCGACGTCATATTCCAGCGAGGTCAGCATGGTCGCTTTGGCGCTCATGGTGCGCTCGAGGAACAGGACGCCGAAGGAGAGGATGTGGGCGAGCGCCAGCCCCGCGAACAGGATGAGGAATAGTCGCCAGCGCAGGGTGCGCGGCAGCGCGGGGACGCGGCGCAGCCAGCCGGGCCAGCTCATTGTCGGGCCTGCGTGATCTCCACCGGCAGGGCGAGCACATAGCCCTCGCTGCGCACGGTCTTGATATAGGCGGGCTCGCGCGCATCGTCCCGCAGGCGCTGGCGCAGGCGGCTCACCAGCAGGTCGATGGAACGGTCGAATATCTCAGCTTCGCGCCCCTGCGTCAGGTTCAGCAACTGGTCGCGGGACAGCACCCGCTGGGGATGGTCCAGAAACACCCGCAGCAGCCGATACTCCGCCCCGCTCAGCGCCACCGCCGTGCCCTCCCGGTCGATGAGATGGCGGGCCACGGTGTCGAGCTGCCAGTCCCCGAAGCTGACGAGCCGGCCAAGCTCGGTGATCTGCATGTTCGGCGGCAGCATACGCGTCCGGCGCAGCACCGCATTGATGCGCGCCAGCAGTTCGCGGGCGGAGAAGGGCTTCACCAGATAGTCGTCGGCGCCCATCTCAAGGCCGACGATGCGGTCCGTCTCCTCGCTGCGCGCGGTGAGCATGAGGACCGGCGTCGCCTTGTGCCGCCCGGCCCGCAGCTCGCGGCACAGGACGAGGCCGTCGTCGCCCGGCATCATCACGTCGAGAACCACAAGATCCACGCGGTCGGCGTCGAGAAAGGCCCGCATCTGCCGCCCGTCCGCCGCCACGGTCACGCGCAGGCCGTTCTTCTTCAGATAGCCGGAGACCAGATCGCGAATCTCCCGGTCGTCATCGACGATGAGTATATGGTCAATATGCTCCGTGGGCATGACACCCTGCGTCTCCCGTCCCGCCGGACGGCACATGCCGCTCCGGTATCGTGTCTTCTGTAGCCGCACCGGGCGGCGTGGCGTGCAGAGATTTGTAGCCTTCTGTATCTGCCCCGCGCGGCGATACACGCGCTGACACTATCGGCCATTCCCGACACGCTGAAGCCGGCAGCCGGATGCGAGGCAGCCGGACGCGCACCCTGCGCGACATTATCGCAAGGACGGAATTTGCCCATGTCCCGCCATCCTCTTTCGACCGGATTTTTCGCGCTCGCACTGTCACTTGCTTCCAGTGCGTCAGTTCCGGCACAGGCTGCTGACATTCGTAACGTCGTCATCGTCCACGGCGCCTTTGCCGATGGGTCTGGCTGGCGCCGGGTCTCAGATATCCTCACAGCCAAGGGCTACAAGGTCTCCGTGGTGCAGCAGCCCCTCACTGCGCTGAAGGACGACGTGGCGGCCACACGCCGCGTGCTGGCGCTGCAAGACGGCCCGGCCGTTCTGGTGGGGCACAGCTACGGCGGCATGGTCATCTCCGATGCGGGACATGACGGCAAGGTGGCGGCTCTCGTCTATGTGGCCGCCTTCCAGCCCGAGGCCGGCGAGAGCCTGGCGATGCTGGCGGGCCGCAAGCCGGTTCCCGACGCGCCAGTGGACGCCATCAAGCCGACGGAGGATGGCTATCTCTATCTCGATCCCAAGGCCTTTCCCGCAGCCTTCGCCGCCGATCTGCCGCAGGCGGAAAGTAACTTCCTCGCCCACGCGCAGGTGTTCGCCTCGAAAGGCGCCTTCACGGCTGAGGCCGGCGCCCCAGCCTGGAAGGTGAAGCCGAGCTGGGCGCTGGTGGCCACCGCCGACCGCTCCATCAATCCGGACCTTGAACGCGACATGGCCAGGCGGGCCGGCAGCCACGTGGTGGAAGTGGCGGCGAGCCATGCCGTCTATGCGGCGCAGCCCGACGTGGTTGCGCAGACCATCATCGCGGCCGCCGAGAGCGCCGGCCACTGATGCGATCCGGCGCAGGTACACTGGCTTACATTTGCGCCTGCGCCGGAACACATGGCCGATACGCGCGCCGCCTCAAATGCCGACCGGCTCCGAAGCGGGCGGCATTTCGCCGGCCCGCCGGTGTCCGGAAGGACCGGCCATGGCACTGCTCATGATATCCTACCTCGCAGGTGTGCTGACCATCCTCAGCCCCTGCATCCTGCCCATTCTGCCCTTCGTGCTCGCGCGGGCCGATCGATCCCTCCTGCACCACACGCTGCCGCTGCTGGCGGGCATGGCGCTCACTTTCGGCCTCGTCGCGACGCTTGCGGCGGTGGGCGGCGGCTGGGCGGTCCATGCCAATGAGATCGGCCGCGCTGCGGCCGTGGCCGTGCTGGTGCTGTTCGGTCTCGCCCTTCTCTCCCGCACCGTGGCCGGGATCATCAGCCGGCCGGCGGTGCGACTGGGCGAACGCCTGCTGCGCACCTCCGCGGGCGCGGGCAGCGGCGGAGGCGATGCGCTGCTAATCGGCGTGGCGACCGGCCTTCTCTGGGCGCCGTGCGCCGGCCCGATCCTCGGCATCGTCCTCACCGGCGCCGCTCTCAAGGGTGCCGCGCTCGACACCACACTCCTGCTCACAGCCTATGCGGCGGGCGCTGCGACTTCGCTGGCCGTGGCTGTCCTCGCCGGCGGTCGGATCATCACGTTCCTGAAGCGCACGCTGGGCTTTGGCGAGGGGGTCCGGAAGGGGCTCGGAATCGCCGTTCTGGCGGGCGTTGCCAGCATTACGCTGGGCCTCGACACCGGACTTCTGTCGCGTTTGTCCTATGCCGGCACGGCGGGGCTGGAACAGTCGCTGCTCGACCATTTCGGACAAGCCGATGCCGCCAAGGCACCCGCCCTTGCAGGCACAGCGGTGGATGCGGGGCACCCCTATCACAGCGGTTTGCCAGTGGAAGGCACCCTGCCCTCCCTCGACGGCGCGGTGACGTGGCTGAACTCGGTGCCGCTCAGCGCGGAGGCCATGCGCGGCAAGATCGTGCTGGTGGATTTCTGGACCTACTCCTGCATCAACTGCATCCGCACCCTGCCCTACATCCGCGCCTGGGCCGAAAAGTACAAGGATCAGGGGCTCGTGGTGATTGGCGTGCATTCGCCCGAATTCGCTTTCGAGAAGAAGCTCGACAATGTGCAGGCTGCGGTGCGCCAGTTCGGCATCGCCTATCCCGTGGCCGTGGACAGCGACTTCCGCATCTGGCGCGCCTTCCGCAACAGCTACTGGCCCGCGCTTTACTTCGTCGACGCGCAGGGGCGCATCCGCCACCACCAGTTCGGCGAGGGCGGCTATGCGCGCTCGGAACGGGTGATCCAGGAACTTCTGACGGAGGCTGGCGGCAGCAGGGGGCAGGCAGACCTCGTCGCGCCGGACGCCAGGGGCGCGCAGGCTGCTCCGGACCTTGCGGCCCTAGGCTCGGGCGAAACCTATCTGGGCTATGACAAGGCAACCGGTTTCGCATCGATGGAAAGTCTAGGCGCCGGCACGCCACGAGATTACACCGGCAGCCGACCGCGTCTCAATCAATGGGCGCTCAACGGCAATTGGACGGTCGGCGCGGAGCACATCGCCCTTGATGTAGCAGGCGGCACGATCATCTATCGCTTCCGTGCCCGTGACCTCCATCTGGTGATGGGATCCGGCGCCGGGGGACGGTCGCTGCGTTTCCGCGTCACCATCGATGGTGCCCCACCCGGCGCCAGCCACGGCTCCGACACCGACGCGGACGGCAATGGCAGGGTAGACCAGACGCGGCTCTATCAGCTCGTGCGCCAGTCCGGTGAGGTGCGGGAGCGGACGTTCGAGATCCGCTTTCTCGATCCCGGTGCCACCGCCTATGCCTTCACCTTCGGCTGAAGCCGGAGATGGAGGTGCGGCAGGCCCGCTCACCCACGAACCGTGGAAGAAGCTGCATGCGCTCAGCGGTCATTGTCCTTGCAATCATCGCCCTCTCCGCCTTGCCCTGCGCGTGGGATGCCCGGCCGGGCGAGACCCCGCCGATCGTACATACGCTCACCCATGCATGGCCCTGATGGCCGAGGCCAGAGGACACGACGGAAAGAAGGCCGGGTGCGCGCACGCGCCCGGCCTTCGTCGTGTCAGGCGAGAGTGAGCGTCACGTCAATATTGCCCCGCGTCGCCTTGGAATAGGGGCACGTCTGGTGGGCATCCTCGAGCAGGGCGCGCCCCAGCTCCGGATCAATGCCCGGCAACCGCACGGTGAGGCGCGCCTGCAGCAGGAAGGCCCCGTCCGTGGTGCCGAGATCCACCTCCGCCTCCACCGCAACGTCCGGCGGCAGCTTGACCTGCCGCCGCGCGGCGACCTTCCCGAGAGCGCCGATGAAGCAGGCGGACCAGCCGGCGGCGAAGAGCTGTTCGGGATTGGTGCCCGTGCCCGCGCTGCCCGGAGGCGAGAGTATGATGTCCAGCCGTCCGTCGGAGCTGCGCGAAACCCCGTCGCGCCCACCCTGCGTCAGCGTCCGGGCGGTGTATAGAACCTTTTCCATTCTGGTCATGGAGCGCTCCTTTGGCTCGTGCCGATGAAAGCCTCGGCCAGAGCCCATTCTCAGCTCCATGTGTCCGGCGTGTTTTCGCAAACGGGCGGCGTGTAAGCCGATGTGGCGCGCACCGCATCGGACACCAAAGCGCACCGGCATCGGGTGTGGGTGGCCGCCGTGCACCCCGGCAAGATGCGAGCTCGGCCGTATCGCACTGTATCCCCCGTGCCGACCGATACATGGGCTTTCAACACGAGCCCGTTTCCAAATCATGCGGATACAGAGGCCGGCCAATCTCGCACATCATCAGCAGTCGGGAAGAGACCTATGTCTGACGACGTCAATCCGCAGCGCCGCACCCTCCTCGGCATGGCCGCCCTCGGCCTCGCCGCCGGCCCCCTGTCCCTCACCACCGCCACCGCACAGGCCGCCACGTCGGCATCCGTTGCGCCGTCCACCCAAGGCCGGGGCACACACACCGCCTTTGCGCCGCTCAAGACCGTGCGGGCGGGTTCCCTGAACGTGGGCTATGCCGAGGCCGGCCCCGCCGATGGGCCCGCCGTATTGTTGCTGCACGGCTGGCCCTACGACATCTACAGCTATGTGGACGTGGCACCGCAGCTCGCCGCGTCAGGCTATCGCGTGCTTGTGCCCTATCTGCGGGGCTACGGCACCACACGCTTCCTCTCCGAGGAGACGGCGCGCAACGGCCAGCAGGCCGCGATCGCCGTGGACGCCATGGACTTCCTCGATGCCCTGAAGGTGGAGACCGCCATTCTCGGCGGCTTCGACTGGGGTGCGCGCACGGTCAACATCATGGCCGCCCTCTGGCCGCAGCGCTTCAGGGGCATGGTCTCGGTGAGCGGATATCTGATCGGCAGCCAGGAACAGAACCGCAAGCCCCTGCCGCCCAAGGCCGAGCTGCAATGGTGGTATCAGTATTATTTCGCCACCGCCCGCGGCGAGGCCGGCTATCGCCAGTATACGCGTGATTTCGCACGGCTGATCTGGGAACAGGCTTCGCCCAGATGGGCGTTCGACGACGCCACCTTCGACCGCTCGGCCACCGCCTTCCAGAACCCGGACCACGTGGCCATCAGCATCGACAACTACCGCTGGCGCCTCGGCCTCGCGCCCGGCGAGGCGAAGTACAACGACATCGAGGCCAAGCTCGCCGCCTTTCCCGACATCGCCGTGCCCACCATCACCATGGAGGGCGATGCGAACGGCGCGCCCCATCCGGACCCGTCGGCCTATGCGAAGAAGTTCACGGGCAAGTATCAGTTCCGCCTGGTCACAGGCGGCATTGGTCACAACCTGCCGCAGGAGGCGCCGCAGCCTTTTGCGCAGGCGATCATCGACGTGACCAAGCTCTGAGAGGCGCAGCCATGAACAGGCAGTTCTTCGCGCTCGGCTGCGCGGCGGCCGTTCTGGCGTCCGCCGCCGCCATCACCTTCGCCGGCGCACAGGAGGCGCCGGCGGCGGATGCCTCGCCCATCTATGGCGTCACCATCCCGGAGGGATACCGCAAGTGGGAGCTGGTGGCTCCCGCGATCGAGGCCGCGCCGCTCAACGAGTTGCGCGCCGTGCTCGGCAACCAGATCGCCGTCGATGCCTATCGGGCCGGCACGCAGCCTTTCCCCGATGGCACTGTTCTGGTGAAGCTGGCGTGGAAGCAGACGCCGTCCACCGAGTTCGCGCCGGCCACCGTGCCCGGCGCGGCCACCACCGTGCAGGTGATGGTGAAGGACCAGAAGAAATATGCCGCCACCGGCGGCTGGGGCTTCGGTCGCTTCATCGACGGCAAGCCGGTGGATGCGGCCCAGCACGAAACCTGCTGGACCTGCCATGAGGCGAGAGCGAAGGCGCAGGATTACGTCTTCACCCGCTTCGCGCCCTGAAACCGGACCACGGCCCTGCTGCCCGGCAGGGCCGTGGCCAACGTTCTCGCTCTCCCCCGGCGGTCCCATCCAAGGAGACATCCCGCCATGTCGAAAGTCTGGTTCATCACCGGCAGTACGCGCGGCCTCGGCCGTGCCCTCGTGGAGGCCGCCCTGCGCGCGGGCCACCGCGTAGCCGCGACCGCCCGCAATCCCGATGGCCTGCGAGATCTCGTCGCGACCTATGGGCCAGCCATCCTGCCGTTCCCGCTGGACATCACCGACGCGGATGCCGCGCAGGCGGCGCTCGCAGCGACCGTGACCACCTTCGGGAGGATCGACGTGGTCGTCAACAATGCGGGCTACGGCAACATCGGATCCGTGGAGGATACGACGTTGGCGGAGTTCCGGCGGCAGATCGAGACCAATCTGTTCGGGACCATCATCGTCACCAAGGCTGCCATTCCCTTTCTTCGCAGCCGAAGGTCCGGCCATATCATCCAGGTCTCATCGGTGGGGGGCCGCGTCGGCGCGCCTGGGCGCGCGCCCTATTCCGCTGCCAAGTGGGGGGTGGAGGGCTTCTCCGAGGTGCTGGCGCGGGAGATGGCGCTGATCGGCGTCGCAGTCACCATTCTGGAACCCGGAGGCTTTCGGACCGACTTTGCCGGGGCTTCCACAATCCTCGATGCGGGACGCCCCGAATATGATTCCGTGGTGGGCGCTGCGGCGCGGATGCAGCAGGCCTACGACGGCAGGCAGCCGGGCGATCCGGCCCGCGCAGCCGCCGCCATCCTGACACTGGCAGAGATGCCGGAGCCGCCGCTGCGGCTGGCGCTGGGCAGCGATGCCTTCCATGCCATTCTCACGGCAGAGCAGGCGCGCCATGAGGACATGCTGCGCTGGGAGGACCTCAGCCTGTCCACGGACTTTCCACAGAACGGCCCGGAGAAGTCGTGAGCGCCGCAGATCTCGGGCTGGGACTTGCACAGGTGCCGCGCTTCCATATTGAGCATGATCTCGCCAACGGCCCGTTGGTCAATTGCTCAATGAGACTCCCCCCGCCATCGGCCAGGTCTCGTTGCTCTACCCGCGAAGCTGCCAGCTATCGCCCCGGGTCCGCGTCTTTCTCGATTGGGCGGCCGGCGAGTTCGAGAAGCGCACCCGGGGGACCAGCAGCGGGTCCGGATAAGATCGCGGCTCTCCCTCAGAGTCCCACAGTTCTCGCATTTGAGCTTCGGGCAGATGCCATGAAGCGCTTCCCGGAACGCATCGGCAGGTGCAAAAAACGTGAAGGAACGCGATGCATAGCGGCGAGGAGTTGACCCACTACGGGCGCTAAACGCTATCGCCGGAGCCTAACCCAGAGCCAAACAAAGCCCCGCGCGGCGTGAGCCGGCGGGGCTTTCTTGTCGGAGGACCGCTCAGAACTTCAGCGAAAACTGCGCGGAGAAGGCGTTCTGAGAGGCGGACGAGGCGATCTGGCCGGTGTAGTTCACCGCCAGCGAGGCCATGTCCGAGAGGGCGTAGGACAAGCCCGCACCCAGCAGCAGCCCGTCCTGAGCGATGGGAGCGCCGGAGATCTGGAACGGCGTCACACCACCCTGGAAGCGCATGGCCGCCGTCGGCGCCACATCGCCGAACGCATGCTGCCAACCCACGGTCACGCTCGGGCTGAGGGTGTATCCCATCACCTGGACGGAAGTGGCCGCCCGCAGGCCCAGCGTGGTGTAGAAGGTGTCGAACGAGGCCATGTCGACGTTCAACCCGGTGAAGCTGCCGGGCAAGCGGCTGGTCTCGCTGAAGCTTGCCCCGTTCGTGGCCACGTAGGCCGCGCCCACGAACGGCTCGAAGGCATAAGCGCCCACGGTCACATCGTAGCCGAGCTCGCCGAACACCTGCGTGGTGCCGGTATCGTAGCCCGCGCTCAGCGTCTGGTAGACGCCGGGGAAGGCCACCGTGCGATCCACCGAGACGTCGTGCCACGTGTAGGAGAGACCGCCGCGAACCGCCAAGGCACCGAACTGCGCGGCGCCATAGAGGCCGACGTCGTAATTGTCCATGGAGCCGGAGGAGGACCGGGCGTCCACGTCGAACTGCGACTGGCTGTAGCCGCCGAACACACCCATCCGGGCGTTCGGCAGCACCGCCACGTCGGCACCGATCAGGAAGCCGCCGATGGAGTTGGAGATGGAGGCGGCATTGCCGTCGCCGAAGGTGTTGCCCCATCCGCCGTAGCCCTGGGCCCAGAGAGTCGGCGTGAGGCTGGCGGAAAGCTGCGCGGTGGCGCCTCGCCCGGCCGGGGCCAGGGATTCGGCGCCCGGCGCCGTCACCGACTGGCGCAGGCGGGTGGTGACGGCATCACGCAGATAGGACGACTGCTGCTGGATCACGCTCGCGGTCGAGGGATAGATCTCGCCCGAGATCGCGTTGAACGCGACCGGCACCCCGGAGACCGGCAGGGTGACGATGGCATCGAACAGCGGATTTCCGAGGCCCAGCGCCTGCGCCGCATTGGCCGAGGCCAGGGTATTGGCCGAGGTGGCATAGGCCGCGAAGCGCGGGCTGCTGGTCCCGCCCCCGCTGCCGCCACCACCGCCCGTGCTGCTGCCGTCGTCATAGACCAGGGTCAGATAGACGTTCTGGCTGTCGTAGGTCAGCGTCGGGGTCAGGAAGGCGAAGTCGGACGTGACGCCGCCGAACGTGCCGGTACGGCCATTGGCGAGCGTGGTGGTGACGATCGCATACTGGCTGTTCACCGCATAGACGCCGGGAACCGCCACAACCTGCACATTGGCGCCGCTGCTGAGCGTCACGGCCCCGGTGGCGATGATGAGGTCGTGCTCACCGGCTGGGGTCACGTCCACCCGATAGACGGAGCCACTGTTGAAGGTGACAGGACCGCTCACGCTGATGGTGCCCGGCGAGTTCCCGGGCGCGGCCACGCCGCCATTATTGACCACCAGGCCCCCGATTGTGCCGTTGCCGGAGATGACGCCGCCATCGTTCACAGTGACCGGGGAGGTGCTGACCGAGCCCTCCTCGAGGTGCATCGTGGCGTCGTTGACGCTGATCGGCCCCGTATAGGCGTCGGGGCTGGAGAACCGCACCGTGCCGGAGCCGGTGAAGATCACCTGCCCGTCGCCGCTGATGGTGCCGGGGAAGAAGTAGGTGTCGGACCGGTTGAAGGCGAGCGTGCCGTTGAGATTGACCAGCACGTCGCTGGTGATCGAACCCGTCGTGGGACAAGACTTTTCCGAAGAGCACCAATGTCGACCACCAGAAGGTCGAGTTCAGCAACCGCTACGGCATCACGCTTTCAGCGGACCTGTATCAGCCGCGCAACGCCACGAGCGGCCGCCAGCCGGCCATCGTGGTCAGCGGCCCATTCGGTGCCGTCAAGGAACAGTCGTCCGGCCTCCATGCGCAGGAGATGGCCGAACGCGGCTTCGTGACATTGGCGTTCGACCCCTCCTTCACGGGCGAAAGCGGCGGCCAGCCCCGCAACGTCGCCTCGCCGGACATCAACACCGAAGACTTCAGCGCAGCAGTCGACTATCTCGGCCTGCACCCGTCCGTTGATCGCGAGCGCATCGGCGTCATCGGGATCTGCGGCTGGGGAGGGATGGCTCTGAATGCTGTCGCCGTGGACAAACGCGTCAAGGCGGTCGTCGCCAGCACGATGTACGACATGACCCGGGTGATGTCGCGGGGCTATAACGACAGCGTCACTCCTGAACAACGCGCCAAGACGCTGGAACAGCTCAGCCGGCAGCGTTGGGACGATGCCGCCAAGGGCACCCCGGCCTATCAGCCGCCCTATAACAAGCTGCGCGGCGGCGAGCCCCAGTTCATGGTCGACTATCACGACTATTACAGCACGCCCCGCGGCTATCATGCGCGCGCGGTCAACTCCGGCAACTCCTGGACGCAGACCACGCCGCTGTCATTCATGAACATGCCGATCCTCTCCTACATCAAGGAGATTTCACCGCGTCCGGTTCTGTTCATTCACGGCGAGAAGGCTCACTCGCGCTATTTCAGCGAGACCGCCTATGCCGCTGCTGCGGAGCCGAAGGAACTGGTGATCATCCCAGGCGCCAGTCACGTGGATCTCTACGACAAGCTCGACGTCATCCCCTTCGATCGCCTGTCGAGCTTCTTCCAGGAGCATTTGGTGTGAGGCGCTCCATACCGGCAGGTGCCAAGGCGCTCCTGCCGGTCCGGCTGGCGCGGTAGCCCAGGTAAGCAGCCCGGTGATGGAAATCTTGCGCAAGGCCGATTTGGAGACAGTCGAGGGATCGCCCGAGACCTTCTCGTCCAGCGGCGGCGCAACCTATAGCCGCCCCTCTCGTCACCCAACCCTTGAGACCGGAGCAAGATGGTTCCCGCTGTCACCCTGAATACTGGAGCCCGGATGCCGATTGTCGGCCTCGGCGTCTTCCTCAATCCACCCGCTGAGACCGCGCAGGCGGTGTCTGTCGTGGAGGCCCGCCATCTTGAGCCTCGGCGGGCCGAAGCCCTCGCCGAGCGTATTTGGCCTGCATCCCTGGCGCGTACGATAGGGCAACAACGTCTGCAATGAGGAATTCGCGGTAGCCAGTCCGCTCCCGGCCCCGATCGGGCCGTTGCATTGGTGATGGGGATTTCCCGCAGGGATGATCGGCTGGGGGCAGACTGTCTGCATCAATGTTGACGAGGAGAAAGCCGACAAGCGCTGTTGTCCAGAAGATCGACCGGGTGCCCTCTACTGGCGGGCGTTTCTCATAACGAGCCACACCGTCATAGCCGAGCCGATCAACAGAGCAGAGCTTACAATAACCATCCACCAGAACGCGCCATCGAACGCGGTGCGAGAGGCGGCGATCACGCCCGCCGCGAGATCTATGGGCAACGTCTGGGCCGCCATTTGCGCTTCCTCGATGCTGTCCCAAGCCGTGCCCGGCAGGGCAACGCCCTCGGGTGGCGCGAACAATGCGGTATAGGCAGCCCCTGCAATACTCCCAAGGATAGCGACGCCCATCGCTCCGCCGAGCTCGTAGGAGACTTCCTCGATAGATGCAGCCATGCCCGCACGTTCCGGGGGGGCACTGTCCATGATCGTGGTAGATGCTGCTGATATCGAACCGCCGACACCAAATCCGAAAATGACCAAGCCGAAGATAAAGGGCGATGAGCTGGCCGAATAGGTCGCGGCCATCAACCCAACACCGGCGCCGGCAATGGCCAGGCTGCTTGCCAACGTCGCTCGCGTTCCGATGCGAGAAAGCAGAAGGCCTGCCAGCGGTCCGGCCAAGAAGGAAGCCGCTGCGATTGGAAGCATAAAGAGACCGGACTGGAGCGGCGTATAGCCCGCGACCAATTGCAGACGCTGAGCCATCAGCAGTTCCACGCCGACGAGCACGAAGCAGATCACCGTCGCCGTAACGACACCCGATGCGAAGCTATTGTTCCTGAAAAGGGTGAGATCGATAAGGGGAAAGGCGACCGTCTTTTGACGTCGGACGAAAAGGGATGAAGCGGCGATTGCGACTGCAAATGCGCAGACGGCCATCGTCATGGACGCATCGCGCTTTGCGATCTCTTTGATCGCGTAGGCGAACGCGACCAATGCGACCATTATTTGGATTGAACCGATGAAGTCCCAAGGTCTGTTGGAACGCTCCTCGGTTTCGTTAACAACGAGGAGGGTCATCACCAATGCAAGGGCGACGACGGGAACGTTGATCAGAAAGACCGAGCCCCACCAGAAATGCTCCAGCAGAAGGCCTCCCACCAACGGTCCGATTGCGGAGCCGCCAGACGCGACCGACGCCCATACGCCGATGGCCAAGGCCCGCTCGCGGTCATCAGTGTAGGTGATTTTGATGATCGAAAGGGTGGCCGGCATCATGGCAGCTGCGCCCACCGCCAGAATGGCCCGTGCGCCTATCAGGACTTCCGGAGAGCTCGAATAGGCCGCGGCCAATGATGCGGCGCCGAAGACCGTCAGCCCGATCAGAAACATCTTTCGATGACCCAGTCGATCTCCCAGCGTGCCAGCGCCAGGCAAAAGGCCGGCAACGACGAGGCCATAGGCATTGACCATCCAGAGCTTCTGCGAGTTGCTTGCGGAGAGCTCGTGGGTCAGCGTCGGCAGCGAAGTGAACAGGATCGTCATATCCATAACGATCAGAAACAGCGCACTGGACACAACCGCAAGCACGAGCCAGCGTTTTTGGGCCATCGGACCTTTTCCATATAGAGTTGGGCAAACGCCTTGTGGGCGGCGAGAGCTTGCCCATATAAATACATACGTATGGAATGAAAAGGGCCATGAGTCGCAAACGGACCATTGATCGAGATGCCGTGCTGAATGCCGCAGAACTCATTATTCAAAATGAGGGGCCGGCGGCACTGACGATCGATGCGGTCGCCAGGGCAGCAGGAATAACCAAAGGCGGCGTTCAATACTGCTTTGAAAACAAGGCAGGTTTGATTGCGGCTATGGTTTCGCGTTGGTGGGGAGAGTTTGACGCAGAAGTTGCAGAGATAACCGCCGATAACAGCGTCGCGGGAAGTATCAAGGCCCATGTGATTGCCACGCAAAACCTGGGGGCAGATGGCGAAGCCCGCCGTGCCTCCGCAATGATGGCCAGTTTGATGCAGGCCCCCGAGCAACTGGAAGCCAATCGCCAATGGTATCGCCAGCGGCTCGACAGGATCGACAGCGCGACCGAGGAGGGCAAGTCTCTACGATTGGCCTTTCTGGCTTGCGAAGGTTTATTCCTGCTGCGCAGTTTCAACTTCCTCGTCGTCTCGGAAGATGAGTGGGAGTCGATGTTTCAGGACGTCCTCAACCGTATGCTGCCCTGACTGCGATGGAACTGGCTGCTCGTGGATATGTCAGCTTTCGGCAAGCGACGCGACACCTGCCAATGACCGCAATGGGGCCGTCACCGGAAGTCCCGTGGCTTCACCTTCAGCACGTCGATGTGCAGGTCAGGGATATAGATGTCTCGTGTCCGCATGCCTTTAGGTGGCCCATCCCGCGGGTCAGACCCCGAACCGCCATTGCGGACCTGATCGCCTCGGCCGTGCGGAACCGGGAAGGCGCCATCACGCTCCCCGACTCGCGCCAGCTCTGGAGACAAGTCCTTCAGGCCGTGAGCCACGAGATGGACCACGTCGCCCTCGCGCTGGATGCGTCCGAGCACCGCCATCATCCCAGCTCCAAGGACCACCCGTCGGTGCGCCTCGAACGTTTTCGGCCAGACGACCAGGTTCGCGATGCCACTCTCGTCCTCCAAGGTGATGAACATGACGCCCTTCGCGGATCCCGGCCGCTGCCGCACCAACACGATGCCTGCGGCCTCAAGGCGACGGCCATCACGGGCGTCCATGGCTTCCCGGCAGGAAACGATCCGCCGTGACCGTAGCTCCTCGCGCAGAAAGGAAACGGGATGGGCGCGCAGCGTCAGCCCGGTGTGACCATAGTCCTCGACGACTTCGCTGCCCGCCGTCATGGGCCGGAGCGGGACGGTTGGTTCGTCCAGTTCAGGCAGGATGCGGGCTTCCCGCGCGGAGGCGGCCGCAAACAACGGCAAGGGCTCATCGCGAAGTCCCTTGATGGCCCATAGAGCCTCGCGCCGCGCCAGGCCCAATGCCGGACGGAAAGCATCGGCCTCTGCCATCTGCACGAGGGCGGCCGACGGGATGCCCGCCCGATGCCACAGCTCCTCCACGTCGTCATATGGCTGGTCGGCGCGCGCGGCGACGAGGGCAGCAGCATGAGCATTCGCCAGGCCCTTCACCATGCGCAGGCCCAATCGGACCGCGAAGCGACGATCGTCATCCGTTGGCTCGAGGGTGCAGTCCCACCTCGATGCGTTCACGCAGATCGGCCTGACATCAACCCCGTGCTCCCGTGCATCACGTACGATCTGGGCGGGCGCGTAGAAGCCCATCGGCTGCGCGTTGAGGAGAGCGGCGCAGAACACATCCGGATGCCAGCACTTCAGCCATGAGCTGGCATAGGCGATGAGCGCGAAGCTCGCCGCATGGCTCTCCGGGAAGCCGTAGCTCCCGAACCCTTCAAGCTGCTTGAAAGTCTGTTCGGCAAAGACAGGATCATACCCATTCGCGACCATGCCGTTGACGAGCTTGTCCCGGAAGGCCGAGACACCGCCGGTGAACTTGAAGGTCGCCATGCTCTTCCGCAGCAGGTCCGCCTCGCCCGCAGTGAAACCCGCGCAGACGATCGAGACCTTCATCGCCTGCTCCTGGAAGAGCGGCACTCCGAGCGTTTTACCGAGTACCTGCTCCAGCTCCGGCGTCGGGTAGCTGACGCGCTCCTTCCCCTCGCGGCGACGGAGATAGGGATGCACCATGTCGCCCTGGATCGGCCCGGGGCGGACGATGGCCACCTGCACGACGAGATCGTAGAAGGTTCTAGGCTTCAGGCGCGGCAGCATGCTCATCTGCGCCCGGCTTTCGATCTGGAAAGTGCCGAGCGTGTCCGCCTTGCGGATCATCGCGTAGGTCCGGGGATCTTCCGCGGGGATCGACGCGAGGTCGAGTTCGATGCCCTTGTGCTCCGCCAGCAAGTCGAAGCCGCGCTTCATGCAGGAGAGCATCCCGAGCGCGAGCACGTCGACCTTCATGAACTTCAGCGCGTCGATGTCGTCCTTGTCCCATTCGATGACCTGCCGATCCTCCATGGCGGCAGGTTCGATAGGAACCAATTCGTCCAGCCGGTCATGGGTCAAAACGAAGCCACCGGGATGCTGGGATAGATGCCGGGGTGCGCCCATAAGCTGGCGTGCAAGGTCGAGTGCCAACCGCAGACGGCGATCGGACAGGTTGAGGTTCAGGCTTTCAACGTGCTTGTCCTCAACCCCGTCCTCGGACCATCCCCACACCTGCCCGGAGAGCGTCTTGATGAGGTCCTCGCTCAGGCCCAATGCCTTGCCGACATCCCGCAAGGCGCCCTTCGTGCGATAGCGGATCACGGTCGAGCACAACGCCGCCCGGTCCCGTCCGTAGGTCTCGAAGATCCACTGCATGACGATCTCGCGCCGCTCATTCTCGAAGTCGACGTCGATGTCCGGTGGCTCGTGACGCTCTTCGCTCACGAAACGTTCGAACAGGAGATCGTTTCGGCCGGGATCGATGGACGTGATCCCGAGCACGAAGCAGACGGCACTGTTGGCTGCCGATCCGCGGCCCTGGCACAGAATATCCCTGGAGCGGGCGAACCGAACGATGGAGTGAACGGTCAGGAAGTACGGGGCGTACTTCAGTTTCGCGATGAGGCCCAGCTCATGCCTCAGTGCGCCTTGGACGCTATCTGGGACGCCTTCCGGGTAGCGACCTTCAGCTCCTTCCCAGGTCAGCCTCTCGAGGGTCTGCTGGGGCGTCAGTGAAGGGTCGTCCCGCTCCTCCGGGTATTGGTAGGCGAGCTCATCGAGATTGAAACGGCAGCGGTCGGCGATCTCGATGGTGCGCGCCAGCGCCTCGGGATATCGCCCGAACAGGCGATGCATTTCCGCTGGTGCTTTCAGGAAGCGGTCGGCGTGGCGTTCACGGCGAAAACCTAGGCTATCGATGGTGACGCCATGTCGGATGCAGGTGACCACGTCCTGGAGTTGGCGACGATCTGGCGTATGGAACAGGACATCGTTGGTGACGACCGCCGGCACTCGCATGCGATGCGCGAGCTGGCTCAGGTCATGAAGCCGAAGTTGGTCATTCGGTCGCCGCCGCAATGTGAGCGCGACATAGGCCCGATCACCGAAGGCATCTCGAAGCCTTCGAAGTCGAACACCGCATGCCTCATCCGCATCATCGGGAACGAGGATGCCGATCATCCCTTCGCAATAGGCGACCACATCCGACCATTCGAGAAGGCACTTGGCTTTGCCTGCCCGCCGCTTGCCCAGCGACAGCAGGCGGCATAGCCGGGCATAGGCCGGGCGATCGGTGGGATAGACCAGCACCGACATCCCATCGTTCAAATCGAGACGGCAGCCGACAATGAGACGAACGCCTGTCGTCTTCGCCGCCTCATGGGCCCTGACAATTCCTGCGACCGAATTCCGATCGACCACCGCAAGCGCCGCGATGCCGAGAAGCGCCGCCGCCGCGAACAGCTCCTCGCAGGAAGACGCTCCACGCAGAAAGCTGAAGTGCGATGTGACCTGAAGCTCGGCATAGCGCGGCCCGCTCATCCGAAGAGCCCGTGCAGGTACCAGCGGTGGGACCCGGTCTCCGGGGCCTGGCCATCTCCGGCCCGGAAGAGCCAGAACCTCTCCCCGGCATCGTTCTCGACCCGGAAGTAGTCGCGGACTGCGTGCATCTCACGGTCGCCCAACCACCATTCCCCGAAGACTCGTTCGGGGCCGTCACCACGCCGCACACGATGACGGACGCCGCGCCATGAGAACCAGGCGGGCGGATGGTCGGGCAGCAGCGCCATGGTTTCGATCAGCTCTGGTCGAGCCAGAAGTCTAGAAGGACGTGGCCAGCAGTCCGGCCAGGACGCGCCCGTGTCCGGCGCCATAGGAGCGATGCGCATTACCGACCGCTCCGGGACATCACTCGCAACGGGAGCCTGGCGGAAAAGCCTCTGCTCCCCGACGGTGTTCGCCAACACGTCGACCAGGTCTGAGATGTCCGGGGTAGCCTCATCGATGAGGCTGGTGACGGCCTGTCGTTCACCCAGAGGCTCTGCCAGCGTCGCTGCCAGTTCCAGGCACTCGATGCCGAAGCCCGGCTCGATGGTTTCGACCTTGTCGGTGAGGAGCCGGGTCAGCCTCTTGGGATCGCGGACGGGCAAAGCCGTGCCGACGCGGATCGCCTGCAAGGTGTTGTCGACACGGTGACAAAGCAGGTCGAGGCGCTTCGCTCCCAGGCCATGCTCGGTGAGGCCTTCGCATAAGGCGATGACGAGCTTGCCGAGATACCGGGAGATGGTCTCCGGCGCACCTATGGGCTCGGCGAATGCACGCCGCACGCGGACGATCTCATCGGGCCTGATAGGGTCGATGGGTTCGGCCAGCAGCCCAAGCGCTTGGTCCAGCCGTCGGCCGAGTTCTGGACCGAAGCGCAGGGTCAGTGGAGCCCGCGGCACCTCAAGGAGGTCAGCGACCCTCGAGAAGCCGAGCACGTGCAAGCCGGAAACGAGGTCGATCGGCAAGCGGAGCGAGACGATGGGCAGGGCGTCCATGGCCGCCCTCGCATCACCTCGTAGGATGTTGGATGTGCTTCGCCCGCTGAACCGGGCGATCGCGTGCGCAGCTCCCCAGGTATCTGCCACTGCCGCCTTTGCAGAAGCCCCAGAGGCCGCAAGCCGTTGGACCATGGAGGTCAGCATTACATTTTCACCGCCATGCAAGTGGTCGGCACCTGATGTGTCCAGCACGATCCCATCAGGTGGATCGGCGGCAACGATCGGTGCGTAGCGCTGCATCATCCAGAGCGCGATCCGGTCGAGGGCTGCCGCATCCGCGACCTCATCGTGCTCCTCCACGATCAGTCCAGGCACCAAAACCCGGGCGGTGGTCGCAGGCATCCCAACTCGCAGAC
Source organism: Azorhizobium oxalatiphilum (assembly GCF_014635325.1). Taxonomy (GTDB): domain Bacteria; phylum Pseudomonadota; class Alphaproteobacteria; order Rhizobiales; family Xanthobacteraceae; genus Azorhizobium; species Azorhizobium oxalatiphilum. The sequence continues at coordinate 31,543 of NZ_BMCT01000004.1, read as the reverse complement.
CGTTCGCGTGTGCAGCGGCATCTGCCGCCGTCACTACTTGCTTCTGACCATGCCGTCCTATCAGCACGAGTGGAGTGTCAGCCGATGGCGCTGATGATCCTGCCTTCCGGCGCCACCTGTCGGTGGGCCAGGTCGGAAGACAGATGGAGACGGCCCTCGGCATCACACGCGTCCAGTTCGAAATCTGCACTCTCGCCCGCTCGGCAGCGGAGCAGCTCTACAAGCCATCGGTGCCGTCCCACGCCAGGGACTGGCAGTGGAACGGATGGCAAAACGGAAACCCGCCAGCGGGTCATGGCGGCCGTGGGCTGCCCAAAGTCGGCGGCATCCGCAGGTCGCCGCCAGCGGCGGAGAGCGATGCCGATGGTGCCGGTTTCCTCGGCGCGTAATTGTAGGCGACGGGAAGCGGTCATCGACAATCGGGCCACCTCGCCCACCACGGCTCCGAGGCCGCCATGCCGAAGCCCTTCCTCGAGGCAGGTCAGGATGGCGCTATCGTCACCCGCCTCAACGTAAATCACCCGGTCCGGTGCCAGGCCCGCCTGCGCCAGTGCAGGAGCGAACAGGTCCGCTCGGGTAATGCACCACAGGACCTGACCACGCGTACGTGCGGCGATCCCTGCCACGAATAAAGCGGCAGCAGCACCGTCGACGGCTCCATTGCCGCCGCCGGCCACCTCATGAAGCGCGCCCATTGCCAAGCCACCGCCAGGCAGCTTTGCATCCATCGCCGGAACGCCGAAGGGCAAGACCTTCCTGATCCGGCGGCGCACACCCTCGATGCTCTCAATCCGTTCCCGCAGGGCTTCAACGACGGCGTCACGACCTTTGCCGCCAGCCGTTGCGAAGGCGCCTGCGCCTTCAATGTTGGAACCCATCGGACGCGTCAGCGCGTAGGGCGATCTCTGTCAGGAAATGCTGCTCCCACTCCAACCACATGGCTTCCCGCTGTTTGATCCCGCCCAAGGCCGTGGACGAGCTTGAGGGCTGCCGTTCCTGGAGCTGAGGGGCGGTCGCGAAAGAGGACAAAGCGGTCTCGTCCGCGCGAAAACTGTCGCTCGGCATGGCGTTCTCCGGGGCTGATCGGCCTTATGGATCCCATGAGAACAAAAAGAGAACAAGAAGAATCTGACGAGCACACACAAGGGCTGTGTTTACCGGGGATGAGATCGAGCCAGCTTCGGCTACCGCGAGTTATCGACGGTCAAGCCCAGCGCGACACGACGGGAACGGAAGCCTGTGTTGCCAGGCCTAAAATCAGCTCCGCAGCATCAGTTGCTTCTGCCGATCGCCCGTTTGAGCTTTCGGAAAAGGCCGCGTTTGGCAAACGGCTCGAACATCTCCTCCGGCCCCTCAGGGTCCAGCACCTCGTTATCGGCAAGCCACTTTTCCGTATCGGAGAGATTTGGAGGCTTGTACGCGCGAAGTGAACGACCCTCGCCCCGCAGCGCTTCAATTGCTGCGATTAGTGACCCACGTCGGCTGATCTCAGCCGATATGACTTCGCTCGATACCCCTAAATGCTCCGCCAGGAGGAAGTCGCGTATCGATCTGATTGCGCACGACGCTTGTTCGTCCCCGATAAGATCCACGTCCACGCTGACATCGCATTCCGTGTCGAGCCGCATGGACCTGTTGTTCATATTGGAGGAACCAACCCGCAATATGCGATCGTCGACGACGAGGACTTTGGCATGGACATAGATTGCCTCGCCGCCGTCGTTGAACGGGTGATAAATCCGGAAGCGCCTCCCTCGATCACGTTGAAGCAACGCCTCGAAAAGCCTAGCCCGCGCGGTGTCCATGGCGATGGGCTCTAGCCAGCCCTGAGCGGACACAGGATTGACGATTACAATCTCCGGCCCATCGGACTCATTCAGCCGTCGAGCAATTGCCTCCGCGATACGCCGGGAGGCGAAGTACTGGCTCTCGGCATAAATAAAGCGTTTGGCCCGGGCAATCTGGTCAAGATAGAGAGTCTCAATCTCCCGCACTGAAGAGCGCTCGTCCATCTCGGGGGCAGAACGGGAAACAGCACACGGCACATTCTTGAAGTGCGTCCACAAGCAGTCTGGCCACCAGGCTTCAAGTCCTTCTAGCGGCACCAAATCAGGCTTCCCGCCAGCCACTCGCCAACGATCCCGGCATATCTCCGCAATGGCTTTCGTAATCGGACCTGTGATAGCGGTCGTCGCGTCGTGCCACGGCATGTAACGGCGGCGGGTGAACGGGCGGCGTCGCCGCTCGTCCTGGAAACGGTGCTCGGACGTATCCCATCGATCACCCGTCATATCGATGCCCCCGCAGAACGCGAGGCAGTCATCGATCACCACGATCTTCTGGTGATGCGACGAACCAGTCGGATGGGCATGATCCAGTTTTGTGTGGATGCGGGGATGAGCCATCCATTTCAGCAAGGTGAATGCAGTCGTTCCCCGCATCAGAGTGGAGAAAGCCCCCATTCCCCAACGCAGCAGAAAAATTTCCAGCTCAGGATTGCGTTCGACCAGCCAGTATATGAAGGCTCCGAGCTTGTCCGGCCCACCGTCTTCCCGTCCGCCGCCCACCCTGATGCGTGCATCGAAGTCCCAGCCCACCAACGTGATGCGCCGCTTGGCTTTGACCATGGCCGCCCTTGCGATGCGAAAGTAGTCATCTGCATCCACGATCACCGAAAGCTGGTCGGCTGTATCGATGCGGAAGCAGTTTCGACCTGGCTCAGGCAGATGGAGAAGCGAGCTATCGTTCATTCTTTCCCTTGGCCAGCCTTGATCTCTACGCGCTTGCGGTTGCGCTTTTCGGACAGCTTCCTCGCGGCGCGAGAGACAAACGACGGCTCCGATCAATAGTTCCGTTCTAGCTTCTAAGCGGGCATGGCTGGGGCGGCTCTGACGTGTCAGGTAGTCCTGCTACATCAGCTCTGATTGGAGGAAAACATTGGTCTGAGCCCCCATTCGGAGCCTTCCGGATGGGTGGGGCGCCGTGTCTGAAGGCAACCGTTGGCATGATGCTTCGCGCGTACACGCGCGCGCTTCACCTAATGACCAGCACGAGAGCTGCCTACGCCCGCCAGGAGTGATGATCACTCGCTGCCTTCATCCGGGATGCAAAGGATGGACCCACACGCCTTGCAATGCACCGCATCCTGATCATGAAGCGAGAGCCCGCACTTTGGACAGGGGAAGCGAACTTTTCGTGGCCTCACCACTGCCTGGCCCAACCGAGGGAGAGGGTAATCCCTGCGAGCATAATCGCGATTGAGATCAACCTTCCGGCCGTACCGGGCAATGTCACGTCACCGTATCCAGTGGTCGTCAGGCTCGTCACAGTGAAGTACAGGGCATCCACGTAGCCGTGCACGCCTGAACTCCCCAGGAAGACCACATAGACGAGGCCTGTCACGAGGAAGACGAACGTGAGCAGGGTCGCCGCAGCCTTCGATACGTCCTCGATGTACGTGTCGTCCCATTCTCCGCCGCCGATGGTCTGCCAGAAGATGTCGGAGTGCACCAGCGTCCAAATTTTCAAGGCGCGCAGGAAGCCGAAATTGCCCAGATAGTATGGAAATATGAGTGTCAGGAGGATGAGCCCATCCAGCCAGACAAGCGGACTTCTGACCACCGCTGTGAGGCTTCCCAAGCTCGTGATGCGGGCAATCATATCGAACGCGAGAACGACGGCGACGACGACATCGATCACAAGGAAAGTTGCGGAGCCCCGGATCACCAGAGCCGCAATGAAAAACATGATCGCGACAGCGAGCAGGACGTGCCAGAAGCGGAAGCGTGCCGAGCGCGCGCTGTCACCGTAATACAGCTCCCGCAACCGTGCGACGGGACGCGCCGAGAGACCAAGCATTGCGTCACACGCTCCCGAAAACCCGCCCGTGAAGCAGTTTGGCATGGGCACAAGCCCATGCCCCAGCTCCAGGTTCCCGCAATACCTTCTCTCATTGCCTCCGTAAAATCTTGAGGGTCGGAACGACGACCATCCCCACCAGGGCCATGATCACCGCACCGAGAGCAAGACCCGCAAGGCCGGATCCCACGGCTCCGATGATCCACTCTACTGCGCTCCCGATGCCTGGAAGCCGATCGGCGGCGGAAACGGAAATGGCATGGATCGTGTGCGCCGGCTCCCGAAGGCCGAACGTCTCCAGGCCATGCACGATAATGCCGCCTCCCACCCAGATCATTGCGGCCGTGCCCACGATCGATAGGATCTTGAGTAGCATCGGCATGCCGATGACCATCGCTCGCCCTATCCTCCGTATCAGGCTGCCGGAGATGCCGCCCAGGGCATTTTTCGCCATGGCGAGCCCCACATCGTCAGCTTTGACGATCAACGCCACTCCGCCATAGACGAGACCCGTGATGCCCACTCCGACCACGGCGAGAATGAAGGCCTGCGCCCATAGGCTGCCGGTAGGAACGGAAGCCAGTGTGATGGCCATGATCTCGCCCGACAGGATCAGGTCGGTCTTGATCGCGCTGGCGACCTTCTGGTCTTCTAGGACGTTCGCGTCGACAGGCGCAGGGTCCGTTTCCTGGGCATGGCGTCCTTCCGGTAAGAGGGCACTGTGGATCTTCTCGACGCCCTCATAGGACAGATAGGCCCCGCCCAGCATCAACAGCGGCGTGATCGCCCACGGGGCAAAAGTGCTCAGCGCCAGCGCTGCGGGCAGCAGGAAGACAAGCTTGTTCCTGACCGACCCGAGGGCGATCTTGCCGACGATCGGCAATTCGCGGTCCGGCGAAAACCCCATCACATAACGCGGGGTGACGGCCGCATCGTCGATCACGACACCCGCAGCCTTCGCGCCAGCCCGGCCAGCCTGTGCCGCCACATCATCCAGTGAAGCCGCAGCGACCTTCGCGAGGGCAGCGACATCGTCAAGCAGCCCTATCAATCCGATACTCAAGTCATCTTCCTTACTGCGGGGGCTTCGGCGCGGTCATCGCTTCGCTTCACCGACCAGTGCGGTGATCTGCGAGAACGACAATTGCTCAGGTGCAGCGTTGGTGGCGGCCAGCAGAAAGCGGATCGGAAACTTCACCGCGTCCATATGAGCGGAACGGAGTTCCGGACTGTCCGCCAGCCGATCCTCCAAGTTGGCTTCTGCCGCATGGAGGGCATCAAGAATTTCCTGTTCGTTCAGCAAGCCTTTGCGACGCAGCAGTTCCAGAATGGACGAGGTGGCCACCAAAAGGCCCTCCAATTGCAGGTTGGCTGTGTTCATCTTGTCCTCCTGCGAACTCAAACCGCGCATCCCTCCTGCCGTTCCCGACCGCGATCCGGTCACTTGATCCTCGCGAACCAGCGCGGGTCTCCAGACGTTCACCGAACGGGGAACACGTCTGGATCTATATGCGCATCGCGACCTTCAACGTTAACGGCGTAAATGGGCGGCTCGATCTCCTTCTGAGGTGGCTCGCCGCGACAAAACCCGATGTCGTGTGCCTTCAGGAGCTGAAGGCTCCTCAGGAACGGTTTCCACACGCGGCGCTGGAGAAGGCTGGATACGGTGCCATTTGGCACGGACAGAAGGCATGGAATGGCGTGGCCATCCTCGCGCGAGGGCAAACGCCGCTGGAAACTCGGCGCGGGCTTCCCGGCGATCCCGACGATGTCCAGAGCCGCTATATCGAGGCTGTGATCGACGGCATCGTCGTGGGGTGCCTGTACGCCCCGAACGGAAATCCTGCACCCAGCCCGAAGTTCGACTACAAGCTCCGGTGGTTCGACCGCTTCCGCTCATATGCGGCTGACTTGATAGAGCTGGATCTGCCCGTGGTTCTGGCGGGCGACTTCAATGTCATGCCAACTGACCTGGACGTCTACGCGCCGGACCGCTGGCGAGATGATGCTCTGTTCCGGCCGGAGGTGCGAGAGGCTTTCGCTGGGTTGGTCAACGACGGCTGGATCGATGCTGTCAGGCACCTGCACCCGAGCGAACGCATCTACACATTCTGGAAGTACCTACGCAATGCGTTCGGTCGAAATGCTGGCCTTCGCATCGACCACTTCCTGGTCAGCCCTGCGCTGGCAGATGAGGTCGTTGCGGCGGGCGTCGATCGGGAAGTGCGTGGCTGGCCCCGTACCAGCGATCACGCTCCGGTCTGGCTGCGGTTACGCTGACCATACTGGTGACGCGGGACCATCCTCCAAAGCATGTTCGCGGGTGAACGGTGGATGGCCCCGACATCCATCACCCGTTCACGATCACGCCGCCATTCGGATGCAGCACCTGCCCGGACATGTAGCTCGCATCCCCGCAGGCCAGGAAAAGAAACGCGGGCGCAACTTCATTGGGCTGGCCGGGGCGGCCCATTGGAGTGGACTCACCGAAATGAGCGAGCTTCTCTTGGCTCGCTCCACCACTGGGATTGAGCGGCGTCCAGATTGGCCCGGGAGCAACCGCATTCACACGGATGCCCTCTCCAATCAGGTTCTGGGAAAGCGACCGGGTGAACGCGGTGATGGCACCCTTGGTCGAGCTATAGTCCAGCAGTTCCTTCGAGCCCTTGTACATCGTCACCGACGTGCAATTGACGATTGCGGCGCCCTTTTTGAGATGAGGCCTGGCAGCCTGCACCATGAAGAACATGCTGAAGATGTTCGTCTGGAACGTGCGTTGCAATTGCTGCTCGGTGATGTCGGTGATGTCCTGATCGGGATGCTGTTCGCCAGCATTGTTCACGACGATATCGATCCTTCCGAAGGCTTTCATCGTCTCCGCAACAACGCGGTTGCATGCATGCCTGTCGCCCACGTCGGCCTTCAATGTTATCGCTTGGCGCCCCTCAGCCTCGACGATGCGCTTCGTCTCGGCTGCATCGGCTTCTTCCAACAGATAGACGACGGCAATGTCGGCGCCCTCCCTGGCGTAGAGGGCCGCAACCGCACGGCCAATACCGCTATCTGCGCCGGTGATGATGGCGACCTTGTCCTTGAGCTTGTCCGCACCCCGATATCGTGGCTGCCATGCTGGCTTGGGCTCGAGGTCAGCCTCATTCCCCGGAAGCGCGTCTTCGTGGATCATACCGATGGTTTCAGTCATCGCGGTCCTCCTGTCCGGGATCAACGTTCCCGTTCACGGATGCGTTCGCTGGAGGCTGGAAAGAAGAGCGGTCGAAGGATGCTACCGCGTCGAGTCCGGCTGGTTTCAGCCTTCCTTCGTTGAGCCGCTTCGCCATCCTGCTGGTCTACTTCACTGCGCTCCCGATGCCAGGAAGCCGATCGGCGGCGGAAACGGAAATGATGGAGCGTGTGCGCCGAAAAACCAGGGTGATGGCCGTGATCAGGCGATCCTGACCTCCGGAAGCTTTTCAAACGCGGGCTTTGCCAGGAAATAACCCTGCGCGAGATTAATTCCCAATTGCCGCACGGTCGCAAGCTCCCCCGCAGATTCAATGCCCTCCGCAACCACGCCCAAACCGAGATTTTTCGCTAATCCGACCACCGCTTCCACGATGTGCTGCCTCGTTGAATCCGCATCGATCCCACGGAGAAGATCCATATCGAGCTTGATAAAGTCTGGACGAAACCTAGCAAGTAGCGACAAATTCGCGTACCCGGCTCCAAAATCATCCAAGGCTGTGCGGAAGCCAATCTGCCGATAAGTTTCGATGATCGCCGTTACATGAGATGGATCTCCCATCTGCTCGTTCTCGGTAAACTCAAAAATTAGCCGGTCCGCAGGGAAGCCAGTTTTAGCCGCCGTTTGAAGCGTCAGTTGAATACACGCTTTCGGCGAGTAGACGGCATTGGGAAGAAAATTGATTGAGAGCCTTGCATCAGTTTCCAGAACTCCCGCTGCGACGGCTTTCGCGATGGCGGTGACGCGGCAGCGCTGATCGAATGAATATATGTTGGCTGGCGTTACCAGCCGAAGAACACTCGAAGCAGCCTCCCCTTTTGGACCTCGCACCAGCGCTTCATATGCCCAGACGCTTTTCGATGTGAGATCAACAATGGGTTGGAAGGCCATGGAGATGGAGCTTTCGAACCCATCTCCCTCTCGGCATCCCGCGCAACCATATTCATCCATACGTTTTACCAGTCATCCACTGCGCCCCTTGCCGCCATGGGACATATGGCGACTTGAGTCCACAACGTTTGTTGGGGGAAGGACGTATTCATTCCGAAACAGTGGGTCGGAGACGGTACTCAATACCGGGATCACAACACACGGCGTTCGTGTGGCCAAGGCTCGCTTAGTAGCCAATCTACCCCGCCAGCCCGTCTCATGAACTGCGTTCTTGCAGGGTCCGCGACCGCGCTGCGCGCCGCTCTCACGGTGAACGAAGTTAGCCTGAGGAACGGTCGACCCAAAGCGCCGTTGATCCTGCACAACCTTCAGCCAGTGGGAGACCTCGATGGACAACACCTTCAATGACAACACTGACGCTCCGTCGCTGTCCGCCTTGAAAGCCGATGTCCAGCAACTGAAATCCGACATCGCCCAGTTGATGGACACCATCAAGAGGACCGCTACCGATGCGACCGCCGGCGTTGCCTATGATGCGGCGGCAGTTCCCTCGGACAAGTTGGACGAGCTCAGCCTTTGCATCCAGGAACGCCCGCTCAAGTCCGTCGCCATCGCGGCGGGCGTAGGCGCTTTTCTGGGCATCATCCTGCTCCGCTGAAACGAAACCAAGGAGATTGGACATGGCCGACAATCCCTCGAAACGAGACGAGCGTGACCGCAGCCAAGTCGCCGGCAGCGAGGACTACGAGATCGAGTACTTCGCGAAGGAGGCAGGCATCTCCGCCGAGCAGGCAAGAGAGCTGGTCCGCAAGCATGGGAACGATCGCGAGACGCTGAAGGCCGAGGCCAGGAAGCTCTCGACGTAGGAACTGATGGTTGTGGCCGGGGCCTTGTTCCCCGGCCACGGTTCAATCTGCATCGCAAGGCGACCGGAATGGCGAGCGACAAGCTGAAGGTCTATCAGTCCAAGCGGGACTTCGAGAAGACGCAGGAGCCGAGCGGGACGGTATCCAGCGCGCACTCGAAGCGCCGGCGCTTCGTCATCCAGAAGCACGATGCGACCCGGCTGCATTACGACCTTCGGCTTGAGCTCGATGGCGTCTTCAAGTCCTGGGCCGTTACCAGGGGGCCTTCCCTCGATCCGCATGACAAGAGACTGGCCGTGGAAGTGGAGGATCATCCTCTCGACTACGGTGACTTCGAAGGTACCATTCCCAAGGGCCAATATGGCGGCGGCACAGTTATGCTTTGGGACCGGGGCTACTGGGAATCGGAGGGCAGCGGCAGCCCTGAGGACGCGCTCGCGAAGGGCGACTTCAAGTTCACCCTCGACGGCGAACGACTCCACGGCAGCTTCGTTCTCGTGCGCATGAAGCGTGACCGCAATGGCGGGAAGCGCACCAACTGGCTGCTCATCAAGCATCGCGACGAGCACGCGGTCGAGGAAAATGGCGCGGCCGTCCTGGACGACAACGCCACCTCCGTCGCATCCGGACGCGCCATGGAGGTCATCGCAGCAGGCAAGGGACGCAAGCCGAAAGGTTTTATGACCGTGGCAGCCCCGCTCGCATCGGACGCCACCTGGGACAGTAGCAAGGGCGTGGCAGCGGAAAACCGCAAGTCGCCGCCGGCCCGGAAGGCAAAGTCTGCGAAGAGCGTCTCCCTGCCGGACTTCATCGCTCCCCAGCTCTGCGAGACACGCGAGCGGCCGCCATCCGAGGACGGCTGGCTCCATGAGATCAAGTTCGATGGCTACCGCATCCAGATGAGGGTGGAAGACGGCAACGTCACCCTGAAGACCCGCAAGGGGCTCGATTGGACGAAGCGATATCCCGCCATTGCCAAGGCAGCCAGCAAGCTGCCGAACGTTATCATTGATGGCGAAATCTGCGCGCTGGATGCGAATGGTGCTCCTGACTTTGCAGCCCTCCAGGCCGCCCTTTCCGAGGGAAAGACCAATGCCCTCGTCTTCTTTGCCTTCGACATGCTGTTTCAGGGGGGAGACGATCTGCGTCCGCTCTCCCTTGTCGAGCGAAAGGAGCGCTTGCAGGCGCTTCTCACGGAGAACGGTGAGGACACCCGGCTTCGGTACGTCGACCACTTCGACAGCGGCGGGGACGCGGTGTTGCGCTCCGCTTGCCGCCTCTCCCTGGAAGGCATCGTTTCAAAGCGGGCCGACGCGCCCTACGAGTCCGGCCGCACGAAGACCTGGGCGAAGTCGAAATGCCGTGGCGGGCATGAGGTGGTCATCGGCGGCTATGCCACCACCAACGGGGCGTTCCGTTCGCTTCTCGTTGGCGTAAATCGAGGGAACGGGTTCGTGTACGTCGGCCGCGTGGGAACCGGCTACGGCGCAGCGAAGGTCAAGACGCTCCTGCCGAGACTGAAGGCGCTCACGGCTTCGAAATCCCCTTTCACTGGCATCGGCGCCCCTAAAGCCGCGCCCGGGGTGATATGGCTGAAGCCGGAACTGGTAGCGGAGATCGAGTTCGCCGGATGGACGGCCGACGGCCTAGTTCGACAGGCCGCTTTCAAGGGCCTTCGCGAGGACAAGCCCGCCGATGAAGTCGAAGCCGAGAAGCCCGCAGCTCCATCAAAGGCGGATGTGCCGGAGCCTGCCAAGCCGTCGTCGAAGCGCTTGAACCGTCGGTCCGGCAAGGCGGATGTGATGGGCGTCCTGCTGTCGAACCCGGACAAGGCGCTATGGCCTGACGCTGGTGACGGGAAGCCAGTCACCAAAGAGGATCTCGCGTGTTATTTTGAGGCCGTCGGCGAGTGGATGATGCCTCATGTCCAGGGTCGGCCATCGTCCATCATTCGCGCGCCTGATGGGATTGGAGGAGAACAGTTCTTCCAACGCCATGCGATGCCCGGCACATCTAGTCTCCTCGAGCTCACCACCGTGTTCGGAGACAAGAAGCCCTATCTCCAGGTCGATCGGATCGAGGGGCTGGCTGCCATTGCCCAGATTGGAGGGCTGGAGATCCACCCCTGGAACTGCCAGCCGGGCAGCCCTGAAGTCCCCGGTCGCTTTGTGTTCGACCTCGATCCGGGTCCTGATGTTCCCTTCGCTCAGGTTGTTGAAGCTGCGCGCGAGATGCGAGACCTGCTGGATGAACTGGGGCTGATCAGCTTCTGCAAGACCACGGGCGGGAAAGGCCTGCATGTGGTGACGCCGCTGAAATTGGATAAGCGGAGCAAGCTCGCCTGGCCGGAAGCGAAGGCCTTCGCCCACGGTGTCTGTCAGGTCTTGGCGCGCGAAAGCCCCGACCGTTACCTGACCAAGATGAGCAAGAACCTCCGTAAGGGACGCATCTTCCTCGACTATCTCCGTAACGACCGGATGGCGACGGCAGTAGCGCCACTTTCGCCCCGGGCGCGCCCGGGAGCGACGGTTTCCATGCCGTTGAACTGGACCCAGGTGAAGGCCGGCCTCGATCCTGCTCGATACACGGTCCGAACCGTGCCCGCGCACCTCAAGCGAAGCACGGCCTGGGCGGACTATTGCGATGCTGAGCGACCGCTCGGGGCAGCGATCAAACGCCTTAAGAAGATTACAAGCGCCAGATGACCCTGACTTTCGATTTGGGTGCAGTCGAGGTCGCGCGTCTCCTGATCGGTATGACGCTCCTCGTCGATGGTGTGGGCGGGATGATCGTTGAGACGGAAGCGTACGAACGAGACGATCCCGCCTCTCACAGTTTTCGCGGCCTAACGAAAACCAATGGTGCGATGTTCGGTCCGCCCGGCTGTGCCTACGTCTACCGATCTTACGGGCTGCACTGGTGCTTCAACATCGTCACTCGGAATCACGGTGCCGTTCTCTTACGAGCGCTCGCGCCGGAGCATGAACGAACCATCATGGAAGTGCGACGGGGATCGACCCGACACTTATGCGACGGCCCCGGTCGCCTGACCCAGGCACTTGGCCTCTCCAAGATCCACGATGCACTACCACTCGATGGGGCACCGTTCACATTCGTCGCCAAGGCGGTGACGCCGGAGATCATCGCCGGGCCACGCATTGGCATTACCAAAGCTGCGGAACGTCCCTGGAGGTTTGGGCTAGATGGCTCACCTTTCCTCAGTCGTCCATTTCCGACGCGTGGATAAGTTGCCGCGGCGAAGCCGCACCTCTCGTCCCGGCTCACCGATGAGCACAAAAAACCCGCGCCCCAATGAGGGGCGCGGGTATATGCTCGCCGTGGCCGCGATCAGATTGGCTGACGACGCGCTTCACTGATGCGGTCGCGCGGATACTCCGGGGCAGTCTCGTCGAAGGCAGTCCATCCCTCACCCCGATAGGCCTCACGGCGAGCATTCAAATCGACCGCCGAGAAGCGACCGAGGATTTCCTGAGCGCGTGGCGCATCGGCTTCCGCCACCCGCGCTGTCACGAGAGTGCTTCCGCGTCGCACGCCTTCGGCATAGACGTTGGCATCCGCTTCGGGCACGCCTGACGCCGTAAGCGCACCGACGAGCCCGCCTACGGCTCCGCCCGCTACGGCTCCGGCTGCCGCACCCGCCGCTGTTGCCACCAGCCATCCGGCCGCGACTACCGGCCCAACGCCAGGAATAGCCATCATGCCGAGGCCAGTCAGCAGGCCGCCAGCACCACCGATCGCGGCGCCCACGCCAGCGCCGATGCCTGCATCTTCTCCGACTTCGGATTTATCGGTCCCACGGGAAGCGTGGTAATCGTCGGCGTTGTTGCCAACGACGCTGATCTCGGATTGCGAAATGCCTGAAGCCTCCAGCTCCCGCACGGCGCTGGCAGCGTCATCGTAGCGATCAAACATCGCAGATACAGTCGTTGTCATGGCTTTCTCCACTGATGCCCCGTTCACTTGCTGACGACGTTGCCCTGGAAGTCGACGGATACAGGCTTCGAAGCGCCGTCCTTCGTCGCAGTGCCCTGCCAGACCCCGCGGTCATCCTTCTTCAAGGCTGAGACGTTGGTGAATCCAGCCTTCTCGATCCGCTCCTTAGCCTGAGCCTCGGTGAAGCTATTGGCGCCCTGCACGGGTGCTGCCGGGTTGGTTTCCTTGGGAGCAACGGCGGGCGTTTGGGCCACCGCGCCGACTGTCGTTGCAGCCAGGAGGCCGATGGTCAGAACAAGTTTCTTCATAGGTATTACTCCGCTATCGGCTCCTCGTTGTCGCCTAACGAGGTGAGTGCGTGAGCAACTCCGAACCGAGACAATGCGTTCCCCCGGCTCATCGCTGCGCCGCACACCTAAATGCCGGTAAAGACGGAACATTTACCGGCGCGGCCGGTTCGCTCGATAACCACTGCCCCCATCCCGACACCAGGAGTCGAGCATGAGCGAGATGGCGTTAAAGGACTTGGCCGAGCGCATGAAGGACATCGACTTCGCCATGTTCACCACGAAGACGGACGGGGGTGAAATCGCCTCCCGCCCCATGAGCAATAACCGCGATGTCGAGTACGATGGCGACTCTTGGTTCTTCACCTACGAGTCCTATCGGACGGTGGCCGACATTGAGCGTGATCCCAAAGTTTCCCTGACGATGACGGGCTCGAAGGGCATTTTCGGGAAGCCGCCGCTCTTCCTCTCCATCGAAGGCCAAGCTGAACTCATCAGAGATCGGACACAGTTCGAGGCACACTGGACCGAGGATTTAGACTACTGGTTCGAACAAGGGCCCGATACACCCGGTGTCGTTCTCATCCGGGTCCGCGCATCTCGTATCCACTATTGGGACGGGCGCCATGAAGGCGACATCACCGTTGCCCCCTGATGGTGCGGCAAGCCGGGATGCGCTTGCATATTTCGATACGCTCCCGCCCGTGTCAGTTTCTGATATGGGCGGCCTATGGCGGGGGCGCGAGTTGCCGACCGGTCACCCACTGGACGGCATTTTGGAGCCCGCTGGTTGGTTCGGTAAACGCTTCTCCGACGCCGAAACGGTGGATCCTCTGCTTTTCGGAACGCCCGACCAGCTTGTCGCGGTCAATCCGGCTCTGGTCCCTATAGGGATCCTACTGCGCGCACCCTTCTTGGCACGAAATCCGGTCGCGTTAGCTGTGTTCCGATCGCTTCGCACCTTCATGGCCACATCCGCCCCGAAAGCTCGCCTGCGAACGGTGCGCTATCGCGGGAGCGAGAGTGCGGCGATGATCTACGATGACCTTCCCATCATCGACCACTTCCGCCGTTCCCCGGATCAATCCGTGATCGGAGCCATGGACCTTCGTGGGACGGACGCACCATTCATGTTCCAGCTCACCGCAGTCGCGAAGGAAAGCGAAAGGGTCTGATCTGTGCCGGAGGGGTTGCTCTTCCTTACGAGGAGCGGCGTTTGGGCGACCCGCCTTCGCTTTTCAAGGAGCGGCGCAATGCGTCCATGATGCTTACCACGTTGGTAGGCTTTGGTTCTGCCTCGGTAGCTTTGGCTCGGCTGACGCGCTTCGACTTCTTCCGTTTGGACTGGATGATATCTAGGAGCTTGTCCTGGACGGGGTCCCCAACCAGGCTTCCGTCCCAGTGGCGGGTATTTTTCTTGATGAACTGCTGGATCAGCGGAACGGCCTCGGCGCCTCCTGAGGCCTTATCGATGCCGCGAAAGAACTCGTCCTCATCGCGAACCTCGTCGCCGTATCTCAGCGTCCAAACGACGATGCCTTTGCCGCGAGGAATGAGCATGACAGCGCGTTCGCGGCGGCCAATCACGAGCCGTGATATACCGACCATATCTTCCGCCGCCATGGCACCCTGGATCACCGCGAACGCCTCCTGTCCGACCGGATCGTTCGGCGAGAGGTAGTAGGGAGCCTCAAGCCAGATCCATTCGATGCTGTCGCGTGGTGCGAAGACCTCGATGTCGATTGTCCGTGTGCTCTCCAGGGCGACGTTCTCCAGCTCCTCATCCTCGAGCATCACGTAGTCGTCCTCGCCCTGCTGATAGCCTTTCACCTCATCGTCTTCCGCCACCTCATCGCCCGTGACGGAATCGACATAGTGGCTGACAACGCGGTTGTTCGTCCCTCGATTGAGAGTATGGAAGCGAACCTTCTCCGAGTCCGTCGTCGCCGGCATCATCTGCACCGGGCACGTCACCAACGAAAGCTTCAAGTAGCCTTTCCAGTACGGGCGGACGGCCATGGCTCCCTCCTCAGGCTGCCTTGTGCTTGCAGGCTGGCTTCGTCGCCCTTCTGCGCGTGGCGGACGATGTGCCGGGTTTCTGCTTCGCCTTGGGCTTCGCGGCAGATTTCACGCCGGCGCTTTCGCGCAGCGCCGCCAGGAGATCGCTCGTCTTTGCAGGTGCTTTCGTCTTCCGCTTCGGCAGTGGCTTGCCTTCGATTTTCGCCTTCACGAGCGCGGCTAGTGCAGCATCGTAACGGTCATCCATGGTGCGGGGATCAAACTCGCCCGTCTTCGTCGCGATAATGTGCTGGGCCAGATCCAGCATCTCCCCTTCGACCTTGACCTCGGGAAGATCTTCAAACGCCTGCTCGGCAGAGCGCACCTCGTAGTCGAAATTCAGCGTGGTCCCGATCAGGCCACTTCCGTGAGGCCGGATGAGCACGGTGCGGAGCCGACGGAAAAGGACGGTGCGCGCTAGGGCCGCCACCTTGGCCTTCCTCATCCCATCCCGCAGCAGAACGAATGCGTCGGCCCCCATTTTATCCGGCGCCAGATAGTAGGGCTTGTCAAAATAGACGTCCTCGATCTCGCTGCACGGAATGAACGTCTCGATCGTCAGCGTCTTGTTGCTCTCCGGGACGGCTGCGGCGATCTCCTCTGGTTCAAGCACGATGAAATCGCCATTTTCGATCTCGTAGCCTTTCACCTGGTCATCCCGCTCCACGGGATTGCCGGTCTCGCTATCTACGAACTCTCGCTTCACCCGGTTGCCCGTCGCGCGATTGAGGGTGTTAAAGGCGATCCGCTCGCTCGTTGAGACGGCGGTGTACAGCCCAACCGAACACGCCACCTCACCAAATTTGATGAAGCCCTTCCAGTTCGCTCGCGCTGTCGCCATGACACGTCCTCCGGACACAACCTTGACGAGTCTGCGAACTGATTCGGGACGTGAGTGTTCCCTGGAATTTTGAATCGGAAATCAATGACTTCGCTTCTGCGAGAGAGCTGCGGGAACCCGGTGAATGAAGCGCCGTTCAGGATGGGATGGCAGCCCTAAGCCATGCATAACGGTCAAGGTCAAGAATGGTTTCGTTCCCGCCCGATGATGCGTCTCAATCCGAACAACAACAGCTTGGGTGGCTGGAAAGCGATCGTATTGCGGCACTGAACGCCTACCGCGTCCTCGATACGCCACGAGAAAAGCAATTCGACGATATCGCGGAACTGGCAGCGGCTGCATTCGATGCGCCCATCGGAGTGGTCAACTTCATCGCCACCGGTCGTCAATGGTTCAAGGCTGAAGTCGGTGTGGGAGCGCCAGAGCTGCCGCTCGAGGTTTCGATCTGCGCTCATGCCATCCTCCAGGACGACCTGATGGTGGTGCAGGACACACGCCTCGATCCTCGCTTCGACTGCAACCCGCTTGTGACGGCCGAAAACGGACTACGCTTTTATGCGGGCGCATTGCTGAAGACTGCCGACGGCCTGCCGCTCGGCACGGTCTGTGTCTTGGATCGCCAACCAAGGCCAGACGGTATCACAGCCCGGCAACGCCTCACGTTGGAAGTCCTCGCTCGTCAGGTGATGACGCAACTCGAGCTCCGGCGAACCCTCGTTGAGGCAGACAGCAGAACGAAAGCGCTCGCCAACGAAGTCGACGCGCGGAAATCCGCCGACGCTGCGCTCTCCCGGAGCCGGGAGCGCTATCGCTCCCTTTTCATGTCGATCGACGCGGGCTTCTGCGTGATCGAAATGAAATTCGATGAGCGGACGCGTCCTGTCGATTATCGCTTCGTCGAGGTGAACGACGCATTCGTTCGCAACACTGGCCTGACTGAGGCTGAAGGCAAATGGGTGCGCGACATGGTGCCCCAGCACGAGCAGCATTGGTTCGACATCTACGGTCAGGTCGCCATCACTGGTGAGCCTACCCGGTTTGAGCATTCTGCCGATGCGCTTGGTCGATACTACGATGTCTACGCATTCCGTATCGGCGAGGCGACGGACCGACAGGTCGCGGTCATGTTCAACGACATCACTGATCGCCGCCGGACCGAGATCAACCTTCAAAAGTTGACCGAGACACTCGACGCCCGCGTCCTTGAGGTCCTGGCGGACCGCGAGCAGGCACACGAGGCATTGCGTCAGGCGCAGAAGCTTGAGGCAATCGGGCAGTTGACCGGTGGCGTTGCCCACGACTTCAACAACCTACTTACCGTAATCCGGGGATCGGCTGAACTGTTGCGCCGTCCCGATCTGGCCGAGGACAAAAGAGCGCGCTTCGTCGATGCGATCATGGACACCGCCGATCGCGCAGCCCGACTAACGAGTCAGCTTCTGGCCTTCGCGCGGCGGCAAGCCCTGAAGCCCGAGCTTTTTGATGTTGGCGAGGGACTCGAGGCGATCGGAGAAATGATAAGCGCGCTCGTCGGCTCAAGGATCAAAGTGAAGCTGGATCTGTGCCAGGACTGCTTCATCCTTGCGGATCGAACACAGCTCGACACCACCATCATGAACCTGGCATCCAATGCGCGCGACGCCATGGGTGGATGTGGCTCGCTCACCATCGCAACGCGGCGGGAGGATCGGATACCGGCGCTCAGGACGCATCCGCCGATCGAAGGTGACTATGTGGCGATTTCCATCAAAGACACCGGCACCGGCATCCCAGCGGAAGTGATCGACCGCATCTTTGAGCCGTTCTTCACCACCAAGAATATCGGTGAAGGTACTGGGCTTGGCCTGTCCCAGGTGATTGGGTTCGCGAAGCAATCAGGGGGCGACGTCGAGGTGGAAACATCCGAGGAAAATGGCACAACATTCACGATCTACCTCCCGCGCAGCACCGTCGGCGAACGGAAGGTCGGACCGAAAGACAGGAAGCTGATCTCGTCCGACAAAATCAGCGCCAACGTCCTGATCGTCGAAGACAATCCCGAAGTCGGCAGCTTTGCTGAACAAGCCGTCCGTGAGCTGGGATATGGTGCCGAATTGGTTAGCGATGGGCGCGAGGCTCTTCGCTTGATCGCCGCCGATCCGTCTCGCTTCCAGATTGTGTTTTCTGACGTAATGATGCCCGAGATGACAGGCATCGAGCTGGCGGAAGAGCTAGGCCGGACATATCGGACGCTCCCGGTGGTATTGACCAGCGGCTACAGCCGAGCCCTCTCCGAAACCCGCCGCCAGTCTTTTGACCTCATCCACAAACCGTACACGATCGAGGACCTCGCCAGTGCGCTTCGCCGGGCCTTGGCGAAACAGTCGAACTAAACGCGAGCACCGCATCGGACCCAGATGTTACTGAGTCTCGTTCTGATGCAAACAAGCGGCTACAGCCTTGGCCGATTATGCCTCCAGAGAACTTGCGGCAAGTGCGTTTGCAAGGTCGGACATGCGGAATGGCTTGACCAACCGGGGAAGATCGGGGGCTATACCCTCCACTTCAGCGTAGCCAGAAATAATGAGCACGCGCTTGTCAGGCGAGCGGGAGATGAATTCGCGGGCCAGGTCGGTGCCGCTCTTGCCCGGCATCAGGTGGTCAGTGACGAGCAGATCAGGGTTCAATCCCCTATCCAGCATTCGAGCTGCATCCTCCGCCGACTTTGCCTCGGTTACATAATACCCAAGCTCACTCAGCATGTCCGCAGTGCTGGCTCGGACGACATCCTCATCGTCCACGAGCAAAACATGACCCGCGCGGGATGGCGGGCTGACTTGATCCGGAATCCCTGAAACCTCTTGAGTATCGGAAGTCGTCGGCAACCAGAGCTGCACATTCGTTCCGACGCCTATGCGGCTGTCGATCGTCAGCACTCCGCCGAGCTGTGCGGCAAGTCCATGGACCATCGACAGTCCGAGCCCCGTCCCCTTTCCAATCCCCTTGGTTGAGAAGAAGGGCTCAACTGCTCGCTTCAACGTCGCAGCATCCATGCCGCTTCCGGTATCCGCTACAGATAAACGAACATAACGACCGGGCCTGAGAGAGGGATGCTCTCCATAGGCAACGTCGATTGCCCGTGCTGCCACTGTCAAACGTCCGCCGTTGGGCATCGCGTCGCGTGCATTCACGCTGAGATTGAGGATGGCCATCTCGAGCTGGTTCTGGTCAGCCACAGCCGACGGAAGATTGTCCTGGACGTCGACCTCAACGCGCGTCTGCGGCCCGGATGTGCTTGCAACGAGTTCGGCCATTCCGGTGACGAGTGATCCCACATTGACTGGCCGTGGCTGAAGAGGCTGTCGGCGGGCAAACGCGAGCAGCCGCTGCACCAAGACCCGCGCACGCTCGGCTGACTGCATCGCACCAGCGATGAGGCGTTGTTCGCGGTCGCCTCCGACCCCTCGTCGTTGCAGCATATCCAGACTGCCAACGATAGGAGTGAGCAGGTTGTTGAAGTCATGTGCGACGCCCCCAGTGAGGCTGCCCATCGCCTCCATCTTCTGGCTTTGCCTCAGAGCCTCCTGTGCGGCCGCCAAGTCCGCCTCAGCCTGAAGCTTCTCAGTGACGTCCTGAGCGACATTGAAGGCGCCGATGACCTGCCCGATTTCATTTCGTAGAGGGGTAAAGGTGATCTCCCAGGAGGGCGTACCGAACTCGGGACGGCCGAATGCCTCGATGACGGTAAATCTCTCGCCCGCGAGCGCCCTGTCCATCAGCTTGAGCATGACACGGCGCTGGTCTGGGATGAGATGGTCGGGCAGGACGTCCCCCAACTGGGCATCAAAGCCGTTGACTCGCCGAAACTCATCAACGTGCGCCTTGTTGAAAGCGGTCAGGCGGTAATGCGTGTCGAAGGAGCAGATCGGCGACACGGTTGCCTCGATGATTTCCTGATAGCGTTGGATCTCAGCGGTGCGTTCCGACACTTGCCGCTCCAGCGAGGTATTCAGCTCACGAAGCCGATCCTCAGCCGCTTTGCGGGCGCTGATGTCGTTGAAAAGGATCGCCACCCGGTTCTGCTCAGGTTTGCCGGTACGGAAGGCATGAACATCGAACCACCGCCCCATTGCGTCTGAGCCGTTCTCGAACCGCACGGCTTGGCCGGTACGGGCGACGTGGCCATAGGTGTCGAACCAGTGCTGTTCGAGGTTGGGGACGAGGTCGCTGGCCCACCTCCCCACCGCACCGACCAAGCCGGTCTGACGTTCGAAAGCCGGGTTTCCCTCCTCGAAGCGATAGTCGACGGCACGGTCCCCATCGAACTTGACCTCGGCCACGCAGAAACCGACATCGACAGCTTCGAACAGGGTTCGATACTGTTCCTCGCTGGCGCGCAGTCTGGCCTCGGCGCCGACACGCTGAACATGCGCCCAGCATCGCTCGACAACGGCTTCGACGAGGCCAACGTCATTGTCGCTCCAGTGACGCGGGCGGTCCTGATGAACCGCCATCATCGCCACCAGCCGACCGTCTTTGACCAGGGGGCAGCAGACTATCGCGCCGATGCCGATGGATAGGAACATTTCTCTTCCATTGTCGGCAGCAAGCTCATGCGAAACATCACTCACAATGAGCGTTCGACCACCACGCATGTCCGTCGCCGCACGCGAACCAAACAAGTCCAGACTGTATGTCCCCGCGGAACTATCAATGCCTGGAGCAGAATAGTCATCCCGGATGATAAAGCGATCATTGTCACCGTCGACATCGGCATAGGCGCAACGGGACGTCTGGAGATGAAGAGCCAGCATCTCTGCTGCTAGGCGCATCACCCCGGTCGCATCTTCCTTTGCTTGCAGGGCTTCGTCCAACTGCCGGAGAAACCGCAAGCGACTTTCGCTTGCGCGCAAAGCCTGCTCGGCGGACTTCCGAGCCGTGACGTCTATTGCCGTTCCCACCACCCTCAGGCAGCGGCCGCCTTCGTCGAAGATCCCACGTCCCTTGGCCGCAACCCAGCGGATCAAGCCGTCTTCCTTGCCGACCGTCCGATACTCGACCTCGTACAACGCGCGCTGGAGAGGATCGCAAGCAGCAGCGTAGGCCTGAGCGGTTTCAGATCGGTCGTCAGGGTGGAGCCCCTCATAAAAATCCGTCATGGAGATTGGCACGTCGGCGGAAATACCGAACATGCGTTTCACGATCGGGGGCCAGATCAGCACGTTGTTGATGACGTCGACGTCCCAAAAACCAACATCAGCGGCTTGGGTGGCGAGCCTCAGGCGCTCTTCGCTGATGGCGAGGGCAACGCGGTTCGCCTGAAGTTCGGTGAGGTCGAGCATCGCGCCGATCATCCGGATTGCGCGACCATCAGAATCCCGGATGATGTGACCACGGTCCAGAACTGAAGCATAGCTGCCGTCGGCGCGCAGGAAGCGATACTGATCGCTCCAGCTTTGCTCTTCGCCATCGATCGCCGCGTGAATGCTCAGATCAATACGCGTGCGGTCATCTTCGTGAATGTGCGCGATCCACCATTCACCCGACGGGAGCACGTCCGCCAGCGCGTATCCATAGGTCGCCGCAAGAGCGTCATTCCAGAATACGTGGTCAGTCGCGAAATCCCAGTCCCAAATTGCATCGTTCGTCGCACGGACCGCGAGTCGCAATCGCTCCTCGACGACAGCCAGTGCATCCTCAACTCGACGACGGCCGGTCACATCGGAAATGCTGCCGAACCATTCCACGACATCACCATCTGTGCCGATGATTGGCGCAGCCCGCGTGTGCAGCCAACAAATCCCGCCATCGCCCGTCCTGGCGCGATGCTCCAACTCCAGCAGAGACTTGTGGCGGACAGCTTCTTGGATTGTCGATTTTGCGGCTCCGAGATCGTCGGAGATCACAAACACATCGAGCCAGCCTATGCCCGGCTGTATCGCCGTCTCGGAAACGCGTCCGTCCAGCTGGCGCACTTCGCTCCAGTCGGCGCTTACCCGGAACATCACATTAAATTCAGAAGCGCATGTCTGCTCCGACGGTGCCCCTGGATCCACCTCGTTCGATTTCAGCGCGGCGAGCGAAGGGAGATGATCGCGATCGTCAGCGGACACTGTTACCACCTACGTGACGGGAAGCATTGATACCGGTTTCGAGTGAAGGTCACAACTTACAGTGAGTGCTTAGCCGTTCTGCGCTTCCTGTCGCACCGTCGCACATGGGAAAGAAACGTATTGCGGGTAACAGGCGCACCGGGGCATCCGCATGGCTAGCCCCCAAAAGCCCTCGGTCGCGATCTGCGAGCGAGGGCTTGAGAAGACAGGGACGCTTATCGGCGTCCGATGACGAAGCCAATCACGAGGCCAACCAGTCCGGCTGCCACGATAGAGCTTAAAGGGTTATGAGCGACGGTATCCTTTGCTCTTCCGAATTGCTCCTTAGCCGTGCCTGTGGCTTGATCGTAATAGCCCTCCCCGCGGAGACTATCGTTATCGGTTATAGCGCCCGCGGCTTCTTTGGCGCGTCCGGCAAATTGCGTGGCGGCGCCTTCAATGCGATCGGAATCCATCATCTTCTCCGGTCTTGATACGTGATCGCTGCTCAGGAAACGTTGGGGATGCAGGTTAGCGCCTGATAGCGCGTGCCAGCCCGATCAGAATGCAGGCCCCCAGGACGCCCGCGACTAGATAGCCGATCCAACCCCCGAAACCGACGCCGATGATACCAAAGAGGAAGCTTGCCACCGCCGCGCCAACGATGCCGAGGACGATGTTCAGGAAAATTCCGGTGCCGCTACCCATGAGAGCGGAGGCTATCCAGCCCGCCAAGCCGCCAATGATGATTGCCGCGATCCAACCAATTTGCGCGTCTTCCATTGAGCTCTCCCGTGTCCAGCACGAGCTTAACGGGCCGGACGACGGGCGGTTCCCGAGCATTTTAGCCCGCCCCGCCAGCAACTACATTTATAACAAATGTTAAGTAATTTTACGCCCACTTGATTGGAACGACTGCCTCTCCGCGATGTTGATCTTTGTCATTTACACTAGGATCAAGATCATGGCCAAGGAAAAGACACTACACGACCTGTTTGTCGACACCCTGAAGGACATCTATTACGCGGAGAAACAGATTCTGCGGGCGCTGCCGAAAATGAAGCGGGGAGCTGAATCCGCGGAGGCTAAGAAAGCCTTTGAGGCGCACGAACTGGAAACGGAAACCCAGGTGGAGCGCCTGGAGAAGATCTTCGATCTGATCGGCAAGCCAGCACGAGGCAAGCAGTGCGCAGCCATCCTCGGCATCATCGAAGAGGCCAAGGAGATCATGGATGACTTCGCCGACAGTCCGGCGCTCGATGCCGGCCTGATCTCGTCTGCACAGGCGGTCGAGCATTACGAGATCACCCGATACGGAACGCTTAAGACGTGGGCTCTCCAGCTCGGTCTGGACGAGGCGGCTGCTCTTCTGGACGAAACGCTCCAGGAGGAGATCAAAACGGACAAGCTCCTCACTCAACTCGCGCAGTCCGGCGAGAACGCCAAGGCGGCGTGATCGGCATCCTGCCCGCGCACATCGATTGATTATCTGCCCCTTCGGGCCCCGCATACCGCAGGTGCCTGAAGGGGGACGCTCGAGGCACACTGCTGATGACCAGGATCGCAGATATCCCCTCGACAGCACTTCACCTGTGTATCGACTTGCAGCGGCTGTTCTCTGCCGAGGGGCCATGGCTTACGCCCTAGATGCCACGTGTTCTGCCGCTGGTAGAAAGACTGGTATCAGCACGTCCAGAGCGCACGATTTTCACACGCTTCGTTCCACCGAAGCATCCCGAAGAGATGCCAGGTCGTTGGCGCGCCTATTACCAGCGCTGGCATGCCGCGACGCTGTCGGAGATGGATCCCCGGCTGGTCGGCCTGATGCCGGAGCTTGAGCGCTTCGTTCCGCCGGCGAAGGTGGTCGACAAGATGACCTACTCGGCACTGGGCGCTCCGGAGCTAATGCCCCTTGTGACGCGCTCTGGCTGCGTGATTGTGAGCGGCGCCGAAACCGACGTGTGCGTGCTCTCGTCGCTGATGGGGCTAATCGATCTCGGACTGCGCACGATTGTAGTGGCGGACGCCGTCTGTTCGTCGTCAGATCAAGGGCATGAGTATCTGCTGACCCTGTTCAGCGAGCGTTACGCATTGCAGGTGGAAGTTGCCGAAGCCGACGACGTGATCGAAGCCTGGCGTCGATAGCCTTCATCAATCACGACAATGCCACTCAGGCGAAAACATAGGTCAGGGTTACGCCCACGACCGCCAGTGCGCCCATGCCACCCAAGATCGCGTACCACGTTCCGGCGGAAGGCTGTGAGGACGCTGGCGCGCGGTTGTCTTCCTGACTTTCAGCACGGCCCAGCATCAGCTCCCCGTCGGTTGCGTCCCGCTCCCGGTGACCTTGAGGACGGTTCTGGGCCGCCTCATCGTCGGTGCCGAGCGGCGCGGCGGCCACGTCGAGCGCCGCAACCTTCTCGCCGGTCCGGCCTGCATCGATGCGCTGCTTGAGGCGCGCGCTGTCCGAGGATGGCCTGTTCATCGTCATGTTCCTTCCGGTGCCGGGCCTGACTCGCCGGGTCGTCCCGTGGGCTGGTCTTCCCCGCGCTTGGCGATGGCGACAATGGCGGCTTCCTTCGTGGGGTACGGACCGGAGATCGGTTCGCCGAACTGGGTCGTCGCCCACCAGCCTTCCTGAATCCCACGTACCTTTGCCTGCGTGGCGTCGATCTGGATCGGGACGAGCATGTCCATTCTTCCTAATGCGTGTGGCTATGGGTCTCGGCGTTACGTTTGCGCGTAGCCGCGGCTTTCTTCGCGGAGGCCGAGCGCTCGGTTGCCGGGCGCGCCGCCGACGCCGGGCCGCGGGACTTGCCGCCCTTGTGCGCAGCCGAGTGGCCAGTATGCGCACCCCGTCCCGAGCCACCCGGTTTTTTGCCGCCGCCGTCATCCTTGTTGACGGTGGCCCACGCCCGCCGTTCGGCTTCCTGTTCGGAAACGCCGCGGTCCTCGTAGCTCTAGGCGATATGCTCCGCCTTGCGCTCCTGCTTGTCGGTGTATTTGGACTTGTCGCCGCGGGGCATGGCACCCTCCATTCTTGGCTCGTTTGGGTAAGCAGACGCTCCAGCAGCTATCTGCGGGGCGGTTTCGTCCAGTGCGGCAGAAGCTCCGAGCGGATGCCACCTCGATGCAGCTCGGCCGGATCGCCATCGGGCGTTTTGGGCTCCGCCATCTTCCGATGTTGCTCGGCCAGCATTCCCGCCGGCATGACATTCGCAATTGCCGACTGGATCTTGTTCTTCCAGCCCGCGACCACATCCCCGTCGCCCCGGAGCATGGCTTCGAAGCCGACCTCGGCAACCATCTTCGGGTCATCCTTCCTCTGCTGGCCCACCTGCGTGTCCAGCATATCGGCGCGGTCGAAGAAGTCGGTGTCAGTAGGCCCGGGCATCAGGCAGGTCACGGACACGCCGGTGTCCTTCAGCTCATTTCGGAGTGCCCAGGAGAAGGAGTCGATGAACGCCTTCGTCCCGTTGTAGACGGCCTGGAAGGTGCCAGGCATGAATCCCGCAATGGATCCGGTGATGAGGATGCGCCCCTCGCCACGTGTCTGCATGTCCTTGCCGATGCGGTGGATCAGGTAGACCGTGCCGGTGATGTTGGTGTCGATCACATGCCGGGCCGCCTCGAAATCCTGCTCAAGGAAGCCCCGACCTAAGCCGTGCCCCGCGTTGGCAAGCAAGGCATCAATCGGTCTCCGGGTAAGCGCCACGGCTTCATACAGGCGATCGACGCCCTGGGTAGTGGAAAGGTCAGCTTCGACGCTTTCTACCTGGGCACCAAGCTCCCGCAGGCGCTCAGCGGCAGTTGCGATGCCAGGGTCATCCGCCGCGATAATCAGATCGTAGCCGTGCTCCACGCAGAGCGAAGCCAGTTCGAAGCCGATTCCGCTGGAGGCTCCTGTCACGACAGCAAGTTGGCGAGCATATGCCATGGTCTTCTCCCTTACGGCTTGAGCACGACCTTGATGCAGCCGTCCGCCTTGTCGCGGAACGTCTTGTAGAGGTCGGGACCGTCCTCGAGGGACGCGGTATGGGTGATGACGAAGGACGGATCGATCTCGCCCTTTTCGATGCGTTCCAGCAGCTTGGGCAGATAGTGCTGGACTGGGGTCTGGGCCATTCGAAAGGTCAGGCCGCGGTTGATGGCGGAACCCATGGGAATTTTGTCCAGGAAGCCGCCATAAACGCCTACGATGGAGACGGTTCCGAAGTTGCGGCAGCACTGGATGGCCTGCCGCAGCACATGGGGCCTATCCGTGCCCATGAAGGTGGCGGTCTTGATCCGGTCGATCATAGCGTAGGCCGAGGATCTGGGCTCAGCTTCGGTGCCCACCGCATCGATGCAGGCATCGGCGCCACGCCCGTTGGTCAAGTCCCTGATACGGTCGTAGATGTCCTCATCGAGGAAATCTAGCGTCAGCGCCCCAGCTGCACTGGCCATGGCAAGGCGCTCGGGCACCGTATCGATAGCGATGACCTGCTCGGCGCCCAGCATGAAAGCGCTGCGAATGGCCATCTGGCCCACGGGACCACAGCCCCAGATGGCTATGGTGTCACCCGGCTGGATGTTGCAGAACTCCGCCGCCATGTAGCCGGTAGGAAAGATGTCGGAGAGGAAGAGCACCTGCTCGTCTGTGAGCCCATCCGGTACCTTGATCGGCCCGGCATCCGCGAAGGGCACGCGGAGATATTCTGCCTGACCGCCGGCGTAGCCGCCGAGGGTGTGGGAATAGCCGAAAAGTCCGGCCGGGGAGTAACCCCACATTTTCTCGGCGGCACCCTTGTTGGGGTTGGAGCGTTCGCATCCCGAGAAATAGCCGCGCTTGCAGAAGAAGCATTCGCCGCAGGCGATCGTGAAGGGCACGACGACGCGATCCCCGACTTTCAGCGACTTGTTGGCCGACCCCACTTCGACGACCTCGCCCATCGTCTCGTGACCGAGAACATCACCGTGTTCCATACCGGGGATGATCCCACCGTAGATGTGCAGGTCAGACCCGCAGATCGCACAGGCGGTGACCTTGATGATGGCGTCACGGCCATCTTCGATGCGGGGATCGGGAACGCTCTCGCAGCGAATGTCCCCCTTACCATGCCAAGTTAAAGCTTTCATCGGTCCCTCGCGCGGATTGTTATCCGCTCAAGAATTTCGATGTTGGAAAGTTCCACTTTTGGCAGGATCACCATTACAGGTAAGATATAAATATAACATAAGTTAATTTCAGATCTAAATTGAAGGTAGGCGCATCCTTTTTTGAATTTTATTCTCTCTCACTGCGGCCAAGTTGGAACGTGCATCCGGTTGCCTTGTTGGTGGACGTCGCCCATACCAGCCAAAGGCATTGCCATGTTTATGCGGATCGATCGCCTTCAGACCGAAATTCCGGTGCCTACCGCGCCGAACCCAAATGCCGGGGCCGCCTTGCAGGAGCTGCTGGGCGGCAAGTACGGAGAGATGAGCACGCTCGGCAACTATATGTTCCAGAGCTTCAACTTCCGCAGTAAGTCGAAGCTGCGCCCCTTTTACAGCTTGGTCGCGGCCATCACTGCTGAAGAGCTCGGCCATGTGGAGTTGGTGAGCAATGGCGTGGCCATGCTGAACAATGGCCCTGGCGATCCGACCGAGAACGTCGACATCTCAGCCGCGCCATTCGAAGAGATGCAGGACATCCGCCTCGCGGCCTCGTTTTTCGCAAACGGCGGTGGCGCCATGCCGATGAACAGCAACGGTGCCTCCTGGAACATGGATTTTGTGACAAGCACCGGAAATGTGATTTTTGATTTGCTGCACAATTTTCATCTGGAATGCGGCGCCCGCCTGCACAAGCTGCGCGTGTACGAAGCCATGACCGAACCGACCGGACGCGAGGTCTGCGGGTATCTGCTGGTAAGAGGCAGCGTTCATGCCCACGCCTATGCGCTGGCGCTGAAGAAGATCACCGGCGTCGACATCGAAAAGATGCTGCCCTGCCCGAAGATTCCCCTCAGCGCCATACCGGAGTCCCAAAAGTATCTAGAGGAAGGCATCCACCGCCGCCTCTATACGTTCAGCCCCTCCGATTACAAGGAAATGGCTGGCATCTGGGGTAAGGGCGAGCAGGCACTGCCCGACGATCCGCCGGGCGAATTGGAGGTCGTGGAAGGCATGCCGGATGGCGCCAAGATAGCGGAGATTGAGGGCACGCCCTCCGCCTTCGCCCCCGAATACACAGCGGAAGAATTCTACGAGATCGCCGCCAAGCTCTATAAGAAGAGCCGCTAGCGGCATTGCCCCGCATCCGGGACGGCGGCCACGCGCCGTCCCTCTGACCGGATGCTCGGCCCGTGGTGGGCACCTGCTTTTAGGACGAACGCCCGCGATGTGCTAGAATTGGCATTCTAGTTCAGCTTAGCACCGTGTGTGCGGATTTGCGGCGGGCCCTTTATTTCTGCTGTCAATGCGTCCGCTATCCGGCGCAACGGCTTCTGCGCAACGTGCGCGCCGAGTTTCGATCGGCTCAGTTCTATGGCGATACTGCTGGTGGCCCTGCTGGGTCTCCTCGTTCACCCGTTTGGCGACCTTGTTCGCTCTCGTTTTCGCCTATCCTGTTCAAAGGCTTCGTAGGACCGAGAGCGGTGAGAGGTTGCCATGACCGAACATCCGATGAAGGCCATCGCGCGCAGGCTCGATGCTCGCAATCCGCTGGATGATGATGACGTGGCAGCCCTGAACAATGTGCGCTGCGCAATCACAACGCATCCGCCTGAGAGTTTCCTTTTCCGAGAGGCTGATCGGCCCGGCGACTACTGCTCCATTCTTCTGTCCGGGCTGGCGTTTCGTCAAAAGGTCACGGCGCATGGGAAGCGACAGATCGTGGCGGTGCTGATGGCCGGCGATTTCATTGATGCGCAGCATCTCTTTCTCGATCGCGCGGACCATAACCTCGAAGCTGCGACCGCCATCACCGTTGCAGAGTTCAGTCGACATCAGTTTCGAGACGTGATTCTAAATCGCCCTCGGGTAGGCGTTGCCGCATGGAAGGAGGCGTTGGAAGAAGGCGCCATCTTTCGAGAATGGTTGGTCACGGTGGGAGCGCGCCCCGGCCCTGTCCGCGTGGCACACTTTCTTTGCGAGCTTGGTTGCCGGCTAGAACGCGCAGGACTTGCCTCTAGAGAGGATTTTATCGTCCCGCTTACGCAGGAACAGATCGCCGATGTCCTGGGCCTCACGCCGGTTCATGTGAACAGAGTGCTGAAGAGCCTCGTGGCTGATGGATTAATCTCGCAGCGGGGCAGGTCTATCCAAGTGAGCAGCTGGGAGCGGCTCACGGTTGCTGGCGAGTTCAATCCCATTTATCTGGGTCCATCCGCTCGACATGACGCTCATCGGGCTCAGCATTTGCCTACCAGCACGCTCCTCCGGCCGCGTGGGCAGATGTGATGCTAGCCCTTCTGCCGCGCCCGCTGGAGCCGAGAGCCGAAGCTCACCAACTGCCGCTCCCCCGCTCCTTCAGGTGCAGAAACGCCGCGCCGCATCGAACCACATCGATATCGGCCCGGTCGCCGACCCTTCGTCGCCCGCGGTTATATCGATCTCAAATCGGGGATATGTCCCGTGCGTCATGTGCAAGAAGCAGCCATTGCCATGAGCGTGTCTGAACGTCCGGGTGGGGGCCGACGTCAGACCGTCTGCTACTAAGCGCCGAACACGGATGGCGTACGTTCGGCCACCGACACGAGTGCCGATGCTGCCTACTTGTGGCATCATTGAAGTGGTCACCCGCATCAGGTGTGGCCGTTCCATCGGTCGTTACTGCCGGAGGACTCTCTCGGGGTGCGCGGCGCATCCAGTTGAAAGGCCCAACATGCATCGCCATTCTAAGGCCATGCCGCGCTCATCCAAACCGAAAGCTGCCACTAGACTTATCCAGCAATGGCCTTTGCCCACAGCGGCCACATTGGGATCTGTTGTCCGGACTCGCGGCATCCTTCTGGAAGTGCGGGCGCAACTGTCACCCATTGAGCGGAAACTGGTGGACTTGGAAAACGGAGCACTTGTGTTGTGCATCCCCGAAGACGATCCCGACCCTCATGCGGCCACGGCGGCCACCATCACCCGAAAACTGATCGGTATCGAGGAACTGCCGATCATCCCGCGCGAGGTCGAGGACATCCTTTCAATCAAGTCAGCGGAGCGCCACCGCTGGCTTAAAGACGGTCGGCTGCAAAGCGCCGGCACCCGCACGGTAAAGCTGCGTGGCCGCGCGAGAAAGATTACCTTTCATGTCTTCGAGCCGCGCCACATCGAAGACATCCTCGACCGCAACCTGCCTGACGTCTGGCGGGAGGAGGACACGCTGGCGGCGGCCGAGAACCGTCGGCGCGGCAGGCAGAGGGCCGCGCTGAAGAAGGCCGGCAAGCTGCCGGCCCACGAGACGGTCAAGGGCAGCGCCGACCCGGAGAAGACGCAGCTGAAAGGTTGGGGCGATTTCGACTTGGACGGCTTACTGCGCTGAAGAGGCCGCAGGCCGGAAAGCGAGCCGAGGCCCCGCCGCCGGAGACCGAGTTTTTGCCCGGCGGCGCTCCAGATCACACGCCCCCCAAAAAAACCTTGAGATGTCGCTGATTACGCGCCAGCTACCGATCGTCCGGTGGCCATTTCGGCCCCCGCCGGTTTACCAGCATGTGATCAATCACCAATTCAGCATGAGCGCGGATCGCTGTCGCTCTTGCCGGATCATGCGGAGAAATTTCCATCGCATGCAGGGCGGCGAGAGCACCTTCATGTTCGATCTTAAGAAGGTCCCGGATGTCCATGTCCCAGTCCTCGACGAGCCGTCGCTCCAAGCGCTTTAGGACAATGTTCAACGCGATCAGCTCCGCGGCACGTTTAGAGTCATAGTCCATCGGAATTGTATATTCCGCTGAATAATCGCGGAGTGGAGGTGGCAGGCAATCCAGCGCAGCAGTCCCCGCTAACCGCCGCACGACCGCACAATAGGTCGGCCCACGCCCGCCGAAACACCGAAAGTCAGAAATTGTTTCCGATGATATGTGACGGCCGGGCCGCGCGCTGCACGAGAGGTCTATTCATGCGCGCTGCGGCCCGACCGGGATCCGTTGAGGGGACATCGGATCCTCGACCTAAACGCCCTCAAACGGCGCTCGGCTCAACTAAAAAAGTTTCGCCGCCACCCTGCCGCGCTCACGCAGTCCAAACCTTCGTCAGTCAGTGGTTCCGCACCTTCGGCGCTTCGGGACTGCTCGATGAGCATTTCAGCTTCGGTGAATGAAATCGGATGTCCCATCGCCGACGCAAATTGCACGAGCTCCCGGGGGCTCCTCAGGCTCGCGCGGAGCGCGGCGAACTCCACCGGCATGTCCCGAACTTTTGCAACGAAGGCGACAAACGACTCAACGCTCATAACTGACGCCCTGAAAACTGATTGTGGCCGGAGCACATTCTGGTTCAGGGAAGGCCGCTCCGGCCAC
>NZ_BMCT01000003.1 GCF_014635325.1 Azorhizobium oxalatiphilum | reverse complement strand
GACGGCCTATGAATCACGCAAAACCCGTCTTGGGAATCCTTCTCAAACGCCCTCTAAGCTTGAGCCTTATGTGTCGGCGTGGATTGGGCTGCGGCCCAAGCATAGGTCATCGCGTTCTCTTAACGCAGTGAGTCGATTAGATCCCGATAAAGGGCCTTGTGCCTCGCAAATATGTCGATTAGTCTCGACATATGGAATCAGAACAAGCCATTCTCGCCTTCGCGGCGCTCGCTCAATCGACCCGGCTCGACGTCTTCCGGCTGTTAATCGAGCACGAGCCGGAGGGCCTGCCGGCTGGCGATATCGCACGTCACATGGCCGTGCCCCACAATACCATGTCGACGCATCTCGCCGTCCTGACGCGCGCCGGACTGATTGAAGCCGAGCGGCACAGTCGCTCGATCATCTACCGGGCGAAGCTCGACGCCGTGCGGGAGTTGGCCGGCTACCTCGTGAAAGATTGCTGCGGCGGGCGGCCTGAGATTTGCGCGCCCTTGATCGCCGACCTGACGCCCTGCTGCACCCCCCGAAATGGAGCCATCAAGGAGGCCGCCCATGACTGACCGCGTTTACAACGTTCTCTTCCTTTGCACCGGCAATTCGGCACGCTCGATCCTCGCCGAGAGCATTCTCAATAAGGAAGGTGGCGGTCGTTTCCGTGCTTTCTCAGCCGGCAGCCAGCCGAAGGGGACCGTCAATCCCTTCGCGCTGAAGGTGCTGGAGAGCTTCGACTATCCGGCCAAAGGCTTTCGCTCGAAGGCTTGGGACGAGTTCGCAACCGCTGACGCGCCGGTGATGGATTTCGTGTTCACCGTTTGCGACAACGCCGCAGGTGAAGCATGCCCCGTGTGGCCGGGCCAGCCGATGACCGCCCATTGGGGAATCGAGGACCCCGCCGCCGTCGAAGGCACGGATATCCAGAAGCAGGCCGCCTTTGTCGCTGCTCTGCGTTATCTCAGGAATCGGATTTCGGTTTTCGCGGCCTTGCCGGTAGCCAGCCTCGACAAGACCTCGCTCAGGGCAAAGCTCACCGAAATCGGCCAATCCGAAGGGGCAACCTCGCCCCGCCACAGTGCGGCGTGAGGTCGATCATGGATGTCATCATCTATCACAACCCCGACTGCGGCACCTCGCGCAACACGCTCGCGCTGATCCGCAATGCCGGCGTCGAGCCGCACGTCATCGAATATCTCAAGACACCGCCGTCGCGCACGATGCTGGTCCAGCTCATCACGCGGATGGGGATTTCCACGCGCGACCTACTGCGGGAAAAGGGCTCCCCGTATGCCGAACTCGGTCTTGGCGATCTCGGCTTGACGGATGACGAGCTTCTCGACGCGATGCTGGCGCATCCGATCTTGATCAATCGTCCGATCGTCGTGACGCCGAAGAGCGTGAAGCTCTGCCGGCCGTCCGAAGAAGTGCTCGACTTACTGCCAGCGCAACGGGGCGAATTCATCAAGGAAGACGGCGAGCGCGTTATCGACGAGCACGGCCGCCGCGTCGCGACGGCGTGAGGAAGAACCATGTCCACATTTGAACGCTATCTGACCCTCTGGGTCGCCCTCTGCATCGTCGTCGGCATAGCGCTCGGGCACATCATGCCCGGCGCGTTTCAGGTGATCGGGGCTGCTGAGATCGCCAAGGTCAATCTGCCCGTCGCCGTGCTGATCTGGCTGATGGTTATCCCGATGCTGCTGAAGATCGATTTCGCCGCACTCGGCGAAGTCGGCCGGCATTGGCGCGGCATCGGCGTCACCCTGTTCATCAATTGGGCGATCAAGCCGTTCTCGATGGCGCTGCTTGGCTGGCTGTTCATCGGCTACCTGTTCCGGCCGCACCTGCCGGCCGACCAGATCGATAGCTACATCGCCGGCCTCATAATCCTTGCCGCCGCGCCCTGCACCGCAATGGTGTTCGTCTGGTCGAACCTGACCAAGGGCGAACCGCATTTCACGCTGAGCCAGGTGGCCCTTAACGACGCCATCATGGTCGTGGCCTTTGCGCCGATCGTCGGCTTGCTGCTCGGGCTCTCCGCAATCACCGTGCCATGGGGCACGCTCGTCCTGTCGGTCGTGCTGTATATCGTCATTCCGGTGATCATTGCGCAGCTTCTCCGGCGCCGACTGTTGGCGACCGGCGGACAAGTCGCGCTCGACCGGCTGCTGGGCAAGCTCGGCCCGGTCTCACTTGTCGCGCTGCTGGCGACGCTGGTCCTGCTGTTCGGTTTCCAGGGCGAACAGATCATCGCACAGCCGCTGGTGATCGCGCTTCTCGCGGTGCCGATCCTGATCCAGGTCTATTTCAACGCTGGGCTGGCCTATATCCTCAATCGCGTTGCCGGTGAGCAGCATTGTGTCGCCGGGCCATCGGCGCTGATCGGCGCGTCGAATTTCTTCGAGCTGGCGGTTGCCGCCGCCATCAGCCTGTTCGGCTTCCACTCAGGAGCTGCGCTCGCGACCGTCGTCGGCGTGCTGATTGAAGTCCCGGTGATGCTCACCGTCGTCTGGATCGTGAACAGATCCAAGGGCTGGTACGAGCGCGGCGACAAGGTCGCGGCGATTGCCGAGGCCCACCGTTGATGCCGAACGATCTTGCCAATGTTGTTGTCGATAGCCTCGACGCGCCGACCATCGACCGGCTGCGCGCGACGCCCTCGACGCATCCAGCGCGCATCCTGCTGCTCTATGGATCGCTGCGCGAACGCTCCTATAGCCGGTTCCTGACGCTGGAGGCCGAACGTCTGCTCAAGCACTTCGGCGCGGAAACCCGCATCTTTGATCCGCATGGGCTGCCGCTGCCCGATGGAGCCGCGACCGACCATCCGAAGGTGCAAGAACTGCGTGAACTGTCCTTGTGGTCCGAGGGACAGGTCTGGACCAGCCCGGAACGGCATGGCGCCATGAGCGGCGTGATGAAGGCGCAGATCGACTGGATACCGCTCTCGGTCGGCGCGGTGCGGCCGACTCAGGGCCGGACACTGGCCGTCATGCAGGTCTCCGGCGGCTCGCAGAGCTTCAACGCGGTCAACCAGCTTCGGGTGCTCGGCCGCTGGATGCGTATGGTGACGATCCCTAACCAGTCTTCCGTCGCGAAGGCCTACGAGGAGTTCGATGAGGCGGGGCGGATGAGGCCGTCCTCCTATTACGATCGCGTGGTCGACGTGATGGAGGAACTGGTCAAGTTCACGCTGCTGACCCGCGACGTCTCGCATTATCTCACCGACCGCTATAGCGAGCGCAAGGAAGCCGCCGAGAAGCTGTCCGAGCGGGTGAAGCTCTCTGCGATCTGACACAAAGGCTATTTCAACGATCGTCGAAATAGCCTTTGACCTTTCGCCTGCAAGGCGATAGCTTATTTCCATGAACATCGAACAAGCAGCAAAACAGCTAGAAGCCCTCGGCAATCCGACGCGGCTTCAGGTTTATCGAACGCTCGTGCGGGCCGGCGATAGCGGGTTGCCCGTGGGCAGCCTGCAGGAGAAGCTTGGGATCGCCGCCTCGACGCTCTCGCATCACCTGCACCGATTGATCCTGACCGGCTTGGTGACGCAGGAGCGTCAGGCGACCACGTTGATCTGCCGCGCCAACTATCCGGCCATGGACAGCCTTGTCGGCTTCCTCGTGGACGAATGCTGTGTCGATGCACCTTGTGCCGTGGGCGAAGGAGAGGCTGCCGCCTGATTTGTATTTTTTGCCCTTTTATTTCGATAATCCCGGAAGGATGGAATATGACAAAGCAAGCTCTGGAATCCCTCCCGATAGCCGTGATAGGCGGCGGACCGGTCGGTCTGGCCGCCGCAGCGCACCTCGTCGCGCGGGGCATGCCGATCAAAGTCTATGAAGCCGGGGATGTCGTCGGTGCCAATCTGCGCGACTGGGGCCATGTTCGCGTCTTCACGCCCTGGCGCTACTGCGTCGATCCCGCAGCGACGAAGCTGCTCGAACGCCAAGGGTGGCACCTGCCGGAACCTGATATCTTCCCAACCGGCGGCGAGATCGTAACCAACTACCTGGAACCACTCGCCTCGACGCCCGAACTTTTGGGCGTGATCGAAACCGGCGCTCGCGTCGTTGCGATCTCCCGGCTCGGTCTCGACAAGGTCGTCAGCCGCGGACGCGAGGAAAAGCCTTTCGTCCTGTCGATAAAGACGGCGACGGGATCTCGTCGCGACCTCGCCCGCGCCGTCATCGACGCCTCCGGCACATGGACGAACCCCAACCCGCTTGGCGCCAGCGGTTTGTCGGCCAACGGAGAGGCTGAGTTCGGCGACCGGATCGCGTACGGTATTCCCGATGTCGTCGGGCGGCATCGAAATATTTATGCAGGACGCACCACGCTGGTGGTCGGCGCGGGTCACTCTGCTGCCAACGCCCTACTTGATCTCACGCGCCTCGCGGAGACCGAACTCACGACAAAGGCCATATGGGCAACCCGCAGCACCAATCTCATCCGGATCTATGGCGGAGGCGACGCCGATCAGTTGCCGGCGCGCGGCGAGCTTGGCGCCGAAACGAGGGAACTGGTTGAAAGCGGTCGCGTGCCGCTCGTTTCGGGTTTCGCGATCCTTGGCCTGCGCGAGGAAGGCGGTCGGATCATCGTCGAAGGTGAGACGGCCGAGGGGCCGAAGACGATTGGACCCGTCGACCGGATCATCGCGGCAACCGGCCAGCGGCCGGACCTTTCGATGACACGCGAACTGCGGCTCGATCTCGATCCGTGGCTTGAAAGCACCAAAGCGCTCGGGCCGCTGATCGACCCGAACGAACATTCCTGCGGTTCGGTGCCGCCGCACGGACATCGCGAACTCGCGCATGTTGAGCAGGGCTTCTACACCGTCGGCATCAAAAGCTATGGCCGCGCACCTACCTTCCTCCTGTTGACGGGCTATGAGCAGGTCCGCTCGATCGCTGCCGCCCTCGCAGGCGATTTGGCGGCGGCCGACAATGTTGAGCTTGTGCTCCCGGAGACGGGTGTCTGCACCACGACATTCTCCGTGGAAGGCAGCGAGACCGCGGGTTGCTGCGGCGGTCCGGCACCAAGCAGCGTCGATGCCTGTTGCGTGGCGGATGCCGTCGCCAAGGACGAAGGGAAATCGGGTTGCGGCTGTGGGGTCGCGGCGTGAGCGCTTTGGCCACTGAAGCACTTTCATCGAATGACGGGGCACCTGCTCTGCGCACCATCATTCCCGTCCTCGGCGTAACGCAGATCCTCGCTTGGGGCTCGTCCTATTATCTGCTCGCGGTGCTCGCGACGCCGATCGCCGGCGATACGGGCTGGCCTCTGGCATGGGTTGTCGGCGGACTGTCGCTCGGCCTGCTGGTCGCCGGCGTCATCTCGCCCCGTGTTGGGGACAGCATCCAACGCCTCGGTGGTCGTCTTGTCCTGGCGACAAGCGCTGTCTTCCTCGCCCTTGGACTGATCGGCCTAGCGCTTTCGCCAAATCTGCCGCTTTACATCGCCTCTTGGCTTGTGCTCGGCGTCGGGATGGGCGCCGGCCTATACGATGCTGCATTCGCCACGCTTGGTCGGCTCTATGGCCAGCGTGCCCGCACAGCCATCACGACACTGACCCTGTTCGGCGGTTTCGCCAGCACGATTTGCTGGCCGCTCTCCGCGTACTTCGTTTCCGAATTCGGCTGGCGGATCACCTGCCTGATCTATGCTGGCATCCATCTAGCAGTTCTGTTGCCGCTCTATGTCTTCGCGCTTCCAAGGGAGCCGAGAAAGAACATAGCACCCGTGATAGACGAGGATCGCGAAACCAGCATCGATCTGCCGGTGCCTCCAGGATCGAAGTTGCTGTTCGCATTGATTGCGCTCGTCATCATGATCAGCTCAATGATTTCCGCGCTGCTCTCCGTCCATCTGCTGACTATCTTGCAGGCGCGTGACATCGCACTCGCCGCGGCGGTGGCGCTCGGCGCAATCGTCGGGCCGGCGCAAGTCGGAGCACGAACGATTGAAATGCTGATCAGCCGGTTCCACCATCCGATCTGGACCAAGTTCGCCTCCACGGTCTGCGTCGCGATCGGCGTCGGGCTACTCTGGCTGGGACTGCCGATCGTGGCGGCGGCGCTCATATTCTACGGCGCCGGCATCGGCATCGAGTCGATCGCCCGCGGCACGCTGCCGCTCGCGGTATTCGGGGAGCGGCACTATCCCGCGATCATGGGTCGGATCGCCATGCCGAGCCTCATTGGGCAGGCCGCTTCGCCGTCGGTGGGAGCCATGCTGATTGATGGACTCGGAGCGAACGGAATGCTTGCCACGCTCTTCGCCGTCTCACTTGTCAATGTGGTGCTGGTAATCATTCTTTTCGGAGTAATACAGCACCGAACGTCTGCAGAGCACCTTTGAAGGCTGTCCAGTGTTCGCAGTCCGAATACCCCATCTATAATAGTCGTTCTTGGTAGCGTATTCCAGTCGGAAGTGCTTATTTGCCCTCTGTCAGGCCGCCGACATCGCAACTGATTCGGTCGCAGCAAAGCCGAGGCCCCGGCCTTCCGGTCGGGGCCTCGCGCGGGGCCTCAGTCGCCCCGGCGCCCGTTGGGACGGGACCAGATGAGCGAGAGGGTCTCGCCTTCCTCGTCGTCGAAGAGGTTAGCGTAGATCGGGGCGTTGAAGCTGGGGTCGTCGAGCTTCAGGCCCAGATAGGCGCGCCCTTCGTTGGAGGTCTTGGACCAGGCGGCGCCGATCTCGGCGCGGCCGACGAACACGCGGTGGCTGGGGGCGTTCTCGCCGGTGGCGCGAGCCTCGGGGACGATGCGGACATTCTTGGTCTGGACGCTGAGGGTGACGATTTCGCCGGTGAACTCGTTGTTGCCGGTCTTCTTGAAGGTGCCGATGGTCGCCATGGTAGTTCTCCTTGAACGCTGTTCCGAGCCGCACCATTGCGGCCTCGATGGCGATCGAGAGGCCGGAGGCGATTGACGGCGCACCCCGCAGGGGCCTGACAGCAAAGGAGAGGCTTTCTTGCCTCGCGAGGAATGACGGCGCAGCCGGCAGGGGAAGAAAGTTTCGACGCCGCTGTTGCGGCATAGGCGATCGAGGCGCAGCCGACCTTCGGCCAGATCAGCCCATTGAAGAGGCCGTTTTGGAGCGGTCGACATGACAGAGACGCATCACAGGAGAACGTGGCGACCATACCGAACCGATGGACCCGTAGCGACGCCTGGTACCGCGGGGAAACCCAGCTCCGCCAGACGCTACGTTCCGCCGATTCCTGCCCGTCGCCTACGAGATCGCCCCCTCCCGGCACTCGCACCGTCTGCGCGCTGTCACGGCATTGCCCCCGGCACCGTCACCGGTGGCATGGCACGTCAGTTGGGTTAGCCGTCGATCCGGTCAGCGCGATTGCAAACGAGCCTGGCGACGTGGAAGGCGCGACCGCTAAGACATCAATTGACCATCCCGCCGCCGCCTGCACCGATGTCAGGTTTGCACGAAGGTCTGCCCGGTTGGCCCGGGTGTGGCCGTGGCTGTCACCCGGATCAGCGCCGTGACGCCCACGGCGATTGCGCCGATGACTGAGAAGATGAGCTGCCAGATGTCGGAGGGCATGGTGTGTTTCACGATGCCATGCGTCGCGTGGTAGCCGGCGAGCGCCGCGGGCGCGACGAAGGCGAGTGCGATCGCGAGCCGTATCCAGAGCGGACGGATGAAGGCGAGCAGGAACTGGCCGAGGCCGAGCGTCACTGCGGCGGCGGCGAGGCCGACGAGGATCGCTCCGAGCCAACCAGCGCCGCTGCTATAGGCCCAAGTCCCGGCGCTGACGCCCGCGAAGAACGGCAGCGCGAAGACAGCTAGTGTGAATAGAAGCCAGCACAGGACGCCGATCGCCGCGATGCCGGAGAGGATGCCGATGAAGACCATAGTGGTGTTCTCCGTGAGATAAAGGTCTGACGGTCGCGCCACCACCACCACCACGGCGCATTGATAGTATAGCCGAAGAGAAGGCAGGGCGGGAGCGGAAATCCCGTGGGACTTCCGCTTGCGGCCCTGTCGCCTTGCCCGCGATTAGCGGGCGAAGGGGTCGATCTCGTGAACGATGGCGGCGGCTTCGCCGTCATATTCGCCAGCGGGCATGACGCCCATGGTGCCGTCCCCGGCCTGGAAGATGACGATCGAGACCATGAGGGTGGCGGCGAGGCTGAAGGCGAAGGCGTGAGCTTGATTGAGGGACATATGACCGGCTCCTGTCTTGGAGGCGGGAGACCATCTCCCGCGCGACAGGCGCCCGATGTGTCCGGCCGATGGCCGCAATCACCGCGAAGGCGAAGCTGGAGCGGCGGCACGCTTTGCGTAGTCCGACCCTTTACGGGTTGATGGAGACAGGCCAGCGGCTGGACCAAGGATTAGCGCAATGGAAGCGGGGGATGGTTTCTCGCTTCGACCGAGTGCTAGGATCGCCCCACAGCAATTCACTGCGTTGGATTCGAGCCGTGTCCTGGTCGTCCGCGTCGGAAGGCAGGAGGGCGCAAGCAAACGATGGCAGCCGGATTTCACATACCAGACGGCAACGACGCCCTTCGAGATGATCTTCCGGCAGTGGTCGAACTGATCGAGCGTACGGCCCGGTGGGTGAATCCGGAGACTTTCCGGCGTCTGCCGGTATGGGCGCCGCATACGGCTCGCGGCCGGCCTCTCTATGACGCTGCGTGGTCGCGCCGGTACACGAACACGAAAAAGGCGACCAAGATCACCGCTGAGAAGTTCGAGGGCAATGTCGCCGCGCTCAATGCACTCGTGGCGGCTCTGGGCGTCGCGGCGCCGAAGCCGAAGAACTGGACCGTGTGTCACATCTGGGGATACGACGATCCCTCGTTCGCTCAGCAAAGCAGCGTCGTCCAGGATCTGCGCTACTTCTCCTGCGTCGCCAATATGGTGTGGCTGCCGACCCCGCTCAAAGGCTTCACGGACACGATGCCTGAAATCAAGGCGATGCTGCGAGTGTGCGCTTTCCACCTTTACGGCTGGGCTTGCGAGCATCCGTCGGTTGCCGAGCAATATGAGAAGGTCAAGAACGGCTGGATTCCCGAAGGCTATCCGAAGAGTTGGCCTTGTCCGGAGCGCCCTGGACTGCTTCCGCCGGGTACAGCGCCGTTCGGGGAGCGGATCGAGCGCGAGATTGCCAAGCGGAAGGGCAAGCTGAAGGCTGACCTCACGAATGCGGCCTTTCTCCATTATCCGAAGGAGGAAGTGCTCGCGGTGCTGGAGTTCTGGGGCGTCGACCTGGGGTGACGGCGCTCACGCGCCGCCTCCCTTCGGGCGAAAGTCGAAGACCGGGACGCCGAGCTTTCTGGCCTTGTCGGCAAGGTTGTCCTGGATGCCGGTGCCGGGGAAGACGATGACCCCGATCGGCAGGACGTCGAGCATCTGATCGTTGCGCTTGAACGGCGCGGCCTTGGCATGTTTCGTCCAGTCGGGGGCGAAACCTACCTGTGGCACCTTGCGGGCGTCGGCCCATTTGGCCGCGATCTTCTCGGCGCCCTTCGGCGACTTGCCGTGCAACAGCACCATGTCTGGGTGCTTGGCGTGAACCTGATCGAGCTTGGCCCAGATCAGGCGGTGATCGTCGAAGTCGAGCCCGCCGGTGAAGGCGATCTTTGGACCGGCGGGGAGCAGCACCTCGTTGTCGGCCCGCTTCCTGGCGGCGAGAAAGTCCCGGCTGTCGATCATCGCCGAGGTCAGGTTGCGGTGATTGACCATCGATCCGGAGCGCGGTCGCCAGTTCGACCCGGTGTGGCG
The DNA here is from genome assembly GCF_014635325.1 of Azorhizobium oxalatiphilum. Classification (GTDB taxonomy): domain Bacteria; phylum Pseudomonadota; class Alphaproteobacteria; order Rhizobiales; family Xanthobacteraceae; genus Azorhizobium; species Azorhizobium oxalatiphilum. The sequence continues at coordinate 534,908 of NZ_BMCT01000003.1, read as the reverse complement.
CTCATAGTGCTCGGCGGCCTGGTCGCGCATCAGCTCGAAGGCGTTGCGGCGTTCGATCATGGTCTGGCCCTCGGCCGTCAGGCGTTCCAGTTCGACGGCCTTCACTTCGCTGCCGTCCTGTTCGCGCTGGCCGCGGCGCTGCGCCTGTTCATTGTCGTCCAACTCGCGCTCGATCCGTTCGTTGGCCCGGTGGAAGAGGTTGACGGTCGACCAGAGGAGATCGTCGAGGTCGGGCTCTAGGCGGGTGTCCTCCAGGGTGGCGATCAGGGCGTCGAAGATGTCGGCGATGGCGCCTGCGACATGGTCGCCCTCCGGAAGTGGTCGGGGATCGGGTTCATCCGTGAAGGGACGGTAGCCGTAAAGCTGGAGTTCGCTGAGGACATGGTCCGTGGGAGAAGAGGCGTGGTGCGGTTCGTAGTCATCGTGCTCGCTCATGGGATGCTCCGTCGGTTCGACCGCGACCCTCGCGGCCTTCATGGCGACGAAAGCCGGCGGGCGGGCCGGACCTGCATCCGCAGTGAAGCGGAGGGCCGGAGCACAGCGGAGGATGACGAAGGCGGGCTATTTTGCCTCGCGATGGAAAGCGGCTCTCGGCCGCGCCGGAAAATAGTCCGCCGCAGGCATTGCGGGTCCGGGCCGTTTGCTGGCCGATCGCCCTCTCGAAGGCCGGGGCGCGGTTCTCCCCGACCTGGGGATCATCCGCGCGATGCCGACGACGGCGCTACCCGCCGCCTACACCTCATCTCGGCCTATGCCACCAGTGCCATGAAGCGTGCGACGTCCTGCGGCGCGATCTGCACCCGTGCCGCTGCCCGGAGGCTATCCAGACCTGCCAGGCGGAGATCCTCGTTGAAGTCGCCCAGTATTGGAGACACCGCGACCGCCTCGATCCCGGCCGCGTTCGCCCTTTCGATTAATGTCGCCATCGCGCCGTCGCCGGCCGGATCATTGTCGCGGGCGATGTAGAGCCGGCGTAGCGTGTCGGGGAAGAGGATAGCCGAGAGATGTGCCGCCGAGAGCGCCGCCGCCATCGGCATGGTGGGCAGCGCCATCCTGAGCGACAGCATCGTCTCGATGCCTTCGCCCGCCGCCATCACTTCGCCCGCCACACCGAAGCGAACGGCATGCCCGAGAAGGTCGCCTATCGCCCGTCTCGGCGTGTCGATCGGGGCCTTGTCCGAGCCGTCAGGTGCGAGCCAGGTGCGATGCGCGCCGGTCTGATGCCCGTCGAGATCGGTGACCGATGCGATCATCGCTGGCCAGGTCTCGGTCGGGGAGTGCTCGTCGGGCCGGTAGTAGCAGCGGGGGTGGAAACGCAGGCTTCCGGTTCCGTGTAAATCCGTAATGCCGCGTGTGCGGAGATACGTCTTTACGAGCGTGCCCAAAATCGGCTGCGCCATGCCAAACAGCCGACGTGCCGCTTCCGGTGATCCGGTCGGCGCCGGTGACGTGCGTTCGCCACCATGCGGACGGTCCGGTTCGGGATGCGGCATGGACAGGAAGGTGCGGGCCTCATCGGCGACGTCCTTGAAGTCGATCAAGCCGCAGGTCTCGCGGATGACGTCGAGCAGGTCGCCATGCTCGCCGGTGGCGGCGTCGGTCCATTTACCGGCCGCGCCCTTGCCGGTTTCGCCGCCCTTCAGCCGCACGAACATCGAGCGGCCGGGCGTGTTGTGCACATCGCCGACCAGCCAATAGCGGCCCTCCCGATGACCGGCAGAGAGGTAGTGGCGGCACACCGCCTCGGCCTGCCGGCCGAGACGGATCGCCAATTCGGAGGCATCGTGCCGTGCCATCACGCCGCCTCCCGCTCGCCAACGCGCTCGATCGGATAGCGCTCCAGCACCTTGGTCAGGATCGCAGCGCCGGTCGTATCGGTCGGCACGAACATCCGCAGCTTCCACGAGATGATCTCGTGAAACAGCCCATAGGCGCGCAGGCAATCACGCATGGCGTCGGTAAAACCCGACAGCTCGATGCGGTTGGCGCCCATGACCCGGACGCGGCGAAATTGAAGACCCTCGGTCAGTTCGAGGATGGTCTTGCCATCCATCAGCGCCATGAAGGCGTCGTCCGCTGTCAGGGTCGATGTGCCGGTGGCGAGCGCGCCGGCTACCCATGCAGGGGAGACACGGCGGCCAACGATGCGCTCGCCGTCGTCGGTCTGGAGTCGATAGACCCGTGTCGACTCGTTCGGCAGCCGCTTCCAGATCGGCAGCAATAGGCCGCTGACGACATGGATGGTGCTTTCGGCATACTCCGGCACCTCGGCTACCTCGGCGTTCCATGCCGCGGTGAAGCCCGCCCGGTCCGCGTCGACCCAATGGGTCTCATCCATCATCTTGATGGGGATGTTGTGCGCCTCCATCGGTCGGATCAACCGCACGCGCCGTTCGATCTCGCCATCGTCCAGCATGATGCTGGTGGTCGGGATCTGCACGGCGGCGCGGCCCGAACGCTCGTTGACCAGCAGCTTCGCGCCCGGATCATCGAGATGGTCGAGCGCCTCGGCCAGCGTCACGGGACGGTTGCGCCTGCGCTGGGTGATGGTCAGCAGCCTGGCTTCGGCCCCGGTGCCCGGATGGACATGGATGGTTCGGCGGTCGGTGACGATGAAGCTCTCGGCCTGCAATGTCTCTAGCCCGACGTCATAGCTACCCGAGGCGATGGCGCCTTCGATCTTGGCGTTCAACAGCCGCTCGAACGCGGTGAACAGGACACCCTGAAGGTCGATGGTCAGTGCCAACAGCCTGTTCAGGAAGGTGGTGATCGGCGGCAGTTCGTCCTTGATGCCGGTGGAATCCATCAGCGAGAGGCCGGTGGCGTCCTCGAACATCTGGAGCGAGCAGCCGTCGACCTTGCCGCGCACCAGCAGCAGGTAGAGCTGCCGCAGGGCGTCGCGGGCGTAGTGCGATTCCAGATTATCCTCGGGCCGGAACAGGCCCTGGCCGCCAGTCTGGCGCTGGCCGCGCGTGATTGCGCCGAGTGTGTCGAGGCGGCGGGCGATGGTCGACAGGAAGCGCTTTTCGGCCTTCACATCGGTCGAGATCGGCCGGAACAGCGGCGGCTGCGCCTGGTTGGTCCGGTTGGTGCGGCCCAGGCCCTGAATGGCGGCGTCGGCTTTCCACCCCGGCTCCAGCAGATAGTGGACGCGCAGCCGCTGGTTCCGCGCCGACAGATCGGCGTGGTAGCTGCGCCCGGTGCCGCCGGCGTCGGAGAAGATCAGGATACGCTTCTGATCATCCATGAACGCTTGAGTCTCGGCGAGATTGGCCGGTCCGGCGCGGTTCTCCACGGCAAGGCGGTCGATGCCGCCGGGGCTGGTCTTGCGGACGATGCGGCGCGAGCGTCCGGTTACCTCCGCCACGATATCGGTCCCGAAGCGCTGGATGATCTGGTCGAGCGCGCCGGGGACCGGCGGCAGCGAGGCGAGCCTCTCGATCAGACGGTCGCGGCGGGCGACGGCGTCGCGGCTCTCGACGGGTTGACCGTCGCGAAACACGGGACGCGACGACAGATTGCCCTCGCTGTCGGTGAAGGGCTCATAGAGCTGCACCGGGAAGGAATGAGCGAGATAATCCAGAACGTATTCGCGAGGGGTGATATCCACCCGGACGTCGTTCCATTCCTCGGTCGGGATCTCCGCGAGGCGGCGCTCCATCAGGGCTTCGCCGGTCGACACGATCTGGATCACGGCGGCATGGCCGTCGACCAGGTCCTGCTCGATCGAGCGGATCAGGGTCGGCGTCTTCATGCTGGTGAGGAGATGACCGAAGAAGCGCTGTTTGGCGGATTCGAAGGCCGAGCGGGCGGCGGACTTGGCCTGCCGGTTCAGCGTGCCCCCGCTGCCATCAGGGCCGCCGGTGATGTTGGCGGCCTGCATTGCGGCGTCGAGATTGTTATGGATGACGGCGAATGCCCCGGCATAGGCGTCATAGATGCGCGCCTGCTCAGGGGTTAGCTGGTGCTCGACCAGTTCGTATTCGACGCCGTCATAGGAGAGCGACCGGGCCGTGTAGAGGCCAAGGGAGCGGAGGTCGCGGGCCAGAACCTCCATCGCCGCGACGCCGCCGTCCTCGATCGCCTCGACGAATTCGGCGCGGGTCGAGAAGGGGAAGTCCTCGCCGCCCCAGAGACCGAGCCGTTGGGCATAGGCAAGATTGTGGACGGTGGTCGCGCCGGTCGCCGAGACATAGACGATGCGCGCGTTGGGCAGGGCATGCTGGAGCCGGAGGCCCGCACGGCCCTGCTGCGAGGCGGCGACGTCGCCGCGTTCTCCCTTGCCGCCTGCGGCGTTCTGCATGGCGTGGCTCTCGTCGAAAATGATCACTCCATCGAAGTCGGAGCCCAACCATTCGACGATCTGCTTGACGCGGGAAAGCTTCCCGCCCCGGTCGTCGGACCGTAGCGTGGCATAGGTGGTGAATAGGACGGCTTCCGAGAGCGTGATGTCCTTGCCCTGCGGAAAGCGCGACAGCGGCGTGACCAGCAGGCGCTCCATGCCGAGGGCCGACCAGTCGCGCTGGGCGTCCTCCAGCAGTTTGTCGGATTTGGAGATCCACACCGCCTTGCGGCGGCCCTGCATCCAGTTGTCGAGGATGATGCCAGCCGACTGGCGACCCTTGCCCGCGCCAGTGCCGTCGCCAAGCATGAAGCCCCGGCGGAAGCGCACGGCGTTCGGCGCATCGTCGCTCGCGGCCGAGACGACGTCGAAGGTTTCGTCGAGGGTCCACGACCCGGCGAGGAAGTCGGCATGCGCCTCGCCGGCGTAGATGACGGTTTCCAGCTGGGCGTCAGAGAGCAGGCCATCCGGGACGATGTTTGCAGGCAGCCAGGGCCGGTAGCTCGGCCTGGGTGGCGCGACCGACGCCATCGCGACGGATTGCACAAGCTTGGTCGGATGGGCCTGCGCCCCGGGAATACGGATCGCCTGCAATCCATATTCTTCATAGATCGCGTCGGTGATCCGGCCGTCTTCGGCGGGTGTCCATTCCATGGTTTCATAGGCGAGTTCGACGCCTTCCGGCTCGATGGACGCGGGCGTGGCGGGCGCGGCAGTGGTACGGGCGCGGTATCCGCGAATGGTGCGGGGCGACGCGGCGGACGCCGAGGTTTTCACTGGCGGCAGGGTTGAAGTCGGACGCGGCGGAACCTGTGTCTCGATCCAGCCGAGCAGCGTGGAGACGTCGGGTGCGATACCTGGCGAAGGGGGAAATGCCGAACGATCGTCGGCCGACAGCTTGTCGATGACCGTCAGCCGCGTGTCGATGGTCGTGCCGTGCTTGGCATAGACCGAGCCGTCCACGGCGGCGGTGAAGACGACGCGGCCACGCTCCTGAAGCCGGACGAAGGCCGCTGCCCAAGCCGGGTGGTCGGGGCTGAAGTTGGCGCCGGTGATCGCCACCAGCCGCCCGCCATCGGCGAGCCGGGCGAGTGCTGAAGCGACATGGCGATAGGCGGCGTCGACCATGCGACCGGAGACGTTCGCCATGACGGAGAATGGCGGGTTCATCAGCACGACTGTGGGGGTGGCGTCCGGCGCGAGGTGATCGTCGATCTGGGCCGCGTCGAAGCGCGTGACGGCAACGTCCGGAAACAGCGCAGCGAGCAGATCGGCGCGGGTTTTGGCCAGCTCGTTAAGGAGGAGCGTTCCGCCTGATATCTCGGACAGGATGGCGAGCAGGCCGGTGCCAGCCGACGGCTCCAGCACGATGTCGCCAGCAGCAATGGAGGCGGCCGCCACAGCGGCAAGTCCGAGTGGCACCGGCGTCGAGAACTGCTGGAGCGCCTGCGATTCCTCCGAGCGCCGGGTATGCGTCGGCAGGAGCCCGGCGATCTTTGAAAGAGCGGAGAAACGTGCAGCCGGAGATGCGGCTTTGCGGAAAAGCGCCTTTCCGTATTTACGTAGGAAGAGGACTGTCGCGGCCTCGCAGGCCTCATAGGCCGCCTTCCAGTCCCAGGCGCCGCTGGTGTCGGATGCGCCGAAGGCTGTTTCCATCGCTGCACGAAGGATCGCGGCATCGACGCGCTGGCCGCGTTCGAGATGATCGAGAAGCTGTAGCGCGACCGCGAGGATCGGAGACGCACGGGTGACAGGCGCAGCCGGAAGGGCCGCGGGAGACAGAATGTTCATGGGAGGAACCTCGGGAGAGCAGAAGGGACAAGCCCGGCGGCGCTCTCTCTCGACCGCCCGGACTCGACCCGTCCCGACCGTCCTCTTCCTCTCGTCCGCCGACATAAAAAACGCCCGACCGTGAGGCCGGGCGCGCGCATGGTCGGGAATCATCGCACAGCTCCCTCAGCTAGCCACCGGCCGGTGCTGATCCACTCGATCGTGCGGCCGGTGGAGAGATCGAGCAGATGGGCACCGCCGGAAAAACCGTCAACGACAGGGTCCGAGGCAATGCCGGCCCATTGAAAGCCCCAGGTGCCGGAGAGCGCGAACGCCTCGGCGCAGCGGGTGACGAAGGTGACCAGCAATTGCGGATCGGCGGTTCCGGGGTCGCGAAGCCAGAGGCGTGTCGCGCCATGCTCGGGCGTGAGCGAGAGCAGGAAGGGTTCGGCGGACGGGTCCTCGCGACCGTTCTCGGCCATCAGCGCGGTGTAGATGTCGAACGCCTGCACGACATTTGCGACCGAGCCGACGTCGAGCAGGCAGGAGAAGCGGGTGAGATATTCGGCCATATCAGGCTCCTGAAACGAAAAGAGCCCGGCGCTGGCCCGGGCTCTGAGTGGATGGGATGGAAGGTGCGGAGCGGCCGAAGCCGCCCCGCGAGCCGTTCATTCGGCAGCGATGAGGTGACGCTCGTCGTCTTCGCCATCGGCCCGCGATTCCAAGTCATCGTCGGCGCTGAGGAAGTCAGGTAGTTCGGCCCCGTCGGCTTCTCCGCCGCCGTCCACTTCCGATGCTGGATCGCCGTCGACACCGGCAATTCGAAGCGGCTCGGGTAGCCAGCCGCTATCGGCCAGGAGACGCTCGGCCTCCTTGGCCATGTCGCCCTTTTTCAGATGACCGATAAGCTCGGCCGCCCGTTCGCCGGCGCCTTCGCGGACGGCTTCGAGGATGCGCGGCTTGGTGACACGGTTGAGGTAGTTGCCGAAGGTCGGGCGCCAGCCGGCCTCCACCATGTCGAGCCCGGTCGCCCGCGTCAGCCGGTCGGCCTGCGCGAGCCTCATATCGAGCGTATGCTGCGACACGCCGCCCGCGCTGTGCGGGTTCGGCCGCTCACAGAGCGCGTTGACCCCATAGCTGACGCAATGCGCCAGTAGCGCCATGCGGCTGGCATCGTCGAGACCAGCGAGCCAGTCCCAGAGGGCGGCGTCGTCCTTCGGGATGTCGGCGGCCCAGGCGTCGTGACGCTCCTGCACAGCCCGCGCGGAGGGGCTGTCCTTCAGCGTCTCGTCCTGAACGGGGAAGAAGATATGCTTCACCCCCGCTTCCATGGCGCCCGTGTACATGCGGGTCATGAAGTTGTCCGAGACCAGCTTGTGGAGAAGCGCCGTCATGGCGATGTGCGGATTCTCCGCCACCGCGTTGCGCAGCGCGAGGGTGCGGTAGGCGGTCAGCTCGACGATGAGGCGTTCGGGCAACGGCTTGATGCTGTCGTCCTCATCGTCCTCTTCCGGTTCCACAGACCGGCCGCCGATAGTGATGACGGCGCGCTGCACCGAGGGGCTCGCGGTGCCATCGGATTTGATGTCCGTCTCCGAGCCTTCCTCACCATCGGTCCGGACTTGAGGCACATCCTCGGGCCGGACGAAGCCGCGATCGACCGAAAGCGATCCGTCGGCGTCGATGCTGACGAAGACGCCGGCGATGGCGATGTCGGCCGGGTCGAAGTGCTCCGGGCGATCGTCGAACGCGGCCAGAGCCGTCTCGATCTCGCCCATACGCTCGTCGACCTCATCGGGCAGCTCGTCGGCGTCCTGATATTCCGCTTCGAGCTTGGCCTGCTCGGCGGTGAGCGCATCAATGGTCGCCTGTTCCTCGGCCGACAGATCGATCGGCGCGCCGGAGACCTCGTGCAGGCCGCGTACCGCGTCGTAGGGGAAGCTGACCGCGACCTCGATCCACTTCCAGCCTTCGGCGGCGATCGCCTCGGCCTCGGCCTTCAGTTTCTCGGCGACGAGGCGATCGAGAAGCCCCACGTCCTGCAGCCAGCCGCCATCGTCGGCCTGGAACAGGTCGCGCATGATCACGCCGCCAGCGGCCTCATAGGTGTCGATTCCAAGGAAGACGGCGCGCTTGTCTGAGGCGCGCACCGTGGTCTCGGTCAGCATGCGCCGGATCTGATAGGGCTCCTTCGACCAGGCGTCCTTGATCGCGTCCCAGACCTGGGTCTGACGCTCGTGGTCGCCGGACACGGTGAAGGCCATGAGCTGCTCCAGCGTCATGCCATCGTCGGCATAGACGTCGTGCAGCGCGGGCGACACGGTTGCGAGGCGCAGCCGCTGTTTGACCACGTTGACGGACACGAAGAACGCTGCGGCGATCTCCTCCTCGGTCATGCCCTTGGTCAGCATGTCGTGGAAGGCGCGAAACTGATCGAGCGGATGGAGCGGCGCGCGCTCGATGTTCTCGGCGAGCGACACCTCCTCGGGGAGGATGGCGCCGTCGCGATCGCGGACCACGCAGGGGACGGGCGCGACCTTGGCGAGACGCTTCTGCTTCACCAGCAGTTCGAGCGCCTGGAAGCGGCGACCGCCGGCGGGCACCTCAAACATGCCGGTCTCCATGCCCTCGGCGTCAACGACGGGAAAGACGCTGAGACTCTGGATCAGACCGCGACGAGCGATCGAGGCCGCGAGGTCCTCGATCGAGACGCCGGCCTTCACGCGCCGGACGTTGGACTGGCTGAGCACCAGCTTGTTGAAGGGGATGTCGCGCGAGGACGACAGGATGATCTTATGAACGGCAGTAGCCATCGGGATTTACTCCGCGACGGGCGGCCGAGAAACTCTCTCTCAACCTCCAACCCGTCACGAAGCGAAGCGCCGCCCTCTTCCTCTATAGGGGGCAGCGCCACGGACCGGCAAACCAGAAAGGCACGGAAGCGCAAAGCCGGAGACACGGAAAACCGCATCCCCGGCTTCGCGGAAATCAGGCAGCTCGATCGAGCAGCTTCTTGGCCTTGCCCTCCATGTCGAGGCGGGCGTCCTGATGCGGCTTGTCGCGTGCGACGGCAGTGATGCCCTGCACGAAGTCGAAGATGGACTCCGGCGGGCGGCCTTCCTCGGCCAGAACCCTGTCGATGATCTTGCCGGTCTCGGCCTTGGAGAACCCGCGTCGGCGCAGGAAGTCGGTGCGGTCTTCGTCGGTTCTGGCGACGATCCGCTCGCGCGCCGCCTTGATGCCGTTGACGAACGGCAGGGGCGAGGAGTTTGCGAAGTTCAGCAGCGCCGGGGCCGCCTCGTGCGCGAAGCGATTGGCGGCATATTTGCTGTGGCGGATGGTGATTTCCTCGAAAGCCTCCACCCCCCACAAATTGCGATTCTGGCAGACCGCGCGCAGATAGAAGCTCGCCATGCCGAGCGTCTTGGCGCCGACCTCGGAATTCCAGCAATAGAAGCCCCGGAAATAGAGATCGGGCGCGCCGTCCGGCAGTCGGCCGGCCTCGATCGGATTCAGGTCGTCGACCAGGAACAGGAAGACGTCCCGGTCGGAGGCATAGAGCGTGGTCGTATCCTTGGTGATGTCGACGCGCGGATTGTAGATCCCGGTCGACCAGTCGAGCACGCCCGGGACCTTCCAGCGTGTGTCGCCTGTGCCGTTGCCGGCGATGCGCTGCACCGCCTCTACCAGTTCGTGATCGTAGATGCGGCCATAGTCCGGGCCAGTGACGGCGCGCAGTTCGACACGGCCAGTATCGGTTTCGAGCGTCTTGATCTGCTCGGCCCGATTGGAGGTCAGGCCATATTGCAGGTTGATGCCAGCGAGGGCGGCCGGGAGCTGGCGCAGATAGGCTGCGGGCGCTCCGACCAGGCTGGCGAGTTGTCCGAAGGACCAGTGCGTCGGCGCGACTGGCGTGTCCGTGCCCGGCAGGATGAGGGCCAGCCGCTCCGGGTCGTTGCGGTTCGCCTCGACATGGATGAGCGCACTCTCCACCACCCGCGTCCGGCTGCGTTCGGTGCGGTCGCGGGCAGTGCGGGCCAACTCGGACAGAGACAGGTAGCGCTCGTCGGCCGGACGTGAGAACCACTCTGACGAGACGCGGCCGACCCGCTCGCCACGGCCGACATCGACCTTGTAACCGCCGCTGGTGTCACGGCGCGCATCGAGGACCTGCATATTCATGGGACCAATCTCCATGACGGGCGCCGGAGACCTCTTCTCCAACCTTCAACCCGTCACGGGAAACAAGTCCACTCTCTCACTCTCAGCGGGGCGTTGCGGGGCAGCCGCCCTGCAGAAGGGGTGGGTCGAGACCAGCGGGCTCGGGCGCAGGGGAAGGCTTTCCCCTCCCGGTGCGGATGTACAAGGTGACCTGTTGAGCAGTCGTCGCTGTTGGCTCAGGGGTCCGTTTGAGGCGAACGCGTTTCGTAGAGCGGCAGCCTCTTCTACCTGGCACCTTTCTTCATCCACGCAGAATGATACAATTCCTCGGATAAGAGTTCCTTTGCTCCGAGTTTTCGTATCGTGCCATCATCCATGTCCCAACGCCAGATTGCCTATACCGTGCTGACCGCGCGCGGAATGTCGCGCCTGGCAGAGCTGCGCGAGGCGGGCGTAACAGCCGCCACCATGAGCCGCATGGAACGTGACGGCGAGGTGCTTCGACTCGCGCGCGGGCTCTATCAGCTTTCCGACGCGCCCCTCGACATCCACCACAGTCTTGCAGAGGTCGCCAAGCGAGCCCCCAAGGGCGTGGTTTGCCTCGTTTCGGCCCTGGCGTTCCACGGGCTGACCGATCAACTGCCGAGGCAGGTTTGGCTCGCCGTGGGGCAGAAGGACTGGACCCCGAGACCCGAAGGCACGCCCATTCGGCTGGTGCGTTTCACAGATCGTCTCCTGACGGAGGGGGTTGAGACCCACCCCGTCGAGAGGGTGCCCGTGAAGGTTTTCGGTGTCGCAAAGACGATTGCCGATTGCTTCCGATATCGGAACAAGATCGGCCTGTCCGTGGCGATCGAAGGCCTGCAGGAAGCGCTGCGTCAGCGCAAGACGACGCCAAGCGAGATTGCCAGCCAGGCCGAGCGAGGATCGGTCGCCACGGTCATTCCGCCCTATCTCGAGGCACTGACCGCCAATGGCTAAGGAAATCGAGAATATCGGCGCCTCAGATCACGCGCGCCTGTCGCAGGTCGCCGAAACGAGGCGACGGCGACCCGGCGGTCACGGACTGGAACTGGTGTGTTTGGATTTAATTGGTCATATATGATTAGTTATCTCGCATATTGTGTCATATATGGATGATTGAGATGGGTTCCCCCAAGGCAAAACCAGCACTGGAACGGCTAGGCCAGGATATCCGCAACGCGCGTCTGCGGCGTGGCATCACAGTGGCGGATCTCGCCGCGCGGGCGGGGTCCTCACCGAGTTCCATCGCTCGCCTTGAACGGGGTGATCCGGGTGTCGCGATCGGAACGCTTGCCGACGTTCTCGTTGTGCTGGGCCTTCTGGAGCGTCTCGCCGACATGATTGATATCCGCAAGGACGATCTGGGGCTGGCGCTGGCAGCGGAGCACAGACCGCGCCGGGGCCGCTCCTTCGCGGCAAGGCTGAGAAAGCAGAAGGCTCAGACGGAGGAAAAGCATGATCGGCAGGACGTTGTGGACCCTGACGGGGTTTCCTTCTGATGGCCGATTTCATCGCCCAAGTCGCGCTTGTGTCAGACGTTACGCTAACCCCGACACTTCCCTCCCACTTTACGCAAATTGTGTAGTGCGGTCGGTACAAACAACATCGAGACATACGATTATGGATGAGCACAATCGAAAGGCGGCCGCTGCTTCCTTGTTAAAAGACATGGAGGCTACAGCAGCGCGGATGCGCGAGCTAATCGTCGCCATGCCCCCACATGATCTGCTCGGCTACGTTTACGCTCAGCACATAATGAAGGCGATGGTAGACCAAAGCGCCACCGAGGGGCGACGCGAAGCGGACGGCCCAAATGACCTTATTAACGAAAACCAGTTCCTGCTGGAGTACGTGCACGCGGTGCTCGCATCAGACGCTGCACCTGCTGACGTGACATTCGATGAAGGCCGATGCGCCGAGCTATTTGAACTTGGCCGCAAGCTGCGAGAGCAGGCGATGTTTTTCGCCATGGCCACGTCCGCCGATACCAAGGACGGTGTCTTTGGCCCGGATACGGCCGACATTGAATTCCGCGCGAAATCCACTTGGGTCATGCTACGCGGGAACCGCTACCAAGTTTTGGAAGGCGAGTTCTACCGCTATGTTTTGATGCCTCACGATGATGTTTTGAAAGAAGTGTACGGCGTCGGTGCCGCCGATATCGCGGACGGCTTCCAGGCCATGGCGGACGCCACGCGTTCTGGACATGCCGACGCTGTCACGGAGATGATAAAGCAGTTTGAGGCGGCTCAGGCCTTTGCTGCGGCGCAGGATAAGCCTCTGGAAGACGTTATGGAGGCATGGGTTGCGGCCAATGCAGAACAATCGAAAGCCGCCGGGCGGGCGATGGATGACATGTTTCGGGGCGGTATCGCCAATGTTAGCCGTCACACGACACTACCCTCGACACTGTTGGCGGATTTGGCGTACCGGCGCGGAGAAGAAACTGAGTTCTTCGCAGCGGGCGATTTTTCGGGAACACCATACCGAACCCTGCCTGCCAGGAAGAAGCCCTTAGTACAGCTGGGATCAGACTACTACGCCGTCGACCCGTGTTTCACCCGCGACGCGGGGTATCGTGCGCTTCTCTACCACCTCCTGCAGCGAAAGCCAGACTACAAGAAAACCTTTGAGGATCGGCAAAAGAAGATGAGCGAAGCTGCCTTCGCGGACATTGTGGCCGCCCAGCTTCCAGGTGCCACGGTTTTTCAAGAGGTCTATTATAAGGACCCTGCCAGCAAGCAGTGGTCCGAAAACGACACCCTCATCCTAATCGATGACGTGCTGTTCCTGATTGAAGCCAAGGCCGGAGCGGCCGCTACGATCGCATCGCCGGCGCTTGATTTCGGCCGCCACGCCCAGTCCGTGCAGGACTTGGTACTCAAAGCGTACAAGCAATGTGAGCGCTTCTTCAATTATCTGAATTCGGAGGATGAAGTGCCGCTCTACCACTTGGCGGACGGCAAATACGAAGAGTGCGGCCGTGTTCGCCGCTCCGACTACCGCGTGATGGTGCCGATCGGGCTGACGGTCGAATCGTTCTCGCCTTTTTCCACATACTGCAAAGAGCTGCCGCAGGTTGAGCCGTTACTTGGAAGGCATGCCTTCGTTTCATTGTCCATCGACGACCTATTCGTGCTCAAGCGTCTTCTGCCCACACCGGGCGAGTTCGTCCACTACATGGAGGTGCGGCAGGCCGTGGCAGGAATGCGCCGGGCTCATCTCTTTGACGAGTTCGACCATCTCGGCGCGTACCTGAAGAAGAACCGGTTCGATCAGGACATTGCCGAGCAGCTAAAAGGCGGCAAGGTGAGCATGCTTATCTGGGACGGCATGAGCGACATCGTCGACAGGAGCTTCGAGGGTGAAGACTGGGAAAGCAGACCGTTTCCGACGCAGGACTTCCCGGAGGAGGTGCTGAAGCTACTTGAGGCGCTCGATGCTACCCGAGCATGCGGGTGGCTTTCGGCGGAGAGCCATATCCGTGACTTTGGAGAGGAAGGCCGGAGTAATCTGGCCAAGATGCTGTCCGACTTGCGTCAAACCCTGAACCAGCATCCCGCTCGCTACTTTATTTTGGCCGGGGACGATGAGCCGCTCTTCGTTTGGCTTCAAAAACACGACCACCAAATTGACTGGACCAGGGTGAATGACAAGGCCAGTGCGGCTGCGTTGGCCGTCAAGGCTTCTAGCGTCATCGGCGTCGTCGCAGAGGTTAGTGCCGACGGAACCTACCACCGGGCGCAGTCTTTCGCGGTCCACGTACCAACAGAGCCAACGGCAGAAAACGCCCACATTTAGGAGGACGCCACGCGAATGGCCCAACCCGCGCGGGCAGTAAACCTCAGCCAGCCGAGAGGTGTCGCCCCACCTGTGAAGACTAAAAAACTTGGGCGGAATGATCCGTGTCCATGCGGTAGTGGCGCAAAGTACAAGAAATGTCATGGCCGCTAGAAGCAGTCCTAACAATAGAAATTGGTAGATTTCCGAGGAAAGGCGGCTTTTTAGAAGCGTGAATATTTTGAGAGTCGTGGAGGCCTATAGCGTAGACGTCGTTCTCTGTTTCGTCGGATTCGGCCCGCAAGGACCGCCGATTGCCCTCCACAGCACGACATGGCCGCAGCTCACCGCATCGTCGCCAAGCGGCATGGCATACCGGCGATTCCACGCTATTACCCGATACTTCGTCTGTCTGAAGTGGGGAGCCGCCCGCGTCATTCCGACTGCGGATCGGCGCTGCTATCGGTGACAGCATCAATCAGCGTCTCGTAAGATGATGGGCCCCGGATCGTAAGCCCGTGTGCTCGATCGAATGTGCCAAGCGTCTTGCTCCAGTATTTAGCGGCGAGCGTCAGATAGTGAACGTCCGGGCCAAGTGCCTCGCTGGTCGGACGACGATGATGCCGGTGCAGTGGATTGCCACACTCCCTGAGATCGTAACGTGCAACATGGTGCCACATCGAATGCGCGCAGGCGCTGAACGGAGTGTAAACATAGTTGTAAAAATCAACGCAGTTGGCCTCTTCAGCCATTTGACGAACCGACAGGCTCGACCATTTTCCTAGGTCAACATCGAGCAACCAGCCGATCCGCTGATTGTCGATCCACCTCTCGCCGGCTTCCAGCATGGCCGCCTCTTGCGGCGTCGGCTCGCGAGTTCCGATCTGCGCGCGGCGATGCTCGAGTTCGAGTTTAGCCTGACCTAATCCAAAGAGAACGAACTTCCGGCAGCGCTCGACTGGATCTAGCAACAGCCACGCGATGTTGATGTAAGCGTCGGCCATGGCGCGTAGCAGGATCGGCGCGCTATGCCCGGTCCATAGTGCGGGCGCGCGCGCAACGTCCTTGGAGAGCGTCGCCTGTCGTGCGAGCATGCCGCCGATCACTTCGTGGACGTGGATCTGAGAAAAGTTCGGAGGCCATGCCTCTAGGCGCGCCGTGAGTTCGTAATCGACGTCCGTACAATAGCTCTCTATGAGCGGCCAAATTTCTAGGCCTTCTTCATCCTCGCCATCAGCCTCCTGCTGAGCCATCTCAATCCTCGCACTGTTCGAGTTCCAAACCACGGTTCCAGAAAGCGGTCGGCCAATCGGTCCCCGACGCCATCATGTCGGCGTCACCGAACATCTGATTGAGGGTCGCGCGGATCGACGCGGCGATCCGCTGTGACTGCTCGGTTTCGGGGTAGTCTTCGATCCGGGGAAAGTCAGCGAGCGCGAGGCCCGCCGAGACTTTGAGCCGTTCAGCATCGAATGCGAGCCAAGTTGCGGTCGCCTGAACCATGATAGCGCACGTCGATGATCGATCGAATAACACGCCAACCAGTGCTTTGAGCACGCCGAGATCCTGTAACCAGCGTTCTTCCGTAGCCGCTTGCGTCAGTTCGCGCATGGGGTGGTCGGGATAGTGGGCGTGGAGCGGCGCGAGCGGTCCGCACAGGTCGTCCCGGTAAGACCGGCCTTCCACGATGCTCGAAAGTACGCCTCCTGGTAAAGAGGCGAACTTGCCGGCTGCTGCCCAAATCGTGCGGTCACGCGTTGGATCGCCTGCACGCAAATCGCGCGTAAAGGCGGTTATGATCTCAACGCCGCGACGAGGACCCCAGGCTTCCTGCACGAGGGCAATCCACAGGAGTTCTGGAATCATCATGTTGATCCAAGACACTTCTTGCATTGGTCCGAATGCGTTGTTGAACGGACTCACTAGTTTCGATTTGATGCGCCTGTGATCGTCAAGCACTGGAGTCCGTTTATTCTCGCTCATAAGTTCCCCTGTGCGCCGTTAATCCCCGCCGTTTCTACGCGATAGCCCGACGTTTTAGCGTATGCGACGGTGAAATATCTAGATGGATTGCTCGTGATCGACTGTGTTGTCGGTATCGGACCATTCGGCGAACGCCGCCGGCAGGGTTCCGGCCACTGAAAGCGGAAGAATACTGTCTCGGACCCGCTGCGTGTACCCGCCCATGGTGACACCGCCCCTTATTTAAGAGCGCTTACCTTAGCTCATTTCCTATTTAAGCCAATGGCCTATTGCTTAAATAAGGCTGCGACATCATACTCAGCTCATGTCCGAACCCGCGCCCAATCTCCGGCTAGGCCGCTTTGTCGAAACGCCCGCTGCGGGCGAGATGGTGCGCGCCTTCGTGCCGCCGCCGTTGCCGCCAGAGCCGTCGATCGACGTGCTGGCCCTGCTGGAACGGCTGAGCCTGGCGGAGCGAGCGTTGGGCCGTCTGGACGGCATTACCATGCTGCTCCCGCGTCAGGAACTGTTCCTCTACATGTATGTGAGGAAGGAAGCGGTCCTCTCGTCCCAGATCGAGGGCACACAATCGACCCTTTCGGACCTGCTTCGCTTCGAGACTGAGGCGCAAGCCGGTCAGCCGATCGACGATATCCGCGAAGTCTCGAACTACGTCGACGCTATGATGTACGGGCTGGAGCGGCTGGAAGACCTGCCGCTGTCGCTGCGCCTGATCCGTGAGATGCACGCGCGCCTGCTGCAAAGCGGACGCGGCGGCACGAAAAGCCCCGGCGAGTTCCGGCGTTCGCAGAACTGGATCGGTGGGACACGCCCCGGCAATGCGCTCTTCGTGCCGCCGCCGCCGACGGAGATGGATGCCTGTCTCGATGCCCTGGAGCGCTTCATGCACGAGGAAGGCTCGCGACTGCCCGCTCTGATCAAGGCAGGCCTGCTGCACGTCCAGTTCGAGACCATCCACCCGTTCCTCGACGGCAACGGCAGGATCGGCCGATTGCTGGTCACGCTGTATCTCTGCGTCAACGGCGTGCTGCGCAAGCCGCTGCTCTATCTGAGCCTCTATCTCAAAACCCATCGCGCCGACTATTACCGCCTGCTTCAGGAGGTGCGCGAACATGGCGCGTGGGAAGCCTGGCTCGACTTCTTTCTCACGGGCGTCGCGGATACCGCCAATCAGGCGTTCGATGCGGCCAGCCGGATCGTCGAATTGTTTAAGGAAGATCGCGAGTGCATCACGGTGGAGAGCGACCGGGCCGGCTCGGCGTTGCGCATCCACGATCTGTTTCAGCAGAATCCTTATCTGACGGCCAACCAGCTCGTTCAGCAGACAGGCCTCTCGGCCCCCACGGTCAATGCGGCGCTCGCCGATCTGGAGCGGTTTGGCATCGTCGAGGAAGTCACGGGCCGCAAGCGCGGGCGCGTTTTCAGTTACCGGGGGTATCTCGCTATTCTGAGCGAGGGCACCGACCCGCTTCCTGCTGCGGACTGACGGCAACGCGAGATATTTTGAAAGAGCAAACGTGACAGAAAAACTCGAAGTCTATCAAGACATGGCCATCCATGGCCCCATCGCGAAGCTGCCCGAATTGCGCGACGCGCTCATCACGGCGGCTGTCGATCCCTGGCGAGTGGATCTGGAACGGTCGGCGGAGGTGGCGCGTAACGCTGTAACCTCGGAGGACGTCGTCCTTTTTCGTCGAGATGCTGGCCAAGACCATCCGGCCGCCGGCCTGACCCTGTGGGGGACCGAGGACGGATATTATGTCCCGAACATCGTCCCCTTGGAGATGGGGAGCCTCACCTTCGCCCAATACAATGCCGTGCTCACGGATTTTATTGCGCGCATCGCTGCGCCGGTTACGGCTCAATTCGGCTTCACCATCTCGACGACGGAACCTCGACAAACACTCGATGACTGGTTGTCTCCGGACGCTGCACTAAAACTCAAGCGTTTCTCCGGCGCGGCCAATAAGTCGACGGGAGCGAGCCATCCTTCGGATGAACGTCGCTGGTTCGATTTTCTTGTCGCTGTGCATCGCAGCGGCGACAAGCCCGGCGCTGATCGATTGGCGCGTTGGCTACATGAAGTGGACGGTTGGGACGAGAACTCCGCTCACAATCTAGCAGGTGATTTTGAGACCGCCATCGCTCTTCTTGCCTACTACGACGAGCACTGAGCCGGATGGACGCACACGCGAGTGCATCAGCGGGCGTTCCGGTGCTGTGCATCGACACATGCTCCATTCTGGACGTCATGCGTGATCCGACACGCGAGACGGCGAAACCGCACGATCGGCAGGCATCCATCGATCTCGTGGCGGCGGCGGAATCGGGTCGTCTTATATGCCTTATGGCGGAACAGGTAGCGATCGAGTTTTCCGTTCACGACGAGCCTGTCCAGGATGAGGCTGAGCGCAATCTCAGGAGGGTTCGGGAGCAAGTCGAGCGCATCAACAAGCTATCCGCCGTCTTCGGCGCTCCAGGCAACGTCAACCTTACGCATCTTGACGATCATGTCGGGCGTGCAAGGGCGGTTGTCGGGCGTTGGCTCGCCAAGCTCGGCAATGTCACGCCCAGCCCTGTTGTCCCCGCCAAAGCATTTGCTCGGGTCAACGCGGGCATCGCTCCCGCGAGACGCGGCAAGGAGTCCTCCAAAGATTGCCTGGTGTATGAAACTTATCTTGAGGCCGTATCAGCTTTGCGGGGCGCTGGGGTGACTACGCCGATCGTCTTTCTGTCGTCGAATACCAATGAGTATTTGACCGAAAGCAAGGTTTTGAAGCCCGACATCGCGGCGGAATTTGGCACGATCAACCTTGGCTATGCGCCCAATATGAGTGCGGCCAAATACGCGCTCGGTCTGTAAGGACATCGGCTTGAGCGTATCAGCATCGAAACATAATCTTGTACTCGAACTTTTCGTCCGCACGGCTGACGAAAACTATGTCACCGCGCGCTGGTGTGCGATCAATCAACTCAACACAGACTTTCTTTGGCTTTCGGTTCATGCGCTTGAGAAATACCTCAAAGCCGTGCTTCTGCTCAACGGCGGCTCGTCCAGGCGAAGCGCTTCCGACCAGAAGCCCTACAGCCACGACATCGTTCGGCTGTACGCGGATGTGAAAACTCTGGCGGGCGCGTTGCTGCCAGACAATCTCGTCAAGCCCGCCGATCTCGACATCTATCACTGGTCCGACCGAACGCCCGAGCAGTTCATGGAACACCTGCTCCGTAATGGGAACGCCGACAATCGCTACCTGATCTATGGCTACGTCACCCGCAGTCAGGATCTGCACATGCTGGACACGATGGTGTTTGCCATTCGGCGTCTTATCTGCCCGCTGGACGAACGTTGGCTGCCGAGCCGGGAGCCGGAAGCACCGACATTTACGAATCGCGAACTGCTCGTCCGTCAGCCACAATACTACGGGCGACTTTTCATGCCGCTGGACGATCTGATCGGCGCTCGTGAGGAATCGCCGAAACGCGCTGCGGCGTTAAATCTCAACATGGCGTTCGCGCCAGATGACTATCAACACGAACCGCTCCGGTCTGGCAGTTCGTCACGCAATCCCGTCATCATACGCCGCATTCTCGATCCATTGGAGAGCGAAGATCCCCGGTGGGCAGCGGAAGGCGTCGAGATTGCCCGCTGGTTCCTCGCCAACGTACAGGTGCCGAAAGGGAAGCCGGGCGATCCCGGCGTCACGGAACAGATTTTGGCCGCCATAGAGGCGGCCCGGGCTAAACACGGCATCCCTTGACTGTTGTTTGATGGTCCTGCTCAGGCAAGCGGGCGCAGGCGGCGGCGAACCTCGTCCGCATGGGGCGCAAGTTGCTCGATGCAAAGCCGGTAGATAAACCAGCAGGCGTAGATCGCATCCCGTCCGCCAAATACCCACTGATGCAGCAGCCCGTGCGCCATTCTATGGCGAAGCGTCGGCCCAGCCTGATGGTCGAACATGTTTTCGATCTCGAACACGACAGCATCGCCAATGAGGTCTTCAAGCGGTTTGCGCCATTCACCCGACGGATCGAGCAGCGTGGAAAGCGTTGCGCTCGATTGCGTCAGATCGGATTTCAGACGCGTCGTGTCCACATCCGCCGCGTTCAGCACATAGCGCAGCGAATTTTCGAGTTGCGGCACAAGAAGATGTGCCGCCTCGATAAAATCACCGTTGAAGAAGTGGGCGAAGCCACGGCCAAAGAATGCTTCGTGGTGCGGCGGCACGAACGGGCTCATCGCCGCAAGCGTCGTCAGCACCCGCTCATCCGGGGCATGATCGAAAACGATCTGATAGCGGCCCGGCTCGATCTGTCCTGCCACAACCAGTCCACGCCTCATCTGCTCATGCTGGATGATCTGGACCCGAATGTTCGCCTCGTTGGGGGGACTCGCGAACCCGCCGGCAGGTGGCGTTCGCGAGGCGGGCTTGAAGGTCTCATCGTAGATCACCGAGGCGAATAGGCTGCCAAAGGGAGATCGTCCGATGGATTTTTCTGCCTCCCGGCGAAGATCCGCGACGGCGGGTGAGCGGCTTTGTACGGCGTAGATGAGAAGAGCATCCGCCAATTCCTTGCCGCCCAATTGCGCCTTGGTCCCCTCGATAATCTCAGAAATGTCGGTCGACGACGAAATCGGCGCCATAAAATCAGCGATGTCACCCTGCTTGCGCACCAAACGTGCTTGCAGGTCAGCGCGTCTGGCATTCGTGCCTCGAACTCGTCGCAACGTCGCAATCGCCTGCTCAAGCCAATGGGTCTCATGCATGGGACTCTTGGTCATCCGGTCGGCTGTTTCGACGAGACGCTCTGCAACTTGAACCAGTGCCCGATCGGCATCGTTTTTTCGGTCCGCACGCACATAGGCGCGAGCGGTCAGACGCCAAAGTTGTTCGGGACCGTCTGCGTCGCCCGCAGCGGCCCTGGAGACGGCAAACGCTTCCGCCGCTTTCGCAAGGCTTGCGGCCCTCGTCGTCTTGAAGTCCAGTTCCAGATCGCTCGCCCGCACGAAAACGAACACGTCTTCCCGCTTCAACGCCCGTTGCCGGACCTTCTTGGCGAGTGAGATGAGATCATCTGTTCGCCCGCCACCCCAGCCGATCTGCCGTTGCAGGACGCAAGCACGGCGCAGCAGGTCGAGCGCGCGAGGGTCGCTTGCCTCATTTCGGCGGCTTCGCATCTCGGCCTTGCCAGCCAAGATGCGGCTGACGCACTCAATGTAACCGTCAATCGCCAATCGGGCGGCATCGTGTTGTTTGGCGTTTACCCATGCAAGATCGGCCAGCCGTGCCTTGAGGGCCGGGTGACCGACTTGGGCCGCCAGCTCGCCGAATACCAGCGACTACTTGCCTCGATATGTGAGGGGCGTTGGAGTTGATCCCGCAGCCCACGCCATCAGCGGGGTGAACGGCTTCAAGGGCTCGCCCGCCTGTAGACCCATCGTACAAACACCGCCCAGAAGATTGTAGACGGCTGCCATCTCTCCATCGCCAGCCAACTCGGCCGCGTCACGCGCCGTGGAATAGTGTCGCCACAGTACAGAGCAGTCGACCGAACGCTCGCCAGAGATCGGCATCTCCGGGTCGGCCGATAGAATGTCCGCGAGCACGATCAGGGAGGGTTCTGGTTTCTGTTGGGTCTGGGACGCGTCGGCCATTGATGTAAAACTCGATTGAAGTTTCAGTTATCCTTGCATGGTCGAGACCTGTGACGCGATGGTTCTGGCTCGGCGTGCGTATCATTGCGGCATTAGAGGGCTATAGACGTCGTGCTCATAATCGTTGGGCACGGACCGCCAGCCCGCCGGTTGCCCGCTATAGCCCGACACTTCGCCGTCGCACCTGAATCTGACCAAAACCATCCGGTCAACCGAGCAACACCTCAATTTCCTTCGCATCAACCAATGTCGTGATTTCCGAATAGAGATCTACCTGCTGGCCAGGTGCGGAAATCGAGATGACCAGCGCGTAACGCGCCTTATCGGCTACGCGCTTCTGCCCAACATGCGACTTCCACCAACCGCCGACGGGGTAAACGGCAATAGCATCGTGCCCGGCGAGGTCGATCGCTCGTCCGCGCCAGAGATCGCAATGGAGGGAGCCCGCCTGGATCGCCTTTGGACCGAGCAGCCAGCAGCTCGTCTCGCCGTCGGCTTCCGTGCCATCCTTCGCCTGGCTCGCGGAAATTCGGCTGCGGAATCGGGCGCTCGTCTCGGTGCGCTTCTTCATATCGAAGCGCAGACCAAAGGAACGATAGGTGTCCGGGCGGGTGGCGGCTTTTCCGGTTAGGTTGGGCTCGATGAAATAGGACAATGTCACCTTCATCGTGACGATCTCGTTCTCGAGCTGCTCCAGAGCCGTCTTGGGCCAAGGGAGATCATAGAAATGCATCTCATTGAATACGCCGGTTCGGCCGTCCGCGCCTATCGCAAAAGGCTGAAGCTCTGCCTGCGCAACAAGCGTAGCATCGTTGCGCGCTGAGAGGACCGCGCGGCCGATTTCCGGCACGCCATATCCAAACTCGCGAAGCATCGCCTGCTTCTTCGCTTTGGTGGCAGCCTTGCCCGTTTTCCAGTGCGCGCCTGTGCCGATGAACTTCTTTCGGATCGGCTCGGGCCAGCGCGCTGAGTCGACGATGAGCGCGCGATGCGTTTCCGGCCAGAGGTCGGGCCGAGCCGCCTGCAGCCGACCGACGAAATTACCCGCCATGCCCGCGGCGGCGCTGGTCGCCCAGAACGGGACCAAAGGCTCGCCCGCCACATCTGACCCCGCAGATAGAAGGGACACGGACGGGTCCCAGCCGCAGAAGCCCGCGGCGTCAGACATCATGTTGCCCGCCTCGAACAGCACCTCCGGCTTGATCGGGGTCAGGTCGTCGGGAAGCGACTGAGAGCCACGGCTGAACGGGCTGCGATGATTGGCGGGGACCGCCGCCTGCAACACGGGAGGCGGCGCCGGCGGCTGCTCCTTGCGCGTGAAGCCACCGATGGTGAGTGCGTTCCAGCTTTGCGACGGATCTTCCAACGGTTGAGAGGGCAGAACGTCCACAGCCATCCCGCCGGAGACGTTTCCGGTGGCGACGACCATCAGGCGCTTCGGTCGTTCGAATGCCGCAACTTTGTCATCAGCCTCGCCAGGCATCGCCCCGGCGATGATCTGATCCAGCGCACCGCTCCAAGTCGACGGTCGGCTGGGCGGGAAGTCTGTCGCGGAGGTCGCGATGCAGAAACTGCGCAGTGCGTCCGGCCGCTCGATCTCGACCGCACTGACCGCGCCTTGCGTGACGACCCCATAGCTGGGTGGCTTGGTCGGCGGGAATCCGTGCGGTGGCAACAGTTTCATGGATTCCGCACCGTGTGTCAGCGTGACCGGACGCGCGTCGTTCATCAAGGATTCGAGATCGCCATATAGGACGAGGCCTGCCAGCGGCGTGCCGTGACCGCCGTTCGGCTGATGGTCGTCGGCGCCCCAAGCCGCATCATAGGCCCACGCGCCACGCAGGCCGGGAGCGATCAGGGGATGGGCGGCGGCGACGCCCGTGTCGAGCATGCAAACCACTGGGGCATCGTTCGCGGGCGCCGAGACCCTCTGCGACAATTCGACAACCCAATCGTGCTGACCCAGCCCCGTCTCTCCACGATCGAGAAACGGTTCGATCGTTCCTGTCGCGCGCCTGATTTCAGTGATGGCGCCCGGTACGCGCGTCGCGAAGAGTGCAACCGTTGCGGCAGTGCCGTGCAGAAACAGGACGGTCGTGTCGGGGAAGATCAGGCGGTCGTCATGAACCTCAATATTCACATTGCGCGCCGCGTTGACGAGGCGATCTGCCAAGGCCACAGGCTGGCGAACCCACAGCTCCCACCAAACGATGTCCGGCGTGGCCAGGTCCACCGCGCCCGTGAACAATGACCCGGTGTCGATCGCCCGGACCTCCTCGACGACCTCGAAGCGCTCGACATCAGGCCGTCGTTGATTACCCGGATCGCGGCCATATTCACTGATACGGCCTTGCAGAAAGGCTCGCGCATCATCCGGCACAAACAGCAATGCGCTCTCCGTGCGGTCGTCGTTCCGTTCGGAACGGAGCACCACAACGTCCTGCGTAGGAAACTCAAGCGCTGTTGGAACCTTGACCGCCTTGGTCCGGGAGTCCTCGGCTGGCGGCAGCGTCGTGATCTCGACGATCGTGCCGGATTTCAGGCCCTGAACGGCGAGACGCGGGTCGTCGGCCGGCAGTGGAACATCGCCGAGCGCAGTGGCGAGTTGATCCAGCAGAAGTGCGGCGTGCGCAGCATAGTTGCCGCGAAGCGGTTTTCGTTCCTGATTGCGTGATGGGAAAGTGTAAGCTGCCGTCTCACGGAAAACGTCGATCGGTATGTGCTGACGGTTTCTCGTGTCGAAATTATCTGGCTCCGCCATAAGTCCTTGCTCGTTTGTTCGATTTCCAGTCTATCCGTTGGCGGAGCCTGCCTAACGGCTGGATGGACGACGGAACTTACCTTTTAATGTTTGTCGGTTCTCCAAAGCGCGTTGTAGCGCTTCAGGCGAGGCCTTCGACGCCCCTTCAAGGATAGCGTCCTTCACGACGGCATCTGCGGCACGAACCAATTCGCCCTGGCTGAGCCCCTCCAGTGCCGTTTCGAGTGCAGGCCACGCCTTTGCGGCGAATTTGAATTTGCCAAGGCGGCGCTCAACGATCGCGCGGGCGGCCGCGACGTCCGGCAGCGTGTATTCGATCACCTCATCGAAGCGCCGCGCCAGCGCTTCATCCAGGATCTCGACGTGGTTCGTCGCCGCCAGCACGAGGCTGTCGGTCGAGTTTGGCTCTTCCATAAAGGCCAGGACCGAGTTCAACACCCGGCGGATCTCGCCGACATCGTTCGGGTCGCCTCGGCGAGCGCCGATCGCGTCGAACTCGTCGAGTAGATAGACACCGCGTGTTTGCGCGATTTGATCAAACAGCAGTCGCATCTTGCCGGCTGTCTCGCCGAAAAAGCGGCTGAACAAGGCTTCGAGACGCACAGTGAAGAGCGGCAGGCGCAATTCCCCGGCAAGCGCCGAGGCGGTCATGGTCTTACCTGTGCCGGGCAGACCGACGAGCAGCATGTGTGTCGCCGGCGTCTGGCCGTGTTCGCGCAAGGTTGCGCGTTCCTGTTGCTGGCGAACGATCCGCCCAAGCCGTGCGGCGATGTCGTCCGACAGCACCATGCTTGACAGCGTGACCTTGGGATAGGCGCTCTCGACGAGACCTTGCAATTCGCCCCGTGGCCGAGCCAGCGGAATCGGCGTCTGCCCGCCAGCGGGCTTTCCGACATGGCGCTGGTCTCTAGCCTTCTGGACGAGGCGCTTCAGCTTTTCGGCATCATCGGCCCGACCTTGACGGGCTTCCTGTGCGGCGATCTGCAAGGCGATCGACAGAAGCTGATCTTCATCTCCGTCGATATGCGAGTTGAGGAGCGCGAGAATTTGCTTGGTAGACATGCTCGCCTCCTTTCTTCGATTCGGCCTCGCTATACTTTTATATGCTTTAGATGCCACGGGCGATCATCGGCTCGAGATGACGGTATCTCAGAAGTCTCCCAAAAGCCACCGTTTCCTGTGGTTCTCCGGCGCTCAGGATCGTCAGGGACACTGCTGGGTTTGTCCGATACACGCCTATCAGACGTATGGCGATCGGCACCAGCCACACTGATTGCTCGATATAGCCACCGATACCTACCCGATTGCCGCCAATGCGATGCAGTTTGAGAGTTTCCGACCACCAACGAAAAGGCGATGGCCGAAAAGCGTCCGGAGCGAGATAATCGCCTGCTGCTAGCTCAACTGCCCACGCGGGCGGCATAGACCCGGCGTGCCGGCTGTTCGAGCCGGCCCAAGCCGACATATTTGGTGCGTAGCGAGGTACAGTAGTCGCGCGCAGAGAACCACGCGGAATCAACGAGCACGCCTTCCGGGAGGAGGCGCTCAAGCTGCTTTAGCTTTCCCACGCTTTGCTCGCTCATGGTGGCGCCAGTTTGAAAATTTATCGGTTAGCGTCACATCGGTTAGCAAATGTGGCATTTGGCAAACCCGCGGTCTTCGCCTTGATACAAATCCTCGGAGTCTGATGGCTGAAGACTGCGGTTTAGTATCAGCAGCCAGAGAGGTCTAGTCCGTCTCGGCCCCCTTAGTCGGCAAGGCCAACCCGCCGTCGCAGCGATATAGGATCGAGGTGGGTGTATTGATTTCGCCGATTTTGACGGTACTTTACGGGAGCAAAAGATTCGAGGTCTGAGGTCTACGCCTCACCGCGAAACGGTCGATAGATACCGATAGTTCACAGAATTTTTTCTGCGCTAAAATTGCCTAAAAAACCCGCAAAATCAAAAGGATAGATTTTTGACGGCCTGCGCCTCGGCGCTGGCGGCCAAAGAAAATATTTTCTACAATAAAATCAATCGCTTATTGTCGAAAAAATATTAGAGTGGGAGTGACGGGTCGTAGATACGGCGGCATTCGGCGGGGAACGGCGAGGTGCGCGAGAAGGGCCAGGCGATAGATGCTGATAGTCGCTAACGACGCAGATCGCCATAGTGGATGCCAATAGCAGGTCAGGCTCGAAGCCTCGCCGCGTCCTTTGACGGTGGGCGGCCGAACTGCCGGGCGTATTCCCGGCTGAACTGCGTCGGACTCTCGTAACCCACCCCGAACGCGACTGATGTGGCGTTGCCTTCTCCGGCAATGAGGAGGGAGCGCGCATGCAGCAACCGCACGTGCTTCTGATACTGGAGCGGACTGAGAGCGGTCACAGCCTTGAAGTGCCGGTGGAATGCAGAGACACTGAGTGCTGCCATCTCCGCCAGAGCCTCGACGCGTAGCGGCCTGGCGAAGTTTTCCCTGATCCATTGAATGGTGACGCCGATCCGGGAGAGAGCAGTATCGGGCGTCGCGATGTCGCGCAGCATCCAGCCGAGCGGCCCTTGCAGAACCCGGAAGAGGATTTCGCGCTCATAGGCTGGAGCAAGAGCGGCGACCTCGTCCGGGCGTTCCATCAGGCGCAGCATGCGAAGCCAGGCATCGAGCAGTTCCGGTGTCACAGGCGCGACCGAGAAGCCGGGGCTATAGAGTTCGCCTCCGGCAGGTTTGGGCAGATCCGCCAGCAGGTTCGCCACGATCGCCTGCTCCAGCGTCAGGCTGATGGCGAGATAGGGATCTCCATCACCGGAAGCGTGCACTGAACCAACCGCCGGCAGATCGACCGACATGACGAAGTATGTCGCGGGATCATAGCGAAAAGTCCGGTCGCCGACCGTCATGGTCTTCCAGCCTGTCAGGATCAGATTGACCATGGGATCGTAGACGGCGGCAAGCTGATGTTCGGGAATGTCGCCCTGCACCATGGCGACGCGCGGAATACCCGTCTCCGTGCGGCGGTTCTCCGCCCGTGACGCCAATTGCCTGAGTTCTTGAAGCTGTGTGTCCATGAAGTTGTTGTTTCACACCGACGGCGCGGATTCAACGGAAAAGCAGAAATAGGCAAGACTCGAAGAGGATCGTGAGAGCGACCCCCGGGCACCCCGGCTATCACTTGGTCATCCAATCGAAAGGAGCACCAAATGAGCATCGTCATCATTACCGGCGGAAGCCGCGGCCTCGGCGCCAGCATCGCAGTTCAGTGTGCCAGGCGCGGCATGGGCGTCATCCTCACCTACAACAATAACAGCCAAGCCGCCAAGCAGGTCGTCGCTACAATCGAAGCTGACGGCGGCAAGGCTGTCGCCCTTGAGCTTGATGTCAGCAACAGTGCGAGTTTTCTGGCGTTTCGCGACGCCGTCACTGAAGCTCTGGCAAAGACCTGGGGCGCCCAGACCTTCGATTTCCTCGTCAACAATGCCGGTTATGGGCTCTACAGCCCGATCGCAACCGTAACAGAAGACGAGTTCGATGGCCTGTTCCGTGTTCATCTCAAAGGTCCGTTCTTCCTCACGCAGGCACTGCTTCGCCTGATGGCCGACGGCGGCCACATCGTGAACGTGACAAGCGCGACCAGCCGCGTGGCAACCGCAGGCGTTGCACCCTATGCCTCCTTCAAGGGCGGGCTAGAAGTGCTGACCCGGTACATGGCCAAGGAGTTCGGCGAACGTCGCATCCGGGCTAACTCGATCGCTCCGGGGCCGATCCGCACCGAACTCGGCGGAGGCCTTACCGAAGAATTCGAGGCCATGCTCGCCGGTCAGACCGCGCTCGGTCGCGTCGGCGAACCGGACGATGTCGGCTGCATGGTCGCCAGCCTGCTGTCAGACGACAACCGCTGGCTCAACGCCCAGAACATCGAAGTTGCTGGCGGTTACATCATCTGAGGAGGTTTACATGCTCGATCATATCTTTCTGACGGTGAGCGATACTGCTCGCTCGATCGCTTTTTACGAGAGAGTGCTCCCGATCCTTGGAATTACAGCCCGTCATGACTATGACGGCAGCCAGGGCCCGGCAGGGCATCCCGACCTCAAGGGTTTTGGCGCCAACGGCCGGATGTTCTTCTGGCTGAGGCAGGGCACGGCTGCACCCCGCGCCGTGCATGTCGGCTTTGTCGCGGATTCCGAGACAATCGTGAACGTTGCCCATGCCGAGGCGCTGGCGGCCGGAGCGAGCGAGATCCACGCGCCGGGGCCACAGCTTCACTACGATCCCCGCTATTATGCGGCGCAGGTCAGGGACCCGGATGGCTACAGCCTCGAATTCGTTTTCAAGAGCTGGCAGCACGGGGAATTGATGCGATGACAGCCAGAACACTGCGTGAAACGGCAGACGTGCTGATCGCCACCACCAATGCCTTCGATGCCGATACGGCCTTGACCCTGTTCACGCCCGATGCGGTAATCGACGACCCATCGACGGGTCACCGTTTCGACGGTAATGCCGGTATCCGCGATTACATCGAGCGGTACTTCGTCGGCTATCAGACGGTGACCCGCTTCCTCTCGATCGCAACGATCAGCGAGAGCCGCGCCCGGGTCCGCGTCGATTTCACCGGAGATTTCGGACACGAAATCGGTCTTCTCGACATCTCCGTTGACGCCGACGGGCTAATCACGCGCATCGACGCCGATCTCGAATAATCACAGAAATAGAAGAACCCCATGAATACTCTCATGATCTATGGAGCCACCGGCTACACCGGTGGAATGGCAGCGGAACATGCCGCGTCTGCCGGACTGAACCTCGTTCTTGCAGGCCGCGAGCAAAACCGGGCGAGGCTTGAAGCGCTGGCCGGCCGTCTCGGAGCGACCGTCAGGATTATTCCGCTGGACGATCCCGATGCCGTCGTTGCCAACCTCGCAGGCGTCTGCGTTATGCTCAACGCCGCAGGTCCCTTCGCAAACACGGCCGAGCCGCTGATGTCCGCCGCGATCCGTGCCGGGGTCCACTATCTCGACTTCTCGGCCGAACTCGACACATACCGCGAAGCTTTGGCCCTCGACGCCCGAGCCCGTGCGGCCGGAGTCATGCTTCTCCCGGGAAGCGGTGGCAGCGTGGCGATGCTGGGAAGTCTCGCCGGACATGCCGTTGCGCGCATCAGGAATGCACGCAAGATCAGTATTGCGCTTCACGTGGCAGGAGCGATGTCGAGGGGGTCTGCCACCAGCGCGAGCCAGAATATCGCTTCGGCGACACTTCACCTCGTTGACGGTGAACTCGTGACGCGCAGCCCGCAACAGGTGCGCGACTTCGATTTTGGCTTCGGGCCGCGATCGTCCTTTCCCGTGACGCTGCCCGACCTCGTGACGATCCATCAGGCGACTGGCGTTGCCGACATCGAAACCTTCGTCCACGTCACCGCAGGCGCATTTCCGACAGAGCATCTCAAGGATCTGCCGGCCGGCCCCAGCGTCGAAGAGCGTGAAGCGAGCCGCTATCATGCGGTCGTCGAAGTCACCGGCGCGGACGGGACGGTCGTGCGCTCGATGCTCGACACGGTGAACGGATACACCTTCACCGCCATGGCCGCCGTAGAAGCGGCCCGACGCGTTCTCGGCGGTGAAGTTCAGCCCGGCTTCCAGACGCCTGCGAGTTTGTTCGGCAATGGCTTTGCCGAAACCATTGCCGATACGCGGATCATCGATCTTTAGCCGAGATCGCAGAGATTTTGGTCTGTTTGGCGAAGCTTCAAGCCCTCTGGCAGACGGCTTCGATATTGTTGCCATCGGGATCCAGGACATAGGCCGCGTAGTAGTTTTCATGATAGCGCTCCCGGATTCCGGGAGCGCCATTGTCGGTTCCGCCACTGGCGAGTGCTGCGGCATGAAACGCATCGACCGTTGCCCTGTCATCAGCGGTAAAGGCGATATGGATCGGAAGCTTTGCTCCATTCTCCTGGTGAATCCATAGGCTCGGATAACCATTCTTCCCGAAGCCGTGTCGCGCGCCGCCATGGGCCGTGCGGGACGGATCGATGCTGATGACCAGCGATAAACCGAGCGGTGCCAGCACCGCATCGTAAAATTGCCGCGACCACTCCGCGTCCCCGACGGGGAACTCGATATGATTGATGATATCCGTAGGCATGATCATCGCTCCTCTCAGGCTTGTGACGCGCCGCCATCGGCGAACAGTTCGACGCCGTTGACGTAACTGGCGGCATCGCTGGCCAGGAAAGCGGCGACCTCCGCGATTTCCTCAGGCTCGCCGATGCGACCGATCGGACTCTTGTTCTTGAGGAAGGCCATGCCTTCTTCCGCATGCTCGCCAAAAGCATCCCGCAGCGCTTGCGTGTTCGTCGGCCCCGGACTGACGATATTGATACGGATGCCGGTGCCCTTGAGGTCGCTGACCCAACTGCGGACGAGATTGCGCACCGCCGCCTTGGTGGCCCCATAGATGCTCATCGTCGGGCCGGGATCGATGGAGGCCGTGGAGCCGACAATGACAATGGATGAACCCGGCTGCATGAGCGGCAATGCGCCCTGCACAGTGAAGACGATGCCCTTGACGTTCGTGTCGAACTGCTGGTCATAGGCCGCCTCGGTGATCTTCCCCAATGGGGCGTGAACACCACCGCCGGCATTGGCGACGAGGGTGTGGATCGAGCCGAACTTCGACCGGATCTCGGTGAACAGCCCCTCCAGTCCGGCAGTGCTGGAAACATCGGCAACGATGCCGACAGCGTCGCCGCCGAGTTCTTCGACTGCGCGATCCAGCGCATCACGTCGGCGCCCGGTAATGATGACCCGCATGCCCTGCGCCGCCATCTTTTGCGCGATGGCAAAGCCGATCCCGCTGCTGCCGCCAGTTACAACGGAAACTTTGCTTTTATCCAAGGTGTTCACTGTATTGCTCCTTTTATAGCTCGACGCTTCACCACGGCTGGCGGCCTTGGCTCCCGAAGAAGCCGCCGGTCGGACCGTCCTTGTCGACCAGGGCCATCCTGATCGCTGTTTCGGCGCCTTCATCGGGAGTCAAAGATCCCGTGTTGCCATTGAGATCGGTCCGCACATTACCGGGCTCGACCGCATTGATCTTGATCCCGAACGGCTCAAACTCCTTGGCGAAGGAGACCGTCACGGCGTTGAGCGCGACCTTCGATGACGTATAGGCGAGAAGGTTGACGGACGAGAATAGCGAGGTCGGATCGGTGATGAGGGTTAGCGAACCCAGACCACTGCTCATGTTCACTATCCTTGCGTCGTCCGCCTCTTTTAGAAGAGGGGCGAAGGCCTGCGTCACCCGGATGGGACCGAAGAGGTTCACCTCGTAAGTGGCCTTTACGTCATCCAGGCTCATCGCGCTCGGCGGGGTCTGAAGGTCGAGTACGATCCCCGCGTTATTCACGAGGACGTCGAGTGCGTCGATCTCCTGTCCGACACTTTCGGCCGCGCGACAAACGCTCGCGTCGTCGGCCACGTCGATTTGGACAAACCGAACGTCGAACCCTTCACCTCGTAGAGTTTGCACCGCGTCTTCGCCTCGGGAACGGTCGCGTGCGCCCATCCAGACCGATAGCCCCGCCGAGGCGAGCCCTTTGGCGATGGCAAGTCCGAGGCCCTTGTTCGCGCCGGTCACCAGCGCTTGTCGCTTTCGGATCATCGCCGCCTCACTCCGCCGGGGTTTCGGCCGCGGCAGCGACGTGCTTGCTAAGGTCGCCGAACAGGCGAGGTTCGATTTCGCGCGATGCGAAGCGCCATGCCCCGTCGTGAAGCTCGAAGGCATCGATGTACCGGCCGGTCACGATCGGTTGCAACGGCAGGCCCGGCAATTCCTGATGCACGGTGAAGTAGCATATCGAACGGGCGGCCGTGGTGGATTCGATGTCGATGAGGACGTTTGAGACCGAGTGCCAGGTTCGTGGCGTGTCATCGACATGGTACTGGAGGTTGGTCCGCAGAAACTCCGCGATGCTGTCACGTCCTTCCACTATCGTACCGGCGATGTTGAACTTGGCGGCCGCCAGAAGCTCGGCATTTGCATCGACCTTCCCGTAGTCGAGGTTGTGGGCATATACTGAAAGCAGGCGGCGAACCTCACTTTCGATGACGAGTTTGTCGATGGCGCTCGAGGGGGTGGCATTGGTGGACATGGGTCTTCCTTTCTTGATGATTTCGATATGAAGCTCACAGTCGCTGAGATGCCATCGGTGCCGCCGGCCGGGGGGGGGTAGGCCGACGGCACGCCAGGCTATGATCGCGAGGGGCGAGCGCGATTACGGCAGCCCGGTTGATTGCGACAGGCGAGGATGGCCGATCAGACCTGCGAAGCGCCCCCGTCGGCGAACAGTTCGATGCCATTGATGTAGCTGGCAGCATCGCTGCCGAGGAACGCGACCGCACGTGCAATCTCTTCGGGACGACCGATACGGCCGATCGTGCTCCGATCGGCTAGGTAGGCCAGCGCCTCATCGGCCTGATCGCCGAGAAAGGAACGCAGAGAAGCGGTGTCCACTGGGCCTGGGCTTACGATGTTGATGCGAACCCCCGATCCCTTGATCTCCGTCACCCAGCCACGCACCATCGCGCGCAGCGCCGCTTTGGTGCCACCGTAGACGCTGAGGCCCGGACCGGGTTGGATTGAAGACGTCGATCCAATGATGACGATCGCCCCGCCTTCGCTCATTAGAGACAGCGCCTTCTGGACGGAAAAGGTCACGCCCTTGACGTTGCCGTCAAACGCCCGATCGAAATGTTCTTCGGTGATCGAGGCGAGCGGGACGATTTCCCCGGCGCCCGCACTGGCGACCAACAGATCAAGGCGACCATGCGTGTCCTTCACATGAGCGTAGAGCCGATCGAGGTCGGCAAGGTTGGATATCTCCGCCTGGACGCCCTCGGCATTGCTGCCCAGCGTCTCCACCGCGGCGCTGAGCTTTTCCACGTTGCGGCCGGTGATGACGACCTTCGCACCCTGTGATGCGAGTTCCTGCGCGATGGCGAGGCCGATCCCGGATGTCCCGCCCGTAACGACGGCGACCTTTTGTGAAAATGACATGATGGCTCCTGAGCGGCGATTGTATATAGTGGTCACTATAAACCATCGCTCCACCATCTGGCAAGGACTATATATCGACCGCTACAAACGCGACGCGTGTCAGGCTTGAGGTTTGATATAGGAATCGCTATATCGGAGGCATGAAAAGCAGCACCGTTCCACCTCCTGCCCCTCGACAGAGACGACCGGCTTTCGACCGCGAGAAGGGGGTCGAAATTGCCAAGGCGTTGTTCCACGCGCGCGGCTACGATGCGGTGAGTATTGCCGATCTGACGCAGGCGCTGGAAATCAACCCGCCGAGCCTCTATGCGGCGTATGGCAGCAAGCTCGCGTTATTCGAGCGCACACTGCGGTCGTACCGGTCGACGGATTTCCTGCAAATCGAGAAAATCCTGCGAGCCGGCAGGCCCCCAGCAGAGGCGCTGACGGACCTTATGATGGCTGCCGCTCGTCATTACACAAGGAATCGCGACAAGCGCGGATGCATGATTACCGAGGCCGTACAGGCCGACGACGAGCAGGCGTGCGCGCTGGCCGGAGAATTGGCGAGGGAGCCTAGGGAACAGATCCGAAACTATATCGCCGCCCACGCGCCGAAGTCCGAGGTCGATCGCATCACCGACTATCTATTGCTGAACTTACGCGGCCTGTCGGCCTATGCCCGTCTTGGCTACAGCCAAAAGAAGCTGATCGATTGTTCGCGAACCGCTGGACGCGCCCTTGAGGGGGAATTTGGCGAAGAAGGATAGTTCCGAAGAGGTCTCTGATGGCAGTTGACGGTACTTTTTGGTCGCGTTTGTGATCTGCACATCGGAGCTGGAATGGTCCGCAAATGGCCGATAGGAGGCGATAGTTCACAGAATTTTTTTCTTCCGAACGCTCAAAAAAACATTAAACAACTCAATAGCTTAACATTTTGACGGGTCCGCTTGCGGTACTGAAAGTAAAAAAAGAGATTTCCTCGAATAAAATCAATCACTTATGACGGAAAAAATATTAGAGTGGGAATGATCCCCCTCGGTCAGTGACCGTCTAGAGCGGCGTACCCAGAAAGTCCTCCTCCTCGCCGCCGCAGGCGCGGTGGAGGGCGAGGGCGTTGGACCATTTCGCCAGCTCCCCCGGGTCTGCCGGGCGGTGGGTGATCGTCCCCTCCCCCGCCTCGGCCAGCAGATAGCCGCGCCCGTTGCGCAGGAAGCGTTGCAGGGCCTTCATGTCGGTGGGACGCACCACGCAGCGCGGTGCCTCGTCGATCAGGATGGTCGTGGGCAGCATGGCGTCTCTCCGGGATGCGGTTCGCGAGAAGACGCGCCGGGCCAGCCCGCCGCATCCAGCTCTTTAGGCGAGACCGTTTTGCCATCCGGATCGCGATGCAATCCAGACCGAACGGGCTCGCGCCGCCGAATGGCGGACAATCTGTTCTCCCCGGCTCAGGCGGGCGGTCCCGCCTCCTCCTTGGCCGCGCCGCCCTTGCGGCGCTCGGTCTTTGCCTGCGCATAGGCGCCCGCATTCTTCAGCACCGCCGGGGAAACGCCCTCCACATATTGCGCGATGAAGGTCTGCGTGCGGGCAAACGCCTGCTCGCGTGCGCCAACGTGCAAGGTGGCCCGGTCACGGCTGGTGAAGCCGTGGGTGGCACCCGCATAGGAAAAGGCGCTCACATCCGGCCGCAGATCGCGGAAGGGCTGCACCAGCGTCGCGGGCAGCAGCGGATCGCTGGCGCCGAAATGCAGCAGGGTCGGCACCCGGCGCTTCTCGGCGCCGGACTGAAGGACGCCCAGCGGGCAGAAGCCCACCACGCAAGCCGCCCCGCGCAGGCGATTGGCCGCCTCATAGGCGAGCCCCCCGCCCCATGAGAAGCCGATCACGGCCACCTTGCCGGCGGGGCTCGCCGCTTCCACCGCGGCCTGGATGTCATTGAGCGCCGGCTCACGGCCGATCTGCTCGATGAGGGCGAGGCCACGGGCAAAGCCCTCCTCGTCATAGGAGAGGACCGTACCGGGCGCGGCGCGATCGAACAGCGCGGGCGCGAGCGTGAGATATCCCTGTGCCGCCAGATCGTCGGCGGTCCGGATCATATCCGGCGTGAGGCCGAACATGTCATGCACGATGACGACGGCTCCCTTCGGGGCCTCGGCCGGTTCGGCCTGATAGGCGGAAAGCGTGTGACCATCAGCTGCGGTGAGGTTCATCATGGCACTCTCGCGCGGGACGCCGGCCTGCGGGCGGCAGGCCTGGGGTGAAGCGGTCCCACAGTCCTGCGATGCAGATAGAGTGCCAGACGGCCGCACTGGAACCTGATCGCTGAATCAGCCTTCCGAAACCTGTTCCAATATTGAGTATCCGCTCAGAGCAGGCCCAATTCCAGCTTCACGTCCTCGGTCATCTTCGATGAATCCCACGGCGGATCGAACACCAGCCGGACGGTGGCGACGTCGATCTGCGGCACCGTCAGCACTGCCCGCTGCACCATGCTCACCAGTTCGCCCGCCACCGGGCATCCCGGCGCGGTCAGCGTCATGTCGAGCTCGACCCCGAAGGGCGGCAGCAGGTTGATGCGGTAGATCAGGCCAAGATCATAGATATTCACGGGAATTTCGGGGTCGTGCACGGTGCGCAGGGCCTCGATGATCTCGGCCGTCACCGCCGCCTCATCCCAGGGCGCCGGCACGGTATCGCCCGCGTCCGCTTCCTCCTCCAGATCTTCCTCGATGATGCCGGACAGGTCGTCCTCCAGCAGGGCCCCGCCCTCGTCCGCCATATGCGCGCCCCCGACGTACGGCTCCGCATCCATCCCGCGCGCTGCATCGTTCACGGCCATGCCTCGCCTCCTCTGGCTGGCGCCCCCGCGCGCAATCCGGACACGGCGCGGGACGCCCGGCAGACCATGCAAACCCGACGCCACACGGACATTTCCGCTGGAATTCCCGCGACAACGTCGGATGAACCCCATCCCGATACCTAAACCTCTGTCGCATGTGCGACACCCGACAGAACCGCCCGCAGCCAAACCGACGCCGCCCCTGCCCGCACAAGGGCCGCGCGGGCTCAAGCCGGCTGGTTCGCCGCTTGCAAGGAGCATGCGGAACAGCGGGAGCAACCCCCATGGCCATGGACGGTACGGAAATCGAGCGCCTCATCCGGGAAGCCTTTCCCGGCGGGCATGTGGTGATCGTGGATCTGGCCGGTGACGGCGATCATTTCGCCGCCCGCATCACCGCAGAGCAGTTTCGCGGCCTCAGCCGCGTGCGCCAGCACCAGATGGTCTACGACGCCCTGAAGGGCCGCATGGGCGGGGAGTTGCACGCGCTCGCCCTCGAAACCCTGGTTCCGCCTGCCCCACTCCCCGCCTGATATCACGACCCGAGAAGGAAGACCCCATGTCCACCGCAGAGCGCATCACCAGCCTCATTACCCAGAACGACGTCATGCTCTTCATGAAGGGCACCCCGGCCATGCCGCGCTGCGGCTTTTCCGGCGCGGTGGTGCAGACCTTCAATGCCCTTGGCGTGCCCTACGCCAGCCTCGACGTGCTGGAGGATCCCTTCATCCGCGAAGGCATCAAGGAATTCAGCAACTGGCCGACCATCCCGCAGGTGTTCGTGAAAGGCGAATTCATCGGCGGCTGCGACATCGTGCGGGAGATGGCGCAGAGCGGCGAGCTTTCCGCCTTGCTGGCCGAGAAGGGCATCGCCCTCAAGGCTGCCTGAAACGCGCCTTCAAAGTGTGGGAGCCGATCCGGCTCCGGCGCGCCACGCCTCGAAGCCGCCGTCCAGGCTGTAGACCTCCAGAAAGCCGAAGTCGGAGAAGATCTGCGCATAATCCTGGCTCGCATTGCCATGATAGCAATAGATCAGCACCGGCCGGTCCTTGGGGGTCTCGGCCACGGCGGCGGAGAGCGTGCCGGTGGACAGGCGCGCCGCGCCCGCCAGATGACCAGCCGCATAAGCGCCCATGTCCCGCGTGTCGAAGACGGCGAGTTCGCCCCGCTCCAGCAGATCCTGCGCCTCAGGCACCCCGATGCGCCGGAAGGGAAAGCGCACTCTCATGACGTCACCTCCCCGGCCAGCACGGCAGCGGGGGCCGGGCACGGCGCATGCCGGTGGCTGCAGCCCTGCGGCAGCTCGGCCGTCTGGCCGGTGAGGCTGTGACCAACAAGCCCCTGCACCAGCGGCCCGTCGAAGCCGGCGCAGCGCGCGCCTTCCACCTCGATCAGCGGCCGGCGGATGAAGAGCGGCTCCTCCACCATGAGCGCCAGCGCCTGCGGCCCGCTGAACGTCCTGGGATCAACAGCGCCCGACTTGATGCCGGGCGCTGCCGGATTGAACCAGGACGGCACCGGCAGGCCCCGGAAGAACGCTTCCAGCCGCTCCACCGTCCACGGCTCGGTCAGCAGGCTGCGCGCCTCGACCGCGTGGCCAGCCGCCTCAAGCAGGCGCTTCTGGCGGGCGTTGGTGCCACACCCCGGCTTCTCATAGAACACCACCTTGGCCATGGCGTTCAGCCCAGCATGCCGAGCTGGATCAGCGGGGCTGCGCCACCGCGACCGAGGATGGTGTCCACCTTCTTGCGCACCGCCTCCAGGGTCAGCGGCTTCACCACCGCGCCATGGGCTCCGGCCTTGAGCCCCTCCACCGCGATCGCTTCCTCCGCCTTGCTGCACACGATGAGGATGCGCACGCCCGGAAAGGCGGCGTTGATCTCGGCCACGATCCCCGGCCCGCGCGCGGCGATGAAGGAGACGCCCAGCATCAGCACATCCGGCTTCAGCCAGTCGCCGCCCTTCTCGAAGGCTTCTTCGAGGGTCGCCAGTTCGTGCGCCTCGATCTCGTCATGCAGCATGAACTGCAGGGCAGCGCGGGTGATCTCATCCTCGTCCACCACGAATACGCGCCGCTGGTCCACGGCCTTCGACGTCTCGACACCAATCTGCATGGCGGCCTCGCTGGGATGGGGCAGCCCGGACCAGTCCGGGGTTCCCCATTGAGCCGCTGCAAAATCCGTTCCGCCCGCGCGCATGAGGCCCGCGAGCGCCCGCAGAAAGGCGCGCAGCGGGCAGCCGCGCACGCCGCAGCATGTTTCCTTTCATACAGGCTGCGACTGTCTGTCAGGTTCGAGACACCCGATGAAGGGTCCGGCCGCCTGCAAAAACCGGCTGCATTTTCAAACCATTACAAGAAATAATCCGGCTGGCACGCTCGTTGCTGAGGTTATTCAGCACGGCGAGTGAGGGCTGGGCGCACGCAGACGCGACGACGAGCGATGTGCTCCTTCCCGTAACCGGCGAGCCTGTTCGAAGCGAAGATGCCAGGCCCCCCAGCCTGGCGGTCATTGGCAACGGTTCGAAGGAATTTCCAAATGTCGTCACTGAGACAGATCGCGTTTTATGGCAAGGGGGGTATCGGCAAGTCCACCACCTCCCAGAACACCCTGGCGGCTCTGGCCGAGATGGGTCATCGCATCCTCATCGTGGGCTGCGATCCCAAGGCCGACTCCACCCGTCTGATCCTTCACGCCAAGGCCCAGGACACCATCCTCTCGCTCGCCGCGTCCGCCGGCAGCGTCGAGGACCTGGAGCTGGAAGAGGTGATGAAGATCGGCTACCGCGATATCCGCTGCGTGGAGTCCGGTGGTCCTGAGCCGGGCGTCGGCTGCGCCGGCCGCGGCGTCATCACCTCCATCAACTTCCTGGAGGAGAACGGCGCCTACGAAGACATCGACTATGTGTCCTACGACGTGCTCGGCGACGTGGTGTGCGGCGGTTTCGCCATGCCCATCCGCGAGAACAAGGCGCAGGAAATCTACATCGTCATGTCCGGCGAGATGATGGCCATGTATGCGGCCAACAACATCTCCAAGGGCATTCTCAAGTACGCCAATTCCGGCGGCGTGCGCCTGGGCGGGCTGGTCTGCAACGAGCGCCAGACCGACAAGGAGCTCGAGCTGGCGGAAGCGCTGGCCAAGAAGCTCGGCACCCAGCTCATCTACTTCGTGCCGCGCGACAACATCGTGCAGCATGCCGAGCTGCGCCGCATGACCGTGATCGAGTATGCGCCGGAAAGCCAGCAGGCTGCCCACTATCGCAACCTCGCCCAGAAGGTGCATGCCAACCGTGGCAACGGCATCATCCCGACGCCCATCACCATGGACGAGCTGGAAGACATGCTGATGGAGCACGGCATCATGAAGGCCGTGGACGAGACCCAGGTCGGCAAGACCGCCGCCGAACTCGCCACCGCCTGATCGGCCGCTCAACGAACGCGCCGGGCCACAACGGCCCGGCGCACCTCCCGGCCCTCCCGGCCGGGCAACAGCGCACAGCCGGACGCGCACAGAACCGGCCATCAGGGAGCGGCCCAGACAAGCGAGGAGCATCTGCCACGGTTTCGGCGGGCGGATCGCGCGCGGCGCGGACATTCCCCCGGACAGCAGTTGGAGACTGGCGTGAGCATCCCTGGCGTGTTTCCCCTTTTCCTCCAGCCGAACGGCCCCCTGCCGGCGGCACGCGCAACGCGCGGGGAAACGGACGCCGCCGCCATCTATCGCCGTCTCACCGGCTGCGATCCCATCACCGCCCTCATCGGCGACGACACCCAATTCGACCGCCACGTGCTCGCCTCCATCCTGGCGCTCGCCGCCTCCGAGGGCGGCAGCGTGGCGCGCCATGCCGGCCTTTCAGTCCCGGCGCTGGCCGCTCTCCTGCACCGCCATTTTCCTCTGGCGGGCAACCTCGGCCCCCGCTGGCACACGGCCGCCGGGCCGGAGGATGACGAGGCCGCCATGGTGCGGGATCTCCTCCTCTCGCGCCGCGCGCCCACCGGCGAGACCGGCGTCTGGCTGGCCGGCATGGTGGCCCGGCGGGCCATGGAGCCGAACCATCTGTGGGAGGATCTCGGCCTCAGGCAACGCGCCGAGCTGACCCGCCTGATGGGCCGTCATTTCACGCCGCTGGCCAAGACCAACATCAACAACATGCGCTGGAAGCGCTTCCTCTACCGGGCGCTGTGCGAGGACGACGGCTTCGTCATGTGCTCCACGCCGGTCTGCACCCAATGCGCGGATTTCGATCTCTGCTTCGGCGACGAGAGCGGCGAAAGCCGCATGGCCGAGCGGCGCCGCGCGCTGGAGCGCGCGACCCCATCCCTTTCCCCTTCCTGATCTGCGGCGGATGACACCATGCACGCTCCCCTTTCTCCCGAACAGGCCGGCCTCGACATGGAGCAGGAGCTGCGCCTCGTGTGGCGGCGGCTGAAACAGGACGACACGCCCTGGCTGGACTGCTGCGCCATGCTGCGCCGGCACCGGCTGCGCCCCACCCGCCAGCGGGTGGTGCTGGCGCGCCTCCTGTTCGCCAAGGGGCACCGGCATGTGACCGCCGCCTCGCTGCATGACGAGGCCATGCAGGCCCGCATCCCCATGTCGCTGGCCACCGTTTACAACACGCTCAACAACTTCACCGAGGCCGGTCTGCTGCGGCGGATCACCATTACCTCGACCATCTCCTTCTTCGACACCAACACCAGCCACCACCATCACTTCTTCATCGAGAGCGAGCAGGCGCTGCACGACATCGCGCCCGATGATGTGCATATCGCGCAGCTGCCGCAGATCCCCGACGACGCAAGCGTGGAAGGCGTGGACGTGGTGGTGCGGCTGCGCCGGACGCCGACCGGGCGCGTGCGCCGCTGATCGGATCGCAGGACAGCAACCAACCGACCGGAGGCCATGATGAGCACCCCTTCCTCCCCCGGCATCCTCGCGGAGCTCAGCCGCGCGGACAGCGCCGAGACCTTCTTCACATTGCTTGGCGTCGATTATGATCCCAAAGTGGTCAATGTCATGCGCCTGCACATCCTGCGGCGCATGGGCCAGTATCTGGCCAGCGAGGACTTTTCCGGCCAGCCGGAAGAGGCCGTCAGGCAACGCTGCAGCAGCGTGCTGGCGCAGGCCTATGCGGATTTCCTCGCCTCCTCGCCGCTGGAGGAGCGGGTGTTCAAGGTGCTGAAGGACGCGGTCGCGCCGCCCAAGCCGCGCACGCTCATCTCCCTTACCCCGCTGGAGTGAGGCAGGCAGTCTCTCCACGAAGGGCGGCGCGGCACATGAGGCCCCGCCGCCTTTTTCATGTGTGCGACATGCCATCCCCACCGTCGGGCAACACGCATTCCGCACATTCGCGTCCGGTCTCACCAAGGCCCTGTCGCATTCCCGACGCCCTATCCCGACGCGGCTGTCGCGCTGGCCGGAACAGATCGGCACGAACCTTGATAATATATTGAAGTAACACGTAATTTTATGAATGATCGCAGTTGGTACGGCGCTTGCTGTTTCTCCCTCAGGACCCGTCACGACTTTCGGGCACGGACTTTCGGGAGTGAACGCAATGCATATCGTCGTCTGCATCAAGCAGGTGCCGGACTCGGCGCAGATCCGCGTCCATCCCGTGACCAACACCATCATGCGCCAGGGCGTGCCCACGATCATCAATCCGTATGATCTGTTCGCGCTGGAAGCCGCGCTGGCCCTGCGCGACCAGCACGGCGGCGAAGTGACGGTGCTGACCATGGGCCCGCCCTCGGCGGCGGACAGCCTGCGCAAGGCGCTGACCTTCGGCGCCGACCGCGCCGTGCTGCTCACCGACCGCTTCTTCGCCGGCGCCGACACGCTGGCCACCAGCTATGCGCTGGCCACCGCCATCCGCCAGATCGGCGAGACCTTCGGCGCGCCGGACGTCGTCTTCACCGGCAAGCAGACCATCGACGGCGACACCGCGCAGGTCGGCCCCGGCATCGCCAAGCGGCTGAACCTGCTGCAACTCACCTATGTGGCGAAGATCTCCGGGATCGACCTCACTGGCCGCACCATCACCGCCGAGCGGCGCTCGGAGGGCGGGGTGCAGATCCTCCAGACCCGCCTGCCCTGCCTCGTGACCATGCTGGAAGGCACCAACGAGATCCGCCGTGGCGGCATGGCCGATGCCCTGCGCGCGGCGCGCGCCGAGATCGTCACCTGGAGTGCGAAGGACGCCGGCGTGGAGGACATCTCCAAATGCGGCCTGCGCGGCTCGCCCACCATCGTGAAGCGCGTGTTCGCGCCCTCGGCGCGGGCCGAGAAAGCG
Organism: Azorhizobium oxalatiphilum; assembly: GCF_014635325.1. Taxonomy (GTDB): domain Bacteria; phylum Pseudomonadota; class Alphaproteobacteria; order Rhizobiales; family Xanthobacteraceae; genus Azorhizobium; species Azorhizobium oxalatiphilum. The sequence continues at coordinate 492,280 of NZ_BMCT01000003.1, read as the reverse complement.
GTGCTGGTGGACTTTTCCGAGCGCGCGCCCGCCGACGCGCTGATCGCCGACCTTTTCAAGCGCCAGCCCAAGCTCGAGGACGAGCTGTCCACGCTGGCGCGCGGCTACTGACGGACAGACGAGGGAGCACGTCATGAGCGAACCCACAAAAGCACCCGCAGCGTCTGGCGGCAGCCGGGCTTCCACCAAGAAGGAGCTGCCGGAGCACTTCAAGTCCTACAAGCACGTCTGGGTGTTCATCGAGCAGGAGCGCGGCCAGGTCCACCCCGTGTCGTGGGAGCTGATGGGCGCCGGCCGCAAGCTCGCCGACAAGCTGAAGGTGGAGCTTGCCGCCGTGGTCATCGGCCCCGAGGGCGAGGCCACCCAGCATGCCGCCACTGAGGCCTTCTGCTATGGTGCCGACCTTGCCTATGTGGTGGCTGATCCGCTGCTCACGGACTATCGCAACGAGGCCTACACCAAGGCGCTCACCGATGTGGTGAACACCTATCAGCCGGAGATCCTGCTGCTGGGCGCCACCACGCTCGGCCGCGATCTGGCCGGCTCGGTGGCGACCACGCTGCTCACCGGCCTCACCGCCGACTGCACGGAGCTGGATGTGGACGCGGACGGCTCGCTGGCCGCCACCCGCCCCACCTTCGGCGGCTCCCTGCTCTGCACCATCTACACGCTGAACTTCCGGCCGCAGATGGCCACCGTCCGCCCGCGCGTGATGCCCATGCCGGACCGGGTGGAAAAGATCGCCGGCCGCATCATCACCCATCCGCTGGGCATGATCGAGGACGATATCGTCACCAAGGTGCTGTCCTTCCTGCCGGATCGCGACAGCAACAAGTCCAACCTCGCCTATGCGGACGTGGTGGTGGCCGGCGGCCTCGGCCTCGGCTCGCCGGAGAATTTCCAGCTGGTGCGCCAGCTCGCCAGCGTCATCGGCGCCGAGTTCGGCTGCTCCCGCCCGCTGGTGCAGAAGGGCTGGGTCTCCTCCGACCGCCAGATCGGCCAGACCGGCAAGACCATCCGCCCCAAGCTCTATATCGCCGCCGGCATTTCGGGGGCCATCCAGCATCGCGTGGGCGTGGAGGGGGCGGACCTGATCGTCGCCATCAACACCGACAAGAACGCTCCCATTTTCGACTTCGCGCACATGGGCATCGTCACCGACGCCATCCGGCTGCTGCCGGCTTTGACGGAGGCGTTCCGCGCCCGCCTGTCGCCCCACTCGCGCGACCGCATCGCCAGCTGAGGACCGAGCCATGATCGAGGAAAAATTCGACGCCATCGTCGTCGGTGCGGGCATGGCCGGCAATGCCGCCGCCCTCACTCTGGCCCAGCGCGGCCTCAACGTGCTGCAACTGGAGCGCGGGGAATATTCCGGCTCCAAGAACGTGCAGGGCGCCATTCTCTATGCCGATATGCTGGAGAAGCTGATCCCCGATTTCCGCGACGAGGCGCCCCTTGAGCGCCACCTCGTGGAACAGCGTTTCTGGATGATGGACGACAATTCCCATGTGGGCCTGCACTATCGCTCGGAGGCCTTCAACGAGGAGCGGGCCAACCGCTACACCATCATCCGCGCCCAGTTCGACAAGTGGTTCTCCTCCAAGGTGAAGGAGGCCGGTGCCACCGTGCTGTGCGAGACCACGGCGACGGAGCTGGTGCAGAACGACAAGGGCAAGGTGATCGGCGTGCGCACCGACCGCACCGGTGGCCTGATCCATGCCGACGTGGTGGTGCTGGCCGAGGGCGTCAACGGCCTGCTCGGCACCCGCGCCGAACTGCGCACCCGGCCCAAGCCGGAGAATGTGGCGCTGGCGGTGAAGGAAATGCACTTCCTGCCGCGCGAGGCTATTGAGTCCCGCTTCAATCTGAAGGGTGACGAGGGCGTGGTCATCGAGGCCGCCGGCACCATCTCGCGCGGCATGACCGGCATGGGCTTCATCTATGCCAACAAGGAATGCGTCTCGCTGGGCATCGGCTGTCTGGTGTCGGACTTCCAGAAGACCGGCGAGACGCCCTATGGCCTGCTGGAGCGCTTCAAGAGCCATCCTTCCGTCGCGCCGCTGATCGAGGACTCGGAAGTGAAGGAATATGCGGCGCACCTCATTCCCGAGGGCGGCTACAAGGCGATCCCGAAGCTTTATGGCGACGGCTGGGTGGTGGTGGGTGATGCGGCGCAGCTCAACAACACCATCCATCGCGAGGGCTCCAACCTCGCCATGACCTCGGGCCGCATCGCCGCCGAGGCCATCTTCCAGGTGAAATCCCGCAAGGACGAGATGAGCGCGAAGAACCTCTCGCTCTACAAGACCATGCTGGACGAGAGCTTCGTCATGAAGGACCTGAAGAAGTACAAGGACATGCCCGGCCTCATGCATGTCAACTCGCAGAACTTCTTCCTCACCTATCCGCAGCTGGTGTCCAAGGCCATGCAGAGCTTCGTGCGCGTGGACGGCACACCGAAGGCGGAGAAGGAGAGGAAGTCCATGCGCGCCTTCGTGGAGGCCCGGTCCTGGGTCGGCCTGTTCGGCGATGCCTTCCGGCTCGCCCGCGCCTGGCGCTGACACTGTCCCTGTTGCGTACCCCACCCGCCGCGTGATGCGGCAACCGGAATGCCAACGCCGGCCCCGCGCCGGCCTCAGGTCAGGAGAAGGACAATGAGCGACCCCTCGGTCCGCGTCGAAGACAAGCTCTTCTACAATCGCTATCTGGTGGATGCCGGCCGCGCCCACATCAAGGTGAAGCCGCACACCACGCCGCCCGCCGCGCTGCTGAACATGCTGACGCTGTGCCCCGCCCGCTGCTACGAGCTGAACGAGGCAGGCCAGGTGGAAGTCACGGTGGACGGCTGCGTGGAATGCGGCACCTGCCGCATCGTGGCCGAGCCGAGCGGCGCCATCGAATGGACCTATCCGCGCGGCGGCTACGGCGTGCTGTTCAAGTTCGGCTGAGCCCGCACGGCCGAGCGCAGGATCGGGTCAGGATGAATCCATCCGGCCCGTGGAGCCCAATCCGAGAAAGCTGGAGACCGCCCGTGTCCGACATCGAGACCCTGAAGGCCGAGATCAAGAAGCTGTCGTCCAAGTCGGTCGGCGCGAAGATGAACCTGCACGATCTGTCCGAGGATCTGCCCATCAACTGGCAGAGCATCCTCGAGGTGGCGCAGGAGACCTACGACACGTTCAAGGCGCTGGAAGAGGCGCGCGGCAAGCTGAAGGCGCTGGAAGCCGCCACCGCCTGAGAGCCGATGCCGGGCGGCTGCCCCACCGCTCCCCGGCTTCGGTCCCGGGCGCGCCCGCACTGGCAGTGCCACGCGGTTTCCGCCGCTCCGGCGTTCCGGATGGCACGCCGGCGGCGCGCGGACCCGCGCCTGGAGCATGTCCGGCTTTGATTGCTCCGCAATCCAAGCCGCAAGACATTCTCTATCAAAGACATTCTCTATCAAAGACCTGGAGCGTTCGATGACAGCCGGTAGGTGAAGCTCAGCGGCAGGTTGTCGTCCAGCCATTGCAGCAGGCGGTTGCGCTCCTGGGCTGCGAAGGGGCTCGGGGTCAGAACCTCCAGCAGGAAGGGCGTCTGCGTCCGGTTGACCTGTACGCGCGGGCAGACCGAGCGCAGCAGATCCCGCAATTCCGACAAGGTGCCCGGCTGGACGGACGAGAAGGGATCCAGCGTCGCGCCCTGATGCTCCCAGACCCTGCGCTCCAGCGCCGCCCTGCCAGTCATGGAGGTGACGACGCGCTGCGTTCCGTCACGCACGGGGCCAGTCTCGATCAGCCCGCCCAGCCTCAGGCGCGAGACGCGCCGCGCCTCGGGCGCGCCGATGCGCACGTCCACGAACGTTCCCGGCTGGGCGACTTCCAGAAGCTGGAAATCCTCATCATCCAGTTGCAAAACCATGGCTCCCCCTCCGGCGGGGCAACACCGGGCCGCAGGAAAAAGCGCGCGGCCCAAGACAAGAAAACGAACGGGAAAACCCGCGACACATCAGGAAAAGCCGTCATCCGCAAATGTCCGGAGGACGGCTGTGCCGGGCAGGCACTGATCCCATTATAACCTTTGCCGTATGCGTCAACTACAACCGCTGTTTGTCTTCGCATATTATGCAGAAGCTACCGATACGAAGCTCATTGCAGGTATTTTGATAACGGCACAGTGCCAGCGACCGGATATTATTCCAGATAGCTTGCTAACCTCAGGTCGAGGCGGAGCCGAACCGCGGCCCGGCTACCTCCGCATCGGGACGGATGGGGATTGCTCATGCGCGAAGCCCTGCGGCCCGCTGTCGATTCGACGACACGCCCGCAGTTCAGGCTGCGATGGTTCAGGTCTGGGCCGCGAGGCCCTCTCCATCACCGCGCGGGAGCCGGACCGGCTCGGACCGATTCAATCCGAACCGGCCGCCTCCGAGGCGCCGAGCAGCTTTCACCCGCATAAAAATTCGCGTGACCGACCAAAGTCGGATGCCGGCGATCGGCATCATGGTGCGACGCAGCATTCTCGATTCATGGCCTGCGATCAAACACCGCCCAGATAGAGATCCCCGATCAAAACGCCCATGGGCGCGGCCTTCCCAAGGGGGACGCATCTACCGTCGCGCGAAAGAAACCCTTTTGCGGAGCCGAAAACGGCCGCCGTTCAACGGTCGCTACAATAGAAATGTTCTATCGCAACATCCCACAGCTCGCTTGATCAGCGTTTTTTGTATGCCAGATTGATTGGAACGATCACAAGGAACCCGCTTCAAGCGGGACTAGGGAAGGACCGCCGATGGCCGGCTACGAACCTTGGAGCGAAATCCGCGCTCAGGAGATCATCACCGCGCACCGGCATATGGATGGCGCCACCATGCCCATCCTCCACGCCGTGCAGGAGGCCTTCGGTTTTGTGCCGGATCTGGTCGTGCCCCTGATCGCGGAAAACCTGAACCTGTCGCGCGCCGAGGTTCATGGCGTCGTCACCTTCTACCATGACTTCCGCCGCGAGCCCGCCGGCCGCCACGTCATCAAGCTGTGCGCCGCCGAGGCCTGCCAGTCCATGGGCGCGGACAAGCTCACCCGCTATGCCGAGGAGCGCCTCGGCATCGAGATGGGCGAGACCTCGGCCGACGGCCGGGTGACGCTGGAGCCCATCTACTGCCTCGGCCTGTGCGCCTGCGCCCCCTCGGCCATGATCGACGGCCGCCTCGTCGGCCGCCTCGACGAAGAGACCATCGACGAACTGGTGGCGGAGACCAACCGATGAGCACCCGCCTCTACGTTCCCAACGACGCCACCGCCATCGCCTGCGGCGCCGACCGCGTGGCGCGCAAGCTGAACGACGCCCTCGCCGCGCGCGGCCAGAGCATGGACATCGTGCGCAACGGCTCGCGCGGCCTGTTCTGGCTGGAGCCGCTGGTGGAAATCGACACCCCCGCCGGCCGTGTCGGCTACGGCCCGGTGAAACCCTCCGACGTGGACAGCCTCGTCGAAGCGGGCCTGTTCGAGGGCAAGACCGACCACCCGCTCTGCGTGGGGCTGGTGGAGGAAATCCCCTACCTCAAGAAGCAGACCCGCCTGACGTTCGCACGTTGCGGCATCATCGATCCCCTGTCCTTGATCGAGTACAAAAATCTCGGCGGATATCGCGGCCTTGCCAAGGCCATCGAGATCGGCCCCTCCGCCACCGTGGAGCAGGTGTTCGAGAGCGGCCTGCGCGGTCGCGGCGGCGCCGGCTTCCCCACCGGCATCAAGTGGCGCACGGTCGCCGCCGCCCCCGCCGACCAGCGCTACATCGTCTGCAACGCGGATGAGGGCGACAGCGGCACCTTCGCCGACCGCCTGATCATGGAGGCGGACCCCTTCTGCCTCATCGAGGGCATGACCATTGCCGGCCTCGCGGTGGGCGCCACCAAGGGCTTCGTCTACTGCCGCTCGGAATATCCCCTCTCGCTGGAGGTGATGAACAAGGCCATCGAGATCGCCCGCGCCAACGGCCTGCTGGGCAAGAATGTCCTTGGCTCGCAGTATGACTTCGACATGGAAATGCGCATGGGCGCGGGCGCCTATGTGTGCGGCGAGGAAACCGCGCTGCTGGACAGCCTGGAAGGCAAGCGCGGCGTGGTGCGCGCCAAGCCGCCGCTGCCCGCGCACAAGGGTCTGTTCGGCCAGCCCACCGTCATCAACAATCTGATCTCGCTGGCCACCGTGCCGGTGATCCTCGACAAGGGCGGCGCCTTTTATCGCGACTTCGGCATGGGGCGTTCGCGCGGCACCATGCCGATCCAGATCGCCGGCAACGTGAAGTATGGCGGCATCTTCGAGACCGCCTTCGGCATCTCGCTCGGTGAGCTGGTGAACGACATCGGCGGCGGCACCGCCTCCGGCCGTCCGGTACGCGCGGTGCAGGCGGGCGGCCCGCTCGGCGCCTACCTGCCGGTGCACCAGTTCGACACGCCGTTCGATTACGAGGCCTTCGCGGCCAAGGACGCACTCATCGGCCACGGCGGCATCGTGGTGTTCGACGACACGGTGGACATGGCCCACATGGCCCGCTTCGCCATGGAGTTCTGTTCGCACGAGAGCTGCGGCAAGTGCACCCCGTGCCGCATCGGCTCCACCCGTGGTGTCGAGACCCTGGACAAGATCATCGCCGGCACCAAGCGGGACGCGAACCTCGCGATCCTGACCGACCTTTGCCAGACCATGAAGCTGGGCTCGCTCTGCGCTCTGGGCGGCTTCACGCCCTATCCCGTGCTCAGCGCCCTCACCCATTTCCCGGAAGACTTCGGCGCCACGCCGAAGCTGCCCGTAGCCGCAGAATAAGGAGAGACACCATGTCCCTCGTGCATGAGATCGACTACGGCACGCCGGCTTCCAAATCCGAGAAGCTGGTCACGCTCACCATCGACGGCATGAAGGTGCAGGTGCCGGAAGGCACCTCCATCATGCGTGCGGCGATGGAAGTGGGGAACCAGATCCCCAAGCTGTGCGCCACCGACATGCTGGACGCCTTCGGCTCCTGCCGGCTCTGCCTGATCGAGATCGAAGGCCGCAACGGCACCCCCGCCTCCTGCACTACGCCGGTGGCGGAAGGCATCGTGGTGAAGACCCAGACCGAGCGGCTGAAGCAGATCCGCCGTGGCGTCATGGAGCTCTACATCTCCGACCATCCGCTGGACTGCCTGACCTGCTCCGCCAACGGCGACTGCGAGTTGCAGGACATGGCCGGCGTCGTGGGCCTGCGCGAAGTGCGCTACGGCTACGAGGGCGAGAACCACATCAAGATGGGGAAGGACGAGTCCAACCCCTACTTCACCTATGAAAAGTCGAAGTGCATCGTCTGCAACCGCTGCGTCCGCGCCTGCGAGGAAGTGCAGGGCACGTTCGCGCTGACCATCTCCGGCCGCGGCTTCGGCTCGCGCGTCTCGCCGGGCATGGACGAGGAGTTCCTCTCCTCCGAGTGCGTCTCCTGCGGCGCCTGCGTGCAGGCCTGCCCGACCGCGACGCTCAACGAAAAGGCCATGTACGACATCGGCACGCCCGAGCATTCGCTGGTGACGACCTGCGCCTATTGCGGCGTGGGCTGCACCTTCAAGGCGGAAATGCGCGGCGACGAGCTGGTGCGCATGGTGCCCTACAAGGACGGCAAGGCGAACCGTGGCCATAGCTGCGTGAAGGGCCGCTTCGCCTATGGCTATGCGACCCACAAGGACCGCATCCTGAAGCCCATGATCCGCTCCTCCATCCACGAGCCGTGGAAGGAAGTGAGCTATGAGGAGGCGATCGCCTACGCCGCCTCCGAGTTCAAGCGCATCCAGGAGAAGTACGGCCGCCGCGCGGTGGGTGGCATCACCTCCTCGCGCTGCACGAACGAGGAAACCTACCTCGTCCAGAAGCTGATCCGTGGCGCCTTCGGCAACAACAATGTCGATACCTGCGCCCGTGTCTGCCACTCGCCCACCGGCTACGGTCTCTCGCAGACCTACGGCACCTCGGCGGGCACGCAGGACTTCGACTCGGTCGAAGAGAGCGACGTCATCCTCGTCATCGGCGCCAACCCGACGGACGGCCACCCGGTGTTCGGCTCGCGCATGAAGAAGCGCCTGCGCGAGGGTGCCAAGCTCATCGTCATCGACCCGCGCAAGATCGACCTCGTGCGCACCCCGCACGTGCAGGCGGACTACCACCTGCCGCTGCGCCCCGGCACCAACGTCGCCATGGTCACGGCGATCGCCCATGTGATCGTCACCGAGGGCCTCGTGCACGAGGACTTCGTGCGCGACTATTGCGACTGGGACGAGTTCCAGGAGTGGGCCGAGTTCGTGGCCGAGGAGCGCCACAGCCCCGAGGCCATCCAGCAGTATACCGGCGTTGATCCGGCGCTGGTGCGCGGCGCGGCCCGGCTCTATGCCAAGGGCGGCAACGGCGCCATCTATTACGGCCTCGGCGTCACCGAGCATTCGCAGGGCTCCACCACCGTCATCGGCATCGCCAACCTCGCCATGGCCACCGGCAACATCGGCCGCAACGGCGTGGGCGTGAACCCGCTGCGCGGCCAGAACAACGTGCAGGGCTCGTGCGACATGGGCTCGTTCCCGCACGAACTGCCGGGCTATCGCCATGTGGCGGAAGATGACACCCGCGTGCTGTTCGAGCGTGACTGGGGGGTGAAGCTGGACGACGAGCCCGGCCTGCGCATCCCCAACATGTTCGACGCGGCCGTCGATGGCACCTTCAAGGGCATGTATGTGCAGGGCGAGGACATCCTCCAGTCCGACCCCGACACCCGCCATGTCTCCGCCGGCCTCGGCGCGCTGGAATGCCTCGTGGTGCAGGACCTGTTCCTGAACGAGACCGCCAACTACGCCCACGTCTTCCTGCCGGGCTGCTCCTTCCTGGAGAAGGACGGCACCTTCACCAATGCCGAGCGCCGCATCCAGCGCGTGCGCAAGCTGATGGCCCCGAAGAACGGCTATGCTGACTGGGAAGTCACCATCATGCTGGCCGAAGCCCTCGGCTATAAGATGGACTACCAGCACCCGAGCGAGATCATGGACGAGATCGCCCGGTTGACCCCCACCTTCACGGGCGTCTCCTACGCCAAGCTGGAGGAGGCCGGCTCCGTGCAGTGGCCCTGCAACGAGAAGGCGCCGGAAGGCACGCCGGTCATGCATATCGGCGGCTTCGTGCGCGGCAAGGGCAAGTTCATGCTCACCGAGTATGTGCCCACCGACGAACGCACCGGCCCGCGTTTCCCGCTGCTGCTCACCACGGGCCGCATCCTCAGCCAGTACAATGTGGGCGCCCAGACCCGGCGCACCGAGAACGTGGCCTGGCATCCCGAGGACGTGCTGGAGATCCACCCGCACGATGCGGAGACGCGCGGCATCCGCGATGGCGACTATGTGCGCCTCGACAGCCGCGCCGGCTCCACCTCGCTGAAGGCGGTGATCTCCGAGCGCATGCCCACCGGCGTGGTCTACACCACGTTCCACCACCCGGTGACGCAGGCCAACGTGATCACCACCGATTATTCGGACTGGGCCACCAACTGCCCCGAATACAAGGTGACGGCGGTTCAGATCTCGCCCTCCAACGGGCCGAGCCCGTGGCAGGAGAATTACGAGGCCTTCTCCCGCCAGAGCCGCCGCATCGCCGAAGCCGCCGAGTAAGATGGCCGCCGGGTTCCCTTCCCGCGCAACGCACCCCCTCTCCCGCTTGCGGGGGAGGGTTGGGGAGGGGGCATGGCGCGCGGTTCCGGTTTCCCGACCGGATGCCGGCAGAGAGGGCATTACCCCCCTCCCTACCCTCCCCCGCACGGGGCGAGGGTTCTCCCGTCCAATGGCCACCCCGCGCTTGCACTCCGGCGTCATCGGCCCAATCTGTGGGGCTCCCCCTTCTGCCGGGATGCCGCCCCATGCCTGACACCGCTCCCCTCCCCAAGATCCCGGACATGCCGGAGCCCGTCCGCCGCGTGACCCGCGACGTGTGGCGCGAAGGCGAAGTGACGTCCGGTGAACGGGCGGTTCCGGAAGAGACGCCCGTCGCCCTCACCTATAACGGCACCACCCATGCGGTGATGATGGCGAGCCCTCTCGACATCGAGGCTTTCGCACTGGGCTTCTCGCTCTCGGAAGGCATCATCCGCTCCGCCGCCGACATCCTGTCCCTCGACGTGATCGCGGTGGAGGACGGCATCGAGGCGCGCATGTGGATCGCCGAGGAGCGCATGGCCATGCTCGGCGCCCGGCGGCGCTATCTCGCCGGCCCCACCGGCTGCGGCCTGTGCGGCGTGGAGAGCCTCGCCGAAGCCATCAAGCCCGCCGCGCAGGTGGAAGGCCAGCTCACCGTGGAGGCCACCGCGCTGCTGGACGCCATGTCGGCTCTGGCCCCTGCGCAGACGCTCAACCACGCCACCCGCGCGGTGCATGCGGCCGGCTATTTCGAGCCCGGCCGGGGCATACTGGCGGTGGCCGAGGATGTGGGCCGCCACAACGCCCTCGACAAGCTCATCGGCAAGGTGGCGCAGCTCAAGGCGGAGCCGGCCAAGGGTCTGTTGCTGCTCACCAGCCGCGTCTCCATCGAGATGGTGCAGAAGGCCGCCGTGCTCGGCGTGCCGGTGATCGCCGCCGTCTCCGCCCCGACCTCGCTCGCCATCCGCACGGCAGAGCGCGCGGGCATCACCCTTGCCGCCATCGTCCGCAGCGATGGCTTCGAAGTCTTTACCCATGAAGGCCGCATCGACCTCGGCCCCAAAAAACCGCGAGAGAAACGCCAAGCCCATGTCGCATAGCCAGACCCACGGGGAAGCCCACGACGCCGCCCACGGCGACGACGCGCACTCCCACACCAGCACCGACGACCGGCTGGTCTATATGGCCAACCAGATCGCCACCTTCTTCGGCTCGCAGAAGCATGATGCCGCCGTGGCCGGCACCCGCGATCACATCGCCAAATTCTGGGATCCGCGCATGCGCGCGCGCATCGCCGAACTGCTCGTCTCCGGCGGCGAAGGCCTGAAGCCCATTGCCCGCGAGGCGCTGGAAGGGCTCGCCCGCAAGCAGTGAAGCCGACAGCTCATGCACTCCGGCGTCCTTGCGCCGGACGGCGTGGCGCTCCACTCTCCCGCCGGCTGCGGCGGGAGATGTTTTATGACCACGATCAGGCTCGATCCGGCGATCCCGGTTCTGCGCATCTATGACATCGCGAAAGCCAGGGAATTCTATCTGGATTTCCTCGGCTTCACGCTGGACTGGGAACACCGCTACGCGCCCGACCTGCCGCTTTACATGCAGGTCTCCCGCGATGGCGTGAAGCTGCATCTCAGCGAGCATTATGGCGACGGCACGCCGGGCTCCGTGGTCTATATCCGGGGCACCGGCATCGCCGCACTCGCGGCCGAGCTGAATGCGAAGCAGGCCCGCTTCGCCCGCCCCTCCCCCACCGACACAGCCCCCAAGATCACTGATCCTTTCGGCAACGTGCTGCGCTTCGACGACGCCTCCAATCACGCCTAGCTGACCCACGCTGCGCGCTTGCCCGCACGCCGCCGTCGTGTAGCGTGCGGACGCCGTTCGAGGAGCGAAATGCCGATGCCGACGCAGTTCAAGGGCCTGTCCGCTTTCCCCATCACGCCTGCCGATCCCAAAGGCCGCGTGGACACAGCCGCCGTGGAAAAGCTGGTCGGGCGCCTCGCGGCGGCAAAAGTGGATTCCATCGGCCTGCTCGGCAGCACCGGCACCTATGCCTATCTCTCCCGCGCCGAGCGCCGCCGGGCGCTGGATGCAGCGCTTCCGGTTGCCGGTGACGTGCCCGTTCTCGTGGGCGTCGGCGCGCTGCGCACGGACGAAGCCGTGAAGCTGGCGCAGGACGCCAAGGCGGCAGGCGCCGCCGCCGGGCTGCTGGCCGCCGTCTCCTACACGCCGCTCACCGAGGACGAGGTGTATGAGCACTTCGTGACCGTGCAGCGGGAAAGCGGCCTGCCGCTCTGCATCTATGACAATCCCGGCACCACCCATTTCCGCTTCACACCCGAACTGGTCCGCCGTCTCAGCCGCCATGAGGGTATCGTGGGCGTCAAAAGCCCGAGCCCCGAGGCGCCGGGTGGCACCGCGCATCTGGCCGCCCTGCGGGCCGTGGTGCCGGAGGGCTTCCCGCTCGGCTACAGCGGCGACTGGAACGTCACCGAGGTGCTGATCGCCGGCGGCGATGCGTGGTTCAGCGTGATGGGCGGCCTGTTCCCCCACACCGCCCTTGCGCTCACCCGCGCCGCCCAAGGCGGCGATGCCACAGAGGCGCGGGCGCTGAATGCCCGGCTGGAGCCGCTGTGGGCGCTGTTCCGAGAGCTTTCCAGCCTGCGCGTGATGTATGCGGCGGCGGGCATCCTCGGCCTCACGCAAGCCGAACCGCCCCGCCCCATCCTGCCGCTCGGCGAGAGCGCCCGTGCGCGCGTGGCCGAGACGCTGAAGGCGCTGAATCTCTCCTGAGATTGCCTCAGGCGGTGAGGTGCTCGATCAGGATCGCGAGGCCGAGCCCGAACAGGGCAACGCCCGCGACACCTTCCGCCCAGCGCCCGAAGCGCGTGCCGATGAGCCGGCCCACCAGCATGCCGCCCGACGACATGAGGAAGGTGGCAAGGCCAATGGCCAACGCGATGACGATGATGTTCACGTTCAGGAATGCCAGCGACACGCCGATCGCCATGGCATCGAGGCTGGTACCCACGGCGGTGGCGATCAGCACGGTGAAGGAGCGGCCGGTCTCGGCCTCCTCGTCATCCGCCTTCCAAAGCGCCTGATAGAGCATGTGCAGGCCGACGCCGCCGAGCAGTGCGAAAGCGATCCAGTGATCAACAGCCTCGACGAAGCCCGAGGCCGCCACACCCAGCGCCCAGCCGATGAGCGGCGTGATGGCCTCCACGATGCCGAAGACGGCACCCGTGCGTAGCGCCTCCGTCATGCGCGGGCGGCCGAGCGCGGCGCCGCGTCCCACGGAGACGGCGAAGGCATCCACGGACATGCTGACGGCGAGCACGGCGATGGCGAAAGGCGACATGACTGAAATCCGAACGGAGAGGACACCGGGCGCACGACGCCCGTCCGCACGGATCGCCTGCCACCACGGTCTTGCCGGGCCGGATCCTGTCCGGCTGACCGCGCCACGCGCGAGCCGGATAACCAGCCTGAGCGCGAGCCTGTTGACACGGTCCCGCTTGCGCGGTGGCTACTCCCCGATGCGCTTCGGGTACAGGCGCCTAGAACGAATGTCAAATCATATCAATGACTTGAATGAGTATGACAATCATTAGCAACTAGTGTGGACAACCCCTGTCGTCAGCCGTCACCTGTTCACACCACATCAGCCGGTGCCAGCACGCAGGGCATGGTGCCGGCCTCGATCTGGATGGCCGCATGGCCGATGCCGAACCGCTCCTTCAGGGCGAGGCAGGTGGCATTCAGGAAGGCATCATCCAGCCCCTGCCCCGGCCGCACCAGATGCACGGTGAGCGCCACCTCGGTGGTGGAAAGGCCCCAGATGTGCAGGTCATGCACGCCGCTCACGCCGTCGAGACCGGCCAGATAGGCCTCCACCTTGTCGCGGTCCACGTTGCGCGGCACGGCATCGAGCACGAGATCCACGCTGTCGCGGAACAGGCCCCAGGTGCCGACGACGATGGCGACCGAGATCAGCAAACTCACCGCCGGGTCCAGCCACAGCCAGCCGGTGAGCGCGATCACGCCGGCCGCGATCACCACGCCCAGCGAGATGGCGGCATCGGCGATGAGATGCACGAAGGCACCGCGCACGTTCAGGTCTTCCTTGCGGCCGGCCATGAACAGCAGGGCAGTGCCGAAGTTCACGCCGATGCCGATCAGCGCCACCACCATCACCACGCCGGTCTGCACCGGCGCGGGATCATCGAAGCGCGAGATGGCTTCCACCACGATGCCGCCGGTGCCCACCAGCAGGATGATGGCATTGGCCAGCGCGGCAAGGATGGAGGTGCGGCCATAGCCGAAGGTGCGTCGTGCCGTCGGCGTGCGCCGGGCGAGCCAGGCGGCGGCACCCGCCAGCAGCAGACCGAGCACGTCGGAGAGATTGTGGCCGGCATCCGCCATCAGGGCGAGCGAGCCGGAGAACCAGCCGAAGGCCGCCTCCACCACCACGAAGGCGAAGTTCACCGAGGCGCCGATGGCGAAGGCCCGGAGCGAGGCCGGCATGGCGTGGCTGTGGCCCGCATGGCCGCCATGGTCATGTCCGTGGCCATGTTCGTGGTCATGTCCGTGACCATCACCCGCAGGAACATGCCCGGAATGGTCGTGTCCAGCGTGACCATCCGCGTTCACGGCGTGATCATGGCCTGCATGTCCGTGCGTGCCGTCCGAACTTCCCCGCTCGCCGCTCATGTCGCCGCTCTCCCGCTTGCCGTCGGCAAGGATACCGGAAATCGAGGTAGCGTGGTCCGATGGCAGGTGCGTGACGGGATCAGCGCAGGAAATCGAGCACCGCTGCGGAAAACGTCTCCGGCTGCTCCACCACCGAGAGATGGCCGCCGGGCAGGCGCACCAGCTTTGCCCCGGGAATGCCCGCCGCCACCGCCTCGCCCCAGACCGGCGGGGTGGAGCGGTCGTCGTCGGAGACGATCACCAGCGTCGGCGTGGTGATGCGGGCAAGGTCGGCCCGGAAATCCATATCCCGCATGGCGCAGCTCGTAGCGGCATAGCCAACCGCAGGGGTCGCCACGATCTGCGCGCGGATCTTCGCCACCTCGTCCGGCATGCGGGCGCGCACGTCGGCGGAGAACCAGCTCTCGATCACCGCATCGGCCACCGGCTCGGTGCCGGTGCGGCGCACGGCCTTGATGCGCGCCTCCCAGATGCGCGGCGGGCCGGCATAGGCGGTGGTGTTGGAGAGCACGAGGCGCTTCAGGCGGCGCGGGGCATGGATCGCCATCCACTGCCCCACCATGCCGCCCAGCGACAGGCCGCAGAAGTCCACGGCGCCGAGCTTCAGCCCGTCCAGAAGATTGATGAGGTCGCGGCCGAGATCGCCCATGCCGTGCACGGCATCGGGGGCGGTGGAGCCGCCATGGCCCCGGAAATCGAAGCGGATGACGCGGAAGCGCTGCGAGAGCGCGGGCACCACCCGGTCGAACAGCTCCAGCGTGGTGCCGAGCGAATGGCCGAGCACCAGCGGCGGTGCGCTGTCGGGGCCATCAATGCGGAAGTGGAAGCGCTCGCCGGCGATTTCGAGGACGGACACGGCACAAGCCTCGGGTGGATAATGTATGCCACACCCATGTATCCCCTCGTCCCGGCGGAGGGAAGGCCCATTCAGCCAACAGGCCGGGCCTCATGGCGCCCCGGAGGTGCCCCAGAACGCAAACGGCCCCACCGGATTGGCGGGGCCGCACATTGCTCAGTCCAGATCGGTGTCCAGAATGGCCATCTGGAAGTTGTAGGAGAGCTCGTCGTCTTCCTCGTCCTTGAACAGGACGCCGATGAACTCGTCGCCGAGATACACCTCAGCGGAATCCTTCTTCTTCGGGCGACCGGTCACTTTGATCTGCGGGTTGCCGAACAGCGTGCGGAGATAGCGCTGGACGCGTTCGAGCTCGGTTTTTTCCAATGGTCATCCTCCAGATGGCACGGCGCGCCGCGCGGGCAGCCGCAAGTAACGTCCGCGCGCAGCGGTCGGTTCAGGGGTGTGGCGGGAGATCAGATATCCGCGCCGGCGAAAATGGTGCTGTCGAACATCTGGTCCATGGCCCGGCTGGGCTCGGCACAGCCGGCGGTGCCCACCACCTTGGCTGGCACGCCCGCAACCGTTGTGGCCGGCGGCACCGGATGCAGAACGACGGAGCCGGCGGCGATACGCGCGCAATGGCCCACTTCGATATTGCCCAGAACCTTGGCACCGGCGCCGATCAGCACGCCGCGCCGGATCTTGGGATGGCGGTCGCCCCGCTCCTTGCCGGTGCCGCCGAGGGTGACGCCCTGAAGGATGGAGACGTCATCCTCGATCACGGCGGTAGCGCCGACCACGAGGCCGGTGGCGTGGTCGAGGAAGATGCCGCGCCCCATGGGTACGGCGGGATGGATATCCACGGTCAGCACGGAGGACACGCGGCTCTGGAGATAGAGCGCAGCGTCACGCTGGCCGTTCTCCCACAGCCAGTGCGAGAGCCGATGCGACTGAAGGGCATGGAAACCCTTGAAATAGAGCACCGGCTCCATGGTGCGCGTGGTCGCGGGATCGCGGTCCACCACGGCCATGATGTCGGCGCGCAGGGCCTCGGCGATCCGGGGGTCGGCCTCCACCGCCTCGTGATAGGCAGCGCGGATCACGCCTGCCGGCAAATCGGGATGGTCGAGCCGCGCAGCAATGCGCTCGGCGATCACCGCCTCGAGGCTCAGTTGGCCGAGGATGGCGCCCTTGAAGAAGCCCGCGAGCATGGGCTCGCGCGCGGCGGCTTCTTCCGCTTCCTTGCGCAGGCGCGCCCACACCGGATCCACCAGCTCGGGCCGCCTGTCATTCGCAGGCTTCGCCTGAAGGTTGTGCTGCAGCATCGCTGCCTCCCAGAACGTCGTTCGCCCTTGTTCTAACACACTGCGGCTCCGGAGGTCAGGCCACGGCTCATGCCCTGCGCTCATGCCCCCTCGGCGAAGAAATCGAGCACGCCCTGCTTGAACACCTTGTCGCCTACCGCCGGGTTGTGGTCGCGGTTGGGAATGTCCAGCGCGCGCCCGTTCGGCAGCAGGGCCGCCAGCGCATGGGCATCGCCCGCAATGAGGTCGCGCGTGCCCACGGCCACCAGCACCGGCTGCCGGATGGTCGCGACATCTTCGCGCGCAAGGCTCTGGCGCGAACCGCGGATGCAGGCGGCCAGCGCCTTGCGATCCGCCCCGTTCTTGTCGGCGAAGTCACGGAACATGCGGCCCATGGGGTCGGTCACATCCTCCAGCGACGGCGCTTCCAGTGCATCGGCGATGCTCTGCGGCAGACCGACGCCATCCACCAGATGGATGCCGAGCCCACCCAGCACGGCCTTGCGCACCACGTCCGGATGACTGAGCGCCAGCTGGGACGTGACCCGCGCGCCCATGGAATAGCCGATCACATCCGCCTGCGGGATGCCCAGCGTCTGGAGCAGGGTGAACGCGTCCTCGGCCATCAGCCTGGTGTGATACTCGGCCGGGTCATAAAGCTTGGCCGAGGCACCGTGGCCGCGATGATCGAAGGCGATCACCCGCCGCCCGGCGTCCGTCAGGGTCTTGAACCAGCCGGGATAGACCCAGTTGATCTCCTTGGTGGAGGCAAAGCCGTGGATGAGCAGGACAGGCGCGCCCTGCCCCTCGTCCAGATAGGCAAGCTCCAGACCATCGGAGATGAAGGTGGGCATAAGGGAAATCCTCGGCGGGCGGCGCGAATGAGCGGCGAACCTAGTGCCGGAGACCGCGCGAGGGAAGCGGGTGCCTGAAGATACCCTCAGCCGCTGTGGACTGCGGTGAGCCGCCCCACCGCCACCCGCCGCCGACGCTTGCGCCGCCACAAGGGCCGCAGAAGCGCCACCACCAGCGCGTTGAAGGTCCAGATGGCGCCCAGCAGCCAGAGTGTCGCCCCCATGCCCCACCAGATGAGGGAGAGGAATGCTCCCGTTATGGCGAAGGCGCCCCGCCCGAAGCTCTTCAGCAGCGCCAGCGTCTGCGGCCCCTTGGCCTCGGCAAGACGGGCCATGCGCCCCATGTCTGCCGAACCGTCGGCAATGCGCAGGCCCTCCATGGTGGCCTTGGTACCGGCCTTGGCCTCGATGGTGCCGGCGTCGGCCAGCAGCCGGCCGAGATCGCGCACCTTGTCGGTGCGCACCACGCTTTTCAGAGCGGCACCATCCAGAGCGGCGATCCGATCCGGTACGCGGCGCAAGGCGGCGAAGTCCACGCTCTCGCGCACGGCGCGGGTGAGCGTCGCGCCCATGGCAGCGGACAGACGGCCGCCACGCCGTGCTGCCTTCACCAGCGAGACGCCTGCCTTCACCGGCGCCCCGCCGCCCACCGTGGCATAGGTGCCGGCAGTGAGCGCGAGGCCGACCGTGGACAGGCCAAGGATGAGTTCGTCCGCCTCCTCGCCCCGGGCCAGATTCCAGCCCTCGCGGGAGGCATCGCGGATGTCGCCCCACACCATGAAGTCGCCCAGCGCCGCCCCGGCAAAGCCCGGCAGGTCTTCCGGCTGGCCGGTCAGGAAGCCGGCGCCGAAGCTGCGCATCTGGGCGTAGGTGGAATGGGCGGCGGCTTCCGCCGCGCGGACACGCGTGGTGAGGTCGTCCGGCAAGAGGATGCGCCGGGCTTCAGCCACGGCCAGCCAGGAGGCGGCGAGATCCGCATCCTTCGCTGCCAGCGCGGCCTCGGTCTCCCGTTGCACGACGACAGGGTCGAGCTGGTCCAACGCCAGATCGGCGAGTGCGGGGGATTATCGCGCGCCGTCACCAGCCGCACGCCTGTCTTGGCCGCAGGCACCACCCACGGCAGGGCGCCCACGAACGTGGCAAGCAGACCGAACAACGCGATGATGCGGACCATGGTGGCGCAACACTCCAGGCCCCCCAAGCCTGTCGCCCGACCTTGCCCGGCCATTGCGGCGACCTTGGGATAAACGAAACGGGGCGGCACATGGTGCCGCCCCGTTCCTTCAAGCCTGCGGGAGGCCGGACCGTCAGTGTCCGGCGCTGCCCTTCTTCTTCTGGGCGCGGCGGGTCATCATGTTGAGACCCTCCACCGCCGCCGAGAAGGCCATGGCGGCATAGACATAGCCCTTGGGCACATGCGCCCCGAAGCCTTCCGCGATCAGCACCATGCCGATCATGATGAGGAAGCCCAGCGCCAGCATGACCACGGTCGGGTTGGCCTCGATGAACTTCGCCAGCGGATCGGCGGCCAGCAGCATGGTGAGCACGGCCACGATGACGGCGATCACCATGATCGGGATGTGCTCGGTCATGCCCACGGCGGTGATGATGCTGTCGATGGAGAACACGAGGTCCAGCAGCAGGATCTGCACGATGGCCGACGAGAAGGTCAGGCCCACCGTGGTGGCGCCCTTGTCCAGCAGATCATCATCCGAATGCGTGGTGTCCACGCTGTGATGGATCTCCTTCGTCGCCTTCCAGACCAGGAAGAGGCCGCCGGCGATCAGGATCATGTCGCGCCACGAGAACGGGTGGCCGAAGGCGGAAAACACCGGCTCGGTGAGCTGAACGATGATCGCCACCGTGGACAGCAGGCCGAGGCGCAGGATCAGCGCGAGGCCGATACCGATGCGGCGGCCGCGCGAGCGCTGATGCTCGGGCAGCTTGTTGGTGAGGATGGAGATGAAGATGAGGTTGTCGATGCCAAGGACCACTTCCATGGCAATCAGGGTGATGAGGGCGATCCACACGGCGGGATCGGAGGCCAGTTGAACCAGATAGTCCATCGGTCTCTCATGTCGGGGACGCAACGGGCGGGAGCGTCCCGAGAGGGGGATACGTGCGGAGCGCACGCAAGCGGAGACACACGCACAGATTGCCGTTCAGTCGCACACCCTAACGGGCACGCGTCTGTTGCAACAAGCCAGCGATGTCGGGGAAAACGCCGCGATTGCGGCTCGAACGGCGCTCCGGCGCACCGAAGCCGCCCGTGCTGGGCACGGGCGGCGTAAGGGTCTTACTTGGGCGCGATCACTGGATCGCGGAGAGCTTCCACGGCTGGCCGCGCAGGCGGATGAAGGTCCACACCTCGGTGCTTTCGCCGAGTTCGTCCGTGGAGCCGTCAGCCAGCGCGCCGGTCTGGCGGTCGCGCATGGTGTCGCGGGCCTGGTAGCGGATCGCCACCGTGGCATATTCGAACTGGCCTTCGCGCCAGGCTTCCGCGAGGTCGCCCTGCAGCAGCTTCACGTCGTTGACCTGGTTGCGCACGCCACGCTCCGCATTGTCGCGGAACTCCTGCTCGAAGTAGCCGAGCATCTCGGGCGTCACCAGTTCGCCGAGGCGGTTGCGGTCCTCACGGCTATAGGCAGCCTGCACCTCGGACAGAGTGCGCTCGAAGGCCTCGAAATCGGCCGGCTTGATGCCGATATCGTCCTTGCGCTCTGCCGGCTGCTGCGGGGCGCTCTGCGCACCGCCGAGGCCGGCCATGCCGCCGCCGAGGGCGCTGCCGCCGCTCTGGGCGTCACGGGCATAGGTGTTGCCACCCATGGGATTGCCGCCCATGGGATTGCCACCCATACCGTTGCGGTTCATGGGGTTGCCGCCGAAGCCAGCACCCGCACCCGCCGGCTGCTGACGCCGGCTGGCGAAGAAGCGCATGGCCAGATAGATGGCGCCGCCGATGAGGGCCACCTGCAGCAGCAGGCCGAGCATGCCCGACAAGCCGCCGAGGCCGCCGCCGAACAGCATGCCTACGAGGCCACCGATCAGCAGACCGCGCATGAGCGCGCCGCCGAAGCCGGAGCCGAACATGCCGGAGCGCGCGCCCTGCGCGGCAGCGGCGGACGGCGCCGTCTGGTTATAAGGTGTGGCCGACCGCTGGATCGGCTGGGAGGCGGTGGGCGAGGTGGGGGTGGCGGCCGGCGCCTGATAGGTGCGCGAACCGCGGCTGCCCATGCTGCCGCCCTTGCGCGCGTCAGCGTAGTCCACTGCCGGCAACGTCATGGCGACACCCAGTGCCACGATGGCGGCGATCCGTGACAGACGCTTGAAAACGCTCATCTTTCCCCTCTTCCGCGCGGAAACGCGCACCGCATGCCCTAACGGCATGCGCACGGGATATAAGAACGGATGCCTGCGTTTGTCAGGGGGTGCGACACGCTTTCAGTCGCTTTTTCGTGATCACGACGTTGTTAGGTGCAGTGCGACATGGCCGACCGCACCGGCGCGCCTCCAGTAGAGCACTCCCTTGGTAAGGGAGAGGTCGTGCGTTCACACCGGATCCGCCCCCAGTGCGTCGATGGCGGCGCGGGCCACCTCCATGTCCTGCGCGCCCGTGCCGGACCCGACACCCACGCCACCCACGCACAGCCCGCCGAACAGGATCGGCATGCCGCCTTCCAGATTGGTGAGCCGGCCACCGCTGGCGATGGCAAGCTTCACTTCCAGTTCCGGCTGCAGGCGGGAGGTGGGCTGGCTGTGCGAGGCGGCGCTGATGGCCTTGGACAGCGCGGTCTCCCGCGACAGCAGCTTGGCGCCATCCATGCGCAGGAAGGCGAGCAGATTGCCGCTCTCATCCACGATGGCGATGTTCTGCGGCACGCCGAGCGCCTCGGCCTTGGCCACCGCCGCATTGAGCGCCACCAGCGCACCCGCATGGGTCAACTTCGGCGCGGATCGGGTGAAGAAGGCCATGATCTGATCTCCATGCCACTACATGCACGCGGAACGATAAACACCGCATGCATTATTACATACATATGTTTGATTTTAAATATGAATTTACTTGCAATCGCAGAAACCATAAAAGATCATACGCTCAGTAAAATCCGAATACGAGGACAAGACGTGACCTATTCCATCGCGGCCCGCTGTTCGAGAACCGGTGCTTTCGGCATCGCCATCACCTCGTCCAGCATCTGCGTTGCCAGCCGCTGCGCCTGGGTGGGGCCGCTCGGCCTCGTGACCACGCAGAATGTCACCGATCCCGCGCTCGGCCCAGCCGGCCTCGCGCTGCTGCGGCAGGGCCTCGGCGCCCGCGCGGTGCTCGATGCCATCCTTCCCGGCACAGCCGACCCTGCCTATCGGCAGGCCAGCGTCATCGATCGCTACGGGCAGGTGGCGTGGCATTCGGGAGCTCAGGCGCTGCCGCTGGCGGCGGAGGCCATCGGCCCGTCCTGCCTCGCGCTCGGCAACCTGCTCGCCGATGAAGGCGTGCCGCAAGCCATGCTGGATGCCTTCCTCGGCTGCCCCGACGAGCCTCTGGCCGAGCGCCTCATGCGCGGCCTGGAAGCCGGGCTCGCGGCGGGCGGGGAGACGGGCGACGAGCATGCGGCGGGCCTCCATGTGGCGCAGGTCTATGACTGGCCGGTGGTGGATCTCAGGGTGGACTGGCACGAGGATCCCATCGGCGAACTGCGCAAGGTGTGGGATCTCTACGCCCCGCAGCAGGCAGCCTATGAAAGTCGCGCCCGCACCCCGGCCGAGGCGCCGGCCTTCTGAGGCCCTCGGGCCGGAGGCGCTCAGGCGGCCTCCGGCGGAAAGGCGACCGCATCGCCCGTGGGCGTGACGCCGACCGCCTGCCCCACAGGCCAGCGGTGCGGCGCCTGCGTGCCCGGCACGCGTACCAGCAGGCGACCACCGGTCGTCGCCGGGCTGTCCACCAGCACATCCACATGCGAGCCCTGATAGACATGGGCGGCGATGGTGCCGGGAAACCCGCTGCCCTTCTCGCCGATGGCAAGCGCATCGGGGCGCACGAACAGGTCGACGGCAGCGCCCGGGGCAAGCCCATCCACGGTGCCGGCCGGCACCTCCACCCGCACCGCGCCCACCATGACGCTCGCCCGATCATCCAGCCGCCGCTCAAGCTTCGCCGGCAACACGTTCACGTCGCCCACGAAGGAGGCGACGAAGCGATCGGTCGGGCGGCGGTAGATCTCGTCCGGCGTACCCACCTGCCGGATGCGGCCCGCCGACATGACGGCGATGCGATCCGACATGGACAGGGCCTCGCTCTGGTCGTGGGTTACGAAGATGGTGGTGACGCCCAATGAGCGCTGGATCTCCTTGATCTCCACCTGCATGGCGCCGCGTAGATTCTTGTCGAGCGCGGAGAACGGCTCATCCAGCAACAGGAGCTTGGGCCGGATGACGAGGGCGCGGGCAAGCGCCACGCGCTGCTGCTGGCCGCCGGACAGTTCCTTCGGCTTGCGATGGCCAAAATCGGAGAGCTTCACCAGCGCCAGCATGTCGGCCACGCGGCTCGCAATCTCGCGCTTGGGCACGCCGCGCGCGGCAAGGCCATAGCCCACGTTCTTCTCCACGCTCATGTGCGGGAAGAGCGCGTAATTCTGGAACACCACGCCGATCTCGCGCGCATAAGGCGGCGTCTCGGTCATGAGCTGGCCGTCCACGAAGATCTCGCCGCCATTGGCCTCAAGGAAGCCGGCCAGAAGGTTCAGCAGCGTGGTCTTGCCACAGCCGGAGGGGCCGAGCAGGGTCATGAAGCTGCCCTGCTCTATCTTGAGCCACGCCTCATGAAGCGCGGTAAAGGCGCCGAATTTCTTCGTCACCCCGTCGATCTGCACGCCGACGCGGGCGGATGTGGCGGCGGGGGCTTCAGTCCCCGTATGGAGGCGTTCAGCGGCCATGCTCAACGTTCAGCACCTTTCCGAGCCCCAGGAAGCGATTGGCGATGGTGAGGAGAAGCGCCGTCACGACGATGTAGACCACGGACAGCGCGGCCAGCGTCGGATCGGCATATTCGCGGACGTAATTGTACATGGCCACCGGCAGGGTCTGGGTGGCCTGCGCGGTCACGAACAGCGAGGCGGTGAACTCGTTGAAGGAGAGGATGGCCGCGAACAGCCAGCCGGAGACAAGGCCGGGCAACAGCAGCGGCAGCGTGATCGTGAACAGTGTTCGGCCGGGCCTTGCACCAAGGCTCGCCGCCGCCAGCTCCAGCCGGGCATCGAGATTGCGCAGCGAGACATAGACCGAGCGCATCACGAAGGGCAGCACCAGCACAACGTGCGTGACCACCACCACGGCAAATCCGCGCGCCGCATGGATCTGCGCCGCAAGGATCAGGAAGCCGAGGCCGATGGTGAAATGGGGGATCACGAGCGGCGAGGTAAGGATGGCCTCCATCGCCTTCTTGCCCCGGAACTCGTAGCGGTCGAGCACGAAGGCGAAGCCCGTGCCCACCACCAGCGCGATTGTGGACGCAAAAGCGGTGACGATGAGCCCGTTGCGAAAACCGCTGGAGAAATCCGAATAGCTGAAGGCGCGCGCGAACCAGCGGGTGGAGAAGCCGGTCGGCGGAAAATTCATGATCGCCTTGTCATTGAAGGCGGACATCGTGACCACCACCGCCGGCAGCAGGATGAAGGCCACCACGAGGCCGACGGCGATCTTGCCGGCAAGGCCCAGCAGGCGATGGGAGAGCGGCCTGCGCATCAGTGAGCCCCCATCCTTTCCAGCGGCGACAACGCCGCCTTGGCGAGCGCCAGTACCGCGAAGGTGAGCGCAAGACCAGTGACGGACAGCGCCGCCGCGAAGGGGAAATTGAAGGAGGCGAAGCCCAGCTGATAGATGAGCGTGGAGACCATGGGCACCCGTCCGCCGCCGATCATCTGCGGGGTGGCGAAGGCGGAGAAGGTCCAGGCAAACGCCGTCGTCACGCCCGCCACGATGCCCGGCATGGAAAGCGGCAGCGTCACGGTCAGGAAAACGCGTACCGGCCCGGCGCCGAGGCTGGTGGCGGCCTTCTCATAGGCCGCGTCGATATGGGAGAGGGCGGCCGCCAGCATGATGGTCATGATCGGCAGCGTCACATGCACCAAGGCGATCACCACGCCGGTGGTGGTGAACATGAGCTGGATCGGCCGTTCGATGAGACCGAGGCCGCGCAGCACGGAATTGATGAAGCCGGAATTGCCCAGCACGATGATCCACGAATAGGTGCGCACCACCTCGCCCAGGAACATGGGGGTGAGCGCCGTGATCAGCAGGAAGGATTTCAGCGTCACGGAGCGCGAGCGCACGATGGCATAGGCCAGCGGATAGGCCACCACCAGCGTCACCAGCGCCGTGATGAGGCAGATCCACACCGTCTGGAGGAAGACGCCGGCATAGAGCGGGCGCAGCAGCGCCTCGAAATTGGCGAGCGTCAGCCCGCCCGGTTCCATGGAGCCCGGCACGAAGGCGCGGAAAGCATATTGCAGGATGGCCGCCAGCGCCCCCACCAGCGCCAGCGCGGCGAGCGCGGCCGGGGAGACGAACAGGGCAAGGAAGGGCCGTGTCTTCATTCGCTGGGGGCGCCTGAGAGAAGGAAGCATCGGAAGCGGAAGACCGGCGCCGTGTCCGGGCGGGACGGCGGCGCCGGTGATGATCACCTGAACGCTTATGCGTTCATGCGCGGATCACTTGCCCATCATGTTCTCGGCGAACCACTTGCGCCATTCGGCGGTCTTCTCGGCGCGCAGCTTGGGGTCGATGAGGATCTGCTTGCCCCACTGGTCGGCGGTGGTCAGCACACCGGGCAGCTTGGCGGTCTCGGCATCCACCTTGGCATTGGTGACGGTGGGCGAGCCCTTCTTCAGCTTGGCCACCTCGCCCTGCACGGCGGGATCGAGCGCCATGTTGATGAACTTGTAGGCCAGCTCCTGCTTCTTGGAGCCGGACATGATGCCGACCGTATCCACGCCCAGCACGCCGCCCTCCTTCGGGGTGGCCACCGTGATCGGAACGCCCTGCCCGATCATGTAATAGGCGTTCATGGACAGCATCACCTGCACCGGGGTCTCGCCGGTGGCGATGAGCTGCTGGGAGTTGGCGTCGTTGGTGTAATAGGCCTTGAAATTGGGCTTCAGCTCGAGAAGCTTCTTCTCGCCCTTCTGCCAGTCCGCCGCCGAACCGCCCGACAGCAGCGCCGCCACCGTGATGATGTGGCTGGGATCGAAATCCGGAGCCGCGAGAGAATCCTTCAGCTTCGGATTCCAAAGGTCCGCCCAGCTGTCGAACTTGATGTCCTTGGGGGTGAGATCGGCGCGGTAGCCGATGGTGTAGACATAGCCCCAGGTGCCCAGATGATAGGGGCTGACCTTGGCCTCCTTCACCAGATTGGCGGCATTGGGGATCTTGGCCTCGTCCAGCTTCTCGAACAGATTGTCGGCCACATAGAGGAAGCCGACGTGCGAGGTGGTGAAGGTGATGTCGCTCTCGGGCGAGCCCTTGGCGAGCTTGGCCTTGTTCAGGCGATCAATCGTACCGCCGGTGATGTATTCCACCTCGACACCGGTCTCGGCGGTGAATTTCTTGCCCACAGTATCGGCGATGAGGTCGCGGAAGCTGCCACCCCAGGTGCTCACCACCAGCTTCTCGGCGGCGCTGGCCGGGGACGACAGCAGGGCCGCCACCACCGCACCCACGGCAATCAACGAGGTCTTCATGTCCCGTTCTCCTCTGGAGCCGCCTTGCTGGCGAACTTTAATGACGTAGAGATAAGCAGAACGTCACCTTGCAGTGCAAGATGAATGTCGCATCAGGTGAAGACATTTTAATTCTTATTCTTGTTACAACGCAGAATTTGCCCCGGAGCACGCGCTCCGAGGCGAATAAACACAAGACGGAGACAGGCGCGTTTCAGGCGCGCTCGGCGGGGATTTCCGCGATGATGTCGATCTCCATCAGATATTCCGGCTTGGCGAGCCCTTGCACGATGATGCCGGTGGACACCGGATAGACGCCCTTCAGCCACTTGCCGACCACCCGATACACCGGCTCGCGATAGGCGCGGTCGGTGATGTAGATGACGATCTTCACCACGTCCTCAAGCTTCGCGCCCGCTTCCTCCAGCAGGATTTTCGCGCAGCTCATGGCATTCTCGCTCTGCGCGGCGGCATCCCCGATGCCGACGATGGAACCGTCCAGCGCCATGGCCGTCTGGCCACGCACATAGACGGTGTTGCCGGCGCGCACCGCCATGCACACGTCATTGTCGAGATTCTGCTCGGGGTAGGCTTCCTTGGTGTTGAACGGGCGAATGCGGGTATGGGTCGGCACGGGTCTTCCCCTCGAAGAATGAACGAACAAAGCTCAGGCGACATGAAGGCGCCGGTAGGCGCGATTGGCATAGATCAGCGGCTCAGCAATGGCGCCTTCGGCAGAGGCGATGGCCACCACCTCGCCGGCGATGATGCGATGGGTGCCGAAATCGAAGGTCGCCGCCACACGGCAGTCGAAGGTCATCAGCGCACCACGCAACGCCGGAGCGCCGGTGACGAGCGCATCCCATTCGGCACAGCCGAACTTATCCGCCCTGAAGGCCGGCACCTGCCCGGCGAAGGCATCCGACACCCCGTGCTGGCCATGGGCGAGCACATTGGCGGCGAAAACCCCGTTCTCCAGCAGCGCCGGCAGCGCGCTGGAGGCGCCATGGACGCAGAACACCACCGAAGGCGGCTCCATGGACAAGGAGGAGAGCGAGGACACGGTGAGCCCCGCCAGGCCCGCCGGGCCATCGGTGGCGATGACCGCCACGCTGGAGGCCATGTTGCGCATGGCCTCCTTGAACAAGGCGGGGTCGAGCGGGCTCATTTCGGCGCACCCGTCACGGCGTCGGAGAGGCCGGCGGTCTTGCGCACAAAGTCGAGCGGGCCGGAAAAGTCGAAGCTCTTGTAGACCGCCGCGAGATGGTTGAAGTGCGGCGCCTGCGCGAACTGCACGAAGGCGAGGCGATGGCCCGCATAGTCCGACGACACCAGATCGCGGGCGAAGGCCAGCAGCTTGCGGCGGTCTTCCGACTGCCAGTTGTCGTTCAGCGTGTAGAACTTCTTCAGCCAGTCGCCGGTGCCCTCGGAAGCGAAGGACGCCGCGCTCGGGGTCACGCAGATCTGGCCGCCGATCAGCTCGCGGGTGGCGTGCATCATGGCGGGGAGCTGCGAGCAGGCCAGCACGCGACCGGCATAGAGCAGCGACTGGTTCGGCATCAGCAGGCCCGCCGGGCTCTTCTCGGCCAGCGCGATGGAAGCGGTGAGGTGGGCGTTGATGCCCTCGCGATAGACCGCAAGGTCCGCCAGCTTCTCCTGCACCGACTGCAGCTTGTCGAGGCCGGTCTGCCTGGCGTTCCAGAGCGCCGCGCCGATCATCATGTCGGCGTTGTAGAGCAGGCGCAGCACATAAGGGAACGCCGAGTAGCGGTGCAGTGTGCCGCGCACGAACTGGGCCGCGCGGGTGTAGCGATAGAAGAAGACGTCCTCCCAGGGGATGAGCACGTCGTCGAACACCACCAGCGTATCCACCTCGTCATAGGCATTGGCGAGGGGATAGTCGCGCGGGTCCGTGCGGCCGGCAAAGCCTGCACGGCAGATGTGCTTCACGCCCGGCGCGCCCATCTTCACGATGCAGCCCAGCGCGTAGTCGCTTTCCTTCTCGTCCGTCCAGGCGCCCACGGTCGGCTTCAGATAGGCCTGATCGGCATAGGCGGCGGCGGTCTCGTATTTGGCGCCGCGGATGATGATGCCCGCGTCCGTCTCCTTGGTGACGTGGACCATCATGTCCGGGTCACGTTCGGAGATGTGCCGGGAGCGGTCGCCCTTCGGGTCGGTGTTGGCGGAGACGTGGAAGGGGTCTTCCTCCACCACGCGCTTGATGTGGTTGTCGATGTTGGAGGCGAAGCGCGGGTCGATCTCGGCCAGCATGTCGCGGCCGTCCTGCAACGACCACATCTCGCCGATGGTCTCGTCTCCCACGCGGGTGACGACGCCGCCCACATCCTTCAGCAGGATGTCCACGCCCTTCCACTTGTCGTGCCAGTCCTGCTGGGTGGTGGGCGGACGATGGAAGACGGAATGGACCGCATTGTCCTCCACATAGGTCAGCGCCTCCTTGTGCGCTTCCTCATGATGGAGGTCGTACATGCGCGCCTTGATGTCGACGATCGGCTTGAAGGCGGGATGGGTGGTGACATCGGTGACGCGCTCGCCATCGAGCCAGATTTCACGCCCGTCTCGAATACCGTCCTTGTAGGCGGCGCCGGTCCTGATCATCTCGCGCATGCTCCCAAACTGGTCATGCTCAATCTTGTGGCAGGCGGATAAATCGGTAAAATATTTAAAACCAGGGGACAAGATCGGATTTGTTGATGCAGGTCAAAGCGCACCGCCCAGCGCCCGCCAGAATGTTTGGTTCATCAGAGATTTTGGCCTGCGGCTTCGCCTTCCTCCGCGCGGGAGGCCGGTCGTGAATCTGTCGTTCCGCGCCCTGCGCTACGTGGTGGCCACCGCAGACAGCGGCAATGTCACCGAGGCCGCTCGTCGCCTCAACGTCTCCCAACCCTCGGTTTCCGCCGCCATCGCCCAGAGCGAGGCGGAGGTGGGCACGCCTTTGTTCGTGCGCCACCACGCCCGTGGCATGACGCTGACCGCCGCCGGCCAGCGCTATGTGAACGAGGCCCGCCATCTGCTCGCCCATGCCCGCGACTTCTCCCAGAGCGCCAAGGCTCTGGGCGAAAGCCTGAAGGGCGAGATCTCGCTCGGCTGCTTCCTCACCCTCGCCCCCCGCTTCATGCCGGCCTTGCTCGCCGCTTTCGCGGAAGCCCAGCCCGGCATCACCGTGCGGCTGGAGGAAGGCGACCAGCAGGAGATCATCGAGGGCGTCCTGTCAGGCCGCATCGAGCTTGCGGTGTCCTATGGCTATGCGGTGCCGGAAGAAGTGGTGGGCGAGCGGCTCATCGACCTGCCGCCTCTGCTGGTGGTGAGCGCGGACCACCCGCTCGCCGGCCGCGACGCGGTCTCGCTGGCGGAGGTGGCCGACGAGCCTTTCCTGCTCTACGACCTGCCGCATTCGCGCGACTATTTCTTCTCGCTGTTCGCCGCCTGCTCCCTTGAGCCGCGCATCGCCTTCCGCTCTCGCTCCTATGAGCTGATCCGGGGCCTCGTGGGCCAGAAGCGCGGCTACACCATCCATAATGCGGCCCCGCGCACCACGGTGGCCTATGACGGCTCGCAGGTGGCCGTCATCCCCTTCTCGGATGCGCTGCCGCCCACGCGCGTGATGCGGCTCAGTCTCCGCCGCCAGGCGCTGCGCCCGGCGGTGGAGGTGTTCGCGGCGTTCCTCACCGAAGCCTTTTCGGAGGCCGGCCTGTTCGCGCCCGGCTCAATAGCCCCGGCCGGGATCCACGCGGTTCAGCACCGGTTCGCCTGAGCGGATGCGGCGGATGTTCTCCGCGATCTGCGCCGCCGCCGACTTCGGCAAGGCGATGGAGGCGAGATGCGGCGTGATGAGCACGTTATCCATCGCCCACAGCGGACTATCCTCGGACAAGGGCTCCACCTCGAACACATCGAGCGAGGCTTCCGAGATGTGGCCGGACTGAAGGGCGGCGATCAGCGCCTGCTCGTCCACGATGGGGCCGCGCGCCACGTTCACGAACTTGGCGCCCTTGGGCAGCATGGCGAGGCGCTCGGCATTGATGATGTGCCTGGTTTCCGGTGTCAGCGGCAGCATCACCACCAGAATGTCGGTGGTGGCGAGGAAGCCGGGCAGTGCGTCCATGCCGTGATGGCAGTCGATGCCGGGCAGCGACTTCGGCGTGCGCGACCAGCCCTGCACCGGATAGCCGAAGCGCGAAATCTCATGCGCCGCCGTGGCGCCCAGCTCGCCGAGGCCGAGCACGCCCACGCGGATATGCTCCGGCGTGGTGGGGTGGATGTAGCGCCAGCGGCCTTCCTTCTGGATGCGCTCGAAGGGGACGATGTCCCGCGCATGGCGCAGCACGCACATGAGCACGAAGCCCGCCATCATCTTCGACATTTCGGGGTCGGAGAGGCGGGTGATGGGCACGTCGGGCAGATCGGTGCGCGAGACCAGTGCATCCACGCCGGCGCCGAGATTGACCACCAGCTTGAGGTTCACGAACGGCTTGAAGAAGTCCTGCGGCGGCTTCCACACCACGGCGTACTGCACATCCTCCGGCGGGCACGGCGCGCCTTCCTTGGAAGCGATATGCATGTCGAGGCCAGGCAGCTTCTCACCAATAGCGGCCACCCAGTCCTCGGCCACATCGGCGGGGCTGTAGAAAACGAGAGACTCTTTCAACGCATCACCCTCTGCTTCGTTCGTCTGCCAGCTTCTTGGCGGCAGTGATGGCCAGTTCATAGCCGAGCGCGCCCAGGCCCGCCACGATTCCGCTGGCCGCCTTGGACACATACGAATGATGACGGAAGGGCTCGCGCTTGTAGATGTTGCTCATGTGGGTCTCGATGATCGGCCCCTCATAGGCGAGCAGCGCATCGAGGATGGCGATGGAGGTGTAGGTGAGCCCAGCCGCATTGATGACGATGGCATCCGCCTTGCCCCGCGCCTCCTGGATCCAGTCCACGATCACGCCTTCATGGTTGGACTGGCGGAAATCCAGATCGACGCCGAGCGTCCCGGCATGCGCCTCGCAGCGGGCCTGAAGCTGCGGAAAGCTCTCGCGGCCGTAGGTGCCGGAGGGGTCGAGGCCATAGAGATTGGCGTTGGGGCCGTTGATGAAGAAGATGGTGGCCAATGGGCTCTCCGTAAGGGCGGATCGGGAGGAACGCGCCAGAATGGGGTGCCCCCTCCCTCGAAGCCAATCGGAAACGGCAATGGACAGGATCGGCTTTTCCGATCCCCCGCCCCACCCCGCCGCTGCACAAGCTTCGGACAAGTGAGACCTGCGAAGGCTGTGGACTGAAATAGTCCGCGCGGGATTTTGCGCGCAGCCCGGACGTGCCGAGGGGGGAGCCATGAGCAAGCATCAATCTGCGGCGGCCTTTCGGGGCAAGCCCGGCGGCACCCCGTCGAAGGGCGCCGCCGATGCCCAGCGCGCTTTGGCCCTGCATCAGGCCGGCGATTTCGCCGCTGCCGCGCCACTCTATGCCGCCGCGCTCAACCGCGACCCGTCCAACGGGGCCGTGCACTATCTGCACGCCCTGTGCCTCAAGCAGCTCTCCCGCCTGCCCGAGGCCCGCGAGGCCATCCAGAAAGCGGCCAAGCTCCGCCCCTCGGATGCGAACATCCTGGCCGATCTCGGCACCATCCTCGCCCAGACGGGCGATAGCGAGGCCGCCCGCGCAGCCTTCGGGCGCGCGCTGAAGCTCCAGCCGGATCACAAGGCCGCCCAGCTCGGACTCGGCCGTCTGGCCGCCAGCAATGGCGATCTCGACGACCTGCGCCGCTTGCTGGCCGAGCAGCCGCAGAATGGCGAGGCTGCACTGGCGCTCGGCTGCGCCCTGCTCGCCGCTGGCGAAGAGCCGGACGTGGCAGCGCGGGAGTGGGTGCAGGCCTTCCAGCGCGGGACGCTGACCGCCGAGGCCATGGGCATAGCCGGCGTGCGCGCCTTCGAAGGCGGCCGCGACCGCGAGGCCATGGCGCTCCTGAAGATCGCCGCCACCCTCAAGCCCGACGTGCCGGCCCTGCACGCCAATCTCGGCCTGCTGCTGCTGGACAAGCGCCGCCACCGGGACGCCATAGACGCCCTCAACCGGGCCCTGAAGCTGGACCCCAACCATACCGGCGCGCTGATCAATCTCGGCGGCGTCCATCTGGACGCCAAGAAATATGCCGAGGCCATCCCCTGTTTCCGCCGCGCCATCGCGGTGGAGCCGGACAATGTGGTGGCACGCCTCGGCCTCGCCAACGCCAGCCGCCAGATCTGCCAGTGGCGCGACACCGAAGCGGAGGAGGCCGAGCTGGGCCACGCCCTCGCCCGCACGGGCGCACGCACCGGCCCCTTCCTGCTGCTCTCCATGCACCTGACCGCGCAGGACAATCTGCGCGCCGCCCGCGTGTGGGCCAAGGGCGTGCGCATGGAAGACAAGGACAAGCTGCCGCCCGCGCCGCCCGCCGAGCCCGGCCGGCGCATCCGCGTGGGCTATCTCTCCAGCGACTTCTATGCCCACGCCACGGCCTTCCTCGCCGTGGAGATGCTGGAGCGGCATGACCGCGCCACCTTCGAGATCTTCGGCTATTCCCATGGCCCCGACGACAAGTCGGCCATGCGCCAGCGCGTCATCGACGCCTTCGACCATTTCGTGGAAGTGGGCGACATGACGAGCCCCGAAGCCGCCCGGCGCATCCGCGAAGACGGCATCGACATCCTCGTAGACCTGAAGGGCTTCACCCAGGGCAGCCGCACCGAGATCATGGCGCTGCGTCCGGCACCCGTGCAGGTGAACTTCCTCGGCTATCCCGGCTCCATGGGTGCCGACTTCATCGACTACATCATCGGCGACAAAGTGGTGACGCCGCTCGCCGCCGCCGCCGATTACGACGAGAAGATCGTCCAGCTGCCGGGCGCCTACCAGCCCAACGACGGCCGCCGCGCCATCTCGGCCCACATCCCCTCACGGGCCGAATGCGGCCTGCCGGAAGAGGGGTTCGTCTTCTGCTGCTTCAACAATACCTACAAGATCACCCCCGCCGTCTTCGACGTGTGGATGCGTCTTCTCGACGCCGTGCCCGGCTCGGTCCTGTGGCTGTTCGAGGCCAATCCAGCGGCGCGTGACAACCTCACGTATCATGCGGCGAGCCTTGGCCTTGATCCCGAGCGCATCATCTTCGCGCCCAAAATGGAGCTGGCCGACCACCTCGCCCGCCATGCCCATGCGGACCTGTTCCTCGACACCCTGCCCTACAATGCCCACACCACGGCGAGCGATGCCCTTTGGGCCGGCGTGCCGGTGGTGACATGCGCGGGCGAAACGTTCGCCAGCCGGGTGGCCGCCAGCCTGCTCACCGCCGTGGGTCTACCGGAGTTGGTGACGGATAACCTTGCCGATTACGAGGCCCTCGCCCTCGCGCTCGCCGGCGATCCCGAGCGCCTCGCGCTTCTCAAGGCGAAGCTGATCGCTGCCCGCGCCACCGCCCCGCTGTTCGATGCGGCGCATTTCACCGCAGGCATCGAGGCCGCCTATCGGCGCATGCATGAACTGCGCAGCACCGGACGGGCGCCCGAGCCCATCGTGGTCTGAAGACGTCATGCCGGCCCCATCAGGGCCGGCATCTTACGAGAAGATCACCTTTCGGAAGCGGGCCAGCGCGAAGGCGAAATAGGCCGCGCCGATGATCGCGATCTTGCCGATCTCCGGCCAGACGATGCCAAGACCCGCCCCGCGATAAAGCACGCCCTGCGAGAAGGCGACGAAGTGCGGTGTCGGGCTGAAGATCTGCATGATCCATTGCAGCCAGACCGGCATGCTCTCCATGGGCGTCGTCGCACCCGACAGCAGCTGCGTGACCACGAACACGGGGATGGCCAGAAGCCCGAACTGACCCATGGTGGTCGCCAGCGTGCCGAGCAGGATGCCGAGCGCGGCGACGGAGAAGGCATAAATCGCCGTACCCATCACGAACAGCAGCAGCGAACCGGCGACCGGCACCCCAAGCAGCCATTCCACGACGAGCACCAGCGACGCCACCGCCGCGACCAGAATGACCAGCGCGTTCGCTGTCATCTTGGCGAGCATGATCTCGACGGGGGTCACGGGCATCACCAGCAGATGCTCCACCGTGCCCTGCTCGCGCTCGCGGATAAGTGCCGCGCCGGTGAGGATGATGGTCAGCAGCGTGACGCTGTTAAGGATCTGCATCACCGAGCTGAACCAGCCGGACTCCAGATTGGGATTGAACTGCGCCCGTACCACCAGATTGATCGGCAGGGCGGAGGTCGTCTCCCGCCCCGCCTGCCGGTTGGCGATCTCCTGAGCGATGATCTGCTGGATGTAGACGGAGCCGTTGCCGGCCTGCGTCATGGCCGTGGCATCCACGTTGAGCTGGAGGGACGTCGGCCGTCCCGCCAGCAGATCGGCCTGGAATTGCGGCGGGATCTCCAGCACGAAGACCAGACGGCCCGCATCCATCTCCGCATCGATCTCATTGGCGGCGATGGGCCGCGAGACCTTGAACAGCGGCGGGCCGAAGGCATCGCGTAGCGCCCGGGAAAATTCCGAGTGGTCCTCGTCCACGATGCCGATGGTGAGGTCGCGCGCTTCCAGCTTCACGCCCGTCGCAACCGTGTAGACGGTAAAGGAGAAAGTGTAGAAAACCAGCACCAGCATGATCGGATCGGCGCGCAGGCTCCGCAGCTCCTTCACCACGAGGCGCGCGATGTTCTGCAGGTGCGTGACGAGCGCTGTCATCTCAGGCCTCCTGCTTGCGCAAGGCGAACTGCGCCAGAACGAGGAACAGCAGGAAGAAGACCGCCAGCATCACCAGATTGGGCCACAGCGCGTCGAACCCCAGCCCCTTGGTGAAGACCCCGACGCTGACCGGCTGATACCAGGCCGGCGGCAGGCTCATGCCGAGGATGCGGCCGCCGCCCGAGAGCGACGCCACCGGCACCATGAGGCCGGAGAAATTGATGGCCGGGATGATGGACAGGATGGCGGTGGCGAACACCGCCGCCACCTGCGTCCGCGTGAAGCTGGAGACGAGTTGGCCGAAGCCGGTGGTGGCCGAGACATAGAGCAGCGTCGCCACCACCAGCACGAAGGCCGAGCCCTTGATCGGCACCTGGAAGATGAACAGCGCCATCAGCACCAGCATCACGAAGCTGGCCATGGCGATGGCGATATAGGGCAATTGCTTGCCGAACAGGAATTCGAAGCGGCTGATCGGTGTCGAGCGGAAATTGGCGATGGAGCCGGTTTCCTTCTCGCGCACCACGCCTATGGCCGACATGATTGCGGGGATCAGGATGAGCATCAGCATGATGACGCTCGGCACCATGGCATTGGCGCTCTTGAAGTCCTGATTGTAGCGGAAGCGGGTTTCGATGGTGACTGCATCTGCCGCATGGCTGGAGGCGGCACGGGAGGCAGCGAACTCCTGCGCATATTGCGTCGCCAGCCCCGTGACGTAGCCGCGCGTGGTCTCGGCCCGGAACGGCATGGCGCCATCCAGCCAGATCGACAGCTCGGGTACGCGCCCGCTCATCAGGTCGCGGCCGAACGAGGGCGGGATCTCGATGGCGAGCTGAAGCTCGCCGCTCCGCAGGCGCTCATCCAGCTCGGCAGGCGAACGAATGGGCGCGCGCTCATCGAAATAGCGCGAGCTTGAAAAAGCTTCGACCAGTTGCCGGCTCTCAGCCGTATTGTCCTGATCGTAGACGGCGAACGTCAGGTTTTCCACGTCGAAGGAGACGCCGAAGCCGAAGGCCAGCATCAGCAGCAGGGGCCCGAAAAAGGCGAAGCTGAGCCGGATCGGATCGCGCAGCAGCTCCATGGTCTCGCGCCGGGTGCAGGCCCACAGCCGCCGCGGATCGAAACGGCGGGCGGGCGGCGCGGGCCGCACCGGCTCGGCAACCACCGCCGCGGGCGCCTCGGGCGCATCCGTGATACCGGAAGCCTCCTTCAGATAGGCGACGAAAGCCTCCTCCAGCGTGCCGGCGCCACGCGCCTCCACCAGTTCCTGCGGCGTGCCCACCGCCAGCACCTTGCCCGCATGCATGAAGGAGATGCGGTCGCAGCGCTCCGCCTCGTTCATGAAGTGCGTGGACAGGAAGATGGTGACGCCGTCGTCGCGCGAGAGGTCGATCAGGGTGCGCCAGAAGGCATCGCGCGCGATGGGATCCACACCCGAGGTCGGCTCGTCCAGGATCAGCATGGCCGGCCGATGCAGGACCGCGACGGCAAGCTGGAGCCGCTGCCGGATGCCCAGCGGCAGGCTGTCCGGCCGCTCGTCGGCCACATCCTTCAGATCGAACCGTGCCAGCAGTTCCGCGATCCGGTCCGGGATTTCGGCCGCCGGCAGATGGTAAAGCTCGGCATGCAGCACGAGGTTCTGGCGCACCGTCAGCTCGCTATAGAGCGAGAAGGCCTGCGACATGTAGCCGACGTTGCGGCGCGTCTCCATGTCGTCGGCAGCCAGCGTCTGGCCGAACAGTTTCGCGGTGCCCTCGCTCGCCGGCAGCAGGCCGGTCAGCATCTTCATGGTGGTGGACTTGCCGCAGCCGTTCGACCCCAGGAAGCCGAAGATCTCGCCACGGCCGATGCGGAAGCTGACATGATCGACAGCAACGAATTTGCCGAAGCGGCGGGTGAGGCCCTCGGCCTCGATGGCCGGGGTCGCATCGGCGCTTTCGGTCCGGGGCCGGAGCACCACCTCGCGATGCTGGGCGCGCTTGGCCTCGGGCAGGAGCGCGACGAAGGCGGCTTCCAGCGTGTCCTGTCCGGCGCGGGCGCGCAGCTCGGCGGGCGTGCCGGTGGCGATGGCCTTGCCGTCATCCATGGCCACCAGCCAGTCGAAGCGCTCCGCCTCCTCCATGTAAGCGGTCGCCACGATGACGCTCATGCCGGGGCGACGGGCACGGATGGTGTCGATCAGATCCCAGAACTGCCCGCGCGACAAAGGATCGACGCCGGTGGTCGGCTCGTCGAGGATCAGCAGGTCGGGATCATGGATCAGCGCGCAGCACAAACTGAGCTTCTGCTTCATACCGCCTGACAATTTGGCGGCGGGGCGGTCCTCGAACGGGCAGAGCCCCGTGGCGCCGAGCAGTTCGTCGATGCGGCTGCGCCGCTCGGCGGCGTCCTGCCCGAACAGGCGGCCGTGGAAGTCGATGTTCTCGAACACCGAGAGCGTCGGATAGAGATTGCGGCCGAGCCCTTGCGGCATATAGGCGATGCGCCCGCGCCGCGCCTCCCGCTCCGATGCGATGCCGAGATCGCCGCCGAGCGCGAAGACACGCCCCTGCTGGATCATCCGCACACCTGCGATCAGGGCCAGCAGAGTGGACTTGCCGACGCCGTCCGGGCCGATCACGCCGATCATGCGGCCGGCCGGAATGTCGAGCGTCAGGTCGTCGAGGGCGGCCACGCGGCCATAGCGGTGGGTGACGCCCTCGACGCGCGCCGCGCGTTCGAGGCGCGCGTCAGACGCGTCCTGCGTCATGGCAGCTTCACGTCGAGCGTTGCGGGCCATTTGGCGGTGGAGGACGTGCGCACGAAACCGAGGCCGCGGACGCCCGTCTTCACCCGCCGGTGGTATTTGGCGAGCACGTCGCGATCGACCTGAAGCTTGACGCGGAACACCAGCTTCTCGCGCTCGTCGGCGGTCTCGACGGTCTTGGGCGTGAACTGCGCATCGGCGGCCACGAAGCTGACGGTGGCCGGGATGACATATTGCGGCACCGGATCGAGAATGATCCGCGCCTCATCACCCAGCGCCAGCAGGCCCGCCTGCGCCGCCGGCAGGTAGATCGTCATATAGACATCGGACAGATCGAGAATGGTGATGACGCGGGTGCCCGCCGAGACCACCTCGCCAGCACGTGCGAGCTGATATTGCACGCGCCCGCTGCGCGGCGCGACCAGCACCAGATCCACCAGGATCGCCCTGACCTGCTCGGCGTCCGCCTCCGAGGCATGAATGGCGAACTGGGCCTGCGCGCGCTGGGCCTCGGCCGCCTTCAAAGCGGCATCGGCGGCATCCGCCTTGGCGGTGCGCTGGTCATCGATCTGCTTGCTGATATAGCCCTTCGCCACCAGTTCCTTGCCGCGATCGGCATCGGTGCGGGCAAGGAGCTGATCGCTCTTGCGCTGGGCGATCAGCGCCTCGGCTTCCGCCAGCGCCTGACGGGCTTTGAGCACCTGCGCCTGCGCGGCGCGCAACTGAGCCTCGTATTCCGGCGAGGAGATGCGGGCGACCACTTGCCCCGCGGTGACTTCATCCCCCTCCTTGACCGTGACCTCGGACAGCCGTCCGGCATACTTCGAAGAGACATCCACCTGCGTGGCTTCGATGCGGCCGTTGGTCTTGATGATGCCCTCGGGCATCGTATCGCCACGCAGGCGCTCGATCAGCACCTTCAGGCGGGATTGCGCGTGCGCCGGGACCCCTGTCATCAGCAGGGCCATGGACAATGCGGCAACAACCAACCGAAACAATCGCATGAAGCATCTCCAACGACGGCGACAGCCCTGAGCCTGCGTCACCGGGCTCGATCTGTCGAATGCCTGTGAAGGCTCGAAAGCACTGATCAGATGATGGGTGCTTTGTCTTTGTCATGCCTCATGTTTCATGACGATGCGGGTTTCTACCTCCCCCGGATGCGATCAGCGCCTCGCGGCTGTTGCGGGCCTCCCGCGCAATTGCCTGCGCACCGCCCGCTCGGGCGTAACCGCAGGAAGGCGCGATCGGCGCGCGAGAGCCCGCTCCAGCTTGCAGGGTTGCTCTAATCCGTGGCCGGCGGCATGCCGATGCGGCCCAGAGCCGGTAGCTTGAGGGCCGGGCGGCGCAGGTCGAGGCCCGCCACGGCGCCCAATATGTTCACCTCGATGCCCTCGAGCCAGCCTAGCGTCAGGCCGGCATAGCCCCCCAGGGTCATGCGAAGCCCGGTGCCCGAGGGCGTAAGCCCGACCCATCGCCCGTCCACGGGAAAATCCTTGCCGATGGCCGTGGGTGGCAGCACCGCCCGCGATTCAGGCAGCGCCGCCATGACACTGGCAACGAAACTGTTGGAGTTCGGGCCCGGCCATGCCGCGTAATCGCCGGAGCGGCGCGGCCCATACGCCCGGATGGCCGTCCGCAGCTGCGGGATGAGACGGGCGGCCTCGTCCCCATCGACGGCGAACACCAGTTCCGGCGCCTGCCCGAACCAGCGCCCGTCCGCCTCAAAGCCATTGACCCGGATCGGATTACCCCACGCGGTGTAGTCGTAGCGCTCGTAGCTCGTGGCACCGGCATCCTTGAGCACGATCCAGCTATGGACCGCAAAGATGCCGCGCCACCGGACGGTACGGGCGGCGAAAACGCGGATCGT
Organism: Azorhizobium oxalatiphilum; assembly: GCF_014635325.1. Classification (GTDB taxonomy): domain Bacteria; phylum Pseudomonadota; class Alphaproteobacteria; order Rhizobiales; family Xanthobacteraceae; genus Azorhizobium; species Azorhizobium oxalatiphilum. The sequence goes on along the minus strand of NZ_BMCT01000003.1, from coordinate 452,832 downwards.
GGCCGGCTGATGCTGTGCTGCGGCCGGCAGCAGGCCGGCGCTGCTCCGGTCGGCCGCGCGCCAGTTTTCCGGAGCATCTCCGCCCAGCCACAAGGCCACAGCCAAAGCGATGGGCATCAGATAGAGGACGACAAAGCCGACAAAGGCGATTTTCAGCGCGCGCTTCAAACAGATCCCTGCGAGGAATGCCAACCGGGCCAAGAGACGGTGGCACTGAAAATAGCGGCAGCGGGGCCGGCAGGGGGATCACAGTTCGGAGATGGGAGCGATGTCCAGGATCGCGCTTAGTCACTTTGCGGCAAGTCACTGAAGCGACTGGCGCACCCGGCACGATTCGAACGTGCGACCTTTGCCTTCGGAGGGCTTGGCTGAAAGTTTCACCGCGTTTCCGCGAGTTCCCATATAACATTGAAATTATATGATTTTTCTCCAGAAGCGTGATGCTCAGCGCCGTGCGAGATACCGCTGGTTTCCCCACTTTTTCGCCTTCGGTGGCGACTCGGTGGCGACTCTGGATTAAGGTGCAGCGATGCCGACCATGAAGATCACCCGCCGCTCGATCACCGCGATCAAGCCCGCTGAAAAAACCATCACCTACTACGACGACGCCCTGCCCGGCTTCGGGCTGAAGGTGCTGCCATCGGGCGTGCAGTCATGGATCTGCGAGTACAGGCCTGGAGCGGGTGGACGCGGTGTCGCGAAGCGCCGGGTTGTTCTCGGTAGCGTGTCGGTCTTGTCGCCCGAGCAGGCGCGCGACGCAGCACAGACCCTCCTCGCACGGGTCCGTCTGGGCGACGACCCATCCGCCGACAGGGCAGCCGAGCGTGCTGACATCACCGTTGCCGATCTCTGCGACCGATACCTCGCTGAAGGTTGCGACTTGAAGAAGGTAAGCACGATCACCACCGACCGCAGCCGAATTGAGCGGCATATAAAGCCCTTGCTCGGTCATCGGAGGGTTCGAGAGGTGCAGCGCCTTGACATAGAGCGGTTCATGCGAGACGTGGCGGCGGGAAAGACGGCGCGTGACGTGAAGACCGGCAAGCAGGGACGTTCGATCGTCACCGGCGGCAAGGGCGCAGCCACCCGCACCGTTCGCCTTCTAGGCGGCATTTTCACGTGGGCTATCGCGCAGAAACTCCGGCCGGACAACCCCACCGTCGGCGTTCAAAAATTCCCCGACGCCAGTGGTGAGCGGTATCTCACCAGCGAGGAGTTTGGCCGACTCGGTGAGGCGATCGAGGAGGCCGAGACTTCCGGCATCCCGTTCCGGCAGTCTAGCTCCAAGCACGCAGCGAAGTCAGGTGTATCGCGGATCGACGCTCACGCGGCATCGGCCATCAGGCTGCTAGTGTTCACCGGCTGCCGTGTGTCGGAAATCCTCAACTTGCGCTGGGCAGAGTGCGACCTCGAGCGCGGCCTGTTGTTCCTTCCGGACTCGAAGACCGGCCGCAAGACGATCGTCTTGTCCGATGCAGCGAGCGCGGTGCTCGCAGAAGTGCCCAAGCTGGGTGTCTATGTGATCGCTGGCGAGACGGCCGGCCTGCCTGATGAGCGGCCTCGGCGCGACCTGAAACGACCCTGGGCCCTCCTCTGCCGCCGAGCTGGTCTCGAGGGTGTCCGCTTGCACGACCTGCGCCATAGCCATGCCAGCATCGGCGCTGGCGCCGGGATGGGCCTTCCGATCATCGGAAAGCTGCTCGGGCATGCCGACCCGGCAACGACGGCAAAGTATGCCCACCTCGATGCCGATCCCGTCCGTCGAGCGGCGAATGAGATCGGTAGCCGCATCGCCGCCGCGATGAAGCGCGCCTGAAGAAACACGTGCATGGCTCGTGCTGGATGGCAACGCCAAGTCGTGCCTTTTTGCTTCTTGTCGCGGATTGTCTCTTTGAGCCGCGGTGGTCGCGGTCATGGAGGAACGCATGAACATCCGAGTTGCCGACGCCGCCAAGCACCTTGGCATGTCTGTTTCGACCCTTAACAAGCTCAGGTGCTATGGCGGTGGGCCTGCCTTCTTCAAGCTGGGGCGCACCGTCGTGTATTCCCCCGCGGACCTCGATGCTTGGCTCGCGGAGCGGAAGCGCACCAGCACGTGGGGGGCGGCCAACGATAATACGGTAGGCGTGCGGGAGGCCGCGTGATGGTCAGCGCATTGACCGATGACGAGCTCATCGCGCGGTGGGTGTCGTACGATACCTCAGGATGGACAATTGAAGAGCATGACCTCCGCCGGGCCGCAGTAAAACGACGCGAAGAAACTGCGCTGGGCCACTATAGGCTCGCCACGGATGGCAAAGGCGCGCCCGGTCGCGTGTCACGCCTCGATATCCATGAGATCTACATCAGTCCCCAACGTCGTCCGATAGATGAGGCGCGTGTATCGGACCTCATGCGGTCGATTGAGCGAGTGGAGTTGCTTCACCTGCCGGTTGTGGTGTTGCGCGACGGTGTCTTGTTTGATGACGAGGAAGTTGATGGCGCTCCGGTCCTCGTGGCCGGCCGCCATCGGCTTGAGGCTTGGCGCCGGTTAGGCCACCTTCGGATCAATGCGGTGACGGTGACCGCAGACAACATCGAAGCCGAGCTCATCGAGATCAGCGAGAACCTCCACCGCGCCGAGCTGACCGCGCTTCAGCGCGACGAGCAGATTGCCCGCTGGATCGAACTGACCGCAGCGAAGCCGGAGGCTGACGAGGTTCCGCGTCAGCTTGACGCAAAACCGAAGGGAGGTCGTCCCGAGGGCGGCACCCGCGCTGCCGCACGTGAGCTAGGGTTGTCTGAAGCGGACGCCCGCCGCGCCACGAAGGTCGCCTCCCTCTCCGACGAGGCGAAGGCTACGGCGCGTGAGGTCGGCCTGGATGACAACAGGACCGCCCTTCTTGCAGCTGCCAAGGAGGCAGAGCCGGAGCGACAGGTGGTCAAGATCAAGGAGTGGAATGCTGCTCGTGAGCTAGCCGCTGCGAAGGCTGCGGTTGCGAAGAAGCAAGAGAAGGCAGCGGACGCCGTGACAGAGGAGATCGCAATCGCCGACTTCTACTTCGCCTGGTCCTCAATCCCTCTACATCGTCGAGAAGGGGTGCTGGCTGAGATCGGCGCCCGCCTCGTCGCATCGCAGGGTGCGGCGTGAACAATTCTGGTGAGGGCCGAATACGCCCTCCACGCCACGCCTCGGATCCGTGGTTGGCCCTAGAACAGCTTCCGAAAGCGGTGCGAACTGCGTTGGCGAACGCAGATTACAATTGGCATCCGGGATGGATCGCTGGGGCCGCTCCAGCTGCCGCTATCGCAGAGATTCGGCGCGCCGACCTTGATGAACACAGGTTCGTGGCTCGTCGCGAGCGGCGAGCGGTCCATTACCGCGGCGGCATCGCCCGTCCGTAGCACCGGCGCCGCGCGCTCCGGCCTTCCCTTCCACTTCTAGGAGGTCCCATGCGGATCATCGCTGCACGTCCGTGCTTCACGGACGAACGGACGGTTGCGACCGTCGACGTGGCATTTGACGACCATCTCAAACTCTACGGCATCACCATCCGTCGGGCTCCGGACGGCAGCCTGCGTGCCTGGCCGCCGAAGACCGGCAGCAACGCCGCCGCCAGCATCTCGGCAGATCTCGCGCGTTCGATCATCAAGGCGGCAATGCCGCTGGTGGGCGGTGCCAATGAGCGTCACTGAACGTGCGTCCGATCCGCTTTCGGATCTGCGCCACCACCTCATCGACAACGGCTACACGCCGATTCCCGTTCGCGGGAAGCGCCCCGTCATCTCAGGCTGGTCCAGCATGCAGCCTGACCACCAGCAGGTGGAGCATCTCGTGCGTGCCAACCCCGACCACACCAACACCGGCGTGCTGACCGGCGAGGTAGTGGCGATCGACGTCGACGTTCTGGACGAAGACACTGCAACCCAGATTGAGGCGCTGGTGCTGGGGCTGCCTGGAGGCGACCGTGCGCTTCGCCGTGTGGGCCGTGCACCGAAGGCGCTGTTCCTCTTCCGGGCGACGGAGCCGCGCGAGAAGCGTGTCACGGAGAAGTACCACGTAGCAGGCGAAGTGGCGCAGGTCGAAGTCCTGGGTACCGGCCAGCAGTTTGTGGCGTACGGCATCCATCCCGAGACGGGCGCGCCGTATAGCTGGACCACGGCCAGCCCGCTTGATGTGGCGCTCGCCGACCTTCCCCCGATCTCCCCGGAGGACGTAGACCATTTGATTCTGCAGGCGACCGAACTGCTGGCCGAGGTGGGCACGCCGCTCAAGTCACCGCCGGAGCGCCGGGAGCGCGCCGAAGCCGGAGCCTCTTCGTTCTGGCGCGAGGTGAACTGCGCGGCGCTTGAGCGTCCCGAACAGTGGGTGCTGGACCTGTTCCCCGCAGCACGGCACGAGTCTGCCACAGGCGCGTGGCGCGTCAGCTCCTCACAGCTTGGGCGGGGCCTGGAGGAGGACATTTCCATCCACTCCAGCGGCATCCGCGACTTCGGCGTCGAGCGGCCCCGCACGGCCATCGACCTGGTGTCGGAATGGGGAGGCGCTCCCACGCCTGCCGAAGCCGCTCTGTGGCTTTGCGATAGGCTGGCACTGGATCCCGAGACTTTGGGATGGCGGACCCGCACTGTGCCGTCGATCAGCTACACCACGGCAGCACCTCCGGTCGCTGCCAACGACAACCACCCCACGGGTCCGGAGCTGGTCTCCTCCGGCGATTTCGTGCGGGGATTCGTGCCACCGGACTATGCTGTGGACGGCATCATCCAGACGGGCTTCCTGTATTCCCTGACGGGGCAGACCGGCTCCGGCAAGACCGCTGCCGCTCTGCTGCTGGCGGCATGCATTGCACTAGGCCGCGACTTCGCCGGCAGGGAGACAAAGCAGGCGCGTGTGTTCTACTTCGCCGGTGAGAACCCCGACGACGTGACCATGAGGTGGATCGGCCTGTGCCACGCGCTCGGGCTCGATGCCGACGACCTGGATGTCCACTTCATCCGGGGCGTGTTCTCTGTGACCAACTTCCTGGATCACATCCGCACCGAGGCCGAGCGGCTCGGAGGCGTGGGGCTTATCATCATCGACACCACCGCCGCCTACTTCACCGGCACCGATGAGAACAACAACGTCGAGATGGGCGCCTACGCGCGCCAGTTGCGGGAGCTCGCCAAGCTGCGCTGGAGGCCGGCGGTCCTCGCAGCCAGCCATCCGGTGAAGAACGCCGCAGCCGACAACCTCCAGCCGCGCGGTGGCGGCGCCTTCCTGAACGAGGTGGACGGCAACCTCACGCTGGCCAAGCGTGGGGAGACGTCCGCGATGCACTGGCAGGGGAAGCACCGGGGGCCAGACTTCGCGCCGCTGACGTTCGACATGCGCGCCATCGAGGCGCCGACCCTGGTGGACAGCCGGGGACGGCCTATTCCCACCGTCATGGCAGTTCCGGTGGGGGACGACGAGGTGACCCAGCGTGCAGATGCAGCCAGTCAGGATGATGAGCGCATGCTGATCGCTATCCGGCAGGATGGGAGCCGTTCGCTGCGGGAGCAGGCCGAGTTCCTCGGCTGGACCACGGCCGACGGTGAAGGCAACAAGAAGCGCGCACAGTCCTCCACGGACCGCCTCAAGCGGATGAACTTCGTGGTCCACGAGCTGCAGCAGTGGCGGCTGACCAAGAGGGGAGAGGAAGCCGCGACCGAAGCCGCAGGGCGTATCGCTGAGCGTGAAAGGAGCGCCAAGTGCGCCGAGACCCTGATAGCGGGCACGCACCGGCGGCGTGGTCGTACCGGGCGTCGTACCGAGCCCCATACTACGGTCACAGGCGATGAAATTACGTAGATATTACATGCGTTTGAAATGCGTACCGGGCTTGAAGCGTACAAGTTAAAAACCAAAGTACTTGGCCGAGAGGGGGACCTCGTCCCTCTCCGGCCAATGGTCGAGAAAATATCGTACCGTACCTCCCCTCTCTCTAGGGGGGTGAATTTCGGTACGGGAAAGCTTTTTGTCAATACATGACAACGACTTGGGCCCGCACCGAAGTCCAAGAGCGGCTGGTACGGTGCAGGCCCGAAGGGAACGCCCAACAGCTGGACCGCGGCGCCCAACCAATATCAATTGATTTATCGCTCATCAAACGCTGCAGCATGCCGCTGCGGCCGCATTGGAGGAAGATCGATGTCAGCAGAGCTTATCGTTGAATGCCTGCGGCGGTATCGCACCCACCGCGCAGCCAAGACCACTGGGGCATTCAGGGTCATAGCCGTCCACGAACTCGCCTCAGCCACCGTCGCGGGCAATGTCGACCACCTTCTCAAGGATCCCGTTCGCTCTGCGCTGATGGGGGAGGTCAGAGACGTGGGCTGGAGATATTCGCGAAACACGGGACGGAGGGCATGAGCACGGTCGCGCAAGAGGTCGAGAAGCTGATGTCGGAGGCGCCTGCCTTTGCCGGCTCCACGCTCGACAAGTGGTGGTACGACATCGGAAACGGTAAGGACGACTGGATTGCCTGACGAGGATTCACTCCACATATGGTGGATGCGTCCCGCGGAAGGTCAGGGATAGGCCGCCTTTATGGCGGCCATCCGCTCCTTGATGCCCGCGAGGACCTTCAGACACATACCTTGCAGCAACCTAATGTCTTCATGACCCATCTCATGCGTCGGATTCTGGTAGATGTCAGAGTGAGCACTCGATCTCCAGGGCCGGACCTTGTAGCTTTCCCCGTCTGAATGAGCGTATATCTTGTTCCGAAGCCACTTCATTCGGCCATGAATTGCCATTTCGGCCTCATTGAATTCACGCAAAAGCTCTTCCGGAAAGTGCATCATCTTACCATGCATCCGGCTTTTGATCACGGCGCGCCCATAGGACGCAACCATTGCGGCAACAAACGCCGACTGCTGAAGGTAAATGCTTCCCCGGCTCCAGGGTTTTGCCTTCCAACCCTTCTTAAGTATGAAGGCACCGAACTCGTAACAAGAATCCAAGTCCTGCAGCGATGCATTGAGCTTTTGGTATAGCGAGTTGTCAGACGGGCTTAGGATTATCTCTCGACTCTCGTCCATCGCCCGCCCCGTCTCCACCATCATCGCCGCCAGGTTGGCAGCAGCAAGATCGTAACGGGATGCCGCAGCCTGCGCTATGGGCGGGGGGCCTCAAAGTCCAGAGCCTCCTGCCCGAAGACCGGCGGGAGATCTTCCTAAACGCACGTGCACGCGAGGGCTGGGGATGACGGGGACAGCGAAGGAAACGACCCAAGACACTACTGAAAACGATTATGATAGGAAAGAATGAGCGGGTGGATCCGAAATGAAACTCCTTCAAGATATTATCGATCAGGCCGTGGATGGGAATGCACCAATTGGAGAGATCCTAAGGCGCTGCTTGGTTCTCGAGCGCAAGATAAATAACGAAAAGTTCAAGCAGTGGATTAATTGGGAGCTCGATGGCTACCCTGCCGAAGAGGAACCGCCTTCATATCGAAAATTTAATTGCGTGAATAAGGGGCTTTTCGTCGGCATGACGGTCAAAATGGCCAATCAGCCGATTCCGATGCACATTTTGAGTGCCGCTGACCGGAAAGAACTGCAGACGGTAGAGCTGCGCCAACCTGTGGCATCATATGCTTCATTTCCGCGCGACAACGGCGACGCACAGATCCTGTGGGCACAATCTCTAGTAGCGAAATATCAAGATAAATTCTTCCAGGGCGGGGATCCTGTCTTGAATCGCGCTTGGCAGGAGATTCCCGGCTCCGTTCTTGTGGGGCTGGTTGAGCAAGTTCGTACGCGTGTTCTGAGATTTGCGCTCGATATTAATTCTGAGGTGGGCGCAGATAGCGACATCGGTGCAGTGACGCGGCCGACGATTGAGCGTTCGGTAGTCAATAACTTCTATGGTGGGAACAACATAGTCGCAGAGCACGCGGAAAACTTCGCGGTCATCAACGCGACTCAGGTGAATGAAGGAAATCTTGAGCAGCTAGAGAACGCTTTGGCCAAACTGGGGCTTGAGCGAGCCGCGATCGAAGACATGAAGACAGCGATGTCGGAGGATGCCGTTGATGGCAAACCTACACTTGGTCAGAGAACGCTTAAGTGGGCCACAGATGGGGCAACCTATGTAGCCAAAGAAGGTTTGAAGGTGGGGGTGGAAGTGGCCAAGGCTGAGGTCAAGCGATGGCTGCTTCAATACACGGGATGGGGCGCCTAGTACCACCGCCGGCTCCGCGGTTGTGCATCAGTGGAAAGCACCGCAATCTCACGGCTGGACACCCTCGCCGCAACACCCACATGGCGCCTTCATCACCTCTGTAGACAGCAGCCCGTGCCTGCCCCCAACCGCCCCGACCATGAGGGCGGCGCTCCACCTATTGTTGCGTGAGGCCCTCCATGCCTATTTCCCAGCCTACCCAGGTTCCCAGCACCGCGCCCGCTGCCATCCTGGCAAACGACAACACCCCTTGGACTGCCGAGCTGCGTGCTGCGAGCGCCGCTGTGGCCGCGCCGATCCGGAAGCGCATTGCCGCTGCCCAGACCGCAGAGAAGCAGCGCGTGGCCGCCTCTGCCAGACGCGTTCACTCTCCCGCCAATGACAACGACCCGGTGGGGCGCCATGAGTGGTCCTGCCGCGATCGCCTGGCGGCTCGCAAGCTCATGAGGCACCCTGAGGACAAAGACGCCGCACTTCGCGCCCTGTGCCGCCTCCAGGGAGATTTGGACGCCATGTCCACAGGCTCCAGTGACTGGGCGGTGGCCGCCACCCTGCCGTCTTGACCGGGGGGAGGGGTCGCCGCTCGGCCTGCGCGGACGGGACCGAAGGACGCCCGACGCTCGTGCGCGTGCCGAATTGAAGCAATCAGATTCCTGACTGCGGCCCTCACCGGCGAGGGGCCTCCGAAATCTGAATTGGGGTGAATTGCGAGCTGGGGGGCACGGGTTGTACCCAGCCGCGAGCCGAAGTCGCCCCCCGGCCTCGACCGTCAACCGGCCCGGCCGAATGTCTGAGTGCCTTTCTCGAAGCGTCCCGGTTGGCAGCACGGCCCGGTCTTCCAACCGGAGCCGGGTGCTTCCAACCGGCACGGGGTATAAGGGGTTGGAAGCGGTTGGAAGCCTGTCGGAAGCTCAGTCGGAAGGGTCGATCTGCTCAGCCGTGATGACGAGCCTCTGCCGCTCCTTCGACGGCGGGCCCTCCATCACAACCTTGATGTCGTCCTTCCGATTTAGGCGACTGGACGCACGTCACAAAATTACATTACAAAACACTCCCCCTAAGGGTGGAGGTGTTTTCTGTAATTCTGTAACGTTGTGGCGCCCTACCCCGTTTGGGAATTACAGTTACGGAATTACATTTTTGGAATCTGTAACTGTAATTGGCGACTTTCCGCGATCGAGAGGCCGGCCGAGGAGAGATCCTGGGGCGCCCCTCTCGTAGGGTGGGGTGGGTCAAAAGTCTGGAGCTCTGGGAGCGACGCACCGGCGGGGGACCACCGCGCACGCATCCGCAATTGAAAAGTTGAGTCTGCCCTACACCCCATCCGCCTTGCGCGTTTGCGCCGCTGGCTGCTCAGCGAGCTGTCCAGGGGCTCCAGCGGCGCCTACATCGGGCCGGGGGCAAGTACCAGCCCGGGAAGTGGTCCGGCGCCGAACAGAGACGACACCATTCGACAGAAACAAGGCCAACAATGCCGTCGGTCGCGAGATCTGCGGTTGGCGGCCGCAGGCGTCCCGGTGATGGGCGAGTTCATCACGCTGCAGCATGTGATGTTCGTCATCACCGTGTTCGGCGCAGTGTAGCATCCATACCGCACTACCCGAGTTGGCCCTTCTGAACGTCTCCAACGAGTCAATCTTGGATAGTCGGCAACGGCTGCATTGCGCCGGAAACGGATCTTGCCAAGCGCGTGTCTAAACTCCGGTATGGAGCGCGAAGGAGACGTAGCGACGGCGGCCGACGGGAGACGGCTATTCCACCCTAATCGGAGGTCCGCCGTTTATGGGTTCACGACCGAGTTGCGCCTCATCTGAGCGGCCCGACATTAAAAATCTGAACTCGGCGATTGATGGGGTTTTCGGAGTTCTTGCTGTCCAGCAGCGCCTCTTCGCCGAGGCCCACTGCCTCCAGACGCGCCGGATTGACATTGAATGTGGTGGTCAGCGCCTCCATCACGGCATCCGCCCGCTCCTGGCTGAGCTTCAGATTGGTCTGGCGCGTACCAGTGGTGTCGGTGTTTCCCGTGATGATGAACTTGTAGCCCAGGAGCACCGGATTATGCAGGGCATCAGCGACGGAGCCGATGGTGGCATAACTTTCAGGAAGGATGATCGCAGAGTTCAACTTGAACTGAATCTGTACGTTGATCTGAGCCAGCTTATCCAGCTGGATCGCCAAAGGCGGGCGCTGCGAGGCAGGCCCGGAATGCATGGTCGCGCGATCCAGGGCCGCCTGTCGCAGGCTGGCGGCGGTCACCGCAGGAGCGTCCTGGGTCAGATTCTGAAGTCCTTGGACGATCTGTGCATTGGACAGATCCGTCTGCGCGCTGGCGCCGCCGCCGATCGCCGTCAGGCACAGGACGAGTGCCGCGAGAGAGGCGCCACGGACTGCAAACCACGTCATCGGAATGATCCTTCCTGTTCGGGTTCGGCGGCTCAACGCCAACCAGCATCGGTTATGGTCTGATTGCACGGCTTGCTCACCGCCTTGGAGGCTTCCACAAGACAGGAGATGAGATTGCCGTCACCGGGCACGATGCCCTGGCAAAAGCGTGCTGCATCCGCATTGCACAGCTTGAAGATGGCTTGCTGCGCCATCGCTCGCTTGGCGAGAGATGCCTTTACAGCCACGAAGTCGGTCTTGCACTTGGCGGCCACCTTGCCGGCATTGGTATCGAGACAACCGATGAGCTTTCCGCTGCCGAGATTGACGGTCCCGCAGTATTTCCTGATGTCGGGACCACAGCTTTTTGCCAGGAGCGCACCGGCTTCCCGGTAGCTCATGGTCTGGGCCTGTGCGCTCGTGCTGGCGAGAGCCAGGGCCCCCGCTACCGCAATCCAACTGTGCATCTTCATCCGACCCTCCGGTTTGCTCGCTACGGATTTCATCGTGAGACCCACATCATCGCCACCAGCACCGGCCCCCAGGCCGTAAGCAGGATGTTTCCCACCGCATAGGGCACCGTGTAGCCCAGCGCCGGGTAGCTGCTTTGAGCCTTGTCCTGAACAGCGCGAAGGGCCGCAGTGATCGTTCCTGCGCCCGCGCAGGTGCCCAGCACGATCAGGGGGTTCATGCGCAGCACGTAACGACCGAACAGAATGCCGACGGTGTGGGGCAGCAGCGCCGATGTGAGGCCCACCAGTATCAAGCTCGGTCCGGTCTTCTCCAGGCCCGCCATGAAACCGGGACCTGCCCCGATGCCCACGATGCTGATGAACATGCACAGGCCGAGAGTATCGAAGATCCAGACCGCAGCTTCCGGTATGCGGCCGAAGACGGGATAGACACTGCGAAGCCAGCCGAAAACCAACCCCATCACGAGCGCCCCTCCGCTCACGGTGAGCGTGATGGGTACGCCTGCGACGACCACCGAGAGCAGGCCCAGAAGGCCCCCGAGGAAGATGCCCACGCCGACGAAGATCATGTCGGTCGCCGCAGTCGGCCGGTCCGCATAGCCTATGGCTTGTGCCGCGCGCTCGACGTCTGGTACCGCGCCGATCAGAGTCATGACGTCGCCCCGGTCCAGGCGGGTCTGCCGCGCAACCGGTATTTCCAGGCCCGCGCGACGCAGCTTTGCAAGGAAGACGCCGCGGGCGAAATCCCTTCCGGCGAGGTCCTCGATTGTCCGTCCGGCGACTTCCGTCTTCGTGACGATGACGTCCAGCGTTGCCACGGGCAGATCCAGCAGCCCCGGATCGCTGACTTCCGGCCCCATGGCATCGGCGCGTGCCGTATGAGACTCGTGCCTTCCGATGAGTGCGATGACGTCTCCTTCTCTCAGCACCACACCGGGAGCCGCGTCCATGATCTCGTCGCCTCGGCGTAGCCGCATGACATAAACCCTGGCGGGAGATGCCATGGCCTCCACCTCGGCAATGGTCCTTCCGAACACGCGCGCGTCGGTCAGGCGATAGGCCCGTACGTCGAAAGGACGGGCAGCGGAGAGAAGACCGTCGGGAACCCGCTCCTTCTCCGCCCCTGATTGCCGGACCCGTGCGGCCTCGACCAACAGGTCCGCGCCCATCAGCCTGGGACCGATTGTCGGGATGAACCAGACCAGCGCGGCTGTCCCGATCAGATACGTCACGGCATAGGCAACGGGGATGTTGTTGAGCAGACGTGTGCGCTCCTCAAGCGGGAGATCGAGACGACCGATTGCATCGCCGGCCGTACCGATCACCGTGGATTCCGAGAATGCGCCTGCGAGCAGTCCGGCGGCGGTGCCGATGTCGTAGCCGAGCAGCTTTGCGGCGATGAACGAGGTCAGGAGACAGGAGACGCAGATGACCACGGTGAGGACCAGTTGCGGCATCGCATCGCCCTTCAGCCCTCGGAAGAACTGAGGGCCAACCTTATAGCCGGTCGTGAACAGGAAGAGGTTGAAGAAGACGCCCTTCACCACGCCCGGGACGCGGATGTCCAGTTGGCCGATGACGACGCCGGCCAGCAGCGACCCGACCACGATACCGAGGCTGAAGCTCCCGAAACGGATGCGGCCGATCAGGAAGCCAAGCGCGACGGCCAGAAAGATCGCGAGTTCCGGGTTCTCGCGTAATGCCCAGGTGACATAGTCCATGGTTCCGCCCCCTCCTGCGACGGGTTGGCCCGCCGCAGGACTTGTTGGCTGTCCGTGGTGTTATTGCGCGAGGACCATCGCGAAGTAGCCGAAGATGGTCAGCAGGACGCCCGAGACGGCGTAAGCCACCGGGAAGCCGATCCAGGGCACGTTGCTCTGTATCTCCACCGCCGCCTCGCGGCAGGGGCCGGAATGGCTGCGCGCGCCGGCGACACCGCCCATGAGCACCGCCGGGTTCATCTTGAACACGTGATAGCCGATCGCCCACACGATCACAGGCGGGATGGAGCAGGCGATGAAGCCCACGATGAAGATCTTGAGCGCAATGACGCCGGTGAGCTGCGCCAGCAGTGAGTTGCCCGCATTGATGCCAACGATGGCAACGAACACCACCAGCCCCAGGTCCTCGAGGATGTTCCGCGCCGCGTTCGGCGTGTTGCCGAAGAAGCGAAGGCGGGATGCCAGTGAGGAGATGATGACGCCCGAGACCAGCAGCCCGCCGGCATTGCCCAGGCCCACGGAGGCGCCGAAGGCCGGGAACTGGATGGCACCGATCAGGAAGCCCAGGATCATGCCCACGGAGAGCGTGAACAGGTCTGTTGCGGTGCTGGGGCGCACCACGCGGCCGAACAGCGCCCCCACATGGCTGACCGCGCTCTTCAGGCCGACCAGCGTGACGATGTCCATGCGTTGGAGCTTGGTGTTGGTGCCGATCGGAATGGGCACGCCGGCCCGCTCCAACTTCACCACCTGCACCTGATTGACGTCGGGAAGGCGGCGCATCTCCTGCTGCGTGAGCTTGAGCACCTCCTTGTTGGTGACCAGCACTTCTGCCTGATCCAGCGGAACATCCAGCGCGAGCCTGTCGGACACTTCCGGACCGATAAGCCCCATCTTCTCCGTCATGGTCTCGCGACGACCGCCGAGGGCGATGATATCGCCGCTACGCAAGACGAGATCGTCTGACAGTTCCTCTCGGTGACCGCCCCTCACCACGTTCACCACCCGATACTCGGGATTGCTCGAGAGCAGCGAGCCCACGGTCTTTCCGGACCATTCGGGGTTTTCCAGCCGGTAGGCACGGACTGCTCCGGGCATCCAGGCGGACAGGGTCGGCGCATCGCCGCTGGCGACGCCGTGCTCCGTCTCATACTGCTGCGCCGCCTTGCGCGCATCCACACCCCACCAGCCAGGCAGATATTTAGTGATGAGGATGATGCCCACGGTGCCCCAGATGTAGGTGATGCCGTAGGACAGCGCGATCATGGAGGAGACCTGCTGGGGCGAGGAGCCCGGCGGCAGCGCGATGACGCCCGAGTTCACCGCCTCCTCCGCTGAACCGATGGCCGCCGACATGGTCTGCGATCCCGCGAGCATGCCGCCCGCCGCGCCGGCCGGCAGGTCGAACAGCTTGGCCCCCACAACCACCAGCACGAGGCCGATTACGCAGCTCACCACCGCGAGGCCGGTGAACTTCAGGCCATCGCCACCGAGGCTGTTGACGAAGGACGGGCCGACACGCAACCCGACGCCATACATGAACAGGTAATAGAACATGGATTTTGTGAAGTTGTTGAGCTCCAGCTTAGCCCCGTAGCTCGACGCCCAGACCGACAGGCCGCAGCCGATGATGATGGCGGACGCCACCATGCCGAGGCCGTATCCGCCGATGCTCTGGCGGCCCAGCCAGACCGCGAAGCCGACGGTGAAGAACAGCAGGATGTAGGGGTTCGCGGCTAGGAAGTGGAAGAATGCGGACATCGCGTCGCCCCTCTCAGTTAACCGGATTGCCGAGGACGTCGGCCCGCAGCAGCTTCAGCCCGCGCGCCGCCTCGTAGCCGTGGATCTCCTTCACATCGAGCTTGCGCATGAAGTCGATGGTCTCACGCGTGAGCACCTGCCCGGGGACCATGATCGGGAAGCCCGGCGGGTAGGGAATGACGAAGTTGGCGGACACGAGGTCCGGGCCGCTCTCCAGCCGGGAGTCGATCTCCGGGCTCGCCAGCCGCACATATTCACAGCCGGCCTCGTCATAGGCGCCGTAGAAGGCGGTGCGCATATCGCCCTCGCCTGTCATCTCGCCGGCATTGCCGCGGAAGGCGTCGTGGAAGCGGCTGAAGTTGGGCAGGTCAGGCACGTCCTCCATGAGCGACTTCACCCGGGCGTCGAACGCCTCCCGCACGCCGCCCCCGCCGCTGCGCAGCCGCGCGTCGATCTCGGACGCGATCTCCACCAGCACGCGTACCAGATGGGCGATGTCGCTGCGGGTGTTGTTGATGTTCGACTGGAACAGTACGGAGTTGCGCGAGGTCTTGTTGACCTGGATGTTGTAGCGATTGGCGAGGATGCCCTTGAACTGCGTGCCGTCGAAGCCGGCGGTGCCGCACACCAGCGTCATGCGGGTGGGATCGAGGTAGAATTCATCCTCACGCATGGCCTTGGCGATGTTGCCCCAGGTCACGCCGGGCGACAGGAAATCGGTGAAGCCGGACGGCCGGAACTCGGCCGGAATAAGCTCGTCGGCCCCCAGGATCCGGAAGTAGCGGGAAATGAGGGGATGCCTGTTGACCGCAGTGCGGATCTTCAGGGCGATGGAGATGGCATTCATCACCAGCCCGTAGCCTTCCAGCTCCATCTGCCGCCGGGCCACGTCGAGGCTGGCGATCAGCTGCTGGTTGGGGCTGGTGGAGGCGTGGGTGAAGACCGCCTCGTGGAACTGGCTTTCCACATGCGCGAAGTCCACGTCGTGGACGAGCACCATGGACCCCTGCCGGATCGCCGACATGGACTTGTGGGTAGAGTTGGTCTGGTACACCCGCAGCCGGATCTTGCGCGGATCGGGCACCAGCCGGGTTTCCAGCAGAAGATCGGTGGACGGCGCCTCGCCCAGCTCCGCCTGTTGCTGCTCATAGGCCGCAACCGCCTCGTCGGAGGCCATCCACTCCTCGATGGCGGCCGCCGCGCCCATGGCCGTGCGCGGGCGTAGGAACGGCGACCAGTGGGCGAATCCGGACCATGCCTCGTCCCACAGGAAGATGAGGTCCGGCTTGATGGCCAGGCATTCCTCCATCACCCGCCGGGTGTTGTACATGTGCCCGTCGAAAGTGCAGTTGGTCAGGTCCAGCAGGCGCAGCCTGTCCAGACGTCCCTCGTCCCGCAGCGCCAGCATGGCGCGCTTGATCTCGGCCAGCGGCACCGCGCCGTACATCGAATAGCGGGTCAGCGGAAACGCCTCGACATAGAGCGGCTGCCCGCCGCTGAGCACCATGCCGTAATGGTGCGACTTGTGGCAGTTGCGATCCACGATGGCGATGTCGCCCGGCTTGATCAGGGCTTGCACCACCATCTTGTTGCTGGTGGAAGTGCCATTGGTGACGAAGAAGACGTGATCTGCACCAAAGGCCCTGGCCGCATATTCCTGCGCCTTCTTGATGTTGCCGGTGGGCTCCAGCAGGCTGTCCAGCCCGCCGGTGGTGGCGCTGCTCTCCGCCAGGAACAGGTTGATGCCGTAGAACTCTCCCATGTCGCTGATCCAGTCGGACGCGAACACCGACTTGCCGCGCGCGATGGGCAGCGCATGGAAGGTGCCCACCGGCCTCTGGGCATAACGCTTCAGATTGTCGAAGAAGGGCGTCTCGTAGCGCGCGGCGATGCCTTCGAGAATGGCCAGATGCAGCTCCAGCGGCTCCTCCACCGCATAGAAGATGCGGCGGGCGTAGTTGCCGCCTTCCTGCCCCGCCAGTGCCTCGATGTTCCGGTCCGACAGCACATAGAGGTCCAGCTCCGGACGGATAGTCTTGAGCACCCGTGACAGGTCGATGCCGGAGGCCAGGCCGCCGGCATATTTCAGGATCGGATCGAGCAGCGAGCGCAGCACCGGCGCATCGTGGCGCGAGCGATAAGCCATGTCGTCGGTGGTCACCACCGCCGCGATGCGCGGATTGACGATGGCCGCGCACACCGCATCCTCGAAGGAGCCGACGAACACGGCGTCGTATTCGAACAGGTCCTCGCGTCGGCGGAGCTGCCGGATCTCCTCGCTCATGGCGCCCCACCGGGAGGGCGGCTGGGCGGTGACGAACAGGGTCTCGAACGACGGGCGCCGGCGCGCCCCGCCGACCAGCGAAACGGGCAGCAGGTCCTCGAACGCTTCGGAGTCGGTGCCACTAGTCCCCATGCTGTCAGCATGTTCGTGGCGGGTAACGATGGCCTCGGAAATCCGCCGGATCAGGTTCGCCGTGGCCCGCGCATCCCCGGAAGCGATGGTCTGGTCCAGCCGCGCCATGACCGCTGTACCGGGAAAGGCATGGAATTCCTCGATGATCTTCACTTCGGCCAGGGATGCCTGCACATCCGCCGCGCCGGATTCTCCGCGATGCCAGCTCTCGGCTGCGTTCAGCGCACCGCGCCAATGGTCGGCTCGGGCCGAATGCAGAATGAAAAAGGCGTCGATCTGCACGGGTGCCGTTTCCGTCATAATCGTCTCCGGAAGCAGGAACTGACGGGCGCAGTGTCCCGCGCATCCAGTGAGGCCTGGACTACGCGCACGAAACGCCAAAGGCGCGGCCTGAGACGGCACGCCATGGAATGATCACAGGATCACAATTGGCTTTGCCGCCGGCCGTAGGCAAGGATGGCCTTGGGCCAAGCTGTCTGCTTGATCTTTCGCGACAATCCAGACTTAATTTGCTGATCCAGTGATTTGTCGCATATTGCAAAGCGCACGGCAGAAATGAGGGGCCTAATCGTCCTTCCGGTTCGTCCGGGCTTTTGCCATCCGTCTCATGGATGCCTTCTTACATCTTCCGGACAAGCGCATGGCAGCGGCCATTGTCGGTTTACAGCTCGCACTGCGCGTCGCGATATCTGCGGCGATTACGCTGCCGATCGCCAAGGCGCTCCATTTCGAGCAGCCGGTCTATGCTTTCGTGGCAGCGGTGATCGTCACCGACCTGTCCCCGAAGATCTCACGCCATCTCGGTTTGATACGGATTGCGGCGACCCTCGTCGGGGCGGCCATTGGCATGGCGCTCAGCCTAGCCTTCGGAGCAGGGCTTTATACCGTGGGCGTGGGCGTGTTCGCTTCCATGGTGATGTGTCAGCTATTGAACGTAGCGGACGGTGCCAAGGTGGCAGGCTATATCGCCGGCCTTATCCTGTTTGACCATTTGGGCGATGCGTGGACCTACGCCATGGACCGGATCTTGGAGACGCTGCTCGGTGTTTTCGTCGCCTGGGGGGTGAGCCTCGTGCCCAAACTCGTCAATTACGATCGCGTCGATCCCGCGCCCTGATGTCTGCTCTAACGCGCGCCCGCGCACTGCGGCATCGACGCGTCGAGCTGCGTCTCGGATGCGCGGTCATGCGCGGAGCGGCGCCCGGCGCGCCAGCTCGAAGGGGATACGCCGGCCCACCTCGTGAAGGCGCGGGTGAGAACCGAGATGTCCGCATAGCCCAGCGTCAGGGCCAATTGGGTCAGCTCCATATCCGTGTCCTGTAACAGGCGCTTGGCCGTGCCGAAGCGCACTCCATCGGCTATGGTCCGAAAACTCACTTGCGACAACTCGAGCTGGCGCTGCATGGTACGGCTGCACATGCCGAGCTTTTGCGCGACGCGCTCTGCCGAGCCGTCTTCGCCATGGAAAAGGCACAGCGCTAGCTCCTCGCCCACGCGGCGGGTGAGTAGGGTCCCCTCACGTCTTGCGGAAGCAACCGCGCAGGCGGATCTCCATTCGCCGAAGCCGGCATCGAAATGAATGGTGGCGAAGGCCGCATTGAAGCTGAGGGCACAATCGAAGGCCCGCCTGTAGGGTCGGCAGTCGCGTGGCGGGCGCCGCGGCAGTTCCACCAGCTCCGGACGCCAGTTCGGCCCGCCCAATGCCTTGAGCAGGCGGGCCATGAGCACCAACTCCCAGTCGGCGATCACGGCGGCGCTCTCCATCCCCTGATCCATGGCCACATATCCGGCCTTGGGCGTGGTGCTCCCCGCCGACGAGAACATCGCTCCATGAGAGGAAAGGTTGACCTGCTCGCGAAAGTCATTCCGGCTTGCCGCGAGATCGGCGGCCCAGGTGGTGAAGCGGTCCGCACGCGTCGGCAGGCTCCAAGCCTGTGCAAGCAGCAATCCGAGGTGATCGCACCCCGCAAACGCGGCCGCAGCAGAAACCAGGGTTGGAAGGCTTACGTATCGCTCTTGAACAGCCCGGAGATTGATCGCCCCACCGTCCGCGTGCAGCGAGCCGACGAAGCTCGGCACCGCGATCCGCAACTGGCCAAGGACAGTGGCGAGACCTTCAAGCGAAATCGGCGAGCTCCAATCCTCGCCTCTCGATGCCCCTGTGGTGCAAGTGGTCATGCGCCCCTCCCGTTTGGAGCATGTCCGGCCTCAACCCTCGTCCCCCCATTTCGGGTCGAGGGCGCAGCGCTATCGTCCTCTATTCACGCCATAAAGCGGCGTTATCCTGTTTCAATGGACCTTCGGCTGGGATGGGGCAGATCCCGTGCCGGAAGCCATCTCCTCCGGTTGCTTGGGGCGAGAGCCCGGCCTCAATCGCTCCCGCAGGCTCTGGAACAGCACATACAGCGGCGGGATAACGAAGATGCCGAGGAAGGAGGCGAGGATCATGCCTCCGAAAACCGGCGTTCCCACATTCTGCCGAGCGATCTGCGAGGCACCCGTCGCCACCACCAGCGGATAGAGGCCGAGGATGAAGGCCAGCGAGGTCATCATCACCGGCCGGAAGCGCAAGCGCGATCCTTCGGTCGCCGCGGTGAGCAACGGTACCCCACGCTCCCGCTGCTCCTTGGCGAACTCCACGATCAGGATGCCGTTCTTGGCGGCGAGGCCGATCAGAACGATCATGCCGATCTGCCCGTAGAGATCGAGCGTGAGGCCCGCCACGAGGATGGCCGCGTATGAGCCAAGCATGCCCACCGTGACCGACAGCAGCACGGGAATGGGGATCGACCAGCTTTCGTACAGCGCCACGAGGAACAGGAAGGCGAACAGCACGGCGAAGGCGAGGATGATGCTGGTCTTGCCCTCCGCGCGCTTCTCCTGGAAGGACGTATCGGTCCACGCCCCCGCATAGCCGGCGGGAAGGGTCGCTTGCGCCACCGCATCCATGGCCGCGAGCGCCTGCCCGGAGGACACACCCGGCGCCGGGGAGCCTTGCACGGTCACCGCCCGCTTGTTGTTGTAGCGGATCAGCGCCGGCGGCCCCACGTCCACCTTCACCTCCAGAATGGACCGCAGGGGGATCATCTTGCCTTCGGCGTTGCGGACATTGATGCGGTAGATGTCGTCGATGCTCTTGCGGTCGTCCGCCTCGGCCTGCACCTGCACCTGCCAGGTGCGGCCGAACAGGTTCATATCGTTGACATAGAGCCCGCCCAGCGACGCCTGGAGCGCCTGGAAGACGTCGCTCAGCGACACGCCGAGCACCTGCACCTTCTCGCGGTCGATATCGAGAATGATGGAAGGATTGGTGGCCGTGTAAGTGCTGAACACACGCGCCAGGCTGGCATCCTGATTGGCGGCGACGAGCAGACCGCGCAGCACCTGCGCCATCGCTTTGGGATCACCGCTGCTCAGGTCCTGAAGCACGAAGGCGAAGCCGCCGCCGGTGCCGAGGCCGACGATGGGCGGGGGCGCGATGGGAACCACCGTTCCGCCGGGGATCTGCCGCATCCGCTCGCCCAGCCGAGCGATCACGGAGGATGCGCCGAGGGCGCCGTCCTTGCGCTCCGCGAACGGCTTCAGAGTGACCACGATGAAGGCGGCATTCGACTGGGAGTAATTGTCGATGAAGTTCAGGCCGATCACCGAGGTGTAGTCGGCCACGGCCGCCTCGTCCCGCAGCATGCCTTCCGCGCGCTTGATCACCTCGCTGGTGCGGGCCACCGACGAGCCGCCGGGAAGCTGAACCACCACGAAGAAGGCGCCCTGGTCATCCTCCGGCAGGAAGCCGGTGGGGGTGGCCTTGGCGAGCGCATAGATGCCGCCGCTGGCCACCGCGACCGCCACCAGGCTAAGCACGGAAAAGCGCACGAGCCGCGCCACCGCCGCGCCATAGCTGTCGCGCACATGGTCGATGCCGCGCATGACGTAGCCGATGGGGCCTTTCTTCGGGCCGTGGGCACCCCGTTTCAGCAGCACACCGCACAGCGCGGGCGAGAGGGTCAGGGCGTTGATGGCGGACAGGAACATGCCCACCGCCACCGTGACCGCGAACTGGCGGAACAGCTCGCCCGAGATGCCCGGGATGAAGGCCACCGGGACGAACACCGACAGCAGCACCAGCGTGATGGCGATGATGGGCGCGGTGATCTCGGCCATCGCCTTCTTGGTCGCCTCGGCGGGCGTCAGATCGGGATGCTCCTCCATCACTCGCTCGACATTCTCCACCACGACGATGGCATCATCGACGACGATGCCGATGGACAGCACCAGCGCGAGCAGGGAGACGGTGTTGGCGGAATAGCCTATGGCGTTGAGGACGATGAATGTGCCGATGAGGCTGACCGGGACGGCCAGCGTGGGAATGAGCGTCGCCCGGAAGCTGCCGAGGAAGAGATAGACGACGATCACCACGAGGATGAACGCCTCCACCAGCGTCTTGCGGACCTCATGGATGGTCTCGGTCACGAAGACGGTGGGGTCGTAGGTGACCTTCCAGGCCAGATCATCGGGGAAGGCCTTCGCCAGCGCATCCATGCGCGCCCGCACGGCGTTGATGGTGGTGATGGCGTTGGCGCCCGGCGCCTGATAGAGCGCCAGCACGGCCGCTGGTCCGCCGTTGAATGCCGTCTCCCGGTCGAGATTGGCCGCCCCCAGCTCAAGCCGTGCCACGTCGCCGAGGCGCAGCACCGAGCCGTCAGGATTGGTCCGCAGGACGATCTTCTCGAATTCCTCGATAGAAGTTAGGCGTCCCTTGGTCCGCAGGTTGAGCTGGAGCTGCTGGTCGTCCGAGATCGGCCGCGCGCCGACACGCCCCACCGCCGCCTGCACGTTCTGGGCCCGGATCGCCGCTGCGATGTCGCCCGTGGTCAGGCCGAGGCCGGTCAGGCGATCGGTGTGGATCCAGGCGCGGACGGCATAGTCCTGCGGCCCCCACAGGGAGGCATCGCCGACGCCGGGTATGCTCTTGATGTCATCGAGAATGTTGATGGTGACATAATTGGAGATGAACAGGGGATCGAGGGTCGCCTTGGGCGAATAGATCGCCAGCACGCCGAGCAAAGCCGAGGACTTCTTCTTAACGGTGACGCCCTGCCGCTGGACATCCTCCGGTAGCTTGGACAGCGCCACCTGGACGCGGTTGTTCATGTTGACGGTGTTGATGTCTGGATCAGTGCCCAGCTCGAAGGAGCCAACCAGCGTGTAGCTGCCGTCGTCGCCGCTGACGCTCTTCATGTACATCAGCTTGTCCACGCCCACGACCTGCGCCTCGATGGGCTGGGCAATGGTGGCATCCACCACGTCGGCAGAGGCGCCGGGATAGGTGGTGGTCACCGATACCTGGGGCGGGATGATGTCCGGGTACTGGGCGAGCGGAATGGCGAACAGCGACAGGGCGCCGGCGATCACAGTCACCACCGCGATGACCACCGCGAGGCGCGGACGGTCCACAAAGAGGGCCGAGAACATGGCTCAGCCTCCGTTGATCAGGCCGGCCGCACGCGGGCTCGCCTGCACGGCGGCGCCCGGACGCAGGCTCTGGAAGCCGTCCACGACGACTTGCTCCCCGGCCTTCAGGCCACTGGCGACTACCACGAGACTGCCTTGCGCCCCACCCGTCTTCACCCGGCGGACCACGGCCTTACCGTCCTCCACCACGAAGACATAGAGACCTGCCTGATCGGCGATGAGGGACGCCTGAGGAATGAGGATGCGCTCCTCCGGCTTGGCTGTCTGCAAGGTGACGCGCACCAGTTGGCCGTCGGTCAGGATGCCCTTCGGGTTCGGGATGTCCGCACGCAGGATCAGGGTGTCCGTGGTCTTGTCCACGCTGACGTCCACGAAGCTGATGCGTCCAACCAGGTCGTAGGTGGAGCCATCGCTGAACCTCACGCCGACTTCGAGATTTTTCAGATCGCCGGTACGCCCGTCCTTCTGGGCTTGCAGATAGTCCCGCTGGCTGACCGGGAAGGTCACATACATGGGGTCCTGGCTGACGATGACCGTGAGGACACCGCTCTCCGGCCCGACGATGTGGCCCTTGGTTACGGCGGAACGGCCGATGCGGCCCGAGATTGGGGCAGTGATGTCGGTGTAACCGAGGTTGATCCTGGCGGTCTCGACATCCGCCTCACCGGAAAGGACGGCGCCGGTGGACTGGGCCTCAGCTGCGATCGCCTGGTCCTTGGCGACCGCAGTGCCCGCGTTCCGGGCCAGGAGTTCCTCGGCGCGCTCGCGCTGGATCTTGGCCAGCGTCAGAGCAGCCTTGCTGCGCTCGAGCTCGCCTTCTGCCTGCTGCACGGCAGCACCGAACAGCGGCTTCTCGATCTGATAAAGCGGGGCGCCCGCCCGCACCGTCTCGCCGTCGCGAAACAATACGGCCTCCAGCATGCCTTTCACCCGCGCACGGATCTCGACACGCTCGGGCGCCTCCACCCGTCCGACGAATTCGAGACTGGGGGTCACTGGCCGCAGCTCCGCGGCCATCACCGTCACAGGCACGGATGGCACCTCCGCAACGACGGCTGTTCCGGAGGTCAATAAATAGCCGCCGACAACCATCGCCGCGCACGCAAACGGAAATTTACGCATGCTTCGGAATCCCATCTGCACAGGTCAGAATGCCGATCGGTCTCGAAAAAGGAAGGACGCGGGCCTGCGGCCATGTCCGCCGCTGGACGCAACCCAAAGCCCCCCGCGGCACGCGCCATCCGGAAAGGCGCCTACCTGGACGGCCACCAACCAAGACCACCCGAACTTAATACAAACCGTCAGGAAACAGCGCGAATACAATACATATTGCATTCCATAGCATGATATACATAGCCGACACTGCGGCCACGCCCTTCTGGATCACACATACGCTAGCTACATGCCGCTACGCAATCAAGTGCCTAAGGTGAAGCTCAAGCCGCATGTGAAGTCACTCCGCCGCAAGCACACGTGATCGGATGCTCAGGTATTGATTTTAAAATTATTATTTATTATCAATTATATGAACCATCTGCCATGGCGATGGCCTGACGCTGCACTCGCATTGAAAAAGTGGCCCGCGCTTGGGAAATGTGGCCAATTTTTTCTCAGCCTCGTCGCCGTCCCCCCCGGCACCGGCGGCTGAGGCCCATACGCCTTATTGCAGTAATGGCAATTTTTTGACTCCTATTTACTTCGATCTCGATGTGTCCATCATGGGCATGGGAGGCTGGCATTGAACGCCCCTCCGGCAAGGATGGGCGGAAGAAGAACTCCGACATGCGAGAACATTCGTTTCTTCACGTGGCGCGGTGCCTCATGTGTGTCGTAGGCCTGCTCATCCCGTTCGCGTCGGCACGGGCGCAAGCGCCGCAACAAGCCCAACAGCAGGCGCCGCAGCCAGCCCCGCAGAATGCCAGAAAGCCGGAGGTGAGCCCCTCCTCGACATTCAGTCGCGAGGAACTGCGAAAGCTGCTCGCCCCCTATGCCCTCTACCCGGACGAACTGCTGGCACAGCTACTCCCGGCGACTGCCTATCCCATCGAGATCGTGCAGGTCTCGCGCTGGCTGGAGAAGAACCGCGCGGCAGCCGCCGCCGGAAACTTTTCGGCGCTGGATGCGCAGGGCTGGGACCCCGCCGTCAAGGCCCTCGCCCGCTTCCCGGACGTGATCGCAAAGCTCAATGCCGATCTGGACGCCACCAGCGACATCGGCGACGCATTCGTTAACCAGCCGAAGGATGTGGCGGACACGATCCAGAGCCTGCGCGCTCAGGCGAAGGGTTCCGGTGCCCTGCAAACAACGCCGCAGCAGACGGTGATCGTCGAGAAGCAGGGCGACACCGACTATATCGTCATCGAGTCCGCTGAGCCGGGCGTGATCTATGTTCCCACCTACGACCCCACCGTCGTCTATGCCCCGCCGGTTGCGGGCTGGGGCTCGAACTTTCTCGCCTTCGGCGCCGGCGTCATCGTCGGCGGCATCCTCGACAATGCCTGGGACTGGAATCGTGGCTGGGTCTATCCGCCCCGCTGGCCGGGCTATCCTGGCTATCGGCCCGGCGGTGGCAACATCAACATCGGCAACGACATCAATATCGGCAACGGCAACCGGCCATGGCGCCCCGACCCAGGCCGCTACCGGCCGGGACAAGGCACCAAACCGGGTCTTGTGGGCCCCGGCGGTCCGGGCCGCGGCAACGGCCTTCCACCCTCCGCCCAGCAACGTCCGGCAGCAGGCGGAGACAGGCCGGGTGCCGGTGCCGGCCGTGGCCCCGACCGGGGACAGGCGGGACGTCCGACACAGCCCTCGCGCCCACCCGGCCAGGGCGAAGCGCGCCGGCCCAGCAAGCCCGCCGGCAACGTCCAGCGGCCAGCCCGACCGGCCCAGCCCCATCCGACCGCTTTCAGCGGTGCGCGATCCGGCCCCTCAGCCGCACACTATTCGAACCGGGGCCATATGAGCAGGCAATCAATCTCGCGGCCATCAGCAGGCATGGGGCGCGGAGGCGGTGGCGGCGGACGCCGGCGATAGCGGAGAGCGACATGAACACGAGATGGGTGTCCGGCATATCCGCTGTCTTGTTGTCCCTCCTATCAGGGGCAACGGCTCTGGCCCAGCAGACCTTCCCCAGCCCGGATGCGGCGGCGACGGCATTGGTCGAGGCTGCGCGTCATCCCGGCGAGGACCGCCTCGACAAGATCTTCGGGCCAGGCGCCCGCGATCTGGTGCTGTCCGGCGACGCCGCGGTGGATACGAAGCGACTGGACGATTTCCTTGCACTGGCCGCCAAGGGGACCACTGTGCTCGACGGCCCGAACGCCACCCGCGTCCTCGCTTTCGGGCCGCAAAACTGGCCGTTTCCGGTTCCGCTCAAGCAGGCATCCGGGCAATGGACGTTCGATCTGGCAGCGGGCCGCGACGAGATCATCGCCCGCGCCATCGGACGCAACGAGACCATCGCCATCGGCGCATGCGGCGATTTCGTAGCAGCACAGAGGGAGTATTTCAGCTCCACCCATGATGGAGATCCGATCCCGCAATATGCCCGCCGCTTCATCAGCACGCCGGGCATGCAGGACGGGCTTTACTGGCAACCCGTCTCGTCCGCCGATCGAAGCCCGCTCGGCGACCGCATCGCCGATGCCGGCATCGACGCGTCTGCTCCATCCGAGCGTCCACGACCCTATAATGGCTACGTCTACCGCATTCTCACGCGGCAGGGGCCGGCCGCGCCGGGGGGCGCCATCGACTACATGGTCGGCGACAGGCTGCTCGCGGGCTTCGCCATGCTGGCCTATCCGGCGCGCTGGCAGGAGACGGGCGTCATGACCTTCCTGTGCAGCCAGAACGGCAGCGTCTACGAGGCCAATCTCGGGCCGAAGACGGAGAAGCTGGCATCGCAGATCCGGAGCTTCAATCCCAAAGGCTGGCGACGCGTGGGAGAGGATTTTTAAGGCACGAAACGTGCTCTTTTCCCCGCGAATATCCACGAGGCCACTGAGGCATGCTGAGCCAAGCCTCAGTGGCAGGTCCAATACAGGAGGCGCATGATGTCTGCCGCTGTGGCCCCTTCCGAAGCGCATGAAGCCCTTGATGACGAGGCCTTCATGTCCGCCGAAGACCTCCAGAAATATATGGACCAGATCAGCCTGGCAAAGGCATCCCGGCGCTCAGATGCGCTCGATGGTGTGGAGGCGGCGCGCCAGGAACTGGTCAAGACGCTGTCCGAGCCGGTGGACCTGACACCGGATCGGATCGCCGAGTTGAAGCGAACGCTGGCCCACAAGATGAGGAGCGCGGCGGAGCGTGGACAAAACGAAATCATGGTCATGCGCTTCCCCAATGCGCTCTGCACCGATCATGGCAGGACAATCAACAATTCCGCCGAGAACTGGCCGGAGAGCCTGACAGGCCGCCCCTGCCAGGCCTACGAATTCTGGCGCGAGCATTTGCAACCCGCCGGTTTCAGGCTGAAGGCCATGATCATCGAATGGCCCAACGGAATGCCGGGAGACGTCGGCTTCTTCCTCAGTTGGTCCTGATGGGGGCGACCATGTCGAAACATGCCAAGTCAGAGCGAGCGAATGCGCCCGAATCCAGCAAGCGGATGAAGCGGCGTGCTTATGAAGCGAAACTGCGCGAACTGCATGGCGAGCTGGTTAAGGTGCAGGAATGGGCTAAAGAACAAGGCGCCAAGATCTGCATCGTGTTCGAAGGACGGGACGGTGCCGGAAAGGGCGGGGTCATCAAGTCGATAACGGAGCGGGTCAGTCCGCGGGTATTCCGCGTCATGGCGCTTCCGCCACCGACGGAGCGCGAGAAATCGCAGATGATCCTCCAGCGTTACGTCACGCACCTTCCGGCGGCCGGAGAAATCGTGATCTTCGACCGCAGCTGGTACAACAGGGCCGGGGTTGAGCGGGTGATGGGACTGTGTACCGACGAGCAGGCCAGTCGCTTTCTTGCCACGGTGCCGGGCGTGGAGCAGGCGATCATCGACTCCGGCGTGATCCTTCTCAAATACTGGCTGGAAGTAAGCCCGGAGGAGCAGACCAGACGTATTGAGCAGCCGATCGAGGACCCGCGAAAGATCTGGAAGCTGTCGCCGATGGATCTGGAATCCTATTCGCGCTGGTACGATTATTCCCGCGCGCGCGATGCGATGTTTGCCGCCACCGATAGCGACGTCGCGCCATGGTACGTAGCCTATTCAGACGACAAGCGCCGGACGCGCCTCGCCATCATCAGTCACATCCTCTCGCAGATTCCGTACAAGGAAATCGAGCGGAAGAAGGTGACGTTGCCCAAGCGGCAGAACGCGGACGGCTACGTCGAGCCCCCGTATGCCAGGCATCTCGTTCCAGGCCTTTCCGCTTCAGCGACGGCTTGAGAAGGGTCGCACTTCCAGATGAGTGGCCGCCAGGTTTGATCTGCGTTCCAGTAGAGTCATGAAGGAGAGGAAACCATGGGCGGCAGGTGGGGTCTGTGCCAGGGCTTTGTCGGCTTCCGCCTCGAATGGTTGCGCAGCGACGCCATGGCCGGCCTTGCCGTGGCAGCGGTTTCCATACCCAGCGCCATCGCCTATCCGGCCATAGCGGGGCTGCCTCCCGAGGTCGGCATTTACGCCAGCATGGCCGCTCTCGTCGGCTATGCCGTTTTCGGGCCGTCCCGGCAGCTCATGATGGGGCCGGATGCCGCCACCATGACGGTGGTGGCAGCCGTCCTCGCCACGCTGCCGCTGGCGACCACGGGGGACCGGGTCATGGCGGCCGCGCTGCTGGCTGTGGGCGTCGGGATTCTCTGTATTCTCGCGAGCGTGCTGCGGCTCGGTATTCTGGCAGCCTTTCTCTCGCGTCCCATTCTTGTCGGCTTCATCAGCGGCGTTGCCCTCTCCATCCTCATCGGCCAGATCAACCGCTTCACCGGCCTTTCGGTGGATACCGGAAGCCTGACATCAGCCCTTGTCGGACTTGCCCGCAACATGGGAGCTGTCCACTGGCCGTCCGTCATCCTCGGCGTGGCCATGTTCGTGCTGCTTCAGGTCCTGTCGGCATGGCGCTCGCCTGTGCCGGGGCCGGTGGTCGTTGTCGTCGCGGCGACACTGCTTTCGGCGTTGCTGGACTTCAGGGGCCTGGGCATCAAGGTGGTGGGCGAGATCCCCACGGGGCTGCCGCATATCTCGCTTCCGATACCCGATGGCCTGCCGCTCCTGGAACTGGCCCAAGGGGTCGCAGCCATCTGGCTGGTGAGTTTCGGCGCAGGCATCGTCACCGCCCGCAGCTTCGGCACCCTCGGCGGCTTCAGGGTGGATATGAACAAGGAGCTGATCGGCTTCGGGGCGTCGAACATCGCCGCGGGATGCTTCGGCGGCTTCCCGGTGTCCGTTTCGGATTCCCGCACCGCCATCAACATGTCGGTCGAAGGCCGCTCCCAGGCCAGCGGCCTTTTCGCCGCCGCAGCGCTGGGGGCGACGCTGATCTATCTCAACGATGCGGTTCGCCTGCTGCCGGCCCCGGCTCTGGGCGCGATCCTGGCTGCGGCGGCCGTCTCCCTGATCGATCTCAAGGGGCTGCGCGAGATATGGCGGATCAATCGGGTGGAGTTCGCCTTTGCCTTAATTGGTCTTTGGGGCGCCGTCAGTCTCGGCGTCCTGAGAGGCGTCGTCATCGCCGTCTTCGCAACCTTGGCCTATGTGCTGTTGCAGGAGATGCGGCCCCGCGATGCCATACTTGGACGCATCCCTGGCCGCGCAGGCTTCTTCAAGCTGCACAGGCGACCGGACGCGAAGGCCATACCTGAACTCGCAGTGCATATCGTGCAGGGCAACCTGCTCTTCTTCAACGTCGAATACGTGCAGGAGCGGCTGGAGGCTGCGGCGTGCAGCCTGCCCCCCTCCACGAGCTGGTTCATTCTCGATGCCAGCGCCATCACCCAGATCGACTCCACCGCAGCCGCCATGCTCAAGGACGTTTGCCTGTTGTTCGCGGCACGCGGCATGGCGCTCGGTATTGCCGAGCTTCATCACGAGCCAATGATGATTTTGAAACGGGCCGGGGTCGTCACGCTCATCGGCGATGACATGCTGTTCGATGACCTTGAGGACGTTATTCCGGCGTTCGAAGAGCGCGTACTCGGCGCTGACGGCCGCCTCTAACAGCAACGCGGTGACGCGTTCAACGTCCACTCCGAAATCCGTACCGGCCGTTCAGGCACGCAGTTGGTAAAGTCTGATTCTGGCGCATCCCCGCCCCAAACCGGTAATTCGCCGTCACCGCAGAAAACTACTGCTTCTGGCGCATCTGAACCCTGTCCTCCAGAGCACTAGTGGGCATTGGCTCGGCACGCCCGCCGCCCCCCGTTGGTTTCACAGGCGGGACGACAAACACGAGACCCGGCCTCTGCTGCCTACATGGAATGCCTCGATCGGCCCGACCGCGAGGTGATATTGGCCTAAGCCCCGCAACAGCCAAATACGCATGTGGAACACCCGTCAGAACTTCCAGCTGAAGCTGCGTTGGACAATGTTGTTGGTGTCTCGGTCGCAGAGCTGGCCCGTACGAGGCCCCCGCCGAGCGCCCAGCAGTGTATTGGGGCACACAAGCTAGCGCACCACATGCGCAGCCTCCCGGTCTTCTTGCGTGCCTCCGGGCAGTCTCGAAGGCCCGCGCCGTCAGGCAAGGAAGAGCGAGTCACCACGCGCTACCGCCCAGAGGTACCGATTCCAGCCGGCCACCCAACGGCCACTCCCCATTGCCGGCCTGCTGGCTGGAGTGCCCTCGCCTGCCCCGCCGGCGGGCGAGGGTTCGAATCTCTGAGTGTCCTGCCGATGCCGAATGTTTCCACACAGGGTGGCGACTCGGTGGCGACTCAGAGCTTTCGCCTGAGCCATCAACTTCAGCTAAGTGTTTGATTTAACTGGCGCACCCGGCACGATTCGAACGTGCGACCTTTGCCTTCGGAGGGCAACGCTCTATCCAGCTGAGCTACGGGTGCAGCGGGCATGGCCGAAGCCAAGCCAAGCTGTTCATAAGGCATGTCGGGCCGGGCGGCAACCGGCAGACAACAGACGCGGAACTGTCCACAGGCAGACGCCTCACAGGCCGATCACCCGCATCCGTCCGCGCGGTCGGGAGATTGCCGGGCGGCTTGGCCCGGCAATCGAGGGATCAAAGACCGCTGGGTGCCCGAGACGCCAGGATCTCGCGCTTGCCGGCATGGTTGGCCGGGCCGACGATGCCTTCCTGCTCCATGCGCTCCATCAGGCTGGCCGCCTTGTTGTAGCCGATCTGGAGACGGCGCTGGATGTAGGAGGTGGACGCCTTGCGGTCACGCAGCACCACCGCGATGGCCTGCTCATAGTGATCGCCACCGCCCTCCTCGGCCATGGCGGACTTGTCGAACACCGCGCCGGCATCCTCCTCGGCCGCGACCTCATCTTCCTCATCGGACGTCACGGCGTCGAGATATTCGGGGCGGCCCTGCGTCTTCAGATGGGCCACCACCTTCTCCACCTCGTGGTCGGAGACGAAGGGGCCATGCACGCGGGTGATGCGTCCGCCGCCGGCCATATAGAGCATGTCGCCCTGGCCCAGCAGTTGCTCGGCGCCCATTTCGCCGAGGATGGTGCGGCTGTCGATCTTCGAAGTCACCTGGAAGGAGATACGGGTGGGGAAATTGGCCTTGATGGTGCCGGTGATCACGTCCACCGACGGGCGCTGGGTGGCCATCACCAGATGGATGCCGGCGGCGCGGGCCATCTGGGCGAGGCGCTGGATGGCGCCCTCGATCTCCTTGCCGGCCACCATCATCAGGTCGGCCATCTCGTCGACGATGATGACGATGTAAGGCAGCGGGGTGAGGTCCATGACCTCCTCCTCGCTCACCATCTCGCCGGTCTCCTTGTCGAAGCCGCGCTCGACGATGCGGGTGATCACCTCGCCATTGGCGGCGGCTTCAGTCACGCGGGCGTTGAAGCCGTCGATGTTGCGCACAGCGAGGCGGCTCATCTTGCGGTAGCGGTCCTCCATCTCGCGCACCGCCCACTTCAGGGCCGTGATCGCCTTCTTGGGGTCCGTCACCACCGGGGTGAGCAGGTGCGGAATACCCTCATACACGGAGAGTTCCAGCATCTTCGGGTCGATCATGATCAGCCGGCAGGCTTCCGGCGCATGCCGGTAGAGCAGCGACAGGATCATGGTGTTGATGGCCACCGACTTGCCGGAGCCCGTGGTGCCCGCCACCAGCAGATGCGGCATGCGGGCGAGATCCGCGATCACCGGCTCACCGCCGATGGTCTTGCCAAGGCAGAGGCCGAGCTTGGCTCGCGCCTCGCCGAAGCCGTGGTCGGCCAGCAGTTCGCGCAGCCACACCGTCTCACGCACCCGGTTGGGCAGCTCGATGCCGATGACGTTGCGACCCTCCACCACCGCCACGCGAGCCGAGATGGCGCTCATGGAGCGGGCGATATCGGCGGACAGGCCGATGACGCGGGACGACTTGGTACCGGGAGCCGGCTCCAGCTCATAGAGCGTCACCACCGGTCCGGGATTGGCATCGATGATCTCACCGCGCACGCCGAAGTCGCGCAGGGTCTGCTGCAGGGTCTGGCTATTCTGCTCGAGGAATTCTTCCGACAGATCGAACGGCGGCTCCACCACGGGCGGCTCGGCCAGCAGTTCCAGCGACGGCAGTTCGTAGCCCTCCGATGCGAACATCACCTGCGCCGCCTCGGGCCGCTCCTCGACGACGGGTGCGGGCGCATCTTCCTCGACCGGGTCCTGTTCCGCGACGGAGACGACGTCGCCGAGGATATCAGCCTCGGGCTCCTGCGCCGGCTCCTGCTCCTGCTCTTCCACGCCCGCCTCGGCCGGGGGCTGCGGCGCGGCGGGAGCGGTGGCGCCGATGGTCACGCTCTGCTGGTAGAGCGGCCAGCCGAAACCGGAAATGGTGAAGATGCCCTGCGAAGACAATGCGGACGAACCAGCCGGCTCTTCATCCTTCTGGAGGATGGGCTCGGGATTGGCGTCCTCGGCTGCCGCCGGTTCCTCGACCACGGGTTCGGGCTCGGGCGGGAGAAGATCCTGCTCAATTGCGGGCTCGGGAAGGGCGATCCTGCCGATGACCACCAGCCGCGCCAGCGCATGCAGGCGCGGCGGAACGTCGGCGAGAAGATCGGCATCCGCTATCGGGACGTCCTGCGTGGAGGGGGCAGCTTCCGCGCTCATGAGCTCGGGCTGAGCATCCGTCTCCACCGGCACGTCATCGGCCGATTGCGATACATCATTCATCCGGATCTCGGCGGAGGGGACATCCGAAGATGCAGCCACCTGCGCGGTCGCAGCCTCCTCCATCGCCACATCCGCCACTGCCATATCCTCGCTCGTCATCTCTTCCATCGCGCCGGCCTGCGGCATCATTTCCGGGACGGCAAGCCCTGCCTCCGTCTCGACCTGTTCATCCTGCTCCTGCGGATAGACGGCCGCCTGATCGACGGTCTCGTCCTCCACCGGCATGAACGACCAGTGGCGGCTGGCGAAGGCGAAATCATCGCTGCCCTCGGCCTCCGCAGTCACCGGATCGTGTTCGATCGCCGCCTCGTCCACATCGTGTGCACGATCATCGGCTTCGGCATCCACCGCCCCATCCTCCTCGGGATGATGGCGCCGCAGCAGGTGATCCGGCGTGCGGGTGAAACGGGTGTTCTCGTCGATGGTGAACGGCACCAGCCAGCTGGGGACGAGCTCGCTGGCGATCCATGGCGTCACCGTCAACGCTGCCCCGCCC
Organism: Azorhizobium oxalatiphilum; assembly: GCF_014635325.1. Lineage (GTDB taxonomy): Bacteria > Pseudomonadota > Alphaproteobacteria > Rhizobiales > Xanthobacteraceae > Azorhizobium > Azorhizobium oxalatiphilum. The sequence continues at coordinate 419,625 of NZ_BMCT01000003.1, read as the reverse complement.
GTCGGCTGCACATGAAGGCGGTGCGGCGCGGGATAGGACAGACCACGGTCGTCGCTGGCCAGCGGACCTGTGGAAAAGCGGGGATAGGTCGGCTTCGGGGGCGTATTCGAAGAAGGCATGTGCATCCGGAACCCAGCAGGCCGTTCGCGGGAACGGCTGGTTCTGCAAGGTTTAGCGCGCGTGCGTTAAAAGGAGGTTTGGACCGTGAGGATGACGTATCGGAAGATGCGTCCCCTCCCCCGCATGCCCCCGCCTCGCCGGAACTGCGGGGTCGCCCCGGCCATCAGCCCAGGTCGTGGCGACGCGCCTCCGGCCCCTCCCTCCCCGCCGCGCGAACCGGATAGCCCGATCGCCGCGGCCGGCAAACAGATCCGTCCTGCGGCATGCCGAGCGTCTGCTCATTCCCTGCGGCGAAGTCGAAAATGGATGGCATGCAAAGCGCAATCCGCGATCCTGTTTCCGACCGCCGGGAGACAGCCGTGCGGATGAGAACAAACTGCTAACTTCGGGCTCATTACACCGGGACATATTGACCGTGTTGTCACTACGCAGGTTTGGAGGTAAAATTAAGTCAAGCTGGCTTCAAGTAGAGGTCGGCAATCAAGAGGACCAGCCCTTGGCCACACGTAAATCTTCCCCCTCCCGCTCCGCAGCACGCGCCGCTGCTCCCGCGAAGAAGGCCGCTGCCCCCAAGGCTGCCGCCTCCAAGGCCTCCAAGGCCAAAGGTGCGGCTGCTCAGGAAGCCGCACGCAGCCGTCTGGCGCCGCAGGTGCGCCACCGCATGATCCTGGATGCCGCCGTGCAGTTCTTCGCCGAGAAGGGCTTCGAGGCGCAGACCCGCGACCTCGCCTCCCGCCTCGGCATTTCGCAGGGGCTCATCTTCCGCTACTTCGCCACCAAGCAGGCGCTGGTGGAAGCGGTCTATGAGGACGTCTTCGTCCAGCGCTGGTCGAAGGACTGGGAAGCCCGCCTCAAGGATCGCGCCATCCCGCTGAAGGAGCGCCTCGAGGGCTTCTACAACGCCTATCTGAAGGCGGCGGACGAAAGCCACTGGATCCGCGTCGCGCTCTATGCCGGCCTCGCCGGCACCGACGTCGCCATCCGCTACATGGACACCCATGCCAACCGCCTGCTCAAGATCCTGCAGAAGGAACTGCGCGCGGAACGCGGCCTGCCGGATCGCGCCGCCGTGGATCCCATTGATCGCGAGCTCGCCTGGCATCTGCACTCCACCTTCCTCTACATGCTGGTGCGCAAGCACATCCACCGCCTGCCGGTGATGGATGAGACCCCGGCGTTCGTGGCGCTGGTGGTCGGCTCCGTGCTCGCGGGCCTCGATGCCGCCGCCAAGGCCGCCGCCGCCGCGCCGGTCGTCGCCCCCGTCGTCGCCGAACTGGCCGCGCCCGCAGCCGCCGAGCCGGTGGAAGCCGTGAAGCCGCAGCCGCGTGCTGCCAAGACCAAGGTCGCCCCCAAGGCTGCCCCCGCTCCGGCCGCCAAGACCAAGGCTGCCGCGAAGGGCGCCGCCGCGTCCACCGCCGTCAGCACGAAGCCGAAGGCCGCTGCCAAGGCGCCGGCCGCCAAGGCTGCCCCTGCGGTGAAGGCGCCGGCCAAGGCCGCGAAGGCGGCAGCAAAGCCGGCAGCGGCTCCCGCCGCCAAGGCCGCGCCCGCCAAGAGCCCCGCCAAGCCGGCGAAGGCCCCTGCCAAGAGCGCCGCGGCCAAGCCCGTGGCCGCAAAGGCTGCGACCGCCAAGACGGCAACCGCCAAGAGCGCTGCCCCCGCCAAGGTCGCGGAGCCCGCGCCTGCGAAGGCTCCGGCCAAGGCCAAGGCAACCGCCAAGCCGGCCGCGAAGCCTGCTACGCCCGCAAAGGGCAAGGCCAAGCCGGCTGCTGCTCCCGCCGCCGCGCTGCCGCCTGCACGCGGCCGCCGCAAGCGTTGAAGCCTGCACACATACAGGCCATCATCTGACATGCCGGGCGCCGCAAGCGCCCGGCATGTTCGTTTTCAGCGGATGATCAGGAGAACAGGCTTGTCGCTCACGCTCTACGAACTCGCCGGCGCCGATGCCGAGCTGCGTTTCAGTCCACACTGCTGGAAGACGCGCATGGCGCTGGCGCACAAGGGCCTCGCAGCCGAGCGCCTGCCGTGGCGCTTCTCGGAAAAGGCGAACATCGCCTTCTCCGGCCAGGGGTTCGTGCCCGTGCTGGTGGATGACGAAACCGTCCTCTCGGACTCCTGGCGCATCGCGACCTATCTGGAAGATCGATACCCCGATCGGCCTTCCCTGTTCGGCAGTGCGCAGGGGCGCAGCTTCGCCCGCTTCTGCAACAGCTGGGCGGACAGCACGCAGGTGCTGCCGCTGCGCATGATCCTCACCTACGACATTTTCACTCTGGTGCACGAGAACGACCGGGCCTATTTCCGCACCTCGCGCGAAACCCGCTTCAATCGCAAACTGGAAGAGTTCGGCACCGAGACGGAAAAGCACGTTACCGATTTCCGGGCCGGCCTGGCGCCCGCGCGCGCCGTGCTGAGCGAGCAGCCCTTCCTGTGCGGCGAAGCCCCCACCTATGCCGACTATTGCCTGTTCGGCATGTTCATGTGGGCCCGCTGCATCAAGAAGATCGAGCTGCTGGAAACCGATGATCCGGTCCATGCGTGGCGTGAGCGCCTGCTCGATCTGTTCGACGGGCTGGCTCGCAAGGCACCCGCCATGGGCGCGGACGCCGCTTCCTGATCTTCATGCGGACACTGATGATGCTGCTCAGGGCGGCGTCGTCAGTTCCTGCGCCTCCGCCTGTCCCGACGCCTTGCCATACAGACAGGCGAAGGTCGCCTTCTGGTTCTTCATGTGCGGCTGCGGCCAACGGCCGGACACCAGCACGAGAACACGATCGGAAAAATCCGTGGGCGCGCCAAGTGCCCGTGCCTCCTTCAGGCCGCTGGCCTTCAGGCAAGCCGCCTTCGCCTTGCCGAACAGCTCCGCCCAGGCATCCGGGCTGGAAGCGGACGCCGGAAAGGCTGCGAGACACAGGCCCGCGGCCCGCAGAAGGGCCGTTGAGCGCGAGCTTTTGCGTGACCCATACGTCATCATGCGCGGGCATCCTCCAGGATCATGCGGGCCCCCTTCTCGCCGATCATGATGGTCGGCGAATTGGTGTTGCCCGAGGTTATGGTCGGCATGACGGACGCGTCCACCACCCGCAGCCCCTCGATGCCGTAGACTTTCAGCCGGCCATCGACCACCGCCAGCGGATCGGTCGCAAGGCCCATCTTCGCCGTGCCGACGGGATGGAAGATGGTGGTGCCCACATCGCCTGCCGCCCTGGCGAGCGCGGCCTCATCATCATTCGATATGGTCGGGCCGGGCAGCAGTTCTTCGGGGTGGTATGGGCTGAGCGCCGGCTGAGCGGCGAGGCGTCGGGCGACGCGGATGGAATCCGCCGCCACCTGCCGGTCCTCCTCCGTGGTGAGATAGTGGGGGCGGATTTCCGGCGGCGCCAGCGGATCGGCGCTCTTCAGCCGGATGGTGCCGCGTGAGGTCGGGCGCAGGTTGCACACGCTCATGGTGAAGGCCGGAAAGCGATGCAGCGGATCCCCAAACTTGTCGAGCGAGAGCGGCTGGACATGGAACTCGATGTTCGCCCTCTCCTGCCCCGGATCGGAGCGCGTGAAGATGCCAAGCTGCGAGGGCGCCATGGTGAGCGGTCCGCGCCGGAACAGCGCATATTCCAGCCCCATGCCGATCCGGCCCGGCAGAGAGTGATAGCGCTGGTTCAGCGTGCCGATGCCCTGCACCTTGTAGACGAGCCGCAATTGCAGATGGTCCTGCAGGTTCGCGCCCACGCCCGGCTTGTCCAGAACCACATCGATGCCCTTGGCCTTCAGATGCTCCGCCGGGCCGATACCGGACAGCATGAGCAGCTGGGGCGAGCCGAGCGCGCCTGCCGCCAGCACCACCTCGCGGCGTGCCCGCAGCGTACGCTGGCCCTCGTTGCCGCGCAGCACGATGCCGGTGGCGCGGCCCGCCTCCACCATCACCCGCTCCACATGGCCCGTGGTCACGAGATCGAGGTTGGGTCTGTTGAGCACGGGCTTCAGAAAGCCGCGCGCCGCGCTCCAGCGCAGGCCACGTTTCTGGTTCACGTGGAAATAGCAGGCTCCCTCATTGTCGCCCGTGTTGAAGTCGTCGATGGAAGCGATGCCCGCCTGTCCCGCCGCCGCGCGCACCACATCCAGCAGTGGCCAGGTGATGCGGGGAAACTCCACATGCCATTCGCCGCCCTTGCCGTGATGGGCGTTGGGGCCAAGGAAATGATCCTCGTGGCTCTTGAACAGCGGCTCCACCTCATCCCAGCCCCAGCCGGCGAGCCCCAATTGCCGCCAGTGATCATAATCCGCCGCCTGCCCGCGCATGTAGATCATGGCGTTGATGGCCGAGGAGCCGCCGATGGCCTTGCCGCGCGGATAGGAGAGCGCCCGGCCGTTCAGTCCGGCTTCGGGCTCGGTCTTGAAGCACCAGTCCGCGCGCGGATTGCCGATGGCGAACAGATAACCGACAGGAATGTGGAACCAGATCCAGTCGTCCTTGCCGCCGGCCTCCACCACCGCCACCCGCACATTCGGGTCGGCGGACAGCCGATTGGCGAGCACGCAGCCGGCGGATCCCGCGCCGACGATCACATAGTCATAGGTCTCACCTGCAGCGGTGGCCTGAGGCATACCGTTTCCTCCTTGAACCGACCTATCCGGACTTGACGCCCGCGTTGCCGCGACTTTGGCCGCAGTGCCCCGCCGGGGCAAGGCCACACTGTCGCGCGGTCATGCGCACCACAGCGCATGTATCGGGCAACGGGCTCAGGGCGCCGGGAGATGACGGACGGATTGATGAAAGCGGCACATGAGAGCAATCGGTCGCAAAGGATTGCCCAAGCCGACGCTTGGGCGTATTGAGTGAGTCAATCCGGTTCGGGCAGGGACTGGGCAAACTAAGGCCCACGACTTTGCATACCTGCTCCCCCGAAGCTTTCGCTCCCCCACAAGCCCGCTTTCGCGAATCGCATTCACAGCCATAGGCGCGAGCTGAATATTGCGGGACGTTGATCAGGCGCTCTGTTGGCCGCCCTTGCGAGGCCGCCTGCGCTGCGACCATCCGCTCCGTAATTTTGATCGAAATTGCGCATCGCGATCAAAAGCAAGAGCAATCAATCAAGGTGACACTTGTACATCAATCCACAGGCACCCACCAAACATGACAACCAGACGACATTAACTCGTAAAATTCTGCGACATTTACTACACGCCATTAGCCATGAGATGATTGTAATCACACGAAATGGCACTCACACGATCTCGTTACTTGCGACGCATGATGCGAGTCCATATCTCGAAAACGCGCAGGCAGCATGCTGACCTGCCGAAGTCGATCCAGCCGATCCGGTGGCCGGGCACAGTCGCCTGCGCAGCACCGCCGCAGGCACCCGCACCGCATGTGGTGTGTGAGCAAGACCCGGCGCGGACGCTGACCTGCCCCCCGCGTCCGCGCCGGGCTCTTCACGTGAAGCCCTGCAACCGCAGAAGCACCGCACAACCAAAATATAAATTGCAGAATCAGTAGTCGGACAAAGACTTGTCGTTCGTCGCACTGCCATGGCGATGGAAAGTTACTGAGCATCGCAGCGCAGACTGTGGCACAAAAGTCGCACACACTCTTGATTGGACTTACCATCAATTGACACCCGGAAAGCGATCCATCTATGGTCCGCCGCGTCAAGTGAACAATAGTGTTTTCTTGGCTGGTGAAGCGAGGGGGGCACCCCAGTCACTTGACGTTGCGTTGGCCCATTCGGGCCAGAGCGATGGGGCTGGGGTCGGGATCAGGCGATGGTGGGGCAGGCACCTTCGCTGCGAGCAGGCTCCCTCCGAAGACCATTTGGAGGTCACTTTGAACATCGTAAAGAGTGCTCTGCTCGGCAGTGTTGCGGGGCTCACCGCCATTGCCGGCGCCCATGCTGCCGACCTGCCCGTGAAGGCCAAGGCCGTTGAATATGTGCGGGTTTGCTCCGCCTACGGCGCGGGCTTCTACTACATCCCCGGCACCGACACCTGCCTGAAGATCGACGGCTTCGCCCGCTTCGACACCTATCTGAACTCCACCGGCACCTTCAATCCGGCCATCTCGTCCGGCACTGGCGCCGGCTTCAACGGCCCGGGCGCCGGCAGCGCCGCCTTCCCCTATCGCGACGATGACGATGCGTCCTACCTGACGCGCGTTCGCGCCGTCATGGGCATGGATGCGCGCACGCAGACCGACTACGGCACCCTGCGCTCCTACATCCGCTTCGGCATGAACTGGGAATCCCAGACGGGCGCCGGTTCGGGCTCCGGCATCGGCATGTATTTCGAGCGCGCCTTCATCCAGTTCGCGGGCTTCACCTTCGGCTACAGCCAGTCGTTCTTCGACACCGGCATCAGCTATGCCTACACCACGCTGTATGCCGGCTCGAACCAGCTGACCTCGGCCCTCGCCTACACCGCGCAGTTCGGCAACGGCTTCTCGGCGACTATCGCCCTCGAAGACGCTGCCAACCGCATCACCGGCGTGCAGGCGACGTCCGCCGGCGTGTTCAGCACCACCGGTGGCCTTGGCTACAGCAACTACCAGTCCGGCCAGGAAATCCCGGACATCGTCGGCAACATCCGCATCGATCAGGCCTGGGGCTCGGCGCAGTTCTCCGCGGCTGCGCATCAGGTGGGCGCGCTCACCCCGATCGGCACCGCCACCGGCACCTCGTTCCTCGGCCAGAACTCGGACGACACCTGGGGCTGGGCTCTGGGCGGCGCAGTCGAGATCAAGCTGCCGATGATCGCCAAGGGCGACAGCCTGTACATCCAGGCCAACTATGCTGACGGCGCCCTGAGCTATGTCGGCCTGTCGGGCACCAACCAGGGCCGCGCCACCGGCCTCGGCCGCGTCGACCTCGGCTCCTCGCTCCTGACCTCCGGCGGCGCCTATTACCCGCTGTCGGACGCCACGTGGAACGCCAACACGCTGTCCTACAGCACCACCACCGCCTGGGCGATCCAGGCTCAGTATCGTCACTTCTGGACCCCCGGCGTCCGCTCGTCGGTGTTCGGTGGTTACGTGGACGTCAGCGTGTCGGACAACACCGTCGGCGCCGAGGACGTGAGCCTGTGGCAGGTCGGCGCCAACACCATCTGGTCGCCGGTGAAGAACCTCGACCTCGGCCTCGAAGTCCTCTACTCGAAGGTCGATGGTGACGTGCCGCTCAACAACTACGCCACCAACGGCACGGGCAGCGCGACCGCTCTGGTCGGCGGTTCCACCGACGTGTGGTCGGGCGGTTTCCGCGCCCAGCGCAGCTTCTGATCCTTTCGGGATCACAGGTTCGGAGAACCCCGGCGGGCAACCGCCGGGGTTTTTCTTTGCCCGCACGCCCCCCTGCCCTCTCCACCGGTTCAGGCGGCTACCCCCCCCTGAACCGAACGCGCGGAAGAGGGCGGCGCAGCCGGATCAGGCCTGCCCAGCTCAGGTCTTTCGTTCGTTTTTGCAATTCATTCGCAATTGCATTGACAGACATTGCGCCTTTATCCATTCTCATTCCAAGCTTCCACGTGGATGAGTGCAGAATGCTGGATCAGTTGAGGAAACCGTCCGATGGCTGGCGTCGCCCGCGTGGCGAGCCGGCGCTTTCGGATGTCCACGGAAGCATCAAGGTCAGCCATCGCAGCCGCATCGGCCGCCTGTTCGCGTTCCTTGGTCCCGGCTATCTCGTCGCCACCGGCTACATGGACCCCGGCAACTGGGCGACCTCGCTCGCCGGCGGCTCCCGCTTCGGCTACGCGCTGCTGTTCGTGGCGCTGCTCTCCAATGTCATCGCCATTCTGCTCCAGGCACTATGCTCGCGCCTCGGCGTCGCGAGCGGGCGCGATCTGGCGCAGGCCTGCCGCGACAGCTTCCCCAAGCCTGTCGCCTTCGTGCTCTGGATCCTCGCGGAGCTGGCCATCTGCGCCACCGATCTGGCGGAGGTGATCGGCACCGCCATCGGCCTCAACCTGCTGTTCGGCATCCCGCTGGAACTCGGCGTGATCATCACCGCGCTGGATGTGTTCCTTATTCTCGGCCTGCAGAAGCTGGGCTTCCGTTTCGTGGAAGCGCTCATCATGGCCCTGCTGGCGGTGATCGCGGCCTGCTTCTTCGTGCAGATCGCGATGGCTGATCCGGACTGGGGCGCGGTGATCCGCGGCTTTGCCCCCACGACGGAGATCGTGACCAATCCCGACATGCTCTATCTCGCGCTCGGCATCCTCGGCGCGACGGTCATGCCGCATAATCTCTATCTGCACTCCGCCATCGTGCAGACGCGCAGGCACGACCCCTCGGAGGAAGGCGTGCGCGAGGCTATCCGCTTCGCCACCTGGGACTCCACCTTCGCGCTGATGTTCGCGCTCACCATCAACGCCTCCATCCTCATCCTCGCCGCCGCCGCCTTCCACGGCACCGGCTCGGGCGAGGTGGCGGAGCTGGGCAAGGCGCACGAACTGCTCAATCCGCTGCTGGGCTCCTCGCTGGCGCCCACCCTGTTCGCCATCGCGCTGCTGTGCTGCGGCCTGAACTCCACCGTCACCGCCACCATTGCCGGACAGGCGGTGATGGAGGGGTTCATCGAGTTGAGGATCCAGCCCTGGCTGCGGCGGCTGCTGACCCGCGCCATCGCCATCGTCCCGGCGGCGATCGTCACCATCGCCTATGGCGAGTCGGGGGCCTCCACGCTGCTGATCCTCAGTCAGGTGGTGCTATCGCTGCAACTGCCCTTCGCCATCGTGCCGCTCGTCATGTTCACGGCGGACAGGCGCAAGATGGGCGTGCATGTGGCCCCACGCTGGCAGACGGTGCTGGCTGCCGCCGCAGGCCTGCTCATCATCGCGCTCAACATGAAGCTGCTGGTGGACTTCGCCCTCGGCTGACCCAGACCTTCGGCAGAGGCGGTCAGCCCACCCGGGCAACCGCCTCTGCTTCGTCCTGCAAAGCGGTGATCAGGTTCAGGAACCGCTCGCCCTGCACCAGCACATGCGCCCTGAGGCGCTCGGCGGCGAGATCCCCATCGCCCTTCAGCAAGGCGTCCAGAATGGCCTCGTGCTCGGCGAAGGAGGCGTCCATCCGCCGGGGCACACGGAGCTGCAGGCGCCGATAGGGCTGGAGCAGGCGCTGGTGGCGCTGGGCTTCGCCGGCCAGCACGCGATTGCCCGTCGCCGCATAGATGGCGGCATGGAAGCGGGCATTTTCCGCATAATAGGTCTCGCGGTCCTCCGCCGCGACAGCGGCGGCGCAGCCCGCATGGCTCTGCTCGATGGCGGCTCGATCTTCCGGCGTCATGCGCCGGGCGGCGAGGCGGCCGCAGGCGGCCTCGATCTCCGCCATCAACTCGAAGCTCTCGATGAGCGCGCGCGGGCCGAGCAAAGCCACGAAGGCACCCCGGCGCGGGCGGATCTCCACCATTCCCGAGGCGGCCAGCTGGATCAAAGCCTCGCGGATCGGCGTTCTCGATACGTCAAAGCGCTCGGCAAGGCTCACCTCGTCGAGCCGCTGACCGGGCTTGAGCCGGCCAGAGACGATATCGTCCTCAAGGGCTTCCCGCAGCCGGGGAGTGGCCTCGCCGCGCACCGAACGCCTCCAAATGCAATTCCTATAATCTTGCATACATGATGATTGACAACGGATGCAAGTCGTCGCCTCATAGGAGGCAGCAGGCTGGGCGGGCGGCGTGCTAGACTGGATGCGAGGCCAAAGGGACTGCGTGACGGGCTCCTTGCTGCCCGTCCTTGCGTCCCGGCTCCCGGCCCGCAACCGAGAGGACAGGCGTACATGACGTCCAACAGTTCCTTTTTCGGCGATCTTCTTGCGACCATCGCGGACCGCGGCCGTGCCCTGCTGGACCGATCCGGCCGCACCAATGGCGCCACCCGTGCCGCCACGCTGGTGGACCGTTGCCAGGAACTGCTCTCAGGCCGGGGCGAGGCCTCCGGGGTCGCGCTCGCCGCTGAAATCCTCTCCCGCTATGCCCAGATGAAGACCGGCGAGCGCATCGCCTTCTTTGAAAGCCTGCTGGCCACCTTCGGGCCCGACACGACCCGGCTGGAAAAGGCCATGGCCGCCTATGCGGCCAAGCCGAGCGACGCCTCCATTGCCGAAATCCACGCCGCCAGCGAGCCGCGCCGGCAGCAATTGTTCCGCCGGCTCAACATGGCACCCGGTGCCACCGCCGATCTCGTCCACATGCGCGAGCATCTCATGGACGCCATGGAGCGCCGCAAGGAGCTGGCGCCGGTGGACAATGACTTCAGCCACCTGTTCTCCTCCTGGTTCAACCGGGGCTTTCTGGTGCTGCGCCGGATCGACTGGTCCACGCCCGCCAACGTGCTGGAGAAGATCATCCGCTACGAGGCGGTGCACGCCATCCGCGACTGGAACGATCTGCGCGCCCGCGTGGACAGCCCGGACCGGCATTGCTACGCCTTCTTCCACCCCGCGCTGGTGGATGAGCCGCTGATCTTCGTGGAAGTGGCCCTCATGCGCGAGACGCCCGGCGCCATCGCCCCCATCCTCGACCAGACGCGCGATCCCATCGTGCCCGGCACCGCCACCACGGCGGTCTTCTATTCCATCTCCAACTGCCAGCGTGGGCTTGCCGGCGTGAGCTTCGGCCACTTCCTCATCAAGCAGGTGGTGGAGGAGATTTCCCGCGAAATCCCCTCGCTCACCACCTTCGTGACGCTCTCGCCCGTGCCCGCCTTCCGCAAATGGCTGGATGCCGAGCGCAAGTCGGAGAATTCCGCCGTGCTCACCTCCGCCGACCGCGAGCTGCTGGCCCTGCTCGATGCTCCCGACTGGGTGGAGCAGGATGCGGTGCGGGCGGAACTGGCAACGCTCATGAACAGCCTCGCCGCCCATTATTTCCTGATCGCCAGGACATCGAAGGGCAAGCCCATCGACCCCGTGGCCCGCTTCCATCTCGGCAATGGCGCCCGGCTGGAGCGGCTCAACCCCATGGGCGACCTCTCCCCCAAGGGCATCGCCCAGGCCTATGGGACGATGGTCAATTATCGCTATGTGATCGCCGATATCGAGAAGAACCACGAGACCTTCGCCGTGAAGGGCGAGGTGGTGGCGAGCCCGGCGGTGAAGAAACTCCTGCGCGGCGAATCCGCCCCGCGTGCTCTGGTGCCCACATCATGACGACCACAAACCATTTCTTCGCCGCCATCCGCGCAGCCATGCCGGACCTCGGCAAGCCGCTCGCGATCCATCCCAATGGCGAGGTGGCGACCTATGCCGATGCCCTCGCCCTGTCCGCCCGCCTCGCCAATGTGCTGGTGGCCCGCGGCGTGAAGCCGGGCGACCGGGTGGCCGTGCAGGTGGAGAAATCCTGGACCGCCTTCGTGCTCTATATGGCGGCGCTGCGGGCGGGTGCTGTCTATCTGCCGCTCAATACGGCCTATACGCTCTCCGAGCTGGAATATTTCCTCTCTGACGCCGAGCCCACCGTGGTGGTGGTGCGCCCCGAAGTGGCGAACGATGTGCGCACGCTCGCCGCAAAGCTCGGCGTGCCGCACGTGGAGACGCTGGGTAGCGACGGCAGGGGCTCGATCACGGAAGCGGCGGAAAGCGCCGGCGAGACCTTCGAGGACGTGCCGCGCGCGGCGGATGATCTGGCCGGGATCCTCTACACCTCCGGCACCACGGGCCGCGCCAAGGGCGCCATGCTCACCCACGACAACCTGCTCTCGAACGCGGTGACGTTGCGCGATTACTGGCGCTTCACCGCGGACGACGTGCTGATCCACGCGCTGCCGATCTTCCATACCCATGGTCTGTTCGTGGCCGGCGACATCATCCTGATGTCGGGCGCCAGCATGATCTTCTGCCCGAAGTTCGATGCCGCCGAAGTGCTGCGCCTGATGCCGAAGGCCAGCACGCTCATGGGCGTGCCCACCTTCTACACCCGCCTCATCGACATGCCCGGCCTCACCCGCGAGGCCACCGCGCACATGCGCCTGTTCGTCTCCGGCTCCGCGCCGCTGCTGGCCGAGACCCATCGCGCCTTCGAGGAGAAGACCGGCAAGGCCATTCTTGAGCGCTACGGCATGACCGAAACCGGCATGAACACCTCCAACCCCTATGACGGCGACCGCATCGCCGGCACCGTGGGCTTCCCGCTGCCGGACGTGAGCGTGCGCATCGCAGATCCGGCCACCGGAGCGGTGCTGGGCGCGGACGAGATCGGCTCCATCGAGGTGAAGGGGCCGAACGTCTTCAAAGGCTACTGGAAGCTGCCGGAAAAGACCGCCTCCGAATTCCACGACGGCTATTTCATCACCGGCGACCTCGGCAAGATCGATGCGCGCGGCTATGTCCATATCGTCGGGCGCGGCAAGGATCTGGTGATCACCGGCGGTTTCAACGTCTATCCGAAGGAAGTGGAAGGCGAGATCGACGCCATCCCCGGCGTGCTGGAAAGCGCCGTCATCGGCCTGCAGCACAAGGATTTCGGCGAGGGCGTCACGGCGGTGATCGTCCGCACGCCCGGCTCCACCCTCACCGAGGCGCAGGTGCATGCGGCCCTCGACGGTAAGCTCGCCAAGTTCAAGCTGCCGAAGAAGGTCTATTTCGTGGACGAGCTGCCGCGCAACACCATGGGCAAGGTGCAGAAGAATATCTTGCGCGACACCTACAAGGACACCTACCGCTCCGTGGCCTGAGGACATTTTGCGCCCAATGGGCGAAAAGCGCCCGAACAACAGTTGATCTGTTGACCAATAATGACGTTAAGTCATTTGAATCAGACCTTGTAAGACCTGCGTTCGAGTGAACACGCTCCGGCCACAGACCCCTTAAAAATCGGGGCGGTCGGGAGGAAACGCCAAGCATCCCGGCCCGCTTTGCGCGCGGCCGCAAGGAGGACATATCCATGCTTATTTCCCGTCGCCATGTGCTCGCCGGAGCCATCGCCGCCCCCGCCGTGATCTCGTTCTCGCGGCTGGCCAACGCGGCCACCACGCTCAAGATCTCGCACCAGTTCCCCTCCTCCAGCGGCGATGAAGGCGACTTCCGCGACCGTCTGGTGCGCAAGTTCGCCGCCGAGGTGGAAAAGCGCTCCAACGGTGAACTGAAATTCGAGATCTATCCCGGCTCATCGCTGATGAAGACCAATGCGCAGTTCTCCGCCATGCGGAAGGGCGCGCTGGATATGTCGCTTTATCCCATCTCCTATGCCGGCGGCGAGGCGCCGGAGTGCAACATCGGCCTCATGCCCTGCCTCGTCTCCTCCTATGCGCAGGGCCTCGCCTGGAAGACCAAACCGGTGGGCGAGGAATTCGCCACCTATCTCGACGGCAAGGGCATCAAGATCATCACCTGGGTCTGGCAGGCGGGTGGCGCGGCGAGCCGCGAGCGGCCGCTAGTCACGCCCGCCGACGCCAAGGGCATGAAGATCCGCGGCGGCTCGCGCGAGATGGACCTGATGTTGCAGGCCGCCGGCGCCGCCGTGCTCAACCTGCCGTCCAACGAGCTTTATGTGGCCATGCAGACCGGCGCCTGCGATGCCGGCATCACCTCCTCCACCAGCCTCATCTCCTTCCGGCTGGAGGAACTATCCAAGAATCTCGCCACCGGCAAGGGCAAGTCCTACTGGTTCATGCTTGAGCCGCTGCTCATGTCGAAGACCATCTTCGACAAGCTGCCCAAGGCGCAGCAGGACCTCATCACCACGGTGGGCGCCGAAATGGAGCCCTTCGGCCTCAAGGGCGCGCAGGAGGACGACGTGAAGGTGGCGGAGGTCTTCTCCAAGGCCGGTGCCAAGGTCTCGGATCTCGATGATGCCGTGATCGAGCAGTGGCGGACCATCGCCCGCGACACCGCCTGGAAGGACTATGCCGGCAAGACTGCCCTCTCCGCCAAGCTGCTGAAGCTGGCCGAAGAGGTCCAGGCATGAGCGCCCATGGCTTTGAAATGCCGGGCGCCGCCACCGCGTCGCCGGAGGCGCGCGCCGTCTCCGCCGCGCAGGCGGTGCATCCGGTGCTCGGGGCGCTGCAGATGGCGCTTGCCGGGGTCAACAAGGCGATCGTGATCCTCGCCTCGCTGGCCCTCATCGCGGCGAGCGTGATCCTGTCCTACAGCGTGGTGGTACGCTTCGTGTTCCACGCCCCCACCTACTGGCAGGACGAGGCCGCCGTCTTCCTGCTGGTGGGCGCCACCTTCATGACCGCCGCCTGGGTGCAGGGGCGGCGCGGGCATGTGGCCATCGAGGCGCTGACCGCCTTGTTGTCGCCCCGGGTCAATGCCGCGCGGCTGATCCTGGTGGATTTCGCCAGTTTCCTCTTCTGTGCCTTCTTCTCCTGGAAGTCCTTCACGCTGCTGCACGAAGCATGGGAGGACGGGCACATCTCCTCCTCCACCTGGGGCCCGCCCATGTGGATTCCCTATTCCCTGATGAGCATCGGAATGACGCTGCTCACGGTGCAGATCGCGTTGCAGCTCGCCTGCGCGTTGGCCGGAGGGCGCAAGTCATGAGCACGCTGGTCCTCGGCCTGATGTATGGCGGGGCAACTCTCGCCACCATGTTCATCGGCATCCCCATCGCCTTCGCGCTGGGCGCCGTCGCCGTGCTGTTCATGTTCGGCTTCATGCCCAGCGCCTCTCTCGATACGGTGACGCAGAACGTCTATGAGGAGATGGCTTCCATCACCCTCCTCTCCATTCCGCTCTTCATCCTGAAGGGCGCCGCCATCGGCAAGTCGAAGGCGGGACAGGACCTCTATTCGGCCCTGCATGCCTGGATGCACCGCATCCCTGGCGGCCTTGGCATCGCCAACGTGTTCGCCTGCGCCCTGTTCGCGGCCATGGCCGGCTCCTCGCCCGCCACCTGCTCGGCCATCGGCTCTGCGGGCATTCCGGAGATGCGCAAGCGCGGCTATTCCGGCGCGTTTGCGGCCGGCATCATCGCCGCCGGCGGCACGCTCGGCATCCTGCTGCCGCCGTCCATCACCATGATCCTCTATGCGGTGGCTGCCGAGCAGTCGCTGGGACGCCTGTTCCTCGCCGGCCTCGGGCCGGGCCTGCTGCTGGTCATCCTGTTCGCAGGCTATGCCATGGTGCGCTTCCGGCAGGAATACCGCACCGCCAAGGCCGCCTACGAGCGCACGGGCGTGCACTCGCAGATCCTGCACGAGGATAACCTCACCATGCGGGACCGTTTCGCGGCTTTGCCCCGCGTGCTGCCCTTCGTGGTGCTGCTCACGGGCGTCATGGTAGCGCTCTATGGCGGCTATGCCACGCCCTCGGAGACGGCGGGTCTCGGCGGCATTCTTGCGCTGCTGCTCATCGCGCTGATCTATGGCGTGTGGAAGCCCACGGACCTCGCACCCATCCTCACCTCCACTTTGCGCGAATCCACCATGCTGATGCTCATCATCGGCATGTCCCTGCTCTATTCCTACGTGATGAGCTATCTGCACATCAGCCAGGCGGCGGCGCAGGCCATCGTGGGCCTCCAGCTGTCCAAATGGCTGCTGTTGGCCACCATCCTCGGCCTCGTGATTGTGCTCGGCTTCTTCCTGCCGCCGGTCTCCATCATCCTGATGACCGCGCCCATCATCCTGCCGCCACTGCGCGCGGCGGGCTTCGACCTGATCTGGTTCGGCGTGGTGATGACCATCGTCATGGAGATGGGGCTGATCCATCCGCCAGTGGGATTGAACATCTTCGTCATCAAGAACATCGCCCCCGACATCCCACTGAAGGATGTGATCTGGGGAACGGTGCCCTTCGTGCTGCTGATGTTCCTGGCCGTGATCCTGCTCTGCCTGTTCCCGCAGATCGCCACCGGCCTGCCCGATCTCGTCATGGGCAAGGGGCGCTAGAGCATGTCCGGCTTTGATTGCTCCGCAATCCAAGCCGAAAGACATCCTCTATCAAAGAGTTGGAGCGTTTCAGTGTTTCCATGAAACACTGAAACGCTCTAAGGCAAGAGGCGCTTAGCTTGAGGAGAGCACCGGTCTCTCAGGAGGCCGGCGCTTCCGCTTGCGAGCGCTCCACCGGGATCACATCCACGCCGACGGCGAGGATCTGCGTGCCCGAGGACACCACCACGCCATCCACCGGCGACACGTCCGCATAGTCGCGTCCGATCGCGAGGATCACATGGTCCTCGCCGGCCGGGATCGCATTGGTGGGGTCGAGACCGATCCAGCCCGCGCTATCTCCGCACCACACTTCCACCCAGGCATGGGTGGCGTCCGCGCCTTCGAGCCGGGGCGTGCCTTCCGGCGGTACGGTGCGCAGATAGCCGGACACGTAGCGCACGGGCACGCCCACGCCCCGCAGCCCGGCGATCATCACATGGGCAAAGTCCTGGCACACGCCGCTGCGCGCCGCGAAAGCCTCGGCCGGCAGCGTGGTGACGGTGGTGGCGCCGGGCTTGTAGGTGAATTCGTCATGGATGCGGTGCATCACCTCGAGCGCCGCCGCCAGGATGGGCCGATCCTCCGCGCAGGAGGCCTCGGCCCATTCGGTCACGGCAAGGTCCAGCGGCACGCTGCGGCTGGCGAACATCCCGTGCACCGGGGAGGCCGGTCCTAGTTCTGTGCTGGCGAGCGCCACCGCGCGGACCTCTGCGATCGTCGGGGTGAGCATGGGCTCAGGCAGCGGCCCCACGATCACCTCCACTCGGCTGCGGGTGGAAATCTCCAGCCGGTCGTGCGCGGCGTCGATCACCATCCAGGCTACGCCATTGCCGAAGAAGTCCCGTCCCCGCTCGATCTCGCTCGGACGCGGCGAGATGTCGAGCATGTGGGCGATGACATGCTGATGCCCCTTGCGATCCACCGGCGAGAGCCGCAGCACCTGCCGATTGGCCCGCACGGGGGCGGCATAGGTGTAGCTGGTGGTCTGGCGAATGTCGTAGAGCATCGCGCCGCCTTCAGAGCCATTCCCGCACAAGCGCGCAGCGCCTTGGCGAAAAGAGTTGCGAAAAAATCATTCAGGTGGCCGCAGGCCAGGAGACGTTCTCCTCCGGCCCCTGGATGAAATAGTGCTGACCGATCTCGTCCGACAGTTTCAGCAGGTCAGCCTCCAGCACGTCGAAATGCACAAGTTCGAATGTCTCGGCGGTGCGGGCGATGAGATCGGACTGGATGCGCGCCACGAGGCGTTCCGCCAGCGAGGGCGGAGCATCCGGATCCCGGCCGGGCAGGACACGCAGATGATCCACGATGCGCTGGACCTGGAACATCAGCGAGCGCGGATTGTCCGGATCCAGCAGCACGAGGTCCAGCACCGGACCGCGCGCCTCCATGATCATATAGCGGGTGCGGTAGGTGATCTGGCTGTCGGTCAGCTGTAGCAGCACGTTGAGCGCACCGCGCGGCGCATCCGGCTCGGCAAAGGCACGGGCGAAGCGCAGGATGGCGATGGAGCGCTCGATGCGGCGGCCGATCTCCAGAAAGCGCCAGCCCGCCAGCCGGTTCATGTTCTCGCTAGCAAGGCCCGAGAAGGCGGCGATGATGCGCAGCGCCGCATCGGCCCGTTCGTAGACATCGGCCTCGGAGGCGGCATTGGGCACCGGCGCCGTCAGGCACCCCTCCAGATCCAGCAGCGCCCGCCAGCCGTCCGGCGAAAAGCGGTCGCGGATGACGGAGGCGGAGGCCCGCGCGCTACGCACGAGTTGCGGCAGGGCACCGGGCAGGTCCATGCGGGTCAGCGCCGCGATGGCATAACGGGTGGGGTTGGCACGGGCGAGATCGCGCGGGATCGCCCCCCATGTGGAGAGCATGCCGAGCACGCGGGCGACGAGTGGCGCGGAGGAGGATGGCTCCACCTCGGAGAGGCGTCCGACCAGTGCCCGCACAACGCGCAAGGTGGCCTCCGAGCGCTCCAGATAGCGCCCCAGCCAGAACAGATTGTCCGCTGCACGGCTCGGCAGCGTGCCGGAGGAGCGGCGGATACGCACGCTCTCCGGGCTGGGCATCAGGGTAGCGGAGGACACCGCACCATCGGAGAGCACCCACACGTCGGCCGAGCGATCGCCGCGCTGCATGGAAAAGGCGCGGGCGTCGAGGCTCTCCGAGATGCGGCAGAAGCCGCCGGGCATCACCTCCCAGCCATCCTCCGTGGCGGCGAGGAAGACGCGCAGGGTGAAGGGGCGCGGCACAAGACGATCACCGTTCCACACCGGCATGGTGGAGACGCAGGCGATATCCTGCGCCACCAGATCCTCGCCGCGCCGGGCAATCAGCGCCATGACCCGCTTGCGCTGCGCGGGCGAAAGGTCGGCGCCCACCGCCGAAAAGCGGCGCGGCAGACCGGGAATGAGCGTGCCGAAAGCCGAGGTGAGCACGAGATCGTCGAGATGGGCCAGCACATCGGCCCGCTCCGCCTCCTGCCCACACCACCACGTGCCCACGTGCGGCAGGGCCAACGGATGACCAAGCAGGCTTTCGGCGAGACGCGGCAGAAAGGCCATCAGGGCCGGCGATTCAACGAGGCCGGCACCGAGCGCATTGGCCAGCGCCACGCTGCCCTGGCGCACCGCCTCCACGAGGCCCGGCACGCCAAGGCGGGAATGGGCGTTCAGCTCCAGCGGATCGCCGAAATCCGCATCAAGGCGGCGCAGCAGAACGTCGAGCCGCTTCAGCCCGGCCACGGTGCGCACGTGCACCGCATCGCCGCGCACGGTCAGGTCCTCGCCCTCCACCAGCAGGAAGCCGAGATAGCGGGCGAGCAGGGCATGCTCGAAATAGGTCTCGTTCAGTGAGCCGGGGGTGAGCAGGCCCACCCTGCCCTCGCCCGTGGAATCGAGCTTCAGAAGCGAGGCACGGAACGTCTGGAAGAAGGACGCGAGCCGCTCCATGCGCAGCGTCTGGGAGACGTCCGGCAGGGCGCGGGTCACGGCAAGGCGGTTCTCCAATGCATAGCCGACGCCGGATGGCGCCTGCGTGCGGTCGGCAAGGACCCACCAGCGCCCATCGGGGCCGCGCCCCACGTCCGCCGCATAGAAGCGCAGGAACCGTCCGCCCCGCGGCGTCACCCCCACCAGCGGCCGCAGGAACTCCGGGCTTCCGGCCACGGCGGCGGCCGGCAGGGCGCCGTTGGTGACGAGTGTGCCCGGCCCGTAGAGATCGGCGAGCAACGCTTCCAGAAGCTCGGCCCTCTCCACCAGCCCGGCGGCGAGTTCGGCAAAGTCGGATTTTTCCAGCAGCAGCGGCACATGGCTGAGCGACCACGGCCGCTCGCCACCACCCACGTCGTCATAGACCCGGTAGAAGACGCCGGATTCGCGCAGGTAACGATCCGCGGACGAGAAGCGGCGGCGCAGTTCCTCCGGGCCAAGCTGGGCGAGTTCGGACAGGAAGGGCACCCAATGGGCGCGCGGAAGCCCGTCGGCATCCATCATCTCGTCGCGGACGCCCGGCAAGGTCTCGTAACCGCCGAGAACGCTCTCGACGGCGGCCTGCTCAAACTCGATGCTTCGGGTCTCCGCGCCGGACACCGCCCCTCCTCACATTCGCTCCGCCCATCCCGCCAGTCGCTCAGGCAGGGATCAGGCCTATTGGACGACAGGCCGCTTGCCTGAGGCTGCGGAGATCACCGCCATGCCGATCCCCCCGGACCGGCACGGCCAATCTGTAAACCTCCACCACAGCGCACAGCTGCAGCACATCACGGCAGAGCTTCCTACGATGCGGCGGCGGCAAAGGATCATGCCATGCGGGCCCGCGCAAGGGCAGCCGCCCGAAAGGCGGTCCGCCGGGCATGCCCCGGCGGCCGGGTTGCCGCACCTACACGCCGATGGGCCGCCGCAGGTCGAGCGTCGTCGGGAACTCGTCGGGCGCTGTCTCCGCCGCCACATGGACGGCGCCGGGCGTATGGCCGTGATCCTGGAAGCGGGCGAGGCGGCGGGCTTCCGCCTCGTAGGAATTGACAGGGAAGGTCTCGTAATTGCGACCCGCCGGATGCGCCACATGGTAGACGCAGCCACCGCGCGAGCGGCCATTCCACGTATCCACCAGATCGAACACCAGCGGCGTGTGCACGGGGATGGTGGGGTGCAGGCCCTCCGGCGGCTGCCACGCCTTGTAGCGCACGCCCGCCACGAAGGTGCCGTTGCGCCCGGTGGGGGTGAGCGGCACCGGGCGGCCGTTGCAGGTGAGCACGAAGCGGCCGGGCACGAAGCCCTCCACCTTCACCTGCACGCGTTCCACGGAGGAATCCACGTAACGGACGGTGCCACCGATGGCCCCTTCCTCGCCCAGCACGTGCCAGGGCTCCAGCGCCTGGCGCACCTCGATGTCCACGCCCGCCCGCTGCACCTTTCCGAACGCGGGGAAACGGAACTCGAACTGCGCGCGGAACCACAGTGGGTCGAAGTCGTAACCGGCGTCCTTCAGATCGGCCAGCACGTCCTCGAAATCCGCCCAGCAATAATGTGGCAGCATGTAGCGGTCGTTCAGCGCGGTACCGAAGCGCACGCAGCCGCCCTGAAGCGGCTTGCGCCAGAACATGGCGATGAGCGCGCGCAGCAGCAGTTGCTGGGCCAGGCTCATGCGCCAGTCCGGCGGCATCTCGAAACAGCGGAACTCCACCAGCCCGAGGCGACCGGTGGGGCCGTCCGGCGAATAGAGCTTGTCGATGGAGATTTCCGTGCGGTGGGTGTTGCCCGTCACGTCCATCAGCATGTTGCGCAGCAGGCGGTCCACCAGCCACGGCGGCGGTGCATCGCCACCCGGCAGCGGGAACTTGGAGAGCGCGATCTCCAGTTCGTAGAGGCTGTCGTGGCGAGCCTCGTCGATGCGCGGATGCTGCGAGGTGGGGCCGATGAACAGGCCGGAGAACAGATAGGACAGCGAGGGATGCCGCTGCCAGAACAAGATCAGGCTCTTGAGCAGGTCCGGTCGGCGCAGGAACGGGCTGTCCGCAGGTGTGGAGCCGCCCACCACCACATGGTTGCCACCGCCGGTGCCGGAATGGCGGCCGTCGATCATGAACTTCTCGGTGCCGAGGCGGGCGAGACGCGCTTCCTCATAGACCGCGCGGGTCACATCCACGCAGCCCGCCCACGTGGCGGAGGGGTGGATGTTCACCTCGATCACGCCCGGATCGGGCGCGACGCGGATCACGTCCAGCCGGGGGTCGAACGGCGGCGGATAGCCTTCCAGATGCACCGGCGTCTTCAGCTCGGCCGCCACGGCTTCGATGGCCGCGACCAGTTCCAGATAAGCTTCCAGCTCCTCCAGCGGAGGCAGGAACACGCACAGCCGCCCGTCGCGCGCCTCGACCGCCAGCGCGGTCCGCACATGGAAGGGGCCGATGCCGGGAATGGAGGCCAGATAGCTCTTGGCGGTGCGGCGGGCGCGCTCGGCGGCGGGAATGACACCGCCCTGGCCCTGGCGCCGATAGCCCTGAGCCATCTCGTCCGGATCCGGCAGCGGATCGCGGATTTCCAGCGGGTCGGCCGGCAGGGTGTGCGGGTACACGGTGGGGGGAAGGAAGGCCAGCGAACTGAGCGGGATACGGAAGCCCACCGGGCTGTCGCCGGGCACGAGGAACAGGTGGTCGCGCCGGAAATTCCATCGCTCGCTCAGCCAGCCGCTGCCGCCGTCCGGCCCCCGCACATGGGAGAGCGGCAGCACATGGCCGGTGGCAATCCCCAGCCCCTTCGCGAAGGCGCGGGCCATGGCGTTGCGGGCGACGGGATCCTCGATGCGCGGATCACCCGGTTCGAGATTTTCCGGAAGGTTAGCTTCCTTCAGGATGAATTGCGCCACGTCCTCATAGGCTGGCAGCACGAAGTCCGTCGGCAGGCCCAGCCGCTCGGCCAGCGCGCGGCTGAAGCGCTCGCCATCGGCGGCGCCAGCGCCATAGTCCACGGCTTCCTCGGCGATCAGGCCGATGTTGTTCCAGATCGGCTTGCCGTCCTTGCGCCAGAACAGGCCGAAGGACCAGCGCGGCAGGCTCTCGCCCGGATACCACTTGCCCTGCGCATAATGCAGCAGGCCGCCGGGGGCGAAACGCGCATGCAGCCGCCGGATCAGATCGTCGGAACGCACCCGCTTCATCGGCCCCATGGCGGCCGTGTTCCACTCGGCGTCCTGATAGTCGTCGATGGAGACGAAGGTCGGCTCGCCGCCCATGGTGAGGCGGACATCATTGGCGAGCAGGTCCGCGTCCACCTTCGCGCCCAGCTCATTGAGGGCGGCCCAGCTCTCGTCGGAAAACGGCAGGGTGACGCGCGGCGCCTCCGCGATGCGCGTCACCCGCATGTCGAAGTCGAACTCAACCTCCGCCGGCTCGACGAGGCCGGTGATGGGCGCGGCCGAGCGATAATGCGGCGTGCAGGCGAGCGGGATATGCCCCTCGCCACACAACAGGCCGGAGGTGGCATCAAGGCCGATCCAGCCGGCGCCGGGCAGATAGACTTCCGCCCAGGCGTGCAGATCGGTGAAGTCCACTTCCGTGCCGGAGGGGCCGTCCAGCGACTTCACGTCGGGGCGGAGCTGGATCAGGTAGCCGGAGACGAAACGGGCGGCGAGACCTAGGCGGCGCAGCACCTGCACCAGCAGCCAGCCGGAATCGCGGCAGGAGCCGAGCGCGCTGGACAGCGTCTCGTCCGGCGTCTGCACGCCGGGCTCCATGCGGATGACGTAGCCCACGTCGCTCTGCACCTGCTGGTTCAGCTCCACGAGGAAATCGACGGTCCGCCGCTTCTCCCGCGAAATGCCGGCCACAAAGGCATCCAGCAGCGGGCCGGAATCGTCCAGCTCCAGATAGGGCGTCAGTTCGGCCTTCACCTCGGGCGTATAGGTGAAGGGGAAGTGCTCGGCTTCCTCCTCGATGAAGAAATCGAACGGATTGACGATGGCGAGGTCCGCCAGCAGATCGACCTCGATCTTGAACTGCGTGGTTCGCTCCGGGAAGACAAGGCGCGCCTGCCAGTTGCCGAACGGATCCTGCTGCCAGTTGATGAAATGCTCGGCCGGCGAGACCTTCAGTGCATAAGCGGGAATGATGGTGCGGGTATGCGGCGCCGGGCGCAGGCGAATGATCTGCGGCCCAAGGGCCACCGGCTTGTCGTAATTGTAACTGGTAACATGATGCAATTTCGCAAGAATGGCCATCAGCAATCACCAAGGTCGGGCGGGCAGCGTCCGCCCGAGGTTAAACAAGGGGTTGCAACCGAGAAAGCTCGACTTTGTGGCGGCGGATGCCACTTTGGAATGCAGAGCGACGGGCCACCGGCCCGTCGCGAGACCAATTCAGGCCGAGGCGGGAGCCTCGCCGGACGGCGCCGGCCCCTTGTCGCCACCGGGCGGCGGCGCGCCATGGCCTGACGCACCATGGGCCGGCGGCGCCTTCTTGAAGAAGCGTTCCTCGAAGCGCTGGAGCACCGTGTAGAAGGACGGCACGAACAGCACCGCAAGGCAGGTGGAGGCCAGCATGCCCGAGACCACGGCGATGCCGATGGACTTGCGCGAGTTGGCGCCAGCCCCCGTCGCGAACACCAGCGGCAGCACGCCGAGGATGAAGGCGAAGGACGTCATCAGGATGGGACGGAAGCGCAGGCGTGCCGCCTCCACCGCCGCCGCGCTGATATCCATGCCTTCCGCCCGCTTCTCGCGAGCATATTCCACGATCAGGATGGCGTTCTTGGAGGCCAGCGCGATCAGCAGCACGAGGCCGATCTGGGTATAGAGGTTGTTCGCCACCCCCAGCCCCAATAGCGCGCCCACCGTGCCCAGCAGCGCCAGCGGCACCGCGAGGATGACGGAGAGCGGCTGGATCCAGCTCTCATACTGGCCGGCGAGCACCATGTAGACGAGCAGAATGGCCAGCGCAAAGACGTAGTACATCTGCGAGCCCACCTGCTTCTCCTGATAGGACATGGCCGTCCAGGAGAAGCCCATGCCCGGCGGCAGGGTGGCCTTGGCGATCTGCTCCATCAGATCCAGCGCCTGACCGGAGGAGAAGCCCGGCGCATTGCCGCCGACGATGGTGGCAGTCGGGTAGACGTTATAGAGCGAGATCAGCGGCGCGCCCGGAACCACCTTCACATCGATGAGGGTGCCGATCGGAACCATGGTTCCGTTGCCGGCCTTCACCTTCAGGTTGCTCAGGTCTTCCGGACGCACGCGATACTGCGGCTCGGCCTGCGCATAGACCTGGAACACATTGCCGAACTTGTTGATCTGCGTGATGTAGGTGGAGCCCACATAAGCGGAGATGGTGTCGAACACCTGCCCCACCGTGATGCCCAGCGTCTCCGCCTTGATGCGGTTGACCTCCACGTTCAGCTGCGGCGAGCTGGTGCGGAACGAGGTGCCCAGATGCGACAGGCCGGACTGGGCCTGTCCGCGCTCAATCATGGTCTGCGTCACCTTCTGCAGCAGCTCATAGTCGAAGTTACCGTCGCGGATCTGCGGCTGCATGGTGAAGCCGGAGGCATTGCCGATGCCCTGGATGGCGGGCGGCACCAGCACGAGGATGCTCGCCTCCTCCACCTTGCCCATGTCGGCATTGAAGCGGTTGTAGAGCGACAGGAGATCCTGTCCCTTCTCCTTGGTGCGAACGTCCCATGGGGTGAGCGTCACATAGAGCACGCCGGCGCTCGACAGCGAGGCATTGTTGTCCAGCGCCGAGATGCCGGTGATGCCGATGACCGAGGCCACGCCCGGGATCTTCTTGGTGATCTCGCTCACCCTCGAAACGACCGCCGTCGTCCGCTCCGTCGAGGCGCCGTCCGGCAGCTGAACCGCCAGCACGAAATAGCCCTGATCCTCGATGGGCAGGAAGGACGTCGGAATGCGGGTCAGGCCATAGCCGGCGACACCGATCAGGATCAGCGCCACCACGGCCATCAGGCCCGAGCGATGCACCATGCGGTTCATGAGGCCCGCGTACCAGTGCTCCGCCCGGTCATAGACGGCATTGAAGCCGCGATAGAAGACGTTGCGCTTCTCCGGCGGGGTCGGCGGGCGCAGCCAGAGCGCGCACTGGGTCGGCTTCAGGGTCGCGGCATTGATGGCCGAGATCAGCGCCGTGGCGGCGATCACCAGCGCGAACTGCTTGAACATCTCGCCGGTGAGGCCCGGAATGA
Source organism: Azorhizobium oxalatiphilum (assembly GCF_014635325.1). Taxonomy (GTDB): domain Bacteria; phylum Pseudomonadota; class Alphaproteobacteria; order Rhizobiales; family Xanthobacteraceae; genus Azorhizobium; species Azorhizobium oxalatiphilum. Next base: position 394,462 of record NZ_BMCT01000003.1, on the reverse strand, counting down.
AGGAGGCCGGCAGGAACACGGACATCAGCACCAGCGTGATGCCGATAACCGGACCGAACAGCTCGTCCATGGCCTTCTCGGCCGCCTCGCGGCCGGGCATCCCCTCCTCGATATGTCGCGCCACGCCCTCCACGATGACGATGGCATCGTCCACCACGATGCCGATGGCGAGGATCAGGGCGAACAGGGTCGACAGATTGATGGTGAAACCCATGGCCGCCATGGCGGCGAAGGCGCCGATGATGGTCACGGGCACCGTGGTCGCCGGCACCAGTGTGGCCCGCCAGTCCTGCAGGAAGACGATGATCACCACCAGCACGAGGAGGCCGGCCTCGATCAGCGTCTTGTAGACCTCGTCGATGGAGGCCGTGACGAAATCGGTGGTGTTGAAGGGAATCTCATAGGAGACGCCCTGGGGGAAACTGCCCTTCAGCTCCTCCATCTTGTCCTTGACGCTCGCAGCCACCTGAAGCGCGTTGGCGCTCGGCAGCTGGAAGATGGCGATGCCGGCCGCCGGCTTGCCATCCAGCGAGAAGGACTTGCTGTAGCTCTGTGCGCCCAGCTCCACCCGGCCCACGTCGCGCACCCGCAGGATGCGCCCGCCGTCCTCGTTGTTCACCTTGACGATGATGTTCTCATAGTCGGGCACGTCGTTGAGGCGGCCCTGGATGTTCACCGTATATTGGAAGCTGGTGTTGGCAGGAGCCGGCGGCATGCCGGTCTGGCCGGCCGTCACTTCCTGGCTCTGGGCCTTGATGGCGTTGATGACATCATTCGGGGTCAGGCCGAACGTCTGCAGCTTGTCCGGATCGAGCCAGACGCGCATGGCGTACTCACCGGCACCGAACACCAGCACGTTGCCGATGCCCGGCAGTCGGGCCAGCTCGTTCTGGATGTTGATGATGGCGTAGTTGGACAGATAGAGGCCGTCGTACTTGCCGTCGGGCGAGGTCAGCGCCACGAATTCGAGGATCGACGTGCCCTTCTGCAGCACCGTCACGCCCTGCTGCTGCACCGAGGACGGCAGCGAGGCCAGCGCGATGGAGACGCGGTTCTGCACCAGCACCTGCGCCATGTTCGGATCGGTGCCAATGGCGAAAGTGACCACCAGCGTGTAGGTGCCGTCGCTGGCGGACCAGGACTGCATGTAGATCATGCCCTCGACGCCGTTCACCTGCTGCTCGATGGGCAGGGCGACCGTGTCCACCAGCGTCTTCGCGCTGGCGCCGGGATAGTTGACGCTCACCGTCACAGTGGGCGGCACGATGTTGGGATATTGGGCCACCGGCAGGCGCAGCAGACACACCAGGCCGATGAGGACGAAGAACAGCGCCAGCACGTTCGCCAGAACCGGCCGCTCGATGAAAAAGCGCGAAATCATGATCGCCGCCTGTGTATGAGGGGCCGGATGCTCAGTTCTTGGGCGCCAGCGCCGCAGGCGCCTCGGCTTTCTTCTGGTCCGCCGCCATGGCGCCCTGCTGCACCGTCACCTTGGAGCCGGGAATGGCACGCTGCATGCCATTGATGACGACCTGATCGCCCTTGGCGAGGCCGCCGGTCAGGGCCCTGAGGCCCTGCCCCTGAACCTGTCCCAGCGTCACGTTCTGCTGCTTGACCACGTTGTCGGCCCCGACCACCAGCACATAGCTGCCGCTCTGGTTCGTGCCGATGGCTGCATCCTGCACCAACACGGTATCAGCCGCCGGGCCGAGCGGCAGGCGGATGCGAGCAAACAGGCCGGGAATGAGAGCGAGGTTGTCGTTGTTGAAGATGCCACGCACGGACAGCGTGCCGGTATTGGCGTCCACCTGCGGCGCCACGTAATCGAGGTGGCCCTTGTGCGGATAGCCCTCTTCATCCTGAAGGCCGACCTCGACGGGAATGTTGGCGAGGTCCGCCTGCACGGAGCGCAGGGTCTTGCCCTGCTTGGCAAGGCCTTCCTTGATGCGCAGAACCTGCGTCTCGGAGACCGAGAACCACACATAGATGGGGTTCACCTCGACGATGGTGGCGAGCTTGGTGGGGCTGCCGTAGCCCACCAGCGCACCCACGTCCTGGAGATGCGCCGTCACCACGCCGTTGAAGGGCGCCCGCACCTCGGTATAGCCGAGGTTGATCTTGGCGAGCTCGACGCTGGCCTGCGCGTTCTGCACGTCCGCCACCGCACCGTCGCGCTTGGCGCGCGCCTGATCGAGGGTGGCCTGCGATGAGAAGTCCTGCTTGGCAAGCTGGCTCTGGCGATTGTACTCGGCCTCGGCCTGCACCTGCGCCGCCTGCTTGGCCGCCAGCGTCGCCTGCGCCTGATCGAGATCGGCCTTGTACTGATCCTGCTCAATGACGAAGAGCAGGTCGCCCTTCTTCACCGGCGCACCATCCTTGTAGTTGATGCTGGTGAGGAAGCCCTGAACGCGGGCGTTCAGGTCCACGGTGTTGATGGAGGCGGTGTTGCCGGTGAGCTCAAGGTAGCGCGTCACCGGCTGGAAGAGAGCGGGTGCGACCGTCACGGTGGGCGGCGGGGGCGCGACATATTCGTTCTTCTCGCTGCAGGCAGCGACAGCAAGAACGGCCAAAACGGCACATCCCGCACGCAATCCGCGCACGGCCCGCCCCTTGCCCTGCCGGCCCTCGAACCGCACGAACTCCATCATCACCCATCCCCCGGCATGCAACCATGCGGATACTAAGCAGTGGGCGCCGCGCCTGTCCATGCAAGGCCAACCGAACCCATTCACATGAAAAGGGCTTTCCGTAACGGTGAGATGTCGCCTGTCCCGAGGCGGCAAAAAGTTACCAGACCCCGCTCCGCCCAACGGAAAGCGCGCCGATGGGCATTTCCCACCCCTCCTTGCATTGACAAGCCGGCAACCCGTTCATAAGTCTCCCCTCGACGTGTCAGGCGGCTCGTCGCGGTGTTTTTTGGGCTCAGTGTGGCCTAATCGCCGCAGCCGCTGCCGGGACTATCCAGCGGACTTGCTGACGCTTTCTTGCGTCGATGAGGGCGCCCCATACCCGGAGGGTCCGGCGGCCGTCTCCGCCCTCCGCTGCACGAAGACGGCACGGAATGAGACGCGACACATGCTTGGTGGACTCGCCCGCAAGATTTTCGGCTCCGCGAACGATCGCCGGGTGCGCGGTTATCGGCCCACCGTGGACGCGATCAACAAGCTGGAACCCGAGCTTGAAAAGCTCACGGACCAGCAGCTGCGTGAACGCACCCTGACGTTCCGTCAGCAGATCGCCGAAGGCAAGAGCCTTGACGACCTGCTTGTGCCCGCCTTCGCCACGGTGCGCGAGGCGGCCAAGCGCGTCATGGGCATGCGCCACTTCGACGTGCAGCTCATCGGCGGCATGGTGCTGCATGATGCCGGCATCGCCGAGATGCGCACCGGCGAAGGCAAGACCCTTGTGGCCACGCTCGCCGTCTATCTCAACGCGCTCGCCGGCAAGGGCGTGCACGTGGTGACGGTGAACGACTATCTCGCCAAGCGCGACGCCGAATGGATGGCCCGCATCTACGGCTTCCTCGGCCTGACCACGGGCATCATCGTCCATGGCCTCGACGACGACCAGCGCCGGGCGGCCTACGAGAGCGACGTTACCTACGCCACCAACAACGAGCTGGGCTTCGACTATCTGCGCGACAACATGAAGTATGAGCGCGCCCAGATGGTGCAGCGCCCGCACTTCTTCGCCATCGTCGACGAGGTGGACTCGATCCTTGTGGACGAGGCCCGCACGCCGCTCATCATCTCCGGCCCGCTCGACGACCGCTCGGATTTCTACAACACCATCGACACCTTCATCCCGCACCTGAACAAGGGCGACTATGAGGTGGACGAGAAGCAGCGCACCGTCGCCATGACCGAAGCCGGCATGGAGAAGATGGAGCAGACGCTGCGGGATGCCGGCCTGCTGAAGGCCGAGTCCCTCTACGACATCGAGAACGTCTCGGTGGTCCACCACGTCAATCAGGCGCTGCGCGCGCACACCCTGTTCCAGCGGGACAAGGACTACATCGTGCGCAACGACGAAGTGGTGATCATTGACGAGTTCACCGGCCGCATGATGCCGGGCCGCCGTTATTCGGAAGGCCTGCATCAGGCGCTGGAGGCCAAGGAACACGTCACCGTCCAGCCCGAGAATCAGACGCTGGCGTCCATCACCTTCCAGAACTATTTCCGCCTCTACGAGCGGCTGGGCGGCATGACCGGCACCGCCGCCACCGAGGCGGCCGAGTTCGCCGACATCTACAAGCTGGACGTGGTGGAAGTGCCCACCAACCGCAAGGTCCAGCGCATCGATGACGATGACGAGGTCTACCGGACCAACCACGAGAAGTTCGACGCCATCGTCAAGCTGATCGAGGAATGCGCGGCGCGCCAGCAGCCCGTGCTGGTGGGCACCACCTCCATCGAGAAGTCCGAGCTTCTGGCCGAGCGCCTGAAGCAGGCGGGCATGAAGCAGAAGGACTTCTCCGACCGCGAGGCCTTCACCGCCGGTTCGGACGGCCGCAGCTTCGCAGTGCTGAACGCCCGCTACCACGAGCAGGAAGCCTTCATCGTGGCGCAGGCCGGCGTGCCGGGCGCGGTGACGATCGCCACCAACATGGCCGGCCGCGGCACCGACATCCAGCTCGGCGGCAATGCCGAGATGCGCTTCGCCGAGGAACTGGGCGACATGCCCGCCGGGCCCGAGCGGGAAGCCGCCGAACACAGGATCCGCGAGGAAATCTCGGCTCTGAAGCAGAAGGCGCTGGATGCCGGCGGCCTCTATGTGCTCGGCACCGAGCGCCACGAAAGCCGCCGCATCGACAACCAGCTGCGCGGCCGCTCCGGCCGTCAGGGCGACCCCGGCCATTCCAAGTTCTTCCTGTCGCTGGAAGACGACCTCATGCGCATCTTCGGGTCCGATCGGCTCGAAGGCATGCTGAAGCGCCTCGGCCTGAAGGAAGGCGAGGCGATCATCCATCCCTGGATCAACCGGGCTCTGGAGAAGGCGCAGCAGAAGGTCGAGGCGCGCAACTACGACATGCGCAAGAACGTCCTCAAGTATGACGACGTGCTCAACGACCAGCGCAAGGTGGTGTTCGAGCAGCGCGTCGAGCTGATGAATGACGAAGACGTGGCCGAGACCGTCGCGGACATGCGCCACGACGTGATCACCGATCTTGTGGCCAAGTACATTCCCGTCAATGCCTATCCCGAGCAGTGGGACGTGAAGGGGCTTGATGCCGCCGTGCGCGAGGTGCTGACCCTCGACCTGCCCGTCGAAGACTGGGCGAAGGAAGAAGGCATCGCCGGGCCGGAAGTCACCGAGCGCATCATCCAGAAGGCCGACGAGTGGATGGCCGCCAAGAGCGCCCAGTACGGCCCCGAGCTGATGCGCTATGTGGAGAAGTCGGTCCTGCTGCAGACGCTGGATCACCTGTGGCGCGAGCACATCGCGCTCCTGGATCACCTGCGTCAGGTCATCGGCCTGCGCGGCTACGGCCAGCGTGATCCGTTGAACGAGTACAAGTCCGAAGCCTTCCAGCTGTTCGCATCCATGCTGGGCCGCCTGCGCGAGATCGTCACCTCGCAGCTGATGCGGGTGGAGATCGTCTCTACGCCGCAGCCCGCCGAGTTGCCGCCCATGGAGGCCCATCACCTGGACCCCAGCACCGGCGAGGACGAGTTCTCGACCAGCGGCGCAGCTATCGGCGGCCGTCCGGAGATGACGCTGGCGAGCGACGTGACCGTTGCAGCGGCTGATCGCGACCCGAACGATCCCTCCACCTGGGGCAAGGTCGGCCGCAACGAGCTGTGCCCCTGCGGCACCGGCAAGAAGTTCAAGCACTGCCACGGCCGCTTCGCCTGAGGCGACGGCAGGCTCGGAAATCGAAAGGCCCCGGACGGTGACGTCCGGGGCCTTTCTCATTTGGAAGCGCCTTATGCGCCGTCCATGATGAACTCCAGCGACTGGCGCTCATGCAGGCGGCGATAGATGCCGCCGTCCAGCCGCAGCAACTCATCGGGCGTGCCCTGTTCCGCGATCCGCCCATGGTCGAACACCAGCAGGCGATCAAGCGTGCGCACCGTGGACAGGCGATGGGCGATCACCAATGTGGTGCGCCCCTCCATGAGCCGCTCCATGGCCTCCTGGATCTGGGCCTCCGACTCCGAATCGAGGCTTGAGGTGGCCTCGTCCAGAATCAGGATCGGCGCATCGGCCAGGAAGGCACGGGCGATGGCGACCCGCTGACGCTCGCCGCCCGAGAGCTTCACGCCCCGCTCGCCCACCAGCGTGCCGTAGCCGCGCGGCAGGCGGGCGATGAAGCCTTCCGCATTGGCGAGCCGGGCCGCGCGCTCGATCTCCGCGCGGCTGGCTTCGGGCCGGGCATAGGCGATGTTCTCCGCCAGCGTGCGATGGAACAGGATCGGCTCCTGCTGCACCACCGCGATCTGCCGGCGCAGGCTGGCCTGCGTCACGTCGCGCACATCCTGCCCATCCACCGTCACACGGCCATCGGTCACGTCGTACAGCCGCTGGATCAGCTTCACGAACGTCGTCTTGCCCGAGCCGGACGGCCCCACGAGGCCCACCCGCTGGCCTGCCGGAATGGTCACGGAGAGATCGTCATAGAGCGCCGTCGCATGGCCGGCATAATGGAAGCGCACCTGATCGAACGTGATCCGGCCCGCCTCCACTTGAGCCGTCACGGCCGAGGGACGGTCGGCAATGGCAATCTCCGTGTCATGGATCTCCGCCAGTTCCTGCATGTCGTTGACCGAACGCTGCATGTTGTGGACGTGGAACCCCACATCGCGCAGATAGCCGTGCACCACGAAATAGGTGGTGAGCATATAGGCCACCTCGCCCGGCGTTGCCCGTCCCTGCCACCACAGCAGCAGGCCCGTGCCGATGATGGCCGTGCGCAGCAGCAGCAAGGCGAACAACTGTGCCGTGCCGCTCCATGTGGCCGCCATCCAGGTGCGCCGTGTCCGGGTGTTCCACTTGCGGAGCACGCCGGCGAGGCGGGTTTCCTCGCGCGTCTCCGCACCAAACCCCTTCACCACCGCATTGCAGCCGATGGCATCCGCCAGCGTGCCACCGACGCGCGTATCCCACGCATTCGAGAGGCGCGCGGCCGGCGCCACATAGGACACCGACAGCGCAACGGTCATGCCGACGAAGGCGACCGCGCCCACGCCGACCACGAGGCCCAGCACCGGCCAGTTCAACGACAGCATCACCGCCGAGCCGACGAGCACGGTCAGCGATGGCAGCAGCGCCACCAGCAGCGTGTCGTTGAGCAGGTCGAGCGACCACATGCCGCGCGAGATCTTCCGCACGGTGGAGCCAGCAAAGGAATTGGCGTGCCAGTCGGACGAGAAGCGCTGCACGCGGGCGAACGCCTCCTGCGCGATGGCCGACATCATGGTGAGCGTCAGCCGCACGATGCCGACGAAGGCCAGATGGCGCAGCACCACCATGCCGACGCCCAGCAGGAGGATGGCGACAAAGGCTTCCACCGCCACGCCCCGGGCGGCAAGGCGTGCGGCCTCCCCCGCCCCTTCCGCGCCGGTGAGCGCGTCCACGAGACGGCCGACGAACAGAGGCACCAGCACCTCGCACAGCGTCGAGAGGCTGATGGTGGAAACGATGGCAAGAACCACGCCCGGCTGCAGACGCCAGTGCCCCCACAGGAAGCGGAAGACCAGACGGAAGACGCCGGAACGCTTTTTGTCACGCAGAAGCGACATGATGATGCCCGGCGGCGCACGCGCGCACCGGCCCTGAAAAGACGGAATGAGGATCAGCAGCCGCTGGGCTGCCCGGAATGCGCTGAAGCTGATGCAGCGATCCGCCCGAGGTGCGCCGGTTCAGCGCGATGGACGGATTGAGGCCGGCGTCGGACGTGCGACCCGGCTAATTCCCCCGCGGGGGCGTGACAGAAACCATCGGCCCCTCCTTGGCGGGTTGTTGGGGGCGTTCTCCTAGACCCGCGCTCGCCTCAAGGTCAAGCATGGTCTTGCGATCGACCAGCCAGCGACAGGCATGCCTTGCCACCGGGCAGGTCAGCGCATTCGGCCTCAACCCGCTGACTGGAAACGCAAAAGCCCGGCGTGCAGGACACGCCGGGCTGGCAGATCACGTTTGCGCTGTGCGACAACCGGGCTATTGCCCGAAGCCACCCGGCGAGACGATGGGCGCCGCGCCCATGAGGATCGAAGCCTCGCTGGCGCCGGTATCGGCCGAAGCCGCTCCGGATGCGCCGACCGATTGTGCCGGTCGCAAGCCACCAGCCGCCGGACGGGAGGTGGGAGCAAGCGGCGCAGACTGCGCACCGCCCATGCCGACCATCCGCCCGTAGGACGGGGTACCGCTTTCCACCGTCGCCACCCGGGTATCCGTTGCGGGCGCCGCCACCGGCGTGCCGGCTGCGGCTTCGGGCGCGCCCGGACGGGCGGCCAGCGTGGTGGGACGGGGCGCCGCCGGAACCGGCAGGCCAGCAGCCGCCAGTTCCTCGTCGGAACGGGGCGGACGCACATTGGCCGGGTTGAAATTGGGCACGGAGCCGCCGCCATAGGCCATGCGCGGGCCGGTGCTTTCCTCGCCCTTCAGCTTGGCGAGGAAGATCGGGTTCATGCCGCCGTCGCGATTGGTGCGGATCGGCGCCACCGGCGTATGCGGGGCAAGGGCAGCCATGCGCGCATCGTCTGCACGCGTCTTGGCGCTCACCGCGCCGGCGATGGACTGCGGCACGCTATAGCTCGGGCAGGCCGCCGAGGGATTGAAGGACTGGCCCAGCGCGGGCTGGGCGTCGAACACATATTGCCGGCCGCAGACATCCACCTTGGGCTCCTGCCGCGTCACCTCGAAGTGGTCATAGCCCTGCTTCAGGTTGCGCCAGAACGGCATGTTCGGATTGTTGCGATGGCGGGCCATGTTTTCCGCCGTCATGTGGAACGGCATGGCCTGGATCTGGAACGAGCGCTGGCCGCCAGAGAAGGACTCACGCGCCAGCGCATAGATTTCCGCGATCTGTTCGTCGGTCATGGCGTAGCAGCCGGCCGACGAGCAATCGCCGTGGATCATCAGGAACTCGCCGGTGCGGCCATACGACTTGTCGAAGGCGTTCGGGAAGCCCGTATTGATCGAGAGATAATAGCTGGAGTTCGGGTTCATCAGGCCGGGGGTGATCTGATAGAAGCCCTCGGGCGCCTGACGGTCGCCGATCTTCACCTTGGGGCCGAGCTCACCCGACCAGCGGCAGATGGGATAGGTCTTCAGCAGCGCGTAGCTGCCGTCGGTCTTGGTCTTCCAGACCTCCAGCTCCGCCTCTTCCTTGAACACGCGGATCAGGATCGGGCTCTTCGGCGCCATCTCCTTCTCGGAGATGAGCGACACCATCTGCGGCGACAGCGGCTGGTTGGCCTTGGCGTTCACGTCCGGCCCCGAGCCATTGCAGGCGGCCAGAGCGAGCGAGGCCGACACCGCCAGAGCGGCCAGACCGGCGCGGGAGAAGATCTGAAGCGGACGGCTCAACACGGAACTCCTGGGTCCGATCCGGGCGCGGTGAGCGAGAAGCTAGGCGGTTCTTGACCTCTGCCTCTACCCCTGCCGCGGCCTTACCGCAAGACGGCAAAAGCGCGTAGCCTTTGCCCCTGACACGACAGGTGCCATGGGGCCGGGCAATTAAGGCCAAGATGGGTACGAACCCTTGCGCCGGGCTGTCCGGAGGCGGTTTTGACACCGCCTTCTCAAGTTATGGTTTACAGAGTGCGACCAATGGCGATGAACTTCGCCCGCCGCGCCTTGCGCACGCCGTTGGCATCCAGACCCGCCAGCGAGGCCAGAGATTCGGCGATGGCATTGCCGGCCGCCTCGATGGCCGCCTTGGGATCGCGATGGGCGCCGCCCACCGGCTCGCGCACGATGCTGTCCACAACGCCGAACTTCACCAGATCCTGCGCGGTGATCTTCATATTGGTGGCCGCCTCCTGCGCCTTGGCGGTATCCCGCCACAGGATAGAGGCCGCGCCTTCCGGCGAAATCACGCTGTAGATGGCATGCTCCATCATCAGCACCTTGTTGGCGGCGGCGATGGCGATGGCGCCACCGGAGCCGCCCTCGCCGATCACCAGCGCCACATTGGGCACGCCCATGGCAAGGCACGCGTCGGTGGAACGGGCGATGGCCTCGGCCTGTCCGCGCTCCTCGGCACCGATGCCGGGATAGGCGCCGGCGGTATCCACCAGCGAGATCAGGGGCAGGCCGAAGCGGTCGGCCAGTTCCATGATGCGCACGGCCTTGCGGTAGCCCTCGGGGCGCGCCATGCCGAAATTGTGACGGATGCGGGTCTCCGTGGTGGAGCCCTTCTCCTGCCCGAGCACGCAGACCGCTTCACCGCGGAATCGCGCGAAACCGCCGATGAGCGCTTCATCCTCGCCATACTTGCGGTCGCCCGCCAGCGGCGTGAAATCAGTGAACAGGCCCTTGGCGAAGTCGCCGAAATGCGGCCGCGCGGGATGGCGCGCCACCAGCGTCTTCTGCCAGGGCGTCAAGGCGGAATAGAGCTGAGTCAGAGCCTCGGCGGCCTTGGCTTCGAGGCGCTGCACGTCGTCGGCGATGCTCACGCCGTCGTCCGAAGACGAAAGAGCGCGCAGTTCTTCCACCTTCGCCTCGAGCTCGGCCACCGGCTTCTCGAAGTCCAAATAGCTACGCATGCACGCCCATCGGTTCTGAAGTGACATCCTGCGCCCCGGCCTTCGGGGCGCGCGGAAACTCCCTCCTGCGGAGCGCGGAGTCAAGCCGCGCCACCCTTCCCATAGGAGAGAGCGCAACTCTCATGTGGGGTGCGGCGTTGTCAGAATTGAGACCAAGGGAGAGATCCATCATGTCGCAGAACGCGAAAACCGCCCCCCGGAAGGCCCCCGAGGACAAAGACCCGGCGCACAAGCCCGGCAAACCGCCGGCGGCAGGCCCCCATGCCAAGCCGGAGCTGACCGACAGCTCCAAGACTCCCGGCAGCGGCACCCTACCCGATCCAGAGCGCCCGCACGACGGAGATGCGACCTCCGGCTGAGCCCCGGGCGGCGGGATTCGCGGTTCGCGGGACGGCGCGGGGATCACGATGAGGCAAGCGTGCGGGGTCATTGCCGCAATCCACCTTGTTCCCGCCCCCCCTCCCCGGCTATTGCTGCACAGCGATACATGCTTCGCTGTGTCCACTGCCGGATATGCGGCGGGTGGCCAACGGCGATCCCACACGAGGTTCCCTGCCCCCATGCGCGCCCTTCTCGATGTCATCCTGATCGTGCTGCAGCTCTATGTGTGGGTTCTCATCATCAACGCGGTGCTGTCGTGGCTGATCGCGTTCAATGTGGTGAACCCGTACAATCAGGTCGTCCGCAGCATTTCGGAGATCGTCTACCGGCTGACCGAGCCTCTGCTCGCCCCCATTCGCCGGTTCCTGCCCTCCTTCGGCGGCCTCGACCTCTCGCCCATGGTCCTGATTCTGCTGATCATCTTCCTTCAGCAGTTCATCGGCTACTACATCTACCCCAACGTCTTCTGAGCCGGTGGCGTTCTGGCGCGCGGCCCCGGATGGCCTTGAGGTCAGCGTGCGCGCGACCCCCAAGGGCGGGCGCGACGCGCTGGATGGCTGCGTGACCCTGTCCGACGGACGGGAAGTGCTGAAGATCCGGGTCCGGGTCGCCCCCGAGGACGGGGCGGCCACCGCTGCCGTTGGCAAGGTGCTGGCCGCTTCGGCCGGCCTTCCGCCCTCTGCCGTGCGCCTTCTCTCGGGCGCCACCGCGCGGCTGAAGGTGTTTCACCTCAAGGGCGACACGGAACACCTGAAAGCCTTACTCGAAGAAGCCGCCCGCCGGTCCTGACCGTTCCTGGCCGAAACACCCCAGCCGAAACGCAAGCGGCCCGCCGAAGCGGGCCGCGGGAAAGGGGCGCCTGACCGCCCCGTTCCAATAGCAGGCCCTCAGGCCACCTTGCGTTCGGGCGTCTGCTCGCCAAGGCTCCACGGCGCGGGCGTGTGGCGGGTGTCCACCATCTTGTTGTCCACGCCGTTCTCGTCGAGGAAGGTCTTCTGTTCGCGATAGGTCATCGCCCAGGCGCGATTGAACTTGTTGAACAGGCCCTGGTCCCAATAATCCTCAAGCTGGAACTCCTTCTTGGAGAACACGTCATAGCTGGGGATCTGGTAGGTCTCGGCGAACTCCACCGTGCGGCTGTCGTAGGTGAAGTAGATGGACGGCGTGCCGTTGGAGAGGGCCATCAGATTGCCGTGCAGGCGATAGCCCAGCACGAGATCCTTCTGCTGCACCAGCGACTCATAATCCGCCACCACGTCCGAATAGAACAGACGCTCACGGTGGAGCTTCTCGATCTCATCGTCCCAGTACCATTCGGAGACCCACTTGTTCGCCTTGAGGGCGGTGATGGCCTCCTCGCGCTGCTCGGCGGTGCCGAACACGATCTTCTTCTCCTCGACCTCGCCCTGCGCCATCAGGACCACGTCCCAACGGTTGGCGCATTCCTTCACCAGATCGCGGTGGAAGGTCAGATAGCGCTTGATGTCTTGCGCATAGGCCGGGGACACCTCGCGGCGGCAGGTGATGCCCACCTGCTTCACGCTCTCCAGCGGGGGAAGCTGGATGTTGAGGTTCGGGTCGTTGCGGCGGAACGCCGTCGGGCAGCCGACGATGCGGATGTTGCGGATGCCGATGTCCCACAGCACCTGCGCCGAATGGGCGCCACGCACGCCGATGGAGGCAGACGAGTCCGCCATCATGTGCAGGACGGTCTTGGTCTCCTCGGAGAGCTCCATCTCGCCCTTCACCGGGGCCTGCGCGCCGATGCCATAGGCGATCACCGGCAGCTTGAGGCGCTTCAGCACCTCGATGGTGTTCTGCCACTTCATGTGGTTGTGGACATAGTTCGAGCCGCGCAGGAACACGTAGTCGTATTCCTCACGGAGGCGATCGATGTCCTCCATCTTCGGATTGGCGATGGGCAGCACGCCCAGCTTGTCGAAGTTCATCAGCTTCAGCGATGAATCGAAGACGAAGGCGTCGCCGATGTTGTGATAGTGGTCGATGCTCCGCTGAACATCCTTGTAATTGTACCAGCGGACGCAATCGTGGTCGTAGACTTCTCCCGACGGGATCATAACGAGTACGCGGGCCATTCGTGCCTCCCTCTGGGTACTGAAGCTCAGCTTCAGGCGGTGCGCGCGACGGCCGCCGGGGCCGCAACGCTGGGAACGTTCGGGCGCGACTGCGAGCGCAGGCGCCGGTAAAGATCGACATGCGTGCGGGCGAAATCGGTGTAGCTATCCGGCTTGCGGATGCCGCCCCGCAGTTTCTCCCACAAGGTGTTGTCGGTGAGCGCCTCGGTAAGGCGGTCGGCGAGGTCTTCCGCGCTCCCGGCGCGGAAGTGCAGGCCATCGACGCCATCGCGGATCTTCTCCGCCATGCCGCCGATGTTCGAGGAGATGATCGGGCGGCCGTGATAGAAGGCCTCCTGGATCACCACCGGCGAATTCTCCCACCACACGGACGGCATGATCATCCAGTCAACGGAGCGCATCAGGCGCGGCATCTCGATGTTCTGGTAGGAGCCGTAGAAGCGCACGCGATCACCGGCCTTCTCGACCAGCGCGGCGATCTTGTTCTGATAGGCCTGCGGCTGACGCTCCAGATTGCCGCCGAAGATCATCATGCGGGCGTCCTCGCCCCACACGCTCTCCGGCACGCGGCCCACCGCATCCAGCAGCACGTCCGCTCCCTTGTAGGGCGTCATCTGGCCGAAATAGGCGAAGCTGCCACGGCGTTTGGATACGCCTTTCAGCAGCCGGGGCGGTGCGGCTTCCGCAATATCGAGGCCGTTCTCGATCACCGACATCTTGTCGCCGTCCAGCCCCCAGTCGATGAAGCGCTTGGCGAGGAAGTGGCTCGGCGAGACGTAGTGGTCTGCCAGCTCCAGCATGGCCTGCACGAACCGCTCGCGCTGCAGGAAGCGCGCGGGCGAGATGTCCGGAAAGCAGCCGTGGCAATCGGTGGGCGATGAGCGCTGGCACAGTTTCATGCCGGCCGTCTTCACCATCTGGCCGTGGTGGTGGCAGATGGACAGGAATTCGTGGAACGTCACCACGATGCGCGTGTCCGGCAGCGCATCGCGCACCGCGAACAGCATCTCCAGTCCGAGGCCCAGGATGTGGTGGAAGTGCACCACATCCGGCTTCACGTCGGAGACGTAGCGCAGGAAATCGCGCCGGATGTCGTCCGTGTTGCGGTTCGACAGCAGGAAGTGGTCGTAATCATCCGCGTGATAGAGGATCTCGTCATCTCTCTGGCGCAGGCTCATGAGCGCGGAGGCGCCATGGCGCGGAACGGGATGGCCCACCCGTGCCAGATAGCGCGAATTGACGCCCGAAATTGCGTTCAGCCCCTTGTGCAGATTGTGCGAGGCGACTTCCGCGCCCCCCAGCGAATAGCTCGGGTGGGCGTGGGAGACCACCAGCACCTTCAGATCGTCGGCGCCGCCCCCGGTCGCCACCGGCGTGCCGGATACAGGCTGGGACGGATTGGGCTGTGCATTCATGGTCATCAGCTCCGCATGTTCGCGACTGCGAGGGACCAGCGCCGGTCGAACGCCCAGCGATCGACGCGGCGGACCAGGCCGTGCCAGGTGGCCGCTGCCGCACCGGGCGGCCCCCCGCTGGTCTCGTCGGCGCACACCATTTCCACCTCCGGCACCCACACGGACGGCGTGCCGCCCAGCCGGAGCTTGAGCGCCAGATCAAGACGTTTCTCGGCAATGCCCAGATAGCCTCGCGTGAACCCCTCCACGCTTTCGAAGGCAGCGCGCGGCAGCATGCAGCATTCCGCCGTGCCGGCCGTAACCTCCATGGGCTCGGCCCCGTTCACCGCCGAACGCGGATAGCCCACGAGGCGGTCGTTGAGCCCGCGCGCGGTCCCTTCGCCGTCGAGCATGGTGCCCGCCCAGCGGATGGAATCGTCCTCGAACAGCAGGGTCGGCGACACCAGGCACTTGCCGCCCCGCGCCCGATAGGCGCGCTCCAGACGCGGCAGCCATCCGGTGCCGCGCGGCAGCACATGGGCGCAGAGCAGGACCAGATGTTCCGCCGTGGTGGCCTTCACGCCCGCTTCCAGCGCATCGCAGACATCCTCGGCGCCCTCGGCCCGCACGAGGCGCAGCTTGAGGCCGTAGAAGTCGCCCAGCCGCCGCACTTCGCCGGCCACATCGTCGAAGCCATCCTCGCGCACCGCCACCACGATCGGCATGGCACGGGTGGCGGGTTCAAGGGCCAGCAGCGCGAGCAGAACGCCCACCTGGGCCGCGCCGTCATCCACGCCGACGATGAGGGCGGTGGATTCCGAGCCGTCGAACACCGGATCATCGCCCATCACGCGGCCGGCGGCCGGGCGGCGCTCCATGGATTGCAGCATGGGGCCCAGCTGGCGCTCCACCACATGGGCGGCCACCGCCGAGCGGGCCTCCACCGCACCGGAAAGTCGCGCGAGAACCTGACGCGGGGTGGCGCGGGTCAGCGGCAGGGGCCGATAGGCCGGACCACTATCGAGCTGAAGCTCAAGATAGGCCGCATCGCGCACCTGAGTAGCAACGCGCGGCAGGAAGGCCAGGAAGCCGTGGCTGTGCCGGTTGGGATCCAGCGCGCCGAACAGCGGGTCGGACAGGAAGGCATTGGTGACGTCGGGGCGTGGCTGGCGCGTCCAGCCCTCGTCGATGCGGCCGCCGGTGCGGCCCACCTTCAGCGAGACGCCGCGCACATGGTCCTCGCAATCCACGAGCCAGCCGGACACCAGCACGCCGCCGCCATCCACCATCAGCGCGAAGTCGATGCCGAGACGCACCGGCAGGCGCAGATCGCTCACCGTATCCCGGCCGTCGAAGCGGTTGGCGGCATCCTTCAGCTTGGCGAGCACATCGGTGGGCGCGGTGAGGCGCGGCAGCACGGCGCGTACATGGGCCGGCACGTCGCGCGGCTCCAGCAGGACGCGGCGCTCATAGACCGCCACCGCCCGCCAGCCATCGCGAGACCGGAACAGGATCTTCTGCAGCTTGGACGTATCGGGCCTGTCCGGCCCGCACATGATGCCGGCGAAGCCGCGGCTGCGGCCGGCCAGATCCTCACGGGGGAAGGAAGCGCTGTCCAGCTCCGCCAGCACTGGCTCGGCGCCGATAGCGAGCACGCGGGCGCGGCCGGGCACGAGATCGGCGGTCCAGCCCTGAAGGAACAGATCACCATCCTCGTCCGAACCCATCACCTCGACGAAGCCGTCGGGCCGGGCCACGGCCTGCGCCATGGCGGCCACCGCCCTGAGGCGGCGCGCGGTGGTCTTGCCCACCAGAAGCGCTTCCACGATGCCGTCCACCACGATGGAGGCGGAGGGGCCCGCATCCTCCGCCACCGCCTGCAAGGCAGCTTCCAGCGACACCGGCCGGCGGGCGAAGGCATAGCGCTTGGGATGACCGGGACTACGGAACACGATGGAGGACAGCCGGCCACGGCCCAGAGCCGCGAGGGACACGAGCGCGCAGAAGCCCGAACGCAGCTCCGGGGGTGCATCGGGCCGCCGCCAGCTCACAGCAGCGGCCTGCGTCGCCGCGCTGGGATCGCCATTCAGCAGGGCCTGGACGCTGCCCGGCAGCTCTCCCATGCCCGCGATCAGCGCGAGCCCTTCGTCCACCACGGCGACGATGGCGGTCTCGCCGTCAAGCGGCAGGCCAAGAGTCTCGGCGGCACGGTCGGTCGGGGGGCGGTGGGGCGTGTGGCTGTCAGGCATGCGCGTCCTCAGATCTTCAGGCCGAGCGCAAGGGCGAGGCCGATGCCGGTGCCGATCAGAACCGCCAGGGCAAAGAATTGCGGCTTGATCTCGTTGCGCCCCTGCGCCGCGAGCGTCTCCAGCCGCTTGTCAAAACCGGCCAGTGCCGTGTCGAAGCGGGTGAGGAAGATTTCCATCTGATCGAGCCGCTGGTTGAGATCGCCCTGTCCGCCGCGCACGGTGTCGAGGGCTTCCTCCAGCGCGGTCTCCTTGTCGGAGAGCGCATCGAGGCGGGTCGCGGCCTCCTTCAGCAGCACGCCCGTATCCCGCTGCCCGAGCTGCAACTGGCGCTGGGCGGCAACGAGCAGATCCAGCCGGTCGAGCACCTTCGCCATGGGGGCGGCGACGGCGGCCTCGGCGGCCTTCTCATCTGCGGAGGGGCGGCGCAGCACCAGCTCGGCCGCCGGGTTCACCGACACCGCGATGACGGTGAGGCGCTCCGGCGATTGGAGGGCCTGCTGCGGCAGGTCGATGGCGAAGGCGTGATGGCCGTCACCAATGCCGTTGCGGCGCAGATCGACACGCGGCTTGTCGGCGATGCCCGACGCCACTTCCACGGCGTCCAGCAGGATGCGCACCAGCAGACGCGAGTCCGGCCTGTTGCGATCCCAGACCCAGCCGAACAGTTGACCATTGTCCACCGCATCCATGCGGCCTGCGAGCGCGGCCTCTGCCGGAACCGGCGGAGCGGCGGGCGCAGCAACCGGAGCCGGCTTCACCGCCGGCTTGGCGGCTGCGGCCGGGGCGCCGGCAGCAGGCTTGCGCGCGGCGGGTGCCGAGGACGCATCATTGGCGGGGATGGGGCGTGTCGTGACTTCGGCGAGCGGCATGCGGCCTCCTTCACGCTGCGACGGTGGACGGGGCAACGCCTGTCGAGGTGGAAGACAGCGTTGATCCCGTATTCATCAGGTTCAGATAGCGGCCGGCGACCGCGTCGATGGATGGCGGCGGCGCGGTGGCGGCGGACAGGCGGCGCCACAGGCCGGGATCCTCCGCACAGCGGCGCATGACGCCAGCCAGATCCGCCGCATCGCCGGGCAGGACGTGCAGGCCATCCACGCCATCGCGCACGGCTTCGCCCATGCCGCCGATGCCGCTGGTGATGACCGGGCGTCGGTGCATCTGCGCCTCCTGGATCACCAGCGGGGCGTTCTCCCACCAGATGGAGGGCATCACCACCCAGTCCACGGCGGCCATCAGGCGTCCCACATCCTCGCGCTCATAGGCCCCCATGCGCAGCACATGGGAATCCGTCTCGGCGAACATCTGGTCGATCTCGGCCGTGAAGGCGTCGCTCTGGTAGAGCGCCGCGCCATGGACGCGCAGCTCGAAGTCGAGCCCGCTGCCGATCAGCCGGCGGGAGGCATCCAGCAGCACCTTCATTCCCTTCCAGGGATTGATGTTGCCGAAATAGCCGAAGGACGAGCGCCTGCCCTCGTGCGGCGTGCGGAAGGGCGCCGGGGTCGCCAGCGGGCGGCCGTTCTGGATCACCTCGATCTTCGCCGGATCGATGCCCCACTTGATGTAACGCTCCATGAGGAAGCGGCTCGGGGCCACGAACTTGTCGACGTAGGCGAAGTGCGTCTTGAGGTGATGCTCGCGCAGCAGGAAGCGGTCCACCGGAATGTCCGGGAAGCAGCGATGGCAGGCATCGGGGCTGGACGACATGCAGCGCTGGCCGCTGCCGGTCTGTGCCATCAGGCCGTCATGGGCGCAGATGGAATAATAATCGTGCAGCGTCATCACGATGCGGCACTTGGGCAGGATGCGCTTCACCAGCGCCGGGAACTCCGCCCCGATCAGCAGCAGATGATGCAGATGCACCACATCCGGCCGGAAGTCCTGCAACAGCGCGGTGAGATCCGGCACCACGCCATAAAGGTCGATCTGGCTCATGCTGAAACGGTCGAAATGACCGGACCACAGGAGCACCTCGTCGCTCGCCGTGCCGATGGTCTGGAACGACGTGCCCGGATGGGCGTCGCGATGCAGACGGTTCACGGCGCCGAGGAACATCGCCTTGTTGCCGGCCCGCTGATAGGCCTTGAACAGATCGTGGGCGAAAATCTCGGTCCCGCCGGGATGCAGGTCGGGATGATTATGGGCGACGACGAGGATGCGTTCACTCATGCCTTGCCTCCGCGCTTCATGGCGACGAACACGTCCTGATAGTGATCGGCCTCCACGCCGCGCCAATGGCCGAGACTCTTCAGCGCAATGTCGAAGCCGGCCGAGCGCAGCAGATGATCGATGAAGCCGTCGTCGAAGCCCACCGCCGCCAGCGGCGCATCCTGATTGGCGAACCAGCACGGGCCGTTGCCGGACCGCTTGAAGCCGAGGCGGGTATCGCGCTTCTCCGCCTTGATGGCGGTCTCATCCAGCACGAAGGCCGTGAGGAACAGCCGGCCGCTCGGCGCCAGAACGCGGGAGATCTCGCGGATATAGGTCTCAAGCTCGTCCGCCGGCAGATGGGTGGCGACCGACACCATGAGCGAGAAGTCGAAGGCGCCGTCCGGGAACGGCATCTGCAACTCGGCGCCCGGCACCACGCCGCCGGGATTATAGAGCGCGTGCGCAACATCCAGCCGCTGGAAGCGGAAGCGCGGATAGGCCGGGGTAATGGTCGTGGTGCACCACATCACGCCTTCCAGCACCGGGTCGAAGCCCTCGTAGCTGCCCCGCTCCGGGTGCAGGAACTGGGTGAGCGGCACCGCCATGCGGCCGATGCCGCTGCCCACGTCCAGCACCCGATGGCTGCGGCGCAGCCCGCCGAGCGTCACGAAATGGCGCAGGAATTCCGAGCCGATGGCGCGATAGTCGCCATCGCCCACGAAGATGCTGTCCGCCGGCGGCTGCGGCAGGAAACGGTTCTGGGAGATGTGCTCCAGCAGCCATTCCGTCTGCGCCGGCAGGCGGGGGGAAATTTCGGCTTCAAGCTGCTTCAAGGCGTGCATGTTCATGCTGCGCTCCCGGTCTGCGAGGCGGCAGCCATCAGCGCGCCCATGGTGTCACCCCAGCGCTGGCCGTGGAGCCAGGCGTTATAAGCGGAAGCCGTGCCGCGCCCGTGGTCCGGGCTCACCTTCATGGAGCGCCGCTCCAGATGATAAAGCTCGGCCTGGGGCACGTAGCGCACGTCCAGATCCTTCGCCCGCACCTTCAGGCACAGGTCGCTGTCCTCGTAATCGCCGATCACATAGTCCTCGGTGAAGCCGCCGACGTCCTCATAGACGGAGCGGCGCATCAGCAGGCAGGCGCCGGTGACAGCCGGCACCGAGCGGGCGACGCCAGCAGCGGGATAATCGCGCGGCATGCCCTTGTGAAAGTGGTGGTTGAGCCACTGTCCGCGCATGCCCTTCATGAAATACATGCCCGCATGCTGCAGCGAGCCGTCGCCGAACAGCAGCTTGGGGCCCACCGCGCCGACACCGTCCTCTTCCAGCGCGGCGCACAGCGGCGCCAGCCAGCCGGGCGCGATGGGGATGACATCGGAATTGACCTGCGCCACCACCTCGCCGCGCGCCTCGCGGGCGCCGGCATTGCTGGCGGCGGCAAAGCCGGCGTTGCGCGCCATCACCACAAGCACCAGCGGCAGATCGTAGAGAAGGTGAAGCCCGCGCAGGAGGTGTTCCACGCCGTCCGCCTGCTCGGGCGAATCCAGCACATAGATCACTTCCGCATGCGCCCTGAGCGCACGATCGGCGGCAAAGGCGCCGATCTGGAAGCGCAGGAAATCCAGCACCCGATAGAGCGGCACCACGATGGAGACATCGGGTTCCTTCACCCGCTCACCGATGGTGATCACGCGCGGCGCATCGAGCTCGGCCAGAAGATCTTTCTGGATCGCCGCGAGCGCGGGCGCTAGGCAGCCGGAGAGAACCTCCGGGGTCAGGAACTGAGGCGGCACCGCCTTGAGCGCGCGGGAGCGCTTTTCAGAGAGATCCACCGGCTGGGGCGGCGGAATGAGGATCTGTCGCTCGCCCGACTTCAGATTAAGCGCGAAGCGCGGCTGGAGCAGCGGCAGGGAACCTTCGGTCAGCGCAACGAAGCCCTTGACCGGCACGGCCTCCTCACCCTGCCCGACGACACCGGGAAAGTCATGGCGGATGCCGTGCAACGGGATGGCCGTTTCGCCGTCCATGAGATCGATGCCCTCGATCATGGACAAGGGGTCGCGCACCCAGCCGCCCGCCAGCAGGCCGGCGGAGGTGGAGAGCGCGAGATCAAGCTCGGCGGAGGGCAGATGCGAACCGCCCGACAGGGCACGCGGCTGCAACGGCGCCTGGAGCTGAAGTTCCAGCGCGGCGGCGCGGGCCGCCGGAGACCCCTTTGCGGCCAGGCCCAGCGCATATTCCCGGAGCACCGGATCGGGCTTGCCCTGCGCCCGCCACCAGCGGGCCAGAGACCCAAGGCCGGCCGGCCATTCCAGGCGACGCACGGCCATCCATTTCGGGCCGGTCAGCAGGATCAGCGTCTCGCCCATGTCGTCGGCGCCTTCCAGCGCCAGATAGAAGCGCCGCTGCCCCCGCGCATCGGCCGAACCGATTCTGGGCGCGGAGGTGATGCGCGAGAAGCGCTCGGGCGAAATCAGATGCAACGCGGTGGGCGCGGCCGAGCCGGGCGGCAGGCCGCCCTCCACCAGAGCCGTTTTGCCGTCAAGCCGCGCCACGGCACGCACCACGGCGGCCTTGCCGGCGCAGACGCGGGTGATGTTGTAGACGAAGCGATTGAAGGAGCGGCTCGACCGCAGCCGGAAGATGCTCGCCCAGGTCTCCATGACGGTCGTCACCAGCGACACACGCGCCGCCGGGGTAAGGCCATTGAGCAACTGCTCCGCCTGGGCGACAGGCATGTCCTCCGCCGGATCGACGGTGACATCCACGCTCTGGCCGACCACGCCGGCGAACAGCGAGAGCGACTGGGCTTCGGCCGGCTTGCGGAACGCGAACAGCAGGCGCGTGCCGCCATCCTCGCGCTGCAGGCGCAACGCGCCGAGCGGTGCAAGGGCAGGACCGGACGCCGGCTCCAGCCGGGCAGAACTCCACACCCGCGAACTGGCATCCCACATGAGGAGAAGCACACCGCCGGACAGCGCGAAGACCTGGGGCCCATCAGCCACTGCGGGCGCGGGACCGATCACAACAGGTGTAAAGACTTCGCGGGCAGGCTCGAGCATGGGCCGTCACCTCAATGAAATATCGGAGCAACGCACGCGACATCGGTCGCACGCGGGGGGAAGAACCGGCCGGCCGGGAGGGGGAGGCCGGCCGATTCCTCGCATTGGCGCAGGGCGCGAGCCCTGCGCGCTTCAGCACGCGTGATCAGTGCACGGTGAAGAAGGACGTCGGATTGTCCTGAACGTCGTCCACGCTCACGCCGTGAAGCGTGATGGTGTCGCCATTGCCGAGGTCGATAACCGTGTTACCGCCCACGTCAGTGGCACGGGACGCGACATCTTCCGCGGAGGTGATGTCGGTGCCGTTGATGCCCTTGGCGATGTCCAGCATGTCGGTGCCGGCCTGGAAGTCCAGGATCACATCGCTGCCGCCGCCGCCGTTGAAGACGAAGACGTCGTGACCGGCGCCGCCGAGCATCAGATCATCGCCGGCACCGCCTTCGATGAGATCATCGCCTGCGCCGCCGGAGAGGAAGTCATTGCCGGCACCGCCGAGCAGGACGTCATCGCCGTCACCGCCGAGCAGATTGTCGTCACCGACACCGCCATCGAGATAGTCATTGCCGGCGCCACCGGACAGCGTGTCGCTGCCCTCACCGCCGAACAGCTGGTCGTCACCTGCACCGCCGAACAGGGTGTCATCACCCGCTTCGCCGAACAGGCTGTCAGATCCGTCTTCACCGAAGACCAAGTCGTGCCCTTCACCGGCGAACACGGTGTCGTCGCCGCCATGGGCGAAGATCGCGTCGTGGAACCGGCTTCCGAGAAGCGCATCGTCGTAGGCGCTTCCTTCAATGGTCGCCATGGCTGTCTCCGTCGTTCCGGAACGGCTCCACCACACCCATCCCCCGGGGAAGAGGACATGAGGGCCATGATGGCGTTCCGGCATAGGTTTCAGAGACGGTTTACGCAGGATCGGCGCACTTGCCCGATCTGGTTCCGCCCCCATGGGGAACGCGTTGTTCGCGTTCGAGGATGACGCAACTGCAAAACGAAATACCAACAGTTCCGACGCAACGCATCATACGCAACGAGAGGTCAGCCCGGAAGGGGAAAACAAGATTTCTTTGAGGTTTATTATAGTCTTAGACTGCGCCAATTCAGACTAACAAGGAACATATTGAATCATGAGTCGGATCAAAATGATTCAATATTCAAATTACTTTCCCGAATAAAAGGCCAGGGCGGCAAATATTACCGCCCCGGCCATTGCAGTGCATCAATTCTCGCGGAAGGCGCGATTGAAGCTCTCTGTGACCGGCTCGAACAGATAGTCGATGGCCCGGCGGGGCTTCTTCAGCACCAGCAATTCCGCCGGCATGCCGGGATAGAGCGCCACCTTGGGATGATTGGCCAGCTGTGCCTGATCGATCTCCGCGCGGATCACGTAATAGGTGTTCTGCGTCTGGGGATCGATGGTCTGATCCGCCGCCACGTAAGTGAGCTTTCCTTCAAGAGGGGCGAGCACGCGGTGATCGTAGGCCGTCAGGCGAACCTGCGTTTTGCCGCCCACGCGCACGGAAGCGATCTCGCGCGTGCCGAGCTTCCCCTCCACCACCATGGGCTCCTTCTCGGGCACCACGTCCATGATTGCCTGTCCGGCGGGTATGGCGCCGCCGGGCGTGCGCATCTGAATGTTCACCACCGCGCCATCCTGGGGCGAGCGCACGGTGAGGCGGTCCATAATATCCTTGGCCGAGGTGATCTGGCTCTCCACCTCGTTGAGCATGAGCTGCGCCTCCTGCAGCTGCGTGGCGACATCGCTCTGCCAGTCCAGGTCGATGCTGGCCAGCGTTGCTTCCGCGCTGGCCTTGGCCTGCTCGGATTTCGCTGTCTGGGCCTGATAATTGCCCGCCTGCCCGACCAGTTCGGACATGCGCGCCTCCTGCTCCAGCAGCTGCGCCTTGCCGACGAAACCCTTCTGCGCCAGCTCCTTCATGCCGGCGAGACGCTGGCCGATGAACTCGCGCTGCTTCTGGCTGGCGTCGATGAGCGCGGTGAGAGACTGCTGCTCGGCCACGCGCTGCTCGATCTCCTTGCGCTGGATCGTCACCTTGCCGAGATAGGCATCCCTGCGCCGCTGGAAGAGGCGCTGTTCCGCCGCAAGCACATCGACGGCGATGGGATTCTTGGGATCGAGCACGAGCGTCGGATAATCGACCTTCTCGGCCCCGCTCTGCTCGGCCCGCAGGCGCGCCAGCTTCGCCATGAGCCCCACACGCTTGCCCAGGAACTGCTCGAGATCCGAGCGGGCGCGCGTGTCGTCCAGCTGCGCCACGGGCTGGCCCTCTTTTACGAGGTCGCCTTCCTGCACGAGCAGGCGCTTGAGGATGCCACCTTCAAGGTGGCTCACGGTCTTCTTCTTCGAATCCACGACCACCGTGCCAGTGACCACCGAGGCGGAGTCGAGATCGGCCGAAAAAGCCCAGCCGAGAAAGCCGCCGAAGCCCAGCACCACGGCCAGCGTGCCGGCGATCACCGGTTTGCGCAGGCTGGCGGCGGTGTCGATCTGCTCACGCTCCAGCACCTGGTACCAGGCTTCGCCACCGGAGGTGTTCTCGGGCGGCAGGATCTCCGCACGCCGGGCCGCCGCGCGGCTCAGCTTCTCGCGCTTCTCAGGCGAGGTGGGGCGGATCAGTTCGCCGGTCTCGGTCATGCGGCATCTCCTGTTCCGGCGCGTTTACGCGGTGGCGCGAGGGTCGCGACGATGGAGGTCCGGTCGCCGAACTGGGCGATGCGGCCGTCCTGCAGCACCAGCAGCTTGTCAGCGCATTCCATGATCGCCGGGCGATGGGCGATGACGACCACGATGGTGCCATCGTCCCGCAAGGCACGCATGGCCCGCATCAGGGCCGCCTCGCCCTCGGCATCGAGATTGGCGTTGGGCTCATCCAGCACCAGCAGGCGCGGGCGGCCATAGACGGCACGCGCCAGCGCGATGCGCTGCTTCTGCCCGCCGGACAGCGTGAAGCGCCCATCTCCCACCGGCGTATCATAGCCGAGCGGCAGGCGGCCGATCATCTCATGGACGCCGGCAAGACGCGCCGCCTCGATGACGAGGCGCGGATCCGCCTCGCGCATGCGGGCGATGTTCTCGCGGATGGTGCCGTCCAGCAGCGAAACCGACTGCGGCAGATAGCCGGTCATGTGGCCGAAGGAACCGCGCTCCCACAGATAGACATTGTGGCCGTCCAGATAGATGCCGCCCGCCGTGGGCTTGGCGGCCCCCACCATCAGGCGGGCCAAGGTGGACTTGCCGGCCGCCGAGGGGCCGACCACGCCGAGGATCGTGCCCGGCTCCACCGTGAAGCCGATGCCCTTGATGACCGGCAGGTCGCGGCCGGGGGGCACATAGATCAGCCCGTCCACTTCCAGCGGCCCCTCGCACGGCGGGGTGGGGATGGAGTCGCGGCTCGACTGGTGGCTTTCCAGAAGCTCGCGGATACGGTTCCAGGCAGAGGAAGCGGCGATCCACGATTTCCAGTTGTCGGTCAGGCTGTCGAACGGCGCCAGCAGGCGGCTCATGACGATGGTGGCGCCGATCATGGAGCCCGGCGACGCGGTGCCGTCGATCACCAGCGAGGCGCCCAGCGACAGGGCCGCGATCTGCATGAACAGGCGCAGCACGCGCGTGGTCGTGTGCATGCCGCGGCCACGGGCATTGGCGAGGTTGGAGAGGTCCGCCGCATGCACCTGGTCGGAGCGCCAGCGCCGTGCGAGGGCCGGCAGCATGCCCATCGCCTCGATGGCTTCCGAATGGCGCAGCGTACCGCTGATGCGCGAGATGTTCTCGATATGCGCCTGATTGGCCTCCTTGGTCATCTGGCGGGTGAACATGTCCGACAGCAGACCGAGCGCCACGAGAATGCCGGCGGAGACCACCGCCAGGATTCCGTAATAGGGATGCAGGGCGAACAGCACCACCAGATAGATCGGGCACCACATCCCCTCCAATGGCGCCACGACGGCGCTTGAGGTGAGGAAGGTGCGCAGGTCCGCCAGATCGCGCAGCACCTGCGAGGCCTTCACCGCCCCGCCGGCCACGGAAGCGGACAGCGCAGCCTCCAGCGTGGGCAGGTTCAGCCGCCGCACCAGCGTCCCGGCCATGGCCTGGAAGGTCAGCGCGCGGATAAACTCGAGGATGCCGTAGAGTAGTAGTCCTCCGCCAGCAAGAATCGCCAGCATCGCCAGCGTGTCGTAACTGCGTGAATTAATCACGCGATCATGCACCTGAAGCATGAACAGGGGGACAGTCAGCTGAAGCAGCGTGATGAAGCCGCTCAAGGCAGCGGCATAGGTCAGGCCCGCGACGAACGTGCGCCGGCCATCCTTGATCAATGTCTGCATGTCGGACTGCTGAACAGCCATGCGCAACCCACCTTCCTACCGGCGGCCTGAAGATTATTGGCCAAAACTAGAAACATCTTCAAATCTGCGATGATTTTCCCTATCATCGCCTCATTACGTCGTACCTTCGAGACGTTACCGTCACTCTTCATAGCATAATGGAGAGATGATGGCATGAACGATAAATGAACGACATATGAACCATCAATGAATAGCCAACGGTAACGTTGGAACATCGATCGGAACGGGAGGTTAGTTCGAAATTCAGGATAAATTCGAACGAGAGGCGACCTGATGACTCAGAAGATTGAGCAGACCTTGGTTGAGGATACGCGGACAGAGTTCGCAGTGCGTTGGAGCGAGCTGATCCCCGCGAGCTTCCCGGAGCCCGTATCAGGTGAGCAGTCAGAGCCCGAGGTGGCGGAGGTACAGATACCCACCCCCTCAGAAACCATTACCCATCTTGAACTCGTTCGCGTCATCGAGCGGGTTCATCGGCGTTATTGCGATCTCCTGCGGGTGGAACTCACCCGGCTGGGCATCGACGACATCAGTCCCGCGCAGGTCATGCTTCTGCTGACCATCGGCGACGAGGAACTGTCCGTCCGGGATCTGCTGGAACGTGGGCACTATCTGGGGTCCAACGCGTCCTACAACCTGAAACAGCTCCTCGAAGCAAACTACATCCTGCGCACGGCATCCGCCCGTGACCGCCGCTCCGCCCGGCTCCGGCTGGACGCAAAGGGGCGGCATCTGTGCGAGATGATCCGCGGGGTGGACGAAAATTATCACCGCCAGGTGGCCCGCGATGCCGATGAGGAGCGGGAGCTGTGCATCGCCTATGCGATGCTGCGCCGGATGGAGTTCGTCTGGACCAACGCCCTGCGTTACGGCACCGCCGCCTGAGCCCGGGCCCGCCCCGTCATGGGCGGGCCCCGCATGATTCCCCAAATCCCAAGCATGCGGCTCATCTGAAGGATCGAATGCGCATCGTCTTCATTCATCGTCGCGGACCCGGACAGTTCGTGCATCTGGCACCCGCCCTCGCCCATGAGGGCTGGGAGGTGACGCTCATCTGCGAAACCACCGATCAGGCCCTGCCGGGCGTGCGCACCGTGCGCCACCGTGCCGAGCTCGCCCCCCATGGCCGGCTGGACGCCACCCCACACCTTGCAACACCGGAACAGCATGTCCGCATCGGATACCGCGTGGCCGACACGCTGGCGGCACTGACGCGCCTCGATGGCCCGCCGGACATCGTCTATGGCCATATGGGCTGGGGCGGTCTCATCTTCGCTAAGGACGTGCTGCCCTCGACGCCACTCATCGGCTATTGCGAATATTACCATCGCGCGGAAGGCGGCGATGCCGGTTTCGACCCGGACCTCCCCGTGCCCCCGGATGACCGCCAGCGCCTGCGGCTGCGGAACAGCGCGCAGTTGCTCACGCTGGATGCGCTGGACGGCGGCGTCAGCCCGACGCAATGGCAGAAGAGCCGGTACCCCGGCGCCTATCAGTCCCGCATCGCCACCTGCCATGACGGCATCGACGTGCGCACCTTCCGGCCCGAGCCCCGCGCCCGCTTTCGCCTACCGGACGGCACCATCCTCGCGCCCGGCGATCCGGTCATCACCTATGCCGCGCGGGATCTGGAACCCTATCGGGGCTTCCCCCAATTCATGCGCGCCGCGGCGCGGGTCGCGCGGCTGCGCCCGGACGTCCGCTTCGTGGTGGCGGGCAGCGACGGCATCAGCTACGGACGCCCGCCGGCGGAAGGCGGGCGCTGGCGCGATGTGATGATGGCGGAGACCGGCATGGATCCCGCCCGCATCTCCTTCGTCGGCAAGCTGCCGCACGCCTCGCTCATGCGGCTGTTCCAGGTCTCGGCCGCGCACGTCTATCTGTCCTATCCCTTCGTGCTGTCCTGGTCGGTTCTGGAAGCCATGGCCTGCGGCGCGCTCGTCATCGGCTCGGCCACCGCGCCGGTGGAGGAGGTGGTGCGCGACGGCGTCAACGGCCTGCTCACGCCCTTTTTCGACACCGACGCCCTCACCGGGCGGATGATGGAAGCGCTGGACGGCGGACCCGGGCTCGCCGCTCTGCGCCAGAACGCGCGGCGCACCATTGTCGAGCGCTATGCGCTGGACCGTTGCCTCAACCGCCAGCAGGCCCTCATCGGCAGCCTGCTGGGACGCCGGATGACACAGGCGCCCCTGCGCACGGCGGGGGCGGCCTGATCGGCCGCCTCCCAATCGCGACGATATTGGCACGAATTCCAAAGTAATTTTTTAATATTGCGCAACGCAATACTCCGGCACATGATGCCGTTGCTGCGATTATCGCGCGCCGAATTCTAGTTTTCGGCACCGCACTGCCATCATTATTACCCAATCCATGCGCGATCCTGCGCGCAATGCGACCTTGCGAACGCGATGTGCCCCTGACACGCGAGAAGGAGACTTCCATGCCCGCACCCACGTCCCACACCCCGGCCCGCCGTCCCCGCATCGGCGTCCTCATGCCCGCCGGCAAGGTGATGGACCATGACCGGGTGGTCACGCACACCTATGGCGACCCCGAGAAGGCCACCAAGCTGTTCACCAACATCGGTGACTGCTTCGTGTTTGAATCCTCCCTGCGCATCCTCGATTACGCCGATGTCCAGCCCATCTATGCGGGCGAGAACACCGTGCCGACGGACGCCTATGTGGAGAAGCTGAACCAGCTGGATTTCCTGTTCCTGCGCGGTTCCAACTACATCAATACCAACGGCAAGTGGGACAACATCACGGCGCTGCTGGAGCGCACCAAGGTGCCGGTCATGGCCTTCGGCATCGGCGTGCAGACGCCCGACAATTCCGAGGACTATGTGAACGAATCCACCAAGCGCTTCCTGCAGCTGGTGGCCGACCGTTCCACCTCCATCGCCATTCGCGGCCAGCTGTCGCAGAAGGCGCTGAAGTCCATCGGCATCAGCAAGACCCGCATCATCGGCTGCCCCACGGTGTTCCGTCACCGCAAGCCGACCATCAGCATCAACCGCGTGGAAAGCGGCGCCATCCAGGATCTGGGCTTCACGCTCCGCCGCAAGACCCACGGCAGCCAGACCTTGCAGCGCTACATGCTCCGCACGCTGGCCGAGCAGTACAAGACCCGCATCTTCTGCGCCGGTGAGCTGGAAGAGAAGCAGATCTACTACGCCAATCGCGGCGCGCTGGAGAATTCCGCCGACGTTCTCGATACCGCCATCAAGGGCCTGACCGCCGAGAACTGGTTCTATGGTCCCACCGACCCGCTCATCAACATGTACAAGTCCAGCCTCGCCGTCTTCGAGGCGGTACAGGACTTCGAAGCGGGCCTGAAGGAGATGGATGCCGTCACCGGCTTCCGCCTGCACGGCAACCTGCTGGCGCTCGCCAACAGCGTGCCGGCGCTCTACGTCACCTACGACACCCGCACCCGCGAGTTCGTGCAGACGCTGGGCATTCCCTCCATCGATATCCGCCAGATGGACCGCTTCTCCTTCCAGCGCGCCTGGGACAATGCGGACTTCGGCACGTTCGAGAAGGCCTACGCCTTGCGCTTCAAGGAGCTGAAAGCCTTCCTCGACGAGAACGGCATGAGCCATCGCCTGGAGCGCCCGGCGCCGAAGCTTGTGGCGGCGGAATGAGGGCGCGCGCCGCGTGACGGTTTTCACCCCGACTGAAGCCCGCTTCGGCTGGCGGCCCCGTGCCGCCAGCTGCAAGCGGGCGCTCGCCCTTTCTCTTGCCCTGCTGCTGGCACCGGTCGCGGCTTCGGCGATCGAGCTTCAGGTGGCGGGACGGGAGAGCATCCTGTTCGACCAGCGCACGCAGGCGTGCGACGCCAACGATCTGCCCGACGCACCCGCCCGCGCCTTCCGGAATGCGGAAGGGCAGATGGTGCTGTTCGCGCCCAATTTCCGCAATCGCGCCCTCGTCGGCCCGG
This sequence comes from Azorhizobium oxalatiphilum, assembly GCF_014635325.1. Lineage (GTDB taxonomy): Bacteria > Pseudomonadota > Alphaproteobacteria > Rhizobiales > Xanthobacteraceae > Azorhizobium > Azorhizobium oxalatiphilum. The sequence continues at coordinate 364,108 of NZ_BMCT01000003.1, read as the reverse complement.
ACATCCGGCATCTGGCCCGCGACTGCGCCGTGCGCTTCGCCGCCAAGGGGGCGAGCGATCCCAATCTGCTGGATGACCGCACCTGGCTGCACGGCTTCTATACGAAGGACGGCACCAATGTGTTCGCCTTCGCCAGCGCCAGCTTCATCCCCTACCGCCACAAGGAGCGCTGCAACGCCGGCTCCGAACGCACCGCCTGCTGGCGCAACGGCGTCGCGGCGCTCGTGTCGCATGACGGCGGCAAGACCTTCACCGACAGCGCGCCGCCGCCGGCCCATGTGCTGATGCCGCCGGTGCCCTACAGCCCCGACCAGAAAAACCCTGCCGGCTTCATCTCCGCCACCAACATCGTCACCTACAAGGGCGATCTCTATTCCATCGTCTGGCGGCGCGATGCGGAGGCGCGGCGCTCGCGCAACTGTCTCGTGCGCGCCAAAGACGGAAATGTGGACCGCTGGGAGGTGTGGATCGGCGACAGCTTTGCGCCGCTGGCGGAACGCACGCCGCAGGGCTGGAAGGTGGAGCGGACCGACTGCGCCGCCGTGGGTCAGGGCCTGCCATCCATCCGCGGGCTGGTGTTCCACCCCGCCAGCGGCACCTTCATCGCCGTGTTCCAGATGCAGCCGCGCGGCAAGCAGCAGGGCGAGTCGGGCTTCTACACCGCCACCTCGAAGGACATGGTGCAATGGTCCGAGCCCAAACTGCTCAGCGCCCAGCCCTTGCGCGATGGGCTTGAGGATGCGGGCACCTTCAACGGCTATCCCGCCCTCATCGACGGCCAGAGCCCGGACCGCAACTTCGGCAGCGTGGGCGATACGGCGGACCTCGTGTTCGTGCGCCTGCTCCCCGATCCGAAGACCAAGCGCACCCGCCAGCTCATCGCCTTGCCGCTCAGGATCACGCCCTGAGCGGCGGGCGCCCGCTTGGGCCTATTGCACGAACTCCTGCCGCATGGGCGTGAAGACGTCGATCAGCACGCCCGGCTCGATGCAGATGGCCCCGTGGTGAATGCCGGACGGCACATAGAAACTGTCCCCGGCCTTCAGGCGCGAGGTCTTGCCGTCGATGGTGATGTCGAACACACCGCTCTCGACGCTCGTCACCTGCACATGCGGATGGCTGTGCGGCACGCCGCCGGGGCCGGGCTGCTTGAAGATGACCCGCACCATCATGATCTCGTCATTGTAGGTGAGGATCTGGCGGCTCACGATCTCGTCGATCACCTCCAGCTCGGTCTTGTCGACGAATGCGAACACGTCGCCCTTCTGGGCCATGGCGTCTCTCCCTGATCGCGGCGCCGGGCCCCCTCCCCTCCCGACGCCGCAGCTGTTGGTTCATGCTCTTCTAGCGAGCGAGCCAGCCGCCATCCACGGGCAGGACGATGCCGTGCACATAGTCGGAGGCCGGCGCGGCGAGGAACACCGCCGCCCCGCCCAGCTCCGACGGCTGGCCCCAGTGCCCCGCCGGGATACGGCCGAGGATCGCCGCCGACCGTTCCGGATCAGCGCGCAGGGCCGAAGTGTTGTTGGTGACGAAATAGCCGGGCGCGATGGCATTCACATTGATGCCCTTGGACGCCCATTCGCAGGCCAGCAGCTTGGTCAGCCCCGCCAGCCCGCTCTTGCTGGCGGTGTAGGACGGAATGCGGATGCCGCCCTGGAAAGACAGCAGCGAGGCGATGTTGATCACCTTGCCGCCCTTGCCGTCGGGGAGCATCTGCCGCGCCACCGCCTGCGTGAGGAAGAAGGTGTTCTTCAAATTCACGTCCATCACCGCATCCCAGTCGGCTTCGGTGAAGTCGATGGCGTCGGCGCGGCGGATGATGCCGGCATTGTTGACGAGGATGTCGATACGCCCGCCGGCGCCCGCCTCCTCCATGACGCGGGCGATGGGCTCAAGCGTCGCGAGATCGGCCCGCACCTCGGTGAAGGTGGCGCCCGCCTTGCGCACGAGGTCGCCGGTCTCGTCCATGGCCGAGCGGCCGACCGCAATGATGCCCGCGCCGGCCTGCGCCAGCGAGACGGCGATGGCCTGACCGAGGCCGGTGTTGGCGCCAGTGACGAGGGCGCGCTTGCCGGAAAGATCGAAGGGATTGGCCATCACGCTCACCGCAGCTGGTCCATGGCCACCATGTCCATGTCCGTATAGTCGATATTGTCGCCGCCCATGCCCCAGATGAAGGTATAGGCTCGCGTGCCGACGCCGGAATGGATGGACCACGGCGGAGAGAGAATGGCCTGTCCGTCCGCCACCACGAGGTGACGCGTCTGGTCCGGCTCGCCCATCAGGTGGATCACACGGGCATCCGCCGCCAGATCGAAGTAGAGATAGACCTCCGAGCGCCGGTCATGGACGTGGCACGGCATGGTGTTCCACATGTTGCCGGCGTCGAGCTGCGTCATGCCCATCACCAGCTGGCAGGACTGCACCACGTCGGGGTGGATCATCTGGTAGATGCTGCGCTTGTTGGCGGTGGCCTGATCGCCCAGATCCATCTTCTTGGCCTCGGCGATCCGCACCACCTTGGTCTCGTAGCGGTGATGGGCCGGGGTGGAGAGCAGATAGAATTTCGCCGGATGGTCCGGGCTGTCGGACGAGAAGTGCACGTCCTTAGAGCCCTGCGCCACATAGAGCGCATCGCGATGGCCGAGCACATAGGTGGTGCCGTCCACCTCCACCTTGCCGGGGCCGCCGATGTTGAACACGCCCAGCTCACGCCGGTCGAGGAAGTTCGGCGAGCCGATGGTGGCCTTGTCGCTCTCCAGCTTCAGCGGCACGCTCTGGGGCGTGGCGCCGCCGATCACGAAACGCTCGATATGGCTGTAGGTGAGCAGCACCTTGCCGGGCTCGAACAGGCGCTCGATGAGGAAATGACGGCGCAGTTCCTCGGTGTCATAGCGGCGCACCGCCTCGGGATGGCTCACCTGGCGCACGTCGATCATCATGATGGAAACCTCACGGAACACGCGATGAAGTCCGGCTTTGCGGACATCGGGGCCGGGAGGCGGCCCCATGAAGGAAGATAAAGCCGCGCCGACACAAGGCCGGCGCGGCTTCGCCTCTGATCAGTCTAGCGGAACAGGGACGGAAGCCAGAGCGAGACCGCAGGTACATAGCTGACCAGCAGCAGCACCGCGATACTCGCCCCGAAGAAGGGCCAGATGGTCTTCATGGCCTCGCCGATGGAGATCTTGCCCACCGCGCAGCCCACGAACAGCACCGAACCCACCGGCGGCGTGTTGAGGCCGATGCCGGCGTTCAGGATCAGGATGATGCCGAACTGGATCGGGTCGATGCCGAAGGCCTTGATCAGCGGCAGGAAGATGGGCGTGCAGATGATGATCATGGGCGCCATGTCCATGAACGTGCCCAGCACCAGCAGCAGGATGTTGATCAGCAGCAGGATCACATACTTGTTCGACGAGATGGCCTGCATCAGCTCGATGGTGGCCGCCGGCACCTGCAGGAAGGCCATCAGCCAGCCGAAGGCACCCGCCGTGCCGATGACCAGCAGCACCATGGCGGTGGTGCGCACCGCCCCCAGCACGGCGTGGACGAACGCATTCCAGTCCAGCCCGCGATAGACCAGCAGGGTGATGAGCAGGGAATAGATCACCGCGATGCAGGAGCTTTCCGTCGCCGTGAACACGCCCGAGCGCACGCCGCCGAAGATGATGGCGATGAGCACGATGCCCGGCGACGCAGACACGATCGACCGCAGCACCGCATACCAGCCGGGGAAGACGCCGGACGGATAGCCGCGACGGCGGGCCACCACATAAGCGGTGATCATGAGCGCGACGGCCAGCAGCAGGCCGGGCACGATGCCGGCGGTGAACAGATCGGCGATGGAGATGGTCCCGCCCGCCGCCAGCGAATAGATGATCATGTTGTGCGAGGGTGGCACCAGCAGCGCGATGATGGCCGCGTTCACGGTCACATTCACCGCGAAGTCCCGCGAATAGCCGTGCTTGGCCATCTGGGGGATCATGATGCCGCCGATGGCCGAGGCATCCGCCACCGCCGAGCCGGACACGCCGCCGAACAGGAAGGAGGCCACCACGTTCACCTGTCCGAGACCGCCGCGCAGGTGGCCGAACAGGGACGCCGCCATGCCGATGAGCCGGTCGGCGATGCCGCCGCGCATCATCAGATCGCCGGCGAAGATGAAGAACGGGATCGCCAGCATGGCGAAGGCGTTCATGTTGGAATTGATCTGCTGGAACACCACCATGGGCGGCAGGTCCAGATAGAGCACGGTCGCCACCGACGCGATGCCGAGGCAGAAGGCGACGGGCGTGCCCAGCAGCAGCAGGCCGCAGAAGACGCCGAAGAGAATGGTCATGGCCATGGCGAGGTTTCCGGCGTTCAGTCGGTGGAATGCTCGGCGCCGAGCGGCACGGGCGCGGGCAGCGGCTTGACGATGTCCTGAAGCAGCTTCTCGAACGAGAACAACGCGATGAGCGCGCCACCGCCGGCCAGCGGCAGGTAGTCCACGCCCTGCGGCAGGTCGATGCCCGCCATCTTGGCGGACCACGTCTCCATGGCGAGATCCCAGCCGTAATAGGCCATGGCGGCGCCGAAGGCCGTCACCAGCACATGGGTGAGCAGCTCCATGCCCCGCCGCACCGGCGGGGAGGCGTAGTGCAGGCCAATCTCGAAACCGAGATGGTCGCCCTCGCGCACGCCCACCGCCGCGCCGAGCAGGATGAACCAGCTCATGAGCAGCAGGGAGAACGGCTCGGTCCAGCTCGGGGAGTCGTTCAGCACATAGCGCCCGACCACCTGCCAGAACACGGCACCGGTCATGACGACGAGCCCGATGCCCGAGATGATGAGGGCCGTGCGGGAAAGCCACCGCACCACATGGTGAAGGGCAAGCAAAGCGGGCATCGCTCCCATGGCGGCGGGCCTTTGCGACGGATGGTCGGATGTATGAGCGGTCATGCGGGCAGCCTTGGGCGCAGTGTGGCGCGGGATACGCAACGCAGGGACTGGCCGGGTTTCTCACCCGGCCCTGAAGCTCCGGTGGAGCAAGGCAGGCCCGCGCGGGATGGCGCGCGGGCCGCGCGCCTCAGGCGTTGGTCGCCTTGATGCGGGACACGAGGTCCTTCATCTTCTCGGTGGTGACGAACTTGTCGTAGACCGGCTTCATCGCGTCGATGAAGGGCTGCTTGTCCACCTCGTTGATCAGGGCACCGCCCTTGATCACCTTCTCCTTGGCGTCCGTGTCGCGCTTGGCCCACAGCTCGCGCATCTTGATGGTGGCGGCCTTGCCGGCCTCGCGGAACAGCGCCTGATCATCCTTGGAGAGCTTGTCCCAGGAGCGCTTGGACATGCAGAACACTTCCGGCGCCATGGAATGCTCGGTGAGCGAGAAATACTTCGCCACCTCGTAATGCTTCACGGACTCATAGGACGGATAATTGTTCTCCGCCCCATCCACGAGGCCGGTCTGCAGGCCCGAATAGAGTTCGCCGAAGGGCATCGGCGTCGCATTGGCGCCCAGCGCATTGATGAGGGCGATGAACAGATCCGACTGCTGCACGCGGATCTTCATGCCCTTCATGTCGGCCAGGGTCTTGATGGGGCGCTTGGAATTGTACATGGAGCGCGCGCCGCTATCGAAGAAGCCGAGCACGATCAAACCGTGCGGCTCGAACGCCTTGGCGATCTCCTCGCCGATGGGGCCGTCCACCACGCCATACATGTGCTGCACGGAGCGGAACAGGAAGGGCAGGCCCAGCACCGCCGTCTCGGGGATGAGATTGTTGAACGGCGCGGTGTTGACGCGGTTGAGATCGATCACCCCGAAGCGGGTCTGCTCGATGGTGTCCTTCTCCTGGCCGAGCTGGCCGGAATTGAACACCTGCACCTTGATGCGGTTATTGGTCTTCTCGCCAAGAACCTGTCCGAAATACTTCACCGCCTCGACGGTGGGATAGCCATCCGGATGGATGTCGGCGGAACGGAGCGTCACGCTCTGGGCATAGGCCCGGGTGAGCGGAGCAGCGGCGAGCGCGGCGGTCAGCGCGAGCGCATGACGGCGAGTCAGCATGGGCGTTCTCCCGGAATGATCTGTTTGATCTGTTTTGGGCCCGACATGTCGGCCAAAGGCAGGGTTCGTCCGTACCAAGGCCGAGAAACAAGCAGACTGTCGTCTTGTATGGTAGTATGGTTCTGCTGGCAACTAGGAGAATAGTCGTGGACGCCATCACATCGCCGCCGTCTGGTTCGGCGGCGCAGCGCATCGAGGCGGAGTTGCGGCGCGCCATCATTTCCATGGCGCACCCGCCCGGCTCGCGCCTGTCGGAGCAGGACATCGCCGCCACGTACGGCGTCTCCCGCCAGCCGGTGCGCGAGGCGCTGATCGGCCTTGCCCGCACGCGGCTGGTGGAAATCCTGCCCCAGCGCGGCACGGTGGTGGTGAAGATCTCCACCCGGAAGATGATGGAAGGCCGCTTCGTGCGCGAAGCCATCGAGACCGCCGTGGCGCGGCGGGCGGCGGAAAGCTTCGACCCGGCGGCGCGGGTGCGCATCGACGACCTTCTCGACCTCCAGCAGAAGGTGGCCCAGCGCAACGACCACACCGCCTTCCAGCGCTATGACGAGTTGTTCCACATCGCGCTGGCCGAGGGCGCGGGCTGCGCCATGGCGTGGCAGGCGGTGAGCGACATCAAGGCCCATATGGACCGCGCCTGCCACCTCACCCTCACCAATGCCGAGACCATGCTGGAACTGGTGGAGCAGCACCGCGCCATCATGGCTGCGGTGGACGCCTGCAATCCGGCGGCGGCGGCGGAGGCCATGCATTGCCACCTGCGGGAAATCCTGCGCGCGCTGCCAAAGGTGGAAGCCGAGCATCCGGACCTGTTCGAGTGAGGCCATGTCTGCCGGGCTGCCCATGATGCCTCACATCACCGCGCCGATTTGCCAGGGCACGAACTCGGCATCGCCATAGCCCAGCGCCTCGGACTTGGTGGGGGCGCCCGACGCGGTATTGAGGATGGTGTCGAAGATCTCCTGCCCCTTGACCTCCAGCGACACGCCGTCGAGGACATCGCCGCAATTGATGTCCATGTCCTCTTCCATCCGGCGATAGATGTCGGAATTGGTGGCGAGCTTGAGGGAGGGCGTGGGTTTGCAGCCGAAGGCGGAGCCGCGTCCGGTGGTGAAGCAGATGATGTTGGCCCCGCCCGCCACCTGCCCGGTGGCCGCCACGGGGTCGTAGCCGGGCGTATCCATGTAGACGAAGCCATGCTCCGTCACCGGCTCGGCATATTCATAGACCGCACGCAATGTGGACTGCCCGCCCTTGGCGGCAGCGCCCAACGACTTCTCCAGAATGGTGGTGAGGCCGCCCGCCTTGTTACCCGGAGAGGGATTGTTGTTCATCTCCCCCGCATTGCGGGCGGTGTAGTCCTCCCACCATCTGATGCGGTCCACCAGCTTCTCGCCCACGGCCCGGTTGGCGGCGCGGCGGGTCAGCAGATGTTCGGCGCCGAAGATTTCGGGCGTCTCGGAGAGAATGGAGGTGCCGCCATTCCTCACCAGCAGGTCCGACGCTACGCCCAGCGCCGGATTGGCGGTGAGCGCGCTGTAGCCGTCCGAACCGCCGCATTGCAGGGCCAGCACCAGCTCGGAGGCGGGCCGCGTCTCGCGCTCAAGCGCAGCGGCGGCGGGCAGCATGTCCTTCAGAACACTGGTGATGTGCTCCACCGTCCGGCGCGTGCCGCCCTCCTCCTGAATGGTGAGGGTGCGGAAACTGTCCGTCTCGTCCACGCCATAGTCGGACTTGAAACGGGCAATCTGGAACATCTCGCAGCCCAGCCCCACCATCACCACGGCAGCGAAATTGGGATGGGTGGCATAGCCCCACAGGGTGCGGCTGAGGATGTCATAACCCTCGCCCTTGCCCGCCATGCCGCAGCCGGTGCCGTGGATGATGGGCACGATGCCATCGATGCCCGGAAACTGCTCCAGCAGTCCCGAGCGCTCCACGGCCTGCGCCGCGAAGCGGGCTACGGAGGCGGAGCAGTTCACGCTGGTGAGAATGCCCAGATAGTTGCGCGTGCCCGTGCGACCGTTGGACCGGCGATAGCCCTGGAAGGTGGCGCGCTCGGCCTCCGGCAAGAGGCCATCGTCCCGCGCATCCACGGCGAAGGCATAATCGCGGGCAAAATCGTGCAGCACCACATTGTGCTCATGCACATGCGCGCCGGGGGCGATGGGACCGGCGGCAAAACCGATGATCTGGCCGAACTTCAGGATCGGCGCGCCCTCAAGGATGGGCGCCAGCGCGAACTTGTGGCCACGCGGGATGCGTTCCGCAAGGACAACACCACCGGCCCGAACGCCGGGGCTGAGCGCATCCAGCGCCACCGCCACATTGTCCGCTGCCGAGAGGTGCAGCACGCGCGGCGCCACGCCGGACGGCGCTTCCGCTTTCGTGCCCTCGCGCACCGGAACATTCATTGGCGAAACCTCCCGCGCCGGATCCCGTCGCCGGTCCGTCGCGCCTTGCGGCTGCAACGGCCAGCGCTCCTGCCGGCTGCGCCATCGTTGACGCTCTTGATATGCTAATATATTAGCATTCCAGTGACTGGCAACTGGTTTTGCTTGGCACAGGAGTTCGGAGGACAGGTGACGCTGGAGCGCAATAACGGACGCTGGGGGATGGGCACCGAAAGCTTCGGGCTGCCCCAGAAGGTGCGCGCCATTCCGGCCTCCGCCCGCATCCACGCGCTGCTGCGCGAGCAGATCATCGGCATGGAGATCGCCCCCGGCACCGCCTTGCAGGAGAAGCAGATCGCGCTCTCCTGCGGGGTCAGCCGCACCCCGGTGCGCGAGGCCATCCTGAAGCTGGCCGACGAGCGGCTGGTGGACATCTTCCCCCAGCACGGCACCTTCGTCTCGCGCATCTCCGTGCCCGCCATGCGCGATGCCATGGTGATCCGGCAGGCGCTGGAAGGGGCTGCCGTGCGCGGGGCGGCAGCCATTGCCGATGAGGCCGGAATCGTGCGCCTGCAACGGCTTCTGGCCGAACAGAAGGCCACCCACGATGCCGGCCACCTCGCCGCCTTCCATGCCACTGACGAAGCCTTCCATCAGGCCATCGCCGAGATTGCCGGCCATCCCAATCTGTGGCGCGTGGTGCGGCAGGAGAAGGCGCAGGTGGACCGCTGCCGCATCCTCTCACTGCCGGCCGCCGACCGCCGCCTGCTGGTGATCGCCGACCATGCGGCCATTGTGGAGGGCATCGCCGCCCACGATCCCGATGCGGCGGAGGCGGCCATGCGCCACCATCTGGGCGCGGTGATGCCGGTGGTCTCGCTCATGGTGGAGCGCCACCCCGGCTATTTCGAGGGGCTGGAGGCAGCGCCCGAAATCAAGGCGGCCCCGCCCGCCAACGGCGCGAAAAGCGCCGCGAAAACAACGACAAAGACAAAGACGTCCCGGGAAAGGAAACGCTAGCGCCATGGCGAGCAACGCCCTCATCCACCCCGACCGCCTGTTCCCCGCCGACCCCAGCGTGCGCGCGGTGGCGCGTCGGCTGTATGAGGCGGTGGCCGGCCTGCCCATCGTCTCGCCCCATGGCCATACCGACCCGCGCTGGTATGCGGAAAACGAACCCTTCCCCGATCCCGCGCGGCTGTTCGTGGTGCCGGACCACTACATTTTCCGCATGCTCTACAGCCAGGGCATCCCGTTGGAAAAGCTTGGTGTTCCGCGCCGGGACGGCGGCGCCACGGAGCAGGACGGGCGGGCCATCTGGCGGCTGTTCGCGGCCAATTATCACCTCTTCCGGGGCACCCCGACCCGCTCATGGATGGACCATGCCTTCGCCACCCTGTTCGGCCTTGAGGAGCGTCTTTCCGCCGCCAATGCGGATGCCATTTACGACCTGATCTCGGACCGGCTGAAGACCGAGGAATTCAGGCCCCGTGCGCTGTTCGAGCGTTTCAACATCGAGGTCATCGCCACCACCGAGAGCCCGCTGGACGAGCTCAAATGGCACGGCATGATCCGCGACAGCGGCTGGACCGGGCGTGTGGTCACGGCCTATCGGCCCGACCCGGTGGTGGACCCGGATTTCGAAGGGTTCCGCGGCAATCTGGAGCGCTTCGGCGAACTGACCGGCGAGGACACTTTTTCATGGACCGGCTATCTCGCCGCCCATCGCAAAAGACGCCAGTTTTTCAAGAGCTTCGGCGCCACCTCCACGGATCACGGCCACCCCAGTGCCAGCACCATGGACCTATCCTTTGCCGAAGCCGAAGCGCTGTTCGCGCGGGTGGCGGGGGGCAATCAGGTGTCGGCGGAGGATGCCGAACTCTTCCGCGCCCAGATGCTCACCGAGATGGCGGCCATGTCGGTGGAGGACGGGCTGGTGATGCAAATCCACCCCGGCTCGGTGCGCAACCACAATGGCGGCATCCTCAAACGCCATGGGCGCGACATGGGCGCGGACATCCCGTCCCGCACCGATTATGTCCATGCGCTCAAGCCCTTGCTGGATCGCTTCGGCAATGCGCCGGGGCTCACCATCGTGCTCTTCACGCTGGATGAGACCAGCTATTCCCGCGAACTGGCCCCCCTTGCCGGCCACTATCCGGTGCTGCGGCTCGGCCCCGCCTGGTGGTTCTTCGACAGCCCGGAAGGCATGAAGCGCTATCGCGAGCTGACCACCGAAACGGCGGGCTTTTACAACACCGTAGGCTTCAACGACGACACCCGCGCCTTCCCCTCCATCCCCGCCCGGCACGACGTGGCGCGGCGTGTGGATTGCGCCTATCTGGCGGAACTCGTGACCAGCCATCGGATCGAGGAGGAGGAGGCGCACGAACTGGCGCACGACCTCGCCTACAGCCTCGCCAAGAAAGCCTACAAGCTCTGAGGGGAGGCCCGTCATGCGTCTCTCGCTCAGTAGCCTGAACGGGCTGCCTGCCGATGTCCGGCGGCCCGCGTACGATGTGGCCAATGCCGAAATTGGCGTGGTGCATCTTGGGGTTGGCGCGTTCCATCGTGCCCATCAGGCGGTCTATCTGGACGACTGCCTCGGCCTCGGTGCGACCGGCTGGGCGGTGTGCGGGGCGAGCCTGCGCTCGCCCGACACGTCGCAGGCCCTCGACCCGCAGGACGGGCTCTATACGCTGGCGACCCGCTCGGGGAGCGGTGATGAGCTGCGGATCATCGGATCGCTGCGCCGCCTTCTGGTCGCGCCCAGCAACCCCAAGGCTTTGCTCGATGCGATGAGCGATCCGGGGGTGCGCATCGTCACCCTCACCGTGACCGAGAAGGGCTATTGCCACGACCCGGCCACGGGCACGCTGGACGAGGCCCATCCGGACATCGTCGCGGACCTTGCAAACCCTTCTGCCCCAAGGACTGCGCCCGGCTATCTGGTGGAAGCGCTGGCCCGCCGCAAAGCGGCCGGGACGCCGCCATTCACCGTGCTCTGCTGCGACAATCTTCCCTCCAATGGCGCCACCGTGGCGCGGGTGGTGGGCCACCTCGCCAGCCTGCGCGACCCCGATCTCGGGCGCTGGGTGGAGGGGGAAGTCGCCTTCCCCAGCACCATGGTGGACCGCATTGTCCCCGCCACCACGGACGCCGACAAGGCCATGGTTTCCAGCAGGTTGGGCGTGGATGACCACTGGCCGGTGATGACCGAGCCGTTCAGCCAGTGGGTGATCGAGGACCGCTTTCCCACCGGCCGGCCACCGCTGGAGGACGTGGGGGCAGAGCTGGTCAAGGATGTGCGGCCCTATGAGGACATGAAGCTGCGCCTGCTCAACGGCAGCCACTCCACGCTGGCCTATCTCGGCTATCTCGCGGGGCATGAGACCATCGCCGGCACCATGGCCGAGAGCGCCTTCCAGCTTCTGGTTGAACGCCTGCAGGATCAGGAGGTTACGCCCACCGTCCCGGCCCCGCCGGGGGCGGATCTTGCCGCCTACAAGCGCGCTCTGCGGGCGCGTTTCGCCAATCCGGCGCTGCGCCACCGGACATGGCAGATCGCCATGGATGGGTCGCAGAAGCTGCCCCAGCGCCTGCTCGCGCCCATCCGCGACCGGCTGGCCGCGGGGGCGCCCATTGCGCTCCTCAGCCTCGGGGTCGCGGGCTGGATGCGCTATGTGTCCGGCACCGATGAACACGGCCAAGCCATTGATGTGCGGGATCCTTTGGCGGAACGCTTCCGGCAGGTGGCACACACGGCCGGCCCCGATGCGGAGCGGCTGGCGGACGGGCTCCTGGCCATCCGCGAGGTGTTCGGCACCGACCTTCCGGCCGATCCCCGTTTCACCGGGGCGGTGAAGGCGGCGCTTGCCGGGCTCTACCGGGAGGGGGCGGCGGCTACCGTCCGGCGGGCGGTAGCGGGCTGAGCTGCGCCTCATCAGGGGCCGCGCCACACTGTCGCCTCATGGCACACGGGATGGTCAGGGATAGAACATCATGGCCACGGATGGCCACGGTTTGTCCCTTGCGGGCGGCAGTTGGCCGAAGGGCCTCGCCGCCCGTTCCGAACACTGGCGTACGGACCTCCCCGCACAAAGCCCTTGAGACGTGACAGCGCCACATGGCACAGGAATGGAACGGAACATGGCACATGCCATGGTCCAGATCGCCCCCGCCCCGCCTGTGTCGCAGGACAATCGTGAGCTATTGATAAGCAGTGGACATTGTCCATAGCGGACCATGATCATCGCAGATCCGCTTCGCGCGGATCGCTGTCGATTGCAGGCCATAGACCAGTTCGCCGCCCCTCCCGGGGCACCGTTCCCGCCTCAAGGAGAAAACGCCATGACCACGCCCGTCCCCGCGACCACCCTCCCCGTCTTCCCCGATCTCAAGGGCAAGGCGGTGCTGATCACCGGCGCTTCCACCGGCATCGGGGCGGCAGCGGCGGAAGGCTTCGCCCGCTCGGGCGCGCGCGTGGCGGTGCATTACAACGCCAGCCGCGAGAAGGCCGAGGCGGTGGCGGCCCGCATCACCGCTGCCGGCGGCGAGGCGGTGCTGGTGGCGGGCGACGTCACCGAGCCCGACGCCCCCGCCCGCATCATCGCCGAGACGGTGCAGGCTTTCGGCCGGCTGGATGTGCTGATCAACAATGCCGGCGGCCTTGTTGAGCGCGTGCCCATCACCGACTATTCGGAGGCCTTCGTCGCCCGCGTGCTGGAACTGAACGTGACGCAGGTCATCGCCTTCATGCGCGAGGGCGTGAAGCAGATGAAGGCGCAGGGTACCGGCGAGATCGGCAGCGGGCTCACCGGCACCGGCAGCGTCGGCACGGCGGGCGCCATCATCAACGTCTCCTCCATCGCCGCGCGCAATGGCGGCGGCGGCGGTGCCGTGCTCTATGCGGCGGCGAAGGGCTTCATCTCCACCGCCACCAAGGGCTGGGCCAAGGAACTCGCGGCAAGCGGCATCCGCGTCAATGCGGTGTCGCCCGGCGTCATCGCCACGCCCTTCCACGAGCGCTATTCCACGGCTCAACAGATGGCCGCCATGCAGGCCACCATCCCCATGGACCGCATCGGCACGCCGCAGGACTGCGTGGGCGCCTTCCTCTTCCTCGCCTCCGAGGCGGCCGGCGGCTATGTCACCGGACAGATCCTCGAGGTGAACGGCGGGCAGTACATGCCTTAAGGCTTCGCCCGGAACGTCCGCGTTTTCCTGCCCCTCCCCCGCCAGCGGGAGAGGGCGCAGGCTGCGCGAGCGCGGGATGCCACGCGCCAGATCCGGACGGGCAAGCCCGTTCGCTGCCCGGCGTGCAAAAGGTTGCACCGCAAGAACCCCGCTGCACCGCCCGCCACACAACGACCGTCACAAAACACCCGCTCCCCTTGCCTGCCAAACTGGATGCAACCTCCGGGCAAGATCGCCCCGGCAGGCTGCGTCCGGCCCGGATTATTGTTCCGGCCGGCACGTCGCCTTTTGGGCGCTCTGCCGGCGGGCGAATGTAATGCCGGCACCCGGATCGTCCCGATCCGGGTGTGAAGGCGTCGTCGCCAGGCGAGGGAAAGGGAGAGCCCTCATGTGGGGATTGCGGGAGCGTAAGGATCGTTCATCTGACAAGACCGGCACCAAGGCCGGCACCACCGCCGAGACGACGACAGCTACAGCGGCCAGCCACGACGCCCCGCTGAACGGCAGCGCGCTCAACGGCACGCCCCTGAACGGCCTCGGCCTGCCGGCCGGGCACCAGCAGGACGAGGGCGAGCTGATCCAGCTGCTGGAAGCCGACATCCGCCGCGCCGAAGGCAAGCTGGCCCATGCTGGCGCCTCCATGCGCGCGGCCGCAGCCGCCGGCGTGCGCGACGTGGACCGCATCCGCAGGGATAGCGAGGACATGACCGCCGAGACCGCCTCGGCCAAGGAAAATGCCGCCGGCCTTGCTCGCGCCATCGGCGCCTTCGCCGAGACCGCCACCGAGATCGGCCGTCAGGCCCAGGCTTCCGGCCGCCTTGCCGGCGAGGCCGAGACCGCCAACCGCGACGTCACCAGCGCCACGAAGGATCTGCAGGTGGCCATCGGCCAGATCCAGGCAGTGGTGGCGCTCATCGCCGACATTGCCGGCCAGACCAATCTGCTCGCGCTGAACGCCTCCATCGAGGCCGCCCGCGCCGGCACCGCCGGGGCCGGCTTCGCCGTGGTGGCGAGCGAGGTGAAGGCGCTGGCGAGCGAAACCCAGAAGGCGACCAAGGAAATTTCCAGCAAGATCGAACGGCTGGATGCGGCCGCAAAAGCCTCCAGCGCCGCTGTTGCGCGGGTGAGCAGCACCATCGCCGAGATCAGCCCCGTGGCGGCGCGCGTCGCCGATGCTGTGGCCGGGCAAGTGGCCGCCATGAACGGCATCGGCCGCAATGCGGCGGATGTGGAGCGCTTCGCCCAGCACGTGGCGGATCGCGCCCAGTCCATCCAGTCGGCCAGCGATGCCGCGGCCCAGACCGGGGCCGAGATCGAGCGCTCCACCGGGGCGGTGGCCAGCGGCGTGGAGGAGATGGCCCGCCATCTGCTCAGCGTGCTGCGCCAGACCTCCATGGGCGACCGTCGCCGCTTCGAGCGCTGGCCGGTGGAACTGTCCGGCACCGTGCGCTACGGCGGCCGGCACGTGCCGGTGAAGACGCTGGACCTCTCCATGGGCGGCGCCCTGCTGGCGGCCACCGATCCGGTGCTGTCCGCCGGCACGCGGCTCGATCTGGATCTGCCCGGCATCGGCCCGGTGCCCGGCCGCGTGGCGGCGGTCAGCACGCTCGGCTGCCATGTGGCCTTCATGCAGGCCGACCATGCGGGCGTCAAAGCGCGGCTGACCTCCATCGCCGCCGAGGCGAGCGAGGCCATCACCCGCGCCATGACAGGCGCCGAGGCGGTGCGCAGGACACTGGAGGCGGCCATTGCCGCCGGCCGCATCGCCACCGACCAGTTGTTCGACACCGTCTATCGCCCGCTGCCCGAGACCTCGCCGGAGCAGGTGGAGAACCGCGCCTTGCCGTTCCTGGAGCATGCCCTGCCGCCGGTGCAGGAGCCGATGCTGGCCGAGGACCGGCGACTGGTGTTCTGCGTGGCGGTGGACATCAACGGCTATCTGCCGGTGCACAACGCCCAATATGCCAAGCCGCAGCGGAAGGGCGACCCGGCGTGGAACAATGCCAACAGCCGCAACCGCCGGATCTTCGACGACCGCGCGGGGCTTCTGGCGGCGCGCAACACCAAGCCCTATCTGGTTCAGGTCTATGCCCGGCAGATGGGCGACAGCGTGGTGATGATGCGCGAAGTGGACGCCCCCATCTTCGTCAACGGCCGCCACTGGGGCGCGTTCCGGACGTGTTACCGGATGTGAGGCGTGCTGCCCCGCGACGACCGCGCAGCCTTGTGCGGGAAGGCGCGGGCGCCTATTGTAGTTCCCTGTAGTCACGCCGCGTGCGCGCATTGCGCGGCGGACGGCATCGCCTGCCGGCAGGCGATGCCGTACGGCCGGGAAACTGCGGGAGGAAACCATGGACGAGATGCAGCTCCGGGCCGCCAAGGCCCAGCTCTCCCACGTCATCGACCGGGCGGTTGCCGGCGAGGCCGTTGCCATTACCCGCAACGGCAGGCGCGAGGCCGTCGTCCTGTCATGGGAGGCCTATGACCGGCTGGCCAAGGCCGTCCCCTCCTTCGGCTGGCTGCTCACGCACCCGCCCGCAAGCATCGACCTCTACGAGCGAGATACGTCACCCGCGCGCGACATCGAGCTTTGAATGACCGGGCACGAGCCTCAGGGCTATCTGCTCGACACTGACGTCATCTCCCATTTCACGCCCGGCCGCGCCCTGCCCGCCGGCACGCCTGCGGACCTGCCCGGCTGGTTCGCGCACCAGTCCGAGCGGCTCTGGCTTTCCGGCATATCGCTGGCGGAGATCCGGGCGGGCATCGAACGCGCACGGCATACGGGACAGCCGGCCAAGGCCGCCATGCTGGATGGCTGGATCGCCTCCCTCATTCTCGCCTATGGCGCCCGCATTCTGGCGCTGGATATCGCAGCAGCCCATCACACGGGCCTGCTGATCGACCGCGCAAGACGCGGCGGCCTCCCGGCCGGCTTTGCCGATCTCGCCATTGCCGGAACGGCGGCGGCTCATGGCCTCACGGTGCTGACCCGCAATGTGCGCCATTATGCGCCGCTCGGGGTGGCGTTTCACAACCCGTTCGAGAGCCTCCCGACCTAAGGACGGCGCGTTCGGAACCGCGTTGAGCACCTGCTCGCCGGGGACATCGTCCGGCCGGGCTCTCGACACGGCCTCCCTCTTCCCCGATCCTGAGCTGAGGCTTGAGCGATCGGGAGACAGGCGCGTGCGTATCACAAGGCTCGACGGCGCGGCGGCGGTGGCCGCCATTCCCGCTCTGAGCGACATTCTGCTGGATTGCGTGGCAGGCGGGGCCTCGGTGAGCTTCATGCAGGACATGACGCGGGCCGAGGCGGAGGCCTTCTGGCGCCGCATCGCGGACGATGTGGCGCAGGGTGGCCGGGCGCTGCTGGTGGCCGAGCAGGACGGACGTGCGCTGGGCACGGTGCAGGTCATCCTCGACACGCCGCCCAACCAGCCGCACCGGGGCGAGATCGCCAAGATGCTGGTGCACCGCGACGGGCGGCAGCAGGGGATGGGCGCAGCCCTCATGCGCGCCGCCGAGGACACCGCGCGGCAGGAGGGGCGCACGCTGTTGACCCTCGACACAGTACCGGACGAGGCCGGCTTCCGGCTCTACGCCCGGTTGGGCTGGAGCAGCGCCGGCGTGGTGCCCGGCTATGCGCTGTGGCCGGACGGGCGGCCGTGCGACACGCTCTACATGTGGAAGCAGTTGTCTTAAGCGTTCCGCCCGCTCCCCCCTTGCGGATCGCTGAACGCGCCCCATCTATCTCCCAACAGCCACGTGTGGCAGCCGCCCCGGGGACACGCGCACCGCAACGTTCGCGTCTTGTAAAATGTCCCCTCGCAAGGTCCGCGCAATGCTGGGCCTTTAGGTCTGATGACAGGGCGGTTGGCGGAATTCGGACGGATGTACTCCGGTTCCGCCACGCTTTCGGATGGCGTCCCGACCCATCGAGCCGCGTGCAGCCTGAGCGCTGCCGGTTCGGTCCTCCGCCTCTCCCCATCGGGAAGACGCGGAAGCGGGATTGCCGCCCGTTCACACGATCGGCGCGGCGGGAGACGGACGGATGTAATCCGATCCCGCCCGCGCCCTCGGCTGCCCCTTTTCCTTTTTGCCTGAGCCGCCGATTGGCTGAGCCGCCAATCCCGCGGCCCGTCGTCGTTGCCGGGGCCTCTCATCCCCGTGCGCAGGCATCCGCGACCTCGCGCCGCACCTGACACCGCCCAGTTCCTGCTGACGCTCTCGTGATCGCGCGCGAATGGCGCAGGCCCGCCATTTTGCCGGCGCGGGATCGACGGGCGAGGCCGCACAGCCGGATTATTTCGCCCCGCACGCCTCCAAAAAACCAAACCGCCTCCCCATCTTGTCCGAACGGCAGCGGGGATGTCTCCGCACGCCGCCAATTTGGAGAAGGAGACGATGAACCGCCTGATGACCATTTTCCGCGCCGTGGCTGCCCTTGTGGTCGCCGCCGTGGTGGCCGTACTGGTGTTCACCGTGCTTGGCAGCCTGCTGATGGCCGCCGGCATCGTCATTGCCGTCATGGTTGTGGGCGGCGGGCTGTATCTCCTGGTCTTCGGCCCCAAGGCCAACGTGCGCCGCTCCGGCCGCTACGAGGTCATCGACCTCACCGCCACCGACATCACCCCGCCGCGCAACCGCCGCGAGCCCTGATTTCGCAAGGGCCGGGGATCGCAGGCACGGGAGCTGCCGGGCATCACTGCCCGGCTAGCCAAGCGTAAGCTCAGCCATAAAGTTGGGCCACCAAGACTTGCCCCCCGCCGCCCGGCCTTGCTAGAAAGGCCCGGTGCAAAGGAGCCCGGCCGTGCCGGGGCAACAGGTTTCATGCCGGACGACGACGACAGTAGCAGCGACAGTCCCCGCCACCGAGCCGGGCTGGCACCTGCCTTGCCGTGCCAGCGAACCTCCCCCCTTCCGCATCATCGCAGTCTTTCGTGCCGGCGTCTTCGCCCGCGCCTGCGCGCTTGCGCGCGCCGGCTCCGGAGCGTGCGCATCGACGCGCCGGCACGCCTGACGCGTTCCCGTTTCCGTTCCCGTTCCCCTTCCCCTACCCCTTCCCCACGCCGCAGCCTCCTCATGACCCGCCCCGCCACCCGGCCGGGGCGCGCCCGAGAGCACGTCCGGACTGGATTGCAACGCAATCCCGGCCGGGAAACGGGCTCTCGTCATGCTCTAGCGCGCCCGACCGCCTGACAGGACAGCACCAATGGAATTCCTCGCGGATCCGAATATCTGGATCGGCCTCGTCACCCTCATCGTGCTCGAGGTGGTGCTGGGCATCGACAACCTCGTGTTCATCGCCATCCTGGTGGACAAGCTGCCGCCCCACCAGCGCAACCGGGCCCGCATCATCGGCCTGTCGCTGGCGCTGGGCATGCGCGTGCTGCTGCTGTTCTCGGTGTCCTGGCTGGTGCAGCTCACCAAGCCCCTGTTCAGCCTCGGCGGATGGGACTTCTCCGGTCGCGACCTGATCCTCATCGTCGGCGGCGCCTTCCTACTGGCCAAGGGCACAATGGAGCTGCACGAGCGGCTGGAAGGCGAGCACAAAACCGAAGAGAAGAACCCCGTCCATGCGGTGTTCTGGCAGGTGATCGCGCAGATCATCGTGCTCGATGCCGTGTTCTCGCTCGATAGCGTGATCACCGCGGTGGGCATGGTCAGCCAGCTGTGGGTGATGATCACCGCCGTCTGCGTGGCCATGGCGCTGATGATGCTGGCGTCGAAGCCGCTCATGGCCTTCGTGTCGCGCCACCCCACCGTGGTCATTCTCTGCCTCGGCTTCCTGCTGATGATCGGCTTCAGCCTGGTGGTGGAGGGCCTCGGCTATCACATCCCCAAGGGCTATCTGTACGCGGCCATCGCCTTCTCCATCCTCATCGAGGCGGCCAATCAGGTGGGCCGCCACAATCGCGAGAAGAGCTTCACCACCAACGATCTGCGCGCCCGCACCTCGGAAGCGGTGCTGCGCCTGCTCGGCGGACGGCGCGGCGAGGACAGCCTCGGCGACACCGTGGACGTGATCGGCGACCAGGTGGCGCAGGGCGCCGTGTTCGATCCGCAGGAGAAGGAGATGATCCGCGGCGTTCTCGATCTCGGCGAGCGCCCGGTGTCCTCCATCATGTCGCCGCGCAACGAGGTGGAATGGCTCGATCTCGACGACGATCCCGAAACCCTGCGCGCGGAAATCCGCAAGCTCAGCCACGGCCGCGTGGTGCTGGCGCGCGGACGGGTGGACGATTTCGTCGCCGTGGCGGTGGTGAAGGAACTGCTCAACGCCCTCATCGCGGGCAAGGACATCGACTGGGCCAAGGTCTCGCGCCAGCCGGTGATCGTGCATGAGAACACCAACGTGCTCAAGGTGATGGAACTGCTGCGCTCCTCCCCCGTGCAGATGGCCATGATCGTGGACGAACACGGCTCGCTGGAGGGCGTGGCCACCCCCACCGACATACTGGAAGCCATCGCCGGCGAGTTCCCCGATCTCGACGAGGAAGCCGCCGCCTTGCTGCGGCAGGAGGACGGCTCCTGGCTGGTGGACGGCTTCATCGACATCCGCCAGCTCTCCGGCGCCATCGACCGCGATCTGGTGGACGAGGCCCACCGCTTCTCCACGCTGGGCGGCTACATCCTCACCGAGCTGGGCCACCTGCCGGTGGCGGGCGAGGCGTTCGAGGCCGACGGGCTGAAGTTCGAGGTGCTGTCGCTGGACAAGCGCAGCGTCGGCAAGGTGCGCATCGCCCCGCTGGCCAGCGCGGCCTGAGCCCCCTTCGCAGCATCACCGAAGACGGTATAGTCGCGCCGCCGCGAGGAGCGGTGGCGCGACTTTAAGGGGACGCCTTCTCAAGAAGCATGGCGCGTCGGCGCCAGCACGAGGGGGACTGCGTTGCCCGATCTGACGTCCGTGGTCGAAGACATCGCCGCCGACCTGTCCACCCGCGTGGAGCGCGGACAGGTGGCCAGCTACATTCCCATGCTGGCGCAGGTACCCATCGGCCAGTTCGGCATCGCCGTCACCACCGCCGAGGGCGAGACCATCACCGCCGGCGATGCGGCAGTGCCCTTCTCCATCCAGAGCATCTCCAAGGTCTTCACGCTGACGCTGGCGCTGGGCAAGATCGGCGATGAACTCTGGGCGCGGGTGGGCAAGGAGCCCTCCGGCAACGCCTTCAATTCCATCGTTCAGCTGGAAGCCGAGCGTGGCATTCCGCGCAATCCCTTCATCAATGCGGGGGCCATCGTGGTGGCCGACGCCATGCTGGCCGGCGCGCAGCCGCGCGAGGCGCTGGGCGCCATCCTGCGCTTCCTGCGCTTCGTGGCCGATGACGAGACCATCACCATCGACGAGGCGGTGGCGCGCTCGGAGAAGGAAACCGGTTTCCGCAACACCGCGCTCGCCAATTACATGCGGGCGTTCGGCGTGATCCAGCACAATGTTGAACATGCGCTGGGCGTCTATTTTCACCAGTGCGCCATCGCCATGACCTGTCGCCAGTTGGCCATGGCGGGGCGCTACCTGGCCTTCTCCGGCCGCCTCTCGCCCTCGGGGCCGCGGGTGGTGGCGGCGGAGCGGGCGCGGCGGATTGCCGCGCTCATGCTTACGTGTGGTCACTATGATGGGTCTGGCGATTTCGCGTTCCGGGTCGGTCTGCCCGGCAAGAGCGGGGTGGGCGGCGGCATCCTGGCCATCGCGCCGGGCAAGGCGTCCGTCTCCGTCTGGTCTCCGGGGCTCGACCGGCACGGCAATTCGGTGCTCGGTTCCCTGGCCCTGGAGCGGCTCGCCAAGGCCATGCGCTGGTCGGTATTCGCCGGCTGAACCATGCCGGGAGCGGCCCACCGGCTACAACCCGGAACGCAAGGTCCGGACAAGCCAATTGCCCCACTTTCTGAAAACTTACCTCCGCAGTGGCGTCCGGCCTCGGCCGGCGTCATCCGTCACGGTTGACCAGGGCCGGATCGGGCCGGGTTTCTTCCCCCCGATCCTTCACTCCGCCTTCACGGCGGACGCCCCCTCTGGCAGCCGCGCCGGACAACGAAAGGGGACGACAGGGGAGACGCGAGCGCCATGACAGGACGGCGGAGGACAGATTGAAGCGCGCGATCAGGGTTTCCAGACGCCTCGGATTGCTGGTGGCATTGGCCGCCATAGCGATTCTGGGCGCGGTCGGAATCACTCTGTACCAATCCTATGAGGACGCCAGCGCCGCCGCCTCGCGCATGGCGCACAACACGCTCCTGTTCATGGAGCGTGAAGTGCTCGACATGTTCGGCGACATCGACGCCGAGCTGCGCGGACTGGACGACGCCTTCGCGCAGCCCGCCATCCGTGCATTGCCGCCCGCCGATCTCGAACGCCTGTTCCGCCAGCGCTCCACCGGCGGGCTCGCCCTCGCCGACGCCGAGGGCGCGGTGGAATTCTCCGCCTCCAACGATTTCCCCCGCGCCGCCAATGTTGCGGGCCGCGCCCTCTTCACCAGCCAGCGCGCCGCACCGGGCAAGGGCCTCTATGTGACGCGTCCCTTCGCCGGTGCAGACGGCAAGGTGGCGGTCGCGGTCAGCCGCGCGCGCCTCGACGCCGACGGCGGCTTCGTCGGCATCTCCATTGGCGTGCTGCCGCTGTCCGCGCTGCATGAGATCA
This sequence comes from Azorhizobium oxalatiphilum, assembly GCF_014635325.1. Classification (GTDB taxonomy): domain Bacteria; phylum Pseudomonadota; class Alphaproteobacteria; order Rhizobiales; family Xanthobacteraceae; genus Azorhizobium; species Azorhizobium oxalatiphilum. Next base: position 341,817 of record NZ_BMCT01000003.1, on the reverse strand, counting down.
TGGCCGCGGCCCAGCTCGGCAGCGACGGCAAGATCAGCCTCTATCGCAACGACGGCATCCTGCTGGCCCGCACCGCCTTTCCTGGCACCACCGGCGCCGATCTGATCATGCCGGTCAGCGGCCCCAACGGCATGCCGCCCACTCCCGATCCGCTCGCCCGCCACTTCCGTCAGGCCTCCGGCAGCTTCGATGCCATCGGACCGGTGGACGGCCTCGACCGCAGATATGTCTATACCGAGGTACCCAACCTGCCCTTGGTGGTGTCGGTGTCCCTCAGCATGCGAGAGATCTACGAAAGCTGGAGCGCGCGGGCAGCCTATCTCGCGGTGGTGACGGGCCTGTCCTGCGTGGCGATCGTGACGCTGACCCTGCTGTTCCGCCGGGAACTGCTCCGCCGGGCGCGCGCGGAAGGCCAGCTGGCCGAGCTGGCCACCGTGGACAGCCTGACCGGCATCGCCAACCGGCGCCGGTTCGACGAGCGCCTGTCGCAGGAATGGCGCCGCTCCGGCCGCACCGGCCATCCCATCGGCCTCGTCATGATCGACGTGGACAACTTCAAGGCGTTCAACGACAAGCACGGCCACTGGCTGGGCGACGATCTGCTGATCCATATCGCCGGCGCCATTTCCGGCGCCCTTCGTCGCCCCGGCGACATGGTGGCCCGCTATGGCGGCGAGGAATTCGCCATCATCCTGCCGGAGACGCCGCAGGAAGGCGTGCAGCGCATCGCCGAGCATGTGCGCAAGGCGGTGGCCGCCACCGGCATCGAGGACGCCACCGGCCGCGTGGTCGGCACCACCGCCAGCCTCGGCGCCACCTCCATGAAGCCCCCGCCGGGGGCCGATCTCGCCCAACTGGTGCAGCTGGCCGACGCCGCGCTCTACCGGGCCAAGAAGGGCGGCCGCAACACCGTGATCATGGCGCCCACCGCCGATGATCAAAGACCCGTGGCGGAGGCATCCTGAGCATGCCGACGAACACGCAGGCACAGACGCGCAGACGGGATAGCCGGGCGAACAGCTCGGCTCCCCTCGTCACGCCCATTTCTGTCCTGCTGACGTTGCTCGCCACGCTGCTGATCATGGGCATCACCTCCACCTCCTGGGAGTTCATCTTCCAGGAGAAGCTGCTGCCCAGCTTCGGCTTCTCCCTCGGCGGCGGCGCGTCCGACGCCATGGGCCGCTGGCGCTTCATCTTCACCGCCGTCATCTTCGCCACCCTCAGCCAGATCGGCCCGGCGCTGCTGCTGTTCCGCCTCATGCGGCGGCTCGACAAGGCGCGGGTGCAGGTGATCAAGGCCCGCGAGGAGGCCGAGGCGCTGGCCCGGCACGACCCGCTGACCGGCCTCGCCAACCGCCGCATCATGCGCGAGACCCTGCGCAAGCGCCTGAACGCCGCCGGCGCCTCGGGCCAGCAGACCGCGCTGCTGATGATCGACATCGACCGCTTCCGCGCGGTCTCGAACCTGCACGGCCATCAGGTGTCCGATCTGGTGCTGGTGGAGGTGGCCCAGCGCATCAAGGCCAGTTTGCCGACGGACACGGTGATCGCGCGCCTGGGCGGCGAGGAATTCGTGGCCGTGCTGTCCCGCCCGGCCACCACCGAGGCGCTGGGCAAGATGGCCCATCAGGTCATCCTCAAGCTCTCCGCGCCCTACCAGATGAACGGGCTCGACGCCCGGCTCGGCGCCACCATCGGCATCGCCGTCTCGCCCGACAACGGCACCGACGAGCATGAGCTGATGCGCTCGGCCGAAGCCGCGCTCTATCGCGCCAAGGCCAATCCGGGCACCTACCGCTTCTTCGAGCACGCCATGGACCGCGAGCTGAAGCAGACGCTGCGCCTCCAGCGCGACCTGCATGCGGCCATCGCCTCCGGCGCCATCGTGCCCTTCTACCAGCCCCTCGTGCGCCTCTCCGACGGGCAGGTGGCGGGCTTCGAGGTGCTGGCGCGCTGGAACCACCCGATCCGCGGCCACATCGCGCCCGACGCCTTCATTCCGGTGGCCGAGGAAGCCGGCCTCATCGGCCAGCTCACCACGCTGATCCTGCGGCAGGCGTGCCTCGACGCCTCGAAGTGGCCGCAGCACCTGAAGCTGTCGGTGAACCTCTCGCCGGTGCAACTGAAGGACACGTCCCTGCCCGACCAGATCTTCCGCACCCTGCGCTCGGCGGGCTTCCCGACCCAGCGGCTGGAGGTGGAGATCACCGAGAGCGGCCTCGTCAACGACGTGAACACCGCCAAGACCATCCTCTCCACCTTCCGCACCTCGGGCATCGACGTGGCGCTGGACGATTTCGGCACTGGCTATTCCAGCCTGCAGAACCTGCGCAGCTTCCCCGTGACCAAGCTGAAGATCGACAAGTCCTTCGTGCGGGCCATGAAGACCGATCCGCAGTCCAAGAGCCTCGTGGTGGGCATCCTCGCCATGAGCCGCTCGCTGGGCATCCTGACCACGGCGGAAGGCATCGAGGAGGCGTCCGAGGGCGTGTGGCTGCAATCCATCGGCTGCGACTACGGCCAGGGCTATTGCTACGCCAAGCCCATGCGCGGCGACGAGGTTCCGGCCTATCTGGGCGGCGCCAAGGCTGCGTGAGTGTCCGTCCCGAGCGGGCCGGTACCGGCAACGCCCTTGCCGGAGCGGGTTCACCGTCCTTCAGGATAAGAGAGCGATCCCGGAGCCTGTCCGCCCTCGGAGCGCGGGCGCGAAGGGCACCTCGCAGCGGCGGCCATCCCGCGTGATGCCCAACGGCGCCGGGCAGCACCAGCCCGCTGCCGAAGCTCAGAATGACAAGACAGGTTCCCGCCGCGACCTGTATCCATGGCCAGCGCCAGCCCGCCTCCGGATTGGCAAGCCCGTGCCCCGCGAGGCCCGTCATGCGCTTCAGGCACGCACGGCCTGAGCAGGCACTCATGTGGACTGCCGGACGGCTGCGGCCTTCAGGAGGTGGGCCCCGACATCCGGCGCCCTTCCCGTTTCACGGCATCCGCCGCACTGCTCGCTTCACGGCATCCGCCGCATGGCGCGGCGCTGGCCCTCGGCCGGGCCGCAATCCTCGAAGCCGAGGCGCTGGTAGAAGGGAATGGCGCGCGAGCCCACCAGAACCACCAGCGTAACCGGGCGCCGCCCCGCCGCCGCAATGACACCGCGCAGCAGGGCGCTGCCGATGCCGCGATCCTGCAGGCGATCGCGCACGGCGATGTCGATCACATGCGCCCGTTCCGCCTCGAAGCTGACCGCGAGCCGGCCCGCCGGCTTGCCGTTGCGCTCCAGAATGAGGAAATCCGCCTGCGGGAACACCCGCGCATAATGGGCGAACTGCAAGCGGAACTGGTCATCGAGGAAAGCGTCTTTCAGCGCCTCGGGCCAGGGCGTGCGCATCATCTCTTCCCACCGCCCCTCACCGAACAGCACGCGCAGGAAGGGCTTGTCCTCCAGCTCCTGCGGCCGCAGGGCGAAGCCGTCCGGCAGGCTCGCCGCCACGGCCATGCCGTCCGGCGACAGGACATTGGTGGGGCAACAGGCGTTCATGTCGTCATGTGCCTTGCCGTGTCCGGCGGGCGCGGCGCGCGGGCATGCACGCCTCACTCCCGGCCATACCATACGCCCTTATGGCAAATGCAGGCATTGAGGATTTGATAGGGCTGTATGTTGTCATGGGGCAAGACGCCTCCGTTGGCGGCGCCCCCCGCCACGCTGACCGCCGATGGATGAAGGCTGATGTCCGGCGTACCGTCGTGGCTGAAGGCCGGCAGGACGTCATTGTTCGAAAACGCGATGGAGCCCGGCACGCTGAGGGCGCTCGGCGCGCTGCTCTTCTGGTTGAAATTCTTCGTGCCTCCCGGCCGGATCATCTGGTGGGTATGCGATGGCGGGTGGGTGGCGTCGAGCGTCGCCGTTGGGGCGCCGGAAATGCCACCCAGCCGCCCCATGGTAGCGCTGCCGGGGCTAAACCCCACCGCGGCGTAGCCGCGCAGGTCCGGAACCGCGAAGTTCGACGTGCCATCGCCGCCGTATCTGAAACCGATGACCGAGTAGAGCAGCGTATAATCGCGAACGGACAGCAACCGCCCGTCGCAGGGGACCCAGTAGATGTCGGCATAGCCAAAAGCGAACCAGCGGACCTCCCCGATGATGAGGCTGTTCCCCACATCGGTCGTGTCAATACCGTCATCCTCGTTCACAGCCATTCCATGCTCCTGCCTGCTGCGCGCACCGGGATCGCCTCGCCCGTCAGGTGGCTTGCGGCATGAGGCCGCCCGAGATGCAGATGATGTAGTTCAGCGCCATCGCCGGCATGAGATTGTCATGGCCGGGCCCCTGCGCCGCGCTGCCGATGGACAGGGTCGAGAACTCGGCATCGCCGACGCCCTCGTCCATGGTGTTGTAGACATGGGCCTCCGACACCGTGCTGCCCAGCATCACATTGTCTTCGGTGGGGGTGGCCAGACTGGCCGGCGTGGTGGTCGCCGCGAGCCGATGGGTGTGGGCGGGCAGATGCGTCGCCTCCAGGATGACGGTCTCCGCGCCACCGCTCTGGCCGAGCGCATAAGCCTCGGTGCCCGGCCGCTGCCCTCTGCCGATGGGCAGCCTGCCCCGCATGTCCGGCAAGGCGAACGTGGTCCTGCCGTCGCCGCCATAATAGGAGCCGACCAGACCATAGAGCGCTTCATTGCCTTTTGTGGGAAGCACCTGCCCGTTGCAGAGGGCCCAGCCCTTGGGGGCGTAATCGCCGGCGGTGAGGCGGATTTCGCCCAGATATGGATTCATTCACAAACTCCTTCCTCTAGAGAATGTCCGGCTTTGATTGCTTCGCAATCCAAGACGAAAGACATTCTCTATCCATGAGTTGGAGTGTTTCTGTGTGTCCATGAAACACGGAAACGCTCCAGCCTCCCGCGGCGGCCGAAGCCGGAAGGCCCGGCACCATCCCACGCCCGGTTTTCAGGGCCGCACGGGAAAGACGCCGCCAAAAGCGATAAGGTAGTTCAGCACCACATAGGGCTGCATATTGGTGTGCCCCGTGCCGTCGCCGGTGGACCTCAGGCAGCCCTCGTAGATGGGCACGATCCCGGCGGGCGTGGCGGGCGCGGCATAGAGCGGGACGTTGGGCGTGTTCGCCGGCGCCGGCGGGCTCGTGGTCGCCGGGGGCGCCGCATAGAAATTTCCCCCCACGCCGCCCTCGGTCGCCACCTTGCTGGAGACCAGCCAGGGATGGGTGTGGGACGGGATCTGATCCAGGGCGAGGGCCACCGTCTCGGTGCCGCCCGATTTGCTGAGTTCGGTCACGTCGCGCATGTTCACCGGCGTCCGTCCGCGCAGATCCGGCAGGCCGAACGTCTTGTCGCCGTCACCGCCGTACATGGACCCCAGCAAGGAGAACAGCGCCTTGTAATCAGCGACCGCCACGATCCGCCCATCGCAGGGCAGCCAGCCGGCCGGTATGATCGGGAACACCGCCAGCCGGATTTCACCCACATAGCAATTCATGACCTCTCCCTCGCCCGCCTTTCCCCGCAACCACCGGACATTCCCCCGGCAGCGCAAACGCCCTACGGCCGGACGGGAAAGACGCCGCTGGTGCAGATGAAGGCGTTGAGGACCTGGAAGGGCTGCATGTTGTCATGCGCGGCGCCGCCGCCCACCATGCTGACCGCCTCGAAATGCAGCGAGGTGTTTGGCGCGCCGGACTTGTCGAGGGCCGGAATAGTGCTGTTGTTCGAAATCGCCATGGAGCCCGGCGAGGAGGTGGAGGTCGGGCCGCTGAACTTCTGATTGAAATTCTTGCTGCCGCCCGGCCGGACCATCTGGTGGGTGTGGTTGGGCATGGTGCCGTAGGTCAGCGTCGTGTTCTCGGAGCCGATCTGCTTGCCCTGCGGCATGGGATAGATGCCGCTCCGCATATCCGCGCCGGGAATGGCCAGGCCTTTGAGGCTCGGCAGCTTGAAGGTGACATTGGTCTTGCCGCCATAGGTGTTGCCGATGACCGCATAAAGGGCCTGATTGGCGACAACCTGCACTTCCCTGCCGTCGCACGGCATCCAGTCGATGATCTCGAAATTGAAAGCGAACCAGCGGATCTCGCCGACGAAAGCGTCCATCTTCCTCTCCTCCGCCCGTCAGGCATGTGTCTTGCGTTGCAGAAAATGATCCCGTGCTCGTCTTGCGCGTCTGCTCACCCGAAATCCGGGTAAATGCCCCCCAGGCAGATAATGTAGGTCATGGGCATGCAGGGCATGATGTTCTCATGAGCCGCACCCGCCCCGGCCCCATCGATCGACAGCGGGGAGAAGGCGGCATCGCCCGTTCCCGGCTTGGTGAGGTCGTTATAGGTGTGAATGGTGGCATTGGTCGTCGCCAGCATCGCCGACGGCCCCGGCACGGTGGAAATGGCCGGCTCGGTGGTGGCCGAGATCGCATGGGTGTGCGGCGGCAGGTGCTTGGTTTGGAGCGCCACGAGGGAATTGCCGCCGCTGGTGGCGTGGGCATAGGCGGGGTTATTGGGCCGCTGCCCCATGTCAACGGGCAGGCGGCCCCGCAGATCCGGCAAAGCGAACGTGGATACACCGTTTCCGCCGAAGGCGGTGCCGATCAGCGAGTACAGCACCTGATAGGTGCCGATCGACAGCAGACTTCCGTCGCAGATGTGCCAGCCCTCGGGCGCGAAGGTAAACGAGGTGGGGCGGATTTCACCGCAGTAGGCATTCGACATGGACGGCTCCTGATTTCGGTCGGATGACAGCCAGGCGATCCGGTCGGCAAACGGCTTGCGATCCCGATATCTTTAGCTGACCATCTGATCAGCCTGCTTCAATCCGACCCGGCCCAGTCTTGCAACGATGGAGAACGCTCTCAGGCCTGGATCGCAGCGCAATCGAAGCCGGACATGTTCTAGGGACGCGGGGGGTAGTAACCCACGGTGCAGATGATGTATTGCAGCACCAGATAGGGCTGCATGTTGTCATGCGCCTCCCCGGAACCTGTGGGCTTGAGGCACTGGTCGGACATGACCGTCTTGCCACCTCCCGGCGGGGCATAGAGATTGCTCTGCGGCGCCGCCGTCGGCGCGGCATACCAGGCATCGGCGACCCCGCCCGTGGTGGCGGGCGAGGTGGAGACCAGCCAGGAATGGGTGTGGGCCGGGATCTGGCTCTCCTTGAGCACCACCGTGTCGGACCCGCCCGTGGTGCCGAGGGCATGGGTTCCCGACGGGGCGATGGGCACGCGGCCGCGCAGGTCCGGCAGGGCGAAGTCGGTGGTGCCGTTGCCGCCATAGGTGGTGCTGAGCAGCGCGAAGAGCGCCGAATACTGGGTGATCTTCAGCAGCCGCCCGTCGCACGGCATCCACTCCTTGGGCGTCCGCGCGAAGGCCACCAGACGGACTTCTCCGAGATATGCTTCCATCCGCTCCCCCTGCCTGTCTATGTGTTACCGGCACCTGAGCGTTAGCGGCACCTGCATGTCGTCGGTACAAGTGTCCCGGCGACACAAGTGCCCCATCCACACAAGCGCCCCGTCCACACAAGCACCCCGGCGATGCCCACGCCCCGCCCGCTCTGCCGGCCGCACGCAACGCACGACGGAGCAGCCGGGCACGGCACAGATGATCATGTGATCATCCGACGGGCGCGACACAGGGCATCCACGGCGCACCCGCGCGCGGTATCGTTCCGGCCATCCGGCATCGAACCGCTTGCGCAGGCGCGGCGGACGCGCCTCTCCCGGCACCGGCGACGTGTGGCCACCGGCTTCCGGAAGCATCAACAATCAAGACAACCCGGGATCTGTCCCGAGGGGTGAGCATGCAGAACGTGCAGAACCCGTTCAAAGAAGTGTTCGGCTTCGCCCGGCGAAGCACCAGATTCGCAATGTTGCTGAACGCTATCGCCCTACCTCATCTTGCGCAAGAGCATCAGCGCAGGATTTGTTCAGCCCTACATTTGAGCTTCGATGAACAGCTGATCGACAAAGGCAAAGGCCACGCTTCGGGCGCACGGCCGGGCCGCGCCGGCCCCCTGTTCGGCGGGCCATGCCCCTCTTCGGGTCGTGTTCAGGTGCTCGCCCGGATCGGGGGCGCGCCCATGCATTCCTGTCCGCGCCCACGTACCGACTGTTACTCTATGCTGATTCCATGATCACTTTTTGACACGCCCGCTCCCCACCCGCGCAAGACGGCTTCCCAGCGCGGCGGGAGTATGCTTGATCATCAGTCCCACTGGCGAAAGTGCACGCCGCCAGATATGGGTTGTATATTTTTATATATCATATTCATGGTTGCATCTATCTCAACAGGCCGCCACACGTTTCCGGCGGCGCAGCCCACGGGCGCGAACGCGCTCCTGACGGGCGGAGGGGGGTCTCATGAGCGATCCGCAATGGATCTTCGAGAACCAGTTCTATCTGGATAACGGCCAATGGCTGTCGATCCGCGAGCGCATGCTGCAGGTGGGCGTGCCCGCCGTCAGCGTCGCCTATGTGGGCGACAACCAGACACTCTGGCGCGCCGCCTATTTCCTGCCCGAGCCGGGCATGGGGCAAGCCATCTATCCCGATACGCCCTTCCAGGCCGCCTCCCTCAGCAAGCCGCACGCCGCCATCGGCGTGCAGGTGCTGTTCGCGCAGGACGGGCTCGATCTCTCGAGCCCCGTCATCGCGCACACCAGCTGGACGCCGCCCTGCCGCAGCTGCGCCACCCTCGACTGGTCAGCGGACGTGACCGTGCTGGAAACCCTCCAGCACAAGGGCGGCTTCATCGGCCGGGGCAACACCTATCCGCTGGATGCCTGCGCCAACTTCACCCCCGATGGCGGCGGCTTCGCCGGCTATGAGAATACGCCCGGCGTCCAGCTGCCCACGCTGGCCGAAATTCTGGCCGGCGCCCCGCCGGCCAATTCCCCGCCCATCGAGCTGACCGTCCCGCCCGGCACCTTCCATTATTCCGGCATGGGCTATGTGGTGATGATGCGCATGATGGAGGACATGACCGACACGCCGTTCGATGACTGGATGCGCGAGAACGTGCTGCTGCCCATGGGCATGTCCGGCTCCACCTACGCGCTGGGGCCGCCCGACTGGCTGCCCGCCGCCGCCGATGGGCAGGTCTCGCTGATGCAGTCCATTCCGGGCCTGCGCAATCTCTATCCGGAATCCGCCGCCGCCGGCCTCTACACCACCGCCGGCGATCTCTGCCAGACCGTCATCATGCTCAACAGCAAGGGCACGGTGGGCGGCCGGCAGATCCTCAGCACGGCGCAGGCCACCGCCATGCTGGAACAGCAGATCGGCATCTTCACCGCCGGCAATCCGGACGACAAGGGCTATATCTTCGATCACCTGGGCGAGAATTACGGCTTCACCGCCTACATGTGCGGCTATCCGAACCAGCAGGCCGGCTGGGCGGCGATGGTGAACCTGAACAATGCGGGCGACTTCTGCACCGAGGTGAGCAACGCGCTGATCCGCGCCTATTCCATCGACACCACACGCAGCTGAGGCTTGTGCACCCCCGCTTTACCTCTCGACTCCAGGCGTGAGCTTTGCAAGATTTCGCCTGGGGGATGGGGGAAAGCATGAGTCTCAGCGTACAGCAGCAAATCCTGATCGAGCAGCGCGTCACCAATGAAGCCAAGTCCACGGGCGTGGCCTATCTGCTCTGGTTCTTCCTCGGCGGGCTCGGCGCGCACCGCTTCTATCTCGGCCGCACCGGCAGCGCCGTCGCGCAGCTGGTGCTGTGCCTCATCGGCTGGATCACGGTAGCGATCGCCGTCGGCTTCTTCATCCTCGCCGGGCTCTATATCTGGGTGCTGGTGGATGCCTTCCTGATCCCCGGCATGATCCAGGGCCAGAAGGACGGCGTGCGCCAGCGCCTGACCATGGAAGCCATGCTGGCCAGCGGCGCCGCGCAGTCCGAGCGCCAGATCGCCGCGCCGCCACCGCTGATCAACTGATCACCCGGACATCCTGATACCCGCGGATGCCGCAGGCCGGTGCTCCGGCTGGCCTGCCGCCGGGCGCAGGTGAGTGCTGATCGCAGGCTCAGGACAGGCAGGGCGCCTCTTCGGGCAGGCCCGAGGTCACGCGCAGCAGCGTCTCCGCGGAGCTGAGCCCGGCCTCGGCGAATTCCCGCTGGTGCGGCTCCGTATGGCTCAGGGCGAGGATGGCCTCGCACTCCGTCTTCAGTTCGCCGGCCAGCGCGCGGATGGAGTGCAGCAGCTCCACCGTATCCGCGCCCGATCCCTCGAGGATGCGTGCCAGCGGCAGGCGGCTGAGCTTTGCGAAGTTCACGGCGATGACGTCGGCCGACATGAATGCCCCTTTCCTGCAGGCCACGCATGGAGCGTGATCGGCCCGGATGCCATCTCATCCGCACCGCAGCCCCCCTGCCGGGCCGTGCTGGAGAATGCCTTGCGGCTCTGCATGCGGAGTACCGCGCGCCGGACAAGCTCTACCGAAGGACGGGAGCGACGGCGTTGATCGACATCAGCTTTCTGCCACGGGTCCATCGGACGCCCAGCCGCGCCCGGAAGGGCACCGGTGCCGGACGGGGCGCGATTTCCTGTCCGGCTCCGGAGCGCTGCCGTGCTGCATGGACACACGAAAGCGCTGAGCCCCCTGATAGGGAACATCTCCGGTTTGGGTCCCCGGGCCATCCAGACCGGGCGATCCCGCACCCCATTGGAAAGGATGCCATCTACGCGGATGCAGGCCTTCGGGATCTGACGGGACTGCATGTTGTCATGGGCCTCATTGCCGCCCACGGCGCTCACCGCATCCAGATGTGGCGGCCGGTTCGGCGCGCCGGCCCGCAGCAGGCCGTCCCGTTCGGAATTGTCCTACAGCGCGATGGCGCCCGTGCCCGCCGGAGGCGACACGCTGCGCGCCTGTCAGGCGAGATCGTTCTCGCCCACCGGCGAAGGGGCATCGCCAATGCCGCCGCCCTGCCGCTCCTTCGGCTCCGCCGCCGTGCGGCGCTCCGTCCGCCGCCAGCCGGCGACGGGGGCCTCCGATGCGCCGCGCTTCAGCTTGCCCGGCCCATCCCGCGCCGGCAGGCGATCCGGTGGCGGCGTGCGGTCCGGTTCGATCTTCCTGGATGCGTCGGTCTTGCGTGCGTGGGGCATGGCGTCTCTCCTCTGGAGGCCTGCCTGTTGTGGGGCCTTGCGAAGGAAACGACCGCCGCAGGAGAATGTTGCATGTGCGCGCCGCGCCCACGGACTGGCAGCTTCGCGGGCATGCGCGCCAGACGCACGGCCGGCTGTCCGCAATCGCGCGACATCTCATGACTGGTGCGGGTCGATGTGCGATGGGCCGATGTTTCACCATCGGCCCGGCGGCCGACCTTGCCGGCAACGCATGGAAAAACCCCGCGCCGCCGCCGGAACGATGAGAGTGCCGGCATGGCATCGGGAGGAATGACAGCCGGACCGCGCGCTGCTGACGAGGTCAGTTCGTGCGCGCAGCGGCCCGGCCGGGGCCAGCAGAGGGGATGCGGGCCCGAGGCTTAAACGCACCAGCGCCGGAAATCGGCTCAGCTGACGGAGAGCGTCGCGGCACAGGCCTGTTTCAGGGCGGGATCAGTGCGTGGCACGCGCCCCGGCCAAGGCTCTGGAAGAGGGGAGATACGCGGCCGGCGCAATCCGTGACCTCGCCCGTTGATCACCGTGTCCGCTCGATTGCAACCTCGCGCCCCGGTAGCTGGAGTGAGATGATGACCCTAGAATTAGAGCGTTCGAGGAAGGCAGAAATTGCACGCCTGAAGGCTGACTTGAATATGGATCCGGCATTGAGGACCCGGTTCAGCGGGGCCACTCTCAGCAGCGCCGAAGAGGCTGTCAGCTTCCTTCAATCCTCAGGGTACCAGATCAGCGCATCCGATCTGACCGCAGATGTGCCGGCGAGGCCTGTGCCTCTGGACGACAAGGCGCTCGACGCCGTCGCGGGCGGCTTTTTCGGCTACCCGGCCGGCTTAATAGGGCAGCTGGTACGCTGATCGGCATCAGCAGCCCTGCTCTCCCGAGAGCGTGGCTGGAGTGTTGATGGAGAATGGTGTTCGGCTTGGATTGCGGAACAATCAAAGCCGAGCATGCTGTAGGCGATGGCGCGCCACTATCCAGCGGACGCGTCTCCCACGACGCGTCCAGGCGACGGCTCGCCGGGAACGGCATGCGAACACGCGATGCGAAGTCCGGAGCGCGAACGTCATCTGCAAACCGGATGACAAATCCGGCAGACCGTTCCGTCTTCTTTTATCGGGAAACACCAGCTAACCCATTGGAGGGAAAGTGGTGGGCGCACTAGGGCTCGAACCTAGGACCCGCTGATTAAGAGTCAGCTGCTCTACCAACTGAGCTATGCGCCCGCCGGGGAACGTTGTGTGTTCCCGTCTGGGAGCGCCCATGTAGCAAACACCCCCACGCGTGTCCAGCACCCCCCTCAGGAAAATGCGAAAGGCCGCGATTGGCTGTGGACAAGATGGCCGGCAAAGCAGTCGCCGCCCCCGCAGCACCGGCGGAAAAGCCCCGCCCGCAAACGAAAATCCCACGTTCCCAAACGAAAAATCCCTCCCCCCAAAAGAAAAACCGCCGGCGGGAGGCCCCGCCGGCGGCTGGAAACGTCGGGTGTCCCGAAAGGACGGCCTATTCCTTGAAGGCCTCCTCGCGACCTTTCTGCACCGAGGGCAGCAGCACCACCACCAGCGCGATGGCCGCCAGCAGCAGCAGGATGGCCGAGATCGGCCGGGTCACGAACACCATGGGATCGCCACGCGAGATCAGCATGGCCCGGCGCAGATATTCCTCCAGCATCGGGCCGATGACGAAGCCCAGCAGGAGCGGCGCCGGCTCGCAGTCCAGCTTCACCAGCGCGTAGCCGAGGATGCCGAACAGGGCCATGGTGTAGACGTCGAACGTGTTGTTGTTCACGCTGTACACGCCGATGCAGCAGAAGGCGATGATCGCCGGATACATGACGTGGTAGGGCACCGTGAGGAGCCGCACCCACAGCCCGATCAGCGGCAGGTTCAGCAGCACCAGCATGAAGTTGCCGACCCACATGGAGGCAATGACGCCCCAGAACAGGTCGGGCTTGTCCGTGACCACGTTCGGCCCCGGCGTGATGCCCTGGATGATGAGGGCGCCGATCATCAGCGCCATCACCGGGTTGGAGGGAATGCCCAGCGTGAGCATGGGAATGAAGGAGGTCTGCGCGCCGGCATTGTTGGCGCTCTCCGGCCCCGCCACGCCCTCGATGGCGCCCTTGCCGAAGCGGCGGGGCGTCTTCGAGATCTTCTTCTCGACGGAATAGGCGGCGAAGGACGACAGCATGGCGCCGCCGCCCGGCAGGATGCCGAGGAAGGAGCCGAGGACGGTGCCACGCACCACCGGACCGATGATGGCCTTGAAGTCCTCCTTGGAGAGCATCAGCCCCTTCACCTTGGCGGCCACCAGCGTGCGGTTGTGCTCATCCTCCAGGTTACGGATGATCTCCGAGAGGCCGAACATGCCCATGGCCAGCGCCACGAAGTCGAAGCCGTCAGCCAGTTCGTCCACGTTGAAGGTGAGGCGCGGCACGCCGGTGTAGATGTCCTGCCCCGAGAGGCCGAGCAGCAGGCCCAGCACGATCATGGCCAGCGCTTTGACCACCGAGCCCGAGGCCAAAGTCACCGAGGCGACGAGGCCGAGCACCATCAGGGCGAAATATTCCGGCGGACCGAACTTCAGCGCCAGCTCCGCCAGCGGCGGGGCGAACAGGGCCAGCAGGAAGGTGGCCACCGTGCCGGCGAAGAAGGAGCCGAGCGCGGCGGTGGCCAGCGCCGTGCCCGCCTTGCCCTGCTTGGCCATCTGGTGGCCGTCGATGGCTGTCACCACCGATGAGGATTCACCCGGCAGGTTGATGAGGATGGCGGTGGTGGAGCCGCCATATTGTGCGCCGTAATAGATGCCCGCCAGCATGATGAGGGCGGAGACCGGCGGCAGCCCGAAGGTGATGGGCAGCAGCATGGCGATGGTGGCGATGGGACCGAGGCCCGGCAGCACGCCGATCAGCGTGCCGAGCAGCGCCCCGGCGAAGCAATAGAACAGGTTCTGGAACGAGAGGGCGACGGAGAAGCCGAGGCCGAGATTGTCGAGAAGTTCCATCAATCCCTCCTCAGTAGCCGCCGAGCCACGGGCCGAGCAGCGGCAGCGGCAGGCCCAGGCCGAGAATGAACACGCCCCAGCAGAACACGACCATGACGGCGGTGATGGCGAGGGCGGTGAGCGGGCGGAACAGCGTGCTCGCCAGCGTCGAGGCGAAGACGGTGATGGCGAGCGTGGGCAGGAAGCCCAGCGGCCGCATGGCAAAGCCGAAGAACAGGGTCGCGCCGACGAGGATCACGAGCGCCCGCCACGCAAAGCCGGAGGGCGCCTCGCCGGGATAGCGCAGGCCGTTGATCAGCACGATCAGGCCGAGCAGGCCCATGACGACGGAGAGCACGAGCGGGAAATAGCCCGGCCCCATGCGCATGGCGCTGCCGATGGTGAGTTCCCGGGACTGCCACGCGAACAGCAGCGCTATGGCGATGAACAGCAGGCCCGAAATGACGTCCTTAGGATTGCGTACGAAACCCATGTCTACCCGTTCCCCGTTTCTCGGTTCTCGTTCTCGTTTTCGTGCTCGTTCTCGTGCCCGTTTTCAGGAGCTGCCGCAGCGAAACCTGCCGCAACAAGCCTTTACGCAAGACGCCGTGCCCCGCGCCGCGCTTGAGGCGCGGGGCGAGGCACGGTCGGTTCGAGAATGGATGGAGGCTCAGTCGGCGTAGACGCCGGCGGCCTCGATCACTGGCTTCCACTTGGCCACTTCGTCCGTGAGGAACTGCTTGTGGAACTCGGGGCTGCGGCGGTTCTTCGCCTCAGGCTCGGTGCCGAGATCGGCGAAGCGGGAGGCCACCTTGGGGTCATCCAGAGCCACGCCGAGCGCCTGATTGAGCTTGGCGACCACGTCCGCCGGGGTGCCCTTCGGCGCATAGAGGCCGTGCCAGATCGTGACCTCGAAATCCTTCAGCCCGCTCGCCTGCAGGGTGGGCAGGTCGGGCAGCGAGGGCACCTTGTCCTTGGTGGTGACTGCATAGGCCTTCACCTTGCCGCCCTTGATCTGGCCGGTGGTGTTGGTGGTCTGGTCGCACATCAGGTCGATCTGGCCGCCCACGAGGTCGTTCATGGCCGGGCCCGTGCCCTGATAGGGAACGGTGGTGAGCGGGGTGCCGGTCGCGGCCATGAACAGCATGCCGCACAGATGCGAGGCCGAGCCCACGCCGGCATTGCCGTACGTGACCTTCTCCTTGTTCGCCTTCACATAGGTGATGACGTCGGCGATGGTCTTGGGCTCGAAGCCGGGCTTGGCGATCAGCGTCATCGGCACCGGCGTGATGAGGCCGGCGGTCTCGAAGTCCGTCACCTTGTAGGGCAGCTTGCGATAGAGGCTGGGCGCGGTGGCCTGGCCGATATGGTGCAGCAGCAGGGTGTAGCCATCGGGCGTGGCCTTGGCCACCTGCCCGGCGCCGCGCGTGCCGCCGGCCCCGCCCACATTCTCGACGATGACCTGCTGGCCGAGCGTCTTGGTCATGGATTCAGCAACGAGGCGCGCCACCGTATCCGTGGGTCCACCAGCGGCGAACGGCACGATCACCGTAATGGGCCGGCTGGGAAAGGTCTGCGCATGAGCCCCGGCAGATGCCAGCGCGATCCCGACAACGACGACCGGGACGGCGGCAATGCCGCGGAACACGGCGCAGGCCGCACGGGTGGCTTTGGCGAACATCGTTTCCTCCTCTGTTCCCCTGTCGGGGAGATTCGTTGGCTCCCTTGGCGGGGAGAGGCCTCATTTCCCCAGCGGCAGGAAAACCTTCCGCAGGATGGGCCGGGTGGCGATTGGTTACGCCTTACTGACTGTTGAAAGGCGCGGCGAAGATTCCGTCAAGTCCTCCTTTCGTTAGGGCAGACCTTGCGGCACTGCGGCATAGCCATTCCAGCACCCGCGCGGGGTTGCGGGCGGCTGCCCCGCAATTGCCACGCAACCGCCGCGCGTATGGCATCAATGCCTTGTGCTGCCTTGATTTTTCCCGCATCGCGTCACGGAACCGGGGCTTGATCCAGACCGTTTCTGCAACCGGAATGGAGGCGATGCTCAATGACGGTGAAAAGCGAACTCAAAAGACCGGCAAAACTGCTGGTCGCGGGGATGGCCGCGAGCTTCCTGATCGGCGGCATGCTCGCTCCCGCGCAGGCCCAGCCGGCCCAGCGCCCGCCCGGCCAAAACGCCGGCGCGCAGCAGCGCGTGGACATCAATGTCTTCTACCAGCCGCTGGCCGAGCACGGCACGTGGGTGTCCCATCCCACCTACCAGTATGTGTGGGTGCCGGCGGGGCTCGATGCCTCCTGGCGGCCCTATCAGGATGGCCGCTGGATCTGGACCGAGGACGGCTGGTACTGGGATTCGGCCGAGCCCTTCGCCTGGGCCACCTATCATTACGGCCGCTGGGGTTATGATCCCGATCTCGGCTGGTTCTGGGTGCCCGGCGATACCTGGGCGCCGGCCTGGGTGGAATGGCGGCGCGGCGGCGGCCGCACCGGCTGGGCGCCGGTGGCCCCGGATGCGCCGGGCTATGCCTATGGCGCGCCCAAGCGCTACGGCGTCTCGGTGGCGGAAAGCTGGGTCTATGTGGAGGACGAGTATCTGGCCGCGCCGGATCTCGCCACCCGCGTGCTGCCCATCGCCGGGCTCGCCGCGTGGCTCGGCAGCAATCCCCGCCCCTATCAGCCGGTCTATGGCAATGGCCGCGTGGTGACGCGCTTCGTGCCGCCGAACGATTTCGGCGGGCCGGTGGCGCGCGAGGTGACGACCCGCCGCCTCGTCTATGTGGACGGCTATGCTCAGGAGTTCGACGACCGCGACGGCGCCCGCCTCGGTATCTACCGGCCGTATATCGGCCGGCCGAACAAGATTCCGCCGCCGCCCCGTTATGCCCGCGACGTGCCGCCCGACCGGCGCGTGGTCATCCGGCAATATGTGGGGCCGGAGGCCGTGGGCATCCTCGCCCCCTCGGCGGCGCTCCTCGGCGTGCTCAATCCGGACCAGCGCCGCGCCTTGCGCGATGCCCGCTTCCGGGGCGACGAGGGCGTCTATCGCCGCGATCTCGACCGCTATCGCAACGACCGCCAGCAGCAGTTGCAGCAGCAATGGCAGCAGTCCGAGCGCGACCGCGACGCCTATGAGCGCGGACGCCTCGATGCCGCCCGCCAGAATGAGCGGCAGCAGCGGCAGATCATGGACCAGCGCCAGCAGCGGGCGCAGGACGTGATGCAGCAGATCGAGCGTCAGCGGCCCAATGCCCTGCCCCCGGCCCTGCCGCAGGCGCCCAATGCCCCCGGCGGTCGCCAGTTGCCGGGCGCGGCGCCGGTCGGTGCTCCTGGCATGCCGCCGGGCATGCAGCCCGTTGCGCCCGCGCCGGGTGCCGCGCCGGGTGCGCCGCCCGCAGGTGCGCCCGGCCAGCCGCCGCTGGCGCCCAACGCGCCGCGTCCGCCCGCCGGTGCCCCGCCGGCCGCAGCCCCGGCCGCACCGCCTCCGGCTGCCGCACCGAACGCCCCGCCTCCGGCCCCCAACGCGCCACGTCCGGCGCCGGATGCCCCACGCCCGCCGGCCACGCCGCCCGCTGCGGCTCCGAGTACGCCGCCGGCCGCAGCGCCTGCCCCGGCGCCGAGCGCACCGCGTCCGGCTCCCGATGCGCCGCGTCCGCAGTCGGCACCGCCGCCGAGCGCACCTCCGGCTGCCGCGCCCACCGCCCCGGCACAGCGCCAGTCCGCGCCGGAAGCGCCGGCCGCCCGTCCGGCACCTGCGCCGAGCGCACCGGCCACGCCGCCGCCCGCGCAACGCCAGCCGGCCCCGGAGGCTCCCGCCGCTCGCCCGGCGCCCGCCCCCAGCGCACCGCCGCCCAGCGCTGCGCCGCCGGCCCAGCGCGAGGCACCCGCCGCCCGGCCTCCGGCTGCGGCGCCGGAGCGTCCGCCGCAGGCAGCCCCGCCCGCCGCACGTCCCTCCGGCCCGCCGCCCGGCGCGGGTGGCCCGCAGGGCGGACCTCCCGGCGGCGGCCGCCCCGAGGGTGCCCGTCCCGAAGGTGCCCGTCCGCAGGGCGGACAGGGTGGCCCCGGCGGGCGTGGTGGACCCGGCCAGCCGGACCAGCCCGGCCAGCAGTGATCACCTGCTCAGGAATGGAAGGGGCCGGCATGATGCCGGCCCCTTCTGTCTTTGGTCCACATTCAGGCGGCGGGCGCCGGAACCAGCCCGTGGCGCAGCATGATGGCCTTCATCCGGGCGGGATCGGGCGCACCGGCCGCCAATAGGGCCGCCAGTTCACGAAAATAGCCGGGGCCGAGCACGCCGGGCGTCAACACGCACAGGCACGAAGTGGCCGCCTGCGTATCGTTGCGAAAGGCGTGGACCACGCCGCGCGGGATGAACACGCTGTCCCCCGGCCCGATGTCGATGTCGCGCCCGCCGACCACGAAGGTCGTCACGCCCGCGAGACCATAAATGGTCTCCTCCCAGCTCTCGTGATGGTGCGCCACCGGCATGCGCGCATTGGGCTGCACTGTCATCTCGAACATGTCGAGACAGCCGCCGGTCTGGTCGCCGCTCTGGAGAAAACGCAGCTCCAGCCCGCCGAGCGTGATGATCTCAACCATGTGTCCGTCCCCCTCTTCGCACGCCGGCGCGCGCAGCGGACCCGCCCGGCCGTGCAGGGCGGGAAGCCTCCCACGGCCACGCATGGTTCGCCAGTGGCGTGCCGCCGGGAGGGATGCCGGCCGCACGACAGGCAGCCCGGCCTTGGCGGCAGGACTGCCGCATGCAGCGATCCATTGCCCGCCAACGGCTTCTCTGCCACACTCGGTGCCGCCCGTCGGGGTCGCTCATCCCGAAGGTCCAGCCCTACCGTCCTTTCATCCAGCCACGCCCCCGGCCTCCGTTTTCCGGACCCCGGCCGCGTTTCTGGTTTTCGCTTGATCGCCAGGCCGCCCATGTCCGTCCACGCCACCCCGCGCCAGCGGGCCTATCTCGTCTGCGCTATCCTGATGTCCACCTTCATGGTGGCGGTGGAATCCACCATCGTGGCGACCGCCATGCCCAGCATCGTCGGCCGTTTCGGCGGGTTCGATCATTACAGCTGGGTGTTCTCCTCCTTCCTGCTGGCGCAGACCTCCACCACCGTCATCTACGGCAAGCTCGCCGACATCTTCGGCCGCAAGCCGGTGCTGATCGCCGGCATCGCGCTGTTCCTCGTCGGCTCGCTGCTCTGCGGCCTCGCATGGTCCATGACCGCGCTGGTGGCCTTCCGCCTGCTGCAGGGCATCGGCGCGGGCGCGATCCAGCCCATCACCATCACGCTGGTGGGCGATCTCTACCGGCTGGAGGAGCGCGGCAAGGTGCAGGGCCTCGTCGCCACCGTCTGGGCCGCCTCCGCCGTGGTGGGGCCGCTGGTGGGCGGGGTGCTGGTGGACTATGTGTCGTGGGTCTGGGTGTTCTGGATGAACCTGCCCATCGGCCTCTTCGCCATGGCCGGCTTCTGGCTGTTCCTGCGCGAGCAGGTGGAGCCCCGGCAAAGCCCCATCGACTATCTCGGCGCCGCTCTGCTCTCCGTCGCCATCGGCGCGCTGCTGATCCTGATCAGCGAGACCGACGGTTCGGCCGGACAGATCGGACTTGCCGGCGCCGTGTTCCTGTTGAGCAGCCTTGCCTTCGTCTGGCAGGAGCGGCGGGCGCGCGAGCCCATCGTCTCCTTCGCTTTGTGGCGCCGCAAGCTGCTGGCCGCCTGCAACCTCACCGCCTTGCTTGCGGGCGTGCTGCTGATCGGCCTCACCGCCTTGCTGCCGCTGCACGTGCAGGGCGTGCTCGGCCGCTCGCCCATCGTGGCCGGACTGGCGCTGACCATGCTGACGCTGGGCTGGCCGCTGGCGGTGGCGCTCTCCCCGCGCCTGTTCCGCGCCTTCGGCGTGCGCAACGCCTTGCGCTACGTGAGCCTCATGCTGCCCATCGGTGCCGGCCTGATGCTGCTGCTGGGGCCGGGCGCCTCCCCGGTGCTGGCGGGGTTCGCCTCGTTTCTGGTGGGCATCGGCATGGGCATCGCCAGCTTCACCTGCATCGTGCTCATTCAGGAGAGCGTGGAATGGTCCATGCGCGGCAGCGCGACGGCCTCCAACATCTTCGCCCGCAGCCTCGGCTGCGTGCTGGGCGCGACCGTCGCGGGCGCCATCCTGAACATCGGCCTTGCCCGCTATGCCGCGCCCGACGTGGCCGAGCGCCTGCACGCGGTGCTGAACCAGCCGGCGGGCCTTGCCGGCCTTGCCGCCGATCCCGCCGCCGTTCTGGTGTTCGATCAGGCGCTGCATCTGGCCTTCACCGGCCTGTTCGTGGTGGCGCTGATCACGGCGGCTGCCACCTGGTTCATCCCGGCGGATCTGTCCGCACGGGGCCGGCCGGCCGAGGCGTCACCGGCGCTGGGGGAATAGGCCGACCGAGATGCCGCAGCCCCTTTCCCCTGCAAACGCAGGGGAAGCTCATAGGAAGGCTGGACAGGCGCTCTCCCTTCCACGGAACGTGCCCTCTCCCCCCCTTGCGGGGGAGAGTTGGAGAGGGGGGTAACGCGGCTGCGTCTGGCAGCGACCTTCTGACGGGCGTGTTCACTTGCCTGATCTCACTCTTGCGGAGAAGGCACTACCCCCTCCCCACCCCTCCCCCGCAAGGGGGGAAGGAGCGTGTCGCGCCCACCGTTGCGGCACGCCGGACATCCAGCGGAGGAAGCCTTCCTCGCGCTCCACGAAAAAGGCCCGTGGCGGGAGCGCCACGGGCCTTTCGTGTTTCAGGACGTGAGGCTGCGGATCAGCCCGCAGCAGCCTGCGCATTCAGCGAGGTGCGCTTCAGGCTCAGCTTGTTGAGCGCGCCCACATAAGCGCGGGCCGAGGCCACCAGCGTGTCGGGATCGGCCGAGCGGGCCGTGACCGCCTTGCCGTCCTCTTCCAGACGCACGGAGACTTCCGCCTGCGCATCCGTGCCCTCGGTCACGGCATGCACCTGATAGAGCTCCAGCTTGGCGGTGTGCGGCACCAGCGCCTTGATGGCGTTGAAGGTGGCGTCCACCGGGCCGTTGCCCTCGGCTTCCTCGGTGCGGATCACGCCGTCCACTTCCATGCGCATGGTGGCGCGCTGCGGGCCGCGGGTGCCGGCGATGACGGACAGCGAGATCAGCTTCATGCGCTCATGCGCGGAAGCGATCCCCTGATCAACGAGCGCCTCGATGTCTTCGTCGTAGATCACCTTCTTGCGGTCGGCCAGATCCTTGAAGCGGGTGAAGGCGTCGTTGAGCGCATTCTCACCCAGCTCGTAGCCCAGCGCCTTCAGCTTGTCGCGGAAGGCGGCGCGGCCGGAGTGCTTGCCCATCACCAGCGAGGTCTTGTTCACGCCCACGCTCTCGGGGGTCATGATCTCGTAGGTGGTGTTGTTCTTCAGCATGCCGTCCTGATGGATGCCGCTCTCATGGGCGAAGGCGTTCCGGCCCACGATGGCCTTGTTGTACTGCACCGGGAAGGACGTCACCGCCGACACCAGCTTGGAGGCGCGCGTCAGCATGCGGCTCTCGATATTGGTCTGGTAGGGCAGCGCGTCGCGGCGCACGATCAGCGCCATGGCCACCTCTTCCAGCGCCGCATTGCCGGCGCGCTCGCCGATGCCGTTGATGGTGCACTCGATCTGGCGGGCGCCGCCTTCCACGCCGGCCAGCGAGTTGGCGACCGCCAGGCCCAGGTCGTTATGGCAGTGCACGGAGAAGATCGCCTTGTCGGCGTTCGGTACCTTCTCCCGCATGGTGCGGAACATGTGCCGGTATTCGTCCGGCGTGGCATAGCCCACGGTGTCGGGCAGGTTGATGGTGGTGGCGCCGGCCTTGATGGCGGCTTCCACGCAGCGGGCCAGATAATCCAGCGGCGTGCGCGTGGCGTCCATGCCGGACCATTCCACGTCTTCCACCAGATTGCGGGCCTGCGTCACCGTGGCGGTGATGATCTCCAGCACCTCTTCCTGCGTCTTGCGCATCTGGTGCTCCAGATGGATCGGCGAGGTGGAGACGAAGGTGTGGATGCGGCCGCGCTTGGCATGGCGCACCGCCTCGCCGGCGCGGGCGATGTCGGCGGGGATGGCGCGGGCGAGGCCGGCCACCGTGGCGCGCTGCATGCGCCGCGCGATCTCGGCCACGGACTCGAAATCGCCGATGGAGGCGATGGGGAAGCCGGCCTCGATGACGTCCACGCCCATTTCATCCAGCAGGGTGGCGACTTCCAGCTTCTCTTCCAGCGTCATGGAGGCGCCGGGGCACTGCTCGCCGTCACGCAGGGTGGTGTCGAAGATGATGACGCGGTCGGAAGCGTTATTGGCGTTGGCAGCGTTGGTCATTGGCTCGTTTCCTTAAGAGGTCCGGGCCGTCTCGATCCATCATTTGGGAGAGCGGGCCTCGGGATGTTGCTCTCGGCGTTCGAAGCATCCCCTGAGTGCCCAGGCGCGTGCGCCCGTCCGGCCCTCAGGGGCGGCTAAGGAGAAGAAGCGCGCGCAGAACAAGAGCGTTGCCCGGATTGATCGCAATCCGGGGGGCGGTACCAGCATGGATCGTCGAATGGGACGACACGGGTTGCGGCTCGCTCACCAATTAGGCTCTTGGACCTCGCTCATAGCCGTAAATGTGGTCAGCGCGCAAGCATGACATTGCCCCCGCCTTATCGGAAGCCATCGGAGCACCCTGCCACCTCCACTCGCAAGGGCTTGAAAACAGGCCCTCTTTTCCGTGATGATGCGGCCGTTGCGCCCGCCCCTTCCTTGTCCGGTCAGGAGCCGCCCCGCCTTGGATTTTCTCAAACGCTTCGCCACAGGCTTTCTCGGCGAGACGCTGATGACGCTGGGCATTCTGGCCTTCCTGCTCTCGGGGGCCATCGGCCGCGATCCGTGGGATGCCAATACGTTCATCCGCCTCGCCATCGCGCTCGCCTTGTTCATCGGCGGCGGCCTGCTCAGCGGCCGCGCCCTTGCCCGGCGCAGGCGCGCGCCGAAGCGCACACCGGGGCGCTGACCGGCATGAGCCTTCTGCGCGGTGCGCTGAACACCTTCCTCGACATTGCCGGCGGCATGCTCGGCCACGCGCTGGTGCTGCTGGCGCTGTTGGTGCTGGGCGGGGTGCTGTTCTTCGGATGGGAGGACTGGACGCTGGTCAACCTCTCCATCATCGCCGCCACGCTCGGCGTGCTGGCACTGGGCTGCGCGCTGGTCTGGCGCAGCATGCGCTAGAGCCGGACGTGCTCTGAGCAGGCCGGCTTATTCGACCTCGATATCCTTGTTCGACGTGACGAGCCGCACGCCCGCGCCGCTCACCTGATCCAGCGCCTGATCGGACAAGGACTGCGCGCCCGCCGCATCCAGCAGCGCCCTGAAGGCCGGAAGCAGCTCCTCCGCCTCGGCAAGGGTGACGGAGTGGTCCCGCGCATCGGCATAGGCCGTCAGCGCCGCGCCATCCACCAGGGCCGCGCGCAATTCGGCAGCCCGCACGGGGTCAGTGGCAATGCCTTCCACATAAGCGGTCAGGGATCCGGCGCTCATGAACGCTACCTCCATACCTTGATAAGGGGAGCGTAGCGTTTCGGGGGCCTGCTGCCAATCCGTGGCGGCTCGGGTCCCCCGCCCGCCCCGTCCCGCGACGATCCTGCCATGGGGGAGGTGTTCAAGCGGCGCGGAACATGCTCTAAGCTGCGGCGAAATTTGGACCCGCGAAGAGAGTGGCCATGGCGGATACAGGCATTCCCCACTTCAGCAACGATCTCGGCCTCAGCGTCATTGAAGTGGGCGCGCATGAGTTCATGTGCATCGGCGCCAAGCCGCCGTTCGACCATCCGCACATTTTCATCGATCTCGGCTCCGATCCCGAGGCGGTGTGCTCCTATTGCTCCACGCTCTATCGCTTCAACCCGGCCCTCAAGCACGGCACCGCGAAGCCGGAAGAGGCCCTGTGGGTGGAAAAGCCGGCGGCCTGACAGTGTCTGATCCTGCTTCTCAAGCCGCCGCCGCCTCAGGCGCGGCGCGTGATCCCGCCAGTTCCAGCGCGCTGATCGTCGGTGCCGGCATCGGCGGCCTCGCCGCAGGCATCACCCTGCGCCGTCTCGGGCTGAAGGTGAGCATCTGGGAACAGGCCGAGGCGCTGGCCGAGGTCGGTGCCGGCCTCCAGCTCAGCCCCAACGCCACCCGCTACCTGCGCGATCTCGGCCTGCTGGACGCCATCGAGAAGGTGGCGGTGGTCCCGCGCGCGCTCGACGTCCGCGACGGCCGCACCTTCGACAGCCTCGCGCATTGCGAATACGGCCCCGAGGCCGCCCGGCACGGCGCGCCCTTCCTCGTCATCCACCGCGCCGACCTGCTGGACGTGCTGGCGGCGGCGGCAAGGGACGCGGGCTGCGACATCCGCCTCAACACCCGCCTCCAAAGCCTTGAGCCGCACGGCACCGGCATGCGCGCCGTGGCGGCGGAAGGCGACAGCCTGATCGCCCAGGAAGCCGACGTGGTGATCGGCGCCGACGGCGTGCGCTCCG
Source organism: Azorhizobium oxalatiphilum (assembly GCF_014635325.1). Taxonomy (GTDB): domain Bacteria; phylum Pseudomonadota; class Alphaproteobacteria; order Rhizobiales; family Xanthobacteraceae; genus Azorhizobium; species Azorhizobium oxalatiphilum. The sequence goes on along the minus strand of NZ_BMCT01000003.1, from coordinate 317,175 downwards.
TGGTGCGCGAGCATCTGGGGCTCGGCGTGCGGCCGGTGTTCGCCCGCCGCGTGGCCTATCGCGCCACCATTCCGCTGCGTTCGGACACCTCGCCCGACGTGCGCCTGTTCCTCGGTCCCGACGCCCATCTCGTCACCTATCCGGTGAAGGCGGGCACGGCGGTGAACGTGGTGGCCATCGTGCGGCAGGACAAGCCGGTGTCGCGCTGGAGCGAGCCGGGCGACGCGTCCAAGGTGCACAAGGCCTTCGCCGGCTGGGCTCCCGAGGTGCGTGCGCTGCTGGAGGATGCCCCCGCCTTCCTGTGCTGGGGCCTTTACGATCTCGACCCGCTGCCGCGCTGGAGCCAGGGGCGGGTGACGCTGCTGGGCGATGCCGCCCACGCCATGCTGCCCTTCCTGGCGCAGGGCGCGGCGCAGGCCATCGAGGATGCCGCCGTGCTGGCGCAGGTACTGGGGCGCGAGGGCATCTCGCCGGACGCGCTCAGCCAGTACGAGGCGATCCGCCGGCCGCGCACCGCCCGCATCCAGCTGGGCGCGCGGCGCAATGCCGGCATCTATCACATGAAGGGGCTGGGCCGTTTCGCCCGCAACATGGTGATCAAGGCCACCGGCCCCAGCCTGCTGTCGCGACACGACTGGATCTACGGCGGCTGAGGCGGCACCGGGCCTTGTGCCCGGCCGCCTCTTCTAGAGCGTTTCATTGTTTCATGGAAACACTGAAACACTCCAACTTATTGATAGAGAATGTTTTTCGGCTTGGATTGCGGAGCAATCCAAGCCGAACATGCTCTAGACGGCTCTTCTGTGCAGGGCCGGCCGCTCGGCCTCCGCGATGAGGCTTTCGGCGAAAGCGTACAGCTCCATGTCGTAGCGATTGTGCGCGGCCACGGCCGCGCGCAGCTCCGGCGAGATCTCGCGCGCGGCGGGCCGGCCGGGGGTGACGTTCAGCGTGCCCAGCCTCACCCCCGCCATCTGCGGAAACACCTGCCCGAGACGCACACTGTCCGCATCGAGCCTTTCCTGACGGCCGATCCACACGCAGCGCGCCAGAACCTCCTTGGCCCGCGCCAGCGCCGCGTCCATGTCCACATCCGTGTTCAGCACGTGATCACCCAGCTGGCGCACCTGACGGTTGAAGATGTTGCGGAACGTGACGGCGCGATCGGCCGCGAAGAAGTCTTCCACGCCGAGGGCATGGGCGGCGGCCACATCGGCATGGTCCGTGTTGGGGAAGACCCGCGCGTAATAATACCAGGACAGGCAGCGGTCCACGGGATCGCGCAGAACGGTGAAGAGACGCGCATCGGGAAAGAAGCGCTCGACGTCGGTGATGCTGATGTGACCGGCCACCACAGCCCGTGGCGCCATCGCCGCCGCCATCTCCGGCGTCATCACGCTCGCGTCGAACGAATCCGTCACCTGATCTTCGCCAAAGCCCGCCCGCAGAGCCGCACGAAAGCTTGTCCCCGCCGTTTTCGGCAGGTGAAGGAAGACCGTCGCAACCAAAATGCAACCCACATGGAACGCTATTCACGTTGACCATGCGGACCGGCTGCATCTAAGTCAATAGCCAGCAATATAAGCTTAAGCTTTGGCGTAAAAAGAAAATTCCCTTTGGGAAGGTCTTTTCAGCCCTCCGGAGGCTGCTCCAGCCGTGGCAGCACCGCCCGCAGCGCGGCGCGATCGAACGGGCGGCCGGTCCAGCCCAGATAGCCATCGGGCCGCACCAGAAAGGCCGAGCCCGGCGCGGCGCGATAGGCCTCGGCGAAGCCGCCCGCCGCATCATGCACCAGCGTCAGCCCCAGCGGCTGGGGCAGCTGGGGCGTGGCGAGGTGCCCCAGCAGCGGCACATGCTCCAGCGCGCCCTGCGTCGTCACCGCCACCACCCTCAGCGGCAGGCCCACCGTGCTGAGCACCCGCGCATCGGCCTCCAGCGTCGCCAGAACGCCGGGGTCCGGCGCGATCATGACGATCAGCACATGGGCAGTGCCGCGCGTGAGATCGAACAGGCGCAGCGGAAAGCCGAGGCCGTGGCGCGTGAGCCCCTGCACATCGGGGGCCCGATCCCCCGCCACCGGCGCCCCGGCCGGCGGAGCGCCGCCGATATCGTTGACATCGGCGTGCAGGAACCCCGCCGTGCCGCGATAGCTCAGCAGGATCTGCGTATCGGCGAGGCGGTTCGGCGGCGTGCGGCGGCGGCCGAGATTGATGCTCTCCTCCGTGGTGCGGGCGATCACGTCGCGCGCCACCGGCCGCCGCTCGGCCTCATAGCTGTCCAGCAGCGCGGGCGCCGCCCCGTGGCGCAGCACGAGGCCGAGCTTCCAGGCGAGGTTGTAGGCATCCTGAATGCCGGTATTCATGCCCTGCCCACCGGTGGGCGGATGGATATGGGCCGCATCCCCGGCCAGAAAGGCACGGCCCACCCGATAATTGGCGGCCAGCCGCATGGAGATGCGGAAGCGCGAGGACCAGCGCAGGTCCGAAAGCTTCGGCGGCTTGGCCATCACGCGATCCGCCACCGTCTGCAACGCCGCCAGCGAAACGCCGGGCTGCTCGGCCTGAATGCCGTGACTGACGCCGTCCGCGCTGCCTGCCGCATCCTCCGGCAGCGGCTCGGCCAGCATGGAGACGCGATAGCGGCCACGCTCCGGCAGCGGAATGGCGATGAACATGTCCGGCGGGGCGTCGTCATGCAGCTCCATGGCGCGCAAAGCGAAGCCGCGCGGCAGGTCGGCCTCCGGCGGCCATTCGGCATGCACGTCGCCCAGCGTGAAGGGATAGGGGAAGGCCTCGCCCTCGAAGGCGACGTTCAGCGCCCGGCGCACCGCGCTATGGGCGCCGTCGCAGCCCACCACATAAGCGAAACGGCCGGTGCGCGTGGTGCCGTCCGGCCCGGCGAGGTTCACGTCCACCGCCTCCCGGCCCATGGTGAGGGAGGTGAAGGCGACGCCGCGCTCCACGTTCACCCCGAGCGAGGCCAGATGGGCGCCGAGGATGCGTTCGGTCTCCGGCTGCGGGAGGCCGAGGCCGGCATAGGGCAGATCGGAGAGTTCCACGCGGTGGACGCGGCTCACCGCGTCCTTCACCTCCACCCGCAGCCCATCCAGCCACAGGCCGGCGTCGATCATGGGGCGGGCGATCCCCATGTCCTCATAGACTTCCAGCGTGCGCGGGGTGATGCCGATGGCCCGGCAGTAAGGAAACGGTGCGGCCGCCTTGTCGATGATCCGCACCCGCGCCCCGTGGCGGACCAGTTCCGCCGCCATGACGAGCCCCACCGGCCCGGCCCCGACCACCAGCACGTCGGCATCCAGCTGCGCCATGGCCCCCTCCGCTCCCGTTACCGTACCGCCCGGGGGCCAGTCTGGACGCGAAGGCAGGCGCAGGGCAACACGCGGCGCAACAGGGGCGACGTATCACTAAGGAGAAGGGGCGGCCTCTCAGCCCCAGGCGGCGAGCAGTCCGCGTGCTTCGGCGGCGGGATCGGCGGCGCGCATCACCCCGCCCATGACCGCCACGCCGGACACGCCGCTCTTGTGACAGATGCGCATGGCCTCCGCGTCGATACCGCCCAGAGCGAGCACCGGCAGCAAGGTGGAGCGGGCAAAGCGGGCGAGGCCGTCATGGCCGAGCGCCGGCCCGTAGCCGGGCTTGGAGGCGGTCGCGAAGGCCGGAGCGGCGATGAGGTAATTGGCCTCGGGCGGGGCCGCCCGCACCTCGGCCTCGGAATGGATGGACAGGCCTACCAGCGCCCCCGGCCCCAGCAGCGCGCGGGCCTCGCGGGCATCCGAGCCGCTGGCCAGATGCACGCCATCCACCCCCGCCTCGGCCGCCAGAGCGGGCGTGCCGTGCAGGGTGAGGCGCGCGCCATGGGTGCGGGCGATGGGCAGGAGACGGCGCACCAGCGCCAGTTGCTCGGCCTCGGGCAGATCCTTCTCCCGCACGCTCGCCCAGCGCAGACCCGCACCGAAGGCGGCATCGAGAATGGACGCAAGGTCGCCGCGCGCCTGGGCGCGGTCGGTGATGAGCAGGATGGGCGGAGAAGGCAGCATAAGCGGACTTTGCGGGCAGAGGTGGACGAAATGCGGGTGCATGCCCCGTAACTCCCCCGAAAGTGGTGATAGATCGCTAGCAACATACCTACAAGCCAAGATGCTACCAAGATGGAAGCTCCCGCGCGCCCTGCATTCGCGGCGCCCGACATGGAAGTCTTCCAGGCTTCGCACGGCCGCTGATTCACCGATCAGCGAAACGGGTGCCGAAAGGTCATTGCGCGTGACGCGTGTGGCGATGCGCGCGCGTCCGCGCCTCGCCCGCTTGCCGCCTATGCCAAGCATGGAAGGTATCCATGCACACACGGGAAGGTAATGATCCACCAAAATCACATGTCATGGCGAGATGAACAGCATTTCGGCTTGCCATTGCAGACGTCCGCTACCTTCCTTGCCCAGCTTAGGCGCGCGCCGGATCGCCCAATCCGATACGTACCGGCTCGAACATCTTGACGGAGCACCCGCTTTACAGGCCACCCGGCCATCTTCGGGCCGCCCCTGCGAAGGAGACCTGCCTCATGCCCGTGCCCGAGTGGCTCGACACGCTCTGGGATCGCGTCGTGAACTTCCGCACCGACCGCGAGATCGACCGCGAGAACCAGCGGCTCATGCGCAAGTACAATTTCGGCATCCTGCCCATTTCCGAGGAACTGGGCGCCCATGCCGAGGTGGCCGGGCGGGTGAGCGCTCTGGGCGATGCCGGCCACATCTATGAGATCGAGCCGCTCTATGAGGAGGCCCGCCGCGCCGACATCGTTCTGCCCGGCGCATTCCTGCTGCACGAGATGCTGCTGCAGCGCCTGATGCCCGCGAACCTTCAGGACCGCAACAGCGTCGCCGGCAAGCTCGCCCCCTTCCGCGCCGCGTGGGAGGGGCACCCCACGCCGTTCACCGCCGCCCTCTATGCCCTGACCCTGCATGAGGCCGCCTATGCGGCGCGCGGCACCGACCTGCCCGACACCGTCAGCGACCAGCAGTGGGCGGACATGCAGCGCCACCTGACCATGGCCCGGCAGGTGCTGGACGCAACGCCCGACACCACCGGCACCTGCCAGCTCTGGCACCGGGCCAATTACGACCTTGCCCTCGAAGAGGGACTGGATTTCAACGCCTATCAGGCGCGCTTCGAGGCCGCCTGGGCGCTCGACCGCTTCAACCTGCAACTGTGCGAGAACCACGCCATCCGCGTGATGCCGCGCTGGATGGGGCGCGATGCCCATGACGTGGAGAGCTTCGCCCGCCGCGCCATGGCGATGACGGAAACGCGCTACGGCGCCGGCGCCTATGCCATGATCTATCACGGCCAGTGCGAGATGGGCCATCACGAGCTGGAGGACAGCCTGTGCGAGCCCGCGCTGGCGCAGCAGGGGTTCGAGGACCTGATCGCCCGCTACGGCGGCCAGAGCCTCTACAACCGCCATGCGGGCTTCTCCGACTGGGTGGGCGACCATGCCACCGTGAACCGCCTGTTCTCGGGCCCGCTCAGGACCATCGTGCCGCAGATCTGGTCCGGCGCGGACGACGACGAACGGGTGACGGACGCCCTCGACACCTTCTCGCTGGCCCGCGACATGCTGGATCTGGACGAGGACGAAGAGGTGCCGCGCCGCGCGGCGGGATGAGCGCGGGATCAGTTTTCTGAGGGTGAGAAGCCCCGGCGGAAGCCGGGGCTTTTTTGTTGCGCCCGAGGGGAGCTCTGGCGCGGGAAAGCGACGGAGGGTGGGGAAAAATTGCGGCGGGGTGGAGCTTTTGAAGCGGCGGGTGCCGCGCGTCGATCTTCTACCGAACGAAATATCGCCGGCTCAAGTTCTCGCACCCGAACTGCCGATCGCCGAACAAAACGCCCCCTGCAACAAGAGAGCCAGCTCGATCTTGACGGGTGGCAATAACCACCATATACAATCACTGATTGGTTTTTATTTTATTGTTCACAGCCGGCTTGACCTTTGCGTCTCGGAGATTGGGATGATGCGTCGCTCAATCGGCGTTGTATTTTCCGTTCTGGCGACGTGCCCTGTATTGGCAATCGGTCTTTTACTTTCGACATATCCATCGACGGCGCAGCCTGCGGGGATGAGCGATCGTTGCACCAGCCTCTATCTGAAATATCAAGGCAACCCTGCGCCCAAGGCCTTCGCCAAGGGCCGAACGCGCGGTTGCGGCTGGGATAAAGGGACAACGCTTGAGGATGCGCGCAAGCGCGCGCTCGGCTTCTGCAACGCATACGGCGGCGACGACTGCCGCATCGTCGAATTCGTAAAGTAGAACAAAATGCATGCGCCCAAGCGGGAAGATATTCATGGCAAAGACAGCTTTGAAAGCAGCCGCCCTGATGTCGGCGGTCCTGATGTCGGAGGGTCAGGCGGCAGGCGCCTTTTCGGCCTCCTTCAGCTGGAACGGCATTCCAGCGTGCAGCGGCACATCGCCAGCTTTCACCATACGTGGCGCGCCCAACGGCACTGCGCGTCTCCGCTTCGCCATGCGCGACTATGACGCCCCCAACTACAACCACGGCGGGGCGACCGTCGCCTATGACGGCAAGGGCAAGGTCGCGCAAGGCGCGATCGGCTATACCGGCCCCTGCCCGCCGCCGGGGAGCGTGCATCGTTACATCTGGTCCATCGAGGCGCTCGATGCCTCCGGCCAGGTGCTCGCCAGGACCGAAACGGAAGGCCGCTTCCCCCTGCGCTGAACGCCCCCTCCAGCTGAATGCTTGATCATCTGCGCATATGAGCAGCGGGAAGGAGACGATGCCTGCAAGGGCGAAAGTCCAAGGAGCATACAGTCATCGGGGACGGTGCATCGCTGGACGCACATTCAGCTCGGACAGCTTCCCGGAAGCGGACATGAAAGCCCAGCGGAAACTCAGCCAACTGCCGACCGACCAGCTCGTCGCCCTCTTCGTCGAACTCTCCTTGGAGATGAAGCGAGCAGACGACTGGATGGAGAACGGCGCATATAACCGCGCGCACAAGAAGCTACGCGACGTGAGGGCGGAATTGAAGACGCGGCCGGGCGACGGACGCCATGCACTCCTGCCGCTGCTGGCACACCCGAACATACAGGTCCGGCTCGATGCGGCGCTCGCGACGCTGGCGCTCTCTCCGGAGGCGGAAGCCGCGCTGCGTGGGATCGCACCGCTCGGCACGGCCTCTCAACCCTTCACTGCACGAGACATATTGAAGGCGCTGGACGACGGCTCCTACAAGCCGACATGAGGCCTGCGTCCCTGATCCCGTCGTTCGCCCGCTCCGCCCAACGAAAAAAGCCCCGGCGGATGCCGGGGCTTTTTTGCGTCTCGCAAGAGTCTCTCACCGTCCCCGCCGGGATGAGCGCAGGATCATGAAGGTCGCAGCCCGCAGGTTGCGTCCTTCCCCCTCCCCAGCCCTCTCTCGCAGCTAAGAGAGGGAGCCTGTTGCGTCAGCCGCTGAGGATCGCCCGCCATCCGTTCCGCGGCACGCACCCTCTCCCCCCTTGCGGGGGAGAGTTGGAGAGGGGGGTAACGCGGCTGCGTCTGTCGGGCGCCCGGAGCCTCGATGGCGCGGGATCGGAAAGGGCATTACCCCCCTCCCCAGCCCTCCCCCGTAAGGGGGGAGGGGGCTGCCCCGCCCATCATAGATGACACGCCCACCGTCTTAAGCAAGCGCTCAGAAGAACGCCTGGATGCCGGTGATCGCGCGGCCCATGATCAGCGCATGGATGTCGTGCGTGCCCTCGTAGGTGTTCACCGTCTCAAGGTTCGCCGCATGGCGGATGACGTGGAACTCGGCCGAGATGCCGTTGCCGCCGTGCATGTCGCGGGCAATGCGGGCGATGTCCAGCGCCTTCCCGCAATTGTTGCGCTTGATGTAGGAGATGGTCTCCGGCGCCAGCTGGCCCTCGTCGAACAGCCGCCCTGCGCGCAGGCACGCCTGCAGGCCGAAGGCGATGTCGGTGGACATGTCCGCCAGCTTCTTCTGCACCAGCTGGGTGGCGGCCAGAGGCCGGCCGAACTGCTGGCGATCCAGCGTGTACTGGCGAGCGGCGTGGAAGCAGGCTTCCGCCGCACCCAGCACGCCCCAGCCGATGCCGTAGCGGGCGCGGTTGAGGCAGCCGAACGGGCCCTTCAGCCCCGCCACGTTGGGCAGCAGGTTCTCTTCCGGGATCTCCGCATTGTCGAGCACGATCTCGCCGGTGATGGAGGCGCGCAGCGACAGCTTCTTCTCGATCTTGGGGGTGGAGAAACCCTTGGTCCCGCGCTCAACAAGGAAGCCGCGGATGGCGTCCCCATGGGCGGCGGACTTGGCCCACACCACCGCCACGTCGGCGATGGGCGAGTTGGTGATCCACATCTTGGCGCCGTTCAGGCGATAGCCGCCGTCGATCTTCTCGGCGCGGGTGCGCATGCCGGCGGGGTCGGAGCCGGCGTCCGGCTCGGTCAGGCCGAAGCAGCCCACCCACTCGCCGGTGGCGAGCTTGGGCAGGAATTTCTTGCGCTGGCTCTCGTCGCCATAGGCATAGATGGGATGCATGACGAGGGAGGACTGCACGCTCATGGCCGAGCGGTAGCCGCTGTCCACGCGCTCCACCTCGCGGGCGGCGAGCCCATAGGCCACGTAGCCGAGGCCGGCGCCGCCATATTCCTCGGGGATGGTGGAGCCGAGCAGGCCCAGCGCGCCCATCTCGCTCATGATCTCGCGGTCGAAGCGCTCATCCAGATAGGCCGAGGTCACGCGCGGCAGGAGCTTCTCCTGCGCATAGTCGCGCGCGGTGTCGCGCACCATCCGCTCGTCCTCGGTGAGCTGGTCCTCGAAGCGGAAGGGATCGTCCCAGTTGAACTCCGCCTTCGGCGCGCCGGCGGCGCCGGCCTTGGCTGCTTCACCCATCATCATCTCCCTCTCTGGCCCGGTCTGCGCGACCTTCGGGCTTGTCCTTGCAGCACCCATCCCGGCGGGGCTGGTGTCTCCCCAGGGGCGGCGATGCGGGATCATGGCATTTTGTTTGTCTACCAACAATCTCCCGGAACATCCCCGTTCACCGCTTCCGCGATGCGGCGGCGGGTGGCGGGGGTGGTGTCGGCCGGCAGCGCATGAAGCGGGCAGGCGGCGACTTCGGCGATCTCATAGGTCGGCCCCGGCAGGGGGTTCAGCTGCACGTCGCCGGCCCGGTAACAGGCCACATAGTCCCGCCCGCCCACGGCGGCGTTGAAGAAGAAGCCGTGCAGGGTCAAGGGGCCGGTGATCTCGGCGCGGGTTTCCTCGCGCAGTTCGCGGCGGGCAGCTTCCTCGGCGCTCTCGCCAATGTCCACGCCGCCGCCGGGCAGATGCCAGCCGGGCGCATAGGTATGGCGCACCAGCAGCACACGGTCTTCGCTGTCGATGGCGATCACACGCACCCCCAGCGTCATGCCATGGCGCACGCGGCGCACGAGGGGGGCGAGGGGCATCAAGGGTCGAAGCAGCCACATGGCCGCCATTTGGGCTGTGCCGGGCGTCCGGCGCAAGGGGGCGCGCTCGCCCCCTGCCCTCACACCCCCTGCCCTCACGCCGCCGGCCCTTACGCCACCTTCGGCGCGTACTCGGCCTCGATCTCCAGCGCCCGCAGCAGGGCCGGGCGGGTGGCGCAGCGCGCGACATAAGCGGTGAAGGCCGGGCGCGGCTCCAGCACCTTGAAGACGTCGATGAACAGGCGCAGGTCCGTGGCCAGCAGCGTGTCGGCGGCGGTGAAGCGCTCGCCCGCGATGTAGGGATGCGCGGTGAGGCGCGCCTCCAGCACCGAGAGCACCGTCTCCGTGCTGCCCCAGCCGGCCTGCATGGGGGACAGTTCGATGCCCTTCATCTTCTGCAGCAGCGCCGGCTCGATGCAGGTGGCGGCGAAGAACAGCCAGTGCAGGAAGGTCGCCCGGTCATGATCGCCCACGGCGGGCGCAAGCCCGGCCTCGGGGAAGCGATCGGCCACATAGAGGGCGATGGCGCCGCTCTCGGCCATGGGCACGCCCCGGTCTTCCAGCGCCGGCACCTTGCCCATGGGATTGACCGCGCGCAGCGCCGAACCCTCCGGTGCCCCTTCGGCCAGATCCACCTGCACGAGATCGTAGGGCGCGCCGGTCTCCTCCACCAGCCAGAGGGAGCGGAACGCACGGCTGTGGGGAGCCCAGAAGAGTTTCACGGCGGCTTTCCTCCTTGAAGGCGGAACCATGGGGGCAGGATGGAGCCGGACGCGCAGACGCCCGACCCGCGGCGGGATCCGGTGAAAACCGCCGTCCTAATGCCACCGGAGGCTGGAGCGTGGCTGGCACCGGCCGGCCCTGCCCCACTCAGTCCGTCAGGAGAAGAACATGAGCGGGACGTCCTCGCAAACCGCGGTGTCGGAGGGGCACGCCTCCTCCGGCCCCGCTTTGCGGCACAGGCAGAAGGGCGGAACCGCATCGTCGGCGGTGTCGCGGGCGGGGGTTTCGGGATCGGAGGGAAGCGGCCGCAGGCCGTCCCGGAGCGGGGGACGCGAAGGCATGGGCAATTCTCCAGACCGGAGAAGCCGAGGGCGGGAAAGCCTGCGGACAGGACCGGCCGAACAAGGGACGCTGCGCGGCAGCGAGTACGTTCCAAATTAATTGCACACAAGACGATTACGCGCAATGCCGGAAATCCGCGCCGGCCGGCATCCCGCCCCCGCTGCCGAGCCCCCCGGATGCGTCAGCACTCCTGCCCCATCCTATAAGTAACGCTATATCATATCAATCAACAATTACAAATAGTTCATTAGCATTCAGCTTTGGCTGGGCGTATCCATTTTCTCGCGGGGCAAATAAAGCCTCAGACAAAATTAGACGATATATCATATCGGAGGCAGAAAATGGCTATCTACATCAACTATGATGGCATCCAGGGCGAAGCCACCCAGCAGGACCACAAGAAGTGGATCGATGTGTTGTCCATGTCCTGGGGCGTCGGGCGCGGCATTTCCACCACGTCCGGCTCGACCAACAACCGGGAAGCCTCCGAGCCGAGCATCAGCGAGGTGTCCATCGTCAAGATGTTCGACGCCTCCTCGCCCAAGCTGTTCACCGAGAGCTGCACCGGCAATGCCGGCAAGACGGTGAAGATCGACCTCGTCACCACCGGCAGCCCCGGCGTCACCTATTGCACCTATACGCTGACCAATGCGCTGATCTCGTCCTATTCGGTGTCGAGCGGCGGCGACCGGCCCACGGAATCGATCTCGATCAGCTTCACCAAGCTCGAGTTCAAATTCACGCCCTACGACGACAAGAACAAGGCCGGCACGCCGGTCACGGTCTCCTACGACCTCGCCACCACCAAGAGCTCGTGATCTTCCGTCGGGGCGCACCCGCCTCCGGACGACCTTTGGGAAGATAAACCGGCGGCTCCGCTTCAGCGGGCCGCCGGTCCCGCCTCAGGCCCCGTCCGGCATTTACGCGCTGTGCAATCCACCCCGATCGTGTTTAAAGCCTTACCTCCCTCCGCATCCTGCCCGGCGTCTTCCCATGCCGGGCGGCGGGATATTTTGTCCCGTCCGGGGTGCCCTCGCCCGCGTGCCGCTCCGGCGCGCGGCATGTCCACGCCGCCACCATGTCCACGCCGCCACACGCGGCGCCCCGCCTTCCGCGTAAGTGTCCCAGCAGGTGCTCTCATGAACATCAAGGAATTCTCGGACCTCATCGAGGAGACCGTCCGCAAGGCCGGCGGCGCGCAGACGCTGTCCACCTGCATCTCGAAGCCCTCCACCGGGCTGATGCAGCAGTTCGGCCCGCTCACCGACAAGGTGATGAAGGACAAGGCCGCCCAGAAGGCGCGCGCGCTCTATCTGCAGTTCAAGGACGAGCAGCAGTTCGCCGACGCGCTCGCCACGCTCGCCACCGTCGTGGACAACATGCCGAGCAAGGTCAGCAACGGCGCCATCGAGGCCATGAGCGCCCTGCACTATCAGAAGGACAAGTTCGCCAGCAATCTGGACACCGTCCTGAGGGGGGTGAAGGAGCCCTCCGGCGGCATGCGCGGGGTCATCCTGGCCGCCATGGACACCGCCGTCACCATGGGCCTCGCCTTCGTGCCGGTGGCCGGCCCCTTCCTGGTGCCGCTGAGCCAGGGGCTGGCCAATGCGCTGGCCTATGGCTGCTCGACCGCGATCCAGAAGGGCACGGGCAACGACAATCTGCTGGTCTATCTGAGCGATCCGAGCGTGGACAAGGAGAGCGCGCTGGGCCAGCTCGCCTCGCAGAAGGGCCTCGTCAGCCTGCTGGTCACGGCGGTGGAACTGGCCATCAAGCGCAACGAGCGCATCCTGCTGTCGAGCCCCGACGCGCTCAACGGCCGCTCCTTCGCCAATCTGCTGTTCGGCCGCGTGCAGACCCAGAACCAGAACGTCAGCTTCAACATCAACACGCTGGAGCAGAACGGCCTGCGCCTGCCCGACGTGCTGAACACCGGCGACGACCGGACAAAATACTATCTGGATGAAAAGAAGACGCTGGAGCAGTTCAAGGACAAGACCAGCGAGATGTTCGTCGCCTTCGAGCAGCTGATCCTGCAGGTGATGTCGGCGGGCATCAAGAAGTCGTTCGAGCCGGCCACCCGGCCGCTGGCGGATCTCAACCTCACCGAAGGGCGCAAGATCGCTTTGCTGCTGCTCGGCTATTACTACGCGAAGAACTGGGGTTACGACAAAGCCGGCGACATCCAGCAGACCAAGACCTCGCTGCAGCAGGCGCAGAACAAAGACCAGCAGTTGCAGACCGAGCTTCGCGATCTGCAGGAGGCCTCGCCTCAGGCGCCACAGGGCGTGGAGGGGATCGAGCGCGACCAGTATTATATCCGGTACCAGCAGGCGCTGCTGGAACTGCCCAACACGCGGGGCAAGATCCAGAGCAATGCGCAGACCATCTCGAACCTGCAGCAGAAGCTGCAGCAGCTGAACGCGCCGGGCAAACTCGCACCGCTGAAGACCTACTGGTCCCAGCAGCAGTCGAACGGCTCCACCAATGCGCAGGACCCCTATCAGCTCAGCAGTCACGCCACCTATGAGAAGGCGACCGGCAGCCTGAAGAAGTCCACCTTCATGGGTAGTGCCTTCTCCAACACCGACATGTCGCTGGACAAGCTGCCGCAGATCCGGATGCAGGCCGGCGAATATCTGGAAGCGCTGAAGGACGCGCTGACCTCCGACATCGCCACCACCATGAACAAGGGCAACAGCGGCCGGCTGGACGACAAGGAGATGCAGGAGATGTGGAAGGTCTACATCGCCTGCAGCCTGATCCTCAACGAGGTGATGCGCGAGGCCAAGGTGCAGGAGAACAGCACCTTCCCGCGGTTCACATCGCCCAAGAGCGCCGTCAACATCGACGACCGCTACATCAAGATGCTGGAGGAGACCGGCTTCATCGAGCGCTACACCGGCACGTTCGGCCGGGTGTCGAAGGAGAAGAAGCAGCAGCTCGCCGCCACCAACCGGCTGCGCTGGAGCTGGAGCGCCAGCAACACGGAGCGGGCCATGGTGGTGGCCTTCGCCACCGTGGTGGTGTTCTCCATGGACATCGGCAAGATTTCCATGGGCTTTACCAGCTGGAAGGCCACCAAGACCGCGCTGGGCGAGGTCTGCAACAAGATCTCGCTGGCCGCCATTAGTTGATAGCCGCAGGAGAGTTGCGGTCGGACCGGCCTTCAGCTCGGGTCACGAATGCAGCAAAGGAACCGTCATCCCCGGGCTTGACCCGGGGATCCACGTGGAGCCGCTAAGTGGATGGTGGACTTTCTTGCAAACGGCGGGGGCAGACCCCGGGCTTGGTGCCGGCCTCTGTCGGCCCGACGTGGATGCCCGGGTCAAGCCCGGGCATGACGATCTACTGCTTCAGCGCCGTTGAGCGCGGAATGTCGTCGGCCCTAAAACAGTGAGGCATCAAAGCTTGTCATACCCCCGCCTGTTCCGGAGTTGGATGCTTCCAACTTCGGGCCGGGCGCGGGGCCAATTGTCGTCCGCGATGAATTGCCAGATTTCGATGGCATCGCGCAGGAAAGCGCCGGAGCGCCTGATTTCAAGCGCCACGGGAGCCGGCTTTTAAGGCGGCCTTCCGGCGCCGGGCCTCCGCTTTCACGTCCGCCACATCCCACGGCTCAAACGGTCCTTCGAGCCCGGCGTCGATATCCTTGCGCAGCCCTTCCAGCCTGGCCTGCTGGACGGCCTCCCGCTGCTCGAGCAGCCGCAGACCGTCACGCACCACCTCACTGGCGTTGGCATAGCGTCCGCTGTCCAGCAGTCGCTTCACGAGGCCCTCGAAATGCGGCCCCAGACTGTAGCTCGATGCCATGATCGGGTGCTCCTCGTATCAACTATTATCATCCAGTGATACTTTTCACCATCTGTTCCGCTTATCAAAGAGCGCACGCCCGGGGGCGCAGTTCGCACCTGCAAAAACAGTTGGGTGCAATTTAATTGCGGCGGGTGTATAAGGCCCTGGCGTACTCAGTACGACGGCAGGCGTGGCCGCTTCGCGCCGAGGTTGGTACCCATGTCCGCCCGCTCGCATTCCGCCACTTCAGGTTCCGCCAGTTCGCCCTCCGGCCCCGCCGGCTCCGGCTTCTGCCTGGACGATCTGCTCTGCTTCGCGGTCTATTCCGCCGAGCACGCCTTCACCCGCGCCTATCGTCCGCTGCTCAAGGCGCTGGACGTGACCTATCCGCAATATCTCATCCTCGTGCTGCTGTGGCGCAAGGACGGGCAGAGCGTGAAGGCGCTGGGCGAGCAGCTGCATCTGGATTCCGGCACCCTCACCCCGCTGCTGAAGCGCCTCGAAGTCGCGGGCATTGTGCGCCGGGCGCGCAATCCCGCCGACGAGCGGGTGGTGAACATCTTCCTCACCGACGCCGGCCGGGCGCTGGAGGCCAATGCGCAGGAGGTGCTGCGCGCCATGGGCAGCGCCATCGGCCTGTGCGAGGCGGACGCGGTAGAACTGCGCGAGAAGATGATCGCTTTGCGCGACCGGCTCAACGCCGCCGTGGAGTGAAGCGCGGGCGCGCACTGCGGCAGAAGGAACCGCGACGCGCACGCCACATTGCCCGCCCCGGCGAAACGTGGCACAGCCGGGACCGCGCCGATGGATGCCTTGCGGTTTGGATGCCCTGCGGTTTTGAAGCCCTGCGGTTTTTCTTGCCGTTCCGCCCACCGGGCGCAATAATCGGTCCTTGACGGCCTGGGGTGCCGCGCGTCACGCGCGGCTGAGATCATACCCATCGAACCTGTCTGGGTCATGCCAGCGTAGGGAGAAGCCGATGAGCGAGAGCTTGTCGTCACACGTTTCCAGTAGTTCCACCAAGAGCGCTCGTCCGCACGTCGCCATCGTCGGCGCGGGCGTGATGGGCCTGTCCATCGGTTGGCGGCTCGCCGCCGCCGGCTGCGCGGTGGACATTTTCGAGCAGGGCACCTCCGGCCTTGGCGCCAGCCATGCGGCGGCGGGCATGCTCGCCGCCTGCGCCGAGGCCGAGCCCGGCGAGGACGGCCTGCTGGTGCTCAATCGCGAGAGCCAGCGCCTGTGGCCCTCCTTCGCGGCGGAGCTTGAAGCCGCCTCCGGCATGGCGGTGGATCTGCGCACCGAAGGCACCATCGTGCTGGCGCTGAACGCCGACGATGGCGCGCGCCTGCGCCATCTGCTCGCCCTCCAGCAGGCATTCGGCCTGCCGGTGGAATGGCTCAACGGCGCCGAAGTACGCCGCCGCGAGCCGCATCTCACCTCCAAGCTCGCGGGCGCCGTGTCCTGCCCCGAGGACCATCAGGTGGACAACCGCAAGGTGGCCGCCGCGCTGAAGATCGCGGCGCTGGCCGCCGGTGCCCGCCTGCACGAGGACGCACCCGTGGAGCGGGTGGAGGTCAGCGACGGCCGCGCCCGCGCGGTGATCGTGAAGGGTGAGCGGCACGGTGCGGACCTCGTGGTGCTGGCGGCGGGCGCGTGGTCGCGCGGCGTCGACATCACCCCGGCCGCCCCGCTGCCGGTGCGGCCCATCAAGGGCCAGATGCTCTCCGTGGCCATGGACCCGGCCGCGCCCATCCTCAACCACGTGATCTGGGCGCCGGGCACCTATCTCGTGCCGCGCAGGGATGGCCGCCTCATCGTGGGCGCCACCGTGGAGGAGCGCGGCTTCAACACCGACCTCACCGCCGGCGGCCAGCTGGCGCTGCTCACCCATGCGTGGCGGGCGCTGCCCACCATCGAGGAACTGCCGATCCTGGAGCAATGGGTCGGCTTCCGTCCCGGCAGCCGCGACGATGCGCCCATTCTCGGGCCGAGCGCGGAGGTGGACGGCCTGATCTTCGCCACCGGCCACCACCGCAACGGCATATTGCTGCTGCCGGTGACGGCGGACGCCATCTCCCGCCTGATCCTTGAAGGCGAGACGGCGGATGTGATCGCCCCCTTCACCGCCGGCCGCTTCGCGCGGCGCGCGGCGGCGGAATAGAAGCCGAACATAAAGGACGTGCCGGCGTTGACCTGATGAACGCCGGCACGCAAATAACAACGACGGATGTGGGAAGGAACGGACAGGTGAGCCAGTCTGCCGCGGCAGAGGTCGCGATGAAGGAACTGAAGGTCAACGGCAAGGACGAGCGCTTCGCGGTTGCGACCGTGGCGGAGCTGCTGGGTGCCGTGGGCCTCGACGCGACCCAGAAGGGGATCGCGGTGGCGGTCAACGGCGCCGTCGTATCGCGCCGCGCGTGGGACGGCGCGCAGATCGCCTCCGGCGACGCGGTGGAGATCATCCACGCCAAGCAGGGCGGCTAGCCCTGCGGCGGAGATGCAGTAGCAGGTCGTCATGCCCGGACTTGATCCGGGGATCCACGTCCCTCCGCCGGGTGGCCGACGACTTTCCGGCGAAGGGGAGCCGCATTCTTGTGCTGCGCTCCGTCCACTATCGGCCCGACGTGGATCCCCGGAAGTCGGATGTTTCCGACTTCCGCACTTTGGAGCCGAAGTCGGAAACATCCGACTTCGGGATCAAGTCCGGGGATGACGAACTGAGAGGACAACGGGCGTAAACCGCCCGAGAGACCAGACATACAAGCGCCGGCAGGACCGGCCGGGAAGTGACCGACATGAACGTCAACGTGACCCCCGCCAGCACCACCAACCCCGATCCACTGGTGATCGCCGGGCGCAGCTTCTCCTCGCGCCTGTTCCTCGGCACGGCGGGCTATCCCAACCAGAAGGTGTTCCTCGACGCGCTGGAAGCGTCCGGCTCGGAAATGGCCACCGCCTCCATCCGCCGCATGAGCCTGTCCGGCTATGAGGAAAGCCTCGCCGACATCCTCGCCGGCCGCGTCCACATCCTGCCCAATACCGCCGGCTGCCAGACCGCCAAGGACGCCATCCTCACCGCCGAACTCGCCCGCGAGGCGCTGGAGACGGACTGGGTGAAGCTGGAAGTCATCGGCGACCGCGAACTGCTCTATCCGAACGTGGAAGAGCTGCTGAAAGCCACCGAGGAACTGGTGAACCGCGGCTTCGTGGTGCTGCCTTATTGCAATGACGATCCCGTCACCTGCCAGAAGCTGGCGGACCTTGGCGCCGCCACCGTGATGCCGCTGGGCTCCATGATCGGCACCGGGCTCGGCATCGCCAATCCGCACATGATCGAGCTGATCTGCGCCCGCTCGCCGGTGCCGGTGGTGCTGGACGCGGGCCTCGGCACCGCTTCCGACGCGGCGCTGGCCATGGAGCTGGGCTGCTCGGCGGTGCTGCTCAATACGGCGGTGTCCAAGGCCCATGATCCGGTGCGCATGGCCCGCGCCTTCCGCTATGCGGTTGATGGCGGCCGCCTTGCCCGCAGCGCCGGCCGCATCCCGAAGAAGCTGCATGCGGAAGCCTCCAGCCCCGAATTCGGGCTGGTGGGGAGCTGATCGCTCAGCTCTCTCCTCCCTGTGCCATGATCCGGGCGATCTCCGCGCCCGGCAGCGCCTCGGCGGCATAGGTGAAGGTGCCGCTCGTCCGCATCTCCTGCGCGGCGCGCATCAGGGCGCCGAGCGCCGCCCGCGCCAGCGAGCCGCCCACGCTCACCCGCTTGACGCCCGCCGCCGACAGCTCGGCCAGCGAATAGGTCGGCCCCTTCAGGCCCATGACCACGTTCACCGGCCTGTCCACCGCCGCGCAGACGGTGCGGATGGCCTCGATATCCGGCAGGCCGGGCGCATAGAGCACATCCGCCCCCGCCACTGAAAAGGCTTGCAGGCGGCGGATGGTGTCGTCGAGATCAGGCCGGCCGCACAGGAAGTTTTCCGCCCGCGCCGTCAGCAGGACGCCGTTCTCCCGCGCCGCCTCGGCCGCCGCCTGCACGCGCTCCACGGCCAGCGCGAAATCATGCACCGGCGCGGCGGGATCGCCCGTGGCATCCTCGATGGAGCCGCCCACGAGGCCGACCGCACCGGCAAGCCGGATGGTTTCGGCGCAGGCCTCCGGCGTGGAGCCGAAACCGTCCTGCAGATCGGCGGACACGGGCAGATCGGTGGCGGCGACGATCTCGGCGGCATTCGCCAGAATTTCGTCGCGCGTCAGCCCGGCGATGGAATCGAGCCGCCCTTTCGCGAAGGCATAGCCGGCGCTGGTGGTGGCCAGCGCCTCGAAGCCGAGACTGGCCAGCAGGCGAGCCGAGCCGGCATCCCACGGATTGGGGATGACAAAGGCCTCGCTGCCCATGTGCAGCGCCTTCAGCCGCGCGAATTTCGCCTTCCGGTCCACCATGGCGTTTCCTTCCCGATCCTGTCTTTCCCGCACTAGAGCCGGATTCGGCGCTTGAGGCAGCAGTGTCGCCCACCCTTGGCCCGCCCCGCCCGGCACCTGTAAGCTGCGCGCACCGGGCACGGCGATTGCATGCCCGGCGAGGACGCCGGACACGCGAGGAGGCCATCATGACCTATGTCCATCAGGTGGGGAGCCGCAGATATGCCTTTGCGGACCTGAAGGATCTCATGGCCAAGGCCACGCCGCCCCGCTCCGGCGACATGCTGGCCGGCATCGCCGCCGCCACGGCGGAAGAGAATGTCGCCGCCAAGATGGCGCTGGCCGAGGTGCCGCTGAAGACCTTCCTCACGCAGGTGCTCGTGCCCTACGAGACCGACGAGGTGACGCGCCTCATCATCGACGGCCACGACCAGGCCGCCTTCGCCCCCGTATCTGCCTTCACCGTAGGCGATTTCCGCGACTGGCTGCTCTCGGATGCGGCGGATGGCCCGGCGCTCGCCCGCCTCGCCCCCGGCCTGACGCCGGAGATGGTCGCCGCCGTCTCGAAACTCATGCGCAATCAGGACCTTATTCTGGTAGCGAAGAAGTGCCGGGTGGTGACGCGCTTCCGCAACACCATCGGCCTGCCGGGCACGCTGGCGGTGCGCCTCCAGCCCAACCACCCCACGGACGATCCCGCCGGCATCTCCGCCGCCATGCTGGACGGCCTGCTCTATGGCTGCGGCGATGCGGTGATCGGCATCAACCCGGCCTCCGACAGCCTCCCCGTGCTGGACAAGCTGATCAAGCTCACCGCCGAGGTGATCGAGCGCTTCGAGATCCCCACCCAGAGCTGCATCCTCACCCACGTCACCTCCTCCATAGAGCTGATGAACCGGGGCGCGCCGGTGGATCTGGTGTTCCAGTCCATCGCCGGTACCGAGGGCGCCAACCGCTCCTTCGGCATCGACCTTGCCGTGCTGAAGGAAGGCACGGACGCCGCCCGCTCGCTGAAGCGCGGCACGGTGGGCCAGAACGCCATGTATTTCGAGACCGGACAGGGCTCCGCGCTTTCCGCCGATGCCCATCACGGCGTGGACCAGCAGACGCTGGAAGCCCGCGCCTATGGGGTGGCGCGGGTGTTTGAGCCGCTGCTCGTCAACACCGTGGTCGGCTTCATCGGGCCGGAATATCTCTATGACGGCAAGCAGATCATCCGCGCCGGTCTGGAGGACCATTTCTGCGGCAAGTTGCTCGGCGTGCCGCTGGGCGTGGACGTCTGCTACACCAACCATGCCGAGGCCGATCAGGACGACATGGACACCCTGCTCACCTTGCTGGCGGCGGCGGGCGTGACCTACATCATGGGCATTCCCGGCGCCGATGACGTGATGCTCAATTACCAGTCCACCTCCTTCCATGATGCGCTCTATGTGCGCGAGGTGTTCGGGGCGAAGCGCGCGCCGGAATTCGAGGCGTGGCTGGAGCGCATGGCCATCACCGGCGCCGACGGACGCCTGCTGCCCTCCTCCGGTGCGCATCCGCTGCTGGGCTTCGCCAAGGAGCGTGCAGCGTGAGCGCCCATCCGCCCCGCGACCCGTGGTCGGGCCTCGCCCGCCACACCCCCGCCCGCATCGCGCTGGGCCGCACCGGCGCCAGCCTGCCCACGGAAGAGGTGCTGAAGTTCGCTTTGGCCCATGCGCAGGCGCGCGATGCCGTGCACACGCCCTTCGACGCTGCGGCGACCGCCGAACAGGTGCGCGGGCTCGGCTTCGAAACGCTGGAGGTGGCGAGCGCGGCGCCTGCCCGCGACACCTATCTGCGCCGCCCCGATCTCGGCCGGAAGCTCGGCGAGGAGAGCCGCGCTTTGCTCGGGGCCCGGAGCGCGCCTGCGGTGGATCTCGCGCTGGTGGTGGCCGATGGCCTCTCCTCGGCGGCGGTGCATGCGCAGGCGGTGCCCTTCCTCGCCGCGCTGAAACCGTGGATCGCGCAGGAAGGCTGGACCACCCCGCCGGTGGTGATCGCCCGCGAGGCGCGCGTGGCGCTGGGCGACGAGGCCGGCGCCCTGCTCAACGCCCGCGCGGTGCTGGTGATGATCGGCGAGCGGCCCGGCCTCTCCTCGCCGGACAGTCTCGGGCTGTACCTGACGCTCGGGCCTCGGGTGGGCCTCTCCGATGCGGTGCGCAACTGCATTTCCAACGTGCGCGCGGAAGGGCTCTCCCACGCCGCCGCCGCCTTCAAGCTGGCCTGGCTGCTGAAGGAAGCGTTTCGGCGCGGACTGACCGGCGTGGATCTGAAGGACGAGAGCGACGACTTTTTGGTGGAGGGGAAGCCGCCGCTGCGGCTGGGGTGAGGGCGGAAAGCCCTCTCCCGCTTGGAGGGGAGGGTTGGGAGGGGGCGCCGCCGCAGGCGGCGGGACGCGCTCCGCTGGCGGTCGGTCCGCGAACCCATGTCCCGCCCCCCGCGCTTCGCGCGGCCCCCTCCCTAGCCCTCCCCCGCAAGCGGGAGAGGGGATCCGTTGTGCTGGCGGGGCGGCCGTGCTTGCAGTTCCCCCCGCAGCTAAGAGAGGGGCCAGTTGCTCGCTCGCAGACGCCCCACCTCAAGCTCTGCGCCCCGCATCCCCCTCGCCACACCTGACGCAACGGCATATCCTGCCTGCCCCAGCGGCGGCACAGAACTTGCCTGATGCAACCGGGGATATTCCCGCCGTTTGGGCGGGGTGCCCGCGCCACGCGGAGGTCTCGTCATGAGCGACAGCACGGCAAACCGGTCATCCACCGGCGTCAGCTACACCACCGTCGACACAGCCTATTTCGAGCAGCGCAAATTGAAGCGGCACGCCCGCGTCTGGTCCCTCTGGGCGCTGGGCGTCGGCGCCGTCATCTCCGGCCATTTCTCCGGCTGGAACCTCGGCATCGCCTCGGGCGGATGGGGCGGCATGTTCATCGCCGCCATCATCATCGCCATCATGTATCTCGGCCTCACCTTCTCGATTGCCGAAATGTCCCCCGCCCTGCCCCACACGGGTGCCGCCTATTCCTTCGCCCGCACCACCATGGGGCCATGGGGCGGCTTCGTCACCGGCCTGTGCGAGAATGTGGAGTATGTGATCACCCCCGCCGTCGTGGTGTCCTTCATCGGCTCCTACATGGGCTCCATCTTCGGCACGCCACCCGCCTTCCAGCCGGTCTACTGGATCTTCGGCTACATCATCTTCGTGGGCCTGAACGTCGTCGGTGTTGAGCTGTCGTTCAAGGTCACGCTGGTGGTCACGCTGGCCGCGCTGGCCTGTCTCGTGGCCTTCTGGGTCTCGGCCATTCCGGTCATGAACTTCTCCCGCTGGGCGCTCAATATGGGCGTCGGCCCGGATGGCGCGGCGGTGGAACTGCCCAACGGCGGCGGCCCCTTCCTGCCCTTCGGCATCGGCGGCGCGCTGGCGGCCTTGCCCTTCGCGGTCTGGCTGTTCCTTGCCATCGAACAACTGCCGCTGGCGGCGGAAGAGTCGGTGGATCCCGCCACCGACATGCCCAAGGGCATCATCGCCGGCATCTCCACCCTCATCGTCTCCGCCTTCATGATCCTGTGGCTGAATGCGTCCGTCGCCAACGGCGCCTTCGGCCTCTCCACCTCGCTGGAACCGCTGCTGGACGGCTTCAAGGCCATCTACGGCACCGGCATCGCCAGCCTGCTGGCGCTGGTGGCGGTGATCGGGCTCATCGCCTCCTTCCACACCATCATCTATGCGCAGGGGCGGCAGATCTATTCGCTCTCCCGCGCCGGCTACTTCCCGCGCGGCCTCTCCATCACCCACGGCTCGCGCAAGACGCCGCATGTCGCCATGGCGGCGGGCGCCATCGTCGGCCTCGTGATCATGCTGGCGATCTGGTTCTCGCTGGGCGCGGAAGCGGGGGCTGCCGCCATTGGTGGCACGCTGCTCAACATGGCGGTGTTCGGCGCCATGCTGTCCTATGTGATGCAGGCCATTTCCTTCATCCTGATGCGGCGGAACATGCCCCACATCTCCCGCCCCTACAAAAGCCCGTTCGGCATTCCCGGCGCAGTGGCCACCATCGTGATCGCGCTG
Organism: Azorhizobium oxalatiphilum; assembly: GCF_014635325.1. Lineage (GTDB taxonomy): Bacteria > Pseudomonadota > Alphaproteobacteria > Rhizobiales > Xanthobacteraceae > Azorhizobium > Azorhizobium oxalatiphilum. Next base: position 294,339 of record NZ_BMCT01000003.1, on the reverse strand, counting down.
GTGACGATCTACTTCCAGCTCTCCGACCCCATCTACCGGGCGGGCGTGATCGGGGTGGCGATCTGGTTTGCCATCGGCATTGCCTATTTCGCCCTCATCGGCCGCCACAAGCTGGTGCTCTCCCCCGAGGAGGAGTTCGCCATGTCCGGCGGCACGGCGGAATACAAGAGCCACTGAGCGACCGCGATTTATTGAGCGAAGGCTCTCCCCGCGTCCGGCGATCCGCCGGGCGCGGATTTTCGCCGCATGCCCGCAAACCACACCTTTACCTCCAGGCGGGAAGAACCCTATCGTTCTCTCCTTTGACAGTTGCATTGCTGACTGTATTTCTGGAGATCATTGACGATGGATGTTGCATTCCTGGAGAAGAATATATTGCTCGTAGACCCCAAGCTCCAAAATCCAAAAAAGGAAAAGCTGAACAAGGACAGAACTGTTTATGTGGAGCTGGCATGGACGAACCTGTCGTATACAAGCCTCGTCCGGATCAAGAACGTTAAAAGCAAGTCATTCTGTTGCTTCACGTCAGCGCCTTCGCAGAAATCAGTACCGGCGAAACTCGTGATTGTCCGGCCGAGCACGCAGAAGAGCGAGGGGGCCTTCAAGGCCTATATCTGCCCCTACTCGAACGATTTCGTGCACGCCATCGTGCTGGAACGCGCAGCCGACGTCATGTTCACCGCCAATATGGACGGCTGCACGTTCGGCATCGGCCAGCCTTCGCCGCAGGGCGTCGTCCGGGTTGCACATGCAAACGCGCAAGGAATCGAGTCGAAGAGCGACACGCCTGACCCTCAACGCCGCGAACAGGTCCGGATGCTGAAGCAGGAGGGGACGGATCAACATATCGTCGACCCCTATGCTTATGTGGACAGAGCTCCGTTCGGCCACGGCCACACGGCCGTCACCGTCGGCTTGCGCGATCCGAAGAGCAACCGATGGAGCTTCTATTATCAGCATCACCTGCACGATCACCCGGCGATGCGCACGCTGCTGAAGCTGGTGCAGGTGAACTGACGGAACCTGACGTCCAATCGTCTCCCCGGCCGCACAGCCGGAGCGCGCTCCGAGACCGGATCGGAGCGCCACCCCTGCGCATGCTCACACCGGCTCCACCGACACCACGCGGAAGGTGTGGAACTCCTCATCCTCGCGGATGGAGACATACTCGCCCACCTGGAAGCGCTCGTCGTTGAAGCGGTAGCCGGCCTCGTCGTCCTCATCGCCGGAAATATCATAGCGGAAGGCCCAGCTGCCGCCGGGGCGGCGCACCAGATGGCCCTTGTCGTCCGCCTCCTTCGGGCGGAAGCGCACCACGCGGCAGGCGTCGCGATGGGCGGCCCACAGCTCGGGCTCGATCTGGCCGTTCTCGTCCAGCGGCGCCACGAACATATAGCCGAAATTGCGCGCCCCTTGCGGGTGGTCCTTCTCGCGCGCCAGCTCAAGGCGCACTTCCCTGAAGGCATGGGGCAGCTTCAGGGCTCTGGACATCTCGCTCATGACATCTCTCCCTCGGCTCCGGGCGGCCGTTCGCGCCGACCTGTCTCAGGATATGGTGACGCCCGGCAGGCCCACCATGATTCCGCGCAAGTCTTCAGCCGCCGGTTGTGCTAGATTGCCCCCTCTCCACATGGAGGACCGGCCATGACCGACGCTTCCACTTCAGCATCCTCGGTGCAAGACAGCGTGCGCTCCATGCAGGACCAATGGGCTGCGCACTGGGCCAAATTCCAGTCGGGCGCATATCAGCCCGGCGCCTTCCCTACCCCGCCGCTGCCCGGCAGCTGGCCCATCTCCGGGGTTCAGGCCTTCTGGCTGGAGACCCCCATGGCGGTGACGAGCCACCTGCAGAAATTCGTCGCCGGGCAGGTTCAGGAACAGATGAACGTCTTCACCGCGCTCGCCCGCGAAGATGGGCCGGCCAATCTGGCGGGGCGGCAATCCGCCTTCCTCCAGCAATCGGCCATGGCCTGGGCCACCGAATGGCTGGAACTGGCGAGCCTCGTCCAGACCCGCGCCTTCGCCGCCCTGCAGAAGCCCGCCGACGCGCCGCCCGACGCCTCGGCCTATCCGCGCGCCGCCTGAGCGGCGGATACGGAAGCGCTCTAGCGCCGGCGCGCGAAAGCGAGCCCTGCGAGATCCAGCGCCAGCGCCAGCACGATGGCCAGCGCCCCGAGCAAGAACAGCACGTCGTAGCCCACGCCGCGCGCGAACAGTGCTGACATGCCATAGCCGCCCGCCGCCGTGCTGAGCGCCAGCATGGCGGTGCATGCGGTCCAGCCGCGTGCCTGCCTGCGAGGATCGCCGGGCAGCGCATCGCGCACCCGCCCCAGAACCAGCGGCACGATGCCGGGCACGAACACGCCGATCACCGCCGCGCCAACCAGGGTCAGCCAGAACGGCACCGGCGCCACCACCAGCGCCGCCGCTCCCGCCTGCAAGGCGAAGGCGAGCGGCAGCGCGATATCGATGCCCATCTTGTCGGCGAACCAGCCGCACACCATCGGCCCGGCCAGCGCGGCAAGGCCGAACACCACCCAGCACAAAGCGCCGGCATCGATGCCGAAGCCGCGCCCGCGGGCGATCATGTCCACCAGGAACAGCATGAAGGGCACGAAGCCGAGACCGTTCAGCCCGTAGCAGACGATCACGATCCAGAGGCGCGGATTGCGCCCCGGGCGGGTGCCCTCCACCGCCGCCACCGGCGCGCGGCGCACCTCCGGCCAGCCGTTCCAGGCCGCCAGAACGCCGATGACGCAGATGAAGCCGAGGCCGAGCCAGGTCTCCGACAGGCCGAAGCGCATGAGCAGGGGCACCAGCGTGCCCGAGGCGACGATGCCGAGCCCCACGCCGCCGAACAATATGCCGCCCACCGCCCCCTGCCGGTGGAAGGGAATGCGCGACAGCACCGCCGCCGGCGCCAGCACGGTGAGGATGCCGCCGGACACGCCCGTCACCACCCGCCACAGCACGAACCAGCCGAACGGCGCGTGCCACGCGCAGGCCAGCATGCCGATGGCGGAGGCGATCATGGAGGCGCGCAGCACCAGCGGCAGGGGCAGGCGGCGGGCGAGCGGATCGGCCAGCAGCGCACCGGCGAGATAGCCCAGCAGATTGAAGGCGCCGAGATAGGCCGCCTGTCCGGCCTCGAACCAGTGCTGGGAAATCAGCAGCGGGATGAGCGGCGTATAGCCGAAGCGGGCGATACCCACGCCCACCAGCGCGGCGCAGAAGCCGGCCAGCGTGGCCCGCGCGGCGGAGGGTCCGGGCGGCGTGTGAGGCACGGGATCGGCGGCGCGTGTCATGAAGGGAAGGTCCGGGACGGGCGGGAGCCCCTCCGTGCCGCCGGCACGCGGCCGACACGAATGGCATGCCATTCGTCCTTGGACTGTCCGCCGGGCGATTGCAACTGCGAAGCAGACGCTCAATAGCACGCGGCTGCACAAAGGATCGGCAATGGCGTCCGGCTACCATAACGCCCTACCCCGGCGACACGCGCAAGGCTCGCGGTGGTGCGGACGGCGGGACTCGAACCCGCATGACCAGAGGCCGAGGCATTTTAAGTGCCTTGCGTCTACCGATTTCGCCACGTCCGCACGCGCCCGCACCATAAGGGCGTTCGCGCGGCGAGGGAACGGGCCGAAGGGCGCCGGGACGGTGGAAAACCGGCCCGGCCCCGCTCAAGTTGACGCAATGTGACGCTTCAGCCCTCAGACCGTGCGCAGCGGTGCCCGCAGGCGGGCGCGGGCGGGGGCCTCGCGATGGCACAGGATGGCCGCCATCATCAGCGCGCCGATGACCGTGATGTGCTCGCACACGAAGTGGAACTCGATGATCGCCTGTAGGCCCTGCATGGTCCAGAACGGATGGGCGATCGGGATGGTCAGCAGGGTGAAGGCAGCGAGGATGCCGCAGCCGAGCCAGGCGAAGCGGTTCACGATCACCAGCACCGCGCCCACCAGCAGCGTGACGATGACCAGCGGCGCCCATACGGCGGGCGGGTTAAGGCCGAAATGGGCCATCTCGGCGAGCGCGCCGGGATAGTCGGCGATCTTGCCCAGCGCCGCGCCCCAGAAGACGAAGGTGAGCACAATACGGGCGAAGACGAAGAAAATCCGCGATTCCAGGATCGCGGCAATGAAGGACGGCGTCATGTCAGGCTCCCCCGAGCCGGATCGGAGCAGATCAACCTGATCCGGGAGTCCGGCTCTATCTCTGAATGAGAGAACGTTTTTCCGGCTTTGATTACGATGCAAGCAAAGCCGGACGTGCCCTCAAGAAAAGCGAGCCGCCTTGTGACGAGGAATGACGCGTTCGTCATCCATCATTTGATGGACAGGCATGCTCCTGCGTGATCATCCGCGCGCGGGAGCATTTTCGCAATCATGGATTGCGGATTACAACTTTCAGATGGAAGAAGAACCTGCCGGACGGGCCGGAAATCAGCCCACAAAAGCCTCTTCACTGGCCGGCGTGATGGCGACCGATTCGCCGCAGCCGCAGGCCGAGGTCTCGTTGGGATTGCGGAAGACGAACTGGGCCGAGAGCTTGTCGGTCTTGTAATCCATCTCGGTGCCGAGCAGGAACAGCACCGCCTTGGGGTCCACGATCACCTTCACGCCCTTGTCCTCCACCACCTCGTCGGTGGGGCGGATCTCGGAGGCGTATTCCATGGTGTAGGACATGCCGGCGCAGCCGCCATTCTTCACCCCCACCCGCAGCGCCAGCGGCGGCGGCTCGGTGCGGGACATGATCTGCTGCACGCGCGTGGCGGCAGCTTCCGTGATGCGCATGACGGGGGGACGGGGACGCGGGGCCATGAATTCTCTCCGAACCGCGCCGGTTCAAGGCCGGCGGATACGTTGCCTGTCTAAAATGGGCATGGAAGACGGCAAGGGCAAGACGGATTGCCGCATGGCGCTTCGGCTCGTGACGCAGATTGCCCGCCCCTGCTGGCGCCGGGCTTGAATCTCAGTAGTTCGCCCAGAGGCCGGGGCTCACCAGCTCCACCAGATGACCGTCGGGATCGCGGAAATAAAGGCTGGTGGCGCCTTTGGGCCATTGCGTCTCGCCCTCGATGGCGATCCCGTGGGCGGCCAGATGCGCCCGCCATGCCGGGATGTCGGCTTCCGCCACCGCGAGGGCGAAATGCAGCGGGCCGGAGCCGTCGTGGGGCGGAATGGTACCGCCGGGCAAATGGATGGTCTCCAGCGCCGTGCCGCGCAGGAACAGCAGCAGCACGGTGTCGCCCAGCGGATAGGCGCGGAAGCGGGCGTCCGCGAGCATGGGCGCGAGGCCCAGAACGCCCTCGTAGAAGGCGCTCGCGCGGGCGAGATCGTCCACATAGAGGCCCGTCTCCACCACCCGCGTCACGGGCGGCGGACGGGACGGCCCGCTCATCGCCTCACCAGAGGTTGAGGGTGGCGCGGGCTTCCTCGGACATGCGGCCCTGATCCCACGGCGGGTCGAAGGTGATCTCCACCTTCACGTCGGCAACGCCGCCCACCATGGCGACTGCGCTCTCCACCATGCTCGGCAGCTCGGCGGCGGCGGGGCAGTTGGGGGTGGTGAGCGTCATCTCGACGGCAACCGTGCGGTCGTCGCCGATGTCCACCTTGTAGATGAGGCCCAGCTCGTAGATGTCGACCGGGATTTCCGGGTCATAGACGGTCTTCAGCGCGCCGACGATGTCGTCGGTCATGCGCGTCAGCTCGGCTTCCGGGATGCTGGAGGCCGTCACCTCGGGGGCGTTGGGGGTGTCGTTGGCCACGGTATCGGTCATGAGAACAAATCCTGCGCCTTGACGAGCGCCGCCGCAAGGCGGTCCACGTCGGCGCGCGTGTTGTAGAGCGCGAAGGACGCGCGGCACGTCGCTGTGGTGCCATATCGGGCCAAAAGCGGCTGAGCGCAATGGGTACCCGCCCGCACGGCCACGCCGTAGCGATCGATGATGGTCGCCACGTCGTGGGGATGAGCGCCCTTCACCTCGAACGAGACGATGGCGCCCTTGCCCGGCGCGGTACCGATGATGCGCAGGCTGTTCATGCCGCCCAGCACCTCATGGGCATAGACCGAAAGCTCGTGCTCATGGGCCGCGATGGCGTCACGGCCCAGCAGGTCCATATAGTCCAGCGCCGCGCCGAGGCCGATGGCCTGCACGATGGGCGGGGTGCCGGCCTCGAAGCGGTGCGGCGGGGCGGCATAGGTAATGCGCTCCTCGCTCACTTCGCCGATCATCTCGCCGCCGCCCTCGTAGGGAGGCATCTCAGCCAGCAATTCGCGCTTGCCATAGAGCAGGCCGATACCGGTGGGGCCGTAGAGCTTGTGGCCGGTGACGGCGTAGAAATCGACGTCCAGCTCGCGCACATCCACCGGCATGTGGACGCTGGCCTGACAGCCATCCACCACCACCTTCGCGCCCACCCGATGGGCGGCGGCGGCGATCTGCTTGATGGGCGTCACCGTGCCGAGCACGTTGGACATGTGGGTGATGGAGACGATCTTGGTGCGCGGCGTGAGCAACTGCTCGAACGCCTCGAAATCGAACGAGCCATCCTCGCGCACCGGCGCCCACTTGATCACGGCGCCCTTGCGCTCGCGCAGGAAGTGCCAGGGCACGATGTTGGAATGGTGCTCCATGATGGAGAGCACGATCTCGTCGCCCGCCTCGATGGACTGGCCGAGCGAGTTGGCCACCAGATTGATGGAGCCGGTGCCGGAGCGGGTGAAGATGATTTCGTCCAGCGAGGCGGCGTTGAGGAAGCGCCGGGCGCTCTCGCGGGCGGCCTCGAAGCCTTCGGTCATCTCGTTGGCGAGATAGTGCAGGCCGCGATGGACGTTGGAATATTCGCGCTCATAGGCGCGGCGCATGCGGTCCAGCACCTGCACGGGCTTCTGCGCGGAGGCGGCATTGTCGAGATAGGTGAGCGGATGGCCATGGACCTCCAGCGCCAGCGCGGGGAAATCCGCGCGCACCTTCTCCACGTCATAACCGTGCACGGCCGGGTGCTCCTTGGTCATCGCAATTGCCTTTCCGGGCGGGCGCGCCGAGCGTTCTCTCTCAGCCCTTCAGAGGCGGATTCACGGTTCGGATTGATCAATCCGGACCGATCCGGCTCTAAGCAATTCCGGCGGACCTGTATATGGGGTCTGCGTCCGGAATTGCGATGAAACAACAGGTTGGAATGCTTCTCGGGACCGTCCGCAGGAGCGGTCCTGTCCACCTTCGGGCGGTGAAACAACTGCCTCCAAGGATCAAGTTGCTCAGAGCGCCCACACTCCATGCGGGCCGTCATGCCCGGGCTTGTCCCGGGTATCCACGCCCAGCGGCCAGGAACAGCCTTCAGAGGCTTGCGCCGTCGGCCCGACGTGGATGCCCGGGACAAGCCCGGGCATGACGGTCTTCTGTTACAGCGGCGTTGCCCCCTCCCCCCATAAGGGAAGAGAAGGCCCTGCCCTTCCCGCTCAACCCGCCCGGCGGACCAGCCAGGCGGCCGCACGCGCGATCAGGAACTCACGCAGGGTCTCGTTCTCCAGCAGCTCCAGCGCCTCGCCGACGAAAGCCTGCACGAGGAGCGCCTCGGCCTCCTTCTGCGGGATGCCGCGGGCCTTGAGGTAGAACAGCAGGGTCTCGTCGAGATCGCCCACGGTCGCGCCATGGCCGCACTGCACGTCGTCGGCGAAGATCTCAAGCTCGGGCTTGTTGTCCATCTCCGCCGTCTCGCCCAGCAGAAGCGCGCGGCTCATCATGCGGCCGTCGGTCTTCTGGGCGTCGGGATGCACCACGATCTTGCCCTGGAACACGCCATGGCTCTCATCCGCCAGCACGGACTTGAACAGTTCGCGGCTCTCGCAATGGGGCACGGCATGGTCGAGCAGCAGGGTCACGTCCGCATGCTGCTTGTTCTTGAGCAGGTTCACGCCATTCAGGCCCGCCTGCGAATGCTGGCCGCCGAACCGCCCGTAGAGGCTGATGCGGGAAGCCTTGGCACCGCTGGTGAAGCTGAAGGTGTGGAGCTGGGCGTTGCGGCCGATCTCCGTCATCAGGGTGGCCAGATGGAGCGCGGCATCGCCCTCCTCCTGCACGCGGATGTAATCCGCATGGGCCTCGTCGCCCACGAACAGCTCCAGCGCCGAATTGGTCTGGTAGGCGACGCCATCCGGACCCTGGAAGCTCTCCACCAGCGTCACCTCCGCGCCTTCCTCCACCACCAGGACCACGCGGCCATAGGTGGAGGCGGCAGCGCCGGTGAAGACGTTGGCGATGTGCAGCGGGGTTTCGATCTTGGCGCCGGCCGCAACCCGCACCACGAGGCCGGAGCCGAGGAAGACGGTGTTGAGGGCCAGCGGCCCGTCATAGCGCTGCGGGGCGAGCGCGCCGACGCGATCGGCCAGCGGGCCGCGCAGCGCCGCGTCCAGCGGCTCCACCGTGATGCCCGCGCCCAGCGCGAGATCGGAGGCCGAGCCCACCAGCGTGCCGTTGACGAACAGGATGCGCGGGGCACCCTCAATGCTCATCACGTCCGCCGAGGCCGCAGCCACGGCAGCGGCGTCCGGGGTGCCGGCGAGCGGAGCCGCCTCGCGCTGAAGGGCGCGCAGGTCGGTGTACTTCCACTCCTCCACCCGGCGGTGGGGCAGGCCGTTGGCGGCAAAGGCGGTGGCGGCGGCGCGGCGCAGTTCGCCGATCCGGCCCGCCTCGGCAGCGGCGGTGCGCTGCTCGACGGCGATGCCGAGCGCCTGCTCGGCCGCCGTGCGGATCTGGGTCACGACATTCATGTCCGTCCCCTCACGCCGCGTCCTGGCCATAGGCGGCATAGCCCGAGGCCTCCAGTTCCAGCGCCAGTTCCTTGCCGCCGGAGCGTACGATGCGACCCTTGTGCATCACATGCACGAAGTCCGGCACGATATGGTCCAGCAGGCGCTGGTAGTGGGTGATCACCACCATGGCGCGGTCCTTGGAGCGCAGCGAGTTCACGCCTTCGGAGACGATCTTGAGCGCGTCGATGTCGAGGCCGGAATCGGTCTCGTCGAGGATCGCCACCTTCGGCTCCAGCAGGGCCATCTGGAGGATCTCGTTGCGCTTCTTTTCGCCGCCGGAGAAGCCGACGTTCACGCCACGGCGCAGCATGTCCTGCGAGATGCCGAGATGGGCGGCCTTCTCCTTGACGATGCGCAGGAAGTCCGGCGTGGACAGCTCGTCCTCGCCGCGGGCGCGGCGCTGGGCGTTCAGCGCGGTGCGCAGGAAGGTCATGGTGGCGACGCCGGGCACTTCCACCGGATACTGGAAGGCCAGGAACAGGCCGGCGGCGGCGCGCGCGTCGGCTTCCAGCTCCAGCAGGTCCACGCCGTCGAGCGTGGCGGTGCCTTCGGTCACTTCATAGTCCGGCTTGCCGGAGAGGACGTAGGACAGGGTCGACTTGCCGGAGCCGTTCGGCCCCATGATCGCATGCACCTCGCCAGCATTCACCGAGAGGCTGAGACCCTTCAGGATCTCCTTGTCCTCGATGGAAGCATGCAGGTTGTTGATTTCGAGCAAGGCCATTGGCGTCTTTCCATTTCTAATCTGCCGGCTGGAGGGGTGCGCCGTTCGCGTGACGCGCACCGGCCGTCCTGCCTGCGAAAAAGGGCTTCCGCACCTTGGCGCGGAAAAGGTTCAGGCGATCAGCCGACCGAGCCTTCCAGGCTCACGGAGATCAGCTTCTGGGCTTCCACCGCGAACTCCATGGGGAGCTGCTGCAGCACGTCCTTGACGAAGCCGTTGACGATCAGCGCCACCGCTTCCTCGGGCGAGAGGCCGCGCTGGAGGCAGTAGAACAGCTGGTCTTCGGAGATCTTGGACGTGGTGGCTTCGTGCTCGAACACCGCCGACGAATTCTTCGCCTCGATGTAGGGCACGGTGTGGGCGCCGCACTTGTCGCCGATCAGCAGCGAGTCGCAGTTGGTGAAGTTGCGCGAGTTGGTGGCCCGGCGATGGGCCGTCACCTGCCCGCGATAGGTGTTCTCCGAACGCCCGGCCGCGATGCCCTTGGAGATGATCCGGCTCGACGTGTTCTTGCCGAGGTGGATCATCTTGGTGCCGCTGTCCACCTGCTGGAAGCCGTTGGAAATGGCGATGGAGTAGAACTCGCCCTGGCTGTTGTCGCCGCGCAGGATGCAGGACGGATACTTCCAGGTGATGGCCGAGCCGGTTTCCACCTGCGTCCAGCTGATCTTGGAATTGTCGCCCCGGCAGTCGCCGCGCTTGGTGACGAAATTGTAGATGCCGCCCTTGCCGTCCTTGTCGCCGGGATACCAGTTCTGGACGGTGGAATACTTGATCTCGGCATCCTTCAGCGCCACCAGCTCGACGACAGCGGCATGGAGCTGGTTCTCGTCGCGCTGCGGGGCGGTGCAGCCTTCCAGATAGCTCACATAGGCGCCTTCATCGGCGATGATCAGGGTGCGCTCGAACTGGCCCGTGTTCCGCTCGTTGATGCGGAAATAGGTGCTCAGCTCCATGGGGCAGCGCACGCCCTTGGGGATGTAGACGAACGAGCCGTCGGAGAAGACCGCCGTATTCAGCGTGGCGTAGAAATTGTCCGACACCGGCACGACCGAGCCGAGATACTGCTTCACCAGCTCGGGATGCTCGCGGATGGCTTCCGAGATGGAGCAGAAGATCACACCCTGCTTGGCCAGTTCGGCCTTGAAGGTGGTGGCCACCGACACCGAATCGAACACCGCATCCACCGCGATGGGGCGGGAGGGGTTCTCGATGCCGAGCAGGGCTTCACGCTCGCGCAGCGGAATGCCGAGCTTGTCGTAGGTGGCGAGGATCTCGGGATCGATCTCGTCCAGCGACTGCGGCCGCTTCTTGGGCTGCGCGTAGTAGTAATAGTCCTGGAAATCGATCTTCGGATAGCTGACGCGGGCCCAGGTGGGCTCTTCCATGGTCAGCCAGCGGCGATAGGCATCGAGCCGCCACTCCAGCATCCATTCCGGCTCGTTCTTCTTGGCCGAGATGTAGCGTACCGTATCCTCGCTGAGGCCCTTCGGGGCCTTCTCGCTCTCGATATCGGTGACGAAGCCGTACTTGTACTGATCGACGTCGAGGGATCGAACCTGGTCGACCGTCTCCTGGACTGCTGGCATCTTTCCTCTCCTCTCCCGCGCGGGGTCAAGGCCCGCGGGTCAAGTTCCTCCGAGCGGGAAACCGCTCAATTCACGTTGCCCTGAGCGGTAAACCGCTCAATTCGAATTAGGCCGCCCTCAGGGAGCGGCTTCTGACCTGCGGAACCACGCGGCGCAAGGCCGCGATCGTCCGGTCCACATCCTGTTCGGTGCTCGACCAGCCCAGCGACAGGCGGATCGCCCCGCCGGCGCGTGCATCGTCCAGCCCCATGGCGGACAGCACATGCGAGGGGCCCACCTTCCCTGAGGAACAGGCCGAGCCGGCACTGACCGCTATGTGGGAAAGGTCGAGCGCGATAACCAGTGTCTCCGCCTTCAGCCCACCGAAGGCGAGGCAGGACGTGTTGGCCACGCGCGCGGCCCCGGAACCGACAACCTCCGTTTCGGGAAGCGCGGCGACAATCTCCGTTTCCAGCCGGTCGCGCAAGTGCGCCAGACGCAAGGCTTCCTTGTCCAAAACGTCCTGCGCCGCTTTCGCTGCCGCGCCGAAGCCGGCCGCGCCCGGCACATTCTCGGTGCCGCCCCGGCGGCTGCGCTCCTGTCCGCCGCCCCGCAGCAGGGGAACCAGCGGGCGGGTATCCTCATGGGCCGCCACCAGAGCGCCAGCCCCCTGCGGCCCGCCCAGCTTGTGGGCGGAGAGCGAGAGGAGGTCGAGCCCGAGCGTGCCCATATGGATGGGCAGGCGGCCCGCCCCCTGCACGGCGTCGCAATGCATGATGCCGCCCTGCGCATGGACGAGGGCGGCGGCCTCGGCCACGGGCTGGATCACGCCGGTTTCGTTGTTCGCCAGCATCAGGCTCACCATGGCCTTGCGCCCTGCGCCGGCATGGACAGCGATACGCGCCGACAGGGCGTCCAGATCAAGCCTTCCCGTGGCATCCACGGGCAGCACTTCGACGTTCTCGTCCGCGAAGCGATGGCCGCGCAGCACCGCCGGATGCTCCACGGCGCTGGTCAGCAGCACGTCGCATGTCACCGGCCGGCCGGCGATCTCCCAGGCCGGATGCAGCGCCAGCGCATTGGCCTCGGTGGCGCCGGAGGTGAACATCACGCCGCGCATCTGCGCGCCGACGAGCCCCGCCACCTGCTTGCGCGCCGTCTCCAGACGCCCGCGCGCCGCGCGTCCGCCCGTGTGCACGGAAGAGGCATTGCCCCCCTCCTCCAGCGCGGCGATCAGCGCGTCACGGGCTTCGGGGCGCAGGGGTGACGTTGCGTTATGATCCAGATGAACGCGCGCCTCGGCCATCACCGGCACCCCTCGGGCGCCGAACGGCAGAACCCAAGACAGAGGCCCGCGCCGCAATGCCTTCCGGCACTCACGGTCAAGACGCGAGGCTTGCAATTGCACCCGTTCTCGTCCATATGATCCACTTCACCCGTCTCAGTCACGCAGCGCTTTCCGTGCGCAGCTGGCCGGGATAAATTAGAATTATTCTAAATAGATAGGGCGGCGTCCAGGCCGAGTCAAGACATCGCCAGCCAACCGTGAGACTTTGGGTGTCCCCGGAGATTTCGGGTGCCCTCAAATCGGGTGAGCGTGCTGGCAGATGTGCTCCGAGGGGCGTCGCTGTGGGGTGCCACACCCGACAGACGCTTCCCTGACTTCGCGGATGCGCCCCTAGAGGTCTTGCACGTCCCATGCCCGAAGTCATCTTCACTGGCGAAAAAGGGCGGCTCGAGGGTCGCTATCAGCCCGCCAAGACCCGCAATTCCCCCATCGCCATCATTCTTCATCCCCACCCGCAGTTCGGCGGGACGATGAACAATCCGGTGACGTACAATCTGTACTACCAGTTCGTGAACCGTGGCTTCTCGGTGCTGCGCTTCAACTTCCGTGGCGTGGGTCGCAGCCAGGGCTCGTTCGACCACGGCACCGGCGAGCTGGCCGATGCCGCCGCGGCGCTCGACTGGGCGCAGTCGGTGAACCCGGATGCGCGCGCCTGCTGGATCGCTGGCGTCTCCTTCGGCGCCTGGATCGGCATGCAGCTGCTGATGCGCCGCCCGGAGGTGGAGGGCTTCATCTCCATCGCCGCCCCGGCCAGCCTCTATGACTTCTCCTTCCTGGCGCCCTGCCCGTCCTCGGGCCTGTTCGTCCATGGCGACAAGGACGCGGTGGTGCCCACCGCCGCCGTCGGCACGCTGGTGGAGAAGCTGAAGACGCAGAAGGGCATCGTGATCGAGCAGCAGATCATCCCCGGCGCCAACCACTTCTTCGACGGCAAGACCGAAGAGCTGATGGGCATCGTCGGCGGCTATCTCGACAAGCGCCTGCCCGGCACCCGCAAGGACAGCGCCGCCTGAGCGGCTGTCCTTTCCGGACGCGAAATAAGAAAAGCGCCGCGCGAGAGATCGCGCGGCGCTTTTTCGTGTGGGGGGTCGGAGGCCCTTCCCGGCGCCACGTCGATCGTGGTGCGCGCCAAAGCTCCCACAAAGGATCGTCATCCCCGGACTTGATCCGGGGATCCACGTCAGGCCGACAGAGGCCGCACCGGAAGCAGGCGCGGCCCCGGCCGCTCACTGTTTCAAATCAACCGCTTCCCAGCCGCACCACGTGGATGGCCGGATCAAGTCCGGCCATGACGCGTGGAGGGTGACGCGAGGACGGCGGATGGGACCGCGCGGGTGGAGACGCCAATCCCCCCGCCCGCCCCTCACTGACCGGCAGGCACAGGTGCCGCGCCGGTGACGGGATGGCCGGTTTCCTCGGTCAGGTGCTCCCGCGCCTCTTCAAGACGGGCGGCGAACTTGTCCGGCGGCAGGCGCGAGCCGATGGCCCAGAAGAAGATGCGCAGCGCGAACAGCGCCACCGCCACCATGTCCCAGCCGAACGGCAGCAGGCCGATGCCGCCGAACGTGCCGAGATACGACAACAGCGCCGTGCCGAGGCAATAGGGCACCAGCCACAGGGCCTCGCGCGTGTCCGGCGCCTCGCGCATGCGCGGGCGGGCGTAGACGAGGAACAGCGCCAGCCCGACGCCGAGGCACACGCCCAGCCGCCACACGGTGGACCAGCCGCTCCAATAGACCACCAGCGTCGAGATGATGAAGGCGGCGGCCGCGATCACATTGACCGCCGGCAGGCGCAGGGGCCTTTTCGCCCCCGGCAGCAGCGCACGCAGCGCCACCACCGCGATCGGCCCCACGATGAAGCTGAGCACGATGGCGGAGGAGTTGAGCTGCACCAGCTCGCCGAACGGCAGCAGCACGAAGGACACGGACGACAGCACGCAATTGAAGACCAGCGCCGCCAGCGGCACGCCGAGGTTGGACAGGCGGACCATCAGGCGCGGGAACAGGCCGTTCTCCGCCAGCGCATAGGCAAGGCGGGCATTGGAGCCCACCGCCACCAGCGCACCGCCGAACGGGCCGACCACCGCGCCCACATTCAGCAGGCTCACCAGCCACAGGAGGCCGAGCACGGAAGCCAGCGCCCCCAGCGGACCGAGCTGCCCCGGCAGGGCGAGCGCCGGCCATCCGTTGGCGAGGTCTGACGGCGAGAGCGCGCCGATGAAAGCGAACTGCAAGCCGCCATAGATGACGAAGCAGATGACGACGGAAAACAGCAGCGCCGCCGGCACGGTAAAGCCGGGGTTCTTCGCCTCGCCCGCCATGTCCACCGCATGGCGGAAGCCGATGTAGGAGAAGATGATGCCGCCGGACGAGATGGCGCCGAGTATGCCGGCCAGCCCCGTGGGCGCGAACCCGCCGCCGGCGGTGAAATTGCCGGTCTCGAAGCGCGAGACCAGCAGCATGCCCGTCACCAGCAGCGGAATGGCGATCTTGGCCCAGGTGATGGCCGAGTTCACATAAGCGAAGAATTTGACCCCGAAGGCATTGATGAGGGTGAACAGCGCCATCAGCCCGATGGCGACCGCCATGCCCGATGCCGACAGCGTGCCGCCGCCCGGCGTGGTGTGCAGCCACGGCATGTGCGGGGCCAGATAGCGCAGCATGGCCTCCACCTCGATGGGGGCGGTGGTGTTGTAGCCCACCCAGGCGCTCCACCCCATGGCCATGGCGACGAGGTTGCCATGGCTGAACAGCGGCACGCGGGCGATGCCCCCCGGCACCGGCAGCATGGCCGAGATTTCGGCGAAGGTGAGCGCCAGCAGCAGCATGGCGATGCCGCCGATGACCCAGGCGATGAGGGAGGCCGGCCCCGCATGCTGGGCGGCCATGAGCGGCGCGAACAGCCAGCCCGACCCGATGATGCCGGAGACGGCCACGAAAGTGAGACCGACGACGCCGATCTCCCGCTGCATCTTGTGAGACATGACACCCCCCTTGGAGCCGGCCGCGCCGTCTCCAAGCCATTGCGCGAGCACGCATTCCCGGTGGATCGTCGCGAATCCGGGCCTGCGTCCTCAAGTCACCCCTCGTTACCTTACCGGGGTGACGGATATGTGCATCACATTTCCCGCAACCGGGGAGAGAACCGCACACCACCCGTCAACGGCGCGGCGATGCCCGTGGTGGTGGGGAAGGTGAGCGGCAGGCCCCGGAGCGACCGCACCGCGAGGAAGCCGAAGGCATGGGCTTCCAGCGCATCCGCCGACCAGCCCACCGCCTCGGCCGGGCGCACGGGGCGGCCGAGGATCGCTTCCAGCATGGTGAGCAGCGTCGGATTGCGCGCGCCGCCGCCGGCCACGATCCAGCTTTGCGGGGCGCGCGGCAGCAGCGGAACCAAAGCGGCGATGGTGCGAGCGGTGACGGCGGTGAGCGTCGCCGCGCCGTCCTCCGTGGAGAGGCCGGAGAGGTTCAGGCGCTCGGCCACGAAGGCCTTGAATTCGTTGCGGTCCAGCGACTTCGGCGGGGGAGCTGTGAAGAAGGGATGGGCGAGCACGGCCTTGACCGGCTCCTCGTCCACTCGGCCCGCCGCCGCCGCGCGGCCGCTCTCGTCATAGGGGCGGCCGGTGCGCTCGGCCATGAAGTCGTCGATCAGCGCATTGCCCGGTCCGGTGTCGCAGGCGATGGGATCGGCGTCCTTTTCCAGCACGGTGACGTTCGCCACCCCGCCAATGTTCAGCACCGCCACCGGCGCTGGCAGCTCCAGCGCGCGCACCAGCGCCTGATGGAACACCGGCACAAGCGGGGCCCCCTGCCCGCCCACCGCCACGTCGGCGGCGCGGAAGTCGGCCACCACGGGAATGGAGAGGTCATCCGCCAGCGCCTGCCCGAGGCCGATCTGCACGGTGAGGCGGGCGTCGGGGCGGTGGATGACGGTCTGGCCGTGGAAGCCCACCACGTCGATGTCGGAGGGGGTGAGGCGCAGCGTCTCCATGAGCGCGCGTACGGCCTCGCCATGCAGCGTGGTGATGCGGCTTTCCGCCTCCGCCAGCCGGCCGGGCCGGTCATCGCGGGCATTCACGCCGCGCGCATCCGCCATGGCCCCTTCCAGCAAGGCGCGGGTGGCGGCGTCGTAAGGCAGCGTCAGGCCCGAGCCGAGCCAGGAGACGGTCTCGCCATCGGTCTCGATGAGGGCGGCATCGATGCCGTCCATGGAGGTTCCGCTCATCAGCCCGATCGCGCGCATCGCCGTCCGCATGGCACTCTTCCCGCTCCCGCCGGTGCATTCCCGGCGAAGACCTGTTACATCACCGCACCTTTCCGTCATCCGAACAGATCAGCATGACCACCTTCCGCTCCGATTTCCTGCGCGTGCTGAACGAGCGCGGCTACATCCACCAGTGCTCGGATCTCGAGCGCCTCGACGCCAAGGCGAGCGAAGGGCCGATCACCGCCTATATCGGCTTCGACGCGACCGCCTCCTCGCTGCATGCGGGCCATCTGCTCTCGATCATGATGCTGCGCACGCTCCAGCGCACGGGCCACAAGCCCATCGCGCTCATGGGCGGCGGCACCACCAAGATCGGCGACCCGTCCGGCAAGGACGAGGCCCGCAAGATGCTCACCGACGCGCAGATCAACGAGAACATCGCCTCGATCCGCAAAGTGTTCGCGCAGTTCCTCGATTTTGGCGCCGGCGCCATCATGGAGAACAATGCGGCGTGGCTCGATGAGCTGAAATACATCCCCCTCCTGCGCGAGGTGGGGCCGCACTTCACCATCAACCGCATGCTGACGTTCGATTCGGTGAAGCTGCGCCTTGAGCGCGAGCAGCCCCTCACCTTCCTCGAATTCAACTACATGATCCTGCAGGCCTACGACTTCGTGGAGCTGAACAAGCGCCACGGCTGCGTGCTGCAGATGGGCGGCTCCGACCAGTGGGGCAACATCGTCAACGGCATGGAGCTGGGCCGCCGCATGCACGGCGCGGACCTGTTCGCGCTGACGACGCCGCTGCTCACCACCTCCTCCGGCGCCAAGATGGGCAAGACGGCGGGCGGCGCGGTGTGGCTCGATGCGGCGCTGCTGTCGCCTTACGAATACTGGCAGTACTGGCGCAATTCGGGCGATGCCGACGTGGAGCGCTTCCTGAAGCTCTTCACCGAACTGCCGCTGGACGAGATCGCGCGCCTTGCCGCCTTGCAGGGGCAGGAGATCAACCTCGCCAAGGAGGTGCTCGCCACCGAGGCGACCGCGCTTCTGCACGGCCGCGCGGCGGCGGAAGAGGCCAAGGCCACCGCCCGCACCACCTTCGAGGAAGGTGCGCTCTCCACCAACCTGCCCACCATCGAGATCGCCGGGGCCGAGCTGAAGGCCGGCCTTGCCGCCAACAGCGCCTTCGTGAGCGCGGGCCTCGTGCCCTCCACCAGCGAGGCGCGCCGGCAGATCAAGGGCGGCGGGCTGAAGGTGAATGACGCCACCGTCACCGACGAGAAGCTGGTGCTGACCGAAAGCGACTTGACCTCGGAAGGCGTGATCAAGCTCTCCATGGGCAAGAAGAAGCACGTCCTCCTGCGCCCGGTCTGAGACGGGGAGACACGCTGAACGCAACAACGGCGGGCCTTGGCCCGCCGTTCGCGTTTCCGGATGGTCGGCGCGTCCCTGCATCACTGCGGGGTGAGCATTTCCGCGCTGATCTTGCTGTCGCCCTTGAAGGCCCAGATGCCCTTGTAGCTACCATCGGGCTGGACCACGTAGAGCGCCACGCCGGACGAGCCGTTGCCCGTGAAGGTCACGGCGAGGAGTTCCTCGTCGCCGATGGCATAGCCATCGAACTTGTCGCCGTCGATGGTGGAAACGACCCGCCACGAATCCTTGCCGGTCTTGGTGATGACGGCCGTGCCCGAGTACTTCGAATTGTCCTCGGAATTGACGCCCTCGACCTTGTACTTGCCCGGTCCCTTGGCGAGAGCCGGCGTCGCGCCGCCGGCCAGAGCGAGGCACATCCCCGCCACTACAGTCAAACGCATCACACGACCCCCTGTCTGTCCCCCCACGGACAGTTTAACGGAGGCACCATGCAACCGTCCATCGCGACTTTGTGAGCAGAAGCTTGCGTGAGGCTGACTTGTCGCACCCCGCAACGCAGCACGAAAAACATTGCTATCGCTTGATTTTGACGCCCTTGCCCCCTTTGAGATCCGGGTGGCGCGTCCGTCCCCTCCCACCCCTCGCCCGCAGGCAGGAGAGGGGCCTGTCGCCTTCACCGCTGCGGCAGGCCCGCAATTCAAGCGGGAGAGGGCTCGGAGGGGCAGGCGATGCCGGGCCGATCGCCCCCCGCCCGCAGGAAACGCCCTACGGATTGCCCGGCATTGTGACGGCGGGCAGCGTGTCGCTGGTGGCGCCGCGGAACTCGAACATCTTGCGCAGGAAGCCCGGCGCCACCGCCGAGAGCGGATTGATGCGCAGCGTCGGCCCGCTCATGGGCCCCGAGACCTCGAAGGTCACGCCCACCAGCCCCTCGTTCGGCCCGCCGCCCAGAAACGCGCCGAGGATGGGCAGCTTGGAGAACAGGTTGTTGAGGCCATAGGCCGGCACATAGGTGCCGCGCATGGCGAGGCGCTCGGCGGCGAAATCGATGGTGCCGTCGAAGGTGGCGCCCGCCACCGGCCCCCAGATCGCCCCGTCGCGGATCGCCACCTTGCCGGTGGTGCGGGTGAACTGGGCCTGCGCCTTCTCGAACACCGCCGTGCCCTGCTCCACCCGGCCGGAACTGTCGCGGGTGGCCTGGCTCAGGCTGTCGAGGCCGGGCTCGCCGCGGATGACGAAGTCGCGGATGTTGACGACGCCGTTCTGCGCCGCCCCGTCGCCGCGCGGCGGATCGACGATGATCCACATGGTGCCGCCCTGCACCTTGCCGTAGGTGTCGAGGAAGCGCAGCAGCGCACCGGCGTCCGAGGTGGTGACATAGAGGCCCTTGCGGGTGCTCTCGCCCCAGTTGCGGATCTCGCCCGCCACCGTGCCTTCGCGGCCCGCCTTGGCGGTGAGGGAGAAGCTGCGCAGCTCCACGCCCCGCCGGCCCACGGCCAGATCCACCTGTCGCAGCACCTCGCCATTGTTGCCGGTGAGGGCGCCGATCTTCGCCTCCACGTCCACGTCCTGCGTCTTCTCGTTCTTCTTCGGCGCAGAGCTGGAGGCGGGGGTGCCCACGAGGCTCTTCAGGATGCCGCGCGCGTCCATCACCTCGCCATTGATGCGCAGCTTCAGTACTTCGCCGGAACGGTCCGCGCGCAGGCTGGCCTTGTCGCCGTCGGAAAGCTGGAAGGTGGGGAAGTTGGCGGCGACGATATCGCCGCTGTCGGCCATCTCCAGCGCGCCCCGGATATTGGTGCCGGAGCCTTCCACGGTGAGGTCGGCGATCTTCAGGCTCTTGCCCGCATCGTCGGAATTGAACTTGGCCTTGAGCGGCTTGCCCGCCGGCTTCGACAGGCCGGGCACGAGGTCGGCGATGCGCGCCGCCGTCAGGTCCAGCTCGATGGCGGCCTTGGTCTGGGTATTGTTGGTGGTGCCTGTCAGCTTCACCGCGATGGGGCCGGACACGGCGGTGATCTCAAGCCCGAGCTTCTGCCGCGCGGCATCGTCCAGCGTGGCATTGACCTTCACGTCGGCGTCGGCCTTGTCCTTGCGCTTGCTGTAGTCGAAGGCGATGGGGGCGCCGGCGATCTTGCCCTCGCCGCGCAGCTGCACGCCGGCCGAGGATGCGAACGCATCCACGCTCGCCCCTTCCAGTCGATGGGTCTGGAACACGTGATCCACGCCGAAGTCGGTGAGCTTGGCTTCCAGCGAATAATCCACGTCCCCCGGCTGCGGCACCTTGCGGAACAGGATCTTCACCTGCAGCAGCGCCGAGAGTTTGCCGCGCGTGGTGGAGGGATCGAACGCCTGCCCCTCGGAGCCCTTCAGCGGCTCCATGCCCAGCACCTCGATGCCGGCATCCGCCGGGCCATCGAACTTCACCTTCACGAGGCCGTTCGGCTCGCGCGGGAAATAGTCGGGAATGAGGAACACCCCCTCGGACACGCTGAGCTTGCGGTTCTGGGGCGTGATGACGGTGGCCTCGGGAATGTTCACCCGCACCGAGCGGCCGGTGACGATGACGCCGAGCCTGGTGTTCACCAGCGGCGGCAGGCCTTTCACTGCCCGGAAGGTGATGCCGGAGCCCGCCATCTCCATGCGCACCGCATCGTCCGGCAGCGGCAGATCCTTCTGGCCGATCAGGTCGAGCGCGATCTTCGCGTTGAAGACGGTGCTGTCCACGGTGCCGCCGGAGATGTTCTCCAGCACATAGGTGCGGGCCGGCGGGGCGAGCGTCACCGGCCAGAAGCGCTTCACCGCGCCGGACGGCATGCGGGAGCCGATGGCCTTGATCTGCACATAGGGCGCGGGCACGCCGAAATCGAACATGCCGGTGAAGGAGAGATTGCCGCTGGCATTGCCCAGTTCGCCCCTCTCGATCAGCAGCCTGCGATCCCACGGGGTGAAGCGGCCGGCGATGACGAGCTGGTCGAGGACGAGGGGCGGCTCGGCCATCTCGGGGCCGGCCAGCGTCACATCCACGGGGCTGATGGTGTAGGGCCACGGCTGGCTGGTGAGGTCCGGAACGGTGATCAGGCCCTTGAGCGCCACCTTGTTCTGGTTCTTCGCCGCCACCAGCGGCAGCAGGGTGATGGAGCGCGTGGCCGGATCCAGCGTCAGGCGCGCCTGCGCATAGTCGATGTGGAAGCGCTCCTCCACTTCCTCGCCATTGCCGATGGCGCCGGCACCGAGCGAGAGCCCGCCTTCCGCCGCCAGCACCCGGCCGTCGGTGGCTAGGCGCGCGCGCAGCGTCGCGCCCAGCGGGGTGTCCATGTAGAAGCGCTTCAGATCCTGGCTGAAGGCCTGCACCAGATCGCGGGTGGAGACATCCTTGAGCTGCAGATCCACCAGCCGCTCGCCATTGCGGGCCGGGCCGATGTTGGCCACCAGCGTGGCGAGGCCGTGCGGCTGCTGCGAGGTGAAGGTCAGCTCCGCCCCGCCCTCCTGCGTGCGGCCGAGGCGGATGGAGATGTCGTCGAAGGTGATGGTGCGGCCGGTGGCCTCGTTCTGCACCACCAGACTGCCGTTCTTGAGCCCGATGTCGGACAGCGCGCTGCCGTCGAAGCCCGAATTCTCCAGCGCGTTCAGCCAGCCGGCGAAGGCTTTCAGCACCAGCGGATCGCTGCCGGCCTCAGCCGCCACTGCGGGGGCGGCGACGGGCGGCGGGGGCACCTGTGCCGTGGCGGCGGGCAGCGGCGCGCCCTGCGACACCGGGCCGGTGGGGGCGGCCGGCTGGCCGGCATTGGCCTGCGGGGCGGCGGCGGGCTGGGTCGCCCTGTCGGGCTCCGGCGGGGCGGCACCGGGCCGCAGCGGACGGGCGCCACGGCCGGCGGCCACCGCCACATCGCCCCGCGGGCCGATGCGCAGGGTCAGTTCCGCGCCGATGAGATCGAAACGCCGGGCGCGGATGGAAAGGGTCAGCAGGCTGCCTTCCAGCTCCACCTCGGCGCTGGGCGCGCTCGCCACCACGGTGCCGTCCGGCTCGGTGACGGAGATGTCGCGGGCGATCACCACGGTGGCGCCGCCGTGCATGGTCTCCACCAGGGTGGAGCCGATTCGCACGTCGTACTTGCCCTCCAGCCGGTCCTCGATGGCCCGCTCGATATAGGGCGTGGCGAGATTGGCGGTGACGATGCCGCCGGCGATGAGCAGATAGAGGCCGAGCGCCGACAGGCCGGCGAGGCCCATCAGGCCGACCAGCAGGCCCACGGCGATGCGGGCCGGGCGGGACCTCGGGATGAAGGCACCCGCCAGCCCGCGCAGATGGGATCGGCGCGGTTGACGCACCGCCGGCTTGGACGCCACCGGCCTGGATTGCGCCGGCTTGGACCGCGCCCGCTGTTCGCTCATGCCTTCAGCACCCTTCGGCCTCGCTACCCCTGCGCCCCCGCGCCCGGTGCCCACCAACTGGCAGAATGGACATTCCGCCCCTCGAGGCAAGGCCGGCAGCCCGCCTTGGGCAGCCCTCCCCTCACCTTGCAGCGATCCCAATCGGAAATCGCGCTCTAACACCCTGACGGCAAAACGCTTTACCGTCCGTATCGGACGGCCGCGTCCTGCGGCCGGAAGCATGATCCCACCGGCGGCAAGCGAAAGACCGCTTACCGCCCCCGTGAATCACGCTCCCATATGTTGGAAAGAGAGTTTCACTCCTGCCAGCCGCCGCACGATGGTGCCCGGCTGACATCGTTTCCGGCTCTAGGACGACGTGACGTCGAAAGGAAGGCAGATGGCAGATATTCCCCAGCCCGGCGCAAAGGCACCGGATTTCACGCTCCCCCGCGACGGCGGCGCGTCGGTGTCGCTGAAGGATTATGCCGGCAAGAAGCTGGTGATCTATTTCTACCCCAAGGCGAACACCCCCGGCTGCACCAAGGAGGCCATCGCCTTCAACGGCCTGCGCGCCCAGTTCTCCGCCGCTGACACCGCCATTCTCGGCGTCTCCGGCGATCCGGTGACGGCGCAGGACAAGTTCAAGGCCAAGTACGAGCTGGATTTCCCGCTCGGCTCCGACGAGACCCATGCCATGCTAGAAGCCTATGGCGTGTGGGGCGAGAAGAGCATGTACGGCAAGACCTTCATGGGCGTCTCCCGCGTCACCCTGCTGGTCGGCCGCGACGGCACGGTCGCGCAGGTGTGGCCCAAGGTGAAGGTGGACGGCCACGCCGAAGAAGTGCTGGAAGCGGCGAAGGCGCTGGGCTGAATTCGCCTGTTACGGCGTCTGGACAGGATCGGGCGCGCGCCCTCTCCCCGCGTGGCGGAGAGGGCGCGAAGGCCCCCGGCTTCAAGCCGGCAAGAGGCTCAAACGGATGGCCCGGGCACTCCTCCGAACGGAGACATGCCCTCTCCCTTTTTGCCGTATCGGCAGCATCATATGGATGATTGCGGCCACCCCTCCCTTGCGTAACCTCCCCTCGCAACCGGGAGGCTCCGATGAACCCGAACAAGGCACTGTGGGAGAAAGGTGATTTCGCGCGCATCGCCATCTCCATGCGCGAGAGCGGCGAAGCGCTGGTCGCGGCCCTCGGCGTCGGCCCGGGCATGACGGTGCTCGATCTCGGCTGCGGCGACGGCACCACCGCGCTGCCCGCCGCCAATCTCGGGGCGGACGTGCTGGGCGTCGATATCGCCGGCTATCTGGTGGAGGCCGGCAACCGGCGGGCGCAGGAGGCGGGCCTCGCCAACATCCGCTTCGAGGAGGGCGACGCCACCGAGCTTGCCGGACTTCCGGACAAGAACTTCGATCTGGTGCTGAGCGTGTTCGGCGCCATGTTCGCCCCCCGCCCCTTCGACGTGGCGCGCCAGATGGTACGCGTGACCCGTCCCGGCGGGCGGGTGGTGATGGGCAACTGGATTCCCGGCGACCCGACGCTTGTGGCGCAGATCCTGAAGATCAGCTCGGCCTATGCGCCGCCCCCGCCGGAAGGCTTCATCAGCCCCATGACATGGGGCCTCAAGCCGAACGTGATCGAGCGCTTCGGCAAGGCCGGCATCCCGGAAGGCGACATCACCTGCGAGGAAGCCACCTACAGGTTCGATTTCCCGCTGCCGCCGGCCGAAGTGGTGGAGACCTTCCGCCACTATTACGGGCCGACCATGAACGCCTTCGAGGCCGCCGCCCGCGATGGCCGGGAGGAGAGCCTGAAGGCGGAGCTGGATGAGCTGTTCATCCGCCAGAACACCAGCGGGAGCCCGGATCGCACTTCCATCCCCGCCACCTATCTCAAGGTGACGGCGAACGTTTACTGAAAGGGGTCGCGGATTACTCCACGTCCTCCACCTGCCCCGGCCCGCCGCCATAGGCGCGCTGGGCGAGGGCGGCTTCCATGAACGGGTCGAGATCGCCGTCCAGCACTTCCTGCGGGGTGCCGGAGGTGACGCCGGTGCGCAGGTCCTTCACCAGCTGATAGGGCTGGAGCACGTAGGAGCGGATCTGGTGGCCCCAGCCGATGTCGGTGCGGGCGGCCTGCTCGGCGGCGGCTTCCGCCTCGCGCTTCTTCAGCTCCATCTCATAGAGCTTGGCGCGCAGCATGTTCCACGCCGTGGCGCGGTTCTTGTGCTGCGAACGGTCGCCCTGCGAGACCACCGCGATGCCGGTGGGGATGTGGGTGAGGCGAACAGCCGATTCGGTCTTGTTCACGTGCTGGCCGCCGGCGCCGCCGGAGCGCATGGTGTCCACGCGCACGTCGCTCTCGTTGATCTCCACCACGATGCGGTCGTCGATCACCGGATAGACGTCCACCGAGGCGAACGAGGTCTGGCGGCGGGCGTTGGAATCGAAGGGCGAGATGCGCACGAGGCGGTGCACGCCGAATTCGGTCTTCAGCCAGCCATAGGCATTGTGGCCCTTCACCAGCAGGGTCGCGGACTTGATGCCCGCCGTTTCACCGTCCGATTCGTCCACCAGCTCGGTCTTGAAGCCGCGCTTCTCGCACCAGCGGGTGTACATGCGCAGCAGCATGAGCGCCCAGTCCTGGCTGTCGGTGCCGCCGGCACCCGCATGGACTTCCAGATAGGTGTCGTTGCTGTCAGCCTCGCCGGTGAACAGCGCGTCCAGCTCACGGCGGGCGAGTTCCGTCTTCAGGCCCTCGAGGGCGGTGGCGGCTTCCGAGATAATGCTCTCGTCGCCTTCCATCTCGCCGAGCTCGATCAGCTCGATATTGTCTGCCAGATCCTTGGTGATGCGGTCGATGGCGCCGAGCGCATCCTCAAGCGAGGTGCGCTCCTGCATGATCTTCTGCGCGCGCTCGGGCTCGTCCCAGAGCTTGGGATCCTCGGCGATGGCATTCAGTTCGGCGAGGCGCCGGCGCGAACGATCCACATTGAGGTGCTGACGCAGCAGATCAACGGAAGCATTGATCTCGTCGACTTTCGCGGCGAGTTCCGCACGCATGGCAAACATGTCTCCGAATAAGGCGGCGGAACCTAACGACACCGGGAGGCCATGTAAACGGCCGCCCCTCGTGCGCTGTCCGCAATGAGAAAGACCCGCGCCGAAGCGCGGGCCTTGAAGCGGATGATGAGACGGAAGGGCTAATACAGCCCGCCGGTGCCCGAGCGCACGGCGCGGTCGGCTTCCGGCGAGACGCCCACCGAGGCGTCGGCGCCGATCACCGAATAGCTGTCCGGCGGGGCGGTGCCCGGCTTGAAGCCTTCGAGAATGGAATTCTCGCCCGGCCCGGCGCGCAGGCCGGTCTTGGGATTGATGCGCACCAGCTTGATGCCCGGCGGCACCCGGAACGGGATCGCCGGCTTGCCCTCCAGCGCGGACTTGAAGAAGTCACGCACCATGGGGGCGGTGAGCGAGCCGCCGGTGCCGCCCTTGCCCATGGAGCGGGGGCGGTCGTAGCCGATGTACATGCCCACCACCATGTCGGGGGTGAAGGACATGAACCAGGCGTCCTTCTCGTCATTGGTGGTGCCGGACTTGCCGGCCACGGGACGGCCCAGTTCCTTCAGCGCCGTGCCGGTGCCGCGCTGGATCACGCCCTCCATCATGGCGGTGATCTGATAGGAGCTCATGGCATCCAGAACCACCGGACGGCGGTCGATCAGGGTCGGCTCGGGCTGGTTGTTCCAGGAGGTGGCGTCGCAGCCCAGACACTCGCGGTCGTCATGACGATAGATGGTGTGGCCATAACGATCCTGAACGCGGTCGATCAGCGAGGGCGTCACCTTGCGCCCGCCGTTGGCGATCATGGAATAGGCGCCCGCCATGCGCAGCAGCGTGGTCTCGCCCGCACCCAGCGCCATGGAGAGCACCGGCATCATCTCGTCATAGATGCCGAAGCGCTTGGCGTAATCGACGATGAGCGGCATGCCCACGTCCTGCGCGAGGCGCACGGTCATGACGTTACGCGACTGCTCCAGGCCGAAGCGCAGGGTCTGCGGGCCATAGAACTTCTTGGCGTAGTTTTCCGGCGCCCAGGCCGCCTGCCCCGGCCCCTGATCGATCTCGATGGGAGCGTCGAGCACCACGGTGGAAGGCGTGTAGCCATTGTCGATGGCGGTGGCATAGACGATGGGCTTGAAGGACGAACCCACCTGCCGCAGCGCCTGCGTGGCGCGGTTGAACTGGCTCTCGTCATAGGAGAAGCCACCGGCCAGCGCGAGCACGCGGCCCGTGCGCGGCTCCATGGCCACCAGCGCGCCTTCGATCTCGGGGATCTGGTGCAGGCGATACTGGCCGTCCTTGCCGGCCATGGGCTCCACATAGATGACGTCGCCGGGCTTGAGCACCTGCGCCACGGAGGAGACCGCCTTGCCGGCGTCCGGCCCCTTGGTCCAGCGCGCCCATTTGACGCCGTCGAGCGTGATGAGGCCCACCTCGCGCGCGGTGGAGATGCCGCCCGAACGGTCGCGCGGCGGCTGGAGGCCGATGCGCGCGGTGTCCTTGGACGAATCCAGCACCACGGCGAGCTGCCACGGAATGTCGCCGAAGGCGCGGATCTCGGCCAGCTTCGGGCCCCAGTCGCCGACAAGCTCGATCTTGTTGATGGGGCCGCGCCAGCCGCGCTGCTCGTCGAACTTCACGAGGCCGTCGCCCAGCGTCTTCTTGGCGATGGACTGGAGGCGCGGGTCGAGCGCGGTTCGCACCGAGAGGCCGCCCTCATAGAGCTTGGTCTCGCCGTAGCGCTCCAGAATGTTCCGGCGCACTTCCTCGGCATAATATTCGGCCGCGAAGATGTGGGCGCCGGTGGGACGCGGGGTCACGTCGAGGCCGCTCTTCTTCGCCGTCTCCGCCTGCGCGGTGGTGATGAAGCCGTTCTCGGCCATGCGGTCGATCACCCAGTTCCGGCGTTCGATGGCGCGGTCGGTGTTCCGATAGGGATTGTAGGACGACGGCGCCTTGGGCAAAGCGGCCAGATAGGCGGCCTGCTGGATGTTCAGGTCTTCCACCGACTTGTCGAAATAGGTCAGCGCGGCGGCGGCGATGCCGTAGGAGCCGGAACCGAGATAGATCTCGTTCAGGTACAGCTCCAGAATCCTGTCCTTGGAATAGGTGCGCTCGATGCGCAGGGCCAGCAGCGCTTCCTTGATCTTGCGATCGATGGAGACCTCATTGGTCAGGAGGAAGTTCTTGGCCACCTGCTGGGTAATGGTGGAGGCGCCCTGCGGGCGGCGGCTGGAGCCCAGATTCTGGAGATAGAACATGCCGGCGCGGAAGATGCCGGTGGGGTCGATGCCGCCATGCTCGTAGAAATTCTTGTCCTCGGCCGACAGGAAGGCTTCCACCACCATCTTGGGCACGGACTGGATGGGCATGTAGAGGCGGCGCTGGCGGGCATATTCGGCCACCAGCGAGCCGTCGCCCGCGTGCACGCGGGTCATCACCGGCGGCTCGTAATTCTGCAGCTGGGTGTAGTCGGGCAGATCCTGGGAATATTTCCACACGAAATAGGTCGCGCCCGCGGCGCCGACCAGCAGCACCACCGTTCCAAGCGCGAACAGGAAGCCGAAGAACCTCAACAGCAGCCGCATGTGGTCGGCTCCCTCCCCCGACGGTCCGGCACCTTCCGGCACCGGCGATCTCTGATTGATGCGGGACGCGCCACCGACGCCCGAACGTGCCTTATGACACGGACCCAGCCTTAACGCGAATTCATCGATCTAGGCTATGTTGGCGAACTGTGGCTGCTTCACGGCCGATGCTGGAGCTGCCGCTCACTTCCCCGCCAGCGCCATGAAAAGTTTCATGATCAAGCGGAAGCGGGAGTTTGGCCCTTATTTGGGCACCGCAGGCGCCGCGCCGCCGGTGGGCACGCCACCGGCCACGCGGGTGGCGAAGAAGTCGTTGATGGCGGTCTGCATGGACTCCGCCAGCTTGTCGCGCCACGCATCCGAGGTCATCTGCTTGAGATCCTGCGGGCTCGACATATAGCCCAGCTCCACCAGCACGGACGGCACGTCGTGCGCTTTCAGCACCCGGAAGCCCGCCGACTTGATGGGCGAGCGGTGCATGCGGGCGGTGTGCTTCATGGTGCCCACCAGCGTGCGGGCGAACAGGGCCGAAAAGCTCTTGGTCTCGCGCTGGACGAGATCGGCCAGAATGTCGGCCACCTGACTGTTTTCCTCGGCGGAATCGATGCCGGCGATGGCGTCCGACTTGTTCTCCTTTTCCGCCAGATGCGCCGCATCGGCGTCGGAGGCGGTGTCGGAGAGGGTATAGACGCTGGCGCCGCGCGCCTGCCCGTCACCGGCCGCCAGCGCATCCGCATGGATGGAGACGAAGAGCGCCGCCTGATTGCGGCGGGCGATGCGCACCCGCTCGCCCAAGGGCACGAACACGTCGGTGGAGCGGGTCATCACCACCCGGAAGCGGCCGCTCTTCTCCAGCTTGTCCCGGAGCGCGACGGCCACATCGAGGACGATGTTCTTCTCCGCATAGGAGGTGGCGCCCGTGGTGCCGGAATCCACGCCGCCATGGCCGGGGTCGAGCACCACCACCGGACGCTTGTCGTCCGGGCTGGCGGCTGCGTCCGCGGCCGGCGGCGGCGGGGCGGCCTCGGCGGCGGGCGCCTGCGTGGCGTTGAAGGTGGCGGCATCCGTCTTCACCAGATCCACCACGAGGCGGGCCGGCTGGTCGTCCTGCGCGGCGATGACGAAGGCCTTGTCGATCACCACCGGGTCGGAGGCGTCCAGCACCATGCGGGCCTTGCCGGGGGCGAACAGGCCGAAGCGATAGGCCGACACCAGCCCGCGCCGCATGTCCGGCGCATCGGCCTTGAAGCCGAAGGTGACATCCTTCAGGTCGATGATGACGCGGGTGGGATTGGCCAGGGTGAAGGCCCGGAACTCGGCCGCCCGGCTGAGATCGATGATGAGGCGGGTGCGCTGGCCATCACCCGCGATGCGGGCGGCCAGCGCCGTGGAGGGGCCGCCGGCCGGCTGCGCCTTGGCCGCGTCCTTGACCGGCGCGAGGTCCAGATCCCTGCCCGGCTCGGCGGTGGCGACCGCACTTTTCGCGGACACGGAGCCGACCACATCGTCCAGCGGGCCGAAGACATCGGGCGTCTCGGCATCGGGCTTGGCGGGCTCGGTTTTGGCGGGCTCGGACTTGGCCGTGTCCGTTTTGGTCGTGTCGGTTTTGGCAGCTTCTGCCGGTGCGGGCTTGTGGCCCGGCCCGGCCGCGCCCACAGGCGAGACCGCGATCAGCAGCAGCGCAAGGGCCGCCGCCAGCCGGCGCGCACGGGGGACGACGGACACACAAGGTGCTTGGATAAGGGCGAGGGAAGACGCGCCCGCCGTGACCGCCCGGCGCGAGGCACCGGCGGAGATCACAGAGGGAAGGAAACGCGCATGCGTCTGCAAATCGACCGTCCGGAAACCGCTGAAGACAAGTCCTACTCGATAGCGCTCGGGGCGTTAACTGCGGGTTGACGCCTCAGGCCTCTTGTCCCCCACGGTGTGCCCGCGCCGCCACAGCCGATCCTGCACCGGCAAACCATCGCGGGGCTGTCGTCGGACTCTGCCTAACAGACTGGCAGCCTAAGCGGCGTGCATGATCCTTGCCAAGACCGGAGCGGGACGGGTATGAAGGAGACGCATATGGTTGCGCGCCGGAATTCGCCTCAGGGCTGCCGGTAGCCGAAACCACCCGAGATGCAGCGTTTCCAAGTCCTTGAAGGATGTCCCGAGGGATGTCCCTGAGGGGTGGCGGAACCGGCGCTGCATCAGGCGTCGCGGCCTTCCCGGTTGGGTCAGGATCCTGCGACGGCGCGCATCAGCGCGTTTCGGGGCCGCCGCCGGAGGAGCGCTCTCGCGCTCTGCGTGTCACGCGCTCCAGCGATACGGCCCGGAAAGGGTGTTTCGGCTGCACGGGTCATGAGGCAGCTCTTCCATCCGGGAAGAGCAGGCAGCCGTATGTCCCCCTGGTCGGACATCTGGGTCCGGTCCAATGTTTCGCTGAGGGACGAGTAGCCGAAGGCATGGACGTTCAATCGCACGACCAGCACGCGCAGCGTGCTCCCGTGTGGCCCTATGCCAAGGGTGTCGCAATGACGCCTGCCTGCTGCCGATCCTCTGTTTTCTTCCGCCATCATGTCCGGTGTCTGAACGGGTCGCGGGCCTTGCCCCGGCGTCCGTCCACGAGCTTGCGCTCCGACGCCGTGAAGAGAGATTTCCATGGCAAACAAGATGCTTATCGACGCCACCCACCCGGAGGAAACCCGGGTGGTGGTCGTGCGCGGGAACCGGGTCGAAGAGTTCGACTATGAGTCCGCGTCCCGCAAGCAGCTGCGGGGCAACATCTATCTCGCGAAGGTCACGCGTGTAGAGCCCTCCCTGCAGGCGGCCTTCATCGAATATGGCGGCAACCGCCACGGCTTCCTCGCCTTCAGTGAGATCCATCCCGACTATTACCAGATCCCCGTCGCCGACCGTCAGGCGCTGATCGAGGAAGAGGAGCGCGCCGCCCGCGCCGCCGAGGACGAGGAAGAGCGCCGCGAGCGCCGCCGCGAGCGTTCGCGCGGCAAGCGCGCCGCCGCCGCCGACACCTCCTCCGACAGCGAGGACGATGAGGACAGCGACGTCGAGGAAGTCGAGGACGACGAAGTCATCGACACCATCGAGGACGGCAACATCTTCTCCTCCGGCCATGACGAGGACGAAGAGGACGAGGACGACGATCGCCGGCCGGAGCCGCTCGACCCCGAGACCCTGCCGCGCGAGACCGACGTCGCCCATATCGCCGCCGCCGAGGACCATGTGTCTCCGGACGAGGCGGAAAGCGTTGCGCCTGCCGCTCCCGTCGCGGCCGAGACCGCCGAAGTCCCGCCCGCCGAAGCCCTGCCCGCCCCCGCGGAGCAGGAGAGCGCGCCCGTGTCCGAGGCCGCCGCAGTGCAGGCCGAGGAAGCCGAACAGACCGCCAAGCCCATGCTCGCCTCCGGCGACGCGGTGGTGAGCGAGGCTGTCGAGCCCCCGCCGGCCGCCGAGACCGCCCCGGACGCGACTGACGCTCCGGCCACCGAGACCGTCGCGGTCGCGGCTGTGGAGACCACCGACGTCACCGAGGCCGCCGCTCCGTCCGACGAGACGCAGGACATCGCCGAAGTCGAGGCCGCCGAGGCCGAGACCGCTGAAGGCGAAGAGGCCGCCGAGGGCGAAGCCGCCCCGGTCCGCGCCCGCGAGGATCGCCGCCGGTCGCGCCGCTCGCGTCATCGCGGCCGCAAGCCCTCCGAGGAGCGTGACCGCGAGAGCGACAACGGCGAGGAGAGCGACGAGGAAGACGAGGGCGTGGAGCAGATGGGCTCCGACGACGCGCTGGAGGAGGTGCCCGAGCGCGCCCACCAGCGCCGCGCCCGCACCTACAAGATCCAGGAAGTCATCCGCCGCCGTCAGGTGATGCTGGTGCAGGTGGTCAAGGAAGAGCGCGGCAACAAGGGCGCTGCGCTGACCACCTACCTGTCGCTCGCCGGCCGCTATTCGGTGCTGATGCCCAACACCGCGCGCGGCGGCGGCATCTCCCGCAAGATCACCAATGCGGTGGACCGCAAGCGTCTGAAGGAAGTGGTGCAGGATCTGGAGGTGCCGGAAGGGATGGGCATCATCCTGCGCACCGCCGGCGCCAACCGCACCAAGGTCGAGATCAAGCGCGACTTCGAATATCTCCTGCGCCTGTGGGAGACGGTCCGCGAGCTGACCCTGACTTCGGCCGCCCCGAGCCTCGTCTATGAGGAAGGCTCGCTCATCAAGCGCGCCATCCGCGATCTCTACAGCAAGGAGATCGACGAAATTCACGTGGCCGGCGCCGAGGGCTTCCGCGAGGCCCGCGACTTCATGCGCATGCTCATGCCGAGCCATGCCAAGAACGTCATGCCCTACAGCGAACCCCAGCCGATCTTCGCCAAGTATGGCGTGGAGCATCAGCTGGACGCGATGTTCTCCCCCGTCGTGCAGTTGAAGAGCGGCGGCTACATCGTCATCAACCCCACCGAGGCCCTGGTCTCCATCGACGTGAACTCCGGCCGCGCCACGCGCGAGCATCACATCGAGGACACCGCGCTCAAGACGAACATGGAAGCGTCCGAGGAAATCGCCCGGCAGCTCCGCCTGCGCGATCTCGCCGGCCTGATCGTCATCGACTTCATCGACATGGAGGAGAAGCGCAACAACCGCTCGGTGGAGCGCAAGCTCAAGGACTGCCTGAAGAACGACCGCGCCCGCATCCAGGTGGGCCGGATCTCGCACTTCGGCCTCATGGAGATGTCCCGCCAGCGCATCCGCACCGGCGTGCTGGAAAGCTCCATCGAGGTGTGCCCCACCTGCGGCGGCACCGGCCACGTGCGCTCGGCGGCCTCGGTTTCGCTCCAGCTGCTGCGCGCGCTGGAAGAGCATCTGCTGCGCGCCACCACCCACAACCTCATCGGCCGTACCCGCGCCGAGGTGGCGCTCTATGTGCTGAACCACAAGCGCGCCCACCTGCGCGAGCTTGAGGACCGCTTCGGCGTCACCCTGATCGTGCAGGCCGACGACAGCGTCACCGGCCACCAGCCCTTCATAATCGAGAAGGGCGAGATCGCCGCGCCCCCCGCCCCCGCCCCGCGCGCCAGCGCCGTGGTGCAGCCCGATTCGATCATGCTCGATGAGGACTATGAGGACGAGGAAGAGGAGATCGAGGACACCGTCGAGGCGGATGGCGAAGCCGAGGGCGAGGCCGCTGTCGCCGATCGTGGCGATGAGCCCTCCCGCAAGCGCCGCCGCCGTCGCCGCCGTCGTGGCGGTGAGCGCGACGGCGAGGGCCGCGAGGCCCGCTCCGACGACGAAGGCGACGACGAGACCGCCTCCGAAGGCGATGCCGAGGGCGAGGACGACGAGGCCCGCGCCGAGGGCGAGGAGCGCTCCGACGACCGTGGCGAAGACAGCAACGACCGTCGCCGCCGCCGCCGTGGCCGCCGTGGCGGACGCCGCAATCGCCGTGACGGCGAAGAGGGCGCGACCGGCGGCGAGGATGACGCCAACGGCTCCGACGAGAACGGTTCCGACGAGGCCGATTCCGATGAGACCCGCTCCGAGGAAAGCCTCGCGTCCCGCACGCTGGGCTTCCCCGGCCAGGACACCTTCGCCGAGATCGAGGCCGTCTCCACCGAGACCGCCCCGGCTGAAGCACCTGTGACCGCCGAGGCCCCCGCGCCGGAGCCGGTCGCGGCTCCCGCACCGGTTCCCCCGGCTGCGGCCGAGGCCGAAGCGCCGGCCCCCAAGCCCCGCCGCCGCTCCACGGTGCGCGAGAAGGCGCCGGTGGCCAGCGCCCCCGCCGCCGAGGCGACGCCCGAGGCACCCGCCAGCGAAACGCCCGCCGCCGAGGCCCCCGTGGCCGAGAGCGCGCCGGTTGCAGCTGCCGAGCCGGAAGCCCCCGTCCCGGCCCCGGCCGAGCCGGCTGGCCCGCCGGCCAAGCCCCGCGCGGGCTGGTGGAATCGCAAGCTGTTCGGCGGCTGATCAGCAGCCTGCGCGACGCGTAAAACCCTTCAGAGCGGCGCCTTCGGGCGCCGCTTTTGTTTTGGGCATGCCCGAAGTTGCGGCGTCAGTGGTAACGCGAGGACGGATCGCGCGGGGAGGCCCGCAAAAGCCTTGCAGCAGCGGTGGACAAGCCCCCTCCCGCCTGATATGGAAGCGCTCCTTCGGATCAACCGGCGGGGTGTTTTTGGCACCGATCGCCTCTTGATACGGATACCTATTTCTATTGACGCTCGCTCGGCGCAACAGCTCGAAGAGGCAAACACGTGCAAGTTCTCGTCCGCGATAACAATGTCGATCAGGCCCTCAAGGCGCTCAAGAAGAAGATGCAGCGCGAGGGGATCTTCCGCGAGATGAAGCTCCGTGGCCATTACGAGAAGCCTTCCGAGAAGCGCGCCCGCGAAGAGGCCGAAGCCGTTCGCCGCGCCCGCAAGTTGGCCCGCAAGCGCGCCCAGCGCGAAGGCCTGCTGCCCTCCAAGCCCCGCACCGGCGGCCGCTGAGCATTTTCCGCCGGTTCGTCCGGCGGTTCTTTGAGTTGAGCCAGACATCCGCGTGGCCTCGGGCCGCGCGGATGTTTTGCGTTCCGGGGGCTGAAGGAACGGGGTCCGGTCGCGGCCCGCAGCCGTGACGCCGACGGCGCGAGGTCTTGGTGGCTTCCAGTCGGCCTTAGGCGATTCGAGAATCGCTGCCGCTCCGATGGATGCAAAGAGCTCCCTCTCCCGCCTTGGTGCGGAAAGCCCTCTCCCGCTTGCGGGGGAGGGTTGGGAGGGGGCGCCGCCACAGGCGGCGGGACGCGCTCCGCTGGCAGTCGGCCAACAAATGTCTCGCGACCCTCGCTTCGCTCGGCCCCCTCCCTATCCCTCCCCCGCAAGCGGGAGAGGGAACCTGTGGCGCTGGCGGTGAGGGTCCGCTTTCAGCCCGTCGATGCGCCGCCTTTCGCCCCTCCCCCTTGCGCCTGCCCGCTCGCCGCCTCATCTCCCCTCTTCCCACCGGCGGCATCCCCTGCCGCCCCACGGTCACGCCCGCGCTTTAACGTTGCCCCCGGATGGTCGCACCATCGACGCGATGGATTTGCTAGAAGGGGTCTGAACACGCACTGATGGCCGGCCCCGGAGGCTGGCCGGTGGAGGTGAAATGGTTGCTCGCGTCATCACCGTGGACCCGTTCGACATTGTGGTGTTCGGCGCCACCGGCGATCTGGCGAAGCGCAAGCTGCTGCCCGCGCTCTATGAACGGGACCTCGCCGGTCAGATTCCCCCCGAGGCGCGCATCATCGGCGTCTCGCGCCGCCCCATGACCCGCGCGGAATATCAGGAGCTGGCCCGCGACGCCGTGGAGGATCGCGACGGCATCGACACCATCGAGGCCCAGCGCCTCGCCCGCTTCCTCGACCGGGTGGACTATGTGGCGGTGGATGCCGTCTCCGACGAGGGCTGGTCCGAACTGAAAGCCCATCTCGCCGATGGCGAAGACCGGGTGCGCGTCTTCTACCTCGCGGTGGGGCCGGACCTGTTCGACGATATCTGCAGCCGCATCGGCCAGTATGGCCTCGTCACGCCCAAGACCCGCGTGGTGGTCGAGAAGCCCGTGGGCAAGAATCTCGAATCGGCCCGCAAGGTCAACGAAGCCGTGGGCAGGGTCTTCCCCGAGGAATCGGTGTTCCGCATCGATCATTATCTCGGCAAGGAGACGGTGCAGAACCTCATGGCGCTGCGCTTCGCCAATGCCCTGTTCGAGCCGGTGTGGAACAACGCCCATATCGACCATGTGCAGATCACGGTGGCCGAGAGCATCGGCACCGCCGGCCGCGCGGGCTATTACGATACGGCCGGCGCCCTGCGCGACATGGTGCAGAACCACATCCTCCAGTTGCTCTGCCTCGTGGCCATGGAGCCGCCCGTCTCCATGGACGCGGACGCGGTGCGTGACGAGAAGCTGAAGGTTCTGAAAGCCCTCGTGCCCATCGACGAAAAGAGCGCGCCGCATCTGACCGTACGCGGCCAGTATCGCGCCGGGGCGTCTGCGGGCGGCGCGGTGTCCGGCTATCTGGACGAACTGGGCTCGCCGGAGAGCAACACCGAGACCTTCGTGGCGCTGAAGGCGGAAATCGCCAACTGGCGCTGGGCGGGCGTGCCCTTCTATCTGCGCTCCGGCAAAAGGCTGGCCAGCCGGGTGTCGGAGATCGTGGTCGCCTTCAAGCCCATCCCGCACTCCGTGTTCGACGGCAGCGCCGGCCCGATCAGCGCCAATCACCTCGTCATCCGCCTCCAGCCGGACGAGGGCGTGCGGCTGTGGCTGATGATCAAGGATCCCGGCCCGGGCGGCATGCGCCTCCAGCACGTGCCGCTGGACATGAGCTTCGCCGAGGCCTTCGGGGTGCGGAACCCCGATGCCTATGAGCGCCTGCTCATGGACGTGGTGCGGGGCAACCAGACCCTGTTCATGCGCCGCGACGAAGTGGAAGCGGCCTGGACCTGGATCGACCCCATCCTCGACGCCTGGAAAGCCTCGAACGAAACACCCAAGCCCTACACCGCCGGCACATGGGGACCGTCGGCCTCCATCGCGCTCATCGAGCGCGACGGCCGCACCTGGCAGGACGACTGACCGGCAGGAGGACTGCCACGGGACCGATCCGGCACCGCGCCGCCGGTCCCGTGCGGCGGGAGCCCGCCTTGCCTGCGCCCCCGCGCACATGCTCCTGTGCTGTTCTCGCCTTGCGTTCCTCTTGCCTGCGTCCCCTTGCCCGCGTTCTCCGCGTCCGTGTTGCCTTGCGCGTTTCTCCGCCCCCTGCCCCGTGACGGCAGCGGGGGCCATCCGAAACGGAACCTGCCATGACCGAGACCTCGTCCGACGATGACGGCGATCTTTTACCCATCGCGCTGACCGCCCATCCGGACCCGGAGGCGCTGGCCCGTGCGCTCGCCGCCCATGTGGCCGAAGCCCTGCGCCGGCGCATCGCCAGCGACGGCGCCGCTTCCCTCGCCGTCTCCGGCGGCCGCACCCCCATCCGCTTTTTCGAGGCCCTCTCCGGCGCGCCGCTGGACTGGGACAAGATCACCGTGACGCTGGTGGACGAGCGCTGGGTGCCGGAAACCTCCGAGCGCTCCAATGCCGCTTTGGTGCGCCGCCATCTGCTGCAGGGCCCGGCGGCGGCCGCCCATTTCGTGCCGCTCTATACGGGCGATGCCACCCCCGAGGACGGGCTGGAGGACGCCCATGCGGCCATGGCCATGGTGCCCCGCCCGTTCGCGGCGGTGGTGCTGGGCATGGGCGACGATGCCCACACCGCCTCCTTCTTTCCCGGCGCGCCGACGCTTTACGCCGCCATCGACCCGCGCACCGATGCCGACCTCGTGGCCGTGCATGCGGCCACCGCTGGCGAGCCGCGCATCACCTTCACCATCCGGCCGCTGATCGGCGCCGACGCGCTGTTCCTGCACATCGAGGGCCCGCACAAGCGCATGGTGCTCGATGCGGCGCGGGAACCGGGCGATGCGCTGGAGCGTCCTATCCGCGCCATCCTACTGCACAGCCCACGCCCGCTCGACGTGCTGTGGTGCCCCTGACGGAGATCACCCCATGACCAAGACCCCGAAGGACAAGGCACCGGCGACCAATGCAGCGGCGGTGGCAGCGGCATGGGACAAGCTCGCCGCGCTGCGCGCCGAAACCCAGGGCACGCCACTGGCAAAGCTGTTCGAGACCGAGGGGCGCTTCGGCCGCTTCTCCGGCCGCCTCGGCGACCTGCTGCTGGATTTCTCCAAGACCTCGCTGACCGAGGAGGCGCTGGCCGCCACCTTCGCGCTCATGCGCGCGGCCGGCGTGGAAGAGCGGCGCGACGCCATGTTCGCGGGCGCGCACATCAATGTCACCGAGGACCGTGCGGTGCTGCACACGGCACTGCGCGACACCTCCAGCGCGCCCATTCTGGTGGATGGCGCCGACGCCAAGCCGGAGATCCGCGACACGCTGGCCCGCCTCGCCGCCTTCTCCGAGGGCGTGCGCTCCGGCATCATCTCCGGCGCGCGCGGGCAGGCCTTCACCGATGTGGTGAACATCGGCATCGGCGGCTCCGACCTCGGCCCGGCCATGGCGACGCTGGCGCTCGCCCCCTATCACGACGGCCCGCGCCTGCACTTCGTCTCCAATGTGGACGGCGCGCACATCCATGACGTGCTGAAGCCGCTGCATCCGGCCACCACGCTGATCATCGTCGCATCCAAGACCTTCACCACCATCGAGACCATGACCAATGCCCGCACCGCGCGGGCCTGGCTGGTGGCGTCGCAGGGCGAAGGCGCGGTGAGCGCGCATTTCGCCGCCGTCTCCACGGCGCTCGACAAGGTGGCGGCCTTCGGCATCGACACCGAGCGCGCCTTCGGCTTCTGGGACTGGGTGGGCGGGCGCTATTCCGTCTGGTCGGCGGTGGGCCTGTCGCTGATGATCGCCATCGGCCCGGCCCTGTTCGCCGACTTCCTCGCCGGGGGCGCGGCCATCGACGAGCATTTCCGCCATGCCCCGCTGGAGGAGAATCTCCCGGCGCTGCTGGCGGCGGTGGGCCTGTGGCACCGGAACGTGTGCGGCTACCCGACCCGCGCGGTCATCCCCTACGACCAGCGCCTCGCCCGCCTGCCCGCCTATCTCCAGCAGCTGGACATGGAGAGCAACGGCAAGAGCGTGACACTGGAGGGCGAGGCGGTGACGCGGCCCACGGGGCCGGTGGTGTGGGGCGAGCCCGGCACCAATTCGCAGCACGCCTTCTTCCAGCTGCTGCATCAGGGCACGGACGTGATCCCGGTGGAATTCCTCATTGCCGCTCAAGGGCATGAGCCCCATCTGCGCACCCACCATGAGTTGCTGATCGCCAATTGCCTCGCGCAATCGGAGGCCCTGCTGCGTGGCCGGACGCTGGAGGAGGCACAGGCCCAGCTCCGCGCCAAGGGCATGGATGAAGCCACGGTCGCCCGTGTTGCACCGCACCGCGTTTTCCCCGGCAGCCGGCCCTCTACAACCTTGTCCTACACCCTGCTCGATCCCTTCACCCTGGGGCGCATCATCGCACTCTATGAGCACCGCGTGTTCATAGAGGCCGCCACATGGGGCATAGACGCCTTCGATCAATGGGGCGTGGAGTTGGGTAAGGAACTGGCTACCGATTTCCTGCCCGCGGTGACGGGTGCTGCGGTGCCGAAGGGCACCACGGACTCAACCGCAGGAACGCTTTCGCACCTGCGAAGCCTCTCACCTTCCTAGACGTCATTGCTATGCAGCAATGCAGACCTCGATCTGCATTATTTTGTATACCACGGATCGCAGCTTTAAGTCAGTATGCCTTCACGAAACGAGGGGCGCCGCGGTGGCGCCCCCGGATCACCAGAGGCACGGCGAGGCCGTGCCCGGAGGCGAAAATGACGACCGCGACCGCTACCACCCTCTCGCGTCTGCTCGACACCCTCGGCGCGGTGCTGCGTGTGTCGGTTCCCGCTGCGACCCCGGCCTTTGCTGGCGCGCCCGCTGTGGCGCTGACCGAGACCCGCGCGCAGACCAAGTTCGGCGGCGACAAGCCGGCCGAAGAGTATGAGCCCGCCTGGGCGTCCTTCCCCCGCGCGCTCTGAGCCTCAGGCTCCCCTACCCTTCTTCCCGAGATCGCGCCGGCCGGCGTTGCGTATCGCGGCCGTGCGCACCCCTTAAAACGACAAATCCCCGGCTCGCGCCGGGGATCTGATCTTGAAGGTGCCGATCCCCGATGCACCGGGGATCGTCCCTATCCGCGAAGCGCGCCACTCAGTGGGCGATTTCGGCCCGGGTCTTGATCGCCTCTTCCGGCACCACTGCCGCCTGGGCGACGAAGCGGGCCCGCATGGGCTTCAGGACGAAGAGCGCCATCAATGCTGCGATGGCATTCACCGCTGCCGTGACCACGAACACCATGTCCCAGTTGCCGAACTGCGCCACCGCGATGCTGGCGAAGGGCACCACGAGGGACGCCGTGCCCTTGGCGGTGTAGAGCATGCCGGCATTGGTAGTGGCGAACTTCGAGCCGAAGGTGTCGCCGCAGGTCGCCGGGAACAGCGAGTAGATCTCGCCCCAGGCGAAGAAGACGAGACCGGTCAGCAGCACGAAGGCGATCGGGTTGGCACCGAACTTGGCCAGAGCCAGCACGCCCACCGCTTCCAGCGCGAAGGCGATGAACATGGTGTTCTCGCGGCCGATGTTATCCGACACCCAGCCGAAGAACGGACGGGTGAGGCCGTTCAGCACGCGGTCGATGGACAGCGCGAAGGTCAGCGCCGGCATGGTGATGCCGATCAGGCTCACCGGCACGTCGGCGATCTTGAAGTCCTTGGCGATGGAGCCGAGCTGGGCCGTCGCCATCAGGCCGCCCGCCGCCACCAGCACGAACATCAGATACATGACCCAGAACACCGGAGCCTTGGCCATCTCGCCGGGGCCGTAATTGCGGCGGGACTGCACCACGCCCCTGCTGACGACCTTGGGCACCTGGCCTTCCTTCGGGCTCTTCAGCAGCAGCGAGACGAGGAGCACCACGCCACCCTGAAGCAGGCCGAACACGAGGAAGGTCTGCTGGTAGCCGGCGCTCTCGATCATCGAGGCGATGGGGACGATGGTGAGGGCCGAACCCGCGCCGAAGCCGGCGGCGGTGAGGCCGGCGGCGAGACCGCGGCGATCCGGGAACCACTTCAGCGCCGCACCCACGCAAGTGCCGTACACCGCGCCGGCACCGATGCCGCCGATGGCCGCCGAGACATAGAGCATGGCGAGCGAGGAGGCGACCGAGTTCATCGCCCAGGCGGCGGCGCACAGGATGCCGCCGATGAAGACGACGATGCGCGGGCCGAACTTGTCGACGAACCAGCCCTCGATGGGCACCAGCCAGGTTTCGGTGAGAACGAAGATGGTGAAGGCCACCTGAATGGCGGGGCGACCCCAGCCGTACTTCTCATTGATGGGCTCGACGAAGAGCGTCCAGCCATATTGCAGATTGGCGATCATCGACATGCAGACGATGCCGATCACCAGTTGCAGCCAGCGTCCGCCGAACGGTCCCTGACTTGCGGTTTGACTTGCCGACATTTCCTACCCTTCCACGATTGGTGTCATCGAAATCCGGTTGACGGAGATCTGGTCGATGAACGGCCCGTGACGGTCGCCATTCTTGTTTGCCGGACCCAATTGGCGTTGGGGAACCGGCTTGCGTACCGTCACCTTCGTCCCATGGAAGAGGGGCACCAAACATGCAAATTACGGTTATGTAACCGCTACGTATCCTTGTTTATCAAGGACATGCGGGCCAAGGTGTGCGTTTTCGCTAAAAACGGAAACCACACCTGTTTGCGGATTTATTTCAATCAACGCTGAGGCACGTGGTTCATTTGGGCGGATTGATGAGATTGTTCTCAAATCATCACGCCGGGCACAGATAAACACCTTCCCGAAACGACGTCCAGAAGCGTTTTCAGGGCCGTACGGGCGCGCCGCGCGCCGCGAACAAAAAAAGGCCCCGGCAGAGCCGGGGCCATGAGGGGTCGTCCGAGGACGACAGAGGGCTCTTTGTCAGGCGCGGGCGGCAGCCTCGCGCGCTTGCGTTGCGTTGGCCGCGGCTTCGTTCAGGCGATGATGGCGCGCCAGCATCGGCTTGAGGACGAAAAGCGCAGCGAAAGCGGCGGTCAGATCCATGGCGGCGACGAGGTAAAGAACCGTCGACCAGCTGCCCGTTGCTTCCATGATGATGTTGGCGATCGGAACAAGCAGAGCCGCAAAACCCTTGGCGCAGTAGAGAACGCCGTAGATCTTACCCACATGCTTGGAGCCGAAGGTATCCGCCGCAGTCGCGGAGAACAGGGAGTAAACTTCACCCCAGGCAAGGAAGACGATGCCGGAGAGAATGATGAACGCCCACGGATTGTGACCGAACGTGCCGAGGGCGATGATGCCGATGCCTTCCATGGCGAAGGCGAAGAACATCGTCTTTTCACGGCCGATATGGTCCGAGATCCAGCCGAAGAACGGGCGGGAGAAGCCGTTCAGGATGCGGTCCAGCATCAGGGCGAACGGCAGGGCAGCCATGGCGAAGAAGTAGAGGTTCACTTCCACATGCTTCACGCCAAGGTCTTCGGCGATCACGCCCAGCTGAGCCACCGCCATCAGACCGCCGGTGACGGTGAAGATGAACATGGCGAGCATGACGTAGAACACCGGGGTGCGGAGTGCTTCACCCAGCGTATAGTCCCGGCGGGACTGCGCAACGCTGGAGGAATAGACCACTTCCCGGTTGCCGGGCGCCCGCAGGAAGCCAGCCGCCAGCAGGATGATCGCGCCCTGCAGCACACCGAAGAAGAAGAAGGTGGAGCTGTAGCCAGAGGTCTTGATCATGGCAGCGATAGGCATGATCGTGAAGACGGTGCCCGAGCCGTAGCCCGCCGCCATCAGGCCGACTGCGAGGCCGCGCTTGTCCGGGAACCACTTCAGCGCGCTGTTCACGCAGGTTGCGTAGACGCAGCCGACGCCGATGCCGCCGATCACCGCGCCCACATAGAAGCCGGTCAGGGAGGTGGCGTAGGAATTGATGATCCAGGACAGGCCGGTGAAGAAGCCGCCCACGAACACCACGGCGCGCGGGCCGTACTTGTCGATGAAATAGCCCTCGATGGGCGTCAGCCAGGTCTGCACCACCACGAAGATCGTGAAGGCCACCTGAATCGAAGCGCGGCTCCAGCCATTCGCACTCTGGATCTCGGGCACGAACAGCGTCCAGCTATACTGGATGTTCGCGGCCGCGACCATGCAGACGATACCCGCAATCAATTGCAGCCAGCGCGAGGATAGCACTGAACCGCTCCCTGCTTGAGCAACCATGTTTCCTACCCCTGATGAGATGATTTTTCTTTTTCTATGGAAGTAAAGCCGGCCTCACCCTCTTATTTTGGTCCCTCATGAGGCGGCCTTTGGCGAGAACTCATCCTTTCCTTCGGGGCGCTTCCTGTCCGGCCTTTGGCGCGGCCGCACCGGAAGCGTCCCGGTCCCTTGGAGCAAAAGCTCCGTAACGTTCGACCCAACGACGCTAGGGCATGTCCGGAAGACATTCCCTATCAAAGCTTTAGAGGCGGATTCACGGCTCAGATCGATCAAATCCGAACCGATCCGGCTCTATGCGGCCCCGGAGGCCCGCATGCTGGCGATGTCGTCGGGATCGAAGCCGATCCAGGCGAGCACTTCTTCCGTGTGCTCGCCGAGAAGAGGGGCGCGCTCCACCTCGACCGCGCTCTCGGAGAGCTGGATCGGGGAGCCCACGGTGACGTAATTGCCCCGCTCGGGATGGGGCACGTCCACGAGGAAGCCGCGCTCATAGAGGCTGCGGTCCTCGATGATGTCCTTGGTGGAGAGGATGGGGCCGCACGGCACGTCGATGGCCGAAAGCGCCTTCATCACCTCGTGCTTGGTCCGCTTGCGCGTCCAGGCCTCGATCACCTCGAAGCAGGCTTCCAGCCGCTCGGCCCGCGCCTCATGGGAGGCGAAGCGGGCGTCCTCGATCAGATCCTTGCGGCCGATCAGGCGCATCAGCGGCGCCCAGCCCTGCGGCTGGATGATGACGTAGCAGAAGTCGTTCTCTCCGCCGGGCGCGCAGCGCAGCGCAGCTCCCGGCTGACCGCCGCCGGAGGAATTGCCCGCGCGGGGCACGGCCTCGCCCTGGGGCGCGCCGGGATATTCGACAAGCGGGCCGGACGCGAGGCGCTGCTGGTCGCGCAGCTTCACCCGCAGCAGGTTCACCACGCAATCCTGCATGGCCACGTCCACCCGCTGGCCCTTGCCCGTCACCGTGCGCTGGAACAGCGCGGCGAGGATGCCGGCCACGCAATGGATGCCGGTGCCGGTGTCGCCCACCTGCATGCTGGAGGCAGTGGGCGGGCCGGACTGGAAGCCGGTGGTGCTCATGGCCCCGCCCATGGCCTGGGCGATGGTCTCATAGGCCTTCGCATCCTGCGTCTCGACGCCGGCGAAGCCCTTGATGGACGCATAGATGAGCCGGGGATTGATCTGGGCGATGCGCTCGTAGGAGAAGCCCTGCCGCTCCAGCACGCCGGGGCCGAAATTCTCCACCAGCACGTCGCAACGCTCGATGAGGCGCACGAGGGCATCCTGCCCCTGCGTGGACTTGATGTTGAGCGTGACGCTGCGCTTGTTGCCGTTCAGCATCGCGAAATACAGGCTGTCCACGTTCGAGCGGTCGCGCAGCTGGCTGCGCGTGATGTCGCCCCGACGCGGCATTTCGATCTTGATGACGTCCGCCCCCATCCACGCGAGCAATTGCGTCGCGGAGGGCCCCGACTGGACATGTGTCATGTCCAGGATGCGCACGCCTTCGAGTGCCTTGGCCATGCCTCTAACCCCTGGGTCCTGCCCTTTTGACTATTGTCGTGACCGGTCTGTGCCGGCCTTTTGAAACCACCCGCCCCAAGCTGCGGGAATAAGACTTCGTCTCTTTTTCCGCCGGCCAGCTTTTAGCTGGTCCGGGCTCTTTTCATTTGGCGCGTCTGGCGTCCGCACCTGACTTAACGTCTACAGTATCTCGTATACCAAGTACAAAGCGTACCATCCATACGCGACGGCTGCAAATGTTTTGCAGCCGTCTTCAAAGGTCATTTCTAGCGCAGTGCAGCAAGCGCGATGGCCACGCCGCCCTGGGCGGGATCGGCAAAAGGCGCCACTTCGGACTCGTGCAGATAGTGGCGCATGAGGTCGGTGGCGCTGATCACGCCCACCAGCGCATGCTCCTCCAGCA
Source organism: Azorhizobium oxalatiphilum (assembly GCF_014635325.1). Taxonomy (GTDB): domain Bacteria; phylum Pseudomonadota; class Alphaproteobacteria; order Rhizobiales; family Xanthobacteraceae; genus Azorhizobium; species Azorhizobium oxalatiphilum. Next base: position 249,494 of record NZ_BMCT01000003.1, on the reverse strand, counting down.
CCGGCAGATGGCGCACCTGATGCTCGTCCATGAGCCGCAGCACGGTGACGACACTGTCGCGCAGCGTGCAGGAGATGACCTCGCGCTTCAGATAGGTCGCCACGCCCACGGAGGGCGCGTTCGCGCCGTGCTCCGCCAGCGCGCGGGTGACGTCGCGCTCGGAGAACACGCCAGCCACCGTATTTCCTTCCGTGCGGCACACGTCCTTGACCACCACGGAGGAGACGTTCTCCCGCCGCATGATCATGGCCGCGGTGGCCACCGTCTCGTTCATGCGCACCGTCACGATGCGGGTGTCGCGTTTCTCGCGAAGAATATCGTCGACCGTAATCATGGCATCCACCTCATCTGGCTTGACGCTGCGGGATGCTTCCCGCAGGCACTGCGCAGCGCCTGAGGCCGGCCGCGTTGGGATCCCTCGCTTGTTTGGAACCCCTCTGTGGAACCATGCTGGTATTCAGAATACGTAATGTCAATAAGCAGTGCCGCAGCCGAAAGCACCCTTTTACGTTGCAACGCAACCGGTTCTCTCGTCTTTGCTGGCCTAAACTGAGACAACACGCTTGCTTGCTCTCTCCGCCAAGAGGTGACACAGAGTATGTTGTATGCGGGGTGCCGAACCACCCAGGGGGAGTCGCGCGCGTTTTGTGCGCGGGTGGGCTGTGGCGCCTGAGCCCAACACTGACAATGTGAAACGGCCGTAACGGCCTGGATCAGGCAAGGGTCAGATGACGTACCAGGATATCAACGTGAAGCCGATCGAGACCGAATCGAGCTTCCGGATGAAGGCCTACAAGGCCCTCAAGGCTGCCATCATGGAGATGGACATCTACAGCCACGAGGAAGAAATCCGCCTTGAAGAGCGCCAGCTCTCGGAAAAGCTGGGGGTTTCCCGCACCCCGATCCGCGAGGCCATGACGCTTCTGGAGCAGGAAGGCTTCGTGCGCTCCGTGCCGCGGCGCGGCATCTTCGTGGTGCGCAAGAGCAAGCAGGAAGTGCTTGAGATGATCACGGTATGGGCCGCTCTGGAGAGCATGGCCGCCCGCCTCGCCTGCCAGGTGGCCTCCGACGCCGACATCAAGATGCTGCGCGAGAATGTCCGCGCCTTCGCCGATCGCGATCCGGAGAATTTCGTCTCCGAATACAGCGAGGCCAACCTCGCCTTCCACCGCCTCATCATCCGCATCTCGGGCTGCCAGCTGCTGGTGGAGACCACCGACAACCTGTTCCCCCACATGCGCGGCGTGCGCAAGGTGACGATCGGACAGGACCACCGCGCCCAGCGCTCCATCGTCGATCACACCAAGATCGTGGAAGCCATCGAGAAGCGCGATACGGACCTCGCCGAGCGCCTCGTGCGCGAGCACACGCTCGGCCTCGCCCGGCACGTGGAAGCCCACGGCGACTTCCTCGACTGAGCAGGGCGGCTTACGGCCTCCAAAAAGAAAAGCGCCCGGACCTTTCGGCCGGGCGCTTTTTTTTCTTGTCTCAGCAGTGGTGCGGCGAAAAAGACGGCTCAGGCCGCCTTCTTGTTCTTCGCCATCAGCTCCACAAAGCGCGCGAACAGATAGTGGCTGTCGCGCGGGCCGGGGCTGGCCTCGGGATGATACTGCACCGAGAACACCGGCTTGTCGGAGAGCGCGATGCCCGCGTTCGAGCCGTCGAACAGCGAGACATGGGTCTCCACCGCATTGGCCGGCAGGCTGTCGCGGTCCACGGCGAAACCGTGGTTCATGGAGGTGATCTCCACCTTGCCGGTGGTCATGTCCTTCACGGGATGGTTCGCGCCGTGATGGCCCTGATGCATCTTCATGGTGCGCCCGCCGACCGCGAGGCCGATCATCTGGTGGCCCAGGCAGATGCCGAAGGTCGGGATGTCCTTCGCGATCAGCTCGCGGATCACCGGCACGGAATATTCGCCCGTGGCCGCCGGATCGCCGGGACCGTTGGACAGGAACACGCCATCCGGCTGCAGCGCCATCACCTCTTCGGCGGAGGTGGTGGCGGGCACCACCGTCACCTTGCAGCCGGCCGTGGCCAGCAGGCGCAGGATGTTGCGCTTCACGCCATAGTCGATGGCGACCACATGATACTTGGGCGCGCCCTCCTGCCCGTAGCCCTTCGGCCACGTCCATTCGGTCTCGTCCCAGTTGAAGCGCTGGGCGGAGGTCACGCCGGGCACGAGGTCCATGCCGACAAGACCCGGCCATTCCCTGGCCTTGGCCTTGAGCGCCTCTATGTCGAACACGCCGTCCGGATTGTGGGCCAGCACCGCGTTGGGCATGCCGCCCTCGCGGATGAGGGCGGTCAGCGCGCGGGTGTCCACGCCGGAGATGGCGGGGATGTCGCGGGCTTTCAGCCAGGCATCCAGATGCCGGGTGGCGCGATAATTGGAAGGATCCGTCACCGCACCGCGCACCACCACGCCGCGCACGCCGGACACGGCGGCGGCGGACACCGTCTCGATGTCCTCCTCGTTCGTGCCCACGTTGCCGATGTGGGGGAAGGTGAAGGTGATGATCTGCCCGGCATAGGAGGGATCGGTGAGGATTTCCTCGTAGCCCGTGATGGCGGTGTTGAAGCACACCTCGCCCACGCCCTCGGTGGCCGCGCCGAAGCCGAAGCCTTCGAGCACGGTGCCATCAGCGAGAACCAGAAGGGCGGTCGGCTTCGGTTCGGTCCAGCCTCCGGCGGTGCCGGCGGCCTGTGCGTCTTGTTCCTGGGTCATGGATCGCCTAAATAAGGGGTCGCGCGCGGCGATGCCAGCCATGCGCGCGTGTTTTTGTGCGCTGATGCCCGGCTACCTGAGGATGCCGCTGGTGACAAGGGCCGCGCTCACCCCCCAGATCTGCGCCCGGAGCGGAGCCCAGCCCCGCTCCCCGGCGCATGCCACGGTTTGACCCGTTCGTTTTGAACAAGTTGAAAGAGGTTTTCCCTTGCTGCGTGACCAGATCGCCACCGCGCTTAAAGAGTCGGTGAAGGCCCAGGACAAGTGCCGGACCTCCACCCTGCGTCTCATCAGTGCCGCGCTGAAGGATCGCGACATCGACGCGCGTGGCCTCGGCAAGGATCCCATCTCCGAGGACGACCTGCGCGCCCTGCTGGCCAAGATGGTCAAGCAGCGCGAGGAAAGCGCCAAGATCTACGAGGAGAACAACCGCCCCGAGCTTGCCGCGCAGGAGCGCGAGGAAATCGTGGTGATCCAGGGTTTCCTGCCCAAGCAGCTCTCCGAGGCCGACACCCGCGCCGCCATCGCCAAGGTGGTCGCCGAGATCGACGCCAAGGGCATCAAGGACATGGGCAAGGTGATGACCGAGCTGAAGATGCGCCACGCCGGCGCCATCGACTTCAGCAAGGCCTCCCCCTGGGTGCGGGACGCCCTGACGGCGGTGTGAACCCATTGGCGGGGGCTTAACCCCGGCAGTGAATAATGGGGATAGCGGGTATCGGCGCCTTGGCCCTTCCGGCCGGGGCGCCTTTTGCGTTCTGCCCGCGCTAGATTTTCCGGCTGAGCTTTCCCGCAGCCGTTTGTGGACCTGAGACAGCCGGCATGCGCTTCCCGCCCTCCTTCCTCGAAGAAATCCGCACCCGGGTTCCGGTGTCGGACGTGGTCGGGCGGCGGGTGAAGCTCCGGAAGCAGGGCCGCGAATTCGCCGGCCTCTCGCCCTTCAATGCCGAGAAGACCCCCTCCTTCTTCGTCAATGACCAGAAGGGTTTTTATCACTGCTTCTCCTCCGGCAAGCATGGCGACGTCTTCGACTTCCTGATGGAGACCGAAGGCGTGCCGTTCGGCGAGGCGGTGGAGCGGCTCGCCTCCATGGCGGGCCTCCAGCTGCCGGACATCACCCCGGAAGTCGCCGCCAAGGAAGCCCGCAGGCGCGGCCTGCACGAGGTCATGGAGATGGCTGCCGCCTTCTTCGAGGACCAGCTTCAGGCCCGCGCCGGCGCCAAGGCGCGGGGCTATCTGTCCGACCGTGGCCTCGGGCCGGGCACACAGAAGCGGTTCCGTCTCGGCTATGCCCAGGGCGAGCGCTTCGCCCTGAAGGAGGCGCTCGGCAAGGCCGGCGTGCCCGTCTCCGACATGATCGAGACCGGGCTGCTCATCTCCGGCGACGACATCCCGGTACCATATGACCGCTTCCGGGATCGTGTGATGTTCCCCATCACCGACCTGAAGGGCCGGGTCGTCGCCTTCGGCGGCCGGGCGCTGGAGAAGGATGTCCCGGCGAAATATCTGAACTCGCCCGAGACCACGCTCTTTCACAAGGGCTCGCTGCTCTACAACGCCCACACCGCCCGCGCCGCCACCTCCAAGGGCGCGCCCCTCATCGCAGTGGAAGGCTATGTGGACGTGATCGCGCTGGTGGAAGCCGGGTTCGAGGGCGCCGTCGCCCCGCTCGGCACCGCGCTCACCGAGGAACAGCTTCAGTTGCTGTGGCGCATGGCCGACGAGCCGGTGCTGCTGTTCGACGGCGACAAGGCCGGCCGCCGCGCCGCCTTCCGCGCGATCGGCCTTGCCCTGCCCCACATCAAGCCTGGCAAGAGCCTCTCCTTCGGCACCCTGCCCGACGGCCAGGACCCGGACGATCTCATCCGCTCCAGCGGGCGGGAGGCCATGGAGGGCGTTCTGTCGCAGGCTCAGCCCCTGTCCGCCATGCTGTGGGCGCGGGAGACCGAAGGCGTCAATCTCGATACCCCCGAGCGCCGGGCGGCGCTGGAAGCGCGCATCGGCGAGGCGGTGGCCGCCATTCAGGACGAGAATGTCCGCCGCCATTACACGCAGGACCTGCGCGAGCGCCTGCGCCGGCTGCTCAACCCGCAGGCCGAGAACCGGCAGCGCCGATTCGAGGGCGGATCGGGCGGCGGAAGCTGGAGCGGCGGCGGCTGGGCGTCCTCCGGCGGCGGCCAACGTGGTGGCGGGCGCGGCAGGAATGACCGCTTCGGCCCCCGCGAGATGCCGCTGGTGACGGGCGGGGAACTGGCCCGCAGCGCCATCGTGCGCGGACCGCTCACCAGCATGCCGCGCAATGAGGCATTGCTGCTGTTCTGCCTCATCAACCATCCCTGGTTGCTGGAGGACTATGCGGAGGACGTCTCCGATCTGCCCTTGGCCAATAAGGATGCCGAACGGCTGCGGCGTGCCCTCGTGGAGGCGCATCTGGACGGCGTGCATGAAGCCGAGGCGCTGGAAAGCCATCTCTCGCGGGATGATCTGGACGCGCTGGCCCAGCGGGTACGCGGCCTCGCCAACCCCCGCATGGACTGGCCGGCATACCCGGATACCGGGCGAGAGGATGTGCGACTCTGGTGGCTGCAACGCTCGGCCTTGCATCGCAAGGCTCACGCGCTATCTAGGGAATTACGGGAAGCTGAAAGAACTCTGGGTGAGGAGCCGAGCGAAGCCAATTTCGCATGGCTGCGCGATGTGCGGGAACGCCTTTCCACGGTTGAAGGCATGGACGCCCTGGTGGAGGGGTTCGGTGCCTCGTCGGGACGCGGACCTGCACGTTAGGTTTCGGAAGGCGGATTCACGCATCAGGTGGTTTCCATCTGGGGCGATCCGGCTCTGAGTTCTGGCTGACCTGCGTTTTTTGAGGCGTTGGCTCGGCCCTTGCTGCCGTTTTGGGCTTGGAGCCGCCTTCAGGCTGGTTTAACGGGATCGCTCTAGGGTGGCCCGCGTTAGAGTTGGGAACAGGGGGGATGTGCCGGCAGGCACCCCGCCTTATTCGCCGCAGGGCGGCGATGTGCAGGAGATGTCCATGGCGAAGCAGGCCACCGAGACGACCGAAGCTCCGGAGAAGGAGACCGACGCCCCTGATGGGCCGTTGCTCGACCTTTCGGACGCGGCCGTCCGGAAGATGATCAAGTCTGCCAAGCGCCGCGGCTACGTGACCTATGAGCAGCTCAATGAAGTGATGCCCTCCGAGGAGGTGACCTCCGAGCAGATCGAGGACACCCTCGCCATGCTCAACGACATGGGCATCAACGTCATCGAGGCCGAGGAAGCCGAGGCCGAGGAAGCGTCCGAAGAGGGCGAATCAGCGGACGAGCCGGAAGAGGTCGAGGGCGGCGAGCTCACCGAGCAGGCGCCCCGCGCCGTCGTGCGCTCCGAGACCAAGTCCGAGCCCGGCGAACGCACCGACGACCCGGTGCGCATGTATCTGCGCGAGATGGGCAGCGTGGAGCTGCTCTCCCGCGAAGGCGAAATCGCCATCGCCAAGCGCATCGAGGCCGGCCGCGAGGCGATGATCGCCGGCCTGTGCGAGAGCCCGCTGACCTTCCAGGCCATCATCATCTGGCGCGATGAGCTGACCGAAGGCCGCGTGCTGCTGCGCGACATCATCGATCTGGAAGCCACCTATGCCGGCCCCGAGGGCAAGAACGCCCCGGTGATCGAGGGCGACCCCGCGCTCGCCCCCGAGCAGGGCGAAGACGGCATCCTGGGCGACGGCGCCTCCCCCAATGACGACGAAGACGACATGGAGAACTCCCTGTCGCTCGCCGCCATGGAGACCGAGATCAAGCCCAAGGTGGTGGAGACGTTCGACCGCATCGCCGACAGCTACAAGAAGCTGCGGCGCCTGCAGGACCAGAATGTCGAATCCAAGCTGAAGAACGAGACTCTCTCGCCCGCGCAGGAGCGCAAGGCGAAGAAGCTCAAGGAAGACCTCGTCCTCGACGTGAAGTCGCTTTCGCTCAATCAGGCGCGCATCGACGCACTGGTGGAGCAGCTCTACGAGATCAACAAGCGCCTCGTCGGCCTTGAGGGTCGCCTGCTGCGCCTGGCCGAGAGCTATGGCGTCGCCCGCGACGACTTCCTGCGCCAGTATCAGGGCTACGAGCTGGACCCGAAGTGGCTGCTGCGCGTCTCCAAGCTCGGCTCGCGCGGCTGGAAGAACTTCGTCGCCCACGAGAAGGACGGCATCCACACCCTGCGCGGCGACATCCACGCGCTCGCCACGGAGACGGCGCTGGAAATCGCCGAGTTCCGCAAGATCGTGCAGATGGTGCAGAAGGGCGAGAAGGAAGCCCGGCAGGCGAAGAAGGAAATGGTCGAGGCCAACCTGCGCCTCGTCATCTCCATCGCCAAGAAGTACACGAACCGCGGCCTGCAGTTCCTGGATCTGATCCAGGAGGGCAACATCGGCCTCATGAAGGCGGTCGACAAGTTCGAGTACCGGCGCGGCTACAAGTTCTCGACCTATGCCACGTGGTGGATCCGTCAGGCCATCACCCGCTCGATCGCCGACCAGGCGCGGACCATCCGCATCCCGGTCCACATGATCGAGACCATCAACAAGATCGTGCGCACCTCGCGCCAGATGCTCCACGAGATCGGCCGCGAGCCGACCCCGGAAGAGCTGGCCGAGAAGCTGGGCATGCCGCTGGAGAAGGTCCGCAAGGTCCTGAAGATCGCCAAGGAGCCGATCTCCCTCGAAACGCCCATCGGCGACGAGGAGGATTCGCATCTCGGTGACTTCATCGAGGACAAGAACGCGATCCTGCCCATCGACGCCGCGATCCAGAGCAATCTGCGCGAGACGACGACGCGTGTTCTCGCGTCGCTGACGCCGCGCGAGGAACGCGTGCTGCGCATGCGCTTCGGCATCGGCATGAACACGGACCACACCCTTGAGGAAGTGGGCCAGCAGTTCTCCGTGACCCGCGAGCGTATCCGCCAGATCGAGGCCAAGGCCCTGCGCAAGCTCAAGCACCCCTCGCGGTCGCGCAAGCTGCGCAGCTTCCTCGACAACTAGGGCATCGCAGCAAGTTCCAGGGCAACCAAGCGAAGTCGTTGGCAAGCGGCAACGACTTCGTTCACCACGTCCAATTGCTCGGAGAGCGGTTGCCCCCACGAGGCCGTTTTCACGGGGATGCCGAGCATCCCCGTGCTCGCCTTTGAACGATCGACCAGCCCCACTTTGTCTTTAAGGGTCCCTATCCGGCTACGATGATCTCCCATCATCTCAAGATCGACCAGATCCTGACTCACCTTCCAAAATATTGAGAAGCCAGTCGGCCTATTTACCCATTTAACAGACAGGCCATAGGCATCTCCCGTTGGATCATGACTAAATTCAGGGGCATTACTCCTTAGGAAGTTTGAAAATTCTTCGGAGAAATTCTTAACCTCTATCTTGGGCGCAGACATTATTTTACTCACATTCTCCAAGCATGACTGAAGAGCGGATGCACGCCAGTTGGCGTGAGATCCATTTTTCTGCGCGAACCATGAGGCAATGTCATCAATCGCAAGCTGGCAATGCCAAGTATCGCTCTTGGGAACACTTGAGAGGTATGTATCAGGTGCGATCAGGACAAGCTTGTATTCCACAGCCAATCCCTCACCCAGAAGCTCATTCGCTCGCTCGTGATACCTGTCACACTGAGCATCGGCAAAACGTGCGCTGATCTTGTCTTCGATCAGCACCGCAATCCGCGCTCCGGCCTTATCGAAATAGGCAAGAACGTCGGTCTCACCCCACTTTGCGTTTGCCTTTGCGGACACGGAATGAGCCGCGTCGGAGAAAGTCGCCCCTTCAATTCCGATCCGAGCGGCCAACCAGTCCGCAAACCCACTGTCGGCGTGCAACTCTTCGAGAATGAAAAGATCTACATCCCGCTCCTGCATTTTGAAGGGAGCCATGAATTCAATCTCCAGCCGTTTCCCAGCGCATATCTGCAACAGTGTGCGCGATTCGCCACGCTCCGCGTCATGATTTGCAACCTCGGCAATTCCCCCACCTAGAGCTCCAGAAACAGGAAAGGCCCGGCGCCAAGCGCCGGGCCTTTCCTTTTCAGCCTCTACCATCGGGAGCGGCGGGTTCAGATCGCGCACCCGCCCAAGCCAAATGCGGGCCTCGGCTGCGATCTGCGCCCCGGGATGGAGCGGCAGCGCATGGGAGCCGGCATGCAAGCGGCCCCACCGGCGCTTTCGGGATCACCACCTCCGGGGTCATGCGACCCCGCCCCGCACGGGGGACCGGACGGCGATCCGGATGGAAACGTCATCGCGGCTTTCGGGTATGGACGTCGCCCCAGGCCAGCGCGGCAGCAAAGCACACGAACACCGCCAGAGCGGCGGTGATGAACATGGCAGCCTCTGTTGTCATTCCTGTCCCCTCCCCGGGATGCCCCCAGCCGGCTTGTCGCCTGCCGCAAGGCGTGGCCGAGGCTAGGCTCATGCCGTGAGCCGGCTTTGATCCGCATCAATTCCCGGCTGCAGGATCGCCGCACCTCGCCCGCCATGGGGACGCACCGCAAGGCATGGGACTTGCTTGGGGCTCCCCGCGCGCCATCCGCAGCGGATGGGCGGAGTGGGGAGAAGAGCCATGTCGCTGGCGGACAAGCCGGATTGCCTTTCGATGAACCGCCGCACCCTGATGAAGGGCACGGGCACGCTCGGCCTCGCCATGCTGCTCGGCGGCGGGCAGGCAATGGCGCAGAACCGCAACGAAACCCTGCTGGTGGTGCAGGAGCTGGGGCCGAACAGCCTCGACATGCATGGCGTCGGCTCCAACCAGACCGTGAACGGCCTGTCGTGGAACACCTATGACCGCCTGCTCTCCTATGGCGAGGTGAAGCTGCCCGACGGCACGCTCTCCTATGACCGTGCCACCCTGACGCCGGAGCTGGCGGAGAAGTGGGAAGAGGCGGCGGACGGCATGTCCTGCACCTTCCATCTGCGCAAGGACGCCACCTTCCACGACGGCACGCCGGTGACGGCCAAGGACGTGAAATGGTCCTTCGACCGCGCGGTGAGCGTGGGCGGCTTCCCCACCTTCCAGATGTCCGCCGGCTCGCTGGAGAAGAAGGAGCAGTTCGTGGTCGTGGACGACCACACCTTCCGCATCGACTATCTGCGCAAGGACAAGCTGCTGCTGTTCAACGTGGCCGTGGTGGTGCCCTTCATCATCAACTCCACCCTGGCCCAGAAAAACGCCACGGCGGACGATCCTTGGGCAATGGCCTGGCTGAAGGCCAACACCGCTGGCGGCGGCGCCTACAAGGTGGAGAGCTGGAAGCCGGGCACGGAGACCATCCTCACCCGCTTCGATGGCTGGAAGAACGGCAAGCTGCCGTCCATCCGCCGCATCATCATCCGCGACGTGCCTTCCGCCGGCACCCGCCGCGCCATGCTGGAGCGTGGCGACGCCGACCTCTCCGCCGGCTTCCCGCCCAAGGATTTCGAGCAGCTCATCAAGGAGGCCAAGGTGAAGGTGGTCGGCGTGCCGATCCCCAACTGCCTCTGGTACATCGCGCTGAACACGTCGAAGCCGCCGTTCGACAATGTGAAGCTGCGGCAGGCCGTGGCTTACGCCCTGCCCTACCAGCAGATTCAGGACAACGCCTTCTTCGGGCGCGCCAAGCCCATGTATGGGGCAGCAAGCGCGACGCCGTCCGAGCCGGTGTGGCCGCAGCCCTTCCCCTATGCGACCAACCTTGAGAAGGCCAAGGCGCTGATGGCGGAGGCCGGCTTCCCGAACGGGCTGGAGACGACCCTCTCCATCGACGTGGGCACCGCCACCGTGGGCGAGCCCACCGCGCTGCTCATTCAGGAGAATCTGGCCAAGATCGGCATCAAGGCGAGCGTGGAGAAGATCCCCGGCGCCAACTGGCGCACCACACTGAACAAGAAGGAGCTGCCCATGGCGCTCAATCGGTTCAGCGGCTGGCTGGATTATCCGGAGTATTATTTCTACTGGAACCTGCACGGCAACAATTCGATCTTCAACATCTCCGCCTACAAGAGCCCGGAGATGGACAAGCTGATCGACAAGGCGCGCTTCGCCACCGACAAGGCCGAATATGCCGAGGCGGTGAAGGCCTTCATCGCTCTGTGCATGAGCGACGTGCCCATCGTGCCGCTGAACCAGCCCATGCATGACGTGGCCATGCAGAAGGCGGTCAATGGTTACGAATTCTGGTTCCACCGCGAGCCGGATTACCGGCAGTTCACCAAGGGCTGAACTGCCGCTTAACTGGCGGCTAACGGGAGCGGCGGGCCCGGCGGATATCGCCCGCCGTGCCCCCTCCCAGCCCTCCCCCGCGCCGAAGTCGGATGTTTCCGACTTCGGCATCTCGTTGCCGAAACCGGCGTCTGCCGGTTTCGGGCGGGAGAGGGCTTTTCCGCTTCACTCCCGAAGTGACCGCTCGCGGCGAGCGCCACAGGTCCCCTCTCCCGCTTGCGGGGGAGGGTTAGGGAGGGGGCAAAGGCGCGACGGTGCTGTTTCTCCCGCCCCTCAGAAGCGCCAGTTGAAGCTGCCCTTCACCGCGCTTTCGGTGAAGCCGGAGGCGAGCTGGCCGCTATAGGCAACGCTCACATCCACCGTATCCGAAAGCTTCGCCCCGAGCCCGGCCCCGAGCAGCAGCGCGTCAGTGGCGAGCGGCGCGCCCGTCACCGTGAACGGCACCGAGCCGGCGGCGAAGGCAAAGGTGGTGGACGGCGTCACGTCGCCATAGGCATGCTGCCAGCCGATGGTGCCGGACACCGTGAACGGCAGCGCCGTGCCCGCCCCGATCACCGTCTGCGCCTTCACGCCGAGCGTCGAATACAGCGTATCGAAGCTCGCGCTCTGGGCGATCAGCGTCGCCGTGCCCGCCGTCTCGGAAAAACCGTCGGTGGAGAGCGAGGACCACGCAAGGCCCGCGAACGGCTCCAGCGTCAGCGGCACACCCACATTCGCCAGCGCGAAGGCATAGCCCAGCTCGCCGAACACCTGCGCGGTGCCGGCCGAATAGCCCGACGTGTAGAGCGCCTGCTGCCCCGGCACCGTCACCGAGCGCGAGACGGACAGGTCATGCCAGCCATAGGCCGCGCCGAGGCGCAGGTTGAAGGCGCCGTTGGCGTCGGCCGCGAAGCGGCGGGCGGCATAGAGCGCCACATCGTAATTGTCGCTGCCGCCCGAACCCGGCACGCCATCGACCGAGAAGTCCGATTGGCCGAAGCCACCGGCCAGACCCACCCGCCAGCCGGACACATCGCCATCGAGGCCGATGAGGAAGCCGCCGATGGAACGCGGCGACGTCTCGGCATTGAAGGTGCCGCGGGTCTCGCCCCAGCCGCCATAGGCCTGCGCCCACAAAGTGGTGCCCTTCGCGTCCAGAACGTGCGTTTCCGCCGTGCCCGGCGCACCGCTGAGCGCCTGATCAAGCCGGCCGATCACCGCGCCGCGCACATAGGCCGACTGCACCTGCAGCGTGCTCTGGGCGGTGGCGTGGATCTCGCCGGACAGGCTCATGAGCGCGGCGGGCGCCTCATAGGCATTCATAACCGCCATGCTGCGAGCGAGCGGCGAGGTCAGCGGCAGGCTGTCCGCGCCGCGGCCGACCGCCACGGCATTGGGAGCGGGTGCCAGCGCCGCATAGGACACGCCGCTGCGCGAGAGCGTCAGCAGGCCGGTATTGTCCAGCGTCGGCGCCAGATAGGGATAGAGCGTGCCCAGCGCGCCGAAATAGGGGCTGGAGACGGTGAAGTTGGAGGCGATGCTGCCGGCAGTGATCACCTGATAGGTGGCGCCCAGCAGCGGCACGAAGCCGGTGTAGGGCACAGGTATCAGCGTGGCGCCGGCGGCGGTGAGCGTGCCGCCCACGATGAGCTGGTCCGAAGTGCCCGGCGCGCCCAGCTCGGCGAGAAGCACGGAGCCCGGCTCGAAGGTGGCGTTGCCGGTGAGCGTGTGCACACCGATGGAATTGCCCGGCGCCACCACCGCGCCGGAGCGCACCAGCATGGAGCCGAAAGTGCCGTTGCCGTTCAGCGTGCCGGTGTTCTCGAACGTGCCGGAAATGGTGCCGTTATTGGTGAAGGTGCCGCTGTTGGTGACGTTGGCAGAGAACGTGCCGCTATTCAGCGTGACGCCGGTGTTCAGGAAGTCAGCGGCCACGGTGCCGGTGTTCACAGTGATGCCGGCATTGGTCAGCGTCACGCCGGAGGGCGCGGCGAAGGTGCCGGCATTGCTGAGCGTCTGGCCAGCGGCGACGTTGTAGCCGCCATTGGCGTCGACGAAGGTAGCGCCCTGCGAGACGCTCAGCGAGCCGATCAGCGTGCCCGTGAGCACGGTGATGCCCTGTGCCGCCACCGTGCCGCCGGAATGGCTCAGCGTGCCGGCGAGGTAGATGGTCCCGCCCTGCAGCGTGAGGCTGCCCGAGCCGGTGAAATCACCATTGAACACCGCATTGGAGCTGGTGGAGATGGTGCTGTCCGCCATCAGCAGAACCGGCAGGTCGGTGGAGAAATCGGCCGTCAGCGCCAGCGTTCCGCGCGCCGCGATCATCGGCGTGATCTGCGTGGAAGCGCCAGCATAGCTATTGAGCGAAAGGCCGACAAAGCCCCCGTCCGCATCATAGAGCACGTTGTATCCGGCATAGGTGTGCACGCTCGAATTCACGAACGAGCTGCTGTCCGGCTGGTGATAGATGTCCACCTTGGTCGGAGCCTGGGGATTGGACGTGTCACCGAGCGTGAAGCTGTAGGTGGCGATGCCGCCCTCAATGCTCAGCGTCACCACCGTGCCGTCGCTGGAGACGATGGTGCTGCCCTTGGGCAGTCCGATGAACCCGTCCGAGACGCCCGTATCCATCAGCAGCGCGCCGGTGCCCGAGGTCTTGCCCACGGTCACGGTCGCCTGCGCCATCTGCCAGGTGGTGCCGGTCTGGGACGGGCCGAGCACCAGCTGCCCATAGCTGTAGGCAGCGGAGGTGTTGGCTGCCGTCAGTCCCAGATGGATGCCCGTGGGGGTGACGATATAGCCGTTGCGATAGGTGGATGAACTGGTGCCGTCGATGTTGAGCAGCGGATTGTAGGACTGCGGCGTGTCGGCCATGGCCTTCAGAAGGGCCGCCGTGTTCGCCGTATTGGACGTATCCACGTCCACCGCGCCGGAGCCCATGGTGTTGCGGCCGAAGCCGATGCCGATCATCTGCGTGGTGGTGGCCTCGGACAGATGGCAGCTGCCGCTGTTGCCGCCGCCGCCGAGACACTGGGCCTTTGTCACCACCAGTACCGGCACCTGGGACGTCACCGTCACCGGATTGCCATGGGCATCGGTCGCCAGGGTGAAGGTGATGGTATCGTTGATGAAATAGCCCGTCAGCAGCAGGCCGGAGCTGTCGTAGAAGACCCAGCCCGGCGAGTCTGTGGTAAAGGTGTTCGGGTCAAGGCCGAGATAATGGGCGGAGATGGCCATGCCGGTGGAGCCGGTGTCCACCGTCGGGTTGAGCGCATGGCCGCGCAGGTTCACGCCGAGGTTCAGCGCCCGGCTGCTCCCCTGAAGCACATCGCTGAGGGCATTTCCGCTGCTGAAGCCGAGAAAATAGGACTGCGTATAGCTGTCATACATGCTCCAGCTCTTGGACGTCACCGGCTCGGCCTGCGCCACCCCTGCATGCAGCAGGGCACCTGCCGCCAGCACCCCAAAAACACGCCGCCGCGTCGCCATCATCCATGCCGGCCGTTGGCCAGCAGCCCATACGCTCTTACCCATGTGCCCCACCGCATCATGTCACAACGCACCTCACCCTACGGAGGTACGGATGCGGGAGATCAACAGAGGAAGCCTGCGCAGGGCTGACTATTCTTAAACCTAACAAATGTTATCCGGCGACCTGGATCCGGAAGTGCCGCTCTCTGTTTGGCTCGCGCCTCTCCGGCCATGAAAACGACAGATGACGGGATCGGGCCGGGCAATCACGTCATGATGTTGCGGCCAAGCTTATCCATGGCGACGGGCCGGTGCCGGCCGGATCTTCTTGACCTTGATCGGCGGGGCCATCGGCCTATTCAGAGATAGGTGTCGTATTCCAGAGGAAGGATGGCGCGTTCGAAGGCGGCCAGTTCCTCGCGCTTCATCACCCCATAGATGCGCTGGTATTCTTCCCCGAAGGTACGGACGATGAAATCGGAGCCGAGGAAGCCCGCCACCGCTTCCCCCATGAAGGGCGACAGGCGCTCGGTCTCCACCTGGAAGGCATCCCCCGTGAGCGGCGGCGGCGGCTCGATCGCGCGCTCGATGCCCTCCAGCATGCCGGCAAGGATGCCGGCCATTACCAGATGCGGATGCGCCTCCGCTCCGGCGATGCGATGCTCCAGCCGTCGCGCGGCGGGCGGGCCGTTGGGCACGCGCACCGCCACCGAGCGGTTGTCGAAGCCCCATGAGATGCCGGTGGGCGCGTAGCTCGCCGGCACGAGGCGGCGGTAGCCGTTATAGCTCGGCACATAGAAGAGCAGCGTGTCCTTCATCGTGGCCAGCAGCCCGCCGGCCGCATGGCGCAGCAGGCGCTCGCCCTCCCCCTCCGGCCGCGCGAAGGCGTTGCCACCGGCTCCATCGCCGAGGCTGATGTGCACATGCATGCCGTTGCCGGCGAACTCGGTGAAGGGTTTCGCCATGAAGGTGGCGCGCATGCCGTGCTTGCGGGCCACGCCGTCGATCAGGCGGCGCAGCAGGATGGCCTCGTCGGCCGCCGCCAGTGCATCGGGGCGATGGTAGAGGTTGATCTCGAACTGGCCGGGAGCGGCTTCCGAGATCACCGTGTCGGCGGGCAGGCCCTGCGCTTCCGCCGCCGCCCGCATCTCGTGCAGCACGGGTGCGCAGGCATCGAGGTCGGACATGGAATACATGTTCTGCCGCGCCTCCCCCGTGTGCGGGAAGATCGGCACCGGCACTTCGCCCGGCGCCCACGGCTTCAGCAGATAGAATTCGAGTTCGAAAGCCACCGTGGGCACGAAGCCGAGCGCGGCGGCACGCGCGACCTGCCGCTTGAGCTGATGACGCGGATCCAGCATCCAGGGGCTGCCGTCGTCCTGATGCATGGTCAGCAGCACCTGCGCGGCCGGGCGCGGCGACCATGGCACCGGCCTCAGCGTGCCGGGAATGGGGCGACAGAGGCCGTCCTTGTCGCCGGTCTCGATATGGATGCCGGTGGCGTTCACCTCGCGGCCCCAGATGTCGAGGCCGAACAGCGAGCGCGGCATGGGCACGCCGTCGCGCCAGATCTTGGCCATGCCGGTGCCCGGCACCCATTTGCCGCGCAGCACGCCCGATGTGTCGGGCAGCAGCACCTCCACCACATCGGGCACGCCGTGGCGGCCGATATAGCTGGCTGCTTCCTCGCCGGCGGCCCGCTCCGGGGCGCCCGATCCGTCCTGTGCAGGGCCTTGCATGGTGCTCCGGGGAAAAATCTGTGCTTTCCTGCACATCCAAGCGCTTCGGAAGGGAACCTACAAGCTTCAGCGGAGCTTGTCCCACCGTGGCCGGGCAAAACGCCAGGGATGCCGTGCGCACGGTCCCATGGCCGCAATCTGGGGGCGAGCGTCTTGGGTAGGGTGAGGGGCCGGGGTTCAGTGTTTTCAGGCGTAAGGTCCGAGCGGCACCCGCGGCATGGCGTCGCTTGCGCGGCCGGGCTGTCGGCTGGCCACATCCTCCCCGCGTACCGGGCGCCGTCGCCGTGACCGTCTCCACCGAAGATGCCGTGGCACCGACCCCGTCCCGTCCGCGCCGCCCCCTCAATCAGGCCGTAGTGCTGGGAGCCGGCTTCGGCATCCTGATCCTGATCAGCGTGATCTCGGTGTTTCTGGTGAACCGCGCGCGCGAAGATGCGGCGCAGGTGGCCCAGACGCTGCTGCTGGAAAACACCATCTCCAACCTGCAGGCCTTCCTGCTGCGCGGCGAAACCTCCCAGCGCGGCTTCCTGCTGACCGGCGACAGCCGCTATCTGGCCGATTTCGACACCACCATGGCCGATCTCGACCGGACCATACAGCAGGTGCAGTCGAGCACGGTGGGCGCCAGCGAGCGGCGCCGGGCACTGGCGGACCGGCTGGCCGTGCTGCTCCAGACCAAGCAGGACGAACTGCGCCACACCATTTCGCTCCGCCGCAGCGGCGACACCATGGGCGCGCTGGCGGTGGTGCGCACCGACCGCGGCGAGGAGCTCTCCCGCGAGATCGGCAGCATCATCAACCAGATGCATGTGGGCGAGCAGAACCAGTTGGGCGAGCGCATCTCCGCATCGCGCAGTTCCAACCTCTGGCTGATGCTGGTCAATCTGGCCGGCGCGGTGGCCATCGTCGGCATTGCCGCCCTGGCGTTGCGCATCACCCGCCGCAACACCGAAGACCTGCGCACCGCCCATCACAATGTGGAGGAAGCCAATCTGGTTCTTGAGCAGCGGGTCGCCGAACGCACGGCGGACCTGCAGGAAGCCAATAACGAGATCCAGAGCTTCGCTTATATCGTCAGCCACGATCTGCGCTCGCCGCTGGTCAACATCATGGGCTTCACCAGCGAGCTGGAAGCCCTGCGCACCGATCTGTTCGACCGCATCGCCACCCTGCGCGCGCAGGCCGGCGACACCAATGGCGCGGCGGATATCGCGCTCGACAAGGATTTCGAGGAGGCGTTCGGCTTCATCAAGAAGTCCATCACCAAGATGGACCGGCTGATCAACGCCATCCTCGACCTGTCGCGGCAGGGCCGTAAGGAGTTCGCGCCGACCTCCGTCAGCATGACCGAGATGGTCGAGACCATCGCGGCCACCATGGCGCATCAGCTTATGGAGCGGAACGCCAGGCTCACGGTGCACCCCATCCCCGCCATCGTCAGCGACCGGATGGCACTGGAGCAGATCTTCACCAACCTGATCGACAACGCTGTCAAATACCTGCGCCCCGACGTACAGGGGCTGATCGAGGTTTCCGCCCGGGAGACGCCGGGCTACGTCACCTATCTGGTGCGGGACAACGGACGCGGCATCGACCCGAACGACCGGGTCCGCGTGTTCGAGCTGTTCCGCCGATCCGGGCCGCAGGACCGGCCCGGCGAGGGCATCGGCCTCGCGCATGTGCGCGCGCTGGTCCGGCGCCTTGGCGGGGGCATCACGCTGGAATCGGAACTGGGGCTGGGCACCGTGTTCAAGGTCACGCTGCCCCGCAGACTTGTTGTCGAAGGCAATGGGGGAAAACATGCCTGAGCACGTCACCATCATCATGATCGAGGACGATCCGGGCCACGCGCGCCTGATCGAGAAGAACATCCGCCGGGCCGGCGTGCTCAACGAGATCGTGCCCTTCGGCGACGGCAACAGCGCGCTGGCCTACCTGTTCGGTCCGGACGGCACCGGCGCGATCAATGCCGGCAAGGCGCTGCTGGTGCTGCTCGATCTCAACCTGCCCGATACGAGCGGGGTCAACATCCTCAGGCGCATCAAGGAGAACGAGCATCTCAAGCGCTCGCCCGTGGTGGTGCTGACGACCACCGACGACAAGGTGGAGATCCAGCGCTGCTATGATCTCGGCGCCAATGTCTATGTGACCAAGCCGGTCAATTATGAGAACTTCTCGAACGCCGTGCGACAGCTCGGCCTGTTCTTCTCCGTGATCCAGGTGCCAGAGGCGAGCTGATGGGCGAGGCCGCGCGCATGGAGGCCCAGGGCAGCGCCGTGGCAACCACGGCGAGCGCGGGCGTGCGGCTGCTCTATATCGACGACGATCCGGGGTTGGGGCGGCTGGTGCAGCGCCAGCTCGGCCGCCGTGGCTATCTGGTCGAACTGGCCACCTGCGGCGAGGACGGCCTCGCCCGCATCGCTGCCGGTGGCATCGACGTGGTGGCGCTCGATCATTACATGCCCGGCCAGGATGGCCTCGAGACGCTGGCCGCCATCCGCCTGCTCGCCAGCCCGCCGCCGGTGGTCTACGTCACCGGCACGCAGGAGAGCCGTGTCGCTGTCGCGGCGCTCAAGGCCGGCGCCGCCGATTACGTGGTAAAGGACGTTCAGGGCGATTTCATCGAGCTGCTCGATTCGGCCATGGCCGCCGCGCTCCAGCAGGTGAAGATGCACCGCGCCCACGAGGCCGCCGAAGCCGAGATCCGCGCCGCCCGCGACCGTTTCGAGGCGCTGGCCGCCGAGCGCGCCCTGCTGCTGCGGGAGATGAACCACCGGGTGGGCAACTCGCTCCAGATCATCATGTCGCTGCTGCATCTGCAGGCGGGGGCCACCGACAATGCGGAAGTGCAGACCGCGCTCAGCAACGCGCGCGGCCGCGTGGCGGCGGTGGCGCAGGTGCACCGGCGGCTCTACACCTCGGATCAGGTGACGACGGTGGCCGTGGACCAGTATCTCGGGCCGCTGCTGGCGGACCTTGAGATGTCCGCCCAGCACGGCGAGGTAGGCATCAGCCTCGCCACCGACATCGACCCCATCGAGATCGACCCGGATCGCGCCGTCGCGCTCGGCGTCATCGTGACCGAGCTGGTCATCAATGCCTCGAAATACGCCTATCCCGGCGGCAAGGGGCCGGTGCGCGTGCACCTGTTCTCGCTCGAAGGCAATATCGAGCTGACGGTGGAGGACGAGGGCGTCGGCATACCCGACAGCGGAACGCCCGTCAGCTCCACCGGCCTCGGCGACCGCATCGTGCGCGCCATGGCGTCCAAGCTCGGCGCCGTCATGGAATTTCCGGCCCGCAGCAAGGGTGCGGCCGTGCGCCTCACCTTCCCGCTGCGGCCCACCCTGAACGGCTGACCGGAGGCTGAGCCGATGGCTCAGCCCTGCTCGGTCGGGTAGCCGGCGTCCTTCCACGCCAGGATGCCGCCCTGCATGTGCTCCTCGTAATCGAGCCCGGACGCCTGCGCGAGCGCGAGCGCCTTCTGCGAGCGCTGGCCCGAGCGGCAGGAGAAGATCAGGCGCTTGCCGGCCGGATCGGGCAGGGAAGCCGGATCGAAGCTCTGCAACGGCGCATCCACGGCGCCCGGAATGCGTTCGGCGGCGGTCTCGTTGGGTTCGCGCACGTCCACCAGCAGGATGCTGCCATCCTCCAGGCCTGCCTTCACCTCGGCGGGGGTCACATGCACCACGCGGCCGCCGAAGGGATTGATCTCACTCATGGGTACATCTCCATTCCGCCGCACCCTGCCCCAGCCGCCCGCCTCCATGCAAGCGGCGACCATACGCCCATCGGCCAGACGGCAACATCCGTTGCGTGCAAAAGAAAAGCGGTACACGCGGGCGAACAAGATGGTTTGCACTCAAACGGAATATATGCCTTCGCGGCGTGTAAATACTACCATCCATGCTGTAGAAACATGGCTACGCTCATCTGCCGTTCATGTTGGCCTTGCTAGGAGTTTGGAACGGAACAAATGCCGTCGTCAGGCGGCATGTGGAGGGGTTGATGCGCACGCGGAAGATCGCTGTGCGGGCTGTTGCGGCGGCGTTGTGCACCATGATTGCGGCCAGTGCCGCACAGGCGCAGAACAATGCGGTGCCCGGCGCGGTTCTCGGCGGCATCACCGGTGCAGTGATCGGCGGCGCGGTAACTGGCAGGGCCGGTGGCGCAGCGGCCGGTGCGGTGATCGGTGGCGCGACCGGCGCGGTCATCGGATCGCAGACCGGACAACGTCCTCCTGCCTATTATTTTTGGAGTGGGGGACGGTGTCACTACCGTTATCCCAACGGGCAGGTGGTGCGGGTGTCCCGCTCCTACTGCCAGTGATCTTTTGAAGTGAGCTATTGATCGGTTTCGTTCCCCCGCACGGTTCCGGTCAGTGGAAAAGGCGTCGGCGCAAGCCGACGCCTTTTTTATTGGGCGCATAGGCTCCCGGCCCACCCGAATTGCGATGCAATCGGATCGGCGCATGCTCTCATCATGCGTCAGAGGCGGATTGGCGGATCAGCCGATTCCCTCCGGTCAGATCCCTCTCTAGACTGCGCGCCACCATGCCCCCGCCTCTCCCCTCCCTCGCGGACCTTCACACCGGCGGCAAGCGCGCCGTGGCCGCCGCTCTGGCTGCGGTCGAGACCGCCCGCGGCACCCCCGCCCTCGCCGCCTTGCTGGACGAGGCCGCCGCCGCCGCCCGCGCGCAGGTGCTCGGCCTCACCGGACCGCCGGGGGTGGGCAAATCCACCCTCACCAACGTGCTGGTGCGCCAGGCCCGCGCCGCCGGCCGCACGGTGGCGGTGCTGGCAGTGGACCCCTCCTCCCGCCGCACCGGCGGGGCCCTGCTGGGCGATCGCGCGCGGCTGAAGACCGATCCGGAGGATCGCGGCATCTTCATCCGCTCCATGGCCGCCCGCGACCGGCTCGGCGGCCTCTCCGACCATGCGGTGGGCGCAGCCGTGCTGCTGCGCGCGGTGTTCGATCTGGTCATCGTGGAGACCGTGGGGGTGGGCCAGTCGGAGGCCGACATCGACCTCATCGCCGACACCGTGGTGCTATGCATCCAGCCCGCCTCGGGCGACAGCCTGCAGTTCATGAAGGCCGGCGTCATGGAACTGCCGGACGTGATCGCCGTCACCAAGGCCGACATGACCGAAAGCTCCCGCCGCGCCGCCGCCGACGTCAGCGGCGCATTGGCGCTGGCGGGGGGAGCGTCGGAGTGGCGCGTGCCGGTGGTCCGCCTCTCCGCCACCACCGGCGAGGGGCTGGAGGATTTTGCCGCAGCGGTGGCGAACCATGCCGCCTATCTGGCGGGGCAGGACCGCCGCGCCGGCCGCCGCGCGGCGCAGGAGCGCCGCTGGGTGGAAGAAGCGATCAAGGTGCGCTTCGGCACCGAGGGGCTGAAGCGCGCCCGGCTTCTCGCCCCGCCGGAGGGCGGCCCGTTCAGCCGGGAAGCATTTATCGCATCATGCTTAACCGGGGGGTAAGGTTGATAAAACATGCTTCCCCCGTGGCTGGCGCCGTGCCGGCCACGCGGGTGCGTATCTCCCGCCCTCCGGCCTGACCGGAGCGGCCGAGGCCCCGCGTTACCGGGGCCGGATCGGATCAGATTGCATCAATCTGATCCGTGAATCCGTCCCCGACACCAGACGTTTTTTGGCGGGGCGGACAAATGGCGGAACGGCGGAGCGAGACCGGGCGGCACGGGCTGCGGCAAAGCGCACGCCTGCGGGCTGCCGGTATCGGCAGTCTCGGCGCGACGCTCAGCTTCGCCGCCTGCCTCTCCGGCCTGATGCCGGCGCCGCTCGCCGCGCAATCCCTGCCCTCCGACGCCATGCTGACGCGCACCTTCGCGGAGCGCGGGTCCGATTTCCTGAGCGCGCCGCTGAAGGCGCTGAAGGTGGCCACCCTCGATCTGCCGCCAGCCCTCGGCAACGGGCTCGGCTTCACCCTGCCCGAGACCTCCGTGCTGCCCGTCGCCCCCGTGGTGCCGCCGCCGGGCGAGGACAGCTACGCCTATCCCCCGCCGCTCGTGCTGGGCGCGCCCACGCAGACCGCCGCCGCCACGCCCCCCGAGAGCGATGCCGCCGAGAAGGCGCAGATTGAGGTCGAGGCGGACACGCCCGCCATCTTCGGCCCCAGGCCGGAGGCGGCGCGCAACGTCTATCTGGAACTCGCCCTCGACAGCCTGCTGTCGCTGCCGAACATCGATGACGAGGTGGTGGCGGACGAGGACATCGGCACCCAGTTCGGCCCCGACATCACCGGCGCAGACATCCCCGAGCCCGCCCCGCCCAACCGCATGGCGGATGCGGGCGGCATCGGCAGCGATGCCCTGTTTCCCGTCCAGCCCGACGACCAGGGCTGGGCCGACCTCGGCGCGGACGCGCCGGCGAGCGGCACGGACGGGCCGATCTATCGCGATCCCACCGTGGTGTTCGGCGCCGATCCCGACATCTTCCCCGCCCAGCCGTTCGAACACGCCACCTTGAGCATTCCGGGCAGCCTCGTGCCGCTGCCGGTCTCGGCGCCCGCAAGCCGCGCGGGCGACAATCCGCTGCTGGGCGGCAAGGGCGAACTGGCCGGCGGCCTTGCCGGCCCCACCTTCGCCGAGCGCCTCGGCCTCGAAGGCCCGGCCCGCGCACGGGCGGAGAAGTGCCTGGCGGAAGCGATCTACTTCGAGAGCCGGGGCGAAGCCAAGCGCGGCCAGATCGCCGTGGCGCAGGTGGTCATGAACCGCGTGTTCTCCGGCTATTATCCCAATGACGTGTGCAAGACCGTCTACCAGAACGCCCACCGGCATCTGGCCTGCCAGTTCACCTTCGCCTGCGATGACGTGAAGGACGTGGTGCGCGAGCCCGACATGTGGGTGCAGGCCAAGCAGATTTCCGCCGACATGCTGGACGGAAAGCTGTGGCTCGACAGCGTCGGACGCGCGACCCATTACCACGCCTACTGGGTCCACCCCTCCTGGGTGCGGGAAATGCGCAAGCTGGATCGCATCGGCGTCCATACCTTCTACCGGCCCAAGCGCTGGAACGGCTGATGCTGCGCGCAAAGCGGCAAAGTGCCGCCTGTCCTGAGTTGTCGCACTCGCAAAGTCTTACTCTAGGTCAGCGGAACCTTACGCAAGGTCATGACGTGAGAGAATGTGGCGGACGTAAGGCTATGCGCCTTTAGCCGTGTTTTCAGGTTCACTACGAGCGTATAAGACGCAGGCAGCTCACGCACGGAGCTGGCTTCAGGCTTTTACGCGATCACTCGTCTGTAAAATTCGGAGCACCCCATCATGGGATTCTGAAAACAGGATCGGAGTGCCAAGTGGACGACAAATCCAAAATTACGCCAAATAAAAACAATGTCCCGCTCGACCGCATCCATCGCATTAAAGCGATTTTGATCGGATCGGCCGGAAACCTGGTTGAATGGTACGACTTCTACGCATACTCGGCCTTTGCTCTCTATTTTTCGAAGGCATTCTTCCCCAATCAAGACCCGGTTGCGGAGCTTCTCTCCACCGCAGGCATTTTCGCCCTCGGCTTCTTCATGCGCCCCATCGGCGGCTGGCTGTTCGGGCATATCGGTGACAATTTCGGCCGCCGCCGCGCGCTGATGCTCTCCGTCCTCCTGATGTGCTTCGGCTCGCTCATCATCGCGATGACGCCCACCTACGCCACCATCGGCGTGTTCGCCCCCATCCTTCTTCTGGTGGCCCGCCTGCTGCAGGGGCTCAGCCTCGGCGGCGAATATGGCTCCAGCGCCACCTATCTCTCCGAGATGGCCACCTCCAAGGAGCGCGGCTTCTACTCCTCCTTCCAGTATGTCACCCTCATCGGCGGCCAGCTGACCGCCCTCGTGGTGCTGCTGGTGCTGCAAAACATCCTGCTCACCGCGGACGAACTGCGGGCGTGGGGCTGGCGCATTCCCTTCTTCATCGGCGCGGGCCTTGCCCTGTTCACGCTGGTCATGCGGCGCGACCTGCAGGAGACGGACGCGTTCCAGAAGGAGCAGAAGAAGGCCAAGGCCAAGCGCGGCACGCTGCGCGGCCTGATGGAGCATCCGCGCGAGGTTGCCCTCGTGTTCGGCCTCACCGCCGGCGGCACGCTCGCCTTCTATGTCTACACCACCTACATGCAGAAGTTCCTGAAGCTGTCGGCGGGCCTCACCGACGCCCAGACCACCTGGGTCAGCGCCGGCTCGCTCATCTTCGCCATGTGCCTGCAGCCCATCTATGGCGCGCTGTCGGACCGCATCGGCCGCCGGCCGCTGCTGATCAGCTTCGGTGTCCTCGGCACGCTGCTGACCGTGCCGCTGCTCACCGCCATCCAGCATGCCAGCGGCCCGTGGACCGCCTTCCTGCTGATCGCGGGGGCGTGGCTCATCGTGTCCGGCTACACCTCCATCAATGCGGTGGTGAAGGCCGAGCTGTTCCCGGCGGCCATCCGCGCCTCCGGCGTCGGCCTGCCCTATGCGGTGGCGGTGTCGCTGTTCGGCGGCACGGCGGAATATATCGCGCTGTGGTTCAAGAACATCGGCCACGAGAGCTGGTTCTACTGGTACGCCACCTGCGTGATCGGCTGCTCGCTGCTGGTCTATCTGTTCATGCCGGATACGAAGAAGACCTCGCGGATCGACAGCGAGGCGCAGTCGCACTGACGCTTCCTCGCATAACAAATGTTAGTAAGACGGCCCGGAGCCTATACGCTCCGGGCCGTCTTTATTTCTGCCTCGCGCAAACAGGCGCGGGTGTTGCAGAAAAGCCAAAATCCAGCACCCGCAACACCTGTTGCATCTTCGGGTCATGTGCGACCTGACACCGCATTACCGTCTGGCTGTCGCGAAGCTGTCCTTCCCTCACGCCGCCATCTTTGCACTCTGGAACGGTACTCATATAACTCCATTGCGTAAAATGCTTCGTGGTGGGGGCTTGGCTGCATACGTATAGCGTGAGAACCGTTCTGCCTGTGCGCAGAACATCTCAGGCTTAGACACAGCCTTATTCGACCCTCCAAACCTTGATTTTGGGCGCGCTTCTGGCTTTTCGGCGGGAGCGCGAACCCTTGTGCTTTGGAGTATTGTCATGCGTTCCGTGTTCGCAGCGCTGTCCCTGGCGCTCCTGTCCTCGACCGCCTTCGCACAGACGGCCGCGCCGACCTACACCTCGCTGTGGAGCCTGGGCGACAGCCTGTCCGACGTGGGGCGCACCTATGCCCGCACCAATGTCTGGTACCTGCCGACATTCCCCAAGGGCCCGCTGTATTACAACGGCCACTTCTCGAACGGACAGGTCTGGGTCGAGTATCTCTCGGCGATCAACAACCTGCCCTACAATGCCGACCGCAACCTGGCCTGGGGCGGCGCGGTCACTGGCCCCGCCTATGCCACCACCGTCAGCCTGCTGATCCAGCACCTTGAGCAGCAGGTCGGGCAGTTCACCGACAAGGTGACGGGCACCTCCGGCTTCCTCGGCATCGGCGGCACCGCCCAGCTCTCCGCCTCCAACTACGGCAACAAGCCTCTCATCACCTTCTGGATCGGCGGCAACAATTTCCGGCAGTCGGTCGAGGACACCAGCGGCTGGTCCACCCTGTTCAACAACGCGACCAAGCTCGCTGCCCTGTTCCCCGCCCACGACACCATCATCACCAACGTCCCGGCGGACCTGCGCAAGATCAACAGCGCCATCAACGGCCGCTCCGACATCGCGCAGAACGGCGCGACCTATTATGTGCCAACCGTCGCCGACGTGAGCACCACGCCGAAATTCTCCACCCTGCCCAGCGACCAGCGGGCGGTGCTCAGCACCAATGTGAAGCAGACCAACCGCGACCTGAAGGTCGCCCTCTACAATCTTCAGGACGAATTCTCGGCGGCCAATCCCAACACCCGCATCGTCGTCATCGACGCCGCCGCGCTGCTGGCCGAGGTTCAGGCCAACCCCACCGCCTATGGCTTCACCGATGCGGTCCATAACTGCGTGGACGGGGAAAGCGGCGAGTACACCAACGGCTGCTCGGCGGCGACCGTGGGCAACTTCCTGTTCTGGGACGAATTCCACCCCACCACCAAAGCCCACGAGATGATCGCGCAATACGCGACCAACACCGACTGGCTGGAGCTGGGCGCGGCGGTCTCGCTGACCAATCCCTATGTGGCGAACATCGAGATCCGCGACCGCACCTTCGCCGGCACCATCGGCGGCTCGGGATCCATGATCAAGCAGGGTGAGCGCGTGCTCACCATCAGCGGGCAGAACACCTATACCGGCGGCACCCGCATCGACGCCGGCACCGTGCGCATCTCCTCCGACGCCAATCTCGGCGCGGTGTCGGGCCTGCTGACGCTGAACGGCGGCGCCATCTCCGCCAGCAGCAGCTTCGCCATGCAGCGCAACGTGCAGGTGAACGCCACCGGCGGCACGTTCGATGCCCAGCAGGGCGCCGTGTTCACGCTCACCGGCAACACCATCAGCGGCGACGGCAACATCACCAAGACCGGCACCGGCACGGTGGACTTCCGCTCCACCATGGACACCACCGCCAACACGCTCGGCCTGACGGAGGCCATCTCCACGACTGGCCGCCAGCTCACCACGGTCAGCGCCGGCACGCTGAAGATCAACACCACCAACGCCTACATCACCTACCGCATGGACGTGGCCGCAGGCGCCATCCTCGGCGGCTCCGGCACCATCCTCACCTCCGCCCCCGGCGCGGTGAGCACGGACGGGCGCGCGGGCGGCATCTTCATCGCCGGCACGCTGGCCCCCGGCAACTCCATCGGCACGCTGACCATCGACGGCAACGTCACTTTCACGGACGCGGGCGTCTATCAGCTGGAAGTGGACAACGACAAGGCCGACCACCTCGTCGTCACCGGCACCATGAATCTCGACGGTCACGTGCAGATCGTCACCGATCCCACCGACAAGATCACCAACCAGAGCTTCACCTTCGCCACCTCGGACGGTGCCCTCTCCGGTGCCTATGACGGCGTGGTGGACGCCAGCCCCTTCCTCGCGGAGTGGCTGACCTACAGCGGCAACACCGCCACCGTGCACTTCGCCCGCAACTTCGCGGCGCCTGCGCGCACCGCCAACCAGCTGGCCGTCGCCCAGCACCTGAACGCCGCCTATCGCACCACCGCGCAGGGCGACCTCGACAACGTGTTCTATGGCCTCGACACCACGGTGACGGATGCGGCCGGCGCCAATGCGCTCGACCAGCTTTCCGGCGCCGCGCTCGGCAGCCTGACCACGGCGGACGCCATCCAGCGCGGCCAGTTCACCCGCGCGCTGGAGGACCGCATGTCGGCCCGCCGCTCCGGCCGCACCGGTGCCGGTGGCGATGCCACGCCGCTGTCCTTCGGCCCGGACAATTCCGGCATCGGCGGCCTGTTCCAGGATGCCTCCTCGGCGCTCGCCCGCATGCAGCCGGCTCCGGCCGGCACGACGGGTGAGACCGGCGTCTCGGCCTGGACTCGCGTCATGGGCGGCCCGGCCAATATCGGCGGCCAGGGCGCCACCGACATGCAGGGCCTCGGCGTGCTGCTCGGCATGGACAAGAGCTTCGGCAACGGTCTGGCCGGCTTCAGCTTCGGCTATGGCATGTTCGAGACCGATCCGGGCCTCGGCGGCCGCAGCAGCGCGGACAGCTACCAGGCTTCGCTCTACGGCTCGCTCCAGCACGGCAACCTGTTCCTCGATGGCACGCTGGCCTATGCCTACACGGACTATTCCAGCAGCCGCACGCTCGCCTTCGGCGCCCTCAGCCGCACCGCCACCGCCTCGCCGGACGGCAATGACGTGACCGCCTCGCTGAAGGCCGGCGGCGTCTATGACATGGGCAAGGTCTCGTTCGAGCCCAGCGTCGGCTTCGACTGGTACCACCTGACCCACAGCGGCTTCACCGAAAGCGGCGCCGGTTCCGCCGGCCTCGTGGTGGGGTCGCAGACCATGGATCTGATGATGCCGTCCATCGGCCTGCGCCTCGCCAGCGTGCTCGATGCCGGCACCTTCAGCCTGACGCCGGAATTCAGCGCCCGCTATTATTACAACTTCGGCGACACCAGCGTTTCGACCACCGCCGGCCTGATCGGCGCCCCGGCGGCGCCCTTCACGGTGGAGAGCACGGGCTTCGGCCGCAACATCGGCGTGCTGTCGGCGGGCCTCTCGGCCCAGCAGGACGCCAACCTGAAGGTCGGCACCCGCTACGAGCTCCAGCTCTCGGACAATGTCGCCGCCCAGCTGTTCTCGCTGGACCTGAAGTATACGTGGTGATCCGGAACGGCCGGGCCATGCCCGGCTGTCTCGCCCGCCCCAAAGACAAAAGGCCCGCCGGAAGGCGGGCCTTTTTTGTACGACGGAAGATCGCATCGCTTCCACTCGAAGCCATCCGCACCCTTACCCTCAGCGACTTCGTCGTCACTGATACGGCGCTTATTTAATAATACGTGCAGGGCGCCTTCGCTAGGTGGGATTGAAATGGCTTTACGTATGCAACGTCACTTCAATCCGCTCACCGAAAGGTCCATGGTATATAGCCACACCGCCACCATCATGATTCCAATAAATATCCCCAGTCACCTTATCTTTTACGGAAAAAACACCAAACCCATATGTTCCGTCTTCATTTTTATTTATAATTTCGCCTTCAATGACATATAAATCACTAATGTTACTTAATTCATACTCCATAAGACCTGGATAAACCTCAACAATAGGTTCAAATTTATCCATAAACAAATTCATATCCTCAGATATTCTGCGCAATGCCTGCAGATCATCCGGATCCGTCACGGTTTCCAGTTCATGATTAAGTGCGCCTTCACTTTTGGCTACACCCTCAACAAACGACAACGCTATATTATATGTAAGTACGCTATGAATGAGCGAGTCCACACCTCTAATATTCGCAATGTGCAATTCCGCCGCCCTGGCCACGATATCCGGCACCGCAGAATTCTGCGGCTTATCATAGCTGGCGATCATACGCTCAAGACGCCGATCAAAGTCGATCGCCGTGCTTGCCCTCGCAGGACCACCAAGCGTCGAAAAATTCTCGATGACCGTTTGCATGAAGACACGAGAAGCCTTCAAGCGTGCGAGGCTATCGCTTAGTATCAGTTGCGCTCGTTCCCGCCCCTCGGCGAAGAACTGCTCTCTTTCCTCTTTGCTCATCGGCTTGGGTTGCGGAACCGCCGCCGCGCCCTCGCTCCCGGTCGCGCCGCTGCTCTCGGTGCGTTGAACCACCAATGTTTTGATGAGCGTCGATTTAATATAGTCGACCATATGCCCCTCCTCGAGGGAGGGCAGGCGCCGCACATCATATGGGCGCAGACCCGGAAAGGGACACCGACATCATGTCGGCGGGAGGTAGGAACACATTCAAGAACAAATGAATATAAAACAGTCGCATTACATAGTAAGAAATACTTACGACTTGGATTAAAAGTATCAAACTGGAAAAGAATGGGTAAGCCGGTAAGCCCATCTGTCGCAGGCGTCTGCCGCCCGGTTCCTGCACCGCCCCACCGCCGCCGTCATGCCATCACCAAGGCCGCGCGCCCCTGAGCCCCCTATCCTCAGGACCGCCCTTTCCCGGTACCCCCTCGCCCCTTAACCCACGGCATCCGCGCAAAGAAAAAGGCCCGGCATCGCTGCCGGGCCTTTCGCTGATCCAGAACCGGACGGCGCCAGAGCGCGCCGCCGGATCAGAGCTCGCTCTGCGCCTCCACCACGGCCACGGCGGTCATGTTGACGATGCCGCGGGCGGTGACGGTCGGGCCGAGGATATGGGCCGGCCGCGCCGTGCCCATGAGGATCGGGCCCACGGGCAAAGCATCGCCCAGCACCTTGATCATGTTGTAGGCGATGTCCGCCGCATCCAGATCCGGCATCACCAGCACGTTGGCCACGCCTGACAGGCGCGAATGCGGGTAGATGCGCTCGCGGATGTCCGGCAGCAGGGCGGCTTCCGCCTGCATCTCGCCGTCCACTTCCAGCTCTGGCGCGCGCTCGGCCAGAAGCTCGTACGCCCCCCGCATGCGACGGGCGCAGGCGGTGTCGTTGCTGCCGAAGTTGGAATGCGACAGCAGCGCCACCTTCGGCTCGATGCCGAAACGGCGGACATGGGCAGCGGCAAGGATGGTCATCTCGGCCAGATCGGACGCCGTGGGCTCGGTCTGCACCTGCGTGTCGCAGATGAAGAAATTGCCCTTCGGCGTGATCAGCAGCGAGAGCGCCGCCAGCTCGCGCACGCCCGGCGCGAGGCCGATGATGTCGCGCACATGGCGCAGGTGGCGGGAGAAGCGCCCCTCGATGCCGCATAGCATGGCGTCCGCCTCACCCTTCTTCACGGCGAGCGCCGAGATGACGGTGGAGGAGGTGCGCACCAGCGTGCGGGCGGCATCCGGCGTCACGCCGCGACGGCCGGCGATCTCGATGTACGAGCGCACGAAGTCGCGATAGCGCGGATCATCTTCCGGATTGACGACGTCGAAGTCCTGGCCCGGCCGGATGGACAGGCCGAAGCGCTGGAGACGGGTTTCCAGCACGCTCGGGCGGGCAACGAGGATGGGACGGGCGATGCCCTCTTCCACCACCGCCTGCGCCGCGCGCAGCACGCGCTCGTCCTCGCCCTCGGCATAGATCACGCGCTTCTTGTCCTGCTTCGCGCGGGCGAACAGGGGGCGCATGATGAAGCCGGACCGGAACACGAAGTGGTCGAGCTTGTCGAGATAGGCGTCGAAATCGGCGATGGGCCGGGTGGCGACGCCGGTATCCATGGCCGCCTTGGCCACCGCCGGCGCGATGCGCAGGATGAGGCGCGGATCGAACGGCGAGGGAATGATGCTGTCCGGGCCAAACGAGCGGGTCTCGCCGCCATAGGCGCGGGCCACCACGTCGGAGGGGGTCTCGCGGGCGAGCGCCGCGATGGCCTCCACCGCCGCCATCTTCATCTCGGCATTGATGTCGGTCGCGCCGACATCAAGGGCGCCGCGGAAGATGTAGGGGAAGCACAGGACGTTGTTGACCTGGTTCGGGAAGTCCGAGCGGCCGGTGCAGATCATGGCGTCGGGCCGCACGGCGCGGGCCTCTTCCGGCATGATTTCCGGGGTCGGGTTGGCGAGCGCGAGGATGAGCGGACGATCCGCCATGCGCGCCACCATGTCCGGCTTCAGCACACCGCCGGCGGATACGCCGAGGAAGATGTGCGCGCCGTCGATGACCTCGCCCAGGGTGCGGGCATCGGTCTTCTGGGCGTAGACGGCCTTGTAGGGGTCCATCAGGGTCTCGCGGCCCTCATAGACCACGCCCTCGATGTCGCAGACCCAGATGTTCTCGCGCCTGGCGCCGAGCGTCACCAGCAGGTTGAGGCACGCCATGGCCGCCGCGCCCGCGCCGGAGGCGACGATCTTCAGGTCCTCGATCTTGCGGTTGCCGATCTCCAGCGCGTTGCGCACGGCGGCGCCGACGATGATGGCGGTGCCATGCTGGTCGTCGTGGAAGACCGGGATCTTCATGCGCTCGCGCAGGCGCTTCTCCACCTCGAAGCACTCGGGGGCCTTGATGTCCTCAAGGTTGATGCCGCCGAAGGTGGGCTCCAGCGCGGCCACCGTCTCCACCAGATGGTCGATCTCGGTGGCGGCCAGCTCGATGTCGAACACATCGATGCCGGCGAATTTCTTGAACAGGACGGCCTTGCCTTCCATCACCGGCTTGGAGGCCAGCGGGCCGATGTTGCCGAGGCCCAGCACGGCGGTGCCGTTGGACACCACGGCCACGAGATTCGCGCGGGTGGTCAGCTCGGCGGCCTGGAGCGGATCGGCGACGATCGCTTCACAGGCGGCGGCGACGCCGGGAGAATAGGCCAGCGCGAGGTCTCGCTGGTTGCCAAGAGGCTTGGTCGCCTGGATTTCGAGTTTCCCAGGCCGGGGCATGCGATGATAGACAAGCGCTCCGGATTTCAGATCCTCGGATATGTTCGACATGTTTGACGCCATGTCCGTCCCCAAGCCTCTCTTTATCTGCCACGGTCCCACCGTTCGGGGCGGCAACCTATCCCCCACGAAACGGGATGTCACGAGTTGGGATGGCGTTTTCGAGGCGTAACAGGACTGGCTTAATGAATTCCCAGAAGATGATTCGGTGGAGGTAGCACGCATGAAGAAGGTCGCAATTGGTGTCGTCGTGCTGGCGGTACTGGGGATCGGGGGATACTTCGGCTTCAATTATTACGTGCAGTATCGCGCCAAGAGCGACGTCGAGGCCCTGTTCGCCACGCTGCGCCAGCAGGGCGCCACGGCGACCTACAAGGACGTAGGCTTCACGCTCGCAGGCCGCGTGCTGACGGTGAAAGGCATCGACATCACGTCCGGCGGCAACGCCATCAAGGCGGACCAGTTCACGGCGCAGGGCGTCACCTCGCCGTCGGGGGGTACCGTCCAGGCGGGCGCCATCGAGTTCAGCGGCCTGTCCGTGACCGCCACAGGCATCGTGGGCACGGATACGGTGCTGACCTACTCCATGCCGCAGGTGCGCATCGAGAACTACCAGGGTCCCGACCGCCTGCAGCCCGTCCCGGCCGGCAACGGCAGCCAGCCGGCGATGCGCGAGGCGCTGGTCCGCTTCGCCGGCATCCGCGCCGACAGCTTCACCGTGCCGCAGTTCACCGCCCATCTGGAAGCCAAGGCCGGCACCCCCGCCGACAAGGCTGTCCAGCCCATGGACGTGACCTATAGCGGCCTCAAGGCTTCCGGCATCGCGGAAGGCCGTGTCGCCGAAATCGCCATCGACAAGGTCGCCTACACCACCAAGGTGAAGGACGGCGACAAGACCAACACGCTCAATGGCGAGATGGTCAACCTGCGCAGCTCCGGCGTCGATACCGGCCCGATCCGCGCGCTGACCGACGCCACGCCGCCCACCACCGGCCCGCAGCCGGTCTATGCCCGCATTACCACCGGCGCCTACACGCTGAAGCAGGAGAACGGCACGCTGTCCAACTTCGGCAGCATGTCGCTGGAGCGGATTGCGGTGGACCCGGCCAAGCTGTCCTTCGCCCGCCTGGACGAACTGACCGCGCTGGCCCAGAAGGGCGTCGATCATGACCCGCAGCAGAGCGCCAAGCTGCTCGCGGTGATGGCCGACATGCTGAACGGCATCGCCATCGGTGACATCACGGTCAAGGACGTGTCCCTGACCGAGAAGAACGACGCCTCCAAGATCGAGTCCATGTCGCTGAAGGGTTTCAGCAACGGCCGCCTCGACGTGATGGAGCTGAACGGCGTCACTGGCTCCACCAGCGACAAGAAGCCGGTGGTGTTCAAGCGCCTCGCCCTGCTGGGCCTGTCCATGGGCGACCTGCTTCAGACCTCGGCCGCCACCCTGCTGCAGGGTGACAAGCCGGACGTGGCCACCAGCCTCGGCATGTTCAAGGCCATGGCCGGCTTCGAGATCGAGGGTCTCGTGGCTCCGCACGAGGAGACCGGCGGCCAGATCAAGATCGAGAAGACCAGCGTGACCTGGGGCGATTTCGTCGGCCTCGTCCCGAGCCGCGTGTCGATCAAGCTGGACAAGATCACCGGCCCGATCTCGGCCGAGGACGGCGAGCCCTTCTCCTATCTCGCCGCCACCGGCATGAAGGAGGGCACCATCTCGGCCCAGCTCGACATGCGCTATGCCGACGGCACGCTCACCTTCGCACCGTTTGCGTTCGAGCTGGAGAAGGCCTTCGCCACCCGTATCGCCGCCAGCGTGACGGAACTGCCGAAGAGTGCGCTGGAGAAGCCCGAAACGCTTCAGGAGACGTTCCTGTCCTCGAAGATCGGCCCGATCTCCGTTGCCGTGACCAATCTCGGCATCGGCGAACTGATGCTGAAGCAGCAGGCGGAGCTCATGGGCGTGGCCCCCGAGGAGCTGCGCACGGAGGTGATCGCCACCATCACCGAGACGACCGACGAGATCGCCAACGCCATGCCCGACGCCAAGGCGGTGGGCGAAGCGGTGGCGGCGTTCGTGAAGGCGCCCGGCACGCTCACCATCACGCTGACCCCCAACAAGCCCATGACCTGGGTCGATCTGATGGGTGGCTTCCTGGGCAGCGACGATCCGGTCGAGGCGCTCTCGGCCTTCACCATCAAGGCCAGCGCCGCGCCCTGAGGCCGGCCACGGGCAAGAACAGGCGGGAGGCGTTGCGATGCCTCCCGCAGGCGACAAGGCCGGCGGTTCCACCGCCGGCCTTTTTCTTTGCCGGTGCGCGCAGGCGGTTGCACGGGCGGCCGAAGTCTTTACGAGAAGCTGCATCTTCGACCGACGACGGACCGCCCCGCCCGACCGGACCAACCGGACACGCACGGCACCATCGCCAGATCAGGTGGGACATGCGCTTCGGCGTCCGGCAGGCTGACCTCGTTTCCAGATCCAGCGTCTCCGCGCCCCTCGCGCCCGGTCCTCTCGCGCCCGGTCCCCTCGCGCCTATGCCCTACGAGCCGGCGCTCGACGGCATCCGCGCCCTCGCGATCACCGCCATCGCCATCTATCACGCCTCCCCTGCCCTGCTGCCCGGCGGCTGGGCGGGGGTGGACGTGTTCTTCGTGCTGAGCGGCTACCTCATCACGCGCCTGCTGGCGGACGAGATGACTGCCACGGGGCGCATCGCCTTCGGCCGCTTCTATGCCCGGCGCGCCCTGCGCCTGCTGCCCGCCTTCGCGCTGCTGCTGGCCTTCATGCTGGTGCGGGCGGCCATGGCGCCGAGCTTCGCCCATGCCACGCCCATCCTCCAGTCCACGGGGATCGCGGCCACCTATCTGATGAACTGGAACCGCGCCTTCAACTGGCTGCCGCAGGATCTGCTCGGCCACACATGGTCGCTGTCCATGGAGGAGCAGTTCTATCTGCTCTGGCCGGTGTGCTTCCTGTTCCTGCGCGGGCGGCGGCCGCTGGCGTGGCTCTGCGGCGTGGTGGTGCTGGTGGTGGCGTGGCGCTCGTATCTGGCGCTGACCGGCGCGGATGCCGAGCGCACCTATAACGGCTTCGACACCCATGCGGATGCGCTCGCCATCGGCTGCATCTTCGCCCTCGTGCCGCTCGGCGCCCGCCTGCGGCGCCTGCTGGCCGTGACCGCTCCGCTCGCCCTGCTGGCTCTGGCCGCCCTTCTGCTGCTGATGCCCCACCGCGCGCTCGCCACCCAGACGCTGGGCCTCACCGCTGCGGCGCTCGCCAGCGCGTGGCTGGTGGTGGCGGCACGTGAGGAGGGCTGGCTGAAGCGGCTGCTGTCGCTCAGGCCCGTGGCCTATACCGGGCGCATCTCCTACGGCTGGTACCTCTGGCACTATCCGTTTCTGGTGCTCGGCATCTGGGCGGACCCGGACATCTCGACCGCCCACCGGCTGGCGCTGGTGTTCGCGGCCTATCCGGTGGCCATGGCCTCCTACCATTTCGTGGAGAGGCCCTGCCTGCGGCTACGGGGTTATTTCCGCCCCATCGTGCCAGCACCCGCCATCCTCGCACCCGCGCAATGAAAAGGGGCGGTGCCCCTGCGGCACCGCCCCTCTCAAATCCGTCGAACTGCGAGGCCCCGCCTCACTTCACCGGCAGCGAGGGCCGGATGTGCAGTTCCTTGAGCTGCTTCGGGGTGGCTTCCGCCGGCGCGCTCATGAGCAGGTCGAGGGCCTGCTGGTTCATGGGGAAGAGCGAGATCTCGCGCAGGTTCGAGACGCCGCACAGCAGCATCACGATGCGGTCGATGCCCGCCGCCATGCCGCCATGGGGCGGGGCGCCGTACTGGAACGCGCGGTACATGCCGCCGAACCGCTCCTGAACGGTCGCCTCGTCATAGCCGGCCAGCTCGAACGCCTTCACCATCGCCTCTGGGCGGTGGTTGCGGATGCCGCCGGAGGCGATCTCGTAGCCGTTGCAGGCGATGTCGTACTGGAACGCCTTGATGGTGAGCGGGTCCTGCCCGTTCAGCGCCTCGAGGCCGCCCTGCGGCATGGAGAAGGGGTTGTGGGAGAAGTCGATCTTCTTCTCCTCCTCCGACCACTCGTAGAAGGGGAAGTCCACGATCCAGGCCAGTTCGAAGCGCTCGGTGTCGATGACCTTCAGCTCCTCACCCACCTTGGTGCGGGCCAGACCGGCGAACTTGTAGAACTTGGACGGATCACCCGCCACGAAGAAGGCGGCATCGCCGTCCTTGAGACCCAGCTGCTCGCGGATGGCGGCGGTGCGCTCGGCGCCGATGTTGTTGGCGAGCGGGCCTGCGCCCTCCCCGCCTTCACGCCACATGATGTAGCCGAGGCCCGGCTGGCCCTCACCCTGCGCCCACGAATTCATGCGGTCGCAGAAGGCGCGCGAGCCGCCGGTGGGACCGGGGATCGCCCACACCTCGTTCTTCGGGTCTTCGAGCATGCGCGCGAACACCTTGAAGTTCGAGCCGCGGAAATGCTCGGAGACGTTCTGCATGATCAGCGGGTTGCGCAGGTCCGGCTTGTCGGAGCCGTACTTGCGCAGGGCTTCCGCATAAGGAATGCGCGGCCAGTTCTGGGTCACGGGCTTGCCGTTGCCGAACTCCTCGAACACGCCCCGGATCACCGGCTCCACCGCCGCGAACACGTCTTCCTGCTCGACGAAGCTCATTTCCAGATCGAGCTGGTAGAACTCGCCCGGCAGGCGGTCGGCGCGCGGGTCCTCGTCACGGAAGCAGGGGGCGATCTGATAATAGCGGTCGAAGCCGCTCATCATGATCAGCTGCTTGTACTGCTGGGGGGCCTGCGGCAGCGCGTAGAACTTGCCGGGATGGATGCGCGAGGGCACCAGGAAGTCAC
This sequence comes from Azorhizobium oxalatiphilum, assembly GCF_014635325.1. GTDB lineage: Bacteria > Pseudomonadota > Alphaproteobacteria > Rhizobiales > Xanthobacteraceae > Azorhizobium > Azorhizobium oxalatiphilum. The sequence continues at coordinate 212,518 of NZ_BMCT01000003.1, read as the reverse complement.
GCGCGCCTTCCGGCGAGGAGGCGGTCAGGATCGGGGTCTGGAACTCGAAGAAGCCTTCGCCCTTCATGCGGGTGCGCAGGCTGTCGATGATCCGGCCGCGGGTCATGATGTTGTTGTGGATGCGCTCGCGGCGCAGGTCCAGGAAGCGGTAACGAAGGCGCACGTCTTCCGGATAGTCCTGATCGCCGAACACCGGCAGCGGCAGCTCGGCGGAGGGGCCGAGCACTTCCAGATCCACCGCATAGATCTCCACCTTGCCGGTGGGCAGATCGGCATTCTCGGTGCCCTCGGGGCGCAGGCGCACGCGGCCATCGACGCGGATCACCCACTCGGCGCGCACCTTCTCGGCGGCGGCGAAGGCGGCGCTGTCGGGGTCGAACACCACCTGGGTCAGGCCGTAATGGTCGCGCAGATCCACGAACAGCACGCCGCCATGGTCACGGATGCGGTGGCACCAGCCGGAGAGGCGAACGGTTTCGCCCACCTGGGCATCAGTGAGCGCGCCGCAGGTATGGGAGCGATAGCGGTGCATGGCGGACGGCCTTTCGGACAACTTCGGGGTAACGGGGAACGCACGGAATGGCCGTAAAGGCTTGTGCCGGGCCGCCGGGGAAGGTGCATGTGCTCCTGCCCTTGTCAAGGGATGGAACCTGTTGGACACCGCAGGGCTATATACTTGGCGGCGCATACCAGCCGTGTATCTTGCGGGTGAAGACTCATGTTCGGGGGCCGCGGGATGGATGCTCGCTCCGTCACAAGGACGGAAATGCCCGAAGTCCCGATGGATCGGCCCCAGCCGAGAAACGGTATCCTGTTAACCCTGATCGGCACCACTCTGGCGCTGGTCGTCATCATGGGTGCCATTCTCCTGGCCGTGAGCCTGCGCTCGCAGGCCATCACCGAGCGTCGCCGGGAACTTCAGAATCTCGCCCTCGCGCTGGCCGAGCAGAGCGACCGTGCCTTCCAGTCGCTCCAGCAGGTGCAGACCAGCGTCATCGAGCGCATATCGGCGGCCAGCATCGACACGCCCGCCGCGCTGGAAAGCCTCGCGGGCACGTTCGACATGCACCAGCTGCTACGGGAGAAGATCAGCGGCCTGCCCTATGTGGACGCGCTCACCATCATCGATGAGAGCGGGAGGCTGCTGAATTTCTCGCGCTACTGGCCGGTGCCGGCCGTGAATGTCGCCGACCGCGACTATTTCCAATCCCTGCGGGCCAACGGCGCCAAGACCATCTTCGTCAGCGTGCCCGTGCCCAATCGCGGCACCGGCACCATGACCATCTATCTCGCCAAGCGCTTCAACACGCCGGCCGGCGGCTTCTTCGGCCTCGTGCTGGGGGCCATGGAGCAGAGCTATTTCGAGCAGTTCTATGCCACCATCAAGCTCGGCCGCTCCGGCAACATCACGCTCTATCGCGATGATGGCGCGACACTGGCCGGCTTTCCGCACCATCCCGGCGACGGCGCCCTCGTGCCGGCCGTGGCCGGTCGCGTCGCCCGCGACCTGATCGCGCGCCAGCCGGAGAACGGCATTGCGCCGGCCGGCCTCATCGATGGCCAGCGGCGCCTCGTGGCCGTGCAGCAGCTGGCCAACTATCCGCTCGTCATCGCCGTCAGCGACACCATGGCCGCCGTGGAAGGCCGGCTACGGCTGCAGATCATCCCGATCGCCATCGGCGCGGCGCTCATCTGCATCGCCATCGCGGTGGCCGTGGCACTCGCCATCCGCCAGTTGCGCGAGCAGGCCCGCTTCGCCGCCGCCGCCCATCACGCAGCCCGGCACGACGACCTCACTGGCCTGCCCAACCGCGTGCTGTTCGGCGAACGCCTCAGCGCGCTGCTCGGCGGCGAGGGGCAGGTACCCAGCTTCTGCGTGCTGTTCCTCGATCTCGATTACTTCAAGACCGTCAACGACACGCTGGGCCATGCCATCGGCGACCGCCTGCTGCGCGCGGTGGCCGAGCGGATCGCGGAGGAGGCCCAGCCCAGCGCCGTGGTGGCGCGGCTCGGCGGCGACGAGTTCGCCATCATCAATACCGAGGCCGACCAGCCGGAAGCGGCGCTGGCGCTGGCGGAACGCATCATCGCCCGCATCAACCGGCCGATCAGCGTGGCCGACCATCGCGTCATCGCCGGCGGCACCATCGGCATCGCCATGGCCCCCGCCGACGGCACCTCCGTGGACGAGCTGCTGCGCAAGGCCGATCTCGCCCTCTACCGCGCCAAGGCGGAGGGGCGCGGGCATGCCCGCCTGTTCCAGCCGGAGATGCAGGCCACCGCCCATGCCCGCCGGGCGCTGGAGCTGGACCTGCGGGAGGCGTGGGAGAACGGCCAGTTCTTCCTCGTCTTCCAGCCTTTCTTCCATGTGGACAGCCGGCGCCTTGCCGGCTTCGAGGCGCTGCTGCGCTGGCGCCATCCCACGCGGGGCATCGTGCTGCCCTCCGATTTCATCGCCTGCGCGGAGGAGACCGGCCTGATCCTGCCGCTGGGCGCCTGGGTGCTCACGGAAGCCTGCCGCGCCGCCGCCGAATGGCCGGCGGACGTGCATCTGGCGGTCAACCTGTCCTCGCTGCAGTTCCGCTCCGGCCACATGGCCGACCAGTTGCGCGACGCGCTGCGCGCCTCCGGCCTGCCGCCCCAGCGGCTGGAGCTGGAACTGACCGAATCAGCCCTGCTGGTGGAGGGCACCAGCGTGCACAGCAATCTGGCGCAGTTCCGCGCACAGGGTATCGCCATCGCATTGGACGACTTCGGCACCGGCTATTCGTCGCTGAGCTATCTGCGCACGCTGCCCATCGACCGAATCAAGGTGGACCGTACCTTCGTCGCCCGCATGGCGCAGGACCGGCAGCACCGGGCCATCGTGCACTCGGTGATCCAGCTCTCCACGGCATTGGGCATCGCCACCACGGCGGAAGGGATCGAGACCGAGGAACAGATCGAAATCCTGCGGGCAGAAGGCTGCGGCTACATGCAGGGCTTCCTGCTGGGCCGTCCCATGCGCGCCACCGACGCCCGCGACCTCGCCCAGCGCGAAACAAGGTGAGCGGGCACATCATTCTGGCCCTTTCGCGGCGCGCCGCGCATCGTTTATGTTCATGTTCATGGATCCGATCACAACGACTGAGGCTCTCGCCGCCGCGTGCGAGCGTCTCGCCAAGAACGACTTCGTCACCGTCGATACCGAGTTCCTGCGCGAGACGACCTTCTGGCCGAAGCTCTGCGTGGTTCAGGTCGCCAGTCCGGATGAAGCCATCATCATCGACGCCCTCGCCGAGGGCCTCGACCTCGCGCCCTTCTTCGCGCTCATGGCCGATGAGAAGGTGAAGAAGGTGTTCCATGCCGGCCGGCAGGACATCGAGATCGTGTGGCATCTGGCCAAGATCATCCCGCACCCGGTGTTCGACACCCAGGTGGCGGCCATGGTGCTCGGCTATGGCGACAGCATCTCCTACGACCAGCTCGTGCAGCGCGTGACCGGCCATTCGCTGGACAAGTCCTCGCGCTTCACCGACTGGTCGCGCCGCCCACTCTCGCAGGCCCAGCTCACCTATGCGGTGGCCGACGTCACCCATCTGCGCGATGTCTATCGCAAGCTGATGTCCGATCTGGAGACGCGCGGGCGCGTGGACTGGATGGGCGAGGAGATGAACGTCCTCACCTCGCCGGCCACCTACCGGCAGGATCCCGAGAGCGCCTATGAGCGGCTGAAATCCCGCGTGCGCAAGCCGCGCGAGCTGGCGGTGCTGGCGGAAGTGGCGGCCTGGCGCGAGCGCGAGGCGCAGACCCGCGACCTGCCGCGCGGCCGCATCATCAAGGACGAAGTGATCGGCGAGCTGGCCATCCAGCAGCCGCAGACCCACGAAAAGCTGGCCGAGCTGCGCTCCCTGCCCAAGGGATTCGAGCGCTCGCGCTATGGCGAGGCCGTGTTGGACGCCGTGAAGAAGGGCCTCGCCCGCGATCCCAAGACCCTGCCGCGCATCGAGCGCGACAAGCCGCTGCCCAACGGGGCCTCCGCCACGGTGGAGCTGCTGAAGGTGCTGCTGCGCATGACCGCCGAGCAGAATGCGGTGGCCGCCAAGGTGATCGCCACCACGGACGATCTGGAGCGCATCGCGGTCAGCGACGACGCTCCCGTGGCCGCGCTGTCCGGCTGGCGCCGCGAGCTGTTCGGCGAGCGCGCACTGGCGCTCAAGGCCGGCCGGCTGGCGCTCGCCGTGGAGCAGGGCAAGGTCATCGCCGTCGAGCGCTGAGGCATCTGCCTCAGTCGCTGATGATCATCACCTCCGGGAAGGCATCCGGATCGTCGATGTCGAGCCCGTCTTCCTCGGCGAGATTCACGTCCACGAGGCAGATGTCGCCGTCGTCGATCACCAGCTTCACCGGGGTGAGCGCCTGTCCCTGACAGGGGCCGATGAAGCAGTGCCCGGTGTCGAGATCGAACCGGGCGTGATGCACGCCGCAGCTGAGGAAGTTGCCCTCCTCATCCAGAAACTCCCCCGGCACGGTGTCGAGGCGCACGCCCTTGTGCGGGCAGGCATTCTCGAAGCCATAGAAGGCATTCGAGCGGCGGGTGACGAGGATGGGCCAAGGCCGTGAGGCCCCGCTCTCGTCGAGCCGCGCCAGCACGAAGCCGCGCGCATCCCCGTCGTCGATCTCGTAGGTGGAGCAGATGGCGAAGAGGTCGCTCATGATCGCCTCCCCCTAGCGTCGGGCAATCGAGCGCAGGAAACCCTCGTATTCCTCGGTCAGCTCCATATCCACCGCCGGAGCCGCCTTCAGCAGCAGGTTGGCAATGAAGGCCTGATCGTTGCGGGGATCGCCCAGCGCCTCGCGCAGGATCGGCAGATTGTCCTCGATATGGTGCAGGAAGGCCGGCTCCTTCTCCACGATCACGCCCCAGCGCTCCCGCGTCCAGCGCGCCAGCGGATAGAGCACCTCATTGTTGAAGTTGGATTTGCGCGCCTTCTCGAAGAAGCGCAGGCCCGCGCTCCAGTCCTCCTTGGCCCGGAGCGGCGGCGGCGGCTTGTCGCCTTCCAGCCATTTGCGCCCCGCCTGTCCGACAAAATCCTCCAGCAGGATGGGATTGTCGTTCGCCGCCCGGAAATAGGTGATGGCCAGCACGCCGGGATATTCGGTGCCGAAGCGGGCGATGAGCCCGGCCTCCACCGCATCCACCGCCGCCACGTCGGCTTTCAGCGCCGCCGTCATGCAGAAGGCGAACAGCGCGTCGTTCGCCACCGCCTGCACGCCGGACGAAGCCAGATCAGCCGCCGAAAGGGCGGGCGTGACGCCGTCGATGGGCACCACGGCGTTCCCCGTCCGCTGGGCGGTGATGTAGGCGGTGATCTCCAGCCAGCCCATGAAGCTGGCGAGGAAGGCGTCCGGCTCCACATGCACGATCGCCAGATTGATCGGCATCTTGCGCTTCTGCAGTTCCGCCATGTCCGTCATGCCGATGCTCCCTGAGCCATTCCCGCAGAAGCGCCTGCGCTTCGGCGAAAGGAATTGCGATGAACGCTTTCGTGCCGGGACCGGGTGTGTGCCCAATCCGACAATCGGAACAGACGTTGCAAAGGGTGTGCCGGTCGGCCTTCAGGTCGCCGCGCGCAGCCGCCGCCACGCCCAGCGCACGATGAGCCCGGCCCACATCAGGGCCGTGATCAGCATGAAGGGCGCGGTGAGGAGCATCAGCCAGCCCAGCACGAACAAGGTGTAGAGCAGGTCGCCGATGTCCATGCCGAGGACAAGGCAGGGGTAGGTGCCGCCCTCGTTGAGACGGCAGCCCAGCGCTGAAGCGGCTTCGGTGGAGATGAGCACGCCCAGCAGCGGCGTCCACACCAGCAGGGTAACGAGCGCCAGCCCCACATAGAGCCAGCCGGAGACACCCGGCCAGGCGGCCGGCGGCAGCGGTGGCGGCCGTTGCGACTGTGGCTCAGGCGCCACCTGGCGCCTCAGCCCACTTCAACCGAAGGCGTGCAGCCGATGAGGCGGGCCAGCTGGCGCACCCGGCTGTGCACGCGGTCATTCACAAGGCTGGCGAGATCAGCGGGCACCGAGAGCCGCAGCACGCCCTCCTCCACCCGCAGCGGCACGCGCGGCAGGATGCCGGGCATGGCGGCGGACAGGATATAGGCCACCCGCATGGCGGCCCCCAGAATGCGGGCGCGATCCCGCAGGCCCGAGGACACCAGCTCCAGCAGGCGCGGCGCATACTCATCCTCGCCGAGGCCCATGTGGCGGTAATAGACCGACAGGGCGAGGAAGGCGCGGCCGGGATGGTCGATGCCCACCAGCGCCGCATGGGCGATGACGTTGAGGCTCTGCTCGGCGCGATAGTCCGGATGGGCGCGCCAGGCATTGTCGGACAGGAGGCAAGCGGCCTCGCGCAGGCGCGCGTCCTGCACCTCTTCCTCCAGCGCCGGGGCCGAGCGGAAGAAGGCCCCGCTCCAGGTCGCCAGTTCCTCGCAATGGCGCGGCGAGCGCGAGCGCAGGATGTTGAACTCCTGCGCCGCGAAGATAAGCGGGTCTTCGGCGCGCTGCGCGTCGTTGAGGAGGCTGTAGAGCAGCCCCTCGCGCACGCCGAGCGCGGAGATGACCACGTCCGCCGGCTTGCCGGCCTTCACCACGTTTTCAAGCACCAACGCGCCATAGGCGAGCAGCGGCCGGCGAGCATTCGACACCGCCTCGATATGGGCCAGCGCCTCGCTGTCCGCGCGGTGGACGATGCGGGTGAAGTCGGCCACTTCCCGGGCCGGAATCCGATAGCCGTGCATCACATGCAGCGGGTAGCCCCGCTGGAACATGTGCAGGCGCGCCAGCGCACGCCACGTGCCGCCCACTGCATAGAAGGTGCGACCTTCCATTTCCGACACGACCTGTGTCTCGCGCACGGTGTCGCGGACGATCTTGTCCGCCTTGTTCAGCGAGCGTGACGCACGGTCCTGCAGAGCGAGGATGCCCACGGGCATTGTGATGCCCGCGCCGGCCTCGGTGCCACGCACGTCCACCAGCTCCAGCGAGCCGCCGCCGAGATCGCCCACCACGCCTTCCGGCTTGTGGAAGCCGGAGATGACGCCAAAGGCTGCCAGTTCCGCCTCGCGGCGGCCGGACAGGATTTCGATGGACGTGCGACAGATGGATTCGCATTCGGCGATGAAGGCCGGGCCGTTCTCCGCATCGCGGGCGGCGGCGGTGGCCAGCGCGAAGAGCTGCCCGACGCCCATGGCATCGCACAGCCCCCGGAAGCGCTTCAGCGCGGAGAAGGCGCGCTCCACCGCATCCTCGGCCAGACGGCCGGTGGACACGACTTCGCGGCCAAGCCCGCACAGGGCCTTCTCGTTGAACAACGGAACGGGTGCGCGGGTGATCGCCTCATAGACTACCAGACGAACCGAGTTCGAACCGATGTCGATGACCGCGACCGGCGCCTCGCCGGCCATCAGGGTCGACAATCCTCTGGGATCATCCTCCCGACCGGCGGACGAGGAGGCTGCGCGGTGAAGAATCCTTGAGAGACTTTCCACGTCCAGACAAGCTCGGGTTGGTCATGAAGTACCGATGGGCGTTGAATGGCTCCGCGCCCGGCGGCGGGACTATGCGTTCCGAGGAGCCATCCGGCAACACCCGCCAGCTCTGTTCGTTGTCGATAAGATTGGCGACCATGATCTGGTCGAGCACCTGCTCGTGCACCGTCGGGGTGGTGATGGGGCACAAGGTCTCCACCCGGCGGTCGAGATTGCGCGTCATCAGGTCGGCCGAGGAGATGTAGACGATGGCCTTGGGGTGCGGCAGGCCGTGGCCGGCGCCGAAGCAATAGATGCGGCTGTGCTCCAGGAAGCGCCCGACGATGGACTTCACCCGGATGTTTTCGGACAGGCCCGGCAGGCCCGGCCGCAGGCAGCAGATGCCGCGCACCACGCAATCCACCTGCACGCCCGCCGCGCTGGCGGCATAGAGCGCGTCGATGACCATGGGATCGACCAGCGAGTTGCACTTCAGCCAGATCGCCGCAGGACGGCCGGCGCGGGCGTGCTCGATCTCTTCGGCGATGTGCTTGAGGATGCGCTGCTTCAGCGTGCCCGGCGACACCGCCATGGCATCCAGCTCGCCCGGCTGGGCATAGCCGGTGATGAAGTTGAAGATGCGGGCCACGTCCTGCGCGATCACCGGATCGGCGGTGAAGAAGCTCAGGTCGGTGTAGATGCGGGCCGTGATGGGGTGATAATTGCCCGTGCCCACATGGCAGTAGCTGGCCAGCGTCCCGCCCTCGCGGCGCACCACCATGGACAGCTTCCCGTGGGTCTTCAGGTCGATGAAGCCGAACACCACCTGCACGCCCGCGCGCTCCAGATCGCGCGCCCAGCGGATGTTGGCTTCCTCGTCGAAGCGGGCCTTCAGTTCCACCAGCGCCGTCACCGACTTGCCGGCCTCAGCCGCCTCGGCCAGCGCCTTCACGATCGGGCTGTCGGAGGAGGTGCGGTAGAGGGTCTGCTTGATGGCGACGACGTTAGGATCTCGAGCAGCCTGACGGAGAAACTGAACCACCACATCAAAGGATTCATAAGGGTGGTGGACGATGATGTCCTTCTCGCGGATGGCGAGGAAGCAGTCGCCGCCATGGTCGCGGATGCGCTCGGGAAATCGGGCGTTGTAGGCCTGAAACTTCAGGTCCGGCCGATCCACGGACACCAGCTGCGAGAATTCGTTCAGCGCCAGCACGCCGTCCACGACGAAGATTTCGTCGTCATGCACATCCAGCTCGCGGGCGACGAAGGTGCGCAGTTCGTCCGGCATGCCGGCGTCCGCTTCCATGCGGATCACCTCGCCATAACGGCGCTGCTTCAGCGCGGTCTCGAACAGACGGACCAGATCCTCCGCCTCTTCCTCGATGTCGAGGTCGCTGTCGCGGATGACGCGGAACACGCCCTGCCCCTTCACCGCATAGCCGGGGAACAGGCGGCCGATGAACAGGCCGGTCATCTGCTCCAGCGTGATGAAGCGCATGACGCCCGGCTCGCGCTCGGGCAGGCGGATGAAGCGCTCCACCTTGGCCGGAATGCGGATGAGCGCGTTCATGCCGCGCCCATCCTGCTGGCGCACCAGCTGAAGGGCCAGCGAGAAGCCGAGGTTGGGGATGAAGGGGAAGGGATGGGCCGGATCGATGGCGAGCGGGGTCAGGACCGGGAACACATGGTGCAGGAAATGGGCTTCCAGCGCCTCGAGGTCGGTGGCGCTCACGTCCGCGCCGTCCACCAGCGCGATGCCGGCGGTGGCCAGTTCCTTGCGCAGCTCACGCCAGCGGGCCTGCTGATCGAAGATCAGCGAGCTGGCCTCGGCCAGCGCCTTCACCAGCTGCTCGCCGGGCAGGAGACCGTCGGGGCTGGTGACGGTGAGCCCCTCGCGAATCTGCTCCTTCAGACCGGCGATGCGGACCATGAAGAATTCATCGAGATTGTTGGCGGAGATGGAGAGGAAGCGCAGCTGTTCCAGCAGCGGGTGATTGCGGTTGGAGGCTTCCTCCATCACGCGCCGGTTGAAGTGCAGCCAGGAAATCTCGCGATTGATGAAGCGCTGCGGCGAGGTGGCGAGGTCGATGGCGGTTTCCTCGGCCACGGCTTCCGCATTCATCGCCACTGCCACTGCTTCCGTCGCATTCATGGATAAATCCCCTTGTTTGGGGCGGACCATGGCCGCCTTGCGTGACCACTCTATGACGGCGGGTGATGCGCCTGCGCGCCGATCCACGGCTGTATCATGCGCCCGCCCCCGCAGAGCGGGAAGCTGCGGACACCCACAACCTTTGCCGGCTGCGGACCCGTGACCTCAGGCCAGCGCCCCGGCGATACGTGCCACCAGACGGCGCGCCACCTCGGCCTTGCTGGCGGAGGGCCAGTCCTCCACACCTTCTGCGCTGACGAGGTGCACGGTGTTGGCATCCCCGCCCATGATGCCGGTGGCCGGCGACACGTCATTGGCGACGATCCAGTCGCAGCCTTTGCGGATGCGCTTGTCCTTCGCGTTCGGCACCACATTCTCGGTCTCGGCGGCAAATCCCACCACGAGGCGGGGCCGGAGCATCTTGTGCCGGGAGATGGTGGCGAGAATGTCCGGATTCTCCACCAGCGACAGGCCCGGCGTGCCGGACGGCCCCTTCTTGATCTTCTGCTCGGCCTCGCCGGCCACCCGCCAGTCCGCCACGGCGGCCGCGAACACCGCAACATCGGTGGGCAGATGCTCCTCCACCGCCGCCAGCATGTCGCGCGCCCGCTCCACATGGATGACGGTGACGCCGCGCGGATCGGGCACCTGCACCGGGCCGGACACCAAAATCACCTCCGCGCCCGCCGCCGCCGCCGCCGCCGCGATGGCGTGGCCCTGCTTGCCGGAGGAACGGTTGGCGATGTAGCGCACCGGGTCGATGGGCTCGACGGTCGGGCCGGACGTCACCAGCACCCGGCGGCCCTTGAGCAACTGGGGATGCTCCTCGAAGCGGGCCTCGATGGCGGCGAGGATCTCCATGGGCTCGGCCATGCGGCCCTCGCCGAATTCGCCGCGCTCGGCCATGGCGCCGGAATTGGGACCGACGATGAGGGCGCCGTCTTCCTTCAGCAGCGCCAGATTCCGCCGGGTGGCCGGATGGCTCCACATACGCGGATTCATGGCAGGGGCGAACAGCACCGGCTTGTCGGTGGCGAGCAGCGCCGTGGAGGCCAGATCGTCCGCGAAGCCGTTGGCGGCCTTGGCCATCAGGTCGGCGGTGGCCGGGGCGACCACGATCAGGTCCGCCTCCCGCGACAGGCGGATATGGCCGATGTCGTGCTCGGCGGTCAGGTCGAACAGGTCGGTGAACACCCGCTCGCCAGTGAGGGCACCCACGGAGAGCGGCGTGACGAAATTCTGCGCCGCCGTGGTGAGCACCGCGCGGACGCTGGCGCCGCGCTCTTTCAGGCGACGGATCAGGTCCAGGCACTTATAGGCGGCAATGCCGCCGCCGATGATGAGAAGGATGCGGCGCTCGTGCAGCATGGCGGTCTCCCCTCGCCTGTCCCGGCGGCCGGCCGACGCCGACTGTCCAAGCGTGAGGTGTAGCGGAATTTCGGCGCGATTTCACCAGCTTGGCGGTCGCAGGCACGGATTTCCCCGATGCTGCGTCCCGCCGCCTCAGGCCACGCCGGCCTTCACCACCAGATCCTTCACCCGGCGGGCGAACACATCCATCTGGAACGGCTTGGTGATGACGTGCATGCCCGGCTCCAGATGGCCGTGGTTCAGCACGGCATTCTCCGCATAGCCGGTGATGAACAGCACCTCCAGACCGGGCCGCGACACCCGCGCCGCATCGGCCAGCTGGCGGCCGTTCATGCCGCCGGGCAGGCCCACATCGGTGATCAGCAGGCTGATGGGGTTCGCCGAATTCAGGATTTTCAGCGCGGAGGGGCCGTCCTCGGCCTCGATGACCGCATAGCCCAGTTCCGCCAGTTGCTCGGCGGCCAGCATGCGGATCAGCGGCTCGTCATCCACCAGCAGGATGGTCTCGCTGCCCTCCGCGCGCGGGGTGTCGGCCACCACCGCAAGCTCCTCTTCCTCAGCCGCCTCACCCGTCTGCCGGGGCAGATAGATGCAGATCATCGTGCCCCGACCCACTTCCGAATAGATGCGGGCCGCACCGCCCGACTGGCCGGCGAAGCCATAGACCATGGAGAGGCCGAGGCCGGTGCCCTGCCCGATGGGCTTGGTGGTGAAGAAGGGATCAAACGCCCGCGCCACCACCTCCGGGGTCATGCCGGTGCCGGTGTCGGAGACGCAGAGCGACACATATTGCCCCGGCTCCAGCCCGCGCACGCGGGCGGTGCGCTCGTCCATCCAGCGGTTCGAGGTCTCGATGGTGAGCTTGCCGCCGTCCGGCATGGCATCGCGGGCGTTGATGCACAGATTGAGCAGCGCATTCTCCAGCTGGCCGGCATCCGCATGCACGGTCCAGAGCCCGGCGGCGCCCGCCGTCTCCACCTCGATCTGCGGGCCGACGCTGCGCACGATCAGGTCCGCCATGCCGTTGACCAGCGTGTTCACATTGATGGGGCGGGGATCGAGCGTCTGCCGGCGCGAAAAGGCGAGCAGGCGCTGGGTCAGGCCGGCGGCCCTGCGGGCAGCGCCCATGGAGCCGGTGATGTAGCGTTCCAGATCGGCGATGCGCCCCTGCGCCAGCCGGGTGGACATCATCTCAAGGCTGCCGATGATGCCGGTGAGCAGATTGTTGAAATCGTGCGCGATGCCGCCGGTGAGCTGGCCCACCGCTTCCATCTTCTGGCTCTGGCGCAGGGCTTCGCCGGTCGCCACCAGCTCGGCGGTGCGCTCCTGCACCTGATGTTCGAGCGTGGCGTTGAGTTCCGCCAGCGCCAGCTCCGCCTGCCGCCGGGCGGTGATGTCCTGGAACAGCACCGCCACCTGCCGGCGGCTCGGCGGCTCGATGCGGATGGCGGCCAGTTCCAGATAGCGGCCGGTGGCCACCAGTTCCTGCTGGAAGCGGATCGGCTCACCGGTGCGCAGCACGGCCCCATAGCGCGCCACCCAGGCATCGGCCTCCGCCGGCACCATCTCGCGCAGCTTCTGGCCCACCACATTGGGAATGCCGGCGTGACGGGCATAAGCGGCATTGGCCGAGACGTGGACATAGTCGCTGTCCGGCCCGTGCGGGCCGTCGAAGAACTCGATGACGCAGAAGCCCTCGTCGATGGCGTCGAACAGGCCCTTGTAGAGCGCCTCGCTCTCCCGCCGCTCCTGCTCGGCCCGCCTGCGCTCGGTGACATCAGCGCCTTCCACGAAGATGCCGTTCACCACGCCGTCCGGCCCCCGGAGCGGCTGGAAGACGAAATCCAGATAGTGTTCGTCCACCGGGCCGCCGGGCTCGGCCTGCATGGCGAACAGGGCGCCGGTGGCGTTGTAGGTCTCACCCGTGCGGTAGACCTCGTCGAGAATGGCAAGGAAGCCCTGCTCCACCGCATCCGGCAGCGCCTCGGCCACGGTGCGGCCGATCACGTCGCGATTGCCGATGAGGCGCAGATAGCTGGGGTTCGCCAGCTCGTAGCGATGCTCCGGCCCGCGCAGCAGCGCCATGAAGGTGGGCGCCTGCTCGAACATCTGCGTCAGGATCGACGCGATTTCCCTTGCTTCGCCTTGCACGCCTCACCCTCGCCGGTCCGCCGCAATGCTTGGAGCAACGTTCGTTGTCCGATCCGGTTTCACATCGCATGCGCTGGAGTGCTGCGCCAGCGCAACCACACGCTGCACGCAACGCCGGCGGGGGCCAATAAAAAAGCCGGCCCCGAGGGGCCGGCTTCCGAACTTGTGAAGCTGAAAAGACTCAGCCGACGATGGCGGAAACGCCGTCGCGCTCGTCCAGCAGTTCCTTCAGGGTGATGTTCAGCATGGACTGGGCGTACTCGCTGATTTCGAGGCCCTTCACCACTTCATAGCTGCCGTTGCTGCACACCGCCGGGAAACCGAAGACGATGCCTTCCGGAATGCCGTAGGAACCGTCCGAGGCGATGCCCATGGAGACCCAGCCGCCATTGGTGCCGTGGATCCAGTCGCGCATGTGGTCGACGGCCGCGTTGGCAGCGGAAGCCGCCGACGACAGGCCGCGGGCCTCGATGATCGCCGCACCGCGCTTGCCGACGGTGGGGATCAGCGTGCCGCGATACCACTCCTCATCATTGACGAGCTTGGGCAGCGGCTCACCCTTCACGGTGGCGAAGCGGTAGTCGGCGAACATGGTCGGGGAGTGGTTGCCCCACACGGCCAGCTTCTCGATGTCGGCGCTGTTGGCGCCGATCTTGGCCGCGAACTGCGAGAGCGCGCGGTTGTGGTCGAGGCGCAGCATGGCGGTGATGTTGCCGGCCGGCAGGTCCGGAGCGGACTTGGCGGTGATGTAGGCATTGGTGTTGGCCGGATTGCCGACCACCAGCACCTTCACGTCGCGCTTGGCGACCGCGTTCAGCGCCGCGCCCTGGACCTTGAAGATCTCGGCGTTGGCGAGCAGCAGGTCGGCGCGCTCCATGCCCTTCGAGCGCGGGCGGGCGCCCACGAGGAAGGCCGCGTCCACGTCCTTGAAGGCCACCTTCGGATCGTCGGTGATCACCACGCCGGCCAGCAGCGGGAAGGCGCAATCCTCGAGCTCCATGACGACGCCCTTCACGGCGTTCTGCGCCTGGGGCAGGTCGAGGAGCTGGAGGATGACCGGCTGGTCCTTGCCGTACACGTCGCCATTGGCGATGCGGAACAGCAGCGAGTAGCAGATTTGACCGGCGGCGCCGGTTACGGCAACGCGGACGGCGGGCTTCGTCATGATGAATCCTTCCCCGAAAAGTCCAACGGGTTACGCGCGCCCTCTATAGGCCCCACGGAGGGAAATGGAAGCGCGCGATACGCGAATCAGCCTCTAAACTGGGCTTCCACACCCGCCGCGATGGCGAACAAACGCGCATCCATGCCGCCTGCCGCCGCCAGCATCAGGCCCACGGGCGCGCCATCTTCCGTGGGGATCGGCAGGGAAATGGCGCAGCCGTCAATCATGTTGATAAGCGTCGGGTTGCGCAGCGCCCGCAGATTCGCGGTGGCGAAGGCGGCGTCGTCCGTCTCCAGCGGCGCGATGGCCGGGGGCAGGCCGGCGGTGGTGGGCATCAGCAGCGCGTCGTAAGGCGCGATGCGGGCCGCCGCGCGGGCGATCAGCGAGCGGCGGGCGGCGAGCGCGTCGAGATAATCCGCCGCCTCCTGCTCGTGGCCACGCTTGATGCGCACGGAGACGCGCGGGTCATAGCCCGCCTCCTTCTCCGCCAGCAGCTTGCGGTGCCAGGCATAGCTCTCCGACGCGGTGAAGCCGCCCTTCGCATTGATGACCGCGATCTCGGCGAACTCGGGCACCGGGCCGATCGTCACCTGCGCACCGGCCGCCTCCAGCGTCTTCACCGCCGAAGCGAAAGCCGCCTGCACCTCGGGATCAAGACCATCCATGGCCACCGTGGTGGGCACCAGGAAGCGCAGGCCGGCGACGTCAGCCGGGACCAGCGGCGAGACCGGCTCTGCGGCGAGAATGGCGTCCACGATGGCGCAGCATTCCACCGAATTGGCCAGCGGGCCGATGGAATCGAGGCTCTGGGACAGGGGCACGCAGCCGTCCTGCGGCACGCGGCGGGCGGTGGGCTTGTAGCCGGTGATGCCGCAGAAGGCCGCCGGGATGCGACAGGAACCGCCGGTGTCGGTGCCGAGCGCCACATGGGCCATGCCATCGGCCACCGCCACCGCGCCGCCCGAGGTGGAGCCGCCGGGCACATGGCCCTCCTCGCGCTTCCACGGGCTCTTCGGCGTGCCGTAATGCGGGTTGAGGCCGAGGCCGGAATAAGCGAACTCCACCATGTTGGAGCGGCCGATGATGACGAAGCCGGCCGCCTTCAGGCGCGCCACGGCGGTGCCATCGGCCGTGGCGGCGGGCTGGTCCGCCAGCACCTTCGAACCGGCGGTGGTCACTTCGCCGGAGATGTCGAACAGATCCTTGATGGCCACCGGAATGCCGGCATAGGGCGAGGGGGCGGCGCCCGCCTTGCGCAGGGCATCCTGTGCATCCGCCGCCAGCAGCGCCTTTTCACGGTTGACCGACACGAAGGCGCGCTTGCCCTCACCGGCCGGGTCCTCGATGCGGGCGAGACAAGCTTCCACGAGCGCGCGCGAGGTGGTGCGGCCGGCGGCAAGATCGGCGGCGAGGCTGGCGAGGGTCGGAGCGGTCATGAGCGGATGTCCGGGAGCAGGAAGCGGATAAGGGTCTGGCGGGGTGTCTATCGCGAAAGCGCGCGAGTCGAAACGGCGGGATGGCAGGAGAAACCTGCCTCCAGATACGAAGACCCCTCCCACGCGGGGGGCGAGGGAGGGGGGAAATCGGCCGTTACGCGGTACAAGCCCGGCCGATGCGACGGGTCATCGGCGATCAGGCCGGATCGAAATAGTGGATTTCCATCAGGATGCAGCCCTTCTCCGACTTGAAGGGGCCGTGGAACGCGCCCGGGGGACGGCAGGCATAGGTGAAGGGCGGGAAGGCTTCGCCGCCTTCGCCGTTCACGTCATTGCCGACGGTCAGGTCGCCGGTGACGAGGAACACCTCTTCCCAGTACTCGTGCACGAACGGGGCGGTGGTGAACACGCCGGGATCGAAGCGCAGCAGACGGGTGCGAGAACCGCGCTTGTTCTTTTCGTCGAGCGCGCCGGAGATGATCTTCTGCTGGATGCCCTGCGGGTAGCCCGGGGGGACTTCCCAACCGCTGTTCAGATCCAGCGTATAAAACTCGTCATGCGCTTTGTTGATGGCCATGGAAGGGACCTTCTTGTGGGCGGATAAAGGCGTAAGGGGGCCGGCGCGGAGCCCGCGCAAGCCAAAAGGCCCGCGTGCATAACACGCGGGCCATAAACGTCACTCGGCGGCGCGGGCCGGGGCCAGTTCGTCGGCGAGGCTGTAGGAGTCCAGCATCTTGTCGAGGATGCCCTTGGCGGCGTCCCAGTCATAGGTGCGGAAGGCATGGCCCTTCACCACGAAGGACGCGCCCGAATAGAACATCTCGTACTGGGCGTGGCGCGAGGCGAACTCGGAGCCCACCGCGTCCCAGGCCAGCTTGTAGAACTTCACCTTCTCTTCCGCATTGGCGGCCGGCGACTGCTGGGTCTTGCCGATGAGCTTGGCGACTTCCGGGTTGTTATAGTCCTGCACCGACGAGGGCAGCATGATCATGCCGCCGCCGGCCAGCTCGCGCAGGGTGTTGAGCACCCGGCCGTAGAGCTGCTGGGAGAGGGTCTGCGCCGCATAGAGCATGTTGCGGTCGGGCACGAAATACGGCCCGCGCTGGGTGCCCTTGGCTTCCATGGCGTTGACGAAGGCTTCCACCGACGCCACCTCCGCCGAGAGCTGGCCCAGCGTCTCACGCACCTGCGGGAAGCCGGTGGTGCCGTTGATCTCGGTGGTGCGGCGGGCAATCGCCAGCAGGAACTTGAGCTTCACCGAGAGACGGATCTGCGCCTGATAGTTCTGGTAGACGTGCGCCGGAGTGGCGTGGAACTGCTTGGCCACCATGTCGATGCTGTCGACCGCGAACACGCGATCCCACGGCACCTTCACGTCGTCGAAGAACAGGACGGCGTCGTTCTCGTCGAAGCGGCTGGAGAGCGGGTTGTCGAACACGGACGGGTTCGCCGCCTCGTAAGACTTGCGCGAGAGGATCTTCAGACCCTTGGTGTTCATGGGGATGGCGAACGAGAGCGCATACTTCTCATCGCCCGGCTGGAGCGGCTGGATGCAGGTGACGAACACCTCATTGGCCATGATGCCGCCGGTGGCCAGCATCTTGGCGCCACGCACCGTGATGCCTCCCGCGTCGCGATCCACGATGCCGGCGGACAGGTACGGATCCTGCTGCTGGGCGGCGCTCTTGGAGCGGTCGGCCTGCGGGTTGATGATCACGTAGGTGAGGTAGAGGTCGTTGTCGCGGGCGTAGCGGTAATAGTCCGCAAGCGCCTTGGCGCGGGCCGGGTCATAGGCCTCGAACACTTCGAGCCCCATGTACATGCCGGCGATGCAGGAGGCGACATGGTCCGGCGCGCGGCCGAGGAAGCCCGCGTGCAGCTCGGTCCAGGCCTCGAGGCCGGCGCGACGGGCCTTCAGTTCCTCATAGCTCTTGGGCAGCTGCCAGATCTTGTTGGCGCGCGTACCGGTCTCGGTCTCGAACGTCATCAGCTCGCGGTTTTCCGGCGCGCTCTGGAAGTCGAACATCCGCGCCACCGACGCAACGGCGCCGCGATAGGCCGGATGGGTGGTGACATCCGACACCAGTGCACCGTCGAGGAAGATCTGGCGCCCGTCGCGCAGGCTCTCCGTGTGCTGTTGGCCGGTCTTGATCATAACTTAAGTCTCTCTGGTGAAGGCAGGTTTTATCGGGCGGATCGGGAGATCAGGCGGACGGCAGGTCAGTCGCGAGGCCGCGGTAGCGGCCACGGAAGAAGACGAGCGGATCGCCCTCTTCGTCGTTGGAGAAGCGCACCACGCGGGCCAGGAAGATCACATGGTCTCCGCCGTCGTGATGGGCGTAGGGCGCGCACTCAAAATGGGCGATGGCCCCAGCCAGAAGAGGGGCGTCCTCATGGCCATTTACATGGTCGACATCGGACCACTTGTCCCCCATCGCCTTGGAAAAGCGATTGGACAGATCCTCCTGATCACGCCCGAGGACGTTGACGCCATAGCCGCGCGCCGCCAGCATAGCGGGAAGGCTGAGCGCGCTGCGCGCGACGCTGAACAGGACGAGCGGGGGATCGAGCGAAACCGAATTGAACGAACTCATGGTCATGCCCACCACCTCGCCATTCTCGGCGCGCGCGGTCACAACCGCGACGCCGGTGGCAAAGTGCCCGAGTGCCCGGCGGAACGCCCGGAAGTCGAACGCATCGGACGTCGCAGCAACGCTGATGGAGGCTTCGCTCATGGTCTGGCCCAACTGGAGTTCGAGGAGCCAAAGGCGGGAAGCCGGGGCTCCATTTATCTTTGAACCAAAGCTAATATAATTATCGAACTGACGTCAAGGCGGATTTCGTGGACCCATCCGGCAAACCCACCCGTGGCAAGGCCTCTCGCGGCGGCGCACCCCGCGAGAAAGCCCCCCGCGACAAGTTACCCGGCGGCAAGCCGTCTCGGGTCATGGAGCAGCATGGTGCTGTAAACACCGGCAGCGGCGCCCCGGCCATGGCGGCTCAGGGCGTCCGGCCCGGCAGCCCGGACATGCCGCAACGTCAGATGACCGTCTCGAAACCGGAGTTGGTAATGGAAGGATCGGATCGCGCGTTTCGTCAGCTGGTGCACGACACGCTGGCGTTCGCCGCACGCATCCAGGAGGTCCGCAGCCGGCTCGGCGCGCTCATCGGCCTGTCGGGTGCGCAATACACCATCCTCGTCGCCATCGCCCATCTGCAGGATCGGGAGGCGGGCGTGGGCGTGAACCTTCTGGCCGAGCACCTGCACCTGTCCGGCGCCTTCGTGACCATCGAGGTGAACAAGCTGGTGGCCGCCGATCTGGTGAGCAAGGAGGTCAATCCCGAAGACCGCCGCCGCGTGCTGCTGACCATCACGCCCAAGGCCAACCAGCTTCTGGACGACCTCACTGCCGTGCAGCGTCCGGCCAACGACACGCTGTTCGACTGCCTGTCGGGCGAGGAATTCCATTCCCTGCGCTCCATCGTGTCCCGCCTCGTCACCACCGGCGACCGGACACTGAAGCTGCTCGACTATCTGGCCCCAGACGGCACCCTCGCCAATCCGGTCGTACCGGCGCGGGAGTGAGTTCGGCGCCCCCTCAGGACAGCGCGGGAGGCCCTTCGCCTTGCCCGCGCCGGGCGAGGAACTGGTCCACCTCCCGCAGATAGCGCTGTGACACCGGCGCGGTGAGCCCGTTGCTGAGCCGGACCTGTCCGGTGCGGCCCACGCGCTCGAAAGAGGCGACGGCCGCGTCCGCCACCCACCAGGAGCGGTGCACCTGTCGGCCGGGCGTCGGGGCCGCCTCGGCCATGGCATCGCCGAGCCGCATCAGGATCAGGCCCGACCCGCGATCGGTGTGCACGCGGGCGTAATGATCTTCCATCTCCAGCGCGATCATGCGACCGCGCAGATGCGGCGGCAGCCGGCCCATCAGCCCGTTGGCGAAGGCCTGCGGTACGGCCACCGGCCGGGCCTGCTCCAGCTCGCTCGGATCCAAACCGTTGAGCGCGCCATCAAGACGAATGCCCGACGGACACGGCGCGGGAGTGGCCGAGACCGCGAACCGTTGCCCCAGCGCCGCGCGCGCGATCAACGACACCCCGCCACCAATGACGGCGATCTGGAAATAGAGCGTCACGACCTTATGGGCATAGGGCTGCCAGCCCTCCAAAGCATAGATCGCCGGCCCGACGATCAGCATCATGGGAAAGGCGGCGGCACCGACCATGGCCGCCCAGCGCAGGGCCGCATCGCGCCCGCGCAGCAGGCCCCGTGCCTCGAACAGCCGCTCCGTGATCGCCAGGGCGAGGAACCAGCAGGCCAGAATGCCCAGCCAGAAGCCCATGCGGATCACGAACGCCTGCTCATCGACACCGAATGGCCGCATCCAGGCGAATATCGGGCTGAGCGCGAGCGCAAGGCAGCACTCCGCAGCGCGCTGACGCATCCAGGGATCGGCCTGCACATTGGCGAAATCACGCATTCCGAAAGCCCCACCTTCAGCTCCAGCGCCACCTTAGCGAACAGTTTGGCGCAATTGCGAAGGCGTGCTCGTGGCGGGCCGGCGGCCTCTCTAGACGGAAACCATCCCCCGGGATGTCCACCGAACAAGAGCCGCCCATGCCATTGCCCGTTTCCCGTTCCGCGTCCCCTCTCCGCTCCCGCCTGCCAGGGGATCAGCGGCGCATCCTGCCTCTCACCGCCGTCGCGACCCTGCTCCTGATCTCCGGCCGGGCCTCCGCCGCCGATCTCGCGGCGAGTACGAGCGCGACCACTGCCAGCCGCCCGGCGGCCTCTGCCAGCGGCACGGATTTCGGCCAGTTCGCCTTCGTCACCGACAAGCTCGCCGAGTGGAAGGTGGTGCTCGGCGGCGGGGCGATGATCGCACCGAAATACGAGGGCTCGGACGAATACGAGGTCTCCCCGGTGCCCTTCGTGTCCGCCAGCTTCGGCGACCTCGTGAAGCTCGATCCGCGTGGGCTCTCCGTGAACCTCTACAAGGCGGATGGTTTCACCTTCAGCGGCCGGCTCGGCTATGACGGCGGCCGCCAGCAGGACGATTCGGACCATCTGCGCGGCCTCGGCGACATCGACGCCGGTGCCGTGGTGGGCGCGAAGGTGGCTTATGCCATCGGACAGGTGGAACTCTATGCCGCCCTCAACCGCACCATCGGCGGCAGCGACGGGCTGGAAGCCAAATTCGGTGTCGATGCCTCGTTCCGCTACGAGCGCATGCTGTTCACCGCCGGCATGTCCGGAACCTGGTCCGACGACAATTACATGCAGGCCTATTTCGGCGTGACGCCGACCCAGTCCGCCCTCTCAGGCCTGCCCGTCTACACCATCGGCGCCGGGCTGAAGCGTGTCGATTTCAACGTCTCGGCCACCTACATGCTGACCGATCACTGGCTGATCCGGGGACAGGCCGGGCTCGGCTATCTCATCGGAGATGCCGCCGACAGCCCCATCGTCGAGAGCAAGACGCAGCCCTCCGGCATCCTCGCCATCGGCTACAAATTCTAGAGCCGGATCGATTCAGGCCTTGAGCAGCCGGGCATAGACAGCGGACAACTCGCGGGCGAAGCGGGAGCGGCCGAAGCGCTCCTCCACCCGGCGCCGCCCCGCCTGCCCCATGGCCGCACGCAACGGCGTGTCCTCCGCCAGCCGCAACATGGCGGAGGCCAGTGCCGGGGCATCCTCGTGTGGCACGAGGATGCCCGTTTCTCCATCCGCCACCGCCTCGGGAATGCCGCCCACGTTGGTGGCGACCACCGGCAGGTCGAGGCTCATGGCCTCCAGCAGCACCAGCGGAAAGCCCTCCGTATGGGTGGAGAGCACCAGGCCGTCGATGGCGGCATAGAAGCGGCCCATCTCGCCCTCGAAGCCGGGGAAATGCACGTGGCTGCCGGTGCCGGTTTCCGCCAGCAGGGCCGTCAGCACGGCGAACTGCTCACGGTGGGCGGCGTCCGCATCGGTGTCGCCCACCACCAGCACATGCACATCGGGCCGGGCGCGCATCACCTGCGCGGTGGCGCGGATCAGGGTGGCATGGTCCTTCTGCCAGCTCACGCGGGCGGGCATGCCGAACACGATGGCGTCGTCCGGCAATCCGTAATGAGCACGGGCAGCCGCGCGCGGCACCGGTGCGGGCGGCGGCGGGGCGGCGTCATACAGCACCTCCCCCTGCCCCGGCCGCACGGGAAAATCCTGATGCCGGGCGGCGCTGGCGGAAACGTAGAGATAGTGCTCCACGGGGCGCAGCAGCAGGCGATCGATATCCGTGCACTGGGGATGATCGGCGCGCACGTGGGAAATCACCCGCGCCCCGGCGAGGCGACCGGCCAGCGCGGTGAAATAGGCCCCCATCACCTCGCCATTGTGCACCAGCCGCACGCCCCGGCGGCGGAAGTCGCGCATGAGCGCGAGCGTGTTGGCCAGATACGGCCAGGGCCGGCGCAGGCTGACCTGCGGCATGCGGAAACGGGCGGTGGGAAAGCCCCGGCTCACATAGAGCGCATCGAGGGTGGCGGCGTCCGGCGTGTCCGGCAGATAGAGCACATTGTCATAGCCCATCTCCCGTGCCGCCTCGGCGAGCCGCAGGGTGGCAAGCTCCGTGCCGGCGAGGTTCGTCCAGGGGATGATGTGGGCGATGAGCGGGGCAGTCATGCCGGCGACTGTAGCCGAGCCGGCTTGCCTCGGGCCATGCGGAAATAGACCGGGGCGCAAGGGGGCGGGACAGTTGAACCGTCCCGCCCCCTTGCGCCCCGGGATCGAGGCCCTGCCCGCCTCAATCCTGCTTCCTCAATCCTGCTTCGGCAGCATGGATGTCAGCGTCTCGTCCTTGTCGATGAAGTGGTGCTTCAGCGCGAAGACGGCGTGACCGACGACCACCAGCAGCAGCGCCCAGGACAAATAGAAGTGCGCCTCCACGAGATAGGGCGTCAGGGCCGGATTCTTGGGGCCCAGCTGCGGGATGGTGAAGAGCCCGAGGACGGGGATCTTGTAGCCCGCCGAGGAGCTGTTGGCCCAGCCGGACAGCGGAACCGCAATCATCAGGAGATAGAGGCTCCAGTGGCCGAGATGGGTGGCCAGCTTCATGATCGCCGGCATGTCGGTGAGTTCCGGCGGGCGATGGTAGGCGCGCCAGATGATGCGCGCGACGATGAGGAAGAGCGTGGTCGTGGCGATCGACTTGTGCAGGTTGATCGCCCAGATCTTCTGGGCCGTCTCCGCGTCGCTGACGCCATAGTGCAGCATGCCGCCGCCGTAATAGCCGATGCCCCAGGCAACCAGGATGATCACGGCCATCAGCCAGTGAAAGGCCTTGGAGACAGGGTTGAAACTCCGTGCCCCGGAGTGGGTCAGCTTTCCGATATGTGTCGTTTGCGCCATTTCGTTCACCCGAGATACGCCGAACCTAAGTAAAAATACGGATCGCACGGCCAGATATCATGACAAACGCACAACACATCACCGCACAACCCAAAGCAAACTGCTGACGATAACCACCTCCGAAAGATTATCCTCCTTACTTTTGAAATGAAACAACGCTGAATTATCGACGCCAATGACACAGAAGGTCGCGGATGACGCTGCGTCGCAGCCTTCACGGGCAACGGCAGGCGCGGCGTCTGCGGCTGAAGTCACAAGAGCGTTGCAGGGACTGGCATTTGGCATCCGCCCCAACCGCTCGCCCGATGCAGGCTTGCGCGCACCAGCGTCGCTCTGCCTCACCCTGGGGCACGCGTCCGGTGGCCGAGGGATGATCCGGCGATCATGCGGTGATGAGCGGTGAGCCGCACCTGCGGGCGGCGCCTGCGGTGGCTTGGTCCGGCCCGGCGCAGCCAGCATGTGGGCAACCCCTGCCCCGCTGTGCGGGTCGCCCGGCGGGGGTCTGGAGTTCGGCCCGCGCGTGCCCTATAGGATGCAGGACTGCCCCGGTGCTTACCCGCACCGGCGCCTCGCGGGCGTGGCGGAATTGGTAGACGCAGCGGACTCAAAATCCGCCGTCCTCACGGATATGTCGGTTCGAGTCCGACCGCCCGCACCATCCCCCCTACAAGAAGCCGATCCACCGTCCGGCCAGCAGCGTGCCGAGCCAGAGGGCTGACGAAAGCCCCGCCATCACGCGCGTTGCGGCGGGCACGCCCTCTCCTGCCACCACCCGCCGCCAGCCGCCGAGACCGTGCTGGAGGCCGACATTGGCGAGCGCGAGCGCCAGTAGCCCCATCTTCCAGAGGAAGGCTTCGTTCTCCAGATATTCGCGCGGCCGCACCGCCCAGAGCAGCAGCCCCGTCGCCAGCGCCAATACCACGCCCACCGCCGCCGCCCGCGACAGGAAGGGTCCGATGACCGCCAGCGGCGCGCCGCGCACGAGGCCCAGCAACGCAAGATCGAGCGGCAGGATCGCGCCGAGGATCAGTCCGACGCCGAGGATATGGGCCGCATTGACGAACAGGTAGAGCGTGCCCGAGCCGCGCAACGCGCCAGCGACCTGCCAGCTTTCCACCGCGGCCAGCAGGCCCTGCGCGAAGTCCATGCCGATGCCGCCTCAGTTGGTGCGGATGCGCTCGGGATACATGTCGTAATTCACGCCCTTGATGGTGATGCGCACGGCCTTCATGTGCATCTCCTTGGGATCCTTGTGGCGATTGCCGAGGACGATGATCCCGTCGCCCACCTTGGCGGTGTCACCGGTGAAGCCGGAGCGGGCGGTCTGGCCGGGATTGCCCAGATCCACCTGCCAGACCACGCCCTTGGCATCCTTCACCTTGAGCATGGGATGGGGCGGCGCCATGGAGATGCTCTCGATGCTGCCCTTCAGCTCCATCTGCTCCCCTTCCGCCCAGGACCAGCCATGGTGCGCGAAGGCGGCTCCGGCGAGGGCAATGGTGGCGAACGGCGCGAGGGCGAGGCCCAGCGCCAGAACAGCGGGGCCCACGCGCCGGGTGCGCGAGGAACCGGGTTTCTGCGTGCGGCCGAGACCGCATGTCGGCTGGAAGATCATCTGCTGCCTCCCCGTGTCGGGCATCGACGGACGGCGGCCGTTTGGCTTCTGCCACCGCCCAGCCGCCATACCCTAACGTCACGGCATCGCCATATGGCCCGCCCCGTCGCTCATTTTCCGGTGAGCGTCATTCGGCGTCCGTCACCGGCCGGCGCGGATCAGTCGTCCCCCTCCTCCTCATCGTCCTCCTCCACCGGCTGGAAGATGCCATCCTCGTCGCGGGCGAAGTGGCTGCCCTCCTCGGCATCGAGAAAGGGCACGATGTCGGGGTCGTAATTGGCGATGGTGTTGACGTCATAGACCTCGTGCTTGGTCTCGTCCGCCATGTAGGCCTCGTCCTCGTCCCCGGCGAGGAAACACCAGCCGCTGTCCTCCGGCCGGAACGGCGCGTCGCGATACATATAACCCACCGGCGCGCCATCGACCGTGATCCGATCGCTCGCGATACAGCCACCATAACCGGGGACAAACGACACGATCTCGTCCGCACTCAGCTTGAAAATCTTCTTTGCCACGGCTTACCTCGCATTCTTCCCTGCCGGCCTGTCCTGCATCAGGCGCCGGCCTGTTCACAAGAGCGACCTGCCCCAGCGCGCGAAACGGCGCGATGGGGTGCCCCTCGCCCGAGGGTTCCACACCGTGCGCGGGACATTCGGTGCCATGGGCGAACCACGCCCTTCAATACATGGAAGCCAGACGCCATGAGGATCGAGATTCTGCTCACCGTCGTCGCCTTCCTCGGCGTCGCGATCATCTGGGGCATCATCTATCTCAGCCTGCGCAACCGCCTTGCCCGCGCCAAGGGGAACCTGCTCGTACAGCGGGGAGACACCGTCTACGTGCCTCTGGTCGCCGCCTTCTCCGGCTGGAAGGGCCTGCCCTGGCTGTCCTGGTCCCACAGCAACATCGGCCCCCGGCTGGCCCTCCACCCCGAGCATGTGGAATGCAAGGTGGTCTGGCGGCGGCGCAAGCCCTATTCCCGCATCGCGCTGGTGGATTACCGCCGAACCATCGGCACCGAGAATGTGGTGCTGACGTTCACCGACTCGATCAGCAGCTTCACGGGCAATACGGCCAATCGGTTCGTGGCCCGCGAGGCCATCCGCAGCCTGAGAGACCATGGCTGCACGCTTTCCGATCGCGCCGCCAAGCTGCTGGCAGAGGCGGACGACGCCGGCCGCGCCTGACCCCACCCGCGCGCCACAGGAGCGGCAAATCGCAAATACCCCCATTTTTGAGATTTGAAACGGGCGCCCCCCGCGACTAACACTTTGCCAATCGATCCCGCCGGGCACGCGGCACACGCAATCCCCGGACGGGTCGGCACCTCGACATTACAGAGTACCGCCATCGTTCTGCCATCCGGCGGGACAAACACTTCTTTGCGCCGTAAGATGTGCGTGCGGTTCCGTCATTCCGGCGGTTTCCGCCCGTTCGAGCTTGCGTTCCAGCCCCCCGTTCCGCCGCCAGTCGCAGGGCACAATGCTCAGCTTCACCACCGACGATCTTCGGCCCCAGGACCGCTTCGACCATTGGTGCGAAGTGCGCGGAAAGACCCTGTTCGGTGTCACCATCGAACTGGAGCGGCCGCAGCGTTCGGATTTTTACGGTCGATTCTCCGCCCGCGGAGTGGGCGGCGCGATCGTCTCCGACATGCAGGCCTCATCCTATCGCATCGGCCGGACCAATGCCGACATCGCCCGGATGTCCGGCAACAGCCTGTGCATCGGCCTGCAGGTGCGCGGCCCCGGCATGCTGGAGACCGGACGCGGATCGCGCCAGTATGTGCAGGCGGGCAGCCTCACCATCAGCCATTCCGACCTGCCCTTCCAGGCCACGCCGGAGCGCAGTGACGGCTTCGAATATCGCATGCTGAAGATCCCCCTGAGCGCGGACCTGCTGGTGGGCGCACGGGGACACGACCTGTTTGCCGCCGGCCTGCCGCACACCGCGCCCCAGGCACGGCCGCTGGAAGCCCTGTTCATGGCGCTGACCCGCGCCGACGTCCCGCCGACCGACGCCGAAAGCGACGTGGTCCATGCGGCGCGACTGGCGCTCATCATCCGTGGCCGTCTGGCCGCCGGCAGCGTGGAAGGGCGGGCGGCGCTGCGCGCCGGCTATCTGCATGCCGCACGCCAGATCCTTGCCCGCGACCTGCGCCGGCCAGACCTTTCTCCCGAGCGGGTGGCGGCGGAACTCGGCATTTCACTGCGGCAGGTCCATGTGCTGTTCGAGCCCACGGGCCAGTCCTTCTCGCGCACCCTGACCACATTGCGCGTGCGCGAGGCCGCGCAATTGCTGCGCGCAAGGCCCTCCCGCCCCGTGGCGGACGTGGCCTTCCACTGCGGCTTCGAGAGCCTCTCGGCCTTTTATCGCGCCTTCCAGGGCGTTTATGGCATGACGCCGCGCGACCTGCGCCAGGCCGAAAGCGAGCCCCGGCGCACCCGGCCGCAGCCCGAAGCAGCCATGGCCTGAGCCGCCAGCCTGCGCCCCAAACCCGCCGCTTCAGTCGAGTTCGAACGCCGTTTCGTAATTGAGCTTCAGCGCCGGGTTCTGGGCTTCCTTGCGCAGCAGGCAATTGCCCACCGCCAGCACCTCGATCTCCGTGCCCATGAGGCAGCGGAAGGCATCCTCCGGCGTGCAGACGATGGGTTCGCCGCGCACGTTGAACGAGGTGTTCACCACCAGCGGGCAGCCGGTGATCTCCGCGAAGCGGGTGATCAGCGCGTGATAGCGCGGGGCGGTGTCGGCAGTGACCGTCTGCAGGCGGGCCGAATAGTCCACATGGGTCACGGCGGGGATGTCGGAGCGCGGCACGTTCAGCTTCTCGATGCCGAACAGCGCCTCCTCTTCCGCCGTCATGGCGCGGCGGCGCGCCTCGGCCACCGGGGCGACCATGAGCATGTAGGGGCTGTCGGCGTCGAAATCGAAATAGTCCGCCACCCGCTCGCGCAGCACCGAAGGCGCAAAGGGCCGGAAGCTCTCGCGATACTTCACCTTCAGATTGAGCGTCTTCTGCATGGAGGGCGAGCGCGGATCGCCGAGGATGGAGCGACCGCCCAGCGCGCGCGGGCCGAACTCCATGCGCCCCTGGAACCAGCCCACCGCCTTGCCGTCCGCCAGCGCCTGCGCCGTGGCATCGGTGAGATCGTCCTCTTCCATCACCTCGAACACCGCGCCGACGGCGGTGAGCCGCTGCTCGATGTCGTCCTGCGCGAAGGCGGGGCCGAGATAGGCGCCCTGCATCTTGTCGCGGCCGGAGACGCGCGGCAGGTTCGCCTCCATATGCGTGCCCGCCAGCGCCGCGCCGAGCGCGCCGCCCGCATCGCCGGAGGCCGGCTGCACATAGATGTTCTCGAACAGACCGAGCCGGTGCAGCACGCCATTGGCGACGCAGTTCAGCGCCACGCCGCCGGCCATGCAGAGGTTCTTCTGGCCAGTCTCGCGCTGGAGCGCCGAGGCCATGCGCGTCACCGCGATCTCCGTGACCTGCTGCACCGAGGCGGCCAGATCCATGTGGAAGGGGGTGAGCGGCTCGCTGCTCTTGCGGGCCGGGGCACCGAACAGCGCGTCGAAGCGCGCGTTGGTCATGGTGAGCCCGGTGCAATAGTCGAAATAGTCCTGGTTCAGCCGGTAGCTACCATCGTCCTTCAGATCGATCAGGTGATCGAGGATCTTCTGCGTGAAGCGCGGCTCGCCATAGGGGGCAAGGCCCATCACCTTGTACTCGCCCGAATTCACCTTGAAGCCGGTGTAATAAGTGAAGGCGGAATAGAGCAGGCCCAGCGAATGGGGGAAGTGGATCTCCTTGAATATCTCAAGGCTGTTGCCCCGTCCGATGGCGGCCGAAGTCGTGGCCCACTCGCCCACGCCGTCCAGCGTCAGCACCAGGGCCTCCTCGAACGGCGAGGGGAAGAAGGCGCTCGCCGCATGGCTGAGGTGATGCTCGGTGAACAGCAGGCGCGAAAGTTCGAAGCCCGGCTCGATGGCCTTCAGTTCCTTGAACAGCAGATCTTTCAGGAACAGCTTTTCCCGCAGCCACAGCGGCAGCGCGCGGCGGAAGGAGGCGAAGCCACGCGGCGCGAAGGCCACATAGGTTTCCAGCAGCCGCTCGAACTTGAGGAACGGCTTGTCGTAGAACACCACCTGATCGATGTCGGCGAGCGAGGTCCGCCCCGCTTCCAGGCAATAGCCGATGGCGTTCACCGGGAAGGAGGCGTCGTGCTTCACCCGTGTGAAGCGCTCTTCCTGCGCGGCCGCGACGATCTCGCCGTCCACCACCAGGGCTGCGGCGCTGTCATGATAGAGCGCCGAGATGCCGAGACTGCGCATAAGGCTTCTCAGAACAGCGTGTAGATGAAGGGGGCGACGGCGGAGCCCTTCACAAGGATCAGCAGCCCGCCCAGCAGCGCCATGAGCACGAGCATGGGCAGCAGCCAGAACTTCTTGCGGACCTTCATGAACTCCCACATCTCGAGGGCGAACGTCATCTCATAACTCCCGAAAATCAGAACTGGCGCTTGAGGCTGTCGCGGGCCGGCCCCGGCGGATCGCGCACCACCCAGTAGCTCTGCGCCGTGCGGTCGATGGCCAGATTGAGCGGCCGCTTGCCAAGCGCGCGCATGACAAGGGCGGTGGGAACCACCGCGCCCATGAAGATCACCGCCATCACCACCGGATTGACGATTTTGTGCAGGAACAGGCCGAGCCTGAACCACTGCCGGTTCAACCCATGCAGCAGGGACGGCTTCAGCCATGTGGCCAGCGCGAACACGAGCGCGATGCCGGCGAGGATGCCGGCGATGCGCGGGCGCTCATGCCAGAACTGGAAGCCGGCGATGATGGCGAACACCACCGCCATCACCTTGCCGAAGCCCCGGTCGGACGTCTTCAGCTCGTCCGGCGGGCGGTCGTAGCTCTCGATGGCGCCACTCTTGCTGCTGCTCATGTGCAAACCTTCAGGATGCGCCGGACGCCGGCTGGCCGGCGGGCGGCTGGCACAAGGCGGGATGGGCGGCGAAATAGTCGAACAGGGCCTCGGCCGCCCAGGCATGGCCCTTGGGCGTCCAGTGGCCGTCATGGGCGAAGGTCGCCTCGCCTTCCGGATAACCGCGCTTCTCCATGAAGGCGGTCATGTCCACCAGCGGGATCTGGCGCTCCGCTGCCAGCGCCTGAAGCCGCCTGAAGCGCAACTGGCCGGGATCGAAGGCGCGCATGTTGTCGGTGGAGAGGATGACCAACTGCGCACCGTCGCGCTCGGCGCGCGCTTTGAACTGATCGAGCGCATAGCCCGAGAAGGCCATGGCTTCGCGGAACACCGGCGGCATTTTCTCCCAGGAGAAAGGCACGTCCATGCTCTGGAGGGTGGGATTGGTGCCGGTGGTGCGGGCCGGATCCCAGCCCTCCATCACGTCCCGATAGGCAGGGCGCGCGGCGATCAGCTCGGCACGATCCTCCAGCACCGCGTTGCGGTCGCTGCCGGCCAGGAAGACGGCGGCGCCGGGCGACACCATGGCCAGCTTGGTGAAGGCCCAGGCGTAGAAATAGGAATGGGTCTGCAGCCACATGTTGGCGCGCGGGATGAAGCGGCCCTCGCGGGTGGGCACCTTCAGCATGTGGTCGCGCCAGCCCTTGTCGTCCACCGGCAAAGGCACGATGGCGCCCTCCGCATTCCGGCGGGCGAACATGCGGTGCGGATGGTCCGGGTCAATTCCTGAGCGGATGCTCTCCAGAACCGCGGAATTGTTGGCGAAGTCGTTCGCCACATAGACCAGCACCACCACGCGCGGTGCAAAGGCACGGGCATAGCGGTCATAGAAGGGCAGCTGGTTGAGCTGTCCGGTGCCGCCATAGCCATAGGCGCCCACCGCCAGCGGCAGCTTTTCCTTCTCACCCAGCGCGATGAGGCGGGCGCCGATCTTCTCGCCGATGGGGATCTGCACCGCCTGCACGAAGCTGTCGCCGATCAGCGCCACGCGGCAGGCACCCGGCGTCTCCTGCGGCAGATCGGCGAGGAAGCCCTGCGCATTGGCTGTCTGCTGCGACCAGTAGTCGATATTGTTGGTGTCGCGGATGGTGCCGCCGGGCGTGATGAGGAAGCCCACCCCGTCCACGAAGGTCAGCGGCCACTGGGTCGCGAGGAAAGGCCGCGTGGCGCGGAAATAGACTTCTCCGGCGGCGCAGAACACGGCGATGCAGATCAGCGTCGTGACAAGGCTGATCAGCGTGTCCCGCAGCACGGATGCGGGCCGCGCGCTGCCGGCCGCCTGCAGGGAGGTCTCAGCCATGGGCCCTCTCCCACGGCCATGCGGCCGCGCTGTCGTACATCCCGGCGCGGGTGGCGGAGCGGAGCGTAAGGAGTTGCGCAGGAAGCGTGGCCACACGGCGAACGTCCGCAACCTCCATCACAGAGGCGCGAAACACCATGGACAGCCAACGGCGCGCGGGGAACGCCATGACTATATTACCTACATCAAGGTAGCAGAGAGCCTCTTTAATGGCGTGCTACGCAAAACACAATTGTCTACCGCCTAAATAGCTCGCGATGCTTGCATGGAGCCGCCCCTTTCTGGCGCACGCAGCCGCGCGCCTTGGGATGACGCGCCGTCGAACATCGACAGGGCACCGCGAAACAATTATCTATAAAATATGCCCTCTCCCAAGGAAGACACACTCGCCATCCGCATCAGTCGCGCTCTGGCGGAACGGATCATAGCCGGCGAGATCGAGCCCGGTGCGCGGCTGCGGCAGGATCATATCGCCGCAGAGTTCGGCGCCAGCCACGTTCCGGTGCGCGAGGCCTTCCGCCGGCTGGAGGCCCAGGGACTGGCCGTGAGCGAGCCCCGGCGCGGGGTCCGGGTCGCTTCCTTCGACCTGTCCGAGGTGCGCGAAGTGGCGGAAATGCGGGCGGCGCTGGAAGTGCTGGCGCTTCGCCATGCCGCACCCAACCTCACGTCCGCCATCCTGCAGGCGGCCGAGGAAGCCACCAAGGCGGGCGACAATTCCCGCGACGTGCGCTCATGGGAGGAAGCGAACCGGCGCTTCCACCGGCTGATCATCACCCCCTGCGCCATGCCGCGCCTCATCGCCAGCATCGACGACCTGCATGCCGCCGGTGCCCGCTTCCTCTTCGCCGCCTGGCGTTCGGACTGGGAGGCGCGCACGGACCATGACCACCGCGCCATCCTCGCCGCCCTGCGCCGGGGGCAGGTGGAGGCGGCCTGCACCATCCTCGCCAATCACGTGCAATGGATCGGCCGCCGCCCGGTCAAATCCCGCTCCGGCACCACCCATGAGGCTTTCGCCATGGTGGGGTGAGCGCCCCGCTCTTCAGTGAGCGGAATAGCGCATGCCGCCATCCACCGGGATCACGGCGCCGGTGATGTAGCGGGCGAGCGGCGAGGAGAGGAAGGCCACGAGGTGGCCGATATCCTCCGGCTCGCCGAAATAGCCGATGGGAATATTCTTCTGAATGAAGGCTGCACGCGCCTCCTCCGTGGGGTGCAGCCGGGTCAGGATCTGCTCGCTGTTGATGCGGCCGGGCGGGATGGTATTCACCGTCACGCCATCGGCGGCCACATCGGCCGAGAGCCCCTTGGCCCAGAGGTGCAGGGCCGCCTTGGCGGCCATGGCGGCATTCATGGCGCGCGGCTCCATGGAACCGCTGATGTTGACGATGCGGCCAAAGCCCCGCGCCCGCATCTGCGGCAGCACCGCTTCCGTCAGCCGTCGAGCAGCGGTGAAGTTGAGCGCGAAAGCCTCGTCCCACACCGCATCCGCCGCATCCACCGGAATGGGGCGCGAGCCGCCGGCGCTGTTCACCAGAATGTCCACCGGGCCAAGCGCCACCGAGGTTTCTGCGGCGATGCGGGCCACGTCGGCAGCGCTCGTCACATCACCGGCCACCACCAGCGGCCGCTCCGCACCCTGGGCGGCGATCTCATCCGCCAGCGTCTCCAGCTTTTCGGCGCGACGCGCGGTGATGGCGACGCGCGCCCCCTCGCGGGCCAGAACGCGTGCGACGCCCGCGCCAATGCCCGAGCTGGCACCGGAAACCAGAGCCACGCGTCCTTTCAGCTGCAGATCCATGGACTTTCCTCGCATCAGGGGCCGCAGGCCGCGGCCATCGGACTGAGCCTCCGGTCTAGCATCGGGACACGCCGTCGAGCAGCCACGCAGAATTCATAGCCAGCAGTCCAGCCCCCGTACGGCTGCACGACACGGGGGCGCCCCGACAGGCTTCGATGCATTGGCAATGCAGGAAAGCCGGGCCGCCCGCAGCCCGCCCTGTCCCCAGGGCGGATGGCAGGAGCTTGCGCAATTCGTCCGCCCGTGGATTCCTATAGATATAGATTCACAATTATCTATAATTTACGGAGTGCCGCATGTCTGACCGCCCGTCCTTCACCGCGCCAACCACCCGCGCCCGCTTTGCCATGCCGCAATCGGCCGCCGCCCAGCTGATGCTCGTGCTGGCGGGCGCCGCGCTGCTGACGCTCAGCGCCAAGGTGCAGATCCCCTTCTGGCCGGTGCCCATGACGCTGCAGACGCTGGCCGTGATGACGATCGCCCTCTCCGTGCCGCCCCGCCTCGCGGTGGGTGCGATGCTGGCCTATCTCGCCGCTGGCGCCTTCGGCCTGCCGGTCTTCGCCGGTTCGCCGGAGCGCGGCATCGGCCTCGCCTATATGGCCGGTCCCACGGGCGGCTATCTCGCCGGCTATCTGGCCGCCATGGCGCTCACCTCCACTCTGGCGCAGGGGCGCGGGCCGCTGGCGAAGACCGGCGCCATGCTGCTCGGCCTCACCCTCGTCTATGCTGCCGGCCTCGCCTGGCTGTCCGCCTTCATCCCCGTCCGCACGCTGCTGGCGCAGGGCTTCCTCCCCTTCATCCTCGGCGACCTCGTGAAGATCGCGCTGGTGGCCGCCGCCGTGCCGTTGGCCGCCCGCCTCACGGGCAAGGGCGCATGAGCATGGATCTGACCTTCGCCCCAGAGGCCGGCCACGCCGCCCCCATCGCCCCGGAGACGCAAGCCACCCCGCCGCGCTGGACGCTCGCACAGGCAGAGGCGCTCTATGCCCTGCCGTTGCCGAAACTGATGTTCCGGGCCCAGACCGTCCATCGCGCCCATTTCGATCCGTGCGAGATCGAGACCGCGCAGCTCCTGTCCATCAAGACCGGCGGCTGCCCGGAGGATTGCGGCTATTGCTCCCAGAGCTCCCATCACAAGACCGGTGTGCCGGCCAGCAAGCTGATGGATGTGGAAGCCGTGCTCGTCGAGGCGCGCCGCGCCAAGGCGGGCGGGGCCGCCCGCTTCTGCATGGGTGCCGCATGGCGCAACCCGAAGGCACGCGACATGGACAAGGTCTGCGCCATGATCGCGGGCGTCAAAGCGCTGGGGCTGGAAACCTGCGTGACGCTGGGCATGCTGACCCCCGAACAGGTGGGCCAGCTCGCCGAGGCCGGTCTCGATTACTACAACCACAATGTGGACACCTCGCCCGCCTTCTACCCCTCCATCATCACCACCCGAACCATGGACGACCGGCTGGAGACGCTGGCACACGTGCGTGCCGGCGGGGTGAAGGTGTGCTGCGGCGGCATCGTCGGCATGGGCGAGAGCGTGGAAGACCGGCTCGCCATGCTGGTGCTGCTCGCCAATCTGGAGACGCCGCCGGAAAGCGTGCCGCTCAACATGTGGAACGCCATCGAAGGCACGCCGGTGATGGCCACGCAGCAGAAGGTGGACCCCATCGCCTTCGTCCGGCTGGTGGCGGTGGCGCGCCTGCTGATGCCGGCAAGCGTGGTGCGCCTGTCGGCGGGCCGCGACGGGCTCAGCGACGAGGCGCAGGCGCTCTGCTTCCTTGCGGGTGCCAATTCCATCTTCGTGGGTGATCGCCTGCTCACCACTGGCAATCCCGGCCCCACGCGGGATGCCCTGCTGCTGGAGCGGCTGGGGATGACCACGGCTGCGCCGCAGCCCTCCTGACGCGCCGCCCCGGACCTCAGCGTCCGGCGTGCGACCGCTCCCCGCCCGCCTTGCGGGCGGGGAAGGACACGGTGACGACCGCGCCGTTCTCGCCATCCACATCTTCCACCGTGCCGCCCAGCTGGCTGGCGAAGCCATGGGCGAGATCCGCCTTGCCCAGCCGGCCGTCCGAGGGCTCGGACGAGGTGAGCGTGAGGATGAAGGTGCCGCCCTCGATGGCGCCATCCAGCGTCAGGCGGGCCGGCGACGTCGCATCGTGGCGGGCGAGCGTCATGATGATCTCCGTCACCATCAGCGCCAGCGGCACGGCAAAATCGGTGGGCAAAGTGAGCGCGTCGTCAGCTTCCACCACCACGGTCACATTGCGGTCGGCGGCACCTTCCAGCAGCACCGCCATCTCGCGCAGCAGTTCGCGCACGCGCACTTCGGAGCCTTCGCTGGCCTCGTAGAAGATGCGATGCACCACGGCCAGCGTGTTCACCCGCACGCGCAACTGCTCGAACCGGCGGCGATCCTCGCCCTGCGGCACGCTGGAGCCATAGAGGCTGAGCAGCGACACCACCACCTGGAGACTGTTCTTGATGCGGTGATGGATCTCGCGCACCAGCCCGGTCTTCTCGGCCAGACTCTCGCGCAGCTTGCCGTCGCGCTCGCGCACGGCCAGCGCCATGTCCTCGATGGCATGGCCGAGCACGCGGAACTCGCTCGGCGCCTGATGCATGCGGGTGGGGCGGAAGCCGTAATGCCCCTGCGCATAGACCGCCGTGACCCGGCGCATGTAGAGCAGCCATTGCAGCACAATGCGGTCGGTGGCGAGCCAGATCGCCACCAGCGTGAAGATGACCATCACCACCGGCAGCACGAAGCTGATCATCACGTGCAGCGTGGTCCAGCGGAACAGCTCGTCCTTCGGCCGGGCGATGGCGACCATGAGGCCATGCCGCTCCAGCGGCGCCACGGCGAAGGACCACACGGTGCCCTTGTCGTCGGCGGCTTCACCCAGATGGTCGGTGTAGCTGGAGAGGTCGCGGCCCGCGAACATGCGCCGGCTGGCCACGCTGGCATTGGAGGCGATCTCGCGTCCGGTGGCATCCAGCAGGGAAATGATGCCGGCGGTGGGCGCCATCTCGCGCTTGAGCAGATTGTCCAGCCACAGGCCGTTGATGCCGATGGACAAGGCACCATCGAAAGCGCCGGAGGCGGAGAACAGCGGCAGCGTGCCGATGAGGATCTCGTTGCGGGTGATCGGGCTCACCATGCGCGAGCTGAGGGTGAAGTCCTTGGCCTGCACGGACTCCCGCCACCACGACCGGTCGCTCACCACATTGTCGTTGGGGGTCAGCGCCGAGCAGCGCAGCACGCCATCGGAACCGAACAGCGAGATATTGGTGGAAAACAGCACGCTGAGATTGGCGCCGGAAAGCGTCGCCTGACAGTCGGCATCGGCATTGCGCACGTCATTTGCGTTCTTCAGCGCCTGAAGCACGTTCTCGGCGGCGGCGAAGACATTCTGCACACTGCCGGCAGCGGCGATGGCGGACTGCACGAGGCGCGCCTGCGTCTCCTCGGAGGTGCGCCGCAGTTGCAGCACGCCCTGCAACATGCAGGCCGAGGCAATGGGCATGATGGCGATGAGGATGACGAGGATCAGCCGGCGGCGGACGCTGTCCAGCAGATTGCGCGGATGCCCAAGGGCGGATGCGAAGATGGTGGCGCGCTCTTTCCGCCACGCCTCCACCACGTCCCGTTGCCGCATCGACATTAAGCCCCCAATTGGCACTGCCCGCAGCAGCCCGCACCCGACATCAACCGCTTCCGCACCGGCCGATGCCGGTGACGGAATCCCCCTGCCTTATCATCGCCCCACGACCCAACACCATATGGTCCAACTTCGGCTATACAGGATGTGTCGAGGGTGCCTGCGGGTCTATAATGGCGTAAAGGCCCTTCCTGTTCCGTCGGCAGGGAACTTTCTCCCACACGGCGCGTTATAGGCGACTTGTCGAGGCGAAGTCACAGCATGCCACAGCAACAGCTTATCAAGCAGCTTCCGTATCTGCGTCGTTACGCGCGCGCCCTTCTGGGCTCGCAGAAAGCCGGTGATGCGCTGGTGCGTGACACGCTTCAGGCCGCCATCGATGGCAAAGTGACCATCGAC
The DNA here is from genome assembly GCF_014635325.1 of Azorhizobium oxalatiphilum. Lineage (GTDB taxonomy): Bacteria > Pseudomonadota > Alphaproteobacteria > Rhizobiales > Xanthobacteraceae > Azorhizobium > Azorhizobium oxalatiphilum. The sequence continues at coordinate 175,581 of NZ_BMCT01000003.1, read as the reverse complement.
ACCGGCGTTTCGCCCCGCGTGGCTCTCTATCGCGCCTTCCATCAGGTCTGGGGCCTGAGCCCGGCCGGCGATGGCGGCCCGAGCCTGCATGCCGACCAGCGCCTCCAGCAGCTGGACGCCCGTTCCCGCGTGGCGCTGTTGCTCACCGCCATGGAAGGCTTTTCCTTCGCCGAGACCGCCTCGATCCTGTGCATCGGCCTTGATGAGGTGGAAGCCCAGGTGGTCGCCGCCCAGGCCGAGATCGACAAGCAGCTCGCCACCCGCGTCCTCATCATCGAGGATGAGTGGGTGATCGCGCTGGATCTCAAGACGCTGGTGTCCGAGCTCGGCCACGAGATCGTCGGCGTGGCCCCCACCCACACCAAGGCGCTGGAACTGGCCCGTCACGGCGACTTCGGCCTCGTGCTGGCGGACATCCAGCTCGCCGACGGCTCCTCCGGCATCGATGCCGTCACCGACATCCTGCAGACGTTCGATGTGCCGGTGATCTTCATCACCGCCTTCCCCGATCGCCTGCTCACCGGCGAGCGGCCGGAGCCGACCTATCTCATCACCAAGCCGTTCCTGAGCGAAACGGTGAAGGCGACCATCGCGCAGGCGCTGTTCTTCCATCAGACCAAGTCGGAAGCAGCCGCTCCCTCGCAGCGGATCGCTTGACCCGGCCAAGCTGGAACTTTACCGCTCTGGGTGGCGTTTGAGTGGCATGCCCCAACCGTGGGCATGCCCTCACACACAGCGGAGTGATGAAGATGGTCGACAAGCCGGATACCGTGGCGACCGAGCCCAGCCTTGCTGACGTGCGAGCCGATCTCGAACAGCTTCGCGCGGATTTCTCCAAGCTCGTGGAAACCCTGAGCGCCACCGCCAAGCACGGCGTCGAAGGCGCTGCCTATGACGCCGAAGCCGCCGTCGGCGAAGCCCAGGTGTGGGCCGAGGAGCAGGCCGATACCCTGCGCGCCTCCATTCAGGAGAAGCCCTTCACCGCCATTGCCATCGCGGCGGGCGTGGGCGCCCTGCTCGGCCACCTCCTGCTGCGGCGCTGATCGAGATGGCCGTCCGCGCGCTGCTCCTGTTTCTCGCCGCAGGGTTCGTCTGGATCACCCAGGCATTCCTGGCCATTAGCCTGTATGGCCTGCTGGAACGGCACATGGACGCGCCGCTGGCGGCCCTTCTCACCGCGCTCGCCGCACTCGCCCTGACCGGCCTGCTGGCGATGATCGCGCTCTGGCGCCGCAAGCGCCCGCCGTCCGTCTTCGAGAGCGGATCGGCACTGGGGATCGGCGCTTTGTCCGCCGTCAACCGTTTCGCCGAGCGCCACCCCATCGCTACCGTGGCGCTGGCGGCGGGTGCCGGCGTGCTTCAGGCGGTTCTCATGGGGCGTCGGCGCTGACCGGCCGCCCCCATTCTGCCCGGCGCAAAAGCCGGGCTCAGTCCTCGATCACGAAACCCAGCTCTTCCAGAGCCCGGCGCAGCATGGCCACGTCATAGGGCTTGGGCAGGAGCGCCATGCGCTCGTTGCGGCCGAACAGGCTTTGCAGCTCCGCCTTGCCATGGCCGCTGGCGATCATGATCGGCAGGTCGGCGCGCAGGCTCAGGAGCCGCTGCACCAGTTCGTTGCCCGACATGTCCGGCAGGCCGAGATCCACCACCGCCATGGCCAGCGCATGGCCGTCCCGGTCCATATAGGACAAGGCGCCGCCGCCGGTGCTCGCCACCTCAACTTCGAAACCTTCGTCCTCGAGGATCTGCCGCGCCACCATGGCGACAAAGGGCTCATCCTCCACCAGCAGGGCCGTTCCACGCTGCTCTGTCTGCTCTGGCACGTACTCGCCCTCTCCTGTGGTCGCAGATCCGGCCTGTGGCCTTCCCGCATCAAGCCGCGCCTTCTGGACGATAGCGTGGCGGATATGGATTGCTTGGCATCAAACTACCTCCTTCCGTCCGTTTGGCTATTCAAAAAGCAGAGACCCCGGCCTGCTTGCGCAGGTCGGGGCCTTCAACTCCTGCAATATGAAGAACTTAAGTCCGCACGTTTAGCGGGTGGTGGCGGGCGGCGTGGTGGCCGGGCTGGTGGTGGAGGGCTTGGACACCGTTCCCGTCACGGTCGGATCGGCCGCAGGCGCACGGTAGGCCTGGAAGGTGGGGGCCGCCTTCAGGTCGTCCTTGGAATGACGCAGCATGAGGCGGTCGCCATCGCTGGCGCGGGACATCTCGATGGCGCTGAAGGGAACGGCAACGCTCTTCTCGCCAACGCCGAGGAAGCCGCCGACGCCGATCACCACCGCCGAGACGGAGCCGTTGGCATCCATCACCACGTCGTTGATCTCACCCAGCGATTCATCCTGGCCGCCGCGCACCTTGGTGCCGATCAGCTTGGAGGCCAGCCACTGGTCCTGCCGCTGGCTGTCGATGAAGGTCCCGCTGGAATTGGATGCGGACGCCGCGGGGGCGGGCGCGGCAGCGGGCGGTGTGGCGGTCTGGGCCAGCACCGGGGTGGCGGTCAGAGCGGCAACGGCAGCCGCAGCGATCATCACATTTCGCATTGCATGCTCCTTTATTTGGACAGTGCGCAAGAAACGAGCGATTACATCCCCTCAACTCATCCATAAGACGGACTGTTCCGACAAATTTGGGCATGCTCCGAAATTCAATAGCTTCTTCTTTCCTTACCTCCCTTTACGGAATATAGCGTCGTTTGGGCACGTCCACGCATTATTAACATTTTCCCGCCACCATTTCCTTGAGGCGGACGAGCGAAAACTTGACCGTAAGCTGTCCTCGAAACCAAGGGCTGGCCCGTGTTGCCGCCCTAACGGACGCCACCAACGCGAAATATGTCAAAGGACCGGGAACTCCGGTGCTGCGGCAGCGTTGGGCGGTCAAGATTTTGCCACCAAAACGCCGAGAAGCGGAAATCCCGATGTTCGTCTTGAAGGAAGGATCCCTCGCTCTGCTGACCGCGATGCTCGCCATCACGGCCGGCCTTGGCATCAGCCGTCTGGTGGATGGCCCCCAGCGTTGGTCCGAGGGCGAGGTGGTCATCCATCCCGTCGATGCGGCGCCGACGCCGGAAATGCCGGTGCGCATGGTGGTTCGCCCCGCCCGCCAGCCCGCGACCATGCCCGGCCTGGAGCCCTGACCTCCCCCCTGCTCGCTTGCGCATCCCCCGCGCAAGGCCCATTTCAGGCAGGAACGAGCAGGACAATCATCGTGACCCAAGCTGCCAGACCTTCTCTCGCGCGTGCCGCCATCCTTCTCGCCACTGGCGTGATGCTGGCCGGCACAGGTGCCGCGACGGCGCAGACCGTGCCGCCGCCTGCGCTGCGCCAGCCCAATTACGTGCCGCCCATTCCCGGCCAGAACCTTTCCCCGCCCGCGCCGCGCCAGAACATGGTGCCCACCCCGCCGCCGCCCACACGGCCCGGCGAAGGCGATTCCTCGCAGCGTATCCAGGGCGGCAGCACCCGTCGCCTGCCGCTTCCTCAAACCGGGCAATAGCCCGCAGCCGTTGCGGAAAGGACCGCTGATCGGTCATGGCCGTGGGAATGCGGTCACAGTCGCGCAGAATTCATCGCTTGTTGTTGCCAAGCAATTCATTCCGGTAGCGCCTGTGCTTGCCGCCCGCCGGCCTTCATGGCACCAAATCAGACGTATCCTTCGACCCGAGAGGCATCATGTTCCGCGCGCTCTCCGATTTCATTGCCGATATCTCAGGCGGACGGCGCGAAGCCGGTGCGTTCGAGGACAATGATTATCGCCTCTCCGCCGCCGTCCTGCTGGTGCACGTCATGGCCATTGACGGCGCGGTGACGGAGGAGGAGCGCGAGGTTCTCAAGACCATCCTCGCCAGCCGCTTTGATCTTTCGGCCGCCCATACCGACCAGTTGGTGGAGCTGGCCATTGCCCGCGATGCGGAGGCAGTGGATCTCTACGCCTTCACCAGCGTGCTCAACCGTGCCCTCGACGAGGAAGGCCGGCTGCGTGTGGTGGAGATGATGTTCGAGGTGGCCTATGCCGATGGCGCGCTCACCGAATTCGAGGACAACCTCGTGTGGCGGGCGGCCGAACTGCTGAACATCGGTTCGCGCGATCGCGTGCGGATTCGCCGTGAAGTGCGCAGGGAAGTGGAAGGGGACGGTGCACACGAGAGTTGAACATCCGCGCCCGGCCGAACCATCGGAGAGCCTCGGGCGCATCCTCACCATTCTGCATCAGGCGCACTCGACGCCGGGCCGGATCGGCCGCCTGCTGGAAGCGCGCGGCTATACGCTCGATCCGCGACGCCCGGCCCTCGGCGACGCCTTGCCGGAGCACCTCGACGACCATGCGGGCGTGGTGATCTTCGGCGGCCCCATGAGCGTCAACGATCCCCTGCCCTGGCTGAAGACCGAACTGGATTTCGTCGGCAAGGTCATCGAACAGGACGCCCCGCTGCTGGGCGTGTGCCTCGGCGCGCAGCTGATGGCCAAGCAGCTCGGCGCCAAGGTCAGCCGGCATACCGAGGGTCTGTCCGAGATCGGCTATTATCCGCTCTCTCCCACCGAGCTGGGCGCCGACCTGCTGCCGTGGCCGAGCCACGTGTATCACTGGCATTCCGAAGGCTTCGAACTGCCCGAGGGAGCCGATCTGCTCGCCACCGGCGAGGTCTTCCCCAATCAGGCGTTCCGTTATGGCCGCCACGGCTTCGCCGTGCAGTTCCACCCCGAGGTGACGCACGAGATGATGTGCCGCTGGACCACCAAGGCGGCCGACAAGCTGAAGCAGCCCGGCGCCCAGCCCGGCCCGGCGCATCTGGACGGCTGGTACCGGCACGACCCGGCGGTCTGCCACTGGCTGGAGCGCTTCCTGGACGGCTGGCTGGATCTGACGGTGGAAGATCCGGTCTGACGGCCGCCCGAGGCGCCAAATTTACCTCGCATTTCAGGGTTGCGGCCCCACAATGGGTGCCCGCGCCTTCATCGGCGCATCGTTGCCTCGCCGGTGTGCCATGATGGTGTGTCTTACCCTGCTCCCGTCGCCGCAGTTCGCCCCCCTGCCGCATGCGCCGGGAGGCCGTCGATGCCGCTGAGCGTCCTCGCCTCCCGACAGGCCGACCGGCGGCGCTACCGGCGCGGCATCAAGGGCGTGATCATCATCGCGGCGCTGGCCGCCGTGGCCTCCATCGCCATCGTGCTGGCGGTGGGCTATGCCTCGTTCCGCGAGTTCGCCACCAGCCAGCATGCGCGCGAGGATCTGATCTATTCCTCCACCATCCGCGCTGATCTGCAGAACGTCTATGAGCAGATTCTGGCCGCCGAGAGCACCACGCGCGGTTTCATCATCACCGGCGAGCCCGAATTCCTGCCCGACCTTACCGCCGACCGGGAAGAGATCCTACGCCTGCTGGAGCATGTGACCGAATTCGCGGTGGAGCGTCCCGAGCATGCCGCCCGCCTCGCCCGGCTGGAGCGGCTGGTGGATTCCGAGCTGAAGCTGCTGCAGCAGATGATCGAGGCCCGCCAGCACGACGACCACAATCCCGCGCAACTGATGATCCAGGTGCGTCAGGGCAAGGCGATCATGGACCACATCGCCGATGTGGTGGAGGACATCGCCGACGCCGAGATCGCCGCCATCGAGGCGCGCACCCGCGAGGTGCGCCTCGGCGGCCAGCGCACCAAGCAGACGCTGACCATCCTGCTCGCCGCCGCCATCGCCGTGGTGTGCGGCTCCACCCTCATCATGATGGCCCATCTCATGGGCCGGCGCAGGGCCGAGCGCGCGCTGGGCGACACCCTGTCCCGCCACCGCGCCATCCTCTCCAGCGCCATGGATTCCATCCTGACCGTGGATGCCGCCGGCCAGATCGAGAGCGCCAATCCGGCCACCACGCGCCTGCTCGGCTGGGAGCCGAAGGAACTGACCGGCCAGCACCTCTCCATCCTGTTCCGCATGCCCGAGGGCAAGAGCGGCGAGGACTTCTTCGCGGAATTGAGCGAGGCCGCCTCGGAAGGCGGCGGTGTGCGTGAACTGCTCGGCCTGCGCAAGGATGGCTCCACGGTCTCAATGGATGTCGCCATCGGCGAGATGCGGGCCTCCGGCGGGCGCAGCCTGGTGGCGGTGCTGCACGACATCACCGAGCGCAAGCGCGCGGAAGTGATGAAGAACGAGTTCGTCTCCACCGTCAGCCACGAGCTGCGCACGCCGCTCACCTCCATTGCCGGCTCGCTGGGCCTGCTGGCGGGCGGGGCCACCGGCCCGCTGCCCGAGCGCGCCCAACGCCTCGTGACCATCGCCGCGCAGAACTGCCAGCGGCTGGTGCGGCTGATCAACGACATCCTCGACATCGAAAAGATGCAGTCCGCCTCTATCACCTTCGCCCGCCAGCGCGTGCTGGTGGCTGATGTGGCCAAGCGCGCCGTCGAGCAGAACAGCGGGTTCGCGCTGGAGCACAATGTGAGCCTGTCGCTCAATGTCGGCCCCGGCGACACGGCGGTGGTCGGCGACAGCGACCGGCTGATCCAGGTGCTCACCAACCTCATTTCCAATGCGGTGAAATTCTCTCCCAAGGGCGCCACCGTGGACGTTGAGGTGGCACGCATCGACGGCATCGTGCGCGCCAGCGTGCGCGACCACGGCACCGGCATTCCGGAGACCTTCCGCCCCTCCATCTTCACCCGCTTCGCGCAGGCGGACAGCTCCGACACCCGACAGCGCGGCGGCACCGGCCTCGGACTTGCCATCGCCAAGGAGATCGTGGACCGGCACGAGGGCACGTTGGCCTTCGAGACCGAGATGGGGGTGGGCACCTGCTTCCACATGGACCTGCCGGCGGAAAACCCCGCCGAGACCGGCATTCCGGAGATCATCGACCCCACCGTCCCGCCGAAGCCCCGGGCAGTGGCCCCCGAGGAGGTGGCGGACCTGCCGGCCGGCGACGTGCTGCTGGTGGAGGACACCGCCGACAGCGCCGAAGTGATCTGCGCCATGCTGGCCGGCAGCGGCATCCAGGCGGATGTGGCCTCGACCGCTGCCGAGGCCGAGCAGAAAGCCCATGAGGCGCGTTACAAGGCCATTCTCGTGGACCTCGGCCTGCCCGACCGCGACGGCATTAGCCTCATCCGCTCGCTGCGCAAGGCGCATGGCACGCGGGCGGTGCCCATCCTCATCGTCTCGGCCCGCCGGGCGGAAGGCACGCTGACGCCCGGCGAGGCGGAAACCCTGCAGATCCTCGACTGGATCGAGAAGCCGGTGGACCCGGACCTCCTGTCCGCCGCCATCAAGCGGGCCGTGCCCACCGATGCGCCCGCCGCCATCCTGCATCTCGACGACGACCCGGGCGTGCGCGCCATCGTGCGCACCGCGCTGGCGCCGGAATTCGAGGTGGTGTCGGTTCCCAGCCTCGAGGAGGCGCGCGCGGCGCTGGAGAAGCGAGATTTCGCCGCCGCCATCGTCGATCTCGGCCTGCCGTCCGGCTCCGGCGGCGAACTGCTGCCGCTGCTGCGCCGGCGGGACGGGCAGAAGATGCCGGTGGTGATATTCTCGGCCCGCGATCAGGATCCCCAGTTCGCCCGTCAGGTGGACGCCATGCTCACCAAATCGCAGGTTTCGCTGGACCTGCTGGCGGAAACCGTGGGCCGGCTGGTGCAGCCGAAAGCGGGCGCGAACGCCCGGAAGGAGGGATGAGGTGCCCCTGCGCGTGCTCTATGTGGACGACGAGCCGGACATCCGCGAGATCGTCTCCCTGTCGCTCTCCCTCGATCCCGACATCGAAGCCGAAACCGCCCCCTCGGGCGCTGCCGCGCTGGAACGGGCGAAGACGGGCAATCTCGATCTCATTCTGCTCGATGTGATGATGCCGGAGATGGACGGGCCCACCACGCTCGGCCATCTGCGGGCGGAGCCGGGCACGGCGTCCATCCCCGTGGCCTTCGTCACCGCGCGCACGCAGCATCACGAAGTCGAGCACTTCCGTGGCCTCGGCGCCGTGGGCGTGGTGGCGAAACCCTTTGATCCCATGACTTTGGCCCAGACGGTGCGGAACCTTCACGCAACGGCAGGCTGATTCACTTTTGTGCAGCGCAAAATATTGGGGCAGGTCATTTCTGCCGCACCGTGCTAGAGGGTGCGTGCCGTCAGGCCCTGAATTCCCCAGCCATATGGCTTCCCCGGCGACGGAGCAGGCACGACAGACGCTGTCATGCTCCCGTCTCCAGAACAGTGCGAGACCCCTTCCACCGCCCGGCCAAGCTGCCGGTTCGGGGACCGGGCTCCAGCGTGAAGGAACATCAGATGGACGCGCTCACAAACCCGCCCGCCGTGCTCGGCGTCGGTTACTCCATCCGCGCCACCTCGCCCGATTTCGATGATCTCGGCGCCAAGCTCGACGAGGCCGAGCGCCTCGGCGTCGATTTCGTCGAACTGCCCACCTTCGCCTGGACGCTGGTGGTCGCCGGCCGCATCCTTCCCGAGCGCCTGAAGAAGCTGGTGGAAGTCACCCGCGACCGGCCCTTCGGCTATACGGTGCATGGCCCGCTGGCCATCAACCTCATGGAAGTGCCCGGCAAGCTGCCCCGCCATGAGGCTCTGCTCGCCGCCTCCATCGAGGTCGCCGGTGCGCTGGGCGCCGAGAATTACGTGATGCATGCCGGCGTAGTGCGTGAGCAGGAAGACGACATCGAGGTCGCCTATTCTCGTCAGCGCGAAGCCCTGCTGCGGGCCGGCGATCTTGCCGCCAAGCACAAGCTCACGGTCTGCGTGGAGAACGTGTTCCGCTTCGAGAAGATGCGCGAGACGCCCCTGCCCTCGCGCCTTGCCGCCGAGCTGGACGCCATCGACCACGACCACATCCGGGCCACCATGGACGTGAGCCACGCCTACCAGCACTGCTCGCCGCTGCGCATTCCGCTGCTGCCGGAGCTGGTGGCGCTGGCCCCGTTCGCCAAGCATGTGCATGTGCATGACAGCTTCGGCCTGCCTCTGGAGAGCTGGTCCATCGACGAAGGCGAGCGCGTCGGCCTCGGCGAGGGCGACCTGCATCTGCCGCTCGGCTGGGGCGATCTGCCCTGGAGCGAGATCGCCGCCGCCTGCACGCTGGCGCCGCGCGCCGTGGTCAATCTGGAGCTGCACCGCCGCTACTGGAGCGAGCTGCCGGGCCAGATCGAGGTGCTGCGTCGCCTCGGCGCCGACTTCGCCGCGCCTGCCGCGACCGCCGTCGCGGCCTGATCCTACGCCCCGTTTGAATATGAGCCGGCCGGGCACTGCCCGGCCGGCTTTCTTTTTGCCGGCACCACCGCACCGCCCCGAAATGCTTGTGCGGATGCAAGCCCCCGCCTAGCTTCTGTAGCCAAGAACGTCTCTAAACGTCACGGCCACGCTCAAGGCAGCGCATGGTCGCGTGCCGATGGGGCGCGGAAACGAAGGCCTCCACCGGCCGCGATGAGGGGGAAGCAACAATGTCCGGACTTCAACCCGGCACGAAGCTCTGGCTCGGCCGCTACAGCACCTTCTTCGTGATCGTCGCGCTGGCGCTGCTGGGGCTGCTGCTCTCCTTCACCGCGCATGCCGCATGGCTCTGGCTGTTCTGCGCCGCCATGCCCTTTGTCGCCATCGGCGTCTTCGACATGGTGCAGCCGCATCACTCCCTGCTGCGCAACTATCCCGTCATCGGCACCATGCGCTGGCTGTTCGAGGATCTGCGCCCCTATCTGCGCCAGTATATCGTGGAGGGCGACGAGGAAGGCCGGCCCTATGCCCGCGCCGACCGCAGCCTGATCTATGCCCGCGCCAAGAAGGAAGAAGACCGGCAGGCCTTCGGCACGGAGCTGGACACCTATTCCAGCGAATATGAATGGATGACCCATTCGCTGGCGCCCACGCCCGTGGCCAAGGAGCCGTTCCGGGTCACGGTGGGCGGCTCGGAATGCGCCAAGCCCTATTCGGCCGCCGTGCTCAACGTCTCAGCCATGAGCTTCGGTTCGCTGGGCCGCAACGCCATCGAGGCGCTTAATCTCGGTGCCAAGACCGGCGGCTTCTATCACGACACCGGCGAGGGCGGCCTTTCGCCCTATCACCGCATCCATGGCGGCGACATCGTGTGGGAGCTGGGCTCGGGCTATTTCGGCTGCCGCAACCGCGACGGCTCCTTCTCGCCGGAACGCTTCGCCGAGAAGGCGGCGGACGATCAGGTGAAGATGATCGAGATCAAGCTCTCGCAAGGCGCCAAGCCCGGCCATGGCGGCGTGCTGCCGGCCGCCAAGGTCACGCCCGAGATCGCCGAGATCCGCGGCATCGCGCTGGGCGAGGACTGCATCTCGCCCTCCCGCCATCCCGCCTTCGACACGCCGGCGCAGATGATGGAATTCGTCGCCCAGTTGCGTGAGCTCTCCGGCGGCAAGCCGGTGGGCATCAAGCTGTGCGTCGGCCATCCGTCCGAAACCTTCGCCATCATCAAGGGCATGCTGAAGACCGGCATCCGGCCCGACTTCGTGGTGGTGGACGGCTCGGAAGGCGGCACGGGCGCTGCCCCGCGTGAACTGGCCGACCATGTGGGCATGCCGCTGCGCGAGGGCCTCGTGCTCATGCGCAACGCGCTTGTGGGGGCGGGCCTGCGCCAGCAGGTGAAGCTTGCCGCCTCGGGCAAGGTCACGTCCGGCTTCTCCATGGCGGCGAACATGGCCATCGGCGCCGACTGGTGCAACGCGGCCCGCGCCTTCATGTTCTCGCTCGGCTGCGTGCAGTCCATGCGCTGCCACACCGGCCATTGCCCCACCGGCGTCACCACCAATGACGCGCGCCTCCAGCGCGGCCTCGTGGTGTCGGACAAGGCCCAGCGGGTGGCGCACTTCCAGCACCACACCGTGGAAGCGCTGGCCGAGCTGATCGCGGCTGCCGGCCTCGAACATCCGTCCGAGTTGCTGCCGCACCATCTGTGGCACCGCGTCAGCCCCATCGAGGTGCGCCCGCTGGATCGGCTCTACACCTTCCTCCCCGCCATGGCGCTGGTGGAAGGGGCGGACGAGACGCCCTATGCCGCCGAGTGGCACGCGGCCGACGCGGACAGCTTCGCACCCCGCCGGGACGTGGGGCCACGCCGGGCGGCGTGACCTCACCCTGCGCCGGCAGTGGTGCGGACAGCGGGAACTAAACCGTACATTGCAAGGAAACCTTCACGCAACGCTCGCCTGAGAGGCTTGCGGCATGGATGGTCTGTACCCATATGCCGAAGCGTCGGAGCGCCTTCACAGGGCTTCGATCGGCGGGGTCCAGACCGGGCAGCGCCGTGTACCCGCAAAGTCGCTTGATGAGGACTTTGGCACATGTCGCGACTCTCTTCGCTGTCGAGCCCGTTCCTGTTGGGTTTCGACGAGGTCGAGCGAACGCTCGATCGGGTGACTAAGGGCTCGGATGGATATCCTCCCTACAATGTGGAGAGGATTGAAGCCGAACCGGGCGCCCCGCTTCGCCTGCGCATCACGCTGGCGGTGGCAGGGTTCAGCCAGGAGCAGCTCGAGATCTCCCTCGAAGAGAAGGAACTGACCATCCGTGGCCGTCAGGCAGAGGATGGAGAGAACCGCATCTTCCTGCATCGGGGGATCGCGGCCCGTCAGTTCCAGCGCACCTTCGTTCTGGCCGAGGGCATGAATGTTCTCGGCGCCGAATTGCGCAACGGCCTCCTGTCCATCGACCTCGTGCGACCTGAACCAGTCAGGCTCGCGAAACGTATTGATATCGTTTCGCGTTCTTGAGGGTGAAGGAAGCAAGCTGCGGGAAGAGAGGGTTGCCATTATGAACACGCACAAGATCGAAGACACCACCGTCGACATCAGCCCCGAGGCCCTGGCCGGGCTCGGCGGCGGCGAGCTGGCCTATGTCCGCACCATCCGTTCCGAGGATGTGCAGCGCCTGTTTCCGCAGGCTCCCGACATCGCGCCGGGCCTGACGCTCTTCACCCTGCACGCCGCTGATGGCACGCCCATCATGCTCACCGACAGCCGTGAAGCAGCCCTCGCCAATGCCTCGCAGCACGAGCTGACGACGGTCAGCGTCCACTGACGCCCGGCGCGCCCCTGCGCGCCTGATACGTCCCCCGAGCCCGCCGGCTCGGGGCCGAGCGGGTGATCCGCCCCCGTCTGCGGACCTGAATTGCGCGTTTGACGCAGATGTGATGGTCGCCGGACAGCAGCGGCCGGCATCTGCCCACAGCAACAGCAAGCGCGCTTATCCCCTCACATTTTTGTTGCGCCGGCCTCCGGCATCGCTTGTCCTCGGGCGTGGCGTGAAACGCGCCTGACGCGACCGAGGATTCTTCATGCCGCCCGCCGCCCCTCTCACCGACGCCCCCATCCTCGATCCCAAGACGGGCAAGGCTCATCTGGAATTCTTCCCCATCGACGAGGCGGAAGGCTGGGTGGAGGTGGAGCCCGGCATCAGCGTGAAGGTGCTCGCCGGCAGCGTGGACGAGTCAAACCGCACCGGGCACCTGAACCGGCTGGTGCGCTGGGCGCCCCATGCCCGCATCGACGCGGTGAAGGTGCACGATTTCTATGAAGAGGTGCTGGTGGTGCGCGGCAGCCTGATCGTGGCCTCGCAGACACCGCCTCATGCGGAAGAGACCTTCCCTGCCCCCAGCTTCGCCTGCCGGCCGCCGGGCGCCAAGCACGGCCCGTTCCGCGCCGGCCCGGAAGGCTGCCTGCTGTTCGAGACGCAGTTCTTCCTCTGACCGGCAGGTCAGCGAATCAACGCACGTTGATCAACAGGGAGACAGGCGCCGCCATCAGGCGGCGTCGGATGCGCTCGTGGCGGTGAGCAGGGCGTGCATGGCCTCGGCATCGCGGGTGCCGCGCAGCTTGTCGGCGGTCGCCGGGTCGCGCAGCATGCGGGCGACGCGGGCGAGCGACTTCAGATGGTCCGCGCCGGCCGCCTCGGGGGCCAGCAGCAGGAAGACAAGGTCCACCGGCTCACCATCCAGCGCTTCGAAATCGATGGGCTTCTCAAGGCGCGCGAAAGCACCGAACAGCCGGTCGAGCTGGGGCAGCTTGCCGTGCGGGATGGCAATGCCATTGCCGACGCCCGTGGAGCCCAGACGCTCGCGTTGCAGCAGGGTCTCGAAGATTTCCCGCGCATCCCGCTCAAGCAGGGTGGCAGCGTGCTGGGCAAGCTCCTGGAGCGCCTGCTTCTTGCTGCTTGCCCTCAGCGAGGGGAAAACCGCGTCGCGGGCCAAGAGATCGGCAAGGGGCATCCATTAAATCCCTGCGGGGCCGTCAAAAGTGGGCTTGGGACGGCGGCGGACGCTAGTCCCAAGCCCGTGTGTCGGTCAATGGCTATCGTCGGCGGAAAATGCCGAAGGATCGATCCAGCCCACATGTCCGTCCGCGCGGCGATAGACAACGCTCACGCGGCCATGACCGGCATGCCGGAAGACCACAACCGGAGCTCCGGTGAGTTCCAGTTCCACCACAGCATCGCGCACCGAAAGCGTATGCAGGCGCGTTACCTGCTCCGCCACCACGGTGGGGCTCCAGCCGTCGAAATCGTCGTCCTCGGTTTCCTCAACAGGCGCCGAGTCGAGCACGTAGCTTTGAGCCGCATAGCTTTCCACACCACCATTGCTGGTGGAGGTGTGCCGATCCTTGAGGCGCTGCTTGTAGCGCCGCAGGCGCTTCTCGATCTTGTCCATCGCGGCATCGGCACAGGAATTCGGATCCTGCGCATTGCCCTGAGCCTGGAGATTGGCGCCGGAATCGAGATGGAGAAGCAGTTCGGAGCGGTATCCCGAGCCTTCGCGGCACACGGTGGCATGGCCAGACCATCCACCGTCGAAATACTTGCCGACAACCTCGGACACACGATCCGAAAGACGCTGTCTCAGCGCTTCTCCGACATCGAGGTTCTTACCCGAAACACGAAGAGCCATGCGATTTGATCCCTCTTGGGCGGGGGGACGAGAAACCCTGAAAACGGGACCCGGCACCCGCGCCTGTTCTTGCAAACCGGCCGGCCTATCAGTGGTAGGAGCGCTTCGGGGAACTGTCAACGGACGGATCAACCGCCTGCTGGCTTCCGGAAAGCGCCGTCTCAACTGAGACCGGACGGCGGCGAAGCTCAGTCTCGCTCCACGTTCCTCCCGTTACATTGCCTTGGCTCAAGATCGCCGACCGATGTCGGCGTCCCCAGCCCAAGACCTTGAGGCAGCATATGTTTCCGTCCCTCGCCTTCACGTTCCCGTGGGGTAAGGGTCCATCCACATGCTGTAGGGTCAGCTTGCCACAAATCCAGTGGAACGCCACAAGATACCGTCGTGCCGCACGTTCCGGTCAGGAAAAAACCGATGTCCGCCCCAACGCATCCCTTGGCCCTCGACACCGCCGAGCAGATCCTCATCGAGACGCGCCTGACGAATGAGGGGCCAAGCCTCGTGCTGGCCTATCTGTTCTGGTTCTTCCTCGGCATCGTCTCCGCGCACCGCTTCTATCTCGGCCGGCCGGTGACGGCGGTGATCCAGATCCTCACCTATTTCATCGGCATCGGCCTGATCTGGCTGGTGGTGGATGCCTTCCTCATTCCCGGCCTCGCCCGCGCCAAGCGGGACAGAATGCGCGAAGAGATGTCCGCCCGGCGCCTGGCCGAGCTCGGAGCCGTGCCACCGGCGCTGCCGGCACGCTGAGCCACGCCAGCCGGCGCACGCAGAGCCAAAAGAAAAGCCCCGGCCAGAGGCCGGGGCTTCGTATCACGTCTCTCGCGAAGGAAAGGCTCAGGCGACTTCGACCTTGCCCTTCATGCGCTTGCGCTCGTTCGGGTCCAGATAGCGCTTGCGCAGGCGGATGGACTTGGGCGTCACCTCCACCAGCTCGTCGTCCTGGATCCAGGCCAGCGAACGCTCCAGCGTCATGCGGATCGGCGGCGTCAGGCGCACCGCCTCGTCCTTCGACGTGGTGCGGATGTTGGTGAGCTTCTTGCCCTTCAGCACGTTCACTTCCAGGTCGTTATCCCGGTTGTGGATGCCGATGAGCATGCCCTGATAGACCTTCCAGCCCGGCTCGATGATCATCGGGCCGCGATCTTCCAGGTTCCACAGCGCGTAGGCCACGGCCTCGCCCTGCTCGTTGGCGATCAGCACGCCGTTGATGCGGCCCGCGATCTCGCCCTTGAACGGCTGGTAGGAGTGGAACAGGCGGTTCATGATCGCCGTGCCACGGGTGTCGGTCAGCAGCTCCGACTGGTAGCCGATGAGGCCACGGGTCGGGGCGTGGAACAGCAGGCGCTGGCGGTTGCCGCCGGAGGGCCGCATCTCGATCATCTCGGCGCGGCGCTCGGACATCTTCTGCACCACGGTGCCGGAATATTCCTCGTCCACGTCGATGACGACTTCCTCGATCGGCTCCAGCGTCTCGCCATTCTCGTCCTGCGAGAACACGACGCGGGGACGCGACACGGCGAGCTCGAAGCCCTCGCGGCGCATGGTCTCGATCAGGATGGCCAGCTGCAGTTCGCCGCGGCCGGAGACGAAGAACGAATCCTTGTCCTGCGACTCCTCGATCTTCAGCGTGACGTTGCCCTCGGCCTCCTTGAACAGGCGGTCGCGGATCATGCGGCTCGTCACCTTGTCGCCTTCGGTGCCCGCCAGCGGGCTGTCGTTGACGATGAAGGACATGGTGACGGTCGGCGGATCGATCGGCTGCGCCTGGATCGGCGTATCCACGGAGGGATCGCAGAAGGTGTCGGCCACCGAGCCCTTCACGAGGCCGGCGATGGAGACGATGTCACCGGCTTCACCGATATCGATAGGCGCGCGCTCGATGCCGCGGAAGGCGAGGATCTTGGAGACGCGGCCGGTCTCGACCAGCTTGCCCTCACGGTCGATGACCTTGATGGACTGGTTCGGCTTCACCGTGCCGGACGCGATGCGGCCGGTGATGATGCGGCCGAGGAAGGGGTTGGCTTCCAGCAGCGTGCCCAGCATGCTGAACGCGCCCTCTTCGGTCTTCGCCGGCGGCACGTGCTTGACCACGAGGTCGAACAGCGGGGCGAGGCCCTGATCCTTCGGGCCTTCCGGGGTCAGCGCCATCCAGCCATCGCGGCCGGAGCCGTAGAGGATCGGGAAGTCGAGCTGCTCGTCATTGGCGTCGAGCGCCGCGAACAGGTCGAACACCTCGTTGATGACTTCCTGCGGGCGGCCGTCGGGACGGTCCACCTTGTTGATGGCGACGATGGGCTTGAGGCCGATCTTCAGCGCCTTGCCGACCACGAACTTGGTCTGCGGCATGGGGCCTTCCGCCGCGTCGACGAGCACGATAGCGCCGTCCACCATGGAGAGGATGCGCTCCACCTCGCCGCCGAAGTCGGCATGGCCGGGGGTGTCGACGATGTTGATCCGGATGTCGTTCCACACCACCGACGTCGCCTTGGCGAGAATGGTGATGCCACGTTCCTTTTCGAGATCGTTGGAATCCATCACGCGCTCGGCCACGCGCTGGTTGTCACGGAACGAGCCGGACTGCTGGAGGAGCTTGTCCACCAGCGTGGTCTTTCCGTGGTCGACGTGGGCGATAATCGCGATGTTGCGAAGCTGCATGGGGTCCCTAAACACCAAAACGCGGGCCCGAATAGCTCGAACCCGCTTGCCACAATTTTGCGGCGCAAAATACACGACGGCGCGCGAAGATCAACGCCGCGGGGTTAATTCAGGCCACGGCGTGCCGGACAGGGGCAGTGCCCCGCCGGCACGCCTGCGGCGCTGACGCGAACCCGCTGCGGGTCAGGTCCGGCGCAGCGACCAGCGACGGTAAATCTGCTCAGGCTTGAGAACCTCGCCGCTTTCCGTTCGCAGCCAGGCGAGTTCCCGATTGGCCGGTGACTGCGTCATGGCGAACGCGACCGCGTCCTCCACGCTGTCGAAGCCATAGGGTTCGGGCCAGGCATCGGGTGAATCCACCGTATGGGAGCTTGACCAGTACTGTAGCTTGACCGGCTTGGTGCTGGATGTTTCCGGCGTCATGGCAATCTCCATGCTCTCGAATAAACATCACGGCGTCAGCCTCGCGGTTCACGCCCGCAAGTGCCGCACGCCAATCAGACAAAACCACAGGGCTGGCCGCCGGTTCCCGCCGCGCCGGAATTTTTTGCCGTAGCCCAGTGCCGATACCTACCCGGCGCCTTGTCAGGACCGTGTTTGGCCGCCATGAGCAGGAAGACGAGCGGTGAAACGGGGCGCGCGATGCCGGCCGAACTCCTGTACGGGATTGCCATCAGCCTCATCACCGTGGCCCTGCACGCCTTGGCCAGTGTGTTCCTGGTGAAGACCATGCTGGCGCTCGGCAGCCGTTTCCGCATCCGCCACCCGGTCCGCGCGCTGCTGCTGGGCATGATGTTCACCGGCGCCGTCCTCACCTTCGCCCATCTGCTGGAGGTGGGCATCTGGGCGCTGGCCTATGTCTGCGTCGATGGCGTGACCAACGATCACGACGCCTACTACCTCGCTTTCGTGAACTTCACGACGCTCGGCTATGGCGACCTCCTGCCCGCCCCGCACTGGCGCGTGCTCGGCCCGGTGACGGCGGCCAACGGCATGCTGCTGTTCGGCTGGTCCACGGCGCTCATCTTCGCGGTGCTGACGCGCCTGTCGGAGCTGCTGGGCGTGCACCGCGCCGGCCATCATCCGCCCCTGAACGTCGTCCCGCGCCGTTCAGACGAGCGTGAGTAACGCCTGCGCGGCCGCCGGCGCCCGCACCTTGGCGCCGTTGATCATGTAGACGAAGACATCGCGCTTCTTCTTGCCCTTCGCGCCCTTGTCTTTCGCCTCCTTGTCTTTCGCGCCCTTGGCCGCCTCGCCATAGGACGGCAGGTCGTCCGGCACGCCGCCGCCTTCCCAGACCTTCGCCCGCGCATGCCAGGTCTTCAGGGCCGCATCGCTATAGCCGTTCGGCTCCTCCTCCTTGGCACGCTGGAGGCGGGCATAGACGAAATCGGCGGTCACATCGGCAATGGCCGGGTAGTCGTCGTCATCGGCGAAGATCACCGCCACCTTGTGCTTGCGGGCGAGCGCAATGAAATCCGCCGTGCAGAAGGAGGCATGGCGCACCTCCACCGCATGGCGCAAGGCGACGCCGCCGGTCGTTTCCGGCAACAGAGCAAGGAAGGCGCCGAAATCCTCAGGGTCGAACTGTTTGGTGGGCGGGAATTGCCAGTTGATGGGGCCGAGCTTGTCGCCCAGCTCGGCAAGCCCGCTGTCCACGAAACGCGCGATGCTCTCGCCCGCCTCGGCCAGCACCCGGCGATTGGTGGCATAGCGCGGTGCTTTCAGGGAGAAGACGAAATCGTCCGGCACCTGCGCGGCCCAGCTGGCGAAGGTCTTCGGGGTCTGGCTGCGGTAGAAGGTGCCGTTGACCTCGATGGACGTGACCTGCCGGCTGGCGTGCTCCAGCTCGCGGGCATGGGGCAGGCCCTTGGGAAAGAAGGTGCCCCGCCAGGGCTCGAAGGTCCAGCCGCCGATGCCGACACGTATGGTCATGGATCACCTCCCGATAAGCGCCGCCACAGGATAGGGCCGGATCGGGCGCGCTTGAAGCCGGTCCCGGCGGCTTTGCCCGTCCGTCACAGGACGCGCCACCCGCTTTCGCCCCGACAGGGCGCGCGAGATTGACCGGAGCTGACGTTGCCCGCTACGAGCAGGCATGCCCTACGTTCTGCTGGCCATTGCCATTGTCGCCGAGGTGATCGCCACCTCCATGCTGAAATCAGCCGAGGGCTTCACCCGATTGGTGCCGAGCGTCATCGTGGTGGCGGGTTACGGAATCGCCTTTGCCCTGCTGTCGCTGACGCTGAAGACGATTCCCGTGGGGATCGCGTATGCCACGTGGTCGGGGGCGGGCATCGTGCTGGTGGCCGGCATCGCCTGGGCGTTTTACGGCCAGAAGCTGGATCTGGCCGGCGTCGTGGGCATGGGCCTGATCATCGCCGGCGTGCTGATCGTCAATCTGCTGTCGAAGACCGCCGTGCACTAGGGCCGGATCGGATCCGTATGATCCGTGAATCCGCCTCTCACGGGCATTGACGCGGCGGTGTCCCGCATCCCTCAAGCGGCGGCGGGCAGCATCAGGTTCAGCATGCGCTGGCCGGCGCTCCACTGGGCCTGGAACATCGCCCCCACCACGCCCTGCGCCTCTTCTGTCGCCTCGCGGGCCATGGATACCAGCGTGGGGTACGGCGCCTTGAGCTGGGCGATCACCTCGTCACTCTCCACCGTGAGGTCGGCGTCGAACTTGCGGGCGATCTGCTGCATGCGCCGGTTCCGGGCGAGGCAGTTCATGTGCAGGGTGCGGATGCCGCGATTGCGGGCGGTGAGCACGGTGCGGCCCATGAGAACGGTGCCGAGGCCGAGATTCTGGTAGGCTTGCTCGACGCTGAAGGCCGCTTCGCCCTCGGTCGCCAGCACTTCCGAGAAGGGATAGAGCTCGGCCGCCGCGCGCAGCACGCCTTCCACGAAGCAGCCGTGCACCACGGCGCCGGAGCGGAACACGCGCTCGGAATAATGGGTGATGAAGTCGTCGCTGACGGCCGAGCCGAAGCGGCTGCGGCGCGTCTCCTGATCGAGACGCAGAAGATGGTCGCGGAAGACCTGAACCTCACCCGGCCAAAGCTTGCGGATGATGCCCGGAGCGTGCTCGCTCATGCTGGTACTCCCACTCTTCGCCACACCGCCCCCCGATTGCATTGCATCCTTAATTGGATGCAACGCAATAAAGGTCAAGCATGCTGTCGTGTCGGAGAGAAGGCGAGCAGTGCCAACATCTTGCCATGTACATGGCAAGCGATTGAGAGCGTGGGACTTTTGCGCGCGTCATGCGAATGACGCGCATCTGCTGCGCCGCACAATCATGCGCAGCGCGGCAGAGCGAGGCCGATGCCTCAGCGGATGAGGATGGCGCGGAAGTCGTTGACGTTGGTGAGCGTCGGCCCCGTCACCACCAGTCGGTCCAGCGCCGAGAAGAAGCTGTAGCCGTCATTGTTGGCCAGATGGTCGTCTGCCGAGATACCCTTGGCCTTGGCATCCGTCAGCACGGCCTCGTCGAACCAGGCGCCCGCATTGTCCTCGGTGCCGTCCACCCCGTCCGTATCGCAGGCGATGGCGCTGATGCCCTTTTCGCCCTTCAGTGCCACGGCCAGCGCCAGCAGGAACTCCACATTGCGCCCACCGCGCCCCTTGCCGCGCACAGTCACCGTGGTCTCTCCGCCCGACAGCAGCACGCAAGGCGCGCCCGCCGGCAGGCCATGGGTGGCCGCGGAGCGCGCGATGCCGGCGAACACGGTAGCCGCCTCGCGTGCCTCGCCCTCGATGGCATCGCCGAGAATGAGCGTGGCGAGACCGAATTCCTTCGCCTTCGCCTCGGCCGCCTGCAGCGCCATGAGCGGGGTGGCGATCATGTGCACCTCCTGCCCCGGCAGCGGATCGCCCGAGACGACGTTGGTGCGGATCACCTGCTCCAGTTGCGGCGTCACCTCGATGCCATAGGCCCGCATCAGGCGAAGCACCTCGTCGGGGTCCGACGCCTCGGGGATGGTGGGGCCGGAGCCGATGGCGCCGGGATCATCGCCCGGAACGTCGGAAATGAGATACGTCACCGCCCGCGCCGGGGCGATGGCGGCGGCGAGCCGCCCGCCCTTGATGGCGGACATGGACTTGCGCACCTTGTTCATGATGCCAATGGGCGCGCCGGACTTGAGCAACTGCTGGTTCAGCGCCTGTTTGTCGGCAAGCGTCAGCCCCTCGGCCGGCTGGGTCAGCAGCGCGGAAGCGCCGCCGGACATGAGGCAGACGACGAGATCATCCGGCCCCGCCGAGCGGGCGAGTTCCAGAATGCGCCGGGCGGCATCGAAGCCGGCCTGATCCGGCACCGGATGGGAGGCCTCGACGATCTCCACATACTGCGTCTCGCAGCCATGGCCGTAGCGGGTCACGATCAGCCCCTCGCAAGGACGGCCCCATTCCTTTTCGAAGGCGCGCGCCATGCGGGCGGAGGCCTTGCCGGCGCCGATGACGATGGTGCGCCCCTTGGGCGGCTCGGGCAGGCGGCCCTCGAACTTGCCTTCCGGCACGGCGGCGTTCAGCGCGACATCGAACAGGGCGAGCAGGATCTCACGATCAGACGGCATGGCGTTTCCTCGAAGCTCCTCAAAGTGGGAACACAGCACCCCTTGCGGGCGCATCCGGCTCTAAGGGCTCGGTTCTTAGCCTTGCTGAGTAGCCGCCCTGCCCCCGCCGATCAATGGCCTATAGCTCGCAAAGGCCGCCCGAAGCCCCCGCGCCAGCGCCTCCGCCACCGGCGACAAGGGCCGCTCCGCCCGTGTGATGAGACCGAAGGCGCGGGCCACCGCCGGCTTGTCCAGCAGGCGCGTCACCACGCCGGTGCGCGGGATCATGGCGAAGGTGAGTTCCGGCAGGGCTGTCACGCCGAGCCCCGCCGCCACCAGCGCGTAAGCAGAGGGGATCTGCTCCACCTCGAAACGAGGCACCACCGCCACATCGGCGGCAGCGAGCCCGCTTTCCACCAGCTTGCGCACCGAGGTGGTGCGGGCGAGCGCCACGAAATCATGCCCGGTGAGTACAGCCCAGGGCAGCGGCCCGCGACCAGCCAGCGGATGGCCTGCGCGCATGAGCAGATGCACCCGGTCGGAGCCCAGGGGCTCATAGGCCAGAAGCTCGCTCGCCGGGCGCATGGTAACGGCGAGATCGGCGATGCCATCCTCCACCATGGCCACTGCCCGCTCGTGCAGAACGTCGCAGACGGTGAGCTCCACATCGGGAAAATCCTGCCGCAAGGCATCCGCCGCCTTCGGCAGCAAAGCGGCGGCGATGGAGGGCAGCAGGGCCACCGTGACGCGCGGACGCCGGCCGCCGCGTGCGGCGATGTCCTGCAGGCCGGCGCGCACATCCCGCGCCACCTCCTCCGCCAGCCCCACCAGCGCCCGCCCCTCGCGGGTAAGGCTGAGCTTGCGGGTTGTGCGATCAAACAGGCGCAGCCCCAGCTCGCTTTCCATGCGCCTTATGCTCTCCGACAAAGCCGGCTGCGAGATGCCGAGCTGCGCCGCCGCCTGCGTGAAACTCATGGCCCGTGCAGCGCAGGCGAAGACTTCCAGTTGGCGGACGGTGATATTCATCGCTCAAGCCTATGAGTTCATATTTTCACATTATTTGACGTAATGAATTGACGCCTGCAACCTCCCCTTCAACCCGCGCAGACGGGAAGGATCAAAGTTTTAGAGACGGATTCACGCTTCCAGATGAATTCCATCTGAAGCGATCCGGCTCCGGGAGGAAACAAGATGGCGGACCTTGTTCGCATCGGTTCGGGCGCGGGCTTTGCTGGCGACCGCACGGACGCCGCCGTGCCCGTGGTGGCGGCGCTGGCGCGCATGGAGGGGCCGCGCTTCCTCATGTTCGAAACGCTGGCGGAGCGCACGCTTGCTTTGTGCCAGTTGGCCCGGAAGTCCGATCCCTCCAAGGGCTACAGCCCGGCATTGGAGAAACTGCTGGCGCCTGTGCTCGCCGACTGCCTGGCCTCCGGCATCCGCATCATCGGCAATTTCGGCGCCGCCAATCCGCAGGCGGCAGCGGAGCGCATCGCGCAGATGGCCCGCGACCTCGGCCATGCGCCGCGCATCGGCATCGTCACCGGCTCGGAGATCGACGACCGCCTCTCGGTCAGCGAGCTTGCCGCCCGCGAGACCGGCGGAACGCTATTGAAGGGCCGCAGCGCCATCACGTCCGCCGACGTCTATCTCGGTGCCGCGCCCATCGCAGAAGCGCTGGCGCTGGGCGCCGATATCGTGGTGACGGGGCGCGTGGCCGATCCGGCGCTTGCCCTCGGCCCGCTGCTGCATGTGTTCGGCTGGGCCGAGGACGACTGGGACCGGCTCGCCGCCGGCACGCTGGCCGGCCATCTGCTGGAATGTGGCAGTCAGGTCTCCGGCGGCTATTTCGCCGATCCCGGCGTGAAGGACGTGCCCGGCCTCGACGACGTGGGCTTTCCCATTCTGGAGATCGGCCGCGACGGCGGCATCCTCGTCACTAAGCCGGAAGGCACGGGCGGGCGCATCGACCGCTTCACCGTGATTGAGCAGATGCTCTATGAGATCCACGACCCGGCCGCCTATCTCACCCCCGACGTGGTGCTGGACATCACCGACACTCGCGTGGAGGAGGTCGGCTCCGACCGCGTGCGGGTGAGCGGCGCGCGCGGAAAGCCGCGCCCGGATACCCTGAAGGCCACCGTCTGCTTCGAGGCCGGCCAACTGGCAGAAGCGGAAATCTCCTATGCCGGCCCCAATGCCAGCGCCCGCGCCCGCCTCGCGGCAGAGGTGGTGCGCACCCGCCTCGCCCGCCGCGCGCCCGGGCTCAAGCTGCGTGTGGATGCCATCGGCCTCACCTCCGTCTTCAACGATACCGGCGGCGCGACCCTCGCCCCCCTCTTTGAGACCGAGCGGGAGGATGTGCGCCTGCGCTTCTCCGCCCAATCCACTGACAAGGCCGAGCTGGAGATGCTGCTGGATGAAGTGGAGGGCCTCTATTGTGCCGGCCCCGCAGGCGGCGCCGGCGTGCGCAAGCACATGACGCCCCGGCTCTCCAGCGCCTCCTGCCTTATTGAGCGGGGGATGACATCTCCCAAGGCCACGCTGCTGGGAGCACAGCCATGAACGCCCCCCTGCTGCTGCATCGCCTCGCCCACGCCCGTGCCGGCGACAAGGGCAACCGCCTCAACCTCGCGCTCGTCTGCCGCGTGCCGGAAGCCTATGCGCCGCTCGCCGCGCAGGTGACGCCGGAGGCGGTGGCGGCGCTATTTTCCGCGCGCCATCCTTCCAAGGTTGTGCGCTACGACCTGCCGAACCTCGGCGCCTTCAATTTCGTGCTGGACGATGTGCTGGAAGGCGGGGTGAACGCCTCGCTCGGCCTCGACGGACACGGCAAGAGCCTCTCCTTCCGCCTGCTGGAACTGGAGCTGGAACCCACCGAAGACGTGCTGCGGGCCCTGCGCGTTATCGAAGACCGATAAGGCCCCCAAACAAGACCAAACCCTCAAGAGGAAACGCCAATGTCCTTCACCCTGACGCGCCGGGCTGCCCTTGCCGGCCTTGCCTTGTGTCTCACCGCCGCGCCGGCAATGGCTGACACCTACCCCTCAAAGAACATCCGCTTCGTGGTGCCCTTCGCCGCCGGCAGCGCCACCGATACGCTGGCGCGCGTGCTGGGGCAGAGCGTCTCCGCCCAGCTCGGCCAGACCGTGGTGGTGGAGAACGTGCCCGGCGCCAACGGCCAGATCGCCGCCACGCAGGTCGCCCGCGCGGCGCCGGACGGCTACACGGTGCTCATCACCTCCAACTCCACCCACGCCTCCAATCAGGCGCTGGTGAAGAAGCTCTCCTACGATCACGTCAAGGATTTCGCGCCCATCACCCGGCTCGGTGGCATCACGCTGGCGCTGGTGGTGAACCCCTCCGTGCCTGCCAACACCACGCAGGAGCTGATCGCCTACGCCAAGGCCAATCCCGGCAAGCTCTCCTTCGGCGCCGGCTCCACCTCCTCCCGTCTTGCGGTGGAGATGCTGAAGTCGTCCACCGGCGTGGACATCCTCTACGTGCCCTACAAGTCCAACCCGCAGGCGGTCACGGACCTGCTCGGCGGGCAGGTGCAGCTGATGTTCGCCGACATCTCCACCACGCTGCCCTCGGCCCGCGCCGGCAAGCTGAAGGCGCTGGGCGTGTCGAGCGCCGAGCGCTCGCCTCTGGCGAAGGACCTGCCCACCATGCGTGAGGCAGGCATCAAGGATTATGAGCTGACCGCCTGGTTCGCCGCCTTCGCCCCCGCCAAGACGCCGAAGGATGTCATCGACAAGCTCAACGCCGCCATGGTGAAGGCCATGGGCGACAAGAGCGTGCAGGACACGCTGGTGGGCGCCGGCATCGAACCGTCCTCCTCCACGCCCGCCGAGCTGGCGAGCTTCGTGGATTCGGAGACGAAGAAGTGGGCAGAGATCACCAAGGCCGCAGGCATCGAGCCGGAATGACCGCCGTCGGAGAAAAAATGATCATCCGATCATGATTAGGCGACATCCCCCGCGCGAAGGGGAGAGCACGCGGGGGATGTCGCAGCCACAGGCTCAGAACGGGGCGTCGATATCGACCACGTCGATGAGCTTGTGGTTGACGAACTCCTTGATGCCCAGGCCCAGCAGCTCGCGCCCGTAGCCCGAGCGGCGGATGCCGCCGAAGGGCAGGTCCGCCTTCACCATGGTGGGGTGGTTCACGAACACCATGCCGGTGGAGATGCGCTTGGCCACCTCGGCCCCGTGCTTCACATCGGAGGTGAAGACCGAGCCGCCGAGACCGAAGGGCGAGTCGTTGGCGATGCGCACCGCATCGTCCTCGTCTTTGGCGCGGAACAGCATGGACACCGGCCCGAAGAACTCCCAGTAGCGGGCGGGGTTGTCGTCACCGAGATCGGTGAGGATGGTCGGCTGCACGAAGGCGCCCTGATTGGGCACAGCCGGCCCGACTTCCGTGGCCGTGGCGCCATGGCCCACCGCCTCGCGGATCTTCTCCTTCACCTCGTCCGCAGCGCCCTGCGAGGAGAGTGGGGCGAGCGTGGTTTCGGGATCGAGCGGATCGCCCGCGCGCAGCGCAGCGACACCCGCCTTATACTTCTCCAGGAAGGCATCGTAGAGCTGATCCACGATGATCATGCGCTTGGACGAGACGCAGACCTGACCGCCGTTCCAGTGGCGGCCGAACACCGCCCATTTGACGGTCTTCTCCAGATCCGCATCCGCCAGCACCACGAAGGCGTCGGCACCACCCAGTTCCATGGTGGATTTCTTCAGTGCCTTGCCCGCCTGTGCGGCAATGGTGGCGCCCGCGCCTTCGGAGCCGGTCAACGCCACACCATGCACGCGGGGGTCATTGAGGATCATCTCGATCTGGGAGCGGGTGGCATACAGGTTCTGGAAGGCGCCGGCCGGAAGGCCGGCTTCCAGCATCAGGGCCTCGAACAGTGCCGCGCTCTGCGGCACGTTGGAGGCGTGCTTCAGCAGCATGGTGTTTCCCGCAGAGAGCTGCGGGGCGATGATGCGGGCGATCTGGTAATAGGGGAAGTTCCAGGGCTCGATCGCGAGCAGCACGCCGAGCGGCTCGCACACCAGCACCGCCTCGCCCTCCGCAGGATCCGCCACCGGCAGTTTCTCGGGCGCCAGCAGGGCTTCCGCCTTCTGCGCATAATATTCGAAGATGCGGGCCGACAGCTCCACCTCGGCCTTCGCCTCGCCCAGCAGCTTGCCCATCTCCAGCGTCAGCAGGCGGGCGCAGGACTCTTCATTCCTGCGCAGAAGATCAGCAGCTTTCTGCATCACCTGCGCGCGCTGCGCGAACGAGGTCTCGCGCCAGCCGAGGAATGCCACATGCGCCTTTTCGATGGCCGAGGCCACGTCCGCGTCGGTGGCATCCGGGAAGGTTTTCACCACTTCGCCGGTATAGGGATTGGTCGTCGCATAGGCCATGGTCGTCTTCCCTTGATGAGCACCGGCGTTTCACCGCGCCGCGCGACCGAACGCGCCCTATTTCCATGCGCGGCAATCCCCGGAGCCGTGGGGCGGATAGCTTCCGCAACGTCATGAAACATGACGTTGTTCTAATGGCTTGGAAGGATCGACGGCGGCGGTTCAGCTGACGTTGATCAAGGTCAAGACCACGTCCGCTCCACCTCACAATGGCGTGTTACGCCCCCTGCCCATCGCCCCGAACGCGCGGCAATACAGCGTGCCGTCCCTTGATGCGGATCAAGGTGACTGCGCGCTCATTGCAGTGTGCTCGACGGAACAAGGAGTTCGCAGCATGACCAAGATGATGAAGGCAGCTGTCGCCCATGCATTCGGCAAGCCGCTGGTGATCGAGCAGGTGCCGGTGCCCGAGCCCGGCCCGGAACAGATCCTCGTCCGCATCGCTGCCACCGGCGTCTGCCATACCGACCTTCACGCCGTGAACGGCGACTGGCCGGTGAAGCCCAATCCGCCCTTCATTCCCGGCCACGAGGGCGTCGGCACGGTGGTCGGCGTCGGCCGCTCCGTGAAGCGGGTGAAGGAAGGCGACCGCGTCGGCATTCCGTGGCTGCACACCGCCTGCGGCTATTGCCCCCATTGCCGCACCGGCTGGGAGACGCTGTGCGCCGACCAGCAGAATACCGGCTATTCGGTCAACGGCAGTTTCGCCGAATATGCGCTCGCCGATCCCAATTACGTCGGCCGCCTCCCGGACAATCTGGATTGGGGCCCGGCCGCGCCCGTGCTGTGCGCCGGCGTCACCGTCTACAAGGGCCTGAAGGAAACCGAGGTGAAGCCCGGCGAATGGGTCGCCATCTCCGGCATCGGCGGCCTCGGCCACATGGCGGTCCAGTACGCCAAGGCCATGGGCATGCATGTGGCCGCCATCGACGTGCATAAGGACAAGCTGGCGCTCGCCACCGCGCTCGGCGCGGAAATCGTCATCAATGCCCGTGAGACCGATCCCGGCGCCGCGTTGCAGAAGGCCATCGGCGGCGTGCATGGCGTGCTCGTCACCGCCGTCTCGCCCAAGGCGTTCGAGCAGGCATTCGCCATGCTGCGCTCGCACGGCACCATGGCGCTGTGCGGCCTGCCTCCGGGCATGTTCGCCATGCCCATCTTCGATACGGTGCTGAAGCGCATCACCGTGCGCGGCTCCATCGTGGGCACGCGGCAGGATCTGGAAGAGGCGCTTGAGTTCGCCGGCAACGGTCAGGTGGCCGCCCATTATTCGTGGGATACGCTGGACAACATCAACGACATCTTCGCGCGCATGGAAAAGGGCGGCATCGACGGCCGCATCGTCCTGCGCATGTGAACCATCGGCGCCGGTCATCCGAAGCGGAGGCAAGGCCCCGCCTCGGGAAATCGGTGTCCCGGTCCCGGAGGGTGGATGCGCCGCCCTTCGGGACCGATTATATGCGGGACATGAGCCAGCCAGACGTCTTCGATCGTGCCCTGCTCCGCCGCCGCCAGGCCCGTGCCGCCCGCCTCGGGCCGGAGCCCTTCCTGCTGGAACGGGCGGCGGAAGATCTGGCCGATCGCCTCGCCACCGTGAAGCGGCGGTTCGACAAGGCCGTGGACCTCGGCACGCCCACGGATGCCCTCTCCCGGGCGCTGGCCGGCCATCCCGGCATCGGCACCCTGTTTACCGCCGCACCGCTGCCCGAGGGGCTCGCAGGCCGCGCACCCGCCGTGGTGGCGGATGAGGAAGCCCTGCCCTTCGGCAATGGCGCGCTCGATCTCGTCGTGTCCGCTTTGTCCCTGCAACTGGTCAACGATCTGCCCGGCACGTTCGCGCAGGTGCGCCGGGCGCTGCGACCGGACGGCCTGTTCCTCGCCGCCTTCATCGGCGGCGCCAGCCTGTCCGAACTGCGCGAGGCGTTCACGGTGGCCGAGACGGAGACCACCGGCGGCCTCTCGCCACGCGTGGCCCCGTTCGCCGATGTGCGCGATCTCGGCGGTCTGCTGCAGCGCGCCGGCTTCGCCTTGCCGGTCACGGACGTGGACCGGGTGGTGGTGCGCTATTCCTCGCCCTTCGGCCTGATGTCGGACCTGCGCCGCATGGGCGCCGGCAACGTGCTGCTGGAGCGCCGCCGCACGCCGCTGCGCCGGGCGACCCTGCTGCGGGCGGCTGAGGTCTATGCCGAGCGCTTCTCCGATCCCGACGGGCGGGTGCGGGCAACGTTCGAGATCGTGTGGCTGTCCGGCTGGGCGCCGGACGAGAGCCAGCAGAAGCCGCTGCGCCCCGGCTCCGCCAAGATGCGTCTCGCCGATGCGCTCAATACCCGTGAACTGGGGCCAGACACGGCGGGGGATCAGGGCACCTCCTGAGGCGATCTCGCCCTCAACCGCTAACGTGTTGTTTCATCGCAATTCCTTGCGCAGGACCGCGCACACTTCTGCGGGATTGCTCTATCGACCGTCACAGATCATCCGGTAATGTCCTTCCCGCTTGCGGCAATGGAGGACGACACGGTGCGAAGGGACGAACGAGGCAACAGCGCCATTGAGGCGCTCGGGCGTCAACGCACCCGGCCATGGCAGGCGGCGTCTTACGCCATGATGGCACTCACCCTTCTGCTTGTTGCCTTCATCGCACCCGCATCCGCACAGCCGGCCGGCGGGACGCCCTTCGCCGGGCGCTGGTCGGCGCACTTCGTGGACAATTTCGGCCAGCAGCACAGTTGCACCGTGGACCTGCAATCGGCGGGCAGCATCATGGGCGGGCAACTGGCAAGCGCGGCCGGATGCGAATTTCCGCTCGCCGCCCTGTCGCGCTGGCGCAGCGAGCGGGGGCGCCTCCTTCTTCTGGACACGAGCGGCAACATCTTCGCCACCCTGCGCGGTGACTATGGGCGCCTCAGCGGCGGCACCACAAAGGGACAGGCCATCTCGCTGACCCGCGCCGGCGCACCGGCACAGGCCGGGCAGGCAGGACAGGCGCCGCAGAGATGCATCGTCTATTATGGCCAGTCCGAACGCTGCGCCGCGGGCGAGGACATCTCGGCCCCGAGCCTCATGCCGGGGCAGACCCAGAGCGTGCGCGTCGTCTATCCGGCCAACCTGCGGCGGGCGCCCTCCCTGCGCTCGTCCATCGAGACGCAGATCGCGCCGAACCAGTGCGTCACGGCCATCAGTTGCGGCCAGCAGGGAGATGGGCAGGAGTGGTGCCAGGTCCGCTATGGCGGGCGGACCGGCTATCTGGTGAAACAGTTCGAACGTGCCGGCCGCCGCCAGATCCTGTTCTCGAACAGTTGCTCGGGCGGGTAAGGCGCTCCCCGCCCAACGCCTGCCTCAGCCTCCCGAATCCGACGTCCCGATATCGAACACCAGACAGGTGGTGGTGGCGTGGGCGAGGAGGCGCCCTTTCGCATCAGTCAGCGAACCCTCCGCCGTCGCCGTGCGGCGTCCCGCAGCCAGCACCCGGCCCTCAGCGGTAACGGGGCCGGTGCGGTCCGTCATCGGGCGCAGGAAGCTCACCTTGAATTCAAGCGTGGTGTAGCCGCGCCCCTTCTCCAGCGTGGAATGCACCGCGCATCCCATGCAGGAATCGAGCACGGTGGCCGCATAGCCGCCATGGACGCTGCCGAGCGGATTGTAGTGGCGCTGATCCGGCGTACCGGTAAACACCACCCGCCCGCGCTCCAGTGCCCCGAACCCGAAGCCGAACAGGGCGAAGATGGGCGGCTGGGGAAAGCGGCCCTCGACGATGCCGGACAGGAAATCCAGCCCGCTCACCGACGCCAGCACCTCCGGCGTCACGAAGCCGAAGGCGGGCGATACCGTGGTGGGTGGCGCCTCCTCGGACATGGATGTATCGGTCATTTTGCCCTCCCGGTTTCTCAGGCTTGCCAGAGTGCCGGATCGGCATCCGCCGGTCCCGCACAATCTTGGCCATCGGCTCAAACATCGCGGGCTTGAACGGCAACGCAAACATGGTCAGCATCCGGGACAAGGCCGCGCGGACGGCCACCCGCGCCAGCGGATCATGCGAGGAGATGCCATGCCCGGGTTCGTGTTCAACACCACCCCCTCCATCGTCTGCGCCGCCGGGGCGGCCACGCGGGTGGCCGATCTGTTCGCCCTGCGGGGCGTTTCCCGCGTCCTCATCGTCACCGATCCCGGCATCCTGAAAGCCGGCCTGCTGGCCCCGGCGCTGGAGGTGCTGCGCGCCGCCGGTATCGCCCACCGCATCTTCGACAAGGTGGAGGCCGATCCGCCCGAGGAGATCGTGCTGGCCGCCGCCGCCGAGGCGGTGGACATGGGCGCGCAGGGGGTGCTGGGGCTCGGAGGTGGCTCCTCGCTGGACGTGGCGAAGCTCGCCGCGCTGCTGGCCAAAGGCGAGGAATCGCTGGCCGACATCTATGGCGTCGGCCTCGCGCGCGGGCCGCGTCTGCCGCTGATCCTCGTGCCCACCACTGCCGGCACCGGCTCGGAGGTGACGCCCATCTCCATCGTCACCACCGGGCACAATGAGAAGAAAGGCGTGGTTTCCGCCTGCCTCATTCCCGATGTGGCGCTGCTCGATCCGGACCTCACCCTCGGCCTGCCGCCGGCCGTGACCGCCGCCACCGGCGTGGACGCCATGGTGCATGCAATCGAGGCCTATGCCTCCGCCAGCCCCAACAACAACCCCGTCTCGCGGGCGCTGGCGCAGGAGGCGCTGCGGCTGCTCGGCGCCAACATCCGCACCGCCGTGCATCACGGCCAGGACCGGGAGGCGCGCAAGGCCATGCTGCTGGGCTCGCTGCTGGCCGGACAGGCCTTCGCCAACTCGCCGGTGGCGGCGGTGCACGCCCTCGCCTATCCGCTGGGCGGCCATTATCACCTGCCGCACGGGCTCACCAATGCGCTGGTGCTGCCGCACGTGCTGCGCTTCAACCTGCCGGCCGCCGCCGAGGCCTATGCGGCCCTTGCCCCGTGTGTGTTTCCGGATTTGAAGGCGGGATCGCCGCAGACGGTGGCCGAGCTTTTCGTGGAGCGGCTGGCGGCGCTGAGCCTCGATCTCGGCCTGCCGCGCACCCTGCGCGAGGTGAACGTGCCGCAGCATCACCTGCCGCAACTGGCCGCCGACGCCATGAAGCAGACCCGGCTTCTGGTGAACAATCCACGTCCGCTGAAGCAGGCGGATGCGCTCGCCATCTATGAGGCCGCCTGGGCATGAGCGACGCCACTCCCGACACCGCCAATCCGCCCAAGAGTGAGCGCGAAGTCGCTCTGGCGCGGGGCAGCTTCCCCCACATGCTCACCATCACCACCCGCTGGGCGGACATGGATATCTACGGCCACGTGAACAACGTGGTCTATTATTCCTACTTCGACACGGTGGTGAACGAGTATCTGATGCGTCGCGGCGTGCTCGATCCCGAGCGCAGTCCCGTGATCGGGCTGGTGGTGGAGACGCGCTGCTCCTATTTCCGCAGCCTCACCTTTCCGCAATCGGTGGAGGCGGGCTTGCGGGTGGCCCGGCTCGGCGGCTCGTCGGTGCGCTACGAGATCGGCCTGTTCGGCGACGGTGAGGCGACCGCCGCCGCGCAGGGCCATTTCGTCCATGTCTATGTGGATCGCGAGACCCGCAGGCCGGTTCCGCTACCCGAGCCGCTGCGGGCCGTGCTCGCGCCGCTGGCGGTGTGAGCCGACCTATCCGACCGCACGCACACGCGGCGCCAGCTTCCAGGCCAGCGGAACGGACAGTGCGGCGGTGGCGAGTGTAACCAGCGGAATGAGCGTGAACGCCTGCTGGGACAGAGGCGTCGCAAGGATGGCGATCAGGCCGACGCCGAACAGCACCGCCTGGATCATCAGATACAGCATCGCCGAGATCTGCAGTCGAACGGGCATTGGAGCAACCTTTCGAAGTTCCGGTATGCCCAAGGCAACCGCCCCCGACAGGCTCCGGTTCCGCATCCTCCCGCGCGCAGCCGGAAGCGCTGCGGATCAGGACTGAACCTTGACCAGCCTTCCGGTGGATAGAGCCTCTCTGCGGCAGACGACTTCAGAGCCGGGCGTAAACCCAGGAGCCCTCATCCAGATAGAAGCGGCCCGGACGCTTCAGGGGCGTGCCGTCGAGGGTCATCTCGAAATAGCAGACGAAGCCGGGCTTGGGCTTTGAGTCGGAGGCAGGAACGCAGTCGATCTTCCTCAGCGCCGCAACGACCGGATAAGGCCGTTCCGCATATCGGGCGCG
This sequence comes from Azorhizobium oxalatiphilum, assembly GCF_014635325.1. Taxonomy (GTDB): domain Bacteria; phylum Pseudomonadota; class Alphaproteobacteria; order Rhizobiales; family Xanthobacteraceae; genus Azorhizobium; species Azorhizobium oxalatiphilum. The sequence continues at coordinate 142,830 of NZ_BMCT01000003.1, read as the reverse complement.
TTGGCTCTTCTCGTTTTCAGCCTTGATGCGCGCGTTGTAGGTATCCGTTTCCTGACGAAACAGACGATCCACCGCTCCACGCATATCCGTCTCTCCGGGAGCGGAGGCACAGGACGCAAGGCACAGAGCAGTCAAGACTATAGCAACGAGCCGAAAAATCCCCATTCCAAGCCCCAGACGCCGAATACGAAGACTATAAATTGCACAACCTAAAAATACCTTCAAGACCATCAATCTATGCTTACAAGCGAGGCCCTTGGCCTGCAACCAGCATTGTCCCCCTCGACGCACAAGCATCATTTTGGGGGACGCCTTGAAGGGGTAGTCACGCACCCACCCAAACGGCGGTGCGCTCCAAGTCTGCGGGTGACGCTCAGGCGCCGAGAAGATCGATGAGCGGCGGAATCAGCGGCTCATCGGCGGGGGGCATGGGCATGTCGCGCAGCTTGCCGGCGCGCAGCCACTTCAGCGCCGTATGCTCGCGGGCGATCACCTGCCCCTCCCAACGGCGGCAGACCCACAGCGGCATCAGCAGATGGAACTCGGGATAGCCGAAGCTGGCGAAGGTGAGGGGTGCCAGGCACTCCTCCTTCACGGTGATGCCCAGTTCCTCGTCCAACTCGCGGATGAGCGTCTGCTCGGGACGCTCTCCGGGCTCCATCTTCCCGCCGGGAAACTCCCAGAGGCCGGCCAGCGCCTTGCCTTCCGGGCGCTGGGCCACCAGCACCCGGTTGTCCGCATCCACCAATGCGCAGGCGACGACGAGCGTGATCTTCACGACCGGTAATCGCCGTTGATGGCCACGTATTCCTTGGTGAGGTCGCAGGTCAGCACCCGGTCGCTACCCTTGCCGAGGCCGAGGTCCACGCGAATGTCGATGACATCGCCCTTCATGTAGTCGGAGACGACGCCCTCGTCATAGGACGGGTCGCGCGCGCCCTCGGCAGCGACGCGGATGTCGCCGAAGGAGATGGCGAGGCGATCGCGGTCGGCAGGCTCGCCGGCCTTCCCGACGGCCATCACCACGCGGCCCCAGTTGGCATCCTCGCCGGCCACCGCCGTCTTCACCAGCGGCGAATTGGCGATGGAGAAGGCGATGCGGCGGGCGGACTTCTTGGACACCGCGCCCGACACATGCACGCGTACCAGCTTGCGGGCGCCCTCGCCGTCGCGGGCCACCTGCTCGGCCAGATTGTTGAGCACCTCCTTCAGCGCCTTCCGGAACGGGCGCAGCACCGGGTCGGCGTCATCCTTCACCTGCGGCGCGCCCACATCCTTGGCGGCACCGGTGGCGAACATGAGCAGCGTGTCGGAGGTGGAGGTGTCGCCGTCGATGGTCACGGCGTTAAAGCTGTTCACCACCAGCTTATCGAGCAGCTTCTGCAGCACCGGTGCGGCAATGGGCGCATCGGTGAAGACGAAGGACAGCATGGTCGCCATGTCGGGGGCGATCATGCCCGCGCCCTTGGCGATGCCCGCGATGGTCACGGTGGTCTTGCCGAACGGCACCTGCGCGGTGGCGAGCTTGGGGAAGGTGTCCGTGGTCATGATGGCGCGGGCCGGCGCCTCCCAGGGGCCGGCTTCGAGCCGGCCGGCCATCTCGCCCATCACGCCTTCGAACCTGGTGGCATCCAGCGGCTCGCCGATGACGCCGGTGGAGGCGAGGAAGATCTCGCCCGGCTTGCAGCCCAGCGTGCGGGCGGCGATCTCGGCGGTGAGCGTGGTGGATTCACGGCCCTTCTGGCCGGTGAAGGCATTGGCATTACCGGAATTCACCACAAGACCGCGTGCCTTGCCCTTCTTCAGCGCCTCGCGGCACCACTCGACGGGCGCGGAGGGGCAGAGCGAGCGGGTGGTCACGCCGGCGACGGTGGTGCCCTTGGCGAAGGCCATCAGAAGCGCGTCGGTGCGGCCCTTGTAGCGGATACCCGCCTCGGCTGTAGCGAAGGACACGCCCGGAACGGGCGGCACTTCGGGCAGGGACTTGGGCGCAAGCGGAGAAATGGACGCGGACATAAGGCCTCCCGGGGAGTTGGCCCGAGCGGTGTGCCGCACCTTCATGTCATAGGCAAGGGGTCGAATGCGACACGCCACACCTCGTGGTTGCGGGCACGTCCAGTCGCTCCGAGGCGACGGCGATCACGAGCGCAGGGAGCGCCGTATCCAGCGGCCGCCCACCTTGTGCACGCCGGGAATGATGGCGAACACCATGCAGGGAACCATCAGCGGAACGATGGCCAACGTCTTCTGCCAGACTGCCATGTCCCCCGCCACTTCCGCGAGGCCGTACAGGATGCCGGTGATGACCGGATAGGCGCCGAGGGAGGCCCCCACCGAAAGACGGATGCGGCAGACCGGCGCGGGTGCAGGCGTGGTGGCAGGCTCGGACATGGTGCGACCTGAGTGTTTCTGGAGGGTAGTTTTTAGAAACGATACGTTTCGTTTCATTATTGAGCTACAGACCGGCTTCCTTTATGTCAACGCTTGTCGCAGCCGGGCGGGACGGAAGATGGGCGAACACAGCGCAGACGTTGCCCCGAAGGGGAAAGCCGCACCGCGACGCACCTCCATCGGCGGCCGCCGGAACCCGGCCAGCGCCAGCGCCATCCTCGAAGCTGCCGAGGCTATCCTCTCGGAGACAGGCCTTGCCGGCTTCAGCATCGAGGCCGTGGCGCGGCGGGCCGGCGCGGGCAAGCCCACCATCTATCGCTGGTGGCCCAACCGCTCCGCCCTTCTGATGGACGTCTATGCCAGGCAGAAGGAAACCGTGCTGCGGGTGGATACGGGCACACTGGAAGGCGATCTCGTTGAGCTCCTGACCCGCCTCTTTGCCTTCTGGCGGGACACGCCGGCCGGCGCGACCTTCCGCTCCATTATCGCCGAAGCCCAGTCGGATCCGGCATCCCTCGCCGCCCTGCAGAGCTTTCTCGCCGATCGGCGCGCCTATGTGGGCGAGGTGGTGGCGCGGGGCATCGCCCGTGGCGACCTTCCACCCAAGGCGGACCTGCCCTCGCTGGTGGAACTGATCTTCGGCTTTGCCTGGATGCGCCTGCTCACCGGGGATATCGCCGCACCGGATGCCGACCACGTTCCGGATGCCCTCCCCGCACGGGTCCGCCTGCTTCTGCGCGGCGCGGCCGCAACCGCCTGAAACGCAAACGGCCCAGCTATCAGGGATAGCCGGGCCGCAGGATGCCTGCGGCGGGCGCGAGGCCCGCCGCTTATACTTCAGCTCAGTTCTTCGGCGCGGGCGCGGCCGGAGCCGGCGTCGCAGCCGGGGCAGCGGAGGTCTTCTCCACTTTGCCGTCGGCGCGCAGCTTGGTCACGAGGTCGGACTGGGCCTTGCGGATCAGATACTGGTCGATCTGGTCGGACACCTGCTCGAAAGTCGGCACCGGCTTCTGACGCTTGTCCTCGACCTTGATGACGTGCCAGCCGAACTGGGTCTTCACCGGGTCGGAAACCTGGCCCTTGTTCAGCTTGAACGCGGCTTCCGCGAACTCCGGTACCATCTGGTCCTTGGTGAAGTAGCCCAGATCGCCGCCGTCGGCCGCGCTGTCCTTGGAGTTTTCCTTGGCAAGCGCCGCGAAGTCGCCGCCGGCCTTCGCCTTGGCGGCGATTTCCTTGGCCTTGGCCTCGCTGTCCACCAGGATATGGCGGGCGTGCACTTCCTCTTCCGGCTTCGTCTGCTTGACGAACTCGTCATAGGTCTTGCGCTTGGCGTCCTCGGTGACGGCCTTCTTGGCCTCCTCGGCCATCAGCGTCTCCATCAGCGCCTTGGTGCGCAGATAGTTCATCTTGGCGGTGAACTCGGGGGTCTGGTCGAGCTTCTGCGCCTGAGCCTGCTGGGCCAGCAGGGTCATGTCGGTGAGGAAGGACAGGATATATTCCTGACGGGCGGCACCCTGCACCTGCGGCAGGCCGGCGCCGATATCCTCTTCCGCGAGCGCGAGATCGCTGCCGCGCACGGGCTGTCCGTTCACCGTCTCCAGCACCGTGTCGGCCTTGGGAGCAGGCGCGGGCGCAGCGGCGGCGGGCGGGGTGGCACCGGGCGCTGCCGTCTGGGCGGACGCCGGGCCGCTGAAGGCGAAAGCGGTGAGAGCGACCGCCAGAGCGGCGGTGGAAGCGGTACGCATCATGGGATCTAATGTCCTTCGCATTACGGTTCGCCGTAGCGGGCGGCACCCTTGCGCAGCTTGAATCCGCTGGCAAGGGGGCTTTCTTGAGGCAACACAAGGATTCGTGGATGACGGCCGGCGCCGCTGGGTCAGCTTTTCATCTGCGCTTTCATTGGGATAGCAAAAGCGCATTAAATCTTGGAAAGATCGGCCGGCGCCGCTGCGGTGCCCCTGCCCTCAAGGTTGCGTCCATTTCCCACGCGGGGGGCCTTCCGCTTCTGCCCGCAACGCTGTATAAGGCGCGCCTCTCAGACATGAGATGAAGGTTTCGCATGCCTGCGCGAACCGCCGCAGCAGGCATTGGCATTTGGACGTTTTGGAGTTTGGACGATGGCTGTCCCGAAAAGAAAGACCTCGCCGTCCCGTCGCGGCATGCGCCGTTCGGCCGACGCGCTGAAGCAGCCCACCTATGTGGAAGACAAGGATTCGGGTGAGCTGCGTCGTCCGCACCACCTCGACCTGAAGACCGGCATGTATCGCGGTCGTCAGATCCTCAAGGTCAAGACCGAAGCCTGAGCCCTTGGCGGCCCTGCGGGGCCGTTGAGCAGGTCGATGGACCGGGCGGCATGCCGCCCGGATTCCCGCATGGCAAAGCGCCATTGCGAGTCGCGGGAGCGCAGAATCGGCTCCCCGCAGGTCTCTGCCGCGTAACGGCTGGCGATCATCGCCGGATTCTTCGACGGCATGTCCGGCTACGATGCCTGACCGACGCGATTCCGCCGCGGATCGCCCGCAAACCATCAAAGGCCAGCACCTGCGCCCTGGAGGACGACCACCGTCCCCCGGCCGCTTATGCACGCCCGGCCGGATGAACCGTCAGGTGCCATGACTTCTTAACCGGCATATGTGACCCATTGCGCTCACCGCCGCATGGCCGGGCGCTTCGTTGCCTGCCGTGCGCGGCGTCCGCCCGAGGAGCCCGCCATGCTGACCCCGATCCCGCTGCTGATCGTCCCCTTCGCCATCTACAACATCCTGTCCTTCATCACGCCCGGACTGGACTGGCGGGGCACGCTCGGCACATTCACGCTGCCCTCCGGCAGCACGTGGACCCTGGAGCTCGGCGCGGCCTTCATCGCCTTTTCCCTGCTGGTGCTGTTCTTCGAGCTCATCAAGGCCACCAAGATTTCCTCGCGCTCCATTATCGACCACATGCTGTCCCTGCTGCTGCTGATCGCCGGCGTGGTGGAATTCCTGATGGTGCCGCAGGCGGCCAGCAGCGTTTTCGCCTTGCTCGTCTGCATCATGCTGCTGGACGTGATGACCGGCTTTTCCGTTTCCATCCGGGTGGCTCAACGTGATGTCGCCATTACGCCGCCCCAGGCCTGAGATGACCCATTCCCGACCACAAGCGATACAGAGCGCGTTCCGCGCCAACGCTTGCGCATGTGGGAACCGTTACGGGACACATCTTTGCAGTTCCTTCAACTCGGGTAGAATGGCAGTCTCCTTGATCGACCTCGTAGAGGTGACCGCGGCAGAGGTGGCGGCGTGATTGGACGCAGAACCGAGCCGCAGGCGGCGCCCCATGCGCACGACGGCAGCGCATCCCCGGCCCCGGCCCCCTCGGCGCGCCAGAGTCACGGATCCGGGCTTCCGGCCGCGGCCGGCCAGCTCGATACGCTCGATTCCCTGCTCGCCGCCCTCGGCTCGGCCCGCTGTGCCGTCTACAGCTGGGATCTGCGCTCCGATCGCATGACCTGGAGCCCCAATGCCGAGGCGCTGTTCGGGCCGCAAGCCATGGCGCGGATGGCCACCGGCACCGGCTTTCTCGCCATCAGCGGCGCCGCCGACGCCGGCTCCTCCCATCACGGCTTCAAGACGCAGACGGGCGAACCCGGCAGCAGCGACGGCACCTCCTATGTGTCGGCCCTCAGGCTGTCCCTGTCGGCGGACGGCGACGTGGACTGGGCCATCGACCAGGGCCGCTGGTTCGCGGGGGCCGATGGCCGCCCGGCTGTCGCCACGGGCACGGTGCACATCCTGGCCCGACAGGTGGGGGCCATGTCGGGCAACACGTTCGACCCGCTCACCGGCGCGCCGACGCGCCGCCACCTGTCCGCCACCCTCGCCTCCCTGCCCCAGACGGAGGATGCCCGCTGGGCAGTGATGCTGCTGGGCCTCGACGACCTCGGCCGCATCAACGACCGATTCGGCTTCGAGGCGGCGGACCGCGTGCTGGTGGCGCTGGCCGAGCATCTGCGCCAGCAGATGAAGCCCGGCGACCTGCTGGTCCGCTTTTCGGGCAACAAGTTCGCCATTGTGCTGATGCAGGTGGACGACACCGGCCTGGTCGCCACTGGCGAAGCGCTCATCGAAAGCATCCGCCGGACCCTGCTGCCGATCGGCGACGGCCAGATTCCCGTCAGCGCCACCATCGGCGCCATCACGGCCCCCACGTCGCCCACCCATCCCGACAAGATCATCGCCCGCCTCCAGCAGGCCCATGAACTGGCCAAGCGCCGCGGGCGCGGCCGCTTCTTCCTGGATGGCCGCACCGACCGGGACGATGTGCGCCGACGCATCAATGTGCAGATGGCGGATGAGATCATCCAGGCCATCGAGCACGATCAGATCGCGGCCGCCTTCCAGCCGGTGGTCCATGCCGGCGACCGCAGCCTCGCCTTCTGCGAGGCGCTGGCCCGCATCGCGCCGGACCGGCAGGGGCACCGCTATTCCGGCTATCGTCTGGTGGCCGCCGCGGAAGCGCTGGGCCTGATGGGAAGCCTTGACCGGCGGGTGCTGGAAAAGGTCGTCGCCGCCATGGAGCAGGATCCCGGCCTCAACGTGTCGATCAATGTCTCGGCGACTTCGGTGTCCGACGACGCCTGGATGCGCCAGTTCCAGCGCCTGGTCACACCCGAGATCGGTCAGAGGCTGATTCTGGAGCTGACGGAGACCATCGCGGTGGATCACCTGCCCGCGGCCCGCCAGTTCATCCTCAAGGTGCGCAAGGCCGGCTGCCGCATCGCCATGGACGATTTCGGCGCAGGCGCCACGTCGTTCCGCAACCTGCGCAAGCTGGACGTGGATCTGGTGAAGATCGACGGCAGCTTCGTGCGCAACATGATGCAGTCGGAGGACGACCAGACCTTCGTGAAGGCGCTGCTGATGCTCGCCCGCCAGCTTGGCATCCAGACGGTCGCGGAATGGGTGCAGAACGAGACCGTCGCGGAATTGCTGCGCGACTGGGGCTGCGACTATCTTCAGGGCTCCCTGAGCGGTCTCGCCCGTCCGCTTCCCGAACCCCAGGCGTCCTGACATCGGCGCCACAGCCGCTGGCTGCATGTCCGGCTTTGATTGCTTCGCAATCCAAGCGACAAGACATTTTCTATCAATGAGTTGGAGTGTTCTGTGTTTCCATGAAACACGGAAACGCTCCAGCGATCACACAGCCGGCTATGGACCGTCTGTTGTGTAGAGAGCATCGGCAGAACAGTGATCAATGCAGCGCCGGCCCGGAACGGGAGAACGTCCCGCGAGCCGGCGCTGCATCAATAGGAACTTACTGGCCGCTGCCTTCCGGCTTCGACACCAGCTTCTCCAGTTTCTGCTGCATGTCGGCCATCTGCCGCTTCAGGGCATCCAGCTCGTCGCCGGAGGAGGGCTGCGGCGCAGCCGGTGCCGGCGGCGGCTCGGCCGCTGCATCGCCCTGCGGATTGAAGGGCATGAACATGTTGAAGGCGCGTTCAAACACCTCCATGTTCCGCCGCACCTGATCCTCGAAACCACCAAAGGGCGTGCCCGTCACCGTCTTGCTGACGTGATCGCGCATCTTGCCCTGTTCCTTGGTGAAACTCTCGATGGACATCTCCAGGAAGCGTGGAACCATCATCTGCATGCTGTCGCCGTAAAAGCGAATGATCTGCCGCAGGAAGGCGATGGGGAGAAGGTTCTGCCCCTTGTTTTCCTGATCTGCGTCAGCACGGAATGCGTAATGTCGTCACCATTCTTGGCATCATAGACAACGAAATCTTCGCCCTCTTTCACCATGTTGGCGAGGTCTTCGAGCGTCACATAGGTGCTCGTGCCGGTGTTATAGAGGCGGCGATTTGCGTATTTCTTGATGGTGACTGGCTCTTGCGTCTTGGCCATTGTCCGGTCATCCGTTTTTCCCTTGGGCGTCACCACGTTAGAACCTTTCCTGCCACACGGCTACCACTTTATGTGCGGTGCAGAGGTCCTGTTGATGCGCTGCGCCCTGCCTGTGCGGAATGATCTCGATCATTGACAGGCGGCAAGCCGCACAACCACCATGCGGCGCATTCGACGCGGCGCACCAAGAGCCGCCCCAGGAGTGAAGCCCATGACCGACGACGTCGTCATCGTCAGCGCCGCCCGGACCCCCGTGGGGTCCTTTAACGGTGCCCTGTCCTCCCTTCCTGCGCACCAGCTGGGTGCCATCGCCATCAAGGCCGCGCTGGAGCGCGCCGGCGTGCCGGCGGAAGAGGTCAGCGAAGTGATTCTCGGGCAGGTGCTCACCGCCGCTCAGGGTCAGAACCCCGCCCGGCAGGCCTCCATCGCCGCCGGTGTGCCCATCGGCAGCCCGGCGTGGGAGGTGAACATGGTGTGCGGCTCCGGCCTGCGCACCGTTGCGCTGGCCGCCCAGGCCATCAAGACCGGCGACAGCGACATCGTCGTGGCCGGCGGTCAGGAGTCCATGAGCCAGTCCGCCCACGCCGCGCACCTGCGCAACGGCACCCGCATGGGCTCGCTCGATCTCGTTGATACGATGATCAAGGACGGCCTGTGGGACGCCTTCAACGGCTACCACATGGGCAACACGGCGGAGAACGTCGCCACCGAGTTCCAGATCACCCGTGTGGAGCAGGACGAGTTCGCCGTCGGCTCCCAGAACAAGGCCGAGGCCGCGCAGAAGGCCGGCAAGTTCAAGGAAGAGATCGTCCCCGTCACCATCGCTTCCCGCAAGGGCGACGTGGTGGTGGACACCGACGAATATCCGCGCCACGGCGCCACGCTGGAAGCCATGCAGAAGCTGAAACCCGCCTTCGTGAAGGATGGCACGGTGACGGCCGGCAACGCCTCCGGCATCAATGACGGCGCCGCCGCCGTGGTGCTCATGAGCGCCGAACGCGCCAAGAAGGAAGGCAAGACCCCGCTCGCCCGCATCGTGTCGTGGGCGCAGGCCGGCGTCGATCCGTCCGTCATGGGCACCGGCCCCATCCCCGCCTCCAAGGCGGCGCTTGAGAAGGCCGGCTGGAGCGTGGACGACCTCGACCTCGTGGAGGCCAATGAAGCCTTCGCGGCGCAGGCCATCGCGGTCAACAAGGGCCTCGGCTGGGACACCGCCAAGGTGAATGTGAACGGCGGCGCCATCGCCATCGGCCACCCCATCGGCGCCTCCGGCACCCGCATCCTCGTGACCCTGCTGCACGAAATGCAGAAGCGCGACGCCAAGAAGGGCCTCGCCACGCTCTGCATCGGCGGCGGCATGGGCATCGCCATGTGCCTCGAGCGCGACTAGAACACGTGCTCCGCACGGGACCAGGGCCGGCTTCACCCGGATGGCGTAGCCGGCTCTAGTTCCTGCGCACGCGATCAGGTGCGCCTACCCTGTATCGTGAGCACGATTACACCAAAATGCGGAGCGGCCGCCTCTCGCGGCCCTCTTTCCCAAATGACATCATTGCTTTGCTAGAACCCCGACACGTCAAACGTGTCGTGAATGGGCAGTCCGAGGCTGCCAAGGGGCCCCAGAGGGAGAGGGAGGCAAAAATGGCACGCGTTGCTGTGGTGACGGGGGGTACGCGCGGGATTGGCGAAGCCATCTCGATCGCGCTGAAAGACAAGGGGTACAGCGTCGCCGCCAATTACGCTGGCAACGACGCCGCGGCCGAGGCCTTCAAGGAGAAGACCGGCATCGCCACCTACAAGTGGGACGTGTCAGACTTCGAGGCCTGCAAGGCCGGCCTCGCCAAGGTGGAAGCCGAGCTCGGGCCGGTTGAGATTCTCGTCAACAATGCCGGCATCACGCGGGACGCCACGCTGCACCGCATGAGCCTTGAGCAGTGGAACGCGGTCATCAACACCAATCTGAACTCCGCCTTCAACATGTGCCGGAACGTGATCGAGGGCATGCGGGCGCGCAAGTTCGGCCGCATCGTCTGCATCTCGTCCATCAACGGCCAGAAGGGCCAGTTCGGCCAGACCAACTATTCCGCCGCCAAGGCCGGCGAGATCGGCTTCGTGAAGGCTCTGGCGCAGGAAAGCGCGGCGCTCGGCATCACGGTCAATGCCATCGCCCCCGGTTATGTCGCCACCGAAATGGTGAAGGCGGTGCCCGAGGACGTGCTGAAGAAGATCATCTCCACCATCCCCGTCGGCCGCCTCGGCGAGCCGGAGGACATCGCACGCTGCGTCGCCTTCCTGGTGGCGGACGAGGCCGGCTTCATCACCGGCTCGACGCTGACCGCCAACGGCGCGCAATACATCACCTGACCGGCTCAGCCCCGCGCGGCGTGCGGCATCGCGAACGGATGCCGCACGCCGCTTTTCCTTGACCCGGTGTTTCCCGGCCGCCATTGCTCGGCCTTCCGCTGGCGCACGCGCATGGGACCGGCCTCCGGCCGAACCTCTTCGCACCCGGCTCCACGCGTGCCAGCCGTCTTCCCCTTTTCCGGTTCGCGAACCTGATGGGACGGCGCCGGAGAGACGGCTTTTCGTCCCATGCCAGACGCATCCCGCGCGGTTTCCGAGGCCACCCTGTCCCATTCCGGAGCCACACGCGTCGGGCTTCTCGCGGTGCTGCTATGGGCAAGCCTCGCCCTTCTGACCGCCGCCACCGGCAATGTGCCGCCCCTCCTGCTCACCGCCCTCACCTTCGCCATCGGTGGCAGCGTCGGCCTTCTGGCGGCGCTGAGAGGACCGGGCCTGCGGGTGTTGTGCCAGCGTCCCGCCGCGTGGCTGCACGGCGTGGGCGGCCTCGCCGGCTATCACCTCGCCTATTTCAGCGCTCTGAAATGGGCGCCGCCGGCCGATGCCAGCCTGCTCAACTATCTCTGGCCCCTGCTCATCGTTCTGCTCTCTGCCCGCCTCCCCGGCATGCGACTGCGGCCGGCCCATGTGGTGGCAGCCCTCATGGGGCTGGCCGGTACCGCCGTCCTGCTGCTGGGCAAGGGTGGCCTCTCCGGTTTCGAATGGCCGTATCTGCCGGGCTATCTGCTGGCCTTCGCCAGCGCCATCATCTGGTCGATCTATTCCGTCACCGCCCGCGCCTTCGCCGACGTACCCACCGAGGCCGTCAGCGGCTTCTGCCTCGCCACCGCCCTTCTGGCCCTGATCTGCCATCTGGCGGTGGAGCCCACCATCTGGCCGCAGGGCGCGCTGGAATGGGGCGCGGTGCTGGCGCTCGGCATCGGCCCCGTGGGCCTCTCCTTCTATGCCTGGGACATCGGCATGAAACGGGGCGATGTGCGCCTGCTGGGTATTGCCGGCTATGGGGCTCCCATCCTCTCCACGCTGCTGCTGGTGGCGGGCGGCTTTGCCCCTGCCACATGGGCCCTGGCGGCGGCCTGTGCGCTCATCGTCGGCGGCGCCGCGCTTGCCACTCTGGCCGGCCGCTCTCGCTGACCCTGCGGCCGGACGCGATGCGGCTTGTCATGTGCGGCCCAAGCCTTTAGCACTCCGCGCCAAACAACGAACCAAACCCCGAGGAACCTTTCCCCATGGCGACCCACAAGCTCCTGCTCCTGGCCGGCGACGGCATCGGCCCCGAAGTGACGGCAGAGGTGAAGCGCGTCATCAGCTGGCTCGATGCGCAGGGCATCGCCTCCTTCGCCGTGGAAGAGGATCTGGTGGGCGGCTGCGCCTATGACGCGCACGGCGTTCCGGTCTCGGATGCCGCCATGGAGCGCGCCAAGGCGGCCGACGCCATCCTGCTCGGCGCCGTGGGCGGCCCGAAATGGGCCGGCGTGCCCTATGAGCACCGTCCGGAAGCCGGCCTGCTGCGCCTGCGCAAGGATCTCTCGCTGTTCGCCAACCTGCGCCCGGCCTTGTGCTATCCGGCGCTGGCGGACGCCTCCTCGCTCAAGCGCGAAGTGGTCGAGGGCCTCGACATCCTGATCGTGCGCGAGCTGACCGGCGGCGTCTATTTCGGTGAGCCGAAGACCATCCTCGACCTCGGCAACGGCCAGAAGCGCGCCATCGACACGCAGGTGTACGACACCTACGAGATTGACCGCATCGCGGCCGTGGCCTTCGAGCTGGCCCGCACCCGCCGCAACAAGGTGACGTCTGCCGAGAAGCACAATGTGATGCGCTCCGGCGTGCTCTGGAAGGACACCGTCACCGCGCTGCACGCCAAGGATTACAAGGACGTGGAGCTGGAGCACCAGCTCGCCGATTCGCTGGCCATGCAGCTCGTGCGCTGGCCCAAGCAGTTCGATGTGATCGTCACCGACAATCTGTTCGGCGACATCCTCTCCGACATCGCCTCCATGCTCACCGGCTCGCTGGGCATGCTGCCCTCCGCCTCGCTGGGCGCGGTGGACGCCACCACCGGCAAGCGCGCGGCCATGTATGAGCCCGTGCACGGCTCGGCACCGGACATCGCCGGCCGCGGCATCGCCAACCCCATCGCGATGATCGGCTCGCTGGGTATGGCGCTGCGCTATTCCTTCGGCCTCGGCGACGTGGCGGACAAGATCGAGGCGGCCATCGCCGGCGTTCTGGCCGCCGGCCTGCGCACGGCGGACATCCGCGCCCCGGGCGGCCCGATCATCGGCACGGCGGACATGGGCGAGGCCATCGTGGCCGAACTGGCCAAGCAGACCGCTTGATCTCACCAGTCTTCACGGAAAAGCCGGGCATCGTGCCCGGCTTTTTTGTTGGCACGGGCGGGCATGCCCGTCAGATGTGCGGCACGATCACCAGCCGCTCCACCAGTTCGCCCCCCAGCAGATGGGTCCTGACGATCTCGTCCACGTCTTCCGGCGTCTTGGGCTGGTACCAGACACCCTCGGGATAGACCACCATGATCGGCCCGGCCTGACAGAAGCCCATGCAGCCGGTGGCAGTCATGACGATGTCGCGCTGGCCCGACGCCTCCAGTTGCTTGCCGAGCCGTTCCCACAAGGGCTGCGCACCCGAGGCACCGCAACTGCCGCGCGGATGCATGGGCGGGCGCTGCTGGAAGCAGGCGAAGACATGCCGCTTGTAGACCTGCGGAACTTCGGAAAGGGCGAGCGTGGCCGTCTCGTTCATGATTTAGAACTCTTTCAGACAAGGTGCGGCGCCTCATTCAAGGAGCATGCCTGATCACCACTGCTGACCTACGCCTTTGCCCTGACAGCCTTTTCTCCTTCCACACCTCCGGCTTGCCGCATCACAGGGCGGAAACCCGACACGTCTCTTGTCGTGGACCGCCCAGCAAAAAGGGCGCCCGAAGGCGCCCTTTCGCATGAGAGGATGAAGCGCCGCTCAGCGCGCGCCGAACACCTGATCGAGCTTGGCGCCGGATGCGAAATGGTCGGTGTTGGCCTTGTCCCAGCCACCGAACACGTCTTCCACCTTCACGAGGCGCACGGGCGGGAACTGATCCTTGAACTTCTCCTCCACGCCCTTGTCCACCACGCGGTGATAGGCCTTGGCGGCCACCGTCTGGCCGGCGGGGGAATACAGGAACTCCAGATAGTTCTGGGCGGCGACGCGCGAGCCGCGCTTGTCCACCACCTTGTCCACCACGGCCACCGGGAACTCCGCAAGCACGCTCACCGAGGGCACGATGGTGGAGAGCTTCTTGTCCTTGTAGACGTCTGCGATGGCGCGGGTCTCGGCCTCGAAGCTCACCAGCACGTCACCGGTTTCGCGCTCCACGAAGGTGGTGGTGGCGCCGCGTCCGCCGGTGTCGAACACCGGCACGTTGGCCAGCAGCTTCTTCACGAAGGCATCGGCCTTGGCGGTGTCGCCCTTGTTCTGCTCCAGCGCATAGGCGTAGGCGGCGAGATACGTATAGCGCGCGTTGCCCGAGGTCTTCGGGTTCGGGAAGATGACCTTCACGTCATCGCGGACGAGGTCGTTCCAGTCCTTGATGTTCTTCGGGTTGCCGTCGCGCACCAGGAAGGCAGGGAAGGAATAATAAGGCGAAGCATTGTTGGGGAACTTCGCCTGCCAGTCCTTGGCCACGAAGCCTGCCTTCACCAACTGCTGCACGTCCAGCACCTGATTGAACGTCACCACGTCCGCCTCGAGCCCCTCGATGATGGCGCGGGCCTGACGGGAGGAGCCGGCATGGCTCTGGTTGACGGTGATGGCCTTGCCCGTCTTCTCCTTCCAGAAGGGGACGAACTCGGCATTCTCGGCCGTGAACAGCTCGCGGGCGATGTCATAGGAGACATTCAGCAGGGTGTCCGGGCCGCTGTAGGCAAGAGCCTGCGCGCGGGCAGCCGAGAGGCTGCCAAGGCTGGCACCGGCGGCGAGGCCAGCAAGCGCGAGGGAAAGAACGGAACGGCGGCTCAGCATCGGGACACTCCGGGCATTTCTCATATGTTTTGCGTGGATTTTTATTTCACGCTTGTGAAATGCGTAGCATAGCCATTTCCCGTTTGGAATACGGATTACGTGCGGAACCCCATACTTCCGCGCATGTGTGATCGCCTTAAGCTGCGGGGCATGGCCCGAAACGCAAACGCCCCGCCGAAGCGGGGCGTCTGTTTCAGCGAGAAGCCGGCCTCAGGCGGCCGCGTGGCGCTTGTTCTGGCGGTTGCTCACCAGATCCTCCACCACGCCGGGATCGGCCAGCGTGGACGTGTCGCCCAGATTCTCGAACTGGTCCTCGGCGATCTTGCGCAGGATGCGGCGCATGATCTTGCCGGAGCGGGTCTTGGGCAGGCCGGGGGCGAACTGGATCAGGTCCGGCGAAGCGATGGGGCCGATCTCCCGGCGCACCCAGGCCACCAGTTCCTTGCGCAGTTCCTCGGTCGGGGTCACGCCGGCCATCAGGGTCACATAGGCATAGATGCCCTGCCCCTTGATATCGTGCGGGAAGCCCACCACCGCCGCCTCGGACACCTTCTCATGGGCGACGAGGGCGCTCTCCACCTCCGCCGTGCCCATGCGATGGCCGGAGACGTTGATCACGTCATCCACGCGGCCGGTGATCCAGTAATAGCCATCCGCATCGCGCCGACACCCGTCGCCGGTGAAATACTTGCCGGGATAGGTGGAGAAATAGGTCTGCTCGAAGCGCTCATGGTCGCCATAGACCGTACGCATCTGGCCCGGCCAGCTCTCGGCGATGACGAGATTACCCTCGGCCGCGCCCTCAATGACCTTGCCTTCCGCATCCACAAGCTGCGGCACGATGCCGAAGAAGGGCTTCGTGGCCGACCCCGGCTTGAGATCGATGGCCCCCGGCAGTGGGGTGATGAGGATGCCGCCGGTCTCCGTCTGCCACCACGTATCCACGATGGGGCAGCGGCTCTCGCCCACCACGCGGTGATACCAGGTCCAAGCCTCGGGATTGATCGGCTCGCCCACCGAACCCAGCAGGCGCAGGGAGGCGCGGCTGGTCTTCTTCACCGGCTCCTCGCCCGCCTGCATCAGCGCGCGAATGGCGGTGGGGGCGGTGTAGAAGATGTTGACCTTGTGCTTGTCGATCACCTCCCAGAAGCGGGAGTTGGACGGATAATTGGGCACGCCCTCGAACATCAACGTGGTGGCACCGTTCGCGAGTGGGCCGTAGACGATGTAGGAATGGCCCGTCACCCAGCCCACGTCGGCCGTGCACCAGTAGATGTCACCCTCGTGATAATCGAAGACATACTGGTGAGTCATGGAAGCATAGACGAGATAGCCGGCCGTGGTGTGCAGCACACCCTTCGGCTTTCCGGTGGAACCGGACGTATAGAGGATGAACAGCGGGTCTTCCGCGTTCACATGCTCCACCGGGCACTCGTCCGTGACCATCTCGGCCGCCTCGTGATACCAGACGTCCCGGCCGGGCTCCATGTCCACAGGCGCGCCGGTGCGGCGCACCACCACCACATGGTCCAGTCCGCCGTCGAGGCGGGCAATGGCGGCATCCACATTGGCTTTGAGCGGCACCTTGCGGCCGCCGCGCAGGCCCTCGTCGGCGGTGATCACGATCTTGGAGCCACAGTCCGAGATGCGGCCCGCGAGGCTGTCCGGCGAGAAGCCGGCGAACACGATGGAATGCACCGCTCCCAGCCGCGCGCAGGCCAGCATGGCGTAGGCGGCCTCGGGGATCATGGGCAGATAGATGGTGACGCGATCGCCCTTCTGCACATCGCGATTGCGCAGCACATTGGCGAACTTGTTCACCTCGGAGGCAAGTTCACGATAGGTGATCTTGCGGCTTTCGGACGGATCATCGCCTTCCCAGATGATCGCCACCTGATCGCCGCGCTTTTCCAGATGCCGGTCCACGCAATTGTAGGCGACATTGGTGATGCCGTCCTCGAACCACTTGATGGAGACGGAGCCGGGCTCGAACGAGCAATTCTTCACCTTGGTGAAGGGCGTGAACCAGTCGATGCGCTTGCCGTGCTCGGCCCAGAAAGCTTCGGGATCGTTCACCGAGGCGGCATACATAGCCGCGTATTTCCCGGCATCCACGAGAGCGCGGGAGGCCCATTCGGCGGGCACGGGAAAGAGTTCGTTGTCGGACATGGGCTTGCCTCCCGGTTGCGGGCGCGGCCCGCTTGTTTCGCTTGAGCGTGGCCGCAATTGATTGCGATCCACCGCCCGCCTTTTGTCAGGATTATGGTGGCGCCTCCCGGTCGCCACAAGCCAAGCGCGCTTGAGACTTTGGGCTGAGACACGACGCCGCGCCCCGCATGCCGCAACGTTTGCAGCCATCGTGCCGCGTCGGTGCAGGCTGCCGCCAAGTGCTTGACTGGGCTATAGAAGGAGCCTCTTCGCGCGGAATTGACCGCAATCCTGACGCCGCCGCCCTTTCTCCACAGGACCATGCGCATGCCCTCCTCTTTGCCTCGCCCCATCACCCTCTGGCCCCGCCTGCTGCTTGTGGCGGGGGGTCTGTTCGGGGCAGCCGGCGTGGCGCTGGCGGCAGTGGCGGCGCATATCACCGGTGGGTCGCTGGCCACAGGCGCCGACTTCCTGCTGTTCCATGCGGCAGCGCTGGTGGGACTGGCGCTTTTCGCCATCCAGCTGACGCGCGGGCGGGCTCCATTGCTGGTGGGAGCAACGGCCATCCTTCTGGGAACATTGCTGTTTTCGGGAGACCTGACGGCACGGGCGCTGATGGAGATGAAGCTGTTCGGCGGCAGCGCGCCTTTTGGTGGCACGCTGATGATCGCGGGCTGGCTGATGGTGGCCTTCGCGGCGCTCCGGGCACGGACCACGGACTGAACCGCCCGGCCGGACACCGGGCGGAACACCTTGATATCATGTATTTTTCCAGCAGCGCCTACAGGCGCATCTTGGCATGGGTACCAAGATCGGGCTTGCGCTCCCCGAGGATGGCGGCGGCCATCTTGAAGCCTGTCACCAGCGTGCTGTCGCCCTGCCAGCATTCGGCCTGTTCGGGCGTCACGCGCAGCAGCAAGGCATTGGGATCATTGGGCCCGCCGGGGAAATAGGCTTCCATGGGCGTGGTCCAGATTTCCTTCAGCTTGGCGATGTCGCGCACCACCTCCGCCCGGCCGGAAACGGACAGGAAGAAGTGGTCGTCCTCGTCCGAAAAAGCGAGGCAGACCTGAGGGTTGGCCTGTATTTCGTCATCCTTGGCGGCATTGACGTCGGTGACGAACCAGATCGCCCCCTCCTCCTCCCGCGCCACCGGGGCCATGGGCCGTGCGCGCAGGCGGCCGCCGTCTTGATCGATCAGCATGCAGGCATGGCGATCGGCCATCTCCTGCCAGATGTCGTGAATGCTCATCTCATTGGTATTCATGGGGATTTCCCTCCTCCGGCGCAGCCGGTCTCGGGACACCAACGGCATGCGGCGGCGGGGGTTCCCTTTACGCCCCGGCTCCCGGCCGGGGTCGCCAGACGCCGGTGCGCTTGATCTCCAGATCCTCCAGTTCGCGCGTCACCGGAACCTCGTATTCATCAAGTTTTTCAAGCTGTTCGCGCGGCAGATAGGTGCGGCCGGGATCGCCCATCAGGACCGTGGCGCCGCGCGCCTGAAGCTGCTTCAGCCAGCCGAACACCTCGGCCGCCAGATCGCGCTCATAGCAGATGTCCCCCGCCAGAACGGTATCCCAGCCCGCATCTGACCCAAGGACATTGTCCGATGGCACATGGATGGCCCCGTTTTGGACAGGGACAGCAGCGGCATTAACCCCATGATTCAGCACGATCGCCGCACGGGCAAAGGAATCGATGTCCGCGCATGTCACACTGGCCGCCCCCGCCCGCAGCGCCGCCAGCCCGACGAGCCCCGATCCGGAGGCGAAGTCGAGTACATTCTTACCAGCAACCGTCTCGGGATGATCGAGCACGTAGCGGGCGAGCGCCTGCCCCCCGGCCCACGCGAAGGCCCAGAAGGGCGGCGGGAGGCCCATGGCACCCAGTTCCTCCTCGGTGCGCTGCCAGAGTGGCACTGCCTCGTCGGCCACATGCAGGCTGATCTCCGGCACCAGCGGCACCGGCCGCAGGCGCGTCTCGGCGCGGATGAAGGCAATGGGGTCGAGGGGGGTGGCAACGGTCTGGCTCATGGTCGCGGACAGTGGGGCAGGACGCGGCGCGTGTACAGCCGGACGGGCGCTTCAGGCGATATAATGAGCGTTCGCATATTAATCCGGGACCGCGCTCCCCCGGAACCGCCGCGCCTCCCCAATCATTCCCCTCTCCACCGGCGTACCGCACGGTGGAGAGGAAATACGTCATGCCCTCCGCCGCCCTCACCCGCCTTGCCAGGAAGTGCGATCTCGTCCTCGTCACACCGGAAGACCTCACATGGGCACGGCGCAAGGCGGGTAAGGGCTTCTCCTATCGCAACGACAAGGGCCGCCCCATCAAGGACGCTGCCATCGTCCAACGCCTCGCCTCGCTGGCCGTGCCGCCGGCCTATGGCGACGTGCGTTATGCCCCCGATCCCCGCGCGCATCTTCAGGCGGTGGGCCGGGATGCGGCGGGGCGGCTGCAATATCGCTACCACCCCGATTGGGAGAAGGTGCGCGAATGGCGCAAGGCGAAGCGCCTCGCCAAGCTCGCCGCGGCACTGCCGAAGATCCGGCGTACCCTCTCCCGCCATCTGGCGACAGAGGAGGTGAGCAAGGATTTTGCCCTCGCCGCCGTGGTGGAACTGGTGGCGCTCACCGCCATCCGCGCCGGCAGTGAGACTTACGCGAAGGAGCACGGCACGCGCGGCGCCACCACGCTGCTGAAGTCCCATGTGCGCATCGAGGATGAGGCGAAAGCCGTGCTCGCCTTCACCGCCAAGGGCGGCGTGAGGGTGGAGAAGGAGGTGTGCATGCCGCGCTTCGTCGCCGTGCTGCAACGGCTCAAAGCCCTGCCGGGACGGCGGCTGTTCCAGTATCGCGGCGCCGATGGCGCTCTCCACCCGGTGCGGGCGGGCGAGGTGAATGCCTTTCTCAAGGAGATGTCCGGCGCGCCGATCTCGCTGAAGGATTTTCGCACGCTGGTGGCCTCGGCAGGCGTGCTGGAGACGCTGGCGCAGACCATCCCCGCCGGCAGCGCGCGGGCGCGGCGGGCGCAGGTGCTGGAAGCGGTGCGCACGGCGGCGGAAGAACTCGCCAACACACCCACGGTCTGCCGGAAATCCTATGTCCATGCCACCGTGGTCACGGCCTTCGAGGAGGGCACGCTGGAGCGCTTCGCGCGCCTGCTGAAGGGCTGCCGCTCGCCACAGAAGCGGGCCGAGGTGCTGGCGCAGATCGTCGCCCGCACCAGACTGGAGGCAGCGGACGCCGCAGGGGTGGCCACGCAGGCCGCCTGAGGCTGCACTTATCCACATACCGCAGGGTACGCTCACCCTATCAAACCGGGCCGCATGCAGTTGTCCGGTGCGACCTTGATGCCGTGAATCCGGTCAGCCCCAGGATTGAGTTCCCAGATAAAATCTCTCATATTCAATGCGTTGTACCGCACCACAGCGTTCACTCCGGCGCCGCGCAAACGCAGGCCCGGCCGTGAGGTTCCCGTCGGATTAATGCTGAAAACGGGATAACTCTTGTCGAAATCTCGCTATTATCCCTGACCGGCAACGGGACTATCTCTCCTTCATCGAAACGGGGCGCCCCCCAGAACGACGCCCCGCCGAATAATGGAGACATCCCATGCGTAACCTCTCTTATGCCGCCCTCGCCCTTGTTGCCGGTCTTGCCGTCTCGGGTGCTGCCAGCGCGGATGAGTATCTGTCCCAGGCCAATCGCGAGCAGGTCGCGGTGAGCGCGCAGGGCTTCCTGCCCGGCGCTTCCGCCAGCGAAGCCCTGCTGCCCGCCAATGCGCTCCCCACCGCCAAGGGCCTCCAGCTGCACAGCGCCGGCGCGCTGGTGTCCGGTCCCTTCGCGGATACGGATGCCCACTCCGGCCCCGCGCACAACTGAGGCTTGCGGCCCGCCTTCGGGCGGGCCGTCCGGAGCCTGGATCCGGCTCTGGCGGTTTCTGGCCGTGCGTCTTTCGGCTTGGATTGCAAAGCCATTCAATCCGGGCATGCGCAGGAGGCTCCGGCTTCCGCTGGATCGGGGACTGAGCATACGGTAAATTAAAGTTGCTTTGCGTTTGTGCTGACGGAAGAGCCGTTCGCACATGGCGCCGCTGCCCAATGGGTGGCCCCGCCCGGTCCTCCCCGGCCGCGCCCGGAAGACCGATATCGCGGGACGATGAACCGTCCCGTTCCGCCCTCGGCGCGGCACCGATATTCCCCAATCTTGTGCCGGCCCGGCGGGTGGGCCTTCGATCCCCCGCCGGCCCAACAGGACAATGACCATGCATACCTTTTCCCATGCCGCCATCGCTCTGATGGCCGGCCTTGCCCTCTCGGGTGCCCCCAGCACAGGAGATCGCCTCTCCCAAGGCTATTCTGTACAGGCGCCGGTCGGCATGCAGGTTCCCGGACCTGCCGGAAATGACGAAGCCCTGCTGCCCGCAAATGCCACGACCCTCGTGCGCATGGGTGGACTTCAGGCCATCGACTGGCACGCCGCTACGGTGCAGGTATCGCCCGTATCCAGCGCCGACGCCCATGACGAGCCGGTGCAGGAGGGCATGCCCTCCCGCCTGTAGGGCGGCCCGGATCCGCACAGTCCCTTTCTGACACGTCACGCGAACGGACAAACCGTTCGCGGGATGCCCCCTTCCAGCGCACGGACAAGCCGTTCACGGGCCCCCCCCTTTCCAGTGAACGGACAAGCCGCTCGCGTGCTTCACGCTTCTGGCGAACGGACAAGCCGTTCGCTTTGGCGCCGCCGCCCGATGGACGGCTCCGCCCGGTTTTCCCCTGCCGCGCCCGGAGAACCGATGACGCGGGACGATGAGACGTCCCGTTCCGCCCCGGCGCGGCGTCGATCAATCACCTGCTCAGCAGGCGGCTGTGCCATGCGCGCCGCGTCGGGCAGAACTCAAGGACAAAGACCATGCGTAATCTCTCTTATGCCGCACTCGCCCTCGTCGCCGGCCTCTCCCTTTCGGGCGCCGCCTCCGCCGACGAGTATGAATCCCAGGCCAACCGGGACAATTATGCAGTGAGCGCGCAAGGCCACTTCCCCGGCTTCCAGTCGCCGGCCTTCGCGACCCAGAACTTCGGCAACCAGAGCCTGCTGCCCACCGCAGCGCAGGCCACTTCCAACACCGGTCGCCTCACGACGTACCAGCAATTCCAGGCCGTGAACCCGCACGACGAGATCGTCGGCCCGTTCTCCGACCAGGATCCCCATTCGGGTCCCTCGCACAGCGGAATTCCCTCCCGCCTGTGAGGGCAGCGGGAAACCCGGCCCGCTGACCGGGGCTGGATCAGACCGGGGCAACCTGCCCCCCGCTCCGGACTGATCCACCCCTCACCAGCGGGCCGGTTCGCCCACGGCGGCGGATGGCCCCGGCCGTCCGCCGTCGCTGCCATCTCCGGGCGCAGCACGCCCGTGTTGAATTCCCCCGGTGGAATTCCGAACCAAACTGCCTTTGGGCCACATGGCCCTCCGCCCCCTGCATGGGGCAACTTCGAGCGGACCCCTGACCGGTGTCCGCTCCTCTTTCGATTTCCCGCCCCGCTTCAACCCGGCCAGCCTGCGCTCGGCCGGGTTTGGCTCGTTCCGGCGCGCGGACGCTGATCCGACGGTCAGCTTCGCCAGAACGCAAAACGGCGGGATGGAGACCATCCCGCCGTGCGCCCTGACCGGAAACTCTTCAGATAAGCGTGTGCTCAGCCATTGCGGAACGCATAAGCGTAGCCGTTCAGCGCCGGGGCGCCGCCGAGATGGGCGTAGAGCACCTTCGAGCCCTCCGGGAAATAGCCCTTCTTCACCAGATCCACCATGCCCTGCATGGACTTGCCCTCATAGACCGGGTCCGTGATCATGCCTTCCAGCTGGGCCGAGAGACGGATAGCGTCCTTGGTCTCTTCCGAGGGGACGCCGTAGGCCGGATAGGCATAGTCCTCGATCAGGACCACGTCGTCTTCCACCAGTTCCTGCCCCAGCTCCACCAGATCGGCGGTCCGGCGGGCGATCTCCAGCACCTGCGCCTTGGTCTGCGCCGGGGTGAAGGAGGCGTCGATGCCGATCACCTTGCGGGCGCGACCGTCCGCAGCGAAGCCAACGAGCATGCCGGCATGGGTGGAGCCGGTCACGGTGCAGACCACGATGTAATCGAACTTGAAGCCCAGCTCGGCCTCCTGCTGGCGCACTTCCTCCGCAAAGCCCACATAGCCGAGGCCGCCGAACTTGTGCACCGAGGCGCCGGCCGGAATGGCGTAGGGCTTGCCGCCCTTGGCCTTCACGTCGGCGATAGCGTCTTCCCAGCTCTTGCGGATGCCGATGTCGAAACCTTCGTCGCACATCTGCACGTCCGCACCCATGATGCGCGAGAGCATGATGTTGCCCACACGGTCATAGACCGCATCCTCATGCGGCACCCAGGCTTCCTGCACCAGACGGCACTTGAAGCCGATCTTCGCCGCCACCGCCGCGATCATGCGGGTGTGGTTGGACTGCACGCCGCCGATGGACACCAGCGTGTCGGCATTGGAGGCGATCGCATCCGGCACGATATATTCGAGCTTGCGCAGCTTGTTGCCGCCATAGGCGAGGCCGGAATTGCAGTCCTCGCGCTTGGCATAAAGCTCCACCTTGCCGCCGAGATGATCGGTGAGGCGCGAGAGCTTCTCGATATGGGTGGGGCCGAAGGTGAGCGGATAGCGCTCGAATTTTTTCAGGTTCATGGCAGGCCGTCCGGAAGGTTTTTTTCGATGCTTCGGATGCTAGCAAAGGCCCGATGGAAGGTGCTTTCGAATTTTGATCGTCCGATATGGATCATCGCGATGATCGATTGACTTTTTCGCTTCTCTCTTCCGTTTTTGATATCATCAACGGAAGAAGCTTCCATGTCCGATGAACTCGATCGCATCGACCTGAAAATCCTGCGCCTGCTGCAGGCGGACGGCCGCCTCACCAATGCGGATCTGGCGCAACAGGTGGCGGTGAGCCCGGCCACCTGCCACCGCCGCACCCAGCGCCTGTTCGAGCAGGGGTATCTGTCGGGCGTGCGCGCGCAGGTGAACCCGCACAAGGTGGAGCGGGGCACGCTGGTGATGGTGGGGGTGGTGCTGGACCGCTCCACGCCGGAGAGCTTCGGCACCTTCGAACAGGCGGTGGCGAAGCTGAAATTCGTGCTCGACTGCCATCTGGTGGCGGGCGACTTCGACTATTTCCTGAAGATCCGCGTCGGCGACATGGCCGACTTCAACCGCCTGCACGGAGAGAAGCTGATCGCACTGCCCGGCGTGCGCCAGACCCGCACCTTCTTCGTCATGAAGGAGGTGGTGGACAATGCGCCGCTGGAGTTTTGAGAACGGCCTAAGCCCTCACCCCTGCGCCAGCGACAGCACGATGTCCCACTCTTCATCCGTCACCGGCTGGACGGAAAGGCGGGAGAACTTGATCAGCGCCATGTTCTCAAGGCGCGGCTCGGCCTTGATGGTGGCAAGCGTCACGGGGTTTTTAAGCGGCTTCACCGCCTTGATGTCCACCATGCCGAACTTGCCCGTGGCGTCGGAGGGATCGGGGTAGAATTCGCGGATCACCTCCACGATGCCCACGATCTCCTTGCCCTCGTTGGAATGGTAGAAGAAGCCGGTGTCGCCCAGCTTCATGGCCTGCAACTGCTGCTTGGCGAGGTGGTTGCGCACGCCGTCCCAATGGGTACCCTTGGCGCCGGCCTTCACCTGCTGGTCCCAGGACCATTTGAAAGGTTCGGACTTGTAGAGCCAATGGGCCATGGGCGGCGTCTCCAGACAAATGCTCCCCCGCTCTACCCGCGCCGGCGCAGGCTTGGCAAGGAAAGCCTCGCGGACGCACACCCCGCCTTCCCCTACAGTCGCCCGATAAAATGCGGACACCGCATCCCGCCGCGCTTCCGCCCCGCGCACCCGCCCTTTATGGTCGCGCCCATTCGACATGCGGCCCCGCCCGGAACGGGGCGCGGTGGCCGCCCGCGTAACGAGGAGACGTCCCATGGTTTATGAGCTGGCGGTTATCCGCATCCATGACGGCAAGCAGGCCGAGTTCGAGGCTGCCGCGAAACAGGCCATCCCGCTGTTCCAGCGCGCCAAGGGCTGCT
The DNA here is from genome assembly GCF_014635325.1 of Azorhizobium oxalatiphilum. GTDB lineage: Bacteria > Pseudomonadota > Alphaproteobacteria > Rhizobiales > Xanthobacteraceae > Azorhizobium > Azorhizobium oxalatiphilum. Next base: position 117,913 of record NZ_BMCT01000003.1, on the reverse strand, counting down.
CGGGCATGGAGATCCGCCATTCCGTGGAGACCCCGACCGAGTACCACCTGATCGTGAAGTGGGCGACGCTGGAGAACCACACGGTGGATTTCCGCGAGTCGGAAGACTTCCAGACCTGGCGCGGCCTCGTCGGCCCCTTCTTCGCGCAGCCGCCGGCCGTGCAGCACCTCGACACGCTGTTCGTCGGCTTCTGAGCGACGATCAATAGCCGCCACGCACGCGTGGCGGCGCCTTCACGCCTCCGCGCGCTGCGGGCGGGCCATCAGGGCCTCGATAGCCCCTTCCACCGAGAGCTTGCCCGCCAGCACCGCGTCCACCGCCGCGCAGATGGGCATCTCCACCTCCCGCTCCGCCGCCATGGCGACGAGCGCGCTCGCCGTGAACGCCCCTTCCGCCAGCTTGCCGCCCGCAGGGGCCTTGCCGGTTTCGCCCAGCGCGAGCCCGAAGGCGAAGTTGCGCGACTGCGGGCCGGACGTGGTGAGAATGAGATCGCCCAGCCCCGACAGGCCGGTCAGCGTATCCGGCAGCGCGCCGAACGCCCGGCCGAAACGGGCCAGCTCCGCAAAGCCGCGCGCGGTGAGCGCCGCGCCCGCGCTGGCACCGAGCCGCCGGCCGGCGACGATGCCGGAGGCGATGGCGAGCACGTTCTTCGCCGCCCCGCCGATCTCCACGCCCCGCACGTCGGTGGAGTGATAAAGCCGGAAGGTGGAGGAGCCCAGCGCCGCGGCCAGATCCTCCGCCATGCCGCCATCCGCGCCCGCCAGCGTCACGGCAGTGGGCAGGCCGCGCGCCACATCGTCGGCGAAGCTGGGGCCGGAGAGCACCATGGGCGTGACCTCGGGCGCGGCGGCGGCAATCGCATCGGTCATGAAGGCCAGCGTGCCGCGCTCGATGCCCTTGGCGCAGGACACCAGCGGCGTGCGATGGGCCATCAGCGGCTTGAGCTCGCCGGCCACCTTGCGGCACACCTGCGCGGGAACCACGAGCAGCACCGCATCGCAGGCGGCCGCATCGGCCAGTTGCTCCACCGGGATGACGCCGGGTTCCAGCGGCACGCCGGGCAGGCCGCGCACATTCTCGTGCCGGGCCACCATGTCGGCCACATGGTCAGCATTGCGCGCCCACAGGCGCACGTTGCGGCCGGCGCGGGCGGCGGCATTGGCCAGCGCCGTGCCCCACGCCCCCGCGCCGACGACGCCGATATGCTCGAACGCGCTCATGCGGCCCCCCGTCGCGAGGTGAGAGCGCTCATGCGCGGGCCGTGAGTGGCGTCGGGTCGAGGGGCCAGCGGGCCTTGGGAGACAGATGCAGCGGATCGGTGAGCCCGCGCGACAGGCGCTCGGCTCCCGCCCAGGCGATCATGGCGCCATTGTCCGTGCACAGCTGGGGCGGCGGCACGGCGAGGCGCGTGCCCGCATCAATGCTCAGTTTCTGCAAGGCGGTGCGGATGGCGCCATTGGCCGCCACGCCGCCCGCCACCACGAGGGCGGTGGGCGCGGTGCCCAGCTTCTCGCGGAAGACCCGGCCGCCCGCACGCACCCGGTCGATGATCACATCCACCACTGCCGCCTGGAAGCTGGCGCACAGGTCCGCCACGTCCTGATCGGACAAAGGCGCGAGGCGATCGGCCTCCAGCCGCACGGCGGTCTTGAGGCCGGAGAGGGAGAAGTCCGGCTCACGGCGGTTGAGCATGGGGCGCGGGAAGGCGAAGCGCTCGGGATCGCCCTGTAGCGCCTGCTTCTCCACCTCGGGGCCGCCCGGATAAGGCAGGCTCAGCATCTTGGCGACCTTGTCGAAGGCCTCCCCGATGGCGTCATCCAGCGTGGTGCCGAGGCGGCGATAGCGCCCCACGTCTTCCACCGCCAGCAACTGGGTGTGGCCGCCGGAGACGAGCAGCAGCAGATAAGGAAAGGCCACGCCGTCGGTGAGGCGGGCGGTGAGCGCGTGCGCCTCCAGATGGTTCACCGCCACCAGCGGGCGATGGGCAGCAAGCGCGATGGCCTTGGCGGTGGTCAGGCCCACGATGACGCCGCCGATGAGGCCGGGGCCGGCAGCGGTGGCGACCGCGGAGAGATCGGAGAAGCCGATGCCGGCGTCCGCCATGGCCTGCGCGATCACATGGTCGAGGATTTCCACATGGGCGCGGGCGGCGATCTCGGGCACCACGCCGCCATAGGGCGCGTGCTCCTCGATCTGGGAGCGCACCACGTTGGAGCGGATGTCGCCGGCCCCGGAGGGCGAGCGCGCCACCACCGCCGCGGCGGTTTCATCGCACGTGGTCTCGATGCCGAGCACCAGAAGATCCGCCACCGCTTGTTGCCTCCTTCACCGGAGCCGCCAGCTCCATGCGGGCAGTCACCTCCGTCACCACCCGGACTGGACCGGCCGGACGACGGGCTTTACATGGTCAGCTGAACCTCAGCGCACAACTGAACCTGCGCCGGAACCTCGCCCTATGCCATTGCGATTCCGGCTATCATTGTATGTGCCCCTCACACAAGACGCGATGCCCCACCCCTGATGCCTGAAACTATCCCCTCCTCCACCCCGCGCCTCGCCATCGGCACCCGCGGCAGCCCCCTCGCCTTGTGGCAGGCCCATGCCGTGCGCGATGCGCTGGCCGCCGCCCATGGCCGGCCGGTGGAGAGCATCACCATCGAGATCATCAAGACCTCCGGCGATGCCATTCAGGATCGGTCCCTGTCGCTGGCCGGCGGCAAGGGCCTGTTCACCAAGGAAATCGAGGAAGCGCTGCTGAGCGGGCGCATCGACCTCGCGGTGCATTCGGCCAAAGACATGGCGACCGCACTGCCGGACGGCCTGTTCCTCTCCGGCTATCTGCCCCGCGCCGATGTGCGTGATGCGCTGATCCTGCGCGAGGGATCGGGCCTCGACGATCTGGCGCCCGGCGCCCGCGTCGGCACCGCATCGCTGCGTCGGGAAGCCCAGTTGCGCCGCATCCGGCCCGATCTCGATGTGCAGCTGCTGCGCGGCAATGTGCAGACCCGGCTCGACAAGGTGAAGGGCGGCACGTTCGACGCCACCTTGCTGGCGCTGGCCGGTCTCACCCGGCTCGGCCTTGCCCATGAGGCGAGCGCCATCCTCGACACCACCCATTTCCTGCCCGCCGTGGGTCAGGGCGCCGTGGCGATCGAGAGCCGCGAGGGCGATGCGGCCACCAATGCCGCCATCGCCGCCATCGCCTGCCGGAACACCGGCATCGCGCTGGCCGCCGAACGCGCCCTGCTGACCGCGCTGGACGGCTCCTGCCGCACTCCTATCGGCGGTCTCGCCACGGTCGAGGGCGACCGCGTGCGCCTGCGCGGCCTGATCCTCGCCCCGGACGGCACCGACGCCGCGGAGGCGGATGAAACGGCCCCCATATCGGATGCCGCCCGACTCGGTGCGGAGATGGGTGCGCGGCTGCGCGACACCGCCCCCGCCCGCACCCTCGGCCTCTGAAGCCGGTGCGGCTTCTGGTCACACGGCCGGAACCCGCCGCCGGGGCCACCGCCCGGCGCCTCATGGCGCTGGGGCATGAGGTGATCGTCGATCCCATGCTGCGCATCGTGGATACGGGCGCGCCCCTGCCGGGCGGTCCTCTGCATGCGATCGCCTTCACCAGCGTCAACGGCGTGGAGGCCCTCGCGCGGCATCAGGACCGCGCCACCCTGCCCGCCCTGCCCACCTTCGCGGTGGGCCGCCGCACCGCTGCCGCCGCACAAACGGCGGGCTTTACCGACGTAACCGATTGCGCGGGCGACGTGGCGACGCTCGCCGCCGCCCTCTCGCGCCTGCCGCCGGGCTCCCGCGTGCTGCATGCGGCCGGAGCCGAACGGGCGGGCGATCTGGAAGGGGCGCTGGCCCCCCATGGCGTCACGCTGGTACTGGCCGTGCTCTATTCCAGTGTGCCCGCCGATGCGCTTGACCCCGCCACCGTAGACGCCCTTGCGGCAGGCCGGCTCGACGCCGTGCTGCATTATTCGCCGCGCACGGCGCAGGCAGTGCTGCGGGCGGTGGATGGCGCGAACGTGAGCGGACCTTTTCGCAATCTCAGACACTTGTGCCTGTCACAGGCAGTTGCCGCGCCATTGCTGGCTTTCGGGGCCAGGGCGGAGGTGGCGGAACGGCCGGAAGAGGACGCCCTGCTCACTTTGCTGTAAGGCTTAAGGCGTAGGGCTGCTCTGAACGTGCATCCTCCCGATCCGTCCCGTGCGGTTGCCGGATGGGCGGGTGGTGCACTACCTAAGAGTTATTCCAGCAGGCACGCTCAGCGCCCCTGCGCGGGACATTGCGACAGGCCGTAACGGCCGCACGGATTTCACGGGGCAGCGCCCGGCGCGCCCCGACAGTTGAGTTGGCGAGGAGGCCCATGGCGAGCGACGATCCCACCGCCAAGAGCGCCCGCGGCCCGAAGGGCCACGGCAACGCGACCCCCGGCCCGGCGCCGGCAGCCAAGGACGCCCCCGGCAAGGATGCTGCGGCCAAGGATGCTTTGGCGAAGGATGCTGTGGCCAAAGATGCTGCGTCGAAGGATGCGACAAACACGAATGCCGGCCCGAACGACGCAGCCGCCAAGGCCGCGACGGATGGGTCTGCGACGGATGGGTCCGCGACGGATAAGGCCGTGACGGACAAGGCTGCGACGGACAAGCCGGTGGTCGCGGCCAAGGGCGGCACGACCACGGCGGCGCCCCATGCCGCCTCGACCGCGACCGCTGCCGCCTCAAGCGCCTCCGCTTCGGCCTCGCGCACCGCCGCCGAATCCGCCCGCACCGACAAGGTGGTGGAACCTGACGCCTATGAGGCGCTGGCCGCCGCCGAGACGCCCGTGGAGGTGGACCCGCCGGCCCGCCCGCAGCCGCCCTCCCCCTTCGTGCCGATCCTGTCCGGCGCGGTGGCGGGCGGCCTCGTGGCTGTGGCCGCCGCCTGGATCTTCACCCAGTATCTGCCGCCCCCCGCCCAGAGCAACACGGCCGGCCGCCTGTCGGTGCTGGAGGCGGAAGTGGCGCGCAACCATGCCGCCAATGCCGAGCGCTTCGACAAGGTGGAAGCCGCGCTGCGCCAGATGCCGTCCTCCGACGTCACCGCCGGCCTCGCCAAAGCCAGCGCCGACATCGCCGCCTTGCGCACGCAGGTGCAGACCGGCGTGGACAGCGCCAAGGCGCAGTCCGGCGACGTCAACCAGCGCCTCGCCGCAACCCAGAAGCAGCTCGATGAGCTGGCCACCTCGTCCCGCGCGCTGGATCGCGCGGCGGCGGCGGTGGCGGTGCTCGCCAGCCTGCGTGACGCGGTGACGTCCGGCCGCCCGTTCGCGCAGGAGCTGGATGCCGCCCGCGCCGTGCTCGGTGCCAGCGCCGGCAGCCTCGATCCCTTCGCCACCGCCGCCAAGAGCGGCTATGCCCCACCTGCCAAGCTCGCCGACCGGCTGGCCGAGGCCGGTGGCGTGGCGCTGGATGACACCGCCGCCTCAGGCAACGGCCAGAACAGCGGACTCATCGGCCGTTTCCTCTATAATGCCGAAGGGCTGGTGAGGGTGACGCCGCCCGGCGGCTCCGGCGCCGCCGCTGCGCCCGATGCCGCCGCCGCGATCAAGACCGCCGTGGCCGCGCTGAAGGCCGGAGATCTGGCCGCCGCCCTCACTGCGCTCGCCACCCTGCCCGCCCCGGTGCAGGAGAAGCTGAAGCCCATCACCGCCGAAATCGAGGGCCGCCGTGATGCGGCCAATACCGCCGGAGCCCTGTTCCAGCAGGCGCTGGCCGCCATTTCCGGGAAGGTGCCGTGATCCGCCTCGTTCTCTTCCTTATCGTCCTCGCGCTCGTCGCCTTCGGCGCCTCCTGGCTGGCCGACCGGCCGGGCGAGATGCTCATTGCCTGGCAGGGCTGGCGCATCGAAACCACGGTGCCCGTGGCGCTGGCGGCGCTCGCCGCCTTCAGCGTGGCGCTGCTGGTGGTTTGGCACCTGCTGTCGCTGCTCATCCGCTCGCCGAAGCTGCTGGTCGGCTTCTCGCGCCGTCGCAAGCGCGAGAAGGGCTGGGCGGCGGTGTCGCGTGGCCTGCTCGCCATCGGCTCCGGCGATATCGAGGCGGCCAAGCGCGCCCGCGCGGATGCCCAGAAATACCTGCCGCGCGAGCCCCTGACGCAGTTGCTCGCTGCCCAGTCCGCCCAGTTCGCGGGCGATCAGGACGAGGCGCTGCGGGTGTTCCGCACCATGCTGGACGAGCCCGGCACCCGCCTGCTCGGCCTGCGCGGCCTGCACATCGAGGCCCGCCGCTCCGGCGACATCGACGCTTCCCGCGTGCTGGCCGAGGAAGCCGCCAATCAGGATCCGGCCCTCACCTGGGCCGCCGATGCGGTGATGGAGGCGCGCTGCGCCGAGGGCGACTATCCCGGCGCCCGCGCGGTGCTGGAAAAGCAGATGTCCCATCGCGGCATCGACAAGCTCCAGTATCGCCGCCGCCGCGCCGTGCTGTTGGCCGCCGAGGCGCTGGCGCTGGAGGTGAGCGACCCGCCGGTGGCCCGCGAGCGCGCGGTGGAGGCTGTGCGCCTCGCCCCGACGCTGGTGCCTGCCGCCGCCGTGGCCGGGCGCCTGCTCGGCAACAATGGCGACCTGCGCAAGGCCACCAAGATCGTCGAGACCGCATATGCCGCGACCCCGCATCCGGAGCTGGCGGATGTGGCCGCCCGTCTGCGGCCCGGTGATGCGGCGCTCGACCGGCTGAAGCGCATCCGCGCGCTTGCCGCCAAGGCCCCGGACCATCCGGAAAGCCTGATCGCGCTGGCCCACGGCACCATCGACGCCCAGCAGTTCGCGGAAGCCCGTGCCCTGCTCCAGCGCCTGTCGCAGGAGCCCACCCAGCGCGTCTGCCTGCTGATGGCCGAGCTGGAAGCCACCGAGCACGAGGATGTGGGCAAGGCCCGCGAGTGGGCCGCCCGTGCGCTGCGCGCGCCGCGCGATCCGGCGTGGATCGCCGATGGCCGGGTGTTCGACGAATGGGGCCCGGTGTCCCCCGTCACCGGCAAGCTCGACGCCTTCATCTGGGCGGTGCCGCCGGGTGTGTCCGCGACCCCGGTGCTGGAGCACGAGGCCGAGCGCGTGCGCACCGCCATCGCCGCCATCCGCGAGAAGGAAGAGGCCCGGCGCGAAGTGGAGCGCGCGGCCGAGCTGGAGAAGCTCAGCCACGCGGCGCCCGTGCCCGCCACGGCGGAAGATGCGAAGCCGGTGGACGCGAAGCCCGCCGAAACCAAGCCTGCCATCGCCAGTCCAGCCACCGCCAAGCCTGCCCCCGCCAAGTCCGTGGAGGCTCCGCCGCCGGTGGTGGCGCTGCCGCCCTTGCCGGATGATCCCGGCCCGGTGACGGATGCGGAGACCGCCGAGCCGGCGCCCGCCCGCAAGCGGCTGTTCGGCCTGTGAGCGCGCCGGGGGGCGCCCTCACCCGCCGGAGCCACTTTCCGCCACGCCGCATCGTCTGCCTCACGGAGGAGACGGTGGAGACGATGTACCTCCTGGGCGAGGAGGAGCGCATCGCCGGGGTATCCGGCTATGCGGTGCGCCCTCCGCAGGTGCGGCAGGAGAAGCCCCGCGTCTCCGCCTTCACCACCGCCGACGTGCCCAAGATCCTCGCCCTCGAGCCGGATCTGGTGCTGGCCTTCTCCGATCTTCAGGCCGACATCGCCGCCGACATCGCCCGCGCGGGCCTTGCGGTGCATGTGTTCAACCAGCGCGACATCGCCGGCATCCTCGGCATGGTCGCCACGCTGGCGGCCCTCATCGGCGAACCGGTCAAGGGCGCTTCCCTGGTGGACCGGCTCTGCGCCCGGCTGGAGATCGTGGGCGAGCGCGCCCGCACCCTGCCCCGCCGTCCCCGCGTCTATTTCGAGGAATGGGACAGCCCCATGATCTGCGGCATCGGCTGGGTGTCGCAGCTGATCACTTTGGCCGGCGGCATCGACGTCTTCGCCGACAAGGCCAAGGGCGCCGCCGCGCGCGACCGCTTCGTCACCCCGGAAGAGGTGATCGCGGCCGAGCCGGACCTCGTCATCGGCTCATGGTGCGGCAAACGCTTCAACGCCAAGGCTTTCGCCGAGCGGCCCGGCTTCGACGCCCTGCCCGCCGTGAAGGCGGGCGCGCTTTACGAGATCAAGTCGCCCCTCATTCTTCAGCCCGGCCCCGCCGCTCTGACCGACGGACTTCGGGCGCTGGAACGGCTGATCCGGGGCTGGGCGAACGCCGACGCCGAGCAGCCGGCCTTGTAGGCGCCACGGCCCAATGCTATGCGGCGCGGATGACCGCGACCGCCCAGAAGAACATCCGCAACTTTTCCATCGTCGCCCATATCGACCATGGCAAGTCCACGCTCGCCGACCGGCTGATCCAGCTCACCGGAGGACTGTCCGAGCGCGAGATGTCCGATCAGGTGCTCGACAATATGGACATCGAGCGTGAGCGCGGCATCACCATCAAGGCCCAGACCGTGCGCCTGTCCTACAAGGCGCAGGATGGCGAGACCTATACGCTGAACCTCATCGACACCCCCGGCCACGTGGACTTCGCCTATGAGGTGAGCCGCTCGCTGGCCGCCGTGGAAGGCTCGCTGCTGGTGGTGGACGCCTCGCAGGGCGTGGAAGCGCAGACGCTGGCCAATGTCTATCAGGCCATCGACAACAATCACGACATCGTCCCGGTCCTGAACAAGATCGACCTGCCCGCCGCCGAGCCGGAGAAGGTGAAGAGCCAGATCGAGGACGTGATCGGCCTCGACGCCTCCAACGCCGTGGGCATCTCGGCCAAGACCGGGCTCAATATCGACCAGGTGCTGGAAGCCATCGTCACCCGCCTGCCCCCGCCCGTGGGCGACCGCAGCGCGCCGCTCAAGGCGCTGCTGGTGGACAGCTGGTACGACACCTATCTCGGCGTGGTCGTGCTCGTGCGCGTCATCGACGGCACCCTGAAGAAGGGCATGCGCATCAAGATGATGGGCACGGACGCCGCCTATGACGTGGACCGCGTGGGCGTGTTCACCCCCAAGATGGTGGCGCTGGAGAGCCTCGGCCCCGGCGAGATCGGCTTCCTGAACGGCTCCATCAAGGAAGTGGCTGATACCCGCGTCGGCGACACCATCACCGAAGAGAAGAAACCCACCGCCGAGGCGCTGCCGGGCTTCAAGCCGGCGCAGCCGGTGGTGTTCTGCGGCCTGTTCCCCGTGGATGCGGCCGACTTCGAGGATCTGCGCGCCGCCATGGGCAAGCTGCGCCTCAACGACGCCAGCTTCTCCTTCGAGATGGAAACCTCGGCCGCGCTCGGCTTCGGCTTCCGCTGCGGGTTCCTCGGGCTGCTGCATCTGGAGATCATCCAGGAGCGGCTGTCGCGCGAGTTCAACCTCGACCTCATCGCCACTGCCCCCTCGGTCATCTACCAGATGGAGATGAACGACGGCTCGACCATCGAGCTGCACAATCCGGCCGACATGCCGGACGTGGTGAAGATCAAGGAAATCCGCGAGCCGTGGATCCGCGCCACCATCATGACGCCGGACGATTATCTCGGCTCGGTGCTGAAGCTCTGCCAGGACCGGCGCGGCAACCAGATCGAGCTGACCTATGTGGGCGCGCGCGCCATGGTCACGTACGACCTGCCGCTGAACGAGGTGGTGTTCGACTTCTACGACAAGCTGAAGTCGATCTCGAAGGGCTATGCCTCCTTCGACTACGCCATCACCGACTATCGCGAGGGCGACCTCGTGAAGATGTCCATCCTCGTCAATGCCGAGCCGGTGGATGCGCTGTCCATGCTGGTCCACCGCACGCGGGCGGAATTCCGTGGCCGCGCCATGTGCGAGAAGCTGAAGGACCTGATCCCGCAGCATCTGTTCAACATCCCGATCCAGGCGGCGCTGGGCGCCAAGGTGATCGCGCGCGAGACCATCAAGGCCCTGCGCAAGGATGTGACGGCGAAGTGCTACGGCGGCGACGTATCGCGCAAGCGCAAGCTTCTGGACAAGCAGAAGGAAGGCAAGAAGCGCATGCGCCAGTTCGGCAAGGTGGAGATTCCGCAGGAAGCCTTCATCGCCGCGCTGAAGATGGACGACTGAGGCGCCCGTCTTTCTGGACTTTGCCAGCTCCCGCGAAATGCGGCACGCTCCCACGGCCCGGCTCCAGTCCGGGCCGTTCGCATGTTGGGGAGGCGTGCATCGGCCCGGCCCATCCGTGCCTGCTGCCGCCGCGCCCGACAGGCGCGCGCCAAAACGCAGGGCAACAGGAGGCGCCCATGGCAAAGTTCGAGATTTTCAAGGACAAGGCCGGCGAATTCCGGTTCCGTTTCAAGGCGTCCAACGGCGAGATCATGTTCTCGTCCGAAGGCTACAAGACCAAGCCCTCGGCCCAGTCCGCCATCGACAGCATCAAGAAGAACGCGCCCGACGCGAAGGTGGACGACCAGACCGGCGCATGAGCCCGGCCGCAGCCTCAAACATAGACCGCGCCGGATACCGGCTTGTCGCTGGTTTCCGGCGCGGGGGGCCCCCACCCCTGACGAACCCTTGTGTTTAACCCCGGGGCTCGCCCTCGATGCCTTCCGGAGCCGGATCGGTTCAGACCGAACAGTCCGAACCGATCCGGCTCTAACCTATTGCTCAGCCGGCTTCTTCCTCGAACAGCCAGAGCGTGCCGGCCGGCTGCAGCGGGCCGCCCGAGTCATGCATGCCGAGGAAAGCCGGGATGCGGCGCTTCTGGGCCTCGGTGAGGGAGGCCACGAAGGGCTTGGCCGCGTCCACGAAGCGCTTCAGCTCCTTGCCGCGCGCCTCCTCGGCGGTGGCGATGGCGTCGAGCACGCCGAGCATGTCGCGCGGCGGCGGGCCGCTCTCCAGCGCCTTGCGGCGGGCGATGGCGTTCTTGTTGATGTCGCGGATCGCCGTCTCGACCGCCGGCCAGAGCTTTTCCTGCTCGGGGGTGAGCACGATCACCGTCTTCAGGGCGGCGAGGCGGGCGTTGAGGATCGCCTGCGAGTCCGCATCCGAATAGGCATTGGCGTCGACGATGATGTGCGGCTGGGGCGGCGCGGCAGGCGCGGCCTGCTGGGCCATCGCGCCGGTGCCGACGAGAACCGCCGAGCCCAGCACGGACGCCGCGAGAAGGCGTGAAACAGTGCTTTTCATGATCAATGTCCTTGAGATGGCGGGACGCCGCACGCCACGAACGGGGGCGGCATTGACGCGATCAAACCCGGAAGAAGGGGAACGGCGGTGCCGTCCCGATTCTGGTTGCGGAGACGGATCGGCGGATCAGATGGTTTGCCCTGACCCGATCCGGCTCCAGGCCGTCAGATCACTGCCAGCCGCCACCCGGCAGGCGCCCATGATAGGGCGTGTCGCGGCAGTGGCCCCAGGGACCGCGCCAGTAGCCGGGGGGGCAGCCATTGCCCATGATCACGGGCGGGCCGGGCTGATAGCCGCCACCGGGCAGCGGGCCCACATAGGGGGTGTCACGGCAGTGACCCCACGGGCCACGCCAGCGGCCCCAGCCACAGCCTTCGGCCACCGGCACCACGGGCGCGGTGACGCCGGCTCCGGCAACGCCGGTATCGACAGCAGTGATCAGCGGCATGGCCGAGGCCGGAGCGGCGACGGCAGCCAGGGAAAGGGCGGCAAAGGACGCCAGAACAAATTTGCGCATGACGATCTACTCGTCCGTGTTCGGTGATGCGCGGCGGAACACCGTGCATACGACGTGATACACGACGGAGCGCCGTGCATGGCAGGAAACATATCCCACGCCGCATCAACGTCAACGCAAGTTATTTCAGATGAACATCATTTAATGTAGAAGCGATACAATGTATTGTATCAGATAACAAATGTATGAATACAGGCCCCACGTAGTCATGCGGCCTTACTATTCACATGCACACGTCTGCTGGCGCAGCGCCTACCGCCAGACGAATGCTGGGCCAGGGGAACGTGCAACCACTGTTCGGGCAGGAAAGATCAGGCGACAGACTTGCGCGACGCTGACCTCGGCGCACCTTTTACCAGCTCATCGACATCACGGCTTCCCGAACCGCCATCCGTGTCCTGCCAGAAAAGCAAAGGCCCCGGATACGGCAGAGCGTATCCGGGGCCTGGGTCGATGGGCAGATGATCAGCAGTCCGCTGATCAACCCGCGCGGCTCACCAGCGATAGGAGGCGGTGAGCAGCACCTGGCGGCCGTTGGTCCAGTACCAGTAGCCCTCGTTCAGGATCGCCGTCTCCTCGTCGAAGAGGTTCTTGGCGTTCAGCTGCACCTTCCAGGCGTCCTTCTCATAATAGAGCGCGGCGTCCACCAGCGTCTGCGAAGGATTCTTGTAGGTGTTGGCATTGTCGGCCCAGAAGCCGCCGTTGTAGCGCACGCCCGCGCCCACGCCGAAGCCCTTCATCGGGCCATCCTGGAACATGTACTTGGCCCACAGCGAGGCCACGTTCTCCGGCATGTTCACCGGGGTGTTGCCGATGGTCGCCGTGTCGAGCGAGGCGATGATCTCGCTCTTGGCATAGGTGTAGGCGGCGGTCATCTCGAAGCCCGGCGCCAGCTCGGCGGCGGCCTCGAACTCGAAGCCGCGCACGCGCACGTCGCCGGTGTTGTCGTAATAGAGGTTGAAGGGCGGCACCGCGACCGCATAGTTGGTCTGGGTCAGCTGGTATGCCGCGGCGGTGAACAGCGCCTTCATGCCCTTCGGCTGATACTTGATGCCCACCTCATACTGCTCGCCATTGGACGGCGGCAGCAGGTCGCCGTTGAGGTCCGTATTGGTGGAGGGCAGGAACGAAGTGGCGTAGCTCGCATAGGGCGCGACGCCGTTGGAGAATTCGTACAGCAGGCCGGTCTGCCAGGTGAAGGCGGTATCGTCGCGGCTCTGGCCGGTGGTCGGGGACAAGCTGGAGGCCTGGCTGCTGGCCTGCTGCGTGGCGAAATCCTGCCGCCCGCCGATGTTGAAGTTCCAGCCCTCGCCGAACTTGATCTGGTCGCTGGCATAGAGGCCGACCTGGCTCACCGAGGTGGCGGTCTGGGCGGTCAGCGCCGGCATGATGGCCTGCTGCGGCGTGTTCGGCGCCAGCAGGTTGAGCGGGGTGGCGTCGGAGCCGGTGAAGGAGCCGAAGCCGGTGCGCTGGACGTTGTTCATCACCAGATAATCAAGCCCGAACAGCACGCGGTGGTTCAGGGCGCCGGTGGCGAACTTCGCCTCCGCCTGATTGTCCACGTTGAATGTGTCCACCGTGGCCTTCAGGTTGAAGGGATAGCGGGCGATCAGGGTCGGCGTGATGTAGCCGATGGCGCTAGTGTAATAGGCATGCTCGTCGATATGGCCGTAGCGCAGGTTCTGGCGCACCGTCCAGATGTCGTTGAACTCATGCTCCAGCTTGTAGCCGATCTGCTCCTGCGTCTGCTCGATGTCGTTGAAAGTCGTCGAGGCGCCAATGCGGGTCGGCGGGGTGTAGGCGTTCGTCTGCAGATAGAAGTTCGACGCCGGCACGTTGGCGTTGAGCACGCTGGCGATCAGCGTGAAGCTGGTCTTGTCGTTCCGGAACGTGACCGAGGGGGCCAGATACAGCTCGTCATTGGCGGTGCCGTTGACCGAGCCGTCCGCTTTGCGCGCCACGCCGGTGACGCGATAGAGGATCGAGCCATCCTTGTTGGCCGGGCCGCCCACGTCGAAGGCGAGCTGGTACCAGTCGGGCGAACCGATCTGGCCTTCGATCTCGCCGAACGCCTTCTCGGTCGGCAGCTTGGAGACGCGGTTCACGAGGCCGCCCGGCACCGTCTGGCCGTACAGCACGCTGGCCGGGCCCTTGATGATGTCGATGCGCTCGAGCCCATAGACCTCGCTGCGGAAGTAGGCGAACGAACCGTTGGCCTGCCGCAGGCCGTCCTTGTAGTCGCCGAGCTGGGTGGTGGCGAAGCCACGCACATAGATCACGTCGAAGCGCGGCTCATAGCCATAGAGGCCGGTGACGACGCCGGCGGAATAGCTCACCGCATCCACCACGCTCTGCGCGCCGCGATCGGAGATTTCCTCGGCGGAGACCACCGAGATGGAGCGCGGGGTCTCGATGAGCGGGGTGTCGGTCTTGGTGCCGGCGGCCGAATTGGTGGCCACATAGCCGCCGATCGGCCCCCAGGCGCTCTGCGCACCTTCCACCTGCACGGTGGGGAGCAGCAGGCCGGTGCCGGCATCCTGCGCCTGAGCGGCGGAAGCCGCGATCAGCAGGGCGCCCATGGCAACGGGCAGGCGCACCGAAGCAAGGAGGTGTTTATGTAAGGTTCGCATTTCTTCCTGCCGCCCACGAAAATGTGTTCTGGGTTGAGCTACAGGCAAGCTTTGGTGCCGCGCAACGTACCGAAACCAACAATTTTCATAGATTTTAATTATTCCACTTCCGATCAATGATTATTGGAGGCTCAGCACCCCTGACGGGACAAGGCCTTGCCAATAACTGCTGGAAATGCCGCAACATCAGGGGTTGTGGATAGCAAGGGCTCTTTTCTTCTGCCTGTATCCTGAAAAGCACAGCGCCGCACGGAGCTTTCCGTGCGGCGCTGAACTTCCTGTCTCACCGTATAGCGTGCAGTCAAAAAGTCTCCCGGATTGCCGGTAGCCTTCTCGCCGCAGATCAGCGCACGATGATGTTCTTGAACTGCCAGGGATCTTCCTCGTCGATCTCTTCCGGGAAGAAGGGGAGACGATCCTTCAGCGGGTTCCAGTCGGTATAAGTGCCGATGACCGGGCCGAGATAAGGCGTCTGCACTTCCAGGCAGCGACGGAAGTCCAGCTCGTCGGCCTCGACAATGCCGGCTTCCGGATTTTCCAGCGCCCACACCATGCCGGCGAGCACGGCGGACGTGACCTGAAGGCCGGTGGCGTTCTGATAGGGCGCGAGCTGGCGGGTCTCCTCGATGGAGAGCTGCGAGCCGTACCAATAGGCGTTCTTGCCATGGCCGTAGACCAGCACGCCCAGTTCGTCGATGCCGTCGACGATCTCGTGCTCGTCGAGGATCTTCCAGCTCGACTGCTGCTTGCCACCGGCGCCGAACATCTCGTGCAGCGAGAGCACGGCATCATTGGCCGGGTGGTAGGCGTAGTGGCAGGTGGGCCGGTAGACCACGGTGTCGCCGTCGCGGACCGTCAGGTAGTCGGCGATGGAGATCGACTCGTTGTGGGTGACGAGGAAGCCGAACTGCGGGCCGGGCGTGGGCGTCCAGGAGCGCACGCGGGTATCCGCGCCGGGGCGCATCAGATAGATGGCCGCGCCGCAGCCGCCCTCATGGGTGCGGCCGTCCGGCGGAAGCTGCTTCTCATGCGTGCCCCAGCCCATCTCCGCCGGCTGCAGGCCCTCGGAGACGAAGCCTTCCACCGACCAGGTGTTGACGAAGACGTCGCGCGGCTTGGGGTTGCGGGCGCGCTGGGTGTCGCGCTCGGCGATGTGGATGCCCTTCACGCCCAGCGCACGGGCGAGCTGCGCCCATTCCTCGCGGGAGGTGGGCTCCGGCCGGTCGAGGCCGGTGTCATGGGCGATGTTCAGCAGCGCCTGCTTCACGAACCAGGACACCATGCCGGGGTTCGCGCCACAGGTGGAGACGGCGGTGGGGCCGCCGGGATTGCGGCGGCGGGCGGCGAGCAGGGTCTCGCGCAGCGCGTAGTTGGTGCGCTTCTCCGGGCCCATGGACTTGTCGAAATAGAAGCCCTTCCAGGGCTCGATGACCGTGTCCACGTAAAGCGCGCCGATCTCGCGGCACAGCTCCATGACGGCGATGGAGGACACGTCCACCGAGAGGTTCACGCAGAAGCCGCGGCCGCCGCCATTGGTCAGCAGCGGGGTCAGCAGCTCGCGATAATTCTCGGCGGTGACTTCCGACTGGATGTAGCGGATGCCGCGGGCGTCGAGCAGCTTGCGGTCGGTGTCGACCGGATCAATCACCACCATCCGGTCCAGATCGAACGAGAAGTGGCGTTCGATCAGCGGCAGGGTACCGCGCCCGATCGACCCGAAGCCGATCATGACAATAGGACCATCAATGGTGGCGTGAACCGGCCAAGCGCTCATTCCGGGAGCTCCTCCAGGGTGTAACAGGCGACGGATGCCGCCGATGCACGCCCATCAATCAAGGCATGGCCCGTGCGTCAACCATCGATTGACGCAACCGCGCCATGCCACACCCCTTTCACAGGGCTCCAAGACGTTGTGATGACGGTGGGCGGGCGCGGGCCGTGCCGCGCTCAGTCGCTGGAGAGGATGTGGTTGCGCACGATGGGATAGACCTGCCCCGCCCATTTGCGGCCGCTGAACACGCCGTAATGGCCAACGCCCGCCTGCATGTGATGGCGCTTGCGGTGGGGCTTCAGGCCGGTGCAGATGTCGTGCGCCGCCACCGTCTGGCCCAGCGAGCAGATGTCGTCCCGCTCGCCTTCCACCGTCAGCAGCGAGGTGCGGCGGATGGCCTTGAAGTCGATGGGATTGCCCTTGTAGGTCAGTTCGCCCTTGGGCAGGCGATAATCCTGGAACACGTACTGCACGGTTTCCAGATAGAACTCTGCCGCCAGATCCAGCACGGCGAAATATTCGTCATAGAAGGTCTTGGTGGTGTGGGCCTTCTCCAGATCGCCGTCCACGAGACTGTCGTAGAGCTCGAAATGCGCCTTCATGTGGCGCCCCAGATTCATGCTCACGAAGGCCGAGAGCTGCATGAAGCCCGGATAGACCTTCCGCCCCGAGCCCTCGAAGCCCATGGGCACGGTGGAGATCAGATTGCGCTCGAACCACGACATGGGCTTCGAGGTCGCCAGATCATTCACCTTGGTGGGATTGATGCGGCAGTCGATGGGCCCCGCCATCAACGTCATGGAGCGCGGGGTGGCCGGATTGTTGTCCTGCGCCATGACGGCGGCAGCCACCAGCGCCTGCACGCAGGGCTGGCACACCGCCACCAGATGGCTGCCCGGCCCCATGAACTCCAGGAACTTGATGACGTGCTCCACATAGCCGTCAAAGCCGAAGCCGCCATGCTCCAGGCTGACGTCGCGCGCATTGTGCCAATCGGTGATGAAGACGTCGTGGTCCGGCAGGAGCGTGCGCACCGTGCCCAGCAGCAGGGTGGCGAAATGGCCGGAGAGCGGAGCCACCACCAGCACCTTGGGCTGGGGCACCTCCACGTCCTTCCGGAAATGCAGCAGCGTGCCGAAGGGCAGGCGCAGCGCCGCTTCCTCAACCACCGGCACCGCATGGTTGCCCACCTCGGTGGAGGTGAGGCCGAAGGCCGGCCGGGCGTGGGTGAGGCCGACACGCTCCACCATCTCGCAGGCGGCGGACAGATGGCGGGTGGCCAGCGACTGGAACGGAGCCAGCAGGGAGCTGTCGAGCAGGCGCCGGGCCATGTGGGCGCCGAGCTTGATGGGCTCCATCAGGTCCGACTGGGTCTGATATGCCTGATAGCTCAGCATGGCGCGGGACACCTCAACAGGTGTCGGGCGGCTAAGCCGCGGGATCCGTGCGCCATCATGCGACCTCGCCTCCCTCATCCCGTCGGCAGCAAACCGCCCCGCCGCATCCCGCCCCGAAACGCCCGCCGTCCGGCGTGGCGAACTGATACATATTGGCTCAAGCTGGCCTGGAGCCTTTTCCACCGGCCAGATCGGTTGTACCTGTCTGGAAGGATTTTGACGAGGAGCGTGGTGCATTGCAACGCGCTTGAGCTATGCTCCTGCGACAGCATCGAAACGGCGGCGGGAGATGGGCTCCTCGCGGCACGAATCGGGCAGGTATCGGGAAGGCGCGCATGTCGAAGGCCACGCTGACCATATCGAGCAAGAACTACTCCTCCTGGTCGCTGCGCGGCTGGCTCATCTGCAAGCTGGCGGGTCTCGAATTCGAGGAAGAGCGCGTCCCGGTGGACGACCCCTCGGCCCGCGCCGAGCTGCTGCTGCTCTCCCCCTCCTTCCTCGTGCCGCGCCTCCAGCATGAGGGCGTGACCGTGTGGGACACGCTGGCCATCGCCGCCTTCCTGCATGAGCTGTTTCCCGACGCGCACCTGCTGCCGCCCGACCGCGCGGCGCGGGCGCACTGCCTCTCGGTGGCGGGCGAGATGCATTCCGGCTTCGCCAATCTGCGCTCGGCGCTGCCCATGAACATCAAGGGCCGCTATCCCGGCTTCAAGGTGTGGGCGGGCGCGCAGGCGGATATCGAGCGCATCCTGGCCATCTGGCGCGGCTGCCTTGCCGCCCATGGCGGGCCGTACCTGATCGGCAACCGCCCCTCGCTGGCGGATGCCATGTACGCCCCGGTGTGCTCGCGCTTCACCACCTATGACGTGAAGCTGGACGATACGTGCGACGCCTATCGCGCCCGCATCATGTCCCATCCGGTGATGCAGGAATGGATCGCCGGCGCGATGGCGGAGCCCGAAGAGCTGGAAGAACTCGACGCGGAGTTCTGAGGACGCGCGCGCGCCCGCCTTCTTCAGGCGGGCGGCATCTCGCGGCCGGTGCGGCTGGCGCGGTGCTCGCGCATGAAGATGAAAAGGCCGGCGCCGATGATGATGGCGGCGCCCACCAGCACGTTGGGCTCCGGCCGGTCGCCGAAGAACAGATAGCCGAACACCGTCGCCCAGATGATGAATGTGTACTGATAGGGCACCACGGTGGAGGCCGGCGCCAGCTTGAGCGCGCGGTTCACGCACACGCCGGCCACCATCGACACGATGCCCAGGAAGCCGATCAGGCCGAAATCCACCGGCGACGGCGCCACCCACATGAAGGGGGCGATGCACAGGCCCGCCACCAATGGCGCCACCACCTGCGTGGTGATGAGCAGCGTCTCGGACGCGCCCCGGAGCTTGCGGGTGACGATCATCAGCAGGCCGAAGGACAGGCTGCCCACGAAGGCCGCCAGCTCCGGCAGGCCGATGCCGCCGCTCGCCGGCTTCAGCGCGATGAGGACGCCCATGAAGCCCACCGCCACCGCGCTCCACCGCCGCCAGCCCACCTGCTCGCCCAGCAGGAAGGGCGACAGCGCCGTCACATAGATGGGGCCGGCGAGGTAATAGGTCATGACGGTGGCGAGCGGCAGATGGGCCACCGCCAGATAGAAGCAGCCCACATCGAGGATCACGAACAGCATGCGCAGCGCATGCTGGCCCGGATGCGCTGAGATCGCGCGCAGACTGTGCCGGTCCCGCCACAGGAAGGGCAGCAGCACCGCCGCCGCGAAGGCCCCGCGGATGCACATGACCTGCGGCACCGAATAGGTGGCCACCAGCCATTTGCCGAGCGCGTCGTTGAGCGAATAGCCGAAGATGCCGATCAGCATCATGCCGATGCCGGCCAGCGTGGTGTTGCGCAGGCCGATGGAGGCGGTGGAAGCGGTGGAATCAGCGGGTGACATTGCACACCTTGCGGGCAGATGCCCGGACATTAAGCACAAACTCACACCACAAGCACCGCATCCGCAGGGCATTTTTGCTGCCGCTCCGGAGCGATCCCGCGCGCGGTGCCGGGCGAGTTCAGGTGCGGGAAGGAGGCGCGCCGCATGTCCGAATTGCGGCGCCACGCATGCCGCCGGCGCGGGGGAGCGTTGCGTGTGCTGGACGGTGCCATCGCCGACGGGCGCAAAGCTCCGGGCGGATGCCCCCCGAAACTTCCGATTGCAGGGCAAACGGATGCACGCGAAGCTGCGCCGCGCGCGAACTGGAGCAGGTTCGGTTGGGGGGGGGAGATGGGCACAGAATGGGTTTTGCCGCGCCTTCGCGGCACATGCCGAACCATCGGTGCGGTCATCACCCTGTGCGCGGCGCTCTGGCCGGCGGGGTCCGCCACGGCCCAGTCGGCGCGAACCGTCATGGGCATGCAGGCGTACAACAGCGGCGACATCGCAACCGCCTACAAGCTACTGCGTCAGGAAGCCGATGCGGGCGATTCCGATGCGCAGGTCAATCTGGGCTATCTCTACGCCCGTGGCCAGCATGTGCCCGAGGACCAGGGCGAGGCCTTGCGCCTCTATCTGCTGTCGGCCGAGCAGGGCAATGGCGAGGGCATGAATGCGCTCGGCTACAAGCATCAGTACGGCTCGGGCGTGCCCAGGAATATGGACACCGCCATTGTCTGGTATTGCCGCGCCGTGCTGGCGGGCAACCCCCGCGCCATGAACAATCTCGCCATCCTGCTGTTCAGCGGCGAGGCGATATCCCGCAACGAAGAAGAGGCACGTCGCCTCTGGCAACAGGCCGGAGCCTATGGCCATGTCAACGCCATGGCCAATCTCGGCCTGTCCTACCTGAACGGGCCCGGCTCCGGACGCGATCCGGTGGCAGGTCGGCATTGGATGGAACAGGCCGCCCTGCACGGTCAACGGCAGGCTCAGGCGTGGCTACGGGCAAACGGCTACCAGGGCGCCTTGCCGCCGCCGGTCGATACATCCAACGCCATGACGCCGAGCGTCAGGGACCGCGTGGGGCATTCGACGGTATGCCGTGCGCTCACCAGTTGAGGGCCTGCGCATTTGCCCGGCGTCGCGCGCCCTCCCCCTCCTGCCTGAACCATCGTCTGGCCTGAACGGGCTCCCCCAGCATGCAGGGCGGTTTCGCACCGGGAAACCGGGCGATGTCCGCGACCTGCCCCAAGCCTGCCGGGACACGGAAGCGCATGGGCCCCGGACTGTCATCAATCGGCAAGGAACCAGCCCCTTTGATATCCGCACGCGGATATAGTCTTCCGAGCCGCCAAACCTGATCAACACTGGAAACCGCGTCGATGGCGATCTCCCCGTCCGATTTTCTGAAACACCATTGGGCCACGGTCGCCATGGGCGGTGCCGTTCTTGTGCTGGTGGCGCATGCGCTTCATCTCTTCGGCGAGGGCTCGGGCCTGTTCGCCCTGCTGGCGGCGCTGTTCCTGATCGGATCCGTGTTCGCGGCCGTCGAGCATGCGGAGGTCATCGCGCACAAGATCGGCGAGCCCATCGGCTCCCTCGTGCTTGCCGCCGCAGTGACGGTGATCGAGGTGTCGCTGATCGTCTCGGTCATGCTGACAGGCGCCGCCGAAGGCAGCGAAATTGCCCGCGACACTGTGTTCGCAACAGTGATGATCGTGCTCAACGGCGTGATCGGCCTCTGCCTGCTGGTCGGCGGCCTCATGCATCGCGAACAGGAGTTCCGCTCCTCGGGCGCAGCGGCGGAGCTTGCGGTTCTGGGCACGCTGACGACGCTGACTCTCATCCTTCCCAACTATACGGCGGCGGTGCCCGGCCCCTTCTATTCGCCCTTGCAGCTCGGCTTCGTCGCCGTGGTCTCGCTGCTCCTCTATGCGCTGTTCCTGTTCGTCCAGACGGTGCGCCATCGCGACTATTTTCTCGATGCCGAAGACGCGCACGCATCGGAGAAGCCCTCCAACCGGGCCACCGCGCTCAGCGCCTTCATGCTGCTCGTCGCGCTGCTGCTGGTCATCCTCATCGCCGAGGAACTGACACCCACCATCAGCGATGCGGTGCGATCCGCGGGGCTCAATCCGCAGCTCATCGGCGTGCTGGTGGCGGCGGTGGTCCTGCTGCCGGAGGGCACGACGGCCATTCGCGCCGCGAAGGCCAACAAGATCCAGAAGAGCCTCAACCTCGCGCTGGGCTCAGCCCTCGCCAGCATCGGGCTCAGCATTCCCACCATCGCGATCATTTCGCTGCTGCTCCACCAGCCGATCACCATGGGGCTGGAAGCCGATCACATCGTGCAGATCGTGCTGACGCTGATCATGGGAACGATCACCCTCGCCACGGGCCGGACGACCATTCTGCAGGGTGGGGTCCATCTCGTCATCTTCGCGGTGTTCGTCTTCATCGCCGCCGCCCCCTGAGCCTCGCAGATGCGCAGCACCCGGACGGCTTCGCCGTGGACATGACCGCCTGTCACCCCGGTTCCATGCCGGTCGGTACCTTTCGTTTGCGGGGTCATTCAATAATGACTCTTTGCTCATTATTGGCCCGCATTGATCCCGGGACATGAACTCTTCATTGAAACGGTCCTTCCGGTGCCGCAGCCGGTCGCCCGGTTTTCCGCGTCCCTGCTTCGCCTGTCCGCCCGGCCTGCCTCGGCAGCCCGCGCACCGTCATCCGGATGTACCCCTCACCCCGCATGCGCCTGCGGGCCTACTCCTTTGCGCCGGAGCGATGTCTCCATTGAGCGCGCCTCGCCCGTTCGGGCGAGGCGACTTCCCCGGCCCGCCATGTGAGGCTCCTCCATCGTCCGCCCGTATCGAGGCGCTTATGGAAAAGCTGATCAAGATTGCGCTGACCCAGACCGTGCTCGGCCGATGGGCCGGCCGCCTGCCCTTCCTGCCCGATCTCTACGCTCGCAAGGTCTGGTCGCGGCGCATGAACCTGTTCCACGGCCTGCATGACAGTTTCGACGCCGCCGAGGCGCAGGCCCGGCGCTTCTCGGCCGTGGGCTGGAACGACAGCGCATTGGCAAAGGAGGTGATCGACCATGAGCATCCCGTCCATCGCGGCGGCATGGATCCCACCCAGCCCTCGCAATTCGCCGTGCTGCTCTGGCTCGGAAAATTGCTGCGGCAGGGCATGACCGTGCTCGACGTGGGCGGGGCCGGCGGCATCGCCTTCGAGACCGCAGAACGCTTCGACCTGCTGGACGAGGGCCACCACTGGCACGTGGTCGATATGCCCCGCATGGTGGAACATGGCCGCGCCCGGCATGCCCGGCTGAAATCGGAGCGGATCAGCTTCGGCACCGATCTCGGCCGCGCCCCGCCCTGCGACCTGCTGCTGGCGCTCGGCGCCATCCAGTACATGCGCGACCCCATCGGCCAGCACGGGCCGGGCCTGCTGGAGAGCATCCGCAAGAAGCCCGATTATATCCTGCTCAACAAGGTGCCGGTCTGGGACGGCCCGGACCAATGGACCAACCAGAGCTTCGTCACCACCTCCAGCCCCTATCGCATCTTCAACCGCGACGGGCTGGTCCGTTACATCCAGCGCCACGGCTACCGGATCGCACACAGCTGGCAGGTACGCGAGCTGGACCTGCGGATCCCGTTCCATCCGGAATGTTCGCTGGATCATTTCGAAGGCTTTCTCGCCGTGCGGACCGACCTTCAGCCGAGCGCCAAAGCCGCCCCTCTCGCCGCCGCCTTCGCCTGAGCTTCACCCACCCAGCCCATCCAGGAACTGCCGTGCGAATTCCGGCAGGGCCTGGAGGTCGCGCACGGCGACCACAAGCCGGCGGCGCGCCCATGCCTCCGGCAGGGTGAAGACTTCAACCTGCGTGCGCTCGGCCACCCGCAGCGCATCCGCCGTGGGCAGCACCGAGACGCCGACGCCCGCCTGCACCATCTCCCCCACCGCCTCGATGCGGTTCACCCGCACCCGGTATTTCAACGGCAGGCCAAGCGCCACCGCGTGGGTCTCGATGAGCTGATGAATGGCATTGCCCGGCGTCAGCCCGACAAAGGGGAGCGCTGCCACATCCGCGAAACCCGCCCCCGGGGTGTTCGCCAGCCGGTGGCCCTTCGGCAGCACCGCCATCAGCACATCCTCGCCATAGGTCCTGGTTTCGAGGCCCAGCGTATCGCCCACATCCGACAGGAGGCCGATATGGATGAGTCCCCCCCGCAGGGCCGGCGCGATCTCGCGGCTCGGGCGCTCCTGCAGATCCACGTCCACGTCGGGATGGCGGGCGAGGAAGCGCGCCAGATCGCCGATCAGGCCCACGGAGAAGGCCGCCGTATTGCTCCACAGCCGCACATGCCCCTTCAGGCCGCGGCCATAGCGGGAAAGTTCGCCGCGCATCCGCTCGGACTGCTGGAGGATGAGGCGGGCATGGTGGGCCAGCGCTTCGCCGGCCGGCGTCGCCACGGCGCCTGCACGGCTGCGCACCAGAAGCGGCGTGCCAGCCGTCTCTTCCATGCCCCGCACCCGCGCGCTGGCCGAAGGTAGTGCCAGATTGGCCCGCGCCGCGCCCGCGGTGATGCTGCCCGCCTCCAGAATGGCGAGAAAGAGCTTCAGATCCACGAGATCGAACCGCACGGCTTCATCCTTCGGATTTTCCGAAGGATGAAGCCGTATAATCCGCATTGCGACAAGGTCTATGTGCGGCCAGCTTGCACGCCATGGACTTATTGTCGCTCTTCCTCGTCGCTCTGGTTCTCGTGCTCGCCGGTCTGGTGAAGGGCGTCACCGCCATGGGCCTGCCCACGCTGGGCATGGGCCTGCTCAGCCTGCTGATGCCGCCGGCGGAAGCCGCCGCCATCCTTCTTGCGCCCACCCTGCTCACCAATATCGTGCAGTTCGCCACCGGGCCGCGCGTCGGCGTGGTGCTGCGCCGCTTCTGGCTCATGGCGCTCACCACCTTCCTCGGCACGCTCATCGGCGGCCTGTGGTTCGGGGGGCTGGAGTCCCATCTGGCGCCGGGCGTGCTGGGCGCCACGCTGTTTCTCTACGGCCTGCTCGGCCTTGGCCGCTTCAGCTTCCACACGCCGGCCTGGGCGGAGAGCTGGCTCTCGCCGGTGATGGGCGTCGCCTCGGGCCTGCTCACCGGCACCACCGGCGTCACCGTGATGCCGGCCGCGCCCTATCTGCAATCGCTGGGGCTGGAGCGCGAGGATCTGGTGCAGGCCATGGGCCTGTCCTTCTCCGCCGGCTCCGTCGGCCTTGCCATCGCCCTGTCCGGGCGGGGGGCACCGCTCACCTCCTGGCACGCGCTGCTGGTGACGGGCGCGGCGCTGATCCCGGCCTTCCTGGGCATGGAGATCGGCCGCCGGGTGCGGATGGCCATCTCGCAGCAGACGTTCCGCAACTTCTTCTTCGCCGGTCTGTCGCTGCTGGGCGCGAACACGCTGGTGCGCGCCGTGGTGTTCTAGAGCATGTACGGCCCCGACTGCTTCGCAATCGGGGCCGTAAGACATTCTCCATCAACGCTTTGGAGCCGGATCGTCCCCGCCCCTCAGTCCGAGAGGCGGTGCACGTCGTGGATGACGATGCCCTCGCTCTTGTCAGGCATCTCCAGCCACTTGCGGTGGCGCAGGGTTTTCATGGTGTCCTCGATGCCCGACTGCCAATGGTCGCGCATGGAGGCGCCGGAGAACTCATAGTCCTTGAAGTCCCGCTCGTAACTTTTTTCCTGATAGATCAGGTGGCAGATGTTCACCGGGCCGGACTTCTCATAGTCGTCCAGCGTCTGCCGGTCGTCGTCGGTGCGCAGTTGCTCGGGAATGCGCATCACCGCTTCCGCGTGCCGGGTGCGCAGCAGCTGCACGCGACGGAACAGGTCCGTGGTGTAGCGGGTGCGGCTAGAATAGCCGATGTCCTTCTGCCGCTCGATCACCCCGAACATGTCGCGGGGCAGCTCGCCACGGGCCGAGAACAGATCCACCTGGAACACGATGGCGGACGGGTGGTCCGGCTGGTCCAGCAGCCATTGCAGGGGCGTGTTGGAGACCACGCCGCCGTCCCAATAATATTCGCCATCGATGCGGATGGCGGGGAAGGCCGGCGGCAGCGCGCCGGAGGCCATGATGTGCTCCGGCCCGATGCGGTGGGTGGTGTTGTCGAAATAGACGAAATTGCCGGTGCGCACGTTGGCCGCGCCCACCGAGAAGCGGATGTCGCCCTTGTTGATGAGGTCGAAATCCACAAGCTTCAGCAGCGTGTCGCGCAAAGGCGAGGTGTCGTAGAGGCTGGTGGCGTTGGACGCCCCCGTGGGCAGCAGCCACGGATTGGGGAAACGCGGCTTGAAGAAGCCGGGCTGGCCGACGTTCATCGTCACCCAGGCGCTGATCTGGTTGCGCATGGTGCGGTAGATGTCGCCCTCGGGCGTAAACGCCCAGAGCTTGCGGCCCGACACCGTGTCCCAGAACTCGCGCAGCCGCGCCACCCGGTTTTCCGGGTGATTGCCCGCCACGATGGCCGAGTTGATGGCGCCGATGGAGACGCCAGACACCCAGTTGGGCTCGACCCCTGCCTTGTCCAGCGCCTCATAGACGCCGGCCTGATAGGCGCCGAGCGCGCCACCGCCCTGAAAGACCAAGGCCCGACGATCGTAGGCGCTGACGATCTCCCTGATGTTGCAGGACGCGTCACTCAAACGGGTGCTCATGGATCCCCCATTGTGTGGTTCTGCCGAGGTTTTCGCCCGCCGCAGCATGGCAGCGCGTGCGAAACCCTATTTGGGCTCGGCCAGATAATCGAATACCACCTCGCCCATGCCCAGCGTCAGGTCGGCGCGCAGGTGCAGGGCCGAGACCACCTCCAGCACAGGCAGGCGGGCCACGTCGGCGATGGCGTGCGGATAGAGGCCGAGGGCGGCCGGGCCGGTCCAGCACTCCTTCAGCTCGATATCCTGAAGATAGTAGCGCACCAGCTCGCAGATGCGCGGCGTGGCATCCACGTGGGGGATGATCTTGATCATGAAGTTCGGCGCTTTCAGCGCCTTCAGCACGGCCTCCTTGTCGGCGGCCACGTGCTTGTAGCCCATGGTGGCCTCGGCGCAGAGCGACTTGCCATAGTGCAGGCGCCCGGCCAGCACGTCGGCCTCCACTTCCATCTTGGGGTTGGCGTACTTCTTCGGGAAACCCCACAGCTCGCGGCCGCCGGCGATGGGCGCCTCGTCGTCGAGATACATGGAATGGACGTAACCGCCTTCCACGCCGTCCAGCTTCACCGGGATCACCTGCCCGGTCTCCGTATAGTCGCCGAAGCCGGTGCTGTCGGGCATGCGGATGAATTCGTATTTCACCAGCGGCTCGAACACTTCGAGCGGCTCCGGCACCACGGCGCGCAGGGCGTCCATGTCGGTGCGGTAGGTGATGATCATGAATTCGCGATCAAAGAAGCGATACGGCCCCCGCGGATAGGCGGGGTTGGTCAGCGGCATGGAATAGGCTGTACGGCGAACGTCTTCGATCTTCATGAGGCAAGGCTCCGAGGCAGGCTCCGACCGGACGATACCGCTCTCGCATCCGCGAGAACGCGGGAGCCGGATTCCATCCGGGTTCAACCGGAGCAGTGAATCCGCCTCCCTGCAAAGGGCGGGCAATGCAGCTCGCTGCATCGCACGCCCGGAGGTTATCGGATAAAGCGCAGCCGTGACAGGCCCGCGACGCGCGCCTGTCAGACAAAAGCAAGCCTCGTCTCAGCTTCCCGCGACGGCCTGCCGCCGGATCAGAACTCCAGCAGGCCCGCGCTGCCGCTCGCCGTGCCGAAGACCACCGCCCCGCCGTCCGAGCGCCAGCCCGCCGCCGTCACGGCGGAGCCGTCCGGCGACCGCAGCAGGATTTCGGCGGCATCCGTGATGCGCACCATCATCACCATGCCATTGTCATAGCCGGCCACCAGCACCGGATCCTTCGGGTGGGTCGCCACCACGGAGACGCGCGCATCGGGAGAGGGGGCGAGCATGGAAGGCTGCTTGCCCATGGGGCCGTCCTTGGCCGCGAACGGCCACATCACCACTTCCGAGGAGCCGGACGTGGCCAGCCACTTGCCGTCTGCGGTGAACTCGAACGACTTCACGCGGGTGGGATAGCCGGTCATGCGCATATGGCCGCCGTCGGAGATGCGCCAGCCGTGCAGCGCCGCCTCCTGCATGGTCGTGACCATGAAGCGCCCGTCCGGGCTCACCGCCACGCCGAGGTGCGAGCCCTTCCAGCCGAACAGGTCCGGCTTGGCGTCGGTGGCATTGGGGAACCAGAAGCTGACGCCGCCATAATGCGCCACCGCGATGCGGGTGCCCTTGGGCGCGAAGGCGAGGCCACCGACGCTGGAGGCCACCTCGAGGCTGCGCGCCTCGCCCTTCACCGGCTTGAAATGCGCGGTCTTGCCGGCGGAATAGGCCACCGAGCCATCGGGGCCGAGGGCCACGCGGTCGATCCAGCGGCCCTTGTGCGCGGCCAGTTCCTTCACCGTACCGTCCGCCAGCAGTTCCACCACACGGCCGTCGTCGCTGCCGGAGACGAGCCGCTTGCCGTCACCCTGCGCGGCGAGCACCGCGCCGTCATGCAGCGCCACGGCCTTCGCCTCATCGCCCGTCACCATGAGAGCCGCGCCCAGCTCGCCCACGAGCACGGCCGTGCCCTTCAGGAAACAGGCGGCGGCAACCCCGCTCTCGGAATTGAATGTGCGGACCTTGGAGGTGAGGCTCGAAGGGGCGTTGGTGAGGCTGGACATGAAGACGGGGCCCTTTCGGGAATCTGCGGATTTTCCGCCTACATAAGCCACGTTCGGCCGCTTGTCCTCCCGCGCCGCCCGCCCATGGGGTCGCGGAAGGATGGATTTTGCGGGCCGGGATGGCCTATGTCGCGGGAGATCCCTGTGACGAAGGCCGCAAGCCCGCCCCTCATGTTCGACACCCGCCTGCCCATCGACGACGCTTTGCCCGCCCTCACCGCCACCTTGCGGGAGACGGTCGCCGCCGTGCTGGTCGCCCCGCCCGGCGCGGGCAAGACCACGCGGGTGCCCCTCGCCTTGCTGGACGAGCCGTGGGTGAAGGGCGGCAAAATTCTCGTGCTGGAACCCCGCCGCCTCGCGGCGCGTGCCGCCGCGCACCGCATGGCGCAGACGCTGGGGGAGAAGGTCGGCGAGACGGTGGGCTATCGGGTGCGCCTGCGCTCCGAAGTCTCCCGCCGCACGCGCATCGAGGTGATCACGGAAGGCGTCTTCACCCGCATGGTGCTGGATGATCCGGAGCTGGCCGGCATCGCCGCCGTGCTGTTCGACGAATATCACGAGCGTTCGCTGGATGCGGACCTCGGCCTCGCGCTGGCTTTGGAGACGCAAGCGGGCCTGCGCGACGACCTGCGCCTGCTCGCCATGTCCGCCACGCTGGACGGCGCCCGCGTGGCCGCCCTGCTGGGCGGCGACACGCCCGCACCCGTGGTGGAGAGCGAGGGCCGCGCTTTTCCGGTGGAGACGCGCTATCTCGGCCGCGATCCGCGCGCCCCCATGGAGCGGCAGGTGGCGGATGCGGTGCTCAAGGCGCTCTCCGCCGAGCGGGGCTCCGTGCTGGCCTTCCTGCCCGGTGCTGCGGAAATCCGCCGGACCCAGAATCATCTTCTGGCCGACGTGCGCGACAGGGACACGGAAATCGTGCCGCTGTTCGGCGCGCTCGACCCGGCCGAGCAGGACCGCGCCGTGCTGCCCGCCCCGGCCGGCAAGCGCAAGGTGGTGCTCGCCACCTCCATCGCCGAGACCTCGCTGACCATCGAGGGCGTGCGGGTGGTGGTGGATTGCGGGCTCGCCCGCGTGCCGCGCTTCGAGCCCGATGTGGGCCTGACAAGACTTGAGACCGTGCGCGTCTCCCGCGCCGCCGCCGACCAGCGGCGCGGCCGCGCCGGGCGCACGGAGCCCGGCACCTGCTATCGCCTGTGGAGCGAGGGCGAGACGCAGAGCCTACCCGCCTTCACCACGCCGGAGATTCTCGCCGCCGATCTGTCCGGCCTCGTGCTGGATCTGGCCAGCGCGGGCGTGCGTGATCCCCGCTCCCTGCCCTTTCTCGATCCCCCGCCCGTGCCTGCGGTGACGGAAGCCAAGAGCCTGCTGCGGGTGCTGGAGGCCATCGACGCGGAGGGGGCGGTAACGCCGCTGGGCAACCGCATGGCCCGTCTGCCCTTGCCGCCCCGCCTCGCCCATATGGTGGTGCGCGGGGCGGACCTCGGTGCGGGGGCTATGGCCGCCGACATCGCGGCCCTGCTCACCGAGCGCGGCCTCGGCGGCGACTCAACCGACCTTACCCATCGTCTGCAGGATTTCTCCCGCGAGCGCTCCCGCCGGGCGGACGATGCCCGCCGCCTCGCCGGGCGCTGGGTGGAGCTGGCGCGCGAGGGCTCCCCCAAGCTCAAGGGCGAGACGCCCTCCCCCGCCGCGCTGCTGGCGCTGGCCTATCCCGACCGGGTGGCGAAGGCGCGCGGCGATGGCACCCGCATCCTGCTCGCCAACGGGCGCGGGGCGGTGGTGGACCCGGCCTCCTCGCTCGCCCGCGCGCCGTATCTGGCGGTGGCTGAGATCAGCGGCCGGGCCGATGCCGCCCGCGTGCAACTGGCCGCAGCCCTGTCGGCAGAAGAGATCGAACGGCTGTTCGCGCAGGAGATCACCGCCGGTCTGGAAGTGGCCTTCGACCCCGCCACCGCCTCGGTGCGCGCCCGCGAGACACGGCGGCTCGCCGCTTTGACGCTGGCCGACCGGCCCCAGCCCGTACCCAACACGCCCGAAACAGCGGCGGCACTGGCCGAGGGCATCGCGGCGCTGGGCATCGACCGCCTGCCATGGACCAACGCCCTCACCCAGTGGCGCGACCGGGTGTCCTTCCTCCACACGGCGGAAGGCGAACCGTGGCCGGACCTCTCCGACACCGCGCTCGCCGCCACCGCGCGCGACTGGCTCGCCCCCTTCCTCACCGGGCGCACGTCGCTGGCGCAGGTGAGCGCGGGTGATCTCGGCAACGCGCTCCATGCGCTGCTGCCCTATGCGCTGGTGCACCGGCTGGAAACGGAAGCCCCCAGCCATTTCACGGCCCCCACCGGCACCAATCTGCCCATCGACTATGCCGCCGAGGGCGGGCCGCTGCTGCCGGTGCGGGTGCAGGAGCTGTTCGGCCTCACCCGCCATCCGGCCATCGCCGGAGGCAAGGTGCCGCTCACGCTGGCCCTGCTCTCTCCCGCCCATCGCCCCATTCAGGTGACGAAGGATCTGCCACAATTCTGGAGCGGCTCGTGGCGGGACGTGCGCGCCGAAATGCGCGGGCGCTATCCCCGCCATCCATGGCCGGAGGACCCGGCAAACGCCGCCCCCACCAATCGGGCGAAACCGCGCGGCACCTGAGCAACCTTCCGAAGAACCAGTTATCCCAAGGGGCGATGGCACCTGCCCGAAGGGCTTAAGGGAACCGGAACCTTGGCCGGGCATTGTCCTCCTGTCCCCTTCCCTGTGGGGAAGACGCGCTGCTGCACGCCCCCGCCGCCGTACAGCCACGCTTCAGACAAGACAGGTCACAATTGCGTGCTACTGGCATAACCGTCCGCAAATGCACGCCGCGCCGAGAGAGGCTTTTCATGTTCCCGACGCCGAAGCCCGCACTGACGCCGAACACCTACGCCTATGAATCCGAGCCCATGGTGAAGCCCACCGGGTTCCGCGAATACGACGCCCGCTGGCTGTTCCAGAAGGAAATCAACCTGATGGGCGTGCAGGCGCTGGGCATGGGCCTGGGCACGCTGATGCACGAAATGGGCATCAAGCCCGAGATCGTCACCGGCCACGACTTCCGCGGCTACTCCTCCTCCATCAAGTACGCCATGGTCTCCGGCCTCATGGCCGCGGGCGTGAAGGTGCACGACATCGGCCTCGCCATGTCGCCCATGGCCTATTTCGCCCAGTTCGCCCTCGATGTGCCAGCGGTAGCCATGGTCACGGCCTCGCATAACGACAATGGCTGGACCGGCGTGAAGATGGGCGTGAACCGCCCGCTCACCTTCGGCCCCGACGAGATGACCCGCCTGAAGGAAATCGTGCTGGCTGCGAAGTTCGACCTGAAGGGCGGCGGCGGCTACCACTTCGTGGAGAATTTCCCCGCGACCTATTTCAAGGACCTCACCGACCGCCCGCAGCTCAAGCACCCCATCAAGGCGGTGGTGGCCTGCGGCAACGGCACGGCCGGCGCCTTCGCCCCGCACATCCTTGCCGCGCTGGGCGTGGAAGTGGTGCCGCTGGACGTGGAGCTGGATCACTCCTTCCCCAAGTACAATCCGAACCCGGAAGACATGGAGATGCTCCATGCCATGCGCGACGCGGTGCTGGAGCACAAGGCGGACGTGGCGCTGGGCTTCGACGGCGACGGCGACCGCTGCGGCGTGGTGGACAATGAGGGCGAGGAGATCTTCGCCGACAAGATGGGCGTGATGCTGGCCCGCGATCTCGCCAAGATCCATCCCAACCCGACCATCGTGGTGGATGTGAAGTCCACCGGCCTGTTCGCCACCGACCCCGAGCTGATCAAGCTCGGCGTGAAGGCGGACTACTGGAAGACCGGCCATTCCTACATGAAGCGCCGGGTGAACGAGAGCGGCGCCCTCGTCGGCTTCGAGAAGTCCGGCCACTATTTCTTCAACGCGCCCATCGGCCGCGGCTATGACGACGGCCTCGTCTCCGCCATCGCCGTGCTGGACATGCTGGACCGCAATCCGGGCAAGAAGCTCTCCGAGCTGCGCCTCGCGCTGCCCAAGACCTGGTCCTCGCCCACCATGTCGCCCCACTGCGCTGACGAGGCCAAGTACGGCATCGTCGAGCAGGTGGTGAAGCACTATCAGAAGCTGCAGGCGGACGGCGCCAAGGTGACGGGTCAGGCGATCCGCGACCTCGTGACGGTGAACGGCGTGCGCGTCACCACCGAGGACGGCTCCTGGGGTCTGGTGCGCGCCTCCTCCAACAAGCCCGAGCTGGTGGTCGTGGTGGAAAGCCCGGTCTCCGAGCAGCGCATGCGCGACATGTTCGCGGAGATCGACGGCGTGCTGCGCACCCATCCGGAGGTGGGTGAGTACAACCAGAAGATCTGATCACAAATCGCCATTGCAACTTGATGTGGTGGCACTATGGTGCGGCCCGTGTCCTCATCGGCACGGGCCGTTCCATTTTCGGGTGCCCGTCTGTTCAGCCCCGGAGATGCCTTGTGCGCCGCCTGTCCGTGATCCTCATCGCCACCCTTCTGCCGGTGATGGTGGCTCTCACCCTGTTCGGGGCGCTGCACGCCTGGGCCTCCAGCTTCGATGGGCTTCCCGCTCCCTTCGAGCCGCCGGTGCCGGCCTGGGATCTCGGCCTCATCCGCCACCGCTGAGCGCGACCCGATACGAAAAAGCCCCGGCATGACCGGGGCTTTTCATTTTGCGAGACTGCGAAATCTATTCCGCCGCCACCGGGCGCAGGGTCCGGGCGGCCTCGATCCGCCCCGTCCACCACACCACGGGCACCGCCGCCAGCGGCACCAGCGCCGCCACCCACGGGATGGCGCCGAGCCCGAGCCCGTGGTCGATCACCACGCCGCCCAGCCATGCGCCGATGGCATTGCCGAGATTGAAGGCGGCGATGTTGAAGCTGGAGGCCAGCGACTGGCCGGCGCCCTGCGCCTTCTCCAGCACCCACATCTGCAAGGGCGCCACCGTGGCGAAGGCGATCGCCCCCAACAGGCCCACGAAGACGACGGCGGCAATGCCGTTGTGCAGGCCGATGGTCATGGCCCCCAGCACCAGCGCCAGCAGGATCAGCGTGGCATAGATGGTGGGCACCAGCTTCCAGTCGGCCAGACGGCCGCCGGCAAGGTTGCCCACCACGAGGCCGGCGCCGAACACCAGCAGGATGGGCGACACCGCCGCGTCCGAGAAGCCGGTGATCTGGGTCAGCATGGGCGCGATATAGGTGAAGGCGGCGAACACCCCCACCCAGCTCAGCACGGTGGTGAGCAGGCCGAGCAGAAGCGGCGCGCGGGCCAGAACGGCGAGGTCGTTCTTCAGGCTCGTCGGCTCTTCCTTGGCGGTGCTGCTTGGCACCAGAAGGGCGATCACCACGAGGGCGAGCACGCCCACGGCGGTCACGGCCCAGAAGGTGGAGCGCCAGCCATAATGCTGGCCAAGCCAGGTGCCGAAGGGCACGCCGAGGATGTTCGCGACCGTCAGGCCGGTGAACATGACGGCGATGGCGGAGGCCTTCTTGTTGGCGGGCACGAGGCCGGTGGCCACCACCGAGCCGACGCCGAAGAAGGTGGCATGGGCGAAGGCGGTGAGCACGCGGGCCGCCATGAGCGTGGTGTAGTCGGGGGCGAGCGCGCAGGCCAGATTACCGAGCGTGAACACGCCCATGAGACCCAGCAGCACAGCCTTGCGCGGCCAGCGGGCGGTGAGGATGGTGAGCACCGGCGCGCCGATGACGACGCCAAGCGCATAACCGGAGATGAGCAGACCGGCCGCCGACAGCGAGACGCCAAGCGAATGGCTCACGTCGAGCAGCAGGCCCATGATGACGAATTCGGTGACGCCGATGCCGAAGGCACCGGCGGTGAGGGCGTAAAGGGCCAAGGGCATCGGGCGGATCCCAGCTTGCGGGTGCACGCAGCGCTCGGGGAAGCACCTGCGGGAACCCAATGATGATGAAAGGGCATCCCCGGCCAGATGAGCCGGCGCACGCCGCGTTGCAACAAAATGGACGCAAGCCGCCGTGCGGACTAGAATGTCCGCAATCAAAGGATTTGTGAGTTCATGTCACAATGGCGCGCTTCGAGGTCAACCGCACGGCGGAAATGGACGTGTTCGTCCGGGTGGTGGATCAGGGCGGCTTCTCCGCCGCCGCGCGCGAACTGCGCCTCACGCCCTCGGCGGTGAGCAAGCTCATGAGCCGGCTGGAACAGCGGCTCGGCGCACGCCTGCTCAACCGCTCCACGCGCCGCCTTCAGCTCACCCCGGAAGGCACCGCCTTCTATGAGCGCTCCGTGCGCCTGCTGGCGGATCTGGACGAGGCCGAGCGTTCGGTCGCCGCCAGCGAGGAACCGCGCGGGCGCCTGCGGGTGAATGCCAACGTGCCTTTCGGCCATCACTTCCTCGCCCCGGCGCTGGCCGACTTCCTCACCCGCTATCCCGGCATCTCGCTGGACATGGTGCTCACCGACAAGGTGGTGGACCTGATGGAGGAGCGCATGGACGTGGCCGTGCGGGCCGGGCCGTTGAAGGATTCGCAGCTCGTGGCCCGCAAGCTCGGCGAGACGCGGCAGGTGATCGTCGCCTCCCCGGCCTATCTGGCGCGCATGGGGATGCCGCAGCGCCCCGCCGACCTTGAGGCGCACAACCGCATCGGCTTCTGCTACCTGCGCCAGATCGAGGGCTGGCCCTTGCGGGGAGAACGGGAGGGCGAGACGCTCACCGTCCGGCCCGAGGGCAATGCCATGGCCAGCGACGGTGAGGGCCTGCGCCATCTGGTGCTGGGCGGCGTGGGCATGGCGCGCTTCGGCATGTTCCATGTGGCGCATGACATCGCTGCCGGCCGTCTCGTGCCGGTGCTGGAAGCGTTCAACCCCGGCGACCTCGACCCGCTGCACGCGGTCTATCTCGGCCAGGGCGGCAACATGCCGGCCCGGGTGCGGGTCTATCTGGATTTTCTGGTGGAAGTGGTGGCCCCGCGCTTCATCGCGGCGGCCATGGCAGATGCGCGGGAGCTGATGGCGGGGAAGGGTCACGCCCTTCTCCCCAAGAGCAACATGTCCCCTCTCCCGCTTGCGGGGGAGGGCTAGGGAGGGGGCAGGCCGGGCGGCCTCTTGTGAGAATTGAGCGGAGGATCAGGTGGCGAGGGCAGGCCACCGCGCTGCGCGCGGCCCCCTCCCCGACCCTCCCCCGCAAGCGGGAGAGGGGGAGTGGAGAACTACGCTCCTAGCTTCGCACCTTCACGCCGAGCGCTTCAGATCCGCCGCGATGAGCGCGTCGAGCGAGGGCTTCTCCGCCATCACGCCCGTGGGGCTGATGAGCCCGCGCGCACCAGCGAGCGCGCCCGCCTTCAGTTCCACCGCCAGAAGGCGCGCGGGATCGAACGGGCCCGGCATCCACAGGCCGCTCGTCTTCGCGGAGGAGAAGCCGAAGCGCCGGTAATAGGACTCATCGCCCACGAGGAGAACCGCCCCGTGGCCGAGATCGGCGGCGCGGCCGAGCGCATCATGCATCATGGCCGCGCCGAGGCCACGGTCGCGGAACCACGGATGGACGGCGAGCGGGCCGAGCAGCAGCGCCGGCCGGCCGGGACCGGCGGAGACGTGCCACAGGCGCACGGTGGCAGCGAGACGACCATCGGGACCATGGGCGGCGAGCGACAGCCCATCCGCCGGCAGCCGGCCCTCGCGGATCAGCTCGGACGCCTTCTCGAACCGCTGCGGCATGCACAGGTCCAGCAGGGCCTCGCGCGCGGCGGCCTCTTCCCATTTCTCAAGCACAATCGCAGTCATCGGCAGCTCCTGCCCCGTAACCGTTGGCCGAAAGATGCCCATCCGGCGAAGCGGTGCTTCGCCAGCCCTGAAGGCAGAAGGATGGGTGCGGAAGAGAGGGGACACGCCCCTCGGGAGCCGGATCGGTCAGTCTGCCTGAACCGTGAATCCGTCTCCAACTCAGCATTGGAGCACGGGTGAGGCCGCCCGTGCGGCGCGGACGTTCGACACGCGAAGCCATCGGGCAGGTTGACGCCCGATCAGATTCGCATGCCGGCCGCGCGCCGTTGGCGCCTCACCCGGCAGCATCGGCCCGAAGGCCGACGCCGCTGTTCAGATCACGTAGGACTTCAGCGGCGGGAAGCCGTTGAACGCCACCGCCGAATAGGTGGTGGTGTAGGCCCCGCACGCCTCGATCAGCACCTTGTCGCCGATGGACAGCGACAGCGGCAGATCGACGGGGGTCTTCTCGTACATCACGTCGGCCGAATCGCAGGTCGGGCCGGCGAGCACACAGGGCGCGGTGTCGTCACCGTCGCGCGGGGTGCGCAGCGGGTAGCGGATCGCCTCGTCCATGGTCTCGGCCAGACCGCCGAACTTGCCGATGTCCAGATAGACCCAGCGCATGGTGTCGCTCTCGGCCTTCTTGGAGATCAGCACCACCTCGGTCTCGATGATGCCGGCATTGCCGACCATGCCGCGACCCGGCTCCATGATGGTCTCGGGGATGGCGTTGCCGAAATGCTGGCGCAGCGAATCGAAGATCGCCTCGCCATAGGCCTGCGCCTTCGGCACGTCCTGCAGATACTTGGTGGGGAAGCCACCGCCGAGGTTCACCATCGACAGCGAGATGCCGCGCTCGGCGCACTCGCGGAAGATGAAGGCGGCGGAAGACAGCGCCTGATCCCAGGCATGCACGTTCTTCTGCTGCGAGCCCACGTGGAAGGACACGCCATAAGGCGAGAGGCCGAGGCGATGGGCATGCTCCAGCACGTCGGGCGCCATCTCGGGGACGCAGCCGAACTTGCGCGAGAGCGGCCATTCGGCGCCCGCGCCGTCGCACAGGATGCGGCAGAACACCTTCGCGCGCGGGGCGACGCGGGCGATCTTCTCGACTTCTTCGTAGCAGTCGACCGCGAACAGGCGCACACCGATCTTGTAGGCGCGCTCGATGTCGCGCTCCTTCTTGATGGTGTTGCCGAAGGAGATGCGATCGGGCGAGGCGCCGGCGAACAGCGCCATCTCGATCTCCTGCACCGAGGCGCAGTCGAAGCACGAGCCCAGCTCGGCCAGCGCCTTCAGGATGGCGGAATCGGGATTGGCCTTCACCGCGTAGAAGACGCGGGTGTCCGGCAGGGCGCAGGCGAACGCCGAATAGTTGGCGCGCACAACGTCCAGATCAACAACGACACAAGGACCGTCTTCTCGTCGGGTCCGAAGGAATTCGCGGATGCGATCGGTCATGGCAACCTCCCGTGACCTTGAAGCCTCGTGAAGTGCAGAAGGATTTCCGCACGACGACAGTCAGGCGGACCGCGATGTGAACCATCGTCGGTCCGGGACACGCGCATCGTCGGCATGGGGCGTTATGGAAGCGCCGCAGTCCGACGGGCCGTGCCCGCTTCGCCGGGTTTTCACCGGCCGCAAATCGCGCCGAGCGGCATCGCACCAGCCGCGCAGCCAAAGGCCGAACGGGCAGTTACGGATGCGCACGATTGGAAAGGGGAGTTCCCTCTCCGCACGGCCGGCAAGATGTAGTGCCTCTTCAGTAACGCCGACCTTTGGAGGGCCGACAGAGACCAAAAAAGCCCGTACGTCGTTGCTTCAAGTCACGTCCCCTGCTGAGAGCAGGGTGGGCCGGTTCCCTCCGGCTACCGATCTGGCTGGCGGCTTTCCGGCCTCTTGTCCGGACTTCCGCCGATCGGCACGCAACCACAGGCACGTGCGAAATTGGGCAAAAACGCATTTAGGGAAATTCGCCCCCCCGTGCAAGCGGCAATTTCGCGGCAATCCCTCCTTTTTGCCGCTCCAATGAACTGACCATTGGTGAAGACAGCGGCAGATGCCTCCAAAATGGTACCGCAGCTCATTTTTCCGCGAGGGAGAGGCAGGTTCCGGTGCGAAATTCGCGCCTGCATTGCCGCATTGCATGAATGGTATGGCATGCATTTTCCGGCGACGATTTCGGCTGCCAGCCCTTGGAAACGCTTGTTTCAAAGCTTGATGCAGCCAAGATGAACGGGTGCGGTGCAGCGTGTTCTTTCCGTTCCAACCGCGCCTCATCGTCGCGTGACAACTGTTGCACTTGATCGAAAGCAAGGTCCGGCGCAAGTTGGCCGCTAGGATTAGAACAGTTCGCGTTCACGCTTCCGCCCCGGATCCCGAATGTCCTACGATCATTTCTTCGCCGACGCCGTCGATGCCCTCCGCCGTGAACGTCGCTACCGCACGTTCGCCGAGATCGAGCGCAATGCCGAGCGTTTCCCCCGCGCCACGTGGCACTCGCCCGGCGGTCCGCGTGAGATCGTGGTCTGGTGCTCCAACGACTATCTGGGCATGGGCAGCCATCCCGCCGTCGTCGAGGCCATGCGCGAAACTGCGCTGCTGCGCGGCGCCGGTGCCGGCGGCACCCGCAACATCTCGGGCAACAGCCATGAGATCGTGATGCTGGAGCGCGAGCTGGCGGACCTGCACGGCAAGGAGGCTGGCCTCGTCTTCACGTCGGGCTACGTGTCCAACGCCACCGGCATCTCCACCATCGTCCGACTGATCCCCGAATGCGTGGTGATCTCGGACGAGCTGAACCACAATTCCATGATCGAGGGCGTCCGCCAGGGCGGCCGGCAGAAGGCCATCTTCCGCCATAACGACCTCGGCCATCTCGAAGAGCTGCTGCAGGCGGCCGGCGACCGGCCCAAGCTGATCGTGTTCGAGAGCGTCTATTCCATGGACGGCGACATCGCCCCCATGGCCGAGATCTGCGATCTGGCCGAGCGCTACGGCGCCATGACCTATCTGGACGAAGTGCATGCGGTGGGCATGTATGGCCCGCGCGGCGGCGGCGTCGCCGAGCGCGATGGCGTCATGCACCGCATCGACGTGATCGAGGGCACGCTGGGCAAGGCCTTCGGCGTGGTCGGCGGCTATATCACCGGCAAGCAGGTGGTCATGGATGCCGTGCGCTCCTATGCGCCGGGCTTCATCTTCACCACCGCCCTGCCCCCGGCGATTGCCGCCGCGGCCACCGCTTCCATTCGCCATCTCAAGCTGTCGGGCCAGGAGCGCGACGGACAGCGCCGTCAGGTGGCCAAGGTCAAGGCGGCGCTCGCCGCCGCCGGCCTGCCGCAGATGGAAACCCCCACCCACATCGTCCCGGTGATGGTGGGCGACGCCAAGGCCTGCAAGGCCGCCAGCGACGTGCTGCTGGCCGAGCACAACATCTACATCCAGCCCATCAACTACCCCACCGTGCCGCGTGGCACGGAGCGCCTGCGCATCACGCCGACGCCGTTCCATGACGACAAGCTCATCGCCCATCTGGCCGGTGCGCTGAACGACGTCTGGACCCGCCTCGACCTGCCGCGCGTGCGGGCCACGGGCGGCGAGCGCCGCGTGCTGGCCGCTGGCGCCGCGCCCCTCGCCATGCCGGTGGGCGGCGGCTGATCGCCGTCTTTTCCGATCCCGGTACAAGCGGATTCCAGCCTGAAGGCACGCTCCATCTGGAGCGCGCCTTCACTGCTGGCGTGAGAAGCTGATTCACCAATCCAATTACAATCCGACAGGACACGCCTCCCCCGCCGGGCTTTTGCTTGACGGGGCGACCGGCTTGTCGCGGGATGAAGGCATGACGCCGCCCCTGCGCGATACAGCCTCTGCCGAGTGGGAACGCCAGCTGCTGCTCGGCGCGCTCGATGAGGATGCCGCGCTCAGTGCCGCCGAGCGTGTCCAGGAAACCGCCGGCGCTTCTTTGGGAGACATTCTCCTGAGCCTCGCCGACCTCGCCGATGCGGGGCTCGTCTGCCTCTACAGCTACGCGCCCGCTGAGGCCGCATCGCCTTCTGAGCCCCCGCATATCCGTCCCGCGAACGACCCCGGTGCCCTGCTGCGGGCTGCCGCTCATGCACCCGCCACGCTCGGCTACGAGCTGTTCCTCGCCACCACGGAGCAAACCCTGACCCGCCTGAAGGCTCTGGAGCACAGCCGGCTTTGATGACGTCGCCGGCAGGGGCGAGAGGCGGATTCGTCAGCCGGGCTGATCAAGTTTGGCCCGATCCGGCCCTAAAGTGAGGTAGCCGATTGCGGAGCAGCACCCGAGTAGGTCATAAATTGCAGACCATGGATGAGGCCGAACTTTTTTCGCACCTGACACCGGAGCTGCGGTCGCGCAAGCCGGTGCAAGGCGCTATGAACGGGCCGTTCCACTGTTGCCGCGCGATTGACAGGCGGCTGGAACATTCGCCTCATCCTTTTCTGAGACGATCCGTGAGCCGTAGTCGGCCGATTCGCCTGTTCGAATCGCACCGGCGACCGGATCGCCCCTGCGTTGGATGCACGGATCGCGGACATGATCAGAGTTTGTCCGCCGCCGGGAGACATGGACTGATGTCGACGCCTGCCCCCGTCCATTCCCGCGCCACGTCGGCGCGAAATGGGCTCCGTGGCGTCCTGCTGGGGCTGATTGGCCTTGCGGGGGCGACGACGGCTGCCGTCGCCGGCCCCTCGTTCGACTGCAACAGCCCGCGCACCCGCTCCGAGCGCCTGATCTGCGCCTCGCAGGATCTGTCCGACCTCGACCGCCGCATTTCCAACGCCTACCGCAATGCCTCCGGCGCTCTCGACGCGCCCGGCAAGTCGGCGTTGCGGGTGGACCAGCACCTGTTCCTCGAATCGCGGGACATCCAGGCCCAGACCGACGATTACGACATGAAGGCCGACTTCGAGTGGCGGGCGAAGCTGCTGGAGAACATCCAGCCCGACGCCCGCTCGGGCTTCACCGGCCTCTGGGCCAACGCCTATGGCGAGATTCGCATCACGCCTGTTCGGGGCGGCGTGTTCGAGGTCGATATCGCCACCGTCCAGCCCTATCCGAGCTTTCCCGTCTGCCAGCTGAAAACCAGCGGCAGCCCGCAGGGCACCATTCTTGTGGTGGGCAATGCCACGGCCGCCGAGCGGGATGCCAATGACGGCTGGACCGTGCGGCTGATCCGCAACGGCACGGCGCTCACCGCCGAATTGCAGCGCCCGCCGTCCTCCGGCATGTCGAGCCCGCCCTTCTGCGGCTTCCGCACCAGCATCGACGGCGACTATCTGCCGGTGCACCGCATGCCCGCCGATCCCCGTTTCAAAGCCGAGTAACGACCTCTTTACCGGAACGGCTGCGTCCGGATGCCCTTTTCGCGCGTATCGCGGGCATGACAGACCCGATCCTCTCCCTTCCCGCCCAGCTCGAGCGCGACCTTCTGGTCAACACGCTCGAACAGGAATCCCTGTTCGAGACCTCCCAGAACGCGCACATCTCCCATGGCATCGAAAGCGACCAGCTCGAGCCCTATCTCGCCGCGCTGGGCGCGTCGGGCCTGCTGACGCTCTACACCTATGGCGGCCTGCGGAATGACGAGATCATTCACCTGCCGCTGAGCCTGCTCAACACCTGCCTCACGCATCTCGCCGCCGAGGTGTTCCTCTCCCCCACCGACGCCACGCTCTCCCGGCTGAACGCGCTCTCCTGACGGGTTGGCTTGCCCCCGCCGCCATCGAAATGCGATGGCTGGGCGGACAAGCCGCCTGCGGGCGTCTGCCGGGAGGTGCCCCATGCCGTTCTTCCACGCCGCCGGGCGCTCCGGCTGCTCATCCTTCGGCCTGCTGACGGCGGGCCTCTCGCTGGCTGCGATCCTCGCCCTGCCGCGTCCGGCTGCTGCCGCCGGCCCGTCCTTCGATTGCAAGGCCGCCCGCAGCAAGACCGAGAAGGCGATCTGCGCCGATCCCGCCCTCTCCGCCCTCGACCGCCGGATGGCGGATGCCTATCGCAAGGCCATGGCCGGCCTCGACACGGCGGGCAAGGCGGCGCTTAAGAACGACCAGATCTATTTCCTGCAGGTCCGCGACATCCAGCTGGAGCAGGAGAAAGAGTTCAGGCTCGACGAGGACATGGACTGGCGGGTGAAGTTCCTGGCGAGCATCACGCCGGCCCCACGCACCGGCTTCACCGGAAAATGGGTGAATGCGAACGGCGAGATCACCGTCGCCGCTGCCCCCGGCGGCGGCTTCAAGGTCGAGATCAACACCGTCCAGCCCTATCCCAGCTATCCCATGTGCGCCTTCCACGCCGATGGCGCCCTGTCCGGCCAGACGCTGGTGGTGGGCGGCGGGGCCGACGACATGAAGGAAAACGACGGCTGGACAGCGACCCTCACCCGCACCGGTGCGGCGCTGAAGGCGGAACTGGTGCGCGCGAAGACGTCGGAATACGCCTCCCCGCCCTTCTGCGGCTTTCGCTCCAGCATCGACGGCAACTTCCTGCCCGTTCAGGGCCTGCCCGACGATCCACGCCTCTGAGGCACGCACCCCCAACTTCAACGGAGCCGAAACCATGAAAACGATCGTCCTGCCGCTGGTGATGCTCATGGGCAGCAGCACCATGGCGTTCGCGGCACCGCAGTGCCCGCAGGAGATCAAGGTTTCGCAAAGTCTGGCGGCCCCCGTCGCG
Organism: Azorhizobium oxalatiphilum; assembly: GCF_014635325.1. Taxonomy (GTDB): domain Bacteria; phylum Pseudomonadota; class Alphaproteobacteria; order Rhizobiales; family Xanthobacteraceae; genus Azorhizobium; species Azorhizobium oxalatiphilum. The sequence continues at coordinate 75,246 of NZ_BMCT01000003.1, read as the reverse complement.
GAATGGACGGGCTTCCAGACGACCAGCCCCACCAGACTGAGCGGCATCGCCTTTTATGACGGCCCGCCGGCCGAGGACGCCAGCCTCGCCCCGGACAGCTTCAAGAAGCAGAAGAGCCTTGAGACCGCGATCTGGACCTTCGATCCGCAGTCAAGCCGATCCATCTGGATGATGTGCCTCTATGCGGGCACCACGCAGGCCCTCACCCGGGAACTGCCGAAGGGCACCCGAGGCTGCACCATCAGCTACGACGGCACCCAGAAGATTGCGGGCCAGAGCATCATCACGAACGTTGCCTGCAAGTGAGGCCCCGGCCCTGCTGAGCAGGCGACGGCGGACAGGCACGGCCCGTCCGCCCCCTACCCCTTCAGCGTCGTCCGCCGAGGAAGGTGTCCACGAACCACTTGTCCAGCGTCATGGGCTCTTCCTGCTGACGCTGCTGCTGCGGCAGCGTGCCGACGATGGCGGGAGGCGCCTCGTCCGGAATGGCGCCGGGCGGCATCATGCCCGGCTGGCCATAGCCGGGCTGGCCGTACCCCGGCTGCCCATATTGCGGCTGGCCATAGCCCACGTAGGAGCGGCCCGCGCCGGGCAGTTCGGCAACCGGCAGGCCCTTGTGGGCCACCTTCATGTAGCTGCTCCAGATCTCCGCCGGCAGATTGGCGCCCGACGCCCGCTTGGTGGGCGACGAGTCGTCATTGCCCAGCCACACCGCCGTCACCATGCGCGCCGTGTAGCCCACGAACCAGGCGTCGCGGTAATCCTGCGAGGTGCCGGTCTTGCCGGCGGCATCCCACCCCGGCAGCTCGGCGCGGCGGCCGGTGCCGATGGAGATGGTCTGTTCCAGCATGTGGTTCATCATGCCCACATAAGCGGGATCGATGACCCGGCCCGGCCCCTTGGTGGCGCGGGAATAGAGGATCTTGCCGTCCGCGCCCTTCACGCTGTCGATCACGTAGGGAATGACGCCGATGCCACCATTGGCGAAGGGCGCGTAAGCGGAGGCCATCTCCAGCACCGACACTTCGGACGTGCCGAGCGCGATGGAGGGATTGGGATCCAGATTCGAGGTAATGCCGAGGCGATGGGCGGTGGCCACCACCGCCTTCGGCCCCACTTCCAGCGCCAACCGAACGGCGACGGTGTTCAGCGACATGGCCAGCGCCTGCTGCAACGGCACCGGGCCGAGATACTGGTGGCTGGCATTCTCCGGCTTCCAGCCCTTGAGCTGGAGCGGGCCGTCCTCGCGGATGGTCTCGGGCGTCAGGCCCTGCTCCAGCGCGGTCAGATAGACGAAGGGCTTGAAGGACGAGCCGGGCTGCCGGCGCGCGGTCACGGCGCGATTGTACTGGCTGTCCTCATAGGACCGCCCGCCCACCAGCGCCTTCACCGCGCCATCGGTATCGAGCGAGACCATGGCCCCCTGCCCGACCCCGAACTTCTGGCCCTGCTTGTTGAGCGTATCGGAGAGCGAGGCCTGCGCCGCCTGTTGCAGGGACGGGTCGATGGTGGTGCGCACGGTCACGTCGCCGGAGAGCGGGCCGACATAGCTGTCCAGTTGGTCCATCACCCAGTCGGCCACATAGCCGATGGAGTCCGGACCCGAGGCGCGGGCGAGCGTTGCCGGACGGGCGAGCGCGGTCTTCACCATGTCCTCGCTCACGAAACCCTGCTCGCGCATGGCGGCCAGCACCAGATTGGCGCGATCCTGCGCGGCCTTGAGGTTCCGGGTCGGGGCAAGGCGCGAGGGCGCATTTACGAGGCCCGCCAGCATGGCCGCCTCGGACAAAGTCACGTTGCGCGCCGACTTGTTGAAGTAGCGCTGGGCGGCCGCCTCCACGCCATAGGCGCCGTTACCGAAATAGACCCGGTTCAGATAGAGGTCGAGAATCTCGTTCTTGGTGAACTTCTTCTCCAGCCACAGGGCCAGCACCAGTTCCTGGATCTTGCGCGAGAAGGTGCGCTCCTGGGTCAGGAACAGGTTCTTCGCCAACTGCTGGGTCAGCGTCGAGCCGCCCTGCCGCACCCGGCGCGAGACGAGGTTCGTCGTCACCGCGCGGGCCAGACCCCAGAAATCAAGGCCCCAGTGCTCATAGAAGCGCCGGTCCTCGATGGCCACGAACGCCTTGGGCAGATAGGGCGGCAGTTCCTTCAGCGGCACGGCGGCCCCGCCCATGTCGCCACGAGTGGCCAGCGGCTTGCCGTCGAAGGCCTGGATCATCACGGTCGGCGGGCGCTTGGGCACCATCAGCGTCTGCATGGGCGGCAGCTTGGAGGCCTCATAGGCCACCAGCGCACCCACGCCCACGGCCGCCCACAGGCCGAGGATGAACAGCCATTTCACCAGGCCGAACAGCGAGAAGAAGCCGCGGCGACGCTTCGCCCGCGCAGGCTTTCCCCCACCGGACGTGGCCTTGCCGCGCCCGTTGCCGGAGCGCCCGTTCGATCCCTTGCTGCTGGTGCGGCGCTTGGCGGCGGCCATGTCCTCTCTTTCCGCGATGAAGTCGTCCGCATCGTCGCGGTCCGCCTCTGCGCTGTCGAAGTCACGATCGAGACGCGGTTCAATGCCCGGCTCGATCCGCTCGCGCTTGGCCGTGCCCTGCGTCTTCGCCGGCTTCGGCCCCTTGCCGTTTTCCCGGCGGCCTCCCGCCCGGTCCTCCGGCTCCAGACGGATGTCGAACCGGGAGTCGGAACGTGTCTCGCGCGCGCCCATGGAGGGTTCGCGCCGTTCCTGCCTGCCAGTCTCTCGCCCCGCCATGAAGGGTCCCGTTCCGCTGTTTGCTGATGAGACCTGAAAGACCTTCGAATGCGGCCATTTAAGGTTCAGTTACCCGATCATCGCCAATGCGGCACGAATTCCCCAGCCCACGGCCGCCCATCGCCGTGCGCCGCGCCGTGACGCGGGACGCCGATTGGGTTAAAGCGGAAGTCTTGTCGATTGTTGCGTCATTTGCCCCTCAGGGCCCCGAGAGACCATGCAGACACAGCGCTCCTCCCGCCCCTCGCGCACCATTGGAGAGCCCTTCGAGGGCGCGCAGCTGAAGGCGGACGTGCTCGCCATCGCCCGCACCCACACGGGTTCCACGGCGGACATGCGCCCGGCCATCGTCGCCTGCCTGAAGCAGGCCATCGCCGAAGGCCGCAAGGAAGCCGAGCGCCTGCTGATGTCCGACGGATCGGGCCGCATGTGCTCCATCCGCCTCTCGGCCCTTCAGGATGCCGTGATCGCCGCCGCCCATGAGGTGGCCACCACCATCATGTACCCCATCGACAACCCCAGCCGCGCCGAGCGCATGGCGGTGGTGGCGGTGGGCGGCTATGGCCGCGGCATGATGGCGCCGGGCTCCGACACCGACATCCTCTTCGTGCTGCCCTACAAGCAGACCGCCTGGGGCGAGAGCGTGGCCGAAGCCATGCTCTACATTCTCTGGGATCTCGGCCTGAAGGTGGGCCATGCCACGCGCTCCGTGGACGAGTGCCTGCGGCAGGCGCGCGCCGACGTGACCATCCGCACCGCCATTCTGGAGGCCCGCTTCCTGGTAGGCGACAAGGCACTGTTCGAGGATCTGGAAGCGCGCTTCGACAAGGAGGTGGTGGAGGGCACCGCCGTCGAGTTCGTGGCCGCCAAGATGGCCGAGCGCGAGGAGCGCCTGCGCCGTGCCGGCACCTCACGCTATCTGGTCGAGCCCAACGTCAAGGAAGGCAAGGGCGGCCTGCGCGACCTGCACACGCTGTTCTGGATCGCAAAGTACGTCTACCGCGTGCGCTCCTCCGACGAACTGGTGGCCAAGGGCGTATTCACCAAGGAGGAGGCGCGCCTCTTCACCCGCTGCGAGGATTTCCTCTGGTCGGTGCGCTGCCATCTGCACTTCCTCACGGGGCGGGCCGAGGAGCGCCTGTCCTTCGACCTGCAACGGGAGATGGCCGAGCGCCTCGGCTATACGGAGCATCCCGGCCAGCAGGACGTGGAACGCTTCATGAAGCACTACTTCCTGGTGGCCAAGGAAGTGGGCGACCTCACCGCCATCCTCTCCGCCGCCGTGGAAGCCCGGCACGAGAAGACCGTTCCCGGCCTCAAGGGCATGGTGGAGCGCCTGCGCGGCGGCCCCAAGCGCGTGAAGCTGAAGGAAAGCGCCGACTTCTGGATCGACAACGAGCGCCTCAACGTCATTGACGACGAGGTGTTCAAGCGCGACCCGCTGAACCTGATCCGCCTGTTCGCCATCGCCGACAAGCGCGACGTGAACTTCCATCCGGACGCATTGCGCCTCGCCGCCCGCTCGCTGAGCCTCATCGACGCCAAGCTGCGCGAAAGCCCGGAAGCCAACCGCCTGTTCCTCGACGTGCTCTGCTCGAAGAACGCGCCCGAGGAAGTGTTGCGGCGGATGAACGAGACCGGCGTGCTGGGGCGCTTCGTGCCCGAGTTCGGCAAGGTGGTCGCGCTCATGCAGTTCAACATGTACCACCACTATACGGTGGACGAGCACCTGCTGCGCTGCATCGGCATCCTGTCCGAGATCGAGCGCAAGACCAATCCGGAGCTGGGCCTCGCCAACGATCTGATGGCCACCATCAAGCCGCGCCATCTGCTCTATGTGGCGCTGCTGCTGCACGACATCGCCAAGGGCCGGCCGGAGGACCATTCCATCGGCGGCGCGCGCGTCGCCCGCAAGCTGTGCCCGCGCTTCGGCCTCTCGGCATCCGAGACCGAGACGGTTGCCTGGCTGGTGGAGCAGCATCTGGTCATGTCCACGGTGGCGCAGTCGCGCGATCTCTCGGACCGCAAGACCATCGAGAATTTCGCCTCCGTGGTGCAGAACCTCGACCGCATGAAGATGCTGACCGTGCTGACCACGGCGGACATCTGCGCGGTGGGCCCCGGCGTGTGGAACGGCTGGAAGGCGCAGTTGCTGCGCACGCTCTATTACGAGACCGAGCCGGTGCTGACCGGCGGCTTCTCGGAAGTGGACCGGGGCAAGCGCGTGGCGGTGGCACAGGCACAGCTGCGCCATGCGCTCGCCGACTGGAGCGACGACGCCTTCACCGCCTATGCGGCGCGCCACTATCCGCCCTACTGGCTGCGGGTGGATCTGGATGACAAGGTGCGCCACGCGCGCTTCATCCAGTCCACCGAAGAGGCCGGCAAGACGCTGGCGACCTCCGCCGAGATTGCCGACGGGCGCGGCATCACGGTGCTGACCGTGCTGGCGCCCGACCATCCCAAGCTTCTGTCGGTGATCGCGGGCGCCTGCGCGGCGGCGGGGGCGAACATCGTGGACGCGCAGATCTCCACCACCACGGACGGTCTGGCTCTGGACACCATCGCGGTGCGCCGGGCCTTCGACCTCGACGCGGACGAGGAGCGCCGCGCCGGCCGCATCCGCGACGCCATCGAGAAGGCGCTGACCGGCGAGGTGCGCCTGCCCGAGGTGATGGCGAAGAAGCTGTCGAAGGCGCGCCGCACCTTCTCGGTGGAGCCGGAGGTGACGGTGAACAACGCCTGGTCCAACCGCCATACGGTGGTGGAAGTGTCGGGCATCGACCGGCCGGGCCTGCTGTTCGAGCTGACCAACACCCTGTCGAAGCTGAACCTCAACATCGCCTCGGCGCATGTGGCGACCTTCGGCGAGCGGGCGGTGGACGTGTTCTACGTGACCGACCTGATGGGCGCCAAGATCACCGGCGCGGCGCGGCAGTCGACCATCCGGCGGGCGCTGATCGGGGTGTTCGAAGGCTCGTTCGACGAGGAGGAGCCGCCGCGGCGGGCGGCGCGGGGGTGAACGCCTCCGTAAAATGACACTATGCGACATCCTTCCTGCTGACGGCGCGATCAACAGCCGTTAACACTGCAGGCGCAAGGGTGGGCGCATGCGGATCATGGTGTTGGGGGCCAGCGGCTTCATCGGCCGGCAGATTCTGGTCGAACTGCTGGCGGGCGGGCATGAGGTGGTCGGCGTGGTCCGGTCCATCGGCGCGCTCGGTGCCGCCTTTCCGCAGGCCCGCTTTCTGGAGATGGACCTCGCGAAGGCGACGCGGGCCGAGGACTGGCACGGCCGGCTCGCCCATATCGACTGCATCGTCAATGCCGCCGGCATCCTGCGCGGACGCGATATGGACGCCATCCATGCGGACATGCCCCGCGTGGTCGGGACCGCCGCCCACGCAGCGGGCGTGCGCCACATGGTGCTGATCTCCGCCATCAGCGCGCGGGAGGACGTGCCCACCGACTATGCGCGCACGAAATTGGAAGGCGAGCGCATCGTGCGCGCGGCGCCCATGGGCTGGACCATCCTGCGTCCCTCGCTCGTCTATGGTGACGGCAGCTATGGCGGCACCTCGCTGATGCGCGGCATGGCGGGCCTGCCCGTCCTCATCCCGCTGCCGGGCGACGGCCGCTTTGCCTTCAGCCCCATTCACACCCGCGACCTTGCCCGGACCGTCGCGACGGTCTGCGGCAACCCGGCCTATTTCGGCCAGACGCTGGAGCCTGCCGGCCCCGAAACCCTGTCGCTCAAGGAGCTGCTCCGGCGCTACCGGGGCTGGCTCGGCTTTGGAAAAGCCCGCTTCCTGTCCATCCCCATGCCGCTGATGCGACTGATGGGCCATGTGGGCGATATCACCGGCAGCGGCCCCATCGCCACCAACAGCCTCGTGCAGATGGTGGCGGGCAACGCGGGCGATGGCACCGCCTTTGCCCGCGCCATCGGCTTTGCCCCGCGCAGCCTCGATGCCGCTCTGCTGGCCCGCCCGGCGCAGGTGCAGGACCGCTGGCACGCGCGGCTGTTCTTCCTCGCGCCCGCCATCAAGGCGATACTGCTCCTCCTCTGGCTCGCCTCCGCATGGCTCGGCTTCGCGCACGGTGTGGAGAAGACGGCCGAGCTGGTGCGCGCGCTGGGGCTACCGGAGGGATGGGCCGGGCCGTTGCGCATCGGCAGCAGCGTGATGGACCTCGTCATCGCCGCTTTGCTGCTGTGGGACCGGCGGGCGCGGTGGAGCACCGCCGTGCAGTGCCTCGTCGTGCTGGGCTACAGCCTCGTCATCGGCTTCGCCTTGCCGCAGCTCTGGCTGGACCCGCTCGGGCCGCTCCTGAAGAACCTGCCGATCCTGCTGCTCATCTGTGTACACGGCGCCATCGGAGATAGGCGCTGATGGATCTCTATTTTTTGGCCAAGACGCTGCACATCCTCTCCAGCACGGTGCTGTTCGGGTTCGGTGCGGGCACCGCCTGGTATTTCTGGAATGCCCATCTGACCCGCGATCCCGCAATCATCGCCCGCGTGGGCAAGATGGTGGTGCGGGCGGACTGGATCTTCACCGGCTCCAGCGGCGTGCTGCAACCGCTGAGCGGGCTCTGGCTCATGCATCTGGCCGGCTACCGGCTGACCGAGCCGTGGCTGGTGGTCACCTATGGCCTCTATGTGCTGGCCTTCCTGTGCTGGGCGCCGGTGGTGTGGCTGCAGATCAAGGCCACGCGCCTCGCGGAGATCGCCCGGCAACAGGGCCTGCCGCTGGGGCACGACTATGCGCGGACCATGTGGCTGTGGTTCGCGCTCGGCTGGCCGGCCTTCCTCGGCCTCGGCGCCATCTACTGGCTGATGGTCGCCAAGCCTGAGCTTTGGTGAAGGTAACTGGTATGATCTCGCATACCAGCCTCCCTCCCGCCCCCTTGCTGCACCGCAGCATAAAGCGCATCCTGCGGGCCGAATCCCCAGTCTCAAAAACAATCGGCCCGCCCCCGATGCCTCTGTCGCTCCTGTCGCTTGCCGTTGCCGCGTTCGGCATCGGAACCACCGAATTCGTCATCATGGGCCTGCTGCCCGATGTCGCCCGTGATCTCGGCGTCTCCATCCCCGATGCCGGCCTGCTCGTGTCGGGTTACGCGCTCGGCGTCGTGATCGGCGCGCCGCTGCTGGCCATCCTCACCAACGGACTGCCGCGCAAGGCGACGCTCACAGGCCTCATGGGCCTGTTCATCATCGGCAACGTGCTCTGCGCGCTGGCGCCCAGCTACGACCTGCTCATGGCCGCGCGCATCGTCACCGCCTTCTGCCATGCCGCCTTCTTCGGCATCGGCTCGGTGGTCGCCGCAGACCTCGTGCCCCGGCAGAAGCGGGCGCAGGCCATCGCCCTCATGTTCGCGGGTCTCACGCTCGCCAACGTGCTCGGCGTGCCCGCCGGCACCGCCCTCGGCCAGTGGCTCGGCTGGCGCTCCACCTTCTGGGCGGTGGTGGGGATCGGGTTCGCCGCCTTCATCGCGCTGCTCATCCTGCTGCCCTCCAACATCCCCATGAAGAAGGGCCGCATCCTCACCGAGTTCCGGGTGCTGAAGGATCCGCAGGTGTTCCTGGCCATGGCCATCAGCGTCATCTGCTCGGCCAGCCTGTTCGCGGTCTTCACCTATATCTCACCGCTGCTCTCCACCGTCACCCACATGTCGCCCCATGCGATTACCGGCGCGCTGCTGCTGTTCGGCGTGGGACTGACCGCCGGCAACATGCTGGGCGGCAAGCTCGCCGACTGGCGGCTCATGCCCTCGCTGATCGGCGCGCTGGTGGTGCTGATCGCAGTGCTGGCGCTGTTCGTCGTCACCTCCACCAGCATGATCCCGGCCCTCGCGACCCTGCTGGTGTGGGGCGTGCTCGCCTTCTCCATCATCCCGCCGCTGCAATTGCGGGTGGTGGACACGGCCCATTCGGCGCCCAACCTCGCCTCCACGCTCAATCAGGGCGCCTTCAATCTCGGCAATGCCATCGGCGCCTGGGTGGGTGCGGTCGCCATCACCCATGGCATCGCCTACCAGCATCTGCCGCTGGTGGGCGTGGCCCTGAGCTGCGTGGCGCTCGCGCTCTCCATCCTCTCCGCCAAGATGGACGGCCCCCTGCTGGCCACCGCCGAGGAGCGCGGCTGACATCCACATCGCCCGTTGCCGGACAGGGAGCGTTAACCCTTTTGGCAGCGGGCGGTGCGGGGCGGTATCCGGGTCTGCGATTTTTACCACCCCGCAAGGGACGCGGACCTAGCGTCCGGGGGAACGGCGGCCGGGGGGCTTGCCGCGCAGCCGCCGGGTGAGGTCATGAAGGTTCTGCTGACGAGGTTCGTGAAGGAAGAGCACGGCTCCACCGCCCTGGAGTACGGGCTGATCGCCGCCGGCCTCTCCATCGCCATCGTGACCGTGCTGACGCAGGTGGCCCTCACTTTGGGCCGCCTGAAGGCGTCCGCCGCCTCCGCCGGAAACTGAGCTCCGCCGCCATGCCCACCGCCCTCGCGGCCGAGCTGATCGCCAGCGCCTTGCTTCCGGTGGCCCTCGTCACCGCGCTCGCCAGCGATCTCTATAGCCGCACCATTCCCAATCTGGTGGTGCTGGCGCTCCTGCTCGGCTTCGGTGTGCTCGCCGCCCTCGGCCATGTGGCCGACGTGCCGCTGCGCCTCGTTCTGGCCGGCGCTTTGCTGGCGGTGGGGTTCGCGTTGTTCGCGGAGGATGTGATCGGCGCGGGCGACGCCAAGCTGGCCGCCGCCACGGCGCTGTGGCTCGATCCGACGCAGTTTCCCGTCTTCGTGCTCATCTGCGGTGGTCTCGGCGGCCTTCTGGTAGCTGCCGTCACGCTCGCCGCGCGGCGCAATGCCGCCGCCGGGCATCCGGCCGACGCGGGCCTTGCGCGCGGCCTCCCCTATGGAGTGGCGCTGGCATTCGGCGGGCTGGTTCTGTTTCCCCAGTCCAGCATCGCGCTCGCCGCCCCCTTCGCGCTCTGACGGCTTTCCCCGTCCCTCTTCAATTCGTGCTACCTGCCCTGGTCTGAGCCGTGGATCGTTCCGCGCCGCCATCAAACCGGCCCGGTTTGACGGTCTGAAGGGCGCCGAATCTCGGTCGCGCAGCCTGTCCCACGGCTGCCCTTGGGGAGTGTTTTCATGTCCCAGTCCATTGCCCCGGCGGATGCTACGAGCCTGCCCATCTGGTGCGTCACGCCCGATGGCTTCGCCGCCGCCCCTTTGCCCGAGGCCGCCCGCCGCTTCGCCGACAGCGCGAAGTTCACCGGCGAGGCCGGCAAGCTGCTGCCCGTGCCCGGCGCCGATGGCGCGCTGGCGGGCTATCTCTTCGGCCTCGGGCCGGATGGCGAGGCGTTTGCCGCCGGCAGCCTGCCCACGCAGATCGCCCCCGGCACCTACCGCCTCGAGGGCGACGTGCCGGCCCTCTCTGCGCTCGCCTTCGCGCTCGGCACCTACCGCTTCGAGCGCTATCGCAGCCGGCCCGCCCGCGAGGTGGCCCTCGTGCCGCCAACCGGTGCGGATGCACAGGCGCTGGCCCGCACGGTGGAAGCCGTCACGCTGGTGCGCGATCTCGTGAACACGCCCGCCAACGACCTCGGCCCGGCCGAGATCGAGGATGCCGCCCGCGCGCTCGCCGCCCGCTTCGGGGCTGAGCTGAACGTGATCGTGGGCGATGCGCTGCTGGAGGAGAATTTCCCGCTCATCCATGCGGTCGGCCGCGCCGCCACCCGCGCGCCGCGCCTCATCGACCTCACCTGGGGCGATCCCGATGCCCCCAAGGTGACGCTGGTGGGCAAGGGCGTCGCGTTCGATACCGGCGGCCTCGACATCAAGACCTCCGCCGGCATGATCCTGATGAAGAAGGACATGGGCGGCGCCGCCAATGCTCTCGGCCTCGCGCTCATGATCATGGCGCGCGGGCTGAAGGTGCGTCTGCGCCTGCTCATCCCGGCGGTGGAGAATGCCATCGCCGGCAACGCCTTCCGCCCCGGCGACGTGTTCCGCAGCCGCAAGGGCGTCACCGTGGAGATCGGCAACACCGACGCCGAAGGCCGCCTCATCCTCGCCGACGCGCTGGCGCTGGCGGATGAGGAATCCCCGGAGCTTCTCATTGATTTCGCGACGCTGACCGGCGCCGCCCGCGTAGCGCTGGGCCCGCAGTTGCCGCCCGCCTACACGGATGACGACGCGCTCGCCGCCGATCTCGCCCGCCATGCCAAGGCGGAGAGCGATCCTTTGTGGCGCATGCCCTTGTGGCAGCCCTACACGGCCATGATCGACAGCAAGATCGCCGACATCAACAATGCGGGTGCGGGCGGATTCGCAGGTTCCATCACGGCGGCGCTGTTCCTGAAGCGCTTCGTGGGATCGGCGAAGTCGTGGCTGCATCTCGACATCTATGCCTGGAACCCCTCCACCCGCCCCGGCCGGCCGGAAGGCGGCGAGGCCCAGACCATCCGCGCCCTCGATGCGCTGCTGGCCGAGCGTTATGGCTGAGACCATGAGCGCCCCCCGCGACCGCCGCCTCACCCCGGCCCGGCCGGACCTCGCCGCCGCCACGCTTCAGGGCGTAGTGGACGCCCCCCGTTTTGTGGAGGGCGAGGTGCGCCGCGTGTTCGCGGACGTGGCCCCGCTGCGCCGCCTGCCCCGGCCGGACGGCATGCTGGACACCGAGGCGCTCTATGGCGAGACGGTCACAGCCTTCGAGGACGACATCGAGGGCTGGTCCTGGGTGCAGCTCGGGCGCGACGGCTATGTGGGCTACATGCCCACCATCGCCATCGGCCCGCTCGGCCCCGCGCCGACCCACAAGGTGCGCGCGCTGCGCACCTTCCTGTTCCCCGGCCTCGACATCAAGCTGCCGCCGGTGGCCACCCTCGTCACCGGCGCGCTGCTCCATGTGCGCGATATCCGGGGCAAGTTCGCCGTCACCGATCGCGGCGCCGTACCCGCCGCCCATGTGATGGCGCTGGACGAGACGGCCCCCGACTATGTGGACGTGGCGGCGGGCTTTCTCGGCACGCCCTATCTGTGGGGCGGCTGCTCCAGCCTCGGCATCGACTGCTCGGGCCTCGTGCAGGCGAGCCTCGGCGTTGCCGGCGTCCAGGCTCCCCGCGACAGCGATATGCAGGAGGCGGCGCTGGGCGAGAGCGTGGACAACGCCGGCCCGTTCCGGCGCGGCGACCTGCTGTTCTGGGCCGGCCATGTGGGGATCGTGGAGGATGAGGCCACCCTGCTCCACGCCAACGCCCACCACATGATGGTCGCCCGCGAGCCCCTTGGGCCTGCGCTGGAGCGCATCGCGGCGGCGGCCGGGGCGCTGAGGACGGTGCGGCGGCTGTGAGTTAAGCCGCTGTGCCTCGCCGCCGCTGGACCGCCAGATGATCCACCAGCGCGCGCAGCTTGGGCGCCATCAGGCGGCGGCTCGGGTAATAAAGGAAGAAGCCGGGGAAGTACGGGCAATAGTCTTCCAGCAGTGCCACCAGCTCGCCCCGCCTGAGCGCCGGACGGAACGTCTCCTCCATGCCGAAGGAGATGCCGGCCCCCGCCACCGCGAGGCGGATCATCAATTGCATGTCGTTGGTGGTGATCTCCGGCTCCACATCCACGCTGAACTCCAGGCCGCCCTCCCCGAACTCCCAGCGATAGGGCGCGGTATAAGGCGCCGGCCGCCAGCCGATGCAGCGATGGGCGGAAAGCTCTCGCGGATGGGCCGGCGCGCCCGCCCGCGCGAGATAGGACGGCGCACACACCGCAAGCTGCCGCTCCGGGCCAAACACCGGCACGGCTACCATGTCCTGCGCGATCACCTCGCCAAGCCGCACGCCCGCATCATAGCCCTCGGCCACGATGTCGAACTCCTCGTCCGTCACCGTGATGTCGAGCTGGATGTCGGGGAAGGCCTCAGCGAAGGCCGCCAGCACCGGCCCCGACAGAAAACTCTCGGCAATGGATGAGACGGCGAGGCGCAACTGCCCGCCGGGACGACCGCGCAGGGCCTCGGTCGCCGTCAGCGCCGCGCCCACGTCGGCGATGGCCGGCACCACGTCGGCATAGAGGCGCTCGCCCGCCTCGGTCAGGCGCACGCTGCGGGTGGTGCGCTCCACGAGGCGCAGGCTGAGCGCCTCCTCCAGCTTGCGGATAGTCTGGCTCACTGCCGAGCGGGTCACGCCCAGCCGGTCCGCCGCCGCACGAAAACTCTTCTCCTGCGCCACGAGGACGAAGGCGGACAGGGCATTGAGATCCGGCACCACTGGTTAGATTTCCTTACCAGTCCATCAAGCCATCGACGGCTTATGGCGACAATGCCCCGGCGCTATCTCTCCTGCAACAGCAACGGGAGACCTGCATGGACAAAGTCGTTCTCATCACCGGCGCCTCCAGCGGCATTGGCGCCGGCATCGCCCGCGAACTGGCTGCGGCCGGTGCCAGGCTCATGCTCGGCGCCCGCCGCACCGACCGGCTCGACGCCCTCGCCTCCGAACTCAACGCGGAGGGTGGGCAGGTCCGCACCCGCCGGCTCGACGTCACCGACGCGGCGGATGTGGCCGCCTTCACGGAGGCTGCCCGCGCCGCCTTCGGGCGGGTGGACGTGATCGTCAACAATGCCGGCGTGATGCCGCTCTCCCTCATGTCCTCGCTGAAGCTGGACGAGTGGAACCGCATGGTGGACGTGAACATCAAGGGCGTGCTGAACGGCATCGCCGCCGTGCTGCCGGAGATGCTGGCCCGCAAGTCCGGCCAGATCATCAACATCGCCTCCATCGGCGCGCTGGCGGTCTCGCCCACGGCGGCGGTCTATTGCGCCACCAAGTTCGCCGTGCGCGCCATTTCCGACGGCCTGCGGCAGGAGAACAAGGACATCCGCGTCACCTGCATCCATCCCGGCGTGGTGGAGAGCGAGCTGGCCGACAGCATCACCGACCCCGCCGCAGCGGAGCTGATGAAGACCTACCGCGCCATCGGCCTGAAGCCGGACGCCATCGGCCGCGCCGTGCGCTTCGCCATCGAGCAGCCGGCGGACGTGGACGTGAACGAGATCGTCGTCCGCCCCACCGCCAATTGAGAGGAGGCCACATGTCGTACGACACCCTGACCCGTCCCGCCTTGGCCATCAGTGCCGCCCTCATGCTCGTGGGCGCTCCCTTAGGGGCGCTGGCCGACACTACGGAGGAGCGCGCGCGGCGCGGCGATGCCGTGATCCGCACCCTGAACAACGGCCAGCCGCAGCCCAATCTGGAGCGGCTGCGCAAGGAATTCCCATTCCTCGCTGAGGCCACCGAAGCTTATGCGCTGGGCGATGTGTGGAGCCGCCCCGGCCTCGACACCCGTACCCGGCAGATCGCCGCCGTCGCCGCCATGGCTGCGCTGGGCGAGACGGGGGTGATGAAGATCCACGCCGCTTATGCCCTCAACATCGGTGTGAGCGAGGAGGAACTGAAGGAGGTCATCTACATGGTGACGGTGCCTGCCGGCTTTCCGCGCGCGCTGGCCGCGTCTGCGGTCCTCTCCGAACTCTTCGCCGAGCGCCGCGCCGCCGCGCCGAAGACGCCATGAGGAGACCGCCCATGCGCAGATCCCTCATCGCCGCTGCGCTCGCGGCCGCCCTCTCCCCCCACGTCCTTCATGCGGAGACGCCCATGACAAAACCCGCCACAGCCACGGCACCCCAGACCCATCCCTATCTCGGCATGTGGGTGACGGGCGACGGCCACATCCGCCACGAGCTGCTGCCCAACGGGCGTTATGACGAGGCGCGGGGCAACCGCGCCAGCGCCTATCAGGGGCGCTACGAAGTGACGGGCACCCATATCGAGTATTGGGACGACACCGGCTTTACCGCCGATGGCGATTTCATCGAGGGCGTGCTGCACCATGGCGGCATGCTGTTCTACCGGGCGCCCTGACGCGCACGCGGGGAGCGTTCGGCCCATCGGCACTCAACCGATGGGCTTGCCCCCATAGGCAACCACGCGGTTGCGTCCCAGCCCCTTGGCCTCGTAGAGCGCCACGTCGGCCGCTGCCAGCAGCCCGTCCGGCGAGTCCGTCTCGCTGGGCACCGCCGCTGCGACACCCACACTGACCGTGAGCCGCTTCGACGCCATGCCGGGATGCTGGATGCCCAGCGACAGCACAAGGCGGCGGATGTCCTCGCCCACGTCGCGGGCGGTGTCCAGATTGCTGTCGGGCAGCAGCACCACGAACTCCTCGCCGCCATAGCGCGCGGCGAGATAGGGCGTGCCAGCCACCGCCGCCAGCAGCATGCGGGCTACCGCGCGCAGCGCCTCGTCGCCCGCCAGATGGCCGAGCGCGTCGTTATAGAGCTTGAAACCGTCCACATCGATGAGGATGACCGCCAGCGGCCGTTCCGCCTCACGGCTCCCCACCCAGTCCTCGGACAGTTGCACGTCGAAGGTGCGCCGGTTGGCAAGGCCGGTCAGCCCATCGGTGCGGGCCAGCGCGGCAAGGCGCCCGTTCAGCGATTGCAGGGCGGCGGTGCGCTCGGACAGGCGGTCGCCGAGATCTGAGAAGGCCCGCACCAGCGGCTCGAACTCCTGCACCCCCACGGTGCCGAGCGCATCCGGCTGCAGCGCATCCGCGCCGGCATCGCCCTCCCCCAGCGCCGCCACATGGGCCGCCAGCCGCTGGATCGGCTGCACCACCAGCCGATCCGCCGCGAACCAGGTGACGATCAGCACCCCCAGCACCACGGTGAGATGCATCACGATGGAGGACATGATCTCCTGATCGATGGGGGCAAGGATGCTGGCATCGTCCATGCCCACCACGAGGCGGGCATCGGTGCCGGCGAAACGCGCGAAGGCGATGAAGCGCTTCACGCCATCGAGCCCAGTGACCCGGGCATTGCCCTCGTCGCGGGCGGCGGTGGCACGCACCATGGGCGTGCCCGCGAAGTTGCGGCCGACGATGTCCGGGGTCTGCGGATAGCGCACCAGAACCGTGCCCTGCGCGTCGATCACATCCACCACCACGCCCGCCGCAGCGCCCGCCTCGGCGGCGATTCGCGAGAGCCATTGCAGGTCGAGGCCGACGATGACCACTGCCAGCGGCTGGCCGTTCTCGTCCCGGTCGGTCTTGGACAGCACGAGCGGGGACAGAGTGGACGACCCGCGCGCCAGATCGCTCAGGACCGGCTGGTTGCTGGTCAGCGCCCGGGCGAGATAGGCCTTGTCGGAAATATCCGCCCCCACGGCGGAGCGCGAGGAGGCGCAGAGCACCCGCCCCTCGGGACTGGCGAAATAGACCCCCTGAATGCCCACCACCTCGCCATTGAGGCGTTCGGCAAGGCGCTGGCAGACCTGGGGCTCGCGCAGCAGCAGCCCGGCCTGCCGGCTCAGCACCTCCAGCATGGCGGTGGCCGAGGCGAACGCCTCCTGCTGGGCGAGGGCCGCGCGCACGGCGATATTGCGCAGCGTCAGCTCGGTATCGGCGATCTGGTCGGAGCGCTGGTTGAACAGGCTGAGGAGGCGTTCGGCCGAAACCGGAATGGTCACCAGCAGGATGAGCAGCATGAGGCGCAGGCGGATGCTACTGCCGCGACGGCGCGCGGCAGGCGTCACCGCCTCCGGATGCCCCGATGCCTCAGCTTGCGTCTGGCCCACCATACCCCGGACAACCCTTTCTCAACCCTTGTTGAAACGGTGAAGTCGCTTCCCTTCTAGCCAAATCCTGGTGCAAAAGGGAGCACCTACCGAACAAAGCGGAGATGACCATGATACTGGCGGAGCTGTCCCGTGCCTGATGCCCGTCCGCTTATGATGTCGGCGGCCGAAAGGCTGGCGGATATTCGCGCCGCCATGGATCTGGCCTGCCGCGACGGCGGTCGCCCGACCGATGCCGTCAGCCTGATTGCTGTATCAAAGACCTTCGGCGCGGACGAAATCTGGCCAATCATTGACGCCGGGCAGCGCGTATTCGGCGAGAACCGCGTGCAGGAAACCCGCGACAAGTGGCCGGCCCTGCGGGCGCGGCAGCCGGGGCTGGAGGTTCATCTCATCGGCCCGCTGCAATCCAACAAGGCGGCCGAGGCGGTGGCGCTGTTCGATGCCATCCACACCGTGGACCGGCCGAAGATCGCCTATGCGCTGGCCGAGGAGATGGCACGGCAGGGCCGCCGTCTGCCGGTGTTCGTGCAGGTGAACACGGGTGCCGAGCCGCAGAAGGCCGGCGTGCTGCCGCAGGACGCCGACGCCTTCATCGCCGAATGCCGCGACAAGGCCGGCCTCGACGTGCGCGGCCTCATGTGCATTCCGCCGGCGGAAGATGTACCGGCGCCGCATTTCGCGCTTCTGGCGGAGATCGCCGCCCGCAACGGGCTTTCCGGCCTCTCCATGGGCATGAGCGCGGATTTCCCGGTGGCCATCCATCAGGGCGCGACCCATGTGCGCGTCGGCAGCGCCCTGTTCGGCCAGCGCCCCCGCCCGGCCTGAGAGCCCGGCCCCGGCCTGCCCTCATGCGGCCGGGACTGAGCCCTTGGAGCGTGGAATAGCTGCGGGGCGTTTGCGTTTTTTCCACAGGGATTTGGAGCGAATGTGGATGGAGCGCATGAGGGGCTTGCCGCCCTGCCCTGTTGCGGATATGTAGAGCGCCTTCCGCGCAGGCTCCCATCGTCTAGCGGTCTAGGACGTCGCCCTCTCACGGCGAAAACAGGGGTTCGAGTCCCCTTGGGAGCGCCACTCTTCATTGAGATCAATGGCTTAGCTGCTGGTTGGCTAGGGTGGTTTGCCACTCGGTTCGCCACCACCATTTCTGGCGGCTAGAGACCAGCCTCACCACCCTCCGCATGCCCGCCCGCGTCAGGCGCCCCTGCGCACGCACCGAAACCCCACATGGCTGGTCGATGTGTCCACCGCTTCGGCATGTCGCGCGGCGGGGCGATAGCGGCGGCAGTAATTCGGTGCGCACAGATGCGATCCGCCTTTGAGCACCTTTTGCGGAATGCGCACGTTTAGCTGGCGGGAATCGTAGCTGCCCTCCAACGCGCCGCCGCGCGGATTTTGTGGCACGCAGCATGCCTTCGCTGCATCCTGCGGGTGCCGGCAGGACCACCAGTCCGAGGTCCATTCCCAGACATTGCCGATCATGTCGTAGAGGCCGAACGGGTTGGCCGGATAGGTGCGCACCGGCGAGGTACGCTCGAACCCATCGGTGCCAAGGTTCTGGAGCGGAAATTCGCCTTGCCAGATATTGGCCATGTGGCAACCGTCAGGCGTCAGTTCATCGCCCCATGCGAACTCCGTCTGCCCATGGCCGCCACGCGCGGCATATTCCCATTCCGCCTCGGTGGGCAGATCCTTGCCCGCCCATGCGGCATAGGCGGTCGCATCGCTATAGGCGACATGGACCACCGGATGGTCGTCGAGCCCCCTGATAGAACTGCCGGGACCATAGGGCCGGCGCCAGTTGGCCCGGAAGCGGAATTCCCACCACTGGCTGTAGTCCCGCAGGTTCACGGGATGCGGCGGCGGAGCGAAGACCAGCGAGCCCGCTTTGAGCATCTCGGGTCGGGCGCCGGGATAGTCCTTCGCATCAGGCACGATCTCCGCAAACGTGACGTGCCCCGTCCCCTCGACGAACGCCCGGAACTGGGCGTTCGTGACTGGCGTCTCGTCCATTGCGAAATCGCTGACCATGACGCGGTGGACGGGTTTTTCCTCCGGGTAATGGTGATCGGATCCCATCAGGAAGGTCCCGCCGCGGATCCAGACCATCGGCATCTCGGCGGGGGCGCCAACTGCCGTCTGTCGCTGTCGTGTCAGCCTGCCCATGGCAGCCCTCGCCGCTCGCTCGGGTTCAGGGATCGAAGGCGAAAATGCGCTTCCAATCCGTCTTCATGCTGATCACCGTCCAGCCTTGCCTGATCGCTTCGTCATGGAGTTGGGCGGTGAACGTGCCGACATGCGTGTCAGGCAACCCTTCCGCCGGGCCGTAGGCATACTCCCGCGACGCATCATCATGCAGCACAAGGACTGCAAGGCGCGGCCCATCTCCGGCCCTGGCATATTCCAGCATCTGCCGGTCGCCGGTCGAGTTGCCGAAGGATGCCTGCGGGCGGCGCCCGATCATGAAATGGATTCCCTCGGGCTTGCCGGCCTGATCGTCGTTGAGCAGCAGCTTCGGCTCCTTGATCAGGACTGGCTTGCCGTTCGCATCATAGGTGTAGGAGGTGGCGCCCGCCGTGCCGACCACTTGCTCCGGCGGGATGCCGTACACGGCCTGGGCATAGACCCGCACGAAATCCTGGCCACCGCCGGTGACGATATAGGTGCGGAAGCCATTTGCCCGGAAATAGGCAAGCACTTCCTGCATGGGCACATATGTCAGCTCGGTATAGGGCCGCTTCCACCTTGGATCGCGGGCATGCGCGAGCCATTCTGCCACCTCGGTCCGGAATGTCTCCGTCGACATGCCGGTGAGCGTCACCGCCAGAACCTTCTCCAGGTCGTGAAGGGAGAGTTTCGCGATGGCATCGCGATCGCCGGAGAGCACCGTCCTGAAGGGTTCACGCTGCCTGAGTTCCGGTTTCGCTTCGGTCAGTAGATGCAGGCGCGCGAAGGCATAAAGCACCTGAGTGTAAAGGGGATGTTCCGTCCATAGCGTGCCGTCCTGATCAAAGGTGGCGACACGATCCTGAGGCGGCACGAAGCCGGGACTGGCCGGGTCGGTCGTCGTGCGAATGAAGTCGATGATCGCGCGCTTTGCCGAGCCCTCGTTCCATGAGGGAAGCGCGTCTGCTACCGGCTGGGGTGGTGCCTGCCCGATCGCCCCGCCGGTGGTCAGGGCCAGCCCCAGAACCACGATGGAGGCCAGGATCGCCAGCGTTCGGCGCCCCCTCGCGCCAGCCGAAGTCATCCGCATCGCCGATGCCTCCCACATATCCCGCGATGGCCCGATCGAACATCGCGCCACGCATCCGTTCAGCGTCAGTCGCGGCCGCTTTTCATCTGCCGGACCTGCTGTACCACCTGCTCCAGATTGTAGCTCGCGGGATCCTGGAGAGGCGGGTAGTCAATATAAGTCGATAGTTCCCTCAGCCAAAGGGCCTGGCCGATGGGCAGGAGGTTCCAGTCGTAGACATAGGCCGTCACGGGCCCGGCCAGCGCTCCGCCCAGGCCGGTCAGCGTCTTGAGCTGTTCACCGACAGAAGTCTCGAACGGGTCGCGCTTGATGTTGACCACCTGCGTCCAGTGATAGGGCACCACACCGCTGATGAAGCCGGCCGGCGCATCCGATACCATCGCGAAGTACATTTTCCAGTTCTTGTAGCGAACGGCCGAGGGGTCCTTGCCGGAATAGTAGAAGAAGGTGTCGCGTCCGGATTTTTCCGAGGACCCTTCGAGATAGGCGCGCTGGTTGATGCCATCGAGCGTGGTCTTGACGATGTTCGGATAGTTGCCCTTCTCAATCCGCGCCTTGAGGTCGTTGCCCTTTGCACCGCCGGCAATATCGACGAGCGTCGGCAGCCAGTCGAGCGAGGCGAACATCTCCGTCTTCAGTGTTCCGGGCGCAATGTGCCCCGGCCAGCGCACCAGAAGCGGCGCGCGCATGCCTCCTTCCCAGGTCGACAGCTTGCCCCCCTTGAAGGGCGTGGTGCCGCCATCGGGGAAGGTGATGGTCTCGGCGCCATTGTCGGTCGTGAAGACGATGAGCGTATTGTCCAGTTGGCCCATATCCTGAAGCTTCTGCAAGACGACGCCGATGTTGTCGTCCATCTGCTTCATGCCAGCTTCATTCACGCCCCAATCCTTGCCGCCGGGCTCCCCCACCATGCCCATATATTTGTCGGAGAGAACGGTGGTGATGTGCATCCGCGCCGGATTGTACCAGACGAAAAAAGGCTTGCTCGTCTTGCGCGGATCATTGCGTTCGAGGAAATCCGTGACCTTGGCCGAGATTTCCTCATCGACCGTCTTGGAGCGCTCCAGCGTCAGGGGGCCTTCGTCCTTGCATACCTGCTCAGCAGCGGTTCCATCCGCTGACGTGCAGGAGAGCACCGGCCGTGGCGGCGTCAGGCAGATGGTCGTCTTCGGGTCCACGGCGCCAGCCGGCTCGGCAAGCCCGGGCACCGGGGTATTGCGGCAGGGCGGAGCGACCGTCTGCTCTCTCGGTGACTTGTTGATGTCGGGAAAGCTGACCCCCTGCATCGCGTCGAGATGGTACAGATAGCCCCAGAATTCCTGAAAGCCATGTGCCGTCGGCAGCGAGTCCGTATGGTCCCCCAGATGGTTCTTCCCGAACTCGCCGGTGGTGTAGCCGAGATCCAGGAGGAACCGGGCAAGTGCGGGCGTGCCGGGCCTCAGATAGGAGGGGCTGCCGGGCAGCTGGGGCGGGATCATGCCTGTTCTGAGGGGATGCATGCCCGTGAAGAAGGCGTTGCGGCCGGCGGTGCAGCTTTGCTCGGCGTAGTAGTCGGTGAAAACCGCTCCCTCCCGCCCGATGCGATCGATGTTCGGAGTCTCGCCCACCATGAGGCCGCGATGATAGATACCCGGCTGCATCCAGCCGATGTCATCGCCCATGATGAACAGGATATTGGGCCGGCCGGGAGGTTGTTGCTGCCCGAGGGCTGGCGGTGCCGATACGGACATGGAGATCAGCGCAGCCACCCCAGCCCACAGGCATGCCGTCCGCTTCATTGGTGTGCTCATAATCCCAGCTCCGCATTGCAAGCATTTGATGGGAAGTTGCCGCACGCATCAGCGAATTCGATCCATATTTACACCGAATTCGGGATGAGAAAACAGAATTATACGATCGGAATCATCATGAAGACTTACGTATTTTGACGGTGCCGCAAGATGGAGAGGCGATACGCCTTTTGAGGGGGTGGATTTCCCCTGCATCATGATCGAAGGATCGATGGTTTCTGTGCGCGGGATGCTCACCGCGGAGGACGACACGACCGCCTTGCGAGGTCGAACGTGCCGGTTTCCTTCGCGCGCTTAAACACGTACCAGCTGCGTTTCGCACCGAACCAGTTGCCCCCGGTGAAGGGCTTCTGGTCGCTGACCATGTACGACAAGGACATGTTCTTCGTCGCCAACCCCATCAACCGTTACTCGATGAGCCTGCGCACGAACCCGGTTCGTGAGCCTGATGGGTCACTGATCATTTACGTCCAGAACGAAAGTCCCGGCCCGGGCAAGGAGGCCAACTGGCTGCCCGCACCCAAGGAGCGGTTCGACCTCATGATGCGTCTCTACTGGCCGGATGAGAACACCCCCTCGATCCTCGACGGCTCTTGGATCATCCCTGCCATCACGAAGGTCGACTGACCCATCCGTTGAGTGGGCACTCACCTTTGGCAGCGGCGGTGCGGATGTATCGCGGCAGGTGAGGAGGTGAGAGGGAGGGAGACGGCAAATGCGCACGAGCCTATGTGCGATCTTGAAGGGAGCAGCGCGCCGGGGGCGGCGCGCGACCCCGACGATACTCGTTCTGGCGATGCTGGGCGGCACCGTGCATGCGGCCGATCCCGTGGCGAGCCAGGGACCGTCGGCGGTCGCACCACCCACGCCTGTCCCCTCCGACTGGCGCTTCCAGGCGACCCTCTATGGATGGCTCACCGCGATCGACGGCGACGTTGGGGTGCGCAATCTTCCCACCGTTCCCGTGCATGACTCGATCGTCGATGTGCTCGGGGATCTGGACGGTGCCTTCATGGGCACGTTCATGGCCCGGAACGGCCAGTTTCTGCTCCTGCTCGATGTGGTCGCCGCGCGCCTGTCGGCAGGCAGACAGGTCGGCACATACGGCGGATCGAGCGCCGACGTCGACCTCTCGCAGACCATCGTGACAGGCGCCGTGGGCTATCTGCTGCCTACCGGCCGGAGCGACATGGACTTCGCACTGACAGGCGGGGTCCGCTACATGCGGCTGTCCGCCGACGTGAGCCTGACGCCGTTCGCCCTGCCGACGATCACATCCGACAGCCAGAGCAAATCATGGGTTGACCCCACCATCGGCTTCGTCGCCCATTGGACCATCAACGAAAAATGGTTCGTCAATGCGACCGCCGACATCGGCGGCTTCGACGTCGGCTCAAAGCTGTCGAGCAACGGCTATGTGGGCCTCGGCTACATGTGGACCAAGTCCATCTCCAGCGCCATCGGCTATCGCTATCTTTACGAGGACTACGAGGGGGCCGGAAACCGGACTGGAGCCTTCCGCTACAACGCCGTCATGCATGGTCCGACCGTAAGCGTGGCATGGCACTTCTGACGGCCCGGATCGGCAGTTCGGCAGTCACTCAAGGCCATGCACATGGCCAGCAACCGCAGCGCGCGGGCTCGGCAGCATCTCTTCCGGCTGGCCCACCGCAGCCCTGAGGGACACGGACGACGCGGTGCGCGGAGAGAAATGGCCTGCCGGCGGATCTTATCAGAGGCTGGCCTCTTCCTGCTCCTGCAGCAGGCGCTGGGCGATGGCTGAGGCGCTCTTCACGTGCTGCAGGGCGGCTGCATTGGCCTCATCGCCCTTCCCCGCCTTGATGGCTTCGACGATACGCTGCATCTGTGCCGGTCCATCCACGCTGCGCCCTGAGGTCTGGATGGTCATGGAGCGCAGGTGGTTGATGCGCACGGTGAGCGAGTTCACGATGCCCCAGGCGATATCCTTGCCCGCAGCGGCGAACAGGGTGCGGTAGAATTCCGTGGTGGCTTCCAGCACCGCCGGCATGTCCGCACCCGCATAAGCCGTTTTAATGCGGGCAAAGCAGGCCTCCAGCGCGGCGATGGCGGCAGGGTCCTGCTGCTCGGCGCAGGCGCGGGCGGCGCTGCCCTCCAGCACGCCCCGGATCTCGTAGATCTGCCGTGCCTGATCCGCCGTGGTGCGGGCGACGATGGGGCCGCGCGCCTGCATGGTCGCCACCAGTCCCTCGGTCTCAAGATGCCGGAGCACCTCGCGCACGATGGTACGGCTCACGCCGAGCTGTTCGCACAGGTCGCGCTCCACCAGCCGCGCGCCGGGCTTGAAGCGCTGCGAGAAAATCGCCTCGCGCATTTTCTCCAGCGCCAGCTCACGCAGGGTCTTCGCCGGCCGGTCCACCCGCAGGGGCTCCATAGGCTCTCGAAGTGTGGTCATCGTCATGTCGTCCCGTTCACCCGACACCTGACGCAGCTGCGCCAAAAACTCAACATCTACGCCGCCGCAACCAAGGCTCCGGCGGGTGAGGAACCCACGAAAACGCAAATCCCTCGTTGCGGCCCTCATTTTGGCATGCCATATTACGGCACGCCATAATAATCCAGCGGGCGACGATCATGAACCTCCACCGAGAAGCGTTTGTGCGTAGGAACCGGACGGCTGTTACGCCATCCCTCTCGCGGCTTGCGGCATGTGCCGCCGGTGCCTTGATGGCACTCTCGCTGGCCTCTGCCGCCAGCGCGCAGGAGTGCAAGCCGAAGATCGCCGACAGCCTGCTGTCCAAGCCCGGCACCTTCATCATGGCCACCAGCCCCACCCTGCCGCCCATGGCCTATGCGGATCAGAAGGGCGTGCTGAAGGGCCTGCGCATCGACCTCGGCTATGAGATCGCCAAGCGCCTGTGCCTGAAGCCGGAATATGTGAGCACCGAATATGCGGCCATGATCCCCGGCCTGCAGGGCCGGCGCTGGGACATGATCAACGCCGGCCTGTTCGTGACCCCGGAGCGGCTGAAGCTGCTCTACATGATCCCTTATGAAAATCTGGCGATCAGCATCTCCACCGCCGTGAAGTCCGGCCCGCCCATCACCAAGGTGGACGACCTCTCCGGCAAGAAGATCAGCACCGACATCGGCGGCTATGCCGAGCGCAAGATGAAGGACCTGAACAAGGAGTTTCAGACGCGCGGGCTGGCCCCCATGGATATCGCGCTGTTCGACGGCTACGCCACCGTCTATCAGGCACTGCGCGCCGGACAGGTGGACGCCGCCGTCTCCATCGACCCGGTCGCCAAGCTCTATCAGGAGCGCGGCGAATTCACCCACGCTCTCTCCGGCATGTATCCCACCCCCGGCTCGCTGGCCTTCGGCGACAAGGCGGTGGCGGATGCGGTGGCCGGCGTGCTGCGCGAGATGGAAACCGACGGCTCGCTGGCCAAGTTGCTCGACCAGTATGGCGTCGGCCGCGCCGAGGGCGGCGTGCAGGTGCTCGGCCCCAAATCCTGAACTGCTTCCGGGACACCACGTCCCGGATCCTCATCGCGGGCTTCCAGCAAGCTCATTCGCGATCCGGCGGGGCCCGCACCCCGCCGGCCCCTCGCGTGCGACCTGACGCGCGCGCCAACACCAGATGATAAGAGGTCGCCGTGAAAGGCTGGCACTGGGACGGATTCTTCGAATATCTCACCAACGCCTATCTCCTTGAAGGCGCGCTCATCACGCTCGGCCTGACCATCTTCTCGATGATCTTCGGCCTCATGCTCGGCTTCGTCATCGCCGTCATGCGCATGTCGAAATACAAGTTCCTGTCCGGGCCGGCCTATTTCTACACCTGGATCTTCCGCGGCACGCCGCTGCTGGTGCAGCTCATCATCATCTATACCGGCCTGCCCCAGATGGGCATCAAGCTGTCCGTCCTTGAGTCCACGCTCATCGGCCTCACCCTCAACGAGGCGGCCTATCTGTCCGAGATCGTGCGCGCCGGCATCGCCGCCGTGCCGCGCGGACAGGTGAATGCCGCCCGCGCCATCGGCATGACCGAGTTTCAGGTGATGCGCTATGTGGTGGCCCCGCAGGCCTTCCGCATCATCATCCCGCCGCTGGGCAATTCGGTGAACGGCGTGCTGAAGACCACCTCCATCGCCTCCATCATCTCCATGGAGGAACTGCTCCGCCGCACGCAGGTGTTGATCCAGGAGAAGTTCCTGGTGCTGGAGCTGTTCGTGGTCGCCGCCCTCTATTATCTCGTCATGACCACCGTCTGGGAGCTGGTGCAGCGGCGCATCGAACGCCGGTTCGGCCGCGCCTTCGAGGCCCAGGCCAGCGAACCCGCCTCCCTTGGCGAGCAGCGGTGAGGAGGCCCCGATGAATACGACTGCTCCCATGATCGAGATTGCCGCCGTCAACAAATGGTACGGCGCCGGCTTTCAGGTGCTGAAGAACTGCAGCCTCTCCGTCCGTCGTGGCGAGGTGGTGGTGGTCTGCGGCCCGTCCGGCTCCGGCAAGTCCACGCTCATCAAGTGCGTCAACGGGCTCGAGCCGGTGAATGACGGCACCATCAAGGTGGACGGCGCTGCCGTCACCGACCCGTCCACCAAGCTTCCGTCACTGCGGGCCAAGGTGGGCATGGTGTTCCAGCATTTCGAGCTGTTCCCGCACATGAACGTGCTGGAAAACCTGTGCATCGGACAGGAGAAGGTGCTCAAGCGTGGGGCTTCCGAGGCCCGCGCCAAGGCGCAGGCGCTGCTGGAGCGCGTCGGCATGACCGCCCATTCCCACAAATATCCCGGCCAGCTCTCCGGCGGCCAGCAGCAGCGCATCGCCATCGCCCGGGCGCTCGCCATGGACCCCATCGCCATGCTGTTCGACGAGCCCACCTCGGCGCTCGATCCCGAGATGATCACCGAGGTGCTCGACGTGATGGTCTCGCTGGCACAGGAAGGCATGACCATGATGGTCGTCACCCACGAGATGGGCTTTGCCCGCAAGGTGGCCGACCGCGTGGTGTTCATGGATCGCGGCGAGATCGTCGAGGACACGCAGAAGCAGCGCTTCTTCGAGGATCCGCAGAGCGACCGGGCCAAGCTCTTCCTGTCCAAGATCCTGTCGCACTGACCAACTGATCAGCACCCGCCACGCGGGACGGACCGGCCCAACGCCGAACTGCCCGCCTTCGCTTGGCATACCATAATACAGAACCTAGAGAGACGACCCATGCTGCAACTCCGCAAACTGGTGGGATATGAGGAAAAGACCCTCATCGAGGGCGGCAAGGCCGCGCCCTCCCCGCTCTATCTGTTCGGCGCCGCCGCCGTGCTCACCAATCCCTGGGCCGGGCGCGGCTTCGTGGAGGACCTGAAGCCCGAGATCATGGCCATCGCGCCGGAGCTGGGCGCGCTGCTGACCGAAGAGATCCTGCGCCGCACCGGCGGCGGGGATGCGGTGGAAGGCTATGGCAAGGCCGCCATCTGCGGCACCGCCGGCGAGATCGAGCACGCCTCCGCCCTCATCCACACCCTGCATTTCGGCAACCATTTCCGCCGCGCGGTGGGCGCCAAGACCTATCTCGCCTTCACCAATGTGCGCGGCGGGCCGAACACACCCATCATGATCCCGCTCATGGACAAGCATGACGAGGGCCGGCGCTCCCATTACCTCACCGTGCACTTCGCCATTCCCGATGCGCCCGCTCCCGACGAACTGGTGGTCGCGCTCGGCGCCTCCATCGGCGGACGTCCGCACCACCGCATCGGCGACCGCTACAAGGATCTCGAATCCCTGAAGGACCTCCATGGCTGAGCCCTCCTTCCCCGGCCGCGCGCGCGCCCCCGTCGCCCTGCGGGGTGGCGCGCTGCGTGGCGAGATCGGCTATCTGCGCACCGGCAGCGGCAGCCCCGTGGTGCTGATCCACGGCGTCGGCATGAATGCGGAGATCTGGGCGCCCCAGATCGCCGCGCTGGCGGCCCATCATGACGTGATCGCCATGGACATGCCCGGCCATGGCGGCTCCCTGCTGCCGCCGGCCGATGCCACGCTGGATGATTATGCCGACGCGGTCATCGGCCTGCTCGATGCCCTCGGCCTGCCGCAGGCGGCGCTCGTGGGCCATTCCATGGGCGCGCTGGTGGCCACCCACACCGCTCTGTCCCATCCCGCCCGCGTGAGCCGGCTCGTCGCCATGAACGCCGTCTATTGCCGGCCCGAGGCGGTCAAGATAGCGGTGCGGGAGCGGGCGGCGGAGCTGGAGGAGAAGGGCTTTTCCGCCTCCATCGCCCCCACCATGGAGCGCTGGTTCGGCGATCCGGTGCCGGCCCATCTGGTGGATGTGGCCGCCATCGCCAGCCGCGCCCTGCGCACCGTGGATGCGGAAGGCTATCGCCGCACCTACTGGCTGTTCGCCACCTCGGACGAGGCCTTCGCGGACACGCTGCACACGCTCGCCATGCCGGCGCTGTTCTACACTGCCGAATTCGACCCCAATTCCTCCCCCGCCATGTCGCGGCAGATGGCCGAGCGTGCCCCGCAGGGCCGCGCCGAGGTGCTGGCCGATGCGCGGCACATGATGGCCCTCACCCATCCCGACGCGGTCAACGCCAGCCTCATCGCCTTCCTGAACGAGGCGGATGCGGGGGTGCAAAAACTGGAGCCGATCAAGCCATGACGGAAATCCGGACCTTCGATCAGTACATCGACGGCGCCTTCAGCCCCGCCGCGCAGGCCTTCGACAGCATCGATCCCTCCACCGAAGAGGTGTGGGCCCGCATGCCGCAGGCGAGCGCGGATGATGTGGACCGCGCCGTGCGCGCCGCCCACCGCGCCATGTATGAGGGTCCGTGGTCGCGCATGACCGCCACCGAGCGCGGGCGGCTGCTCTACAGACTGGGCGATCTCGTCACCGCCCATGCGGCGGAGATCGCGGAGCTTGAGACCCGCGACACCGGCAAGATCATCCGCGAGACGCGGGCGCAGATCGGCTATGTGGGCAGCTACTACCGCTATTTCGGTGGCCTCGCCGACAAGCTGCAGGGCGCTGTCCTGCCCATCGACAAGCCGGACCTCGACGTCACCCTGCGCCACGAGCCCATCGGCGTGGTGGCGGCCATCGTGCCGTGGAACTCGCAGCTCTTCCTCTCCGCCGTGAAGCTCGGCCCGGCGCTCGCCGCCGGCTGCGCGGTGGTGCTGAAAGCCTCCGAGGAAGGCCCCGCGCCGCTGCTCGCCTTCGCCCGTCTGGTGGAGGAGGCCGGCTTCCCGCCGGGCGTGGTGAACGTCATCACCGGCTTCGGCGAGGAATGCGGGCGCACGCTCACCACCCATCCCCTCGTCTCCCGCATCGCCTTTACCGGCGGCCCGCACACCGCCCGCCACATCGTGCGCAACAGCGCGGAGAACCTCGCCTTCACCACGCTGGAGCTGGGCGGCAAGTCGCCAGTGGTGGTGTTCGCGGACGCTGATCTCGACAGCGCTGCCAATGCGGTGGTGGCCGGCATCTTCGCCGCCAGCGGCCAGAGCTGCACCGCCGGCTCCCGCCTGCTGGTGGAGCGCAGCGTGGCGGAGCGTTTCCTCGGCATCCTCTCGGAGAAGGCCAAGGGCATCCGCATCGGCGACCCGCAGGCCATGGAGACCGAGATGGGCCCCGTGGCCACCGCCAGGCAGGTGGCCCACATCGCAGCCACCATCCGCGCCAGCCGCGAGGCCGGGGCGGAGCTCGTCACCGGCGGCGGACGCCCGGAGGGGTTGGCGCACGGCTTCTATGTGGAGCCCACCATCCTGCTGTCGCAGAGCGCCGATCTGCCCTGCTTCCGGGAGGAGTTCTTCGGCCCGGTGCTGAGCGCCACCACGTTCGACACCGAGGATGAGGCGGTCGCCAAGGCCAATGACACTGCCTTCGGCCTCGCCAGCGGCGTCTTCACCCGCAGCCTGTCGCGGGGCCATCGTATGGTGGCGCGCATCCATGCGGGCATCGTGTGGGTGAACACCTATCGCGCCGTCTCGCCCATGGCCCCCTTCGGCGGCTACGGCCTCTCCGGCCTCGGCCGCGAGGCGGGAGCGGACTCCATCCGCGACTACACCCGCACCAAGTCGGTGTGGATCAATACGTCAGACGCCCCCATCCCCGATCCCTTCATCATGCGCTGAGCGCGCCTTTCACCGGGAGACATCGGCCATGCTGAACCGCGTCCTCACCCCGCGCGAACTTCTTATCGGCGGCGGCAGCCTCGCCCAGTTGCCGGCTTTGCTCGGCCGCCTCGGCATGGCGCGCCCCTTCCTCGTCATCGACCCCACCATCCTGCGCCTCGGTCTCGCGGACGGGGCCATTGCCGCCGTGCGCGAGGCCGGTCTCGATCTGGAGGTGTTCTCCGACGTGGTGGAGGACCCCACCGACGAGAGCGTGGACCGCGCCGTGGCGCGCATCCGTGAAGGCGGGCGCGATGGCGTGATCGGCTTCGGCGGCGGCAGCGCCATCGACACCGCCAAGGCGGCCGCCATCATCGCCAGCACCGGCGAGAAGGTGCATGCGCTGAAGGTGCCGCGCATCGTCGACCTGCCCACCATGCCCATGGTGGCCATCCCCACTACCGCCGGCACCGGCAGCGAGGTGACGCGGGCCTGCGTCATCACCGACACCGCCGGGCAGGAGAAGATGCTGATCCTCGGCACAGCCGCTCTGCCCGCCGCCGCCATCGTCGATTATGAGTTGACGCTCTCCTGCCCGTTCCGCGTCACCGTGGACACCGGCCTCGACGCGCTCACCCACGCGCTGGAAGCGCTGATCAACAAGAACCGCAATCCCCATGCGGAGGCCTTCGCGCTCTCCGCGCTGAAACTCATCGGCGCCAATCTCGAGACGGCCAGCCTAGAGCCCGGCAACCGCGCCGCGCGCGAGGCCATGATGCTGGGGGCGACCCATGCGGGCCTTGCCGTCTCCAACACGTCCACCGCGCTGGTGCATGGCCTCTCCCGGCCCATCGGCGCCTTCTTCCATGTGCCGCACGGCCTCTCCAACGCCATGCTGCTGCCGCTGGTGACGGAATACTCCCTGGATGCCGCCTTGCCCGGCTATGCCGCCGCGGCCCGTGCGCTGGGCTGGGCCGATGGCACAACGTCCGATGCGGAAGCCGGGCGGGCGCTGGTGGAAGGCTTCGTTGGGCTCAACGCCCGCCTCAAGGTGCCGACCCCGAAGGCCTATGGCATCGACGAGGCTGCCTACCGCCGCCTGCTGCCCGAGATGGCCCGGCAGGCGCTCGCCTCCGGAACGCCGCTCAACAATCCGCGCGTGCCGTCGGAAACGGAGATCATCGCCCTCTACGAAACCGCGTGGGACGGCGGCCGCCTCGCCGCCTGAGGCACGCGGGGCCGGACTCCGGGCGAGGTTCATGATGCCCCCGGCAGCATGAACCTCACCCGGATTTACCGTGACGCGCTAACACCAAGTTTATTCAGAACCGTCAGTTGGTCCGCCCCCGGCTCGGACATCCTGCCCGCAGCGGGCACACCACCGGATACTCCGTCGGCAGGGGCTGGGCTCTGCCGCCTCGGCAAGCTCAGGACCGTTGTGTCACCTGATGTCGGAGGCCCTCCAGCCGATCCGGCGTCCTGATCGGACACTCAATTGACCCTGAAGCGGACGGGCGCGGTGATCGTCCTGTTGGCATCGGCTGGCGGCGGCGGAACAGGGGACGCCCGGCGGACGAGCGCCAGCACCTCGGCATCGAGGTCCGGAAAGCCGGAGGAGCGTGCGAGGGCCACGGTCAGGACATTGCCGCTCTCATCGAGGGAAAAGCGCACGAAGACCGTGCCGCTCTCGCGGCGACTGCGTGCGGCCGGCGGGTATTTCTTGCGTCGCTCCAGATGCGCCATGAGACGGGCATTCCAGGCTGCCGGTGTCGGTGTGGACATCAATCCCGACGCTGTCTGCCGGGCCGCATTACGTTCAGAGGGCGTCACCTGCGCCTGCGCGCGCACCGCCTGCGCCGAAGCCGTACTCGCCTCCTGACGCCGCTGGACCGGCTTGCGTTCCTTTGGGCGTTCAGGCTCGGGAGGCTTGGGTTCGGCGGGCTTGGGCTTGGCCACCGGCAGCGTCACCTCGGCCTGTTCGATGACCGGCAGCGGAGTCTCGGGGGCGAGAGGCTCCGTCACCTCGGACACCTCCTCCACGGCCTGCGTGGTCTGTTCCGGTATGGGCGCCTCAGCGCCCTTCATCTGCTGGGCGGCGTGGCTTGCCTCGGTGCTCACCAGATCAGGCGAGATCTCCGTCTCCTCGGTGGCCGTGGCCTCCGGCGTATCGGCCAGATCGATCATGATGGCCGCAGGCGGCATATCATCAGCGGGCACCACGGCGGGTGCATGCAACAGCCAGAGCGCGCCGCCCACATGGGCCGCGAGCACGATCAGGCCCGCACATGCCCACAGCGCCGCTCCGCTACCCGGCGCATCCGCCACGGAGGGAGGCATGAGACCTGCGACACGCGTGGCGGCGGCTTCCGTCGCCATGGCGGCATCGGGGCCAGCGGCAGCGGCGGTCACGTTCTCCCCTGTCCTTCATAGCAGCCGCGCCACACGTAGCGGTAGGGCAGCGGAGTCAACGCCAGCCGGTCCACCTTTGGCGAGGTGGCATCCTTCTCCTCGTCGTCCGCAACGTCATCCAGCACACCGGATATGCGCCCCAGCACCAACAGGCCAGCGACGACGGGCGCCAGGAAGGCAAGAGTGACCAGGCCCCAGACGAAGCCGTCGACGATCGTCTGCATACTACTGATGATCATGGACTCATTCCTTCCATTCCGCCGGATCACACCGCAGGCGGAGCGTCGAAGCCTCTCTCGACAAGGGCGTGCACATGCCGGAAGGCCGCTTCCCCTCCGGCCATCATCCGGGCGTCCTCCTCCGGCGACAGCTCCAGTGCATCGAGGGCGGCGGTGAAGGTCTTCCAGTGCAGGCCACGCCCTTCCGGTGCGGGGGCCAGATGGTGCGCACCGAAGGTCTCGTTGAGCCCGAGCGAAGCTGCCGCCTTCAGCAGGAAGGCTGCGCCGAGGTTCGAGCCCTCAGCCACATAGAGCCAGCCCAGCGCGGTCGGCAGATCCACCGCACCACCGGGCGTGAACAAGGGCGCGCCCACGACCGGCGGCGGCGCGAGGCCCAGATCCGCGAGATCCTGCGCGATCAGGTGCAGACGCCGCCGGCCGGCGAGGTCGGGCAACAGGCTGTCGAGTGTCGGATCGGCGTAAAGCGCGTCGATCTGACGATGGAAGCCGTGCTGGACGCGCAGGAACAGGCCGTAGCGCTCCCGGCTGGAAAAGGGCGCGCGGGACATGATGCCGGCATCAAGCCGATCATGGGTGGCGCCGGTGCGTGCCTTCAGGCGCTTCGTCCGGCCAAGGTCGGCGGTCTCCGGCGCGAGCGTGTCGGTGGTCATGCGGAAGATCCTTCTGGTGCGGGAGCGTCAGGAGCCGGCAAGGCCCTTCAGGCGCTCATATCCTGCGGCGAAGCCCTTCAGGGGCACGGACAGGGTCACGTCCTGGCCGCTGTCCTGCGCCTTGGCGGTGAGCTTCAGCGTGGTGGCCTTGCTCAGCGTCTTGATGAGCGCCGCATCAAGCGTAAGCGGCACGATGCAGCCGGCGGGCAGGCAGGTGGAGAAGGCAACGGCCTGCGCCGGCTTTCCCTCGTCCACCTGCGGGGTCACGCCGTCCGCGAGCCGCAGACCGAAAGGCATGAGCAGGGCACCGGAGGCACCTGTCTTGCCGACGGTGAGATCCACCGCCAGCACCAGCTGGTTGCCCTCCTGCCGGCGCTGCTGCTGGCTCATGCGGCAGATGCGGGCCGTGCCCTCCACCACGCAGGAGACCGTCCAGTCCTCGTAGGTCTCCTGCAGGGAGGAGGCTCCGCCGGGCAAGGCCGGAGCCCGTGCCGGAGCGGGCGCTTGCGCGAGCGCGGGCAAGGCGAGGGACAGGGTGGCCACGAGGGCCACCCCATGGATGAAGGTGCGCGCCATGCTCAGAACTCCACGCGCAGATTGGCGTTGATGCCGTTCTCGCTGGCCCGCGCGCCATACTGGCCCACATAGGTGATGCCGAACGTGCTGGACGACAGGATGCGCCAGTCGAAGCCCGCCTCCACCAATGCGGTATCCACATCGAGCGGCACACCGGCGACGCTGAAGCTGTCGCTGCCGATGAAGTTGGCGGTGGACACCGGATTGACGTCGCCGAAGGCATGCTGCCAGCCAAGGGTTCCCCGGGCGACGGTGGCGAGGCCGGCGAGATCGAGGCTGGCGGACGCACGGGCGCCCAGCGTGGTGAAGGTGGTGCTGGTGGTGGCGCCCTGCACGGTGAGGGCCGCGAAGCCGCCCGTCTCGCTGAAGCCATCCGTCTTAAGCTGGACATAGGCGAGATTGGCGAAGGGCTCGATCGCGACCGTGCCCATGTCGACCCGGTAGCCCAGTTCGCCGAAGGTCTGGAAGGTGCCGGCGTCGTAATTGGCCTTCAGGTTCTGGCCCACGAAGGCGACGGTGCGCTCCGACGTCATGTCGTGCCACGTGTAGGCAAGGCCCGAGCGGAACGACACCGCCCCCACCGTGGTGCCCGCATAGGCGCCGAAATGATAGTTGTCACTTTCCCCGCTGGCACCCGTCGTATTGAACGAGCCATAGCTGTAGCCGCCGAGCAGGCCGACCCGCCACGTGTCGAACACCCGCGTATCGGCACCAATCAGGAAGCCGCCGACCTTGTGGCTGATGGAAGCGGCATCGCCGTCCGCATTGATGCTGCCCCACGATCCGAAGGCGCTGCCCCACGCGGCGAACAGTTCGTCGTGCAGGGTCGGCTTGGCCATCGCCTTGTTGAAGGGCGCTGCATAGGGATGCTGATCGCCTGCATAGGACATCACGTTCATGCCCGGAGCCCCCACATTGTTGAAGGCGCCACGGACACGGCCGGTGATGGCATCGCGAACGAAATGGCTGTCCTGCATCATGGCCGTCTGCGACGTGCCATAGCTGGAGCCGGAGAGCTGTTCGAACGCCTGGCGTGCGGCATCATAGGTGGGCACGTTGGCGACGGCGAACCAGAGCGCGCTGCCCTGCGACATGGAATCCAGCGCGCCTGCGACGGCCTTCTGGTTCGGGGAGAACGCAACCGGCTGGAAGATGCCCGGATTGGTCGGGTTCGTGGGATTGGTGGGGGTCGTCGGATCGGTCGGGTCAGTCGGATCCGTGGGATCGGTCGGGTCGGTTCCGCCGCCCGTCTTCAGCGCCACCGTGAGGTAGGCGTTGTTGGTATCGGACGACGAGGTGTAGCTGAGGAAGGCGCTATCCTGCACATCCGTGAAGGTGCCGGTCAGGGCGCCGGTGGACGACAGGATGGTGTAGCGATAGCCGGTGCCGGAATAATCCGTGCCGTAATCGCCCTGCCCGCCGAGAGCGGAGACCTTCACCTTCGCGCCGCTGGCGATGGTGACGCTGCCGGCCACGTTGGTGAGGTCGGACGTCTTGTCGCCGGCGATGTTCACCGCATAGGTGGACGTCGCGCCGAACACCAGATCGCCCGCCACGCTGAGCGTGCCGATGGCGCCCGTCAGGCCCGGCGACAATGTGCCGGAGGCGATGTTGAGCGCGCTGCCAGCCGTGCCCAGCGTGCCGATGCCGCCGAGGAGGCCGGTGCCCGTCACCTCGAACGTGCCGCCCAGCTTGCCGTTCGCGTCCGCCAGAAGCGAACCGCCGCTCACATACGTCGTGCCGTTGAAGGCGGAGCTGTCCGCCGTCAGGCGCGTCACACCCGCGATCTGCTTGATGGTGCGGGCGCCGATCTGGGTCGCCTGAACCTGGATCTGCGGATCGAACGCATAGTCGGTGCCGGTGTGGTTGAACACCAGCGTGCCCGTGCCCGCGCCGAAGAACAGGCTCGGCGCATTCAGCGTACCGGCCGCAGCGGCGGCAGCGCCTTCGGCAGCGCCGATGTTGAGCGTGCCCGTGCTGTTGGTGGCGCTGGACGCCAGAACCACGCCGTTCTGGCCGGTGGTGGTGGCGATGACCGAACCGCCATTGGCGATCGTCAGCGTGCCGTGCGTATCATAGCCGCCGACGCGGAACGCATTTCTGCTCGTCAGCGAGGAACCGCTCCCGGTCACAAGGATGTCGGCGTTCGCGCCATCGGCGGCATTGGCGGTGACGAGCTGACCGGCAACCGTCGCGCCATTCTCCACTGTCAGCGTGCCGTTGCCGACGACGATGTTGTTCTCCGCCGCCACGGAGGCGCCGCTGCCGCTCACCTTCACCGCAGCCACACCCGCGCCGCCAATGGTCAGAGCGCCATAGGTCGTGGGATTGGTGGTGTTCTGCAGCGTCAGCTTGCCGGTGCCGGAGATGGTCAGCGTCGTGTTGTCGCCCGCCCCCGTGCCGAGCGCGAGAGGCCCGCTGACGATCGCCTCGCCGCCGGTGACGAAGACATTGGCAGCCTCGCCCGCGCCGGACACGACCGGCGTGACCATGGGGTTCCAGTTGGTGGCCTCGTTCCACGCGCCGGTCGTCTCGTTCCAGTAGGTGCTGGACGAGGCGTTCTTCAGCTTCACATTCAGATAGGCGTTGTTGCCATCCGACGACGAGGTGTAGGTCAGGAAGGCGCTATCCTGTACGTCGGTGAACGTACCTGTCAGCGCGCCGGTGGCGCTAACGATGGTGTAGGTGTAGCCCGCGCCCGCATAACTGACGCCGTAATCACCCTGCCCGCCGAGCGTGCTGACCTGCACCTTCGCGCCATCGACGATGGTGACGTTGCCCGCCACGTTGGTCAGGTCCGAGGTCCTGTTGCCGGCGATGTTCACCGCATAGATGGAATTGGCGCCGAACACGAGATTTCCGGCGACATTCAGCGTGCCGATGGCGCCCGTCAGGCCCGGCGACAACGTGCCGGAAGTCAGGTTGATCGTGCTGCCGGCCGTGCCCAGCGTGCCGATGCCGCCGAGGAGGCCGGTGCCGGAAACCTCGAACGTGCCACCGAGCGCGCCGGTCGCGTCCACCAGCAGCGAGCCGCCGCTCACATAGGTGGTGCCGTTGAAGGCGGAGCTGTCCGCGGTCAGACGCGTCACGCCCGCGATCTGCTTGATGGTGCGGGCGCCGATCTGGGTCGCCTGAACCTGGATCTGGGGGGCGAACGCATAGTCGGTGCCGGTGTGGTTGAACACCAGAGTGCCGGTGCCGGAACCGAAGAACAGGCTCGGCGCATTGAGCGTGCCGGCCGCGACGGCGGCAGCGCCTTCGGCAGCGCCGATGTTGAGCGTGCCGGTGCCGGTGCTGCTGGACGAGATGTTCATGCCGTTCTGGCCGGAAGCCGTCACCACGACCGAACCGCCATCGGCAATGGTGAGCGTGCCATGCGAGGCGGCACTGCCCATCCGGAACACGCTTCTAGCCTGCAGCGTCGAACCGGCGCCGGTCACGAGGATGTCGGCGTTCACCCCATCGGTGGCACTGGCGGTGACGAGCTGCCCCACCGCCGTGGCGCCATTCGCCACAGTCAGCGTGCCGTTGCTCACGACGATGTTGTTTTCCGCCGCGATGGATGCGCCGCTGCCGGTCACAGTGACAGCGCCCGTTCCGGCACCGCCGATGGTGAGGGCGCCGTACGTCGTGGGATTGGTGGTGTTCTGCAGCGTCAGCTTGCCGGTGCCGGAGATCGTCAGCGTGGTGCTATCGCCCGCCACGGTGCCGAGCGCGAGCGGCCCGCTGACGATCGCCTCGCCGCTGGCAACGAAGACATCCACGCCAGCCCCGCCGCCGGACGTGACCGGGACGCCCGACGGAGACCAGTTGGCCGCCGTGCTCCACGCACCGGTGGAGCCGCCCCAATGGATGCCGGGCTCAACCGTCTTCAGCGCCACGTTCAGATAGGCGTGGGTGGCGTCCGACGACGAGGTGTAGGTCAGGAAGGCGCTGTCCTGCACATCGGTGAACGTACCCGTCAGTGCGCCCGTGGCGCTGAGAATGGTGTAGGTGTAGCCCGCGCCGGAATAATCGACGCCGTAATCGCCCTGCCCGCCAAGCGCGGAGACCTTCACCTTCGCGCCACTGGCGATGGTGACGTTGCCGGTCACGCTGGTCAGATCGGAGGTCTTGTCGCCGGCGATGTTCACCGCATAGATCGAGCCGGAATTGAACACCAGATCACCACGCACGTTCAGCGTGCCGATCTGCCCAGTCAGACCCGGCGACAGCGTGCCGCCGGAGGCGATGGTGGTCACGTAGCCTGCGACACCGTTGTAGGGAACCGTCCCGATGATGCCGATGCCACCGAGCGTGCCGGTGCCGGAGACATTGAAGGTGCCGCCGAGCGCAGAGGTGGCCGTGGACAGAAGCAGCGTGCCGCCTGTGACATTGGTCGTGCCGGTGAAGGCGAGGCTGCGGCCGGTCAGATGCGTCTCACCGGCGAGCTGGTTGATGGTGCCGTAGCCCCGGTAGCCCTCGGTAAACACCGAAGCCAGTTCGAACGCGCTGGTGGCCGTTCCGGTATGATTGAGGACGATTGTGTTCGCCTGCATGCCGCTCTGCAGCGCGATGTTGGTGGCCGTCAGTGTGCCGGCCGCCGCCGCGGCTTGCCCGGCCGCCGCGCCGATGTTCAGCGTGCCGATGCCGCTGGAGTAGCCGACGGACAGCGTTCCATTGACGTTGAGCGCCCCGCCGTTGGTCAGCGTGATGATGCCGGCGCCGTTATAGCCCACCTGAAGCTCTCCGGTCACATTGACCGAGGAGCCGCTCCCAGTCACCAGCAGGGTGCCGGTATCGGTGCTCGAACCCGACAGCGTCATGCCGTTCTGGGCCGTCACCGTCCCGCCGTTCTCAACCGTCATCGAGCCATTGGAAACGGTGATGGATCCGCCCCGCATGAGGGTCGGGGTCAGGACGACGCCTGCCGCCGTCAAGGAGGCCTGAGGGCCGCTGACCGTGACCGTTCCGGTTCCGCCGAGACCGCCCACGAACAGGCCGAGGACTTGCAGTGTGCCGGTATCCGTGACCGTCAGCGAGGCCGTGTTGCCGCTGCCCCGTGCGAGCATGATGCCCGTGCCGGTGATCGCGCCGGGGGTGCGGACGAAGACCGTTCCATTCGAGATGCCGCTGGTCTGATAGCTTTCGCCGGCGGGCGGCAGGCCGGGAGTCCAGTTGCCCGCCGTGAACCAGTTGTTGTCACCTGCCGCGCCGCTCCAGGCATAGGAGATCTCCTGCGCCTGGGCCGACGACATGCCGCAGATGGCGAATGCCGCCCCGGCCAGCAGCGCATTGCGCAGGCGCGGCAGCCGGGATGCCCGCGCAATCGGCTTGCAGATCGCCGCCGGAAGCCCGAACGAGACGGAGGGGTCACGCTGTTGCATGGCTTTTTTCCTCAAATTGCTTGATCGTGGCGGGACGAAAATCCCGAAATTGAGCGGCTCCCGAGGCGCTGCCCCGGGACGGCCTTTGCGTCAGAATCTGTAGTTGAGACCCAGCCTGATCGCGTGCAGGTCGAACGTGTTCGATGCCTTGCGGCCGTTGACGATCCCGGAGGCGCCCTCGTGCAGCGTATCGCGATAGATCGGCAGCTCAGTTGGCGTGTAGCCGACGATCTCGCGCGTCAGATATTCCGGTCCGGCGCCAGCGGTGGCGTTACCGAATTCGTAGTCCGTACTGCCGAAGCGGCTGTAGGTGTAGTCGCTCTTCAGTGACCAGCGATCATTGAGCGCATACTCACCGCCAAAGCCCATGGTCGCGCCGATCCGCGTCGCGCCATCCTCGTCGACGTAATGGACGTAGTTCAGGTTCCCACCGGGCTGGTCATGGCCGCGCGCATAGACCCAATATTGATCGCGCGCGACGTCCTCCCGCAGAAGGGCGACGCCGGCGGTGCCATAGAGCATCAGCCCGTTGTCGAAGGCGTAGCCAACGCGGCCGCGCACGGTGGTGATCCAGTCGACCTTGTGATGAGTGCGCGACTGGAGCCAGTTCGAGGCGGCGAGAACAGCATCGTCCACCGCACGATTGTCCTGGCGCCCCTCGGCCCAGGACTTGCCGAAGTCGGCCTCGATGCCGAGCACGAACTTGTTGGCGAACTGCCAGTTATAGCCGGCCTGCAAGCCCACGAGGCCGCCGGAGAACTCAAGATTGGCAGCTTCGCTGGCTGCGATGCCATCTGCGAGACCACCGAACGTGTCCGCGGCGGGGTTGAGGACGCTGCTCGCGCCCTGGGTGCGCGCCATCGCGAAGCCGCCGTTGGCGCCGGCATAAAAGCCGCTCCAGTCGGTCGCGCCATGCCCCTCGCCGGTCGAGGCCCACGCCGGGCGCGAACGCTGTGGCAGCGGCTGGTCGCCACCGAACTTGCCGGTGAGGCTGGCATAGAAGGTGCGGCCCGGCCCCGGCTGCGGCAACATGCCGAGCGGATCCACATAGAACTGATCGGTGACATTCTCGACGCGGGCCGAGGCGGTCCAATTGTCGTTGAGCTTGTATTCGGCGAACACGTCGAACAGCGCGTAGGGGTTCCACTGGATCTGCGTGATGAAGGCCGAATAGCCGCGCGAGGTCACGTCGCCATGGTCTGCGGCGCGTGGGCCGACGTAATAGGCTCGGCCGCCGACGGTGAGCTTGTCGTCCAGAAACTTCTGCGACAGCTTGAGATCGAGCATGTATTCAGGCGGCACGTAATTGGTGGCGTAGTCGCCATACAGCGACATGTTACCGCACGTATCCGCGGTGACGCAGTATTCCACCTTTGTGTAGTAATTGGCGGAGAAGTCGGCCGCGAAGCCGTTCCACTCATAGCGGCTCGACAGCTCGAAGCCGGAGAAGCTGGCGCCGTAGATATTGTGGATGCGCAGCGCCGTGCCTTGCGCAACGTCCTGCGTGGCACGGGAGATGTAATCCCTCACCTGCCAGTCGAACCAGCCGAACTTGAGCCAGGCGCTGTCGTTCGCCGCCAGCACGCCCTGTCGGGTGACGTTGACGCCCAGATCCCAGCTGTTCAGTCGCTCAGGCTGAAGGCCCGGCTCGATGATGGTGAAGACGCCGACGGTTTCCATCAGGCTCGGCAGGCGGAGCGCGCTGGAATAATTGGCGTAGAACTGCGTCCCCTGGAACGGCTCGACCACGATGCCCGCCGAAGGGCTGAAGCCGCCGGCATCCCCCGGCGGACCGCTGTAAATCGGCTGCGAGCCAGCCGCCGTCGTGCCGAAGATCTTCTGGGTCGATCCCTCTGCGGAGAAGGCCGAATAGCGCAGGCCAGCGTTGAGCGTCAGCCAGTCGGTCGGCTTGTACGCCGCCTTCGCGAACGCGCCCCATTCGTCGCGCGTGCCGCTCGATGGCGTGACGAAGGACATGTATTCGGCGTATCGATTGAGCCCCACCTGCTGCTCGAGCAGGGACAGGCCATAGGTCATCTCGAAAGCGCCGATCTGGTCGAATGCGAACTTCGAAGTGTTGGAGACGTCCGTCCCCCACATGACCGTGTTGGTGCCGGTCCGGAAGTCATCCGCGAGGCCGATGTCGGCCGGCCACAGGTTCTGGCCGACGGGCGCGCCCGGCGTGGAGACGAGCCGCCCCTGATTCAGCAACTGGAAATAGGTCAGCCATGCGTTGACCTTCACGTCGATCAGGTCGTTGTCATCCGGATTCCAGCGATAGCGCGCCGTGCCGGTATCGATCCTCGTGCCGGTGGTGGCGCCGTACTTGGCCTGCGACATGTCCGCCATCGCACCGAAGACCGGCAGCCAGTAGCCGCCCTCGCCGCGATAGTTGTTATAAGTGACCTGCAGGCTCTGGCCGTCATCGGAGCGCAGGTTGACCTTGGCCAGCAGGCTCTCGGTTTCGAGCTGGGTGTTCAGCACCTCCTCGCCCGGCCGATAGTTGGTGTAGCCGCTGTTGACGTAGATACCCTGGGCGTTCAGCACCGGTGACGCATAGACGCCGTTGCCGCCGTTCTTGCCCGCGAAATAGTTGCCCTGCTTGCGCGCGGCATAGGCGATGAGGAAGTCCCAATTGTCCTGCTTCACCGCCGCCGCCACGCTGCCCGAGCCGGACGTGGGGCTGAGGAAACCCGGCCGGTCGAGGCCGGTCGTCGACTCCGTCAGGCCCGGCCTGTCGGTGGTCGGCCATTGGTAGCCGCCGATGGCGCCGGGTGTCGGGGGCGTCGTGTTGGTGCCGAAACCGCCGATGACCCTGACGCCCCAGGTGTCGCCGGGCTTGACGATGTCGCCCGCACCGATGGTGCGCATGTTCACGGAGCCGGCCGCGCCGCGCGAGGCGACGTCGAGGCCCTTGTTGATGTCGATGCCGGCGATCAGATCGGGATCGATATAGGTGCGGTTCGATTGGCCCTGATAGCCGTGATAGACAGTGACCGCATTCTCGGCATCGTCCACCGCGACCCGCACGCGCCCCTGCCCCTGAAGGCCGCGGATATTGACATCAATGCCACCCGCGCTATTGCGGGAATCTCCCGACAGCACACCCGGCGTGCCGCGAAAAATGTCCGAGGGGCTCGAACCACGATAGCGCTCGATGTCCTGCCCGGAGATGAAATTGGTGGCCGCCGCCGTCTCATAAGGCGTGTAGACGGAACTCTGCCCGCCGGCGCCGTTCACATCGATGATATCGAGGAGCAGCGAACCATCGGCCGGCGGCGGTGCGCCATCGGGCCCGCCGGGACCGGAGATCGTCACCACACCGGCACTCGTGAAGCGATAGCTGAGCCCGGAACCCGCCAGCAATTGAGCCAACGCTTGTTGCGGCGTGAAGCTTCCTGCCAGCCCGCCCGTCTGAAGGCCACGGGTGGTGGCGCCACTGTAGATCAGCTGGAGCTGGGATATCTCCGCGAAGCGGTTGAGCGCCTGCGCAAGGTTGCCCGCCGGGACCGTATACGCGCGCACCGGCGACGGGCTCTGCGATGACGTCTGCGCAAGCGCGCCGCCTGACAGCGTCAGCATAAATGCGGCAGTCGTCGCCAGGAGCATGCCCCTGACTCTGTTGCTTGCGCTCTGCGGCATTCCGCCCCCCATCGTCCACCAAGAAGAGAGGCCAGTGTTGCCGGCGGGGGCCAGCAAGACTGCCTTCTATCCTGTTAGACGCAGGGTCTTCGGTATCGAGGAGGTCCGATCAGGAATTATTTCGCCGATCAGCTATGAAGCAGCACCAGATAGCTGGTGAGACTGGTCGAATGCAGCCCCAGAGCTTCTTCTACGGCGTGCAGCGCCCGCGCAGGATCGCGAATGTCGAACACCCCGCTGACGGATTTGTTACTGATGGAGTCGTCAATAATCTGGATGCGCCCCGCGTAATAGCGGTTCAACTCTGCGATCACTTCGCCCAGAGGGCGATCCACGAAAACGAGCTTGCCCCGCCGCCACGCCGTCCGGGTGTCGGCATCCACGGCTCTGACATTATCGAGGCCACGCCGCGAGTAAGCGACAGCTTCGCCCGGTGACAGCTCCACGGCGCCTGCGGAAGCCGGATAGGACACGCCGACCCGGCTCTCCAGGACCGTGACCGTGGCCCCGTCGCCATCCTTGCCAACCGCGAACACCGTGCCGCGGGCCACCGCCGTGCCGGAGGCAGCCTCCACGACGAAGGGACGCGCGCTATCCTTGGCAACGGTGAAGACGGCCTCCCCGCGCAACAGGCGTATGCGGCGCTCCGATGGCGAATAGTCGATGGCCAGAGCGCTCGCAGTATTGAGTTCGACGCTGCTGCCGTCGTCGAGGCGCAGCGTTCGGATCTCGCCGGTGGCCGTCATGGCATCGGCTTCGAACCTCAAGGGGAGATCCAAGGCGTGGCCGACCACGAAGACCGCCACCGCAGCGGCGGCCGCCGCGAATGTCCATCGGCGGATCGGCATGGGCCGACGCTGGATCGCACGCAGGGGCACGACACGACCAGCATCGTTCGCCGCCACAGCCTCCACGGCCGGCCGGGGGATAAGGCCGAGGTCGATCCAGGTGCCCGAAATCTCCTCGAACGCAATCCGATTGGCTGCTGTCATCAGCCAATCCTGGAATTGCGCTTCCTCTCGTGGATCGAGCGGGCCG
Organism: Azorhizobium oxalatiphilum; assembly: GCF_014635325.1. Classification (GTDB taxonomy): domain Bacteria; phylum Pseudomonadota; class Alphaproteobacteria; order Rhizobiales; family Xanthobacteraceae; genus Azorhizobium; species Azorhizobium oxalatiphilum. Next base: position 31,783 of record NZ_BMCT01000003.1, on the reverse strand, counting down.
GCATCACGGCGGACATACCAGTCTGCGGCGGCCTCCAGCGCTGTCAATTTGTCAGCGTCGTTCATCGCTTATGTTGCCGTACCCGTCTGCACCCACCCTGCGATAACGCCTGCCGGCGTGTTCTCATCCTTATGACGGATGAGTTCCAAGGTAGAGGAGGTCAGCGCGCGGAAAAAATCAATCGGCTTCGCGAAGCCTTGCCGTGCAATGGATCAGAGCCTGGCGGAGATGCTTTTCCACCATGTTCCGGCTGATCCCCATACGGTTCGCGATCTCCTCCTGCGAGAGATCGTCGTATCGACGCAGGACAAAGCACTCGCGGCAGCGGGGCGGAAGCTCTTCAACCGCCTTGGCCAGAAGCGCCAGCCGTTGCTTGGCAACGAGCTGCCGCTCAAGATCCACCGTTTCGTCAGCGACTTCGAAATCGTCCGGCTGCTGCGGCACCACGTGCCCGAAGCTCCGCTCGCGCCGCAACTGATCAATCACCAGATTGCCGACGACCCGGTAGAGCCAGGCGCGCGGATTGTCGATCGTCTCACCGGGCGCGCTGGCGAAACGCAGGCAGGCTTCCTGCACCACATCCTCGGCGGCGGCCGCATTGCCCAGCTTGCGCGAAGCGTAGGAACGCAACTCGCCATAATACGCCTCGATGAGGCCTGAGACAGAAACAAACGCGACATCGGACATGATGAAACCGGGACGCCAGACATCTGTAATAGAGCGGCAATGTCAACGAGCGCAGCTCGCGGTTTCTTCTAACGGAAGCCGCGAGCCCATCGCAAGCACAATGTTTTCTAAAAGCTCTAAGATTGGCGCATCCATCGCAGGTGCAGGCAAGACCAGTCTACAACCTGCACTGCATGCGCAAATGCAGCATGTCCAAACACTCTAATCATGCCGCCAACGGCGTCGTGGCCCGAACTTGCAGTAAGTTCAAATTTGATCAGCAGATCATCATTAGATTGATGCGAAGGTGCACGACCACCGCCATGCAGGCGCGGGTGCCCGCGTCTGCATGGCGGTTCGGTCCGGTTTCACGCGGGCGAGCAGCCTCGCGATGGCATAAGCAGCGAACAGCTCAGAAGCGGTAATTCAAGCCGACCTTGAGCGCATGCAGCCCGATGTCCTCCAGCACGTTGCGGCCCGTGTTGGCATCCGCCGTCCCCGGGTTATTGACCACCAAATTGCCCGTGAAGCCGGCCGGGCACGGCGGGTTCGGGCTGCCGCGCCGGCAGAAGGTGGAGGTGGAAAAGCTTCGCGTCACACCCGCACGTGCATCCTCGAAGGCCATGCCGGCCCCGTCGAAGGCGGAGAAGGAATATTCGCCCTTGAGCGACCAATTATTGGCCAGCGCGAACTCAAAGCCTGCACCGCCGGTCCAGCCGGTGGCCGTGCTGGTGTCGCTTTCCGTGAACCAGGGATCCGTATCGGTGGGGCTGGTGGTGAGGAACTGGCGTGAGATGTACTGCGTGCGCCAGCCGCTCTGCCGCAGGAAGGCCGCGCCGCCGGTGCCATAGACCATCAGGCGGCCGAAGGAATAGCCGACACGCGCCCGCAGCGAGGCCTGCCAGTCCAGCTGATACTGGCTCTCGGCCGCCAGTTGCTGCCGCGCTGTCAGCAGGGCCGTGTCGGTGGCGAGGGTACGCACAACATCACCCCGCTGGTTCAGCACCGTGAAATCACTCTCGATGCCGATGATGAAGCCGTTGTCGAACTGGTAGTTATAGCCGATCTGGCCGCCGAACGTGGGGTCGCTGCCACTATAGATGGCGGCGGGCGTCTCCAGCGTCGGCACGCCGGCCCCGGTGGTGACGATGCCGGACACATCGGCGAAGGAATAGCCCGCGTGACCGCCCACATAGACGCCGGTCCAGTCGGAGCCGGGCGCGCCACGCGAGGCATTGCCGAGCGTGGTCGGCGCGGGAATGCGCGGCAGGCCGTCACCGCCCAGCCTGTGACTGAAGCTCAGGCGCGCGGTGCGGCCCGGAGCCGGCATGCCGGTAGTGGACATGGGGTCGTAATAATATTGGTCGGTGAGGTTCTCCACGCTGATGCTCAGTGTGGTGTCTTCGGAGAATTTGTAATTGGCGAACAGGTCGAACACCACGAACTGCGGCCAGGTGAAGTTCACGCCGATGAGGCCAATCGTGCTGGCGTTCTGGGGCGGCCAGGGCGTACCGTAGCGGGTGGACGCGAAGGTGGCACGGCCGCCAACCGTGAATGCCTCGTCGAACATCCGCACACCGGCGGTGACGCTGCCGCTCCATTCCGGCGGCACGAAGGTCGGGGGCGCCACGTTGGCCAGCACGCCATCCAGAGTCGGCACCGAGCAGCCATCCTGCTCGCAATACTCCACCGTCAGGTACTTGGTGAAATTGCCTTCCACGAAAACCTTGCCGGTGTCGTAGGAACCGGACAGCTCGATGCCGTGATAATTGGCGTGGTCGATGTTGGTATATTGCTGCGCGCTCTCGTTGCCGGGCACATCATCCACGACAACGTAATTGTCATAGCGGTTGCGGAAATAGGCAGCCTTGAAGCGCGCCTTGTCGCCGGCCAGAAACAGGTCGTCACGCAGCAGGTTGAGGCCGAACTCCCAGTTCTTCGACACTTCCGGCTGCAAGTCCGGGTTGACCTGGAGCGTGTAGATTTCCCAGTAAAGTTCGCGCAGGCTCGGGGGACGGTAGCCCTCCTTGTATTCGGCGTAGAGCTGCACGCCGTCCAGCGGCTTCACGATGACGCCCGCATTCGGGCTGACACGCGAGCCGGAATGTTCGGGATAGAGCGCCGAAGCCACCTCGCCCTCCGCCGCAAAATGGTCGTAGCGCGCGCCCGCCGAGACAGCGAGCCAATCGGTCGGCTCCAGCGTTGCCTTGGCGAAGGTGCCGATCAAGGTGCGGAAGCCATTCGGCCCGCGCGAGGTCTGGCCGGCGGCGTCGACCACATAGGGCGCCTGCGCATGCTCGTGGCGGAACTCGGTGCCGTAATTGAGCGCCAGGGCACCAATCGAGGTATCGAACAGCGAGATGTTGCCGATGTCACCGCCGGTGGTGAGCATGGAATGGTCGCGGTAGCCGGCGGGATAGGCATTCCCGCGCTCGTGCTCCAGATCCGTCGCCCAGAGGTTGGCGCTCAAATTCACCAGCCGGTTGTCGGACGGCGCATAGCGATACTTCGCGGTGTAGCTGTCGAGCCGGGTGTTGCTGAGCTGACGCTGACCGAGGTTGCTGAGGATGTTGATGAGCGCTTCGTCCTCCTCGCCCGCCTTGCTCTCGTAGAGCATGTAGCCGAGTTCGAACGACTGGCCGTCGCCCCACTTCAGTTTGGCCTTGGCGAGAACGGAGGAGGTGTCCGAGGACGTGTTGTAGACCTCCTCGCCCGGCCGGATGATGGCATTGCGGCCGGGATTGAGGCCCATCGTGCCTTCGGGATAGACGAAGCCGTTCGCCGCATTCTCGGCGCCCGCGAAATAGTTGCCCTGCACCCGTCGCGAATAGGCGATCACGCCCTCGAAATTCTCCTGCAACGTGGCCGCTGCCACGCTGCCCGACCAGCTGTCGCCATTGAAGCCGTCCGGCCGGTCCGTCTCGCGCGTCTGCGGCGGTGCGGTGTTGCTGAATTGCGTGATCAGCGGCGATTGCGTGCCGGTGCCCATGCCGCCCTTGACGCGCACACCCCAGTTATCGCCGCTGCGCACCAGATCCTGCGCAGACAGGGTGCGGAAATTGACGTTGCCGCCGATGGCGCCGCCGCCGACACCCTCGCTCGGTCCCTTGGAGATATCGATGCCACCGATGAGGTCCGGATCCACATAGGATTCATCGCGGGTGCCGGCATAGCCGCGATAGGAGGTGCTGGAATTCACCGCCCCATCCACCGCCACGGCCACGCGCCCCATGCCCTGAAGGCCACGGATGTTGGGGTTGATGGAGGTGCCGACCCGGCTGCCGCTATTGAGCACGCCCGGCGCATTGACGAAGACATCGCCGGCGGAATTGGGCGGCAGGCGGTCCAGTTGCTCGCCCGAGATATAGGAGGTGGAGCCGGGCGTCTGATAAGGCGTGTCGGCATTCCACCCCGTACCGGTGCCTGCCACCTGGATGGTGTCCAGCACCAGCACGTCATCGGCAGCACCGGCCCGGCCCGTATCGCCGAGCTGCAGCGCGCCGATCACCGCCGTACCGCGCGGGGTGATACGAAAGCCGATGCCGGTGCCCTGCAACAGCCGGCCCAGCGCCTGTGCCGGCGTCAACGCGCCGGTGACGGGGCTGGAACGCACGCCCTGCGCCACCTCCGGTGGAAAGGCGACCTGAAGGCCCGACTGGCGACCGAACTGAGCCAATGCGCTGCTGAGCGACTGCGAAGGAATGTTGAACGCGCGGGTCGCCGATGCCTCGCCCTGCGGGGCAGCGGCCTGCGCATGCCCCTGCGGCGGATGCATCACACCGGCCAGCGCACAGAAGGCGACACCCGCAAGCCAGAGACGCCGGCCGACAGTCCGGTGCGACCGGATGCTGCCCACGGTAAAGCTCAGATCCCCAGAACGCATGACGCACCCACCCCTGACATCCACGCACCTCACCCCAGAGATGCGACTTCGGACGTACAGACGAACGGCACGGCGGGATTCTCAGCCCCGGCGGATTTTTTTCTGCGAAAGCCGATCCCGCGGACCGGAACGGATCACCAGCGGCTGATGACGCGTGTCAGAGGCGTCAGCTGCCGCACCTTGCCGCCGAAGGGTTCGACGAGGCCGGAGAGTGCCGCATCCACATCCTTCAGGTCGAACAGGCCGCTCACCCGGCGCTGGGCCAGTGCGCGATCGGGGATGGTGATCCAGGCCTGATGATAACGCTGGAGCAGCTCCACGGCCTCCCCAACGGAAGCATCGGCGATGAAGATCCTGCCCTGCCGCCAGGAGCCGATGTCCTCGGCCGGCACTTCGGAAACGGATATGGTTCCGGCGGTGCGATCCAGCGTCAGCATCTGGCCGGGTCGCAGGTGAATGGCCGGCTCGGTGCCGCGCTCCACCACCGCTTCGATGGAACCATGAAGCAGCGCCACGGTGGTGGTCGTGGAGGTGGCCTGCACATCGAAGGCGGTGCCAGTCACCTTCACTTCGATGCCCGCCACGTCCACGATGAAGGGGCGCGCCTTGTCGGTCCGCACATCGAAGAAGGCCTGCCCCGAGAGCAGCGTCACCTGCCGCTGGCCATCGGTCAGCTGCGTGCTGATGGCACTGGAGCCGCCCAGATCCACGGTGGAGCCATCTGCCAGGTTGATCTGCTGGTTCTGCCCCGCATGGGTCAGATGGTCGGCGCGCAACGAGAGCAGCAGCGCGGGGGCGACGATCCAGATGGCCAGCCCGGCCGCAAGCGCTGCGGCGACAATGGTCGCACGGCGGCCGCGCGTCGCCCGCCCGGCACGCCCCTGCTGTTGGCGGCGCGGCTGTCCACCTGATCCGCTAGGCGCGGTCGCCGGCGCGAACGCTTCCGCGACCACCTGCTCGCTGGCGAGTGGGCGCTCATCGGCTTGCTGAAACGCTCCCAGCAGCCGCCATGTGACGTTGGCATCCTGCCATGCCGCCCGGTTGGCGGGAGAGGCCGCGATCCAGTCGTCGAATTGCGCACGCAGCAGAGAGTTCGCCGGCGCGTTCTGCAACCGCAGAATCCAGCCCGTCGCCTCTTCGAGCCGCTCATGCTCGGATTTCGCGTATCCTCCCAACTCGAACATTCCCCTGCCGGCTTTCTCCACCACAGAACTTGCGCCCGTTGCGTTCAATGGCTCCTGGACTTGTACAACCTGTTACAGGATTGCGGCACAGGCCGCGAGATGTGCGCTCATGGCCGCCCGCGCTTTGGCGGCACCGCCTCGGGATCCTGCCTCAGACGCAGGGTAATGGTCGCCACCGCCGTCTGCACGAGGCGGTATATGGTGGGCACGGAGAGATCGAGATGCGCGGCCACCTGCTCCACCGAGTAGCCGCCGAACCGGACCATTTCCAGGGCGATACGCTGGTTCGGTGGAAGTGCCGCGATCATATCCATGGCGCGCCTCACATCCTCGCAGAAGAGCACGGTTTCCTCCGGCGAGGGCAGCGGCTGCGGCTCCACCCAGTCCGGCGCATTGCGCCCCTTGCTGCGGGTTTCGTGCGTCCGGCGTCGCAGGTAATCCACCGCGAGGTTCCGCACGATGCGGAACAGATAGGCTCGCGGCGGCGGCGCTGTGGCCTGCGTACGCCCGGCCGGAACGAAGCGCAGGAAGGCTTCCTGCACCACGTCCTCCGCAGCCTCGCGCGATCCGAGAAGACGGGACGCATAGTCCATCAGGCCCGACCGACACGACAGATACAGGTTGAAGCGCAGGTCGGGTCGCTCGCTCATGCGCCGCTCCCGCGGGGTGCCGGCATCGCGTGGCCGTCCCGATATGCACGGCAGCAGGGGGCAACATGGAGGCGCATCATCCAGCAACCGTAAGCACGGCTTTATGGAATCAAGCGACCCTCCAGCCTGTGTCAAAATGCAATTCAGGCTATCTAGGCAGCAGAATACAGTCTTTCAATCACAATGATTTGGAACCCATCCAGACAAGTTCAGTCTGGAAAGGGAACAACTACATTCCGACAACCTTAAGATGCACGAGCATAACCGGAGATATGTATTATTCGGGCACAGCCTCCACCACTGGATATGCTGCCGGCCGGCAGGCTCTAGCCACATCATCCCAACGATTTCCGCTACGTCGGCTTCTGCCACAGTCACCGCGCCGCCGGCCCCTCAGCCGTCAACTGCCGGGGCCTGGTTACGAGACGTCAGCGTCATCATTCCCGCCTGAGTTGTCGCCCCTGTTTCACGCGGACCAGACGACAACGGAGCCGCGAGGGCATTGGGCACTCTCGGCTCCGCGGCGTCAGAGCGAGCATCGGCGCCTGCCGGCCGGCGGCGATCTTCAGGCAAGAGGTATGCGGCTGGAAGTTACCAGCCGATTGGGCTATCACATCGCCAACGTATAAGAGGTGGCGTTTTCGTCATGGACGCTGACTGTAAACGTGTTGACCGTGCTGCTTTTCTCGTGTGCAGGTTCGGCGCGCCATCTATTATGCACACATGAACTTGGCAGTCCGCACGTAAAACTCCTTCCAGGCGATGAGATATGAAGAAGTTGCTCAAGACGACATGGCGGAAATTGTTGAAATTCCCTGTTGTGGGCTACCTTCTTCGCCTCACCACCGGCATATTCAGACTGCCCCGTATCGACGCGAAGCTCACGCAGGCGCGCGCGCAGATCACCGCGCTCGAAGCTCAGATCGAGGCGCGAGGCGATTCGGAGCGCGCCCGCGCAGCTCAGGCGAGAAACGAAGAAGCCTGGTCCACGCACATTCCTGCGTTCCTGAACGCGGTGTCTTCCGTCGGTGCCTTCGGGCATGACCTCCAGCGTCAGGGCACGGCGCTGGCCGATCTGAGCCGCCGGATCGAGGCCGTGGAAGGACAGGGCGCCGCTGTCACGGATCTCCAGCAGATCGCCGCGCGCCACTGGTCGTCGATCGGCGAGGTCTGGCAGCGGCTGGAATTCATGCGCAAGGAAATTCTCTTCGAGGTTTCGCTGGGGAACGGTCCCGCGACCCAGGCGCTCGAAGAGCCGAAGGTTCTCGATCCCAAGCGCGTCGAGGCCCTGACTGCGAAGGGCCTGCGCGTGAACATGGGATGCGGCCACGTACCCTTCGATGATTATGTGAATGTGGATGCGCGGGAGCTTCCGGGCGTCGACGTGCAGGCGCGCCTCGACAAAATGCCGTTTGTGCCGGGAAGTGTCGCCGAAATCTTCTCCGCCCATGTGCTGGAGCATTTCTCGCACGAAGACCTGCGCCGCCGCCTGCTGCCCTACTGGTTTTCCCTGCTCGAGAAGGGCGGTGCGTTCCGCGCGATCGTTCCCGACTCCCTGGCCATGACCAAGGCGATGGCCGATGGCGAGGTGTCTTTCGAAGACTATCGCGAAGTCACCTACGGCGGCCAGGAATATCAGGGCGATTTCCATTTCAACATGTTCAGCCCGGACAGCCTGCGGCAGACGCTGGAGGAAGCCGGATTTGCCGATGTCCAGCTGATCGCGGAGGGGCGCAGGAACGGCAAGTGCTTCGAACTGGAAATGAGCGCGCGCAAGGCGTAGCGGGTCACAACCCTGGGGCACGTCGGGCTTTGATCGCGATGCAGTCAAAGCCGCAAGACGTTCTCTATCAAATGGTTGGAGCGTGTTCGCGTGTCCATGAAACACGAACATGCTCCGGGGGCGGATGGGGCGATGGCTTTTACGGTTTCCATAGTCATTTGCACGGATGGCCGGCGCGATAGTCTCCAGATCACTCTGGAGAGCCTCAAGCATCTGGACTACCGCGATTTCGAGGTCTGCATCGTCTGCGGTCCGACACTGGACGGCACGCGCGAACTGACAGAGGGATGGCCCCTTCCGCTGAAGGTGGCCTCCAATCCTGAGCGCAATCTCTCCATCTCTCGCAATATCGGCATTGCGCTCGCGTCAGGGGACATCGTCGCCTTCCTCGACGATGACGCGGTGCCGGAGCCGGAATGGCTCACTCAGATCGTGGCCGCCTATGAGGCGCCGAAGGTCGGTGGCGCCGGCGGCTTCGTCTATGATTACACCGGCATGCAGCTCCAGTGGCGCTACGGGACGGTGGACCGCATGGGGCGGCCGAACCTGAGCTGGGAACGGGCGGCCGGCGAGTTCAATTTCCCGCGTTCCTACAATTTCCCGCATCTGCTCGGCGCGAACAGTACCTTCCGGCGCCAGGCCCTGCTGGAGGTCGGCGGCTTCGACGAGGAGTTCGACTATTATCTGGATGAGACCGATGTGATCTGCCGTCTCATCGACGCCGGATGGGCCATTGCTCAGCTGGACGGCGCCTATGTGCATCACAAGTACAGATCCAGCGATCTGCGGAACGAAGCCAAGGTGCTGCGCTCCTGGTTCTCCATCCTGAAGAACAAGCTGTATTTCTGTCTGGTGCATCGCCATGGCTACCACTCGGTTCGCGCTGCGGTGGACGAGTGGACGGCTTACGTGCAGGATCGCCGCAATGATTGCGACTGGGCCCTCTCGGAGGGCCATCTCACCGCGCTCGATCGGGAGCGTTTCGAGCGGGAGGCCGAAGAGGCCTTCGAGGCCGGCCTGAAACGGGGACTGGCGGACAAGCGCGCTTTCCTGAAGCCGCGCGCAGGGGATGAAGAGCCCCCGGCCTTCACCCCCTATCTGGACCCGGCCTCGCGCACCAGCGGCAAGACCTACTGCCTGTTCAGCCGGGAATATCCGCCCGGCCCCGTGGGCGGCGTGGGACGCTACGTGCACGAACTGGCGATCGGCCTTGCCCAGCAGGGACACCAGATCCACGTCGTCACGCTGGTCGGCGACCAGAGCCGCGTGGATTTCGAGGACGGGGTATGGGTGCATCGCCTCGTGCCGGAGGCGCTGGAGGGTCCTTTGCCGGAAACCGTCGATGGGCCCATCCCTGTCGACATCTGGCGCGCGTGCCAGACCCGCCTCAATTGCGTGCGCGAGATCAACAGGCGCAAGCCGGTCGATGCCGTCTATGCCGTCATCTGGGATTGCGAGGGCGCTGCGGTGCTGCGCGAGCGGGCCTATCCGCTCGTGGTCGGCCTGCAGACCACCATGGCCTTCTGGCTCGAATCCCACGAGGACAAGGTTCAGGATCAGGAGTTCATGCGCGGCTTCGGCCAGCCCATGCTGGCTCTTGAGCGCGAACTCATCGCAACCTGCGATGCCGTGCACGCCATCAGCCCGGCCATCGGCCGGGATGTGGAAAAGGCCTATGAACTCGACCTCACCGGCCGCTCCGCGGTCGTGCCGCTGGGCATGCAGGACGTAGTGCCGATGCCGCGCATCGCGCCGCCGCCTGCGGAGCCGGGCGTCGAGCTGCGGCTCCTATTCGTCGGGCGGCTGGAGATCCGCAAGGGCATCGACGTCCTGCTGGAGATCGCACCGGCCTTGCTGGCGGGTTATCCCGGACTGCAGATCGACATCGTGGGCAATGACACCATACCCGGCCTCAATGGCCGGCCCTATCGGCGCGACTTCGAGGACAAGGGCCTGCCTGCGGCCCTGAGCAACCGGATCCGCTTCCACGGCGAGGTTGGGGAAGAGGAACTGCGCGGCTTCTTCCATGCGTGCGACGTGTTCGTTTCCCCCTCGCGCTACGAGAGCTTCGGCCTCGTCTTCGTGGAGGCGATGATGTTCTCGAAGCCGGTCATCGGCTGCAAGGTCGGCGGCATGGTCGACGTGATCGCCGAAAACGAGACCGGCCTCCTGGCGCAGCCGGGAGACGCGGGCTCGCTGCGGGCCGCTCTCGTGCAGCTGCTCAACGATGCCGGTTTGCGGGCGGCCATGGGGGCAGCCGGCCGCCGCCGCTATGAGGCGCACTTCAGCCGCGAACGCATGTCCACGGCCATTGCCGACCTGCTTTCGCAAGCCGAGGTCCATTGGCAGAACGCGCAGCCCCGTCTTGCGGCGGAGGCGCGCGCATGAAAAAGAAGATCGTCCTCGTCGCATCGGTGATCGTCAAGTACGATGCCATTTCCAATATCGTCAGAAACCTCCACACCTACTTCAAATCCTTCGAGAATTTTGAAGTCACTCTGATCACGGGGTGGTGTGACTACAGCGACATGCGTGCCGTCATTCTGGGTGATGCGGCCGCCATGCTGCGGCACCCGGCCTTTCTGCAAGCCGACGTGATCATTTATAATTTCGGTATCTACCATCCGCTGTTCGATGCCTGTCTGGTGGGCAACGGGCATGCGATCCAGATCTGCTATTTCCAGAACATCACGCCAGCGGAATTCCTGCCGCCCCAGCATTTGCCGGTGATCAAGAAGTCATTCACGCAGGTTCATAACTTCCGGCATGCGGATCGGCTCTGGGCGGCGAGCGAATACAATGCCAGCACCCTTGTGGAGCTGGGGATGGACGAAGCGCGCATCGACCTGATGCCCAATGCGGTGGATGATCCCCCGCTCGGCGACCTCGCCGGCAAGATAAACCGGCCTCTGCATCTCGTCTTTGTCGGGCGGGCGGTGACATCCAAGGGGCTTCTGGACGCCATCGAGGCGTTCTCGCAGGTGCATCGCCGCTTCCCGGCAGCCATTCTGACGGTGGCCTCGAACGCATCGCAATCTGATCCCGCCTATCTGGCCCGCTGTCGCGCCATGATCAGCGAGCGGGGGCTGGAACGGGCGGTCGTCTTCGAGCTGAGCCCCGACAATCCACGCCTGCACGCGCTTTATGAGCGCGCGCACATTCTCCTGCTCCCCACCTATCATGAAGGCTTCTGCGTTCCGGTGGTGGAGGCGCTGCGGGCCGGCGCGATCCCCGTCGGCTATGCGGCCGGCAACATGCCCTATGTGGTCGACGGGCTCGGACGCCTTGTGCCGCCGGGCGACACGGCCGCCCTGAGCGCTGCCCTGCTGGAGATCGCGGAAGATCTCGACGGCCTGGCGGCGGGCGGGGCCATCAGACTGGACAGGATGCAGGTCGGCCTCGCAGAGTTCGATCGTTTCACCAAACAGCATGTGGCGCACTTCATGACCTCACGCCTGAAGAAAATGGTGGTGTCCAACGTAAGGCGCCTGCTGTCCGAGCGTGCTGGAGCGGAGCCGATCGGGGAACTGGTGCCCATCGAGCCGCAGGCAGCCCCTCCGGCTCCGGCAGGGCCGGATGGCAGCGGCAGCCAGCTGCAGCCCCTCCGTCCGGAGGTGGAGGTGGTGCCCGACGATCTGATGCGCGAGCGCTCCCGGCCATCCCTGAACCGCCTGCCCGACATCTCCGACTGGGAGCCGGGCAACACGCTCACCGACATCATGCGCAGCATGCATCAGCCCATCTGCATCCACCGCAAGGCATGGGAATACGCCATCTGCATTCAGGGGCTGAGGCAGCTCGGCGTCGTCCATGAGAATGCGGTCGCGCTGTCCGTGGGCGCCGGATCCGAGCCACCGCTCTATTATTTTACGAACCACATCAAGAAGATGGTCGCCACAGACCTTTATGACAACGCGTATCATGAGGGCACGCCGGCCATGCTGGCCGACCCGGATTCCTTCGCGCCCTTTCCCTATCGCAAGGATCGCCTCGAAGTCCTGCGCATGGGTGGAGACAAGCTGGACTTTCCGGATCGGACCTTCGACTTCATCTTCACCCTGTCCTCCATCGAGCATTTCGGCTCGCGCGAGATTCAGCGGCGTTCCGTCGATGAGATGGCGCGTGTGCTGAAGCCGGGCGGCGTGGCCTGCATCATCACGGAGATGATCCTGTCCGATGGATCCGACAAGGAATACTTCCGGCTCGAAGAGATCAGGGACATCTTCCTCAGCCACCCCAAACTGCAACTGGTGGGCGGCGAGCTGGACCTTTCCATTTCCCAGTCGCACGTGGACTATCCCGTGGATCTCACGGGCACGAAATTCCTCAACAAGAGCGCGCATATCGTGCTGCGACGCGACGGCATGCGATGGACATCCCTGAGCATGTTCCTGCAACGCCGCGCCGACCGACGCTGAGAGGCTGCGACCGTGGTATGAGCGTTCACATGACCGACCAGAAATGATCTTCTACTCATCCCCGGCTTGAGCCGCGAGGTGAGAGGGGGTCGAGCGATACGCTCATCCGAAGATGAAAGCTGCGAATGATGTCGTCTTCTTCCCGCTCTCTCCCGGCCCCGACGGAAACCATGAGCGCCCACGTGGATAGCCTCATCGCGCAACGCAGGAGCGATCCCCGGCATCTCGCGCAGGTGGCGACGCGCATGCATTCCCTGCATTTCGAGGACGCCTTCATCGCGGAGATCCACCGCCGCATCGGCACACGATCCCGGATCTTCGTGGAGATCGGCGCGGGGTCCGGCGTGACGTGCAACACGCGGTTGCTGCTCGAAACGGGATGGACCGGGCTTTGGGTCTGCCTCTGCGCCGAGGAAGCGGAGGCGGCCGGGCTCCACATGGCCGCCTATGTGGACGCCGGGCGACTGCGTATCGTGAACGCGCGCGCCAATGTGCAGACGGTGAACGCTCTCATCGAGGAGCAACTGGCGGATGCGGACGTCGAATTCCTGTCGCTCGGCGAGGGCTATAACGACACCCATATCTGGCGGGCGCTGCGCCTGAAGGCGCGGGTGGTCTGCGTGGCCTATAACGCCTCCATCCCGCCCGGCCTGTCCTGGGAAGTGAGCTATGATCCCGAGGCCACCGCCAATGGCAACCATTTCGGCGGCTCCTTGACGGTGATCGAGGAGATCGGACGCGCCAAGGGGCTTTGTCTCGTCGGCTGCGACCTGCACGGGAGCACCGCGTTCTTCGTCCACAAGGATGAGGTGAGCGACCGCTTTCTCGCGCCCTTCGATGCCGAGACCCATTACGAGCCTCCCCGTCCCGGCCTGACCGGACTGACCACCCGCCCGCCGGCGGAAGCAGCCCCCATGACGGCGACGGCAGCGGCGGAAGGGGCAGCCTCCGCTTTAGGCCGGGTCATCCGACTGCCCGGTCTGGCGCCATATCTGTTCCACACCCACGGCAAGGCCGTCGACCAGTACATCTCGACCCAGATCAACCAGAGCGGCACCTGGGAGGCGCTGGAAACGGAAATCGTGCGCCGGCTGCTCGGCTGCTACGACACCTTCCTGGACCTTGGCGCCAACATCGGTTGGTACGCGCGCCTCGCCAAGGCCGTGATGCCCGCGGGCAGCGACATCTATGCCTTCGAGCCCGAGCCGCAGAATTTCGCATTGCTGCAACGGAACGTCGGGGCCGTGGACGAGAACATGCGCCTGCTGCAAATGGCGGTGTCCGATACCAGCGGCTCGATCTCCCTTCATCTGTCGGACACGAACCAGGGAGATCATCGCATCTACGCCTCCGAGCAGGGGCGCGCCGCTATCTCCGTGCCCATGGTGACTCTCGACGAGTTCTTCGATGGCCGCGCCATCGGCCCCTGCCTGCTCAAGAGCGACACGCAGGGCAGCGAGCCAAAGATCCTGCGGGGTGCAAGCCGGACACTGGCGCCGATCATGGCCGAAACCTCCTTCATTCTGGAGTTCTGGCCCCATGGCATGTCGGCGGCCGGCGAGGACGTCGCGGCCTTCGTGGATCGTCTGTCCAAACTGCCGCACAAGGCCCTGATCATGGACAATGGCAATTTCACGCTGAAGCCCATCACCTTCCCGGCGCTCGCCAGGCGCTGCGTGACGGATCTCGCCCCGGAGACCGGGTTCTTCGTGGACCTGCTGCTGGTCCCGCCGGGCTCGGCCGCCTATGCAGCCATTACCGACCTGATTACGTAAATGATGGATAATATTGCAGAACGCCGATAATGGCTGACAATGCAGTGCACCTCATATATGGTTTTACTGTACCATGGCCGCTTCTATTGGAGCGGCAGCATCACGCTGGGTGCACGTGAATTGGTGGGCGGTGGGGCGTCAGGGCTCAGGGGCGTATCAGTGTGAAGTTGCCGACAGAAATGCGACGGCTGCGTCGCTTCCTGCCTATCGTCGGAGCCAAGCTTCGTCGCCGCATCAAGGACTATGAGCTGATCGCGGGATCGGGCCTGTTCGATCCCGATTGGTATCTGGCGACTTATCCCGATGTGTCGCGCTCCGGCATGGATGCCCTGAGCCACTATCTGGCCTTTGGCGGCACGGAAGACCGCGCGCCCAGCCAGGCGTTCAATGCCCGGCAGTATCTGGCGGCCCACCCCGAGCTTGCCGCCACAGGCGCCAATCCGCTCGTGCATTTCCTGCGCCATGGCGAGGGCCGTGCCCTGATGCAGGCGCGCGCGGAGCAGGCAAACGAGCCTGCCGGACGTTTCTGGTTCTATATCGGCGATACGCTCGACTGGCTGGAGACGCACGATCATCTGACCGGCGTCGGCAAGGTCTCCATGGAGCTGTTCCTTGCCTCCCGAAAGGGACCGCAGGACTGCATCCCGTGCGTGATGGGCGGAAGCCCCTCGGGACTGATCGAGGAGAAGCGTCCGGAGGCCCTGCGCGGTCTGGCGAAGCATCTGGGGCTGCCGGCCGATGCGCTGCTCCCCGCCATGGAGGACCCTGCGCAAGGCGCGTTCCGGACGCCGCAGCCGGGCGACCATGTGTTCTTCACCGGCCTGATCTGGGCTGCTCCCTTCATCGGCCTGTTCCGCAAGCTGTCCAGCCAGGGCGTGACGTTCAGCGTTCTCATCAACGACATCATCCCGATCGAACGGCCGGATCTGGTAGGAGACGCCTATGCCACCTCGTTCGAGGAGTGGCTTGGCACCGTTGTGCAGACCGCCGACGTCATCTTCGTCTCGACCCCCTTCGTACGCGACCAGATCCTGCGCTGGGCGGCCCTCGCGCGGCTGGAGAGCAAGGCGGTTCTCGAGCTTGTCACCTATGGGCAGCGGGCACTGGAGCCCCGTTCGGACGCGTTGATGACGCGCGGGCCGCGGGCCGCCAAGGTGAGTACGGACGGCTTCGTGCTCTGCGTGGGCACCATCGACCGGCGGAAGAACCAGCTCTTCCTGTGCCGCATCTGGCACGAACTGGTCGCGCGCCTCGGCGCGGAGCGGGTGCCGCAGTTGGTCCTGGCCGGACGCGACGATCTCGGGCTCGCCGGGCAGGATCCCGCCCTGGCGGAGCTGTTCGCATCCGGAAAGATCCTCGTTGCCGAAGGCCTCTCCGACGCGGAGGTGGCAGGCCTTTATGGCGCGTGCCTGTTCAGCGCCTTCCCTTCGATCAGCGAGGGCTACGGACTGCCGGTGGCGGAGAGCCTGCTGTACGGCAAGCTGTGTCTTGCGTCCGATCTGCCCGTGGTGCGAGCCCATGCCGGCGACCTGATCTGGTACTTCCCTCCCGATGATCTGGGAGTCGCGGTGGATCTGTTCCGGCACGCCATCCTCGAGCCCGAGGCGCGGGATCTGGGGACTGCGGCCCTCAAACAAGGCTACCGGCGGCCGGAATGGCGGGGAACGCTGGAGACGATGGTCGCGGGCGGCTTCCGGGCTCAACAGGCTGCCTCCCTGCGCTTTGCGCACCACACCCAGAAGCTCAGCGTTCCCGGCGCGCCCGACATCGTGCCGGGCCCCGTCCTGATGCCGGCAGCACGCTGGTGCAGCCAGACCCGGCCCGCAGTCTCGATTCTCATCGTCAATCGCGATGACGTGCCGTGGACGCTGGAATGCATCCGGCAGATCTGGACGCACACCCGCAACCGCACCTACGAAATCATCATCGCAGACAATGGCAGCGATCCTGACGCCCTGGCGCCGCTGCGCCGTCTCGGCGCGGGCGTGCGCCTGCTGGAGATCGGCTGTGACCGCTTCCGGGGCGAAGCGCTCAACATAGCCGCCGAAGCGGCGACGGGGCGCTTCCTCTGCCTGCTCGACAATAGGGCCTGGGTGCAGCCGGAATGGCTGGAGGCTCTGGTATCAGCGGCGGAAACGGATGCGGCAGTCGGTGTGGTTCGCCCTGCGCTTCTCGCCCCGAATGGCGGCAAAGCGGCAGAGAGGCATGGAACGGAAGCACAGGATCGCCTGTCGGAGCTGCTGCCGGAGGGCTGGGACGGAACCGCCAGCGCCCCGGCGCTGCTGCTGTCGCGGGACCTGTTTTTGGAAGCCGGCGGCTTCGATCTCTCCTACGAGCCGATCTATTGCGAGGATGCGGACCTGTTCCTGAAGGTTCGGGCACTGGGGCGCACGCTGCTGGATAATCCGCAGGCGCGGGTCGTCATCCCTGAGGGGAAGGCCGGCAGCGAGCCTGACGCCGACGCGCGCGACAGTCTGCTGGCCACGCTCAATCGCGAGAAGCTCCGGGCGCGCTGGCAAGCGGCTCCTGACGTAGCCGACGGGCACAGCAGCACCGCGCCGGATCACCCGCCGTCGCAGACGGAGACCGCAGGCACAGAGGCCCCGACGGCGTTTCTATACACGCCTTATGCACTCACCCCCGGCGGTGGCGAGCGCTATCTGCTGGAACTGGCGAATGCGCTTTCCGACCAGTACCAGGTGACGGTAGTCACGCGTCACAGATACAGCCGCCTGCGCCTGCTGAATCTGGGGCGAGAGCTCAAGGTGGACCTGTCCCGTCTCAAGCTGGCTTCGGAAGAGGAATTTCTTGCCGGCCCATCCCCCGATCTCATGGTGGCCATGGGCAATCACATCATTCCGCCCGTCGCCGCCCGCGGAAAAACCTGCATCTTCCTGTGCCAGTTCCCCTTCCGGCAGAACGGCGTGCCGACCGGCGCGGAGATGCAGAGGCTGGCCGGCTACGGTACGATCGCGGTCTATTCCCTCTATGCGGCCACACATATCTATGCGGCTCTGCGAGAGTTGAAGCTGCGTCCGCCGACCGTGCGCATTCTCGCCCCGCCAGTCCCGCTGCTTCATGCGGGAGAGAGAGAGAAAAAGCGGCACATCCTCACTGTCGGTCGCTTCTTCGTGGGCGGACACTCGAAGCGGCATGATGTCCTGATCGAGGCGTTCAAATCCATCTGCCATCGCTTCAGCGAGCCGGTGGAGTTCCATCTCGCCGGCTCCGTGACTCCGGACACGACGAACCTCGACTATCTGGCGCAGTTGCAGGCCGCCGCGCAGGGCTATCCCATCCATTTCCATGTCAACTGTTCGGCCGAGGAACTGAACGGGCTCTATGCCGATGCCACCGTCTATTGGCACGGCACCGGCCTTGGCGTGGACCTCGCGGAGGAACCCGGCCGGGCGGAGCATTTCGGCATCAGCGTCGTGGAGGCCATGTCCGCAGGCGCCATCCCCTGCGCCCTCGACGTTGGTGGACCTGCGGAGATCATCACCCACGGCAAGACGGGCTTTCTCTACAATTCACCGGACGGCCTCGCCCGCCTGACGCAGGAGATCTTTTCACCCGACGCGGCAGAGCCCATGCAGCAGATGATGCGTGCTGCCCGCACGCGGGCGCACGACTTCTCCGGCGAGGCATTCGCGCGCAACGTCGCGCACCTGGTGAAGGACGTGACGGGCACCCGTTCGTAGGGTTTCGATCGGCGGCTATCGCCGAAACGGGCGCGACAACAATCTGGTATCGGTATAGTCGGCATGATGCAGCAGGACAGTTCCCCGAAAGCGGCCCCCCAGACCTGGATGTTCGGGCTGCTTCTGCTCCTCATTCCCTTCGGGCTGTTCGCCCTTGCACCGATCTGGCTGACCAATCCCCAGGGGGATTGGGACGTGTGGATGTACTATGGCTACTTCCACCACCTCTTCCAGTTTTCTGACCATTACATCTGGCCGGGAAATGCCTATATCGGGACCCGCCTGGCCTATTTCCTGCCCGGCCATTTCCTCTACCTCATATCGGGCGACAACTACTATAAACTCACCTTCAATATCGGCGTGTGCTACACGGCGATCATATTGTCGTTCTATTATGTCGTACGCACCTATATGCCACTTCGCGTGGCAGTCTCGGTGTCGCTCCTGCTGGCCACAGACTTCTACTTCCTGCGCTCCATCGGCTGGGACTATGTGGACAAGGGCGTGCTCACCTATGAGATGCTCACCCTCGCCTGCCTGACCGCCGCGCGGAACGAAAGCCGCCGCAGTCTCATGACGGTGGCCGCCGGCTTTTTCGCTACCTGCATGATCTTCGTGCATCTGGCATCGGCCATCGTCTTCCCCCTGCTCTTCATCTATTCCGGCTTCGTCGTCCAGAACGCCCGGTCACTGCGTGACTGGGGCAAGCATCTGCTGCGGGTGGTGATCTGCGGCACCATCGGCGCCCTCATCGCCCAGGCCCTGTTCGGCACCCTGATGGTGGTGCTGCACGGCGGTGATTTCTTCTTCATCATGAAGCAGATCGGCGTCGTCCAGGCCAACGTCTCCGGCTGGAACGCGCAGCTCGCCGCGCTGGTCGCGCGCGGCTACTGGATCACCGTGCCCCTCGCAGCCCTGGTCGGTGCCGCCGTCGGACTGGCGGCGAAACGGTTCCGGGGCACGACCTCGCGGTTTGAAACCTTCTGGCTGTGGGCGGTGGTGGGCCTCTATGGCGTCATGTTCACCGGCGAAGTGACCGGAAAGCTCTGGCTGCTGTCCCGCGACGGCATGCATTCCACCATCCTTGCGCCATTCAGCATGATCGCCTTCGGCATCCTGCTGTTTCGCAGCCAGTTCCGCGGCATGGTCGCGATGACGCTCGTGGTGTTCGGCTCCGCTTTCCTGGTGCGCGTATGGATCGGCGACGGGGCCGGGCTCTCCCGCTACGTCTCCCTCTCCATGCCGACGCTCGGCATTCTCATGGGCCTGCTGCTGGCGGCCAGCTTCGCCATCTCGAAGGTCCGCGCCACCATCGCCGCCATGGTTCTGATCGGGCTTCTGAGCGCCTTCAATCCCGGACACTTTGCCGACGACCGCGCCGTGCGCGCCGTCCATGCGCGGATCGTGGAGGTTTCGAACGGGAAGCTGCCGAGCCTCTTCTATGATCGCGCCGACCCGCAGCTCTATTTCATCTGGAGCGTGCTGGCCTCGTTCACGGATCGCGCGCTGGTCACGTCGCGAGAAACCTATCCCACACTGCGCGACGGGCTGACCAAGGGCGACATTGCTGTCATCGCGGGCAGCAATGGCCCCAGCGAGGATGAGGCGCGCGCCACGCTGCTGAAATATGCGCGCGCGGTTCGCACCGTCGCCACGTTCGAAAATGGCGGCGTCCGGTTCCATGTCTTCGAGGTCGAGGAGGCCCAGTAGCCCCTCCCCTGCGCTCCCACTCCGGCGGGGCGGCTATCGCGGCATCGTGCGCGCTTCTTCGCCCGACAGCTTCCGATGCCCCCGGTGGGGCCGGATCAGCTGATAGCGGGGCGGCTGATAATGATGGCCGGCGGTGAACGGTTTGGGGAAACGATCTTCCGTCAGATCGTTGCGCACGAAGAAGGCGTTGATGCCCATGAGATCACACCCCACGAGGGACAGATCCTTCCCGGCGGCAATGACCTCCAGCCGCTTGAGGCTTGCGCCGAACCAGTTGGTGCCGTTCCAGGCCGCCCCCGGAACATAGGGCACCTCATAGTCCACCGCCGGGGGAAAATGGGCGTTGTATTCGACGCAGGCGGCCCGGGCCGATGTCTGGATCGCCCGGAAGACATGGGAGGTGTGCTGATCGATATCGACGCTGAGCAAGTCCACTTCCGGGCCGAGATTGGCGCTGTCGATCAACGACTGAACAGTGTCCGGCTCGGCCATGGCATGGATGGCCTGCAGCTGGCCGGAGGCGATCTCATTGGCGAAGGTGTCGGTGATGCGATTGTAGAAGCCGGCATTGCCTTCGATCCACACTCCCTTCCAGCCCAGCATGAGCAGAAGGCGCGTGGTGTTCTCCGATCCGTCCTCCACGCCGATCTCGATGAAGGTTTTGTGCCGCGTGCCGATCCTGGCAAAGATTTCCGAGATCGCGGCATCCTCATAGGCCTGCGAAAACAGATGCGTGTTGTATTTGGCGAGGAAGGTCGGGCCGAACTTGCGGATCTGCTCTTCCAGCAGGAGGTCTTCCGCAACCAGCGCGGAGGCGCCCTGAGCCGCCGCCGCCTGGCTCATCAGCCATTCGAGACGCTCCATGCGTCCCAGCACCGCGTCGGTTACGTCGGTCATACCGGCTCCGCCTGTCCTTGCGTCCGCGGCGGGAGGCTGCGCACGGCTTCATGCCGTCGATAGACGATGAATGCGGACAGCGGAAGTTCCTTCCGCCTGGGGTGCGTTGCCGGACACGGACGGCCCGGCGAGGAGATCATCTGCCCAGCAGCAGCGTATCCGCCGCCTTCTCGGCGATCATGTAGACCGGCGTAGCGAGAAAATAGCCGGGGATGCGCGGAAAGATGGAGGCGTCCACCACCCGCAGCCCCTCGACGCCATAAACCCGGAAGGCGCTGTCCACCACCCCGCCTTCGGCGCGGGGCATCATGGCACAGGTGCCGCAGGCATGATGGCCCCAGGCATTGGCGCGCACATAGTCGCGCAGCGCCTCATCGCTGTCGCGCTGGCGGCCCGGCTCCTCCTCTTCGGCCACCTCGTCATCCATGGCATCCGCCACCTTGCGCACGAAACGGATGCCCGCCACCACCGCATCCAGATCCTCGGCCGGGCCGTTGCCTTCCTCGAAATAATGGAACTGCACCTCCGGCTGTGCGTCGGGGTCCGCCGAGCGCAGGCGCACATGGCCGGCGCTGTTGCCCGTGTAGGCCTTCAGGATCACCCAGGAGAGATAGTCCGGCTTGCGGATGCGCTCGGAATAGCCCTTGTAATAGCCCCGAAAATCCGCGAGCAGCGAGAAGCAGTAGAGGTCCGGCACCGCCAGCGTCGGTTGCGATTTCAGCGCAAGCGAGAACAGCACGCCGTTGCTGGCATAGTTGCCGAGGCCGAACCAGCTCCAGAGGCGATAGAAGCGATCGTGCGTGCTGTAGGTCACGCTGGACAGCATCTGCCACGGACGCTTCATGCGGCTCACCACGCCGATCTCGTAGCGGTCCTGCAGATTGGCGCCCACGCCCGGCAGGTCCACCACCGGCGCGATGCCGTGCCGTGTCAGTTGCGCGGGGCAGCCGATGCCCGAGAGCATGAGCAGTTTCGGCGTCTCGAACACGCCGCCGCACAGCACCACCTCCCGGCCCGCTTGCACCGTATGTTCGATGCCGTTCTGGCGATAGACCACGCCCTCGGCGCGAGGCGGGGTGCCGCTCACGAGAACGCGCTGCACCTGCGCATGAAGGCGCACCTCCAGCCGCTCGGGAAAGCGCCGGCGCACCTCCTCGCAGCGCTCGCGCGGCCCGTGCCGGGCATGTCGGCGGGTGGAGAGCGGCACCTGCCGCACACCGCTGGCGAAGGGGTTCCACCAGCGCACCTCATTGGGATCGAGCCGTGTGGTTTCCCATTCCAGCTCGCCGCCGCGAAAGCTGTCCGCCGCCGCGCGAATGGAATTGAGCAGGCCGCGCCGCAGGCTGCGGTCACGCAGGGCGCGCAGGGGTACGGCATGTTCGGTGCTGAGCCAGCCGTTCCAGCCGTGCCCGGTGGGATCCCAGCCCAGCAGCCGCCACATCCAGCGCCAGCCGAAGAAGCGATAGCGGCAGCGCTCGATGCGGCGGAAGTAGCCGAGCATGTTCGAGGCCCGCCAGCTGTCATCGCCGGTGAGCTGCCAGATATGGTTCCAGTCCAGATCATTGGGGCGCACGATGATGAGGGCATGGTGCGCCGAGCATCCCCCCAGCGCCCGCACCCGGGGATAGAGCACGCCGTCTTCAGCCGCGCTGTAGCGCCAGTCCTTCCGCTGCTGCGCGTCATCCGCATAATGGCGGACCCAATAGTCCCACGAGATACCGGGATTTTCGGACGCGAAGGCATGGAAGGCCGGCACCCTGTAATCCGGCGCCAGCGGCCGGGACGGCATATTGGTCGCAGGATCAATCTTGGAGGCGCTTGTCTCGGGCGGCGGCGCCAGCGGATCACCGCCCGCCTCCAGCAGCAGGACGCGGCTGCCGGCCTCCGCCAGCCGCGCGGCGAGGACCGCGCCGGCAGAGCCGCCGCCCACGATCACATAATCGAAGCGTGCGGCGCCATCCATGGGCATCAGAGGGTTCGCAGGAAGGAGATCAGCGCCTCCTTGTCCGGGGCGCTCAGCCCGGCACCGAACTCGTGGCCGCCGTTCACCACATAGTCCGGGCACTTGCTCAGGCCCACCAGCGTATCGATGAGCCCCGACTGCGCCACCACCTCCTTTGCCCGCGCGTCCACCTCCGGATTGGCAAGGTCCGCTGGCGTGCAGGTTCCGCCGAGCGTTGCGAAGGTCTTGATGAGGCCGGGGCCCGCCTTGATAAGCCGGACGTAATGCCGCCAGACGTCGGGCTCGTCATTGTCGGGCAGCAGCTTGGTGTTGGTGAGGGTGTTGATCGGAAAGCCCGATGGGAACGGCCCGATATGCACGCCTCCGTCCTCATCGAATGCCCAGCCCGCCACCGAATGGAGCACGCCGCCGAAGCGCTTCACCACGGGCGGCATGAAGCCAGCCGGCAGCTGTAAGCAGGAGGGCGCCGAGGTACGATAGATATAGCCCGGCACCGGTTCGGTGGTGAGCTTGTCGCGGCGGCGCGTCTCCGGCCAGAGCATCTGGCGGATCGAGCGATCGAACAGCGCCAGCCGATTGGCGACGCAGGGCATGTCCGGATCGTTCACATCAGCGGCGGGGCAAGCGGTGCTGCCCACATAGTTGGTGGTATAGCCGCCGGCCGGAACCGGCGCGGGCACGGTGCCGGCCGCAGTCGGCTGCATGGCCGCCCTCTGATCCGCCGCCTTCTGATCCGCAGCCTTGGGACCCGCATAGCCGCCATAGGCCGCCGAATAGGGCCGGTCGAAATAATCGTCATGGCCCACGGAATTGTTGGCGAGATAGGGCGCAGAGCTCCACACGCTCACCAGCGAGGCCGGCCGGATATAGCCGCGCCCGTTGCCCAGCGGCCGGAACGGCATGGCCGCACCCGACACGGGATGATGAACCGTGACCTCCTTCGGCGGCGGCAGGGTCTTGTAGGTGCTGGACGTGAAATTGTCCCAGATGTCGCCTGAGAGACCATTGGTGGCCACCGCCGTGCAGGCGTTGGTGCCCAGAATGTCAAGCGGCACGCGCCGGTCGGTGGAGAGATAATTGTTCTCCAGAAAGCCCTCGTTATCGACACGCACCTTCTCGGTGACGAGATCGATCATGCCGCGCTTGAACTCGTCCGATTGAGCCCATGACCAGTAGCGATCCCAGCATTCACGATACTGCGGCCCGGCCCCGCCACCGGCACACACGCCGGTGTCCACGCCCGCATTGAGCGGCGGCTCGGGCTGCTTGCTGGAATGGCAGGCGGCACAATTCTGCGCGAACACCACCTTGCCGCGATCAAGCTGGGCGGGATTCGCCGCGGGCGGCTGGGCGATGTCCTTCGGCAGATCCTTCAGCCGGTCGGCCCGCGCGGTGACGAGGAAGAAGATCGCCATATCGGCGGTGCGATCCTCGGTGGCATTCCAGTAAACCGACTGGAGCTTGGCGTCGGAGATCCTGATGGGCGAGATCTTGCGGCCGCCCGCGAAGGGGCGGAAGTGCAGCAGCCATTCCTCGCTGAACAGGCCGATGTTGAGATAGACGCGGTTGAGCGCGCCCAGCGTGCCCACGGAATCCGAGCCATCCTTCAGCACCCGCATGGAGCCGGACAGGCCGCTCCCGGGATCCCACCAGCCGGCGAGCGCGCGGGTCTGGGCATAGTCCTGAAACTGCTTGTTGTCGGTCTCCCCGCCCTTGAGCCGCTCCTGCCCCTTATTGAGCGCAATGCCCACGCGCGCTCGCACCTCGTAGACCGCATTCATGGTGCGCGGATTGTTCATGTAATCGGTGGACACCAGCGATGTGTCCAGCGAGCCGGGCGGGTTGGTGTGGAAGAGCTGGAAC
The DNA here is from genome assembly GCF_014635325.1 of Azorhizobium oxalatiphilum. Taxonomy (GTDB): domain Bacteria; phylum Pseudomonadota; class Alphaproteobacteria; order Rhizobiales; family Xanthobacteraceae; genus Azorhizobium; species Azorhizobium oxalatiphilum. Next base: position 7,290 of record NZ_BMCT01000003.1, on the reverse strand, counting down.
AGGAAGTTGCCCTCGTTCGGCGCGGGCACGCCCGGCTGTTTGCGGGGGCCGGTGTTCCAGAAGAAAATCCGGTCCACCCAGTAATATTGCGCGCCGGGGTTCGAGGTCAGCTCCTCGAAGCGGGGCTCCTCCACATTGCGCGGCGGCTTGATGGGGTTCGGCCCCACGTGGCAGAAGGCGCAGGACATGCCCACCCGATAGGGTCGAACAAGCGTGGCGTCGTTGTAATATTTGTCGTCCGTATAATAGCGCACCGGATCCCAGCGCTTCTGGGCCGCCTCGTCGAAATCGGGATTGGGAAACAGCCGCAGCCCCATGACGCCCGACGGCTCGCCATAGAAGGACCCCACGGGAAACGTCTTCGCGCCTGTCCCTCCACCACCTACTGTTCCGGCACTCACCAGAGGCTTGCCGCGCGCGCCGATGGCAACGCCCGGATAGGCCTTGTCCGCTTCCGCATTGCCGCCGAAGGGGTCCGCCCCGCCCTCGCAGCCTTCGGCCCGCCGGTCGAGCCACAGGCCGAAACGCGTCTCGTCCGGCCCCTCCGCCTGGCGGAAGCAGGGTTCGTTGACCAGCCCCAGATAGCGCCAGCGATTGTGCCGGCCATAGTCCTGGCTCGGATGCGAGGACACCGTCTTCAGAAGGTCGAACGCACCGAAGGTGTTCAGTGCCGCATAGTTCCAGAAGCGGTCATTGCCGCCGGTCCAGACGATCCAGCTGTTCTGGCCGCGAATGGCGGCAAGGCGCACCTCTTCCGGCGGGAGATGGAGATCGGTCGCTATCTGCAGGATTTCCGGCGGATAGGGCTGCCCCGGCGCCGGCGGCAGCAGCAGCCCCTTGTCCATGGCAGCGAAGTAAGGGGCGGAGGAGGCCGGCAGGCTCTGCGGCGTGCGCTTTGCGATCTTCGCTTCGTCCGGCTTGGTGCCGAAGGCGGCGGTGTCGGCCTCGATGATGCTCCGCACCACCAGAAGGCCGGCCACGGCAATGACGATCACCAGCCCGGCAAGGCAAAGCGCGCTCCACACAAGGATGCGTCTGATCCGGCCCTTCGACTTCGCCATGGCTCCCTCCCCTCGTGCGCGACCTCACAGCGTCTTCAGATAGGCGAGCAAGGCCTCGCGCTCGGCGGGTGGCAGGCCGGTGCCCCACAGATGTCCGCCATTGCCATTGCCCGGCAGCGTGGTGTCGTAGCGCGAGAGGCGGATGGGCTGATCATCCGCCGCGCTCACGAAGCCTCCGTTCGCAGCATCGATCAGGTCCGAGCCGCGATAGAAGTGCGCCGGGCGCTCGGCGGGTGGTGCCAGCAGCGCCCTCAGGTTCGGCACCGATCCGTTGTGCAGATAGGGTCCGCGCAGCCACAGGCCGGTCAGTTCGGTGGCCACATATCCGTCAGTCTTTTGAAAGTGGCGGAAGCCCCAGGGGTAGCTTGCCTCATAGGCGGTGTAGCGGCGTAGCGCCTCCGGCGTCCACATGTCGAGCCGGTGCCGATCGGTGCCCAGTTCCACCATGGGGATCACCGTGCGCAGGCGCGCGCCGCCAGCCTCATGGCAACTCGCGCATTCGGCCTTGTAGATGGCCTTGCCCTGCTCCACCGCCGCCGCCGGCACGTGATAGGGATCGTCCTCCGGCCTCAACGCCGAGAAGGGCGAGGGCGGCGGCGCCTGAAGACGCGCAAAGTCCTCCATCCGCGCCAGCGTCTCCTTCGCGCGCGGATAGCTCTTGTAGGTCATTCCGTCGCCTACGGCTCCCGATACCACCGTCTCGTGCAGATCGGCCTGGAGCCCGTCCCAGTGCAGCGCCGCCCGGCGCTGTGGTGTCGGGTCCAGCGTATTCAGGCGCCACAGGGGCATCATGTCGGAATTGCCGATGGTACCGTCATCGGGCAGGCCGAGATTGAAGAACTTCACCGGATTGAACGGGTCGATGCGGCCCGGTCCCCAGTCGGGCCGGTTGGCCATCCAGGCAAAGCGCTGCGCCTGATCGCGCAAGGCCGAGCGCGTGGCAGGGATCAGCAGATAGCGATAGAGCACCCGCTCCCACAGCGGCATGGCGTAGATGCCCCGGATCTCGGCCATCAGCCGCTCGGAGGTGAAGCGCGGATCCGTGCCGGCGCGCATCAGGAAGCGGATATAGGCCTGCGGGTCCACCCGCCCGCCTGCGCCTGCGCTCACCAGCCGCGCCGGCTGATCCCGGCTCATGCGATAGCTGCCCTGATGGCAAAAGGCGCAATTGGGCGCGACGCGCGGGATCACCCCCAGCGTCATCACCGAGAAGCCCACCGGCAGTTCCGCACCCGGCTCCCAGAACATGCCGATGGCGCCATAGCCATCCTGCCCGCGCGGCAAAAGGTCGGGAAACACTGTCGGCAGCACGCGCCAGATCCAGTAGGGCAGCCCCTGCGTCTCCTCATTGCCGATGGAGCCGTGGTTGAAGAGGCGTGCGGGATCATTGGTGGCCGGCTGCGCCACCGGCCTCAACAGCAGCAGCCACGCCGCCGCCGCCAGCACCACGAGGCCGACCAGCAGCACAAGTATTGAGCGCCAGAACAGCAATCTCATGGCGTGCCCCCCTGCGCGATCTTCGCCTCCAGGCGCACGATCCGGATGAGGCAATAGAGCGTGGCAGCGCCGATGCTGGCGTCCAGCGCCACCCCGGCCAGATAGCCGGCCGGCTGGCCGAAAACGAGCACCGCGAGCGTGAAGAACACCGCGCCGAACGTGCGTGAGGGAAACACCGCCAGCCACGCGATCAGCCGGTAGCGGTCGATGTCGATGGTGGCGGGAATGTAGAACACCGAGAGAATGCCCAGCAGAAGGCCGGCGAAACGAGGCCACAGGCTGGGATCATCCGGCACGCCGAACAGCGCCAGCAGCCAGGACGGGCAGATGAGCAGCGGCAGAACGAAGCCGAGGTTCAGCACGATGCCGATCCACACCAGGATCGCATGCCGGACCTTCCATTTGGTGAGGCTCTGCGGCTCGATCATAGCGTCTTCATATATTCGACGAGCGCATCCTTCTCGGATGCGGGAAGCTCGGTGCCGTAGCGCCGCCCCTCATGGCCGGCATTGCCATTGCCCGGCCGGCTGGTGTCATAGCGGAACAGATCGCTGCCGGACGCCGCGTCGGTCTTGTAACCCACGCGTTCGAGGTCGAACTCCTCCCCGCCCCGGAACCACACCGCCGGCCGGCTGGCGCTCGGCTCCAGCAGATCGCGCAGCGTCGGCACGGAGCCGTTGTGCAGATAGGGCGAACGCGCCCAGATGCCGTCGAGCGGGTGGTTGGCATAGCCGCCGGTCTTGCGGAAATGCTTGAAGCGCCAGGGATAGCCCGCATAGAGCAGGTTCTGTCCGGCGGAGAATTCGCGGGTGTAGGAGGCCCAGCGGCCGGGATCCGTGCCGATATCCTCCAGCTTCTCCACTTGCCCCAGGCGGGGATGGCGGCGGGTATCGTAATCATAGCCGCCGGCAGCGGCAGGCGCGCCCTGCCCGTGGCATTCCCCACAATAAGCGGAGAACAGCCGCCTGCCCGTCTCCACCTTCGTCGCGTCGATGCGCGCCGAATCCGGAAAGCGCGGCGGCGGCAGGCGCCACATCCAGCTCTCTATGCGTCCGATGGCCGGGCGGTCCACGGTGGTCGGCGTCACGCCCGCCCCCAGTGCGGCGCTGAGATTGCGCTCGGCCACGGAGGAATTGTTGCCGTCCCAATGCAGGTTCATGCCCTCGCGCGGGGCCTGCCGCCAGATGGCGGGATAATCCGAGGAGCCGTTCAGCGCGGTATCGCTGATATAGTCCGGCCCCATGGGGAAGTTGAACTGGATCGCCTTGTAGGGGTTGAACGTGTCCACCCGCCCTGGCCCCCAGTCTTCCTGCCGGTAGACGAACTCCAGCCGGGTGCCCAGTTCCAGCAGCGCTGCCTTTACGCGCGGAAACACGATGTAACGGTAGATCAGCCGCTCGAAGACATTGAGATTCCCCCCCACCTCCGGGCTCTGGATGGTGGCGATGAGGCTATCGGCATTGAACCCGGGATCGCGCCCCACATCCAGCAGGAAGCGGATGAGGGCCTGAAGGCGCAGATTGTTGGCGGGTGCGCCATCTATGGCATGCCGCGTGGGGTCGCCCGCCACCCGGTAGGTGCCCACATGGCAGACCGAACAGTTCATCCACACCCGCTCTACGCCGGAGACCACGCGACGGGAAAAGCCGATGGGCAGATCCGTTTCGCGCGGGCCGGGCCGGGCCGGGCCATAGGCCCCGGGCTTCCGGTCGAAGACCACCTCGTCTTCATAGAGCAGGCCAAACCGGCGATAGCCTTGCGGCCCCAGCTTGTCCGCATAGAGCACCGGCAGAGCCTTGAAGACCCAGTAAGGCAACCCCGACGCCGTTTCGCTGCCGATGGAGCCGTGCCGGAAATGATCATCCGGATCGTGATAGGCAATGACATACTGATTGACGGCCACCAGATAATAGACGGCCGCGGCAACCACCAGCAGCCCCACCACCAGCCACAGCCAGCGCCGCCGGGCGAGGATGCGCTCCACCGGCGTCGGGCGCTCATTGTCAGCCTCAGCCATGGGCATCCTCCGCCACAAGGCCATCCTGCGTCGCCCCGCCTTGCGCCACTGCTGTCGGCGATCCCGCATAGAGCGGGGGCTCGAAGACGGACATCACCTCCTTGAGCATCCGCGCATAACGCGTGTCGAAATCCTCCCCCTCGAAGCGGTTGAGGTCGTAGCAGCCGAGCGGATTGGCGAGGTCATTCACAAGGCATCGGTTGCAATAGCTGCATTCCTTGCCCGGATCCGGCCCGTTGGCGCGCTTGAGGATCTCCGGCAGATCGTTGTTGGCCACCAGCGGGCGCGCCATGCTCACCCCGTCGCAGGCACCGCTACGGATGGCATCCGCAATGGCATCGGCATGCTGGAAGCCGCCGGTGCACAGCACTTTCACGCTCGGATCAATGGACCGGATGTCGTCGGCAACCGCCTTGGCATAGGCAAGGTTGATGCCTTCGATCGTCTTGCCCCGCCGCCAGACCCAGTAGCGGCGGAACAGCCACGCGCCGATGGGATTGCGGAAAATCCCATAATTGAAGTGGGTGCGCGTGCCCTGCGCGAGCATGCCGCCATACCAGCGCGCGAGATCCTGCATCGGCATGTCGCCGGCGGGATTGCGCGGGTGCGGAAAGGTGGAACCGCTGGAGACATGGAAGGCGTCCACGCCCTTGCCGTCATCCAGCAGCAGGCGGCAGATCTTCACGGTGTCGTCGAGCGTATTGCCCTTCTTCCGCCAGGGATAAAGCCAGTCGTTGTGATCGACGCCGTTGATCTTCATCTGCAGATGAAAATCCGGACCCACCTCGGCGCGGATCGCCCGCACGATATCGAGCACAAACTGGGCCCGCCGCTCCCACGGCCCGCCATAGTCATCCGTGCGATTGTTGATGCCGGAGCTGAGAAACTGGCTGATCAGATACCCATTGGCACCATGCAGCTCCACGCCGTCAAGCCCTGCCTCGCGCGCGCGCCGCGCCCCTTGCGCGAACTGCGCCACCACCTGCCGGATTTCCGTCGTGGTCATGGCCTGCGCGAGCAGGCCATGGAAATAGTCGCTGTCGTCAGTGGAGCTGAGCCCACGATTATAAAGGTTCTCGACGCCTCCCATGTCCTGCTGCCGGCCTGAATGGCTCAGTTGCATCAGGAACTTGCAGTCATGGGCATGGACCCGCTCGCCGACGGCCCGCCAGAACGGGATCTTGTCGTCATCATCCACCATGGCGTAGCGCACGAGGATGCGCCCCCGCACGCTGACCGGCACGAAGGAGGAGATGATGCAGCCGATCCCGCCCCGGGCGAACTTCTCCTCCCAGTTCAGGCGCGCATGCCCGCCATGCCCGTTATATTCATCGAACATGCCGGAAATGTTGGAGCGAAAGAGCCGGTTCTTGACACTGAGCCGGCGGAAGGTCAGCGGCGAGAAAATGAGCTTTGCATTGTCCCCATGGGACAGATTTCTGTCGGGTGCATACAAGGCACGTCCCCCTTGCTTACTCGCCCACCAGCGGCAGCAACAGGAAATACGATCGCACGCCAATCTATAGATTGCCTGCAATGCTTAAATATATCTAGCAACGATTGCGCTTTAAGCTTTGTATTCATTGAATGCGCGAAATCAATTTAGATAAATTACATCAAAGCCGCAAGTGGAAACTGCGAAGCTTGCAACCCGCTACCAAGCTGCTGCGGCCGCACATGTCGATCCATCGCAGGCGGCCGCCGGCGTGGTGGCACATGAGGCGTGCCGGTATGGGCTGCCCCGATTGGGTCTTTAGTCCCGGCCGATCGGAAGATTGACTTAAGCCCAGGCCGCACAAACTTCCCGTCGCGTACCGGAGCGATTTGCTCCTCTCCCTCGTTTGCGCGTTGCATCGAGGCCGCCAAGGCGCAGCCGTTTGGCGTTGGAATTCGTCATCCCCGCCGCCCTACCGCATCCCTGCCGCGATCGGCCGACTGTTGCTCGGCACGGCTATGCTCGACGGCTGCGAATCATGTGCTCATTGAGGCCGTCCTCGCGGAAGTGCAGGTTCAGACTTGCAAAGGAGCCGTTCTGCATCGCCTTCTGCAGCGCGATCGAGCACCTCGACTGGTTGCCTTCCCGCCATTGCAAGATCGAAAATGAAGTGTGCCGAATGCCGGACCATATGGGGAGGAGGGCAGATCTCGCCGGTGAGTGGCGAGCTAGCGATGCCTTGCCTGCCGGAGAGCGAGATGCGGCCTGCCCGCAACCAGGTATTCGCAGGCGAAGGTGAGGACCGCGATCAGCACGCGGAAGCGGCAGCCATCAGAACTTGATTGGCGGCAGCTCTCCGTCTCCATCGCAGGTTCGGATCGCCGCGGAAGTCTGGTGGGTCGAAAGCCACTGGGTGATCCTGGAGATTGTCAAGCATGGGATCGGCTGGGCGTTCGCCTCCGATCACGTCATCGCAGCCTCTCCCGCCACGTCCGACCTGGTGATGCCCGATTTGCAGTTTGATGCCGGGGATTGGCCGGTGGCGCTGGAGCTGGCCTGGCACAAGCAACGGCCGCACGGGCCTGCCGCCGAATGGCTACGCGCCCGCCTGGGTTCAACCCGGATCAGCACGGCGCTTTGACGAACGGCCGGCGGGGGGCAACCAGCTCGACGAGCGACCAACTGTGGTGGGGACCATAGCCAGATGAGACCGGGCAGGCGAGTGTAAGGCCGCCCCCTCCCCTCGGCGCGAGGCGCGGGCCGGGATCGCACTTTTGCGC
>NZ_BMCT01000002.1 GCF_014635325.1 Azorhizobium oxalatiphilum | reverse complement strand
CTATCCGTGAAGGCGGCCGCACTGTCGGCGCCGGCGTCGTCGCCTCGATCATCGAGTGAAACAATAAGAAACGGGGCCGCGCTGCTCCGCCAGCGCGTCCCTCTTTTTCTTGGAGCCCTTGAGCCATGAACGGCCAGAACATTCGGATCCGCCTTAAGGCGTTCGATCACCGCATCCTCGATGCCTCGACCCGCGAGATCGTCGCCACGGCCAAGCGCACTGGCGCGCAGGTGCGCGGCCCGATTCCGCTGCCGACGCGGATCGAGAAGTTCACCGTCAATCGCTCTCCGCACATCGATAAGAAGTCGCGCGAGCAGTTTGAGATGCGTACTCACAAGCGGTTGCTCGATATCGTCGACCCGACTCCCCAGACCGTGGACGCGCTGATGAAGCTCGACCTCGCCGCTGGCGTCGACGTCGAAATCAAGCTCTGACGTGAGGCGAGGAGACACGACCATGCGGTCAGGCGTCATCGCCCAGAAGCTCGGCATGACTCGCATCTTTACGGATGCGGGTGAGCACCTGCCGGTTACTGTGCTGAAAGTTGAGAGCTGCCAGGTGGTTGCCCACCGTACGCTCGACAAGAATGGCTACGTCGCGGTCCAGCTCGGTGCTGGCAAGCGCAAGCCGAAGAACACCACCAAGGCTGAGCGCGGCAACTTTGCCGTCGCCCAGGTGGAGCCCAAGCGCAAGCTTGCGGAGTTCCGCGTGGACGCCGAGGGCCTGATTCCGGTGGGTGCCGAGATCACTGCTGACCACTTCGTCGTGGGCCAGTATGTGGACGTCACCGGCACCACGATCGGTAAGGGCTTCGCCGGTGGTATGAAGCGGCACAACTTCGGTGGTCTTCGCGCCACCCACGGTGTGTCGATCTCGCATCGTTCGATCGGTTCGACCGGCGGCCGTCAGGACCCGGGCAAGACCTTCAAGAACAAGAAGATGCCTGGCCACATGGGCGACGTCACCGTCACCACCCAGAACCTGAAGGTCGTGATGACCGACGTCGAGCGCGGCCTCATCGCCGTCGAAGGCGCGGTCCCCGGTCACGCCGGCGGCTGGATCATGGTGCGCGACGCGGTGAAGAAGCGTCTGCCGAGCGAGGCTCCCAAGCCGGGCGCGTTCAAGCTGCGCGACGGTGAAGCCGTGGCGGCTCAGGCCACCAACGAGGAGGGCGCGTGATGGAACTCACCGTCAAGACGCTCGACGGCTCTGAAGCCGGCTCGATCTCCCTGTCCGACGCGATCTTCGGCCTTGAGCCGCGCGCGGACATCCTGCACCGCATGGTGACGTGGCAGCTCGCCCGTCGCCAGGCCGGCACGCACCGCACCAAGGGCCGTTCGGAAATCAACCGCACGTCCAAGAAGATGTACAAGCAGAAGGGCACCGGCAACGCCCGTCACGGCGCTGCCTCCGCTCCGCAGTTCCGCGGCGGTGGTCGGGCTTTCGGTCCGGTGGTGCGCTCGCATGCTTTCGATCTGCCCAAGAAGGTCCGCGCTCTTGCTCTCAAGCATGCGCTGTCCTCCAAGGCCAAGGCCGCGCAGATCTTCGTGATCGAGAAGGCCGGTCTGGTCGATCCCAAGACCAAGGGCTTCAAGGATCAGCTGGCGAAGCTCGGCCTCGCGTCGGTGCTGATCATCGATGGCGCCGAGGTCGAGACCAACCTCGCTCTTGCGGCGCGCAACCTCGCTACCGTGGATGTGCTGCCTGTGCAGGGCATCAACGTGTACGACATTCTGCGGCGTGACACCCTGGTTCTGACCCGGGCCGCTGTGGACGCGCTGGAGGCGCGCTTCAAATGAGCCCGCAGGCGAACATCGAGCCGCGTCATTACGACGTGATCCGCTCCCCCGTCATCACCGAAAAGGCGACGGCGCAGAGCGAAGAGAACAAGGTGGTCTTCAACGTGGCCAGCACCGCCACCAAGCCTCAGATCAAAGAGGCGGTGGAGAAGCTGTTCGACGTGAAGGTCAAGAGCGTGAACACGCTGGTCCGCAAGGGCAAGGTGAAGATCTTCCGCGGCCGGAAGGGCGTCCAGAGCGACGTCAAGAAGGCGGTGGTGACCCTCGAAGAGGGCCAGCGGATCGACATCACCACCGGCCTGTGAGTGAAGGAACGGAACTAAGACCATGGCGCTGAAGCATTTCAAGCCGGTCACGCCGGGCCTTCGCCAGCTCGTGATCGTGGACCGCTCCGGCCTTTACAAGGGCAAGCCGGTCAAGACGCTGACCGAGGGCAAGAGCTCCTCGGGCGGCCGCAACAACAACGGTCGCATCACGGTTCGTTTCCGTGGCGGCGGCCACAAGCAGTCGTACCGCATCGTCGACTTCAAGCGCGCCAAGCGTGACGTGGTCGGCACCGTGGAGCGTCTGGAGTACGATCCCAACCGCACCGCCTTCATCGCCCTCATCAAGTATGAGGACGGCGACCTGGCCTACATCCTGGCTCCGCAGCGTCTCAGCGCCGGTGACAAGGTGATCGCCGGCGAGCAGGTGGACGTGAAGCCCGGCAACGCCGCGCCGCTCTCCAATCTCCCCGTTGGCACCATCGTGCACAACGTCGAGATGAAGATCGGCAAGGGTGGCCAGATCGCGCGCTCTGCGGGCTCCTATGCCCAGATCGTCGGTCGTGACCAGGGCTACGTGATCGTGCGCCTGAACTCGGGCGAGCAGCGCCTCATCCACGGCGCGTGCTACGCGACGGTGGGTGCGGTCTCGAACCCGGACCACATGAACATCTCGCTCGGCAAGGCCGGGCGCAGCCGCTGGCTGGGCATCAAGCCGCATAACCGCGGCGTGACCATGAACCCGGTCGACCATCCGCACGGCGGCGGCGAAGGCCGCACCTCTGGCGGTCGTCATCCTGTCACTCCGTGGGGCAAGCCCACGAAGGGCATGAAGACCCGCTCGAACAAGGCGACTGACAAGTTCATTGTCACCAGCCGCCACAAGCGGAAGAAGTGAGGGCCTGACATATGTCGCGCGCAATTTGGAAGGGCCCGTTCGTCGACGGCTATCTGCTCAAGAAGGCAGACGCCGCACGCGCTTCGGGTCGCAACGACACCATCAAGATCTGGAGCCGTCGCTCCACGATCCTTCCCCAGTTCGTGGGTCTCACCTTCGGTGTGTACAACGGCCAGAAGCATGTGCCGGTGTACGTTTCCGAGGACATGGTCGGCCACAAGTTCGGCGAGTTCTCGCCGACCCGTACGTACTACGGGCATGCGGCCGACAAGAAGTCCAAGCGGCGGTGATCAGCCATGGGTAAGCAGGCAACTCCCCGCGCTCTCGCGGACAACGAAGCCAAGGCGATCGCGCGCAACCTGCGCGTCTCGCCCCAGAAGCTCAATCTCGTCGCGGGCCTGATCCGCGGCAAGAAGGTGGCCACCGCCCTGGCGGACCTCGAGTTCTCTCACAAGCGCATTGCGCGCGACGTGAAGAAGTGCCTCGAGAGCGCCATCGCGAACGCCGAAAACAACCACAACCTCGAGGTGGACGACCTGATCGTCGCCGAGGCTCATGTGGGCAAGGGTTTGGTCATGAAGCGGTTCTCGCCGCGTGCGCGCGGTCGCGCCTCGCGCATTGAGAAGCCCTTCGCCCACATCACCATCGTGGTGCGGGAAGTCGAGGAGCGGGCCTGATGGGTCAAAAGGTCAATCCGGTCGGGCTTCGGCTCGGCATCAACCGCACCTGGGACAGCCGCTGGTTCGCCAACAAGGGTGAATACGGCCAGCTGCTCCACGAGGACATCAAGATCCGCAAGATGCTGCTGAAGCAGCTCAAGCAGGCCGCGGTGTCCAAGGTCGTGATCGAGCGCCCGCACAAGAAGTGCCGCGTGACCATCTACTCGGCTCGTCCGGGCGTGGTCATCGGCAAGAAGGGCGCGGACATCGACAAGCTGCGCAAGAAGGTCGCCGACATGACCAAGTCGGAGGTCTTCATCAACATCGTCGAGATCCGCAAGCCGGAAGTCGACGCGCGTCTGGTGGCCGAGTCCATCGCGCAGCAGCTGGAGCGTCGCGTTGCGTTCCGTCGCGCCATGAAGCGGGCCGTTCAGTCGGCCATGCGTCTGGGCGCCGAGGGCATCCGCATCAACTGCTCCGGTCGTCTCGGCGGCGCCGAGATCGCGCGTCTGGAGTGGTACCGCGAGGGCCGCGTTCCGCTGCACACGCTGCGTGCGGACGTGGACTATGGCACCGCCACCGCTTTCACCACCTACGGCACCTGCGGTGTCAAGGTGTGGATCTTCAAGGGCGAGATCCTCGAGCACGATCCCATGGCTGTCGACAAGCGCATGGCGAGCGAGGCTGAAGGTCCGTCCAGCGGCCGTCCGCCGCGCCGTGACCGTGATCGCGACCAGGGTCGCGACCGCGACCACGCGGCGTGATCCGGTCGGCATAGGAAAGGCGTAAGCCATGCTGCAACCCAAGCGCACGAAGTTCCGTAAGCAGTTCAAGGGCCGTATCCACGGCGTTGCGAAGGGCGGCACGGAACTGAATTTCGGTGAATTCGGCCTCAAGGCTCTTGAGCCCGAGCGTGTCACCGCCCGCCAGATCGAAGCCGCGCGTCGCGCGCTCACCCGTCACATGAAGCGTGCGGGCCGGGTGTGGATCCGCGTCTTCCCCGACGTGCCCGTCACCTCCAAGCCCACCGAAGTTCGAATGGGTAAGGGTAAGGGCGCGCCGGAATACTGGGCGGCCAAGGTCAAGCCCGGCCGCATCATGTTCGAGATCGACGGCGTGCCCGTGGATCTGGCCCGTGAGGCGCTGACCCTCGCGGCTGCCAAGCTGCCCATCAAGACGCGCTTCATTCAGCGCATCGCCGAGTGAGGAGAGGGTCATGAAAGCCGAGGACGTTCGGGCCCTCAGCCCCGACCAGCTCAGCGATGAGCTGCTGAAGCTGAAGAAGGAACAGTTCAACCTGCGTTTCCAGAAGGCCACCGGCCAGCAGGAAAACACGGCGCGGACGAAGGAGATTCGCAAGGACATCGCGCGGATCAAGACGGTGCAGAGCGCCAAGCGCGCCGCTGCTGCCAACGTGAAGTGAGGGAACGATGCCGAAGCGCGTGCTCCAGGGCGTCGTGGTGAGCGACAAGCAGGACAAGACCGTGGTGGTCCGGGTGGAGCGTCGCTTCACCCATCCGCTGCTGAAGAAGACCGTTCGTCGGTCCAAGAAGTATCATGCCCATGACGAGGCCAACGCCTGGTCGACCGGCGATACGGTGTGGATCGAGGAGCATCGGCCCCTGTCGAAGCTGAAGAACTGGATCGTGGTCCAGGGCGAGAAGCGCGCCGAGGCCTGAGATCGGTGACAAACACCGTTCATGGGAGTTGCGCATGCAATTCCTATGGACGGTGACGCCGTCTCTGTTTAAGGAGTGGGGCGCGATTCACTCCGGGTGCCGGAAGCAGCTTTGTTTCCCGCATCCTTGATCGCGTTTCAGCGAACGCTCCGGTGCTGGGTCCGTCGCCTTCGGGCCTCCCAAGTTTGGGAGGATCGGGTCGAGTGGAGACCGCATTGCGGCGAAAACCGTGTTCCGATGAGCGGGCACGGCAGTGTGGAAGAGCAATGCCGGTTAAACGGCAGCTCTGGATGACGAGAGCAGGTGCGTCATGATCCAGATGCAGACCAATCTCGACGTGGCGGACAATTCCGGTGCGCGTCGCGTCATGTGCATCAAGGTGCTGGGCGGCTCGAAGCGGAAGTATGCTCATGTGGGCGACATCATCGTGGTGTCGGTCAAGGAAGCCATTCCGCGCGGGCGTGTGAAGAAGGGCGATGTGATGAAGGCGGTCGTGGTTCGCACGGCCAAGGACATCCGCCGCGTCGACGGTTCTGTGATCCGCTTCGACCGCAATGCGGCCGTGCTGATCAACAACAACAAGGAGCCCGTCGGCACCCGTATCTTCGGACCGGTTCCGCGCGAGCTTCGCGCCAAGAACCACATGAAGATCATCTCGCTGGCGCCGGAGGTGCTGTGATGGCCGCGAAGATCAAGAAGGGCGACAAGGTCGTCGTCCTCACCGGCCGCGACAAGGGTCGCACCGGCGAGGTGCTTCAGGTGATGCCGAAGGAAGAGCGTGCGCTCGTCCGCGGCGTGAATATCGTCAAGCGCCATCAGCGCCAGACGGCGCAGGCCGAGGGCGGGATCATCTCCAAGGAGGCTCCCATCCACCTGTCGAACATCGCGGTCGCTGACCCGAAGGACGGCAAGGCCACCCGCGTGGCGTTCCAGGTGCTGGAAGACGGGACCAAGGTCCGCGTGGCCAAGCGTTCCGGGGAGAAGATCGATGGCTGAGGCCACTTATACCCCGCGTCTGCGCACGTTCTATGACGACGTGGTGCGCGCGAAGCTGATCGAAGAGTTCGGCTACAAGAACACCATGCAGGTCCCGACGATCGAGAAGATCGTGATCAACATGGGCGTTGGCGAGGCCACGGCCGACACCAAGAAGGTGACGACCGCCGCTGCCGACCTGGCGAAGATCGCCGGCCAGAAGCCGGTTCTGACCCGCGCCCGCAAGGCGATCTCGAACTTCAAGCTGCGTGAAAACCAGCCGGTGGGCGCCAAGGTGACCCTCCGCCAGGCGCGCATGTACGAATTCATGGACCGCCTGATCACGGTCGCGCTGCCGCGCGTTCGCGATTTCCGCGGCCTGAACCCGAAGAGCTTCGACGGCCGTGGCAACTACGCCATGGGCATGAAGGAGCACATCGTGTTCCCCGAGATCAACTATGACCAGGTCGAGCAGATCTGGGGCATGGACATCATCGTGTGCACGACCGCGAAGACGGATGACGAGGCCCGCGCCCTGCTGCGCGCCTTTAACTTCCCCTTCCGCCAGTGACAGTATAGAAGGGGCGCGGCGCTCCGCTCTTGCGGGCGTGCCGAACCCCTTCATTCGTTGACGGGTTTTGATTTTCCGGCAGTGGGGGATGTGGAAACGCACCCTCAGACGCGGAGAACAGGAGCAAGACATGGCGAAGAAAAGCGCGATCGAGACCAACGAGCGTCGCCGCAAGCTCTCGCAGAGCAAGGCGGCCAAGCGCGCGGGTCTGAAGGCGATCGTGAATGACAAGACGCTGCCGATCGAGGAGCGCTTCGCGGCGACCCTCAAGCTGGCGGAAATGCCGCGCAACTCGGCTCGTATCCGGGTGCGCAATCGCTGCGAGGTCACTGGCCGTCCGCGTGCGTTCTATCGGAAGTTGAAGATGAGCCGCGTCGCGCTGCGCGAACTCGGTAACCAGGGCCTCGTTCCGGGCCTTGTGAAGTCGAGCTGGTGAGGGAGGTCCGATGTCCATCAATGATCCCATCGGCGACCTGATCACCCGCATCCGCAACGCCCAGATGCGCCGCAAGGACAAGACCTCCACGCCGGGGTCCAGCCTGCGCGCCAGCCTTCTCAACGTCCTGCGCGACGAAGGCTACATCCGCGGCTACACCACCACCGACCATGGCAATGGCCGTACCGAGTTCGAGATCGAGCTCAAGTACTTCGACGGTCAGCCGGTGATCCGTGAGATCGCCCGTGTCTCGAAGCCCGGCCGCCGCGTGTACGTCTCTGTGAAGGCGCTCCCGCGTGTTGCCAACGGCCTCGGCATTGCCGTTGTGTCCACGCCCCAGGGCGTGATGGCGGACCACGACGCTCGCGACAAGAATGTCGGCGGCGAAGTGCTCTGCACCGTGTTCTGACCAGGCGACGGAGAGAGACATGTCGAAGATCGGCAAGCATCCCGTCGCCATTCCCGCCGGCGTCACTGCCAGCGTGGAAGGCCAGACGGTCAAGGTAAAGGGCCCCAAGGGCGCCCTCGAGGTGGTCCTCGTCGAGGAGATCCAGGCCAAGCTGGAAGGCTCCGAGCTGCAGGTCACCATGCGCGGCGAGAGCAATCGTCACAAGTCCATGTGGGGCATGTCCCGCACGCTGGTGTCGAACCTCGTCGAAGGCGTGACCAAGGGCTTCGAGAAGAAGCTCGAGATCACCGGCGTCGGCTACAAGGCCGCCATCCAGGGCAAGACCCTCAACCTCTCGCTCGGCTACAGCCACGACGTGCTGTACCCGATCCCGGAAGGCATCCAGATCGCGGCTCCCAAGCCGACCGAGCTGATTGTCTCTGGCATCGACAAGCAGCAGGTGGGTCAGGTCGCGGCCGAGATCCGCGAATTCCGCGGCCCCGAGCCCTACAAGGGCAAGGGCGTCAAGTACGCTGGCGAATTCATCTTCCGCAAGGAAGGTAAGAAGAAGTAACGGAGGCGAACCATGGCTAAAGATCTGGACGCGGTCCAGCGCCGCAAGGCCAAGGTCCGCCGCGCAATCCGCGCTGCTGCCAACGGGCGTCCCCGCCTGTCGGTGCATCGGACCTCACAGCACATCTATGCGCAGATCATCGATGACGCGAAGGGTGAGACCCTGGTCTCCGCCTCGAGCCTCGAGAAGGACCTGCGCTCCTCGCTCAAGACCGGCGCTGACGTCGATGCCGCTACGGCCATCGGCAAGCTGGTCGCCGAGCGGGCCGTCGCGAAGGGCGTGACGTCGGTCGTGTTCGACCGCGGTGCTTACATCTATCATGGGCGCGTCAAGGCGCTCGCTGAGGGCGCCCGCGAAGGCGGCCTTCAGTTCTGACGCGAAGGACGTAGCGAAATGGCCCGTGAAAGGGAACACCGCGGAGATCGCGAGGATCGCGACAACACGTTTGTGGACAAGCTGGTCCACATCAACCGTGTCGCGAAGGTTGTGAAGGGTGGTCGTCGCTTCGGCTTCGCCGCTCTGGTTATCGTCGGCGACCAGAAGGGTCGCGTCGGCTTCGGTCACGGCAAGGCGCGTGAAGTGCCGGAAGCCATCCGCAAGGCCACGGAGAGCGCCAAGCGCGCTCTCATCCGTGTGCCGCTGCGCGAAGGCCGGACCCTGCACCACGACGTGCATGGTCATCACGGCGCCGGCAAGGTCATCCTGCGCGCTGCGCCTGCGGGTACCGGCATCATCGCCGGCGGTCCGATGCGCGCCGTGTTCGAGACCCTCGGCGTCCATGACGTGGTGGCGAAGTCCTTCGGGTCTTCCAACCCCTACAACATGGTTCGCGCCACTTTCGACGCTTTGACCAACCAGGACAGCCCGCGTTCGGTCGCGGCCCGTCGTGGTCTCAAGGTTTCCCAGCTCCAGTCCCGCCGCCGCGTCGAAGACGCCGAAGCGACCGACTGAGCCCAGGCCGCATCTGAAAGGATAACGCCATGGCTAAGGCGTCTGAAACCAAGACCGTCACCGTGGAGCAGGTCGGTTCGCCGATCCGCCGTCCGGGCGACCAGCGTGCGACGCTGGTCGGTCTGGGCCTCAACAAGCGGCACCGTCGCTCCACCCTGCAGGATACTCCGGCCGTGCGCGGCATGATCGCGAAGGTCCAGCATCTCGTGCGCGTCGTCGCGGACGAGTGAGGGGAAGCGAGATGAAGCTCGACGAAATCAGGGACAACGACGGCGCGCGCAAGAAGCGCATGCGCGTCGGCCGGGGCATCGGCTCCGGCAAGGGCAAGACCGGTGGTCGCGGCGTGAAGGGTCAGAAGGCCCGGACCGGCGTGGCGATCAAGGGCTTTGAAGGTGGTCAGATGCCCCTGCATCGGCGTCTGCCGAAGCGTGGCTTCCACAACATCTTCGCGCTCGACTTCAACGAAGTGACGCTCGGCCGCATCCAGACCGCGATTGACGCGGGCAAGCTGGATGCCTCGCAGCCCGTCACTGAGGCCGCCCTGGTGGCGGCCGGCGTCCTGCGCCGCGCCAAGGATGGCGTGCGCGTTCTGGGCACGGGTGAACTGACCACCAAGGTGTCGCTGGACGTGGCCTATGCCACCAAGTCGGTGACTGCGGTGATCGAGAAGCTGGGCGGCACCGTCAAGGTGGCGCAGAAGGCCGAGGCCGCCGAGGCGGTCTGAGGTTTTCGAGCCAAGGAACAGGCCCCGGAGCAATCCGGGGCTTTTCCGCGTCTGGAGGGATGCATCTCTCCGGCGCATTGCGGCAGGGAAGGGCGGCTCCGTGGAGCGGGCCTTTCCGTTTTCGGCGCGGGCCGTGTCATCTCGGCTATAGATGCACCGGCCGAACCCGGCTAAGACCAAAAGGGGAGGGGATTCGCCCGTGCGGATCCA
Source organism: Azorhizobium oxalatiphilum (assembly GCF_014635325.1). Taxonomy (GTDB): domain Bacteria; phylum Pseudomonadota; class Alphaproteobacteria; order Rhizobiales; family Xanthobacteraceae; genus Azorhizobium; species Azorhizobium oxalatiphilum. The sequence goes on along the minus strand of NZ_BMCT01000002.1, from coordinate 765,416 downwards.
TGGCCTGCGGTCAAGGCGTCTTTCGGTTTTTTGAGCGGCGCGCGCTTCTTCGGGGCTGACGCGACGCCATTACGCCTCCCATCTAATGCCCGCCCCCAATCGCGGCGGCGGAAGCGGAGCAAGGCATGGTCTCGGCGGCCGAACAACTCGCGGCAAATCTGAATTTCGGTGCCCTCGGCAAGGCCGAGGAGCTGAAGAAGCGCATCTGGTTCACGCTGGGCGCGCTCATCGTCTTCCGGCTCGGCACCTACATCCCGCTGCCCGGCATCAATCCGGACGCGCTTTCCGGCGTGTTCCAGAATGCGCAGCAGGGCATCATCGGCCTGTTCAACATGTTCTCCGGCGGTGCCGTCGAGCGCATGGCGATCTTCGCGCTGAACATCATGCCGTACATCTCGGCCTCCATCATCGTGCAGCTCCTGACGACGGTCTCCCCGACGCTGGAAGCGCTGAAGAAGGAAGGCGAGGCCGGCCGCAAGAAGATCAACCAGTACACGCGCTACCTGACGGTGGTGCTGGCGGTGTTCCAGGCCTATGGCATCGCCGTCGGCCTCGAGAGCCAGCCCGGCGTCGTGTCCGATCCCGACTGGTTCTTCCGCATCTCGACCGTGATCACGCTGACCGGCGGCACCATGTTCATGATGTGGCTGGGTGAGCAGATCACCTCGCGCGGCATCGGCAACGGCACGTCGCTGATCATCTTCGGCGGCATCGTCGCCGAGCTGCCGGGCGCCTTTGTGCGCACGCTCGAACTGGGCCGTCAGGGCGCCATCTCGACCGTGATCATCCTCGGCGTGCTGGCCATGGCGGTCGTGATCATCGCCTTCATCGTGTTCATGGAGCGCGCCCAGCGCCGGCTGCTGATCCAGTATCCGAAGCGCCAGGTGGGCAATAAGCTCTATGAGGGCCAGTCCTCGCATCTGCCGCTGAAGCTGAACACGGCCGGCGTCATCCCGCCGATCTTCGCTTCCTCGCTGCTGCTGATCCCGACCACCATCGCCAGCTTCATGCAGGGCACGGGGCCGGAATGGCTGAACCGCATCACGGCGCTGCTCGCCCATGGCCAGCCGCTCTACATGACGCTGTATGTGGCTCTGATCCTGTTCTTCTGCTTCTTCTACACCGCCATCGTGTTCAACCCGGTGGAAACGGCCGACAATCTGAAGAAGCACGGCGGCTTCATCCCCGGCATCCGTCCGGGCGAGCGTACCGCCGAATACATCGACTACGTGCTGACCCGGATCACGGTGGTGGGCGCAGCCTACATCGCGGCAGTTTGCCTCTTCCCCGAACTGCTGATTTCATACGCGGCCCTGCCGTTCTACTTTGGCGGCACGTCGCTGCTGATCGTGGTCAGCGTGACCATGGACACGGTGTCCCAGATCCAGGGGCATCTCTTGGCCCATCAATACGAAGGCTTGGTCAAGAAATCCAAGCTGCGCGGGGGGAGACGGAAATGAGGCTGGTACTGCTGGGACCGCCCGGGGCGGGCAAGGGCACCCAGGCGCAGCGGCTCGTTACGCGCCACGGCATCGTCCAGCTTTCGACCGGTGACATGCTGCGCGCCGCCGTTGCGGCCGAGACCCCGGTGGGACTGAAGGCCAAGGCGGCCATGGAGTCCGGCGGCCTCGTCTCCGACGAGATCGTCATCGGCATCATCGCCGAGCGGCTGGAGCATGAGGATGCCCGCAAGGGCTTCATCCTCGACGGCTTCCCGCGCACGGTGGCTCAGGCCGACGCCCTCTCCGCCATGCTCAAGGAGAAGGGCCTCAAGCTCGACGCCGTCATCGAGCTGAAGGTGGACCAGGCCAAGCTGCTGGACCGGATCCTCAACCGCGCGGCCGAAACCCGCGCGCGTGGCGAGCAGGTGCGCAAGGACGACGATCCGGAAGTCTTCAAGACCCGGCTCGAAGCCTACAATCGCGATACCGCCATCGTGGCGCCCTATTATGCCGAGCGCGGCCAGCTTCAGCAGATCGACGGCATGCGGCCGATCGACGAAGTGACCCGGGCCATCGACTCGATTCTCGAGACGGTCTGATCAGAATCCAGTCCCTGCGCCATTTTTGACGCGGGGATTGACAGGGAAGGTTAAAACGCGTAATCGCGCACCTTCCTTTCGAGATCCGTGCCTGTCGCTCTTCCGGAAAGAGGAGCGGCGCGCACGGTTTGTTGTCATCTCCGCACGGGCCGGGCTCCACCGGACGCGGGGCAGAACACCGCCTTCACCGGCGGTCAGATGGAGAGAGCAGTGGCTCGTATTGCAGGCGTAAACATCCCGACCAACAAGCGCGTCGTCATCGCGCTCCAGTACATTCACGGCATCGGCGCCAAGAAGGCCGAAGAGATCGTGACCAAGGTTGGCATCCCGGCCGAGCGCCGCGTGAACCAGCTGTCGGACGCCGAAGTGCTTCAGATCCGCGAGACGATCGACCGCGATTACATCGTGGAAGGCGATCTGCGCCGCGAAGTGGCGATGAACATCAAGCGCCTCATGGACCTCGGTTGCTACCGTGGCCTGCGTCATCGCCGTGGCCTGCCGGTGCGCGGCCAGCGCACCCACACCAACGCCCGCACCCGCAAGGGTCCGGCGAAGGCCATCGCCGGCAAGAAGAAGTGATCCGCGGCTAATACCCGCAGGTTTCGGGGGAGGCCGGATCCGGCCTTCCCTTTTCCCTTTGGATGCCCGCAGTGGGCACCCATTCCCGAGCGCCTGGAGCTACGGGCGCGCCTGAAGGATTTGAAGAGATATGGCTAAGGAAGCAGCCCGCGTTAAGCGCCGCGAGCGGAAGAACATCGCCTCGGGCGTTGCGCATGTGAATGCCTCGTTCAACAACACCATGATCACCATCACCGACGCGCAGGGGAACACCATCTCCTGGTCGTCCGCCGGTGCCATGGGCTTCAAGGGCTCGCGCAAGTCCACCCCGTTCGCCGCGCAGATGGCGGCCGAGGATGCGGCCCGCAAGGCGGCCGAGCACGGCATGCGTACCCTGGAAGTGGAAGTGTCCGGCCCCGGTTCGGGACGTGAGTCCGCCCTGCGCGCCCTGCAGGCCGCCGGCTTCCTCGTCACCTCGATCCGCGACGTGACGCCGATCCCGCACAACGGCTGCCGTCCGCGCAAGCGCCGGCGCGTCTGAGCGTGCCAACGGCCCGCGGGATGTTCCCGGCGGGCCTCTGCTCGGTTCCTCCCCGGCGAGCGGGACGGGCCGGCGCCTCACAGGTTTCTGGCTCGCCAGCAAAGACTGTTCGAGTGCCGCCGCCCGGCGAGAAGGCAAGGTGACGCAAGTGATTCAGAAGAACTGGCAAGAGCTGATCAAGCCCGAGAAGCTGCAGGTGACTGCCGGCCGCGACCCCAAGCGCCTCGCCACCGTCGTGGCCGAGCCGCTCGAGCGCGGTTTCGGCATGACGCTCGGCAATGCGCTCCGTCGCATCCTGCTGTCGTCCCTTCAGGGCGCGGCGGTGACGTCGGTGCACATCGATGGCGTGCTGCACGAGTTTTCGTCCATTCCGGGCGTGCGTGAAGACGTGACCGACATCATCCTCAACGTGAAGGATGTGGCCATCAAGATGCAGGGCGATGGCCCCAAGCGTCTCGTGGCAAAGAAGAACGGCCCCGGCGTGCTGCTCGCCGGTGACATCCAGACCGTGGGCGACATCCAGATCCTCAACCCCAACCTCGTGCTCTGCACGCTGGACGAGGGCGCGGAACTGCGCATCGAGTTCACCGTGGACACCGGCAAGGGTTATGTGGCTGCCGAGCGCAACCGCCCCGAGGATGCCCCGATCGGCCTGATCCCGATCGACAGCCTCTACTCCCCGGTGCGCAAGGTCTCCTACAAGGTCGAGAACACCCGCGAGGGTCAGATCCTCGACTATGACAAGCTGACCATGCAGATCGAGACCGACGGCTCGGTGTCGGCCGAGGACGCGCTCGCTTATGCCGCGCGCATCCTGCAGGACCAGCTCGAGATCTTCGTCAACTTCGAGGAGCCGAAGCGCGAGAGCGAGTCGGCCGCCATCCAGGAACTGCCCTTCAACCCGGCGCTCCTGAAGAAGGTGGACGAACTCGAACTGTCGGTGCGTTCGGCGAACTGCCTGAAGAACGACAACATCGTCTACATCGGCGACCTGATCCAGAAGAGCGAGACGGAGATGCTCCGCACGCCGAATTTCGGCCGGAAGTCGCTCAACGAGATCAAGGAAGTGCTGGCCTCCATGGGCCTGCACCTCGGCATGGAAGTGCCGGGCTGGCCGCCGGAAAACATCGAAGAGCTCGCGAAGCGCTTCGAGGACCATTACTGACCCCATTCACCCCGCGGCTCGAGCCGCTTAACCCACTCGGCTCGAAACGCCGGAGGCATTTAGGAGTTCGCCGTCATGCGTCACGGCAAGGTACATCGCAAGTTCAACCGCACCGCCGAGCATCGCAAGGCGATGTTCATGAATCTCAGCCAGGCGCTCATCACGCACGAGCAGATCGTCACCACCCTGCCCAAGGCCAAGGACCTGCGTCCCGTGGTCGAGAAGCTGGTGACGCTCGCCCGTCGCGGCGATCTGCACGCCCGCCGTCAGGCCATCGCCGAGCTGCGCGACATCTCCGTCGTGAAGAAGCTCTTCGACGTGCTGGCGCCCCGCTACAAGGGCCGTCCGGGTGGCTACACCCGCATCATCAAGGCGGGCTTCCGTCATGGTGACAACACCGCCGTGGCGGTGATCGAGTTCGTGGACCGCGACGTGGACGCCAAGGGCGCCGCCGACCGCGCCCGCACCGAGGCGGCCGAAGCCGCCGCGGCCTGATTGGCGCGCCGGGCTGGACCCGGCTTGCCTCTCGGAACGTTCAAGAAGGGCGGCCTCACGGCCGCCCTTCTTTCGTTTCAACTGCATCGTGACAGAAGAGGGAATCGCGACCGCACCTGCGGTTGCTCCCTCCTGCCCATGCATGAAGGCCGTCCCGCCCGCGCGGCGGGGCCGCCGGTACCGGAGATGACTGGCCATGGTATCTGCCGCTGTTCGTTCCTGGGTCAGCGCCGCCCTTGCGGCTGGCGCACTGGTGGGAGGCCTCGGGGTCGCCGTCGCGGAGCAGGTGGAGCACGCCGAGCGGGCCCGGCAGGCGCAGCAACTGGCGCAGGTGATCCCGCCGTCCCAGCCTCCGGCCTCGGCGGGAGCGCAGGTGCCGTCCTCCGCGGGGGCCATCACCCTGTCCTTCGCGCCGGTCGCTTCCCGCACCGCGCCGGCCGTGGTGAATGTCTATGCGCTGAAGACCGCGCAGCAGCGCACCAATCCCTTCATGGACGATCCCTTCTTCCGCCGCTTCTTCGGCGGCGGGCCGGGTGGCCCCGGTTTCGGTGCGCCCGAGCGCATGCAGCGCTCGCTGGGGTCGGGCGTGATCGTCGATCCGTCGGGCCTCGTGATCACCAACCACCACGTCATCGAGGGGGCGGACCAGATCCGTATCGCGCTCAATGACAAGCGCGAGTTCGATGCCGAGGTGGTGCTCTCCGACCAGCGGACGGACCTTGCGGTGCTCCGCATCAAGGACGGCGGCGGCAAGTTCCCGGCGCTGGAGATCGGCAATTCGGATGAATTGCAGGTAGGCGACCTGATCCTCGCCATCGGCGATCCCTTCGGCGTCGGCCAGACGGTGACGCAGGGCATCGTCTCCGCGCTCGCCCGCACGCAGGTGGGTGTGTCGGACTATCAGTTCTTCATCCAGACCGATGCCGCCATCAATCCGGGCAATTCCGGCGGCGCGCTCGTGGACATGGCGGGCCGTCTGGTGGGCATCAACACCGCCATCTATTCGCGTTCGGGCGGCTCGCACGGCATCGGCTTCTCCATCCCCTCCAACATGGTGAAGGTGGTGGTGGAATCGGCGAAGGCCGGCAGCAAGAGCGTGCGCCGGCCCTGGCTGGGGGCGAAGCTCCAGCGGGTGACGCCGGAGATCGCCGAGAGCCTCGGCCTGCCGCGCCCGACTGGCGTGCTGGTGCAGTCGCTCTATCCCAATGGCCCCGCCGCCAAGGCTGGGCTGAAGGTGGGCGATCTCATCGTCAGCGTGGAAGGGCAGGGCATCGACGATCCGCAGACGCTGAACTACCGCTTCGGCACTCGCGCTATCGGCGGCAAGGCCACGGTCGGCATCGTGCGGCAGGGCAAGCCCACGGACGTGTCCATGGTGCTGGAGAGCGCGCCGGAGCGGAACAAGCAGGATGAAGTGGTGCTCGGCGGCCGTTCCCCCTTCAATGGCGCGCGGGTGGCGGATGCCTCGCCGGGGCTGGCGGATGAGCTGCGCCTCGATGTGGATGAGGGCGTCGTGGTGGTGGCCAGCGTGATGCAGCAATCGACTGCCGATGCGGCTGGCTTCCGTCCGGGCGACATCATTCTCGAGGTGAACGGCGCGCGTATCGGCACCGTGAAGGATCTCGTTGGGGCTACCCGCACCCCGGCCCGCGCCTGGCGCGTGACCGTGGTGCGGGGCGGACGCACCATCACCGCCGTTCTGCCGGGCTGAGTCGCGGGCAGGCATGAGACCAAGCCCTCTCCCGGTCGCGGGGGAGGGCACCTGTCGCGCCGGGGATGAGCGGCGTGCACGTTCATGAGGGCGGCGGCCTCAGCCGGTGCCGCGGAGAGATGAGATGACCCTGTCGCTGTTCGAGGACACTGCACCGCGCCCCCTGGCGGAGGTGCTGCGCCCGCAGCGGCTGGAGGATGTGATCGGGCAGGAGCATCTGCTCGGTCCCGACGGCCCCATCGGCCGCATGGTGAAGGGCAAGCGCCTGTCCTCCTTCATCCTCTGGGGGCCGCCCGGTTCGGGCAAGACCACCATCGCCCGCCTCGTCGCCAAGGGCATGGGACTGGAGTTCGTGCAGCTCTCCGCCGTGCTCTCCGGCGTCGCCGATCTGCGCAAGGTGGTGGAAGCAGCGCGCAGCCTGCGCACCGGCGCCGGCAAGCAGACTGCCGTGTTCGTGGATGAGCTGCACCGCTTCAACCGCACCACGCAGGATGCGCTGCTCCCCCATGTGGAGGACGGCACCATCGTGCTGATCGGCGCCACCACGGAGAACCCGAGTTTCTCCATGGTGGCGGCCCTGCTCTCCCGGGCGAAGGTCTATGTGCTGAAGCGGCTGGAGCAGCCGGCCCTCATGGGCCTGCTGAAGAGGGCCGAAACCCATTCCGGCCGCCGCCTGCCGCTGGATGCCGATGCCCGCGCCGCCCTCACCGAGATGGCCGACGGCGACGGCCGCTACATGCTCGGCCTCGTGGAGGAGCTTCTGGCGCTTCCCGAGGGGCCGGACCTCGATGTGGCGGGCCTTGCCCAGACCGTGCAGAAGCGTGCACCCGTCTATGACAAGGGCCAGGAGGAGCATTACAATCTGCTCTCCTGCTTCCACAAAAGCCTGCGCGGTTCGGATGTGAATGCGGCCATGTACTGGGCGGCGCGCATGATGACCGGCGGCGAGGATCCCGGCACCATCTTCCGCCGTCTCGCCTGCTGTGCCTCCGAGGATGTGGGCATGGCCGATCCGCAGGCCATGCCGCAGGTGGTGGCGGCCTGGACGGCGTTCGAGCGCGTGGGCTGGCCGGAAGGTCGGCTGTTCATGGCGCAGGCCATCGCCTATGTGGCCACCGCGCCGAAATCGAACGCCGCTTATGCCGCCTTCAATGCGGCGCTGTCGCTGGCGCAGCAGACCGGCTCGCTGACGCCGCCCAAATCCATCCTCAACGCCCCCACCAAGCTCATGAAGGAGCTCGGTTATCATGAGGGCTATCGCTACGACCACGATTATCCGGATGCTTATGCGGGGCAGGAATTCTTCCCCGACCAGCTCTCCGGGCCGAACCGCCCACAGCTCTATCAGCCCAACGAACGCGGCTTCGAGCGGGACGTGAAGAAGCGCCTCGACTATTGGGCGAAGCTGAAGGCGGACCGTCAGCGCGACTGAGCCGGGGGGGCCGCTGCCGTGCGGGTGCGAAGGCCGGGACAGCGCGGTTGTGCTCTGTCTATGCTCGGCTCGGATGCGCGTTTCTCGCGCGTGCGCTTGCCTCGCCTTCCACCCCTTCGGAGCGTGTGATGCTTCCTGCCATTGCGGTTTTCCTCGGCGCGGGCTTCGGCGGCCTGATGCGGCATTTCGCGAATCTGGCGGGGGCGCGGCTGTTCGGGATGACCGGCTTTCCGCTCACCACCATGCTGGTGAACATCGCCGGCTGCTTCATCATGGGCGTCTTCACCGCATGGTTCGCCTTCAAGGCAGGCGCGGGCACGATGCTGCCGCAGCATGTGCGGCTCTTCCTCACCACCGGAATCCTCGGCGGCTTCACCACCTTCTCCACCTTCTCGCTCGAATTCGCCGTGCTGGTGGAGCGCGGCGAGATGGGACAGGCGGCCGCCTATGCGGCGGGATCGCTGGTGCTGTGTCTGGTCGCGGTGTTCGCCGGTCTGGGGCTGGTGCGGGCGCTGGGGTAACAGCGCGTGCCGCTCTGGCTGGAGCACGTTCTCTATCAAAGAGTTGGAGCGTTGCTGGGTTTCCATGAAACACGGAAACGCCCTAGGGTGCGGCGCGCGGGGAAGCGAGGGCACGGAAATATCCGTGCCGAAACAAGATGATGGACTGTGTATGCGTGAGTCTGTTTCCCGCTGCCACATGTGGGCAGCGGGCCTGTCGGCCGGCCTCGTTCTTTCAACCGCAGCATGGGCCGAACCCGGCATCACATGGCCGGAGGGCTGGGAGCCAAAGGCCATTTCGGTGCCCGTGCAGCCCGAGGGCGCGAAGATCACCAATCTGACCGCCATCCGCACCACCCCGGAGCGCAATGTGGAGGGGATGATCTCCTTCTCCATCCTGACCTATGAAAGCGGGGAAGCGGCAGAGCTGGAAGAGGAGGCGCAGGCCATCCAGCAGGTCTATGCGCACCGTCCGGCCAGCGAGCAGGTTGAGTGCGGCGCCTTTGAGCCCGCCATGCTCGCGGGCCTGCCGGCTCGGCGCATGAGCTGCGTCACCAGACCGGGCAGACCGGTTCTCCGGACGCATGTTATGGTCGTCGTGAAGGGGGCTGTTCGCGCCACTTTGATTTTCGCCGCGCCGCCGAAAGCCTATGAGGAGAGCCGGCTGGTGTTCGAGGCTGTCGAGAAGAGCCTGCGGTTCTGAGACCCGGACACCCATCGACGGGAGATTTCATGACATCTGCGCGTATCCGTGCCTGCACCCTCGCTCTGGTTCTGGGGGCTGGCCTGCTGGGTCCGTCCGCCTCCCATGCGGCGGATGCGCAGGTGACATGGCCGGACGGCTGGCAGGTGGGCGAGCGGCCGTTGCAGAGCCGTGGGCCGGACGGCACGCCGGTGTCCGGCATGCAGCGCCTCGCCGCCAAGGCCGGCCCGGACGGCAAGCCAGACGCCATCATCGTCTTCTTCGCCTTCAATCGAACCGAAGGCCCGGCGCCGGACCTGAAGACGGAAGCCGGCCTTCTGGCCCAACAGCAGCAGATGCGCGCGCCCACAGGCACCCGCAGAACCGAGTGCGGGTCGCTGGAGGACGCCACGATCGCCGGCATCGCCGCCCAGCGCATGGCCTGCGCGACGATGGAGGAGGGCAAGCCGACCCTGCGCCAGAGCGTCTCCGTGCTGGTGAAGGACCGCAGCATCGTGACCTTCATCTACACCGCACCCGAGGACAGCTATGACGCTCACAAGGCCACCTATGACGCCGTGGAGGCGAGCCTGAAGCTCTGAAACTGCCTGTCGCCTTGCGTGCCGCGCCCGTGGGGTGTGCGTGCAAGGGGCTGGACGGCGCGTGCGATCTGTGACCGTTAGGGGCAAATTGCACACGACGGGCGCGAGGCGCTGGAGCAGACATGGCGGTGGAGTTGAAACGGGTGACTGAGGACGAGGCGGACATGCGCCTCGACCGCTGGTTCAAGGCGCATTTTCCCGATCTCTCCTTCGGCCACCTGCAGAAGCTGGTGCGCACCGGACAGGTGCGTGTGGACGGTGGCCGGGTGAAGACCTCCACCCGTCTGGAGCCTGGCCAGAGCGTGCGCGTGCCGCCGCTCGGCGCCGATGCTCCGGCCGAGGCAGCGTCCGACGCGCCGTCTGAAGCCGGTGCTTCCGCGCCCAAGAGGGCGAAGAGCGAGGGGGAGGGCGTGTTCGGCGCTTCTGGCAGTCCGTTCGCCCCGCCGGCCCATCAGGTGCGCGCCGCCGCCCGTCGCGAGCAGACCGATGCGGAATTCATCCGCTCCATCATCCTGTTCGAGGACAAGGACGTGATGGTGCTGAACAAGCCCGCCGGCATCGCCGTGCAGGGCGGCTCGGGCACCTTCCGACATATCGACGGCATGCTGGAGGCGTTCACCGACAAGTCCGGCCAGAAGCCACGCCTCGTGCACCGCATCGACAAGGACACGGCCGGCTGTCTGCTGATCGCCAAGAACCGTCTGTCCGCCGCGCAACTGGCCAAGAATTTCCGCTCGCGTGATGCCCGCAAGGTCTATTGGGCACTGGTGCCGGGCGTGCCGAAGCCGCGCCAGGGCCGCATCTCCACCTATCTCGCCCGCGAGGAGAGTGAGGAGCGCATGCGCGTCGCCCGCCATGGCGAGGAGGATGCGAGCCACGCCATCACTTATTACGCTGTGGTTGAGCAGGCCGCGCAGCGGCTGAGCTGGCTGTCGCTGAAGCCGGTGACGGGGCGCACGCACCAGATCCGCGCCCATCTCGCCCACATCCACCACCCCATCGTGGGTGATCCGAAGTATTTCAACATCGAGAACTGGGAATTCCCCGGCGGCCTGCAGAACAAGCTGCACCTTCTGGCCCGTCGCCTGATCATCCCGCATCCGCGCGGGAATGGCATGATCGACGTCTCCGCGCCGCTGCCCCCGCACATGCAGCAGTCCTGGTCCGTGCTGGGCTTCGATGCCAGCCAGTACGACCCCATCGAGGACGCGCCGGAGAAGTGAGGGGCTGAAGCCTTCCCGATCCAAAACAAAAAGCCGGCCCCGGTTCGATCCGGGGCCGGCTTTTGTGTTTCAGGCGGGCTCGCGCCGCCCGCTCATTTGAAGTCGAGCGGGGGCGGGGCGGTGTCGGGCGGGGCCATCAGGTCGATGGTCTTGCCGTCGTCCACCGGATCGCTGCCGAGCCAGTAGGTCACGCTCTCCGGCCACGCGATGACGATGATCACCAGCAGGATCTGCATGAACACCCACGGCACCGCGCCCCAGTAGATGTCCGAGCTCTTCACCGACTTGGGCGCGATGCCGCGCAGGTAGAAGAGCGCGAAGCCGAAGGGCGGATGCATGAAGCTCGTCTGCATGTTCACGCAGAGCAGCACACCGAACCACACGAGATCGATGCCGAGCTTGGCCGCCACCGGGGCCAGCAGCGGGATGATGATGAAGGCGATCTCGAAGAAGTCGAGGAAGAACGCCAGAAAGAACACGAAGATATTGACGAAGATCAGGAAGCCCACCGAGCCGCCGGGCAGGCCGGTCAGCAGGTGCTCGATCCAGCGGGCGCCGTCCATGCCCTGGAACACCAGGCTGAAGACGGTGGAGCCGATGAGGATGAACACCACCATGGACGTGATGCGCATGGTGGTGGCCATGCCCTCCCGCAGCAGCGGCCAGGTGAGGCGGCGGTGCAGAGCGGCGAGCACGATGGCACCCATGGCGCCCATGGCGCCCGATTCCGTCGGCGTGGCGAGGCCCATGAAGATGGTGCCGAGCACGAGGAAGATCAGCACGACGGAGGGGACCATGCCCCACAGCACGCGCAGCACCAGCGCCAGGCCCGGCTCGCCGCGCGCTTCCGGCGGCAGCGGCGGCACCTTGTGCGGCTGGAAGATGGACAGGACGATGATATAGCCGAGGAAGATGACGACCTGGAGGATCGAGGGGCCGATGGCGCCCAGATACATGTCGCCCACGGAGCGGCCGAGCTGATCGGCCAGCACCACCAGCACCAGCGAGGGCGGGATGAGCTGGGTGATGGTGCCCGAGGCCGCGATCACGCCGGTGGCGAGGCGCACGTCGTAGCCATAGCGGATCATGATGGGCAGCGAGATCATGCCCATGGCGATCACCGAGGCCGCCACCGTGCCGGTGATGGCGCCAAGAATGGCGCCGACGATGATCACCGCATAAGCGAGGCCGCCCGGCACCTTGCCGAACAGCTTGCCGGTGCCTTCCAGCAGGTCTTCCGCAAGGCCGCAGCGCTCCAGCACGGCGCCCATGAAGGTGAAGAAGGGGATCGCCAGCAGCAGGTCATTGGAGATGATGCCGTAGAAGCGGAACGGCAGGGCCTGCAGGAAGCCCACGTCGAAATGGCCCGTCCAGACGCCGATGATGCCGAACACGATGCCCACCGACGCCAGCGAGAAGGCGACCGGAAAGCCCGCCAGGAGGAACAGGATCATTCCCCCGAACATGAGCGGCGGCATGATGCCGTGCGAAAACATGGAATTCCCCCCGAATGACTGGGCGCGTTCTTGTTTGTTTTGGGTTGGGCCTTACTGGACCGGCTTCTCGTAGTGGGTGTCGAGATTAAGCCGCCCCGTCAGCGCGGCCACGCGCTTGATGAGCTCGGAAATGCCCTGCAGGAACAGGAGGGCAAAGCCCGCCGGCAGCAGCGCCTTGGCGGGCCACAGGATCAGGCCGCCCGCGTTCATGGACACTTCCTTGGAGACGAAGGAACCCCAGAAGAAGTTGAACGACAGATAGGTGAGCAGGCCGATGATGGGCAGGAAGAAGACGGTGAAGCCGATGGTGTCGATCCACAGCCGGCCCCGGTCGGACAGGGAGCCGTAGACCAGATCCACGCGCACGTGCTCGTTCTTCTTGAGCGTGTAGGCGGCGCCCAGCATCACCATGCCGCCGAACATGTACCACTGGATCTCGAGCCAGCTGTTGGAGCTGTAGTTCACGAGATAGCGCACGGTGGCGTTGGTGGCGCTGATGAAGGCGGCGGCAAGCACCAGCCAGTCGGCGATGTTGCCGAAGAAGGCGCCGATGCCGTCAATGCCACGGCTGAGCTTGAGCAAGGCGTTCAAGACGTTCCCCTCCCGAGGGATACTAACTCCCGTGGGGCTTTGCCCCTGCCGAGCGTGTTCACCACGGCTCCGGCATCGCACCCATCCGCAGCTTTCCCTTGCGATAGCAGGATTCGCCGTGGACGGACGCCGGCTCGCCCATCACCGGACGGGCCTTATCGTCCACTACAGTCGTGCGCGTGGGCAATCAAGGTGAACTTAGGTCCAATCGCCGCGTCGGCGGGCTGGAGGCCGTATTTTTGCCCGGCGGAGCCGCATATCTGGGCGGCGTGCGGCAGGTAGGAAGACTCTGCGCTGTCTGTTAAACGTGCCCGCCCGTGCCGGCGATGCCTTGGCGGGGGCTTTTTCGTTCTGTTTTCTGGAGGTGCCCATGTCCCCACAGCCCGAGACCTGTCCCGGCTGCGGTGCGAGGGTGCATCCCCGGGATGTGCAATGCCCCGCCTGCGGCATGGACCTGCCGCCCCCCTCCGCGCCGCGCCGGAGCGCGCTGCCGGTTCTGGTGGGCGTTCTGGGCGTCCTGGTCGCGCTGGCTGCGGGTGCCGGTGTCTGGTTGCTGCTGAGCCCCGCAAGGAAGCCTGCCGAGACGAACCTGCCCGCGCAGCAGCAGGCCGCCGCGCCGGTTGTGCCTGAACCTCCCGCTCCTGATCCGGCGCCGACGCCCGTGCCGCCCGCGCCCCAGAGCCAGGCCTCGGCACCCGTTCCGGCCGCCCCCATGGCGCCCACCACGGGGCCGTTGCAGGCCCTGCCGCCGGGCGCGGGGCGTCCGGCGCTGCCGGACATCCCCAGCGATCCGCAGACCCGCGCGGCCTTCGCCAAGACCACGCAGGACAATTTCAAGGAGAACGGCCTCGATATCGCCGTGACCGCCGGCGGGCCGGAGAACACCGTCGTCACGCTGAAGTTCAGCTTCCCGGCCAAGACCGCCGTGGATCTGATCGCCGGCGGCCCGTTCGCGCGCCAGTGCAAGGCGCGTGGCATCAAGACCGTGGTGTTCCAGGATCCGAATGGCGCCTCCTGGACTCTCGACGTAGACACCGATCAGCTGAGCCAGAACGATGCCCCCCGCCGCCCCTGAGCCCATTCTCGCCCTCTTCGATTGCGACGGCACGCTGGTGGACAGCCAGCACATGATCGTCGCCGCCATGGAGGCCACCTATCGCGGGCAGGGGCTGGTGCCGCCCACCCGCGAACGCACGCTCTCCATCGTCGGCCTGTCGCTGCGCGAGGTGTTTCTGGTGCTGGGCGCGGATTCGCCCGACTTTCCGCCGCCTGAGCTGATGGTGGAGGCCTATAAGGAGGCCTTCAACACCATGCACGCGCGCAAGCCGGAAACGGAACCCATGTTCCCGCATGTGATGGAAACGTTGATCGCCTTGCGGGGGCGCGACGAATTCCTGCTGGGCATGGCCACCGGCAAGGCGCGGCGGGGCGTGGACCGGCTGCTCAAGGCCTATGCGATGGAGGGCTGGTTCGCGGCCATCCAGACGGCGGACATCGCCCCCTCCAAACCTCATCCGGGCATGGTGCTTCAGGCCATGGCCGAGGCCGGGACGGAGCCGGCGCGTACGGTGATGATTGGCGACACCACCTATGACATGGAGATGGCCAAGGCGGCCGGCGCCCATGCCATCGGCGTGTCGTGGGGCTATCATCCGGTGGACAGCCTGATCACGGCGGGGGCCGATCGCATCGTGACCGATTTCCGCGACATTCCCGACGTCATCGCGGCGCTGGTGATGGCGGCGGCGGACGCCTGAGACAAGAGGGACGACCATGCGCGACATCCTGAACGATCTCGACCGCGATCCCATCGATCCGGCAGCGTCTATTCGCGCCGAGGGGCGCAAGAACCTGCCCAAGCGGTTCTACAAGGAGGTCTCCACGCGGGCCGGCGACAGCGGGTTCGAGATCCTGCTGGACGGCCGCTCGGTGAAGACCCCGGCGCGCGTGCCGCTCGCCGTGCCCACGCAAGCGCTGGCAGATGCGGTAGCGGCCGAATGGGCTGCGCAGGAGCAACTCATCGACCCCATGACCATGTCGCTGACCCGGCTGGTGAACGTGGCGTTGGATGGCGTCGCCAACACGCGCGAAGAAGTGGCGGACGAGATCGTGCGCTACATGGGCAGCGACCTGCTGCTCTATCGCGCCGAAGGCCCCGAAGGGCTGGTGGCCCGGCAGGCGGAGCATTGGGATCCCGTGCTGGCGTGGCTGGACGAGACCTATGGCGCGCGTTTCTTCCTCGCCGAGGGCATCCGCCATGTGGCCCAGCCGGAGGACATGGTAGCTCGTGTGGCCGCTGCCCTGCCGCGCGAGGACGTGCTGGCGCTGGCGGCGCTGAGTACGCTGACCGCGCTCACTGGCTCGGCTTTCCTGGCGGTGGCGTTGTTGGGCGGGCGGCTCGATGCCGATGCGGCGTGGAAGGCCGCCCATGTGGACGAGGACTGGACCATCGAGCGCTGGGGCGAGGACGCGGAAGCCACTGCCCGCCGCACCGCCCGCGAGCTGGAAATGCGGGCCGCCGTGCGTCTGCTGGACCTGCGGAAAGCCTGAGTCGGCTAATCTCTGGGGGCAGGGGATGGACAAGGACGAGATCGTCGAACAATTCGCCGCCCTTGGCCCGGTGGATGTGCGCCGCATGTTCGGCGGGCATGGCGTGTTCCGCGACGGGCTGATGTTCGCGCTGGAAATCCGGGGCGACCTGTTCCTGAAGGCTGACGGCGTCTTCGCCGCTGAACTGGAAGAAATGGGCGCGTCCCGGCTTGGCTATGAGGCCAAGGGGCGGCGCGTGGATCTGCCCTACTGGACGCAGCCGGACGCCAGCCTTGATGACGATGAACTGCGCGACCGCCTGTTCCATCGCGCGCTGGAGGCGGCACGGGAGATCAAGGCAACGCCGAAAAAGAAGCGAAGCGCCGCGAAGGCCCGTCCGGATGCCGGAGCGCCGGACCTAGATGCGTTGGGCGTGGGCGGTGGCAAGGCTGCGGCGCCCAAGGGGGCCGCGAAGGTGGCCCCGGCGCGGGCGGGCAAATCCCGTAGCCGGTGAGTGCTGCCGCTGATCGGCTGAAGCCTTTGGCAGGGCGTGCCTTTCAGCCTGGATTGCTATGCAATCGAAGCCGGCCAAGCTCTGGCGCAATTGCCCGCAGAGGGTTGAACGGTTCTGCGGCGAAAGTTGTTATAAAACAACAGCTTATAGCGGGTTGCTGACATGAAAAACGCGCCCGAAGGCGCGTTTTCCTAAAGTGGTGCGTGAACTTTCTGTCGCAAGTCCCTGACGGGGCCGGCTCAGTTTCCGCTGGTCGCCTTGGTGCGCACGGGGCGCAGCAGGAAGGCGGGCAGGTGTGACATGTCGGCGGGCTCGCTGGCGGCGGAGCGATCGCGGCGACCGCGATTGGCCTCCCCGCGATCCCCACCCGTACGATCCGCGCCTCCACGGTCCCCGCCACGATTGCCCTCGCCCTCGGAACGGGGCGAGCGGGGTGTGCGCTGACGCTCGCCACGGCCCTCGCCTTCGGCGCGGGGCGCACGGGCCTCGCGGTCGGGGCGCGGTTCACGGTCGGCGCGGGGCTGGCGCTCACCACGGGCCTCGCGCGGCTCGCGCTCGGGGCGCGGCTCACGTTCGGCACGGGGTTCCCGCTCCGGACGCGGCTCGCGCTCGGCGCGAACCTCCTCGCCCTCGGCGCGTTCGCTATTCCGGCCACGGCCGGAGCGGCGGTTGCGCCGCTCGTCGCCGGACTCCCCACGGCCTTCGCCGCGACCTTCGCCACGGCCACCACGGCCGCCCTCGCGGCGGTCGCCGCCACGGCTGCGCTTCTCACGCGGCGGGGCTTCGCCCAGAGGCTCGCCCTGCCAGGGAATGGCGTTGCCGATGAGCTTCTCGATGGCGGCCAGCGACTTGGCTTCGTCATGGGTGACGATGGTCAGCGAGGTGCCGGTGCGGCCCGCGCGGCCGGTGCGGCCGATGCGGTGCACATAGTCTTCCGAATGATGCGGCACGTCATAGTTGAAGACGTGGCTCACCGCCGGAATGTCTAGACCGCGCGCCGCCACGTCGGAGGCCACCAGAAGGTTGGCCTCGCCGGTGCGGAACTGGTCCAGAGCCTGCGTGCGGGCGTGCTGGTCCATGTCGCCGTGCAGGCACACGACATTGAAGCCGTGCTTGGCCAGCGAGCGATGCACCACTGCCACGTCGCGCTTGCGGTTGCAGAAGATGATTCCGTTCTGGAGCTGGTCGGCACCACGGATCAGCTCGCGGAGCGTCTCGCGCTTCTCATAGTCCTCGCGGCCGGCGGCCACGAGGAGCTGGGTGATGGAGGTGTTGGCGCTGGCCGGTTTGGACACCTCCACCCGCGCCGGGTTCGAGAGGAACTGCGAGACGATGCGCTGGATCTCCGGCGGCATGGTGGCCGAGAAGAACAGCGTCTGGCGCGTGAACGGCACCAGCTTGCAGATGCGCTCGATGTCCGGGATGAAGCCCATGTCCAGCATGCGGTCGGCCTCGTCGATGACGAGCACCTCGATGCCGGACAGCAGCAGACGGCCGCGCTCCACATGGTCCAGCAGGCGGCCGGGGGTGGCGATGAGCACATCGACACCGCGCAGCAGCTTCTGGTCCTGATCGCCGAAGGAGACGCCGCCGATGAGCAGCGCGACGTTCAGCTTGTGGTTCTTGCCGTAGCGGGTGAAGTTCTCCTCGACCTGGGCTGCGAGTTCGCGCGTGGGCTCGAGGATGAGGGTGCGCGGCATGCGCGCACGGGCTCGGCCCTGCTCCAGCAGGGTGAGCATGGGCAGGGTGAAGGCCGCGGTCTTGCCGGTGCCCGTCTGCGCGAGGCCCAGAACGTCTCGCCGGGCGAGAACGTGCGGGATGGCCTGCGCCTGGATGGGCGTGGGGGTTGTGTAGCCCGTGGCCTCAACGGCCGAGAGGACTTTTTCGCTCAGGCCGAGTTCGGAAAATGACATTGCGTCGCTTGATGCGGCAGCGCCCCGCTTATCGAAGGTTCCGTGCCGTGTACGGTTCCTGACGAGTGGTCGTCGGTCGGCGCGCTTGGAGTCGAATACAGTTCGGACGACGCACAGAAAATAGAAGCATTGTGCGCTGTGTCAATGTGCGTGGCATGCGCTGCGGCAGGAGGCCCTCTGCGGGCCATGCGCCGCCATGGCTTGACCCCGCGTCCCAGCGGGTCGAGACAGGCCCTGCGGCATGCTCGCCGCCCATCGTATTTCGCAGACGGATGCACGGATCAGGACAATGGCGTCTGGTCGAATCCGGCTCAAGCGTAGGCAGTGTAGTTGCCGATGTCTTTTCTTGCTCTTCTTGGTCTCGCGGATTTCGCCAGCGCCTTTGCCACCCGCGCGGTGGACCCGATGCTCACCCTTCTGGCCTCGGATCTCGGCGTTTCCGTGCGGGCGGCGGCGCTCCTGGCCTCGGCTTTCACCTTGCCCTACGCCGCGACGCAGCTGGTCTTCGGCCCCGTGGGCGATGCCTTCGGCCGGGTGCGGCTGATCCGCATCACGCTCTCGTGCCTCACGCTCAGCCACCTCGCCTGTGCGTTCGCGCCGAACCACGAGTTTCTCATGGCCGCGCGCATTCTGGCCGGCGGCTGGGCGGGCGGCATCATTCCGGTATCCTTCGCACTGGTCGGCGACCGCGTGCCCTTCGATCAGCGCTCGGCGGCACTGGGTCGCCTCCTGCTGTTCGTGGTGCTGGGCCAGCTGGGTGGTGCCATCGTGTCGGGGGCCATCGCCACCTATTTCGGCTGGCGGACGGTGTTTCTCGTGGCTGCCGCCATCTCGGCGCTTGCGGCTCTCGGATCCATGCTGTTCCTGACCGAGCTGGGCCAGAGGCAGAAGCTGTCCGTTCGTGCCACGATTGATGGCTACAAGGAAGTCTTCCGCAATCCCGTCTCGATCCGCCTGTTCGTGGTCTCGGCCACGGAAGGGGCGATCATCTTCGGCATTTTCCCCTTTGTGGCGCCGCTGTTCGTGGCCAAGGGGTTCGGCAATGCGGTGGAGGCCGGCCTCACCATGGGCGCCTATTCGCTCGGCGGGGTGGGCTACACCTTCCTCGTCCAGCGGCTGGTGAGGCTGCTCGGGCTCGGCGGCATGGCCGCCACCGGCGCGGTGATCGTGGGCACCTGCATGCTGGCGGCGGCGATCGCGCCATCCCTCAATGTGATCATCGGCCTGTTCGCGGTCATGGGCTTCGGCTTCTACACCATCCACAACACGCTGCAGATCATGTCCACGGAGCTTGCGGTGACGGCGCGCGGCTCGGGCGTGTCGCTCTATGCCACGTCCTTCTTCACCGGGCAGGCCTTCGGTGCGGTGCTGGCGGGGCAGGTGGTGGCGATCGCGGGCTCCGTGACCACCCTGTTCGTGGTGGCGGGCCTCGCCATGTATGCGCTGGCCTGGCCAGCCTCCCGCCTTGCGCCGCTGGCGGCCCGCGTGCGGGCCGAGCGGGAGGAAGAGGCCGCCCGTCTCGCCGAGCCGGCAAACCCGGCCTGATCAAAAAAAGGCCCGCTCGAAGCGGGCCTTTGGTTCAGATGTCCAGCATTTCCTCGCCGGCGAAGGCGGCATGCTCGGAGATGAAGGCGAAGCGCGCCTCCGGCTTGTTGCCCATCAGGCGCTCCACCAGATCATCGGTGAGAGCGCGGGCGGCCTCCTCGACGGAAACCTGAAGCAGCGTGCGCGTCAGCGGGCTCATGGTGGTTTCCTTGAGCTGCGCCGGCATCATCTCGCCGAGGCCTTTGAAGCGCCCGATCTCCACCTTGCCGCGCCCGGAAAACTCCTTCTTCAGGAGCCGGTCCTTGTGGGCGTCATCACGGGCATAGAGCGTCTTCGGCCCCTGCGTGATGCGATAGAGCGGCGGCACCGCCAGATAGAGGTGGCCTTCCTCGATCAGCTTGGGCATCTGCCGGTAGAAGAAGGTGACGAGGAGGGAGGCGATGTGCGCCCCGTCCACGTCGGCATCGGTCATGATGACCACCTTCTCGTAGCGCAGGTCCGCCTCGCGATAGTGCGAGAGCATGCCGCAGCCCAGCGCCTGCAACAGATCAGCCAGCTGCTGGTTGGCGGCGAGCTTGTCCCGCCCTGCGCTGGCGACGTTCAGGATCTTTCCGCGCAGCGGCAGCACGGCTTGCGTACGGCGGTCGCGGGCCTGCTTGGCTGAGCCGCCCGCCGAGTCGCCCTCGACGATGAAGATTTCCGAGCCCGCCGCATCGGTGTTGGAGCAGTCCGCCAGCTTGCCGGGCAGGCGCAGCTTGCGCACTGCCGTCTTGCGGGAGATTTCCTTCTCCTGCTTGCGGCGCAGGCGATCCTCGGCCCGCTCCACCACGTGGTCGAACAGGCGGGTGGCCTGCACCGGATTGCCGGCGAGCCAGTGGTCGAAGGGATCGCGTATCGCCTGCTCGACGATGCGGGCGGCCTCGGCGGTGGCGAGGCGGTCCTTGGTCTGGCCCTGGAATTCCGGCTCGCGCACGAACACCGAGAGCATGGCCGCACAGCCGGCGGTCACGTCGTCCGCCGTAATGAGGGCGGCGCGCTTGGCCTGGCTGGTGCGTTCGCCATGCTCGCGCAGGCCCTTCAGCAGCACCGCGCGCAGGCCGTTCTCATGGGTGCCGCCATCGGGGGTGGGCACCGTGTTGCAGTAGGATGAGATGCCGCCGTCGCCATCGGCGATCCAGGCCACCGCCCATTCGGCCGAGCCATGGCCGCCCTGCTTCTTGATCTGGCCCGAGAAGATGTCGCCATGCACGAGGGTCTGGCCCTCGATGTCGGCAGCCAGATAGTCGCGCAGGCCGCCGGGGAAGCGGAAGGTCATCTTCTCCGGCACGCCGGTGGTGCCTTCCAGCAGCTCCGGATCGCAGGACCAGCGGATTTCCACGCCGCCGAACAGATAGGCCTTGGAGCGGGCCATGCGGAACACGCGGCCGGGCTCGAACTTCAGGCTGCCGCCGAAGATGTCCGCATCCGGGTGGAAGCGGATCTTCGTGCCGCGCCGGTTGGTGATGCGGCCGACTTCCTTCAGCTTTCCTTGCGGGACGCCGCGCGAGAACGTCTGGCGATAGAGCGTCTGGTTGCGCGCCACCTCGACCTCGAAGGCGTCGGAGAGCGCGTTGACCACCGAGACGCCCACGCCGTGCAGGCCGCCGGAGGTCTCATAGACCTTGCTGTCGAACTTTCCGCCCGAATGCAGCGTGGTCATGATGACTTCGAGGGCCGATTTGCCGGGGAACTTCGGGTGGTTCTCCACCGGGATGCCGCGCCCGTTGTCGGTCACGGTCAGCGAGCCGTCGTTGGAGAGCTGCACCTCGATGAAGGTGGCATGGCCCGCCACCGCCTCGTCCATGGAATTGTCGATCACCTCGGCGAAGAGGTGATGCAGCGCCTTGGCGTCGGTGCCGCCGATATACATGCCCGGCCGGCGCCGCACCGGCTCCAGCCCCTCCAGAACCTCAATGTGCGCGGCGGTATAATCGCTCGCCATCTGCGGCACGACGGTCGCCGCGGCCTTGCGGCCCTTGGAGGGAGGGGGATTGGAGAAGAGGTCGTCAGGATCGGACATGAAACGGATCGGTCTCGCGCGAATCAGCAGGGCCGGCGCCGGGCGCCAGCCCTTCAATTATGGGCCTTGTAGCCGAACTTTGTAACCAAGTCGCCGGGCAGGGCCTATGGTTCGGCGCACATGGCCGGCCCGCGTACAAAGCAGGAACGTCGAGGCCGCGTCAACGCGGCTTGAGGCCGAGCTGCTTCCGGCGGGCCTGCTTGTTGGCGTACATGAGCGCATCGGCCTTGCGCAGCATGTCCTCCGCATTGCCTTCGGCCGGATCGGCATCGATGACGCCGAAGCTCGCGCCGGGATAGTCGATGATGGCCGCACCGAGATCGAACTTGCCCTTCAGCAGGGGCGCGAGGCGCTGCTCGGCGGCTTCCGCCGGGGTCAGACCCTCCTCGCTCGCGGCCGAGGTGAGGCCCACCACCACGAATTCGTCGCCGCCGAGCCGTCCGAGCACGTCGCCGGTGCGCAGGCCGGCCGACAGGCGCTCGCCCACCTGCACCAGAAACACGTCGCCTGCCTCGTGGCCATAGGTGTCGTTGATGCCCTTGAAGCCGTCGAGGTCGATGAAGGCCACCAGCACCCGCTGGCCGGTGCGATCCGCCATGGCCACCAGACGCTGCAATTCATCCAGCACGAAACGGCGGTTGGGCAGGCCGGTGAGGGCGTCGGTGAAGGAGATGGCTTCCAGCTTGGCGTTGGCCCGCTGCAGTTCCTCCACCAGTTGCTCGCGCTGGATCTGCTGGGCGATCAGGGCCGAGAACAGGGTCAGGACTTCCTTGCCGTCCGGCGTCAGCGGCTTCTGCTCGGAACTGGCGGCGCAGAGCGTGCCATAGAGCGAGCCTCCGTCGAGATAGACCGGGGTGGAGGCGTAGGTCTGGATACCCAGCGCCTTGGCCGCATCGGAATCGCCCCAGCGGGTGGCCACGTCGTCGGCGAAGGGCTGCTTCTCGTCCATCGCCCGCTTGCACAGCGTGTCGCCCCACGGCACCGACAGGCCCTCGGGGATCTGCATGATCTTGCTGTTGCGGGAGAAGACGATGTTCTGCACCCCGGCCCCGAGATCGATGTGCGTGAGATAGGTGCTTTCCAGGCCGGTCACGAATTCCAGCAGTTCCAGTAACGGCCTCGTGATCTCTTCTACGGTGCGGGCGGATGAGAGCGTCTGCGAGATCCGCGCCAGGAACTGATCCTTGAAGCCGAACTGTGCATTCATGAAGCGTCTCCGCTAGGCAGGGCTGTTCTTGGCAGTCTTTACGATTCTGGCGGTGTCGCCGGATCAGAGGGCAGCCCATCCATACACGGATGACTGCCACCTCCGATGGTAAAGATAAACGCTATCCTTGCGTCGGGCTGGTTGTGCTCGCCCAAAGGAAGGCCGAGGTCTCTCCACCCGCTGCCTCGCGGGCGATGGCGGGGCTGAAGGACACGTCCGCGAAGCCCACGCCCAATACGCGGTCTCCGCTCAGTAACAGCCCGAGGCCGCTTTCCGGATCCCAGTCGCAATCCAGCTCAAGGCCCACGAGTACGGCACCTCCCGTATCGTGCAGGGTAATGGCGAGGGGGACGAGCGACTCAGCAAGCGCAGGCGCGTAGCGGGCGGCGAGGTCTTCGCCATAGGTCTGCGACAGGGCGGGCAGGGCGTTGGCGATGGCCGTGAGGATCGCGTGTGCGGCTTTCTCTTGTCCGGTGGCGAAAGCCACGAGGCCATCACGGAAGGCCGGCGTCAGGTCCATGCTCTCCGGCTGCCAGCGCAGGGGCAGCCATTCGCTCTCCAGACGGGGAAAATGAGCAGCGAAGGCAGGCAGGTGGATCTCGTCTCCGTCGTCCCCGGCCCGGGCCACGCCGGCATGTTCGGGCGGCAGGGTGCTGAAGAACGGATCGTCCGCGTTGGCCATATGGTGCCCCTTGCATATGTCGCCGGGTAATCTAGCGGGCACCCGCGCGGATTGCATGACAGGGCGGCGTGCGGCCCCACTGTTCCCTCGCGTCTTTTACCCGACATGGGAAGGGTGTATGGACCTTCGCCCGCGTTGGGTTTCGTAACGGTCCATCGCGGTGGAAACTCAAGTTTGGCCTGCATCGGGCAGGCGGGAGCGTGTCATGTCGGAAGCGAAAGCACGGATCGCGGTATTGGGCGCCTCGGGCTATACGGGCTCGGAACTGGTGCGCCTGCTGCTGCGACATCCGCGCGTTGAGCTTGTGGCGCTCACCGCCGACCGGAAGGCGGGCCAGTCCATGGCCGACGTCTTCCCGCAGTTCGCGCCCTTCAAGCTGCCGACGCTTGTCACCATCGACGACGTGGATTTCACGTCCGTCGATCTCGTCTTCTGCGCCTTGCCGCACGCCACCACCCAGACGGTGATCAAGAGCGTGTTCGAGAAGGCGCCGAACGTGAAGGTGGTGGACCTGTCCGCCGACTTCCGGCTGACCGATCCGGGCGCCTATGAGAAGTGGTATGGCCACGTCCATTCCGCGCTGGATCTCCAGAAGGAAGCCGTGTTCGGCCTCGTCGAGCTTTATCGCGACGAGATCAGGAAGGCGCGCCTCGTCGCCAATCCGGGCTGCCACACCACCACCGCCATCCTGCCCATCGTGCCGCTGCTGGAAGCCGGCGCGCTCGATCCGGACAGCATCGTGGTGGACAGCAAGACCGGCATGTCCGGCGCTGGCCGTTCCGCCAAGGAGGCGATGCTGTTCTCGGAGGTGTCCGAGGGCATCCACGCCTATTCCGTCTCCGGCCACCGCCACATGGGCGAGCTGGATCAGGAATATTCCAAGGCCGCCGGCCGCACCGTGCAGCCCATGTTCGTGCCGCACCTCTCGCCCATGAACCGGGGCATCTACGCCACCATCTATGTGCGGACCACAGGCGCGAGCGCGCAGGATCTGCATCGCATCCTCGCCGACTTCTACAAGGGCGAGCATTTCGTGCATGTGCTGCCCTTCGGCCAGGTGCCGCAGTCGCGCCATGTGCGCGGCTCCAACTGGGCGCACATTGGCGTGGTGGCGGATCGGCAGGCGGACCGCGCCATCGTCATCTGCACCACGGACAACCTCGTGAAGGGCGCGTCCGGTCAGGCGATCCAGAACATGAATCTGGTGCTCGGCTTCCCCGAGGCCATGGGCATCGACCAGATCGCCCTGATGCCCTGAGGGCATTCGGGCGCGTGACATCCGGGGGCGGATCGGCCCCCGGAACTTTCTCAACAAACGGGTGTTGCATCGCAACTGGGCTTGCTGCCAAGCTCAGGTCGCGGCCGCCTGCGCGGGCAGCCATCCCATCTCTTTGCGCGACGTCCTCGCGCCAACTCCGGACGGGATGAGCCGTCCCAACATCCCAATGCTCGGATGCCAAGACGGCACGGGATCAACCCGAAGTGCCGCATCGCCGGACCCGCGGCCTCAGGCGCGGGACCATTGTTGCGGTGGGGTGGACCGGATCGCGGCCCGCATCCGCCGGGAGGACAGATCGCGCCAGCCGCCGGAGGCGTTCCGCCCCCTCTGCGCGTGATCCCTAGGAGGACCGGATGAGCCTTCTCATCTGTCTGGGCGCGCTCGCCTTTCTCATGTTTGTCGCCTACCGCGGCTTCAGCGTTATCCTGTTCGCGCCGGTCGCCGCCATGGCTGCGGTGCTGCTCACCGATCCCTCGGCCGTTCCCGTCGTTTTCTCCGGCCTGTTCATGGACAAGCTGGTGGGCTTCGTGAAGCTCTACTTCCCGGTGTTCCTGCTGGGGGCGGTGTTCGGCAAGGTCATCGAGATGTCCGGCTTCTCGCGGGCCATCGTCTCCGCCATCATCCGCATCCTCGGTCCGGGGCAGGCTGTGCTGGCGGTGGTGCTGGTGGGTGCGGTGCTCACTTATGGCGGCGTGTCGCTGTTCGTGGTGGTGTTCGCGGTCTATCCGTTCGGTGCCGAGCTGTTCCGGCAGGTGGGCATCCCGAAGCGTCTGCTGCCTGCGGCGGTGGCGCTGGGGGCGTTCGGCTTCACCATGGACACGCTGCCGGGCACGCCGCAGATCCAGAACATCATCCCCACCACCTTCTTCCACACCACCGCCTATGCGGCGCCGATCCTCGGCCTCGTGGGCACCGCTTTCATGCTGGGCGTGGGCATCGCCTATCTGGACTTCCGGCGCCGGCAAGCGCTGAAGGCCGGCGAGGGCTACGGCACGGGGCATACCAACGAGCCGAAGATCGACAAGGACCAGCCGCTGGCCAATCCGGTCATCGCCATCCTGCCGCTGGTGGTGGTGGGCATCGCCAATCTGCTGCTCAACCGCTTCATCCCCGGCTGGTTCGGGCCGGAGGCGAGCGCCACTCTGAACCCGGCGCAGCCCGCGCTCACCATGGCCACCAACAGCGTGGCGCCCATCTGGGCGGTGATGGGGGCGCTGCTGCTCGGCATCCTCACCGTCTTCCTGTTCGCCTTCCGCACGCTGGCCGCCCAGTTCGCGGAGGGCTCCAAGCAGGCGGTGGGCGGCGCGCTGCTGGCCTCGCTCAACACCGCCACCGAATACGGCTTCGGCGCGGTGATCGCGGCGCTGCCGGGTTTCATGCTGATCAGCCACGCGCTGGCCTCTATTCCAAACCCGCTCATCAACGAGGCGATCTCGGTGACGACGCTGGCCGGCATCACCGGCTCGGCCTCGGGCGGTCTGTCCATCGCGCTGGCCGCCATGGCGGACCAGTTCATCGCGCAGGCCAATGCGGCTGGTATCCCCATGGAGGTGCTGCACCGCGTGGCCGCCATGGCCTCCGGCGGCATGGATACGCTGCCCCATAATGGCGCCGTCATCACGCTGCTGGCGGTCTGCGGCCTGTCGCACCGGCAGTCCTATGGCGACATCTTCGCCATCACGCTGGTGAAGACCTCAGCCGTCTTCTTCGTCATCGGCTTCTACTATCTGACCGGCCTTTATTGAGCAGGTTCGATCCTGCGGCCCACCGTTCCATTTCTGGGGCGGTGGGCAGTGCAATAGGCTGAAAGGGCTCGCAATTTCTGCTCCGGGCTATAGTCTGCGGACCCATCATGAAGGGGACCGCAGAGTCCCGATGGAGCGGACATGAGCCAACCAGAGCAGACCCGCATCGACGAGAATTTTTCCGATATCCGCGAGGCGGTGCGCCGGCTCTGCGCCGACTTCCCCGGCGAATACTGGCGCAAGCTTGACCGCGAGAGCGCCTATCCCTCCGCTTTCGTGGAGGCACTGACCAACTCGGGCTTTCTCGCTGCGCTGATCCCGGAAAGCTATGGCGGCGCCGGCCTGCCGCTCTCGGCCGCGGCCGCCATCCTCGAGGAGGTGCAGCGCGCGGGCTGCAATGGCGGCGCCTGCCATGCGCAGATGTATATCATGGGTGCCCTGCTGCGGCACGGGAACGAGGCCCAGAAGGAGGCTTATCTGCCGAAGATCGCCTCCGGCGAACTGCGCCTGCAGGCCTTCGGCGTGACCGAGCCCACCTCGGGCACCGACACCACGGCGCTGAAGACCTTCGCCGAGAAGCGCGGCGACCATTATGTGGTGAACGGCCAGAAGGTCTGGACCTCGCGCGCCGAGCATTCCGATCTCATGCTGCTGCTCGCCCGCACCACGCCGCGCGACAAGGTGGCCAAACGCACGGACGGGCTCTCGGTCTTCCTCGTGGACATGCGCGCGGCGAAGGACAACGGCCTGACCATCCGCCCGATCCGGGCGATGATGAACCACTCCACCACCGAAGTGTTCTTCGACAACATGAAGGTGCCCGCCGAGAACCTGATCGGCGAGGAGGGCAAGGGCTTCCGCTACATCCTCTCGGGCATGAATGCGGAGCGCATCCTGATCGCCTCCGAGTGCGTGGGCGATGCCAAGTGGTTCATCGCCAAGGCGACCGCCTACGCCAAGGAGCGCGTGGTGTTCGGCCGGCCCATCGGCCAGAACCAGGGCGTGCAGTTCCCCATCGCCAAGGCCTATGCGCAGATGCGTGCCGCCGAACTGATGGTGCACCGCGCCGCCAGCCTGTTCGAGCAGGGGCTGGATTGCGGAGAGGAAGCCAACATGGCCAAGATGCTGGCGGCGGATGCCTCATGGGCCGCGGCGGAAGCCTGCGTCCAAACGCATGGTGGCTTCGGCTTCGCGGAGGAATATGACGTGGAGCGCAAATTCCGGGAAACCCGCCTCTATCAGGTGGCCCCCATCTCCACCAATCTGATCCTCAGTTACGTCGCCGAGCATGTGCTCGGCTTGCCGCGTTCTTATTGAAAGCCGTTTCATGTCGACCATGGATCTCAACCATTTCCGCACCTGGATCGGCCGCACCGAGACCGCGCACGACCTCCTTACGGCCCGTGCGGTGCGCGAGATGCGCGCGACCCTCGACCTGCCGCCCGGCGAGCCGGTGCCGGGCGAGGCGGCTGTGATGACCGCCCACTGGTGCCTCGCGCCCGCAACTGCTCCCATGCATTCGCTGGGGCCGGACGGGCATCCGGCGCGCGGCGGTTTCCTGCCGCCGGTGCCGCTGCCCCGCCGCATGTGGGCCGGCAGCCGTCTGGAGTGGCATGACGAGCTGAAGGTCAACGATCAGGTGGGGCGCACGTCGCGCATCGCCGATGTGGTGATCAAGCAGGGCCGCACGGGCACCTTGTGCTTCGTGACCGTGGAGCACGAGATCACGACCGCGCGGGGGCTGGCCATCCACGAGTGGCAGGACATCGTCTATCGCGGCACCGACGCCCCGGCGGGCGGGACGGGCAACGAGGAGGCGCAGCCGGAGCCGCAGTGGCAGGAGAGCGTCGAGACCTCGCCGGTGCTGCTGTTCCGCTATTCGGCGCTCACCTTCAATGGCCATCGCATTCATTACGACCGCCGCTATTGCGTGGAGGAAGAGGGCTATCCCGGCCTCGTGGTGCATGGGCCGCTGCAGGCCACGCTACTGGCCGAGTTCGCGGCGCGTCTCCTGAAGCGCAAGCCGAAGAGCTTTTCGTTCCGCAGTGTGCGACCGATCTTCGACGGCCCGCCCATGACGCTGAACGCCGTGCCTCTGCCCATCGAGCGGCTGGAAGCCATGCCGCCGCACATCCGTCAGGCGGAGGGCGGGCTCACGCTCTGGACCGCCGACAGCGAGGGCAGGCCCTGCATGATGGCCGAAGCGGTCTGACGCTGCCCGGCGACGGGAAACTCGCCGCGCACGGTGCGCGGTATGCGCACCTGCGGCAGGGTGCCGATTTCCGGCGCGCCGAAATAGAAGCCCTGGAACAGCGAAATGCCCATGGCCTCCAGCGTGCGGTATTCGTCCTCGCTCTGGATGCCCTCGGCGATGAGAGTGATGCCAAGCTGCCGCGTCAGACCGACAATGGCGGAAACGATGGCCTGCCGGCGGGAATCCTCATGGATGTCGCGGATCAGCCCCATGTCGATCTTCACCAGATCGGGGTGCAGTGAGGCGAGGCGGAGCAGGCCGGAATAGCCGGAGCCGAAATCATCCAGTGCCGTCAGCACGCCGAGGTCGCGGTAGCGCGACATGATCTCGGCGGCGAAGCGCGGCTCGGGAATGCGCTCTGACTCCGTGAACTCGAAAACGATCTGGTCCGGCCTGAGGCCGGCCGCCGTCGCGGCCTTGAGCGAGACGTGGAGGTTCGCGACGGGATCGAACACCGCGTTGGGCAGGACGTTGATGGAGAGCTTGGTATCGGTGTCGCGGAAGAGCCTGCCGGCCATCTCGATGGCCTTGATGCGGCAGGCCTGGTCGAAGCGATAGAGGGTCTGCGCGCTGACCCTGGACAGGATGGAGCTGGCGCTTTCGCCGTTCTCGCCGCGCACGAGGGCTTCATAGCCCCACACCTTGCCGCCATGCAGTTCCACGATCGGCTGGAACGCCATGGTGAACACGAGGTCGGAACCATCAATGACGCCGCGCGGCGTCTGCCCGGCGAAGCCGAGCCCCGCCATTTCCATGTCCGCCTGTGGCGGCCCCCAGCCGGTCATCATCCCCCGCAAACCCGTATGCTACATAGTGGGCTGCCGTCTCAACGCGCGAAGCGGCATAGGGTTCCCGCCGGATGGAAGTATTTTTCCAGCTATGGATTTGGTTATTTATTACCGCTTCCAGCATCGACGTCGAGGACCGTGCCGCTGACATATCCGCAGGCAGGTGACGCCATGAAGACGGCGGTCCGGGCGATTTCCAGTGGTTCGGCCAACCGGCCGAAGGGGGCGCCTGCGCTGACGTCCTCCATGGTCTTTCCGTCCTGCGCCGCCAGCGTGACCATGCGCTCGGTCCGCGTGCCGGCCGGATTGATGCCGAACACCCGCACGCCGAAATCCGGCGCCTTGCCGCCCACCGCCTCTGTGAAGGCCATGAGCGCGGCGTTGCCGGTGGCCCCGCACACATAGCCGTAGCGCGGATGGCGCCCCGCCGAGCCGATGATGTTGACGATGACGCCGGAACCGCGCGCCTGCATGGCGCCGAGGGCAAGCTGGGTGAGGTGGATATAGCCCATCACCTTAAGCGCCCACGCCGCCTCCCATTGCACCATGGTGAGGTCGAGCAGGCCGCCGCGCGGAATGGCGCCGGCATTGTTGATCAATATGTCATAGCCGCCGGCCTCCTCGTGGAGACGTTCGCGCTCCTCGGGCCGGGAGAGGTCGCCAGCCCAAGTGGTGACGGGGCCAAGCGGTGCCAGTTCCTGCGCTGTGGCGGCAAGCTGGCCGGCGTCGCGGGCGGCCAGAAGGACTGCGCAGCCTTCTTTCAGAAAGACGCGGGCGCAGGCGGCGCCGATGCCTTTTGAGCCGCCGGTGATCAGGACGCGGCGGCCGTTCAGTTGCAGATCCATGGTGCTAAACCTCGGGCGGGACGGCGGCGGTGTACCAGTCGCAGATCTGGCTGCCGGT
Source organism: Azorhizobium oxalatiphilum (assembly GCF_014635325.1). Classification (GTDB taxonomy): domain Bacteria; phylum Pseudomonadota; class Alphaproteobacteria; order Rhizobiales; family Xanthobacteraceae; genus Azorhizobium; species Azorhizobium oxalatiphilum. Next base: position 734,961 of record NZ_BMCT01000002.1, on the reverse strand, counting down.
CACGAAGGCCACATTGGGGGAGGCGGCCAGCGCATCCACCATGCCCACCAGTTCGTGGAAGCGGTGCGGCACGCTGATGAGATGCGGATGGAGGCCCAGCGCCAGCACGCGCGGGCAGGTCTGAGCCTCCTCTTCGAAAAGCGCCAGCGTGTGCCTGAGGCGCTTTTCCATCTCGCCGGTGGCATGGCGCTCGATGGCGTAGACGATGCTGTCGTTGATCTCGAGATTATAGGGCATGGCCATGAGCGGGCCATGGGCGGTGGTCATCCAGTCGGGCACGTCGTCCACCACCCAGTCGCAGACATAATCGAGCCCCTGCGCCTTCAGCAGGTCCGGCGTGCGCTCGCTCTCGCGCAGGCCGGGGGAGAGCCAGCCACGCGGCTTCACACCCGTGAAGGCGGCGATCTTGTCGAAGGCGGCAGAGATCATCTGCGCTTCCGCGTCGCCATCGGTGTTCTGGATTGCCTTCTGGTGGAGGCCGTGGCCGATGAATTCCCAGCCCGCCGCCAGCATGGCCTCGGCGGCCTGCGGATAGGCGTCGATGGCGCCCGCATTGAAGCTGGTGGAGGCGGGCAGGCCGCGCTCGGTGAACAGCTTCAGGATGCGCGGCAGGCCGGCGCGCATGCCGTAGTCCGCCCATGAGAAGTTGGGCACGTCCGGAATGGTGCCCTGTCCGTGCGGAGGCGTGATGATGGTGCGCGGCATGGCACGGTCGAACTGCCAGTGCTCCACGTTCACCACCAGATGCACGAGGATGCTCTTGCCGTCGAGCTTGGGCAGCGGCGGGCGGGAGGTGGAGAAGCGGTACGGGATACGCGGGTTGGCCATACGCTGTGCCTCAGGAAGTTTCTCGGCTTCGATCGCAATTCCGGACGCGGAACCGGTTCCCACTTCCGCTGGAATGGCTTCAGTGCGCGCCGCGCATCTCGGCCATGATCTCGGCCTTGAACTGCACGAAGTCCGGTGTAAGCAGGTGATCAATCGAGCGCGGGCGCGGCAGGGTGATGGGAATGTCGCGCGTGATGCGGCCGGGACGGGCGGTCATGATGCAGACCCGGTCCGCCAGCAGGATGGCCTCGTCGATGTCGTGGGTGACGAACAGGACGGTGGTTTTGAAAGTCTGCCACACGTCCAGCAGCAATTGCTGCATGGACAGGCGCGTCTGCGCGTCCAGCGCCCCGAACGGCTCATCCATCAAGAGCGCGCGCGGCTGCATCACGAGGGCGCGGGCGATGCCCACGCGCTGGCGCATGCCACCGGATAATTGCGCCGGCAAAGCATCGTGGAATGCCTCCAGCCCAACCACGCGCAATATCTCCTTCGCACGCGGCTCGTAGTCCGAACGCGGCACGCCCTGCACCTGCGGGCCGAAGATCACGTTCTGCCAGACGTTCAGCCAGGGCAGGAGGGCGGCCTCCTGAAACACCACGCCCCGGTCGGGGCCGGGTTTCACAACTGATTTGCCGTCGAAGGAGATGGCACCCTCGGTCAGTCCCTCGAAGCCTGCCACCATGTTGAGCAGGGTGGACTTGCCGCAGCCGGAGGGGCCGAGCAGGGCCATGAACTCGCCTTCGGCCAGGTGGACGTCCACATTGTCCAGCGCCCGCACGCCTTGCGGACCACCGAACACTTTTGAGACGCCGGTCATCGAAACGGTGCCCATGGCGTCCTCACGCGTTGAAGGATTGCAGGCGGCGCCAGCGGAGCACCCAGTGCTCCACGCGCACGATCAAGAAGTCGCTCAGGTAGCCGAGCAGGCCGATGGAGACCATGTCGGCGATCACGATGTCCATGCGGCCGACGTAATAGGCATCCCACAGCACGTAGCCGAGGCCGGATTTCACCGCGACCATCTCGGACACGATCACCGCCGTCCAGGCGATGCCGAGCCCGATCCGCAGGCCGGTGAAGATGGACGGCAGGGCCGCCGGCAGCACCACCCGGCGCAGCACGGTGAAGGGCGAGGAGCCCATCATCAGCGCGGCGCGGATCCAGTTCTTCTCCACGTCCCGCGTGCCGTGGGTGGTGTTGATGACGATGGGATAGAAGGCGCCGATGGTGATCAGGAACACCGAGCCGAAATCCGAAATGCCGAAGATGGCGATGGAGATGGGCAGCCAGGCGGTGATGGGCACCGGCCGCAGCCACTGGATGGTGGGGTCCACCACCATGGCGAACAGCTTCCACCAGCCGATCGCGATGCCCAATGGCACGCCGATGACAATGGCCAGCGCGAACCCCTTGGCGACGCGGATGGCGGAGAACACCACGCTTTCCGCCCATGTGCCCGAATAGGGATTGAGGCCCATGCCCTTCGGCCCGAAGGCCCATGTGACCCAGGCGTTCCACGCCCGGTCCGGCGTCGGCAGCGCGCCGCCGAACAGCGCGCCATTGGTGCCTGATGCCTGCCACAGCGCCACGAGGGCGATGGGCAGGATGAGGGCAAGCACGATGGCGCCGGCTTTCGGGACGACGAGGCGTCCGGTGAGGCGGCGGGGGCGCGCGGCCGAGGTCAGGGTAGTCATGAGCCGCTCCGGGACACGTCGGATAGAAACTGGTCAGTACAGAATAACGCGCGGACGCCCGGGGGATTGAAAGGGCGTCCGCGCGCCGACGGGTGGCAGGGGCGGGCCGGTTGCCTGTGACTGGCCGGACCGTGACCGGTTAGGCCGGTCCCTGCGCCCCGCTCGGGGCGTGCGACAAGGACAAGCCGCTCAGGACTTCATGGCCTTGTCGAGATAGGAGGCGTCCCATGCGCCGTCGATCTGGCCGGTGACATCCTTGGGGATCACGCCCAGTTCGTTGAACGCCTTGGCCTGCCGCTTCAACTGGTCCGGCGTCACCACCGGACCGAGCTTGATGATCTCGGCGATGCGCAGCGAGATGTCGGCATCGAGGCCGGTGAGCTGCTGGATGGCCTTGCCGAAGGCGGCGGGAGAGGCGCCGAGCGTGGTCATCTCCTTCACATAAGCGGAGACGAATTTCTGCACGGCGGCTTCCTTACCGGCGATCTGCTTGCGGTTGGCCGCCAGCATGCCCAGCTCCGCGCCGGCCGCCTTCGAGGTGCTGTAATCGAGGTTCTTGGCGAAGAAGCCGTAACCCTTCATCACCGGCACGCTTTCGAACGGCTCCCAGGTGACGATGGCATCCACTTCGCCCTTCTCCAGCGCCTGATCGAAATTGGCGCCACCGCCCTGGATGTTGATGGCCTGGAAGGAGTTGTAGGGAATGCCCTTCTCGATCAGCGTCGCGGCGAACTGGAACCACACCGCCGAGCCCGGCGCGATGGCGATCTTCTTGCCCTTGATGTCGTCCCAGCTGTCGAGCTTCACGCCCTTGCCGCCGATGACGTACTTGGGCGAGGAGCCCACACCCATGAGGCCCACGAGGCTGTCGGAGCCGTTGGCGAGCGAGATCGGAATGTCCGCCGGGCCGATGGTGGCCAGATCCAGGGAGCCCGCCTGCAGCGCCGTGCGGGCATCCGCATAGCGGGCGAATTCCACCAGCTTCAGGTCCACGCCCTGCGCCTTCAGGGCATCGGAAATGAGGATGATGGGAGCGATATGCGCCACCTTGGCGTAGCCCACCGTGAGCGTGACCGGAGCCCCCTGGGCGCGGGCGGCGGAGGTGGCGCCGACGGCGGCTATGGTCAGCCCCGAAAGGCCCGCAAGAAACGTTCGACGATGCATGGTCTGGTCCCCTGGAAGGTTTGTTTTGTGCGGACGCGTCATGAACGTGATCGGGCGCCGTCAGGCACCGGTGAATTGCGGCTGTCGCTTCTCCTTGAAGGCGGCTTGCCCCTCACGGTAGTCGGCGCTTGCGAAGCAGGCGGTGACGAGATCCGCCACCTGCTCCGGCGTGCGTTCCGCTTCCGGCCGCGCCAGCTCGATGAGCGCGCGCTTGGCAGCCATGAGGGTGAGCGGGGCGTTGGCGCCCATAAGGTCGAGATAGGCAGCGCTGTCGGCGGCGAAGGTCTCCATACCCCACACCTGCCCGACGACTCCGAGGCGCAGAGCCTCGGCCGCGTCCAGTATGCGGGCGGAGAAGAGGATATCCGCCGTCGCATCCGGTCCCAGCTTGCGGGCGATGAGTGTGACGCCCTCATAGCCATAGCCGAGGCCGAGCCGGGCCGCCGGCACGCGGAAGCGGGCATCGGAGCGCGCGAGGCGGATGTCGCAGGCGAGCGCCAGCCCGAAACCGCCGCCGAAGCAGATGCCGCGGATCACCGCTACCGTGGGCTTGGATGCTCCCGCCAGCGCCCGCATGCCGTCGGCCACCGCCGTGTCATAGGCGGCCACCGCGTCCGGATCGGAGCGCTTCTCGCCGAACTGCGAGATGTCCGCACCGGAACAGAAGGACTTCTCACCTGCGCCTTCCAGCACGATGGCGCGGATGGCAGGATCGGCCGAGGCGCGCGCGATGAGGCCGGGCAGGGCGCTCCACATGTGGAAGGCCATGGCGTTCATCTTCTCCGGCTGGGAGATGATGATGCGGGCGAGGCCATTCTGGCTGGAATAGAGAAGATCGCCGCTCACAGCACGCCTCCCGCCTTGAGATCCGCGATACGCGCGGCATCAAGGCCGATCTCGGCCAGAATGTCTGCGCCGTCCGCTCCTTTGTCGGAGAGCGGAGAGACGACAGCGGCCGGCGTGCGCGAGAGGCCGATGGGCTGGCCCACCAGCGTCACCTCGCCCAGCCGGGGATGGGGGACGGTGCGGGCGATGCCGAGATGCCGAACCTGCTCGTCCTCGAAAACCTCGTCCATGCGGTAGATGGGACCGGCGGGCACGCCCACTTCCTCCAGGCGCTGCAACCAGTTGGCCGAGGTATCGGAGGCGAAGATGGGGGTGAGCAGCGCCCACACCTCGGCGCGATGGGCGAGGCGCTCGGGTTGTGTGGCGTAGTCGGGATGGTCGACGAGATCGCTGCGCTGGATGGCGCGGCAGAGGTCGCGCCACTGGCCGTCGCCGCCCACCGCCAGATTGATGAAGCCGTCCGCCGTTTCCACCACGCCCATGGGGGTGGAATAGGGATGGTCGTTACCCGCCTGCTCGGGCACCACCCCGTCCACGAGATAGCGTGCCGCCTGAAAATCGCAGAGCGCGATCTGCGCCTGCAGCAGCGAGGTCTGCACCCACTGGCCTTCGCCGGAGGTGTCGCGTTCGCGTAGCGCCACGAGGATGCCGGTGGCGGCATAAAGGCCAGCTGTGGAATCCGCGGTCGCGACACCCGCCCGCACCGGTCCCTGTCCGGGCAGCCCGGTGAGCCACATGAGCCCGCCCATGCCTTGCGCGATCTGGTCGAAGCCGGCGCGGCCGACATAGGGGCCGTCCTGCCCGAAGCCGGAGATGGAGGCGAGAATGATGCGCGGGTTGCGGGCTTTCAGCGCCTCATAGTCGATGCCGAGACGGCTCTTCACGTCGGGCCGGTAGTTCTCGACCACCACATCGGCGGTCTCCACCAGCTTGAGGAACAGCTCAAGCCCTTCCTTGCGCTTGAGATTCAAGGTGAGCGAACGCTTGTTACGGTGGAGGTTGAGCATGTCGTAGCCGTCGCGGGCACCCGACATGGTCTCGTTGGGGTCCACCCCGTCCGGAGCCTCGATCTTGATCACGTCGGCGCCGAAATCCGCGAAGATGCGGCAGCAGGTCGGCCCCGCGCGCACCCGCGTCAGATCGAGGATGCGCAGCTTCGACAGCGCCGTAGAAGGCGGGACAGGGGCCGCGAAGGCCGTGGCGGTTGCGCTCACGCGATACGCTCCTTGGATGTCGTGTCTGCGGCCTCGGTCTCGGGCCGGGTCCGATGCCCGTTGCTGAGCGACTGGATATGATGAACGAGCGCCAGCAGCGCGCGGTCTGAACCCTGCGCCCCCACCATCTGCGCGCCCACGGGCATGCCGTTGCGATCCCGGCCGATGGGGAAGGTCACGACCGGCAGTCCGAGCCCGCTGGCGAAACGGCAGAAGGCGGACAGGCGATAGAGCGTGCGGCCCGAGAAACCGGGTGTCTGCGGATCGCAGTCGGCCACGGTCGGTGTGGTGCAGGGCATGGCCGGCAGCAGCACCGCTTCGCCGTCCTGAAACAGCGCTTCGGCCAGCGGTTCCGCGGCCTTCAGCGCGGCACGGCAGGCGGCAAGGTGGCTCTCCCCCAGCGCCCGCCCCTTGGCAAGACGGGTGGCGAACAGGGGATCGTCCGTGGCGGCGGGAATGGACGCCAGTGAGCGGGCGCTCTCTCCCAGCAGGAGCTCCAGCACCGGCTGGTCGGTGGCGGCCACGAGCGGGCCGAGAGCGGCGGGCCGGAACGTATGACCCATGCGGCCGATGGTGGAAACGGCGGCGGCGAAGACCTCGCGGATGTCGTCATCGCAGGCTTCCACCAGATCCCAACCCACCCGCAGGCTGCGTGGAGCGGCCCGGCCGTGGGTCGTGAACAGCGTGGAGACGCGCTCCAGAAGGTGCACGTCACGGCCGAGGAAGCCCAGCGTGTCCAGCGAGGGGGCGAGGGGCATTACGCCTTCCAGCGGCAGTAGGCCCCGCGTGGCCTTCCACGAGCTGACCCCGCAGCAATGAGCGGGAATGCGCAGCGAGCCGGCCGTATCCGAGCCGATGGCGAGCGGCACGCAGCCTGCCGCCACCGCCACTGCCGAGCCGGAGGACGAGCCGCCGCAGATGCGCTCGGCGTTCCATGGATTGATCGGCCGCCCGCGCCACCGGTTGGCGCCCGAGGGATCGAAAGCCAGGGGCGTCATCTGGGTGAAGGCGACGGCGCGGCCGCCGGCGGCTTCGAGCCGGGCGATCAGGGGCGCAGTCACGGTGGGCGGCGCGGCTGGTGCGTGGTCGAGCCCGAGGGTGGGCGGGCGGCCGGCCACATCCAGCATGTCCTTGATGGCGTAGGGGATGACGCCACCGGCGTCCGGCGTACGCAGCTCTACGAAGGCGTTGGTCGCCTGCCCCAGTGCCGCGCAGCGGGCGTGGGCGGCGGCGATGGCCTCCGGTCCCTCCCGTCCGTCGCGGCGTGCCTCGAAAGCGTCCATGCCCAATTCCCCGTCACAAGCAGAGTATCAGGGCTGCTTCTGGTTCGTGGAATGAGAAAAGGGGGTAGGCTGATTTCGCAAAACGCGAAATGTTCCGCAGCGTCACTTTCTGTCGCGCAACTCCTCCAGCAAGCGTCGAGTGGCGTTGGGCAATTCCTCACTCTCACGCACGCAGATGGCGATCTCCCGCACCGCCCATGGCTCGTCGAGGCGGACGATGGCGAGATCGAGCGCAGTGGTGAGGGGGCGCAGCGCCGCTTCGGGCAGGATGCCGATACCCAGCCCATGGCTGACCATCTGGCACATCACCTCGAAGCTGCGCACCTGCACCCGCACCTTGAGATAACGGCCGAACTCGCGCGCCCGCTCCATCACCAGCCGGTTGACGGCGGTGCCGGCCTCCAGCGCCACGAAGTCCTCGGAGATCAGATCGCCGAGGGTGACGCTCTCGCGCGCCGCAAGGGGGTGGTCCTTCAGCGTCACCACGGCGAGGCGGTCGGTGGAATAGGGGTAGCAGATGAGCCCGTCCACGGGATGGCCCAGCACGATCACGCCGAGGTCCGCCTGCTTGCGGGTGAGTGCGGTGATGGTGTCGGCAGTGGGGCGCTCGTCGAGGTCGATGCGGATATCGGGATGGCGCAAAGCGAAGGCGGCAAGGTCCGGCGCGAGGCGCTGTACCAGGGCCGAGCTGGAGGCGGACACCCGCACCTGCCCGCGCGCCCCGGTGAGATGGTCGGCCAGACCAGCCACATAGCGATCCGCCAGCATGAGCACGGACTGCGCATAGGCGAGCGCGGTCTGGCCAGCCATGGTGGGCTCCACCCCGTGCGGCAGGCGCCGGACCAGCGGCATGCCCGCTTCTTCCTCCAGCAAGCGCAGGCGGCGGCTGGCGGCGGACAAAGCGAGGTTCATGCGCTCGGCCGCCTTGGAGAGGCTGCGGGTTTCGCACACGGCCACGAACAGGCGCAGGGATTGGAGGTCGTGATGCAGCATGACATCTCTTCTCGCGCGCTATGGCGCGCGTGGGAAGATGCCGTGTCGTTCTTCATCGGCGCAAGCACAGCCTCGGGTGATTTGGAGAAGGTACAGGATAGCCTTCGCCGACTCGACTCAGGACGCGCCGCTGTTACGTTGCCTCCGGGAAGACGGCTTGGGCCTGAGGGAGGCTGATATGAAACTGAAATCCATCGCTGCGCTGGCGCTGATCGGGCTTGGCATTGCCGGTTGCGTCACCGATACGCAGAACAAGGAAAACATGCTCGCCGCCGCCGGTTTCCGGGTGCGCGTGGCGGACACGCCGGCCAAGGTGGCCTCGCTGAAGTCGCTGCCGGCGCACAAGTTCACCGTGCAGATGCAGAACGGCCAGCCGGTCTATCTTTATGCCGATCCGACCGTCTGCGGCTGCATCTATTACGGCAATCAGGACAATTACGGCTCCTACCAGCAGATGATGTTCCAGCAGCGGCTGGCCAATCAGCAGCAGATGACGGCCATGATGAACCAGATGAACGCCCAGCAGATGGCGTTCGACTACGGCCCGTGGGGCGGCCCCTTCGTGCCGATGTACTGATCGGCCGGTCAGGCTTCACGTCACTGGATGTCCGGGAGGGGGCGGTTTCGCGGAAGCGGGCCGCTCCCTTTTCGTTGGGACGTGGACAAGAGGTCATCTGCCGGACTTAACTGTTCCATGACGCTGGGGAATGAATGCTGCCGCCCAGTGGGACAGAACGGGGAAGATGAGAATGGCGCGAGGCGAGATCGTCGTGGTCAATCCCAACTCCAACGCGGTGGTGACGGCCGGCTTCGATGCCGCGCTGGCGCCTCTGCGCTTCGCCGACGGGCCGGCGATCCGCTGCGTTACGCTGGAGGACGGTCCCTATGGCGTCGAGACGCAGGAGCATGTGGAGCAGGTCGCCATTCCGCTGCGCCGGCTGGTGGAGCGGGAGACGCGTGCGGGTGCCTTCGTGATCGCCTGCTACAGCGATCCGGGCCTGCACGTCTGCCGGGAGGGCACGAAGGCGCCGGTGTTCGGCATCTGCGAGAGCGCGCTGCTGATGGCATTGGCGCGGGGCGACCGCTTCGGCGTGATCGCCATCGGCGAGGGCACCATGGCCCGCCACCAGCGTTACGTGCGCCAGATGGGCCTGATGGAGCGCTTCTCCGGCGAGCGGCCGCTCAACATGAGCGTTGCCGAGAGCGCTGCGGGCGACAACACGCTGGCGCGCATGATCGAGGTGGGCGGCGAGCTGGTGAAGCTCGACCGCTGCGACGTCATCGTCATGGGCTGTGCCGGCATGGCCCGGCACCGTCAGGGGCTGGAGGCGGCGCTGGGCGTGCCGGTGATCGACCCGGTTCAGGCGGCGGTCACTATGGCCATCGGCGCGGTGCGCGTCGCCGCCTGAGGTCTGCGCTCAGACCGTTTCCTTGGCGGCGGCTTCCTGCGCGGTGCGGGCGCTGAACTGCTCGTAGGTCTCGCGGTCCATGGAGAAGCGGTCTTCCAGATGCGCATACATGGTGCCGCCGAGGCGGCCCACCGGCTGGTAGGTGTCGTAATTGGTGCGCAGATTGGTGGGGTCCAGCACGCCGGCGCGGGTGTGCAGGGCCAGCACCTCGCCGATCACGAGGTCGCGGCGCGGGCCGAAGTTGAGCGTCGTGACCTGCTTGCACTCCATGGCCACCGGCGAGATGGCAAGGCGCGGCACCGGCCCGTGGGTGCCGGGAACGAGCGGGATGCCGAACGCCTCCGGCTCGCCTTCCTCGGGCGGGAAGTTGATGGCGCAGTTGTTCATCACCTGCGCTGTCGCCTCATCTACGAGGTTCACCACGAAGGCACGGGTTGCGTGGACGTTGACCAGCGTGTCCTTCACCCGGTCGCCGGGCTTGGTGTCCACGCTGAACATCACCAGCGGCGGGTCTTCCGAGATGACATTGAACAGCGAGAAGGGCGCGGCATTCACCACGCCCTTCACGGATTTCGTCACCACCCAGGCGATGGGACGCGGCACCACGAGGCCGGTGAGCAGCTTGTAGCGGATCTCGGGATCAACATTCGCGAAATCGAAGCTCATGTCGGCAGTGGTCATGCGCGTGTCCTCATCGCCTAAGGGGAAAGGGGATCAGTCCTCCGGCGGCAGAATCACGCCGGTCTGGGCGGTAATGCGCCCATAATGCTCAATACGCCGATGGCGCTTGAAATCGAACACCGTTTCCTTGCCGAAGACGGTATCGTCGAGGTCGCACGCATGCACGATGATCTCGTCGCCCTCGGTCTTGGTCTCGGCGACGATTTCCCCGTCCGGATTCACGATCACCGTGCCGGCCATCAGATGGTTGCCGTCTTCCGAGCCGGCCTTGGCGACCGCGATCACCCAGGTGGAGTTCTGGTAGGCGCCGGCCTGCACGGACAGCTTGTGGTGGAACAGGCGCTGGTTGAGGGCTTCGGCGCCGCGCAGGTTGTTCACCGAGGGGGTGTTGAAGCCGAGCACGATCATCTCCACGCCCTGCAGGCCCATCTCGCGATAGGTCTCGGGCCAGCGGCGATCGTTGCAGATGGCCATGCCGAAGATGCCGCCCATGGTGCGCCACACCGGGAAGCCGAGGTCGCCGGGCTCGAAATAGCGCTTCTCCAGATGCTGGTGAGTGCGCTCGGGCTCGTACTCCACATGGCCGGGCAGGTGGATCTTGCGATACTTGCCCACGATCTTGCCCTGCGGGTCGACAAGGATGGAGGTGTTGAAGTGGTGGCCGTCCTCCGTCAGCTCGGCATAGCCGAAGCTGAGGCCCATGCCGTATTCCTTCGCCTTGTCGAACAGCGGCTGGGTGGCGGCGTTCGGCATCTCGGCCTCGAACCACTCGTCCGCCTCGGCGCGGTTCTCGTGGTACCAGCGCGGGAAGAAGGTGGTGAGTGCCAGCTCAGGATACACGATCAGGTTGCACCCGGCGGTCTTGGCCTCTTCCATGAGGGCCAGCATGCGGCTGACCACTTCCTCGCGGCTTTCGGCCTTCTGGATGGGGCCGAGCTGGGCGGCCGCGACCTTGATTTCACGCATATGGCTTAACTCCTCGCGCGCGGCCCCCTGAAGGCGGATCCGCGCTTTCATTTTGATGGGGTGATGTCAGGTGCCCAGCCGGTGCTCGAGGCGGCTCATGAGGCGCACCACGGGCCACAGCAAAGCGAGATAGATGAGCGCCGCCAGTACGATGGGCGACGAATTGAAGGTCACGGAGCGCGCCATGTCGGCGGAATAGAGCATCTCCGGCAGCGCCACGACGCTGGCCAGCGAGGTGAGCTTCACCACTTCCACCGTGTTGGAGACGAGGTCCGGCAATACGTTGCGCACCGCCTGCGGGATGACCACGTGGACGAGCGTCTGCCATGCGGTCATGCCGGTGCAGCGCGCCGCCTCCCACTGGCCGTGCGGCACGCTTTCCAGTCCCGCGCGATAAACCTCGCCATAATAGGCCGAGGTGTTGAGGAACAAAGCGAGCGTGACACAGGCGAAGGGCGACAGGCGGATGCCGGCGAAGGGCAATCCGGCGGAGATGGCGATCAGCAGCACCAGCGGCGGCAGTGCGCGCAGCAGGTCGATGAGCCCGGCCAGCAGGCCGCGCAGCAGGCGTGAATGCGACCGGCTTCCCAGCGCCACGAGGAGGCCGCCGACGAGGCCGAGCGGGATCACCGCGCAGCACACCAGCAGCGTCATGCCGAGGCCCCTGAACACCAGGGGCGCTGCCTGCGCCATGATGTCGAGGTTGAAGAATTGTTGCAGGATGGCGTCCATCAGCCACGCCTCCAGGCAAAGCGGGTCTCGATCCAGCGCCCGACGATGACCACCGGAATGAACAGCACGAGATAGGCCAGAGCGCCCATCATCAGCGGCGTGGCGCTGCCGGAGAAGCTCTGCGCCGTGGTGGCCTGATTGAGGATTTCGGGCACGCCGATGACGGTACCGAGCGCGGTGTTCTTGGTGATGGCGATGGTGCGGTTGGTGAGTGGCGGCACGGTGAGGCGGATGGCCTGCGGCAGCACGATCCAGCACAGGGTCTGGAATTCGGTCATGCCGGTGCAGCGCCCGGCCTCCCACTGGCCCTTGCGCACCGAGACGATGCCGGCCCAGAACACCTCTTCGGCGAAGGCGGCGAGCACCAGCGATAGCACCAGCCACAGCACCGCGAAGCTCGGCAGGGTGATGCCCACATTGGGCAGGCCGAAATAGACGATCAGCACGATCACCAGCGGGGGCAGGGCGCGCAGCACGTCCACCAGCACGATGATCAGGAAATTGACGGCCCGCAGCCGGAAGCTGCGCACCACCGCGAGCGCGAGGCCCAGCGCAATGCCGGTGACGATGACGCAGGCCGCCACCTCCACCGTCACCAGCATGCCCTTCAATATGTCGGGCAGGTAGCGGGCGATGATGGTGGGGTTGAAGAAGGTTTCGAGAAACAGTGAGCCGCCGGTCATGATGGGCTCAGTGGCTGAGTTCGGAGAGGAAGGCCTTGACGCGCGGATGCGCATCCGGCCCGAACAGCACCGCAGGCGGGCCGTCCTGCACCACCTCTCCGTTCTCCATGAACACCACGCGATCCGCGAAATCGCGGGCAAAGCGCATCTCGTGGCTGACCACCACCATGGTCATGCCGGCCTTCTTCAGGTCGCCCATGGCAGCGAGCACGCTGCCGGCCAGCTCCGGATCGAGCGCGGATGTGGGTTCGTCGAACAGCAGGACGGTGGGCTCCAGCGCGATGGCGCGGGCGATGGCCACGCGCTGCTGCTGGCCGCCGGAGAGCTGGCTCGGGAAGTTGCCGGCCTTCTCCTTCAGGCCGACGCGATCCAGCGCCGCCATGGCGATGGCCTCGGCCTCGGCGGCGCTCTTGCGCAGCACCTTGCGCAAGGCGAGCGTCACGTTGCCGAGCGCGTTCTTGTGCGGATAGAGGTTGAAGGACTGGAACACCATGCCGAGCTTGCGGCGCATCAGGTTGATGTCGGTCTTCGGGCTCAGCAGGTCCACGCCGTCCACGAAGATGGAGCCGTCGGACGGCTCCTCCAGACGGTTCATGCAGCGCAGCAGCGTGCTCTTGCCGGAGCCGGACGGGCCGATGATGAACACCAGCTCCTGCCGGGCCACCTTGAGGTCGATGCCCTTGAGCACCTCAACCGCGCCGAAGGTCTTGCGCAGGGCGCGGATGTCCAGCATCGGCTCGACCGGCGCGGAAGGGGAGGGATCGGGAAGGGACACGGGCGCTGCCATTCGTCAGTCGGAAGGAAAAGCGCGGGGGCTCGTCGCCCCCACGCGCGTCAGCCTGTGATCAGGAGCAGGAAAGCGGATGCTCGGTCTTGTCGTAGCCGGGCAGCTCGGGAACGCCGTAGCCGGGGAAGATGGTGACGGCGGCGGCGCCGGCGGCGGGCTTGGTGCCGAACCACTTCTCATGCAGGGCGGCCATGGTGCCGTCCTTCTTCATGCACTCGATGGCGGCATCGAGCTTGTTGCGCAGGGCCGCATTGTCCTTGCGGACAGGGATCGCCCACACGAGGCCGGTGGAGTGCAGGTAGGACAGCTTGATGGCGGGATTGTTCTTCACCGCCCAGGCCGAGACCGTGTTGCCGGCCACGTTGGCATAGGCGCGGCCCGTCACCACCGCCTGGATGGCGTCGGAATTGGTGCCGTAGCTCTCGACTGTCCAGCCCATCTTGTCGGCCAGTTCGCGCGCCCAGCTGTCATAGGCCGAACCCTTGTTGACCGCGATCACCTTGCCCTTGAGCTGGGCGAGATCGGTGATGTCCGCCGTGTCCTTCTTCACCACGAACTGGAAGTCCGTGTTGAGGTAGCCCTCGGTGAAGAGCATCTGCTCGGCACGGTCCTTGTTGGCCGTCACCGGGGCGGCGATGAAATCGTAGGTGCCCGCCTGCATGCCGGGAACAAGGCCCGAGAATTGCGTAGCGTCGATGGTGATCTTGGAGCCCAGACGCTTGGCGAGTTCGTTGGCGAGGTCGATGTTGAAGCCCTGCACGCCACCGGAGAGGTTCGGCATGGCGTGGGGAGCGAAGGTGCCGTCCACGCCTGTCTTCAGTTCCTGCGCGACCGCGCCGAAGGGGAGGGCGGCGATGGCGGCAACGGCCAGCGTCCGGGAAACGGTGGAACGGGTCAGCGAGAAGAGGTGGCGCATCGATGGATCGTCCTGTGCGTGGAGAGGGGAAAGCGGCGCGTGCCAATTCTCCCCGCCGGGTCCGCCACGCCTTGCGCTGCTTCGCTTCGCAAGGGTTGCGCGACATAGTATGCCGGTGGTATTCCACTTTGGTCAATGACGGGCAGAGCTTAATTTTTGGGCATAGTTCGTTTGGGGGCGGTCAGGAGGATGGCGGATATGACGAGCACAGCGGACGAGGTGAAGATCGCTCCCCGCCTGACCGAGGTAGCCTATCGCCAGTTGCTCGACATGATCCTGTCCGGTCAGCTGGAAGCCGGCTCCGTGGTGCAGGAGCGCAAGCTCGCCAAGGCGCTGGACGTCTCGCGCACGCCGCTCCGCGACGCTCTCTTCCGGCTGGAAGGCGAGGGCCTGCTGATCCGCCGGGGCGAGGGCGCCCTGCAAGTGAAGACCGTGACCCTGGAAGACTACAGCCACGCCTTGCGGGTGCGCGTCACGCTTGAACGCGAGGCGGCGCGGCTGGCGGCGGGCCACGTGCCGGCGAACGTTCTGGCGCCGCTGCGCGCGCGCATCGTCCAGCTCGTGAAGGCCGCCGAGGCGGCCGGCGGCGAGTTGCCCGGCCGCGATGATCTCGACGCAGTGGACGAACTGCTGCACGAGGCCATCGCCGAGGGCAGCGGCAATCCGCTGATGGCGGATCTGATCCGGCAGGTGCGCCAGCGCTCACGCCTGTTCGGCCTGGAGCGCCGGCCCGGCCGCATCCGCGAGATCTGCGCCGAGCATCTGGAGATCATCGATGCGCTCGCCGCCGGCAAGGGCGACGAAGCCTGCACGGCCATGGAGCGCCATCTCGGCCGTGTCATCGAGGATCTGAAGCAGCGCGTGTTCGATCCGCGCGGCTGACGGCTTTGCGGGCACGCCGCGGCGTGTATGGTGGCGCCCGTTTTCGAAACAGATGAAGCCGTGACTCCGTGATCCCCTGGGTACTTCTCGATACCGCGCCGCTGCCCGGCGGCGGCGACCTGCGCCTGAAGCAGCGTGGCACCGAATTCTCCATCATGCTCGGCCCCATCGAGCTGATGAACAGCCGCCTGTCCGGTTCGGAGGAAGCGCTGGCGCGGCTGACGCTGGAGAAGCTCTCCGGGTCCAAGGCGCCGCACATTCTCATCGGCGGGCTGGGCATGGGTTTCACCTTGCGGGCGGCGCTGGCGCTCTGCCCGGCGGATGCGCGCATCACGGTGGCCGAACTGGTGCCGGCGGTGGTGGACTGGGCGCGCGGCCCCATGGCCGAGGTGTTCGGCGGCTGCCTCGATGATCCGCGCGTTTCGATCCATGTGGGCGATGTGGGGGCCTTGATCGGCAAGAGCCGGGGCGGCTTCGACGCCATCCTGCTGGACGTGGACAACGGCCCGGACGGCCTTACGGTGGAGGCCAACGACCGGCTCTATGCCACGGGTGGCCTCGGCGCGGCCAAGGCGGCGCTCACCCCGGGCGGCGTGCTTTCGGTGTGGTCGTCCGCGCCTGATCCTCGCTTCAGCCAGCGCATGCGCAAGGTGGGCTTTCAGGTGGAGGAGGTCCCCGTGCGGGCCTCCACGAAGAAGCGCGGTGCCCGCCACATGATCTGGCTCGCCACGGCTTGAAGCCCGTTCCCCACAAGCGTTTCGGTGCGCCGTCGCGCCCTCTTGCCGCCCTCAGGTTATGATTTGCTAACCATTGAGTGAGTCGCGGCAGCGGGTGGAGGAGCCGAATCATGGCGCAACAGGCCGATTTCTTCGCCTTGCTCGCCCTTGACGATCTGTCGCCCGAAGAGGTTGCGGCTCTCGCCAAGCCACGCCGCAAGGTGCGCGCCAAGGCCGGGGTGGCCAAGACGGACGAGGTCAAGCCCAAGCCGGGTCCCGCCGTTGCCTATGACGCCGTGCACGAGGCTTATGCCTGCGAGCTGGAGGAGACCGGCCGCTACCGCGTGCTGCGCAAGCTCCAGCCCCGCACCGTGTTGCCGCGCGCGCTGGAGCCGGGCGAGAAGCTGGCGGTGATCGTGGACACCGAAACCACCGGCCTCGACCACCAGAAGGACGAGGTGATCGAGCTGGGCATGGTCGCCTTCACCTATCGCGAGGGCGGCGAGATCGGCGATGTAATCTCAACCTTCAGCGCCCTGCGCGAGCCCTCCGTGCCCATCAGCGAGACCATCACCCGGCTCACCGGCATCACGCCGGAGATGGTGAAGGGCCATGTGCTGGACCTTGAGGCGGTGGCCCGCTTCATGGAGCCGGCGTCCCTCGTCATTGCCCATAATGCGCGTTTCGATCGTCCCTTCTGCGAGCATCTGGCCGAGGGCTTCGACGGCAAGGCGTGGGCCTGCTCCGTGCAGGAAGTGCCGTGGGGCGATTTCGGCTTCGAGGGCGTGAAGCTCGGCTATCTCATCGGCCAGTGCGGCATGTTCCACAACGGCCACCGGGCCGTGGACGATTGCCACGCGCTGCTGGAAGTGCTCGCCGCGCCGCTCAAGGAGGCCGAGGGCACCGGCTTCGCCCGCTTGCTGGATACGGCCCGCAAGCCGCGCTATCGAGTCTGGGCCGAGCAGAGCCCGTTCGAGATGAAGGATGCGCTGAAAGCGCGGGGCTATCGCTGGAACGACGGCTCGGACGGACGTCCGAAATCGTGGTGGCGGGAGGTCATGGAAGACGGGCTCGACGAGGAGATCCGCTTCCTGAAGGAAGAGATCTACCTGCGCGAGGTGGAGCCCTACGTGCAGAAGCTCACCGCCTTCGACCGCTACAAGGCGTGATGGCAAAGTCTCTCCTTTTCGTGCCGGAGCCATTAGGCTGGGTGCAGGGAAGGGGAGGCCATCATGGGGGCAAGGGTGATCGGCTCGGGCGTGGGACGCGCGGCTTGGCGCGCGATAGTTGCCTGCTGCGTGCTTGAGGTCATCTCGTTCTCAGCGGCTATGGCTGCCGTCGACAAGAGGGCGGATCGCGCAGCTTTCGTGCAGCGTGTGGGGTGCGAGATTGATCGTCGCATTCGGATCGTGGCTGCGCGTCCGCCGGGGAAAAATCGCTTTGTCATCGCCGGGGTGCCCGCGAAAGGGCATGCCTATGCGCAGTGCCTGATGGTGGAGGAGGGCTCCTCCATCCTGTGCGAGGTGGCATCGGGTTTCTATCTGAAGCAGAAGGGAGACCCCAGCACGGTTGAGGTGCCGGCGCGCGTGCGTGCGCTCCTCGCGGCCGAAGGCTTCGATACCGATCCTTCGGAGGGCAATTTTCAGCGCCACTGGACGCCTACCAATCTCTCTGCCGAAATCGAGGCCACCGGCCGCTCTCTGGCCGGCCTGTTGTATGATCTCTATGGCGCCCGTACGCCGGATGACGTTGAATATGAGGTGCCCGGCGCTCCGGAATTGGCCCGGGCCGCATTGTGCGTCGCGCCGGTTGCGCGTCTGGCGTGGCCGCACGCAGCCTGCTGAGCACCGCTCAGGAGGACAGGCGGACGGCGCGCTGCTTCGAGATGGAGGTGGCGGCCACCTGTACGTTGTGGGCCAGTTCCGCCTCGGCGCGTTCCGGAGTCCAGCGGCTGGTGGGCACCGAGATGGTGATCGCCGCCACGGGCTTGCCCTGCTCGTCGGTGATGGCCGCGCCCACCGAGATGTCGCCCATCACAGCCTGATTGACCGTGATGGCATAGCCGCGCTCGGACGCCTGCCTCACCCGCGCCATGAGCGCTTCCGGATCGGTTTCGGTGAAGGGCGTCAGCGGCGTCAGGTTGGTGTGGGCGAGGATCTCCCGCTGCTCGGCTTCGGACATGCGCGAGAGCATGGCAGTGCCGGAGGCGGTGAAGAATGTGGGCAGGCGGCTGCCCACCACGATGTCGATATGGGCCATATGCTGGCCGGGAATGCGGGCGATGAAGACGATGTCCGGCCCGTCCAGCTCCTGAAGATTGGCTGTCTCCCCGAGCCGGCGGCTGACGTCGAGCAGGTAGGGCAGGGCCTTGTCCACCAGTTCGTTGGCGCGCAGGTAGCTGTAGGAGAATTGCAGCACCTTGGACGTCAGCGCGTAATTGCGCGTGTCCGGCACGCGCTTGATGTAGCCGAGCGTTTCCAGCGTGTGGACGAGGCGCTGGGCGGCGCTGCGATCCAGCCCGGAAGCACGGGCGATGTCGGCCAGCGTCATGAAGCGGTGCGGGCCGTCGAAGGCGTGCAGGACCTGGAATGCCTTCTCCGTCGAGCCGACGAACAGCGAGGAGCGGCGCTTGTCCGCGCCGGCATCACCAGCGGCATCGGGGACGGCATCGGGCGCCGGGGCGGTGGCGGGTTTCTTCGGCATGCGCATCGGCTCTTTCTGTCGGCTCGGTGGGCCGTCCGTCAATCGTCCGCGTGGCGCTTCTTCGCCTGAAAAAGAGGCTGGCCGCCGCAGGGAGCGGCGGCCAGCCATTGTGTCAGGAAGCGAGGGCGGCGGGGGCCGTGCCCTCGAACTCCGGCAGCAGGCGCGTCACCTCGGCCCGCAGGCGCTTGGCGAGTTCGGGGTTGGCGGAAACCAGCGGGGCCAGCATGCGCGGAGCATCGACGCCAACGAGGTCCATCACCGCCTTCATGGGGCCGGGATTGGTCTCTGCAAAGGCCATGTTCATCAGCGGGATGAAGCGACGGTGCAGGGCGAGGGCCTCCTGCGTGCGGCCGGCGGTCGCCAGATCGAAGACCTTGCGCCAGGCGCGGGGCAGCAGGTTGGCGGTGACGATGATGCCGCCCTTGGCGCCCGCCGCCAGATGCAGCGGGAACAGGCTGTCCTCGCCGCTCAGCACGGTGAAGTCCGGCGCCACGCCCGCCACCACCTGGAGGAAGTGGTACATGTCGAGATTGCACGCCTTCATGCCGATGATGCGCTCGTGCTTCGAAAGCTCGTGCAGGATCTCGGGCTGGACGGCGTGGCGGGTGCGATAGGGGATCTCATAGATGAGGATCGGCAGCGGCGAGGCATCGGCATAGCGCAGGAAATAGTCGCGGATGCCGGCCTGGGTGGGGTTGGTGTAATAGGGCGTCACCACCAGAAGGCCATCCGCGCCGGCCTGTGCGAACTCGCGGCCCGCCTGAAGCGCGTCATGAAAGCCGGTGTCGAGCACGCCGGCGATCACCGGCCCCTTGCCCTGCATGGCCTCGGCAGCGAGGCCGGCGAACTTGATGCGCTCGGCGCGGGCGAGCGCCCCGTATTCACCCGTGCCGCCGAGCGGGACGAGGCCATCAACACCCTGCTGCAGCAGCCAGGAGAACAGCGCCTTGGAGGCCGCGACATTGATGGTGTCGTCGGCGTTCACCGGCGTCGGGGTGGCGGGCAGGATGCCCTTGAGCTGGGCGGAAGTGAGCATGGAACTGGGAACCTTGATACTGGGGTGGATCAGGACGCTGCGCTGCGCCGACGCAACCGGTCGGCCACGAAGATCAGCACTGCGATGAAGACGAACAGGCAGGTGGAGACGGCGGCGATGACCGGAGACACCTGAAGCGTCACCTCGTCCCAGAACTGCTTGGGCAGGGTGGCGTTGAGGCCGCCCGAGGCGAACAGCGCGATGGTCAGCTCGTCGAACGAGGTGGCGAAGGCGAACAGGAAGGACGACATCATGCCCGCCCCGAGAATGGGCAGGGTGACGTGGCGCAGGGTGGCCAAGGGCCGCGCGCCGAGGCTCTGGGCGGCGAGATCGAGCCGCGTGTCGTAATTGCGCAGCACCGCCATCATGGTCATCACCACATAGGGCACCGCCACAACAGTGTGGCCGAGCACGAGGCCGAACGCCGTGCCGACGAGGCCGATGCGGGCGAACATGTAGAACAGGCCGACCGCGATGATCATGCGCGGCACGATGATGGGCGAGAGCACGAAGGCCAGCATCAGGCCCTTGCCGCGCATCTCGCTGCGCACCAGCAGGAAGGCCACCGGCGTGCCGATCAGCATGGCCAGCACGCCCGTGCCGATGCCGACGATGAGCGAGCGGGTGAGTGCCTGCATCCAGACCGGCGAGGCGGCCATCTGCTGGTACCATTGCAGCGTGAAGCCCTGCGGCGGCCAGTTGAGCCCGCCCGAGCCGAATGACAGCGGGATCATGAGAACCGCCGGCAGGCTCATGAGGATGAGCAGGCCCCAGACGAAGCTGCTCAGTGCCAGCGGCGGCTTGCCGGTCTCCCGCTTGCGGCGGGGGAAGAGGGCGATGATGCGGTCGCTGACGTCGCCGAGCACGGTCAGGATGACGTCGCCTACCCTATGGCCAAAACCCTGCGGCTTGGCGGAGGCGGCACGCGGCGCGCCGGACCCGGTCATGGTGGAGAGGCCGAGCACCTTGTCGTAGAGCACGAACACCAGCAGCACGACCACGAGCAGCAGCACCGAGATGGCGCCCGCAAAGCCCCAGTTGAGCGTCTGCTGCACCTGATCGATGATCAGCTGCGTGATCATGGTCTCCCGCCGGCCGCCCAGCAAAGCGGGCACGATGAAGAAGCCGATGGCGGTGACGAATACCATGATGGCGGCGGCGGCCACGCCCGGAAGGGACAGCGGGAAATAGATCTTCCAGAACGCGGTGCCGGGCCGGGCACCCAGCGTCGATGCGGCGCGGGGCAGGCTGCGGTCGATGTTCTCCATCACCGAGAGCATGGTGAGGATGGCGAGCGGGATCAGCGCATGCACCATGCCGATCATGGTGCTGTTGAAATTGTAGAGCAGGTCCAGCGGGCGATCGATGACACCCATGGAGGTGAGCGTCTGATTGACCACGCCGCGCCGGCCCAGAATGACGATCCAGGCGAAGGCGCGCACGAGGAAGCTGGTCCAGAAGGACAGCAGCACCCAGAACAGCAGCCGCGCCTTGCGCTGCGGCTCCGCCACCGAGATCAGGTAGGCGATGGGATAGCCCAGGATCACCGACAGCAAAGTGGTGAAGAAGGAGATCTTCAGCGTGATCAGCATCACGTTGAAATAGAGCGGCGAAGCGAACAGCTGCTGGTAGGGCGCCAGCGTGAAGCCGTCGCGGCCCCACACGCTCAGCGACAGCAACTGGCCGACGGGATAGACGAGGAAGGCGAGCAGCAGCACTACCAGCGGCGCGGCCATGAGCACGCGGCCCATGGTCTTGCGGCGGGCGGCGGCGCGTCCTTCCGGGGAGGTGGGAAGATGGGCGGCGGTCATCGCTCAGTGCCCCTTGGCGTCGGCGATGGCCACCGCGTCGGCGGCCTGCCAGTCCAGCTCCAGCAGGTCGCCGATCCTGTGCTCATCGGAGAGGCTGCGGGTGGGATAGGCGGCAACCAGCTGCGGCAGGCCGGGCGCGAGCGCATCCAGATAGAGCTTGGTGAGGCTGCCCGTCACCATCACGTCCGCCAGCTTGCCCTTGAGCTTGCCAGAACCTTCCACGGCGGAGCGGACGACCACGTTCTGCGGGCGGACCATGACCGTCACCTGCGCGCCGGCGGCGAGCACGGCGCCGCTGGCAATGGCCTGCGCGGTGCCGGCATCGCCCGCGAGCGTGATGTCCAGCGTGTCGCCGGTGGCGGCGGTGACGCGGGCGGGGAGCAGGTTGGACTCGCCGAGGAAGTCGGCCACGAACACGGTGCGGGGGCGGAAATAGAGATCGCCGGGCGCGCCCAGTTGCTCGATCTGTCCGGCATTCATCAGGCAGATGCGATCCGACATGGTCATCGCCTCTTCCTGATCGTGTGTCACATAGATGATGGTGGTGGCCAGCTCGCGATGGATGCGCTTGATCTCCAGCTGCATCTGCTCGCGCAGCTTCTTGTCCAGCGCGCCCAGCGGCTCGTCCATGAGGATGATGGAGGGGCGGTATACGAGGCAGCGGGCAAGCGCGATGCGCTGCTGCTGGCCGCCGGAAAGCTCTCGCGGAAAACGCTTGGCCACGTGCGGCAGGCGCACCATCTCCAGCGCTTCGGCGGCGCGCGCCTTGGCCTCCGCCGTGCCTACCTTCCGCATCTTCAGCGGGAAGGCGATATTGTCCTCGATGGTCATGTGCGGAAACAGGGCATAGTTCTGGAACACCATGCCGAGGTCGCGCTCATAGGGCGGGCGGTAGGTGACGTCCGCCCCGCCGATGCGCACCGCGCCCTCGTCCGGCGAGGCAAGGCCCGCGATGAGGCTGAGCAGCGTGGTCTTGCCCGAGCCGGAGGGGCCGAGCAGGGTCAGGAACTCGCCCGCCGGCACATCGAGGCTGGTGGGGGCAAGGGCGACGAATTCACCATAGCGCTTGGCGAGGCCCTGAACGGTGAGACTGGACGACGACATCGGGCCTGCTCCGGCAAAGACGACAAGGAAAGACGCGGATGGACGCGCATGAGGGCGCCGCGCGCCGGAGGCGCGGGAGGCCCCTTGAGAGGTGCGTACCGGCCGGCTGGGGGGAGGCGCCGGCCGGTACGCGATGGGCGCCTGGGGAGAGGCGCCGCGACTGGAGCCGGATCCGTTCAGATTGACTCAATCTGAAGCGTGAATCCGCCTCTAGAGCATTCTCTCGTTCAGCCGAGGACCCAGCTGTTGAAGCGCTCGATCACCGCGGTCTGGTTCTTCAGCCAGTATTCGGCATCGATCGGCAGGCCGGACTTGATGTTGGCCGGGAAGGTCGGGCAGTTCTTCGCCACCTCGGGCTTCACGAACTCGAAGGCGGCAGGCTGGGTGAGGCCGGCGGGGAAGTATTCCACCAGCTGCGCCATGCGCTTGGGATCGGACGCGAACGCGATGAACTCACGGCAGGCGTCGGCATTGGGCGTGCCGGCGAGGATCGACCAGTGGTCGGCGCCCCAGATGCCCTGATCCCACACGATCTCCACCGGAGCGCCGTTGGACTGGGCGGCCTGCGCGCGCGACACCCAGGTGGGCACCAGGTCTACCTCGCCGGAGGTGAGCATCTGCTCGACCTGCGCGCCGGAGGTCCACCAGACGGCGACGTCGGGCTTGATCTTGTCGAGGCTGGCGAAGGCCTTGGTCAGGTCGCAGGGATAGACCTTGTCGGTGGGCACGCCGGCACCCATGAGCGACTGCTCGATGGTGTCGAAAGCATGCTTGCGCACCGCGCGGCGGCCGGGGAAATCCTTGACGTTCCAGAAGTCCTGCCAGGAGGCCGGGGCCTTCTTGCCCTTGAAGGCGTCAGTGCGATAGGCGAGCACCGTGCTGTAGACATTGGTGCCCACGCCATAGGGCGACATGTATTGCTGCGGGATGGTGGCGACAACTGGATTGGACTCGAGGTTGTGCTTCTCCAGATACTTGGTGTCGCCCGCGGTCAGCAGCAGGATGGCCGGCCTGGAGATCTTGGCCATGTCCCAGGTGTAGTTCTTGGTGTCCACCATGGACTTGATCTGCGCGGTCGGCTCGGCATTGGCCTGCACGCCCACCACCTCGATGCCGGTCTTCTCGAAGAACGGCTTGTAGTACACCGCGCCGTAGGCCTTGGTGTAGATGCCGCCGTCATCGCGCACCACGATCCGCTTGCCCGCCGCGCGGGAGGGGGACCAGATGGCCGGCATCATCACGGCGGCGGCGCCGAGGGCGGCGCCCTTGATGAGCGAGCGGCGGGACGGGCCGGTACCGATAAGGTCAGTCATGATTTACCCCTGCAGGTTGGCGTTTGTCGTTGGTTGTTCGGACTGAAAACGGACACAGACGAGACGGACGGCATTACACCTTCGACGGCATCAACCCTTTGGGGGAATGAGGCGGCCGGGGTTGAACAGGTTCTGAGGATCGATCGTGGCCTTGATGGCCTGCATGAGCTTGAGCTCAACGGGCGACTTGTAGTTCGTCATCTCGGCCATCAGCGTCTGGCCGACGCCGTGCTCGGCGCTGAACGTGCCGTCGAGCTGGTTGGAGACGTCGATCACCACGTGCCGCATCTTGTGGGCCATGGCTTCCTTGTCCTCCACCTCTTCCCACTGGGGGTAGGTGAAGAAGGGGATGAAGTGCACGTTGCCGTCGCCCATGTGCGCCACCACGATGTAGGGCAGGCCGGGCACCTCCGCCCACATGGCTTCAGCCGCCTTTTCGATGAAGGTCGGCACGGCCGAAACCGGCACGGCGCAATCGGTGGTGAGGCCCACGCCGGCCTTCTTGTTGGCCTCGGAGACCGAGTGGCGGATCTCCCAGAGGGTGTGGCGCTGGGCCTCGCTGGCGGCGATCACCGCGTCCTCCACGAGGCCGGCCTCCATGGCCTCCTCCAGCACGCGGGAAAGCGTGGACGTCAGTTCCTCTTCGGCGCCGTTGTCGGCCAGCTCCACCAGCAGATGCCAGTCGTGGCTGCCGGCAAGCGGGTTGCGGCGATCCGGAACATGGGCGATCACCAGATCGAGCTGCAGCTTGTTGATGAGCTCGAAGCCGGAGAGGCGCGCGCCACAGGTGGACTGGAAGCGGCCGAGCAGGTCGAGCGCGACGGAGGGATTGGCGAGGCCGATCCACGCCACCGCGTGGGACGAAGGCAGGGGATGCAGCTTCAGGGTGGCGCCGGTGATGATGCCGAGCGTGCCTTCCGAGCCGATGAACAGGTGCTTGAGATCGTAGCCGGTGTTGTTCTTGCGCAGCGCCTTCAGGCCATCCCAGATCGAGCCGTCAGGCAGCACGACCTCGAGGCCCAGCACGTTCTCGCGGGTGTTGCCATAGCGCAGGACCGCCGTGCCGCCGGCATTGGTGGCGATGGTGCCCGCGATCTGGCACGAGCCTTCCGCCCCGAGGCTGACGGGATAGAGCCGGTTCGCGGCGGCGGCGGCCTCCTGCACGGCGGCGAGCACGCAGCCGCCATCCACCACCATGGTGTTGTTGGCGGCATCCACCGAGCGGATGCGGCGCAGGCGGGAGAGGGCGACGATAACCGGGGGCTGACCCTGCGTGCCCGGTACGGCGCCGCCGCACAGGCTGGTGTTGCCGCCCTGGGGCAGCACGGGAACGCCGCGCGCGGCACAGATGCGCACCGCCTCGGCCACCTCGGCCGTGGTGCGGGGCAGGACGACACAGGCGGCCGGGCCGGTGTAGCGCTCGCGCCAGTCGTGGATGTAACCGGCCAGGTCCGCCGGCTCCGTCAGCACGCTGTCGGCACCAAGGCTCGCTTTGAGGGCCGCCACCACATCCAAGCCGGTACCGTGCATCGTCATGTCTCGCCTTAGTAATCGCATTGCAATTACAGTGATTGAAATACGCTACATATGTTTTTGCCGGCACACAAGCGCCAAGCGCGTGCAGTTTCGCACCGGGATGGGCGCGAAAATGGGCAGGTCTGGCAGAGGAAGTTGGGGCGACTTGCGGGGATGCCGACGCGGGAGAGGGCTCAGCCTTCGGCGTCTGGGCCGAGCATCTTGCGCAGCAGGAACATCAGGGCCACGCGCTCGGCGGCGTTGAGGTTCGCGAGCGTCAGTTCGGTGATGTTGAGGGCGCAGGGCACCATTTCGTCCAGCGTTCGATTGCCGGCGTCGGTGAGGGAGGCGATGACCTTGCGGCGGTCACTGGGGTCGGCGGACAGGGTGATGAGCCCGCGTCCCTTCAGTCGGTCGAGAATGCCCCGGATGGTGCCCTGATCCACGGCAGTGGCCCGCACCAGTTCGCTCTGTGCGCTCGGCCCATGGTCGCGGATGGCATGCAGGGTCACGAACTGCAC
The DNA here is from genome assembly GCF_014635325.1 of Azorhizobium oxalatiphilum. GTDB lineage: Bacteria > Pseudomonadota > Alphaproteobacteria > Rhizobiales > Xanthobacteraceae > Azorhizobium > Azorhizobium oxalatiphilum. The sequence continues at coordinate 709,161 of NZ_BMCT01000002.1, read as the reverse complement.
GGTGGTGAGATTCGGGTCCGAGGCCTCCTGCTGGAAGATGGCCACGTGGCGCTGATAGGTGCGGCGCAGCAGGTGGCCGACCTGCTCACGGAAGTCATAGGCGGGCGGGCAGGACGTCGATGCGGCGCCTGCGGTTGATGGCGCGTCGGGGCGTGCGTCCGCATGAGCGGAGGCGTCATCCTCGAGAGTGTCGTCACGCGGGTTTGCCGGCACGATTGGCGTCACCGATGCAGAGGGCAGGGCGCCCGGATCGTCGGAAGGATGGGTGCCCGACAGGATCTTCCCGCAGCCATCCACATCCCCTCAACAATAATCGTAGTGCATACACTAGGTTATGCGCAACCGCGTCTCGCTCGCCTCCATCACGGCGGTGCAAAAATGGACGCTATGCACCCTAAATAATCACGCAATGCACAAAATATGAAGGCGTTGCAGCAGCGCGTTTCGGAGATTGGAGATTGACGGAATAAAAAGTGTGTACTCTATTTTGAACAGCTGCTGAGCAAGCAATGTTATGGCGGGTACGCCACGACGTGCCGAAGTGTCGTATGCAGTCAAGGTCAGCCGTGGCGCGGGTGCGCCGATCAAGCTTCAGTGCGGGGTGATCTACATGTCGTTCCATCAGTCGTTGCGATCGCTGGTCCTTGCCGCCACCATGGCCGGCGCAACCCTGTGCAGTGCTGCCTTCAATGGGGCGAAAGCGGACGAGATTTCCGTCACGCAGTGGGGCACCAGCCTCTATGGCGCGCCCTATGCCGTCGCCATGGCCGACGGCCTGTTCAAGAAGGCGGGCGTGGACATCACCAGCATCATCGGCTCCGGCGGCGGCGGCACCACCGTGCGCAACCTGCTGGCCAGCGAAACGCCCTATGGCGAGGTGGCGATCGCCGCCGCCCTCGCCGCCGCACGGCAGGGGCTCGACGTGGTGGTCGTGAATGCGGGCACCCGCTCGGTGGCCGAGGCCTCGCTGGTGACGATGCCGGACTCGCCCATCAAGTCGCTGAAGGATCTGGAAGGCAAGAAGGTCGCCATCACCTCGCCCAAGGGCGTCTCCGAGATGCTGCTGCTGATGGCGCTGAAGGAGCAGGGCGTGGACGCCTCCAAGGTGGAGCGGGTGGCATCCGGCGGCTATGTGAACGGTCTCACCATGCTGGAGCAGGGCGCCGTCGCGGCGGCTGTGCTTATTGAGCCGCTGTCCATCATTCGTGCCGACAAGTACCGCACCGTGGTGAATTACGGCAAGGTGCTGGCCCCCATGGCCACGTCGGTGGGCATCACCACCCGCGCCTTCGCCAAGGCCAATCCCGCCAAGCTGAAGGCGATCATCGCCGGCCGCGCGGAGGGCGTGAAGGCGCTCTATGCGGATCCCGCCAAGGCCGCCACCATCATCGCCAAGGATTTCAAGCTCGATCCGGCCATCGCCAAGATCGCGGTCGACAACATGATCGGCCCACGCATGTGGTCCGAGGGCGAGTTCAACATTGCCGAGCTGAACCGCACCGTCGAGGGCCTCAAGCTTATCGGCGAAGTCACGGTCGATGTGGACTGGTCCAAGCTGATCGATCCCGCCTTCCTGCCTCCGGCGCTCCAGGCCGTGAAATGAGCCCGGCGCTCGCCTCGGTGGCGGCTCCGGTGCCCGCCGAACATCACGCCCGGCTCACGGGTGTCACGCGGGTCTTCGGTGCCCGCAAGGGAACTGGCGTCCATGCGCTGGGGCCGGTGGACCTGGATCTCAACCGGGGCGAGTTCTTCTCCGTGGTGGGGCCGTCGGGCTGTGGCAAGTCTACCCTGCTGGACGTGCTCGCCGGCCTCTCATCTCCCACCGCCGGCACCGCCGAATTCGAGGGCAAGCCCATCAATGGCGTGCCCGCCGGTGTCGGCGTGGTGTTTCAGGAGGACGCCTCCTTCCCGTGGCTGTCGGTGGAGGACAATGTGGCCTTCGGGCTGCGGCGGTCCGGCGTCGATGCGGCCGAGGTCGCCCGGCGCGTGGACTATGCCATCGGGTTCATGGGGCTGAAGGATTTTTCGAAAGCCTATCCCGCCCAGCTCTCGGGCGGCATGCGCCAGCGCGTGTGCATCGCCCGTACCCTCGTCATGCAGCCGCGCCTGATCCTGCTGGACGAGCCCTTCGGTGCGCTCGACCAGCAGACCCGATTGCTCATGGGCGACGAACTGCTGCGCCTGTGGCGCGAGACCGGCGCCACCGTTCTGCTCATCACCCACGCGCTCGATGAAGCCGCCATGCTGTCCGACCGCGTGGGCGTCATGTCCGCCCGGCCGGGTCTTTTCATCGATGTGCTGGAGACCGGCTGGCCGCGTGATCGTGACAGCCGCATCGTCTCCCATCCGCGCTTCGGCGAGCTGACCGCCCATCTGTGGGACAAGCTGCGCGCGGAATCCCTGAAACATCTGCGCGGCAGCTGAGGGGAGGATTGCAGGCATGGCCTCCGCACCCGCAACTCCGGCGCCCGCCGCCGTCGCAGTCCCTACCGCGAGCCCGGCCACGTTGCTGCGGCTGGTGGTGATCGTGGCCGCAGTCGGCGCGCTGGAGATCGCCTGCCGTGTGGGCTGGGTGCCCATGACCATCGTGCTGCCGCCCTCCGTCATGGCCGAGAGCCTGTGGCAATTGCTGCTGAGCGGCAGCCATACACGCGACATCGTGGTGAGCTTCTCCAACGTCGCCGCCGCAGCTTCGCTGGCGGTGGTGCTGGGCTTCCTCATCGGCGCCATCCTGCACACGCTGCCGCCCGTGCGAGGGGCGGTGGAGCCGCTGCTGGCGAGCTATTATGCCGTGCCGACCTTCATGTTCTACCCGGTGTTCATCATCCTGTTCGGGGTGGGCAGCGGGGCCATCATCGCCATCGCGGTCCTGCTGGCCATCGTCGCCATGATCACCGCCACGCTGAACGGCATCGACCGCATCCCGCTGGTGCTGGGCAAGACCGCGCGCATGATGCGCATGGGGCCCATCGAGCGGGCGCTCAAGATCAGCCTGCCGGCGGCGCTGCCCTATCTGTTCACGGGCGTGAAGCTCTCCGTGGCCTATGCCTTCATCGGCGTCATCGCCTCGGAGTTCATCCTGTCCGGTGCGGGTATCGGCCATGCCATCGCCTACGCCTACAACAATTTCGACAACCGCACGATGTACGGCCTGATGCTGCTGATCGTGCTGGCTGTGACCGTGATCAACGCCGTGCTCGACACCATCGACCGCCGCCTGCAGGCGCGGCTGAGGCGCTGACCATGCGACACATCCTCGGCCCCCTCCTTGTCATCCTCGCCGGCTTCCTTGGCTGGGAAGTGCTGCACTTCGTGGTGGCGAATTCCTCGCTGCCTTCGCCTTTCGAGACCATCGTCCAGATGGGTGTGCTGCTGCGCGATCCGGATTTCTGGAAGCAGGCCAGCCAGACGGGCTACGCCTTCGGCATCGCCGTGGTGCTTTCGACGCTGGGAGGCATTGCGCTCGGCATCCTGCTCGGTATGGGACGGCTGGCGGGGCAGGTGGCGGAGCCGATCCTCGTCAACCTCTACTCGCTGCCCAAGGTGACGCTCTATCCGGTGGTGCTGCTGATCTTCGGGCTCGGCATCTCGGCCCGCATCGCCTTCGGCATCATGCATGGTCTGATCCCGCTGACCCTGTTCACCATGAACGCCATCCTGCAGCTGAAGCCGGTCTACCGGCGCAGCGCGGCGGTGATGGGGCTGACCTCATGGCAGACCGCCTTCACCGTCATCCTGCCGGCCATCCTGCCGCAGGTGATCACCGGCGCGCGGCTCGGCGTGTCGCTCTGCCTGCTGGGCGTGCTGATCGGCGAGATGTTCGCCGCCCGCAACGGCCTCGGCTACATGGTCACGCACGCCATGGAGCGGGGCGACATGCCCACCGTTCTGGCAGTGGCAGTGATGATTGCTGCCGTGGCGCTTGCCGCCAACGGCCTGCTGCTGGCCCTCGACCGTTCGAGGCAGCCCTGATGCGGAGGTGCCCCTGACCCTCGCGCCGCCGCGCCATTGACCATGTGACACACCTTCGGGTGACAGGGCACGCCCCGCCGGGCGGCCACGCCGTCGCTCGCCCACGATCTGGACGCCCATCGGGAGTAACCAAAATGTACGACCGCTTCGCCATCGACCGCCTGATCGACCTCTGGCTCACCGAGGACATCGGTTATTGCGACCTCACCGTGCAGGTGATGATCGAGCCGGACGAGCAGGGCCATTTCTACATGAACGCCCGCGAGCCCATGACCATCGCCGGCATCGAGATCGCCGCTGCCGTCTTCGCCCGCTACGACAAGCGGCTCGAAGTGGACGTGAAGGTGAAGGACGGCGACGTGGTGGAGACGGGCGCCATCCTGCTCACCGTGAAGGGCCCGGCGCAGGGCATCCTCACCGCCGAGCGCACGGCGCTCAACATCGTGCAGCGCATGTCCGGGATCGCCACCGAGACGGCGAAGTATGTGAAGGTGATCGAGGGCACCAAGGCCCGCCTCATCGACACCCGCAAGACCACGCCCGGCCTGCGCATGGTGGAGAAGCACGCCGTGACCTGCGGCGGCGGCCTCAACCACCGCCTCGGCCTCGATAACGGCGTGATGATCAAGGACAACCACATCGCGGTCTGCGGCGGCATCAAGCCGGCGGTGGCCCGCGCCCGCAAGCGTCTGCCGACGCTGACCAAGATCGAGGTGGAATGCGACCGGCTGGATCAGGTCTCCGAGGCGCTGGAAGCCGGCGCGGACGTGATCATGCTCGACAACATGTCGGTGGCCGACATGAAGACGGCGGTGGATCTGGTGGCCGGCCGCGTGCCGCTGGAGGCCTCCGGTGGCATCCGCTTCGACACCATCCGCCCCATCGCGGAGACGGGCGTGAACTACATCTCCACCAGCAAGATCACCCAGTCCGCCCCTGCGGTGGACATCGGCCTCGACGAGGCCGAGTGATCTGAAACGGAGCGCGCGTCATGGGATCGGGCATCTTCTTCTTCGTGGTCGGGCCGAGCGGCTCGGGCAAGGACACCCTCATCGAGGGGGCGAAGGCGGCGCTCGGTCCCACGGGGCGCTATGTGTTCGCCCGCCGGTCCATCACCCGGCCGGCGGATGCGGGCGGGGAAGCCCATGAGGCGCTGAGCGTCGATCAGTTCGCCGCCGTGCGCGATGCGGGCGGCTTCCTCGTCCACTGGCAGGCGCACGGTCTCTCCTACGGCCTGCGCGCCAGCCTGCTGGACGACATGAAGGCCGGGCGGCATGTGATCGCCAACGGCTCCCGCGCCATGGTGGCGGACCTCGCCACCCGCGTGCCGCATCTCGTGGTGGTGGAAGTCACAGCTCCCGAGGCGGTGCTGGCCGAGCGCCTCGCGGGGCGCGGTCGCGAGGGGGCGGAGAACATCGCCGCCCGTCTTGAGCGTAAGGTGCCGCCGCTGCCGGCGGGCGTGAGCAGCATCTCGGTCGCCAACGACTCGACGCCCCGCGCCGGCATCGAGCGCTTCGTCGCCGCCTTGGAGGCCCAGACCGCGCGGCTGCGCCTTGTGCGTATGCCCATCGAGACGGGCCGGCGGAACGTCGCCTTCCTCGCGCGTGGCTGTACCGTGGTGGCGGCGCCGGACTATCTGGGGCCGGGCCGGGTCGATCTGGCGGGCGAGGGGAAGAGTATCCGGGCCGAGATCGCCCTCGTCGCGGACAGCCTGCTGCCGGCCGATGCGGTGGGCCTCTCGCAGGAGAGCTTTGACGCCCTCGGCCTGCCGGAAGGCGCCGAGCTGGTGCTCACCCGGACGCCGGTGCCCGAAAGCCGCGCGGCACTGCGGCGAAAGATCCGGGGCGAGGCGTTGGATGAGCCGGCTTATCGCCAAGTGGTCGGCGACATCGTGGAAGGGCGCTACCCCGACAGCGAGGTGGCCGGCTTCCTCGTCGCTGCCGATCGGGGCCTGAGCGACGACGAGGTGCTGGCGCTGACCAAGGTGCGGGCGAGTTTCGCCAACCGCATCGTCTGGGACGAGCCCATGGTGGTGGACAAGCACTCCATGGGTGGCATTCCCGGCTCGCGCATCACCATGATCGTGGTGCCCATCATCGCCGCCCACGGCCTGGCCATCCCCAAAACCTCGTCCCGCGCCATCACCTCGGCTGCGGGCACGGCGGACGCCATGGAGACGCTGGCGCGCGTGGATCTCGACGCGGCCGAAGTGCGCCGCACGGTGGAGAAGGCGCGCGGCTGCATCGCCTGGAACGGGCGGCTCAGCCATTCGGCGCTGGATGACGTGATGAACGCCATCACCCGCCCGCTCGGCCTTGATTCCAACCGCTGGTCGGTGGCTTCCATCCTCTCCAAGAAGCTGGCGGCGGGGTCCACCCATGTGGTGATCGACCTGCCCTTCGGCGCCCGCGCCCGCGTGAAGGGCGAAGCCGAGGCGCGCGAGATGGCCCGCCTGTTCGAGCAGGTGGGGGCGGGGCTCGGCATGACGGTGGAGGCCATCCCCACCGATGGCAGCCTGCCCATCGGCCGAGGCATCGGCCCGGCGCTGGAGGTGCGGGACGTGCTCTGGGTGCTGGAGGGCCATCCCGAGGCCCCGCCGGACCTGCGCGAGAAGGCGCTGTTCTTCGCCAGCCGCATTCTGGCGTGGGATCCTGCCGTCGGTCCCGCCAATGCCCGCGCACGGGCTGAACAACTGCTCGCTTCCGGTGCCGCGCGCGCCGCGCTGGAGCGCATCGCCGAGGCGCAGGGGCGCTGGGGCGAGCCGGTGCGGCCGGCGCGCCTCACCCGCACCATCCTCGCAGGTGGAACCGGGCGAGTGACGGACATAGACGGTTTCGCCATTGCGGGCATCGCGCGCCTTGCCGGCGCTCCGCTGGACAAGGGGGCGGGCATCGACTTGAAGGCGCAGTCGGGCGATCTCGTGCGGCCGGGCGATCCGCTTTTTGTGATCCATGCCTCCAGCGCAGCGGATCTGGATGCGGCAGTGCAGCATGTCGCTGCCTTCACCGGCTTCACGCTCGACGGCGAAGAGCGGATAGTCGCGCGCTAACAACGAACGTTGGCGCGGTGAAATCGGCGCCGGTGCGCGAAAAGACGTTCGGGAAATTGCATTGACTGCAATGTTGCGGTGCAACCTTCGCGCAAGTCTGCCGGCCGATGAGGTCTAGAATGCCCGTCCCATGTTCCTGCGTGGGACATGTTCGGGAGACTAGACGCGTGACGATCAAGCGCTTGCTTTCGCTTTCAATCCTGGTGGTCGCCGCCATTGCGTGCGGACTGGCATTGAATACGGCGTACCTGCAGTACAATCGCCTGACGCTGGTGAATGATGCGGACGTCAGGTTGCAGTTCATCCGCGATGCCGCCGAAATCCCGCCGCTGATGAATGCGGAGCGCGGCCTGACCGTGAGCGTGCTGGAAACCATGACCAGCAGCCAGGCCTCTGCCAGTTCCGATCTTACCAATTATCGTGCGGCCACCGAGAAGGCGCTGGCGAAGATCGCCGCGCAGGCCGAGGTGGCCAAGGGCGCCCTTGATGATGCGGATGCACTCGTCACCGCCGCTGCCGATCTCCAGCGCGCCTACAAGGGCCTTCGGGACCTGACGGACAGCGCCCTGAACCGCCCCGTGGGCCAGCGCGGCGATGCCATGGCGCAGGTTTCCGAGCGTGGCGCGGCGATCAATAACGCCGCCATGGCCGCCATGGACAGCCAGCTCCGCAAGCTCTCCAGCGCCAACGGTCAGGCCTATGCCTGGGCCAGCGCCGCCGCTACCGTGCTGGAGTTCCGCGATTTCGGTGGTCGCCTTGCCGGCACCACGCAGGGCATTGTCGCCGCCCACAAGCCGGTGTCGCCGGAAGCGCGGGACCAGTTCCTGGTTCTGCAGGGCCGGGTGGAGCAGATCTGGGCCGGCCTGTGGAAGCTGCGCACCGTGACCAACGGCGCCTCCAGCTTCGTGCCGACGCTGGAGCGCGTTTCGCGCGAGAACGTCCAGTTCTTCGCGGACCTGCGCAAGGAATTGATGCCGCACTTCGCCACTGGCGATTTCCCGCTGGATGGTGCCGCCTTCCGCGAGAAGACCTTCCGTGTGTGGGGGCCGGTTGTCGAACTGCGCAACGCTGCACTCGACAGCGCGGATGCGGCGCTGGATGCCGCCAGGGCGTCGGCACAGTCCAGCCTGACCTGGGCCATTGTCGGCGTGGTGGTGGTGGTTCTCGCCGTTGCGGCGGTTCTGGTGCTGGTGTCCCGTCGCGCCATCAAGCCGCTGGTGGCCATGACCGCCGCCGTGGGTGAACTGGCCGATGGCAAGCTGGAAACCGAGATTCCGGGCGTCGGCCGCAAGGACGAGATCGGCGAAATGGCCGCCTCGGTGCAGGTGTTCAAGGAGAGCCTGCTGCGCAACGCGGCCCTTGAGGCCGAGACCGTCGCGGCCCGCGAGAAGGCCGAGGCCGAGCGCCGCGCCTCCATGATGGAGCTGGCCGATATGTTCGAGCAGAGCGTGGGAGCCATCGTCAATGCGGTGGGAGCTTCCGCCAACCAGCTGAAGGGCGCCTCCAATGTGCTCGCCGGCGGTGCCGACGACACCGCCAGCCGCTCCAGCGCGGTGGCGGCTGCGGCCGAAGAGGCTGCGGTGAACGTCAATGTCGTGGCGTCCTCCGCCGAAGAGCTGGGCAGCTCCGTGCAGGAGATCGGCCGGCAGGTGGAGCAGGCAGCTGCCGTCTCGCTGACCGCTGTCGAGGAAGCCCGCAACACCGGCGAGATCGTCCGCGAGCTGTCGCTGGCCGCCAACAAGATCAGCGACATTCTGGGGCTGATCTCGACCATCGCCGGCCAGACCAACCTGCTGGCGCTGAACGCGACCATCGAGGCGGCGCGTGCCGGCGAGGCGGGCAAGGGCTTCGCGGTGGTGGCTTCTGAGGTGAAGGAACTGGCGGACCAGACCGCCAAGGCCACCGCCGAAATCTCGGGCCAGGTCGGTGCGATCCAGTCTTCCACCAACAAGGCGGTGGAGGCCATCGGTTCAATCGCCACCACGATCCAGCAGATGAATACCTACTCCAACGCCATCGCCACGGCGGTTGCGGAGCAGGGCGCCGCGACGAGCGAGATCGTGCGCAGCGTGGCGCAGGCATCCGCCGGCACCAGCGAGGTGACGGGCAACATCACGGGTGTGGCGCAGACGGCGCAGAGCGTGGGTTCTGCGGCGGGCGAGGTGCTCTCGCTCTCTACCGACCTGTCCTCGCAGGCGTCTGCGCTCAGCAGCGAGATGCAGCGCTTCCTCACTACGGTGCGGGCGGCCTGAGCGGCGCTTTCGCGAAAGACAGCCAGACTGGAACGGGCGGCCTTCGGGTCGCCCGTTTTGTTTTGGCTCTCAGGATTTCGCGGGCTTTGCGGGGGCTGCGGCGGCGTGCAGCGTGCGCCCGAGATGCTCGGCAAACTGCGCGCCGGCCAGGGGCAGGTTGCGCCCCCGCAGCTGGCCGAGGACCAGATCGGCGGATGCCAGATCGCGTGCATCCACCGGGCGCACGACGATGCCGGCAGGCATGGCCTCGGGCAAGGCGCCGATCTGGATCTGGAACGACACCATCCCGGCATTGGCCACGAGACTCCGCAGCAATTCGAAGGAATTGGCCTGCGCCGCCACGGAAAAGCGCAGGCCCGCCCGCGCCAGTGCCTCCTCGATCATCTGCCGCCCACCGGTGGTGCGTTCCGGCAGTGCGACCGGCGTGCCGACGAAATCGGCAAGGCGCACCGTGTCCCGCTCCGCTGTGGGGTGGCCGGCCGGGATCAGCGCCACGAGACGCTGGGGCAGGGTCATGAGCGGGCGCAGGCTGGCCGTGAAGGGCGGACGGAAGACGAGGATCAGATCCACCTCATAGGTGGCGAGCAGCACGACGCCGCGCTCATGGTCCGCCACCGAGACATCGAAGCTCACCAGCGGATAGCGGGTGCGGAAGGAGGCGATCTGCTGCGGCAGGAAGTCGTGCGCCAGCGCCTGACTGCACGCGATCTTGACGAGGCCACGCTTCAGCCCGCGCAGATCCTCCAGCTGCGAGCGCATGCGGTCGGCATCGCCCAACTGCTCGCGCACATAGCGCACGAACACCTCGCCCGCCGCTGTCAGACGCACACCGCGCGGTTTGCGCTCCAGCAGCTTGGCGTCCAGCTCCTCCTCCAGATCCATGATCCGCCGGTTGAGGGCTGAAGGCGTGACATTGAGACGTTCCGCCGCGCCACGGATGGAGCCGGTGCGGGCGACCTCGTCCATGTAACGCAGGAAGCGCAGGTGCCGCATGGGTTTCTCCGAGTTCGTAGCCGAAACGGCTACAATGTAGATCATAAACAGCAATGGAACGCACCAGTCCGTCACCCTAGTGTCGTGGACGGCCGGTTCCGCCCGGTTTTTCCAGCTTGAGGGGGATCCGGACAGGATGACCGCGCCGACGCTCAGCTACGTGCGCCATGAGCCCGCGCCCCGCATCGCCACCCTCGGTGGACTGCCGCAGCCGGTCACGTTCGACCTCGCCCGCAGTGCGCTGGTGGTGGTGGACATGCAGAACGACTTTCTGCATGCGGACGGCTGGTTCCCCAGCGCCGGCATCGACCCGGCGCCGCTGCTGGGCGTGATCCCGCAGATCACCGAGCTGACCGCAGCCGCCCGCAAGGCGGACGTTCCTGTGCTGTGGCTCAACTGGGGCGTGCGCGCGGACCGCGCGGAACTTTCGCAGCCCTTGCTCGGCAAGGCTTCCGCCTGCGGTACGCGGCCGGTTTATGCGGACCCCTCGCCGAAGGGCAAGGGGCCGATCGCGGTTCAGGGGGAGTGGGGCGCCGAGGTGTTCGAGGCCATGCAGGCCGAGCCCGGCGATCTCCTCGTCTACAAGCACCGGCTCTCCGGCTTTTTCGACAATGAGCTGGATACGATCCTGCGCAACCGCGGCATCGACACGCTGATCTTCGCCGGCGTGAACATCGACCGCTGCGTCTTCTCCACCCTCTGCGATGCCAGCTTCCACGGCTATGGCTGCGTGCTGGTGGAGGACGCCTGCGCCACCTCCTCGCCCGACTATGTGCGCGAGGCGACGCTGTATCTGGTGCGGCTGCTCTATGGCGTCACCGCCGGCACCGCAGACCTCGCCAGCCTTCTTGCCGACCATAAATCATAACCAGACGGGATGACCTGACATGCTGAAACACTTTTCCCGGCGCGGTCTCGCGGCCCTTGCGGCCGGTCTTGCGCTCTCCGCCATGGCGGCGGCTCCGGCGCTTGCCGACACCAAGATCAAGATGGTGCTGAACTGGAAGTATCAGGGCCCGCAGGGCATGTTCTTCCTGGCGCAGGACCGGGGCTACTTCAAGGCCGAGGGCCTCGACGTGACCTTCGATCAGGGCAACGGCTCCGGCGCCGCCGTGCCGCTGGTGGCCAACGGCACCTACGACATGGGCTTCGGCGACATCAACGCGCTGATCGAGCTCGCCGCCAAGAAGCCGGAAGATGCGCCGGTGGCGGTCTATGTGATGTTCAACCAGCCTCCCTTCACCATCGCCGTGAAGGCTGACAGCCCGATCAAGACCCCGAAGGATCTGGAAGGCAAGACGCTGGGCGGTGCCGCCAATGACGGCGCGCTGAAGCTGTTCCCGGCCTTCTGCAAGCTGGCCAAGATCGACTGCTCGGGCATCAAGATCACCAACATGCAGCCGAACCTGCGTGAGCAGATGCTCATGCAGGGCCAGGTGGATGGCGTGTTCGGCTATGTGAACACCATCCGTTTCTCGGCCAAGCTGATCGGCGTGGGTGACGACAAGCTGCGCTACATCAACTTCGGCGACTACGGCATGGACCTGTATTCCAACGGCATCATCGTGTCGCAGGATCTGGTCAAGAAGAACCCGGAAGCCATCAAGGGTTTCCTGCGTGCGCTCAACAAGGGCATGATCGACGCGCTGAAGGATCCGGACGCGGCTGTGGCCGCCGTCACCAAGCGCGAGCCGCTGATCAAGGTGCCGGTGGAGAAGGAGCGTTTCGACGCGACCCTCAAGGCCGAGATGAACCATCCCGAGATCGCCAAGATCGGCCTCGGCAACGTGGACATGACGCGCCTGCAGCAGTCCATCGACATCCTGGTGGATGCCAACAAGCTGCCCTCCACCCCGAAGGCTTCGCAGATCTTCGACCCGGCCTTCCTGCCGCCGGTCGCCGACCTGCCCAAGACGCTGTTCTGATCGAACGTTAAAGCCCTCCCCCGCACGCGGGGGAGGGGATCTGACGCGCCCAGCCGTACTGGCGCGATGAAACCAGAAGAACAATCAAGACGGATACGGACCCATGGACCTCAAGCTCAAGGATCGCGTGGCGATCATCACCGGCCCCGCCAAGGGCATGGGCGCCGCCATCACCCGCGCTTTCGCCGCCGAGGGCTGCAAGCTGGTGCTGATCGGCCGCGACACCGCCGCCATCGCCCCCATCGCCGACGAGGTGCGCTCGAAGGGCGCGGAAGCCATCGTGGTGCCCTGCGATCTCACAGATCCCGCCGCCTGCGAGACGGCCATCGCCAAGGCGCTGGACGCCTTCGGCACGGTGGATATCCTCGTGAACGTGGCCGGCGGCTCCGGCCCCATCGGCAAGACCGGCGTCGAGACCACGCCGGAGGAATTCGACGATATCGTCACGCTCAACATGCACGGCTGCTTCCACACCATGCGCGCCGCGCTGCCGACCATGATCGCCAGGCGCTACGGCAAGGTGGTGAATGTGGGCGGCACCTTCGGCATGCGCGGGCGCGCCGGCCGCATGGCCTATTCGGCCTCCAAATGGGGCCTGCGCGGCATCACCAAGAGCTTCGCGCTCGAAGTCGGCCAGCACAACATCAACGTGAACTGCGTCGAGCCCGGCATGGTCGATGGCCCGCGCTTCCGCGACAAGGTCTGCGCCGACATGGCGAAGAAGCTCAACATCACGGTCGAGGAAGCCATGGAGCGCCACGCGGCGGACTATGCGCTGAAGCGCGTGACCACCGACGAGGACGTGGCGAACGCCTGCCTGTTCCTCGCCAGCGACGTTTCCCGCCAGCTCACCGGTGTCGACATGCCCGTTGACGGCGGCTGGGCCATGCTCTGAGGAGATCGGCGATGACCAACATTGACCAGCAGCCCGCCGACCTCGTCATCCATGGCGGCAAGGTCGTCACGCCGGAACTGGTGCTGGATGCCTCCATCGCCGTGCGCGACGGGCGCATCGTGGCGGTGGGCGATGCCGACGCCATGCCGGCGGCGGCCGAGACCTTCGATGCCACCGGCCTGCACATCCTGCCCGGCGCCATCGACGTGCACGTGCACTTCCGCGACCCCGGCTACACCCACAAGGAAGATTTCGAGAGCGGCACGGTGTCGGCGGCCTTCGGCGGCGTCACCACCGTGTTCGACATGCCCAACACCATCCCGACCATCGCGGATGCCGAGAGCCTGAAGGCCAAGCACGTCATCGCGCAGTCCAAAGCGCATGTGGACTACGGCCTTTATGCCGTGATCGGCGACGACACCATCGACAAGGTCCCGGAGCTTGTTGAAGCCGGGATCATCGGCTTCAAATGCTACATGGGCAACACCTTCGGCCGCATCCCGTCGCCCTCCACGGGCGCCATGCTGGAGGCGTTCGAGGTGGTGGCGCCCACCGGCAAGCGCATCTCGCTGCATGCGGAGACCAACTCCATCATGGAGCGCCGCCAGCAGCGCCTCACCGATGCCGGCCGCACTGACCCGCTCGCCCATCTCGCCTCCCGTCCCGCCGTGGTGGCGGTGGAGGCGGTGGCCCGCGCCGCCATTCTCGCGGAATGGACCGGCGCCCGCATCCATGTGCTGCACATCTCCTCCGGCGCGGAGTTGCGCCCGCTGGCCGAGGCCAAGGCGCGCGGCGTGGACATCACGGGCGAGACCTGCCCGCATTATCTGATGCTGGACGAGACCGACTATCTGCGCTGCAAGGGCGTGGTGCGTGTGAACCCGCCGGTGCGCGAGGCGACCAACCACGAGCCGCTGTGGAACGGCCTTCTCGACGGCACCATCGACATGATCGCCACCGACCATGCGCCGCATACGCCGGAAGAGAAGACCCGCGCCGACATCTGGGCCGTGGACTGCGGCTTCCCGGGCGTGGAAAGCCAGATGCCGCTCATGCTGACGGAAGTGGCCAAGGGCCGCTATTCGGTGAGCGACTATGTGCGCTGGAGTGCGGTGAACCCGGCGAAGGTCTGGGGCCTCTATCCGCGCAAGGGCGTGATCCAGGCGGGCTCGGACGCGGACTTCGCCTTCGTAGATCTCGGCAAGACCTGGACGCTGAAGGACGAGGAGCTGCATTCGCGCTCCAAGATCTCCCCGTGGGATGGCCGTGAAGTCACTGGCCTGCCGGTGCACACCATGGTGCGCGGCCGCTTCGTGGTGAAGGATCGCGAACTGGTGGCGGACACCAAGGGCTTCGGGCGCTCCGTGCACGTCATCCAGGAGATGCCGACGCCCGAGCCCAAGCACACGGACGAGACGCTGGCGGCCGTCGTCGCATATCGGCCGGAGGCGGCGGAATGACCGGGGAGAACGATCCCTTCGTCCAGCTCCAGCAGGTCACGCTCACCTATGGGCAGGGCGAGAAGACCGTCGCCGCGCTGGGCGAGACGAACCTCAAGATCGGCAAGGGTGATTTCGTCGCCCTCGTCGGCCCCTCGGGATGCGGCAAGTCCACCATCCTGAAGCTGGTGACGGGCCTCATCACCGCCTCGTCCGGCTGGGTGTTCGTGGCCGGCCGCGAGGTGGGCGCGGAGCCCGTGCGCGTGGGCATGGCGTTCCAGAACCCGACCATGCTGCCGTGGCTCTCCATCCGCGACAACGTCATGCTGCCGCTGAAGATCGTGCCGCCTTTCCGGCAGCAGTTCCGCGCCAAGCGCAAGACCGAATTCCGCGACCGTGCTGACGCGCTGCTCAAGCAGGTGGGCCTCGCCGGCTTCGGCGACAAGTTCCCCTGGCAGCTCTCCGGCGGCATGCTCCAGCGCGCCTCGCTCTGCCGTGCGCTGATCCACGATCCGCAGCTCTTGATGCTGGACGAGCCCTTCGGCGCGCTCGACCAGTTCACCCGCGAGGAGTTGTGGGCGATCATGCAGGATCTCTGGATGACCCGCCGTCCCACGGTGCTCCTCGTCACGCATGATCTCAAGGAAGCCGGCTATCTCGCCAACCGCGTGTGCGTGATGCGCGCCCGGCCGGGCCGCATCGTGGAGGACTGCCACGTGGATCTGCCACGTCCGCGCACCATCGAGATGACCTATGAACCGGGCTTCGTCTCCCTCACCCAGCGCCTGCGCGAGCTGATCGTCTCGGCCCGCGCGCCCGACGCCGCCAAGACCGAGGTGCCGGCATGAAAGCGATCAACCGCCGCCGTCTGCAATCGGCCGCCGTCATCATCGGCTTCTTCCTGCTGTGGGAACTGATCTGCGTGGTCTTCCATGTGAAGGAGATCGTGCTGCCGCGCCCGTCGCAGATCCTCACCACGCTCTGGCTTCAGGCGCCTGCCATCTGGCCGCACACGGTGCAGACGCTCTACACCACGCTGGTGGGCTTCGGCCTCGGCATCCTCACGGGCGTGTTCCTCGGCGTGCTGATCGGCTCCTCGCGGCTCGCCTATGACGTGGGTTATCCGCTGCTCATCGGCTTCTCCTCCATCCCCAAGGTGGCGGTGGTGCCCATCTTCGTCCTGTGGTTCGGGGCGGGCACGGTGCCGGCGGTGCTCACCGCCATGATCATGAGCATGTTCCCCATCGTGGTGAACGTGGCCACCGGCCTTGCCACCACCGAGCCGGAGCTGGAAGACGTGATGAAGGCATTGCGCGCCACCAAGCTCGACATTCTCACCAATGTCGGCCTGCCGCGCGCCATGCCCTATTTCTTCGCCTCGCTGAAGGTGTCCGTGACGCTGGCCTTCGTCGGCACGGTGATTGCCGAAACCGTGGCCTCCAACCGGGGCATCGGCAACCTCATGATGATCGCCTCCTCCTCCTTCGACGTGCCGCTGGTCTTCGCCGGCCTGCTGGTGCTCGCGGTGCTGGGCGTCGGCCTCTACGCCATCTTCTCGGTGATCGAGGGACGGGTGATCGGCTGGGCCAAGCGCAAGGACGATTTCGCGCTCGGCTGAGCACGAACGGGAAGGACAAGAGAATGCCTATCGCAAAGGTGCATCGCATCTCCGCCGGCGCGCCGGATGACGTGTCCGGCGTCGAGGCCGCCATCGCGGCCGGAACCATCGATCCGGCCGGTATCATCGCTATCTTCGGCAAGACCGAGGGCAATGGCTGCGTGAACGATTTCTCGCGCGGCTTTGCCGTCCGGGCGCTCGCAGACATGCTGCGCGGTCATGTGGGAGCGGCGGCGCAGGACGTCTGCCTCGTCATGTCCGGCGGAACGGAAGGCGGCATGGCGCCCCACTGGCTGGTGCTGGAACGGGGCGAGGACGGGGAGGGCATGACGTCCGGCCCCGCGCTCGCCATCGGAAGGGCTCATACCGCGCCGCTGCCGCCGGAACATCTCGGCCGCATGGGGCAGGTGGAGCAGGTGGCCGAGGCGGTGCAACGCGCCATGGCGGATGCCGGCATCACGCGGCCCGAGGATGTACATTTCGTGCAGGTGAAGTGCCCGCTGCTCACCGCCGCCCGCGTGGCGGAGGCGCAGGGCAGGGGGGCGAGCGTTGCCACCGGCGACACGCTCAAATCCATGGGTCTTTCGCGCGGTGCCAGCGCGCTCGGTATCGGGCTTGCGCTGGGCGAAATCGGGCTGGAGCAACTGTCCGACGCCGTCATCGGCACCGATCTGTCGCTGTGGTCCGGCCGGGCCAGCTGCTCCAGCGGCATTGAGCTGATGGGGCACGAGGTGGTGGTGCTCGGCATGTCGGAGGGCTGGTCCGGTCCGCTGGGCATCGCCCATGCGGTGATGAAGGATGCCATCGACATCGCTCCGGTGGCTGGCGCGCTCGCCAGCCTCGGCGTCACGCTGCCCTCCGCCACGCAGGACGAGGCGGACAGTCTCATCGTGCTGGCCAAGGCGGAAGCCAGCCGCTCCGGCACCATCCGGGGACGCCGCCATATCATGCTGGATGACAGCGACATCTCCTCCACCCGCCATGCCCGTGGTTTCGTCGCGGGGGCGCTGGCGGGGCTGGTGGGGCACACGGAAATCTATGTTTCCGGCGGTGCCGAACATCAGGGGCCGGATGGCGGCGGGCCGGTGGCGGTGATCGCGACGCGCTGAAAACGACATATGGACACGCCGGCAGGTCAGGAGAAATGAACCTGCGGGTTCAAGTTGTTACGGCAGAATAGTTGTTGCGTCGCAGCATTTGTAATATTGCGACGCAACCTTCGGACAAGTTTCATTTAGCAGAACGGCACGATGCCGTTCCTGCGTACCTCTGCGCAGGCGTCCCTCAGGGAGACCCCGCGCATGACGATCAAGCGTCTGCTGTCGATTTCCATCCTGCTCATCGCCGCCATCGCCTGCGCCCTTGCGCTGAACATGGCCTGGACCCAGTACGCCCGCCTCACCCGCGTGGAAGAGGCGGATGTGCGCCTTCAGTTCATTCGTGCCGCCGCCGCCATTCCGCCGCTCATGAATGCCGAGCGCGGCCTGACCGTGGTCATGCTGGACACCGCCACCCAGAGCCAGGCGGAGGGGCAGCGCGATTATGTGGACTATCGCGCGGCCACGCAGAAGGCGGTGGAGAATGTGGTCGCCAAGGCGAACGAGGCCAAGGGCCAGTTGCCGGATGCGGAGGTGATGATCGCCAGCGCAACAGCGTTGCAGCAGTCCTTCAAGAGCATGCGCGACTTCGTGGACGCGACCCTCGCGCGGCCGGTCGGCCAGCGCGGCGAGGCCGGCACGGACATGACCGATCGGGGCGCGCGGATCAACATCGCCGTCACCAACGCCATGGAAACGCAGATGCGCTCGCTGGCCGATGCCAATGGCCAGGCCTACGCCTGGACCAGCGCCGCCGTGTCCGTGCTGGAATTCCGCGACGTGGGCGGCCGCCTTGCCGGCACGCTGCAGAACATCGTCTCGGCTCACAAGCCTGTAACACCGCAGGCGCAGGACCAGTTCATGGTCATGCAGGGGCAGGTGGAGCAGATCTGGGCCGGCCTGTGGAAGCTGCGCACCGTGACCAACGGGGCGCCGAATTTCGTGCCCACGCTGGAAAAGGTCTCGCGCGAAAACGTGCAGTTTTCCGCTGGTATCCGGAAGGAAATGCAGCCCTTCTTCGCCAATGGCGACTTCCCGCTGGACGGCGCCGCCTTCCGCGAGAAGACCTTCCGCATCTGGGGTCCGGTGGCCGATCTGCGCGACGCGGCGCTCGACAGCGCCGATGTGGCGCTGGACGCGGCCAAGGCGTCGGCGCAGTCCAGCCTGACCTGGGCCATGGTCGGCCTCGTGGCCGTGGTGCTCGTGGTGATCGCGGTGCTGGTGCTGGTGTCTCGCCGGGCGATCAAGCCTCTGGTGGCCATGACCGCCGCCGTGGGCGAGCTGGCCGACGGCAAGCTGGAGACCGAGATCCCCGGTGTCGGCCGGGCTGACGAGATCGGCGAAATGGCCGCCTCGGTGCAGGTGTTCAAGGAGAGCCTGATCCGAAACGCGGCCCTGGAAGCCGAGACCGTGGCCGCCCGCGAGAAGGCTGAAGCCGAGCGGCGTGCGTCCATGATGGAACTGGCCGACATGTTCGAGCAGAGCGTCGGCGCCATCGTTAATTCGGTCGGCGCGTCCGCGGACCAGCTCAAGGCTTCCGCCAATGTGCTCGCCGGCGGCGCCGACGACACCGCCAGCCGCTCCAGCACGGTCGCCGCCGCTGCCGAGGAGGCTGCGGTGAATGTGAACGTGGTGGCGTCCTCCGCCGAGGAGCTGGGCTCGTCCGTGCAGGAGATTGGCCGTCAGGTCGAGCAGGCGGCTGCCGTCTCGCTGACCGCCGTGGAGGAAGCGCGCAACACCGGCGAGATCGTGCGCGAACTCTCGCAGGCGGCGCACAAGATCAGCGACATCCTCGGCCTGATCTCGACCATCGCCGGCCAGACCAACCTGCTGGCGCTGAACGCGACCATCGAGGCGGCGCGTGCCGGCGAGGCGGGCAAGGGCTTCGCGGTGGTGGCTTCCGAGGTGAAGGAACTGGCGGATCAGACCGCCAAGGCCACGGCCGAGATCTCGGGGCAGGTGGGCGCGATCCAGTCCTCCACCAACAAGGCGGTGGAGGCGATCGGCTCCATCGGCGCCACGATCCAGCAGATGAACACCTATTCCAACGCCATCGCCACGGCGGTCGCGGAACAGGGCGCTGCCACCAGTGAGATCGTGCGGAGCGTGGCGCAGGCATCCGCCGGCACCAGCGAAGTGACGGGCAACATCACGGGTGTGGCCCAGACAGCGCAGAGTGTGGGTTCGGCGGCGGGCGAAGTGCTTTCGCTGTCTACCGACCTTTCGGCGCAGGCGTCTGCGCTCAGCTCCGAAATGCAGCGCTTCCTCGTAACGGTACGGGCAGCCTGAGCGGCGCTTTCGCAGAAGACAGCCAGACTGGAACGGGCGGCCGCAAGGCCGCCCGTTTTGCGTTTGCAGCAACGTAGACGGTGGACAGTACCCAACTCTCTGATCTGCAACAGTTTTGTGTCACCTGCCGAGGCGCGGAGACATCACATGAACAGTTCCTGTCAGCTGGTTGTGTTGCGCTGCACGCGTGGCATCTGCCTGCCATGGCCATGCGCGCCTGTGTCGGAAAAATAGTAATTGAAATCAATGCTTTGCAATGTATCTGGCTTCGCTCGGTCATCAGCGAGCCGCGCCTTCGCGTTTGGTTGTCTACTTCATCGCTAGCGTTCGGGCTGCAACCTTCACGCAAGTCTCATGACTAATGAATACAGGATGCCGTTCCTGCGTACCTCTGCGCGGAGGCGTGTCGGAGATTGCGCGCGTGACCATCAAACGCCTGTTGTCACTTTCCATCCTGCTGATCGCCGCCATAGCCTGTGCTCTGGCGTTGAATATGGCCTGGATGCAGTATTCCCGTCTGCAACTGGTGAATGATGCCGACATGCGGCTGCAGTTCATCCGCGCCGCTGCGGATATCCCGCCGCTGATGAACGCCGAGCGTGGCCTGACCGTGCTCGCCGTCGAGACCATGACCGTGGATCAGGCTGCCGCCCGGCGCGACCTCACGGACTATCGCGCCGCCACCGAAAAGGCGCTGGCGAACGTGATCAGCAAGGCGAATGCCGCCAGGGGCGAGTTGCCCGACGCCGATGCGCTGGTGGCCAAGGCCAACGATCTGCAGCAGTCCTACAAGAGCCTGCGGGATCTGGTGGAAGGCGCCATGGCGCGCCCGGTGGGGCAGCGCGGTGACGCGACTGCGACGATCACCGAGCGGGCCGGCGCCATCAACACGTCCGCCATGGCGGCGATGGAAGCGCAGATGCGCACGCTCGCCAGCGCCAACGGCCAGGCCTATGCCTGGGCGAACGTGGCGGTGTCGGTGCTTGAATTCCGCGATATCGGCGGCCGCCTGTCCGGCTCGCTGCAGAACATCGTGGCCGCCCGCAAGCCGGTGGTCGGCGAGGCTCGCGACAACTTCCTGATCATGCAGGGGCGTGTGGATCAGATCTGGGCCGGCCTGTGGAAGCTGCGCGCCGTCACCAATGGCGCCCCCTCCTTCCTGCCTTCGCTGGAGAAGGTCTATCGCGAGAACGTCCAGCTTTCGGCGGACATCCGCAAGGAGATGCTGCCCTTCTTCGTCACCGGCGAGTTCCCGCTCGACGGCGCGGCCTTCCGCGAGAAGACCTTCCGTGTGTGGGGACCCGTCGTCGAACTGCGCGATGCGGCCCTCGACAGTGCCGATGCGGCCATCGACGGGGCGCAGGCGACGGCAAGCTCGAACCTCACCTGGGCGCTGGTTGGCGCCGCGGCCGTGGTGCTGGTGGTGATCGGCGTGCTGGTGGCCGTCTCCCGTCGTGCGATCAAGCCGCTGGTGGCCATGACCGCCGCCGTGGGCGAACTGGCGGACGGCCGGCTGGACACCGAAGTCCCCGGTGTCGGCCGCAAGGACGAGATCGGCGAAATGGCCGCCTCGGTGCAGGTGTTCAAGGAGAGCCTGATCCGAAACGCGGCACTGGAAGCCGAGACCGTCGCCGCCCGCGAGAAGGCTGAAGCCGAGCGGCGTGCGTCCATGATGGAACTGGCCGACATGTTCGAGCAGAGCGTCGGCGCCATCGTTAATTCGGTCGGCGCGTCCGCGGACCAGCTCAAGGCTTCCGCCAACGTTCTCGCCAACGGCGCGGACGATACGGCGGGCCGTTCCAACACCGTGGCGGCGGCTGCCGAGGAAGCGGCGGCGAACGTGTCCGTGGTGGCGTCCTCCGCTGAAGAGCTGGGCAGCTCCGTGCAGGAGATCGGCCGGCAGGTGGAGCAGGCGGCGGCTGTCTCGCTGACCGCCGTGGACGAAGCCCGCTCCACGGGCGAGATCGTTCGCGAACTCTCGCAGGCGGCGCACAAGATCAGCGACATCCTCGGCCTGATCTCGACCATCGCCGGTCAGACCAACCTGCTGGCGCTGAACGCGACCATCGAGGCGGCGCGTGCCGGCGAGGCGGGCAAGGGCTTCGCGGTGGTGGCCTCCGAGGTGAAGGAACTGGCGGACCAGACTGCAAAGGCCACCGCCGAGATCTCGGGTCAGGTGGGCGCCATCCAGTCCTCCACCAACAAGGCGGTGGAGGCGATCGGCTCCATCGGTGCCACCATCCAGCAGATGAACACCTACTCCAACGCCATCGCGGCGGCCGTTGCCCAGCAAGGCTCGGCCACCGGCGAGATCGTGCGGAGCGTGGCGCAGGCGTCCGCCGGCACCAGCGAGGTGACGGGCAACATCACCAATGTGGCCCAGACGGCGCAGAGCGTCGGTGCCGCGGCGGGCGAGGTGCTCTCGCTCTCCACGGACCTGTCCTCGCAGGCGACCGCGCTGAGCAGCGAGATGCAGCGCTTCCTCGCCACGGTGCGGGCGGCCTGATCAAGCACTCAACACGCACGTGACATCGGACGGGCGGCCTTCGGGCCGCCCGTTTGCGTTTGCATTGCGTCAAAAGGTGTAGGTCGGCCCCGCTTGCCGGACTTACATATCTAATATACCAGTTGTGTGTCGACACGGGACGGCGACCGGCTTTCGGGCCGGCGGACAGTCCCGGCGCACACGAGGAAACGACCATGCGACGCCGGCTATCCGCTGGCCTCCCCATGGCCCGCGCCGGCTTGCCCGGCAACGGCCCGTATTGGGGCGGCGAGGGGAGCCGCGGGCTGACCGCGGCCAGCATCATCCATCAGCATCTGCGGGACGAGATCGTCTCTCTGGTGCGCGCGCCCGGCGCGGTGATTTCCGAGAAGGACATCGCCACCGCCCATGGCGTCAGCCGCACCCCCGTGCGCGAGGCCCTGCTGCGCCTTGCCGACGAGGGGCTGGTGGAGATCGCCCCCAAATCCGGCACCTTCGTCTCCCGCATTCCCGTTGCTGCTCTGCCGGAAGCCATCGTCGCCCGCATGGCGCTGGAGGAAGTGACGGCCCGCACCGCTGCGCAGAATGCCAGCGGCAGCGCGGTTTCCGGTCTGCGCGCCATTCTGGAGCGGCAGGCGGAAATGGCCGGCGCCGAGGACCATGCCGGCTTCCATGACGCGGACGAGGCCTTCCATCAGGCGGTGGCGGAGGCGGCGCGTTATCCCGGCCTGTGGCGCATGGTGCAGCAGCTGAAGACGCAGGTGGACCGTTTCCGCCATCTCACCCTGCCGCAGCCCGGCCGCATGGAGCGGGTGATCGTGGAGCATGGCGCGGTGGTGGATGCCATCGCCGCCCATGATCCGGAGGCCGCCGCCGCCGCCATGCGGGCGCATGTGGAGGGCCTGCGCGCGTCACTGGGCGAGATGCGCGATGTGAACCCCGGCTATTTCGATGGCGACCTGGCTGGAGGGCTTTCCCTCCAGGGCGTACCGGAGCGGGGGCGGCCATGAAGTACAAGTTCGATTTCGGCGCGCTGGCCGAATACTGGCCGCAGTTCGTGGACGGCGCCCTGCTGACGCTGGAAATGACCGTGCTCTCCACCGTTTCCGGCCTCGTGGTCGGAACGCTGGTGGCCATCGGCCGGCGGTCGGAGAACAAGCTGCTGTCGCGCCTCTGCGGCGCCTATGTGGAGACGGTGCGCAACACGCCGTTCCTGATCCAGCTGTTCTTCATCTATTTCGGCCTCGCCTCGGCGGGCCTGCGCCTGCCGGTGGTGGTGGCGTCCGTCATCGCCATGGTGTTCAACGTGGCCGCCTATACGGCGGAGATAGTGCGCGCCGGCATGGACGCCACTCCGCGCGGCCAGCTGGAGGCGGCGGACAGTCTCGGCATGTCGCTGCCGCAGATCTACTGGCACATCATTCTGCGCCCCGCTCTGGAGCGGGTCTATCCCGCGCTCACCGGGCAATACATCCTGATGATGCTGTCCACGTCCGTGACCTCGCAGATTTCCGCCGAGGAGCTGACGGGCATCGCCAACAACATCCAGTCCAACACCTTCCGCTCGTTCGAGACCTTCATCGTGGTGGCCGGCATCTATCTGCTGCTCACCCTGATCCTGAAGGCCGGTTTCTGGGGGCTCGGCCTCGCGCTGTTCACGCGCCGCCGCCGCCTCGGCACGAGCCTTTAGAGAGGCGCGCATGCTGGCACAGCCCTTCACCCTGGCCCATGTGGGCTACATGCTGAACGGCGTCCTGTGGACGCTCGCCCTCTCCGCGCTGGCCTTCGTGTTCGGCGGCATCGCCGGATTCGGCGTCATGCTGCTGCGCATCTCGCGCTTCCGCGCGGTGCGCATCGCCTCGCTGGTGGTGGTGCAGATCGTGCAGGGCATCCCGCTGCTGGTGATCCTGTTCGCGGTCTATTTCGGCCTCGGCATCTTCGGCTTTCAGGTGGCGCCCATCATCGCGGCGGGCGTTGCCATGATGATCTATTCGGCCGCCTTTCTGGCCGAGATCTGGCGCGGCTGCGTGGAGGCGGTGCCGCGCACCCAGTTCGAAGCCGCCGAATGCCTTGCGCTCACCCGCTGGGAGGCGCTGCGCAAGGTGATCCTGCCGCAGGCCTTCCGCCTCGCCATCCCGCCCACGGTGGGCTTCATGGTGCAGGTGGTGAAAAGCACTTCGCTCGCCTCCGTGGTCGGCTTCGTGGAGCTGACGCGTGCGGCGCAGATCATCAACAATTCCACCTTCCAGTCGTTTCTGGTGTTCGGCATCGCGGGCGCGTTCTACTTCGCGATCTGCTGGCCGCTGAGCGCCTGGAGCCGCACGCTCGAAAGGAAGCTCCATGTCGGCCGTCATTGAGCTGAAGGACGTTCACAAGAGCTTCGGGCAGGTTGAGGTGCTCAAGGGCGTCTCGCTTGCCGTGGAGCGCGGCGAAGCCATCGCGGTGATCGGCCGTTCGGGCTCGGGCAAGTCCACGGCCCTGCGCTGCGTCAACCGGCTGGAGACCATCCAGTCCGGTGAGATCAATGTCTGCGGCCACCCCGTGCATGATCCCAAGCTCGACGTGCGCAAGCTGCGCCTCGATGTGGGCATCGTGTTCCAGAGCTACAATCTCTTCCCCCACCTGACGGTGGAGGAGAACATCATGCTCGCCCCGGTCACGGTGAAGAAGCTGCGCAAGGCCGAAGCGCGGGCGCTGGCGGCGCAGGCGCTCGCCCGCGTCGGGCTGGCGGAGAAGGCGCAGTCCTATCCCGAGCAATTGTCCGGCGGCCAGCAGCAGCGGGTGGCGATTGCCCGGTCGCTGGCCATGCAGCCGCAGGTGATGCTGTTCGACGAGGTGACGTCCGCTCTTGATCCGGAGCTTACCGGCGAGGTGCTACGCGTCATGGAAGACCTCGCCAAGGGCGGCATGACCATGCTGGTGGTGACGCATGAGATGGGGTTCGCCCGCAAGGTGGCGGATCGCATCGTCTACATGCATCAGGGCCGGGTGTGGGAGGTGGGCGACGGCAGCATGCTCGCCAACCCGCAGACGCCCGAGCTGAGGGCATTCATGGCCCATGATCTCTAGAGCACGTCCGACTTCGATTGCTTCACAGTCAAAGTAAAAAGTCGAACCGATCCGGCTCTGAAGTTTTCTGACGCCCGCGCCTTTTGGCGGGCGTGCGTAAGCCGCGTTTACCAAAACCCCGGCGCAGATCGGGGCCTGAGTGCACACGAGGAGGAGAAACCCATGCGACTTTTCAAATTCGGCGCCATTGCCCTTGCCGCCGCGAGCCTCGCGCTCGCGTCCGTTCCCGCCGCCAAGGCGGATCAGCTCGATGATATCCTGAAGGCCAAGAAGATCCGCGTCGCCGTGGTGCTCGGCACGCCGCTCTTTTCCTTTGCCGGCGCGGACCTGAAGCCCACCGGCTCGGATGTGGAAACCGCCCGCATGCTGGCGAAAGATCTCGGCGTCGAGGTGGAGTGGGTGGAGATCACCACCGCCGCCCGCGTGCCGACCATCCAGACCGGCAAGGCGGACATCCTCGTCGCCAGCCTCGGCATCACGCCGGAGCGCAAGAAGGTGGTGGACTTCTCCATCCCCTACGCCACGCTCGACATCATCGTCGCTGCCCCGGATGGCACCGCCATCAAGGATTATGCGGACCTGACCGGCAAGCGCATCGGCCTGACCCGCGCCACCGTCAACGACCAGCTCGTGACCGCCAATGCCAAGGGCGCCGAGATCGTGCGGTTCGAGGATGACGCGACCCTCATCTCGGCGGCCGTGTCCGGGCAGGTGGACATCGTCTCCACCCAGCCGCCGCTGATCGCCATGATGAATGAGAAGCGTCCGGACCGGCAGCTGAAGACCAAGTTCGTCATGCGCGAGCTGAATCTGGGCATCGCGCTGCCGCAGGGCGAGCCCAAGCTGAAGGCGTGGCTCGACGACTGGATCCGCAAGAATATGGCCAATGGCGCGCTGCCGACCATGTTCGCCAAGTTCCACGGCCGCGAGCTGCCGAAGGATCTGGCCGACCGCGCCACCAACTGAGGGCGCGACCCGCGAGAGGCGCGCCAGTGTGCGCGTCTCTCGTCATGCCGAATGTCGGCCGGGGTAGAGATATTCAGGTCGTGGTAAATTGGTAGAGTTTTCTTATTGAGCGCACTGCGGCGCTCCTTCCCAGGTCACGGCGAAGCCGGGCAAGATGACGGCATCCGCGCTGATTTGAGGCTGCTCCCTGACAGGATTGAGGTGCCGTCACGCCTTGCGGTTGTGCTGGCTCCTATTGTCCCCCGTCGATTTCGTGCCATTCTCCTGCGGCGGCATGTGCGCAGCGGGAGTCATCGGCAAATGGGACCTGCCGGGGTTGCGCACGCCGCCGGTGGCGATGAGTCTGAGGGGGACGGGCAGGGCGCGGCTGAAAACGAGCCGCATATCTGGCTGTTCCCATGCCGTGGGCCGTTCGCGGATACATCGCGAGGCGGGCCGGGCGGGGTCAGGCGCGTTTGCCGACGTTCGACCTGATGTAGGGAGGAAGATTGTGCAGAAAATCTGTGACAGCGCCGAGGAGGCGCTGGCGGGCAAGACATTCGACGGAATGATGGTCGCCTCCGGCGGCTTCGGCTTGTGCGGCATACCCGAGACGCTGATCGAAGCGCTGGTTGCCAGCGGCACGAAAAACATCACCGCAATCTCGAACAATGCGGGCGTGGATGATTTCGGCCTCGGGCGTCTGCTGCGCACGCGCCAGATCAGCAAGATGATCTCGTCCTACGTGGGTGAGAACAAGGAGTTCGAGCGCCAGTATCTGGCGAAGGAGCTTGAGATTGAATTCTGCCCGCAGGGCACGCTTGCCGAGCGCATGCGCGCGGGCGGCGCCGGCATTCCGGGCTTCTATACCAAGACCGGTGTCGGCACGCTGATCGCCGAAGGCAAGGAAACCAAGACCTTCAACGGCGAGGAATATCTGCTGGAGACGGGCCTCGTCGCCGATCTGGCGATCGTCAAGGCCTGGAAGGGCGACCCCTACGGCAACCTCGTCTACCGGAAGTCGGCTCGCAACTTCAATCCGATGGCTGCCGCCTGCGGCAAGTTCACCGTGGCCGAAGTGGAAGAGATCGTCGGCCCCGGCGAACTCGAGCCCGACCACATCCACACGCCGGGCATTTTCGTTCAGCGCCTCGTTCTGGCGACCCGGAACGAAAAGCGGATCGAACAGCGCACGGTACGGACGGGAGCAGTCTGATGGCCTGGACACGTGATGAAATGGCGAGCCTCGCCGCGCAGGACCTGAGTGACGGCTTCTACGTCAATCTCGGCATCGGCATTCCGACCCTGGTCGCCAACTACATTCCCGCCGACGTCGATGTGACGTTGCAGTCGGAGAACGGCATCCTCGGCCTCGGCCCGTTTCCGCTGGACAACGAGGTCGATGCCGACCTGATCAATGCCGGCAAGCAGACCATCACCGAACTGGACCGGACCAGCTACACCTCGTCCGCCGACAGCTTCGGCATGATCCGCGGCGGCCATATCGATCTGTCGATCCTTGGCGCCATGGAAGTGTCCGAGACCGGCGATCTGGCGAACTGGATGGTGCCGGGCAAGATGGTGAAGGGGCCGGGCGGCGCCATGGATCTGGTGGCCGGCGTGCGCCGCATCACCGTTCTGATGGATCATGTGGACAAGGCCGGTGTGGCCAAGTTCCGCAAGGCCTGCACGCTCCCGTTTACGGGACGCAACGTGGTCGACAAGATCATCACCAACTTCGCCATCTTCGAACGCCCGGACCGGGAATCGCCGTTCCAGCTCAAGAAGATCGCACCGGGTATGGATGCCGAGGGCATCCGGAAGATGACCGAGGCGCATTATACCGAGTGACGGCCGCGCGCCGGCAGGCGGCCACGGTGCGATTGGCTTGCAGCCTGCGCCGATGAAGCCGCGCGGGCGCATGGAAAGGTAGAGAGCGTAGCGGCTGGCGCCAACCAGCGGCTGATCGCTTGCAGGATTATGCCGGGCGGCGTGCCATTGCCGCCCGGCATCAAAGCCCAGACAGAACCGGAAAAGTCCGCACGCCTTCCGCGCGCCGAACGCGCATTGCCGGGAGCCGACAGAACGGGCACCAAGGGCGGAGGAAACCCGGATGAAACTGGATCTGCACGGCAAGCGTGTATTGATCACTGGCGCATCAAGTGGGCTTGGCGCGCATTTCGCGCGGCTTGCCGCCGGTTGCGGGGCGCAGGTCATAGCCGCCGCGCGGAATCAGGATGTGCTGACACGTCTTGTCGCCGAGATCACGCAAGCGGGGCATGCAGCGCAGAGCCTGAGCCTTGACGTGACCCGGAAGGAAGCGGCGGATGACGCGATCGACCGTCTCGGGGCCGTGGATGTTCTCATCAACAATGCCGGGATCACCCGCGCCAGGCCTGCCCTCGATCAGTCCGAGGCCGACTGGGACGATGTGGTCGATACCAATCTCAAGGGCATGTTCTTCGTGGCGCAGGCGGTCGCCCGGAAGATGATCGCCGACAAGCGTCCGGGCGCCATCGTGAACGTGGCGTCCATTCTGGGGCTGCGACAGGCGGGGGCTGTGCTGCCCTATGCGGTATCCAAGGCCGGCGTGATCCAGATGACAAAGTCCTTGGCCCTTGAACTGGCGCGCCACAACATTCGCGTGAACGCGCTGGCACCGGGATATGTGGCTACGGAACTCAACAAGGATTTCTTCGACAGCGAAGCCGGCCAGAACCTCATCCGGCGTATCCCCACGCGCAGGCTCGGCGAACTGGAGGACCTCGATGGTCCCTTGCTCCTGCTCGCCTCCGATGCCTCGCGCCACATGACGGGCTCCACCATCGTGGTGGATGGGGGACATCTGCTGAGCGGGTTATAATGAATTGGTGGTCATTATCGATTGCAGCAGGGAGATTGTGATGGGTTCGGGAGTGGACAGTCAGGGCGTTTCCGAGCGGGCTATGGCCCTCGGCGCGCGTGTCGAGGCGTTCGTGCGCACGGTGGTGGTGCCGTTCGAGCATGACCCGCGACGCTCAAGCCACGGGCCTTCGGAGGAACTCGTCGCCGCCATGCGCGGTCTGGCGCGCGAGGCGGGCCTCATGACGCCGCATATCCTCTCCGACGGCACCCATCTGACCCAGCGTGAAACGGCGCATGTGCTGATCAAGTCCGGCCTGTCGCCGCTCGGCCCCGTGGCTCTGAACACCATGGCACCCGATGAGGGCAACATGTACCTGCTGGGCAAGGTCGCCTCGCCGGAGCAGAAGCGCCGCTTTCTCGATCGCGTGGTGGCGGGCGAGGTCCGCTCGGCCTTCTTCATGACCGAGCCTGCGGAGGAGGGGGGCGCGGGTTCCGATCCCTCCATGCTCAAGACCACCTGCGTGCAGGATGGCAACCACTGGGTGATCAACGGGCGCAAGGCCTTCATCACCGGCGCGCAGGGCGCAGGGGTGGGCATCATCATGGCCAAATCGCAGGATGGCGCCTGCATGTTCCTTGTCGATCTGCCGGACCCGGCGATCCGTATCGAGCGGGTGCTCGATACCATCGACAGCTCCATGCCGGGCGGTCATTCGGTGGTGGCGATCAACGAGCTTCGCGTGCCGGCCGACCAGATGCTCGGCCAGAGCGGGGAGGGCTTCAAATATGCGCAGGTCCGTCTCTCGCCGGCCCGCCTGTCTCACTGCATGCGCTGGCTCGGTGCCTGCATTCGCGCCAACGAGATCGCCAGCGCCTATGCGTGCAGCCGCATGGCTTTCGGCAAGCCGCTGATCGACCATGAGGGCGTCGGCTTCATGCTGGCGGACAACATGATCGATCTGCAGCAGGCCCGCCTGATGATCGACTGGTGCGCCGGCGTTCTCGATACGGGCGATCTGGGCACGGTCGAAAGCTCGATGACCAAGGTTGCGGTGTCCGAAGCGCTCATGCGCGTGGCCGATCGCTGCGTGCAGGTCATGGGCGGAACGGGCGTGTCCGGGGACACCATCGTCGAGCAGGTGTTCCGCGAGGTGCGCGCCTTCCGCATCTATGACGGGCCGACCGAAGTGCACAAATGGTCGCTCGCCAAGAAGATCAAGCGCGAGCACAGGCAGGCGGCGTCATGAGCGGCACCGGCGCCGACGCGAATACGGGCACCACCGCCGTTCGCGCGGGCTTCGGCTTCGATGAAGCGGCCTTGGGTGCGTGGATGCAGGCGCATGTCCCCGGCTTTTCCGGGCCGCTGGTGGTCGAGCAGTTCAAGGGGGGGCAATCCAATCCCACCTACAAGCTGTCCACACCGGGCGCGGCCTATGTCCTGCGGCGCAAGCCGCCGGGCCAGTTGCTGAAGGGTGCCCATGCCATCGAGCGTGAGGCACAGGTTCTGGCTGGGCTGGAGCGAGCCCATTTCCCCGTGCCTCACATCCATGGGCTCTGTACGGATGAGCAGGTGATCGGCACCTGGTTCTACGTGATGGAGATGGTGGAAGGGCGCATCTTCTGGGACGCGACCCTTTCGGATGTGCCGCGCGACGAGCGGCCAGCCTATTTCGATGCCATGAACGCGACGATTGCGGCGCTGCATAACGTCGATTATCAGGCCGTCGGGCTGGGCGATTACGGCAAGCCCGGAAATTATCTGGAACGGCAGATCAACCGCTGGTCACGGCAATATCTGGAAGATGTCGAGGCCGGGCGCGACGCGGACATGGACGTGTTGATCGACTGGTTGCAGGCCAATATTCCGCCGGTGGATGAGACGTCCATCGTTCATGGTGATTTCCGTATCGACAACATGATCTTCCACCCCGTGGAGCCGCGTGTGGTGGCGGTTCTGGACTGGGAGCTGTCCACGCTCGGTCATCCGCTGGCGGACTTCGCCTATCACGCCATGATGTACCAGATGCCGCCTCATATCGTCGCCGGGCTGGGGGGCGTCGATGTTCAGGCGTTCAACATTCCATCCGAGGAAGACTATGTGGCACGCTATTGCGTGCGCACGGGGCGGGACCGGATCGAGCATTATGCCTTCTACCGGGCCTTCGTTTTCTTCCGCCTCGCTGCCATCTTCCACGGCATCAAGGGGCGGGTGATCAGGGGCACGGCGGCATCGGCGCAGGCCAGGGAGCGCGCCGAGAGTTTCCATGAGCTGGCGGCCATCGGACGACGGCTTGCATCGAGCGAGGGGCAGTGAACCGCTCGCGCCCTTCAGGCCGGCCGTCCCATGGGCAGGGGGGATGGCTTGCGTGTCCGGATGTCTGCGTTTCAATTCAGGCGGAACCGGATCTATATTGTATTTATTCTAAAGATAAGAGTGCAGACTTGAGATTCAATTTCGTATCCGGCAATTGCGAGGGATAGCGGATTTGTCTACGAATTGTTTGCGATGATTTCCCGATGCGTGGTGGCGCACTCGGGCAGGTCAATGGAGCGGGCAGACGTCGCGGCGGGTTTCGGGCGAGAGACTGCCTTGCCTGGCGTGCCTGCAGGAGACCCGTATGCTCGGGACATGGGTGCACGAGTTGCAGCGTACAGAGGAAGATCGGCTGCGCCGCTTCTTTCTCCGGCGCTTTCGTGACCGTTCCGATGCCTTCGATGCGACACAGGAAACCTTCCTCAGGCTGCTGAGCGCCACGCCTCGCGGTGTGGTTGAAAATCCGAAGGCCTATCTGTTCCAGACCGCCCGCAACATTGCCTATGACCAGACCGCCAGCCGCCGCCGCCGCGAGCAGGTGGAATGCCCCATCACCGACGAGCAGGCGGTGCTCAATATCGCCTCCGACGCGCCCTCTCCCGAGCGGGTGCTGATCGACAAGCAGCGCCTTGAGCTCTTCGAGCGGGCGCTGATGGATCTGCCGGTCCGGGTGCGGACGGTGGTTATCCTCAGCCGGCTGGAAGGCTGGTCCTATCCCGCCATCGCAGAGCATCTGCGCGTCTCCCCCAATACCGTCTACAATGACATGCGCATGGGCATGGCCCATTGCGTCGCCGCCATGGCGCGCGCCGAGCGCAGGTAGCCGGCGATGCGGCTCGGGTGCCGGATTGTGAGATCCGGGCGCTTGGGCCGTCATGAGGAGTAGAGGGCGAGCGAAAGCGGGCGATGAGGGACAATACTCCAGCCGATCCTGAAGCGGCGCAGCACGGGGACATGACCGAGGCCCCTCTCACTGCCGAGGCCGTGGACTGGTTCATTCGCTTGCAGACGGCGGCGGGTGATCCCGCGACGGCGTGTGCCTTCCGGGCCTGGCTGGACAGCGACCCCGGCCATGCGGAGGCTTTCGCGGATGTGGCAGAGGTCTGGGGCGCTCCGGAACTCCTGCTCGCAACCCGCAACGTGGCTGGCCGAACCGGATACACGCCACCGCGCCGCCAGCGACCGGGCAAGGGGTTGAGGAAGAAGGGGGCCATTGTCGCCACCTCCGTGGTGCTGCTGCTCGGCGCGCTGCAACTGCCGGACGTGCTGCTGCGGCTGCGCTCGGACTATGTCACGGATGCCGGCCAGAGGCGGGTGGTGGATCTGCCGGATGGCTCGGCCATGACCATGAATTCCGGAACGGCGGTGTCGCTCGATTTCGCGGAAGGTCGCCGGCATGTCCGGATTCTCAAGGGCGAAGCCTATTTCGACGTGCGCTCCATGCCGGATTCCCCCTTTAAAGTGGAGGGGCAGTACGGGCGTGTGGTGGTCAAGGGCACGGCCTTCGACGTGAAGCTGGCGGCGGACAATGACAATGTGGTGCTGAGCCGTGGCGTGGTGGATGTGGCGCGCCTTGCCGACCCCTCCGAGCATGCGCTTCTCGCTCCGGGGGAGGCGGTCAGCATCACCGCATCGGGCGTGACGGCAGTCACACGCGTCGATCCGGAACGCTCGCTGGCGTGGCTGGGTGGCCGTATCAGCTTCTCCGACCAGCCTCTTGGGCGTGTGCTCGATGATCTGCGGCGCCACTATGCCGGCCGCGTCTTCGTGATGCGCGATGGTATCGAGCAGGTCTCGGTGAGCGGCAATTACAGGCTCGATCAGCCGCTGCTGGTCATCGAGTCGCTGGCGCAGGCGGCCGGCGCCTCCGTGACGGTGCTGCCGGGCGGCATCGTGATCCTGCGCTGAGCAGCTGAAACTTTTTTTGTGAGATCGGTCCACGGCCTCAGTCATCAGAAACAGGCAGCGGATGCGTGTTGCACGCGTTCGCGGATTTGGGACTGTGGGGCGTTGAAATGGTGATTATGGGCGGGACGAGCGCGCGTAAGGGCTCTGGCATTCGGAACACATCCGGTTTGCGCTCGGCACGTTGGCTGCTGACCAGCACGATGCTGTGCTGGGGCGTCGTCCTGCTGCCGGCCGGCGGCTTTGTTGGATCGGCCATGGCTCAGGGGAGCCAGTCGGCTCCGGCAGTCCGTTTCGCCATTCCCGCGCAGCCTTTGCCGGCGGCTCTGGATGCCTTCATCCGCGCGACCGGATGGCAGGTGGGCTATTCCACGCGCATTACGGACGGCATCCGCTCCAGCGCCGTCTCGGGCACGCTCACGCCGGCGCAGGCGCTGCGTGCGATCCTTGCCGGGACCGGCCTCTCCTACACCGTGAACGGGCCCACCACCGTCACCATTCAGGCTGCCCGCTCCGGCGGCGGGGATGGTGCCGCGGGCGGCATTCTGCTCGATACGGTGGATGTGCAGGGCGAAACCGCCTGGGGGCCGGTGGACGGCTTCGTGGCGACCCGCACCGGCACCGGCTCGAAGACCGACGCCCCCATCATCGAGATCCCGCAGACCATCAACGTCGTGACCGCCGACCAGATGCAGGCCCAGGGCGCGCAGAGCGTGAGCGAGGCCTTGCGCTACACGCCCGGCGTCCGCTCGGAGGGGTATGGCGCGGCCTCGCCGTTTGACGTGTTCACGCAGGTGCGCGGCTTCCGGGCCGATCTCTATCTCGACGGTCTCCGGCTGCCCACCGGCAATGTGGACGGCACGGCCAGCGGCGTCATGGACACATGGGGGCTGGAGCGACTGGAAGTGCTGCAGGGGCCGGCTTCCGGTCTCTATGGCCAGTCCGGTCCCGGCGGCATCATCAACATGGTGAGCAAGCGCCCCACGGCCACGCCTCTGCATGAGGTTCAGGTTCAGGGCGGCAGTTTCGACCGCATCCAGGGCGCATTCGATTTCGGTGGCCCGGTGAACGGCAGTGATCAACTGCTTTATCGCTTCACGGGTCTGGCGTTGAACACGGGTTCGCAGCTGGATTATGCCGAGAATGATCGTGTCTATGTCGCGCCTGCCGTGACGTGGAAGCCGAATGCCGACACATCGCTGACGATCCTCGCCATGTACCAGCGCGACAACGGCAATTGGCCCTTCTTCAACTACATGCCGGCCATCGGCTCGCTCTACAGTTTCAACGGGCTGAAGATCGGCACCGATACCTATCTCGGCGAGCCCGATTTCGACCAGTTGAAGCGGACCCAGGCCTCCATCGGCTATGAGTTCCAGCACCGCTTCAACGAGCATTTCGCCTTCAAGCAGAACCTGCGCTTCAACAGCAACGACTTCTTCACCCGCGGCGCGGTGACGGGGCGCGCCTATCTGAATGATGACGGCACCATCGACCGGCTGGGCATCCGCGTGGACAATGACGTGGAGACCTTTGCGGTCGACAACCAGCTCAAGATCGACTTCGCCACCGGGCCGGTGACGCACGACGCGGTGATTGGTCTCGACTACTGGCACGAGCGTTCGAACTATCTCTTCACGGCGGGTTCTGCACCGTCTCTCAATGTGTTCCTGCCGGTTTACAATACCGGGCCGGTCACGACCGACGACATGTCGCTCACCAGCTACAATTCCACCCTTGAGCAGGTGGGCGTCTATGTGCAGGACCGTATCAAGTTCGACCGCTGGGTGGCGACGCTGGGGGGCCGCTACGACCGGGCGACCAGCGACCTGAACAATAACGAGACGACCTTCGCCTCTGCCAGCACCTCGCATCAGAGCGACGGCGCCTTCACCGGCCGGGCCGGCCTGACCTATCTGTTCGAGAGCGGGTTCGCGCCTTATGTGAGCTACGCCACCTCGTTCCAGCCCGAAGCGGGCGTGGATGCGGTCACGGACAGCGCGTTCAAGCCCAGCAAGGGCAAGCAGTTCGAAGTGGGCGTGAAGTATCAGCCGCCGGGCATGAAGGCGCTGTTCACGATTGCCGCCTTCGACCTGACGCAGACCAATATGGTCACGACCGACGAACTGTTCATGCAGCGGCAGATCGGGGAAGTGAACGTGAAGGGCATCGAGTTCGAGGCCAAGGCCGAGATCACGCCCAACTTCAACATCATCGCCTCCTACGCCTATCTTGATCCCAAGATCACCCAGAGCGCCAATCCGGCGGAGGTGGGGCTGGAGCTGTTCTCCACCCCCAATCATCAGGGTGCGTTCTGGGGCGATTACGGCTTCACCAACGGCGCGCTGGCGGGTCTTACGCTGGGTGCCGGCGTGCGCTACGTGGGCTCTACAACGGACAGCACCAACACGCTGGAGGTGCCGGCCGTCACGCTGTTCGATGCCCGCGTGAAGTACGATCTCGGCAAGCTGGCGCCGCAATTGGTGGGGGCTTCGTTCGCAGTGACCGCGACGAACATCTTCGACACCGAATATGTGAGCCAGTGCGATGGCGACACCATGTGCACCTATGGCACGCGCCGGGTCGTCCTCGCCACGCTCAATTATAAGTGGTGATGTGGGGGCGGGCAGTTCCCTGATCGTGGGACTGCCCGCGCTGACCTTCGTTGACTATAGCGCTTCAGAGTTTCGTGGAAACTCTGAAGCGCTATAACTTATTGTTTTATCGTGTTTATTTTCGCAGAAGCGCTCGCGTTCATGCGGGAATGGCTCTAAGCCGAAAAGGTGACTTCCGCCGTGCCGAGGCCTTCGAAGGTTGCCACGCAGTGGTCGCCGGGCTTCAGGAATGGCATGCCGGACCAACTGCCAGTGGCCACCACCTGCCCGGTGCGGACACCTGCGCCGGTGCGCATCATCTCCACCAGCGCCACTGCAATGCCCAGCGGATCGTTGGTGGGATGGCCGCCCTGTCGATCCACCAGCGTTTCGCCATTCACTTCGAGCCGCACATGCAGGCGGGCCAGATCGAGCCCGGACCAGTCCGCCGTCTCCGGCCCCAGCACCAGCCCGCCATTGATGATGGCGTCCGCCATCTGCTCCAGCGGCGGGCGGGCGAGCGGCTCGCGGAAGCGGCTGGACACCACTTCGATGCCTGGCAGGGCCGAGACGCCGGCCGCGATCTCCTCGCGAGCGTAAGGCTCCGGCCGGGGCGGGAAGTCGCGGGTGAAGCGGAACACGATCTCCGCTTCCACGCCCCGATGCGGCGCCTCTTCGGGCGTCATGTGCGCCGGGCTCTGGCGGATCATCGGTGCCTGAATGAGGGCGCGCTTGGGAGGCGCGTCCTTCGGGATCGAAGCCTTGAAGCCACCGACCTCCACGCCGAGACGGGCGATGACTTCATCCTGAATGGCATGCGCCTCGTCCGGACCGGAGGGCGTGCGCGGCAGCGCCTCGATCAGCACGCCGGTACGGTGCGCCTCCACGAGGGCAGCCACAGACGCGTCCATATCCCATTCACGCATGACGTTTGTCCCGTTCTTGCTGGCGCTCAGGCCGCGCCTTCGAAATGCGGCACGGCGGCGAGCAGGGTTCGGGTGTACTCGCTTTCCGGCGCGTCGAACAGGCGACGGCTCTCGCCCTGCTCAACAACACAACCGTTCTGCAGCACGATGGTGCGCTCGCACATCATGCGCACCACGTTGAGATCGTGGCTGACGAACAGGAAAGAGAGATTGTCCTCCCGCCGCAGCCGCTCCAGCAGTTGCAGCGTCACCGCCTGCACGGAGACGTCGAGGGCGGCGGTGGGCTCGTCCAGCACCAGCAGACGCGGGCGCACGGAGATGGCACGGGCGATGCCCACGCGCGCCTTCTGGCCGCCGGAGAGCTGGTGCGGGAAGCGGTCCAGCAGATTGGCCGGCAGGCCAACCTTGGCGGCGCAGTCCAGCACCCGCTCCTTGAGCGCCGTGTTCGACAGCCGATCCAGCCGCTTCAGCGGATGGGCGATGGCATCGAAGGCGGAGAAACGCGGATTGAGGCTGTCGTGCGGATCCTGGAACACGATCTGGATCTGCCGGCGATAGGGCGAGCGGTGGAAGCCATCAGCCGGAATGCCGCTGATGGACTGGCCCTCGAAATTGATCTCGCCCTCGGTCTGGTCGATGAGGCGGCATATCATGCGCGAGATGGTGCTCTTGCCCGAGCCGCTCTCGCCCACGAGGCCGACGCTCTCGCCCGCACCGATGCTGAACGACACCCCGCCCACGGCAGTGATGCCGTGGTTGTAGCGCTTGACGAGGTTCACCACCTCCAGTAGCGGCGGCGTGCCGGCGGCGGGCTTTTCGCGCAGCGGCTCCGGTGGCAGGGGGACGTGATATTCCGGGTCCGCCACCAGATCCTCCACCTTCGAGGTGGGGGTGGGGGAGGCGGCCACGAGGCGCCTGGTGTAGGGATGCTGCGGCCTGCGGAACAGGGCCTCGGGCGCGGCCCGCTCCACGATGCGGCCCTGCTCCATCACCACCACGTCCTGGCAATACTGGGCGGCGAGGCCAAGGTCGTGGGTGATCAGGATCACCGCCATCTGCCGCTCGGCGGTGATGCGGGCGATGAGGTCCATTACCGTCTTCTGCGTGGTCACGTCGAGGCCGGTGGTGGGCTCGTCGGCGATCAGTAGCGCCGGTTCGCAGGCGATCGCCATGGCGATCATCACCCGCTGGCACATGCCGCCGGACAGCTCATGCGGATAGGCGTCGAGCCGCTTCTCCGGCTCACGGATCAGCACCGTCTTCAGGAGCTCCAGCGCCTTTTCGCGGGCCGCCTTGTCGGAGAGCGGGCGGTGGGCGCGCAGCGCATCGGCCAGTTGCAGGCCCACGGTGCGGATGGGATTCAGCGCCGCCCGCGGGTTCTGGAAGATCATGGAGATGGCGGCGCCATGGATGGCGCGCAGCGTCTTGGAGGAGGCGCGGCTGATATCCTCGCCCCGGAACAGCACGCGGCCCCGCGAGATGCGGCCGGCCGCGTCCAGCAGGCGCGTGACCGCAAAGGCTGTCACCGACTTGCCGGAGCCGGATTCCCCCACGATGCCGAGCATGCGGCCGGCGGGCAGGTCGAGGTCGATGCCCTTCACCGCTTCCACCGGGCCGCGCCGGGTGGAGAAGGTGACGGCCAGATCTTCGATGCGCAGCAGAGGTTCGGTCATGTGCGCATCCTCGGGTCCAGAATATCGCGCAGGCCGTCACCCAGCAGGTTGAAGCACAGCACGCAAAACATCAGCGCGAGGCCGGGGAAGGCCACGAGCCACCATTTGCCGGTGGAGATGAAGCGGGCGCCTTCCGCCACCATGATCCCCCATTCCGGCGTCGGCGGCTTCACGCCGAGGCCGATGAAGGAGAGGCCGGCGGCGTTCAGGATCGCCCAGCCCAGATTGAGCGAGATCTGCACCGCCATGGCGGGCAGGATGTTGGGCAGCAGGAAGCGCAGCACCACCGAGAGGTGGCTGTCGCCGCAGGCGCGCGCGGCTTCCACCCAGCCGGCATTGCGGCGCACGTTCACCTCGGCGCGGGCGAAGCGGATGTAGAAGGGCAGGTTGATGAGCGCGGTGGCAATGACGATGTTCTCGACCCGGTTGCCCAGCGCCGCCACCATGGCCATGGCCAGCACGAACAGCGGGAAGGCCATCAGCACATCCACGAAGCGGCCCACGGCCCGATCCACCCGGCCGCCCGTATAGCCGCAGATGCTGCCGATGACCGCCCCCAGCGCGAAGCTGAGCACCACCGCCGAGGCGGCGATGGCAAGGTCCAGTCGCGCGGCGACGATGACGCGGCTGAACACGTCGCGGCCGAGCTGGTCGGTGCCGAACCAGTGGGCTGCGGTCGGCGCCTCCAGCGCATGGGCGACGTCCGAGGCTGTGGGATCATAGGGCACGATCGCCGGGCCGATGATGGCGAGGACGACGAGCAGGGCCGTCGCGAAGGCGGCGATGGCGGTGAGCGGATTGCCGCGCAGCACGAAGGCGGCATGCTTGAGGGTGGCGCTGCTCATTCGATGGAAATCCGGGGGTCGGCGATGCCGTAAAGGACGTCGATCACGAGGTTCACGATCACGAAGATGAAGGCCATCAGCAGCACGAAGCCCTGCACCGGCGCATAGTCCGAGGCGAGCAGCGCATCGAGCGCGTAGGAGGCGACGCCCGGCCAGGAGAACACCTTTTCCACCAGCACGTTGGCGCCGAGCATGGTGGAGAAGACGATGCCGGTGATGGTGAGCACCGGCAGGATGGCGTTGCGCAGCGCATAGACCACGACGATGCGCCAGCGCGGCAGGCCGATGGAGCGCGCGGTGCGCACGAAATCACTGCCGAGCGAGGACAGCATGGCCGCGCGGGTGATGCGCGCCAGTGGTGCCACCACGAACAGCGCCATGGTGAAGGCGGGCAGCACAAGCTGGCTCGCCGCCGCCCACCAGCCCGACAGATCGCCGGCGAGCAGGAAGTCGATGAGCAGGAAGCCGGTCATGCGCGGCGGCTGGCTGGTGAAGATGTCGATGCGGCCGGTGGGATCGGGCGCATAGCCGAGCAGGTAATAGAACACATAGATCAGCAGCAGGCCCGACACGAAGGTGGGCACGCACACGCCGAGCGCGCACAGAAGGCGCACGCCATGGTCCACCAGCGAGTTGGGCTTCAGCGCCGCCGCGATGCCCAGCGGCACGGCGGAGAGAAGGGCGATCAGCAGTGCGGCGAAGGTGAGTTCCAGCGAGGCCGGCAGGCGCTCCCGCAGATCCTTCGACACCGGCTGGCCGGTGGTGAGCGAGTTGCCGAGATTGCCCTGCGCCACATCCAGCATGTAGCGCGCGAGCTGTTCCGGCATCGGCTTGTCGAGGCCCATCTGCTTGCGGATGGTCTCGATCTCCTCCTTGCCGGCGGTGGGGCCGGAGGCGAAGAACACGGCCGGGTCGCCGGGCAGCACGCGCATCAAGAGAAAGGTGAAGACGAGCACGCCCAGAAGGGCCGGGAGGGACGACACAAAGCGTCGCCCCGCCCGCCTCGCCGTAGAGGCGAACTGACTCATTTGCGGCTCAGATCCCGGTAATCCACCTGACGGTGGAACTGGTAGGTGTAGCCTTCGATGGAGGGCGCCATCACCGCGTCCTGCGAGGCCTGCCAGACCGGGATCTGGGGCATGATCTCGAAGTGGAGGGTGTTGAGCTCGCGGCCCATGGCCTCATACTTTGCCTTGTCCTGCTCGAAGCGCGCGGCCTGAGCGATCTCGGTGATCTGCGGATTATCGAGCGAGGAGTAGTTCCAGCGGATATTGCCGATGTAGAAGTTCCGGTAGAAATAATCCATGGACGGCAGCCAGGCCACGATGCCCTCGGTGAAGAAGGGGACCTTCTTCTCGTTGATGAGCGTGGACATCTGCGCGTCGGGCAGCTTCTGGATGTCGACCTTGATGCCGACCTTGGCCAGAGACTCCTTCAGTAGCGCCGCCATGGGCTCCACCACATTGGCCTGACCGACATTGAAGGAGAAGGTGGTGGAGAAACCATCCGGCATGCCGGCGGCCTTCAGATACTCCTTCGCCTTGGCAAGATCGGTGTTCACCGGCTGCGGGATGGGGAAGCCGCCGGAAGGTGCCTTGCCGTCCGCCCAGGTGGCGCCATAGAGCGGATAGCCGCGGCCGAACAGGGCCGCCTTGAACATGTCCTCATAGGGGAGGGCATAGGCGATGGCCTTGCGCACGTTCGGGTTGTCGAACGGCGGGATCTTGTTGTTGAACGAGATGAAGTTGATCGCATTGTACTGCGGGGTCGAGATGAC
This sequence comes from Azorhizobium oxalatiphilum, assembly GCF_014635325.1. Taxonomy (GTDB): domain Bacteria; phylum Pseudomonadota; class Alphaproteobacteria; order Rhizobiales; family Xanthobacteraceae; genus Azorhizobium; species Azorhizobium oxalatiphilum. The sequence goes on along the minus strand of NZ_BMCT01000002.1, from coordinate 668,255 downwards.
CTTCAGCTTGCCCTTCTGCTCCAGCGCCGCCGCATCGGTGGGCTGGAGGTCGATGACGATATCGGCATCGCCACGCTCCACCAGATTGGCGCGGGTGGCGGCTTCCGGCACCGTCTGCACGATCAGGCGCTTGAAGGCAGCCTGGCCGTTGCTGGCGCTCCGGGTCCACGCGTCATTGCGCTTGAGGATCACCTGCTCACCGGGCTTGTAGGTCTCGATGAGGAAGGCACCCGAGCCGGCGGTATTGTCCTTCAGCCAGGTCTGCGCCCACGGGTCTTCCGCAGTGGCATGGGCCTTGGCGACCTTGGAGTTGAAGATCACCGGATAGACGGTGGCAAGGTTCGGCAGTGCCAGCTTGTCCGGCTTCGGCAGCGTTACTTCGACCGTGTAGGGATCAATCACCTTGAACTGGTCGGTGCTGGTGAGCGAACCGGTCAGCAACTGCGCCTTGGCCAGCGAGTTGGCGGTCACGGCGCGGTCGAGCGACCACTTCACGTCCTCGGCGGTGACGGGGGTGCCGTCCTGGAACTTGGCGTCCTTGCGCAGGTGGAAGGTGATCTTCAGCCCGTCCGGGCTCACGTCGAAGCTTTCGGCCAGCTCGCCGCGCACGGTGTCGAGATCGAACACCCACTTGCCGTTCAGCTGCTTGCGGCCGAACGAGACAAGACGGTCGTAGGTGCTGAGACTCACCGCGAAGGCCTCGCGGGTGGAGCCGGGCATGGTCGGATCCAGCGTATTCACCGTCGCGCCGGTGACGTAGCGCAGGGTCTCGGCGCGGGTCTGCGCCTGTGCGGCGGGCGCGGCGATGCTGACGGTCAGCAGAGCCGCCGCGCCCATCATCCACTGGCGGCGGGAGGGTTTCAGGAACACGTCAATCATCGGCAAGCTCTCCTGAGGAAGGGGAACACGGGCGGTGCGTGCGCTGGGGGACGCTGCCGCCGATGTATGCAATTGGTATGCCGTTGGCGTTCAGGCCCGGAGTGCTTTGGCATTTCATGGAAACGCGAAAGCACTCCAACCCTTTGATCGAGAATGTCTTTCGGCCTGGATTGCAGAGCAGTCAAAGCCGGACAAGCTCTAGGGCTTGCGCACCTCGGCCTGACGGACGTCATAGGCCTGGAAGTCGGCCCAGAACTGGTCGAGGTCGGTGCGGAACAGGTCTCGGGTGAGGCCGTGCACCAGCTTCGGAATGGCGGTCGTCATGGCATTGATGGACGATCCGGAGGCACCAAAGCTCATGGTGGAGGCAATGGAGAAGAGGTGGATGTCGCTGACCCATGGGGTCTGGCCGGGCGCCTTCTCCTCGAAGCCATAATCCTCCGCGAGATACGGGAACTTTGAGAGGCGGGCTTCCTTCTCGTTTTCCGGCGGCGTGTAGCGATCGCCCCATGTGGCGATGTTATGGGCAAAGCTCTTCAGCTCCGGCCGCAGGGTGAAGTCCATGCCGATGCCGGTGCAGGCGATCACATAGTCCGCCGTGAAGGTGCCGGCCTCGGTCTTCACCACCGCGCGGCCGTCCTGCTCGCAGGCGTCGATGAGCCCGGCGCCCGTGGTCAGGTGGAAATTGTCGTGGCGGGCGCAGCGGTCATAGGTGGCCTGCGGGAAGGCTTCGCGCAGGCGCAGGGCGGTGCTCATGAAGCGCCAGCGCCATTCGTCGGTCAGCTCGGAGAGGTGGCGCATGAAGCCGCGAAAGGTGAACCACAGATAGGGCTGCACCAATTGCGGCTCGAAGCGGCGGCAGAGCTGTTCCACCTCGCCGACGCCGGCTTCGAGTGCGGTCGCGGCATTGTCGAAGGCCGAGGCGCCGGCACCGATCACGATCACCTTCTTGCCCTTCAGGGCCTCGAAATCGATCATGTCCGAGGAACGGGCGCGCAGGTGTTCGGGCAGGCGCTCGAGCTCGGCGGGCATGGTCCAGTTGCCCATGCCTTCCTGTCCCGTGGCGAGCACCACCTTGCGGGCATAGACCGTCTCTTCGCCATCGGGCGTGCTCACGGTGAGGGCAAGCAGGCCGTCGGCCGGGGCGATGTCCGTGACCTGGCAGAGATTGCGCACCGGCAGGTCCAGCACGTCGCGATACCACAGCAGGTAGTCGGCCCACAGATCCTTGGGGATGAGCTTCAGCTCAGTCCAGGCTTCCTTGCCATACAGGGCCTCGTGCCAAGCCTGATAGGTCAGGCTCGGGATGTCCATGTCCGGGCCGGTGAAGTCCTTGGGGCTGCGCAGGGTCAGCATGCGCGAATAGGTACGCCAGGGGCCCTCAAGATCGCGCGGGGCCTGATCCAGAACGAGGATGTTCTCCACCTTGGACCGCTGCAGGGTGAAGGCGGTGGCGAGGCCGCCCTGTCCGCCGCCGACGATCACCACGTCATAGGCATGGCTGCCATCGGGCGCCGTGCGCGGCTTGACCCAGGGGGCCTTGGGGTGGGCGATCCGCGCCAGATCGTCCCGAACCTGCTGTTCCAGAGCCAGCAGGCCGTCTGTGGTGCCAAGTGTCGTCGTCATGAAGCAAGCCATCCGCCGTCGACCGCGAGGGTCGTACCCGTGATGAAGGAAGAGGCATCGCTCGCGAGATAGAGCGCTGCCTGTGCGATCTCGTCCGCGGTCCCGAACCGGCGCAGCGCGTGGCGTTGGCGGGAAGCCTCGCGCGCGGCGTCTGGGTCCACCTGCCGGCCGAAGCCGCGGGCGAGCATGGGTGTCTCCACCGCGCCGGGCGCGATGGCGTTGACGCGGATGTTGTCCGCGGCAAAATCGAGGGCCATGGTGCGGGTCAGGCTGAGGATGGCGCCCTTGGCGGCCACATAGGCGCTGTTGCCGCGCCCGCCCGCCAGCGCCAGCTGGGACGAGAAGGTGACGATGGCGCCGCCGCCCCGCGTGCGCATGGCCGGAATGGCCGCGCGCGCCCACAGCCAGGTGCCGCCCACATTGGCGCGAAACACGGCATCCCAGTCTTCCGGCTTGGTGGTGAGCACCGTGCCGCCGACGGACATGCCTGCGGCTGCCACCAGCATGTCGATGCCGCCGAAGGTTTCCACGACAGTGGCGGCAGAAGCCTCGACGCTGGCGAGGTCTCCGACATCGCCGGGTAGGGAGAGGGCGTGGCCGCCGGCAGCAGTGACGGCTTCGTTGGTGGCGGCAAGGGCGGCGGCATCGCGATCCACCAATGCCACGGAGGCCCCTTCCTGCGCGAACAGGAGGGCGGTGGCGCGGCCGATGCCCGAACCCGCGCCGGTGATGACGGCGATGCGGCTCTCGAGTTTCATGCGGCTGTCTCCCGGTTGTTCCTGATCCATTGCGCAAGATGCGCGGCGCTGTCGGCGCAGCCGAACCGGGCCGTCCAGCCGGCGTCTGCCGCAAGTCGCGCGACGGCAAGCGAGGGGCGGTCGGCGGGCGCGTGCAGATCGATGGTGGCGGTCTCGTTCGCGCCGGCCAGCCGGCACGTAAGGCCGGTCAGGTGCGTAGAGAGAGCGAGACCCCAGTCGAGGGCGCTCCAGCGCGCGCCGGTGGAGACGTTGTAGACCGGCTCGTTCCAGCGCGGCGCCGTAGCCAGCGCCAGCACGGCCTCGGCCACGTCCGGGGCATAAATCCAGTCGCGCAGGCCCGGGCGGGGCAGGAGGGCGGGCGTCCCGGTCAGTGCCGCCGCCACGATCTGGGCTTGCGGGCTCAGGGTGTCGCGCACGCCGGTCGCGCGCTCCCACGGCCCGAAGACCGCGCTGAGGCGCACGCTGGCCACTTCCAGCCCCCACAGCTCGCCCAGCCGCGCGGCGATGCGCTCGGAGGCGAACTTGGTGATGCTGTAGAGGCCCTTGGGATCGCAGGCGACGGCTTCGTCCAGCAGATCGGCTGTGGCGCCGCCGTAAGCGGCGGTGGAGGACAGGTTGATGATGCGCCGCGCGCCAGAGGCGCAGGCCGCCCTCATCAGGCCGGGCAGTGCGCCGAGATTAACAGCGAGAATGGTACCTGGGTCACTGGCCTCGCGGGCCGGGCCGGCGGTGATGGCCGCGCCGAGGATTACGAGGTCTGTACCAGGGACAAAAGCGCGTCCAACCGCGTCCAAATCACGTACATCGCCGGCAATGAATGTAACAGGCAGGTCGAAGCCGGCGGGTGGGGCGGAGCGATCGAAAAGGCAGACCTCGTGGCCGGCGGCGTGAAACGCGGTGGCTATGTTCAGGCCCACGAAGCCAGTTCCACCGACCACAACCACGCGCACGAGCGTATCTCCGAGACTATGTCGGCCAATGTGCGGCGCGACTTTCTGGAGGCAGCCTCGGGCAGGGGAGGTACAGGGTCAATGACGGCTCATTAATATAATTATTCGCCCTGTTATTGTTATAGATAGGGGCGCGTTATTGAGCACTAATCAGGGTCAGGAGAGGCGTTTCGTGGGTTTTGATTGCATATTGAGCAGCCGGTCGCCTGAGATTGATGCAGGATGTATCGCTGCATCGGCGGCTATCCGGGTGCCAATGCCCTTCCCCGTGGCGCGGGGGAAGGGCTGGCGTCTCACCTCAGACGGCGGTCTCGCGCGCGAACGCGATATAGAGCTCGCGCAGGCGGCGGGAGAGCGGGCCGGGCGTGCCGTCGCCGATCGGCTTGTCGTCGATGGCAACCACGGGCTGAACGAAGCTGGAGGCGGAGGCAAGGAAGGCTTCCTTGGCGGCCAGCGCCTCATCCAGCGTGAACAGGCGCTCTTCCACGGTGATGGCGCCTTCCGCCGCCAGTGCCAGCAGCGCGCGGCGGGTGCAACCGGGCAGGACGGCGGTGGAGTTCGGGCGGGTGACGACCACGTCACCGGCGGTGATGATGAAGGCCGAGGAGGAGCCGCCCTCGGTGATGAAGCCGTCCTGGATCATCCAGGCTTCAGCGCAGCCGGCTTCCGCCGCTGCCTGCTTGGCGAGCACCTGCGCCAGAAGGGCGACGCTCTTGATGTCGCGGCGGGCCCAGCGCAGATCCGGCACCGACTTTACGCGGACGCCCGTCTCGGCCGCCTTCGAGCCGAGAATGTTCTTCTCCTGCGTGAACATGAACAGGGTGGGCTTCGCATCCTTGGGGAAGGTGAAGTCGCGATCGGCCACGCCGCGCGTCACCTGCATGTAGACGACGCCCTCGGTGAGGTTGTTGCGGCGGACAAGCTCGCGCTCCAGCTCCACCAGCTCTTCCAGCGTCACCGGCAGGTCGAGGGCGATCTCGCCCACGGAGCGCTTGAGGCGGGCGAGATGGCTGTCGTTGTCCACCAGCTTGCCGTCGAGCACCGCCGAGACCTCATAGATGCCATCGGCGAACAGGAAGCCGCGATCCAGAGGCGAGATGCGGGCTTCGGACAGGGGCACGAAGTCCCCGTTGACATAGGCGATGCGGTCCATTGATGGGCTCCAGGGGTAGGCGCGGCGGGTGCTGCCGGAACGATCCGTTCCCCGCCGGGGATGAAGGAAATGGAGGAATGGGTCAACCGGGCGAAGGCGCGCGGAACTGACGCCGGAGCTCCTCTATGAAGCTGTGCACCAGCCGCGAACGGGGAACGCCCTTGCGCAGCAGCAGGACCACCGAAATCTCGCACGGCGGGTTGAACGGGCGCTGCACGAGATTGGGAGAGCTGTGCTCCTCCGCCGTGTAGGGATCAACCACGGCGACGCCGAGCCCGGCCTGTGCCAGCACGGCGGCGGTGGAGCAATAGCGCACCTCCACCCGCGGGTCATAGGCGGCGTGGTCGCGATCAAAGGCCTGGCGGACGATCTGACCAATGCGAGAGGCGGCCTCGATGCCAACGAAACGATGCTGCGCCACATCGCCGGCCGTGACCTCGGTGCAGTCGGCCAGCGGAGAGTCCGTGGGCACGAGCGCCACCATGTGGGTGCGGTGGAGCACCTCCACATTGACATCCAGATGATGGTCGAGGGCGAGCGCGATGCCCACGTCCGCCGAGCCCTCCTTCACCGCCGCGAGGATGTCCGCGAGGCGGCGCACGTCGTAGGAGACGGAGACTTCGGGACGTGCCTCCACCAGCGCTCGCAGGGCGCGGGGCGCCACGGTGTGACCGATGGGCGGCGTCGCCACGATGCGGATGCGGCCGGACTTGCCCTGCCGTATGTCGCGGGCACGCAGGGAGAAGCTCCGCAGCACGCCGAACAGCGGCCGGATTTCCTCATGGAGGGAGAGCGCTTCCGCCGTCGGTTCGAGGCGGCGATGGGCGCGCTCGAACAGCGTGATGCCCAACTCCCGCTCCAGCTGGCGCAAGCCATTGGAGACGGCAGGTTGCGAGATGCCCAACTGCTCGGCCGCCTCGACGGTGGTCTGGCAGCGCATCATCGCGCCGAAGATCTCCAGCAGCGACAGCGAAACCTGAGGTTCATCTCCCTCGCGCATCAGGCGCCCACGAGCACCCGGCCGAGGGCCTGTGTGACGGCAGCCTGCACCGCATCCACCACGGGAATGCCCAGGGCATCCTCCAGAATGCCTCGCTGCGGCGACATCCCGGCACAGCCGAGCACGATGGCGCCCGCGCCCTTCTCCTTCAGGCGGTTGCCCGCCTCAAGCAGCAGGTCGAAGCTGGCCTTCGGGTCGCCGCTCTCGGCCACTGTGATGGGGCGAGAGGGGGCCACCTCGCCGGCAAGTCGGCTCATCACACCCATGCGGGCGAGATTGTTGAGGTGGCGGGGGATCGAGCCTTCGGCCACCGCGATGACGCCGAAGCGGTCCGCCAAGCCCAAGGCCGCCAGCACGCCCGCATCCTGCATACCAATGACAGGTCGCTTGGTCTCCGCGCGCAGCAGGTCGAGGCCAGGCTGGGAGTAGCAGGCGATGATGATGGCGGACGCGTCCGGGCGTGCGGCAGCGAGATCCGCCGTGCGCAGGCCGGATTCAGCCACATCCCGCTGGGTGATGATGCCGAGAGGGCTCTCGGCGATGGTGGCGCATTCGATGGCGGGACCGCCGCCGAGGCGGAACGGCTCCACCGCCCGCGACAGCGCGTCCGTGACCAGCGTGTCACTGTTGGGGTTGATGACAAGGATCGGGCCGGGCGTGTTCATGGTCTTGCTTCCTTCCGCCGGGCTCAGGGGGCGATGTCCGCACCGAAATTACGGGCAGGGTCCAGCTCCGGCGCACGGTAGCCGGGGCGGCCGGTGAGGTTCACCGTATCGCGGGCCACGAACCGGCCGCGACCACGCTCGGCCACCAGTTCGCGCTCTTCGATCACCACATCGCCCCGGTTCAGCACGGTGCGCGGCCAGCCGGTGACGGTGAGGCCCTCGAACGGCGTGTAGTCCATGGCGTCGTGCTGGTCCTCCAGCGTCACCACGCGGGTTTCGGCCGGGTCCCAGATGGCGATGTCGGCATCGAAGCCGGGGGCGATGGCGCCCTTGCGGCTCATGCCGAACACCTTGGCGCAATTGGTGGAGGTGAGCGCCACGAACTGGTTGGCGGTGATCCGGCCCTTCACCACGCCTTCCGAGAACAGCCAGGGCAGGCGCATGGCGATGCCGGGCATGCCGTTGGAGATCTTCGGATAGGCCACGTCCTTGCCGTTGAAGAATTTTCCGCTTTCGTCATAGCGATAGGGGGCGTGGTCGGACGAGACGCTGGCGAAGGTGCCGGATTGGATATGCTGCCACAGCACCTCCTGTGTCCGCGCATCTCGCAGCGGCGGGGAGCACATATACTTCGCGCCTTCCATGCCGGGGCGGTCGAGGTCATCGCGGGTCAGGGCCAGATATTGCGGGCAGGTCTCCGCGAACAGCTTCACGCCCGCATTGGTCTCGCGGCGGATGATGGCGGCGCCCGCCTCGGTGGAGACGTGCACCACGAACAACGGCGCATCCACCAGCTTGGCCAGCGTGACCGCGCGGTTGATGGCCTCCTCCTCGGCGAGCTCCGGCCGGGAGATGGCGTGATACTTCGGCGCGGTCAGGCCCTTGGCGGCGAGGCGCTTGTTCATCCATTTGACCATGTCGTTGTTCTCGGCATGGACCATGGTGAGCGCGCCATGGGTCTTGGCGACGGTGAGCACGTCCAGCATGCCGCCATCGCCCAGATTGAGCAGGTCGTAGGTCATGAAGACCTTGAACGAGGTGATGCCGCGCGCGAACGCTCGCGGCAGCTGCTCCGCCAGCACCTCGGGCGAGGGGTCGGACACGATGAGGTGGTAGGAATAGTCGATGACGGAATTGGGCGCCGCCCGGCCGTCATAAGAGGCGATCACGTCATCCAGCGACTGGCCGCGATGCTGGGCGGCGAAGGGGATGAAGGAGGAGTTGCCGCCGAAGGCCGCCGAGACAGAGCCGGTGTAATAGTCATCGGCGGTCATGATCTTGGTGGAGCTTTCCTGGGCGATGTGGGCATGGCCCTCGATGCCGCCGGGCATCACCAGACGGCCGGTGGCGTCGATGCGCTTGGTGCCGCCGGAGAGCGTTTCTGCCACGGCAGCGATCCGCCCGTCGCGAATGCCGATGTCGGCGCGGTAGGTGTCTGTGGCGGTGACGACGGTGCCGCCGTGGATGACCGTATCGAACGCGAAATCTGACATGGACTTAAGCCTCGGACAGGGCCGCGCCACAGGAAACGGCGCGCGACGGGAGTGTGCACAGGAACCGCAGGAGCATGCTGAGCCCGAACAGCGCAGGGAAGCCGCTACCATTCCCCTCATCCGCGTGGCGTTCCGCACCCGCGTTGAGCGGGCAGGCGGAGCCGGAAGACGGGAGTGGGCAGGGCAGCAGCACTGACAGTACGGAGGGTTCGGGCCTGACGATCCCCCATGCTAGCCATCTTTTGGCGTGCATTACCATAATGATATGAGTTGCATTATAATCTCTGGTTATACAAGGCGCTGCGGCGATACGCCGTGAGGTGGAGGTGCAGACTCATGCATTGCCTCCAGGCGGTGGAAGGCCTTACCTTCGGTGGAAACGCGCACCAAAAGCGCGTGATAAAAGCATTGTAGGGTGGAGCTATTGCGGCCGGGCGGCCGTCGGGCCGGTCCATTGCCACGGCAAGGGCCGTGAGCCTTGTTTTTCGTGGCCGCCATATTCTCCGCACGCCAACGGAGAAGATATCAGGGCGAAAGCTCCTCCCGGTGCAGGGAGGAAAGCGGCATGGAGCAACACGCAATCCGTGCGGCGTGGGAACAGTTCCTTGCGGACGGCACGGGACCGGACGGGATATCCCGCCCCGTTGCCGCCTCCTGGGAGCGATCCCGCGCGCGAGGCGTTGGGGTGGGGCTCACAGAAGCGCCGCTGGCCGAGGAGCCCGAAATCTTTCGTCGCCGCTCCGTGAATGTGGCGCTACTGGCCGCCGCCCGTCCGGCGCTGGAGCGCTCCGGGCTGTTTCTGGCCGAGGCCTCATCCATGATGATCCTCAGCGATGCCAGCGGCTTCATCATCGAGACCGCGGGGGATCCGCGCGTGGTGGACCACGGGCGTCGCAATCATCTGGAGGCCGGTGGCTTCTGGGATGAAGGCGCGGTGGGCACCAATGCCATCGGTACGGCACTGGTGGAAGGGCGTCCCACGCAGATCCGGGGCGCCGAGCATTTCTGCGAGGATGTGCAGCGCTGGACCTGCGCCGCTACCCCCATCCGTCATCCGCTGGACAGCACGCTTCTGGGGGTGGTCGACATTTCCGGCCCCGCCCGCCATTTCAATCCGCAGAGCCTCGCCCTTGCGGTCGCTATCGGCCAGGAGATCGAGGCGGGCCTGCATCGGGCGGCGAAGATCGAGCATGAGCTTCTGCTGCGCAACTTCGTGTCCAAACGCTCCATCTGGCTGAGCGAGGAAATCCTCGTGGTAGATCGGCGGGGTGTCCTCGTGCATGCGGCCGAGAGTGCCCGTCGCCGCGTAGATGCGCCACCTGATCAGAGAGCGCGGGATCTGCGCCGCATCGTCGGGGCCGCCCAGCAGGAGCACTGGGAGGAGGCATGCCGGGAACGCTTTCCCAATGCCAGCGTGGAGGTCGTCCGTTCCGATGGGGAGGCCATCGGCTGTCTCATCGTCATGCATCGCAGCCGCAGCCGCCAACCGAGCCCGCAGCCGACGACCTCCGGGGCGATCAGCCGGGAACCAGATATTCGCTTCGAGGACATCCGGGGCGACAGCACGCCCATGCGGGACGTCCGCGAACGCGCCCGCCGGCTGGCGCAGAACAGCCTGCCGATCCTGATCGAGGGTGAGACCGGCGTCGGCAAGGAGTTGTTTGCGCGCGCCATCAAGGCGGCCAGCCCGGTGGCGAGCGGCCCCTTCGTGCCGCTCAATTGCGGCGGCATGCCGCGTGATCTCATCGCCAGCGAACTGTTCGGCTACGCAAAGGGGGCGTTCACAGGGGCAGACGAAAGCGGACGCAGCGGCCGGATCGAGCAGGCGGATGGGGGCGTGCTCTGCCTCGATGAGATCGGTGAGATGCCGCTCGACCTGCAATCCTATCTGCTGCGCGTGCTTGAAGATGGCGTTGTCTACCGGGTGGGCGACCACGTAGGGCGGCGGGTGAACATCCGCATCCTCTCCATGACCAACCGCGACCTTTCCTCAGAGGTGGAGGCAGGGCGTTTCCGGCGCGATCTCTATTACCGCATCGCCGCCGCACGCATCCGCATTCCACCGCTGCGCGAGCGTGGGGAGGATGTGGCTTTGCTGGCCCAGCGCTTCGCGGAAACCGCTGCCGCCCGTGAGGGGCGTCCGGCGCCCATCTTCGCTCCCGGCGTTCTGGAGCGTCTGAGGCGGTATGCGTGGCCGGGAAATGTCCGGGAACTGCGCAATGTGATCGATGCCATGATCGCGCTCAGCGATATGAACGTGATCCAGCTTGAGGATCTGCCTCTCGAACTCGGGGCGCTGGCTCCTGAAGAGGCACAGTCCGTGCCCATTGCGGTGGTGGCTTTGCCTGCCGCCGCGCTCTCGCCCCAGACCGATCTGCGGGCGGCCGAGCGGGCTACGATCCTCGCGCAGGTGGAGGCCTGTGGCGGCAACCTTACCGAAGCTGCGCGCCGGCTCGGCATCGCCCGCTCCACGCTCTATCTGCGGCTGGCGGACTATCGCGCCACGAGCGGCGGAAGCCACTGACCAACGTCCGGCCGCCGGACGCCGTGCCGTCCGATGTCCGAAAGCCGGACATCCTGCGGACGCGTAAGAAACTGGACGCAGACGCGGCAAGCCCCTGATCTTTCACGACCTGATCTCTCGCATCTGCGCTGGCACGCGGCCTGCTCTCCTCTGAACCGACCCGGCCCACAAGACGCCGGCGCAGTGAGGAGGACGCTCGTGAACATACATGCACCTAACAGCCGAAGTGTGCAGGTGCTCGGCATCGATGCCGGCGGCACCATGACGGACACCTTTTTCGTCGATTCCGAAGGCGACTTCGTCGTTGGCAAGGCGCAGAGCACGCCGCAGAACGAGGCCCTTGGCCTGATCGCGTCCAGCGAAGATGGGCTCGGTGCCTGGGGGCTGTCGCTGGATGCGGCGCTGAAGCAGCTCCAGACGGGTGTCTATTCCGGCACCGCCATGCTGAACCGTGTCGTCCAGCGCAAGGGCCTGCGCTGCGGACTCATCGTCAATCGCGGCATGGAGGACTTTCACCGTATGGGCCGGGCCATCCAGGCCTATCTCGGTTATGCCTATGAAGATCGCATCCATCTCAACACCCACCGCTTCGACCCGCCGCTGGTGCCGCGCAATCTGACGCGTGGTGTCATCGAGCGTATCGACATGTCGGGCACGGTGGTGATCCCGCTGCGCGAGGAAAGCGCGCGGGAGGCGGCGCGCGAGCTGATTGCCGCCGATGTGGAGGGCATCGTCATCAGCCTGCTCCACTCCTATAAGAACCCGGACCATGAGCGCCGCGTGCGCGACATCGTCACCGAAGAGGTGAAGAAGAGCGGCAAGTCCATTCCGATCTTCGCCTCCGCCGATTATTACCCGGTGCGCAAGGAGACCCACCGCACCAACACCACCATTCTGGAAGGCTATGCGGCCGAGCCCTCGCGGCAGACGCTGAAGAAGATCTCCGACGCCTTCAAGGAGCACGGCACCAAGTTCGACTTCCGGGTGATGGCGACCCATGGCGGCACCATCTCCTGGAAGGCCAAGGAACTGGCCCGTACCATCGTGTCCGGTCCCATCGGCGGGGTGATCGGCGCAAAATATCTGGGCGAGGTGCTGGGTTACAACAACATCGCCTGTTCGGACATCGGCGGCACGTCCTTCGACGTGGCGTTGATCACGCAGGGTGAGCTGACGATCAAGAATGACCCGGACATGGCCCGGCTCGTGCTCTCGCTGCCGCTGGTGGCGATGGACTCGGTTGGCGCGGGGGCTGGCTCCTTCATCCGCCTCGATCCTTATACCCGGGCCATCAAGCTCGGTCCTGACTCGGCCGGCTACCGGGTGGGCGTGTGCTGGGCGGAGAGCGGCATCGAGACGGTGACGGTCTCCGACTGCCACATGGTGCTGGGCTATCTCAATCCCGACAATTTCCTCGGCGGGGCGGTGAAGCTGGATCGCCAGCGCTCGGTGGACGCCATCAAGAAGCAGGTGGCCGATCCGCTGGGCCTCTCGGTGGAGGATGCGGCGGCCGGCGTGATCGAGCTGCTGGACTCCGACCTGCGCGATTATCTGCGCTCCATGATCTCCGGCAAGGGCTATTCGCCGGCGAGCTTCGTGTGCTTCTCCTATGGCGGCGCTGGCCCGGTGCATTCCTACGGCTACACCGAGGGGCTGGGCTTCGAGGACGTGATCGTGCCGGCGTGGGCGGCGGGCTTCTCCGCCTTCGGCTGCGCGGCGGCGGATTTCGAATATCGCTACGACAAGTCACTGGACATCAACCTTGCGCCCGATGCCCCAGACAACGAGCGCGAGGCGGCGGCGAAGACGCTGCAATCAGCCTGGGAGGAACTCACCCACAACGTGCTGGAGGAGTTCAAGCTCAACGGCTACGAGCCGGAGCAGGTGACGCTGACCCCCGGCTACCGCATGCAGTATCGGGGGCAGCTGAACGATCTGGAGATCGAGTCCCCGCTTTCCTCCGCCTCCACTGCCGAGGACTGGGAGCAGCTTCAGGAGGCCTTCAACGCCACCTATGGCCGCGTCTATGCCGCCTCCGCCCGCTCGCCGGAGCTGGGCTATTCGGTGACGGGCGCGATCATGCGCGGCGCGGTTCCGATCCCGAAGCCGAAGATCCCCAAGGAGGCCCTCGAAGGCGAAACCCCGCCGGAAGAGGCCAAGATCGGCACCCGCAAGTTCTATCGCAAGAAGAAGTGGGTGGATGCGCAGCTCTACCGCATGGAGGCGCTGCGCCCCGGCAACCGTGTCACCGGTCCCGCCATCATCGAATCCGACGCCACCACCTTCGTGGTTCCGGACGGCTTCGAAACCTTCCTCGACGGCCACCGCCTCTTCCATCTCAAGGAAGTCTGAGCGCCGCCGCAAACCCAACTGAACCTTGAGGAAACACAGCCATGAACGTGAATGTTCGATCCAGGGAGCTGGAGGGCTCCACCCGCGGCATCGTGCGCGGCGGCGAGACATTGAAGGAGCACCGCGACCGCCTCATGGAGGCGACCAAGCGGACCAAGCATTATGCGGGCCTTGAGAAGATGGAGCTGCGCGACAGCCAGCCCATTCTCTATAACAAGCTGTTCTCCCGCCTGCGCGCCGGCGTGGTGGATGCCCGCGAGACCGCCAAGAAGATCGCCGCCTCGCCCATCGTGGAGCAGGAAGGCGAGCTGTGCTTCACCCTCTACAACGCGGCGGGCGACAGCATCCTCACCTCCACCGGCATCATCATCCATGTGGGCACCATGGGGGCCGCGATCAAATACATGATCGAGAACAACTGGGAGCAGAACCCGGGTGTGCGGGATAGGGATATCTTCTGCAATAATGACTCGCTGATCGGTAACGTTCACCCCTGCGACATCCACACCATCGTGCCCATCTTCTGGGAGGGTGAACTGATCGGCTGGGTGGGCGGCGTCACCCATGTGATCGACACCGGCGCGGTGGGCCCGGGCTCCATGGCCACGGGGCAGATCCAGCGCTTCGGTGACGGCTATTCCATCACCTGCCGAAAGGTGGGTGAGAACGATACGCTGTTCCGCGACTGGCTGCACGAGAGCCAGCGCATGGTGCGCACCACGCGCTACTGGATGCTGGACGAGCGCACCCGCATCGCCGGCTGCCACATGATCCGCAAGCTGGTGGAGGAGGTGATCTCGGAAGAGGGCATCGAGTCCTACTGGAAGTTCGCCTATGAGGCGGTGGAGCACGGCCGGCTGGGATTGCAGAACCGCATCAAGGCCATGACCATCCCCGGCAAGTACCGGCAGGTGGGCTTCGTGGACGTGCCTTATGCCCATGAAGACGTGCGGGTGCCGTCCGACTTCGCCAAGCTCGACACCATCATGCACGCACCCTCGGAGATCACCATCCGGGGCGACGGCACGTGGCGGCTGGATTTCGAGGGATCGAGCCGCTGGGGCTGGCACACGTATAATGCCCATCAGGTGAGCTTCACCTCCGGCATCTGGGTGATGATGACCCAGACGCTGATCCCGTCCGAAATGATCAATGACGGGGCGGCCTACGGCACCGAGTTCCGCCTGCCCAAGGGCACCTGGATGAACCCGGACGACCGGCGCGTCGCCTTCTCCTATTCCTGGCACTTCCTGGTCTCGGCCTGGACGGCGCTGTGGCGCGGTCTGTCGCGCTCCTATTTCGGGCGCGGCTATCTGGAGGAGGTGAATGCGGGCAACGCCAACACCTCCAACTGGCTGCAGGGCGGCGGCTTCAACCAGTATGACGAGATCCATGCCGTCAACTCGTTCGAGTGCGCCGCCAACGGCACCGGCGCCACGGCGGTCGGTGACGGGCTCAGCCATGCCGCTGCCATCTGGAATCCGGAAGGCGACATGGGCGACATGGAGATCTGGGAGCTGGCCGAGCCGCTCATCTATCTCGGCCGCCAGATCAAGTCGAACTCGGGCGGCGCCGGCAAGTATCGCGGTGGCTGCGGTTTCGAGAGCCTGCGTCTGGTCTGGAACGCCAAGGACTGGACCATGTTCTTCATGGGCAACGGACACATCTCCTCCGACTGGGGGCTGATGGGCGGCTATCCGGCCGCCTCCGGCTATCGCTTCGCGGCGCACAAGACCGGACTCAAGGAGCTGATCGCCAATGGCTCTCCGCTGCCGCTGGGTGGCGACACCGATCCGGAGAACCCGGTGTGGGACGGCCTGCTGAAGGATGCTGTGATCAAGCGTGACAAGCAGGCGATCACCACCGAGGAGATGTTCGCCGACTACGACCTCTACCTGAACTACATGCGTGGCGGGCCGGGCTTCGGCGATCCGATCGACCGCGCGCCGCAGAGCGTGGTGGACGACCTCAACGGCGGCTATCTGCTGGAGCGCTTCGCTGCCCGCATCTATGGCGTGGTGGCGGTGAAGGGTGATGACGGCGCCTTCACCCTCGATGCGGCGGCCACCGATGCCCGGCGCAAGGCGATCCGCAAGGAGCGCATCTCCAACTCGGTGCCGACGGAAGAGTGGCTCACGGGCGAGCGGGAGAAGATCCTCGCCAAGGATGCGGCGACACAAGTGCAACAGATGTTCGCGGCCTCCTTCAAGCTCGGGCCCCGGTTCGAGCAGGAGTTCCGTAGCTTCTGGAAGTTGCCGGAAAGCTGGACGCTCACCGAGGAGGAGATCGGCGTGCCGCATTACGGCTCGCATTACTCCATGGACGTGTCCGAACTGCCGGACGTGAAGACCGTCCAGTTCGTCGAGGAATGAGCCTTTGAGCGTTTCCGTGTTTCATGGAAACACGGAAACGCTCCAACCAATTGATGGAGAATGTCTTCCGGCTTCGATTGCGGAGCAATCAAAGCCGGACATGCTCTAGGCGGGCCGGTGCGAGGCCGGCCCGCCGCCATCCAATCATCAATTCCAAGAGGAAACGCCAATGGCCTATACGCGCGCCAAGATCGCCGATCTGATCGACGGCAAGATCGACCACGATACTCTGCACCAGATGCTCTCCACGCCGAAGGATCCGGAGCGCTTTCAGACCTATATCGAGATCCTGCAGGAGCGGGTGCAGTGGGACGAGAAGATCGTCCTGCCGCTCGGCCCCAAGCTCTATATCGTGCAGCAGAAGCAGACCAAGCGATGGACCGTGCGCTGCGAATGCGGCCACGATTTCTGCGACTGGCGGGAGAACTGGAAGCTCCATGCGCGCATCAATGTGCGCGATACGGCGGAAAAGCTGGAGCAGATCTATCCCCGCCTGATGGCGCCCACCTCCACCTGGCAGGTACTGCGGGAATATTACTGCCCGGAATGCGGCACCCTGCATGACGTGGAGGCGCCGACTCCCTGGTATCCGGTGATCCGTGACTTCGAGCCGGACATCGACACCTTCTACAAGGACTGGCTGGGCCTGCCCGTGCCGGAACGGGTGGAAGCCGCCTGAGCCGATCTCACGGCTGAATGTCCCGGCGGCGTTGCTGCGCCGCCGGGAAAGCGTTCAGCCAGCAGTGCGGAAACGCTTAAGCAGCGCTTCCGAGCCACGCGCGAGAAGGCCGTTGTCCGATCCCACAGCCGTGAACAGGCAGCCGGCGGCGATGTAGCGCTTCGCCAGGGTCTCATCGCCGGTGAGAATGCCCGCCCGGTTGCCGGCGGCGCCGATACGGCCGATCAGCTCCTCGATGATGCCCACCACCTTTTCATTGCCCTGATCACCCAGATAGCCGATGGCTGCGGAGAGATCGCCGGGGCCGATGAACACGCCGTCCACGCCCGGCACTTTGGCGATAGCCTCCAGATTCTCCATGCCCTTTCGGGACTCGATCTGCACCAGCACGCAGATTTCCTCATGGGCGCGCGCGTAATAGCCCGGCATGCGACCGAAGCGAGAGGCGCGTGAGGTGGAGGCGAAGCCGCGCACGCCCTCGGGCGGATAGCGCGTGTAGGAGACGGCGGCGGCTGCTTCCTCGGCGGTCTCCACCATGGGGATCAGGAAGCTCTGCACTCCGGCATCGAGAAAGCGCTTCACCCAGGTCTGGTCGTTCACCGGTGGGCGCACGATGGGTTGCACCTGGTGTTCCATGCAGGCCTGCAACTGGCAAAGCACCATGGAGAGTTCGTTGGGCGAATGCTCGGTGTCCAGCAGCAGCCAGTCATAGCCGGAGCCGGCGAGAATCTCGACGGAGATATGGCTGGCGAGGGAGCACCACAGACCGATCTGCTGCTCGCCCGCATAAAGACCGCGCTTGAAGTGGTTGACCGGAATATCCAAGGGCAGAACTCCTTCAATAGATGGATGGCTCACCCACGGGGGCGCCGAACGAGGTCTCGAGGAAATCGAAGTCGCAGCCCTCATGGGCCTGCCCGATATGGCGCGAGAACATCCAGCCATAACCGCGCTCGTAATGCGGCTCCGGGGCGTGCAGGGCGGCGCGGCGGGCGGCGATCTCATCCTCGCTCACCAGCATGTCGATGCGGCGTGCGGGCACATCCACGCTCACCAGATCGCCGGTCCGCAGCAAAGCGAGCGGACCGCCCACATAGCTCTCGGGCGAGACGTGCAGAATACAGGCGCCATAGCTGGTGCCGCTCATGCGGGAATCCGAGATGCGGAGCATGTCGCGCACGCCCTGCTTCACCAGCTTCTTTGGGATCGGCAGCATGCCCCATTCGGGCATGCCGGGGCCGCCAAGGGGGCCGGCGTTGCGCAGCACCAGAACGTGGTCGGGCGTCACGTCGAGGGCTTCGTCCTCCACCGCCGCTTTCATACTGGGATAGTCATCGAACACCAAGGCGGGACCCGTGTGGACCCGCAGATGCGGGGCGCAGGCACTGGGCTTGATGACACAGCCCTCAGGCGCGAGATTGCCTCGCAGAACCGCCAGCGCCCCCTCGCTGTAGATGGGATTTTCAACGGTGCGGATCACGTCGTCGTCATGCACTTTCGCTCCGGCGATGTTCTCGCCCAGCGTGCGGCCGGAGACGGTGAGTGCATCGAGGTCGAGCAGTCCTCCAAGGCGCCCCATCAGTGCCGGCAGGCCGCCGGCGAAGAAGAAGTCCTCCATGAGGTAGCGCTCGCCGCTGGGGCGCACGTTGGCGATCACGGGGACGGTGCGGCTGGCCCGGTCGAAATCCTCCAGCGTGATGGCGACACCCGCCCGGCGGGCCTGCGCGATCAGGTGAATGATGGCATTGGTGGAGCAGCCCATGGCCATGGCCACCGTGATGGCATTCTCGAATGCCGCTCGCGTCTGGATGCGGGCGGGTGTGAGGTCCTCCCACACCATCTCCACGATGCGCCGGCCCGAAGCTGCGCTCATGCGCACATGGCCCATGTCCGGCGCAGGGATGGAGGAGGCACCGGGCAGGGTCATGCCCAGCGCCTCGGCGATGGCGGTCATGGTGGATGCGGTGCCCATGGTCATGCAATGGCCGTGGGAGCGCGCGATACCGCCCTCGATCTCGTTCCACTCGGCCTCGCCTATGTTGCCGGCGCGGCGCTCGTCCCAGAATTTCCAGGCATCCGAACCGGAGCCCAGCGTCTTGCCGTTCCAGTTGCCGCGCAGCATGGGGCCGGCGGGCACATAGATGGCGGGCACGCCGGCGCTGGTGGCGCCCATGAGCAGGGCAGGGGTGCTCTTGTCACATCCGCCCATCAGCACCGCGCCGTCCACCGGATGGGCGCGGATCACCTCCTCCGTCTCCATGGCCAGCATGTTGCGATAGAGCATGGAGGTCGGCTTCAGGAAGGTCTCGGATACCGAGTGCACGGGAAGTTCAAGCGGGAAGCCGCCGGCCTGCAGCACGCCCCGCTTCACGTCCTCCACGCGCGTCTTGAAGTGGGCGTGACAGGGGTTGAAGTCCGACCATGTGTTGAGAATGGCGATGAGCGGACGCCCGGTCCAATCGTCGGGCGCATAGCCCATCTGGCGCAGGCGCGAACGGTGGCCGAAGCTTCTCAGATCGTCATGGGCGAGCCAGCGGGCACTGCGCAGGTCTTCGGCGGTCTTGCGGGGCGGGGCTTCGGAAAGGGCGGGGGAGGGAGACGCGGGGGAACGGGTCATGATGACGGCACCTGTGGGAAGGCCGGGCGCGACGGGCGCCCGGCTGATATCTGACTGAGCAGGTGGTCACTGGGCGGCGATCTTGCCTTCGCTCACCACCTTGCGCCAACGGGCTTCCTCGCTGGCCTGGAAGGCTGCGAACTCCTCGGGCGAACTCGCCACCACGTCGAAGCCCATCTCGTTGAACTTGGCCTTGATGGCGGGATCCGCGAGGCTCTGGGCAGCGGCTTTCACCAGTTTGGCCTTCACGTCGGCGGGCAGGCCCTTGGGGGCTGCGGCGGCCTGCCAGGAATAGACATCGAGCCCATCCACGCCGGCTTCCTTCATGGTGGGTACGTCAGGAAACAGCGGATGGCGCGCGTCGGCGGTGACGGCGAGCGCCTTCAGCTTGCCGGCACGGATATAGCCGGCAACGGCTCCGAGATTCTGGAAGGAGGCGTCCGCATGCCCGGCCATGAGATCGGCATGGGCCGGCCCGCCACCCTTGTAGGGGACATGAATGCCGGTAGTGCCGGTGTTCTGCCAGAAGAGAGCCGCCGTGAGGTGATCGGACGAGCCGATGCCGGAGGAGGCGAACGTCACTTTGCCGGGATTCTTCTTCAGATACTCCACCAACTCCTTGACCGATTGCGCGGGAAAGTTGGGATTGGTCACGAGGATGTTGGGGGTGCGCACCGCCACCGTCAGCAGATCGAAGTCGGACTTCGGCTGGTAGCTGAGCGCGGGATTGAGCGCCGGATTGATGGCAAAAACACCGACGGAGCCGACCAGCAGCGTGTAGCCGTCAGGCGAGGCCGCCTTGGCATGGGCGGCGCCCGTGGCGCCATTGGCTCCGGGACGGTTATCGATGACGACGGGCTGGCCCAGAGCTTCCTGCATCTTCGGCGCCATGAGGCGGGCCGTACTGTCGGACGCGCCGCCGGGCGGGAACGGCACCACCACCGTGACCGGACGGGTGGGATAGGTCTGGGCACCGGCTGCCCCAGCAAATAGGGCAGCCGCCATGGCAAGCGGAATGATTTTCCAGGCGGACATGTTTCCTCCTCCCGTGCCCTTGCGGACACCCTGTTCGCTCGTAAGCCTTGCCCGTATTGGCGTTCGGCAATGGCTCCGGCCTCCCGACTTTCGCGGGTTATGCCTCGTGGCGCATCAACTGGAGCACTAATGCATTAGTGCGGTCAAGCCATGAGTGAGATATGGTGAGGCATGGACACCACCACCCGCCGTACCCGACCCAGCCGCGATCCGTCCCGCCATGCCGCACCCCAGGTGTTCGATTATCTGCGCGAGCGCATCATCACCCTGGATCTGCCCCCCGGTGCGCCCATCTCCCGCGCGGAGTTGCAGGAGATGTTCGGCTTCTCCTCCACGCCGGTGCGCGATGCGTTACTGAAGCTGCAGGCGGAGCAGCTTGTGGATGTGTTTCCCCAGCACGCCACCGTGGTGAGCCCCATCGATCTGGCCTTGGCGCGACAGGCGCAGTTCATGCGCCGCTCACTGGAACTGGAGGCGGTGCGAACCCTGACGCTCAGCGAAGCACGCGACACCGCCGTGGAGCGACTGGAAACGGTGGTCGAGATTCAGGCAACGCTGCTGGCACGTGGGGCACTGGCAGAGTTCGATCTGGCTGATCGCGACTTTCATCGCGTGCTGTTCGAGCTGACGGGCATCCTCGATCTGTGGCGCATGGTGCGGCGCTATTCCGGCCATATCGACCGCATCCGCCGGCTGCACCTGCCAATGCCGGGAAAGGCGGCGCAGGTGATCGTCGATCATCGCATGATCGTTGCCGGTATAGCGTCCGGTGATCCGGAAAAGGCGCAGGCGGCCCTGCGCGAGCACCTCTCGAAATCCCTCGCCTTCACGGACGATCTCAAGGCGCGATGGCCGGACTATTTCCGGACATGATTATCCACCGCTCGAACGTGCGAGAAATTCTCTGGAGCATGTCCGGCTTTGATTGCTCCGCAATCGAAGCCGCAAGACATTCTCTATCAATGGGTTGGAGCATTTTCGTGTTTCCATGAAACACGGAAACGCTCTAGGAACCGCCAAATGCCTTGGTGAAGGAGGCCACGGCCTCCTGCATGAGGCGTGCTGTCAGGGGGCGCCGTTCGAGACAGCGCGACGTGGGGCCGGCGACCACGATGGAGAGGCGGCGTTCGCCAAGCGGCAGGGGTAGGGCCACGCCGGCGAGATCGGGAACGAACTCGGATGAGCTTTGATGGTAGCCGCGTTCCACGGCAGCCGCGATTTCTGCCTCCACGGCCTGAGCCGAAACGGGCGTGGTGCCCGAAAATGCCTCGAAACTGATCCGCCGATAAAGCGCCTGCCGCTCCTGCGCGGATAATTGCGCGAGAATCGCCCGTCCCACCGAGGCGGCATAGACGGGCACCCGGTCGCCCACTTCCGCGAAATAGCGCACGGGATGGCGGGATTCCGCCACGGCGAGGAATATGGCCGAGGTGCCAGCCAAGGCTCCGATGGCGGTGGTCTCGCCGGTCTCTTCGGCCACCCGCGCGACCAATGCATGCGCGGCCTCGGGCAGGGGTTCCGCATCGGACACGATCCGGGCGAGCGCCAGCCAGCGCGGGCTCGGATAATATCCGCCCCGTGCGCGTGGCTCGTAGAGCCAGCCCTTTTCGGCCAGCGTGCCTACAAGATTGAAGGTGCTGGAGCGTGGCCAGCCGAGATCGTCCGAAATCTCCGCCATGGTCGCCGGACGTTTGCGGCGGGCGAAATACTCCATCAGTTCCACTACGTTGGCTGCCTGCTTGACCAGCATTCGATCCTGCCTGACGTCCGCATGCATCCCCGCACGCGCTCTGCCTTGTCCTGTCCGTGTCGCATCGCCGGTTTCCGGCGGGCATATGGTCCGTTGATAGCTCAATTCTTCGGCGGGTGAAGCCGCCTGCGACGCAGCGCCTATCAAAAAGCGCTTGACGTAAAATTCATATACGGGTCTTCTAAATTCATAAATAGAGACATTGGACCGACACCCTTCAAGGGACCCGTCAGCGGCCCATGGTGCGGAATCCAAATGTTCCACGCTCTGGGAGGAGCCCATGTCCCTGTCGACTGCTCTGCGCAGCCGGGCCTTTGCCTTGTCTGCCGTCGCGTTGTCCGCGCTGGTCGCGCCATTGTCGGTGGCGCCCGCTTTTGCTGGCACGCCAGTGAAGATCGGCGTGCTTGCCGACATGTCCGGCATCTTCTCGGACATCGGCGGGCCCGGTGCCACTGAAGCCACGAGAATGGCGGTCGAGGATTTCAGGAAGCGGCCCGAGGCGGCCGGCTTCGACATCGAGGTCGTGGCGGCGGACGCCCAGAACAAGCCGGATGTCTCCAGCTCCATCGCACGCAAGTGGTTCGACACCGATGGCGTGGACGTGCTGGTGGACCTGCCCACCAGCGCCATCTCTCTCGCCATCGCTCCGCTGGTGAAGGAGAAGAACAAGGTCGCCTTGTTCACTGCCTCCGGCACCTCGGACCTGACAGGCAAATCCTGCACCCCCAATTCCGTGCACTGGACCTATGACACGTGGGCGCTGGCCCACGGCACGGCGGATGCCATCACCCGCGCGGGTGGCAAGAAATGGTTCTTCATCACCGCCGACTTCGCCCTCGGCCATTCGCTGGAACGCGACGCTTCCGCCGTGGTGAAGGCGGATGGCGGGCAGGTGATGGGCAGTGTCCGGCATCCCGTGGATACGAAGGATTTTTCCTCCTATCTGGTGCAGGCCCAGTCGTCCGGCGCGCAGATCGTGGCGCTCACCAATGCCGGTGGCGACACCATTGCCGCCATCAAGCAGTCGGCCGAGTTCGGTATCGTGCAGGGCGGACAGAAGCTCGCCGGCATGCTGCTGTTCCTGTCCGACATCCATTCGCTCGGCCTCAAGGATGCGCAGGGCCTGCGCCTCACCACGGGCTTCTATTGGGATCTCAACGACAAGACCCGCGCCTTCGGCGAGCGCTATGCCAAGCGCAACAATGGCCGCATGCCGACCATGAACCAGGCGGGTGCCTATTCCGCGACACTGGCCTATCTCACGGCGGTGGCGAAGGTGGGCTCGCCCAAGGATGGCGTAGCCGTCGTGAAGGCCATGCGCGAGATGGGCGCCTTTGATGATCCGCTGTTCGGCAAGACACAGCTACGCGAGGACGGTCGTGTTCTGCACGACATGATGCTGGTGGAGGTGAAAACCCCAGCGGAATCCAAGCGCCCGTACGATTACTACAAGGTGCTCGACACCATCCCCGGCGACCGCGCCTTCCGTCCGCTCAAGGACGGCGACTGCCCGATGGTGAAGTGACCCGTGCGGGCCGCCGATGCGCGGCCCGCCATCCTTCACTCCCATTCCCTGAAAGACTTGACCGGAGGCCGCATGACCGTTGCGCTTCGCTCCATCGAACGCGTCCGTTACGAGAATCTCTTCATCGGCGGCGCATGGGTCGCGCCGGAGGATGGCGGCATGATCGAGAGCATCGAGCCCGCCACCGGGCAGCCGTGGGCCACGGTGGCCTATGGCGGCCGCCGTGATATCGACAAGGCGGTTGCCGCCGCCCGCACCGCGCTGGAAGGGCCGTGGGGCCGGATGCCCGGCCATGAGCGTGCCGCCATCATGCGCCGCTTCGCCGATCTCTACCGGGATCGGGCCGGCGACCTCGCGGTGCTGGAAACCCGCGATTCCGGCCGCGCCCTGCGGGAAGCCCGTGCCGACATCTCCGGCCACACCCATGGCTATCACTGGTGGGCCTCGCTGGCCGACAAGGGCGCAGGTCGCACGATCCCTTTCGATGACAGTGTGCACATCTTCACCAGCCGCGTGCCGGTGGGTGTGGTGGCGGCCATCACCCCTTGGAACGTGCCGCTGATGGCCGCCGCCTGGAAGCTCGGTCCGGCGCTCGCCGCCGGCTGCACCGTGGTGCTCAAGCCTGCCGAGCAGACGCCGGTGACGTCGCTGGAGCTGGGCCGTATCATCGAACAGGCAGGCTTCCCGCCGGGCGTGGTCAATGTGGTGCCGGGCTTCGGCAAGGATGGTGCGGGCGAATATCTCGTGGCCCATCCGGGCGTGGACAAGATCGCCTTCACGGGCGAGGGATCGACCGCCAAGGCGATCCTGCGCACCGGGGCTGAGACCATGAAGCGTTTCACCTTCGAGCTTGGCGGCAAGTCTCCCCACATCATCTTCGCCGATGCGGACATTGAGCAGGCGCTGAACGCCGCCACCAATTCTGCCTGGACCCTGTGCGGCCAGAGCTGTGCGCTGGGTTCGCGCGTGCTGGTGCAGCGGCCGGTCTATAACCGGGTGCTGGAAGCATTCCGCGAACGGGCAAAGCAGGTGCGTGTGGGCCAGCCGCTGGATGAGGCTACCCATATGGGGCCGCAGGCCCATGAGGAGCAACTCGCCAAGACGCTCTCCTATATCGACATCGGCAAGGGCGAAGGCGCCGAACTGGTGGCGGGCGGCGAGCGGCTCTCCGGCGGGGCCTATGGCAATGGCTATTTCGTGCAGCCCACCGTGTTCGGCGGTGTCACCAATGCCATGCGCATCGCTCGCGAGGAGATTTTCGGGCCGGTGGCGGCACTCATTCCCTTCGACGAGGAGGAGGAAGCCGTCTCCATCGCCAACGATACCACCTACGGCCTCACGGCCGGCTTGTGGACGCAGGATATCGGCCGCGCCCACCGCGTCTCCGCGAAGATCAAGGCGGGCATGGTGTGGGTGAACACCTATCGCTTCATCCGCTGGTCCACGCCCTATGGCGGCTTCAAGGCCAGCGGGTGGGGGCGCGAGAACGGCATCGAGGCGCTGGATGCCTATCTTGACACGCGCACCACCGTGATGAGCACCACGGGCCGCTTCCCCGACGCCTACGCCAATTGAGCACAACGACAAGAGGAAACGACAATGCGTCTCGCAAACAAGCTCGTCGTCGTAACGGCGGCCGCATCGGGCATGGGCCGCGCCGGGGTGGATCTGTTCCTGCGCGAGGGCGCGCGGGTGGCGGCGGTGGATGTGAATGCCGCAGCCCTCGCCCAGCTCGCCGCCGACATGAAGGCCAAGGGCCACGACATCGTCACCATCGAGGCGGACCTCTCGCAAGCCGAGGCGGCGAAGTCCTCCATCCATGCGGCGGCAGAGAAGCTTGGCGGCATCGACATTCTGTGGGCGCATGCCGGCACGCCTGGGCCGGGCGGCATCGAGGATCTCGATCTTGCGGCCTATGACACGGCCATCGCACTCAACGTCACCTCGGCCACGCTGGCGGCAGGCGAGGTGATCGCCCACATGCGCAAGCGCGGTGGCGGCTCCATCGTCTTTACCTCTTCCGTGTCGGGGCTGGTGGGCTCCATGTTCAGCCCCATCTATTCCGCTGCGAAGTTCGCGGTTGTGGGTCTCACCAAGTCGCTCGCCCAGCGCTTCGCGGCGGATGGGGTCCGGGTCAATGTGGTGTGCCCCGGTCTTGCCGACACGCCCATGAAGCTGGGTTTCACCGGCCGTTCCGGCGTGGCCGAGGAGGCGGCGGCCAACGAGGCCAAGATGATGACCGCCGTGCCCATGGGCCGGCTGTGCAAGGCCGAGGAAGTGGCGCACGCCGTGCTGTGGCTGGCCTCCGATGACGCCTCCTTTGTCACCGGCGTGGCCTTGCCGGTGGACGGCGGCTTCACCGCGCGCTGACTGCCCCCCGCAGAAACGGCCCGGAACAGTGCTGTTCCGGGCCGTTGTCGTTTCAGCTCCGTGCGCGTCTCAGCCGACCGCGATGGCCTGCAGCTTTTCAGCCAGCGCCTTCGGAATGGTCACACCGTCCTTCGCCGTGCGGATGCGCGCGGCCGCGCGGCGGGTTCCGGGCAGGCGCGCCCCTTCCTGATCCACGATGGCCGCGAACAGATGGGCGAGGCGAGCGCCTGCGTCCGGCCCGGCCAGCGGGCCGGGATCGACCGCGATGAAGAACTGCCCCGTGCGTGGCGAACCGCCGACGTTATCCGCGAAGGAGGACGCATCGATGGACAGGCTGGCGTGGGTAAGCCACGCCGCGAACATCTCCACGATGAGCGCGAGGCCCGCGCCCTTGTGACCGCCGGAGGGCACCATGGTTCCGCCATTCAGCCCCGCCTTGGGGTCGGTGGTGGGCTGTCCGTCCTTGTCCAGAGCCCAACCGAGCGGGATTTTCTCGCCGCGCTGGTCATGGACGATCAGCTCGCTCTTGGCGATCACGCTGGAGGACTGGTCGAGCACCAGCGGATCCTCGCCGGCACGCGGCACGGCGAAGGCGATGGGGTTGGTGCCGAACACCGGCTTCGTCCCGCCCACGGGGGCGATGGAGGCCGGGGCATTCACGAAGCCCAGAGCCATGAAACCAGCCTTGGCAATGCGCTCCACGTGATAGCCCACCACGCCGCAATTGTAGCTGTTGGTGACAGCCAGCGCGGCGATGCCCTGGGACTTTGCCGCCTCGAACAGGGTCGGCAGGCCGAGGTCGATGGCCGGATGGGCGAAGCCGTCCGCCGCATCCACCCGCACGAGGCCGGGCTTGGGCCGCGAATGGCTGGGCGTGGCCTTGCCGTCGATCTTGCCGACCTTGGCATGGGCGCAATAGGTGGGCAGGCGGGCGAGGCCGTGGCTATGCACGCCCTCTGCTTCTGCCGCCACCACCGAGTCCGTGACCGAGCGGGCATTGGTTTCGTTCACGCCGCTGGCGCGCAACGTGGCGAGGGTCAGGTCCTCAACCTCTTTCAGGGTGAGGGCGACCATCGGAACGGAGGAGGGGGCGCTCATGCTGCGACATCCTTCTGTGGGGAGACCGCCTTATAGAGCGTGTGGGCGGCTTCCGCCGTCACAAGTCCCTCAGCGAGGTCTTCCTTCAACAGATCCGGGTCGCGGTTCTCCGGCTTGCCGAAGCCGCCACCGCCGGAGGTCTTGATGGTCACGAGATCACCGGAGGCCAGCGGCACGCCGGAGACCTTGGAGTTCAGGCTGTGCGTGCTGCCGTCCTTATGGGTGACGGTGGTGGAGGAGAGCGAGCCGGGCTGGCCGCCCTTGATGCCGTAGGGCGGGAAGCGGAAGCGCTCGAAATTGGTCGAGAGCGTGCCATCCGCACCCTCCAGCCGGAACTCGCGCACGAGGCCGAGGCCACCACGATGTTCGCCCGCGCCGCCGGAATCCGGCAGCAGGCCGTAGCGGGTGAAGGTCACCGGATACTTGGCCTCCACCATCTCGATGGGCGCGTTGGTGTTGTTGTGCAGGCCGCAGGAGAGCGCGCTCGCGCCGTCGCCACCCGCATGGCCGCCCCAGCCGCCGACTTCGATATCGAAATAGACCTGACGCTTGGCGTCCGGCTTCACCAGTGAGACCGCATAGACGTAGGAGATGGCGTAATAGGCCGCCGGAATCCGCTCCGGCGCGATCTGCGCCAGCGCGCCGAACACGCAGGTGGCGATGCGGTGGTTCACCACCATGCGGCCCACCACCGGGGCAGGGAACTGGGCGTTCACCACGCTGCCCACCGGCAGGTTCACGCTCACCGGACGATAGCAGCCGGAATTGGCCGGAATGTCCGAGCCGAGCGCAGCCAGCAGCGCGTAATAGACCGCCGAGCAGGTCATGGCCGGCGTGTTGTTCACCGGGCCACGCACCTGCGGGCTGGAGCCGGTGAAGTCGAGCGAGATGGTGTCGCCCTTTTTGGTGATCGCGATTTCGAGCCGGATCGGGGTGTCGGACTGGCCGTCGTCATCCACCGTCTCCACGAAGGAGGCGGTGCCGTCCGGCAGAGCCGCGATGGCCGCGCGCATCATGCGCTCGGAGCCGTCGAGGATGGCGGACATGGCGGCGGACAGATTGGCGTTACCGTACTTCTTGGCGATGCGCGCGACAGCCCGCGCGCCGATGCCGAGCGCGGCGATCTGGGCGTTGAGGTCGCCGCGGGTCTCGTCGGCCTGCCGCACGTTGTAGAGCAGCATCTCGAACACGCCGGTGTTCAGCACGCCCTTGTCCACGAGGCGCAGCGGCGGGATGCGGATGCCTTCCTGGAAGATCTCGGTGGCCGCTGCGTAATAGGAGCCTGCGGCGCCGCCGCCCACGTCCACATGGTGGCAGAGGGTGCCGACGATGCCGACGCGCTCACCGTCCACGAACACCGGACGGAAGGTCTGGATGTCGGGCAGGTGCTGGCCGCCGGCATAGGGATCGTTGGTGACGATGACGTCGCCTTCGTTCCACGTCTCCAGCGGGATGTACTTCTCAAGGATGGTCTTGAGGCAGTCCGACATGGAGTTCAGATGCACCGGGATGCGGGCGGACTGGGCGATGTTGCGGCCCTGCGCATCGAAGACGGCGGTGGAGAAGTCGAGGATCTCACGCACCACGGTGGAACGGCTGGTGCGCCAGATGGTGATGCTCATTTCCTCGGAAGCGGCGACCAGCGCATTGCGGATCACCTCGAGGCGGACGGGATCAATGGTGCTCATGACAAAAGTCCTTCGAAGCGATCAGTGGGTGGCCGCGCGTTCGGCGATCAGCGCGCCGGAGGCATGGGAGCGGATGGTCCAGCCGGCGGGCAGGTAGGTGGCGGTGTAGGTTTCCTCGACCACGGCGGGGCCGGGCACGCCTGCGGCGCCGATGGCCTCGCGGGTCCACACCTTGGTCTCTACGAAGCCGCCGCGGCCATAGACCTGCCGGGTCTTCGGCTCGGAGGCCGCGCCCGTGCCGGCGGGGGCCGGGGTGGGCTTGGCGAGACGGCCGATAGCGGTCAGGCGCAGGGAGACGATCTCAACCGGCACGGTGGGCTCGTCATAGGAAAAGCGCTGCTTGTGGATGGCGTGGAACGCCTCCGTGGCGGCGGCCACACCCTTGGCCGAGAAATCAGCCTGCTCCAGCGGCACGCGCAGGTCGAAGGCCTGGCCGGCGTAGCGCAGGTCCACGGCCCATTCGAGCACGCAGTTCTCGTTGCTCACGCCATCCTCGGCCAGCAAGCGGCGAGCCTCGGTCGCGAGACCATCCACCTTCTGCGCCAGCGAGGGAGCCAGCTCCGAGAACAGGCCGATCTGGGTGGAAGACAAATCGTGGGTGATGTCCGACCACAGGATGCCCCAAGCAGAGAGCGTGGAGGCGTGGGCGGGGAAGATCACCTTGCGCATGCCCAGTTCCTCGGCCACTTCGCAGGCGTGTACGCCGCCGGCACCGCCGAAGGAGAGAAGGGCGAAGTCTTCCGGATCCATGCCCTTCTCGAACAGCGAAAGGCGGGTGGCGGTGGCAAGGCTGGAATTGGTGACGGCGATGACGCCGGCCGCCGTTTCTTCTGGCGAGAGGCCGAGCTTGGAGGACACGTCCTGCGCGGCCTTGGCGGCGGCGGCGCGATCGAGGCCCATCTTGCCGCCCATGAAGCTGGAGCCGTCGAGGCGGCCGAGCAGCAGGTTGGCATCGGTCACGGTGAGGCGCTGGCCGCCACGGCCGTAGCAGGCCGGGCCGGGCTCGGCGCCGGCGCTGTGCGGGCCGATGCGCAGGCGGCCGCCGTCGTCAACCCAGGCGATGGAGCCGCCGCCGGCGCCGATGGTGCGCATCTCGATCATGGGCAGGCGCACAGGCAGGCCGTCCACCTCGCCCTCATTGACCATGGAGACGGCGCCGTCATGCACCACGGAGACGTCGAAGCTGGTGCCGCCCATGTCCACGGCGACCAGATTGGGCTCGGAGAGCTCCGCCGCGAGGCGCTTGGCGGCAGCCGCGCCGCCGGAGGGGCCGGAGAGCAGCAGGCGGGCGGGCTCGCGGCCGGCCTTGGCGAGGCCGGAGACGCCGCCGTTGGACTGCACGAGATAGACCTGCGTGGAGGGCACCTCTTCCTTGAGCTTGCCGGCGAGGCGGTCGGTGTAGGTCTGCACCACCGGCACGAGAAGCGCGTTCAGCACCGTGGTGGACATGCGCTCATATTCGCGCAGCTCGGGGGAGATGTCGGACGAGAGCGAGACGGCGACGCCCGGCAGAAGGTTGCGCAGGATCTCGCCGGTGCGGCGCTCATGGGCCGGGTTGGCGTAAGCGTGCAGGAAGCACACGGCCACCGACTTCACGCCCGCACCCTTCAGCTTGGCGGCGAGAGCCGTGACGGCCGCTTCGTCGAGGGGCGCCTTCACCGACCCATCGGCGCCGATGCGCTCCGGCACGCCGAAGCAGAGACGGCGCTTCACCAGCGGGGCCGGCGGCGAGGCGGTGATGGCATAGACGTCGGTACGGCCGTGGCGGCCGATCTGCATGACGTCCTCGAAGCCCTCGGTCGTCACCACCGCGCCCAGCGGCAGCTTGCGCTCCAGAACGGCGTTGGTGGCGATGGTGGTGCCGTGCAGCAGGTACTGCACCTGATCGAGCGAGAAGCCGAATTTCTTGGCAGCCTCGGTGATGCCGGTGATGAGGCCGATGGAGGGATCGGACGGCGTGCTCGGCGTCTTCATCTGGTGGATTTCGCCGGTGCCGGCGTCGAGGATCTCGATGTCGGTGAAGGTGCCACCGATATCGACGGCGATGCGGACGGGTGCGGTGCTGCTCATCTCGGGTGCTTTCGGTTTCCGTATATTCTGTCGTCAGGGTGAGTCCCCCCGTTCCCACGCAAAGGCGCGGGTCGGGAGGCTTGTTCTTGAATGGGCGGTGAAGGGCGGCGTCAGCCGCGCGTCGTGCGTCCGGCTATGGGCATGGGGCTCCCGTCAGTCCGGTCATTTCACGAAGGTCTTTGCGAGGCCGGCGGTGCGATCCACGATCAGGACCACCACAAGGGTCAGCACCACCAGCAGCACGGAGAGCGAGGCGACCATGGGGTCCGCCTGCTGTTCCACGTGGTGATACATGGCCACTGGCAAGGTGGAGAGGCGCGGCCCAGTCATGAACAGGGACAGCACCACCTCGTCGAATGAGACGAGGAAGCAGAGCGCGGCGGTGGACACGAGCCCCGACCGCATCATCGGCAGCGTCACCTTGAAGAAGACGGTGAGCGGTCGCGCACCGAGCGTGGCGGCGGCTTCTTCTACCGGGATCGGCAGGGTGGCGAGCGCCGTGGAGAGCACGCGCACCGCATAGGGCAAGGTGACGATGAGATGCGCGGCCACCAGTCCCTGGAAGGTGCCCAAGAGGCCGAGCGGGGCGAACACCAGCAGGATGGCGAGGCCGAGCACGATGGTGGGCAGCAGCAGCGGGGCGGTGAACAGGCTGCCCAGCGCCTCGGCGCCACGCGGCTTCAGCCGCACCAGCGCATAGGCAGCGGGCAGGCCCACCAGCAGCGAGATCACCGTCACCACGATGGCGAGCAGGATGCTGATGGTGAAGGCGGCGGTCATCTGCGCATCGTGGAAGATGGCGCCATACCACTTCACGCTCCAGCTCGTGGGCGGGAAGGCCATGTAGGCATCGCCGCTGAAGGAGATGGGAACCACCACGATGAGGGGGGCCAGCAGGAACAGGAACATGACCAGCGTCACGCCCTTCAGCACCGGGGAAATGGGACGTTCATCCATGATCCGGCTCCTTTCAGGCGATGCGGCGCAAAGCGCGGGTGTAGAGGGCGAGGGCGAAGCCGAACAGCACCAGGATGATGATCGAGAGCGCGGCCGCCATGGGCCAGTTCAGTGTCACGATGGCCTGGTCGTAAATCTCGGTGGCGAGCAGGAACACCCGACCGCCGCCGAGCAGCTTCGGCGTCACGAAGGAGGAGATGGCGAGCACGAAGCAGAGCAGGCAGCCCAGCGCCATGCCCGGCGCGGTGAGCGGCACCACCACGCGCCAGAAGGTCTTCCACGGCGTCGCGCCAAGCGTCAGCGCCGCTTCCTCGAAGCGCGGATCCAGACGGCCGAAGCCGGAGAGCAGCGCGAGGATCATGTAGGGCATCAGGATCTCGGTGAGACCTATGATGACACCCGTGAGATTGAACATCAGGCGCGGCGGCGTGATGCCCAGTGCGAGCAGCGCATTGGCGATCAGGCCCTGATCGGACAGGATGGCAATCCAGCCATAGGTGCGCACCACGGCCGAGGTGAGCAGCGGCGCAATCACCAGCACCAGCAGCACTGTGCGCCACAGCCCCGAGCAGCGGTGGAGATAGAGCGCGATGGGGTAGGAGCAGACCAGCGTCAGCACGGTGATGAACAGGCTGACCCCGATGCTGCCTGTGATGAGATCCAGCGTGAAGCTGTCGCTCAGCACGTTGATCCAGGTGGTGAGCCCGCTGGTCTCCAGCAGCGCGCCGCTCGCCTCGGAGTCCCGGAACGACATGCGCAGCAGGTTCACCACCGGCCACAGGAAGCCGATCGCATTGATCACGGCAATGGGCAGGAGCAGCAGCATGACCACTGCCGTTGGGCTCATCGGCCGCTTGCCGGCGACGGGGAGGTCGATGGCCGTCATGAGGCGGCGTAGACGTAGGTGTCCTGGGGACGCCAGGACAGGGTGACGGGGGTGCCCGGCGCGAGGACGGCCTCGCCGCCGCGGGTGGCGGCTTCGGTCTTCATGATCGTGCCGCCGGCCTCCACCTCATATTCGAGGATGTCGCCGGCGAAGGTGGCACGGGTCACGGTGCCGGGCAGGGCATGGCGCTCGCCATCCGCCTGTACGCCGTCCGTGGACAGCGAGACGCGATGCGGGCGCACCATCACCTCCACGGGACCGTTGAAACCGGGCGCGGCGACCTTGAGGCCCGCCACTTCGGCGACGCCGCCGGAGGCCTTGCCGGCGAGGCGGTTGATGCGGCCCACGAAGCCGGCCACGAAGGCTGTCTTCGGGTGCTCATAAATCTCGTGCGGCGTGCCCATCTGCTCGAGCTTGCCGTGGTTCATCACCACAACCTTGTCACAGATGGTGAGGGCTTCCATCTGGTCGTGGGTCACGAAGACGGCGGTGATGCCGAGCCGCTTCTGGATATCGCGGATTTCGTTACGCATCTCGTCGCGCAGCTTGGCGTCGAGGTTCGACAGCGGCTCGTCGAGCAGCAGAATGGAGGGCCGCACCACAAGTGCGCGGGCCAGAGCCACGCGCTGCTGCTGGCCGCCGGAGAGCTGCGCCGGGCGGTGATGTTCCTTGCCGGTAAGGCGGACCATGGCGATGGCCTCACGCACCCGCTCGGCTGCTTCCGCTTTCGGCACCTTCCGCATTTCAAGGCCGAAGGCGACGTTCTTGGCGATGTCCATATGCGGGAACAGGGCATAGGACTGGAACACCAGCCCCATGTCGCGCTGGTAGGGCGGCACGCCGGTGATGTCCCGGCCGTTCACCACGATGTGGCCGGAAGTCGAGGGTGCAAGGCCGGCAATCATGCGCAGCGACGTGGTCTTGCCGCAGCCCGAGGGGCCGAGGAAGGCGACGAGTTCTCCCTTGGGGACGTCGAGATTGAAATCGTCCACGGCGACGAAATCGCCATAGCGGCGGGTGAGGCCACGCAGGGAGAGGAAACCCTCGCCCTGCTTCAGGCCCGCCGTCTCTTCGGGTGCGGTGCGGATCATGCCGGCCTCTGTCTTCAGCGGCTCGCGGGGACGACGCGGCGGCGCCACTGCTCGCCAATGGCGTCACGCACCTTGGCCAGCGCAATCCAGTCCACCGGGATGGCCTTGTCCATGAACTTCACCGCCGTGCGGGCAAGCGCCTCGTCGGAGATCTGCGCCTTGGAATTGGTGGGAGCGTAGAACATGGTCTCGGTGAAGGACTTCTGCGCTTCCGGGCTCAGCGCGTAATTGGCGAATACCTTGGCGGCCTCGGCATTCGGGGCGTTGGCCACGAGGCTGATGGCGTTGATCTGGAACACGGTGCCCTCGGCCGGAATCGTGGCCTTCAGCTTGCCGTTGGAGGTGATGCTGTTCACCTGTGCGCGGGCATTCCAGCCGGCGCCGATCGAGGCCTGACCGGTGACGATGGGGGCGTAGACTTCCGGCTTCGGATCCCAGGTCTGAACGTTCGGTGCGATCTTGATCATCGCATCGATGCCCTTGGACACGTCCTTCAGATAGTCGGTGCCGCCATTGGCCTTGTTGAGGATCAGCACAAGAGACAGGCCCTGGATGTCCGGCACGCCGGGGATCACCACCTTGCGATCATAGGTCTTCTCGGCCATGTCCATCCAGGACTTGGGCGCTTCCTTCACCTGATCGGTGTTGTAGAGCAGCACAAGGTTGTCGAAGGTCACGCCGACGCCGGCCACGCCCTCGACGCGGGCGGCGGGATAAAGGTCCTTCGAGTTCGGGACGTTGGTCTCGTCGATCTTGGTGAACAGGCCCTCGTCGGTGCCGGCCTTGGAGACGGAAATGTCCATCATCACAACGTCAACCTGCGGGGCGGCCTTCTGGGCGCGCAGGTTGCCGAGCATGGCGGCAGCGGAAGGCAGCGGGAAGAAAGTCACCTTGATGTCCGGATGAGCCTTCATGAAGGGCTCAAGCACGGCCTTGGTGTAGCGCTCCTGAAACAGGCCGGAATAGCCCATCACGGTCAGGTTGGTCTCTGCGGCGGCAGCCTGCGTCATGAGGCCGAGGGCAAGTACAGCTGCACTGATCTGGACGGTTGTCTTCATCTTGTTCCCCGCTGGAAGGTTGTTGGGCCGGAATGCCGGCCTTCGGTCTGGATTACGGGTTCTGGCAGGGACCGGATCGCAGTCTGAGGACGGCGTCCGGCCTTATCTTCAGGGCAGGATCAGGACTTGGCGAGCTTGGCTTCCACCATGGCGCGGGCGCCGCTGATGTCGGGCAGCTTCTCGCCGGCCGCGAGGCGGGCAAGCAGCTTGATCTCGGCTTCCTGCATCTCGATGGCGCGCTTGGCGATGGCCGGGGCCTGATCGGGCTTCATCACGATGACGCCGCTCTCGTCGCAGAGCACGGCATCGCCCGGCTCGATGGTCTGGCCGCCAACGCTCACCGGCACATTCAGCGCGCCTTCGAGGCCGAGCAGCTTGGTGGTGATGGGCGAGGGGCCCCGGCACCACATGGGCATGTCCACCTTGGTGAACTCGGAGAAGTCAGTGGCCGGGCCATCCACCACGCCGGCCTTCACACCCGCCATCTTCATGGCGTTGGTGATGACACCGCCCCAGCAGGCATGCTTGTCGTCACCGCAGCGGTCGATCACCACCACGTCGCCAGGGCGCACGAGGGCGGTGAGGTAATGCAGCAGCGTGGAGTCCGCGTGCGGAATGCGCAGGGTGACGGCGGTGCCGGCCACGCGCTTGTTCGGCAGCACGGCGCGGATCTCGCGGTCCACGAAGCCGGAATGCAGGACATGCCCGATGGTGGCGACCTCGCACTTCTCAAGCTCGGTGACGAGCTCCGGTGCGATCTGCTTGGGCATTGGATTGACGATGAACATCTTTGAATACCCGCTCAGCCGATGACGTGGTGGTTCGCGACCGGCACGTTCGCGCGCGCCTTGTCGGTGTAGGCATAGTCCAGCGTGCCGGTGGCGATGCCGACGCCGTCGGAGGCCTGCGCGGTGATGTGACCCCACGGGTCGATGACCATGGAATGGCCCCAGCACCACTTCTTGCCGTCTGCGTGCGAGCCGGTCTGGCCGACTGCGAGGAACCAGGTCTGGGTCTCGATGGCGCGGGCGCGGGCCAGCACTTCCCAGTGGTCCTTGCCGGTCATGAGCGTGAAGGCGGCGGGCAGGACGATGATGTCGGCGCCCTTGTCCCGCAGCTTGCGGAACAGCTCGGGGAAGCGGATGTCGTAGCAGATGGCGCAGCCGACGGTCTTGCCGCCCAGCGAGTAGGTCACGACGTCTTCGCCACGCGAGACGGTGTCGCTCTCGCGATAGACCGTGCCGCCGGTGATCTCCACGTCGAACAGGTGGATCTTGCGGTAGCGGGCCAGTTCCTCGCCATCGGGGCCGAAGACCACGGTGGTGTTGTAGAAGGAATTGCCCTCCTTCTCCGCCACGCTGCCGGCGTGGATCGCGACTTTGAGCTTCTTCGCGAGGCCCTTCATCAGCTGATAGGATTCGCCGTCCGGAAAGGTCTCGGCCGCTTCCTGCATCTGTGCCGGCGTATCGCCGAGGAAGGCGTAATATTCCGGCAGCACCACGAGGTCGGGCTTCTCGGTGGCCACGGCCTTCTCGATCAGGGATGCGGCCGTCGCGAGGTTCGCGGCCTTGTCACCCTGGGTGTTCATCTGGACGAGGGATACCTTCACGTCGGTCCTCCTGCCTTTTGGCACTGGAAAAAGACCAGAGCGTTTCACCGCCGACAAACGCGAAATATTTGTCTCGCCTTACAAGAAATGCT
The DNA here is from genome assembly GCF_014635325.1 of Azorhizobium oxalatiphilum. Lineage (GTDB taxonomy): Bacteria > Pseudomonadota > Alphaproteobacteria > Rhizobiales > Xanthobacteraceae > Azorhizobium > Azorhizobium oxalatiphilum. The sequence goes on along the minus strand of NZ_BMCT01000002.1, from coordinate 631,958 downwards.
TATGAGACAGGCGAAGGCATGGGGTGCCTAGATTTTGCGCAGCGCACCATCGAGTTGTCGCGATGCGGTATCACGGGTTTCTGTCGCCCGCGTCTCCCGCGACGCGACATCGGCGGCCATGCGGGAAATGATGGAGGGCAGGGTGCTGCCCGGCTGTTCGCGATAGATTGCGTGCAGGTGCAGGGGCGGCAGCGCCGCGTCCACCTCGAGCACCACCAGTTCCTCCCGGTCCACCATCTCGCGGATCACCGCCATGGGCAGGACTGCCACACCCATGCCGTCGCGCACGAGGCGGGTGATCGTGGCGAGCGAGTTGGAATTGAAAATGCGGGCCACGCTGGAATCGAGTCCTGCCGTTTCCATCAGGCGCAGCACATTCTGGTGCGGCTGGGAGCCCTTCGAATAGGCAAACAGCGGGTGGATGACGACCTCTTCAAGCGCCAGTGCACGGCCATGCAGGCCGAGGCTGGGGGACGCCACCCAGTGACAGTCGTAGCTGCAGAGTTCGATGTTGCGGAAATCCGGTGCCACCAGCGGTCCGACGATCAGCCCCAGATCCACCTGCCCCTCTTGCAACAGGCGGGCGATGTTGAGGCTCGTATCCACGGTGAGATCGATGTCCACGTCCGGATAGGCGGTCTTCACCGCCTCAAGGAACTTGGGCAGCCACGCATAGACGATGGAGTCGATGGTACCGATCATCAGCCGCCCGCGCAGGCGGTGCGTGTCGCCGATGCCGTGACGCAGTTCCTCCGCGAGGCGTACGATGGTTTCAGCCTGCGCCAGCGCCCGCTCACCCTGCGGCGTCAGGCTGACGCTGCGCAGATCACGCTCGAACAGGCGCACGCCAAGGTCGCGCTCCAGCGTGGCGATGCGGTTGGAGACAGCCGCCTGCGTGGTGCAGAGCTTTTCCGCCGCGCTCGAAAAGCTCTTGAGGCGTGCCACCCAGAGGAAGGTCTCGAGAAAGCGGATGTTCATGGGCGGCGGAAACTCGTGCGCTGCCGCCGGAGTGGCGGTGGTGGATCATGATCGCCCCCGTCCCCCCGCGCAACGCAGGGGGTGTGGATACCCGGTGGCAGTGGGTGCAGGTGCTGACCTTTGCCCGGGAATTGAGCGTCTGGAGACGGACCCTTCGCTCACCTTTTGTGCGCGATGGGTTGATCCTGCGGGCGGGAGCCGTAATCTCGTATTATGGATTCAAGGCTCGCCGGACGGCTCGACTTCACCCTGACCCCACCCACGCAGGCGCCGCTGCCGCCGGGCCAGCATCAGCTGGGCCTGTTCGAGCAGCGCGATGCCCTGCTGGTGGTGCCGGAAGGCATCAATGCGGAGCGCCCGACTCCGCTGGTGGTGCTGTTCCATGGCGGAGGAGGAAGCGCGCAGAAAATCCTGCCCATGCTGGAGCGGCATGCGCAGGCCAACGGCTTCCTGCTGCTTGTGCCGCAATCCCAGTTTCCCACCTGGGACATCGTGATCGCCGGCAACGGGCCTGATCGCGAGCGCCTCGATATCGCGCTCGCCGAGGTCGCGTCCCGCTTCACCATCGATCCCACGCACATCTGCTTCGCGGGCCATTCGGACGGCGGCAGCTATGCCATGTCGCTAGGGCTCACCAACGGGCAGTTCGTCACCCACCTCATCATCTCCTCCGCCGGCTTCATGTCCGTGCATGAGCAGGAGGGGGCGCCGCGTGTCTTCATCTCGCACGGCATCAATGACGAGCAGATCCCCATCGACCGTAGTGGCCGCACCCACTCCAACCTGCTGAAGCAGGCGGGCTATGACGTGACCTATATCGAGTACAACGGTCCCCACGCCTATCAGCCGCCCGTCGTGGCGCTGGCGGTGAATTTCTTCCTGGAAGACCTGCTCGTTCCGCAATGAACGCGCGGGCACCGGAGCGCCCGCGCGGGTAAAATCTCAGACCAGCGCAGCGTCGAGTGTGATCTCGGCCTTCAGCAGCTTGGAGACCGGGCAGCCGGCCTTCGCCTTGGCGGCCAACTCCTGGAACTTCGCGTCATCCGCGCCCGGAATGGTGGCGCGCAGGGTGAGATGCACGGCGGTGATGGCGAAGCCGTCCGCCTGCTTGTCCAGCGTCACCTCGGCGACGGTCTCCATGTGGCTGGCGGTGAGGCCTGCCTCGCCCAGGATGAGCGAGAAGGCCATGGTGAAGCAGCCCGCATGGGCCCCGCCGATCAGCTCTTCCGGATTGGTGCCGGGCTTGCCCTCGAAGCGGCTTGCGAAGCCGTAGGGGTAAGCAGACAGGGCACCGCTTTTCGTGGAAATCGCACCCTTGCCATCCTTGATGCCGCCTTCCCACACAGCCGAGCCTTGGGTCTTCATGGCAGTCTCCTGATGTTTGTGGATTGCCGCGCCGCAGGCCCGTATGGGTCGGCGGATGAGGTCGCAGCCGGGAACATAACGCGCGAAGTGCGGACCTGGCCGCATGGTCCGCTCCGCATCTTAAGCGCAACCCTGTGGCACGGTGCCGACATTGCACGGTCATGAGCTTCGGGCCAAAGTTCGTCACCGGGGCGGGGCGGTTTGGCCGGACATCTCCGGTGGCGCACGCGCGGGTGTCATGGGATACCTTGCGGCACCCTGCTACGGAGAGACGTTGATGTTGCGCACCTTGTCCCGTTCGCTCGCTCTGGCCACCGCCTGTGCCATTGCTCTGGCTTCACCGGGCGCGCAGGCCTGCACCTCCTTCATCCTGCGGGCGGCAGATGAGGGGGTGGTCTATGGGCGGACCATGGAGTTCGGCCTGCCGCTGCAGTCGCAGCTCACCGTCATTCCCCGCAAGCTCGCCATCAGCGCCACCGGGCCGGACGGCACGGCAGGCGCGGGCCTGCAATGGACATCGAAATATGGCGCAACGGGCGCTAACGCTCTCGGCCTGCCGGTGCTGGTGGATGGCATGAACGAGGCCGGGCTGGCCGGTGGCCTGCTCTATCTGCCCTCGCTGGCGGAATATCAGGAGGTGGCGCCATCCGAAGCGCGCAACTCCATCGCTTCCTTTGAGCTGCTGACCTATGCGCTCACCAATTTCGCCACCGTGGCGGAGGTGAAGGACGCGCTCGGGAAGATCAAGGTCAGCCGCGCCCCGCAGGCGGTGTTCAAGGCTGCGGTTCCCGTGCACATGACCCTGCACGACGCCACCGGTGCCAGCATCGTGGTGGAATATATCGGCGGGAAGCTCAACATCCACGACAACCCGCTGGGTGTGCTCACCAATGCCCCGTCATTCGACTGGCACATCGCCAATCTCGGCAACTACCTGCCGCTCTCGGCCTATGATCCGAAGCCGTTGCAGGTCGGTTCCCTGACCATCACGCCGCCGAGCACCGGCTCGGGCGCGCCGGGCCTGCCGGGCGACATGTCCGCGCCCGCACGCTTCGTGCGCGCCTTCCTTTACTCCCGCGCCGCACCGACCTTGCCCACGAGCACGGATGCGGTGGGCAATGCCTTCCACATTCTCAACAATTTCGACATCGCGCCGGGCATCATCCGCACCGAAGCGGGAGCTTCTACGGGCGGCGGGGTGGCCGGCATCGAGACCACGGAATGGAGCGCGGTCGCCGATACCAAGACCAAGCGTTATTATCTGCGCACCTATGCGGACAGCCAGTCGCGCATGATCGATCTCACCAAGGCCGATCTCGACGCCAAGGCCATCCGCTACATTCCCATCGACAAGCCTGGAGTGGCGCAGGATTTGAGCCGCTGATCAGCGGCCTTGCCAATCCGGCGGGCGCTTGGCGGTGAAGGCCGCGATGCCCTCCTTGAAATCGGCGCTGCCATAAACGAGGCGGATCAGATCCTCGTCCGGCGGCGCCGCCTCCAGCGCGAGCCGATTGAGCGCATCTTTGGTGGCTTGCATGGTCAGCGGCGCATGGCCGGCGAGCCGGGCGCACACCTCAGCCAGATGGCCGTCCAGCGCTTCGGAGGACACAACCTCCACGTAGCCGGCCGGCATGGCTTCGGCGACGGGCATCTCGGCCAGAAGCAGCATGCGCTTCACCATGCCGAGACCGAGTGTCGCCTGAAGACGCCGCAGATTGGAGGCGGAGAGGCCATTGCCCAGCGTGCGGGCAATGGGCACGCCGAAGCGGCTACCCGGCGTGGCGATGCGCAGATCGCAGGCATTGGCGATCGCGAAGCCGCCGCCCACCGCCCAGCCTTCCACCACGGCCAGCGTGGGCACCGGAATGGCCTCCAGCGCTGCCACACAGGCTTCCACCTTCTCCTCATAGGCCACCGCGTCATCGGCGGTGAAGGTGCGGAACTGCTCGATGTCCGTGCCTGCCACGAAGGCCCTGCCGCCGACGCCTCGGAGCACCGCCACTTTCACCTCGCCGGCCCGCACCGTGATCTCTCGGCAGGCGGCGTACAGTTCCTCATACATGCGCCAGGTCATGGCATTGCGGGCCTGCGGGCGGTCGAAGAGGATGGTGGCGATCCCGTCCGCGATGGTGAGGCGTGTGGTTCCGGTGTCCGCGGGCTGTGCGTCGGCGGCCAGTGCGTCGGTCATTGGGGCTCCTCAGCCGAGCCGACGCAGCTCGCGCCGGAGGATCTTTCCCGTCGCCGTCATGGGCAAAGCGTCGGTGAAGGAAACGTAGCGGGGATATTCATGCCCCGATAGCTTGGTGCGCACATGCTCCTGGATTTCGGACGCCAGCGCATCCGAGCCCAGGTGGCCGGGCTTCAGCACCACCCAAGCCTTCACCGCCTCCGTGCGCACAGGATCGGGCACGCCCACCACGCCCACCATCGCTACCGCCGGATGGCGCAGGATGCAGTCCTCGATCTCACCCGGGCCGATGCGATAGCCGGCAGAGGTGATGACGTCGTCGGAGCGGCTCATGTACCAGAGGTAGCCATCCTCATCCTGCCGCCCCAGATCGCCGGTGAGCAGGAAGTCGCCCGCGAACTTGTCGGCCGTGGCATCGGGATTGTTCCAGTATTCCAGCATCATCACCGGATCGCCCCGGCGGATGCCGATGTGTCCCTGCTCGCCGGTCGGAACTTCCACGCCGTCATCGTCCACGATGCGCACGTCATGGCCAGGAATGGGCTTGCCCATGGAGCCGGGGCGGATGGGGAAGAAACTGGAATTGGAGCCGACCACCAGATTGCATTCGGTCTGGCCGTAGATTTCCCGCGCTTCCACGCCGAGCCGTTCCTGCACGAAGGCGCCCAGCTCCGCCCCCAGCGTCTCGCCACCCGTGAGCAGTGAGCGCAGCACGAGGCCGCCATGCCGCACGTCCGCCTGCCTCAGCAGCTTCAGCGCGGTGGGGGGCAGGAAGACGTTGCGTACCTTGTGGGTCGCCATCAGCGCCATGGCGGCTTCGGGATCGAATTTCTTGGCCCGATGCGCAAGGACCGGGACGCCGAGATAAAGGCTGGGCATGAGCACGTCGAACAGGCCGCCGATCCACGCCCAGTCGGCGGGTGTCCAGTGCAGGTCGCCGGGCTGTGGCATGCCCTGATGGACGAACTCCACGCATGGGATGTGGCCGAGCAGGATGCGGTGGCCATGCAGAGCGCCCTTGGGGTTTCCGGTGGTACCAGAGGTGAAGATGATGATGCCGGGATCGTCCGGTCCCGTGTCCACGGGCGTGAAGCTGTCGGAGGCCTGCGCCATGGCGGCGTTGAAGGAGAGGGCGCGCCCATTGCCCTGATCAGGTCCGATGACGAAGACGTGGGTCAGATCCGGCACTTCGGCGTGGATGCGCTCCAGCTTGGCGAGACCGGCAAGGTCCGTAACCAACGCCTTGGCACGGGAATTGGCGAGGCGGAAGGAGAGGGCCTCATCGCCGAAGAGGGTGAAGAGCGGAACCGAAACCATGCCGGCCTTGAAGGCGCCGAGATGGGCGATGGCCGTCTCAGGCGCCTGCGGCAGGAACACCGCGACCCGGTCGCCCGGCAGCAGGCCGCACGCGCCCAGCACATTGGCGAAACGGTTGGTCAGTGCTTTCAGCTGATCGAACGAATAGGTAGCAAGCTTGCCGTCTTCCTCCACGATAAGCAGGGCCGGCTTGCCCGTTCCGTTCGCGTGGGCATCGACGCAGGCAACACCCATGTTGAAGCGGGCGGGAATATTCCAGCGGAAGGCGCGGACAAGGTCGGCATAGCGCGCGACGTCGGGCAGCATGGCGTTTCCTCCGGCGCCGCTTGCGGGCGCTTCTGTTCCCGCCCCGCCGGCGCGGGGGAGGGCCGTGCCCCCGAGCTTATGAGCCCGTGTCGGACATGGATAGGAAACGATCGAACGTTTTTTTAAGGTGCGGGTCAAGTGATCCCGCTCATCATGGTGAGCGAACCAAAGTTTGGCACTTCGGAGCCAAAGTTTGGAACTTCGACGTTCGAACGATCTCACAGTGACAGGCTGGCGTGCTGATCTGAGCATCTGGCTCTTCGCGCCCCTGGTACCGACGTTGTCGCGAGATGCTGTAATCCCGACCGAGATGCGAGGGACAATTGGGGTACCTCTAACGCCGTGCGTTCAGCTCCAGGAGCTTGTCACACGCCCTTCGCCACAGGATCGATTGTTCGTCATGGCTTTAGCGAGAATTGTTCGTTAATTGCCATAGCTGCCTCGAGCTTGGTATCGCCCAGCCTCTGGGCCACGACCTAATCGGCGCGAGATTTTGTGATGATTGCGTATTCTGAGGAGGAGCAGGCTAGGGCGGAGCGTTTTGGTATCGCGCTGGGAACACGCTCGTTGACCTCGGTGGGTAAGGCCGCTGGTGTGGCGACATCGACGGTGGCAGGTTACGCTAAGGGTAAGCTGCCCACGGCGGACGTCGCCCTTCGTATCGCTGACTTCCTAGGCGTTGACCTCCGCTGGTACATCAGCGGAGAGCAAAGTGCGGATTATGCGCCCGACGCCACATCGCTGCGGCTGCTCAATGGTTCCGGTCACGTGGTCGGAGTGCGCCACTTCGCCAATGACGTCCTGAACGGTGTTTGTAGCGCGCCCTCACAAGCCTTCTGCCTGGAGGTTACCGGGGCAGCAATGGCACCAACTGTCTGTTCGGCCAGCGAGGTGGTCGTTGATCCGGGTGAGGTTGAGGACGGCCATTTGTGCGTACTGTCCGTATCAGGCCGCTATTTGGTCAGGCGCATTCAACGTTTGCACGGCGGCAAGGTGCGAACGATCCACGATAATTCGACATTCATCGACGACGTGACGGAGGTTGGCGATGTGGCGATCGTGGGCCGTGTCGTACTGATCGTGTCTCGCCCTCAAGCATAAGGGCAAGACACTGGATCTCATCCACCCTATCCAATTCATCCATTAGTGAGGTCTAGGTGCCGGGTCGTCGCGTTCAAAATCCGACAGCACCCCATCTTCGATGCTGAAGCGCGGCAGGCCCATGGCCATGGCGATGGCGCAGCAGATTTCGATTTGCTTCTGTTCGATCTCGCTGAGGCGGCTGAAAACTTTCTTGGTCAAAGCCCGCTCTCCGCAGGCCTGATCGCGCAGGAATGCCAGACGGCGCCTCGCCCTTTCGACGGTATAGCCCTCGTCCATCAACTCCTGCCTCCATGGCAAGATGGATGCCGCTAGAACAGGAACCTCGATATCGTCGAACTTGAACCAGAGAAGTTCCGCTTTCTCCTCAGGGGGCAAAGGAAGCAAGTCAGTCTTCGCGAAGGCAGCGAGGAGGCCGAGCGCCTCGAAGATAGCATCCTGACGACTGGGCGTAGGTTCTGTCGATCCACAGATATCGGGAACTTCAGAAGGCAATCCCTTGAAGACAATGTCAGTGAACCATCCCTCTGGTGTTGAATAAATGTGGACGCCATCTACCTTGGATAGTCGCCACCATATTGGGAGAGGATCTGTGGTCCCTGACATTTCCTCAATCTTTGCCTCATGTGCATCCGAAAGTCGTAACTTCAGGGACTCCAGCAGCGATTTGGCACGAATGCGATTCGACATCTTCGCATGAGCATATGACATGATATCTCCCCGTCGGTTCGAAAGATGGTGTTGCTCGAACCATTGGGGGACGTCCTGCAAATCTCAACGACGCCGGCGGCTGTTGCAAAGGAGGAAAAGCAAGGTGCGATGCATCGGCCTGCCGCAGCCGGATGCGCTCCCATTAAAGTTCAGCCGAATGCGTGGGGCCGGTGCATCGAGATCTGCATCAGCAACAGACAGGTTAGTCGGCAGATTGGGCTGAACGAAGGAAGACGCCCACACCTTCATCTGTCACCGAGAATATGATCCCAGCGTTTATCAGGGTGGTCACAATGGCATCGCGTACGCGCGCTCGCGGAGAGCGAGATCCGTCCTCGAAGGAAGACAGCGTGCGCACGGCGATCTGAGCACGATCCGCCAGCAGTTGCTGATCCCAGCCCAGGAGGGCGCGGGCGGCTCGAATTTGAGCTCCGTTAACCATGTTCAAAATGAAGAGTTGCAGAAAAACTGCAACTTTGTATGAGTCATTCCGTCAAGCGGGATAGACCGCATGAGCGGCACCCTGCTTTGAGTGCAGTTGCGAGTCGAGCGCCGAGCGGGCGACGAGCGCCAATCCGCGCAACGTTCCAAATACGACTTCATCTCACCAGTCCGACTTCGGGTTTCTCGAAGCATTCGGAAACGAATCCATTCCCACGTCTGGAGTGTCACTCCAGCGCCGGCGGAGCTTTGCCATGCATTCATGTGCTGCAACCGAATCCATAAAATCCTCAGATGCCGACTGCTTGCTGTTCAAGGACAGCCTGGCTGACGCGTTGGACGCCAACCTTCTCCTCTCGCACCGCATCCGCGATTTTCGCCCTGATCGGCGAGCCGAAGAAAAGCTCGCGGCGTCTTCGGCCCCAAACGGTTCAGTCATTCGGCTCGCGAAACTAGCCGATCGGATTCTCTCAATCGTGGCAATCCCCGACGGGATGCCGGTTGCAGGAATTCGCCGTGTGCTGTCGAAGCAGTGGCGGATGACCGGCGTCCTGATTGTAACGGAGCGGTGGCTGGTTCGTCAGCCTCGTCTCGGCAACCTTATTACCCTTGTCGGAGCCTCCGACCATGAGGTCGCGCGCACGGATCGAATTCTTCTCGAGCAGCACCTCTTGGAGAATGGCGGATCCTCTCCTCTCTTTGATTGCGCAGCATACGTGCTTCGCAACGAGGATCCGATCCGAGCAGTCCTGTCCCTCGTTGCGGACAAAAAGCTGCGGATTGACCTGACCCGCCCCATTGGGCCCTCAAGCCTGGTTTCGCTGCCGACCCGTCGAAGCCGCGGACGATCTGTCATGGGGCACTGATCCCCGGAGATCCAGTCTTCTTTCAACGTGGGTGGTCCGGCTGGTCCGGCACGCTTGAGTCGTTTCGCCCCTGCGGCCGTTCGAAGGCGTGGCGGGTGAGAGAGCATCCAATGCAGCATTGAGGTCGATCATGACCAGCGAAATCGTGAGCTACGAAGCCCGCGCTCGGCGGATGATTGCTGCGGTGAAGGGCATTCCCTGGGGGGCGCCTGGATCTCGCTCCTTCGATTTTGAGTTGCCCGTTCTGGAGAGCAGCCCTGGGCCTGCGTCTGGCGTGCTCCTTATACTGCTCGCCAATCGCTTGTTGGACCAGACGCCGGGCCTTTGCGATCGCATTTCTCAGGGCAATGCGATCGTCACGATCAAAGTCCCTGCGCTGAACGATGCGCGAATCCTCTGCGAGTATCTGATGGGGAAGGGCGATTACAGGCCCCCGTTCCGCGATGAGGAGCGCGGCCAGAAAGAAGCCGCGACCCCTAAAGTGATGCTCTGTGAGCGGCAGGAGCGCGCTGTTGTTCGGAAATCCCATGCCGACGCTGAGGATATCGTGGCATCTGGTCGCTCGCTCATCGCGATCTGGTGGGACGTCGAAAACGTCCTCTCACCGACGCTTCAGGCTCTGCGGACGCATAATTTGGACCTGCCAAGCCTGGACGTCGAGATGCTGGAATGGGTTGGGTCTTTATATCTGCGCCAGCAATGCGTTCTTGAGGTTGATGACGCAGGCGCCAGAAGCTTGAGCCCGTCAGGAGCGGGGCTTGCACTTGCCCCGGGACTGTCCGTCGAGGCGTGCAACGAGCGCATTCTGAAACTTCTCCAGCAGCAGGAGCCGCGCCCTCAGGCGGATGGCCCGCTTCTGCATGAGCTTCACGGCTTGGGGGATGCAAAAGCCTGGGCGGAGAATCTCATCCAGGACCTGTCTGATTTCGCTAATGGAACGATTGCCTGGTCCGACGTCGACAAGGGGGCTGTGATCAGCGGTCCTCCCGGTTGTGGAAAAACGACCTTGGTGCAGGCGATTGCACGCACGGCTGGCTTACCGATCATTTGTACTTCCGTGGCGAGCTGGAGCTCCCACAACTATCTCTCAGGCACGCTGCAAGCGATGCGAGAGAGTTTCGCCGAAGCCCGGCGAGTCGCGCCGTCGTTGGCGAGCGAGAGGGCCATAACCCGGCTTTGCACGCTGACCGGAGCGTCACAGGTTGAGCTGGAAGAAGCGGCGTTTGTGCCGGTAGGAGCCACTGGGAAATCCTCCCTGGCGGCAACAATTTTCCATCTGAGAATTTTTGGAGAGGTTGTTCGAAGGGACCACATCAAGCCTCACCGCTTTCGCGTTTGCCCCCGGTGTCTGCTCGATGACATTGACCATGGCGAAGGTCCCCGCCTCAGCAGGCCATGGCTTCGTGTCAGCTGGATTCATGAGCCGATGGTGGCTTGCGGCAAACATGGCGTTTTGCTGCACGAGATTGATCACTCGAAACAGACTGTTGCCGTCGACTTTCATTCCATTGTCCAGACCTTGGTGCCTGCCTTGGAGGGATTGGCGCAGCGCTCCGTGACCTTCCGGCGCTCCGACTTACATCGGTGGGTGGAGGCACGTCTGACTAACACGACGGTGCCTGCAAGCTGGCTCGATGATATGCCGCTCCATGCCGTGATCACGTTGAGCGAGGTGCTTGGCCTGGCGGGGGCGCCACGTAGCGCTGGAACGTCACTCACGCCCGAGAGGAAGGCCTCCGCACGGGAGGATGGATTCCGGATTGCTGTGAGGGGACAAGGCGAATTGCATGCCTATCTGGCCAAGCTCCACGAGCGCAGCCAGGGAAAGCCGGTTCTTGGTCGATCGGCCCTTCTGCCTGACGTGTTGAAAGGAATGGAATTCAGGCCCGCAAGAGCCATGCTCGGCCGCATCGCGGCCTGCATCCGCCTAGCAAATGCGTTTAGCCGGAAGGGCAAGATTGCTCATGCTACGTCAATGCGCCTCGAGGGTGACCTCTTGCACCTGCATGAAGCAAGTCAGAGCACGGGCATTCGGAGCGAACATCTCCACGAATTGGGGCGCATCGGGGTCCTCTCGTTGAAGCCGATGCCGGCCGCTGAGGGAAAAACTTCCGGTTATGGTATCCCGACGGGCCAGTTCGCAGACTTCTGGGCTCGAATTGTTGGTGAGGCGACACCGATCGCGGACCTCGCAAGTCGCAAAGTGTCCGTCATAAGGGCGGCCATCCAGACGGGGGCTACGGTCCCGACCCTCCTGGCAACGCTAGCCGAAAGCGGTGAGCCTTGGCGAGGCTTCTCGGGGGAGCGGAGGGCTTCGTCAATTCGTGTTGACGAGGATGAGGTCTCTCGGCTGATCACTGCGAAATTGGATTTGTCTGATGCCAGCGCGGAGTCGACAGATCAGATCATAAAGCGCGAGTTTCGCAATCTGACTGCGACGCGATTGGATGATCTGGTGAAGGCCGGGGTCCTTGTGCCCGCAGCAGACCAATGGAAGCGCACCGATGGCAGCTTTGCGTACACACCGGAAAGCGTGAAAGCCCTTCGCCAGGGCTATGTAGGTGTCGCCGAGCTGAGCAGCGCGATTGGGATCACCGCACGGGAGATCGAAGACATCTTCGAGCAGGGCGGCGTAACGAATGCCTTCGGCATTCCGGGGATGTATGATCGGCTCGCCGTGGATGCTCTCTTTGCCGAAGCCGAATGCGGGCACGGCGGTCCGGACGTAGCGTAGACGATGATCCGACTGGACATCACCATGGCTCCTCTAGTCGGAGGAACCCTCGAGCGCTTCGCGAGAGAGGGGGGGAGGCGTGGAGCCGCTGCCCCCATGAGAAGCATGCAGGCAATGGCAATCCCCAAAAACTAAGGGAGCGCATCCTTGCGAATGCACTCCCTGGAAGTTTCAGGTGCAGGTATCTTCCTCCGATACGACGAACCTGCTGGGGTCGGAGTGGTGTCAGGTGGTCTTACGCTTCCGGGTTCTCGGCGCAGGCTTCTCGACGACAGCTACTTCCTTCTTGCCGAGACCGAGGTCCAAGGCCAACTGTGAGCGCTGCTTCGAATAGTTCGGCGCGACCATGGGATAGTCGTAGGGCAGGTTCCATTTCTGCCGATATTCGTCGGGCGTCATGTCGAATGACGTCGCCAGATGGCGCTTCAGCGACTTGAACTTCTTTCCGTCTTCCAGGCAGATGATGAAATCCGGATTCACCGACTTTTTTACAGGTACGGCAGGTGTCCGCTCGATAGTCGTGGACTGAAGCGGCTCCGCTCGATGAAGCCCAGCAAGCGTTGAGCTGACGGTATTGATCAATCCCGGGAGATCGGCAGCTGCAACCGTGTTGTTCGAAACATAGGCGCTGACGATGTCGCTCGTGAGGTCGAGCAGCGCTTCGCCCGGCATATCAGCGGTGCTCAATATGGCCTCCCATTTCAACGCCTAATAGATGTGATTCACAGTTATAGGGCTCTGGCGACGTCATTTGAGTGCATTCGGCAGCGGGGCACGATTGGGTAGGTGAGAATGAAATTCGTTCGTGCGGTGAGGATCGCCACACGATACGACCGCGTTGCCGTCAACTTCATCGCCGCCGTCTGTATCCCGGCGACCGTCAGCTACTGGTTATGAGCCTAAGTCCCTGTGGATCCACCCATAGTCGTCCTCATTCACCCTTCTGGGCTGCCCGATTGACGCATAGGTCGTGCTCAGCGTGAAATCGGACGGTATGAACTCACGCAGCCACCGTGCAGCGCTAGAAGAGTTGGCTGTGCGCGCCCATGCTCTGAACTCGGGTTGGTTCGAAGTTGGGCCTGTGTGAAGTGCGAGAGTTGCGGGGCCACGACGGGCGGGCCAATCATCTCGCGTTGTCGTTGTTGTCCATGTGTCCATGTTCGCAAAGGATATGTGAATCTGGCCACGAAATGGGTTTTTGGCCCCCCAAAGTTTGGGGTGGGATTTGAAAACCAAATGATTGTGCGGCTTTGAAGAAGCTGACCTTCGAACTCTGAAAGCAGCCCGTCGCACCTCCGCGGCGGGCTGTTTTCGTTGGCCCAGTGGTGGGAGTTCATGTCCGAGGTGCTCGTCGACGCTTCTTGTGTCGGCCGAGTGCGCTTCTCGACGTGAGGATTGTTGCTCGATTGGCATTCTCCTCGACGGCGCCTACATGCGACTATCTTCGGAAACGCTGGGTCAGTTTGCCGCGTGCAACTATGCGCGAACGTCAGTCCTCGTATCCAAGCAAGCTGATACCTCGATGGCCGCGGCATCGGTGCGCTTCTTCAACCGGTGTTGATTCCGCACATGTGAGTTGGAGCAGCGTAGACTGTTCCAACCAGCCATTTCCTCGGAGCCGACGCAGTCCAGGTGCGACGAGGACGATTGCACACGATGCCAGGGCATTGATAACGTCGCTGACGTTTTCGATTGCAGTCAGGTGCGGGGAGACCGCCGATGGCCGGGGATAGACCAAAGCACCGCTCGAGTAGCTGGGGGCCCTTTACGGACGATCCGTGGTCCGACGACCTTGATCTGGTAAAGGGACCTGTTTGGGATGAGGCGGTCGCAGCTGCGCGGCGATCACGTCTTGCGCGAACGCGAGCGATCAAGGGATGGACGCCAGCTGAGGCGCTCACGTTCGGCGTCAGCGATCGCGCGGAATCCGCTCCTGGCAGCTCTGAACAGCCTTCAGGTGCTGCTAGCGTTCCGCGAATGGAGTAAGCCGTCCATCCCGGAGCGCTCCTAGTGCACCTAAATGCGGTGACCTTGTAGCCGTCGCGGAAGTGGCGGTGGGCGAGATCGACGGCGCCCTCGTTGCCACGCTTAAAGTGCCGTCGCACCGGAATGAGTCTCTGCGCAGCCGGAACCGATTGGCTGCGAGAGGCCGTGGCGATTGTGGCAGCACGGCTCTGACCCAGTGTTTGCGCATCAAGTCCTCCGCCGTTGTTCTGGAATGCAAACCAGATAGAACTGGAACCCTGCGTCCTATCTTTCAAGGTGCAGCCATCCCTTCGGGCTGAGTGAACGTAGATGTGGGAAAACTCCGAGCACCTCACGATCTCCGGGTTGGCGCGGCCTCTACGCGTGGCCTACCTCGTGGATCTCGAACGGGACGCAGAGCGTATTCTCGATGCAATTTTTGCGGAGGCATATGGGCGATGGGGCGGCCGTCGCACGCTCGTGGTTCCGGTCCTGGCGACAGGCATCGATAGTCGGTATCTAAAATGGCTATATGTCTTTGATGCCGACATCATCTACAGCTTCGCCGATCTGAGTGACGAGGCTGTTGCGTATCTGCATGAGACGTGTGGGCCGGCGCACCTTATCAAGCATCGTGAATTGAGTGCGAAAACCGGCGAAGTGCTGCGCTACGATATACAGCTGCCAATAAGTAGCTTGCTGAGCCTGTCGGTGTTGCCGGCATTTCGAGCGCGCAGTTGGGGATTTGAAGGTCCTCCACGAGACATTAAGGTGTTGGAAACTTATTGGGACGGCAGCGATACACCGTTTTTGCGGGAGAACTTTGGGTTCCCTTTCATATCTTATTCAAACAGCGAGATCGCGAAGAAGCATCCGGACCTATTCACGTCCACGACGCTTATAGGGCCGAACGCATATAGCGACCCGATGCAGGGTAAGGACGCGCATGCTACTTATCTGACGAGTGAAAGCGACGTACTATCTGCATTGGGGCAAGCTGGTGGCCCCCTGACGCTCGCTCAAATTTCAGATTGGTTTAGTCCGAGTTGGGAGCTCTGTGTCGATCTCAGGGCACGATACACCCACGTCGTTGTCGGGGATTCCGTTGACGATCGGCTGGCCTTCTGGAACGTGTATCAACGTCTCAGTCGGCCATCATTTTGGGAGATCGGAGCACTCCGGATTCCAAAGTCTTATGTAGAAAATGAGCTTTTATTCAGTAAGGTGGCAGCGCTCATTCTACAGAGGGGAATGCGTGGACACGACGGGTGTGTGCGGGTTTGCCTCATGTCATGTTCAATGGATGAAGAATGCCTGGGCGTAATTTCGGATCGACTTAAGAGGAGTGGTATTTCGACCATTGAGACTCTCTCGATTTCTTCGCACGCAGTCGTCGTTCCGCCTCTCAATGACCAGGAAAAGGTCACTCTCCATACAGGAGGAATGTTTGCTGAGCCGATCCAGCAGGTTAGTGCCGAGTTCAGTTCAAGTCGTGCCCCAGTACCCGCGGCTGCGCCTTGGCATATGACGGAAGCGGTTCCCCCTGCTGGTCTTCGACATGGGCAATGGATGATCGATCTGACTGTTGATCGCGCTCTTGATCATGGAAGGTTCGATAATCAACGCGACGTCTGGATTTTTCCTCGTCGGATAAGATTGGAGCGAGCGGTCAGGATTGATCGAGATCCCACGGCGCGTCGTGTCGAGGCGGTCCACTCGCTCCGGGTGATCCGAACGGGCTCTCTCGCGCTCGCAAACGAGGCTGGCGCACCCAAGGTCTCGATATCACTACCGGAAGATCTGGCGGCAATCCGCAGAGGGTTGTGCGAAACGTTAGAATGGGTTCCGTTCGATCGCGCGCGGAGTGACCGTCCTCGAGGTAGGGTAAGGGTTGCGCACGCTGAG
This sequence comes from Azorhizobium oxalatiphilum, assembly GCF_014635325.1. Classification (GTDB taxonomy): domain Bacteria; phylum Pseudomonadota; class Alphaproteobacteria; order Rhizobiales; family Xanthobacteraceae; genus Azorhizobium; species Azorhizobium oxalatiphilum. The sequence goes on along the minus strand of NZ_BMCT01000002.1, from coordinate 616,081 downwards.
GTATCCGATAAGGGAAGATATCTGATGGGCGTGATTGGCATGTTCGACTCTTTGTCGAGTGCTTTCAACGTGTTAATGAACGAGTTCTGGCGCGAAGAGTTGCAGCGGCTTGGCGGAGTACCCGCGGAGAAGGCCACTGACTTGCGGAACCAGCTGATCAAACGGCTCCGCCGCAAATTCTCTCAGCCTTCAGGGCCGCTCAATTTTTCGGACGATGACGCAATTGAGCGTCTCGCAACCGAGGCGCTTCGAGCCGGTCGCATGATTGATCGCGAGCGCAGATACGTCTCCTACGGTCAGTTGAGACGCCGATGGGGCGACAGCGTCGAGGCATTCTTGGCGGAGGCGTCTGACGGGACCGAAGATCCGGATGCTGACGCCTATTACCGTGACGATGATCGTTTAGCCCGGTCACTTCAACGACTGTGTCAATGTGAGGTGTTGTTCCAAGGGCGAGATTGGCGTTGTCCTCGTTGCTTCAATCGCAACTGGATCGGCATCGAAGCACTTTCGCGAACTATGACCTGCGCGGTGTGCGCACGCGAAGAACCTGCATCCGTCAAGGGAGATTGGCAATTTCGCGCCAACTCTTTCCTGGTGGAAGCATACCGTGATCATGGCACGGAAGCCGCGATCTGGGCACTGTGGCGACTTTGGAAGGGCTGGAGTCGATCATTCTATTATGCGCCTTCGCTGCGCCTGTGGCGTGAGAGACCAGCCAATGATCGAACGGCTGACATCGAGGTGGATGCTATTGTGGTGGTCGACGGGCGGGTCCATCTCGTAGAGGCCAAGAGCGCTGCCAAGCTCGACTCCAACGAGATCGACCAACTGATTACAGCATCAAAATTCATTAGACCGGATGTGCTTGTAATAGCATGTATGGATGCTGAGACGGATGGTTTGAAGCGCGCCGTTGAGAAGCTGCGATCCAAACTCGAAGTGGGCGTCGAGGTGCAGCTACTGACATTCGATCCTGGTGAATTGGAGCCCGGTCAGTTCCTGTCTTGAACAGTGACGCAATATTACCAGCGATCTGCGTGATGGAGGTCATAGGGGGCAGGTGACCTGGTGCAATTGAAAATCGGAGGCCTTGTCAGCGGCAGGCAGATCCGAGCGCGGGCGATCGTGATGCAGCAGAAAACCAGCCGTCCTGTTCAGTTCGAACTTCTCCCAGACGCTCGGGCCAGCCTTCTGGCTTGGCTCGATCAGCGAGGCGGTACTGTCGACGACTATGTCTTTCCCAGCCGGGTCGACCATAACGGGCATCTGAGCACCCGCCAGTATGCCAGGCTCGTTGATGAGTGGGTAACCGGGGTGGGCCTGATACGGAGTGAGTATGGCACGCACTCGCTTCGCCGAACGAAGGCATCGATCATTTACAGGGGGACCGGCAGCCCTCGCGCCGCACAGATCTTCCTCGGCCATAGCAAGATCGAGAATACGGTGCGCTATCTCGGGACCGACGTGGGAGACGCGCTTGCCCTCGCCGAAAACACTGGAATCTGAACCCTTGGGCGCCCGTTTCCGGTAGAGAGCCGGACACGGGCGCTTGGAACAAAACTGACGTTCGACGAGGCTGCCTCAAGTGGCAGCTATTCCTGGAACCGGACGCCAGCCCGGCTCAATTAGGCCGGAGTCGGCCAGACGACATCAAGGTGCGTTTCGACGATCCGCCATGCGCCGTCGACGCGGCGATATCGATCCGCGTAGAGCCCCAGCAGCAGCAGCGGGTTCGGATCGGGCTTCGATGCCGTCTCGAAATCGATCAGATAGCATTTGCCCGTCGCAGTGTCCGGCCCGGTCAGCGTGATTTGATGATTAGCGATGGCGTGGAGGAATGGGTAATGGCCCCGACCATCGCGGTCGTAGAGTTGGTAGGCACCGATCAGCCCTGCCTTGATCGCGGGCAAACCTTTCATCTCGCCGACCGTGACGCCAACGACGGCGTCGGCCGTGAACACCCGGTCGAGCCCGTCGAAATCGCCGCTGTCGAGGCAGTGCGAATAGGCGATGCGCAACTCGCGGATGTCCTCGATATTCAGCAGGGCGGCGAGCCGTTGCTCGATGCCGCTCATGCCTCCTGCTCGCTCTTCATCGCGGCGCTCTCTTCGGCCCAGGTCGGGTAATCGGTGTAGCCCCGCGCGCCGGACGTTCCATAGAAGGTCGCGCGGTCCGGCACGGTAATCGGGTGATCCTGCTGCATCCGCTCGACCAGATCGGGATTGGCGATGAACGGGCGGCCAAAGGCGATCAGGTCGAGATCCCCTGTCCGCAGCGCTTCCTGCGCCGTCTCGCGGGTGAAGCCCCCGGCGGCGATGAGCGTGCCACGATAGGTCTTGCGGAACGATGCGGCGAAATCCTCGGGCATCTTTTCCGCGCCGATCGTCAGTTGGTCGCTGAGATGGACATAGGCGAGCGAGCGCGCTTCGAAAGCGGCGGCCAATGCCACCCATGTTTGCGCCTCGTCGACATAGGGCTCCATGTCGAACAGGCGCCCGAATGGCGAGATTCGCACGCCGACCCGATCGCCGCCGATCTCGGCGATGATCGCATCGAGCGTCTCCAGCACGAAGCGCAGCCTGTTTTCGATCGATCCGCCGTAGCGATCCTCGCGCTGGTTGAGCGCGCCGTTGACGAACTGCTCGAACAGATAGCCGTTAGCGCCGTGCAATTCGACGCCATCGAAACCGGCATCGATCGCCATGCGCGCGGCGCGGACGAAATCCTGCGTGATCCTGGTGACTTCTTCGGTTTCAAGTGCGCGCGGCTCGCTGGTCGCAACCAGGCCTGCCTTGCCCTCCGAGTCATAGGCGAACGCCATCGACTTGGGGCCACGCGTCGCAGTCGGCGAAACAGGCGCACCGCCGCCGGGCTGCAACGTCGTGTGCGACACGCGACCGACGTGCCACAATTGCGCGAAAATCTTGCCGCCTTTGGCGTGAACGGCATCGGTGACGCGCCGCCACCCAGCCGCCTGCTCAGCGGTGTAGAGACCGGGATTGAACAGATAGCCCCGTCCCTCGATCGAGACCGGCGCGCCTTCGCTGATGATCAGACCGGCGCCCGCGCGCTGGCTGTAATAAAGCACTGTCAGATCGTCGGGGACGGTGCTTTCCGCACGAGCACGGGTCATCGGAGCCATGACCACGCGATTGGAGAGAGGCAGTCCTGCCAGGTCAGTCGGTTCAAACAAAGTGCTCAAGGGACAGTCCTTGGAGAGAAGGATGGCGACTGGGCGCCGTGATGTTGTTGCTCTATCCCTATTCCGGGGGCGCGATAATAGGCTTGCGCAGCCAATCATTCCGTCCCACAGTTCCATAATGATGGAGCAGGAGCGATTTGTCGGTCTCACGGAATTCGTGGCTTCGGTGCGGTTCGGCAGCTTCACCGCAGCGGCTGCGCAGCTTGGCGTGACCGGATCGGCGATCGGAAAAAGCGTATCGCGGCTGGAAGCCCGGCTTGGCATCAAGTTGATCCACCGCACGACGCGCCGACTAACCCTCACCAACGAGGGGCAGGAATATCATGAGGCGTGCCTGCGCATTCTCGAACAGCTCGAAACCGTCGAGACGGGGATCACGACAGGGCGGGAAAATCCGGTTGGCACCGTGCGGTTGAGCCTGCCCGGTGCGTTCGGCAGGCGACATGTGATGCCGGTGCTCATGCAACTGGCCAACCAGCACCGGCATCTCGATCTCGCAGTGATATTCACTGAACGGACGTCGAACATCATCGATGAGAATATCGATCTGGCAGTCCGGATCGGCATGTTGGGCAATGACACTGATCTCGTGGCAAAGCGGCTCGGCACGCAAAAGCTGCTGATCTGCGCCTCTCCCGACTATCTCGCGCGCTGCGGTGCGCCGTCGTCGGCCGAGGATCTGGTCCATCACGACTGCATCATCGGATGGCGCCGTGTGCCGAGGCCAGTTTGGCTGCTTAAAGATGCGGCGGGCGGTCTCGTGCCGCAGGAGATCAAGGTGCGCCACGAATTCAGCGATGGCGAGGCAATGGTGCAGGCTGTACTCGCAGGGGGCGGACTTTGCCAGCTACCGACCTGGCTGATCGCCGATCACCTTGCCGTCGGCGCACTCATACCCGTCCTGGAAGAGTTCGCGGGCGCTGAGATGCCAATACACGCGGTTTGGCCGACGTCCCGCTATCTCCAGCCCAAGCTGAGGGTCATCATCGATGCCCTGTTTCGGGCTGCTCAACAAAGCGGATCCGGCTTCCAACCATGAAATCGGCATGGAGGTGAAGACTACTTCCAATCCGTGGAACTACTGCATTTATCATGACCGTCATCTCCCTCCATTAGAGTAGGCGATCCTGAAATTCCCCTCGAGTTGACCTAACGGCCTTCCGTTTGGGTCAATATTCGACCATGCCATTGCATGATGGGCAATGCCCGAGTTGGGTCGGCGTAGGGCGGGCAGCAGCCGGCCGAGAGCGAAGCTGCGGATGGCCAGCGGCCGTGTCGTGCGCAACTAATTGATTAGCTCAGCTACTTGGTCCTATCCGATTAAGGTGGCTACTGACGAGGCAAGGTTGGCGGTACCTTTGGCCCAATATAAATCGGCCACACGGGAGCCCCTACCTTGTCGATCTTGCGCGCCCTTGCAGTGTCCCTTCTGGTGTCCGTTCCCTCTGCCGTGTCCCTAACGGCGGCGGCAGGAGAGGTCGCCAAGTCGGAGCCTCTCGTGATCGAAGCCCAGGGCAGCTTTGCCGTGGGCGGGAGTGTTATCGCGACGCCCGGGACCTACGCCAACGATCAGCCGACGGCGGCAGGGCAGACACTGCACGGCGACCATCTCTATGCCTTTTACCAGGTGCCGACGCAGCCGAAGGCACTGCCGATCGTGATGCTGCACGGAGCCTTCCAGTCGGGCCGGAGTTGGGAGACCACTCCGGACGGCCGCGAGGGGTTCCAGACGCTATTCCTGCGCCGACACTTCCCGGTCTATGTGGTCGACCAGCCCCGTCGGGGCCGGGCTGGCAACAGCACGGTTGAAATGAAGATCGAGCCGGTCCCCTACGACCAATTGTTCTTCGACCAGTTTCGCCTCGGTATCTGGCCGAAATATTTCGATGACGTGCAGTTCGATCGCCGGCCCGAGGCCCTGAACCAGTTTTTCCGTTCCGTGACGCCGAACACCGGGCCCTACGATGCGCAGGTGATCGCTTCCTCCATGTCGGATCTGTTCTCCCGGATCGGCCAGGGGATCCTCTTCACCCATTCGCAGGGCGGCGGGCCGGGCTGGCTGACCGCGATCCGGAACCCGAACGTGAAGGCCGTGGTCGCGTTCGAGCCGGGAAGCGGCTTCGTCTTCCCTGAAGGCGAGGCCCCCGCCACCATGCCCAGCGCGGCGGGGCCGCTGCCCGCCGAGACAGTCCCGCTGGCCGACTTCCAGAGGCTCACCCGCATTCCGATCGTCATCTATTACGGAGACAATATCCCGACCGAGCCGACGACGCGGCGCGGCGAGGACAACTGGCGCGTCCGGCTGGCAATGGCGCGGTTGTTCGTAAAAGCGATCAATGCCCACGGCGGGGATGCACGTCTTGTGCACCTGCCCGAGATCGGCATTCGTGGCAATACGCACTTCATGTTCTCCGACCTGAACAATGTCCAAATCGCCGATCAGGTGGCCGGCTTTCTTGCCGAAAAGAAGCTGGATTGACCTCGTCCGTCGAGGATGCGGGTGACATGCACGACCGGAGGCAAGCACGGTCGGGAGTCTCCTCGCGGTGTCCGCCTTCGGTCTCGGCTGCGTGGGGCTCAGTCATTGCAACGGCCCCCCGACCGAATGCGCGGGCGCCATCCGGCATTCACGCGCCGACATCAGTCCCGTGGAGCGGTGTTCCGTAAACCTCCAGTCCCGGGTCGGACGCCGAAGCAGATTGCCGGAGCGCAAGACAACACAAAGTCAGTGGGATGCACACGTCATGGAAATGCAGAAACTCGGCGGGAAGGTCGCCGTCGTCACCGGTGCCTCGAGCGGGATCGGAGAAGCCACGGCCCGGCTCCTGGTAAAGGAGGGCGTGCACGTCGTTCTCGTCGCGCGCCGGAACGAGCGGATCGCTGAGTTGGCCAAGGAGTTTGGTGCACTTGCCACGCCCGTCGTTGCCGACGTCACCGATGCAGCGCAAGTCTCCGAGGTCTTCGCGCTCGTGAAGGAGCAGTTCGGCGGCCTTGACCTCTTGTTCAACAATGCGGGCTTCGGGGTCTTCGACACCTTCATGGACAGCAAGCCGGCTGACTGGCGGGGCATGGTCGAGACCAACCTGCTCGGCTTGCTTGCCTGCACCCAGGCCGCCGTTCCGCTGCTGCGGGGGCGACCGGGTTCGATGATCGCGTCCGTATCGAGCACCGGCGGGCGCTATGGTGTCCCGGGCTGGGCGGTCTATTGCGCCACCAAGTTCGCAGTGGTGGGCTTCCACGAGGCGTTGCGCAAAGAACTTGGCGCCGACGGCATTCGGGTCACCGTGATCGAACCCGGCGCCGTGTGGACGGAGTTCGGTCACAACGTGCCCAAGGAGGCTCTGCGCGATCGTCGCCAGAGCCTCGATGCCCTGACCCCGGACGATGTCGCGCAGTCGCTGGTCTATGCGTTCGCGCAGCATCCCCGGGTTCTAGTCCAGGAAATTCTCGTCAGGCCGGTGAAGCAGGTGGAGCCTTGATCCCCACCCACCGCCAGATGTGCTGAAGAGTGGAGAATGAAGATGAAGACACGTATCCTGGGCGAAGGCCTCGAGGTGTCGGCCCTCGGGCTTGGTTGCATGGGTATGACCGCGGTCTACGGACCGGCGGGCGACAAGAACGAGATGATCAAGCTCGTCCGCGACGCCCATGAACGCGGCGTGACGATGTTCGATACCGCGGAGGCGTACGGCCCATTCGCGAATGAGGACCTGGTCGGCGAGGCGCTGGCGCCGATCCGCGACAAGGTGGTGATCGCCACCAAATTCGGCTTCGACATCAATCTGGAGACCGGCGAGCGTAACGGAGGCACCAACAGCCGTCCCGACCATATCCTGGCGGTCACGGATGCGGCGTTGAAGCGCCTCAGGACCGACCACATCGATCTGCTCTACCAGCACCGTGTGGATCCGGCTGTGCCGATCGAGGACGTGGCCGGCGCGGTGAAGGAACTCATCGCCGCGGGCAAGGTGAGGCATTTCGGCATGTCGGAGGCCTCTGTCGGCACCATCCGTCGCGCCCATGCCGTACAGCCGGTCACGGCGGTTCAGAGCGAGTACTCGCTGTTCTGGCGCGGCCCCGAGGCCGAATTGCTTCCGGCGCTTGAGGAACTGGGAATTGGCTTCGTGCCGTTCAGCCCGCTCGGAGCCGGTTTCCTGACCGGCAAGATCGACGAGACCACCACGTTCGACGCCAACGACTTCCGTAATTTCGTGCCGCGTTTCTCGCCCGAGGCGCGAAAGGCCAATCTCGCACTGGTCGAGGTGGTCAAGGCGGTGGCGGGCCGCAAGGCGGCGACACCCGCACAGGTCGCGCTGGCGTGGCTGCTGGCGCAGAAGCCCTGGATCGTGCCGATTCCGGGCACCACGAAGCTGCACCGGCTGGAGGAAAATCTTGGCGCGGTCGAACTGGAGTTGAGCGCCGACGATCTCGCCGAAATCGATGCGGGGGTCTCCGGAATCACGGTTCAGGGTGAGAGGTTGCCCGAGCCCGTGCTCAAGATGACCGGCCTCTGAGCTCACCCGCACGGCCGACCTGTTCAGGTGGGCCGTGCGGCTACCGGTTCCGCTCATCGAGGGTTGCCATGACGTTTCAGCGGCTGTCGGTGTTGGCTCTGGCTACGCTCCTGATGGTTTCGCCCGTTGCGGTGTATGCGGGCGAGCGCATCGCGCCCATCCGAAAGGCCGCCATGACACCATCCGGACCAGCCTGCACGCGCGGGCACCTGTCCGCGGACAGCACGATCGGCGATCTGCTCGATCATCCCGCCTTCGCGGGCTTCGCGCCCTTGCTGCTGCCGCGTGACGATGTTGCGTATCGCATTGACATGCCGTTGCACGACGTGGGTGCACTGATGCCCTACCACAGCCACGTGGAACCGGACGTGGTCGTAGCGGCGCTCAACCGCATGATTGACGCCGCCTGTGCGGGCGAGACGTTGTTCTTGCCCTTCTACAGTGAGGCGGACCGGCGCTCGGATCCGGCGAAGGCCGGGACCGGTCTGTTCGTGTTCCGGGGGCGTCCGGGAGCACCGTTCGCCGTCGTTGCGCCGGGTGGCGGCTTTGCCTACGTGGGATCGCTGCATGAGGGCTTTCCCTATGCCACCGCCATCACCGACGAGGGCTACAACGCTTTCGTGTTGCGTTACCGGGTCGGACAGGGTGGCCGGCCGGCCACCGAGGATCTGGCAGCGGCGGTCTCCTTCATCCGGCGCAATGCAGCAAGCCTCAAGGTGAACCCCGACGGATATTCGCTCTGGGGGAGTTCGGCAGGGGCGAGGATGGCGGCCTCGATCGGCTCCCATGGTCTGGATGCCTTCGGCGGCGGGCCGGGCCCAAAGCCGTCCGCAGTGATCATGGCCTATACGGCCCATTCCGATGTCTCCGGCCACGAGCCTCCGACCTTCGTCGTCGTCGGGGACATGGACGGGATTGCTCCGCCGGCGACGATGGAGCGCCGGGTGGCCGCCCTGCGTCGGGCCGGTGGCGTGGTCGAATATCATCGATACCCGGGGGTCGCACACGGTTTCGGCACCGGCGTGGGCACAAGCGCGGCGGGCTGGCTCGGCGAGGCCATCGCATTCTGGGGCCGCTTTCATGACGGAAAGGAATGACGATGGACAACCGGCTTGAAGTGCTCGTCGTCGGTGCGACCGGCAGCATCGGCCGCCATGTGGTGGAAGAGGCGCTGCGCGCGGGACATCGGGTTCGTGCATTGGTCCGCAACGGCGCGGGCGCGCGGCTGCCCGGCGAGGCGGACATTTGCGTGGGTGATCTCACGCGCCCCGAAACATTGTCGGACGCCGTGGCGGACATCACCGGCGTGGTGTTCGTGCACGGAACCTATGGAAGCAATGCCGCGGCCGAGGCGGTGGACTATGGCGGCGTACGCAACGTGTTGGAGGCGTTGCGGGGACGACCAGTAACCGTCGCCCTGATGACCGCCATCGGTGTAACCGATCGGAAAGGCGCTCATGACTGGAAACGTCGCGCCGAACGCCTGGTGCGAGCCAGCGGTGGACCCTACACGATCGTGCGCCCAGGCTGGTTTGACTATAACACCCCTGACCAGCGCCACCTGGCGTTCCTGCAAGGAGATACCCGCCAGTCCGGCTCTCCCCGGGATGGTGTCATCGCGCGCGCACAGGTCGCCAAGGTCCTTGTGGCGGCGCTCACGTCGTCGGCAGCACACGGCAAGACGCTCGAATTGGTCGCGGTGGCCGGCGAGGCACAGGTTAAGCTCGACGACATGTTCCGGAATCTTGATATCGATGCCGAAGCCGGCCTCGATGGTGCGCACGATGCGAAGAACATGCCGCTGGACCGGGAGCCGGGTGAGGTTTTGAGCGATCTCGATCGCACGAGGCGCAGCCGCCGGTACCCCTAAGGCATTCATTAGCGGTTGTAATGAGAGCTATCCGATTTGGATTATAAATACTTTCTCTGTATCGCGTTAGCATGAATGCGGCTTGTCCGGCGGCGTGTTGTCAGGCCGCCGAATATCGGCTGTCGATCGGCGGGAAGTTGAATTCGGATGGATCGATCTCAAAGTGCGTGAGTTCTCCGCATAGCGATAATGTTTCGCAATTTATTGACACATCGACTCGCCGGGCAAGCTGATATTATCGGATGCCGTTCCGTCGGCCTCTAAGTCTTGGAGCGCGAGATAGAGATGTCCTATTCACTCAAGATCAATGGGGCGGCCGTCGATGTGGATGCGGCGCCCGATACCCCGCTCCTCTGGGTCCTGCGCGATCATCTAGGCATGACCGGCACGAAGTTCGGTTGCGGCGTGGCGCAGTGCGGCGCCTGTACCGTCCACGTGGACGGCGTCGCGGCGCGGTCCTGCCAGTTTCCGCTCGAGGCGGCCGTTGGAGTGGAAATCACCACGATCGAGGGGCTCGCCCCGAACGCCCAGCATCCCCTGCAACGCGTTTGGGTCGAGGCGAACGTGCCTCAGTGCGGCTACTGTCAGGCGGGAATGCTCATGGCTGCCGCGGCCTTGCTGGAAGCCAATCCCAACCCCACCGATGACGACATCAACCTGCACGTCGACAACATCTGTCGTTGCGGGACCTATCCGCGTGTCCGCGCGGCCATCCACAAGGCCGCCGAAATGATGCGCGGTTGAGGAGAGCGTGATGACCGACGTCCCGACCCTTTCCCGCCGCGGCTTCGTACTCTCCCTTTTGGCCGCTTCTGGCGCCCTTGTGATCGGTACGAGGCCGATCCTGGCTGCCGTCGTTGATGCCGAGCCCTGGACGAAGGATACCCCGACCGGCGCGCATGAATTCACGCCATGGCTGTCGATCGCCCCTAACGGGCAGGTAACCGTGATGGTGACCACGCCGGACATCGGCAACGGCGTCGTCACCCAGGCACTCAGTTTCGTTTACGAGGAACTCGGCGCCCGTTGGGATGACCTTCGGGCGCAGTACGCCTCGACCTCGAGCGATTACGCCTTGGGCGGCGTCTACTCGAAGGTCAACGGCAGCATCGGTTACTTCGGCGGTCGCTCGACCAGTGATGAACGTCGGATCACTTATATGACCGCCGCTGCCAACGCACGTGAGCGGCTGCGGCACGCGGCGGCGGCGCAATGGAATGTCCCGGTCGGCGAGGTCGAGGCGCGAGATGGGCTTATCCATCATGCCGCTTCCGGGCGCTCGACCCCATTCGGCGCCCTCCTGGCCCACGCGGCATCCGTGGCACTGCCTGAGGACCCGAAGCCGAAGCGACGCGAGGAATGGACACATCTCGGCAAGGACAGCCCCGCCAAGGTGCAGAATCCGCTCGTGGTCAGCGGAGCGGCGGTCTACGGCATCGATGTAAAGATTCCCGGTAAGGTCTACGCCGCGCTGCGGCAGAGCCCGGTCATGGGCGGGCGGCTGAAGAGCTATGATTTCGAATCCATCCGCCACATGCCCGGCGTGCGCACAGTGGTGGAAATCAAGCCAACCCCTGCGAATGAGAAGAACATCCTGCCGTCTCCCTTTCCCATGGAGACCACGCGCATCCAGGCGGCCGTTGCCGTCATCGCCGATCATTACTGGCAGGCGCGCACTGCGCTCGACGCCTTGCCGATCGAGTGGGAGGACGGGCCGGGCGGTAAGTGGGAAAACACCCAGGCCATGGCCGACGCCGCCATGGCTGTGCTCGACAAGCCCGGCGGGAAGGTGGACTTCCAGGCCGGTGATGCCCGGGCGGATTTCGCAAAGGGGGGCAAGATCATTGATGCGAGCTATCTGACGCCCTATTGCGAACACATGCCGATGGAGCCGCTCAACGGCACGGCGCTGGTGACGGACAAGACCGTCGAGCTGTGGCATCCATCCCAGCACACCCAGATGGCGTTCACGCTGGCGGTCCAGCAGACCGGGTTCGCGCCGGAGAATGTCACCGTTCACCAGACCTTCGTCGGCGGCGGGTTCGGGCGCCGGGCCTATGGCGACGACGCGCGCATGGTGGTGGCCGTCGCCCAGCAATATCCGGGCGTTCCGGTGCACACCATCTGGTCGCGCGAGGAATCCACCCGGCAGGGGCGCTATCGCGCCATGGTGGCGGGCCGGCTGAAGGCGCGCCTCGGCGAGGATGGCCTGCCGACGGCGTTCGAGGCGCATGGGTCCGGTGGACCGGGCATGAACTTCCGTGGCGTGTCCGACACGGTGTTCCCGCAGATCGTGCCGAACGCCCACGTCGAGACGCACATCCTGCCCGATCTGCATGTGCTGAACGGTCCTTATCGCGGGCCGGGCTACAATTCGGGCGCCTTCATCATGGAGAGCTTCGTGGACGAACTGGCCAATGCGGCTGGCGTCGATCCGATGGAGTATCGCATCCGCCTCTACGCCAAATGGCAGGACAAGGCCTGGGTGAAAGTGCTGGAGGAACTGCGGGACAAGTCCGGCTGGGGCCAGCCGCTGCCGAAGGGGCAGGCCCGTGGGGTCGCCATCGGCAACTGGGGCATGCGCGGCAAGCCCTTCGCCGGCACCACCTGCGGCGCGGTCGCCCATGCGGAGGTGACGCAGGACGGGAAGCTCACCATCCACCGCCTCGACATCGCCTTCGATTCCGGCCGCATCCTCAACCGCGATGCGGTGCGCGCGGAGCTGGAGGGCGGTGCCATCTTCGGCCTCAACATGTCCCTCAATGAGGAACTCAACGTGGAGCACGGCCGCATCGTGGAAGGCAATTTCCACGAATATCCGATGCTGCGCATCGGTGACATTCCGCAGCTCCACATCCATTTTGGCGGTCTGTCGGACAACGAGCGTTATTACGAGATCGGTGAGCCTCCGGTCGGTCCGGTTGGTCCCTCGGTGGCCAATGCCATCTTCGCGGTCACCGGCAAGCGGCTGCGGACCACGCCGTTCCGCAAGCAGGACCTGCGTTGGGGCGAGAAGTCCGCCTCGGCCGGCTGAGGAAGAGGCCGGCCCGGAGCCTCCCCGGATGGTGGGGCGGCTCCGGCCGGCAGGAGGCACGGCGTGGACGAAGAAATCCGCCGCCGTGGATCAGGAGGGGAAGTCGGTGCTGACGCTGACTTCGGTCCAGTCGATAATCTCCTGGCGCTGGGTGTCCGCCTCGCTCCCGACTATCTTGACCGCGTCGCTGCCCAGCAGCAGGCGGAAGGGCAGCTTCGTGCCACCGACGACGCGGAGCAGTGCCTGCGCCGCCCGCTCCGGATCACCGGGCTGGGTGCCGTGGGTCTTGTCATTCTCCTTGCGCCGCGGCCCCGCGGTGGCGCCGTAATCGTCGATCCTGCTGCTGGACTGGTGCAGCGAACGGCAGGCGAAATCGGTGCGGAAGGCACCCGGCTCCACGACCATCACCCGCACACCCAGCGGGCCGACTTCCTTGCGCAGGGCATCCGACATGCCCTCGACGGCGAACTTTGTGGCCGAATAATAGCCCGAGCCGGGAGCCGCCAGCCGCCCGGCGATGGAGGAGACGTTGAGGATGCTGCCGCGCTTGCGCGCGCGCATGCCGGGAAGCACCGCCTTGATCATGGTGACGGTGCCGAAAAAGTTCGTGTCGAACAACGCCGCGACCTGGGCTTCGTCCCCTTCCTCGACTGCCGCGCGATAGCCATATCCGGCGTTGTTGACGAGAACGTCGACACCTCCGAAACGAGCCTGTGCGAGTGCCACGGCGTCGAGGGCCTGGGATTTGTCCCGCACATCCAGCGCGACCGCAGCCGCCGTGTCGGGATAATCGCCGACGATGTCAGCGATTGCTTCGACCGATCGCGCGGTCACGACGGCGTTGTGGCCAGCCTTGAGCACGGCTTGCGCCAGACTGCGCCCGAGGCCCGTCGAGCAGCCGGTAATCAGCCAGGTATCCATAGGGCGTCCTTTCTGGGGGAACTGCGCCGATCAGGTATCAGCGACGGGCCGGGGAGGTGTCCTCGGATGCCGTTCGAACAGTGCACACCGTGCAGGCATGACGCCGATGCGGGAGCACGATCGTCACGATGGCGACCAGAAAAGCGACGACCAGCATGACGGATGCGGCATCGAACGCGAGCACCACGCGATGGGCAGTCAGGGCGGGGCCGGCGAGACCCGTGGCGCCCAAAGAGGAAATTGCCACCAGAAGGCTGAGCCCGACGGACGTGCCAAGCTGGTGGGCAACGTTGACCGCACCGGATGCGGCACCGGCATCCTCCGGGGACACGCCCGCGACACCGGCGGACGTGAGGGGACTGAGGGTGAGCCCCTGGCTGATTCCGATCAGCAGCATGGGTGCGGCCACCCCGAGCAGGTATCCGGATTGAGGCGAGACTCGGCTCAGCCAGGCCATGCCGACGATGCCGATCAGCATCCCGGCGACTAGTAGCTGGTTGAGGGAGAACCACCGCGTCAGCCGCGGCACGGCAACCGAGAACGGAACATGAAGTAGGGTCGCAGGCAGGAAGGCGAGACCGGTCAGCGCCGGTCCGTAGGCGGCCACGTCCTGAAGATAGATCGTGGTGAAGAAAAAGAAGCCGACCATGCCGCCCAGATACAGGGTCCGCGCGATGTAGGCGCCCGATCGCCCGGGGCTCGCGAACAGCCGAAGGGGAAGGATGGGCTGGCTCTGGCGCCGCTCTATGAAGACGAACGCCACGAGGCAGAGCACCGCAGCCAGGATTGCGATGACACTGCCGGGATCGGACCAGCCCGAGCGGGCGGCATGGAGGAAGCCGTAGGCCAGCGCGGTCATGCCGATGGTGGAGGTGAGCGCACCGGGGAGGTCGAAGTGGCCGGGCCGCCGCGCCCCCTCCGTCACGAAGGCGCGTGCCGCGAGAATGAGTCCGACGCCGATCGGCAGGTTGATCAGGAAGCCGACCCGCCATGACAACCAGTCGGCGAGCACGCCACCCAACACCAGGCCGAACGTCGCCGAAGCACCAGCGGCGGCGCTGTAGTAGGAGACCGCGCGCGTGCGTTCGGGTCCCTCCGGAAAGGTGATCTGCAGCAGGGCGAGGGTAGACGGGGCAAGGATTGCCGAACCGAGGCCCTGAACGGCCCGCCATCCAAGCATCCAGATGGCCGATTGCGAGGCCCCGATGGCGACCGAGGCCACGGTAAAGATGGCCAGACCCACCATCAGCATCAGCCGCCGGCCGAGCATGTCGCCGGCACGGGCTCCCAGCAGGAGCAAGCCGCCGAACGTCAGGGTATAGGCGGTCTGGACCCAGGCGAGGCTGGCATCGGAGAAGCCGAGGTCCTGCCGGATCTTCGGCAGACCGGTGAGCACGACCGAGATGTCGAGGACGATCATCACGTAGCTGACGAGGATGATCGCAAGGATGGCCGGCTTGTTGGGGCCGCGGCGGGCTGCTCCCGACATCATTGCACTTTCTTCGAAGAGGGATACTAATTTTGGTGGGCGGTCTTCCGGTATACGCGGATCGTAAGTGATCCATATCGGCGGTTTGGGTGTGGATGCGTCAAATCCGCCATACGTTCCGGAAGTTCTCGTTGAGAAGATTGCGGCCTCGAAGCTTCGATCCGTCTGTGCAGAGATCTCTCGGATTGCGCAACCGTGCGTGATGACTGTCTGATTGTGTCAGATTGGATACAATTGCACACTAATTATTATGCGACTTTGCTATGCTAGCACTCGCATCGTTCAGTGATTAGGCGCTATATCCGGCATGTGCTTATTAGGACGCCTAATCAATGCCCCACGAGAATTTCAACGACCTCGCCGCGTTCGCGATGGTCGCGAAGGAACGAAGCTTCACACGCGCCGCTGCGAAGCTTGGCATGTCGCAGTCCGCGCTGAGTCAGACCATTCGCGCCCTTGAGGAGCGCCTCAAGCTCCGTCTCCTGATCCGGACCACACGTAGCGTGTCACCGACGCAAGCGGGTGAACGCCTCCTGCGCACGGTCTCGCCGCGGTTCGACGAGATCGAGGCGGAACTGAAGGCGCTCGGCGAGTTGCGCGAGACGCCAGCCGGTCGGATCCGCATTACCGCCGGCGAGCATCCTGCGGTTTCGATCCTCCAGCCGGCGCTCAAGCGCATTCTGTTCCGATATCCCGACGTCGGCATCGAGATCATCATCGACCACGGCCTGCGGGACATCGTCTCGGAAGGCTATGATGCTGGAGTCCGGATGGGAGAGCAGGTGGCCAAGGACATGATCGCCGTGCGTATCGGACCTGACATGCGCATGGCGGTGGTGGCAGCACCGTCCTACTTCAAGGATCATCCGGTCCCGAAGACGCCGCAGGACTTGACGGGCCACAATTGCATCAACATCCGTCTTCCCACCTATGGCGGCATTTTCCCCTGGGGGCTCGAGCAGGACGGGCGCGAGGTGAAGGTGCGCGGTGAGGGCCAACTGGTGTTCAACAGCCTGGCAATGCGCCTCAACTCGGCTCTAGACGGCCTGGGCATTGCCTACATGCCTGAGGACCAGGTTCTTCCTCACGTGAAGAAGGGGCGCCTTGTCCGTGTCCTTGAGGACTGGTGCCCACCCTTTCCGGGGTATCACCTGTATTATCCCAGCCGCCACCATTCCTCGCCCGCGCTCACCGTTCTCATCGAAGCATTGCGCTATCGCGAACGGTGAACGCAGGTCGGGGCGTCAGCGCATTTGCAGGATGATGACCTCGTCGCTCGAAGGATTCGTCGTTCGGCGCAACTTGGCCACATCCTCGGGCGTCACCGCCGGAGCTCCGTTACCCCACGCCCCGCGCACGTAGGTCAGCACGTCCGCGATCTCCCCGTCCGACAACAACTGGCGCAGGGGCGGCATCCGGTAGCTGTCCGGCGTGCCAGCCTGAACCACGCGACCGGAGCCATTCAACGTGATGTTGATGGTCGAGGCATTCTCCTTCGACAGAACCGAGCTGGCGCCCGCGAGGGGAGAAATCCACTGCCCACGGCCGCGCCCATCGACACCATGGCAGTAGGCGCAGCGGGCCGCGTAGATCTTCTCGCCGTTCGATGGGCTTCCGGTCCGCGCCGGTGCCGCTTGGTAGCTCCATGGCTTTCCGTCGCGCTCCGGGTCACCGGGAAGGGACTTCAGGTAGTGCGCCATGGCCCCCAGATCTTCCTCCGACAGGTGCTGCGTGGAGTTGTTGAAGGCTTCGAGCATGGAGCCGAACACGACACCGTGGACGTTCCGGCCGGTGCGCAGATAGCTGACGATCTCGCTTTCGCTCCAGCGGCCGAGGCCCGTGTTGGGGTCGTTCCGTAGACTGGGCGCGTACCAACCGTCGAGTAGGGCTCCGGACAGGTAGGCAGCGCTGCCCTGATCAAGCGCGCGCTCCTGCATGGCCAAGCCGCGCGGGGTGTGGCAACTGCCGCAATGCCCTGCACCCTGGACGAGATAGGCGCCACGGTTCCATTGGGCGCTGCGGGACGTGTCGGCGACGTAGGGGTGGCCGTCGTAGAAGGGAATGTTCCAGAAGGCGAGCGGCCAGCGCATGTTGAGCGGCCATGGGATATCCGAAGCTCGGTTTTCCTGGCGGACAGGAGTGACACGCTTCATGAAGTAGCCGTAGAGCGCCTGGACGTCTTCGTCGGTCATCTTGGCGTAGGACGGATAGGGCATGGCGGGATACAGCCGATGCCCGTCACGGGCGACGCCCCGCCGCACCGCGTTGTCGAACTCGGCGAGGCTGTAAGAGCCGATGCCGGTTTCCCGGTCCGGGGTGATGTTGGTGGTGTAGATCGCGCCGATCGGCGTCCCCATCGCCAGCCCGCCCGCAAATGATGCCCCGCCCTCCGTCGTATGACAGGCGACGCAATCCGCCTGGCGGGCCACGTAAGCACCGCGTGCCACAGTTGCTTCGGGCGCTTCCGTCGCGCCGGGGGAGGCCTGGCTCGCCCGGTCGAACGGCGAGGCAGGGACACGGGTCGCCCACCAGGCACCGGCGGCGGCAATCACGACGATCGCGGCGGCAAATACGGCAATCAGGCGTTTCAGCACGGCAATTCCCACCCTCGCAGGTTTTCAGGTCACAAATGGCCGAGGGGAGGGCCGCATCGATGCGGTCCTCGATCCATCGGTGATGAGGAGGATCAGCTCGCCGATGCCGTCAGCGGAGCCTTCGAAAGCGGAAGGCTGCGGATGCGACGGCCGAGCAGGGTCGACAGGGCGTTCGCTACCGCAGGCGGGACGCCGGGCACGCCCGGTTCGCCGACGCCGCCCATCGGCGCACCGCTCTCGATGATCCGGACGTGCACCGGTGGCATACGGTCAGGCGGCAGAATGGGATACTGATCGTAATTCCGGGCCTTGGGGCGACCGTGCTCGTAGACGACCTCTTCCAGCAAGGCCGTCGACAGTCCGTTGCCCACGGCGGAACGGACCTGCGCCTCGACGATGGCGGGATTCACCACGTGGCCCGGGTCGATCGCGACCCAGATGTCATGCAGCACGATGGTATTCTTGCTGACGGACACTTCCGCGATGGTCGCCACCTCGGAGCCGAAGGGGGAGGCCATGGCGATCCCACGCGCTCGCCGGCTTCCGTCCGCTGCCGTATAGGGACCGCGGCGCCAGCCCCCGGAAAGGTCGGCGACGGACTTCAGGAGGGCGGTCAGGCGCGCGTTGCCCGCAAGCAGTTCCAGTCGCAATGCGAACGGATCCTGCTGGCCGGCATCGGCCATCTCGTCGAAGAACGTCTCGTAGAGAAAGCCGTTCATCGAATGGCCCACGGAGCGCCAGAAGCCGATCATCACCGGATACGGCACGGGGATCTGCGAAATCCGCCGGTTGGGGATGGCGTAAGGCTTCTCGGCAATGCCTTCGACCGCGGTGGGGTCGGGCTTGTCGAGGGGTACCTTGTTCACCCGGAACCGGGGGCCCTCACCGGGAACCTCGGCCTCGAGGGCTACCGGCTTGCCGCGTGCGTCGAGGCCTGCCTTGAACCGCACCACGCCCATGGGGCGGAGCGTGTCCCGCAGGAACTCCTCTTCGCGGCTCCAGATCAGCTTCACGGGACGGCCGACTGCCTTTGCCAGTTGCATGGCCTGGGGAAAGGCGAGAGAGGCCTCGTAGTAGAAATGCCGACCGAAGAAGCCGCCGAGCATGGGCGAATGCACGCGGACCTGTTCGGGCTCCAATCCCGCCAGCTTGGCGGCATTGCGCTGGAAAATCTCCGGCGCCTGATTGGGAACCCAGAGGTCGAGCGTGCCGTCGGCATTGAACCGTGCGGTGGCGGCGGGCGGTTCAAGCTGCGCATGAGCGATGAAGGGCGCATCATAGACGGCCTCGACGACCTTTGCCGCCTTGCCCATGGCTCCGCCGACATCGCCGACGACCTCGGCATCAAGGGCCTTGCCGTGGCTGGCGATCAGCTTGTCCTTCAGGGCCGCACTGGAGAAATCCGCAGGCATGACCGGGAACGGACGCTGGACGAACGGGTCCGCCTCCTTCCATTCGACCTGGAGGGCCTCCACCGCCTTCCGGGCGCGCCACCAGCGGTCCGCGACGACCGCCACCGCGCCGGGCAGGCGATGCACCGAATGGACGCCGCGCATGGCGCCGACCTGGGCCTCGTTCAGAAGAGCAGCGGGTTCGCAACCAAGCCGCGGCGCGTGCTGGACGGCAGCCAGGAGCATGCCATCGACTGCGACGTCGATGCTATAGGTGGCCCGGCCCGTCGATTTATCGGCAACGTCCAGTCTCGGGACACTTTTGCCGATCCAGCGGAAGTCGGCGGGCGACTTCAGGGGCACGTCGGTCGGCACGGACAGCGTCATTGCGGCTGGCGCGAGTTCTCCATACGCAAGCTCGCGCCCGGAAGCGATATGGACGACCTTGCCCGGCTCGGTCCGAAGATCGGCCAGCGGCACGCCAAGCCGGTCGGCCGCCGCCTGCAACAACATCCTCCGCGCGATCGCGCCAAGCCTGCGCATGCGCTCGTAACTGGTGCGCACCGACATGCTGCCGCCGGTGATGCGCAGCTTTCCGTTCACCACCAAATAATCGGGCCCGGGTGGGGCGGCGACGACGCTGAAGCGGGACGGATCGGCATCCATCTCCTCGCCGACAATCTGTGCCATGGCGGTGAAGATGCCCTGTCCCCCCTCGATGAACGGGCTTTGCAGGAGGACCGACCCATCGGGGCGGATTTCCAGGAAGGCGGGGACACGGGTGCCGGGATCGATGGCGGGGCCTGCCCCTGCCTGCGCCCTTGCCGGTCCCGCCGGCAGGGCAACGCCGAGGACGAAGGCGCCGAACGATGCGCCGAGGAAGCCGCGGCGGGACAGGTTGATGGGGGTCTCGGAGAGGTCGTGTGGGCCGAGATCCGTGGAAGCGAGGCTGTTCATGTTTCCCTCGCTCACGCTTTTGCGACCTGACGGACGGCGGCATGGATGGCGTTGTAGGTCGCACATCGACACAGATTGACCATGGCTTCGGTGATTTCGCTTTCACCGGGGCTGGGGTTCTCCTTGAGCAGCGCAACAGCGGCCATGACCTGGCCGGACTGGCAGTAGCCGCATTGCGGAACCTGATTGTCGATCCAGGCGGCGACCACCTTGCGCCCCACCGGATCCGTCTCGACGGCCTCTATGGTCGTCACCTCGGCGCCTGCAACGCTTTCGACCGGGGTTACGCAGGACCGTGCGACCCGCCCGTCGATCATGACCGTACAGGCCCCGCACTGCGCGAGGCCGCAACCATACTTGGTTCCGGTCATGCCCAGCTCTTCGCGGATCACCCACAGCAGCGGCGTCTCGGGCTCCACGTCGATCTGGTGGGTCATCCCGTTGATACGCAACTCCATCGGTGCATTCCTTATGTTGGCGCGGGAGGCGGTGCCGTCACCTGATGCTGCGTGCACCTGGTCGGGGTATGGGGTGAACGCGCGCGCCGGCAGTCCTCGCCCGCACGATGAACAATTCGAATGATTTTAACCTGCGACGCGTGCGCGGATTAGACGCGGATTACGCAAGGCTCCATAAGTGAGGCTAATCAAAAGGCGCTGCTTCGCGCTGGCGAGTGCCCGGGGGAATCTTTGAAGCGGTCTGACTTAATTGAGTAAGAGATCAGTTCTTGGTTGACCGCGCGATGCGCAAGCCGCCCGAGCCGTAGTGCCCGATGACGCCGAACATGCCGATGATCGCGGCATACCGCGCGAAGAAGCCGACCGCTTCATCGTTGAAGTCCCACATATCCAGGTTGGGCTGAAGCAGGAGCTTTGGGCCGAGACCCATCTCGATCGTGCTTATCAGGCCGAAGGCAAGCAGCACGATGGAGGCCGCCCTCAGGATCATCGTGGTCCGGCGGTCCGCCCCCCGAAATCCCGATAGCCTGCCGATGGCATTCATCACCACCGTCCAACGGGTCCCGATATGGAGTGCGATGAACGGGATCGCCCAATAGGCCGCGAGAACGTGTGCTTGCCGGGCAGTTGGCCGGAAGCGGACGCCGAGGAAGGCAAAGACATCCTTGGAGATCAGCACGCTCGACACCATCAGGACGGCCATGGAGACGAGAAGCAGGGCGATGATCGTGGCATTGAGAATGCGCTTCGGCGGGTATTGCCCCTTGGCTACCGACCCATACCAGTGTCGGTTGAATGAAGCATGGGCGAAAAGCAGCAGCAGCAGGCCGCAGCCCGCCAGTTCATGGGTGAGATTGTCCTGCCACCAATAGGCCAGACCGACGAGGAAGAGGATCGCCGACAGGGTGTCGAGGACAAGCCGGAGCGCATACAGGGGTTTCAAGACGATACCTTGGCTCAACCGAACAGGCGCTCAATCGGGCGTGCGCCCGTCGAAATCACGCAACTGGATGAAGGTGAAAAGGAACTCGGAGTCCGCCCGAGAGCCATGGCAGGACTGGCACCTGGCCGTGTTTTCCTTCTCGTTGATGGTGCGATCGGGCCAGAACCACTGGAACTGCCAATCACCCGTGCGACGCCGCTCGTCGTAATCCGCGCCCCACCCGGCTCCCTTTTCCATGACGAAGTAGCGGTAGATTTTGCCGTCGCGATAATCGGCCAGCACGAACGTCGTGTCCGTGGGGATCGGCTTCCCGTTTTTGACCGCCTCGATGGCCGCAGGCGTCGTCAGGATGTGCTCGGTGACGTTACCCCGCCTCACGGTCGTGTAATGGGTCAGGCTCTCGATATCGGGGAACGTCACGCGGGTCGGTTCGGCGTGCAAGGGCCACACGAGGGCGAGGGCGGCGATGGCGGCAGCCACGGATGACGCGGTCAGACGAAGAAAGGTCTTCAATGGTGGCACTCTCGGGAAGGGCGGCGGAAGGCGACGGCAACGGGTTTCCTCATTGCCGGGAATATTGGTCGTCGGTCACCAATTCGAGCCACTCCACCGATTTGCCGTCCTGGCTTTCGGAGATGGCGACGTGCGTCATCGGGGTCGCAGCCGCGGCACCGTGCCAGTGCTTCACGCCGGGCGGAATCCAGACCACGTCGCCAACCTCCATGCGCTGGATCGGCTCGCCCCAGGCCTGAACGAGGCCGGTCCCGCTCGTCACGATCAGCGTCTGCCCGAGTGGGTGGGTGTGCCACGCGGTGTGGGCGCCGGCCTCGAATGCAACGACGCCGCCCCCGACGCGGGCCGGATCGGTTCGCTGAAAGCGGGAACTGACCTTCACGCTTCCCGTGAAATTCTGGGACGGGCCTGTGGCGGTGGGCTGCGTCTTCGAGGAGACCACCGAGATCGTCGAGGAATTCTGGGCCACGGCAGCCGAAATCACGAGAATCCCGGCGGCAAGGAAGGCGGCTATCCGCTTCATGTGATGCTCCTGCGCGGCTCAGTTCTTCTTGAACACATCCCGGGCGATCCCGACCGCCGAGACCCCGCTCGGCCAGCCGGCGTAGAATGCGAGATGGGTAATCACTTCCACCATCTCGGTTTCCGTGACGCCATTGGTGCGGGCAAGTGCCATGTGAGAACGCAGCTGGTCCGGCCGGTTGAGCGCGATGAGTGCGGCGACGGTCACAAGGCTGCGGTCACGCTTGGAGAGTTCCGGCCGTTCCCAGACGTCCGCGAAGAGAACTTCGTCTGTCAGCTCGGCCAGCTTGGGGGCGATGTCGCCCATCAGTTGCTGCGCGCGCGATGGAGCGCGCTCTCCGACGGGGGCATGCGGCTTGGATGCGGTCTGCGCCTGGGCCTGGGCATGAAGCAGGGCACCTGCATACCCGGAAATCGTCATCCCGCCGACGATGAGCAGCGTATTCAATAACTTGGACATCACGGTCCCTCCAACGCCATCACGTGATCAGAAGCGGCCGAGGCTGGGTACGCTCACGTGTCGCAACGTAAACGATGGCCGAGGTCACGATTAGACGTCGAATTCCGCAAAGGCCTATTACCCGGCCTTATCAATCCGACGCCCAAGAAGATAAACTTCTGATCATTAATTTGGAGAGGGCGACATCCGGTCCAGCTCTTCGACGGACGCGTCGATGTCCGATCGGGTTTCGGCCGGGCGACGAGCGCCAGTCTCGCTCATTTGCCGACCGGGATGCCGTGATCAAGCGGGAGCGAGGAGGAGCCTGCCGCACGCAAGTCCTCCTCGCGATACTCATGCCCGGAGGTTCACCAAGAAGCCCGCTCCAGCGCCGTCAAGGGAAGCTCCACTGCGCGAGCCTCTCGGGCAGATGTGAACCCCGCTTCGATCACGGCCATGACGGCGAGGCATTCGATCGGCCTCACATTGAATGCCGCGCCATGCAGCAGCGTCTTCGCGATGCCCGCGTAGAACTGCCGTTGGTCACCGCTTACGGCCGGTGTGGTATGTCGTTCTCCGAAGGCATCGAAGCGGATGAGCGCATCAGGATCCTGACCCCACCCGCCCTCGCCGGGATGCAGTCCATTGCGGAGCTGGGCCTCCTGGACATCGGCGGCCGTCTTGAGCAGGGAGCCTCCGGTTCCATGGATGATGAAGCGCTGGGTGCCTCCGGCGCACAGCAATCCACATTGAATGACGACGCGCAGACCGGGATAGTGAAGGACGGCATGGGCCCAGTCATCGGTCAGGGCACCGTCGCGCAGGTTCGCGATGTCGGCAAACACGCGGTCCGGAAGCCCGAACAGTTGTAGTGCCTGGTCAACAAGGTGAGGCCCAAGGTCGAACCACAGGCCGCTGCCGAGCGTGCCTCTCTCGCGCCATCTGTCGCGGACCTCCGGATGGAAACGCTCGAACCGGGATTCGAAATGCGCGACGCGCCCGATCGCACCTGCTTCGATCGCCTTCTTCACGCTCAGGTAATCGCTGTCCCAACGGCGGTTGTGGAAGACACTGAGCAGCAGTCCCTTCTCTTCGGCTGCGCCGATCAACGCGCGGCTCTCCGCCACGTCGAGTGCGAAGGGCTTGTCTATGACAACGTGCTTGCCGGCCGCGAGTGCAGCTCGCGCCAGAGGTGCGTGGGTGTCGTTCGGCGTCGCGACGACCACCAGATCGATTTCGGCCAGCATCGTGTCCATGGTCGCGTGCACCGCGACATCGGGCATGTCCGCCCTCACCTTGAACGCATCGCTGGATGTGACGGCGACCAGGTCGAGTCCCTCGACGGCACGGATCAACGGTGCATGGAAGATCCTGCCCGCGAAACCGTAGCCGACAAGGCCGACGCGCACCTTTCGATCACTCATAGTCAAACCTCGTTCCTTTCTGGATGAATTAGGTGGCGGAGTTTGCCTCCTTGCGAATACGCGGGATCCGCGGCCTCCGCGTTAACGAGCGCCACGTCCGCACGTTCCAGCACTCACGTACTTTGGGGCGATGAGATCGTCGTCGTCCCGCGGGAATTGGAGGGCGCAATCGGCACTGCGTGGAGGAAAAAGCGTTCCCGCTCCCGGCATCAGCGTACGTCAGCCGATTGATTAGACGGACTTCTAAACCCTATCGGATGTGGGCGTCTAATCAGGAATGGCTTCCTGCTCTATCTTGCTCGGCGAAATGGTGAACGGAGCAGCGCGAAACGTTATTCGGATGCTCACTTAACCACCCAATACATTGCATCTATATTGGATGCAATGGCTGGCAGCCGACGGAATAAGTTCGACACGCGGTTGAAGGCATCGATCCCATCATTCGGAGATGGGCGACGTTCATCGCTGGATACGCCGCATCGGCGACGATCCATCGAGGGCCTTGGTCTCGAAGCCGGCGGTTTGCATCGCGCCCGTAAGTTGGGCGCTCGCTCAACGAACGGACAATGAAATGAACACTGACATCGTGAACTCCGGACGGCGCAAGTTCCTTGGGACATCCGCGCTCGCCATCTCAAGTGCCATGTTGGGACTGACATTCATGAATACGAAGAATGCCGCCGCGGCGGACTACAAGCAGAACGCGTTTTCGCTCGTCTACGGCGGCGCGATCACGAAGAATGAAGCCGGGCGGGTGAACATCCACCCCGTGAGCTACAAGCTCAACGGTCTCGATATCGTCGCAAACGTGTACACTCCGGCAGGCTATGATCCGAGCAGGACGTATCCTGCCATCGTCGTGGCGCATCCGAACGGTGGGGTGAAGGAGCAGGTCGCCGGGCTGTATGCTCAGAACCTGGCGGAACAGGGCTACATCACGATCGCCGCGGATGCTGCCTATCAGGGTGGGAGCGGCGGCGCGCCGCGCAGTGTGGACAAGCCGCAGTTCCGCACCGAAGACATTCACGGCATGGCCGATTTCATCACCCGTTTTCCGGGTGTCGATGCCTCACGCCTCGGCCTTTTCGGAATCTGCGGCGGGGGTGGGTATTCGCTCGCGGCGGCCAAATCCGACAAGCGTTTCAGGTCGATCGCGACCTTGAGCATGTTCAACTCCGGTCGCGTGCGGCGCAACGGATATGGGGATTCGCAACTGGCGACTATCCAGCAGCGCCTGCGGGAGGCATCCGCCGCCCGTGCGCAGGAGGTCGCCGGCGGTGAAGTTCTCTATTCGGGCGACGCCAACCTGACCGATGCGCAGATCGCCGCGCTTCCCTTCGATCTGTACCGGCAAGGTTACGAATATTATTGGAAGACGCACGCTCATCCGGGCTCGACGTTCAAGTACACCACCAGCAGCCTGCTGGACTTGATGCGCTGGGACGCAACGGACCAGATCGAACTCATTGATACGCCGCTGCTGATGATGGCAGGGAGCAAAGCCGACAGCCTGTACATGACGGAGGACGCGTTTGCGAAGGCCTCCGGGACGAAGGACAAGGAATTGTTCAAGATCGACGGCGCGACCCACATCGAGACCTATTGGGTTCCCAAGTATGTCGAGGTGGCCATGGGCAAGCTGACTCCCTTCTTCGCCCGTACCCTCGTTTCCAGCCGCTCGTAGTGCGTCGCGAAAGACGAGGGTTCTGATCACCTGTTCGACGAAAGCAGGCGGTCGGCCAAAGCCGACCGCCTGGCGTTGCCGTGACGACGATCGGGGTAACGGGTATTCCTCGGAGAAGGGGAAGCTGCCCGTCTGCATCCTGAGCAGCGCTTAGCACCTCGAGCGACGACACCGTCACCCCGATCAGACGGATACCCTTCTCCGTCGGAAACAAGGGCACGAGCAGGCCTTCAGCGAGTTGCTGGAGGTCCGCCAGGCTGGTGATCATGACGTCGCGCGTACGGCTCCGCGTGATCTGTTGGAAGTCCTCATACTTCACTTTAAGGATTACGGTACGCCCCGCCAGACTCCGCGCTTCGCAATGGCGCCAGACTTTAGCAGCAAGGGGCTCCAGCTCCTGGCGGGCTTTCTCGAAGTCGAAGATGTCGATCGCGAAGGTATCCTCGGCGCCGATCGACTTTCGCTCCGATGGGCCTCCACGGGTCGCTCGTCGATGCCGCGCGCGATGCGATAGTATCAACCGCCCGATTTGCCGAAAAGCTGTCGCAGGAAGTCCAGCGATTTTGCCCGCTGATCCGCGCTAGTGGCGATCCCGAGCCGATCCATCTTCGTGGTTGTGGCCGGGCCGACGCCGTGGAACTTCTTGACCGGCAGCGCCGCGACGAAGCCGGCAGCAGGCCAGCTTGCCAGGTGCTGAACGCAGCTCTGGCTGAGCGTCGAGAACATCGGCTCGTTGAGCAGTTTATGGTGGAGTTATGCGGCCTTTAGACCTATAGGCACCAAACTTTGGTTAATCTCGCCACCAAACTATGGTGAGGAAATTGTGGCGGCAAAAATTAATGGCGTAACATCAATGGGATGCGGTGCCGCGAATCCAAACTTTGGTTCGTTCACTACATCACGCCAGGGTCAGGTCCACATAGAGTCCATGTTTGACTGTGATGGCGCGCAGTGCGCCGCCCGGTTTGATGGGCATCGGCAGGCGCGCATCGTGAATCCATGGCGCGTCGGACTGGATGAAGCGGCCCGACGTTACCTCGCGCAGACGTGCGGACGTT
Source organism: Azorhizobium oxalatiphilum (assembly GCF_014635325.1). GTDB lineage: Bacteria > Pseudomonadota > Alphaproteobacteria > Rhizobiales > Xanthobacteraceae > Azorhizobium > Azorhizobium oxalatiphilum. The sequence continues at coordinate 589,065 of NZ_BMCT01000002.1, read as the reverse complement.
TTCGGCGCCGGAAAGTCCTTCCAGCCGACCTTGCCGGCCAGAGACTCATCCGTGGGACTGAAAGCAACCAGCGCCGAGTGGTCCATCATTTCCAGTGCCGCCGTCCGCGTAGCGTTGCGGCTGCCATGGTGGCCAACCTTATAGAACACCGTGCGGCGGAGCAGATCATCGGCCCTGCGCGCGGGGCGATCCTTCGTGCCTCGGAACTTGACGTTGGACCAGCTCATCCAGTTGCCCACCTGCGCATCTGCGGCGAACAACAGAACACGTCCGGTCTCGACGATTTCCAGCGCCAGCACGAGGCTGGTGTTGTTGGTGCGGGAGTCCAGCTGCAGGGCGAGGTCGACGGAGTTGGCGAGCCAATCGTTGTCGATGCGGCGCCAGCTCTGGTCTAGCTCGGCGTTGTTCCTTGCCTCCGGCCCGAAATAGCTGTTCCAGAAGAACTGCGCCGTGTCCGGATCGTCCGGCCATTTCCCGCGCGCCAGATCGGCGAAGGGGAGGCCGATGGTACCGTCGAACGGCGCCGCCGGGTCATCGTCGATCCGCAGGGTCGCCGCATTCAGCTCAAGGGCGTTGGACAGCGGTTCTACCGAGATGGATCGTCCGCCCAGTGCATAGGTTTCCGAGAGGATATCCTCGGTCCCCAAAAGCTTCGGGTCGCGCGGCGGGCCGAGCACATAGACGCGAATGCCGGGTACGGCGTCGAGCGGGGCGAGGGTGCCCGGTTCCAGGTGGCGCACCATGCGGTCTACCCCGCGTAGTCGTTCGCGTGCATCGCGGACCTTCTCGCCCTTGGCGCCGAATTGAAAGCCGAGAAGCGTCTCGATGCCCTTCGCCCTTTCCTCCAGCTCCTTCACGCCGGCCATTTGAAGCGCGGCGCCGGCCAGCGCCATAGCCGCGTCCGCCTTGTATTTGTCGAGCTTACGGGCATCGGGGTCGGCGGGATTCTCGGCCCAGCTGAACCACACCTCGCCTACCGTTATCCTGTCGAACGCTTCGGCGGCCTGGATGAAGCCGGACAGATGGTCCCAGTGCTCGTGCGTCCCGACGATGACGTCGATATGCCCCTTGGTGCGCTTGGCGATGTCGGCGACCACGTCGCGCATCTTGTCGGCGCCGCCTTTGGCGGAGCTGTGGATGCCGCAATCGATGAGCATCCAGAATGGTGATCCGTCAGCCTTGGGCAGCGACAGCAGCATGCAGTCGCCCAGCCCGTGGCAGTAGCAGCGGATGTCCACGCTCACCCCGGTCATTCCGTGTCCCTCGATGCATGCAGGATGGCAAAGGGCTCGCCGGCGGCGAAACCGTCGGCGCCGAAATACATGGAGCGTAAGCCGCCGTTCCCCTCTCCTCCGCGATAGGCCCGCTCGAGGGCGAGGCGGGTAGGACTGGTGATAGCCTTGAGGATCACATAGCGTATGCGCGGAGCGCCCTCGCCGAGGAGGTCGATGATCAGTGTCACGCCGCCACGGAACCAGAAGTCCTTGGTCGGCTCCTGAGACGCTTCGGCCAGACTCTCCGGGCGGCGCTGACGGATGACGACCATGAGCTGGGCCGCCAGTTCTCCGTCCTCGCGCACGCGCTTGGCGACGCGTACATCGTCTACCAGGAAGGTCGTCGGGCCTTTCAGCTCCGGCTTGGCGTCGAGCGACTTGTAGGTCCCCAGTCCATGCTGCAGGCCGAATGCCATGCAAGCCTCCGGAGAGTTCAGCGCCTTCAACAGTTCCGCGTGCAGCTTCCGGCCGTTTTCTTCACTCTTATTGAAGATCTCCTCACGGTTTCGATGGGTTGTGAGGTCGATCTTGAGCGCCGCGATGGCGGGGGAAAGCCACTGGGGTGAAGGGCCGTCCCAGGGATGCCAGCGCAAGGTTTCCAGCGAGACGGTGCGCAGGTTGCGCGGCAGGATCTGAAAGGCACGGAAGGCTTCGAGGAAGGCCACGCGATAGCCATATCGGTCCTCCGGCACTTCCTCCATGTCGGCGGTGATGATCGCCCGCAGATATTCTCCGAAGGTGAGATCCACCGGAGGGCAATAGTCGATCGCGCGGATGCACATGCGCAGCACATGTTGTGCCGATTTGCAGGTCTGCTCAGTAAGGCGGGCCACAAGGTCGGGATGGAGTGCGCCGGCTGGCAGAATGCCACCCCCGCCGGTGGCGAGGCGGACGAGATCGGCCGTGCGCCGTTCCACGATGGCCAGGAACGCCCGATACACCGCCGCTACGAGCAGCGAGCCGCGCGCGTGGGGGGAGAAGGTGGTCCCATAGGCGATGGTCGCGTCCTGCTGCGCGTAGCGCCGCAGCGGGCCGGCGTGTCCGGTGCCCTCGCCGAACTGCCGTGCGAGGCCTCTAAGCAGCCCCGCTGCCGACAGGTCCCCCCGGGCACGGGCAATCTCGCGCCGGACCAGATCGCGATAGGTGAACTGCTGGAACAGCGCCACGATGTCCGCGAAGGCCTCGTGGAAGGCGCGTACGTCCGGATTGGATGGGTCGCGCAGGCTACGGGACTGCCCGTCCAGCAGTGCGTGGGTGGTTTCGTGGGCGACAACATCCGCCGACAGGCAGCTGAACACCATGGTGCCGGGTGGCGTCAGGTCTGAAACCTGCGAGTTGGCGGGGAAATAGCCGAACATCAGGGCGCCGTGCGCGGGGCTGTAATACGCATTGTCCTGCCGCAAGGCATGCGGATAGATGCGCAGGCGTTGCATGTAGATATTGCGCGTGCCCTTTTTCCCGGACCACCGGCGCGTCCAAAGAGCCTTGCGTCCGAGAGCAAACTCGAAATGCTCGATGGTGCGCATGGCAACCGCATAGACCATCTGCTGGTGGAACGCCGGATTACCCTCCGAGGGCGGTGCGCCGTCCTGCAGCATGAGGTTCGGATTGTTGAGATCCACCGGCGGATAGGCACGGTTGGAAGCCGGGTCGATATCCACCACCTCCAGATACTCGCCCACAGGTCCGGGCCGCAGGTTGGGCTCGTTGCGCACGTCCACCGTTGCGATCTGGTCCTCATAGGAGTTGAGCGAGCCGCCGAGGCTTGGGTCCAGCGCATAGATGCGTAGACGGCGGCGCGCCGGCGGTGGGACCGGGTTGGGCGTCACCTCCGGTGTCGCGGCACGGGGGGGCGGGGGGGAAAGGCGCTGCTGGCCGCGACCGGACAGGCTGGCGCCGATGGCCGCCTTCAGGGGGCGTGACGCCAGCGGGGAAGCTTCCGCCGCCTCAAGGAAGAGCCGGCGCTGGGCCGCCGTCACCCCGTCATGATCGGGATCGGCCAGGGCGGCTTCCAGCGCAGGGTCGCGCTGGGCCAGTTGCATCAGTTCCAACCCCAGCAGCCGGTCCGCCTCCGCGGCGTTGCTGAGGGCGAACCCCACCCCTTCGCCGGTCAGCAGTTTCAGCCAGGCATAGCCCGCGCTGGCCGGAGCTTCTGGGCTCAAAGCGCTCGCGGCCAATGGCGTTTGTTGCAGCAAGGCTTCCGCCCGCAGAGCGCCCCAGCCGAGCTTGCCGTCCGGCTGGCTCCCGCCGCCGAGGGACGCACTGGCGAACAGGGCCCGGCGGGCGGCTTCTCCTCGCATCCATGGCTGCGGCAGCTTCCTGAGCGTCTGCGCATGGTGGGCCAGCCATAAGGCGGCCGCGGCGGCGATCTGCGGCGTGGCGGACGAGGTCCCCTGGCCATTCTCGTCGATCACGTTCGGGCATCCGATTTCCGGCCACGGAATGTTCGGCGTGAAGCCCGAAAGTGCGGTGAGCATCTTGCTGGCCGGGCCGTAGCAACCCTCCATGGTGCCTGCATCGAGGTCCGAATAGGACTTCATGTTCGCCATCACGCCGCAGGCGGCAATGACGCGACGCATGCGTGCCGGATAGACGATGGAGCGCACCGGAAGGCCGCTGAAATTGTTGCCGGCGGCGGCCACCATCACGAGGCCGGCCGCGTAACACTTGTTGACGGCATCGGCGAGAATGGACGAAGCCAGTCCCCCCATGCTCAGGGTGAGCACCTGAGCGTTCTTTGCCAGCGCATAGTCGAAACCCTGCGCCATGGTGCCGGTCCTGAAACGCACCACGGAATCCGCAATGCGGATCGGCAGGACGCGCGCGCCCGGCGCGCCTCCGATGGTTGGCCCGGCCAGAATGCCGATGGTGCCGGTACCGTGCCCGTGATTGGTGAGCTTGCCCGCCTTCGACACATCTCTGGCGCTGTTCGGATCGGCATCTCCGGCCACGAAGCTGCGTTCCGCCGGATCGAGATGCTTGGGCCTGAATCGGTGATCGGGGTCGTAGCCCGTGTCCACATGAGCAATGAGCACGTCACGCAGGGCCGCCGCATCGACCTTGTCGCGCGCACTGCCGAGGCTGCTGAACGCCGCATCCAGATGCCAGCGGTCATGAGGCCCGATCTGCTTGCCGCCGGACCGCTCCTGCGGTTCGGCGACACATTGGGCCGTCCGGGGCGCACTGGGCCATTCCTGCTCAAAGTCCGGCTCCGCTGCGAGAACATCTCCGCCACCGGCGGCGAAGCCCGCCCGCATCATGGCGTGGGCCTGCTCCCAGGGGTCGTCGGCCGCATTGATACGGACCCACTGCGCCGGCGGGGCTTCGGCAAAGCCTGCCAGACCGTCTCCGGCGGGAACTTCGAGGAGAACTTCGCTACCCGCGGCGAGCCGCTGCGAAGCCAAGGACATGCTGGCGCGGTCACTGCCACGCAGCTTGAGAAGCAGGCCGGCCGGAATCGGCTGCGCGATTTTTGGATCAACTGCCACTTGGAGCCCCCCGGCCAGCTTGCAGCTTATACAAGTTATAGTTGCGCAGGCGTTTCCCGCATGCAAGGCAAACCTGCTGCCGCCCACACGAAGGCCGGCACGTATGGGGGAATGGGCAATTTGCGAGCGTTTGCCTTTTGTTCTAAAGGGACTGTCACATCCGTTCAGGCGTGACACCCCCACAGCAATGGGAAGGCTTGGTCGCGTGGATGAGGATGTCGATCACGCGCCGTAGACAGGCAGGAGACAGGGAGTTGGGATGCTGTTCGGTCAATTAAACGCTGACATCTTCACGATTTTCGGCGGACCGAACCGTGCGATCTACGAGATTATGGTCGATCGCATCTATGGCACCTTCTACCGTTCGGACCTCAATTTCCCCACGCAGGCCGATATCGTCAGCCTGATCTATGACAACCTGCGCGAGAACATGGCGCTCTGGCGCGAGGACGAGGAGCCTGTCCAGCTCGACGAGGTGGTGACGCGCCGGGGTCGTCGGCTCCAGCGGCGGCAGCAGGAACATGCCGACGCCGAAGCGACCAATGACGCCATGTCCCGTGCCCGTCACATCTATCGGCGCCTCGTGGCCACCGGCTGGCTGGAGCCGACCAGCTACGGGGTGAAAGTCACCGTGGACATGCCGGCGGCTTCCATGCGGCTGGCGGAGTTCCTGACCGGCCTGCGCGAGGGCGTGTCGGACCAGCTCGGCGGCCTCATTATCCAGGTGAAGAACGAACTGGAAGCCGTGCACGTCAACGCACGGGAAAATGCGCTCGGACTGCACAAGGCGGCGCGGGATGCGGCCTCGTTCGGGCGTTATCTGCGCAGCGTTCTGTCTGCCTTGCGCGACATCGACAAGCAGATTCTCTTCAGTGACAGCATCGGCATGCGGCTGCGCTTCTATTTCGAGGATTTCGTCGAGCGTATCCTGCTGCAGGACTATCGGGCGATCACCACCTCCGCTCACCCCTATCGCTTCCGGCATCGCATTTTCACGCGCCTGGATGCACTGGAGGATTCGAGCGTCGATGTGGCCAATCTCGCCCAGGCCTATCTGGAAGCGCGCCTCGCACCCGACCTTCCGGCGGCGAAAGATCAGGTGTTCGATGATCTTTCCACCATCCGCCGGGTGTTCGATCGCATAGAGGATGTGTTTGACCGCATTCAGCAGCACCGCGCCCGGCTGGAAACCCGCCTGCGCAATACGGTGCGTTATGCGGGGCGGCGTTCGGGAGGATTTCTCCAGCGCAGCGAGCAGTTGCTGCTGCGCCTCGATGTCCTTCAGGCGCGCCAGCCCGATGCCTTCACCGTGGATGGGCTGGTCGAGCGGCCGGAGAAGCCTTTGTCGCCCTTCCTGCTGGCCCGTCCGCGCCTCTCCCGCGCGCCGATTGTCGGCGGCGTCATTGTTCTCCCGCAGCCGGATCCCCGCCACGAACTGCGCAAGCGGCTGGAACGGGAGTATCTGGAGCGGCTTTCGGTCTCGCCCGAGCAGATGTGCCGCTTTCTGGAGCGCCGCGTGCCGCCCTTCGGCGAGGCGCGTGCGGATGGATTCCCGATCGAAACCGTGGACGACTTCCTGGCCTTCGAGGCTCTGCGCCTGATTGCGATGGCGGGCGAGTCCCTGTCCGAAACGCCCATGGGCGCGCGGCTGAGCCGGAGCTTCGCTTTCCGCGTGGCCGCTGAAGACATCGTCGATAACGCCTGGCTGACCTGCTCCGACTTCGTGGTCGTGCGCAAGGATGACCACGTCACACTGGAGGCCGGACGTGCTGGCTGAGTTCTCGAACCTCGAAAACCGCGACCCCCGCCAGTATGAGCGTGTCGTCCGCATCATCCGCCATCTGCTGCGGCACCAGTTCATCCACACCGATGATCGCGGCTCCGCCGCGCTGCTGGAAGGGCTGCTGCGCGCCGATGTGGAGCGGCTGGTGTCAGCCTATTTCGAGATTGCGGGCTACACGCTGGTGGTCCGTGAGGCGGAAGGCTGGGCAGGTATCGTGCCCGATACGGAGCAGGTCGGTCTGCCCCGGCTGCGGATTGACGAGACCATCGTGCTGCTGCTGCTCCGGCGCCTCTGGGAAGAGGGCGTGCAGGACGGAGAAATGGAGCGCCACGGCAATGTCGAGGTCACATTGAACGAGGCATACGACGCCTATCAGGACACCGTGGCGCGGGCGCGACGCCCGAGCCTGGCGGTGGGGGAGTTCAAGACTCTGGTGGAAGGGTTCGGCCGCAAGGCCGTGGTCCGGCTTACCGACTATGATCCCGAATTGCAGGATTACGGCCTGACCATTCGCGCGCTGATCGCCACCGTGGCCGGCGACGATGTGGTGGATCGTCTGGAGAAACTGCTGCTGCGGCCAGAGCTTGCCGACCAGAGCGACGAGGAAGCCGAAAGCGAGGTTCCGGCATGATGCATCTCAGCCGTATCTCGCTCGTGCAGTGGCACCTGTTCGGGCGAGAGGATCTCGACCTCGTCGGCGATGCCGCCATCCTGGGCAAGAACCGCTCCGGCAAATCCACGCTCATCGACCTTATTCAGGCTGTCATGAGTGGCGGATCCGCGCGCTATCACAAGTTCAACCGCTCGGCCGGAGAGAGCGGCAGCCGGGGCTCGGAGCGCACCCTGCGCAGCTACTGCCTCGGCCAGTTGGGCGAGGGCGAGTATCAGCGAGAGGCTTCCATCACCCACATCGCGCTCGGCTTCGAGGATCCCGATGGCCTGCGCCCGCCGGTCAGCATCGGACTGTGCATCGAAGCCTCCGCGCAGGAGGAGGCGCAGATCGTGGGGCGCTACGTGACGCCCGGCGTTCTGATCAGCACCGCTTCCTTCGTGGAGCGGTTGGAGAGCGGGCACGACAGGGCCGCGTCCTGGAGCTTTACCCGCCGCAGCCTGGAGGATCAGTGCGCTGCCGTCGGCACGGAGCTGGCGAAGCCGGACAGCGCCCGCAATTTCATCCGCGAATATATGCGCCACCTGTTCACCGGGCGGCGACCGGCCGATCCGGAACGCTTCGTGCGGGCCTTCGTGATGGCGCTGTCCTTCGAGGACATGCGCTCCGTCGATCACTTCGTGCACCAGTTCCTGCTGGAGAAGAAGGACATCGACATCGGCGACCTGCGCGACTCCATTCGCCGGTATCAGGACATCCAGAAGGACATTCGGGAGCTGGAGCGCCGGCTTGAGGCGCTGCGCGAGATCCGGGCGCTGGTCACGGAATATGAGGATCTGCTGGCCCGGGAGGAGACTCGGCGCGGCGTCTCGCTGTTGGCGCGGGCCATCGAGGGCGGTAGTGCGCTGCTGGCGGTTCTGCGCAAGCGCAAGGAATCAAGGCGGGCGCAGGAGGAAACGGCCCGGCAGTTGGAGCGCCACGCGGACGAACTGAGAACCCTGACCGAAGAGGCGGAGAGCCTGCAGGATCAACTGGCGGCCCAGGACGCGGCCAGCCAGCGCAGTGTCGTTTCCAGTTCTCTGCGTCTGGCCGAGCAGGAGCGCAATGTCGCGGTGGAGCGCCTTCGGGTTCGCTATCTGGCGGCAGCGCGCAGCGTGACGCTTCTCGACAGCGGCGAGCGGCTGGCATCCCTGCGCATGGGGGAGGTGATGCGGACCCTCGAAGCTGTGAAGGCCAGGAGCGATGGGCTGGTGCCACCCGCCTGGCCCCGGAACCCCAACGAGATGGAAGGCCTGCTCGAAGCGTGCCGGGATGCCGCGCGGGCCGCGCTTCCCCGCATCGTCGACCGGCGCGACGAAGCCATCTATCAGGCCCGCGTGCTGCTCGGCGAAATGCGTGAGCTGGAGCAGCGCCGGGAGCAGGCGCGCACCGGCTCGGTAGCGCTGGAGGGGACGACGCTACGCCTGATGGCCGCTCTTGAGCAGGCCGGCATGCGGCCGCGCGCCTTGTGTCAGGTGGTGGAGATCGCTGACGAGAGCTGGCGCGATGCGGCGGAAGCCTTCTTCGGCCGCAATCGCGAGGCGATCCTCGTGGAGCCGGAACACGCCTCGCGTGCCGTGGAGATCCTGCGGGCGGGTCGCGATCAGTATCGCGGCTGCCGTGTGGCCAACACCCGCCGCCTCGCAAAACTCCCCCGTGAGGCATCGAAGGGCACGCTCGCCGGCGTGATCGCCAGTGATGACCCGCTCGCGCAGGCCTTCGTGGTCTTCCATGCAGGCTCCGTCGCTCTGGCCGAGACGCAGGCGAACCTGATGGGCGATGGTCGCGCGATCATGCGGGACGGCGCCTTCAACAGTGGCATCGTGGTGGAGGTGTTGCGGGCGCGTGATCTGAAGCTCGGTCGCGCCGCTGCGCCTTTGATGGAAGAGGGGCTGCGGCGGCAGATCGACGAGGTTGGCGCGCTGCTGAAAGCCCATCGCGACGCCGAAAAATTCCACGCCGATATCGCCCGGCGGCTGGATGATCTCGCGCAGGAGATCAAGCCGGAAGAGCGGCTGGATGTTCTGACTGCCGAGATTGCCCGGAGGGACGAGCAGCGCGAGGAGCTTCAGGCGCGCCTTGAGCAGATCTCTGCCACCATCGATCCGTCCCTGCGCAAGGCTTTGGACACCAACAAGGTCCGCCGCAGCGAGCTTGAGAAGAGTCAGGCGGAACTGTTGGACAGGCGCGGCCGGCTGACGGCCGAAGTGGCCAGCCTCGATGACAAGCTGCGGGGCGCGCACGAATTGCTGGGCTCCTGGAATTGCTGGCGCTGGCGATGGAGCCGGTTCCGCGAACGCGTGCGCAATCGCGACCAGTTGGAGCTGCTCAAGGCGACCTACCGTACCCGAGGTGGCGACAGCCTGAGCCAGTTCGCCCGCGACATGGACAAGGAAGCGGCGGAGAGCCGGGAAGAGCATCGGGCCTGTGAAGGGGAGATTCGCGAGGCGCACGGTCGCTTCCGCCTGCTCGACGAAAACGCGCCCCATGTGCTGCCGGGTCAGGTGATCGCGGTGATGAAGCCGTGGGTCGTGGAGGCCATCGAGGCGCTGGAGACCAATGAGCTGATCATGTACCGCCGCCAGGCCGACGAGGCGGCCCAGCAGGTGGTGCGCATCTTCCGCACCGCCTTTGTGCACGAGCTGAATGCGCGCTTCTCCGGCATGCGGACCGAGATCGACGCTCTCAATCGCTCGCTCAAGAGCCGTCCGCTGCACAATGAGATCTACTCGTTGCAGGTGCGTCCCAAGGCATCCTTCGAGGAACTGTATCGCCTCGCCCGCGAGAGCGAGGAGAATGAGGATTTGCTGGACCTGCTGTTCGCGGGCGAGAAGCCGCGCGATGCGGCCCATGCCAACGCGCTGGCCGAGGTGGAGCGGCTGCTGGGCGATCAGGAAATGGATTTCTCCGCCTATCAGGACTACCGCAGCTATTTCGACTTCGATCTGCGCATGCAGGATGTGAACGGAACACGTTCCACCAGCTTCGATCGGCGCCGGGGTGTGGCCAGCGGTGCCGAGCGGCAGGTGCCCTATTATGTGATCATCGGGGCGGCGCTCTCCAGCATCTATCATGGCGCCGGCAAGCAGTTCGCCCTTACGGATCGCGGTGTCGGGCTGGCGGTCTTCGACGAGGCGTTCAGCAAGATGGACGGCCCGAACCAGCGGACGTTGCTGGATTTCTACGACGACATCGGCTTGCAGGTGGTGATCGCGGCGCCCTCCGAGAAGCGCTCTGTCGTCTATGAGAATCTGGACAGCATCGTCGACGTGTTCCGGCACGGCGATCAGGCGACGGCGGAATGCGCCCGCATCAAGCCCCATGCGCGCGTCCAGATGCGGGCGGCGAACCCGCAGCATCTCAGCGAGGAGGATCTGGGCGACCTGCTGGATGTCAGTGAAGCGCCGGGCGCGGCGGAGTGAAACGAGGCTATCGCCGGGACGCCCTCCCGCGTTGAAGGAAGGCACGGAGAAGTTGGGGGAGTGAGGGCAGAGGTCCCTTTCCCCCTCGCGACGATAGCCCGAAGCCCGAAACTTACGTGCCGCAGAAGGTTTCGTGCACCTCTTCCTCGGGAGCGGGCGGCGTGGCGAAGGTGGCGTTCTCCGGCTGCTCGGCGAAGGGGTGCGTGAGCACCGCGATGAGCTTGTGGAACGGTGTGTAGTCGTTCTCGGTGACGGCAGCGTGGATCACGGCCTCGATCTGGTGGTTGCGCGGAATGAAGCGTGGGTTGGCTTGATCCATGGCCTGTCGGCGCTCTTCCGGCGACACCGTCTCGTACCGCAGGCGCTCGCGATAGCGCGCGGCCCAGTCGTTCAAGGTATCGGGATTGGAGAAGAGTGCCGCCAATGGTGTGGGTACGCCGTTCTCCGGTGCGGGCTGGGACAACTGGCGGAAAGCCAGCGTAAAGTCGGCTTGCCCCTCGCGCATGGTCTGGAGGAAATCCGCTATCAGCTGGGCATCCTCGGGCCGCGCGGTGGCCAGCCCGAGTTTGGTCCGCATGCGCGCGAGATAAGGCCCGTCGAACTGGGCCGTGAAGCCCTGAAGCCTCTCCGTCGCCAGCGCCGCCGCCGTGTCGGGATCGTCTGCAATGAGTGTCAGCAGCGCTTCCGCCAGCCGGGCGAGGTTCCATACCGCGATGCGCGGCTGGTTGCCGAAGGCGTAGCGACCAAATTGGTCGATCGAGCTGAAGACCTTGGTGGGCTCGTAGGTGTCGAGGAAGGCGCAGGGGCCATAATCGATGGTCTCGCCCGAGATGGCCATGTTGTCGGTGTTCATGACGCCATGGATGAAGCCGATGGACATCCAGTGCGCGATCAGCGCCGCCTGCGCACGCAGGATCTGTTCGAACAGCGCGAGATACGGGTTTTCCGCCTCTGCTGCGGAGGGATAGTGCCGTGCGATCACATAGTCGGCGAGGCTGCGCAGGGCTGCGTGGTCGCCGGTCGCCGCCACATACTGGAATGTACCCACCCGGATATGGCTCGCCGCCACGCGCGTGAGGACGGCACCGGGCAATCCGGTTTCGCGCTGCACGCGCTCGCCGGTGGCGACCGCCGCCAAAGCGCGGGTGGTGGGCACGCCAAGGGCGGCCATAGCCTCACTGACGATATATTCGCGCAGCACCGGGCCAAGCGCGGCGCGGCCATCGCCGTTGCGGGAATAGGGCGTGCGGCCGGCGCCCTTGAGCTGGATGTCGCGACGGGCACCGTCCTCACGCAGGATCTCGCCCAGCAGAATGGCGCGGCCATCGCCGAGCCGGGGCACGAAGTTCCCGAACTGGTGGCCCGCATAGGCCAGCGCGATGGGGGTGGACGCTTCGGGAATGGCATTTCCGGAGAGCGCGGCGAGCCCGTCGGCCCCCTTGAGCCAACGTGCGTCCAGGCCCAGTTCGTCGGCCAGCGCCTCATTGAGCCGGATCAGCACCGGCTGCCGGACGGCACTGGGCTGAACGGGGGAAAAGAGGGTTTCGGGAAGCGCGCTGTAGGTGCTCTCGAATGCAATCGCCATGGCCGGGGTGCCTGTCCACTGTGTGAGGTCCGGCAGGCACGGGTTCAAGACGCAAGGGTTAACCCTGGCGGATGTGATCCGGCTTCAGGGACAGCCCGTGCAGATGCACCCGGTTGGCCCGTCACCGAACAACCGTTGTGCGGACCTTGCGTCGGTCGTCCAGCCGACGCAAGGTCCGGGGACGCGGAGCAGCCCGGCGATCAAGCCACCAGCCCGATGGCGCCCGCCGCCGCGCCGCGAATGGCGGAGATGTTGGTGCGGTAGCCTTCGATGCCGCCCTTGAACACGGCCGAGCCCGCCACCAGAACATCCGCACCGGCCTTGGCGCAGAGTGCGCCGGTGGTGGGGTTCACGCCGCCGTCCACTTCGAGGCGGATGTCGCGGCCGCGGATCATGTCGCGGATGCGCTCGATCTTCGGGAGCACGTCGGGAATGAAGGCCTGCCCGCCAAATCCGGGGTTCACCGTCATCACGCAGACGAGGTCCAGCTTGTCCAGCAGGTAGGAAATAGCGCTTTCCGGGGTCGCCGGGTTGAGCGCCACGCCGGCCTTCTTGCCGAGGCCCCGGATCACCTGCAGGCAGCGGTCCAGATGCTGTGTAGCTTCCGCCTGCACGGTGATGATGTCGGCGCCCGCCGCTGCGAAGGCCTCCAGATAAGGCTCTACGGGGGAGATCATCAGATGCACGTCGAACACCTTGTCGGTGTGCGGGCGCAGCGCCTTGATGATGTCCGGGCCGAAGGTGATGTTGGGTACGAAGTGGCCGTCCATCACGTCGAGATGGATGTAGTCGGCGCCAGCCGCCGCCACGTCGCGCACTTCCTCGCCGAGGCGCGAGAAGTCGGAGGCGAGGATGGAAGGGGCGATCAGCGGGCCGGTCATGTCAGTCTCCAGAAATGCAAATGGCGGGGACACGCCCCGCCAATGGGCCTGTGGCCCCGATCAATAGTAGCTGGCGATCTTCTCGACTTCCTCGCGCGAGCCGAACACCAGCGGGATGCGCTGGTGGATCTGGCTCGGCACGATGTCGAGGATGCGCCGCGTGCCGTCGGTGGCGGCACCGCCAGCCTGCTCGGTCACGAAGGCGACCGGGTTTGCCTCATAGATGAGGCGCAGGCGGCCTTCAGCATAGCCCTTCCGGCTGTCGCCCGGATAGAGATAGACGCCGCCGCGGGTGAAGATGCGGAAAGCGTCAGCCACCAGCGAGCCGACCCAGCGCATGTTGAAATCCTTACCGCGCGGGCCGTCCTTGCCGGCGAGGCAGTCCTCGATATAGCGCTGCGTGGCCGGCGCCCAATGGCGCACGTTGGACTGGTTGATGCCGTATTCCTTGGTGGTGGCCGGGATTTCCACCTTCTCGCGGGCGAGGATGAAGGTGGCGGTGTCGTGGTCGAACACGAACACCTGCGTGCCATCACCCAGCGAAGACACCAGCACGGTGGCCGGGCCATAGACCAGGAAGCCGGCGGCGATCTGCGCCGTACCGGGCTGGAGCAGCGCTGCCGACGGATCGGGATGCTGCTCGAGGTCATACGGCAGGATCGAGAAGATGGTGCCGATGGAGACGTTGGTATCGATGTTGGAGGAGCCGTCCAGCGGGTCCACCGCGACCACCACGCGGCCCTGCGGGTCGAGCGGGATCGGGGTCTCGCTCTCCTCGGAGGCGAGGAAGGCGACGGGGGCCTTGCCCAGCGCGTCCACCAGTTCTTCCTCGGCGATCACGTCGAGTTCCTTCTGGGCGTCGCCGCCGGCATTGGCCTCGTCGCCGCGCACCTTGCCGAAATCCTCGGCGAGAGGGCCGCGCGCCACCATTTCGGCGATGGCAACCCCGGCTTCCGCCAGACGCTCTACCGTCGCAGCCACAGCGCAACGCAGCGGATCGGCACCGGCCCAGTCGTCAAGGAAGGCCTGCAGGGTCACTTCGCTCACGCGTCTCTCCTCATTCCCGTAGGACGGGCCCTTATGGCGCAAGAGCGCGCGCCCGTCACGTCTCGGCGAGGGATAAAATGGCGAGATGGCAGGGATGGGGCAGGAAAATCCCGCGACGTCACAGTCTTTAGCGCTGGCGGGTGATCTCCACGCCCACGTCGCCGAACACGCCGGTGATGGGGGCGCCGGGTTTGTGTACGGCGATGCGGACTTGGTCGATCAGCGGGAAGTGGTCCAGCAGACGGCTGGCGATACGTTCGGCCAGCGTCTCGATCAGGTTGACGGGATCGTCTTCCACGACGGCTTTGATGTGCTCATAGACGTCCTGATAGGAGACCGTAAGCTCGGCCTTGTCAGCCCAGGCGGCGGGGCGAGCGTCCAGCCACCAGTCCGCATCCACAATGAAGCGCTGGCCCAGCCGTCGCTCCTCTTCATAGACGCCGTGATGAGCGAAAAAGGGCAGGGCGCGCAGGAACAGGCGGTCGTTGCGCGGCGGGCGCGCGCGATTGTCGGGGACGGCCTCGGCCATGGGCTGCGGATCGGGCATCGGATTATCGGGTTCGGCGGAAGACATGGGGCTCCGGAAGGCAGGCGGGGCGGATCAGTCGCTGAGACAGACCGTGACGGGTTGTGGTGGGGGTAGATGCGGCATGCGGGGCGGGCGACCCTCGCGGATCAGGGCGGGCAGGAAGGCCAGGGGGTTGATACCGCGCGAACGGTGAAGACCCGCATAAGCGAGACCTGGGCCGGGCTGGATACCCGTCACGGTGGCCGCTCCCGGCTGCAGGCGAATGTGGATATCGACAAGGCCGAGCAGGCCCGGCACCGCCTCAACCACAGCAGCGGCCAGAGCGGCCAGCGCGCCATTGGTGTCTGGCCGCGCACCGACGGTGATGGCGCGGGCGCTGCCGTCTGCTGCCAGATCCGGAATGTTCACGCCCAGCAGGGTCGTGCCATCCGGCCGGGCAAGGACGGAAAGGGAGGCGGGGGCGCCGCGCGTGTCGGCAACGGGCACTCCAGCCCGCGCCAGCAGGGATGAAAGGCGAAGAGGATCTGCCGTAAGAGCGAGCGCATCGGCGCTCGGTGCGATCACATGCGGTGTCAGATGCCGGAAGCTGCTGGCCATGGTGGCGAGGCGGGCCGGCTCCAGCGCCACGGGCCAGACGACGTTCGCCTGCCGAGCGAGCTCGGTCCAGATGACCCACGGATCGGTGCCATCCGGCACGGCAGTGCTCAGCGTCTCTGGCGCGGGCAGGCGGTCATCATGGGCGAGCACCACCGTGACCCCGGGAATGGCCTCCAGATCCCGCGCCAGCGCATCGCGCAGCAGCAGGGCCTGACGCACACGATCCGGCGCGAGTGCCTCCAGCGGGGCGGCCCGAAAACCGCCAGCGGTGAGGTATTCGCACAGGAAGACGCGCATGGAACGCCTTTCGTCACCCATCAGCCGCAAGGCCAGGAGCATTTCCGCATATCATGGAAACGCGGAAATGCTCCTGGCCATGGGCTGGGCTCAATTCCTGGCGCAGAACCACGCTCGTTTCCGCGGGAATTGCTCTGCCGCGAGTATAGACTCATTCCCCTTTGGTGAGGGAAGTCGGGCTCAGCCCGCGAGTTCCACCGCTTCAAGCCCCAGCCACTCCCGCACTTCGATGAATCGGCGGGTCAACTGGTCTTCCGCAGCAGCAGGAGCCGTGCCGGCGGCGTGGACGGTGCAAATGGGCGCACCGGCCTTCACCACCGTTCCGGGTGCCGGCCGGTCGGCGGTCGCGCTGGGCCATTGGCCATCGGGAATGATGACCTCTGCCGTGGCATAGAGCACGGCACAGGCCCGATGTTCCTTCGGCATCGGCAACGGGCCGGGCATCTGGCCGCCGCACGCGGCGAGATGGGCGGTGAGCAAAGGCGGTAACGGATCGGCGTCGAGAATGTCCAGTATCGCGCTGAGGCGCGGCGTCACCTCCACCAGCCACCAGCGATCGGCGCCGATGACGAGGTCCACCGACACCAGCCCCACGAGCCCGCAGGCCAGCGCGATGTCGCGGGCGGCAGCCTCGATGGCGGAGGCGTGGCGCGCAGGCAAGGCGACGGGGCCGACCATGCCGCCGTAGCGATAGGGGTGGGTATCGTCCGGCGCGTGCCATTGGCGGCAGGCACCGATCGTCCTGACTTCAGTGCCGTTGGTGAGCATCAGCAGCGAATAGATGTCGCCCGATACTTCCTGTTGCAGGAAGAAACCATCCGGCGGTGGCGCGAGATCGCCGGCGGCGCGGCGGCGGATATGGCCGCCACCACAGCCGCCGATCTTCTTCTCAAGCGCAGGCCGGGCAGCGAATGCTGCGTCGGGGGCGTTCAGCGAGACATCAGGGAAGGGGATCCGCAGCGCACCGCACAAGGCTGCCAGCGCCAGCGGATCCTTCAGAACCCGTACCGTGGCCGGTCCATTGCCAAGAATGGGGTTGCGCGCGGCGATGCGCTCCATGAGCGCCGGATCATCTTCAAGTCCGCCGCCGAGCACCACCGGAAGTCCGGCAGGGCCGAGATTGGTGAGGGCGGCGATGAGATCATCGCCATCGAAGGCGCCATTCGAGCGATGCACGCGCACGCACCGGGCCGCCTTGGCGCAGGTGTCGAGATTGGCGAACAGATCCAGCGACAGCGGCGAAAGGCCGGCGCGCGCAGCACTGGCCACGAGCGGGCGGGCGCACAAGGCGATGACGGCAAGGTCCATGGCGTGTCGTCCTCCGTGACGGGGAAGGGGGTCAACGAGGACACGGTGGGAGGAAACGCACTCCTCCGGCGCCGGTTCCCCGCTCACGGTCGCGGGCGCCATTATGGCTCGAACAGCATAACCAAGGCGGCAGGACGGAAAAAGCACCCTGCCGTGCGACGCAATATCCCTGTGTGCGCCGCACGGTATCGTGGATAGGGGCGGCTTCAGGCTTCCAGCGCGGCTTTCAGCTTGGCGGCATGGCTGACGAGTATGTCGCCATTCTCCATCTCGCTGGCAGGCGGCTTCATGGCAACGCCGGCCACGCGGGGGATCACGTGGACATGCAGATGGAACACCACCTGCCCGCCGGCCTCCTCGCTGAATTGCTGCAGGGTCACGCCGTCGGCCCCGAAAGCGCTCATGCCGGCCTTGGCCACCTTCTGCGCGATCTGGTGCACATAGGCGAGATCATCGGGCTCGATATCGAGGATGTTACGGGCGGGGGCCTTGGGAATCACCAGCGCATGGCCGGGCGCACGGGGCATGATGTCGAGGAACACCAGCGCGCGGTCGTCTTCATAGACTTTATGGGCGGGCAGTTCGCCGCGCAGGATCTTGGCGAAAACGTTGTTGGTGTCGTAGGCGGTCGTCGCGCTCATTCGGTGTCTCCTCTCGGAGGCTGATCAGATCAGGTTGAGCAACCTGATCGTTGAGCCTCTAAACCTTGATAGAGAACGTTCTACCATCCGGATCATCACGCGATCCGAACGGAACGTGCTCAAGCGCAGGGGGCATCGCAGGCGCGAGCACACGGGTCAAGTTGACGGAAGGAAGCCGGGTAGGCGAAGGCGCGGTGAGGCGCTGCCTATTCCTGGCGCTGGCCCTGTCCCTGCTGCTGGCTCTGGCCGGACTTGGGGGACTGGAAGAAGTCACGTGCCACGGCCGTATTCTCGGCCCGCGAACCGGTGGACAGCATGGGCGCCACCGCGAGGGAATCGAGGCCCACGGCCAGCCGCACATAGCCGTCAGACGGGCAGACATTCTTGCCGCAGTCGAAACCCACCCAGCCGATTCCGGGAACATGCGCCTCCGCCCATTCGCGGAAGGCGGCCGGAACGTCCGCCATCACGGCATAGCCTGAAACCTGCCGGGCCGGCAGCTTGAGGTGGCGGGCGGCGGAGATGAACACGTGCGTGAGCGAGGCTGCGGTACCTTCGCCAGCCGCCAGCGCCTTGCCGGCGGCAATGGCCGTCGCATCCGCTTCGGGGGCCGTCTCGGTGGTGCCCTCGTGGACCGCCACCATCAGCCCATGCAGGCGGTCGAGGGGGGTGGTCGCCTTGGTCGCCACTGCGTCCGCCAGCTTCATGATGGCCGCGTCGGGCTGGGTCATGTCGGTCTGGCGCAGAAAGAGGGAGGGGGGAAACCGCTCGGCCGAGCCGGCGATGACGCCGGTGGTGTCCTGCGTGTCCACGTCGCCCTCGGCGATGACCGTGATCGTCTCCACCGGCCCGCCCACCGAGAAGGTGTGAACCGTGTTGCCGAATGCATCTTCCTCCGGCATCAGGCGGCAGTCGGGCGACACATCCAGCGTCCAGCGCAGGATATGCTGGCCCACATGGCTGCGCGGGGTCAGCCGCAGCGTGGCAATGGCGTGCCGTGCCGCCGGCTCGAACCGATGCGTGATCTCATGCCGCACGCGCACCCGCATTCCCATTCCCCCGTCGGCGGCCGGTGCCGCCCTCTGTCATTCCGGTGTCACGTTGGTTCGCCGGCGGCGCGCCGGCGCAAAACTCAGGTCAGGTACTGCTCGACGATCTCGTTGCCGAGCTTGTAGTTGTCGCCGATGAAGTCGCTGATGAATTCGTGCAGTCCAGCCTGGAAGATCTCGTCGATGGACTGGTTGGACAGCTTGGCCAGCGTGGAGCGGGCGAGGCGTTGCGCGGGCCCCTGCCGACCATAGGCGGCGGCGATGTCATCCAGACTGCGCGAGAGATTGTCGTAACAGGCCGCCAGAGAGCGTGGCATCTGCCGGTTCAGGATCAGCAGGTCGGCCACCAGCCACGGCTTCACGCTGTCGCGGTACACCCAGTGGAAGGCGGTGAGCGCGGAGACGGAGCGCAGGATCGAGGCCCACTGGAAATAGTCCAGCGGCCCACCCACGTGCTCTTTTTCCGGCAGCAGCACGTGATACTTCACGTCGAGGATGCGTGCGGTGTTGTCCGCCCGCTCCACATGTGCGCCGACACGCGAGAACCAGTAGGCGTCGTTGCGCAGCATGGTGCGGAACGTGGCGCCGTCGAAGCGCAGCGAAGTCTCCTTCACGAAGGCGAGGAAGCGGGAGAGTTCTTCCCGCGTCATGGCCTTGTCCGGAAAGGCGCGCAGCTCGATCCAGGCGGAATTGATCACGTCCCACATTTCCGAGGTCAGCGCGGTGCGCACCGAGCGCGCATTGGTGCGGGCAACCTCGAAGCTATTGCGGATGGAGGACGGGTTTTCCGGGTCGAACGCGATGAAGGAGACCACATTCTCCTCGGTCGCGTTCTCCACGGGGCCATGGCGGGCAACGAAGCCTTCCACGCAGCCGGCGGTGAGTACGGCCGAACTCCATTCATTGGTGGAGCCGCCATAGGTGACAGGCGTGTGAGAGAGACGCTGGGCCACGTCGAGAATGCGCGCCAGGCAATCGGCGCGTTCCACGTAGCGGCTCAGCCAGTAGAGATTATCGGCGGTGCGGGAGAGCATGAAAAGCCCATCTCAAAAGAAACATGGCAAGCGGTGCCGTATGGCGCCGCGGCTCAGAACCGGTTCCCTGACGAGACCGGCGGGAAAACGTTTCCCCGTCAGCCTGCCACACAAGCCGGCGGGCACCTCCGCCTCAGGCGTCGAGAACCCAGGTGTCTTTCGTTCCTCCCCCCTGACTGGAGTTCACCACCAGTGATCCTTCCTTCATGGCCACGCGCGTGAGCCCGCCGGGCACGATGCGCACCTTGTCGGAGCCGGACAGGATGAAGGGGCGCAGGTCCACGTGACGTGGAGCGACACCTTCGTCCACGAGCGTCGGGCAGGTGGAGAGTGCCAGAGTGGGCTGGGCGATGAAATTGGCCGGATCGTGCTTCAGCTTGGCGCGGAAGGCCTCGATCTGCGCCTTGTCGGATTTCGGCCCCACCAGCATGCCGTATCCGCCGGAGCCGTGGACTTCCTTGACCACCAGTTCGCCGAGATGCTCCAGCACATATTTCAGATGGTCGGGCTCGCGGCAGCGCCATGTGGGCACATTGGCCAGCAGTGGCTCCTCGCCGAGATAGAATTTGATGATCTCGGGCATGTAGCTGTAGACGGCCTTGTCGTCCGCAACGCCTGTTCCGACGGCATTCGTGAGCGTGACATTGCCTGCTTTGTAAGCGCTCATCAGGCCGGGCACGCCCAGCACGCTGTCGGGGCGGAAGGCGAGGGGGTCGAGGAAATCGTCGTCGAGCCGGCGATAGATCACGTCGAGGCGCTTCGGCCCCTCGGTGGTGCGCATGTAGACGACATTGTCCTCGACGAAGAGGTCGCGCCCCTCCACCAGATCCACGCCCAGCTTGTCGGCGAGGAAGGAGTGCTCGTAATAGGCCGAATTGTAGATGCCGGGCGTGAGGATCGCGACGTTGGGCTCATGCGCGCCGTTGGGCGAAAGTGAGCGCAGGGTAGCGAGCAGGTCGTCGGCATAATTCTCCACCGGCGCCACTCGGTGCATGGAGAACAGCTCGGGGAACAACCGCAGCATGATCTCCCGGTTCTCCAGCATGTAGGACACGCCGGACGGGGTTCGCGCATTGTCTTCCAGCACATAGAAGCTGTTGGGATCAGTGCGCACGATGTCGATGCCGGCGATGTGCACGTAGAGATCGTGCGGCACCGACTGGCCGTTCATCTCCGGCCGGAAGGCCGGGTTCTGATAGACGAGTTCCTCGGGCACGATGCCCGCGCGCAGAACCTCGCGCTTGGAATACACATCCTTGATGTAGAGGTTCAGCGCCTTCACGCGCTGCTCCAGCCCCTTGGCGAGGCGGGTCCACTCATCGCTGGTGATGATCCGCGGAACGATATCGAACGGGATCAGCCGTTCCTGCGCATTCTGCTCGCCATAGACGGCGAAGGTGATGCCGATGCGGCGGAAGATATATTCCGCCTCCTTGCGCCGATGATCGAGCACATCATGCGGCACACTGGTCAACCAGCGGCTCAACGTCTCATAGGCTTTACGGACGCTGCCGTCATCACTGGACATCTCGTCGAACGCACGCGCCATCGGGACTGCCACTCCGGTTCAATTCAGCCTATGTACAAACATCGTGCCAAGGAAGGGCTAACGCATCATTCGTGGGCCTCAATCGGGTACAAAGATGAATGTGTTGAACAATTCATGTGCAGCGGCAGGCGGTATGGCTCTGCCGTAGGCAGGAGGAAGGTGGATGGCGGAGGCAAACGGCACGCAACCGGTCGCGGCGGAACGGCAGATCACGTCGGCGCTTCTGGTGATCGGCGACGAGATTCTCTCCGGCCGGACGAAGGACAAGAACATCGGCCACATCGCCGAG
The DNA here is from genome assembly GCF_014635325.1 of Azorhizobium oxalatiphilum. GTDB lineage: Bacteria > Pseudomonadota > Alphaproteobacteria > Rhizobiales > Xanthobacteraceae > Azorhizobium > Azorhizobium oxalatiphilum. The sequence continues at coordinate 567,643 of NZ_BMCT01000002.1, read as the reverse complement.
CGGCTGACCGAGATCGGGGCCGATCTGCGCGAGGTCAGGGTCGTTCCCGACGTGGAAGAGGACATTGTGGATGCTCTCAACGCGCTGCGCCGTCGGTACACCTATGTGTTCACCACAGGTGGCATCGGGCCGACCCATGATGACATCACAGCGGACGCGGTTGCAAAGGCATTCGGCGTGTCCATCGACGTCGATCCCCGCGCAAAGGCCATGCTGCTGCAATTCATCGCGGAGAAGGACCTCAACGAGGCCCGCCTGCGCATGGCCCGCATCCCCGCCGGTGCCGATCTGATCGCCAATTCCGTCTCCAAGGCACCGGGTTTCAGAATCGGCAACGTCATCGTCATGGCCGGCGTGCCGGCCATCATGCACGCAATGCTGGAAGTGGTGCTGCCGACGCTGGACACCGGGCCGCGCATGCTCTCCGAAACCGTCCTGGCCAATGCCAAGGAGGGCGACATCGCTGCGCCCCTGAAGGCCATCGCCGAACGCTTTCCGGGGGTATCCATCGGGTCCTATCCCTTCACCTCCGACACCGGGCCCAACACCAACCTCGTGGTGCGGTCCCGCGACCCGCACGCTCTTGCTGCAGCGCGTGAGGCCGTGATGGCCATGGTGGCCGGGCGGCAGAGCGTGGGGTGAACGGGATCGCGGACCAGAGGTTCCCCGATAGGTTCCGAGGCATGCCCGAGCAGCATGCGCCTGCGACACGGCATGCGAATTGGCTTGCGGCGTCGCAGGTCGATCATGCTACGCCTTGAGGCAGGCATCAGCAGGCACGCGGGAGCGGGCATATGGCGCAACTGAAGTTCGGTGTCGGGCAGCCCCACAAGCGTGTCGAGGATGCGTCCCTGCTGACGGGCGGCGGTCGCTATGTGGCCGATGCCGCGGCGGCCAGCGATGCGTGGGTGGGCCTCGTGGTCCGCTCCCCTTATGCCCACGCCCGCTTTGCCTTCGCAGATCTGGAGATCGCGCGCGCCCTGCCGGGTGTGCGGCTGATCCTCACGGCCGATGATCTCGCTGACTATGGCGACATGCCGATGGCAGCCGCCATCACGATTGTTGGCGAAGACAAGCTCTGGGTGCCCGGTCATCCCATGCTAGCGGGCGGTACGGCGCGCCACGTGGGGGATCCGATCGCATATATCGTCGCCGATACGTTGAGCGCCGCGCGCGATGCCGCCGAGGCACTGGAGATCGACTGGGACGCTCTGCCGGCGGTCGCCGATCTCGGAGTGGCGGCGGAAGACGGCGCGCCGCTCGTGTATGCGGAGCGGCCCGGCAACATCGCCTTCACTTCAGAGTTCGGAGATGCCGCCGCATCCGAGGCCGCCTTTGCAACGGCGCGGCACGTGGTGCGCCTTCGGCTCGTCAACAACCGCATCGTCACCAACTACATGGAGACGCGCGGTGTATTGGCGGAAGTCGAAGAGAGCGGGCGCATTCGCCTGACGTTGGGCAGCCAGGGCAGCCACCTGCTGCGCAATGCCATCGCCGATAAGGTGCTCAAATGGGATCGTGAGCAGTTGCGCGTCATCACGCCCGATGTGGGCGGCGGCTTCGGCACCAAGATGTTCCCCTTCTGCGAATATCCGCTGACCGCGCTGGCCGCCCGCATGCTCAATCATGCGGTGGCCTGGATCGGTGAACGCAACGAGCACTTTCAGGGCGACAGCCAGGGGCGGGACAACATCACCGACGTGGCTCTGGCCCTCGATGCGGACGGCCGCTTCCTCGGCCTTGAGGTGGATACGCTCGCCAACATGGGCGCCTATCTCTCTTATTACGGCCCCTTCGTGCCGTGGGGCGGCGCTTCCATGCTGCCGGGTCTTTACAAGATCGGCGCCTTCCATGCGCGCGTGCGCGGTGTCTATTCCAACTCCGCTCCCGTGGACGCCTATCGTGGCGCCGGTCGCCCGGAGGCGGCCTATGTGATCGAGCGCATCGTGGATGCCGCCGCACGCCAGATCGGAATCCCACCGGAAGAGCTGCGCCGGTGCAATTTCATCTCGCCGGACGAGATGCCCTATCGCACCAAGACCGGCCGTCTCTATGACAGTGGCGAATTCAACGGCCACATGACGCGCGCTCTCGAGCTGGCGGACCATGCGGGTTTCGCGGCGCGCGCGGCAAAATCCCGTGCCGTCGGCAAGCTCCGGGGCTTCGGCTTCGCCAGTTATATCGAAGCCTGCGGCGGTGGCGGGGCGGAGCCGGCTTTCCTCACCCTTGGCGTCGACGGACGGGTGACGGTGAAGATCGGCAGCCAGTCGAGCGGGCAGGGGCATCAGACTGCCTACGCCCAACTGGTGGCCAACGAACTGCAACTGCCGCTGGCCGATGTGCGGGTGCTTCAGGGCGACACGGACGATCTCGCCAACGGCTCTGGCACCGGCGGCTCACGCTCCATTCCCATCGGCGGTGCGGCGGTGGCGGGCGCGGCGCGCAGGATGGCAGAGGCGCTGAAGGAACTCGGCGCCGACGCGCTGGAGACGGATCCCGCTGATCTCGAATTCCTCGACGGTGCGCTCGCCGTGGCCGGCACTGACCGACGCCTCTCGTTGGCCGAACTGGCGAACCTACCCTCTGCCACGGCCGATCATCTCAACGCCACGGATGCCTTTGCCGCGTCCGAGGCGACCTATCCCAATGGCACCCATGCCTGCGAGGTGGAGATCGACCCCGACACCGGCTCGGTGGAACTGGTGGAGTATGTGGTGGTGGACGATTTCGGCATGACGCTGAACCCGCTGCTGCTGGCTGGGCAGGTGCACGGCGGCATCGCGCAGGGCGTGGGGCAGGCGCTGCTGGAACGCACCGTCTATGACGAGGATGGTCAGCTCATCACCGCCAGCTTCATGGACTATGCCATGCCGCGCGCAGCCGACCTGCCCGATATCCGCTTCGAGACGCGCAACGTGCCCTGCCGCACCAATCCGCTTGGCGTGAAGGGAGCAGGGGAGGCGGGGGCGATCGGCTCCTGTCCGGCGGTGATGAATGCGGTGGTGGACGCTTTGTGGCGCTCGCACGGAATTGGCCATCTCGACATGCCGGCGACACCGCTCGCGGTGTTCGACGCCATCCGCGCGGTGCGACGTTCCGCTTGAGTGAAAAGGTGATGTGAATCGCCTAGTTACCGCCGGGAAACTCTGCGTAAAGCGCGAGTTGATGAGTGGGCGTGCAATCTTTGGTTGCTCGAAACCGCTGTTACCATCACGCTTTCGCGAGACGTACTGCGGTGCCATGGTCGCTTCACCTTTCGCCGTTTAGAACGAGAGTGGTTCTAATCGTCCCTCGGGAGTTGCCGATGCGTCTTGCCCTTCTCGCCGCCCTTCTTGTTCCTCTGGCCACTACGGCTGCCCTGGCCCAGAACGTGATGCAGGAGCGCCGGGCGCTCATGAAGGAGATCGGCGACGATACGAAGGTCGCAGCGGCCATGATGAAGGGTGAGACGCCCTACGATGCCGCCAAGGCCGCAGCCATCTTCAAGGATTACGCCGCCGATGCCGAGAAGTTCGGCACGCTGTTCCCCGAGGGTTCGAACGTCGGCGAGACCAAGGCTGCTCCGGCTCTCTGGACCGACCGCGCGGGCTTCGACGCGGCGCTTGCCAAGTTCAAGGCCGACATCGCCGCCAACGCTGACAAGGTGGGCACGCCCGATGGGCTGAAGACCGCCATGGCTGCCGTCGGCAGCAACTGCCGCGCCTGCCATCAGTCCTACACCCAGCGCTGAGGGCAGCCTCCCGCGCGCGGGACTTTGACAAACAAAAAGAGCCGGCCGGACAGCGATTGTCCGGCCGGCTCTTTCATTTTGATCGTCCGCTCAGGAAAGTGTGGACAAGGCGTAGGCGATACCCGCGGCTACCAGGAACAGCACGGCTGCAAGCACAAGGCTGGTCATGCGCGGAGCCGCGATGGAACGGGGCAGGCGCTTGGAGCCCGTCACCATGGGCCGCACCAGATCGTGGCGCTTCACCACCGCATAGCCGATCACCGCCAGCACATGCAGGCCGACGAGGCCGAGGATGAGATTGAAGTTGAACTCGTGCCAGCCCGTGATCCTGTCGCTGGTGCCGGAGTCGACGAACTGCGCGAGCGGCCCTTCGGAGAAGACCTGATCATTGGAGAACAGGCCGCTGCCCACCTGGAACAGCAGCAGTGCAAGCATCACCAGCACCATCCAGCCGCCGGCCGCATTGTGGCCGACCTCGGTGTCGGGCTCGCGGCGATGGAAATGCGCGAGATGCTGGAGCGCGGCGAAAGGCGAACGCAGGAAACGGCTGAAACGCGCGGTATCGCTGCCGACGAAGCCCCACACGAGCCGGAACAGTAGCAGCGCGATAATGGCGTAGCCGGCCCGGAAGTGCCATTCGATCATGCCGAAGCGCGCCGTGAAATAGGCGCAGGCGACCAGGATCACGAGACTCCAATGGAACAGCCGCGTCGGCGCGTCCCAGACCTTCACCCAGCGCAGTTGCGTGCTCGACATACAAACGTCCCTTGATCAGATGATCTCCAGCACATGGCAAAGCGCATGGTGCAAGCCAAGCGACGATTGCGTGATTTCAAGCAACGTCGGTTGTTTTGTCTGCGTGAATGCTACTGGAATGGCAGGCGCACCGTTTCATGATGATGCGGCCGGTTCGTGACGTTCAGGGCTGGCCGAATCGACGCAGCAGGCCTCCCCACCCTCCGGCCACAAGGGCGAGGATCAGGGCAAGCGCCATCTGTACGGGGGTGATGGGGCCCAGGCGAAACAGGATGGCAGCCTGTGGCAAGAGCAGCACCAGCGCGACGATGACCACGACCAGCGCCGTAACTGCCCAGAATCCTCCGCGCTGTCGGCCGAACAGCCGCGCGCCCGGTTCGGCGGAGCTGGCGAAGGCCAGGACTGGCAGCGTCATGAGGAGAGCCAGGAACGCACATGTGCGCGCCTCCAGCCCGGGATGATCGAGGCGCACGGCACCCACATAGAGGGCGAGCAACACCGCCAGCAGGACCAGACCCTGAAGCAGGCTGGAGGTGATCTCCGCGCTGCCGAACAGGGCTTCCGATGCGGCGCGGGGCGGGCGTGACATGGCGTGCCGGTTGCCGGGTTCGCTCCGGAACACCAGCACCGTCAACGGCCCGGCCAGCAGGCCGACCAGCACCACATGCACGGGATAGAGCAGAGGCGGCACGCCCATGAGCAGGGGCACGAAGGCAAGTCCCGCCATGGCGCCGCGCACCGTGGCGATGAAGACCAACGACCGTCTGAGATTGTTGAACACGCGTCGACCGCTGCGGATGCCCGCGACCAGCGAGGCGAAGCGATCGTCGAGCAGCACCAGCCCCGCCACCTGCCGCACGGCGTCCGGTGCGCGACGGCTCACCGCGATGCCGATCTGAGCGGCTGCCAGCGCCGGCACGTCGCCCTCGTTGTCGCCGGTGACGGCCACCACCTCGCCATCGTTTCGCAGAGCCGTGACGATGGCCAGCTTCTGCTCGGGCTGGATGCGGGCGAATACCCGCACCTCCCTGACGCGCGTGATCAGCGACTCGGGTGTCAGGCGTGCGATCTCGGCCCCGGTCAGTACGCCGGCAGTGGTGTCGATGCCGGACTGGCGCGCCACCTCGCGGGCCGTGGCCGGGTGATCGCCTGTCACCAGCAGCACCTTGACGCCCGCGCGCCTCGCCTCGCCCATGGCCTGCGGCACGTCGGAACGGACAGGATCGGAAAAGGCGATGAGGCCGGCGAAGGTGAACAGCGTGCCCTTGGGCGTGGGGACATCCTTCGCGACCTGCCGATAGGCCACTGCCAGCACATGGAGGCCATGGGCGGCGAACTCAGCCGCATCCCGCTCCATGGCGGTGTAGGCATGGCCTTCCAGATGGCAGAGGCGGGCGATGGCTTCGGGCGCCCCCTTGGCGGCGAACAGGTCGCCACCTCCGGGGGCCCGCCAGTGCTGCACGTAAGCGTTGAGATCGCGGCGCCGGGGATAGGCTTCCACCAGCCGTGCATCGGGCGGCGGCAGTGCTGTGTCCGTCACCGCCAGAATAGCCCGATCCAGGGCGTCGGTCGGGGCCGGAGGCGTAGCGTAGAGGGCGAGGCGCAGCAGCGCGTGGCCGCGGGTGGGAACCGGCACGCCGGGGGCCAGGACCAGTGTGCCGCCGGCTTCACGCAAGGCCGTGAGTGTGATCCGCCCCTCGGTCAGCAGGCCGGTCTTGCCGACACAGAGCACCGTCGTGGCGCCGATGGTTTCCACCACCGTGCCACGTCGGGCCAGAACCTTCACGCGCGACAGGCGGCGGGCGGCGTGGGCCAGCAGCAGGTCGAGCTGCAGCGGCAATTCCTGCGGTGCGAGTGCCAGCGCCAGCGCGATGCCGGCAAGACCGCCGAGGTACCAGTCATCCTGAAACAGACCCGTGACCACCGTGACCAGCACGCAGAAGCAGATGCCCACGAGGGCCAACCTGCGGGCGATTTGCCCGGCGGCCAGCTGAAGCGGGGAGGGACTGTCATCCAGCAGTGTGCGCGTCGGGCCGCCACGCCCGAGCGCGGCCACGCCGGTGGCGGCGATCTGCACAAAGCCCCGTCCGCGCAGATTCAGCGCGCCTCGCAACAGGACGGTGGAGGGCACACGGCCGGGGAAGATCCAGGTTTGCGCCACCGCCTCCGGAGTCCAGGCATCGGAGGCGAGCGTCTGCGATGCCGCAACCCCGGCGGGATATTTCTCCGTCCGGATGGAGGTTGTCCCGTTCATGCTCTCGTCGACCGTGACCGGATCGCTGGAAAGCAGCACGCCATCGGCCGGCATGCGCTCGCCTTCCGCGAAGGCGATGACGTCGCCGGGCACGAGATCGCCGGCGGGCAGGCGGATCGGGCGGCCGTCGCGGCGAACGCGCACCGCCGGTTCGGCCAGCCGGTGCAGGGCAACCCGGATGCGATCGCGCTGGATCTGCCGGATGACGGCGAGCAGCACATAAAGGCCGGCGCAGCCGATCAGGAAAAAGCCTTCCGTCACATCGCCCATGGCCGTGTAGAGCGCGGCGGCAGCCAGCAGAAGAAGCGCCAGCGTATGCTTCAGCGCGCCAAGCAGCAGTTGTCCGGGGGGCTGGCGGGGCAGGTCTTCAAGGCTGTTGCGGCCGAACAGTTTCAGCCGGCGCGCGGCCTCGGCGGGCGAGAGCCCCTGTGGTCCTGTGACGCGGGGCGCGGGAGCGAGCAGGGTGGTCTGTGTCTGCGTGGCCTCACCGGAAGGCTCGTGCGCGGCAGCCTGTGTGTCGGGAGAGGCGGTGCCGGAGGCGCCGGGTGATGCGTGCGCCAAAGTGCCGTCAGATCCGCGCGCTGCGGGCCGCGAAGCTTCGGAAGGGGCCGGCGAACGCATGCGCGAAACCTTTCACGCCTGTGGCGCCGATGCCTTTCCGGTTGCCCGCGCCTCCGGCCGGAGCGGGAGGAACGGGACGGCTGCGGAGCAATGTTCCGCCAGAGCGTCAGAACGCCTTGAAAGTGATGATCGTCCGTGTGTCCTGGATGCCGGGCAGCTTCTGGACCTTCTCATTCACGAAGTGACCGATGTCGGAGCCTTCCGGGACATAGAACTTCACCAGCAGGTCAAAGTCACCGGCCGTCGAATAGATTTCGGAGGCGATCTCCGCGTCGGCCAGGGCATTGGCGACTTCGTAGGATTTGCCGAGCTGGCACTTGATCTGGACGAAAAAGGGAATCACCGGAACGCTCCATGGCGCCGTCGAGCGGCGCGCGCGACAGGGTGGACAAAAGCACCCGCCGTGACAAGCGCGTCGGCCGGTCGTCTGTCAAGACGCGCATCCGAAACGGGGCGCCCGAACGCTGGTGCTTGAAGCCGGCGTGGGGGGCGGCTACATCTCACTCATCTCGTCGGGGTGCCGTCCGTCATGGACGGCTGAGAGGCCTGAAAGGGCCAACCCGCGAACCTGATCCGGATCATGCCGGCGGAGGGAACCGAGACGCGGCGCAGGGGCGCCCCTTTTCGCCTTCCGATGCTCTGAGGCGTAGCGTGGCAAACAGCAGCATCCCCACCTTCGAGGCCTCAACGCCAATCGCTGTCACCATCGCCGGTTCCGATTCCGGCGGCGGGGCCGGTATTCAGGCGGATCTGAAGACCTTTTCGGCCCTTGGCGTCTATGGTGCCAGCGTCATCACCGCGCTGACCGCCCAGAATACGCTGGGTGTCACCGCCATCCACGACGCGCCGCCCGACTTCATCGTGCAGCAGATGGACGCGGTCTTCAGTGATCTGAAGGTGACAGCGGTGAAGATCGGCATGCTTTCGCGCCCCGCCACCATTGCCGCCGTGGCCGATGCCCTCGTGCGGCTGAAGGTCGGGCCGGTGGTGCTTGATCCGGTCATGGTGGCCGCGTCCGGTGCGCGACTGCTGGAAGATGCGGCCATCGACAGCCTGAAGGCGCGCCTGCTGCCACTCGCGGACCTCCTCACCCCCAATCTGCCGGAAGCTGCTGCCCTTCTTGAGACGGGTATTGCCGAGGATGAGGGCCAGATGCAGGCGCAGGGCGAAGCGCTGCTGGCGCTCGGGGCCAGGGCCGTGCTCATGAAGGGCGGCCACGGTGCCGGCGCGGAGAGCGTGGACCTGCTGGTGGTGCCGGACGGTGTGCTGCGGCTGCCGGCGGTGCGCCATGCCACGATGAATACGCACGGCACCGGCTGTACGCTCTCCTCCGCCATCGCGGCGGGGTTGGCCAAGGGTGATGATCTCCTGGCCGCCGTCACCGAGGGCAAGCGCTATATCACCGGGGCCATCGCCGCCGCCGACCAGCTCAAGGTGGGCAGCGGACACGGCCCGGTGCACCATTTCCACGCCCTCTGGCCGTCCCGATCCCTCTGATCGTACCCGCTTTCTCCTTGCCCGGTCTGTGGCTTTGCCGCTATCGTCCGGGGAAGCGAACGAGTGTTCGATAAAAGGGAGAGTCATGGTTCAGCGTGAGAAGCCCGCCGAGCGAGGCAGCGGATTGGAGCCGGGCGCACAGGCCATCACGGGCCAGCTTGGCAAGACCATCCAGCGCCTGCGGAAGGCTTACAATCTCTCGCTGTCCGACCTCGCCGAGCAATCGGGCGTTGCCAAGTCGATCATCAGCCAGATCGAGCGCAACGAAACCAATCCCACCCTTGCCACCGTGTGGCGCCTGTCGCAGGCACTGGACGTGACGGTGGAGCGCGTGCTGGCTGCCTCGGACGAAGCGCCCTTCGTGGAGAAGCTGACCCGCGCCGACACGCCCATGCTCCAGTCCGAGGACGGCCTGTGCCGCCTCGCCATCATCGGCTGGATCAAGACCGTCGAATGGCTGCAATATTACGACTTCCACGCTGAGCCGGGCGGGGTGCTGGACAGCGAAGGCCATCAGCTGGGCTCGGTGGAATGCCTCTCGGTGATCGAAGGCGAGCTGCAGGTGGAAGTGAGCGGCGTGGTGGAAAGCGCGAAGGCGGGCGAGACGCTGCGGTATCGCTGCGACCGCCAGCACATCATCCGCAACGTGGGCGACGTGCCGGCGCACGCTTTCATGGTCTGCCTGCTGAAGGCCGCCGTCCTCGACTGATCCGGCCTCTATTGAGCAATCCCGGCGCGATCAGTAGACGTCGCGCCGGTAGCGGCCATCTTCGGCCATCTGTTCCAGCAGGTCCGCTCCCAGCGTGCGCACGAGCACGTCATGCACGGCCGGCGCCATGCCTGCGAGGCTGCCGCACACATAGATCGCGGCCCCGTTCGCTACCCAGTCCTTCAGGCTGTCCGCGCCTGCGGCCAGCACATCCTGCACATAGCGCGTGCCGCCATCGCGCGAGAAGGCAAGGTCGAGCTGTTCCAGTCCGCCCGATGCCGTCCATCCGGCTATCTCGTCGCGGAAATAGAAGTCGTGGGCGGCATTGCGCTCGCCGAAGATCAGCCAGTTGCGATCATGGCCCGCGCGGATCCGTGCCTTCAGATGCGCCCGCAATCCGGCAAGACCGGTACCGTTGCCGATGAGGATCAGCGGCTGGTCGCCGGCGGGCGGGTGGAAGGCGGAGTTGCGCCTGACCCGCAACGCGATTTCGCCGCCCTTGGGCGCATGGGACGTCAGCCAGCCGGAGCCGAGGCCGAAGCCCGTATCCGTCCGCGTCTGGCGCACCAGAAGCTCCAGCCGCCCATCTTCCGGGATGGAGGCGATGGAATATTCCCGATGCGGCAGAGGCGGCAACGTGCGCGCGAGATCGTCCGGCGTGCGGCCGGCCACTTCGGCTGGGGCGGGGAGGAGGCGCTCGGCCAGCACGTCGCGCAGCGATCGAATACCGGTATCGGTCGCCACTTGGGTCTGACCTGTGTGGCCGGTGGCTGAGAGGAACGCCTCAACGGCGGCGGGCGCGTTGTGGGGGCCGATCTCTGCGATGTCGCCGGGAATCCAGGCGAGATCCGCTGCATCCATGGGCTCAAGTGCAAGATGAAAGCTGGGCAGGCCCTGGCTGCCGGCATTGAGTAGCTGCCGCATGGTGAGACGCCACCGGCCATAGGCGGGCGGCACCCAGTCCGGCTGGGTGGTGGCCCCGGAAATGGCCCCCAGTTGTGCCTGCCAGTGGCGTAGCGCGCTCGGATCCTCGCCGTCCACCTCCACGCGATCGAACAAGGGCGTGGCGCCGTGGGTGCGCAGCCAGGCATCCAGATCGCGGCCGAAGCCGCAGAAGCGGTCATAGGACCGCTCTCCAAGCGCCAGCACGCCATAGTCGAGCTGGCCGAGCGCCGCCGTCCCAGCCATGGTCCGGCGCGCGAAGGCACGGGCGGCATCCGGTGCCTCGCCTTCGCCGAAGGTGGAGACGACAAACAGTGCACGGCGCGTGGCTGTGAGCGCGTCCGGCCCGAGCGCGCCCAGTGCCTTCACCTCCACGGGCAAGCCGGCGGCCTTGAGCGCGCCAGCACTTTGCCAGGCGAGGCGCTCGGCGGTGCCGCTCTGGCTGGCGAAGGCCACCAGAACCGGTGCCGCCACATCGGCGGACAGGGCGGCGGCAACGGGGGAATGGGGCGCGTCCAGCACATCCGACTGCCGGGCGATGGCCTGCTTCTTCCGGCGACGATCCAGATACAGCAACCAGCCGGTGACGGTGAACAGCGGCATCAGCAGGCTGGCCACCATCATGAGGATAGTGCCGGGCAGCCCGAAGAAGCTGCCGGAATGTAGCGGGAAGATGCTGCCTGCCAGCTTCTGGCCGAGCGGCAGGTCCGCATAGCGCTTGTGCTCGCGTACCTTGCCGGCGGCGTCCAGTACCAGCGTGTTGCTGGCGCGGTCGTGGGGGGCGTGGAGGGGCAGGTACTGGAAGCTCTGCGTGCTGCCGCTTCCGCCCTGAGGCAGGCGCAGGATGACCTGCTCATAGCCGCCGCTTTCCTTCAGGAAAACGGGCCACAGGGTAGCGAGGTCGGCTGTCGCGCGGTTGCCGCCGCCCGTGCCGGTCTGGCCCCGATTGCCGCCGCGCTCGCCGCCTTCGCCGTTGGGACGCGTGCCCTGCTGCGCCTGCTGGCCGGGCGGGGCTGCGGGCGGTGTGCCGCGGGCGGTCGGGCGGGGGGCGCCGAGCACGTCGTAGAAGCCCATGCGGTACCACTCGTAGGACCATGTGAGCCCGGTGAGCGCCGCCAGAAGATAGAAGGGCAGCACCCATGTGCCGATGACCGAATGCAGCTCCCAGAACAGCGAGCGGCCGCGCTTGGACAGGTCGAGCGTGAACCAGCGCTTCAGCGACAGGGCATTGCGGGGCCAGCGCAGATAGAGCCCGCTGAGGGCGAAGAAGATCAGGATGGCGGTGGAGGCGCCGACGATCTGCTTGCCCACCTCGCCCGCCGCCAACCAGCGGTGGATCTGCATGATGAAGCGCATCGTCTCCTGCCCACGGGGCGGGGGCAGCAGGGCGCCGTCATAGGGATTGGCATAGCGGACCTCACCCCGCCCCTGCGTACCCGGCGGTGGCGCGATCAGGACGCGGGCCGCGCGGTCCGGTTCTGCGCGCAGGACGAGCATGGTGACGGCACGATCGGGCTCGGCGGCCCGGATCTTCGCGAGCAGCGCATCGGGCGTGAGCAGGGGAGAGGGCAGCGGCGCGACGGTAATGATGCCGGGATTCAGCGCGCTGATAATCTCGTCCTCGAACGACAGCATGCCGCCCGTGAGGCCCACCACGCCGAGCACGATGCCGGCCGTGATGCCGAAGAACCAGTGCAACTGGAAAAGAACTGCCTTGATCATGCCTACCACGCTTCCGCCGCGTGGCTTGAACCCACGCGACCGGAAAAGCCTGCGGTACGCGATGCAGAAAATGGCACCGGCCCCAGACAGATTTTTCCGAAATCAGAATATTTCGAAGCCATGCATAGCAACGGGTCAGCAGTCTCTCAACTTGCCGCAGGCTTGAATGGAACAGTTATAAGAAATTGGCCTGAGGGGGTGGGAATGCCTTGTAGTCACTACATGGGGCTTGGTGTGCGAATGCGGATTTGCGCAGGCGTGTGGGGGCTCAACTGCGTTTTTAGGAGGCGGCTTCGGAGGCCGGCGTTCTGGCGACAGGCGATATCGTCCCGCTGGCGTCTCCGTTCATTGCGCCGGTATTCCGAGCCGGCTTCGAAACGAAAAAGGACCGGCGCGGGTGTCCGGCCGGTCCTTCGTCTCATCTGGAGGCGTGCGGTCAGCGCTCCACGAACGCCTTCTCGATCACATATTCCGCTGGGCTCGACTGGCTACCCTCGTTGAACCCGCGCGCTTCCAGCGCTTCCACCAGATCCTTCAGCATGGCGGGGCTGCCGCAAAGCATCAGGCGATCCTCTGCGGGGTTCAGCGGCGGCACGCCGATGTCCGTGAACAGCTTGCCGTTCTCGATCAGCGCCGTGATGCGGCCCTGATTGCGGAACGGCTCGCGGGTGACGGTCGGGTAGTAGACCAGTTTCTCCTTCACCTGCTCGCCGATGTACTCGTCGTTCGGCAGCTCCTTGGTGAGGTAGTCGTCATAGGCGAGCTCGGCCACGGTGCGGCAGCCGTGGATGAGGATGATCTGCTCGAACCGCTCGTAGGCGTCCGGGTCCTTCACCACCGAGAGGAAGGGCGCGAGCCCGGTACCCGTGGAGAGCAGGTAGAGCCGCTTGCCGGGGGTCAGGTTGTCCTGGATCAGCGTACCGGTGGCCTTGCGGCCAACGAGCACCTTGTCGCCCGGCTTCAGATGCTGGAGGCGCGAGGTGAGGGGGCCGTTCTGCACCTTGATGGAGAAGAACTGCAGGTCTTCCTCGTAATTGGCGCTGGCCAGCGAATAGGCGCGCAGCAGCGGCTTGCCTTCCACCATGAGGCCGATCATCACGAACTGGCCGTTCAGGTAGCGGAAACCCGGATCACGGGACGTGGTGAAGGTGAACAGATTATCCGTCCAGTGATGGACGCTCTTGACCGTCTCTTCGTTCAGATTGCTCATGTCGGGCCGGCTCGAAATCTCGAAATCACCGGCCGCCGGCCGGTGCAAGGTGATGCGCATCGTATTACGAACGCGCAATGTGATACGTGTGCTTCCACCCTATATCACGTATTTCAGGCGCTGCAGCGCAGCACCCATTCTTTTTAGCGGTTTCAAAGGACCGCCATTTGAGGGGCGAGCGCCGCGTCCAGATCGGGGCCGTTGAAGAGCAGGCCGCGAATGCCTGCCGCCTCGCCTGCGGCCACGTCACTGTCCTTGTCACCCACCATCAGGCTCTTCTCCCGCATCACGGGCCAGTGCGCCATGAGGTCGGTCAACATGCCGGGCTCAGGCTTCCGCCACCCCGTGGGTACGCGGTAGCGTGGCTCGATGGCGTCCGGATGGTCGGCGGCATAGCGCATGTCGTCGAGATGGGCGCCGTCGATGCGCAGCATTTCCTGAAGGGCGGCATTGCAGGCCGCGGCCTGCGCCTCGGCATAGTAGCCGCGCCCGACGCCCGACTGGTTGGTGACGAGGAAGACATACCAGCCCAGATCGTTGGCCCGCTTCACGGCTGCGGCAGCACCGGGCAGCAGGACGAGGCGGTCAGGATCGCTCACGTAGCCATAGTCCTCGTTCAGCGTACCATCGCGATCGAGAAACAAGGCGGGGCGGGGTGGGCGTGTGGGTTCGTTCGCGCGGGCAGGCCGCGTGACCTCGGCAGGCAGGTGCCACAGCGCCGTGTCCGGCTGATGGAGCAGATGGGCGAGCAGGCCGGGAAGATCAGCCTCGGGCGGCAAAGCGGCAAGCGTGTCGGGTGTGAGGTAGGCGAGGCCCGCAGGGGCAAGCGCATCAGCGGCGCCGCTCACGGAAAGGACCGCAGCGTGCTTGCCGGCGGGAAGATCGAGCCAGTTGGCCTCTACGGTCCGGGCCGGATCGACCAGCAGCACGTCCGTGGCGATGCGTCCCCCGATGTCGGCCAGGGCCACTCCAGCCGTCCGGGCCGCGCATGGGATGATCGCGACCTGCGCGCCATGGGGCAGGATGCCGGATGCAGCGGCGGCCTGCTGAGCTTCGGCCAGAAGCTCGGGGATGACCGGCACCAGCAGCTCCGTGAAGCCGAAGCGTGCGGCATCCACCAGCGCCCGCGCCAGTGCGGCGGGGGCGGGTGGGCCGAAACCGAGGGGAATGATGGCGGTCGCGGTCCTGCCTGCGCCGGGGCCGGGCATTCTCAGGCGTTCGGCTTCGGGAACAGCGTGACTTCCACCAACTCGCAGATGATGTGCGCCGCCGTCATGTGGATCTGCTGGATGATGGGCGTGGAGGCGGACGGAGCCTTCAGCACCAGATCCGCCAGCGCGCCGAGATCGCGCGGATCCTCGCCGGTGAAGGCAACGGTGGTGGCGCCCTTGCTGCGCGCGGCTTCCAGCGCCTTCACCACATTGGGCGAGCGGCCCGAGGTGGAGATGCCCACCACCACGTCGCCTTCAGTCGCAAGGCCGAGCACCTGCCGGGAGAAGATTTGGTCATAGGCATAGTCATTGCCGATGGCGGTCATGACGGAGGAATCCACCGTCAGGGCCAAAGCGGGCAGAGGGGCACGGTCGAAGCGGAAGCGGCACAGCAGTTCGCCGGCGATATGCTGGGCGTCCCCGGCGCTGCCGCCATTGCCGCACAGCAGAATCTTCCTGCCCGCCGCAAAGCGCTCGGTCCAGAGGCCCGCGATGTCCGCTGTCGCCCGCAGAAACTCCGGCGACGCCAGCGCCCGGTCCAGGGCATCGCGCGACTGCATGTAGTAATCGCGAATGTTCGGGGCGAAACCGTAGGGCATTGTCGTTCACATTTCGTGCGGAGAGCCGGCGCGGATGCCGGGCACCATGCCTCGTGGCCGGGGCGACAGGAAGGCGGCGCGGTGCCGCCCTCCGGGAGGTCGGGATCAGCCGTTGGCGGCGAGGTTGGCCAGATAGGTGCCGTAGGTGGACTTCTTCTGCGCGTCGGCCAGAACCGCCAGCTGCTCGCGGGTGATGAAGCCGGAGCGGTAGGCGATCTCTTCCGGCGAGGCGATGCGGAGTCCCTGCCGCTGCTCGAGAATCTGCACGAACTGGGCCGCCTCCACCAGCGAGGCGGGCGTGCCCGTGTCGAGCCAGGCGAAGCCACGGCCCATGATGGAAACGGTCAGTTCGCCCAGGTCCAGATAGGCCTTGTTGACGTCCGTGATCTCGATCTCGCCACGGGGCGAGGGGGCGAGATCTGCGGCGATGTCCACCACCCGGTTGTCGTAGAAATAGAGCCCGGTCACGGCCAGATTGGACTTCGGCTTTAGCGGCTTCTCCTCGAGGGAGAGTACCTTGCCGGATGCGTCCATCTCCACCACGCCGTAGCGCTCGGGATCCTGCACCGGATAGCCGAAGACGGTGGCGCCGGTCTCGCGGGCCTTGGCCTTCTTCAGCAGGTCCGAGAGGCCCTGACCGAAGAACAGGTTGTCGCCCAGCACCAGCGCCACCTTGTCGTTGCCCACGAACTCGCGGCCGACGATGAAGGCATCCGCGAGCCCGCGCGGAGAGGGCTGGACGGCATAGGTGATGTTCAGGCCGAACTGGCTGCCATCCTTCAGCAACTGCTGAAAGAGCGCCGAGTCATGTGGCGTGGTGATGATCAGGATGTCCCGGATGCCCGCCATCATAAGCGTGCAGAGGGGATAATAGATCATCGGCTTGTCGTAGACCGGCAGCAACTGCTTGGACACGACAAGGGTGATGGGGTGAAGCCGGGTGCCGGACCCACCGGCGAGGATAATGCCTTTCACGGGGCCTCCGCAGGGGTTGGGGCGAGCAGGGCATCCACCACTTCCGTCACGCGCTGCTGCCAGGCGGCGGCGCGGAAGCCGAAGGTGCGCTCGAACAGACGCGAGTTAAGCTCTGAATTCGCAGGCCTTTTGGCCGGTGTGGGATAGTCCGCCGTGGTGATGGGCGCCACCTCGGGGGTACGCCCCGTGGTCTGGCCGGCGTGGGAGATGATCTCCTGCGCGAAGCCGTGCCACGTGGTCACGCCGGTGCCGCCGAGATGATAGGTGCCCCAGCGGCCCTTGCCCTCCACCGACTTGGCGGCAGCGGCGAGGATGCCCTCTGCGATGTCGCGGGTACAGGTGGGGCAACCGCGCTGGTCGGCGACGATGGTCAGCCGGTCCCGCTCCTTGGCGAGGCGCAGCATGGTCTTCAGGAAATTGTTGCCATAGACGCCATAGACCCATGCGGTGCGCAGGATCAGGTGCTTCTCGCCCGCCGCTCGCACGGCGGCCTCGCCGGCCGCCTTGGTATGGCCGTAGACGCCCAGCGGCGCGATGGGGTCGGTCTCCACATAGGCGCCGACCTTGGTGCCGTCGAACACATAGTCGGTGGAGATGTGGATCAGCGGCGTGCCGTTGCGGGCGCAGCGCTCGGCGATCAGGCCCGGCGCCCTTGCATTCACTCGCGCGGCGAGATCCGGCTCGCTCTCGGCCTTGTCCACGGCCGTATAGGCGGCGGTGTTCACAACGATGTCCGGCTGCGCGGCATCCACCGCGCGGGCCACCGCCACCGGGTCGGTGATGTCCACGGCGGCGCGGTTGAGACCTGTCAGCGCGACGCCGCGATGGGCGGCGAGGGCGGTCAGTTCACGGCCGAGCTGACCGTCGGAGCCGAACAGCAGGACGCGCATCAGGAGGCGAGCCCCAGACGCTGGCCGGCATAGCGGTTGCGCAGCGGCTCCCACCAGACCTGGTTGTCGAGATACCAGTGCACGGTCTTGCGCAGCCCGGTCTCGAAGGTTTCGCGCGCCTTCCAGCCCAGCTCCGTGGTGAGCTTGGTGGCATCGATGGCATAGCGCGCATCATGGCCGGGGCGGTCGGTCACGAAGGTGATGAGGTTCTCGCGCGGGCCGATCTTGGCGTCCGGGCGCACCTCGTCGAGGATGGTGCAGATGGTGCGCACCACGTCGATGTTCCGGCGCTCGTTCAGGCCGCCCACATTGTAGCTCTCGCCCGGCACGCCGGTGGTGGCGATCAGAGCCAATGCCTCGGCATGATCTTCCACATAGAGCCAGTCGCGGACATTCTCGCCGGTGCCGTAGACGGGCAGCTTGAGGCCGTCGAGGGCGTTGAGGATGGTCAGCGGGATCAGCTTCTCGGGGAAGTGGTACGGCCCGTAATTGTTCGAGCAGTTCGACATCACCGTGGGCAGGCCATAGGTGTGGTGCCACGCCCGGACCAGATGGTCGGATGCCGCCTTGGAGGCGGAATAGGGCGAGTTGGGCTGGTAGGGCGTGTCCTCATGGAACAGGCCCTCCGCGCCGAGGCTGCCGAACACCTCGTCCGTGGAGATATGGTGGAAGCGGAAGCCTTCCTGCGCGGCGCCGGAGAGCGTGCGCCAGTAGCGCAGCGCTTCCTGAAGCATCACATAGGTGCCGTTGATATTGGTGGTGATGAAGGCACCCGGTCCGTCGATGGAGCGGTCCACGTGGGACTCCGCCGCCAGATGCATCACCAGATCCGGCTTGAAGCCGTCCAGCGCAGCGCGCACGGCATCGGCATCGCAGATGTCGGCCTGCACGAAGCGGTAGTTCGGCTTGTCCGCGGCGGGGCCGACCGAGGCCAGGTTGCCGGCATAGGTCAGCTTGTCGAAGTTGAGCACTTCGGCGCCGGTGCCCACGAGGTGGCGCACCACGGCGGAACCAATGAAGCCGGCACCGCCGGTGACGAGAACGCGTTTCGTCATGGGAGCCACCTCAGGAATAGACGAACGGGCTGTCGAGGTCTTTCAGGCGCGGCAGGATCGCATCCTTTTCCGACACCACGGCCTCCTTGACCGGCCAAGTGATGGCAACGTCGGGATCGTCCCAGATGATCCCGCCCTCGCTCGCCTTGGAATAGGCGCCGTCCACCTTGTACAGCACCCGAACGTCCGGGGTGAGGGTGCAGAAGGCATGGGCGAAGCCGTGCGGGATCAGCAACTGCTCGCCGCCCTCTGCGGTCAGCGTCGCGCCCACCCACTTGCCGTAGGTGGGAGAGCCCTTGCGGATGTCCACGGCCACGTCAAAGATGGAACCCGATACCACGCGCACCAGCTTCGCCTGGGCGAAGGGGGGGGCCTGATAGTGCAGGCCGCGGATGGTGCCGGGCGTGGTGGAGAGGGACTCGTTGTCCTGAACAAAGGTGAAGTCGAGTCCGGCCGCGTCGAGCGCGGCCTTCTTGTAGGTCTCGCTGAAGTAGCCCCGGGAATCCTGGAAGCGCGGCGGGGTGATGAGCACGACCTCGGGGATGTCGAGGCGGGTAATGGATGTCATGTTTCCTTGCGTCTCCGCAGGCTCCGGCGCGGCGCGCCATCGGGCGCCACAGGTGTCATGGTCTGGGTGTCTTTAACGCCAAGCCGCCAATCTGTCTAAACCCGGCTATAGACATCCTCGATACGCACAATGTCATCCTCACCGAGATAGGAGCCGGTCTGCACCTCGATCAGCTCCAGCGGAATGCGGCCGGGGTTGGCCAGACGGTGGATGCTGCCGAAGGGCAGGTAGGTGGATTCATTCTCGTTCAGGGTGAACACGTCGTTGCCGAGCGTGACCTCGGCCGTGCCCTTGACCACCACCCAATGCTCCGCCCGGTGATGGTGCTTCTGCAGCGAGAGCTTGCCGCCCGGATTGACGACGATCTTCTTCACGTGGAAGCGCTCGCCCCGGCAGATGGTCTCATAGGTGCCCCACGGGCGATGCATCCGCAGATGCTCGTCCACCACGCGGGGGTGAGAGGCGCGCAGCGCCGTCACCAGCGCCTTCACGTCCTGGCTGCGGTCGGCGGGCATCACGAGGATGGCGTCGTCGGTCGCGACCACCGCCACGTTCTCCAGCCCGATGCCGGCCACCAGCGTGCTGTCGGAATAGACATAGCTGTTGTGGCTATCCATCAGCGCCACCGGGCCGCGCGTGACATTGCCGTCCGCGTCGGCGGGGCTTACCTCGCGGACCGAATTCCAGGCACCGATGTCGGACCAGCCGAAATCGCCTTCCACCACTGCCGCATGCTTGGTGCGTTCCATGATGGCGAAGTCGATGGACTGGGACGGAGCGGCGGTGAAGGCCTCGGCCCCCAGCGTCAGGAAGCCGATATCCTCGCTGATGCCGGCCACGGCCTGCGTGGCCGCTTCCACCATCTTGGGCACGAAGGCGGTACCTTCGGAGAGCAGCAGCTCGGCGCGGAACAGGAAGTTGCCGGAGTTCCAGAGGTAGCCATCCGCCACATAACGGGTGGCGGTCTCCACGTCCGGCTTCTCCACGAAGCGGGCCACCTGATAGCCGCCCTCCGCCAGCTTGTCGCCGAGCTTGATGTAGCCGTAGGCGGTGCTGGGGGCGCTCGGCTTGATGCCGAAGGTGACGATCTGGCCGCTGGCGGCAACGGCGGCGGCGGTGCGCACGCTGGCCACGAAGGCGTCGGGGTCCTTCACTGCGTGATCGGCGGCCAGCGCCAGCACCAGGGCATCCTTGCCATAGCGCTCGCGCACATAAGCGGCGGCGGCGAGCACCGCCGGGCCACTATCGCGGGCCACGGGTTCGAGAACCACCGTCGCGTCGATGCCGAGCTCGGCGGCCTGCCGGCGGGCAAAGAAGCGGAAATCGGCATTGGTGAGGACCACCGGCGGGTGGAACAGGTCCGGCGCCGCGACCCGGCGCAACGTGTCCTGATAGAGCGTGTGGTCGGAGACAAGGGACAGGAACTGCTTGGGCAGGCTTTGCCGGGACAAAGGCCAGAGGCGGGTGCCCGTTCCGCCGGCAAGGATCACCGGAACGATCTTCAGGTCCGCCGCCATTCCCCTGTCCCTCTCCATATTTGCAGCTTCTGGTCGCATATTGCCTGCCGGGCGTCCACCCAGTGCGCCGAAACGCCTCTGCTTATGCGGCCTCGCCTTCCAGCGCAAATTCGCAGGTGATGCAGACCATATTGCGCCCCTGCGTCAGCCACCCCTCACGCACCGCGCCGCTGAGGCCGACGATGCCGATCTTCAGCCGCGCCTTGAGGGCACCGCTCTCGTCGGGGGCGACATGCCCTTCCTGCACCAGGAATTCCGTCGCCGGATCCACCAGTTCCGGCGCATCGTCGAAGACGGCACCGACAATGCTGCCGAGGCTGCCACGGACGCGGGCCCGGGCGAGCCCGTGCCGCCGGCAGACTTCCTCAAGCGCGGCGCCGATCTCGATGTTCGGTCGCAGCCGGGCGAGCACGAGGAGCCGCCCATCGTCCGAAGCGGCCGTTTCCAGACACTCGGGGGTGAACAGCGAGAAGTTGGTCTCGGCATCGGGGCGCACCGCGATCTGCGCATGCCGCGTACCCCAGGCCCTGGCCCGCGTGGGCTGAGCGATTCGAGTCTCCAGCGGCAGGATATGACCCGCCCCGCGGGTGCCGTCGGGCAGGCGCCAGAAGGCGTGGCAATGGGTGAAGGGCGCGCCGTCCCGGAACCCGAAGGTCACATTGGCCTGCTCGATCAGGGTTTCGCCCTCGGGGGCATAGGTCTGGCTGTACCAGGCTGCGTGCGCCGGGTCGCTGGAGGGGGCAGGCATCACATAATGAAAGGGGCTCAGCGTTCCGCCTTCGAACTGCACGGCCGCGGCCGTGAGCCCGGCCGCCTGCAAGGGGCGGGCAACGGCCTCGTTGAGGGTGAGGCCGGCCTCAAGGACGAAGTCCAGTTCTTCCAGGGGAGCGATGACGCTCTCGATACGCTCCGGCGCGACCGGGCCGGGCTGCACAAGTGTCCTGTTGCCCACAGATTTCCTCCGAACATGATTATGGTTGGCCGTTCCGGCTCTTGTTTCCGCGCTTCGGGGCGGAAGCGCGGCGGTGTGTCTGATCAGGTGGCGACGGCTGCGATGTCGGCGCGGCTGTGCAGCTTCCTGCGGCTCCAGGCAATCCAGAGCGCGGACAGCAGGAGCAGCGTGAAGCCGATGGGGCCGTGGGGCGAGGCGTGGCTGACCTGGATCTGCCAGCCGAAGGCCACCAGAAGCACCAGAGCCGGCCAGGGTGCGCGGGCCGCCAGCGCGAGGGCGGAAGCGCCGGTGAGGGTGGCGCCGAGGATGGCCCAGGAGCCACCCAGGCTGATGAAGGAACCGACGCCGCCGGTGAGAGGATCCACCCAGTCGGTGTTCAGCAGCTTGATGGCGCCCATGACCTCATCAGGCGTCAATCTGCCGTCGGCCTGCATCGCCTCCACATTGAGGATGGAGCGGCCGAGGCCAATACCGCCGATGGAGTCGAGCGCGGTGTAGAGCACCATGAAGATGAAGGTGAGGATGCGGGAGAGCCACGCGAGCGCGCCGGCCAGACCGCCGTCTACGTCATCCATGAGGCCCCACAGGCCGACGGAGACGAGGCCCAGCATGGGCAGCTGGATCATGTGCAGCGTCACCCACCAGCGCGGGCCGAAATAGGCGAGGGCACGATGATCGGTCTCGAACGGCTGCGGCACGCAGAGATAGGCGAACATGCCCGGTTCCTGGGTGAAGTTCGCCGGATGAAACAGTTCGATGGCGACAAGGACCACGGGGGCGATCACCAGCCCCAGCCAGAAGAGTATTCGCTTCGCCAGAATGTTGGTCATGGACGTGCCCCCGTCGCCTTGAGTCCTGCGGCATTCTAGCCACCCAAAGGCAGGGGCCAAGCTGTGCGGTATGAAGAGTCGTCCACAGGCTTGGCTTTCGGTGGCAAGCCGGTGCATCTTTATTGTGCACGAAGTTCAAGCGTGTGCCATGTTCTCGCAGTGACGGTAGGACAATCACGATCCCGGTGCCGCTGGTCCATCCAGCTGTATGGGTGGCATGGAACTTGCTGTCACGCTTGCGGGGGCGCGGCACCACGCTTGCTCGCCGAACCAGAAACCGTCCTGCAGCTCCGCTTCGGGATGGCACAAAAATGGGGTTCTTGATGAAAAAGCTTCTGATCGCCGCCAGCCTCGCGCTTCTGGCCGGCACCGTTGCCGCCTCCGCCGATGTGCTGGACAAGGTGAAGGAAAAGGGCGTCCTCGTCGTCGGCGTGAAGGCCGACTACAAGCCCTTCGGCTTCCGTGATCCGTCGGGCGCCATCGTCGGCATCGAGCCGGATCTGGCCGCCGACGTTGCCAAGCGCCTCGGCGTGAAGCTTGAGCTGGTTCCGGTCGTCTCCGCGAACCGCATCGAGTTCCTGCAGCAGGGCAAGATCGATCTGATGATCGCGACCACCTCGGACAAGCCCGAGCGTCGCAAGGTCGTGCTCGCCGTCGATCCGCCCTATTATTCCGACGCGGTGAACATCCTTCTCTCCAAGAAGGTGAAGAACGTCACCAAGTGGGAAGACCTGAAGGGCAAGGTGCTCTGCGGCACCTCGGGCGCCTGGTACAACAAGGACGTCTCGACCAAGTACGGTGCCGAGGTGAAGGCCTTCGACGGTTCCGAGAAGCCGCTGTTCGCCCTGAAGGGCGGCGAGTGCATCGGCTACCTGTATGACCAGACCTTCGTGCAGGGCAAGCTGCTCGACGCCGAGTGGAACACCGACTTCGCCATGCCGCTTCCGGGCGTGATGGAAGCCCCGTGGATTCTGGCGGTTGCTCCCGGCGAGGAGAAGTTCGCCAAGTTCATGACCGACACCACCATCGACTGGATGAAGACCGGCTTCATCGTCAGCGAGGAGAAGAAGTGGGGCATCGAGCCCACCGACTACTCCAAGCGCATGAACGAGCAGTACAAGAAGGGCAGCTGAGCCTGCCCGGCGCGCCGCCAGCCCGGCGGCGCGCCTGATTGCGCGACCCCGCGTGCTCCTCCGGGGCGGGCGGGGTTGTTGTTAACCGGATGCCCGAACGGCCTTCATGTGCTTTAGAGAGGCCCGGATTCGTTGAGTCTGATCCGCTCCGGCTTCAGCGCAGGCTGAGCCACCCGCCGTTCTCCCGTTTCCCTCGTTCGACTGGCCTGATTGCATGGATCTTGTCGCGGAGTGGTTCCGCCAGCTTTACGACACCACCGGGATCAACCTGACCATCGTCTATGACGCCTATGACCGGCAGCGGTTCATCTCCGGCGTCGGCATGACGATCTATCTGTCCGTGGTTTCGATCCTCATCTCCATCGTCATCGGCGCCATCGGCGCCTGGGCTCAGGGCTCGCCTCTGCGGGCGGTGCGGGCAGCCGTCAACGGCTTCGTCGTCGTTTTCCGCAACACCCCGCCGCTGGTGCAGATCTTCTTCTTCTATTTCGGCCTCGGGCAGATCCTGCCGCGCGTCGAGAATGAAGACGGCATGATGGTGCAGATCATCAGCAACGTGCAGTGGGCGATCATCTCGCTGTCGCTGTTCGCCGGCGCCTACAATGTGGAGATCTTCCGCTCCGGCATCGAGGCCGTGCCGCGGACCACGACGGAAGCCGCCGAGGCGCTGGGCTATACGCGCATGGGCGTCTATCGCCACGTGCTGCTGCCGCTGGCGCTGCGCATCTGCCTGCCGGCGCTGAACAACAATCTGGTCAATCTGCTCAAGACCACGACCCTCGCCTACGCCATCGCCGTGCCGGAAGCGCTCTACGTCTCCAAGCAGATCTGGAACGACAGCCAGAACGTGCCGGTGATGATGACGGTGCTGCTGCTGCTCTATACAGGGCTGGTGGGCATCCTGGTCTTCATCATGCATCGCTGGGAGCGCGCGCTCGCCATTCCAGGCTATGGACAGGGAGCGGCCAAATGACCTCTCACATGTCGTCCCTCTCCGCCGTCAATCCCGCGCCGGCCAACCCCATGCCGGTGCTGCTGCCGTTCCAGCTGGGCGCGCGCCAGCGCCGGTTCCCGACCTGGCGGGCCACCCTGCTGCATGGATGCGGCATCGTCGGCCTCGGCCTGGTCATTGCCGGAACCGCCCATGCCCAGAGCGGGCCGGGTCAGCTCTCGGCCATCGGGGTCATCATCAAGTGGTTTCCGCTTCTGATGAGCGGCTTCCTGTTCAACGTGCTGATCTCGCTGCTGTCCATGGCGCTCGGTACGGTCGCGGGCCTCGGCCTCGGCCTTGGGGCCATCAGCCACAACACGCTGCTGCGGCAGGTGGCCTGGGGCATCACCCAGTTCTTCCGCAATGCGCCGTGGCTGGTGCTGCTGTTCTTCGCCATGTTCATGATCCCGTTCCAGTTCACCATCTTCGGGACCACCATCCCGTTCCCGGACTGGGTGAAGGCGGTGATCGGCTTCGCCCTGCCGGTGATGGCGAACATGTCGGAGATCGTGCGCGGCGCGGTGAAGTCGCTGCCCAGCGGGCAGTGGGAAGCGGCGGAATCGCTGGCTTTCTCCCGCCGTCAGACCATGTGGATGATCATCCTGCCGCAGTGCGTGAAGCGCATGATCCCGCCGTGGATGAACCTCTATACGCTGGTCGCCATGGCCACCGTGCAGGCCTCCATCGTGGGCGTCACCGAGATGCTCACCCTGATCGCGCAGGTGCATGCGGCGGAAGGCGGGAGGCCGGATCTTCTGGCGCCACTCTATGGCTTCGCCATGCTCTGCTTCTTCATCTATTGCTACCCCATCGAGCTTTGGACCCGCCGTCTGGAGCGGCGCTTCCACCTTCATCAGTGATCTTAACTTTCGCGCCGGAGACCCGTCTTGGCCGCTGCCGCTCCCGTTACCCAGAATGAATTCGGCTGGACCCCGGACCAGCCCCTGATCCGTCTCGTGGACGTTCACAAGTCCTTCGGCTCGCTGCAGGTTCTGCGCGGCGTGTCGCTGGATGTCCGCAAGGGCGAGGTGATCTGCATCATCGGGCCGTCCGGCTCGGGCAAATCCACTTTGATCCGCTGCATCAACGCGCTGGTGCCCATCGACAGCGGCACCATCCGCGTCGAGGGGCAGGAGGTGAACGACCCCGATCTCGACAAGCTGGCCCTGCGCCGGAAGGTCGGCATGGTGTTCCAGCAGTACAACCTCTTCCCGCACCGGACCGCGTTGCAGAACGTGATGATGGCGCCCATCAACGTGCTGAAGCAGAACCGCAAGGAAGTGGAAGTGCGTGCCCGCGCCCTCATGGCCAAGGTGCGCCTGCAGGGCAAGGAAGACGCCTATCCCGGCCAGCTCTCCGGCGGCCAGCAGCAGCGCGTGGCCATCGCCCGTTCGCTCGCCATGCGCCCGGACGTCATGCTGTTCGACGAAGTGACGGCGGCGCTCGATCCGGAGACGGTGAAGGAAGTGCTCGTCACCATCCGCGAACTGGCGGAAGAGGGCATGACCTGCATCCTCGTCACCCACGAGATGGGCTTTGCCCGCGAGGTGGCGGACCATGTCTATTTCACCGACAAGGGCCTGATCGTGGAGCACGGTCCGCCGGCCGAGTTCTTCGCCAACCCGAAGGACGAGCGCACCAAGGCATTCCTCGGGCAGGTGCTCTGAGCGCGGGCTGGCTCGGCCATCGGCACGGGAAGGGCTCTCCTGCTTGAATGGTGCGGGTGTCGGCAGGTGCGAGCCCTCTCCGTTCTGCCTCTCGCCCGCCATGTTCCGGCATGGCGGGGCCGTCAGGAGGGCGGGCTATGCGTCGGAGCCAGACGTCGGGCGGTTTATCTCCTGTGCCCGTTTTTCGTCCGACCGGCCGGTTGCGAGAGCGATATTATCTGAGGCAGCAAGCATTCCGTGACATCGGCCGCCGCGCGCTGCCGATGTCACAAAGTATAGCCGCGCCTCCGATTGCCCGTGTTGACGGCTGCAAGATGGCGGGAAAATCTGATGCAAGCGGGTGTGAGCGCGTGGGCGTCTGCATGATCTGACCTGCGGGGGAGCTCGGGCATGGCTAGCCGCATCGTTGTTGTCGGTGGTGGGTTCTCCGGCCTGTGGGCCGCTGCGAGCGCGGCCCGCGCCCGTGCCGCGCAAGGGAAGGACTTCGAGATCGTTCTGGTCAGTCCGGACCCGTTCCATACGATCCGTGTGCGCTGCTATGAGACGGATCTTGCCCCGTTGCGTCTGCCGCTCGATGCAACGCTTGCTCCCATTGGGGTCTATCGACTTCAGGCACGGGTCACCGGGATCGACGCCACCCGCCACATCCTGTTGCGCTCTGGACGGGATGGGGAGGACGATCGACTGGAGTACGACCGGCTCATTCTCGCGCCGGGCAGCGCGCTGACGCTCCCGCCAGTGCCCATCGCGGGACAGACCTTCGATGTAGATACCTATGATGGGGCTGCGCGCCTGGACACGCATCTTGCGGCGCTGAAGAACCTGCCGCCGGGCGAGGCGACGCACACTGCGGTGGTGATTGGCGGCGGGCTGGTGGGTATCGAGGTCGCCTGCGAGCTGCCGGAGCGTTTGCGTGGCCTGTTCGCAGATGACCGTCCAGTCCGTGTCGTGCTTATCGATCGGGGCGATGTGGGGGCGGACATGGGCGAAGGGGCGCAAATCGTGAGGGACGCCCTCGCACGGGTCGGCGTCGATGTCAGGTCGCGGACCGTGCTGGCGGGCGTGGAGGCCGATGGTGTCGCGCTCGGCGACGGCACGCACATTCCGGCAGCCACGGTGATCTTCGCCACCGGCATGCGGGCAAGCCCGCTGGTGTCCACGCTCGGCGTTACCTGCGATACGCTCGGCAGGGTGCCGGTCGATGCCTTCATGCAGGTTGAGGGACTGGCAGACATCTATGCAGCGGGCGACTGCGCCAGCGCGTCAGCGGATGCGGCGGGGCACAAGACGGTGATGTCCTGTCAGCACGCTCGGCCCATGGGGCGACTCGCCGGACACAATGCAGCCTGCGATCTGATGGGGCGCCCGGAGGAGCGCATCGCATTCTCCGCGCCCGACTACGTCACCATCCTCGACCTCGGGCCGGCTGGCGCCCTGTATACGGAGGGCTGGGAGCGTGGTCGGCTGGTGGCCTGCGGCAGTGAGGCGAAAGCCATCAAACAGATGATAAATGGTACGCGCATTTACCCACCGCGCGCGCCAGATCGCGAGGCCGTCTTCGAGGCCGCCACGCCGGTGATCCAGTCCCGTCCGGCGGCCCACTGACCCCCGGTTCGGAGGACGCCGTATGGGGTCAGATCGGGGCGGCGCGCCTGCGCCACCCCGACCGTACGCTCACTTCACCAGGAAGGGCACCTTTGTCGCCGGCGGGGTGTTGCGCGACCGCTCGGTGCGCACGATGCCATCGATGATGGTCATGCCGATGCCCGGCAGGTCGCCGAGCTGCACGCTCTCCAGCAGGTTCTTGCCGGCTGAGTGCTGAGCGGTATCCATGATCACGAAGTCCGCCGTGCGACCCACTTCGATGATGCCGCAGTCCAGCGCGCGCATGCGGGCGGTGTTACCGGTGGCGAGGCAGAAGGCCTGTTCCGCCGGCAGATCGCCCAGCGAGGACAGCAGCGAGACCATGCGCAGGATGCCCAGCGGTTGCACGCCCGAACCGGCGGGCGCGTCGGTGCCGAGGATGACGCGATTGAGGTCGCCCATCTCCTTGGCGATGCGGAGCGTATAGAGCGCCGAGCGCTCATTGCCGTTGTGCACCAGTTCGAGGCCGCGCTTGCAGCCCTCGCAGATGCAGCGGATCTGGTCGTCCGGCAAAGCCGTATGGCCACCGTTGATGTGGCCCACCACGTCGGTGTCCGCCTCCAGCACCACGTCCTTATCGATGAGGCCCGAGCCGGGGATGGAGGGGCCACCGGTGTGGATGGTGGACTGGATGCCGTACTTGCGCGCCCAGCCGACCATCTTGCGGGCGGTGGGGCCGTCCTTCACGCCGCCGAGGCCCACTTCGCCCAGCAGCTTCACGCCGGCGGCGGCCAGCTCCTTGAAGTCGTCCTCCACCATGTCGGGCTCGATCACCGGGGCGCCGGCATGAATCTTCACGCCGCCGGGGCGGAAATTGGTGAAGGTGCGCTGGGCGGTAATCGCCATGGCTTTCAGGCCCACCACGTCGCGCGGGCGGCCGGGATAATGCACCTCGCCGGCCGAGATCATGGTGGTGACGCCGCCATGCAGGAAGCTGTCGATCCAGTTGAGCTGGCTCTGGCGCGGGGTCCAGTCGCCGGCCACCGGATGCACATGGCTGTCGATGAGGCCGGGGGTGACGGCCGCGCCATTGGCGTCCACCGTGGTGGTGGCGCCTTCCACGTCCACGTCCTTCAGCCGGCCGATGGCAGTGATGCGTCCATTCTCGGCGACGATGGTATCCGCGTCGAGGATCGGCTTCTCAAGGTCGCCGCTGATCAGCAGGCCGATGTTGCGGATGACGAGCTTGGTGGGGCCGGTAGGGCCGCTCGGGGCGTCGTGGGCCATCTGTTCAATCTCCGGAAGGCAATGCCGGAGGCACGGGAGGCCCCGGCTTTTTATTTGTAAGCATACGAATGTTAGGCTCCGGCACGGCGCTTGGGAACCGTGCCGGCAGGGAAATCGTCAGCGTTCGGCGAACGCCTTCTCCAGCACGAACTCGCCGGCCTCGCCCGAGGAGCCTTCCTCGAAGCCCCGCGCCTCGAACATGTCGCGCAACTGCACCATCATCTCCGGCGAGCCGCAGAGCATGACGCGATCGCGCGCCTTGTCGATGGCCGGCAGGCCGATGTCCTCGAACAGCTTGCCGCTCTCGATGAGATCGGTGACGCGGCCGCGATTGCGGAAGGGCTCGCGGGTGACGGTCGGGTAGTAGATGAGCTTGGCCGAGATGTCCTCGCCGAGGAACTCGTGGTTCGGCAGGTGTTCGGTGATCATCTCGCCATAGGCCAGCTCCGCCACTTCGCGGCAGCCGTGCACCAGAACCACCTTGTTGAAGCGTTCGTAGGTCTCCGGATCGCGGATGATGGACAGGAAGGGCGCGAGGCCCGTGCCGGTGCCGAGCAGATAGAGGTTCTCGCCGGGCTTGAGGTTATCCAGCACCAGCGTGCCGGTGGCCTTCTTGCCGACGATGATGGGATCGCCGACCTGCAGATGCTGGAGGCGCGAGGTCAGCGGGCCTTCCGGAACCTTGATGGAGAAGAACTCGAGGGTCTCCTCGTGGTTGGGGCTCGCCACCGAATAGGCGCGCAGCAGCGGCTTCCCGTCCACCTTCATGCCGATCATGGTGAATTCGCCATTGCGGAAGCGGAAGCCGCTGTCGCGCGTCGTGGTGAAGCTGAACAGGCGGTCGGTCCAGTGGTGGACGCTGAGAACGCGCTCTTCCATCAGGTTGCTCATGGGATCGGGCTCGGTGGTTCTTGTGGGAGATCAGTGGGTGGCGGGGGCGGGGTCGAGCAGGGCCAGCTTGCCCTCCTTGCCCTTCCACTCGTCGGCATCGGCGGGCGCCTCGCCCTTTTCGGCGATGTTCGGCCACTTGGCCGCATAGTCGGCATTGAGCGCGACCCATTCGGCGGCGCGCGGATCGGTGTCGGGCAGAATCGCCTCGGCCGGGCATTCCGGCTCGCAGACCCCGCAGTCGATGCATTCGTCGGGGTTGATCACCAGCATGTTCTCCCCGGCATAGAAGCAGTCCACCGGGCAGACGGACACGCAGTCCATGTATTTGCAGCGGATGCAGCCATCGGTGACGACATAGGCCATGGAAACAGTCCCGGTCCGGCAACGCCCTGATCAGGCGATGCAGATTGTTCGTATACAAATGAAAATAAGACAAGCCGCGCTGCTGTCAATCGGTTGCAACCGCGCAAGGTGAGGACTTTTTGGGCAAGGCTGCGCAGCGGGCGGGCAGGACCTGCCGCAGGGCTCAGTCAATCGGGAGTTGGGGAGGAAGGCTGGGCTTATTCCGCCGGGCCATTACGGCGGGAGCGCGCCGGATCGGTCAGCCACACGGCGGCATAACCCATCGCCACGACGATGAGCGGCATCACCACATAAGCGTAGACCCAAAGGGCGTTCATATTAGGCGTCCCAGTATCGTCCGGGCCCAATAGTGTAACACCGCGGCAGCGGCCAGCCAAAAGAGGCTTCCAAACAGGATTGGCACGCCTTGCGAAGCCGGGCCAGCTCCGGGCGAAATGCCATAGAGATAGGCTGCTGCCGGTCCCAGAACTCCGACAGTCAGGCAGGCGGTCGAGGCCCTGTCCAGAGCATTGGCCATGAGTTTGGTCTGCTCGTTCTGAACAAGGCTCATTCTCGACTATGCTCCAGCCCGCGACGCAGACAGTGGTTCTTGCCGTCAGCAAAGACTATGTGCGGTTTTTTGGGCTGGGAGGAGGACGAAATGCCTCAATGCGTCCCCACCGTCGCCCTCAACCTTGAAACCTCCGCCTCCACGCCCTCCCACGGCTTGGCATCGGGGGCGAATTTGGCGCGGATGTAGCGCACCAGAGCGGCGACCTGCCCGTCGTCCATACTGTCGCGGAAGGCGGGCATGTCGCCGAGGTCGGCGGCGGCCGGTGAGGGGATGCCGTCGAGGATGACGCGGATCAGATTGTCCGGCCTGGTCGCGTGGACATTGGTGTTCAGCGCCAGCGCCGGGCGCACGCCGAACAGCGTCGGGCCGCTTTCCGAATGGCAGGCGGCGCAGGCGCCCTCATAGAGCTTTCCGCCGATCGTATCGAGCGGGCGCAGGGAGGCGGTGGCCTTGGCCTGAAGCTCGGCCGCCTTCGTAGCCGGATCCGTCGGGGCCGGGCCGGAGAAGGACGCCAGATAGGTGGCCATGGCGCGGATGTCCGCGTCCGGCAGGTGCTTGAGTTCCTGCACCACCGGCGCCATGGGGCCGGCCGCCGTGCCGTGATGGGGCGAGAAGCCGGTGCGCAGATAGGCGTAGAGCGCGTCCTCGGTCCATGGGATGGGCGCGGAGGACAAAGCGGTGAGGGCAGGGGCCTCCCAGCCGTCCACCATGCCGCCGGCGAGATAAGCGGCGCCGGTCTTCTCGGCGCCCAGCGCATTGCGCGGGGTGTGGCAGGCGCCGCAATGGCCGAGGCCCTCCACCAGATAGGCGCCCCGGTTCCATTGCGGGAAGCGGGCCGGGTCCGCCTGCATCTGGCCGGGCTTCAGGAACAGCGCGTTCCAGCCGGCCATCAGCGGGCGGATGTTGAAGGGGAAGGCCATCTTCGCCTCGGGCGTCGGGGCGGAGACGGGCGGCTGCGACATCAGATAGGCGTAGAGCGCCTGAAGGTCGGTGTCCGAACTCTTGGTGAAGGCGGTGTAGGGGAAAGCGGGGTAGAGGTGGCGCCCGTCCCGCGAGATGCCCTCACGCATGGCCCGTTCGAAGGCGGCATAGGACCAGCGGCCGATGCCGGTCTCGGGATCGGGCGTCAGATTGGTGGCATAGACGGTGCCGAAGGGCGTCTTCATGGGCCGCCCGCCGGCATTGGTCTTGCCGCCGGGCAGCGTGTGGCACACGGCGCAATCGCCCAATGCCGCCAGTTGCTTGCCACGTGCGATCATCTCGGCCGAGAAGGATGATGGATCGGGCGGCGATATGGGGGCAATGGCGCCCCGCATCGGTAGCGCCACCGTCGCCATGCCCAGCGCGCCGACCATGGCCGCGCCGGCCATGGCGAACCATGAGCGCTTCTTCTTCAAAGGCTTCGGGTCCGGCGGCGGAGCCTCCCCAGTGAGGGCCGCGCGCACCCGGTCCGGCGTAAAGGGCGGCTCGCGGAAGCGCACGCCCGTGGCGTCGAAGATGGCGTTGGCGATGGCGGCGGCGCTGGGAACGGAGGCGCTTTCGCCCGAGCCCAGCGGCGGCTCCTCCGGCCGGGGCATCAGCACCACCTTGATGACCGGCACCTCGGGGAAGGTGAGGATGGGATAGGCGCCCCATTCCCGGCTGGTCACTTCGGTGCCGGAGAAGGTCACTTCCTCCTTCAGTGCCCGGCTGGTGGACTGGATGACATTGCCGTGGATCTGGTGCTCGATCCCGGCGGGATTGATCATCAGGCCGCTGTCCTGCCCCACCACCACGCGGGTCACGTTCACGTCGCCGGTAGCCTTGTTCACCTCCACGTCCGCCACCCAGGCGGACCAGGCGGCGCCATAGCCGGGGAATTTCGAGTGCACATAGAGGGCGTAGGCAAAGCCTTGCCCGCGCACGATGTCGCCCTCCACCACCTGCTGGCGCGGGCCGGTGCGATGCTCCCAGCCGGCCTTGGCCGCCACCTCCTTCACGAGATCCACGGCACGCGGGTCGTGCAGATAGCGCAGACGGTATTCGACCGGGTCCACCCCGGCGGCGGCGGCCAGTTCGTCGATATAGCTTTCGTGGGCGAAGGAGTTGGGCAGGGCCGAGACGCCGCGCAGCCACGCCGCGCGCACGATGGGCGCCATGTCGTGCGCCACAACACGCATGTTGTCATAGGCATAGGGCGGGATGGCCGTGCGGTCGCCCATCTCGAAGACGGGATTGTCCGCCGGCACACGCCCGGTCAGTAGCAGCGCCAGCGTGGTGGCGGCGTTGGAGGGATAGCGGGTGGAGAAGTCGTAGGCCGCAGGCGAGCCGTCCGCATTGAGGCCGCCGCGCACCTCCATGAGCTGCGCCGAGCCCTTGGGCTCCCACGCATGCTCCTGCTCGCGGGTGAGCTGCACCCGCACCGGCTTGCCCACGGCGCGCGAGAGCAGTGCCGCATCCGCCGCCACGTCGTCCGCGCAGTTGCGGCCATAGCAGCCAGCCGCCTCGAAGCGGACGATCTCGATCACGTCCTCCGGCAGGCCAAGCAGCAGGGCGATGTCCGCGCGCAGCGGAAACGGGTTCTGCGTGCCGGACCAGACGGTTATGCCGTCCGGCCGCACGTCGGCCACGGCGCAGGAGGGGCCGATGGAGGCGTGCATCTGGTAGGGCCACACGTAGGTGCGGTCCATCTGCCGGGCGGCCTCGCTCCGCGCGCCCTCCACGTCGCCGGTCTCGTGCAGCAGGCGGGTCTTGGCGGGATTGGCGCGCAGGGCGCCGGCAAGATCCTTCAGGTCCGCCGGGATGGGGGGCGGCTCCTTCCAGCGCACCACGAGGCGTCGGGCGGCTTCTGCGGCCTGTTCCTCGCGCTCGGCCACCACGCCGACGAAATCGCCCATGGTGACGACCGCCACCACGCCGGGCAGGCCGGCTACTGAGCTTTCGTCCACCGCGATCAGGCTGTTGCCGATAAAGTCGCCGGCATCCACCCCCGCATAGGGCGGGCGCACCACACGGCCGTGCAGCATGTCCGGGACACGGACATCGTGCACATAGACGAAATCGCCCGTAGCCTTGGCGGGGATGTCCACGCGGGGCATGCGCTGGCCGACGATGCGATAGTCAGCCACCGGCTTCAGCGCCACGCTCTCGGCCAGCATGAGCCGGTCCTGTCGGCCGGCGAGCAAGTCGGCATAGGGGATGCCGGCATTGCCGCCCGCCTTGGGATGCACCACGCCGTCCGTGACGGTCAGCCCATCAGCGGGCAGGCCGAGAGCCTCGGCGGCCAGTGCCACGAGGTGGTGGCGGGCCTGCGCGGCGGCCCGGCGCAAGGGGATGGCGGAAATCTGGATGCTGTCACTGGCGATGGTGGCGCCCTGATTGGGCGTGCCGCCGGTATGGCCGAGCACCATGGTGACGCGGCCAAGAGGCACGTCCAGTTCCTCGGCCACGATCTGGGCCAGCGCGGTGCGGATGCCGGTGCCGAGGTCCACATGCCCGTTGAAGGCAAGCGCCGCGCCCTGATCATCGAGGAACAGGAACAGGTCCAGCGCGCCCTCGGGCGGCGGGGTGGTCGGGACCAGCCCTTTCACATGTTGGGAAGGCCGCAGGACCGCGAGCGTACCCGTGCGGGCCAGCAGGTCGTCGGGGACGGGGGTGGGCTCGCTCATGAGGCCGCGTCCGGTGCGGGCGCGCCCATTTCGGACGCCGCGCGCATCACAGCGCGGAGAATCTCCACATGGGTGCCACAGCGGCACAGATTATAGCGCAGCGCCTCGCGCGCCTCGGCCTCGGTGGGGGCGGGGGTGCGTGCGAGGAAGGCGGTGGTAGTCATGATCATGCCGTTCAGGCAATAGCCGCACTGGGCGCCCTGCTCGGCGATGAAGGCGGCCTGCACAGGGTGTGGATTCTCCTGCGTGCCCAAGCCTTCCAGCGTGGTCACGGACCGCCCCTCGACGGTGGCGAGCTTGGTGACGCAGGAGCGCGATGCCACGCCGTCCACCAGCACGGTGCAGGCGCCGCATTCGCCGAGGCCGCAGCCGAATTTCGGGCCGTTGAGCTTCAGATCGTTGCGCAGGACGTAGATGAGCGGCGTCTCACGCGGCAGCGCGAAACTGTAGGCGATGCCATTCACCGTGACGGCGACGGGTTCGGCCATCTCAAAACCACCGCCGGGACGACAGCCGGCAGCGCCCACGGCACGCCTTCCGGCCCGCCACGGGATTTGGGTTCGCGATCATGTCCGCCCCTCTGTTCGGCTGGCCTGCGCGATTTGTTTGACTAGATTGTTTCTATACTAATGAATGGGCGTCAAGCGGCGCGTGCGCCCGTCCACCCTCGACAGGGTCGGCCGGACGGTCCCATGCTGCCGCAGTCCGAACAGGGAAGAAACCGCTCCATGCACGCCAAATCGTTTGCGTTTCAGCTGACTTGCGCCTTTGGAGCCCGCTCATGACCCGGCCGCTGGAAGGGCTGAAGGTACTCGAACTCGCCCGCATCCTTGCCGGCCCGTGGGTGGGGCAGGTGCTGGCCGATCTCGGCGCCGACGTGGTGAAGGTGGAGAGCCCGGAGGGCGACGACACCCGCACCTGGGGCCCGCCCTTCGTGGCGGCGGCGGATGGCGGCGATCTCTCGGCGGCCTATTTCCATGCGGCCAATCGCGGCAAGAAGTCCGTGGTGATCGATTTCCGCACCCCGGAGGGGCAGGCGGAGGTGCGCCGGCTGGTCGCCAAGGCCGACGTGCTGGTGGAGAATTTCAAGGTCGGCGGCCTGACGAAATACGGGCTCGACGCGGAGAGCCTGAAGGCGGTGAATCCGCGGCTGATCTATTGCTCCATCACGGGTTTCGGCCAGACCGGGCCTTATGCGGAGCGGGCGGGTTACGATTACCTCGTGCAGGGCATGGGCGGCATCATGGCGCTCACCGGCGCGCCGGAAGGCGAGCCCATGAAGGTGGGGGTCGCCTTCGCCGATATCTTCACCGGCCTCTATGCCACGGTTGGCATTCTCTCGGCGCTCCGGCGGCGGGACGAGACCGGGCAGGGGGCCGTGGTGGACATGGCGCTGCTGGACTGTCAGGTGGGCGTGCTCGCCAATCAGGCCATGAACTTTCTGGTCTCGGGCAAGGCGCCGGCCCGGCTCGGCAATGCCCACCCGAATATCGTGCCCTATCAGGTGTTTCCTGTGGCCGATGGTCATGTGATCATCGCGGTGGGCAATGACGGCCAATACCGGCGCTTCTGCACCGTGCTCGGCGTACCGGAGCTGGGCGACAATCCGGACTACGCCACGAATCGGGACCGGGTGCGGAACCGGGATGTGCTGGTGCCGCTTTTGTCGGAACGGATGGCCGGGTTTGCGAAGACCGATCTGCTGGCAAAGCTGGAAAAGGAAGGCGTCCCCGCCGGCCCCATCAACAAGATCGACGAGGTGTTCGCCGATCCTCAGGTGATCGCGCGCGGCCTGCGCATCGACATGCCGTCCGCGGAGGCCGAAGGCGGCTTCATCAGCGGGGTGCGCACGCCCATCACCATCGACGGCGAACCCATGGTGTCCGGCCAGCCGTCACCGGTTCTGGGCGGGCACACGGCGGCTTTCAAGGCCGGCGATCTCTGGTGAAAGGTCAGGCACGCTGCCCTTTCAGGCAGCGTGCCCGTTCCTTGTGCTTGACATGGTTCTAAGCTCATATTTCATTAGTACACATATGAACTGCGCCGCGAGGCGGGTGTCTTCTGAGGGGGCGGGGTTTCGCCCCGGGAGCTGTGAGCGCCATGCTCGATGAAACCGTTGCCGCGCCTCGTCCGGCCGCAGACGAGAAGATCCGCTGCGATGCCTGTCCGGTGATGTGCTACATCAAGCCGGGCATGACCGGCGCGTGCGATCGCTACGCCAATGACGCCGGTGAGCTGGTGCGCGTGGACCCCCATGTTGTGTTGGACCGCACGCTGGCGCAGGGCGGCAACATCGTGCCCTTCAACCGGGGCGGTGATTGGGACGGCAAGATCGTCTCCAGCCCCGAAACCTTCGTGACCGCCATCGGCGCGGGCACCACCTATCCCGACTACAAGCCGGCGCCCTTCATCGTCTCGTCCGAGGTGGACGGCGTGGACATGGTGACGGTCGTGACCGAGGGCATCTTCAGCTATTGCGGCGTGAAGGTGAAGATCGACACTGATCGCTATCTCGGCCCCGAGCAGGCGGTGGTGCGGGCGGCAGGCGAGCCCATCGGCCATGTCACCACCAGCGAATATGGCTCGCAGATGCTGTCGCTGGGCGGCGTGCATCACCTGACCGGCGGCGGCAAGAAGGAAGGGCGCGTCACCTGCGATGCCCTGCTCAACCTGTGCAACGGCAAGGCCGTCGAACTGGTGATCGACGGCGGTGCAACCGTTGTTGTGCAGGCCGGCAAGGCCCCCATCGTCAATGGCGTGCCGGAAGAGCGCATGCGGGTGGGCTGCGGTTCGGCCACCATCGGCATGTTCGCCAAGCAGTGGCTGGGCAAGGCCGACGAGGTGGTGGTGGTGGATGACCACATTACCGGCGTTCTGTCCGAGCATCAGGCCGGCAAGCTGCTGGACATCCCTGATACCGGCATCAAGATGAAGGGTCGCCGCTCCACGCCCGGCCGCTATTTTCAGGTGGCCGAGCCCGGCACCGGCTGGGGCGGCACCAACATCTCCGATCCGCTCTCCATCATCGGCCCCTTCGACGCCAAGGTGGCGAAGGCCGGCACGCGCCTGTTCTTCATCTCCACCACCGGAGAGCATTCGGCCTATTATGAGCTGGATGAAACGCTCGCCCCTGTCGAGAAACCCATGCCGGAAGACCTCATGGCCTCCACGGAGCGGGTGAAGGAGAATTGCGAGCCGGCCCTCTGCACCGTGCTGTTCATGGCCGGGGCAGGCGGCTCGTTGCGCTCGGGCGTCACCGAGAACCCGGTGCGGCTCACCCGCTCGGTCAAGGATGCGCTGACCTATGTCACCAGTGGCGGCGCGCCGGTCTATGTCTATCCGGGGGGCGGCATCACCTTCATGGTGGATGTCACCCGTCTGCCGGAGAATGCCTTCGGCTATGTGCCGACGCCGGCCCTCGTGGCGCCCATCGAATTCACCCTGAAGCTGTCGGATTATGAGGCACTGGGCGGTCATATGAGTGAGGTCCGGCCGCTGGCCTCCATCCCGCAGGGAGACGGAACGCGCCCGGTGGCGCCGATCTCCGACAATCCCTGGCCGCTCGCCCCGCAGACCGCCAAGCGTTCCCACGGCTGAGCGCATGACCCGCGCCACGCCTCCCTCTCCCTCGATCCGGCGGGCGCCCCAGGTGGCCCTGCTGGCCGATGGGCACCGTCTGCATCTGCAGGACGGGCCAATCGACCTCGTGATCGAGGCGGTGGGCGCCGAAGACGTGGTGCGAGCCGCCTATGCGGCAGCGACGGAGCGCTTCTCCGGCTTGCTCGATGCCTTGTGCGACGAGCTTCCGGCCCTGCGGGCGGCAGCCTCTCCGGACTTCTGTCCGGTGTCCGGCCCGGTGGCCCGGCGCATGTGGCAGGCGGTGGCCCCGTTCGCGGGTGAGGTCTTCATCACCCCCATGGCGGCGGTGGCCGGGGCGGTGGCGGAAGACGTGCTGCAAGCCCTTGTCCTGCCGGGGATATCCCGCGCCTATGTGAACAATGGCGGCGACATCGCGCTGTATCTGCCCGAGGGGGCCAGCTTCACCGTCGGCCTCGTGGACCGGCCCGACCAGCCGCGTATCATTGGCACGGCGGTGCTGTCCTTCGACAGTCCGGTGCGCGGGGTCGCCACCAGCGGCTGGCGCGGGCGCAGCTTTTCCCTGGGCATTGCAGACGCCGTCACCATCCTCGCCCCCACCGCCGCGCAGGCGGATGCGGCGGCAACGGTGGTTGCCAATGCGGTGGACCTGCCGCGCCATCCGGGCATTGTCCGGACGCAGGCCAATGATCTTCAGCCCGAGAGCGATCTCGGTGCCCGCCTCGTCACCCGCGCCGTGCCGGCTCTCACCGCCGGAGAACGGGCTGAGGCGCTGGAGGCCGGCCTTGCCGTCGCCCGCGACCTGATGCGCCGGGGGCGGATCTCAGGTGCCGCTCTGCATGTGCAGGGCGAGACCGTCGGCACCGGCGCTGGCCTCGATAGCTTGTCCAGTCCCGCAGGGGCTGCCTTCATTCCCGTAACGCCACAACCACAACAAGGGCGCACACATGCCTGAGGTCAAGATTCGCAAGCGTCTTCTGGTGCTGGAGGACATCTTCCACGAAGGCGGCCCCGTGGCTGCCGCGCCGCGTAAGCGGGGTGCGATCCTCACCGTGATCGAGAACCCGTTCGCGGGCCGCTATGTGGAGGACATCGCCGGCTTCATGGATGACCTCACCCCCCTCGGCGTCGCCATGGCCGGCGACCTGCTGGCGGCGCTCGGCGGCGACAAGAGCGCCATCGACGGCTACGGCAAGGGCGCCATCGTGGGCGCGGCCGGCGAGATCGAGCACGGCGCGCTCTGGCATGTGCCCGGCGGCTACGCCATGCGGGAGATCCTCGGCGACGCCAAGGCCATCGTGCCCTCCACCAAGAAGGTGGGCGGGCCCGGCACCCGGCTCGACGTGCCGGTGACGCATGTGAACGCCTCCTATGTCCGCAGCCATTTCGACGCCATGGAAGTGGGCGTGCCGGATGGCCCGAAGGCGAACGAGATCGCGCTGGTGCTGGTGATGACCTCCGGTGCCCGCGTCCATGCTCGTGTTGGCGGTCTGGCGGCGGACAAGATCAAGGGCGAGGACGGCCTGCGATGAGCGCGAAAATCCGCAAGATCGTCACCTTTCTCGAAGAGACGCACACGGAGATGGGCAAGCCCATCTCCCCCGCCACCCGTCGCGCAGCGGCGGTGGCGGTGATCGAGAACCCGTTCGCCGGTACCTATGTGGAAGACCTGTCCGACCTCATCGCCATCGGCGAGGAACTGGGCGGCCTGCTCACGGAACGCGCGGTCGCGGCCCTCGGCATCGAGGGTTCGAAGGCCGAGAGCTACGGCAAGGCGGCCCTCGTGGGCGAGAATGGCGAGCTGGAACATGCCGCCGCCCTTCTGCACCCCAAGATGGGCACGCCGGTGCGCAAGGTACTGGGCAAGGGCGCGGCGCTGATCCCGTCCTCCAAGCGCCGGGGCGGCCTGGGCGCAGAGCTGGACATCCCGTTGGGACACAAGGACGCGGCATTCGTGCGCAGTCATTTCGATGGCATGCAGATCAGCATCAGCGATGCGCCGCGCGCCAATGAAATCGTCGTTGCGGTGGCTGTGACAGATAGCGGCCGGCCGCTGCCGCGGGTCGGCGGATTGAAGGTGGAAGAGATCAAAGGCGAGGACGGATTGAGATAGGATTTGCGCCGGGTTTCGGCGCGCGAATTGCAGAGCAAACGGTACGTCGAAAAAACCAGAGGGGATGACCGTATGAAGAAGATGATTGGGGTGGCGCTGGCGGCGACGCTGCTGGCGACCGGCATGGCCAAAGCCCAGCAGGGCGAGATCAAGGTCGGTGAGATCAACAGCTACTCGGCTCTGCCGGCCTTCACCGAGCCCTACAAGAAGGGCATGGAGCTGGCGCTCAAGCAGATCAACGATGCCGGCGGCATCAAGGGCAAGAAGCTGGTCATCATCTCCAAGGATGACGGCGGCAAGCCCGGCGATGCGCTCACCGCCGCCAACGAACTGGTGTCGCGCGACGGCGTGGTGATGATCGCCGGCGGCTTCCTGTCCAACGTCGGCCTCGCGCTGGCGGATTTCGCCAAGCAGAAGAAGGTGGTCTATCTCGGCGCCGAGCCGCTGAGCGACGCCCTCGTCTGGTCGAAGGGCAACGACTACACCTTCCGCCTGCGCACCTCGAACTACATGCAGGCGGCCATGCTGGCCGAGGAAGCCGCGAAGCTTCCGGCCAAGAAGTGGGCGACCATCGCCCCCAATTATGAATACGGCCAGTCGTTTGTCGCCGTGTTCAAGGAACTCCTGACCAAGAAGCGCCCGGACGTGGAGTTCGTGGCCGAGCAGTGGCCGCCGCTGGGCAAGATCGATGCTGGCCCGGTGCTGCAGGCCATCGACGCCGCCAAGCCCGACGCCATCCTCAACGCCACCTTCGCCGGCGATCTGGTGAAGCTGGTCCGTGAGGGCAACACCCGCGGCATCTTCAAGGACCGCGCGGTGGTCAGCTATCTGACCGGCGAGCCGGAATATCTCGATCCGCTGAAGGCCGAGACCCCGGAAGGCTGGATCGTCACCGGCTATCCCTGGTACGGCATCACCACGCCCGAGCATAAGGCGTTCCTGGATGCCTATCAGGCTGCCAACAAGGACTATCCGCGCCTCGGCTCGGTGGTGGGCTATTCCACGGTCATGAGCGTCGCCGCCGCGCTGAAGGCCGCCGACGACACCTCGTCGGAGGGCATCATCAAGGCCTTCAAGGGCCTGAAGGTGGACACCCCGTTCGGCCCCGTCGTGTACCGCGCGGCCGACCACCAGAGCACCATGGGCGCCTATATCGGCAAGACCGGCATCAAGGACGGCAAGGGCGTGATGACCGAGTTCGCCTTCCGCGCCGGCGCCGACTACCTGCCGTCCGAGGCCGACGCCGCCAAGCTGCGTCCCAAGGACTGAAGGAGTTAAAGCCCTCTCCCGCCCGAAACCGGCTGTTGCCGGTTTCGGCAACAAGGTGTCGAAGGCGGAAGTATCCGACTTCGATGCGGGGGAGGGTTGGGAGGGGGCGCCGCAGGCGGAAAACGCCTGTTGCAGGCGGTTCCTCTGAAGTCTGAGCGCCCGCCATTCCCCCTCCCTAACCCTCCCCCGCAAGCGGGAGAGGGGATCTGTCTCACGGGGCGGGGAGCGGCTGACAAGACTTTGAGGCGGGCGGCATCCGCCAGCCTCCCACAAGAAAACAAAAGCCTTCTCGAGCGTTCAACGAAAGGTTGAGCCGTGGAATTCCTTCTGGTCCAGGCCCTGAGCGGGCTTTCCAGCGCCGCGTCCCTGTTCCTTGTGGCGTCGGGCCTGTCGATCATCTTCGGCGTGATGCGCATCGTGAACTTCGCCCATGGCGCATTCTACATGCTGGGTGCCTATGTGGCCTTCACGCTCACCGATCGGTTCTCGGGGCCGCTCGGCTTCTGGGGCGGCATTCTGGTGGCCTGCCTCATCGTGTCCGTGGTCGGCGCGCTGATGGAAATGCTGTTGCTGCGCCGCATCTACCATGCCCCCGAGCTGTTCCAGCTGCTCGCCACCTTCGGCGTCACGCTGATGGTGCAGGATATCGTGCTGCTGATCTGGGGCCCGGAAGACCTGATGGGGCCGCGCGCCCCCGGCTTCACCGGCGCCATCGAGCTGCTGGGCCGCCGCGTGCCCACTTATGACCTGCTGCTGATCGGCCTCGGCCCGCTGGTGCTGGGCCTGCTGTGGTTGCTGTTCCACGGCACCCGCTGGGGCGTGCTGGTGCGCGCCGCGACCCAGGACCGCGACATGGTGGCGGCGTTGGGCGTGAACCAGAAGTGGCTGTTCACCAGCGTTTTCGCCCTCGGCGTCTTCCTTGCGGCCCTTGGCGGGGCTCTTCAGATCCCGCGCACCACGGTCAGCCATGCCATGGACCTCTCCATCATCGTGGAGGTGTTCGTGGTGGTGGTGATCGGCGGCCTCGGCAGCGTGCCGGGGGCGTTCGTCGCCGCCGTGCTGGTGTCTGAGCTGAATGCCTTCGGCATCCTCGTCCTGCCCAAGATCTCCATGGTGGTGGTGTTCCTGGTGATGGCCGTGGTGCTGGTGGTCCGCCCGTGGGGCCTGTTCGGCAAGCCGGAAGGCACGCCCCGCGCCGCCGCCGGCCTGTCCATCCGGCCGTGGAAGCCCATGTCCGGTGTGGAGCGGATGTTGGTGGCGCTGGCGGTGGTGGCGGCGGCCGCGCTGCCGCTCTTCGCCGGCAACTATGTGCTGAGCGTGAGCACGGAAATCCTTGTGTTCGTGCTGTTTGCGGCCAGCCTGCACTTCCTGATGACGGTGGGCGGGCTCGCCTCCTTCGGCCATGCGGCCTATTTCGGCCTCGGGGCCTATGGCGCCGCCTTCATGGTCAAGTATCTGGGCGCGCCCATGGAGCTGGCGCTGCTGGCTGGCCCCTTGCTTGGCCTTGCGGGGGCGGTGCTGTTCGGCTGGTTCTGCGTGCGGTTGTCGGGCGTCTATTTCGCCATGCTGACGCTGGCTTTCGCCCAGATCGCCTGGTCGGTGGCCTTCCAGTGGGTGGAGGTGACGGGCGGCGACAATGGCATGCTCAGCATCTGGCCGTCGTCCTGGGCCTCCAGCCCGCAGGCCTTCTTCTGGCTGACGCTCGGCATCGTCGCCGTGGGCGTCGGGGTGTTGCGGATGCTGGTGTTCTCGCCCTTCGGCTTCGGCCTGCGGGCGGCCCGCGACAGTTCCCTGCGCTCCGAGGCCATCGGCATCAATCGCAAGTCCACGCAATGGGTTGCCTTCATCGTCGCCGGCACGTTCGCGGGCGTGGCCGGCTCCCTGCTGGCCTTCCTGAAGGGCTCGGTCTTCCCCGAGAACCTCGCCATCCCGACCTCCGTGGACGGGCTGGTCATGGTGCTGCTGGGCGGCATCGAGACGGTGTCGGGCGCGGTCATCGGCGCCATTGTCTACAAGGCTTTGGCGATCTGGCTCATGAGCAAGACCGAGCTGTCCAAGCTCATCCTTGGCGCGACTATCGTTCTTCTCGTGGTGGCCTTCCCGAAGGGGATCGTGGGCTTCC
Source organism: Azorhizobium oxalatiphilum (assembly GCF_014635325.1). Lineage (GTDB taxonomy): Bacteria > Pseudomonadota > Alphaproteobacteria > Rhizobiales > Xanthobacteraceae > Azorhizobium > Azorhizobium oxalatiphilum. Next base: position 524,388 of record NZ_BMCT01000002.1, on the reverse strand, counting down.
TTGAGGATTTGCGCCATCGCCTCAAGCCACCGAGGCAGAACGGGGCCAAACCTGAGGCAGCCCTTGTGGCCAAGGCGGAGGCTGCGGAATGAACGCGCTGCTGCAAGTGGAAAAGCTCGCCAAATCCTATGGCGGCGTGCATGCGGTGCGGGGTGTCTCCTTCGCGCTGGAAGCGGGGAAAATCCTTGCCCTCATTGGCCCCAACGGCGCCGGCAAGAGCACCTGCTTCAACATGCTGAACGGCCAGATCCGGCCCAATGCCGGCTCCATCCGGCTGGAGGGGCAGGAGATCATCGGCCTGCCGCCACGCGCCGTGTGGCGGCGCGGGGTGGGGCGCACGTTCCAGATCACCGCCACCTTCCCCTCCATGACGGTGCGGGAAAACGTGCAGGTGACGCTGCTCTCCTTCCATCACCGCCTGTGGGCCATGGTGGGTTATGCGGGCGCGGCCTATCGCGACGAGGCCAACCGGCTTCTCGCCCTCGTGGGCATGGAGCAGCAGGCCGAGCGACCCTGCGGGGAGCTGGCCTATGGCGACCTGAAGCGGCTGGAGCTGGCCATCGCTTTGGCCAACAATCCCAGGCTCTTGCTGATGGATGAACCCACCGCCGGCATGGCGCCGAAAGAGCGCGTGGACCTCATGCGCCTCACCGCCGACATCGCGCGGGAGAAGGGCATCGGCGTGCTCTTCACCGAGCACGACATGGACGTGGTGTTCGAGCATGCGGATGCCGTGATGGTGCTGAACCGCGGCGAGCTGATCGCCCGGGGCACGCCGGAAGAGGTGCGGCGCGATCCACAGGTGCGGGCCATCTATCTCGGCGAAGGCTTGCTGTATCACGATAAAGATCAGGGGAGCGCGGCATGAAGCTCGAGGTTTCCGGGCTGAACAGCCATTACGGCCCCGCCCATATATTGTTCGATGTGGGCTTCGAGGTGGGGGCGGGCGAAGTGGTGGCATTGCTGGGCCGCAACGGCGCCGGCAAGAGCACCACCTTCCGCTCCATCGTCGGTCTCGTCTCCCAGCGCACCGGGCAGATAAGGTTCGAGGGCGAGGACGTCTCGCGGCTGCCGACCTACGACATCGTCCGCCGCGGCCTCGGCTATGTGCCTGAGGACAGGCGTGTTTTCACCGAGCTGACGGTGGAGGAGAATTTCGTCGTCGGCCGCCAGCCGGCCCGGCCCGGTGTCGCCACCTGGACGCCGGAGCGGATTTACGAGCTGTTTCCGAACCTTGGCGAGATGAGGAAGCGCCCCGGCGGGCAGATGAGCGGCGGCGAGCAGCAGATGCTCACCATCGGCCGCACATTGATGGGAAATCCTTCGCTGGTGCTGCTCGACGAGCCCTCGGAGGGGCTCGCTCCGAAGATCGTGGAGCAGATGGCGGATGCCATCCTGACCATGAAGCGGGAAGGGCTCTCCATCGTGATTTCCGAGCAGAATCTGCACTTTGCCAAGCTGATCTCGGATCGCGCCTATATCATCGAGAAGGGGCGGATGCGCTTTTCCGGTACCATGGCGGAGCTGGAGGCCAATCCGGAGATTCGCGACGCCTATCTGGCGGTCTGAGGTGGGGCAGGGCGGGCGATGAGCAAGACCGAGGGCAATCCGAGCATGGCCGAGAGCGGAGCCCGCAAGCGCCGGTCGCGGACTGTGCCGCTGTCTGCCTATGTGCTTGATGATCAAGTGGGATTCATCCTGCGGCAGGTGGGGCAGCGGCACGCCATCATCTTCGGTGCCCGCATGGGGGATGACCTGACCTCCACCCAATGGGCGGCGCTGGCCAAGCTCGCCGAGAAGGGGCCGTGCTCGCAGAACCTGCTCGGCCGGCACACCGCCATGGATGCGGCCACCATCAAGGGGGTGGTGGACCGGCTGGTGAAGCGCGCCCTCGTGGAGACCAGCCCCGATCCGGAAGATGGCCGCCGCCTCGTGGTGGGCCTGACCGCCGCAGGGGCGGAACTGGCGGAGCGACTCGCTCCCACCGCGCTCGCCATCACCGAGGAGACGCTGACGCCGCTGGATACCGCTGAGCGGGCGCAGCTGCTGTCATTGTTGCAACGGCTGAAGTAGCACACGCGACCACGGACGGGTGCGCATGGCCCCGGTGAGCCACGGTTTGGCACATTGGCCGGGTGCGCGGGCGCATCGGGTCCGGAGGGTTGCGGGGCAAGGGTTTCGCCCGGACCGGCCGTGCGTGGTGGTCACGGACAGTCGCGCATGGCACGGCATGGCACAGGGACATGGCCGCACCATGGCACATTGGCTGGGGAGAATGGCCGGGACATTGGCCGTCCGACGCGAAATGGATTGCTGGCAATGTACGTCATTCCATCGCACGGACCTCCCTGCCGGTCGATCTCAATGGCAGGCTATCAACGCGCCCCCCACGGCGGAGCAAACAGTCGCTCCGTTCTCCCGGCGACCGCCGTGTGTCGACGGTGTGCCCGCGCGGATGGAGTGCGGCAACGGCGCCGGCAGGTCGCTGCCGCGTCTGGTGAGCAATGGATTATCAAAACGGTGATGGCATCAGCCGATTCCGGCCGGCTGCTGGTCCGGCCTGCCTATCAGGCGCGCGCTGCCTTCCTGCGCCGCTTCATTCCGGGACGAGCCCCCCCGGACGACGCGGGCGGCTCGCGACGATGGGGCAATGCGGAGCCGTGTCCTGCCCTAGAGCGTTTCATCGTTTCACGGAAACGCTGAAACGCTCCAAGTCTTTGATAGAGAATGTCTTGCGGCTTGGATTGCGAAGCAATCAAAGCCGGACATGCCCTTGCCGGCGAGCGAAATCAGGGCTCCTGGGACAAGATCCATTTGACCAGGCTTTCGGCTTCTTCGGGGGAGACGCCGGGCTGGGGCGGCATCGCCATCTGGCCCCAACTGCCCCCGCCGCCCTTGATGACCTTCTCTTTCAGAACACTGACCGCGGACTCATCCTTGGCATAACGTGCTGCGATGGCCTTGAAGGCCGGCCCGATCATCTTTCTCTCGAGGGAGTGACATGCCACGCAATTCTTGGCTTTGGCGAGATCGGGGTTCGCATCGGCAGGTGTTGAGATCAAAAGCGCAATGGAGGTCGTAAGAGCGAGTTGGCGAAGGTCTGTCATCCAGCGGCCCTCCCGGCCTAAACGATCCGGCTGGTTGAATGCCATCGGCCCGCGTGAACGGGCACCTTCCTCTTTGGAGGCAGTACGGCAGCCGCGCCGCGAAGTCGCTGGCGCGGCTGCCGATCGGTCTCATTTGGGCTTGAGCTGGTAGATATCGCCCTGATCGGTGGCGACATAGATGTTGCCATCGGGGGCTTGCACGAGGGAGCGGAAGCGCCCTGCCGGCATCGGCAGGGACACGGTCGTGCGCGTGGCGGAAGAACCGTCGGGCGTGATGTTGAGCACATCGAGGCGGTTGCCGACCGGCGTGCCGTGAATGCCGATGCCCATGAAGGACACCACCATCCTGCCGTTCCAGTCCTTCCACTGCGGGCCGCTCAGGAACACGCAGGAGGACATGCCCTGCGAGAGCAGTTCATTGTTCCAGGCCGGCTTCATGGCGTTGGGATAGGTCTTGGTGTCGGTCATCGGCATGTAGGCCGAGCGCTCCTTCGGATCCATCTCTCCCATCTGGTTGGGGGAGTATCCGCAATAGTTGTCGGGGCACGCACCGCGCCCAGCCATGTTCGGGCGCGGATCCCATCCGCCATTGCCACCGGCCTTGAGCAGCGTGACCTCATCGCTATGCCAGGGCCCGTTCTCCGCCGTGAAGGGCTCGTTCGTGCCGGGGCGGAAGCAGATGCCCTGCGGGTTGCGGTGGCCATAGGTGAAGATGCGCGGGTCGAAGCCCTGGGGCGGGTTGTTGCCTGCCGCGGGCTTTCCGTCACGGTCGATCCGAAGCACTTTGCCGCCGATGCGGGTCGGGCTTTGCGGCACCTCGCCATTATGGGTGTCGCCGGTCGTCACATAGAGGAAGCCGTCGGCGGGGCCGAAGCGGAGCCGGCCGCCATTGTGCGCGCCGGGATCTCCGAAGGGATGGTCGCTTGGCTTTGGCTTGTAGGCGATGTCGGTGACGATGTCCTGCCGGTTCGAGACCTTGTTCAGATCGGAATTCACGGTCAGCCGGAGCACCCGGTTTGTTCCGGGCGCGGTCATGTCCGACGCCGAATACACATAGATGAAGCGGTTAGTGGCGAAATCCGGGTCCACGGCCACGCCGTTCATGCCGGCCTGGCCGCTGCAGAACAGGTCCGCCGCAGTGTCGGCGTACCCCTTGGTATCCTTCATCCCGAGCAATGCATTGACGGCGCCGGATGGCAGCCGAACCGAGAGACCGCGGCACTTCTCGGTGAAGAACATCGTGCCGTCGGGCAAAAAGGCCATGTCCCAGGTGAATTCACGTCCGGACATCACCGTGGTGCTGGCCAGGCCGGGAACACCGCTCGCGGCCTGGGGGGCGGTCTGGGATGTGGCCGGTCCGGCCATGGTGAGCAAGGCTGCTAAAGTACAAGGCAACACCAATCGAATAGCTCGAGTCATCGATGCCTCCTCCGGGTTTTTAACCTTCTTGAACAGGTCTGCGATCTATTCGACTTGAGAGCCCGTTTGGAAAAGTCGGACGGGTCGGTCCGCCGGGTCTTTCCGGCGCCCGGTGCGTGGCAAGCTTGCCCCGATGCGCGGCATCGGGGCTGCATTTTCTCCTGACGGATCACCGAAAATCCCTCGGCGGCCTTCTGCCGCCGATTTCCCAAACGGGTTCCGAGCCGAATTCCCGGTACGAGGGATCGATCGCTTGCGCCCGCCCGGACCTACGCACAGATGCCTGCACGGATGCATGAGTACGTAAGCTGAGCTACGCGGGCACTTGCGACCTTAGCACATGTTGCACTGACCTCATCTGCAAAAGGATGATGTCGGTTGCATTTTGTTTCGGTCATCTCGCAGTTGCAGTGATATTGAATTTGCACCGCACAATGTATGGCGTGTTGTCGTAATTATATTTTCTGGAAATACTTTATATAGTTGTATTTGATGGGGGTGATTACTGATGTTGCAGGGTGTTTGAGGCCATTCATTTCGCGTGGTGCGTAATGTGGAGCAATCCGTCAGGTGGGAAGCACGCACCAAAGCGAAAGGCGTCTGCACCGAAGGCGGGGTTCCCTCCCAGCCCTCCCTCGTGCCGAAGTCGGATGTTCCGGCTTCGGTGCTGTGTCGCCGATGCCGGTATCGGCCGGTTTCTGGCGGGTGAGGGTCTTGCCGCGCGCGGGTGTTGAGCGGTTGCTCTCTTATGCGCCCTGTCAGCCCTCGTTGCGTGTCCCGGCCGCAGGCTGAGCCGGACGGGCCGGGTAGTCGTCGCCCGGATAGATGCCCCAGAGCCGGGCCTGCGGCACGTAGCCATCCAGCCGGCGGCCCTTCACCGCCACCCGGCACCAGTCGTTGCGGCAGCGTTCCAGCCGCACCTGCACGTCGGGGGCCAGCCACGCGATGAGCGGTGCCTCGGGCTGCGGGCGGCTGTGCAGGCCCACATTCTGCCCGGCGGGTGCCTGAATGGCGGCGGTGCGGGTGTTGGAGAGCATGGCCATGTGAACCCAGGCCATCTCGCCCTCGCTGTCGCGGATGCGGCGCCAGTTGCCGAAGCGGTTGAGCACCTCCACCGGCCAGCCGGCGCGGCGGAAGACCCAGAGCACGGGATAATCGAAGCCCGGCCCCACGCGCACATTGGTCACTTCGCGCTTCAGCGAGGCGAAATAGGGCAGCGCCGGTAGATTGGCATCTTCCGTCGCGCCGGCCGGGGCGCGGGGGGCGGTCCCGGCTTGCGCTGCCGCTTTGGCCTTGGCCTCGATCCCTGCCCAGATATCGGCGCCGATCTGCATCAGGCTCGGCGCCTCCGGTTCCGCCGCCGGGGCCGTGCCTGAGGCGACGGCCGGACCCGGCAACAGAAGGCAGAGCAGCAGCAGGGCGCCGAGCCGGCGCATCAGCGGCACTGGGTGAGGATGCGATTGGTGGCGGCGGTGACGCCATCCAGCGACACCACATAGCTGGTGTCATTGCCGCGCGCCGAGGTGGCGGTCAGCTCCATATTGTCGCCGGCGCGGATGGCTTTCAGGAAATCCGCTTCGCGGTCGGCCCGGCGCAGCCAGGCGTTGCTGCCGTCCGTGGTGAGGGTGAAGGTGTCGTCGCCGATGCTGGCGACCACGTTGGAGCCGGCCTTGAAGGTGTAGCCCGCCTGGAAATTGGCTTCAGTGCGCGAGGCGGCGTTGGATTTGGCGGTGATCATGAACACCACCTCGCCATGGTCCAGCCGGGCCGGCTTCATGGCTGTCGGGCGGCTGAAGGTATAGCACTCGGGCTTTCCGTTCAGCTTGTAGCTATAGGCGGTCCAGTCCTCGAATGCGCCGATGTTCGTGACCTTCTCGGCCATGGCGCTCGATCCGGCGAGGGCGAGGACGGCGAGCGCGGTGGCGATCGTGCGTGCAGACATCTCGGGGGCTCCTTGTGGTCTGGGTCGCGCTCGAAATTCGGTCGCACGTCTTAAGAGAAGGTTTCGATTTGTTTCGAAATCCGACAGGATAAAGCCACGCATTTCCCCGCACCGGCAGGTGTCATGCAAGGAATGGCGGCGGATTGGCGCAGGGATGTGCTCAAGCAATCGTGAGGTATCATGCACGGCCGCATCGTTAATCGCTGCGCCGTGGTTTCGCCCTTCTTCTTCATCTGGCGCCCGAGGCGGAACAGGGGAGAGATGCCGCCACAACCTGCGGGGCGCGATTGCAATTGCCGCTGGTATGGGGCGCCGGTATCGTTGCGTCATGCCGAGGCGGCAGGTGGCCGGCCCGCCACGGCGCGGGGGATTCGATGTGCCCTGCGCTGCCGAGGACGCGGCCCGTGCGCGGGCGGCGTAAGGCCGGGGGCATCGTAACGGACGGGCGTTCGGCGCAGGCCGGCTGGGACGGGGGACCGGATGCTCGGGGATCGTGCGCAACTCACTGGGAAGATGGTGCGGGCATGGCTGGACATGACGAATGGTTCTACGGCGCCAACGGGGAGCAGAAGGGCCCCTACAGCACCGAGCAGATGAAGGCGCTGCTGCAGGCGGGCGCCATCAATTCGCAGACGGTGGTGTGGACGGCGGGCATGGCGGGCTGGCTGCCGCTGGCCCAGAGCCCGCTCGCCACAGCATCGGCCGGCGGCCCGCCGCAGATACCGGGCGGCTATGCCCCGCAGGGCGGCGGCGTGGGCAACGGGGCGGTGGGCGGCGGGGGCATCGCGCCCGGCCCGCGTCCGGTGGGCATGGGCGAGGCGGTGAAGCGGGCGTTCAGCCAGTATTTCACCTTCTCGGGCCGGGCGAGCCGTTCGGAATTCTGGTATTTCGCGCTGTTCTGCCTGCTGGCCGCCTTCGTGCTCGGCATGGTCGATCTGATGGTGTTCAGCACCATGCTGGAGGATGGCGTCTCGCCGCTCAGCAATCTGTTCTCGCTGGCGGTGATCATTCCCCAGATCGCGCTGTCCGCCCGCCGCCTGCACGACACCGACCGTAGCGGCTGGTGGTATCTGCTGCTGTTCGTGCCGCTGATCGGCATCATCGTGCTCATCGTCTTCTGGGCCTCGCAGGGCACGCAGGGCCGGAACCGCTTCGGCTGAGAGCGCTTCTCACGAGGGGCGGGCATGCGGCCCGCCCCATTGACCTTTCGATCATTCCTCCGCCAGATCCTGACCCTGTTTCCGGTTCCGGATTCCCTGGAGGATGAGCGACGCATGTCCGATTTCAGTTCGGCCCAGTGGTTCTATGGTGAAAACGGGGTCCAGAAGGGGCCGTATTCGACGCCGCAGATGACCGCGCTCATGGAGGCCGGGGTCGTGACAGGCCAGACCCTGGTCTGGACCGAGGACATGCCGGGATGGGCGCCGCTGGCCGAAACGCCGCTGGCTTCGGCCCACACCACTGCTGGCGCGCCGCCGCCGCTCGGCGCGGGCGGCGGCTATGCGGGCGGTGGATACGCGGGCGGCGGATATTCGGGCAGCGCTTACGGGCACGGGGCCTATGGCGCCGCCGGCTGGGCGCCGCCGCCATCCGTGGACATGAAGGATGCCATCCTCACGGCGTTCAACAAATACGCCACCTTCTCCGGGCGGGCCAGCCGCTCGGAATTCTGGTACTTCCTGCTGTTCACCACGGTGGTCGGCTTTGCGCTCGGGCTCGTGGACTTGGGGCTGACGCGGGGCGATTTCTCGCCCTTGTCGAACCTGTTCTCGCTGGCGGTGCTGCTGCCCTCCATCGCCCAGTCCGTCCGCCGCCTGCACGATTGCGACCGCAGCGGCTGGTGGGTGCTGCTGGCGCTGGTGCCGCTGGTCGGCATCATCGTGCTCATCGTCTTCTGGGCGCAGCGCGGCACCGCGGGGCCGAACCGCTTCGGCTGAGGCCGGTTCGCGCCCTGCGGTCAGCGCCGGGGTGCGGCGCGGCGCGGGTTCCGACACCCGCGCCAACTGGGCGAAGGCGTCAGCTCGCGGGCGTGCCAGCGTCCGGGGCATCCTGCGGCAACGCGATGACCACCAGCACCTGCGCGCGCACGGGGCCTACGCTGCGCACCTCGTGCTTGATCTCGCCCTCGAAATAGAGGCAGTCGCCCGCGCTCATCTCCAGCTCTTCCGCCCCGAGCTGGATGGCGATGCGGCCGGAGACCACGAACAGCAGTTCCTCGCCGCCATGGGCCCAGCGCGGGTCCGAGCGCACCGCCGGCTTCATGTCCGGCGTCATGAGGAAGGGCTCCATCATCTTCCGGGTGCGGCCGGCCGCCAGCGGGAACAGGCCGAAGCCGCCATCCGGCCCCTGCATCGCCTCGCCATTGCGGGTCAGCGTATACTGCGCGCTCGGCTTGGCATTGAGGTCGAACAGCTGCGCGATGTTGACGCCCAGCGCCTCGGCAAGGCGCAGCAGAGCGGTGATGGACGGCGTCTTGAGGCCGCGCTCCACCAGCGAGAGATAGCCGCGCGTGAGCGCGCTGGCGGTCGCCAGCCGGTCCAGCGTCAGGCCCTTCTCGGTTCGAAGCTGCCGCAGGTTGGGACCGAGCCGGTCGGCCTTGCTGGCGTCTAGCACGCGAAAATCCCCGATTGCCGCAGCGCCGCCCGCAGGGGCGGGCGCGCGGCGCAAAATTCGAAAATCTGTTTAGCAGATGCGGGGGCGTGATGCGGAAATTCTCGCCAGTGCGGCGCATCAAATTCATGCAAAGCCAGCCCGCCAGCCTGTTGCCTGACGGAAAATAATGCAAACAGGCGCCTGCGCTTCCCCTAGGCGCCGCAACGGCCCGTGGGGGCGCGTTTCCACGGTTTCGGCGCGCTTGATTTCTGTCAGTAAACATGTTGCTTTTGCGACATGGACGGGATCGCGGGCCTTGTCGGGGCGCCGGTTTCGCCTCCTCGGGAAGAGAGCAGCCGCATGGCCTTGCACACCCTGGCACCGAGCCCCGGTTCCGGCCCTTGCGGCCGTCCGCCCCCTCAAGCTTTCCGCGCGCCTTCGCCTGCGGCGAAGACGTAGCCCATTCATGAGCAGATGATCATCAGGTTGCGTTCCTGATCTGCTGATCACCGAACCGCCTGCGCTGTCGCGCGGGGAGCGATGGGCCGTGCCCGCGCGTCCGGCGCCTGCGCAAGCCTTGTCAAACGGCGGTTTCCGGCAGGCCGGGGCCGCTCCGGAAGACCCATAAGAGTTCCGCCCCTCCGCCCGGACGCAGAAGCCGGACGGGGACCGGCCGCGTGCGTCCAGAACCATAATCCAGAGAGGCACCACATGACGTTTACCGGAACCCTGTCCCCAACCCAGTCGGAGCCGGCCGCAGCCGGCGCGGTGGCGCCCGACGAGATGCGCCGCATCGTCTGGTCGTCGGTCATCGGCACCGCTGTCGAATGGTACGACTTCCTGATCTATGCCGCCGCCACTGCGCTGGTGTTCAACAAGCTGTTCTTCCCCGTGGGCGATCCGGCCATGGGCACCATCGCCGCCTTCGGCACCTATGCGGTGGGCTATTTCGCGCGGCCGCTGGGCGCCGCCATCTTCGGCCATTATGGCGACAAGCTCGGCCGCAAGGCCATGCTCGCCACCACCATCGTCATCATGGGGCTGGGCACCTTCTGCATCGGCCTTCTGCCCACCTATGAGCAGGTCGGCATCCTCGCGCCCATCCTGCTGGTGATCCTGCGCTTCGTTCAGGGCATCGGCATCGGCGGCGAGTGGGGCGGGGCGGTGCTCATGGTGGTGGAGAACGCCCCCGCCAAGAAGCGCGGCCTGTTCGGCTCCATGGTGCAGGTGGGCAATCCCATCGGCAATCTGGCCGCCATCGGCATCTTCGCTTTGGTCTCGCAGATGCCCGACAGCGCCTTCCTGAGCTGGGGCTGGCGCATTCCCTTCCTGCTCTCCATCCTGCTGATCGTGGTCGGCCTGTTCATCCGCCTGAAGCTGGACGAGACCCCAGCCTTCCGCGAGATGAAGGCCAAGAGCCAGGTGGCGCAGGCGCCGCTGGTGGAGATCTTCCGCGATCACCGCCGGCCCTTCTTCACCGCCGTGGGTCTGAAGATCGCCGAGATCTCCTACGCCTCCGTCGCCTCCATCTTCGTCATCTCCTACGCCACCGCCAATCTCGGCATGGCGCGCGCGACCATCCTCAACGGCGTGTGGGCGTCGGCCTTCATCGCTCTGTTCACCATCCCGCTGTTCGGCTGGATGTCGGACAAGCTCGGCCGCAAGACCATGTTCCTGCTGAGCTGCCTGTTCTGCGCCGGCTTCGCCTTCCCCATGTTCGCCTTGCTGGAAACCCGTGATCCGATGATCGTCACCGCGACCATCGTGGTGGCCATCTCCTGCGGCCAGATGGTGATGTTCGGCGTCGGTGCCCCCTGGTATTCGGAGCTGTTTCCGGCCCGCCTGCGCTATTCCGGCGCCTCGCTGGGCTTCCAGATCGGCGCGGCCATTTCCGGCGGCCTCACCCCCTTCGTCGCCGCCTCGCTGCTGGCCTGGACGGGGGCCACCTGGCCGATCTCGCTGTTCCTCATCGGCTGCGCGCTGATCACCGCCTTCGCCACGATCATGGCGCCGGAGACCGCACGCAAGGAACTGATCTGACGCTCATCCCGTCCCTGTCCCCGGAGGTTGCGCGCCTCCGGGGACTTTTCCGTCTCAACGCTCAACCGGGAGGCCCCAAGAATGCTGACCCTGCAACCCTCTGTCGAGACCGCGACCCTCGCCTTCACCGGCGTGGTGCGCCATCTGCACATCACCGCCCGCGCCTTCCTGCCCATGCGGGCCATGGAGGAGATCAAGCTGATCGCCGGCAAGGGCATCGAGGGCGACCGCTACATGATCGGCCGCGAGCAAGGCTTCTACTCCGACCGCCCCGAGGACGGCCGGCAGGTGACTTTGTTCGAGATCGAGACGCTGGAAGCTCTGAAGCGCGACCACAAGATCGACCTCGGCCCCGAGGAGCACCGCCGCAACGTGACCGTGGAAGGCGTGCCGCTCAACCATCTGGTGGGCCGCCGCTTCTGGCTGGGCGAGACGCTGCTGGAGGCGACCCGCCTCTCCATTCCCTGCCGCCACATCGAGGAGATCACCGGCAAGGTGATCTTTGACCCGCTGATCAACCGCTCCGGCCTCAACTGCCGCATTCTGGAAGGCGGCACGGTGCGCATCGGCGATCTGGTGCGGAGCCTCTGATGCGTCGGCACTCGGCCATCCTCACCCGCGTCACCGCCATCGAGGAGGTGGGGGAGGGCGTCAAGCGCTTCACGCTTCAGGATCCGGAAGGGTGGGAGCTGCCGCCCGCCCGGCCCGGCGCGCATCTGGACCTGTTCCTGCCCGGCGGGCTGATCCGCACCTATTCGCTCTGCGGCCCGCCGCATGCCAAGGACCGCTATGTGATCGCGGTCAAGCGCGAGGTGGAGGGGCGGGGCGGCTCCATGCTGCTGCATGATCAGGTAAAATGCGGCGACGAGATGCATGTGAGCCTGCCGCGCGGCGGCGTGCCGCTGGGGGCGGGCTTCCATCTGTTCGTGGCCGGCGGCATTGGCGTCACGCCCTTCCTGTCGGCGGCCTCCGCGCTGCTGGCCCAGGGGCGCAGCGATTTCCGCCTGCATGTGATGAGCCGGGGCACGCCGCCGCTGGCCGACCAGATCGCGCCGCTGGTGGCCTCGGGTCTCGCGCAGGTGCATGACACCACGCGCATCGCCCGCCCGCGTCTGGCGGACATGCTGGCCGGGGCACCGGAGGGGGCGAGCGCCGCCTGCTGCGGCCCCGTGCCCATGCTGGAGGATTTTTCGTCGCTCACCGACGGCTGGCCGGCCGAGCGGGTGCATCTGGAGCTGTTCGTGCCGCCGCCTCTGGTGCCGGACCCGGATGCGCGCGCCTATACGCTGGTGCTGGCGAAGTCCGGGCTTGAGATCGAGGTTCCGGCGGGCGCCAGCATGGCGGATGCGCTCAGCGCGGCGGGCGCGGACGTGCACGTCTCCTGCGGCGGCGGCATCTGCGGCACCTGCGCGGTGACGTATCTGGAAGGCACGCCGCTCCACCGCGACCGCTGCCTGTCGCCTACGGAGCGCGGGCACAAGCTCATGCCCTGCGTGGCGCAGTCGGCGGGTGAGCGGCTGGTGCTGGAGTTGTGAGGGGGACGCTGAGCGGACGCGCAACGCGTCCCTTCTCTTAGCTATTGGGGGCTTTGCGGCAGGGATGCGGCGTGGTTCCTTTCCACCAGCGCAACAGGCTCCCTCTCCCGCTTGCGGGGGAGGGTTGGGGAGGGGGCAGAGCGCCGTCCCCCCTTGTCGCCGCGGCTGTGGTCTCCAGCGGTCCCCGGCACGCCCGCCACTGCGCCAATCCCGCAGGTCGCGCGCGCCCTATATGTCCCGCTGGGCCCCCTCCCAATCCTCCCCCGCAAGCGGGAGAGGGCTTGCCCGCCCGGCATTCTGCCGACCGCTCCCGGCCAGAGCAACAGGTCCCCTCTACCCTCCCGCGCGCCCCCTCACGCGCCCGCCACCACCTCCCGCGCCACCTCGCTGATCAGCCCGCGCAGCCAGCGGTGGGCGGGGTCGGCGCGGTAGCGGACGTGCCAGGCCATGTCCACCGGGAAGGTGCCCAGATCCACCGGTGCCGGCAGGATCTTCAGCCGCGTGTCATGGGCGATGCGGGAGCAGATGAGCCGGGGCAGGGTGGCGCAATAATCGCTCACCGCCACCATCTCCGGAATGGCGAGGAAGTGCGTCACGGACACCGCCACCTCCCGCTTCAGCCCCTGCCGCTCCAGCGCCTGGAACAGGCCCGCCTTGAGCCGCCCCGGCGGCAGCACGTTCACATGGCGCAGGCGCTCGTAGGTGGCGCGGGTGAGTTTGTCGCCAACGTCGGGATGGCCGGCCCGCACCACGCAGGCGAGGCCGTCGTCCATCAGATGCTGCACCACCAGATTGTCCGGCACCTCGGTGAAGCGCCCGAGCGCTAGCGCGGTGGTGCCGGAGACGACGCCGGTCTCGGCGAGATCCGAGCCATAGGGCGTGAGGCGCAGGCGGATGCCGGGCGCCACCTCGTTGAGCCGCGCCACCACGGCGGGCACCAGCACGAACTCGACATAGGAGTTGGGCGCGAGGGTGAACAGGCGTTCCGCCGTGGCGGGATCGAACTCCTGCTGGCCGCGCACCATCTCGTCGATCTGGCCGAGCGCTGAGGCGAGCACCGGCGCCAGTTCCAGCGCCAGTTCGGTGGGCTGGATGCCGTAGCGCTCGCGCACGAACAGCGGATCGCGCAGCACCACCCGCAGCCGGGCGAGGGCGTTGGAGAGGGCCGGCTGCGTCATGCCGAGGCGCTCCGCCGCGCGGGTGACGCTGCGCTCCTCCATGAGCGTGAGGAAGACCGGCAGCAGGTTCAGATCGTAGCGCATCAGTTATAATGCCACGTGAATATCTGAAATCACAGCAATAAACTTCTGCAATATGTGGGGAAGGCGCATGGTCTGCCCATCCAAACGGGGTCACGCAAATCCGGCCCCTGATCCGATGGAGGCAGACATGAGCAAGGGCAAGGTTCTCGTAATCGGTTCGAATGCCACCCGCATCGAGATTGAGGGCGGCGGATGGGCGCCCACCGGGCAGTATCTCAACGAGACGGTGGTGCCGGCCATGGCGGTGATCGCCGCCGGCTATGAGGTGGTGTTCGCCACCCCGGACGGCACGCAGCCGACCATCGATCCGGCCTCCGACAGCGCCGAGCATTTCGGCGATGACGTGGCTGCCTATGAGCGGGCCAAGGCCTTCTTCGCCACCGACCCGGCCATGACCAACGTCCGCGCCCTGAAGGACGTGATCGCGGACGGGCTGGAGCCCTATGCCGGCGTGTTCGTGCCCGGCGGGCAGGCGCCGGGGGTGGATCTGATGCAGGATGCCGAGGTCGGCGTGATCCTGCGCCACTTCCACGCGCGCTCCAAGCCGACCGCACTGCTGTGCCACGGCCCGATCGCGGTGACGGCGGCCATGCCCCACGCCCGCGAGTTCCGCGCCGCCCTCATCGCCGGTGATACGGCCAAGGCCCGCGAGTGGGCGAAGGGCTGGCAGTATGAGGGCTATGCCATGACCGTCTTCTCCAACAGCGAGGAGAAGGTGGTGGAGGACTATGTGCTGCATGCCAAGCTCTACTTCAGCGTGGTGGACGCGCTGGAAACGGCGGGCGGCAAGGTCGTCACCACCCCGGTGAATTTCGAGCCCAATGTGGTTGAGGATCGCGAGCTGATCACCGGCCAGAACCCCCGCTCGGACCACCCGATTGCGGAACGCTTCGTGGCGGCGCTGGACCGCGTGCTGGTGGCGGCCTGAAGATGCGCGCGGCGGGGCTGAAACCCGCCGCCGCGGCCTGCGGATTTGCCGAATTCTCCTGATACAGGCCATAGTTGGCTCCGGGTGAGGTCATTTCCGCAAGGCCATCATGACGTTTAGCCGGCGCACGCTGCTTGTACTGGGCTCAGCATGGGGAGGACTGGCCATGACCGATCGGGCTCTCAGCCAGAAGGCCGCTGCCGGGGCTCCCGCAAAAGTGCTGTTCGAGGGCACGCTGCTCGCCGACTTCTTCCAGATTTATCTGCGCGATGCGGCCCATCCGGCCCTGCCGGAGGGTTATGACGATGCCGCCATCGCCCGTCGCCTCATGGCGGGGCCGTATGCGGTGATCCTGCACACCGCGCGCAACATGCCGGTGCCGCTGCGCGTGGAGTGGCACAATGCGCGGCCGGAGCCGGACCTTTCCGCCGGCCAGCACGTGGTGGAGGCGGGCTTCGCCAGTCCTTCCGGCACGCTGGTTCTGGCGGGCCTCACCGATTACGAACCCACCGCGCCGCGCCTCGCGGTGCCGGCGGGTCCGCTCGGTGTCCGCGCCGTCCTGTCCGGGCTGGATACGCTGAGCGCGGATGGGCTGGAGGGCCGGGACGTCTACCTGCTCCAGCTCTGGCCCGGCGCGATGCCGCCGGGTGTGCAGGTGCTCAAGGCATGGCCGGGCGGCTAGCCGCTTTCGACCCGATTCAATTGCGAACAAGGACCAAAGACATGTCGAACGTGAAGATCGTGGCCATCCTGAAGGCCCGTCCGGGCAAGACGGAGGAACTGAAGGCGCTGCTCGCCGGCATGGTCGGCTCCTGCCGGGCCGAGCCGGGCAACCTGCGCTGGGACATCTGGGTGGATCAGGCCGATGCCGGCCGCTTCATCCTCGATGAGCTCTATGTGGATCAGGCGGCCGTGACCGCCCATCGCGAGACGGAGCACTTCAAGCACTATTTCGCCCACATCAACGATCTGGCCGAGCGCGCGTCGCAGCTGCTCGACCCGGTGGACGTGGCCTGAGGGATCGCGCGCCGGGGCCTGCGATGATCCGCGGGCCGGCACGCATGGACGTCGGAAGGATTGAAATCATGAGTGAAGACATCAAGGGCAAGATCGTCCTGATCACCGGCGGCGGCACCGGGCTGGGCGCCGAGACGGCGCGCCATCTGGCGTCGAAGGGCGCCCGCGTCGCCGTGGCCGCCCGGCGCAAGGACAAGCTGGATGAGGTGGTTGCCGCGATCACCGCAGCCGGTGGCGAGGCGCGGGCCTATGCGCTCGACGTGGTCGACAAGCAGCAGGTGACGGCCGTCGTAGCGGCGGTGATCGCCGATTTCGGCGGGCTTGACGTGTTGATCAACAATGCCGGGCTCATGCCCATCCGTCCCATGGCCGAAGTCAATACGGACGAATGGGATGCCATGATCGACGTCAACATCAAGGGCACGCTCTACGGCATCGCCGCCGTGCTGCCGGGCTTCCTTAAGCAGGAGCGCGGCCACATCATCAACCTCAGCTCCGTGGCCGGCCTCAAGGTCTTCGCACCGGGCGGGACGGTCTATTCCGGCACCAAGTTCGCCGTGCGGGCCATCTCCGAGGGCCTGCGGCAGGAAGTCGGCGGCAAGGTGCGCGTCACCTCCATCGAGCCGGGCGCCGTGGACAGCGACCTGAAGCTCGCCACCACCGGCACGGCGCAGTCCGCCGTGCTGGATTTCTACAAGCAGGCCATTCCGGCCAGCTCCGTTGCGCGGGCCATCGCTTTCGCCATCGCCCAGCCGGCGGACGTGGACATCAACGAGATCGTTCTGCGCCCCACGGCGCAGGAGTTCTGAACCGGCCGGCGGCAGGCGGGCGGGGGGGGGCAACGCCCCCGCCCGAGCCGGTCGGAGGCCATGATTTCATCCAACCGGACAGAGGATTCTGACCATGGCACTGAAAGATATTCTCCCCGGCCGCCTCGGCTTCGGCGCCGCGCCGCTGGGCAACATGTTCCGCGACATTCCCGAAGCCGAGGCGCTCGCCACCGTGGAGGCGGCGTAGGCCGACGGCATCCGCTATTATGACAACGCGCCCTTCTACGGTGCGGGCCTTGCCGAGATCCGCATGGGCGAGGCGCTCGGCGGCAAGCCGCGCAATGAATATGTGATCAGCACCAAGGTGGGCCGCGTCATCCTCGACGAGATCGAGGACATCAGCGCCCGCGATCAGGGCGAGAAGGGCGAGGTGTTCAAGCACGGCCGCCCGAACAAGGTCGTCAACGACTATACCCACGACGCCACCCTGCGCTCCATCGAGGACAGCCTGAAGCGGCTGAAGACCGATCACATCGAGATCGCCTTCGTGCATGATCTGGCGCAGGACTTCTGGGGCGACCGCTGGCTCGAAAAGTTCGAGGAGGCGCGCACCGGCGCCTTCCGCGCGCTGGACCGGCTGCGCGATGAGGGCGTGATCAAGGCCTGGGGCCTCGGCGTCAACAAGGTGGAGCCCATCGAGCTGGTGCTGGAGCTGGAGGAGCCGAAGCCCGACGCCTTCCTGCTGGCCGGCCGCTACACGTTGCTGGACCATTCCCGTGCCTTGCAGCGGGTGATGCCCATGGTGGCGGAGCGGGGCCTCGGCATCGTGGTCGGCGGGCCCTACAGCTCGGGCGCCCTCGTGGGTGGGCCGAACTTCGAATATGCGCCCGTCACCCCGCCCATGGCCGAGAAGATCGCCCGCATCAAGGCCATCGCCGACCGCCACAAGGTCAGCATGAAGGCGGCGGGGCAGCAATTCTCGCTGGCCCATCCGGCGGTCGCGGCCATCATCCCCGGCGCCAGCCGGCCCGAGCGCATCGCCGAGGACGGCGCGGCCTTCCGCGAGCAGGTCCCCGCCGACTTCTGGCGCGAGCTGCGCGCGGCGGGGCTGGTGGACCTGGCGGCCCCGTTGCCCGGCGGGGCGTGAAACAAGAAGCGCGGCGGCCGTCTCGTGACAGCCGCCGCGCTTTTTTCTTTAGCTGATCCGCCTTGGAGCGCTTCATTGCTTCATGGAAACACTGAAGCACTCCAACTTATTGATAGAGAATGTTTTTCGGCTTGGATTGCGGAGCAGTCCAAGCCAAACATGCTCTAGGCAGCGCGCACCGTGGACAGGAAGCGCTGCATTTCCGTGTGCAACTGCTGGGCCTGATCGGTGAGCGCGGAGGAGGCAGCCAGAACCTGGCTCGCCGCAGCACCGGTGGCATCCGCCGTGCGGGCCACGTCGGTGATGTGCGTGGTCACGGTGTTGGTGCCGGAAGCCGCCTGATCCACGTTGCGCACGATCTCCCGCGTGGCGATGCCCTGCTCCTCCACGGCGGCGGAGATGCCGGACGCCACATCGCTCATGCGGCGGATCTGCGTGCCCACGCCCTCGATCACCGAGACCGCATGCTTGGTGGTGCCCTGGATGGCGTTGATCTGGGCCTCGATCTCCTCGGTGGCCTTGGCGGTCTGGTTGGCCAGCGCCTTCACCTCGGAGGCGACCACCGCGAACCCCTTGCCCGCATCGCCCGCCCGCGCCGCCTCGATGGTGGCGTTGAGGGCCAGCAGATTGGTCTGCGAGGCGATGTTGGAAATGAGGCCGATGAAGTCGCCGATGCGCGCGGCGGCCTGCGCCAGCTCCTGAATGACCGAGCCGGTCTTTGCCGCTTCCGACACCGCATTGGCGGACAGCTCCGCCGACTGCTGCACCTGCCGGGCGATCTCGTCCACGGAGGAGCCGAGCTGCTCGGCGGAGGAGGCGACCATCACCACGTTCGTGGACGCTTCCTCAGCCGCCGCGGCCACCGCCGTGGACTGGCTCGACGTCTTCTGCGCCGCCTCGGTCATGGACTGGGCGGTGGAGTGCAGCTGATCGGACGCCGAGGAGACGTTGCCGATGATGCCGCCCACGGCAGCCTCGAAATCGCTGGCGAGCTTCAGCATGCTCGCGCGGCGCTCGGCCTCGGCGGCCTGACGGCCCTCGGCCGCCTCGCGCTCCAGCGTGGCGTTGCGGACCATCTCTTCCTTGAACACCAGCACCGCGCCGGCCATGGCGCCGATCTCGTCCTTGCGCTCGGTGCCGGCCACATCGGCGGTGAGATCACCGCCGGCCAGCGCCTGCATGGTGTCGGTGAGGCGCGAGATGGGACGAACCACCCGGCGCAGCACCACGAACAGGCCGGCGAGGCCGATCAGCAGCGCCGCCAGCAGGACGCCGGCATTGGTGATCACCGAGGAGCGGGCGTCGGCCGAGGTGCGGTCGGCGGCATTGGACAGCTCGTCCATGGCGACGACGCCCACATTGCCCACAGTCTCCAGTGCCGGGATGACCTGCGCGCGCCATTGCGTCACGTCGATCTCGCCCTTGTTGCCGCTGGCGAGGTTGGAGACCAGCGGGTCGCGCATGGTGCGGAAGGGGCCGCCGAAATAGGTGTCCTGCGCCTTGGCGACGGCGGCCTTCAGGCTGTCGGGCATGTCGTCGGCACCGACCATCTGGCGCACGCTCGCCCAGGCCAGCGTGGTGTTGGCGTCATCCGCCGTGATGGCCAGCGTCTCCTTCGGCGTGAAGGGGCGGGCATCGCGCTGCGCGCCGGTGACGACGAGCGCCGAGTTGCCGGCGGCTGTGCGGGCGTCACCCGCCGCCGCCCGCACGGCGATGAAGCGGAACAGGCCCGGCTGGAGCTGGCGGATGTCGCGCTCCACGCTCTGGGAATAGCCGGCCACCGTGTCGAGCAGCTTCTCGCCCTCCGACATGACGCGTCCGCCGAGCTGCGGGTTGCGGCTGGCGATGGGCAGGGGCGTTGCCGCGTCCACCTCGACCCGCAGGCGCTTCATGGCGTCATAGGCGGCGGTGAGGTCCTGGCTCAGGCGGGTGATCTTGGGATCGCTGACGACGGCCATTTTGGCGAAGGCCGACTTCATGCCCGCATCCACCTTTGCGCGGCGGCCATTCAGGCTGGTGACGGAGGCCTGGTTCTTGTCCGGCGGGGTCTGAAGCAGGGAGTTGCCGTCGGATCGCTCAAGGCGATAATTGGCGAGGATCTCGAACAGGTTGCGATTGATGTCCGCCAGATCCGACGCGCGATCGGCGGCCTGATAGCGTGCGTAGGACGACTGCAGCGACGTTGCGGACACGCCCGCAAGCAGGGCGCTGGTGGCGCAGAACAGGGCAACAAGCGTTGTTTTGACAGTCAAATGCATGGCTAAGCCTCAAGGCGGCACTATGCTACCCTTATTATAAGGCGGTGCTGTCCTGAGGCTTGCTTTTATATCCCATCATTTCGCATCAACTTTGCCTGTTGCATCTGCGATGATTTCGTCATTTGAAATAGAATCGGCGACCAAGAATAGAAGCGTGTTGCACTGCAATATGACTTGGTCGGGAGGGGCACCTTCCGGCCGGCGCCGGGCGCGGCGTCCTGTCAGGCGAAGATGCGGATGACGATATTGTCCTTCACCGCCATGGCGTCGGGGCTGTGGCGGATAGCCAGTGCGCGCGCCTCGTCGAGGCATGCGGCGATCTCAGGCAGCAGCGCCTTGTCGATGCGCCGCAGTGCCTCGGCGTGGATCAGCGTGACATGCCGGCGATGGTGGATGTTCTCCAGCATCCAGTCCGACACCACATCCTGAAAGGCATCCAGCGACCGGCCCGCGATGAGCGGGCTGTCGGCGCCCTTCAGCACCCTGCCGATGCGCACAAGAGCCTCCTGCGCGGTCGTCGTGCCGGCGAGGTCGATGACAATGGTGTCGCGGCTCGCCGTCAGCGCGTGCGCCGCCGCCTCGGCCATGGGTCTGATGGGGAGCATGGGCGTATCGTTGCGGGAGGGGTGGCGCGGCTGCTCAGTCCTCCACCGGCTCCCGCCCGCGTCCGCTCAGAAAGCCGAAGCCGTGCGCCGGGCAGTCGTCGGCGCGGCACTGCTTGTCCAGTGCGTCCTCGTCGGCGATCTCGCATTTGAAGGTGGAGACCAGATCGTCCACCTGGGCGCGCGTCAGATAACGCGGGTTCACGTTGCGGGTGAGGAGATAGAGCTTCGCCGTCTCCTCCAGCTCCTCGGTGGCGAACACTGCCGCCTCAAGGCTCTCGCCCGCCACCACCGGCCCGTGGTTGGAGAGCAAAACGGAACTGTACTTCCCCGCCAGCCCCTTGATGGCGTCTGCCACCGCCGGGTCGCCCGGCCGGTAATAGGGTACGAGCGCCGTCTGGCCGGCGCGCATCAGATAATAGGGGGTGAGCGGCGGCAAAGCCGAGCGCGGGTCGATCTCCGGCAGCATGGTGAGCGCCACCGCATGGGTGGAGTGCAGATGCACCACCGCGCGGGCCGAGGCGCGGGTGTCATAGAGCGCGCCATGCAGCGGGATCTCCTTGGTGGGCTTGTCACCGGAGAGCAGGTTGCCGTCCGCATCCAGCCGCGACAGGCGGGCAGGGTCGAGATGGCCCAGCGAGGCGTTGGTGGGCGTCACCAGCCAGCCGCCATCCTCCAGCCGGACGGAGATGTTGCCTGATGAGCCGGGGGTCAGCCCGCGCTCGAACAGGGAGCGGGCGAAGCGGCAGATGTCCTCGCGGAGCGCGGTCTCAGAGGTCATGACATGTCCAGTCTCAGGCGGTGCCGCCGGGCACCAGTTCGAAGCCGAGGTCGAGGCGCGGATCCGGCGGCGGATCGCAGGTGAAGGGCGCCACCGCGAGGCGGGCGGCGGCGGCCCCGATCTCCACCCGCGGCGTGCGGATGGTGGAGAGCGGCTGCGGCAGCACCCGGCCGATGGCAAGGCCGTTGAAGCCGAACAGCGCCAGCTTCTCCGGCAGGACGATGCCCCGCGACAGACACAGGAAATAGCCACCGAAGGCCATGTCGTCATTGGAGAAATAGACCGCCTCGACACCTTTCGCGCGGGCGAGCACGCGCTCAAGACCTGCCTGTCCGGCCTCCACGGAGGTGGGCGCGGCGACCGTCTCGCGATCCTGAAGCGCGAGGCCCTGTTCGCGCAGCACCTGCTCGAAGCCGGCGAGGCGCTTGGCGGCGCGGGTATCGGCGGCCAGATCATGGCCCACATAGGCGATGCGCCGGTAGCCGCGCGCCAGCAGATGGCGGGCACTGGCCCGGCCCACCTCCAGATTGGAATAACCCACCGCCAGATGGATGGAGGGGCCGTCGAGGTCCATCAGCTCGATGATGCGGGTGCCGGAGGAGGCCATGAGCGCGCGGGCCTGCGCCGTGTGCTCCAGCCCGGCCACCATGAGCGCCGCCGGCCGCCACGCCAGCATGGCGGCGATGCTCTGCTCCTCGCGCAGCGGATCATATTCCGAGACCGCGATCACCGGCTGGTAGCCGTCCGCCTCCAGCGACTGGCTGGCGCCGCGCAGCACATCGGGGAACACGATATTGGCCAGCGAGGGAATGACGATGCCCACCAGCTTCGAGCCGGAGGAGGCCAGCGTGCCGGCGATGCGGTTCGGCACATAGCCGAGGCGCGCGGCGGCGGCCATCACCCGTTCGCGGGTCTTGGGGGAGAAGGAGCCGTGGCTGCGCAGCACGCGCGACACCGTGCTCTCGCCGACGCCGGCGGCAGCGGCCACATCCGCGAGTGTCGCGGCGGGCGGGCGGGGCACGCGGTCGTCCACGCGGATGTTTCCTTCCCAACCTGTCCGGCGCTCGCTCATGATCCCGGAGCCGGTTCGGGCCGGACTGTCCCATCTCGCGCCGCCGCGCGCAAGGATCTCCGGCAGCGCTGCCATGGAAGGCTTGAAACGATTTGGGGAAGGGATAGGCTACGGGATGGCAGCGCTGCCAAAGCGCGCCCAAAGGGAGCCGGAAACGGCACCCAAAGCCAGACATACGGGACGGAACACGGGAAGGGCAGGCCATGACGGTTGAGACAGGCACCGGCGGCACGGCGCCGGGCGCGCCGGCGCGCGACCCGCAGCAGAATGCCCCGCAGCAGGCCCCACAGGACAACAGGCCCGGCGCCGCGCGCGGCCAGCCGCAGGTGGCGGTGATCGGCCTCGGCGCCATGGGGTTCGGCATGGCGCAGAGCCTGCTGGCCGCCGGTTTCGCCGTCACCGGGGCTGACCTTTCGTCCGACGCTCTCGCGCGCCTTGAGGCCGGGGGTGGCACCGCCGCCGCGCGCCCGGCGCAGGCGGCGGCAGGCGCCGCCGTGGTGGTGTGCGTGGTGGTGAATGCGGACCAGACGGAAGCGGTGCTGTTCGGCCCCGGCGGGGTGGCCGAGGCCATGCCCGAAGGGGCGGTCTTCCTCTCCTGCGCCACCATGGACCCGGCGCGGGCCCGCGCGCTGGCGGCCCGGCTGGAGGGCATGGGGCGGCTCTATCTCGACGCACCCATTTCCGGCGGCGCCGCGCGGGCGGCCAAGGGGGAGCTGACCATTCTCGCCTCCGGCCGGCCGGAGGCATTCGCGGCTGCGGAAGGGGCGCTCAACGCCATGTCCGCGAAGCTCTATCGGCTGGGGGACGAGGCCGGCACCGGCGCGGCCTTCAAGATGATCAACCAGTTGCTGGCCGGCGTGCATATCGCGGCCGCCTGCGAGGCCATCACCTTCGCCGCGAAGCAGGGGCTGGACCTCGCGCAGGTCTATGAGGTGATCACCGCCTCGGCGGGCAACAGCTGGATGTTCGAGAACCGCATGCCCCATGTGCTGGCCGGTGATTATACGCCGCTCAGCGCGGTGGAGATTTTCGTGAAGGATCTGGGCATCGTGCAGGATATGGCCCGCACCGCCCGCTATCCGGTGCCTTTGGCCGCCGCCGCGCTCCAGCTCTATCTCGGCGCATCCGGCGCGGGCATGGGGCGGGACGACGACAGTTCGCTTGCGCGCCTTTATGCCGGCATGTCCGGCGTCACTCTGCCGGGAGCGGGCAAATGAGCATCAGGCTTGGGGCCATCGCCGACGATTACACCGGCGCTTCCGATCTCGCCAACACGCTCACCAAGGCGGGCCTTCGCACCGTGCAGACCATCGGCGTGCCCGCGCCGGACCTTGTCCTGTCCGATGTGGATGCGGTGGTGGTGGCGCTCAAGAGCCGCTCCATCCCGGCCGCTGATGCGGTGGCGCAGTCGCAGGCGGCGCGGGACTGGCTGAAGAGGCAGGGGGCGCGGCACATCCTGTTCAAGATCTGCTCCACCTTCGATTCCACCGATGCCGGCAATATCGGCCAGGTCTTGGATGCGCTGCGCGGCGATCTCGGGCCGGAGGCCGGGCAGTGGCCGGTGCTCGTCACCCCCGCCTTTCCGGAGACCGGGCGCACGGTCTATTTCGGCAATCTGTTCGTGAACGGCGTGCCGCTGAATGAAAGCCCGCTCAAGGATCATCCGCTCAATCCCATGACGGATTCCAGCCTCGTGCGCGTGCTCGCCCGGCAATCGCAGGCCGGCGTCGCTCTGGTGGACCTCGCCACCGTGGTGCAGGGCGCGGAGGCGGTGCGGGCCCGCCTTGGCGCGCTGGCGCAGGCGGGAACAGGGGCCGCCATCGCCGATGCGGTGTTCGAGCGCGATCTGGAGACGCTGGGGCTGGTGGCGCTGGAGGCGCCCCTTTCCGTCGGCGCCTCGGGCCTCGGCCTCGGCCTTGCCCGCGCGCTGGTGGCGCAGGGCGTAAGCGGCGGATCGGACGCCGCCACGGGCGCGCCGGTCGCCGGTGCCGTCGCCGCCATCGCCGGCAGCTGCTCGGCGGCGACGCTGGAGCAGATCGCCCGTGCCGAAGCCATCATGCCCGTGCTGCGGCTGGATCCCGAACAGCTGGTCACGGCGCCGGACGCAGCCATCGTCGCCGCGCTGGATTGGGCGCGGCCGAAGCTGGAGGGCACTCCTGTGCTCATCGCCGCCAGCGGCACGCCGGATCAGGTGGCCGCCCTGCAGGCGCGTTATGGGCGGGAGGCGTCCGGCCATGCCATCGAGCAGGCCTCCGCGCGTCTGGCCGAGGGGCTGGTGGAGGCTGGCGTGCGGCGGCTCATCGTGGCGGGCGGGGAGACGTCGGGGGCCTGCGTGGACCGGCTGGGCCTTGCCGCCTTCGCCATCGGGCGGGAGATCGCGGCCGGCGTGCCGCTGCTGCGCACGGTGGATCACGCGCCGGCCATGCTGCTGGCGCTGAAGTCCGGCAATTTCGGCGGTCCGGACTTCTTCGCCGCCGCCGTCGCTGCCATGCAACCATAGAGCGAGCTATCCTTTTCCTGCGCGTGTGGTTCAATGGCCATGGGCCTTGGCGCAATGTTTGTGCTAAAAGGCCCATCCTTTGCGCGACCGCTTTCTCAGGAGAGGACCGTTGCCCGACGCCATTGACTGCCGGATCCTCGACCTTCTTCAGGAAGACGCGCTGATGTCGGCCGCCGCGATCGCGGACCGCGTGGGGCTGAGCCCGACGCCCTGCTGGCGCCGGATCAAGAAGCTCGAAGACGACGGCGTCATCCTGAAGCGCGTGGCGCTGCTGGATCGCCGCAAGGCCAATGTGCCGCTCACCGTTTTCGTCTCCGTGAAGGCTCCGCGCCACGCCATGGAGTGGCTGGAAGCCTTCCGTCGCGTCATCTCCGACATTCCCGAGATCGTCGAGGCCTGGCGCCTGACCGGCGAGACCGACTATCTGCTGCGCCTTGTGGTGCCGGATATTGATACCTATGATGCGGTCTACAAGCGCCTCATCTCGCGGCTGGAGTTCTCCAACCTCTCGTCCTCGCTGGCCATGGAAGAGATGAAGTTCACCACCGCCGTGCCAACCAGCTACATGCTGAAATGACGGTAGCCCGCGCCGCTATGCCGGCGAGTACATTATCCAGATGTAGCGCAAAATTATTCTCGTCCGGACGTATCTCGGCGTAATCCCATTGTCCTTCGCGGCCGTTTCAGGCCATCCCATGGCTATTCCCTCATCCGGCCCACGCAACAGACGGAGGCGGCATGACCGGAACGACCCTTTCGTCCAGCATCGCAGTGCACATCGCGGCCGAGGGCCGGTTCGAGCGCATCCGCTCGGTGGTGTTTCACGATGCGAAACGTCTTCTTCTCTCCGTAAGATTTCCAGAAGAAAAGTGGCGTTGCCGTCGTCAACGCTGCATCCGGTGACATCGTCTCGATAAGGCGGCTCAAGAGCGACATTGCTGCGCCGGCTCCACAACGGGGCGAGCGCCGCTGGTTCCGCCTCGACGGCCGGCTGGCGCTGTTCTGCGGAGAGAGCTGTCTGGTCTGGCCGGACTTAGCGGGCGATCTGGCGGGCGATCTGGCCGGCGGCCCGCCCGACGTCCTGCCGGTGGCCAATCCCGCTCATTTCGACGCCGACCCCATGGTGCTGGCCGACCCGCACCGGCGCCAGCCCAGCCTGCTGCATCTGGAACCGCTGCGCGACGGGGCGGCGGTGGCGCTGTTCTCGGACAATTTCTACCAGCGCGGCGGGCGCTATCTGGCGCGGCTGGAACGGCGCGGGGATGCGCTGCACTGGGTGGGGGCTTTCCGGCAGATGGAGGAGGCGGACGTGCTCGACCGCTGGACCGAGCGCACCTTCAGCCTGCATGAGACGCCGCTCATCCACGCCATCCACGGTGCCGGCGACCGGGTGGCCTGCGTGACGCGGGGCGGCACCGCCACCATGCTCAACCACGGCCCGGCCTTCCAGACCAATCTCGTCGCCACCTATGGCCTCACGAAGCCGGAACCGCCGGCGCCGCCGCAAGGTGGCGGCTTCCTCAAGAGCCTGTTCGGCCGCAGGAGCGAACCGCCGCCTTCCCCGGCGCCGCCGGGCTTCGAACTGCGCGACATTCAGGAGCGGCCGGAGGGGGCGCTGCTGTTCAGCGGCGATGACGCTTATGAAGCGGTGCGGCTGGCGAAGACCAACAAGGTCGCCTTCTTCCGGCCCGGTGCGGCCAAGCCGTTCGGGCAACTGTCGCTGACCCCGAAACAGTCCCTCGGCGAGCTGAAGCCCGGCAAGGTGGGCCTCGCCTTCCACGGCACGCAGATGGCGGTGTGGAGCGAGGACCGGCTGCATCTGTGCCGGCTGGAGGGGATGGGGTAGGGCCTGCCCCGTGCTATAGCTGCGGCAGGATCAGGGACTGAAGGCGAGGGACATATGCGCAAGCTCGGATTGATCGCCGGAATGAGCTTCGAAAGCTCGGTCATCTACTACCGGAAGATCAATGAGGCGGTGCGCGACCGTCTGGGCGGCAATCACTCCGCCGACATCCTCATGCGCTCGGTGGATTTCCAGCTCATCGTGGACATGCAGAAGGCCGGCCGCTGGGACGAGGCCGGCCGGTATCTCGCCGATGCCGCCCGCGGCCTCGAACAGGCCGGTGCGGAGAGTGTGCTGATCTGCGCCGTCACCATGCATCTCGTCGCCCCCGCCGTGGCGGCAGCGGTGTCGGTGCCGCTGATCCATGTGATCGACGCCACCGCCGAGCGCCTGAAGGCGGCGGGCTGCCGCAGGCCGCTGCTGCTCGCCACCCGCTACACCATGGAGCAGGGTTTCTATCAGGCGCGCATGGCCGGCCACGGCATCGAGGTGATGGTGCCCGACGAGGCGGGGCGCACCCTCACGCATGACATTATCTTCAACGAACTGTGCGCCGGAAAGGTGCTGGATGCCTCGCGCGAGGTGCTGGTCGGCCTGATCGGTGCGGCGCAGGCTGAGGGCGCGGACAGCCTGATCCTCGGCTGCACCGAACTGGGCATGATCCTCGATCCGGACGCCCTCGCGCTGCCCGGCTTCGACAGCGCCGACATCCATGTGGAGGCCGCCGTGGCCTTCGCCCTCGACGGAGCGGCGGGCAGCCGCGCCGCCTGAGCGCTTTATGGATTGAGCGAGGCGCCCCTCAGAGCCGCTGGCCGCCGCTGGCGTCGATGATCTGGCCCGTCACCCAGCCGCCGTCCGGCGAGGCCAGGAAGGCCACCACACGGGCGATGTCCTCCGGCTCGCCCACGCGGCCGAGCGCGATGGTTTTCGCGGTGGCGGCGCGCACGTTGGGGTCGCGGGAGACGGCGTTCATGTCGGTGGCGGTGGCGCCGGGCATGACGGCATTCACGGTGATGCCGCGCGGGCCGTAATGCACCGCCAGCAGCTTGGTCAGCGCCTCCAGCCCGGCCTTGGAGGGGGCGTAGGTGGCCATGAAGGGATAGGCCGCCCGCGTGCCCATGGACGAGATGTTGACGATGCGCCCGCCGTCATTGAGCAGCGGCGCCAGCGACTGGATCAGAAAGAAGGGCGCCTTCAGGTTCACAGTGAGCACGCGGTCGAACTCGGCCTCGTCCACCTCCTCGATGGCGAGGCGCTTGGAGACGCCGGCATTGTTCACGAGGATGTCGAACTTTTCGGCGCCGCGCGCCTTCAGCTCGGTCCTGAGCTGGGCGGTGACGCTCTCCCACGGCTGCGCGCCCGAGAGGTCGGCGGCGACGAGGAAGCCGGCGGCGCCGGCGGCCTCGATCGCGGCCAGCGTTTCGGCGGCCTTGTCGGCGCCGGTGGCATAGTGCACGCCGATGGTGGCGCCGCGCGCCGCCAGCGCCAGCGCGATGGCGCGGCCGATGCCCCGGCTGGCGCCGGTGACGAGGGCGATCTTACCCGACAGGTCCTGGCTCATGAGACGAAGCTCGCTGCTGTGTGGAGGCTTGGGGGATGGGTGGAAGGCTGGTGGCGGAGGCTTGATGGGAAGAGGTTGTCTCCCACGATCAAAGGACGGGGACGCAGGCTCAGGCAAAAGGGCCCGTCATCCCCGGGGCGGGTGTGATCCGGGGCCGGCAATTGCTCAAGGTCGCGATCCAGGCTGACCCGCCGGGTTCCGTGAAGGGGTGGTCAGGTGACGGTGCGCGGATGGCCGCCGCTGACGCCATATTCCTTGTTCAGATCGAGCAGCACATGCCCGAAAACGGTTTGCGCCTGTAAATCAACGACGATCACGAGAAAGACATTGCGGCGTTCGGTGCCGATGAGCACCTGATCGTAGCGTCCATGCGCGTCACGATAGACGTGATGAACGTCATTGAGGGACGTAATGACGAGATCGTCCAAGTCTATCGCTTCGACATACGGCCATATATCTATGACCGCATCGTCATCTTCCGTCACGTTGCTCATGGGATGAGCGAAGCAGGCGCTGAACTCGTCCTCGTTGAGCTTTCGGGTGATTGTCATCTGGCTATGAAACCACGAGGCTTGAGCGTCCGCAACGGGTCGAAAGCCGCCTTTGCCGGTAACAGTGCATCCCCGTCATGCCCGGGCTTGCCCCGGGCATGACGTTTCAAGGAGAGCTGATCAAGGGCTTATTTCGACCAGCCGCCGCTCGCCTCCAGCTCGCGGGCGCGGGCGATGAGGGCCTTGCGGTCCACCTTGTTGGTGCCGGCCCACGGCAAATCGTCCACGAACTCCACCCGGCGCGGATGCTGGTAGGCGGGGCCGTTGGCGAGCGAAAACGTCTTCAGCTCGCCATAGGTGGGATGGGCGCCGGGGCGGGCGACGATGAAGGCCACCGGCATCTGGCCGCGCTCCTCGTCGGGCAGCGGCACGACGCTCGCCTGCTGCACGTCGGCGTGACGCTCCAGCATCTTCTCCACTTCCACCGGATAGATGTTCTCGCCCGAGCAGACGAACATGTCGTCGGCGCGGCCCACGAAATAATAGAATCCGTCCTTGTCCCGGCGCAGCACGTCGCCGGAATAGTACCAGCCGTCGCGCAGGGCCTTGGCGGTCTGCGCCGGCAAACCGTGATAGCCATACATGAGCGAGGGGTTGCGCATCATCAGCACCCCCTCCTGCGAGCCATCGGGGAAGTCGCTGGCCTCGATCAGCTTCACCTCGCTGCCCGGCACGGGGTAGCCGAGCGAGCCGGGAGGCGTCGGGCGGCCGTCCGGATGCGGGCCGAAGATGGCAGGTCCCGCTTCCGTGGTGCCGAAGCCCAGCGCGATGACGGCGTTGGGGAACAGCTCCTTCACCCGCTCGAACAGCGCCAGAGTGACCGGGGCCGAGCCCATCATGATGCGCTTCAGCGAGGTGGTGTCGAGCGTGCGCACATAGTCCGCATCCTTGACGATGCGGGCGAACATGGTGGGCACGGAGCCGAGCGCCGTGACCTTCCAGTCGGAGATGGCCTTCACATAGGGGCGCACGTCGAAGCCCGGCATCAGCACGATGGAGGCGGTCGTGGCGAACGCGCTCTTGGCCGAGAACAGGCCGTTCATGTGGAACAGCGGCTGGGCGATCATGACGCGCTCGGTGGGCTGCGTCTTGCCGTTCTGGGTGCGCATGAACAGCGCCCAGAGCTGGCCGCGATGGGAGAGCGGAACGCCCTTCGGCTTGCCGGTGGAGCCGGAGGTGTAGAGCATCTGGCCGATGTCGGTGTCGTTCATCGCCACGGTTTCGAACGTGGTCGGCTTGATCACCGCCGCAAAGCCGGTCTCGCCCGCATCGTCAAACTCGGCGAACGGCAGCTTGCCCTCCACGAACGCGCGCCCGCCCTTGTCCACGAAGGCGAAATGGGCATCCGCGTCGGCGAGCACATAGTCCACCGTCTCCTGCGGCAGCTTCACATTGACCGGCACGGCCACGAATCCGGCGCGCATGATGCCGAGGAAGCTGATCAGATACTCAGCCCGGTTCAGCGAGAGGATGGCCACCCGGTCGCCGCGCTTGAGGCCGCGGTCGGTGAGGAAGCGGGCGACGCCGTTGGCGAGGCCGTCCACCTCGGCGTGGCTGTACTGGCGGGGGGTGGGCGTGGAGAGGTCGATCAGGGCCGGGCGGGAGAGGTCGGCGGTGCGGTCGATCAGGTCGCCGAGATTGGTCCAGCGGGTCTGCGGACCAAGAGGGACGGCCGTCACGGGGGCTTCAAGCACTGACATAGCTGGTTTCCGTCGCCGCGAGATCCGGCGTCTTCTGGTGGGTCACAAGATCGAAATGGCAGGCCACCTGCCGGCCCGCATGGCCTTCGATGGAGCGCAGCAGCGGGCGCTCCTCGTGGCATCGGGCTTGCGCGATGGGGCAGCGGGTGTGGAAGGCGCAACCCTGTGGCGGATTGAGCGGGCTCGGCAACTCGCCCTGCAGGGTCTTCCGGGTGCGGCTGCGCGCCAGCTTGGGGTTGGCGACGGGGGCTGCCGCCAGCAGCGCCGCCGTATAGGGATGGGCGGGGGCGGGCCAGATGTCCGCCGCCTTGCCGCTCTCCACCACGCGGCCGAGATACATGACCAGCAGCCGGTCGGAGATGTGCTCCACCACCGAGAGGTCATGGGAGATGAACAGGAAGGAGACGCCGGTCTCCGCCTGAAGGTCCTTCATGAGGTTGATGACCTGCGCCCGCACGGAGACGTCGAGAGCCGAGACCGGCTCGTCGCAGATCACCACCTTGGGGTTCAGCGCCAGCGCGCGGGCGATGCCGATGCGCTGGCGCTGGCCGCCGGAGAATTCATGCGGGAAGCGGTCGAGCGCCGCCTGCGGCAGGCCAACCTTGTCCACCAGCTCGCAGACGCGGGCCTTGATGTCGGCCCGCTTCCAGCCGGCCACCGAGAGCGGCTGGCCGATGATCTTGCCCACCGTATGGCGCGGGTTCAGCGAGCCGTAGGGGTCCTGAAAGATCATCTGCACGTCGGAGCGGATGGCGGCGATGGCCTTCGAGCCGAGGCGGGTGATGTCCTGTCCGCTGACGAAGATGCGCCCCTCCGCCGCCGGCACGAGGCGCATGAGCGCCTTGCCCAGCGTGGACTTGCCGCAGCCGCTCTCGCCCACGAGACCCACCGTCTCGCGCTCGTTCACGTCGAGGCTGACGTCGTTCACCGCCTGCAGGGTGCCGCGCGGCGTTTCAAAGCGCACGGAGAGGCTGCGCGCCGAGAGGATCGACATGTCAGGCTCCTTCCTGCTGAACGGCAAAGCACGCGACCTGACGCCCGGCGGCGGGACGGGTGAGGACGGGCCGCTCCGCGAAGCAGCGCTCGAACGCCGAGGGGCAGCGGTTGTTGAAGGCGCAGCCCACCGGCAGGGCTGCCAGCGCCGGCACGCTGCCGGGGATCTCGGAGAGGCGGCCGTGCGGCTGGTCGGTGGCCGAGGGCGTCGCGCCCATGAGGCCGCGCGTATAGGGGTGCAGGGGTTCGTCGAACACGGTGTCCACCGTGCCTTCCTCCACCTTGCGGCCGGCATACATCACCAGCACGCGGTCGGCGGTTTCGGCCACCACGCCAAGATCATGGGTGATGATGATGAGGCCCATGCCGGTCTCGGCCTGAAGGTCTTTCATCAGTTCGAGGATCTGCGCCTGAATGGTCACGTCGAGCGCGGTGGTGGGCTCGTCGGCGATCAGGAGCTTGGGCTGGCAGGCGATGGCCATGGCGATGACGATGCGCTGGTTCATGCCGCCGGAGAGCTGGTGCGGATAGTCGCCGAAGCGCCGCTCCGCGTCCGGTATCTTCACCTTGCGCATCAGCTCAAGAGCGCGCTCGCGCATGGCCTTGCGGGAAGCGGGGTCGTGGCGGGCGATCACTTCCACGATCTGCTCGCCGACCGTCAGCACCGGGTTGAGCGAACTCATGGGATCCTGGAAGATCATGGCGAGGTCCTTGCCCCGCACGTCCTGCATCTCCCGCTCCGAAAGGCGGGCGAGGTCGCGATCCTCCAGCACCACCTTGCCGTGGGTGAGCTTGGCCGGCGGCCACGGCAGCAGGCCCATGAGCGCCAGCGCCGAGATGGACTTGCCGCAGCCGCTCTCGCCCACGATGGCCAGCGTCTCGCCGGATTTCACTTCCAGCGAGAGGCGGTCCACGGCGGTGAGCTTGCCAGCGCGGGTGAAGAGCGTGACCTCGATCTCGTCCACGCTCAGCAGCGGCCCGGCATCGCGGCCGGGCTGGGGCCGCTTGTCTTCGGTCAGAGCCAGCATCAGCGGTCCCTCAGCTTCGGGTTGAGGGCGTCGTTGAGACCGTCACCCACGAGGTTGAGCGCCAGCACGGTGAGCATGATGGCAAGGCCGGGAACGGCGCAGATGTACCAGGAGGAGCGGATCAGCGTGCGCCCCTGCCCGATGAGGCCTCCCCAACTGGCCACGTTGGGATCGCCGAGGCCGAGGAAGGAGACCGAGCTTTCGAACAGCACCGCGCTCGCCACCACGAGCGAGGACAGCACGATCACCGGCGGCAGCGCATTGGGCAGGATCTCGCCCAGCATGATGCGGATGTTGCCCATGCCCATGGCCCGGCACGCCTGCACGAATTCGCGGTCGCGGAGCGAGAGGAATTCGGCGCGGGTCATACGGGCGATGGCGGTCCAGCTCACAACGCCCACCGCGATGGTGATGTTGGTGATGTTCTGGCCCAGCACAGCCACCACGGTGAGGATGAAGATGATGTTGGGCACCGTCTGGAACAGCTCGGTGACGCGCATCAGCACCTCGTCCACCCAGCCGCCGAAATAGGCGGCGGTGGCGCCGACGCTCACGCCGATGATGGTGGCGGTCAGACTGGCGAACAGGCCGATCATCAGCGTGGTGCGCGCGCCATGGGCGACCACGGCGGCGATGTCGCGGCCGAGCGAGTCCGTGCCCAGCGGGAAGCGCGGATTGGCGAACGGCCACAGCTCCGGCCGGCCCACGATGCGCAGCGGATCGCGCGGATAGTAATAGGGCGCGGCGAGGGCCACCGCGATCAGGATGACCACCAGCAGCAGCCCCACCAGCGCCGCCCGGTTGCGCGCGAAGCGCAGGACGAAGTCGATGAAGGGCGCGCGCCGTTTGCCCGACAGCACCACGGGGGTGATGGCGGCGGGCGGCGTCACGGTTTCCGTAGGGGCGGTGACGGCGGGGGAGGCGGTGCTTGTCATGGACATGGCGTCCTCCTCACCGGGCCCGGATGCGGGGATCGAGGCGGAAATAGGCGATGTCCACCAGCGCATTGGCCACCGCCACGATGAGCGAGGACAGCACCAGCACGCCCAGCACCACCGGATAGTTGCGGCTCATCACGCTGTCGAGCATCAGCGAGCCGATGCCCGGCCAGGAGAACACCGTCTCGATGACCACCGAGCCGCCGAGCACGGTGCCGAGCTGGAGGCCCAGCAGCGTCACCACCGGCAGCAGCGCGTTGCGGAACACGTGGCGCAGCACCACCTGCGCGCCCGACAGGCCCTTGGCCCGCGCGGTGCGCACGAAATCGTGCCGGAACACCTCCAGCATGGAGGCGCGCATGACGCGGGTGTACATGGCGGCGTAGAACAGCCCGAGCGAGAGCGCGGGCAGCGCCAGATGCCGCATCACGTCCAGCGCATCGCCGAAGACGCCATGGTCCACGCCGATGTCCCGCATGCCGCCCACCGGTAGCCAGCCGAGGCGCACCGAGAACACGATCATCAGCATGATGCCGAGCCAGAAGGTGGGCGCGGCGAAGAAGAACACCGCGCCGACCGAGATCAGGTTGTCCCAGATGGTGTTGACCTTCACCGCGGCGATGACGCCGGCCAGCACGCCGATGAGCAGCGCGATGGCGATGGAGGCCAGCATCAGGATGACGGTGGCAGGCAAAGCCTGGCCGATTACCGCCAGAACGGTCTCGTTCTGGCGGTAGGAGTAGCCGAAATCCAGGGTCATCACGGACCAGATGTATTTCAGCAGCTGGACGACGACCGGCTTGTCCATGCCGTAGAGAACGCGCATGCGCTCGATCATCGCCGGGTCGCTGACCTGCTGCTCAGCGGTCATGACATCCAGGAAGCTTCCCGGCGACATCTGGATCAGTGCGAAGTTGAGCACGATCACCCCCAGGATGAGGGGGATGATCTGTGCGAAACGGCGCAGGAGAATGCGGCGCATGGCGTCTCTCTCTCCCTACGGCTCAGCGATCAAGCCAGACGCGGGACCAGCTTTCGCCCATGAAGTCGGCGTCCTGCGAATGATCGCGCACGTCCGAGCGGGCCACCGTCACCGAGTTGATGTCCACCAGAGCGGTGATCGGCAACTGCTTGGCCACGGTCTGCTGGAACTCGACGGCAAGCGCCTTGCGCTTGGCCGGGTCGGTGTTGGTGGCGAGGTTCTCCACCAGCGTGTCCATCTTCGGGTCCGAAAAGCCGTTGGCATTGCGGAACGCCGCGCCCTTCACGATGCCGTCCGTGGTCACGAACTGCGTCCAGTAGGGCACCAGCTCGACCGGGCCGGAATTGTTGGAGATGGCGATGTCGTAATCGTAATCGCCATAGATGCGCTTCAGCGAGGTGGCGCGGTCGGGAATGGCGAGGTCCACCTCGACGCCCACGTCCTCCAGAGCCTGCTTCAGATACTGGCCGAGCTTGACGTTCTCCTCGAACCAGCCGGCCGCGACCAGCGAGATCTTGAAGCGCGTCTTGCCCTTCAGCGGGTAGCCCGCCGCATCCAGCTTCTTGGCCGCCAGCTCCACGTCGAACGGATACTGCTCCACGTCCTTGGTGTAGAACAGCGCGTTGCTGGACGGGATGAAGCCGGTGGCCGGCTTGGCGAGGCCGAAATAGATGGTGTCGGCGATGAACTCGCGGTCGATGGCATGCATCAGCGCCTGCCGCACCGCGACGTTCTTGGTGATGTCGCGGCGGCCGTTGAACTCGATGCTGGCGATCCAGGCCGAGTTCTCATAGCCCTTGGTGGTGGAGACGAACTTCTTCGTCGCCTCAAGGCGCTTGATGTCCGGAGCCGGGATCGGGTTGAAGCAGCCGATGTCCAGCTGGCCCGCCTCGAAGGCGGCCGAGCGGGAGGCGGGGTCACGCCACCAGCGGATCACCAGGCGATCCGCATAGGGCTTGCCGGCGTCCCAATACTTGTCGAAGCGCTCCATCTCCACGTGCGAGCCGCGCACCCACTCCTTCACCTTCCACGGGCCGGTGCCCACGGGCAGGTTGTTGGCCGGGTTGGTGAGCAGTTCCTTGCCGTCATAGAGGTGCTTCGGGATGACGAGGCCCGCCTTGCCCGCCAGCACGGATTTGAGGAAGAACTCCGGCACCGTGGTGTTGAAGGTGAGCTTCACGGTGAGCGGGTCCACCGCCTCGGCCCCGGTGAGGGCTTTCAGCGCCAGACCGGCGGAGACCGGCTTCCAGTAGGAGAGGGCGTTGTAGACCACATCGTCGGCGGTGAACGGCTTGCCGTCATGCCACGTCACATTGGGGCGCAGCTTGATGGTGTAGCTCTTGAAGTCCGCCGCGGGGGTCACTTCGGTGGCCAGAACCGGCTGGAAGTTCAGCGACGTGTCGAGACGCAGAAGGCGCTCGAGAACCTTGGTGGAGGTGAAATAGGGGCTGGAGCCGCCGCCCGGGGGCACGAAAAGCGCCTGCGGCTCGAAGCCGCCCCAGGTGGCCGTCAGCGTGCCGCCGCGTTTCGGAGTCGCGGTCGCGGCGCCCTGCGCGAAGGCGGACAAAGGCAGGCCAGCCGCAACGGCGACGCCGGCGGTGGTGGTCAGGAAATGACGCCTGGATATCATTGGTCAGTTCTACCTTATGCTGGTCATGGGCCTCATCTGGTAGATCCTCCTCGTTATCCCTAAGGTCCGGTCGTTTTTGAATTATATATTTGAATTATATTGTCTTTTCCGCGCCGGGGGCGGGCCGTCGTTGCAGCCCGGCTGATCCGGCGGGAGTGCTCGGCGCCGGGGCCGCAGCAAGCGAACCCGGCGCCGGTCCTAACGGGCCCGGCAAACCGCTGGGGGGCGTGCCGGATGGGCGATCATTGGGTGGCGTAAGCGGCGCGGCCGATGGCCAGCAGCGCTCCCGCCTCGTTGAAAACGTCCACGTCGGCGATGCCGACGGTCTTGCCAAGCCGCCGGACCTTGGCGACGACGATCAGATCCGTGTCGATGGCCGGACGGAGATAATCCACCCGGAAGTTCATGGTGGGGAGCCCACGGCCCACCATCATGCCCACCGCGAAATCACCCACCGTGTCGATGACGAACGCCAGAGGACCGCCATGCCACTGCTTGGTACCCGCGCGCCGTTCAAATTCCGGGCGCATGGGGCAGCGCATGGTGAGTTCCTGCTTATCATGATCGACAGATGTGACCGTGAGGCCCGAAAAGGCGATGCAGGGTGAGCCATCCAGATAGGCCTGGATGCCAGCGGCATCGAGGGTCTTGGGGGCTTCTTTTACATCGCTTGCTTTCACGTCACTCATGGCGTCACAACCACCTTGCCGATCACTTCGCGATCCTCGATCACACGGAGGGCTTCCGCAGCGTCCTCCAGCGCGTAAGTCTTGTCCACCACAGCTTTCAGTTTGCCCGAACCCACAAGCTCCAGCAGCGAAACCACATCCTCCGGCTCCCAGCCGTTGGAGCCCTTGATCTCCAGCTCGAAGGTCCAGATGTAGCGCAGGTCTTCCGGCGGGCTGAAGCCGGCGGTCGCCCCGCAGGTCAGCTGACGGCCGCCAAGACGCAGCGTCCGCAGCGACTTCACCCAGGTTTCCCCGCCGGTGAAGTTCACCACCACGTCCACGCCGCCACCCTTCTGGCTGCGGCGACGGCTGGCCTTGCCGTGACGTTCCTGCACAACCTTCAGAAAATCTTCTTCCTGGTAGTAAATAATTTCGTCGGCGCCGATGTCCAGCAACCGCTGGCCCTTTTCCTTCGAGCCGGCACACGCGATCACATAGGCGCCGGCCAGCTTGGCCAGCTGCACGCAGCAGATGCCCACGCCGCCCGAGGCGCCCAGGATCAGCACCTTCTCGCCGGCCTTCACCTGCCCGCGCGCCACCATCATGCGATAGGCGGTGCCATAGGCGACGGGCAGGGCCGCCGCCTGCTCGAAGCTGATGCCATCGGGGATCTTGAACAGCTGGTGCGCCTTGGCGACGCAATATTCGGCGAGGCCGCCATTCTGGGTCTCGCCCATCAGGCCGCCTTCCACGCGGTTGATGGGGTCCACCAGCACCCGGTCGCCCTTGGACCAGCCGGAAACGCCTTCGCCCAGCGCGACGATCTCGCCGGCCACGTCCAGCGCGATGACGAGGGGCATGGGAATCTTGATGCCGGGCATGCCGCGACGGGTGAACACGTCATGATAGTTCAGCGAGGCGCCGCGCACCCGCAGCAGCACTTCGCCCGGCCCCGCGGTCGGGGTGGGGAAGTCGGCTTCGAGCACGAGCTTGTCCAGCCCGCCATGTTCCCGCATTACGACGGCACGCATAAGGTCCCCTTTTCTTGTCATTGTCCGGTTGGTTCAGCTCTTGCTTGCGACCCGGCGGCGGTGCCGCCGGTCGAATAAGCGGCGCCCTCAGACGGGGACGAAGGCGGTGATGACGCCGGCCGCATGCGCCGGGGCCACCAGGATGCCCGCGCCATAGGGGCCGAAGGGCACGCCATTCTTCGCCAGTTCTTCCTTGGCCTGTTCCACGGAGCTGGTGCCATAGACCAGCGCCACCATGTGGTCGGTGCCGTCGGGGCCGAGTTCCGGCGCGATGCCGAACTTGGCGGTGATGGCCTCGGGGGTGAGGATTTGGACCACCGGCACGCCGGCCCGGAAGGCAACGCCGCCATAGACCGATTGCAGCAGGCCGGGGCCGAACATGCGCTCATAGATGCCGCCGGTGCGCGTCGGATCGGTGGAGGCGATGACGAATTCCGCCACGCCGGTCACGCCGTTGGGCTGGGTCTGCATCTCGGGCTGCCACACCAGCTCGGGCGTGTAGTGGTGGCAGAAGAAGGTGCGGCCGTTCTGCACCTCGTCGGCGCCGATGCGCAGCACGCGGAAATGGGCGTCCTTCGGGCCGCCGGGCACATCCACGGGGCGGGTGAATTCCGCCGGCGGGTCCACGGGCACGCCGCGCTTCTGAAGGTCCGTATAGCGCGCGTCCGGATCGCCGGGCTTGAAGACGAGGCCGGTGAGGCCGGGCGGATGCTTCCACAGATCGGCGCGATTGGTGTTCTTGCCGGGCTCAAAGCCCAGCAGCTCCAGATAATCGGTGGTGAAGATGGAGAGATTGTTGGCCGAGCCCAGCGAGTGATGGCCGCGCGGCGTCATCAGGAAGCCGAGCTTCTCGTAGGCGGCGAGCGCGGGATCCAGCTGATCCATCACATTCACCACCACATGGTCCAGGACGGGGCCGGGGAGGGCATTCGCAGCGTCGGACACAGCCTCATCTCCTTGATGCGCAACCGGCGGTAGCCGGCGCAGGAAGCCTTTGGCAGTTATATAACGATATAAGACATATAAAAGGTGGGAAATTCATTTTTCCCGAAAAATTGACGGGGAGGTATATTTCCACGTCGAAAATCTGGTTTCCGTTCGGGTCATCCAATTAGACGGGCGAAGCGGCGAAAAAACATTGCAAAGTTCGGCCAAGCCCCGACCTTTTGTGAAGGAATATGCCGCCCTTTGCGCCGATCGTGAGCATGGAATTTTCCGCTCAGGGTCGCATGCGAGCATGAGATTTCAAGCGCACGCTGCAAGCGATTGTGCGTCGGGAAGCAGGCTCGTATCGTGCGCTTCGCGCGGCGCAGGGCCAATCCTTGAAGCCCTGTTCCTGTCCGTTGTTTCGGCGGATGCCACGTATTCCGACACTGCGCGCCGTGACCGGCAGCGCGCCCCGCATGAGGCAGCCTCGTGGACCTTTCCTCGTTCGACTATCAAAAATCCTACCTGATGGCGCGCCAGCCGGTGCTCGGTCGCAACATCGTTTCCACCTCGCAGCCGCTGGCCGCGCAGGCGGGCCTGTCCATGCTGGCGCGCGGCGGCAATGCGGTGGATGCCGCCATCGCCGCCGCCATGACGCTGGTGGTGGTGGAGCCTTCGGGCAACGGCCTCGGCTCGGACGGATTCGCCATCCTGTGGGACGGTTCGGCCCTGCACGGCCTCAACGCCTCCGGCCGCTCCCCCGCCGCCTGGACGCCGGAGCGCTTCAAGGGCCGGGCCATGATGCCCGAGCGTGGCTGGGACGCGGTGACGGTGCCCGGCGCGGTGTCCGGCTGGATCGCGCTGTGGCGCAAGTTCGGCTCGCTGCCGCTGGAGGTGATCGCCGAGCCGGCTATCCGTTATGCGCGTTACGGCTATCCGGTGTCGGTGGCCGTGTCGAAGCTCTGGGCCAATGCGGAGAAGGTGCTCTCCGGCCAGCCGGGCTTCGCCGAATGCTTCCTGCCCGATGGCCGGGCGCTGAAGGCGGGCGAGATCTTCCGCAGCGAGGCCATGGCGCGCTCGCTGGAGCTGATCGCCCAGACCGAGGGCGAAGCCTTCTATCGCGGCGAACTGGCCGAGAAGATGATCGCCCATGCGAAAGAGCATGGCGCCGACATGACGCTGGACGACCTCGGCAACCATCAGGCCGATTTCGTCGAGACGCTGTCCACGCCGTTCGCGGAAGGCGTGGTGCACGAGCTGCCGCCGAACGGGCAGGGCATCGCCACCCTGATCACCCTCGGCATCCTCGAGGCGCTCGGAGATGACGGGCTCGATGTGGATTCGCCCGAGGCCATCCATCTCGCGCTCGAGGCCACCAAGCTGGCGCTGGCGGACCTTGCCCAGTATGTGGCCGATCCGGCCTTCATGAACATCGACCCGAAATCGCTGCTGGAGCCCGCCTATCTGGCCGAGCGCGCGAAACTGATCGATCGCTCAACCGCTGGTCTGCCCACCTATGGCGCGCCGCGTCAGGCGGGCACGGTGTATCTGACCGCCGCCGACGAGAAGGGCATGATGGTGTCCTTCATCCAGTCCAACTACATGGGCTTCGGCTCGGGCGTGGTGGTGCCGGGCACGGGCATCAGCCTGCAGAACCGGGGCGCCGGCTTCGTGCTGAAGGCGGGCCATGCCAATGAGGTGGCGCCCCGCAAGCGCCCGTTCCAGACCATCATCCCCGGCTTCGCCATGGACCATTCCGGCCAGCCGCTGCTGTCGTTCGGCGTCATGGGCGGGCCGATGCAGGCGCAGGGGCACACCCAGATGGCGCTGCGCATGCTGCGCCACAGGCAGAACCCGCAGGCGGCGGCGGATGCCCCGCGCTGGCGCGTGGTGGCCGGCCGCAAGGTGGCGGTGGAGGCCAGCGCCGGCCCGGCAGTGCTGGAAGGGCTGAAGGCGCTCGGCCACGAGATCGTGGTGGATCCGCCGGAAGCGGTGTTCGCCTTCGGCTCGGCCCAGCTCATCGCGCGCGGTGACAACGGCTGCTACGTGGCCGGCTGCGACAGCCGCAAGGACAGCCAGGCAGCCGCCTTCTGATCCTGCGGGACATCCAGGAAAGCTTGATGAAGCGCCATGTCCGGGTCTGCCGGGCATGGCGTTTTTTGTCGGGCGGGGGCCGGCCGCGCCGGGGAACAAGCACGCCGGTTCGGCATTGGGTCAGCTGGAGCGTGGTCTAAGCCGTGCTCCATGCAGTCGGTTCCGGCGCGGCACCGGCGCAGCCAGCGAGGCCAGATGAGCAGCGAACCACCGGCAAAGCCCGAACCGGGACAGACCGAACCGGGACAGACCGAGACGGACGTCTCCGCCACCCCCGCCTCGCCCGACGCCCCACCCATCGCCTTCGCTTACGACTTCGACGCCACCCAGAAGGACGACTTCCAGCTCGGCCGGCAGCATCAGGCCTATGAGAACGAGCAGTGGCTGCTGGGTGAAGGGAAGTGGCGGCGCTACTGGCGCAAGGCCATTTTCGATAATGCCGGCCATGCGGCGCTCTCGGGCGCGTGCGTCTATGCGCTCGGCATCTGGGCGCTGCCGGTGATCGGCGGCAGCGCGGATGGGCTCTGGGTGTTCCTGCCCCTGCCGCTGGCGATGCTCGATATCTGGCTGGTGCTCCGCTTCACGGGCAACGGCCTCAACCGCGCCTATCAGGACAGTTGCTTCGCCAGCCTTTTGTGGTTCGAGCAGACCTATGCCGGCCCGCGCCATGTGACCATCGGCCCCGAGGGCATGCGCTGCCGCACCCGCACCGACGATGTCTTCCTCGGCTGGCGGCGCTATCTGTTGGCTGTGGACCAGCCGGAGCATCTGGTGCTGGTGTTCCACGGCGAGGTGCTGGCCATCCCCCACGCCGCGCTGCCGCAACCGGGCCGGGACGTCGCCCTCCAGATCAACGCCTGGGCGGGCGCCCTCATCGAGCGCGAGGACAAGGAGAAGGCGGCAGCGGACCCCGCCGCCCCCTGAGTGCCCTCAGTCGCGATGCTCGATCCATGCCCCGAGCGCCGGCGAGAGGCCGACCGCCGGCTTGGCGCCGGGGCGGGCGAAGCGGCCGGCGCGGGCCGGGCGCACCTTCAGGCGGGCGAGCAATTGCGCCTGCCCGACGGCCGCGCTCACCGGGTCCACCAGCGGCACCGGCACGCGGTCGGCGATGCGCTCGGCAAGGCCGGTGAGCGGCGCGCCGCCGAGGATCACCACATCCGCCTTGTCGCGGGCCACCACCTCGTCGATCAGCTTCACCAGCTCGCCTTCCAGCTCGTGCTGGACGGTGGCGACCGACTGGAAGCTGGCATCCGGCACGCGAATGCCGGCGCAGCGGGCATCGAGCCCGGCCAGCCGCACCGCATCCTCATACCAGGCGGTGAGCGTGCGCGAGAATGTCACCACGGAGAAGGTCTGGCCCAGCATGCAGGCGGTGAGCATGGCGGCTTCGGCCATGCCGGTGACGGGCACGTCGAACAGCTCGCGGGCGGCGATGAGGCCGGGATCGCCATAGGCGGCGATGACGATGGCATCCGCTCCCTGCTGGTTCTCGGCGATCATCTCCAGCGTCAGGCTGCCGGCCACCGCCGCTTCGGCGCGGCTGGCGATATAGGGCATGCCGCGGGTGGCGGTGATGCCCACCAGTTCCACGCCGGGATCAAGGACGGCGGAGGCGGTCGCCACCATGCGCTCGGTCATGTCGGCCGAGGTGTTGGGATTGACCAGAAGAATACGCATGGGAAGGGCCTTGAAAGCGTCTGTACCGGAGGACCGGCGTGTTCGGGGCACATGTGCCGGGTCAGGCCGCGTTGCATAGAGGGCGGGGCGGGCGCTGTCGATAGGAGCGCATCATGCCGTACTCCCTTGCCGTAGGGCCGGCGTTTTCCCCATGCGGCTGCACGGGAGGGGTGACGCGGGGCGGCGTTGCGACCAAACTTCGCGCCGGAGTCGTTCCCTGCGCCGCTGCCCCGGCGCGCGGACAGACGGTTCGAGACGGACAGACGACCATGCATGATGCCGATCACGACGGGGACGGGCACGATCAGTCCCACGACGATGCGCACGCCCACCATCACCACGATCACGCCCACCACGATCACGCCCACCACGACCATGACCACGGCAGCGAACTCTCCGATTATGAGCTGAGGGTGCGGGCGCTGGAATCCATCCTCGTCGGCAAGGGTTATGTGGATCCCGGCACGGTCGAGGAGATCATCCAGACCTACGAGACCAAGGTCGGCCCGCGCAACGGCGCGCAGGTGGTGGCCAAAGCCTGGACCGATCCGGAATTCAAGGCCCTCCTGCTGCGCGACGCCACCACCGCCATCGCCACGCTGGGGTTCGGCGGGCGCGGTGGCGAGCACATGGTGGCGGTCGAGAATACGGCGGAGGTGCATAACGTCATCGTCTGCACGCTGTGCTCCTGCTACCCGTGGGTGGTGCTCGGCCTGCCGCCGGCCTGGTACAAGAGCGCGGCCTATCGCTCGCGGGTGGTGATCCGCCCGCGTGAGGTGCTGTCCGAATTCGGCGTGAGCCTGCCCCCCGAGACGACCGTGCGGGTGTGGGATTCCACCGCCGAGACCCGCTACATGGTCATCCCCCGCCGCCCCACCGGCACCGAAGGCTGGGACGAGGAGGCGCTCGCCGCCATCGTCAGCCGCGATTCCATGGTGGGCACGGGACTCGTCTCCCTGCCGGAGAGCCTGTCATGAACGGCGCGCAGGACATGGGCGGCATGATGGGCTTCGGCCCCATCGTGCGCGAGGAGAACGAGCCCTTCTTCCACGCCCCGTGGGAGCGCAAGGCCATGGGCCTGACGCTCGCCGCCGGCACCACCGGCATGTGGTCGCTGGATCACGCCCGCGCCGCCCGCGAGAGCCTGCCGCCGGGCGAATATCTGACCTCGCCTTATTACGGCATCTGGCTGAAGGCGCTCGCCACCACCATGGTCAATGCCGGCCTCGCCACAGAACGCGAGGTGGCGACCGGCGTCATCGAGACGCCGCCGGTGCCGGTGAAGCGCATCCTGCGGCCGGAAGAGGTGGCGGGCGCGCTGGCGAAAGGCTGGCCGGCCAGCCGGCCGGAGCCCCATCCGGCACCCTTCAGGGTGGGCG
The DNA here is from genome assembly GCF_014635325.1 of Azorhizobium oxalatiphilum. Classification (GTDB taxonomy): domain Bacteria; phylum Pseudomonadota; class Alphaproteobacteria; order Rhizobiales; family Xanthobacteraceae; genus Azorhizobium; species Azorhizobium oxalatiphilum. Next base: position 480,414 of record NZ_BMCT01000002.1, on the reverse strand, counting down.
ACACGGTGCGCACCCGCATCATGAACCCGGTCCATCACACCCGCCTGCCGCGCTATGCGCGGGGCAAGACGGGCGTGATCGAGACCGTGCACGGCGTCCATGTGTTTCCGGACAGCCATGCGCAGGGGCTGGGCGAGAACCCGCAATGGCTGTTCAGCGTCTGCTTCACGGGCGAGGAATTGTGGGGCGCGGATGCCGAGCCGGGCACGCGCGTCAGCGTGGAAGCGTGGGAGAGCTATCTTGAACCCGTCGCCTGAAACCGTGAGCCCCGAGGCGCTGGAGCCCGTGTTCGCCGCGCCGTGGGAGGCGCAGGCGTTCGGGCTGGTGGTGGCGCTCCATCGCAAGGGCCTGTTCGACTGGCCCGAGTGGACCCGCACGCTGGCGGAAGAGGCGGCCAAGGGCTCGGGCGCGGCGGACTATGCCGCCTGGCTCGCGGCGCTGGAACGCCTCGTGGTGGCCCGCGACGTGACCACCGCGCAGGCGCTCAACGACTGGCGGGAGGCGTGGGACGCGGCGGCGAAGGCCACGCCGCACGGCAAGCCGATCGAGGTGCAGGCGCCGCCAGCCTTTGGGTAAAGATGCTGCCACCAGCCTTTGGGTAAAAATGCTGCCGCCAGCCTTTGGGTGAAAAACGCCGCAACTATTGATCAAGCCATCCGTTTCCGGGGGGAAACCATTGCCGGCCTTTGGGGGAAGTGCCGGGCCAAGATCGTCAAAACAACAGGAAGGTCGTCATGAGATCCGTACGGAGCTTCGTTCTCGCTCTCGGTGCACTGGGGCTTCTCGCCCCCATGGCCAGCAGCCCGGTCCGCGCCCAATCCTCCGTGCCGACCCAGAACGCGCTGACCCAGAAGATGAACGCCTATATCGGCTGCATCAACCGGCTGTCGGGGCGTTCCTTCGATGCGCGCGAGCGCTATTTCAGCTGGGTGGGCAAGAACGGCCCCACCGGCAAGGAGCGGATCGTCTACGGCACCTACACCATCTATGACACCACCGACTGCCAGCAGAGCGTGGAGAAGGTGAATGCGCTGGAGCCGCACGAGCCGGCGCTGGAGACGGCCGCCACCGCTTATGTGCAGGCGGTGGTCGCGCTGGCCCCGCTGCTGAAGGAAGCGGACGATTATTACGAGCAGGAGAATTACAAGGACGACAAGATGGCCAAGGGCAAGGCCATGCATCCGCGCCTCGTCGCCGCCTGGGACGCCTTCGCCGCCGCCGACAAGACCCTGCGCGCCACGGTCGAGGAGATCCAGGACAAGCGGGCCGAGGATCGACTGGCCGAGATCGAGAAGGCCGAGGGGCGCAAGGAGCGCTATTATCTGGAGGCGGTGATGCTGAGCGCCAAGCGCCTCGTCCGTCTCGAAAGCGCCAACCCGCCCGATCTTGCGAAGATCACGCCGGCGCTGGATTTCTATGAGGCCAATGTGAAGGCGGCGGAACCGCTCCTTGGCTCCAGCTTCATGCGCAGCGCCAAGGCCTATCTGGTCACGTCCAAGCAGCTGATGCGCCGCATCCGCGACAAGGTGCCTTACAGCCACGGCGACAAGATGCTGCTGTCCGGCTCCGGCGGCTGGATGGTGGAAGGCTCCCCGCCGCGCCTGACCCGCGATTATAACGACCTCGTGGACAGCTATAATCGCGGCGGCAAATTCTGAGGTTTTTAGGGCTGATCCGCATTCCAGCCCGGTATCGATGCCCTGAAACCCCGCCATGGCCGGCGTGACCCGGCCATGGCGAATACGAAGCGAGGGGGCTCCCTAAGCCTTTCGGCGGCCTCATGCCGCCTCTCACGGCGCAAAGGGCAGGGCTCCGGCCCGAATGGGGTCGTTGTTGAGCAGATCCGCCGGTTCCACTCTGCACCGTTCATTTCGGTGCGGAGTTGAAGTCAAGCATGATTGCCAAGCAGCATTTTCCGGCCGCCCCGTCTCTTTCCCCTCCGGACCCGGCGCGGCGCGTGACCTGTCTCGATGCGCTGCGCTTCATCGCCGCCGCCGCCGTGGTGTTCCAGCATGTGGCCGAGGTGAGCAGCCCCGGTGGCGCCGCGCTGGTGGGCCTGCTGTCGCCGGGCGTGTTCGGCGTGGTGCTGTTCTTCCTCGTCAGCGGCTATGTCATTCCCATGGCCGCCCGCGGGCGCTTCGAGCTGAGCCGCTTCGCCATCAGGCGCCTGTTCCGCATCTATCCGCTGGTACTCGTCACCTTCGCGCTGCTGGCGCTTGCCGGCTTCAGCGGCGCGGTGCCGGCCTTCGCCTATGTGCGCGCGGCAAGCCTCTTCGACTGGCTGGCGAACCTGTTCCTCGTGCAGGACTACACCGGGGCGAAGCCGCTCTGGGGCGTCACCTGGACCCTGAGCCTGGAAGTCGGCTGGTACGCGCTGTTCGCCCTGTCGCTCATGATCTGGGGTGAGGGGTTTCACAGGCGGCTGGCGATCGCGGTGCCGCTGGCCCTGCTGGTGCTGGCGCTGCTGTCGGTGGCGAGCGGCGTCCGGCTGCCGTTCGGCCGGCTGGGCATGATCTATGCCGCCATGCTGGGTTGCCGGCTCTATCATGGCGCGGCGGGCGGCATCCCGCAGGCGCGCCTGCTGCTGGATGTCGCCGTGTTTCTGCTGGTGATGGCGCTGTGCAATGGGGTGGCGTTCGGCCATTTCCGGCATCCGAACATCACGCTCAATCAGGCGCTCGTGCCATGGCTCGTCGCGCCGCTGCTGTTCGCAGCGGTGATACTGGTGCCGGCGGTGCGCGGTTCGCGCCTCTTCAGCAGCCGGACGCTGGCGTGGCTGGGGAGCATCAGCTTCTCCACCTATCTGCTGCATCCGCTCGCCATCGGCCTTGCCGAGCGCATGGGCGGCGGCTTCATCCCCGTCGCGCTGGTCCTGACGCTGCTGCTGTCGGCGCTGGGCTATTATCTGGTGGAGCTTCCGGGCCAGAAGCTGGGTGCCGCCCTCAGCCGGCGCCGGGTGCCGGAGGGCCTGCCGGCCTGAGGCGTCCCGCTCCCGCGCAGCATCATGCGACGGCAAGCTTGCGCGCTGGATCTGCCGCAAGGCGAGCTATGCAATGGCGCTTTTGGGCAAGGACCCTTGTCCGAACGAATAAGCCTCACCCTCGCGCATCTGCGCCATGCTGATGGCGGGAGGAGCGCATGCCACCATATCGTGAGCCGCCTGATCCGGAGATACGGTTGCTGGATGATCGGCTGATCGAGAGCGCTTATGCGATCGGCGAGCAGATCGGCGATCTCATTGCCGATGCGGCGGAGCGCAGCACGGAGTTCGCCCACCAGCCGAGCGGGCGGCGGGTGGTGGAGGCGATTGCCACGGCAATCACCGAGCGGGATGAGGAGCTGAGGCGCGATACCGCCGCCGATTACGAAATCGGCATCCTCCTTGCCCCTTATGTCATGCGCTTTCTGCAAGTGCTCCACCGGGACGATTTCCGGCGTCTGGACGGCCTGCCCGAGCTGCGCGTGGGGCCGGACAGAGGCGTGCCGGGCGATCTGGTGCCGATCGATGCGGGCAACCGTCGTGCCCTTGAGAGCATCATGGCCGTCGCGCAGTCGGACGCGCGCCGGCCGGCGGGCGGACGCGCGATCGGCGGCGAGGAGCATGTGGGCGCCGAACAATGGCAGGAGGCGGCGCGCGCGGTCGGGTTCGTGGAGATGCAGCCGCATCGCACGGTTGCGCGCAACTTCTTCAGCCTGTTCACCGTGAGCTTCTGGTCGGCCCGCAAGAGCGTTAGCCAGAGCGGCGTGGCGACGATCAACTTCACGGTCGATTGTGCCAGCCACGGATACCAGCTCGAATACTGGCCGCGTTTTCTCTATTCACCCGTCGTCTTCGGGGGCTGCCTGACCCGTCCGGTGAGTGCGCACATCCCCGTCAACCATTATCGTTTTCAGGGCTGGATCGGCGGTCACGTGACGCCGGACGGCGGCCTCTATCAGGCCGACGCCAGCCACACCAATGCTACGCTGAGGGCGTTTTGATCCTCGATGGCGTCATGGGCGAACTCCTGCCTCTGGCCGACACGCTGCGCGGTCACGCTCTCGAATGGTTCGGGCCTTTTGCCGGCATGGTCACGGTCGCGGGCCAGATTCTGGCGGCCGTGCTCGCGCTTCTGCTGATCGGCGCCGGCCGCCGGCTGTGGGCGCCGCCCGGACACGGCCTGCAGGATTTCGCCCCGCGCATCGCAGGCCTTCTGGCGCTGGTCGGGGTGGTGATCCTCTATGCGGCCAGTCGGGGCGGGGACACGACGCTCAGCTTTCTTCAGGTGGCCATCTGGACGGCGGCCATCCTGCTGGTGTCCGCCATCGTTTATGTGGTGGCCTATCAGTTGCTGACCTTACAGTGCCCCGGCGAGGCGAAGACCTATGTGCGGGGCCTGCGTCTTCAGCGGGATGCATGGCGGGTGCTGATCAACGACAAGGGGCCGCCGCCGCTTCCACTGGAGCGCACCTTCTCGGACGAGGACAGGCCTTCCGATGCCCGCAACTATTTCTGCGGGTGCGATCGGGCCGTGCCGGAATGGATCTGGACCAGAGGCTCGCTGGTGGCGGCGCAACTGCTGCTGTTCCTGCTTTATATCCCGCTTGCGGTGTCCGTCATTCTGCTGCTCGCGGCATCCTCCTTCGCCGTGCAGCAGCTTGACACCAAGGTGGTGAAAACGCCGACGGCGACGGTCGCCCAACTCCCCGCCGACCTGCTTTTCGACTACGACAAGTCCACCTTGCGCCCCGATGCGCAGGCGGCGCTGGAGCCCATCGCCCAACTGATCCGTGATCGCTGGAAATCCGGCCCCGTCATCGTGGCGGGCTATAGCGATGGCAAGGGCAGCGACGCCTACAACGACCGCCTGTCGAAGGACCGCGCCACCAGCGTGGCGCAATGGCTGGCCACGCAAGGCAAGCTGGCGCATGTGCCGTTCGATGTGCAGGGCCTCGGCAAACGTGATCCCGTCGCCCCCAATGCACTGCCCGATGGGCGCGACAATCCCGATGGGCGCAGCCGCAACCGGCGGGTCGTGGTGGTGGTGCCGGACGCGGCGAAGGCGAACTGACGCGGCTGTTCACGCCTCCGCCAGCCGCGCCACGGCGAATGCCTGCGGCGCCAGTCCTGCCGCGTGGCGGGCCAGCATGGTGGTGAAGGCGCTCTCCAGATGCCGCGCATAGAGTTGCGGCCGGAATAGAGGCGAGGCGTTCCGGCCCAGCGCCACCCGCCGGGCGACATCCGCCCGCGTCGCGTGATCGGTGGCAAGGTGCACAGCCAGCGACGCGTAAGCGCCGGCATCCGCCGTCACCAGATCATCGAGGCCGCAGCAGTGCAGCAGGCTCGCCGCCACGCGGGAGGCAAAGGCGCGCCCCGGGCGGGTGATGACGGGCACGCCGGCACGGATCATGTCGCTGGTGGTGGTGTGGCCGGTGCAGGGGAAGGTATCGAGGGCGATGTCCGCCAGCGCCAGCCGGGCCCTGTGCCGGGCATGCGGCACCCGCTCCGCGAACACGAGGCGAGCCGGATCCAGGCCGCGCGCGGCCGCCTCCCCGCGCAGATTGGGTTGCGCATCCGCAGGGGCCATCAGCCACAGCACGCTGTCCGGCACACGGGCGAGCACGCTGGCCCAGAGGTCGAACTGGTCCGGGTCCAGCTTCTCCACGCCGTTGAAGGAGCAGAAGACGATGCCCTGCGCCGGCAATCCCGCCTCCTGCCGGAGAGGAGGGGCGGGCGCGTCCCCGGCGGGCGGGGCGTCGGCGAGGGCGTCATTGGCCTGATAGCAGTCGGGCAGATGCACCAGTTGCTCGCTGATGTGCGGGGCAAGCTCCGGCGGCGCCACCGTGGCATCGGCGATCAGATAGTCCAGATGGGCCGCACCGGAGGTGCCGGGAAAGCCCAGCATGGCCACCTGGATGGGGGCGGGGCGGGCGGCGAGGATGTCCCCGCGCGCGCCGGTGGTGTGGCCCATGAGATCGACGAGGATGTCGAGATCGAGGGCGGCGATGCGGGGCAGGGCTTCGGCCGGCCGGGCGGCGGCGAGATCGAGGACATGCTCCCCCGCCGCCATTATGCGCCGTCGTTCCGGCGAGGCGTCGTCGGCGCCGGTGGAGAGGATGAAGGTCTCGAACCGCGCGCGGTCATGGCATTCCAGCACACCGGCCAGCAGCCGGGCGGTGGGATGGGCCCGGAAGTCCGCGCCGAGATAGCCGATGCGGATGCGTCTCCCCCCGGTGCTGCGGGGCGACGGCCGGCGCGGCGCGGCGGGGAAGCGGGCGGCGGCGCGCGTGGCGGCGATGCGCTGGAGCGCGGGATCATCGAGCCAGAAGGTGAAGAAGGGCGGCGCGGCGGGGCGCTGCGGATCGCGGGTGGCGGACAGACGGTCGGTGAGGGCGGTGAAGTCGCGCCAGTCGGTGAGCTGCCTGCGATAGAGGAACAGCATGGGCAGCGCGTCGGCGGGGGCGCCGGGCATGAATGCCGCCCGCTCCATGGCCTGGGCCGCCGCTGCGGTGCGCTCCTGCGCGCCGAGCAGCAGAGCCATGTTGAACCAGATCTTGGCATCGTCCGGCTTGCGCCGGGCGGCGCCTTCATAGAGCCGCAGCGCTTCGTCCGCCTTGCCCTGCCGCTCCCGCACCATGGCGAGCAGGTGCTGGGCGTCGGCATGATCCGGCGTCTGGCGCAGGAATTTCCGGTAGCAGCCGGCGGCGGCTTCCCACGCGCCGTGCTGATGGTGCTGCCAGCCCTGGGCGAGCAGCGGATGCAGCGCCGGCACGGCGGGCGCGGGCCGATGGGAGGTGACGAGCATGATCTGGCCGCAGAGGAGCGTCGGGCGCGCCGCATGGTGGGCATGCGCGCCGGCAGGTGACGGATGTCGCGGTCGGGCTGAGCCCGGTCGCTTACGGTTTCGCAGGCGTCACGCGGCCGAAAATGCGGGCCGAAGATTTCGGGAATGGCACGTCTGTTGTTCTTGTAATGTCACCGGTCTGGCAGAAGGCGGCCAACCAGCGCTTTCATGGTTCCAAAGGCGGAATGCTCAGGCTATTGCCCCGCGCCCGTCCTGAAGACTGAGGCGAACAGGGCGTAAGCCGGGAGGGGTGAAGCAGCGGGAATATCCTGTCTTCCCCTTGGGAAGGTTTCGCCGATGTCTTCGCTGACCTGTACTTTCGGTGCCCCGGATTGGGGATCCACCTCCAATGCGGTTGCCTTACACTAAGTAAGTGTGGTCTTTATTTTTGATTCTATGTGCAGTGTGCGTGTAATCGACTTTGAAATTGCAAGCTATAATTCGTGATGGATTCTGATTTCGTCGCGTTTTTATTGAATTCGAATCCCGACATGACTCCATGTTGCTTGGCATTTGTGGGTGGTCAAGGGGCCTTTTCGGAGGTGGGGCGCCGTCCGTCCGGTGTGCACTGCAACTGCCGTAGCCCTGTCCGTGTCATCGGACGGGTGAGGGACACCGCCGGGAGGGTTCATCCGGCCGGCGCAGCGCGAACCCGGCCTCGGTCCGGCTGATGTCTTCCGTCGCTGGCTGATGCAGAGCGCGCGCGGCAGGGCGGAGCCGATCCGGCCCGTCGCCATCGCCGGAACCGTCGGGCTTCATGACGAGCGAGGGATGGCGTTTGTGGCCGGACTGTCAGGGAGGGGAGATCGATCGGCTCTGAAGGCGGATCGGATCAGGCTCTGGAGCCGTTCGCGCAGAAGCGTGCGCCTGTCTGCGGCGGGATTTTGGCCAAGCCACCGGGTCGGCGTCCGCCCGGCTTTCGATTGCCGCGCAACCTCGGCGGCAACCGGTCTCTATTGAGCAGCCGGACACGGATCGGCGGGCCAGATGGATGAAATCTGGCCCGCCGATCCGGCTCCAAGGCTTTGGCGGAAAGTGTTCTACGGCTTTGATTGCGATGCGATCGAAGCCGAACCTGCTCTAGAAGTTCACGGTCAGGCTGCCCTGCACCATGTTGTTGGTGTCCTGCCCGGAAAGCTGGCCGGCGTAGAACAGCGAGAAGGTGGTGGTCGGGCTGAAGGCGATGTCCAGCCCCGCTTCCACGAGCGCCGCATCGGTGCCGATGGGCGTGCCCGCCACGGTGAAGGGCACCGGCCCGCTGGCGAAGCCGAACGTCGCTTCGGGTGTGATGTCGCCGAAGGCATGCTGCCAGGCCAGCGTGCCCCGGAAGGCGGTGCTTGCGCCGGTGAAACCGCCGAGGCTGAAGGGCACCGACACCCGCGCGCCGAGCGTGGAATAGGTGACGCCCTGGCCGGCCCCGAAGCCGGTCAGCGCCGCGGCGCCGCCCTGCTCGGTGAAGCCGTCCATGTCCACATTCACATAGGCGAGGCCCGCGAACGGCTCCAGAGCGAAGCCGGGCAGGGCCGTGCCGGCGAAATCGAGGCGATAGCCCAGTTCGCCGAACACCTGGCCCGTGCGCGCCGTGGTGTCGCCGCTCAGCCGGCCGCCGAAGCCGGGGAAGGCGACGGTGCGGCTGGTGTCCATGTCCGCCCAGCTGTAGGCGCCGCCGAAGCGGGCGGCGAGGGCGCCGAAATCGGCCCCGCCATAGACCGCCACATGGGTATTGTCGCTGGAGAAGGACGAGGAGCGCGCGTCCACGCTGTAGCGCGAGGACGAATAGCCCGCCGCGAAGCCCAGCCGCCAGTCGGCGCCAGCGCCCGCGAAGGTGCGGTCATAGCCGACGATGGCACCGGCCGTGTCGCCCGAGATGGTGGCGGCATTGCCGTCGCCATTGATCCGGCCCCAGGTGCCGAAGCCCTGCGCCCAGAATGCGTTGGGCGTGCCAGGAACCGCCAGCACATCGGTGCCGGCAGCCTTGCTGGCATAGGCCAGCGGCGCCGCGTTCGGACCGGTGACGGGCGCCCGCGCGCGGTCGAGCAGCGCCCGGCGCAGGATCAGGCTCTCGTTCTGAAGGACGGACATGGCGGAGGGATAAACCTCGCCATTCAGCGCATTCAGCGCCTGCCGGGTCTCGGCGAAGCTCGCCTGCGAGACCAGCGCATCATAGACCGCATTGCCCGCGCCCAGCTGTTCCGCCGCGAAGGCGACGCCCAGCTGGTTGCCCGTGGCGGCGGCGGCGACGAAGGGCACGTCGTTGCGCAGCACATCCAGCAGCACGCTGCCGGAGGTGTAGGACAGCGCCAGATTGATGAAGGGCATGTCCTGCGTCAGGCTGCCGAAGGTGCCGCTCACCCCGCCGGAGGCCAGCAGGATGGTGTACTGGGTGCCCGGCAGATAGGTGCCCGCCGCCTTGGTGACGGCAACGCCGGCCCCGTTGAGGGTGGCCGCGCCGTTGACGACGATACGATCCGACAGGCCGGTGGGATCGATCTCCACCTCGTAGATGGAGCCCGAGGAGAAGACCAGCGGCCCCGCCACCGTGAGCGTACCGATGGAATTGCCCGGCGCGATGCTGCCGCCATTGGCGAGCGTGACCGGACCCACCGTGCCGTTGCCCTTCAGCGTGCCGCCGTTGCCCACATTCAACGTGCCGCCCAGCGTGCCGTTCACCGACAGGGTGCCGGTGACGCTGGTGGTGCCGGTGAAGGCGGAGGCGTTGCCGGTCATGCTGATGATGCCCGCGCCGGTGACGCTGGAGCTGCCCGTGCCTGACAGCGGGCCGGACAGGGTGGCTGCGCCGCTGTCCAGATTGAAGGTGGCGGCGCCGTTGAGGACGAGGGCATTGGCGACGCTGAGGCCGTCGATGAGGCCGAGCGTGCTGCCGGTGTTGAGCGTGATGGTGCCGGTGCCCGCCGCCGTGTTGCCGGCGAGCGTGAGCACGCCGCCGTTCAGCGTGGTGCCGCCGGAATAGCTGCTGGCGCCAGCCAGCAACTGGCTGCCACCCGTCAGCACCAGGCCGCCGGTGCCGGTGAGGGCGCCGGAGAAGACGGCGGGAATGCCGGTGAAGGCCAGCGAGGCGGCGTTGGTGAGGGTGAGCGTCTGCCCGCCCAGCGCAACCGTGCCGGTGCCGGTGAGGCCGGTGATGGACGCCCCTGCCGTGGTGCCGGAAATGTCGAGCGTGCCGTTGGCGACCACGCCGCTGGAGGCCGCGATGCTGCCGCTTCCCACCAGGGCCAGCGTGCCGGGGCCGATGAGGGTGGCGCCCGTATAGGTATTGGCGCCGGTGAGCGTCTGCGTGCCGCCGGTGATGGCGAGGCCGCCGGTGCCGCTGATCTCGCCCGAGAAGCTGCCCGAGGCATTGGAGATCGTCAGCGTTTTGCTGCCCAGCACCACGCTGCCGGCGCCGGACAGGTTGAGGATGGTGGCGCCGGTTCCGCCGCTGGCGCTGACATAGCTGCTGGCGCCCGCCGTATAGGGCACGGTCGCCGAGGCGGTGATGGAGGCCGGGTCGATGGCGCTGATGCCGGCGAAGCTGCTGTCGGCGGGGGTGCTGTCCGTGAAGGCGACACGGTACGTCCCGCTGGCGCCGGGTGCATCGGGGGACAGCACGAGGCTGCCTTGCGGCGTCAGGGGCGTCCAGACGCCGTTGATAAATGTTCCGCCGGTCCCGCCGATGATAATCGCGCCACTATCGATTGTGAGTTCAACCGGGGGGTTGCCCGACCTAATTATGCCGCCGGCGCCTGTGGACGTTCCGCTTCCCGTCGGAGTGACGGTCGCCACCACAATGCCCGGCGCGGCCCCCGTACTGGCCGAGATGTCCAGCACGCCATTCACCACCACGCCACCGGAAGCCGCGATGCTGCCGGAGCCGGAGAGCGCCAGCGTGCCGGCGGTGACGATGGTCTGGCCGGTGTAGGTGTTGGCGCCGGCCAGCGTCAGCGTGCCGGTGCCCTCCTTGGTGAGCGTGCCGGTGCCGATGGAGACGATGCCCGAGATACTGGTGTTGCCGGCGCCGCCGACCGTCAGGGCGATGTCGGGGCCGCCGATGGGGCCGCCCAGATTCAGCGTGCCGGCATCGCTGGCGATGCGGGTGGCGCCGCTGAGCCCGATGGTGCCGCCGATGCTGTTGGTGCCGGAGAGGTTGCGCAGCGCGCCGCCATTGGCGATGCCGCTGCCGGAGACGAAGAACAGCTCGGCGCCCAAATTGATGTCGCCGGACAATTCCAGCGCCGCACCGGAGGCGATGAAGGTGCCGCCCGTCGCGCTGCTGCCCAGCGCCGCGGAGTTGCGGACCTCGAGCGCGCCGCTGTTCACGGCGATGCCGCCGAAATAGGCGGTGCTGGCGCCCGAAAGGATCAGCTTGCCGGTGCCCGTCTTGGTGAGCCCCCCGTAGCCGCCGAGGGCGCCGGACAGGTCGAGCACGCTGCCGTCTGCCACTTCGACCGTTCCGCCGGGAGCAACGCTGCGGGCAGTGGCGAAACTGCCCGTCACCGCCAGCGTGCCGCTCGATAAGTACAGGCTGCCGCTCGCGGCGCCCAGATTGGCGTCGGCGGAAACTTCCAGCCGGCCGCCCGCCAGAATGGTGCCGCCCTGATAGGTGTTGGTGCCGGTCAGCACGAGCGTGCCGGAGTCGAGCCTGAGCCCGCCCGTGCCGGAGAGCGTGCCGCTCAGGGTCAAAGTGGTGCCGGCATCGGGCGAGAGGGTGCCGGTGCCCGTGAGCACAACGTCGCGGGCGCTGGTGAAGGAGGTCGTGGTCGCCAGCCTGCCGTTGGTGAAGGTGAGCGCACCGGAGGCCGCGCCGAGATTGGCGTCGGAGGACACCTGCAGCGTGCCCGCCTCCAGCACCGTGCCGCCGGCATAGGTGTTGGTGCCGGTGAGGATGATTGTGCCGGTGCCGATCTTGGTCAGCGCGCCGGTGCCGGTGATGGGGGCGGAGACGGTGGCGGTGACGGTCCCGCCCTCCGCCCACAGCCGCCCGCCGGTGCCGAGATCGAGGCTGCCGCCCGCGCCGGCCTGAACCACGGTGCCGGAGGAGAGGAATTCCAGCGTGCCGAAGGTCTGCGCGCCGACCACCGTGACGGTGCCGGCGGTGCCGTCGAACACGCCCGTGTCGCTGCCCCAGGGCGAGGCGCCGCCGGCGGCGTTGAGCCAGCTGTTGGTGGAGGTCCAGTTGCCCGAACCGCCGCGCGTGGTGCCGTCGGCGCTCCAGTATTGCAGGCTGGTGTCCACCGACGTCACCTGCACGTCCAGCGCGTGCGCGCCCACGTCGAGGGTGTTCACGAGGTTGCCGAACTGCGGCGTGCCCAGCGTCAGACCGTAGTCGGTGATCGTGCCGCCGACGGACAGGATGCGGTACACGCCGATGCCATAGCCGGGCAGGTCGGTGATGTTGAGCGTGCCGTTCAGGCTGGCATTGCCGGTGACGGTGAAGGCGGACGGGCTGGTGGCCGGGGTGGCGAGGCTCACGTCCAGAAGCGCGCCCGCGTTCATCGCCAGCGCGCCCATGGTGAGGCCGCCGGTGCCGGGGGCGGTGGCGTCGCGCCGCAGCGTGCCGCCGGAGGTCAGGGTCACGACACCGCCGATGGTGCCGCCGACGCCCTGCAGGGTCGCGCCGGAGAACACCGTCACGTTGCCGCCCAGCCGGCCCGTGGCGGTGCCGGATGCATTGTTCACATCGAGGGTGCCGGCCTGGACGCTGAGCGTGCCGGTGAAGGCGCTGGCGTCGCCCACCATCTGTAGCGTGCCCCCGCCATCCTTCGCCAGCGTGCCGCCGCCGGTGAGGCCGCCGGCGAAGATGCTGTCGGTGCTCTGGTTGAGAACCAGCGTGCGGCTGCCGATCGCCAGCGTGCCGAGGCCGGACACGTTGTTGATGGTCGTAAAGGCGACGATGTTGGAAACGTCCAGCGTGCCGTTCACCTGCACGGCGGAGGAGCTGGCGATGCTGCCGAAGCCGGACAAGGCCAGCGTGCCGGCGCTGATGGTGGTGGGGCCGGTATAGGTGTTGGCGGCGCTGAGCGTCAGCGTGCCGGTGCCGTTCTTGGTCAGGCCCGTCAGATTGGCGCCGATCACGCCCGAAATGGTGGTGTTGCCCGCGCCGCCCACGGTGAGCGCGGCCGGCGTCGCCATGCTGGCGCCGGTGATGCCGCCGGACAGAGTGAGCGTACCGGCATCGCTGGCGATGCGGGTGTCGGCCGCCAGCGAGATGGCGCCCGCATAGGAGTTGGCGCCGGAGATGTTGCGCAGGGCGCCGCCATTGGAGACGCCGGTGCCGCTCAGGGTCAGCGCTTCCGCGCCCACCGCGATGCCGCCCTGAATTTCGAGCGCCGCACCATCGGAGACGACGGTGCCCGCCGCCGTATCGCCGAGCGCGCTGGCGCTCTGGATGTTGAGCACGCCAGCCGTGACGGAGGTGGTGCCGGAATAGCTGTTGGCGCCGGACAACGTCGCCGTCCCGGTGCCGGACTTGTTGAGCGCGGCGTCGCCGATGGCGATGTCGCCGGAGAGCACGACATTGCCGGCACCCGTCAGGCTGAGGGCGGTGTCGATGCCGGTGATGGCGCTGGACAAGGTGAGCGTGCCGGCCGTGCTGCCGATGAACGTATTGCTCACGAGCCTGATGTCTCCGGCCATGCTGTTGTCGCCGGAGACATTGCGCAGGGCGCCGGTGTTGCCGAGGCCGGCGCCGGCGAGGGTGAGCGCCTCGGCGCCCACCGCGATGCCGCCCTGGATTTCCAGTGCCGCGCCATCGGACACATAGGTGCGGCTCGCCGTGGTGCCGAGCGCGGTGGCGCTCTGGATGTTGAGCGCGCCGCCGAAGATTTCGGTGTTGCCGGTATAGCTGTTGTCGCCCGAGAGCGTCAGCCGGCCGGCGCCGTCCTTGAGGAGGGTGCCCGTCCCCGTGGCGATATCGCCGGACAGGACGACGGCACCGGCGCCGCCCACGGTGAGGCCGATGTTGGTGCCGGTGATGGCGCCGGACACGGTGAGCGTGCCGGCATCGCTGTTGATGCGGCTGGTGCTGTCCAGCGTGATGTCGCCGGCCCAGCTGTTGGTGCCGGAGATGTTGCGCAGCGCGCCGCGGAGGGACACGCCGGTGCCGTTCAGCGTCAGCGCCTCGGCGCCCACCGCGATGTCGCCCTGAAGCTCCAGCGCCGCGCCGAAGGCGACGGTGGTGCCCGCCGCCGTGCTGCCGAGCGCGGTGTTCTTGCGGATGTTCAGCACGCCGGCCGAAACCGTCGTGGCGCCGCTGTAGAGGTTGGTGCCGCTGGAATCGGTGGCACCGGCGAGAACCAGCGTGCCGGTGCCGTCTTTGGTGAGCGTCCCCGCGTTGTTGTTGAGCCGGCCGGACAGGGTGACGTTGCCCGCGCCGCCCACGGTGAGGCTGCCGGTGCTCGATATGATGCCGCTCAGGGTGAGGGTGCCGGCATCGCTGTTGATGCGGGCGTCGGCGACGAGCGAGACGGCGCCCGACGCGCTGTTGTTGCCGGAGACGTTGCGCAGCGCGCCGCCGTCGGAGACGCCTGTGCCGGACAGCGTCAGCGACTCGGCACCCACCGCGATGCCGCCCTGGATCTCCAGCGCCGCACCGGAGGAGACGCTGGTGCCGGCGGCCGTGGTGCCGAGCGCGGTGGCGTTCTGGATGTTGAGCACGCCGGCCGTGACGGAGGTGGTGCCGGTGTAGGTGCTGGCGCCGGTGAGGGTCTGTGTGCCGCCGCCCGACTTGACGAGGTTCCCGCTCCCGGAGATCTGGCCCGCATAGGTGAAAGAGGAAGAGGAATCCGTCGCGATGGTCAGGCGGGCGCCGCCCGTCTCGATGTTGCCGCCGGTGGTGCCACCGCCGCTGATGCCGGCGACCGTCTGGTTCCAGCCGCCAAGATCGAGCATGGCACCGGCGGTGTTGGCGAGGGTCACGCTGGACGTGGCGGAGAAAGCGTTGGTGCCGGCCGTCCGCAACATGCCGGCGGAGATGGTTGTGGTGCCGCTATAGCTGTTGGTGCCCAGCAGCACCAGCGTGCCGCTGCCGTCCTTGGTGAGGCCGCCGGTGCCGAGCGTGAGGCCGCCGTACAGGGTGGTGTTGCCCGCGCCGCCCACCGTCAGGTCGGTGTTGGTGCCGGTGATGGCCCCCGTCAGGGAAAGGAAATCGGCATCGCTGTTGATGCGGCTGGCGCTTGCGAGGGTGATGGATCCGCCCCACTCGGTGCTGCCGGAAACGTTGCGCAGCGCGCCGCCATTGGCGATGCCGGTGCCGTTGAGCGTCAGCGCCTCGCCCGCGACTACGATGCCGTCCTGGATCTCCAGCGCCGCGCCGGAGGAGAGGGTGGTGCCGGCTTGCGTGGTGCCGAGGGCCGTAGAGTTCCTGATGTTGACCACGCCGGCCGTGATGAGGGTGGTGCCGTTGTAGGTGCTGGCGCCCGAGAGGATCAGCGTGCCGCTGCCGTCCTTGGTCAGTCTGCCTAAGCCGGTGTTGACGCCGCCGGAGATGGTGGTGTTGCCGGCTCCGCCGACGGTCAGGTCGGTGTTGGTGCCGCTGATGGTCCCCGACAGGGTCAGGG
The DNA here is from genome assembly GCF_014635325.1 of Azorhizobium oxalatiphilum. Taxonomy (GTDB): domain Bacteria; phylum Pseudomonadota; class Alphaproteobacteria; order Rhizobiales; family Xanthobacteraceae; genus Azorhizobium; species Azorhizobium oxalatiphilum. The sequence goes on along the minus strand of NZ_BMCT01000002.1, from coordinate 465,035 downwards.
TGCCGGCATCGCTGTTGATGCGCGTGGTCCCGCCCAGCGTGATGTTTCCGCCCCAGCCGTTGTCGCCGGAAACGTTGCGTAGGACGCCGCCATTGGCGATGCCGGTGCCGTTCAGTAGCAGGCGTTCGGAAGCGACCGTTATGCCGCCCTGGATCTCCAGCGCGGCGCCAGTCGAGACGGTCGTGCCCCCGTAATTGGCGCCCAATGCGTCGGCATTGCGGACGTTGACCACGCCGGCCGTGATGAGGGTGTCGCCGAGATAGGTGCTTGTGCCCGAAAGGATCAGCGTGCCGCTGCCATCCTTGGTCAGTCCGCCGAAGCCGAGTGCGATGCTGCCGGACAGGGTGGTGTTGCCCGCGCCGCCCACCGTCAGGCCGATGTTGGTGCCGCTGATGCCCCCCGACAGGGTGAGCGTGCCGGCATCGCTGTTGATGCGCGTGCTCCCGCCGAGGGTGATGGCACCGGCCATGCTGTTGGTGCCGGAGACGTTGCGCAGGGCGCCGCCATTGGAGACGCCGGTGCCGACGATGGTCAGCGTCTCCGCGCCCACCGCGATGCCGCCCTGGATCTCCAGCGCCGCGCCGGAGGAGACGCTGGCGCCGGCGGCCGTGGTGCCGAGCGCGGTGGCGTTCCGGATGTTGAGCACGCCGCCGCTGATGAAGGTGAAGCCGGTGTAGGTGCTGGCGCCGGTGAGGCTCTGTGTGCCGTCGCCCGACTTGACGAGGTTCCCGCTCCCGGAGATCTGGCCCGCATAGGTGAAAGAGGAAGAGGAATCCGTCGCGATGGTCAGGGTCACGCCACCGAGCGCGATGTTGCCACCGGAGGTACCGCCGCCGCTGACGCCGGCGACCGTCTGGTTCCAGCCGCCAAGATCGAGCAGGGCACCGGCGGTGTTGGCGAGGGTCACGCTGGACGTGGCGGAGAAAGCGTTGATGGCGCCGCCCAGCAACGTGCCGGCGGAGATGGTGGTGGTGCCGCTATAGCTGTTGGTGCCGCTCAGCGTCAGCGTGCCGCTGCCGTCCTTGGTGAGGCCGCCGGTGCCGAGCGTGAGGCCGCCGGACAGGGTGGTGTTGCCCGCGCCGCCCACCGTCAGGTTGGTATTGGTGCCGCTGATAGCCCCGGACACGGTCAGGGTGCCGGCATCGCTGTTGATGCGGGTGTCGCTGCCGAGCGTGATGGCGCCGGCCCAACTGTTGTCGTTCACCGGCGTGGAGCCAGTGCCGGCGATGTTGCGCAGCGCGCCGCCATTGGCGATGCCGGTGCCGTTGAGGGTGAGCGCCTCGCTGCCCACGGCCACGCCGTTCTGAAGCTGCAGCGCCGCGCCGGAGGCGACGGAGGTGCCCGCTGTCGTGCTGCCGAGGCCGTCGGAGGACTGCAGGGTGACGACGCCGGCGCTGATGGTGGTGGCGCCCTGATAGTCGTTCACGCCATTGAGCAGGAGGGTGCCCGTGCCGATCTTGATCAGGGAAATAATGTCGCCGGTGCCGTTGAAGAGACCATTGATTTCCGTATTGAAGGCGCCATCGATCGTCAGTGACTTGGGTGCGGGGCTGGCGGAGCCCAAGATGTTGCCCTGAATGACGAGATCGCCCGCACTGGCCTGGAAGGTCTGTGACGCAATCAGGCTGATGTTTTGCGCGATAAACTGGCGGCTGGTGGACAGGTTGGTGATGCCGTTCGACAGGTTGATTCTGTTCGGTGTCACGAGACCATCGTGGATGAAGAAGGTTGCGGCCCCGGCGTCAAAGGTGAGGCTGTAGTAGGACAGGCCGCTGTTGTTGAAATTGGTGGTTTGGGTGCCGCCGGCGAAATGCAGGGCCTGGTCGTTGGCGAGGGTTTGCGTGAAATTGCCGGAGGTCAGCCAGTTGGCATTGTTGCCCCCGCCGAGCCAGGTGTTGACCGTCTGCGCCCGGGCTGATGGCGCGGACAGGAGCAGCGTGCCGACGAGGGCGGCGGCGGTGAGGGCGGTGGTGGCGCACAGCCGCGTGGCGCGGCGCACGAGCACACGCCGGGTGGCATCGGGCGCCTGCGGCTGGCGGAGGGCGTCATCCGGCGCGTGCGGCTGGTGGAAGGCGCCATCCGGCGCCTGCGGCTGGTGAAGGGCGCCATCCGGCGCGTGCGGCTGGTGGAAGGCGCCATCCGGCGCCTGCGGCTGGTGAAGGGCGCCATCCGGCGCCTGCGGCTGGTGGAGGACGACGGCGCCGGTGTTCTGGCGTTCGGACACGGATCGGACATCGGTGGACCGGACATCGCTGGCGCTCCTGCGCCTCTCGCCCGCAATGGCCCCGCCTGCCGGGTGGCTGCCTGCATGGCGCTCCTCGGCGTGAACGGACGTTCCCCGGTCGTTACGCTTGCGGTCGCTATGCTTGTGACCGTTACCCGCGCGATCCTGCCCCACCATCAGCCCCCACCGACAGATCCATGGCCGGCCTCCGCATCGTGCGGAAGCGGCTTTGGGGACCGCGTGGTCTCTGGCTGTGATGCGGACAGGGCCAGCAGCCGACCGGTGAACCACGGGCACACCCCACCGGCTCTGCGCCCGCAAGGTCTTGCGCCCCGGTCTTCGCCGGCAGCCCTGACGATTTAGCCCCCCACCACAACCATAGGGGAATGATTCCCCTTACCTGCGGCCCCAGCTTGAATTTAAGCAAAAACAGTCCGCCGTCTATTGCAGAAAAAGCACATCTTTGGGGGGATTCGGTGCAGGTCGTGAGGATGGTTTATTTGGTTTCACTTTCTCTTCATCACGTGTGCTGGACCGGCTCGGCGAATGTTGGGGCGCAGGTGGGCAGTATTGGTTGAGGACTGGAGTGCAATCAGGGCGTGTTGCGCAGGTCTTCTGCGGAATCTGGCCGCTGTTCCTGTGCGCTTGTGCCTGCACTGGACGCCAGAGGAGGGGAGATGAGGTCAGGTGAACTTACGTTTGCTGTTCCCGGCGATGCGCCGGCCGGGCGAGGCCGTGCGAGACTGCCGGCAGGTCTTGCCGTGGCAAGGGGATGCAGGGGAATGCAGCCGCGAGCCCCGGCTCTCCTGAGGGCGCGCAAGACCGCTTTCGCGCGCTCTGTAAACTGGTATACTTGAATCCAAGAATACCAGAATGATGCGGGGAGGCGCGTATGCGGCAGACGTGGCGGTGGTTCGGGCCGGCGGACAAGGTGTCGCTGGAGGCGGTGCGGCAGGCGGGGGCGCAGGGCATCGTCACCGCTCTGCACCACATCCCCACCGCGCAGGAATGGACCATAGGTGAAATCCGTAAACGGCAGGTCATCGTGCGCGGCCCCGACGACGCGCCCACCGGCCTCACATGGGACGTGGTGGAGAGCCTGCCGGTCTCCGAGGACATCAAGCGCCAGACCGGCCCGTGGCGCGACCATATCGCCGCCTACAAGCGGTCTCTGGCCTCGCTCGCCGCCTGCGGCATCGAGACCATCTGCTACAATTTCATGCCGGTGCTGGACTGGAGCCGCACCGATCTCCACTACGTGGTGCCCCACGGCGGGCATGCCATGCGCTTCGATCTGGTGGACTTCGCCGCCTTCGACCTGTTCGTGCTCGCCCGCCCCGGCGCGGCGGACGATTATGGCGACGCCCTGAAGGAAGAAGCCGCCGCCCGCCATGCGGCCATGGACGAGGCAGCCCGCACGCGCCTTGCCGCCAATCTCACCGCCGGCCTGCCGGGCGCGGCGGAGGGCTGGACGCTGGACAGCCTGCGCGACCAGCTCGCTCTCTATGACGCCATCCCGGCCGAGCGCCTGCGGGCGCATCTGGTGGATTTCCTCTCTGAGGTGGTGCCGGTGGCGGAGGAGCTGGGCCTGCGCCTGTGCTGCCATCCCGATGACCCGCCGTTCCCGCTGCTGGGCCTGCCGCGCATCGTCTCCACCGAGGCCGACTACCGCTTCTTCCTCGATGCGGTGGACAGCCCGGCCAATGGCGTGACCCTGTGCTCGGGCTCGCTGGGGGTGCGGCCGGACAACGATTTGCCGGGCATGGCGCAGCGGCTGGGGGATCGCATCCATTTCGTGCATCTGCGCAATGTGCGCCGGCAGGAGCCGGTGGACGGGCTGCGCCGCTCCTTCTTCGAGGACGAGCATCTGGCCGGCGAGACCGACATGGTGGCCACCATCGCCGCGCTGCACGCCGAGGAGGCGCGCCGCCGGGCGCTGGGCCGGCGCGATGCGGAAATCCCCATGCGGCCGGATCATGGGCAGGACATCCTCGACGACATCGGTCGCGGCGGTCAGCCCGGCTATCCGGCCATCGGCCGCCTGAAGGGCCTCGCCGAGCTGCGCGGGGTGATGACCGCGCTCCGCCATCCGCTCTGGGGCGGCGCGTGAGCGGCGTGGGTGCTGCGGGGGAGGCGCCATGCCGCGCGTGAAACGCACCCTGCCGGGCTTCGACCTCGCCGCCTCTCTGTCGGGCGTGCGGATCGACCGCGCCCAGCCCATCGGCCCGCAGCTCTATGCGGCGCTGCGGATGCTGATCATCCGCTCAACCCTGCCCTCCGGCGCGCCGCTGCACGAAAGCGACATCGCCGCCGCCTGCGCCGTCTCGCGCACCCCCGTGCGGGCCGCCTTGCAGCAACTGGCACAGGACGGGCTGGTGACGACGTGGCCGCAGGTGGGCTCGGCGGTGGCGGCCATCGACCGCGCCAGCCTCAATGCGGGCGTCGCGATCCGGCGGGCGCTGGAGGGGGAGGTGGTGCGGCTGCTCGCCATGCGCCCGCAGCCTTTCGCCGAAGTGGAAGCGCGCCTCGCGCCCGTGCTGGCAGCTCAGCAGGCGGCCGCGGACCGGGGCGATGATCTGGCCTTCTTCGCCGCCGACGAGGCGTTCCACGCCACGCTGGCGGACCTTGCCGGCCTGCCGGATGCGTGGCGTCTGTTGCATGGGGTGAAGGCGCATATCGACCGGGTGCGCCTGCTCGCCACCCGCCTCGAGCCCGGCCGCCACCGGGCGGCCTATGCCGAGCACCTTGCCATTGTGGAGGCCGTGCGCGGCCGGCAGGGGCTGGCGGCGTCCGTGCTGATGGCGCGGCACGCGGAGACGGTGCTGGCGAGCTTCGATCTGCTGGAGGCGGCGGGGGCAACGCGGTGAAATACGGGTGACATACGCCGGCCCCAAAAGACAAAACGCCCCGCCCGGCGAACCGGGGCGAGGCGTCTGGAGGCCACTCAGGGGGCAGTCCCATATGGCTGAGGACAACCTATCCGATTGGGCGGATTTGTCATCTCACCGTCGTGTGAAAGTCGTGTGCATCGGCCGGACGCGAAAGCGCGATTCTGGACCGCTCTGTCAGGAAAAATCCTGCAAATCCGCCATGTTGGAGCTGCTCCAGGCGGTCCGAGCCATGCAATCTCCTGCGAGGTATGCAGTGCAGCTCGGCGTTGGTTGCATTGCAATTCCGTCGGGACGGTCTTCACCGTCCCGGCCCGCCGCTCACGCCTGCTCGGCCCGGAACATGGCGAGGCGGGCGTCGCCCGCATCCGCCACGGGCTCGAACTGGCCGGTGGCCGGGTCGCGCACCAGAAGGCGGCCGGAGGCCACGCCGAAATAGGCGCCGTGGATCTGCAGCGCCCCCGCCTCCACCTGCTGGCGCAGGTAGGGGAAGGTCATCAGATTCTTCAGGCTCAGCTCCACCGAGGCGAATTCCAGCCGGCGCAGATAGGCATCGCCATCCTCGGCCTTGCGCGGGCCGAGGCTCTCGGCGGCGGGCGCGATCTGGGACATCCAGCGGCCGATGAAGTCGCCGGGGGACAAGGGCTCGATCTCGTCGGCGAAGGCGCGGATGCCGCCGCACAAAGCATGGCCGAGCACCACGATGTGCTTCACCTTCAGCGCCTGCACGCCGAATTCCAGCGCCGCGCTGGTGCCGTGCTGGGTGTCGCCGTGCTTCTCATAGGGGGGCACGAGGTTGGCCACGTTGCGCACTACCAGCAGCTCGCCGGGGGCGGCATCGAAGATCACTTCCGGTGACACCCGGCTGTCCACGCAGCCGATCACCATGATCTCGGGCTTCTGGCCGGCCTGCGCCAGGGTCTCGTAGCGGGACCGCTCACTGGCGAAGCGGCCGTCGATGAAGGCGCGATAGCCTTCCTTCAGTCTCTCGGGGAACATGGCTCGTCCTCGGCGCTGTTTCTGCGACCTGTCTCTCGCGCTGGGGTTGCGCGGCTTGGCCGGGGCCATAGCAGGTTTGGCCCCCGCGTCCAAACCCCGGCCAGACGGGTTCCAGACTGTGGAACGTCTGCCGCAGGGACAGGGATCACCCCACGGCGTAGAACATGACCCGGCCGCGTCCGGCATTCTTGGCCGCATAGAGCGCCCGGTCGGCGCGCCGCAGCACGGCGTCGAGATCCTCGTCGGCATCGCCGGCGGTGGTGCCGCCGATACTCACCCCCACGGGCAGGCGCAGGCTGTCGATGGCGAGCGGGGTGGCCGAGATCGACTCCGTCAGGCGGGCCGCCACCCGGCGGGCATCCGCCTCGCCGGTGTCGGGCAGCAGCACGGCGAATTCCTCGCCGCCCATGCGGGCCAGCACGTCGCCCTCGCGGATGGCGCGCTGGCAGCGGCTGGCGACGAGGCGGATCACATCGTCGCCGATGCCGTGGCCGTGCTGGTCGTTCACCGCCTTGAAGTGGTCGATGTCCAGCATCAGCAAAGCGAAATCGCGCCGGTTGCGGCGCCAGGCGGCGAAAGCGGCATCCGCCTCGGTGACGAAGCGGCGGCGGTTGAAGGTCTCGGTCAGGGGATCCACATTGGCCAGCCGGCGCAGTTCCGCCTCCAGCCGGCGCTGCTCGGTGATGTCGAACAGCACGAACACATAGATGTCGCCGAGGAAGCAGAAGCGGAAGCGCACATTGTGCTGCTGGCCGTCGCGGCAGCGCACGTCCCATTCCCCGCTCTGCACGCTGCCGGGCACCTTGCGGGCCTGCGCCAGCACCTGTTCCCATTCGGCGATGACGACGGCGCGCACTTTCGGATCGGGAAAGCCCAGTTCCCACCAGTCGTCGTGATGGAAGACCACCTGTTCCTTGTAGAGGAAGAGGTCGTCGGCGGCCTTGTTGAAGAAGACGGCGTTGAAGTCGCCGTCATAGATCTCCACGCCCACGGGCAGGGCATGGAGGATGTCCATGAGGGCGCGGCGCGGGCGGGTTCCATCCCCATCGGGGCCGGTGTCCAGGGCGCCCCTGGGCAGCGGGCGGCGGGCAGGGGCCTCGTGCGGATCATCCGCCATGGGAGCGCTCGCCGGGACGGGCTGCGTGGGGGAGCAGGGCAGGCAGGGGCAGGACGGGCATGAGCAGGGCGGGAAGGGGCAGGACGGGAAGGGGCATGGCGGTGGGGGCGGGGCCGTTGTGTGCAGCGGTGCGCGCATGCCTTTGGGGATGTCGCGCGCAGGTTGCAAGAGTCGTGGAGAATAGGCTCAGTTTCAATGCTCGGAAGCCAATAGACGGGGCAGTGCAAGCGTGGGGACGATGCGTCTTCCTCTGCATCATACCGCTGTTGCACAAAAAGTCGCTGTTTTTGTTTTTGTTGTCCCGTACGCGGCCAAGCCAGCGCTGCGTGGGCAGGATGTGCCTGCCATGGCGGCTGGATTGTATTTCGATACCGCGCAAGAATAAACGCGCGTTCATAGAATAGTATAGTATGATAAATGTATTGCCGCGTGCGGAATTGCCATGCGAGAAGCGCAACGTCTGACAAGAGTCTTGTCTCCGATGGCGTCCCGCGACGGTCTCCGGAGAGAGACTGTTTCCCGGAGAGTGAATATGCGTCCAGTTCTGATCGCCGCCGTCCTGATTCTGTCGGGCGCGAGCGCGCATGCGGCGTCCTGCGAGGCCAACTTCTCCGTGGGCGGCGTGCCCGGCCTCAGCGCCATGAGCTTCCGCACCTGGCAGGAATTCCCGAAGGTCACGCCCGAAGCGGCGCTGAAGCGGCTGGCGCAGGCGGTGGCGGCGGAAGGCTTCGACGGCATCCGCACCAACAAGGAGCTGAACGCCATCGACGCCGTGCAGGAGACCACCGGCTCCGGCCGCGCGCAGACCCTGCGCGTGACCGCCCGCAAGACCAAGACCGGCACCCGCGTGGACGCCATCTTCAACATTCAGGCCGGCCAGCTCACCAGCGAAGGCGTGGTGCGCGAGGGCCTGTGCAAGATCATCGCCGAAACGACCCCCTGATCATCCGATCCTGACGCCCTGAGCGCGGCCCCGTCCTTCACGGCCGGGGCCGCGTGGCCTTGCGTGCGCCGAGCAGGATGCTGGTCTCGCTGGCCGAAATGCCGTCGATCTGGCGGATGGCGCGCAGCAGATCGTCGAAGGCTTTCAGCGTCGGTGCCTCGATCTCCGCCACCAGATCCCACCGCCCGTTGGTGGTGGAGAGGGCGCGGATCTCCGGAAAGCCGTTGAGACGCCGGATCACCGCCTCCGCATGCTTGCCGTCCACTTCCACCATCGTCACCGCCTGCACGCTCTCCTCGCCCTCGGCCGGGCGGGTGAGGATGGTGAAGCCGAGGATGACGCCGTCCCGCACCAGCCGGTCGATGCGGGCGCTCACCGTGGCGCGTGAGACGCCAAGCTCCGTGGCCAGCTTCGCCACCGGACGGCGCGCGTCGGCGCGCAGCAAGGCGAGCAGGCGGCGGTCGAGGTCATCCAGCATGCGGCACCTCTCAATTTGCGCGGTTGAGCCTTACATAATGTGCAATGGTCTGCGCAGATTGGCCAGTCTTTCGGGTTCCGGCTGACGTTTCCAGACCCCATCTTTTTCCGACGACGCACCGGAGGAGAGAGATGGAGAGAGGTTTTTCGCTTTTCGCGCCCGTCGCGCTCCATGGCGTTCCGCTGGACATCGGCGCCGGCCGCCCCGGCGCGCGCCTCGGCCCAGCGGCGCTGCGCCTGTCCGGGCTGGCCGACCGGCTGACCGATCACGGCCTGCTGGTGCGCGACCACGGCGATGTGGTGCCCGACCATCCCGAAGCGCCCCTCGTGCCGGTGGCTGCGCCCGATGCGCAGCGGCTGGAGGCGGTGCTGGCCTATGCCCGGCCGCTCAGCCTGCGGGCCGAAGCGAGCCTTGCGGCTGGCGAGCGCCCGGTCTTTCTGGGCGGCGACCACAGCCTCTCCATGGGCTCCCTGGCTGGCGTGGCGCGCCATTGCGCGGCGGTTGATCGGCCGCTGTTCGTGCTGTGGGTGGATGCCCATGGCGATTTCAACACGCCCGACATCTCGCCCACCGGCAATCCGCACGGCATGGCGCTGGCGCTGGCCTGCGGCGAGCCGGCCTTTTCCGCCCATCTGGACGCCCGCTGGCATGCGCCGGTGAATCCGGCCCGCGTGACGCTGCTGGGCGCCCGCGATCTCGATCCGCCCGAGCGGGCGCTGCTGGCGGCGCGCGGCGTGGAGGTTCTGCCCATGCCGCGCCTCAAGGGCGGGCGACTGCTGACGGTGCTCGATCGCCTGCTGGCGCGGGTGGCGGCAGCGGATGGGCATCTGCATGTGAGCTTCGATCTCGATGCGCTGGATCCGCGCCTCGCGCCGGGCGTCTCGACGCCGGTGCCGGGCGGTTTCGGCCTCGCGGCGGCGCGGGACATGATGATCCGGCTCGGGGCGAGCGGGCAGGTGGGCTCGCTGGATCTGGTGGAGCTGAACCCGCTGCGCGATGTGGCCGGCCGCAGCGCCACGCTGCTGGTGGAACTGGCGGCACTGGCGCTGGGCGCGCCCGGCGCTGCCGTACCGGCCGGCCGGAAGATGCGGGAGACGGTGGCGGTGGGCTGATGCCTCAGCGCGCGTTTCATGCGGGCGCCGGCGGTGTTGCACGAAACGCCACGACGGCCGGCCGGCGGCGCATTCCCGCCCTCGCATCCGCTGGCATGACGCTTGCTGCATCCGCGGCAGCCGGCCGGGACGGGCCGGACGCATAACAGGGAGGCGGCGCCATGGACCGGCTGCTGATCACGGAAGTTGCGCCGCGCGACGGCTTGCAGAACCAGAAGGTTCAGGTCTCGACGCCCGACAAGCTGGACTTCATCGCTCGCCTCGCGGCGGCGGGGCTGACCCGCATCGAGGCGGCGAGCTTCGTCTCGCCCAAGGCGGTGCCGCAGATGGCGGACGCCGAGGACGTGATCGCCGGCTGTCGCGCCCTCGATGGCGTGGCCGTCTCGGCGCTGACCATGAACCGGCGCGGCTTCGAGCGGGCGCTGGCCTGTCGCACGCCGCAGGTGGCGACCGTGGTGGCGGCCACCGAGCTGATGAATGTGCGCAACATCGGCATGACGCGCGCCGAGGCCATCGCTGCCGCCGAAGACGTGATCGCGGCTGCGCGCACCGCCGGCATGGGGGTGCGGGCCTATGTGGCGGTGGCGTTCGAATGTCCGTTCGAGGGCAAGGTCGCGCCCGCCGAGGTGATCCGGCTGGCGGAGCATTTCGCGGACCTCGGCGCCCATGAGGTGGTGATCGCCGACACCATCGGCGCCGCCGCGCCGGGGCAGGTGACGTCCTTGCTGGCGGACCTGCTGCAAAGCCTGCCGGCGGAGCGGGTCGGCGTGCATTTCCACGACACGCGCGGGCTGGGCGCGGCGAACGCCTATGCCGCTATCGCCGCCGGCATCCGGCGGCTGGATTCCAGCGCGGGCGGCATTGGCGGCTGCCCGTTCGCGCCGGGGGCGGCGGGCAATCTGGCCACGGAGGATCTGGTGCTGCTGGCGGAAGGCTCGGGGCTCGTCACCGGGGTCGACCTCGCCCTGCTCAGCGAGGCCATCGCCTTCGCCGGTCGGGCGCTGAAAGCGGAGCTGGGCGGCCGCTCCATGGCCTGGCTGAAGCGTCAGCAGGCGGCGGAGGCTGAGGGCGGGCGCAAGGCGGGGTGAGGGGACGTCCGGCGTCGGTCGCGTCCTTCCCCCTCCCCAACCCTCCCCCGCAAGCGGGAGAGGGAGCCTGTTGCGCTTGCCGCTGCCTCGCGCCCGAAAGCCGGGCGGGGAAAGCCCTCTCCCGCTTGCGGGGGAGGGGTGGGAGGGGCAGGCAAGGCGGGGGGCGGGCGCTGAAAGCGGAGCTGGGCGGCCGCTCCATGGCCTGGCTGAAGCGCCAGCAGGCGGCGGAGGCTGAGGGCGGGCGCAAGGCGGGGTGAGGGGGCGTCCGGCGTCGGTCGCGTCATCCACCTTGCCACTGGGCAAACTGTCCCCGGCGTGCGTCATCAAGAGGAACCGTCATGCCCGGGCTTGTCCCGGGCATCCACGCCCAGCGGCCAGGAACATACTTCGGAGGTCTGCACCGTCGGCGCGACGTGGATGCCCGGGACAAGCCCGGGCATGACGGTCTTCTGTCGCTGATACGTTGCCTGACAAAGGCGAGACAGCCGGCTTCTTGAGCCGAAAGGGGGCGGGCGACGTCGCCGGATGCTCACCTTCCTGAACACCCGCCCATCACCCCCCGATCCCCAACTGCTTCATGCGCCGCCAGAGCGTGGCGCGGCTCATGCCGAGGCGGCGGGCGGCGGCCTGACGGCTGCCGTCGCAGGCGGCCAGAACGCCGGCCACATAGGCGCGCTCGTCCTCCGGCGCCACATCCGGGGCGGGGCCGTGCCGGAACAGCTCCGGGCAGTCGTGGCGCAATATGTCGGGCGGGATGGCGTCGGCGCTGCCGAAATGCACCACCAGCATGGTCAGGCGCTCGCACAGGTTTTCCAGTTCGCGCACATTGCCCGGCCAGTCATAGGCGGTGAGCCAGCGCTCAAGGGGCGCAACCACCGCCGGAGCGGGCAGGCGGCTGCCCATGCGCAGCAGGCAGGCGGTGACGAAGCCCTCCGCCAGAACGGTCACGTCCTCGGGCCGCTCGCGCAGGGCTGGCAGGCGCAGATTGAGCGTATTGAGCCGGTAATAGAGATCGGCGCGGAAGGCGCGCTGGCGCACAAGCTCCTCCAGCGGCTGGTGGGTGGCGGCGATGATGCGCAGGTCCACGGGAATGGGCGCCACGCTGCCGAGGCGCACGATCTCCCGCTCCTGCAACACCCGCAACAGGCGGGTCTGGAGCGTGAGCGGCATGTCGCCGATCTCGTCGAGGAACAGCGTGCCGGTGTGGGCGGCCTCGAACAGGCCCACCTTGCCGCCCTTGCGCGAGCCGGTGAAGGCGCCGTCCTCATAGCCGAACAGCTCGCTCTCCAGCAGGCTCTCGGGAAAGGCCGAGCAGTTCACCGCCACGAAGGCGCGGCCGGCGCGGGCGCTCAGGTTATGGATGGCCTGCGCGAACACTTCCTTGCCGGTGCCGCTCTCGCCCGAGAGCAGAACGGTGAGATCGGTGGCGGCGAAGCGGGCCGCCGTGCCGCGCGCCCGCTCGATGGCCGGGCTGGTGCCGCGAATGTCGGACAGCGCATAGCGGGTGGAGAGGACGGAGCGGCGGCGGGCCTGCGAGCGCAGGCTCTTGTCGGCCTCCGAGATGGTGCGGGCGTCATAGACCGTGATCATGGCGCCGCTGATCTGTCCATGCTCGCGGATGGGGATGCGGTTGGCGATGAAATCCCGTCGCCGGATGCGCAACACGATGCCCTTTTCCGCTTCCCCGCCGGCCAGAACGCCCGCCAGCGAGAGTTCCGGCTCCACCTCGACTGCGAAACGGCCGATGGCCGCGCCGGCGCTGAGGCCCAGCAGCGTCTCCATGGCCGGATTGGCGGCGGTGATGCGGTCGTCCAGATCCACCGCCAGCACCGCTTCCTGCACATGCTGGAGCACGCCGTTGAGCTGCTCGTAGCGTGCGCTCTCCAGCCGCGCGATGCGGGCCAGCTCCAGCGCATCCTCCAGCCCCTGCCGCACGCCGGCCAGCGAATAGGCCAGGATGCCGTGGATGCCGAGTTTTTCCGCTGCCTCCATCACCACGCTTGAGCCGATGATCACCGGAAAGCCCTGCGCGGCCATCTCCTTGACGCGGGCGGAGGCTTCTTCCGCCGTCTGGTAGGCGCCCTGCGTCACCTCGATGCGCAGCAGCTCCTTGATGGCGTCGATCTCGGGGATGGTGCGGCGATGGGTGACGATGCCCACGCGGTCGGAATGCTCACGCGCCCGCAGCAGGGCCAGCAGGATATCGTAGCCGCCCACATTGATGGTGGCGACGGGGGATTTCAGCGAGCCGCGCAGATAGGAGGCGTTGGCGCCCGCGCTGACGAAGGCATCCACCGTGCCCATGCGCTCGCGCTCCTGCGCCACCGCAAGGGCGCCCTCGAAGGCGCGGTCCACCACCTCGATCTCGGCCCGCTGGGCATATTCGTCCAGCACCGTGCGGGCGAGATGGGTGAGGTGGCGATAGCTCAGGAAGCACAGGCGCAGGCGTTCGCCCGGCCGTGCGCGCAGTGCGGCAGCCAAGGTTGTCTCCTCCCGTCACGGACTGTTGGTCCGTGTTTCATTCGCTGTTTCAAGCTCTGGCGGCTTGCGTATCCCTGCAACATAGCCGCCCGGCAGAGCGCGTCAAAACCCTTTTCCCTGCGCGCTTTGGCCGGATGGCACCCGGCTTGCTTGAGAAGAGGAAGACAAGAATAAATCTTCAGGGAAGAACGCGCATGACACCTCTGACCGGCATCAGGATGCTGGACCTGACGCATATGCTGTCCGGCCCCTATGGCACCATGCTGCTCACCGATCTGGGCGCCGAGACCATCAAGATCGAGCCGCCCGGCAAGGGCGAGGGCACGCGGCAGTTGCTCGCCGACAGCGCGGACTACGCGCGCCACGGCATGGGCGCCTATTTCCTCACCCTCAATCGCGGCAAGCGCAGCGTCTGCATCGATCTGAAGAGCGATGCGGGGCGGGAGGTGTTTCTCGATCTGGTGCGGGTGTCGGACATCGTGTTCGACAATTTCAGCGTCGGCGTGCCGCAGCGGCTCGGTATCGACCACCGGCGGCTGGCGCAGGTGAATCCGCGCATCATCACCTGCTCGGTCACGGGCTTCGGCGGCGACGGGCCGGACCCGCACCGCCCGGCCTTCGATCAGGTGGTGCAGGCCATGGGCGGGGGCATGAGCATCACCGGCCTGCCCGGCGGGCCGCCCATCCGTGCCGGCATTCCCATCGGCGATCTGGCCGGGGGCATCTTCGGCGCCATGGGCGTGCTGGCGGCGCTCAATGAGCGTACCCAGACCGGCCTTGGCCGGCACGTGGATGTGTCCATGCTGGATGCGCAGATTTCCATGCTCAACTACATGGCCACCATGTATCTCATGTCCGGAAATGTGCCGGAGACCATGGGCAACGGCCATTTCGTGCATGTGCCCTACAATGCCTTCCCCTGCGCGGACGGCTACATCATCATTGCCTGCATCGGCGATGCCTTCTTTGAGCGTTTCCTCACCGTGCTGCCGCACGAGGACCTGCGGCGGCCCGAATATGCCACCCAGCCGGGGCGCTATGCGGCGAAGGCGGAGATCGAGGCCATCGTCACGGCCGAACTGGTGAAGCAGCCCGCCGCTTATTGGCTGACGCGCCTGCGCGAGGCGCGGGTGCCGTGCGGGCCGGTGAATGATTTCGCGCAGGCGCTGGCGGACCCGCAGGTGGTGGCCCGCGATATGGTGGTGGAGGTGGAACTGGCGCAGGGTGGCTCGGTGCGCATGCCGGGCAATCCGATGAAATTCTCCGGTGCCGCGCCGGATCGTTTCACCCCGCCGCCGGAACTGGGGAACGATACACAGGATGTGCTGGCCCAGATCATGGGCTATGCGCCCCACCGCATCGACGCGCTGCGCCAGAGCGGCGCCATCGCCTGATTTTTGAGGGAGAGCCTTTCGGGTACCGCGTTCCGGGTCAGCCTGACGGTAACAGCCGCAGGCGGCCCGTGCCCATCAATAATATCAAGGGGAAACGCCAATGATCGGACACGCATTCCGTGCCACCATCGCCTGTCTCAGCCAGTTCCGCGCCGCGCGCGGCGTGGGGGCAGCCGCCCTGCTGGCGGTCGGCATCACAGTGCCGGCGAGCGCCGAGACCATCACCGTCACCCACTGGGGCTCGGCTTTCTACGGCGCGCCCTATGCGGTGGCGCTGGAGAAGGGCTTCTTCAAGAAGCACGGGGTGGACATCACCGGCTTCCTCACCTCGGCCGGCGGCGGCACCTCGGTGCGCAACATGCTGGCCGGCGATCTGCCCTTCGGCGAAGTGGCGCTGCCCGCCGCCGTGCTGGCCATTCAGGCGGGCCAGCCCATCAAGATCATCTCGGGCGGCGTGGAGAGCGTGGGTGATATCACCTGGGTCGCCAAGCCCGATACGCCCATCGCAGGGCTCGCGGACGTGAAGGGCAAGAAGATCGCCTACACGTCGGCGGGCTCGGTCAGCAACATGATCCTGCTCATGTGCCTGCAGAAGGCCGGTCTTGACCCGAAGGCGGTGCAGACTATCGCGGCGGGCGACATCGGCGCCAATCTCTCGGCCGTGCTGAATGGGGCTGTCGATGCGGCATTCACCAACGAGCCGCTTTGGTCGCAGAACAAGACCAAGGTGAAGCTGGCCTTCCAGGCGAAGGACTGCACGGATGTGAACATCACCCAGACGGTGGGCGTGACCACCACCGATTTCGCCACGTCCGGCGCCGACAAGCTCAAGGCCATCGTGGCCGCGCGCAAGGAGGGGGTGGACTTCATCAAGGCCAATCCGGACGAGGCGGCCGACATCGTCGCCAAGGCTTATAACGGCGATCCCAAGCTCTATCGCGAGGTGTTCCGCAATCTCGTCGCCATGAATTATTTCGGCGACGGCCGGCTGATCTATCCCAATCTCGACCGCATGGCCGGCGGCATGGAGCTGGTGGGCCGCCTGAAGGGCAAGGTGGACTGGAAGGCCATGGCGGACGAAAGCTTCCTGCCCGCGCCCGCCCCGGCGCAGCGGTGAGGGGCGCGACATGACGGCTCTCGTGCAGCGTGCGCGCATGGATGACACCTTGGCCGAGGCGGTAGGGCCGCCGCCCGTGGTGAGCCTGCGCGCCGTCACCCGCGTCTATCCGGGCGTGAAGCCGGTGGAGGCGCTCGCCCCCACCGACCTCGACCTCAACCCCGGCGAGTTCTTCTCCGTGGTGGGGCCGTCCGGCTGCGGCAAGTCCACGCTGCTGGACGTGCTCTCCGGCCTCGGCCGGCCCACCTCCGGCACCGTGACCTTCAACGGGCAGGCGGTGGATGGGGTGGTGCCGGAGGGGGTGGGCATCGTGTTTCAGGAGGATGCCTCCTTCCCGTGGCTCACCGTGCGGGACAATGTGGCCTTCGGCCTGAAGCACAGCACGGTTCCGGCGGATGAGAGCCAACGGCGGGTGGACCATGCGTTGCGCTTCATGGGGCTGGCCGACTTTGCCGGCGCCTATCCCGCCCAGCTGTCGGGCGGCATGCGCCAGCGGGTGTGCATCGCCCGCACATTGGTGACGCGGCCGAGCCTGATCCTGCTGGATGAGCCCTTCGGCGCGCTGGACCAGCAGACGCGTCTGCTGATGGGCGACGAACTGCTGCGGCTGTGGCGGGAGACGGGCGCCACCATCCTGCTGATCACCCACGCACTGGACGAGGCGGCCATGCTGTCCGACCGGGTGGGGGTGATGTCGGCGCGGCCGGGGCGCTTCATCGATATGGTGGAGACCGGCTGGCCGCGCGAGCGGGACAGCAGCATCGTCTCCGATCCGCGCTTCGGCGAGATCACCGCGCGGCTGTGGTCGCGTCTGCGCGCGGAATCCCTGCGCGCCATGGGGGCGCAAGGGCCGGGGGGCGGGCGATGAAGCTGAAGCGCGAACACGCCCTCACTCTGGCCCGTCTCGGCGTGATCGGCGGCGCCGTGCTGCTGGTGGAGGCGCTGTGCCGGTCCGGTGTCATCAATCCGCTCACCCTGCTGCCGCCGAGCCGCATGGCAGCGGACCTCTTCGGCCTCCTCGCCTCGGGGCAGATCGCGCACGATATGGCCTTCACCGCCGGCACCATCGGCGCGGCGCTGGTGCTCTCCATCGCGCTGGGCTTCGGGCTGGGCGTTCTGGTGCATGCGCTGCCGCGCGTGCGGCGCGCGCTCGATCCGCTGCTGGCCTCCTATTATTCGGTGCCCTTCTTCATCTTTTATCCGCTGCTGGTGGCCATCTTCGGCCTCAATGCCTTTCCCCTCGTGGTGCTGGGCATGGCCTTCGCCGCGCCCGCCATGATGATGTCCACCATGGCCGGGCTCGACCGCATTCCGCGCGTGCTGCTGCGGGTGGCCCGCGCCCATCGCCTGAGCCGGGTGGAGACGGTGCGGCAGATCGTGCTGCCGAGCGCCGCGCCCTATCTGTTCACGGGCATGCGCCTCGCGCTCGCCTACACCTTCATCGGCGTCATCGCGGGCGAGTTCATCATGGCCAGCAGCGGCATCGGCCATGCCATCGCCTATGCCTATGAGGGCTTCGACAACAACACCATGTACGCGCTGATGCTGCTGGTTCTGGTGGTGGTCACGGTGATCAACATGAGCCTGCACGCCTATGAGACGCGGCTGGCCAAGCGCAGGGCACGGGCATGAGCGCAACCGCAGACGTTCCCGCCCGCACCACGCCCGCCCGCCGCCGAAGCGGCAGCTGGGATGGGCTGATCCTGCTCGTGCTGGCGCTTCTCGCCTGGCAGGGCATGCATCTCTATGTGGGCGAGGCGGCGCTGGCCTCGCCGGTCAAGACGCTCACCTTCCTCGCCGGATTCCTGCGCGGGCCGGTGTTCTGGGGGCATTTCGCCGCCACGCTCGCCGCCTTCGGCTGGGCGCTGCTGATCGGGGCGGTGGGGGGCATCGTCATCGGCCTCGTGCTGGGCGAGCGGCGCTTTGCGGGCGACGTGGCCGAACCCATCCTCGCCGGTCTCTACGCCATCCCGAAGGTGACGCTCTATCCCATGATCCTGCTGATCTTCGGGCTGGGCATGTCGGCCAAGGTGGCGTTCGGGGTGATCCACGGCATCATCCCCATCATCCTGTTCACCATGGGGGCGGTGAAGACCATCAGCCCGGTGCTGCTGCGCGCCGCCCGCGCCATGCGCCTCACCCGCCGCCAGACGGCGCTGGAGGTGCTGGTGCCCGCCGTGCTGCCGGAAATCCTCACCGGCCTGCGCATCGGCTTCTCGCTCACCTTCCTCGGGGTGCTCATCGGCGAGATGTTCGCCTCCCAGCGGGGGCTGGGTTTTCTCATCGTCAACGGCATCAATTTGCACAACGTGCCCATGACCACGGGCATGATCCTCGTGATCGTGCTGTTCGCGCTCGCCGCCAACGGGCTGCTGCTGTGGCTGCACAGGCGCTTCGGGGGCCCGTCCGCCACGCCGGAGCACGCCTGAGGGGAGACTTTCGCAAAAACTCCATGGAACCGTGTCGGAATGGGGCTGCGGCGCGCGTCCTGTGAGAGACTGCGGGAAAAAGCGCGCGTCAGCAGAGGAGGAAGCCCATGCCCCACGGACGGTTTGCCTGGTACCAGCTCGCCACCACCGACACGGACGCCGCCCGCGCCTTCTATGAGGGCCTGCTCAGCTGGAGCAGCCGGGTCGTGGCGATGCCGGATTTCTCCTACATCGTGCTCGCCGCCGAGGGCTCCGACATGGGCGGCGTCATGCCGCTGATGCCCGAGCAGGCGCAGGCCGGCGTGCCGCCGCACTGGGCCGGTTTCGTCGAGGTGGACGATGTGGACGCCACGGTGAAGAAGGCGTCGGAGCTGGGCGGGGCGGTCTTTGCGCAGCCGGCCGATGTACCGGGCGTGGGCCGCTTCGCGGTGATCGCCGACCCGCAGGGCGCCATGTTGGCCCTGTTCCACTGGATCGAGGGCCTCTCCCCGCCGGTGACGCCGCGCGGCACCATGGGTGCCGTCGGCTGGCACGAGCTGGCGGCCACCGACTGGGAGGCGGTGTTCCCCTTCTATGCGGCGCTGTTCGGCTGGACCAAGGGCGAGCCGGTGGATATGGGCCCCATGGGCATCTACCAGTTGTTCGACCATGACGGCCAGTCCATCGGCGGCATGTTCAACCGCCCGCCGGAGATGCCCGCGCCCTTCTGGCTCTATTACGCCAAGGTGCCTTCCATCGATGCGGCCATCGCCGTCATCAAGGACTGCGGCGGCAAGATCCTGAACGGACCCATGGAGGTGCCGGGCGGCGCCTTCATCGTGCAGGCCATGGACCCGCAGGGCGCCATGTTCGCCGTGGTGGCCCCGCCCGCCGGCGCCACCGGCTGCGGGGATGCGACGGCGGCCTGAGGCCGGGGCTCAGCCCGCTGAAAAGTTCGGGTTGGCGGGGCGCGCCAGCCCGAGGTTTTCGCGCAGGGTCGTGCCCGCGTAATCCTGCCGGTAGAGGCCGCGCTGCTGGAGGATGGGCACCACCAGATCCACGAAGTCGGTCAGTCCGTCCGGCAGGTAGGCGGGCATGATGTTGAAGCCGTCCGCCGCCCCGGTCTCGAACCAGTCCTGCAACGTATCGGCGACGCTCTCGGCGGATCCGCACAGCACCCAGTGTCCGCGCGCGGCGGCCACCAGATTGTAGAGATCGCGGAGCGTCATGCCCTCGCGCTTGGCCTTCGCCAGCATCACGCCGGTGAAGGAGTGATAGGTGTCGGCCTTGGGCATCTCGGGGATGGGGCCGTCGAGGTCGTAGCCGCTCATGTCCACGCCGAAGCGCTCGGACAGCATGCCCAGCGCATTGCTGGAATTCACATGCGCCATGAGCGCGGCGAGCTTTTCGCGCGCCTCCTTGTCGGTGCGGCCCACCACCGGCATCACGCCCGGCAGCACGCACACGTCCTCGGGCTTGCGGCCAAGGGCGGGCAGGCGGTCCTTCAGGGCCTTGTAGCCGGTGCGGGCCTCGTCGATGTCCTGCACCACGGCGAACACCACGTCGGCGGTGCGGGCGGCGAGCTGCTGGCCGGGCTCGGAGCCGCCCGCCTGCGAGATGATGGGATGGCCCTGCGGCGCACGGCCGATGTTCACCGGCCCCTTCACCTTGAAATGGGTGCCGTCATGGTCGAGCGGCTTCACCTTGGCCGGGTCGATATAGAGGCCGCTGGCGCGATCCTTCGGGAAGGCATCGTCCGCCCAGCAGTCCCACAGGCCCTTCACCACATCGAGGAACTCGCCCGCGATCTCGTAGCGCTTGGCATGGTCGGGATGCAGCGTGCCGAAATTGGCGGCGGCGGCAGGCGCGGCGGTGGTGACGGCATTCCACGCCGCGCGGCCCTTGCTGATGTGATCCAGCGAGGCGAAGGCGCGGGCGACCGTGAACGGGTCCGAGTAGGTGGTGGAGACGGTGGCGGCGAGGCCGATATGGCTGGTCGCCATGGCTACCGCCGAGAGCAGGGTCAGGGGTTCGAGGCGGGCGGTGTAGGAGGGATGGGCGCCGGGATCGGCATTGAGATTGTCGCCCATGAAGATGAAGTCGAATTTGCCGCGCTCGGCGATGCGGGCGACTTCGCAGACCGCATGGATGTCCTGAAAGCTGTCGATGGCGCCGTCCATGCGCCAGCCCGCAATGTGGCTGCCCGTGCCGAGGAGGAACAGGCCGAGATGCATCTGCCGTGTCATGGCTCTATTTCCAGAAAATGATCCGCCGCTCGGCAAAGCCGATGAGGCCGAAGAAGGCGAGGCTGGCGGCGGAGGCCACGAAGATGGCGCCCCACACCTGCACGAAATCGATCTGCAACACCGCCTGATAGATCACCCAGCCGAGCCCGCCATAGGCGCCCAGCATCTCGGTGACGATGGCGACGATGATGGAGCGCACGGTGGAGACCCGCAGCCCCGCCGCCATCAGCGGCAAGGCGGTGGGCAGGCGTAGCCGCCAGAGAATGGCGAGACGCCCGGCGCCGAAGGAGCGCAGCAGGTCCACGGAACGGCGGTCCACGCGGTCGAAGCCGGCCAGCGTGGAGAGGAAGACGGTGAAGCTCACCGCCAGCGCCACCATGACGAATTTCGACGGCATGCCGATGCCGAACCACAGCAGGATCAGCGGCGAATAGGCCACCACCGGCACCGAGTTGATGGCGGTGGCGGCGGGCAGCAGCACCGCGCGGGTCATCGGAACAAGCGTGATGACCACCGCCAGCGCGACGCCGATGAGGGCGCCGATCACATAGCCCACCACCGCCTCGGTGATGGTGAAGCCGGCGGCGGTGAGGAGGATCTGCCGCTTGGTCCAGATGCTGGCGAGAATGTCGCTCACCGCCGGCAGCGTATAGGCCGGCAGATGGAAGCCACGGGCGATGCCCTCCCACGCCAGAATGAACAGCACGATGCCCAGCACGCCGCGCTGGAGGGTGCGGCTGTTGGCGCGGGGGGCGGCGATGACGGTGTCGGGTGCGCTGCCGCTCATTGCTCGGCTCCCCAGAAGACGAACAGGCGCTCGGCACCGGCCACCACCGCATAGAAGGTGGTGCCGAGGAAGGCGGAGACCAAAAGGGTCGCCCAGATGCTCACCACATTCTCCGTATACATGCCCTGCAGCAGCAGCACGCCGAGGCCCACCGTGTCGCCGAACCACTCGCCGACGATGGCGCCCACCAGCGCCAGCGAGGAGGCAAGGCGCAGCGCCACGAAGATCTGCGGCAGCGCGGTGGGGAATTGCAGGCGCATCATGAGCTGGCGCGGCGAGGCGCCGAACGAGCGCAGCAGCGCCTCCTGCCGGGGATCGACGCTCTCAAGGCCGAGCAGGGTGTTCACCGTCACCGGGAAGAAGGTGAGGTAGAAGGCGATGGCGGCTTTCGCGAACAGCGTGTTGCCGAACCACAGCACCACCAGCGCGCCGAAGGCGATGACCGGGATGGTCTGCGAGACGATGAACAGCGGGAACACCAGCTCGCGCAGCGCGCGCAGGCGGAAGAAGACCAGCCCGATGCCGATGCCGAAGGCAGCGCCGGAGGCAAAGCCGATGAGGGTCTCCGTCAGCGTGCGCAGAAAGCCCTGCACATAGGGGGCGGGGGTCTGCCAGAGGGCGGCGAAGATGACGCTCGGCCGGGGCAGATAATAGGGGCGGATGGCGAAGACGACGACGAGGGCTTCCCACAGCGCGAACACGGCCACGAGGATGGCCAGCCCGCGCAGGAGGCGCAGCAGCGGCAGGAGGAGTTTCAGGGAGGAAGACCCACCCGGCGCGGACGCCGGGTGGGAGAGGGTGGAAGCGCTCACGGCTTGCGGTCCGCCAGCGGGATGGCGTCGAGGAAGGAGCTGTTGAAGGTGGCGGCCAGATCAACCGGCTTGGAGATGACCTTGGCGTTCACGAACAGATCCTGCGTGATCTTCACCGCGTCCATGTCGATGTTGAACAGGCCCTTCTCCGGCACCTTGCCGGCCACCATGAGCTTCTTGGCCTCGGCGAGCTGGAACTCCTGATGGGCGCGGTCCAGCGTCGGGGCCAGCGCCATCACCGTGTCTACGGCGCCCTTGGGATCGGCGAAGGCGTCCTTCCACCCCTTGATCGAGGCGCGCAAAAAGCCCTTCACGAGGTCGGGCTTCTCCTTGGCGGTGGTCTCGGAGACGATCAGCGTGTCGCGCGGGAAGGTGATGCCGCTGTCTTCGGCCACGAAGGTGCGCAGCTTCTCTTCGCCCATGCGGGTCTTGATGGTGTAGAACTCGTTGTAGCGGGTGGCGGTGATGACATCCACCTGCCCGTCCACGAACGGGGTCACGCTCACCTGCTGCGGCTGGATCGTCACCAGCGCCGGGTCGATGCCATTCTTGGTGAGGATGGCGTTGAGCACGTGATTGGCACCCGTGAACCAGGTGGTGACGGTCTTGCCCTTGAAGTCCTGGATGGTCTTCACCGGCCCGTCGGCGCGGGCGACGAAGACGAAGGGCGTCAGCTGATGGGCGACGCCGATGCAGACGATGGGCAGGTTCTTGTCGCGCGCCGCGAACACGCTGTCGAGGCCGCCCGAGAGGCCGAAGGTGTCGGCGCCGGTGGCGACGAGGTTTTCCGCCAAGAGGTTCGGGCCGCCGGGATTGATGGTGAGATCAATGCCCTCGTCCTTGTAATAGCCCTTCGCCACCGCGACGTAGAAGCCGGCGAACTGGGTCTGCGGCAGCCACTTCAGGCGCAGCGTCGCCTTGGTGAGATCGGCGGCCGCCGCCGGCAGGCTGGCGCTGCCGAGAAGGGCGAGACCGGCGGCGAGGCCGGCGAGCACCTTGCGGCGGGTGGCGCCAGAAGAGGTCTTCCTGTCGCGTGTCACATCAACTCTGTCGGTCATGCGTCTGATCTCCGGAAGGATGAGATTTTGGGGACGAGCGCTCTTGGGAGCGTCTTCTGGAACGGCGGGTTGGAAACGCTGGCGCTCAGTTGCGGTAGGACGGGTCCTCGCGGTCGAGCTGGCGCATGAGGGCGGGCCATTCGCGCTCGCCGGGCACGAGGATGTCGCCCTTCAGCTCCCAGAACTGCTGGGCGGCGCGCTCGCACACCTCGTGCGGCGGGATCACCAGCGCGATGCCGGAGGCGCAGGCGGCCTGCATGGCAAGCTGGATCTTGGCCGCGCGCTCGAAATAATAGAGTAGCATGAAGGCTTCGCCCGGCGTGCGGCCCACGGTGAGAATGCCGTGGTTGCGCATCAGCATCACCTTGTGAGCGCCGAGATCCGCGACGAGACGCTCCTGCTCGTCCATGTCGATGGCGACGCCCTCATAATCATGGAAGGCCTGCCGGTCGTAAAAGCGCATGGCGAACTGCGAGAGCGGCAGCAGGCCCTTCTCCTGACCGGAGACGGCGACGCTGGCATCCGAATGGGTGTGCAGCACGCAGGCCGCATCGTGCGAGGTCTTGTGGATCGCCGCATGGATGACGAAGGCGGCCAGATTCACCTCATAGGGCGTGTTGTCGAGCTTGCGGCCCTGCGTGTCGATCTTCACCAGCGAGGAGGCGGTGATCTCGCTGAACAGCAGGCCGTAGGGATTGATGAGGAACTGATCATCCTTGCCCGGCACGCGGGCGGAGATGTGGTTGTAGATGAGATCATCCAGCCCGAGCTTCGCCACCATGCGATAGCAGGCGGCCAGTTTCACGCGCGCGTCCCACTCGGCGGGATCCATCGCGGCGGGGATTTTGGCGGCTGCGGTCATGGCATCACTCCGGGGTGTCGGTCTGCGGCGCTGTGGCGCCGGGGGCGAGGAAGGACTTCATGGCCTCCTCCTCGATGGCCTCCAGCACGATGCGCTTGAGGCCGATGAATTCGGGCGAGGTGACGAGGTCCGCATGGCGCGGGCGCGGCAGGTCCACCTTCAGTTCCAGCTTCACGCGGCCGGGGCGGGCGGACATGACGATCACCCGATCACCAAGGAACAGGGCCTCGTCCACATCGTGGGTGATGAACAGGATGGTGCGCTTGTGCCTGCGCCACACCTCCAGCAGCCAGCGCTGCATCATGGTGCGGGTGAGGGCGTCGAGCGCGCCGAACGGCTCGTCCAGCAGCATCAGCTCGCGCTTGAACATGAAGGTGCGCATGAGCGCCACACGCTGGCGCATGCCGCCGGAGAGCTGGTGCGGATACTGGTCGCCGAAGCCGGCGAGGCCGAACTCGGGCAGCATCTCGCGGGCCAGCGCGCGGGAGGCCTTTCGGGGCTGGCCTTCGATCTCCATGGGGATGATGGCGTTGTCGATCACCGTGCGCCACGGCAGCAGCAGGTCGCGCTGGGGCATGAAGGACACCTTGCCCAGCAGCTCGTGGGCATGGCAGCTCCGGCCCTCGAAGCGCAGGATGGAGCCGGCGTCCGGCTCCTCAAGGCCGGCCACGATGTTGAACAGCGTGCTCTTGCCGCAGCCCGAGGGGCCGACCACGGTGACGAATTCGCCCGGCGCGATGGCGGCCTCGAAGCCGTCCACCGCCGTCACCGGCCCGAAGCGCTTGGAGAGCGCCTTCATCTCCAGCAGGGGCGGCTGCGCGGAAACCGGCGCGGGAGCCGTGGAGGAGGCAGTCTCAGAAGCGGCCCGCAACAGCGCCCCGCTCTGGTCCCTGTGTCCCATGATCAAACGTGATCCTTCCCAGCATGTATAATCAGAGCCGGCACGCGTATGCGTCGCGGGGCGGATATGGTGGGCTATTCAAAGCAATGGCCGTGCCAAGCGCGCGACGCGAGCCGTAAAAGGTGGTACGGGGCGGGGAATAGGGTGCGGCAAAGCGCGAGCCAAAGGACGGTTGATCAGCGGCCCGCGACTTGCAATGTCACCGGATGGAACGGAGGCGTGTTCGCCGTAGGGCGCGCTTCCATGTATACCGAGAATGGAATTGGGTGCGCGTATGGACACTTTCCGTGCACAAGGCGAGGCAGAGTGCTCGACGATTGAGCAGGAAGCGGCCGGACGGGGCGGCGGGCTGACGCTGGCGGAGCGGTTGCGGCGGGATCTGGAGGCGGCGATTTCCGCCGGCCGTCTGGAGCCCGGCAGCCGGCTGGACGAGCAGGAGATCGCCGTGCGCTACGGCGTCTCCCGCACCCCCGTGCGCGAAGCCTTCCGGCTGCTCGCTGCGAGCGGTCTGGTGGAGCTGCGCGGGCGGCAGGGGGCGGTGGTGCGCACCATC
Organism: Azorhizobium oxalatiphilum; assembly: GCF_014635325.1. Lineage (GTDB taxonomy): Bacteria > Pseudomonadota > Alphaproteobacteria > Rhizobiales > Xanthobacteraceae > Azorhizobium > Azorhizobium oxalatiphilum. Next base: position 439,567 of record NZ_BMCT01000002.1, on the reverse strand, counting down.
GGCGCCCATGCGCTGATCGAGATGTTTCAGGTGATGGCGGAGCTGGAGGGCCTGTGCGCGCGCCTCGCCGCGCGGCGCGCCACGCCCGAGCAACTGGAGAAGATCCGCGCCATCCACGCCAAGCTGGAGCAGGTGGCGCCGCTGCGCGACGTGGACGTCTTCTATGACGTGAACCAGGAGTTCCACGAGGCCATTTACGAGGCCTCCCACAACGCCTTTCTGGCCGACCAGACCCGGCGCCTGCGCAATCAGGTGGCGGCCTATCGGCGCCGCGTCACCCGCATGCCCACGCGCATTTCCGATACGCTGCGCGAGCATCTCACCGTCATCGAGGCCATCGAGGCCCATGATGCGGAACTGGCCCACAAGGCCATGCGCGACCATGTGAGCCTCTTGGGCGACAACCTGCTGGATTTCCTCGCCGCGTTCGGGTGAGGGGCGGTCGTTTGATCTGACCGCAAGGCATTGATGCAGCAGTGTTTCGTCATGCCCGGACTTGATCCGGGCATCCACGTGGTTGGGCCAGGCTGAACCATCGAGGTCGGCACTGTCGGCCCGACGTGGATGGCCGGATCAAGTCCGGCCATGACGAGCGAGAAGGGGCCCGCGATTGGCCTTAAACCGGGGTCTCCGGAGACGGCTTCGGCGAGTTGGTATGCAAATTGCTAGCATTTGTATATCGAACTCGCCTGACCGTATTCCTCTGGAGACACGCCTTGAAGCTGGACCTCACGAACAAGACCGCGCTCATCACCGGCGCATCCAAGGGCATCGGCCTTGCCGTGGCGCAGGTGTTCGCCGCCGAGGGCTGCCATCTGCATCTTGCCGCCCGCAACGGCGCGGCCATGGAAGAGGCCAAGCGCGAGCTGGAAGCCGCCTACAAGGTGAGCGTCACCGTGCACGCCCTCGACCTCTCCAGCACGGAGGCCATGGAGAAGCTGGCGCAGGACGTCGGCCATATCGACATTCTGGTGAACAATGCCGGCGACATTCCCGCCGGCTCGCTGGAAGTGGTTGATGATGCCGCCTGGCGGCAGGGGTTCGACCTGAAGGTCTTCGGCTACATCACGCTCGCCCGCGCCTTCTACAAGAAGATGCGCGGCAAGGACGGCGTGATCGTCAATGTCATCGGCAACTCCGGCGAGAACTGGGACGCCTCTTACATCGCCGGCTCCACCGGCAATGCGGCGCTGATGTCCTTCACCAAGGCGCTGGGCGGCGCCAGCCTGAATGACGGCGTGCGCGTGGTGGGCGTGAACCCCGGCCCGGTGGCGACTGACCGCATGCTCAAGATCATGAAGCGCAAGGCCATCGACATGCTGGGCGACGAGGGCCGCTGGGAAGAGCTGTTCGACAAGTATCCCGGCAAGCGCCCCGCGACCTCGGAGGAGGTGGCCGATCTCGTGGCCTTCCTCGCCTCGCCGCGCGCCGCCTACATCACCGGCACCAATGTCACCATCGACGGCGGCATCTCCGCCCGTGGCTCGGTGATCTGAACCTCCTGATCCGAGCCCGTTCCCGGCCGGCGCCCGCACGCCGGCCGGCCCGCTTATCGCCTTCCAGAAACGCCCGGGAAACCGCTCATGTCCTCCGCACGCCTGCGCAATCGCTATTTCGATGCGCTCTCCACCACGCCCGGCCTCATGTGGATGGGGCAGAACACCAACCACATTCCCACCCATCCTGCCGTCACCGCCGCCATGATCCGCTCCGTCGAGGCGGGCGAGTTCAATGCCTATGCCCCGCCGCTGGGCTTCGAGGCCCTGCGCGCCGCCATCGTGGACGATCTCGGCACACCGGGCGCGGAAGCGCTGGTGACGGAAGGCGGCGTGTCGGCGCTGGCCATGGTGTGCCGCGCCTATTGCAAGCCGGGCACCACCTTCGTGACCACGGACCCGACCTGGAAGTGGCCCTGCATGTTCGCGCGGCAGGCGGGCGCGGAAGTGATCGAGATTCCCATCTATGACGCCGCCTGCAACTATCGCCTCACCGCCGAGGCGCTGAAGGCGAATGTGGATGAGCGCACGGCCATCATCTATCTGGTAGACCCCAACAATCCGCTCGGCATCCGCTATACGCAGGACGAGATCGAGGCTTTTGCCGCCATCGCCCGCGACTGCGGCGCGCTGCTGGTGCATGACTGCACCTATCGCGATTTCGCCGACGGCCATTATCCCGCGCTCCATGCGTCGCCCGAAGGCGCGGTAGTGTCGCTCTCCTTTTCCAAGTGGCTGGGTCTTGCCGGCCTGCGCATCGGCGCGCTCGTCGCCTGCCCGGAGATCCTCGACAAGTGCGCGGAGCGGGCCACCAGCGTGCTCGGTGCCAGCGTCATCGCCCAGCGCGCCGCGCAGGCAGGCCTGAGCGTGAAGCCCGAGTGGATGGCCGAGGTGCGCCGCATCGACCGGGGCAACAAGGCAAAGATCAAGGCGGCCGCCGAGGCCATCCCCGGTTTCGCCTTGCCGGTCACTCCCTCGCACGGCAATTTCCTGGTGCTGGAAACCATCGGTGTGGGCATCAAGCCCGAGGCTCTGGTGGAGGCGGCGCGGCGGCAGGACATGATGATCCGTCAGGGCACCTACCACACCGAGCGCTTCGGCGACCGCTTCGTGAAGGTCTCCACCTCCGTGCCCGAGGGCTGGGTGGACATCTTCTGCGAGCGCCTGCCGGCGCTGGTGGATACCGCCCGCACGCTGAACGACGTCGGCGCGCAGTTCTGATTATCGGGAGTCCAATCATGCATGTGACCACCAAGGACGGCATTCGCCTCTATGTGGAGGAAGCGGGCGAGGGGACGCCCATCCTGTTCATCCACGAATTCGGCGGCAATCACGCGAGCTGGGAGCCGCAGATGCGCTTCTTCGCCCGCCGCCACCGCTGCATCACCTATGCCGCGCGCGGCTATGCGCCCTCCGACATCCCCACCGACATGGAGCAGTATTCGCAGAGCATTGCGGCGGATGACGCGGTTGCGGTGCTGGACGGGCTCGGCATCGAGAAGGCGCATATCGTCGGCCTCTCCATGGGCGGCTTCTGCACCGTGCATTTCGGCCTGCGCACGCCCGAGCGCGCGCTCTCGCTCACCGTCGCCGGTGCCGGCTATGGCTGCGAGAAGGAATTCGAGGAGTATTTCCGCGGCGTCTCGCGCGATGTGGCTGATAATTTCGAGCGCGTGGGCGCGAAGGAATTCTCCAAGATCTATGGGCTGGGCGCCAGCCGGGTGCAGTTCCAGAACAAGGATCCGCGCGGCTGGAAGGAATTTTCCGACCGTCTCGCCACCCATTCGGATATCGGCGCGGCCATGACCATGCGTGGCGTGCAGGCCCGCCGCCCCTCCTTCTGGGATCTGGAAGAGGGCCTGAAAGCCATGATGGTGCCCACCCTCGTGATGGTGGGCGACGAGGACGACCACTGCCTCCAGCCGGGCATCTACCTGAAGAAGACCATCCCCGCCTGCGGCCTCTCGGTCTTCCCCAAGGCCGGCCATACGCTGAACCTCGAGGAGCCGGCACTGTTCAACGCCCAGCTGGCGGAATTCATCGCGCAGGTGGAGGCGGGGAAATGGCTGGTGCGTGACCCGCGCGCCATTCCCGGCCAGATCATGCGCACGAGCTGAGCGGGCGATGATCTCCCCGCTCATTAACCCCCAGCGCGTCTGGGGCCGGCTCATGCACCTCGCCGAAATCGGTGCCCTCTCCCACGGGGGCGTCGACCGGCAGGCCCTCACCGCAGGCGAGGCGGATGGCTGGCGGCTGGTGTTGGGCTGGGCCTCCGAACTCGGCTTCGAACCCTCCCGCGATGCCGCCGGCAATCTGTTCCTGACCCTGCCGGGTGAGGACCGGAGCCTGCCGCCGGTGGTGGCGGGCAGCCACATGGACACCCAGCCCACGGGCGGAAAGTTCGATGGTGCGGCGGGCGTGCTCACCGCTTTCGAGGCGGCGCAGACGCTGGCCGCCGCTGGCGTCCCGCGCAGGCGCGACCTCGTGGTGGTGGCGTGGATGAATGAGGAAGGCTGCCGCTTCGCGCCGGGCATGACCGGCTCGGAGGCGTTTTCCGGCTCGCGCACGCTGGCGGACATCCGTGGTCGCACGGACCTTGCCGGCATCACCATGGGCGAAGAACTCGACCGGCTGGATGGGGAATTCCCTGAGGTGCCGCTGCGCCCGCTGGGCTTTCCCGTGGGTGTGCATGTGGAGCTGCATATCGAGCAGGGGCCTCAGCTTGAGGCCGCCGGGAAGGTGATCGGCATCGTCACCGGCATGCAGGGCAAGCGCACCTATCGCGTCACCGTGTCGGGCGCGGAAGGCCATGCCGGCACGCTGGCCATGGCCGAGCGGCGCGATGCGCTGGCCGCCTTCGCGCAACTTGTGGTGGCGCTCAATGCCGAGGTGGGCGGGCATGACCCGGCCATCAAGTTCACCATCGGGCGGGTGCAGGTGGAGCCGAACGCGCCCTCCGTCATCCCCGCCAAAGTGACCTTCAGCATCGACATGCGCCACCCCGACAATGCGGTGCTGGAAAAGCTCGACGGCCGCATCTGCGCTCTCTGCGCCGCCGCCGCCCCGTGCGCGGTGACGCTTGAGGCATTGGTAAACGAGCCTTCCAATGATTTTTCCCCCGCGCTGCAAGAGGCGATCGCAGCGTCCGCGGATCGGCACGGCTTTCCGGCCATGCCGATCCTGTCGTTCGCGGGGCATGACAGCCGCTATCTGGCCCGCCTCGCCCCGGCGGCGATGATCTTCATTCCGTGCCGCGACGGCATCAGCCACGCGGAAAGCGAGTGGGCGGAGCCCGCCCATGTGGCGGCGGGTGCGCAGGTGCTCAGCGATGTGCTGGCCGGCCTGCTCGCCGCCGAACACATGCCGAACGCCTGAGAGGAGCCTGTTTCATGAGCGCACCCGCAAAGATCGCCTCCACCCGTCCGGACATGGCAGATCTGCCCGCGCAGGAAGCCCTGAACCCGGCCACTCAGGCCGAAAGCCGCGCCCGCTATTTCAATTCGGGCAATGCCTTCAACATCAAGCTGCCGCCGGTGCCGGGCGGGGTGTTCGCCGAGCAGCCGAAGCAGGCGCTCTCCCCCGATGCGCCCACCGGATACATAGTGTGCGACCAGTCGGCGGCCATGGGCTGCCCGTTTCCGGCCACCTCGCCGCTCATGCTCACGCGCTATGCGGTGATCGCGGCCGGCGAGAGCCTGCCCGCCGATCTCTGCGCCACCGGCTCCATCTGGTACGTCATCTCCGGTAAGGGCGAGGCGAAGCAGGGCGCGGAGGCGATCTCGTTCGCCACCGGCGACGTCTTCCTGCTCACCGGCACGGCGGCGGTGCTGAACGCGTCCGAGCGCACGGTGCTGTGGGTGGTTTCGAACGAGCCGCAGCTCGCCTTCGATGGCGATCTGCCGCCCGATGACGCCCGCCGCCCGGTGGACATGGTCCATTATCCCGCCGCCGAGATCGCCCGGCAGATCGAGATCATCTACGAGCACCAGCCGGCGAAAGGGCAGTCGGGCATCGCGCTGATCTTCTCGTCCGACCGGCAGCAGGCGGCGCGCAACATCCTGCCGACGCTGACGCTCTCGCTCAATACGCTGCCGCCGGCCAGCCATCAGGGCGCCCACAGGCACAATTCAGCGGCCATCACGCTCGTGCTGCACGGCACGGACAGCTATTCCATGGTGGATGGCGTGCGCTGCCCGTGGTCGGACTATGCCACGCTGGTCACGCCCCCTGGCGCTCCGCACTCGCATCACAATGGCGGCGACACGCGCGCGCTGTTCCTGATCGTGCAGGATGGCGGGCTGCACTATCACGCCCGCACCATGGGGTTTCAGTTTCTGGAGTGATGGCAGGCGCTTGCTGGCGCGACCGGCTCCCTCTCCCGCTTGCGGGGGAGGGCTGGGGAGGGGGCATGGCGGGACGGATGGGGTCGGCTGGCGGCGCGGTTTACGCGCTGCGCGCGGCCCCCTCCCAACCCTCCCCCGCAAGCGGGAGAGGGCTTTCCGCACCCGGTCTCCGGGGTGCGAAATGATTGATCTGCGGATCAGCCCCCACTCAAGCCGATAGCTTGTAGAAGGCCACGTCGATGACGCCGGCGCGGAAGCCGGCCTCGCAATAGGCGAGGTAATAATCCCACATGCGGTGGAAGGTCTGGTCGAAGCCCAGCTTCTCGATCACCGGCCATGAGGCATCCAGCCGATGCCGCCATTCCGCCAGCGTCTCGGCATAGCTCTGGCCGAACGGCTCCACCGTCTCCAGCCGCAGACCCGCCTCGCGGGCAAGGCGCCCCATATGTTCCTTGGTGGGCAGCATGCCGCCGGGAAAGATATAGTGCTGGATGAAGTCCGGATCGGCGCGATAGGCCTCGAAACGGGCCTCGTCGATGGTGATGGCCTGCAGCACCGCGATGCCGCCGGGCGCGAGGCGCTGCTTCAGGGTGGAGAAATAGACGGGCCAGTATTGCTCGCCCACCGCCTCCAGCATCTCGATGGAAACGAGGCGATCGAACGTGCCCTCGACGTCGCGATAGTCTTCCAGCCGGATCTCGATCCGCTCGCTCAGCTTCTCCTCCGCCGCCAGCGCCTGCGCGCGGGTCTTCTGCTCGGTGGAGAGGGTGAGGCCGGTGACGTGGGCGCCCGCATGGGCGAGGCGGACGGCGAGCGCGCCCCAGCCGCAGCCGATCTCCAGCAGCTTCAGGTCTGCCCGATCCAGCTCCAGCAGTTCCGCCACGCGGTCGAGCTTGGCCTGCTGGGCTTCCTCCAGCGTCATGTCGGGGCGGGCGTAGAGGGCGCTGGAATAGGTCAGCGTGCGGTCGAGCCACAGCCGGTAGAATTCGTTGCCGAGATCATAGTGGAAGGTGATGTTCTTGCGCGCGCCGCGTCTGGAATTGGCCCGCAGCATGTGGCCGACGCGCCGCCCAAGGCGCACCGGCAGCAGCCCCGCCATGGTGGCTTCCAGCCGCGCCACGTTCTCCGCCAGCAGCGTCAGCAGGGCGCTGAGATCGGGCGTGGTCCATTCGCCGGCCATATAGGCCTCGCCGAAGCCGACGCCGCCGCGCTTCAGCAGGCGATGCAGCGGACGCCAGCTGTTGAGCACCAGCGTCGCCTCGGGGCCGGGCGTGGCGGAGCGATGGTCAAGCCGCGCACCGGAGGGAAACACCACCGTCAGACGCCCGCGCTCCAGCCGGGACAGAAGCTTGCGGAGCACATAAGGGCCGATGCCGCGGGCCTGAATGGGCGGGCTCTCCGCCATCGTGAAATCGGGCATGTGGCTCTCGGCGGGCATGGGCTGGGCAATCCTGGGAACAATCGAAAGGCAGAGTGTCGGATCGGGCAATTCGAACCGATCCGGATTCAGGACTCGGAACGGTAGATGGTCACGGGCTGGTTGGGCGGGGCGGGACGGTGCCGGAGATGGATACCTTTAAGTGCGATTTTCAGAGCTTCCCAGTGGATGCCTACGATAACCTTAAGAGTAAGGAGCGGAATTGCAACGAAAGCGCGCAGCAGGGCCCTGTCGTCCAGTTTCCGGCGCCGTGAGGACAGGGTGGCGGTGAGCACCGTGCCCGCCTCGTCGCGGGCGGCGATGGCGATGCCGACCCTGTCGGCGGGCGGCACCACGCGAAAGGCATAGGTCAGCGCCATGTCCATGAAGGGCGAGACATAGAAGCACTTTTCGGTGCTCTGGCGGATCGGCAGCATGTCCGGATCATCCACCGGAATCAGATAGCTGTGGCGCTCGCCGAAGGTGTTGCTGACCTCATAGAGGATGGCGTGCAGCGTGCCGTCGCGACGATGGCAGAAATAGACGCTGAGCGGATTGAAGCCATAGCCCAGCACGCGCGGCATGGTGAGCAGGTGAATGGCGCCGCCCTGCGCCTCCAGCCCCGCCGCCGCCAGATGCCCCTCCACCTGCCCGCGCAGGGACGCGCCGGAGCGGTCGCCATAATCGGCGTCGCGGAAGCTGAAGAGGTTGAAGCGATTGCGGGAGAACAGGCTGAGCCGGGCGTCGAGGGCGTCGATCTCGTCGAGGTCGAACAGCAGCTGGAAGATGCGGTAGCTGAGCCGGTGGACCCGCGGCTTCAGCCGATGATGCACCACCGTGCCGTCATAGAGCGCGGACGCGGTGGGGCGCGGGGGAGCCGGATCGCTCATGAGGCAAGATCCAGATCGAGAGCGGCGGCGGTGCGGGCCGGAAGGACGGGCAGGGGCGCGAGCGCGATGCGGCCGGATTCCTCACGCACCTGCCATGGCCGGCGCACCCCGCCGAGCGCCTCGGCGACCGCGAGCCCCGCCTGAAGCCCGTCCTCATGGAACCCGGCCCCGAAATGAGCGCCGCAATACCAGGTATCGTTGCGGCCCTGCAGCGACCACAGTCGCTTCTGGGCGGCCAGAGCCGCCATGTCGAAGCGCGGATGTGTGTAGCGCGCGCGGTGGATCACCGAGTCCGGTCGCGGATCGTGCAGCGGGTTGAGCGTGACCAGATAGGGCGTGCGGCCGGGAATGTCCTGAAGCCGGTTCATCCAGTAGGTGACGGAGAGGCGGCGGCGATCGCCATCCTGGCGGGAGAGATAGTTCCAGCTCGACCACACCCGGCGGCGGCGGGGCATCAGCGAGACGTCGGTGTGCAGCACCGCATCGTTCACCGTGTAGCGGAAGGCGCCGAGCAGGGCGCGTTCCTCTTCCGTGGGGTCGGAGAGCATGTTGAGCGCCTGATCGGCATGGGTGGCGAGCACCACATGGTCGAAGCGCTCCATCCGGCCGGTGCCGTCGATGATCTCGACGCCACCTCCCGTGTTTCCCCTGGTGGGCCGGCGCACGGAGCGCACGGCGCGGCCGAGATGGAATTCGCCCTGGAAGGCGGCTGCGAGGCGCTCCACATAGGCCCGGCTGCCGCCGTCCACGGTGCGCCAGAGCGGGCGGTCGCGCAGCTGAAGCAGGCCGTGATTGGCGCAGAACCGGATGAAGGCGGCGGCGGGATAGGCGCCGATCTCGGCGGCGGGCGTGGACCAGATGGCGGCCGCCATGGGATAGAGATGGTCGTCGCGGAACGCCGCGCCATAGTCCTGCGCGCTGAGATAATCGTGCAGCGACACTTCCTCCAGCGCGCCCGCATGGCCGGGGGCCTCGCGATAGAAGCGGAACAGATCGCGCAGCATGGACCAGAAGCGGATGCTCAGCAGGTTGCGCGGCTGGGCATAGAGGCTGGAGAGGCTGTCGCCGGAATATTCCAGCCGCCCGCCGTCCAGCGACACGCCGAGCGACATGTCCGAGGGCTTGGTGGGCACGCGCAGATGCGCGAACAGCGCGGTCAGATTGGGATAGGTGGCCTCGTTATAGACGATGAAGCCGGTGTCGATGGGGCCGGCCTCGGTGTCCACCGTGTTGCTGTGCCCGCCGAGCCGGTCTTCGGCCTCGAACAGGGTGACGGCGTGGCGTTGCGACAGGAGCCATGCGGCGGACAGGCCGGAAATCCCGCTGCCGATCACGGCAATCCTCTGGGCACCGGCGGCGGGAGGGGGGAGGACGGACGACGCCATGCCGGAACCTTTGTAATCCAGTGCCGAGGGAAAACGCATCGCGTGGATGAACGATGTGCTGGATTCTCTTACGATCCGTCACTCCTCGTGGATCATGGCAAGCCTTATTGATCCGAACCGGCACCAATTGCGTAAGAGGTCACGTCTGCACCGGAAACGGGCAGTCGTTCCATGGCGGGGAAGCGTAGGGGCACCATGAGCCAACTTGCCGGGGCGGTACGGGAACGTATCACCGCAAGCCATCATCATCCGAGCGAGGAAACTTTACTCGGCTATGCTGCCGGCACACTCAGTGCCGGCCCGGCAGTCGTGACCGAGAGCCATCTCAGCTCCTGTCCGCCCTGCCGCGCGCGTCTCGCCTCGCTGCGGGCCACGGGTGGCGCCGTTCTGGAGGATCTGCCGCCGGCGGACATGACGCCTGAAGCCTTTTCCCGCACCATCGCCAGCATGGAGCTGGCCGGTCTGGATCTCGCCCCCGCGCTGCGCGGGGCGGTGGCCCAGGAAAGGCCCGCGCCACATCCGGAGCGACCCCGCCATCTGGAGGGGGTGCAACTGCCTGCCACGCTCCAGGCCTATGCGCTGGGCCGCTGGACCTGGATGGCGCCCGGTGTGAAATTCTGCAAGATCATCGTGCCCGGCCAGCCGAAGGCCAATGCGCGCATCATGCGCATCGCGCCCAACGTGCGCATGCCGGAGCACGGCCATACGGGCATCGAATATACGCAGGTGATCCACGGCGCCTATTTCGACGGCTTCCACCGCTATGGCGTCGGTGACTTTTCCGAGGCCGATGACGATGTGGAGCACCAGCCGGTGAGCGATCCGCTGACGGGCTGCGTCTGCGTCACCGCGCAGGAGGGGGCGTTGCGGTTCAACGGGCTGCTCGGCCGGCTGCTCAATCCTCTGGGCATGTTCTAGCCCGCTCGGGTGGGCCGCACTGGCTTGGGTGGAGGTTTCAAGGAACCTCCCTGGCCCGGAAGCGTTAATCAGATGATCAATAGCTATAGTATGACGGAGCTCGCTTGACCTATACGCTGCTGTTGCTGCTCCTCGCCATGATCCTGGTGGATGTGATGGCGGGAGCCTGGGCGATCGCGGAACGCACCGGGCAGTCGGGCTGGATCGACAGCATCTGGTCGCTGTCGCTGGGCGTCGTCGGCGTGCTGGCGGCGCTGCTGCCCGTGGCGGGCGCGGACACCATGAGCACGCGGCAGATGCTGGTGGCGGCCATGGTGGGGCTATGGGCGCTGCGCCTCGGCCTGCACATCGCCCGGCGCACGCATGGTGGCGGCGACGATCCGCGCTATGCCAAGATGAAGGCCGATTGGGGCGATCAGGCCCGTGGAAAGCTGTTCCTCTTCCTCCAGATCCAGGCTTTCTTCGCCTTCCTGCTGATGCTGAGCGTGCTGGCGGCGGCGCGCAATCCGGCGCCGGAGCTGGGCTGGTTCGATCTTGCCGGCGCGCTGGTGCTGCTGCTCGCGGTCATCGGCGAAGGTGTGGCGGACGAGCAGCTCAACGCCTTCCGCGCCGATCCCGCCAACCGGGGCAAGGTGTGCGACTGGGGCCTGTGGGGCCGTTCGCGCCATCCCAACTATTTCTTCCAGTGGCTGGGCTGGCTCGGCTATGCGCTGATCGGGCTCAACGGCGTGGAGACCTATCCGTGGGGCCTCGTAGCCCTGAGCGGGCCGGTCATCATGTATGTGCTGCTGGTGCATCTCTCCGGCATTCCGCCGCTGGAGGCTCACATGCTGCGCGCCCGGGGCGATGCCTTCCGCGCCTATCAGGCACGGGTGAACGCCTTTTTTCCCGGACCGCGGCGCTAGAGCGTTTCTCTAGCCAGCCAGCGCACGGGCGCCGAGAAAGCCCGCCGTGGCGGCGCAGGCGGTCAGCACCGTGCCCCAGGCCAGATCCACCAGCGTCAGCGCCAGCGGCCACGCCTTCAGCGTGGCCTGATTGGTGAGGTCATAGGTGGCATAGGCGCAGAAGCCGAAGGCCGCGCCGTAAAGAAGGGCGGTGGTCCAGCGTCCGGTGCCGAAGGCGGGCTGGATGGCGAAGACGAGAATGCCTGTCACATAGATCAGATAGAAGGCGATGGCCGGCGCCAGCCGGAAGCCTTCCAGTGCCATGCCCCCCATGAGCGGCTTGTAGAAGCGGTCTCCCATGGCGGTAAGCCAGACCGCATCGAGCGCCAGAAAGGCAAGGGCGGCGGTCCCATAGGCGAGCGCGTAAGGCAACATGCGTCGTCTCCGGCGGATGGCGGACCTCATCCTTTACGCGCGGCACCCCCCGCTGGATCAAGCGGAGGGTTTCGGGCGTTCCTACTGCCAAGGAGACTTGAGCGATGCTGAGCGATACCCATTCCTCCCCCGCGCCCGCCCCCATGTTCTCCGGCGCCGGCCTGCGCGCGCTGGCGCTGGCGGTGCTGCCGGTGGTCGCGGCACTGGTTCTGGGCCAGTGGGCCACCTTCGCCAATCTGGCGCCATGGTACGCGGGCCTTGCCAAGCCCGCGTTCAATCCGCCGAACTGGCTGTTCGGCCCGGTGTGGACCCTGCTCTATGCGCTCATGGCGTTTGCCGCATGGCGCATCCTGCGGCTGCCGGAGGAGACGCCCGGCCGGGGCACGGCGCTGACATGGTTCTTCGCCCAGCTGCTGCTGAATGCGGCGTGGTCGTGGATGTTCTTCCACCTGCAAAGCCCGCTGCTGGGGCTCATCAACATCGTGCCCCAGTGGTGCGCCATCATCGCCGCCATCATCGCCTTCCGATGGGTGGACAAGGGCACGGCCTGGTGCCTCGTGCCGCTGGCGGGCTGGGTGGGCTTCGCCAGCGTGCTGAACTTCTGGCTGTGGAGGCTCAACGGCTAAGCCGTCTGTCCCAGGTGACGGACTTCTTCAGGCCACGGGTTTTCCGGTCAGCCCGCTCGGCCCCACCAGCACGAGGGCGAGGCTTGCGGCCAGCGTGGCGGTGATGACGGCGAACATGGCCGTGGGGCCATAGCCCTGCAACAGCGGCAGCAGCACCAGCGGCGCGCATGTGGAGGCGATGCGCCCCGCCATCCAGGCCAGCGCCAGCGAGGACGCCCGCGTGGGCGTGGGCAGCAGCTCGGTGCTGTAGATGGAAAGCAGGCCCACATAGATGGCGGATGCGGTGGTAAACGCGATGCCGCACAGGGTGAGCACCGTCAGATTGTCGCTCAGGGCGAAGGTGATCCCCACGCCGGCCATGGCCAGCGTGCAGGCGGCAAGGCACAGGCGCCGGCCCATGAAGTCCACGATCAGTGCCATGCTGAAGCTGCCGAGCGCCGGGCCGAGCATGCTGAGCGTCACGAACAGCAGCGACTGCTGGAGCGTGAATCCCTTCTGGAGCAGGACGGCGCCGCTGAGCAGCGGAAAGCCCACCGTCGCCCATGAGGCGAGGGCGAACAGGCCGGTGATCAGGGCCGTGCGCTGCATCCCGGCGGGTGAGGCGAGGAGTGCGCGGAAGCCCACCGCCACCTGGCCGGCCACGACGCCGCCCGGCAGGGTGCGGGGATGTTCCGCGCCTGCGGAGCGTTCCAGCCGGCGGCAGGCCTCCTCCGCTTCGGCGTCGCGGCCGACGGAGGCCAGCCAGCGCGGGGAATCCGGCAGCAGGCTGAAGGCGGCGGCGCACAGGAGCGCCAGCACGCCGCCGCTGCCGATGGCCCAGCGCCACGCCTCGATGCCGAGGGGCTGGAGGGGCGTCAGAGCGCCGATCAGCAGCAGGATGGCGGGCGCGCCGAGGCAACCGACGCCGGCGCTCAGCATCATCGCCCGCCCGCGCTGCTTCGGCGGCACGAGGTCGGAGACATAGGCCGCCGAGAGCGCGGGATAGCCGCCGATGCCGATGCCGGACAGGAAGCGGCAGAAGGTGAGGGAGGCAAGGCCCGGGCTTGCGGCAGCGGCCAGCGAGCCGAGCGCGATCACGGCAAGCGCGATCTGCAACGCCCGGCGGCGGCCGAAGCGGTCGCCCACCGCGCCGAACAGGGGCGCGCCGATGACGCCTCCGGCGAAGATGGAGGACAACAGCAGCGCCAGATCGCCCCGCGCCATATTGTGCGGCGGGGAGAGGAACACGGCGGAGAGCGCATTGGCGAGCGCCACTTCGGCGATGTCCGCGAACAGGCCGATGGTGCAGGCGGCGATGATCGCCACGTGCAGGCCGGTGACGGGCAGGCGGTCGATGCGCTCGGCGATGGAGAGGACGCCGGGTTCGGGCGCCGCGATGCCCAGGGTGCCGGGCGTGGTCGCGAAGCTCATGGCGCGGCCCTCGGGGGGCGCGAGATGATCTGGAGACGCGAAATCTCTAAGGGACGCAGAGCGTCCACCAGCCCAATGTCCATGCCCAGCCCTTCCGACAAGGGAGGACGCAGCCCCGCGTCCGTGTGATCGTCCGATCACCTTTCCTTGCATCTTGTATACCGCAAAGGAAGCGTGGAGCTTGCGGGACCGATCGACATTCAAACGCGACATTGATGAAGCAAATGATCGTCATGCCCGGGCTTGTCCCGGGTATCCATGCCGTGCCGACTGTGCAGACCTCTGAAGCCTGTTTCGTGCGGCGCCGCGTGGATACCCGGGACAAGCCCGGGCATGACGGCGTTCTTTGGAAAAAAGCGCACGCTGAATGTCGAGCCGTCCGGGTCCCCCTCACTCCGCCGGCTGCGGGCGGCGGAAGAGGCGGGGCTGGCGGTCGCGGCGGCGCAGGCGGTCGAGCCAGAGATAGACCACCGGCGTCGAATAGAGCGTCAGCAGCTGGCTCACCAGCAGCCCGCCGATGATGGAGATGCCCAAAGGCTGGCGCATCTCCGCGCCCGTGCCGTTGGCCAGCGCCAGTGGCAGCGCGCCGAAGATGGCGGCGAGCGTGGTCATCAGGATCGGCCTGAAGCGCTGGAGGCAGGCTTCGCGGATGGCCTCGCGGGGGGCGAGCCCCCGGCCGCGCTCGGCCTCCAGCGCGAAGTCCACCATCATGATGGCGTTCTTCTTCACGATGCCGATGAGCAGGATCACGCCGATGAGCGCGATCAGGCTGAATTCCGTGCGGCAGACGATCAGCGCCAGAAACGCTCCCAGTCCTGCCGAGGGCAGGGTGGAGAGGATGGTGATGGGGTGGACGAAGCTCTCATAGAGGATGCCGAGCACGATATAGACCGTGGCCAGCGCCAGCAGGATGAGCAGCGGCATGGTGGAGAGCGACTTCTGGAACAGCTGCGCCGTGCCCTGGAAGGTGCCGTGCACGTTCGCCGGCACGCCGATCTCCATCATGGTGCGATGGATGGCGTCCGTCGCATCGCTGAGCGAGCGGCCCTCGGGCAGGTTGAACGAGATGGTGGTGGCCGCGAACAGGCCCTGATGGTTCACCGACAGCGGCGTCGAGCCCGGCCCGAAGGTGGCGAAGGCGGACAGCGGCACGGAGGGCGAAAAGCGCGTGCTCACCGCCGCGCCCGTGGATGTGCCCGAGCGGGTGGTATTGGCGATGCGGTTGGTGTTGGCGTTGCGGATGGCGTCGGTGGCCGCATCCGATCCCGCCAGCGTCGAGGCGATGGCGGCGGTGGAGGCGCTGCCCGCCAGCGCGCCGCCGGTGGTGGAGACGCGGATGTCGTCCAGCGTGCGCGGGTCCTGCCAATAGGCCGGGGCCACCTCCATCACCACGTGATACTGGTTCAGCGGCGCATAGATGGTGGACACCTGCCGCTGCCCGAAGGCGTCATACAGGGTGTTGCTGATCTGGCTCATGGAGAGGCCGAGCTTCGCCGCCGTGTCGCGGTCGATGTTCAGCTCCACTTCCAGTCCCTTCTCCTGCGTGTCGGAGTTCACGTCGGCGATCTGCGGGATGCGCCGCAGCGCCTCGGTGATCTTGGGCGTCCATTCGCGCAGGGCCTCCAGATCATCGCTCTGGAGGGTGAACTGGTATTGCGCGTTCGATTGCCGCCCGCCCGCGCGCACGTCCTGCATGGCCTGCAGATAGAGCACCGCGCCGGGCACGCTGGAGAGCTTTCCGCGTAGCCGCGCGATCACC
The DNA here is from genome assembly GCF_014635325.1 of Azorhizobium oxalatiphilum. Classification (GTDB taxonomy): domain Bacteria; phylum Pseudomonadota; class Alphaproteobacteria; order Rhizobiales; family Xanthobacteraceae; genus Azorhizobium; species Azorhizobium oxalatiphilum. The sequence continues at coordinate 424,004 of NZ_BMCT01000002.1, read as the reverse complement.
TGATCGGCGCTGGCCTTGCGTTCCTCCAGCGGCTTCAGGGACACGAAGACATAGCCGGAATTGGTCTGGCCACCGCCCGTATAGCCCACCACGCTGTCCACGGCGGGATCGGCCTTGATGATGTCCACGAAGCGGGCAAGCTTCTGCTTCATGAGCTGGAAGGAGATGCTCTGGTCGGCCTGAATGCCGCCCACGAGCTGGCCGGTGTCCTGCTGGGGCATGAAGCCCTTCGGCACCACCGTGAACAGATGCACGTTGAGCGCGATGATGCCGCCGAGCAGCAGCAGGATGAAAAGCGCGTGCCGGAGCGACCAGTCCAGCGACACCTCATAGCCCTTCATCACCGCCGCGAAGATGCGCTCGGACATGCGGGCGAAGCGGCCCGGGGGCTTCTCGTCCTTCCGCTCGCGCAGCAGATAGGCGCACATCATGGGTGTCGTGGTGAGCGAGACCAGCAGCGACACCAGAATGGTGACGGAGAGCGTCACCGAGAATTCGCGGAAGAAGCGCCCCACGATGCCGCCCATGAGCAGCAGGGGCAGGAACACCGCGATCAGCGAAATGGTCATGGAGAGGACGGTAAATCCCACCTCCTTCGCGCCGATCAGCGCCGCCTCCATGCGGGATTTGCCGGCCTCGATATGGCGGGTGACATTCTCCAGCACCACGATGGCGTCATCCACCACGAAGCCGGTGGCGATGGTGAGCGCCATGAGGGAAAAGTTGTCGAGGCTGTAACCCAGCAGATACATGGCCGCGAAGCTGCCCAGCAGCGACACCGGCACCGCCACGCAGGGAATGACCGCCGCCCGCGCATCGCGCAGGAAGGCGAACACGACCACCACCACCAGCACCACGGCCAGGATGAGCGCATGCTCCACGTCCGCCACCGAGGCGCGGATGGTGGCGGTGCGGTCCTGCGCCAGCGTCACCTCGATGTCGGAGGGGATGGAGGCTTTCAGCTCCGGCAGCAGGGCGCGGATGCGGTCCACGGTCTCGATGATGTTCGCGCCGGGCTCGCGCGAGATCATGATCAGCACCGAGGGACGCCCGTCCGCGAGGCCCTCGTTGCGGATGTTCTCCACCCCGTCCACCACGTCGGCCACGTCGGAGAGGCGCACGGCGGCATTGTTGCGATAGGCGATGATGAGCGAGCGATAGGCCGCCGCCTCCTTGGCCTGATCGTTGGTGTAGATCTGCCAGCGCTTTTCGCCCGCCTCGATGGCGCCCTTGGGCGCATTGGCATTGGCGGCGGAGAGCGCGGCGCGCACGTCCTCCAGCCCGATGCCATATTGCGCCAGCGCGTGCGGATTGATCTCCACCCGCACCGCCGGCAGCGAGGCGCCGCCGATGTTCACCTGCCCGACGCCCTTCACCTGTGAGAGCTTCTGCTGGAGCACGGTGGCGGCGCTGTCATAAAGCTGGCCGCGCGTGAGCGTGTTGGAGGAGAGCGCCAGCACGAGGATGGGCGCGTCCGCCGGGTTCACCTTCCGATAGGTGGGATTTGAGCGCAGGGCCACCGGCAGATCGGCGCGCGCGGCGTTGATGGCCGCCTGCACGTCGCGGGCGGCCCCGTCCGCATCCCGGCTCAAATCGAATTGCAGGATGACGCGGGTGGAGCCGAGCGAACTGGTCGAGGTGATCTCGCTGATGCCGGCGATCTGGCCGAGATGCCGTTCCAGCGGCGTCGCCACCGTCGCCGCCATGGTGTCCGGGCTCGCGCCGGGCATGGAGGCGCTGACCACGATGGTGGGAATGTCCACCTGCGGCAGCGGGGCCACCGGCAGCCGGAAGAAGGCAAGCGCCCCCGCCAGCGCCAGCCCCAGCGTGAGCAGCGTGGTCGCCACCGAGCGGCGGATGAAGGGGGCGGAGATGTTCACCGCAGCGCCTGTCCGGGCTTGAGGCCCGCGAAGCGCGAGACGCGCCGGGCGAGGCCGTCGAAGGCGAGGTAGATCACCGGCGTGGTGAACAAAGTGAGCACCTGACTGACGATGAGGCCGCCGATGATGGCGGCGCCCAGCGGCGCGCGCAGCTCCGAGCCTTCGCCCGCGCCCAGCACCAGCGGCACCGCGCCCAGCAGCGCCGCCATGGTGGTCATGAGGATGGGCCGGAAGCGCAGCAGGCAGGCCTGATAGATGGCCTCGCGCGGGCTCATGCCCTCGGTGCGCTCGGCATCCAGCGCGAAGTCGATCATCATGATCGCATTCTTCTTCACGATGCCGATCAGCAGAATGATGCCGATGATCCCGATGATGTCGAGGTCGCGCCCCGTCATCATCAGCGCCAGCAGTGCGCCGATGCCCGCAGACGGCAGGGTGGAGAGGATGGTGATCGGGTGGATGTAGCTCTCATAGAGCACGCCCAGCACCACATAGACCGTCACCAGCGCCGCGAGGATCAGCAGCAGCTGGTTCGAGAGCGCGCCCTGGAAAGCCAGCGCCGCCCCTTGGAAGGAGGTGGTGATGCTGGCGGGCATGCCGATCTCGCGCTCCACATCCTGCACCGCCGTCACCGCTGCCCCGAGCGACACGCCGGGAGCGAGGTTGAAGGACACGGTGATGGCCGGGAACTGGCTGAGATGGCTCACCTGCAAGGGCGCGCTGCGCTCGGTGAAGGTGGCGAGCGCGGAGAGCGGCACCTGCCCGCCGCCGGAGGCGGGCACATAGACATTCTCCAGCGACTGGATGCTGGCCTGAAGGCGCGGATCGGCTTCCAGGATCACCCGGTACTGGTTGGTCTGGGTGAAGATGGTGGAGATGATGCGCTGGCCGAATGAGTCATAGAGCGCATTGTCGATGGTGGCGGTGGTGACGCCGAAGCGGGCGGCGGTGTCGCGGTCGATGGTGATGTCCACCGCGAGGCCCTTGTCGAGCAGGTTGCTGGACACATCAGCCAGTTCCGGACGCTGGCTGAGCGCATCGGTGAGGCGCGGCACCCATTTGGACAGATCGTCGGGATCGGTGGAGGAAAGGATGAACTGATACTGGCCGCGCCCGATGGTGGCGTCCACGGTCAGATCCTGCACCGGCTGCATGTAGAGCGCGATGCCGCGCACCTTCGCGGCTTCCGCATTGAGCCGCTGCATCACCTCCAGCACGCCGCCGGAACGCTCGTCGCGAGGTTTCAGCGCGATCTGCAACCGCCCGCTGGAGAGCGTGGCATTGGTGCCGTCCGCGCCCACGAAGGAGGTGACGCTGGCGACATCCTTGTCCTTCAGCAGCGTTTCCACCAGCGCGGTCTGGCGCTCGGAGATGGCGGCAAACGAGGTGGACTGCGAGGCCTCGGTAACGCCCTGGATGAGGCCGGTGTCCTGAATGGGGAAGAAGCCCTTGGGGATCGCCACATAAAGCGCGGCGGTCAGCGCCAGCGTGGCGACGGCGATGATGAGTGTCGCCGCCTGATGACGCAGCACCACGGTGAGCATGCGGCCATAGACCGCCACCATGCGGTCGAACCAGCCGGCCTTGCGCGGCTTGCCGGGGGCGGCGTGCGGGCGGGCTTTCAGCATGCGGGCGCACATCATGGGCACCAGCGTCAGCGACACCACCGCCGAGATGAGGATGGTGACGGAGAGCGTGATGGCGAACTCGCGGAACAGGCGGCCCACCACATCGGCCATGAACAGCAGCGGGATCAGCACCGCGATCAGCGACACGGTCAGCGAGACGATGGTGAAGCCGATCTGCTGCGAGCCCTTCAGCGCCGCCGCGAAGGGCTCCATGCCCTCTTCCACGTAGCGCGAGATGTTCTCGATCATGACGATGGCGTCATCCACCACGAAGCCGGTGGCGATGGTGAGCGCCATGAGCGAGAGGTTGTTCAGGCTGAAGCCGGCCAGATACATGACCGCGAACGTGCCGACGATGGAGAGCGGCACCGACAGGCTCGGGATGATGGTGGCCGGCACGCTGCGCAGGAACACGAAGATCACCGCCACCACGAGTAGCACCGCAAACACCAGCTCGATCTCGGTGTCGATCACCGAGGCGCGGATGGTGGTCGTGCGGTCGATCAGCACGTCCACATGCACGGCGGCGGGCAGGTTCGAGGTCAGCTCCGGCAGCAGCGCCTTGATGTCGTTGGCGACCGCAATGACGTTCGCTCCCGGCTGGCGCTGCACGTTGAGAATGATGGCGGGCGTGGTGTTCATCCACGCGGCGAGCTTCTCGTTTTCCGCCCCGTCGGTAACTTCGGCCACCTGGGAGAGCCGCACGGGCGCGCCCTTGCGATAGGCGATGACGAGATCACGGTAGACCGCCGGATCCTTGATCTGGTCGTTGGCGCTCACCGTGTAGGCGCGCATGGGGCCGTCGAAACTGCCCTTGGGCGTATTGACGTTGGCATTGGCGATGCTTGAGCGCAGGTCGTCGATATTCAGCCCATAGGCCGCCAGCGCCGACAGATTGGCGCGGATGCGCACGGCCGGACGCTGCCCGCCGCCGAGGCTAACGAGTCCCACCCCTTGCACCTGAGACAGCTTCTGGGCGATGCGGGTGTCGGCCAGATCCTCCAGATCGGAGAGTTTCAGCGTGGGCGAGGTGACGGCCAGCGTCAGGATGGGCGCGTCCGCCGGGTTTACCTTGGCATAGATGGGTGGGGCGGGCAGATCGTTGGGCAGCAGGTTGCCCGCCGCATTGATGGCCGCCTGCACCTCCTGCTCGGCCACGTCCAGGGTGAGGTCGAGGCCGAATTGCAGGGTGATGATGGAGGCGCCTGCGGAGGAGACCGAACTCATCTGCTTGAGGTTCGGCATCTGCCCGAGCTGGCGTTCCAGCGGCGCGGTGACGGCGGAGGTCATCACCTCCGGGCTCGCGCCCGGATAGAAGGTGCGGACCGCGATGGTGGGATAGTCCACCTCCGGCAGCGCCGAGAGCGGCAGGAAGCGGAAGGCGACGATGCCCACCAGCAGCAGCGCCGCCATCAAAAGCGAAGTGGCGACCGGCCGCTCGATAAAGGGTGCGGAGGGGTTCACGGCGTGCGCACCGGCGGCGCGCGGCGGGCGCCTTCGCCCGGCCCTTCCTGCTGCGGGCGGGCGGGAGCCGCCTGCGCCCCCGGCGCGTCCGGCTCGGTGATCTTCGAGCCTTCGCGCAGGCGATCGGCACCATCGACAACCACCTTGTCGCCGGGCTTGAGGCCCTCGCTGATGGCCACCTTGTCATTGGCCGAGGGACCGAGCGTCACCTTGCGCACGCTCACCGCATTGTCGGCGCCGACGAGGTAGACATAGGTGCCCGGCACCCCGCGCTGCACGGCGGCGGTGGGGATGACGACGATGTTCTCCAGCGTGTTCACCAGCAGGTCCACGTTCACGAACTGGTTGGGGAACAGGCTGCCGTCCTCATTGGGGAATTCGGCCTTCAGCTTCACCGTGCCGGTGGTGACGTCCACCTGATTGTCCACGGTGACGAGCTTGCCGGTGGCGATCTTGGCCCGGCGGTTGCGGTCATAGACCGAGACCGCAAGCTCCGTGCCGCTGTTGAGGCGGCGCATGACGGCGGGCACCACGTCCTCCGGCAGCGAGAACACCACCGTGATCGGCTTCATCTGGGTGATGACCACGAGGCCGGTGGCGTCCCCGCCCTGCACGTAATTGCCCACGTCCACCAGGCGGATGCCGAGGCGGCCGGAGACGGGGGCGACGATGTGGCAATATTCAAGGTTCAGTTCCGCCGTGCGGACCTGCGCCTCGTCCATCTCCACCGTGCCCTGATATTGCTGCACGAGGGCGGTCTGGGTATCCACGGTCTGCTGCGAAGCGGCATTGCGGGCCACCAGAGTCTGCGAGCGGGCAAGGTCCAGCTGGGCGTTGCGCAACTGCGCCTGATCGCGGGCGAGCTGGCCCTGCGCCTGCTTCAGCGCCGCCTCATAGGGGCGGGGGTCCACCTGCGCGAGCGGATCGCCGGCCTTCACCTCCTGGCCTTCCTTGAAATAGATGTTGGTCAGGCGGCCGGAAATCTGCGTGCGCACGGTCACGGTGGTCAGCGGCGTCACCGTGCCGAGCGCGGTGAGCGTCACCGGCAGAGCGCCGGTCTGGGCGGTGGCGGTGGCGACGGGAATGGGGCCGGTGAAGCTGCGGCGGCCGGTGGGGGCGGCGCTCTCCTGCGGGCGGATCCACCAGCCGGCGGCCACCAGCAGCACCAGCGCCGTGCAGATCACGGCCGACCACGGGAAGCGGCGGCGCGGCTTGACCTCCTGAGGGGCGATGCGGCCTTCCTCAAGGGTAATCGGTTCTCCCTGCAAATCCCGGAGCGGGCGCGGGTCGTTCATGGCCTGGATCCTGATCCTGCGTTTGGCTCAGCGTTCTGTCTGGGTGCGGTACCGGGGGCGCTGGCGCTCGGGGTCGTCTGGCGGAATCCAGTCCGCGAGACGCGCCCGGCCTTCCGGGGACATCTTCGCGGCGGCCTTCAGAACGGCGCCGTGAAGCGCCGCCCAGATGCCCCGCCGGGCATCGCGCAGGGCGTTAAGCGCCTGATCCGCCGCGACCGGATCGAAGGGCTCGGCCTGCAATGCGCGGCGCACCTCTTCCTGCGCCGTGCGTGAGGCAGCCCGCCCTGCCTCGATGGTCGGCTGCACAGTTTTGAACTGTGCCAAAACTTCCTTTGCATCCTGTTGCGGCAAACTCGCGGCAAGTCTGTCGATGCGCGCATTCGGGCTGCGATCCAGCGGCGATGGGCCGTGTTTCCCGCCCATATGCACGGCAACGGCGACAGCAATGCCGATGAAGAACAGGTTCAGCGCCAGCGATGCGATCAGCAGCACCCGCCGGGGCGCGCGGGTGGGGGCTGGACGGGCGGTGTCACTCACAGGCCATTCTCCGCCAGGGGATCGGGATCGAACATGATGCCGCTCACATCGGCATCGGCGAGGCGGGTGGGCGCGGGACTGGAGAGGGAGAAGCCATAGACCCCGCCCATCTCCACCAGATGCCCGCCGAGCAGGAAGCCGAGCATGGCCATGCCGGCCAGCGCCGCGACGCCCGGCCATGCCGGGCGCAGGCCGAGCGCGGCGAGCCAGTTTTCCGCCCGCTCCCGCCAGGGGCGGGGCTGCGTGGGCAGGGGGGCGGCGCGCAGGCGTGTGGCGACCCGGCGTGCGATCGCTTCGTCCTCCGCGGTCGGCTGGCCGTCGAGGGCGGTGGTGAGCAGGCGCTCCAGTTCCATCGCCTGCCCATGCAGGGCGCGGGCCGCCGGATCGGCGGCCATCAGCGCTTGGGCGCCCATGCGCAGGTCTTCCGGCCATGCCGCGAGGTCGGGGCCATGGAGGGCGAGGGCGTCTTCCAGATGGGACAGGGAAAGAGCGGGGATAGGCGCTTTCATGTGTCAGCCCTCGTCCGATGACGGGATGAGCCTGGCCCTGAGCGCCTTGCGGGCGCGGACCAGAAGAGTTTCGACGCCACCCACCGTGGTGCCCATGATCTGGGCCGTCCGGTTGTTGGACAGCCCTTCCCAATAGGTGAGCAGGACCGCTGCCCGCTGCCGGGCGGGCAGAGTGCCGATGGCACCGGCGAGACGGGCGCGCTCGGCCCGGCTTTCCAGCTGCGCCTCGGCATCGGGCGCGGGATCGGCGGGATCGCCGGCTGCGTCGAGCGGGGCGTGGGGAACGCGGCGTTTGTGGTTGAGGCAGAGATTGACCACGATGCGATGCAGCCATGTGCTGAAGGCCGCCGTGGGCTCCCAGCGCGGCGCGGCGCGCCAGACGCGCAGGAAGGCTTCCTGCACCACCTCCTCGGCGTCGGCGTCATTGCCGAGCGTGCGGCGGGCGAGGGCGACAGCGCGCACGAGATGGCGGTCGCACAGGGTGCGGAACGCGGCCTCGTTCCCCTGGGCGACGCGGGCCATGAGGTCTTCGTCGCGGGTCTGGTCGCGATCGTCGTCTGGCTCTCGCATCCGGGGACTCGGCACCGCTCCTCTGTCCAGAATGGCACCACCGCGCATTCCTCCTCAATCCCGTTCGCTCCGGCGCCCCTTAGGGGAGCCCGCCGGGCGACTCTTCAGGGGGCCGGTTTTCATCCGCCCACGGACCTTTAACCCGTGACCTGACGAAACCCTGCGCTCGGGCGCGCCGGATCGGTCCGATCTGCCGTCCTCACCGGCTGCCAACCCTCGCAACCAAGCGTGAGCGGGGTATTTCGCGCGTGTAACAGATTGTGTTCACGGTTCCGTGAGGTGCGAAATCACGCCGCAGGGTTCCGTCCGCGCGCGGGTTCAAGGGTTGGACTTCCTCCCCGATCAAGGGTCGACCTGATGCGCCGTGTTCTGTGGGTTGTGGCTGCCGTGGTGGCGATTGCCGGTGGCGTTATGTGGCGTGTCGGGGTGTCGGCGCAGGAGCAGCCCGCGCCGAGCGCGAAGCCGCAGGCGCCTGCCATTCCCGTGGTGGCCGAGCCGGCCAAGGCGCAGGACATGCCCGTCTATGCCAGCGGCATCGGCGCGGTGCAGGCCTACAATTCCGTGACCGTGAAAGTGCGGGTGGACGGCGAACTGCATGAGGTGCTGTTCAAGGAGGGGCAGGAGGTCAAGCAGGGCGAGGTGATCGCCCAGATTGATCCACGCACCTACAAGGCGGCCCTCGCGCAGGCTGAGGCCACCAAGGCGAAGGATGAAGCCTTGCTCGCCAACGCCAGGCTGGATCTCGCCCGCTACCAGACGCTGGTGGACAAGAACGCCGCCTCCCAGCAGTCGCTGGACACCCAGAAGGCGCTGGTCGCCCAGTATCAGGCGGCGGTGCAGGGCGATCAGGCGGCCATCGACAATGCGCAGGTGCAGCTCGGCTTCACCACCATCAAGGCCCCCATCTCCGGCCGCACCGGCGTGCGGCTGGTGGACGAGGGCAACATCGTGCGCACCACCGACACCACCGGCCTCGTGGTCATCACCCAGCTGAAACCCATCTCGGTGATCTTCGCTCTGCCGCAGGAGCGGCTCGACGAGGTGCGCGATGCCATGGCGCGCGGCCCGGTTGCGGTGGAAGCTTTCCGCCGCGACGGCACCACCTTGCTGGGCGAAGGGCAGGTGGCGCTCATCGACAACCAGATCAGCGCCGACACCGGCACCCTGCGTATCAAGGCCACCTTTCCCAATGACGGGCTGAAGCTGTGGCCGGGTGCCTTCGTGAACGTGAAGGTGCGGGTGAACACGATCCATGACGCCGTGACCGTGCCCTCGCAGGTGGTGCAGCGCGGGCCGGACGGGCTCTATCTCTATGTGGTGACGACCGGCAACACGGTGGAGAAGCGCACCGTGACGGTCGCCTCGGCGCTCGGGCCGACCACCGTCATCACCAGCGGCCTGAAGGCCGGCGAGCGGGTGGTGGTGGATGGCCAGCTGCGACTGACGCCGGGCGCGCGGGTCAATGTGGTGCCCCCCAAAGGCGGGGCGGGTGAAAAACCCGCCGAGACGGTGGCCGGCACGGACGAGAAGCGCGCATGAGCATCTCGACCCCCTTCATCCAGCGTCCCATCGCTACCACGCTGCTCATGGTGGCCATGGTGCTGATCGGCCTCGTCGCCTATCCGCTGCTGCCGGTGGCGCCGCTGCCGCAGGTGGATTTCCCCACCATCCAGGTCTCCGCCAGCCTGCCGGGTGCCAGCCCGGAGACCATGGCCTCCTCGGTGGCGACGCCCCTTGAGCGCCAGTTCAGCCAGATCGCCGGCGTCACGCAGATGACGTCTTCCAGCGCGCTGGGCGTGGTGTCCATCACCATCCAGTTCGACCTCAACCGCAATATCGACGCGGCGGCGCAGGACGTGCAGTCGGCCATCACCGCCGCCTCCGGCCAGTTGCCCAAGAACCTCCCCAGCCCGCCGACCTTTCGGAAAGTGAACCCGGCGGACTCGCCCATCCTGATCCTCTCCGTGCAGTCCGACCTCTATCCGCTGACCAAGCTGGATGACGTGGCCGACACCATGCTGGCGCAGCAGATCAGCCAGATCCCCGGCATCGCGCAGGTGGCGATCACGGGCGAGCAGAAGCCGGCGGTGCGGGTGCAGGTGGACCCGGCCAAGCTCGCAGCGCTGGGCATGAGCCTTGAGGATGTGCGCGCGGTGCTCGCCGCCGCCACGGTGGACTCGCCCAAGGGCTCGTTCGATGGGCCGGCGCAGAGCTTCACCATCTATGCGGATGATCAGCTTCTGGCCTCGCAGCCGTGGAACGACGTGATCATCGCCTATCGGGCCGGCGCGCCGGTGCGCATCCGCGACATCGGGCAGGCGGTGGACGGGCCGGAGAACCAGCGCCTCGCCTCCTGGCAGAAGGGCAAGCGCGGCATTCAGCTCATCGTCTTCAAGCAGCCGGGCGCCAATGTGATCGACACCGTGGATCGCGTCAGCGGCATGATCCCGCGCCTTGAGGCCTCGCTGCCGCCGGGCATCAACGTCGACATCATCACCGACCGCACGCAGACCATCCGCGCCTCGGTGGACGATGTGCAGATGACCATGCTGCTCACCATCGGCCTCGTGGTGGCGGTGATCTTCGCCTTCCTGCGCAATGTGTGGGCGACCGTCATTCCCAGCATCACCGTGCCCATGGCGCTGATCGGCACCTTCGCGGTCATGTACCTGCTGGGCTACAGCCTCGACAATCTCTCGCTCATGGGCCTCACCATCGCGGTGGGCTTCGTGGTGGACGATGCCATCGTGATGCTGGAGAACATCTACCGGCACATCGAGGAGGGGCTCTCCCCCATGGATGCCGCGCTGAAGGGCGCGGGGGAGATCGGTTTCACCATCATCTCCATCTCGGTATCGCTGATCGCGGTGTTCATCCCGGTGCTGCTCATGGGCGGCATCGTGGGGCGCCTGCTGCGCGAGTTCGCCGTCACCGTCACCATCACCATTCTGGTGTCCGTGGTGGTGTCGCTGACGCTGACCCCCATGATGTGCTCGCTGTTCCTGAAGAACGAGCACGGGGTGAAGCACGGCCGCGCCTACATGGCGATGGAAGCCTTCTTCGAGGGCATGCTGAAGCTCTATGAGAAGGGACTGAAGGTCGTGCTGCGCCATCAGGCGGCGACCCTCGTGGTGCTGGGCCTGACCATCTGCGCCACCGGCACGCTCTATGTGATGATCCCGAAAGGCTTCTTCCCGCAGCAGGACGTGGGCTTCATCACCGGCTTCACGGAGGCCGCGCAGGACATCTCCTTCGGTGCCATGGGCGAGAAGCAGCAGGAACTGATGGCGATCATCGCCAGGGATCCGGCGGTGGAGAGCGTGTCCGGCTCGGTGGGCGCCACCGGCGGCTCGCAGACGGTGAGCACCGGGCGGCTCTGGATCAACCTCAAGCCGCGCGACGAACGCGACGTGAGCGCCACGCAGGTCATCAACCGCATCCGCCCGCAGGCCCAGAAGGTGGTGGGCGTGAACCTGTTCATGCAGGCGGCGCAGGACATCAATGTGGGCGGTAGAGCCTCCCGCACCCAGTATCAGTACACGTTGCAGGACGCGAACCTCGCCGAGCTGAACGACTGGGCGCCGCGCATCCTCGCCAAGCTGAAGTCGCTGCCCGAACTGCAGGATGTGGCCACCGACCAGCAGACCAGCGCGCCCACCGTTTCGCTGACCATCGACCGCGACACCGCCGCGCGCTTCGGCATCCAGCCGCAGGTGATCGACGACACGCTCTATGACGCCTTCGGCCAGCGGCAGGTGGCGCAGTATTTCACCCAGCTCTCGCAATATCATGTGGTGCTGGAGGTGGACCCCAAACTCCAGCAGGACGCCACCTCGCTGGACAAGATCTATGTAAAGTCGCCGCGCACCTCGGAAATGATCCCACTGTCCGCCTTCGTGAAGGTGGACACATCGAAGACCGCCTATCTCTCCATCAGCCATCAGGGCCAGTTCCCGGCGGTGACGCTGAGCTTCAACCTGACGCCGGGCACGGCGCTGGGGCAGGCGGTGGCGGCCGTGCAGAAGGCCGAGCTTGAGATGGGCAAGCCCATCACCCTCATCGGCACCTTCCAGGGCACGGCGCAGGCCTTCCAGGACTCGCTGCGCACCCAGCCCTATCTGATCGCGGCGGCGATCATCGCCGTCTACATCATCCTCGGCATTCTCTACGAGAGCTTCATCCACCCGCTGACCATCCTCTCGACGCTGCCGTCGGCGGGGCTCGGGGCGCTGCTGATCCTCTATGTCTGCGGCTATGACCTCTCGGTCATCGCGCTCATCGGCATCCTCTTGCTGATCGGCATCGTGAAGAAGAACGCCATCATGATGATCGACTTCGCGCTCCAGCGGGAGCGCGAGGAGGGCATGGCGCCGGAGCAGGCCATCTATGAGGCCTGCCTCACCCGTTTCCGGCCGATCATGATGACCACCATGGCGGCGCTGCTCGGCGGCGTGCCGCTGATGCTCGGCCACGGCACCGGCTCGGAGCTGCGCCAGCCCTTGGGCTATGCCATCGTCGGTGGCCTCGCGGTGAGCCAGATCCTCACCCTCTACACGACGCCCGTGGTCTATCTCGCCATGGGCCGGGTGAGCCGCTCCATTGGCCGCTGGCGCAAGCGCGGGACACCGCCCCACGTGGTGGAGCCGCCGGCCCATGCGCGGGCGGCGGAATAGGCGAGGGGGGCGGCCCGGCGTGGATGGCCGGGACAAGCCCGGCCATGACGTTGCTCTGCTGCATGGTGGTCCAAAGGAGAATGGCTAACCCTCCGGCCCGGTTGCGATCCCGCGCCCAAATACCGACATGAGAAGCGAAAGCCCGGCCCTGCCGCTCCCGGTGCTTGGTTGGCTACATGTTTCAAATCGTTTGAATTTGAACCATACCAAGCTAGCCCGGTGGCCCGAGGCGGATTAGGTTCGGCCGAATCCTATTCGCCAGGAGGCACGCCTATGGCCGTCCAAGCCGCTCTCAATGCCCGCGTCGGTGAAGTCACGGAGCGCATCCGGCAGCGCAGTCAGGACGCCCGCCGGCGCTATCTCGACCTCATCGCGGCGGCCAGCGAGTCGGGGCCGAAGCGCCGGGGCCTCGGCTGCGCCAACCAGGCCCACGGCTTCGCTGCCTGCGGCCCCACGGACAAACTGGAGTTGCGCGCGGGCGATGGCGGGAATCTGGCCATCGTCACCGCGTACAACGACATGCTCAGCGCCCATCAGCCCTATGAGCGCTTCCCCGAGCTGATCCGCACCGCCGCCCGCGAGGCCGGCGGCGTGGCGCAGGTGGCCGGCGGCGTGCCCGCCATGTGCGATGGCGTCACGCAGGGCGAGGCGGGCATGGAGCTGTCGCTCTTCTCCCGCGAGGTGATCGCCCTCTCCACGGCGGTGGCGCTTTCGCACCAGACCTTCGATAGCTCGGTTTATCTGGGCATCTGCGACAAGATCGTGCCCGGCCTCGTGATCGGCGCCTTGTCCTTCGGCCATCTGCCGGCGGTGTTTTTGCCGAGCGGCCCCATGACCTCGGGGCTGCCGAACGACGAGAAGACCCGCATCCGCCAGCTGTTCGCGGAAGGCAAGGTGGACCGCGCGGCGCTGCTGGAAGCCGAGTCCCAGTCCTACCACGGCCCCGGCACCTGCACCTTCTACGGCACCGCCAACACCAACCAGATGATGATGGAGATCATGGGCGTGCATCTGCCCGGTGCCTCCTTCATCAACCCCAACACGCCGCTCCGCGATGCGCTGACCCGCGAAGGCGCCAAGCGCGCGCTGGCCATCAGCGCGCTCGGCAACCACTACACGCCCCTCGGCCGCATGCTGGACGAGAAGGCGTTCGTGAACGGCGTCGTCGGCCTGCACGCCACGGGCGGCTCCACCAACCACACGCTGCACATCGTCGCCATGGCGGCGGCAGCGGGCATCACCCTGACCTGGGACGATTTTTCGGACCTCGCCGACGTGGTGCCGCTGCTGGCGCGCGTCTATCCCAACGGCAAGGCGGACGTGAACCACTTCCACGCCGCCGGCGGCATGGCCTTCGTGATCCGCGAACTGCTCGGCGCCGGCCTGCTGCATGAGAATGTGGAGACGGTCTGGGGCACGGGCCTGTCCGGCTACACCGCCGAACCCATGCTGGACGGCAAGGGCAATCTGGCGTGGCGCGACGGCGCGGCGGCCTCCGGCGACGAGGCGCTGCTGCGCCCGGCGGGCAACCCCTTCCAGGCCACGGGCGGCCTGAAGGTGCTGGACGGCAATCTCGGCCGCGCCGTCACCAAGACCTCGGCGGTGGCGCCTGAGCGCCACATCATCGAGGCCCCGGCCAAGGTGTTCCATTCGCAGGAGGAGCTTCAGGCGGCGTTCAAGGCCGGCAGCCTCACCGGCGACTTCATCGCCGTGGTGCGCTTCCAGGGGCCGAAGGCCAATGGCATGCCGGAACTGCACAAGCTGATGCCGCCGCTCGGCGTGTTGCAGGATCGCGGGCAGAAGGTGGCGCTCGTCACCGACGGGCGCATGTCGGGCGCCTCCGGAAAGGTGCCCTCGGCCATCCATGTGACGCCGGAAGCCGCCAATGGCGGTGCCATCGCCAAAATCAGGGATGGCGATATGGTGCGGCTGGATGGCGTGAACGGCCACCTGACCGTGCTGGTGGACGAGGCCGAATGGGCCGCCCGTCCGCTCGCCACGCACGATCTGTCCTCTTCGCATGTGGGCGTCGGCCGTGAATTGTTCGCCCCGCTGCGGGCGGCGGTGGGCGCTGCGGATCGCGGTGCCAGCATTTTTGACCGCACGGCGGCCTGATCCTACCCACGCGGGCAGACGGCAGTGGTTCTGCTATCGCCCGCGTGCCATGGTCCGCCTCCCGGCCCCGGTGGGGGCGCCGAGGTGGAGGTAAGGAATGCGTTCTGCCGCCTTGCTGGCCGTGCTGCTGGCTGCGCCTGTTCTGGTTCTGCCTGCCGTGGCCCAACCGGCGCCTGCCGGCGCGAGCTGGTCGCAGGATCCGTCGTCCGGCTGCCGCTTCACTGCGCCGAAGTCGCTGACCGCCGGGCCGACCTTCTGGACCGGCACCTGCAAGGATGGCCTCGCCACCGGCCTCGGCATGCTGCGGCGGCGTGACGGCAACACGCCCGGCCCCGCTTTCTATGGCGACATGCAGGCCGGCGTGCCGAAGATCGGCGCCATCGACCTGGACGGCGGCTTTGTGGTCGGGCAGTTCAAGGATGGCGACATCGGGCAGGGCGAGGTGGAGCCCAATGACCGCATCAATGGCTTCACCACCGCCGCCAAGGCCGCGCTGGCGGTGAGCGCGAGCTACAAGGTGCAGAACAACGCCGCCTCTGCCCGCCATTATGAGGGCGTGGCGAAGACGCTGGCGCTGCAGGCGGATTTTTGATCGGGCAGGGGGCGGACGGGATGGGACGGTTCTGGATTGCCGCAGCGCTGTGTGCGGCCTTTATCGGTTCGGCACTGCCAACGTCCGCTCCGGCGCAGGGACTGACGGGGGCGGAACTGGCCGCGCTGCCGGCCGATGTGCGGGCCTTCATCAAGCGACGGGACGGCTGCGATCATTTTCGCGGCGAGGAACCCACCGACCCCGAGCGCGCCAAGGAAATCAATACCCAGCTGAAGAAGCTGTGCACCGGCACCGATGCCCAGCTCGCCCGGCTGCGCCTGTCCTACGCCACCAACCGCGCCGTCATGCGCGCGCTGGCCCCCTATGAGCGGAAGATCGAGTAGGCGAGGCTGTTGCCGAACGATGTCTATTGTTGAGCGGCGTATCATTCCAATAGACCCTCATCCCCGGACTTGATCCGGGGATGAGGGTGTTCTGCTGCATGGATGGCCGCCAACGTCTCACGCCGTGATGTGGAACCCGTGGTCCGCATAGGTCACGGAGCCGGTGAGCGGGGCGCCCGCCTCGCTGGCCAGCACGGCCGCCACCCGGCCCACCTGCTCAACAGTGAGCAGGTGATGCGCCGGTGTACGCTCCTGCACCTTGTTGAGCAGTTCGTCGAAACGGTCGATGCCCGAAGCGGCCCGCGTCTTCACCGGACCGGCGGAGAGCGCATGCACGCGGATGCCCTGCGGGGCGAGATCCACGGCCAGCGTGCGCACCACCGCTTCCAGCGCGGCCTTGACCGGCCCCATGAGATTGTAATGCTCCACCACACGGTCGGCGCCGTAGAAGCTCACCGTCTGGAGGCTGCCGCCCTCGGTCATGAGCGGGGCGGCCAGTTTCGCCACGCGGATGAAGGAATGGCAGGACACGTCCATGGCCTGCGCGAAGCCTTCGGCCGAGCAGTCCACCAGATGGCCGTGCAGATCCTCGCGCGGGGCAAACGCGATGGAGTGCAGGACGAAATCCAGCTTGCCCCACGTCTCGCCGATTGCCGCGAACACGGCTTCCAGCTGGCCCGGCTCGCGCACGTCGCAGGGCAGGATGAGCGGGGCGCCGAGGCCTTCCGCCAGCGGGCGCACATGGGGCTCGGCCTTGGCATTCAGATAGGTGATGGCCAGCTCCGCGCCGGCATCGCGCATCACCTGCGCGCTGCCATAGGCGATGGAGCTTTCATTGGCGATGCCGATGATGAGTCCACGCTTGCCTGCAAGATCAACAACGGCGCTCATGCGTACACGTCTCCCATATGAAGGACACCAAAGGCTTCGTCGGCAATGACCTGTTCTTCATCCGTGGGGATGACGAACACCCCCACGCGACTGTCCGGGGCGCTGATGCGCGCGGCGTTCGCGCCATTGGCGGCATCGTCCAGCTTGACCCCCAGCCAGTGCAGATGCGCGCACGCCTCGGCGCGCACGCGCGGCTGGTGCTCGCCGATGCCGGCGGTGAAGACGAGGGCATCGAGCCCGCCGATGGAGGTGGCCAGCGCCGCCATTTCCCGCGCGATGCGGAAGGCGAAGATGGCGATAGCCTCGCGCGCTTCCGGCGCCTCGCTCGCCAGCAGGTCGCGGCTGTCGGCGCTGATGCCGGAGAGGCCGAGCAGGCCGGAGCGGTGGTAGACCAGGTCCTCCACCGCCGAGAGCGGCATGCCGGCCTGCGTCTGAAGGTGCAGCAGCACGCCGGGGTCCAGCGCGCCGCAGCGGGTGGCCATGGGGATGCCATCGATGGTGGAGAAGCCCATGCTGGTGTCGGCGCTCTGCCCGTCCTTCAGCGCGCAGAGGCTGGCGCCGGAGCCCAGATGCGCCGCCACGATCCTGCCGCCCGCCACGTCGGGCGCCACGCGGCCAAGCGCGGAGGCGATGTATTTGTAGGACAGGCCGTGGAAGCCGTAGCGTTTGATGCCGGCATCGAACAGATGGCGCGGCAGCGCGAAGCGGCGCACGAGGTCAGGCTGCGTGCGATGGAAGGCGGTGTCGAACGAGGCCACCTGCGGCAGGCTGGGCCGCAGCCGGGCGATGGCGTTGATCAGCCGCACGCTGTGGGGCTGGTGCAGGGGCGCCAGCGGCACGAAGCCGGCAATGGCCTTTTCCACCTCGGGGGTGATGCGCACGGGACCGGAGAAGGTATCCCCGCCGTGCACCACCCGGTGGCCCACGGCGGTCAGCTCGCTCACCTCGAAATGGTGGGCGAGCCAGTCCAGCGTCTCCTCGATGACCTCGTGCAGGTCTTCGGTGACGTGGGCTTTCAGCGGGATCTCGGCGGTGCTGCGGCCCTCCACGATGTTCAGCACCAGCGGCTTGTGCCGCAGGTCGATGACGCCCTTGCCGATGCGTTTGACCGCCTCGGGGGTGGCATCGAACAGGCCGAGCTTGATCGTGGAGGAGCCCGGATTGAAGGTGAGCAGGATGTGCCGGCTCATGCGGGCACCGCCATTTTCTGCCCGCCGGCGATGGAGAGCTTGGCCAGCGCCACCGAGGCGAGCCGCACCTTCAGCGAGTCCGCCCGGCTGGTGAGGATGATCGGCACCCGTGCACCGAGCACGAGCCCGGCGGCGTCCGCCCCCGCCAGATAGATCATCTGCTTGGCGAGCAGATTGCCGGCTTCGAGGTTCGGCACCAGCAATATGTCCGCCTGCCCGGCGACGGGCGAGACGATCTCCTTGATGCGCGCGGCGGCAAAACTGATGGCGTTGTCGAAGGCCAGCGGGCCGTCGACCTTGGCGCCGGTGATCTGGCCGCGCCTGGCCATCATGCTGAGCGCCGCCGCATCCAGCGTGGCGGGCATGTCCGCATTCACCGTCTCCACGGCCGCCAGCACCGCCACCAGCGGCTCGGGGGTACCCAGCCGGTGCAGCAGGTCGATGGCGTTCTGGCAGATGTCGCGCTTCTGGGCGAGGGTGGGGGCGATGTTGATGGCCGCGTCCGTCACCATCAGCGATTTCGGATAATTGGGCACGTCCAGCGCATAGACATGGCTGATGCGGCGATCGGTGCGCAGGCCCGAGCCCTTGGCCACCACTGCGCCCAGCAGTTCGTCCGTGTGCAGGCTGCCCTTCATCAGGGCCTCGATCTTGCCGGAGGTGGCCAGCTCCACGCCCAGCGCGGCGGCGGCATGGCTGTGCTCCACATCCTCGATCCTGAGGCCGGCGAGCGAGACGCCGGCCTTCTCGGCCGCCTCCTGGATCCTGCGCTCCGGGCCGATGAGGATCGGCTCGATCATGCCCTCGTCACGGGCCTCGATGGCAGCCTGAATGGCCTCGGCGCTGCACGGATGCACCACGCCCACGACCGTGGCGGGCAAAGCGCGGGCCTCGGCGATATAGCGCTCGTAGCGGCCCTGCGGGCGCACGGAGACTTCCGGCACCGCCATGCGCGGCAGGCGCAGTTTTTCGGTGGGGGCGATGACGGTGGCGCTGCCGGCCAGCACCTCGACGCCGCTCTGGTTGATGCAGAGCGTTTCGAGGATGACGATCTTCTTGTCCTCGCGCTTCTCCCGCACGGTGACGGTGGCGGTGATGGTGTCGCCCGGCGAGACGGGCCGGCGGAAGCGCAGGCTCTGTTCCAGATAGATGGTGCCGGGGCCGGGCAGTTCCGTGCCCAGCACGCTGGAGATGAGGGCGCCGGTCCACATGCCGTGGACGATCACATGGCCGAAGATGTCGGTGGCGGCGTAGGCGGGATCGAGATGGGCCGGGTTCACATCGCCGGAGACGGCGGCGAACAGCTTGATGTCGTCATCACCCACCGTGCGCGTCACGGACGCTGCATCGCCGAGAGCCAGTTCCTCGAAGGTTTTGTTCTGCAAAACGTTGCTGGTCATGGCCCCTCACATGGACAGGTGCTGCATGGCGACATGCCATTTGGCGCGCTGCACAGCTGTGAAGGCAAGCGAAAGGGCTCGCCTTGCGTTAGGGCAAAATCGATTTCCGCGGGCAAATGGATTGCCTTACCGCCGGGCGGTAGCTTGTGCGGGTTTCAAGGCTGCGCAAACGAAAAGAGGCCGCCCGGGGGCGGCCTCTCAAAAGCGGAAACGGGGCGCGCGTCAGGCGCCGCCGTACTTGAGGGACATCAGGCTCGCCAGCGTGTCGTCGCTGATCTCGCCGGAGCTGGAGCTGTCGAACAGCATCAGCACCGGATCGGTCGATGAGTTGTTCTCGATGTCGTAGAGCACGGTGAACTGTTTCAGTACCTTGCTGACATAGTCGGGATCCTGAAGATCCGCGATGTCGATGCGCTCGGTGATGGCCTTGGCCTGCGCGTCGATGTCGGCATTGGCCATCTCGTCGGGCAGGCCGAGGAAGGTCTTCACCACTTCGGTGAGGGCCTCGTCGGCGAGGATGTCATAGGCCGATTTGATGCCGGACGCGTTGCGCTCGAAATAGAGCGCGAGCTGCACGCCGGGGTCCGATTCGCCCGCATTGTCCTCCATGGATTGCTGGAGGTAGTTATTGACGGTCGTGGTGATGGTGGTGCTGTCGACGGCGGTGCCATCCTTCAGGCCGCCGAAGGCCGTGGCGAAGGCCTCGAAGCGCGAGTCGCTCAGCTTGTTGGCGAAGCTGCTGGTGTCGGTGAGGTCGCTCTCCAAAACCTTCTTCATATAGGCTTTGGCATAGGCCATGTCCTCGAGGCCGAAGGCGCTCATGGCATAGTTGAACAACTGATAGTTGTTCACGAAGTCATCGATGGAAGTGATTTTGCCGATATTCTCTTCAAAATACGCCGTTGCACGGGCGTTGGCAGGATCGGCGGCTTCCTGCGCGAGAGAAGTGGTCAAATTCTTGGAGAGATAATTATAGGTGGCGAACGTGGAGCCGAGATCTATGGTCATGGCGCACCTGACGTGTGGGTTGTCTGGCCGCGTCCCATAACAAAACGGCGGCGCACGGCTTACGCCGGCACCGCCGCATTGGGGTCAGCACAGTCCCACCACCGTGGCGACCGAAACGCGGTTAGAAGGCAAGATACTGGCTGTAGCTTTCCAGAACCTGTGTTCGCGAAACGCGGCCTTCCGAAAAGCGCGTGTTGCCGTTCTCTTCCTCGCCCGGCCCCGGCACGTGCTGCCGGTTGGGCAGCGTGGTTTCCCCGGTCCTGTCCGTGGTGTCCTGGGTGCGCGGCGCGTCCACGCCATACGTGTTGCGCCTGTCGGCTTCCACCTGCACCGGATTGCGCGCGCCGGAAAGCTCGGCATTGATGCGGGCGGACAGGTCGATGAGGACCGCGCCCGCGTTGGAGCTGTCGATCACCTTCGGCGCGGCGATGCCGATTTCCTCGGCGCGGGTGGCGAGGGAGGTGGCGGCGGCTTCATCGCTGCCCTCGCGGCCACGGCCGATGGCGGTGAGGGCGCGTGCCATGTTGCCGGACTGCACCGCCGTGATCAGCGCGCCGAGACCGCTGTGGCGATCCGAGCCGACACCCTCCGTGCTGGCGGTGCTGCGCTGCGCTGCGGGCAGGTTCATGTCGTGCAGCTGCATCATCACGAGATAGCGCTGGGCGGCTGCCATATCGCCGGCCATCACGGCAGCGGCCATGGCTTCGGCGGCTTCGCGGCTCTGCCGCGCTGCGACCGCATGCTGGCTCGTGCTTTCGACGGGCGTAACGGGAGTTACGGACATGTCGCTGTCTCCGCGCCCGATCCGGTGCCGATGCCCCACGCACGGCCTTGAGGATTGAGCGGCCCTTCAGGGCAAGATCCTTGAGACACATTCTAACCGGCGAGTTGCCGCATGCCGTAGCGGTGCGAACGGCCGGGCAGGGCTCCGTAAACTGCACAGCTCACGTCTAATACACTGCAATATCATGTAAAAGTTGTCTTTTTGCGCGGTTCGGGAGGCCTTGGGCTTCCGATCACATTTTCGTGATATCGCGCCTTCTGGTCACTGCGCCTTCACGAAAACGGATTGATGCCTTAGTGTATGCATTCGAAACGCAAATTGACTGCATTCAATTTGACTGCATGTGAGGTATGTCATGGCCATCAGCTATCCGCCCCTGTCTCCCCTCCAGACCGGAATACGCGGGTGCTGCCCCCGTTGCGGAGAAGGGCGCCTGTTTCGCGGCTTCCTGACCCTGGCACCAAGCTGCACCGTGTGCGGGCTCGACTACAGTTTCGCAGATCCGGCCGATGGTCCGGCATTCTTCGTCATCACCTTCGGCTGCCTGCCTTCGGTGATCTTCGGGATCTGGCTGGAGCTGGCGTATCAGGCGCCCTACTGGGTGCATCTGGTGACAACGCTTCCGCTGCTGCTGATCACCTGCATACCTCCTCTGCGCCCGATCAAGGGATGGCTGGTGGCCAGCCAGTATTTCTACAAGGCAGAGGAGGGGCGTCTGGTGGAAAAGGGAGGGTGAGTCCTCTCCCTCTGGCTGTGCGCGCAGAGAATTACGTCATCATATGCGCCTTTGCTGCGGTGCAAGCTTGAGACAAGCTAAATATGAAATAAGAAAAATCGCGCGTATATTGTCTGAAGTAATCGATTTTTCTATTGTTTAGTGCTTTAATTTCCGTAACGTCAATTTGAGTTATTTGTAAATTTGCCAAAGTTCGTCTTGGTATTTTTTGTCGCAGGATATATCGTCCCCGGCATGTGGTTTGCACATGGGGTTCGGTCGTGAAAATAAGTAACGTCAAAATCGCATATAAGATTACTCTTATATTGGCGGTTGTAGGTGCCATTACGCTCGCTGCGGTGGCCTATCTCAATTCGCGCACGTCGGAAATTATCACGCGCTATGCCTATCTGACGGAAAATCAGCAGCCTGCGTTGCTGGCTCTGGTTCGCGCCAATATCCGCACCAACAATTTCGAGGCCGGTATTCTTCAGGCCATTGCCTATGAGAAGCCGGACTTCGACGCCCTTCTCAAGACGGTGAATGCCTACAAGAAGGAAGTGGACGACATCCTCGCGAGCACCGTGAAGCTCGATCCCGAGAATGCGGACTTCTACAGCCGCTATGCCCGCAGCTTCGACCAGCCGTTCGCCGACGTGGTGAAGGGCATCGAACTGGCCAAGGCCGGCAAGATCGAGGAAGCGCGCAAGCTGGCGCAGAGCGCGGTGCCTCAGATCGCCGCCGCCCGCCGCAGCTCCACGCCGGTGATCGACAAGGCCGGCAAGACCATTCTGGCCGCCTCCGACGCGCTCACCTCCGACACCGACTCGGCTCGTATCACCAGCTATGTGCTGATCGGCGGCAGCACGCTGCTCGCCATCGTCCTCGGCTTCCTCATCGGCCAGTTCACCATCGCCCGGCCCATCAGCCGCCTTGGCGACCTCATGCACAGGGTGGCCGATGGCGACCTGTCGGTGAAGGTCGAGGGCGAGGACCGCAAGGACGAGGTCGGCGCCATGGCGCAGGCGCTCAGCGTCTTCAAGCAGAAGGCCGTCGCCGCCGCCGAGATGGAGCGTCGCCAGAAGGAGATGGAGCTGGCTGCCCAGCAGAGCCGCAAGGCGGAGCTGGCCGAGCTGGCCTCCCTGTTCGAGACCGCCGTCGGCGGCATCGTCACCACCGTCTCCTCGGCCACCGGCCGGCTGGAGGGCGCGGCGGCTTCGCTGTCCAACACCGCGGCTACTACCCGTTCGCTCTCCGACGAAGTGGCTTCGGCGTCCGACAATGCGTCCAACAATGTGAAGTCGGTGGCCGTCGCCGCCGAGGAACTGTCCAGCTCGGTGCACGAGATCGCCCGGCAGGTGCAGTCGTCCAGCGAGATTGCCGCTGAGGCGGTTTCGCAGGCCCAGCGCACCGACAGCCGCATCACGGAGCTGTCGCAGGCCGCCGGCCGCATCGGCGACGTGGTGGCGCTGATCACCGCCATCGCCTCGCAGACCAATCTGCTGGCGCTGAACGCCACCATCGAGGCGGCGCGTGCGGGTGATGCAGGCAAGGGCTTCGCGGTCGTGGCCTCCGAAGTGAAGGAACTGGCCAACCAGACCGCCAAGGCCACCGAGGAAATCGGCGGCCAGATCGGCCAGATCCAGCAGGCCACGGGCGATTGCGTCGCGGCCATGAAGGAGATCAGCGACACCATCAACCGCATCTCCGGCATCGCGCAGGCGATCGCGGCGGCGGTGGAGCAGCAGGGCGCGGCCACCACCGAGATCAGCCGCAACATCCAGCAGGCGGCCATGGGCACGGCGCAGGTTTCCAGCAACATCGCCGAAGTGACGCGCGGTGCGGCCGAAACCGGCGAGTCCTCCTCCGAGGTGCTCCAGTCCGCCCGTGCGCTTGGCCAGGAAGGCCTGCACCTCAAGCAGGAAGTCGAGCGCTTCCTCGCCACGGTGCGCGCCGCCTGAGGCAACGAAAAGGGCGCCCCTCGTGAGAGTGGCGCCCCTCGGAAACGAAAACACCCGCCGTGCCCGAAGGGCCGGCGGGTGTTTTTATGTCAGGGGAGGATGGGCAGCAGGGTGTTCAGCCGCAGTTGCCGCCGTCCTTGCTCTCGTCCAGCCACAGCCGGTTCACATGGCCCATCTTGCGGCCTGGGCGGGCTTCGCCCTTGCCGTAGAGATGCAGATGGGCGCCGGGCTCGGCCAGCAGCGGCAGCCACTGGTCCACGTCATCGCCGATCAGGTTGATCATCTCGGCCCGGCCGAGGCGCGCCGCATCGCCCAGCGGCCAGCCGGCCACCGCGCGCACATGCTGTTCGAACTGCGAGGTCACGGCACCGTCCTGCGTCCAGTGGCCGGAATTGTGCACGCGCGGGGCGATCTCGTTGACGATCACGGTCTCGCCGTTCGCGTCCTTGGTGACGAACAGCTCCACCGCGAACACGCCCACATAATCCAGCGCCGAGGCGATGCGGCAGGCAATGCTGCGCGCAGTGCGGGCGGCCTCCGGCGCCAGCGTGGCGGGCACGCTGGAGCGGTGCAGGATGTGGTTGCGGTGGACGTTCTCGGTCACATCAAAGGCCGCGAAGGCATCGTCCTCGCGCCGGGCGGCGACGATCGAGACTTCCCGCTCGAAGGCGATGAAGCCCTCCAGAATGGCGCTCTGGCGGCCGATGGTCTCCCACGCGGCGGCGAGGTCGTCGCCGGGGCGGATGGTTATCTGTCCCTTGCCGTCATAGCCGAAACGCCGGGTCTTCAGCACCGCCGGCAGGCCGATCTGCGTCACCGCAGCCTCAAGGCCGGGCAAATCGTCCACGGCGGCGAACGGCGCGGTGCCGATACCGAGATCGCGGACAAAGGTCTTCTCGGCGAGGCGGTCCTGCGTGATGGCGAGCGCCTTGGCGCCGGGCCGCACGGGCACGTGCCGGGCGAGGCGCTCGGCGGTGGCCAGAGGCACGTTCTCGAATTCGTATGTCACCACATCCACGCTGGCGGCGAAGCGGTCCAGCGCGTCCATGTCGTCATAGGCGGCGCAGGTGAAGGCGTCGCTGACCTGGAAGGCCGGGCTGTCTTCATAGGGGCAGAAGATGTGGGTGCGCAGCCCGAGCGGGGCAGCGGCCAGGGCAATCATCCGGCCGAGCTGTCCGCCGCCGAGGATGCCGATCGTCGAACCGGGTTTCAGCATGATCAGGAAGGGCGCTCCGCGACGGCATCGGTGCGGGCGGCGCGCCAGGCATCGAGGCGGTCTGCAAGGTCGTCGTCGCCGAGGGCCAGCACGGCGGCGGCCAGCAGCGCCGCATTGGTGGCGCCGGCCTTGCCGATGGCCAGCGTGCCCACCGGAATGCCGGCCGGCATCTGGACGATGGAATGCAGGCTGTCCACGCCCTGGAGCGCCTTCGATTCGACGGGCACGCCGAAAACGGGCAGGGGCGTGAGCGCGGCCACCATGCCGGGCAGGTGCGCGGCACCGCCGGCGCCGGCAATGATCACCTTGATGCCTTCGCCTTTCGCCGCTTTCGCGAACGCATACATGCGATCGGGCGTACGGTGCGCGGAGACGATGCGCACGTCGCAGCCGACGCCGAGCGTTTCAAGCGTTTCCACGGCATGGCGCATGGTGTCCCAGTCGGACTGGCTGCCCATGATGACGGCCACCGGCCGTTGTCCCATCGGATCATCCCCGCAAAAGGAAAGCGCGGCTTTATCGGATCAGCCGTGCCGGGGCAAGGGGAAAGCGCCCCGAACCCGTCCAGCCTGTCCAAAGCCGCAAGACGTTCGCTATCGAATTTCTGGAGGCGGAGCCACGGACCGGATCGAAACTCCGACCCGGTCCGGCTCTGTCAGATTGGCGCCTTGGCGCGGCCGCCGCCGGTGCGGGTGATGCCCATGGCGGGCGCCTCGCTGTCCACGTCTTCCGACATCACCACGCGGTTGCGGCCACCGTTCTTGGCCGCATAGAGGGCGACGTCGGCGCTCTTCATCCACTCGTCCACGGTGTCGTCCGGCTTGCGCTCGGCGACGCCCAGCGAGGCGGTGAGATTGATCACCTTGCCGTTGTTCAGCTCGACGGCGGTATCGGCGAGGGTCCAGCGCAGGTGCTCGGCTTCCTCATAGGCGTCCGCCTCGCTCACACCGGGGAGCAGGATGGCGAATTCCTCGCCGCCCACGCGGGCGGCGCGGCCGGAATAGCGGGCAAGCACGCGGGCGACCGTGATCAGCGCCTGATCGCCGCCATCGTGGCCGTGGGTGTCGTTGATCTTCTTGAAGTAGTCGAGGTCGAACAACACCACCGAGGCCGGGACGCCGTTGTGCACCATGTCCGATGCCTGGGCGAAGAAGGCGCGGCGGTTGGCGAGATCGGTGAGGCCGTCGCGCAGCGCCATGCGCACCAGTTCGCGGCGGGCCTGATTGAGGCGCTCGGCGGCGCGCAGGCGCGCTTCCAGCTCCACGGCGGAGGGCGGCTTGCGGATGAAGTCGTCGGCGCCGCTGTCCAGCGCTTCGGCCAGATGGTCGGCATCGTTGTTGGACGACATGGCGATCACGTAGATCGGGCGGCCGCCGTTGGTGATCAGGCGGCCTTCCCAGCACAGCTGGATGCCGGGCACGCTGGGGACTTCGAAGCTGGTGATCAGCAGGTCGAACTCGTCGCCTTCGTGCATGTAGGTCAGCGCTTCGGCGCCGTCGCTGAACGACACGACCTCATGCCCGCTGTCCGTGAGCATTTTGGTCATCAGCTTCAGCGTGACGCGGCTGGCATCCACCAGAACGATGCGCATTGGTCCCTCATTACCGACAAGAGCTTGACGTTAGAGCAACTTTTGCCGTGCCGGGCTTGCGCGAGGCTGTAATGGCAATCCCATGACAGGACTGTCAGCCTTCAGACCAAAGAAAAAAGCTGCCGATTGTCGGATTTTAGGCTGGTACTA
The DNA here is from genome assembly GCF_014635325.1 of Azorhizobium oxalatiphilum. Lineage (GTDB taxonomy): Bacteria > Pseudomonadota > Alphaproteobacteria > Rhizobiales > Xanthobacteraceae > Azorhizobium > Azorhizobium oxalatiphilum. The sequence continues at coordinate 397,491 of NZ_BMCT01000002.1, read as the reverse complement.
CACCATGCGGAACTGCGGTTTCCTGACGCTGTTCCATCGGACTGTGCACAATCAACGGTAGCCGGGAAAGCATTGCCGTGGATGAATCGCGACGGCGCTGAGGGGTCCGGGAGAGTGAGTGCGTCACCGCCAGCGGCGGTGCAGCCAGAGCCACTGTTCCGGATATTCGCGCACCCAGTCCTCGATCACCGAGGAGACCGTCTGCATGGCGTCCTGAACGTCGATCTTGCCCTCGGCATCGCGGGGCAGGTGCACTTCCTCGGTGATCTCGATACGGAATCGATTCTTCGGCAGGCGGATGACGCGCATGCCGTGCACCGGGCAGTCGAACTGCCGGGCGAGGCGGGCCAGCGTCGGGTTGGTGGCGGCGGGGCGGCCGAAGAACTGGACGGTCACGCCCTGTCCCCAGTGCTGGTCCACCAGCATGCCGAGGTGCTGTCCGTCTTCTAGCATCTGCGCCATCTGCCGGCCGGCGGCGCGGCCGGCGCGGATCAGGCCGGGCATGGTCTTCTCGCGCATGGCGAGCACCACTTCGGCGGCCTTCTGGTTGTTCGGCGCGCGATAGAGCACGCCGCCGCGTACACCGAGCTTCTCGCCGGTGATGGCGTTCAGCTCCCAGTTGCCGGTATGGGCGGTGAAGAACAAGGCCGGTCGGCCGTCGTCACGCAGCCGGGCCATGATGTCGGCGCCCACCAGTTCGATGGTGCCCTTGCCGGGATTGGCCGGGTCATAATCCCAGATGCGGTCCAGAACGGCGAACTCGCCGGCCATGCGGGCGAGATTCTCCCAGCAGCCGGCCACAATCGCCTCGATCTCGCGCGGACTCTTCTCGGGGAAGGCGGCGCGCAGGTTGCACCGCGCCACCTTGCTCACCAGGAACCACGGCCCGAACCAGCGGCCGAGGTTGCCGATGATGTTGGACGACCACGAGGCCGGAAACAGCCGCATCCACCAGATGGAGACGCGCACGTAACCGGCGACGAACGTGTCGAACGCCGGCTGCATGCGGCGCATGACGCGCCGCCATATCCGTTTGGCGGTCCCCATATCAGTCGGTGTTCTGGCTCAGAACTTCACGACGATCTTGCCGAACACCTTGCGGCTTTCGAGGCGCTCGAGGCCCTCGTTGAAGCGCTCCAGCGGCACCACGGTGTCGATGACCGGCTTCACGCCGCGGCCCATCTTCTCGAGGCCATCGGCCACGTTCTTGATGGTGGCGCCGAAGGAGCCGAAAATCTTGTACTGGCGCTGGAAGAGCTGCATCAGGTTCATCTGCGTGGAGACGCCCGAGGTGGAGCCGCAGGTGACGAGGCGGCCGCCGGGCTTCATGGAGAGCAGCGAGCCCTGCCAGGTATCCACGCCCACATGCTCGAACACCACGTCCACGCCCACCTTCTTGGTGATCTTGCGGACCTCGTGCTCGAAACGGTCGGTCTTGTAGTTGATGACGTGGTCCGCACCCAGAGCAACCGCCTTGGCATGCTTCTCGTCATCGCCCACGGTGGTGATGACGGTGGCGCCCACGTCCTTGGCGAGGCGGATGGCCGCCGAGCCGATGCCCGAGCCGCCGGCATGCACCAGCACGGTCTCGCCCTTCTCCAGCTTGGCATTGTCGAACAGCATGTGCTCGACGGTGGAGAAGGTGATGCCGGCGCAGCCCGCGTCCTCGAAGGACACGCCCTCGGGGGCCGGGATCACCAGACGCTCCGGCATGTTCAGCACGTCGCGGGCGAAGCCGTCCACGTGGAAGCCGAGCACGCCGCCCACCTTCTCGCAGAGATTGTCACGGCCCTTCAGGCAGTTGGAGCAATGTCCGCAAGTCAGCGCGCCATACATGGCCACCGTCTGGCCGACTTTCAGGCCGCGCACGTCGGCGCCCAGCGCCACGATCTCGCCGGCCGCTTCCGCGCCTACCACCAGCGGCATCTTGCGCTTGGCGAAGGCCATGCCGCGCCAGCCCCACACGTCGATGTGGTTCAGCGCCAGCGCCTTCACGCGCACCTGCACCTCGCCGGCGCCGGGGGCGTCGGGCTCGGGCATGTCGACGATCTGGAGGTTGCGGTCGGAAACGAGTTGAAGGGCGCGCATTTTGGTCCTGACAGGTCAGCGATGGGCGGCGAGCTGGGCGGAAAGTCCGCCGTCCACCGGGATCACGGCGCCGGTGATATAGCTCGCTCCGGGCGAAAAGAGGAAGCCCGCAACCTCAGCCACGTCCTCGGGCTGGGCGAAGCGGCCGGCGGGGATCTGGCTTTCCATGCGCTCGCGATAGTCCGCGAACTTGGCCAGCATGGCGGTGTCGATGAAGCCGGGGGCGATGTAATTGACGGTCACGCCACGCCGCGCCGTCTCCACCGCCAGCCCGCGCACATGGGCGAGCAGGGCCGCCTTGGAGGCGGCATAGGCCACGTTGCCGGGATTGGCCTGAAGGGCGGCCACCGAGCCGATGGCGACGATCCGGCCGGCCTTCGCCCGCGTCATGGGCCGCACCAGAGCGCGCGACAGGCGCACGAAGGCATGGTGATTCACCTGCATCACCGCCTCGGCCTTGTCCTGATCCACCATGGCGGCGAGCGTGTCGTAGGACGCCCCGGCATTGTGGCAGAAGCCGAAGAAGGTCTCGCCATTCTCCAGATCGGTCGCCAGCGCCTCGACGGCGGCACGGTCCGCCAGATCGACGGCGCGCGCGGTCACGTCCGCATCCGGATGCGCGGCTTTCACCTCGCCGATCAGCGTCTCCGCCTCGGCGGCGGCGCTGCGATAGGTGAAGGTCACGGCGAAGCCGGCGCGGGCCAGCGTGCGGACGATGGCCGCACCGAGGCCACGCCCGCCGCCGGTGACGAGAACGCGCTTCACGGCATCACTCACGCGGGCTCACCCGCCACCACGAGGCACACATTCTGGCCGCCGAAGCCGAAGGAGGACGAGATCACTCGGTTCACCTGCGCATCGCGGGCGACGTTGGGCACCACGTCCAGCGGCAGGGCCGGGTCGGGGATGTTGTAATTGATGGTCGGCGGGATGCGGCCGTTCTGGATGGTCAGCAGCGACACGGCGGCCTCGATGGCGCCGGCGGCGGTCAGCGTATGGCCGATCATCGACTTGTTGGAGGAGATCGGCACGTTCTTCAGATGATCGCCGAACACCGCCGCGAAGCCCACATGCTCCATGCGGTCGTTCTCCGGCGTGGAGGTGCCGTGGGCGTTGATATAGTCCACGTCGGCGACGGTGACGCCGGCATCCGACAGCGCCCGGTTGATGCAGCCGATGATCGGCTTGGCATCGGGGCTGGAGCGGGTGCGGTGGAAATTGTCCGCCATCTCGCCCGCGCCTTCCAGCACGCCGAGGATCTTGGCGCCGCGCGCACGGGCGTGCTCATAGCTCTCCAGCACGAGGGCGGCAGCGCCCTCGGCCATGACGAAGCCGTCGCGATTCTTGGCGAAGGGCTTGGAGGCCTCCGCCGGATTGTCGTTGGCGGTGGTGAGCGCCGAGAGCAGCGAGAAGCGGATCAGCGCTTCCGGATGCACCGAGCCGTCGGTGCCGGTGGCCAGCGCCACGTCGCATTCGCCGCGCCGGATGGCTTCCACGCCGAGCTGGATGGCGGTGGCGCCCGACGCGCAGGCGGTGGACAGCGAGATCGGCTGGCCGCGCGTGCCGAAGCGGTCGGCCAGCGCATCGGCCACGGAGCCGAACAGGAAGCGCTGGTGCCACGGGCGGAACTTGCCGGTGGCGGCGGCGCCCAGCAGGTCATGATAGACGAGGGGACGGTTCGGCACCTGCTCGGCGAGCTGCTTGCGCTCCGGCCATTCGATCTCCACCGGCGGCACGGCTGCGAACAGCGGGCCGGGGAAATCGCCATTGCCGCCGATGCCGGCTTCCGAAATGGCTTCCTCGATGGCGAGGGTGGCGAGCTTCTCCGACAGGTTCGGGGCGGCAACGCGCTCGTCGAACAGGAAGTCCACCGTGCCGGCGATGGTGGTGCGCATGCCCTCGATGGGGAAGCGGGTGATGCGGTGGATGCCGGACTCGCCCGCCGTCAGCTTCTTCCAGTTCTCGGCCTTGCCCTGGCCGAGCGAAGTGACGATGCCGATGCCGGTGACGACCACGATGGGACGGCCGGACTTGTCGTTATGGATCTGCGCCACAGGCGCCTCCTGATCTGAGCAGGCCCGAGCGGCTCGGGCAGGACGTGGCCCAAACCTAATGCGCCCGCGCGATATTTCACCCCGGAAACGAAGCCGCCCGGCCGGAAAATCCGCCGGGCGACTGCAAATCTTTGTCTGAAGCCGGAAAGCTTCAGGTCCGGATCAGCCGGCCTTCTCCACCAGCGCCGCGCCTTCGCCGCGCCAATGGCCGACGGAAGTCACGACCACGCGCTCCAGCGGGCCAACCTGCGCCGTCTCCAGCGCAGAGGTCGGGGCTGCGGCGATGGCCGCGCCGTGCGACAGGCTGAGCGCCGCAAGGCCGAGCATGGCGGGGAACTGCGCCTCGAAGCCGTGGCCGATGCGGTTGGCAAGGACGCGCACGGGTAGGCCGGCGGCCTTCAGTGCCTCGCCTTCCGCTTCCGTCGCGCCCCGTGCGCCGGTGGCGCCGGAATAGACGGCGGTGCCGCTGGCGGTGCCGGCGGTTGCGAGCAACTTGCTGACCGTGGCAGCCACCGTGCCGTCCTCGGTGCGGCGGGCACGCTCGGACCACACGCCGGAGAGCTTGGCGATGGGCTTGGCGCCGCGCGCCGTGGCGTGCTCGGGCGATTCCAGCACCAGGAAGGCGCCCATGGAGCCGGACGGGATGCCGGGCGCGGCCTCATCGCCCAACACGGGGCGGAAGCTGCCGGTCATGCAGAGGTCGTTCAGCGCATAGAGGAGCAGCATGTCCTCGCGTTCGGCATTGTAGGCACCGCCCACGAGGCCGATCTCGCTCTGGCCTGCCGCGATGCGCGAATAGGCGACCCGGGTGGCATCAACGCCAGCGCTTTCCTCGCCCATGAAGGTGCGCGAGGAGCCAGTGACGCCATGCACGATGGAGATGTTGCCGGCCAGCAGGTTGGACAGCTGGGCCAGTGACAGGGTCGGGCGCAGGTCGGAGAGCAGGCGCTCGTTCAGCGAGCGGCCCCAGTCGTTGGACACCATGAGATCGTTGAGGATCTCCGCATCCACCTTGAAGTCGCGCTCGCCGCCGCCGGCGGCCACGATCATGTCGGTATGGCCGAGGATCTCGGGCGTCTTGGCGATGCCGGCCGAATCGAGGGCAAGGCCGGCCGCATAGGTGCCGATCCGCTGCCAGGCTTCCATCTGGCGCTGGTCGCCCTTCTTCGGGATCTGCTGGTCGTAGTTCAGCTTGACCAGCGGATGCACCAGATAGGGCGCGAAGCGCTCGGCGTCGGTCACGGGGGCGGAGCCGCCGTTCAGCGCCGCCCAGTGGGCATCCAGCCCCTCGCCAAGCGAGGAGACGAGGCCGATGCCGGTGATCCAGACGTCACGTTGGCCCGGCCGCTTGTCATCATGCATCAGTAAAATCCGCCACGGGGAATTCCACGTGCCCGGCCACCTTCAGCACCACGTCCTTCATCTTGCCTTCCGGCCAGGGCAGGACGCGGAACACCAGCTCGGCATTGCAGATCGGCTTGCCGTCGAGCAGCGCCTTGGTGTGCGCCACGACGAAGCCGGAGCCCTCGTGCTGGATGTGCGAATAGAGGTCGAGATTCTGGCCCGGCAGCACGAAAGTGCGCAGCTTCGCTTCCTTGACGGTGGCCAGGAAGGGCATCTTGTCGAAGCGGTTGCGGGCGAGCACCAGCCAGCCGGTGGTCTGGGCCATGGCCTCGATCAGCAGCACGCCGGGCATGATGGGATGGCCCGGGAAATGTCCATCGAAGATGGAGCTTTCGTGCGGGACCAGTCCCTGACAATGGATGGTCTCAAGACCGGGGTCGATGGAGACGACCCGGTCGATCATCTTGAAGACTTCGGGGCGCATTCGCTCGGCCCGGCCTCAGGCGGTCTTCGCCGCGACCAGCTCGTCGATGCGGGCGCAGAGGTTCTTGAGCACGAAATACTGCTCGGTGGTGGCCTTGCCGTCGTTCACTTCCTGCGTCCACTGCTCAAGCGGCAGCTTGATGCCGAACGCCTTGTCGATGGCGAAGGCAATGTCCAGGAAGTCGAGGCTGTCGATACCGAGGTCGTCGATGGCATGGCTTTCCTGCGTGATGGTGTCACGCGGGATGTCGCACGTCTCGGCGATGATGTTGGCCACGGTCTCGAACGTTGAAGACATCAGAACGCCTCTTTGAATGGTCTCTGCCGCATGACCGGCAGCCGCCCCGCTTGAAGCGGGCCGGCTGCCACGGCAAAGGGTGGCCAACTGGCCTTATCGGAATCGTCGTCGGCCCCTATAGCGAAGCCGGCCTCACGTTTCAATGGCACCGGCGTGCGGCGTCCCCCGCCGCGCGCCGGTCATGGCGCGTCAAAAGCGCGTTGCATAAGGATTTCGGCCGCCGCGGCCACATCATTGGTTCCGAACAGGGCACGCGGCGCGGCGAGCCGCGTGACCGCATAGGCGTCCGCCACGGCCGAGGGCGCGCTCGCCGCCAGAGCCGCGGTCGCGGCCAGAAGCGCCAGCCGGTCGGCGGCGCGCCGGGCCAAAGCCTCGGGCTGCGGATGGGCGAGATCGGCGAGAATCTGCTGCGCGGTGCCGGCGACGCCGGGCAGGTCGCCCGCCTCCGCCGCCAGATCGGTCACGAGGGCGCGGATGGCTTCCGGCTCGCGGGAGGCCGCTCGCAAAAGATCGAGCGCCACCACCGTGCCGGTGCCTTCCCAGATGGCGTTGACCGGAGCCTCGCGATAGAGGCGGGGCAGGGCGCTCTCCTCCACATAACCATTGCCGCCGAGCGACTCCATGGCCTCGTAGACATAGGCCGGCGCCGCCTTGCAGACGGCGAACTTGACCGCCGGGGTGAGCAGCCGCGCCCGCGCCGCCTCGGCCGGATCGGATCTCGCGCCATCGAAGCTGGCGGCGAGGCGCAGGGTGACGGCGGTTGCCGCCTCGCTCTCCAGCGCCAGATCCGCCAGCACGGCGCGCATGGCGGGCTGCTCCAGCAGCAGCTTGCCGAACACCATCCGGTGCCGGGCGTGGTGCATGGCCTGTGCGAGGGCCATGCGCATGAGGCCGGCGGAGGAGACGGCGCAGTCGAGGCGGGTGAGCTGCACCATTTCGAGAATCGTCGCCACCCCGCGTCCCTCGGGACCGACCCGCCAGGCGAAGGCACGGTCGAACTCCACTTCGGACGAGGCATTGGAGCGATTGCCCAGCTTGTCCTTGAGGCGCTGGAGGTGCAGGGCGTTCACCCCGCCGTCCGGCCGGAAGCGGGGCATGAGGAAGCAGGTAAGGCCTCCCGGTGCCTGTGCCAGCACGAGGAAGGCATCGCTCATGGGGGCGGAGAAGAACCATTTATGCCCGGTGATCTCGTATTCCTCGCCCCCGATGGGTGAGGCGAGCGTGGTGTTCGCCCGCACGTCGGTGCCGCCCTGCCGTTCGGTCATGCCCATGCCGAGGGTGACGGAGTTTTTCTCCCAGAAGGGCAGGAAGCGGCCGTCATACAGACGCGAGGTGATGCGCGGCAGCCATTCGGCCTTCAGCGCGGGCGCGGCGGCAAGGGCCGCAGGCGCCGCATGAGTCATGGTCAGCGGGCAGACATGGCCCGCCTCCACCTGAGAGGTGATGAAAAGGCGGGCGGCGCGGTCGCGATGCCGTTCACCATTCCAGGTGGAGCTGTGCAGGCCCGACGCGCTGCTGGCCGCCATGAGGGCATGATAGGCGGGGTGGAACTCCACGAGATCGAGCCGGCGCCCGCGTGGATCGTGGGTCTTCAGGCGCGGCGGGTTCTCATTGGCGACGCGGCCGAGGCAGAGCCGGTCCTGGCTGCCCCATTCGGCGCCGAAGGCCATGATCTCCGGCGGCACCCGGCCCTGTCCGCCCAGTGCGCCGCGCAGCGGGCCGTCGAGGCCGACGAGGTTGAAGTCGGCGAAGGGCGGCGTCTGGTTCTGCCCGTCCTCGTCCGGCGGCGAGCCGAAGGCCGAAGGGGTGGGGCTGGGCCCGGACGAGACTAAAGCCATAAGCGCTCTCCCGAGACGCGCGGCGGGCTTTGCCCACTCTATGTTTCTCGCCCCATCAGATGCGGCTTTTGCGCGCTGTTCAAGCAAATTGGGTATAGCGGGCCATGGGGATGGGGTGATGCTTCCGCTCAGGGAGCGCGCCCTCTAGTCTCGCCGCATGCCGTTGTTCGCAATCATCTGGCCATGGATCGGACTGGGCGCCGCGCTCGCCCTGCTGATCGTTCTCCTCACCACCGACGGGCTTCAGGCCAACCGCGCCATCCCGCGCTGGCACGATCTGCCGTGGCTGATCTGGCTGGGGTTCACCGCCTATCTGCTGCACCAGTTCGAGGAGCATGGCGTCGATCTGCTCGGGCAACCCTACGCCTTTCGCGCCGACATGTGCCGCACGCTCGGCTATGGCGATGCCATCTCCTGCCCTGTGCCCCTGTCCTTCGTTACGGCGGTGAACGTGGGTTCGGTCTGGATCGCGGGCCTGTTGTCCGTGCTGACCGCGCGCCGCTGGCCGGCCATCGGCCTCAGCTTCGTGGCGGTGCCGCTGGTGAATGCGGGTGTCCACATGGGCGCGGCTCTGGTGGAGGGACGCTACAATCCCGGTCTGTTCACGGCGGTGCTGCTGTTCGTGCCGCTCAGCCTGTGGACTTTGGCGGTGGCGATCCAGCGCGCCGGCGTGCCGAAGCGCGCGCTCGCCTTCGTGGTGGGTGGGGGCGTGGCGGTGCATGTGATCCTGATGGGATCGCTGCAAGCCTTCCTGCACGGCTTCATCGGCCTGTGGCTGCTCAACGCGGTGCAGGTGCTGAATGCCTTCGTGCCGGCCGGCCTCATGGCCGTCGGCATCCGGCCCAAAGCGGCCGCGCCGCCGGAGCGCCCCTCCGCCCGCCCGCCGTCCTCGGGCGAGCGCAAGCCGCGCGCGCCCCGTGCGAAGCCGAAGCAGAAGGCGGTCTAAGGAGACCCACCGGGCAATCGCAGAGCGGCATGCATTCAGCAATAGGCCGTCATGCCCGGGCTTGTCCCGGGCATCCACGCAGTGCCACTGAGATCAGTCTTCCGAGGTCTGCATTGTCGGCCCGGCGTGGATGGCCGGGACAAGCCCGGCCATGACGTTGCTTTGTGGCATCAGCGTCCGGCATTAATGCCGAACCTCCTGCCTACCGCCTCCTCAGACCGTGGCGCCCTGGGCCTTGGCGCGCTTCAGGTGCTCATCGAGACGCGGCAGGATTTCCACGAAGTTGCAGGGGCGGAAGCGCACGTCGAGCTGGTTGACGAGGATCTCGTCCCAGCCGTCCTTGCAGGCGCCCGGCGAGCCCGGCAGGCAGAAGATGTAGGTGGCGTTCGCCACCCCCGCCGTCGCCCGGCTCTGCAGGGTCGAGGTGCCGATCTTGGCGAAGGAGATGATGTGGAACACCGTCGAGAAGCCCTCCATGCGCTTCTCGAACAAAGGCTCCAGCGCCTCCGGCGTCACGTCGCGGCCGGTGAAGCCGGTGCCGCCGGTGGTGATGACCACATCCACCGCCTTGTCGGCGATCCAGCCTTTCACCACGTCGCGGATCGCCTCCACGTCGTCGGTGACGATCCTGCGGTCGGCGAGCGTGTGGCCGGCGGTGGTGAGGCGCTCGGCCAGCACGTTGCCGGAGCGGTCGTCCGCCAGCGTGCGGGTGTCGGAAATGGTCAGCACCGCGATGTTGAGCGGAACGAACGGACGCGTCTCGTCGAGGCCGGGCATCAGATGGCTCCCTGCAAGGTGTTGCACTGCTGCATGGAGCCGCTCTTCAGTCCGCGCATGAACCAGTTCACGCGCTGCTGCGAGGAGCCGTGGGTGAAACTGTCCGGCACCACCGTGCCCTGCGCCTGCCGCTGCAGACGGTCGTCGCCCACCGCCGAGGCGGCGGCGATGCCTTCCTCCACATCGCCGGGCTCCAGCACCCGGTAGCGCTCGTTGGCGTGATAGGCCCAGACGCCTGCGAGGCAATCGGCCATCAGCTCGGAGCGCACGGAGATGCCGTTGGCCTCGCGCTTGGTGGAGGCCTGCCGCTGCGCCTGCTGGAGCTTGGGCAGGATGCCGGTGATGTTCTGCACGTGGTGGCCCACCTCGTGGGCGATCACATAGGCCGAGGCGAAATCGCCAGGCGCGCGAAAGCGGGTGGCGAGATCCTGGAAGAAGCTGAGGTCCAGATAGACCTTCTGGTCCGAGGGGCAATAGAACGGCCCCATGGCCGCGCTGGCATCGCCGCAGGCCGAGCGCACCTGACCCGTGAACAGGACCATCTTCGGATCCTGATAGGTCTTGCCCTGGCCGCGGAAGATGTCGGTCCACACCTGCTCGGTGCTGGCCAGCACCTTGGCGGCGAACTGGCCGAGCTGGTCGTCCGGCGCTCCGGTGCGGCCCTGCTGCTGCGGCGCGCTTTGCTGATAGCTGCCGCCACCCTGCATGGATTCGAGGCCGGAGAGCAGGACGAGCGGGTTGATGCCCAGCGCCCAGCCCACGAGGCCAACGACGATGATGGTGCCGATGCCGAGGCCACCCCGTCCGCCGCCGGGCATGCGCATGCCGCGCCGGTCCTCCACATTGTCGCTCGGTCGGAAGTCGTCCAGACGCATGTCGCCCTCCCGGTGGCTCCGGGCTCCCACGGCCCCGCTTGGGACAATGCCGGCGGGGTGGTCCGGTTCAATCCCGTACCATAAAAACGCCACCTGACGGCGGATCAGTGGCGGCGCGGTGGCGCCCCGTCAAGCTTGTGCAGCGCGGGCGGATCGCCGACGCCGACTCTGGCAGGCGTTCTCGACACGGTTGTCCGCACAACGATGGACACGCCGTTTAATCTGATCGAGCCGCCGGACTTACCGGGGGCGCGGTCCTATCGGTGATCGGCCTCTATTGGCGACTCCAGTCGTCTTGATCGGATGATTGCGCGCCATTCTTCGTGCGAGCGGTCTCCACCATAATTTGACCTGCCGCACCTCAACGGGGTCTAGACGCGGCAGGTCGGTATTATTCCAATCTGCGCCGACTTGGCTTTACGGCCGAGAAGCGATCGGGAAGATCATGGCATAGCCTCCGTGGCGCTCAATAAGCGCATGAGTGGGTGAGCGCCGGCTTTGCCGGCCCTTGTGTGGTGGGGCTGATGTCTGAGAGCGAGTATGAGAAGTTGCCGCCGCGCGGAAAAGCCATTGCGCGGCTCCTGAGACTTAAGCCCGAATCTTTTCGAGAAAATCCTGACCGAGGAAAATATCTAGCGTTTTTCGTTGCGACGATGGTTTTATTCCACCCTGTCGCGTTAATCATGACCTCATTCGTCGCGCGAGCTGCAGGCATCCCGGTGGATGGACCTCTTTATTGGCTTGTGTTTATCGCCATTTTTTCACTTGGCGCGGGCAGTATCGCGAAACTGTACCGCGATCGCCTTGAGCGTATTCGCAGCGGACTCGCGCCGGACCGTCCTCTTGCGCCCCCGTTCCTGCGGAAGCTGCTTCAGCTTGCGGGGTTCATGAATGATAAGTTTACGCATGTCGATTATATGATCTATTATGTGGTGGTGTGGCTTTCTTTTGCATATATTTTGCCGTTGGCAATGTTTGTGGTTGGGTTGGCGCTGGTTGTACTTGGTATAAATTTGTCCAAAATAATAATTGGATCTATGTTTGTGGTGTTGGGGTGCGTGCTTACGCGAGTCGTCTATGGGCTTGTTGCGGCGATAATCATCAAACGTCGCCAGCGCATTGATCGCGCAGAGACGAAGAGGCCGACTCTTCGGGGGCAGATTGGGTGATGGCACCGGTCTGAGGTCAACCTATCCCGGCACATCCGACTTGATCCCGCATCCTTATCGATGACATCTGAAACTGCGTCCTGCCTGTCGCGCGGCGCGCTGTCCCGTTGCCAGCGGACCCAAGGGGAACCAATCTCCACCCATGACGGAAAAAGTGAGTCGCACGGGGCGTCCGGCACGGACGGCCAAGGTGCAGGGTGGCCTCGGCTTCAAGCGCGAGCGTGCCGCCTACAAGAACGGTTTTACGCCCGTGGCCGGCGCCGATGAGGCCGGACGGGGGCCGCTGGCCGGCCCGGTGGTGGCCGCCGCCGTGGTGCTCGACCCCAAGCGCATTCCTGTTGGACTCGATGATTCCAAGAAGCTTTCGGCCGCGCGGCGGGAAGCCCTGTTCGAGGAGATCTACGCCACCGCCGAGGTGTCCGTGACCCTCGCGCCGCCGGCCCGCATCGACCGCGACAACATCCGGCAGGCGACCCTCTGGGCGCTGGCCAATGCGGTGCACGGCCTGCCGTCCGCCCCGCAACTGGTGTTCGTGGACGGCAACGACCGCCCGCCCATGCCCTGCGAAGTGGAGATGGTGATCGGCGGCGATGCGCTGGTGGCATCCATCGCGGCGGCGTCCATCGTCGCCAAGGTGACGCGCGACCGGCTGATGACCTCTCTGGGCGCCGCCTTTCCCGGTTACGGGTTCGAGCGGCACATGGGCTATGGCACGGCCGAACACGGCTCGGCGCTCCGGCGCCTCGGCCCCTGCCGCCACCACCGCACCAGCTTCGCGCCGGTGCGGGCGCAGCAACTGGTGCTGTTCGCGCTGGACGAGCCGGAGAACGTGCCGCTGGCGGCGCTGCTGCCTTCGGAGCCAGTGTAGAAAAGACAGGGGCCGGACGGCTTGCTCCGTCCGGCCCCTTGGTGATCTGCCGACCGAATTCAGGCGGCGCTCACTTTGCCAGCGCCTGTTCCTTGCGCCACGCATCGATGGCGATGGCCAGCGAGGCGAAGGCCCAGAAGGCCAGATATTCCTCGCCGCCCTTGGCCCAGTACCAGTTGATGCCCTTGGTCTGGAGGATGGCGTAGGCCGCGACCGCCATGCAGCCGAACGAGACGAGGCCGATCCAGCGGGTGAACAGGCCGAACGTCAGGCCGATGAAGGCCAGGCTCTCGAACACGATGGCGAGGCCGAGGAACAGGGGCGCGGGGGTAAGGCCGGCGGAGGCGAAGAACTTCAGCGAGCCCTCGATCCCCGAAAGCTTCTGATAGACGTGCGGCAGGTACCAAAGCCCCGCGACCATGCGCAGGACATTCATGCCGTCCGTCAGGTCGAAGCGATTGGGGAGGGTGACTGGGCCGATGAGGCGCCGCACGAAACCGCCGTTGCCGGCAGCGAGCGGGCCGCCCTTGGAAACGCCGATAGACATTGTTTGATCTCCGCTTGTCGATGGGTGCGACCATTCGACTCTGTGCGGAAACGGGCATTGACGCATCGCAAAATGAGGCGAAACGGTGTCACCGTATTTCTACCGATGCCCATAGGACATCCTCGATCTTCCGGGCGCCGCTGGCGAGCATGACCAGCCGGTCCAGCCCCAGCGCACAGCCGCTGGCGGGCGGCATCTGGGCGAGCGCCGTGAGGAAGCCCTCGTCGATGGGATAGCGCTCGCCATAGAGGCGGGCCTTCTCGTCCATCTCCACTTCGAACCGCCGGCGCTGCTCGTCCGGATCGGTCAATTCGCCGAAGGCATTGGCCAGTTCCACGCCGCAGGCATAGAGCTCGAAGCGTTCCGCCACGCGCGTGTCGGAGGGCTTGGGGCGGGCGAGGGCGGCCTCGCTGGTGGGATATTCGCACAGGATCGTCGGCACGCCGTTGCCGAGCTGAGGCTCCACCTTCTCCACCAGAACGCGGGAGAAGACGTCTGCCCATGTGTCGTCTTCGGCGACCCGGATGCCGGCGGCCTTTGCGGCGCGGGCGAAGGGCGCGGCCTCGGGCTCCGTGCCGGGGCCGGCCAGGAAGGGCGAGAGGTGGATGCCGGCATGCCGCCGGAAGGCATCCATGACGGTGAGGCGTTCCGGCGTGGCGAAGGGATCGCAGGTGCGGTCCCGGTGCGAGAGCACGTGCACGCCGCCGGCCCTGGCGGCGATTCCCATGAGGCGGGCGCAATCGGTCATGAGCGCCTCATAGGGCTCCTTGGCGCGATACCATTCCAGCATGGTGAATTCGGGATGATGGGTCGCGCCGCGCTCGCGGTCGCGGAACACCCGGGCCAGTTCGAAGATGCGCGGCTCGCCTGCCGCCAGCAGCTTCTTGGCGGAGAATTCCGGCGAGGTGCGCAGATAATAGGGCAGCGTGCCGCCCTCCGGCCGATGCCATTCGGTGGCGAAGGCGTGCAGATGCGCCTCGTTGCCCGGCGAATGCTGGAGGACCGGCGTCTCCACCTCGACGAAATCCTGCGCGTCGAAATCCGCGCGGATGGCCGCGATGATGCGGTTGCGGGCGATCAGGAAGGGGCGGCGGTCGGCGTAGAGTGCGCGGGACCACCACGGAGTGTTGTCGGGGTAAAAGCGCATGGCTGCGGAACCCTAAAAACCGGGCCTCAGAAACGGGGGCGGAACGGGCACATCCGGAAAAGACCGGGCCGAGGCTGGCGCAAATCGAGAAGATCGCTATGTTGCGCCCCGATCAAACTTTGCGGCATGCCGCCAAAATCTGTCTGAGGAAGAGAAACCGTGGTCAAGGTCATCGCCAGCTCTCTGCGCAAGGGCAATGTCGTCGAGATGGACGACAAGCTCTACGTCATTCTCAGCGCCGAGAACATCCACCCCGGCAAGGGCACGCCCGTCACCCAGCTTGACATGCGCCGCATCTCCGACGGCGTGAAGGTGTCCGAGCGCTATCGCACCACCGAGCAGGTGGAGCGCGCCTATGTGGAAGATCGGCCGCACACCTACCTCTATGAGGACAGCGACGGCTACACCTTCATGAACCCGGACAATTACGAGCAGATCGCGGTCCCCAAGGACGTGGTCGGCGAGCAGTCCGTGTATCTGCAGGAAGGCATGGAATGCATGCTCTCCACCTATAACGGCAACGCCATCGCCATCGACCTGCCGGCGCGCGTGACGCTGGAGATCGTGGACACCGAGCCGACCGTGAAGGGCCAGACGGCATCCTCCTCCTACAAGCCCGCCATGCTGTCCAACGGCGTGCGCACCATGGTGCCCCCGCACGTGGCGTCCGGCACCCGCATCGTCATCCTGACGGCGGATGCCTCCTACGTGGAACGCGCCAAGGACTGAGGCACCGACTGACCTTCGAACGGATTGTTCGACGGTATCCTTATCCAGCGGAACCAGAGTCCTGATTCCCCCGTTAGATGGCTGACGGGGGAATTTGAGGCATCTGGATCATGGGTCGTTCTGCAAAGCGTATCTTGATCGTCGAGGACGAGTTTCTGGTGGCCCTCGGCCTTCAGGACAACCTCGAGGCCCTTGGCTACGACGTGGTCGGCCCGGCCGGCACGCTCGGTGACGCCATGCGTCTGGCCGAGAGGGCGCAGATGGATGCGGCCATCCTCGACGTGAATCTGCATGGGGACGTGGTGTTTTCCGCCGCCGACATTCTGGCGGATCGGGGCATTCCGCTGATCTTCTGCAGCGGCCATGTGGCCCCGCAGAGCTTTCCCGAGCGCTTCCACGGCGCGCTCAGCGTGCCCAAGCCGTATACCATCGTCGGCATCGACGCCGCCTTGCGCGAGGTCTTCGAGACCGACGATGACGATGACAGCGGGCCCGACCGCCATTCCGGCTCCGACCATTCCATGTCGTTCTGATCCGGACGGTTTCATCCCCGCCATGCACAGGCCACAGGCCCTCGGCTAGGTGGCGGGCGTCCGCCCCTGTAGGATTGCGGCTCCCAGAATCTCCGAGTCGCGTCCGCCCATGACCATTCGCCGCCTGCCGCCCGTGCTCATCGACCGCATCGCCGCCGGCGAGGTGGTGGAGCGTCCGGCGGCGGCCGTCAAGGAACTGGTGGAGAACGCGCTCGATGCCCGCGCATCCGCCATCGAAGTGGTTCTGGATGGCGGCGGGCGACTGCTGATCCGCATTTCCGACAATGGCGGCGGCATGAGTGCCGACGAGCTGTCATTGGCCGTGGAGCGCCACGCCACCTCCAAGCTGCCCACCGAAGATCTTCTCTCCATTTCCACCCTCGGCTTCCGGGGCGAGGCACTGCCCTCCATCGGGTCCGTGGCGCGGCTCTCCATCGCCAGCCGGCCCAAGGGTGCACCGCATGCGTTCGAGATCCGGGTGGAGGGCGGCGTCGTCACCCCGCCGCGCCCGGCAGCGCTCAATGGCGGCACCCGGGTGGAGGTGCGCGACCTGTTCTTCGCCACGCCCGCGCGCCTGAAATTCCTGAAATCCGACCGCGCCGAGACGGCGGCGGCGGTGGACGTGGTGCGCCGCCTCGCTTTGGCCCGGCCGGACGCGGCCTTCACCCTCGTCACCGACGAGCGCCCGCCCATCACCTGGGTGGCCCGCAGCGCCGATGAGGCGGGACGGGCCGCGCGCGTGGCCGACGTGCTGGGCGCGGAAGTCGGGCGCAATGTCATTCCAGTGCACGGCCTGCGCGGCGGGGTGGAACTGACCGGACTTGCCGGCCTGCCTACCTTCTCCAAGGCCAATTCCCTGTCGCAATATCTGTTCGTGAACGGCCGTCCGGTGAAGGACAAGCTGCTCATGGGCGCCCTGCGCGCGGCCTATTCCGACCTGCTGCCCTCCGATCGCTATCCGGTGCTGGCGCTGTTCCTGCAGCTCGATCCGCGCGAGGTGGACGTGAACGTCCATCCCGCCAAGACCGAGGTGCGCTTCCGCGACGGCGGCAATGTACGCGCGCTCCTTGTGCGTACCCTCACCGATGCGCTGGCCGAGCGGGTGCCGCGCACGGCGGCCAGCATGGCCGACCGTCTGGTGTCGCTGGCTCGCGCGCCCGAACTGGAGCCGCCGCGCCCCGCCGCAGCCATGCCGCAGCTGCGCAGCACCTACCGGCCCGATCCCGTGCCGGCGGGCGGCTATGACTGGCGGGCTTCCATCGCCCGTCCGGCGGCGGCCGCCGCGCCGGACGCGGAGCTGGACGGCTTCGCCATGGCCGTGCAGTCCACCTTCGACATGGGGCCGCCCGCCGCCGACGCCCGCCCGGCCGAGATCGCGCCGGACAGCGGCGACCTCGACCGGCCGCTGGGCGCGGCGCGGGCGCAGCTGCACGAGACCTATATCGTCGCCCAGACCCGCGACGGCGTGGTGCTGGTGGACCAGCACGCCGCCCATGAGCGCCTCGTCTATGAGAAGCTGAAGGGCGCGCTGGAGCGCGACGGCGTCGGCCGGCAGGGGCTGCTGGTGCCCGCCGTGGTGGATCTCGATCCCGCCGAGGCCGATCGGCTGGTGGAACGGGCCGCCGATCTGGAGGCACTCGGCCTCGTGGTCGAGAGCTTCGGCCATGGCGCGGTGCTGGTGCGCGAGGTGCCGGCGCTGCTGTCGAAGGCCGACGTGACCAAGCTGGTGCGCGATGTCGCCGAGCATGCGGCCGAGTGGGACGATGCCCTGCCTCTGGAGCGGCGTCTTCTGCACGTGGCCGCCACCATGGCCTGCCACGGTTCGGTGCGCGCCGGCCGCCGCCTGCGGGTGGAGGAGATGAACGCGCTGCTGCGGGAGATGGAGGCCACCCCCAATGCGGGCGAGTGCAACCACGGCCGTCCGACGTTCGTCACCCTTTCGCTGGCGGACGTGGAGAAGCTGTTCGCCCGGCGCTGAGGGATGAGCGCTCGAAGCGCTGCACCAGCCAGATGCTGCCCACCACCATCAGCACGCCGGCCATCTGCGCCACGGTGAGGGCTTGCTGAAGCGCGAGCCAGCCCAGTGTCACCGCCATGGCCGGGCTGAGGAAGCCGAGCGAAGACACCACCGAGGGCTCCAGCCGCGCCACGCCCCGGAACCACAGCACATAGGTGACGCCCGCGCCGATCAGCCCCAGCCAGGCAAAGCCGGCGAGGGCGCGGGCATCGAGCGGCGGCAAGGCGGGCTCAAGCAGCAGGGCCACGGGGAGCAGAAGCAGGCCGCCCGCCACCAACTGCCATGCGGTGAAGGTGAGGGCCGACACCGGAGGCTGCCATCTGCGGCTGAGCACCGTCCCGAACGCCATGGACACCGCGCCGCCGAGGCTGGCCATGATGCCCACAGGATCGAGCCGTGCGGAAGGCGTGAGCACCAGCAGCGCCACGCCGGCCATGCCGACAAGGGCGGCCAGCACCACCGCGCCGCGCACCGGCCTGCCGAGGAAGACCCGCGCGAGAGCGATGACGATCAGCGGCTGCACTGCGCCCACCGTGGCGGCGACCCCGCCGGGCAGGCGATAGGCGGCCACGAACAGCAGATACCAGAAGACGGAGAAATTCAGCGCGCCCAGCAGGAAGGCGCGTACCCACCAGATGCCGGCCGGCAGGCGCCGCACCAGCAGGAGCAGCAGCAGGCCGGTGGGGAGCGCGCGGATTGTGGATACCGTCAGTGGCATGCCGGCGGGCAGCATCTGCGTGGTGACGATATAGGTGCTGCCCCAGATCAGAGGCGCGATGGCGGTGAGGAGAATGTCCAGCCCCTGTCGTGGGGCGGCGGCCGGCGCCGGCTGGCCGGTGTGCGAGGCGGTCATGGCCGGTGTCCCTACGGGGTGCGCGACAGGCGGATGCGATCGGTGGGGTGGAAGCGCACGGCGATCAGCATCATGAGGAGGCACAGAGCGGCCATCAACCACCAGGCCGGCGTCAAATCGGCGAGATGTTGCCGCAGCAGCCCGGCCGCCAGCGGCAGCAATGCGGCCAGCCCATAGCCGCCGCCCTGCACGAAGCCGGCGATGGCGCCGGCCTCGCCCGCGCCTTCCCCATGGTCCATGGCGATGATCAGGCCCAGCGGGAACAGCGCGCCGATGCCGAGCCCGCTCAGCACCGCCGCCGGAAGCGCCAGCGCCAGTGGGGCAAGGCACAGCATGAGCAGGCCGCCGAGCAGGGCGCCGATGGCCGCAAGCAGAGCGGGACGCCGATCCGGCGCGCGGCCAACCCAGACCGAGACGGCCAGCCCCGCGACCACTTCCGCCAGCGTGAGCAGGCCCAGCAGCGCGCCGGCCGCCGGGGCGGACCAGCCGAGCCGTGTGTAGAAGGGCGGCAGCCACGCCAGAACCAGCGTATAGGCGCCGGTGCCGAGGCCGAAGAAGATGAGCAGGAGCCAGGCGCGAGCGGAATGCGCGACCGGCGGCGGCTGGGAGGCGCCGGTATCCGGCATGTCCGGGGTGCGGCCCCAGATCAGCAGGCCGAGCATGGCCGGCAGGGCCCAGATCCCGAGCCCGGTGGCCCAGCCGGCCATCTGCTCCAGCCAGGGCGCGGCCATGCTGGCGATCATCGCCCCACCCATGATGGCCGTGGAATAGAGCCCCATGAGCCCGGCCGAGGCCGGCCCGGCTCGCCCCCGGATGACCACCGGCATCAACGCCTGCACCAAAGCGATGCCGATTCCGCCCAGCACGGCGGACAGGATCAGGCCGGCGCCTCCGGTGTCCGTCCAGCGCCAGAGGCAGGTGAGGAGAATGAGGGCAAGGCCGAGGCCGATCCCGGTCTTTTCCCTGAGCCGGCTACGGATATGCCGGCTCGCCAGCAGGCAGGCGCCCATCAAGGCGACCGGCAGCGTGGTGAGGGTGGCGAGTCCGGTGTCGGTCAGGCCCGTGGCGCGCTGGATCGGATCCGCCAGCGGGCCGATGGCGGCCAGAAGCGGACGCAGGTTGAGGCCGACCAGCACCACCGCCACCGGAAACGCGATCCGGCCGGCCAACGGCATGACTTTGGGGGCTAGAGAGGACATGCGATCCCATTTCCGCCTTGCGGATGAAGTGTTTGCGAGATAAGTCTCTACGTAGAGATATATATCTTGATGTCAAGATAGGTGCGCGATGGACCGGGCGGAGCGGGCGGCGGAGCAGTGGGCGCGGGAGCGTCCGGAACTGGCAACCGATGCGATGGTGCTGCTGGGGCGGCTGGGAGAGGCTGCGCTGGTGATCTCCCGCGACAGACTCAACCCGCTGTTCGCCTCCTTCGGGCTCCAGCCGGGTGAGTTCGACGTTCTGGCGACCCTGCGGCGCAGTGGCGCGCCCTATGCGCTGACGCCGACCGATCTCTATGAGGCGGCGATGATCTCGTCGGGCAGCATGACCAACCGCATCGACCGGCTGGAAAAGGCTGCCCTGGTGGAGCGCCGCCGCAATCCCGCCGATGGGCGCGGGACGTTGGTGGCGCTCACTGAAGGAGGCATCACCCTGATCGACACGGTGGTGTCCGCCCATGTGGCGAACCAGCAGAAGATCGTGGCCGTGCTCACCGCCGGCGAGCGGGCGCAGCTCTCCGTGCTGCTGGGCAAGCTGCTCGACGCGCAATCGGCGTGACCCAATCATTCGCCGGCAAAACTTATTGGCTCTTGTCTGGGATAGTGCGGCTTTCTAGGCTGCTGCGGTGCACAATGTATCGCGTTCCGAGAAGGAGCAGTGGTGTCCGACACCTTCTGGCTGGCGCCTCCCGAACAGTCCCTCGCCCTTCTTTCCCGCCTGTTGGCCGCACACGACATTCCTCAGCTCTGGGCGGAGGCCGCGCCTGCCTGTGAGGCGCGCACGCAATTGCTGGAAGCCCGGCTGGCGGCGAAGCTCGACGCCATGGGTGAGCTGGGCGCACAGATGCGCCAGGACATGCGGCCCGGCCTGCTGGACCGGCTGCGCGACCTCTGGCACCTGCTGACCGGAGGGATGCGGTCCGACGATGCCGCGGACGGCGGCGAAGCGGACCTGTTCGCCTTCCGCATGTCTCTGGCCGAGACCCTGCCGACTGGCGAACTGCCCGTCAGCGCCGACGCACTGTTCGCGGAGACGGGACGCCTGCGCGAGGCCATCGGCGCGCGCATCACGCGGGAGCGTCAGGCTGCCCCGCAGCAGATCCGGATTCCGGCGGCGGCTCTGGCCTTCATGGAGAACCCGGTGTGGAGCGCCGACGAGGAACAGCTGGCCGAGATCGCCACCATCACGGCCTACTGGCCGCCGATGGCAGGCAAGCCGGCGCTGGCTCTTGCCGAGCAGCAGCAGGATGCCGGGCTTCCGGTGGAACTGCGCCTGCTCGCCCATGACGCGGCCGGGCACGCGGCCTTCATGGCCGTGATCCGGCAGGCCGGGGGCGCAGTGCAGGCGCAGGCGGCCTGATCAGGGGTTCAGGCCTCAACCGGCTGGAGGAAGGTCAGTTCGCTGTCGTCATAGCGGCGGCGCTCGATTTCTTCGAAGCCTTCGGGGAGGGTGAAGGCGCCGGCCTCCTCCTCAACCACGATGAGGGCGTTCGGGGTCAGCCAGCCGCCCGCCAGCGCGGAACGCAGCGCCGCTTCGGCGAGGCTCTTGCCATAGGGTGGATCGCAGAAGACGAGGTCATAGGCCGTGCCCGGCCCCATGTCGCCAAGGCTGGTGGCGTCGCGGCGGAAGATGCGAGTGGCCCCGGTCTGGCCCAGCGCTTCCACATTGCTGCGGATCAGCCCGCGCGCCTCGGCCGCCTCTTCCACGAACAGCGCATAGGTTGCGCCGCGCGACAGCGCCTCAAGGCCGAGCGCGCCGGTGCCGGCGAACAGGTCCAGCACGCGGGCCCCCTCGGTGGCATCGCCATAGGCGTGGGCCAGCATGTTGAACAGGCTCTCACGCAGGCGATCCGACGTGGGCCGGGTCGCCTTGGAGGCGGGCGCCTGTAATGGGCGCCCGCGATGCCTGCCGCCGACGATGCGCATGCCTTAGCCGCGCGAACGCGGACCCGGCTTGCCGCCCGTGGGGCGACCCTTGGGGCCGCCTGCCTTCGGGCCACCCTTGCCACGCGCGGGACCGCCACCCGGACCGCCTCTCGACGGGCCATCGCCGCGCGGGCCGCCGGACTTGAACCCGCCCGGCTTGCCACCACGGGGACCGCCACGGCCTTCGGCCTTGAAGCCGGGCTTGCCACCGCGACCCGCGCCGGAGAAGCCGACATCATCGCCGCCCGCGTCACGATCACGGGCGAAACGCGGCTTGAAGGTGCCCGGCGCACGCTCCTCGCGCTGGCGGAAGGGACGTTCGCTGCCCTCGCGCTGCGGACGGTCCGAACGGCCGGCGCGCTGCGGGCGGTCGCCTTCGGGACGTTCACGCTGCGGGCGATCCGAACGGCCGGCCCGTGCGGGACGGTCGCCTTCGGTACGCTCGCGCTGGGGACGGGCGCGGGCGGGACGATCCTCGTCCGAACGCCACGGGCTGCGGCCCGAGCGGTCAGGTCCATCCTCGCCGGGGGCGCCACGTCCGCGCGGCGCGCCGGTCCTCGGCTTGAACTCGCGGCCGGGGCGGCTGTCGTCGCGCTGGCGGAAGGGGCGTTCGCTGCCCTCGCGCTCCGGACGGTCGCGCCGGGGGCGCTCGGAGCGCTCGCGGGCGGGCGCCTCGTCGGCGCGCCAGGAACTGCGCTCGATGCGATCGCGGAAGGGCGGAACGGCCTCTTCACGGGGCTCGCTGCGGGTGCCCCGGCGCGGGGCATCGCCGCGCGGCGGACGGGACGGGCGCTCATCCCCGCCACGGCTGAAGCGCGGGGACTTCGCCGCGCCGTCCCGCTCGCGGAACGGACGCTCGGGACGATCCTCGCGGCTCCGGCCCTCTGAAGACCGGCCTTCGCCACGGGCGAAACGGCCGGAGCCGCGACCCTCGCTGCCCTCGCGGGCGGGAGCGCGGCCACGGCCTTCTTCCGAACGCTCGCCACGGGGGCGGCGGGCGGGCTTGTCCTCGGCCAGCGGGGCGAGCTTGCGCTCCACCTTGATCTCGCGGCCCTTGCGATCAGCCACCGTGCCGACACGCACGATCTTGCGGTCCTGCTCGCCTTCGCGCTTGCGCAGCGGCACGCGCGGCGGACGCTCGGGGTCGATCTCCTCGCGGACGGCGCGCCGGGCGCCGCGCGCGGGCTTTTCAGCGGCAGCTTCCGCAGCACGTGCGGCGCGCTTCTCGGTCGCGGTGGCGCGGGCGGGGCGCACGTCCTCTTCCTCGCGCTCGATCAGCGGGCCATTGAAGTCGGCCTGCGCGGCTGCGGTGATGTCATCGCCCAACTGGTCGCGCAGGATGCGAGTGCGCACTTCCTCGACGCCGCCCTCGGGAACGTCGCCGAGCTGGAACGGGCCGTAGGAGACACGGATCAGCCGGTTCACCTGCAGGCCGAGCGCGCCGAGCACGTTGCGGACTTCGCGGTTCTTGCCTTCGCGCAGCGCCACCGTGATCCAGACGTTCGCGCCCTGCACCCGGTCCAGCACCGCCTCGATGGAGCCGTACTCGACGCCCTCCACCGTGATGCCCTTGATCAGGCCGTCCAGCTGCGACTGGTCCACCGTGCCCTTGGCGCGCACGCGGTAACGGCGCAGCCAGCCGGTCTCGGGCAGCTCCAGCACGCGGGCGAGGCCGCCGTCATTGGTCAGCAGCAGCAGGCCCTCGGAATTCAGATCGAGCCGGCCGACGGACACGAGACGGGGCAGCGTGGGCGGCAGCAGCTCGAACAGCGTGGTGCGGCCTTCCGGATCCCGGTTGGTGGTCACGACGCCATTGGGCTTGTGATAGAGGAACAGGCGCGTGCGCTCGCGCTCGGGCAGAGGCTGGCCGTCCACCTTGATCTCGTCCGTGGCGGTCACGGTGAAGGCGGGCGATTCCAGCACCTTGCCGTTCACCGACACGCGGCCTTCCGCGATCCAGTCTTCGATTTCACGGCGCGAGCCGAGGCCGGCGCGGGCGATCACCTTCGCGATGCGCTCGGCCTCCTTGGGGGCCGGGCGGGGAAGGGCACGTTTGGCGCGCGGGACGTTGTTCTTGTCCTTGCGGGGAGGCGATGTACGAGGCATGCGCGGCGATAGCACGATCCGCGCGGCGAGACGAGATGAGGAAACGCGATCCGGGGTGGATTCGGCGTGGCGGGGCGCCCGGAAGGGACGGTTAATTCAATCTGAGCAGTTCCGTCCCTAGATTATAGCGGGGAATCAGATCGAACACGCGCTTTGGGGGCGGGCAGGTTGAGCGAAACTTTCATGCAGATGGCCCTCAATGAGGCGCGCGCCGCCGCCACGCGGGGCGAGGTGCCGGTGGGTGCCGTGCTGGTGCGCGGCAGCCAGGTGGTGGCGCGCGACGGCAACCGCACCCGCGAACTCTCCGATCCCACGGCACACGCGGAAATGCTGGTGCTGCGGGCGGGGGCGGCACAGCTCAAGGCCGAGCGCCTGCTCACCTGCGATCTCTATGTGACGCTGGAGCCCTGTGCCATGTGCGCGGGGGCCATCTCCTTCTCGCGCATCCGCCGGCTCTATTACGGCGCGCCGGACCCGAAGGGCGGGGCGGTGGAGAGCGGCCCGCGCTTCTTCTCCCAGCCCACCTGCCACCACAGCCCCGAGGTCTATGGCGGCATCGCCGAGCGGCAGGCGGCCGAGGTGCTGCGGACCTTCTTTCAGGAGCGGCGGTAGAGCATCCGGCCGTAGGACATCAGGAACAGCACGAAGGCGATCACCCACAAGGTCGCGCTGAGATGGATCAGCGGCATCTGATGGGGCACGGGCAGTGCGGCCACGGCCCGCGTCAGCAGGGCGGCGGCGATCGCCAGATAGATCAGGACCGTCAGCCGCGAGGCGTGCAGCGCGCGGCCGGTATGCCCGAGCGTGGCGCGGGTCATGATGGCCAGCGTCATGCCGCCGATCCCGCCGATGGCCCAGATGTGGAGACCAAGCGCGGCTGGAACCATGGATGGCGCGAAGGCGTGGGCGGCGGCTGCGAGAAAGCCGATCGCCGTCAGCGCGAACCCCACATGCAGCACCAGCACCAGCGGATCGGAAAGGGTGCGCCAGCCCTGCCATCGCGCCAGCCGCCAGAGGTTCGCCATGCCGGCGCACAGCAGAAGAGTGCCGGTCAGCGGGCCTTCGGGATGGGCGATCCAGACCAGCAGAGCGGCTGCGGCCAGAAGCAGGATCGCGCCGTCCGGACGACCAAAGGGCACCGGGCGGGCCGGGAGACCCTGCCGGGCCAGCCAGTTGCCGGTGAAGCTCGGCACCACACGGCCGCCCACCAGAAGGATGAGCAGGACCAGCAGGCCGATGCCGGCGCGCGCGGCGAAGGTGGCGCTTCCTGTCCATGCCGCCTCCAGATGGAAGGCGATATTGGCGATCGCCAGCATCAGGACGATGCCAACGACCTTGGCATTGCGCCAGTTTTTCCCGGCGACGATCTCCCGCGCCGTCACCAGCGCGAAGGCGAGCAGGAAGGCCGAGTCGATTAGCAGCGCGCCGGTCCAGCCGATGGAACCGGACATCAGCACGGCGATGCGTCCGGCGAGCCACAGCCCGGCGAGCGCCGCAAGCGACGCGCCGGCCACCGGCAGGCGGCCGGTCCAGTTCGGGATCGCGGTGAGAAGGAAGCCGGCCACCACAGCCGCGCCATAGCCGAACAGCATTTCGTGGACGTGCCAATCCACCGGCCCGAAAGCGGTCGGCAGCGTGACCCGGCCCATCAGTATGGCGGGCCAGATGGCGATGGCGAGCGCGGCCCAGATGCCGGCGGCGAGGAAGAAGGGTCGGAAGCCTCGGCTCCACAGGGCCGGGCCCGTATAGGCGCGCTGGGTCTGTGCGGTCCGTGCCATGTGGCGGCTCCATCAAAGCTTTTGGAGGCGGATCCCCGGTTCGGATTGTCAGTCCGAACCGATCCGGCTCCTAGAAAAGGAAAAGTCCGTGCGCGCCCGCCACCGCGCTGAAGACGGTCAGCGCGGTCACGGTGAGCAGGACACGGTGCAGGAGGCTGATGCGCCGCAGGACCGGCACCGGCGCGGCGAGCGCAAGTGCCGCGATCCGATGGTGCAGAAGCGGCTCGATGACGAACAGAAGCAGCATGAACGCCGCCCACAGCGCGAGCATGGCATGCATCCACCAGAAGGCCGGATCCTGAAAGCGCGCCCAAAGATCCATGCGCAGGGTCATCCAGAGCCCGGTCAGGCCCGCCAGCGGCACCGACCAGCGCACCTGCCCCGAAAAGCGCGCCTCCACCGTCTCGAACAGCGCGACACCCTGCGCGCCCGGCATCATCCGGGAGAGCGGCAGTACCACCAGCGTTACGAAGGCGAGGCCGCCGATCCAGTGCAGCACCGTCAGCACGTGAAAGGCGCGGGCAAGGGTAATGTCGTCCATTCCAACGATCCGGCACCGGCCGCCGATCCCACCTGACCGCACACGCCCGGACGCCAAGCTGAACTATGTGGCCGGAACCTGCCGGAACCCATGCGACCTCGGGTCTCGCCCCCGCCAGCCGGGCGCGGCATGGCAGCGCAGGGGAGGATCAGACCGGGGCTTCGCCCTTCAGGAACGGCAGGAGCGCCTTCAGTACGCCGTCCGGATTCTCCTCGGCGAGGAAATGCCCGCCCTCCACGGGCGCACCCGCCACCTTCGGGCCGAAGGCCTGCCAGGCCTTGAGCGGGCTTTCGCCCTTGGCGGGAATGCCGGTACTGCCCCACAGCGCCAGTACCGGGCAGTCGATGACCCGGCCGGCGGCGAGGTCCGCCTCGTCATGGGCAAGGTCGATGGTGGCCCCGGCGCGATAATCCTCGCACATGGCCCGGATATGGTCCGGCGAGGCGCAGGCAGCGCGGTAATGGGCCAGCGCCCGCGGATCGAAGGCGGTGAGATCCTTGTCCGCCGTCCAGCTCTTCAGCGTCCAGTCGAAATAGAAGCCGGGGTCCTTGCCGATCAGCGTCTCCGGCAACGGCGCGGGCTGGGCGAGGAACATCCAGTGATAGGTGGTCATGGCCCGGCTGCGGTCCATGCCATGCCACATGGCCGAGGTGGGCACGATGTCCAGCACCGCGAGGCGGTCCAGCCGGCCGGGATGGTCAAGGCCGATGCGGTAGCCGACCCGCGCGCCCCGGTCATGGCCCAGCAGTGCGAAATGGGCGTGGCCGAGATGCTCCATCAGCCGCACCAGCGCTTCCCCCATGGCGCGCTTGGAATAAGGCGCATGGTCGCGGCCGGGCTCGGGCGCCGCGCTCCAGCCGTAGCCGGGCAGATCGGGGATGACGAGGCTGTAGTGCTCGGCGAGCGTGGGGGCGAGGCGATGCCACATCACGCCGGTCTGCGGGAAGCCATGGAGCAGCAGCAAGGGCGGGCCGGAGCCACCCGAGCGCGCGAAGATACGGCCGGCGGGCGTATCGACATTATGGGCTTCGAAGCC
This sequence comes from Azorhizobium oxalatiphilum, assembly GCF_014635325.1. Classification (GTDB taxonomy): domain Bacteria; phylum Pseudomonadota; class Alphaproteobacteria; order Rhizobiales; family Xanthobacteraceae; genus Azorhizobium; species Azorhizobium oxalatiphilum. The sequence goes on along the minus strand of NZ_BMCT01000002.1, from coordinate 370,321 downwards.
GGGAAAGAGATCGGCGAGATCGGGCATCGGGGCCTCCCTGCGGACTTTGAGCGCCGTTGACCGGGAGGGTCGCACAGGAGAGGCGGCACCCGCCAGAGGCAGGCGCCGCGCCCGAATGTCAGGGGTCAGCCGAGCGCGCGCCAGCCGATGTCGCGGCGATAAAAGCCGTCCGGCCAGTCGATGAGGCCGGCGGCCTCATAGGCGCGGTCGCGGGCGATCTTCAGCGTCGGGCCGGTGGCGGTGATGTTGAGCACGCGGCCGCCGTTGGAGAGGATCTGCGCGCCGAGACGCTTGGTGCCGGCCTGGAACACCAGCACACCTTCCACCGCAGCAGCAGCCTCCAACCCCTTGATCTCGCTACCGGTCTGGTGCGCGCCGGGATAGCCCCGGCTGGCGTAGGCGATGGTGATCGCCGCGGCGTCCGACCACGTCAGCGACACCTCGGCGAGACGGCCATGGGCCACCGCGTTCAGCGTCTCCAGCAGGTCGCCGGTGAAGCGGGGCATCAACACCTGGCACTCGGGATCACCGAAGCGGCAGTTGTACTCGATCAGCTTGGGCCCATCGGCGGTCAGGATCAGGCCGGCATAGAGGATGCCGCGATACGGCGTGCCGGCATCCGCCATGGCCTTGGCGGTGGGCTTCACGATGCGCTCGATGGCCTCGCGCTCCAGCTCGGCCGTCAGCACCTTGGCCGGAGAATAGGCGCCCATGCCGCCGGTGTTGGGGCCGAGGTCGCCGTCGAAGGCGCGCTTGTGGTCCTGCGCGCTGCCGAAGGACACCACGGTCTCGCCATCCACGAGGCAGAAGAGGCTGGCCTCCTCGCCTTCCATGAAGGCTTCCACCAGCACTTCGGCGCCGCCGGACGCGAACACCTGCTCGATGGCCTCGATGGCTTCTTCCACCGTCTGCGCGACCACCACGCCCTTGCCGGCCATGAGGCCGTCCGCCTTCACCACGATGGGCGCACCCTCGTGCTTCACATAAGCGGCGGCGTCCTCGGCCTTGGTGAAACGGCCGAAGGCGGCGGTGGGAATGCCGTTGGCCCGGCACAGTTCCTTGGTGAAGAGCTTGGAGCCTTCCAGACGTGCGGCAGCGGCGGTGGGGCCGAAGGCGGCGATGCCGGCGTCCGAGAGCCGGTCCACGAGGCCGGCCACCAGCGGCGCCTCGGGGCCGACCACCACGAGATCGATGGCATGGTCCAGACACCAGCGGACCAGCGTGTCGTGGGCGGAGAGGGCGATGCCCTCCACGGGTTCGGCGAGTTCCGCGATGCCGGGATTGCCGGGCAGCGCATAGAATTGACCCATGCCGGAGCTCTGGGCGAGCTTCCAGGCGAGGGCATGTTCGCGGCCACCGGAGCCGAGCAGGAGCACGTTCATCGGACTGTCTTCCCCCGTTTCCGTTTGGCTATCGGCTCACGGCCTTGGGAACAAGGGGTTGGGCATTGCGCCCGCTGCATATGAGATAGCGGCTATGCTTCTGCCTCGTCATCAAGCTGCCGTGTGATTCCCATGAGCGATCCTTATGAAACCCGCGCCAACGCGCCCGAATGGAGCGTCACCGAGCTGTCGTTCGCGCTCAGGCGGACGGTGGAGGATGCCTATGGTCACGTTCGGGTGCGCGGAGAAATCTCTGGATATCGCGGCCCCCATTCCTCGGGCCACGCTTATTTCAGCCTGAAGGACGAGGGCGCCAAGCTCGACGCCATCATCTGGAAAGGCACCTTCGCCCGCCTGCGCCTGCGACCGGAGGAAGGGCTTGAGGTGGTGGCCACCGGCAAGCTCACCACCTATCCGGGCAAGTCGGGCTACCAGATCGTCATCGAGAGCCTGGAGTTCGCCGGGGCCGGCGCCATCATGGCCATGCTGGACGAGCGCAAGCGGCGCTTGGCCGCAGAGGGCCTGTTCGATCCGGCGCGGAAAAGCCTGCTGCCCTATCTGCCGAACGTGATCGGCGTGGTGACGTCGCCCACCGGTGCTGTGATCCGCGATATCCTGCATCGCCTGAGCGATCGTTTTCCCCGTCAGGTGCTGGTGTGGCCGGTGCGGGTGCAGGGCGAAACCTCCGCCGCCGAGGTGGCGCAGGCCATCCGGGGCTTCAATGCGCTGCCGGAGAACGGCCCGATCCCGCGACCCGACGTGCTCATCGTCGCGCGCGGCGGCGGCTCGCTGGAAGACCTGCTGGGCTTCTCCGACGAGGCCGTGGTGCGGGCGGCGGCGGAAAGCATGATCCCTCTGGTCTCGGCCGTGGGGCACGAGACCGACGTCACCCTGATCGATTTTGCCTCCGACGTGCGGGCGCCCACGCCCACCGCCGCCGCCGAGATGGTGGTGCCGGTGCGGGCCGATCTCCTCGCCGCCGTGGATGGGCTCGGGGATCGCCTCGCCATTGCTCCCCTGCGTCTGCTGGAGCGGCGGCGCGGGGATTTCCGGGCGCTCGCCCGGCATCTGCCTTCCGCCGATACGCTGCTGGCGACGCCGCGCCAGCGGCTGGATGCCGCCTCCGACCGCCTGCCGCGCGCGCTACGCGCCAATGCGGTGGCCCATCGCATGCAGTATGAGGCCGCCCGTGCGCGGCTTTCGCCGGCCGCGCTGCGGGTGCGGTTGGAACGCCTGGCCGAGCGGGCGCAGGGGCTCGGCACCCGTCTCACCGGCGGGCTGACGGCTCTGGTGCAGCGGCGCGGGGATCGGCTGGCGGTCTTCTCCGACCGGCTGCGCACGGCGCAGGCCACCAATCTGCGCGCCCAGCAGGCGCAGATCGCGCTGCGACGCGAGCGCCTCGCCACGCTGGATGCGCGGTTGGGCCGCGCCATGGCGGGGGATCTGAAGGCGCGGGGGCAGCGGCTCGGGGCGGTGGATCAGCTCATGCGGGCCCTGTCCTACAAGGGCGTGCTGGCGCGCGGCTTTGCGCTGGTGCGCGATGCGGAGGGGCAGGCGGTGCATGCGGCTGCGACTGTGGCGAGCGGGGCGCGGCTGGAGCTGGAGTTCGCCGACGGACGCGTCGGTGTGGTGGCGGGCGGGGCGCCTGCGGCCAAGCCCGGCAGGGGCGGGACGCCCAAGCCTTCGCAGGGCACGCTGTTCGACAGTTGAAGACGGCGCGCCGGACCTGCTCTTTCGGCGCGGACGCAAAGGCATTATCTTGCGCCGAATGCGGCTCCGGCCGTCCCCGCTTTCAAGGTCCTGTTGCGCCGTGATGAATCGATTCGAACGTTTTCCGGAACCTCAGGGTGAGGCCGAAATCCGCTATCTCGACGGCGAATTTCGCATCCTGCGCCCCGGCAGCTTCGTGCGGTGCGCGGTCACGGACCAGCAGATCCCGCTCGACGAACTGCGCTACTGGAGCGTGGACCTGCAGGAGGCCTATGCCGATCCGCAGGCCGTGCTGAAGCGGACGATGGAACTGCCGAAGAGCGAAGGCTGAGCCTTCCGGGAACGTGTTGCCTGCGGAAGCGGCGCGGCATTCTGCTTCGCCCGCCACGCCATTCATGCAGCACCATTGATGCAACAAAGCATCGTCATGCCCGGACTTGATCCGGGCATCCACGTCGGGCCGACAGTGGACGATGCGAAGACGGGGCATGCGGCGACCGTTCGCCAAAATGTCCGTCGATTTTCCCAGCGGATGGACGTGGATGCCCGGATCAAGTCCGGGCATGACGATCTACTGTGGCATGAGCCGGTCTCAGGTCTGTCCGGTCGCCCGGGCCTCCGCCGTCGCGATCAGCCCGTCCAGTACAGCGGCGGGCTCCATATCCATCTCCACGGGCAGCACCGTGATCGCGTGCCGGTGGCGCGCGAAGGGCGTGCCTTGCAGGCGTGCCATGTCCTTGGTGGTCGTCACCAGCCGCAGACCCTGGATGGCCGCGCGCGCGGCGAGTTCCGCGATCTCGGCCTCCGCATAGGGATGGTGGTCCGGAAAGGCCCGCAGTTCGGCCACGGTGACTCCCGCAGCCGTCAGGCTGGCGGCGAATTTTTCCGGTCGGCCGATCCCTGCGAAGGCCAGCACCGCACCGCCCGCCAGCCCGGCGATGACCGCCGGATCGGGCCGCACGCTGCCGGAGAGGACGCCTTTCCCCAGCCGTTCCGCCGCGCGCGCAACTGTCGCGCCTGCCGCGCCCGGCCCCACCACCAGCACCGCATCGGCGGCCTTGAGCTGCGGCACCAGCGGCGCACGCAGGGGGCCGGCCGGCAGCACATGGCCGTTGCCGATGCCGGCGGCGCCGTCGATCACCAGCAGGCTCACGTCCTTGCGCAGGCTCGGGTTCTGGAAGCCGTCATCCATGAGGATGTGGGTCGCGCCCTGTGAGACGGCGAGGCGCGCACCGGCAAGCCGATCGCGGGAGACGATGGTGGGCGCCGCTGCCGCCAGCAGCAGGGATTCATCGCCCACCTGCGTGGCGTCGTGGGTTGCCGGATCGACGCGCACAGGCCCGGCAAGGCTGCCGCCATGGCCGCGCAGCAAAGCGAAAGGCGTGGCGCCACGGACCTGAAGGCGGGCGATGAGGGCAAGCGTGGTCGGAGTCTTGCCGGCGCCGCCCACGGTGGGATTGCCGATGCAGATCACCGGCACCGGAACGCTCGCCGAGGGGCCGGACATGCGGCGGAGGGTGATCTGGCCGACGATCCAGCCGATGGGCGCCAGCAGAAGTCCGGCAAGGCTGCCCGGCCGCGACCAGAAGCCCGGCGCGCGCCCCATCATTTTCCGGCCAGCCGGATCTGGAGCAGATAGGGCTCCACCGCCGCCAGCGTCCGGTCCAGCGCGCCGCTCAGGGCCTCGACCGCATGCCATGCGGCATGCGCGATGCGCTCATGGGTTCCGGGTGTGAGGAAGATGTCGAGGGCGGCGCGGGCCATGTCCTCGGCATCGCCAACCTGCACCGAACCCTGATCGCCATCGAGGCGGGCATAGACCGCGCCGAAATTCCATACATGCGGGCCGTGCAGCACCACGCTGCCGATCTTGGCCGGCTCGATGGGGTTCTGTCCGCCGTGACGCACCAGCGAGCCGCCGAGGAAGGCCACCGGCGCGAGGCGGTAGAACAGGCCCAGCTCGCCAATGGTGTCGGCCACGTAGATTTCGGTCTCGCCATGGGGCAACTGGCCGTGGCTGCGCTGGGCGGCGGCAAGGCCCGCGCCCTCGGCGAGCGCCATGATGTCGCTGCCACGCTCGGGATGGCGCGGGGCGATGAGGGTGATGAGGTCCGGCAACTGGGTGCGGATGTGCCGGTGCGCCTCCAGCACCACCTCGTCCTCGCCCGGATGGGTGGAGGCGGCGAGCAGCACCGGGCGATGGCCGATGACCGCCTGCAGGCGGCCAAGCAGATTGGAATCGGCCGGCGGGGCAGGCACGTCGAATTTCAGATTGCCGGCCACTTCCACGCGCGGCGCGCCGAGCGCCTTGAAGCGGGCGCCATCCTCGGGGGTCTGGGCGAGGCACAGGTCCACGCGGGAGAGCAAGGCGCGGGCGCTGCGGGGCAGGCGAGCCCAGCGCTCGGCCGAGCGCTGCGACAGGCGACCGTTCACCATCACCACGGCGGTGCCGCGCCGGTCCAGCTCGGTCATCAGATTCGGCCACAGCTCGGATTCGGCCAGCAGCACCAGATCCGGCTTCCAGTGGCCGAGGAAGCGGCGCACGAAGCTCGGCGCATCCAGCGGCACGAACTGGTGGATGACGCCGCGCGGCGCCCGGCGGGCGGCCACCCGGCTGGAGGTCAGCGTGCCGGAGGTGAGCAGGATGTGGAAGCCGCGCCCGACGATGCGCTCCACCAGCGGCAGCACCGAGACGATCTCGCCCACGCTCGCCCCATGCACCCAGATCAGCGGGCCGAAGGGGCGTTCCTGCCGGGTGATGCCCCGGCGCTCGCCGATGCGGGCCGGGTCTTCCTTGCCCTTGGAGATGCGGTAGCGCAGCCACGCCGGGGCCAGAAGGGTCGCGGCGGAAGCAGCACCGCGATAGAGCCGCAGGGGGACCGGCAGCGGCCGCCCCCTCATCGGCCAGCCTCGGAGGTGCTGCCATAGACGAGGGCCGGGGCCTGCCCGCGTCCCACCAGCGCCTCGGCGCGGGCGGTGGCGGCCTCAAGGCGCTGCTGCACCAGCTGGCGCATGGCTTCCATGCCGGCGTCGTCGAGATCGCGGGGCACCCAGACAGGCTCGGCCACCACCGCCGCGCCCTTGCTGAAGGGCAGGTTGAGGGCGGCGCGATCCCAACTCTTCAGCTTGATGCGTCTGCTGGTTGCCATGGCGATCGGGAAGATGGGGCGGCCGGAATGGCGCGCGATGACGATGACGCCCTTGCCCACGTGACGGGCGATCTTGGGCACGTCGGCCGTCATCGCCACATTGATCCCCTGTTCGAGGGTGTCAATCATCGCATATGTCGCGGACACGCCGCCCTTGCGATGAAAATCACGCGGCGACGTGGCGCCGGACCCGCGAATGGTGCCGACCCCGAGCTTCTCCGCCGCGATGGCGTTGATCTCGGCGTCCGCATGGCGGGAGATCAGCACCTTGGCCTTGTGGTGGGGCTTCATGACGAAGGGCGTCAGGAAATGCTGCCCGTGCCAGAAGGTCATGATGAGCGGCAGATTGTCCTCGATGCGCTCATAGATGTCCGACGGCTCCACGACGAAGTTCGTCGTCCTGGCCACGGCCTTGAAATAATAAGCGAAGGCCGTGCCCAGGGCGACCTGGACGCCCCGGTTGGTCCGAATGCGACGCCACATGTTCTGGAAGTTCCGTCCTCAGAGCCCGGCGACCGGCTTGTCGGTCTCGGGGTCCAGCAGGCGATGCAGATGCACCACGAAATAACGCATCATCGCATTGTCGACGGTCATCTGCGCCTTGGCCTTCCAGGCCGCGGTCGCGGTGGCGTAATCGGGATAGATGCCGACGAGGTCGAGCTGGCTGAGGTCCTTGAACTCCGTCGAGCCAATTTCCTTCAGCTCCCCGCCGAAAACGAGGTGGGGCAGTTGTTTACGGTCAGTCATGTCGTCGGATCCCGGAACAGGCGAATGCAACGATGAAGCGGCGGGGCGTCAGGGCTGGCTGCCGGTGTCCCCACGCGCTGCGGACAGTGCAGTCTCATGCAACGCCCGGCCCGCCGACACAAGGACTCCGTGCCGGGGAACCGTAGCATTATAAGTCAGAGGGCGGCCATCCAGCCCGGTCAGAAAGCCGTGGGCTTCCTGCACCAGAAGGTCCGCGGCGGCGATATCCCAGTCATGTGCATTACCTGTGGCGAGGGCCACGTCCAACTCTGCGGTCGCCACCCGCGTGATGCGCAGGGCCAGCGAGCGCACCCTCGGCTGGCGCAAGATTCCGGCGCGCATCGCCAGATGGTCCACCATCTGCGCCGGACCCGAGATCGCGGCCCCGTCCAGCTCGGCCCGCGTGCCTGCCTGGATGGGCTGGCCGTTGCGCCGGGCACCGCCACCGGCGGAGGCCACGAAAAGTTCATCCGTGACCGGGGCGAAGAGGGCTGCGGCGATGGGGCGTCCGGCCTCCACCAGCGCGGCCGAAACGGTCCAGTCCTCGCCGCCGGCCATGAAGGCGCGGGTGCCGTCGATGGGGTCCACTACCCATACGCGCATGCGCGAGAGGCGGTCGGGGCTGTCGGCGGTTTCCTCGGACAGCCAGCCATAGTCCGGCGCCAGCGTCATCAGCCGCTCGCGCAGGAACCGATCCACGGCGATGTCGGCTTCAGTGACCGGCGAATTGTTGTTCTTGAACCAGGACGACACGTCGCCCGTGCGAAACATGGCCAGCGCAACCGCGCCTGCGGCGCTGACCGCATCGGCGAGATGGCGCGCGGCCACCTCGGCTGAGTCGAGCATGGTGCGGGCGGAGGAGGGCGGGGAAATCATGCGCAGGCCATAAGCGCCCCGGCGAACCAAGGCAAGCCAAGCCTCCGAGAGGATTCCCCCCGGAGGCGAACAGGGTACCGTTCAGGGGTGGGCCCGAATGGGAATCAGGGCAGCCAGAGCGCGCCGAGGTGCTGGGTGATCACATCGAGGCTGAGTCCCGCGAAGAGGATCAGTCCCGCATCCCGGTTGGACTTGAAGATGGCAAGGCAGAGCGCCCCGTCGTCGATGTCCAGCCGCCGCACCTGCCCGTAGAGGTGGTAGGCGAAGGCGCCGAGGCCGATCCAGGCGATCACGCCCGCGCCCGCGCCCATCAGCGCCAGCCCGAAAAAGACGGTGGTGGCGGTGTAGCAGAGCGCCAGCGCCAGCCAGCTCGCCTGACCGAACAGCAGGGCAGTGGAGCGTACGCCGACGATGGCGTCGTCCTCGCGGTCCTGATGGGCATAGATGGTGTCGTAGGCGAACACCCAGCACACCGCGCCGGCAAACAGCAGCAGGGCCGGATCGTCGATGCTCTGGAACACGCAGGCCCAGCCCATGAGCGCGCCCCAGGAGAAGGCGATGCCCAGCACCGCCTGCGGCACCGAGGTGATGCGCTTCATCAGCGGATAGATAGCCACCACGCCCATGGAGGCGAGGCCGGTGATGACGGCGAAGCGCGGCAGCGACAGCAGGACGGCGAGGCCGATCAGCAGTTGCAGTGCCAGAAAGGCGAAGGCGGCCGGCAGGCTGATGGCGCCGCTGGCGATGGGCCGGCTACGGGTGCGGGCCACCATGCGGTCGATCTTGCGATCGAGGATGTCGTTCCAGGTGCAGCCCGCCCCGCGCATGGCGACGGCGCCGATGGCGAACAGGATCAGCAGGCGCGGATCGGGATAGGGCGCGCGCGCCGCGCCCGCCGCCAGAGCCGTGGACCACCAGCAGGGCAGCAGCAGCAGCCAGCTGCCGATGGGGCGATCCATGCGCGCCAGATGGAGATAGGGGCGGATGGGGGCGGGCGCATAGCGGTCCACCCAATTGCCGGCGGGGGCATCCGCAACGGTCACGAAGGGTGGGCGGTCGGCGAGGGCCTGACCCTCTCCCGCCTCCCTGAAATCACCGCTCACAGTATCCTCACTTGGACAGAGCGTTACCCGTGAGGGTGTCGAACACCCCGCCACGGTTGCTGCTCTCGCCGGGCACATAGCCGGTGGTGACGCCGAGCGCCTGCGACAGGCTGCCCTGCGGCGGCGGCTTGGCCGGCCCGCCGCCACCCGCGCCGGCGCCGCTGGCGGCGGCCTGACAGACGCGGTCACGCAGCTGGGCGGTCTTCACATTGTTGGCGAGGGCGGCCTTGATGGTCTCCTCGGGGATCTGGCACCAGTCCTTGTTCTCTTTCAGATACTGGGCCGCCTTCGCTTCCGCAGTGGTGTAGCTGCGGAACAGCGGGCACAGCTCCTGCGGCCCGCTCTTGTTCTTGCCTGCGGCCTGAAGGAGCTTGCCCTTGGCGTCCATATCCGAGCGCAGGGCCATGAAGTCCGTCTGGCAATCGGCCAGCGCAGGCACTGTTCCGGCCGTGCAAAGCGCGAGGGCGAGGCCGAAGGCGATCGAGCCCTTGAAGCGCGGCGAGTGAGTGATCCCGGGCATGTCCTGTTTCCGCTAGGTCGGAGAATGGGTTTTCTTACAAAGACCTGATTGTTGGGGCAATATCGGGGCGGAAGGAAGTGATGGCCTTTCGTGCCCCCCGGCTGCAAAAAAGCGTGACAGCCCGCCTTGACGGAGATTTCGTCTGTGGGTAGGTTCGCGCAACTTTCGAAAGGGCGACCGCGCCGATGCGCAACATCGTTACCATTATCCTTGTACGCAGACGCGCCACCCCCGCGACGGCCTGACGGCTTCGCAGAGGATCGGTGGCGCGTGACGAGGGGCCCTTGGGGCCCCTTCGTCGTTTCTACAGGTTCGGTTCGGGAACGCCTGAGTTCGGAAATTTGAGCAGCCGGGGGCGCCAGTGGCGCGGGGACTGCAGAGGAGTGGAGAGATGAGCAAGGAGATGACCGGCGCCGAGATGGTGATCCAGGCGCTCAAGGATCAGGGGGTCGACCACCTGTTCGGCTATCCGGGCGGTGCCGTGCTGCCGATCTACGACGCTCTGTTCCAGCAGAACCATATCGAGCACATCCTGGTGCGCCACGAGCAGGCGGCGCTGCATTCGGCGGAAGGCTATGCCCGTTCCTCCGGCAAGGTGGGCGTGGTTCTGGTCACGTCCGGTCCCGGCGCCACCAATGCCGTCACCGGCCTTGCCGACGCGCTGATGGATTCGATCCCGCTGGTCTGCATCTCCGGTCAGGTCGCCACCCATCTCATCGGCAACGACGCCTTCCAGGAGTGCGACACGGTCGGCATCACCCGGCCCTGCACCAAGCACAATTATCTGGTCCGCGACATCAACGACCTCGCGCGCATCCTGCACGAGGCCTTCTACGTGGCCCAGAACGGCCGGCCGGGTCCGGTTGTCGTCGATATTCCGAAGGACGTGCAGTTCGCCAAGGGCACCTACGTCGGCCGCGAGAATATCGAGCACAAGACCTACAAGCCGAAGCTGGTGGGCGACAACGACAAGATCCAGCAGGCCGTGGAGATGATCTCTGCCGCCAAGCGGCCGATCTTCTATACCGGCGGCGGCGTCATCAATTCCGGCCCGGCGGCGAGCCGTGCCCTGCGTGAGCTGGCGCGCCTCACCGGCGTTCCCGTCACCTCCACGCTGATGGGTCTCGGCGCCTTCCCCGCGGCGAACAGCCAGTGGCTTGGCATGCTGGGCATGCACGGCACCTACGAAGCCAACATGACCATGCATGACTGCGACGTCATGGTCTGCATCGGCGCGCGCTTCGACGACCGCATCACCGGGCGGCTGGACGCCTTCTCGCCCGGCTCGAAGAAGATCCACATCGACATCGACCCCTCGTCCATCAACAAGAACGTCAAGGTGGACCTGCCCATCATCGGCGACTGCACCAAGGTGCTGGAAGCCCTGATCACCACGTGGAAGTCGCAGGACCGGCACATCGACCGGGACGCGCTGGATGCCTGGTGGGCGCAGATCGGCCGCTGGCGGGCGCGCAATTCGCTGGCCTACCGGCAGGTGGCGGATGTCATCAAGCCGCAGCAGGCCATCGAACGCCTGTATGCGGCCACCAAGGATCGCGACGTCTACATCTCCACCGAGGTCGGCCAGCACCAGATGTGGGCGGCGCAGTTCTTCCGCTTCGAGGAGCCGAACCGCTGGATGACCTCCGGCGGCCTCGGCACCATGGGCTACGGTCTGCCCGCCGCCATCGGCGCGCAGATCGCCCATCCGGACGCTCTGTGCATCGACATCGCGGGCGAAGCCTCCATCCAGATGAACATTCAGGAGATGGCCACCGCCATCCAGTTCAACCTGCCGGTGAAGGTGTTCATCCTGAACAACCGCTACATGGGCATGGTGCGCCAGTGGCAGGAACTGCTGCATGGCGGGCGCTATTCGCACTCCTATTCCGAGGCCCTGCCGGACTTCGTGAAGCTGTCGGAGGCCTATGGCGGCGTGGGCATCCGCTGCGAAAAGCCGGGCGACCTCGATGCGGCCATCCAGGAGATGATCAACGTCAAGCGTCCGGTGATCTTCGATTGCATCGTGGACCAGCAGGAAAACTGCTTCCCCATGATCCCGTCGGGCCGCGCCCATAACGAGATGATCCTCGGCGACATGGCGATCGATCTCGACGCCGCCATCTCCGACGAAGGCAAGATGCTGGTGTGACGATGCCGGTGTGACGCCAAAAGGCCGGCCGCTTCAGCGCGGCTGGCCGCCACCTGCCTCCGAGCGCCTTTCCCTCCGTTTCCCGCAGAGACCCTTTCATGTCCCTCGCGCAAGAAAAGACTGAACGCCACACCCTGTCCGTCCTCGTGGACAACGAGCCGGGCGTGCTGGCCCGCGTGATCGGCCTGTTTTCCGGCCGTGGCTACAATATCGACAGCCTCACCGTGTCCGAGGTGAGCCAGGAGGGACATCTCTCCCGCATCACCATCGTCACCACCGGCACGCCCATGGTGATCGAGCAGATCCGCAATCAGCTCGATCGGCTGGTGCCGGTGCACCGGGTGCGCGACCTCACCGTGGAAGCCATCTCGCTGGAGCGTGAGCTGGCCATGGTGAAGGTGCGCGGCACCGGCGAGGCGCGCAGCGAGGCGCTGCGGCTGGGCGAGGCGTTCCGCGCCCGCGTCATCGACGCCACCACCGAGAGCTTCGTGTTCGAGATCACCGGCAAGTCCGACAAGATCGACCAGTTCGCGCTGCTGATGCAGCCGCTCGGGCTCGTCGAGGTGTCGCGCACCGGCACCGTCGCCATTTCCCGCGGCCCCGAGGCCATGTGACGGCCGGGCTGCGCCCAAGAGATCCGGGTTCGTCCCGTACCCCCTTCAACCGTTCAATAAAGAGGAAAGTCCATGCGCGTTTATTATGATCGTGATGCCGACCTGAACCTGATCAAGGGCAAGAAGGTTGTCATTGTCGGCTACGGCAGCCAGGGCCATGCCCATGCGCTCAACCTGCGCGACAGCGGCGTGAAGGACATCGTGGTCGCCCTGCGTCCCGGCTCCGCCACCACCAAGAAGGCCGAGGCCGAAGGCTTCAAGGTCATGGCCCCCGCCGATGCCGCCAAGTGGGGCGACGTGGTGATGATGCTCACCCCGGACGAGCTCCAGGCCGACATCTATCGTGACAGCCTGCACGAGAACATGAAGCAGGGCGCCGCCCTCCTGTTCGCCCACGGCCTGAACGTGCACTTCAACCTCATCGAGGCCCGCAAGGATCTCGACGTGCTCATGATCGCCCCCAAGGGCCCCGGCCACACCGTGCGCTCGGAGTATCAGCGTGGCGGCGGCGTGCCGACCCTCATCGCCATCGCGCAGGACGCCTCGGGCAACGCCCATGACCTCGGCCTGTCCTACGCCTCGGCCAATGGCGGCGGCCGCGCCGGCATCATCGAGACCACCTTCAAGGAAGAGTGCGAGACCGATCTGTTCGGCGAGCAGGTCGTCCTCTGCGGCGGCCTCGTGGAGCTGATCCGCGCCGGCTTCGAGACGCTGGTGGAAGCCGGCTACGCGCCCGAGATGGCCTATTTCGAGTGCCTGCACGAAGTGAAGCTGATCGTCGACCTCATCTATGAGGGCGGCATTGCCAACATGAACTACTCCATCTCCAACACCGCGGAGTATGGCGAGTACGTGACCGGCCCCCGCATCATCACGCCCGAGACCAAGGCCGAGATGAAGCGCGTGCTGAACGACATCCAGTCCGGCAAGTTCACCCGCGACTGGATGCTGGAGAACAAGGTCAATCAGGCTTCGTTCAAGGCCACCCGCGCCCGCCACAACGCCCACCAGATCGAAGAGGTCGGTGAGAAGCTGCGTGACATGATGCCGTGGATCAAGGCCAAGGCGCTGGTCGACAAGACCAAGAACTGAGTTCGTTTCGAACGGACGCTTTCCAGGCCCGCCGCTCCGAAAGGGGCGGCGGGTTTTTCACATCCGGCGGTGGGCAAGATGTGCTGTAACTTGAGGGGCCTGGCTGCTCCATCCCCGCAATTAACAGTTGTGGGTCGCGGGCCGGCGGGCGAGCGCCTGTCATGTGCCGGTGGTTCGCAGTGCCGGAGCTATGGCTATCGACTTTCAGTATTCAGAAAATAATTGCCGTCTTTCCGATTGTCATTCGTATGCAAGCTATTGTCGGAAAGCTGACATCTGCGTCGTATTTATACTCCATTGAATCATTCTCATTTATAACTGCGCCAATACGTAAAACCCCTATGTTGTGACCGCACTTTCGCTGCCTCAATTTTCGTCCTGCCCCGCTGATGAGCAGGGCCGTCCGACGCCGGCATGGCGCGGCGTTCCCGATTTGAGGCCAGACGGAAGACGGACCCATGATTATCAATGTGATCTATGGCTCGGATGGCGGCGCGACCAAGGGCCTCGCCTCCCGCATCGCCAAGAAGGCGTCGGGCAAGGCCATCGACATCAAGGACGCCAAGGTGTCCGACTTCGAGAGCTGCGACCTGCTCATCCTCGGCTCGCCCACCTATGGCGCCGGTGATCTCCAGACCGATTGGGAAGCCAATGTGGACACCATGAAGTCCGCCAATCTCTCCGGCAAGAAGATCGCGCTCTTCGGCACCGGCGATCAGGAGACCTATCCGGACAGCTTCGTGGACGCCATGGGCATCCTCTATGACATGGCCGTGGAGCAGGGCGGCGAGGTGGTCGGCTTCACCGACACCTCCGGCTACAGCTACACCGGCTCCGCCGCCGAGCGGGACGGCCAGTTCGTCGGTCTGGCGATCGACCCCGACACCCAGTCCTCCAAGACCGAGAAGCGGGTGACGGAATGGCTGGCCAAGCTGGTCTAGACGAGACCGTCACGCTCCGCATTTTCAACCACAACATCTATGAGTACAGGCGGGGCGTGCGCTGCCTGTTTCTCATGACCATGGGCGCGCAGGAACTGCCGAACATCCTGACGCGGCTGGAGGAGACCGAGATCGACCACTTCGTGCAGGAAGTGAATTCGGTGAAGGTCAACCTGTTCTTCGGCCGCGCCGCTTTCGTGGACACCACCCGCAGCATTGTCACGAAACCCCTTTGCCAGCTCACGCCGGAAGAGGATTTCATGCTCGGCACGCTGCTGGGTTACGACCGCGAGCAGCAATGCGTGCGTTATCTGACGCGCTGTGCGCGGGCGCCGCTCTGCGGGACCTGCCACTGAGCAGCGGGGAGGGGCGGCGCCTTTGGGGTTCTGCGGCGGCTCCACTTGAGGCTATGATCGCCCGCCGGTCCGCTCCATGGCCGCCTAGAGCATGTTCGACTTGGTTTGCTCCGCAATCCAAGCCGAAAAACATTCTCTATCAATAGGTTGGAGTGTTTCAGTGTTTCCATGAAACAATGAAACACTCTAAGGACATGCCGTGACCGACACCCCCGCCGCCCGCACCTTCCTCCGCCTTGATTTCGCCGATGGCCGCAAGCTCGGGCCGGGCAAGATCATGCTGCTGGAGGCGGTGGGCACCCACGGCTCCATTCTCTCGGCGGCCAAGGCCATCGGCATGAGCTATCGCCGGGCGTGGCTGCTCATGGACGAGCTGGACCGCATGTTCGAGGAGCGGGTGATCCTCACCCATCCCGGCCGGCGGGGCAGCGGCACGGACATCACCCCCTTCGGCCATCGCCTGATCGCGCTCTACCGCGCCATGGAGCGGCAGAGCGCCAAGGCCACCGAAGGCGCGGTGGCGGAACTTACCCGTTCCCTCGCGAAGGCGTATCAGCCCCGACAAGACGCAGCGAAGGCGTCTGAGGCGGGCTGACCTTAGGTGGGTTAGCGGGTTCGGGTAGCGTCGCGCCGGGGGCGGGGGCGTCGAACAGCGGCGAGCGCGAATCGACCGCCACCGCCTTGATCATCACCCAGACGGGCATGCCCGGCTCCAGCGCGAGACGCGCCACGCTCTCCTTGGTGACGAGCGAACGCAGCACCGCATGGCCGAGGTCCACGCCCACATCGGCATAGGGGCCTTCCTCGCGGCGGATATCGGCCACCGTGCCGGCGAGGCGGTTGGTCACGGACACATCCATGGGCCGGGACAAGGACAGGGCCACGTCGCGCGAGCGAATGCGGGCGCGGGCGGGGGTGCCGAGCGGCAGGTCCACCAGCGGCACCCGCAATTCGCCATCGGCGAAGGCGAGGGTGGACAAGGCGAAGTCCGGATCGTGCGCCTTCACCGTGCAGTCGAGGATGGTGCCGAGATCGAAGCGCCCGACGATGGGCAGCATCTCGGGGCGCGACATCACCTGCGACACCGACCCCGCCGCCACCACGCCGCCATCGGCCATGGCCACGATCATGTCGGAGAGGCGCAGCACCTCTTCCAGCGAATGGCTGACATAGAGGATGGGCAGCTTCAGCTCGTCCCGCAGCCGCTCCAGATAGGGCAGGATTTCCGCCTTGCGCTGCTCGTCCAGCGCCGCCAGCGGCTCGTCCATGAGCAGCAGGCGCGGCTGGGCCAGGAGCGCGCGGCCGATGGCGACGCGCTGGCGCTCGCCGCCGGACAAGGTGTGCGGGCGGCGGCTCAACAGGTGGCCGATGCCCAGCATGCCCACCACGGCGTCGAAGCTGATGCGCTTCTCTTTCGCCCGCCGCTCGCCATAGCGCAGGTTGGTTTCCACCTTCATGTGCGGAAACAGACGCGAATCCTGGAACACATAGCCGACGCGGCGCTGCTCCATGGGCAATTCGGTGCGGGTGGCGGCGTCGAAGAAGACGGCATCGCCGATCTGGATGCGGCCCCGGTCAGGCCGCACGGTGCCGGCCACCATGTAAATGATGGTGCTCTTGCCGGCGCCCGAGCGGCCGAACAGCGCGGTGACGCCACGATCCGGCGCGGTGAAGCGCGCCTCCAGCTTGAAGCTGGTCGAGCGGGTGAGGGCGACGTCGATCTCGATCATATGCGCCCCAGAACCACGCGGATGCGGCGATCGGCAAACTCGGCCAGCAGCAGGGCGCCGAGCGCGAGCACGATGGACACGATGGTGAGCCGGAGCGCGATGTCGTCGCCGTCCGGCATGCTGGTGGCGCTGTAGATGGCGAGCGGAATGGTGCGCGTCACGCCTTCCACGTTGGAGACGAAGGTGATGGTGGCGCCGAACTCGCCCAGCGCCGAGGCCAGCGAAATGAGCGTGCCAGAGAGGATGCCGGGCAGCATGAGCGGCAGGGTGATGCTGAAGAAGACATCGAGCCGGGAGGCGCCGAGCGTGCGGGCGGCGGTCTCGAGGCCCTTGTCCACCGCGTCCAGCGACAGGCGGATGGCGTTCACCGTGAGCGGAAAGGACACCACGGCGGCGGCGACCGTGGCGCCGGCGGTGGAGAAGATCAGGCGGATGCCGAACCATTCGTTCAGATAGAAGCCGAAGGTGCCGCGCGCGCCGAGCAGCAGCAGCAGCAGATAGCCCACCACCACGCGCGGCAGCACCAGCGGCAGGTGGATCAGCCCGTCGAACAGGCCGCGCCCGGGGAAATGCAGGCGCGAGAGGATGAAGGCGACGAGGATGCCGGGCGGCAAACTCCAGACAGTGGCCCAGAATGCCACCTGCAGGCTGAGCCTTACGGCGGTCCATTCCTCCGGTGTCAGCATGACGGCGGGATTCCTCGATGACCTGAGACCACATGACCTTACGCCGGCAGAAGACTGCCGGCGCAAGGAAACCGTTCAGAACCTCACTTGGTGGTGAAGCCGTACTTCGCGTAGACCGCCTTCGCCTCGGGGCTCAGCAGGTATTCGAAGAAGGCCTTGGCGGCCGGGGTGTCCTGCCCCTTCACGATGGCGAAGGGATAGACCACAGGATCATGGCTGTCGGCCGGGAAGGTGCCGGCGACCGTCACGTTCTTGGCCACGGCGGCGTCGGTCGCATAGACGATGCCGGCGGCGGCCTCGCCGCGCTCCACCAGAGCCAGCGCGGCGCGCACGCTCTCGGCGCCCACCACGTGCGGACGCACCTTGTCCCACAGGCCGAGCTTGGTCAGCGCCGCCTTGGCGTAGACGCCCACCGGCACGCTCTCCGGAATGCCGGTGACGAGCTTGCCGTCCTTGCCGAGCAGGGTCTCGAAGTCGAAGGACGAATTGATGGTGATCTTGGTGGGCTTGGTGGAGGGAACGATCACCACCAGCGAGTTGCCGATGGGCTCGACGCGGGTGTCCTTCACGACCAGATCGTTCTTCTCCATGAAGTCCATCCAGCGCGTGTCGGCGGAGATGAACACATTGGCCGGCGCGCCGGACTGGATCTGCTTGGCGAGATCGGAGGAGGCGGCGAACGAGGTGCGGACCGGCACCTTGGTCTTCTCGGTATAGGCCTTCGAGATGTCCTGGATGGCGTTGGTCATGCTGGCCGCCGCAAACACCGTCACCGCTTCCTGGGCGCGGGCGAAGGTCGGCACGGCCGCGCCGACCACGGCGGCGAGGGCCATCGAGAGCAGGGCGCGGCGGCCATGAAAGCGGGCATCGAAACGGCTGAGAGCAGTGGCGAGACGGGACATGGAGACCTCCATCGTTATATCCCGTCATATACAGCTTTCTGTGCCGCGCACCATCGCTCCCAAGCTAGAGTGGAACCGTTCTATTTCGGTTGGAGGCTGTTATCCCCACCTGGCGTGCCGGGCGGCGGGATCACCGGCGTGGTGCCCGTATCCGTCGGCGTCTTGCGGATTTCCGGATCGAGATTCTGTGCCGGCGGGATGACACCGTCGTTACGGCGCAGCTGGTCGCTGAGGTTTTCCCCCGGCCGCGGGCCGGGCACGGTGGGGCCGGGCGCATCGGGCGGTCGCTGGCTGTTGCCGGTCTGGGCCGAGGCGGGCAGGGGCGCGGCGAGAGCGCCCGCGAGCAACCCGCAGGCGAACAGGGAGTGGACTTTGAACATCATGCCTTTCCTCCGGGGTTAAACGGGCAACCCCGGCCGGAAAGGACGTGTTCCTTCACAATCCCAGCATGCGCAGCCAGCCCTCGGAGGAGTTGGGCAGATGATCCAGCAGTTTCAGCGCTGCCGCACCGGGTGCCAGCATGGCGAAGGACCATGCGAAGGCGCTGCCGATATTGGCGATCTGGAACGGGATCTGCCGCATGGCGAGAATGCCGGCCAGCAGCGGCACCACCGCCCGCGCGGGCCCGAAGAAGCGGCCCACGGCGACACCCCACACGCCATAGCGGGCGAAGAAGGATTCCGCCTGCGCCACCATCTCGGGGTGCCGGGACAGCGGCCACATGCGCTTGACGCCGTCCTTGAAATAATAGCCGATGATGTAGGAGACGGTGTCGCCGAGGATGGCGCCCAGGCTTGCCGCCATCCAGATGGGCCAGAAGCTGAGCCCGCTCGCCTCGATCAGCGCGCCGATGCCAAGCAGAAGCACGGTGGCGGGAATGAAGATCGAGAGGACGGCCAGCGATTCCCCGAAGGCGAGCGCGAAAACGATAGGAGCGGCCCATTGCTGGTGCTGTTCCACAAAAGCCAGCACCGGCGAGACGATAGAATTGAAATCGAACATGCCACCTCCGCAGCCCTATCTCTGTGCGAGCGCGGCGCAAATCAAGTGAGGATACCTCTCCTAGCGGAATGTTGAGGTGATGAGCAGCGCGATTTTCTCCTAATGTCGCAGCGCAGCAGCAACAGCCTTGAAAAGAACATGGATCTGGGCCATATGGCAGCTCGTAGCGATCAAGGTGCCTGTGAAAGGTCCATCTCGGGTCGCTCTCGGGCCGCGTAGCGGAAACCGCCCTCCGAGATCGCCCGGATCATTTCTGGTACGCTCGAACGGCTTCGGCCCGATTTCATCCGAATGATTGCGACAGCCCAGGCCACGCGGGGTGTCAAAGACCCCCGCGACAGCGCGTGCGTGCCCCAATGTGCGGCGCGGCCGGCTTTCGCCCATGAAAGACAGAGCTTGACCTCTTTCCACGAACTCGGCCTCGCCGAGCCTATCGTCCGTGCCCTCACTGAAGAGAAGCACATCACTCCGACCCCCATTCAGGCCCAGGCCATTCCCGCCGTTCTCGGCGGCAAGGATCTGATCGGCATCGCCCAGACCGGCACCGGCAAGACAGCCGCCTTCGCGCTTCCCATCCTTGACCATCTGGCCCGTAACCCGCGTCCCGTCCAGCCCAAGAGCGTTCGCGTTCTGGTGCTCTCGCCGACCCGCGAACTGTCCGGCCAGATCCTCGACAATTTCGACAAGTTCGGCCGTCACATTCGCCTGTCCACGACGCTGGCCATCGGCGGCGTGCCCATGGGCCGCCAGATCCGCGCCCTCCATCGCGGCGTCGATGTGCTGGTCGCCACGCCCGGACGCCTGATCGACCTCGTGGACAACCACGCGGTCCGTCTCGATCAGGTGGAAGTCTTCGTTCTCGACGAAGCCGACCAGATGCTGGACATGGGCTTCGTCCATTCCATCCGCGCCGTTGTGCGCAAGCTGCCGCCCAAGCGCCACAGCCTGTTCTTCTCGGCCACCATGCCGAGCGCCATCGCCGATCTCGCGGGCTCCATGCTGCGCAATCCGGTGACGGTTGCCGTGACCCCCGTCGCCAAGACGGCGGATCGCGTGGACCAGCGTGTGATCTTCGTGGAGAAGGGCAACAAGGCCCAGATCCTCGCCGAGATCCTGCGCACGGAGGAGATCGACCGCACCCTCGTCTTCACCCGCACCAAGCATGGCGCGGACAAGGTGGTGCAGGTGCTGGCCCGCAACGGCCTCGCCGCCGAGGCGATCCATGGCAACAAGTCCCAGAACCAGCGCGACCGCGTGCTCGCGGCCTTCCGCGAAGGCACCCTGCGCACGCTGGTGGCCACCGACATCGCCGCTCGCGGCATCGATGTCACCGGCGTGAGCCATGTGGTAAATTACGATCTGCCGAACGTGCCCGAATCCTATGTCCATCGGATCGGCCGTACGGCTCGCGCTGGGCGGGAAGGCATCGCCATCTCGCTGTGCGACGGTGAAGAGCGCGCATACCTGCGGTCCATCGAGAAGCTGATCCGCATGTCGCTCCCGACGACGGATCGGCGCGGCGAGGCCCGGCAGGCCCCGACCGGCACGCCGCTTCCGGTGGCGGCCGATGGTGAGCAGCGTCGCGGCAGCCGCCCGCAGGGCGACCGGCCGCGCGGCGAGCGTTCGCATGGTGAGCGTTCAAATGGCGAGCGCAACCGGGGCGACCGTCCCCGTGGTGAGCGCCATGGTGAGCGCCATCAGGGCGAGCGTCAGCAGGGGGAGCGCTCGGAGCGCCCCCACGGCGAGCGTTCGCATGGTGAGCGTTCGCAGGCGCCGCGTCAGCGCTCGGCCTCCGGCCAGCATCAGGAGAACCGGAAGCCGGAAGGCAACCGCAAGCCTGAGGGTCGTCCGGCGGCGGGTGGTGGTGTGCGCAATGAAGCGTCCCGTCACGAGCGCAACGGGCGCAGCCAGAACGGGCAGCGCTCGCAGGGCTCGGAGATGGGCGCGGTTGGTTTCATGCGGACGGCTTCGTCCGTTCGCAGCGACAAGACGGGGCCGGCACGGCGCCCGGCTCGCTGATATTTGGGGAAGCTGGAGCAAGCTATATGGCGAAAGAAGAACTGCTGGAGTTCGAAGGAACGGTGACGGAAGTGCTGCCTGACGGCAACTTCCGCGTGCGGCTCGACAATGATCATCAGATTCTGGCCTATGCGGCCGGCAAGATGAAGAAGAACCGCATCCGCACCATCGAGGGCGATCGCGTCGTGGTGGAAATGTCCCCCTACGATCTCGATCGCGGCCGGATCAATTTCCGCCACAAGGCGGAAGGCAGCGCGCCGCCGCCCGGCGCCCGGCGCCAGCAGAACTTCCGTCGTCGCTGATCAGCAGCGTCCACGACAAAACAAAAGCCGGGCTTCGACCCGGCTTTTTTCATGTCCAAACGGCTTTTCCCGGCTGCCCTTCCGGACTGCGCTTCAGATGCGGCTGGTGGGCGGCATGTCCAGCGTGATTTCGAGCACCGCCGGGTCCAGCAGCACGCGGCGGCGCAGCACGATCAGATCATGCCGCGAAGAATCCGACAGGCCCACCCGGTCGCCCTGCTGGATGGCGCTGTGGAAGCCGCTGGCATGCTCGGTCAGCCAGGTGATCCGCCCGGCGAGACCGGACTGAAGCACGAAAGCCTGCGCCATCTGGGTGAGAAGAATACGAACCTGGACGCCGCCGGCCGCCTGGCTTCCGGCGCTGCCGTCCTGGGATGAGTCTGCGGTCGGGCGTTGCGCGCGTGCGTAGTAGCTCATGCACCCAGAAATAGCATGACCGCAGCGGTTTCGCTACCTATCAACCGCCTACATTGCATGCATCAAATCTCTGGTACCGTTACGTAAATTTCCCCCGCTGGCGAGCGGGGCGCATTGGTCGCGGGCTCGCCGATCCCGTCGGCAAAGCGCATTTCTGCGAAAGAAATGCTGCACTGCACGCAGTTTTTCACCTGCAATGCCACACGCCAAGCAATTTAATTACGCCGTGTGGTTCTGTGACGCACAGAAGCATAGTAGGAGGAAACCGAGGGCCGGGATTGCCGGCGCGGCAGTGGAGGAAGCATGTCAGGGGTTGGTGGCCTCGCCGATGCAACACCCGTAACGGGTGCGCCGGCGGCGGCGGAACTCGAAGGTGTCCGCATCGCGTTTCCCGGCAGCCGTCCGAAGGATGCGCCGTTCGTGGCCGTGGAGGGCGCCAACCTCAGGGTCGCGGATGGCGAGTTCCTCGCCATCGTGGGGCCGACCGGTTGCGGCAAGTCCACGCTGCTGAACGCGGCCGCAGGTCTGCTGGTGCCTGCCGCCGGCAATGTCCGCATCTTCGGCGCACCGCTCGCCGGGCTGAACCGGCAGGCGGGATATCTGTTTCAGGCCGAAGCCCTGTTCCCCTGGAAGACGGTGCTGGACAACGTGTCCATCGGCCTCGAGATCGCCGGGGTCTCCGCCGCCGAGGCGAAGGCGCGGTCTCAGGACTGGCTGAAGCGGGTGGGGCTCGGCGCCTTCGGCGAACGCTATCCGCATATGCTCTCCGGCGGCCAGCGCAAGCGCGTGGGCCTCGCGCAGGTGCTGATCCGCGATCCCAAGATCCTGCTCATGGACGAGCCGTTCGGGCCGCTGGATGCGCAGACCCGGCAGATCATGGGCAATCTCCTGCTCGATCTCTGGAGCCTCGACCGCAAGGCGGTGATGTTCGTCACCCACGATCTCGACGAGGCCATCGCGCTCGCCGACCGGGTGGTGATCATGAGCGCCGGTCCGGCCTCCCGCATCATCGGCGAATGGCGGGTCAATCTTGAGCGCCCGCGCGACATCGCGGAGGTGCGCCTCACCCCGGAATTCCATGCGCTGCATCGGGAGATCTGGGGCGCGCTGCGCGAGGAAGTGGTGAAGGGCTATCGTCAAACGGAAGGTGCCGCGTGATGCGTCTGTTGTCCTCACGCCCGGTGCTGTTCGCCCTTCAACTGCTGGTGGCCGTCGCCATCATCGGCATCTGGCACATCGGCTCCACCTGGAAGGTGCCGGCCGGCCTGATCTCCCAAAAGTCCTTCTTCCTGCTGGACCCGTTCTTCTTCTCCACACCCGTGGCGGTGTTCGAGCGCACCTGGAAGGATTTCGCCACCGGGGTCATCTGGTATCACCTCGGCATCACCTTGCTTGAGACCGCGCTCGCCTTCGCCATCGGCGCCGCCGGCGGCGTGGTGATCGGCTTCTGGTTCGCCCGGCGGCGGATCGTGGCTGCCGTCTTCGACCCCTATGTGAAGATGGCGAATGCTCTGCCGCGCGTGGTGCTGGCGCCCATCTTCGCGCTGTGGCTGGGCCTCGGTATCTGGTCGAAGGTGGCGCTGGGCGTGAGCCTCGTGTTCTTCATCGTCTTCTTCAACGTCTATCAGGGCGTGAAGGAAGTGAGCCCCACCGTGCTCAACAACGCCCGCATGCTCGGCATGTCGGAGCGCCAGCTGCTGCGCCACGTCTACTGGCCCTCGGCGCTGACCTGGATGTTCTCCTCCCTGCACACCTCCGTGGGCTTTGCCCTCGTGGGCGCGGTGGTGGGCGAGTATCTCGGCTCGGCGGCGGGCCTCGGCTATCGCATCCATCAGGCCGAAGGCGTGTTCGACGTGACCGGCGTATTCTCCGGCATGCTGGTGCTGGCGGTGTTCGTGATCCTGATCGACGCCGTTGTGACCGTGATCGAGAACCGTCTCACCGTATGGCGGCCCACCGTTCCCGCCGGCCATTGAGTTGTCCGCCCGGCCATCGTGGGCCGGGCGTAAAAATGCAAAAACGTGAGGAGGAAACCCATGCGTTCCCACCGGACAGTGTTTTCAAAGTTCCTGCGCGTCGCCGTGCCGGCGGTGGCGCTCGCCCTCGGGCTCGCCGCGCAGGGTGCGCCTGCGCTCGCCCAGAAGGCCGAGAAGCCGACCCTGACGCTGGGCGTCGGCGGCAAGCCGTTGCTCTACTATCTCCCGCTGACCATTGCGGAGCGGAACGGCTATTTCAAAGAGGAAGGCCTCGACGTCACCATCAATGACTTCGGTGGCGGCGCCAAATCCCTGCAGGCGCTGATCGGCGGCTCCATCGATGCCGTGACCGGCGCCTATGAGCACACCATCCGCATGCAGGCCAAGGGACAGGACATCGTCTCGGTGATCGAGCTCGGCCGCTATCCGGGCATCGTGCTGGTGGTGCAGAAGGACAAGGCCGCCAAGTACAAGAGCGTGGCCGACCTGAAGGGCGCCAAGGTGGGCGTGACCGCGCCGGGCTCCTCTACCAACTTCTTCGTCAACTTCCTGCTGGCCAAGCAGGGCCTGAAGCCCGACGACGTGTCCTATATCGGTGTCGGCGGCGGTGCATCCGCGGTGGCGCAGATGAAGCGCGGCGAGATCGACGCCATGGCCAATCTCGATCCCGTCATCACCAAGGTGGAGAGCGACGGCGACGCGGTCGTGCTGGCCGATACCCGCACGGAGGAAGGCAACCAGAAGATCTTCGGCGGCGCCAATCCGGCTGCGGTGCTCTACCTCAAGCGCGACTTCGTGGCCGCCAATCCGGTGACCACCCAGAAGCTGACGAATGCCTTCTACAAGTCGCTGAAGTGGCTGGAGAAGGCGAGCCCGGAGGACGTGGCCAAGGTGGTGCCGGAGGAATATCTGCTCGGCGACAAGACGCTCTATCTGGCCGCGGTGAAGGCATCCAAGCCTACCTATTCGATCACCGGCGTGATCCCCGAGATCGGCATGAAGAATGCGCTTAACATGCTGGTGGAGTTCGATCCGGAGCTGAAGAGCGCCACCATCGACCTGCCGAAGACCTTTGATGGCACCTTCGTGAAGAAGGCGTCCGAGACCATCAAGTGAGCTGACGTCTCAAGGTTTACCCAAAAAGAAGGCGGGGCCCCGGAAACGGCGCCCCGCCTTTTTTGTCGGTGCGGCGTGCTCAGCGCATGACGTAGACGGTCGCGCCCACCTTCACGCGGTTATAGAGATCCACCACATCATCGTTGGTCATGCGGATGCAGCCGGACGACACCGCCTGTCCGATGGTCTCCGGCTCGTTGGAGCCGTGGATGCGGTAGAGGCTGGAGCCCAGATACATGGCGCGGGCGCCGAGCGGATTCTCGATGCCGCCGGGCATGTAGCGCGGCAGGTCCGGGCGACGCTTCAGCATCTGCGACGGCGGCGTCCAGGAGGGCCATTCCTTCTTGGCGCTGACCGTCTTCACGCCCGACCACTGGAAGCCGTCGCGGCCGACGCCGACGCCATATTCGATGGCTCGTCCTGGGCTCTGCACATAATAGAGCCGGCGCTCGCTGGTGCTGATGACGATGTTGCCGGGCTTGTACTTGGTGTCGATGGACACCGTCTGGCGCCCGAAGGGCGATACGCCCACCACGGCACCGCCGCCGGACATGCCGCCGAACAAAGCGGCGAAACCGAACGGATCATTGCTGCGGTTGACGGGCTGGCCGGGGGCCGCATGGGCGGAAACCGTGCCCAGAAGGGCGGCCGCAACGGCCGCAAGCGTGAGGCTTTTGAGCGTCATCGTCGATCAGTCCCTGCAACTCATGAGAGGTTATCGGGAGAAGAACCTGATTTCGCCGCATATGCGGCAGACGTGCAACGCTTGTGTGATTGTTTGGTTCACGCTTCGGAACGGTTTCTTGGGCTTGGCCGTTCACGGCCGCGCGAGGGCAGGGCGCGCAAAGCATGAGCCGAAGCGAGCGTGGACGCCGTATGACGGCGCGCAAGACAAAGCTTTTCAGAACGTTTTGAGAGGAACGGATGGTGGGCGATGCAGGGATTGAACCTGCGACCCCACCCGTGTGAAGGGTGTGCTCTCCCGCTGAGCTAATCGCCCATCCGTCCTGCCGCCGAACCGTTGTTCAGCAGCGAGGTCGGCTGTGTATGGCGGGGGGCTCGGGGTGTCAAGCACCCTCTGCCTCTTCATCCCGTTCCGGCGTCACGCGGCTGTGGATCGCAGCAAGTCATCCACAGCCAGACCCAGCTCGGAAAAGTGTGCAATCACTCGATCCGCGCCCAGTTGCGCGGCCGGGATTTCCGTATAGCCGAACGTCACGGCCACCGCCGGGATGCGGCAGGCTCGCGCGGTGTTCACATCGGTGGCGCTGTCGCCGACCATGATCGCCCGGCGCGGATCGCCCCCGCAGGCGGCAATCGTCGAGAGCAGGGGCTTCGGATCGGGCTTGGCGATACCGTAGGTGTCCGCCCCCGTGATGGCGGCGAAACGCTGCGTCAGGCCGAGCCCGTCCAGCAGCAGGCGGGCGAGATATTCCAGCTTGTTGGTGCAAACAGCGAGAATCGCTCCCTGCGCCTCCAGCCGGTCCAGCGCCTCGATGAGGCCGGGAAAGGGACGCGACTCGTCGGCGATGTGCGCGGCATAATGATCGAGGAACTGCCGGTTCATGCGATCGAGTTCGGTCGTCTCCACCGCCACGCCCGCATGGGTGAGGGCGCGCATGATCAGCATGCGCGCGCCGCCGCCGATCATGGGGCGCGCCTCGTCGCGATCCACCGGGGGGATGTTGTGGGTGGAGAGGACCAAATCCAGCGTGGACAGGAGATCGGGAGCCGTATCGACAAGCGTGCCGTCAAGATCAAAGGCGATGACGGGGCGGGTCTCGGACATGGTGGGGCAGTCCCTTTGCGTGGGCCGGAACGATTGTCGGCCATGGAAATATCTCTCCAATCTGCCGCTTTTCGCGCGCTACGTCGCGGGGGAACGCCAAAAGTGTTGGCCTCGTCCCCGCTTGTGGTTCGCGGCGATCACGGCTAGGCAACGCCCAGCAGCTTTACGAGAGCGTGTCTAAAATGGCCGATGCTGAGGATCTGAAACGCCGCGCCGCCGCGCGTGCGCTCGAATATGTGACGGACGGGATGCGGCTCGGCCTCGGCACGGGCTCGACCGCCAAGCATTTCGTCGCGCTGCTGGCCGAGCGCGTGGCCGGCGGCCTCAAGGTGGTGGGCGTGCCGACCTCCGAGCAGACCAAGGCGCAGGCTCTGTCGCTGGGCGTGCCGCTGGCGACGCTGGACGAGCAGCCTGAACTCGATCTGTGCATCGACGGCGCCGACGAGATTGGCCCCGGCCTCGCGCTGATCAAGGGCGGCGGCGGCGCGCTGCTGCGCGAGAAGATCGTCGCCAGCGCCGCCCGCGAGATGATTGTCATCGCTGACGAGACCAAGCTGGTGGGCACGCTGGGCGTGTTCCCGCTGCCCATCGAGATCGTCACCTTCGGCGTCGTCGCCACCACCCGCCGGCTGGAGAGCGCCATCGCCGCCGCCGGCTGCGCCGGTGAGCTGCGCCTGCGCCACACCAAGGATGGCAAGCCCTTCGTGACCGATCAGGGCAATGTCATCGTCGATGCCCATCTCGGCCAGATCGCCGATCCGCGCCGCCTTGCCCGGGCGGTGGAGGAGGTGGCGGGCGTCGTCGAGCATGGCCTGTTCCTTGGCCTTGCCCGCCGTGCCGTCCTGGCCGGCGCGGACGGCATCCGCGTGCTTGAAGATCAGACCGCAGCCTGAATCTGCCCACTGGAGAAACGCATGTCTCTGCTTCCATCCGTCCGGCGTCTGGGCATGGGCCTTTTCGCTCTCGGTCTCATGACCAGCGGCGCGCTGGCCCAGGCGGCGGCGCCCCAGCCGACCTCGTCCCAGCCGACCTCGTCCCAGCTGCAGGTCGCCCGCGAGCTGGTCGAGGCGAACGGCGAGGTCCGGGCCTTCGACGGCGTCATCCCCAACCTCATCGACGGCGCTGCCCTCGGCTTCCTCCAGACCAATCCGGATCTGGCCAAGAAGCTGCGCGACACGGCGCTGGCGCTGCGCCCGGAATTCGAGAAGCGCAAGAGCGAGATCGTGGACATCCTCGCGACCGCCTATGCCCAGCGCTTCACGGAAGCCGAGCTGAAGGAGGCTCTGGCCTTCTATTCCACCCCGGTGGGCAAGAAGCTGGTGAGCGACCGCGCGCAGATCGTCCAGCAGGCTGTGACCAGCATCCAGCAGTGGGGCGCCAAGCTGAATTCGGATGCCATGAACCGCATCCGCGAGGAGATGAAGAAGCAGGGCTACGATCTCTGATCGGCCCTGCGGCTTCCTGAAGATTGAAAGGCCCCGGTGTTCCGCACCGGGGCCTTTTCAGTTCTGAGGCCGGGGCACGCGGCTCAGGCGCGGCTCCAGGCTGCCCTCGGGGGCAGCGGCGAGGGTCGCATAGAGGCTCTTGCGGCGCAGGTTCGGATTGTAGTGCGGGTCCACCAGCGTCGAGGCGTGCCAGCGGGCCTCGAACCGCGCCCGCTGCGCCTTCAGCCGCTCGCGATGCGCCTTGGCCCGGCGCTTTCCGCGCGAAGCCGACTCGTGGTGGATGATGCAGGCGAACGGCGTCCACACCAGCTCATGGCCGGCCGCCACCGCACGCAGGCACAGGTCGATGTCGTTGCAGTCCTCGGCGAAACGCTCCGCATCCAGCGGGCCGATTGCGTCCCAGCAGGTGCGGGAGATCATCAGGCAGGCGCCGGTGACGGCGGAGAGGTTCTGCCGGCTGCGCAGGCGGCTGCCAATGCCGGGAGCGTCGGCGGCGGAATGGGCGAACCAGTGGCCGGCATAGGCGAATAGGCCGGCGATCACGCCCGCATGCTGGATGGTACGGTCCGGGAACAGCAGCTTTGCACCCACCACGCCCACGCCGGGCAAGCTGGCGAGCGCCACCATCTCGTCCAGCCAGCCGGGCTCGACCACTTCCATGTCGTTGTTGAGCAGGCAGATGAGTGAGCCGGACGCGGCATCCACGCCATTGTTGCAGATGCGCGGATAATTGAAGTCGCCGTCATCGCGCACGATTTTCGTGGCCGGCCAGAGGGCCTTGATCTCGTCGAACAGCGCAAAGGTCTCGGGCTGTACCGAGCCGTTGTCCACCACGATGATCTCGAAGTCCCGATAGCGCGTCAGCGCGATCATGGAGCGCAGCGTCAGGCCCAGCAGATCGGCGCGGTCCCGCGTCGGGATGACGAAGGAAACCAGCGGCTTTTGCTCCGGCACGGCATAGACCGGGCGCAGACGTCCGCCAGAGGCCATCACTTCGGTGCCGGTGACGCCGGCGAGGGCACGGGAGGCGGCTTCAACGGCGTCCGGCGGGAAGCTGCCGTCGCCCATGTCCGGCGTGCGGGCATAGGCGACGCGCGGCACGTGGCGGATAACAGCAGCGGGCAGGGGATCGGCCGCGCGCAGCAGCAGATCGTAACGCCATGCGCCGCCGAAGCCGATGCGGGCGCCGCCGATCTCCGTCAGCCGCTCGTTGTGCACCGCCCACAGCTGGCCGACATAGTCGATGCTGCGCAGCAAATGCCGGTTATAGGCGGGCTTGAACAGCCCTTCCGCTGGCAGCCCCTCGGCATCGAGCCGCTCTTCGTCCGTATAGAGCAGGCGGCAGTCCGCATGGGCCGCAAAGCCGGCGCGGATGATGGCGACCGCATCCCGCGTCACCCGTCCGCGCATATCGAGCGGGGCAACCAGCTCCGCAGCATTTCCAACAGCGGCAAGGGCCGCGTTGAAATCCTCGGCCGGATCGTCTCCCGCAGTGAGCAGGCGCACACGGACGCCATCCGCAACGCTTTGCTGCACCCCTTGCTGCGATGCAGCAGGTACGCTCACCAGCCAGTTCCATCGGGAATCGGTCTGTTGCTGCAATGCATCCTGAGCCAGCTTGAAGTCGGCTATGGTGCTGAAGGTCGAGATGAAGGTCAGGCGCGGGGCGGCCTCGGCCGCCGGCACTTCGGGGAAGCCGCCGACGAAACGCTCGCGATAGCGCCGGTAGAATTGGGTCTGTTCCGCCTGATGGGCGGGGCCCGCCTGAATGAGAGCGCCGTGCGTGCCGCGCAGGTCGCGGGCTGCTGCCCCCGCCATACGCCAGCGCTTCAGGATGGAGCGGGCGGCGAACACGCCATTGGCGAAGGCATGCAGCTTGAGGCCGACTTTGCTGCGCGGAAAATAGCCCACGCGCAGGCTCGGATCGGCCTGCTCCAGCACCAGACTCGCTGCGCCCTCAGGGATGAAGACACCGGATGCGGGTGCGCTGAGCTGGGCAGGGCCGAGGTTGCGGCCGGTCTTGTCGCGGAAGGCGCCGTACGCCTCGACGGGGCCACCGGCCAACACCAGCACGAAGGCATAGCCGCGCCGCCGCACCTTGAGGCGAACGCCGGGAGGCAGCTGGAATTCGGCCTGTCCACCGGATGTGCGCCGGGCGCGCAGCCAGCGGGGGGGAATGGGATCGGGCATGCACCTGCCGCAACTGGAAAAAGTCGGCGGACGGGTCGCCCCGGCCACCATCGGTTTGAAGCACCGATCATGGGGCGCGGGCAAGAGGCGCGAGCAAGAGGGCGTGCCGGTGGATCGGCGACGCATGGGTGCCTTCAGCTTGACGTCGCCCCCCCGAGGGACTTGAACTGCGCCCCCCAGCGGTCCTGCGCGCAGCGCGCGACCCCGAAGACCGGATACGGGCGGGCAGGGCGCGCGATGCCGCGCCACCGCCGGAGGATTGAGGCATGTCGCGAAGCGTTGATCTGTTCGTCATCGGCGGTGGCTCCGGCGGCGTGCGCGCCGCGCGCATCGCGGCGGGGCATGGCGCCAAGGTCATGCTGGCGGAGGAATACCGGCTGGGCGGCACCTGCGTGATCCGCGGCTGCGTGCCGAAGAAGCTGTTCGTCTATGCCGGCCGCTATGCCCACGATCTGGAGGACATGGCCGGCTATGGCTGGACGGTGGAGAACGCCCGCTTCGACTGGCCGACCCTGATCGCCCGCAAGGATGCGGAGATCGGCAGGCTGGAGGGCATCTATCGCCGCAACCTCGCCGCTCCCGGCGTCGAGATCGTGGATGAGCGGGCCGTCATCGAAGGGCCGAACACCGTGCGCCTCGTCGGCAGTGGCGAGGTGATCGAGGCCAGGTACATCCTGATCGCGGTGGGTGCGCATCCCGCGCTCGGCCCGGCGATTCCCGGCTGCGAGCTGGCCATCACCTCCAACGAGGCTTTCCATCTGCCGCAGCTGCCGCGCCGCATCATCGTGCAGGGCGGCGGCTATATCGCGGTGGAGTTCGCCTGCCTGTTCCGGGCGCTCGGCTGCGAGGTCAGCCTCGTGCTGCGCGCCGACCAGATCCTGCGCGGCTTCGACGAGGATGTGCGCACGCTGGTGGCCGCCGAGATGCGCCATGCGGGCATCGACATCCTGACCGGCCGCACGCTCACCGGCATTGCCAAGGCCGAGGGCGGCAAGCGCGTCTCCCTGTCCGACGGCAGCGAACTGGTGGTGGAAGAGGTGATGCTCGCCATCGGCCGCCTGCCCAACACCCAGAAGCTCGGCCTCGATACGGTGGGCGTGGCGCTGGACAAATCGGGTGCGGTGATCGTCGATGCGCAGGGGCAGACCAACGTGCCGTCCATCTATGCGGTGGGCGACGTGACCAACCGCATTAACCTCACCCCCGTGGCCATCCGCGAAGGCCACGCCTTCGCCGACACGGTGTTCGGCAACAAGCCCTGGACGGTGGACCACAGCACGGTCGCCACCGCTGTCTTCACCGAACCGGAGGTGGGAACGGTGGGGCTGTCCGAGCAGGCGGCGCGGGACGCGGGCCATCAGGTGGATATCTACAAGGCCCAGTTCCGGCCCATGCGGGCGACGTTGTCCGGCCGCGAGACGAAGATGCTGGTGAAGCTCGTGGTGGATGCGGTGAGCGACAAGGTGCTCGGCTGCCATGTGGTGGGTGAGTCGGCGGGCGAGATCATCCAGATGGCCGCCATCGCCATCGGCATGGGCGCCACCAAGGCGGATTTCGACCGCACGGTCGCCGTCCATCCCACCGCTGCGGAGGAACTGGTCACGCTGCGCAGCAAGGCTTCGTGAACAGGCGATTTGGCTCTGGACGGTGCGAAATCCGTCCCGCCATAAACATGGGTCCATTCGCTTAACGAGGGGAACCCGTGCGCACCTTCAAGTCCGTCGTGACGCTCGCCGTGCTGTCGCTCATTCCGCTGGCGCAGGCCTCCGCCGCGCCCATCCAGCCGAAGCAGGACCGGGCCGGTGTGCTCCGGCAATATCAGGCGCTGACGCCGGCAGACCGGCAGGCGACGATCGAGGCCTTCACCGGGCGCAAGATCAGCGGGTCCACCTTCAACACCATGGACGCCTGCACGCTGCGGCAGGGGACGGAGGCGAATGCCGGCAGCGCCCGGCTCGCCACCACGCTGGCCGGCTGCGCCAAGGAAGCCGGCCTCTGAAGCGTCAAAGGGCAGCGGAAAAAATCCGCTGCCCGTTTGCATTGGTCAGTGCGGCGTGATCTGGCCGCCGAACAGACGCCACTTCTCGGCCCACAGGGTGGAGAGAATGGCGAGGCCGCCGAGCACCATGTAGCCCACGGAGAGCGGCAGCACCGAGCCGGAAACCGCCTGGCCGACGATCATGCCGAACACCGCCCCGAGCAGGGTGGTGTAGAAGCCGATGAAGGACGAGGCCGTGCCGGCGATGGCGCCGAGCGGCTCCATGGCCATGGAATTGAAGTTCGGCACGGTGAGCGCGAACAGCGCCTGATTGAGCGCCACCAGCGCGCAGAACACCAGCAGCGGCGGGCGACCGTCATAGGCGAGGCCGAATCCCGTCTGCACCACGCCGGTAAGGAAGAAGCCGATGATGGCCGCATGCGAGAGATGGCGCATGCCGAACCGGCCGACCAGCTTCGAATTGATGAAGGACGCCACCGACATCACCGCCGCGACCACGGAGAAAGCGATCGGGAACCAGACGCCGAGGTGATAGACCTCGCTGTCGAAAATCTGCTCCGACGAGCCCACGAAGGCCATGAGCGCGCCCATCATCAGGCCCATGCTCGTGGAATAGCCGATGGCCCGCCGCGTGGTGACGGTCAGCCGCATGCCACGGGCGATGTTGCCCAGCGAGAAGCGCTGCCGGTACTCGGGATGCAGCGTCTCCGGCATGCGCGCGCCAAACCACACCGCCAGCACGACGGTGAGGGCGAGCATGGCCACGAAGATGTGGTGCCAGGTGCCGATCATCAGGATGCCGCTGCCGATGGCGGGGGCCACCACGGGCACCACCAGGAACACCATCATGCAAAGCGACATGACGCGGGCCATGTCGCGGCCCTTGAAGCGGTCGCGCACGATGGCCACCGACAGCACCCGCGACGCCGCAGCCCCCATGCCCTGAATGACGCGGGCGATCAGCAGCACGGTGTAATTGTCCGTCACCAGCGCTAGCACGGTGCCGACGCAATAGATGATCAGGCCCATCATCAGCGCCGGCTTGCGGCCGATCACGTCGGAGATGGTGCCGAACACCAGCTGCATCAGCGCGAAGCCGAGCATGAAGGCGGTGACGATGAGCTGCAGGTCGCCGGGACGCGTGACGCCGAGATCCTGGCGGATCGGCTCGAAGGCGGGGAGAAGGTTGTCGATGGAGAAAGCCGTCGTCCCCATCATGAGGGCGACGAGGGCAACGAATTCATAAAAGGAGGGTGCGGAGGCGGCCGACGGCGCGGCGCCCCTGTCTTGCTTGCTCATGTCTGATCCTGGCGGGCCGGCGGGGGCGGCGGGGAAGAGAGTCCGGGGCCTTCTTAGGCCATCAGGACGAACGACGCGCGGCGTTCTTTGGATTGCTCGGAAACGTGATGCGCGTGGAGCGCATGGCTGAAGCTCTGCCGGAGGGATAGTCCCGACCCTGTCTAAGCTGCTCCGGAGGCGCCATGTTCCGGTTCCGTGCACGGGGGGGCTGGTGTATAAGCCCCCTTCCGCATCCTGACCAATTGGAGCCGGACCGACGGCGCACAAGCGCCGCGCGTACATATGGATGGAGACCACGATGACCACCCGCCCTGTTTCCGACCGCATCCCGAGCGCCGCCGAGACCGCCTCGCGCCGCGCCGAAGGCTGGCGTCCGGATTCCTGGCGATTTTATCCGGTCGTCCAGGTGCCCGAATATCCGGACGCGGCCGCGCTCAAGGACGTGGAGGGCAAGCTTGCCTCCTACCCGCCGCTGGTTTTTGCAGGTGAGGCTCGCCGCCTGAAGGGCCACCTTGCAAAGGTGGCCAAGGGCGAAGCCTTCGTGCTGCAGGGCGGCGACTGCGCCGAGAGCTTCGACGAGCATTCCGCCGACAACATCCGCGATTTCTTCCGGGTGTTCCTGCAGATGGCGGTGGTGATGACCTTCTCCGGCGGTTCGCCGGTGGTGAAGGTCGGCCGCATCGCCGGTCAGTTCGCCAAGCCGCGCTCGGCTCCGATGGAGACCGTGGACGGCGTGGAACTGCCCAGCTACCGCGGCGACATCGTCAATGACATCGCCTTCACGCCGCAGTCGCGCATTCCCGATCCGCAGCGCCAGCTGGAGGCCTACCGGCAGTCGGCGGCGACGCTGAACCTGCTGCGCGCCTTCGCGTCGGGTGGCTATGCCAATCTCGAGAACGCGCATCAGTGGATGCTCGGCTTCGTGAAGGACTCACCGCAGTCGCATCGCTATCAGGAACTTGCGAACCGCATCACCGAGGCGCTCGACTTCATGCGCGCCTGCGGGATCGATCCGCAGTCCAATCCGGAGATGCGTTCTACGGATTTCTTCACCAGCCACGAGGCCCTGCTGCTCGGCTACGAGCAGGCGCTGACCCGCGTGGATTCCACCTCCGGCGACTGGTATGCGACCTCCGGCCACATGCTGTGGATCGGCGACCGCACCCGTCAGGCGGACCATGCACACGTGGAGTATTTCCGCGGCGTGCGGAATCCCATCGGCATCAAGTGCGGCCCCTCGTTGACGCCGGACGGCCTCATCCGCCTGCTGGACGTGCTCCAGCCCGACAATGAAGCCGGCCGCATCACCCTGATCTGCCGCTTCGGCGCGGACAAGGCGGCCGAGCACCTGCCGGCGCTGGTGCGGGCAGTGGAGAAGGAAGGCCGCACGGTGGTGTGGTCGTGCGATCCCATGCACGGCAACACCATCAAGGCCGGCTCCGGCTACAAGACGCGGCCGTTCGACCGCATCCTGTCCGAGATCCGCACCTTCTTCGATGTCCATGCGGCGGAAGGCACCTATGCCGGCGGCGTGCATCTGGAGATGACGGGCAAGAACGTCACCGAATGCACCGGCGGCGCCCGGGCGATCTCGGATGAGAACCTGCGGGACCGCTACCACACCTACTGCGACCCGCGTCTCAATGCGGAGCAGTCGATCGAAATGGCCTTCCTGGTGGCCGAACTGCTCAAGCAGGCCCGTCAGGCGCGCGGCCGGGTGGAGGTCGCGGCGGCCGAGTGAGGCCTCGCGAAATCCACGCGTAGAAAAGAGAATGCCCCGGCTTGCCGGGGCATTTTTCGTTTCAGGTCAGCGATATCGTTCAAGCGAGGGAAGAGCGGGCAGGGCCCGAGATGCCTTCGAATGCGCCCTCGTTCAGCTCGGCGATGAGCAGCCGGCCGGGATCCACCGGGCCGGGCATGGCGATGCGGCCGTGCGGCACCACCTTGAAGCCGAAGCGCCGGTAATAGGGCTCGTCGCCCACCAGGAGGACGAGCTGGTGCCCGAGGGTGCGGGCCTCGTCCATGCAGATATTCATCAGCCGCGCGCCGATGCCCACCGCGCGGAACGGCGGTTCCACCGTGAGCGGGCCGAGCAGGATGGCGGGCGAGGTGCCGATGAAGATGGGCGTCTGCCGCACCGAACCCACCATCATCGTTCCCACATGGGCGGTGAACGAGAGGGTGTAGTCCGGCGGCACGTTCTCCCGCAGCCGGAAGGCGGTGCGCGCGAAGCGGCCGGGACCGAAGGTCCGCTGGTGCAGCCGATCAATGACGGAGGCGTGGGCAGGGGTCTCGTGGGCGACGGTGATGGGAAGTTCGGTCATGATCTCAATGCTTGGGACGAGGCAGACACAGGCCCGCCCAGCCGAAAGACGGTCAGGCGGACGGGCGCGACAAAACCCGCGCGCTGAAGCGCGGTTCGCTCTCTCGTCGTCGCTGGCACGTCTGGATCATGGTTTCCTCTACCGGAGGCGGCGCGATTAGCACGGCATGGGGGCGCGGTCCAGCGCCCTTGTCACAAAGCCACGCGCG
Source organism: Azorhizobium oxalatiphilum (assembly GCF_014635325.1). Lineage (GTDB taxonomy): Bacteria > Pseudomonadota > Alphaproteobacteria > Rhizobiales > Xanthobacteraceae > Azorhizobium > Azorhizobium oxalatiphilum. The sequence goes on along the minus strand of NZ_BMCT01000002.1, from coordinate 334,275 downwards.
GGTCCGTTCAGCTTCCAGCTGAACCGTTGCCGCTTTGCGTCGTTTACGGGTCATGTCACCCTTAAAGCCAACGCCCGGAACAGGGCTGCCAAAGGAGACGCCATGACCCTGCCAAACCCTTGTCCTGCTTCGTTCCGCGGACCTCGTCTCGCGGCGGCGCTGTGGCTCGCCGCACTCGCCACGGTGGCGATGCCCGCCGTGCTTGCAACCAGCCGGCCCGCTTACGCGCTCGACGCCATCGTGGAGAAAAAGACCTTCACCATGCCCACCTACACGACGGTGAGCGGCGGCGTGCTGCGCGAGGTGAAGGTCGGTTGGGAAGCCTATGGCACGCTCAATGCCGACAAGAGCAACGTGATCCTCATCACGCATTTCTTCTCCGGAACCAGCCATGCGGCGGGCAAGTACAAGCCGGAGGACAAGGCGCCCGGCTATTGGGATGCCATCATCGGCCCCGGCAAGCCGCTGGATACGGACAAATACTACATCATCTCGTCCGACACGCTGGTGAACCTCAACGCCCATGACCCCAACGTCGTCACCACCGGCCCCGCCACTCCGCGCCCGGACACGGGCAAGCCCTACGGCATGGATTTTCCCGTGGTCGGCATCCGCGACTTCGTGAACGTGCAGAAGGCGCTGCTGGAGAGCCAGGGCATCCACAAGCTGCATGCGGTGATGGGCGCCTCCATGGGCGCGCTGCAAGCCTATGAATGGGCCACCGGCTATCCGGAGATGGTGGGGCGGGTGATCCCGGTGATCGGGGCCGGCGATACGGACGGCTGGCTGGTGGGCTGGCTGGACATCTGGGCCTCGCCCATCCGCCTCGATCCCAACTGGAACAACGGCGACTATTACGGCAAGACCCCGCCCAAGGCCGGGCTCGCGCAGTCGCTGAAGGTCATCTCGCTCTTCTCCAATTACTGGACGTGGGCGGACGATACTTACAACCGCAAATGGGCCAAGCCCGGTGAGGATCCCGAAAAGTCCTTCGCCAACCGCTATGCCATCGAGGCGGCGCTCGATAGCGCGGGGGCGGCGCGGGCCGAGACGGCGGATGCCAACCACCTCTTGTACCTCGTGAAGGCCAACCAGACCTTCGCCCCCGGCGGCGATGTGGGGCTCGCGCGCATCAAGGCGCCGGTGCTGATGATATCCTCCAGCGAAGATCTGGTCTTTCCGCCCCCCACCATCCAGCGCACGGCGGACAAGATCCGCTCCGGCGGGGCCAAGGTGGAGCAGGTGAATATCGGCGGCGGGCGCGGGCATCTGAACGGCGTCGCCAACGTGTCCGAGGCCGCAGACGCCATCACCCGCTTCCTCGCCCAGTAAGGGCCGGGAGACGCTTCCGAGAGCGCCCGAGAGGGCCCCGTGTCCTGCCGATTTCAGCGGGGCACGGGGCAGCCGTTACATGTTTTGGGCGGTATTTTGATCTGGTTCGGCGGGGTGCCGGAGGGCGGTTTTTGCGCCCTCGCGCGCCCCGCCCCGGCCAGACTATGAACAGCTCTTTTCAACCCATTGTTTTCGCTATCGTTTCGGCCGTCACCCGAAGGGGCGGGCGCTGGCGTTGCGGGCGTGAATCGGCTAAAACACTCATCTCTTGCCGACCATGAAAGAGTGAACGTTTGGCTGATAACGAGATGCCGAAGCAGGGTGGCGCTACGCCGTCCGACATCCGGCCCGTATCCATCACCGACGAGCTGTCCCGCTCGTACCTCGACTATGCGATGAGCGTGATCGTCGCCCGTGCGCTGCCTGATGTGCGCGACGGGCTGAAGCCGGTCCATCGCCGCATCCTGTTCTCCATGAACGAGAACGGCTACGAGTGGAACAAGCAGTACCGCAAGTCGGCCCGCGTGGTCGGCGACGTGATCGGTAAGTATCATCCGCACGGCGACCAGTCGGTCTATGACGCCCTCGTTCGCATGGTGCAGACCTTCTCCATGCGGGTGCCGCTGATCGACGGCCAGGGTAATTTCGGCTCGGTGGACGGCGATCCCCCGGCGGCCATGCGTTACACCGAGGTGCGCCTCGAGAAGGTGACGACGGCGCTGCTGGACGAACTTGCCCAGGACACGGTCGACTTCCAGGACAACTACGACAACAGCGAGAGCGAGCCGACGGTTCTTCCGGCGCGCTTCCCGAACCTGCTGGTGAACGGCGCCGGCGGCATCGCGGTGGGCATGGCCACCAACATCCCGCCGCACAATCTGGGTGAGGTCATCGACGGCACGGTGGCGCTGCTGGATGACCCGCTGCTCGCCGCTGAGGCGTTGAACGAATACATCCCCGGCCCGGACTTCCCCACCGGCGGCCTGATCATGGGCCGCGCCGGCATCCGGCAGGCGCAGCTCACCGGCCGCGGCTCGATCATGATGCGCGCGCGCTCGTCCATCGAGACGGTGCGCAAGGAACGCGAAGCCATCATCATCACCGAGATCCCGTATCAGGTGAACAAGGCGACGATGATCGAGAAGATCGCCGAGCTGGTGCGCGACAAGCGCCTGGAAGGCATCGCCGAGATTCGCGACGAGTCCGACCGCGAAGGCATGCGCGTGGTCATCGAGGTGAAGCGCGACGCCCAGGCGGACGTGGTACTGAACAATCTCTACCGCATGACCCCGCTGCAGACCTCCTTCGGCGCCAACATGGTGGCGCTGAACGGTGGCCGCCCGGCGGTGCTGAACCTGCATGACATCCTCACCGCGTTCATCGCCTTCCGCGAAGAAGTGGTGAGCCGGCGAACCAAATTCCTGCTGCGCAAGGCGCGCGACCGCGCCCATGTGCTCGTGGGCTTGGCCATCGCTGTCGCCAACATCGATGAAATCATTCAGCTTATCCGCACCGCGCCCGATCCGGCGACGGCGCGCGAGCGGCTGATGGAAAAGCATTGGCCGGCTAAGGATGTCGAGCCTCTGATCGTGCTGATCGCCGATCCCCGCCACTTCGTGGCCGAGGACGGCACTTATCGGCTCTCCTTCGAGCAGGCTCGCGCCATTCTCGACCTGCGCCTGCAGCGCCTCACCGCGCTCGGCCGGGACGAAATCTCCGACGAGCTGGACAAGCTGGCCATCGAGATCGCCGAATATCTCGAAATCCTCGCCAGCCGGCCGCGCATGCGCGCCATCATTCGTGAGGAGCTGCTCGCCATCAAGGCGGAGTTCGGCACCCCGCGTAAGACCGAGATCACCGACGGCTTCGGCGATCTCGACGATGAAGACCTGATCGCCCGCGAGGACATGGTGATCACCGTGTCCCACGCCGGCTATGTGAAGCGCGTGCCGCTTTCCACCTATCGGGCGCAGCGGCGCGGCGGCAAGGGCCGCTCGGGCATGCAGACCCGCGACGAGGATTTCGTCACCCGCCTGTTCGTGGCCTCCACGCACGCGCCGGTGCTGTTCTTCTCCTCCAAGGGGCAGGTCTACAAGCTGAAGGTGTGGCGTCTTCCGGCCGCCGCCCCGCAGGCGCGCGGCAAGGCGCTCATCAACATCCTGCCGCTGGATGCGGACGAGCGGATCACCTCCATCGTCCCGCTGCCGGAGGATACGGAGGAGCATGGCCGCTGGCAGATCATGTTCGCCACCACGGGCGGCAATGTCAGGCGCAACCAGCTCTCCGATTTCAGCCAGATCAACCGCAACGGCAAGATCGCCATGAAGCTGGAAGAGGGCGAGTCCATCGCCTCGGTCCAGCTCTGCACCGAGCAGGACGATGTCCTGATGACCACCGCCAACGGCGCCTGCATCCGCTTCCCGGTGCCGGACGTGCGCGTGTTCAAGGGCCGTGACTCGCTGGGCGTGCGCGGCATCCGGCTGGAGAAGGACGACACCGTCATCTCCATGGCGATCATCAACCATGCGGACGCCAGCGCCGACGAGCGCGTGGCCTATCTCAAGCTCGCCAATGCCGCCCGCCGCAATGCCGGCGGCGAGGACGAGCCCGTGGTCGAGGTGGACGCCGAGGAGGGCGTGGGCGAGGGCGGCCTCGACGAGGTCAGCCGCATGAAGATGCAGGCCCTCGAACAGTTCATCCTCACCCTGTCCGAGAACGGCTACGGCAAGCGCACCTCGTCCTACGAGTATCGCGTGACCGGACGTGGCGGTAAGGGCATCGTCGCCATGGCGGTGAACGAGCGCAACGGCAAGCTGGTGGCCTCCTTCCCGGTGCGCGATGCCGACCAGATCATGCTGGTGACGGACGGCGGGCAACTCATCCGCTGCCCGGTGAACGGCATCCGCATCGTCGGCCGCTCCAGCCAGGGCGTGATCGTGTTCGATACGGCCGCCGACGAGCACGTGGTCTCCGTCGAGCATATCAGCGAGGATGAGGCCGCCGTCTCCGAAGGTGATGACGCCAATCTCGACCTGCCCGACGCGCCCGACGCCTCGCCTGAGGAATAGATCCGATGATCTCCGCCGAGAGCCTTGCGGTGTTCGTTCTGGCCTGCCTGGCTCTCGGCGCGACGCCGGGTCCAAACGTGGCGCTCATTGTCGGCACCAGCCTGAAGCACGGCCGCAAGGCCGGCCTGCTCAGCGCCATGGGCGTCAATGTGGGTCTCGTGCTCCAGCTTGCCGTGGTGGCGGCGGGTCTGTCCTGGGTGGTGGACCTGTTCGCCCGCCATTTCGATCTGGTGCGCTATCTGGGCGCGGCCTATCTGATCTGGCTGGCCGTGATGCAGTGGCGCGGGGCCGGCAAGAGCACCACCGCGCCACACACCAGCAACCATGCGGCCTTCGGGCGCGGCTTCGCGGTCGCCTTCGCCAACCCCAAGACGCTGCTGTTCCACGCGGCCTTCCTGCCGCAGTTCGTCACCGACACCGCCCATCCCGCCGGCCAGATCGCGCTGCTGGCGGCGGTCTTCGCGGTGATCGCGCTCATTGGCGACATCATCTGGGCGGTGGTAGCGGACAAGGCGCGCGCCGCGCTGTCCGGTCATTTCACCAAGATGGCCGATCGCGTCTCCGCCGGCATCCTCGCCGGTGGTGCGCTGGTGCTGCTGGCCGCCGGCCGGCGCTGAGCCTCTCCATCCGCGCCCCCGTTGCGCCGCGCATCGCCAAAGGCTAACCGTGATCGCCATCACGAGGAGCGCCACCATAAGGAGCGCCATGCCGAGCACCCATCCCCCACGCCGCGTCGCGATCTATGCCGGTTCGTTCGATCCGCCCACCAACGGGCATCTGGACGTGGTGCGCTCCGCCTCCCGCCTTGTGGACCATCTGGTGCTCGCGGTGGGCGTGCATCCGGGCAAGACGCCGCTGTTCGGCACCGAGGAGCGGCTAGCGATGCTGCATGAGGTGTGCGGGCCGGTCGCGAAGGAAGAGGGCGCCACACTGGAAGCCGTGACCTTCGATGATCTGGTGGTCAACGCCGCCCGCCGCAGCAATGCCACGCTGCTGATCCGGGGCCTGCGCGATGGCACGGATCTCGACTATGAGATGCAGATGGCGGGCATGAACGGCACGCTGGCCCCCGACATCCAGACCGTCTTTCTCCCGGCTTCGCCGCTTGTGCGCCCCATCACCGCCACGCTGGTCCGGCAAATCGCCAAGATGGGTGGTGATGTTGCAGCCTTCGTCCCCCCATTGGTGCTCGCCCGCCTGAAGGCCAAGTTTTCCGCCGCGTCCTGATCGTTCGGACGGCGCGGTGCCGCCAGTCCCGCAGACCAACCGCCACCGGGTAGACCCGGGGCGATCCAAGGAGACCTGCATGTCCCGTCTCATCGGCCGCCGTGAATTCGCCGGCCTCGCGCTTGCCACCGCCTTTGCCGGCCCCGCTCTGGCGCAGACCGCCAAGCCCGATCTGCAGAACACGCTCTATCTCGACACGACCTATGGCCGTGTGGTGATCCAGCTCCGGCCGGACCTCGCGCCCAATCATGTGGCGCGCCTGAAGCAGCTCTCGCAGGAGGGCTTCTACAACAACGTGCCGTTCCACCGCGTCATCGACGGCTTCATGGCCCAGACCGGCGACGGCCAGTATGGCAACGGCACCGGCGGTTCGAAGTATCCGAACCTGAAGGCCGAGTTCACCCAGACTCCTTTCGTGCGCGGCACGATCGGCATGGCGCGCTCGTCCTCGCCCGACAGCGCCAATTCGCAATTCTTCATCTGCTTCGCCCCCTCATCCTTCCTCAACGGCCAGTACACGGTGGTGGGGCAGGTGGTCTCCGGCATGGAGTTCGTGGACAAGCTGAAGAAGGGGCCGAAGGAGGCCAATGGCGCGGTTCCCAATCCCGACCGCATCGTGAAGATGCAGGTCGCGGCCGACGCGAAGTGAATTTCCGACAAACCATAAGGAGAGGCCCCAATGGCTGAAGAACTGCTCGTCCTCGAGACCACCAAGGGTGACGTGACCATCAAGTTCCGTCCCGATCTCGCCCCGAACCACGTGGCGCGCATCAAGGAACTGGCCACCGAAGGCTTCTACAACAACGTGCCGTTCCATCGCGTGATCGAGGGCTTCATGGCCCAGACCGGCGACGGCCAGTTCGGCAACGGCACCGGCGGCTCCGGCAAGAAGCTGAAGGCCGAGTTCAATGCGCAGCCGCACGTGCGCGGCACCTGCTCCATGGCCCGCGCCCAGAACCCGGATTCTGGCGACAGCCAGTTCTTCATCTGCTTCACCGACGCCCGCTTCCTCGACAACCAGTACACGGTGTGGGGCGAGGTCATCGACGGCATGGACAACGTGGACAAGATCAAGCGCGGCGAGCCGGTGCGTGATCCCGACATGATCGTGACCGCCAAGCTGGTCGCCGCCGAGTGATCCACGCGAAAGCGTGAGCCCAAACGAAACGCGCCGGCCTCGACAAGGAGGCCGGCGCGTTTTGCGTTTCGGGACCGTGGAACGGCGGGAAAGCCTATTCGTCGGCCTTGGAGCGCACGTTCTTCAGATAGGGCGGGCGCGGGATCGAGGAATGAGCCGCGCGCAGCGCAGCCGACCAGCGCTCGCGCAGGTCATGAAAATAGGGCTCGCCCGGCTCGATGCGGTAGTTCAGGTCCGCTTCCAGCGTGTCCGGGCACAGCACCATCACGTCGATGGGCAGGCCGACGCCGAGGTTGGAGCGCATGGTGCTGTCCATGGAGATGAGGCTGCTCTTCAGCGCATCCGAGATGTTCATGTCATAGGTCACGGCGCGGTCGAGGACCGGCTTGCCGTATTTGTGCTCGCCAATCTGCAGGAAGGGCGTGTCGGTGGTGCATTCGATGAAATTGCCCGCCGAATAGATCATGAACAGCCGCAGCGGCCCGCCGACGATCTGTCCGCCCAGCAGGAACGACACGTCGAAGCTGACGTTGCTCTGCTCCAGCGCGTGGGCGTCCACGGTGTGCACCTGCCGGATGGCGCGGCCTACCAGCTGGGCGGCCTGGAACATGGTCTTGCTGTCGCGCAGCATCTGCCGCTCGCCGGCCTCGTGGTCCTCCACACCCTCATGCAGCAGGCTCACCACCGACTGCGAGACGGAGAGGTTTCCGGCCGAGGCCAGCGCCAGCACATGGTGGCCCGGCTCGTCGAAAATGTGCAGCTTGCGGAAGGTGGAGATGTTGTCGAGGCCGGCATTGGTGCGGGTGTCCGCGATCATCACCAGCCCGTCACGCACCAGCACACCGCAGCAATAGGTCATTGTTTCCCCCTGATCCTTGCTGCGTTTTACGATCGCTCGCTCTCCACTGCAACGTACCGGCAGGGGGAGCCTGATCCGGAATGGAGAGGTTGGGCTATTCCACCTCGGCTTCCGCCGAGCCGCGCCGGAACGGGCCAAGGGCGGAGAGATCCTCATTCGCCTGCGCCACATAGGCGCGCTCACGCTCCAGATACTGCGCCACGGCGCGGCGCAGGCCGGTGTCGGCGATCCAGTGGGCGGAATGGGTGGTCTGCGGCAAATATCCGCGCGCCAGCTTGTGCTCGCCCTGCGCGCCCGCCTCCACCACCTTGAGGCCGCGTGCGATGGCGAAATCCACCGCCTGATGATAGCAGACCTCGAAATGCAGATAGGGGTGATGCTCGATGCAGCCCCAGTAGCGGCCATAGAGTCGGTCCGCGCCGATCAGATTCAGCGCCCCGGCGATGTAGCGCCCCTCGCGTTTCGCCATCACCAGCAGGCACTGGTCCGCCATGCGCTGGCTTAGCAGCGAGAAGAAAGCCCGGTTGAGATAGGGCTGGCCCCATTTGCGCGAGCCGGTGTCCATGTAGAAGGCGAAGAAGGCGTCCCATGCGGCCTCCGTGAGGTCCTTGCCGGTCAGCCACTCGATCTCGATGCCGTCGGCGACGGCCTCCCGCCGCTCCTTGCGCAGCGCCTTGCGTTTGCGGGAGGCGAGAGCCTCCAGAAAATCATCGAAGCTGGAATAGCCCTCGTTCACCCAATGGAACTGCTGGTCCGTGCGCCTGAGGAAGCCGAGATCGGCCAGCGCCAGCCATTCCTCCTCGGTGGCGAAGGTCACATGGACGGAGGAGGCCTCCCGCAGCCGCGCCAGCTGGACGAGGCCCGCCCCCAGCGCCTCGCGGCCGGTGGCGAGGTCGGTGTCCCTGCGCACCAGGAGTCGTTGCCCGGTCACGGGGGTGAAGGGCACCGCCACCTGCACCTTGGGATAATAATGGCCGCCCGCGCTCTCATAGGCGTCGGCCCAGCCCTGATCGAAAACATATTCCCCACGGGAATGGGATTTCAGATAGGCGGCCGCTACCGCAGCGGGCTTTCCGTCCTCACCGTCCATCACGAGATGCTGCGGCTGCCAGCCTGTGCGGGCGCGCACGCATCCGGATTCTTCCAGTGCGCGCAGGAAGGCATGGGAGACGAAGGGCTCCGGCTGCTCTGCGCCGCCTGCGGCACAGGCGTCCCAGTCGGCGGCGGCGATGTCGGCGAGGGAGGGGAGGATGCGGATCTCGGTCATGTCCGCACAACATGGCCCCTGCGGCGCGATCCGGAAAGATGCTGCGCCGCAGTGCCGTTGGGAGAGGTTACAGCTTGGGGTGGGGCAGGAGGATCAGGATGCCCAGATCCTGCGTCGGCCAGAAGTCCTTGGCGGTCATCTGGAATTGGGTCGGGCTGATCTTCTTCACGTCCTTGCCGCAGAAGCTGACCAGATTCTCTGGCTTGCCCTTGTCCACCGTGAGCTTGAAATCCCCGATGGGGCCGGACCAGTTCGCTCCGGTCTTGAGGATGTAATGCACCCGCAGGTCGCTGAAGGGCGGGCCGGAGCCATCCTTCTGCGCCTTGGTGGCGCGATCGACGGCGGAGAGGAACGTCTTGTCGATGCAATAGGTCTGCGCCATCTGGCGCTGCTCGTTCTCGATCATGCTCATGTCGGGGGACTTGTAGCCGACCAGCGTGCCCGCGGAGCCGCCGACGCTGGGCTTGTATCTGTGCTCCACCACGATGTCGCGGCCGGTGGGGAAGGTCTGGGTCCAGTAGTAGGTGGAGCGGAGCGTCCAGCGCGGGGCATAGTGGCGCTCCCAGCCCTTACCGGCATCGAACTCGTCGATGGAGACGAGGCCCATGGCCACGAGTTCCTTGCCCTTGTCGGCGGGCAGGGCATCGAGCGCCTTCACCACGCCTTCCTTGTAGGGCGCGAGCGGGATGTTGAGCTTGCGCAGCACCTCGGTGCGGTCGAGCGTGAGGGCGATGGCCTTCTGCTCCAGCTCTGTCGTGACCGGCTTGCCGTCCACCGTGGTCTTGAAGTCGAGGAAATTGTCCGACGCATTGTCGGGAATGGAGAGATCGCCCTCGCTGAGGGCGATATCCGGCATGGGGAAGGCCACGAGCAGCTTCTGGTCTTCCTTGGTGGTGTTGCGGAAGACGTAGCGCACCCGCACCTCCTCCGTGGAGATGAACAGGTCTTCCGACTTCATCTCCACCACGTCGTTCTGCACGAAGATGAGCCCGCCGGCGTCGAGATGGGCCGTGGTGTCGTTGGCCCGCGCGGGCAAGGCGGGACCGAGGGCAAGCGTGGCGGCCAATGCGGCAGAGAGAGCGATCCTGCTGGCATGAAACCTGAAAACAGACGTCCGCATGGCTGCCTCCCTTGGCTGGGTATTTCTTTTAGGGGCGAAACCCCTCGAAGGTGATCTGGTCGGCACCGGCCGCGGCTCTGGCGCGATCATCGGCGGTGCGCACGGTCCATGTCAGCACCGGCATGCCAAGCAGGCGCGCAAGGCGCGGCGCGGGCGCGGTGAGGTCCGCCACCCGATAGGAGACGAACTGGAAGCGCGAGCGCGGCCAGTGCAGCAGATGGGCCAGCGCGAAACGCCGGGCGGCCGAGAGCCTGATGCCGGGGTCGTGGAAATGCCGTTCGGCCACGATCCCGCGCAAAACCTTTGGCGCACGCTCCGCAACGGTCGCCACGATCTCCGGATCGAAAGACATCAGTGCCACCGGGCCATCATAGGCTGCGACCAGTTCGGCGGTACGCACGGCGAGGCGGGTATCGCCGGAAAAATCGCTCTTGATCTCGATGATCAGCAAGGCCCGGCCTGCCACGCGCGCCAGCAGCTCCGGCAGCGTCATCATGGCGTCGGTGGTGGCCTTGAAGGGGATGGCCTTCAGCTCAGCAGCCGAGCGCTCGGCAAGCGGCCCCTGCGCGGTGGTGAGGCGGTCCAGCGTGAAATCGTGGAACACCATGGCCTCGCCGTCGCGGGAGCGCTGGACATCCACTTCGATGGCGAAACCGCCCGCCACGGCCGCATCCACGGCCGAGGCGGTATTCTCGATGACGCCCGCCGGGGCGTCGTGAAGTCCACGATGCGCCACCGGGCGGGCTGTCAGATTCATGGGCTGGGCTTCTCGGCTCAGGCCACTTCGATGATGGCTTCGACCTCGCAGGCGGCGTCGAAGGGCAGGGCAGCGATGCCCACCGCCGAACGCGCATGGCGGCCCTTGTCGCCGAACACTTCCACGAACAGGTCCGAGCAGCCGTTCATGACCTTGGGCTGATCGACGAAATCCGGGGCCGAGTTCACGAAGCCCACCAGCTTCACCACGCGCACCACCTTCTCGAGGTCGCCGCCGAGGGCAACCTTCGCCTGCGCCATGAGGTTGATGGCGCACAGGCGCGCGGCGGCGCGGCCGGTGTCGATGTCGAGGCCGGCGCCGAGCTTGCCGGTGGCGATCTTGCCGGCGCTGTCGATGGAGACCTGGCCCGAAATGAACAGGAGGTTGCCGGTGCGCACCGCCGGGACATAATTGGCGAGAGGAGCGGTCGGGCTGGGCAGGGTGATACCGAGTTCAGCCAGTTTCTGTTCAATGGTTTGGGACATTGTCATCTCCTGCCACACCGAGTGCGCAATTTGCGCCTCCCTCTTGGCCGAACCGGGAGCACGGCGCAAGCGCCGCGCCCCTCTCATGGAGCTTTCCGATGCTGCGTCCGCTGGGTTCGCCCGCCCTCGCTCTGGTCCTTGTCGGCGCCAGTTTTTTGCCTGCCGCCGCTCAGGGGCTGCTGCCGCACCGCGCAGGCTATGCCATGACGCTGGATGCCGGCCGCGCCTCCGGCCGCCTCGACAGCGCAACCGGCCGGATCGACTACGAGATTCGCGGTGATGCCTGCGAAGGCTACACGGTGAACATGCGCCAGAGCTCCTCGCTGGATACGGGCGAGGGTGATCCGGTCAAATCCGACATGGCTTCCACCAGTTGGGAGGACGGGGAGGGCAAGTCCTATCGGTTCAAGACCCGCGACCGCCTGAATGGCGACGCGCGCTCCGATGTGGATGCGCAGGCCAGCCGGCAGGACAATGGCGATCTGCAGGTGAAGATCGAGAAGCCCGACGCCCGCACCGTGGATCTCAAGGGGAAGATCCTGATGCCCACCGAGCACGTGGTGCATGTGCTGGAGGCGGCAGCCAAGGGCGAGACGCTTCTGGAAACCAAGGTGTTCGACGGCTCCACCGACGGCACCAAGGTCTACAACACGCTCGCCGTGATCGGGAAAGCCGCCACCGATTCCCCAAAACTTTTCGAGGCAGCTCGCACCACGCTCACCGGCCACACCTATTATCCGGTGAGCGTGAGCTATTACGACGCCGCCAAGAGCGAGAGCACGCCCGATTACGTGATGACCTTCACGCTCTATGACAATGGCGTCATCGGCGAACTGAAGGTGGACTATGGCGAGTTCGCCATGCGCGGCACGCTGAACGCCTTCGAGCCCCTGAAGGCCTCCGCCACGCCCTGCACGAAGAAGTAGAGGCCGGCCATGGAAGACGCTCTGGCCCTGCACCTCCTCATTCATGGCCGTGTGCAGGGGGTAGGCTATCGCGCCTGGTTCGCCGAGGAAGCGCAGGCGCGCGGCCTCGCCGGCTTCGTGCGCAATCGGCGCGAGGGCACGGTGGAAGCCGTTGTCGCCGGGCCGGAAGCGGAGGTGGAGGCACTGGCCGAAGCCTGCCTCGCCGGCCCGCGTGCTGCCGCCGTGACCAAGGTGGAGCGCGGGGCCGTGGAGGGCGAAGTGCCGCACGGCAGCGGGTTCAGGGTGCTGTCGACCGTTTGAAACGTTCCTAACAGCGCGTGCTTTCCCTGCAATAGTCAGCCGCTGACGAGGCGGCTATAGACCGGGGCCATCGACGCATCGTCCTGGGAGGATGTCGTGCCCCTTTCGCCCACAGCGGTGCCCAACGAATTGCGCTACGGGAGCCCGCCTTATGGCCGGGCGCCGGTGGCTCCCACGCCCTGGTGGGCGAAGCCGTCGGGTGTCGCGCTCATCGTCGGCCTCTGGGCGCTGGCCCATCTGCTGGTGGCGTGGCTGCTGGAATCGTCCATCAACGTGGACGACGCCATCGAGAGCTATCTGGTCCAGTCATTCCAGCTCTCCTACGTGCCGCGCAATCCGCCGCTGTTCGACTGGATCCTCTACGGGCTGCTGTGGCTGTTCGGCCCCGGTACGCTGCCCTACGCGATCCAGCGCTACTGCCTGTTGTTCGTTCTCGGCCTGCTGGTCTATCGCGTCGCCAAGCAGGTGATCGCGGATCCGCGCCTGCAGGCGCTGGCGGTGTTCTCGCTCTCTCTGCTGTGGGTGATCGGCTATCACAGCCACCGCATCCTGACCCATTCCAACGTGATGATCGTGGCCATTGCCGGCGCCTTCCTCACGCTCACCACCATCACCCGCCGCCCGTCCGCCTGGCTCTATGCGGGCCTTGGCCTGTGGATCGCGTTCGGCCTGCTGGGCAAGTTCGGCTTCCTGCCCTTCATCGGCGTGCTGCTGGTGGCCGGCCTGTTCGAGAAGAGCTACCGCAACGCCATCCTCGATCGCCGCCTGCTGCTGACCATTCTCGTCGCCGCCATCCCGCTCGGCGCTTACGCGCTGACGCTCTATCTGATGAAGCAAGACGTGGTGGCCGCCACCGCCGAGGTGGTGGGGCCGTCGAGCGACGGCAGCATCGCCAAGGTGCTGGACACCTTCGCGGGGGCCTGGGTCGGGTATCTGCTGCCCTTCCTTGCGGTCGTGGCCATCGTCTTCCTGCCCTTCAACCGGGGCGAGGATGCCACCCCGAGCACGGAAGATCGTGCCGCCCCGCGCCGGGTGCTGCGGACCATCATCATCATCGGCACGTTCGGCACGCTCATCGGCGCGCTGGCCATGGGTTCCACCAGCCTGCGCGACCGCTATTTCCACGTCTTCTTCCTGCTGGCGCCGGTCTACGTCTTCGCCGAGCTGGAGCGCCTCGGCGGCTGGCAGCGGCGGGTGAAGCACTTCCTGTGGGTGGCGGGCATCATCGCCTTCGGCGTGCTGCTGGTGCGCGCAGGCGTGACCCTGTGGCCCGATCCGCGCCTGTGCGGGCGCTGCGTGGCTGCCGAGCCGCTGAAAGGGCTGGCGCCGGTCATCGCCTCCCAGTTCGGCGACCGGCCGACGCTGGTGGCCGACGACCGCATGTCCGGCGGCCGCCTGAAGGCGGCGATCCCGAATGCGCGCGTGGTGCTGATCCACCCCGACACCTACCGCCCGCCGGCCCGTCCGGCCACCGGCTGCGCCCGCATCGCCGGCATCGCGAACGGCATCGGCAACCTGCCGCTGCCGCCCTCGGACGGAACCGCCATCGAGCTTTGGTACAAGTGGTGGGGGCCGCTCCTGCGCCCCCGGCGCCAGAGCCTGTGGCAGATCACGCCGCTGAAGGCTGACGATCCACTCTGTCGGTAAATAGGTAGGGTGCATCAACCTGAGACGGTGCCCGGAGCCTGCTGTTTGGCGGGTGGTACAATCGTGCTTTGTATTTTGCAGATTGAAAGCAATCTAAAGAGGTGCTTTTCTACCTAACCGGGAGGACGGCAGAGATGAAGACCTTTGACGTAGAGGTGTCCACGCGGCACACCCCCTGTGAAGTAGATGGTATGGGAATTCCCCACGTCCGGATCGTTGTCGGTCGACATGCCGGACTGGCAGGAGGCGCCGTGGAACTCACCGCAGCCCTGCATAGCTCGGCAGAGATAGACAGTGCGGTGAACGCCCTCAAGGCCTCCATCGACAGGGTCGCCGAGCAGGCGAAGGTGTTCCTGGAGGAACAGGCCCGCCGTTTCCGGGGGCAACCCTGAGATCGCCGCAGCCCCGGCCACGAAGGTGGTCGGGGCTGCCAGCGTTTAGGGGGTGAGGCTGTGTCCTCTGAGGATCAGAACGTCACGCGACCATTGATGAAGAAGTTCCGGCCGGCTTCCGGATAATACCACTCGGTCTCATATTGCTTGTCGAAGATGTTCTGCACGCCAACCGAGAAGGTGGTCTGCGGGTTGAACTGATACTCCAGCGACAGATTGGCGAGGGCAAAGCCGTCGAGGCGTACGTAGCTGACGGCGCCATAGGACGGGCTGGTCCAGCGCGAGGACGCGAAGGTGGCGCTGGGGATGACGGTCAGCTTCTCCCACGCCTGCCACTTGGCATAGAGGAACGCATATTGCTCGGGCGTTCCGGTGGGCTCGATGCCGACGATGGGCGAGTCCAGGTCGATGTGCGTGTAGGTATAGTGCCCGCCCACCCGCAGCGTGTCGGTGGCCTGCCATTCGCCCTTCAGGATGAAGCCGACATTGTTGCTGTTGCCGACATTCTGGTTCTGGCTGATCCAGGTGTCGTTGGCGGTGCTCCACTGGACGGTGTCGACGCCCTGAATGAGGTTTGTCACCTGGCTGTAGAAGACTGTTGCCCCCAGCGTCAGCCGCTTGTCGAACGTATCGCTCCAGGCGATCTCGTAATTGGTGGCGCGCTCGGCCTCCAGGTCGGGGTTGGCGATGGCCGAACCGAAACGAGAGCTGAAACGCTCGAACAGGGTGGGGAAGCGCGTGCGGCTCGACACCGAGGCGCTCACCCGACCGGTGTCGCTATAGCGATAGATGGCGGCGAACTGCCAGTCGACGGCGCCGTCCGTGGTCAGCGGATGGTTGTAGAGCTGGTCGCCGGTGCCGTTGACGTCGCCATAATCCTCGGCGAGCAGCAGGTCCCGGTAGTTGTAGCTGATGCCGGTGACGAAATCGAAGCGATCGGTGACATGCAGGGTGTTCTCGACACCGGCGGACATCACCGCTTCCGACTGGCGGATGGTGGGATCCCAGCTGGTGCTGGTCAGGCCGGGCGTGTTCTCGTCCTGTGCGGCATGGCTGTCGCGACGATAGGTCAGCACGCCCTTGATGGTGTCCTGCGCGGTGAGCTGATGCACCAGCTCAAGGTCGGTCCCAAAACTCTGGTCATCGTAAAAGGAGTTGAAGCCGCGCGTGGACTGGGTGGTGAAGGCGTTGTTGTCATAGGCGGCGAGCGTGTTGTCGAACCACGTATAATAGAAGCGTGTGTTGAGTGATGTGCGCTCGCTCAACGCGGTCTTCGACAGGAAATAGACCGTCTGCCAGTTCCATTCCGGCCAGTCCCAGTTGCGGGTCTGGTTGGCATTGGCCGAACCGCGGAAGCCATTTGGCGTGCGGACATTATGGTAGATGTCGTAGGGGGAGCCCTTCTCACCCTGCTGCACCGTATAGTTGAATGTGTATTCGTCGGTGGCGTTGGGGGTGAAGCCCGCCTTCAGATTGATGCGCCAGTCCTGCGTCTCGGAATGGTTGCGGCGGCCGCCATCCTCGGCCCAGGGATTGAGGACGGTGAAGCCCTGCGGCAGGAAGAAGCCGTCGGAATCCGAGAATGTGCCGGTGGCCTGCACATAATAGCCCTCCTGCCGGGTGCCCAGCGAGAAGGTGCTGTCGAAGTTCGTATAGGTGCCCGTATTGCCGAGGCCGACGCCAGCCCGGATTTCGCCTTCCACCGCGCGCGTGGGCTTGCGGGTGACGAGGTTGATGGCGCCGCCCATGCCGCCAGGGCCGTTCAGGATGGAGACGTAGCCTTCCTGCACCTGCACTTCGGAGAGGTCCGGAGTGAGGAAGCGGCTGATGTCCAGACGATTGTCATAGGGCAGGTAGACGCGCACGCCGTCGATGGAGACCGGCACCTGCCAGAGATTGAAGCCGCGGACGGAGACCGTGGGCTCGTTGCGGGCGCCACCCTTGGAGGTGGCAACGCCGGGGGCGAGCGTCAGGGCATCGTCGAGGCGGTTGCGGTTGAAGGTGTACATCTCCTCATTGCTGAGGGTGGTCTCGGACAGGGCCGGGCCGAACGCCCCCCAATTGGGGCCGGAGGTGGCGCCCACCACATTGATCTGGCCGAGCTCGAACACTCCGGTCTCAGTCTCGGTCGATACCTGCTGGGCCTTGGCCGCTGCCATCGCAACCAGAAGCGCGCACGACGAAGCCGTCGCGCGGAGAAGCAATCTGCGCATAAAAAACCTGCATTGATGAGGCCGGGACCGCAGGGGCCGATCCCGTGGACTGAAGGGCTATTGATTGCGCGGGAGGGCGGACAACATCAGTTGCATCCCGCAGCGCTCGTTATATTCGTTTGAATATATCGTTGAGTCGTCCGAAGGCAATCACCTTACGGAACAAAGAGCGGGAATGCGATCTCCCCTCGGGAAACCTCGATCTATCGATAGCCGTTTTAAAATAACGGTCCGGGAGATGGCCTTGCTCCCGGACGGCTCGGACAAAAAGGCGCACCCGCGATCCGGTTTCGATTGAACCCGAGCCGCCCTCGGCGGATGATCCTGTTGGCTCCACATCCGGCCAGGAGGATCACATGAGTGTCTTCGGAAGGATCATGTCGGCCATTTTCGGCTCCAGTGCACAGGCTGAAGCCAGCCCGCCGCCGCCCACAGCCACACCGGACGCGGCTCAGGCGCCTGCCGCAGCTCCCCCGCCGGCCGCCGCGCCAGTACAGAGCGTCGATGTCGCGGCCGTGCTCAACGGCCTCGCGGCGAAGACCTCCGAGAAGCTCGACTGGCGACATTCCATCGTCGATCTGATGAAGCTGCTCGGGCTGGATTCCTCGCTCGCCGCCCGCAAGGAGCTGGCGAAGGAGCTCCATTACGATGGCGACACAGGCGATTCCGCCACCATGAACGTCTGGCTGCACAAGCAGGTGATGGCGAAGCTGGCCGCCAATGGCGGCGTCGTGCCATCCGACCTCAAGGACTGACCGTCGGGAATACGCCGTCCGAACCGCGCGCAACGCCCGTCCGTCGAGGTGGAGCGCAGGGGAGGCTGTGCCTCGCTCCCGTCAGCGCCCGAAGCCGCCGGTCTCAGGAACTGGTCGTCGCGCTCCAGGTGGCGTGCGCGACGCCGGGGTGCGCCTGAAGACGCTGCACCACTGCGTCCAGCTCCGCGCCATCGGCTTCGGTGGAGGTGAGGGTCGCGATGATCTCCACCTGCTCCTCTCCCCGCTCTTCAACTTCCAGCTCGGCGACGGGATATTGGGCGGCCTCCAGCCGCTCCTCCAGCAGATCGCGCATCACGCCGGCCCGCTCCACGGCGGTGGTCAGGCTCACCGCATAGGTGGCCTCCACGCTCTCGCTGCGGATGGGAATGCGGTTGATGGCATTCACCAGCGGCCGAAGCAGCGTGTTGCCGGCGATCACGAAGAAGGTCAGCAAGGCGGCCTCGGCCAGCCGGTCCACACCGGCGCAGGCCCCCACCGCCGCCGAGCACCACAGCGTTGCCGCCGTGTTGAGCCCGCGAACGTTGAGCCCCTCCTTCATGATGACGCCGGCTCCCAGGAAGCCGATGCCCGAAACCACATAGGAAATGACGCGTACCGCTTCCGTGTCGCCGGCAATGCCCTGCGCCAGATCGGTGAAGCCGGCTGCGCCCATGGCGACCAGCACATTGGTGCGCAGGCCTGCCGTGCGCTGGCGATACTGCCGCTCCGCACCGATCAGCGTGCCGCAGACAAAGGCAGCCACATAGCTGACCACGGTGTCGAGGAAGGGCAGGAGCTGGAAGCTCTCGATGAATTTCATGCAGCCCGATAGCTCCGCCGTGTGACGGCCAGATTACACGGACATGTTCTTGCCGGTCATGGGTCTCGGCGCATTCACCCTGACGATGCATCCGTTCCCGACCTGACGCGGGACATGTCGCCACGCTGGGATGAAATCACGCACCGCTTGGGCGGTAGCGGATGCATTTGTGCGTCATCCTATCCCTTCTTCGGCACTCCCGGGCGGTGAGAGCGTGAGCTTCAGCTGTGGTGGGAGCTGGAGCCGTGGAAGACGAAGGCGCGCGGGTGCTCGAAGGCATCCTTATTGTCATGCTGGTTCTTTGTTTCGGCGTTTTCACCCTGGCGGTGCACGTCTTCCCGACGTGAAAGCCGAGCAGGGAACCAGCGAAACGCCCAATGAAAAAGGGCGCCGCTTGCGCGACGCCCTCTTCTGTCTTTCGAAGCCGTGAAAGGCTCAGAAGTCCATGCCGCCGCCCGGCATCGCCGGAGCAGGAGCAGCCTTCTTCGGCAGCTCGACCACCAGCGCTTCCGTGGTGATGATCAGCGCGGAGATGGAGGCAGCGTCCTGAAGGGCGGTGCGCACCACCTTGGCCGGATCGATGATGCCGGAGGCGACCATGTCGACATACTCGCCGGTCTGGGCGTTGTAGCCGAAGGTGTAGGTGTCGTTCTCGAGGATCTTGCCGACCACGACCGAGCCATCATCACCGGCGTTGGCGACGATCTGGCGTGCCGGAGCCTGGATGGCGCGGCGCACGATGTCGATGCCGGTCTTCTGGTCCGGGTTCTCGGTCTTCAGGCCTTCGAGCACCTTGATGGCGCGCAGCAGGGCCACGCCGCCGCCGGGGACGATGCCTTCTTCCACCGCAGCGCGGGTGGCGTGCAGGGCGTCGTCCACGCGGTCCTTCTTCTCCTTCACCTCGACCTCGGTCGCGCCGCCGACGCGGATCACCGCGACGCCGCCAGCGAGCTTGGCCAGACGCTCCTGGAGCTTCTCACGGTCGTAGTCCGAGGTGGTCTCCTCGATCTGCGCCTTGATCTGGGCAACGCGGGCCTCGATGTCGGCCTTCTCGCCATTGCCGTCGACGATCGTGGTGTTCTCCTTCTCGATCACCACCTTCTTGGCGCGGCCGAGCATGGAGAGGTTCACGTTCTCGAGCTTGATGCCGAGATCTTCCGAGATCGCCTGGCCGCCGGTCAGGATCGCGATGTCCTGCAGCATGGCCTTGCGGCGATCGCCGAAGCCGGGGGCCTTCACGGCCGCGACCTTCAGGCCGCCGCGCAGCTTGTTGACCACGAGGGTGGCCAGAGCCTCGCCCTCGACGTCCTCGGCCACGATGACCAGCGGACGGGAGGACTGCACCACGGCTTCCAGAACCGGCAGCAGCTCCTGCAGGTTGCCGAGCTTCTTCTCGTGGATGAGGATGTAGGGATCCTCGAACTCAACGCGCATCTTCTCGGCGTTGGTCACGAAGTAGGGCGACAGGTAGCCGCGGTCGAACTGCATGCCTTCGACCACTTCGAGCTCGGTCTCGGCGGTCTTGGCTTCCTCGACGGTGATGACACCCTCGTTGCCGACCTTCTGCATGGCCTCGGCGAGGAACTTGCCGACTTCGGCATCGCCATTGGCGGAGATGGTGCCGACCTGGGCGATCTCGCTGTTGGACGTCACCTTCTTGGCCTTGGCGGCCAGATCCTTGACGATGGCCTCGACCGCGAGGTCGATGCCGCGCTTCAGGTCCATCGGGTTCATGCCGGCCGCAACGGCCTTGGCGCCTTCGCGGACGATGGCCTGCGCGAGCACGGTCGCGGTGGTGGTGCCGTCGCCGGCCAGGTCATTGGTCTTCGAGGCGACTTCGCGCACCAGCTGGGCGCCGAGGTTCTCGATGCGGTCCTCGAGCTCGATCTCCTTGGCGACAGAAACGCCGTCCTTGGTGATGCGCGGGGCGCCGAAGCTCTTCTCGATCACGACGTTGCGGCCCTTGGGGCCCAGCGTGACCTTCACGGCATTGGCGAGGATGTCCACGCCGCGCAGCATCTTCTCGCGCGCTTCGCCGGCAAATTTTACGTCCTTGGCAGCCATTGTGCCTGTTCCTTCAGGTTATGACGGTTGTCAGGAAATCGTCGGAAGAGACGGATCTCAGGCGGTCACGCCCAGGATGTCGCTCTCCTTCATGATGAGCAGATCCAGGCCGTCGATCTTCACTTCGGTGCCAGACCACTTGCCGAACAGCACGCGGTCGCCAGCCTTGACGTCGAGGGCGACGAGCTCGCCCTTCTCGTTGCGCACGCCCGGACCCACGGAGACCACTTCGCCTTCCTGCGGCTTCTCCTTGACGGTATCGGGGATGATGATGCCGCCAGCGGTCTTCTGCTCAGCTTCGATGCGCTTCACGACCACGCGGTCGTGCAGAGGACGGAAACCCATCGGGAATCTCCATTGCTTAGGTTTTTTCTCCGGGCCGCCCCCAAGGCCGGGTCCCGGTCACGCAAGGCCATCTAAGAGGCCGCCGGGGCGGCCACAAGGGGGGCTTCGCGTTTTAATTAGCACTCCGCAACAGAGAGTGCCAGATGCCCCGTCGGCCAGCAGGGCCGGGGGCGATCGCCCATCAAACAGGCGTTGTTAGCAGTCGCGGTGTTTCGCTGCTAAAGACTTGAAATTGCGTAATAAATCATTCCTTAAACTTGCCACGGGCAAGCTCTGTAGCCGACACTTGTTTCATTCGGCCCAACCACGAGGTTCAGCATAGGCGGAGGGTTCAATCCATGGCGTCGTCGGATTTTGCCAAGTCGGATTTTGCCCGGCAGATGGCCGGTTACGGGCTGGTGACGGCCCACATCCTCTATCGCATGCCCGATCATCCCAGTTTCCTACAGACTTATATCTGGCAGGATTACGACCTCTCGCCCCGTTTCCCTGAACTGAAGCGCTTTCTTGAATTCTGGCAGCGCGAGCTGGATGGCCCGCTGCATGAGGTGCGCGTGGTCCATAACCGCCTGATCAAGCCGGCCGAACTGCGGACGGTGGGTGGGGTCTTTAACCTGCACTGAGCGTCCGCTGAGGCGTCCGCCTAACTCTGGCGTGAGTGGGGGCGTCTGCATAGCGCAACGAGCCCGCGCGGCGTCGTTGCGATAAAATTGCAAATCATTCGCACTTGCAAAGTTCCGCAAGGTCATCGATCATGCCTGCAAATGCGAACCATTTGCAAAAGGAGGCATGTGTGCCCTCTGCGATCCGGCGGACGTTTCTCTTCGGAATGATGGGTGTGGGGCTCGCCGCCGTGTTGGCGACGGCACCGGCAGTGGCTCAGGAGGGAGGGGCGCAGAAGTTCAAGGCAGTGACCACCTTCACGGTCATCGCCGACATGGCGCGGAACGTGGCGGGGGATGCGGCGATCGTGGAGTCGATCACCAAGCCCGGCGCGGAAATCCATGAGTATCAACCCACGCCTGGTGACATCCAGCGCGCCCAGGGGGCTCAGCTCATCCTGTCCAACGGTCTCAATCTGGAGCTCTGGTTCCAGAGATTCTACCGCAACCTCAAGGATGTGCCCGAGGTCGTCGTCTCGGCCGGCGTCGAGCCGATGGGCATCAGCGATGGCCCCTACAGGGGCAAGCCCAATCCCCACGCCTGGATGTCGCCGAAGAACGCCATCCTCTATGTCGACAATATCCGCGACGCCTTCGTCCGGCATGATCCCAGGAATGCCGCGACCTACACGGCCAATGCGGACGCCTACAAGCGCAAGATCGAGGCGGCCATCAGCCCGATCCGCGCCACCCTCGACAAGATCCCGGCGGACAAGCGCTGGCTGGTGTCGAGCGAGGGGGCCTTCTCCTATCTCGCCCGGGATTTCGGCCTGAAGGAGCTCTATCTCTGGCCGATCAATGCGGATCAGCAGGGCACGCCGCAGCAGGTGCGCAAGGTCATTGACGCCGTCAGGGCGAACCGGATTCCGACGGTCTTCAGCGAAAGTACGGTGTCGGACAAGGCGGCCCGGCAGGTGGCGCGGGAAACCGGAGCTTATTACGGCGGCGTGCTGTACGTGGATTCCCTCAGCGAGGCGGACGGTCCCGTGCCCACCTATCTGGACCTGCTTCAGGTGACATCCTCCACCATCGCCAAGGGGCTGTCCGAGGGCCTGACGCAATGACCGCATCCGGCAGCGGCATTGCCGTGCGCGATGTGACCGTCACCTATCGCAACGGTCATACCGCGCTGCGGAACGCTTCGTTCGAGATTCCGACGGGTACCATCACCGCACTGGTGGGGGTGAACGGGTCGGGCAAGTCCACTTTGTTCAAGGCCATCATGGGCTTCGTGCGGAGCGCGCGCGGCGACATCAGCATCCTTGGCCTGTCGGTCAGGGATGCGTTGCGCCGGAACCTCGTCGCCTATGTGCCGCAGAGCGAGGAGGTGGACTGGAACTTCCCGGTTCTGGTCGAGGACGTGGTGATGATGGGCCGCTACGGCCATATGGGCCTGATGCGCCGGGCAAAGGCGGCCGATCATGCGGCCGTCGACAGGGCGCTCGCCCGGGTCAATATGGGCGAGTTCCGCAAGCGCCAGATCGGCGAATTGTCCGGCGGGCAGAAGAAACGCGTCTTTCTCGCCCGCGCGCTGGCGCAGGACGGCCGTGTCATCCTGCTGGATGAGCCCTTCACCGGCGTGGATGTAAAGACCGAGGAGCAGATCATCGCCCTGCTGCGCGAACTGCGCGACGAGGGGCGCATCATGCTGGTCTCCACCCACAATCTGGGTAGCGTCCCCGAATTCTGCGACCGGACCGTCCTCATCAAGGGAACGGTGCTCGCCTATGGCCCGACAGCGGAGACCTTCACGCAGGAGAATCTCGAACGGGCCTTCGGCGGCGTCCTGCGGCATTTCGTGCTCAACGCGGCAGGGAACGGCACGCCCGTTCCCGTGGAGGTCTACACGGACGACGAGCGGCCGCTGGTGTTCGAAGGAAGTCGGGCCAGGGCGCAGTCCATGACGGGCAGCGGCGGAGGGCCGGCATGACGGCGGGCCTGCTTGAACCCTTCGCCTACGACTACATGCTCAACGCCATGTGGGTTTCGGCCCTGGTCGGTGGCGTCTGCGCCTTCCTGTCCTGCTATCTCATGCTGAAGGGATGGTCGCTGATCGGCGACGCGCTTTCCCATTCCATCGTCCCCGGCGTGGCCGGAGCCTATATGCTCGGGCTTCCGTTCTCCATCGGCGCCTTCTTCGCCGGAGGTCTGGCCGCAGGTGCGATGCTCTTCCTCAATCAGCGCACCCGGCTGCGGGAAGACGCCATCATCGGCCTGACCTTCTCCGCCTTCTTTGCCCTCGGCCTGTTCATGGTCTCGCTCCGCCCCATGGCGGTGAACATCCAGACCATCGTGCTCGGCAATGTGCTCGCCATCACGCCGGAAGACACGCTGCAACTGGCGATCATCGGCTTCGTCTCGCTGGCCGTGCTGCTGGTGAAGTGGAAGGATCTGATGGTCACGTTCTTCGACGAGACCCATGCGCGCTCCATCGGGCTCAATCCGACCGTGCTCAAATTCATGTTCTTCGCGCTGCTGTCGGCCTCGACGGTGGCCGCGATGCAGACGGTGGGCGCCTTCCTCGTCATCTGCATGGTGGTTACGCCCGGTGCGACCGCCTATCTGCTGACCGACCGCTTTCCGCGTCTGCTCGCCATCGCGGTTGCCATCGGCGCGATCACCAGCTTTGCCGGTGCCTATGTCAGCTACTTTCTCGACGGGGCGACCGGCGGCATCATCGTCCTGATGCAGACGGCGCTTTTCCTGCTCGCCTTCGTCTTCGCCCCCAGGCACGGCATGCTGGCGGCTCGCCGCCGCGCGGCGCGGGCGCTGGAGGCCGCCCCATGATCCAGACCCTGCTTGCGCCCTTCCAGTTCGACTTCATGGTGAACGCGCTGGTCATATCGGTGCTGGTGGCGGTGCCGATGGCGCTGCTGTCCTGTTTTCTGGTGCTGAAAGGCTGGTCACTGATGGGGGATGCGATCAGCCACGCAGTCTTTCCCGGTGTGGTCCTCGCTTATATGGCCGGGCTGCCCTTCGCTGCCGGCGCCTTCACGGCGGGCATGCTATGCGCCGTCGCCACCGGCTTCCTGAAGGACAACAGCCGCATCAAGCAGGACACGGTGATGGGGGTCGTCTTCGCCGGCATGTTCGGCCTCGGCCTTGTCCTCCACGTACGGATCCGGTCCGACGTCCATCTCGATCACATCCTGTTCGGCGACATGCTGGGCGTCTCCTGGCGGGATATCGGCGAGGCTGCCCTTATCGCCGCCGTCACAGCCGCGATCATCGGCTTGAAGTGGAAGGATTTTCTGCTGCACGCCTTCGATCCCGCACAGGCGCGGGCGGTCGGCCTTCGCGTCAACCTGCTCCATTACGGCCTGCTGGCGCTCATATCGCTGGCCATCGTCGGCGCATTGCAGGCGGTGGGGCTCATCATGGCGGTGGCCATGCTGATCGCGCCGGGCGCCATCGCCTTCCTGCTGACCCGAACCTTCAGCGCCATGCTGGTGGTGGCGGTCATGATCGCCGCGGCCGGCTCGTTTCTCGGTGTCTATCTGTCCTTCTTCGTCGACAGCGCTCCGGCCCCGACCATCGTTCTGCTTCTCTCCGTCGTCTTCGTGCTGGCCTTCATCCACGCCAGTCGTAAGGCGGCGCGCGTGGAAGCCGAGATCGTATGACGGAGGGCCGCAGGCCCGATCTCCCGCTACGGAAGCGTGGAAAAGCGGCAGTTGGGACACGGGATGCAACAAGCGCCCTGACTCCGCCTTTTTATCAGTGCTAAACAGGGTGCCGTCATGAACGAGGCCCTGGTGGATCATCGCACGCCCCGCACGTCCGAACTGCTTGCCGCCGTGCTTGCCGCCCAGACCGAACCCCGTGTCTCGGTAGGCGAGCTGATCGACGCGCTACGTAACAGGGCGTTCGGCATCAGCGTGCTCCTGTTTGGCTTGCCCAACTGCATCCCCATGCCGCCCGGCATTCCGGTGATCTGCGGAATCATTCTTGCGCTCATCGGTCTGCAGATGGCCATGGGCCGGCAGGAGCTGTGGCTGCCGCAGACCATCGCCAAGCGCACCTTCTCCCGCTCGGTGCTGGAAACGCTCATCAACCGCTCGCGGTCCTGGATCGCTTGGTTCGAGCGCTGGTCGCGGCCGCGCATGGAAGTGTTCGCCGGTCCCACCGCCCGCCGTGTGGTCGGGTGCCTCGTGGTGTTGCTGGGCTTCGTGCTGCTGCTGCCGATCCCGCTTCTGGGCAACATGCCGCCCGGCATCGCGGTCTGCATCCTCGGCCTTGGCCTCGTTGAGCGTGACGGCGCGGTGATCCTCGGCGGCTTCTTCGCCACCGCGCTCGGCACGGCCATCGCCTTCGGCATGACCTGGGCCCTCTGGGCAGGTGCGGTCGCCATCCTCTGACGGGCCGCGCATGGCCGTCATTCCCGCGCGCGCTTTCCCCCGGCCGTGTGCCCGGCTATGAGCGGGACAGCTTTTTCCGTTGGGCCGTACCCGGCCGCATCCGAGGCCGCATGCGCGTTGACGCCTTCGATTTCGACCTGCCTCCCGAGCGCATAGCCCTGCGCCCCGCCGAGCCGCGCGAGAGCGCGCGGCTGCTGCGCGTGCGCCCCGGCCATACGCCCGAGCTGGCAGATCTGACCATCGCCGACCTGCCGTCGCTGCTGCGGGCAGGGGATGCCATCGTGGTCAATGATACCAAGGTGATCCCCGCCCGGCTCGATGGCACCCGCACGCGGGAGGGCGGCAGTACGGTCGCCATCGAGGCGACCCTGATCCGCCGCCTCGGCCCCGATTCCTGGGCCGCCTTCGCCCGTCCCGCCAAGCGGCTGGCGCCGGGGGAAACGGTGGTCTTCGCGGGTGGTGCCGGTACTCTGGAGGCGCGGGTACTGGCCAAGACCGAGAGCGGCGAGGTGCATTTCGGCTTCGCCTTGTCGAGCGCCGAGCTGGATGCGGCCATCGACGCCATCGGCCACATGCCGCTGCCGCCCTATATCGCCGCAAAGCGTCCGGAGGATGAGCGGGATCGCACCGACTACCAGCCGGTGTTCGCCCGCGTGGAGGGGTCCGTCGCGGCGCCCACTGCCAGCCTGCATTTCACCCCCGCGCTGCTGGAGCAGATCCGGGCAATGGGCGTCTCGCAGCACACCGTCACCCTGCATGTGGGGGCGGGCACCTTCCTGCCGGTGAAGGCGGATGACACCGCCGACCACCAGATGCACGCCGAATGGGGTGAGGTGGGCGCGGAGACCGCCGATGCCCTCAATGCCGTGAAGGCGCGGGGCGGGCGCATACTCACCGTTGGCTCCACTGCCACGCGTCTGATCGAGAGTGCCGCCACGCCGGAGGGGCTTATCCGCCCCTATCTGGGTGAGACCGACATCTTCATCACCCCCGGCTATGCCTTCCGCGCGTCGGACCTGATGCTCACCAACTTTCACCTGCCTAAATCCACGCTGGTGATGCTGGTGGCGGCCTTCGTGGGCCACGAGACCCAGAAACGCACCTACGCCCATGCCATCGCGAACGGCTATCGCTTCTATTCCTATGGCGACGCCTGCCTGCTAGAGCGGGCCCCGAAATGACCGACACCTTCTCCTTCCAGATCAACGCCACCGACGGGGCCGCCCGCACCGGCGCCATCTCCACCCCGCGCGGCGAGATCCGCACCCCGGCCTTCATGCCGGTGGGTACCGCCGCAACGGTGAAGGCCATGTATCCCGAGCAGGTCCGCGCCACCGGCGCCGACATCCTGCTGGGCAACACCTATCACCTGATGCTGCGCCCCTCCGCCGAGCGGATTGCTGCGCTCGGCGGCCTGCACAAATTCATGCAGTGGGACCGGCCGATCCTCACCGATTCCGGCGGCTTCCAGGTCATGTCGCTGTCGAGCCTGCGCAAGATCACCGAGGAGGGCGTCACCTTCCGCTCCCATGTGGACGGCTCCCAGCACGCCATGAGCCCGGAGCGCTCCATCGAGATTCAGGGCCTGCTGGGTGCGGACATCCAGATGCAGCTGGACGAATGCGTCGGCCTGCCGTGCGAGGATGCCGAGGCCGAGCGCGCCATGCGCCTGTCGCTGCGCTGGGCGGAGCGCTCGAAGAAGGCATTCGAGCTGCAGCCGAAAGGCCGGGCGCTGTTCGGCATCGTGCAGGGCGGGGCGGTGCCGCGCCTGCGGGTGGAATCGGCCCGCGCCCTCGCGGACATGGATTTCCCCGGCTATTCCATCGGCGGGCTGGCGGTGGGCGAGCCGCAGGCGGTGATGATGGAGATGATCGAGACCGTCGAGCCGCATCTGCCGCAATCGAAGCCGCGCTATCTCATGGGCGTCGGCACGCCGGACGACCTGCTGGAGGCGGTGGGGCGCGGCATCGACATGTTCGACTGCGTGATGCCCACACGTTCTGGCCGGCATGGGCAGGCCTTCACCCGCTTCGGCAAGATCAATCTGAAGAACGCCCGCCACCAGAACGACCCCCGTCCGCTGGACGAGGAGAGCGACTGCCCGGCGCTGCGCGACTATTCGCGCGCCTATCTGCACCACCTCATCCGCTGCGAGGAGATGCTGGGCTCCATGCTGCTGACCTGGGTGAACCTGCATTATTATCAGGACCTTATGCGCGGTGCGCGGGCGGCGATCGCCGAAGGTCGCTACGCCGACTACAAGGCCGCCACCAAGGAAGGCTGGGCGCGCGGCGACATCCTGCCGTGGACGGGAGAGTAGGGCGCATGGCTGGGCTGCGGGAAACCGTATCGGACTGCAATATTTTCCTTTCAGGAATTTTTATTTCTCATTAAGAAGCGTTTTCCCAGCCGCGCAGCCGTATGTGTGGAGGGGGGATTGCGTCGCGCTTTGGGCCCGCCCAGAACAGCCGCGCGCTCAGCGTATCGGGAGAGGGATCAGCCGTGATCGAGACCAAGCCTATCGACGGAAAAGCCTTTGCCGCCGGCCTGCGGGGACGTATCGCCGAGGAGGTCGCGGTGCTGACCCGTGATCACGGCCTGAAGCCCGGTCTTGCCGTGGTACTGGTGGGCGAGGATCCGGCCAGCCAGGTCTATGTGCGCAACAAGGCCGCCCAGACGGTGGAAGTCGGCATGGCCTCCTTCGAGCACAAGCTGCCGGTGGAGACCTCGGAGGCCGACCTGCTGGCCCTCGTGCATAAGCTGAATGCCGACCCTGCTGTGCATGGCATCCTCGTCCAGCTGCCGCTGCCGGCGCACGTGGATTCCATGAAGGTGCTCTCCGCCATCGAGCCGGCCAAGGATGTGGACGGCTTCCATGTGGTGAATGCCGGCCGCCTCGCCGTGGGCCTCGACGCGCTCGTGCCCTGCACGCCGCTCGGTTCGGTGATGATGCTCAAGCACTATCTGGGCAATCTCTCGGGCCTGCACGCCGTGGTGGTGGGGCGCTCCAACATCGTCGGCAAGCCGGCGGCCCAACTGCTGCTGCGCGAGGACTGCACCGTCACCATCGCCCATTCGCGCACCCGCGACCTGCCCGCCGTCTGCCGGCAGGCGGACATTCTGGTGGCCGCCGTCGGCCGCCCGGAGATGGTGCGCGGCGACTGGATCAAGCCCGGTGCCACGGTGATCGACGTGGGCATCAACCGCATCACCAAGCCGGACGGCAAGACCCGCCTCGTGGGCGACGTGGCCTATGAGGAAGCGCAGGGCATCGCCGGCCTCATCACGCCCGTGCCCGGCGGTGTCGGCCCCATGACCATCGCCTGCCTGTTGCAGAACACGCTGACCGCCGCCCGCCGGCAGGCCGGTCTTTGACCAAAGGCAAGTTTCCACACCGCGCAGGCGCGGCGGACTGCCGCTTGGAAGAGTTCAAAACGATCGTTTAATGTGGTCCCTGCGGCGCAGCCGCCGCAGGGTATATGCTCCCGTCCGCCCAAGGCTCATGGCCTTCTACGGGGCGGGACGCACGTGTCCTGTCAAGTGATTGAGGTGGGTCGAAAGGGCGCTATGCCTGGACCTGCCTCCCAGAAGGACCGCACATGAAACGGATGATCCTTGCCGTACTCGCTCTCGCGGCCACCACGGTCGCGGCTTCGGCCGATCCGGACGTGGCCAAGGGCGAACAGTCGTTCAAGAAGTGCATGGCCTGCCATGCCGTTGGCCCCGATGCGAAGGCCAAGGTCGGCCCGCCGCTGAACGGCATCCTGGGCGCCAAGTGGGCCCATTTCGAGGGCTATGCCTATTCCCAGGACATCAAGGACGGCGCCGCCGCCGGCAAGGTGTGGGACGAAGCGACCCTCAACGACTATCTGACCAACCCCAAGGTGCTCGCGCCCAAAGGCAAGATGGCCTTCGTCGGCATCAAGAACGATGCCGAGCGTGCGGACCTGATCGCCTTCCTGTCGCAGTTCAATGCGGATGGTTCGAAGAAGTGACGCCCTAGCGGCAGCGCCTCACCCATTCGGGTGATGCGCTTCGCATCCACTCCTGCATGTATGCGCAAGCCCGGTCAGGCAAATCGGTCGTGCGGGGGTACGGCCCGGGGCGGTGCTGAACAAGCGCCGCCCCCTTCCGGCCGGTGCCAGCAGGACTGGCTCCTTTCCCTTGCCAAGGCGATTTATCGCAATTCCTGCCGCACGAGCATTCGCGCCTCTGCGGGAATCGCTCCGAACCGCGCGCGGCGCGCCGACATCCTCTATCAAGCCTGTTCGGTGAACGCTGTCGGCGATTCGCCTCGTCCGCGCGGTCGAGCCGGGCAGTGAGGGATCGCCGCAGGAGAGTATGCATGCCCGATCACGATTTCCGCGCCCAGCGCCTGTTCGTTCGCGAGGACCTTCAGGCGGGCCATGCCTTCAGCCTTCCGCACGATCAGGCCCATTATGTCGCCAACGTCATTCGCCTGCCGGTGGGAGGCGTCCTCCTGCTATTCAACGGGCGGGACGGCGAATGGCGCGCGACGCGCGGGCAGGGCGGCAAGAAGGACGTACGGCTTGAGGTGGAGGCGCAGGTGCGCCCGCAGCCGGCTGCCCCGACGCTGACTTACGCCTTCGCGCCGCTGAAGCATGCCCGCCTCGATTACATGGTGCAGAAGGCGGTGGAGATGGGGGCGGGGGTGCTGGCCCCGGTGCTGACCCAGCACACGCAGGTCTCGCGGGTGAATTCCGAGCGCATGGAAGCCAATGCGGTAGAAGCCGCCGAGCAATGCGGCATCCTCTCTTTGCCGGAAGTCCGCGCGCCCATCGCCCTTGCGGCTTTCCTCACCGCTTTGCCCGAAGGCGAATCCCTCGTCTTCTGCGACGAAGCTGCGCCCGTGGCTGATCCTGTTATGACGCTTGCCCCGCTCAAGGGCCGGCGCGTGACGGTGCTGATCGGCCCGGAGGGGGGCTTCTCGGCCGATGAGCGCACCCTTCTGATGCGCCATCCGGCCGTCACCGTCGTCGCCCTCGGCCCCCGAATCCTGCGGGCCGATACGGCCGGGGTGGCGGCGCTGGCTCTGGTGCAGGCGGCCTGCGGCGATTGGGGGCATCCTGCGTAGCGAAGCCTTCCGTTTATTGCGCGCATCGGAAAGCAGCAGAAAGTTCCCGTATTCGCCGTCCGAAAAGCCGAATTATCTGTGAACAGCAAGGCTGAGCTCGCGTTTCCCTGATGTATCAATGGGCTGTGGCTGGTGCTCAGCGCCAGTTGTCATGCAGCATGTGTGCTCTGCCGTATTCCCGGCTGATTTGCGCTCACCCTCACGCAACTTCAAAGCCATCGCAGCGTTACAGCTTCGATTTGGCTTCATGGAAGCCAGGAGGGACGCATGTCAGAACAATATCGATTCGGCATCGAGGAGGAATTCTTCGTCGTCGATGCCGAGACAAAAGCGGTCCAACGCCGCATGCCCACCGGCTTCTTCGATCACCTGCGCGAGCAGCTGGGTGAGTCCGTCACGGTCGAGCTGCTGCAATCGCAGCTGGAGATCGCCACCGCCCCGACGACCGACGCGGGAGATGCACTTGGGGAGCTGCGCGACCTGCGCCAGCGCGCCTCGCGGGTGGCGGCCGAGCATGGCCTCGCCTTCATCGCCGCCGGCACCCATCCGACCGCGAGCTGGGACAGCGTGCGCGCCACCAAGGCCAACCGCTATGACGGCCTGATGCAGGACCTGCAGATGCTGGGCGAGCGCAACATGGTGTGCGGTCTGCACGTGCATGTGGAGCTGCCCGACCCGGAGGCCAAGGTGGACGTCATGCGCCGCATGACCCCCTACCTGCCGCACTTCATCGCGCTCTCCACCAGTTCGCCCTTCTGGGGCTCGAAGCAGACCGGCCTGATGGGGTACCGGCTGGCGGCCTATGACGAACTGCCGCGCACCGGCCTGCCGGAGCTGTTCGAGAACCACGCCGCCTACCAGCAATATGTGGACGCCATGGTGGGCGCCCGCGCCATAGGCGATTCCAGCTATGTCTGGTGGGCGGTTCGCCCGTCCCAGAAGCATCCGACACTGGAACTGCGCGCGCCCGACGCCTGCACCCGCGTGGAGGATGCGGTCGCCATCGCCGCGCTCTACCGGTCGCTGGTGCGCTATCTGGTGCGCAATCCCGATCATTACCGGCAGATCGGTGCCGTGGACCGGGCCATCGCCAACGAGAACAAATGGCGCGCCCAGCGCTACGGCATCCACGGCTCGTTCGTGGATCTGGCCTCGCAGAGCGCGATTCAGGTCCGCGATGCGGTGGAACAGCTCGTGGCCATGGTGGCGGATGATGCCGAGGCCATGGGCTGCCTCGACGCTCTCCTGCATCTGCGAACCATCCCCGATGCGGGCACCAGCGCGGATATGCAGATCGCCGTCTATCAGGAGGCCCATCACCGCACCGGGAATCGCGGCGAGGCGCTTCAGGCGGTGAAGACCTGGCTCGCCCACGCCACACTGCAGTGAGCGTCCGCCCCTAACGCGCTGAGAGCGCATGAAAAAAAAAGGCCGCCCCGGCTTGTCGCAGGGGCGGCCTTTTTCACTGTGGGCGGCGGTTTGGCGTCAGAGCTTGAACGGCACCACCGTCTGCTGCTGCTCGCCCAGCCCGTCGATGCCGAGGCGCATGACATCGCCGGCCTTCAGATAGCGCGGCGGCTTGAAGCCGAGGCCGACGCCGGGGGGCGTGCCGGTGGTGATGGCATCGCCGGGGTCCAGAACCATGAACTGGCTGATGTAGGAGACCAGGGTCGCCACATTGAAGATCATGGTCTTCGTGGAGCCGTTCTGGACCCGCTCCCCATTCACCTCCAGCCACATGCCCAGCGCCGAGGTGTCAGGCATCTCGTCGGTCGTCACCAGCCAGGGGCCGAGCGGGCCGAAGGTCTCGCTGCCCTTGCCCTTGGTCCACTGGCCGGCGCGTTCGATCTGGAAATGCCGTTCGGAGACATCGTTGCAGACGGCATAGCCGGCCACATGCTTCAGCGCGTCCTTCTCGTCCACATAGCGGGCACGGGCGTCGATCACGATCACCAGTTCCACCTCCCAGTCGAGCTTCAGCGAGCCCTTGGGAATCATCACGTCGTCATTGGGGCCGACGACGCAGTTCGGTGCCTTGTTGAAAAGCACCGGCTCCTCGGGAATGGGATTGTTCGTTTCCGCCGCATGGTCCGCATAATTGAGGCCCACGGCGATGAAATTGCCCGGCCGGGCAATGCAGGAGCCGAGGCGCACGCCTTCGGGCGCCAGCGGCAGGCTGGCCGGATCGGCTGCGGCGATGCGGGCGAGGCCCTGCGGGGTCAGCACGTCGCCGCCAATATCGGGGACGATGCCGGACAGGTCGCGAATCCTGCCGTTTGAATCGATTAGACCCGGCTTTTCCTGACCGGCTGCGCCGAAGCGGACGAGCTTCATGGGGTGTTTTCTCCCTGGGATTTTCCGTCGCAGGCATTTCAGGTGCTGCGTGTCGGGCAAGCTGGCGCGCGGCTGCGAAATGGTCAATGGTGCGGCGGCGAACGGGCCGATGCGAGGGGACGCAACGCTTGTCGCCGCTGCGTCAGACGCCTGAGTTTCGACCGCAGCGCGTCATAAAAGGGATACACGACTCCGGCTAAGTCCGGCATCATGCTATCCGATAGCATCTCCGAAAGAGGCCATACGCGTGAGCGACAGCCCTGAGGAACGCCGGTTCCGCGCACTCTTCATCTCCGACGTCCATCTTGGGACCAAGGGATGCCAGGCGGATCTGTTTCTGGACTTCCTGAAGTATCACGACGCAGACACCATCTATCTGGTCGGCGACATCGTCGACGGGTGGCGCCTGCGCTCCTCCTGGTACTGGCCGCAGAAGCACAATGACGTGGTGCAGAAGCTGCTCCGCAAGGGGCGCAAGGGCGCACGCATCGTGTACCTGCCCGGCAACCATGACGAATTCCTGCGTGACTATTACGGCACGCATTTCGGCGACATCGAAGTGATGGAAACCGCCATCCACGAGACCGCCGACGGCAAGCGATACCTCGTCATCCACGGCGACGTGTTCGACGTGGTGGTCCGCCATGCCAAATGGCTCGCCTTCCTGGGCGACTGGGCCTATGCGCTGGCGCTCACCACCAACACTTATGTCAATCTGGTGCGCCGCAAGCTCGGGCTCACCTACTGGTCTCTGAGCCAGTGGGCCAAGCTGAAGGTGAAGAATGCGGTGAACTTCATCGGCAAGTTCGAGGAAGCCCTCGCCGACGAGGCCAAGCGCCAGAAGGTGGACGGCGTGGTGTGCGGGCACATTCATCACGCCGCCATGCACCAGCAGTTCGGCATCCATTACGTGAACTGCGGCGATTGGGTCGAAAGCTGTACCGCTGTTGCGGAACATGAAGACGGCCGGCTCGAGATCATCTATTGGGCGAAGCAGGTGCGGGCGGCCGAGCTGAATGCGCAGGCCGTACAGGGAGCGCGCGCGGCAGCCTGATGCGGGTTCTTGTGGCGACGGATGCGTGGCATCCGCAGATCAATGGTGTGGTGCGCTCGCTGGAGCACACCGCGCGGGAAGCGGCCCAGCTCGGCGCGGAACTCTGCTTCCTCACGCCGCAGGAGTTCCGGACCGTCCCGCTGCCCTCCTACAACGAGATCCGTCTCTCGCTGGCGACTCCGCGCATGATCATGAAGCGGATCGAGGCCATCAAGCCGGACTTCGTGCATGTGGCCACGGAAGGCCCCATCGGCATGCTGGTGCGCCGGGCGTGTATCGCCTCCAAGCGCACCTTTACCACCTCCTATCACACCAAATTCCCGGAATATCTCTCTGCCCGCGCGCCCGTGCCCGAGCGGCTGACCTATGCCTGGCTGCGTTCCTTCCACAATGCCGGTGGCGGCGTCATGGTCTCCACCGCAACGCTGGAGCGGGATCTGGAGGGCCGCGGCTTCAAGCGCCTGATGCGCTGGACACGCGGCGTGGATGCGGACCTGTTCCGCCCCCGCCCGGATGCCACGCTCAACCTGCCGGGGCCGGTGTTCCTGTTCGTCGGCCGCGTCGCGGTGGAAAAGAACATCGAGGCATTCCTGGCCCTCGACCTGCCGGGCTCGAAGGTGGTGGTGGGCGGCGGGCCGGCTTTGGCCAGCCTCAAGGCGAAGTATCCGGCCGTGCACTTCACCGGCCCGCTGGAAGGCGAGGCGTTGGCGCAGGTCTATGCCTCGAGCCACGTCTTCGTCTTTCCCAGCCGCACCGACACCTATGGCATCGTGCTGCTGGAGGCGCTGGCCAGCGGCCTGCCGGTGGCCGCCTATCCCGTCACAGGGCCGCTCGACGTGATCGGGCCGGAGCAGGGGACCATCGGCATCCTCGACGAGGATCTGCGCACGGCCTGCCTGAAGGCGCTGGAACTCTCACCCAAGGCGGCGCGGGATTTTGCCCTGCGTCACAGCTGGCGCGAGTGCTCCCGGCAGTTCCTGGACAATGTGCTCATCGCCCATGACATCGGTCCCATAGCGCGACGCTATCGCCTGCTACGCCGGCCTCGGATATTGTCGCGGGCATGAACGCACCGACCCGCCCCATTCCCACCGCCGCCGACGTGGATGCCGCCGCCGAACGCCTGAAGGGCGTGGCCGTGCGCACTCCGCTGGTCTATTCGCCCATCTTAAGCGAGCGCACCGGCGGCCGCATCTTCATCAAGCCGGAAACGCTCCAGCGCACCGGCTCGTTCAAGTTCCGCGGCGCCTACAATCGCGCCGTACAGATTCCCGAGAGCCAGCGCGCCGCCGGCGTCGTGGCCTGCTCGTCGGGCAACCATGCGCAGGGCCTTGCCGCCGCCGCCAAGCTGCTCGGCATGCCGGCGGTCATCGTCATGCCGCATGATGCGCCGGCCCTGAAGCGTGACCGCACCAAGGCGCTGGGCGCCGAAGTGGTCGGATACGACCGCGTGACCGAGGATCGCGAAGCCATTGCCGCCGCCATCGCGGCGGAGCGCGGCGCCATCTTCGTGCCCCCATATGACGATCCCGACGTGATCGCCGGGCAGGGCACCGTGGGCCGGGAGATCTGCGAGGATCTGGCGGCGCTCGGCCTCTCCCTCGACGTGGTGGCGGCCAATGCCTCCGGTGGCGGCCTGATGGCGGGCATCTCGCTGGCCGTGCGGGCGCGCTTCCCCGATGCGCTGCCCATCACCGCCGAGCCTGCCGCCTTCGACGACCACGCCCGCTCCTACAAGTCCGGCAACCGCGAGCGCAATCCCGCTCCGTCCGGCTCCTTCTGCGACGCCTTGCTGGCGGCGACGCCCGGCGAGATCACCTTCGCGGTGAACAAGACGCTCACCGGCGGCGCGGTTTCCGCCACCGATGAGGAAGTGGCACGGGCTGTCGCCTATGCCTTTCTCGAGCTGAAACTGGTGGTGGAGCCGGGCGGCGCGGTGGCGCTGGCGGCCCTGCTGGAAGGGCGCATTCCGGCCAAGGACAAGACGGTGGCCATCGTCCTGTCCGGCGGCAATGTGGACCCGGCGACATTCTCCGCCTGCCTGTCCGGCATCTGACCGCCCGCCTCGACCAAAATAAAAACCCCGGAGCGGCAGCCGCTCCGGGGTTTTTATTTGGGTGGCTGGCCGCCCCCGCCGGGAGCAGCCGATCACCAGCGCGGCATCACTGCCCCGGCGACATCATCGGGCCGGCGGAGAAGTCGGTGGCCGAGATGAGCTGGCGGATGACGCTCAGTTCCTGACCGCTGGTGGGCGTGCTCTGCGACACGAAGTCGAAGATCTTGCCGTCCTGCAGGCCGTAATTGGCAATGCGGGTGACGCGCTTGTTCTTGTCGAAATAGACCGCCAGCACCTTCTGCTCGGTGATCTCCGGCTTCAGGAAGGCCACCCGCTTCTCGGTCTGGGAGATGTAATAGAAGGTGTCGCCGCTCACCGTGGACACGGTGGAAGGGGTGCCCAGCACGAGGAGCACCTGCTCGCGGCTGGAGCCCACCGGAACCTGCTCGAGCGCGCCTTCGCTCAGCACATAGCCGCGCTGGTAGGTGCGCACGATGCCGCTCGCCGCGGTGCCGGTGCCGGTGATGGTCGGCATGCCCATATTGCCGGGGTTGCCGCCGCAACCTGCAAGGGTGGTCGTCCCGAGGGCGAGAGCCATGACGGCGGCCAATGGAACCCGCCGCACCGGATGGGACGAGGCAGACTTCTGTTCAGACCGCGCTGGTGCCACGCTGTACCCCTCAAATTCCTGCAATGACCTGCGAATCGCTGGGTCTGGACCCTAGCGCTCCGCGTTAAAGAACGTCCTACCACATCGACCCACCGATGCGACGAAGCCGACCCGGCACCGCCTCGGCCATGCCGCGACGGGATGCTGCCCTTGCCAGCGGGAGCCGCGCACGCTACGCCGCTCCTCACATTTAGCGTCGGGCATTGGGCCAGCGCACAGCCTCAAACCACCATGCTGAGATTGTTTCGCCGATCCGAGACGCGGGCGACCATTGAGCGCCTGTATGGCGCCATCGTGGCACAGGCCCGGCAGCCGGTGTTCTACACCGACTTTGTCGTGCCCGACACCACGGAAGGCCGCCTCGAACTGATGATGCTGCACACTTTCCTGCTATGCCGCCGCCTCGGCAGCGGCGGGGAAGCCGAGCGGACCGTGGCGCAGGAGGTCTTCGACCTGTTCCTGTCCGATCTCGATCGTACCCTGCGGGAGATGGGAATCGGCGACCTGTCCGTGCCCAAGAAGATGAAGAAGATCGGCCGCGCCTTCTATGATCGCACGGCGGCCTATGATGCCGCCCTTGCCGAAGGCGGCAGCGCGGGCGAGACGCATCTGGCGCAGGCCTTGGCCCGTAACCTGTTCGAACGTTATGAAGGCGGCACGCCGTCGGGCGGCTCAGCCGCTCCCGCCGCCGGCCTTGCCGCTTACGTACTGGCCGCCGCCGCCGCCCTTGAGAACCAGCCGGCGGAAACGCTG
This sequence comes from Azorhizobium oxalatiphilum, assembly GCF_014635325.1. GTDB lineage: Bacteria > Pseudomonadota > Alphaproteobacteria > Rhizobiales > Xanthobacteraceae > Azorhizobium > Azorhizobium oxalatiphilum. The sequence continues at coordinate 296,581 of NZ_BMCT01000002.1, read as the reverse complement.
CTGCGCGGCGAGCTGGCATTTCCGATTCCCCAGGCGGAGGAGACCTGAGACCGTGTCCGAACTGTCCTATAGCCAGACACTTCTCGTGTCGGACATCCCGCCGCAGGGCCTCGATCTGACCCTGACGCCGGATGCCGCCGTCTGTGCCGCCGTGGCGAAGCATCTCGACATTCCCGCCGTGCTCTCCCTGAGCGCGCGCCTGCATATCGGGCAGGAACGCGCCGATGGGGCGCGGGTGACTGGCGTCGTGAAGGCGCGGGTGACGCAGATTTCCGTCGTGTCCCTCGAACCCTTCGACGAGGATGTGACGGAAGATGTGGACGTGCGCTTCGCCACCGCCGCCATCATCGCCCGCGAGGTGGCCGATGCGCCGGAGGACGGTGATTTCGACCCGCCGGACCTGATCGAGAACGGAACCATCGACCTAGGCGTTCTGGTCACTGAATTCCTCGCGCTCGGCCTTGAGGCCTATCCGCGCAAGTCGGGAGAGGTATTCGAGCCCCATCTGGAATCAACTGGGGACGAGCCGGAAGCCAAGGAGTCGCCGTTTGCCGCCTTGGCGCAGTTGAAGAACAAGCCTTGAACATGCAGCGCAGTTGCGATGCGCGGGCGAGCGGCTATTGTCCGCGCGCTTGCGCCGTGCGCACCAAGTCAGAGGGAATTCCGGGAACGATGGGCCGATGAGCGCACCCGTTCGCATCGCAATTGACGCCATGGGCGGGGACCACGGTCCCGAAACCATCCTTGCCGGGGTGGAGATCGCTCGCGTGCGGCATCCCGATGCCCAATTCGTGCTGTTCGGCGACGAGCCGCGCATCAAGACCATCCTCGCCCGCTATCCGGCGCTGGCAGCCGCCTCCCGCATCGTCCACACGGACATCGTTGTGGGCATGGACGACAAGCCGAGTCAGGCGCTGCGGCGCGGCCGCTACCGTTCGTCCATGTGGCGCTCCATCGACGCGGTGAAGCAGCACGAGGCGGATGCGGCGGTTTCGGCGGGCAATACCGGCGCGCTGATGGCCATGGCCAAGGTCAACCTGCGCACCATGCCCGGCATCGACCGGCCGGCCATCGCCGGCATCTGGCCGACGCTGCGCGGCGAAAGCATCGTGCTCGACATCGGCGCCTCCATCGGCGCCACCGCCCGCAGCCTGATCGAGATGTCGATCATGGGTAGCGCCATGGCGCGCAGCATCTTCGACATCGAGAGCCCCACCGTCGGCCTGCTCAATGTGGGCACGGAAGAGATCAAGGGCGCCGAAGAGGTGAAGGAAGCCGGCCGCATCCTGCGCGAGGAGGGCGTGGCCGACGTCAATTACCATGGCTTCGTGGAAGGCAACGACATCGGTGCCGGCACGGTGGACGTGGTGGTGACGGAGGGCTTCACCGGCAACATCGCCCTGAAGACCGCCGAAGGCACCGCCAAGCAGCTCGCCTCCTATCTGCGCGCGGCCATGGGCCGGAGCCTGCGGGCCCGCATCGGCTATCTGTTCGCGCGGGATGCCTTCAACGTGCTGCGGGAGAAGATGGATCCGCGCCGCTCCAATGGCGGCGTGTTCCTCGGCCTCAACGGCATCGTGATCAAGAGCCATGGCGGCACCGACGCGGAAGGCTTCGCCTACGCCGTCGATCTCGCCTACGACATGGTGCGCCACCATCTCCTGCAGCGCATCGAAAAGAGCATCGTCAGCAGGCTACCCGCGACGGCGTCACGCGGCGTGGAGTCGGCGGAAGCGGAAGGACAATCGTGACCGGCTTGCATTCTGTGGTTCGTGGCGTGGGTTCCTACCTTCCCGAGAAGGTTCTCACCAACGCCGATCTTGCGCGACTGGTGGACACATCCGACGAATGGATCGTGCAGCGCACCGGCATCAGTGAGCGCCATATCGCCGCAGAGGGCGAATTCACCTCGCATCTGGCGCTCAAGGCCGCGCGCGCTGCGCTGGCCGATGCCGGCCTTCAGCCGAGCGACATCGACCTCATCGTGCTGGCCACCTCCACGCCTGACCAGACCTTTCCCGCGACTGCGGTGAGCGTTCAGAGCGAGCTGGGCATCACCCACGGCGCGGCGTTCGACCTGCAGGCGGTCTGCTCGGGCTTCGTCTTCGCCGTGTCCACGGCCGATGCGCACCTGCGCACGGGCGCCTTCAAGCGGGCGCTGGTGATCGGCGCCGAGACCTTTTCGCGCATCCTCGACTGGGAAGATCGCGGCACCTGCGTGCTGTTCGGCGACGGGGCGGGCGCGCTGATCCTTGAGGCGGTTCCCGAGGCCGAAGCGCAGGGCAGGGGCGTTCTGACCTCCCATCTGCGCTCGGACGGACGCCACCGGAGCAAATTGTTTGTGGATGGCGGCCCCTCCACCACCGGCACGGTCGGCCACCTGCGCATGGAGGGCCGCGAGGTCTTCAAGCATGCGGTCGGCATGATCACCGACGTGATCATCGATGCCTTCAAGGCCACCGGCCAGTCGGCGGAAACCATCGACTGGTTCGTTCCGCATCAGGCCAACCGCCGTATCATCGACGCGAGTGCCCAGAAACTGGGCATTGCGCCGGAAAAAGTCGTCACCACTGTGCAAGGTCACGGCAACACGTCGGCGGCTTCCATTCCGCTCGCGCTGGACGTCGCCCGGCGCGACGGGCGCATCAAGGACGGCGATCTTGTCCTGCTGGAGGCCATGGGCGGCGGCTTCACCTGGGGCTCGGCGCTTCTGCGTTGGTAAATAACGCATTAAGAGCGTTGACCGCACTCGGCGGGCATGGCTAGGTTTCTCGAAAGAGGTGTCCTCGAGGGGCCGGGAAGACACATGACTGGACGGACTGTTACGCGTGCCGATCTGTGCGAGGCTGTCTACCAGCAGGTGGGCCTGTCGCGCACGGAATCCGCAGCGCTTGTTGAGATGGTGCTGAGCGAGATCGCCGACTGCCTGGCGAAGGGGGAGACCGTCAAGCTGTCCTCCTTCGGCTCGTTCGTGGTGCGGAACAAGGGCCAGCGCGTCGGCCGCAATCCCAAGACCGGCGAGGAAGTGCCGATCGAGCCCCGCCGGGTGATGGTGTTCAAGCCGTCCAGCATCTTGAAGAATCGCATCAACGGGCGCACAGGAAAGGCTTCCGGACGCGAGTGAGGAGCCATGAGGCGTGGTTGACGCGAGGAATCTCGATAAGTCCCCCGACGCCTTCCGCACCATCAGCGAGGTGGCAGACGAACTCGATCTGCCGCAGCACGTCCTGCGCTTCTGGGAAACCAAGTTTACACAGATCCGGCCCGTAAAGCGGGCCGGCGGGCGACGCTATTATCGCCCCGACGACGTGGAGCTGCTGCGCGGCATCCGTCATCTGCTCTATCGCGACGGCTACACCATCAAGGGCGTGCAGAAGATCCTCAAGGATCAGGGCGTGCGCCACGTGCAGGCGGTCGCCTATGACGACGGCGAGCCCGCTCCCGCTCCGGTCGAGGCAACTGCGCCCCGTGTGCGCGAGGAGGGCGGCGGCATCAGTGGCCTGCTCGGCGGCCTGTTGCCGCGTCGGCGCGCCACCGACAAGCTCGCGGACAACCCGAGCCGTGGCGCTCCCGCCGACGAGCCGCCGTTGCCCTTTCCCGATTTCGCCAGCTTCACGCCGCGCACGGAAGAGCAGGCTCCGCCGCGCCGTCCGAAGGCCGAGCCGCCGGTGCAGCCAGCCCCAGCCCGCAGCGAGCCGAGCTTCGACGCGCCCGATTTCCACGAACCGGTGCTGCGGGAACGGGATGCGGCTCTGTTCGATGAACCGGAGTTCCACGCCCGGCCGCTGACGGAGCCTTCGCTGGCACCTGCCGCGAACCGCCGCCCCGCTTCCGCGCCGCTGCAACGGCCGAGCCGTGGCCCGGCCTCGCGCGTGCCCGAACGGCCGGCCGCTCCGGAGCTGGAAGACCCGCTGCTGCCCTTCTTCGACGATGAGGAGCCAGACGCGCAGGAGAACGCTTCCGAGCCTCTGGACGCCCGTATCCGGCGCCTGAAGGAAGCCACGCCTGCCCCTGAGCCGCCGGTGGCGGAGGAGCGGGGACCGCCGGAGGAATATATCCCGGCCCGGGCGCGCAAGCGGCCTGCAGAACCGCCGCCGGCGGCTGCCCCGGCGCCGCCGCTCCACGAGGCGCGGGTGCCGGCGCGGCCCGAACCCGTCTTTGAGGCCGACCTGTCCGATGAGGATATGGACGCGGAAGACGAGATGGGCGTCCCGCCCGAACCCGACACCTGGCGCGGAGGCCGTCCTGTCGCCGGTGACGACCGCATGCGCGATCCGCGCGCGGGATCGTATGCCGCGCCTCGGGCTCCCGCACGTGCCGGCCCGGATGTGCATGACGACTGGCCGGAAGATGAGCCCTATCTGCGCGCGCCCCAGCCCGGACGCGCGCCGGATCGCGGCCCGACGCCGCTACGGGCCGACAGGACACCGCCCGCCGACCCCTTCTTCGACGGGCCGCCGGCCGCCTATGGCCGCCTTGGTCCCTTGCGGGGGCCGCTGGAAGAATATGATCCGGCTCAGGAGATGCCCCGTCCCGCAGGGGCGGATCACGGCCTGCGGGCGGATCGGCGTGATCATTATGCTGCTGATCCCCGGTGGCCGGAGCAGCGCCCCGCCGCGCCGCCCCATGATGGCCGGTACACGCCTGCACACGGGGCACCGGACCATGCCGCTTATGGCCAGAGGCCGCGTGAAGACCGCCATCCGTCCTATGAGCGACGGCCGGAGCCTCAGGCGCGGTCAGGCGCGGGATGGGAACCTGAGGATGCGGAGAGCTGGGACGGGCAGCAGTACACCCCGCCCGAGCCGCACCGTCCGGGACCGCCGGAGCAGTATCTCCCGCCGCATCTGCGCTCGGAGCCGCGTCTGTCCGGGGCACCGCAGCCCCCGGCACCGATCCTCTCGCGGGATGATGTGAGCCGTCTGCAGGCGGCCCTGTTCGAGCTGTCGGAATGCCGGCGGATTATCACCGCGCTCGGCAGCGAGCCTCGCAGCGGCTCCGAATAGGCCGGTCCGGCGCGTCGACGCCAGTCGTTACCAAAATCTAAAAACTGCCGTCTGGCGGGGAACCTCCCCGCCGTGCTCGTGTTGGATGGATGCAAGCAACGACAGTTGCCCCTGTCGGCCCCCTGGACGTCGGCCTCGGCCGGCGTTCAGGGGGATATTCATTGCGCAAGGTTTCAGGCACGAAACCGCGCGCGGGATCGTTCGCCCCGGCTGTGATGTCGGGCGCGTGAGAAAGCGAATGCTTGCGAACCCCTTGGGGTCTCACGGTTCGTTCGACGACACCGTGTCATTCACCACGGACAGGGCCACCTTGGTCAGGCCGGCACCGTGGAAGCCGAGCTGTCCTGCTGCGGCCTTGGAAACGTCGATGACACGGCCCCGGACAAACGGGCCCCGGTCATTGATACGGACCACGATGGTGCGTCCGTTCTTGAGATTGGTTACGCGAACCTTCGTACCGAAGGGAAGCGAGCGATGGGCTGCCGTGAGGGCGTTGGGATTGAAACGCTCTCCACTGGCTGTGCCGCGGCCCTGCCAGTAGTACGAGGCGATACCGGTCTGTTTCACTTCACCGGCATATGCTGCCGGGCCAAAAGCCGTAATCGTCAGTGCAAGCGATGCAAGCAGAAGCCCCTTTCGGATCTCCATTCCCGCAACCTCCATTGTTGTTGATGGAAGTGCCGCCAATGGCCGTGCAATAAGGCAAGAATGTCACGCGCAGGGGGCGAGGCAATGGTTCGTACAACCTGAGAGGTACATCAGGACCGGCCAGATCAATTTATCCACAGGGGTGTGGCCGGAAAGTCGCGTTTCCCACTTGACCGGAATTTCGGCAAACAGCGCAGCTGCAGTTTGCCTCAGTCTCGGAGTTTTTCGCTTCTTTTTCAGTCCATTATTGCTGCGCACCCTGGAATGGCTGGCGTATGGCCTGCCAAGTCTTCCGGAGGTGCCTGGGGGTGGGATTCGTCCACAGCCTCACGCTACGGCAGCATTTATTATCCAAGTTCCGAAGCAATTCTGCTTGGCAGCAGGTCGCCTTCCCGCTGAAGCACCGGATAGGCGGTGCCGGCCACGAGATGGGCATTCACCCGTTTCAGATCCCTCACCACATCGAGTTGCAGGCCGCTGGTCTCGGCGGTTTCGATCTTGCCTGCCCGCAGGCGATCGAAATGGCTCTGGGTGGCGCGGGTCTCCAGATCGCGGAACACCGCCTTTTCCGCCGCCAGCAGGCGGGCGGTGCGGGCGTCATTGGTCATGAACAGGGCGCCGGCAGTGCGCAGATTGCCGATCACGCGCTCCACCATGGCGGCGATCTCGCTTTGCCCCTCAGGTGAGAAGGCAAGGCCCCGCTTCAGCCGCTTGGCGGCCAGCGGCAGAAGTGAATTGTCCAGCACGTCCCCCGCATGCTCCATATTGGTGGAGAAGGCGAGGATCTCGTCGAGGCGGCGATGGTCCTCCGCGCTCAGAGCTTCGCTGTCCAGCCGCATGAGATAGGCCTGGATGGACGAGTTCAGCCGATCCAGCACATCATCCAGCCGCTGGGCCTCGGGAATACGCGGGCGGGCGTCCTTCTCCAGCGCATCGCGGGTGCAGGCGAGCATGGTTTCCAATATGTCGGCGAGCCGCAGCGCCTCGCGCGCCGCATTGCCCAGCGCCACCACCGGCGTCTCCAGCGCCGCGGGATCGAGATAGAGCGGGCGCGCCGGATCGCTCTCCGCCACCTTCACCGGAAACAGCTTGCGCAGGAGGGTTGCGAACGGGTTCAGGAACGGCAGAAAGGCGACGGCGAGAATCAGGTTGAACAGGGTGTGGAAGTCCGCCACCGCGCGGGCGGTCGCCGGCTCGACCCCGATCAGAAAACGCGAGATGGGGTCGAGCAGCGCCAGCGCCACCACTGTGCCGACCAGACGGTTGAGCAGATTGCCGAACGGCACCCGGCGCGAGGCCGGATCGCTGGCGGAGCTGGCCTCCAGCAGGGGATTGAGCGCACTGCCGAGATTGGCGCCGATCACCAGAGCGAGCGCCGCTTCCGGCGCCACCACGCCCTTGGCGCCCAGCGACATGGCCAGCAGCACCACGGCGACACTGGAATGTGCGACCCATGTCAGCACCGCCGCCACGGCCACCGCCACCACCGGCTGGGTGGAAACGGCCCCCATCAGCATCCGCAGGCTCGGCGCATCCTCATAGGGCGTGATGAGGGCGATGAGCTGATGCAGGGAGAGCAGCATCAATCCGAGGCCGATGGCCACCTTGCCGATGTCGCGCGGCGCCTGCCCGTTGGCCCGGCGATACATGATGACGCCGATAAGAATGAGGGCAGGGGATAGAGGTGAGATGTCGAAAGACAGCACCTGCACCACCAGCGTGGTGCCGACGTTCGCGCCCAGCATCACCGCCAGCGCCGGAACAAGGTCCACCAGCCCGGTGGCAGCGAATCCCGCCACCATGAGGCCGGTGGCCGTGCTGCTCTGAAGCACGGCAGTGACGCCGAGGCCGGCGAGGAAGGCGCGGGCGCGGGTCTTCAGTGCACCGGCCAGAAAGCTGCGCAGACGCGGTCCGAACGCGCTCTGGACGCCGTTCTGCACCATGTGGGTGCCCCACAGCAGCAGGGCGATGCAGCCCGCAAGGTCCAGCAGAGTCACCGGAAAAGTCACGCGTCCGCTCCTCATGCCCAATTGGCGACGATGGCATGGCAGCAGGGTGCGTCAAGTCGCCCATAGGGAAGGCGAGGGGGAGGGCACGCCTTTGCCGGGGACAACCGGGATATTCGCTCTTGTCGAGTAGGGTGCGATGGTCTAACTCTCCGCGCCAAGTCAGGGGCGCCGACGATGTTCGTCGCTTCTGATTCAGAGCGGTGCTTGACGGGCAGTAGCGCAGCCCGGTTAGCGCACTAGTCTGGGGGACTAGGGGTCGTGGGTTCGAATCCCGCCTGCCCGACCAACACACGTCAATGATTTGAGCGTCTCGCTCGGATCGCTGCTCTGTTAGAAAAGGCCGGAACGCAAAACGCGTTCCGGCCTTTTCTTTTCTGTCTCGCAGGCTCCGCAGGGGCGGGGCGCGAAGATGCCCTATCTTCGCCCTGCGCCTGGCCGCCAGCCCAATTCCCCGCTGATGCGATCCGCCGTGCCGGTCACGGTGACGGACAGTGCCTTCATGCGGGCATCGTCCATATAATGGGAGGCACTCGAAAGGCTGATGGCACCGACTGTCTGGCCGGCGGCATCGCGGATGGGGGCCGCCACACAGCGCACGCGCGGCTCGTTCTCTTCCAGGTCGAACGCGTAGCCCCACTCGGCATAATTGCGCATGCGACCGAGCCAGATCTCGCGCAGATCCGCACTCTTGGGGTTAGCTGCTGCGCCGATTTCGAAAAAGCGCTCCCAGAGATCCTGATCCGCGCCCAGAATCAGCGCCTTGCCGAGGCCGGTGGACCAGACCGGGTGCCGTTCACCGACGCGGGAGGAAATCTCGAAGCGGCGCCGGCCCGGAATCTTGTCCAGATACAGGGCCCAGTCGCCCTCCAGCACGCCCAGATGCACCGTGTCCTCGGTTTCCGCCGCCAGCAGATCGAGGTGAGGGCGGGCGATACGGGTGAGGGGGCGTTGCGTGCGCGCCCGTGCGCCAAGCTCCAGCATCTTTGGGCCGAGCGAATAGCCCTCGCCGGGCGCGAACCGCAGATAGCCGCGCGCCGCCAACCCGCTGGCGAGGCGATGGGTGGTGCTGCGCGTCAGCCCGACAGCGGCCGACAAGTGGTTGAGATCTATCGGTTCCTCGGATGCGGCCTCGATCACATCGAGGGCCCGCATCACGGCCTGGCTGCCGGCCGGCGGCGTCACGGCATCATCCGGCGCGGCCTCGGTTCCCGGCGCATTTGGAGTTCTTGGAAGCTTCGACATCGTCGTTGACACCCTCCGGCACCTCCCATATCAAGCTATCCTACATAATAAGATGAAGTACCACAATATGGTACTCGACCGCAGCAACTGCTCAGCACCTGAGGAAACGCCATGGTGGACAATCCGACCCTTGAGAGGGCGACCGCGCGCGCCATGCGCCGTCTCGTCCCGTTCCTGCTCCTGATGTACGTGCTGTCCTTCCTGGACCGCGCCAACATCGGCTTTGCAAAAGATGCCTTTCAGGCGTCCGCTGGCATTTCCAATGCCGCTTATGCACTCGGCGCCGGTCTCTTCTTCCTGACCTATGCCGCCTTCGAAATTCCCAGCAACCTGATCATGCACCGCGTCGGTGCCAAGATCTGGATGTGCCGCATCATGGTGACGTGGGGCCTCGTGTCCGCCGCCATGATGTTCACCCAGGGCGAATACTCCTTCTATGCCCTGCGCCTTCTGCTCGGCGCGGCGGAAGCGGGCTTCTTCCCCGGTGTGATCCTCTACGTCACCTACTGGTTCCCGCAGGCCAAGCGCGGCCAGATCCTCGGCATGTTCTACTTCGGCGCCCCGCTGTCCTTCATCATCGGCGCCCCGCTTTCGGGCTACCTGCTGGAGCTGCACGGCTTCCATGGCCTCGAAGGCTGGCAGTGGATGTTCATGATTGAGGGTCTGCTGGCGAGCGCCGTCGGCGTCTGGGCCTTCTGGTATCTCGACGACAAGCCCGCCGACGCCAAGTGGATGCCCGCCGACGAGCGCAAGGCGCTGGTGGCTGCCATCGCCGCTGAGGACAGCGTGAAGGAAAGCCATGGCCATGCCGGCCTGAAGACGGCCTTCACCAATCCGCGTATCCTGCACTTCGTGCTGATCTACTTCCTGATCCAGATGAGCGTGTACGGCGTGGTGTTCTACCTGCCCACCCAGGTCGCTGCTCTGCTCGGCACCAAGGTTGGTTTCAAGGTCGGCCTTGTGACGGCGATCCCGTGGGTTTGCGCCATGTTCGCGACCTTCTTCATCCCGCGTCTCGCGGACCAGATGCGTCAGCACCGCATCCTCGCCGCCATCACGCTGTTCGTGTCCGGCGCCGGCATCGCGGTCTCGGCGGGCGCTTCCCCGGCCATCGCCCTCGTGGCGCTGTGCTTCGCTGCCGCCGGCTTCATCGCTGTGCAGCCGCTGTTCTGGACCTTCCCGACCCAGTATCTGGGCGGCGTGGCCGCTGCGGCCGGTATCGCGCTGATCAACGCCATGGGCGCGCTCGGCGGCTTCTTTGCCCCGAACGTCAAGAACTGGGCTGATGCGAGCTTCGGCGCTCCCGCTGGCCTCTATGTCCTCGCTTGCACGACCATGATCGGTGTCGTTGCCATCCTTCTGCTGGGGGGCGCCAGCAAGTCCGCAGCCACCAAGGCTGCAACCGCTCGAGGAGACCGCTGATGTCCGTGCCAACAATCCGTGAAGTCCGCGCCTTCGTGGTGCGTGGCGGCGGTGGCGATTATCACGACCAGCAGGGTAGCCACTGGATCGACGATCACATCGCGACCCCCATGTCCAAGTACCCGAACTACCGGCAGAGCCGCCGCACCTTCGGCATCAACGTGCTCGGCACGCTGGTGGTCGAGGTCGAGGCCTCGGACGGCACGGTCGGTTTCGCTGTGACCACCGGCGGCGAGCCCGCCGCCTGGATCGTGGAGAAGCATCTCGCCCGCTTCATCGAGGGCGCCAAGATCACCGACATCGAGCTGATGTGGGATCAGATGTACCGCTCCACGCTCTATTACGGGCGCAAGGGCCTGGTGGTGAACACCATCTCCGGCGTCGATCTGGCGCTGTGGGATCTGCTCGCCAAGTGGCGCAAGGAGCCGGTGTACAACCTGCTCGGCGGCGCGGTGCGCGACGAACTGCAGTTCTACGCCACCGGCGCGCGGCCCGATCTCGCCAAGGAGATGGGCTTCATCGGCGGCAAGATGGCCCTGCACCATGGTCCGGCCGAAGGGGAGGAGGGTCTGCGCAAGAACCTCGATATCCTCAACGACATGCGGAACAAGGTCGGCAAGGACTTCTGGCTGATGCAGGACTGCTGGATGGCGCTGGACGTGGAATACGCCACGCGCTTCTCCAACATCGCCTGGAACGAGATGGGCCTGAAGTGGACCGAGGAAGCCCTGCCTCCGGACGACTACTGGGGCTATGCGCAGCTCAAGAAGAACGCGCCGAAGGGCCACCTCATCACCACCGGCGAGCACGAAGCCACCCGCTGGGGCTTCAAGATGCTGCTCGACATGGAATGCTGCGACATCATCCAGCCGGACGTGGGCTGGTGCGGCGGCATCACCGAACTGATCAAGATCACGGCGCTCGCGGATGCGGCCGGCGTGCTCGTGGTCCCGCACGGTTCGTCCGTCTACAGCTACCACTTCGTCATCACCCGGCATAACAGCCCGTTCGCCGAGTTCCTGATGATGCATCCGGTGCCGGATCAGGTGGTGCCCATGTTCACCCCGCTGCTGCTGGATGAGCCTGTGCCGGTCAACGGCCGTCTCAAGCTGGACGACAAGCCCGGCTTCGGCGTGCGCCTGAACCCCGAGTGCAAGCTCTCGCGTCCCTACACCCACTGAGCGCGAACCGACCGGCCGGAAGCAGCTTCTGCTTCCGGTTGCTCGACACGTCGCCCGATTCTTGAAAAGAGACGGGTCCGTCAGTGCCTTTGATCTGGCCGGCTTCGTCTCTCAGCAGGAAATGATCCCATGAAGCTTCTGCGTTACGGCCCCGCGGGCCAGGAAAAGCCCGGCCTCCTCGACGATGCCGGCAAGATCCGCGACCTCTCCGGCGTGGTGTCGGACCTCGACGGCGCCGCCATCACCCCCGAGGGCCTCGCCAAGCTGAAGGCCCTCGACGTGTCCTCGCTCCCGGTGGTCGAAGGGTCGCCGCGCTACGGCGCGCCCGTCGCCAACGTGGGCAAGTTCATCGCCATCGGCCTGAACTTCACCGACCATGCCGAAGAGTCCGGCATGCCGATCCCCACCGAGCCGGTGGTGTTCACCAAGGCCACCTCCTGCATCCAGGGGCCGAACGACGACGTGATGATCCCGCGCGGATCGAAGAAGACCGACTGGGAAGTCGAGCTCGGCATCGTCATCGGCAAGCGCGCCACCTACGTGGAGAAGGACGAAGCTCTCGATTACGTGGCCGGCTACGTCCTCATCAACGATGTGTCCGAGCGCGAATTCCAGACCGAGCGCGGCGGTACCTGGGACAAGGGCAAGGGCTGCGACACCTTCGGCCCCATCGGCCCGTGGCTCGTCACCAAGGATGAAGTGGGCGACGTGCAGAAGCTCGGCATGTGGCTCGAGGTGAACGGCAAGCGCGTCCAGAACGGCAATACGGACACCATGATCTTCGATGTGAAGACCATCGTTTCCTACCTGTCCGAGTTCATGACCCTGCTGCCGGGCGACATCATCACCACCGGCACGCCTCCCGGCGTCGGCATGGGCATGAAGCCGACCCCCGTCTACCTGAAGGCCGGCGACACCATGGCGCTCGGCATCGACAAGCTGGGTGTGCAGAAGCAGACCTGCATTGCGTGGGAGAAGAAGTGATGGCTGATACCACGCGCTTTTCCGGCCGCGTCGCGGTCGTGACCGGCGGTGCCGCCGGCATCGGTCTCTCCGTTGCCCAGCGCATCGTCGCCGAGGGTGGCAAGGTGGCGATCTGGGATCGCGATCCCGCCGCCACCGCCAAGGCCGCTGCCGATATCGGCGCCTCGGCCATCGGCATCGCCCTCGACGTGTCCGACTGGCCGGCAGTGGAAGCTGCCGCCAAGAAGGTTGTCGACACCTTCGGCCAGATCGACATCCTGGTGGCGAGCGCCGGCATCACCGGCCCGAACACCACCACCTGGACCTACCCGGTCGAGGACTGGAAGAAGGTCATCGACGTCAACCTGAACGGCGTCTTCTACTGCGACAAGGCCGTGGTGCCTTACATGCTGGAGAAGGACTACGGGCGCATCGTCAACATCGCCTCCATCGCCGGCAAGGAGGGCAATCCCAACGCCCCGGCGTACAGCGCCTCGAAGGCCGGCGTGATCGGCCTGACCAAGTCGCTGGGCAAGGAACTGGCGAAGAACAAGATCACCGTGAACGCCGTCACCCCGGCGGCCGTGCGCACGGCGATCTTCGACCAGATGACGCAGGCCCACATCGACTTCATGCTGTCGAAGATCCCCATGGGGCGCTTCGGCCAGATCGACGAAGTGGCGGCTCTCATCTGCTGGCTGGCCTCGGAGGAATGCTCCTTCACCACCGGCGGCGTGTTCGACGTCTCCGGCGGCCGCGCCACCTACTGATCGGCGCCCCACACGGGTTTCGCCGTTACGGCGTTTGCGACAGGCGGCCTTCGGGCCGCCTGTTTGCGTTTGACCAGCAGGGAAGGCGGGGACGCTATTGCTCCGCAGGCAGTCGCAGGGACGGCCCGGCGGTCCCGTGGGTGCGCCCAGCCTCCTGTGCCCCATGGGCAAGGCGCGCCGCAGCCGCCACCGCATCGGCGGCGGTGGTGACGGAGGGATCGTCGATCTCCTCCAGCGCGCTCCGGGCATTGCGATCCCCATGCGCGCCCCAGGCCCCGAGCAGCACAGCCACATCCGGCAGATGACGCCGCAGGCGGCGCACCGCATAGCGCAACTGCGCCATGCCGCCGCTGTCGAGCGAGGACACCATCACCAGCGCCGCCGCGTTCGCATCGAGCTTGGCGAGATGTCCGCGCTGCAAAGCCGCCGGGCCTTCCACCCGCGCCGGCAGGCCGTGAGCGGTGAAGACGAGCGCCATCAGCATGGCTGCCGCCTCATCGAGGCCCGTGCGCGAGCCGATGCACAGCACCGGGTGATCGCCTGTCCAGGCCGAGGGCAGGGGAGAACGGTCGATCCAGCCGGGCAGGGCGCCGCCCTCCCCGCGCTGCACCGCCAGCGGTTCCTCGTCTCCCGGTCCGAGGTTGTAGATCAGCTCGCCGACGCTGGCCCGGATGCGCTCGATTCGTTCCTCGCCCAAAGCGCCCCGCGCATGGTCGTGCTGGGCAAGCCGCAGCGCCGGCAGCGCTACCTCGTCCACATAGGAGGCCAGCGGCTGGTCCTTGAGATAGTCCTCGGCGGTGGAGGTGGCCTCGACAGGATCGCCCGCCAGCATGCGCTGGTAGAACAGCTCGGGCGCGCTGAGCGGCGGACGATCGCCCAGCATCACGTCCAGGAATTCCAGTTGCTCCACGTGACGGCCGAGCACCACGAGGCAGAGCGTGAGCGGGGTCGCCAGAACGAGCCCGATCGGCCCCCAGAGCCAGGTCCAGAAGGTCGCCGAGGCGATCACCGCCACCGGTGAGAGGCCAGTGCTGCGGCCGTAGACCAGCGGCTCGATGATGTGGCCGACGATAGGTTCGATCACCACGAACAGCGCCACGGTGGCGAGCACCATGGTCCAGCCCGGATCCACCGCCAGCGCCAATGCGGACGGCAGCACCGCTGCGATGATCGCGCCCACATAGGGCACGAAGCGCAGCACCGCCGCCAGCAAGCCCCACAGAATGGCACTTGGCACGCCGATGAGCGTCAGGCCGATGCCGATCACCGCGCCGAAGCCGGCATTCAGCACCACCTGCGCGAGGAAGAAGCGCGACAACCGGGCGCCGGCATCATCCAGCGCCGCCGTGGTGCGCTGGATGTCATGGGCGCCGGCGAGGCGGATGAAGCGGTTTCGAAGGTCCTCCCGCTGTAGCAGGATGAAGATGAGGAAGATGAAGATGATGCCGGTGGTGGCCAGCGGATGGATCAGCGGCTGGAGCACGGAGCTCAGCATGCCCAGCGTCCCGGGCGCGGGCTGGTGTATCTCCACCGGCAGCGGCGTACGCTCCGAGCTCTCACCGGGGGAACGCGGCTGCGGCTGTGGGCGGTTCAGCTCGGTAGACAGATCCTGCAGCATGCCGGCCACCCGCTCCATGGTGCCAGAGCCCGCCGTGGCGCCCTTCAGGGAGCGGATCTTCTCCTGCAGGTTCCATTGATATTGCGGCAAGTCGCTGGCCAGTTGCCCGACCTGACTCGCCACCACCGCCCCGATGGCGAGCAGCGCCAGAAAGGTCACGACGACCGCCGCCATGACGGAAAGGGTCTTCGGCATTTTTAGCCGGCGCAGGATGACCAGTATGGGGGCCAGGACGAAGCTGAGCAGAATGGCCAGCGCCACTGGAACGAAGACGTCACGGCCCACATAGAGCACGGTGATGATGGCCAGCGCGCCGATGAGGGTCGTCACATAGCCATCCCGCGAGGGCGGACGCGCCATGCGGGCGGGTGCCGGCTCACTGAGAATGGAGGTGTCCCGTGGCGGCATGGCCGGCGTCTCCCCGTCACATCCTGCGCCTGACGGCTCGCAGGGATTGCGGACGCCACGCCATTGCGAGCACAACGCCGGGAGCGCCTGCGCGGTTGCGTGCTACAGCCACGTTTCATGAATGGGCCGAGGGACGGTGCAGCGGGCCCCAAAGCCGCGCCGGGGAGGCTTGGAGAATCTCAGGCAGGCGCGTAAGCCTCGCTATGCCGCGGGTTGGCGGTCCAGCCAGGACATTCCATGACCCTGACATTCACCATTCTGGGCTGTGGCTCCTCGGGCGGGGTGCCGCGCGTGGGGCAGGGCTGGGGTGCCTGCGATCCCAATGAACCGCGCAACCGCCGCCGTCGCTGCTCCCTGCTGGTCCGTCGTTTCGGACCGAATGGCACCACCACCGTTCTGGTGGATGCCTCGCCGGACCTGCGCGAACAGTTGCTGGACGCCGGCATCACCAATCTCGATGCCCTGCTGATCAGCCACGAGCATGCTGACCACACCCATGGCATCGACGACGTACGCCCGTTGGTGATCCATAACCGGCGGCGGATGGACACCTATATGGACGAGGAGACGTCGGCGATCATGCACCGGCGTTTCGGCTATTGCTTCGTGACCCCGCCGGGCAGCAATTACCCGCCGATCCTGACCGAGCATCGGTACCATGAGGGCCGGGAGATCACGATCAGCGGGGCAGGGGGCGACATCACCGCTCTGCCCTTCCGCCAGCACCATGGCGACATCGATGCCTTCGGCTTCAGATTCGGCAATGTCGCTTATTCCAGCGATGTGAACGGATTTCCGGACAACTCATTGCCACATATCGAGAATCTGGATGTCTGGATTCTTGATGCTTTGCGTGAGACGCCGCACCCAAGTCATTTCAGTCTGTCAGAGGCGCTGGACCATATCGACCGCCTGCGCCCTGCCCGCGCCATCCTCACCAACCTGCACACCGATCTGGATTACCGAACGCTGGCGGAGCGTCTGCCCGACGGGATCGTGCCGGCCTATGACGGTATGACTTTCGAGGCATGAAGCGCCTTCGTCGGCGCCTTTAAATCTTTGCGCATCGCATTGCTTTTTATACATTTTTGCAGCGATGCAATGCGCGGACGTGATGAAGGCGGCGATGGCTGCGGGCAGGGGCGGGGAGGCGCCGAGCCCTGCCCTGTATTGGGTCGCGCGGCTAGCTTCCGCTCAGGCCCAGAAGCTGCTCCTGGATGTCCCGGAAATCGATGAAGATCCTGTCCGGATTCAGCGCCAGGAGCGCTGCCGGCGCATTGTAGCCGAACGACACGGCGCCTGACGCAATACCGGCAGTCCGTGCCGCTTCAATGTCCCGCACCTCATCACCAATGGCGATCGTGCGGGCCGTGGCCGGCGCAAGCTGTCTTGCCATGGCGCGCAACTTCGCAGCCTTGCCCCACAGGGACGCGCCACATGAGAAGGCGTCGATATGGCTGCCTGCTGAGCCCAGCGTCCGTCGCACGGTGTCCTCGGAATTGGAGCTGACGACGGCCAATCGGGTGCCGTGCATCCGCAGGCTCTGCAGCGTGTCCTCGACGTCCGGAAACAAGGCATGGCTGCTGGCGGCCGCCAGTCTGCGCATGTGGAGGGCTATGGCCGGAACCTTCCATACGGGAACGCCAAGGCGCGCCATGATCTCCCGTGCACCCAATTGCCGGAGGTCATCGACTTCATCGGCGGCGACCTGCCGGAAATCGAACTGGCGCGCGGTATCGTTGAGGACCGAGCAGAACCACGGGAAGGTATCCGCCAGTGTCCCGTCGAAATCGAAGATCACGAGATCATAGGCTGGCTTGGTCATGGTTCCGGTCCGGGCTCGATCTCGATCATCGGCCTTAGCGCGGCGAACGGGCAGGCCACAAGCCGGACCATGTCGGCGTTGGAAAGCAACGGGAGGCGCCGTCTCTGGATACCGCTGTCGAGCAGCAGAGAACCCTGACTCGATTTCCCTTGAAATCGGACTTTTCCCACCCCTGATATCTGACTCGAATGGCGGAGAAGCCTGACTCTCTGCATGGGGATTGAGCGAAAAGGCTGACTCTGCGATCGGTGGCGCGCAAAAAGCCCAAATAGCTTGAAGTCAGCTGACGCCAATTCCAAATTCAGGCGCAACCCACTCGTACTTCCAATCCAATGGCTCGGACAACGCTGCTATGTCCGCATACTCGTGGAGATATGCGGATGCTATAGCGGTCGATCTTATAGATAAGCCATTCTCGAAGCTGAGAGATGCGGATTTACTCATGTTATAGCTTCCAGTCCACACCTCAACTGGTTTGTAGTCACAGTCCATTTCTTCTTCGCAGAAGACGAGAAATTTATTGTGCATACGCGCGAAGGCTGGCGACTTGTCTCTATTGTAATTTCCTACACATCGAAACGGATCGAAGCGATCATCATCGACACGACAATCGTGATCCGAGTAAAATCCCGAATGATGCCCGTATCCTTTCCACAAAGAGCCAAGTGTTGAAGTCTCCGGAAGCAGCGCATACGAAAATCCAGCACCAACCTCGCTGTAAGCCCTCCTCAATCTCTTTTTAAATCCGGTCGAGTCACCACCAATGTCGGGGCGAAACATATCTTCTTTTTGCATAATGATGGAAACATTTTTTCCGCGCATTGCGCGAATGATATCAAAATCGGTAAGCCATGCTACACATCCGGCAACAACAGGATATTTTTCTATTCGATTTATAATTTCTGTCTTTAGGTCCCTGAAATACACATCTATCCGAGCGTCTGTGTTTTCAATATTATTGATTCGAGGCTTTTCGCGCCCTGGGTCGACGCCGAATTTGGACACAAACTCAGTGTTGAATAGCGGTTGGGGCGAAATTGGCATGAAGAAGAAGTCCTATGGCCGGGTTGCCGATATCCAATTGTCTTCCCATCGGCCATGAAGACCCAACAGTTCGGTGTGACCTGCCAAATTCCCGCTCCCGTCATGGTGCGTTACGCTCCCAGCACCATGATCGACGACATCGACAGCGGCTTGCTTGAGGAAGAGTGAGCGCAACGTTTGGATGCTTCCGCTTGGCGCCAGCGCTTTGCCCCGAAAGAGTTTCGAACGAGCGATTGTACAGCATGAATTCATCATGTGGGCGGGAGTAGGATACATCGGCTCATGACGTTAAATCCAATTTCGCACCCTGTATTATTCATCGACGCTTGCGCCGACAGTAAACTTGATTAATTGTTCATATGCGAGAGGCGAATCTTCGTCGCAAACGCAGATGCAAGGAACGAAATTCGTATGTCTGATACATCAAGCCATAATGCGAACGCGAGCGAGAATGCTAACGTAAAGCAATTTAACCCGGACTTTTTCAGGGTTCACTCAAAAATATTTGTTCCAACGAAAGTGCGCCGTTTCAAAGAGGGGTCAATTTCGACGCGGATGAAGAACCCTGTAATCATTGACGGGATTCAGTCTATGAGAGCGAACGGTTGCTCCGCAAATGACATCGCTAAAGAGCTAATTAAATTTGGATTCGAAGGTAAAGTGAGTACCCTTGCCTCATACGTGCTCAGGATCATAAATGCGGAGCGAAATCAGACATCGAAAGCGACGACCTGAATTCGTTGGACGGCTTAATCGGGTGGGGCGCCAAAAAAGTGTCTCACCTAATTGTCGTAGAGTCAGCACGTTTAATGTTAGCGGGTTCGACCGCCATCCCACTTAATCTCATACGCCCGCTCGACATTGACGGGATGCCTGAAGATCTCCTGGAACATGACGCGCTCCATCTTTTCACCGAGATCGCGGTCTGGTGCCGAGAGGACGAAGTGGAAGACGTTGCATAGGACATCCCGCGCCCATCGGTGCTTCGCATCCTCGGCTCCGACGATCTCCGCGATGTAGCTCTCGAACCGCCTGGGCCAATCGGACAGCAGCCGAACTCCCTCGGACATGCACTCGGCAGTGCGGTCCCCGGCCCCATAAAGGTAAGTAGGCCCGAGGATGACAGAGGTACCGAGCTTGTTCAGTGTCACAGCTGCGGCCTCGAAGTTGACCTCGTCGAGGATCGGCAGCGCCAGCGGCTCGATTACGCCCAGACGACCCAATAGATAGCGATCAGCGAGGACATGCTGCTCGCAAACCGGCTCAGGCTCAGCATCGAGGAGATCATGGCCGCCGGAGCAGGTGATCATGCTCGGGCATTTCCAGGAAACAACGACCGCGCAGTGAGGGCAGCGGCAGTTGAGTTTCGTGTTGTGGAATGGGCATGTATGGATCGCATCGATGCTCCACCAAAAGCGGTTTTTGAGGTTCCAAAGCGGTGCGCGACCGCCAGTCGGAGCCGCGAGGTCGGCACGCCAGCAAGCGGGGCACCATCGTCGGCTCCACACCGACCATGGAGGGAGCGTCACAGCGTTGGGCTGACATAGTTGGTCTGCGCGGTCGGACTGGATCGGCGTCGCCCGGATGAGACTGTCGACGTCGGATGGCCCAAGTGGCTCCAGTATCCGCCGAAGGGACTCCTCGTCGCGGACGATCGGCGACCCCACGGCCCACTTTCGCGGTGATTTCCACGTCCATCCGTTCAGCAGACAGGCGCGCAACATATAATCGCGCGCGGATTCCTGGGGATCGACGGGTGGTCGCAGCGGCATACCCTCAAAGAAGCTGTCACTCATCGCAGGTGCCTTCACGAATCCCCCGCAGGCGGGTGATCTCACCCCAATCCTCACCCCGGATGCCCCGGACCTTGCTGGCATCCGCGACCAGGAAGGGGTTTCCGGCCGGGTCAACGGTCGTGATCTCTTCGAGCACAACAGCCAGATGATCCTCGCGATCGATCCTGGGAGCGCGATCGTCCAACGCTGCGAAGGCGGCTTCCTTCACGAGATGCATGGCGCGCCCTTGGAACCCACCCGTGGCGGCCATGAAGCGCCGGACCATCTCAGGCTCAGCCAGGTCGGACGAACGAGGGAATCCAAGGACATTGTCCACGGCCTTGAGAAACGCCCCCATTTCCCGAAGGCCCTCTTTCGTTGAGGACAGCTGGCGAATGGTGATCTTCTTGGCTCTGCGATCGAGTTCCCCGTTGATCTTGACGGCCTGCTGGACGAGAGGGACGCCTGCCAGAACGACTTGGATTGGATATGGCCTGAGCAGGTGTGGGATGCCGCATTCCGGCGTCGGCTGAAGCAGGGATTTTATCGTGTTCACGACCGCCTGGCGGACCTCCATTTTTGGGGTCACCAAGACATTGTGGAACTCGTCGATGGCCACGATGACCGTCCGCTGCCCGTACATCTGGTAGCGCAGGCGCTGCCAGACCTCTCCTTCCTTCGTCGACGGCGCAATCTCTGCGTCCGTCAGCCTTTTGTAGAGGACGCGTCCAAGGGTCTGGAGATTGCAAGGGGAGGGAGCGCGGACATACACGAGTGGCTGGATGGGGCCGAACATGTCGTGGGATGGCGCAAGCCGAGGGTCCTTCGGAAGCCTGTCCATCATGTGGGATTTCCCTGCGCCAGTCGGGGCGGCGAGGACGTTGCATTGCGCCTCCCCGGTCTTTTTCAGGGCCCGCGTGACCATTCGGTCGAAGGTCTGTCCAACTCGCTTCGCCGTGCCATCGGGCACGTGTATGCGTTCGATACGTTCCTTCAGCACAGCGATGGAGCGAGTTTCCTCATCGGGTCGAAGCGCGTCTGCAATGGCTCCCTCAAAACGAGAGCGGGCCTCGGTCGATTTCAGCGCATCCCGCAGTTTCGCAATGTCGAGTTCCACAGTCGCCTCCTAGTCGATGATCGCAATCAGCTCGCCCGCGACCTCTTCGCCATGATCGTGGAGGTCGCATTGGCTCAGAATGGCAGGTGCCGGGGCGGGGAGGGCGCCTACGCGGCGCGGGGAGTGTAGGGCGTCTGGATCGGCTTCCCTGCCCTTCCGCCCGCGGCGCCGGCGATGCTCGTCGCGCTCGCGCTCTTCCGTGCCCGTGCCCGGGTTTGCCGCCAGGTCCCACATGGGGTCATCCACATTGGTCTCGAACCAATGCAAGTCGGCCGACTTCATCCGGATCGGCTTCGTGCCTTTCCGCCGCGCTTCCTCGGCAAGGGCTAGTCGCGCCTGACGCAAGGTCTGAAGCGGAATACGGTTCCGGGCGGCCGTCCGTTTCCGGGCGAGCTCGACGGTTGCCCGCCATTCGATGAGCGAAATGCCTTCGGCCAACTCGGGATTGACGGCCGGGACCGGCAGCCATCGACCTTTCTCCTCGTCCATGATCAGCATGGCCCCAATGTCGAGCGGATCGACCTTGACCATGTACTTCTTGCCCAGGTGGCCTTTCCGACGATGCATCGCCTGCATCTCATGGCTCTGGTACTTGAGGCCGAGAAGCGTCACGCCCTCACCGTTCACCGTCCGATTGACGGTCAGCGCCAGGATCGCGTGCAGCTGTTCCGACGTGGGGGGGAGGTTCACTCCGGCACCAGCGAGGTCTTCCCAGCGCTGGAGAGGGGTTCGGGCGTCGATGCCCTTCCGGGGCCTGTTGTGCTGGATGTCCCCAACCCAGTAGCCGAACAGCCTCTGGATCTCGGCCAGGGTGTACACCGCGCGCTTTTCGCTCGGATAATCGCCCTTCTCCCGTTTATCCCGGAAGGTGCGCCCGCCCATGAACGCTAGGAAATCCCGATTGAGGGTTCCGATCAGGCGTTCGACCGTGCCCTTCAGGTTCGCCTTCTTGCGAGGGAGCCAGCATAATTCCATGCCGAGTTCGGCCGCTGCGGCCTTCAGCGAGTTGCTGTGGAACTCCATCCCGTTGTCCAGTCGGAGGCGTGTAGGCACGCCAAAGGCTGGGTGAGGGGTATCGCAGCCGTACTCCGTCATGTCTTTCGGCAGGATCGACATCCTGAGGCATGACATCACCGACACCCACGAAGGGGCGTCCCGGGAAATGTGCCAGCCTAGCACCATGCGCGTTGCGGTGCAGATCGCCGTGGTGATCCAGACGCGGAAGACGCGCTTCTGCACCTTCCCGTGCTTATTTATGAGGGGCGCCCCATCGTCATCGACAAGGAGCAGATCCACCCATGTGTGGTCGATCTCGACGACCTCGAGGGGGATTTGGGACTGCGGCGCCCTGCGTATGTGGCGGAATTTGCGCTCTGCCTCCTCCCGCCCCTTACGGTAATAGATCTCCTCGTACTCGCTGACATTCCGACGGACCCAACGGCGGACGGTGTCGATCGACGGAATGGATGGCGGATCGATCCGACCGATGCTGCCTCCCTCGAGGTCGCCGACTATGAGATCGTAGATGACCGTCAGGTCGGGCCTTTCAAGCGTCAGGTATCGCTCGGTGATCCACTTGGCGACCACCATCTCGACCTCGGGATCGAGGGACTCCGGCGCCTTGCCCTTCTTCGCGTTTTCGGGAACCAGGACCTGCGGGCATTTCCCCCGGCTGTACCGCCAGTACCAGTCTCGCAGCGTCGACCAGCCGACATATTCGAGCGGCACCTTGTCGTGGCGAACCCCATCCACGCGAATGGTGCGCGAGCGGCGCAGGCGGGCGACAAGCTTGGCGATATGGCGGTATCCGGCTTTGGTTTTGCTCACCACGCCCCGGGCGTGAAAGCGCTCCATTGCCCGGCAATACTCCAGACGCCTCAAGGCTTCCCTGCTATCCTGCGGTGAGAAAGCGTCGAGCGATTTCGCGATGTTCTCCTGCAACTCAGGTGGCAGGCTGGCGATGTCCCCACGGATGATCCTCAGGCGGTTCTTACCCTCGAAATACAGGGTTCCCAGATCTTCATGTGTCTTGGTTGTCGTGATCCGCCGCGCGCCCGTGCTCTGCAAGGTCATCCCGAGATGGTCTCGGCATAGAACGGTGTAAAGCACGTCGTCGATGACCAAGGCGTCGCCTTTGCCCAATCGAATTTGCGAGAAGGTCACGTTGTCCATCCTGGATGGCGGGGGTGGCGTCACGAACGGGGGATCTGGACGACCGCAAAGTCGTCGAGGATGTCATTCGCGTTGATGGGCTTGAGTTCGCGCATCGCGATCAGCTTGATGATCGCGCGAAAGGCCTGATTGCCGAGGCCGCAGGAGATGCGGAGATCACGTATGGAGGCCTTGCCTCCGAGCCTGTCGATGGCCGTCCGCACGGCGTGGAGATGCATCTGATCTGCGTCCACGCATCGTGCGTGCCCAACGAGAAGAGCGTTGGCCAAGCGATTGCCTGCCTTGATCTCGGTCTCAGTCCAGATCTCGACGGCGTCATAGCCAGCCTTGGCGGCCGCCTGCCGAACAGAATGGGCGTAGGCCGGATCACATTCCGGAAACGAGCGCTGTGATCGGTTCAGCAGCAGGCAGATCAGTCTGCCGTCGGTGAGACGCGCCGCTGCTGTCGGGTAGCAGGTCCGGATCTTGCGGCCATCTGACCAGCGAAAGGACGCCGGAGCCTCCTGATACGCGACGACATTGTCGTCCTCCTCGAGAAGCGCCATCAGGTGGCGGGCAGGAAGCCCTCTATAGGCTACACGCCGGAATCCCATGCCGGGCTTGCCCGAGCTGAACTCGCCACGGATAGATGGCGAGCTCCTCGGCGTCAGAGGACGCGAAGGCTGGGGTCGGGCAACGTAACGAGCGCGATACGGCACGGCGTCCTCCACTGTGTGTCCGTAGAGGGTTCCACAAGGCAAAAGCTGCCCATCGCTCCCGCGACGACCGCAGGAGCCAGGAACCCTCAGGTAAATTCGGAACACACCGTGATGCGTTGGCATCCAGTGAGGACAATCGGCCCGTCATCTGCGCCAGGCGCTGATGCGAATGCTCGAGTATGTCAGGTGCGGAAAAATGACCGCGGAGGATTCATATGCATTTCGAATCCTTCGCGCAAGAACTCATTCGCTCCGAATGCTCGGCGACCGCCGAAATTCGGAGCGTGGCATGCAGAGCAGAGTAGGGGAGACGCCTATTCGCAACAGAGTACGCCAGAACCGCGCAACAAGCGCGTCACGCTACTGCGAACTACATAGATTCGCGCTCCAATGAGCGCCGCAAGACATCAATGTATGGGATTTTTAGACGTTAATGGCCCCTGCCCGATGTCGTCAACTGAATATAGGCGTGACCGGACGGACATGGCTGAACGTGGTTAATTTTGGTGTCTGCGGGCCGCCTGAAGGAAGGCGCCGCTGGGCGCCCGGCAAACCGCAGAGCCTGCTCAGGCATGGAGGCGATGGCCAGGTGGGCTTCAATCGAGAAAAACGCGTTTTCAGCTTCTTCGCTGACGCCCGTCGTGCATCGGGCCAGCCGTTTGCGTCTCAGGCCGCATTTCCGTTTGCCTCCGGCCTCATTGGCAAAGGCCCGTCCAAGGGCGTGCAGGGTAGGGCTGAGGGTGCTGGAGTCAGACTTCTCGCCAAACGGAGTCACTTTACCCCGGGGTTTGAGTCAATCTTCTCCGCGTCTGACAACCGCCTGAGTGCCTGTGCCGTCCCGAGCATATTTAGGTTCCATAATATATCTTCTGCGAATTATGGATATGGGGCGGAAACGCCGTGGATGGGTGCCCGCCCCCATGTGGAGCGAACTCTGCCGTCTTGTTCTGCTTGTGCTCGGCTCGGCGGTTGAGCAAGCCGGCCGCCGGAAATGGCGGCAGCGAAAAATCGCTCTCAGGCGCAAACAGCACCGCTCCACCGTGCCGATGCACGACGAAGGCGCTCAAATGCCGTAATAGGCGCGATACCAGTCCACGAAAGCCGGCACGCCCACGGACACCGGCGTGTCGGGCCGATAGCCGGTGAGCGCCTCCAGCAGCGCGGCGGAGGCATAGGTGCGCGGCACGTCGCCGGGCTGCATGGGCAGCATGTTGCGCAGGGCCGGGCGCCCCACGGCGCGCTCGATGGTCTCCACATACTCCATCAGGCCCACCGGCTGGCCGGCGGCGATGTTGACCACCCGGAAGGGCGCCACGGGCGACAGGGAGTCCAGACCCGCCTGCCCCGCCGGCACGCCGATCTCCGGCGCCCGGTCCGCCAGACGCACCACGGCTTCCACGAGATCGTCCACATAGGTGAAGTCGCGCGACATGCGGCCTTCGCCATAGATGTCGATGGGCTCGCCCTTGAGGATCGCCGCGACGAACTTGAACAGCGCCATGTCCGGACGGCCCCACGGGCCATAGACGGTGAAGAAGCGGAACGCCGTCGTCGGCACGCCATAGAGGTGCGCATAGGAATGCGCCATGGCCTCCATGGACTTTTTCGTCGCGGCATAGAGCGTCATCGGCTCGTCGGCGCGGTCGGTCTCGGCGAACGGGACCTTGGCATTGGCGCCATAGACCGAACTGGTGGAGGCCAGCAGCAGGTGGCGGGGCTGAAGGCGCCTGGCCAGTTCCAGCACGTTCCACGAGCCGTTCAGGTTCGCGTCCACATAGGCCTTGGGGTTTTCGAGGCTGTAGCGCACGCCCGCCTGCGCGGCGAGATGGACGATGACGTCCGGCCGCGCGAGGGCGGCGGCCTCATCCAGCGCGTTCTGGTCCTCGAGCATGCCGATGACGGCGGAGAAGCCGTTGTGCTTGGCCAGCTCCGCGTGGCGGGCCTGCTTGAGGGTGACATCGTAATAGGGGGTCAGGCCATCCAACCCCACCACCACGTGCCCTGCCCCCAGCAAACGCTTCGCCAGGTGGAACCCGATGAAGCCCGCCGTGCCTGTCACCAGAAAACGCATGTGCCACTGCACCCAAGAGTCGGCGAGGCATCCGACGGTAAAGGAAGACATTCGCCCCGAGGGGCGAGGTCTTAGCAGAACCTACCCTGCCCCGTCGCGGACCAAAGAGGCCAAGTTGGACGGCAGGATGGCCGCAATCAGTGGACAGCGGGCGCGGCGAGGCCCTCTGCCGCATCCGAACCGCGTCCGACGCTCTCATAGGTGAAGCCGAGCGCCTGCATCTCGTCGGGGCGATAGATGTTGCGCAGGTCCACCAGCACGGTCTGGGCCATGATCTTGCGCAGACGCTCGAAATCCAGCGCCCGGAAGGCATCCCATTCGGTGACGATGACGAGGCAGTCGGCACCTTCGGCGGCCTCATAGGCACCCGAGGTGTAGGTGACGCCGGCCGGCAGCAGCTTCTTCGCCTCTTCCATGCCTTCGGGATCATAGGCGCGGATCTTCATGCCCTTGTCCATCAGGGCATGAATGATGGAGAGGGCCGGGCTCTCGCGCATGTCGTCGGTGTTGGGCTTGAAGGTCAGGCCCAGCACGGCGGCGGTCTTGCCGCGCACGTCGCCGCCCAGAACGTTCATCACCTTCTTGGCCATGGCGAGCTTGCGCACGTCATTGACGCCCACCACCGTCTCTACGATGCGCAGCGGCGTGCCGGCCTCCTGCGCGGTGCGGGTCAGGGCCAGCGTGTCCTTCGGGAAGCAGGAGCCGCCATAGCCGGGGCCGGCGTGCAGGAACTTCGCGCCGATGCGGTTGTCGAGGCCGATGCCCCGCGCCACTTCCTGCACGTTGGCACCCACCTGCTCGCACAGATCGGCGATCTCGTTGATGAAGGTGATCTTCACCGCCAGGAAGGCGTTGCCAGCGTACTTGATCAGCTCGGAGGTGCGGCGGCCGGTGAACAACAGCGGCAGGCTGTTCAGCGCCAGCGGCCGGTAGAGCTGCGTCATCACCTCGCGGGCGCGCGGCTCGTCGGTGCCCACCACGATGCGGTCGGGGCGCTTGAAATCCTCGATGGCCGCGCCTTCGCGCAGGAATTCGGGGTTCGAGACAACCGAAATATCGGCATCGGGCCGGGTCTCGCGGATCACCCGCTCCACTTCGTCGCCGGTGCCCACTGGCACGGTGGATTTGGTCACCACCACCGTATAGCCCTCGGCAGCTTCCGCGATCTCGCGGGCGGCGGCGTAGACATAGGACAGGTCGGCATGGCCGTCGCCGCGCCGGGAGGGCGTGCCGACCGCGATGAAGACCGCATCGGCTTCGCGCACCGCCTGCGTCAGGTCCACGGCGAAATCGAGCCGACCGGCGGCGCGGTTGCGGGCCACAATGTCGTCGAGGCCGGGCTCGAAGATGGGGATTTCGCCCCGCTCCAGCCGCTCGATCTTCTGCGCATCCTTGTCCACGCAGGTGACATGGTGCCCGAAGTCGGCGAAACAGGCGCCCGACACCAGACCCACATACCCCGTGCCAATCATTGCGACGCGCATGGCGACATCCTGCCTCGTTCCAAAACTGGCGCTATCTCGCACTTCGTCATGAGAAAATGAAGACACTTCGGGCGCGCACGGCTACATGGCAGCCATGTTCGGCGCACGCGCGGTGGGAGGAGGGCGGTGCCCTGCCCCGCCCTCGCCTCGCCTGCCGCAGCGTTCCTGCCCCTCACTCCAGCCCCGTCTGAGCATGGCTTTCGATCTCACCTGCGTCGCATTGCTTGTGGAAGGCGCCATCGGCTATCCCAAGCCGCTCTATCGCGCTGTCCGCCATCCGGTGGTCTGGGCCGGCGCGCTCATCTCGGCGCTCGAGTCGCGACTGAACCGCCCGTCCCTCGCCCCGGCCCGGCGCAAGGCCAACGGCGTGCTCACGGTCATCGTGCTGCTGGCCTGCGCCATGGTGCCGGCGGCGCTGATCGAGAACGTGCTGCGGCTCGGCGGGCTCGGCTTTCTGCTGGCTGGCGTGCTCGGCAGCACGCTGCTCGCCCAGCGCTCGCTCTACTGGCATGTGGCGCGGGTGGCATGGGCACTGGAGACCGGCGGTCTGGTGGCCGGGCGGGAGGCCGTCTCCCACATCGTCGGGCGCGATCCGCAGAGCCTTGACGTCTCCGGCGTCACCCGTGGCGCTATCGAGAGCCTCGCCGAGAATTTTTCCGACGGCGTGGTCGCCCCCACCTTCTGGATGCTGGTGGGCGGGCTTGCCGGCGGGGCGGGCTACAAGGCGCTGAACACCGCCGACAGCATGATCGGCCATCGCAACCCGCGCTATGAGGCCTTCGGCTGGGCGGCGGCGCGGCTGGATGATCTGGTCAACCTGCCCGCCTCGCGCCTCTCCGGCCTGCTGGTGGTGGCGGCGGCAGGGATGCTGCCCGGCTGCTCGGCCAAGGCGGCTTGGGAGGCCATGTGGCGGGATGCGAAGCACCACCGCTCGCCCAATGCCGGCTGGCCGGAGGCGGCCATGGCGGGGGCGCTCGGCATCTCCATTGCCGGGCCGCGCTCCTATGGCGGCGTGGTGGCCAATGCGGCCTTCATGGGTAATGGCCGGCGGGAGATCGGCGCCCGCGATATCCGAGCGGCGCTGCGGCTCTATCTGGCGGCGGATATGCTCATGGTGACGTTCATCACGCTGGGCGCGATCCTCATCGGGCTAATGTGAGCAGCCGGTCGAGGTCCATGTGGGCGGAAAGGTGGGCTGCAAGGCCATCCAGCGTCGCCTCCACCTGCTCTTCATAAGAGACCTGCGACGGCCCGGCGCCAAGCAGCGCCATCAGTGCCGCGCGCTGACGATCATCGTTGAACAGGCCGTGCACATAGGTGCCCATGACGGCCCCATTCGCGGAGACGGCGCCGTCCGCCCCTGCCCCGTCCAGCATGGCGAAGGGCCGGGCGGTGTCGGGACCGGTGGTGGCACCGATATGCATCTCATAGCCCGCGAAGGGCGCGCCCAGATGCGAGGTGCCGGTCGCAGCCTCAAGGCGCTTGTCTCCCGTCATCATCGTTCGCGTCTTCAGCAGGCCCAGCCCCTCCATGGAGCCGGCAGGCCCCTCTGCCCCCTGCGGATCGTCCAGCCCCTCGCCTAGCATCTGATAGCCGCCGCACAGGCCCAGCACCCGGCCGCCGCGGCGGGAGAAAGCGAGGATGTCGTGATGCAGCCCGCCAGCCTTCAGCGCCGCCAGATCGGCCATGGTTGCCTTGGAGCCGATCAGCAGCACCAGATCCGTATGAGCCGGCAAAATATCCTGAGGCCGGATGCGCAGCACCTCGATGGCGGGCTCCGCATCCAGCGGGTCCAGATCATCGAAATTGGAGACATGGGGCAGGATGGGCACGGCGATGCGGATGCGGGCCTCGGGCTTCTGCGCCTGCGGCCCGGCGACGCCCAGCGCATCCTCGGCCGGCAGGCGGGCCGCGCCCGCGTAATGCGGCACGAGACCGAGCGGCGCCCAGCCGGTATGGCGGGCGATCAGCTCCATGCCGGTGCCGAACAGGGCCGGATCGCCCCGGAACTTGTTGACGATGAAGCCGGCGATCAGCGCCGCATCGGCCGCCTCCACCACGGTCTTGGTGCCGACGAGGCTGGCGATGACGCCACCCCGGTCGATGTCGCCGATCAGCACCACGGGCACGTCGGCGGCGCGGGCAAAGCCCATGTTGGCGATATCGTTGGCCCGCAGGTTCACCTCGGAGGCCGAACCCGCGCCTTCCACCAGAACAAGGTCCGCCTCGGCCTTGAGGCGGGAGAAGCTCTCCAGCACGGCGGGCATCAGCCCGGCCTTCATCTGCTGGTAGGCGCTGGCCTTCGCGGTGCCCACCACCCTGCCCTGCACCACCACCTGCGCGCCGATCTCGCTCTGCGGTTTCAGCAGCACCGGGTTCATGTGCACGGAGAGCGGCACCCGCGCAGCGCGGGCCTGCAGCGCCTGCGCGCGGCCGATCTCGCCGCCATCCGCCGTCACGGCGGCATTGTTGGACATGTTCTGCGGCTTGAAGGGGCGCACCCTCAGGCCCCGGTCGGCAAACGCGCGGGCGAGGCCGGCCACGAGCAGGGACTTGCCCACGTCCGAGCCGGTGCCCTGGAACATCAATGCCCGCGCCATTGCCCGCCCCTCGCCTGCCCGCTGCCGGATGCCGTCAGAACTCGATGCCCACCTGCGCCTTCACGCCGGCAGCGAAATGGTGCTTCACCAGTTGCATCTCGGTCACGAGATCGGCCGCAGCCAGCATGTCCGGCTTGGCGTTGCGGCCGGTGACGACCACGTGCAGGTCCGGCCGGCGGGCGGCCAGCGCCGCGATCACCTCGGCGAGGTCGAGATAGTCGTAGCGCAGAGCGATGTTCAGCTCGTCCAGCACCACCAGCGACAGCGTGGGGTCGGCCATCAGCTCGACGGCCTTTTCGAAGGCGCGCTGGGCGGCGGCCTTGTCGCGGGCGAGATCCTGCGTCTCCCAGGTGAAGCCCTCGCCCATGGTGTGCCACTTCACCCGGTCGCCGAAGGCCGAGAAGGCGTCCTTCTCGCCCGTGTGCCAGGCGCCCTTGATGAACTGCACCACGCCGACGCTGCGCCCATAGCCCAGCATGCGCAGGGCGAGACCGAAGGCAGCCGTGCTCTTGCCCTTGCCGGGGCCGGTGTGGACGATCAGCAGGCCCTTCTCCACGGTGGTCTTGGTGGCCACCTCGGCGTCCTGCACGGCCTTGCGCTTGGCCATCTTGGCTCGGTGCCGTTCGGCATCGCGCGGATCGATGGGTTCGTTCATCATCGGTCTTTCACCACAGTGTCTTTGAAAACCATGGGCAGCCCCGCCACCAGGAACACCACCCGGTCGGCCTTGGCTGCCAGATCCTGATTGAGCCGGCCCGCGGCATCGCGAAAGCGCCGGGCCAGCGCATTGTCCGGCACGATGCCGAGCCCCACCTCGTTGGCCACCAGCACCACCGGCGCGCTCCGGCGCAGCACGGCGGCGATCAGGCGCGCGGCTTCCGCCTCCAGATCGTGCTCAGCCAGCAGATGGTTGGTCAGCCATAGCGTGAGGCAGTCCACCAGCGCCGGCATGTCCGGGGGCAAGGCATCCAGCGTTCCAGCCAGATCCAGCGGGGCGTCATAGGTGCGCCAGCTCTCGCTGCGGCGGGCGCGGTGGAGGGCGATACGCGCCTCCATCTCGGCGTCGAACGCCTGCGCGGTGGCGAGATAGGCCCAAGGACTATCCAACCGCTCCACGATCTGTTCGGCGTGGCGGCTCTTGCCCGAACGGGCGCCGCCCAGCACCAAGGTGACTTCCGACATACGCAACTCCGTCTCCGCCCGCCCGGCTGCGTGCGTTGCTCTTATGGCAGAGCTTCGCTCCGGGCAACGCGGGTCCGCAGCGGCAGGGGCTGCCCGCCCCCAAAATCCACTGCAAGCCCTGCGTGCGCAGGCTGCACCAGCAGCAAAAGGGGGTATATGTGTGCAATGCGGCAGGGATACGCTGGAGTCGTTTTTCCCGTCGCCCGACGAAAAAAGAGCTTCCGGAGTTCCGCGCGATGCCCAATCCCCAGACCCTCGACTGGCTGTCGCGGCTCATTTCCTTCGACACCACGAGCCGCAATTCCAACCTGCCGCTGATCGAGGCCATCGAGGAATTCCTGACCGCAGAGGGCATCTTCTTCGAGCGCGTGGAAGACACGGAGCAGAAGAAGGCCAGCCTCATCACCACCATCGGGCCGCGCGACGTGCCCGGCATCGTGCTCTCCGGCCACACCGACACCGTGCCGGTGGACGGACAGGAGTGGACCTCCGATCCCTTCACCGTGGTGGAGCGCGACGGCAAGCTTTATGGGCGCGGCACCTGCGACATGAAGGGTTTTGTGGCCGTCTGCCTCGGCATGGTGGCCGAAATGAAGGCCCAGCCGCTCAAGAAGCCGATCCATTTCGCCATCTCCTATGACGAGGAGATCGGCTGCGTAGGCGTGCGTCCGCTCATCGATCACATGGTGGAGAAGGGCTACAAGCCGGAAGCCTGCATCGTCGGCGAGCCCACCAGCATGCAGGTGGTGGTCGGCCACAAGGGCAAGAAGAGCTATGCCACCACCATCACCGGTGCGGGCGGCCACTCTTCCCGTGCGCCGGAACTGGTGAATGCCGTGGAAGCCGGTGGCCGTCTCGTCGCCAAGGTGGCCGATCTCGGCGACCGGCTGGCGGCGGAAGGCCAGCGCGACGCCCTCTACGACATCCCGCACTCCACCGCCCATGTGGGCACCTTCCATGGTGGCACGGCTCTGAACATCGTGCCGGAACTCGCCACCATCGACTGGGAAGTCCGCGCCCTCCCCGAGGACGACGTGGAAGCCCTGACGGACGAGGTCATCGCCTACGCCCGCGAGACGCTGGAGCCGCGCATGAAGGCGAAGGCGCCGCAGACGGGCATCGAATTCAAGCTGAAGAGCGCCTTCCCCGGCCTCTCCACGCCGCCCGACGCGCCGGTGGCAGTGCTGGCCAAGCATTTCGCCGGCCGCAACGACCACGCCAAGGTGGCCTATGGCACCGAGGCGGGCCTGTTCGTGGAAATGGCCGGCATCCCCACCGTGGTCTGCGGCCCCGGCTCCATCGTGCAGGCGCACCAGCCGGACGAATATCTGGAAAAGAGCCAGCTCGACGTCTGCGAGGCCTTCATGCGCAAGGTCATCGCCTATTGCGCGGCCTGAGACGCTTCTGACTCTCCACTGAAACTGAAACGGCCCGGATGGTGACATCCGGGCCGTTTTCAATAGGTTAGACGGGCTTCCTCAGGTTCGCGCTTTGGCGACGAGGCTGGAGGTAGACTTGCCGGCGACCAGATCGACCAGCACCAGTTCGCCGCCGGCCTCCTGCACTTCCTTCGCGCCGACCACCGCGCTCGGGGCATAGTCGGCGCCCTTCACCAGTACGTCTGGCAGCAGGGCCTTGATGGTCTCCAGTGGCGTGTCTTCCTCGAACAGCACCACCAAATCCACGCAGCGCAGGGCGCCCATGACGGTCGCCCGCGCCTGCTCGTCCTGCAGCGGGCGGGTCTCGCCCTTCAGGCGCTTGACCGAGGCATCGCTGTTCAGCGCCACTACCAGCCGGTCGCCATGGCTCGCCGCCTGCTCCAGCAGGCTCACATGGCCGGGATGCAGCAGATCGAAACAGCCGTTGGTGAACACCACACGCGTGCCATTGGCCTTCCAGGCGGAGACGATGCGGCAGGCGTCCTCCAGCGACACCAGCGCGCCGGGCCGCTCGATCTCCACCGCCGTCTTCTCCAGCGCGGTGCGCAGTTCCGCCCGCGTCACCACCGCCGTGCCGAGCTTGGCCACGGCCAGCGCCGCCGCCGCATTGGCGATGCCCACGCTGACCTCAAGGCTCTGCCCGCCGGCCAGCGAGACGGCGAGTGCCGCCAGCGCGGTATCCCCCGCGCCGGAGACGTCGAAGACCTCGCGGGCCTCGGCCGGCACATGCAGCACCCGGCCGTTCTGGCGCCAGAGGGTCATGCCCTTCTCGGCCCGCGTCACCAGCACGTCGCCGCCGAACTGGCGGCCGGCCGCTTCCGCCGCGCGGGCGGCATCGGCGTCGGTCTCGTCCGGCAGGCCGGTGGCTTCCGCCAGCTCACGGCGGTTGGGGGTGACGAGGCTCGCGCCCGCATAGGCCTCGAAGGTACGGCGCTTGGGATCGACGATCACCGGCACGTTGCGCGCCTTGGCCGCCGCCATGGCGGCCGCGATCACCGTGTCGGAGAGCACGCCCTTCGCGTAATCGGACAGCACCACCACGCTGGCGCGGGCGATGGCGGCCTCGGCTGCGGCCACCAGCCGGGCGACCACCTCCGCCTCGGGGGCGCGGGTGGTCTCGGCGTCGATGCGCACGATCTGCTGGCGCCCGCTCATGACGCGGGTCTTGGTGATGGTCGGCCGGCCGGCGTCCGCCACCATGGCGTCCAGCGCGATGCCGGGGAAAGCCGAGAGCGCGGCGGAAAGCTCCTGCGCCGCTTCGTCGGCACCCACGAGACCCACCAGCACCACGGGCGCGCCGAGGGCTGCCGCATTGGCGGCGACGTTGGCCGCGCCGCCGGGCACGATGCGCTCGGCGCCATGCACCAGAACGGGCACGGGGGCCTCGGGCGAAATGCGCGATACCGAGCCGGTGATGTAACGGTCCACCATCACGTCGCCGATGACGGCGATGGTGCCGGGCTGCGTTTCAGCAAGCATCCTGATCGTCTCCGCCGCTCAGGCCGCGTTGCCGCCGCGCAGGTAGCGCGTCACATAATCGGACACGCCATCCTCCAGGCTGGTGAAGGGCTTCGTATAGCCAGCCGCCTTGAGCTTGGAGACGTCGGCCTGGGTGAAATACTGATAGGCGCCCCGCAGGCTCTCGGGCATGTCCACATAGTCGATGCGCGGTGCCTGGCCGGCGGCGGTGAAGACCGCGCGGGCGAGATCGGCGAAGGAGCGGGCCGCTCCGGTGCCGATGTTGAAGATGCCCGAGACGCCGGGCGTCTCCAGCAGCCACTGGGCCACGCTCACGCAATCCTTCACATAAAGAAAGTCGCGCAACTGCCCGCCATCCTCATAATCCGGGTGGTGGGACTTGAAGAGCGTGACCGCTTCGCCCTTTGCGGCGGTGGGATAGATCTTGTGGATCACCGAGCGCATGTCGCCCTTGTGGTCCTCGCCCGGCCCGTAGACGTTGAAGAAGCGCAGGCCCGCCCATTGCGGTGGGCACGGCCGGCCGGCCACCACATCGGCCACGAAACGGCGATCGGCCATGAGCTTCGACCAGCCATAGGCGTTGAGCGGGGCGAGGCTGGCGAGTGCGTTCTGGGCCTCGTCGTCCCGGAAACCCTGGGCGCCGTCGCCATAGGTGGCGCCCGAGGAAGCGTAGATGTAGCGGATGCCCTTGGCGGCACACTGCGTCCACAGGTCCAGCGTCGGGCGCACGTTGCGGGCGATGATCTTGTCGCCGTCGCGCTCGGTGGTGGCGGAGATGGCGCCCATGTGGACGATGCCGTGCAGCCTGCCGCCCTCGCGCTCCACAAAGGCGGACACTGCCTCGGGGCGGATCACGTCATCGAGGGCGATGTCGGCGATGTTGCGCCACTTGGGGCCGTCTTCCAGCCAGTCGGCGATGACGACGCGATAACCGTCCTCGGCAAAGGCGCGGGCCATGTTCGAGCCGATGAAGCCGGCCCCTCCGGTCACGAGAACAGTATCGCGGGCGCCGGGGGCGGTCTTGATCATCGGATATGGGGCCTCGTTGAAAACGCGCCCCTTATCCCTCCGCCCTCACATCTTGTCCATGGCATCGGCGCTGCCGAGCCGCAGCAGGCTGACCGAGCGCCAGATGTCGGAACCTGTAAAGTCCGCAAGGCAGGGCGGGCCTTCGGTGCGGTCGGGGGCGATGCGGCAGATCTGCTTCTCGCAGGGGGCACAGTCGCGCAGGGAGCGCAGCTCCAGCACCTTCGGGCCGAACAATCCGGTCAGGACCGGATTCGTCGGGCCGTAGAGGCCGATGGTCGGCACGCCCAGCGCCGCGGCGAGATGCCCGAGGCCGGTATCCACCGTCACCACCGCTTCCGCTCCCGCAAGGATGGGCGCCACGGCGTCGAGCCCGGCAGGCGGCGCGCGATGGACGTTGGGCAGATCGGCTGCGATGGCGGCAGCCCGTGCTTCTTCCTTGGCGCCGTGGGCGAACAGCACCACGTCCAGCTTGGCCTTGCCGGCGCGCGCGGCCAGCTCTCGCCAGTGCGGCACCGTCCAGGTCTTGGTGCCCCAGGTGGTGCCGTGCAGGAAAACCCAATAGGGCCCGCTCATGGGTGGGGGCGGCGCGGTGACGAGGCCGGCATCGGCCTTCAGTCCGTCGAGGCTGTAGCCGAGCGCCGCCGCGAACAGCTTGCGGATGCGCACCGCCATATGCTCGGTCTCGGGCAGATGGTGGCCTTGGCCATAGGTGAGGCTCGCCATTCCCTCGCGGGCTGTGGCGCGGTCGAAGCCGTGACGGCGGCCATGCGCGAAAAGACCCACGGCGGCGCTCTTCATGAGCCCCTGGGCATCGATCACCACATCATAGCGTTCAGACTGGAGCGCAGCGCGCACCGCGCCCGCTTCACCGGAACGCAAAGCCGCCAGAGGCTTCTTCTTCAATCTGCGCAGCGGCACGGGAATGACCCGCCGCACGGAGGGGTGCAGCTTCACCAGCGGCACGAAGGCATCTTCCACCGCCCAGTCCAGCTCAAGGCCGGGAATGGCGCGGGCGGCGTCCGTCACCGCCGGGAAGGTGTGCACCACATCGCCCAGCGAAGAGAGCTTGATCACCAGCACCTTCATGGGCGCGAAGTCCGGCTCATCCCTGCACCGCCATGGCGGCGGCCAACACTTCCTGCGGGCGGATGGCCTCGAAGCAGGCCAGCGTGCCCAGCGGGCATTCACGCTTGAAGCAGGGGCGGCAGGAGACGTCGTGCGAAATGGCCACCGAATGCGGACCCGTGGGCGGAGTCATCTTTTCGGAAGACGAGCCGTAGAGCACCACCAGCGGCCGATCGAGGGCGCCGGCCACATGCATGAGCCCACTGTCGTTGGAGATCACCACCTCGGCCGCCGCCAGGATGCCCGCTGCCTCCACCAGCGACGTGCGCCCCACCAGATCCTCCACCGGCACGCCGGCCTTCTCCACGATCTCCTGCGCCAGCGGAGCGTCCTTGGGCCCGCCCAATACACGGATCTGATAGCCCGCCGCATGGGCCTGCGCAGCCAGCTGGGCGAATTTTCGCGCGGGCCAGCGCTTCGCCGGGCCATATTCCGCGCCGGGGCAGAGCGCCATCACCGGCCCCAATCCGGCCAGCGGAAACTTTTGCGCAATCGCGATGCGATCGGCTTCCGGAAGGTTGAGCACCGGCCGCTCCGACGGCTGGGGCGGCGCTTCAGGCAAGCCCAACGCCACGAACCGGTCGATGGTGCGGGCGGTCTTGCGGAAGGTGTCGGGCCGCGCGTCGGTCAGAAGGATGCTGCGCCCTTCGGCGGCATAGCCGATGCGCTCGGGAATGCCGGCGGCGAAAGGCGCGATGGCGGCCTTGAAGGCGCGCGGCAGGATGATGGCCTTGCCGTAGCCCTCATCCTTCAGCGCCCGCCCTGCCCGCCAGCGGGCCAGAAAGCCGAACTCGCCATGGCCGAGGCCCAGCGGAATGGTTCGACGCACGCCGGGAATGAGTTGCGCCACGGGCAGCGCCGCCTTGGGCGCCATCATGTCGATGGGGCGACCGGGATCCTGCGCCTTGAGGCTCGCCACGAGGCTCGCTGCCATCACCATGTCGCCGACCCAGGAGGGACCGACGATCAGGATGGGCGAATAGGTTCCAATGGCACGCATGGGGCACTCGCTGGCGCGCCCGGGAAGCGCCGGGCCCGGCCCCTCGCGGCAAGAATGCCCAGCGGAGGGACACACGCCCTTTCAGGTGGCGCGATGGTCGGGTCTTCGCAAGCGGCGCGGGGGGCGTCAAGTCACAGACCGTATGGCGCGCGGACGGCGGGAGGGATGACCACGCGGCATCGACAAATAAAAAGGGCGCCCATTGGGCGCCCCGGATCTCGGAATGTCGGCGTCTCAGGCCGCCGAACGGAAGGTCTTCTCCACACCCGCCTTGATGGGCTCGGAGCTTTCGGTCGCGACCTTCTGGGCCAGAGCGGAGAGCTCCTTGGCCTGGGACGAGAGAGTCTCGAACTGGGTGCGCAGATGCGTCGTGGACAGCTCGGCCGCCTCGGTCGCGCTCTTGGCGGACAGCACGGAGGCAAAGAAGTCGAACGCCGAATTGACGTTCGTGCGCAGGATCTCCAGCGACTTCAGATTGTATTCGGCGACGCCCTTGGAGGCGGTCGTGTAGGTGCCTTCGATCAGATCGGAGGTCTGCTCGGAGGCAGCCTTCATCTTCTCGAAATTGCTGCGGTAGCTCTGCACGCTCTTTTCCGCCATGTCGCGGAAGGCTGCCGGAACTTCTACGGACGAAAACGCCTTGGTGGCATTCTCAAACTGGTCCTGAAACGCCTTAAAGGGATCAGTCATGGTTTCCTCGGAGCGTTGGTGTTGAAATAGCCACGCATGGCGTGTCCCACGGCGCCCGTCGGAACGGAAAACGCGCGTCACGAACCGCCTTCACCTCAGCTTCTTATATTTACGAAGCCGCCTCACCTCAGACATGTTCAATGTAACGCAGTGCAATGAAAGTTCAAAATCCTTTTTTGCGCCGCACAAAGCTAAGCCTCGGGTGCGGCGCAATCTTTTGCCCTCTCCGCCCTCAGTAGGTGCGGTTGGGATCGTTGAAGTTCTCCGCCGCCTGCGTGGCTTGCTCGGTGGCGGCCTGGGCATCCCGCGTGGCCGCGCTGCCGGCGGCCTTCACGTCCTCGGCGGCGGACTTGGCATGCTGCGCCGCCACGGCGCCAAGAGCCTTCACCCGCTCGGCAAGCGCACGGGCATGCTCGTCCAGCGTGCGGACGGTGGTTTCGCCCAGCGACCGTGCGTCGCTGCCGAGCGCCGCCGCCTGCTCGGACACTGCCTGCATCTGGCGAGTGAGGAATTCCGTCTGCAGGGTCAGCACCTCCTGCGGGCTCTTCGCCTGCACGAGCTTGTTCAGGAAGTCGAAGCTGGCATTGAAGTTGGTCTCCACCAGCCCCAGCGTCTTCTGGCGCAGGTCACGCAGACCTGTCCGCATTTCCTCGATGCGGCCTTCGGAGTCCCCCACGGCCTCGCGCGCCGTGTCGAAAAGAGTGTCGAAAGCCTGGCGGGCTTGTGCGACATTTTTTTCCGCAATGGCTCTCAACTCCGCGGGCAACTCCAGATCGGGACCGAATTTCGGCGTCATGCTGGTTACTCCTCGGGCAAGGGGGCCTTAATTTCTGCCCCACAGGGATTTTAGGCTGGATTGGGCCTCCGTCGGCAAGATGAAACATTTGCGCGACAGCGGTACGATTGGCGGCCTGTTAATATTTGCCCGCCACCTTCGGCAGCGAGAGATGGACGTCTCCGCAGTCGATTCCCGATCGTGTCCGCAGGGATACTCACCCGTCCGACAGCACCGAGGCCATGAGCGAGTCGACGCACCGTATGCCGCCGCACCAGGAAGCGCTGTTCGCCCCGCTGCGAAGGGATGATCTCCCCTCGTTTCTGGTGATGCTTCCGGACATGACGGTGCTGGCCGCCACCCCGGCCTGCGCCCCTCTGGGCATCGAGGCCGGAGGGCCTGCGCCGCTTGGGGTGAAGATCGTCGCCAAACGTGTCGGCATGTCGCTGCGCCGGGCACCGCGGCTGGAGCGGGTGCGCCTGCCCTTCTCGCTCATGCCCAAGCCCTTCGCCTGCATCTCCCTGCACGTCTCCATCGGGCAGGTGGTGCTGTTCGCGGATCCGCTCGCCCTTGCCAACTCCGCCGACCCTGCCCGCTCGCTACCCGGCCTGACGCGTCTGCCCGTCGTGACTGCAACAGCCCGCCCGCCGTCTTCCGAGCAGCGGGCGCTGCGCTTTTCATGGGCCGCGGACGAGAGCGGACGCCTGACCCGCATTTCCCCCGATCTCCCCGAGGCTCTGGGCGGTGCCGCCGATGCCTGGATCGGCCGCGACTTCGAGGAACTGGCCGAAGCCGGCCTCCTTGAGGACGGCACCCCCATGCGCGAGGCGCTGTTGGCGGGATCGAGCTTCTTCGGGCTGACGCTGGCATCGGGCGGCCACCCGCCGCAGAAGATCGAATTTGGCGGTGTGCCGCTGTTCGATGCCGCACGCCGTCGCCTCGGCACACGGGGCTTCGGCTTGCTGTGGCGGGATGGCTCAGGTCCGGCACCGGTTCAGTCCAGCACGGCAGAGCCGATGGAAGGCGAAGCCCCCATCGACCGCCCCTTCAACGTGGTGCCGCTGCGCGGCAACACGCTGACGGCCCGCGAACAATCGGCCTTCCACGAGATCGCCCGCACGCTGACCGAAGCCATCGACGAATGGCCGAAGCCGGTCGCCGCCATCGCCGCCCCCACATCACAGGACGCGGCGGAAATGGTTCGCCCCCTCGAAATCCCGACACCTCCGCCTGCCGCCCCTGCGCCCGACCGGGATGGCGAGGAGCAGCTCATCGATCGCCTTCCCATTGGCGTGGTGGTTCAGCAGGCCGGCACGACGGTGCGCGCCAACAGGACGCTGCTGGGCTGGCTGGGCGTGAGGGATCTGGACGAATTCATCGCCTCCGGCGGCCTGTCACCGCGTCTCCTGCGTGATGCGGGCACGGGCCTGCTCGACCTGGAATCCCTGCATGGGGATCGGCTGCCGGTGGAGGTGCGTCTTGTCTCCTCGCCATGGCAGGGCCGGCCGGCGCTGGTGCATGTGATCCGTCCGCTGGAAGGCGGCGCAGGCGACACCAAGCCCCAGCCCCCGGCGGCCCGCGACGATAGCGCCCCCTCCGAGGCCGAAACCGGCGAACGTCTCCAGCTGGAACGCGCGACGGCCCGCCGTCAGGCGCTCGACTTCATGCCGTTCGCCATCCTGCTGCTGGACCGCAACGGCACGGTCGAGATCGCCAATATCGCCGCAGCGGAATTTGGATTTGCCACCGAGGAAGTGGAAGGCCAGCCCTTCACTTTGCTGCTGGCGCCGGAAAGCCACGTGCCGGCTGTTGCCATGCTCGATCGGGCACTCGATGGCGAGGCCCAGCAAAGCGAGCAGCTCATCGTGCGCCGCCGTTCCGGCAAGAAGCACGCGGTGGATGCCCTGCTGGGACCGGCCGGCGAGAGCGGGACGCGCTTCTGCCTGGTGCTGCGGGAAGCTGGCGAGATCGCCACGCCGAGCCAGCCCCTGGCCGGACTCGAGGATACGCCCGAGCGTCTCGACACCCTCGCCCGACGCCTCTCCCACGATCTGCGCGATCCCCTGACGGCCCTGCTGGGCTTCGTGGAAAGCGTGCAGCGCGGCACATTCGGCCCCGTGGGCAACCGCCGCTATCACCAGTTGGCGGATACTGCCGCCGCCGCCGGCCGGGCCGTGCTGCAGACTCTGGGCGACCTCGACGAACTGGCATTGCCGGAGGCGCCGCGTCAGTCGCCGGTTCTGCTGGCGCCGATCATCGAGGCTGCGCTGGTGCATTTTGCCGACGCTGCCCGGCGTCGCCGCGTACTGCTCCGCTCCGCCTTGCCCGACGATGTGGCGGCCCGTTGCGATGACATGGGCCTTGCGCGCATCGTCCGCATGCTTGTGGAAGAAGCCCTCGCGGCGACACCCGCCGACGGGCAGGTCATCGTGACGCTGGCGGAGACGGATGAACCCGAGCCGCAGGCGGCCCTCATCCAGATCCGCGATGGCGGGACAGGCCTGAGCGAAGAGGAAATCCGTCAGATACTCGATCCGGCGGCGCCTGCCCCCGTCTCTGACCGTTTCGGGCGCCTGGCACGCCCCTTCCGCATGGCACGGATTTCCGCGTTAGTGCGCGCCCAGGGCGGAACCCTCACCCTGAAGCGTGGCGTGGACGTGGGCATGCTGGCCCAGATCGTTCTGCCACGCTGACGCTTCCCACCCCTGAGAGCATGCACGCGGGAGGGGCGAAGCTTGCCCGTGTACTGCCTGCGGCACTGCGCGCACTCACAATAGAAAAGATAAAAAGAACCCCCTTTCCTTTTGAAATCGCCATTTCCGGTCCTACATGCCATTTCGGGTGCCATTGACGACGATGGCTCGCCTCTGCGAGAACTGATTAGTAAATCGCTTGTTTAGAAGCGATCTAATCTATGATGTACCGGGCCTCTAGATGATCGTCTGCTCGTGCAACGTCTTTTCTGATACGCAAGTCCGAGATGCCCTCGCATCGTCGGGGAGCGTGACGTCGCCCGGTCAGGTCTATCGCTGCCTCGGCTGTTCGCCCCAGTGCGGCCGCTGCGCCCGGACCATTCGTGCTATTCTGGACGAAGTGCAGGCTCACTCCTGCGCGGAATGTCCGACCGCCTGCCCTGCCGCCAATCTCTCCACTCGCATCCTCGCTGCCGAATAGGTCTCCGCCCAACCTTTTCCCCAACGGGACTGGATGGTGTGCGCCATCCTTGTTGCGCTCACTTTAGAATTGGTCTAATTCTGTTTTCAGGTTTCGAGATGGCGGCGCGGCGCTGCCCCCTTAGGAGAAGACCCAGATGAAGGGCGATCAGAAAGTCATCGAGTATCTGAACCGCGGCCTGCGTTCGGAGCTCACGGCGATCAACCAGTACTGGCTGCACTACCGCATGCTTGAGAACTGGGGTTATCGCGATCTCGCCAAGAAGTGGCGCACCGAGGCCATCGAGGAGATGGTGCATGCGGACAAGTTCGTGGACCGCATCCTCTTCCTCGACGGCTTCCCGAACCTGCAGGTGCTCGACCCGCTGCGCATCGGCCAGGACGTGAAGGAAATCCTCGAGTCCGACCTCGCCGCCGAGAAGGAGGCCCGCGCCCTGTATCAGGAAGCTGCGGCCTACTGCCAGTCGGTGAAGGACTTCCCGAGCAAGAACCTGTTCGAGGAACTGATGGCGGATGAGGAAGGCCACATCGATTTCCTCGAGACCCAGCTCGATCTGGTGGAGAAGCTCGGCGTGCAGCTCTACGCCCAGCACCACATCGGCGGCCTCGGCGACTGATCTCAGGCGCCTGCCAGACAGTGAAAGGCCCGGCATCTGCCGGGCCTTTTCTTTGTGCGCAATTCGCCCCTCTTTTTAGCTTCTCCAACCTATTGACGTCACTGCGTCTTTTATTGACGACCTTTGACGCTCCCGCTACGGCACGCTTTGCCGAGATCCGGCAGGTGGGGAAACGAGATCGGGAGGATATGATGGCGCGCTCGATGGCCAAGACACTGCTTCTGGCTGCTGGTGCCATGACGCTGCTGGGAGCAAGCGCATCCGCGCAGCAGGTGGTCAATGTCTACACCACCCGCGAGCCGGCGCTCGCCGCGCCGCTCTTCGAGGCCTTCACCAAGGCCACGGGCATCACCGTGAACAGCGTGTTCGTGAAGGACGGCCTGCCCGAGCGCGTGAAGGCGGAAGGCGCCGCCTCTCCGGCCGACCTTCTGATGACCGTGGACGTGGGCAATCTGCTCGACGTGGTCGATTCCGGCGTGACCCAGCCCGTGGACAGCGCCGTGCTCTCCAAGGCGATTCCCGCCAACCTGCGCGATCCCGCCGGGAACTGGTTCGCGCTCTCCATGCGCGCCCGCCTGATCTTCGAGGCGAAGGACCTGCCCAAGCCGGCCAGCTTCACCTATGAGGAACTGGCCGACCCCAAGTGGAAGGGCAAGGTCTGCATCCGCTCGGGCCAGCACCCCTACAATATCGGCCTGACCGCCGCCTACATCGTCCATCACGGCGAGGAAAAGACCGAAGCCTGGCTGCGCGGCCTGAAGGCCAACCTCGCCCGCAAGGCCACCGGCGGCGACCGCGAG
This sequence comes from Azorhizobium oxalatiphilum, assembly GCF_014635325.1. GTDB lineage: Bacteria > Pseudomonadota > Alphaproteobacteria > Rhizobiales > Xanthobacteraceae > Azorhizobium > Azorhizobium oxalatiphilum. The sequence continues at coordinate 253,219 of NZ_BMCT01000002.1, read as the reverse complement.
GGCGCGCGCGACGTGCTCGGCGGGATCTGCGACGTGGCGGTGAGCAATTCCTACTATGTGGGCCTGATGCGCACCGGCAAGGGCGGCCCCGAGCAGCAGAAGTGGGGCGACGGCGTGCAGGTGGTCCTGCCCGTCTTCGAGGGCGGCGGCACGCATGTGAACGTGTCCGGCGCCGCGGTGGCGAAGAACGCGCCCAACAAGGCCAATGCCATCAAGCTGCTGGAATTTGCCGTCTCGCCGGAGATGCAGGCGGTCTATGCCGAGCAGAACATGGAATATCCGGTTCTCGCCGGCGCCAAGGTGGCCCCGGTCATCGCCGAGCTTGGCCCGCTGAAGATCGACACCGTCTCGCTGGTGGATGTCGCCAAGGCGCGCAAGAAGGCGAGCGAGCTGGTGGACAAGGTCGGCTTCGACAACTGAGCAGTTACGCGCCGGCCGGCTTTACAGTCGGCCGGCGCTGAACTCTTCTGACCGCTTACAGAGGCGGGATTCGCCCCGAGCCGGCACATTAAGCCGTTGAATCAGGCTCATCGGATCCGGCTTCAAGTCCCTGATCCTCAAACAGGATCTCAAAGCGCGTGACCGACCTTGCCTTGCGGCGGAGCTCAAGACGCCGCGCGCATTTCCTGCCCCGCCGGGGCAGCGCCATCCTGCTGGTGTCCGGCGGCGTTGCCCTTCTGGCGTTGCTGCCGGTTCTGGCGCTGGTCGAAATCGCCGCGCAGGGATCCGGCGACCTGTGGCCGCACCTGATCGAGAACGTGCTGCCGGAGGCCGTACGCCAGACCTTGATGCTGCTGGTTGGCGTGGGCATGGCCACGGTTCTGATTGCCGTGCCCTGTGCGTGGCTGGTCTCGACCTGCGACTTTCCCGGCCGCCGCATGCTGGATTGGGCCCTGCTGCTGCCGCTGGCGGTGCCCAGCTATATCGTCGCGTATTCCTATCTGGATGTGCTGCACCCGCTCGGCCCGGTCCAGAGCGCCATCCGCTTCATGCTCGGCATTTCCAGCCCGCGCGGCCTGCGGCTTCCCGACCTGCGCTCCACTGGCGGCTGCATCTTCGTGCTCAGCGTGGTGCTCTACCCCTATGTCTATCTGTCGGCGCGAGCGAGTTTCCTCGTGCAATCGGCGGCGGCGCTGGATGTGGCGCGCACGCTTGGGGCAGGCCCGCTGCGCACCTTCGTGCGCATCGCCATGCCGCTCGCCCGGCCGGCCATCGTCGCCGGGGTGACGCTGGCGCTGCTGGAAACCCTCGGCGACATCGGCGCGTCGGAATTCCTGGGCATGCGCACCCTCACGGTATCCATCTACACGACGTGGGTGAACCGCTCGAACCTGCCGGGAGCCGCACAGATCGCCCTTGTCATGCTGGCGCTGGTGCTGCTGCTGATCGTCGCCGAGCGCTCGGCGCGGCGCAGCCGGCGGTTCGTGGCGACGGGCTCCGCGAAGCCGCAAGCCCCAACCCGTCTCAATGGCCTCGCAGCCATGGGGGCCGTGCTCCTGTGCACCCTGCCCGTGCTTCTCGGCTTCGGCGTTCCCCTCGCCCATCTTCTGAACGCCACCATACAGCGCGTTGAATTTTCGGGCTTTTCCATGGATGTGCTGCGCGAGGCCCGCAACAGTGCCGTGCTGGCGCTGGCCGGTACCGCCCTCGCGCTCCTGCTCGGCCTCATCGTGTCCGTCGCCCAGCGGCTGGACCGCAGCCGTCTCGGCACCGCCTTCGCCCGCATCGCCAGTCTCGGCTATGCGGTGCCCGGCACGGTTCTGGCCATCGGGCTTCTGACGCCCTTCGCGGCCTTCGACAATTTTCTGGACAGCCTTGCCCGTCAGTTCGCGGGCGTCTCCACCGGCCTTCTCATCTCCGGCTCGGGAGGCGCGCTGGTGATCGCTTATGCCATCCGCTTTCTCACCATTCCGGTGGGCGGCGTGGAGGCAGGCTATGCCAAGCTCTCGCCGCACCTCGACATGGCCGCGCGCAGCCTCGGCAGTACCCGGACGGGCGTCGTGCGCACGGTTCATCTGCCGCTCCTACGCCCGGCGCTCGCTACGGCGGCGCTGATCGTGTTCGTGGATGGCATGAAGGAACTGCCGGCCACACTGCTGCTTCGTCCACTCGGCGTCGAGACACTGGCGACCCACATCTATGCGGAAGCCGCGCGCAGCACCTATGAGGATGGCGCGCTCGCCGCGCTGCTCATCGTGATTGTCGGCCTGCTGCCGGTCATTCTGCTGGCCCGCATTTCACGAGCCTCCGCGCGCTGAGCGCGGAACGCACGCCACCAGCGCGAATCGACCTCTGAGGGTTCGTCTGCCGCAGCGGGATGCTGCGCGCAGTAAAATACCTCCGCGCCTTTCCGGCATCCTGTGCATCAAACGGCTGGAAAGACTTGCCCCCTCGGCGTTTCCGGCCTCGCTGAAGAAGAGGCAGGATGTCCCGTCATGGAGGCGCAACGGGGCCTCCCTTGTGGAACCCTCCTTCAGGTCCTATCCAGACAGTCGCCGGGCCCTAGCCAGCCATCAAAGAAACACAGACCGCAACGATTGTCGCGCCGGCTTCAAGCCGGGCTGGCGTTCGAATCGCGGTGCGGGCGTAGTGTTCGAGCCTTTTCCAACAACAGGATTGTTCGAAGAAACGTGGTCACTCTCGGTCCATCTGCCCGGCGCCTCGCGCTGGTGACGGCCGCCTCGGCGGGCGCGATAGCGGGGTTGCTCCTGCTGGCGCTGGCGGTTGCGCCTGCGCTCGTGCCGCAGGCCGAGGTGCGTCGCGCGGCGTCCGATGCATTGGCCGCCAGTTCGGGACGGGACGTGACCGTGCTGGGCGAAAGCCGCTTCTCCCTGCTGCCGGCACCACGCATCGTTCTCGACCGAATCCAGCTTTCCATGCCGGGCACCGCAGCGCTGGAATCCGAGCGCCTGACCGCCCGGCTCAGCCTGCTGCCCTTGCTGATGGGGCGGGCGGAGGTGGCCAGCGTGACGCTGGAGCGCCCCATCCTCACCATGTCGGGGCCCGTGACCGTACCTCACCTGTCCCTCGCCCCCTTCGTCAGCGGCACGTCCAATGCCACGCTGAAGGTCGAGAACGGCACCATTGCCTGGCGCGACCAGAACGGACTGACCCAGGAACTGGTGAGCGCCATCGACGCCCGGTTGGAGCGTTCCGGCGGCGGACGGGGCATCAGCGCCTCCGCCGACTTCTCGTGGCGGGATCATGTGGTGAGTGGCCGGATGATCGTGGGCAATGCCCGCCATTTTCTGGACGGCGTAGACAGCGACACCAAGCTCGACGTTTCGGTGGCGGGCTCCTGGCTGAAGTTCCGCGGCACCAGCGCCGCCGGCCCGAATCCGGTGGCCGAGGGCGAGATCACGCTCGATTCGCCGGACCTTCGCGACCTGCTGGGCTGGGTCGGCCAGCCGGTGGCGACCTCGGGCGGTTTCGGCCGCTTCGCCTTCGGGGCGCATCTGTCGGCCCATGCCCGCCAGATCGCCCTGACCCCTGCCTATATCGAGATGGACGGCAACCGCAGCGAGGGCGGGCTGACCATGAAGCTCGACGGCGAGCGCCCCCTCGTGGAAGGCACCTTTGCCGCCGATGCCCTCAACATCACGCCCTATGGCCGCGTGTCCCTGACCGCAGGCGGCGGCCATGAGTGGGATCATTCCCGCCTTGATGTCTCGCCGCTGCGCAAGGTGGATCTTGACCTGCGCCTGTCCGCCAACAGCATCCGCGCCGACGAAAGCCTGTTCGAGCGGGTGGCCGGAACAGCCGTGCTGCGCGGTGGCCGGCTCGACATGTCCATCGGCGAGGCCCGCGCCTGGGGTGGCCTGCTGCGCGCCACCATGATGCTCGCGCCATCCGAAACCGCCCGCGGCTCCCTCGCTTTGCGACTGGATATGGAGGCGTCGAACGTGGCGCTGGATCGTGCGCTCGGCGATATGGCCGACGTGCGTCGGCTGGAAGGCACCGGCTCCATCCAGGCCAGCCTCACCGGACATGGCAGCAGCATCTACGGCCTTGCCCACTCCCTGAGCGGCGACATCTCCCTTTCCGGCAAGGCCGGGGCCATCGTCGGCCTCGATGTGGCGCAGGCGCTACGCCACATCGAACAGCGTCCACTGTCCGGGGGCGGCGACCTGCGTGGCGGGCGCACGGCATTCAACACGCTGGAGGCCAAGGCCCATATCGAGAATGGACAGGCCACCATCGAGGGCGCCCGCATCGAGGGCAAGCTGGTGAAGCTGACCCTCAACGGCGCGGTCTCCGTGGTGCATCGGGATCTCGACCTGAAAGGCGAAGCGAGCCTGTTGAGCAGTGCCGCCGCGACGGCCTTCGACCTGCCCTTCATCGTGCAGGGGCCGTGGGACAATGCCTATGTGATGCCGGATGCGCAGAGCCTGATCCGCCGCTCCGGTGCGGCGGCGCCGCTGCTGGAAGCCGTCCGCAGTCGCGGTGGCGATGCGGCCGTGCGCACCATGATCGAGCAAATCGCCAAGCCGAGCCCCCTCCTGCCGACCGCCGGCAAGACGGCGAACTGAGCACCACACGGGGCGGTCAGCGGCCTCTCACGAGAGGGCTTCTTAAGGGCGCACGCGTTCCGTGCCGCTGCGGCGCTGCAAGCCCAGCCCGTCTTCCAGATCGTCCTGAAACCCGTCGATGCTTCCGCGTGCGGTGTGGGGCTTGGGGCAATCGCCCTTCAGCCGGGCGAACAGCAGATGGTCCTCCCAGATACCGTTGATGCAGAGATACTGGCGGGCATAGCCCTCGCGCACGAATCCCAGCCGCTCCAGCAGACGGATCGAGGGCGTGTTGTGGGTCATGCAGGCCGCCTCGATGCGGCGCAGATGCAGCACGTCATAGGCCAGCGGCAGCATGGCGGCGACGCCCGCGCTCATATAGCCCTGCCCTGCATAACGCTCGCCCATCCAGTAGCCTAGGCTCGCCGCCTGACAGACCCCGCGCCGGATGTTGGACAGCGTGAGCCCGCCCACCAGCGCATGGTCGTGACTGCGGAACAGGAACAGCGGATAGGCCTCGTCGGCCATCATGTCGCGGGCGTAGCGGCGCATGCGGCGGCGATAGGCGCCACGGGTGAGGTCATCCGACGGCCACACCGGCTCCCAGGGCGTGAGGAAGGTCCGGCTCTCGGCGCGCAGATCCCTCCAGGCCTGGAAGTCGCTGGACTGAGGAACGCGCAGATAGACGCCCTCCCCGGCAATAACGGGAAGCTGATCCGGCGCGAAAACCGATTTGAACAGCCACATGATGCAACGCGATCCCGAACCCGCGCTCATATCCCGCGCGGCGCCCGCTTAATGTAGAGCCGAAACTGCACGCACCTCAAATGGTTGGCGGTGGTTCCAGATTCAGGCCCGGATCAGGCGCTCCACGGCACGGGCGGCGGGATCGAGCCCCGTGCCCGGACCGATGGCCGAAAGCGTCGGCCGCCCGCCCGCCACGAGGTCACGCGCGGCCTGCCGCACGTCCTCCACGGTCACTGCCTCCACCTTGGCGACGATCTCGTCCACCGGAATCACCCGGTTGAACGCGAGGATCTGCCGGGCGAGCTGGTCCGCCCGCGCGCCGGAGCTTTCCAGCGCGGCCATCAGCCCCACCTTCATCTGCGCCTTGGCCCGGTTCAGTTCGGTTTCGGTGATGGTTTCGCCCGCGGCTTCCAACTGGTCGATAACGACGTTGGTGAGTTCGCCCACGTCGCCCATGTCGGTGCCGGCATAGATGGCGAACAGACCCGTATCCACATAGGACCAGTGGAAGGAATAGATGGAATAGCAGAGCCCGCGCTCTTCCCGCACTTCCTGGAACAGGCGGGACGACATGCCTCCGCCGAGAATGTTCGAGAGGACCTGAAGCGCGTGATACTGCGGATGCTTGAAGGAACGGCCTTCCAGCCCCAGCACGATATGCACCTGCTCCAGATCGCGCGGGGTCAGGATCGTGCCCCCGCCATAGGTGGCGGCCGGTGCCTCCGGCTTGGGCTCTGCGCCGATGGCGCGCAGGCGCGAAGACGCTTCCGCCACCAGTCGCTCGTGGTCCACCGCACCGGCGGCGGACACCACCATGCGTGGGCCGCGATAGGTGCGCCCCAGATAGGCGCCGAGATTGGCGGGATCGAAACTGCGCACCGTCTCCGGCGTGCCGAGGATGGAACGACCCATCGCCTGTCCGGGGAAGGCGCGCTCCTGGAACAGGTCGAACACGAGGTCGTCCGGCGTGTCCATGACCGCGCCGATCTCCTGCACGATCACATTCTTCTCGCGCGCCAGTTCCTCGGGCGCGAAGGCCGGCTCGGTCAGGATGTCGGACAGGATGTCGATGCCGAGCCCGAGATCCTCGCCCAGCACGCGCACATTGTAGGAGGTCTGCTCCACCGAGGTGGCGGCATTGATGTCGCCGCCCACCTGCTCGATTTCCTCGGCGATGCGCCGGGCCGAGCGACGGCGGGTGCCCTTGAAGGCCATGTGCTCCAGCAGATGCGAGATGCCGTGCTCGTTCTCGCCCTCGTCGCGGGCACCGGCGCCCACCCAGATGCCCAGCGACACTGTGCCGAGATGCGGCATGGTGTCGGAGATGACGGTGATGCCGTTGTCCAGAGTGGTGCGCTTCACGCCGCTGCCGATGGCATTCGCGCTCATGCTGCTGCTCCCGAAACCACGCGGGCGCGGGCAGAGATGAAGTCCTCGATGGCCTTCAGGTCATTGGGCAGCACGCTCACGCGCTCCTTGCGGCCGAACAGGTCCGCCATATGGGCCGGCAACGGCGGGCGCTTGCCGGTGGCGGCCTCCACGGCGTCGGGGAACTTGGCCGGATGGGCGGTGGAGAGCACCACCTGCGGCACCTTGCGAGCGTGCTCCACCTTCTCGGCCACCGCCAGCGCCACGGCGGTGTGAGGATCGGCGATATAGCCGCTCTCCCGATAAAGGCGGGCGATGGTGGCGGCGGTTTCCGGCTCATCGGCCTTGCCGGCAGAGAACTCACCGGCGATGGCAGCCAGGGCCTCGTGCGGCAGCGTGAAGGAGCCGGACTGGCTCAGCGAGCCCATGAGCTGGCGCACGGTCGCCGCATCGCGGTTCACCGCCTCGAACAGCAGGCGCTCGAAATTGGAGGAGACCTGAATGTCCATGGACGGCGAGGACGAAGGCTGCACGCCCTTCACCTCATAGCGCCCCGTCTCGAGCGTGCGGGCGAGGATGTCGTTGACGTTGGTCGCGATGGTCAGGTCGCGGATGGGCAGGCCCATCTTCTTGGCCACCCAACCGGCGAAGATGTCGCCGAAATTGCCCGTGGGCACCACGAAGGAGACCTCGCGGTGCGGCGCGCCGAGCGCCACGGCGGCATAGAAATAATAGACCACCTGGGCGACGATGCGGGCCCAGTTGATGGAGTTCACGCCCGCCAGCGCCAGCCGGTCGCGGAAGGCGCCATGGTTGAACATGGCCTTCACATGGGCCTGGCAGTCGTCGAACGTGCCTTCCACCGCGATGGCATGCACATTGGCGCCGCCCACCGTGGTCATCTGGCGACGCTGCACCTCGGACACGCGGCCATGCGGATAAAGGATGAACACATCCACCGCATCCGTGTGCCGGAACGCCTCGATGGCCGCGCTGCCGGTATCGCCCGAAGTGGCGCCGACGATGGTGGCGCGGCCATTGCGGGCCGACAGCACATGGTCCATCAGCCGCGCCAGCAACTGCATCGCCACGTCTTTGAACGCCAGCGTCGGGCCGTGGAACAGCTCAAGCAGGAACCGGTTCGGGCCGAGCTGCGTCACAGGCGTCGTCGCCGGATGGCGGAAGGCGCGATAGGCGTCGTCGATCATGGTGTCGAGGGCGGCCTTGGGCAGCGCATCGCCGACGAAGGGGGTGATCACCGCACGGGCCACATCCGCATAGGATTTGCCGGCAAGGTTCGCAATCTCATCGGCCGACAGGGTCGGCCAGCTTTCCGGCACATAGAGGCCGCCATCGCGGGCGAGGCCGGCGAGGAGCGCATCAGCGAAGGACAGCGACGGGGCCTCGCCCCGGGTAGAGACGTAACGCAAAGGAACCTCACTCGGACGCCGCGCGCCGGACAATGGGTCGGTCAGGGTAAGCCCCGCGGCCGCCCAGCGAAAGGCGGCAGTGCGGGATCCTTCCGCGCGTCTTATCCCGACCGGCGCGCTTATGCCAGCACAGGCTTTACCGAGGTCCCCGCTCTGTTGCGCCGCACATCAGCGCCCTGCACATGGGCCGGGCCACGGTCATGCGTGAGCCGGCGTTGCCGCCAAGGGGCATGGCGTCCATTTGGTAGGCCAACAATTGCCTTGCCCTTGAGTCCCTGAAGCTCTGTCCCATGTCCGTCCCAGCCCCAGCCGCGACCGTGCCCCCGAACATCATTTTGCGGCTTCTGGCCAGTCTCGGGCGCCACGGCACGCCGCTTGTCGCCTTCAGCATCTTCATCGGCCTCGCCTTGCCGCCTCTGGCAGCAGCGGCCAAGCCGCTCATGATGCTGTTGGTATACGCGATGCTGATCATGTCCTTCCTGCGCATGGACCTCTCCCGGCTGCGGGGCGGGAAACACCTCGGCGCGGTGCTGGCGGCGCTGGTCTGGGTCATGGGAATCTGCCCGCTCGTGCTGGGGCTCGCCACGCTCTTTCTCTTTCCCGGCCTCAATCCCGATATCATGCTGGCACTGGTGCTCCAGACCTCGGCACCACCCATCATGTCCGGAGCGGCCTTCGCCATCCTGTTGGGGTTCGAGCCCGGTTTCTGCCTGCTGATCATGATGGCCTGCATGCTGGTGACGCCCTTCAGCGCGCCGGTGATCGTGCATGCCCTGAGCGGCGCGGCGCTGGAGCTGGACCCCTGGAGCCTCGCCTTGCGGATCGGCGGCATCATCCTCGCCACGGCTGCCACAGGTCTGCTGTTGCGGCGGGCGATCAGCCCGGCCCGCATCACGCGCTGGCGTCATTCCATGGATGGGGTCAACGTCATCCTGCTGATGGTCATGGCCTTCGGCTTCATGGACGGCATCACGGCAAAGTTCATCGCCGAGCCTGTGCGCATGCTGGGCATTTCGGCACTGGCCTTCGGCGTCTCGGCGGGCGCCATGCTCGCCAGCATGCTGGTGTTCCGCCTCATTACCGGAGAGGCCGAAGCCCTGATGGTCGGCTTTTCCGCCTCCATGCGGAACATGATGCTGCTGGTGGTCGCAGCCGGCAGCATTCCCGGCGATACCTGGCTCTATGTAGGCCTGTCGCAGTTTCCCATCTATTTCCTGCCCTATCTGGTGCGTCCGCTGGCCCGGCGCATCCACCGGCGGGCGGCGGCCTGAGTGCCGGCATGTGCGGCGCGCAAGGCATGCGTGCCGCGATGCGCCTATCCTCGAAGGCGCCGATCTGGTAGAGCGCCCGCTTTAACGAGAGGCGCGCGAGCACAGCGATGATCCCCCGCTACAGCCGGCCCCAGATGGCCGACATCTGGTCCCCCGAAACCCGCTTCAAGATCTGGTTCGAGATCGAGGCTCATGCGGCCAGCATCATGGCCGAACTCGGCATCGTGCCGAAGGAAGCCGCCGAGGTGATCTGGGCCAAGGGCCGCGACGCCAAGTTCGACGTCGAGCGCATCGACGCCATCGAGCGGGAAGTGAAGCACGACGTCATCGCCTTCCTGACCCATCTCTCCGAGATCGTCGGTCCCGAGGCGCGCTTCGTCCATCAGGGCATGACCTCCTCGGACGTGCTGGATACCTGCCTCGCCGTGCAGCTCGTGCGCGCCGCCGACCTGCTGATCGCCGATGTGGACCACCTGCTGGCGGTGCTGGAGCGTCGCGCTTTCGAGCACAAGCTGACCCCCACGGTCGGCCGCTCGCACGGCATCCATGCCGAGCCCACCACCTTCGGCATCAAGCTCGCCATCGCTTATGCCGAATTCCAGCGCTGCCGCTCGCGCCTCGTGGACGCCCGCGCAGAGATCGCCACCTGCGCCATTTCGGGCGCGGTCGGCACCTTCGCCCACATCGACCCGCGGGTTGAGGAATATGTGGCCGAGAAGATGGGCCTCACCCCGGAGACCGTCTCCACGCAGGTGATCCCGCGTGACCGCCACGCCATGTTCTTCGCCACTCTCGGCGTGGTCGCCTCCTGCGTGGAGCGCCTCGCCACCGAAGTGCGCCATCTGCAGCGCACCGAGGTGCTGGAAGCGGAAGAGTATTTCTCCGAGGCCCAGAAGGGCTCCTCGGCCATGCCGCACAAGCGCAATCCGGTGCTCACAGAGAACCTCACGGGCCTTGCCCGCATGGTTCGCGGCTATGTGACCCCGGCGCTGGAGAACGTGGCCCTTTGGCACGAGCGGGACATCTCCCACTCGTCCGTGGAGCGCATGATCGGCCCCGACTCCACCGTGACGCTGGACTTCGCCCTCGCCCGCCTCGCCGGTGTGATGGACAAGCTGGTGGTCCATTCGGACAACATGCAGAAGAACATGGACAAGCTGGGTGGCCTGATCCACTCGCAGCGCGTCCTGCTGGCCCTGACCCAGAAGGGCGCCAGCCGCGAGGACAGCTACCGCCTCGTACAGCGCAACGCCATGCGGGTGTGGCGCGGCGAAGGCGACTTCCGCACCTTCCTTCTGGAAGACGCCGAGGTCCGCAAGTTCCTCTCCGAGGACGACATCAACGAGAAGTTCGACCTCGGTTATCACTTCAAGCACGCCGACACCATCTTCCGCCGCGTCTTCGGCCGCGCCTGAGGCTTTTGCTCCGGATTGGAGAGACGCGAATGCCCGGCTTCGGCCGGGCATTTTCGTTTGGGGCTGACGGATGTGTTGCGCGTATCTCAAATGAGAGACAAATTGTTCTCTGCAAAGGGAGGCGCTCATGCCCCAAACTTCGATGCTTCATGTACGCGTGGATGACGCGCTGAAGGAAGACGCTGCCGCAACCCTCGCCAAGTTCGGGCTGACGGTCTCGGATGCGGTGCGCATTCTGCTTACGTCAGTGGTCCGCGAGGGCGGGCTTCCCGTGGGGCTCACGTCCGATCCGGACGCCTATGATGCGTGGTTTCGCGCCAAGGTGAAGGAAGCTCTGGAAGACACCCGTCCCACAGCCTCCCATCAGGGGGTCATGGACGAGGCGCAGGCGGTAATCGCCGCGAAGCGCCATGCGCGTTCTTGAGTGGCGCGAAGCAGCCCGCGCCGATCTGCTCCACATCGTCTCCTACATCGCCGAGGACAATCCGGACGCCGCACAACGGGTTCTCGACGAGATCCGCGAGAAGGCCGCCCGCCTGCCGGAATATCCACGCCTTTACCGGCCGGGGCGCGTTGAAGGCACCCGAGAGATGGTGTGCGGAAGCTATGTGGTGATCTATGCGGAAAGCCCTGCGGCGGTGACAATCCTCCGCGTCCTCCACGGCCGGCAGGAATGGCCTGCCTGAGGATGAGAATCTGGCTCTTAGTTGCTGTCCCGAAACGAAAAATGCCCGGTCGAAGCCGGGCATTTCCCAAAATCCGAAACGACGACCGATCAGCCGATGGCGCGGTCGTGCAGGGCGATGCCCTTTTCCTCGAACAGCGGGATCAGCTCACCCGCCTGGAACATCTCGCGCACGATGTCGCAGCCGCCGAGGAACTCGCCCTTGACGTAGATCTGCGGGATGGTCGGCCAGTTGGCGTAGTCCTTGATGCCCTGACGCAGCTCGTCCGAGGACAGCACGTTCACGCCCTTGTAGGACACGCCGAGGTGATCGAGGATCTGGACCACCTGCCCCGAGAAGCCGCACTGCGGAAACTGGGGGGTGCCCTTCATGAACACGACAACGTCGTTGCTCTTGACCTCGTTGTCGATGAAATCGCGAATGCTCATCGGTTTTCCGTCCAGAATTGAGTGGCCGGCAGGCGCGCCGGTTGCCTGCCCCCAACATCGGGGCAGACGGGCGAAAGCGCAAGATGCCGCAACCTGAAGGTCGTGGAAGCCTGCGCTCGCCTCAGGCCGGTGCCGAGGTCTTCAGCGCCAGAGCGTGCAGCACGCCGCCCATGTTGCCCTGAAGGGCCGCATAGACCATCTGGTGCTGCGCCACCCGGGTCTTGCCCCGGAAAGCCTCCGAAACGACGGTGGCGGCGTAGTGGTCGCCGTCGCCCGCCAGATCCTGAATGGAGACCTCCGCATCGGGGAAGGCCGTCTTGATGAGGCGTTCGATCTCGCCCGCGTCCATGGCCATGGTCGTAACTCCCCGTGAAGCTTCAGTTCGCGCCCATATAGATGGGCAGCCAGCTCTCGTGACGATCGCGCAGCGCATCCACAGACACCGGCCGCTCGGCACCGAAGGTCAGCTTGTCGCCGCCGGTCTTGCCCAGCTTGGTGACGGGCACGCCCGCCGCCTCGGCGCGGCGGATCATCTCCGCATACTGGCCGCCGGGGATCGTCACCACATAGCGGGCCTGATCTTCGCCGAACCAGAAGGCATGGGCGGGAAGGCCCGCCGGGACGCCATCCACGGAGGCGCCGATGCGCCCGGCCATGGCCATCTCGGCGATGGCCACCAGCAGGCCGCCGTCGGAGATGTCATGGGCGGCGGTCACGAAGCCGTCCTTGATGAGGGCGCGCACGAAGTCGCCGTTGCGCTTCTCGGCCACCAGATCCACCGGCGGCGGGGCGCCGTCCTCGCGGTCGCAGACGGTCGAGAGATAAGCGGAAGAGCCGAGCCAGCCTTCGGTCTTGCCGACGACGAAGATGGCTTCGCCGGCCGCCTTGAAGGCCAGCGACATGCTCTGCTCGAGGTCGTCGATCAGGCCGACGCCGCCGATGGTCGGGGTCGGCAGGATGCCCTGACCGTTGGTCTCGTTGTAGAGGCTGACGTTGCCGGACACGACCGGGAAGTCGAGGGCCTCGCAGGCCGCGCCGATACCCTTCACGCAGCCCACGACCTGCCCCATGATCTCCGGCTTCTCGGGATTGCCGAAGTTCAGGTTGTCAGTGACGGCGATGGGCGTCGCACCGACAGCGGTGAGATTGCGCCATGCCTCGGCCACGGCCTGCTTGCCACCCTCGAACGGATCGGCCTCGCAATAGCGCGGCGTCACATCGGAGGTCATGGCGAGCGCCTTGGGGCCTTCGCCCACGCGCACCACGGCCGCATCGCCGCCCGGGCGCTGCACGGTGTTGCCGAGGATCAGATGGTCATACTGCTCCCAGACCCAGCGCTTGGAGCACAGGTCCGGCGAGGCGATCAGCTGTTCCAGCGCATCGGCCACCGACACCGCATGGGTCACGTCGGACGGGCCGAGCACGGGGCGCGGCGCGGTCTCGGTGAAGGGGCGATAGTATTCGGGAGCCTCGTCGCCCAGTTCCTTGATGGGCAGATCGGCCATCACTTCGCCGTTGTGCTTGACGACGAAGCGCAGCGTGTCCGTGGTCTTGCCGATGACGGCGAAGTCCAGGCCCCACTTGCGGAAGATGGCTTCCGCCTGCTCTTCCTTGCCGTCGGCGATCACCATGAGCATGCGCTCCTGGCTCTCGGACAGCATCATCTCATAGGCCGACATGCCGGTTTCGCGGCAGGGCACGGCATTGAGGTCCAGCTCCACGCCGAGGTCGCCCTTGGCGCCCATCTCCACCGCCGAGCAGGTGAGGCCTGCCGCGCCCATGTCCTGGATGGCGACCACGCAGCCGGCCTGCATGATCTCGAGGCAGGCTTCCAGCAGCAGCTTCTCGGCGAAGGGGTCGCCGACCTGCACGGTGGGGCGCTTCTCTTCCGCATCCGCGCCGAACTCGGCGGACGCCATGGTGGCACCGTGGATGCCGTCGCGGCCGGTCTTGGAGCCGAGATAGACGATGGAGCGGCCGACGCCGGCCGCCGCCGCGTAGAAGATCTCATCCGTCTTGGCGAGGCCGACGGCCATGGCGTTGACGAGGATGTTGCCGTTGTAGCGCTCGTGGAAACCGACGGAGCCGCCCACGGTGGGCACGCCGAAGGAATTGCCGTAGCCGCCGATGCCGGCCACCACGCCCGCCAGCAGGCGGCGGGTACGCGGATGATGGGGGTCGCCGAAGCGCAGCGCGTTCAGCGCCGCCACGGGACGCGCGCCCATGGTGAAGACGTCGCGCAAGATGCCGCCCACGCCCGTGCCCGCGCCCTGATAGGGCTCGATGAAGGACGGGTGGTTGTGGCTCTCCATCTTGAACACGACGGCCTGGCCGTCGCCGATGTCCACCACGCCGGCATTCTCGCCCGGCCCCTGGATGACGCGCTCGCCCTTGGTGGGCAGGGTGCGCAGCCACACCTTGGAGGACTTGTAGGAGCAGTGCTCGTTCCACATGGCCGAGACGATGCCGAGCTCCGTGATGGTCGGCTCGCGCCCGATCAGCTCCACGAAGCGCTGGTATTCATCCGGCTTCAGGCCGTGCTCAGCGACGAGTTCCGGGGTGATGCTGGGGGTGTTCGGGATCACGTTCAGGTCCGTCCGATCCAAATCAAATCCAAGGGATGATGCCGTGCGCGTATCAGCGCGGCGGCTTCACGCAGCCTTCAGGGCGCCGACGATGCTCTCGAACAGGCCGCGTCCGTCCACGGTGCCCACGACCGGGTCCACATGGTTTTCCGGATGCGGCATCATGCCGAGCACGTTCAGCTTTTCGGAATAGATGCCGGCGATGCCGTTGATGGCGCCGTTCGGGCCGTCGGTCTCGTCGATATGGCCATCGGCGCGGGCATAGCGGAACGCCACCCGGCCCTCGCCTTCCAGCACCTGGATGGTGGCCGGATCGGCTGTGTAGTTACCCTCGCCATGGGCCACCGGAATGCGCAGCAGGTCGCCCTTGCGATAGGACTTGGTGAAGGCCGTGTCGGCGCGCTCCACGCGGAGGAACACCTCGCGGCAGACGAAGCGCAGCTTGGCGTTGCGCACCAGCACGCCCGGCAGCAGGCCCGCCTCGCACAGGATCTGGAAGCCGTTGCAGATGCCCAGCACCATGCCGCCGCGGGCCGCATGGGCGCGCACCGCATCCATGATGTTGGCGCGGGCGGCGATGGCGCCGCAGCGCAGATAGTCGCCATAGGAGAAGCCGCCGGGCAGCACGACGAGGTCGGTCCCCTGCGGCAGTTCCGTATCGGCGTGCCAGACGACCTTGGGCTCCTGGCCGGAGACGAGGCGCAGCGCACGGGCGACATCGCCTTCGCGGTTGGAGCCGGGGAAGAGGAGGACGGCTGCTTTCATGGGCTCTCAGCGGGTATCCGCGCGGGTCTCGGCGAGGTGTCCGTTTCCGGTCTCCAGGCCAACCCGCGAGCGTTGCAGGGGTGACGCGACATCAAAAGAGAGACGGGTGCATGGCACAGGCGGTTCGCGTGGAACAGGGGCCGGCGTGCAACGCTGCCCTGCACCCATCCCCATGGAAATCATCCAGGGGGACGCCATGCGCCCGTCCGGGTCGTTCTGAGACGACCCCATCCTATCACTCGGCGAACTCGACCCGGTAGGTCTCGATCACAGTGTTGGCCAGCAGCTTGTCGCACGCTTCCTTGAGCGCGCCTTCGGCCGCGGCCTTGTCGTTGCCGGCCAGTTCGACGTCGAACACCTTGCCCTGCCGGACACTCTGCACACCGGCAACGCCCAGCGAACGCAGGGCGCCCTCGATGGCCTTGCCCTGCGGATCGAGGACGGCGGATTTCAGCGTGACGATGACGCGCGCTTTCATGGGGAGGCTCACTCACACTCGCGGGCTGATCGGGCCGGCGGGCACCATGCCGCCTTAAGCCTTCAGGACCGCAGATCGTCAGGACCGGATGGCGCCCGGCACCGGGCACGCACACGGCAAAGCTCAAAAAGGCACCGCTCAACGGAAAGCGGGGGCCTCACGGCCCCCGCCCCTAGCATCTGCCTCGGCACGGCTCAAGCCAAACGGCTCGCCGGACCGCACACTTCACTTCACAAGGGCCGGGCCCTTGGTCTGATTCGGTTCGTTGTCGGTCAGGATGCCGAGCCGGCGCGCAACTTCGGAATAGGCCTCCACGAGGCCGCCCATGTCGCGACGGAAACGATCCTTGTCCAGCTTGTCGTTGGACTTGATGTCCCACAGACGGCAGGAATCGGGGCTGATCTCGTCAGCGACCACGATCCGCATCATGTCGTTTTCCCACAGCCGGCCGCACTCCATCTTGAAGTCGACCAGGCG
Organism: Azorhizobium oxalatiphilum; assembly: GCF_014635325.1. Classification (GTDB taxonomy): domain Bacteria; phylum Pseudomonadota; class Alphaproteobacteria; order Rhizobiales; family Xanthobacteraceae; genus Azorhizobium; species Azorhizobium oxalatiphilum. Next base: position 237,061 of record NZ_BMCT01000002.1, on the reverse strand, counting down.
GATGCCGACGCCGAGGAACAGGCCGGAGAGGAAATCATTCACCCGGATGGCCAGGGCGATGATGTCGTCGATCTCCTGGGTGGTGGCCCAGCCGAAGGCGGTCACGTGCTCCTCAGAGACCAGCGGGTCGTTGAGGGCATCGTTCTTGTAATAGAATTCGATGATCGAACGCGGGAGCGCGGTGCCTTCCTCGATGCCGAGGCGGGTGGCCAGCGATCCGGCGGCGACATTGCGCACCACGATCTCGAGCGGAATGATCTCCACTTCGCGGATCAACTGCTCGCGCATGTTGAGGCGGCGGATGAAGTGAGTCGGCACGCCGATCTCGTTCAACCGCTGGAAGATGTATTCCGAGATCCGGTTGTTCAGCACACCTTTGCCGTCGATGACATCGTGCTTCTTGGCGTTGAAAGCGGTGGCGTCATCCTTGAAATGCTGGATGAGGGTGCCAGGCTCAGGACCTTCATAGAGGACCTTGGCCTTGCCTTCGTAAATGCGACGGCGACGGCTCATTGGGGTGTACCGTGGGTTGAGGAAGTCCATAATTTGCCAAGGCTCCGTTCGAGTGACGCTCCTCGGCGGGGTGCTTCCGTGCCATGTTCGCAGTACAGGAACACCCCACAGGACACTAGCCCATCACCGGCCCCGTTACAACGCATGCCACGCGCGCGCCGGGCGCAGGCCGCAACGCTGCCGTTGATCTAGGGGAACCACACCTATATTCAAGGTGCGACCAAAAGGTGCTCCTCAGTAGCATCAAGTGAAACGTCACGAAAACGTCAACATGAGGGCTGTCATGACCACCTTCGACAAGCGTGAGGATGGCTTTGAGGCGCAATTCGCGCACGACGAGCAGCTCCGCTTTCGCGCCTTGGCCCGCCGCAACAAGGTTCTGGGCCTCTGGGCGGCCGAGAAGCTGGGGCTGACGGGCGCCGATGCTGAGGCTTACGCCAAGGACGTTGTCGTCGCCGATCTCGAGGAGCAGGGCGAGGAAGATGTCTTCCGCAAGCTTCGCGGGGATCTCGATGCCAAGGGCGCGGAAGTTTCCGATCACCAGATTCGCCGCAACATGGCGGATATGCTCACGCAGGCCATGAAGGACATCGCCTCCGGCTCCTGAACGACGTGACGCAAGCTTCGTGCAGCGTTCATGTGTCTTGCTGTCGCGGGAACAAATGCCCGCGACAGGGGATCCTGTCGGCGGGTCCGGTTCGGCGCGGCGATCGCGGAGCGATGTGATGAAGACACTTTGGGGTGTGGCCCTGGCCGCATTGGTTCTTGGAGCAGGTCCATCGCTGGCTGCCGACTTCAACCGGCCGGCCTATGCGCCACGCGTCAAGGCGCCGACCTGCGCGCAGGGATGCCAGCAGCCTTCCGTGGTGGTGCAGCAGCCGCAGCAGCAGGCGATCATCGTGCAGGCGCCCCCGCCTGTGCCGGTGGCGCCTGAAATCATCATTGCCCCGCCGACCGCGCCGCTGGTCTATGCCGCGCCCGGCCCGGTGCTCTTCTATCCCCAGCCGCCGCGCTATTACGGCCCGCCGCCGATTCCCGGCCCGATCTCCGGCGGCGTGCAGCTCTGGAACTGGTGATCGCCGCCAGAGCATTACGAATCCAGTGCAAAACGGTCGCGCCCAAGGCGCGGCCGTTTTTGTTTGCCGTACATTGACCGCCACCGCGCCGCCCAAGCATCCTGCAGCCGCCGCCACCCGAGGGCGGTGACGAGGACCATCATGCCACTGCACGCGGACTGGGCGGACATCGCCCTGCGACTCACCTGCGCCTTCGCCGCCAGCCTCATCATCGGCCTCGACCGCGAACTGCATGAGCGCGCCGCCGGCATGCGCACCACCATCCTGGTGTGCCTTGCCGCCTGCTTCTCCATGATCTGCGCCAACCTGCTGCTGTCGCAGACCGGCAAGGAGCCCGGCTCCTTCGTGCAGCTCGACGTGATGCGGCTGCCCCTCGGCATTCTCACGGGCATGGGCTTCATCGGCGCCGGCGCCATCATGCGCCGCGACGACGGATTCGTGCTCGGCGTGACCACGGCCGCAACGCTCTGGTTCGTCACCGTCATGGGGCTGTGCTTCGGCGCCGGCCTCTATCTGCTCGGCGGCTGCGCCTTCGGACTGGCATTCATCACGCTATGGCTGCTCAAGCGGGTGGAACACCACATCCAACACGATCGGGAGGCTCGGCTCGTGGTGATTCTCGGGCGTGAGGGGCCGAGTGAAGAGGAGCTGCGCCGCCTGCTCGCCCATCCGCCCTTCCGCATCCGGCGAATGGCGATGCGGCTGGAGCCGGACAGTGGCCGGCGGGAATTGCGCTACGATCTTCGCTACTCGGCGGGCGTCGGCGCCCCGCCCCCGGCGCTGGTTGCAGATCTGGCGGGTCGGCGCGGTGTCGAGCAGGTGGACTGGGAATTCTGAAGCCGCACATCCGAGCCCGGAATCAAAAAGGCCGCCCCGAAGGGCGGCCTTGAAGACTGAAGCAGCGTGCGATCAGCGCGAATAGAACTCGACCACCAGGTTCGGTTCCATCTGCACCGGATACGGCACTTCATTGAGCTCCGGCACGCGCACGAACTTGGCGGTCATGCGGCTGTGGTCGGTCTCGATGTAGTCCGGCACGTCGCGCTCGCCGAGCTGCACGGCTTCGAGCACCAGCGTCATCTGCTTGGAGGCTTCCTTCACCTCGATCACGTCACCGACCTTCACCAGGTAGGACGCGATGTTGACGCGGCGACCGTTCACCTTGACGTGGCCGTGGTTCACGAACTGACGGGCCGCGAAGATGGTGGGCACGAACTTGGCGCGGTACACGACCGCGTCGAGACGACGCTCCAGCAGGCCGATCAGGTTGGCGCCGGTGTCGCCCTTGAGGCGGGAAGCCTCGACGTACACGGCATGGAACTGCTTCTCGCCGATGGAGCCGTAGTAGCCCTTCAGCTTCTGCTTGGCGCGCAGCTGGACGCCGAAGTCCGACAGCTTGCCCTTGCGGCGCTGGCCGTGCTGGCCGGGGCCGTACTCACGACGATTCACCGGGCTCTTGGCGCGACCCCAGATGTTCTCGCCCATGCGGCGATCGATCTTGTGCTTCGCCGAAATGCGCTTGCTCATAAACGCTGATCCTTATTGGACATATGTTTTAAGATGGATCGCGCCCCTCCTCTGCGGCCTGCACGGCACTGGTAAAACCAGTGCCAACACCTGCCGCTGACAGGTCCCGTCAGCGCGCTGCCTTCGGGTCCACGGGTGCGTGAAACGCCTCGCGGGCCGGCAAACCGACCCACGAGAAGTGGCGGCTAATAACCGCGATGCCTCGATCTGTCAAATGCAAATACCCGCAAAGCGAGCCGGGGCGCGACTTTGCGCCCGTTTTCGCGGGTCAGCGGCCGCGCAGGGCGGTCAGCACCGCAAGGCCGGGATAGCCGTCCGCTGGATTGATCCCCGCCCGCTGCTGGAAGGCCCGCACCGCTCGCATGGTGTCATTGCCCACGCGCCCGTCCGTGCCACCGGTGTCGAGGCCCATGCGGGTCAGGCGCTGCTGGATTTCCTGCAGCTCGGCGATGGTCAGGGTCCGCTCGCCGCCCGGCCACGGGGTCTGGAGCGGTCCCTCCCCCATGACCCGGTCGCCCAGATGCACCACGGCCAGCGCATAATTGGACGAGGGATTGTAGGAGCGCACCGCATAGAAATTGTGGAGCAGCAGCAGAGCGGGGCCACCTGCCCCGCCGGGCATCCACAGCCGCGCCCGCTCGTCATAGCTGGCCAGCGAGCGGCCATCGAGCGTAGTGATGCCCATGCCGCCCCAGGCGGAGAGCGGACGCCACGTCTTGTTGTCGGCGAGAGAGGCATCGAAGCCCGCGGGCACCCGCCCCTCGAATCCCCACGGCTCGCCGGCACGGTACTTGCCGCGCTTCACCAGATAATTTGCGGTGCCGGCGAGCGCGTCGTCCGGCTTGCCGAAGGGCGAGATGCGGCCATTGCCGTCATAGTCCACGCCCATGTTCAGCCAGACTTCCGGCATCCATTGGGTGTGCCCCATGGCACCGGCCCAGGAACCCACCATGTCCTGCGGCGTGCTCCAGCCGCGCTGGACGATCACCAGCGCGTTGAGCAGTTCGGTTTCCCAGTATTTGCGTCGGCGTGGCTCGCCCCACGCCAGAGCCGCCAGCGAGTTGAACACCGGCTTCATGTGCTTGGGATTCTCGACCACGTCGCCGAAAGCCGATTCCATGCCCCAATAGCCGAGCATCACCGAGCGATCGACGCCGAAGTCCTTCTCGATCCGGCTGAACAGCGTCGCATATTCCGCCGCCCGCTTGCGTCCGGTGGTGATGCGCCAGTCCGAGACGCGACGATTGAGATACTGCCAGGTTTCTTCCACGAACTCGGGCTGGGCGCTGTCCTGCGCATAGACGCTGGTGTCCGGCCGCACGGTGGCGAACACGCGCGTATAGACCTCATCCGAAATGCCGCGCGCCCGCGCCCGTGCCCGGAACGTCTCCACCCATTTGGCGAAGGGCTGCGCCGCCTTCTGGGCCTGCGCCATGGAGGGGAAAAGCCCGGTCAGGGCTCCACCTGCCAGGGCACCCATCAGGCTTCGTCGGTCAAGCTCAAGCGCCACGCTGGCCTCGCATATTCGGGGCTTCCGTCAGGCGACCACGCTCAGTGATTCCGCCCCGTGCCGCAACCCGCCCTGCCCGAGCGGCAGGATCACATGCCCGTTGGGGTGCCCTTCAGGAGGCCCGCGCCAGCGGCGGGGCAATCACTTCCGGCGTGCGGGTCTGGCGGCCGAGGATATGGCCGATCATGCCCGCGTCCAGCGGATGGGCCGTGGATACGACACGCACCGGCTTGGGGCTGGAGGCGAAGGCGGTCGGTCCCATCAGCGAGGCCACGCGGCGGGCGATGGCGGGAGCCGGGTCGATGAAGGACACGGGCCACGGCGCGATCGCCCGCAGGCGTTCCACCACCAGAGGATAATGGGTGCAGGCCAGCACGATGGTGTCGGTGCGCCCCTTGGGGGTCTTCACGAAACAGGGGCCGACTTCGGCCCACAGATCCGCGTCGGACACTTCGCCGCCGCGCATGATGGTCTCGGCATATCCGGCAAGGCGCTCGCTGGGTACCAGCGTCACCGTGCAGGAGCCCGCGAATTCACGCACCAGCCCCGCCGTATAGTCGCGCCGGACCGTGCCGGGCGTGGCGAGCACGCTCACCTGCTTGGTCACGGAAGCCGCGCAGGCGGGCTTGATGGCCGGAACGGTGCCGACGAAGGGAATGGCATGGTCGGTGCGCAACGCGGGCAGGGCCAGCGTGGAGATGGTGTTGCAGGCGATCACCGCCAGATCCGGCCGGGTCGCCGCGATCAGGGTCGTCATCACCTCGCGGACACGGGCCAGCATCACCGTGTCGCTGAGTGCGCCATAGGGGAAAGCCGCATCATCCGCCGCATAGACGAAATACGCATCCGGTCGCACCTTGGCGACCTCGCGACACACCGAAAGGCCACCGAGGCCGCTGTCGAAGACGAGTATGGTGGGTGCTTGCATGGGAATGGACGGCACGGCAGCAAATCTCTGAGCCGGAGCAGTGATATCGGCCATGGCTTATCCTCTTGAGCCCCGGCAGCATTGTGGCTGGCTTCGGGTAAAAGAAGGATGAGTCACACCCCTCCCCATTCCTTCTTTTTGCCGGGGAACGACCAGATCGCGACAGTGTTGTTTCCGGTCCGTTAGGAGGCATCAGGTACCAGACGATGATGGATGCTCGGCCTGCTGTTTCCTCGGCTGCGATCACCCCGCCGCGTACCCTCGTGCTCGTGGCGGCCGGCGTGATCGCAACCGGCCTTCTTCTCCTCCCTGCCCTCGCGAACGGCTTTCCGTTCCTGTTCTACGACACCGGCGGCTATATCGAAGCCGGCGTGGACCATGTGGTGAAGCCCGGCCGCTCCATCATCTATGGCTTGCTGCTGCAACTCGGCAGCAAGCCGGCCTACTGGCCGGTGGCCGCCATCCAGTGCGCGCTATGCGTCTGGGTGCTGGGGTTGCTGCTTCGCGCACACGGGCTCGGAGGGCGGCCGCTGCTTCTGATCGGCCTTGCCGCTCTGCTCTCCGGCGCGACTGCCTTGCCATTCGTGGCCGGCGAGCTCATGCCGGACGTGTTCGCCGGGCTGGTCGGCCTCGCTCTCTATCTGCTGCTCTGGCGACGGAGCGATCTGCGGCCCCTTGAGGCTGTGGGACTTGCTTTGCTCATCGCCATCGGCTGTGCCAGCCACGGTTCGGTTCTGGCCATCGCCTTGCTTGGCATTGCAGCCGCCGTGACCGCTGCCGCCTTCGCGCCCGCGCTCCGGTCCGGTCTCCACATGTCACTGCCCGTCTCGGCCGTTGCGCTTGCCATCCTGCTGCCGCCGGTCGCCAACCTTCTCACCGCCGGACGCTTCGCGACCACACCCGGCGGCACCGCCTTCGTGTTCGGCCGCATGCTGGAAGATGGGCTCGTCGCCCGTTATCTGGACGACCATTGCCCAGCCGCCGCCCTGAAGCTCTGCGCCCTGCGCAGCCGCCTGCCTGATCTCGCCGACGATTTCCTCTGGGATGACGATGAGGTGTTCGAGGCCATCGGCGGCTTTTCGGGCGGAGCCGCCGAGATGCGCCATGTGGTTCTGGGCGGTCTTGCCGCCTATCCGCTGGACAATCTGGTCCTCGCCGTGCGGGCGACACTGAAGCAGCTGGTGCGGATGGAAACCGGCGACATGATGGACGAGACGCTCTGGCACAGCACCTACCAGATCCGCACCACCCAGCCTGCGGCGCGGGTCGCACTGCGGACCGCGCGTCAGCAGCAGGTGCCCTCCATCGACTTCGATCGCTTGAGCCTCGTGCATGTCCCCGTGGGGCTGGCCGCATCGCTCGGGGTGCTGTTGCTGGCCGGCGCGGCGGGCCTGACGGGTCGGCGCGAATGGCTGCTGCTCGCGGGCAGCGTCGGCTTCGTGTTGCTGGCGAACGCAGCGATCTGCGGCGCACTCTCGAACCCGCACGACCGATACCAGTCCCGCATCGTCTGGATCGCGGTCGTGGTGGTGTTCATCGCCGGTGCGCGGCTGCTCGATCATTATCGGGCCGGCGCGCTGCCGGCCCGCATCTAGACGTCCGTTCAGCGCTTGAACGGCATCTCCACCACGCTGGCGAGGAAGGCGGTCAAGGCCAGCTGGATGGCCGCCACCAGCGCGGTCAGGCCGAGGATCAGCACCCGCATGGTGTAGCCGAACGTCAGATCACCAAAGCCCGTGGCCGCCCAGCTGGAAAACGCCCAGATCTGGAAGCCGACACCGAAGATGGCCAGCACCAGCGCCGCGCGCAGCACCCATTCCAGACTGAAGGAGTGCAGCACCCGTTCCAGATCCTCCGACGCCGGCAGGAATCCCAATAGCGCGCCATATCGTCGGGCGACAACGCCGAAGGACATGGCCTGCACGCCCACCAGCACGGTCATGGCGGCGACCAGGAAGGTGTGAATGTCGAGCCTGATGCCGCCGAACAGCTTCAGCGGTCCGGGAAAGAGCGCGGCAAGGCCGACCGTTCCCAGAAGCACCAGCGCAAGGCCGGGATAGAAGAACAGCCAGCGCGGGCTGTAGACCAGCAGGAAGCGCAGGTGCCGCCAGCCATCCCGCCAGGTCTTCAGATGCGGCGGACGGGAGCGGCCATCCTTCTTGAGGGTCGTGGGCACCTCGGTGATGTCGAGGCCTGCGATGGAGGCGCGCACCACCATTTCGCTGGCGAACTCCATGCCGGAGGTCTCCAGCCGCAGGCCGCGCACCGCCTGGGTGTTGAAACCACGCAGGCCGCAGTGGAAGTCGCCCACATTGATCTTGAAGAACAGGCGGCCGAGATAGGACAGGACCGGATTGCCCAGATAGCGATGCAGGAAGGGCATGGCGCCGGGGCCGATACCGCCCTGGAAGCGGTTGCCCATCACGATGTCCTTGCCCTCGCGCAGCTTCGACACGAAGGCGTCGAGCTGGGAGAAATCATAGCTGTCGTCGGCGTCGCCCATGATGATGTAGCGGCCGCGGGCAGCGGCGATGCCGCCCTTCAGCGCCGCGCCATACCCGCGCTCCGGCACCGGCACCACGCGGGCACCGCCGGCGGTGGCGATGGCCTGCGAACCGTCGGTGGAGCCGTTGTCGGCGATCAGCACCTCGCCCGAAATGCCGCTGCGGGCGAGATAGGCCATGGCCTTGTCCACGCAGACACCGAGCGTCTCAGCTTCATTCAGGCACGGCATGAGGATGGTGAGTTCCACCGCCTCCCCTGCCCCAGCGCTCTCGCTGAAGCGTTCGTCGGCGTGGGCGCGAGCTTGCTGCGTCATCCCTGTCGCTCCGGCGTATGCAGGATCAGGCCATCCAGCCCGTCCGAGATCTTGATCTGGCAAGACAACCGCGAGTTGGGCCGGACATCGGACGCAAAGTCCAGCATATCTTCTTCCATTGAGGAAGGTTCCCCAACCTGCACGCGCCACGCCTCGTCCACATATACATGGCAGGTTGCACAGGCGCAGGCGCCGCCGCAATCACCATCGATGCCCGGCACGTTGTTGCGCACCGCAACCTCCATGGCCGTGGCGCCGGCCTGGGCGTTAACCGTACGGCTCTCGCCCTCGAAGCTGATGAAAGTAATCGCAGGCATGAACAGGCTCTTGGATCAAGAAACACAAAGGCCCGAAACGTCAGGCTTGCCCGGCATATAGCGGCATCGGCGGGGCAAGGCCAGAGCACCCGCTGGGCGATGTTAACGATATCTTCATCCTGTCGGCACGGGCAGTTCCAATCGCACAGGCGCACACGTTAAGATCAGTTAAGATATTCCGTCGTCTGTGTGCCTCGCCTTACGCTCGAAGCACCAGACGTCGGACAACGCAGTTCCGGGGACGGCGAGACAGAATTCTCGCCAAACTGGTGGCAGAGGCGACGGCGACATGAAGAGCCCGAAGAAAATTCAGGATCCCACGGAGGCCGCCCTCTCGGCGATCCAGGAGGCGCTGACGCTTCAGCTCGATGCCGCCGATCAGGCCTCGCCTCCCCCGCCGCCACAGCAGCAGACGCCACAGCCGCAGGTTGAGGAGCCGGCCGCGGCTTCGCCGCCGCCCCAGAACGGCCGGGCCGCCCCGCGCCGCCGCATGGAGGTGGCCGAGCGCCGCGCCGCCAATGACGACCGCCAGACCATGGGCCATTTGCTGTCGGCCCTGCAGCGCCGCTCCTCCTCCGCCCCCTACTGGTGGGCGCTGATCGGCTCGCTGGTGTGGATCGCCATCGGCGTCTCGCTGGCGCTCGCCACCCAGCGCAGCGCGTTCGCCGAAATCCCGTCCGTCGAGAGCCTGCTGAACTCCCCGGCCCTGCTGGTCATCCTCGCCGGCATCATCCTGCCCCCCATCGCCTTCTTCGGCAGCGCCGGCGTGATCCGCCGCACCCGCGATCTCCAGCTCATCGCCCGGTCCATGACCGAAGTCGCCCTGCGTCTCGCCCAGCCGGAGGCCATCGGCACCGAGGCGGTGGTGTCGGTCGGCCAGGCCGTGCGCCGCGAGGTCGCCGCCATGGGTGACGGTGTTGATCGCACCATTGCCCGCGCCGCCGAACTTGAGACCGTCGTGCGCAACGAGGTGTCCATTCTCGAGCGCGCCTATGAGGACAACGAGCTGCGCATTCGCAACCTCATCGAGGAACTGCAGGCTGAGCGCCAGAATATCCTGATCCATTCCGAGCGCCTGCGCGAAGGCATCGTGGATGCCGACAAGCTGCTCTCCACGGACGTCATGGAGGCGAGCGAGCGCATGAGCGCGTCCGTCGCCACCGCCTCCGACCGCATCGCCGCCATCTTCCAGGAGCGCGGCGACCACATCACCGACGCCCTCACCCGCGTCGGCGAGAGCATGATCGAGAGCATCAACGCGAAGGGCACGGAGCTGATCGACCGGCTCCAGCTCGCCGGCAGCGAGATCCGCAACGATCTGACCCGCTCCAGCGACATCGTCAGCACTTCGCTGAAGACCCGCACCGAGGAACTGGCCACCAACCTCACCGCCTCCACCAGCGAGGTCTCCGACCTCGTGGCGCGTTGGGCCGAGGAAGTGCGCGGCAATGCGGACGTCACCCGCAACACCCTCGTGCAGGCCCTCGTCGAGAGCAGCGCCCTCGTCCATGACGAGATGACCGTGCGCGCCAGCGACGTGAACAACGCCTTCCGCACTGCCGCCGAGACGGTGGTGTTCGAATTCTCCAACCGCGGCGGCGAGTTCCTGCGCAAGGTGCAGGACGCCGGCGAGCAGATCGCCGAGACGATCTCCCTGCGCGGCGGCGACATCGCTGACCGCATCGAGATGACCGGCACGCGCATCCATGAGGATGTCACCGTGCGCGGCGAGGCCCTCCAGCAGCAACTGTCCGAGACCGCCGAGCGTCTCGTGGACAGCCTCGACCGCACCGGCGGCGCCGTCACCGACGTGCTGGCGCAGAAGGGCGATGAGATCGCCCAGGCCCTCACCCAGACCACCGCCGAAATCGGCGAGCGCTTCGACAACATCGCCGGCGACGTGGGCAATGCCCTCGGCTCGCAGGGCGAGAAGTTCAACGATGCCTTCCGCCTGCATGCCGACCAACTGGTCGCCTCGCTCGGCGGCAATGGCGAGGCGCTGGAGCACATGCTCACCAGCCGCCTCGGCGCCATCGACGAACTCGTCACCGTGCGCGGCATGGCTCTGGCCGAGCGTATCGGCCAGGACAGTGGCGCTGTCGCCAAGGCCATCGAGGACGGCCTCGCCGGCTTCGACAACACCATCCGCGTCCAGGGCCCCGAGCTGGCGGACAGCATCTCGGCCCGCATCGAGGCCATCAGCGAGACCCTGCAGGGCACCATCACCCAGCTCGACGAGCGCATCGACGCCACCAGCGAAGGTGTCGCCAGCATGCTGGACAGCCGCCTCGCCCGCATCGAGGAAGTGCTGGAGAGCCGCAGCCTCGGCCTGACCGAGATGATCGAGGGCCGCACCGAGTCCCTCACCCGCGCCATGACCGAGGGCACGCGCACCGCCACCGACGCTCTCGACCAGACCACGGACGCCCTTGCCTCCGCCATGGACGGGCGCCTCGCCCGCATGGAGCAGGTGCTCGGCATCAGCACCGACGCCCTGACCCAGACCCTCGACAGCCGCACCGACGCCTTCAACCTCGCCGTGACCGAAGGTGCCCAGCAGGTGCAGGACGCCTTCGCGCAGACCAGCGAGGCTGTCGCCAACGCCATCGCCGACCGCCTCGGCCGCATCGAGCAGGTGCTGGACGAGCGCGCCGTCAGCCTCACCGAGACGCTGGAAGCCCGCGCCGGCGACTTCACCCGCGTAGTGACCGAGACCACCCGCGACGCCAACGCCGCCTTCGAGCAGACCGGCGAGACGGTGGCTGCGAGCATCCAGGAGCGCCTCGCTTATATCGAGCAGGTGCTGGGCGAGCGCGCCGACAGCCTTGCCGAGCGCGCCCTCAACGCCACCGCGGCCTTCGAACAGACCAGCGAGACCATCGCCAGCGCCATCCAGGAGCGCCTTGCCCATATCGAGCAGGCTCTGGACGAGCGCGCCGTCAGCTTCGCCGAAAGCGCCCGGACCTCGACCTCTGCCTTCCAGCAGACGGGCGAGACCATCGCTGCCGCCATTCAGGACCGTCTCGCCTATATCGAGCAGGTGCTGGGCGAGCGTGCCGACAGCCTTGCCGAGCGTGCCCTGAACGCCACCACAGCCTTTGAGCAGACCAGCGAGACCATCGCCACGGCCATCCAGGAACGCCTCGCTCATGTCGAGCAGGCGCTGGATGAGCGCGCCGTCAGCTTCGCCGAAAGCGCCCGGACCTCGACCTCCGCGTTCGAGCAGACCGGCGAGACCATTGCCGCCGCCATCCAGGAGCGCCTTGCCCATATCGAGCAGGTGCTGGACGAGCGCGCCTTCAGCCTCACCGAGACGCTGGAGGCCCGCACCGGCGACTTCAGCCGCATCGTCACCGAAAGCACCCAGAACGCCGCCACGTCGTTCGAGCAGACCGGCGAGACCGTCGCCATCGCCATCCAGGAGCGGCTGGCCCGCGTGGAGCAGGTGCTGGAGCAGAGCACGACTGGCCTCACCACCACGCTGGAAGGCCGCGCGGAAGAGTTCGCCCGCGCCGTCGCCGACTCCAGCCGCGAGGCCAACGCTGCCTTCGAGCAGACCAGCCACCGTGTGGCGAGCGCCATCGAGGACCGCCTCGCCCATGTGGAGCGCGTGCTCAACGAGCGTACCAGCGGCCTGACCGGCACGCTGGAAGGCCGGGCGGAAGAATTCGCCCGCGCCGTGGAGGCCAGCAGCCGCGAGGCCAATGCGGCCTTCGCCCAGACCAGCGATGCGGTCGCCGCCGCCATCGGTGAGCGTCTCGGCCAGATCGAAGCGGTTCTGGAAGAGCGCACCAGCCGCCTCACCGGCACGCTGGACGGCCGCGCGGAAGAATTCGCCCGTGCCGTGGAGGCCAGCAGCCGTGAGGCCAATGCGGCCTTCGTCCAGACCAGCGACGCGGTTGCCGCCGCCATCGGTGAGCGTCTCGGCCATATCGAGCAGGTGCTCGACCAGCGCTCGCGCAGCCTGACCGACACGCTCGAAGCCCGGACCGGCGAGTTCAGCCGCATCGTCACCGAGAGCACCACAACCGCCAGCCAGTCCTTCGAGCTGACCGGCGAGAGCGTCACTGCCGCCATCGGCCATCGTTTGCAGCAGATCGAGCTCATGCTCGACCAGCGGACCCAGACGCTCACCGTCACTCTGGACAACCGCGCCGGCGAATTCTCCCGCGTCGTGTCGGAAGGCACCCGTATCGCCAGCGAAGCCTTCGCCCAGACCTCGGAAGCCGTCACCATCACCCTCGACCAGCGCCTCGGCTGCATCGAGCAGACGCTGGAGCAGCGGACCCAGAGCATCACCGAGACACTTGCCAACCGCACGGTGGATCTGGCCCGCGCCATCACCGAAGGCTCGCAGTCGGTGTCGCAGGCCCTCGACACCTCCATCGAGACCCTGGACGGCTTCTTCGCCGAGCGCGGCAAGTCGCTGGGCGACATGATCGTGCAGCGTGCCGAGGGCGTCACCAGCACCATCAGCAGCCGCACCCACGACATCGCCAATATCCTCGACGGTCGCGTGGATCGCATCGAGAACCTCGTCACCGGCCGCCTCGAGGGCATCACCGCCCTCATCGAGGAACGCGGCGTGGCCGTGGCCGACACCCTCGTCGGCCGCGTGGAAGGCGTGACCTCGCTGCTGCGCGACGAAGCCGGCGGCGTTGAGCAGAGCCTCGCCAGCCTCGCCGACAATGTGGGCCGCGCCCTCTCCGCGCAGGCGGAAGGCGTCGCCGCCACCCTGCGCACCAGCGCGGGCCAGGTGGAGTTCAGCCTCTCCAGCCTGTCGGAGAATGTCGGCCGCTCGCTGGGCAGCCAGGCCGAGCAGGTGGCCAGCACCCTGCAGGCCAGCGCCGGTCAGGTGGAGCAGAGCCTCGGCAGCCTCGCCCAGAATGTGGGCCAGTCGCTCAGCACGCAGGCAGACAGCGTCTCGGGCGCCCTGAACGGCAGCGCCCAGAGCATCGGCCAGAGCCTGGACGATCTGGCCGCCAAGGTGGGCCGTTCGCTCACCGTGCAGGCCGAGCAGGCCTCCAGCGCCCTGCGCTCCGGCGCGGGCGAGGTGGAGGAGCGCCTCGGCGCCCTCACCCAGGCGGTCGGCCAGACCATGACCGCCCATGCCGATGACATGACCGCCAAGCTGAATGCGCGGCTGTCCGAGATCATCGCCGTGTTCGACGACAAGAACGGCACCTTCCTCGGCTCGCTGGAGACCACCAGCCAGCGCGCGGTGGCGGAGATTTCCGCCGCCAACCGCCAGCTGCGCGGCGACATCCAGGCGATCCTCGACCGCCTGTCCGCCACCAACGGCGCGTTCGAGAGCGCCATGGGCGGCGTGCTTCAGAACCTCGGCACCTTCGAAGGCGGCTTCGCGGAGAAGGTCAACACGCTGCGCGCCAGCGTGGACGGCATCAATATGTCCGCGGACAGCACGGTGTCGCGCCTCGACAGCCAGCTCCAGAGCCTGGAGCGCGTGACGCTGGGAACGCTGCAGGAGATCGCCGGCCTGACCGACCGCTTCGAGACGCAGAGCCAGCTCGTGCTCCGCGCCTCCGAGACGCTGGGCCAGACCCACGATCAGGTGGACGCCACCCTCTCCACCCGCCGCGCGGCGATGGAAGAGCTGAGCGCCACGCTCACCGCCCGTGTCGAGGAGCTGGAAGCCGGCCTCCAGTCCTTCCAGCAGACCGTCGGCAGCACGCTTTCGAGCGCGCAGGATCGTACCCGTCAGATCGCCACCGTTGTGGCCGATGCGACGGCGGCATCCGCCAAGGCCATCGACGGCCAGCACAATGCCCTGCGCACTGCTGCCGAGACGGAGCGTGCCCGCCTCACCGAGACGCTGAAGGCCAATTACGACACGGCCCTCACCGACGTGAACCGCCTGTTCGAGGAAAGCGGTCGCCGCTTCACGGATGTGGCCCGCCAGCTCAAGAGCGCGGCCAACGACGTGCAGCAGTCCGTGGAACTCGCCCGCGAGGAAATGAAGCGCGGCATCCTCGAACTGCCGAACGAGACAGAGGCGAGCGCCGCCACCATGCGCCGCGCCGTTGCTGAGCAGATCAAGGCGCTGGCCGAGCTGAACGAGATCGTCGCCCGCCAGGGTCAGGCGCTCGACGTGGTCGGTAGCGGCAATCGCGTGCTCAACCGCCCTGCGGCGCCCGTGGCGCGTGACGTGTCTCCCCGGGACAATCCGTCCCGCGAGGCAACCGTCGCCCGCGTCGAGCGTACCGAACCGGCGCGCACCGAACCGACCCAGCGTGCCGAGCGCACGGAGCACACGACTCCGCGTGGCCCGTCCCTGCCCCCGGTGCATGTGCCCGCCGCGGCACCGCAGGTGCGCGAAGCCCCGACGCAGGCCAAGCCCGCCCAGCCGGCCGCCCGTGACGCTGCGCCCGCGCCCCGTCCGCAGCCGCCGGCGGTGCCGGAGGGCCTGCGCCGTCCCATCGCCCGCCGTCCGGAGCCTGTCGAGCAGCCGGTGAGTCAGATCCGCGCGCCCGAGCGCACCTCCCCGCCGCGTACGGAAGTGCGCAGCGAGGCCCGCACCGAGGCGCGGACGGAGACCCGTCCGGCCAACCGCCCCGCCCCGGCTCCCGCCCGCGAGGGTGAAGGCCGCAACGGCTGGCTGTCCGACCTGCTTGCCCGCGCTTCCGGCGAGGGTGAGGAAACCCGCCCGGAGACCACGCAGCGGACCCAGACGCAGACCCGCACCCAGCGTCCCCATCACCACATGATCGAGTCGCTGGACTCGCTCGCGGTGGACATCGCCCGCATGATCGACCATGAGGCGGCGGTGGAGCTGTGGGAGCGCTACAAGCGGGGCGAGCGCAATGTCTTCACCCGCCGGCTCTACACCATGCAGGGCCA
The DNA here is from genome assembly GCF_014635325.1 of Azorhizobium oxalatiphilum. GTDB lineage: Bacteria > Pseudomonadota > Alphaproteobacteria > Rhizobiales > Xanthobacteraceae > Azorhizobium > Azorhizobium oxalatiphilum. Next base: position 221,514 of record NZ_BMCT01000002.1, on the reverse strand, counting down.
GCAGGCCTTCGAGGAGCTGCGCCGCAAGTACCGCACCGACAGCGAGTTCCACGAGACCGTGGATCGCTACATCGCCGAGTTCGATCGCCTGCTGGATCAGGTGGCGGCCGACGACCGGGGCAATGTGCTGACGAAGACCTATCTCACCTCGGACACGGGCAAGGTCTACACCATGCTCGCCCACGCCGCCGGCCGCTTCGAATGAGGCGAACGGCCTGAGGGATCGGGATGAACGGCGCGGCTTCGGCCGCGCCGTTTTCGTTTGGGGGGTGGATGCCCCGATGCAGGAGCGAGGCTCGATTGCGGGGCCGTCAAACGAAAAAGGCCCGCCGGAACGCTCGGCGGGCCTCTTCACATTCGAAATTGAGCGGCGATCAGCCCTGCGCGGCGGACGCCCAGCGCACCAGTTCGATCAGCACCTGATTGCTGGCCTGATCCAGCGCCGAGGTGGCGCTGGTGCTGCTCACGCTGGCGAGCGGCACGCGGGCGGAGAAGATGCGCGCCGCGAGGATCTTGCCGCTGGCCGAGCCGATCAGCTTGGCGGAGATCTCCACCACCGCGAAGGTGCCCTCGGGCAGAACCTTCACGCCGAAGCTGCGGATGTCCATATTGAGCTGATAGTCGCCGGCAACGCCATCGCCGGGGCGGGCGACGCGGCGCAGCTTGCTGCCGTTCTCGAACGCCTGCACCGTGCGCGCCTGCAACAGCGAGGACAGCTTGTCGCTCCACTGGGCGTCCGGCAGATAGGTGATCTGGCCCGGGGCCGGCTCCACCACGATCTTCTCGGAATCCAGTACCGCCAGCGCGGTGGGGGAGACGACGACCAGTTGGCCGTTGCTGCCGCCACGTGCGGTAAAGCCGGTGGGCGCCGACAGATCGAAGGTGGGCACCGGCGCCGAGGCGCACCCCGCCAGCGTCAGGGCGATCATCGCCGCCACCACCATCCGGCCGTGGCCCATACCGGTACGCCGCGCCATGCCGGCCTCTGCGTTACGCATCATCGACCCATCATCGCCTGTTATATTCGGGGATGGAACTGCCGCCGAAGATGAACTGGCGCGGATTCCGCTCCAGATTGCGGAAGACCCGCTCGATCTCGGACAACGTCCTGCGGCCGTCAGCGGCCAGCGACTCATACTGGCGCAGGCCCGGCCCGGTGAATTTCGAAATCTGGTCGGTCAGCAGCTGTGTGCGCTGATCCAGATTGTCCGCCAGCTTGCGCACGGAGGTCGCCGCTTCCGCGGCCTGCGCCAGAACGCCGTCCTTGTCGCCGGAGGCCTTCTGCAGGTTCACCACCACCACATCGAGCTTCTGGGCCAGATCGTTGAGCTGACGGACGAGCTTGGCGCCATCATCCACCAGCACGCCCACTTCCTCGGAGCGGCTGGACAGGCTCTCGCTGAACTTCTCCACATTGGCGACGATCTGCGACACCTGCTTGGGGTCGACGGCCTCAACGACGGCGTTGATCTTGGCCGCGATGCCCTGAGCGGTCTGGATCAGGCCCTGCATGCCCGAGCCGCCCTGCGCTTCGATGCGGGGAATACCGTTGGGACCGGGCGGCAGCTGAGGTGCCTGCGCCGAGCCGCCGGTGATGCTCACGGCGACGATGCCGGTGATGCCCTGCGATTCGAGGGTGGCGCGAGCGTCGGACAGGATCGGTACGTCATTGCGCACACCGATGCGCACCAGCACTTCGTCCGGCGCATTGGGCACCAGCCCGAGCTTTGTCACCTGCCCGACCGGAATGCCGTTGAAGAGCACGGCATTGCCCTCGCGCAGGCCGCTGACGGAGCCCTCGTAGAGCACCTCATAGACCTTGCGCTTGTCGCTGTCCTTCGGACCGGCGAACCAGTAGACGAACACGAATGCGGCGGCGATCACTGCGACGGTGAAGATGCCGATGACGGTGTAATTGGCCCGGGTTTCCATGCCTCTCCTGCCTTAGCGCGCCGACTGTACCGCCCGGGCGCGGGCGCCATGAAAATAGGCACGCAGCCAGGGATGCTGCGCTTCCATCATCGTCTCGATCGTCCCCTGCGCGATCACCTTGCCCTCTCCGAGAGCGGCGATGCGATCACACACGGTATGCAGACTGTCCAGATCGTGCGTTACCATGAAAACCGTCAGCCCCAAAGTCTGCTGGAGCGTGCGGATCAGTTCGTCGAAATCGCCCGCGCCGATCGGATCGAGGCCCGAAGTCGGCTCATCAAGGAAGACGATCTCCGGATCGAGGGCCAGCGCGCGGGCAAGCGCGGCGCGCTTGATCATGCCGCCGGACAGTTCGGACGGCAGCTTTTCCGCCACGTCCGGCTTCAGCCCGACCATCTCGATCTTGGCGAATGCGATCTCGTCCATCATGCGCTGGGAGAGACGCAGGGTCTCGCGCAGCGGGAACTGGATATTCTGCTTAACGGTGAGCGAGGAGAACAGCGCGCCCTGCTGGAACAGCACGCCCCAGCGGCGTTCCAGCGCCGAGCGCTCACGTTCGCTCAGGTGGTCCAGATCCTGGCCGAACACCTCCACCGTGCCCGACTGCTTCGGCACCAGCCCGAGGATGGTGCGGGTCAGCACCGACTTGCCGCCGCCCGAGGTACCGACAAAGCCGAGAATCTCGCCCCGGTAAACGTCGAGGTTGAGGTGATTGAGAATGGTGCGCTCGCCGAAGCTCACCACGATGTCGCGCACGCTGATGATCACATCGCGGCTGATCTGCCGGCGGCGGGGCTGTGCGTTCTGATCCGTGACGTTCATGGCCGCCTCACATGTCGATGGAGGCGAAGAAGATGGCGAACAGACCGTCCACCACGATCACCAGAAAGATGGATTTGACCACCGAGGCGGTGGTGTGGGTGCCGAGCGATTCGGCGCTGCCGCCCACACGCAGACCTTCCATGCAGCCCACCACGCCGATGATCGCCGCCATGAACGGCGCCTTGATCATGCCGACCTCGAACTGCGCCAGCGTGATGGCGTCCTTCAGCCGGGTCATGAACACGTCTGGCTGGATGCCGCCGTAGAACCAGGCCACGAGGCCGCCGCCCACCAGCGCCGACATCGAGCCGATGAAGGTGAGGAGCGGCAGGGCGATGATGAGCGCGATCATGCGCGGCACCACCAGCACCTCGATGGGATCGAAGCCCATCACCCGCAGCGCGTCCACTTCCTCGCGCATGCGCATGGAGCCGAGCTCGGCGGTGTAGGCGCTGCCGGAGCGGCCGGCGATCATGATGGAGACGATGAGCACGCCCAGCTCGCGCAGCACGAGCACGCCGACCATGTCCACCACATAGATGTCGGCGCCGAAGCGGCGGAAATTGAAGATGCCCTGCTGGGCGATGATGCAGCCGATCAGGAAGGTGATCAGCAGGATGATCGGCACCGCCCGGAAGCCCACGCGATCCAGCTGGTTCACCATCGAGGTGAACCGGAACGAGCGCGGCCGCGCCATCATGCGCCCGAAGGCCGCCACCACCGCACCGATGAAGTTGAGCATCGCGATGGCGTCTTCGGCGATGTTCACCATCTCGCGACCGACGCGCTCGAACACGCCCACGGTCGCCCGTTCGGGCGGGGGCGGCTCGCGGCCTGTACGGGTCATCTCTTCGATGAGGACGGTGTAGGAGGGGTTCAGCCCCACCACCTGCGGCTCGACGCCTTCCTTCTGCCAGACGCGGCGCAGGCGCTCCAGAAGCAGGGCGCCGAACGTATCCATCTTCTGGACGTCGGAGAGGTCGATCTCCACGTGGCGGGCGCCGGCATAGGCCACGCACTGGCGGTTCACCGCCTGCTCCAGATCGTCGGCGCATTCCGAGGTCCAGGCGCCATGGCCTTCCACACGCACGGTGTCGCCATCGGCATGGACGTCGAGAAGCGGGGAATCGGCCACACGGGTCTCCGGCGGTGGGCTCTCGCCAGACGGCGAACCTTGATCATGCTCATACCCGCCCGGCCCCCTTCCGTCGAGATGTTACAGAGGCTTGCGCCCGAACGCCCACTGACGGAAAGGTGCGGAAGGCTTTCCGCCCCCAGCCCTTCGCGAGTCCCAGCATGCCTAAACTATCAGTCAGCGTCGAAAGGTTCCCGATCGCAGGCACCTTTACCATCGCGCGCGGCTCGAAAACGGAAGCTGTTGTCGTGATGGCACAGCTGAGCGCGGGCGATGCCGTGGGGCGGGGCGAATGCGTGCCTTATGCCCGTTACGGCGAAACCGTCGAGGAAACGGTCGCGACGCTGGAGCGGCTGGCCGGTGCAGTGGCCGGCGGCCTCGACCGCGCGGCCCTTCAGAGCGCCCTTCCGGCGGGTGCCGCGCGCAACGCCCTTGATTGCGCCTTCTGGGACCTGGAGGCCAAGGCCACGAACCGGCGCGTTGCCGAGCGCATCGGCCTGCCCACGCCGAAATCCGTCATCACCGCCTATACCCTCAGCCTCGATTCGCCGGAGGCCATGGCCAAGGCCGCCCGCGCCGCCAATCGCCCCCTGCTCAAGCTGAAACTCGGCGCGGAAGGTGATGCCGAACGCCTCGCGGCCATCCACGCTGCCGCGCCGCAGTCCCGGCTCATCGTCGACGCCAATGAAGGTTGGACCGACGAGACCGTGGCCGCCCGCATGGCCGTCTGCGCGGCGGCGGGCGTCGAGCTGATCGAGCAGCCCCTGCCCGCCGGTAACGATGGCATTCTCGCACGCATCCCCCGGCCGGTTCCCGTCTGCGCCGACGAGAGCGTGCATGACCGCGCGGGGCTGGCTGCCCTGAGGGATCGCTATGACGCGGTGAACATCAAGCTGGACAAGACCGGCGGCCTCACCGAGGCACTGGCGCTGGCGCAGGAGGCGCGGACGCACGGCTTCCGGATCATGGTGGGCTGCATGCTGGCCTCTTCGCTGGCCATGGCCCCGGCCATTCTGCTGGCGCAGGATGCGGAGGTGGTTGACCTCGACGGCCCGTTGCTGCTGGCCCGCGACCGCAGCCCAGGCCTGCGCTACGAGGGAGCCCTGGCCTATCCGCCCGCCCCTGAACTCTGGGGCTGAAGCCGGGCGGACAGGAACGCCGCGCACAGGCCCGCCAGTCCCAGCACGGCCGACAGCAGGAAGGACCCGGTTCCGAAAGCCGAGAACAGCGGACCCGCCACGACGCTCGCCGCTGCCATGGCGAGGCTGACGGCCCATCCTGCCAGCGACTGCATGGTGGCGGCGCGGTGCTCCGGCACGGCGCGGGCCACCAGTTCCACGAGGCCAAGATAGGTCGCACCGAAGGTCAGGCCGTGCAGCAATTGCAGTGGCACCAGCAGAACAAGCGGCGGATCGAGACTGAGGAGGCTGAACCGCACCAGCGCCGCCCCTCCGCCCGCCGCCAGCAGCAGGGCCGGGGGCAGGCGCCGCAGCACGCGGGTGCCGAAATGGAACAGCACGACCTCGGACACCACGCCGGTTGCCCAGAGACAGCCGATGACACCCAGCGAATAGCCCTGCGCCTGCCAGTTCAGGGAGCCGAAGGCATAGAGCGGCGCGTGGCTCGCCTGCGCCAATGCCGCCGCCACGATGCCGGCGATCAGCGCGGCCCGCGCACGCGGCAGCGCGAGATGGGCAGAGGCGACCGGGAGCGCGCGCGGCAGTTCGGGCAAAAGGAGGCAGGTGATGAGCAAGGCGGCAAGACCCAGCAGAAGCAGTGCCATGGTCGCATTCTGCCCGGCTTGCGCGATCACGACACCGCCTGCCAGATTGGCGATAATGAAGGCCACCGAGCCCCACAGGCGGCTGCGGCCATAATCCACCCGCCCCGCCCGCGCCTGCCGGGTGGCATAGGCATCGAGCAGTTGGAACGTGGGGTTCCAGAACAGCGCTATGATGCCGAGCAGGATGAAGATGGCCAGCGTGCTGCGCATGAAGGCCATCACGCTCATCAGCACCACTGCGACAGCGGCGAGGGTCGCGAGGACGGCCTTCGGCTTGCCGAGCCAGTCCGAGAGCACGCCGAGCAAAGGCGTTGCCAGCAGACGGGTGACGAGGGGAATCGCGAGCGCCGTGCCGATCTCGGTGGGCGTCAGGCCTCGTGCCGCCAGCCACAGCGAGAAGAAAGGCATGTTGATGCCCTGCGCGAAGAACAGCGCGGCATAGGCGGAGCCGAGCGCGATCCGCACCGGCCGATTGCCGTCAGCCGTCATCTCGCTCTCGTTCCTCTCGTATGGGAGGAGCCGCGCTGAAGCGCACAGCCCCGCAGGCTCAGGCTCAGGGGCAGGCGCGGGCGATGGCGAGGAAGTCAGTGGCCTTCAGGCTTGCTCCGCCCACCAGCGCCCCGTCCACATTGGCCGCGCCCAGCAGGGCGGCCGCATTGTCCGGCTTCACCGAGCCGCCGTAGAGGATGCGCATGGCCTGCCCGGCCTCGCCGAAGCGCTCCACCAGCACGGCGCGCACCAGCGAATGCACTTCCGCCACGTCTTCCGGCGTCGGCACGAGGCCGGTACCGATGGCCCAGATGGGCTCATAGGCCACCACGAGATTGGTCGGCGTGGCCCCGTCGGGAATGGAGGCCGTCACCTGCCCGCCCACCACATCGAGATGCTCACCCGCCTTGCGCTGCGCCTCGCTCTCGCCCACGCAGACGATGGCGGTGAGGCCGGAGCGCCAGGCCGCTTCTGCCTTGGCGCGGACGATGGCATCGCTCTCGTTGTGATCGGCGCGGCGCTCGGAATGACCGACAATGACCATGGTGGCGCCGGCATCGGCCAGCATCTCGGCCGAGACGTCTCCGGTGTGGGCGCCCGAGGCCTTCACGTGGCAATCCTGCCCGCCGATGGCGAGCTGGCTGGTGCCGACGCTGTCCGCGGCCAGCGCCACGAGTGTGGCGGGCGGGCAGATCAGCAGGTCCACACGGGCCGAGATGCTGTCGTCACAGGCGCGGGCAATGGCCTCGATCTCGCCGATGGACGCCTTAAGCCCGTTCATCTTCCAGTTTCCGGCGACGAGGGGGCGGCGAACGGCGGCGGTCATCAGCATCTCCAGCGTAAAGTTGGCCACGGGTTAGCAGAGCACCGCGTGCGTCGCAAACGAGGAGCGCAGGTTTGGAGGTGTTATGAGGTCGCGGAGGATCGGCACCCGGATCTTGAACGCAGGGATCTTGGACACAGATGGCCCGACCTGCGCCGTTGCAGCGGCGAGGCCCCCTCCCTATGATGCGCGCCTTCTGCGCCGGGGCCTGCCCGTCGCGTTCTCGAACCAGACCGAACGATGGTACTTCAGAATCTCCGCAAGGGCGCATCCGGCCTGATCGCCAAGGTCTTTCTCCTCGTGCTGATGGTCAGCTTCGTCCTTTGGGGCATTTCTGGCGTTTTCACTGGTTCGAGCTCCACCACGGTCGCGACCGTGGGCAATACGGACGTGTCGGCAGATGCCTTCCGCCAGCGCTATCTGGATCGGATCCAGTCGCTGGGCCGCCAGTCCGGGCGGGGAATCACCCAGGAGCAGGCGCGCGCGTTCGGTCTCGATCGCCAGATCCTCAGCCAGATGATCACCGAGGCGACGCTCGACGACTCGGCGCGGGTGCTCGGCCTGTCCATGGCGGATGCCGACATCGTGCAGGCCATCCACGCCAATCAGGATTTCTGGCCGCAGGGCGCCAGTGCCTTTGACCCGGCCTATTTCGCCCGGCTGCTGCAGTCGAACAATCTCACCGAGCAGCGTTTCCTCGCCGAGGAGCGCAAGCGCGTGCTGCGTCAGCAACTGGTCGAATCGCTCGGCGGCGGCGTCACCGTGCCCGGCGCGCTCACCTCTGCCGTGCAGCGCTACGAGGACGAACAGCGCACCGTCTCCTATCTGGACGTGACCTCCGGCGCGACGACGGCCGGCCCTGCCCCCACCGAGGAGCAGCTCAAGGCCTATTACGAGACCCACAAGGCGGCGTTCCGCGCCCCCGAATATCGCAAGCTGAACCTGCTGGTCCTCACCCCCGCCACGCTCGCCCCCTGGGTGCAGGTGTCTGATGCGGACCTGAAGGCGGCCTATGAGCGCAACGCTGGCCGCTTCGGCACGCCGGAGCAGCGCGAGGTGCAGCAGATCGTATTCCCCAATCAGGCGGATGCGGTTGCGGCGCTGGAGAAGATCAAGGCCGGGACGCCCTTCGCGGACATCGCCGCCTCGCGCGGCCTCACCGCCAAGGACACCGATCTCGGGCTGGTGGCGAAGTCCGGCATTCTCGACCCCAAGGTCGCCGACGCGGCTTTCGCGCTTGCTGCCGACGGCACGTCCGATCCCATCCAGGGTCGCTTCGGCTATGCCCTCGTGCATGTGACGAAGGTGGTGCCCGCCACCCAGAAGCCGCTGGAGGAAGTCTCGGCCGGCCTGCGGCAGCAGCTGGTGCTGGAGCGTGCCCGTCGCGAGCTCATGGACAAGCATGACGCCATCGAGGACGAGCGCAATTCCGGCGCCACCATTGCCGAGACCGCCCAGAAGGTGGGCCTGTCGCTGGAAGAGATCGAGGCGGTGGATCGCTCCGGCCGCGACACCTCGGGCGCGGAGATCACCTCCATTCCCGACCGCGCCAATGTGCTCAGCGCCGCCTTCGCCAGCCGTCCCGGCACCGACAATGATCCGGTGCAGCTGCCCCAGAATGCCGGTTACATCTGGTACGACGTGACCGAGATCACGCCCTCTCGCGAACGCCCGTTCGACGAGGCGAAGGATCAGGTGGCTTCCCGCTGGGCCGAGGATGAAGTGGCCAAGGCTGTGGATGCCAAGGCCAAGGCGCTGCTGGCCGAGCTTCAGGGTGGCAAGCCCATGGCCGATGTGGCGACCGCCAACAGCCTCGAAGTGAAGACCGCCACCTTCAAGCGCAGCCGCGCCGAGGGTGACTTCACAGCCGAAGCGCTGACGCAGGTGTTCAGCCTGCCCCAGTCGGGTTTTGGCATGGCCGCCGGCACCGGCAATGCCGAACAGCTGGTGTTCCAGGTCACGAAGATCGACGTGCCCGCAGGCGCCGTTGATCCGCGCATCGCCAGCCAGTTGCAGCAGCAGATCGAAAGCGACGTGATGCAGGCCTATCTGTCCGAGGTGCAGAAGACGCTGGGGCTGAAGGTCAACGAGCGGACCTTCCTGCAGGCCACCGGCGGCGCGGCGGTGAACTGAAGGCGAGCGACATGAGCGCACCCAGCCCTTTTGACGCCTTCGCCGCCCGTTATGCGCGCGGCGAGGCTCAGGTGGTGAGCACCACCCTGATCGCCGATCTGGAAACGCCGGTCTCGGCGTTTCTCAAGATCGCCGGTGATCGTCCAAACGCCTTCCTGCTGGAATCGGTGGAAGGCGGGGAGCAGCGCGGCCGCTATTCGATGATCGGGCTGGAGCCCGATCTGATCTGGCGCTCCAACGGCGAAACCGTCGAGATCAACCGTCAGCCGCAGCAGGACAAGGACGCCTTCGTGCCCTGCCCTGAAGCGCCGCTCAAGGCGCTGCGGACCCTGCTGGCCGAATCCGCCATTGAGCTGCCGGAAGGCTCCCCCCCCATGGCGGCGGGCGTGTTCGGGTATCTCGGCTATGACATGGTGCGCCAGATGGAGCGCCTGGGACCGGCCAAGGCCGATCCCATCGGCGTGCCGGAAGCCCTGCTCATCCGCCCGACCATCATGATCGTGTTCGATGCGGTGAAGGACGAGATCACGGCGGTCACGCCCGTGCGCCCCCGTGAGGGTGTGTCGGCCACCGCCGCCTTCGAAGCCGCTCTGACCCGGCTCGATGGCGTGACGGCGGCGCTGGAGCAGTCCATTGCCCATCCCGCGCCGGACCCGTTCCACGGTACGGTGGAGGCCACCTCCAACACCGAGCCCGCCGCCTTCTGTGAGATGGTGGAGAAGGCCAAGGAATACATTCGCGCGGGCGACATCTTCCAGGTTGTGCTGTCGCAGCGTTTCGAGAGCGACTTTACGCTGCCGCCCTTCGCCCTTTACCGGGCGCTGCGGCGCATCAATCCGGCGCCCTTCCTCGTGTACCTGAACTTCGAGGGCTTCTCGGTGGTCTGTTCCAGCCCCGAGATTCTGGTGCGACTGCGCAACAACAAGGTGACGATCCGTCCCATCGCCGGCACCCGCCGCCGGGGCGCCAGCCCCACCGAGGACGAAGCGCTGGCCACCGAACTGCTCGGCGATGCCAAGGAGCGTGCCGAGCATCTGATGCTGCTCGATCTCGGCCGCAACGACACCGGCCGCGTGTCCAGGATCGGCACCGTGAAGGTGACGGACAGCTTCTTCATCGAGCGCTACAGCCAGGTCATGCACATCGTCTCCAACGTGGAAGGCGAGCTGGACCCGCGCTTCGATGCGCTTGATGTGCTGGCGGCCGGCTTCCCTGCGGGCACCGTCTCCGGTGCGCCGAAGGTGCGGGCCATGCAGATCATCGACGAGCTGGAACGCGACAAGCGCGGCATCTATGCCGGCGCCATCGGCTATTTCGGTGCCAATGGCGAGATGGACACCTGCATCGTTCTGCGCACAGCCATCGTGAAGGATGGCCGCATGTATGTGCAGGCCGGGGCCGGCCTTGTCTATGACAGCGTGCCCGAGAGCGAGCATCAGGAGTGCATCAACAAGGCCAAGGCCCTGTTCCGGGCCGGCGAGGAGGCGGTGCGCTTCGCCGCCCGCGCGAGGCGCGGCCAATGACCCAGGCGGGGCTTCCCAGATCCGAGGGGCGATGGCGTGGCGCTTGACCCTGTGATCGCCGCTACGCTTTAAACCCGAAGGCAGCCCCGGCTTGAACCCGGCGCGCCGTCTGCCCGGATCCGCCGGGTGCTGGAGCCCCCATGACCGCCGTCACGCTGATCGATAATTACGACAGCTTCACCTACAACCTCTGGCACTATCTGGGCGAGCTCGGTGCCAAGGTAACGGTGTATCGCAACGACACGCGCGACGTGGCGAGCGTGCTGGGCGAGAAGCCCGACGCCATCGTCATCTCGCCCGGCCCCTGCTCGCCCACCGAGGCGGGCATCTGCTGCGATCTGATCGCCGCCGCCAGCGAAAGCGTGCCGCTGTTCGGCGTGTGCCTTGGCCATCAGGCCATTGGGCAGGTCTTCGGCGGCGAGGTGGTGCGTGCGCCCACCCCCATGCACGGCAAGATGTCCGAGATCCTGCACGAGGGCGGTTCCGTCTTCCGCGGGCTCAACCATTCCTTTCAGGCCACGCGCTATCATTCGCTGATCGTGGCGCGCGAAACGCTGCCCCCCGATCTGGAAATCACCGCCCATACGGCGGACGGCCTCATCATGGGCCTCGCCCACAAGACCCGCCCCGTGCATGGCGTGCAGTTCCATCCGGAAAGCATCGCCTCGGAGCACGGCCATGCGCTGCTGCGCAACTTCCTCGACATCGCCACGGCCTTCAATGCCGGCCGGCCCAAGGACTGACGCACCATGGAACGGCTTCGCCCCCTGCTGAACAAGGTCGCCACCGGCGCGGAACTCACCCGCGAGGAAGCCTCCTACGCCTTCGACAAGATGATGTCCGGCGAAACCACGCCCTCGCAGATGGGGGCCTTCCTCATGGGCCTGCGCGTGCGCGGCGAGACCGTGGACGAGATCGTCGGCGCCGTCTCCGTCATGCGCGCCAAGATGCTGCCCGTGGAGGCCCCGGCCGACGCGGTGGACGTGGTGGGCACCGGCGGTGATGCGTCGGGCTCCTACAACATCTCCACCTGCTCGGCTTTCGTGGTCGCGGGCGCCGGTGCGCCGGTCGCCAAGCACGGCAACCGCGCCCTCTCCTCCAAGTCCGGCGCGGCCGATGTGCTGATGGCGCTGGGCGTGCGCATCGACCTGGCGCCCGCCGCCATCTCCCGCTGCGTGGCGGAGACCGGCATCGGCTTCATGTTCGCGCCGTCCCATCACCCGGCCATGAAGCATGTGGGCCCGACCCGCGTGGAGATGGGCACCCGCACCATTTTCAACCTGCTCGGCCCGCTCTCCAACCCGGCCGGCGTCAAGCGTCAGATGGTGGGCGTGTTCGCCAAGACCTGGATCTCGCCGCTGGCCGAGGTGCTGAAGGCACTCGGCTCGGAGCGGGCGTGGGTCGTGCACGGTTCCGATGGTCTCGACGAGATCACCATCTCGGGCACCACGGCCGTGGCGAGCCTCGAGGATGGCCGCGTACATACCTTCGAGATCGCGCCCGAGGACGTGGGCCTCACCCGTGCCGCACCGGAGGCTTTGCGTGGCGGCGATGCGGCGCATAATGCGGAAGCCTTGCGCGCCGTTCTGGACGGTGCGCCGGGCGCCTATCGCGACGTGGCGTTGATGAATGCGGGCGCTGCCCTGCTCATCGGCGGCAAGGCCAAGTCGCTGAAAGACGGCGTGGACATGGCCCGCGCCAGCATCGACACCGGGGCAGCCAAGGCGCGCCTCGAACATCTCGCCCGCGTCTCCCAGGCGCTTGCCCCGCAGGTGGAAGCATGAGCGACATCCTCAGCCGCATCGAAATCTACAAGCGCGCGGAGATCGCCGCCGCCAAGGACGCACTCCCGCTGTCCGAGGTGGAGGCCGCAGCCCGCGAAGCCTCGCCCGTGCGCCCTTTCGGCGGGGCGCTGGAGGCCTCCATCGCCGCTGGTCGTACCGCGCTGATCGCCGAGATCAAGAAGGCCAGCCCGTCCAAGGGGCTCATCCGGCCCGACTTCGATCCGCCTGCGCTCGCGAAAGCCTATGAGGAGGGCGGGGCGACCTGTCTCTCCATCCTCACCGACACCCCCTCCTTCCAGGGGGCGCCGGAGTTCCTCGTCGCCGCTCGCGCCGAGGTGAGCCTGCCGGTGCTGCGCAAGGACTTCATGTACGACACCTATCAGGTGGCGGAAGCCCGCGCCTGGGGCGCCGACTGCATCCTCGTGATCCTGGCCGGCGTGGACGATGCGCTTGCCCTCGACCTCGTGGAGGCGGCCAAGTCGTACGGCATGGACTCGATCCTCGAAGTGCATGACGACGCCGAGCTGGAGCGCGCACTCGCGCTGCCTTCGCGTCTGGTGGGAATCAACAACCGCAACCTGCGCACCTTCGAGACCACGCTCGCCACCAGCGGACGGCTGGCGCCACGTGTGCCGAAGGACCGCATCGTTATCGGCGAGAGCGGCATTTTCACGCATTCGGACGTGCAGATGCTGGCGAAGGTCGGCATCGGCAGCATCCTCGTGGGCGAAAGCCTGATGCGGCAGGACGATGTGGCCGCCGCCACCCGGACACTGCTGGGCGACTGACGTTTCCCGCCTACCCGCGACTGGGCCATACTGCGCCGAGGCTGCCCGCAGAGGCGGCCAGCTGGGAGATACGAACATGGATTGCTCTGGTTTCGTCTCAAGGGCATTTGCGCCCGTTGCCGCCCTGGGCCTTTTCCTTGCCGCCGGCCCCGCGCTTGCGGCCGATGTGACAGGCCTGTGGGCGACCCCGGTCCATGGCGGACAGGTGGAGATTGCCAAGTGCGGTGCGTCGGTGTGCGGCCGCATTGTCACGTCCGATGGCATCAAGGCCGATCCCGGCCTGAAGGACACCAAGAATTCCGACGCCTCCAAGCGCGACCGCGCCCTGAAGGGCCAGCAGATCCTCGGCGGCTTCTCCGGCGGCCCCACGGAATGGAGCGGCGGGCAGATCTACAATGCCGAGGACGGCAAGACCTACAGCGCCTCCCTGACGCTGGATGGCGACAATACACTCAAGGTGCGGGGCTGCATCGTGGTGCCCCTGTGCCAGACCCAGACCTGGACCCGCGTGCGCTGATGACTGAACTGACCCACCTCGATTCCTCCGGCGCCGCTCGCATGGTGGATGTCTCGGAAAAACCCTCCACCAGCCGCGAGGCGCTGGCGGAAGGCGAGGTGGTGATGGCGCGGGAGACGCTGGAACTGATCCGCTCCGGCAATGCCAAGAAGGGCGACGTGCTCGGCGTCGCCCGCATCGCCGGCATCATGGCCTCCAAGCGCACCCATGAACTGATCCCCCTCTGCCACCCGCTGATGATCAGCAAGGTGGAAGTGGAGGTGACGCCGGACGACACCCTGCCCGGCCTGCGCGTGACCGCGCGGGTGAAGGTCGCCGGCCAGACCGGGGTGGAGATGGAGGCGCTCACTGCCGTCTCCGTCGCCTGCCTCACCATCTATGACATGGCCAAGGCCGCCGATCGCGGCATGCGGATCGGCAATATCCGTCTGCTGGAGAAGCAGGGCGGGCGGTCCGGCCACTGGCGCGCGGAGGCCTGACATGACTGCATCCGCAGCCGGAAAGCCCGGCCTCATGCCCGTGGCCGAGGCCCTTGCGCGCATCACCTCCGGCCTGACAGTGCTGGCCGCCGAGAACGTGGCGGTTGGCGACGCGGTGGGGCGCGTGCTGGCAGCGCCGGTGGCGGCACGCCGCAACCAGCCTTCCGCCGACATGTCGGCCATGGACGGTTACGCCATCAGGTTCGCCGACGCGCCCGAGCTTCCGGTCAGCCTGAAAGTGATCGGCGAATCAGCAGCGGGAAATCCGTTCTCCGGCGCCATCGCCACGGGCGAGGCGGTGCGTATCTTCACCGGCGCTCTGGTGCCCGATGGCGCCGATACCGTGGTGATCCAGGAGAACACCACGCGGGAGGGCGATGTCGTCACCCTCGTCTCCCACACGGCGCAGGGGCGCAACATCCGCAAGGCGGGTTTTGACTTCCGCACCGATGCTCAGCTTTTGCCTGCCGCCCGCCGCCTGAATGCCCGCGACATCATGCTCGCCGCCGCCGGCGATCATGCGACTCTTTCCGTCGCCCGCCGCCCCCGCGTGGGCATCATCCAGACCGGCGACGAACTGGTCTATCCCGGTCAGGGCACGGGATCGCTGGCCGATGTGGTGGTGTCCAACGTCTATGGCCTTGCGGCGTTGGCCCGCAGCGTGGGCGCCGAGGTGGTGGACCTCGGCCTCGTGCGCGACGGCATGGAGGAGACCCGTGCCGCCATCCGGCAGGCGGAAGACATGGGCATCGACGTGCTGGTGTCCTCCGGCGGCGCATCGGTGGGCGAGCATGACCTCATGGCCCCCGCGCTGAAGGCGGAAGGCGTCGATCTCGCCGTGCACAAGATCGCGCTGCGTCCGGGCAAGCCGCTGATGTTCGGTACCGGTCGCCGCATGCGGGCACTGGGCCTGCCCGGCAATCCGGTCTCGGCCTATGTCTGCGCCGTGCTGTTTCTGCTGCCCATCCTGCGCCGCATGCAGGGTGAAGAAGTGCCGCTGATGCCGACCCGTCCTGCGGTGCTGGGCGCTGCCATGGCTGCCAATGACATGCGCATGGATTTCATCCGCGCGCGCCTCGATTTCAGCGACGGCCTGCCCCGCGCGACCCCGCTGCCCACGCAGGACAGCAGCATGCTGTCAGCCCTCGCTCTGGCCGATTGCTTGCTGATTCGTCCCTCATTCGCCCCCGCCGCCGAGGCCGGCGCGCCCTGCGAGATCATTCCGTTCAACGGATAAGCGCGCGTTTACCTCGTGTTGAGGCTTGTGGAACAAAAAAGAAACAGCTACACCATGTTCGTGATTTGTTTCGCGGTCGGCGAGGCAGGTTTCGGACCGGACGGCGGTCGCCGCATGGGGCACGCGCTCCAGGGGCTGAGGGGCTGAACCACGCATGCTTACGCGCAAGCAATATGATCTTCTCCGCTTCATCCACGAGCGCCTGAAGGAGACCGGGGTTCCCCCCTCCTTCGACGAGATGAAAGAGGCGCTGGACCTGCGCTCCAAGTCAGGCATCCATCGCCTCATCACCGCTCTGGAAGAGCGCGGCTTCATCCGCCGCCTGCCGAACCGGGCCCGCGCGCTGGAAGTGGTGCGCTTGCCGGACAGTGCCGCGCCCGGCCTTGCCGCCCAGCGCAGCAGCGCGCGCGGCTTCTCGCCAAGCGTGATCGAGGGCAGCCTCGGCCGCGTCCGCCCGCCGGTGGAGGATGAGGAGATCGCCCCCACCGTGGCGGTTCCGGTCATGGGCCGCATCGCCGCGGGCTCGCCCATCTCTGCCATCCAGAGCCGTAGCCACACGCTGAACCTGCCGCCCGAAATGCTGGGCTCGGGCGAGCATTTCGCGTTGGAAGTGCGTGGCGACAGCATGATCGAGGCCGGCATTCTCGACGGCGACACGGTGCTCATCCGCAAGACCGAGACGGCGGAAACCGGCGACATCATCGTGGCGCTGGTGGATGACGAGGAAGCCACGCTGAAGCGGCTGCGTCGCAAGGGCGCCTCCATCGCGCTGGAAGCTGCCAATCCGGCCTATGAGACCCGCATCTTCGGCCCCGACCGGGTGCGCATTCAGGGCCGGCTCGTCGGCCTCATGCGGCGTTACTGACAGTTTTGCTCGGGCCCTTCGGGGCCCGATCTGCTTTTTGGGTGAGCGAAAATCCGTTGTCGGCTCGACAGCGGGAACGTCAAGGCGCGGTCAGCGCGTCTTCTGCTGCACGGATCCCGGCCCTTTCCGGCTCGTCCTGCTTCTCCGCGAGCGGCGGAAGGACCGGCATCCACGGGCGCTGGACACCGGGCGCGCGTGTCGGCACCACGCGCCAGAGGGACGTAAAGGGCGGTTCCCGACCGGGTGCAATGGCTGCTTCTGTCGATGTATTTCCGCGCCCACCCGGACGCCCGCCGGTCTGCCCGGAACGCGGACCGCCGGACAGTTCAGGCGTCCTGTCGGCTGAGGCAAGCGGCGCGGCGGGCCCGACCACCTGCCCCGATCCTGTGCCCAGCCATTCCTCAACCTTCCCCTGTCGTACAGCGCCATCAACCTCGGCGGCCAACGTCACCACCGGCTCCCGAGCGGCGCCCTCTCGCCTCAACGAGGCCCGGTGATCGGCCGCCATGCGGCGCGGCCGGCCGGTCAAAGGAGGCGGTTCAGGGGGAGAACTGTCAGCGGTTCCCGCCATTGCTGCGCCCCGCCCGCTCCGCTCATCCGGAACCGCCGGCGGGATTGGGTCGGCCAGATCTGGCTGGTGCGTTTCCACGTCTTCCGCCCGCCCCATGGGCCCCGGCTTCCCGCCCGCCGGCACGCTTTTGCTGTCCGGCCGCCGATACATGGCCAGCGTCCCCGTGCGCGCCAGCGCTTCGGGATAGAAGGCCTTGGCGGCGCAATCGGGCGGCGGCGGCCAGGGCGCGACCACGATGTCACCGGCTCCACATGCCGCCGGCAGGCCATCGGCCCGGCGCAGGAGGGTGAGATGCCCTCCGCCCCTCAGAGAGATCCGGCACCCGCGTGCATCGCAGAGGAAGCCGAGATCGAGATCCGGTGCATCCGCTTTGCGGACATCGGCCTCGCGTGACAGCCATTGCTCCACCATCAACCGGCCGCTGCCGGCCCCCGCCACCGACAGGCGCCCGTCGGCACCGCGCACCGCCACCGTCTGACCGTTCGGGGCAATCAGCACGTCAGGCCGTGGCGGCGGCCCCATCAGCAACAGCGCAACGACCGCAGGGATCACGGCCAATGCGCGCAGCCAGCCCCTCAGCAGGCATGGGCAAAGCAGGGCCAGCGTGAGCACACCCGCCGCCGCCGGTCCCACCCAGTCGGTACGCGCATCCGCGCCCGGCAAAGCGGCGACCAGATCCGACACTTTCACCATGAGGTCGATGCCGAGCCCCATCACCGGCCAGGCGATGAAGTCCCAGCCAAACGGCATCAGCAGTACGCCGAGCAGGCCGAAAGGCATCACGAGGAATTCTACCGCTGGCATGGCCGCCAGATTAGCCAGCAGCCCGTATAGGCCGAGACGCTGGAAATGCAGGGCTGCATAGGGTGCCGTGGCTGTTCCCGCCACCAGCGAGGTCAGTGACAAGGCAGCGAGGAACATCAGGCCGCGCGCCAGTGCGCGCCACATGAGGCTTCCCACCATGGGGCGTCCGCGCACGCGGCTCCAGTGCTCAAAGGCTGCCACCAGCGCCAGTGTCGCGGCAAAGGACATCTGCGTGCCGGGTTCCAGGATGGCTTCCGGCCCGAGGACCAGCACCAGAACCGCTGCCACTGCGACGGTGCGCAGGGTGAGTGCGGCGCGCCCGGCGAGAACCCCCACCAGAACAATGGCGAGCATGAAGAAGGACCGCTGGGCCGGCCAGTCGTTGCCGGATAGCAGCAGATAGATCCCGCTGCCGGCGAGTGCGGCCAGCGCCGCCATGGACTTGATGGGTGCCCCGAGCGCCAGCGGCGGAAAGGCCGCAAGGAGACCTCGCACGAGGAAGAACAGCGTGCCCGCCACCATGGCCATGTGCAAGCCGGAGATGGACAGCACATGGGTGAGGCCGGACACCCGCATGCTTTCTTCCACCTGTGGGGAAATAGCGGTGCGGTCGCCCACCACGAGTGCGACCGCGATGGCGGCGGCGGTGCCCTCCAGCGACTGGCGGATGCGGGTTCCCACACTCTGCCGCACCTGTTCGATGGCGGCGCCGAAGCGCACGCTGAACGGCGGCTCCCCCGGCGCCGCGATCAGCTTCGGCCGGCCGAGGCCGAACCCGACCGCGTCGATGCCCCGGAACCAGATGTTGCGGCCGAAATCGTAGCCGCCCGGCAATGCCGCCTCCATGGGCGGCAGCAGGCGCACCAGCATCTCCACCGGCGTGCCCGCCGCAGGTGCCGTGCCGCGCCCGAGCGAGATGCGAACGAGCTTCGGAACCACCTCCAGCCCCCGCCCCTCTGCCGAAGTAACGCGCAGCAGGACACGGTCCGCCGTCGCCCGCCGCTCCACCTGTTCGATGAAGCCGGTGAGCCGGACGGGCGTCGGTGGGGTGATGATCACGGGACGCGCGATGCTTGCCGTATGGACAGCGGCGAGCGCAAATCCGGCTGCGAGCGTGGCCAGGCCGAGCAGTACCGCGCAGGCGCGTGGCCGGGTTCGCGCGGCGAAGGCAACGCAGGCCATTACCCCGGCAAGACCGAGAGCGGCGGGGAGCGAGGGCTCCTGCTCCGCGCCGAAATAAAGCAGGATGCCGCAGCCGAGCAGGACCGGCAGCCACAGGATCAGCCGGCCGGATGCAACTTCGGCCGCCGCGTCGGTACGGATGGCATCGCGCAGACGGCCGAGCACGGCTCCGGGCCACAGCAAAGCAGGCAGGAAAGCGGGACGCGCAACGGCACCTCCGAGAACGCCCGCCACGGCGCCGGATGATCCGCGTTTTCCCGCCCCCCGGCGGTGCTCCATCGGCCGTGTTCCTTCAGCCCACGGCCTATGCTACACGGGCGCCGCCCGCGCGCTACGCTGGCGTGCCGATTGGCTTTGAGTCGCGTCCGCGCCCCGCCAGACGACGCGCCCCGCCCTACCTCGTATTCCGGCTTGATCCTGATGTCGCAGATCGTCACCCGCTTTGCTCCTTCCCCCACGGGCTTCCTGCACATCGGCGGCGCCCGCACGGCCCTGTTCAACTGGCTCTATGCCAAGGCCAAGGGCGGCAAGATGCTGCTGCGGATCGAGGATACCGACCGCCAGCGCTCCACGCCGGAAGCGATCGAGGCCATCATCGAGGGCCTGACCTGGCTCGGCATCGAGTGGGATGACGAGGTGATCTACCAGTTTTCCCGCGTCGCCCGGCATCAGGAGGCGGTGCAGGAGATGCTGGCACGGGGCAATGCCTATCCCTGCTATGCCACGCCGCAGGAACTGGACGAGATGCGCGAGCTGGCCCGCAAGGAAGGCCGCCCGCCGCGCTACGACGGCCGCTGGCGTGACCGCCCGGTGGCGGATCGCCCCACCGACCGCGATCCCGTCATCCGCCTGCGCGCCCCGCAGGAGGGCGTGACCGTGATCGAGGATCAGGTGCAGGGCACCGTGACCTTCCCGAACAAGGATCTGGACGATCTCGTCCTGCTGCGCTCGGACGGCACCCCCACCTACATGCTGGCGGTGGTGGTTGATGACCATGACATGGGCGTCACCAACATCATCCGTGGCGACGACCACCTCACCAACGCCGCGCGGCAGACGCAGATCTACAATGCGCTCGGCTGGGATGTGCCGCGCATGGCGCATATTCCGCTGATCCATGGGCCGGACGGTGCAAAGCTCTCCAAGCGCCACGGCGCGCTGGGCGTGGATGCCTATCGCGACATGGGCTACCTGCCCGCCGCGTTGCGCAACTATCTCGTTCGCCTCGGTTGGAGCCATGGCGATCAGGAGATCTTCTCCACGGAAGAAATGGTCGAGCTGTTCGATCTGGATCGCGTCGGCCGTTCCGCTGCCCGCTTCGATTTCCTGAAGCTGGAGAACATCAACGGCCAGTACATCCGTGCGTCCACCGACGACGAACTGTTCGACGCCTTGATGGGCCTCATTCCGCACCTTCCGGATGCCGAGCGCCGCCTCGCCCGCCTCACCGAGGAGCGCAAGGGCCAGCTGCGCGCGGCCCTGCCGGGGCTGAAGGAGCGCTCCAAGACCCTGACCGAACTGCTGGACGGGTCCGAGTTCATCTTCGCTGAGCGCCCTTTACCGCTGGAGGAAAAGGCGGCGGGCATTCTGACGGCTGATGCGAAGGCACATATCGCCGCATTGTTGCCGCAGTTGGAAATCGTGGAGTGGTCGGCCTCCGCGACCGAAAGCGTGGTCCGTTCCTATGCGGAAACCGCAGGTATCAAGCTCGGAGCGGTCGCCCAGCCATTGCGCGCCGCACTGACTGGGCGTACCACCTCGCCGCCCGTGTTCGACGTGTTCGCAGTTCTGGGTCGCGCGGAAAGCCTTGCCCGCCTGAAAGATCAGGCGGCCTGACAGGAGTCTTGAATGAAGGCAGCAACTGGCATTCTGGCCGGAATCACCCCCCACCGGCGTGCGCCCGTGGCCGATTCCGCGACCGGAGAGCTGCGTCTGGACCTTAAGGGCCTCAAATGCCCGATGCCCGCCTTGCGCACCCGCAAGGCGCTCTGTGCCGCCACCCCCGGCACCTGCCTCGTGGTGGAATGCACGGACCCCATGTCGGTGATCGACATTCCCCATCTCGCCGCCGAGACGGGCAACACTTTTGAAGGCCGCACGCTGGAAGACGGCGTGATCACCTTCCGTCTGCGCAAGACCAACGCCTGACCCGAAGGTCAGGCGTTCCGGAAATCGCTGAAGCGTTCAGAGCGGCATCGCGGTTTCCACGAGGCGCACCCAGTAGGACGTACCGAAGGGAATGGCCTCGTCATTGAAGTTGTAGTGCGGGTTATGCAGCCCCGCGCTCTGCCCGTTGCCCACGAAGATGAAGGCGCCGGGCCGCGCTTCCAGCATGAACGAGAAGTCTTCCGCGCCCATCATCGGGGCGATGTTGGTGTCCACCTTGTCGGTGCCGGCCACGTCCGCCGCCACCTTGGCCGCGAAAGCTGCCTGCTCGGCATGGTTCACCGTCACCGGATAGCCGTCGATCCACTTCAGCTGCGCGGTGGCGCCATAAGCGGAGGCGATGCCCTCCACGATGGCCGGCAGGCGCTCCTGCAGCATCTTGCGTACGGATGCCTTCAGCGTGCGGGCGGTGCCGGTGAGCTGGGCCGTAGCGGGAATGACATTCTCCACCGCGCCGGCATGGAACATGGTGATGGAGACCACAGCTGATTCCAGCGGGTCCACATTGCGCGCCACCACCTGCTGCAGCCCCATGACGATGGCCGAGCCCACCAGCACCGGATCCACGCCCTGATGCGGCTTGGCCGCATGGGCGCCGCGCCCGTCGATGAAGATTTCCAGCCGGTCGGTGGAGGCCATGATGGCGCCGGGCCGGAGCGCGAACTCGCCGAGCGGAATGCCCGGCTGGTTGTGCATGCCGTAGATCTCCTGCGGCTTGAAGCGCTCCAGCAGGCCATCCTCGATCATCACGCGCGCGCCGCCCTCGCCTTCCTCGGCGGGCTGGAAGATCAGCACGACGGTGCCGGCAAAGGCGCGGGTCTCCGCCAGATGGCGGGCGGCGCCGAGCAGCATGGCGGTGTGGCCGTCATGGCCACAGGCGTGCATCTTGCCCGTGTTCTGCGAGGCATAGGGCAGGCCGGTGTCTTCCAGGATCGGCAGAGCATCCATGTCGGCACGCAGGCCGATCACCTGCCCCTTGCCAGACGCCCGCCCCTTGATGACCGCCACCACGCCGCTGCGGCCGATGCCCGTCACCACTTCGTCGCAGCCGAAGGATTTCAGCTTCTCCGCCACATAAGCGGAGGTGCGCGGCAGATCGAACATGAGTTCGGGAAACGTATGCAGCTCCCGACGCCAAGTGGCGATCTCCTCGGCGGTCTCGGCAACGCGGTTCAGTACAGGCATCGAAAAACTCCTTCGCCGCGAAGAGTGGAATCGGGTGGACAGGCAGGTCAAGGGCTCATGCTGCGATGCACGCATCGTCAACCATGCTCGTGCCCGGAGCCGATCAGCGCCGCTTGCCCGCCTTCAGCGCCTTGAGCATACGCTCGGTCTCGCGATCCAGGCTGGTGTCGCACCAGAAGCCCACCCAATCCCGTCCCCAGAAGGCGTCCAGCTTTTCCGGGGCATGGAGCGCGAGATGCATGGCCACGGTGCGCACGAGGAAGCGGCGGGAGTTGCCGTAGGCATCATAGGCTCCGGCTCCTTCCCCATTCGGGAGCCAGCCCTGCTCCAGCATGGTCGCCATCACCGGCTCTTCATCCGCATGGTGGATGAGGAAGAACAGCAGGCGGGAGCCGCCGGCGAGCGAATAGTGCTGGAACTCCTGAAGATACCAGTCCACGCCGGGATGGTAGTTGGAATAGAGATGCAGGGCATAGCCCTCGAAGGCAGCAAGAAGGCCGGCCCGGAAGCGCGGATTGGCGCTGCCGAAATCCGCCACCGTCAGGTGATCGGCCAAGGTCAGCCGGCTCTTGAAGGCGGTGTCCATCACATCAGGCAGATCGGGCGCGGCGAAATGCGTTGCGGCAGCCTTGCGCGCCAGTGGGTGCCGCATCGTTGAGGCGAGCGCGAACACCTTGTCCGCCTGCTCCTCGGGCAAGGCCGAGACCGCCGCCAGCAGAGCCTCGCCCAGCCCTATCTTGACGAGACGCCAGAGGAGGTTCGCCGCCTCGCCATGGCCTCCATCCCCGGCGAAAGGCCGGGCCGTGGCCACCCGCTGGCCTGCCGCCGGCCCCTTCACCCATTCGTGCCGAACCGGAGGCGGCGCATGCTGGGCGATGAGACGCGCGGCACGTGTGATGTCGAGGCCATCGGGATTGAGCGCCGCATCATGGCAGAAGGCGGCCATAGACGGGCTGTGCCACTTCGAACGACCCGCGCCGGGATGGGGAAACATCAGCGCCGGCAGCACGCGATCCGCCTCGAAGGCGACCCGGGACCGGCCCCAGCCCGAGGCGTCGAACGCCGCACGGGAGGCCGTCTCCTCATTGTCGCCGCAGCGGGAGCCAGCCACCACGCGGAACTTCACCACCGGCGCGCCGGGCTGGATCAGCTTGCGCGAGACGAAGCAGCGGGCCTTCTTCTTGCCGCCCAGCTCTCCGTCGCGCACGGAAGCGAGCGGCACGGAGGCGGGATCATCCAGCGCCAGCTTCGGGACTTTCAGCTCCTCACGCAGGAAGGCTTCATAGGCGGGCGTTGCGGCGAGCGCGCCCAGCCACTCGTTCTGTCGCATGTCCTGTGTCCAGGCCATGCTCTCGGCGCCCACCAGATCGAACCGCCACATAAGGTCATAGCCTGTGCGGGCCAGATGGCGGGCCAGTGCCAGAGCCTCTTCGTGGCGGCCAAGTACGGCCAGGAGGCATACGGCGTCGAAGCCGAAATTGTGACCGTCCTCGACCGGGCTGTCCCTGTAGGCGGGCAAGCGTGCGTCGAGAAAAGACGCTGCGCGCTCCGGCAACTTGGCCAAAAGCGCCATTTCCAGCAGTTGCGCATCGAACTTCCGCACGAGGCTGTAACGCCGATCGAGCTCGGGGCTTTCGGCGATGCTCAGCTGCCGCTCCATTATCCAGCGGCGGTCGTAGCAGAACGGGCCGAAACCGGAGAGGCGCGGGTCCGCCGCAGCGGCGGCGAACAGCGCATCGCCGGCCTCATGGGACGTGCCTTTCTGGTCCCGATGGAAATCGACCATCAGCCAGGCAGCTTCCCACATCTGGCCAGCTGCGATGGCCGCCTCGATCAGCGGCACGAACAGGGCCGGACAGACGCTCACCAGCGCGCTGAGACGGACGGTCGGCGTGGCATGGCGCGGCGGTGAGTAGAAATGACCGGCGAAATCCGTGAGCAGCGCACGTACCTCACCGGCCTGCCCGGACTTGTTCAGCGCTCCAGCCACCAGGAAAGCAGCGAGGCTGGCCAGGGGATGGGGCCGCTCCTGCCCGTAAAGGCTCGTATCCCGCGGCAACACCGCTGCCTCCGGCAGGCGGGTGCGGAATGCGACGAGGGCAGCTGCAGGATCTCCACTCCCGAATGCGACTTCCAGTTCCTGCGCAAGAAACTGAACGGCGGGCTCGGAATCGGCGGAAATCCATGACGGCATGCGGCAGCGGCTCCGTATCGGCAGGGGCCGCATGGATCGCCCATACCTGATGAATGGCGCTTGAATGCTGGGTCGGGGTCTGCCGCCCGGCCTGCGCAACGCCGGATGCCAGATGCGAGCGAATGTCCTATAGGGGAAGGTACCCGATGCGAGGCCATTCCCCTTGATGAAAGCACCGAACGCCCAGCAGATCAGTTTCTTCGTGCTGATTTCACTGATCACCGCCGCCTTCATCTGGCTTCTGCTGCCCTTCTACGGTGCGGTGCTCTGGGCTGTGATCCTCGCGATCCTCTTCAACCCGCTGCAGCGCTGGCTGGTCCGCATTCTCAACGGGCACGAAAACCTGGCAGCGGCCCTGAGCGTGCTGGCCTGCATCTGCATCGTGGTCATCCCCGGCTCCATGATCCTGGCCTCATTGGCTCAGGAAGCGACCAGCGTCTACCAGCGCCTCTCGACCCAGGAGTTCAACGCCGCCGACATGGCGGCGCGCGCCCGCGACGCCCTGCCCGGCTTCGTCCGCGACATGCTGCCGGAATTCAATCTGGATACGTTGCGGGACATTCAGGGACGCCTGGTCTCCATCCTCGGCCAGACGTCCCAGATCATCGCCACGCAGGCGCTCAGCATCGGCCAGGGCACGGCGCAGCTGTTCGTCAGCCTCGGCGTGATGCTCTACATGCTGTTCTTCCTGTTCCGCGACGGCCCCTCGCTGGCCGGGCGGATCCGCCGGACGAGCCCGCTCAGCCCGCACCACACGGACAGCCTGTTCACCAAATTCTCCGACGTGGTGCAGGCCACGGTGAAGGGCAATGTGATCATCGCCGCCGTTCAGGGCGCCATCGGCGGCGTCGCATTCTGGGCTCTGGGCATCGAGGGTGCGTTGCTGTGGGGCGTGCTGATGGCCATGCTGTCGCTTGTGCCGGCGGTGGGCGCGGCGCTGGTCTGGGCGCCGGCCGCAGCCTATCTGCTGTTCAGCGGGCAGTATGTGAAGGGCATCATCCTGCTCGGCATCGGGGTGTTCGTGATCGGCCTGATCGACAATCTGCTGCGCCCGCCGCTGGTGGGCAAGGGCACCCGTCTGCCCGACTATGTGGTTCTGGTTTCCACGCTGGGGGGCCTGTCGCTGTTCGGCGTGAACGGCTTCGTCATCGGCCCGCTGATCGCGGCCCTCTTCGTCGCCGTATGGGCGCTGTTCGCGGACGACCATGGCCAGCCGGCTCTCGCGGCCGCGCGTCCGGCCGAAGACACGGACCTGCCCGGCACAGACGCCTGACGGAAAGGTCGTCAAACGGGCCGGCGGAGTGCAACTGTGCGGAACGGGGAGATGGTGGTGAGCCCGAAGGGATTCGAACCCTTGACCCCATGATTAAAAGTCACGTGCTCTACCGACTGAGCTACGGGCTCACTGAGGGTGCGTGGTAGGCTGCGACGGGCGCAGGGTCAAGGGCGGGCGCCTCAAGAGATGTGCGCAGCGTGCAGGATGAGGCGTCCCGCAAAGCAAAACGGGGCCCGAAGGCCCCGCCGCACCGAGCAAACGACAGCCGTCAGCCGCCCATCATCGCCTTTTCGGCAGCTTCCATGGCCTTCGCCTTGGGATTGGCCGTGCAATAAGCCTTCATCTTGGTATCCATGTCGGCCGCCATCTTGTCGGTGGCCGCATCCCCGGTCTTGGGGGTCGGGCCAGCTTGCGCCGCAAGCTTGAGATAATCGGCGCACGACATGTCCGGATTGCTGACCTGAGCCAGCGAAGGAGTGGCAGCGAGGGCGGCCACAACGAGTATAAGGGAAGTAAAACGCACGGTGTGTCCTTTCCTAGACGCACTGGCATATACGTTGCCATCCTATGGCGGTAAATACGTATTCCTGACCGTATGCGCGGACCGGCAGTCCATTTTTGAGTGCATTGCTGACGTTGGGATAGGCGTGTCGGGAGGCGCCGGAAGGCTTTCGTCTTTCAGAACGCAGGATAAGATGCCGCTCCCGCCTCTGGAGTCTGCCCCATGGAATTCGTGAAGCTCGGCCGCACCGGCCTCGATGTCTCGCGCCTCTGCCTCGGCTGCATGAGCTATGGCGTGCCCGATCGCGGCCCCCATCCTTGGTCGCTGCCGGAGGATGAGAGCCGGCCCTTCTTCCGCAGGGCTTTCGATGCCGGAATCACCTTCTTCGACACCGCCAACGTCTATTCCGACGGCACCAGCGAGGAATTCCTCGGCCGCGCCATCAAGGATCTCGGCCACCGCGACGATCTGGTGATCGCCACCAAGGTCTATAACCGCATGCGCCCCGGCCCCTATGGCGCCGGCCTTTCACGCAAGGCGATCCTGGCCGAGATCGACAACAGCCTGCGGCGCCTCGGCACCGATTATGTGGATCTCTACCAGATCCACCGCTGGGACTACGGCACGCCCATCGAGGAGACGCTGGAGGCGCTGGACGCCGTCGTGCGCGCCGGCAAGGTCCGCTACCTCGGCGCCTCCTCCATGCATGCGTGGCAGTTCGCCAAAGCCCTGGCCCTGCAGGAGCAGAACGGCTGGGCCCGGTTCGTCAGCATGCAGAATCAGGTCAATCTGATCTATCGCGAGGAAGAGCGGGAGATGCTGCCGCTGTGCGCCGATCAGGGCGTGGGCGTCATTCCTTGGAGCCCGCTGGCGCGCGGCCGCGTCACCCGGCCTTGGGACGAGAACACCTACCGCACCGAAACCGACGAGGTGATGAAGGCGCTCTACACCAAGACCGCCGAAGCCGACCGACAGGTTGTGGAGCGGATCAGCGCTGTTGCCGCCGCGCGTGGCGTGCCCATGGCGCAGGTGGCCCTCGCCTGGGTCCTGCAGAAGCCGGAGATCACCGCCCCTATCATCGGCGCCACCAAGGCCGGGCATCTGGACGATGCCATCGCCGCTCTCGCGCTGAAGCTGGAGCCCGCGGAAATCGCCGCGCTGGAGGAGCCCTACGTGCCCCACACGGTGGCCGGCTTCAAATAAGGCTTATGGCACAAAATGTTGCGGCGGCGCCCCACCGGGGGCTGCCGCAGCACGCGGGGCGCAGCCACGGCTTGCGTCTCGCGTCGGGGTACCCTAAGCGACTACAGGTATCCGTTCCCCTGGGGGTTGGCATGGCGAAGGTCTGGTCTTTCATGGGCGTGTCCGCCCGGCGCGGCATCGGCCTGTGCGTGCTTTCGGCATCGGCTCTGCTGGCCCCGCTCCCCGTTGCGCTTGCGCAGTCGAGCGGCCCGGTGCCGCATATCGAGATCCATCCCCGCAAGCCGGACGTGATCGAACTGCCGGTGATCCCGCAGGGCAACTATCTGAACCCCGGGCCCGGCGCGCCGATCCGCCCCGATGTACCGCTCGGCGATGACCGCAACGAGAACTATGTGTTCCCGCAGGATATCGACGTCCTGGACGGCGGCTCCCCGCCCGGCGACCCCACCTCGGGTGGCGGCTTCAGCCCCCTGCCGGCCGATACCCCGAGCTTCTGAGACAACAGCCAGAATCGAAAAGGCCGGGCATCTGCCCGGCCTTTTTCGTTTCACGGTCCGCCCACCAAAGGCCATGCGTCACTGGCATGCGGGCATAAAAAAACGGCGGGGAAATCCCCGCCGTTCTTCCAAAGGTCTGTGAGGACCGATCAGCGCTTCGAGAACTGGAAGCTGCGGCGGGCCTTGGCCTTGCCGTACTTCTTGCGCTCGACCACGCGGCTGTCGCGGGTCAGGAAGCCACCCTTCTTCAGCGGGCTGCGCAGCTCGGGCTCATAATAGGTGAGCGCGCGGGACAGGCCATGGCGCAGCGCGCCGGCCTGGCCGGAGAGACCACCGCCGGACACCGTGCAGACGATGTCGTAGGCGCCTTCACGGCCCGCAGCCTGGAAGGGCTGGTTGATGATCAGACGCAGCACGGGACGGGCGAAATACACCTCGACCGGACGGTCGTTCACGGTGATCTTGCCGGTGCCGGGACGAATCCACACGCGGGCGACCGCGTCCTTGCGCTTGCCGGTGGCATAGGCGCGGCCCTGCTTGTCCAGCTTCTGGACATGCACGGGGGCTTCGGGCTGGGTCGACAGAGCGTCGAGGGACTGGAAAGCCTCGGCCATGGTCAGATCCTCACATTCTTGCTGTTGAGGGCGGCCACGTCGAGGACGGTCGGCTGCTGGGCCTCATGCGGATGGCTCGGGCCCTTGTAAACGCGCAGGTTGCCCATGATCTTGCGGCCGAGCGGGCCACGGGCGAGCATGCGCTCCACGGCCTTTTCGATCACGCGCTCGGGGAAACGACCTTCGAGGATGAACTTCGCAGTCCGCTCCTTGATGCCGCCCGGGAAACCGGTGTGGTGGTAGTAGACCTTCTGGTCGCGCTTGCGGCCGGTCAGGACTGCCTTCTCCGCATTGATGACCACGACGTTGTCGCCGGTGTCCACGTGCGGGGTGAAGGTGGCGCGGTGCTTGCCGCGCAGGCGCATGGCGATGACAGTCGCGAGGCGGCCGACCACGAGGCCGGAAGCGTCGATCACCACCCACTTCTTTTCGATATCGGCGGGCTTGGCCGAATACGTCTTCATGGGGTTCGTTTCCAAATGAGAAGGCCGGGCGACGCGTTTTGGCGCGCTGTCCGGCGATGCAGGGGCTTCTACCGGAGGCCGCATGCGCGGTCAACGTGAGTACGCCCGATTTTATGACGTAAAATCAATGGCTTGAAAAAATGGTGCTATAACACCACAAAATAAAGCCTGTTTTTCGGGGCTTTTGTCCCCTGCCCCATGCCATCGGCAACCGGACACCACTGCCGCACGGCAAACCAGAGCAGGCCGTGCATGTGCACCGCTCCGGCAACACCAAAAGCCGGCTCGAAGCCGGCGTGACGGTTGCCCCGGATGGTCGGATCAGTGGTTGGGAATGTGGTAGGTGGCCACGCAATGGGCCACCAGTTCGTGGCTCTTGGAGGTCCGCAGGCCGATCTCGCCCACGCACAGGCGCCGCCCCACCTTGATCAGGTGCGCGTCGGCGATCACCGCACCGGGCTCGGGCTTGCGCAGGAAATTGATGTTGAGATTCGTGGTCACGGCCAGCGTCACCGGCCCGAGCTCGGCAAGGAGCGCCACATACATGGTGATGTCGGCGAGCGCCATCAGCGCGGGACCGGACACCGTTCCGCCCGGGCGCAGATGCTCCTGGCCGGCCTCAAGGCGCACGGTGGCGGCGCCGGGCGCGACAGCCTCGATGCGGTGCGGACGACCGGGTCCAAAAGACTGCGGATACTCGCGGGAGAGAAACTCCTCCATATCCGCTACCGACATTCCGGCGCCACTGACCGACAGCATTGCTCACATTCTCCCTGGGCAGCCTACCTATGACGCGCCAAGCTTGTTTGAAGCTGCATAAGATAACATCAACACAGAGAACAATACGGGAGGATCAGCATGCATGCACCCCACACCGCCGTCCCCACCGCCGACGATGCCTTCACGCGCCTGGATAATCGTGACGGTGTTGCATGCCTGACCCTTGCGCGACCGTCGAGCCGCAACAGCCTGTCGGAACGCATGATGGCCGAGCTGACCACCGCGCTCGACCAGTTGGCGGACGACAAGGATGTGCGCGCCATCGTGCTGGCAGCCGACGGCCCGGCCTTCTCCGCCGGCCACGACCTCAAGGAAATCCAGTCCCATCGCAACGATTCCGACCGGGGCCGCGCCTATTTCGAGGACGTGCTGCGCCGCTGCGCCACCCTCATGACCCGTATCGTCCGCCAGCCCCAGCCCGTGATCGCGGCCGTGGAGGGCATGGCCACCGCCGCCGGCTGCCAACTGGTGGCGAGCTGCGATCTGGCAGTTGCGGGTGCGGACGCCCGCTTCTGCACTCCGGGCGTCAATATCGGCCTGTTCTGCCACACGCCCATGGTGGCGCTGACCCGTTCCGTGGGCCGCAAGCACGCCATGGAGATGCTGCTGCTGGGCGACTGGGTGAAGGCCGAGGAGGCCCATCGCATGGGGCTGGTGAACCGGGTGGTGCCATCCGGCGAGGCGCTGGCGGGGGCAATGGATTTCGCCCGACAGATCGCCGCCAAATCA
Source organism: Azorhizobium oxalatiphilum (assembly GCF_014635325.1). Classification (GTDB taxonomy): domain Bacteria; phylum Pseudomonadota; class Alphaproteobacteria; order Rhizobiales; family Xanthobacteraceae; genus Azorhizobium; species Azorhizobium oxalatiphilum. Next base: position 191,037 of record NZ_BMCT01000002.1, on the reverse strand, counting down.
CGCGTGCCGGTGAAGCTGGGCAAAGCGGCTTTCTATACGCAGGCGGAAATGGGCCTCGACGACGCCTATGCCTATGCGTCGCAGGTGATGGCCGAAAATATGCTCGCCCGCGATGCGGATGAGGGAATCAGCGCCATGATCGGAAAGCGTCAGCCATACTGGGAAGACCGCTGAAGCCGTTATGCCGCAAGCATTTCTCGACTTTACCATCTATCAACCATAAGAGGCCACGCTGGTCCTGAAACCTTTCGAATCAAACGGAAGGCTTGGGAAAGAGCGAGCGATGGCGCAGACATTCGCCTTCGAGGCAGCCATGACGGACACCGACACGCCGACGACGTGGCTGGCGCGGCGCGGACCCGCGCTTGCCTGGCTTCTCGTCGGCCTGCTGGCGCTCGTTCTCTGCCTGCCGCTGCGCTACACCTCCCATGCGGAGTTGAGCTTCGAGATGGCGACGCAGCCCGCCCCGGCGGTGGTGCGGGGCAATATCCAGTTGCTGTCCTCCCGCGAACTGGCCTTCGAGGTCGCCCGCGCACTCGGCCCCGTCGACACCAAGGCGCTGGCCGCCCAATCGACACCCCTGCTCACCTCCCTCTGGCGTCGGCCGGACGGCGACGAGGCGGCGCTCATGAACCGCGCCGCCCGCACGCTGGCTGAAGCGCTGGCCGTGAGCGCGCAGCAGAACGGCCGCGCGCTGGATATCGCCGTGTCCCTGCCGGATGCCGCCCGCGCCCGGCGGGTCGCAAATGCCTATGCCGGCGCGTTGCTGACGCTGGACGCCAGCGTGCGCGAAGGCGCCGATGCCCCGCGCGACCCGGCCCCCACCCTGCGGCTGGCCAGCCCTGCCAGCAGTGCCCGCATGCCCGACCTGCCTTCCACGGGCGCGCTGGTGCTGCTCGCGATTGCTGCCGGCCTTGCCGCAGCCACCACGCTGCATCTGCGCCGCCGCCCCGCGCGGCTGACCGGCGCCGTGGTGCACAATGCGCTGCCGCAGGAATGCCCCAGCGATCGTCGCGTCTCCTGGCTGCGCTCGACGGCGGGGGGAAGCCTCGCGCCCGATGCGGCCGTGGACCGGCTCATGGATACGGTCGGCTCGGCAGAGAAGAGTGATCTCGTCATTCTCACCTCGGGCGATCTGCCGGACGAGTCCGCCGCCTGCAGCCTCATGCTGGCCCGGCGGCTGGCCGACAGCGAGGATCAGGTGGTGTTCGTGGCGCTGGACGGCGAAGCCTCCATCCTGTCTCGCCTCACCCTCGATCCGCGTGCGCCGGGCATGGCTGAGTTGCTGTTCGGCGTGGCAAGCTTCAGCGAATGCATCCATCGCGACGTCGCGTCCCGCGCCCACCTCATCCCGCCGGGCCGCGACAATCGCAGCGGTGCCAGCGTGGTGAATGCGGAGCGCCTGACGCTGATCCTGCAGGCCCTGCGCCAGACCTACAGCCGCGTCATCGTCGCCGCGCCGGGCCTTGCCGGCACGCCGGGGGCTGAACGGCTGGCGGCGCTCTCGCCGCTGCTCATCGCCCTGCATGAAGACACCACTGGCGCGGTGGAGGCTTATGACGGGCTCGCCGCCAAGGGTTTTGCCCGGGTGGTGATGCTCCCGCTGAACTTCGCCGATGACGCGCGCGAGGCAGACACGGCGCCCGAGACGGACGCCGCTCTGGCCCTGCCGGTGCCGAGCCTTATGACACCTGTCCAACAGCCGGCGTCTCACGCGGCCTGAGGATCAGACCTTCCGGTCGGGCCGCTCCATCCAGCGGATGAGCACCATGGCCGGCAGCACCCAGGCAATGCCCAGCAGCACGTAGCACACCGTCTGCCATGCCCAGGGCAGATCGGTGACACGGCCCTGCGCCAGCGCCATGGCGCTGACAGCCCAGACCACCACCAGCACCAGCATGAGCACCGTGCCGATCAGCTTTCGCACCCGCTGGCGCATGCGCCCTCCCTGTTGAATCATCACTTTAAAACAAGAGTTACCCCGACACATCAACAGCTTGTCGGCGAACATTCACCTGATTCCCAACTTCAGGAAGCGCTCCGCCCGCCCCCGCTGCTGCTTTCCGTCACGCACAGGTGCACGCTCCCCGCGACGGCATGCCTTGCACGGCCATGTTCCGGTCTATAACGGATCGCGCCGGGAGGGCAGATGCAGGAGCATGGAGTGATGTCGCAGGCGCAGGGGATTTCCGTCATGGACGCGGCGCACCCGCCGACCGTCACGGGCCATCGCGCGGTTCGCCTCTGGCTCTATGCGGTTTCGGCCCTGATCGTGCTCATGGTGGTAGTGGGCGGCGCCACGCGCCTCACCGAGTCGGGGCTTTCCATCACCGAATGGAAGCCCGTCACCGGCACCCTGCCGCCACTCTCGGAGGCCGCATGGCAGGCGGAATTCGAGAAGTACAAGACCATTCCCCAGTACGAGATCCTCAACAAGGGCATGGGGCTGGAAGGCTTCAAGCGCATCTTCTGGTGGGAGTGGGGCCATCGGCTGCTGGGCCGTATCATCGGCTTTGCCTTCTTCCTGCCCTTCGTCTGGTTCGCCGTGCGCGGCGTGCTGCGCGGCGCCCTCCTTGCCCGTTGCCTTGCCCTGTTCGTGCTGGGCGGCCTGCAAGGCGCTGTGGGCTGGTGGATGGTGGCCTCCGGCCTCACCCAGCGCACCTCCGTGAGCCAGTATCGCCTCGCCATCCATCTCACGCTGGCCTGCATCATTCTCGCCGCCACGGTGTGGGTAGCGCGCGGGCTCACCGCACGGGCGCGGCAGGCGGTGCCCGGCCGCGTGCGCGCCGGTGCCTATGTGCTGGTGGGCCTCGTGCTGTTGCAGATCTTCGCCGGCGGACTGGTGGCCGGGCTGGATGCAGGGCTGACCTTCAACACCTGGCCGCTGATGGACGGGCGCTTCATCCCCCATGCCTCCCAACTCGGGGCCATGGAGCCGGCGTGGCGCAACCTGTTCGAGAACGTCATGACGGTGCAGTTTGTGCACCGGATGATCGCCTATACGCTGTTCGCCGTAGCGGCGCTGCACGCTCTGGATGCCGGCCGCATCGGCGGCCCGGCGGGGCGCGGAGCGTGGATCCTGTTCGCCCTCATCGCGGGTCAGGCGACACTGGGCGTGCTGACGCTCATCCACATGGTGCCGCTGGACATCGCCCTTGCCCACCAGTTCGGCGCTGCCGTGGTGCTCATCGTGGCGACCGTCCACGCCAGCGATGTGGCCCGCGCGCAAGCGCCTGTCCCCGCCCTGGCCTAGAGCATGTCCGGCTTGGATTGCTTTGCAATTCAAGCGACAATACGTTCTCTATCAATGAGTTGGAGTGTTTCTGCGTTTCCATGAAACACGGAAACGCTCCAGGCAACGGGCGCACCCGCCATCCGAACGAAAACAGGCGGTCCCGCTGGGACCGCCTGTTTTCGTTTGCTCGCCCTTTCCCGCTTTCGGGATCAGGTCATCATCAGCGCGACCACCGGGGCCATCATCAGGTTGAAGCAGCCGGCGAGGATCATCACGAGGCCGGCGATGGAGCCCTCCTCGGCGCCGATCTGGTGGGCCTTGGCGACACCCGCACCGTGGGCGCCCATGCCCAGGAAGGCACCCCGCGCCAGTGAAGAGCGCAGCGGCATCACCCGCAGCATAAACTCGCCGAACGCCGCCCCGGTCACGCCGGTGATGATGACGAACACAGCGGTCAATTCCGGCATGCCGCCCAGATCGCTGGACACCGCCATGGCGAAGGGCGTGGAGGTGGAACGCGGCAGCAGGCTGGTGCGCAGAGCCGCCGGGATGTCGAGGTAATAGGCCAGCGCGAAGGCGGTGCCGATGGCCGTGGTGCTGCCGATGGCGACACCTGCCAGCAGAACCGGCCAATGGCGCTTGATGGTCTCACGATGCTCATAGAGCGGGATGGCGAAGGCCACCGTCGCCGGCCCCATCATCAGCGCCAGCCAGTGGGTGCCCTTGATGTAGGAGGCATAGCCCGCATGCAGCAGGAGGATGATCGCCCCCACCATGATCGGGGCCAGCAGCAGCGGAGAGGACCACCAGGCCGGAAACCGCTTGGCGATGATCCGCGCCAGCACATAGCAGCCGATGGTGATGACCGACCAGAACAGCGCGGTCAGCACGCCTTGCATGGCGTCAGGCATGGCGGGCTCTCCAGCGGTAGCACAGGTCCACGGTCAGCGCCGTGGAGGCCATCACGAGGACCGTGCCCACCACGATCACCGCCGCGATCTTGAGGCCGACGGCCCCGAGGAATTCCGAGTGATCCAGCACCGCCAGAACCGACGGCACGAAGAACAGCAGCATTTCCGCCAGCAGCCATTTGGCCCCACCCGAGACCGAATGAACCTTCAGCACGCCGGAACCCAGCAGCGCCAGAACCGCGACCATGCCGATCACGCCCGCCGGCAGCGGCAGGTCGAAGGCGCGCACCGCCAGATCGCTGACGAACCAGACGATGGCGAGCAGGACCACCTGCGCCAGACGTGTGCGGCGCAACATGGTGAGGAGGGAGAAGGAGCGCTGGATCATGGCGATGCTTTGGAAATGCTGGAAGGTGCCGGCGACTCCGGCTTGCCCATATCATTACGCTGCATCGCAGTATGCGTAAAATGAATTGGCGGAATTTAGATAAGTCGCATATGGAATAGTAATGGAATTACGAACCCTTCGCGCCTTCGTCGAGGTGGTGCGGCAGGGCGGCTTCTCGCAGGCCGCCAAGGCCGTGTTCGCCACTCAGAGCACCATCAGCAAAGCGGTGAAGCAGCTGGAGGAGGAGCTTGGCGTCCCCCTCCTCGACCGCGTCGGCCACAAGAGCAAGCTGACGGCGGCGGGCGAGATCGTTTATCGCCGTGCCCTCACCATGCTGGCAGAGCGCGACGACCTCGTGGCCGAGCTGGGTGAATTGCGCGGCCTCAAGCGCGGCAGCCTGCGCCTCGGCCTGCCGCCGCTGGGCTCGGACACGCTGTTCGCGCCGCTGTTCGCCCTCTATCGCAGTCGTTATCCCGGCATCGAGATCCAGCTCGTGGAGCACGGCAGCGCCCGGCTGGAGGAGATGATCCTCACCGGCGAACTGGACCTGGCCGGCTCCCTGCTGCCGGTGGCGGAGGATTTCGAGTGGCAGTCCGTGCACGCTGAGCCGCTGATGGCGCTCTTGCCGGCGGCCCATCCGCTCGCCCTCGCCGCCTCCTGCGATTTCATCTCGCTCGCGGACTCGCCCCTCCTGCTGTTCGAGGAAGGCTTTGCCCTCAACAAGGTGCTGCGCGAGGCATGGCAGCAGCGCGGCGTCCATCCCGCCATTGTCGCGCGCAGTGGCCAGATCGACTTCCTCGTGGGTCTGGTGGCGGCCGGCATGGGCGTGGCTTTCCTGCCGCGCATGATCGCCGCCCAGCGCCAGCATCCCGGCGTCGCCCGTGTGCTTCTGGACGAGCCGGCAACCAGCTGGCACATGGCGCTGGTCTGGCGGCGCGGCGGCTACCTGTCCCACGCGGCCCGCGCCTGGCTGGCGCTGAGCCGCGAGGTGCATGGGGACGGCAATGGCCGTCTGAGAGCCGGATCGGATCAGATTGCATCAATCTGATCCGTGAATCCGCCTCTCACACTTCAACGGATCTCCGCTTCCAATCAGAGCTTGGCGAGCGCCTGATCGAGATCGGCGATGATGTCGGCGGCATCCTCGATGCCGATGGACAGACGCACCACCTCCGGCCCGGCGCCGGCCAGCGTCTTCTGCTCGTCGGAGAGCTGACGATGGGTGGTGGAGGCGGGATGGATGATCAGCGAGCGGGTGTCGCCGATATTCGCCAGATGCGAGAACAGCTCCACGTTGGAGACAAGGCTCACGCCCGCCTCATAGCCGCCCTTCAGCCGGAAGGTGAACACCGCGCCCGCCCCCTTGGGCAGATAGGTCTTGGCAAGGTCGTAGTAACGGTCGCCGGGCAGGCCGGCGTAATTGACTCCTGCCACCGCCGGATGCTGGCTGAGGAATTTCGCCACCTCCAGCGCATTGTCCGAATGCTTCTGCACGCGCAAACCCAGCGTCTCGATGCCGGTGAGGATCAGGAAGGCGTTGAAGGGCGACAGCGCCGGGCCGAGATCGCGCAGGCCGAGCACGCGGCAGGCGATGGCGAAGGCGAAATTGCCGAACGTCTCGTGCAGCACGATGCCCTGATATTCCGGGCGCGGCTTGGTGAGGAAGGGATATCGCCCCGAGGCCGTCCAGTCGAACGTGCCGCCGTCCACGATCACGCCGCCGATGGAATTGCCATGGCCGCCAAGGAACTTGGTGGCGGAATGGATGACGATATCGGCGCCATGCTCGAAGGGGCGCCACAGATAGGGCGTGGCCAGCGTGTTATCCACGATCAGCGGCACGCCCGCCTTCTTCGCCACCGCCGAAATGGCCTTCAGATCCGTGACGATGCCGCCCGGATTGGCGATGCTCTCCACGAAGATGGCCTTGGTCTTCGGCGTCACCGCGGCTTCGAAGCTGGAGATGTCGTCCGGATCCGCCCACACCACGTTCCAGCCATAGCTCTTGAAGGCATGGTTGAACTGGTTGATGGAGCCGCCATAGAGCTTGCGGGAGGCGATGAACTCATCGCCCGGCTCCAGCAGCGTGTGGAACACCAGATGCTGGGCCGCATGGCCGGAGGCCACACCCAGCGCCGCCGTGCCGCCCTCCAGTGCCGCCACCCGCTCTTCCAGCACCGAAACGGTGGGATTGCCGATGCGGGTGTAGATGTTGCCAAAGGTCTGCAGGCCGAACAGCGCCGCCGCATGGTCCACATCGTCGAAGACGAAGGAGGTCGTCTGATAGATGGGCGTCGCCCGCGCTCCCGTGGTCGGGTCGGGCTGCGCGCCGGCATGGATGGCGAGGGTGGAAAAGCCGGGGGTGTGGTCGCTCATAAGCGTCTCTCCTTGCCGCCGGGGCACGCACCGGAGGGCGCGGACAGCCGGCAGAATTCCTCCGCGCGAAAGCTCGTTCGGCTACCGCGTCACACGCATCATGCAGTCATGCGGGGTGGATATCCAGCCAACCCGCGTGCGGCATGTTGATTGTGGAATTCTCCGAAACTGGAGCTACTTCTTCCAGCCGGACCGATCGAGGGACAGGCGCTGCACGCCCTGCCCCAGCCTCAGCGGCCGCTTGGAGGAGATGGTCCGGCTGTTCACCCCGGTCCAGCCGATCTCACCGGAGAGACGGGCATATTCGATCTTGGGGCAGCGGTTCATCACCACCTTGAGTCCCGCCGCCTCGGCTTTCGAGGCGGCCTCGTCATTGCGCACGGTGAGCTGCATCCAGATCACCTTGGGCAGCGGCGAGAGCGCCAGCGCGTCATCCACGACCTGCGGCACATGCTCGGAGGCGCGGAAGATGTCCACCATGTCGATGGGCTCGGGAATGTCCTTCAGCGTGGCATAGGTAAGCAGGCCGGCGATCTCCTTGCCCGCCTGCCCCGGATTGACCGGGAACACCTTGAAGCCGCGCTCGGCCAGATATTTGGTGACGAAGAAGGACGGGCGGGCGGCATTGGCGCTCGCCCCCACGATGGCGATGGTCTTCACCTCGCTCAGGATGCTGCGGATATAGGCGTCGGCGTAGTGATCGTGATCCAAGCCCACTCTCCTTGTGCGTCTCCTCGCCCGCGCGGCTTGGCGCCGTCTTCGGGCCGTGCCCGGTCTCAGGTCCGGGCGGCTTTCGAGAACAGCCTATAGAAATTCTCGGTGGTGCGCGCCGCGATCTCCTCAAGGCTCACGCCCCGCGTCTCGGCCAGCACGGTGGCGGTGTTGCGCACGAAGGCGGGTTCGTTGCGCTTGCCGCGATGGGGCATGGGGGCGAGGAAGGGGGCGTCCGTCTCCACCAGCAGCCGGTCCTCCGGCAGGCTGGCGGCGAGCGCGCGGAGTTCCTCGCTCTTCTTGAAGGTGATGACGCCGGAGAAGGACACATAGCCACCGAGCGCAATCGCCCGCTGCGCGAGGTCCGCGCCGCCCGTGTAGCAATGCAGCAGGAAAGGAAAAGCGCCCCTGGCGCTCTCGGCTTCCAGAATGGCGGCCACGTCGTCATCAGCCTCGCGGGCGTGGATCACCAGCGGCAGGCCGGTCTCGCGTGCGGCAGCGATGTGGGTGTGGAAGCCGTACGCCTGCGCCTCACGCGGGCTGTTGTCATAATGATAGTCGAGCCCCACCTCGCCGATGGCCACCACCTTGGGGTGGGCGGACAGGCGCACCAGATCTTCCGTGGTGATGTCCAGTTCCTCATGAGCCTGATGGGGATGGGTGCCCACCGAGCAGCTCACCTGCGGGAATCGCTCCGCGATCGCCAGGATCTCGGCAAACCGCTTCACCCGCGTTGAAATGGTGACGAAATGCGTCACACCAGCCGCATTGGCGCGGGCGATCACATCCGGCAGTTCCGCGGCGAAATCGGGAAAATCAAGATGGCAGTGGCTGTCGACAAGCATGGGAAACGCGGCACCTGAGGCGAAAAGGATTGCCCCTCACATAGGCGCTGCCGGCCGGCCCGTCGAGGCGTGAGCGCTCGAACGGAAGCGCTACCCTTGCGTCGATAGGCCTTTCCCCCGATAGGAAGCGGCATAACAAGATCCTCAGGAGACGCCGGATGCACGCCGCCCCCCTCGCCCGCCTCGCCGATCGCTCGCTGGTCTGGCGGCTCGCCCTCGTGGTGCTGGGTGCGGCCGTCATGGCAGCCAGCGCGCAGGCGAGCGTGCCCATGGTGCCGGTGCCCATGACCTTGCAGAGCTACGCGCTGGTGACGCTGGCGGCGCTCGCCGGCTGGCGGCTCGCGGGCGAGATCGTCGGTGGCTATCTGGTGGTCGGCCTTCTGGGCGCGCCGGTCTTCTCCGGCGCCAAGGGCGGGCTCGCCGTGCTCACCGGCCCCACCGGCGGCTATCTGGTGGGCTTCCTGATTGCCGCCCTCGTGGTCGGCTGGCTGGCGGAGCGTGCCGGCCGCCGCACCATCCTGGCGTGGATCGGCATCATGGCGCTCGGCCATGCGGTGCTGCTTACCTTCGGCGTGGGCTGGCTGGCGTCCAAGATCGGTACCGCCGTCGCCCTCCAGAAGGGTCTCATTCCCTTCCTCCCCGGCTCGGTGGTGAAGGTGCTGCTGGCCACCGCCACCGTGCTGTTGGCGGAACGCACCCTCGGCCGACGCGTCCGCTGACGGCCCTGGAGCATGTTCGGCTTTGATTGCTCCGCATCCAAGCCGAAAAACATTCTCTATCAATACGTTGGAGCGTTTCAGTGTTTCCATGAAACAATGAAACGCCCTACCGGCTGGCGGCAACGAAAGCGCCCGGCGTCACGCCGAACTGCGCCCGGAACTGGTTGATGAGATGGCTCTGGTCGAAGAAGCCCGCGCCGAGCGCAACCTCGGCCGCGCTTTCGCCTCGCAGCAACAGCGCCTTGGCGTGATTGAGCCGGATCTGCGTCAGATAGCGATGAACGGACAGGCCCGTCTTCGCGCGGAACGAGCGCATGAAGTGATATGGGCTCAGCCCAACCGTTTCCGCGACCGCATTCACGCCGATGGGCTCGCCATGGTGCGCCTCCAGAAAGGCGATCGCTTGTCCCATGGCCGTGTCCGCCGCTTCCGCCCGCCGGCGACCCGAGGGGCGCTCGCCATAACGCGCGATCACGGCGCCGAAGGCCGCATAGGCCGCACACTGCCGCGTCAGCACATCTCCTGACGCGCCGATGGCTGCACTGGCCTCCAGCAGATGTCGGGCCAGCTCCGGATCATGTCGCAGCACTTCGCCCTGAAAATCCACCGGCCCGCTGCCGCCCAGCACCTCGTCGGCGATGGCCTCCACGAAGCGGGCCGAAGGATAGAAGGCGCAATAGTCCCATCCCCTGCTGCGCTCCACAGCCTCCCCCGTATGCACCTCGCCCGGCGGAATGACCATCAGCGTGCCAGCCTCCGCCACGCCCTCGAAGCGCGCGATGCGATGTCGTTGCGCCCCGCGCGCGAAGGCGGCGAAGACGAATTCATCGTGGAAATGCGCGGGATAGCGATGATCGAAACAGGAGGCGCGCAGAATCTCCAGCCCATCCGGCAGGTCGGCCTCCCGCCACAACGTCATCCTGTCACGCCTGATCGCCATCCTGCGACCATATCCCGTCCGGCGGTGATGCGCAGGTTTTTCCAATCATTGGCACCGGTGAGCCGTCACCATGGGCGCGCATTTCTCAACGGACAGATCTCCAGCACCATGAACCGGACGACGCTACAACGCCCCCTGCCGCAGAAGACCATCGGCATCCTCGGCGGCATGAGCAATCAGGCCACCGGCGAATATTATCGGTTGCTCAACGAACGCCTGAACGGTGAGCTGGGGGGCTGGGACAATGGCGAGATCATCATCGTCTCGGTGAACTTCGGAAACATCGAATATTTCGTCCGCCGGGGCCTGTGGGATGAGGCCCGCGCCTATCTTCAGGAGAAGGTGGAGCGACTGGAGCGGGCGGGCGTGGATCTGATCCTGTGTGTGTCCAACACCATGCATCGGGTGGTGGAGCCCATCATGGCCGGGCGAACGACGCCCTTCATCCACATCGCCGATCCCACCGCCGAGGCGATCCAACGGGCGGGACTGCGCAAGGTCGGCCTCCTCGGCACCATGCCGGTGATGCAGTCCGAAGACCTCCGGGAGCGCTTCCGCACCCGCTTCGGCATCGAGCTGGTGTCGCCCGATGACGCGGACAAGAGCATCATTGACCGCATCATCTTCGAGGAACTGGTCCGGCGCGACCTGCGGGAGGACTCGAAGCGCGAATATCTGCGGGTGGTGCAAGGCTTGCGGGTGGAGGGCGCGCAAGGCGTCATCCTCGGCTGCACGGAAATCTTCCTGCTGATCGGCCAGGATGATCTGCCCGGCTTCCCGGTCTTCGACACCACGGCGCTGCATGTGGAGGCGGCGGCCGCCTTCGCGCGCGGCTGAAGCGGACAGCAAAAAGCCGGGAGATGTGCATCTCCCGGCTCTTCTTTTCTCAGGCATTGGATCTCAGCCGGCGGCCGGCGCCTCGGGCTCCACATAGCGCGGGAACACGCCGACAGGAGCCGGGATCTGAAGCCCGCCCTGCAAGCGGAAGCCGCCACCCAGCGTGTGGAAGCCGCGCTCGGCCTCCGGCACGAGGATCAGGTCCAGCATCTTGCCCGCGCTTTCCGGCATCACCGGCTGGGCGAGGATCGCCACCTGCCGGATCACTTCGGCCGTGGTCCAGAGCACGGTTTCCATGCGCGCCGGATCGGTCTTGCGCAGCGCCCACGGCGCCTGCGCCGCGAAATAGCGGTTGGCCTCCGCCACCACGGCCCAGACCGCTGCCAGATACTGATGGATCGCCTGACTTTCCATGGCCTCGCGGGCCTTGGCCAGCATGCCGTCGGCAAGAGCGAGGATGGCCTCGTCCTCCGGAGACAGCGGGCCCGGGGTGGGCACCATGCCATCCAGATTCTTCGAGATCATGGACAGCGAACGCTGGGCAAGGTTGCCGAGGTCGTTGGCGAGGTCCGCATTCATGCGGTTCACGATCGCCTCGTGGCTGTACGAGCCGTCCTGCCCGAAGGAGACCTCGCGCAGGAAGAAATAGCGCGTGGCATCGACGCCATAGGTCTCAACGAGGCCGAACGGATCGACCACGTTGCCCACCGACTTCGACATCTTCTCCCCGCGGTTGAACAGGAAGCCGTGGCCGAACACGCGCTTGGGCGGCTCCAGCCCCGCCGACCACAGGAAAGCAGGCCAGTAGACCGCATGGAAGCGGATGATGTCCTTGCCGATGACGTGCAAGTCAGCCGGCCAGAATTTCTTGAACAGCTCGGCGTCCTGATCGGGATAGCCGAGCGCGGTGATGTAGTTGGTCAGCGCGTCCACCCACACATACATGATGTGCGCCGGATCACCGGGCACCGGGATGCCCCAGTCGAAGGTGGTGCGCGAGATGGAGAGATCCTGCAGACCGCCAGACACGAAGCTCACCACCTCGTTGCGGCGCGCCTCCGGCATGATGAAGCCGGGGTTGGCCGCATAGAAGTCGAGCAGCTTCTGCTGATAGGCGGAGAGGCGGAAGAAATAGCTCTCCTCCTCCACCCACTCCACCGGCGTGCCCTGCGGGCCGAGACGGACGTTCTGGTCGTTTACCGTCGTCTCGTCTTCGGCGTAATAGGCCTCGTCCCGGACGGAATACCAGCCGGAATAGGTGGACTTGTAGATGTCCCCGTTCGCCGCCATCCGCTCCCAGATCGCCTGCGACGACTTGATGTGCCGCTCTTCCGTGGTGCGGATGAAGTCGTCGTTGGAGAGGTTGAACGCCGGCCCCATGGCCTTGAAGGCAGGCACGTTGCGGTCCAGCAGTTCGGCGGGCGTGATGCCGGCCTTCTGCGCCGTCTGCAGCATCTTGATGCCGTGCTCGTCGGTGCCGGTCAGGAAGCGCACATCATAGCCATCCAGCCGCTTGAAGCGGGCGATGCAGTCGGTCGCGATCGCCTCATAGGCATGGCCCATGTGCGGCACGCCGTTGGGATAGGCGATGGCGGTGGTGATGTAGAAGGGCGTCTTGGCTGACATCTGGCGTCCGGACAAATGGGCCGAGGGAAGCGCGGCCGGACCGAACGCTTACGCGCGCGCGGCCTCCGCCAGCTCGGAGAAAATGCGAAAGACCAGAGCCTTGCGGTCGAGATTGTAAGTGTCGGCCGCCGCTCCGTTTCGCTGCACGTTCTCCCACACCTCGCCCAGCCGGACAAGGCGGCGGCCCGATGCCGCACCGCTGGTGGCCTCGGCCGCGATCCAGTCGCTGACCGCTTCCAGAAACAGATCGAGCCCGTCGCCCCGGTCGCCCTGCAATCGGGCGCCGAGCGCGTGCAGTTCCTCCATGCGGGGATCGGGCAGTTGCTCCAGCGCCCGCAGCGTGGCGCCGCGGACCTCCATGCCTTCCCCGCGCGCCAGAACGATGGCCCGGCGGACACTGCCCCCGCTGGCCGCAGCCGCTGCGGGCAGCGCATCGGGTTCAAGGCCCAGCTCGGGGGCCAGATGATCGAGCGCCGCCAGCACCTCGGCTCCACCAAGCGGTTTCAGCAGCACCTTGCGGGTGCGCGAGCGGATGGTGGGCAGCACGCGGCCGGGCGCATGGGTGATGAGCAGGAACAACGCGCGCGGCGGCGGCTCCTCCAGCGTCTTCAGCAGCGCATTGGCACCGAAGGCGTTCAGATCGTCCACCGCATCCACGATGCACACACGCCATCCACCCGAGCCCGCCGTGGCACCGAAGAAGGCGCGTACCTTACGCACCATCTCGGCGGGAATGACGGTGGGGATCTTCTCCTCGCCCGGCTCCGGCACACGGCGCAGCACCAGCAGATCCGGATGGGTCAGCGCCGCCACCTGCCGCGCGACGGGATGACTGCCCGGCACATCGAAGGCGTGCTGGGTGGTGGGAACCTCGCCACCGGCCAGCACGAAGCGCGCGATACGATAGGCCAGTGTCGCCTTGCCGATGCCTTCGGGCCCGCCGATCAGCAGCCCGTGCGGCAAACGACCCGCGCGCCATTCGGCGATCAGGTCCGCTTCCACGGCCGCATGGCCGAACAGGCGGTCCTGCCGGCGCGGATGCGGCGCGCCGGGCAGAATGTCGCCTTCCGGCCCCTCGGTCAGTTCCTTGTCAGCAGAAGCTCGCGCCAAACGCCCTGTTCCCTACTCGATTGATGACGCGCCGCACGCTCAGCTCGACTTCTTCCGCCGCGTCGAGCGACGGGTGCGGGCGGCCGGCGACAGATGGGACACCACAGTCTCCCAGATGCGTTCCGCCACCTTGTCCGGCGGCACCGTGGCATCCACCACCACGCAGCGATCCGGCTCGGCCTTGGCCAGCGCGAGGAAGGCATCCCGCACCTTGGCGTGGAAGGCAAGCCCCTCGCTCTCGAAGCGGTCTGCCGCCTCCCCCCGTGCCGCGGCACGGGCGAGGCCGACCTCGGGCGGCACATCCAGCATCAGGGTGAGATCGGGGCGCGTCTCGCCCACGGCCACACCCTCCAGACTATCGAGCAGATCGCCGGACAGGGAGCCCAGCACGCCCTGATAGACGCGGGTGGAATCGATGAAACGATCACAAACCACCCACGTGCCGGCAGCGAGCGCAGGCGCGATCACCGTATCCACGTGATCGGCGCGGGCCGCCGCGAACAGCAGCGCCTCGGAGGCAGGCCCATAGGCCCTGGCCGCGCCCGACAGGATGACATGGCGGATGGCTTCCGCTCCCGGAGACCCTCCCGGCTCGCGGGTGATCAGCACCTTGCGCCCTTGCGCCTCCAGCGCCGCCGCCAGACGGCGGGATTGCGTGGACTTGCCCGTACCTTCACCCCCCTCAAGGGTGATGAAGCGTCCCCGCGAAACGTTCATCGCTTCAGCTTCGCCATGACCTGCGCGGTCAGATCGCGGAAGGCGTCGCCCGCAATGGTGCCGGCGCCGTCCAGCGCCCGCTGCCACAGCGTGCCGACAGGCACCTCGGCGGTGGTGTAGACTGGTACTTCCAGCACCTTCATCTGCCCGCGCGTCAATTCGAGGCGGCCGACTTCGGCCCCCTTCGCCACCGGCGCGCGCAGCGGGGTCTGGTAGTTCACCCGCGCCACCAGCTTCTCCTGGCTGTTGCGGGGCATCAGCAGCGACAAGGGCACCTGTGCGGTCAGGCCCACGGAGCCGGTCTCGCCCCCCCACACGCTGGCCCGGCCCACTTCCGCGCTTTCCGCGAAGAGCAGGCGGTTCTGGAAGGAATGGAAGCCCCAGTCGAGCAGGCGGCGCATTTCCTCAAGCCGCTCCTTCTCGGACTTGGCGCCCATCACCACGGCGATCAGCCGCCGGTCGCCCTGCACCGCCGAGCCCACCATATGATAACCGGCCTCGCGCACCCAGGAGGCATGCAGACCATCGGCGCCCACGCCCGCATCCAGCAACTGATTGCGGTTGCGCTGCTTGATCTTGCTCCACTCGATGGCTGGCACCGAGAAGATCTTGTAGAGGTCCGGCTCGCTCCGGATGATGGAACGGGCCAGCAGCGTCATGTCGCGGGCGGTGGTGTATTGCTCGGGATCTGCAAAGCCGGTGGCGTTGCGGAACTGCGAGCCCGTCAGCCCCAGCGCCGCCGCCTTCTCGTTCATCTTGACGGCGAATTCGCCCTCGGTGTTCGAGACGCCCTCGGCCAGCGCAATGGCCGCATCATTGCCGGAAACCACAAGCGCGCCCTGCAACAGGTCGCCCACGCGCACCTGGCTCTTGACCGCCGCGAACATGGCCGCGCCGCCCGAAGGCCCGCCGCCGCGCCGCCATGCGTTCTCGCTGACGTAGAAGGGCGTATCGAGCGTGATCTTGCCGGCGCGGATCTGATCGAACACCACGGCGGCGGTCATGATCTTGACGATGCCGCCCGGCGCGACTTTCCCATCCGCATTCTTCTCGAACAGGATGGTGCCGCTGCCGAAGTCCAGCAGCATGGCTTCCGGCGCCGCAGTCTGGAAGGTGGTCTGGGCGGCAGCCGGCGTGATGGCCACGGCGGCTGCCACCACGGCAAGCCGCAGCACAGCGCCCGCGTGGCCGATGGCTGCGCGCAGGGACAAAAACGCCGCCGGACCGAACGGCCGGCGGCGGATTTGAAGCGAAACGGCATCGGCGCGAATAGAACCGATGCCCTTCGAAACCAGTGTCATGGACGACCCCCCGGAACTCCCGTTCCGCAGATCAGCGTCCCGAGTTCGAGACGCCCGTAAAGCTCATGCCGGACACGGGGGCGGGTCCGACGGACCAGCCGCTCGGAGCGGCAGCGTGGATGGCGGCCGTCGCGGTGGGCGCGGCGGAAACAGCGGACGAGGCCACCGTCGCCGGGCGACGGATGGACTGGGTCTCGATGGGATCGGCGGCAGCAGTGCGCACCGGCGCAGGCGCGGCGGAAGCCACCTGCTCGGGCGCCTCGGCATGACCGAGATCGAAGGGACGCTGCAGCGGCACGGGAATATCGCCGGGCGCGCTGGTGGGCATCACCATGGGCAGGCTCGGCACGAACGGCGCGGCCGAGGCCACCTGCACGGCCGAATTGGCCGGCACCTGGGCCGGCGAGCCGTCCTGCGTCAGCGAGGCGACAAGCTTGCGATCGTCGGACCCGTCGATGGGCGCGCGGCCCACGAACTCGACCCGCACCTTGGCCACGCCCTTGGACGAGAAGCCCAGCAGATCGGCGGTGCGATGGGAGACGTCAATCACGCGATTCTGGTGATAGGGACCGCGATCATTGACGCGCACCACGATGGAGCGGCCATTGTTCATGTTGGTCACGCGCACATAGCTGGGCATGGGCAGCGTGGGATGGGCGGCCGAAATGGAGGTGCGGTCGAACACTTCGCCATTGGCGGTCAGGCGGCCGTGGAAGTCGTCGCCATACCAGGAGGCGATGCCCTCGGCGTGGTAGTTCGGGTTTTCCTGCGGCACGTAGGTACGGCCGGCGATCACATAGGGCTTGCCCACGCGATAGGCGCCGCCGCCCTTCGGCACCGGATTGCCATCGGCCACCACGCGCGGGCTGGCCGACACGCCGTATTTGGGGTCGATCTGGCTGGCGAGCTTGCCCGCCGAGCTGCACGCCGCCAGCGTCAGGCAGAGGGCGGCCACGCCCATTCCACCGCGCGCAGCGCGTACCCGGGAGACGATTTTCTGTTCGCGCGTCATGGGCGTCCCTGTCAGCGAAACCCGCGCAACCTTGCGCGTGTGCGGATTTCTCTCGGCAAGCAGACTGTACATGCCTGCGTGGAATTTGACACAAGAGGTGCGGAAAACGAGGCGGAAATGCGGCGCACCTGTGGTTAAGGTAAACGACCTGTAATCTTCCGCAAGGTGGCGCTGGCTTTGCGGGCGCTTTGCCAATGACGGCAACATCTCCCGGCCTGCCCACCTCCCCCGCCTCACCGCATGTGGACCTGCCCGACTGTCGAATCGACGGCGCCGTGCACCCTCATTCCATCGCATTTGCTGCAATAAGCCTTTGGGAAGCTTGCGCCTGTCTCTCGACGCGCCCGGTGCGTCCCGCTAGAAGACGGTGCACGGGTATCGCTGTGCTGGAAGGGTGGCCGAGTGGTTTAAGGCAGCGGTCTTGAAAACCGCCGTGGGTGCAAGCCCACCGTGGGTTCGAATCCCACCCCTTCCGCCAAGACCCTTGATAATGAAGCGTTTTTCGCGGTCGCGAAGGTGATCGTGGCCGCCGCCAGGCGCAACCGAAGCGTGCGCTTAAGTGCGCCGGGGTGCGGGAGTCGCCGCGCAAAGTCCCGAACTTTCCCCGAAGTCGGTTCCGCGTTCGTTCTCGCGGGAGGCGGCCATGGCTGACCTGCCTCTGGCGGCTCTGGCATGGATGTTCATCGGGCATGCGGCCGCCGACTACCCCTTGCAAGGCGAATGGATCGCCAAGGCAAAAACCACACCCTTCGCTTCGAAAGCCCTTCAGCGCGCGAGATGGCAATCAGTCGCTCGGGCACCACGCACGCCCGATATGTCGCTTCACTTATCTCCACACAGTCGATTAATAAGAACAACAGACCGAGCGGTTATCGATTTATTTTTATCGCTATGACTTTGCAGGAGATCTATATTTTCATCTGATATATTCAATCGCGGCCTACTGAGAGTGGAATTAATTATTTCATATCTTTTGACATCAGATGCAATTTTAAAGGCAACATAATTCAGCTCTGCATAAACTCGCATGCCATCCCTGATGGCAAGACACTCTTCCCTTGTTATTTCAATCGAATAAGCGGGAGTAGATAGAGAAAGGATAATCCCTGCTGCCATCATGACGCGTAATGGACTCATGAGACCCCTCCGAAACAGGAAGCAGCTTGCTATAGAATCTCGGACGGAAGTTTCACAACTCACCGCCAACTCAGCGCTTCCCGCCAGCCAGCGCCGCGCCGCTCGCCTTCCGGCTCTGGAGCCGGCCGTTGACGATCCGGGACATCACCACGATCACCACCACCGTGCCGAGATAGCCGATGACCTGCATGCCCGTCGGCTCTGCGCGGTAGCCCACCAGGGTGCGCAGGACGCGCCCCACAGCACTGTCGTCCGCCAGCAGCCACGAACTGTTCCATACCGGGTCGATCATCGACTGGATGAAGCCCGCATCCTGCAGGATGCCGATCACCTGCGCGGTCAGGCCGGCAGCCAGCAGCGTGATCAGAACGGTGGTGGTCTTGAACAGGTGCTTGACCGGGATGGCCACCAGACCGCGATAGAGCACGAAGGACACGAGACCGCCCGCCACCACGCCGCCGAGGAAGCCGAGGCCCACATTGAGCGGCCCCTCCCCGCCGGTGATGGCAATGCCATACATGAACAGCACGATCTCAACGCCCTCGCGCAGCACCGCCATGCCCACCACAAGGCCCAGCGCCGCCAACGGCCGGCGGCCGGCCTTCACGTCGCTGGAGACCGCCCGCATCTCGCTGACCATCTCCTTGCCGTGGCTGGCCATCCACACCACGGTCCAGACCAGCATCACCACTGCCACTGAGAGAATGGCGGCATTGAGCAGCTCTTGCCCCGAGCCCTCGAACAGATTGGCGATCTGCTCGGCAAACAGCGCGATGATCGCCGAGCCGACGATGCCGCCGACAATGCCCAGCGAGATCACCAGTCCCCGCCCTCGCACCCCCTCGGAGGCCGCCAGCATCACGCCGGTGATCAGCCCGGCCTCGAGCACCTCTCGGAAGACGATAATGAAAGCGGCCAACATGGCGGGTCTCCTCGCGAGGCACGAAACCGGCGCACTCTGCCGTTGCGGCATGGCGCTGTCCCGAGCAGGAACACGCGCCGCCGCCCTGTTCCGGCATGCGGCGCAGGCTGATGATCTCTGGCAGGTACACGCATGCTTTCCGGCTGTCACCGGCATCGCCAATCTTTGGAATTGATCCAGAAAACAGATTTACGACTGCACCCGGCCGCATAGAGGAGACGAGCGTTGCAAATAAAGACGGACGTTAGGGAACCGTCTCGCTCAGGCGGATCGTAATTCCGATGTAGCGACACAGTTCATTTTCGCGTGCGACGTTTTTCTTGTGGTCAGTGGCCTTGCTCGACGCGCCCGTATCTGAAGCGCATCAACAGCACCGCACGGCCCGGCGAGCAGTATGGAATAATTCCATTATCTCTCTGCCGCCTTGTGAGCGAGCTTGGCCGGGCGCTAGTTTGCGCTCGGCTGCCGGAAGGTACCCTGCATCGCAAGATTGCCGGCCACCGCCATACAGCCGGGATTTTCGGGAGAAACCAGATTATGCGCGCGCAGATCATTGCTGCCGCCCTCGCCTTGGCCTTCGGTATCGCAGGCCCGGCAAGCGCTCAAACGAAACAGGCGGACGCCAAGCCCGCAGCGGCAAAGACCACCGCTCCCACGCCCAAGCAGGTGCTCACGCACTATGCGGATCTCGCGCAGGCCATGTACACTGACAGCTATACCGCTGCTCAGGAGATGCAGACGGCCATCAACGCCTTCATCGCCGCCCCCAGCGAGGCCACGCAAAAGGCTGCGCGGGACGCGTGGAAGAAGGCCCGCAATCCCTATCAGAAGACCGAGGCGTTCCGCTTCGGCAATCCCATCGTCGATGAGTGGGAAGGCAATGTGAATGCCTGGCCGCTGGACGAGGGCCTGATCGACTATGTGGATGCCAAGAGCTACGGCACCAAGTCCGACGAGAACCCGCTCTATACGGCCAATGTGATCGCCGCCAAGTCGATCCGCATCGGCAAGAAGACGATCGACACCACCAAGATCACCCCCGCCCTGCTGCATCAGCTGAACTCCGCCGGCGGCGTGGAGGCCAATGTGGGCAGCGGCTGGCACGCCATCGAGTTCCTGCTCTGGGGCCAGGATCTGCACGGCACCGAGCGTGGCGCCGGCGAGCGCCCCTGGACCGATTTCGACAAGGCCGCCTGCACCAACGGCAATTGTGAGCGCCGCGCCGAATATCTGAAGGTGGCCACCTCGACGCTCGTGGCGGACCTGAAGGAGATGGCCGACGACTGGGGTCCGAAGGGCAAGGCCCGCGCCGCGCTCCTGAAGAAGAAGGACAAGCCCGGCCTGGCCGTCATCTTCACCGGCCTCGGCTCGCTCTCCTATGGTGAGCTGGCCGGCGAGCGCATGAAGCTCGGCCTCATCCTCCACGATCCCGAGGAGGAGCATGACTGCTTCTCCGACAACACCCACAACTCGCATTATTTCGACGAAGTGGGCATTCAGGACGTCTATTACGGCCGCACCACGCGCAACGATGGCACGGTGTTCTCCGGCCCGTCGGTGGCCGATCTCGTGCGCGCCGCGGACCCGAAGATCGCCGACGAGATCGATGCCAAGATGAAGGGCGCGGAAGCCGCCCTGAAGGTCATCAAGGACAGCGGCGACAGCGGCAAGATGTTCTACGACATGATGCTGGCCGAGGGTAACACCGAGGGCAACAAGATGGTGCAGGACGGCGTGGATGCGCTGGTGGCGCAGGCCCATGCCATCGAGCGCGGCGTCGCCGTGCTCAAGATCCAGATCAAGGTCGAAGGCTCCAAGAGCCTCGATGATCCGGCCAACGCCGCCAAGAAGTGAGCGGACAGATTCCGTGCGGGGCCTCGCCCCGTACGGAGCCGGCTGCTTCCCAGGCTTGCAGTCCTGACCCCGCGCATGCCTTTGGGCGTGCGCGGATATCCTTATCTGATGACCGCAGCCCGAGGCCGTAGCGCAAGACCGGAGCCGGCGCGGCGATGGAGCCGGTAATGATCTCGCGACGCGGACTTTTGCTGGGCAGCGCCGCCGCCGGCCTCGTCTCCTTCGCGCCGTCCGCCATCGGTCAGGTGCCCGCGTCCATCGACACCCTGCCCGCCTCCGCCCCGGTGCGGAACCTGTCGCTGGTGGCCCGTGAGATCGACGCTCACCTGCTCGGCCCGGACAAGCCGGCCACGAAGCGTGTCGCCACCTATGACGGCGAACTGTTCAAGATGGTCCGCGCCCCGCGCGGCACCCGCCTCATCGTGGATTTCGAGAACCAGTTGCCGGACTTCACCACCGTCCACTGGCACGGCATCCGCGCACCCTATCTGTTCGACGGCGTCGCCCCCATCACGCAGGAGGTGGTGAAACCCGGCGAGCGCTTCCGTTACAACGTGCCGCTGCCCGATCCCGGCTTCTATTTCTTCCACCCTCATTGCGACGAGACCGGGCAGGTCGGCCGCGGGCTGTTCTCCGCGCTGGTGGTGGACGATCCCGCCGATGCCAAGGCCGGATACGATGCGGAATGCTTCATCGTGGTGAAGGACTGGCGGCTGGGCGATGATGGCCAGTGGCTGGAGATGAGCACCACGGACGGTGCCGCCACCACCGGCACCTTCGGCAACATCCGCACCACCAACGGCAGCCTCACCGCCCCGCGCGTCGAGGTGCCGGCCTATGGCGACGTACGCGTGCGCACGCTGATCGCCGACGGCACCCGCGTCATCGATTTCGGCTGCGACACGGACGACGCCTTCCTGATCGCCATCGACGGGCAGGCCCTGCCGCCAGTGCATTTCAACGATTTGCCCGATGGCATCTGGCGCATGGGTCCGGCCATGCGTGCCGACGCTCAGGTGCGCATGCCGGCGCCGGGCAAGGAAGTGCAGATCTTCGACTATCGCTCGGCCGAGCCCTTCCTGCTCACCACGCTTGTGGCGGTGGACAAAAAGGGCATGAGGGCCAAGTCCCGGACAGCTCTGAAGGCCAAGCCCCTGCCGCCGGCCAAGGTGCCGTTGCCGGATCTGAAAAGCGCGAAGAGGATGGAGTTCCTGCTCCAGGTTTCCGCCGGTGCCACGGCGGTGTCGCCGCCTTTGCCGGCGGATGACCCGCTGTCGAAGGCGCTGATCGATTCCATGTGTGTGGGCTCCACCACCCACTGGGCCATCAGCCGCGACAGCTGGGCGGTGCAGGATGCCCTGCGCCTGCCGCCGCCGCTGGCGGTGCTGGACAACGGGACCAGCTACGTCATCTCCATGACCAATGTGACCAAGCACGTGCATCCCATGCACCTGCACGGCCACATCTTCCGCGTGCTCTCGCACTCCAAGAAGCCGAAGCTACCGCAATATCTGGCGGACACGGTGATGGTGGAGCCCAACGAGACGGTGGAGATCGCCTTCAAGGCGGTGAGCGGCAACTGGGTGTTCCACTGCCATATCCTCGAGCACATGGACACCGGCCTCATGGGCTGGTTCCGCATCTCCTGATGGCCCGGCTGCTCAGGCTCGGCGGTGCCGCGCTCGGCGTGGGCCTGATGGCTGCCGTGGCGATGGCCGGCGGCGCGCGAGCGCTGGATGGGCTCGACCTGCGCATCGGCAAGGCGCTGTTCGACCGCGCCTGGGTGCCCGCTCCCTCCTCCACCAAGGCGGACGACGGCCTCGGCCCTTTGTTCGATGCCCGCTCCTGTGCGTCCTGCCACCCGGCGGACGGACGGGCGAAGACGCTTGTGGATGCCAACGGCCATCTGGACGGGCGCGGCATGGTGCTGATGCTGGCGCAGGCGGACGGCTCGGGTGATCCCGTCTATGGCCGCCGCCTCCAGATCGACGCCGTGCCCGGCCTGAAGCCGGAGGGTGTGCTGGCAGTACAGGACACGCGCCTGCCCGATGGCCGCACGGCGCGTGCTCCGCTTGTGGAAGACCCCGGCTATGGCCCGCTCGCCTCCGGCACGGGCCTCTCGCTCCGGGTAGCGCCGGACCTGCGCGGGCGCGGCCTGCTGGAACAGGTGCCCGAGGCCGCGCTCGTCGCGCTCGAAAAGGCGCAGGCCAAGGGGCCGGATGCCATGCACGGCCGCCTGCGCCGGGTGCGCCTGCCGGACGGCACCACGGCCATCGGCCGTTATGGCTGGAAGGCCGGTCAGCCGAACCTCAACAGTCAGTCCTCCGAAGCTTTCTTCCTCGACATGGGGCTCTCCACCCCGCTGCATCCAGAGCCGTGGGGCGATTGCACGGAAGCGCAGGCCGCCTGCCGCAACGCCCCGCACGGCGTCACCGGCGAGCAGGAATTCGAGATCCCCGACAGCCTGCTCTCCCGCGTGGTGGCCTATGTGGCCGCCCTGCCCGTACCGGAGACGCCAACAGACAAGCGTGGCGCGCGCCTGTTCGCCGCCACCGGCTGCGCCGCCTGCCACCAGCCGTCGCTGCCCACCGCGCAGGGCGGCACCGCGCGCCTGTTCACCGATCTCATGCTGCACGACCTTGGACCCGGCCTCGCGGACACCATGCCGGAGCCGGGCGCGAAGGCCAGCGAATGGCGCACCGCGCCGCTGGCGGGCCTGTCCGATGCGCTGGCCCGCGACACCGGCCTCCTGCATGACGGGCGGGCCCGTACGGTGGAGGAGGCCATCCTCTGGCATGGCGGGCAGGCGGAAAGCGCCGTTGCCCGCTTCCGCTCTTTGCCCGCTGGGCGTAAAGCGGCACTCTTGGATTATGTTTCGAAGCTGTGAACCGGCGTTGCGCGTGACCGGCGCACCGCCTCAGGGAGCACCTGCCCCATGACCGAAGTCTCCCGCCGCCTTGTGATCGGCGTCCTCGCCGGTGCCGCTTTGCCCGGCACGGCAACGGCGGCGCCCTCGCCCGCGCTCGATCCGGTGGCGGTCATCGAGGGCTGGATGCTGCCGCGCTACGACACGCTGGTCGCCACCACCACGGCCCAGAAGGACGCCTGGGCGGCTTTCGTCGCCAAGCCCGATGCCGCCGCAGTTGCCAGCCTGAAGGATCTGTTCGGCAAGGCTGCGGATGCGTGGACGGCGGTGGAATTCGTCACCCTCGGGCCGGTGAGCCAGAATCTGCGCGCCGACCGCTTCAACTTCTTCCCCGATCGCCGCAACGCCATTCAGCGGGCCATGAACGAGGTGATCGCGGACACCGACGCGGCCCGGCTTGAGCCCGTCCGCTTCGCCCAGTCCAGCGCTGCCGCGCAGGGCCTTCCGGCGCTGGAGCGCCTGCTGTTCGAGGAGGGCGCCGCCGATGCGCTGGTGCAGGGCGCTGAGGCGGAGCGTCGCCGGGCCTATGGCCTCGCCATCGCCACCAACCTCGCCACCATCGCCAGCGACGTGCGCACCGCATGGGGCGACCGCAAGAGCGGCGTGCTCGGCGCCATCGTCTCCGGCAAGGGCGACAGTGCCCTCTTCCCGGACGTGGGCGCCCTGCCCGGCATGATCCTCACGGATCTTTCGGGCGGCTATCAGCGCGTCACGGACACCCGCATCCTGCCCGTGCTTGGCCCGGACGCTGACAATGCCAAGCCCAACCTCGCCGATGGCTGGCGCGCCGGCCGTTCGGGCCGGGTGATCACGGTGATGATCCAGAGCGCCGACGCGCTGTTGCAGGAGGTGGGCAAGCAACTGCCCAGCCGCCCGCAATTCGTGGTCAACCGCGCCGCCACCGCCTCCGACAAGGCGGCAGACGGCTTCCCGAAGGACTTTTCGGCGGCCTCCCAGACGGCGGCCGGCCATGATGCGGCACTGGCAGCGGTGAAAATCTTCAAGGCGGCGCAGCTCACCGTCTATCGCCCCACCGCCTCCTATTTCGCCATCTCGCTGGGCTTCAATGCCCTCGACGGCGACTGACCGGCGACCGTGCCCCTCAGCCGCCGCTCCCTTCTTAGCTCCGCAGGAGCAGCGCTCATGATGCCTGCCAATGCCTTCGCTGATCTGCATGCCCTCGACCACGCGTTGGAGGAGGGCTGGCTCACGACGGCGGGGATCGGGGAGAGCTTTGCGGCCATTGCGGTGGGCAAACAGATGGACGCCGCCGCCTGTGCGGCCACCCCTGCACGCCTGCATGGCATCGAGGCCAGCCCCAACAGCCCGCTCGCCGTGGCGGTGGGTCGCCGGCCCGGCCATGTGGCGCTGGTGTTCGACCGCCGGCAGGGCGGCATCGTCCGCGAATTCACGCCCGGCGCCGGCCGCGTCTTCTCCGGCCATGGCCGCTTCTCGCCGGACGGAAAACTGTTCCTGACCAATGAGATCGAGCGCGGCATCGACGACGGCACCGTCCGCACCATGGGGCGCGGCGTGGTGGCGGCCCGCAGCGTGGAAGGCGGCTTTGCCATCGTGGACGAATGGGCCACCGGCGGCGACGGCCCGCATGACCTGATGCGTGTGGGCGAGACGCTGGTGGTGGCGAACGGCGGCATCGAGCCGCACACGCCGGAAGCTCGCGATGCGGAGATCACCGGCAGCAGTATCGCTTTGCTGCATCCCGAGACCGGCGCGCAGACCGGCGAGGGCCGTCTCTCCGACGATCTCGCCAGCCTCTCGCTGCGCCATCTCGCCCGCGACGGACGCGGCGGCGTGGTGGTGGCGGCGCAGGATCTCCTGAAGGATGGCGTTGCCCGCCCCCTGCTCTTCTCCATCGCCAAGGACGGCGCGCTGACCGCCTTCGATGGGCCGGAGGGCGAGCTGATGCAGTTGCGCGGCTATGTGGGCTCGGTGGCCATCGACACGTCGGGCACCTACGTGGCCTGCTCCAGTCCGCGCGGCGGGCGCATCATCGTGTGGCGGCGGGACGGGCGCTTCATCGGCTCGCTGCCGCTCATCGACGGCTGCGGCATCGCCCGCATGAGCGAGCCCGGCCGTTTTCTGGCCACCAGCGGCTATGGAGAGGTGATCGTGATCGCCGTGGAGCCGGATGGCCTCGGGGTCGTCTCCCGCTCCACCGGCGGCCCGCGTTTCGACAACCACATGGCGGTGGTCTGAGCCCGCCTATTCGCCCGCCGGCTGAAAGCGACCGCTCAGCTTGCAGGGCGCGCCGTCCGGCAGCGCGATGGCGGCGCCCACGTCATCCGGGCCGTTCTTCGCCTCCATGAGGCGGATCGGCGTGCCATCGGCCAGTTTACCGGCTAACTGTTTGCGGTCGGAATCCGGGCGCGCATGGCCGGTGCGCTTGCAGGTGACGTTGGTGGAATTGTCGGCGGCGCTGACGGTGTAGACCACCCGCAGCCGGTCGGGCTGATCCTTGGTGGCGGCCTTGCTCACCTCAAGCCAGCAGATGGCCTCCGTACCGCAATCGCCGTGCCATGTGCCGATCCAGGGCGGGCCGCCTTCCGCTGCCGCCGGTTGCGCCAGCACGGGAGAGGCGAACGTGATTCCGAAAGCGGCGAGCAGGATGCCCGCCCCTTTCCACATGGCGAAGGTCCGGCAGGAAGCGGCAGCGTTAGCTTGCATCATGCGAGCAAGCTAGCGCCCCGGCCTGAACCGCCGATGACCGGCTTACACCTCGTCGATATAGCGCCGGCGCAGGTGAGCCTTGAACACCGAGGCATCCAGCGGGCGGCCGGTGGCGTGGGTGAGCAGGTCGTCGGTCTGGTAGAGCGAGCCCTGCGAATGGATGTTGGCGCGCAACCAGTTCAGCAGCGGCTTGAAATCGCCCGCCGCAATCCCCGGCGCGATGGAAGCATCCGACTTCTTCGCCGCGTCGAACACCTGCGCCGCCGTCATGGCACCCAGCGTATAGGTGGGAAAATAGCCCCAGCCGCCGCTCGGCCAGTGGACATCCTGCAGGCAGCCGCGCCGGTCGTCCGGCGGGGTCACGCCCAGAAGCTCCTGCATCTGCGCGTTCCAGGCGGCGGGGAGTTCGGAGAGCGGCATCTCGTCGCCGATCAGCGCCTTCTCCAGCCGGTAGCGCAGGATGACGTGAGCGGGATACGTCACTTCATCCGCATCCACGCGGATGAAGCCGCGCTCCACATGGGTGTAGCGCCGCCACAGGGCATCCGCCTCCCACGCCGGTCCGGAGCCGCCGAAGGCCTCGCGCATCAGCGGTGCGGCGAACTGGAGGAACTCGCGGCTGCGGCAGGCCTGCATCTCCATGAGCAGGGACTGGCTCTCGTGCACGCTCATGCTGCGCGCCTGCGACACCGGCTGGCCCAGCAGCGCCTGCGGGCGCCCCTGCTCATAGAGCGCGTGCCCGGTCTCGTGCATCACGCCCATGAAGGACTGGGTGAAATCCGTCGTGTCATAGCGGGTGGTGATGCGCACGTCATTGTCGGCGCCGCCGCAGAAGGGGTGGGTCGAGACATCGAGCCGGCCGCGCTCGAAGTCGTAGCCGACGATGCCCATCATCTTCACGCCCAGCGCCCGCTGCGCCTCCACCGGGAACGGACCGCCCAGCGGCGCATTGGCAGGCCGGCGGCCCTGCACCGCCATCACCTCATCGAGGAAGCCGGGCAGAAAGACGGCAAGGTCCGCGAACAGCGCATCGATATGGGCCGAGCGGCCACCGGGCTCATAGTCGTTCAGCAGGGCGTCATAGGTGGAGAGGCCGAGCTTCTCGCCCTTCACCCGACCAATCTCGCGCTGGAGCTTCAGGACTTCGGAGAGATAGGGCAGCAGCGTCTTGAAATCGCAATCCGCCCGTGCCTGCCGCCATGTCATCTCGCAGATGGAGATGGCCTTGCTGGAGGCTTCCACCAGATCGGCCGGAACAGCGGTTTCCACCGTCCACACGCGGCGGATCTCGCGGATGTTGGCGCGCGCCCACGCGTCCAGTCCGGCATCCGCCTCGGCATCCGTGATCCAGTCGCCGATGCGCGGATCGGTGACCATCTCGTGCGCCATCACCCGCAGCAGCGCGAGGCTGTCGGCGCGCGTGCCCACGGCGCCCTTGGGCATCATGGTGTCGCTGTCCCATTGCAGGATGCCGAGCGCGTTGGAAATCGCGGCGGCGCGGCCGAAATGGGCGGAGAGCGCGGCGTAGGCGGTCATGATGTCCTCTGGCGAAACGTGGCTGCGCTTATGGTTAGGCGCTCGGGCGCGGGTTGCCTAGCCGCTTGTGCCTGCACGCACATTCCGCGACAAGCGGATCGAGACGCCCGAAACGCAATGGCGCAGGGAGGACAGTGCCATGACCAAGGCCCCCACCGATCCCGATGCCCCCTCGCCTTCCGCCCGGATCGACGCGCGGATCGCCGCCCTCGCCGACTGGCGCGGCGAAACGCTGGCCCGCATGCGGGCGCTGATCCATGAGGCCGATCCGGAGGTGGTCGAGACGTGGAAATGGCGCGGTGTGCCGGTGTGGGAGCATGCCGGCATCCTGTGCACCGGCGAGACCTACAAGGCGGCGGTGAAGCTGACCTTTGCCAACGGGGCCTCGCTGGACGATCCCACCGGCCTGTTCAACGCCAGCCTTGAGGGCAACCAGCGACGGGCCATCGACATCCATGAAGGCGAGAGCTTGGATGCAGACGCCTTCAAGGCGCTCATCCGCGCCGCCGTGGCGCGCAATGTCGCCAAGGCCAAACCCGCTCCAAAAGCCCGGCGCTGATCCGCACCGGGCGCCCGGATCGCGTCAGGCGAACAGCACCAGCGAGCGGCCGGCCAGTTCCACCGTCTCCTCGCCGCCCGCCGTGGACCGGCTGGGGCTATCAGGCGCATCGGTGTCCAGCACCGCCTGCCAGCGGGCGCCGTCGCGTTCCGGAAGCCTGAAGGGCACCGGGCCATCGTGCGGATTGAAGGCGATGATGATGTCGGACCAGACCTCCTCGCCCTCTTCCCCGAGATCGTCGCGCGAGAGCCGCAGCGCAATGGAATTGGCCCCCGCATCCGCCCATTGCTCGGGCGTCTGCTCGCCGCCGCCGGGGTTGAGCCAGGTGACGATCATGCCGTCCCGGAATGAGCCCCGCCGCAGGATGGGCTGGGCGGCGCGCATGGCGAGAAGCTTCTGCACGAAGCCGGTCAGCGCCCGGCCGTCGTCATCCATATGCGCCCAATCGAACCAGGAAATCTCATTGTCCTGGCAATAGCCGTTGTTGTTGCCCTGCTGGGTGCGGCCGAACTCGTCGCCGGCCAGCACCATGGGCGTGCCGTGGGACACCAGAAGGGTGGCGAGGATGTTGCGCTTCTGCCGCTCGCGCACCGCCTTGATGCCCGGATCGTCGGTCGGGCCTTCCACGCCATAGTTGAAGCTGCGGTTGTCGGAATGGCCGTCGCGATTGTCCTCGCCATTCGCCTCGTTGTGCTTCTCGTTGTAGGAGACGAGATCGTTGAGCGTGAAGCCGTCATGGGCGGTGACGAAGTTCACCCCTGCCCACGGCCGGCGGCCGCGCTGGTCGTAGATGTCGCCGGAGCCGGTGACGCGGGCGGCGAAATCGCCCAGCAGCCCTTCCGTGCCCTTCCAGTAATCGCGCACCGTGTCACGATACTGGTCGTCCCATTCGGCCCAGCCGGGCGGGAAGCTGCCCACCTGATAGCCGCCGGGGCCGATATCCCACGGCTCGCCCACCAGCTTCACCTTGGCCAGCACCGGATCCTGCCCCACGGCATCGAAGAAGCCGCCGCGCGGATCGAAGCCGTCTGGTTCGCGGCCGAGGATGGTGCCGAGATCGAAGCGGAAGCCGTCCACCTGCATCTCGGTCGCCCAGTAGCGAAGCGAATCCAGCACCATCTGCAACACGCGCGGGTGCGAGGTGTTCACCGTGTTTCCGGTGCCGGTGTCGTTGATGTAATAGCGCGGCTGGTCCGGCAGGGTGCGGTAGTAGGAAAAGTTGTCGATGCCCTTGAAGGAAAGGGTCGGGCCCAGTTCGTTGCCTTCCGCCGTGTGGTTGTAGACCACGTCGAGGATTACCTCGAGCCCGGCATCGTGGAAGGCGCGCACCATGTCGCGGAACCCCGCCATGCC
The DNA here is from genome assembly GCF_014635325.1 of Azorhizobium oxalatiphilum. Taxonomy (GTDB): domain Bacteria; phylum Pseudomonadota; class Alphaproteobacteria; order Rhizobiales; family Xanthobacteraceae; genus Azorhizobium; species Azorhizobium oxalatiphilum. Next base: position 161,334 of record NZ_BMCT01000002.1, on the reverse strand, counting down.
CTTCGGTCCCCGGTAGCGCTGCTCCAGCGCGAAGAAGGCCATGGTGTTGTAGCCCCAATAGTTCGACAGCCCCCTGGACATGAGGAATTCGTCGTCCGGGAAGGCATGGATGGGGAGCAGTTCCACCGAAGTCACGCCGAGGCTCTTGATGTAATCGACCATCGCCCTGTGGCCGAGCCCCTCGAATGTGCCGCGCAGCTCCTCGGGGATGGCCGGGTGAAGTTGCGTCATCCCGCGCACGTGGGTCTCGTAGAAGACCGTGCGCTCCCAGGGGATGCGGGGCTTCGGGCAATTGGTCCAGTCATAGCCCTTGGGGTCCATGATCCGGCATTTCGGCATGCCCTTCGCACTGTCCCGCGTGTCGAAGGACAGGTCCTTTTCCTCCGCATCCAGCACATAGCCGAAGTGAGCAGGCGACCACTCCACCTCCCCGGCGAGGTCGCGGGCATAGGGATCGAGCAGCAGCTTGTTCGGATTGAAGCGGTGGCCCTTCTCCGGCTCGTAGGGGCCGTGCACGCGATAGCCATAGAGCGTGTCCGGCCCGACGCCGGGCAGATAGCCGTGCCAGACCTCGTTGGTATATTCCGGCAGCGTTATGCGCTCGATCTCGGTCTCGCCGGACGCGTCGAACAGGCAGAGTTCCACGCGCTCCGCATAAGCGGAGAACAGCGCGAAATTCGTCCCCTCCCCGTCATAGGTAGCGCCGAGCGTGGTGGCGTCTCCCGCGCGCACATCGCGGAGGGGGCCGGACTTTTGCAGCATGGCGGTCTCTGGGTAAGAGGGGCGGCCATGCTGAACGCGCTGCGTCGCGAAATGTTTCACACCCGCCCGCCGTGCAAGACGTGTCAGGCCGCACCCGTGGCCTTCTCCAGTTCCGCCACCCGCTTCTTCAGCGTTCGCGTCTCTTCAAAGCGCTTCGACACGTCGCGAATGGTCGAGGCCATGCCGGTCACGACACCCGCGGCGTCCTTCATCAGCACGATGGTGAACTCGATGGAGATGCGCCTTCCGTCCTTGCACAGGCCGGGCACGGCCAGCAGATCGCCGGCACCATAGCGGCTCTCGCCGGTGGAGACCGTGTGGTGATAGCCCTCCCAGTGGCGGGCGCGGAACGGCTCCGGGATCATGATGTCCAGAGATTGGCCGAGAGCCTCCTGCGGCGCGAAGCCGAAGATGCGCTCCGCCCCGGCGTTCCACACGGTGATCAGCCCCTCGGCATCGCTGGCCACCACCGCATCCGCCGCACTGTCCAGCAGCGCGCGGGCCACATGCTCTTCCACCGCCATTTGTGCGTCCGTCCCTACATATGCACCAGAACCGGGAGCGGGCTTCGCGGGCTCGGCGGCGGGCGCCGCATCGTCCTCGAAGATCTCCTCCATCGGGCCGAAGAACTCGTAATGGATGCGCCCGCGCGGCACGCCCGCCGCCGCAAGCCCCGTCGCCAGATCCCGCAGGAAGGGCATGGGACCGCAGAGCAGATAGTGGGCCTCGCCGATGGGCGTTTCACGCTGCAGGAAATCGATGTCGATGCGGCCTTCGTGATGCCCCGGTGCGTCGAGATCGCCGGACGCCGGACGGGAGAAGAAAACATCCAGCCGCGTATGGCCCTGCCGGGCTGCCAGCGCAGCCACATGCGCGGCGAACGGCCGTGCAGCGCCATCGCGCACGCCATGGATGAAGCGGATGCTCCGCCCATCCTGCGCTTCGGCCGCCGCTTCCAGCATGGCGATCATGGGCGTCACGCCAACACCGGCGCTCACCATCACCAGCGGCCGTGTTGCCTCCTCCGGCAGCACGAAATCACCGGACGGCGCGCGCACGTCGATGTCCTGCCCCGGCTGGAGATGATCATGCAGCCAGTTGGACGCGGAACCGTGCGGCTCGCGCTTCACCGAGATGCGCAGATGCGCCCCGTTGGGCGCACATGAAACGGTGTAGTCGCGGATTAGCGGCGCACCGTCCGGCCCCTTGAAGCGCAGGGTCAGGTGCTGCCCGGCCCGATAGTGCGGCAGCCCACCCGCATCGGCCGGCTTCAGCACGAATGAGGTGATGTGCGACGTCTCGGGATGGCGTTCGGCGACCGTAAAGGCCCGCCAGCCCGAAGCAGTCGTGGTCTTGCTGGAGATGGATGTGGCGCCTTCAGGCATTCGGACGATTGGCGGCATGTCGTTTACGCCGCATCCCGGCCTTCGCACGAGGAAAAGGCCACGGAGAGGCAGCGCCCTCCTTTGTGTATTTTGAATACACGTAGCAGCCGCTGGAAAAGTTACAAGGTGTGCGGATGTCCGTGCGCGTAAATGCGCACCTGTCGGGCTCGTATCAACGCGACAACGAGAAGGCGCCCAAAGGCTTTCGCCTTGGGCGTTCCTTTAACGGATCACATGGGTTTCCGGCAGTCGCGGCCGCGCCGTCAGGACTGCGTCTTGCGCCCGGCGTCGGATAGGTCCGACAGCGGCATGATGCATGACGCGCGCAGGGTTTCGATCACGCTGCGGGCGCAGGACAAACTGTCGCGCTGCGCCCATTTGGTCGCGTCTTCCCACACCCGGCCATACTGGCGCTCATAGAGCACCTTCGCGACCAGTTCCGCGATCGTATCGGCTTCGGAGAGAGTCTGATGTGTCACGGCGGCTCCCTTTCTGGCAGTCCCGATTAAATGGCTGGCCAGGATCGCGTGCCGCGCGCGCCCGGCCCTCAAGCTTCGATGGTGCAGCACATGCGCCGAAGCGCATGTGCTGCACAGACGGAGCCCCGTGGTGGGGACGGGACTCCGTCTATCCCGATCAGCCGGCCGGGCCGGCGGTTGAAAAGGCGCAGCGAGCGCGTCGAAACACACTCGCTGCCAGACAGGCGCCCGTGGTGGGGATGGGCGCCCGCCTGTCTGATGACGCCCTGCTTGCAGCGGCGGCGAAAGGGGACAGCGGATGCGCCGAGACGCATCCGCTGTAGGAACGCAAGCCCGTGGTGGGGATGGGCTTGCGTTCATCTGAAGGCCACCGGCGCGAACCGGCGGCAAAGGGGGCAGCGAATGCGCCGAAACGCATTCGCTGCAGGAATGGAAGCCCGTGGTGGGGATGGACTTCCATTCGTCTCAGGCCAGCGGCGCGCACCGCCGGCAAAGGGGACAGCAGGTGCGCCGAAGCGCACCCGCTGCACGAACGAAAGCCAGTGGTGGGGATAGGCTTTCGTTCATTCGAGGCCACCGGCCTGAGCCGGAGGCAAAGGGGGCGGCGGATTGCCCCGCAGCGAATCCGCCGCAGGAAGAAGGCCCGTGGTGGGGGAAGGCCCTCTTCTTTCGGGAAACTCAGCCCCGCATGTGCGGGGGGAAACCGGGCGGCGGCTGCACGCCCGGAGGCGGAGCGCCGGGCCCCATGAAGCCGGGCGGTGGAGGCGGCGGCAGCAGCGCGCCCTCAAAGCGCGCCATACGCTCCAGCTGATCTTGTGAGAGCTTGGCCTTGAGCTTCTCGATGGCGGCAAGCAGCGTCTCGGCCTTCTTTCCGTCCGCCTTGAGATGCTCGGCCAGCGCAATGGAACCGGAGAAGGGCTGCTTGTCCGCAGCGCCATCCTCAGGCTTGGGCGGAGGAGGCGGCGCGAGGGCCAGCAGCGCATCCGTGAAGTCACGCCACACATCGAGCTGCTCGGCACGGATTCCGATTGCGGTCTCCGCGGCGCTCAGCATCCCCGCCATGCCAGCAGGACCGGGTGGCGGCGGAGGAGGAGGAGGGATATGCCCCAGCCTGATCCCCGGAACGGCCGCAGAGCCACCCGGCCCACGGGCCGGATCCTGCCGGCCGGGGACCACCTCGGCGGCGCGCTCCAGACCGGGTGAACCTGCCGCCATGGGCAGCCGGTCGGTGGCCTTGGAGGGGTCAGCGTGCGCGGCGGCGATGCAGTAGGCTGCAACGCCGACACTGGCCATCAGGGCCGCTGCGCAAACTTTCCGGGTTGTCATCGTGGGTGCCGTCCTGTCCCGTTGATGGAAAGATCATGGGGAGACAGGTTTGCTGCCGCAGGTCGCCAAATTGCCTAGCGTTGCAGTGGCGGGCATTTTTGTTGCTGAACATTGCCATACGGGCATCAGCAACGCTGCGTTGCACTCTGGTGTCGGCGAAGGGCGAGCCGTACCGTACACAGAACGGCAACAAGACGTGTTTGCCGGCGCAAGGATGGCCGGAAAACGCAAGAACGCCCCTGAGTTTAAGGAATCACGCGAGTGGATTACGCGCCGCATGTGCTGGTGGTGGACGACGATCAGGAGATCCGGAAGCTGCTGGCGCGCTATCTTGTCACCCAAGGCTTCCGCACCACGACCGCCGCCAGCGGACGCGAAATGGAGGAGTGCCTGACCTCCAACAAGTTCGACCTCGTGGTGCTCGACCTCATGCTGCCGGATGCCTCCGGCCTCGATCTGTGCCGCTCGCTGCGTGCCCGCTCGCGCGTGCCCATCATCCTCCTCACCGCGCTGAAAGAGGATGTGGACCGCATCATCGGGCTGGAAATCGGCGCCGACGACTATCTCGGCAAGCCGTTCAATCCGCGCGAGCTGGTGGCGCGCATCCGCGCCGTGCTGCGCCGGGCGACCGACCGCGAGGAGCTGGCCGCGCCCGGCAATTCCTACAAATTCGCCACCTTCACCGCCGATCAGGGCACCCGTCGCGTCACCACCGAAGCCGGCGAGGAAGTGCCCCTCACCTCGGCGGAGTTCGACCTGCTCATGGCCTTCCTGGAGCGGCCCGGCCGCATCCTGTCCCGCGACCAGTTGCTCGACATCACGCAAGGGCGCGAAGCCGGACCGTTCGACCGCTCCATCGACGTTCTCGTCAGCCGTGTCCGCCGCAAGCTCGGCGATGCCGGCAGCTTCCAGATCCTGAAGACTCAGCGCAACGGCGGCTATCAGCTCTCGGTGCGCGTGGAAGCCCAGAAGGCCCAGCCGTGACCCCCCTCACCCTGAAGGCCCGCCCCATGAACTCGCTGCGCACCAAGCTGACGGTGCTGCTGGTGGCCGCCATTCTCGTGGTGGTGGCCGGCTCCACCATGTTCTTCTTCTACCTGCTGGCCCCCCGCCCCGGCCAAGGCGGCAGCCGCGCTGACGCTGCCGAGATCAAGCTGTTTCTCGAACTGCTGAAGGATCCCAAGTCCACCGGCAACGAGCGGGCCGGCATCCGCCCCCAGCCGCCGGAAGGCTGGTTCGATCCGGAAGCCTCGCGCTTCATGTCCCGCGCACTGGAGATGGCCGGCGTCACCGAGACGGCCTCTGTCTTCCGGCATGAATTCGGCGAGGGCGCTTCGGTCAGCATCCGCCTCGGCGACGGGCGTTTTCTCGTGCTGCCCCTGAACATCCCGCCGCCGCCGCCCAATGGCATACCGCTGGTGTTCTTCGGCTGGCTGTTCCTGATCGCGGTGGGCACCACGGGCGTCGTCATCGTCGCCGTGCATCGCATGACGCAGCCGCTCGAGATCATCGAACGCGCCGTTGCCGAGATCGGGCCCGACGGCGAGTTGCCCAAGCTGGAAGAGAGCGGCCCCACCGAGGTGCGTGCGGCTGCCATCGCCATCAACCGGCTTTCGGTGCGCCTGCGCAGCGCCATCGAGGGCCGGATGCGCATCGTCGCCGCTGCGGCACACGATCTGCGCACGCCCCTCACTCGCATGCGCCTGCGCGCCGAATTCCTGGAGGAGGATCGCGAGCAGTGGCTCTCCGACCTCAGCGAACTCGACCGCATCGCCGACAGCGCCATTCGGCTGGTGCGCGAGGAAGTGGAAGGCGCGGGCGACGAGACCGTGCATCTGGACGCGCTGGTGGACGAACTGACCACGGAGCTGAAGGAGACCGGCCTCGACGTGGCGCTGCTGCGCACCGATGCGGTGAGCGTGCCCGGCCGTCCCATGGCGCTCAAGCGCGCCCTGCGCAACCTCATGGTCAATGCCGCCACGCACGGCAAGGCCGCCCGTTTCGCCCTGTCACGCGAGATGGACAAGGCGGTGCTGGTGATCGAGGACGACGGCCCCGGCATTCCCGACGCCCTCATGGCGCGGGTGTTCGAGCCCTTCTTCCGGGTGGATCCGGCCCGGCAGGCCACCATTCCGGGAGCGGGCCTCGGGCTTGCCATCGCCTATGAGATCGTCACCCGCCACGGCGGGCGCCTGTCCCTCGCGAACCGCCCCGGCGGTGGCCTGCTCCAGCGCATGGAGCTGCCGAACGCGATCGACAACAAGCGTGGGGAGACAGCGCCCCCGGAGCGGCTGACGCCGCAAGGACAAGCCTGAGCCATCGGCGGGAAAGTCTGGGATACTGAACGCGTGAGGCCCCCGGGAATCAGGCCGGGGGCCTCGGCATGCGTAAGCCGGAGTTCCCGTGATGCCCGCCTCCCCCGACCAGACGTCCGCGACGGAAGCGCTTCACACCCTTCTGTCGCGCCCCGTCACCGCCTCTGATCGGCGCAAGGCCACACTGCACGTTCTGGACTGGCTGGCCTGTGCGCTGGGCGCGCGGCGCACCGCGCCCGGACAGGCGTTGCTCGCCCAGACGGTGCTGGCGGGCGATGGTCCCTGCATCGTCCTCGGCGCCGCTCGCACCGCTGCGGCACTCGATGCCGCCTTCATCAATGGCGGGCTGGGCAACGTTCTGGAGATGGACGACATCCATCGCACCTCAATCCTGCATCCCGGCCCCATCGTCATTCCGGCGGCACTGGCTGCGGCGCAGGCCTTCGACATGCCAGCAGATCGCTTTCTGGACGCGGTGGTGCGCGGCTATGAGGCCACCATCCGCATCGGCCGTACGGCGGGGCAGGCGCATTACGCCCATTTCCATGCCACCGCCACCTGCGGCGTATTCGGGGCCGCCACTGCTGCATCCTTCCTGCTCGGGCTTGATCCCGCAGCTGTGGTGGCAGCTCTCGGCAATGCGGGCGCGACGGCCGGCGGCCTGTGGCGCTGCCGTTTCGAGCCCGGCATGAGCAAGCAGTGGCATAATGCCGTTGCCGCCCAGAACGGCCTGCGCGCAGCTGTGGCGGCCCGATCGGGCCTCACGGGCAACCGTTTCGTTCTGGAGGGCGAGGAAGGTTTCTTGCCGGTGCTCGCCGCCGGCGGCGATCTCTCCCGCCTGCTGTCGGAGCCAGACGGGCCGTGGCTGATCCACGACACCAGCTTCAAGCCCTGGCCCTCCTGCCGCCACAGCCACCCGGCCGTGGACGCGGCGCTGCTCGCACGCGAGAGCGGCATCGCGCCGGACGATGTGATCACCGCCGAACTGGCCACCTATGACGATGCGCTCCTGTTCTGCGACCGTCCGCGTCCCGTCACCGAAACCGAGGCCAAGTTCAGCCTGCAGCATGTGGTTGGCCTGTGCCTCGCGCGCGGGCGCCCGCAGCTGGCGGACTTCCTGCCGGAGAATCTGGAGCGGCCGGAGGTGGCCGCATTGCGGGCCCGCGTGCGGGTGGCACGCTCGGACGCGATCACCCGCGCCTATCCGGCGCGTTATGGTGCCAGCCTGACCCTGCACCTGACGGACGGCACGCGACGAGCCTTCGAGGTGCGTGACGCGCTTGGCGATCCCGCCCGCCCGGTCTCCGACGAAACCCTGCGCGAGAAAGCCAGCGGCCTGTTCGCATGGGGCGCGGTGGATGCCGGCCGGCACGACGATCTCGTCAGACGGACGCTGGCGCTCGGCACGGTCGGCACCCTTGCCGACCTCTCGGGCGCGCTTCTGCACGCCTGAGAGTGGCTTCGTTCAGAAGATGCCTGTGTGCATCTCGCCATCGGCCGTCATGAAGGCGCGATACATGCCCTCGCTGTTGAACGGAACAGCGATATTGCCCTTGCGATCAACAGCGACGAGGCCGCCCGAACCGCCCAGCGGGGCAATCTCGGTCACGATGCCGCTCGCTGCCTCGATCAGCCCCTGCCCGGCCCAGCGCATGCGGGCGTCGATCTCGTGGCCCACCGCATAGCGGATGAAATACTCGCCATGGCCGGTGGCGGACACCGCACAGGTGGCGTCGTCCGCGAAGGTGCCGGCGCCGATCACCGGGCTGTCGCCCACACGCCCCGGCATCTTGGCCGTCATGCCGCCGGTGGAGGTGGCCGCCGCCAGATGACCGTACCGGTCCAGCGCCACGGCGCCCACGGTGCCGTGCTTGCGGGCGGCATCGCCGTCATCTCCGGCCCCGCTCGCCCGCCGCTCCAGTTCCCGCCGGAGCGCGTCCTGCCGGGCGGGGGTGAGGAAATAGTCCGGCCCCATGATCTCAAGGCCGACCTCGCGGCAGAAGGCATTGGCGCCCTCGCCCGCCAGCATCACATGTTCGGTCCTCTCCATCACCGCGCGGGCGGCAAGGACAGGATTGCGCGGGCCGAAGATGCCAGCAACCGCACCGGCGCGCCGATCGCGCCCGTCCATGATAGCGGCGTCCATCTCCTGCGTGGCGGCGCTGGTCAGCACCGCGCCACGCCCGGCATTGAACAGAGGATCATCTTCCAGCGCCATCACGGTGGCTGTCACCGCGTCCAGCGCGGTTCCGCCCGCCGCCAGCACCACGCGGCCGGCGGTGAGCGCGGTCATGAGGCCGGCGTGATAGGCGGCCTCGCGCTCCGGCGTCATCTTGGCGCGGCTGATGGTGCCGGCACCGCCGTGCAGAGCGAGAACGGGCTTGAAGTCGGTCATTGGCATATCCTCAGCGCAGCACGGCCGACATGGCCGAAAGCGCGGTCATCCAGCCCACGGCCTCAGCAGCATCAGCACAGGCGAAAGCGAGCGTGGTGGCATCCTGCCGGCGGGCCGGCGGCAGCACCGCGCCCTGATCGGCCAGCGCCGGACTGTTCATCACGAATTCGGCCAGGAATGGCCCCTCGATGACGAAGGGGCGCATGGCCCGCAGATCGCGCAGCGCCCGCTTGGCGCCTTCTGCAATGGCGGCGCGCGCCTTCTCCACCGACACCTGCCGCGCCGCGCGGTTGCCCAGCGCCGTCTTCACGCACACCGCCTCGGCCTGCGGGAACAGCTCGGCTGCCTCGCTCACCAGACGATCATCGCCGGTGACGAGGGCCACCGGCACGCCGAGCTGGCCGGCATAGGCGCCATAGACGCCGGGCTCGCCCAGCGCCCGGCCGGCGAGGCGCACCTCGCGGAAGGCGAAGGAGTTGGTGGTGTGCGCGAGCACGCCGAAGCCGCTCGCCGCCGCATGATGGCCGACGAGGAACAGCGCGTTGAACTCCCGCGAGAGGCCTGCCGCCATGTTGAAGGGCTTGGGCTTGCCGAGGATCAGATCGGCGCGCGCATCCAGCAGCTCGGGCAAGATATTGGTCATGGGCCCGTGGCTGTCATTGACCAGAACCTCGGTCGCCCCGCCCTCGAAGGCGCCGGCAATGGCGGCGTTGACCTCTTCCGTCATCAGCCGCCGAGCGCGCTCATATTCGGCATTTCCGGGCTGGCCCTGCTGAGGCGAGACCACGCCTGCGACCCCCTCGATGTCGGCGCAGATATAGACCTTCATGTCTCAAACTTCCTATTGGCCGGGCTCGCCCAGCACATCGGCCAGCGAGGGGCGCATATGGCCGTCGCGGCCGAGCATTCTGGGGGCAGCGAGGAGCGCGTTCAGCACCGCTTCCTGCGTGGCATCGGCCGCCGCGCGAAACGGCAGGTCGATGCGGTTCTCGTTCAGCACCACGCGCGGCACGAGGTCCGCCGCCTCATGATGGCGGATGCGGCTGGCGGTGGAGAAGGCGAGCGCGATGTCGCCGGAGCCATTGCCCCAGAAGGCGCCAAGCTTCGCCAGCCCCGCGCCGCAACGGCGGGCGATGCGCTTCAGCTGCCGGCTTTCCAGCGGAATGTCGGTGGCGAGCACGATGATGACCGAGCCGCGTTCGGGCGCGTCCGGCTGTCCGAAATCCTGCCGGCGGAGTTTCGGCACCTCGGGCCGCCGTCCATCGGGCAGCACCAGATCGCCCGCGCGGCCGAAATTCGCCAGCACCAGAACGCCCAGCGTGTAGTTGCGCCCATCCAGCACCAGCAGGCGCGAGGCGGTGCCGATGCCGCCCTTGAAGCCGAAGGCGCTCATGCCCGTGCCGGCGCCGACCGCGCCTTCCGTCACCGCACCGCCCGCCGCCGCATCAAGCGCGGCATAGGCGTCCTCCACGGTGAGCGAGAGCGCCCGGATGTCGGAGAGCCAGCCGTCATTGCACTCCATCACCACCGGATTCACGGTGCCGGTCTCGCGGCCGATGTCCGGATTGGCGGCAAGCGCCCGGCGCACCAGCGCCTCGAAGCCGGTGCCGACCGAGAGCGTGTTGCCGAGCAGGATGGGCGTCTCCAGCTGGCCCAGCTCTTCCACCTGGATCAGGCCCGCGCTCTTGCCGAAACCGTTGATCACCTCCACCGCCGCCGGCAGCTTTTCGCGGAACAGGTCATCGCCATGGGGAAGCACGGCCGTGAAGCCCGTGCGCACATCGCCTTCCATGCGCGTGCGATGGCCAACGGTGACGCCGGCCACGTCGGTGATGGCATTGAGCGGCCCCGTGGGCAGCGTGCCGCACACGAGGCCGAAATCACGGGCGCGCATCTCACGCCATCCGCAGCTTGGGATCGAGCGCATCGCGCAGGCCATCACCCAGCAGGTTGAAGGCGAGCACGGTGACGAAGATGGCGATGCCGGGGAACAGCGTCACATTGTCCGCCACCCCGATATAGCTGCGTCCGTCCGCCAGCATGGCGCCCCATTCCGGGCTCGGCGGTTGCGCGCCGAGGCCGATGAAGCTGAGGCTTGCGGCGGTGAGGATGGAGGTGCCGATGCGCATGGAGAAATAGACGATCACGTTCGGCAGGGCGCCGGGCAGCAGGTGGCGCATCATGATCACCCGGTCCTTCACGCCGATGGCGCGGGCCGCATCCACATACACTGCCCGCTTCAGCGACAGCGTGGAGCCGCGCGCGAGGCGGGCGAAGATCGGCACCGAGAACACTGCAACCGCATAGATAACGTTGTCGATGCCGGGGCCGAGGATCGCAATGACGCCGATGGCGAGCAGGATGCCGGGAAAGGCCAGAAGGACGTCACACACGCGCATGATCAGGCTGTCGATCAGCCCGCCGTAATAGCCGGAGATCACGCCGAGCGAGACGCCCACGAGGCCGCCCAGCGACACGGAGAGGAAGCCCACCGCCAGCGAGATGCGGGCGCCGAACAGGATGCGGCTGAACACGTCGCGGCCATAGGCGTCGGTGCCAGCCCAGTGCGCGGCGGTCGGGCCTTGCAGGATCGCCATGTAGTCGGGCGTCGCGGGATCATAGGGCGCGATCCACGGGGCGAAGATGGCGACCAGCAGCAGCGCGAGCAGAAAGGCGCCGGCGACCAGCGCCACCTTCTGGCGGCGAAAGCGGCGCCAGAATTCGCCAAGTGGCGTGCGCATGTCGCTGGCGACGACGATAGCGGGAGCGGAGGTCGCGGTGCTCATTTGTAGCGGATCTCCGGATTGGCGAAGGCGTAGAGCACGTCAACCATAAGGTTGATGAGGATGAATTCGATCGAGAACAGAAGGATTTCCGCCTGGATGACCGGATAGTCGCGATAGGACACGCTATCCACCAGCAGGCGGCCGAGGCCGGGCCAGCTGAACACGGTCTCAACAACGATGGAGCCGCCAAGGAGGAATCCGAATTGCAGGCCGGTCATGGTGATGACGGGCACCAGCGCATTGCGCAGCGTGTGCTTCCAGATCACGAACTTTTCCGGCACGCCCTTGGCGCGCGCGGTGCGCACATAATCCTCGCGGGCGATCTCCACGAAGGCCGAGCGCGTGAAGCGCGCCATGACGGCGGCGACGCCAAGCCCCAGCGTGAAGGAGGGCATGACGAAATGCGCCCAGGTGCCGTAACCGCCCGTGGGCAGCCAGCCGAGGCGCACCGAGAACAGGTCGATCAGCAGCAGGCCGAGCCAGAAGGACGGAAAGGAGATGCCGGAGACGGCGACGATCATGCCGCCATAATCCTGCCAGCGCCCGCGCTTCACCGCCGAGAGCACGCCGATCAGCAGCCCGAAGATGGTGGCCCAGATCATGGCGAACACCGTGAGCCAGACGGTGGGCATCAGCCGCTCGCCGATCTCGGTGATCACCGGGCGGCGGGTCTTCAGCGAGATGCCGAAATCCCCCGTCAGGGCATTGCACGCGAAATGCAGATACTGCTGCCACAGCGGGCCTTCGAGGCCCAGCGACTTGCGCACCGCCGCCACGTCCTCCAGCGAGGCATCCATGCCCGCCACCAGCCGCGCCGGATCTCCCGGCAGCAGATGGACGAAGGCGAACACCACCACCGAGATCGCGAAGATCACCGGAATGATGCCGAGGAGGCGTTTGACGAGATATTCAAGCATGGCGGCATCCGGTGGGACGCGGAAAGGACGGACGCCGGGAACCCGGCGCCCGGATGGAGCGGCCGGCCATACAGGCCGGCCGAGGGATCACTTGAACTCGGCACCTTCCAGCACGAAGCCGCGGTCCGGCAGCATGTAGACGCCGGACAGGTTCTTGGACTGCGCCGTGAGCAGTTGCGAGGCGCCGAGGAAGATCCACGGCGCGTCTTCCCAGATGCGCTTCTGCGCATCGGCATAGAAAGCGCCGCGCTTGGCAGGATCGGCCGTCTCCAGCGCGCCCTCGAAGTCAGCGTCCACCTTGTCGTTCTTGTAATAGGCGACGTTGAACAGTGCGGGCGGAAAACCCTTGCCCCACAGCAGCGGGCGCAGGCCCCAGTCGGCATCACCCGTGGAGGACGACCAGCCGGTCAGCTGCATCTGCACCGTGGCATCCTCGGGCTTCTGCACCCCCCAGATGCGCTGGGCGGCGACGCCGGACTCCAGCGGGGTCACGGTCAGCTTCACGCCCACCTGTGCCAGCTGCTGCTGCAGGAACTGCATGGCGCGGATCTGGTTGGTGTTGTTCAGCGCGAAGATTTCCGTCTCGAACCCGTTGGGATAGCCGGCCTCGGCGAGGAGCGCCTTGGCTTTCGCCACGTCGAACGTGTAGGGCTTCTGCGGCTCGAAGAAGCCGAGCAGGTCCGGCATGGGCGACTGGAGCGGCGTGCAGAAGCCGCTCTCCACCACCTTGCAGTAGGCCGCCTTGTCCACGGCGTAATTGAGCGCCTGACGGACACGGGGATCGGTGAAGGGCTTCTTCATGGTGTTCATCGCCGCATACCAGCCGACGATGGAGGGGCGCTTGACCACCAGCAGGTTGGGCAGCTTCTCGGCCACCGGCACCAGCTCCGGCGGGAACAGCGTCACATACTGCACCTCACCGGCCTGAAGCATGGCGAAGCGGCTGCCATTCTCCGGCACGGAGCGCAGCGTCACGCCATCCACCTTGGGCCAGCCGGCCTTCCAGTAGTGCTCGTTCTTCTCCACCTCGAAGGTATCGGCCGCCCAGCGCTTGAACTTGAAGGCGCCGGTGCCCACAGGGTTGCGGGCGATGTCCTTGCCGTACTTCTCCAGCGCGGCCGGCGACATGATGACGATGGCGGGATGCGCCAGCGTGTTGATGAGCGCGCCGAACGGCGTCTTCAGCACGATCTTGACCGTGGAGTCATCAATCACATCCACGCGGTCCAGCATGGAGATGAGGCTGCGGCGGGACAGCTTGTTGTCCGGGTTCGCGAGCCGTTCCAGCGAGATCTTCACCGCGTTCGCGTTGAAGTCGGTGCCGTCGTGGAACTTCACCCCCTTGCGCAGGCGGATGGTGAACTCGGTGGCGGTGTCGTTGGCCTCGAAGCTCTCGGCGAGCACGGGCACGATCTTCATGTCCTGATCGAAGCCGAACAGGCCCTGATAGACCGTACGCATGGCCGTCTGCGACAGGGTGTCGTTGACGTTCGTGGGATCGAGGCCGGTGAGGTTGTCGGGCACGCCGACCACCAGCGTCTTGGCCGCGGCGAGGCCGGGCGCAAGGGCCAGCGCGGACAGAGCGCCAGCTGCGAGAAGGGCTTTCAAACGCATCCTTGTGATCCTCTCTGGAGGGGGATGGAAGGTTATTGGACGCTCAACGAAAATCGCCGATGGAATAGCGGGCGACGAAATGCCCCTCGCCCACCTCCACCAGCGCTCGCACCTCCGGCGGGTCGTTCGGCGCGCGGATGGCACTCGGGATCTCGCCTTCCAGCAGCGGGCGTTCGCGATCGCGCCGGGCCGGATCGGCGATGGGCACGGCCGCCATCAGGCGACGCGTGTAGGGATGGGCGGGATGGTCGAACACCGCCTGACGCGGGCCGATCTCCACGATCTGGCCGAGATACATCACCGCAACGCGGTGGCTCACGCGCTCCACCACCGCCATGTCATGGCTGATGAAGATGTAGGAGAGGCGCCGCTTTTCCTGCAACTCCATCAGCAGATTGACGATCTGCGCCTGGATGGAAACGTCCAGCGCAGCCACGGCTTCGTCGGCGATCAGCACTTCCGGCTCGGAGGCAAGCGCGCGGGCGATGCAGATGCGCTGGCGCTGGCCGCCCGAAAACTCATGCGGATAGCGCCGGGCATGGTCGGGCGAGAGGCCCACGTCTCGCAGCAGCTCGGCAACCCGCTCTTCCACCGCCTTGCCGGTGGCGAGGTTATGGGTGGTCAAGGGCTCAGCAATGGAGAAGCCCACGGTGAGGCGCGGATCCAGCGAGGCGAAGGGATCCTGAAACACATACTGGATCTTCTGCCGCATGCTGCGGCGTTCCTGCGCGCCCATGGCGAGCAGGTCACGGCCATGGAACAGGATCTGCCCGCTATCTGCCGCCTGAAGCTGCATGATGGTGCGCCCGGTGGTGGACTTGCCGCAGCCGCTCTCACCCACCAGCGCCAGCGTCTCGCCGGCCTTCACGGAAAAGCTCACCTGCTCCACCGCATGCACGCGGCCGGACAGGCGGCCGAAGATGCCGCGCCGCACGTCGAAGCGGGTGACGAGGTTCTTCACCTCCAGCACCGGGGCGCTTCCCGTCACCGTGTCCTGCGGTGGGGCCTCGGTGAAGGCGCCGCCACCGCCTTCCTTGATCTCCACCAGCGGGAAGCGGCGGGGCAGCGGCTCGCCAGCCAGCGCGCCGAGGCGCGGCACGGCGGCAAGCAGCGCGCGCGTATAGGCATGCTGGGGCCGGGCGAAGATCTCCTCGGCCACGCCCTCCTCCACCTTGCGGCCCTTGTTCATCACCAGCACGCGATCGGCCACCTCGGCCACCACGCCCATGTCATGGGTGATGAACAGCACCGCCATGCCCATCTCATCCTGCAGGATGCGGATGAGGCGCAGGATCTGGGCCTGAATGGTCACGTCCAGCGCCGTGGTGGGCTCGTCCGCCACCAGCAGCTTGGGCCGGCAGGCGAGCGCCATGGCGATCATCACCCGCTGCCGCATGCCGCCGGAGAGCTGATGCGGATGCCGGTCGAGCAGGCCCTTGGCGCCGGGAATGCGCACCTTCTCCAGCATGGCCAGCGCCTCGGCGCGCGCCTCCGCCCGGCTCGCACCCTGATGCAGGCGCACCGCCTCGGCGATCTGGTCGCCGATGGTGAAGACCGGGTTCAGCGAGGTCATCGGCTCCTGGAAGATCATGGCGATCTCGTTGCCGCGCACCCGGTTCATGGTCTGCGCATCGGCGCTGGCGAGATCACGCACCACGCCGTCCCGTCCGCGGAACTCCAGTTTGCCGCCGGCGATGCGCCCGCCGCCGAACTCGATCAGCCGCATCAAGGCGAGCGAGGTGACGGACTTACCGGAGCCGCTCTCGCCCACCACCGCCAGCGTCTCGCCGGGATCGATATGGAAGGAGAGATCCTGCACGGCGCGGAACACGCCGCCTTCCGTGGCGAACTCCACGTTCAGCCCGTCCACGCGGACGAGAGGAGACTGCGGGGCGGCAACCGGAACGGGGGCAGCGGTCATGACGTGGCCCTCTCGGCAGGCGTCTCTTCTGGAAGGGAATGCAGATGCGGTGCGATGCGGCGGGTCAGCTCCGCCGCATCACCCGCGCTGGTGCGGCGGGCGGTCAGCACAGCGGTCAGCACCTCGAACAGGGCGACGCACGCGGTGGGCGAAGCGTGCAGCAGCGGATGCTCCGCCGCGCCCAGCAGCAGCAGGTCCGCATGCAGGGCCAGCGGCGAGGTCAGCGCATCGGTGATGCCGATCACTCGCGCCCCCTGCGCCCGTATGGTGCGGACATGATCGATGGTGGCCTGCGAATAACGCGGCAGCGCCATGGCGATGACCACGTCGCCCTGCCCCACATGGAAAGCGCGGCGGATCATCCGCTCCTGTCCGCCCTGCCCGTCGAGGATGAGCTGGGCGCGGCAGAAGGGCAGGATCATGTCCGCCAGCAGAGCCACCAGCGGCGCGCTGAGGCCAAGACCCATGAACACCACGCGATCCGCCGCCGTGATGGCCTCGGCCGCGCGGCGGAAGACGGAGGCATCCACCACCGAGCGCGCCACGCGCAGATTGGCAACGACAGCTTCCAGCGTGCCGGCCACCACGTCGCCGTCCTTCTTGGAGGCGCTGGCCTGCGCTTCCAGCTTCTCCACCGGCGACAGCGGGCGGAAGCTGGCCACGCCCAAAGCCCGGAACTGTGCGAAGCCGTCGAGCCCGAGGCCGCGCACGAAACGATTGATGGTGGCCACCGAGACATCGGCGGCGGCGGCCAGTTCCTCGATCCCCATGGTCGCTGCCTGGAGGGGATGGCGCAGCACGAAGTCGGCCACCCGGCCGTGCTGCGGCGTCATGCCGGTACGATGGCTGCGGATGAGGTCCAGAAGCGAAATCGCAGTCATCGCGCCATCCCGCGCATCTGGTGTCCCATCATCAGGCATCCGCAGTCCCACTGCCGGCCGGCCATGGCCGGCTGCGCCTCGACCGTGAACCGGCCAATTTCAGCGATGAAAAATTATGTGTCACAGAATAGACATTCTGCAATCATAATTTTCATCCCCTTGGTCAGCATGGGGATAAGCCCCGTCCGGCAAGGCCTTGCACGGCTCTGCTTCAGCCGGTTCGGGCTTGGAACGCGCTACGTCAGGTGCGGCACTTGCGCACTTTGCGCTTTCGACCTGTCAGATGGTCCAGAAGTAGCGCGTCAGGTGGAAGAAGACCGGCGCGGAAAACACGATGGAATCCAGACGGTCGAGGAAGCCGCCATGGCCGGCAATGGACTGGCCCCAGTCCTTCACTCCCCGGTCGCGCTTGATCGCCGACATGACGAGGCCACCGAAGAAGCCCATCAGGCAGGAGACGAACGCCAGCAGCGCCGCCTCATGGGGCGCGAACGGCGTCACCCACCACAGGGCCGCGCCCAGTGCCGTGGCGCTCAGCACGCCGCCGATCAGCCCTTCCCAGGTCTTCGACGGTGACAGGGCTGGCGCCACCTTGTGGCGGCCGAAGAGCTTGCCCCAGACATACTGGAGGACATCGCTGGCCTGCACCACCAGCACCAGGAAGGCGATCAGCAGCAGGCCCCGGCCCTCATAGCCGGCGATGGGCAACGTCAGCAGTGCCGGCACATGGGAGAGGCAGTAGACGCAGATCATCAGCGCCCACTGCACCTCGGCTATACGCTCCATGAAGCGGGAGGTGTCCCCCCTCAGGGCCGCGATCACCGGCAGCAGCAGGAAGACATAGACCGGGATGAAGATGGCATAGAGGCCATACCATTCGATCTGAACCAGCCAGAACTGCACCGGCAGGATGACGAAGAAGGCGAGCGCCAGCGCATAGTGATCACCACGCCGCGTGGGCGTGAGAGTGATGAATTCGCGCAAAGCGGCAAAGGCGCAGAGGCCGAACAGCACCACCACCCCGCCCTTGCCGAACAGGAAGGCGAGCGCCAGCACGCCCACCATCACCCACCAGGCATTGATGCGGGCGTTCAGGTTCTGCACCACCGCATTCGGCCCGCCGGCGGCGGTGCGGCGGGCGATCAATTGGCCGATGCCGGTCGCCAGCAGCAGCACGGCCAGGACGCCGCAGAACAGGGCAAGGGTGTGATGCTCGGGTGCCACGTCAGTTCACCATCGGCTTGAGAGCGAGCAGGGCATCGCGCGCCCGGTCCAGAAACTCCGTCTTGCCCTCCTCCGCGCCGAGGCGCAGGGGCGTGCCGAAGGTGAGCGTGCACAGCAGCGGCAGCGGAATGATCTCGCCCTTCGGCATGACCCGGTTCAGGTTGTCGATCCACACCGGCACGAAGTCCACCTGCGGGCGCCGCTGGGCGAGGCGGAAGATCCCGCTCTTGAAGGGCAACAGCACCGCATCGGTGGTGTTGCGCGTGCCCTCGGGAAAGATGATGAGCGAGGAGCCTGCATCGAGCGCGTCCGCCATCACCTCGATGGGGTCCACGCTGCGGTCGGTGCCGTTGCGCTCGATGAGCACGGCGTTGAACACCTTCTCGCCGATGAAGCGGCGGATGCCGTCCTTGCGCCAGTAGTCGGCGCCCGCCACCGGCCGGGTGGTCTCCCGCATGCCGGTGGGAAGGGCGGCCCACAGCAGAACGAAATCGCCATGGCTGGCGTGATTGGCGAAATAGACCCGCAGCTCCGGCTCCGGCGCGCAGCCCTGCCAGATGGACCGTGCGCCCGTGACCAGACGGGCGAAGCCGGTGAACAGCTGGCCGCACAGGCGCTCGAACCAGGGCCGGGATGTCATGGGGCGAAACCTCTCGGGCGGGGTCACGGCAGGCGAAGCCATGGGAAGGCGGCGAAGCCGAGAATGCAGATGACCTGCGCGATCAGGCACACCAATTGCGCCACCAGCAGCCGGACGGCGCCGCGCAGCCGCGCCTGCATGGGGCGTGGCTCGGGCAAGCTGCGTGCGAGGCCGGCGCTGGCAAGGGCCGCATCGATGGCTTCGGGCGCGATGCCGCCCTCCCCGGCCTCGCGCCCGAAACGCGCGAAGATCGCGGCATCGAAGCCAATCCGGAAGGCGAACCAGCAGGCACCGAGGCCGAACACCAGCACCGCCACCAGCAACAGGCGGAAGCCGGCCACCGGCGTACCGGGAGCCCCCATCAGCAGCGTCAGCGCGGCGCAGCCCGACAGGACCAGCGACAGCAGGAAGAACGCCCGCCCCGCCCGCAGCAGGTCCGCGGCGACGCGCGCCATAGGCGTGGACAGATCCGATCCGCTCATGCGGCCGCCTCCACGATGAGCGCACGCAGCGCATCGGAGATGACGATGCGCCCGCGCGCCGCGCGCAGGATGGCGATGGCCTCGTCCGGTGTGCGGGCGCGGCCGGTCATCAGCAGCCACACCGCCACCGCCGCCACGCTGCGGGAAAACCCCAGCGCGCAGCACACCAGCACCGGCCCCTGCGCACGCTGGCTCTCGATAGCTCGGGCGGCGGTGCGCAGCGTCTCTGCGCTCGGCGCCACGAGATCGAGCGCGGGCACGAACGCATAGGCCGTGGCGCCACGCGGCATGGGCAGCTCCGCGCACAAATCCACGACGCCATGGATGGTGTCGTCGCGTCCGGGCAGGCGGCCGAGGAATACGCCGTCCATCACCACCACCTGCCGGGGCAGCTTGCGTGTCCAGATGCGGGAGTTGACCCATGCCCCGATCAGATAGGGCGCCAGCAGGATGAGGCTTGCCGCCTCCATCCGTCCGTCATCGCGCTTGCCGAAGGCGAAGGGGCCGACCACCGCATAAGCCGAGGCGACAAGGATCAGCGACACAGCCGGCCACAGCAGCCACAACGCGCAGCCACCCGCCACCGCCGCGACTACCACGCAGGCGAAACTGCCGAAGCCGTAGAGCGCCGCAATGTTGAGCCGCCGCTCGCGGCCGGGGCCGAAGCGCCAGCCGGCAAGCGCCTTGGCCGGCGTGCGCCACATCCACAGCACCATGAGGCCAAGCAGCGCACCGGTGGGCATGTCGATGAAGTGATGCTGATAGGTGGTGAGCACCGAGACGCCCACCAGCAGCGCCCACACATGCAGCACAAGGCGCCAGCGGCGCGGCAGCAGGCGGGCATAATGGTCCCACAGCACCACCAGCAGCGCGATATGCAGGGACGGCGCCTGATTGAACGGCTTGTCGAACCCCGCCAGCACCGCGAACAGGAAGCCGGAGAACCCGTCGCTCTCCGGCCGCTCGAAGGTGAAGGTGAGCGGGAACAGGATGAAGCAGGTGACAGCCACCACCTGCACGGTGAGCAGCCGCTTGCCAAGCTGGTCCAGTTCCTCCCGGCTGCGGCAGGTGAAGAGCGACAGAGCGTAGAAGAAGTTGATGGTCCAGTAGGGAATGATGGTCCAGGCGAGGAAGGGAATGGACCGCTCCCAGCCGAACACCACCGCCGGCACCTCCGCCCGCCCGGAGGCGAGCCAGTTGGCAAAGCCGTAGCTCAGATAGAAGAACGGGCCGAGGCAGGCGAGCCACGCGACGGCCCGCAGGAAACGCGGTCCCTCGGTGGCGGCGAGTGCGCGCTCGCTCAAGGCGCGACCTTCCGGGCCAGCGAGACGGTGAAGATTCCCCAGCGATCGATGCGCTGCTCGATCTTCTCGAAGCCCGCCGCCGCGACCAGCTGATCCATCTCCTCCTGCGTGCGACGGCGCATGATCCAGGGCTCGCCGGCACGATGGCTGGTGAGCGTGCGCGCAATCATCTCCAGCTGCGGATGCCAGGGCTGGCCGGTATAGACCAGATAGCCTCCGTCTTCCGTCGCCGCCGCCACGCCCGCCAGCGAGCGCCGGATCAGGGCATTGTCGGGGAACAGCTCATAGAGGCCCGACACCACGGCCAGCGACACCTTCGGGGCGACGGCGGCGAGGTTGTCGCCATCGAAGGCATCGCCCTGCATGAAGGTGGTGATGTCATCGAGCTCCAGAGAGGCGGCAAGCCGTGTGCCGGCCTCCACATTGATGTCGCTATAGTCCCGCAGCAGGATGGAGGACGGACGCTGCGGTGCGCCCGCCACCGCCTCCAGCACATAGCGGCCGTGCCCGGCGGCGATGTCCATGAGACGGATATCACGCCCCTCCCCCGCAAGCCGCTCCATGGCGTGGCGGATCAGCGCCTGCGCATGCACCTTGCGCTGGCGGATGCCCTGCCAGCCCGGCGCATCGAGATACGTGCGGTCCATCCTCCGCCCGAGCCATCCGCGCCCGGCGGCCTCGTTGCGATAGATGTAGTCCAGCGTGGAGCCGGAATCGAAGCCGGTGCGGTGGCCGAGGGCGATACCCTCCGAGAACAGCCCGCCGATCTTCAGGCTGAGCCGCGTCAGCGCCCAATAGGCGCCGCGTGGCGAGAGCAGCGACTGCGGGCTCGCCAGTTCCTCCATCTCGTCGCGCGTATAGCCCACCCTGTGGGCATCGAGCAGCGCCGGGCGGGTGGCGGGCGCGGCGAAGCGCTTCAGGATGAAGTCGCGCACCATGCGCACCACGTCGGTGCGATGGGCCTCTCCCAGCGTGTCATGCAGGAAACCCGGCAATACGTGGCGTTCCTTGTCGCCGGTGGCGAGGCGCTCGAAGAAGCGATGCTGTACGTCCTGCTGCACCACATAGTCCGAACCGGAAATAAGCAGTTGCGTCGGCGTATTGATGGCGCGGGCATCGGCCACCACCCGCTCGGCCGCCTCATAGAGGCCGAGCAGCACGTCCACATTGATCGGCCGCACAATGAGGGGATCGGTGCCATAGGTGCGCTGGCGCACGGGATCGCGGGTGAGCTGGCGGCCGGTGACATAGGATTTCACCGGGAACGGCCCCATGAGGCTGCGCAGCAGCTTCAGGCCCGGCCGCGCGAACGGCACATAGAGGCGGATGTCGAAGGCCGGAGAGGCCAAGGTCATGCAGCGGATGCGCGGGGCGAAGTCATGCACCCATGTGGCTGCGATGGCCGCCCCAACGCTCTGTGCCACCAGCGCGGTATCCGATATGGCGATGCCGTGCGCGGCGTTGATATGGCGGATGAAGGCGTCAAGGTCGCGCACATGGTCATCGAAGCCGGTGGCAGCCGGCCCCTTCGGCGCGGACTGGCCATGGCCGCGCGCATCCCAGGCATAGAATTCGAAGTCGTCGAGGCCGAGTTCCTCCACCAGATGCATCATGCGGCCGGAATGCTCATGCCCGCGATGCAGCAGCACGATGGCCCCGCGCGGGTTGCCGGAGGTCCCCTCCGGCCGGGTCCAGTAGCGATAGAACAGCGGGCTGCCATCGGGCGCCGCAAACTCGGCCTGTGTCGCGATACGGCGGGCGGATGTCGTGTCGGCACTCAAGAGGCGGCCCTCCGGTGGCCGAGGGCGGCCACGATGCGATTGCGGATGGTCAGCAGCAGCAGCGCCGACAGGAGCCAGGGCAACGGCCAGATCCAGCCCGGCAGGCCGAAGAGGCCCACCCAGAGCGCCAGAGCGCCCAGCACGAAGGCGCGGTCGCTCTTGCCCAGCGGCCCCTCATAGCCGCGCGGCGCACCGATGGACTGCGCGGTCACGCCGGCGAATTCGGAGACGATGGCCAGCACGATGAACAGCCCCACGCCCAGCGGCCCGAAGGGCGACACGAGGGCGAAGGGCGCATAGAGGGCGGCATCGGACACCACGTCGCCGAGCTCGTTCAGAAAAGCACCGAGGTCGCTCTTCTGACCATGCTCGCGGGCGAGCATGCCGTCCACCGCATTGAGCGCCATGCGCACGAACAGGAACACCGGCATGATCAGGAAGGCAGAACCCGCATTGCCCGCATGCACCAGCCAGCCGACGACCGCGCCCACGAGGATCGATCCGGCCATGGCCGCAAGCGTCACCTGATTGGCGGTCACACCGAGGCCTGCGAGCGCGTGGACCAGAGGGCGAAGCAGCCCCTGAAAGGCGGGCTTGAGCGCATAGATGGTCAAGGAACCTGCTCCGGGAAAACGAGAACGCAAGGCCGAGACGGCGCTGGCACTGTAGGCGAAGGCATCCGGAATGGGCACCTGTCGTGGACGATGTCCCCATGGGGAGCCGCCTGCGCACTGCTTCCTTTCGCGGAGCCCCACCCCGCCCTTGCATAGAAGCCGTAAAGGACGCAGTCACGCCAAGCCTTCAGGCCATGTTGGAGCATAACGTAGCCAGGTAGCGCATCTGCTTTAGGAGCTAGTGTTCCAACGCCGCTGAAGTCATTAATATACCGTCACCCCTCCATGGGCCCGTGACAATTTTCGGGATTTTCCTCGGGGTTTGGCAAAAGAGAATCGACAGCTCTATTTCTTTGCCCGTCGACGCCGAGCATCCACCGCTTCCATCCCCTTGCGCAGATCATCGCCGGTGGCATGGGCGTATTTCAGCTCTCGCCCATTCCATGAGGCGAGACTCGATCAGATATTTGCCCCTCTGCCGCAAGCTTGGCTATTCGCGACTTCGAGCGGCCAGCGCTGCGGTCAGAACCTCGTGAGGAAATCAGCTTCGCGCTGAAACACATGCGTCAGGTAGCGCATAACGGCGCGGATGCGGGTCATGTATTCGAGGTCCTCGTGGACCGAGACATAGATGTCGCGCATGACCACGACCTCCTCCGGCAACACCGGTACGAGCGTGGCGTTGGCCTTGGCGGAGAACAGCGGCAGCAGGGCAATGCCGGCACCGGCAGCCACCGCATTCTGCTGGGCATGCATGCTGGTGGAGCGGAAGGCGACGGCGGGAGGCTCCAGCACGTCCAGCAGCCAGTGCACGGCGCGGATCGAGACCAGATCCTCCACATAGTCCACGAACATGTGCTTCGCGAGATCCTTGGGCTTCGCCGGGGTTCCGTGCCGTGCGAGGTAATCGGGCGAAGCGAAGAGAGCCAGCCGCATGGAGCCGGCCTTGCGCACCACCAGACGCTGGCCGGTGGGCGGCACGAAGCTGATGGAAATGTCCGCCTCGCGCTTGGTCAGGTTGATCAGGTGGCGCTCGGTGACAAGCTCAACAACGATGCCGGGCTCCTTCTCGGCGAACTCGGCGAAGATCCGGGCGAGGAAGAAGGCACCAATGCCCTCCATGGAGGCCACACGCACGCGCCCGACCGGGGTGCTGGGCGCTGCGCCGAAGGCCTCCTGGATTTCACCGGCCTCCTGCTCGATCCGCTCGGCGATGGCGAACAGCCGGTGCCCCTGCTCGGTCAGCACGAAGCCATCGGGCCGCCGATCGAACAGCTTGATGGCCAGATCCTTCTCCAGCTCGGCGATCCGGCGGCTGACCGTGGTGTGGTCCACCTTGAGCCGGCGGGCTGCCGGCATCAGCCGGTTCTGCCGTGCCAGTTCGAGAAAGAAGGTCAGGTCGTTCCAGTTGAACACGTCAGAGGCCGCCGACTCAGCTACGGGAAAAGCGGCACCATCATCCCGAATACCGGGGCGGCAAGGCAAGCTGTGCTGGGACAGCCGTGTGCGGGCGCCGGCCCCGCACACGGCCGCGCACCTCAGGAGATCGCCAGATCTTCCTGTAACGGCGGGGCGGCAGTCCTGTCTGCCTCGGCCGGCCGTCCGCCGGCGAGGCCGTCATCGAAGGCCGCCGGTTCCTGCCGCTGCCGGCGCACCTTCAGATCGAACACGTCATAGCGGTTGTAATAGCCCACCACGTCGTGGAACTGCTTGGGCTCGATGCAGAGGTTGAGGTCCAGCTCGGCATAGAGGATGCCCTCGTCCTCCTGAAGCATCTCGCCGATCTGATCGCCCGTCGGCGACACGAAGAACGAAGCGGCACGCGAGGTCTCGTCCAGCACCTTGGCGGCGTTGCGGTCGCGCTCAACAAGGGCATCGCGCATGGCCTTGTCCATGAAGCCGGCGGTGACGATGCCGAACGCCTTGGCCTCGAAGGAATGGGCGCTGGCGCGGATGCGGTTGGCGGCCACATTGTTGAAGTTGCCGCCGCCGGACGGTGGACGGGTCGGCCAGATGGGCGGCCAGCTCGACACATGCACCTGCTCGCCCTGCGCCATCAGCGCGTAGCGGGCCAGCGGATTGGTGTTCTCGCCGCAGATCAGCGTACCCAGCTTGCCGATCCGCGTGTCGGCCACGCGCAGCCCGTCCCCGTCGCCTGCCGCCCAGATGAGCTTCTCGTAGAAGGTGGGAACGAGCTTGCGGTGGTGAACAAGGATCGCCCCGTCGTCACCGATGATCAGATTGGCGTTCCAGATGCAGCCGACGCTCACCTTGGAGCGCTCGCTGATGCCCATGGAGACGAAGATGCCGAGCCGGCGCGCCTCGCGGCGGAGCTGGTCCACCTCCGGCCCATCCACGAATACGGATTCTTCCACCATGCGCGCGAACAGATCGTGGTTCTCGATGGGAGCCGAGATGGCCGCCCAGACCGGGAAGGCCGGGATGTAGGTTTCAGGAAAGGCGACGAACGCGGCGCCCTTGCGCGCCGCCTCTCGCATGATCGAGATCGCCTTCTCGGTGGTGGCCGCCTTGTCCAAAAAGACCGGAGCGGCGTGGACCGCTGCGGCGGTGAAACGCGGGAGCAATGCCATCTGGGACCTCGATAATGCGTGGCTTCAAGCAAGGCCCCGCGGGGCGCAGATGCGGGCGGGGCCTTCAGCGCGTTGCCGGCGCCGACGCGCCGCAAACGACCTGCCCCTGAAATACCATTGCCCTTGTGGGCAGGTTGAGCACCGTTCCGTGCAAGGCCAATTGCACGTAAACACGGCTCTGCAAAAGCACTGGAAGGCACCTGCATAAATGAAAGTCAGTCATTCCGGGAGCGGCGAACCGCTATATCTCAAGGTCGACCACCCCGCCCGGCCTCCTCATGGGCGATATTTATGCAGCCGCATGCCCATTTCATGGTCGTAGCGCATGCAGAACCCTGTGCAGCTTTGTGCAGTCCCCTCGCCAGCGGCACCCCGCTATCGTCAAATGAACGAACAGAGGGAAGCATCATGAAACTCAAAGCTCTGGCCCTGGCGCTCGCCGGGCTCGCCGGGCTCGCCACCGTCGGCCTTCAGGTGGCGCAGGCCAAGGATACGGTGAAGATCGCCTTCATCGGCCCGCTCACCGGCGGCAGCGCGGCCGCCGGCGTCGGCGGGCGCAACTCGGCCTTGCTGGCGGTGCAGCAGCGCAATGCCGATCCGGCCGCGAAATACACCTATGACCTCGTGGTGCTCGACGACGAGTGCAAGCCAAATGTGGGCGTGCAGGTGGCCACGAAAGCGGCCTCCGACCGCGCGATCACGGCAGGCATCACGCATTACTGCTCCGCCGTGGGCATCGCCACGGTGGACACCTATGCGAAGTTCAAGCTGCCCGTGGTGGTATGGGGCGCCATCCTGCCCGAGATCACCTATGGCAACGACTACAAGCAGATCCATCGCGTCAACGGCACGATGATCAACGAGGGTCGCCTCGCCGCGAAGTTCCTGACCGAGCAGGGCGCGAAGACGTTCGTGGTGATCCACGACACCACCGACTACGGCAAGGGCCAGAACAAGTATTTCTCCGAATTCCTGAAGCCCACCGGCGGCGAGATCGTCGCCACCTTCCCGGTGAGCCCCGACCAGCAGGACTTCACCGCCGAGCTGACCCGTATCAAGGAGCTGAAGCCGGATTATGTGTTCGTCGGCGGCCTGACGCCGCTCGGCGTGCGCGTGCGCTCGCAGATGGACCGTCTCGGCATCGACGCCCATATGGCCGGCGTCTCCGGCATCATGACCTCCGGCTTCATCGAGGGCGCCGCCCAGTCCTCCGAGGGCACTGTCTCCTTCCACAACGGCGCGCCGCTCTCGCGATATGCCAGCGGCCAGGCCTTCTCCGACGCCTATGCGAAGGCCGGCTTCCGCGAGGACCCCGACGCCTATGGTCCCTTCGCCTATTCCGCTGCCAACCTGATCATGGATGCGGTGGAGAAGGTGGGGCCGGATCGCGCCAAGATCACCGAAGTGCTGAACGGCACCAAGGGCTACAAGGCGCTGGTGGGCGAGATCAATTTCGACAACCACCGCCAGAACATCGTGGATGCGAATGTCTATGTGGTTCAGGACGGCAAGTGGGTCTACTGGCCGGACAGCGACTATGGCACCGGCAAGCGCAAGCTGGCCGGCAAGTGACGGACTGCAAGTGACCGACCGCCAGCGGCTTGCTGCCAGTGATTTGCCGCCAGTGACTTCGACGTCTCCCGGAGCTTAGAGATGGACATGGGCATCCTCGCCCAGCACCTGTTCAACGGACTGATGCTGGGCATGGTTTACGCGATGATCGCGGTCGGTTTCTCGCTGTTCTTCGGCGTGCTGGACGTGATCAAGTTCTCCCACGGCGACGTGGTCAGTGTCGGCGCCTTCGCCGCCCTCGGCGGGGCGTCCGCCATCGGCCTTCTCGTGGACATGCCCGGTCTGTCCCTGCTCTTCGGGCTGCTGGCCGCCATCGCGGTCGGCGGCCTGGCGGGGGTGGTGATCGGGGGAACACTCGTGCTCCCCCTGCGCAACGCCCCGCCCGTCAACGTGCTGCTCGTCACTTTGATGGCCGGCACCATCCTGCGCGAGGCGATCCGCCTCGGTGTGCCCAATGGCGGCAATCCCAAGCCGTTCCCGGTTCTGCTGCCGCAGTGGCAGATCACCGCCGGCTCGTTCAGCATCGGTTTCGACAGCGTGCTGATCCTCATCGCCGGCATCGGCATCATCCTCGCCACGCACCTGCTCATCACCCGCACCCGCATCGGCCTCGCCATCCGCGCGGTGGCGCAGGATGTGGATGTGGCCCGCCTCGCCGGCATCGATTTCCGCCGCACCGTGCTCGGCACCTTCGCGCTCGGTTCGGCGCTGGCATCGGTCGCCGGCCTGATGCTCGGCCTCTATTATCGCGAGGTGAATTTCAGCATGGGCCTCGTGCTCGGCGTCATCGGCTTCGCCGCCGCCGTGGTGGGCGGCCTCGGCAGCCTGCTGGGGCCGATCCTCGGCGGCTTCCTGTTCGCTTTCGTGCAGACCCTCGTCACCATCGTCCTGCCCACCGCGAGCGCCTACAAGGATGTGGTCGCTTTCGGCGTCGTCATCGCGCTGATCGGTCTGTTCCCCACCGGCCTGATCGCCGAACGCTCCAGCGAACGGGTCTGATCATGCGCTCGACCAATCTCGATGCCGCCATCGCCACCGGCGCACCGCCGCAGGCCCGCAGCCTGCCGGGTACGGCCGCCGCCATCCTGGTGCCTCTGGCCGCCTTCGGTGCGCTCGCCGGCCTGTTGCAGGTCCACGAGCAATGGGAGACGGGGCTGCTCGTCCTCGCCTTCCTCGCCGCGCTGGTGCTGCTCGATCGCTCCCGCGCGGGCCGCAGCCTCGCCGAGGCCTGCCGCACGCAATCCGGCATCGCCAGCACCTCCGCCGTGCTGGCCGCGCTGGCGCTGCTCTGGACCTTCCGCGAGGATCATTACAGCCTGCTGATGGTTGCCACCGTGGCGCTCTATGCGGTGGCGGGCGTCGGCCTCAACATCCAGATGGCGTTCGGCGGCATCGCCAATTTCGCCGCCGCCGCTTTCTTCTCCATCGGTGCCTACACCGCCGCCGTGCTAGCGGGCCACACCGGCCTGCCGCACCTGCTGGTGCTGGCGGCGGGCGGCGTGGTGAGCGCGCTCATCGGTGTCGTCATGCTGCTGCCCGTGCTGCGCACGCGCGGCCACTATGTGGCGCTCGTCACCATCGCCTTCGGCGTGCTGCTGCGCACGCTGCTGGAGGTGAACGACACCTTCGGCGGGCCGCAGGGCATGAAGATCCCCGGCTTCGCCCCGTTCGGCTCGGACTTCGGCGATGTCGCCACCATCGCCGGCTTCGACGTTTCCTTCTATCTGCCTTACGCGCTGGCGGCGGCGGCTCTGTTCGCGCTGGCCTTCCTCGCCGGGCGGATGCTGGAGCGCTCCTGGGTGGGCATCGCCATGGATGCCGTGCGCACCGACGAGATCGCCGCCTCCGCCTTCGGGCTCTCCCCGGCGCGCTGGAAGGCCACGGCCTTCCTCACCGGCAATGTCCTGATCGGGGTGGCCGGCGCGCTCTACGGCATGATGAACGGCTTTGTGAATCCGAACGGGGCCGGCTTTGGTGAGTCGTTGATCATGCTGTCCATCATCGTGCTGGGCGGGCTCGGCAACTTCTGGGGTGCCATCGTCGCCGGTGCGGTCATCATCATCCTGCCGGAAAAGCTCCAGTCCATTCAGGAATACCGGCTGCTGATCTTCGCCGTGGTGGTCATCGCCATCCTGCGCTTCCGGCCCGGCGGCATCCTGCCCCGGCCCCTGCGCACCCTCGGCCGTCAACAGGGAGGCGCGTCGTGACCGCTCTGCTCGCATGTTCCGGCCTCACCAAGCGCTTCGGCGGCCTGGTGGCGCTCGACGGGCTGGATTTCGCCGTGGCGCAGGGCGAGACCATCGGTCTCGTCGGCCCCAACGGCTCCGGGAAGACCACCTTCTTCAACGTGCTCACGGGGCTCTACAGCCCCACTTCCGGCGCGGCGTCGCTGGATGCGGTGGACATTTTCGGCAAGTCGCCGCAATCCATCGGCCGCGCCGGCGTTGCGCGCACCTTCCAGCGCTGCCGGCTGATGCTGGACCAGACCGTGTTCGACAACATCGCCCTCGGCGTGCTGCGCGCCAAGCCGCTCGGTCTCCTCTCCACCCTGTTCCGCCGGGGCCGCCTCAGGGCCGATCTCGACGCCACCATCGCGCGGGCGCACCAGCTCGCCTGCCGCTTCAATCCCCAGCTCGGCGCGGCGCTGTTCCGGCCCGCCGGCGACCTCACCATGATCGACCGGCGGCGGGTGGAGATCTGCCGCGCGCTGATCGCCAATCCCCGCCTGCTGCTGCTGGACGAGCCCTCGGCCGGCATGACGCCGGACGAGACCCGGCGCCTGATGGACGATCTGCTCGCCTTCCGCGAGGAGGCGCCCCATCTGGCCGTGGTGCTGGTGGAGCATGAGATGGATGTCATCCGCCGCGTGTCCGACCGCTGCGTGGTGCTGAATTTCGGCCGCAAGATCTTCGAGGGCCTGTTCGACGCCATGATCGAGGACCGCGAGGTCCAGACCGCCTATCTGGGGAGCGGACAATGAGCACAGGAGAGATCCCCGGCCCCCGCCAGCTCAGCGTGAAGGCCGTTTCCTCCGGCTATGACCGCGCCGATGTGCTCAAGCAGGTGTCCATCGAGGTGGTGCCCGGCGCTGTCACCTGCATCCTCGGCGCCAATGGCGCCGGCAAGAGCACGCTCATCCGCACCGTGCTCGGCCTCAATCGCGTGCGCACCGGCGAGGTGCGGTTCGGGGAGACGGTGCTCAACGACATGCCCACCCACAAGATCGTGGCGCTCGGCATTGGCGTCATCCCAGAGGGCAATCGCGTGCTGCCGCGCATGAGTGTGGTGGAGAACCTGCAGGTGGGCGGCCTGCTCCAGAGCGATACCCGCAAGGTCGCTGCGCGCATGGAGGAGATGTTCGCCATCTTCCCGCGCCTGAAGGAGCGGCGCAGCCAGCTCGCCGGCACGCTGTCCGGCGGCGAGCGCTCCATGCTGTCCATCGCGCGCGGCCTCATGACCGAGCCTGAGCTGGTGGTCATCGACGAGCCTTCGCTTGGCCTCTCGCCGCTCTTCGTCTCCGAGGTGTTCAACATCGTCCGGAGGCTGAAGGAGAGCGGCATGACCATCCTGCTGGTGGAGCAGAATGTACGGCAGACGCTGGATGTGGCGGACCATGGCTATGTGCTCTTGCAGGGCCGGGTCGTCGCCTCGGGGACGACGGCGGCGCTGCGCGAGGACACGGAACTGCACCGCGCCTATTTCGGTGTGCACTGAGGCGGGCCGGGACCACGACTGCATTCGCGCACGAGCGCTCGCATCATTGAGGGCTCCCCGTATCCGCCCACACGGGGCATGCTGCCGGAAGGCCTGAAGGACGAAAGAAACGGATATGGACGCTGCTGCCAGAGAGGTTCCCTCCCCCACCGATCAGGGCATCACCTTCATGGATACGGCGCCCGTCGAAGCCGTGGGCCCAGTCAGCCGCATTGCGCCGATCCGCAAACCGGACGGTTTCGTACCCGCGGTTCAGCGCTGGTCCTTCCTGCTTCCGGAGCATGAATCCACTTTACGCGTCGCCTTCTTCGGCGCGCAGGCTGCAACGGCGGAGGCTCTGGCGGCCCATCCACTGCACGACTGGGCGCGTGCCCATCTGGTCGGCCACCCGTCCGGCCCGACCTGCGTCGACCATGCCCGCTCGCGTCTGCCCGGCGGGCAGTTCGAACATGTGGTCTGCGCCTATTGGGTCGATGGCGCCGCCTTCGATACGTGGCGCAACGATGCCGCCGTGCAGGGCTGGTGGGATGCGCCGGAGCGGCTCCGAGGCCCGTTCGGCACATGGCGCGAGGTTCTGACCGTCCCGCGTGACCGGCAGGAGAGCATCTACTGGAAGGACTATCCCGCCGGACTGATGCGCAGCCCGGAGGTCTCGATCTTCCCCACCCCCTATTGCGGCTATTACGGCGCCATGCGCGACCGCATTCCGCTGGCCGCCACCGATCCGCTGGAGACGCCGCTCGCCGAGCCCGCCTTCCATCCGGAGCGGGCCGGCTTCGGCGAGCGCTGGCACGTGCGCGCGCCGGCCAATCTCGCCGTCATCCGCTCCGCAAACACCTGGGGACGGATGGATGCGGAACAGCTCGCTGATTACGAGGTGAAGCTGCGGGTGCCGCTTGAGGCCGGCATGGACTTCCTCGCCGACAATCCCCAACCCACCGGCTGTCTCTCGATGCGATGGCAAGGCACGGTTTCGGCGGACGGAGCCACCGTACCGGAGGAACATGCGCTCGCCTATTTCCTGTCGCTCGGGCACATGGAACGCTGGGCCGAAGGTCACGCGACTCATGCAGCCATATTCGGCGCGGCGATCCAGCGCTACCGGCACTTCGGCGCCCGCAACCAGTTGCGGACCTGGCACGAGGTCTACGTCCTTCCGGAAGGCGAGCAGACGCTCGACTACATCAACTGCGCCCCGGAAACCGGCCTGTTGCGCTGGTTTGAAGCCGACCGGATCGCATGATCCTCAAACGTGCCGCGCAAGCTCGTACTGAATGTGAGTGTCTGCTTCGATCACACCATCCCCCATGCGGAGCACGGAGTTCTTCGGATACGGCCTGGTCACAATGGATTAGGCACGTGGGGCAACGTCACGGAGACCGCAGGGGACGCCCAGCACGCGGAGGTGTTGAGCAGGGCCGATATATCCCCAACCAAAGGCCAAGCCTGGCGCTCTGCACCAAGCGGTGTGTTGGGACCGAGAATCTAAGTTGCGTATGCGCGAGTTGCTGCGATAACGAGCGATCGATGGCCTGTGGTGGGCTCCATGCACGCCCCGAAAGACGAGAATGGCAGAGGCTTTTCAACCCATCGCGGTGCGCCCCCCGGAAGACAATCGGTTGCTCTTCTGGACTCGCTGTCTCGTGGACCTGCAATTGTGGACGATCGTCCGCTTCCTGCGTGGCCCTCTGAGTGCGGTCAGGGGACAGGTGCTGGACGTGGGGGCCGGTCAGGCGCCCTGGACCGGCATGCTGGGGCCGGATGCTCGTTACATGGGCGTCGATATCGAAAAGGCCGACGCGTTCGGCATGATGAGGGTGCCGGGCGTCGTCTATTATGACGGGGGGCGCTTGCCCATGGATGATGGCAGTTTCGACACGCTGATGTGTGTCGAGGTGCTGGAACATGTCCCCGATCCCGAGGCGCTGCTCGCAGACATGCATCGCGTTCTCAAACCCGGGGGGCGACTGCTTCTCACGGTCCCATGGTCCGCGCGTGTCCACCACATCCCGCATGACTACAGCCGTTTCACCCGCTTCGGTCTCGCAAGCCGCATGGCCGCCGCAGGTTTCGTGGACGTGGAGGTGCAGGAGCGCGGCAACGACATTGCCGCCATCGCCAACAAGCTGATCATTCTCACGCTGCGTCTCATCAGGCCAAAGCCTCGGGTGCGTGCCCTCTGGTCGTGGCCTTTGGCCCTGCTGCTGGCGCCTGCCACGGTCGGCTTTGTCGTCGCCGCCCACATCAGCGTGCGCTGCGGTCTCGGCTCGAAGGAGGATCCGCTGGGCTATGGCGTCACGGCCACCAAGCCGGGCGGGCAGGTGTCTGGCGACGCGCGCCCTGCGGGCACGGGCCACTGACCGGCCGGCGAGGGCAATCCGGACGCATGCTGACATTCTGGAACAACCGCATCGTCCGCTACGTGGTCGTCGGCGGCCTGAACACGCTGTTCGGGTTCGCCGTCTATGCGGTGCTCGCGCTCACGAGCCTACCCACCTGGCTCATCCTCATCCTTGCGAACGTGGCGGCCATCTCGTTCAACTTCGCCACCACCGGCGGCATCGTCTTTCGTGATCTCAAGGCGCAGCGCATTCCGCGCTTCCTGATCACCTACGGCATTATTTTCCTGACGTATCTGACCCTCATCGAGGGACTGTCCCCGCTTGTGGGCGGACGCATCGTGGCAATGGCTATCGTCGTCCTGCCGGTTTCGGCGCTGAACTATGGCCTGCAGATGCTCTTCGTCTTCAACCGCGGCAGCAGATAGCCAGCCGCTCAGCGCGGGACGAAGCCGGCAGCCATGGTGTTCCCCACATTGACCGCCAGCTTCATCCGGTCGAGGCCCGTCCTGCCGCATGCCGCGCGGACGAACGTCTTGAGGGGCGAGGGAAGCGGTGCAAGGCGCAGCCAGTATTTCAGGCTGTATCTATTGTAGAAGGGCTTGAGGCCGATATCCTGATAGCCACAGCGGCTGAACAGCTCCCGCAGGCTGGGGCCGGAAAAGATCTGCATGTGCTCGATGTCGATGATCGGCGATTTCTTGCCGAGCAGTCGATTAACAAGGCTGGTGTAATCGTGCGTCACGGTCACGAAGGCGCCGCCGGGGCGCAGCAGCCGGCGCGCCGCCATGGCCGTCGCCTTGGGATCCTGCACATGCTCCATGGTCATGAAGCAGCAGATGAGATCGAAGGATGCCGGCTCGAAGTCGCTCTCGATGAAAATGCCCTCGCGCAACCAGTCGCGGCGATGGGCCGGTGCCGCGGCGATGGCGGCCGAGGAGGGCTCCACCCCCACCAGCGTCGAGAAGCCTTCCGATTGCAGGAATTCCAGCAGGATCCCGGTGCCGGAGCCGATTTCCAGAACGCGCTCCTTCTGCGCCAGTTTTGCGAGGATCGGGCGCATGGCCGCGATATAGGAGACGGCGGCGTCGGTTGCCTCTTCCGAACTGTCGTAGTCGGAGACGTGATAGGCCCGCGCCAGTTCGTCCTGCCCCGGCGGATTGCTCACATAGACGAGGTCGCAGCGTGAGCAGCGCATCAGCCGATGGCACATATATTCCGGCTCCTTGCGCGAGGCGAAGCTGAAGCCGGAAATCCGCGTGGTGTCGATATTCTCTTCCACGAAGAGCGAGGCCTGGGAAACCGGAGCGTCACAGACGGGACAAGAGCGAGCGGGCCGCATAACCATTCCTCAGAAGCGCCGGGACGGACCGGATCCGGTCATCAGCGTGACGTCCTGCCATCGGGCAGCATATCCGTGGACTGCCCGTTGCGGATCAAAGCGGCGCGGATCAAGCGCGGTCGCTGCTTGACCTCGGTCATGATCTTGGCCACGTACTCACCCACGATGCCGATCGCGAACACGTTGAGAGAGCCGAACCCGATCACTGCCAGCAGCAGCGTGGTGACGCCCCTCGGAGCGATGTCCGGCATGAATATCTTCAGCAGGATCGTGACCACCGAGGCCAGGAACGACAGGCCCAAAAGGACGACCCCCGCCGCCGTCAGCATGGTGAGCGGCGTGTTGCTGAAGGAGAAGATGCCCCTCTTCGCCCAATCGATATTCTTCAGCAGGTTGTTCGTCGAGCGGCCGAACATGCGCTCAGGCCGCACATAGTCCACCCCCACCTGCCGGAAGCCCACGTAGGCGCGGATGCCCCGCATGAAAAGGTCGCGTTCGGGCGAGTTGAGCATCCAGCCCACCACGCGCCGGTCGATGAGTGAGAAGTCACCGGCATCCAGCGGGATGCGGATGTAGCTGAAGGCGGCGAAAACACGGTAGAAGAGCTTGTAGAGCAAGCCCCAGTGCCACGGCATCTCCCGCTTCACGCGGCGGCCGTAGACCACGTCGTGGCCCTGCTCCCAGTGCGGGTAGAACTGCTCGATCAACTCCGGCGGATCCTGCAGATCCCCGTCCAGCAGCACCACGCCCTGCTTGGTGGACAGCTCCATCCCGCTGCGGAAGGCCATCTGTGATCCGAAATTGCGCGAATGCGAAATGCCGATCACCCTGCTGTCCTGCGCGCTGATCTCCTGAATGACGCGGGCGCTGTCATCCGGGCTGCAATCGTTCACGAAGATGATCTCGTAATCGATCTTGAGCCTCTGGAAGGTCTCCGTCAGCCGCCGGTACATGTGCGGAATGGCCTGCTCGTCCTTGTAGCAGGCGATGATGGCCGAGATGCTTCGGCGCCGGTTCAGGAAATTCCGCTTGGTGCCGGTCGCGAACTCTTCCTCGCTCAACGTCGAGACCCAGCCCGCCGTCGCGCGCAGGCCGGTGGCGAGGTCGGTACTGGCCTCCCAGCCGAGCAGGGTCTGGGCCTTGGCCGGGTCGCCGTACCAGTCCGCCAGATCCCACTTGCGCGCTTCCATTTCGCCGAAACGCGGCTCCTGGGCGATGCCGAACGTCGTGCGGGCAACCTGCGCCAGCTCCGCAATGGTGGTCTTGCGGCCGGATGCGATGTTGAAGCTCTCGCCATAGAGATCGGGCTGCATCTTGGCGGCAGCCATGATGAAGGCGGCGCAGGCGTCCGTCACATAGAGGAAGTCACGCGAGGTGTCCGGGTCCACGAAGGGCGGCAGCTCGCCTTGGCTCGCCCGGCGCACGAGGGTCGGGATCAGGCGGGATGTGTCCTCCAGCGGCCCATACACCGAATAGAGCCGGAGATTGACCGCGGGAAAATTACGGAACTTCCCCATGTAATGCAGGAATGCCGCCGCATTCACCTTCGAGACGGCATAATGGCTGTTCGGCTCGCAGGCATCCTCTTCCTTCGGTCCCGCGCTGTTCAATCCGTATTCGGAAGAGCTGCCCGCATGGACATAAGCCGACAGCGGAGTAGCGGACAGGCCCTGCACGAATTCCACCAGTGACTGAACATTGGTCTTGTGGATCCGTGCCGGGTCTTCCTCGAACGAATAGGCGCCATAGGCGACGCAATCGAACACCGTCTTCGGCGCCAGCGAGGCGATGAGGTTCTTGGCGGCCACGGCATCGTTGAGGTCGGCGGCGACGATCTGCGCGTCATCGACCTCGGCCAGACGCCAGCCCTTCTCCCGCTGCACGCAGGCAAACACGTCCCGCCGCTGGGCGGCGATCATCTTGAACAGGTTGGCCCCAATGAAGCCGGACGCGCCGGTGACGAGGATGGGGCCATCCAGGGCACGAATGTGCGAGATTAGCGGCATCAAGTGATCTCTGACTGTTGCTCGGCGACCACCGCGAGCACGCTGTCCACGTCGAGGCCGGACTGTGCCCGCAGGAAGGCCTGCGATCCGTATGTGGCGTAATGGTGCGCGCGGGCGTGGACATGGGCGAAGCGCTTGGGCGAGATGCCCTGCGTGGCCATGAGCAGGGCGATTTCCGATCCGAGCCCGCCACGCCGGACATGCTCCTCGATGACGCACAGGCCATCGCCGGCCCGGATATGGGCGAGCAGATCGGCTGGCATCGGGTTGAGGTCCAGCGGCAGTTCCGAGACCACCCAGAAGTTCGGACGCAGCGGCTCCGGGAGCGCGCGGAAAGCTTCGATATAGGTGCCGGCGACCGGCCCGACGGCGACCACCGCCATTCCGCCGCCTTGAACCAGTTGGCGCCACGGCGCATAGGCGGGTGTCTCGTAGCCCGCCGGAACCTCGCCACGGCCAAGACGGATGTAGCAAGGCGTGGATGCCTCGCCTGCCCGGTCGATGGTGGCTTTCAGGTCCTCGTCGAACGCGGGGACGAAGGCACGCATATGCGGCAGAGCCAGCAATATGCCGTAGTCCTCGATGGCGTGGTGCGTCGGTCCCATCACCCCATAGCCATAGCCACCGCCATTTCCGATGAGCTTTACGGGCAGATTATGGAAGGCGATGTCATTGCGCACCTGCTCGAAAGGCCGTGCGTAGCAGAAGGGAGCAATGCTGTAGGCCCATGCCTCCATGCCTTCCCGCGCGAGGGCGGCGACGACGGAGATCATATTCTGCTCGGCGACGCCGGCATTGATGAACCGCTCGCCCATGGCCTCCTGAAGCGGTACCAGGGCCATGAAGCCGAGATCTCCGGTCAGGAATACCATGTCCGGCCGGCTGGAACGCAGCACCAGCGCGTCGCAAAGCTGCTGTCTCATTGCGCCTCGATCTCCTGAAGCGCCCGCCGATAGTCCTGCTCCTTGAGGGGCAGATAATGCCACTCCATTCGATCCTGCATGAAGCTGACGCCATGCCCCTTCTGGGTTTCCAGAATGATGACGCGACAGCTATTGCCGGGCGCGTCGAGCGCTGCCCGGATGGCCTCCGGATCATGGCCATCCACGCTCTGAAGCGCGATATCGAAGCCGGCGAGCTTCTCCGCAAGCGGCGACATGGAGGCCACATCTGCAGTGCGGCCGAAGCCCTGGAGGTTGTTGTGGTCCACGAGAACCGTGAGGTTCTGCAGCCGGTGATGGGCGGCGAAAATCAGGGCTTCCCATGTGGAGCCCTCCTGCCATTCTCCGTCGGACGTCAGGCAGTAGACCATCCCGCTCCTGCGCCCGAGCTTCAGGGCGAGCGCGGTGCCGGCGGCGAGCGACAGGCCATGCCCAAGGCTGCCGGTGGCAAACGGGATGCCGGGGAGACCCGAGGCGGGCGGATGCCCTGCCAACAGGGTGCCGTCGCGATGGAACTGCGACAACTGGGCATCGGACAACAGGCCGCGACTCCAGAGCGTGACGTAAAGGGCGCCGGCTGAATGGCCTTTGGAAAGAATAAAGCGCTCCGACGGGCCCATGTATTCGTGATGTAAAACAAGCAGGGCATCGAGGCAGGACAGGTTGCCACCGATGTGCCCGACCCCGCTTTCGTAATGCATTTGCAGCAGCCGCTTACGGGCCGACCTGAATGTTGCGGCGTGGATCGTCATGCCCGGTTCACGCTGTGAATCGAATGCAAGAGCCGGCTGCAATCAAATTGATCGCATTCGATTCGTTCGTCCCACATGCCCCCCCCAGAGACTGCTGCGCAGATGCGCAATGCTCTAAACTACCACAAGGACAGAGGCCATAGGGGTCAGTGCGTTTGCTGCGAATCTTCTTGCGGATGCAAACCAACCTGTGACCGGAGAAAAGGCCGACAGCTGACCGCCTGCTGTCGCGGTGACACCGCGCAGACGAGTGCGTATAGGTGCCATCTCTGGAAGCGATGTCTTTGAGGGAAGTGATGCCGCAGGGGGGAGAGGGGAGCGATCGCATCCGGCGCGAGACCTCCGCGATTAAGGCCGCTCCCGTAGCCGGCATCCTGTGGGACAGGCTGCCGCTGATCTTCGCGGTCACGAACCTGCTTCTTCTTGGGTGGATGCTCGCAGGCATACGGCACGCCAACCATGATGACCTCTATTTCGAGATTGTGGCCCACAATCCCGATTTGCCCTGGACGCAGGTCGCGATCTGGGCGGCGGAGCTGCAACAGCGCACGACCCACCTCTTCAACGTCCCCATCGCCCTTGTCGGGGTCTGGATCGGGAGCACCTGGATTGGCGAGTGGGTCTATCAGGCCCAGTTGCTTGCCATGGGTCTTCTGGCCTTCCTCACGCTCCGACGGCTGACGGACGAGGCGGTGGCAGCGGGCTGGCTTGCGCTCACCTGCGGTGCCTTCGCGATCCATTATTACTTCATGGCTCCGCCGGGCTATCCTCTTATCGGGCTGTTCTCGCCGAGCCTGTTCCTGCTCTCGCTCTATCTGCTTTTGCGCCACATCGAGCGTCCCTCGCCGCTCTGTCTTGCGGGTTCCCTTCTCGCCTCGCTGATTGCCGTGGGGTGGCCGGAATACGATTTCATCATCTTCACCCTTCCGGTGGCCGGAATTCTCGTCTGGAAGACGTCTGGCACGCGGCGGCGACGCCTGCTGGGGCTCTATGGCGGCGTGTGGCTGATCGGCATCGTGTTCTATGCCTCCGGAAAGCTGCTTTTTCCGGCCGGTTCGGATGCGGCTCGGGTCACGCCTTCGTTCGATCTCGTTGCCCTCGCGAAGACCTTCCTGACCCTGTGGCCCAAGGCCATACTGCCGTTCGGTCTCGTGGAGGGCATCAGACTTGCCCAACAGGCCGTGCCCGGCGTCCCTGCCCTGCCCGCCCTGATCACCTTCCATACGGTCGCAAGGCTGCTCTTCTCGGATCCGGCTTTCCTTGCGGTCCTGCTGGCATGGGGAGGTGGCTTCTGGCTGGTGCTGCGGAAGGTATGCGCCCCGCAAGGGGCCCTGTGGGCGCTCTTGGCGGCGGGCATCATGTTCCTGCTGGCTCCTACAGCCGTCTTGTCCTTGTCCGCCACCTATCAGCACACCGTGCTTGCCGGATACATCCAGGGTCATCTGTCCAGTGGCGTCGCGCAGGTTGGATTTGCAACGGTGGTGTTTAGCGCCAGTGCCTTGCTGGCGTCGCGCTGGCGTTCCAGTCTGGTCTGCGCTCCGCTGGCGTTGCTGATGGCGGCCATATGTGTGCTGTCGCTCGGCTACAATCTGCTGATGCGCGATGCGCTGGCGGCCAACAATCAGCGCTGGGCGGCCTTTCATCTGGCCGCTCAGGCCATCCCGGCCGGATCGAAAGTGGTTGCCCCGACCTTCTGGGGTAACAATGGCGTCTCCGCGGTCCCCGCCACTTTGCCATTCGGTATGGCCAATTATTGGACCTCGTGGGCGCAGCTTATGGAGGGCCGGCCCCTCGACGTCCGCCGCCCGGATGAAACGCCGCAGGACGGTTACGTCCATATCGCATACGCCCCCTCGCCGTCCGGCGCACCGCTGGTGCTGATTCAGGACAGTTCGGGTCTGATGCTGCTCTCGCAGGTGCCGCGAAATCTGGGGGACTGGCGGGCATCAAACTGGGAATGCGGGGCCTATTGCCGGCTCAACCTTCCCGCGACGACCTGGGAAGAGGCCGAGAAATTACTCCGGACGACGGAGGCCGGGGCGAATGGGCTCCTGAGCCGTTTGCTGCTGAACCGAGATGGCGCTTTTGGGGGCTTGCGCTAGCGGTCCCGGCTTCCGCCTCTGTGTGGCCGCTCCGATAGAGTGGTCCGGGTGCAATCTTGGTTCATGAGCCTTGCTGACGCGACGGTTGGTGTGGCCGGCTCGCCATAGTGCCGCCGGCACATGCGCATGACAGGCTTACAATGCGTTGGAGTTCAACCGGACCACGCGATGGGGGCCAGCCACTCATCAATGACTCTCTGGCGCGCCCGCCGGCATGAGCCCTAACCCCGGAATTTTCGAGTTCCGTGTGGCCTGAAGACGGGGCGCACGTCAGCCAACCGTCAGGGCGAACCAGTTGCTGGATAAAGGTCGGGGGCAACGTCACATTTAAGGAACAAGTCCGGGATTTTTTCGGGACCCCATGCGCTCAATCGTCATATTTGGTGCCATTCCGTTCCACTTATCCCCGCACCGCACTTGCTTGCGGAACACAAAGAACGT
This sequence comes from Azorhizobium oxalatiphilum, assembly GCF_014635325.1. Taxonomy (GTDB): domain Bacteria; phylum Pseudomonadota; class Alphaproteobacteria; order Rhizobiales; family Xanthobacteraceae; genus Azorhizobium; species Azorhizobium oxalatiphilum. The sequence goes on along the minus strand of NZ_BMCT01000002.1, from coordinate 120,708 downwards.
AGACACGCCAAGCCTTCAGGCCATGTCGGAGCATAGCGCAGCCTGGTAGCGCATCTGCTTTGGGAGCAGAGGGTCGCAGGTTCGAATCCTGCTGCTCCGACCATTCCCCCCTGAACCGGCCCACGCAGATACCGCTAGACACCTGCGCATATGGGCGTCTGCCGGCACGTTACGGCGGCGGCCGAGAAGCGCCCTACCGTGCAACCGTTTCGTCGAAGGGCTCCATGCCCTCTTCGATGCCGCAGGCTTCCACCCGGTCACGGCCACCGCGCTTGGCGCGATAGAGCGCACGGTCGCTGGCGCGGAACAGATCTTCCACGCTCGACACGGAATCCGGCACCACGATCCCCGTGCCGATGCCGACACTCACCGTGCCCGCCACCAGCGTGCCGGCGACCATGGTCCCCCCGTTCAGAGCCTGAGCCTGCAGGCTGGCGACACCTTCCCGGATACGGCTGGCCACCGTCAGCGCGCCCGTCTGGTCCGTATTGGCCAGCAGCACGGCAAATTCGTCGCCGCCATAGCGCGCCACCATGTCACCGGGCCGCAGCAGCGAGGCTGCGATCGTACTGGCGATGGTGCGCAGCACAGCATCGCCGGCCGCGTGGCCCAGCTTGTCGTTCACCGCCTTGAAGTAATCCACGTCGATCAGCATCAGCGACAAGGGCGCCAGCATGCGGCGGGAGCGGTCCCATTCGCGCTGCAGAACCTCGTCGAAATAGCGGCGGTTGGAGAGGCCCGTGAGCACATCCGTGGTCGCAAGGCGCTCCAGATCACGCTCCACATCCATCTGGCGGTCCAGAACCCGCTGAAGCGACAGGAAGAGCGCGATGATGATGAAGCAGGCCAGCGTGCCCAGCCCGAAGATGGTGGCCGCCTCGGTGATCCAGCTGTCCAGCACGTCCGCATGGGAGAAGCCGACCACCAGATAGAGGGGGAAAGAGCCAATCTTCTCGTAAACATAGGTTCGCTCGATGCCGTCCACCTTGGACATGGCATTGAAGAGCTGCGGTGCGCCGGAGAGCACCTTCTGCATCACCTCGCTCCGGCTGAGGTCCAGCCCCACATTCCACGTGCCATCGGTGGAGGGCACGCGCGTCAGGACTGTTCCGTCATCGCGCGCGATGCCGAGGACGGCGCGCGGGCCGAGGTTCACGCGGCCAAGCAGGTTGGTGAAATAGGCCAGCCGGATGGCGCCGATCAGAACCCCCTTGAAATGTCCGTCCGCATCAGACCACCGCCGGCTGATGGCCACGCTGTGATCGCCCTCCCGCAGGCGGCTCACATAGGGTTTGGCAAGATAGGGGCCACGCTGCGTATTCACATGGACCCGGAAATAATCCCTGTCGGCGAAATTTCCGGCGCGCGGCGGCCAGCCCGCATTGTCATAGAGCACATCGCCATTCTCCGAGAGCACCAGCATGGCGCCGAGGTCCTCGGCGCTCGCCGCGCGGTCGAAAAGCGTGCTGTTGCGCAGGCGCGGCTCCATCCCGCTGAGATCGAACTGCTCGACCGTCTCCTGAAGGCCCGCCAGCGAGAGATCCACGATGTTCAGGTTGCGCGCGATGCTCACCGACAGGGTGGCCGTCGCATTCTCGGCGGTGCGCACCGCCATCTGCCATGCCGCCGTGCGCACCTGCCAGAGCAGATACCCCTCAAGACAGAGGATCGTCGCCAGCGCGAGCCAGACCGCGCCAATGGCCAAGGTCCGCGATCTCCGGGTGATCTTCCTGCGCCGCCCAGCACCACGCCGCCCCGCTGAAGCGAGGCCGGACAATCGGGAAATCGTGGGAGGTGAGGACATGGCGTCAAGGCGAGTCGGAAGGGGGAGACCGGCTCAGCGCCCCCCGAACAGCTGGTTGCTGACCTTGTCGCCCGGCGCCACGCCCAGCTTGCGTGCCTCGCCGCCGCCGATCTCGATCACCGCCCGCACGGGCTCTCCCGACGAGATGGTGCGCTCGGAAAACGGGGTGGTGTTCGCCTCGATGCGGGCAATGCTGCCGTCGGCGCGGATGAACAGCATGTCCAGCGGGATGTAGGTGTTCTTCATCCACATGGCGACCGGCTGATCGACCTTGAAGTCGAACAGCATGCCCTGCCGCTCCGGCAGGCTCTTGCGGTTCATGAGGCCGGTGGCGCGCTGCTCGTCGGTGCGGGCGACCTCGACCTCGATGACCACCACACCCTTCTTGGTGACGATCTCGACCGCCTCGAGCGCCGCAGCCTGCACGGCGGGGCCGAGGCTGCCGGCCGCGAGGACCGTGAGCAGGGCCAGAAACGCAAGGCGACGCAGCGCCGGAATCGGGGACAGGGAACGGGAATAGCGAATGAAGGCGCCGGTCATGGAGATCTCTGGTGGCCGGATGGCTCTGGGGTGAGAGGGTAAAAGCGTATCTGGGCCGGGGACAGCATCGACGGCGTCCCACGGCTCACGACAGCGAACCCATACCATCCTCTGAGGTAGCATAGATCACAGTCAGGGTCTTTGGGATGCGGCATGGGCACTCTATCGGACGGCACGCCGCAGGATGGATGTGAACCTGCCACCCAACGCGCCCAGGGAAGCTGGCGCGTCGACGACGCAGGACGTGCGGAACGCACTTCCCGTCATGCCTTCAGTGCTTTCCGGCGGGGGTGTCCGGCGCCTTGACCTCGGTGGCCATCAGCCCCTTCGGGCCATCGCCGAACCGGACCAGAACGCTCTGTCCCGGGCGCAGTTCGGTCAATCCCTGCAACCGCAGGGTCTCCATGTGCACGAAGATGTCCGGCGTGCCTTCGCCCTGGGTGAGGAAGCCGAACCCCCGCAGGCGGTTGAACCACTTCACCGTCGCGGCCTCGAAACCGCTGGACGGCGAGACCGACACGCGGGCGCGCGTCACCGGAGCCGTGGGCTGGATGGCGGTGGACAGGTCGAGCGACAGCACTCTGAAGGCCTGCATGCCCTTGGTGCGCTTCACCGCCTCGCAGACGATGCGCGCCCCCTCCAGAGCCGTGGTGAAGCCGTCCCGCCGCAGGCAGGTCACATGGACCAGCACGTCAGGGCCGCCGCCATCGGGTACGATGAATCCGTACCCCTTCGCAGCATCGAACCATTTGATGGCTCCTGCCACTTCCACCAGATCGACCGGCTGTTCCGCCGGCTCCTCCGAAGGATTGGTCAGTCGCGGTCCGAGACCCAGCGTGTCAGACCCCATGGCAACCCCGACCCAACAAGCCCGATCCGGTACACACGATCCACCTTGATCGACGCACAATCGGGGACAGTACGGAACCTTGAGAATAGCAACTTAAAAGCCGCGCGCACACCCTTTCGTTGCAGTGCCGCGTGAGATTTTACCATCAGAGCGCCGGGCAGGCGAACGGAGCCAGTACGTCGCCGATGTCATCCCGCGCCACGAACTCCGCGAACGGATCAAAATCCGTGGGCTCACGATTGAGGATGACCAGCCGGGCGCCATTGCGCCGGGCTATCAGCGGGAAGCCGGCGGCGGGATAGACCACCAGCGAGGAGCCGAGCACGATGAAGAGGTCGCAATCCTCGCTCAGGGCAGCCGCCCGCGCCATCTCCTGCTCCGGCATGGCCTGGCCAAAGGAGATCGTCGCGCTCTTCACCGCCCCGCCGCAGGCCGGGCAATCGGGCGCCTCGCCTCCCGCCGCCTCGAACCGCTCGCGCACCCAGGCCAGTTCGTAGCGCCTGCCGCAATCGAGGCAGGTGGCGTAGGTGCCGTTGCCGTGCAGCTCCACCAGCGCCGCGTCCGGCACGCCCGAAGCCTGATGCAACCCGTCGATGTTCTGGGTGATGATGCCGGCGAGCCGTCCCTCCTCCAGCAGCCGGGCGAGCGCCACATGCCCCCTGCCCGGCAGCGCGCCGGAGAAAGCCGTATCCATGGCGAACTTGCGCCGCCACGCCTCGTTGCGCGCCGCCCGATGGGCCAGAAAATCCTGGAAGGGAATGGGCTTATTCTGGCTCCACAGCCCGCCCGGCGAGCGGAAATCGGGGATGCCGCATTCCGTGGACAGGCCCGCGCCGGTGAAGGCCACCGCATGGTGTGCCTCCGCAAACAGCGCAGTCAATTCCTGCTGCGCGGTCTTGAGATCGGCTTCAAAAGTCATACCTTGCCACCGCCGGAAACGGCATATCCCTTCCCCCGCCAAGGATCAGCCATGCGCTACCTCCACACCATGGTCCGCGTCACCGACGTCGACCGTTCGCTGGACTTCTACTGCAACAAGCTGGGGCTGAAGGAGGTCCGCCGCAAGGATGTGCCGGCGGGTCGCTTTACTCTGATTTTCCTCGCGCCCCCCGGTCAGGAGGGCGTGGCCGAGGTGGAACTGACCCATAACTGGGATCCGGAGCCTTATGACGAAGGCCGCAACTTCGGCCATCTGGCCTTCGAGGTGGACGACATCTATGCCACCTGCGAGCGCCTTCAGGCGGCGGGTGTGACCATCAACCGCCCGCCGCGCGACGGCTACATGGCCTTCGTCCGTTCGCCTGACAACATCTCGGTGGAGCTGTTGCAGAAGGGTGAGGCCAAGGCCCCGGCCGAGCCCTGGTCCTCCATGCCGAACACCGGCAAGTGGTGAGCGGCCTTCGCCGCAGCGCCTGACCACGTGAGCGCGGGGGTCGCAATGCGGCCCCCGACGCTTTTCGATTTTCGTCCCCCTGCTCCCGAGCTCATAGGCGGCCTGATCCCCGCAGCGGATTTCGACCATGGACGGCGGCTGTCGTGCACGTCGCCTATCCGCCATCATGAGGTTCGCATGTCCGGCTTTCGGCATGCGCCATGTCTTGCGCCATGTCTTTGGCCGGAGATTCTCTCTCCTGCCTGCTGAAGAGCGACTGGAGATGCGAGTTGCGGACCCTTGCGGCGCAATGGTTTCCGGCCTCTACCCACAGGCTTGAGGGGTAATGTCTTCCCTGCCACTTGCAGCCTTGGAATGGTCCTCCTATAAGGACGCCGCCGCAGCGCCCTTCGTCTATCGGTTAGGACGCCACCCTTTCACGGTGGAGAGAGGGGTTCGACTCCCCTAGGGCGCGCCAGCAATCTCAAGCATTTAGCTTGATGGACCTTCCAAAGCATCCTCCATCTGCCAAGAAAACGGCGCCGGAGCTTAGCGGCCGGCGGTGGGTCTCTGCACACGGCTCACGCATTGGTTCCGGCCGTTGGAAGCCGTTGTGTTTTTTCCGAAGAACTTGGGCCCCCTTCTCGCGCCATATGTGACACGTGTGACAGTGGCTGCGGCCGGGCTCAGAAGACCCGGGCGGTCGGCGGGTTCTTCCCGTCCTGCACCTCGATGCTCACTTCATAGTCGAGCGGCCGGGTGGTGATGACGCGCAGGCGCCCGTCAACGATGCTGATCGAATAAAGACCGGCCGTCGCCCCGTTCGGTGGAATGCAGGCGGCAGTCTCGCCGACGCGCTTGCGTTTCGTGTCAACGGTCCTGAACCGGCTGTTCGCGAAATCGATATTCGCTTTGGTCATGCGCGCGGTTCCGGTGGCGTTGCCAAAACCAGCCTCGCTGTCCTTTACGCAAGCGCCGTGATTGCCGACCTTGACCTTGGTGACATCATCGTAATGGCAGGAGCCGTCGGGCGACTTGCTCCACATCTTGTGCGCGTAGTGAAAGACTCCGCCCTCATACTTGATGAAGGCCAGCGCGAGGCACTGATAGTGTCCGCCGATCCGCTTGGTCGCTGCATTCACGGTTCGGACCTCGCCATAATAGACGGGGTCGCCAGGATCGGTGGCCCAGAATTTGAGGCGTGCAGCGATCGCGTCAGGATCGGTGATCGTCTCGGCGCCGGCTGGTGCACCCGTGAAGGTCAACAGCGTCACGGCCAATATGAATTTGCGCATCGCTTCCTCTCCCTTCGCCAAACCGGTCAACCATCGGAGGCGCCATCGTTGATCCATTGTCGTTGCTGCCGGTACTCCAACTCATTGATAGAGAAGGTCTTTCGTCTTGGATTGCGAAGCCATCAAAGCCGTACATGCTCTAGAAACTGCCGAAGCGCCGACGCCAGTCAGGCCGTGTCATGCGGACGTGCTCGGCGCGCAGATCCGCCGGCGGATTCGGGCCGATGTTCCGCGAAAGGACATCCCATAGGGTCGCAGTCCCCTCGATGACCTCCATGCCATAAGCGGTGAAGGTCTCCTTGCAATAAACCTGCTTCGACAACAGGGGGTTGTTGAGCGCTTGCGAGAAAGCGTCGAGCGCCACCATGGCCCCCAGCAACGGCGGCATCGGCGTGTTGAGGCCGGGATCCTCGGCAAACAGGCCGACATAGAAATCGACCGCGTCGGGCGACTTGTAGAGCGCAAGAAGCTCTTTCTGGCGCGAGCGGTCGCCGGTCATGCAATCGAAGTCGTCGACCGGGTTCATGCCCATCGCCTTGCGGTAGACATTGTAACCGGGAAGATGACGGTCGCGATTCTGCTTGATGGCGAGCGACTCCACCGTGAGTTGATGCTCGAGGAAAATTGCCGTGTTGTGGAGACCGAGCCGCGCAGCCGGTGTTTTGCCCGCCCATTGAAACGCCTTGGCAAGACCCGCCTCGACCAGCTTGCTGTTATCCAGCAGGATCGCGGCTGTCTCGATCTGCGCGCCGTCCCAGATCATCGTTTCCGGCACCAGAGAGTGCCAGCGGTAGAGCAGCGCGAATTCGACGGTCATCCAGTTCGGTCTGTTCCACGGCGCGCGCCAGGCCACCTGCGGATCAGCGCGGAGTTTGAAGCAGGCCGATGAGATGTGGTTGATGTACTCCTCGATCACGATCTTGATGAACAGTACGATGACGATATTGCGCGCCGTCTCGAACACACGGGTGTCGTCCCACCCCGCATTGCGCGCCTCGATCTCGCCCGCCAGCCGATTGTGCTCGCGCAGGAATAACGTGTTCAGCATCGTGACCAGCGCGGTCGAGTTCACGCGGTCGCCGCCGACCGCGAAGAGCCTACGTCTCGAGTGCTCGCCATTCGCCCAGGGCGGATCGGCGCCCATGCCAAGCGGCTTGTCGAGCAGGGACAGACCGTGATCGTCAACAAAATCGGGTGAAAGGGTGCTCGTGCCAAGCTGGTAAAGCTCGGGCGGAAACTCCTCCCCGTTGATCAGCTGCGACTTGAGGCGCCCCTTTCGACCCTCGACCTGTTCAGGCTTCGCTCTGAGCGCTGCAGTCTGCGCGAAGGTTCGTCCGTAGAGCGGCGAGAGGTCGATGTCGTGATTGGATGTCGTCCTGGTGCGATCGGTCGCGCTGGTCCGCAGGAAGCCGTCAGTCAGATACTGGGCGAATATCGGGAAGAGCAGTGTCGACTTGGGGCACTGCTGCTGTGGCCCTTGTGGCACGAAAAGCGCGGTCGTGTCCTCGATCGAAGGACAGTTCGTCGCCGCGGCGGGCAGCGGAGGCACGGCCCGGCCAAGATAGGTGCGATCGGTGAGCGAGGTCCACGACGTATAGTCGCAGAGCGTGCTCATGACATGCGGTCGGAACGCCGATGCGTTGCAGGCAGTATTGATGATGAGCCCGTTGACCAGCCGCGCGAGCAGCGGAATACGCTCGACGACGCGCCAGAAAGGCGCAAAATTCTGGAGGACGAAGACCCGCAGCCGGGGGACGAATTTGTCACGGCGCTTGCTGCGCTTGGCTTGCCCGGTCAAGCGGCGGACTCCGTTGTGTCGGTGCGAGTGACCATGCAGTGTTTCGCCGCAGTCGCCCCGCCGCTCCAGGTCACGACGAGATGCTCGGGGAAAGGGCCGCCCGCAAAGTCGATCGCACCGGCGGGATGGGCTGCACGGGCCAGGCCCGGCTGCCGCAGGAGCTGACGCACCGCTTCGGGGATCGACACCTGTCCGACGTAGCGACCGAGACACTCATGATGGCCCACGCCGAAGTGCAGATAGGCGTTCGCTGGCCTGGTGGCATCGAAGCGATCGGGGTCGGGCATGAGCGCGGCATCGAACATCGCCGATCCAGTGCAGACCGCGAGCACGGTCCCAGCCTTGACCGGCGTCGCATAGGTGGTTCCTTCGCCCAGCACACGGTCCTGCTCCACGAAGCGGAACTGGATCGTGGTGATGGGATTGAAGCGAAGCGCCTCAAATACGTATGCGTCGAAAGCAGCGATGTTGCCCGCTGCGTCGGCGGCGAGCGCTGCCTCGCGCCAATCGGCATGTTCCAGGAACTGGTCGATGATCTGCACGATCGCCTGCGAACTCGTCTCGATCGCGCCGACCAGCAATCCGCAGACATTGCTGAGCACACGTTCGGGTGAAATCCCTGCTGCGGGCGCTTGGCTGATATCGATGAGCCGGCTCACTGCATCCATGCCGCCTGACGGCGCGTACGCCCGTTTTGCGGCGAGGAAGGGCTTCAGCCACGCCCGCATCTCTTCGCCGGCCTTGTGGCAGCTCGCCAGTACATCGGCACTGAAGGGAGAATTGCGAAACATGCCGTGCTGGGTCGCAAAGGACCAGCGCAGCAAGTCGTCGCTCGGCGCAGCGAACCCGAAAATGTGCTGGACGATCGCAAGCGGCACCGCGCGTGCGATCGTCGGCACGACATCGAGACGCGGTCCCGTTGCGCCTGCTTTCCCAACGGCGTTGGCGATTGCTGCCGCGCTCACATGGCCGGCCAGCGCCCGAACCCGGGGAAGATCGTCCCAGCGCAGCAGCGCGCGCATCAGACCCTTTTCTTCCCAGTTGATCTCGGTCTCGTCGCGGGCGAGCATGAACGGCCCGACCGCCGGGTCCATCGCCCGCTGGTTGCCGCGCACCGAGTATAAACTGGGCTGCGCCAGCACGGCGAGGACGTCGGTTGCCCGCGTGACCATGGTGAATGCCGCGGTCGGAAGGATGGGCCGATCAGCGCGCAGTTCGGCATACATCGCCGGCCAATTGGAGCGCAGCCACTTGATGACGACACCGACCTGCGCCGGCGGATTGCCAGCCGCTGCGTCGAACTCGGCAAGAAACGTCATCCGCAATCCCCCGATGCCAGATTTCGTCAAATGTCGTTACTGGGTATTCTGCAGTCCAAAGCGGAGACGGTGCGAGCACGTTCTTTTCGGCGCATCGCAGCGGAACGCCAGAGGCTACCAGTTTTCGATAGCGATCGTTCGCAGATCCCTTCTACGATGCCCTTCTACGATGGCTGTATTGCGCTATTTACTGGCCTGTCCCTGCGAAGGGGGTCCCGTGAAGCAGGCGTTCGGGCCATCCGGAACTGGACATGCCAGCTCTGACTGGCCGTAAAAACGGGGATCAGGTCCTCACAGGCTTCGCCAGCGGATCACCGCAGCCAGACAGCGTAAGCGCTATTAAATATGGCTAGCATTCGCGATTTCATCACCTCCCGCGGAGATAAATGCAACGCAAAACCCTAGATCTATGCATCGACCCTGTCTACAGGACGATAATAAAAGCGTCGCCCATTGTCACGCCCCGACATTGCAAATATTTAAAGTCAAGATGTCCATTGTGATATAGTCCATCAGTCAGAAGCCCAGCGCCCTTAAGGACATGCCTGGGCGACATCGAAGCACGCCCCTCATCCTTCCGAGACACCGCCGCAGCCCACCCGTCGTCGAGTTTCCGTGAGCGATGGAGGTCGAGGCCGACGAACCGATGCGCCACGCCTTCAAAAGGCATCCTCCGGTTAGTGGCCTTCATGGCCTCCGGACGATGACGCTATGGCAATCGGACGCCTCCCGCGCCGCTTCGCGAATGGTTTGCATCACCAGAGCCAGCAACGCCGAACGCTCCGCATCCGCACGCACGGTCAATCCCACGGCTCCTCTTGTCTCTCGGGTATCTATGGGAAGCTCCAGGAGCCAGCCATCTGCGAGATCATGCGCCACGACACCGCGTGAGATGATCCACACTGCATCGGTGCGGCGCAGGAAATCACGACCGAAGGAGTCCGACACCGTCTCGATCTGGTGGGGCAAATTTGCGAGCCCATGCGCGATCAGGAGGCTGTCCACGAGCGGCCGAATGACGGAGGAAGGCGTCGGCATCAGGACGATATGCTCCCCGAGACGGGCGAACAGCTTCTCGCGGGCCTTCAGCAGCGGATGGCCCGCCCGCACGACAAATGCCACCTGCTCGGAATAGAGCATCTCGAACGAAAATCCCGCCATCTTCTCCGGCGCGGCCAGCCGTCCAACCACGACATCCAGCTGCCCCACCCGCAACTGGTCGAGCAAGACTGTATTCTCGCCCGTGACGATGCGGACCCGCCCCCAGGTTTCCGCCCTGAAGAACAGTTCCATGGCACGCGGCATGATGCGTGAGGACACCGTGGGCAGAGCCCCGACACGCACCGGCGCAACCGTGCCCTGCCCGTCCTGCGAGACGGAATCCAGCCCCTGCCGGATGGTCGCAATGGCGCTCGCGGCATATTTGAGGAACACCTCCCCATGTCGGGTAAGGCGCACGCCGCGCCCGTCGCGCTCGATCACCGCAATGCCGAGGATCTCCTCCAGCTCGCGGATGGTCTTGGTCACTGCGGGCTGGCTCACGTTCAGCAGGGCCGCGGCCCGCATCACGCTCTTCTGCCGGGCCACCTCCACAAAGGTCTGGAGGTGGCGCACCTTGATGCGGCTGTCGATCATGGAACCATAACCGTGGGGTTATTCCAGAGGCCCTAAATATCATTTTTCCTCACCGAACGCGCTGTTCAAAATGGCAGAAAAGGTGGAGGTGGCGCAGGTGCCTTTCATGCGCGTCGGGGAGGTCGCAATCCATTACCGCCTGTGCGGGAACGCCTCGCGCCAGCCGGTTGTGGTAGCCATCAATTCCCTCGGCACCGACTTCCGCATCTGGGAGACGGTGGCAGAGGAACTCGCGCCCCATGCGGCCTTCCTGCTCTATGACAAGCGCGGGCACGGCCTGTCGGATCTCGGCGCACTGCCCCAGAGCATCGAGGACCATGCCGGCGATCTGGAACGCCTTCTCGGCGCACTGGGCATCGCCCGCGTGCTCCTCTGTGGCCTGTCGGTCGGCGGGCTGATCGCGCTGGCGCTCCACCAGCGCCGCCCAGATCTCGTGGCGGGGGTAGTCTTCTGCGACACCGCCCACCGCATCGGCACCGCCGAAAGCTGGGATGCGCGCATTGCGGCGGTGGACGCGGAAGGGCTCGCCCCGCTGCTCGATCCGGTGATGGAGCGCTGGTTCACGCCGGCCTACCGGGTGGCGGAGAATGCGGACTATGCGGGCTACCGCAACATGCTGGCCCGCCAGTCACCGCAGGGCTACGCCGCCACATGCGCGGCGATCCGCGACGCGGATTACACGCAGGCGGCCCGCGCGATCACCGTGCCCGCGCTCTGCCTCGTGGGCGACCGGGACGGAGCGACCCCGCCCGACGTGGTGCGGAGCCTCGCCAACCTCATCCCGGAGGCCGGGTTCGCCGTCATCGCGGACTGCGGTCATCTCCCCTGCATCGAACAGCCCGCCGCCCTCGCCTCCCACATCCGCGCTTTCCTCGCCGCACTCACGGAGGGCTCTTCTTATGTCTGACGCCAAGCCGCTTTCGGTGCGTCACGCGCAAGGCATGGCCACCCGCCGGGCCGTGCTCGGCGGCGCACATGTGGACAGGGCGCAAGCACTGACCACGCCCTTCGATGCCCCCTTTCAGGAGCTGATCACCGAGGCCGCCTGGGGGCACGTGTGGTCCCGCCCGGACTTCACCCCTCGCGAACGCTCCATCGTCACCATCGCCCTGCTGGCGGCCCTCGGCCAGGACGAGGAAGTGGCCATGCACATCCGCGCCACGGTCAACACCGGCGCAACGCGCGAGGACGTGCGCGAGGCTCTCCTGCATGTGGCCATCTATGCGGGCGTTCCCGCCGCCAATCACGCGATCAAGATTGCGAAGAAGACGTTTGATCAGCTGGACGCCGATGCCGCGTTCGGCGGGGAGGAACAGGATGTTCGATAAATCCAACAGCCAGCCCGAAACCGGCCCCTTCTTCGCCCGCGACCGGAGCTGGCATCCGCCGGCCTACACCCCCGGCTACAAGACCTCTGTCCTGCGTTCGCCGCAGCGGGCTCTGCTCTCGCTGGGCAGCACGCTCAGCGAAATCACCGGCCCGGTGTTCGGTCATGCCATGATCGGCGAGCTGGACAACGACCTCATCCATAATTTCGCTCGCCCCGGCGAGAGCGCCATCGGCGAACGCATCATCGTCCATGGCCGGGTGCTGGACGAGCGCGGGCGCGCGGTACCCAACGTGCTGGTGGAGTTCTGGCAGGCCAATGCGGGAGGGCGCTACCGGCACAAGAAGGAAACCTATCTGGCCGCCATCGACCCCAATTTCGGTGGCTGCGGACGCACCATCACCGATGCGGACGGCGCCTATGCCTTCCGCACCATTCGGCCCGGCGCCTATCCCTGGCCGAACGGTGTGAATGACTGGCGCCCGGCCCACATCCATTTCTCCATCTTCGGCCACGGCTTCGTGCAGCGCCTGATCACCCAGATGTATTTCGAGGGCGACCCCATGATCTGGAAATGCCCGATCGTGAACGCGATCCCCGACCGCTCCGCCATCGAGCAGCTGATCGCGCCCATGGACTGGGGCAATACGGTGCCCATGGACAGCCGCGCCTACAAGTTCGACATCGTGCTGCGCGGCCGGCGCTCGACCCTGTTCGAGAACCGCAGGGAGGGCAACTGATGGCCCAGTCCCTCGGCTATCTGAAGGAAACCCCCTCCCAGACCGCAGGCCCGTATGTGCATATCGGCCTGACCCCGAACTTCTGCGATATCACCGGTGTCTACCCGCAGGATCTTGGCACCGCCCTGGTGAACGAACGCACGCAGGGGGAGCGCATCGTCATCACCGGCAGGGTGTTCGACGGAGCCGGTGCGCCGCTGAAGGACGCCGTTGTCGAGATCTGGCAGGCGGACGCGGCCGGGCTCTACAACAGCCCCAGCGAGACCCGCGGCAGCGCCGACCCGCACTTTGCCGGCTGGGGCCGCGGCCCCGCGGACGCCGTAACGGGCGAATTCCGCTTCGAGACCATCAAGCCCGGTCGGGTGCCCTATCCTGACGGTCGCCCGATGGCACCGCACGTCACGCTATGGATCGTAGCGCGCGGCATCAACATCGGGCTGCATACGCGCCTTTATTTTCCGGACGAGGCACAGGCCAATGCCGCCGACCCCGTGCTGGCCCGCATCGAGCACAGGGATCGGGTGTCGACCCTGATCGCCACCGGCACCGCCCCGCATTATGTGTTCGACATCCATCTCCAGGGGCCGCAGGAAACCGTCTTCTTCGACATCTGAGAAGGAGACACACCGGAAGCGGGATGATCGAGCAGAGACATGGGCACTACCGCATTCGACCACCCCTGGCTCTCCGGCCTGCTCGGCGACGCGGAAACGCGCGACGCCCTGTCGCCAGCGCGGGAGATCGCGGCCATGCTCGCCTTCGAGGTCGCGCTCGCCGAAGCGCAGGCGCGCCATGGCCTCGTGCCAGAGGCGTCAGCGTCCGGGATCCGGCGCGTCTGCTCTGCTTTCACGCCCGACATGGCCGCGCTTGCGGCGGCGACTTCGCGTGATGGCGTAGTGGTGCCGGAATTGGTGCGTCAGCTGCGGCAGGCGGTCGGAGCCGCCCATGCGTCTCACGTCCATCTGGGGGCCACCAGCCAGGATGTGATCGATACCGCGCTGATGCTCCGCCTCAAGCCCATCCTCGTGCTGATGCAGCAGCGCCTCGGCCGGATCACGGACCGTCTCGACGCGCTGAACACCGCGTTCGGCACGCGGCCTCTCATGGGGCGCACGCGCATGCAGGCGGCCACGCCCATCACCGTCGCCGACCGCCTCGGTGCGTGGCGCGCGCCGTTGGCGTCCCACGCTGCCCGGTTGGCGGCCCTGCGACTGCCGGTGCAGTTTGGCGGCGCTACGGGCACGTTGGCAGCCCTTGGACATCACGGACCGACCGTACGGGGGACGCTGGCGGACCTTCTCGGCCTAGCCGATCTCGCCCAATGGCATACCGATCGCACGCTCATCATGGATATCGGCCACGCGATGGCACTCATCACCGGCAGCCTCGGCAAGCTCGGGCAGGATGTGGCGCTGATGGCCCAGATGGGAGAGGAGATCGCGCTCTCCGGCGGTGGCGGCTCTTCCGCCATGCCGCACAAACAGAATCCGGTGGCCGCCGAAATGCTGGTGGCACTGGCCCGCTTCACCGCCGGCGCGACGGGGACACTGCAACAGGCCATGGTCCACGAGCAGGAGCGCTCGGGCGCTGCATGGACGGTGGAATGGCTCGTGCTGCCGCAGATGGTCCTTGCCTGCGGCGGCGCGCTACGTCTCGCCGAGGAACTGCTCGGCAACATCCGGCGGCTGGGTCCGGCCTAGCAACAGCAGGGCGCGCCCCTTCACTCGAAGGGCGCAGCCTCCATCTGCTGCAAGCGCGCCTGCGCCGCCAGCCGGATGCCGGCATTCGCCGCGCCATAGCCCTCATAGCCGTCGCGCTGGACGATCTCGAAGAACAGCCCGCCTTCCAGCGGCACGGTATAGGCCTGCCGGAACTCGCCGGCACCATCCCGGTCATAGAGGATGCCCAGCGCGCGCATCCGCGCGATCTCCTCCGGCGGCAAATCGGTGCGCGCCTCAAGGTCGTCGTAGTAATTTTCCGGGATCGTCAGCAGGGGCACGCCAGCGGCGCGCAGACGACCCACGGTGGCCACGATGTCGGACGCGGCGAAGGCCACGTGCTGGACACCGGAACCGAACGCCTCATGGATAAAGCGTGCGGACAGGGTGCGATGGCTCTGCGAGCCGTTCAGGATCAGCCTGAGCCCCTGCCCGGCCGTGCTGTCGAGGCCGCTCTCCACCACCTGACTCTGGACCACCCCGCCGGGGTCCATCACCGCCTGGCTCGGCGTCTTGCGGGTGTCGAACAGCGAAGAATAGAACAGGAGCCACGTCAGCATTTCCTCATACTGCATGGTCTGGGCGACGTGATCGACGTGCAGCAGCCCCACGCCCTGCACGGCGTTGAGCGAGGGCTCGAAATCCACCAGCGACCAGCGCCCCAGCGCCGAGGCCCGGTCGAGGAAATACACCAGACTGCCGCCCACCCCGCGCACCGCTGGAATATCGAGTTCGCCCGGCCCGATGGCGCCCGCATAGGGCACGTCGCGCAGCGCGCGGGTGCGCTCGATCGCCGCCCGCGCATCGGGCACCCGCAAGGCCAGCGCGCAGACCGACGTGCCGTGGGTGATCTGATAGCTGTGCGCAAAGCCCTCCGCATCGCTGTTGAGCACGATGCGGATGTCGCCTTGGCTCCAGAGCGTCACGTCCTTCGAGCGATGCCGCCCGGCCTGGGCAAAGCCGAGGGCGGCCAGCAGATGCTCCAGGCTGGGGCGCGCGGTCTCCGAGACGGCGAACTCGATGAACTCCACCGCCTCCACCGGCCCCGGCGGCGGCATCGGCACCGCGCCCGGCACCGGACGGCGGTGCCGTCGCGCGGTCTCGTCCAGCAGCCAGATCAGCGAGCGATGGCCATCCAGCGCCACCGAGCGCGCCGAGCCGGCGCGGAAGCGGTCGTTGAAGATCTCCAGCGACAGCACGCCGTCATAACCGGTGCTCACGAGGGCATCCATGAAGCCGGACAGATCGAGATCGCCCTGCCCCGGCAGGCAGCGCCAGTGCCGGCTCCACGAGAGGGGATCCAGTTGCAGCAGCGGAGCATCCGCCATCTGCACCATGGCGATCTTCTCGCGCGGAATGCGCCCCATGGAGGCCAGCTCCAGCCCCCGCGCGAGGATGTGGAAGCTGTCCAGAACGACGCCCACATTGGGGCGGTCCGCGCGGCGCACGATCTCCCAGGCATCGCGATAATCGAAGACATGGCGCCCCCAGGAGAGCGCCTCATAGCCCACACGCAGGCCCCGCTGCGCCGCCCGCTCGCCCAGCTCCACGAAATCCTGCACCTGGCGATCCATGCCACCCAGCGCTTCAGGGGAGACATTCGAGCAGACGAACAGCAGGTCGCTGCCCAGCTCCTGCAACAGGTCGAACTTACGCTCGGCCCTATCGAAAGTACGCTGCCGCCGCGCCTCCGGCATGCCCTCGAAATCGCGGAACGGCTGGCAGGTGATGATGGCGAGGCCAAGATCGGCACAGATCCGCCGCACCTCGGCGGGCGAGCCGGGAAAGGCGATCAGGTCGTTCTCGAATATTTCGACCATGGGGAAGCCCGCCGCCGCGATGGCCTCCAGCTTTTCCACGAGAGTTCCGGCAACGCACACGGTGGCAATGGAGGGGATCATGGCACGCTCCTTTCACACGAGCCGCGCACTGGTGCGCAGTTCGTCCGCTGTGGTGGACGGCAGGCCGAAGAACTCGAGATAGGCGGGTATCTGCTCGAACAGCATGTCGGTGCCCACCTGGAACGCGCATCCGCGCGCGCGGACGGCGGCCAGGAAGGGAGTGACCTCATGCGTCATCACCACCTCGCCCACGAAGGCGGAAGGCGCGATGCGGGCCACGTCCACAGGAAGCGGATCGCCTGCACGCATGCCGAGCGGCGTGGCATTGACGACGATGTCGAAGCCTGCGGGATCATCCGTTCCCATCGCCACATGCAGGCCGGGATAATGGCGGGAGAGGCGCCCGCCCAGCGCCTCGGCGATCCCTCCCTGATGATCGAACAGGCCGAGTTCCGCCACACCGGCCTTCGCGAGCGAAGCGGCAATGGCCGACCCGACCCCGCCAGCACCGACCACAAGCGCCCGCGCGCCGGCAATGGCGCGCCCCTTGCGACGAAGGCCGCGCACGAACCCTTCCCCGTCGAACATGTCGCCGATCAGCCGGCCGTCCCCGTCACGCCGCACCGCATTGCAGGCCCCAGCGATGGCGGCGGTGGGCGAGACCTCGTCCACCAGCGCAAGGGTGGCCACCTTGTGCGGCATGGTGATCAGGGTGCCCAGCACATTGGTCAGGCCGAAGAACAGCTTGAGGAAGGCCGGATAGTCTGCGCTGCGGCACCCCAGCGGCACCACCACGGCGTCGATGCCCTCGCGTTCGAAATAGGGGTTGTAGATCATCGGCGACTTGAAGCTTTCGGTCGGAAAGCCGATGTGGCCGATAAGCCGTGTTGTTCCCGTGATCATGCCGTGTCCCGATCCGCTCGACGGGCAGGGTCCCCGCTCCTGCCCGGATATGCCGCCTTCCGCGCCCTTAATGGGACCGCAGGATCTCGCCGAGAAATTTGCGCGTGCGCGCATGGCGCGGCTGGGTGAAGAAGATATCGGGCGGCGCCTCCTCGACGATGCTGCCCTCGGCCATGAAGATGACCCGATCCGCCACCTGCCGCGCGAAGCCCATTTCATGCGTCACGCAGATCATGGTCATGCCCTCCTCCGCGAGCGCGACCATGGTGTCCAGCACCTCCTTGACCATCTCCGGATCAAGGGCGGATGTGGGCTCGTCGAACAGCATCACGCTCGGGCGCATGCACAGCGCCCTGGCGATAGCGACGCGCTGCTGCTGGCCGCCGGACAGCTGGGCGGGGTATTTATCCGCCTGCTCGATGATCTTGACCCGCGCCAGCAGATCGCGCGCCGTCGCCTCGGCCTCCTTGCGGCCGATGCCAAGCGCCCGCATGGGCGCCAGCATGCAGTTCCGCAGCACGCTCATGTGCGGGAACAGGTTGAAGTGCTGGAACACCATGCCCACCTCGCGGCGCACAGCGTCGATGGTACGGCCGTCATCGCCCAGCAGCGTGCCGCCGACCCGGATCTCGCCCTTCTGATAGGCTTCCAGATGGTTGATGCAGCGGATGAGCGTGGACTTGCCGGACCCGGACGGCCCGCACAGGACGATCTTCTCGCCCCGGCGGACCGACAGGTTGATACCGGACAGGGCCTGAAAGCTGCCATACCACTTCTCGACCTCGGCCATGACGATCATGGCTTCCGCGGCGGTTCCGCTCATGGCGGTGTCATGCCTCGTCATGGCCAGTTCTCCTCGTGCTGTGACCAGCGAGCCGCTGATCATCCGGCGGTGAAGGGCACGCCCTCGATGCTGTCCGGGAACTGCGGCACCGGCACCTTCATCCACTTGTCGTAGATCTTCTGCAGCTCGCCATTGGCCTTGATCTTGTCGATGAAGGCGTTGATGGAGGCGTTGAATTCCTTCTCGCCGAGGCGTGTACAGGCGCCGTTGTAGAGCTTCTGGAATTCCAGCTTGTTCTCGAACACGCCGGGCTTGGCCTGATCGATACGCTGCAGATAGAAGATGTTGCCGCCCAGCGCCTGCACCTGCCCGGACACGAGCGCCTGAATGCTGGCCGCATCGCCGTCATAGCGGCGGATGGTGGTGCCGGAGGGGGCGTTCTTCGTCACCTGCGTATCCTGCGCCGCGCCCTTGGCGACGCCGATGGTGTATTTGCCCATGTCGGCCGGGCTCTTGATCTCATCGGCCTTGGGGCCGATCAGCACGATGGCGTTCGCCACATAGGGCTTGCTGAACTGCACGGCCTTGGCCCGTTCCGGCAGCATGGCCATGGTGGCGAAGAGCACGTCCACCCGGCCCGCCGTCAGCGCCGGAATGCGGTTGTTCACCTCCAGCGGCATGAACTCCACCGGCACGCCCAGCTCCTGTCCATAGAGGCGGGCGATGTCGGCGTCGATGCCATCCTGCTTGCCTTCACTGGTGACGAAGCCCCAGGGGGCGTTATCGCCCTGGATGCCGACGATCAGCTTGCCGCGGGCCTTGATCTCCGCGGGCGTGATGGCGGCGGCGGGCCCAGGCGCGAATATGGGAAAAGCGAGCGCTGTGGCGAGCGCAGCGACGACGAAACGACGATTTGGCGCAAAGCGGTTCATCTGTTTTCTCCCTTCGAGGTTTTTGTTTTGCGGTCTTTCTGTCCGTTCCTGTCCGGTGTTCCCGTTGGTTCCTGGCCCGCCCTCAGCGCTCGGCAGCAGCGAGGCGGCGTTCGAGATGCGCGCCGTAAAGCGACAGCGGCCAGCACATCAGGAAGTAGAGAATGCCGACCACTCCGAACACGAGCAGCGGCTTGAAGATCTGGTTGGAGACCATGTTTCCGGCCCGTGCCAGTTCGGTGAAGCCGACGATGGAGGCAAGCGAGGTGCCTTTGATCAGCTGCACAAGAAAGCCGATGGTCGCCGGCAGGGAGATGCGCAACGCCTGCGGCAGCACCACATCCTTCATGCGGGACACATATTTCAGGCTCAGCGCGCTGGAGGCCTCCGTCTGGCCGCGCGGCACCGCCTGGATGGCGCCGCGCCAGATCTCGCCCAGATACGCGCTGGCATGCAGGGTGAAGCCGAGCGAGACGGCGACCCAGGCGTTCAGATGCAGGCCGAGCAGTGCCAGCCCGTAATAGACCACGAACAGCTGCATCAGCAGGGGCGTGCCCTGAAAGAGAGCGATGTAGCCCGCCGTCGCGCGCTCCAGCGGCACGATGCCGGACGTGCGCATCAGTGCGATGGCAAGGCCCCCGGCACACCCGAACACGAAGGCGATGGCCGAGAGCGCCACGGTCCATTTCAGACCCGAGAGGAGGAAGAGGAATTCACCGAGATTCATTCCGCCCTCCTCACTTTACCGGATAGCTGAAATAGCGGGCGGAGATCAGCGAGAAGAAGGCCATCATCATCCACGAGATGACGAGATACATCAAAGTGATGGTGCCGAAGACCTCGAAGCTGCGGAAGGTCTCGGACTCGATCCGCTGCGCCACCGAGGTGAGTTCATAGGCGGAGATCGCCGAGGCGACGCTGGTGGTGAGCGTCAGCATCACGAACTGGCTGGCGAGAGAGGGAAAGACCGCCCGCAGCGCAGGCTTCAGCACGATCAGCCGGAACACGAGCGCCCTGTGCAGGCCGAGGGCGAGGCCGGCCTCGATCTGTCCCTTGCTGATGGACTGTACGCCGCCCCGGATGATCTCGATGGCATACGCCCCCCCATTGATGCCCAGCGCGATGATGGCGGTGGGAGTCGGATCGAGGCGCAGGCCGGCGAGCGGCAAGGCGAAATAGATGAAGAAGATCTGCACCAGAAACGGTGTGTTGCGGATCAGCTCCACGAAGGCCTTCACCGCCCAGCGGCAGGCGGGGAAACGCGAATCCCGCAGCACCACTCCGCCGATGCCGATGATGATCGCCAGCAGCATGCCCCCAAGGGCGAGCAGAAAGGTGCCGAGGCATCCGGCGAGCAGGTCCGGAAGCCCATCGATGACCGGCGTGAAATCCAGCACGTAGTTCATGGCGTTTCCTCGACGGCCGGCCTTCTAGGAGCCGGTCCGTTGCGGTTTATGCCGGCGCTTCTGCGAGCGCCTGGGATCGAGAGCGCACCGGACACCCGGCTTGCGCAAATTTTCTGCTACCATTGAAATGTACCAGATGGTTCATTTGGTCAAGCCAAATGGACCACGCAGTACATTTGGTTCGCAAACCCAGTGAGCGTAACGGTCGGCGGCGACGGATGTGATGGACAAGACCGAGATTTCAACGCGGCCCGAACGCAAGACGCAGTCCTGGACACAGGACCCGGAAGGTGTGCGCCGCAACATCCTTGAAGCCGCCCGCATCGAGTTCGTCGAGCATGGGCTCAGGGGCGCGCGGGTGGACGAGATCGCCGCCAAGACCGCCACCAGCAAGCGGATGATCTATTATTATTTCGGGGACAAGGAGGGGCTCTATCGCGCCGTGCTGGAGGCCATGTACGAGCGCATTCGCAGCTTCGAGCGCGGCCTCGATCTCTCGGCGCTGCCCCCCCGCGAGGCGATGGCGAAACTGGCCGGCTTCACCTTCGACTATCACGCCGAAAATCCGGATTTCGTACGGATGGTGATGATCGAGAACATCCACCACGCCCGTCATCTCTCCAGCTCGGCCAAGATTGCCGAGTTGAACCTGTCCATCATCGGCGTGATCCGGGACATTTATGAGCGCGGCGTTGCCCAGCGTCTGTTCCGGCCCGGCCTCTCGCCGCTCGACATCCACCTGACCACCAGCGCGCTGAGCTTCTACAACGTGTCGAACCGTGCCACGATCCGGCAGGTGTTCGATCACGACATGGGCGCGCCGGAGGTGTTGGCGCGGCGCCGGCAGACGGTGGTGGAGACCATTCTCGCCATGCTCCGGCGCTGAGCTCCCCGCTCCCGGCGCCGGGCCTCAGCCCTTGGCGAGCAGAGCTGCCATGGCCTCCAGCGCCAGCAGGTAGCCATTGGCACCGAAGCCGATGAGGATGCCAGTGGCCACCGGCGAAACCAGCGACTTGTGGTAGATGCTCTCGCGTGCATGGACGTTGGAGATGTGCAGCTCGATCTTCGGCCCGTCGAACATCTTCAACGCATCCATCAGGGCCACCGAGGTGAAGGTATAGCCTGCGGGATTAATGATGATGCCGGCGCCATTCTCCCGCGCCTCATGCACGCTCTCGACCAGTTCGCCCTCGAAATTCGTCTGCCGGAAATCGACCTCGAACCCGAGCGCATGCGCCCGCTCCGTACAGCTGTCGGCAATCTCCTTCAGGGTCGTGGACCCGTAGATGGCAGGCTCGCGCTGGCCCAGCAGGTTGAGATTGGGCCCATTCAAAACATAGATGCGATGCGCCATTTTTTGTTTCCCCCTTTTTGTCTTATCCGCACGGCATCATGGCGCCAGGTGAGCCCGAAATGCTACCGGCAGATCCGCCTAATGTGGCACGACGCACACTGCGCCAGATCCCGGCAGAGCACGTCCTGAAAGACATCGACAAGTTCATCGACCACATCGGCATGCGAGATCTGAGATCACGTCTTCCGTACACGTGTCAGAGATCAGGGGGTTGAGCCGGGTGGGCAGGGGCACCTGTCGGCGCCCCCGCCGGTTTCGCTTCATCGTGCGGGCGTCAGACGCTCGATGTCCTGTATGCGCTTCAACGCCGCCTGCTGGCGGAGCATCCCATAGTTGATGCCGCCCGCGTTGAGCGTACTTCCCTCCTGATAGGGGAACTGATCGAAGTCGGCGAAGAACTCCTTGATCTTCCCCTGTATGGGCACAAGCAGCCACATGTTCCGGGCCAGGAACTCGATGGCCCCGCCCCCTTCCTTCATCCCGCGTTCGTATGGGTCCATTCGCAGATTGGCGATGACAGCCCAGCTCGGCGTCTCGCGCAAAGCCGTCGCGATATTGCCCTCGCTGGCGACCGCAAAACTGAGCTTCCAGTCATTCCAGCGGATGGCATTCAGATTGCCGCCCTGATCGAAATAATACATGGCGTCTCGCGGCGGGGTCTTGGCATCACCCTTGAGCAGCGATGTCAGGTCGTAGCCATCCAGATGCACCTTGAAGGTCTTTGTCCCCGAGGTGAAACCCGTCTTCATGGTCTCCTTCAGGTTCGGAATGCCGGCCGCAGTCGCAAAGGTCGGCATCCAGTCCATCAGCGTCACGATGTCGTTGATCGTCGTGCCCGGCTTCACCACGCCGGGCCAGCGCACCATCATGGGAATGCGCATGCCGCCCTCCCACGTGGTCCCCTTCTCGCCATGGAACGGCGTCATGGCGCCGTCCGGCCACAGGGCGAGTTCGGCGCCGTTGTCAGTGGTGTAGAGGACGATGGTGTTGTCCGTAATGCCTAGATCGTCCAGCTGTTTCAGCAGCTGCCCCACGTGCCCGTCATGCTCGGCCATGCCGTCGGCGTGCAGGCCCTTGCCGGTCTTGCCGTTACTCTCGGCCTTCAGGTGTGTGAAGACATGCATGCGGGTGGCGTTGAACCAGACGAAGAACGGCTTCGACGCCTTGTGCTGGCGATCGATGAAGTCCTTCGCGGCGGTGAGGAATTCCTCGTCCACCGTCTCCATGCGCTTGGTATTGAGCGGTCCCGTATCCTCCATCTTGCCGTCTGCGCTGGAGCGGATCACGCCGCGCGGGCCGTACTTCTTCCGGAATTCCGGATCCTTCGGATAAAAATAGCCCTCCGGCTCCTCCTCCGCGTTGAGGTGGTAGAGGTTGCCGAAGAATTCGTCGAAGCCGTGGTTCGTGGGCAGATGCTGGTCCTGATCGCCCAGATGGTTCTTGCCGAACTGGCCGGTAGCATAGCCCTTGGTCTTCATCACGTCGGCGATGGTCGGCATCCAGTCGACGATGCCATGGGGATCACCCGGCATGCCGATGGTCAGGAGCCCCGTGCGGAAGGGTTCCTGCCCCAGAATGAAGGAGGCACGGCCGGCGGTGCAGCTCTGCTGGCCGTAGGAATCCGTGAAAAGCGCCCCCTCATTGGCGATACGGTCGATGTTGGGCGTGCGATAGCCCATCAGCCCCATTGTGTAGGCGCTGATCTGCGAGATGCCGATGTCGTCGCCGAAGATCACCAGAATGTTCGGCGGCCTGCCTCCCGCTGCCGGGGCGGCAGCCGGGGCCGGCGCCGGAGAAGGGGCCTGGGCCGGTCGCGTCTGCGCGACGGTGCTCCCGCCGGTCCCGAGCGTGGCTGCTGCGGCGACCAGCGCCGTGGATCCCGCCAGAAGAGACCGGCGAGACCAGTTTGCGTTATGGTCTGCATTATCCCGTTCACGTGACATCACCTTCTCCTTTTTGATCTGATCAGCAATTTTCCGATTTGGCTGGGGCGTAAAAGGAAAGACCGGTCAGCGGGAGTTGCCTCCTTTCATGTTGATCGAGGATTCAATGGTGGCAGGACAGCCACCTGGGCAGCCGTTGCCGGCGGGCGGCGAACATCTTCCAGGCGGCGGAGCAGTGCCCTGGATTGATCGGGCCGCCAGTCGGCGGGCGGGCTGGCGAAAAGTGCCCGATCAAGATCAGCCGTCGCTGTGCGCACCTGTTGTCGCGGTTCCGATGAAAGCCAGGGTCGCCATGTGCACAGCGCCCGATAGACCGCATGTGCGTCCCCTTCCGTGCACGCCCGGCGCACAGCCTCGAAGGCCATCCTCTCATCGGCCTGACGGGAGCGCGTTCGCCGCAGCAACAGGACCCCTGCCCCGCCCACCAGCAGCACCGCAAGCACGACCACGACAGCCAGCCGCACGGACGGTTGGCGTGCGTCCACGGCAGGGACTTCGACCGATGCGACCTCCACGCGCGTCCCGCCGGCATCGGCATGCTTCAACGTGCCGGAGCTGAGATCCCACCATGGCTGGGTCAGGGATGGCAGGTTGACGGTCCCGCCCCGCTCAAAGACATAGGTGACGCGATCCACCCGTTGCCCGGTCACGACACCGCGATTGCTTCGGTCTGAAATGTCGGGTGGATCGGCATAGACGCGCACCCCCTCGGGGGCCTCGAAGGCAACGTCCCGCATGGCCAGCCCCGGGATATCCTCCGCGGTGCGTGTGATGATGCGGACCACGGCGTCGCCGGCCTTGAAATGTCCCGCAGGCGAGGGTTGCCAGCTTTGCGTGAGCGTCAGCGTGCGGGTCGCGACCACGGCACCGGATGGATCGACGCCGGGCGGAACGGTGATCCGCAGCGGCACGGTTTGCCCCTCGGCCGTGCCGGTGATCGCCCCGGCGCGGTCCAGGAGGGTGACTGCTGCCGGCGCGATGTCGAATGCCCCACCTCGCCGGGCGTAGAGTGCGAACTCGAACCGCTGGCCCACATAGGCCCTGCCGTCGATGGTTTCACGCAGACCGGTGCCCTGCGTCTCAAAGCGCAGCACCTGCAAGCCCGGCACCTCCGGCAGGCTCACGCGCGGCGGGCGCGGCATCTCGTCCGCGAACAGGACGTCCACCCGCAACGCGACGTGCTGGCCGACCACCGCGCCGCTCGCGGGAGACAGGCTCTCGCGGACGATCACCTGTGGCGTCTGCGACGGAGCTGAAATCTGTTGCGCGCCCAGCGGGGCGGCCAGAAGGACGAACAGCAGGACAAGGAACCGCCTCATGGCTTCGCCTCCCGTGCTGTCTGCGTCTGTGCCTGAAGCTGGTAGCCAAAGCGCGCACGCAGGAAATCGGCAGGTCGGGTCTGCACCCGTTTCAGCCAGAGCGCGCGCACCGCCGTATCGTCCATCGCCGCACCGGAGACGTCCGTCTCCTGCCCGCCCGGCCGCCTGGCGTCCTTGTCATAAACGATCTGGTCGGCGCCCTCGCGCTGATCGCCCGCATCCTCACCGCTCGCCTTCATCCGCCCGGCACGCAGCCGGGCGATCTCGCGGTTGGCCCGCGCCTCCGTCCAGCCGGGCCGCAAGGTGAGCGCATGATCATATCGGACGACCGCCTCCTGATACTTACCGAGCATCACGAGGGCGTTCGCCTGATCATAGGCCGCCTCCGGCGTATCGAGGCCGGCAAAGGTCTGTTCCGCTGTCTTGAAGTCCCCGGCCCGCATCTGCGCCACGCCCCGCCACATGGGGTCCCGAAAGGCCTCGGCAGCCTCAGCGAAGCGGCCTTGATCGAACAGACGCCGCCCCCTCTGGTCCGGGCTGGCCCAGAGGTCTTGCCAGCCGAGCGCGAAGGCGGCGCCACCCAGGAGGATGAGAACGGCACCCGAGAGGGCGGCCATGGCGCGGAGGGGGGTCATGCCAGCACCCAGCCGCGACGGAACCACAGCAGCACCAGCAGGGCCAGCAGCGGTGTCAGCCACCAGCCCGCCTCCATCCAGCGCGGCGCTTCCCCCGGCACGGGTGGCGGAGCACCGGCCGTGGCCAGCCGGGCCGCGAGCGCGGCGACATCCGCCCCGTCGATGGTCGGCGCCACCAGCCGCGCGCCGAGCGCTTGCGTCGCCGCCAGCAGGGATGCATCCGCCTGTGCGCGCAGCGGCGGCAAGGTCGCGAACAACACCACCGGAGCGTTGCCGGAGGGCCGGGCGGCGATCGTCGGTGCCGTGTCGGCGAAGACAACGATGGAGCCCCCCTGCCCCGCATCCGCGAGGGTCCGCTGGGCCAGGGCCAGTGCATCGGCAAGCGCGTCGCCCTGCCGGGGCATGATGTCGGGGCTGAGCGCAGTTGCCATGCTATTGAGCACCGCCGTATCCGGCGTCGGCGGCAGGACGAGATGCGCCGAGCCGGCATAGGCGATGAGGCCGGTGGGCGCCCCCTGCCGCGCACTCAGGAGATCAGACATCTTCTCACGCGCCCGATCGAGGCGGCTCGGCGGCAGATCGCGCTCCAGCATGGAAGGCGTCACCTTCAGCACGAACATGGCCGGCCGGGCGGATGGCGCGAAGGGTGATGGCAGTAGTCGCCACGTGGGGCCGGCGACGGCAACGACGCCGATGATCCAGGCCGTCAGCAGCAGATCCTCCGGGCCGATGCGCCGCTTCTGTGCCCCGCCGACGCTGAGGGCCGCGAGCAGCGGGCCATCCATCACCGCGCGCCAGCGCGCTGTCGTGTCGGCCTCCCGTCGTTCTCGCCACCACAGGAAGAGCGCCGGCAGCAGCAACAGCAGCCACCAGGGACGGATGAAGTGAAATGCCGCGATGGTTTGCATCATGGCGCTGCCTCCGCCATCCGGCGGTGCGGCCAGCGGACGAGGCGCAGCGCCTGAAACAGCATGGACAGCACCAGCAGCGCCGCCAGCGGCACCCAATAGACCTCCATGCGCGGCTGGAAGCTCACCGTCTCGACCTTGCGGGCCTCCACCTTGTCCAGTCTGTCGTAGATGTCAGCAAGGCCCGCGCGATCGAGGGCGCGATAGAAACCGCCGCCTGTCGTCGTTGCGACATCGCGCAACGCGGCCTCGTCGAGCTTCTCCTCTCCGGCGGCAGCAGGATCGCCCGCGGCGACGGTGTGGATCACAATGCCCCGGTCCTTCGCGATGCGCGCGGCTTCAGCGGGCGGCACGCTGCTGGCGGTGTCGTTGCCGTCGGTCAGCGCGATCATGGTCCTGGACGGAGCCTTCGAGGCGGCGAACAGGTTGATACCGAGGCCGATGGCATCCCCCAGTACCGTGCGCGGCCCGGCCATGCCCACCTGCATCTCGGCCAGCATCTGCCGGGCGAGCTTCAGATCGGTGGTGAACGGCACCAGCGCGAAAGGCGCATTGCCGAACACCACGATGCCCACGCGGTCGCCATCCCGACGGGTGAGGAAGTCGTCCAGCACCTGCTTCACTGCGGTGAGACGGCTGACCGTCCGGCCGGAAGCATCGGTGAAGTCCTGTGTGTCCATGGAGCCGGAGAGGTCCACCAGCAGCAGCAGATCGCGCGCGGGACGCTCGTGATGGACCGGCGGCATAACCCATTGCGGGCGCATGAGGGCCAGCAGCACCAGCCCCCAGCAGAGCCCCAGCATCAGCGTCCTCCAAAGCCCCCGTCGGCCGATGCCTTGCCGGGTGGCCGCCCCGCCGATCCGCGCCAGCGCGATGAAATAAGGCACCCTCACCGCCGCCCGGCGGGTCTCGTGCACGGGCAACAGCCAGTAGACAAGCAAGGGAAGCGGCAGCAGAAGCGCCAGGAGCGGATAGGCGAAGGTCAGCATGGCGGCGCCTCCGCCCGATGCGTCCGGACCCAGAACACGGCAGCCGCGAGCACCGCCGCACCATCGCCCGCGGGCGCGCCGAATGGGGCATTCCTGAGGGCTCGGCCCGCCCCCTCGGTAAAGTCGCTGCGGCCCGAGGTGCGATCGAGAAAGGCGAGCCATCCCTGTCCCGTGAGGCCCGCCACCTCGGCGCGCGGATAGGCCACGAGCGCTGCCCGCTTGAGGATGGCCGAGATGGCCGCCATCCGCTCTGCATCGGAGGCCGGGCCGATGGCTGAGAGTTCCGCCAGCGCCGCCCGCCGATAGGCCGTCCGCCGCCGATGCCGCACGCACGCCCAGACGAGGATGAGAAACGCGATCACCGCCGCGCCGGCCAGAACGCACCAGCCCGGTGCCGGCGGCCAGAACGGCACGGGCGGCGGCAGGGCGATGTCCGCGAGGCGGGAGAGGTCGGCGGGATCGTCCATCAGGCGGTCCTCCCTTGCCGGACCGCAGCCCGCGCCAGCCTGCGGCCGAGCAGTTCGCGGAACTGTTCCGTCGTGTCGCGGCCGGTGGAAAGCGGCAGCACGGGAATGGCGCGCCTGCGGGAGAATTGCTCCACCGCCTCCCGCCGCTGCCGGAAGCCGGCGGCGAACGGCGCACGGATGCCGCGCGCGGAGGTGTCGATCTCCATCTGCCGGCCGCCCTCCTCCACGACCGCCCGGCCGATGTCCGGCAGGCTCGCCTCCAGCGGGTCGGACACAAACACCATCAGCACGTCATTATGGGCTGTGACCCGCGTGATCAGCCGCACGGTCTCGGCATCCGCGCCCGCGGCATCGGTGATCAGGGTCAGGAGGCCGTCATGGGGCAGCAGGGACAGCGCCCGCGCGATGGCCTGATTGAGCAGCGTCGGATCGGAGGGGCGTGGATCATCCGCCCGCAGCGCCCTGTTGTGGCGCACGATGGCCTCGAACAGGGGGCCGATGGCGGCCTGACGGGCGCGCGGCCGGATCTCGTCCAGGCCGTTCTCCGAAAAGGCGATGCCGCCCACGCGGTCGCCCAGCGAGGTGACGCGCCAGGCGGCCAGCGCCGCCGCCTCCGCCGCCACCACGGACTTCATCGCCCGCCTGCTGCCGAAGAACATGCCGAGCCGCTGATCCACCAGCAGGATGACCTGCCGGTCGCGCTCCTCGGTGTAGACGCGCAGTTGCGGCATGCCGATGCGGGCGGTGGACGGCCAGTCGATGGCCCGCACGTCATCGCCCTCGGCATAGGCGCGCAGTTCCTCGAATTCGAGCCCGCGCCCACGCAGGCGCGAGCCGTGGCGGCCCGCCAGCAGGGAATGGACCGGCTGGCGCGGCAGGAAGCTGAACCCCTTGGCCCGGTGTTTCAGGCGCAGGAGATCGTCGAGCGTCACGTGGATACGGGCGTCCTGCGTCATGCCGGCCTCCCTCCCTCAGACAGCCACCGCCACCTGTCGGATCAGTTCATCGATCACATCGTCCGTGCCCTTGCCGTCTGCCGTTGCCTCATAGGTCAGCGAGACACGGTGGCGCAGGCAGTCATGGGCGATGGCCTGCACATCCTCCGGGGTCACGTAGTCGCGGCCCTGCAACCACGCATAGGCGCGCGCGGAGCGGTCGAGGGCCAGCGTGCCGCGCGGGCTGGCGCCGATGGCGATCCAGACTTTCAGTTGGTCGCCGAACTCCCACGGCCGGCGCGTCGCCGCCACCAGCGCGACGATGTAGGCCTCCACTGACGGCACCATCTTCACGGCGCGGATCTCTCCGCGCGCGGCGAATATCTCCGCCTGCGCGATCTTCTGCTCCGGCGCGCCGTCTCCGCCGCCTTCCTCGCCGCGGACCATCCGCAACACCTTGGTCTCGTCCTCGTCGCTGGGATAGGAGATGCGCACATGCATCAGGAAGCGATCCATCTGCGCTTCCGGCAGCGGGTAGGTGCCTTCCTGCTCGATGGGATTCTGGGTCGCCAGCACCATGAACAGGTCGGGCATCCTGTAGGTGGTGCCCGAGACAGTGACCTGCCGCTCCTCCATCGCCTCCAGCAGAGCCGACTGTACCTTGGCGGGCGCGCGGTTGATCTCGTCGGCCAGCACGAGGTTGCCGAAGATCGGTCCCTTGCGAAATTCGAAGCTGCCCGCGCCCGTCCCCTCCGCGCGATAGATCTCGCCACCGGTGACATCGGAAGGCAGCAGATCGGGCGTGAACTGGATGCGCCGGAATTCACTCTCCAGCGTCTGCGAGAGGCTGCGGATGGCACGGGTCTTGGCCAGCCCCGGCAGGCCCTCCAGCAGCACGTTGCCGTTGGCCAGCAGCGCAATGATGAGGCGCTCGACCACCTTCTCCTGGCCGATGATGGAGCGGTTCATCCGGCTCTGGATCCCGGCGACGGACTGGCGGGCGCTCATGACCCCTCCTCCATGCGTTGGTTGATGTGCGCGGCTCATGTGCGAGCCCGAAGCGCGGTCCGTTATCCCGGCGCGCGCCGCACGCAGCGAAAGCCCACATGGCTGGTGGACGTATCCACCGCTTCCGCGTGGCGGGCGGCAGGCCGGTAGCGGCGGCAGTAGTTGGGCGCGCAAAGGTGGGAGCCGCCTTTCAGCACCTTCTGCGGAATGCGGATCTGGGGCTGGCGCGGGTCGTAGCTCTGCTCCGGCGGCCCGCCGCGCGGGTTCTTCGGCACGCAGCAGGCCTTCGGCGCATCATCCGGATGACGGCTCGACCACCAGTCGGAGGTCCATTCCCAGACATTGCCGATCATGTCGTAAAGGCCGAAGGGATTGGCCGGATAGCTGCGCACCGGCGAGGTGCGCTCGAAGCCGTCGGCAGCGAGATTCTGGAAAGGGAATTCCCCCTGCCACGTGTTCGCAAGATGGACCCCGCCGGGTGCCAGTTCATCGCCCCACGCGAACTCCACCCCCTCAAGGCCACCACGCGCGGCATATTCCCACTCCGCCTCGGTGGGCAGTTCCTTGCCCGACCAGGCCGCATAGGCCTGCGCATCGCGATAGGCCACATGGACGACGGGATGATCATCGAGCCCCCTGATGGAGCTTCCCGGACCATAGGGGCGCCGCCAGTTTGCGCGGGGACGGAACTCCCACCACTGGCTGAAATCCTTCAGGCCCACCGGATGATCGGGGGCTGAGAACACGAGCGAGGCCGCTCTCAGCATCTCGGGCCTGGCACCCGGATAGTCCTTCGGATCGGGGGCGATCTCCGCGAACGTGACGTGCCCGGTGGCTTCGACGAAGGCGCGGAACTGGGCATTGGTGACGGGCGTCTCGTCCAGCTCGAAGTCGCTCACCGTGACCCGGTGTACCGGCTTCTCTTCGGCGTAATGGTCGTCCGAGCCCATGAGAAAGGTACCGCCGCGTATGGCCACCATCGGCGTTTCAAGGGATTGGGATCTGGCGGCGAGCCGCTTTCGGGCCTGTGTACCCATGGACGCCTCTACTTGCTGTCGATGGAGAGAGGAAAGGCGACCGTGAGGAAGCCGAGCGTCCCCTCCAGCCGGTTCTCCGCCGCGAACTCGCGATAGACCTTCAGGCGCGCGGAGACCGGCGTCTTTCCGACCTCGAAATTGTAGGCGATGGTGCCGCCCAGGGCTGCCACGCGCCCCTCATAGGCGCCAAGCTGAGCGCCCGATCCACTGTCTCCGGTGATCTGCTGATAGTAATAGCCGATAAGACCGGCGGACCATTCCTTCGAGAGGGTCTTCGTAAGTGCCCATTCGGCATGGAACTCGGTGCCGGTGGTGTAGTCCGTCGCCTCATTGGTGCCGTTGAAGGTCAAGCCCACGGCGCCCGACAGATCCCACCCGATCTTGGGGTCGAACCACGTCAGCGCGAGGGACACGTCCCCCGCCCAGCGGTGAAAGGCCAGATTTGCGAGCGCGTCGTTCCGATAGTTGCCGACGGGGACATTGAGCAGCCCCGTGACGTTCCAGTGAAAATTGCCCGCATGCCAGCCGAGCACAGCGGAAAGGACGGGGTCGCCGACGATCCAGGCATCATCCTGCACCCCGCGGGCGAACACGGCATCGAAACGCGGCGCATAGAGCGCCGCCCCGGCATTCACAGACACATGGCCCGCAGGGAGGATCGCGCCGACCGCCAGATGACCGCCCAGCACATCGGCCGGAAGGACCCATGTGCCAGTCAGGAAATCCGCCTGCGCCTTGCTGCTGACGTCGGCAATCAGCCGACCACCGGATGAGAAGATGCGCCCGCTTCCGCCGCTCCCCTCGTAGAAATACACATCGTTCTGAAGATAGACGCCGGGCGGCGGAAGATACCCCGCCATCGGGCCGCGACTGCCCAGAAGATAGAAGCCGATCCCATTTTCAGCCGCCTTGGCGGCAAATGGCAATCCCGCGCTCAACAGCGCGACTCCCGCAGCAAACAGGACGCTTACGAACCGTACCGACATGACGTGGGGACCTCCCGCGCCTGACGCGAAGGACTACCGACATTGGGTCGATCTGCGCGCGGGAGAGAGCTGGAGCGACATACCGCAACAGCTCACATGCGGCGCACGTATTTCTCACCTTCGACCACAGTCAAAAGGATGCCAAATTCCAACACTGGAAGGAGACGGCAGGCGACATTCCCAGACCTCGCAAGCTGCCAGCTGATGCGCAGCCATATGAGCATCTAAGGACATGTCGGTGCAAGTATTTTTCTCGATTCGGCAAGGCATATATTCGTTGCGGCGCACGATCATCTGTGCATCCGGAACATCACATCGAAGACATTCAAATTGATTGCATACTATTATTATACACCGAATGCGCACCTCGCATCCGACATCGCATGCGCGCGGCCTTCAAGATCAGCCACGATGTCCGAACACTGTACGGGCGAACGGATAACCACCCCTACTAAGTGCTGACGACCATCACGCTGTTCTTGAGCCCGATCTCGGGTGCAACGAGTTGTCAAACATTGGAGCGAGCCCTACAGTAGGTTGCAATTAAAAGGATGATCGCGACGGCATCGCGACACCTCCCGAGGACACTCTACAAAGCGCCGGTGCAAGGGAATGAAGAACGGAGCCATGTCAGTGGCCCTGAGCTCTTCGGTTGCGCGTGCCCGGATCGGAAGCCATACACCAATCGCAAGCCATCAATACTTCGCGTCCCACCGATAAATTCTCAAAAATCAATAATAGATAGAGGGGGTATACGCCACATGAAGAGCCTGGCCGGTCCGATCATTGGAGCAATTGCATTTGCACTCATCGGGCTGCAGCCGTGCGGCGCGGCCGAGCCGGAACCGAAGGACGGCGGCACGATCGTCATGGCGACGACCGCCCAGGTCCAGGGCTTCGATGCGTTGACGACGCGCTCGGCCAATCGCGAGACCACCATGGCCGGCGGGCTGGTGTTCTCCAACTTCTTCACGCGGAACGACAAGGGCGACCGGGTTCCGGATCTCGGGACCGCGCTCGACAGCTCGCCTGACGGCCTGACCTGGACGCTCAAACTGCGGCCCGGCCTCAAGTTTTCCAACGGGGCGCCCTATACCGCGCACGATGTGGCGAACCATTTTCAGCGGATCCTCAATCCGTCGCGGAACCAGATGTTCGCGGCTGCGACGGGCTCGCTGAAAGAGGCGGTCGCCATCGATGATACCACCGTTGAATTCCGTCTCGCCTATCCCTGGGCCGCCTTCCCGAGCATCTTTCTGATCGACAACTTCCTGATCTGGGTGATGCCCACCGAGCATGAGAAGACCGCCGGCCCCGACCTCAATCGCCGGCCGATCGGCGCCGGCCCCTACATGATGACGGAATGGAAACAGGACGACAGCATCACCTTCGAGAAAAACCCCAACTACTGGAATCCGAAGGCACAGCATCTCGACAAGATCGTCATCCGCTTCCTGCCCGATCCCACCGCACGTTTCACGGCCCTGAAGACCGGCGACATCGACATCTTCTATGAGCCCCTCGGCAAGCAGGTCGTGGCGGCGCGCGGCGACAAGGGGCTGAAGGTCGTTGAATACGTCGGCACCGGCGCCTCCACCGTCAACATCAACACCTCCGTGCCGCCGTTCGACGATGTCCGGGTCCGTCAGGCGCTGGCCCATGCCTTGGATCGCAATATCGAGCTGAAGGTCGGCTTCGACGGCGTCGGCACGCTCGCCACCAGCTTCTGGGGCGCGAATTCCGAGTGGCATTGCCCGGATGTCGGCTATCCCGAATACAATCCGGAGAAGGCCAAAGCCCTCCTGCAGGAGTACGGCAAGCCTGTGAAGATCGTGCTCCAGGTGCAGCCGACGGCAATCATGAGCATTCCGGCGCAGCTCTACCAGAGCTTCTGGCAGAAGGTCGGCATCGAGACCGAGATCAGGAGCATTCAGGGCGGCCCCTCCTACATCAACCCGGTGCTGCGTGGCGACTATCAGCTCGCCATGTGGGAAGTGGCCGATGTGCCCGACCCCGACTTTCAGGTCTATCAGGCCTTCTTCTCGAAGAGCGGCGGCAACATCACCAGGATCAAGGATCCGGTTCTCGATCAGGCTATCGAGACCGGCCGTCGCAGCCTCGACGTCGACGTCCGCAAGAAAGCATACTGTGATTTCAGCAAGGAGATGGCCCTGCAGATGCCGATCCTGCTGCGGATGCAATCGAACTATTTCGCCATCACACTGCCGCGGGTCCACAACATCCCGCTGATGCGGCGCGGTCTCGTGCGCCTCAACGAAGCATGGGTCGATCCCAGATAGCATTCGCATGCAGGATCACACCGCAGGGTGCCGGCCATGATGTCCTACTTCCTGCGCAAGCTGCTGCGCCTGGGCGTCGTCCTGCTGGTGGTGGCGGCAGCAAGCTTCCTGCTCATGACTCTGCTCCCGGGTGACGTCGCCCTGGCCCTGCTCGGCAACGACGCGACGCCGGAAGCGGTCGCGCAGGTCCGCGCCGAACTCGGCCTCGACCAGCCGCTCCTGCTGCGCTACCTGCACTGGCTGGGCGGCTTCCTGCGCGGCGACCTCGGCCGCTCCTACATCACGCAGGTGCCGGTGATGGAATCCATCCTCGATCGCCTTCCGGTGACGATCGAGCTGATGTTGCTGAGCCAGGGACTGGCGCTGCTCATCGCGGTTCCGGCCGGCGTGCTGTGCGCCTACAAGGCCGGCAGCAGGATCGACCAGTTCGCGAACGCGGTGGCGCTGCTTCTGCTCGCCGCCCCCGTGTTCATTCTCGCAATCCTCCTGATGTTCCTGTTCGCGCTCAAGCTGCGCTGGCTGCCATCGACCGGCTACGTGCCGTTCATGACCGATCCCGTCAGGAACCTCGCGCATCTTGCGTTGCCCGCGCTCGCGATCGCGCTGGCGGAATGGCCGTCCCTCTTCGCCGTGCTCCGTGCCGACATGATCAGGACGCTGCAACAGGACTATATCGCCCTCGCCAAGGCCAAGGGCCTCGGTCCCGCTTTCATCCTGTTCCGCCACGCCTTGCGGCCATCGTCATTCACGCTGGTGACGATTTCCGGCCTGCAGATCGCCGCCACCATTGCCGGCGCGCTGGTGGTGGAGACGATCTTCGGCTTGCCCGGCATCGGCCGCATGCTGACAGGCGCGGTCTACAATCGCGACATGATGCTCGTGCAGGGATGTGTCGCGGTGATATCCGTCGGTTATGTCCTGATCAATTTCGGCGTCGATCTCATCTACGCGCTGCTCGATCCGCGCGTGCGGCAATGAGTGCCTTCGCCGACGATCCCGGGCATGAGACCGCATCGGCCATGGCAGCGCCGAGCCCGATGCAGGTGCGCGATCGGCTGGGGTTTCGCTTCTGGCTCCCGGCGGTCTGGATCGCCATCGTGGTCGCGCTGGCCACCACAGCCAATCTTCTGCCGCTGCCGAGCCCGATCGAGACGGACTTCGCGGCGCTCTCCAACTGGCCCGATCGCACCCATTGGTTCGGCACCGACCAACTCGGCCGGGACATCCTCTCCCGAGCGATCTTCGGCGCCCGGATATCCCTGACCGTCGGCCTGCTGGCGCCGGCTCTGGGACTTGGCATCGGCATGCTTCTGGGCATGGCAGCCGGCTATTTTCGCGGGCGCGTGGAAGCCGTCATCGCTGCCGCCATGGATGCGGTCATGGCGTTTCCCGGCATCCTCGTCGTCCTCGCCGTCACGGCCTATGTCGGAGCCAGCGTCCCGCTTCTGGTCATCGTGCTCGGCGTCCTGACCGTCCCCACCTTCATGCGGGTCGCGCGCGCCAATACGCTGGTGTTCGCCCAGCACGACTTCGTTCTGGCGGCCCGCGCCATGGGCGCGACCCACTGGCGGGTGCTGTCGCTGGAAATCCTGCCGAACGTTGTGATCCCGATGCTGATCTACGCGCTTCTCGTGATCTCCCGCATCATCGTGGTCGAGGGCG
Organism: Azorhizobium oxalatiphilum; assembly: GCF_014635325.1. Classification (GTDB taxonomy): domain Bacteria; phylum Pseudomonadota; class Alphaproteobacteria; order Rhizobiales; family Xanthobacteraceae; genus Azorhizobium; species Azorhizobium oxalatiphilum. The sequence goes on along the minus strand of NZ_BMCT01000002.1, from coordinate 84,904 downwards.
TGCTGTCCTTTCTCGGCCTGAGCCTGCCGGCGCCGTGGCCGACCTGGGGCAACATGATCGCGGACGGTCAGGTTGACCTCGCCACATTGCCCTACATTCCCTTCATTCCCGCCGCGCTGATGTTTCTCACTGTGCTGTCGATCAATCTGATCGGCGAGCGCCTGCGCGCACGGACAGACCTGCGTGGCAGCGCGCTATGACGGACGCAGGCCCGGCTCTGCTTGAGGTGAACAACCTCACAACGCACTTCCACACGCCGCGCGGCCCGCTGCGCGCCGTCGATGGCGTGTCGTTTTCGCTCCGGCGGGGGCAGACGCTGGGGATCGTCGGCGAGTCGGGGTCCGGCAAGAGCGCCCTCGCCCGAACCATCATCGGCATTCTGTCGAAGCGGCGCACGACCACCACCGGCCGCATCGCATTCGAGGGCCGCGATCTGCTGACCCTGTCCGAGCCGGACATGCGCGACATCCGCGGCAGGGACATCGCAATGGTCTTCCAGGATCCGACATCGTCGCTCAATCCGGTCAAGCGCATCGGCGTCCAGATCACGGAGGTGCTTGCCCGGCATCTGGGTTTGCGCGGCTGCGCCGCCCGGTCGAGGGCAACCGAGTTGCTCACATCCGTGGGCCTGTCTCTCCCCGAGGAGCGCCTGCACCAGTATCCGCACCAATTGTCCGGCGGCATGCGCCAGCGGGTCGCGATCGCCATCGCGCTCGCCTGCGACCCCAAGCTTCTCATCGCCGATGAGCCGACCACGTCCCTCGACGTCACGATCCAGGCGCAGATCCTCGACCTGCTGCACCGCCGACAGAAGGCTCACGACATGGCGATGATCCTCATATCGCACGACCTCGGCGTGGTGGCCGGATACACCGATGCGGTTGCGGTGATGTATGCCGGGCAGGTGGTCGAACAGGCATCCACGCGATCGCTGTTCCGGAACTGCCGCATGCCCTATACGGCGGCCCTGATGCGGTCCGCGCCGAACCTGTCCGATCCGCCCCATACGCGGTTGCGCGCGATCGCGGGACGCCCGCCGGACATGGTGCTGCCGCCGCCGGGATGCCGCTTCGGACCACGCTGCGACCACGCAACCGACATCTGCCGAAACGAACGGCCGACGCTGTCGGCGTCCGATGCGGTGGGTGCGCACCTTTATGCCTGCTGGCACCCGGTCGCATCTCCCGGAGCATCCGCATGAGCCCGGCAGAACTCCTCGTCATCGACGACCTGTCCGTCACCTACGCTCTGCCACGAGGGCGACGGCTGATGGCCGTCGCGAACGTCAGCTTTACGGTCTACAGGGGCGAGACGCTCGGACTGGTCGGTGAATCCGGCTGCGGCAAATCGACGATTTCACGTGCGATCATGCAGCTTCCGCCGCCGACCGGGGGCTCGGTGATCTTCGAGGGGCGCAACCTCGCAAAGCTCGACACCGCGACATTGCGGCGGGCGCGCAAACGCCTGCACATGATTTTCCAGGATCCGATCTCCTCGCTGAATCCGCGCCGCAAGGTAGGCGACATCGTCGCCGAACCGTTGGCGATTGCCGGCATCGGCGGCACCGAAGACCGCAGACGCCGCGTCCGTGCCGTGCTCGAAACCGTCGGCCTCGATCCCGATCAGATCATGGACCGCCGGCCGCACGAATTCTCCGGCGGCCAGTGCCAGCGCATCGCCATCGCCCGGGCGCTGGTCACGGAGCCGCAGCTCGTGATCTGCGATGAGCCGGTTTCGGCGCTCGACGTTTCGGTGCGCGCGCAGATCCTCAACTGTCTTGAGGATATGAAGACGCGCTACGGCCTGACGCTGCTGTTCATCAGTCATGACCTTGCCGTGGTCAAGAACATCAGCGACCGCGTCGCGGTGATGTACCTCGGCCGCCTGTGTGAACTCGCGCCATCGGCGCGGCTCTACGCGGCGCCATTGCATCCCTACACGGCGGCATTGATGGCCGCCATTCCCGTCATGGACCCGGACTGGAGCCCCTCACCGTCACATCTGCTCGCCGGAGAGCTACCCTCTCCCATGAACCCGCCGAGCGGCTGCCGCTTTCGGACACGATGCCCGCGCGCGGCACCCCTATGCGCGGCGCGCGCGCCAGAATGGCAGGAAGCCGAAGCCGGCCATTTCGTCGCCTGTCATTTTCCGCTCGTTGCATCGGACACGATCTCCCCGGCGCGGCAGTCATGACTTTCGCCATTCATTCCATGGGGATCGCGGACGTTATGCGCCAATGCTGTTAGCCACCCGGCCTATACCGGCTGCGCAGGCAAGCGCTCACATACCCAACCAATGCACAATTGCATCAACACCCGATACAACTGATAGTATGACTGATAGCGCCGGATCCCCCTGCTCCCGTTGGAGCAACCCAGTACAAGCGGCATAGCGCGCTATTCAAATTACGCAATTTAATACTTAAAATCGTTCATATGAATTGAATACAAGCTGAAACGCACTCCGAAATAAAGGATTCGGGTGATGCCAGATACCTCTATCGTCTTCTCGAGTATCGTCCTGCTCCTTCCGATGGTGTATCTATTTCTTGCAGCGCCGGCATTCCTGATGGTCAGGCTGGACATACCTCCTGTGGCGCGGCTTTTGCGCGCGATGTTCAATGGATATTTCGTAGCGCTGACCGGGGCAGGCGTCATCGGGACAATCGCCGTTACCGTCACCGGCCACCTCAGCCTGGCACTCGGCATTGGCTTGATTGCCGCCGTTGCCGCCTTGTCACGGCGCTGGTTCTTGCAGCGGGTGGACGCGTGGATCAGGGACCCGGACACCGGGAGTGCCGACGGCGCGCGCCGGCTGCGGCAGTTGCACTGGGGCGGCATGCTCGCCAATGCGGTCCAGCTGATGGTCGTCCTGGCGTGCATTCCATACTTCGCCACGGCGTCGTCCTGACCGATCCGCCCCGGAGGACTTTCCTCTGGCCCTGCCGCCTGTCACGGTGTTGGCGCCGGTCAGCGTCAGCGTGCCCGCGCCCTGCTTGGTCAGCGTACCCGAGCCGGAGATGACGGCCGCGAAGGTGATGTCGTCGGAGCGGTTGAACACCAGCGCGCCGGCGACGCCGCTGAATTCCTATCCGCGCAGGGCAGCCAGGGCCGTGCCCAGCTCTCCGATCACCGTCGCCCAATCACCGCGCGACCGTTGCCGGAAGAGCCGCAGGCTCGGATACCAGGGGCTGTCCGTGCGCTCCAGCAGCCAGCGCCAGTCGGGTACGAAGGGCAGCAGAACCCATGCTGGCCGCCCGAGGGCACCGGCCAGATGCACGGGCGAGGAATCCACCGATACCAGCAGATCGGCGATACTGAGAATGGCCGCCGTGTCCTCGAATCCGTTGATATGCGAATCCAGCGCCTCGACCCGCAGCCCGGCCGGCGGGGTCAGGGCCTCCGCTGCCTTCGGCCCCTTCTGGACCGCGAGGAAGGTGAGGCCCAATCCCGCCAGCGGGGCGAAATCGGAAAGGCTCATGGAGCGGTTGGCATCATTCCCATGGGTCGGCCGGCCGGCCCACACCAGCGCCACCAGCGGGCGCGGCAGGTTCGCGAGCCGCTTGCGCCAGATCTCCACATGCTTCGGATCCGGCGTCAGATAGGGCACCGGCCCCGGCAGGTCATCAAGCGTCAGCTTCGTGACCTGCGGCAGGGACATCAGCTCACAGTGCTTGTCGAAAGCCGGCGGCAGGGTGCCCTTCTCGGTGACGGCGTCGATACCCTCCATGCGCTGTGCCAGCGACAGGAGTTCCGGCATCACGTCGAGCACCACCCGTGCGCCGCTGCGCGCCTTGGCGGCCGGCACCATGCGCAGGAATTGCAGCGTATCGCCGAACCCCTGCTCGTCATGGATGAGCAGCGTCTGCCCCGGCATGGGCGCACCGTTCCAGCGCGGGCGCTGCACCTTGCGTTCGATGGCCGACGTGTGGGGCATCCGGTAGCGCCACTGATACTCGCGCCAGCCGCGCTCGAAATCCCCCAGCAGCAGCAGGCTTTCGGACAGATCGAAGCGGCTGGAGAAATCGCCGGGGAGCGCGTCCACCAGCTGAAGCTGAAGATCCAGCGCCTCGGCGATGCGCCCCTGTCCGCGTACCGCGAGTGCCAGCAGCCGCACGAGGTGCAGCGGCGCCGTGCTGGCCGCCAGCAGCCCGCGCAGGAGCCGTTCCGCCTCGTCCAGGCGTCCCGCATTCATCAGATCGACGACGGTCTGTTCCGAAACCTCTACCTGCACCGTCATTGTGCGCCCTCGCCCAGGGCTGCGAGCAGCTCCGCCTGCCCGGCATGCCACGGGTTCCAGCGGTCGCTGGCCCGCTGCTGGGTTTCCTGAACGTTCAATGCCGGAGGCAGGACAGGGGAAGTGGACGTGCGGGCCATGGCGCCAATCGATGACTGCATCTGGTTTGCAACTGGGTCGCCAAGCTCTAGACGAGATCGAACCGCAATCCAAATGCCGCGCCGATAACGATCGAGTCCGGCCGTCCGGCCCACGCATGCTTGCCGCGCTGGCCACGGCCCAGTACGCCTATTTTGCGCACGCCATGCACGGAGCGGCGGTAGCCGAAAACTCCACGGCCTATGTGGAGGCGGCGCAGGCGGTGCCCCTGCCCGCGTGGCGGGTGCGCGCGGTGGACGGCGTCTCGCTCGCCGTGGCGCCGGGCGAGATCCCCTCCCCCTTCTGTTCATCAGCCATGATCTCTCCGTGGTGCGGCACCTGTGTGACCGCGTCGCTGCGCTCCATCTCGGCACGCTCTTGGAGCTGGGATCGGTGGCGCAGGTCTATGGATCGCCGCGCCACGCTTATACGGCCGGGCGTCTGGCCGCCCAGCCGAGGCTGGCTGCGGACAAGGCCTGAGCCGTGCAGCGGGGGATCGCGAGCAGATGCTCACCGCGTACGTGCTAGCCGATGCGGCGCGCGCCCGCCACCGGCGCCCCATAACGGAAGCCGGCACCCGGATGGCTGGCCTTCAGCTTCGGGCCGGACCCCGGAAACAGTTTCTCGCGCAGGGTGCCCGCGCCATATTCGGTCTTGTAGGCGCCGCGCGACTGCAGCTCCGGCACCACCAGATCGACGAAGGCTTCAAGGGATTCCGGCGACACCAGACGGAACAGATTGTAGCCGTCGATGTCGGTGTCCTGCGCCCAGCTGATCAGCTCGTCAGCCACGTCCTGCGGCGAGCCCACCACGAAGGGCGAGCGCGCGCCGGTGGGGCTGAGCGTGCCGAGATCGCCCACCTTGATGGGCGTCTCGCTGTTCACGGTGAGGTTCTCCACCATGGACTGGATGGCGTTGCTCTTCACATATTCCACCGCCTGCTGCGGGTCGAAGGTGGAGAAGTCGATGCCCGTCCAGCCGGACACGAGGGCGAGTTGCCCTTCCAGACTGACGTAGCGGCGATATTCGGCGTGCAGCTCCTGCGCCTCCGCCCGCGTCGGGGCGACGATGACGGTGGCGCCGGAAAACACCCGAATGTCATAGGGATCGCGCCCGAAGGCCTGTGCCTGCTCGCGGATCTGGCGCACGGCCCGGGCGAGGATGGGGCGCGTCTGCCCGTTGAGGAAGATCGCCTCCGCATGCCTGGCCGCGAACGCCTTGCCGCGCCCGGAGGTGCCGGCCTGATAGAGCACCGGCGTGCGCTGGGGCGAGGGCTCCGCCAGATGGATGCCGTCCACCTTGTAATAGGGGCCGTCATGGACCACGCGATGGACCTTGCGCGGATCGGTGAAGACGCCGGTGGCGCGGTCGCGCACGGCCGCGTCGTCCTCCCAGCTCCCTTCCCAGAGCTTGTAGGTGGCGGCAAGGAAATCCTCGCCCGCCTCGTAGCGGTCGTCATGCAGGCGGTTGCCCGCGTGACCCATGCCGCGCGCGCCGCTGTCCAGATAGCCGGTCACGATGTTCCAGCCGACGCGCCCCTTGGTGAGGTGGTCCAGCATCGAGAAGCGGCGGGCGAACTGGTAGGGATGCTCATAGGTGAGATTGGCGGTGACGCCGAAGCCGATGTGCTGCGTCACATGGGCCATGGTCGGCACGATCAGCACGGGATCGGTGTTGGGCAGCTGCGCGCCGGTGCGGATGGCAGTGTCGGCATTGCCGCCGAACACGTCGTACACGCCGAACACGTCCGCCAGAAAGATGCCGTCCATCAGGCCGCGTTCGGCGGTGCGGGCGAGATCGACCCAGAAATCCAGCGTGTTGTAATCCGCCGCCGTGTCGCGCGGATGGCTCCAAAGCCCCGCCCAGTTGTGGCTCGGCGCGGTCATGTTGAAGGCGTTGAAGCGAAGCTGTTTCTGCTGAGTCATGACTTACTTCCCGCGCGGCGCGTGAAACGGGATTGACGTGCCCCAGGTGAAACCCGTTCGGCCTCGGCCCGCTGATCCCTTCCGGAAGCCTACAGCCCCGACAGGCCGGGCACGAAATCGCCTCCGTTAATTGACTAAGTCCATGGATTTCATATTTTGCAATTCATGTCGAGGGACTTCCATCGTCACTCGCGCCGCTTTCCCTTCCGCCAGCTTCCTCCCCCAGTCCCCCGCCCCAAGGAGATCCGCTCATGCCGCTCGTCATCGGAGCTCACCCTCAGAACCCCTCCCTCTCCATTCTCGCGCGCCGCCGCGACGCGGTCGGGCGACTTGCCGAGCATGCCCTGTCGTTTTTCACCTATGGCGCGGGCTCGCAGACCATTCCGCTGCTCAAATCCGGCGTCATCCACCTTGCCGGCACCGGCGCCACGCCGCCCATCCTCGCCAAGGCGGAGGGCCTCTCCACCGCCGTGTTCGGGATCGGCGCGCCCCGCCATGAGCGCGGCGGCCTGCTGGTGCGCGCGCAGTCCGGCATCAACCGGTTGTCCGATCTCAAGGGGCGCGGCATCGGCCTGATGCCCACCTCCTGGCACACCCAGTTCCTCGCCGCAGAGCTGGCCGCCGCCGGGTTGCACTGGAGCGATGTGCGGGCCGCCGAGATTATCCCTGCCACCGCGAAGGATGCCTTTCTCGCCGGCCTGCTCGATGCCATCGTGGCCACCGATCCGCTCTATTCCGACATCCTCGCGGCCACCCCGATCCGCATCCTCGCTTTGCCGGGCGGCGCGTTCTCGAACCGCACCGTGTTCTGGGCGCCGACCGACATCCTTCGCCGCCATCCGGAGGCCGTGCGCCTCCTGCTGGCCGAGCTGATCGCTTCGGACGCCGCCACCGCCGCCGATCCGGAGGGAGCGGCGGAGCTGCTCCACGGCCTGAACGGCCATTCGGCCGAGCAATGGCTGCCGGCGCTGACCGCGCGGCCATGGGGCGTCGCCGCACCCGATGCCGCCTTCCTCGCCGAGCAGCAGGCGCACGCCGACATCTTCGCCCGCTTCGGCATCATCCCCCGCGCCGTGGACGTGAGCGACACGGTGGATGCCTCCCATTTCGCCGTCGCGGCCTGAACCCCGTAAGGAACACACCATGGACGTGCTCTGGTATCTGACCGGCCCCGATGGCCGCTACCCCTGGCGCAAGGATGGCGCGCGCCCGCTCAATTACGCCTATTTCCAGCAGATCGCCCGCGCGGTGGATCATCTGGGATTCACCGGCGCGCTGCTCGCCACCGGCTCGCACGACGCCTGGATTCAGGGCGCGGCGCTGATCCCCTATACGGACCAGTTCCAGCACCTGATCGCGGCCCATCCGCCGCTGATCTCCCCCACCCTGCTGGCGAAGATGATCACCACCTTCGACCAGTTCTCCAACGGCCGGCTGCGGGTGAACATCGTCAACGGCGATGCCAAGCTGATGGCGCAAAATGGCGTGCACCTCAGCCATGACGACCGCTATGCCTATACGGATGAATTCCTCACCGTGCTGCGCGGCCTGCTGCGGGGCGAGACGGTGACGTTCAAGGGCCGCTTCATCCATGTGGTGGAGGCGGGCCTGCCGCTGCCCCCGACGCAGGCCAAGGTGCCGCTCTGGTTCGGCGGCTCCTCGCCCGCCGCGCACGAGGTGGCCGCCAAGCACATCGACACCTACCTCTCGTGGGGCGAGACGCCGGAACAGGCGGAAATCAAGGTGCGCGAGGTGCGGGCGCTCGCCGCGAAGCACGAGCGCGCGGATGCCATCCGCTTCGGCATCCGCCTCTATGTGGTGGTGCGCGAGACAGAAGAGGCCGCATGGGCAGCGGCGCAAGATCTCTACGACCACATGGACGAGGATGCCGTCGCCGGCGCGCAGGCCTACGTGGCCGGTATCGATTCCGTGGGCCAGCAGCGCATGTCGGCCCTGCATGGCGGGCGCAAGCCGAAGGATCTGCGCGAGCTGGAGATCGCCCCCAATCTGTGGTCGGGCATCGGGCTGGTGCGGCACGGGCCGGGCACCGCGCTGGTGGGCAGCCCGCAGCAGGTGGTGAAGCGGATCAACGATTACCGCGATGCCGGCATCGAGGTGCTGATCGCCTCCGGCATGCCGCTGCTGGAAGAGGCCTATCGCTTCGCCGAGATGGTGCTGCCACATCTGCCGGTCCAGCGGGCGGCGCCGCAGGGCGTCACCTCCGCCTTCACCAAGGACCGCGATGCCGCATGGCGGGTGAGCGCCTGAGCATCAGAAAGGCGTGCCCGGCTTTCCGCCGGGCACGCCTTGGACCGCGCCTTATTCGGCGGGCGGGGCGTCCGCGAGGCGGTAGCGGAAATCGCAATGGTCCGCGCCGCCCATGATGGTCTGCGTCCGCTCCATCTCGATGCGCGGATCGATGCCCTTGCAGAACACGGCATCGCGCTGGCACGAGAGCAGGTGGCCGATCTCCGCCAGCCCCATGTCGCGATACATCTCCGCATACTGGCAGCGCTTCACGTCATAATCGAGGGCGGTGGCGGACTGGTCCTTGACCTCGATCTCCAGCGCCCCGTTCATGGTCCACAGATGCAGGGTCGAGTAAAAACCCTCAAGGCCCGAATTCTCGCCCAGCTCGGTGCGGAAGGAGGCCGCCTGCCGGATCGAGTTCTCCCGCACCGCCGTGCCGATCACCGCCTTGGCCTCGTCGGCGCCGAAGCGTGCGACGAGTTCGTCATAGATCGGCTTGATGATCTCGGCCTCGATGCGCCGCCGTTCAAGAATGGAGAGCGTGTTCGTCATCGCCTGCCTCACGCCGCCTTGTTGCGCCCGGTGCGGTCCGCAGCTTCCGCCTTGAGGCGCGAACGGTCAATCTTGTTGGTCTGCGCCAGCGGGATCTCCGGCACGGCGAAGATGTGGCGGGGGTGCAGATAGGGGTCCGCCTGCTCCACGAACCAGGCCTTCACCGCCGCCTCGTCCAGCGGGACGCCGCCGCGCGTGACCACGAAGGCCGCCGGCACCTCGTGCTTGAGATCGTCCGGCACCGGCACCACCACCGCCTGCTCGATCACCGGATGCTGCTCCAGCACCCGCTCCACCTCGGCGGGGTAGATGTTGTGGCCGCCGGAGATGAACATGTCGTCGGCGCGGCCGACGAAATAATGGAAGCCGTCCGCATCCTGCCGGATGATGTCGCGGCTGTCGTACCAGCCGTCGCGCAGAACGGCGGCATTGGTCTCCGGACGGTTCAGATAGCCGGGCATGGTGGCGGGCGTGCGCATGTGCAGCGTGCCCTCGCCCTCCCCCGTCACCAGCGCCCCGTCGGCGCCGACGAGGCGCAGGTTCTCGGGGAACAGCGGATAGCCGCAGGACAGTGCGGGGGACGGACGCCCGTCGGGATGGCGGCCATAGACCGTGGGGCCGGCCTCCGTGGTGCCATAGAAATTGGCGATCTCGGCATTAGGGAACAGGCGCCGGGCCTCGGCGACGAGGTTGTCGCCATAGGGCGCGGAGCCGATGAACAGGAAGCGCACGCCGGCGAAGGCGCGGGGCACGGCGTCCCCCAGATGGCGGGCGAGCATGGCGATCATGGTCGGCACGCCGGACACCCAGTCGCAGCGGAAGATGTCCACGGCACGGGCGAAGCCGGCCGGCGTGAAGCCCGGCAGCACCACGACGCTGCCGCCGGTGAAGAAGGTGCGCTTGATGTTGAAGAGCGCATTCATGTGGAACAGCGGCGCGGCCACCAGCACCCGGTAGGAGGCGGGATCGGTGATCAGCTTCGCGCCCTCCTCCACCGCCCAGTACTGGCCGGCATGAGAGAGCGGCACGCCCTTGGGCGTTCCGGTGGAACCGGAGGTGTAGAGGATCTGGGCGATGTCCGTGTCGGAGACTTCGGCCGGCTCCAGCGGGCCGGGGTCCTGCAATGCCGCCCAAGCTGAGCTGCCGATCAGGATGGCGCCGTCGCGCCGGCCGTGGCGCTCGGCATCGTCGGTCAGCACCAGATCGATGCCGGCGTCGCGCAGGAAGAAGTCGATGGCCTCGTCGCTGGCCCGCCAGTTGAAGGGCACCACCGTGCCGCCGGCACGCATGGCGGCGAAATAGATCACCACATAGTCCGCGCTGTTGCGCGCCAGCACCGCGACCTTGAACGGCGCGCCGCCGAAACGCGCCCGAAAACCGCGCCCCAGCGCGTTCACCTGGTCGTTCAGCTCGCCATAGGTGAACGTCCGCACGCCCGCGTCCGTGGCCTCGATCAGAGCCAGATCCCCGGACTTTCCGCCACGCAGGACGTCGGAGAGATTGTTTGCCATCAACGTGTTTCCCGCTTGTCCCATGCTAATTCCCACCGTCAGGAGCGGGAATTGACGCAATTCACAATCGCGTTGATTGACATGATAGCAAAGCATCCAATAATGTCTATCAACTTACTATGCTACGGAGTTCAAAATGACCATCCGCCGCGCCGCTGCAGGCGTCGCTCTTTCGCTGGGCCTTGCTCTGACAGGCGCCACCGCTTATGCGGCCGATCCCATCAAGATCGGCTTCTTCGCGCCCCTGACCGGCAATGTCGCCAATTTCGGCGAGCGCTTCCGCGAGTCGGTGCAGCTCTATGAGGATCAGGTCAACGCGGCGGGCGGCATCGACGGCCGCAAGCTGGAAGTGGTGTTCGAGGACGACCGCAACTCGCCCAAGGAAGCCGCCAGCATCGCGCAGAAGTTCGCGAACACGCCCGGCCTCGTGGCCGTCATCGGCTCCTTCAGCACCACCGCCTCGCTGGCCGCCGCCCCGATCCTGACCGAAGCCAAGATCCCGCAGATCAGCCCCTCGTCCTCCCATCCGGACTGGCCCAAGTTCAGCCCCTACACCTTCCGCCAGAACGTGCGGCAGGATCAGCTGGCCCCGCTGCACGCCGAGATCGTGCTCGACAAGCTCAAGGGCAAGCGCATCGCCATCCCCTATTTCCAGGACGACTGGGGCCTCGTGACCGCCAACACCACCAAGGCGGCAATCGAGAAGCGCGGCGGCGAAGTGGTTCTGGTCGAGCCCATCGCCCCCAATTCCCGCGACTTCCGCCCGCTGGTCAGCAAGATCAAGTCGCTGAACCCGGACGTGATCTTCCTGCCCGTTCACTATCAGGAAGCCTCCGCCTTCGTGCAGCAGCTGCGGCAGGCCGGCGTCACCACCCCCATCGGCGCGCCGGACCCGCTCAGCAACCCGAAGTTCCTGGAGCTGGCCGGCAAGGATGCCGAGGGCGTGCTGCTCTACACCATGTTCTTCGCCGACAACCCGAAAGTGAAGTCCTACGTGGACGCCTACAAGGCCAAGTACAATCGCCTGCCCGACCAGTACTCGGCGCTCGCCTATGACTCCGTCGCGGTCGCGGTGAACGGCGTGAAGGCCATGCTGAAGTCCGGCAAGCCGCTGACCGGCGAGAACGTCCGCGACGCCATCGCCACCGCGCCGGCCTACGAAGGCCTGACCGGCGTGACCAAGTATGACGAGAACCGCGAGGTGGAGAAGAAGAGCACCTTCATCGTCATCAAGAGCGGCGCCTACGTCCTCTACTGAGACCCGGCCTAGACGCGGACGCCGCCTGTTCCGGTCATCGGGGGCGGCGTCCTTTTCCCTTTCGCGTTCCGGCCCCAGTGCCCATTCAAGGCTGCCCATCCCATGGAGCTGTTTCTCAGCCAGATCCTGAACGGTCTGGCCATCGGCCAGGTGTATGCGCTGATCGCCCTCGGCTTCAGTCTGGTCTTCGGCGTCGCCAACATCATCAACTTCGCGCAGGGCGCGCTGTTCATGCTGGGCGCTTTCATCGCCTATTCCGCCATCGCATGGTTCGGCCTGCCGCTCATCCCGGCCGCCATCGTCTCGGTGGTGATCGTCGCCATCCTCGGCCTGCTGCTGGAGCGCATCGCGCTGCGCCCGCTGATGGGCGCGCCCTATATCGCGCCGTTCCTGTCCACGCTGGCGATCAGCACCATCATCGACCAGTCGGCGGAGATCATCTGGTCGCCGGAAAGCCAGCCCTTCCCGGCCTCCATCTCCAGCACCACCTTCTTTATCGGCAACGCCTACATCACCGTCACCGACCTGGTGATCTTCGGCTTCGGCGCGGCGGCCACCATCGCCCTCACCTTGTTCGTGTCCTACACGTGGACCGGCCGCGCGCTGCGCGCCACCGCGCAGGATCCGGCGGCGGCGGCCCAGCTCGGCATCCGCACCGACGTCATGCGCCAGATCGCCTTCGGCCTCGCCGGTGCGCTGGGTGCGCTCTCGGGCATCCTCGTGGCGCTCTATTTCCAGAGCGTCTTCCCGCAGATGGGCATTCCCTTCGGCCTGAAGGGTTTTGCCGCAGCCCTGCTCGGCGGCCTCGCCCGCATTCCCGGCGCTGTGGTGGGCGGCCTGCTGCTCGGCATCGGCGAGACGCTGGCCAGCGCCTATGTGGGCGACAGCTATCGCGACGCCATCGCCTTCAGCCTGCTGCTGCTCATGCTTCTGGTGCGCCCCAACGGCCTGCTCGGCGGCGGCAAGCTCAACGCGCTTGGCGGCTCGGGGGCGGCGGCCGGCGCCATGCCGACCACCAGCCTGCTCGCCTCCGCCTCCAGCCAGCTCTCCGCGACGCGAGCCTATTATCTGCCCGCATGGGGCTTCCTCGTGGTGGGCGCGGCCTTCGCGCTCGTGCCGCTCCTCGTCTCCAGCACCTATGTGCTGCAGGCGCTGATCTACGGCTTCATCTTCGCGCTGCTGGCGGTGAGCGTGAGCCTCGTATCCGGCGCAGCGGGCATCCTCTCCATCGGCCATGCGGCCTTCTTCGGGGTGGGCGCCTATGCGGTGGCGGTGCTCGCGCGGCCCTATGGGCTCTCCGCCGATGTCACGCTTCTGGCCGCCGTGGTCCTGACCGCGCTGGTGGCGCTCATCGCCGCCATCCCGCTGCTGAAGCTCAGCGGCCACACGGCGGCGCTCGGCACGCTGGCCATCGGCCAGATCGGATTCCTCGTGTTCCTGAACTGGGTGTCGGTGACGCGCGGCCCCATGGGCATTCTCAACATTCCCCACCCGGTGCTGGAGGTGCTCGGCGGCCTGCGCTTCGCCACCACGGGCCAGAAATACTGGCTGGTGCTGGGCCTCGTGGTCATCGCTGTGGTGATCGCCGAGCGCTACGTCTCCTCGCCCATCGGCCGCACCTGGCGGGCGATCCGCGAGGACCGGCTGGCGGCGCAGGCTTCCGGCCTGCCGGTGCGGCGCTACATCCTGCTCGCTTTCGCCATCTCCGGCGCGCTGGCCGGGCTGGCGGGCGGCCTGTTCGCCTATGTGCAGCAGGTGGTGAGCCCGGAGAGCTTCACGGTGGAGACCTCCATCCTCATCCTCACCATGGCGGTGCTGGGCGGGCTCGGCAATCTCAGCGGCGCGGTCCTCACCGGCTTTGCCCTTGCCATCCTGCCCGAGTTCCTCCGCGGTTTCGAGGAATGGCGGATGATCATCTACGGACTGCTGCTGCTGGTCGCGCTGCGCGTGCGCCCGCAGGGCCTGCTGGGAGCACGCTGATGGCCGGCGAAGGCATTATCGTCGACAACGTCTCGCGCATCTTCGGCGGCCTGCGCGCCGTCGATGGGGCCAGCCTCAAGCTGGCGCGCGGGGAGACCGTCGCCATCGTCGGCCCCAACGGCGCCGGAAAGTCCACCCTCGTGCAGCTCATCAGCGGCGTGGACAAGGCGGACAGCGGGACCATCCATGTGGACGGCGTACGCACCGACCGCCTGCCGCCGGACCGCATCGCGCGGCTCGGCGTCGGCCGCAGCTTCCAGACCTCGCGCGTCTTCCCCGCCCTCTCGGTGTGGGACAGCGTGCTGGTGGGCGTGCAGCCGCGCCTCATCGCGACCGCCTCGGGCCGCCTGCTGGACCCGGTGACGGAAAGCCTCGGCGCCTTGCTGGGTCTGCCCTTCTGGCGCCGCCGGGTAGCGGCGCAGGAGGCAGCGGCCGAGACCGCCCTGAAGCTGTTCGGCGACCGGCTGTGGCCGCGCCGCGACCAGCCGGCCCTCGGCCTGTCCTACGCCAACCGGCGGCGACTGGAGATCGCCCGCCTGCTCGCCGCCGAGCCGCGCTATCTGCTGCTCGACGAACCCAGCGCCGGCATGAACCCGACCGAGACCGAGGAACTGACCCAGCTCATCCTCGACCTGCGCCGGAGCCATCCCCACATGGGCATCCTCGTCATCGAGCATAAGCTCTCCCTCGTGCGGCGGATCGCCGACCGGGTGGTGGTGCTCAATCAGGGCAAGGTGCTGATCGAGGACACGCCTGATCACGCGCTCGACCATCCGGAAGTGGTGGAAGCCTATCTCGGCCGCCCGCGCGCGGGCTCCAATTTCCAGGACGCACACCATGGCTGAGACCCAACCCCGCATCGTCATCGACGCCATCGACGTGCATTACGGCGCCGTGCAGGCCCTGTTCGGCGTCAGCCTGACGGTGGGCGCGCGCGAGGTGGTGGCCGTGCTCGGCGGCAACGCCTCCGGCAAGTCCACCACCATCAAGTCCGTGCTCGGCCTCGTGCGCCCCACCAAGGGCACCATCACGCTGGACGGCGCTCCTGTGAATGGCCAGCGGCCCGACGCCATCATCGCGCGGGGCGTGGCCAGCGTGCCGGAAGGGCGGCGGGTGTTCCCGGAGATGTCGGTCTACGAGAACCTGCTGCTCGGCGCCTATCCGCGCCGACGCGAGGCGCGCGAGCTGGCCGGCGATCTGGAGCGCGTCTATGACGCCTTCCCGCGCCTGAAGGAGCGGCGCGCGCAGTTGGCGGGCACCATGTCCGGCGGCGAGCAGCAGATGCTGGCGCTGGCCCGCGCCTGGCTGCGCAAGCCGACGCTGGTGTGCATCGACGAGCCCTCCATGGGCCTGTCGCCCCGCTTCGTGGATCAGGTCTACGAGGTGCTGCAGAGCTGGAAGGCGCAGGGCATCACCATCCTGCTGGTGGAGCAGAACGCCCGCATGGCGCTGGAACTGGCGGACCGCGCCTATGTGCTCCAGCATGGCCGCGTGGCCGTCTCCGGCACCGCGCGCGATCTGGCCTCCGACCCGCAGGTGCGCAAGGCCTATCTCGGCGCCGCGTGAGGCACGAAAATCCGCTCCAGTACTTTGCTCAAGCACGGCGGGCCGGCGCGCTGGTCCGCTTTTTCCCAAAGGGCCGCACCAGAGCCCGAACACCTGAGATGGACCGATATGAAAGCCGTCATCTTCGAAGAACATGGCCCCGTTTCCAACCTGAAGGTGGCCGACATTCCCGCGCCCGAGCCGGCAGCCGGCGAGGCGCTGGTGCGCGTGCGGGCGGTGGCGCTCAACGGCTTCGATCCGATGATCCTCGCCAAGATCCCCGGCATCAACACCCCGCTGCCCATGATCCCCGGCGGCGACATCTCCGGCGAGGTGGCCGGCTTCGGCCCCGGCACGGATGCCGGTGAATTCGCCGTCGGCACCCGCGTGCTGATCGACCCGCTCATTCGCGGGAAGGGCGTGTTCGGCGAGACCGTGCGCGGCGGCGCCTGCGAATATGTCACCGTGCCAGTCACCAATCTGGTGCGGGTGCCGGATGCGGTGTCCTTCGAGGACGCCGCCGCGCTGCCCATCGCCTATGGCACCGCCTATCGCATGATCCGCGAGCGCGGCAAGGTGCTGGCGGGCGAGAAGGTGCTGGTGCTCGGCGCCACCGGCGGCGTGGGCGTGTGTTCCGTGCAGCTGGCCAAGCTGGCGGGTGCGGAAGTGGCCGCCGCCACCTCCTCCGCCGCCAAGGCCGAGCAGTTGCGCGCCATCGGCGTCGATCACGTGATCAACGTGGCCGAAGAGGATTTCGTGAAGTCCACGCAGGCGCTGTGGGGCAAGCCGCGTGTGTTCGACGAGGGCGGCGGCGCCGACGTGGTGGTGAACTTCGTGGGCGGCGACGACTGGGCGCGGGCACTGCGCTGCGTGAAGCGCGGCGGCCGTATGCTCACCTGCGGCGCCACCAACGGCTATGATCCGAAGACCGACATCCGCTTCATCTGGTCGTTCGAGATCAGCGTGGTCGGCTCCAACTGCTGGACCCGCGGCGACCTCGTGGCCCTGCTCGACCTCGTGGCGGACGGCAGCCTGAAGCCGCAGATCTCCTCTCTGCGCCCGCTGGAGGAGCTGCCCACCTCGCTTCAGGACATGATCGACCGCACCGTGTTCGGCAAGGCGGTCCTGCGCGTCGCCTGACCGGACGATCCCCGCCGGCGCAGGTCGGCGGGGCTCATTTTGCCATGTCTGCCAGGGCCAACCCCGCACACATCCGTACGAAAAGGGAGCGGACCCGGCATGCCGGCAGACCTTCTCAAGGGCATCCGCGTGGTGGAGCTGGGACAATACATCCCGGCGCCCTTCGCAGCATTGCAGCTGGCCGACCTCGGCGCCGACGTGGTGAAGATCGAGCCGCCCGCCGGCGACCCCATGCGCCATCTCGGCGCGGCACGGGCGGATGGGGTTTCGGCCGCCTACGCCGCACTCAATGACGGCAAGCGCATCGTTCTTGCAGACCTGAAATCGGCCGAAGGGCAGGCACATGCGCAGGCACTGGTCGCGGCAGCCGACGTGCTGCTGGAATCCTTCCGGCCCGGCGTCTTGGCGCGGCTGGGGCTGGGACGGGACGATCTCGCGCGGCTCAATCCCCGCCTGATCCACTGCGCCCTGTCCGGCTACGGCCAGAACGGCCCCCTCGCCCGCGCCGCCGGGCATGACATCGGCTACATGGCGGCCGGCGGCGGCCTCGCCCGGCTGGGCACGGCAGACCGTCCGGTCAGCGGCCGGCTGCCCATCTCGGATTATGCCAGCGGTCAGCAGGCGGCCCTGTCCATCGCTGCCGCCCTGCTGCGCCGCGAGCGGACGGGACAGGGCTGCTTCATCGACATTGCCATGACCGACGTGATGCTGTCATGGCAGGCGGCGGATCTGGCGGAAGCCTCCATCGCCCCGCCGGCGGCCCGTGGCGAAGGCTCCATCGACGGGGGTGCCGCCGGCTACAACATCTATCGCGCGGCCTGCGGCGGCTTCATCGCGCTCGGTGCGCTGGAGCCGGCGTTCTGGGGCAATTTCTGCGCGGCCATCGGGCGTGCCGATCTGGTCGCCCGGCATGATGATCCCCTGCCCCAGATCCAGCTCGTCGACGAGCTGAAAGCGCTCTTCCTCACCCGTTCCGCCCTTGAGTGGGAAGAGCGGCTCGGCGCTGCGGATTGCTGCTTCCAGCGTCTGCTGGAGACTGCGGATATCCCTGCCTTTCCGCAGTTTGGCGCCCGGCAGATGATCCGGCACCGGCAAGACGACACCGTGGCCGTATCCTACCCCGCCTGGATCGATCAGGCACCCGCGCAGGAGCGCCGTCTGCCCTGGCGCGAAGTCGGTCTCCCGGAAGCCCTCGCCCGCTGGGCTCCACTGTCCGAGGCGTGATCCACCCGGCTTGGGACCGCAGCACAGCCCCGATGGCGACACTTCCGTGCGTTCAGCACGGATGAGAGAAAGGGGCGCATTGAGGCGCCCCTTCCGTCTTCGGCGCCTACTTCTCCAGCCATGCACTCCCATAGGAGCCGTAGAGCCCATCAGGGTTGGGATCGAGGCCGTGCAGCTTCTTCACCTTCACCCCGAACAGGCTCACCTCCAGCAAGGTGATGGACGGCAGATCCCGCTGGGCCACACGCTGTACCTCGCGGATCAGTTCGGCGCGCTTCTTGGGGTCGCCCTCCACGTGGCTCGCCTCGATAAGCTTGTCGATCTCCGGGTTCTGGTAGCCTGAAGCGTTGGTCCAGCTGGCGCGATTGAAGGTCTTGCTCCAGAAGCGGCGGTGCACGCCGATCTGCGGGTCGGCATTGGCGGCGTAGTACGCGGTCATGGTGTCGAACTTGCGCTCGGCGAACACGGTGCGCAGCCAGCCCGCCAGATCGTAATTGACGATCTCCAGCTCGATGCCCACCCGCTTCAGCTGCTGGCGGATGAACTCCGCCGAGCGACGGAAATCCTCGCCATAGGCCACCGGCAAATGCGTGACCTTGAAGCGCACGCCATCCTTGCCGCGCTTGTAGCCGGCCTCGTCCAGCAGGCGCTCGGCCTTGGCCGGATCATAGGCATATTGCTGCGTGTCGTTGGCGTGGAACTGCTTCTGGTCACTCGGCACCGGCGTGGTCGCGGGCTTGGCGAAGCCATACCAGGCCACATCCGCCAGCGCCTGCTTGTTGATGGCGTGGGCAAAGGCCTGCCGGACGCGGATGTCCTTGAAGATCGGGTTCTCCAGATTGAAGTCGAAGAAATACATGGGTGCGAAGGTGCCGAATCCATCGGTGACGATGTCGATGTTCGGCAGCTTTTTCAGCCGCTCCACATCCGACAGCGGCACCGGCGTCACCGGCACATAATGCACCTGCCCGGTCTCCAGCCCCGCCGCGCGGGCACCGGCATCGGGGATCACACGGAACAGCACGCGGTCGAGATAGGGCTTGCCCGCATCCCAATAATCGGGATTGCGCTCCAGCGTGATGTGGTCGCCGCGCACCCATTCCTTGAACACGAACGGCCCGGTGCCGATGGGCTTGTTGATCCACTCGTTGGTGAATGGATCCTTGCCCTCCCACAGGTGCTTGGGCACGATCGTGGCATTATCGGCGCCGAAGGCAGACCAAATGGCCAGCGAGGGCGCCGAGAGGCGGAACACCGCCGTGTTCTCGTCCGGCGTGTCGATGGCCTCCACGGTGCCGAAATTGCTCAGGCCGCGCGAATGGAACTTCTTGTTCAGCTCGAGGATGGAGAAGGCGACATCCGCGGAGGTGAAGGGCTTGCCGTCATGCCACTTCACCCCCTTGCGCAGATGGAAGGTGATGGTCTTGCCGTCGGCCGAAATCTCCCAGCTCTCCGCGAGGCGCGGGAGCGGCTTGTAGTCCTTCGACAGGGTGACGAGGTTCTCGTAGATCTGCGACTGCACGATCACCGCCGTCTGCGAGGAGAGATAGAGCCGCGAGGGCTCCGGCTCCAGCGCCACCACAAGCGTTCCACCCTTCACGGGGACCTTCGTCTCCTGCGCGACCGCCGGCACGGCCGACGACACGCTCGCGCCGGCCACCACGGCCAGCGCTGCAACCAGAACCTTCCACATAACTTGTTGTCTCCTGGGGGGATTTCGGGGGGGATTTCGGACGATGGCCCGCGCGCGCGCCGGGCCGTCGAGGCGCGCAACCGCGCCACGCTCCCGCACTGGCGGGAGGCGCTCCGGCGGGCGCATCGGGATTGAAAGGGCCGCTGCCGGCCGCTCACGCGCGTGCCGTGAGCAGCGGATCAGGCGGCCTTGGCCACCGCGGCATCGTGCAGATGACAGGCGACCGAATGACCGTCACCGATGGTGGCGAGCTTCGGCTCCTCCACCGCGCAGCGGGCGAAGGCCAGCGGACATCGCGTGTGCAGGCGGCAGCCGGCGGGCGGGTTGTAGGGGCTCGGCAGGTCGCCGCCGATCACCTGCTTGTCGGCAATGCGGTGGCGGGCGGGATCGGTGCGCGGCAGCGCCTCGATGAGCGCGCGCGTATAGGGGTGGGCCGGCGTCCGCCACAGCGCGCTGCGCGGCGCCACCTCCACGATCTTGCCCAGATACATGATGGCCACACGATCGGCGATATGCTCCACCACCGAGAGATCGTGGCTGATGAACAGATAGCTCACCTTCTGCGCCTGCTGCACCCGCCGCAGCAGGTTCAGCACCTGCGCCTGCAACGATACATCGAGGGCGGACACCGGCTCGTCGCAGACGATGACGCTGGGATTGAGCGCCAGTGCGCGGGCGATGCCGAGCCGCTGGCGCTGGCCGCCGGAGAATTCGTGCGGCAGCCGGTCGATGAATTCCGGTCGCAACCCCACCTGCTCCATCAGCGTTGCCACCCGCGCCCGCCGTGCGGCGGCATCGCGCAGGCCGTGCAGCTTGAGCGGTGTCTCGAGAATGGTGCCCGCCTGCTGGCGCGGGTCGAGCGCGCCCATGGGATCCTGAAACACCATCTGGATCTTCGGCCGCAGCGCCCGCCGCTCGGCGCGCGAACGGGTGCTGAGGTCATGCCCCTCCACCCTGATGCTGCCGGCGGACGGCTCCACCAATTGCACAATGGCCTTGCCGAGGGAGGATTTTCCGCAGCCGCTCTCGCCCACCAGCCCCAGCGTCTCGCCGGGCGCCAGATGCAGGGAGATGCCGTCCACGGCGGTGAGGTGGCCGCGCGCCGTGCGATAGGACACGACCAGATCGTTGATTTCGAGAACGTTGCTCATGCGACGACGCCTCCGGCGGCGAGAGGGGCGCGGATGCAGGCGACGGCGCCACCGTCGCCCGAGGGCAGCAGGGCCGGACGGGTGGCGCTGCACGCCTCGTAAGCCACCGAACAGCGGGGCGCGAAGGCGCAGCCGGGGGGCAGATCGGCCAGCGAAGGCACGATGCCCGGTATCTCGTCGAGGAACTCGCGCAGTTCCTCCGGCCGGGGCCGGGCGCGCATCAGGGCACGCGTATAGGGGTGCAGCGGCCCGGCGAACAGGTCGAGCACGGAGCGCTCTTCCACCTTGCGCCCGGCATACATCACCAGCACGCGGTCCGCCGTCTCCGCCACCACGCCGAGGTCATGGCTGATGAGGATCAGCGCCATGCCCAGCTCGCGCTGGAGCGAATTCAGCAGCTTCAGAATCTGCGCCTGCACGGTCACGTCGAGCGCGGTGGTGGGCTCGTCCGCGATCAGCACCGCCGGACTGGCGGCGAGCGCGATGGCGATCATGGCGCGCTGGCGCATGCCGCCGGAGAAGCGGTGCGGATAGTCACTCGCCCTCCGCGCGGGCTCGGGAATGCGCACGAGGTCCAGCAGTTCGACCGCCCGCCGATGCGCTGCCGCGCCGCGCAGGCCGGTGTGCCGCTTGAGCGTCTCGATGATCTGGTCGCCCACAGTCAGCACCGGGTTCAGCGCCGAGAGCGGATCCTGGAAGATCATGGCGATGCGGTTGCCGCGGATGTTGCGCAGCGCGCGTTCCCGCAGCCGCAGCAGGTCCTGCCCCTCGAACAGGACATGACGTCCGCCGATCTCGGCCGGGGGCGAGCGCAGGAGGCGCAGCAGCGCCATGGCGGTCACGGACTTTCCGCAGCCGCTCTCGCCGACGATGGCCAGCGTCTCGCCGGCGGACACGCTGAAGGAGAGCTGGTCCACAGCGGTGAGCAGGCCTGTGGGCGTGCGGAACCGCACGGTGAGATCGGCGACATCGAGCACCGCCGGTGACGCATGCGCGGTCATGACAGCGACACCCGCGGATTGAGCACGTCGTTGAGCCCGTTGCCGAGCAGGTTCAGCGCCATGACGGTGAAGGAGATGGCGAGCCCAGGCAGCGCAGTCATGTACCAGGCGGTGCGCAGCACCTCGCGCCCGGCCCCGATCATGCTGCCCCACGAGATGAGGTTGGGATCCCCCAGACCGAGGAAGGACAGCGCCGCCTCGGTGAGGATGGCCGAGGCCACGAGGATCGAGCCCGCCACCACCACCGGCGAGATGGCATTGGGCAGGATGTGGGTGAGGATGATGCGCGTGTGCCCCATGCCCATCACCCGCGCCGCCTGCACATATTCGGCATCGCGCAGGCGGAGCGTCTCGGCCCGCACCAGCCGCGCGATCTGCGGCCAGGACGTCACCGCGATGCCGAGCACGATGGAACCGACGGATGGGGTGAGGATGGCGACCACCACCACCGCGAACACCAGCGGCGGCATGGTCTGGAAGACTTCCGTCACCCGCGTCAGGATCTGATCGGCCCAGCCGCCGAAATAGCCCGACACGGCGCCGAACACGACCCCGAGCATCACGGCGAGCGCGGCGGCGGAAAAGCCCACCGCCAGTGAGACGCGCCCCGCATGCACGAGGCCCGTGAGGATGTCGCGGCCGAGCATATCGGTGCCGAGCGGATGGGCGGCATCGGTGAAGGGCCAGATGAAGGGCCGCGCCACCATGTCCAGCGGGTCGGCCTCGAAGATGCGGCCGGCAAAGATGGCGCCCAGCACCACCAGCAGGAGGCCCGCCGTGCCGATGAGCGCGGTGCGGCTGCGCCAGAAACGATAGGAGAAGGAGGAGGTCCGCACCCGGCGCGGACGGCGGACGGCGCGCGCGGGAGCGAAGCGGGCGGACAGGGTTTCGAAGGTCATCGGATGTCGATCCTCGGGTCGAGGAGGGCGTAGACAAGATCGGTCACGAGGTTCGACACGATCACGAGGAAGGAGGAGAAGAACAGCACCCCCAGCAGGAGGTTGATGTCGCGCTGGAACACGGCGTCGAAAGCGAGCCGCCCCATGCCGGGCCAGGCGAACACGGTCTCGATCACCACCGAACCGGAAAGCAGCGCACCGAGCTGAAGGCCGGTCATGGTGACGATGGGCAGCAGCGCGTTGCGCAGCACATGGCGCAAGGTGACGGGCAGCGGGTTCAGCCCCTTCGCCCGCGCGGTGCGCACGAAGTCCAGCTCCTGCACCTCCAGCATGGCCGAGCGGGTGAGCCGCGTGTAGATGGCGATGTAGAAGAAGGCGAGGCTGAACACCGGCAGCACCATGTGCCGGGCCACATCCAGCATATGGGCGAAGCCGGTGTAGCTGTGCTCCAGATCCTGCATGCCGCCGGCCGGCAGCCAGCGCAGTTCCACCGAGAACAGCACGATCAGCATCAGCCCGACCCAGAACAGCGGTGTGGCGAAGCCCACCGTGGACAAGGCGGAGATGACGCCATCCGGCCATTTCCCGCGC
This sequence comes from Azorhizobium oxalatiphilum, assembly GCF_014635325.1. GTDB lineage: Bacteria > Pseudomonadota > Alphaproteobacteria > Rhizobiales > Xanthobacteraceae > Azorhizobium > Azorhizobium oxalatiphilum. The sequence goes on along the minus strand of NZ_BMCT01000002.1, from coordinate 61,810 downwards.
CATTGCGCGCTGATGGCGCCGAACAGCACGCCGAGGACCACCGCGATCAGCAGGCTGGAGAGCATCAGCAGGGCTGTGTTCGGTGCCCGCGAGACGATGAGGTCGAGCACCGGCAGGGAGTTGCGGAAGGAATAGCCAAGATTGAGCTGCGCCAGCTCGGTCAGATACTTCGTGAACTGGACCCAGATGCTCTGGTCGAGCCCGAATTGCTGGCGCAGAATCGCCATGTATTCCGGCGAGGCCGAGCCGGCCTCACCCGCGATCACCTCCGCCAGATCGCCTGGCGCGAGACGGAGAAAGAAGAAGTTCAGCACCACGATCGCGAGGATCGTGGGGATCACCTGCAGGACGCGCACGCCGAGATAGCGCAGGACGCGCGCATCCGGCAGGGCAACTCCGGAAACGGACATAAGATAACTCCTGCCTCGGGCTGGGGCCCCGGGCCGAGAGCAAAGGCAGGACATACGGGCCCTGCCGGGCGAAAGTGATCCTACGATCAGAAGAAGCTCGTGGACGGCAGTGCCGTGCCGTTGAGCTCCAGCTGGCCGATGGCGCGCGCCTTGTAGAGGCGCGGGTTATGCGAGGAGAGCGTACGGGCATTGCGCCAGTGGCGGTCGAGATTATGCGTCTTCAGCGCCGCCGAGGCACCGCCCACATCGAACAGCTGCGAGCCTGAGCGGATGACCAGATCATCCACCACCACCTTCGCCTTGGCGGCGCGTATGGCGCCCTGGTGCGTGGCCTCAAGGTCGGGCTGGCCGGCAAGCCGCAGCGCCTCGGCCGCATCCTGCGCCTCGGCGGCGGACAGGACCGCGACCTCGGCGACGAAGGCGGCGCTGGAGATCTCGCCGATCACCTGCTGCAGGATGGGATCATCGGTCGGCACCGGCGCGGGCGCGAAGAAGAAGCTGCGTTCACGCCGCCGCACGAGGGCCGTCGCATCCGCAAGAACCGCGCGCAGGATGCCGGCATTGACGGCGGTGAGATAGAGCTGCGGCAGCGTGCTGGAATAAGGCAGGCCATAGCCCTGCGTCGGCGTGTCGTAGACCACCTCGGCCGCCTCGACGCGCACGTCCGTGAGGAGGGTCGTGCCGCTGCCGGTCAGGCGCTGCCCCACGCCATCCCAGTCATCCACAAGCTCAATTCCCGCCCGGTCCAGCGGGATTATGGCCGATGCCGGACGCCCATCCTCGGATGACACGCGCACCAGCACCAGATCGGAGAACAGGGTGCCCGTGCTGTAGAATTTGCGGCCCGTGATCCGAAAGCCGTCGCCATCGGGCCGCAGCACCGTGTCCAGCGGCGATGCGCCCACCACCGGCGCCGCCGGCTCGTTATTGGCAAGACCGACGATGGCGCCATCGAGCACCGCCTGCTGCCAGAGGCGCTGCTGGGCATCGCGCGGCCGGCGCGCATAGCGCTCCACGAAAACGAAATGGTTGCGCAGGATATGCGCCACATTGGCATCCGCCGCGCCAAGGCGGATGACCACCTCGAACAACGCGCGGAAGGACGCGCCGCCGCCACCCGCCTCGGCGGGAATCGTCAGGGCGCCGAGACGGGCCTGCCGGATGAGCCCGATCAGCTCGAACGGCAGCGTGCGGGATGCCTCGCGCTCCGCCGACCCTTCCGCGATCAGCGCGATCAACGCCTGAAGCTTGGAGGAGGACGCGCTTGGGACTGCTGCATCATTGAGCAGCTGGTCATGGAGGATTTGATTCATAGCCATTCCGGGCTGGGGCGACGGCGCAAGCGTGCAAGCCGTCCGGGATGACTCCATAAAATATTGTCTATCGATTTTATCAAGATAAAAATTGACAGACTCCAGACAGGCTGTTTCCCTCGACCTCCCGCCGCCGCCCCAAGCGCCGCAGGCGCACCCTTTTCGTTGAACGAGACCTGCCGATGTCCAAGGAAATCCGCGTCAATGCCTTCGCCATGGCTTCCCCGGTGCATCATTCGCCCGGCCTCTGGCGGCATCCCGAGGACCGCTCGCTGGATTTCACCTCCCTCGCCTACTGGACGGACCTCGCGCAGGATCTGGAGGCGGGGAAGTTCGATGCGCTCTTCATCGCCGACAGCATGGCGTCCAGCGAGGTCTATGGCGGCTCCTATCATGCGGCGCTGCGCGTGGGGGCGCAGATCCCCAAGCTCGATCCCATGGTGATCGTGTCGGCCATGGCGCTGGTGACGGAGCATCTCGGCTTCGGCATCACAAGCAATGCCCTCTATGAGCCGCCCCACCCGTTCGCGCGGCGCATGAGCACGCTGGACCACCTGACGAAGGGGCGCATCGGCTGGAATATCGTCACCGGCCACACTGTCTCGGGTGCCAGGGCCGTGGGGCAGAAAAGCCTCACTCCGCACGACGAGCGCTATGCCATAGCGGAAGACTATCTGGAGGCCGTCTACGCCCTCTGGGAAGCAAGCTGGGATGACGATGCGGTGCAGCCCGCCGGCACGGCCGAAGCCTATGCGGACCCGGCCAAGGTCCGTGCCGTCGTGAAGGACGGCCCGCATTTCCAGCTTGATGCCCCCCATCTGTCGGAGCCCTCGCCCCAGCGTACACCCGTGCTGTTCCAGGCGGGCGCTTCCAGTCGCGGGCGGGCCTTCGCCGCCAGCCATGCCGAGTGCATCTTCGTGAGCGGGCCGACGCCGGAGGTGATCGGTCCGGTGGTTGCCGACACCCGCCGCCGGGCGGCTGCGGCCGGGCGCGATCCGCGCGACCTGAAATTCTTCTCCATGGCCACCACCATCGTGGGCGCCACCGAGGAAGAAGCCCGCGCCAGGCTTGCGGACTATCGGCGCTACATCAATCCGGAGGCCGCGCTGATCCTGTTCTCCGGCTGGACGGGCATCGATTTCTCCAAATGGGATCTCGACGCCCCCATCACCTTCGACAGCGGCTCGCAGGGGCTCGTCTCTGCCCTTGAAGCCTTCTCCATCGCCGATCCCAACCGCGTCTGGACCGTGCGCGAACTGGCCGAGCACAATGCCATCGGCGGGCGCGGCCCGGTGTTCGTGGGCTCACCGGCGCAGGTGGCGGACCAGATCGAGGCGTGGGTCGAGGCCACCGATGTGGATGGGCTCAACCTGTCCTATGCCATCACCCCCGGTGGCTTCCGTGATTTCGGCACCCATGTGGTGCCCGAGCTGCAACGGCGGGGCCGGTTCAAGCAGGATTACGCGCCCGGCACCCTGCGGGAAAAGCTCTACGGCGCGGGCCATGCCCGGCTGCGCGACACCCATCCCGGCAGCCGCCACCGGCCGCTGTCGGCCGAGCCCTTGCAGCGTGCGGCCGGCTGAAGACGCCAGCCCGCCCCTGCCCGAACGCCATCCAGAGCGGATCCCTCCCGATGACCCAGCCTTTTCGCCTGACCGCCCTCGTCAGCGCCAGTCCCCTGCTTCCGCCCGCGCAGGCCGGCGCCTATCTCGACCTTGCCACATGGGCCAGACTTGCCAGCACGCTGGAACGGGGGCGGTTCGATGCGCTGATCCTCGCCGACCATCAGAGCACGCCGTCCAGCGAGGGCGGTGCTCCGGTCCCCCGTCTCGATCCGTTCATGCTGGTGACGGCCATGGCCCACGTCACGCGGCATCTCGGCTTCGCCGTCACCGCCAGCACAGCGCTTGAGATCCCGGCCGTGCTCGCTCGCCGCCTCTCGACCCTCGACCATCTGACGGACGGGCGCATCGGCTGGAGCATCGTCGCCGGCCATGCGGATACCGAGGCGGAAGCACGCGGGCAGGGTTCCGGTCTCGCCCGAGCGGCGGATTACGACCGGGCCGACGAATTCCTGCACGTCGCCTACCGGCTCTGGCAGGATTCGTGGGAGGACGGATCGGTGGTGCGGGATCGGGCCAGCGGGGTGTTCGCAGATGCCACGAAGGTGCACAGCATCTCCCATCACGGGGCCCATTTCGATCTGGAAACCGTGCATCTCACCGAGCCCTCCCCCCAGCGCACGCCTTTGCTCCTCCATGCCGGCGCCTCGCCCGAGGGTCGGCGCTTCGCCGCCCGCCATGCGGAGGCGGTGCTGGTGGCCGGCGACTCGCCGGTGGATGTGGCCACGCAGGTGCGGGACATCCGCACGCAGGCACCGTCCTTCGGACGCGCCCCGCAGGACATCTCCGCTCTCGCCATCCTGGCATCCCTCCCCGCCAACGCCTCGCCCGCGCGGGTTGCCGATCATCTGGAAGGGTGGATAGAGGACGCAGACGTGGACGGCTTCGCCTTGGCCCTGCCTCCGGATGCCCTCGCCGATTTCGCGGGCCACGTGGTGCCGGAACTCCTGCGCCGCCGCCTGCTCGGGGCAGACGATACGGAGCTTGCCTTGCGCACCAGATTTGGCGGCACTGCCCGTCTCAAGCAGAGCCACACGGGCAGCCGCGCCGTCGCCTGAGACCGCGGGTTCACGTGTCATGACAGCCAGAGCCATCACGCGAGACCCCTGACGAGGTCATCGCGTGATGGTGCTTGCCTGCGCGTGCCCACGACGGGACCACAGGAACCGGCTTTCTCGTCTCCGATTATTTTATACTAAATCGATAGACATAAAAACTGATTCAGTCCTATGGTTCTCCGAAGGCCAGTTCCGCCGCGCCAGAGCCGCCGCGAAGGGCCTGATGCCGCCCCCTATCCGGCCGCAGGAGAACGCCATGACCACCGTGCTTCCCAACGTCCTCGCCCCCGTCGCTCCCTTCCCCCTGCTCACGGCCGCCCAGCTGCGTGACGCCATTGCGGGCAGCGGTGAGATCGCAATCCTGGATGTGCGCGACGAGGGCGTTCGCTCCCGCGACGGGCACATCCTTCAGTCCGTGCCGCTGCCGCTGAGCCTCATCGAGCTGCGCATCGCCACGCTCGTGCCGCGTCAGGCGACCCGCCTCGTGATCTATGACGACGCCACCGATGATCAGGCCTTCCGCGCCGCCCTCAAGCTGCGCAAGCTCGGCTATCCCGACGTCTCGCTGCTCGATGGCGGCATCGACACGTGGCGCGTGGCCGGCTTCGAGACCTACACCGGCTCGAACGTGCTCTCGAAGGCATTCGGCGAGTTCGTTGAGCATGCATACAACACGCCGCACCTCTCTGCCCGCGAGGTGAAGCAGCGCCTCGATGCCGGCGAGGACATCGTGGTGCTCGACGGCCGCACGCTGCAGGAGTTCGAGAACTTCTCCATCCCCGGCGCCCACGCCGTGCCCAATGCGGAACTGCCTTATCGCATCCACGAGGTGGTGAAGTCGCCGGAGACGCTGGTGGTGGTCAATTGCGCCGGCCGCACGCGTTCCATCATCGGCGCACAGGCGCTGATCAATGCCGGCGTGCCGAACAAGGTGGCGGCGCTGGAGAACGGCACCATGGCGTGGCTGTTCGAAGGCTACAAGCTCGACGAGGGCCGCCCCGCCCGTCCGCCCGAGCCGTCGGCGGAAGCGCGCGAGAAGGCACGCGGTTCCGTTGCCGTCCTGACGAAGCGCTTCGGCATCCGGCACATCGATGCGCAGACGCTCGCCACCTTCCGGAGCGAGCGGGATAGCCGTTCCCTCTATGTCTATGACGTCCGCACCCGGGCCGAATATGAAGCCGGCCACCTACCCGGCGCCCTGTGGGCGGAAGGCGGCCAGCTGGTGCAGGCCGTGGACCGCTGGGTCGGCACCCGTAACAGCCGCATCGTGCTGGTGGACGATGCGGACGGCGTGCGTGCCGCCATCACCGCCTCCTGGCTGGTGCAGCTCGGCTGGCGCGAAGTCTATGTCCTCGCCCTGGACCTCGCCCAGGCCACACTGGAGCAGGGCCCCGAACGGCCTCCGCTCGCCGCGCCCGTGCCCGAGGTGGAGAGCGTTTCCCCGCACGAGCTGGAGCGCCTGCTGGCGGCGGGTGAGGCGGTGCTGTTCGATCTCGACACCAGCCTGGCCTATCGCGCCGGCCACGTGCCCGGCGCCCGCTTCGCCATTCGCGCCCGCCTTGTACGGCAGGCGGAGAACCTGCCCGCCGGTCAGATCATCCTCACGTCGCCGGACGCGACCCTTGCCCGCTTTGCCGCCGAAGGGCTGACCAGGGCGTCCAAGCGTCACGTACGCGTTCTTGCCGGCGGCACTGCCGCGTGGCGCGCTGCCGGCCTGCCGCTGGAGACGGGCGACACCCGGCTCCACCATCCCACCGATGACGTGTGGCGCTCGCCCTATCAGGTGGACAGCGACCGCCATCAGGCCTTCCGCGACTATCTGGCGTGGGAAATCGGCCTGCTCGACCAGTTGGCCCGCGACGGCAGCGTGTCCTTCGCCACCTATCCCGCCGCCTGATCAGACATCCGTTGGCGATCCGCCCCTTGGCTGCATGCCGGGGCGGATCGCATCTGCCCCAGACAGAGATCCCAATGACCAACCGCCGTGATTTCCTGAAAGCCGCCGCTGCCGTCACCGCCCTGCCGGCCGCCGCCCTCTACAGCCGGGACTGGGCGCTCGCCGCCGAGGGGCGCAAGGGCGGGCATCTCGCCGTCAGCCTCGTGCCGGAGCCGGCCGGGCTCATCGGCGGCCTCTACCATGCCAACCCCTCCATCGTCGTATCGCAGAATCTGTTCGACGGCCTCGTCACCTATGACGCCGATCTCAACCCGGTGCCCCAGCTCGCCACCAGCTGGACCAAATCGCAGGACGGCAAGGTCGTCACCCTGAAGCTGCGCGAGGGCGTCAAATGGCACGACGGCCAGCCCTTCACTTCGGCGGACGTGAAGTTCTCCATCGAGACCATCAAGGCCACCAGCCCCGTCGCCGGCCCCACCTATGCCACGCTGACCGATATCGGGACGCCGGATGCGCACACGGTGGTGCTCACCTTCTCCCATCCCTCCCAGGCGCTTTGGTCGGTGCTGGACGGCGCCAAGACGCAGATCCTGCCGCGCCATCTCTATGAAGGCGCGCCTGCCATCACCAATCCGCTCAACGTGAAGCCGGTGGGCAACGGCCCCTTCATCTTCAAGGAATGGGTGCGCGGCAGCCACATCAAGCTCACCCGCAATCCGGATTACTGGGACAAGAGCCGGCCGTTCGTGGACGAACTGACCTTCCGCATCATTCCCGATGCCGGCGCCCGCGCCGCCGCCTTCGAGACCGGCGAGGTGCAGTATGCGCCTCTACCCGCCATCCCCCTGCTGGATGCGGAGAAGGTGGCGGCGCGTCCGGGCGGATACGCCATCCAGACCTCCGGCTGGGAGGCGAATGCGCCCATGTATTCGTTCGAGTTCAATCTCGACCGCCCCACCTTCAAGGACATCCGCGTCCGGCAGGCGTTCGCCCATGCCATTGACCGCGAGCTTCTGGCCCGCAACGGTTTCTACGGCTTCGCCACCCCCGCCACCGGCCCGGTGCCCAGCTATCAGAAGCGTTTCTATACCGGCGAGACCGAGCAATATCCCTTCGACCCGAAGAAGGCCGAGGCGCTGCTCGATGCCGCCGGCCTGAAGCGCGGGGCGGACGGCATCCGCCTGCGCATCGACAATCTGCCGATCCCCTACAGCCAGGATTTCGTGCGTGCGGCGCAGCTGATCCAGCAGTCACTGAAACGGGTCGGCATCCAGGTGGAGATCCGGAATTTCGACGTCGCCACCTTCTTCGGCAAGCTCTACAAGGAGCGCGATTTCGACACCACCTCCACCTTCGCCGCCGCCTTCGCCGACCCGCAGATCGGCGTGTTCCGCCGCTACTGGTCCAAGGCCAAGGTGACGACTTCCGGCGGCAATATCTCGGGCTACCAGTCCGCGGAGGCGGACCGGCTGATCGAGGCCAGCCTGATCGAGGGCGATCCGGACAAGCGCCGCGCCCTGATCCAGCAGTTGCAGATCCTCGCCCAGCGTGACCTGCCGTCCGTCAACCTGCTGGAGCTGAAGTTCTTCCGCGTGGTCTCGAACCAGATCGAGGGCGTCAACCAGACGCCGTTCGGCGCCTTCACGTCGGTGGCCGACGTGGCGTTCAAGGCCTGAGGGAGGCGCCCATGACGGCCACCCACCGGCACACGCCGGACACGCCACTGGCCGAGGCTCCACCGCCGGTTCTGGTGGACCTCAGCGGCCGGACGGCGGGCACGGAGCCTCGTGCCCGCCGCGCCCGGGCGCGGCAACTGGTCTCGCGCACCCTCGTGCCGTTTGCCCTGCTCGCTCTTTGGCAGGTGGCCGCCGATCGGAACTGGGTCTCGCCGGATGCCCTGCCGCCGCCCACCGTCATCATCGAGGCGTTCGCGGAACTGATCCGCACCGGAGAATTGCAGAGCGCCATTCCCACCTCGCTTGCCCGCTCGCTGGTCGGGCTGCTGTTCGGCGCCTTCACGGGGCTGGCGCTCGGCCTGTTCGCCGGCCTGTGGCGGGTGGGCGAGGAACTGGTGGATGCGCCCCTCCAGATGCTGCGCACCATCCCCTTCATCGCCATGATCCCGCTGTTCATCATCTGGTTCGGCATCGGCGAGGAAGCCAAGATCACGCTCATCTACGCGGCGACGATCTTCCCGGTCTATCTCAACACCTATGCCGGCGTGCGCGGCGTTGACCAGAAGCTCATCGAGGCGGTGCGCGTGTTCGGCCTGTCGCCGCTGGAGATCGCCTGGCGGGTGATCGTGCCGACCGCTTTGCCCTCCATCCTCGTGGGCCTGCGCTATGCGGCGGGCGTCTCGCTGCTCGCGCTGGTGGCCGCCGAGCAGATCAACGCCCGCTCCGGCATTGGCTTCATCCTGCTGAACGCCAACCAGTTCCAGCGCACCGACATCATCATCGCCGGCATCATCGTCTACGCGCTGCTCGGCATCGTGATCGATCTCGTCATGCGCGTCATTGAGCATGTCAGCCTGCCATGGAGGCCGAGCCTTGTCCCTGCATAGCCCCCTGTCTCCCGCAACACCCCGGCTCGTCCCCTCCGGCGCGGCCCCGCCTCCGGTGGCGGTGGAACTCGGCGGCCTGCGCCGGGTGTTCGGCGAACGCGCCGTGCTCGACGGCATCGACCTCACGCTGCGGCGGGGCGAGTTCGTCTCCCTGCTCGGCCCCTCCGGCACGGGCAAGACCACGCTGCTGCGCATCCTCGCCGGCCTCGACCGCGCGGACGGCGGCACGGTGCGGGTGGCCGAAGCACGCTCGGTGGTGTTTCAGGAGCCGCGCCTCGTGCCCGCGAAACGGGTCTGGCAGAATGTGGTGATCGGCCACCGGCCGAATGCGGAAGCCCGCCGCCTTGCCGGCGCCGCGCTGGAAGAGGTCGGCCTCTCGCGTCACGCGGATGCGTGGCCCAAGACCCTGTCCGGCGGCGAGGCGCAGCGCGTGGCTTTGGCCCGGGCGCTGGCCCGCGAGCCAAGCCTGCTGCTGCTGGACGAGCCCTTCGCCGCGCTCGACGCCCTCACCCGCATCCGCATGCATGATCTGGTCGCCCAGCTCTGGCGCCGGCACCTGCCGGCCGTGCTGCTCGTCACCCATGACGTGGACGAGGCCATCCTGCTCTCGGACCGGGTGATCGTGCTGTCCGGCGGCGGCATCGCCTTCGACACGGCGGTGGACCTGCCCCGTCCCCGCCAGCGCAGTGACCGCGCCTTCGGTGTGCTGCGCGCCCGGCTGCTGGCCGAACTCGGCGTCGGCAGCGCCGAGGGCCATGGCTGAACCCACGCTGAACCCACCCTTCCCGTCTTCTGCCCATTTGCACGGAGCCCGTCCTTGACCCGTCCCCTTCTGTCCCGCCGGACCTTCGGCCTTGCCCTCTCCGGCCTGCTGCTCGCGGGCGCCGCCCTGGCCCCGGCACAGGCGCAGACGTCGCGCGTAAAGCTCCTGATCGGCTTTCAGGATACCACCCTGCCCGAGACGGTCGCCGCCTCGAAGGTGCTGGAGGGCACGCCCTATGACGTGGAATGGGTGATCCTGCCGGGGCCGGCGGCGCAGCTCTCCGCGCTCTATTCCAAGGCCATCGATGTGGGCCACATGGGCGACACCTCGCTCATCATCGAGCAGGGCAAGGCGCGCACGCCCTGGACCGCCGAAAACGTGCCGCTCCAGATCGTCGCCGGCTGGCGGGCGACGGATGCCCAATATCCGCCCATCATCACCGTCACCCGCACGGATGCCAGGATCGAGACGCTGGCGGACCTGCGCGGCAAGCGCTGGGCCTATAATTTCGGCGGCTTCAACTATCTCCAGTATGTGCTGTCGCTGCAGAAGGCGGGTCTCAAGCCCGCCGATATCCAGCCGATCCAGCTCGGCGACCAGTCGGCCACTTCAGCCGCCTTCAATGCCGGGCGGGCGGATGTCTATTCCGGCAATTTCGCCGCCGTCGCGGAGGCCGTGGAGCGCGGCGATGCCAAGCCGCTGCTCACAAGCGACCAGCTCGACATCCCGGCCCTCAACGTCTTCACCGCGCGTGGCGACGTGGTGCGCGATCGGGCCAAGAGCGAGGCGCTGGCGGACTTCCTCGCCCGCGTGCGCCGGCACTGGGACTGGTATGCCGCCAATCTCGACACGGTGGAGAAGATCTACACCGAGAAGGTGAAGCAGAGCCCGGCGCGGGCAAAGATCTCCACCGTCTATCTGAAGGCCACTTTCCGGCCGCTGGACGATGCGGTGATCGCCCGCGAGCAGGCCATTGCCGACGTGCTCGTGGCCTCCGGCGACCTGCCCCGCAAGATCGACGTCAGCCTCGAATTCAACCGCGCCTTCAACGCCGCCACCACCGGCGGCAACTGATCCCGCGCGCAAGGAGAACACCATGAGCGCCCAGAAGCAGCTCCACCTCAATCTCAATTTCCTCAACGCCGGCACCTTCGCATCCGCCTGGCGCTGGCCGGCCTCCACGCCATCGGCTTTCGCCGACGTGCAATATTATGTCCGCACGGCGCAGCTCGCCGAGCGTGGCACCTTCGACAGCATCTTCCTCGCCGACTTCCCGGCGCTGTCGGACCGGCCGGACTATCGCCCCTTCCAGTCGCTGGAGCCGACCATCGTGCTGGCGACCATCGCCGCCGCCACCCGGCACATCGGCCTCATCGCCACCGCCTCCTCCACCTATAACGAGCCCTACAACATCGCCCGCCGCTTCGCCTCGCTGGATCATGCCAGCGGCGGCCGGGCGGGGCTGAACATCGTCACCACCGCCGATCCCGTCTCGGCGCGCAACTTCGGCCTCAAGGAGCGCCTGCCCCACCGCATCCGCTACGAGCGTGCCGCCGAATTCGCGGACGTGGTGAAGGCCCTCTGGGACAGTTGGGAGGACGATGCACTGGTGGGCGACAAGGCCAGCGCCCGCTTCGTCGACACCTCCCGTGTCCACGCCATCGATCACGAGGGTCCGCACTTCTCCGTGGCCGGCCCGCTGAACGTGCCGCGCCCGCCGCAGGGCCGGCCCGTGGTGGTGCAGGCCGGCGGCTCCGACGACGGCAAGGATTTTGCCGCCGCCCATGCGGATGCGGTGTTCTCGGTCGCCCATTCCCTGCCCGACGCCATCGACTATGCCCGGGACCTGCGCGCCCGCGCGGCCGTGTACGGGCGCGGGCCGGACGACATCCGCATTTTCCCCGGCCTCGTCACCGTCATCGGCGGCACCGAGGCGGAAGCCCGCCGGCGCGAGGAGGAGCTGTGGGAGCTGGTGCCGATCGAATACGGCCTCGGCCGCCTCGCCGGCATCCTTCAGGTGGACCCCGCCAGTCTCGATCTGGACAAGCCGCTGCCCGCCAACCTCGCGCTGCCGGTGGACGGCATGCAGACCTTCTTCCGCGGTGCCCTCACGCTGGCGGAACGCGGCAATCTCACGGTGCGCCAGCTGATCCGCGCGCAGGGCGGCGGCACCGGCCATCGCATCATCGTCGGCACGCCGGAGCAGATCGCCGACAACATCGCCGAATGGTTCGCCAGCGGCGCGGTGGCCGGCTTCAACGTGATGCCGGATGTGATCGCAACCGGCCTCGAAGCCTTCGTGGACCACGTGGTGCCGCTGCTGCGCCGGCGCGGCATCTTCCGCGAGAGCTACGAGGGCACGACCCTGCGCGACCATCTCGGCCTCGCCCGTCCCGAGCGGCGCGTGCCCGTCGCCGCTCGGCCCGCCCCGCTCCGCTCCGCCGCGCGCTGAGCCTCTTCCCCTTTCGTACGTCAGGATCTCCCATGAACATCGCCACGCCCGGTTTCCCGGCCAGCTCGCAGCTTCCCCTTGCCCCCGGCGCGCAGGCGCTGGACGACCTTCTCGATACCCTGCGCGACAATTCCCTGCCGCAGGACCGGGACGTGGAGGCGACGCAGGCCGCCATCGCGGCGATCCGCCGGGCCGGGCTCGGCGCCTTCCGGCTGCCCCGCGCGGAAGGAGGCGGCGGGGCCACGCTGCCGCAGTTGTTCGGCCTCGTGCTGCGGCTGGCGGAAGCGGACTCCAACCTGCCCCACATCCTACGCAACCACTTCGCCTTCGTGGAGCGCGCCCTGCGCACGCAGGACAATGCCAAGTACCGGGGCTGGCTGGATGACGCGCGCGCCGGCCGCCTGTTCGGGCTCGGTGCCAGCGAACTCGGCATCCAGAACATCGGGGCCGGCGGCGGCGAGACGCTGCTGACGCCGCATGGGGACGGCTTCCGGCTCAGCGGCTCAAAATATTACAGCACCGGCAATTTCTATTCCGACTTCATCGTCGTGAACGCCCAGACCCCCGAGGGTCGGCGTGTGAATGCCGTGGTGCCCACGGATCGCGACGGCGTCACCATCGCGCAGGACTGGGACGGCATCGGCCAGCGGCAGACCGCCAGCGGCGCGACCCGCTTCGACGACGTTCCGGTGCGCCCGGAGGAGGTGATCGACATCGCCGCCGAGGATCGCCGCCTGCCCTATGACGCCACCTTCCCGCAGCTCTATCTCACCACCATCATCGCCGGCATCCTGCGCGCGGTGGTGCGGGATGCCAGCGCACTGGTGCTGGGCCGGGGCCGCAACTTCTACCACGCCACCGCCGCCCGCCCTGCGGAGGATCCCCTGCTCCAGCAGGCGCTCGGCCGGCTGGCGAGCGTCGCCTATGTGGCCGAGGCGAGCGTCCAGCGCGCGGCGGAAGCCCTCGCCGCCGCCTATGACAGCGTCACCGCCGGCACGCCGGACGAGGCGCTGTTCCTGCGTGCCTCGCTGGAGGCGGCGCAGGCCAAGGTGATTGTGGACGAACTGGCGCTCGGGGCCTCGAACCAGCTGTTCGAACTCGGCGGTGCATCCGCCGCCACCCAGCGCCAGCGCCTCGACCGGCATTGGCGCAACATCCGCACCATCGCCTCCCACAACCCGGTGTCCTACAAGGCGCGCGCCATAGGCCAGCATGTGCTCGACGGCACGCCGTTGCCTAACGCCGCCTACTTCTGAACTGCGGACGCCCGCCAGGAAGACGGTCTCTCCTGAAGGTCAAGACGCGCTGCCCGCCTTGGTACAGGCGGGCAGCCGATGACATGGACAAAGGCTGATCAACAAGATCATCGGATCAAGTGACCAGCCTTATGCCGAACTGCCGCGCTTGCGTGCATCCGCCGGGACTTCAACGCTGCCCGGGCGGCGGGCGGGCGTCTCACTCAGCGGCGGCGGGGACCGTCTCTTCCGGCACCTCCACCTGCAGCACATCGTTGAAGCGGTTGAAGGCGCCGCACAGGGCGATGCGCCACGTCAGCTCCACGATCTGCGGCTCGGAGAAATGCCGCTTCAGCCGCACGAAGATCTCGTCGCGGGTGCGGCTCCAGTTGTTGGTCACGGCGATGGTGTATTCCACCACCAGCCGATCCACCTCAGTCAGCTCCGGATGATCCTGATAGTCCAGAAGCCGCTGCGCACCGGCTTCCGAGACGCCCTGAATGGCAAGCTTCGGCGCATGGTGGGCCACGCAATAGCTGCACTGGTTGAGCAGCGAAACCGTAACCAACGCCAGCTCCAGATGGCGCTTGGAGAGCACCGCCTCGTCCGACAGATCGGTGAGCAGCGACCACACATGCTTGAACACCGGCAGGCGCTGGGCCATGGCGCCCGCCTGATCGGCGAAATCGCCATAGGTGGTCATGCGGTCCCACAAGGGATGCAGCTCGGCGGGCAGGTCTTCCCGCGTCTTCAGGGCAACACGCGACATGGCAGGCTCCGGTTTCAGGATCGGGTGGCACGCAGGCGATATTCGCGCACCAGCCCATCGGGTTTGAAGATCAGGATAGCGACGAGACCCGCGCCGACAAGGAACAGCCGCAGCGCGGCGAGCTGCGAGCCATCGAGCACGGGAAACACATCGATCAGGAAGCGGCTGCCTTCCAGCAGCGCGATCACCGTGAAGCTGGCGATGAGCACGCCCACATTGGAGCCCCGCCCGCCAATCACCACCGCCATGAAGGCATAAGCGGTGATGATGGTGCCGAACTGCGTCGGGTCGATATAGGTGTAATAGAAGGCATGCAGGCTGCCGGCGATGCCCAGCGCCGCCCCGCCCAGCGCGAATGTCTTCAACCTGAGCACCAGCACATTCTTGCCCAGGGTGTCGGCCACCGCCGGGTCCTCCCGGCTCGCCCGCAGCAGGCGGCCGAAGGGCGAGCGGGCGACGCGCTCGAACACCGCGAACACCACCACGAGGCACAGCACGGCGAAGCCGAGGAAGGCCGCATCGCCATAGCCCTGCGGCACGTAAGCGGCGAAGGGGCGCACGATGCCGGGAATGCCCAGCGTGCCGCGGGTCAGCCATTCCTCATAGGAGATGAACAGCTTGAGGCATTCGGCGAACCCCAGCGTCACGATGGCCAGATAATCCTCCGACAGCCGGATGGAGATGAGGCTGGTGGCCGCGCTGGCGAGCGCCACCAGCACGATGGCGCCGGCCATGGCGACCAGCGGCGGCGCCCCCCACACGGAGAACAGGCCGCACACATAGGCGCCCAGCATGTAGAAGCCGAACAGGCCGAAATTGACCAGCCCGCCCAGCCCCCATTGCAGATTGAGCGCCAGCCCGGCAATGGCGGCGATGATGACGAGGGCGGAGGTGGCGATGAGATAGGAGATCATTTCGCCACCCACTGCTTGCCGAACAGGCCGGAGGGCCGCACCAGCAGCAGCACCGCCATGACGAGGAAGGCGACGATGGCGCGATAGTGCGGCGCCATCACCAGTGTCGCCAGTTCGCTGGCGATGCCGAGCGTGAGCGCGCCCGCCACCGCCGCCATGGGGTTGGCGATGCCGCCCAGAATGGCCGCCGTGAACACCGGCAGCACATAGTTCCAGCCCATCTGCGGATCCAGCGTGGCATCGAGGCCGATGAGCACCCCGGCCAGCGTCGCCAGCGCACTGGCGAGCACCCACACCATGGCCACCACCCGGCCGCGCCGGATGCCACGCACGGCGGCAAGGTCCGCATCATCCGCCACCGCCCGCATGGCGCGACCGAGGCGGGTGAAGCGGAACACCACCCACACCAGCACCAGCGCCACCAGCACGCTCAGCATGATGGTGATCTGCTCCTGATTGATGCGCAGGCCCGCGATCCGCAGCGGCCGGGCGATCTCCACCCCATAGCCGCGCGGGGAATTGCCGGCGAAGAAACGCACCACATTCTCCAGCGCCAGGGCGACACCGATGGAGGCCACCAGCCGCGTCACCGAGGAGCGCGCCCGCAGCGGCTCATAGGCCAGAGCCTGCACCAGCAACCCGACGGCAACCGCCAGCACCATGCCGGCGGCGGTGGAGAGGAGCAGCGGCCAGCCCAAAGGCACGTTGAACAGATAGACCGCATAGGCGCCGAGTGTGATCTGCGCGCCGATGGCGTAATTGGCGAAACGCAGCACGCTGAAGGTCAGCGACAGGGAGAGCGCCGGCAGCGCGATGAGCAGGCCCGTGACGAGCCCGTTGAACAGCAGTTGGGCCATCACCGGCTTCCCAGATAGAGGCTGCGCATCTGCGGATCGTCCAGCAGGCCGGCGGCCGGGCCTTTCGCCTTCACCTCGCCGGACACCAGCACGAGGCCCTCGTCCGCCGCGCCGAGGCCGAGGCGGGTGTTCTGCTCGATCATCAGCAGCGTGACGCCATAGCGGGCGACGCGGCCGATGACCTCGAACAGCAGGGCCGCATTGCGCGGCGAGAGGCCGGCGGAAGGTTCGTCCAGCGCGAGGAAGGACGGCGCCGGCATGAGCGCCGCCGCCATGGCCACCATCTGCCGCTGGCCGCCGGACAGATGGCCCGCCAGCGTCCCGAGCTTCGGCTCAAGCTCGGGAAACAGCTCCAGCATCGCGGAGAGGCGCTGCGCGAAGGAGGCGCGCACGCGGCCCGGCACGAACTCCAGCCCGATCTTGAGATTCTCCCGCACGCTCATGTTGCGGAAGACATTGGCCTCCTGCGGCACATAGCCGAGCCCGCGCCTGGCCCGGCCGGGAGCATCGAGACGGGTGACGTCCCCGCCCTCGAGCAGGACGCGGCCGGAGGTCGGCCGCACCAGCCCCACGGCGGTCTTCATGAGCGTGGACTTGCCGGAGCCGTTCGGCCCCACCACCGCGAGGCTGCCGTTGGCGGCAATGGACAGGCTGACGCCATGGAGCACCGCGCGGCCGCCATAGCCGGCGACCACCGCCTCCAGTTCGAATGCGCTCAATGGACGCCCCCGAGATAGGCTTCGATCACCGCCTCATTGGCGGAGATGGCCTCAAAGCTGCCTTCCAGCAGCACCCGCCCCTCGGCCAGCACATAGATCGGGTCGCAGAGCGCGGCGATGAGGTCCATATTGTGCTCCACGATGCCGAAGCTGACGCCCTCGCTCTGCAGCACGCGGATGAAATCCGCCACCTCGCCGATGAGCACGGGATTAACGCCTGCGGCGGGCTCGTCGAGCAGGATCATCTCCGGCCGCAGCATCAGGGCGCGGCACAGTTCCAGCAGCTTCTTCTGGCCGCCGGACAAGGCGCTGGCGGACGCATCCGCCAGCCGCCACAGGCCCACGCGCTCCAGCAGGCCGCGGGCATCCACCCGCGCCTGCTCCTCCGCCGCCCGTGCGGCCCGGCCACCGAACAGCCCGCCGACGAGCCCCTCGCCGGGATGGCCCGGGGTGGCCAGCAGCAGGTTCTCCAACACGGTGAGGCCGCCCAGTTCGCGCGAAATCTGGAACGTACGGGTGAGCCCCCGGCGCGCACGGGCATGGCCCGGCAGGCGGGTGATGTCCTCTCCCTTGTAGAGCACGGCGCCGGAGGTGGGCCGGACGCGGCCGGACAGGATGTTGAACAAAGTGGACTTGCCCGCCCCGTTCGGCCCCACCACCCCCGTGATCGCGCCGCGCCGGAAGGCGACGCTGGCGTCCTGCAAGGCGGTGAAGCCGCCGAACCGGACGCCGACCCCATGCGCCGCCAGAACCACGTCGGACAGGCTCACTTCGTGGTGCCGACGAGTTTGCTGGTGCCGTCGAGCACGCGGAAATGGCCGTAGTCCAGATCGGTCTGGTCGCCGGTGGCGGTGAACTTGAAGTCCGCCGTCGCCCCGCTGTAGCGGAAGGGCTGGCCGGCGCGGATCAGCTTCAGCGCCTCGGCCGGATCGGCCACCACCGGGCCGGGGCCGTTGGCGATGGAGGCGATCTGCCTGGCGAAGTCCACGGCCTTGTCGCTCTTGGCCTTCTCGATGGCCAGCGCCAGCACGATGATCTGGTCGAACACCGCCGCGCCGAACGGCACGATGGTGCCCGCCGGCTGGCCGGTGCCCTTCAGATAGAGCTTGTAGGCCTCCGAATTGCCAACCGGCACGGCCTGCACATGGTTGACGCCCTCGGCGGCGGCCTTGCCCACGTTCTGCACGAACTTGCCCTGGCTGTCGGCCGCATGGCTGAAGGTATAGAGCTTGGACGCATAGCCCGAGCGGTAGACCTCCTTCACGATGGCGCTGAACTCGGGGATGTAGCTGGCCACGAACACGGCATCGGGATTGCGCCCGAACACCTTCTCCACCTCGGTGCGGTAGGAGGGCTGGTTCGGGTTGAAATAGATCACGTCCAGCACCTCGCCGCCGTCGGCCTTGAACTGGTCGATGAAGGGCTGGACGGTGGACAGCGTGAAGGGCGTCTGGAGCACCAGCAGCGAGGCGGTCCTGGCGCCATCCTTCTTCACCGTGCGGGCAAACGCGCTGCCCCACGCCTTGCCGGTGGTCTGGAAGCGCCACACCAGCCCCTTGGTGTCGCCCTGCGTGATCTCGTCGGCCGAGCCGTTGACCAACAGCGCGGTGCCCTTCTCCAGCGCCACGGGGCGCACGGCCAGCGCCACCGCGCTGCTCCACACGCCGGTGATGGCGGCCACCTGGTCCACGTCGATGAGCTTGCGCGCAGCAGCGACACCCGCCGTGGGGGTGCTCTCGTCATCGGCCACCACGATCTCGATCTTGCGGCCCAGCACGCCGCCGGCGGCATTGATCAGCTCGGCGGCGGCTTTGGCGCCCTGCTCCTCTTCCTTGCCATAGGGGCCGCCGGTGCCGGTGAGCGGAGCCAGCAGGCCGATCTTGAGGGTGCCATCGGCGGCGAAGGCGCCGCCGGCGGAGAGGGCGGCCACCGAGAGGGCGGCGCCCGCGAGGATCTGGCGGCGGGTCAGCGAAAGAACGGACATTTCGGTAAAGCTCCGGGCACACCGCAGCGACCTCGCACAGGCAGATCGCGGGACGACGGGACGCACACTTTGCGTCGGTGTGAACGCCTCTTGCAGCGCGCCGATAACTTAGTCAACTATTTTTATGGAATTAATTTTAAACAACAATTTCTGAATGTCGTTTAATGGCACTCGCCGGAGAACCCATGCGCGCGTTCACTTCCGGCTGCCGTCCAAGGGGCGATTTCACGTGTCCGCCACGCACAACACGCATTTCACGCAGCCATGTGGAATGAACGTTACTTGTCACAGAATTTTTCGGATTTATATCAGAACCCGAAACAGCCGTGAGAGAATGACATGTCCCGTCTGCCCCTTCGCACCCCAGATGACGCTCCGGAAGCTGCCCGCGAGGCGCTCGCGACGGCCGAGAAGAACAACGGCTTTCTGCCGAACCTTCTGCGCGTGCTGGCGAACGCGCCGGTCGCCCTGGAGACCTATCTGACCGTGTCCGGGATCAATGGCCGGGCCTCCCTCACCCTGCCCGAGCGGGAGGCGGTCCAGATCACCGCAGCCGCCACCCATGGCTGCGGCTTCTGCGTGGCCGGCCACACCGCCATCGCCCAGAAGAAGGCCAACTTGCCGGGCGAGACCATCGAAGCCCTGCGGGAAAAGGCGCCCGTGCCGGATGCGCGTCTGGATGCGGTGGCGCGCTTCACCGAGGCGGTGATCGCCCATCGCGGTGCGGTGCCGGACGCCGCTCTCGCCACCTTCAAGGCCGCCGGCTTCGACGACCAGCAGGCGCTGGAGGTGGTGCTGGGCGTCAGCCTCGCGACGCTGTGCAACTTCGCTAACAATCTCGGCCAGCCGCCGCTGAACGAGCAGTTGGCTGCCTTCCGCTGGGAGCCGGCGTCCAAGACGGCAGCCGCCGAATGACCACGCCCGCCCCCGCCGCCCCGACGGATTTCGACCCCGCCTGCGCCGGCTGGCTGGCCGCGCAGGCGCACGCGCTCGACACCGAGACGGCGCTCGCCCCGGACCTCCTGCCCCGGCTGGCGCAGGCCGGCCTGCCCGCCATCGGCGTGCCGCAGGCGCTCGGCGGCAGCGGGGGCACGATCATTGACGCCATCGCCGTGCTGGCCGAGGCGGCGACGCATTCGCTCGCCGCCGCCTTCGTGCTGTGGGGGCATCGGACCTATATCGAGTATCTGCTCCAGAGCCCCAATGCGGGCCTGCGCGAGGCCCTGATGCCAGCCTTGCTGGACGGCTCCCTTGCGGGCGCCACCGGCCTGTCCAATGCCATGAAGCACCTGGCCGGCATCGAGCCGATGCAGCTCACCGCGCAGGCGGAAGGCGGTGGCCTTGCCGTCGATGGCAGGATGCCGTGGGTGACGAACCTGCGCTCCGCCGCCTTCCACGTGGCGGCGGCGGTGGATGGACCCGACGGCGGCTGCTTCGTCGCCAGCTTCGCCCATGACGATGCCGGCCTCACCCGCACACCCGATCTGGAACTCATGGGCCTGCGCGCCACCAGCACGGCGGCGCTTGATCTTGAGCAGGTGCCCATCGGGCCGGACCGCATCATCTCCGCCAATGCCCGCGAATGGCTGCCGCGCGTGCGCCCGGCCTTTGTGGGCCTGCAATGCGGCCTGTCCATCGGTCTTGCCCGGCGGGCGCTAAACGAGGCGCGGCTGGCGGCAGGCACCGGACGCGGCATCCTCGCCGCCCCCATCCAGTCCGCCACCCAGAGGCTGGAGGCCGCCACCAACGCGCTGACGGCCGGCCTCAACGCCCGCAGCTTCGAGGCCGATGCCTCCGGCCTGTTCGAGCTGCGCATCGCGCTGGCGGACGTGGTGGCCGAAGCGGTCAGCCTCGAACTTCAGGCGCTCGGCGGCCGGGCCTATCTGGCCGGCCCCGGCCGCGACTTCGCCCGCCGCAACCGCGAGGCCGCCTTCATTCCCGTCATTACCCCCAGCCTCGTGCAGCTGAAATCCGCGCTCGCCAAGCAGCGCGAGAGCGCGGCATGAGCATGCCTGCGTCCGCCCTCACGGCCGAAGACATCTTCCTGCGCTATGCCGGCGCGGAGCGGCCGGTTCTGGCCGACTTCTCGCTCGATCTTGCCGCCGGTGAGGTGGTCGCTTTGCTCGGCCCCTCCGGCGTCGGCAAGTCCAGCCTGCTGCGCGTTCTGGCCGGCCTCCAGCCGCCCGACAGCGGGCGCGTGAGCATGGACGGCGTTCCCGTCACCACCGTGCATCCCCGGCTTGCGCTGGCCTTCCAGAGCCCCGGCCTGCTGCCCTGGCTCGATCTGGAGCGCAACGTCGCCTTCGGACTCGATTTCAAGCGCCAGCCGAAGCTCTCGCGGGAGGAGCGCCGCCAGCGCGTGGACACCGCCATCGCGGAAGTCGGCCTCGATCACGCCCGCCGCCTCAAGCCGGCGGCCTTGTCCGGCGGCATGGCGCAGCGCGCGGCGCTGGCCCGCTGCCTTGCCCGCAAGCCGCAGGTGCTGCTGCTGGACGAGCCGTTCGGCGCGCTGGACGAGGTGACGCGCGCCGAGATGCAGGATCTGCTGCTGAAGGTGGTGGCCGATTTCGGCACCGCCGCCGTGCTCGTGACCCATGACATCGACGAGGCGCTGCTGGTGGCCGACCGGGTGATCCTGCTGGGCGGGACGCCGGGGCGGGAGATCGGCCAGTGGCGCATCGCACTGCCCAAGCCGCGAGGGGCCTTTCTCGCGGAACTCGGCGCCCTGCGCGTGGAGATACTGACCACGCTGCGGGCCGCCATTCGCGACCATTGATCGGGGGAACACCATGAACGAAGATTTCTTCTCGCGCCGCGACGTGATGCGGCTGTCCGCTTTGCTCACCGCCACCGGCGCCGCGCCCTTCATCAGCGCGGGTGCCGCGCGGGCGCAGGAGCCGGACGCCCCGGTGCGCGTGGGCTACCTGCCGATCACCGACGCAACCCCGCTCCTCGTGGCCCACGGCAAGGGCTTTTATGAAGCCGAGGGCCTCAAGGCCGAGAAGCCGGTGCTGTTCCGCAGCTGGGCGCAGATCGTGGAAGCCTTCCTCTCCGGGCAGGTGAACGTGGTGCACCTGCTCTCGCCCATCACCGTGTGGGCGCGCTACGGCAGCAAGGCCCCGGCCAAGGTGGTGGCGTGGAACCACACGGCGGGTTCGGGCCTCTCGGTGGGCCCGGACATCCAGTCGGTGAAGGATCTCGGCGGCAAGACCGTCGCCATCCCCTTCTGGTACTCGATCCACAATGTGGTGCTGCAGACCCTGCTGCGCGAGAACGGCCTGACGCCGGTATCGAAGAAGACCGGCGCGCCCGCCGCCAACGAGGTGAACCTCGCCATCATGGCGCCCGCCGACATGGTGCCCGCGCTCGCCGCCAACCAGATCGCGGGTTACATCGTGGCCGAGCCCTTCAATGCCGCCGCCGAGGTGCTGAAGGTGGGCCGCGTGCTGCGCTTCACCGGCGATGTGTGGAAGGACCATGCCTGCTGCGTGGTCTTCATGCAGGAGAAGGACCTCAACGAGCGCCCGGAATGGTCGCAGAAGGTGGTCAACGCCATGGTAAAGGCGCAGGCCTGGACCCGTACGAACCGGGGCGAGACGGCCGAACTGCTCTCCAAGGACAATCCCAACAAATACACCCCGCACAGCGTCGAGGTGCTCAGGCGCGTGCTCGATCCCGCCCCGTCTGACGAGAGCGCCTATGTGGCCTCCGGCGCCATCCGCAATCCGGAATGGCGCGAGAAGCGCATCGACTTCCAGCCCTATCCCTTCCCCAGCTACACGGAGGAACTGGTGACGCGCCTCAAGGGCACGCTGGTGGAAGGCAACCGCGCCTTCCTCGATGCACTGGACCCGGCGTTTGCCGCGAAGGATCTGGTGGACGACCGCTTCGTGAAGGCCGCGCTGGCGCAGAATGGCGGCCTTGCCGCCTTCGGCCTGCCCGAGAGCTTCACCCGCACGGAAGTGATCTCCGCGTGAACGCACGAACCGAGCCGCCCCGCAGCCCGCCGATGACCGCGCCCCGGAAAGCCGCCCGCACCACCTCGGGGGCGGGCCGCCTGCTTCTGGGCGGCGTGGGCCTCGTCATTCTGCTGCTGCTGTGGTGGCTCGGTTCGGATGTGCTCGCCCGTCCGGGCAGCTTCGCACAGAAATTCTCGCCCTCCACAGCCCTCCCCGCCTTGTGGGATCTGGTGTTCCATTCCGATTTGCCCCTGCACATCTTCGTCAGCCTCAAGCGGGTGCTGGTGGGGCTTGGCATCGCGCTGGCGGTGGGGGTGCCGGTGGGCCTGCTGGTGGGCGCCTCGCGGCAGGCGGAAGCGGCCACCACACCCGCCTTCCAGTTCCTGCGCATGATCTCGCCGCTGTCCTGGATGCCCATCGCGGTGATGGTGCTCGGGGTCGGCGATGCGCCCATCTATTTCCTGCTCGCCTTCGCCACCGTGTGGCCCATCCTGCTGTCCACGGCGGCCGGCGTGCGGCAGATCGATCCGCAATGGCTCCTGCTCTCGCGCAGCCTTGCCGCCACGGGCTGGGAGACGCTGTCGCGCGTCATCCTGCCGGCGGTTCTTGGCCATGTGCTCACCGGCGTGCGACTGGCCATCGGCATCGCGTGGATCGTGCTGGTGCCCTGCGAGATGCTCGGTGTCTCCGCCGGCCTCGGCTATTCCATCCTCGATGCCCGCGACCGCCTCGCCTATCCGGACCTGATGGCCACCATTCTCGTCATCGGCATCATCGGCTTCGCGCTGGATGCGCTGGCCCGCGCGCTGGTGGAGCGGGTTTCGCCCGGCCGCTGATCTCCGGAAGAACAGGGCCGTGGGATGCGGATCGCGTCCCACGGCCTGCTGTCCCTGACACCGAACAGTCGATGCTCAGTTCGTGGTCGCCTTGTTGCCGCTCACGATGGCGTCGGTGAAGCGGGCATCGATCACTGTGGCGAAGTCCACCGGGCGCGGATAGAAGCCCGCCTCCGCCAGCAGCCTGGTGGCGACGATCTCCTTGTCATAGCCCTCGCTGCCCGGATTGACCGGGATCAGCGTGACGGTCTTGCTCCGCGCGGCGAAGAGCGCATCCTTTTCGTTCAGCTGCTGCGTCTTCACATAGGATTTGGCGGTCTCTTCCTGCCGAGTGGAAGCCCATTGCAGATAGCGCGCGAGGCGACCGAGGAAATCGCCGATGGCCGCTTCCAGCCTGGGATCGTTCAGGGCTGCCGTGCGCGCCGTCACCGAGACATAGCCGGGAAAGCCCACGTCGATGTCGCGCACCAGTTCCACCAGCGTGCCGTCGGCGAGCGCATCGGCCACGCGCGCCCGCGACACCGGAGCGGCATTGACGGCACCCGCGATCAGCGCTGTCGAGGTCGCGTCATAGGTCAGCAGGCGCGGCTGGACGTCCTTCAGCGTCAAGCCGGCATTGGCCAGCCCCAGCAACGCCAGCGCGTGGATGTTGCCGCCTTCGTTGAAGGCATAGGTCTTGCCCTTCAGGTCGGCCAGCGACTTGATGCCGGTGCTCTTGTGCGCGGCGATCAGGGAGTTGGAGAAGTTCTGCGAGTCGATCGGCTTGAGCAGCGCGATCACCTTCAGGGGTGCGTTCTCCGCCGTCCAGTTCTGGCGGTCCTCCGACGAGGCTTTCGCCGGCGCGGTGTCGCTGAGGCCCCACGAAATGTCGATGGCGTTGCCGCCCAGCGCCTGCACGGTGGGGCCGGCGCCGTTCAGGCGCGCCCACTGGATCTTGTAGGGCGTGCCCTTCAGGAAATCGGTGGCCTCGATGGCGTCCCGGGTGACGTCCTCGAAGATGCCGATGCGCAGCGTCACGCCATTGAGATCCACCGGCGGGGCCGCCACGGCCGGGCGGATCGCTGCGCCGGCATGGGCAGCCGCGATGCTGCCGAGCGCGAGGCCAAGCGCCCGGCGGCGGGAGAGACGGAAGGTCGGGGCAGTCATCACGATATCCTTGTCTGAGGGAAGATCGGGGGGAGGATCTCGGGGAAGAAAGGTCAGGCCTGCGCGCCGCCGGGCGCGTGCGGCGCGTGATCGGCCGCGCCCGGCACGAAAGTGTCGACGCCGAGTTCGGAATAGAGCTGCGCGCGCAGGCGGGCGCCGGCGGGCGTGCTGCCCTCGCGGGCCTCGCCCACGGTGGCGTCCAGCGTGATCCGCCGGTCCCGCAGCACCAGCACGCGGTCGGCAAGACGCACCGCCTCGTCCACGTCATGGGTCACGAGCAGCGTGCCCGGCGTATGGCGGTCGCAGAGGCGGCGGACCAGATCCTGCATTTTCAGGCGGGTCAGCGCATCGAGGGCCGCGAACGGCTCGTCCAGCAGCAGCAGCGCCGGCTCCAGCACCAGCGCGCGGGCGAGCGCTACCCGCTGCGCCTCGCCGCCGGAAAGGGTGACGGGCCACGCATCCGCGCTGGCGCCGAGGCCGACTTCCGACAGCGCATCCAGCGCCAGCCGCCGGCTCTGCCGGGCGCGCGGCACGCCCATCAGCACATTGCGCCACACCCGCTGGGAAGGCACGAGGCGCGGCTCCTGAAAGACGGCGGCACGCGGCGCGGTGACTTCGCCGGATCCGGCATCGAGACTGTCGAGGCCCAGCAGGACGCGCAGCAGCGTCGTCTTGCCGGAGCCCGATGCGCCGAGCAGAGCGACGAACTCGCCGCGCCGGATGGTGAGGGCGAGCCCCTCGAACAGGGTCTTCTGTCCAAAGCCCTTGGTCGCCCCCGTCAGGCGGACCGCATCCTCCGCGAGCGGGCGGGGAGCGGATTTCGGGAAGGAGAGGATGGCAGGGGGCATGTCAGCGTGCCTTCTCGATCACCGTGCGATGCCACGGCAGCAGGTAGCCCTGCGCCGTGCGCAGGAGCAGATCGACCAGCAGGCCGAGCACGGAATAGAGCAGCACCACGCCGAGGATGATGTCGGTGCGCAGCGAAGCGCGCGGATTGAGCGCCAGATAGCCGATGCCGGACGTGGCATTCACCTGCTCGGCGGCCACCAGCGACAGCAGCGCCACGCCCATGGCATAGCGGACGCCGACCATGATGGAGGGCAAGGCCATGGGCGCGACGATCTGGGTCGCGATGGCGGTGCGGCTCATGCCGAAGACGGTGGCGGCCTCGATGAGCTTGGGGTCAACATTGCGCACGCCCGAGAAGGTGTTGAGATAGACCGGAAAGATGCACGCGAGCGCGATGAGGAGGATTTTCGGCTCCTCGTCCACGCCGAACCAGATGACGAACAAAGGGATGACCGCCAGAAACGGCACCATGCGCAGCATCTGCAGCAGCGCGTCATAGGCGCGCTCGCCTGCCCGCGACAGGCCGGCGATGATACCCAGCAGCAGGCCCAGCCCGCCGCCGATCACGAAGCCGGCGAAAGCGCGGTTGAACGAGGCGACAAGGCTCTCCCACAGCACGCCCGACACCGTCAGTTCCACGAGGGTGCGGGCGACGGTCAGCGGGGATTCCAGCGTGCGCGGGCCGATGTAGCCGAACGAGCAGGCCCCCTGCCAGAGCAGCAGCAGACCGACCGGCAGCAGCAGCCGCGTCGCGTCCGCGCCCCGGAAGCGGCCGGAAGATCCGGCGCTGCGGGCGGCCGGCCGCAGCGCAATCCATCCGGAGGAGGCAAGGGGCACGGCGGACGGGGCCGCAAGGGAATCGATCGTCATGCAAACCGCCACATGGGAGACAGCAGGAAGGCCGCGCCGGGCGACCGGAGAGAGCCGGCGTGTGGCCACGCTCGCAAGGAAGGGGCCGGGTGAGCAGCGCACCGGAGTGCCCGGATACGGGCGTTGTCCAAAGACTGCACTGCATATAAAACTAATACAATAGATTTAATTGACAAAATGATCGCCGCAGGCTCCTTTCGCCCTCCCCGGCTGCGGCATCCCTGCTCTCAGCGCCAGCCGGATCAACGGTCCGGCGGTCTCACGCCGCGCCGCGAACAGCGAGGCACGAGGACACCATGGACCTGCAACTCAAGGGCAAACGGGCCGTCATCTCCGGCGGCAGCAAGGGCATCGGGCTCTCCGCCGCGCGGGCACTCGCCGCCGAGGGCGTGGATCTGGTGCTGGCGGCGCGGGATGCGGAGGTGCTGGCCGCTGCCGCGCAGGCGATCACCGCCGAATATGGCGTCAAGGCCATCCCCGTCCCCACCGATGTCCGCGACGATGCGGCGGTCCGCGCCCTCGCGCAGCGGGCAGAGGACGAACTGGGCGGCGCCGACATCCTCGTCAATTCCGCCTCCAACCAGCAGGTGGGCGCGGGGCATCCCGGCCTCGCCGGCACGACGGACGAGAATTTTTACAGCGACATCGACGTGAAGCTGGTGGGCTATCTGCGCACCGCGCGGGCCATCAGCCCGCTGATGATCCGGCAGGGCTGGGGCCGCATCATCAACATCAGCGGCCTCGGCGCGCGCTCCACCCTGTCGATCACCCGCACCATTCGCAATGTGAGCGTGGTGGCCCTGACCAAGAATCTGGCGGACGAACTGGGGCCGCACGGCATCAATGTGACGGGCGTGCATCCGGGCCAGACCCGCACCGAGCCCACCGACCATCAGCTCGCACAGGAAGCCGCGCGCCTCGGCGTGAGCTTCGAAGATGCCGAGCGCCGCCGGGCGGCCAACATCCTCGGGCGGCTGGTCCATGCCGACGAGATCGCCGACGTCATCGCCTTCCTCGCCTCCCCGCGCAGCGTGTCGATCACGGGGGATTTCATCCCGGTCGGCGGCGGCCAGCCGGGCGTGGTCTATTATTGATCACTTGCTGACAGCGGTGCCCGGCCTCGGCAGCCTGCCCGACCCGACGCCCGGCCTGCTACGGCATTCCCCTGCCGAGGCCGTTGTGTAAGCCTCCCCGCCGTCAGTCTTCCCTTTTCCGGCCTTCTGCATCCCGCGACCGCGGCATCGGCCGTCCCCGCTTCATCTGCCCATCCCTCTTCTGGAGTTCTCAATGGTTGCGTATCGCACTCTCGGCCGCACGGACATCAAGGTCTCGTCCATCGCTCTCGGAACCATGACGTGGGGCCAGCAGAACACCGAAGCGGAGGGCCATGCCCAGCTCGACCTCGCGCTGGACCGGGGCATCAATTTCATCGACACCGCCGAGACCTACTCCATCCCGCCCAGGGCGGAGACGCAGGGCTCCACGGAGCGCATCATCGGCAACTGGCTGCAGGCGCGCGGCGGACGCGATAAAATCGTGCTCGCCTCCAAGGTGGCCGGCCGCAGCGACAATCCCTATCTGCGCCCCGGCCAGACCACCACGAAGCTCGACCGCGCCAACATTCTGGCGGCCATCGAGGGCTCCCTGCGGCGCCTGAAGACCGATTATCTCGACCTCTACCAGTTGCACTGGCCGGATCGGCCCGTCCCCCTGTTCGGCCACGACAACACCTCGCGGGCGCGCGGCGCGGGTGACGGCACGGTGGTGCCCATCGAGGACACGCTCGCCGTGCTCGACGATCTGGTGAAGGCCGGCAAGGTGCGCCACGTGGGCCTGTCCAACGAGACCGCATGGGGCGCCCACAAATTCCTGCTGGAAGCCGAGCGCGGCAACGGCCCGCGCATCGTCTCGATCCAGAATGCCTACAGCCTGCTGAACCGCACCTATGAGGCCGGACTGGCGGAATTCGCGCAGCAGGAGCAGGTGGGCCTGCTGGCCTATTCGCCGCTGGGACAGGGCTATCTGACCGGCAAGTATCAGAATGGCGCGCGGCCGGCCGGTGCCCGCACCACCCTGTTCAACCGCGCCCAGCGCTATGAGAAGCCGGGCACGGCGGAAGCGGTGGATGCCTATCTGAAGCTCGCCGCCGACAGCGGGCTGACGCCGGTCCAGCTGGCGCTGGCCTGGGTCACGTCCCGGCCCTTCGTCACCGCCAACATCATCGGCGCCACCAGTCTCGCGCAGTTGGAGGAGAATCTCGCCACCAGCGAGATCACGCTGTCGCCGGAAGTGGTTGAGCAGGTGAACGCCATCTACCAGATCCACGGCAGCCCGGCTCCGTAGGCCGGCTGCGCGGGCAGCTTGCCTGCCTTGAACCCGTGTGCGCCCGGACGTCGCAGTCCGGGCGCACGACACCGGAAAAGGCTCGTCAGATCATTGCCCTAGGCCAGCTGCGCGCTGGCTCCGGCGGCGGGATCGCACAGCGCTCGGCCCAGTGGCCGCGCCTCATAAATAAATTAAATTAATATTTTTTATCGACAAATGAAAATCCCGGTCCTACACGAGAGGGACTGAGGGTGTGGAACCGGCGTCTTCGAGACCTGCCAGACCAAATTCCGCGCGCGGCATCCCGCGAGGCGCACAAGGCAACGCGCCGATGCCGCGGTTCCATCTCACGGCTTAGCTGAATCACCCCGTTTCGAGCAGTCGCCATGACCGTACGGTTCACGCCCTCTCCCGCCGATTTCCCCGACAGCCCGCTGGCGCAGGCGCTCAGGCAGCCGCTGCTGCTCGGCCTGTTCCTGCCGATCCAGAACGGCGGCTGGTCGCCCTCCACCCTGCCGCGCACCACCGACTGGAGCTTCGACTACAACAAGGCGCTGACCCTGAAGGCCGAGGCGCTCGGCTTCGACCTCGCCTTCGGCCTCGCCCAGTGGATCGGCAAGGACGGCTATGGCGGCGCCCTCAAGTATCGCGAGCAGACCATCGACCCGTTCGTGACGGTGGCGGCGCTGTCCTCGCTCACCAGCCGCATCCTGCTCATCTCCACCATCCACGTGCTCTACGGGCCGTGGCACCCGCTGCATCTGGCCAAATTCTCGGCCACGCTGGACCATGTCTCGGGCGGGCGCTTCGGCATCAACATGGTGACAGGCTACGCCCCGCGCGAGCCGCGCATGTTCGGCACCACCCAGATCGAGCACGACGAGCGCTACGCCCGCGCGGACGAGTTCGTCGGCATCGTCGAGCGGCTGTGGTCGTCGAACGAGAACGTCACCATCGACGGCCGGTACTGGAAGCTGGAAGAGGCTTTCGTCTCGCCCCGGCCGAAATATGGCCGGCCCGTCCTCGTCAATGCCACGGGATCTGCCGCCGGCTTCGACTATGCCGCGCGCCATTCCGATCTCGTCTTCATCACCAGCCCGGCGGGCGCGGAGATCGAGGCCGCGCTGGCCGCCCTCCCCGCCCATGTGGCGAACCTGAAGGCCCGTGCGCGGGCGGCGGGCCGCGAAATCCGGGCACTGATCAATCCCATGATCGTCTGCCGGCCGACCGAGAAAGAAGCCAGGGCGTATCACGCCGCCATCATCGCCCATGCCGACACCGAGGCCGTGCAGGGTTTCATGGCCCATCATGCGGCGGGCGACAGTCAGGCGTGGAAGAACCACAAGGGCGAGCACCGCGTGCTCGGCGGCAACATCCAGATCATCGGCTCCCCCGAGCAGGTGGCCGAGAAGATCATCCGCCTCAAGCAGACCGGGATCGACGGCATCCAGGTCGCCTTCTTCGATTTCCAGCCGGATCTCGACTTCTTCGGCGAGGCGGTGCTGCCGCTGCTGAAGCAGGCGGGCCTGCGGCTCTGAGCCGACGTAGCCACCCTCCGTTCCGCTGGCGCTGGCGGATCGCCAGTCGCCATTCCGGTGGCGGACAACACGCGGGGGACACGGCAGCCCTAGACAAGGACATCCACGCATGACCATCGCAGTCTCCGCCACCACGCCCGGCACCCGGCTCATCGACCCGCAATTGCTGCGCGACCTGCTGGCGGGAGACGGCGAGATCGCCGTGCTCGACGTGCGCGAGGAAGGACAGTTCGGCGAGGGCCATCTCTTCCACGCGATCAATGCCCCCTATAGCCGGCTGGAACTGGACGTGCCCGCCCTCGCGCCGCGCCGCTCCGCGCGCGTGGTCCTCCTCGACGACGGCGACGGCGTGGCCGCACGGGCCGCGCACCGCCTCGCGGCGATCGGCTATGGCGATGTCTCGGTGCTGGCGGGCGGCGTGCCGGCCTGGGTGGCGGCCGGATACGAGGTCTACAAGAGCACCAACAGTCGCTTCAAGGCCTTCGCGGAAGTGGTGGAGCATGCCTTTCACACGCCGGCCATCGATGCGCAGGATCTCGCCCGCCTGAAGGCGGAAGGCGCTGATCTCGTCGTGCTGGACAGCCGGACACCGGAGGAATTCGCCCGCTTCCATGTGCCGGGCGCGATCAGTTGCCCGGGCGCCGATCTGGTCCTGAACTTCGACCGTTTCGTCACCTCGCCGGAGCAGCGGGTGGTGATCTCCTGCGCCGGGCGCACGCGCGGCATCATCGGTGCCCAGTCGCTCATCGATGCGGGGGTGCCGAACCGGGTGCAGGTGCTGAAGGGCGGCACGCAGGGCTGGCGCCTTGCCGGGCTGGAGCTGGCTTCCGGCGCCGATGCCCGCGCGCCCGCCGAACCCGCGCCACAGGCGCAGGCCCGCGCGGAGGCCGTGCGCGTGCGCTACGGCGTCCCGCTGGTGGAAACGCCGACGCTGGCCGCATGGCTCGGCGCGGAACGCGACCACCGCACCACCTTCCTGTTTGACCTGCGCGATACCCCGGCCCGTGCGGCCCGGCCCGTGCCGGGGGCCATCGCCGCGCCGGGCGGACAGCTGGTGCAGGCGCTCGACCGCTGGGTGGGCGTGCAGCGCGCCCGCATCGTCCTGTTCGACGACGACGGCGTGCGCGCCCGCCTGACCGCCCACTGGCTGATCCAGATCGGCGAGGACGTGCATGTGCATGACGGCGTGCCCGCACTGCCACAACCGGTGCCCGGCGAAGGGCAGGCGCCGGCACTGGAACAGGTGTCGCCCATCGAGGCCGCCGCCCTGCTGACCGAGGGCGGGCGGGCGCTCTCCCTCGACGCCAGCGCGGCCTTCCGGACGGAACACGCCGCCGGTGCGCTCTGGACCATCCGCCCCCGCCTCTCGGCCTTGCCGCAGGAGGTGACGTCGGCGCCGGTCATCGTCCTGTTCGCGCAGGATCCGGCCGTCGCGGCACTTGCCGCCGTCGATCTGCGGGAGGTGTCGAAGGCGCGCATCGTCTCGGTCGCGGGCGGCGTGTCCGCATGGCGCGAGGCCGGACTGCCGGTGGAGGCCAGCCCCTCCGTTCCGCCGGACACCGCCCGCATCGACTATCTGTTCTGGGCGCACGATCGCCACGACGGCAATCCGCAGGCCATGCACACCTATCTCGGCTGGGAAGAACAGTTGCCGGCGCAGATCGCCGCAGAGATCGCCGGTGGCGGCTTCCGTCTGGTGCGGTGAGGGACCAGCGCTGCGGGGATGGCGACAGGCGCCCGCCCCGCATCTGCGCGGCTTGATTGAAATCGCTCAAAATCATAGCCATTGCGAGCTATGCGACGCTGGGCTAATGGCCGGGTCGGGCTCCGTCGTCGCCGTGAAGCGGCCGCGCGGTTCCCGATGATCTTCACGGTCGCGCCCTGCGTGACTTGAGCGCCGCGATCGGCCGGGCAGCCATGGCCACCTCCCTCGATACGATCTTCCTGGACCAGCGCGCTTCGCTCATCGGGCGCGTGTTCCGGCTGGTCGGCTGCCGGCAGACCGCCGAGGATCTGGTGCAGGAAAGCTATCTGCGCACCGTGCATGCGGTGCGCGAGCGCCCCATAGCCCATGTGCAGGCCTTTCTCTACCAGACGGCGCGTAATCTCGCGCTCGATCATCTGCGGCGTGAGCGCACCCGCCGGAATGTGGAAGTGCGCCCCTCGGAGGCCGGCGAGATCGCGGAGATCGCCGACACCGCCGTCTCCACCGAGCAGCGCGTCATCGACATGGAACGCCTCAAGGCGTTCGAGCGCGCGCTTGCCGGCGCGCCCGTACGGGCGCAGCAGGCGGTCATCCTCAACCGTCTGCATGGCTGGAGCTATCCCCGCATCGCCGCCCATCTCGGGGTCTCGCCCAACACCGTCTACAACGATATCCGCGCCGCCCTCGCCCAATGCTTCGATGCGCTGATGCGTCTCGAAGAGGGCTAGCGCCATGTCTTTGCATCCTGCGTTGTGTGATCGGGGGTGCTGCATCGTCTTATTCTCAGATATGCAGGGCCATCCAGCCGGGACTCTCACGTGAACGATCGGACTACAGGCGAACGCATCTCGGGCGGGGGGGCCGGCACGGCCCATCAGGCCGCGCTGGACTGGTTTACCCTGCTCCAGTCGGGGGACGTGCCGCCCGATGCGCGCGCGCAATTCGAGCGCTGGCGCCGGCAGCCGGAGAATGACGCCGCCTTCCGGCGCATCGCCGCCATGTGGGGCATGCCGGAGTTCGCCACCGCCGTGCGCCGGCGCGAGACGGCCGTGGCGCAGCGCCCCCATCGTGCCGTGCTCGGCTGGGCCTCCGCCGCCGCTGCCGTCCTGCTGCTGGTGGCCGGCGCGCTCTACGGGCCGGGCCTCCTGCTGCACATGCGGGCCGACTACACCACCACCACGGCCGAGCGCCGCGACATCACGCTGCCCGATGGCTCGCGCATGACGCTGGATGCCGCCTCGGCGGTCGCGCTGGATTTCTCCAATGGCCGCCGGACCGTGCGCCTGCTTCAGGGCGAAGCCTTCTTCGACGTGGTGCACGACACCGCCCATCCCTTCCTGGTGGACGGCCGCTATGGCGAGGTGCGGGTGACGGGCACCGCCTTCGCGGTGCGGGCCGGCGCGCGGGCGGACGATGTGGTGCTCGCGCGCGGCGCCGTGGCCGTGCGCCCGCTGGCCGGCGCCCAGCCGGCCGCGCATCTGGTGCCGGGTGACATGGTGTCGGTGGGGGATGGCGGCCTCTCCGCCGTCCAGCAGGTGGACACCGCCCGCCAGCTGGCCTGGATGGACGGCCGCCTCAGCTTCAGCAAGCGGCGGCTCGGCGCGGTGCTTGAGGACGTAGGCCGCTATCATGACGGCACCATCCTCGTCATGGCCGACGGGCTGCTCGATCGGGAAGTAAGCGGCAGCTACCGGCTCGATGATCCCGCACTCATCGTGCGCTCGCTGGCTGAGGCCATGGGCGCGCGCATGGATGTCCTGCCCGGCGGCCTGATCATCCTGCGCTGAAGCCGTCGCGCACCCTTGAACGCCTCCAATCTACGGGAAGGAGGCGGAATTTTTTGTGAGGTGCCCTCCCCCCATACGTCTCAGCCTCATCGGAGCACGAAAGCGCTCCCCCTGTGACATGTGATGGGATTGGTGGCGATGGCTGGGACGGGTGTGCGCGACACGGGCAAGGCTCCGGCACTTTCTGGATGGGCGCGCTGGCTCTGCGCCTCGACCGCGCTCTGCCTCGCCGGCCCGCTCGTGCCTGCGCCCGCTCTGGCGCAGTCGGCGGTCGCGGCGCGTACGCAGGCGCTGAGCCTCTCCATTCCCGCCCAGCCGCTGCCCAATGCCATCGACGCCTTCATCCGCGCCACCGGCTGGCAGGTGGGCTATTCCTCCAACCTCGTGGAGGGCCTGCGCTCGCGCCCCGTGTCCGGCAGCTATGCACCGCTGGATGCGCTCACCGCCATGCTGGCGGGCACCGGCATCCGCGTGAACCTCACAGGTCCGGTGACGGCGACGCTGATCGCCCCCACCGCCGTGCGCAATGGCGAGGGCGCGGGCGGCATCCTGCTCGACACCGTCACCGTGACCGGCACCCAGAACCCCACCGCGCACGTGGACGGCTATCTGGCGACGTCCAGCGCCACCGCCTCCAAGATGGCGGTGCCGATCATCGAGACGCCGCAGTCCATCTCGGTCGTCACCAGCGATCTGATCCGCGACACCAATTCCACCACCATCACCGAGGCGATCCAGTACACGCCCGGCGTCATCGCGCAGGCCCCCGCCTTCAGCCGCATGGTGGACGATCTGACCATCCGAGGCTTCAACGTCGCCAACGGCAATACGGGCATGCTGCGCGACGGCCTGAAGTACCAGTCCAACGTCTATGACGGCGGGCAGGAGCCCTATGGCCTGGAGCGCATCGAGATCCTGCGTGGCCCCTCGTCCATCCTCTACGGCCAGCTCAGCCCCGGCGGCGTGGTGAATGCGGTGTCCAAGCGGCCCACCTTCACGCCGGTCAACGAGGTCAATCTTGAGATCGGCAGCTATGACAAGCGCCAGCTCTCGGCCGATCTGAGCGGGCCGGTCGCCGGCTCGTCCAACATGGCCTATCGCCTCACCGCGCTGGTGCGCGAGGCGGACACCTCGGTCGATTATGTGAATGACGACCGCATCTATGTGGCGCCCGCCTTCACCTGGAAGAACGAGGACACCTCGCTCACCATCCTCGCCAACTACCAGCGCATCGACACCAAGTTCGCGGCGCCGATCCCCTATTCGGCAGTGAAAGATTACGGCCTGCCGCAGAAGCTGTTCATCGGCAACGCCAATTACGACACCTACATCTCCGACACCTACAGCGCCGGCTACATCTTCGACCACGAGTTCGACAACGGCATCAAGCTACACAACACGATGCGCTACTACCAGGCGGACGTGACGTGGGACTACATGCAGTGGGGCGGGCTGCTCGGCAACGGCACGCTGGTGCGCCGCGCCAGCGACCGCGAAGAGACGTCTACCGGCATCGCCGCCGACACCAATCTCGAAATGAAGTTCCAGACCGGCCCGGTGGCCCATACCGTGCTGGCGGGCTTCGATTATTACTACCGCACCTATGACTCGGACCGCTTCCGCAGCGGCCTCGATTACACCTTCAACATCCGCACGCCGAACAACCTGACCGCGCTGCCGACCATCAATTACGGCGCCAACTTCGGTTCCGACAGCACCGGCGAACAGTTCGGCGTCTATCTGCAGGATCAGATCAAGATCTACGACAAGTTCGTCGTCCTGCTGGGCGGGCGCTACGACTGGTCGAACTCGGAGACGCTGGCCTACAGTACCCGCCGCACCACCACGCAGGATGACGCCGCCTTCAGCGGCCGCGCCGGCCTCGTCTATCTGTTCGACAATGGGCTGGCGCCCTATGTCAGCGTCAGCCAGTCCTTCGCGCCGCAGGTGGGCGCGGATGCCATCACCGGCGATGCCTTCAAGCCCACCGAGGGGCTCGGCTACGAGGGCGGTCTGCGCTACGAGCCGCCGGGTTCCAACATCCTGCTCAGCGGCGCGGTCTATGACATCACCCAGAGCAATGTGCTGACGCTGGATGCCAGCGGCAACCAGTATCAGATCGGCGAGGTGCGCTCGCGCGGCTTCGAGTTCGAGGCCCACGCCAAGTACGGCCAGCTCAACCTCGTGGCCTCCTACGCCTATACGGATGCCCGCATCACCGACAGCATCGATCCCACCGAGATCGGCCAGCGCGAGGCGCTCGTGCCCTACAATGCGGTGGGTCTGTGGGCGGATTACGGGCTGGACGACTGGGGCCTGCGCGGCATGCGCGTCGGTGCCGGCGTGCGGTATCTGTCCGACATGAACATGCCGGACGTGGGCCAGACCGTGCCGGGCTACACGCTGGTGGACGCCATGATCCGCTATGATCTGGAATCCTTCAATCCGAACCTCAAGGGCGCCATTCTGGCGGTCAACGCCAAGAATTTGTTCGGCGAGGAATATCTGGTGTGCGTGGCCTCCGACGGCTGCCGCTACGGCTCGCCGCGCACCGTCTCCGCGACGCTCACCTATCGCTGGTGAGCGCATGAGGCCGAGCCGCAGGGCTGTTCTGGGGGGGATGCTCGCATCCCCCCTTCTTGCTGTCCGGGGCACCGCCGCGCCGGCCCTGCACGTGGTGGCGCTCGACCTGCTCGTTGCCGAGCAGCTGCTTACCCTCGGCGCACCGCCCTTCGCCTGCGCCAACATCCCCCTCTACGAGCGCCTCGTCGCCTCCCCGCCCCTGCCTGCCGCCACCGTGGACGTGGGCACCTTGCAGGAGCCAAATCGCGAGCTGCTGCAATCGCTGAAGCCCGATCTCATCATCGGCATGGCGTGGCAGGGGTTCCGGCAGGAGGAGCTGACTCGCATCGCCGAGGTGCTGTGGATGCCGCCGCCAAAAGCCGGCGTGACGCCCATCGCCTACATTGAGCAGATGCTGATCTCGCTGGCCGAACGCACCGGGCGTCAGGAGGCGGCCATCGCGGCCAACAACCAGCTGGACGCGGCCTTGGCCGCCACGCGGGACGCCGTGGGGACAAAAATCCGGCGGCCGGTCTTCTTCCTGCGCTTCATGGAGAACGGCCGGCACGCGGCGGTGTGCGGCAGCCGCTCCATGATCGGCGATGCCGCCGTGCGCATGGGCCTTTCCAATGCCTGGACCGGACGCGGAAACGCCAGCGGGGTCGCGGCCATCGGCATTGAGGAACTGGCGGCGGCGCCGGAAGCCCTCATCGTCCATTTCGATCGCGGTGTCGAGACGGCACGCGCCATGGCCCGGCTCTCCCGCAGCCCGTTCTGGAACGCCTTGCCCGCCGTCGCTGCGGGGCGGGTGGTGTCCATGCCTGTGATCCACCCCAATGGCGGCGTGCATTCCGCTGTGCGCTTCGCCCGCCAGACTGAAACGCTGCTCACCGCGCGGACGGATCTTCATGGCTGAGCGTCTGTTTGAGACCGAGTGGCGCGTCCCTGCCCCCTCCCCAACGCTCCCTCGCAAGGGACAGTTGGGAGAGGGCAGGCAAGGCTGGGCACGAGAACAGCCACGGCCCGAAATCACGCCCCGCTCGAGCCGGTCATGACGTCGCAGACAGGTTCCCACCCGGCCCGTCCCCTCCCCGGCCGCGCCACCAGCCGTGCCACCAGCCTTGCCGGCCTCATCGGTTTCGCGCTGCTGCTGGTGGCGGCGGCGCTGCTGGCACGGGCGGCGGCGCATCTGGTGCCGCCCGCTTATTGGCTGGACGCCCTGCGCGATCCCGCCCCTGGCCAGATGGCGACGCTGCTGCTGCGCGATGCACTGCTGCCGCGCTTCGTGGTGAGCCTCGCGGCAGGGGCCGCGCTCGGCCTGTCGGGAACCCTGTTCCAGCAGGTGCTGCGCAATCCGCTGGCGGAGCCCGGCACGCTCGCCGTCTTCTCCGGCGCAAAGCTGGCGGTGATGGCCGCCACGCTCTTCGCGCCGGTGCTGCTCACCTTCGGTCCGGAGGGCGCGGCGCTGCTGGGCGGGCTCTCAAGCTTCGGCGCCGTGGCGCTGCTCGGTGCGCGCCGGGGTTTCGCGCCGCTGGTGCTGATCCTCGGCGGGCTGGTCGTCACCTTCGTCTGTGACGGGCTCGCGCAGGCACTGCTGCTGTTTCACCACGAGGCGCTCACCGATGTGCTGGTGTGGCAGTCCGGCAGTCTCAGCCAGAACAGCTGGGAGCCGGCGCTGGCGCTCTCGGGCGTGCTGGCGCTGGGCGCCCTCGCCACCATCCCCCTCATCCGCGCCCTCACCGCGCTGGAGCTGGACGAAAACGGCGCCCAAAGCCTCGGCGTGGCGGTGGCCCCCCTGCGCCTTGCCGCCCTGATGCTCGCGGTCGGGCTGGCGGTGGCGGTGATCTGCGCGGTGGGGGCCATCGGCTTCATCGGGCTCGCCGGCCCCGCGCTTGCCCGTGCGGCGGGCGCGGTGACGCTGCGCCAGCGGCTCTGGCAGGCCCCGCTGATGGCTGCGGCGCTGCTGGCCCTCACCGATCAACTGGTGCAGATGCTGCTGGGCGGCGCCATGCCCACCGGCGCCGTCACCGCCGTGCTCGGCGCGCCCTTGCTGCTCTTTCTGCTGCGCCGGGTGCGGGCGGGCCATGTGGCGGCCCCCATCCTCGCCGCCGCGCCGCCCGCACGCGGCACAGGCGCGTGGCCTTTGCTGCTGCTGGCGGGAGGACTTGCCGCCCTCACCCTCGTGGCGCTCGGCCTTGGGCGCGCGCCCGGCGGCTGGGCTCTGGTGACGGGCGAGGACTTCACCGCCATGTTCCACTGGCGCGGCCCCCGTGTTGCCGGTGCCGCGGCGGCGGGGGCGCTGTTCGCCATTGCCGGGCAGATCCTCCAGCGTGCCACGGGCAATCCGCTGGCCAGCCCCGAACTTCTGGGCGTGTCCGCCGGGGCCGGCCTCGGCCTGCTGGCAGTGCTGTTCCTGGCGCCGGCCGTCACGCCCGGCCTGATGCTCGGCGCCACCAGCCTCGGGGCCGGGGCGGTGCTGGCCATCATGGTCGCGCTGGCGCGGCGCGCCAGCCTCGCGGGCGAGAGCCTGCTGCTGGCGGGTGTGGCGCTCACTGCCCTGCTGTCCGCCATCGGCGCCGTGGTGCTGTTCACCGGCGATCCGCGCACCATCATCCTGCTGGAATGGCTGTCGGGCTCCACCTATGGCGTCACCCTCTCGCAGGCGGCGCAGGCGGGGGGCGTGCTTCTGGCGGTCCTGCTGGCCCTGCCGCTGCTGCGCCGCTGGCTGGAGATCGTGCCGCTGGGCCGCCCGCTCGGCCGTGCGCTGGGCCTTGGCGGAAGCGTGAGCCCTCTGCTGCTGGCAGTGGCGGCGGTGGCCACCGCCGCCGGCACGCTGATGGTGGGGCCGCTCTCCTTCGCCGGCCTCATGGCCCCCCACATGGCGCGGCTGATGGGCCTCAACCGGCCGCTGCCACAGGCGATCGCCGCCGCGCTCATCGGCGCGCTGCTGATGGTGCTGGCGGACTTTCTGGGCCGCACCCTCGCCTTTCCGTGGCAGATGCCGGCCGGACTCGTGGCGAGCCTCATCGGCGGCGGCTACGTGCTCTGGCTGCTGTGGCGGCGGCCGGCATGATCCCCGCACTCGCCCCGCTCTTTACCGGCCCGCTGGCGCCCTATGCGGATGCGCTCGGCCTCGCGCCGCAGGATGCCGGCTCGGAGCCGGCGACAGCCCTGCTGGACCCGGAGATGCTGAACCGGCGCCTCGACCAGTTCGCCCGGAGGTTCACGCAGCCGGAGCGGCGCGCGGTGGCCTCGCTCTGGGCCAAGCATCATTTCTCCAACGTACTCACCCCGGTGATCGCCGCCAATCTGATGCTGGGACGGGATCTGCCCGTGGCGCTTGCCGAGACCCGCCTGATCGCGGACGCAGGCGGCGCCACCCGCACCCTCATCCTGCCCCATGCCGGCACGCCCGTGTCCACCGGCGCCGAGCGCTTCCGGCCGCTCATGGAAGGGCATCTGCGTCCGCTCATCACGGCGGTGGCGAAGACCAGCGGCGTGGGGCCGAAGGTGCTGTGGAGCAATTTCGGCAACCTGTTCGAGAACATCGTCCACACCGCAACGCAGATGAAGCTGCCGGCGGCGCAGGACGGCCTTGCGCTCATGGCCGCCCGGCGGCTCCCGGACGGCACGGCGAATCCGCTGTTCGAGCCCATCCGGCGGACAGCGGAAGGGCGCACCCGCCGGGTCTGCTGCGTGCGCTATCTGATGGCGGAACTGGATTATTGCACCACCTGCCCGCTGGAGCGCCCCTGACCGCGCAAGCCAAGAAACGCATAGACAAACGCCCCCTCGCGCGATGAAGTCTGGAATAGATACAGACTATTGAATTTGCACGCCTAAAACTCTTTCTGTATGGCTGGCTTTGGATCTTGCGGTGGGCGTCCCCTATGCCCGGCATGGCCTTCCAACCGGGCGGACATTCATGACTGGCGCCATCCAGAGCCTGCAGTATGCCGAAGAGGAGGGACGCCTGCGGCGTTTCTTCCAGCGCCGGCTGCGCAATCGCGAGGATGCGGCCGATGCCACGCAGGAGACTTTCCTGCGCATGCTCAGCCTGCCCGCCACCACCATCATCGAGAATCCGCAGGCCTATCTGTTTCAGGTGGCACGCTCCGTCGCCTCCGGCGTGGTGGCACGCCGGGTCGCCGATGCGGGCCTGTTCGCGCCCGGGACGGACGGCGTCGATCTCGCCGACGACGCCCCCGGACAGGAGCGCATCGTCGCCGCCCGGCAGGGCCTGCTGCTGATGGCCCGCGCCATCCGCGAACTGCCCAACCGCTGCCAGACGGTGTTCATCCTGAGCCGCCTGCACGGCCTGCCCAATGGCGAGATCGCCACCCGTCTCGGCATTTCGCGGAATATGGTAGAGAAGCACATCATCCGGGCGCTTCTCGCCTGCCGAAAGGTCCGGGCCGAACTCTCCCTCTAGAGCGGCTCAGTGTTTCATGGAAACACTGAGCCGCTCTAACTCTTTGACAGAGAATGTCTTTCGGCTTGGATTGCGGAGCAATCAAAGCCGGACATGCTCTAGAGCAGGTTGCGCAGGATGGCAGGAGCCGCACGCAGCACGCCCGACATGGACCGCCTCGCGGAAGAGGCGGCGGGCTGGGTCGCGCGCCTGCAATCCAGCGACGCCACCGCGCACGATCAGCGCGCGTTCGAGGACTGGGTCAGCCGCAGCCCCGCCCACCGCCCGGCCTTCGAGGAAATGAAGGGGCTGTGGGCCGATCTCAGGGACGTGCCGCTGGAGGGCAAGGCAGCCAAGGCGGGTCTCACCCGCCGCGGCGTCATCGGCAACATCGTCGCCCTCGGGCTCATCGCCGGGCTCGGCACCACCGCCTATCGCATGGGGCTGCTGGAGCGCCTGCGCGCGGATCATTATACGGCCGTGGGCGAGGTGCGGCGCGTGACGCTGGCGGACGGCAGCATTGTGGACCTCAACACCGACAGCGCCATCACCGTGCATTACACGGCGGCCCGAAGGCGGGTGGAGCTGCTGCGCGGCGAAGCCTTCTTCAGCGTAGCGAAAAATCCGGATCGCCCGTTCGTGGTGGCGGATTCCGCCCTGAGCGCCACGGCGCTGGGCACACGCTTCAGCGTGCGGCTCACCGGCGCGGACGGGCCCGGCGGCGTCGGCGTCGAGGAGGGACGCGTGGAAGTGGCCAACGCGCAGGAGCGCGTGATCCTCGGCCCCGGCGAGATGGCCCGGCTCGCGGGCGGCGGCCGCCTTGCCGTCAGCCGCGCCGATGTGTCGAGCGACACGGCCTGGCGCGACGGCAAGCTGGTGTTCTCCGGCCAGAAGCTGCGCGACGTGCTGGCCACCCTGCGCCGTTATCGCCACGGCCAGATCCTCATTCTGGACGATGCGGCGGCGAACCAGACCGTCTCCGGCATCTTCGACCTTGCCGACACCGACGAGGCCCTCTCCGTGCTGGAGCAGAGCCTGCCCGTACGCATCACGCACCTCACCGGCATGGTGGTGCTGGTGAGCTCCCGCTGAAAAAATTCGCGCGGACGACGTCAGGAGGCGCCCCCGCTTTCCGCTCTTCATCATCAGGAGGCGCGTGGGGCGCCCGGATGACGAAGTGGGAGATGGGGATGGTGGCACGCAAACGGGAACGCTCCACGGTGGCTGGTGCCGCACTGGCGGGACTTTCGCTGTTGTCCGCTCCTGTGCTCGCACAGGCGCAGACCACGCCTGCCGCCGTCCCGGCCAGCCTCTCCCTCTCCATTCCCGCCGGGCCGCTGGAAAGCGGCATCCTCAATCTTGGCCGGCAGGCCAATCTGCGCATGCTCTATCCGAGCAGCCTCACCACCGGGAAGCAGACCCGTGGCCTCAGCGGCCAGATGACCAGCCAGCAGGCCGTGGGCCGGCTGCTGGAGGGCACCGGCCTCAGCTACAGCTTCAGCGCCGCCAATGTGGTGCGCATCTTCGACCCCGCCACCACGGGCCCGGATGGCCGCGTCACCGGCGGCGAAGGCATCCAGCTCGACACGGTGCAGGTGGATGGCAGCCTTCCGGCCCCCTATGCGGGCGGACAGGTGGCCACCGGCGACCGCCTCGGCATTCTGGGCAATCGCGACTTCATGGACGCGC
The DNA here is from genome assembly GCF_014635325.1 of Azorhizobium oxalatiphilum. Classification (GTDB taxonomy): domain Bacteria; phylum Pseudomonadota; class Alphaproteobacteria; order Rhizobiales; family Xanthobacteraceae; genus Azorhizobium; species Azorhizobium oxalatiphilum. The sequence goes on along the minus strand of NZ_BMCT01000002.1, from coordinate 19,577 downwards.
CCTTCAACGTCATCACCTACACGTCCAAGACCATCGCCGACCAGCAGGCGCGGACGGTGGCGGACGTCACCAAGAACGATCCCTCCGTGCGCACCACATGGGCGGATGGCAGCTATTCCAACCAGTTCGTCATCCGTGGCTTCCCGGTGGCCAATACGGACATCGCCATCAATGGCCTCTACGGCCTCGTGCCCTACCAGATGGCGGGCACCGCATGGGTGGACCGGGTGGAGATACTGAAAGGGCCGAGCGCCTTCGTCATGGGCATGCCGCCCGGCGGCAGCATCGGCGGCACGGTCAATCTGACCACCAAGCACGCCCCCATGGACGACATCACCCGGCTGACGCTGGGCTACATCTCGGACAGCCAGTTCGGCGGCAAGATCGACGTGTCGCGGCGCTATGGCGACGACCGGCAGTTCGGCGTGCGGGTGAACGGCAGCTATTCGAACGGCGACACGCCCGTCTCCAGCCAGAGCAACGAACTGGGCGAGGCGGCCATCGCCCTCGACGCCCATAATGACCGCGCGCGTTTTTCCGCCGACATCATCTACCAGAAGAATTCTTCCGATAATCCGGCCCGCCCCGTCTATCTGCGGGCCGGCGCCCTGCCCGTCCCGGCCGCGCCGCCGGCCTCGGCCAACCTGGGGCAGGACTATTATTATGCGGACGGGAAGGACTTTCTCGGCATCGTCCGCGCGGAGGTGGATGTCACCGACAACATCACCGTCTACGGCACGCTGGGCGGGCGCAAGAACGACTTCCTCGGCTTCTACAATTTCATCTATCTGACCAATCCCACCGGCGCCTTCGACGCCAATGTCTATTTCCAGCCCTCCTACAATTCGACCATCACCGGCGAGACCGGCGTGCGCGCCAATTTCCAGACCGGCGCGCTGCGGCATGAGCTGGTGGTCAGCTATTCCGGCTTCCAGAGCGAGCTGGGCGTGATCGCCCCCGTGGTGCAAACCTACAAGGGCAATATCTACGCCCCGAGCGTGGTGGCCCCGCCCAGCCTTGTCGGCCGCGCCACCTCCGCGCCGAAGACCAGCACCGCCACCTTGTCCAGCGTCGCCATCGCCGACAGCCTCTATGCCTTCGACGACCGCCTGCAACTGATCCTCGGCGCCCGCTACCAGAGCGTGGACCAGCAGGCCTGGAACGCCACCACCGGCGCGGCGGGCGCCCATTATGACGATGAGGCCCTCACACCGGCGGTAGGCATCGTGGTGAAGCCGTGGGAGCGGGTCTCGCTCTATGCCAACTATGTGGAGGGCCTGAGCCAGGGGCCCACGGCCCCCGCCGGCTCCTCCAACGTGGGGCAGATCTTCGCACCCATCCAGTCCAGGCAGGTCGAGGCGGGCGTGAAGGTGGATTTCGGCAAGGTGGCGGCGACGCTCAGCGCCTTCCAGATTTCGCAGCCCAACGGCATCCTCAACGCCGCCACCAACTATTATGACGTGGACGGCGAGGTGCGGAACCGGGGCATCGAGCTGAACGTGTTCGGCGCCCTCACCGACGAACTGCGCATCCTCGGCGGCGTCACCTTCATGGACGGCGTGCAGACCAAGACCGCCGGGGGCACCTATAACGGCAAGGCCGCCGTGGGCATTCCTGACATCCAGCTCAACATCGGCGCGGAATGGGATCTGCCCTTCGTGAAGGGCCTCACCCTCACCGGCCGCTATATCTACACATCCTCGCAATATGCCAGCGTGGACAATCTCCAGAGCATTCCGGACTGGAACCGCACCGATGTCGGCGCCCGCTATGTCTTCGACCGCGCGGACGGCAAGCCGGTCACGATCCGGGCCAATGTGGAGAATGTGTTCAACGAGAGCTACTGGGCGGCGGCCTCCTCCAGCTTCGGCCTCGCCCGTGGCGCCCCGCGCACCTATCTGATCTCGACCACGTTCGATTTCTGATCCCGGGGGCGTGGAGATGCGGGGCGGCGGGCATGGCCTCAGCCGCAGGAGTTGCCTCACGGCGCTCCTGTCGGCCGCCCTGTGTCCGCTGCCCGCATCAGCGCAGGCCGCGCCCCGCATCGCGGCGGCGGACTGGGCGGGGGCAGAGAGCCTGCTGGCGCTCGGCATCGCCCCGCTCGCCGTCTCCGACACCGGCACCTATCGGGACTGGCTGCCGGAGATCCCCTTGCCCGATGGCGTGCCGGACCTCGGTTCCCGCGCCGAGCCAAATATGGAGCAGCTGGCAGCGCTGCGGCCCGAGCTGATCCTCATCTCCAACTGGCAGGCCAACCTGAAAGGGCTGCTCGGCGCCCTCGGCCCCACCGAGACCATCTCCATCATCGTGCCGCGCACCGATCCGCTGGAGAATGCGCGCACCGCCCTCACCCGGCTCGGCGCGCGCCTCGGCCGCGAACGGGAGGCAGCCGCCTATCTTGCCGCCTTCGATGCCGCGCTGGACGGGTTTGCGCGCACCATGGCCCGGCAAGCGGAGCCGCATCCGGTCTATGTGGGCGTGCTGCATGAGAATGGGACGCAGGTCTTCCTCTACGGGCCCGGCAGCTGGGTGCAGACGGTGATGGACCGCCTCGGCCTGCGCAATGCGCTCGACCGCCCCACCTCCGCTTTCGGCAATGCGCTGGTGGACCTTGCCCAGTTCGCCGCCACGCCCGAGGCCACCCTGCTCTATCTGGATCAGGGCGCGCGCACCCGCCGTGCCGAGCGCCTGCTCAGCCGTAGCACGCTCTGGCAGGCCCTGCCCATGGTGCAGGCGGGACGGGTGCGCGCCATTCCTCCCTTCTATGCCCTCGGCGGCGTGCCCTCCGTCTGGCGCTGCGTCCGGCTGTTGAGCGATGCGCTCATGCCGCCCGACCGTGGCTAGCCTGCCCGCGCGCACCCGGCGCCCCGTGCTGCCCATCCTGCCGGCCCTCGCGGGCGCGCTGGGGCTCGCGGCGCTGGGGCTCTGCGCCGCCCGCCTCGCCGTCCTCCTGCCCGTCGGTCTCTGGAGCGCAGCACTCACCGGCGAAAACCGCAGCGTGGTCGCCCTCGTCTTTGCCGACATGGCCGTGCCGCGCCTCATCGTCTGCTGGCTGGTGGGGGCGAGCCTCGGCGTGGCGGCGGTGCTGTTCCAGCAGGTTCTGCGCACGTCGCTGGCCGATGGCGCGACGCTGGGCGTTTCCTCGGGGGCCGCACTGGCGCTTGCCGCCGCCGGCGTCTTCGCGCCCTCGCTGCTCGACCACGGGCAGGAAGCGGTGGCGCTCACCGGTGCGGGCGGCGCGGTGCTGCTGGTGCTGGCGCTGGCCCGGCGGGCGGGCTTCTCGTCCGTCTCGCTGCTGCTCACCGGGCTCACCGTGAGCCTGCTGTGCGGCGCGGCGGGCGCGGCGCTGGCCGTGCTCAATCACGAGACGCTCACCGGCCTGTTCGTCTGGCAGAGCGGCGCTCTGGTGCAGAACGGCTGGGCCAATGTGCGCACGCTGCTGCCTCGCCTCGCCCTCGGGGCCGGGCTCGCCGTGCTGCTGGTGCGGCCGCTGGAGGCACTGGCGCTGGGGGATGGTGCGGCACGCGCACTGGGTGTGCCCGTCCAATGGCTGCGTGGCGCAGTGGTGGCGCTCGCGGTGGCGCTGGCCGCATCCTGCGTGAGCGCAGTGGGGGTAATCGGTTTCATTGGTCTTGCCGCCGCCAATCTGGCTCGCCTGACGGGTGCACGCACGCTCAGGCAGGCGCTCGGCTGGAGCAGCCTGCTCGGCGCCCTGCTGCTGTGGCTTACCGACGAGATCGTCCAGCAGCCTTTCGTGTTTCGCGGCAACCTGCCCACCGGCAGCGCCACGGCGCTGCTCGGCGCTCCGCTCCTGCTGCTGCTCGTCCTGCGCCAGCGCGCCGCCGATCTCCAGCCCGGCACACCGCCCGGCACGCACCGCACCGCGCATGCCGGCGCCCTGCTGCTGGCGCTCGGCGCGGGGCTGGCCTGTCTGGTGGCGGTGGCGCTGGTATGGGGCAGAGCGGCGGACGGCTGGCAAATGGCAGACCCGGAAATCCTCCTCCTGCGCCTGCCCCGCGTCCTCGCCGCGCTCGGCGCGGGGGGCATGCTGGCAGTGGCCGGCGTGCTCATGCAGCGCATGACCGGCCATCCCATGGCGAGCCCCGAAGTTCTGGGCGTGTCGTCGGGGGCCGCGCTGGGCGTGGTGCTGCTGTTCTTCGCCGCACCGTCCTTCCCCGCTCAGGCCATGACTGGCGCCGCACTCGCGGGGGCCGCCGCCACGCTGGCCGTCATCCTGCTCCTGAGCCGCCATGCCGCGTCCCGCATCCTGCTCGGTGGCATGGCGCTCGCCACGCTGTTCAGCGCCTGCGCCTCCGTGCTGCTGGCCTCGGGCGATCCCCGCACGGCGGTCCTGCTCGCCTGGATGTCGGGATCGACCTACCGCGTGACGCTTGCCGATGCGGCGATCTGCCTCGCGGCGGCGGTTCTGGTCATCAGTGGCTCATTGCTCGCATTGCGCTGGCTCGGCCTGCTGTCGCTGGGCGAGGCCGGCGCGCGCGGTCTCGGCCTCGCCACGGGGCGGGCGCGCGTGGTGCTCCTGCTCCTGACGGCGCTCGCCACCGCCGTCGCAACCCTCACCATCGGCCCCCTGAGCTTCGTCGGCCTGATGGCCCCCCATCTGGTGCGCAGCCTCGGCATCACCCGGCCGCTTCAGCAGGTGGCCGGGAGTGCTCTGGCGGGGGCCGGGCTCATGGTGGCGGCGGACTTCATCGGCCGGACCCTGCTTTTTCCATGGCAGTTGCCCGCCGGCATGGTATCGGCACTGATCGGCGGCCCCCTCTTCCTCTGGCTGCTCGGGAGACGTCGATGACGGCTGCATCTACCGTATCGCTGACGTCGGCGGCCACGCGGCTTCTGCGCCCCTACTGGCCCATCGCCTTGCTGGCGACCGCCATGGGGATCGCCAGCGGCATCGGCACGACGTTCCTGCTCGCCACCATCAACCGCCTGCTGCATGCGGAAGGCGGCGTGCCCACCGCCGCCCTGCTCACCTTCGGCGGGCTCTGCCTGCTGGTGGTGGGCGGGGAGATCGTGTCGGATCTCGGCAACAGCTTCGTCGGCCAGCATGTGGTGGCGGCCATGCGGCGGGATGTCTCCGAGCGCATCCTCGCCGCGCCCATCGATCAGCTGGAGCGCTATCGCCTGCATCGCCTGATCACCACCCTGACCACCGATGTGGATACGGTGAGCGGCTTCACCTTCGCCTTCTCCAGCCTCGCCATCGCGCTGGCGGTGAGCTGTGGCGCGCTGGCGTATCTGGTCTGGCTCTCCCCGGGCATGGCGCTGGTGAGCATCATCGCGATAGCCATCGGCAGCATCATGCACGGCATGGCCCGCGCCGCCGGCCGGCGGCGGTTCGAGGCCGCGCGCACCCTGCAGGACGAACTCCAGCAGCACTATCGCGCGCTCACCGAGGGCGCGAAGGAATTGCGCATCAGCCGCATGCGCCGGCTGTTCCTGCTGGACCGGCAGCTCGGGCCCACCATCACCGGCATTCGCGACCTGCGGGTCGCCGCCATGCGCGTCTTCATGTCGGCCAATGCCTTCAGCTCCATCCTGTTCTTCGCCCTCATCGGCCTGCTGCTGGCGTTGCGCGGCGTGTTCGCGGTCAGCAACGAGGCCCTGTCCGGCTTCGTGCTGGTGCTGCTCTATGTGAAGGGCCCGTTGCAGCAGCTCGTCTCGGCCCTGCCGATGATCGGACAGGCGCAGGTCTCCTTCCTGCGCATCGCCGAACTCTCTGCCGAGCTGTCCAGCTCCGACACCGGCCTGCTCGACCGCACGCGGCGGGCACCGGAGCGCTTCTCCACCATCGAACTGCGCGACGTGCGTTATGCCTTCCAGCCGGGAGACGGCGCACGGGCCTTCGCCCTCGGCCCCCTGAGCCTGACGGTGCATGCGGGCGAGACGCTGTTCATCGTGGGCGAGAATGGCTCCGGCAAGACCACGCTCATCAAGCTCCTGCTCGGCCTCTACGTGCCGCAGGCCGGCACCGTCCTGCGCGACGGCCGCCCGGTGACGGCGGAGACCCGCGACGACTACCGGCAGCTCTTCTCCACCGTGTTCACCGACTATTATCTCTTCGCCGACCTTGCCGGGCGGGATGTGGCGCCGACGGCGGCGGACCGCCTGCTCCGGGAGCTGGAGATGGAGGGCAAGGTGGCGATCCGCGACGGCCGCTTCACCACCACCGATCTGTCCACGGGCCAGCGCAAGCGCCTTGCCCTCGTCCATGCCGGTCTGGAAGACCGCCCCATCGTCATGTTCGACGAATGGGCCGCCGATCAGGACCCGTCCTTCCGGGCGACCTTCTACGGCAGGATCCTGCCGGACCTGAAGCGGCAGGGCAAAACCTGCATCGTCATCAGCCACGATGACCGTTATTTCGAGTCCGCGGACCGGATCATACGCCTCGCGGACGGCCGTCTGGCCCATGGCGCACCGCTCCCGCAGCCACCATCCGTCGCCCATTCATGAATGGAGAGTATCGCCGCATGCGGATTGTGCCAGCTAATCGGTGCGGAGCCGGAGGCGTATGAACACCCTTGCCTAAAATTGTGCCGCATCCGGCGGCCTGGAGTGCTCCCGTGTTTCATGGAAGCACGGAAGCACTCCAGATCATTGATGGAGAATGTCTTGCGGCTTGGATTGCCAAGCAATCAAAGCCGGACATGCTCTGGAGGATTGGCAAGTGAAAAAACGCATTCTCGGCAAAAGCGGTCTTGAAGTCTCGGCCCTCGGCTATGGCTGCATGGGACTGAACTTCGGTTATGCCAGCGCCCTGGGGAAGGCAGAAAGCATCACCCTCATCCGCCAGGCGGCGGAACGGGGTGTCACCTTCTTCGACACCGCTGAAATCTACGGCCCCTTCACCAACGAGGAAATCGTCGGCGAAGCGCTGGCCCCGATCCGCGATGACGTGGTCATCGCCACCAAGTTCGGCTTCGGCTATCTCGACGGCAAGCCGAACGGCGTGAACAGCCGCCCCGAGCGCATCCGCGCCGCCGTGGAGGGCTCCCTGAAGCGCCTCGGCATCGAGACCATCGACCTCCTCTACCAGCACCGGGTCGATCCCGAGGTGCCGATCGAGGACGTGGCCGGGACGGTCAAGGACCTCATCGCCGAGGGCAAGGCGAAGCATTTCGGCATGTCCGAGCCCGGCGCCCAGACGGTGCGCCGCGCCCATGCGGTGCAGCCGGTGGCGGTGCTGCAGAACGAATATTCGCTCTGGACGCGCGGCCCCGAGACCAACGGCATCCTGGAGACCTGCGAGGAACTGGGCATCGGGCTCGTGCCCTACAGCCCGCTCGGCAAGGGCTTCCTCACCGGCGCCATGAATGCCGCCACGGCCATCGGCGACACCGATTTCCGCAAGGGCCTGCCGCGCTTCTCGCCCGAGGCCATGGCCAAGAACCAGGCCCTCGTGGACCTGCTGAAGACCATCGGCGCGGCCAAGGGCGCGACGCCGGCCCAGATCGCCCTCGCCTGGCTGCTGGCCCGCAAGCCCTGGATCGTGCCCATCCCCGGCACCACCAAGCTGCATCGGCTGGAGGAAAACCTCGGCGCGGCGGACGTGGAGCTGACGGCAGCCGATCTGGCCCAGATCGAGGCCGCCGCCAATGCCATCCCGGTGGAAGGCGAGCGCTATCCCGCGCATCTCATGAAGATGGTCGGCATCTGAACATCCCAATCGCGGGCCGCGCCTGGCGCGGCCCGCTGTCCGGATCGGAAACACAATGTCCAATCTCATCGAAGGCAAGGTCGTCGTCATCACCGGCGCCAGCAGCGGCCTTGGCGAGGCCACCGCCCGCCATCTCTCAAGCCTCGGCGCCCGGGTCGTGCTGGGTGCGCGGCGCATCGACCGCCTGCAGGCGCTGGCGCAGGAGCTTCAGCTCGGCCCCTCGGGTGCAATCGAGACCGACGTCACCGACGCGGCCCAGGTGAAGCATCTGGTGGACACCGCCGTCTCGGCCCATGGGCGTATCGATGTGCTGCTCAACAATGCCGGCCTCATGCCCCACTCGCCGCTGGAGCGCGGCAAGATCGCCGACTGGGACCGGATGATCGACGTGAACCTGAAGGGCGTGCTCTATGGCATCGCCGCGGCCCTGCCGCACATGCAGGCGCAGAAGAGCGGGCACATCATCAACGTCTCCTCGGTGGCCGGCCACAAGGTGCGTCCGGGCAGCGCCGTCTATGCCGCCACCAAGGCCGGCGTGCGCATGCTCTCCGAGGGTCTGCGGCAGGAAGTGAAGCCCTACAACATCCGCACCACCATCATCTCGCCCGGCGCGGTGCAGTCCGAACTGCCCTCCAGCATCACCGAGGCGGACGTGGCCAAGGGCGTGCAGGATTTCTACGAGACCGTCGCCATTCCGGCCATCAGCTTCGCCCGCGTGGTGGCCTTCGCCATCAGCCAGCCGGAAGAGGTGGACATCAACGAAATCCTCTTCCGCCCCACCGCGCAGGAACTCTGAGCCGCATGTCCGCGCGCGCGGATGCCGGCGGGGCGGCATCCGCCGCCCTGCCCCGCCATTGATGAATCCGACACATATGCGCATGCGGGCGGAAGCGGCTTATCCGCATCCAGGGGCGGCGCTAGCCTTTGCCTTTCGCTGCGGGAGCCTGCGCCGGACCGGCCTGCATCGCCCGCCCGCAACCCGCCCCTTCCGCAGGACGATCATCATGAGACTATCGCTCGCCGCCTTCGCTCTCGCCAGCATGGCCGTGCCCGTGGAAGCCCAGGAACGCCAGCGCCCGCCGCGCGTCGCCCCGCCGCTCGTGCACGACACCGCCCCCGCGCTCGGCGCCTACACGGATGGCGTGCTGTTCGCCGATGTATGGAAGCGGCCCCAGCTCGCCCCCCGCGACCGCAGCCTCATCACCATCGCCGCGCTGATCGCCGGCGGCCACAGCGCGCAGATGACCGGCCATTTCAATCGCGGCCTCGACAATGGCGTGACCCGCGAGGAGATCATCGCCATCATCACCCATCTGGCCTTCTATTCCGGCTGGCCGAATTCCATGTCGGCGGTCGCCGTCGCCAATGAGGTGTTCGCCAAGCGCAAGCTCCCGCCCATGAAGGCCGATGCCGAGGACGCGCTGATGGCTTTCGACGCCGAGGCCGATGCCCCGCGCGCGGCAGCGGTGAATGCGGCGGTCGCCCCCATCGCGCCCGCGCTCGCCCGCTACACCAACGAAGTTCTGTTCCGCGACCTCTGGCTGCGCAAGGATCTGGAGCCCCGCGACCGCAGCCTCGTCACCGTGGTGGCGCTCATGGTTTCCGGACAGGTGGAGCAGATGCCGTTCCACATCAACCGGGCCATGGATAACGGCCTGACCCAGGAACAGCTGACCGAGGCCGTGACCCATCTGGCCTTCTATGCCGGCTGGCCGCGCGCCATGTCCGCCGTTCCGGTGCTCAAGAGCGTGTTCGAAAGCCGCGCCGCCTCCGCCGCCAAGCCGGTTGCGGCCAGCACGCCGGCCAGCGCGGCCATCGAGATCACCAGCCCCGGCAAGGTTCCGCCGACGCCGACCCCGGAGGCGAACTTCACCGGCAAGGTCCACACCGAAGGACGCTTCCAGCGAGACGCGCCGTCCCGCCTCAGCGGCGGCACGGTCAACTTCCCGGCCGGCGCGCGCACCGCGTGGCACACCCATCCGCTTGGCCAGACGCTGGTGGTCATCTCCGGCTGCGGCCTCGTCCAGCGCGAGGGCGGCCCGGTGGAGGTCATTCGCCCCGGCGACGTGGTGTGGATCCCGCCGCACGTCAGGCACTGGCATGGCGCCGCCCCCGGCACTGCCATGAGTCATGTGGCCATGGCGGAAGCCGAGAACGGCAAGGTCGTGGACTGGATGGAAAAGGTCACGGACGCGCAATACCAGCAGCCGGCCGGCGCCCCGCGTTGCTGAGCCTTCCCCCCGCCGCGTCCTCTCCGGGACGCGGCGGGGCCTGGCTCACTTCTTGACCAGCGGGCAGCGCGACAGGGACAGCGGCTGGAAGGCCTGATCCGCCGGCACGGTGGCCAGCAGCTTGTAATAGTCCCACGGCTGCTTGGATTCGGCCGGCGTCTTCACCTGGAAGAGGTACATGTCGTGCACCATCCGGCCGTCCTCGCGGATCTGGCCGTTCTTGTAGAAGATGTCGTTGACCGGGATCTCGCGCATCTTCTTCATCACGGCTTCGGTCTCGTCCGTGCCGGCCGCTTCCACCGCCTTCAGATAGTGGAGGGTCGCCGAATAGGCGCCGGTCTGCAGCATGTTGGGCATGGCGTTGACCTTCTCGAAGAAGCGCTTGGACCACTTCCGCGTGTCGTCATTCATGTCCCAGTAGGAGGCTTCCGTGATGGTGAGGCCCTGCGCCTCCTTCAGCCCCAGGCCGTGGATGTCGTTGATGAAGCCGGCCAGCGTGGCCAGCTTCTGGCCGCTGTCGGTGATGCCGAACTGCTTGGCCTGCTTGATGGAATTGATGGTGTCGTTGCCCGCATTGGCGAGCGCCACCACCTTCGCGCCGGTGCCCTGCGCCTGCAGCAGCGCGGAGGCGAAGTCCGTGGTGCCTACGGGCAGGCGGGTGCTGCCCAGCACCTTGCCGCCATTGGCCGTCACCACGTTGCCGGTGTCCTTGGCCAGGCTGTGGCCGAAGGCATAATCGGCGATGATGAAGAACCAGCTGTTGTCGCCCTGCTTCACGAGGGCGCTGCCGGTGCTGTTGGCGATGGCGTAGCTGTCATAAGCCCAGTGGATCACATAGGGGCCGCACGCCTCGTTGGTGATGCTCACCGAGCCGGGCGAGCTGAGGGCGATGATCTTCTTCTTTTCCTTGGCGACCTCAAGCGCGGCCAGCGCGGGCGAGGAGGAGGCGACATCGAGGATGGCGTCCACCTTCTCGGCATCGAACCACTTGCGGGCGATGCCGGCGCCGATGTCGGCCTTGTTCTGGTGATCAGCGAACACCACTTCGATCGGCTTGCCGAGCACCTTGCCGCCGAACTCCTCCACCGCCATCTGTGCGCCGGTGACGGCGCCCTTACCGGTGATGTCCGCATAGACGCCGGACATGTCCTCGATGAGGCCGATCTTCACCACATCGTCGGAGATCTTGGCGTCCTGGGCGGCGGCCGGGGCCAGCGCCGCCAGCGAGAGCGGAATGGCTGTGCTGGCGATCAGCATGGCCTTGCGCAGGGCAGTCATCGGATTGGTCGTCATGTTTCCATCCCTTTGTTGTGTTTGTCTGGCGGTTAAACGTGTCCCTGCCCGATAAGGCAGCGGGTGATCTTTCTCTCCGCGGGCGAATACCGGCGCCACGGATCCGGCTGACGGCGTTGGCGCGCCGCTCAGCCCTTGCTGGCGCGGGCCGCGAAGGCCGCAAGGCCGCGCTTGGCGTCGGGGCTGGTGAAGGTCTCCTGCCCGAGGATCGCCTCGCGCGCGAAGGCTTCGTCCCACGGCAGATCCTGCAGCGTGAGGGCGGCCTTCTTGATGGTCTGCACGGCGAGCGGGCTCAGCCGGGCGATCCGCGCCGCCATTTCCTGCGCGCGCGCCTCCACCTCGTCCGCCGCCACCACGTGGTTGAGGATGCCGAAGCGCTCCAGCTCCTGCGCCGACAGCCGGCGGCCGGTGAGCATCACTTCCATGGCGTGGGCATAGCCGATCTGCCGCACGAGGCGCACCAGCGTGCCGCCCGCCGGCACGAAGCCGTGGGCGGGTTCCGGCAGCTGGAACACGGCGTCCGAGGCGGCGATGCGGATGTCGCTGGCCAGCATGATCTCGAAGCCGCCGCCGATGCACAGGCCGCGCACGGCGCAGATGAGCGGCTTGTAGAAGTCCAGCCCCTTCACATGGGCCGGATCCCAGGCGCTGATGTCGAAGCGCCCTTCGGCCAGCGCCGGAATGGATTCGGTCAGGTCCGCGCCGACGCAGAAGGCCTTTTCGCCGCTGCCGGTGAGCACCACCACGCGCACATCGTCATCGTCGCGCGCCGCGATGAAAGCCTTGCCCAGATCCTCATACATCTGGAGGGAAAGGGCATTCAGCTTCTCCGGACGGGCGATCCGGATGGTGGCAATGCCGTCGGTCTTTTCGAATTCGATGGCCATGTCAGATCACCCCGCTGGCCTGAAGGCGCTCGATCTCCTCGCGCGAGAGACCGGCAAGCCGGGCATAGACCTCCAGATTATGCTCGCCCACGTCCGGAGCCTTGGCGAAATCGCCTTCCGGGGCGCCGCTGAGCTTCACCGGCTGGCCGAACATGCGCACCATCTGCGCGCCCACAGGCACGTTGACGATCATGTTGCGGGCCGCGATGTGCGGATCCTCAACCACTTCCTTGATGTTCTTGATGGCGCTCATGGGGATGACGTCGCCCGCCATCTCCTCCAGCTCGGCCTTGGTGTAATTGCTGAACCAGCGCTCAAGGATAGGCCGCACGCGCCGCTCCGCCACATCGGCATCGAAGCGCTTCTCCATGGTGTCGATCTCGGGATCGTTCGCCACCTCGGGTTCGCCGAACATCTGGCAGGTCAGCTTCCAGAACTTGTCCGTATAGCCGCCGAAGAAGACGTAGCCGTCCTTGCAGGGGAACTGGCCGTAGGGGCGCACGAAGGGGTGCTCGCTGCCCAGCGGCGAGGCGATCTCGCCCTTGGTGGTGTAGCGCACCACCGCATTCTCGGTGAGGCTAAGCACCGAATCCTGCTGCGAGACGTCCACCACCTGCCCCTCGCCGCCACGCTCCACCTGCCGCAGCGCGGCCAGCGTGCCGATGGCGGCATAGAGGGAGGCGGCCAGATCGCCGATGATGGTGCCGACCCGCACCGGCGGACGGTCGGCATAGCCGTTCATGGACCACAGCCCGCCCACCGCCTGCCCCGTATTGTCATAGGCGGGGCGGGAGGAGTTGGGGCCGGTGCGGCCGAAGCCGCTGATGGCGGTGTAGACCAGCTTCGGATTTTCGAGCTTCAGAACCTCATATCCGAGGCCGAGCTTCTCCATGGTGCCGGGGCGGAAATTCTCCACCAGCACATCCACCTCGCGCACCAGCTTCTTGAGCAGCGCGCGCCCGTCCTCCGTCTTCATGTTCAGCGAGATGCCGAGCTTGTTGCGGTTGAACTGGGTGAAGAAGGCGCTCAGCTCCGCATCGTCGGAGGCGACGAAGGGCGGGAAGGAGCGGGCATAATCGGGATCGTCCGGATGCTCGACCTTGATCACGGTCGCGCCGAGATCCGCGAGGAGCATCGCGCAATAGGGGCCGGCCACCACGCGTGTGATGTCCAGAACCTTGACGCCCTTCAGCGGGCCGCCGGCCGCCGCATGCGGGGCGGCTCCCGCCGGGGTGGCGGTGCGGTCATTCGGCATGGTCTACTCCCTTACACAATACAAGGCTCTTGGAGGCTTAGCCCCCCGGCCCATTGTCATGAACCGCGCCGGCGACGATGTGCCGGCGCGGTCCCGTATCAACCCTGAATGGCCGGGCGGGCCTTCGACAGGCGCGAGCGGGGCTCGCTGCCCAGTTCCGCCGTGATCAGGCGGGCCGCGGCGAGCACGCCGTCCAGCGAGACGCCGCTGGTCACGCCCATGCCGTCCAGCATGTAGACGAGATCCTCGGTGGCGACGTTGCCGCTCGCCCCCGCCGCATAGGGGCAGCCGCCGAGGCCGCCCGCCGCCGCGTCGATCACGCTCACGCCCGCTTCCAAGCAGGCCAGGATGTTGGCCAGCGCCTGCCCATAGGTGTCATGGAAATGCACCGCGAGGCGCTCCATGGGCACCACGCCCGCCACCGCTTCCAGCATGGCGCGGGATTTGAGCGGCGTGCCGACGCCGATGGTGTCGCCAAGCGAGATTTCGTAGCAGCCCATGGCGGCCAGCGCGCCGGCCACTTCCACCACCTTGCTGACCGGGACTTCGCCCTCATAGGGGCAGCCGAGCACGCAGGAGACATAGCCACGCACGCGGATGCCGGCGGCGGCTGCCGCCTCGCACACCGGCCGGAAGCGCTCGAGGCTCTCGGCGATGGTGCAGTTGGTGTTGCGCTTGGAGAAGGTCTCCGAGGCCGCACCGAACACGGCGATCTCCTGCGCCCCGGCGGCCTGCGCCGCCAGGAAGCCCTGCATGTTGGGCGCCAGCACCGGGAACCACACGCCGGGCCGCGCCGGCAGAGCGGCCAGCACCTGATCGGTCCCGGCCATCTGCGGCACCCACTTGGGCGACACGAAGCTCCCCGCCTCCACGGTGGTCAGCCCCGCTGCGACCAGCGCCTCGACGAAGGCCACGCGGGCCGCCACGGAGACGGGCGTCGCCTCGTTCTGGAGCCCGTCGCGTGGGCCCACCTCGACGATGCGAACCTGCGATGGAATACCCATGCTCACCCTCCGGTCACGAGCTTCGCGATGGTGGGCACGCTCAGGACGGCGGCGTAATAGCCCATGAACTGCACGCCGGTATTCAGACCGAGCGTCCGGTACAGGGTGCCGCCCACGAGACCCACGGTCATGATCACCATAAGGGCCAGCGGCCCGCCTTCCCAGGTGCCGATGACCAGCACCAGACCCACGAAGGTGGCGATGATGGCCTCATGGCTGAGCTTGCGCGAGACGAAAGCCGCAGCCGAGCGGGCGTAGTTCATGGCGAAGGGATAAGCGATCAGACCCGCCAGCAGCACCGCGATCATGCCGTAGCCGAGGAACTCCAGCGGCGTCATCATGGTGTGCAGGTTATGGATCTCGCCCGTGGCGTTGTTGATGGTGAAGACCGGCGGCGCGTTGAACAGCGGCGCAGCAGGACCGGCCGCCACCGGCGACAGCGGCAGGCCGAAGGCGATGAGCGGGATCAGCGCCTCGGCCACATAGGTGGCCTCCGACACGCCGTTTCGCGCGGCGAGCACCGAGGTCAGGCGATGATAGGCATGCTTCACCCGCGCGCCCACCACTTCGCCCAGCATCACCGTCATCGCCACCGGGCTGAACACGAAGGTGGCCGAGGAGATGGCGGCGGTGACGAGGGTCCAGCCGGTCTGGGAGCGATCCAGCACGCGGAAGGGGTTGGGGAAGTAGCCGCCCCAGGACTTCACGTCCGGCGCCAGCACGAAGCTGCGCGGCGCGCTGCGCATCATGCGCCGGCGATCGATCGGCGAGATCACGGCGAACAGGTCCGCCACCAGCGGGCCGATGGCGATGCCGAGGAAGTAGCTCACGCCGAGGCTGATGCCGTAGCTCTTCGTCACCGTCTGCAGGCCCACGATCAGCAGGACGAACGGGACGAGCGCCGCCACCGAAGCCCAGCGGCCCGGCGAGAAATAGGCCACGCCGAGCGCCGCCGCCAGGAAGATCCAGGGCGCGGAGCTGGTGATGTAGGGTCCGAACGGCGCCAGCAGCACGGCGAACAGCACCGCCAGCGGCACCGAGACGAAGGCGGCGATGATGGCGCCGGAGATCATCTTGCGCAGGGCGATGTGCGGCACGCCGAGATTGCGCAGGCTGGTGGCCTGCGGCATCAGCGGCACCGCCAATGTATCGCCTGGAATGCCCAGCAGCGCGGTCGGCACCGCATGCGTCATGTGCTTGGAGACGGCCGCCGCCAGCCAGAAGGTGAACACGCCCGCAGGCGGCGTACCCAGCAGCACCACCAGCAGCGTCACCGGCGCGATGGTGGTGGTCTCGTCGGTGCCGGAGATCAGGCCGATGGCGCTGAACAGCACCGCGCCCAGCAGGCCCATGCCCACTGCGACCATGATGTCGTACATGAGAGGTGTCATGAGTTCTTCGCCTCATCCTGGCGGAGAACCGCCTCATAACGCACGAATGTGTCGTAGAGCCCGAGCTCTTTCATCTCTGCCTGCACCACCGCCGGCAGGTCCTCGGTGCGGCCGAACCGGCCGCCTTCGGCAAGCGCCGCGAGGGCTTCATCGCGCCACGCATCGTCATGCGTGCCCTCGCTGAGATCGCGCTTGGGGGCGAAAAGGCGGGCGCACAGGGCGCCCGCGCCGATGCAGCCCAGAAGGCCGAACAGCATGGCGTAGGTGCGGGCGATCTGCGCCGAGGGCGCATAGGCCATCAGGACGCGCCCCGCGATAAGGTAGCAAGCGAGGGCGATGACGCCCCCGATCACAACGGCCTTGGCCAGGTCCTTCAGGTCGACCGTATCGCCCCAGACCTCGGCATATTTCATGGCGCCGTCGGTCACGGCGGCACGGGGATCGGAAGGACGGTTTTCCATCAGCCCTGACCGCGCAGCTTGGCGAGTTCGGCGACGGCCACGTCCTGACGCACCTGCTTCTTCTCCACCAGGATGGCGGCCAGCGCCGCCACTTCCTCGCCCACCGCGCCGACCGCGATGGCGACGTTGTTGGCGTGCAGCGACATGTGGCCCTGCTGGATGCCCACGGTGGCCAGAGCCTTCATGGCACCGAAGTTCTGCGCGAGGCCCACGGCCGCGATGATCTGGGCCAGTTCCGAAGCCGTGGAGACGCCCAGCACCTTCAGGCAGGCCTGCGCGGTGGGATGGATCTTGGTGGCGCCGCCGATCAGGCCGACGGCGAGCGGCAGCTCAATGGCGCCCGTCAGGTTGCCGTCCTTGTCGGCTTCCCAATGGGTGAGGCTGGTGTAGCGGCCATTGCGGGCGGCGTAGGTGTGGGCGCCGGCTTCCACCGCACGGGTGTCGTTGCCGGTGGCCAGCACCACGGCCGAGATGCCGTTCATGATGCCCTTGTTGTGGGTCGAGGCCCGGTAGGGATCGGCTGCGGCGAACTGGTAGGCGGCGATCATGCCGTCGCGCACCTTCTCGCCGCCGATGGCTTCCACCGGCCAGGTCGCCCGCGCGCGGGCCAGACGGCGATCGGCGAGGTTGGACAGGATGCGCAGATAGACCTTGCCCTGCCCCCAGCCCTCGATCTGCGGCGCGAGGCGCTCGGCCATGGTGTTGACCGCGTTGGCGCCCATGGCGTCGCGGGTGTCGACGATGATGTGGGTGATCACCATCGGGCCACCCTTGCTCTCGATGATGCGCACTTCCAGATCGCGGAAGCCGCCGCCGAGCTTCACCAGCATGGGATCGCAGGCATCGCAGATCTCGGCGATCTCGGCCTTGCGCTCCAGAATGCGGATGCGGGCATTCTCGGGATCGCTCGCGCCCACCAGCTGGATCTGGGCGATCATGTTGGTGGAGGACATGGAGGTGATGAAGCCGCCGGCGTCGTAGCACTGGCGGGCCGAATTGCAGACCGCGGCCACCACGGACGATTCTTCGGTGGCCATGGGCACCAGCACGTCGCGCCCGTCCACCTTCACATTGGTGGCGATGCCCACCGGGATGGAGATGGTCGAGATGGCGTTTTCGATCATGTGATCAGCAAGATGGGGGTCGATGTTGCCCGCCTTGCCCAGCTGCGCCGTGGTCGCCGCGTCGAGGCCGGCGAAGCTTTCCACTTCAGCCAGGCGCTGCTCGGGGGACATCTTGTGGAAGCCGCTGATGCGCGAAGAGCGCGCATTCTGGGGAAACGTGGAGGACATGAACACCCCTTCTCTCTGCATCCTGCAACGCCGTCTTGGCGGAAAAGGCAGACAGAACAGGGCTTTCGAGACGGGCTCCACCCCCTCGAATTCCTCCCGACTTCTCCCTTTTTCCGCCTTTGAACCGGCGGTATGCTCCGGAGACTGTCCCCCCGATTGCCAGCAATCAAGGGACAGTTCTCCCGAGTTTCAATGGGACTGTCATGGTCATATCTCTGGGTCAGTTCGAACGCAAAGAGCCGCCACGGACCAGAGTGGATGCCCTGGTGGAGGAGCTGGGGCGGCGTATTGCCGCCAGCGAGCTGAAGGCGGGAGAGAAGATGGCCTCCGTCCGCAAGGGGGCGGAACGCCATGGCGTCTCGAAAAACACCATGGCCGAGGTCTATGACCGTCTGGTCGCCACCGGACAGTTGGAGGCCCGCCCCGGCTCCGGCTATTACGTCATTTCAAACGACTGGGTGCCGGCGGTGCAGCCCCGCCCCCATGTGGCCGAGGCGCTCGATCTGGTGTCCCTGCTGCGTGAGCAGCTGGATCATCATTACGAACTGCGCCCCGGCGATGGCCGCCCGCCCGCCTCATGGATGGAGGGCTCGGAGATCGGCGCCCAGTTCGCCCGCGCCGGAAAGCCGCATGGCGCCTTCCAGCACGGCTACGGCAGCTCACGCGGCTTTCTGCCGCTGCGTGAACAGATCGCGCAGACCCTGAACCAGCGCGGCATCCGCTGCGACGACGGACAGGTGCTGATGACGCACGGCGCCAATCATGCCCTCGACCTCATCATGCGGCACTTTCTCGAACCGGGGGACACGGCGTTCGTGGACACGCCGGGCTATTACCCTTTGTTCGGCAAGCTGCGGCTCGGCAAGGTGCGCCTCGTCGGCGTGCGCCGCCTGCCGGACGGTCCCGACCTCGCAGATCTGGAGGCGAAGCTGGCGGTGGAGCGGCCGAAGGTCTTCTTCACCCAGTCCCTGGCCCACAATCCCACCGGCGCCACGCTCTCCCTGACCACCGCCTACGGCCTGCTGCGGCTGGCGGAGCAATATGGCTTCACCATCGTCGAGGACGATCCCTTCGCCGATCTGCTGCCGCCCGCCAGCCCGCGCCTTGCCGGGCTCGATCAGCTCAACCGCGTGCTTTATGTGGGCACCTTCTCCAAGACCCTCTCCGCCTCCTTGCGCGTGGGCTTCGTGGCCGCCCGCCGGGGGCTTGCGGATGCCCTCGCCGACATCAAGCTGGTGACGGGGGTCGCCACCTCCGAGCATGTGGAGCGTCTCGTCCACGGGCTCATCGCCAATGGCCATTATCTGCGTCACCTGCGCCGGCTGCGCAGCCGTATCGAGAGCGCCACCATCCAGGCTCTGGCGGACCTTTCGGCGATCGGCTTCTCCCTGTCCCCGCCGCGCGACTGCGGCTTCTATCTGTGGCTCGAAATGCCGCCGGGCACGGACGAGGAGGAGGTCTGCCGGCTGGCGGCGGAACGCAGCATCTTCCTGGCGCCCAGCAACGTTTTCCGCACCGATCGACAGCCGGGCCCGGCGGCGTTCCGCATCAATGTGGCCTATGCCAGTCACCCGCAGCTGCTCGATTTCCTGTCCCGCTTCGGCACCAGGGCCTGAACCGGGACGTAAGCCCTTCCCTGCCCTGCCCGGACGGGCTAGACAATCGGCCTCCGCAACATGGGGTTGCATCTTCGGCACGTCCTGATTGCTTCCCTTGCGTTCAGGTCTGTGACATCCCGCTATGGCAGCCTGCGATGCGATCATCGCCGCAGGGGGCTGACGGACGATCCGGGGATCCGCCGGACGGATAGAGGAAGTTTACCGAGCAACGGACCAACGACCGCACATCGCCGAGCCGCGGTACCGTCAGCATTCATGGACAGAAGCGAAAATCGCACGTCCGAAAGGGAGGAAGAATGGATGTTCCATACATCGTCGAGGCCGAAGGCCTGACGAAGGAGTTCAAAGGGTTCGCGGCCGTCAAGAACGTGAATCTGAAGATCCGCCGCCACACGATTCACGCCCTGATCGGGCCGAACGGGGCGGGCAAGACCACCTGTTTCAACCTCATCACCAAGTTCCTCGA
>NZ_BMCT01000001.1:525742-1889106 GCF_014635325.1 Azorhizobium oxalatiphilum | reverse complement strand
TGCGCCGCGCCGGTGATCATGTTCTTCACATAATCGGCGTGGCCGGGGCAGTCCACGTGGGCATAGTGGCGGTTCGCGGTCTCGTACTCGACGTGCGCCGTCGAGATGGTGATGCCGCGGGCCTTCTCTTCCGGCGCCTTGTCGATCTGGTCGTAGGCGGTGAAGGTCGCGCCGCCGGACGTCTCGGCGAGCACCTTCGTGATCGCGGCCGTCAGAGAGGTCTTGCCGTGGTCAACGTGGCCGATCGTGCCAATGTTGCAGTGCGGCTTGTTACGTTCAAATTTAGCTTTGGCCATGGGACTCTCCGTTGGGTCTCTCTGGCGATGATTTCTTGCGAAACGGTGAAGTCGAAGGTGAGGATCAGGCGTACTTCGCCTGAACCTCCTGAGCGACGTTCGACGGCACCTGCTCGTAGTGGTCGAACTGCATGGTGAAGGTCGCGCGGCCCTGGCTGAAGGAGCGCAGGGTGTTCACGTAACCGAACATGTTCGCCAGCGGGACCATGGCGTTCACGACATTCGCGTTGCCGCGCATGTCCTGGCCCTGGATCTGGCCGCGACGGGAGTTGAGATCGCCGATGACCGAACCCGTGTAATCCTCGGGGGTCACGACCTCGACCTTCATGATCGGCTCCAGCAGCACCGCGCCACCCTTCTGCAGGGCTTCACGGAAACCGGCGCGAGACGCGATTTCGAAGGCCAGAGCGGACGAGTCCACTTCGTGGAAGGCACCGTCGGTGAGCTGGACCTTGACGTCCACCACCGGGAAGCCCGCAACCACACCGGCGCCAAGCACGCTCTCGAGGCCCTTCTGGACGCCCGGGATGTACTCCTTCGGCACCGCGCCGCCGACGATCACGCTTTCGAACGAGAAGCCCTTGCCGACTTCGTTCGGCTCCACCGTGAACTTCACCCGCGCGAACTGGCCGGTACCACCGGTCTGCTTCTTGTGGGTGTAGTCGACGTCCACCTTCTTGGTGATCGTCTCGCGGTAGGCCACCTGGGGGGCGCCGATGTTGGCATCCACCTTGTAGGTGCGCTTCAGAATGTCGACCTTGATGTCGAGGTGCAGTTCGCCCATCCCCTTGAGGATGGTCTGGCCGCTCTCGTGATCGGTCGACACGCGGAAGGACGGATCCTCGGCCGCGAGCTTGGACAGAGCGATACCGAGCTTTTCCTGGTCCGCCTTGGACTTGGGCTCGATGGCGATCTCGATCACCGGCTCCGGGAATTCCATCTTCTCAAGGATCACCGGCTTCTCGGTCGAGCACAGGGTGTCACCCGTACGCACGTCCTTGAGGCCAGCGAGAGCGACGATGTCGCCCGCATAGGCTTCCTTGATGTCTTCACGGTTGTTCGCATGCATGAGCAGCATGCGGCCAACGCGCTCGCGCTTGTCGCGGGTCGAGTTCAGCAGGCCCTGGCCGGCCTCGAGCTTGCCCGAGTAGATGCGGCAGAAGGTGATGGTGCCGACGAAGGGGTCGTCCATGATCTTGAACGCCAGAACCGAGGTCGGCTCTTCGTCGTTCGGGAGACGGACGGTATCTTCTTCGGTCTTGAAGTCGATGCCCTTGATCGCGCCGCGATCGAGGGGGCTCGGCAGATAATCGCACACCGCGTCGAGGAGCGGCTGCACGCCCTTGTTCTTGAACGCCGAACCGCAGAACACCGGGTTGAACTTCCGGGTCACCACAGCGAGGCGGATCAGGCGCTTGAGGGTCGCGACGTCCGGCTCCTGGCCGTCCAGGTAAGCAGCCATGGCGTCGTCGTCGAGTTCGACGGCGGCCTCGACCAGCTTGTTGCGATACTCGGCAGCCTTGTCGGCGAGATCCGCAGGGATCTCCTCGTCATGGAACTTCGCACCGAGAGCTTCGTCTTCCCACACGACCGCCTTCATGCGGACGAGGTCGATGATGCCCTTGAAGTTGTTCTCGGAACCGATCGGCAGCTGGCAGCACACAGGGTTGCCGGCCACGCGGTCGACGATCATCTCGACGCAGCGGTAGAAGTCCGCACCGGTCTTGTCCATCTTGTTGACGAACACGACGCGCGGCACGTTGTACTTGTCAGCCTGGCGCCAGACGGTCTCGGTCTGGGGCTCGACGCCCTGATTGCCGTCCAGCACGCACACCGCACCGTCGAGCACACGCAGCGACCGCTCGACCTCGATGGTGAAATCCACGTGGCCGGGGGTGTCGATGATGTTCAGGCGCTTGCCTTCCCAGAAGGCGGTCGTCGCAGCAGAGGTGATCGTGATGCCACGCTCCTGCTCCTGCGTCATCCAATCCATGGTGGCAGCGCCATCATGGACTTCGCCGATCTTGTGGCTCTTGCCGGTGTAATAGAGGATCCGCTCGGTGGTCGTGGTTTTGCCGGCATCAATGTGAGCCATGATGCCGAAGTTGCGGTAGTCCTCAATGGCGTTCGTACGCGGCATGACAGAACTTCCTTCCGATCACCAGCGGTAGTGCGAGAAGGCGCGGTTGGCTTCCGCCATCCGGTGCGTATCTTCACGCTTCTTGACGGCGTTGCCACGGTTGTTGGCAGCGTCCAGCAGCTCGGCGGAGAGGCGCTCCACCATGGTCTTCTCGTTGCGAGCGCGGGCCGAGGCGATGAGCCAGCGGATCGCGAGCGTCTGGCGACGCTCGGTGCGCACTTCGACGGGCACCTGGTAGGTGGCGCCGCCGACGCGGCGGGACCGCACTTCCACGGCAGGAGCAACATTCTCAAGCGCGGAGACGAACATCTCCAGCGGGTTGCTCTTGGCCTTGGCCTCGACGATGTCGAGCGCGCCGTAAACGATGCTCTCGGCGACCGACTTCTTGCCGTGCTTCATGATGGAATTCATGAAACGCGAGACGATGATGTTGCCGTACTTGGCGTCCGGAATGACTTCGCGGCGCTCGGCTTTATGGCGACGGGACATTAGCTCAAGCTCCCCAGATCACTTCGGCCGCTTCGCGCCGTACTTCGAACGACGCTGCTTGCGGTTCTTGACGCCCTGGGTATCCAGAACGCCGCGCAGGATGTGATAGCGCACGCCCGGAAGATCCTTCACGCGGCCGCCGCGGATCATCACCACGGAGTGCTCCTGAAGATTGTGACCTTCGCCGGGGATATAGCCGATCACTTCGTAGCTGTTGGTGAGCCGCACCTTGGCGACCTTACGAAGCGCCGAGTTCGGCTTCTTCGGGGTCGTGGTGTACACGCGGGTGCAAACGCCACGCTTCTGCGGGCTCGACTGAAGAGCAGGAGCCTTGTCCCGCGCCTTCTGCGCTTCCCGCGGCTTCCGGATCAGCTGGTTGATCGTCGGCATGTAGCCTTCGCCTCGTCCTGACCTGCGGCTCGCGCCGCATTCTTGATGTTTCGCGGCCCGAAGGGACCGCAACGGTGCGGCGACCGAAGTCGCCAACGAAAACTTCGCGCCGGCAGGGAAAACCCCATCGGCGGGACCACGAACGAAAAAGCGCGGACCACTGTTTTCACAGCGGGCGCACCCCGTTCGCGACAGAGGATCACGGCACACAGCCCCGAAAGGCAGGAAACGCGATCGTGCACTTGAGATTATCAGTGCTGTACCTGGCAGCGTTTCGACTGTCTGATCGGGGCTTGCTGGCTGACCTTTCAGGCCTGCCGGCACAGCCGCTCCGATCGCTTAGACGTCGACGCCTGCCGCGAAAGTGAGGGGCTTCTAGCCTCCCACCTGCCCCGCGTCAAGGGCTGGAGGGCCTCCAAAGCCACATTTCGCGGCACTTTTGGCCCTCCGGACCTGCATCACGCGAGGACCACATGGTCGGGTAGCGCATTGCGGCCTCCGGGCACCTCCGGAAAGGTTTCCGAAAGCCTTTTACCGCAATGGTTAACGCCTTCAACCAGACCCGCAGCGATATCCCCGCCTGCGCCACCTCTGGATACCGCAAGAACGACCTCATCACAGAAGCCCTGACCGAGTTTCGTCATCACTTCCGCATCCGCCACGACCTCTACCATGCGGTCCGGCACGGCGACGAGAATCATGAGTCCCGTGCGGGATTCGGTGAGATGGATGCCGAGCGCAAGGAATCGGTCCAGCGCCGCCGCCCGCACCGCCATGCGCCGCACGGCACGGGGAATCGCGAGCTGGGCGAGCGCCGGAACCCCGAGCAGCAGGCCGCCGAGCACCACGAACAGCAGCGCCTGCACGGCGAACAGGTCCATGGCCCGATGCGGGAAGAGGAAGGCGAGCGGCCAGGGCAGCACCAGCGCCACGCAGGCGGCCAGCGCCACCACATGCAGCGTCACCGGGGCCGCCGGCCGGTTGAGCACCACCACGCGAATCTCGGCGCTGGTGCGGGCCTCCGCCGCCATCACCGCCTGCTCGATCCGCGTCCGCGCGTCCTGATCCATGTCGCTTGGCCTCATCACCAGCTCCCCGACGAACCGCCGCCGCCCGACGAGCCCCCGCCACCGGAGAACCCGCCGCCGCTGCTGGAACTGGATGAGCCCCAGGAGGAAGAAGACGAGGACGAAGAGGAAGAGCGCTGCCAACCGGTGGCGCTCGTCCATTCCCAGCTGGCGCTGCGCCCTGCGCCGTTGCCCCATCCGTTGCGCATGGCGAAGCGCACCACGAGGATGAACAGGCCGCAAACCAGAATCATGAAGACGGCGAAGACGATGAACGGCGCCCAGCCATAATCCGGCTTCTGCCCCAGGGCGCGGGCGCGCACCTTGGCTTCTTCCGGATCGAGATTGAGGATCTCCAGCAGTGCGTCGGTGCCGGCCACGATGCCGCGCTGCATGTTCCCGGCCCGGAAGGCAGGGATGATGCTGGTCTGGATGATGGTGCTCGCCACCGCATCGGTGACGATGCCTTCCAGCCCGTAGCCCACCTCGATGCGCACCTTGCGCTCGCTGGGGGCGACCAGCAGCAGCACGCCGTTATTCTCCTTCGCCTGCCCGAGCTTCCATGCCCGGAACAGGCGGTTGGCATAATCCTCGATGGAGGTGCCCTGCAGGGACGGAACGGTGGCCACCACCAGCTGGTCGGAGGTCTTACCTTCCTGCCCTGCCAGCTTGGCCTGCAGACTGGCGAAGGTCGAGGCATCCAGCACATGGGCGGCGTCCACCACGCGGCCGGTGAGCGGCGGGAAGGTCAGTTGCGCCAGCGCCGCGCCCGCCAGCAGGCAAACGCACAGCACCACGCCGCAGAGGCTCGCCAGCCCACGCCGGAGCCCCGGCCGGGCAGGAACGAAGGGAATGACTCGCATCACGCCCTCCCCGTTCAGAACTTCACCTTGGGCACCTGCATCTGCTGCTCGGAGATGGTGAACGTCTCCATGGGCTTGTTGGCGCGATAGAGGGTCGCCGCCCAGATGGAGCCAGGGAAGGTCTTCAGCTCGGTGTTATAGACCCGCACCGCCTCGATATAATCGCGCCGGGCCACCGCGATGCGGTTCTCCGTGCCCTCGATCTGCGACTGGAGTGCCAGGAAGTTCTGGTTCGACTTCAGCTCGGGATAGGCCTCGCTGATGGCCAGCAGCCGCCCCAGCGCGCCGGAGAGCTGCGACTGGGCATCCTGAAACTGCTTGAACTGTGCCGGATCGGTGATGGTGGAGGCATCCACCTTCACCTGCGTGGCCTTGGCGCGCGCTTCCACCACGGCGGTGAGCACGTCCTTCTCCTGCGCCGCATAGCCCTTCACCGTCTCCACCAGATTGGGGATCAGGTCGGCGCGGCGCTGATACTGGTTCAGCACCTCGCTCCAGCGCGCCTTGGCCAGTTCCTCATTGGTGGGAATGGCGTTGATGCCGCATCCCGCCAGAACCAGTCCCACCACCACCAGAAGAGACGGAAAGCGGAAGCGGGAGGCAAGGCTCATAGCGGGCATCGGCATGGGAAACTCCTCATGGGGCCACGGGCGCGAACGGCGGCTGGACGCGAGACGTCGCACCGAAGACGGCATGCGCCATCCGCACCGTGGGCGGGGTTTCCTTATAACGGCTACGTGACCGGGACACTACGGCCCCGAGGCGCGCGTGCGCCCTCAGGCAACCTCTTCCTCCGCCGTGCGGCGGATCTGAGCGGTCAGCTCCGGCGGCAGGTTGAGGCGGGCGGCGAGCATGTCGAGATAGGCCCGCTCGGCCGGATGGTCCGGGTCGATGGCCAGCACCGAGGCCGTATAGACCTCGATGGCCGCCTCCGGTGAGGAAACGCCGGCCACCAGCGTGTCGATGGAGAGCGGACGGCGCATTTCGTCCATGACGAAACCCTTGGCGGACGGATCGAGATCCAGCTCGTCGATGCGGCCGAAGATCGCCTCCTGCTCGGCGGCGTCGATATGGCCGTCTGCCTTTGCGGCAGCGATCATGGCCGAGAGCATCAGGCGTGCCCGCGCCTCCTCCTGTCCGCGCGGCAGGAAGGCGGTGCCCTCGGGGGCCGGCAAGGCGGTCTGGGGCACGCTGGGAACGTTCTGCGGCAGCGGGGCCGCGCCCGGCAGGGCCTGCGCGCCATTGTTGCGCTGGTAGGTCTGGTAGGCCTTGTAGGCGAGACCCGCCACCAGCGCAGCGCCGCCCACCTTCAGCGCGGTGCCGCCGAATTTTTTCAGGTTCTTGCCCTTGAAGAGCTGCGAGGCCAGCCCGCCGGCAATGCCGCCTGAAAGAGCCGAGGCACCGTGGGTGCGGATCAGCCCACCGATGGTGTCACCGAGCGAACCGCCGGAGGATGGCCGGGGCTGCCCGTGGCCCTGCTGTCCCTGCCCTGCGCCGAAGCCGCCGGCCTGCGCGCCGGCATTGCCGAGAAACTGGCCAAGGAGCTTCTGAACGTCGAGCATTTAAGGACACCTCTGTCACTGATCACGGAACGGGCCGCCACACGGGCAGCCGCGCTCAACACTTGGTGACGCAACGGCAGATGACCAAGATGGCGCCTGCTCACGATCCCGGCATGAGCGACCTTGGGCCTTCAATGCAGAGAGGTCTCGTCGGCCTTCAGGCTGTGCGCCAGAGCGTCGTCAGCGGCCCGCCGGCACCCGCCACGGGATCGGAAGCGGGAAAGGGGAGGCTGCGCATGGTTTCCCGTTGCACAGGCGTCGGCGCTTCGCGGCGGATGTCGAAATGCTGGCCGGGCGGATAGGCACCCACCACGAGGAATTCGCCCGTCGCCTCCAGCCGGCAGTGTCCGGTCCCGGCCGGCAGCACCACCACATCGCCGGCCGACACTTCCACTTCCCTGCCGTCCGGCCCGCCCAGCAACAGGCGCGCCCAGCCGCCGGCAAAGCCCAGCACCTCGTGGGCCTGCGAATGATAGTGGTGATAGTCATACACACCGTTGCGCCACTGCGCCGGCCAGCCAGTGTGCTGGAACAGCCTCTCCATGCCGGAAGCGGTGTCCAGCGTGCTGCCGCTCTCCACCACGCCACGATAATGCAGCACCGGCAGGTGGGCATTGTTCGGCACCCAGCCGTTCGGCCCCAGCTGAAGCACCTCGGGGCGGCTGTCGGCGGCCAGCACAGGGCGGGCGGACAAGGCGGCCGCCCCGGCAAGGCCCAGTGTCGCCAGCATCCGGTTGAACTCGCGGCGTGCGGTGTGCGGCATGGCAGGCTCCTGTCTGATGGTGAAGTCGCCCCCGTGCGCGGAAAGCGGAAATGTGCAGCGGCGCACGAACCGGGAGACAGGACCGCCAGACTGAGTCCAGAACGGGGCAAAGAGCGCTCCCATATGCGCCTGCGCGCACCCTTGTGAACTGCCCCAGCGGCGGGTGACGCCTGCCCGCTACCGCCTGTCCATGACCTGCGGCATGGGGAGGGTTGATCGCCTGTCCTCGCCCGCTACTCTGCCGGCCATGCATGCCCCCGACGCCGTCGCGCGCCTCCATGCCACCCTGCCCCGTCGCGAGACGCCGGAAGCCGTCGCGGATCTGATTGCGCAGGCGCTGCCAGAGCCCCTCCGCGGGCGCCTCCAGCCTTTGTTCGAGGCCCGCAAGGCCGCTTCCCTGCAAAGCCGCTTCGGCTGGTCGTCCATGCCGACGCTGTTTCCCGCGCCGGTGCCCCCGGAGCGGCAGGTGGCCAAGGCGCAGGAACTGGCGCTGCTCTTTCTCGGCAAGCCTTTGCCTGATCTCGCAGACATGGATCAGGCCGAAGATCTGCTCTCGGCCTTCAACATGCTGATCAACCGGCCCGCCGGAGCCGGCTTCCGCGACGACCGCATGAACCGGGAGGCCCGCACACTGCACGGGCTCGACCTCTCCCGGCGGCGCTACGACAAGCTGTTCCGCGTTGCCCGGCGGCTGGAGGCACGCCTTGCCGCCTTCCGCCGCATCGAGGCGCGCTATCCCCTGCTGCTGGTGAGCAAGGCGGCGCTGGCGCCGGACCTGACACCGGAGACGTTCGGCGGCCACCTGCCCTCGCTCGCCTTCGTGGCCTATTACGCGGCCCGCCTGAAGCTGCGCAGCGAATTCACCTTCGGCGCCCAGCAGAAGCCCTTCGACGACCTCGCCGCCGCCTTGCTGGAGCTGTGCCTCGCGGATCGGGAGACGCGCTGGTTCGCCATCGCCCATGTCTTCCCGCGCGCCGATGTGCTGGCGCACCTCAGCGAGGCCGAGAAAGGCCACCTGCTCGGCCGCTGGTTCGCCATCCTCGCAGGCACGGCGGAGGAGCTGGAGGCTGTCTGGCGGCGCTCCTCCATCAACCTCGCCACCATGGTGGTGAAGCGGGGCGACGACAGCTCCACCTGGAACGTGCTGGCCGGAGCGTGGAACCGGGCGCGCGATCACTGGATCGCGCTGGTGGATGCGCTGGGCATGGATGCCCTGTTCGACCAGATGATGCCCGGCAAGGTGATGCGCCTGATGGCCGCCGACGTGGCCGCCGGCCATGCGTGGCTGGGCGGCGGCCTGCACCCCGACACGCGCGTGTGGGCGGATCTGCCAAAGCCGTGGCAGGTGCTGCAGATGGAGCAGACCTGCACACGCCATGACATCGCCGCCGCCTGCGCCCGCCATGGTGTCGATCCGGAGAAGAGCGGCTGGTCCGCGCCCCGGCCCCGCAAGGCGGTCGCCGCCTTCCATCCCACGCCGGAACTGGTGCATGGGGTCAGCGTGGGCAATCCCTATATGGCGACGCTGCTGAAGCGCATGGGCGCCTATAGCGGGCGCCCCATGAAGCCCGAGGTGCTGCGCAGCCTCGGCGAGGGTTGACCCGACGCCCCCGGCGGGGCCACCCTTGAACCGTCATCCGGTAGCTCAGTGGCAGAGCGGTCGGCTCTCTAACCGACTGGACGCTGGTTCAAGCCCAGCCCGGATGGCACCCTATTCCCTGAAAATCGGTTCGCCTCACCCGATACCACCAGATTCACGGCATGCCTGCGCTAGACTGCCCCGCAAACAGGGAGCGGATCTTTGGCACAAGCGGAAATCGAGCGCCTCATCTCGGACCTGAACGCCGACACGGCCCTGCGGGACCGGCTCGCGCCGCAACTCGATGCCTGCCCCGACGCCGAGACGGCCGCGACGCTGCTGCGGGCAGCCGGCTATGGAGTCGATGCCGCCGACCTGCCCCGTCAGGCCCAGCCGCTCGATGATGCGGCGCTGGATGGCGTTGCCGGCGGGGCGGATGGAGATCGCAATCAGTTCATCATGAAGATCTTCTGAGCGACGCAGCGGCAGGCATCCATTTCCCTTGCCTGCGCGCCCGGCGCGTCCTACGCCCCCGGCATCATGGCCCGCCGGATACCGACGCGCGGCGGGCACCGGGGATCACGTGGAATGGACCTTATCTGGAAGGGCATGGCGGGCGGAGCCGTCACCATGCTGATCGCCCATCTGTCGAAACAGGGCGCCACCTTGCCCGGCATCCTGCCGCTGTTCCCGACCTTCTCCCTGATTGCCCTGCTGATCATGGGCGCGCGCGGCGACCTGCCGGCGCTGCAGGAGACCTGCCTCGCCAGCGCCAAGACCCTTCCGGCCTATCTGGCTTTCCTGCTGGCCTGCTATTTCGCCCTCGGCCAGATGGATTACCGCCTCGCCCTTCTCGTCGGGCTGGCCGCATGGGGCGTGATGCTGGGTGTGATGTTCGGTCTGGCGCGGCTGGTGTGAGGCACGCGCCTCACCCCTTCGGCTTGCGCCCCAGATAGCCGGGCAGATCCTGCGCCTCGTCCAGATGGGCGAGCCTGATGGCGAGGTCGCGGGCGAGGTCCAGATCGGTCTCGATCAGCCGCTTCGACATGAAGGAGCGGAAATATTCGCCCCACATGAATTCCTTGAACGGCGTCTCGTCATCGTCCCGGAACGCCGGGCCGCGTACAGCGCGGGCGAGCGTGCGCCAGGGATTGTCGGTCAGCTCCCGCACATGGGAGGGAATGCGCGCATAGGGCCGGCGATTGCCGTCGGCGTCGATGGGCCAGCAATTGCCCTCCCGCTCCATCTCGTCCCAGAAATCGGCGCGGTTCAGCTTCGAGCGGTCCACCAGCTTGCCCGTGTCGAGATAGACGGTCTTGTAACCGGCGATGAGCGCCGCCCGGCACAAATGGTGGTGGTCGATGAGATAGAGCTGACCACCCGGCCCGCGCACGCAGGGAATGGCCTTCCTCCGGAACAGGGCGTCCGCCTCGGCCTCGCCCATGGCCATCATCTTCTTCGCCCGCCGCGCCACCTCCTCGAGACCGAGGGTGAGCTGGGTGGGGTGCAGATCGTCGATGGCCACCGGACGCAGATGGGCGGGCAGACTCGCCATGGGGCCTCCAGACGGAAGAGCGGGCATAGCCGCGCACAAAAAAACCGGGCGGCACCGTGTGGGGCCGCCCGGCATTTCTATCCCATACGCGGACCGAGCGGGCACGGATGCGGCGCGCGCATCCGGCCAGTTCGGTCGGAAGGTGGCTCAGCCGGGCGAGATCATGTTCTCCGGACGGACCACCGCGTCGAACTCCTCGTTCGTCACGTAGCCGCCGCCCACCGCTTCCTCGCGGAGCGTGGTGCCGTTCTTGTGCGCGGTCTTGGCGATCTTGGCGGCCGCGTCATAGCCGATCTTCGGCGCCAGCGCCGTCACCAGCATCAGCGAGCGCTCAAGGCCGGCCTTGATGTTGTCCACGCGCGGCTCGATGCCCACAACGCAATGCTCGGTGAAGCTCACCGCCGCATCCGCCAGCAGGCGCACCGACTGGAGGAAGTTGTAGGCCATCACCGGGTTGAACACGTTCAGCTCGAAATGGCCCTGGCTGCCGGCGAAGGTGAGCGCGGCATTGTTGCCGAACACCTGCACGCACACCTGGGTCAGCGCCTCGCACTGGGTCGGGTTCACCTTGCCCGGCATGATGGACGAGCCCGGCTCGTTTTCCGGCAGCGACAGCTCGCCGAGGCCCGAGCGCGGGCCGGAGCCCAGGAAGCGGATGTCGTTGGCGATCTTGAACAGCGAGGCCGCCACCGTGTTGATGGCGCCGTGCGAGAACACCATGGCGTCATGGGCCGCCAGCGCCTCGAACTTGTTCGGCGCGGTGGTGAAGGGCAGGCCGGTGATGGCGGCGATCTTCTCGGCCACCGCCTCGGCGAAGCCCACCGGGGCGTTGAGGCCGGTGCCGACCGCCGTGCCGCCCTGCGCCAGCTGCATCAGCGCCGGCAGGGTCTGCTCGATGCGGGCGATGCCGTTCTCCACCTGCTTGGCATAGCCGGAGAATTCCTGGCCGAGCGTCAGCGGGGTGGCGTCCTGGGTGTGGGTGCGCCCGATCTTGATGATCGAGGTCCACTCTTTCGCCTTGGCGTCGAGGGCACCGTGAAGGGTCTTCAGGGCCGGCAGCAGGCGGTGGACGATCTCCTCCGAGCAGGCGACATGCATCGCCGTCGGGTAAGTATCGTTGGACGACTGGCTCATATTTACGTGATCGTTCGGGTGGACGGGCTTCTTGGAGCCCTTCTCCCCGCCGAGCATTTCGATGGCCCGGTTCGAGATCACTTCATTGGCATTCATGTTTGACTGGGTGCCGGAGCCGGTCTGCCAGACCACCAGCGGAAAGTGATCGTCGAGCTTGCCCTCGATGACTTCCTGGGCCGCGGCGACGATCGCCGCGCCGACCTTCGGGTCGAGCCGGCCGAGCTGCTCGTTGGCTTCCGCAGCGGCACGCTTGACGATGCCGAGAGCCCGCACGATCGGCAGCGGCTGGCGCTCCCAGCCGATCTTGAAGTTGCCGTAGGAGCGTTGCGCCTGCGCCCCCCAGTAGCGGTCGGACGGCACCTCGATGGGGCCGAAAGTATCAGTCTCGATGCGGGTCGCGCTCATGTCCCTGCACTCTCCTTGGGCTAATCAGCGAGGAGGCTTCTAGCACACGTCTTCAGAAGTCCGTGAGCGTCGCAATCCATCAAAATTAGTGTTGGGAGGTACGATTTGCAGTCATCCCCCGTG
Organism: Azorhizobium oxalatiphilum; assembly: GCF_014635325.1. Lineage (GTDB taxonomy): Bacteria > Pseudomonadota > Alphaproteobacteria > Rhizobiales > Xanthobacteraceae > Azorhizobium > Azorhizobium oxalatiphilum. The sequence goes on along the minus strand of NZ_BMCT01000001.1, from coordinate 1,876,740 downwards.
GCCTTTGGACATAGCTCGGCCGCGCCGATGACGGTGGTAATTTTGATGATTTGATGCTGTGATCACATGAGTGGCCGGCAGGGAGTAAGCCGGTTGCAGATTCGATTGAGCACAGCTCGGTTGGGGGATCGCGCTGGAAACGAGGACACTGTGGGCGACGTCGTGAACCTCAAAAGGGCACGGAAAACCCGGGCCCGGCAGGAGGCGCAGGCTGAGGCTGCGGAGAACCGGATCAGGTTCGGCCGCACCAAGGCTGAGCGGGAGGCTCAGGCCGCGCAAGAGCGGCTGATGGCTCAGCGCCTCGATGGTCACGCGCGCACCGAGAGGGAAGACTGATGAAAAGCCCCGTCGTGAAAAGATCAATCGTCATCGCCGGACACAAGACCAGCGTAAGCCTGGAAGATGCCTTCTGGGATGCATTGAAGGAGATCGCAGGCCAGCGACGCCTGACCTTGTCCGATCTGGTGGCGACCATCGACTCCGGCCGTAATCAAGGCAATCTCTCCTCCGCGATCCGGCTGTTTGTGCTGGATTACTATCGTGGCACGGCCACCGTGCGCAGCCATAGCGCGTCGGAGCGGCTCGGCGTGGCGGGAGCTCCTCCCGTTGCGTAACTTCGACCCGATCCTTATCTGAGAGTAAGAAGGCGCGCGTCGCGTTGAATCGGGACGCGTGCTTTTCTATAACCTGCCGCCAGCGGGGGGATCGTTGACGCGTCCGATGGGCGCGCCCGGACCTCCCGTGTGAAGGGGCAGAGTGGTACGGTCCGGACCGCCGCCTTTTCGCGGCGCTCCCACGGGAGTGGATGATGTCGTGGAAGAATCAGGGCGGTGGCCCCTGGGGAAACGGGCCTAAAGGGCCCTGGGGTACGGGGCCGCAGTCCTCAGGACCAAATCCTCCGGACATTGAAGACCTGATCCGCCGCAGCCAGGACCGCCTGCGGCACATGCTGCCCGGCTCCATGGGCACCAAGGGCGCGATCCTGGTGGTGGCGCTGGTGGTGGCCGGCTGGCTGCTGTCCGGCTTCTATCGCGTGGAACCCGACGAGCAGGGCGTGGTCCTGCGGTTCGGCAAGTTCGTCCAGCTCACCCAGCCGGGCCTGAACTACCACCTGCCCTATCCGATCGAGACCGTCGTGACCCCCAAGGTCACGCGCGTGAACCGCATCGACATCGGCATGCGCCTCGCCGAGGACACCCGCCGCAACGCCGCCGTGCTGCGCGACGTGCCGGAAGAGAGCCTCATGCTCACCGGCGACGAGAACATCGTCGACGTGGACTTCGCGGTGTTCTGGGTCATCAACAACGCCGAACACTATCTGTTCAACGTCCAGAACCCCGAGGGCACCATCAAGGCGGTGGCCGAAAGCGCCATGCGCGAGGTGGTGGGACGCAACAACATCCAGCCGATTCTCACCGGTGCCCGCCAGACGATCGAGCAGGGCGTGCATGACCTCATGCAGCGCACCCTCGACAGCTACGGGGCCGGCGTGCGCATCACGCAGGTGCAGATGCAGAAGGTGGACCCGCCCGCGCAGGTCATCGACGCCTTCCGCGACGTGCAGGCGGCCCGCGCGGACGCCGAGCGCGCCCAGAACGAAGCCCAGACCTACGCCAACCGGGTCATCCCCGAGGCGCGCGGTGAATCTGCCCGCATCGACAATGCGGCGCAGGCCTATCGCGAACGCACCGTCGTGGAAGCGCGCGGCCAGGCCGACCGCTTCCTCAAGATCTACGATGAATACGTGAAGGCGAAGGACGTGACCCGCGAGCGCATGTATCTGGAAACCATGGAACGCGTGCTCGGCGGCGTGGACAAGGTGATCGTGGACCAGGGTGCGACCCGCAGCGGAAACGGCGTCGTGCCGGTGCTGCCGCTCAATGAGCCGCGCCGCGCCCCCGTCACCACCGGTCCGCAGACCCAGGGAGCCACGCGATGAAAAGCCCCTTCTTCGGCGGCGGCCTCCTCGTCATCGTCCTCGTGGTGATCGTCGGCCTCTACTCGGCCGCCTTCACCGTCACCCAGAACCAGCAGGCACTGGTGCTGCGCCTCGGCAACGCCCAGGCCCCCATCACCACGCCCGGCCTGCACTGGAAGGTGCCGTTCATCGACACCGTGATCTACATCGACAAGCGCATCCTCGACCTCGAGAACCCCTCGCAGGAAGTGATCGCTTCCGACCAGAAGCGCCTGATGGTGGACGCCTTCGCGCGCTACCGGATCACCGATCCGCTGCGCTTCTACCAGGCGGTGGGCACCATCGAGGGCGCCAACTCGCGTCTCTCCACCATCCTCAACTCGGCGCTCCGCCGTGTCGTGGGTGAGAGCACCTTCACCCAGGTGGTGCGTGACGAGCGCGAGGGCCTGATGGGCCGCATCAAGGAGCAGCTCAACCGTGAGGCGGCCAACTTCGGCATCACGGTGGTGGATGTGCGCATCCGCCGCGCCGATCTGCCGGATGCCAACAGCCAGGCGGTGTTCCAGCGCATGCAGACCGACCGTCAGCGGGAAGCGGCGGAAATCCGCGCGCAGGGCGGCGAAGCGGCCCAGCGCACGCGGTCGCGTGCCGATCGCGAAGTGACCATCCTGGTCGCCGAGGCCAATTCGAAGGGCGAAGCCCTGCGCGGTCAGGGCGACGCGGAGCGGAACCAGATCTTCGCCGATGCCTATGGGCGGGATCCGGACTTCTTCGCCTTCTACCGTTCCATGCTGGCCTATGAAGCCTCGATGAAGCAGAACGACACCCGGCTGATGATCAGCCCGGACTGGGACTTCCTGCGCTTCTTCAAGAGCCCGGCCGGCACGGTCGCGCCGCAGGCCCCGGCTGCCGCCGGCGCCGCCCTGCCCGCCACACGCTGACGCGCGTGGCCATGCGTGACCTGATCGCCGCCCTGGGCCTGGTGCTGGTGATCGAAGGGCTCAGCCTCGCGGCGTTTCCCGCCGCGTGGCGACGGGCGATGAAGGCCGTGCTGAAATCGCCCGAAGCACCCATGCGCATTGCCGGTCTCGCCGCCGGCATCGTGGGGGTGCTTCTGGTGTGGCTGGTCCGCTCCTGAACAGCCCGGACTGAAGTTGAACCCCGGCGGTCATGCAATCGCCGGGGTTTTTCGTGACTTATCCCTGATGGCGCGTACCGTTTGCGCCGCCCCCGCTTGCGCGCCCGCGCCGGCTGTCGCAGCTTTGGGCAGAACGGGCCTCGGCCCGCCATGCGGGCCTCCCGGCGGACGGGTCCGGATGGCGGCCCTCGGCCAGTCACCGGAGCGTGACTTTCGATTTGCTGCGGTTTCGGCGTCTCATCTTCCGTGACGGGAGACGGGATCCCCGCCGCAGCTGTTGCGTTTGATCTGTCCGCCGCCCGCGAGGAGAGGCCATGTCGACCCTGAACCGTTTCCGCAACGCCTTCGCGGCGCCTGCGCTGGCACTCTCGCTGGTGCTGGCGGCACCCGCTTTCGCCGCCTCCAGCAAGGGCCCGGACACCGTGGCCGACGTCGCCGAGAAGGTGATGGACGCGGTGGTGAACATCTCCACCTCGCAGAATGTGGCCGCCTCCCGCAGCGTACCCGCCCCGCAGCTGCCGCCGGGCTCGCCGTTCGAGGACTTTTTCGACGAGTTCTTCAAGCGCCGTCAGCAGGAAGACGGCGGCGAGGGCCAGCAGGGCCAGCGGCCGCGCCGTGTCTCCTCGCTCGGCTCGGGCTTCGTCATCGACCCGACGGGCTACATCGTCACCAACAATCACGTGATCGCCGACGCGGACGAGATCTACGCCAATTTCAACGACGGCTCGAAGCTCAAGGCCGAGCTGATCGGCCGCGACACCAAGACCGATCTCGCGCTGCTCAAGGTCACGTCCGAGAAGCCGCTGGTGGCGGTGAAGTTCGGTGACAGCGACAGGATGCGCGTCGGCGACTGGGTGATGGCCATCGGCAATCCGTTCGGTCTCGGCGGCACGCTCACCGTGGGCGTGATCTCCGCGCGCAACCGCGACATCAATTCCGGCCCCTACGACAACTTCCTGCAGACGGACGCCGCCATCAACCGCGGCAATTCCGGCGGCCCGCTGTTCAACATGGAAGGCGACGTGATCGGCGTGAACACCGCCATCATCTCCCCCTCCGGCGGCTCCATCGGCATCGGCTTCGCGGTGCCCTCGGCGACCGTGAACGCGGTCATCGCCCAGCTCCAGCAGTTCAAGGAAGTGCGGCGCGGCTGGATCGGCGTGCGCATCCAGACCGTCTCCGACGAGATCGCCGAGAGCCTGAATCTCGGCAAGGCGCGCGGCGCGCTGGTGGGCGGCCTCAACGACAGCAAGAGCCCCGCCGCCGTGGCCGGCCTCAAGGCCGGCGACGTGATCGTGAAGTTCGACGGCAAGGACGTGAAGGATGTGCGCGATCTGCCCCGCATCGTCGCTGACACGCCGGTGGGCAAGCAGGTGGACATCGTCGTCATCCGCAAGGGCAAGGAAGAGACGCTGAAGATCACCGTCGCCCGCGCTCCCGAGGAAGAGAAGGCCGCTGCCGCCAAGTCCGCCAAGCCGGATGAGAAGCCGGTGGCGGCGAGCAAGGTGCTGGGGCTGGAAGTGGCCGCCATCACCGACGACCTGCGCAAGAAGTTCAAGCTCAAGGACACGGTGAAGGGCGTGGTGATCACCTCCGTGGACCGCAATTCTGCCGCCGCCGACAAGGGCCTCAAGGCCGGTCAGGTGATCGTGGAAGTGGGTCAGGAGCCGGTGTCCGCCCCCGCCGATCTGCAGAAGCGGGTGGATGCCCTGAAGAAGGACAGCAAGAAGTCGGCCCTGCTGCTGATTTCCGATGGCGAAGGCCAGGTGCAGTTCGCCGCCGTGCCGCTGAACTGAGCGCCCTCCCCCGAAACGCAAATGCCCCGGCTGAGGCCGGGGCATTTTTGTTTTCAGGGCAAGGTGTGCGGAGGCGTTCAGCCTTCGCGGAAGTCCTCGCGGTGATAGCCCTGCATGTAGAGCAGCGCGGTCAGGTCGCCATGATCGACACGAGCGTGAGCCTCGGCCGCCACCTTCGGCTTGGCGTGATAGGCGACGCCCAGCCCCGCTTCGCCCAGCATGGCCAGATCGTTGGCGCCATCGCCCACCGCCATGGTCTCGGAGGGCGCCAGGTGCAGCCGGTCGCGCAATTCCACCAGTGCGGCGAGCTTGGCTTCCTTGCCGAGGATCGGTTCCACCACCGTGCCCGCGAACTTGCCGTCCGCGATTTCGAGGATGTTGGAGCGGTGCTCGTCGAAGCCCACCATCTCGGCCACCGGTCCGGTGAACAAAGTGAAGCCGCCCGACACCAGCGCCGCATAGGCGCCATTGGCCTTCATGGTGCCCACCAGCGCCTTGCCGCCCGGCGTCAGCCGGATGCGGTCGCGCAGCACGTCCGCCACCACGCCTTCCGCAAGCCCCTTCAGCAGTGCCACCCGCTCGCGCAGCGCCGGCTCGAAGGCGATCTCGCCGCGCATGGCCCGCTCGGTGATCTCGGCCACATGGGCCTTCAGCCCCACCACGTCGGCCAGTTCGTCGATGCATTCCTGCCCGATCATGGTGGAATCCATGTCGGCGAGGAACAGGCGCTTGCGCCGGCCGGCGGTCAGCTGCACCACCACATCCACCGGCGTATCGCCCAGCGCCGCGCACACCGCATCCCGCATGGCGCCGGGCGTGACGTCGGCCGCCGGCGCGAAGGCGATCTCCACGGCGATCTCCGGATCGAGCACCACCGGATCGCCCGCCTCCGGCAGGACAGCGCGGGCGGCGGCCACCACGTCGCGCGTTATGGCCAGCTGGGTGGAGTTTGAGATAAGTGTCGCGACATAGACCATGGCAAGTCAGGCTCGAAGAACGTTGAAACCATTGGCGGTGCTCATCGCAGGTCCGACGGCCAGCGGCAAGTCGGCCCTCGCGCTCGCGTTGGCGGAACGATGCGGCGGAACGGTCATCAATGCCGATTCCATGCAGGTTTACGGCGATCTGCGGGTGATTACGGCCCGCCCGAGCGTTGAAGAAGAATCACGCGCGCCGCACCTGCTCTACGGGCATGTGGACGGCGCCGAGGATTATTCCGTTGGCCGCTGGGCGGAGGATGCCGCGCGCACGCTGGCTGCCGTGCAGGCAGCAGGACGGCTGCCGATCTTCATCGGCGGGACCGGCCTTTATTTCCGCGCCCTCACTTCGGGCCTTGCTCCCATTCCGGCCGTGCCGGAGGAGGTGCGCCAGCGCGTGCGCGGTATGGCGGAAGCGGAAGACGCGCAGGTGCTGCACGCCCGCCTCGCCACCCTCGACCCGGAAACGGCAATGCGGCTGGAGCCACGCGACCGCCAGCGCATCCTGCGGGCGCTGGAAGTGCTGGAGGCCACCGGCCGCCCCCTCAGCCACTGGCAGAAGGACAGCCACACCCCCCTGCTCGACCCCGCCGCCTGCGTGCGCCTCGTTCTGGAGGTGGAGCGCGAGACGCTGCGAGCGCGCATCGACGCGCGCTTCGAGGGCATGATGGCGGCAGGCGCTCTGGAAGAAGCCGAGCGGCTGGCCGCCCGCGCTCTGCCTGCCGACCGCACCATATTGAAGGCCCACGGCGCCCCGGCGCTCATGCGTCACCTGAGGGGCGAGATGAGCCGCGCCGAGGCGGTGACGGAAGGACAGAACGACACCCGCCGCTATGCCAAGCGACAGGTCACATGGTTCCGTCACCAGATGCCGGACTGGCAGCGGGCGACACCCGAAACGGCCCTCGATCAGTTGGAGCGGATGCTGGGCGAATGAGCCTCAGCCGGCCGGGCTGACGCTCGGCCGAACCTTGGGGGCCTTCTGCGAGCCGGCAGCCTTGCCCTTGGCCTTGGGCGGCGAGATCTTCAACCAGACGGCGGCAACCACGAACACGGCCAGACCCGCCATAAGCACCCACAATGCCGGGCTCACGCCCATGGCGGGCTGGAAGTTCGCCTCGGCCACCAGCGCCACCGGAATGCCGGTGAAGAGGCCGTACCACGCCATCTCCAGCAGGCCCGTGAGCACACCGGACAGCACCGCCAGCGCCAGCAAGGCGAACAGGCCCACGTTGTTCGTGGCCCGGTGCCAGAGACGATAGGCGAACAGCCAGATCAGGAAGCCGCTCATCAGCACGGCCTGCGTCACATCCAGCTTCGACTGGATGAAGAAATGCGCGCTGGCGAGCAGCGCGATGCCATAGACGCTGGCATGCAGCGCGTTCCAGCGCTTGGCCCCCATGCGCTTGATCACGCGGTCGAAGGAGGTGGCGCCCAGCGCCAGCAGCAGCGCCACCGCCACCGCACCGATGGCAAGATAGAAGCGCAGCACGATTTCCCGCGCCGCCGCCTGCACGTTCCAGCCCTGATCCATAACGAACAGCGTGAGATGCAGCGCCGCATAGGACATGGCGGCGACGCCAAGGATGCGGCGGGCCAGCACCAGCTTCGGCCAGTGGAAGATGCGGCGGGCCGGCGTCACCGCGAGGCTGATGAACAGCAGCCGGATCGCCCACAGGCCGGTGAAATGGATGGCCGCCGAGACCGGCCGGCCACCGAGATCGCCCATGAGTGCCCATGAGGCGAGCCAGAGCGCCGGCAGGCAACTGCCCACCAGTGCCACCGTCTTCTCGGGGCTGAAATTGCCGTTGCGCTCGTGAAACAGGGACATGCGACCCACCGCAGATCAAGGACGCCCTATCTACGGTGCAACCCGAGGCAGCGTTACGGCAAGCCCATGCAAATGCGCGTGAGGCCCGGCGTGCCGGTCAGACCGCTACCGGCGCCTTGATGTGCGGGTGCGGCTCGTAGCCCTCCACCGTGATGTCCTCGAAGCGGAAGGCAAAGATGTCCTTCACATCCGGGTTCAGGGCAAGGCGCGGCAGGGCGCGCGGCGCGCGCGCGAGCTGCTCGCGCGCCTGATCGAGGTGGTTGAGATAAAGGTGGGTGTCGCCCAGCGTATGGACGAAATCGCCCACCTGAAGGCCCGTCACCTGCGCCACCATCTGGGTCAGCAGGGCATAGGAGGCGATGTTGAACGGCACGCCCAGGAACACGTCCGCCGAGCGCTGGTAGAGCTGGCAGGAGAGCTTGCCCTCGGCCACATAGAACTGGAACAGCAGGTGGCAGGGCGGCAGCGCCATCTTCGGCACGTCGGCCGGGTTCCAGGCGGTGACGATGAGGCGGCGGGAATCCGGATTGCGGCGGATGTCGGAAACCACCTGCGCGATCTGGTCGATCACCCCGCCCTCGGGGGTCGGCCAGGAGCGCCACTGGTGGCCATAGACCGGCCCCAGCTCGCCATCCGCGTCCGCCCAGTCGTCCCAGATGGAGACGCCATTCTCCTTCAGGTAGCGGATGTTGGTGTCGCCGGCGAGGAACCACAGCAGCTCATGCACGATGGAGCGCGTGTGCAGCTTCTTGGTGGTCAGGAGCGGAAAGCCCTCCGACAGGTCGAAGCGCATCTGGTGGCCGAACACGGAGAGCGTGCCGGTGCCCGTGCGGTCATCCTTGCGCACGCCCTCGTCGAGGATGCGCAGGAGCAGATCGTGATAGGCGCGCATGGCGTGTCCCTGAACCTTCGGCCCCGGCTCCCACCGGCGGCCCTTTCCTCATCATATGGCATCGACCCGATCCCATGCCACGCCGCCGGTCACGCCATCCACGGTTGCACATAACCCTGTGGAGGCATCCCTTTCCGGCATCGTGGACGCATTTCGGCGATCCCATTGGCACCAAATGCGGGTTAAGATCGAATCGATGCTGCAAGCGAGGCGAGCATAAGGGGCATGGACGACGATCGCGACGCCGCGCAGCGCATGGGCGCCCTGCTCAACCGCTTCGTCATCGGGAAGCTTCCGTTTCCCGCCCTCGTGCGCGAGATGGCGCCGCTCTGCCGGGCCGCGTCCGGGCAGCAGCGCCTGCAGGACCTCTTGCAGCAATGGGTGGATACCCAGGCCATCGGCCATCCGCTCGCCGAATCCATCCTTGGCGCGGTGCTGGATGCCGCCGCCACGCCCCCGCCCGCCCCTGCCGCTCCGGAACGCGCCGACCCCGCTGCCCATGTGGAGGACGCCCTGCTCGGCGACTTCGTCGGCCGCTACAAGAAGGTGCGCACCGGCGCCAAGGACGAGCAACGGCCCGACACGCTGAAGGCCAGCCTTTCCGCCTACGACGGCCTGCGCCAGCGCCGCTATGCCCGCGAGACCACGCAGGGCACGGTGCGCGCGCCCTTGCAGGCGAACCCCGCCGCCGAGGCGCGATCCGGCATGGTGCTGCGCGATCGTTTCATCCTTGAGGATGAGATCGGGCGCGGTGGCATGGGCATCGTGTTCCGCGCGGTGGACCGGCGCCGGCTGGAGGCAGGTGCACGCCAGCCTTACGTCGCCATCAAGATGCTCAACCTGACCTTCGGCACCCATCCGGAGGCGCTGCGCTCGCTGGAGGCCGAGGCCCGGCGCACGCAGGATCTGGCCGATCCGCGCATCACCACCGTCTATGACTTCGACCGCGAGGGAAACCACGCCTTCATCGTCATGGAACTGCTGGAAGGCACGCCGCTCGACAAGGTGCTGCGCAAGCAGGCCGGCTTCTGCGGCAGCGAGCAGGCCCTGCGGGTGCTGAAGGAACTGGCGGAGACGCTGGCCTTCACCCACAGCCGGGGCGCCATCCATGCGGACCTGAAGCCCGGCAATCTGTTCCTGTGCAGCGACGGCCGCTTCAAGGTGCTGGACTTCGGCATCTCGGCGGCGGTGGGACCGCACCAGATCGACGAAGCGCCCATCGCCGGCCTCACCCCGGCCTATGCCAGCCCCGAGCGCGTCGAGGGCGGCCCGCCTTCCGCCAGCGACGACGTCTATGCCATCGGCTGCCTCGCCCATCTGCTGATGACGGGCCTTCACCCTTTCGATCGCAAGAGCGGGGCCGACGCCAAGGCGCAGCACATGGAGCCGCCGGACCTGCCCATGCTGCCCGCCGCCGCGCGCCGGGCGATCGAAGCCGCGCTTTCCTTCGACCCGGACACACGGCCCGCCGATGCCGGCGCCTTCCTGCGCGTCTTCAACGGGCAGGACGGCAGGGCCGGCATTGCCGGCCTGTGGTCGGCGCTGAAGAATGGCTGACGCCATGGCCAGCAAGCGGAGCCTTCCATGACCATCGCCTGCGTGCTCGCCACGTCCGCCGCCAGCCGGCAGGGACGGGCGCGTGAGAATAACGAGGACGCCGTCTTCTCCGATCCCGAAACCGGCATCCATCTGGTGTCGGACGGCGTGGGCGGCCTGCCCCATGGCGAAGTGGCGAGCGGGGAAATCGCCCGCTCCTGCGCGGAGATCGGCCCCGAGGGCGCTTTCTCCCACCGGCTCAACGTGCTGGAAGCCGCCCTCGGCCGCGCCAACCGTGCCATCTATGAGACCGGCGCGCTGGGCCGCCCGCCCTTCACCATGGCGGCCACCGTGGTGGCGGTGGTGGCGGAGCCGGGGCGCGCGGGCGTGTTCTGGGTCGGCGACAGCCGGCTCTATCTGTACCATCAGGGCCGTCTGCGGCAGATGACCACCGACCATGTGGAACTGCGCGGCACCCGCCGGCTCGTGACCCGCGTGGTGGGCCCGGATCCGCATCTGGAACTGGATTTCTTCATGCTGCCGCTGGAGGCCGGAGACCAGCTGCTGCTGTGCACGGACGGCGTGTCGGACGTGCTCAAGCCGGACGTGCTCGCGGCCATGCTGGCGCAAGGCGGGGCGGATATGGCGGGGCGCATCGTGGGTGAAGTGGCCCGCCTGGGCGGCCGCGACGATGCCACCGCCGTCGTCATCAGCCAGTGGGAGGCAGCCCCGTGAGCGGTAGCGATCAACGCCCCATGAGCGACAGCGATCAACGGCCGGTGGGCGACAGCGATCAACGGCCGGTCAGCGGTAGCGCGCCGAAGGACGCAGGCGCATCCCGGACGCCTCCGCAGGTGTCCGCCAACGACACCTCGGCCCTCGTGCGGCTGGAGCAGCTCTGCCGTGAGATCGCGCGTGGCGACCACGACCATGCGGATGACCTGTTCGACCTCACCGTCGCCGCCGATGCATCCGAGGTGGTGCACAGTCTCGCCGAGGCGTTCGGCTTCATGCTTGTGCAGGTGGAGGCGCGCGAGATGCACCTCACCAACCTCATCGACGACCTCACGGAGCTGAAGGGCGAGCTGGAAATCGCCAACCAGCGGCTGGAGAAAGAGAATGCCCAGCTCACCGGCCAGTTGAAACGCCTGACGGTGGAGATCGACCGGCACGAGCTGAACAAGAATGTCGGCGCCATCGTCGATACCGAGTATTTCCAGGACCTTCAGCAACGGGCCCGCGAGATGCGGGCGCGCCATCTTCCGCGTGACCGGGCACAAGACGAATGACCACCATCATTTCCGTCCATTCCTACCGGGGCGGCACAGGCAAATCGAACATCACCGCCAATGTGGCCTCGCTGCTCGCCCAGCGCGGCCATCGCGTCGGCATCATGGACGTGGACATCCATTCGCCCGGCATCCATGTGCTGTTCGGGCTGGATCCGCAGAACATTGATCACACGCTCAACGACTTCCTGTGGGGCCGGTGCAGCGTGGATGCGGCCATCGTGGACGTGACCCAGGCCGCCCTCCCCGCCTCCGGCGGCAAGGGACAGGTGCTGCTGGTGCCGAGCAGCATGCGCACCGGCGAGATCGCCCGCATCCTGAAGGAAGGCTATGCGGTGGATGTGCTCAACGAGGGCATCCAGGAGCTCTGCACCCGGATCGATCTCGACTATCTGATCATCGACACCCATCCGGGCGTGAACGAGGAGACACTGCTCTCCATCGCCATTTCCGATTGCCTGCTGCTGGTGCTGCGGCCCGACCATCAGGACTATCAGGGCACGGCGGTGACGCTGGAACTGGCGCAGCGCCTCGAAGTCCCGCAGATGCTGCTGGTGGTCAACAAGGTGCTGGGCACCATCGACGGCTCGGGGCTGAAGGACGAGATCGAGGCTGCCTATCGCACGCCGGTGGCCTGTGTTCTGCCACTCAGCGAGGATCTGGTGCGCCTCGGCAGCGCCGCCGTGCTGGCGGCGGTGGAACCGTCCTCGCTCTATGTGAACAAGCTGAAGGACGTGGTCGCCTATCTGGAGACCCACCGCAGCGGCAAGGCGGGATAGGACGCCTTCCGCTCAGAAGAAGGGCGGCAGGGGCGGCAGCCCCTTCTGGCCCACCACCACATGCTCGAAGGTGGCGGTGGTGCCGGTGAGGTTCAGCTGCACGTCGTTCACCAGTCCCGCCTGCAGGCCGATGGTGGCGCGCCACTGGGCAGTGTCGATGGTGCGGAAGGCGGCGATCACGCCCAGAAGGGTCGCTTCCGGCGGCACGGTGTCCTGCACCGGAATGTTGCCGTTCACCGGCACCACGATCTCTTTCTTGGATAGCATGCTGGCGCCCAGCACCGCGGCATCCTGCGTGTAGAGCGTGGTGAAGTCGCTCTGCATGAAATTGGTGTCGTCCTTGAGCACGTACAGGCGCACGGTGACGGGCGACGGCACGCCGGTGGGGCTCGGATTGATGGTGTTGTCCGCCAGGAAGCGCACGCCGATGATGGTCGGCTTGGGCGGCGGCACCGGAATGGCGGCGCAGCCCGTCAGGCCGGCCAGCCCGCCGAGCACGAACGACCGGCGCGCCAGCCGGACCTTGAGGCCCGCACCGTCCCCCATCGCTTTCCGCGCTTCAGGCGTTGTCGATCCCGACACGTCGACTCCTTAAGCTTTTACCCCACTCTGCTCACCTTCTATGGCCCGCGCCTGCGCGCAGGCGCAACCCAAAAGCGCGGAAGGGCTGGTCAAACATTTTGAAATCGTTAACTTTCCAATCAAGGAGCCGAAAGCGGCCCGTAGCGCCATGCAGGCTTCACGCAACTCTGTTTGATCAGAGCTAGGCTGAGCGCAAGCGAGGGTATAAGTACCTCTCTTACATCTTGAGGCGGGGGAAGCAGTATGCCGGCTATCGACCTGAAGGCACTCATCGGACGCATGAACCCGGTGAGCCGTTCAACGCTCGAGGGGGCAGCCGGCTTTGCGCTGATGCGCACCCACTACAATGTGGAGATTGAGCACTGGCTCTCCCGCCTGCTGGCCGAAGCCAACACTGACATTCCGCTCATCCTGGCCCATTACGGCATCGACCAGGGCAAGGTGGAACGTGACCTCGGCCACAGCCTTGATCGCCTGCGCAACGGCAACAGCCGCGCGCCGGGCCTCTCGCCGGATATCGTGGAAGCCGCCAAGCAGGCCTGGCTGATCGCCTCCATCGACGGCGGCCTCACGCAGGCGCGCTCCGGCCACATCCTGTGGGCGCTGCTCACCGATGGCTCGCTGTCGCTGAAGCTCAACGACATCTCGCCCGAGTTCAAGGCGCTCTCCGCGGACGCGCTGCAAAAGGAATTCGCCGCCGTCACCGCCGCCTCCAGCGAGCAGAAGGCGGCGCTGGCCGAACCCGGCGCGGGCTTCGCTGCCCCCGGCAGCGGCGGCAAGACCGGCGATGCGCTGGCGCAATACACGGTGGACCTCACCGCCGAGGCCAAGGCGGGCCGCATCGATCCCATCCTCGGCCGCGATGCCGAGATCCGGCAGATCGTGGACATCCTGATCCGCCGCCGCCAGAACAATCCGATCCTCACCGGCGAGGCCGGCGTGGGCAAAACCGCCGTGGTGGAAGGCTTTGCCCTGCGCATCGCTGCCGGCGACGTGCCCCCGGCACTGCGCAACGTGGTGCTGCGCACCCTCGACCTCGGCCTGCTGCAGGCCGGCGCCAGCATGAAGGGCGAGTTCGAGAACCGCCTGCGCGGCGTCATCGACGGGGTGAAGGCCTCGCCCGTGCCGACCATCCTGTTCATCGACGAGGCGCACACGCTGATCGGCGCCGGCGGCGCGGCCGGACAGGGCGATGCCGCCAACCTGCTGAAGCCCGCGCTGGCACGCGGCGAGCTGCGCACCATCGCGGCGACGACCTGGGCGGAATACAAGAAGTATTTCGAGAAGGACGCCGCCCTCACCCGCCGCTTCCAGGTGGTGAAGGTGGAGGAGCCCTCCGAGCCGGTGGCCATCGCCATGCTGCGCGGCCTCGTGCCGGTGCTGGAGGGCTACCACAAGGTCCGAATCCTCGATGAGGCGGTGAGCGAGGCGGTGCGCCTCTCGGCCCGCTTCATCCCCTCCCGCCAGTTGCCGGACAAGGGCGTGTCGCTGCTCGACACCGCCTGCTCGCGCGTGGCGGTGAGCCAGACCACCATCCCCGCCGCCATCGACGACCGCACGCGGCGCATCGAGCTGATCGACGCCGAACTGGCGCTCATCGCCCGCGAGACGGCGGCCGGCACCGACCATTCCGCCCGCATCGAGGGCCTGAACACCGAGCGCGCCACGCTGGACGAGGAGCGCGCCACGCTCACCACCCGCTGGGACGAGGAGAAGGCGCTCGTTGAGACGCTTGGCAACCTGCGCACCGCGCTTGAGGCGGAGGCCGACGAGGCCACCCATGCCGCCCAGCGCCAGGAATTCGCCGACACCAGCAGCAAGCTGAAGACCCTTCAGGGCGAAACCCCGCTGGTGTTCCCGCTGGTGGATGGCCAGGCGGTCGCCGAGGTGGTCGAGAACTGGACCGGCATCCCCGCCGGCCGCATGCGCTCGGACGAGATCCGCACCGTGCTGGCCTTGCAGGAGACCATGGAGCATCGCGTCGTGGGTCAGTCCCACGCCATTGCCGCCGTGGCGCAGGCCATCCGCACCTCGCGCGCCGGCATGACCGATCCGCGCAAGCCGCTGGGCGTGTTCCTGATGGTCGGCCCCTCGGGCGTCGGCAAGACCGAGACCGCGCTGACGCTGGCGGACCAGCTCTATGGCGGTGAGCAGAACCTCACCACCATCAACATGTCCGAATACAAGGAAGAGCATAAGGTCAGCCTGCTCATGGGCAGCCCTCCCGGCTATGTGGGCTATGGCGAGGGCGGCGTGCTCACCGAGGCGGTGCGCCGCCGGCCCTATTCGGTGATCCTGCTGGACGAGATGGAGAAGGCCCATCCCGGCGTGCAGGACGTGTTCTTCCAGGTGTTCGACAAGGGCTCCATGAAGGACGGCGAAGGCCGCGAGATCGACTTCAAGAACACCGTCGTGATCATGACCTCCAACGCCGCTTCCGACCTGATCGTGAAGCTGTGCGCCGATCCCGACACCATGCCGGAACCGCATGTGCTGGCCGAGGCCATCCGGCCGGAGCTGGAGAAATACTACAAGGCCGCCTTCCTCGGCCGCGTCACGCTGGTGCCCTACCTGCCGCTGACCGACGAGATCATCCGCCAGATCGTGGTGCTGCAGATGGAGCGCATCAAGAAGCGCGTTGTCGGCACCTACGGCGCCAGCTTCAGCTATGATCCGGCGCTCATCGAGGCCATTGCGGCGCGCTGCACGGAGAGCGCGTCGGGCGCGCGCAACATCGAGAACATCCTCTCGCGCACCCTGCTGCCGGAACTCTCCAGCCACCTGCTGGAAGCCATGGCGGCGGAGACGCCAATCACCGAGATTTCGGTCGGCCTCACCGAGGACGGCCAGTTCTCCTATTCCATTTCCTGAGCGGAGAAGCCCTTATGCCTCCCGCAGCCCGGCTCGGCGACAAGGTGATGCAATCCGCACCACACTGTCACGCGCCCATGCATCCGGCGGCACCGGTTCCAACGCCTGTGCCACACCCGCCCATGCAGCTGCCGATCATGAAGGGGTGCCCTACCGTGCTGATCGGAAACATGCCCGCCGCCCGCGTCACCGACACCACCACGCCCTGCATGCTGGGCGGATGCGTGCCGGGCGGGCCGGGCATGATCCTGGCCGGCTCGGCCACCGTGATGATCGGCGGCATGCCCGCCGCGCGCGTCGGTGATGCCACGCTGCATTCCAGCTGCGTGGCCCCCATTCCCAGCCCCTCGGGCACCATCATGGCGCCCGGCTGCACCACCGTGATCATCGGCGGCTGACGCATGCGCCGCCGCCATTTCGAGACGCTGAAGCCGGTGTGTCCGGCCTGCCGGCAGGCGGGCCAGGACCACGCGCTGGCGCTCGAACACGGCTTCCTTGCCAGTGGCGAGGACATTTCCGCCGGCATCCTGCGC
Source organism: Azorhizobium oxalatiphilum (assembly GCF_014635325.1). Classification (GTDB taxonomy): domain Bacteria; phylum Pseudomonadota; class Alphaproteobacteria; order Rhizobiales; family Xanthobacteraceae; genus Azorhizobium; species Azorhizobium oxalatiphilum. The sequence continues at coordinate 1,860,598 of NZ_BMCT01000001.1, read as the reverse complement.
TGTTCGGATCCCGGCTGCTGGAAAGCCTACCCCATCATTGCCGGTACCCCCATTCTGGTGCCGGACGTAGCGACATGGCTCGCCGCCAACCTGCATCTCGTGCTGCAGCGCGGCGTCGAGACCGGGCCGCTGGAGGAACTTGTGGGCACGGCCGTGGGGCCGGACGCTGCCTTCAACCTCGTGCGGCAGCAGCAGTCCACCTACGGCCACGACCATTATGGCGACCTGTTCGCGGATGAGGCCGAGGGTGCGGACGGCACCACCGGCAGCGTGCGGACGGCGCTCGACACCGCTCTGGAGCGCCTGCCGCCGCGCGCGGGCGCGACGCTGGATATGGGCTGCGCCGCGGGCCGCACCAGTTTCGACCTCGCCGCCGCCACCGGCCGCCTCGTATTGGGCATCGACCTGAACTGGCAGCTCATGAGCCTCGGGCGCGGGCTGATTGATGAGGGCCGGATCACCTATCCGCTGCGCCGCAGCGGCAACACGTTCGAGCGCAGGAGCTGCGCGGTGAAGCTGCCGGGGGCGGAGCTGGTGGATTTCTGGATCGCCGACGCGCTGGCCCTGCCCTTCGCGGACGGCAGCTTCGGGCATGCCACGGCCTTTAACGTGCTCGACTGCGTGGCGGAGCCCGCCCGCCTCGTGCGCGAAACGCATCGCGTGCTGGAGACGGGCGCGGGCTTCGCACTCTCGACACCGTTCGACTGGGCGAGCCACGCCACTTCGCCGGCACACTGGATCGAAGGGCCGGAAGCGTTGAGCCGGCTGCTGTCTCAGGTCTTCATCGAGCCCGGCACCGCCGAGCCCGGACATGCTGCTTTGCAACACGGAGAGTTGCCCTGGACTGTGCGGCTGCACGATAACGCGAGCGTGCAGTATCGGGCGACTTTCTATGTGGTTTCCAAACTCTAGATACCTCCACAACGGTGTCTTGATCCGGTATCATCCTTGTTAAAATAGGCTGTTACATCCATTCACAGCCACCACGATGGTGGGACAGAAGCGGGGGCTTCCATGGCCATTTACGTAAAGTACGACGGCATCGACGGTGAAGCCACGCACCAGGACCACAAGAAGTGGATCGACGTGCTGTCGCTCTCCTGGGGCGTCGGTCGCGGCATCTCCACCACCTCCGGCTCGACCAACAACCGCGAGGCTTCTGAGCCGTCGGTCAGCGAAGTGTCGCTGGTGAAGATGTTCGACGCCGCCTCGCCGAAGCTGTTCACGGAAGCCTGCACCGGCAATGCCGGCAAGACGGTGAAGATCGATCTCGTCACCACCGGCAGCCCGGGTGCCACCTACTGCACCTACACGCTGACCAACGCGCTGATCTCGTCCTACTCCGTCTCCTCGGGCGGCGACCGCCCCACGGAGTCCGTGTCCATCAGCTTCACCAAGCTCGAGTTCAAGTTCACGCCCTACGACGACAAGAACAAGGCCGGCACGCCCGTCACCGTGTCCTACGACATGGCGACCACCAAGAGTTCGTGAGCCAGCCGCAGCCCTGCTGCGGATATATCGACTGTCGCGTATTGCGCTCTCGCTGATGCGGGAGCGCTTAAAGCTTGGCCGAGGCGGAAATGACCACGATCAAAGACTTGGAAAATGCCGTCAAGGCAGTGACCGGCCAGAGGCAGGAAATAACCCTTGGGCCGATTTCGCTGGCCAATCCGAATATTCTTTCGGATCTTGGACCGCTGACATCCAAGCTCGAGAAAGATCGCACGATAGATACGGCCATCGCACTCAACTATGTGCTTGGCGAAAATCGGCGCTATCTGACGCGGGATATTGACACCGGCCGCATCCGGATTGCCATCCGTGATCTTGCCAAGGAGCTGCGCAACTCCGACGAACGGATCACGTCGAAATACTCGCAGTCTGTCAGCCAGCTTTTTGATCGCTGCAACCACAGCAAGATCACGGCGAGCATCGGCTCCGTGACGAAGGCGCTTACGCCCGAGCCCACGACGCCGCTTTGGGCCACCGCGCTCGACATTGCGCTGGCCACCGGCCTCAGCATGGTGCCGTTCGTCGGGCCGACGCTCGCGGCGGGCGCGACCGGCGGCCTGGGCAAGCTGATCAGCGGCGGCATCGGCATCGGCGTGACCTATGTGAACAAGGACCTCGGGGTCAGCAGCCTGTCGTCCTACAATTCCGATCTGAAGGCGACCACGAGCGTCGGCGACGGACTGAAGCAGATGCCGGGAACCCTGCTCACGTCGGTGAGCGGCCAGTTCACGAGCAAGACGACCGCGGGTTCGGCCCTCGTCGCCTATCTGGCGAAGCGGGATGAGAACAAGGCCAAGAAGACGCTCACAAACCCGCAAGCCTTTGTGACGAGCTTCAGCAAGGTCATCAATCCGATGACCCAGAACCAGATTCTCAACAACGATATTTTCGACACGCTCCGCCTCAACCTGGCCAATTCAAGCGCCATCATTACGGCGAAGCAGGACGTCGTGGATTGTCTTTCGAAAGAAAGCGATACGGTTGAGACCTATATCGACAAATTCGGCGAGACGGTCAGCAAGTCGGCCGAACTGATCGCAACCGTGGTGAACGCCAGCATCATTGGTTCGTTCAATGATCTGTTCCAGGTTTACGATCAGCGCCTCATCACCGCGAAGTCAACGCATGTGGGGCTGCACCTGTTTGAAGCGGATACGACGACCGAACGCTCCAAATCCACGGTACTCGCGCTGATCATCACGGCCTATTATCTCAATCCCGGCATCAAGGAATCCATCCGCGCCAACAAGGGCGCAGGCGCGGGCATCCTGCCCCTGTTCGACGATATCGGCGTCCTCGACCTGATCAACGGCGACATCCAGCGAGGCACCCCCAAGGTGGCCACCGGCAATCCCCGCAGCACCGCGATGACCAAGCTCGCGGATCAGCGGACGGATATTCGCGGGAACTTCAAGGACACGACAGATCCTGTCGAGGCCATCAACCGGGCCGTGAAAGAGGGCAATACGTATATTACCCTCGTGAAAAGCTCCATGATCGACACGATCAACAAAGTCCTGTTCGCCCACAACAACAGCGGATATTTCAAGGAAATACTCAGCATATTCGCGGCCAGCAACATGATCGTGAATTCCGTCTGGAAGGCGGCGGCCACGCAGGGCAGCATCGACAAATGGTTTTCCGAGAAGTTTGAAGTTCCTAAAAAGGCGGTCGCCGCCCTGAAGGACGCGGGGTTCATAAAGACCTACTCGACCACCGTCGGCTCCGTCAGCAATGAAAAGAAGCTCGAAACCATTGGCGGCGCCACGGTCAACAATCAGACCAAAAAACTCGAATACAGCCCAACCAATCGCAAATCAGCGACATTGCGTTATTATGACGGTTGGGTGAAGGGGGCCAGCGACCGCGAAAAGATGATGCTCTATCTTTTTGCCCGGGCAGTGACGAACGACGTCAACCTGTTCCATGTTTTCATGGGCGTGGTCGACTGGACCAAGGTAAAGGAACTTCTTCACTCTATTATTGCTGAGATCAACATCGCATCTCATTCCGTTGACACGAAGGACATGCGTCCGAATTAGGATCTCCTTTTCGGATCAACTGTCTAACTATAACCACTAGGCGCAGAAGGAAGGGTATCATGGCCATTTACGTGAAGTACGACGGCATCGACGGTGAAGCCACGCACCAGGACCACAAGAAGTGGATCGACGTGCTGTCGCTCTCCTGGGGCGTCGGTCGCGGCATCTCCACCACCTCCGGCTCCACCAACAACCGCGAGGCCTCTGAGCCGTCGATCAGCGAAGTGTCGCTGGTGAAGATGTTCGACGCGTCGTCGCCGAAGCTGTTCACCGAGAGCTGCACCGGCAATGCCGGCAAGACGGTGAAGATCGACCTCGTCACCACCGGCAGCCCGGGTGCCACCTACTGCACCTACACGCTGACCAACGCGCTGATCTCGTCCTACTCCGTATCCACGGGCGGCGACCGCCCCACGGAGTCCGTGTCCATCAGCTTCACCAAGCTCGAGTTCAAGTTCACGCCCTACGACGACAAGAACAAGGCCGGCACCCCGGTCACTGTTTCCTACGACCTCGCCACCACCAAGAGCTCCTGATCCCCCACGGGACAGGCGTCTCTCCGGAGGAGAGCACAACACGTGGGCGCTGCCGCAACGGGATATCCCGCGGCGGCGCCCGCATTTCCGCCAGGCGTGACTCCCGCGTCATCGCGGAGCACCATGGCGGGGCAGGATGAAATCTTGGGCGCAATTCCATTTGAGCGGCTCAGGCGGTCGCGGTCCCGACAGCGGGGCTCGTTCCGCTTCGCTCCCTCGCGCCCTCAGCGAGGGATGACCGCATGAGTGCCGCGATCACGCCGGTGCAGACCAACCGCCTGCTGCAGCTCACCACCCCGCTGGGTGGCGACGTGCTGATCGCGACCGATCTCTCCGGCACGGAAGGGCTCTCGCAGCTCTTTTCCTTCACCGTGTCCATGGTTTCCAGCAACGCCGCCATCACCCCGGACCAGATGCTGGGCAAGGCTGTCACCGTGAAGATCGCGCGCCCCGACAGCGATCCGCGCTGTATCAACGGCATCGTCACGCGCTTCCTCGCCGGCGACCAGAGCGTGGACGGCCTGCGCCGCTATCAGGCGGTGCTCTCGCCGAAGCTCTGGCTGCTCACCCGCACCGCCGACTGCCGCATCTTCCAGAACCAGAGCGTGACCCAGATCGCCGACACGCTGCTCTCGGACGGCGGCGTCACGGACTACAAGAAGCAGGGTCTCTCCGGCACCCATCCCACGCGCGACTATTGCGTGCAGTATCGCGAGACGGACTTCGCCTTCCTCCAGCGCATCTTCGCGGAAGAGGGCATCTATTTCTATTTCCAGCACACCGACAGCGGCCACACGCTGGTGCTGAGCGACAGCACGTCCGGCTATGCGGACTGCGCCGACAAATCGGTGAACCACGCCCCCGCCGCCACCGGCCAGACCATCGGCGTGCAGGAATGGTCGTCGGGCTTCGCCTTCCAGTCCGGCAAGACCACGCTGTCGGACTATAATTTCGAGCAGCCGACCACGGATCTGACCGCCAGCACCACCACGGTGCTGAGCAATTCGGCCTTCAAGAGCTGGGAGATCTACGATTATCCCGGCGACTACACGCAGAAGAGCGACGGCACCTCGCTCTCGCGCGTCCGCATGGAGGCGGATGAGGCGAATTATGCGGTCTCGCCCGGCGCCTCCACCTATGCCGGCTTCATGCCCGGCACCAAGTTCACCATGACCAAGCACGAGGTCTCGTCCGAGCAGGGCAAGCAATACACCCTCGCCGTCGTCGACCACGTGGCGAAGGACTATTCCCACCTCGGCAACCAGACCAAGGACGTCACCTATTCCAACCGCTTCACGGCCATTCCGGCGACGGTGGCCTGGCGTCCGCAGCCGGTGACGCGCCGCCCCCTCATCCCCGGACCGCAGACGGCCACCGTGGTGGGGCCTTCGGGCGAGGAGATCTATTGCGACAAGTACGGCCGCATCCGGCTCCAGTTCCACTGGGACCGGCTGGGCAAGAATGACGAGAACAGCTCCTGCTGGGTGCGGGTGTCGCAGTCGCTGGCGGGCGCCACCTGGGGCGCGCAGTTCATCCCGCGCGTGGGCATGGAAGTGGTGGTGGCCTTCCTGGAGGGCGATCCGGACCGGCCGCTGGTGGTGGGCACGGTCTATAATGGCCAGAACATGCCGCCCTACACCATGCCCGACAACAAGACCCAGTCCGGCATCAAGACCCGTTCCAGTACCGGCGGCAGCGCCACCACGTTCAACGAGCTGCGCTTCGAGGACAAGAAGGACAGCGAGCTGGTCTACATGCACGCGCAGAAGGATTTTACGCGCGAAGTCGAGAATGATGACAAGCTCACCGTCAAGCACGACCAGACGCTGACCATCAAGAACGACCGCACCGAGACGGTGCAGGAAGGCAATGAGAGCGTCACCATCTCCAAGGGCAACCGCACGCTCACCGTCTCGGAAGGCAACGACACCACCACGGTGTCGCAGGGCAACCGCGCGGCCACCATCTCGCAGGGCAATGAGAGCCTGACCGTCTCGCAGGGCAACCTCAGCACCACCGTGTCACAGGGCAATGTGAGCACCACGGTGAGCAGCGGAAACCACACCGTGAGCCTCGGTTCGGGAAATGCGACATTGCAATGCGATGGCGGCAGCATCACCCTGCAGGCAGCGCAGACCATCACATTGAAGGTCGGCGGCAATTCTCTCACCATCAGCCAGAGCGGCATGACCCTGAACGCGACCCAGATCAGCATTTCCGGCAGCGCCAAGGTGGAAGTCTCCGGCGCCATGGTGAACGTCAGTGGCAGCGGCACCGTCCAGGTCAAGGGCGGCATGGTCACGATCAACTAGGGAGCCTGCTCATGGAACTCGGCTTCCTGCCCAAACTGCGCTTCGCCCAGGCGGCCCATCTGTGTGCCGTGCTGGAACCAGGCGAAGAGGCCAAGGCCATCCTCAGCCCCGGCATGAGCGCCAGCGATTTCCTCGGCGCGCTGGTTGAGGGCGGCCTCGTGGTGGATGCCATCCGCTATATGGCGGTGGCCCTGCCCCGCCGCGAGGCGGTGTGGTGGGCCTGCGCCTGCCGCCGCGCCCTGCTGCCGCCTGAGCTGCCGGAAGGCGATCTGGCGGCGTGGAAGGCGGCGGAGGACTGGGTCTACGATCCCACCGAGCCGTTCCGCCGCGCCTGCTATGGGCCTGCACAGGCATTGAAGTTCGAGACCGCCGGCGCCTATGCGGCGCTCGGCGCCTACTGGTCCGGCGGCAGCCTCGCGCCGCCGGAAGTCTCGCTCATCGTGCCGCCCGGCGACGGGCTCACGGGCACGGCGACGGCCGCGTCCGTCATTCTCACTTGCGTGCCCGGCGCCGCCAAGTCCATCGGCGAGCGCCAGAAAAAGGCGCTGACCATCGGCATCGACATCGCCAATGGCGGCACCGGCCTTGCCGACCAGAAGGCCGCGTCGGCATGAGCGTGGTTCTGCATCTCAAGCTGCTGATGCCCGGAAAGGTGCCGCCGGACCAGCGCGCCCGGAGCCTGACCGAGGGCACGCTGCGCATCGGCCGCGACGAGGACAATGACTGGGTGCTGGAGGATGACGCCAAGCTCATCTCGCGCCATCACTGCACGCTGACCGCCCGCTCGGGCCTGTTCACCATCATCGACACCTCCGGCAACGGCGTCTTCATCAACGACAGCGAGCGGGCACTCGGGCGCGGCAACTCCGCCATCCTGAGCGAGGGCGACCTGCTGCATCTGGGCGAGATCAGCATTCAGGTGTCGGTTGCCTCCCACACCGACGACAGCGACGCCTTCCGCGCCATGCTGCCGCCGCTGGGCGCGCCGGCGGATCTGGGCATCGGCGGCGCCGAGGTCCCTACCCGCGAGCCGCCCTTCGCCGCCCCGCCGCCGCTGGTTTCGCCGCAGCCGTCCGTCTCCCCGCTGTCCGCCCCGCAACGGCGCGGCACGCTGGGCTTCGATCTCATGCGCGCGCCCACTCCCACGGTGGACCGCACGCCCACCTATGACCCGAGCTGGGGCGGAACCCGCACGCCGTTCGGCGACCTGCCCTCGCCCACCGAACTGCCGCACGGCACGCCGCCCGATCATCTGCCGGTGGTGGAAGAGGCGCTGCCGCCCATCCGCGCCGCCTCGCCGCAGATCCCGGATGACTGGGATCTCGACCTGCCCCCGCGCACGCCGGACATTCCGCTGCCGCGCCCGAGCGCCATTCCCCCCGGCCCGGTGCCGCCCATGGCCACCCCGCTCCGGAAAACCGCGCCGCGCCCGGCCTCGCCCGAGCTGCCGCCGGATTTCGATCTGGATCTCGGCCCGGATTTCGCACCTGCCGCGCCCGCGCCCACCCCCGCCGTGCCCGCGGCTCCGGCCCCCGCGCCCGACGCGCAGGGCGACCGCCGGCTGCTGCTCGCGCTCATCGAGGCGCTGGGCGTCATCGAGAGCACCGTGATGCCCGCCGATCGCCCGCGCACTCTCTCGGGGGCGCCGGAGGAGGTGCTGACGCGCCTGTCGCGGGAAGATCCCGACTGGGTCGGCCTGACGCTGGTGAGCCTGTCGGCGGAAGTCTCCGCCCGCCTCGCCCAGGCTCCCGGTACCCAGGCTCCCGGTACCCGGCCGGCTGCGGCGCCCGTCGCCCCCGCCCCGCTTTCCCTTTCCCTGCCCGAGCGCGTGAACCGGCCGGTGCGTGACCCCGGAGACAGCTCCACATGAGCTCGAACAGCAAAGTCGTCTGGTCGGAGGGCATGTTCCTCCGGGCCCAGCATTTCCAGCAGCAGGACCGCTACACCGAGCGCCTCGTGCGCCAGCGGGTGGAAGGCGTCACGCCCTATCCCTGGGGCTTCCGGTCGCTGGAGATCGACCGGGGCCTGCTCGGCCTCGGCAAGTTCGCCCTCGCCGCGGCGGACGGCGTGTTCGCGGATGGCACGCCCTTCTCCGTGCCGGAGGACGATGCCCATCCGCTGACGCTCGATCTGCCGGTGGGCCTTTCGGACAGCACCATCTATCTGTGCCTGCCCATCACGCTGCGTGGTGCGCCGGAGATCGACGTCTCCGACCAGTTCAACTCCACCGCCCGTTTCGTCGCCGAGGAGAGCGACGTGGTGGATGCCATCAGCGGCGCGCAGGGCGTGTCGCGTCTGCGCACCGCGAAGCTGCGGCTTTCGCTGATGCTGGAGCATGAGGACCGTTCCGGCTTCTACTGCCTCGGCGTCGCCCGCGTGCAGGAGGTGGTGGCCGATCGCAAGGTGGTGCTGGACAACGGCTTCATCCCGGCCTGCCTGTCCTGCACCGCGTCCCCCGTGCTCACCGGCTTCCTGAGCGAGGTGGCAGCCATGCTGCACCATCGCGGCGCGGCGCTGGCCCCGCGCCTCACCGGCTCGACGGCGCATGGCGTGGCGGAGGTGGCCGACTTCCTGATGCTGCAGCTCACCAACCGCGTGGAGCCGCTGCTGGGCCATTATATCAACCTGCCCCAGCTGCATCCCGAGCGGCTCTATTCGACCTTCCTCGAGCTGGCCGGCGAACTGTCCACCTTCACCAGTTCCGACAAGCGCCCGCGCGAGCTGCCCGCCTATCGGCATGACGATCTGGAAGCCAGCTTCACGCCGCTGATGATGGAATTGCGCGCCGCGCTCAGCGCCGTTCTGGAACAGGCGGCGGTGCAGATTCCGCTTCAGGATCGCAAGTATGGCATCCGCGTCGGCGTCATCGCCGACCGCACCCTTCTGGGCGGCGCGGTGTTCGTGCTCATCTTCAAGGCCAGCATGCCCGATGAGGCGGTGCGCCGGACGCTTCCGGCCCTGATCAAGATCGGTCCCGTCGAACAAATTCGCGAACTGGTTAACGTGCAGTTGCCGGGCATCCGCATACAACCTCTCGCCGTAGCGCCGCGCCAGATTCCGTACCGCTCCGGCGCGGTCTATTTCCAGCTTGAAGCCGACAATCCCATGTGGGGCCAGATGGCCTCCTCAGGGGGTATCGCCGTCCATCTGGCCGGCGAATTCCCTGACGCGACAATGGAATTGTGGGCCATCCGCAGGTAAGCTGCTCCCGTTTTCCGCAGGCTCCGGAGGCCGGCGAAAAAGTGCCCAGCCATGGATCGGTCGAGACCGGCGGCAGGGACGACGCAATAAGGGCGCAAGGGCGCCTCTCCGACCCCGGCGCAGCGCATCGCGCGCCGGTAGGAAGACCAGACAGCCGCCGGCCCGCGCAGGGCCGGAGGCAGCCGTTTAGGTACCGCCAAGTTCAGTCATGCCCGCGCAACCCTGCCGGGGCAGGCTCACATCAACAACCGGAAGGGAGTCATGGCCAGAGACACCGACCCACAGACGGATGCGGACGCGACCATCGTCGCGCCGGCCGCGCGGTGGCGTGCTCCGGCCAGCGAACAGCCCATGCCGCAGATGGCCACCGCCACCCGCGCGCCGCAGCCGAGCCCCTTCCCCTTCCCGCGCGCTGCCGCCGCTGAACCGCGGCTCAGGGCGGTGGAGCGCGATCAGGGCCGCCGTGCGCCGGCTGCTGTCGCCCCGCCCGTCCCGCTGCTGCCGACACACGGGCCGAACGAGGCCGCCCTTCGCGCCGTGCTCGATGTCTATCAGGACAATCCCGGCCTCGCTCTGGCGGTACCGGTGCTGGAAATCCTGGTGCGCGCGCAGCTCCAGCCCACCGGCGACGCGGACGCGCTGCACGACCTCCTGCTGGACGAACTCCAGAATTTCGAGACCCACGCCATCGCGCGCGGCCTCTCGCACCAGCACACCCGCCTCATCCTCTATGCCATCGCCGCCACGGCGGACGACTGCGTGCTGCACACCGCATGGGGCAATGAGAGCGACTGGGCGGCCAAGACGCTGGTCTCGGCACTGTTCCAGGAGACCTGGGGCGGCGAGCGCTTCTTCGGCCTGCTCAACCAGATGATGGCCGCGCCCCACTCCGTGGTGCGCGAGATCGAGTTCTATTATTTCTGCCTGCAATTCGGCTTCGAGGGCAAATACCGCCTCGCCGCAAATGGCGCGGGCGAGCTGACGCGCCTGAAGGAAGACGTCTTCCAGTTCCTGCGCAGCGTGCGCGGCGGCGTGAAGCCTGAGCTGTCCCCCAGCTGGCGCGGCATCGCCGCCGAGAGCAAGGGGCCGGGCGACTTCCTGCCGCTGCTGTTCTACGGCATCGGCGTGCTGGCGTTCCTGATCATCCTGTTCCTCGGCTATTCCATCGTGCTGCGCCGGCAGGCGACCCTCGCCTCGCAGGAGGTGCAGGCGCTGATGACCGATCCGGTCATCGCCAAGCCCGTGCCGGTGCCCGTGGTGCCGCCGCCTCCGGCCCCGGCCCCCGCCCCCGTGACGCCGCCGGCCCCCGCGCAGACACCGTTGCAGGTGATCGGCGGCTTCCTTGAGCCGGAGCAGAAGGCCGGGCTCATCAAGGTGTTCGCGCGCGGCAATACGGTGGTGATCCAGACCCAGCAGGAGCTGTTCGCCAGCGCCTCCACGGCGCTCAGGCCGCCCTATCCGGAGGTGGTCAGCAAGATTGCGGCGGCGCTCGCCAAGTTCAAGGGACCCGTTCAGGTGCTGGGCTATACCGACGACATCCCGATCCGCAGTGCCACCTTCCCGGACAATCTCGCGCTCTCCACGGCGCGGGCGCGGGCGGTGGGGCAGGCTCTGGCCTCCGGCCTCGGCGGCAACACGCGCATCACCACGGAAGGCAAGGGCGACGCGGATCCCGTCGCCAGCAATGCGACGCCCGACGGCCGGCAGAAGAACCGCCGCGTCGAAATCATCCTCACGCCCCAATAAAGCCAGCGGCGGGGGATCATTCAGATGCGACAGACGCTGACTTCATGGACCTTCTGGCGCTGGGTGCTGCTCAGCGCCATCGTGCTCGCATTCGCGCTGCCGATCTGGCTGTTCGGCCCCGCCCTTCAGATCAATGGCGCCGAGCCGTTCAAGACCGTGGCGCCGCGCGTGCTCACCACGGTCATCATCCTGCTGCTGGCGGGGCTGGTGGGGCTCTACTGGCTGCTCGCCCACCGCAGCGCCCCGCCCATGGACAAGGAGCGGCAGAAGCAGAAGGTGGCCTCCGCCCTCGTGGAGGCGCCGCCCGCCTCGCGAGCGCAGAAAGAGGCCATGGAGCGCGGCTTCCAGCTGGCCATGGGCGTGCTGCGCCGCATCCGCAATCCGGGCTTCCTGAACAGCCGCTATAAATACGAGCTGCCCTGGTATGGCGTCATCGGCGCCGAGCAGTCCGGCAAGACGGCGCTGATCCGCGCCTCGGGCCTGCGCTTCCCGCTGAACGAAGCCCGCAACGGCCAGATCAATGCCGGCACCATCAGCCTCGCCTTCAGTGATGAAGCCGTGCTGGTGGAGACGCGCGGCCCGCTGGTGCCGCCCTCCGAGGAGAATACCTGGACGCTGTTCGCCTCGCTGCTGAAGCGCCACCGCGCGCGCCAGCCCATCAACGGCCTGCTGCTGGTGCTGTCGCTGCCCGATCTGATGCGGGCGAGCGATGCCGAGCGCTTCTCCCTGCATGCGGATCTGCGCGACCAGCTGGAGCGCTTCCAAGGCATCGTGAAGGCGCGGGTGCCGATCTATGTGATCTTCACCAAGACCGACGCCATTCCCGGCTTCGACGAATTCTGCGCCGACCTCTCCACCGCCGAGCGGCAGGCGGTGTTCGGCGTCACGCTGCCGCTCTATGACGAGAAGGGCATCACCACCAAGGGCAAGCCCCTGCCCGCCACGTTCTCGGCCGAGTTCGACAATTTCCTGCGCTGGCAGATGCCGCGCATGGTCAGCCAGGTCAGCCAGGGTTTCGGCGTCGGTTCGCGCTTCGACTGCTTCATGATGCTGCCGCATCTGGCCACCGTGAAGCCGCTGATCGCCGATCTGATCGAGGACGTGTTCAAGCCCACCACCTACGATCGCCCGCTGCTGCTGCGCGGCTTCTATTTCACCAGCACGCAGGCCGCCGCCGGACGCGGAGAGCTGGCCGCTTTGCCGCCTACGGGCGGATCGGACCTGACGCCCGCCCGCAAGGCCGGCCTGTTCATTCATGATCTGCTGGACAAGGTGATCATCAAGGAAGCCGGCCTCGTCGAGCACGATCCCACGGTGCGGCGGCGCGAGCGCATGCTGCGCTGGGGGCTGGCCACCGCCGGCATCGTGCTGAGCCTCGCCGTGCTGAGCTGGTGGACGGTGAGCTTCATCGGCAACCGCTACCTGATGAGCGACCTCGAGCGCGCCACCCAGAAGGCCAAGGGCGCGGTCGCCGCGCTGGAGGCCAATCCGGTGGTGCAGCCCAGCGCCGAGACCGATTTCGCCGCCATCCTGCCCGTGCTCAACAGCCTGCAGTCCCTGCCCACCGGCTGGCGCGAGAAGGATGAGGAGGCGCCCCTGCGCCTCAGCGGCGGCCTGTCCCAGCGCGCCTATCTCGGCGAAGCCACCCAGCAGGAATATGTGGACGCCCTCGACAGCCTGCTGCTGCCGCGTATCGTCGCCGCCGTGCAGAAGGAGATCGTGGCCAGCCTGCGCAGCCCGGACGGGCTCTATGGCGCGCTGAAGGTCTATCTGATGCTCGGCCATGCCGGGCCGATGGACACCGACACGGTGCTCAACTGGATGCGCAACCTGCTCGCCGCCACCTATAACGGCCCGGCGCAGGCGCCCCTGCGCAATGCGGTGCTGGAGCATGTGCAGAACCTGCTGGACAGCGGCATCCCGCCCATCGAGCTGGACCAGAATCTGGTGACGCAGGCACGCAACGTGCTGAACGCCTATCCCACCTCCAGCCACGGCATGTCGCTGCTCCAGCAACGCGCCGACGTAAAAGCCCTCCAGCCGTGGCGGCTGACGGACGTGGCCGGCCCGCTGGCGCCGTATGCGCTGACCCGCCGCTCCGGCCGACCGCTCTCCGAGCCCATCGAGGGCATGTATACGTCCTCGGCCTTCTACACGACGGTGATCCCGGCCATCGCCGAGGTGGCCAACAGCATCATCTCCGACGACTGGGTCCGCTTCCCGTCCACACCGTCCTCGCCGCAGGCCAGCCGCGTCGCGCAGCTGAACAAGGACATGACGGACCTCTATATCAACGACTACATCACCGTCTGGCAGAACATGGTCAGCGACGTGACGCTGGCCGGCTTCGAGAATCTGCAATCCGAACTGGCGGTGCTGCAGGCGGCCATGGGCCCGCCCTCCCCGCTCGCCAGCTATCTGCAATCGGTGAAGGCGCAGACCACCGTGGAAGTGCCCGCCCCGCCCGCGGCAGCCGCGCAGATCGCCGGTGCCGCGGGCGCGACCGGCGCTGCCGTGACCTCCGCCGCGAGCGCCGTCGCCGGCGCGCTGGCGCCCGGCACGGCGCGGCTGAAGGCGCTCGGCCAGTCGGTGACGGCGCGCTTCACCGACGTGCATAATTTCGTCAATGGCAGCCCGAGCCCGCTGGATCAGGTCCTCACCTCCATGGGCCAGCTGCGTTCGCTGCTCGGCCCGGCCGCCAGCATGGGCATCTCCGATCCGGCGCAGGTGACGGAGCTGACCTCGGGGGCGCCCTTCGCGCAGATCCTCGGCCAGCTGAAGCTCAACACGCTGATGGCCCCGCCGGCCCTCACCGACAGCATCGTCTCGCTGGTGCGGCAGACCTCCAGCATCGCCAATGCCGGCGTGAAGGCGGATCTCGACAGCGCCTGGAAGACGCAGGTGCTCCCCTTCTGCCAGGCCGCCATCAACGGCAAGTTCCCCTTCGCCAACACCACCACCGACGCCACGCTGGCCGACTTCTCGCGCATGTTCGCGCCCAACGGGCTGATGGACCAGTTCTTCGACAAGCAGCTGAAGTCGTTCGTGGATACGCTGGCGAGCCCGTGGAAGCCCATCACCACCGCCGCCGCCCATCCGGACATCTCGGCCGCCGGCCTTGCCACCTTCGAGCAGGCGGCCAAGATCCGCGCCGCCTTCTTCGCCAATGGCGGCTCGGCACCGGAGGTGGACTTCACCCTCACCCCCGTGGACCTCGATCCCGGCGCCATGCGGGTGAAGCTGGAGGTGGACGGCCAGAGCCTCACCTACCAGTACGGCCCCACCATGCCCACCGCCATGAAATGGCCGGGCACGGTCGGTGCCGCACGCGTGGAGTTCGGCAATGGTGGCGGCGGCAGCGGCCCGCCCACCGTACAGTTCGCCGGCCCCTTCGCCTTCTTCCGCCTGCTGAATGCGTCCGGCATCACCCGCCAGACCGCGACCCAGTATGGCCTCAACGTGGTGCTCGGCCCGCGCTCGGCCAGCTTCACCGTCAATGCGGCGAGCGTGAACAATCCGTTCCAGCGTCAGGTCGTGCAGAACTTCCGCTGCCCGACTTCGCTGGTGCAGTGAGGCCCGGATGAAAAACGGGGCTCACTATACAGTCTTCCCCCGCCAAGCGGCTGCGCGGACGCGGAGAGGATTGGCTTGTGCTGGCGTGCATGCTCACATTAGCCTGTGCGCGCGGTTCTACTCCCATGGAACTGTTTTCTCGAGAACAGTTCGCCAGAGCAAAGCATGACCGTCGAACCGACCTTTGACACTGCTGAAACCCTCGCCCCCATCGGCGATGAGCCGGGCTATGGCGAGGATCCGCGCGCCGACATGGCGGTGTCCTCGCTGTTCCTGCAGATGAAGGATGCCCGCGCGGGCGCCCGCCGCAAGGAACGCGCGCTGGACGTGGATCCCGATGCCCCGCCCGCCGACGAGGAATGGGGACAGGTGGGCGAATTCGGATTCCAGATCCTGGCCGGCGTCGGCAAGGATCTGGAGGTGGCCGCCTGGATGATCGAGGCGCTGGTGCGGCTCGACGGCTTCAAGGGCCTCTACACCGGCCTCACCATGGCCGAGGGGCTGGTGCGCACCTATTGGGACGGCGTCTATCCGCTGCCCGACGAGGATGGCAACGAGGGCCGGCTCGCGCCCTTCATCGCGCTGAACGGCGGCGAGTCCGACGGGCTGCTGATCCAGCCGCTGCGCAAGGTGCCGCTCACCTCCGGCAGCGACCATCTCTCGCTCTGGCAGTATGAGCAGGCGAAAGAGATCGCCGCCATCTCCGACGAGACCCGCCGCGAGGCCCGCCTGTCCTCCGGCGGCATCAGCATGGATGCCTTCGACGAGGCCGTGCGCTCCACCCCGCCCAGCTTCTTTGCCGGCCTCGTGGAGCAGATCGAAGCCTGCCTCGCCGCCGCCAACGCCTTGTCCGACGCCTTCTCCGCGCATGTGGGCATGGACGCGCCGCCTGCCGGCGCCATCCGCAACGTGCTCAACACGGTGCTGGAGGAAGTGCACAGCTTCGCCGCGAGCAAGCTTGAGCAGGCCAGCGCCTCGCAGGCCCTCGCCGAGGCGGCGGACATCACCGGCACCGAGGGGGGCGAGAGCGGCGAGGTGGCGGCCGACGGCACGCCGGCACCGGCGGGCGCCGTGACGCGCGCGGGCATTTCCAGCCGCGAGCAGGCCCTGCGTACCCTGCTCGATGTGGCGGCCTTCTTCCGCACCAACGAGCCGCACTCGCCTATCTCCTACACGCTCGAGGAGATCGTCCGCCGCGCGCGCATGCCTCTGGGCGCGCTGCTGGAGGAGCTGATCGTGGATGCGGATGCGCGGCGTTATTTCTACATCGCCGCCGGCCTTCGCCCACCCGCTCCGCCCGAGGAGGCACAGGAATAGCGACACGGAACCGTCGCTCGAATAGCTTACCCAATTACCCAGATACAATTGTCCTAATCCAACGGGGGATACCCAATGCCCAGCGTACATGACAAGCTGAACCGGGTGCGCAAGCCGCGCGTCCACATCACCTATGATGTCGAGACCGAAGGCGCGGTGGTCGAGAAGGAACTGCCCTTCGTGGTCGGCGTGATGGGCGATTTCTCGGGCGATCCGAGCGAGCCCCTGAAGCCGCTGAACGACCGCAAGTTCATCCAGATCGACCGCGACAACTTCGATCAGGTGCTGGCGCGCATGACGCCCGGCCTGAAGCTGAAGGTGGACAACACGCTGGCCGACGACGGCAGCCAGATGGCCGTGGAGCTGAACTTCAAGTCGCTGGAAGACTTCACCCCCGCCGCCGTGGTGGAGCGCGTGGAGCCCCTGCGCAAGCTGATGGAAGTGCGCAGCCAGCTGCGCGACCTGCTCTCCAAGGCCGACCGTTCGGAAAACCTTGAGAGCCTCCTGGAGCAGATCCTCTCCAACGAGGAACAGCTGAAGTCCCTGGGCGCCCAGCTCGGCGTCGAAACCGAAAAGAAGGAGGGCTGATCCATGGCCGAGACCCAGGAACAGGCCGCAGCCGGCGCCGAAGGCACGACGACCGAAGTCTCCTTCCTCGACCAGGCCATTGCCGCCACCAAGCAGACCGATCCGGACCGCACGACGGAACTCCTGCGCACGCTGACGCAGGAAGCCCTCGCCGGCACCGTCACCTATTCGAAGAACCTCGCGCAGACGATCAATAATGCCATCACGGCGATCGATGCGAAGATCTCGACCCAGCTCAACGCCGTGATGCACCATCCCGACTTCCAGAAGCTGGAAGGCACGTGGCGGGGCCTCAACTATCTGGTGATGAATTCGGAGACGGGCAGCAGCCTGAAGATCCGCGTCATCAACTGCACCAAGCGTGAGCTGTACAAGTCGCTCACCAAGGCGTCGGAGTTCGACCAGTCCACGATCTTCAAGAAGATCTACGAGAGCGAATTCGGCAGCCCCGGCGGCGAGCCCTATGGCGCGCTCATTGGTGACTACGAGTTCACCAGCCATCCGGAAGACATCGAACTGCTCACGCAGATGTCCAGCGTGGCGGCGGCGGCCTTCGCCCCGTTCGTGACGGCGGCGAGCCCGAAGATGTTCGGCTTCGACGAGTACACCGAGCTGTCCAAGCCGCGTGACCTCGAGAAGATCTTCGAGACGGTCGAATACGCCAAGTGGCGCTCGTTCCGGGAGTCCGAGGATTCCCGCTTCGTCACGCTCACCATGCCCCGCACCCTGGCGCGCCTGCCCTATGGCGAGAACACCAAGGTGGTGGAAGAGTTCGACTATGAGGAAAGCCCCATCGTCGACGGCGTGCCGCGTGCCATGAAGCACCAGGACTATTGCTGGATGAATTCGTCCTACGTGCTCGGCGCACGCCTGACGGACGCCTTCGCCCAGCACGGCTGGTGCACCGCCATCCGCGGCGCGGAAGGCGGCGGCAAGGTGGAGAACCTGCCGAGCCACACCTTCATCTCGGACGACGGCGACAGCGACCAGCAGTGCCCCACCGAGATCGGCATCACCGACCGTCGCGAGGCGGAGCTGTCCAAGCTCGGCTTCCTGCCGCTGTGCCACTACAAGGGCACGGACTATGCGGTGTTCTTCGGCGCCCAGACGACGCAGAAGCCCAAGAAGTACGACCGCCCCGAGGCGACGGCCAATGCCGCCATCTCCGCGCGCCTGCCGTACATCATGGCCACCTCGCGCTTCGCCCACTATCTGAAGATCATGGGCCGCGACAAGGTGGGCTCCTTCATGGAGGCCAGCGACTGCGAGGCATGGCTGAACCGCTGGATCATCAACTACGTCAACGGCAATCCGGATGCCGGCCAGGACATGAAGGCCAAGTATCCGCTCGCCGAGGCGAAGGTTGAGGTTCGCGAGATCCCCGGCAAGCCGGGCTCGTACAATGCGGTGGCCTGGCTGCGTCCGTGGCTGCAGATGGAAGAGCTGACCACCTCGCTGCGCATGGTGGCCCGTATTCCGGCCCAGTCCTGACGATCCGGCGGAAGCCTGCGCTTCCGCCCCTCGGGACAGGTTCCAAGACAGGGCGCCCGGTTCCGCCGGGCGCCCTCCAATGTATTGATCGAAAAGGGCTTCGGCCCAGCGGGATGGTCCCTTGTCCGTAGCGCCCGACGCCTCCACGTCAGCGTCGCCCCCGGCGAACCCGGCGCTGCTCAACATGCCGGAGGACGACGCGCCGCGTCCGCTGCGGCGGCTTGCGGCCGCCATGGCCTGCAAGCGCCTGCCCGCCGAGCGTCTGGACGCCTTCCTTCGCCCCGGCCTCGGGCTCGCGGCGGCGCTGAAGGACTGGTTCGGCTCCGACATCGACCATTTCACCGATCCGCAGTCGCTCATCGGCGCGCTGGAGCGCGACATCGCGCTCCTCGACGACATGCTGTCGCGCCAGCTCAACGCCATCCTGCACGCCCGCCGCTTCCAGAAGCTGGAATCCGGCTGGCGCGGCCTCAATCATCTGGTCCACTGCGCGGCCGGCAGCGAGCACGTGATCGTGCGCGCGCTCAACATATCCTGGGCCGAAATCGCCTCCGATTTCGAGCGCGCGCCGGACTTCGACCAGAGCCATCTGTTCGCCAAGGTCTACAGCCAGGAATTCGGCATGCCCGGCGGTACGCCCTATGGCATCCTGCTGTGCGACTACGAGGTGCGCCACCGCCCCTCCTCCGACGCCCCCGTGGACGACGTGGCCGCCCTCTCCGGCCTTGCCAGCGTCGCCGCTGCAGCCTTCGCGCCCGCCATCCTGTCCGCTTCGCCGCGTCTGCTCGGGCTGGAGCATTTCCTCTCGCTCGACCGGCTCTCCACTTTGTCGGGCCTCTATCGCAACCCGGAATACACCCGCTTCAACCGCCTGCGGGATCTTGAGGATTCCCGCTTCCTCGGCCTCGTGGTGCCGCGCGTGCTCATGCGCGCGCCCTATGGGCAGGATGGCGTGCCGGGCCTGAAGTTCCGCTATCGCGAGGATCTGCACGGCCTTGCCCATCACGAACTGTGCTGGGGCAGCGCGGTCTATGCCTTCGGCGAGGTGGTGATCCGCGCCTTCGACCTGCACGGCTGGTTCGCCGACATCTGCGGCGGGCGGCGGGACGTGCTGGACCATGGCGTGGTGGACGGCCTCACCGCGCCCAGCGTCGAGACCGACAGCCCCGGAACGGTGGAGCGCTTCGCCTCGGAACTGGTGATCCCGACCCAGATCGAGCAGGATCTCTGGCAGCTCGGTCTCATCAGCCTCAACGTGTGCAAGAGCACGTCGCGGCTCGTCTTCTACACCTCCTCCTCGATCCAGAACGTGCCGGACCAGCGCACATCCTCGGCCGCCGCCAATGCGCGCATCTCGGCCATGCTGCGCTACATCCTCTGCGTTTCGCGCTTCGCCCATTATGTGAAAGTGCGGGTGCGCGATCGCATCGGCAGCTATGTCACGGCGGAAGCCTGTGAGCGCGACCTGCAAACCTGGCTGCTGGGCTATTGTCTGGGCAATGACGATGCGAGCATGGAGATGAAAGCCCGCTACCCCTTGCGCGAGGCAAGCGTGGAGGTGAAGGAAGTGCCCGGCCGGCCGGGCAATTTCGCCTGCGTCATGCATCTGCGCCCGCATTTCCAGCTCGACCAGATCTTCACGACCTTCAAACTGGTGACGGACATCGCGCTCCAGAACCAGCGACCTGCCATCTGATCATTCGGGGGACCAAGTCCATGTCGGCCACGCCGCTTCATCTGTTCCAGGAAGGCAACCTCGCCGGGGCCATCGCGGCCATGAACCAGCAGGTCAAGGAAAAGCCCACGGACATCGCCGTGCGCAGCCAGCTGGCCGAGCTTCTGTGCGTCTCCGGCGATCTGGAGCGGGCCGAGCGCATGTTCGAGGCCATCGCCCAGCAGGATCCCAAGACCGCCCTTCAGGTGGGCAGCCTGCGCCAGCTGCTGCGCGCCAGCATGGCCCGCAAGCAGGTGTTCCGCGAAGGCCGCGCGCCGGAACTCCTCGCCACCCCGCCGGAGCATGTCACCCTGCGGCTCGAAGCCCTCGTCCAGCTGCGCGCCGGACAGAGCGCGGAAGCCAGCGCCAGCCTCGCCCGCGCCGAGGATCTGCGCCCGCAGATCTCCGGCAAGCATGACGACGTGGCCTTCTCCGATTTCCGCGATCTGGACGATCTGTTGGCCGGCATCCTCGAAGTGATGACCACCACGGGCAAATATTACTGGGTGCCCATGGAGCAGGTGGAGGCGCTGGAGTTCGACGCCCCCAAGCGCATGCTCGACACGGCGTGGCGCATGGCGCAGATCAGCGTGCGCGGCGGCCCGCAGGGCGAGGTGGCGATCCCCGCCATCTATCCGCAGCGCGTCGAGGCCCCCGTCGCCGACGCCGTGCTGCTGGGCCGCGAGACCAATTGGGACGAAGTCGCCTCCGAATGCGTGCTGGGCGAGGGCCTGCGCACCTTCCTGGTGGGCGACGAGAGCCTGACCCTGCTGCAGCTGCGCCGCCTGGAGTTCGACACGAAATGAGCCCTCCCGCCGGTGTCAGCCTCTCTCTGCTGGACCGCCTGCGCGAGCATGACGGCACGCGGGTGTCGCGCATCCGCGACGGCATCCGCGCCGACCTGCAGGACCTGCTGAACACGCCCCATCGCGTGCGCGGCTGGGCGCAGGGCCTGAGCGAGCTGGACACCTCCATCTTCAACTACGGCATCGTGGACCTGTGCACCGCCAACCTCTCCACCGAGGGGCAGCGGTCCGCCGTGGTGGAGGATATCGGCAAGACCATCCGGACCTATGAGCCGCGCCTGTCCGACATGCGCATCTACGCCGTGCCCAATGCCGATCCGTCGGACCGCACGCTGCGCATCCGCATCGAGGCGCACATCTATATCGAGAACGAGGCCGAGCCGATCATCTTCAACACCGTGATAGATCCCGTGCTCAATTCCATCTCGCTGGCGAGCGCGGCGACGTGAGCGACCACCTTCTCCCCTATTACAACCGCGAACTGCTCTATCTGCGCCAGATGGCCAAGGAGTTCGCGGCCCGGCATCCCAAGATCGCCGGCAACCTGCGCATGAGCGGCGACGGGATCGACGACCCGCACGTGGCCCGCCTCGCGGAGGGCGTGGCCTTCCTGAACGCCCGCATCAACCACAAGCTGGACGACGAATTCCCCGAGCTGGTCAACACCCTGCTCGACATCCTCTATCCGCACTATCTGGCGCCCATTCCCTCCATGGCCACGGTGCAGTTCAAGCCCAAGGCCGAGGTGACGACGCCGCAGACCATCCCGGTCAATACGGAGCTGGATTCCGAGCCGGTGGAGGGCGAGACCTGCCGCTTCCGCACCCGCTATCCGGTGACGCTGTGGCCCATCACGGTGGCCGATGCCTCGCTGAAGGGCCGCCCCCTCGTGGCGCCCTCCAATGCGCGCACGGCGGGCGCCTTCTCCTGCCTGAAGCTGACCCTGCGCTGCACCGCGCCGGACACCACCTTCTCCAGCCTGCAACCGGAGAGCCTGCGCTTCTTCCTGCGCGGCCAGCCCTCGCACGTCTATGCGCTGCATGAGCTGCTGTTCAACAACACCATGGCGATCGCCATCGCGGACAATGCCGCCGACCCCAACCCGGTGTTCGTGAAGCCGGAGGCGGTCAGCCCTGTGGGCTTCGGGCCGGAAGAGGTGATCCTTCCTTACGCGCCGCAGTCGCAGCCGGCCTATCGCACGCTCACCGAATTCTTCATCTTCCCGGACAAATTCCTCTATTTCGACGTGGACCTGTCCACCAAGGTGCTGGGCGCCGCCGGCACGGAACTCTCCGTCTTCTTCTATTTCAACCGCTCCGACCCGGCGCTGGAGCGGGCCATCACCAAGGATTTCTTCGCGCTCGGCTGCACGCCCATCGTGAACCTGTTCCGCCAGCGCAGCGAGCCGGTGCTGGTGGGCCAGAACCGGCTGGAATATCGCGTCATTCCCGACGCCCGCCGGCCCGAGGCGCTGGAGGTGCATTCGCTCACCTCCGTCATCGCCACCGATGCCGAGGGCAAGCGCAAGTCCATCTCGCCCTTCTATGCCCGCCGCCCCAGCCAGGCGCAGGACCATGCGGGCTATTGGGCCACCGCCCGGCGCCGCTCCGAAGGGCGGCTGTCAGGCACGGAAGTCTTCCTCTCCTTCTCGGAGATCGACCCCGCCTTCGCCTCCACCGACATCGTGGTGGCGGCCGAGACGCTGTGCCTCAACCGCGACCTGCCCGCCAAGCTGCCCTATGGCGGTGGCCATCCGGTGCTGACCCCGGTGCAGGTGGCGGCGGCCATCGGCGAGGTGAGCTGCATCTCGCCCCTCACCCACACCATCCGCATTCCCGATGGAGATGCCCGCAACTGGCGGCTCATCTCCCACCTCATGCTGAACCACCTCTCGCTGGTGGGCGAAGGCGGCCTTGAGGCGTTGCAGGAAACGCTGATGCTCTATGACTTCCGCGGCTCGCCCGAGACGCGGCTGATGATCGAGGGCATCACGGCGCTCTCCGCCCGGCGCGGCACGGCGCGCGCCCCCAAGCGCCCCGGCGACGTGGCGTGGGGGGATGCCATCTGCCAGGGCATCGACCTCGTGGCCGAGTTCAACCCGGCCAATTTCAGCGGCAGCAGCCTGTTTCTGTTCGCCATGGTGCTGGACCAGTTCTTCGGCCTGCACGCATCCATCAACTCCTTCACCCGCCTCACCGCGACCGTGAAGGGCCAACCGGGATCTCTGAGGACATGGCCGGCGCGCGCGGGATATCGCCCTCTCCTGTGATCGACGCCCTGCTGCGGGCGCCTCACAGCTTCGACCTCGCGCAGGCGGTGCGCGTGGTGGAAAGCGTCGCGCGCCTGAACCGGCGCGGCGGCCGGCCGGACCTGTCCGCCGAAGAAGCCGAACTCGCCAGCGAGCTGCCGGAGCGGGATGCGGGCGAGGACTTCGGCTTCTGGGCAGCGGGCAGCGCGCGTTTCGTCAGTGATACGAACCTGCGTTATCCGGGCGCGGCCATCACCCACGCCCGCCAGCGCTCACCGGGCGAGCCCGTGGAGTTGACCGTCTCCACCTTCGGCCTCATCGGGCCCTTGGGCGTACTGCCCTACGCCTACACGACCCACGCCAATGAGGGTGTGCGCCAGCGCGACGAGGGCATGCGCGCCTTCATCGACATCTTCAACCATCGCGCTGTCTCGCTCTTCTGCCGCGCCAGCGCGAAATACCGCATCGCCCTCGCCCATGAGGGCAGCCGGCACGATTATCCGGATTTCTTCACCGTCGGCCTCAAAAGCCTCACCGGCCTCGGTTCGCCGAAGCTGGAGAATCGGCTGGCGATCCCTGACGATCTGGTGCTGCACAATGCCGGCCTGTTCGCCAGCCAGACCCGCTCTCTGGCGGCCCTTGAGACCCTGCTCAGCAACGAGCTGGGACAGGCGGTGCGGGTGGAACCTTTCACCGGCGGGTGGGTGGACGTGCCGCCCGCCGAGCAGACCCGCCTCGGCGGCGCCGACCATCTGGAAGGCCAGCACGCGCATCTGAATTCCAGTGCCATGCTGGGCGGCCGGGCGTGGGTGGCGCAGCATCATTTCCGCATCCATGTGGGGCCTGCGGATCGCGCGGACCTGCTGGACCTGTTGCCCGGCGCGCCGCGCGCGGAGCTGATCCGCGATCTGGTGCAGCTCTTCTGCGGGCTGGAATTCACCTTCGATATCAACGTTCTGGTCAAGGCCGCCAGCGTACCCGCCGCCCGTCTCTCCACGGGCGAGCATGATGTCGGCGGCGCGCGGCTCGGCCAGCTCGCCTGGGTGCTCAGCGCCCCGAGCCCGGTGGACCGCAACGACGCCACCTTCTCCATCGGCAGCCTCGACTGAGGCGCCAACCCGCTTCCTTTTCGCTTTTTCAACGGGGACACCATGACCGACTGGGCTTCCGGCTATGTGGCCGACATCGAATATCTGCCCGGCCTCTATGTGGAGCAGGCGCCGACGCATCTCATGCTCGGCTGCCTCATCAACGGCTTCGAACCGCCGCGCGGCACCGGCGCCTTCACCTATTGCGAGCTGGGTTGCGGACAGGGCGTGACCGCGCTGGTGATCGCCGCCGCCAATCCGCAGGCCGAGATCGTCGCCACCGATTTCAACCCCGCCCACATCGCCCGCGCGCAGGCCATGGCTGATGAGGCGGGGGTGAAGAACATCCGCTTCCTCGAACTCAGCTTCGAGGACATGCTGACCCGCACCGATCTGCCGGACTTCGACATGGTGTCGCTGCACGGCGTCTGGTCGTGGATCAGCCCGGCGGATCGGGCCCGCATCACGCAATTCCTCGGCGCGAAGACGAAGCCCGGCGGCGCGGTGTCCGTCACCTACAACGCCATGCCCGGCTGGACGGCGCTGCTGCCCATGCAGCGTCTGCTGCTGGAGCATTCCCGCCTCGGCCATGAGCGCAGCGACATCAAGATCCTGAAGGGCCTCGATTTCATCGAGCGGTTTCAGGCGGCCGGTTCCGGCGTGCTCGGCAATGCCGGGCTGATCGAGCAGTTGCGCAAGGGCGCCGACAAGACCGGCGGCACGCAGGACCGCTCCATCTATCTCGCCCATGAATATCTCAACGCCAACTGGCACCCGCAGTATCACATGGATACGGCAGCGGAGCTGGCGGACGCCAAGCTGGGCTATGTGGGCTCGGCCTCGCTGATCGATAATTTCCCCGATCTCTCGCTGAAGCCCGAGCAGCGCAAGCTGCTGGAGGAAGTGCCGCCCGGCAGTCTGCGCGAGACGCTGAAGGACTATCTGGTCAGCCGCCCGTTCCGCCGCGACCTCTATGTGCGCGGTCCACGCCGCATGGCGGACAGCCTGCGCGACGCCCGCCTCGCCGAGTTCGGCCTCGCGCTGACCATCCCGCCGCACGAGGCCCGCACAGAACTCGATGTGCCCGCCGGCAAGGCCCAGCTGCCGGAGCACTTCTACCGCCCGGTCATCGCCGCCCTCGCCACCGGCCCGCACACTCTGGGCGAGCTGGTGCGTCTGCCCGAGCTGGCGGGCAAGGCCGGCGCGCCCTCCATGGTGGAGATCGCCGGCGTGCTGGTGGGCTCGGGGCAGGCTTTGCCCGTACCGCCGGCCGCGAAGGCCGAAAGCCCGGCCGCCGCCCGCCTCAACCGCGTGCTGACGCAGGATGTGGCCGAGCAGCGTGCCGCCACCGCCTCCATCGCCGCCCCCTTCGCGGGCTCCGGCCTCAACCTCACCACCATGGAGGGCGCGGTGTTCCATGCTGTCTCCATCGGCGTCGAGGCCGAGCGGGAGGCTCTGACCGACCACATCCTGAAGCGCCTGCTTGCCAGCGGCACGCCGCTGGCGCGGGATGGGCAGGTGATCAGCAGCGTGGAGGGCCAGCGCGAGATCGTGGCCGAGAGCGTGGACTGGTGCCTGCGCATCCGCATCCCGCTCTGGCGGGCGCTCGGGGCGCTGTGAAGGCGGGGCGCTCCGCCGGGCACGCAGCCCCTCTCCCTCCGCACAACATGTCCCCTCTCCTGCAAACGGGAGAGGGCTAGGGAGGGGGCACGGCCGGGTGAATCGCCGGTCAACAAGGCCACCTCACGCGCCCACCCAACCTAAAGACGACCCGCCCGGCCAGCCCGCGTCCGCGCCTGCGGCGCGCCCCCTCCCCAACCCTCCCCCGCAAGCGGGAGAGGGCGTTCGCGCGCCTGCGAGACACGTCCGCTTCGTTCTCCCACGGCCCCGTCCGTCACCATGTTGCAGCGCAAGATTGACACCCTCGCAATGAACCCACAGTCTGGCGTCATTCCAAGGGGGGCCCCGCGAGGGGGCTGAGATATCGTCTTCCGGTCCGGCCGTTACGGCACCCGGCGCCACGATGACCCTTCGAACCTGATCCGGGTCATGCCGGCGAAGGGATCGGAATCAGCCTGGCGCCCCCTCGTATCCCGCATTCCGGGACGCGTCCGTCCGGCAAACCTGCTCCTGAAGCTCATCCCGGATCTCATTTGAAGCGCGAGCTTGAAGGAGATCCGTATGCTCGACGAAGCCTCCACCTCCGCCCTGAAGGTGACGACAGGCCCCCTGCCCCATTCCAAGAAGGTGTTCATCCCCGCCGAGCGATCGGACGTGATGGTGGCCATGCGCGAGATCGGCCTGTCCGATCCGTCAGAGAAGCCGGTGCGCGTCTATGACACCTCCGGCCCCTATACCGACCCCAATGCGGTCATCGACCTCACCAAGGGCCTTGCCGAACTGCGCCGGGACTGGATCCGCGCGCGCGGCGACGTGGAGGAGATCGAGGGCCGGGCGCAGAAGCCCGAGGATGATGGCCTCAAGCCCGGTCAGGTCACGCACCTGCCGACCTTCGACCGCACCGGCCGCAAGCCGCTGCGCGCCAAGGCCGGCCAGCGCCCGACCCAGATGGCCTACGCCCGCGCCGGCATCATCACGCCGGAAATGGAATATGTGGCCGCGCGCGAGAATCTCGCCCGCGCCAATGGCGGCGCGCATCCCAACCACAAGGCCATGGGCCTCGGCGCGGCGATTCCCACCGACATCACGGCGGAATTCGTGCGCGAGGAAGTGGCGCGCGGGCGGGCCATCATCCCGTCCAACATCAACCATCCCGAGACCGAGCCCATGGCCATCGGTCGCAATTTCCTGGTCAAGATCAACGCCAATATCGGCAATTCGGCCGTGACCTCGGGCGTGGCCGAGGAAGTGGACAAGCTGGTGTGGTCGATCCGCTGGGGCGGCGACACGGTGATGGACCTGTCCACCGGCAAGAACATCCACACCATCCGCGAATGGATCATCCGCAATTCGCCGGTGCCCATCGGCACGGTGCCGATCTATCAGGCGCTGGAGAAGGTCAACGGCGTGGTGGAAGACCTCAACTGGGAGATCTTCCGCGACACGGTGATCGAGCAGGCCGAGCAGGGCGTGGACTACATCACCGTGCACGCGGGCGTGCGCCTGCCCTACATCCCGCTCACCGCCAATCGCGTCACCGGCATCGTCTCGCGCGGTGGCTCCATCATGGCCAAGTGGTGCCTCGCCCACCACAAGGAGAGCTTCCTCTACGAGCATTTCGAGGAGCTTTGCGAGATCCTCGCCAAGTATGACGTGGCCTTCTCGCTGGGCGACGGCCTGCGCCCCGGCTCCATCGCGGATGCCAATGACGCCGCCCAGTTCGCCGAGCTGGAGACTTTGGGCGAACTCACCGAGATCGCCTGGAAGCACGACGTGCAGGTGATGATCGAGGGCCCCGGCCACGTGCCGCTGCACCTCATCCGCGAGAATGTGGAGAAGCAGCTCAAGGTCTGCCACGAGGCGCCCTTCTACACGCTCGGCCCGCTGGTGACGGACATCTCGCCCGGCTACGATCACATCTCCTCCGCCATCGGCGCGGCGATGATCGGCTGGTTCGGCACCGCCATGCTCTGCTACGTGACGCCGAAGGAGCATCTGGGTCTGCCCAACCGGGACGACGTGAAGACCGGCGTGATCTCCTACAAGATCGCCGCCCACGCGGCCGATCTCGCCAAGGGGCATCCGGCGGCGCGCATCCGCGACGATGCGCTCTCCCGCGCCCGATTCTCCTTCCGCTGGCGCGACCAGTTCGCGCTCTCGCTGGATCCGGAGACGGCGGAAGCCTTCCATGACGAGACCCTGCCGGCGGAAGGCGCCAAGGTGGCGCACTTCTGCTCCATGTGCGGCCCGAAATTCTGCTCCATGAAGATCAGCCAGGAGCTGAAGATCGAGGCCGGCGATATTGCGGAAGCCGGCATGACCCAGATGGCGGAAAAGTTCCGCGCCAGCGGCGGGCAGATCTACCAGCCCGCCCCGGAAGTGGCCGAACCGCCGCCGGCCTGATGCCATTCCCCCGCACCCGGATCTCGTCCGGGTGCGGGATTTGCCTTGTTCTTCAGGGACTTCATCCCTTCCTGTGGACGACACCCCCTCTGCCACGCAGAAACAGGCACCGGCCCTCTTGCAATACGAAAAGCCTGCAAGTAGGTTCCGCACTGTCTCCGGTGCGTCGCGCCGGAAGGCCTTTGCAGCTGTAGCTCAGTTGGTTAGAGCGCCGGTTTGTGGCACCGGAGGTCGGTGGTTCGAACCCACTCAGCTGTACCATTTCCTTTCCGCCACATCGCTGGATCGACGCATGCCCGGAACGCAAGTCCGGGCTCTGGCTCTTCCGTCGCCTACCCTGCGACCTTAAGAGCCGCCTCCCGCGACTGGACAGTCTGCGGCCTGCCGCCACATCCTTGCTCCGTCCTGAGGGGGAACGGACATGCCGAACCGGCGCATCATCGTGCTCGACACCGAGACCACCGGCATCCAGCCCTATGACAAGATGGTGGCTCTGGCCGCGATCCGGTTCGATCACGGCACGTATGCGGGCCACATCTACCGCATCTATGACCCGCGCAAGGACAGCGATCCCGGCGCGTTTCAGGTCCATGGGCTGGATGACTGGCTGCTGCGCTTCCAGCCTCTGTTCGCCGACGAGGCCGACGAAGTGAAGGCATGGCTACAGTGGGCCGACTGTCTCGTCATGCACAATGCCGCCTTCGATCTGCGCTATGTGGAGCGGGAATTGCGCAAGGCCGAGCGCACGCCGCTCGACAAGCCGTCTTTCTGCACCATGACCGAAGCCCGCTCGCGCTGGCCGGGATCGTCCGCCAAACTGTCCGCCTGCCTCACCCGCTTCAAGCTGGGGACGCAGGATGCGCAACATGACGCCTTCCAGGACGCCTATCTGACGGCGCAGCTCTATTTCCGCATGCACAAGGTCACGATCCCGGACTGGCCGGAGACCTGGCCGCGCCCGACCAATCTCAAGTCTGCCCCGCCGGCCCCACCGCGCCCCTATCCGCGCCGGACGGTGAAGAAGCCCGCTCGGCCGGGCACAGGCTCGTCCATACCGATCGCCCCGTCTTTCGTGCCCCGCTCGCTCGGGGAGTTGGTCGCGGCGGCGCGGGACGCCCATATGCTGATCCGCTTCGTGGGCGTGCGGGCGCAGGTGCCGGAGGACGTCCAGCGGCAGGCCCTCGATGCCCATGCGCACTCTCTGCTGGCCGCGTTCGGTCTGACGCGGGATGAGGTGCTGCTGGATGCCCTGCGCAATGCCGCTATGACCCTGAAGGGCAGCCAGAACGGGGCCACCACCGCGTCGAAGCGGCTGGCGGAGGATGGCAGGGAACTGGCCGTCATCCTGCCGCTGCTGATGGATATGGTGAAAAGCGACGGCGCACTCAGCGCGGCGGAAAACCAGACCATCCGGCACATCTTTTCCACCATCCGTGCGGCCTCCCCGGAGGTCGCGGAACCTTAAGTTACCCCGCAGGTCCCGCGCGCCGGCAACCTCCGGTTTCCAGACACCAGCGACTCTGCTAACCGCAGGGCATTGCATAATCTTCCCGTTACGGAGCTTCTCCCTTGGCCGACCCGAAGGACCTGAAGGCCCGCGCCGAAGCCGTGTTCGGCGGCGCTCCGGCTGCCCCCGCCGTCTCCACGCTGGAGCGCGACGCCGAGGCCGCCCATGCCAAGATCGAGCGCCTGAAAGCCCTGCGCGAAGCCCGCGAGAAGGCTGAGGCCGAACGCGCCGAAACCGCCCGCGAGAAATCCCGCAAGCGGCGCGTCGAGGTCTGAGCCTCGTCCTGGCAGTCCGGCCCGACGCATCCCCCATTGGGAGGACGCGCCGGGAATAGCGCTGCCATATGGCTTTAAAGCACCGGGCCGTGGCCGATGCCGCCCGTGAGCAGCAGGACGATGAGCAGGATCACCAGGATTCCGCCCAGCCCGAACCCGTGGTTCCGGTAGCGTCCGCCGCCATAGAACATGCCGCCGCCGCCAAAGAGCAGAATGAGGACGATCAGGAGAACGAGAAGGCCCATGGTCTTATCTCCCAGTTGTGGCCTGTAATCTTGGCTTTAACGCTGGCTCTTTCTCCCTTGTTCCTGCCCGCAACCGACAAGCGCGCCGCCACGGCGCAGATTCTTTTACGGAACAGAACCCGCCCTCCAACGTTAAGCTTCTGTTGACCAAATGGGTGCGCCGTTCGCGCTGCGCCCGGAAAGGAAGCCAATGACGAAGATGGCGCCCCTGTCGCCCGCCGCCCAGAAGCGCCGCACCATCGAGGAAGCCGTTGACGCGGCCATGGTGCGCTATCGGCAGGAAACCGATGCCGTCGCGGCAAAAACCGCGCGCCTGCGCGCGCTGCGCGAGGCCCGGGAGGCGGAAGAAACCGACAAGCACTGAGCCCGACGGCCCCACGGCGCCCTCTCCCCGGCTCGGCTCGGCCCGGCCCGGCCCGAGCGGGGGAGCGGGAGCGGCTTTCGCAGGAGAGGCGCATGGCGGACTACACGCTCTATTACTGGCCGGTCCCCTTTCGCGGCGAGTTCGTGCGCGCGCTGCTGGCCTTTGCCGGCAAGACCTGGGACGAGCCCGATGCCGACGCGATTTCCGATCTCATGAGCGGGGCCACGGCGCGCCAGCCCGTGCCCTTCACCGGCCCGCCGGTGCTGGTGGACAGGAGCCGTGACGTCGCCCTCGCCCAGATGCCGGCCATCGTCCTCTATCTCGGCGAGACACTGCGCCTGTTGCCCCGCTCGTCCGCCCTGCGCGCCATGAGCCTGAAAGTGGTCAACGACGCCAACGACGTGATCGACGAGCTCACGCTGGATGGCGGACGGCAGATGTGGACGGAAAAATCCTGGCAGGATTTCATTCCCCGCCTGCAGCACTGGATGGGCTTGTGGGAAGACACCGGCCGCCGCCATGGGCTCAAGGCGAACAAGGGCTTCCTGCTGGGCGGCCGCAAGCCGGGGATCGCGGACATCGTGACTGCCACGCTGTGGTCCACCATGACCGACCGCCTGCCGCCCATCGCACCTCTTCTGGAAGAGGCCGCGCCGCACACCGCCGCCCTCGCCCGGCGGGTGAGCGCACTGCCCGCGCTGGCGGCGCAGTTCGCGGACAGCAAGGCGCGCTTCGGCGAAACCTATTGCGGCGGCCAGATCGAGGCTTCGCTGCGCAAGGTGCTGAAGACCTGACAGCCCTCAGGCGAAGTCAGAGCGCATCCGGCTTCTTGATCTCGATTTCCACGAAGGCCATGGGCGCGTCGGAGGCGTTCATCACGTCATGCTCCACGCCCTCGGGGCGCCGGTAGCTGTCGCCCGCCTTGCGCACCGTGTCGCTCACGCTGGTGCCGTTGTGCACGCGCATGATGCCGTCGGTGATCATCACCACGAAATAGGGCCAGCCATGGCTGTGCCAGCCGGTCACGGCGCCGGGCGCGAAATCCCAGCGGGTGATGCGGGACGCATCGTCATCATGCAGTACGGTCGGAACGGCGGGAACGGTGCACTCGAACGCCATGGACAGCTCTCCTGCCCGTCTCGCCGGGCCGCCTGAGTAGACACCGCCCCGGCCCGTCCCCGCAACGTCCGCCTGCTTGCACCCGCCGTCCGGCTCACCCGCAGATGAGCGCCGGCGCAGTTCACTCGGCCAACTGGCGGCGGGCGAAGGCGGTGAAGAAGCCGTTGCGTGCCATCAGCGCGTCATAGCTGCCCTCTTCCGCCACCTGCCCGTTGTTGAGCACGATGATGCGATCCGCCCGCTCCACCGTGCTCAGGCGGTGGGCGATCACGAGCCGGGTGCCGGCGATGCGGTTGAGGCTCGAAGTCACCGCCGCCTGCGTGCGGTTGTCGAGGGCGCTGGTGGCCTCGTCCAGCATCATGATGCGCGGCTTGCCCACCAGTGCGCGGGCCAGCAGCAGCCGCTGCACCTGCCCGCCGGAGAGGTTCGAGCCGCCGTCCGTCACCACCGTGTGCATGCCCATGGGCATGCGGCGGATATCCTCCTCCAGCGCCACCTGCCCGGCGGCCTCCCAGGCCGCCGCCTCGCCCAGTTGCGGGGCGCTGCCGAGGATGTTCTCCATCAGCGAGCCCGGCATCAGCTTGCCGTTCTGGAGCACCACGCCGCACTGGCGGCGCACCGCCTGCACGTCGAGCCCGGCAAGGTCCACGCCGTCATAGAGCACCACGCCCGAGGCCGGCTTCTCGAAACCCAGCAGCAGGCGGAACAGCGTGGACTTGCCCGTGCCCGAGGGGCCGACGAAGGCCACGAACTCGCCCGGCCGGATGGAAATGGTGAGATCGGAGAAGATGCGCGGCGCGTCCGGCTGATACTGGAAGGTGACGCGCGACAGCTCGATTGCCCCCGACAGCTCGCCGGGATCGGACTTTTCCGCATCCGCTTCCGGCAGAGTCTCCAGAATGGGCCGGGCATGCTCCACGATGGGGCCGAGGGTGGCCATCTGCACCGCCGTCGCCGCCAGAGTCCGCAGGCCCTCCAGCGCCGACGAGAAGGCGGTGACGAAGGCCACCAGCAGGCCGAGCCCGATGCCATCGGCCAGATCGCCATAGACGCAGACGGCGAACAGGACGGTGAGCGCGAACAGCGGAAAGCCGGTGCTCAGCGTGGTGAGCAGCCCTTGCGCACGGTCGGCCTCATATTGCGCCCGGCTGGTGGTGGCATAGAGCCGTGCCCAGCGGAAGAAGGCCCGGTCCTCGGCAGCGGCGAGGCGCAGCTTGGTGATGCCCGCCGCCAGTTCCAGCGTCAGGCCGGACATGCGCGCCTCGGCCCCGATGGCGGTGCGCTCATGGCGCACGCTGAGCAGGCCCAGCGCCAGCGTCAGCCCCGCCAGCAGAATGGTGAGCGCAATGGCCACCAGCCCCAGCCGCCAGCTGTAGGCGAGCATGACGGCATAGGACACCAGAGCGATGGCGCCCGTTGTGATGCTGCTGACCATGGAGGCGGTGAGCGCCTGCTCCAGCCGCGCCACGGCCATCACGCGCGTGCCGAGATCACCGGTGGTGAAGCCCCGGAAGAAACTGGTGGGCAGGCGTAGCATGCGGTCCATCACCGCCGCCTGCAGGCGGCTGCCCTCCAGCCCCTCGATGCGCAGCATGGTGAGCTGGAGCGAGAGGCGCAGCAGCAGCGTCATGGCCGCCAGCACCACCAGCGCCAGCGCCACCTGCGCCACCTTCAGCAGATTGTTGTCGGGAATGACGGATTCGAGCAGATAGCTCATGGCCACCGGCACGCCCATGGCGAGCACGCCGGCCAGCAGCGTGCCGCCGCCCATGGCGGCGATGTCGCGGGCGCGGGCCTTGAGCACGCGCAGGCCGATGTCCTTCAGCGTCAGCGCGCGGTCGGGCAAAGCCGCATAGAGGGCCACCGCATCGCCCGCCAGCCCTGCGGCCTCCTCGGGCGCAAGGCGGCGCTCCACGCGCTCGGCCGGGTCGAACACCGCATAGCCCTGCCGCCCCCGATAGATGAGGGCGAGCGGGGTCAGCGGGGCGGCGCGGAGCAGCAGGAAGGGGCCGGAATCGGTCTTCCACCAGCCCGGCTCCAGCCGCACGCGGCGGGTGCGCACGCGGCTGAGACGGGTCAGCGTGTCGAGATCGAAGGGGCGCTCATGGTCCGCCCGCCGGGTGGGCAGGCGCACCTCGAAGCCGATATCCAGCCCGAGATGGGCCAGCGCCAGCACCAGCGGCTGGTCGGAGGTGGGCGGCGTTCCGCGCGGCGCGCTGCTGCCGAGCACGGCGCCAAGACTGCCGAAGGCGAGATCGCTGGCCCGGCGGTTGCGCGCGCCGCGCTCACGCAGGCGGTTCAGCTCGTCCACCGCCGTCAGGCGCAAAGCCATGGGCAGAACGTCGATGGCGATGGCGTGGAAGCGGTCGAGGGCGGCGGAGAGCATACCCGAAGCCGCAAGGTCGGCGGTGGCGCTCGCGTCCGCCGTCACGTCGGCGGGAAGCGACAGCCAGCTGTCCGGCGTCAGGGGCACCGGCAGGCCATCCGCGCCCGCATGCTCCAGATCCACGAACAGGCCGTCCGCCGAGGTGGCACACCATGCCACCCCATGGGCCGCCGTCACCTTGGCTTCGTGGGCCAACGTCACGCTCTCGCCGCTCGCCAGCGGCAGATCGAGGCGCGGACGGGGCACGATCTGCCGCGCGATGGCGCGGGACATGGCGACGAGCCAGCGGTCCACCGCCTCCAGAGCCGGCACGCCTTCCACATCGCCCGAGGAGGAGAAGTCCGGGCGCGGCACCGCCACCACCTGCGTGTCCGGGGTGCCCGCCGCGAGGAACATCACCGGCGGAAAGCTCGTCTGCGTGTCGAGCCCGAACAGCAGATCGCCCGGGCCGGCCTCAAACAGATGCTGGCGGGTACCCGCGCGGCCGTCGTCCAGCACTTCCACGAGGAAGACCTGCACATCGCCCGAGAGCACGCGATAGCAGAGCGCCGGATCATCCAGCTTCAGCGGGTGGGAGCCGGTGACAAGCAGCGGCGCATCCGATGCGGAGACGGGAGCGCTCATGATTCCACCAGCCCGCGATAGGTACCGGCGAGCGCCATCAGTTCCTCATGTCGCCCGCGCTCGATCACCTTTCCCGCCTCCATGACGATGATCTCGTCGCAGTCCCGGATGGTGGAGAGGCGGTGGGCGATGATGAGGCAGGTGCAGCCGCGCCGGCGGATGTTGTCCATCAGCGCCTTCTCGACGGCGGGGTCGAGCGCGCTGGTGGCCTCGTCCAGCACAAGCAGGCTCGGCTCCGCCACCAGCGCACGGGCGATTTCGAGGCGCTGGCGCTGACCGCCGGACCAGTTGCGCCCGCCCTCCTCCACCCGCCCGGCATAGCCGCCCACGCGGGCAACGATGTCGTCATGGATCATGGCGTCCTTGCAGGCCCGCACGATGCGGCTCTCCGGCATGGACTCGTCCCAGAGCGTGATGTTGTCACGCACCGTGCCGTCGAACAGCAGGATGTCCTGATCCACCACGGCGAGGGAATTGCGCATCACCTCGCGCGGCACATCGCGGATCGGCTGGCCGTCCAGCAGCACCTGCCCGCCGATGGGATCGAACAGGCCCGCCACGAGGCGGCCGATGGTGGATTTTCCAGAACCCGAGGCCCCAACCAGCGCGATGCGCGCGCCCGGCATCAGGTCGAGATCGAAGGCTTTGACCACCGGCTCGCTCTGCGGGTTGTAGCCGAAGTCCAGTTTGTCCGTGCCCGCACGCCCCGAGAGCTTGCGCACCCGGCCCGTGGCGCTGGCCGGGGTGGCGGCCACGGTGGCGCCGGAGGGAGCGGTCTCGAATTCCCAGGCCATGTCGGTGGTGGCCACGTCGGTCATCTGGTCGAGCGCGCCGCGCACCTGCTTCAGCGCCGTGACCTGCAATACGAAGGCCGAAAGCTGGCCCGAGAAGACGCCGATCAGCGTCTGGAAGGCGGCCAGTTCGCCCACCGACATGCGGCCCTGCATCACCAGCCAGGCGGACACAGCCAGCACGACGCCGCGATTGGCCAGCATGAGGCTGTCGGGCAGCGCGCCGAGCAGCGCCTCGATGCGCCCGGCCGCCTGCCGCTCGCGCACCAGCAGCGCGAGATAGCCGGACCATTGGGCGAAGAAGGCATCGTCGGCGCCGCTGGCCTTCAGCGTCTCCACCATGTTGATGCCCTGGATGGCACGGCCGTGGGTCTTCACGGCGGTGATGCCCACCTTGCGCGCCCGCTCCTCAAGCCGCCCCTGCACGAGGGCGAACAGCCCCAGCATAAGCGCTGCGGCGCCGATGGTGATGGCCGCCAGCAGCACGCTGTAGAGGCACATGATGGCAGCGAAGAAGACGCAGCTTCCCGCTGCCAGCACCGCCCCCAGCGATTGCGTGCCCGCATGCATGCCCAGCTGCCGCGCCAGCGTCACCCGGCTCGCCATGGTGCCGGCGTGGCGCTGACTGAAGAAGCGCACCGGCAGGCGCAGCATGCGCCACACCATGCGCCCGGCCGCCAGAATGGCGATGCGCGTCTCAAGCCGCACCAGAACGGTGGTCTGGAGCGCGGTGAGGCCCCACTGGATCACCGCGGTCGCGAGCATCACGCCGATCAGCGGCCAGGCCCAGTCGGTCTGCCCTTCCACCAGATAATAATCGACGAAGACCTGCGTTGCCGCCGGCACCACCAGCCCCGGCAGGATAAGCGCGAGGCCGGCGAACATCGCCAGCGCGAAGGCACCGCGCGCGCCCTCCATGAGGCGGGTGAGGTCGCGCCACGTATCCGGCTTGATGCCGCCGGGCCGGAACTCCGGGCCGGGCTCGAAGGTCAGCACGATGCCGGAGAAGATGGCGTCGAACTCCTCCGCAGTCAGCACCCGGCGGCCGGCGGCGGGATCGTTGAGATAGACCTTCCTGCCGCGCACGCCTTCGAGCACGGCGTAGTGGTTCATGTTGATGAAGACGATGGCCGGCAGCACCGTGTCTTCCAGATGCTTCGGCTCGCAGCGGAAGCCCTGCGCGGTGAAGCCGTAGCGCCGGGCGGCGCGCACCAGATTGGAAGCGCGGCTGCCGTCACGCGACACGCCGCAGACCTCGCGCAGTTCCGGCAGCGGCACCCACAAACCGTGATGGGCCAGCACCATGGCCAGCGCGGCGGCGCCGCACTCCACCGCCTCCATCTGGAACACGGTTGGGGTGTGCTTCAGGCCGCCCTTGCGCGTGCTTCCCTTGGCCTCGATGGACGTCTGCTGGTTCACGGATCCAGCCCGAGGCTGTGCATCAGATTGTCGAAGGCGGGCAGCACGAGGGCGAGGATGCGCACCCGCTCCACCACCACGCTGCCCTTGATCACCGTGCCCGCTTCCACCGGCCGCGTGTCGCCCAGCGCCGAGGACCAGTCATAGCCGCTCACCGAGGCCGGATCGCGCTTCAGCGCAAGGCGCACCTCGAAAGGCGCACCGTTGTTCATCAAGCTGGTGACGAAGGCATCGTTGCGGATGGTCTGCAACACCGCCTCGCGTGTGGCCGGGGTCTCGGACACCTGCATGACGGTGGCATAGATGAAGCCGTCCCGCTCCACCCGCGCGGTGGAGGGCACCACCTGCACCGCCATGCCGGGCCGCACGCGCTTGCCGTCGGCGGGCGAGACATAGAGGATGCCCACCAGATCGTCCTGCGCCGTGCGGCCATCGGGCACGAGGCGCATCAGGCCGCCGCCCGCGCTCACCCGGTCGCCGGGCGAGACCGCCAGTTCGATCACCCGGCCGGCGGCTGGCGCGCGCACCAGCATGCGGGCATCGCGCTCGGCTTCCACCTCGGCCAGCTCCTGCCGGGACTGGTTGACCTTCGCCTCGGCCTCCAGCGCCTCGCGCTCGGCCTTGATCGCCCGCTCATCGGCTTCCACGGCGAGGGCGTTGATCGCATTGAGCGCATCGGCCACGTCGCGACGGGCCAGTTCTCGGTCGTTCTCGGTGAGCAGCACCCGGTCGCGGGTGGCAAGGCCCCGTCCCAGAAGATCGCGCTGGTTCAGCAGCACCTGCCCGAGATTGGCCTCGCGCTCGCGGGCCTGCTGGGCGGTGCGCTCCAGTCCTTCGCGGCGCTGCGCGTCGGCGCGGGTGCGCACCTCGCGCTCCCGGGCCTGGAAGGCGACGAGCTTGGCCTGATCGGCCTGCAACTGGGCGAGGCGCGCACGCAGCGTATCGGCCCGCGCATCCAGCACCGGATCTATGAGGGTGGCGACCACGGCGCCCGCCTGCACGGTGTCGCCCACCTTCACCGCCACGCCGGCCACCGGCGCGGTGGCGGGGGCCGACACCACGATGACGCCGCCGCTGCCCTGCAGCACGCCATTGCCCGCCACCTTGAGCGGCGCCGAGGCCAGCACCGACCACGCAAGGCCGCTGAACACCGCGCACAGGAACACGGCCAGCACCAGCCACCCCATGGGAGAGGCGACCCGCACCATGAGGTCGAGCTGATCGGGATCGGTGTGGCGGAACGTCGGGGCGTTTTGACTCATGTACGATCGGCGCCGGCGCTGAAATGTTGCTGACCATTCGTGCGCGAGCGCATGCGAAAAAGCAAGCTTGGCAGGGGGTAAAACCCTGCCATTCGGCACGCCTTCACGCGGTAGCCCGCACGGAACGCGCGCCATGGGTATCGGGTTGAGACAGGGGGCCCTTCGACCCCATATCCCTGCACCGAATCCCCTGCCCCGCCGCTGCGGCCGGCAGGCCCCAAGGAGACAGACATGGAAGCCAGCGAACTTCATCGCGGACGCCTCATCGACCATCTCCAGCTGGTGGTGGCCGACCTGCCCGCCAGCCGCCGCTTCTACGAGGCAGTGTTCGGCGTGCTGGGCATCCCCATCGGCGGCAGCGGCGACACCTATTTCTGGGCGGACGAGCTGTTCATCTCCTCAGCCGACAGCGAGGCGGCGCAGGGCCAGCTCACCGGCCGCCACCACCTCGCCTTTCAGGCGGCGGATCGGGCGATGGTGGAGGCCTTCCACGCGGCGGGCCTTGCTGCCGGCGGCCGGGACAATGGCGCGCCCGGCGAACGGCCCTACCACCCCGGCTATTACGCCGCCTTCCTGGTGGATCCGGACGGCAACAATATCGAAGCCGTGTTCCATGGTGAGGCAAAGCGCAGCGCAGCTTCGGTGAAGATCACGTTCTGAATCCGCCGTCGGCAATTCCCATCGGCGAGACTTTCGGCGAGACTTCGGCCGCCTGCCGATTCACGAGCCGAGGGCATCATGCGCATTCTGGTCTTCCAGCATCTCGACGTCGAACATCCCGGCGTCTTCCGTGATCTCTGGGATGCCAGCGGCCACCAGTGGCTGCCCGTGGAACTGGATGCCGGCGAACCGATCCCGCCGCTGGAAGGCTTCGACCTGCTGGCCGTCATGGGCGGCCCCATGGACGTGTGGCAGGAGGAACAGCACCCCTGGCTGATCCCCGAGAAGGCCGCCATCCGGCGCTGGGTGCGCGAGCTGAACCGCCCCTACCTCGGCATCTGCCTCGGCCACCAGCTGCTGGCGGATGCGCTCGGCGGCACGGTGGAGCTGATGCAGCGGCCGGAAGTGGGCCTCGCCACCATCGAACTGACCGACGCGGGCCACGCCGATCCCCTGCTGGCCGGCTTCCCGGCCATGGTGGAGACGCTGCAATGGCACGGCGCGGAAGTCAGCCGCCTGCCGGAGGGCGGTGTGGTGCTCGCGGCCAATGCCGCCTGCCCCATACAGGCCATGCGGATCGGACGGCAGGCGTGGGGCTTCCAGTATCACATGGAGATCACGCCCTCGACGGTCGCCGACTGGGGCCTCATCCCCGAATACAGGGCAAGCCTGGAAACGGCGCTGGGCGCGGAGCGCGCGGCGGGCCTTGCCGCCGAGGTGGCCCCGAAGCTCCCCGCCTTCCGCGACAGCGCGGAGCTGCTGGCCGCCAATCTGGAAGCCCTCGTGGCGCAGGCATCGCTCAAGCGGAGTGCGTGAGCGCGCAGTCCGCCAATCCGTGATGCCGCAGGCGCCTTGCCCAATCGGCACGGCCCCCACCTAAACCCGGCAACCGCCCCGTTTATGGTCATCTGCCCGTCTGGAATGCATCAAAATCGCGCGCAACGGCGGTCCGGTACCGTCGATAAATAGCTTGCTGCTCATCTGGAATACCATCGGCACACAAACGGAATTTTGGCACGGGACTTGCTGACCTCCATCCCGGCTCCAGTCGGGAGCCTCCTTGACGGAGGTACGGCGTATGCGGTTGGCATCACTCTCTGGGACAAGCCCGTGTCACGCATCCTGACGGTTGCGGCGGCCCAGCTCGGCCCCATCCAGCGCGTGGACGGCCGCCCGGCGGTCATCAAGCGCATGTGCGCCCTCCTCACGCAGGCCGGCGAGCAGGGATGCGACCTCGTCGTGTTTCCTGAGCTGGCGCTCACCACCTTCTTCCCGCGCTGGTACATGGAAGATCAGGCGCAGGTGGACGCCTTCTTCGAGGCGCAGATGCCCTCGGCCGACACCCAGCCGCTGTTCGATCTCGCCCGCGCGCTGAAGATCGGTTTCTGCTTCGGCTATGCGGAACTGGTGGAGGAAGACGGCCGCCTGCGCCGCTTCAATACGTCCATCCTCGTAGACAAGGACGGCAAGATCGTCCTGAAATACCGCAAGATCCATCTGCCCGGCCATGCCGAGGACGAGCCGTGGCGCGCCTTCCAGCATCTGGAGAAGCGCTATTTCGAGATCGGCAACCTCAACTGGCCCGTGGTGCGCACCATGGGCGGGGTGATGGGCATGGCCATCTGCAACGATCGCCGCTGGCCCGAGACCTATCGCGTGATGGGCCTGCAAGGCGTGGAGATGGTGCTGCTCGGCTACAACACGCCGCGCCACAACCCGCCCGCCCCCGAGCACGACCGGCTGTCCGAGTTCCACAACCAGCTCTCCATGCAGGCCGGCGCCTATCAGAACGGCACGTGGGTCATCGGCACCGCCAAATGCGGCGTGGAAGAAGGCTGCGAGATGATCGGCGCCTCCTCCATCGTCGCCCCCTCGGGGCAGATCGTGGCGCAGGCCATCACCCAGGATGACGAACTGGTGGTGGCGCGCTGCGACCTCGACATGGGCCGCGCCTACAAGGACGGCATCTTCAACTTCGCCAAGCACCGCCAGCCGGATCAGTATCGGCTGATCGTGGAGCGTACCGGTGCGATCGCACCTGAGTGAGCCGCGCCGGAATGAGCGCGCTTGCGTGAGGCGCCGGGCATAGGCCCGGCCCTCTCATTCATTTTCAGAACCTTCAAGGTCTCGTTCGGAGATGCGCAAAAATGGCTTTTGATCTCATCCTGCGCGGCGGTCATGTGATTGACCCCTCGCAGAAACTCGACGGCGTCTGCGATGTCGCCTTCAGCGACGGCAAGGTGGCCAAGGTTGGCAAGAACCTGAAGGCCAGCCCCACCACCGATGTGCGCGATGTCTCCGGCTATATCGTCTCGCCCGGCCTCATCGACCTGCACACCCATGTCTATTGGGGCGGCACCTCCATCGGCATCGACGCCGAGGAGTTCTGCAAGATGTCCGGCGTCACCACGGCGGTGGATACGGGCAGCGCCGGGCCGGGCAATTTCGCCGGCTTCCGCAAGCATGTCATCGAGCCGAGCCAGGTGCGCATCCTCGCCTATCTGCACGTCTCCCACGCCGGCATCTATGCGTTCTCCAACCGCATCATGGTGGGCGAGTCTGAGGAAATGCGCCTCATGAACCCCATCGACGCGGTGAAGGTGGCCGAGGCCAACCGCGACGTCATCGTGGGCATCAAGGTGCGCGTGGGCGCCCATGCCTCGGGCACCTCCGGCATCGCGCCGCTCAACATCGCCCTGCAGGTGGCGGAAGAGACCGGCATGCCGCTGATGGCGCATATCGACCATCCGCCGCCGAGCTATGAGGAGGTGCTGGACATGCTGCGCCCCGGCGACGTGCTCACCCACTGCTTCCGCCCCTTCCCCAACTCGCCCGCCACCGTGCAGGGCACGGTGAAGCCGGCGGTGTGGGATGCCCGCAAGCGCGGCGTCATCTTCGACATCGGCCACGGCAAGGGCTCGTTCGCCTTCAAGACCGCGCGCGCCATGCTGGCCAACGGCTTCCCGCCGGACACCATCTCCTCCGACGTGCACTCCATCTGCATCGAGGGCCCGGCCTTCGATCAGGTCACGACCATGTCGAAATTCCTCATGCTGGGCATGCCGCTGGCCGAAGTGATCGAGCGCTCGACCGTGAACGCGGCCATGGCGCTGAAGCGGCCGGAACTGGGCTCGCTGAAGCCCGGCAGCGTGGGCGACGCCACCCTGCTCTCCGTGCGCCAGGGCAAGTTCGACTATGTGGATACGACAGGCGAGCACCTGATCGGCGATCGCAAGATCTTCTCCGAGGGCGTGGTGATCGCCGGCAAG
Organism: Azorhizobium oxalatiphilum; assembly: GCF_014635325.1. GTDB lineage: Bacteria > Pseudomonadota > Alphaproteobacteria > Rhizobiales > Xanthobacteraceae > Azorhizobium > Azorhizobium oxalatiphilum. The sequence goes on along the minus strand of NZ_BMCT01000001.1, from coordinate 1,818,480 downwards.
TGGTGGCACCCCAAGCGCTCCAGCCGTTTCAAGAAGCAGGCGGTCTGAGCGCTGGAGGCTGATTCACCGATCAGGTTGATTCAACCTGATCGGATCAGGCTCCGAGCCTTCACCATACCGTGACGGGCGCGGCGGGCAGCCGCGCTCCATCACCCGATTGAATGGCATGGCATTTGCGTTGCCCTGTCCGGTTACAGGCGCTTTTTAAAAACCTTCCATCCCGTCCGGCATGCATGGGCGGGCAATACGCCAAAGAACAGGGCGATGAGGCCGTAACTGATCAAAGATCAGGCAAACGAGGGGAATAGTATGGACCGCAGGACATTTCTGAAGGGCGTTGCGGGTGCCGGCTCCATGGCCGCCATGAGCGGTAGCCTTGCCATGCCCGCCCTTGCGCAGGGCGCGGCCAAGACGCTGCGCTTCGTCCCGCAGGCGAACCTCGCCAATTTCGATCCCATCTGGGGCACCCAATATGTGGTGCGCAACGCCTCCGTTCTGGTGTGGGACACGCTCTACGGCCTCGACGCCGCCGGCACCCCACAGCGCCAGATGGTGGAAAGCGAGGAGGTCTCCGCCGACGGCCTGACCTGGACCTTCAAGCTGCGGCCCGGCCTGAAATTCCATGACGGCGAGAAGGTGCTGGCCAAGGACGTGGTGGCCAGCCTCACCCGCTGGTCCGCCCGCGATCCCATGGGCATCATGATCAAGGGCATCCAGAAGGAGCTGACCGCGGTTGACGACAGCACCTTCAAGTGGGTGCTCGCCAAGCCCTTCCCGAAGATGAAGCTGGCGCTGGGCAAGACCAACGCCCCCATCGCCTTCATCATGCCCGAGCGCATCGCCCAGACCGATCCGTTCAAGCAGATCACCGAATATGTGGGCTCCGGCCCCACCAAGTTCCTGAAGGACCAGTGGGTGCCCGGCGCCAAGGCGGTGTTCGAGCGCTTCGCCGACTATCAGCCCCGTTCGGAAGCCGCCTCCTGGCTCGCCGGCGGCAAGAAGATGCTGGTGGACCGCATCGAATGGGTGGTGATGCCCGATCCGGCCACCGCCGCCGCCGCGCTCCAGAACGGCGAAGTGGACTGGTGGGAACAGCCGCTCTCCGATCTTGTTCCGCTGCTCAAGCAGAACAAGAACCTCAACGTGGACATCGGCGATCCGCTCGGCAACGTCGGCTCCTTCCGCATGAACCACATCCAGCCGCCCTTCAACAATCCGAAGGTGCGCCAGGCGGTGCTCATGGCCCTCTCCCAGGAGGACTACATGCGCGCTCTGGTGGGCGACGACGAGAGCCTGTGGAAGCCCCTGCCCGGCTTCTTCACGCCCGGCACCCCGCTCTACACCGAAGTGGGCGGCGAGGTGCTGAAGGGCCCGCGCAAGCTCGACGCCGCCAAGAAGCTGCTGGCCGAAAGCGGCTACAAGGGCGAGCCCGTGGTGTGCGTGGTGGCGCAGGACCAGCCCATCACCAAGGCGCAGGGCGATGTGACCGTTGACCTGCTCAAGAAGCTCGGCATGAACGTGGATTTCGTGGCGACCGACTGGGGCTCGGTGGGCTCCCGCCGCGCCCTGAAGACCCCGCCGACGCAGGGCGGCTGGAGCATGTTCCACACCTGGCACGCGGGCTCGGACTGCACCAATCCCGCCGCCTATCCCGCCATCCGCGCCAATGGCGACAAGGCGTGGTTCGGCTGGCCGGAGAGCCCGGAAGTGGAGAAGGAAGTGGTGTCCTGGTTCGAGGCCGCCAATCTGGAAGAAGAGAAGGCCGCCATCGGTCGCCTCAACAAGGCGGCGATCGAGAACGTCACCTACGCGCCCACCGGCTTCTTCCTCTCCTACACGGCCTGGAACAAGAAGGTCACGGGCGTGACCCAGGGCCCGATCCCCACCTTCTGGGGCGTCGCCAAATCGGCGTGACCACGTCGGCGTGACCGGGTCCGCATGACCCGGTTCGCGTGACAGAGATCGGCGCGATCAGGCTCGCCTGATCGCGCCGGCCAACGGACATCGGTGCGACGCTCTAAGGGACTGCATGCTCGGATATATTCTGCGACGCATACTCTCCACCATCCCGGTCATGGCGATGGTCGGACTTTTCGTGTTCAGCCTGCTGTTCGTCGCCCCCGGCGATCCGGCGGCGCTCATTGCCGGCGATCAGGCATCCCCTGCGGACATCGAGCGCATCCGCGAAAGCCTCGGGCTGAACCGGCCCTTCCTCGTCCAGTTCGGCGAGTGGGCGTGGCGCACGCTGCATGCCGATCTCGGCACCTCCATCTTCACCAGTCTGCCCGTCACCCAGATGATCGGCCAGCGCGTGGAGCCCACCCTCTCCCTGATGGCGCTGACGCTGGTGTTCGCCATCGTCGTCTCCGTGCCCATGGGCGTGGTGGCGGCGTGGAAGGTGGGCACCTGGGTTGATCGCTCGATCATGACCTTCGCCGTCTTCGGCTTCTCGGTGCCGGTGTTCGTCATCGGCTACATGCTGGCCTATGTGTTCGCGCTCCGGCTCGACTGGTTCCCGGTGCAGGGCTACACGCCCATCACCGACGGCCTCGGGCCGTGGATCTCCAACCTCGTGCTGCCGGCGCTGTCGCTGGGCTGCGTCTATATCGCGCTGATTGCCCGCATCACCCGCGCCTCCATGCTGGAAGTGCTGGCGCAGGACTATGTGCGCACCGCCAAGGCCAAGGGCCTCGGCCAGCGCTCCGTGCTGTTCCTGCACGCGCTGAAGAACGCCGCCGTGCCCATCGTCACCGTCATCGGCATCGGCATCGCGCTGCTGATCGGCGGCGCCGTGGTGACGGAAAGCGTGTTCGCCATTCCCGGCCTCGGCCGCCTCACGGTGGATGCCATCCTGCGCCGCGACTATCCGGTGATCCAGGGCGTCGTGCTGCTGTTCAGCTTCATCTACGTGCTGGTGAACCTTCTCATCGACATCCTCTACACCTTCCTTGATCCGAGGATCCGCTATTGACCCTCGCCTCAGACCATCGCACCCCGCCCCCGGGGCTGGCCATTGCCACGCCCTTGCCGGACATCCTGAAAAAGGTGAAGCCGCGCACCGGGTTCGTCGGCTTCCTGCGCCGCTATCCCACCATCGCCATCGGCGGCTTCCTGCTGCTGGTGCTGATCTTCGTCGCGGTGTTCGCGGGCTATCTCGGCACCGTGGACCCCACCGCCATCTCGCCCTCCCGCCGCAACCGCGTGCCCTCCGAACTCTACTGGTTCGGCACCGACATGCTCGGCCGTGACCTCTATTCGCGCGTGCTCTACGGCACCCGCGTCTCGCTCACGGTTGGCTTCTGCGTGGCCATCTTCGCCTCCATCGGCGGGCTGGCCATCGGCCTCATCGCCGGCTACGTCCGCTGGCTGGATGGCCTCGTGATGCGGGCCATGGACAGCCTCATGTCCATCCCGCCCATCCTGCTGGCGGTGGCGCTGATGGCGATCACGCGCGGCAGCGTGGGCAACGTCATCCTCGCCATCACCGTGGCGGAGATCCCGCGCGTGGCCCGCCTCGTGCGCGGCGTGGTGCTGTCTCTTCGTGAACAGCCATACGTGGACGGGGCGATCGCGGCGGGCACGCGCACGCCCATGATCATCCTGCGCCACATCCTGCCCAACACGCTCGCCCCCATGACCGTGCAGGCCACCTACATCTGCGGCAGCGCGATGATCGTGGAGGCCATCCTGTCCTTCATCGGCGCCGGCACGCCGCCCAACATCCCGTCCTGGGGCAACATCATGGCCGAGGGCCGCGCGCTCTGGCAGGTGAAGCCCTTCATCGTCTTTTTCCCCGCCGCCTTCCTGTCCGTGACCGTCCTTGCCGTGAACCTGCTCGGCGACGGCCTGCGCGACATGCTGGACCCGCGCGCCTCGAAGGGACACTGATCATGGCCCTGCTCGAAGTCGAAAATCTGCAGGTGCATTTCCGCACCCCCGTGGGCGTCAACCGCGCGGTGGACGGGGTCTCCTTCCATGTGGAAGAAGGCGAGACGCTGGCCATCGTGGGCGAAAGCGGCTGCGGAAAATCCGTCACCTCCATGTCCATGCTGCGGCTCATCCCAGAGCCGCCGGGCAAGATTGCAGGACAGGTGCGCTTTGCCGGCCGCGACCTCCTCAAGCTCTCGGACAAGGAGATGCGGGCCATCCGTGGCAACGACATCTCCATGATCTTCCAGGAGCCCATGACCAGCCTCAACCCGGTGCTCACCGTGGGCCGCCAGATCGGCGAGACCCTGCGGCTGCATCAGGGGCTGGACGCGGCCGCCGCCGAAGCCAAGGCTGTGGAGATGCTCACCCTCGTGGGCATCCCCGCCCCCGAGCGGCGGGTGAAGGAATATCCGCACCAGCTCTCCGGCGGCATGCGCCAGCGCGTGATGATCGCCATCGCGCTCGCCTGCAATCCCAAGCTCCTGATCGCGGACGAGCCCACCACGGCGCTCGACGTGACCATCCAGGCGCAGATCCTCGACCTGATGCGGGATCTCAAGCACCGGGTGGGCGCGGCCATCGTGCTCATCACCCATGATCTGGGCGTGGTGGCGGAAGTGGCCGAGCGCGTCATGGTCATGTACGCCGGCCGCAAGGTGGAGGAGGCGCCGGTGCGCGAACTCTTCTCCAACCCGCGCCATCCCTACACGCAGGGCCTGCTGGGCGCGGTGCCCAAGCTCGGCTCCTCGCTCTCGGGCGAAAGCACCCGCCTTGCGGAGATCCCCGGACAGGTGCCGAGCCTGACGAAGCCCATTCAGGGCTGCGTGTTCGCCGGCCGCTGCGCCATCGCCACCGACGTGTGCCGGACCTGGGCTCCGGCGCTGGAAATGAAGGCGCCGCGCCATGTCGCCGCCTGCCATTACGCACTGAAGGAGGCGGTTGCCGCATGACGCGCCCCCTGCTCGAAGTCAACGATCTGAAGAAGCACTATCGCATCGCCGGCGGCCTGTTCGGCGGCAAGCCGTCCTATGTCTATGCGGTGGACGGCGTGTCGTTCGAAGTGGCCCGCGGCGAGACCCTCTCCCTCGTGGGCGAGAGCGGCTGCGGCAAGTCCACGGTGGGTCGCGCCGTGCTGCGCCTGTTCGACATCACCTCCGGACAGGTGGTGCTGGACGGCCAGCGCATGGACGATGCCTCCAAGGACACGTTGCAAACCTTCCGCCGCCGGGTGCAGGTGGTGTTTCAGGACCCCTTCTCCAGCCTGAACCCGCGCATGAAGGTGCGCGACATCCTCGCCGAGCCCATCCGCAATTTCGGCCTCGCCAGATCCTCCGCCGAGGTGGATGAGCGGGTGAACAAGCTGATGGATCTGGTGGGCCTGCCGCGTGAGGCGGTCAAACGCCTGCCGCACCAGTTCTCCGGCGGCCAGCGCCAGCGCATCTGCATCGCCCGCGCGCTTGCCGCCGAGCCGGAACTCATCGTCTGCGACGAGGCGGTCTCCGCGCTCGACGTGTCGGTGAAGGCGCAGATCGTCAACCTGCTGCAGGATCTCCAGCGCGAGCTGGGGTTGGCGCTGCTGTTCATCAGCCACGACCTTGCCATCGTGGAGCACATGACGCACCGCGTGGCGGTGATGTATCTGGGCAAACTGGTGGAGGTGGCCCCCAAGCGCGAACTGTTCGCCGCCCCGCGCCATCCCTATACGCGCGCTTTGCTCTCAGCGGTGCCGCTGCCGGAGCCCGGCGCCCAGCGCGAGCGCATTATCCTGAAGGGCGACGTGCCGAGCCCGGTGAACCCGCCCAAGGGCTGCCGCTTCCACACCCGCTGCCCGCACGCTTTTGAGCGCTGCCGGGTAGAGGAGCCGGAGCTGAAGATCGCCCCCGGCGATCACTGGTCCGCCTGCCACCTCAACGACCTGCCGCTGGCTGAGAACCCCATGGTGACGCCGCTGGCGAGCTAAACGCTTGCGGCCTAGCCCCTCTTCCGAAGCGAGGGGGTAGATTTGGCGGCCGCTCCGGGGGCTTGCGTTCGCCCTCTATTCGTCATCCCCGGACTTGATCCGGGGATCCACGTGGCACCGCTCGGATCAGCCTTCGGAGGTCGCCACTGTCGGCCCGACGTGGATGGCCGGATCAAGTCCGGCCATGACGATGCTTTGCTGCATACATGGCTTGTTGATTCACGGACCATCCCCCCAAAAAGAACGGCGCGGGATCAACCCGCGCCGCTGCGATCAGCAATCCGACCAAGAGGGAACCGGCGGTCGCCTGCGCAGAAGTGAAGCCGGGTGCGGGGGCATGGCGGGCGGATGCCGTCCATCCAAACGCCTCCCTCACACCTTCGGCTTGTCTCTGATGTCGCGCCCTGCCCCCTCCCTGGCCCTCCCCCGCAAGCGGGAGAGGGGATGCGTCGCGCAGGGGGCAATGCCCACTTTTAATCCCTGATCACGGATTCATCGGCCAGATCGGCTCGGCGATGGCGACATTCTCCGGGAAGATGGTCACGAACTTGCCGCCCACATATTGCAGCAGCACCGGGCTGGCGTCGGGGTTCTGGCCCTCCTCGTTGAAGCGCACCCGCGCCCACGGCATGATGGTGCGCTCGCCCGGAATGTCGGTGGCGGCCAGCGCCGCGCGGATCTTCTCGCCCTCCTTCGAGCCGGCCCGGTCGATGGCATCAGCCAGCACCAGGAAGCCCATCAGCTCGCGCGAGGAATTGTCGTTGAGGTCGCGGGTGGAGCGAGCCTTGTACATGTCGTTCACGGTCTTGATGAACGGACGCTTGGCGGCCAGATCCAGCGAGAAGCTGGCGCGGGAGATGGCGCCCACCAGTCTGTCGCCCACCGCGTCATACGTCACCTGCTCGGAGAAGCCGGAGGCCTGCGCCACGATGTTCTTCGGCTTGTAGCCCAGCTCGCCCATGGTCTTGACGAGGTTGATGGCATCCGTGGTGTAGGTGGAGGGCATCACCACGTCCGGATTGGCGGCGCGGATCTGCTGCACCTCGGCCGAGAGCGAAGGCGTGTTGGAACGGTACTTGATGTCCGCCACCAGCTTGTAGCCGCGCTCATTGGCAAGGCGGCGCTGCACGGTGGACGAGTCCACGCCGAAGATGGTGTCCTCGAAGAACAGCGCCAGCGTGTCGACCTTCTTGCCCTTCTTCTTCTCCGCATCGAAGAAGTCGAACATGGCGGCCGAGAACATCTCGTCCTGCGCCGCCGGGCGGAAGAAGAACTTCATCTTGCGATGCTGGAGGCTGGGCGAGGAACTGTCCGCGCACAGGAAGGGAATGCCGTAGCGCTCGCACACGCCGCTCACCGTGGCGGACACCGCCGACTGGTAGCAGCCGATGATGGCGACCACCTTCTCCTGCGTGATCAGGCGCTCGGCCTCGGCACGGCCCTTCTGCGGGTCGGCCTGATGGTCGGCGGTCACGAGGCGCACCTTGGCGTTGCCGAGGCCCTTCAGGCCGGCATTCCTGGCGGTGGGCAGGTCGAAATCAAAGGTTCCGTTGACGATTTCGGCCGCCGTCTCGATGGCGCGCACCGCGTCCACGCCCACCTGCGCGCTGGGACCGGACATGGAATAGAGCACGCCGATGGCGACCTCCTGCGCGTCCTGCGCGAAGGTGGCCCGGCTGCCGGCCGCGACGGCGATCGGCATGGCGGCTGCGGCGAGAAGAAGTTCCCTGCGGTTCATGTGTATCCCTCTGGTCTGGAAGTCGGTTTTTGTTGATTGAGGTTCGCCACCCCTTCGGGATAGGCGCATGCGGAACCGTTTGCGCGGCGCACGGAGCCCGCGCAGGAAGCAGATCGAAAAGGAAACGCCGCGCGGGGGCCCCGCGCGGCGTGGATCAGGTCAGGCCGGCGCGATGCCGAAACAGCCCTCGATCTCCACCGTCATCTGGCTCGGCAGCGAGGAGGTGCCGGTGGCGATGCGGGCGTGCCGGCCGGCATCGCCGAACACCGCGCAGATGAGATCGGAAGCGCCGTTGATCACCTGCGGATGGGCGTCGAACTCCGGCACGCAATTGACGATGCCGGCGAGGCGCACCACCTGCTGCACCCGGTCGAGATCGCCATCGCAGGCGACCTTGAGATGGGCGATGAGGTTGATGGCGCAAATCCTGGCCGCCTCATAGGCTTCTTCCGGCGTGCGCTCGGCGCCCACCTTGCCGGCATAGACCAGCGCGCCGTCGCGGCGCGGGCCCTGCCCCGAGATGAAGACGAGGCCGTTGTAATTGACGAAGGGCACGTAATTGGCGCGCGGCGATCCCGCTTCGGGAATGACGATCCCGAGTTCCGCCAGCCGCTTCTCAACCCGTCCGCTCATGGCCGCATATTCCTTCAACTGTTCAAGAGATCACTTGATCTGGCGCCAGTCGCCGCGATCACCCTTCCAGTTTACGCTGTTGCCCATGGTGCGCTCCACGGTCGCCTTCAGCGTGCGGATGAGGCCTTCCCACTCTTTGGTGGAAATGCCGTCCACCGCAGGCTCCGGGGCCATGAACATGCCGTCCACGCCGCCGCCGGCCACGCACAGCTCGATGCAGCGGGTCTCCAGCTCCGCATCGTGGAAGACGATGGGGTTTTCCAGCAGCGCCGAGAGCGCGGCGATGATGCCGGTGGCGCCCCAGTTGGAGACATTGGAGACCACCAGATGCGAGGCGGCGGTCGCAGCCCCCACGCCGCCCCGGCCGGGAATGCCGCAGTCCACCGCCTTGGGCGAGAAGGCGGGCAGGTCTTCCGCGATCACGCCCATGCCCAGCTCGTTGCCGCCGTCACCGATGCCGATGAAGGGCAGGCCCATATCCAGCCCCTTGCGGAAGAGCTGGTCGAGATCGGCCACCATGCCGTCCAGCGGGCGGCCGCCGAGGCCGTGATAGAGGCCGTTCACATTGGCGCCGGGCCGCTCGATGGCGATCAGCAGCGAGGGCTTGGTCTGCGCGAACAGCGCGTCCGTCACCCGTACGCAGCCCTCGGTGTCCTTGGGCACGGTGCGGATATAGACCGGGCGCAGGAAGGGGATGGGCTTGATCACGCCATCCGCCGGGAACGGCATGGGCGAGAGGCCGGCGCCACGGCAGGTGGCGACCATCATTTCTTCCCAGTCCGCGTCCACGACGATGACGCTCTCCACGTTGAAGCCGAGGAAGAGCGCGCGGGCGAGCAGCGCCGCGCCCACCGGGCCGTCCGTCTCCGGCACGCCGCCGCCTTCCGGGAAGCCGGTGGCGATGAGCACCGGGCCGCCCTTCTCCTTCAGCGTCTTCGTGATGATCTCGGCCGCGCCCATGCAGACATAGCCGGGCTGGCGGCGCTGGGCGGCGGCGTAGATGTTGCCGATGAGGCCGACGCCGGTGATGTCGAGCATCATGAAGGCATCGATGGTGGCCGCCACGCGGGCGTAGATGGGGCTGGTGGTCTCAAGCATGGGGATGGGTCCGAAAAGAGATCAGGCGGCGATGATGGTGGCGAACTTGTCGGCATCCACATTGCCGCCGGAGAGCACCACGCCAATGGTCTTGCCGGCCACGTCGAGCTTGCCGGCGAGGACTGCGGCCAGCGTCACCACGCCGCCCGGCTCCACCACCAGCTTCAGCGCGTCATAGACGAGGCGCATGGCGCGCTTCACCTCGTCATCGCTCACCACAAGGCTGCCGGCCAGCAGCGCCTGGCAGAGCGGGAAGGTGATCTCGCCGGGGGTGGGCACCTGCAGGGCGTCGCAGAGCGACTTGGCGCCGGCCGCATTGCGCTCCGGCTTGCCGGAGGCGAGCGAGCGGGCCAGATCGTCGAAGCCGGCCGGCTCCACCGCATAGACCTTGGTGGCTGGTGAGCGGCTGCTGAGCGCGATGGCCGCACCCGAGACAAGCCCGCCGCCGCTGCACGCCAGCAGCGCCGCGTCCAGCGTCACGCCCAGCGCCTTGGCGCCTTCGGCCAGCTCCAGGCCCACGGTGCCCTGTCCGGCGATCACATAGGGGTCGTCATAGGGCGGCACGATGATGGCGCCGGTCTCGCGGGCGATCTCGGCGCCGATCTCCTCGCGCACTTCGGTGGCGCGGTCATAGAGCCGCACGGTGCCGCCGAGGCGGCGGGCGCCCTCCACCTTGGTGCGCGGGGCATCCGAGGGCATGAGGATGGTGGCCTTGATGCCGTTGCGCGCCGCCACCGCCGAGATGGCCAGCGCATGGTTGCCCGACGACCAGGCCACGATGCCGCCCCTGCGCTCGGCATCGGTCATCTGGCTCACCCGGTGACAGGCGCCGCGATATTTGAAGGAGCCGGTGTGCTGGAGCATCTCCGGCTTGATCAGGATGCGCGCGCCGCAGGCCTCGTTGACCACCGCGCTCTCCAGCAGAGGAGTGCGCACGATCTGCCCGTCGATGCGGGCATTGGCCGCCTCCACGTCGGCGATGGTGACGGTGGGAACGGCAGCGGAAGCGAGTGCGGAAGCGGCTTGGGACATCATGGCCTCAGGGGTTTGAGGCGTCATGACATCATGTGAATTTCATCATATCAAATTATGAATACATATAAATTTGCATAGAACAGGCTTATGCGAGCCTGCTGTTACGGCTCCTGAATGCCCGGTGCCATGCCCTCCCGCGCCACCTCCAGCGCGAGGGTCGCCAGCAGGGCCGCGAGTCCACCGCCGAGCGCCATGGGATAGCTGGCGGAGAAGGAGAGCGGCGGCAGGTCCAGCTCGGTCTCAACCACCTTCAGCTTGCCCGCCGCCAGTTCCTCCGCCACCACCGCGGGCGGGATTACGCTCATGCCGATACGGTCCAGCGTCATGCGCACGATGGTGGAGACCGAGGAGTTGGAGAAGATGCGCGGCGCGCCGAGATCCGGGATGCTCAGCACCTCGCGCAGATAGGTGTAGGGATAGGTGGATTTGGGATAGGTGATGATGGGGTGCTTCAGCAGGTCGCGGTTGCTCAGCGGCTCCGTGCCCACATCCAGCGCCGGCGCCGCCACGAAGCGCAGCGGATAGTCGCAGAGCTTCACATTGGCGAGGTCCGCCTCCGGCATGGGGCCGAGCAGGAAGGCAAGGTCCAGCTCCCCCTTCAGCAGCGCAGCCCGCATCACCGGCGTGATGTCCACGGTGATGTCGATGATGATGTTGGGATAGGTGGCATGCACCCGCTCCATGAAGCGGGCGAGCCAGGTCTGCACGATGGTCTCCGACACGCCGAGCCGCACCAGTCCGCTCACCGCCGAGGGCGAGGCCATGGCATCCAGCATGGAGGAGCGCAGGCGCAGGAAGCGTTCCGCATAATCCACCAGCACCCGCCCCTTCTCGGTGAGGCTGATGGAGCGCGAGGAGCGCTCGAACAGCCGGCAGTGCAGCTCCGCCTCCAGCGCCGCGATGCGCTGGGAGACCGCCGGCTGGGTGGTGTTCATGCGCTCCGCCGCCTTCGAGAAGCTCTCCAGCTGCGAGGCCCAGTAGAAGATCTCGAGGCTGCGGAAATCCATGCGCGTCGGGCTCCGGTCTGGCGGGGATACGGCTCAGGCGCCGCTTATAGGCGGCATGGGCGAAGGCACAACGGGAAAACCATCGCCTGCCCTAAAGTCGGAACGTCCCAGGAATATACCTCAATACCTCCCCAAAACCCTCTTTGCTCCGAGGTCAATCTTCCTGTTGCATGGCTAACAAAGTGGGCGCACGGTGCCACCACCTGCCCCGGGGGGATGCGGGATGTGAGTCATCCGCTCCCGATCCAATTGCGTATCCGGAGCGGGGATTACCTTTCGCAAGGCACATTTTTCGCAAGGTCTGCCCATCCGTCCCTCCATGCACCCCCGTCCGTCCCATCTCCCCCACGTCCGCCTGCTCGGCCATCCGCGCTCCATCAATGTCCGCAAGGTCCGCTGGACCTGCGACGAGATCGGGCTCGACTATGTGCAGGAAGACTGGGGCGGCAACACGCGCTCCACGGCGGACGCCGCCTTCCGCGTGCTCAGCCCCAAGGGTCTGGTGCCGGTGCTGGTGGACGGCCCGCTGGTGCTGACCGAGTCCAACACCATCATGCGCTATCTGGCGGCCAAGCACGGCCGCGACGATCTGCTGCCCGCCGACCCCATCGGGAGGGCGCGGGTGGAGGAGGTCATGGACTGGCAGGCCACCGAGTTCAACGCCGCATGGCGCCCGGCCTTCCTCTCCATCGTGCGCGGCAGCCCGCACGCCGGCACGGACGAGCAGGTCCGCGCCTCGCTCAACGAATGGTCGCGCATGCTGCGCCTGCTGGAGGGCCGCCTTGCGGATGGCCGGCGCCATGTCTGCGGGGGCGCCTTCACGCTGGCGGACATCGTCATCGGCCTGTCCGTCAACCGCTGGTTCCAGACGCCCATGGCCCGGCCGGACATGCCGCTCTCCCGCGCCTATTTCGCCCGCCTCATGGAGCGGCCCGCCGCGAGGGCCTATATGGGCGGCGATACCGACTGAGCAATTCCCGCAGACGTGTGTGCGGTTCTGCGAAAGGAATTGCGACAAACCGATAGCCTGGAGCGTTTTCGCGATTCGGAGAAACGCGGAAGCGCTCTGACCGTTTCGAGGTTGCCTGCCATGCCCGTGCCCTTCTTCCAGGTGGATGCCTTCACCCGCACCCGCTTCTCCGGTAACCCCGCCGCCGTGATGCTGCTCGACGCCTATCCGGGCGACGACGTACTCACCGCCATCGCCGCCGAGAACAACCTGTCCGAGACGGCCTTCCTGGTGCGCGAGGGTGCCGACTATCGCCTGCGCTGGTTCACGCCCAAGGTGGAAGTGCCCCTGTGCGGCCACGCCACGCTCGCCAGCGCCGCCGTGGTGATGGAGCGCCTTGAACCGAGCCGGCGGCAGGTGACGTTCCACACCGCCTCCGGCGCCCTGCCCGTGACGCGCACCGACAGCGGCTATGTGCTGGACTTTCCCGCCCGCGCCAGCGAAAGCGTGCCTGTGCCGGCGGGCCTTGCGGAGGCCCTCGGCGTGATGCCGGAGGACGTCCGGATCAACGCCTTCACCTATCTCGCGCTGGTCGCGGATGCGGCGCTTGTGCGGGCGCTGACGCCCGATCTTGCCGCCATTGCCGCTCTCGACCGGCCGGGCGTCATCGTCAGCGCGCCGGGCGATGGGCCTTTCGATGTGGTGAGCCGGTATTTCGCCCCGGCCAAGGGCATTCCGGAAGACCCGGTGACGGGCGCCGCCCACACCACGCTCGCCCCCTATTGGGGCGACCGCCTCGGCAAGACGACGCTCTTCGCCCATCAGGCCTCCGCGCGCGGCGGCGAAATGACCTGCACCCTGACCGGTGATCGCGTGCTGCTGGAAGGCGCCTGCGTGTTCGTCATCGAGGGGCAGGCTGAGATCTGAGGTTTTTGGCCGGCTGCGCGAGGCGCTACTGACTGTCCGCAATGCGCGCAGGCGCGCCCACATGACGCCACCGGCGCAGCCTCCCCGCCCGCACAACAGGTCCCCTCTCCCGCTTGCGGGGGAGGGTTAGGGAGGGGGCTGAGCGCCCTCACCGCCTGTCGCCGCGGTGATGATTTCCGGCACTCCTGCCATTACGCCAATCCCGCCTGTCGCGCTCGCCCGAGGGGGCCGCCCTGCCCCCTCCCAACCCTCCCCCGCAAGCGGGAGAGGGCTTTACGTTGCGCTTGCGGCAAGGCCACGCGAACCAGAGGGGGTTTTGCGTTGCGCTTGCGGCAAGGCCCCGCACACTGGAAGAGCTTCGCGCGCCCCTCACCAGCCCCGGAAACGCGGCCAGTGGGCGAGGCGAGTGCTGCCGTTGGCGGGGATCACCTCATAGCCGTCATGCTCGGTGGCGGTGGCGCAGGCGTGGTTGGGCAGGATGCGCAGCTTCTCGCCCACCGCCAGCTCCGGCAGGGTCGCCGTGCTGCCCGGACGCAGACCGATGATGCCGTGCTCCTGATTGGCCGCCACCATGATCAGATCGGGGATCACATTCCCCTCCACGTCACACACCATGCCATAGCCCTGATCCACGCTCTGGCTCGCCGTGCCGCGATCCCGCGACATGGCCATCCAGCCCGCATCCACGAGGATCCAGCCGCGCTCGTGCTGGTGGCCGATCACCGTGCCGAGCACGGAAAGGGCGATATCCTCCGGCTTGCAGACGCCGATGCCCGCCATCACCAGATCCTGCGCCACATAGACGCCCGCGCGCACCTCGGTGACGCCGGTCAGATCCCGCGCGAAATGGGCGGTGGGGGTTGAGCCCACGCTCACCACCGGGCACGGCAGGCCGGCATCCCGCAGCGTCTGCGCCGCCGCGACGATGGCGGCGCGTTCCTGCTCGGCGAAATCGGCCAGCGCTTCGGCGCCCACCGCACCATAGCTGCCGCCGGAATGGGTGAGCACGCCGCGCAGCTCCGCCCCACCATCCACCAGAATGCGGCCGATGGCGACGATCTCTGCATCATCGGGCTTGAGGCCCGCGCGATGGGCGTCGCAATCGATCTCGATCAGCGCCGGAATGGCCTCGCCCGAGGCGCGGGAGGCTTCCGCCACCGCTTCCGCCTGCGCCCGCGTATCCAGCACCACGGCGAGATCGCAGCCCGCGCCGCGCAGCACCTGCACGCGCGGCAGCTTCTGCGGGGCGATGCCCACCGCATAGATGATGTCCTTCACGCCCGCCTGCGCGAACACTTCCGCCTCCTTCAGCGTGGAGACGGTGGCCGGGCCGTTCCCACCCTTGAGCACCTGCCGGGCGGCCTCGACCGACTTCAGCGTCTTCAGATGCGGCCGCAGCGTCACGTTCAGGGGCGCGAGATGGGCATTCAGCCGGGCGATATTGGCCCGCATGCGCGCCTCATCGAGGACGAGGCAGGGGGTGGGGAGTTCGGCGAGCGCGGCGGCGATGGTCATGGCAGCGGTCCTTGAAGCGGGTCGCACCCGGCGCGCGGGCGGCATCACGGCCGTCTTTTAGAACCGGGGACGCGGAAGCGCAAAGGGCGCGAGGGAGGTGCCACGATGCAGCCCGCCAAGGGCGCAGCGTGGTTGCTTTCCCATTCCGCGCAGCCGCTGACCGAAGACACCCGATCATTATTGACACCCAACCGCATATCGACGCCGATTACTACAACACACCCCAACATAGAGCATAGCTCGAAAACAAATTACTTGAATATAGGAATAATGAAATGGTGATGATGTCCCTCGCAAGGCGCGCCCACCTGAGATTGCCCTATAGGATCATGGGACGTGCCATGCCGGGGCGCGTCATAAACGCGTGCGTGTGTCGGCGGCTCGAATTGAACAGCCGCACCCGCGCCCTGGCCATAGACCGCGCGCTCCCGCCGGCGCAGGCTCCCGCCGCTCAGGCGGCTGGGGCCGGTGCGGAAGCAGCGGCGCAGGCGGCGACCACTGCGGCACGGGCGGCGGCGGCGACACCTCACACCGGCCCGCGCACCTTCGCCACGGCCGGCGCACGCGCGGGAACGGCATCAAGAACGGTTTCCGTTCCGGTCGACACCGTAACATTCGTCCCAGTGAATCAAGGCACGCGAGTGATCGTGGTAGGCGACCTCTACATCTGCACGGCATTCCTCCTCGAGGCGAGGGACGAGCAGGAAAGACTTGTCGGCTATCTCGCGGGACACAGACAACCTGCGTGCGATAAATTTTCAGACAAACTGATGCCTTTCGTCCAGGGCAACTACGCCAATTTTATCTGGAGGGCGATTGGCATCAGACACGCCGTAAATCCGGTACATCAAGGAGTGAATTCAGAGGAAAAAATAATTGTTGAGCTATCATCTGTATTCAAACTAGATCCATTTGATCTCATGAAAAAATCGCAAGTCGGCGATTACCAGAACCTCTGGGCGAGACGAATGCTCGTTCGGATAGACAAGCATGGCGCGGCAAAGATTCAGGAGACACGTGAATTCTTCACATACATTATAGATTCAATGAAATAGAGAATGTGGCCGAGCATCATTCCAGATGGCGCGATACGACCGCCGCTGGAGCGGGCGCGGACTGACAAGAGATAACGACCATCGCATGACGTCATGCGCACGCCGAGGAGCATTCGACACCAAGACAGGCACGCGAGGTTCACGCGTCTCGCAACGCGCTTGTCCCATAGCACGCCTGTCTCGCAGCACGCTCGTCTCGGAGAGCTCCCGTCTCACGGCCCATTTCCTTCCCTGCTCGGGCGTCGAAGCCTCTCCGGATAACAGCTCGCATCGACGGCAAATCGTCATGAGGCGCCCTACCCCGCCTTCGCCACAGCGCCCGCCCCCCGGAACCGCCCGATGGGGAAGGCCTCAATCGGCAGATTGCTCGCCCCCGTGGTGATCAGCGCGGCGAGACTGGAGCCTACGATGGGCCCGAGCTGGAAGCCGTGGGCGGAAAAGCCGAAGGCGTGATAGGCCGCTTCCACCTCAAGGCTCGGGCCGATTACCGGGATGTCATCCGGCATGCGGGCCTCAATGCCAGCCCAGGCGCGCATGATCTGAGCTTCCCCATGATGGGGAAGATCTCCGCCGCCGTGCGGGCATGGAGCCCCCCTCAAGGCGGCGGCACCCGGCGCGCACGGACCCGCTCATCCGCGATAGGGCAAGGACGCCTGCTTCAACAGTTCGGTCACGCCTGCACTGTATTTGGCGAACACGTCCGGAATGCCATCGGCCGGGCCGTCCCAGTTGATGGTGACGGAGAAGGTGACGAGCCCGCCCGCGCCCAGCACCATCTGGCCCGACAGGGCAAAGCTGTTGAACGTCTGCCAATTGATGCTGCCGCCCTTGCCGTAAGCGGCGATGCCGTCCGGCACCGTGACGGCGAGCGCATCCGCCATGGCCTGGATGCGCTTGAACTCGGTCAGCGTCTGCGGCTTCGCGAAGAAGGCTCCGGCAAGGGCCTTCTGATACCACAGAACCATCTCGCGCGCCGTGCCCTGCATGGTCTGCTTATCGTTCATCGGCGGCCGGGGTGTGCCGAACGTCTTGCCCGTCTCCAGCTCCTGCACGCCCTTCCAGCCGATGTCCGTGCCGTCCGGCGCGCCGGCGAAATAGGAGAGCATGCGGCGCGTGGAATCGGGGATCTTCACGTCGGGCAGCTTAGCCTCGTCGATGATCGCCCGCACCGCCTTCGGCCCCACCTTCGAGAGGGCGATATCGGTGGCGGTGTTGTCACTATGGGCGATCATCGCCTCCAGCACCGCGCGGGCCGTGGTGGTGCCGGTGAGATGCTCGAAGATCTGGCTGCCGAGGGTGCGCACGCTGTCATCCACGGCCCACTGGTCATTCTCGCTGATCCGACCCTCTTCCACCGCGCGCAATACGGCGGCGAGGATGAAGGTCTTGCAGCTGCTGGCGATGAACAGGGGCGTCGTGGCGCTGGCGCCGGCCTCCCAATTGCCCTTCGGCCCGGTGCCTATCAGATAGCAGCCGACTGTGCCCGGCAGCGCCTTGAATGCGTCCACGGCCGCCTGCACGCCAAACGGCGCACCTTGGGCAAAGGCCTCACTGCCGGCCGCCACGGCTGCGGGCGCGGCCAGAGTTGCGGCAATGAGCTTCCTGCGGTTGAGCATCACATGTCCCCCCCTCGCCGCCCCTGACGGCGACGGGACAAACATGACCTTTGCCATGGAAAAGTCACTCCACACTCCCGTAACGGGTGTTATCCCGCCTTCGCTACGGCGCCCGCCTCCCGGAACCGTCCGATGGAGAACGCCTCGATGGGCAGGTTGCTCGCCCCCGTGGTGATCAGTTCGGCGAGGATGGAGCCGACGATGGGGCCGAGCTGAAACCCATGGGCGGAAAAGCCGAAGGCGTGATAGGCGGCTTCCGCTTGCAAACTCGGGCCGATCACCGGGATGTCGTCCGGCATGCGGGCCTCGATGCCTGCCCAGGCGCGCATGATCTCGGCCTCCCCCATGATGGGAAAGATCTCCGCCGCCGTGCGGGCGTTGAACGCCAGTTTCTCGAAATCGAGCGTGGTGCGGTTGGTGTCCCGGTCCGCGATGCCGCGATGGCCGCCGCCGATCAGCACCGTGCCATTGGCGAACTGCTTGAAGGACAGCGGTCGGCGCGTCGCCCCCACCACCGGCGTCACGAAGGGCGGCATGCGGGCGGTGATCATCAGCATGGGCGCGATCACCTCCAGCGGCACCGGCTCGCCCAGCGCCGCCGCGATGCGATCCGCCCAGGCGCCCGCCGTATTCACCAGCACCGGGGCCTCGTACACATCGTGCCCCACCCGCACCATCCAGAGCCCATCCACGCGCATGGGCATGGCCGCGGGCGTGCCCTCGATGAAGCGCGCGCCCGCCCGCTCCGCCGCATTGCGGAAGGACAATACCGTGCGATAGGGCAGCGCCGCCCCATCGGCTCGCGAGACGATGCCGCCCACGCAATTCGGGGCCACCGCCGGCAGCAGCGCGCGCAGTTCGTCCTGCCCGATCAGTTCCTCATGGAAGAAGCCCATCCCGTTAAGCTTGGCCACGCGGGCGGCGAGAATGGCAAGGTCGTCCTCGCTCTCGGCCACCTTCACCTGCCCGTGGCTCTCGAAGCCGCAATCGTCATCCACGAGGTCGCGGATGTTATGCCACAGCTCCATGGAGGCCACCGACAGCGGCACCTCCGCAAAGGCCCGGCCGAGCCGGCGGACGCCGCCCGCATTGACGCCCGAGGCGTGGCGGCCGGCATGGTCCTTCTCGATCACCAGCGCCTTCACGCCCCGGCGGGCGAGATGCAGGGCTGTTGAGCAGCCGTGCAGGCCGCCACCGATGATCAGAACGTCCGGCCGCCCTGCACGCTCCATCAAGATGCCGCTCCCCTTCACGTTTTCACAGCCCGATGGTATCGCGGCTGCCGCACGGGAAATTGCGCCAGAGCAATGGGTTGGCGCGTTCTGGGTGGGGAGCGGCGGTCAGCCGCGCTCCACCGATTTCATGGCACTCTCGTCCTTCGGCAGTGAGGCGAGTTCCGCCAGCGTGATGGGCTTCACCGGCGGCCGCAGCCGGTAGTAGCCGATCTCCGCCTGCGAGACGCCCTGCGCCTGCGCCATCAGCTCGGTGATGGTGAGCCCGCACATGCGGCCCTGGCACGGCCCCATGCCGGTGCGCAGGAAGGATTTCAGCTGGTTCGGCCCCGCGCAGCCCAGCTTCACCGTCTCACGTACGGTGGCCGCGCTCACTTCTTCGCATCGGCAGGCGATGGTGTCGCCGCTCGGCCGGCGGAACGCCTCTGCCGACCGATAGAGCCGGTCGAGGAAAGCGCGGCCGCGCAGCACCTTGCTGAGCGCAGCCTCAACCTGAGGCTTCTCGCTGAGCACCGGCGCATCGGGCTTCAGCGCCTCGATGGCCACCAGCGCCGCGAGCTTTCCGCGCTCCGCCGCGCCCAGCGCGCCGCCGATGCCCGCGCCATCGCCCGCCACCGCAAGGCCGGGGATGGCGCTGGTGCCCTCGCCGTCCACGTCCGGACGGAAGCAGCATTGCGCCTCGTCCCAGACCGTGGGGATGCCGGCGGCATTGCCGAGATTGAGGTTCGGCACCACGCCCTGATGCAACAGCAGCGTATCAACCTCGATGCGGCCCTTGCCCGACGCGGTCTCATAGCTGACCGCCCGCAGCACGCCCTCCCCTTCCGCCTGAAGGGCGGTGACGCCGGAGATGATCTTCACCTTCGCGCGCACCTTGCGCAGCAGGCTTATGCCCTTGCGGAAATAGGGCGAGGTGAGGAAGTCGAACGCCTCCGGCAGCGCAGCCCGCCAGGCCCCTGCGGCCGTGGTGTCGAGGATGGCGGCGATCTTCACCCCCGCTTCCAGAAACTGGGCGGCCAGCAGGAACAGCAGCGGCCCGCAGCCCGCCAGCACGAGGCGCCCCTCGGGCACGAGGCCGGAGGACTTCAGCAGCGTCTGCGCCCCGCCTGCCGTCATCACCCCCGGCAGGGTCCAGCCGGGGATCGGCATGGGCCGCTCCAGCGCGCCGGTGGCGAGGATCACCCGGCGCGGCCGGATGAGGTAGGCTGATCCGGCCCGTGAAATGCCCAGCTCAAGGTCGCGGGCAAGCGACCAGACCGTGGTTTGGGCCAAGTATGTAACTTGCGACGTCGTCACGTTGCGGGCGAGCGGGGAGCCGGACCAGTAATCGGGCCCCAGTACCGCCCCTTCGGGCAGCGGCGAGCGGGTGATAGCGCGGTAGATCTGCCCGCCGGGGCCGGGATTTTCGTCCAGCAGCAAGGTCTTGAGGCCTGCGCGCGCGGCGGTGGCGGCAGCCGCGAGGCCCGCCGGGCCGGCACCCACCACGGCGAGGTCGCAGCTCTGCGGAACGGTGGGCATGTCCGTGTCCAAAGTGGGGGCATGCGTGGTCATCGTGCAATGTCCCTCTTGCCCTGCTGGGTCTCCACCCGCATGCCATCCGCCACCTGCACCATGCAGCCCTGCCGGTTGCCCCTGCCATCCACCACCACCAGGCAGTCGAAGCAGACCCCCATCAGGCAATAGGGCGCACGGGGCGCTCCCGTCACCGGCGTGGTCCGGCAATGGTCGATGCCGGCGGCCAAAAGCGCTGCCGCCACAGTATCTTGGGCGCGAGCCGTCACCGGCTTTCCGTCCACCGTGATGAGGACCGTGTCCCCTTTCGCCTCAGGCAGACGCCGGAACATGGAACCTCCGAGAACTGAACACGCCGAACTCCTCCTGCGGCAGGCCGCCGGCCGCGATGGCAGGGGCCACCAGCAGCGCGTGGCTGGCCGCCAGCGTCACCCCGCTGTGGCAGGTGGCCACGAATGCGCCGGGGCAGCTAAGCGACTGGTCGTAAATGGGAAAACCGTCCTTGGTCATGACCCGCAGCGCCGCCCATGTCCGCACCACATTCAGGCTGCCAAGACGCGGAAACATGCGCACCGCCCGGCTGGCGATGCTGGAGAGAATGGGCAGGCCCACGGTCGGATCCGGCCCAGCCTCCTCGACGGAATCGCCAAGCATCACAGTGCCTTCGTCGGTCTGGCGCACGGTCACGACGGGATAGCGCAGGAACGGCTGGGTACGTTCGGTGACGACGATCTGCCCCCGCTGCGGCCGCACCGGAACCTCCAGCCCCACCATGGGCCCGAGCCGGGCATTGCCATTGCCCGCAGCCAGCACCACCTTGCCAGCCCGCACCTCGCCTTTGGGCGTAATGATCGAAAACTCACCAGCCCTATAGCTGAGGCTATCCACCCCATGCTGCGCCAGATAGCGCACCCCCGCCCGCTCCATGGCCATATGCAAGGCCCTGAAAACCTTGAGCGAATTCACATGCCCATCCAGCGGACAATAGCTGCCGCCGACCACCTCGGGGCCGATCTCCGGCAGCATGGCTTCGATGCGGGATCTATCCATGATTTCATAATCATAGCGCAGCATATGAGGCTGGTTGTGCAGCCGCTGGAGCAGCGCCGCCCGCTTCTCCAGCTCGCCCTCGCTGAGCGCCAGATGGAAGCCGCCGGACTGCTGAAGCGTGACGTCGAGCCCGGTCTCCTCCTTGAGCTGCGCGGCAAAACCCGGCCACAAGCCGGCGCCCCGCACGGTCCAGCCGGCATATTCCGGCATGCCCATGCCCTTGGACTGTACCCAGACCAGCGCGAAGTTGCCCCGCGAAGCCCTGAGCGCAATGTCGCCCTCATCCAGAACGGCCACCTTTTGCCCTGACTTCGCAAGGCCATAGGCGATGGAGGCGCCCACCAGCCCGCCGCCGATGACAGCGACATCGTAGGATTTCCTGTCCGTACTCATGAGCGTCCGCCCCCTTCACCCGCCAGCAGACGCTCCAGGCCGAACAGCTTCTCGATCACCGCCATGACAATGACGGTGAGTGCGATCAGCGCGGCCGAGATGGAGGTCACAAGCGGGTCTATATTGTCCTGAATGTAGAGGAACATACGCACCGGCAGCGTGGTCGCGCCGGGAGCGGCGATGAACACTGTCATCGTCACCTCGTCGAAACTGTTGATGAAGGCCAGCACCAGCCCGGACACCACGCCGGGCAGGATCAGCGGCAGTGTCACCCGCCGGAAAAGTGTTGCGCCTGAAGCCCCTAGCGAGATGGCCGCCTGCTCCAGCGAGCGGTCGAGCCCGGTGGTGGTGGAGAGCGTCAGCCGAAAGGCGAAGGGCAGCACGATCACCACATGGGCGAGGATCAGGCTGATCTTGGTGCCGCTCACCCCGATCTGGGTGAAGAAGCGCAGGAAGGCCACGCCCAGCACCACATGCGGGATCATCAGGGGTGAAAGAATGAGCGCGCACAAGATGTTGCGCCCGGGGAAATGATGCCGCGCCACCACCAGCGCCGCCGGCACCGAAATGCCCACCGCGATCACCGAGGACAAGGCCGCCAGCCAGAGCGAGTCCCCGAAGGCGGAGATGAACTCGGGGTAATTGGCGATGGCCCTGAACCAGCGCAGCGACAAACCGTTGGTGGGCAAGGACAAATAGCCCTCGGGCGTGAACGCCACCACGCACACGATAAGAATGGGTGCCAGCATGAACACCATGACCAGCACATGGAAGATGAGGGCGAGAGGTCCGTTCCGGCTCATTGGAACATCCTCGAATAGCGCTTTTCCACCAATGCGTTGCAGCCGATGACGATGGCCGCGATCGCGATCAGCAGCAGCACCGCGACGGCCGCCCCCAGCGGCCAGTTGAGCGTGTTGAGGAACTCGTCATAGGCCAGCGTCGCCGCCACCTTCAGCCGCCGCCCGCCGACGATGGCCGGGGTGGCGAAGGAACTGGCGGACAAGGCAAAAACGATGATCGCACCCGACAATATGCCCGGCAGAACCTGCGGCAGCACGATGCGGCTGAGGATGGTGAATTGCGAGGCGCCAAGGGAGGCCGCGGCATTCTCCGAGCGCGGATCGAGCCGTTGCAGCACAGCCCATACGGAGAGCACCATGAAGGGCATCATCACATGGGTGAGGGCCACCATCACCCCGCCCTCGGTGAACATGAAGGGGATGGGCTCGGACAAAATGCCGAGGTCCATCAGAGCCTTGTTGACCACGCCATTGCGCCCGCCAAACAACAGCGCCCAGCCCAGCGTGCGCGCCACCACCGAGATCAGCAGCGGGCCAAGGGTGATGACGAGGAAGATGCCCTTCCACGGTGCCTGCATGCGATGGATGATGTAAGCCTCCGGCGCGCCGATGAGGCAGCAGGCCAAAGTCACCACGCCCGAGATGCGGAAGGTGCGCAGAAACATCTCCATGTAATAGGGATCGGCGACGATCTCGGCCCAGTTGGCCAGCGACATGTCGGTGGAGATGCCGCTGGAGCTGGAGAAGCTGTGGAACGACAGCAGCGCCGTCATGGCGAGCGGCACCAGAACCACGCCCAATATCAACAGCATGGCCGGCAGCAGCATGAGGAACGGCGCCAGCCACGACGGCGCCCCCTCCCGGCGCGGGGCCATATGCACCACCGCGCTCATCGCCCGCCACCGGATGCGCGCAGCGCCACGTCTTCGGGCCGCCACGCGAGGTGCACGGCGTCCCCCTCCTCGGGTTTTGCCACCCCGTCGTTCTGGCACACGATGGTGGCCGTGCCGGAGGGCGTCTCGCCGATGAAGAGCCAGTGCGTGCCCTGGAACACGCGCGAAGAGATGCGGCAGGCAAGCCCTTGATCTGCGAAGGAAATCTTTTCCGGACGCACAGTGAGCATCACCGGCCCGGCACTGTCGGCCACATGGCGCGGGCACGGGCAGCGCACGCCGCCCACGTCGGCCTTCACATCGTCGCCCTCGCGCGTGATGTTCGCCTCGAACACATTGGTCTTGCCAAGGAAATTGGCGACGAAGGGCGTCGCGGGACGCTCATAGACATCCTGCGGACGACCGATCTGCTCCACCTTGCCGGCGTTCATCACCACGATGCGGTCGGAGAGCGCCATGGCCTCGTGCTGGTCGTGGGTGACGAGAATGGTGGTGGTGCCCAGCGAGCGCTGGAGCTGCCGCAGCTCGATCTGCATCTCCTCACGCAGCTTGGCGTCGAGGTTGGAGAGCGGCTCGTCCAGCAGCAGGATGCGCGGCTTGATGACCAGGGCGCGGGCCAGCGCCACGCGCTGCTGCTGGCCACCGGACATGCGCCGGGGATAGCGATCGGACAGCGCAGAAAGCCCAACCAACGCAAGGGCTTCACTTACCCGCGCCTGCCGTTCGGCCTTCGGCACCTTCTGCATTTCGAGGCCGAAAGCTACATTCTCCGCCGCCGTCATGTGCGGGAAGAGCGCATAGCTCTGGAACACGATGCCGAGCCCGCGCTGGGCCGGCTTCACCCGCACGAGGTCTCGTCCCTCCAGATTGATGGCGCCGCCGCTCGGATCCACGAAACCGGCGATCATCTGCAAGGTGGTGGTCTTGCCGCAGCCGGAGGGGCCGAGCAGGGAGATGAACTCCCCCTGCGCGACATCGAGGCTCAGCGCATCCACCGCCACATGGTCGGCATAGCGCTTGGTGAGCCCGTCGAGGGCCAGAAAGGCGTCCGCCGTCATGGGGGCGCTGCCTGCGGTGCCGGGCCGCGCCAGCATCAGCGCTCCACCTCGCGGTTCCAGCGCTTGGTCCATTCGTCGATCTTGGGGTTGATCGTGTCCCAGTCGAACACCAGCAGCTTGGCCGCCCGCTCGCCCACGGGGGCCATGCGCAGGGCTTCCATGTCCACCTTGGCGGTCTTGTTCACCGGGCCGTAGCCATATTCCTTCGAGAGGATGGCCTGGAACTCGGGGGCCACCATGGCCTGCACGAAAGCGTTGGCGAGCTTGCCGTCTCCCCCCTTGGCCACCGGGCAGACCGAGGCCAGAAGCGCCACCGCGCCTTCCTTCGGATAGACGAAATCCACCGGGAAGCCCGTGGCGGCGAAGGAGGCCGCCCGGCCCGACCCCCACACGGCGATCGTCGCCTGCCCGCTCTGGAACAGTTCAGTCATCTTGCCGGGCGAGGGCTCATAGGCGAGCACATTGGGATTCACGTCATTCTTCATGACCTTGAAACCCGGCTCGATGGCCTTTTCGCCGCCGCCATTCATGCGGGCGAACTCCACCAGCGTGTAGAGGCCGTAGGTGTTGTTGATCGGCGGAATGACGAGAGCGCCCTTGTATTTGGCGTCCTTCAGGTCGTTCCACGAGGTGGGCGGCGCCCAGCCCTTCTCCTTGAAAACCTTGGTGTTGTACATGATGCCCGTGGCGACGAGCCCGATGCCCACCGCCTTGTCATCCTTGAAGCGGGCGGTGTCGAACAGCTCGGCCGTGGGCAGGCCGGTGATGGGCGCGCAGAAGCCCAGATTGATGGCCCGGTACATGGGGCCGTCGTCGAGAATGGCCACGTCGATCTGCTGGTTGCCCTTCTGGGCCTGAAGCTTGGCGAGCGTGTCGGTGGAATTGCCGGCCACATACTCGACCTTCACCCCATTGGCCTTCTCGAAGGCCGGGATGATCTCCTTGCGCATGATCTGCTCGAAGGTGCCGCCATAGCCGGCGACATAGAAGGTCTGCTGGGCCATGGCCGGGGCTGCGAGGCCGGCGGCGCCGGCAAGCAGGGCCAGAGAGGCCGCAAAAGGCTTCAGGGACAGGCGCATTCTCTCATTCCCCTCGTTGCAATCATCGGGATCGGCGGGAGGCCAGGAAGGGCGCGTTTATTTGCCCTGTTTGTGGGCGCGCTATGGGAATGCTCATACGGCAGGCACCCGACGTCAAATGCATTTAGAACTTTTCTTTATAAAAGAATGTTATGAGAATGCGCGCCCGGAGGCACCCTTATGGCTTGGCTAAACCCGCGACAAATCGAGGCATTTCGGGCCATGATGGTAGCGGGCACTGTCACGGATGCGGCCGCCCTCATGGGCGTCACCCAGCCGGCGGTGAGCCGCATGCTGCGCGACCTCCAGTCCGAGCTGGGACTGCGGCTGTTCGAGCGCCACGGCATGAAGCTGGTGCCCACCAATGAGGGCCTCACCCTTTATGCGGAAGTGGCCCGCTCCTTCGTGGGGCTGGAGCGCATCGCGCAGGTGGCGCGGGAGGTGAAGGAACGCAGGGCCGGCGTGGTCCGCGTCTCTTCCATGCCGGCGCTGATGAACGGCTTCCTGCCTCGCTTCGTGGGCAGCTTTCTGCGCGAGCGGCCGAAGATGGACCTCTCGCTGCACGGCGCCTCATCGCCTCTGGTGCTGGAGCAGATCCTCTCCGGACAGAGCGAGCTGGGCTTCGCCATGGGGCCGCTGGACCATGCCGGGGTGATCGCGCTGCCCATGCCCGCCGCGCGCATGCAGGCGGCGCTGCCGGAAGGCCATCCGCTACTGGAGAAAGCGGTGATCCACGTCTCCGACCTCCATGGCCAGGATTACGTGGCACTGGACGGCGGGCGTTCGCGCATGCGCATGGATCGCCTGCTGGACGTGCAGGGTGTGCGCCCGGTGCTGCGCGCGGAGACCACGCTGTCAGGCATCGTGTGCGGGATCGTCGCCTCCGGCCTCGGGATCAGCGTGTGCGATCCCTATACGCTGCGGGAGTTCGAGAACCGGGGCGTGGTGGCGCGCCCATTCGAGCCGGCCATGGCGTTCGAATTCTCCGCCGTGCGCTCCGCCCAGCGCAGTTTTCCGGCCATCGCGAAGTCCCTGCTGGACGCATTCCGCGCCCACACCACCCGCTTCCTCGCCGAGCGCGACTGCCTGCTTTCAGAGGAGTGAGCGGAGGCTCAGGAGGCGTTTGTTCTTAGGGACGATCGGCATTCAACGCTAACGGCACTGAAGCAGTAGATCGTCATGCCCGGGCTTGACCCGGACATCCACGTCGGGCCGAGTGTGGCCGGTACCAAGTCCGGGTTCGGCCCCTGCCGCTCGCGAAAACATCCGTTGTCTGCCTGGCCGCACCACGTGGATCCCCGGATCAAGTCCGGGGATGACGATGCTTTGCGGAATCGATGATCCGAGCTGACTATTGACCGCAGCTCACCCCCGAAAGCCGAATTCGGGTGTGGCCATCAGTTCGGAGATCCAGTCCACGAACACCCGCAGCCGGTTACTGAGGTGGCGGGAGGGCGGGAAGACCACGTGCAGCGGCTTCGGCGCCATGGTCCAGTCGGCCAGCACCTCCACCAGCACGCCGCTCTCCAGATAGGGTTTCGCCATGAAGCGCGGCATGGGCAGCACGCCCAGATGGTTCAGGCCGGCGGTGATGTAGGCGTTGCCGTCGCTCACCGCCAGAATGTAGCGCCCCGTCACGTGGCAGAGCTCGCCTCCGGCGGAGGTGAAGTGGAACTCCATCGCCCGGCCCTGACGCGGGTTGAAATAGCCCACGATATGATGGGTTTGCGTGAGATCCAGCGGCTGGGTCGGCACCCCGTGCCGGGCGATGTAGGTCGGCGTCGCATAAATTCCGAACTGCATTTCGCCAATGCGCCGCGCCACCAGCGACAGATCCGACAAAGGACCGGCGCGCACCACGCAGTCCACATTCTCCGCCATGAGATCCACCTCCTGATCGGATACGCCGAGGTCGATCAGGATGTCAGGATAGCGGGCGTGGAAATCCGGCAAGGCGGGAATGATGATCTGGGTGGCGAGCGTCGAGCTTACATCCACCCGCAGCCGCCCCTGCGGCTTGGCCTGCGAGACTGCCATGGAGCTGTCCAGTTCCTCCAGATCGGCCATCAGTCGCACGGCGCGCTCATAATAAGCTGCCCCGTCCGGCGTCACCGTCACGCGCCGTGTGGTGCGATTCAGCAGCTTGGTGCGCAGGTGCGCCTCCAGGGTCTGGATCTGCTTGGTCAGCGTGGGTTTGGGCACCCGCAGCACCGTGGAGGCGCGGCTGAAGGTGCCCGTCTCCACCACGCCGATGAAAGACCGCATTGCAGCAAACTGATCCATATCCCACCTCACCCCAAACCAGAGGGCGTCGAAAAAGCGCAGATTGTTCCCTCACAGAAACAATGTAATCACATCTAGCATATTTATTCCCCCGTTCGAGCAAATTAAGTTCCTCGCATCGCAACAGCCGTTCGGCCCGCCGATGCTACGGGCCGGGGCAGATTGCGAAAGGTAAGCGTCATGAAACCCGTGCGTACCGAAGTGAGCATTCCGGATGGCACGGCCGCCGGCATGCGGTTGCGGATCTACCCGTCCGCAGACGCCCGCAAGGGAGCGCCCATCGCGTTCCATCTGCACGGGGGCACCTTCGTCGACGGGTCTCTGGATTGCGGCCTCACCATCGCCTGCATGCTGGCACAGGCCGGCGCGACGGTGGTGTCGGTCGAGTATCCGCTGGCTTGCGAGCAACCGTTTCCCCATGGGCTGAAGGCCATCTATGGGGCGCTGGAATGGGTTTTCGAGAACCGGACCCGCTGGGGCGCGAAAAAGTCCCGCGTGTTCGTGGCCGGGGCGGAAGCGGGTGGCAATCTGGCCGCCGCTCTGGCTCTGGTCTCGCGGGACCAGCAGCATCCGCCCCTCTCGGGGCAGATATTGCTGTCGCCCATGCTGGATGCCTGCCTCGGCACGCAGTCCCTGCGCGCCGCTGAGGCCGGCGCCGCGGGGTGCAAATGGGCCGAGGGGTGGCGCACCTATCTCGGCTCGGCCGACAAGGCGTCCCATCCCTATGCGGCGCCGCTCGGTGCATCCCGGCTCAGCGGGATCGCACCGGCGCTGGTGATCACCAGCGAGGATGACCCCATGCGCGACGAGGCTCTGGCCTATGTCGCGCGCCTGAAGGAAGCGGGAACCGGCGCCCACGTGCATGTGGAGCCCGGCCCCACCGGATGGCCCGAAGCCCTTTCCGGCGCGGAGCCGGAGTCGCGGCCACGGGATGCCCGGTGGATCGAGACCATAAGGCAGCTGTTCGCCGCCTTCATGGCCGCGCCCGCAACGTTTTCACCGGCCTCCGCCCTGGCCGGTTAGAGCCGGAGCCGGTCGGATCGCTGATCCGACCGGCGAAGGCCCTCTTCTAGTGGCGAAAAGACCGGCCCAGCCGCACGCAACACATGCGCGCGGCGACGGCCCCGTTTGCTCTGTCGCGTTCCGTTAAGTAGGCCGAGGAGGCCCTCCCCATGCCCCGCACGTCCCTGCGCGTCCTTTTGGGCGCCGCTACCGCTTTGTCTGTCGTTGCCGGCGGCGCCGCCCTTGTTGCGCCGGTGCTCACCCGTCCGGCGGTGGCGCAGACCGCCGCCGCTCCCCAGGCGGTGCCGGTGTCCATCGCCGTGGTGCAGCCGCGCGATGTCACGCCCTATGACGAGTTCTCCGGCCGGCTGGAGGCCATCGAGCGGGTGGAAGTCCGCGCACGCGTGGCCGGCGCCATTCTGAACGTGCATTTCAAGGAAGGCGAACTGGTCAAGGCCGGCGACTCGCTCGTCACCATCGACCCCGCCCCTTACGCCGCCGAGGTGGACCGCCTGCAGGCGCAGGTGGTGGCCGCCGAGGCGCAGGTCGCTCTCACAAAGAGCGATCTCGAACGCGGCCAGCGCCTGTTCGACAACCGCACCGTGGCCCAGCGCGATCTGGACGAACGCCTGAATGCCAGCCGTTCGGCTGAAGCCAACCTGAAGGCCGCGCAGGCTGCCCTGCGCGCCGCCCAGCTCAATCTCGACTACACCGAGGTCCGCGCCCCGGTATCCGGCCGCGTGGGCAAAATCGAGATCACCGCCGGCAATCTCGTGACCGGCGGCGGCTCCAGCGCGCTCCTCACCACGCTGGTCTCGCTCAATCCCATCTACGCCGGCTTCTCCGCCGACGAGCAGTCGGTGCTCCGTGCGCTGCGGGGCCTCGGCCATGTGCCGCGCACGCAGGCTGAGATCCGCCGCATCCCGGTGGACATGATCACCGCCGAAGATGACGCAGCGCCTGTGCGCGGCCACATGCAGTTGATCGACAACCAGATCGACGCCCGCAGCGGCACCATCCGCGTGCGCGCCGTGTTCGACAATCCTACCGGCGATCTGATCCCCGGCCAGTTCGTGCGCCTGCGCATGGGCCAGCCGAAGACCGCCCCCACGCTGCTGGTCAGCGAGCGTGCGGTCGGCACCGACCAGAACAAGAAGTTCGTCTATGTGGTCGGTGCGGACAACAAGGCCACGTATCGCGAAGTGGCGCTCGGTCCCTCGCTGGATGGCATGCGCATCGTGACCGCCGGCCTCGCGGACGGTGATCGCATCATCGTCAACGGCTTGCAGAAGGTGCGCCCCGGCGCGCTGGTCAATCCCGAAATCGTCCCCATGAACGTTGCCTCCGCCAGCCCTGCCAAGGGCTCGACGGATGTGGCGCAACGCTGATCTGAATCCGGCCCTCGGGCGGAGGCTGCCATGAACCTATCCAAATTCTTCATCGACCGGCCGATCTTCGCGGCCGTCATCTCCGTCGTCATCTTCCTCGCCGGCCTCATCGCCCTGCGGGTGATGCCCATCTCGGAATATCCCGAGGTGGTGCCGCCCCAGATCGTGGTTCGCGCCAACTATCCCGGCGCCAGCCCCAAGGTGATCGCCGAAACCGTCGCCACGCCCATTGAAGAACAGATCAATGGCGTGGAGGGCATGCTCTACATGTCCAGCCAGGCCACCACCGATGGCCTGATGACGCTCACCGTCACCTTCCGCCTCGGCACCGATCCGGACAAGGCGCAGCAACTGGTGCAGAACCGCGTCTCGCAGGCCGAACCCCGCCTGCCGGAGGACGTGCGCCGTCTCGGCATCACCACGATCAAGTCCTCGCCGGACCTGATGCTCGTGGTGCATCTGCTGTCGCCGAACGGCCGTTACGACATGGCCTATCTGCGCAATTACGCGGTGCTGAACGTGAAGGACCGTCTCGCCCGCATCAGGGGCGTGGGCGACGTGCAGCTGTTCGGCTCCGGCGACTATTCCATGCGCGTGTGGCTGGATCCGCAGAAGGTGGCCGAGCGCGGCCTCTCGGCCAGCGACATCGTCACCGAGATCAACGCTCAGAACGTACAGGCCGCCGCCGGCGTGGTGGGCTCCTCGCCGGGCGTGCCGGGCGTGGACCTCCAGCTCACCGTCAATGCGCAGGGCCGCCTCCAGAGCGAAGAGCAGTTCGGCGACATCGTGGTGAAGACCGGCGCCAATGGCGAGATCACCCGCCTGCGCGACGTGGCCCGCATCGAGATGGGCGCCGCCGACTATTCGCTGCGTTCGCTGCTGAACAACAAGCAGGCGGTAGCGGTGCCGGTGTTCCAGGCGCCGGGCTCCAACGCCATCGAGATCGCGGACAACATTCGCAAGACGATGGCCGAGATCAAGGAGAACATGCCCGAGGGCGTGGACTACTCGATCGTCTATGACACCACCCAGTTCGTGCGCGCCTCCATCGACGCGGTGATCCACACCCTGCTCGAAGCCATCGTGCTGGTGGTGCTGGTGGTCATCCTGTTCCTGCAGACGTGGCGGGCCTCCATCATCCCGCTGCTGGCGGTGCCGGTGTCCATCGTCGGCACGTTCGCGGTCATGTACGTGTTCGGCTTCTCCATCAACGCGCTGACATTGTTCGGCCTGGTGCTGGCCATCGGCATCGTGGTCGATGACGCCATCGTCGTGGTGGAGAATGTGGAGCGCAACATCGAGGCCGGGCTTAACGCCCGCGAGGCCACCTACAAGGCCATGCGCGAGGTCTCCGGCCCCATCATCGCCATCGCCCTCGTGCTGGTGGCGGTGTTCGTGCCGCTGGCCTTCATCACCGGCCTGACAGGCCAGTTCTACAAGCAGTTCGCGCTCACCATCGCCATCTCGACGGTGATCTCGGCCTTCAACTCGCTGACGCTCTCGCCCGCCCTCGCCGCTCTGCTGCTGAAGGGACATGACGCGCCCAAGGATCGTCTGACCCGTCTCATGGATAGTGGGCTCGGCTGGTTCTTCCGTCGCTTCAACTCCTTCTTCGGCCGCGCGTCGGACGCCTATGGCAACGGCGTGCGCCGGGTGATCTCCCGCAAGGCGGTGGTGTTCGGGCTCTACATCGTGCTGGTGGCACTCACCGTCGGCGTGTTCAAGCAGGTGCCGGGCGGCTTCGTGCCGGGGCAGGACAAGCAGTATCTGGTGGGCTTCGCGCAGTTGCCTGATGGCGCCACCCTCGACCGCACGGAAGAGGTGATCCGCCAGATGAGCGACATCGCCCTGAAGCAGCCGGGCGTGGAATCGGCCATCGCCTTCCCCGGCCTGTCCATCAACGGCTTCACCAACTCGTCCAATTCCGGCATCGTCTTCGTGGGCCTGAAGCCCTTCGAGGACCGCAAGACGCCGGAGCTGGCGGGCGGGGCCATCGCCATGCAGCTGAACATGCAGTATGCGGGCCTGAAGGACGCCATCATCGCCATGTTCCCGCCGCCGCCCGTGCAGGGCCTCGGCACCATCGGCGGCTTCAAGCTGCAGATCGAGGATCGCGCCGGTCTCGGCTACGAAGCCCTCGATCAGGCCACCAAGGCGTTCATGGCCAAGGCCATGCAGGCGCCGGAACTGGCCGGCCTGTTCTCCTCCTATCAGGTGAACGTGCCGCAGCTCTTCGCCGACATCGACCGGGTGAAGGCGCGCCAGCTCGGCGTCGCGGTGACGGACGTGTTCAACACGCTCCAGATCTATCTCGGCTCGTCCTATGTGAACGACTTCAACGCCTTCGGCCGTACCTACACGGTGCGGGTGCAGGCGGACGCGAAGTACCGCGCCCGGGCCGACGACATCGGCCAGCTGAAGGTGCGCTCCTCCAGCGGCGAGATGATCCCGCTGGCGGCGCTGCTGAAGGTACGGCAGGCAGCCGGGCCGGAGCGGGCCATGCGCTACAACGGCTTCCTGTCCGCCGACATCAACGGCGGCGCGGCGCCCGGCTATTCGTCGGGCGAGGCGCAGGCGGCGGTGGAGCGCGTCGCGGCCGAGACCCTGCCCAAGGGCGTCGGCTTCGAATGGACCGAGCTGACCTATCAGGACATCATCGCCGGCAACTCCGCCATCCTGGTGTTCCCGCTCTCCATCCTGCTCGTCTTCCTCGTGCTGGCGGCGCAGTATGAGAGCCTCACCCTGCCGCTGGCGATCATCATGATCGTGCCCATGGGCCTGCTCGCGGCGATGTTCGGCGTCTGGTACACGGGCGGTGAAAACAACGTCTTCACCCAGATCGGCCTCATCGTGCTGGTGGGCCTATCGGCGAAGAACGCGATCCTGATCGTGGAGTTCGCCCGCGAACTGGAGTTCGGCGGCATGAAGCCGGTGGAAGCGGCCATCGAGGCCAGCCGCCTGCGCCTGCGGCCGATCCTCATGACCTCACTGGCCTTCATCATGGGCGTGGTGCCGCTGGTCACTTCGACCGGTGCCGGTGCGGAGATGCGCCATGCCATGGGCGTGGCGGTGTTCGCTGGAATGATCGGCGTCACCATCTTCGGCATCTTCCTGACGCCGGTGTTCTACGTGCTGCTGCGCCGCCTAGCCGGCAACCGGCCGCTCGTCCACCACGGGCACACCGAGCCCATGGAGCCCGGCCCCCACGGGCCGCATGGGACGCACGGCAGCCACGGCGCCCCCGCCCCGGCGGAGTGAAGACACAAACAAACTGAAGAAAGGCCGGGCAACTGCCCGGCCTTTTTCTTTGCCGGCCTTTTTTCTTTGCTTGCATTGGATCTGCGCATTTACCACCGCGACACGCAAGCTTGCGCAAAGGCGCGCCGGCCGGTTCCGTCTACCGCCATTTCAGGTATGATCATCCCTGATCCTGCGGACAGACGATGCGTCCGCCAACGGAACGTCCCATGACGCATGCCGGCGCCCACGATCCTATGCTGGTCCTGCTGTCGGTGGTGATCGCGGCGCTGGCCTCCTTCACCGCGCTGGACCTCGCCACCCGCATCCGCGCCTCCACGGCCTGGGTCCGCCATGTTTGGCTGGCGGCAGCAGCGGTCGCCATGGGGGGCGGCATATGGGCCATGCATTTCGTCGGCATGCTGGCCTTCAGCGTGCACGGCATCGAGGTGAGCTACGATCTCTCGCTCACCTTGCTGTCGCTGATCCTGCCCATCCTCGTCACCGCCTTCGGCTTCTTCGTCGCCAGCCGGCACGGGCTCGACATGCCCACCCTGCTGCTGAGCGGCCTCGCCATGGGGCTGGGCATCGCCGCCATGCACTATACGGGCATGGCCGCCATACGGCTCGACGCGACCATGCACCACCAGTTCTTCTGGGTGGTGGTGTCCATCCTCATCGCCATCGCGGCGGCCACGGCAGCACTGTGGCTCGCCTTCCGGCGCACCAGCCTGCACCAGCGCCTGCTGGCGGCGGTAGTGATGGGGCTCGCCGTCTCCGGCATGCATTATGCGGCCATGCAGGGGGCGGTGTTCACCTTCGACTCGCCCATGCCCCATGCCGCCAGCCACGGCAGTGTCAGCCAGACGCCGCTGGCGCTGTGGGTCACGGCCACCTCGGCCCTCATCCTCATTCTTGCCCTGCTGGCGGCCAGCTATGACCGCCATCTGGCGCACCGCGCCGCGCGGGAAGCGCGAGCGCTGAAGGAGAGCGAGGAGCGCTTCCGCCTGCTGGTGCAGAGCGTCACCGACTACGCCATCTTCATGCTCGACCGCGACGGCTTCATCGCCAACTGGAATGCCGGGGCGGAGCGCATCAAGGGCTATTCCACCGACGAGGTGGTGGGCAGCCACTTCTCGCGCTTCTACACGCCCGAGGACATTGCCGCCGGCGTGCCATCCCGCGCACTGGAAACCGCCGCCCGCGACGGCAAGTTCGAGCACGAGGGCTGGCGGGTGAAGAGCGACGGCAGCCGCTTCTGGGCCAGCGTCGTCATCGACCCCATCCGCGACGAACAGGGCGAGCTTTTGGGCTTCGCCAAGGTCACGCGCGACATCACCGAGCGCAAGCAGACCCAGGCCGCACTGGAAAAGACCCGCGAGGCGCTGGCGCAGGCCCAGAAGATGGAGGCCGTGGGTCAGCTCACCGGCGGCGTGGCACACGATTTCAACAACCTGCTGATGGCCGTGCTGGGCAGTTTGGAACTCCTGCGCCGCCGCGTGCCCGAGGATCCCAAGATCCTCAAGCTGATCGACAACGCCATCCAGGGCGCCGAGCGGGGCGCGGCCCTCACCCAGCGCATGCTCGCCTTCGCCCGCCGGCAGGATCTCAAGCCCGAACCCATCGACCTGCCAGATCTGGTGCGTGGCATGGCCGACCTGCTGAAACGCTCCATCGGCCCGCGCATCCACATCGAGACCCGCTTCCCGCTCGGCGTGCCTCGGGTGCTGGCCGACAGCAACCAACTTGAACTCGCCTTGCTCAATCTGGCGGTGAATGCCCGCGATGCCATGCCCCAGGGCGGCCACATCACCATCGCCGCGCGGGAGGAGAGCGGCGGCGGCGACACCCGCCTGCCGGAGGGGCGCTACGTCTGCCTGTCCGTCGCCGATACGGGGCAAGGCATGGACGCGGCGACGCTGGCGCGGGCGCAGGAGCCCTTCTTCACCACCAAGGGCGTAGGCAAGGGCACGGGGCTCGGCCTCTCCATGGTCCACGGCCTCGCCGCCCAGTCCCGTGGCCGCCTCGTGCTCATCAGCCAGCTGGGTCAGGGCACCACGGCGGAGATCTGGCTGCCGGTGACGGAAGCTGCTGCCACGGGGTCCGTCGCGCTTATCCCCGAAGCCCAACGGCCCACGCGGCCGGAAACGGCGGCAGCGCGGCGCATTCTGGTGGTGGACGACGACGTGCTGGTGCTGGAGAACACCAGCGCCATGCTGGAGGATCTCGGCCATACGGTGCTCGCCGCCCGCTCCGGTCCAGAAGCGCTGAAGATCCTGCAGGAAGGGCGCGGTTGCGATCTCGTCATCACCGATCAGGTGATGCCCGGCATGACCGGCTTGCAACTGGCGGAGAAGATCTGGGCGGACCAGCCCGGCCAGCCCCTGATCCTTGCCACCGGCTATGCCGACTGGCCCGCCGGGGCCTACCCCGATCTGCCGCGCCTCACCAAGCC
Source organism: Azorhizobium oxalatiphilum (assembly GCF_014635325.1). Lineage (GTDB taxonomy): Bacteria > Pseudomonadota > Alphaproteobacteria > Rhizobiales > Xanthobacteraceae > Azorhizobium > Azorhizobium oxalatiphilum. Next base: position 1,782,632 of record NZ_BMCT01000001.1, on the reverse strand, counting down.
GTTCGATCAGGAAACGCTGAGCCTAGCCGTGGACACGGCGACCAAGGACTTGGAGAGCGGCGGCGCGGTGCTGGCCTTTCGGCCCAAGGGCGCCTGAAGCACGCCCGATCCCGTGCGGTGATCAGGTGCTCCGCTTGCGCGCCATGCCCTCGATGTCGGGCAGGAAGATCGCCAGCAGCCCCAGCAGCGGCAGGAAGGAGCAGACGCGGTAGACCACGTCGATGCTGGTCCAGTCCGCCAGTTCGCCCAGCACCGCCGCGCCGAGGCCCGCCATGCCGAAGGCGAGGCCGAAGAACAGGCCGGACACCATGCCCACCCGCCCCGGTAGCAGTTGCTGCGCATAGACCACGATGGCCGAGAAGGCGGACGACAGGATCATGCCGATGAGCACGCTCAGCACGATGGTGGCGGTGAGGCCCACATAAGGCAGCGCCAGCGTGAAGGGCAGCACGCCGAGGATGGAGCCCCAGATCACCTTGCGCCGGCCGATGCGGTCGCCCAACGGGCCGCCGATGGCGATGCCCACCGCCGCCGACACCAGGAAGGCGAACAGGCAGAGCTGGGCTGCCTCCGGGCTCACGTCGAAGCGGCGCGTGAGGTAGAAGAGGTAGAAGGAATTGATGCTCGACAGGTAGAAATACTTGGAGAAAATCAGCGCGATCAGCACCGCCAGCGCCTTGCCCACCTGCCCTTTTGTTAGGTCAGCGTGGATCACGCTTGCCTTACGGGCAGGCCGGCGGGCATGGCCATTGCTGCGATACCAGTGGCCGAGCCAGGCCATGACCGCGATGCCGGCCAGCGCAGGCACCCCGCACCAGGCCAGATAAGCCAGCCCCTTCGGCAGGATCAGCAGCGCCGCGATCAGCGGCCCCAGCGCCGTGCCGAGATTGCCGCCCACCTGAAAGATCGACTGCGCCGTGCCATGGGCACCGCCGGACGCCAGATGGGCCAGCCGCGCCGCCTCGGGATGGAAGATGGACGAGCCGGTGCCGAGCAGCGCCGCGCCGATGATGAGCTGCGGAAAGCTGGTGGCGAAGGCCAACGTCAGCAGGCCGCTGGCGGAAAAGCTCATGGCCACCGGCAGCGAGAAGGGCTGCGGACGGCGGTCCGTATAGAGGCCCACCAGCGGCTGCAGCAGCGAGGCCATGGCCTGATAGGTGAAGGTGAGCAGGCCGATCTGCCCGAAATCCAGATGGAATCCGCCCTTGAGCACGGGATAGATGGCCAGCAGCAGCGACTGCATCATGTCGTTGAGCATGTGGCAGAAACTGACCGCGCCAAGGACCGGGAATACGGTCGCGCTCGCCTGCGGGCGATCGAGGACGGACTGACTCACCGGGGCACCCTTCCCTTCCGGCGGACTTGACGGAAACCCTCCGTGCCGCCGGGCCTGTTGTTGGCGAAGGACCCTAGATTTGAATGCGCTGCCCCGCAAGCCGTTGGGAACTGGACATTGTTCGACTTACCCAAGGGTAGAAGCCGCCCACGCTGGGTGGGCTCATGCCGCCACGCACGGGCTTGCCACTCCATCCGCCGCACCGGTGCCAGCGATGGCGGCATTGCCGGGGCCGGGCAGCAGCGGTCCCGGTGCCATGGGAAACAGGGAGCGCCGCACACCCACCAGCGCATCCAGCGTACTCCGCCGCACCTGCCCCGGCGCGGCGTGGAAGGCGGCCAGCAGGGCCGCGTCCGTGCGCGCCAGGAGGCTGTCCGATGGCGGCTCCCGACGCCCCGTCGCCACACACTGCCGGAAATAGGCTGCGACCCCTTCCAGCGTGTCGTCGATCAGGCCCCGCACTTGCGCAGGTTGCGCGCGACGATCCCGCTGCAGGGTCGCGATATTGTAGCTGGTGCGCAGTTCGGCGAGACCGTCGAGGCTGGCCAGCGAGGGATCGCCCGCCATCGCCACCCGGGGCATGAGCTGCGCCAGACGGTCGAGCATCCGCGCGATCAGAGCCGCATGATCGATAGCGCGCTTGCCCGCCGCAAGCTCCGCCAGATCCAACCAGCCCGCCACCACCAGCCTGCGCGCCGTCACCTCGACACCGAACGGCTTCGTGATGAGGGTCCAGACTATGGCGAAAGCGATCCCGAGCGTGATGGCGATGCCGCCCTCCACATAGGAGGCGAAATCGAAACCATAGCGTCCCTGCAGGCCGAGATCGCCCGCGAAGCTGGCCGCCAGCAACAGAGTGATGAGCGTAAGATCAGGACGGGGGATGAAAGCGCCGATCAGCAGGAAAGGCGGCGCCAGCACCAGCGCCAGAATCTCGAAATCCGCGATGTTCGGCATGATGAGCGTGAGATAGAGGCCGGTGATCACATAGGCGGTGGTGCTCCAGACGAGCATGGCCTTCATGAGCGGTGCCGGCCGGTCGAACGCGCCGAAGAAGCAGCAGGCGATGGCGACGAAGGCCACGCCGAAGGCGCCGCCCGACCAGCCGCTCCAGATCCAGACCAGCCCCGCGATGAAGGTGGCGGCAACCGTGGAGCCCACGGCGAACAGGATCAGCCCCAGATCGTAATGCAGCTGCCTCCCGATCAGCGGGCGATGGCGCAGTGCCGGCCGCCAGCGCCCCTGCCCGCCGCTCGCGATCTGCCGCTGCAAGGCGAGGCAGTCCTGCCACAGGTCGATCAGTTCCCTGAGGCGCGCCAGCAGGCTGGCCCGCACCAGATCGTCCCACACCCGCTCGCTCTCAGCCGGCATCTCCAGCGCATCGGCCGCCGCGCGCAGGCGGTCCGGCACCGCGTCATCGCCCAGCGCGTCGGCCGGCGCGCGGATCCAGCCGGCGATATCAGCCAGAAGCTGCTCCAGCGGTGGCGGCAGGGCGCCGCTTTCCAGCCGCAGCGCGTGCAGGCGGTCGGAGATGGAGGACAGGATCGGCAGCAGGAACAGCAGCCGGCCGCGCAATTCCTCCGCATGGCGCTTCACGTCGCGGGTGCCCGCATCGTGCCCGAGCTGGCTGATCAGCGCGGTCAGCGGCGCCACATCAGCAGCGAGCTTCTGCCGCGCGGCGGGCGTCGCCGGAGAGGCATCCTCCTGCCCCCCGGCGCGTAGGATGTCGTCGATCCAGCTCGCCGCATCCTTCAGCCAGCCGCCCACGCGGGCGTTCAGCACAGGCGCCACGCTGGTGGGAAACAGCAGCGCGCCCACCACGCTGGCGCAGACGATCGCGACGATGATCTCCTCACTGCGGGAGACCGCATAATCGAAGATGGCCTCGGGCGTGGAGACGTTGGGCAGCGCCACCAGCGGCAGCGTGTAGGCGCCGAGCATGAAGGCGTAGTTGCGCGGCGTGCGGTCGCGCAGCGCGATGAACAGCAGTAGGCCCGCCCAGCAGGCCACCGCCAGCATCATCAGCTCCGGCGCATTGACGAACAGGGTGACGATCACCACCGCCCCGGCGCAGCCCATGATCGTGCCGAGCATGCGGTCGATGGCCTTGGCGCCGGTGACGCCGGACAACGGGTTGGACACCACATAGACGGTGGTGAGCGCCCAATAAGGGCGCGGCAGGCTGAAGGCGAGGCCGATATAGAGGGCGAGAAGCGCCGCCGTATAGGCCTTCGCCGAGAACAGCCAGTCCTGCCACGACGGCCATTTCATGCGGCAGGCTCTGTGGTTTGCGCGATGGCGGCGGGACGCGAGGCCTCCTGCGTCTGCGCGCCGGGGCGCGCGCGCGCTTCGGATGCGGCCCGGTCGATGGCCTCCATCACCCGCAGTGCCGCCTCCACGTCGGCCTCGCTGACATCCTGCAATACGGCGTTGCGCAGCCGCGTCAGCGAGCGCTCGATCCGGTCGGCCATCTGCTCGCCGCTCCGGGTCAGCCAGATGAGATTGGCCCGCCGGTCCTCGGGATCGTCGCGGCGCTCCAGCAGGCCGAGCGCGGAGAGCTGGTCGAGCAGACGCACCACCGAGGTGCCCTCGATGCCCACATAGGAGGCGAGCGTCACCTGCCGCACGCCGCCGCCCAGCCGGCGCACCCACAGCAGCGCGGCGGCGGGGGCTTCCGAGATGTCGTGCTCCACCAGCACCTGCTGCGCCAGCCGGCGCCACTGGCGGCCGGTCTGGAGCAGGTTCGAGGTGAGATGGAAACGGGGATCGCGCCGATGCTTCATGGGCACGCTATATGCCCCTCATATAGTTCTGATGCAATCTATTTACATTGCACACAGTGCTATTTTCCGCCCCCCTCCCCCTTCCCAACGCAATCCCGCGCCACTGCAGGGCGCACCGGAGGTTGCGGCTGGATGCCTGGAGCAAACGTGGGCAGGACCATGACATCCACCGCACATCCGCAGCCGACGAATTTCCACTGTTGCTTATCGGAAACTTTTAGATAGCTTGGAGACAAAATGGCGTCCCAGAGGGAAATGGGGTGGACGGTCGCAGACGCCGCGGCACGCGCCCCCAAATGCGAGGTTCCGCCCCTGTCCGGGGAGCGCGGACCTGCGCCTGCGAGGCACTGTGGCAAACGTGCTTGAGGCCCGCGGCCTGAGCCGCGAGTTCGGCGGCTTTCGTGCCGTCTCCAACGTGGATTTCGCGCTGAAGGAAGGCACGATCCACGCCGTCATCGGCCCCAACGGCGCCGGCAAATCCACGCTGTTCAACCTGCTCACCAAGTTCCTGTCGCCCAGCGAAGGCCGCATCCTGCACAAGGGCGAGGATGTCACGGCGCTGCGCCCGCCCGCCATGGCCCGGCGCGGCGTGGTGCGCTCGTTCCAGATCTCCGCCGTCTTCGCGGGACTGACCGTGCGCGAGAATATCGAGATGGCGCTGTTGCGCACCAACGGCATCGGCTGGAGCTTCTTTAGCTCCATCGCCCGCCGCCCCGCCATCCGCCGCCGCGTGGACGAGATGATCAGCCGCTTTTCACTGGACGAGCATGCGGACACGCAGGCCGGCAACCTCTCCTATGGCCGCAAGCGCGTGCTGGAGCTGGCCACCACGCTCGCCCTCGATCCGGACGTGCTGCTGCTGGATGAGCCCATGGCCGGCCTCGGCCACGAGGACATCGGCCGCATCACCGATCTGGTGCGCGAGAGCGGCAAGGGCCGCACCATCCTGCTGGTGGAACACAACATGCGCGTGGTCTCCGACCTTGCCGACCAGATCACCGTGATGGTGCGCGGCGAGGTGCTGGCCGAGGGCAGCTATGCCGAAGTCTCTTCCCGCCCCGACGTGATCGCCGCCTATACCGGAGGCCAGCACCATGGCTGAAATGCTGAAGGTGAACGGCCTCAAGGCCTGGTACGGCGAGTCGCAGGCCCTGCACGGCACCAGCTTCGAGGTGAACAGCGGCGAGGTGGTCACTTTGCTAGGCCGCAACGGCGCCGGCAAGAGCACCACGCTGCGCTCCATCATGGGGCTGGTGGCCAAGCGCGCCGGCTCCATCCGCTATGACGAGAAGGAACTGGTGGGCGCGCCCTCGCACCGCATCGCCCGTGCCGGCATCGCGCTCTGCCCGGAGGAGCGTGGCATCTTCTCCAGCCTCAATGTGCGCGAGAATCTGCTGCTGCCCCCCGCCATCCGCCCCGGCGGCATGACGGTGGACCAGATCTTCGAGCTGTTCCCGAACCTGAAGGAGCGGCTGACCAGCCAAGGGACAAAACTTTCCGGCGGCGAGCAGCAGATGCTGGCCATCGGCCGCATCCTGCGCACCGGCGCGCGCCTCCTCATGCTGGACGAGCCGACCGAAGGTCTCGCGCCGGTGATCATCGAGCAGATCGCCGCGACCGTGAAGACGCTGAAGACGCTGGGCTTCACCATCCTGCTCGTTGAGCAGAACGTCACTTTCGCCGCCGGCCTCGCCGACCGGCACTATGTGATGGAACTGGGCCGCGTGGTGGACGAGATCCCCGGCCCCGCCTTCGCGGATCGCATAGATTCGCTGAAGACCTATCTGGGCGTGTGAGAGGAACGGCGACATGATCACCATTTTCGGCGTTCCGTCCGTCGTGCTGTTCGGCCAGCTCCTGCTCGGCCTCATCAACGGCGCCTTCTACGCCATGCTGAGCCTCGGCCTCGCGGTCATCTTCGGCATGATGAACATCGTCAATTTCGCCCATGGCGCGCTCTACATGATGGGCGCGCTGGGGGCGTGGATCCTGCTCGAATATTTCGGCATCGGCTATTGGTGGGCGCTCGTCCTCGCCCCGCTCGGCGTCGGCATCTTCGGCATCGTGATCGAGCGCACCATGCTGCGCCCGCTCTACAAGCTCGACCACCTCTACGGCATGCTGCTCACCTTCGGCCTGTCGCTCATCATCCAGGGCGTGTTCCGCGACTGGTTTGGCTCCTCCGGCCAGCCCTATGCCATCCCGGCGGCGCTCTCCGGCGGCACCAATCTCGGCTTCATGTTCCTGCCCACCTACCGGGCCTGGGTCATCGTCGCCTCGCTGGTGGTCTGCCTTGGCACATGGTTCGTGATCGAGCGCACCAAGCTCGGCTCATACCTGCGCGCCGCCACCGAGAATGCGCCTTTGGTGCAGGCCTTCGGCATCGACGTGCCGCGCATGGTGATGCTCACCTTCGGCGCCGGCGTGGCGCTGGCGGCGCTGGCCGGCGTGCTCGCCGCGCCCATCTATCAGGTGAACCCGCTCATGGGCGCGGACGTCATCATCGTGGTGTTCGCGGTGGTGGTGATCGGCGGCATGGGCTCCATCATGGGCGCCATCGTCACCGGCTTCCTCGTCGGCCTCGTGGAGGGTCTCACCCGCGCCTTCTATCCGCAGGGCTCCTCCACGGTGGTCTTCGTGATGATGGCCATCGTGCTGCTGCTGCGCCCCGCCGGCCTGTTCGGCTCCAAGCCGGAAGCGGCGGGCGGCGTCCATGTCTCGCTGGACGCCCCTGCCCCGGCGTTCCGCACGGAGATCCTGCTGTTCCTCGGCATGGCGGCGCTGCTCATCATCGGGCCGGCCTTCGTCTATTCCGGCTTCCTGATGAAGGCGATGCTGTTCGCGCTCTTCGCCTGCGCCTTCAATCTGATCGCCGGCTACGGCCGCCTCGTATCCTTCGGCCATGCCATGTTCCTCGGCACGGCAGGCTATGTGTGTGGCCACGCGGCCAAGGTGTGGGGGCTGACGCCGGAACTCGCCATCCTCACCGGCACATTGAGCGCAACCGTGCTCGGCGTCGTCACCGGATGGCTCGCCATCCGCAGCCGGGGCATCTATTTCGCCATGGTCACGCTGGCGCTGGCCCAGATGATCTATTTCGTCGCCCTTCAGGCGCCCTTCACCGGCGGCGAGGACGGCCTGCAGAACATCCCGCGCGGAAAACTGTTCGGGCTGTTCGATCTCAACGACCACACTTTGCTCTATGGCTTCGTGCTGGTGGTGTTCCTCGGCGGCTTCCTGCTGATTGCGCAGGTGGTGCGCTCGCCCTTCGGGCAGGTGCTCAAAGCCATCCGCGAGCACGAGCCCCGCGCCCAGTCGCTGGGCTATTCCACCGACCATTACAAGCTCGCCGCCTTCACCCTCTCCGCCACGCTGGCGGGCCTTGCGGGGGCCACCAAGGCGGTGGTGCTCCAGCTTGCCTCGCTCACGGACGTGCACTGGGGCATGTCCGGCGAGGTGCTGCTGATGACCTTCCTCGGCGGCGTCGGCACGCTCTACGGGCCGGTGGCGGGCGCCTTCATCGTCATCGCCATGCAGAACTATCTGGCCTCGCTGGGCCAGTGGGTGACGGTAATCCACGGCGCCATCTTCGTGGTGTGCGTGCTGGCCTTCCGGCGCGGCCTCGTGGGCGAGCTGATCGCCTTCCTCGGCCGCTCCCGCAAGCCGGCGACGCCCGCAAAGACGCCGCAGGCGGCACCGGAGGCCGGCTGACCGGAATTTTCCGATCCGAAACACGTTCTACCCAAGAAAAACCATCCGCGCCGAACGCGGACCAGAGAACCCATCCAGAGAACCCAGAAGGGGACACCAATGACCAGCAACGCTTTCAGGAAATGGCTCGGCGCCGGCACGGCGCTCGCGCTCACCGCTTTGTTCGCTGCCGCGCCCGCCAGCGCACAGGTGAGCGATGATCAGGTGAAGATCGGCGTGCTCACCGACATGTCCGGCCAGTGGTCGGACATGAACGGCCCCGGTTCGCTGGTGGCCGCGCAGATGGCGGCGGAAGATTTCGGCGGCAAGGTACTGGGCAAGCCCATCGTCATCGTCGGCGCCGATCACCAGCAGAAGGCCGACGTGGGCGTGGGCATCGCCCGCCGCTGGCTCGAGAACGAGCAGGTGGACGCCATTTCGGATGTCACCAACAGCGCCATCGCCCTTGCCGTGCAGCAGCTCACCAAGGATGCCAACCGCGTCGCCCTCTTCTCCTCCCCGGGCACCACGGACCTCACCGGCAAGCAGTGCTCGCCCACCGGCTTCCAGTGGGTCTATGACAATTATTCCAACACCGTCGCCCCGGTGAACGCGCTGGTGAAGCAGGGCAAGAAGAGCTGGTACTTCGTGACCGCCGACTTCGCCTTCGGCACCTCGCTGGAAAAGATCGGCATGGATCAGGTGAAGGCCGATGGCGGCACCGTCGCCGGCTCCACCCGCAATCCGTTCAACTCCGCCGACATGTCGCCCTACCTCCTGCCGGCGCAGGCCTCCAAGGCGCAAGCCATCTTCCTCGCCAATGCGGGCAAGGATCTGACCACCGCCATCAAGCAGGCCAACGAGTTCGGCATCGTGGCCGGCGGCCAGGCGCTGGTGGCCCCGGTGATGTTCATTTCCGACGTGCATGCGCTGGGCCTGCAGACCGCGCAGGGCACCTCCTTCGTCGAGGGCTTCTACTGGGATCAGAATGACGAGACCCGCGCCTTCGCCCAGCGCTTCTTCGAGCGCCGCAAGGCCATGCCGACCGCCCTTCAGGCCGGCGTCTATTCCTCCATCACCCACTATCTGAAGGCGATCCAGGCCGCCGGCACGGACGAGGCCAAGGCGGTCTCGGCTAAGATGCGCGAGCTGCCGGTGAACGACTTCTTCGCCAAGAACGGCAAGGTGCGCGAGGATGGCCGCATGGTTCATGACATGCTGCTGGTGGAAGTGAAGAAGCCGTCGGAATCCAAGCGTCCCTGGGATTATTATAAGGTCCTCGCCACGATTCCGGGCGACGAGGCGTTCCTGCCGCTCTCCAAGAGCGAGTGCTCCCTCGTCAAGAAGTGAGACGTCTTGATCGTGCCGGCCCTTCGGCCGGCACGATTCCAGGAGGATGCATGTCGCGCGTTGCCGAACCGAAACTGTCTCCCCGGAGCGCCAAGCCCGCGCGTGCCCAGCGGCCTGCGCGCGAGACGCCGGCCGCCGGCGAGGCCGCAGCGGCGCCGGTGGTGACGCGCAAGCGCAAGGCTACTGCAGCGCCCGCCGTGGATGCCCCGGCAGCAGCGCCCAACGGGACGCCCCGCGTGCTGTCGGTTCCGAGCACCATTCCCGCCCGCTTCTCCGCCGCCCCCCCCGCGGGCGACGACCGGGTGGACCTCGGCCTCAAGCTCAAGCGCATGCGCACCGACAAGGGCTGGACGCTGGAGGAGGTCAGCCGCCTCACCGGCGTTGCCCGGTCCACGCTGTCCAAGATCGAGAACGGGCAGATGTCGCCCACCTATGACGTGCTCCAGCGCATCACGCGCGGCATGCAGCTCGATCTGGTGGAACTGTTCGACACCCGCCGCCAGCAGGCGCCCTTCGGCCGCCGCAGCGTCATCCGCGCCGGCGAGGGCAAGCTGCACCCCACAAAAACCTACGAGTACGAAGTGCTCGCCACCGACCTCTCCTACAAGCAGATGCTTCCCTTCAAGGCCAAGGTCCGCGCCCGCGCGCTGGACGATTTCGCCGGCTGGGTGCGCCATGAGGGCGAGGAGTTCGTCTGCGTCATGTCCGGGCGGGTGGAAGTGTTCACGGAGTTCTATGCCCCCGTGGTGCTGGAGCCGGGCGACAGCATCTATTTCGACAGCGCCATGGGCCATGCCCTCGTCTCGGTGAGCGAGGAAGAGGCCGAGGTGCTGTGGATCTGCACCGGCGCGGTGAAGATGGATTGAGGATCCCTGAGCGGGATCATGAGGAGCCGATGATGTTGCGTATGTTCAGTGCCGAGGAAATCCATGCGCGGCTCGATTACCGCGAACTGGCGGAGGCGCTGAAACAGGCGTTCGCGGAGGGCGGTGCGGAATCGCCCGTGCGACAAGCCTATGAGGTGGGCCTGCCCGGCGCGCCCGCGCATCTGCTCACCATGCCCTCGTGGCGGCGCGGCAGCGTCATGGGCGTGAAGATCGTCAACGTCTTCCCCGGCAATGCCGCGCAGGGCCTCGGCGCCGTGAACGGCCTGTTCGCTCTGTTCGACGGCTCCACCGGCGTGCCGCTGGCCATCATGGACAGCGATGCGCTGACCAACCGCCGCACCGCCGCCGCGTCCGCGCTGGCCTCGCAATATCTCTCCCGCCCCGACAGCCGCACCCTGCTGGTGGTGGGCACCGGTCACCTGTCCGCGCATCTCGCCGCCGCCCATTGTACCGTGCGCGACATCGCGCGGGTGCTGGTCTGGGGCCGTTCGGCGGAGAAGGCGGCAAAGTCCGCCGCCAAGCTGAAGGCGCAGGGCTTGCCCGCCGAGCCGGTGACGGATCTTGCGGCCGCAACGCCGGACGCCGACATCATCACCGCCGCCACCACGTCCACGGTGGCGCTGGTGAAGGGTTGCGATGTGCGCCCCGGTACCCATGTGGATCTGGTGGGCGCCTTCACGCCCGCCATGCGCGAGAGCGACGACGATCTGGTGGCGAAGGCGCAGGTGTATGTGGACACAAGCGCCGGCTGTCTAGCGGAGGCCGGCGACCTGCTGCAGGCGATCAAGTCCGGCGCGTGGGACAAGGCGAAGCTGCGCGGCGACCTCTATGATCTGTGCTCCGGCAAGGTCACGGGCCGTACGGATGCGGAGGCGATCACGCTGTTCAAGTCCGTGGGCGCGGCCATGGAGGATCTGGTGGCCGCCGAGCTCGCAGCCGCCGACGCGCCGCTCGCACGCGCGTCCTGAGAGCCACAGCGCACACAGGGAGGCAGGACCATGGCTGTCGTTGAGAAGCAAGGCTACTGCACCCTGTGCCGCTCGCGCTGCGGCACGCTCAATGTGGTGGAGAACGGCCGGCTGGTGGCGGTCAGGCCCGATCCGTCCCATCCCACCGGCAAGGCCCTCTGCCCCAAGGGCCGGGCCGCGCCCGAGATCGCCCACAGCGCCCGCCGCCTGAAGACGCCTCTGCGCCGCACCGCGCCCAAAGGCGCCGCCGATCCCGGCTTCGTGCCCATCTCGTGGGACGAGGCGCTGGACGAGATCGCCGGCCGGCTCTCCACCTTCGCCCGCGAGAGCGGGCCGGAGAGCGTGGCCTTCGCGGTGACGTCCGGCTCATCCTCGCCCATGTCCGACTGCGTGGACTGGATCCAGCGCTTCATCCGCGGCTTCGGGAGCCCCAACACCTGCTATTCCACCGAGATCTGCAACTGGCACAAGGATGTGGCCCACGCCTTCACCTTCGGCTGCGGCATCCCCACGGCGGATTACCGCAATGCCGATCTGATCCTGCTGTGGGGGCACAATCCCGCCAATTCCTGGCTGGCGCAGGCGGAAGCCATCGGCGCGGCGCAGGCGCGCGGGGCGAAGCTCGTGGTCATCGACCCGCGCAACGCCGGCTCCGGGCAGGCCGCCGACCATTGGCTGCGCATCCGGCCGGGCACGGACGGCGTGCTGGCGCTGGCGGTCTCGCGCCTGCTGCTGGAAGGCGACACCCATGACGCCGACTTCGTGCGCCACTGGACCAACGCCCCCTTGCTGGTGCGCGAGGACAACGGCCTGTTCCTGCGCGGCGCCGATATCGGCGGCGATCTGCCGGCCGACGCTTATCTCATCTGGGATCAGGCGGCGGGCCGCCCTGCTGCCGCTTCGGCCGACGTGGATGCCGCGCTCGACGGCAAGTGGCAGGTGGAGACCGCAAGGGGCCCTCTCGCCTGCCGCCCCGCCTTCGCGCATTTCCGTGCGGCGGCGGCGCCCTATGATCCGGAGACCGCGAGCCGGATCACCGGCATTTCGGCGGAACAGATCGAGACCCTGGCGGAGCTGATCGGCAACGCGAAATCGGTCTGCTATCACGGCTGGACCGGCCTCGGGCAGCATACCAACGCCACCCAGACCGACCGCGCCATCGCCACCCTCTACGCCCTCACCGGCTCGTTCGACATCCCCGGCGGCAATGTGCGCATGGCCGCCCAGCCAGTGAACGTCCTGCACTCCATGGCGCTGATGCCGGAGGCCCAGCGGGCCAGGGCCATCGGCCTCACCGAGCGCCCCGTCGGCCCGCCTGCTGACGGCTGGATCATCTCGTCGGATTTTTATGACGCGGTGCTGGAGCGCCGCCCCTATCCCATCCGCGCGCTGGTGGGCTTCGGCTCCAACCTGCTGGTCTCCCACCCCGCCCCCGAGCGCGGGCGCAAGGCGCTTGAGAAGCTCGAATTTCAGGTCCATTGTGACCTGTTCCTCAACCCCACCGCCGCTTATGCCGACATCGTGCTGCCGGTGGACAGCGCATGGGAGCGCGAGGGCCTGCGGGTCGGCTTCGAAGTGACGCCCGAAGCGCAGGAACTGGTGCAGCTGCGCCCGGTCATCGTGCCCCGTCAGGGCGACAGCCGCTCGGACATCGAGGTGGTGTTCGCGCTCGCCACCCGGCTCGGCATGGACGACCTGTTCTTCGGCGGCGACGTGGATGCGGGCATGAACCACATGCTGGCCCCGCTCGGCATCGACATGGCCGCGCTCCGGGACGCGCCGGGCGGCATCCGCCTGCCTTTGGTGCAGCGCTATCGCAAATATCGCGACACCGGCTTTGCCACCGAAACCGGCAAGGTGGAGCTTTATTCGGAAAAGCTGCTGCGCGTGGGCCAGCCGCCGGTGCCCTTCTATGTGCCGCCGGCCGAGCAGCCCAGCGAGGCCTTCCCGCTCACCGTCACCACCGCCAACAGCGGCTATTTCTGCCACAGCCAGCACCGGGGCATCACCGCTTTGCGACGCAAGCGGCCGGAGCCTATGGCGGAATTCCATCCCGACCTCGCCCACGCCCGCAACATCCGCGCCGGCGACACCATCGCCTTGCGCACACGCCTCGGCAGCGTGCGGCTGAAGGCGAGCCTGAATGCCGCCCTCGATCCCGATCTGGTGGTGGCTGATTATGGCTGGTGGCAGGGCGCGCCGGACCTCGGCCTGCCCGATTACGTGCCCAATTCCGGCAATGCGGCGGGCTCGAATTTCAACGCGCTGGTGGACGAGCGCCAGCGCGATCCGGTCAGCGGCTCCCTGCCGCTGCGCTCCTTTGCCTGCGACGTGGAGCTGGCGGAAGCCGGGCCGTGGGCCGGCCATCGCCGCTTCACCATCACCGCGCGCTCCGAGGAAACGGCGGAGGTGGTGGCGCTCACCCTCGTGCCCGAGGACGGCCTGCCGCTGCCCGGCTTCCGCGCCGGCCAGAGCATCGGCGTGCGCATCGAGGGCGTGACGCGCTCCTATTCGCTCACCGGTGCCGCCCGCGAGCGGCCGGATGCCTACAGCATCGCCGTGCGGCACATCGCGGGGGGCGCGCTCTCGCCCCTCGTCACCCGCCGCCTGAAGGTGGGCGACACGGTGGAGGTGACGGCGCCTTCCGGCAGCTTCCTGATGCCGGTGCGCAACGAATTCCCGGTGGTGCTGATCGCCGCCGGCATCGGCATCACGCCCTTCCTGTCCTATCTGGAGACGCTATCGGGCGAAAAGGGCGAGCCGCAGGTGATCCTGCATTACGCCTGCCGCGACGGCGACAGCCACCCCTTCGCCGCCCGCGTGGCGGCCCTCGCGGCACGCCTGCCGAACGTCACCCTCGTCACCCATCTCAGCCGCCCGCGTGCGCAGGATGCCTGCGACCACACCGGCCGCTTCACCGCGGACCTCATCCCCGCCGCGCTGCTCGCCGCCCGTGCCCGCTTCTACATGTGCGCGGGCGACGAGATGATGCGCAGCCTCACCGCCGCCCTCAAGGCGCGCGGCGTGCCGGCGTTCGAGATCTTCTCCGAGCGCTTCGCCTCGCCCGTGATGCCGCGCATGGACGGAGCCGCCACCCATGAGGTGCGCTTCGCCCGCTCCGGGCGGACCATCCTCTGGACGCCTGAGGCCGGCCCGCTGCTCGCCTGCGCCGAGAAGGAGGGCATTTCCGTGCCCAGCGGCTGCCGTGTGGGCCAGTGCGAGAGCTGCGCGGTGAGCGTCATCTCGGGCAGCGTCCATCATTTCGGCGCGGTGCAGGAAGGCGAGGAGGACACCTGCCTCACCTGTCAGGCGGTGCCCACGTCCGATCTCGTGCTGGACGCCTGAGCGCCTCGCTTCACGCAGAAATGGATTGCCCGGCCACGCGGCCGCAGGCAGGGTCGCGGCGATGAGCAATCCCTACTATTCCGGCCCGGCGAACGGCCATTTCGACGGCACGCGCTTTTACAATCCCGGTCACGAGATCACCGACAAGACCCTGCGGGATCTCTGGCAGTGGCGTCGCAACCGCGACCGCAAGGTCTGGCCGCGCAAGGTGGATGTCCAGCCCGCCATACCTGAGGCGGGTGTGGCCGGCATCCGCGCCACCATGGTCGGCCATGCCAGTGTGCTCATACAGGCGGCGGGCCTGAACATACTCACCGATCCCGTCTGGTCGCAGCGTGTCAGCCCCTTCCGCTGGATCGGCCCGAAGCGGGTCGCGGCGCCCGGCATCGCCTTCGATGCCCTGCCGCCCATCCATGTGGTCCTGATCTCGCACAATCACTACGACCATCTCGACCTTGTCACCGTCTCCCGCCTGCACAAAGCGCATCGTCCGCTGTTCGTGGTGCCGCTCGGGAACGACGGGTTGATCCGGAAGGTCGCGCCGGACGCCCGCATCTCCATCGGCGACTGGGGCACTGAAGTGTCGCTCAGCTCCACGGCGACCGCCACGCTCGTGCCCGCCAACCACTGGTCCGCCCGCTCGCTCAAGGACCGACGCATGGCACTTTGGTGCGGTTATGTGATCAGGACAGCCCTGGGTCTTGTCTGGTTTGCGGGCGATACCGGCTATGGTGACGGCAGCATCTTCAGGGACATCCGCGCCGCGCATGGCGCACCGGACCTCGCGCTCATTCCCATCGGAGCCTATGAGCCGCGCTGGTTCATGCAGCCCCAGCATATCAATCCCGCCGAGGCGGTGCAGATCTTTCTGGATGTGGGCGCCAAGCTTGCGGGCGGCATCCATTGGGGCACATTCCAGCTCACGGATGAGTCTCGTGAAGCCCCCGTGGAAGCGCTGGCGCAGGCCCTGCGTGCTGCTACCATCCCGGACGACAACTTCGTCGCGCTTGCGCCGGGGCATGTGCTCGATCAACGACCCGGCTGAAGCGCATCAGAGGAGGTTGAGCGTCACCGCGGCCAGCACCAGATAGCGGCCCACCTTCGCGAGCGTGACCAGCAGCAGGAAGACGGGAAACGGCTCGCGCAGGATGCCGGCGACGACGGTGATGGGATCGCCGATCACCGGTGCCCAGCTCAAAAGCAGAGACCAGCGGCCGTAGAGCCGATACCAACGCTGTGCCCGTTCCAGCGCCGCCGGGCTCGCGGGAAACCATTTGCGGTCCCGAAAGCGCTCGATCCCCCGCCCCAGAAGCCAGTTGAGCACCGAACCAAGGATGTTACCGAGGCTCGCAACCAGCACCAGCAGCCAGACTGGATAGGCCCCGCTGAGAATGAGGCCCACAAGCACGGCTTCCGACTGCATCGGCAATATGGTTGCCGCAACCAGCGCCGTGGCGAAGAGCCCCCCATAAACGGCAAGATCAAGCACCGCCGAAAACCTCCGCATCCCGTGCGCGCTGCGCCACATAGGCCACCAGATGGTGGAACAGGACCTGCGCAAAGCCGGGAAGCTGCTGCACGTTGCGTGCGCACAGATAAAGCTCGCGCTCTGCCCAGGCATCGCTGATGGCGAGCGCGCGGATAGCCATGAAGGCGGGGTAGCGACGCGCGGCGCTTTCGGGAATGACCGCCACGCCCGCCCCCGCCTCCACCATGCGGCAAACCTCTTCAAAACTGTTCATTTGCATGCGGAAGGTGAGGGGCCGCCCAATCTCCTTGGCGATGCGCCGCAGAAACTGGGTGAGGGCCGCCGTGTCCTGAAGGCCGATGAAGTTGAGATCCAGAATACGGGAAAATGCGATCTCACCATCATCATGAGCAAAGCCGTGCGGCACAGCGAGCACGAGTCTATCCGATACGAAAGGCACGCGCTCCAGACCCGTCATGTCCACGGGCACGGCCACGATCCCCATGTCCGCCTCCCCCGTCTTCAGCAGGCTCACCACCTCCAGGCTCGGCCGATCCTGCACGCTCACCCGGATGTCGGGATGCGCCGCCAGAAATGCCCCCAGCGCCTGCGGCATATGCTCGGCCAGCATGTTGGTGTTGGACAGAAGCCGTACATGGCCGCTGCGCCCATCCGCGAATTCCTGCAATTCGGCTTCGGCACGGCGGGCATCATCCACGATGACCCGGGCGCGGCGGGCGAACATATCCCCCGCCATGGTGGGCCGGATGCCACGCCCCGTGCGCTCGAATAGCTCCAGCCCGAACGCCGCCTCGAGCCGCTTGATGCGGGCGCTCACCGCCGCGACAACCACATTGTTCTCCGCCGCCGACGCGGTGAGGCTGCCGCTGTCGAGGGCGGAAAGGAAGATGCGCAGGTCGGTGAGGTCAAATCTCATGGGAGGCGGGCTTCGGAGAACGAAATCGGATGCACGGCGCAAGCCTTCACATTATGTGAAAGCTGCTTCTAGAATGAACTGATTTTCAAAGCCACATTGGAACAGCTATGAGGCGCAATGTCGCTGATGCGGCATACTGACGCTTTGTAGGCAGCTCCCCGCCTGTCGTTCAAAACACTCGAATTCCGTGTTTTCCGACAAGAGATGAGAGCCGGCATCGGCTTGTATCCGCCCTGTCCGAGGGCGCACGGCTTTTGCACAGATCATGCGTGGCGTCGGTATGCGGCCCGACGACACCGTTCACGATCGATGAAAGTCAGCCGCATGCCCTTGCGCAACGGCGAGCCCGCTCGCACGCCCATCGCCTCCCTTTTCCCCAACTGGCGGAGTTCCGGCAAAGCGGCCTTGCTGATGGCGGGCCTCCTGCTTGGGAGCGCAGGCACGGCGTTGGCCCAGAGCGCTCCGGCCGCGGATGCGGATCTGATCGCCAAGGGCCGCTATCTGGCGACCGCTGCCGACTGCGCAGCTTGCCACACCGCCCCCCATGGCGGCGTTCCCTTCGCCGGTGGATACGGTATTGATTCTCCGCTCGGCAAGATCGTCTCCACCAACATCACGCCCTCGAAGGCAAACGGCATCGGCAGCTACTCCGAGGCGGACTTCGCCCGCGCCGTGCGAGATGGCGTGGCCAAGGACGGCACGCATCTCTATCCGGCCATGCCCTATACGGCCTATGCCAAGATGTCGGACGCCGATCTCAAGGCCATCTATGCCTACCTCATGCATGAGGTGAAGCCGGCCGAGAGCACCCCGCCCAAAACCGCGTTGCCTTTCCCCTTCAGCATCCGCGCTTCCATGGCGGTGTGGAACCTGCTGTTCCTCGACACCACGCCTTTCAAGCCCGATCCCTCGAAGCCCGCCGACTGGAATCGCGGCGCGTATCTGGCCGAGGCCCTAGCCCATTGCAGCACCTGCCACACACCGCGCAACCTGTTCATGGCGGAAGACCATGGCCAATCGCTGGGCGGCGGTTCGCTCGGCGCCTGGTATGCGCCCAACATCACCTCCGACCGCACCGCCGGCATCGGCGGCTGGTCCGATGACGAACTGATCGCCTATCTGCGCACCGGACACGTGGCCGGCAAGGCGCAGGCTGCCGGCCCCATGGCCGAGGCGGTGGAGAACAGCCTCCAGCATCTGAACGATGCCGACCTTAAGGCTCTGGTGGTCTATCTGCGCGGCACCCGGCCCATCGCCGGCGAGACGAAGCCCCGTTACGACTTCGGCAAGGCTTCCGTGGCCGAATTGACCCTGCGCGGCCTGCCCGGCGAAGCGCCGAACGAGAACGGATTCCGCGTGTTCAGCGGCACTTGCGCCGCCTGTCACCAGCTCAATGGCCAAGGCAATTCCGCCTATCCGTCCCTGTTCAACAACACCGCCACCGGCGCGGGCAATGCAGACAATCTCATCGCGACCGTCCTGTTCGGCGTGCGCCGTACAGTGGGCGACAAGACTGCCTTCATGCCCGGCTTCGGCCCCGGTGCCTTCTATACCGACCGGCTTTCGGACCAGGATATCGCCGACGTAAGCAATTATGTTCTTGCTCACTATGGCAATCCCGCCCTGAAAGTGACAGCTGCCGACGTGGCCAAGGCCCGCGAGGGCGGCGAGAAGCCGCTGCTCGCCAAGCTCGCACCCTACGCTCTGCCCGGCGCGGTCGCGGTGGTGATCGTGCTGCTGCTGTTCATCGGCCTGCTGCGCCTGTCCCGCGGTGCCCGCCCCGCCGCGCCCGGCGCGGCCTCCCCCTCCTCGCATTGATTGCTCCGGAAGGAGAGCCGAGATGCCATTCGATCTGACCTCCACAGGCGCAGGCCTCAGCCGCCGTGACCTGCTGCGCACCACCGCCGCTGTGGGCGTTGCCGCGCTTGCCGGCACGGCCGCCGCCCCCCTGCCCGCGCTCGCCGCGCAGGACGCCAAGGCACAGAACTTCCTGTCGCTGTCGGAATTCCTCACCGGCCACAAGCTCGACCCAGTGCTGGGTGCGCGCTACCTCGCCGCGCTGGAGAAGCGCAATCCTGACCTGATGTCCCACGTGGCGGCGATCCGGCAGATCATCACCACGGCCGGGGCCGCGGACATGGACGCTTTCCTCGCACTGCCCGGCACCGACAAGACGCTGATGGCCACAGGCACCAAGATCATCTCCGCCTGGTATCTCGGCGTGGTGGGCGAGCCGGAGGACGCCGAGCTGATCGCTTATGCGGACGCTCTGATGTACCGGCCAACGCAGGGCATCCTCGCCATCCCGACCTATGGCCCCGGCCCCGATGCCTGGGGCCCCAAGCCCGACGCCAAGAGCTGACGCCGCACGAACTGCTGACAGGAACAAGACAATGGCAAGTGACGCATTCGATGCGGATCTGATCGTCATCGGCTCGGGCGTGATGGGCGGCATCGTTGCCGCCAATCTCGCGAAGGCCGGCAAGAAGGTGATCGTGCTGGAATCCGGCCCGCGGGTGGATCGTCGCGACATCGTGGAGCGCTTCCGCAACGCGCCGGTGAAGCTTTCGCTGGCAAATGCCAAGCTGCAGGGCGCGGGCTCGCCCTTCCCCAGCCTGCCGCATTCGCCTTCCACCTATGGCGACTATCTCCAGCAGGTGGGACCGGTGCGCTACAACACCTCCTACCTGCGCGTGGTGGGCGGCACCACCTGGCACTTCGGCTCCTCGCTGTGGCGCATGCTGCCCAACGACTTCCGCCTGAAATCGCTTTATGGGCGCGGTCGTGACTGGCCGATCAGCTATGATGAGCTGGAGCCTTATTATGCCCGCGCGGAACAGGAGCTGGGCGTCAGCGGCGTGGACGGGCAGGACGAGAGCGGACATGGCGGCGCAGCCTTCCCGCCGCGCTCCATCCCCTATCCCATGCGAGGCCTGAAGCCGAGCTACTTCTTCAACCAGCTCACCGGCAAGCTTGCCGAGGGCGGCTTCAATCCCATCCTGGAGCCGAACGGACGCGCCACCAGCCCCTACGGCCTGCGCCCGGCCTGCGCCGGCAACAACAATTGCAATCCGGTATGCCCCATCGCCGCCAAGTATGACGGCTCCATGCATATCGACGAAGCCGAGAAGCACGGCGCGCAGGTGCTGACCAACTCTGTCGTCTACAAGATCGAGGCCGCCGACGACGGCAAGATCACCGCCATCTGGTACAAGCGCCCGGACAATAGCGAGCACAAACTCACGGCCCGCTCTTACGTGCTGGCCGCCTACGGCATCGAGTCGCCCAAGCTGCTGCTTCTATCGAAGTCCGCGCGCTATCCGAACGGGATCGCCAATTCGTCCGATCAGGTCGGCCGCAACCTGATGGACCACACCGGCATCAGCATGAATGTGATGACGAAGGAGGATTACTGGCCGGGCGAAGGCCCCACCCAGCTTCTCGTCTATCTGAACCAGCGCGACGGCGAATTCCGCAAGGACTATCCCAGCTACAAGATCAAGGTCCGCAACACCGTGCCCACGGCACAGATGACGGAAGGGCTGATCAAGAAGGGCGTGCTGGGCTCCAAGCTCGACGCCGAGATCCGTCGCCAGTCCGCCCGCTCGCTCAACTGGGCGGTGGATTTCGAAACCCTGCCGCTGCCGGAGAACCGGGTGCTGCCGAGCGAGAGCAAGAAGGACGCCCTCGGCATCCCCGTGCCGTCCATCTATTACAGCGTGACGGACTATTGGAACGCCGGCCGCGACCGCGCGCTGAAGGATTTTGCGGATATCGCGCGACTGCTGGACGCCGACATCGTGTCCACGGACGTGAAGTGGCAGAACCGTCAGCACATCATGGGCACCACCATCATGGGCGACGACCCGAAGACCTCGGTGGTGGATCGCGACTGCCGCACCCACGACCATCCCAATCTGTTCATCGCGGGCACGAGCGTCATGTCGTCCTCGTCCTGCGTGAACCCGACGCTCACCGGGGCCGCGCTTAGCGTGCGCATCGGCGATCAGCTGCGCCGCGACCTGGCCTGACAGGCCATACGAAAACCTCCGGCCCCATCGGGCCGGAGGTTGCGCCAAGTTTTCCGACGGCCTCAGGCGCGCTCCAACGCCATCGCGATACCCTGACCGACGCCGATACACATGGTGGCGAGTGCGAGGCGTCCCCCGCCCAGCGACAGTTCCAGCGCCGCCGTTCCGGAGATACGCGCGCCGGACATGCCGAGCGGATGGCCCAGCGCAATGGCGCCACCATTGCGATTGACGCGCGGATCAGCATCCGCGATGCCCAGCAGGCGCAACGTTGCCAGCCCCTGCGAGGCAAAGGCCTCGTTCAGTTCGATCACGTCGAACTGCTCCTGCGTGAGGCCGAGCCGTGCCATGAGCTTCTGGCTCGCCGGTGCCGGGCCGATCCCCATGACCCGCGGCGGCACACCGGCCACCGCCCCACCAAGCACACGAGCAATAGGCGTGAGGCCATGTGCCTTTACGGCCGCCTCCGAAGCGACCATGAGGGCCGCCGCGCCGTCATTCACGCCCGAGGCGTTGCCCGCCGTCACGGTGGCGCCCGCCATGCGGTTCACCGGCTTCAGCTTCGCCAGACTATCCAGGCTGGAGAGGCGCGGGTGCTCGTCCCGCTCTACCACCAGCGGATCGCCTTTCTTCTGTGGCAGGCTGATGGGCGTGATCTCGCGGGCAAGCCGGCCATTGGCCTGCGCGGCCGCTGCCTTCTCCTGGCTGCGATGGGCGAAGGCGTCCTGATCCTCGCGGGAGACCTTGTAGTCGATCGCCACGTTGTCGCCGGTCTCAGGCATGGAATCGACGCCATACATCTCCTTCATCTGCGGATTGACGAAGCGCCACCCGATGGTGGTGTCGTGGATCTCCGCCCGACGCGAGAAAGCCACGTCCGCCTTCGGCATCACGAATGGTGCGCGGCTCATGCTCTCGACACCGCCGGCGATCACCAGATCGGCCTCGCCTGCCTTGATGGCGCGTGCAGCGGTGGCCAGCGCGTCCATGCCCGAGCCGCACAGGCGGTTGATTGTGGTGCCGCCCACGGACAGAGGCAGGCCAGCCAGCAACAACGACATGCGGGCAACGTTGCGATTGTCCTCGCCGGCCTGATTGGCGCAGCCGAAGATGACATCGTCCACCCGTTCCCAGTCGAGGCCGGCATGGCGCCCCATCAGCGCCTTGAGCGGGATGGCGCCTAGATCGTCGGCACGCACGCTGGAGAGCCCGCCGCCGAAGCGGCCGATAGGCGTGCGGATATAGTCGCAGATATAAGCTTCAGTCATGGCATCCCCGCTCACAGCTCGGGCGCGACGAGATCGGCCACGGGGCCGTCGAGATGGAGCTTCGCGCCGGTCATGCCCTGAAGGGCCTCCATGGAGAGCGCCGGCAGCTTCTCGCGCAGCACGAAATGCCCGTCCCGGATGTCCACCACCGCATGGCTGGTATAGACGCGGGTAACGCAGGCAACTCCGGTCAGCGGAAAGGCGCAGGACTCCACCAGCTTGGGTTCGCCGGACTTTGTCTGGTGCTCGGTGATGACGAAGACCTGCTTGGCTCCATGCACCAGATCCATGGCGCCCCCCACTGCGGGCACGCCCTTGCTGCCCACGCGCCAGTTGGCGAGGTCGCCCTGCTGGGACACCTGATAGGCACCGAGGATCGCCACATCCAGATGGCCGCCGCGCACCATGGCGAAGCTGTCCGCGTGGTGGAAGAAGGCAGCTCCCGGATTAAGCGTCACCGCCCGCTTGCCGGCATTGATGAGATCCCAGTCTTCCTGCCCCTGCGCCGGAGGGGCGCCGAAGTTCAGGATGCCGTTCTCGGTGTGGAAAATCACCTCGCGGCCGGGCACCTGATAGTTGGCCACCATCTCGGGAAAGCCGATGCCGAGGTTCACATAGGCGCCATCGGCAATGTCCTGCGCCGCACGCCAGGCGATCTGGGCGTTGGAGAGCTTGCCGTCGCTGCGTGTATCGATGTCTTGTGTCATGCGTAGGCCGCTCCCGCCCGGATCAGTTCCTCTTCCTGTCGCGCGTCCGCGACCTCCACCACCCGGTCCACGAAAATGCCGGGCGTGACCACGTGCTCAGGATTGATCTCGCCGGCCGGCACGATGCGTGCGGCCTGCACGATGGTCTGGGCAGCAGCCATGCACATCAACGGGCTGAAGTTGCGGGCGGCCATATTGTAGGTGAGGTTGCCGTGGGGGTCGGCCAGATGCGCCTTGATGAGCGCGAAGTCCGCCTTCAGCCAACGCTCCTGCACATAGGACCGGCCGTCGAACTCGGCCACCGGCTTGCCGTCGGCCAGTTCCGTGCCGTAGCTGGTGGGGGTGTAGAAAGCGGGAATGCCGGCGCCGCCCGCCCGGATGCGCTCGGCCAGCGTGCCCTGCGGCACCAGCTCCAGCTCGATCTCGCCCGCCAGATAGCGATCCGTGAAAGCGCGTGGGTCGGATGAGCGCGGGAACGAGCACACCATCTTGCGCACCATGCCGGCATCGATCATTGCCGCGATGCCGATCCTGCCGTTGCCGGCGTTGTTGTTGATCACCGTAAGGCCCTTCGGCCCCTTGTCGATGAGCGCGTGGATCAGCTCGATCGGCGCACCGGCGCCGCCGAAACCGCCAATCATCACCGTGGCGCCGTTTCCGATCCCGGAAACCGCCGCGGCCAGATCCCTGACCGTCTTGTCCATGCACGTCCTCCCGGCGTCCACGCCATTTCGGCGTGCTGGCCTGCACCACGGATAAATCCGTGCTCCCATCGACAGCAAGGATATTGTGCGATATGCGATATTTGTTCAAATATCGCACAACTCAGGACAATGATCGATGAAGCAGACGGATTTCGTGGGTGGTCTCGCCAAGGGCCTGCGGGTGATGGAAGCGTTCGGCTCCGGCCAGCCGGGCATGACCATCGCGCAAATGTCCGAGGCGACCGGCCTCGACCGCGCGACAGCGCGCCGTTGCCTGCTGACCCTCGCGGAACTCGGCTACGCCCACTATGACGGCAAGCATTTCGAGCTGACCCCCAAGGTGCTGCGGCTCGGCCATGCCTATCTGTCGGTGACGCCGCTGCCGCAGTTGCTCCAGCCCCATCTGGAGGCGCTATCGAAGGAGGTGGGGCAAAGCGCTTCGGCCAGCGTTCTGGAAGGGTCGGAAGTCGTCTACATCGCCCGCGCCTCGCAGAAGCGAGTCATGTCCATCAATCTTGTGCCCGGCTCGCGGCTTCCGGCATGGTGCGCCTCCATGGGACGGGTACTGCTCGCCGCATTGCCGCAGGAGCAGATGCTGGCGGTGCTCGACCGTTCCGAGCTTCGGCCGCTGACGCCTCACACCAAGGTTGCCCGGCCCGATCTCCTGGCCGAGCTCGCCCGGGTGCGGGAGCAGGGCTATGCGGTCATCGACCAGGAGCTGGAACTGGGCCTGTGCTCCATCGCCATTCCGCTCATGGACGCACGCGGACGCGTGATCGCTGCCCTGAACATCGGCGCGCCCGCGGCTGCGATCGACGCCCGTGACATGCCAGAGCGTTACCTTCCGCTCATGCGGCACGTGCAGGCAGAGCTGCGTCCTCTCCTCCCTTGAGGCTCCATTGCTGCAGGAGGCCGGAGGAGCCATGCCATTACGGCATGGAAATGTATCCTCCAATTGACTTGGACATGGCCGACACGCCGGGCTTGTAATGCAGGCGACGAGAAATCGGCACCAAGCCATCTGCATTATCAAGAGAGTGAAGTCCACCATGGCCCGCTTACGCCAGCTTGATGCGCACACGATGCGCGCTCTACCACGCGACGGCCTCTGCCCGTTGCTTGGTATGGCTGAGCTCTCCATGCCATCCGCAGCCTCCCGACCGGACACCGCCACCGGCGAACCGGCATCGGCCAAGGCCGAGTGAGCCGCGCCCGATGTCAGCGGACGTAGTCGTCCACCACCTTCGCGCCATACCAGACGCCCGCGGCGACGCGCTCGATCATCACGCCGCGGACAACCTGAAACAGCTCCTGCGACTGGCTGCGCGACTGGGTCTCCATCGGCATGCCGATAGAGACCGTGGAAATGAGCGGCGGCCGGTCGATGACCCGCACCGTCATTTCGCCGCGCTCCGCTTCCGCCGCCACCGCGGCGTGGGCGAGGATCGTCCAGCCCAGGCCCCGCTTCACCATGGCCTTGGTCATGGTGACGCTGTCTACCTCGAACACGACATCGAGATGGGCGCTGCGCTGGATCGCCGCCTGTTCGATCAGGCGCCGGTTGCTGTGCGGCAGCGAGGGCAGGATGAGCGGCAGGGACGAAAGATCACGCCAGCGGATCGAGCGGCCGCTCATTTCCACCTCGGATGCCGGCCCGGCCACCACCATCCGCTCATGCAGGATGGGAGTCAGAACGATTCCGTCCAATGGTGGAGCGTTGTAGAGGATCGCAAGATCGAGGCGACGGTCCAGCAGCCATTCCTCCAGCGAGGTGCTGATGCCCTCGCGCACGGTGATGGAGGCATGCGGCCAGCGCTCGCGCAGGATTTCCACCACCACCGGCGCGATCAGCAGCCCCGCCGCCGGCGGCACCCCAAGCACAACGTGACCGGCGAAGCTCGTCTCCGGCGCGCGCACCAGCTCGGCGATCTGGTCCACCTGCCGCAGCACGGCATTGGCATGCTCCAGCAGCGAGCTGCCGGCGCGGGTCAGGCGCACACCGCGCCCATGGCGCACCAGGAGGCTCACGCCCAGTTCCTCCTCCAGCTTCATCAACTGGCGGCTCAGGGCCGGCTGGGCCACATTCAGGATGGTCGAGGCGCGGCTGACGCTGCCGGCGCGGGCCACCTGCACGAAATAGCGAAGTCCCCGGATGTCGATGGGACGCCTCCATCGGCGGCTGCGGCCGCAACGGCGGACGCGATGGCAGCTGTTTTGGCAGCCGCCTCGCGCCCCGTCAAACCCTCCCTAGGACTTGCCTCGTGATGAACTGGATCGGTCTCGACCATGTCACCCTGCGCTACACGCTCTCCGGTCGCGGTGAGCACACGCTGGTGCTTCTGCACGAGCTCGGTGGGACACTCGAGAGCTTCGATGGCCTGATGCCCGCACTCGAACAGCGGTTCCGTGTGCTCCGCTACGACCAGCGCGGCGCTGGCTGGTCCGAGAAGCCGCGCGCGCCCTTCTTCCTGGCCGATCACATCAGCGACCTGAGGCAGTTGCTCGCAATGTTCCGCCTCACCGAACCGGTGATGATCGCGGGTGTTGCGGCTGGTGCCGCCATCGCAGTGTCCCATGCGCTGGAAACGCCGCACGCGGTTTCTGCCCTGGCGCTCTGCGCACCCGCGCTGACGGTGGCAAGTGAGCGCGTACGCTATCTTGCCGAACGCTCTGAACGCGCGATCAGCAAGGGTATGGCCGCGATCACCGATACCAGCCTTGATCGCTCTTTCCCACCAGTGATGCGGCGCGATCCCGCTGCCTATCTCGCCTACAGGGCCCGCTTTCTCGCCAACGACCCCGTGGGCTACGCCCATGCCAATATGGCGCTGGCCGATGTGCGGCTGGAGGAGCGCCTCGGGCAGCTGATCCAGCCTTGCCTCGTGCTGTCGGGTACCCACGATCTCCTGCGCCCTCCAGAGGCGGTACGTCAGCTGGCGGCGCTCATCCCGCACGCGACCTATGCCGAAATCGACAGCGGCCACATCATGCCGGTGCAGGCACCGGAAGAGATGGCCGCCCGCCTGTACGGCTTCTTCACCAAGGCAACACACAGCCCCTTGGTTCGGGCCTGAGGAGTGCGTGCGATGACCGGCAACAAGGGCCTTCTCCTCGTCTCCATGGAGCCTCCGGCCAATCTGGAGGAAGAGTTCAACGATTGGTACGACACCGAGCACTTCCCCCAGCGCCGCGCCCTGCCCGGCTTCGAGAGCGCCGCGCGCTGGGTGTGCCTCGTCGGCTGGCCGCGCTGGCTCGCCCTATATGATCTCGCCTCCACGGCCGCGCTGGAGACGGATGCATACCGCGCCGTGTCCGCGGGAAATTCCACGCCGTGGAGCAAGCGCATCCTGCCACGCACCATGGGCCGCCAGCGCGTC
The DNA here is from genome assembly GCF_014635325.1 of Azorhizobium oxalatiphilum. GTDB lineage: Bacteria > Pseudomonadota > Alphaproteobacteria > Rhizobiales > Xanthobacteraceae > Azorhizobium > Azorhizobium oxalatiphilum. The sequence goes on along the minus strand of NZ_BMCT01000001.1, from coordinate 1,755,781 downwards.
GTTGCCGAGCAGGTGCATCCCGGCGGAGTACTCGCCCGCCCATCCGGGGAGGCAGTGAGCCTGCTGGCAGCGTGCTATCGGCCGGCGCTGCACCAGCCCGCGTTCCTGTCCGCACTGGAGGAGACCTGCCGCCCCCTGCCGCATCTGCTGCAGGCCCGGCTGTTCCAGCAGACCGAGGCAACAGGCACCAGCATCTGGCTGCTGGCGGAATTCGCGGCGCCGCAGACCATCGAGCCGCTGCGGAGTGCGCTCGCCAGCGTGACCGGTACCGGTGCCATGATGTTCAATCTCTACGCCCCCTATTTCCGGGGATGACATGATGTCTGTTTCCGAAACCCGCTTCGTCGACATCGATGGCCTGTCCTTCCATTGCCGCGTGGATGGCGCAAAAGGCGCGCCATGGCTGGTGTTCAGCAATTCACTGATGACCGATCTCTCCATGTGGAACGATCAGGTCGCGGCCTTCGCTGGCCGCTTCCGCATCCTGCGCTATGACCAGCGCGGCCACGGGCGCACCGGCATCCCCGCCTCCGATTGCACCATGGAGCAACTGGCCGAAGACCTGATCCGTCTTATGGATGCCTTCGACATCGGCCACGCCCAGCTGATCGGCATTTCCATGGGCGCGGCCACCTGCCTCGGGGCTGCATTGGCCTATCCCGGGCGCGTTGCCGGCCTCGTCATGGCCGACGGCCAGGCGGCAACGCCCCCCGGTGGCGCGCAGGCCTGGGACGACCGCATCGCCATCGCCCGTACCGAGGGCATGGCAGGTCTGGCGGGACCGACCCTGTCGCGTTGGTTCCTGCCGGCGCATCTGGAAGCGAATGGCCCGGGGATAGCCCATGTCCACGCGATGATCACCGGAACACCACTGGAAGGCTTCCTCCGCGCCGTGCGCGCCCTGCAGGCGTTCGATCTCCGAGCCGGGCTACCCGCCCTCGCCTGTCCGGCACTGATGTTGGCCGGTGCAGCGGATGGAGCGCTTCCGAAGACGCTCACCGAACTGGCAGGCACAGTGCCCAACGGCCGCTTCGTGGAGATTCCCGATGCCGGCCACCTTCCCAACATCGAGCAGCCCGCCGCCTTCAATGCGGCGCTGGCCGCCTTTCTGGAACGAGACGACGCATGAGGATCAAGGACCTGTCCCTGGAGGAAATGTCACCAGACCAGCGCGCGGTGGCGGAAGAAGCCGTTTCCGGCAAACGCGGCCATGTGCCCGCGCCCTTGAGAGCGTGGTTGCACAGCCCGGAACTGGGCCGGCGCGCCCAGCATCTGGGAGCCTTCGTGCGCTATGACACCAGCCTGTCGCCGGACCTGTCGGAGCTCGCCATCCTCGTGGTGGCCCGGCACTGGACCGCCCATTTCGAATGGTACGCCCACGCCCGCGAGGGCCTGAAAGCGGGACTATCCCCGCAGGTGCTCGCCGCCATCGCCAGTCGCGAGACACCGCCCCTCGAAAGCGAGGCCGCGCGTGCGGTCTATGACTTCAGCCGCTCAGTTATGGAAAGCGGCCGCGCCACCGATGCGCTCTATGCCCGCGCCACGCGCGCCCTCGGAGAGAGAGGCGTCGTCGATCTGGTGGGCGTCCTTGGCTACTACACGATGGTGGCCTTCACCCTGAACGTGTTCGACATTGGCCTGCCCGATGGCGAAACGTCTCCTCTTTGACGTGTGAGGCAACGCCATGGCCGGACGACTGGACAACAAGGTCGCCATCATCACCGGAGCCGGCTGTGTCGGTCCCGGCTGGGGCAACGGGCGCGCAGCGGCCGTGATGTTCGCCCGCGAGGGCGCAAAAGTGTTCGCGGTGGACAAGAACCGCGACAGCATGGACGAAACGCTTGACCGCGTGCGCGCCGAGGGCGGAACCGTAGAGCCCTTCTCCTGCGACGTCACAGACAGCGCGGCGGTGGCCGACATGGTGGCTGCCTGCGTCTCCACCTTCGGGCGAGCCGACATCCTGATCAACAACGTGGGTGGTTCCGCCGCCGGCGGCCCGGTGGAACTTGCCGAGGATCAGTGGGACCGGCAGATCGACTACAATCTCAAGAGCGTCTACCTTACCTGCAAGCATGTGCTGCCGGTGATGGAGGCACAGGGTGGTGGTGCCGTCGTCAACACCGCTTCCACGTCCGGCATCCGCTGGACCGGCGCCGCACAGGTGGGATACGCCTCCTCGAAGGCCGGCGTAATCCAGTTCTCGCGCGTGGTCGCGGTGCAGTATGCCAAGCGCAACATCCGCGTGAATACCGTCGTGCCGGGCCAGATGCACACGCCCATGGTGGAGGCGCGCCTTGCCGGGCAGCGCTCGGGCGGTGACGTTGATGCCCTGCTCAAGACCCGCCTCGCCCGCATTCCCCTCGGTTTCATGGGGGACGGCCGCGACACCGCCGCTGCCGCCCTTTTCCTTGCCTCGGACGAAGCCCGCTTCATCACCGGAACCGAGATCGTCGTCGACGGCGGCATGAGCGTGAGGTGCGATTGACATGGCCGTCAGCATCATCCCCTGCCCGCCGCCGCTTGCAGATCCGCATCCGCCCGCACAGCGTCCACCGGCCGGCGCCTGCGACAGCCATTGCCACATCTTCGGTCCCTTTGAGCGCTTTCCGCCGCCGGACGATCGCAGCTTCACGCCCTCCGAGGCACCGGAGACCGCGCTCCGCGCGCTGCACGACCGTATGGGCTTCTCCCGTGCTGTGATCGTGCAGAGCCAGGGCCATGGCCTCGATCATCGCCCGCTGCTGGATGCTCTGGCACACGCGCCCGATCGCTATCGCGGCGTGGCGCTGGTGCGGCCTGCGACGACCGATGCCGACATCCGGAGCTTCGATGCGGCCGGCATATGTGGCACGCGTTTCAGCTTTCTCTCGCATCTCGGCGGCACGCCGGATCTGGAGGCCGTTGCCGCAACGGCAAAGCGCGTGGCTCCGCTGGGCTGGCACACCGCCATCCATGTGGCGGGAACGGACATCGCGACCTATGCCGACTTCATCGCGACGCTGCCTACGCCGGTGATCATCGATCACATGGCACGCCCCGACATCGCCGCCGATCTTGCTCCGATCCGCGAAGCGCTCTTCCGTCTCATTGATACCGGGCGGGTGTGGGTGAAGCTTTCCGGTGCCGATCGCCTGTCGAAAGCCGGCTCGCCTTATGCGGACGTGTCCGGCTATGCGCGTGCGCTATTGAACCACGCGCCCGAACGCATGCTGTGGGGCAGCGACTGGCCGCACGTGAATCTGTCCGCCGCAATGCCTAACGACGGTACTTTGGTAGACTGGATCGATACTGTGGCAACCACCACAGCTATCAAGTACCTCCTGATGGTCAAGAATCCAGCCGAAGTCTTCAGATATCCAGCTTCAAGCAATGAAGCATCGCGAGACTGAAAATTGGTAAGCTGAGCAATCTCTCAAAATCTGCCTTTGATTGAGGGCGGCGACACGCGAAGGCCGCCCTCCCCCGCCATTCGTGATCGGAACTCGGTTATGTTCAAACGTATCTCCGTAAGAGCCCTTCTCACGTCCGTCATAGCCCTGCTCGCAACCGGCCTCGTGACCGTTTTGGCGACGGGTGCCTGGGAGTCCGCGCGCACCTATCAAATTGCCGCCCGCATCGCGGATGTCACCCGCGTCTCGCAGGATGTCTTCACTTCGCTGCACAATCTGCGCCTCGATCGCGCAGCGGCACTGCGTGACCTCCCCGCTGATCGCATATTCACTACCCTCACGCCGCAACTGGAGACATCACGGAAAGCCGAGCTGCCGGCGCTCCATGCGAGCATTGCCGGGCTCCGCTCGCTTGACCTTCCGGGGCAGGCGGCACTCACCACGGACCTCCAGCGTTCAGTGGATCGGCTCGAGGCGCTGCATAAGGAGACGACGGCCGCCCTCGCCCGACCGAAGGCCGAGCGCCGTGCGGATCTGGTGACTGAATATGGCAAGGACACGCAGGCGCTTCTGGATCTGCTGGATCGTATCTCTGCGGAATTGCTGAAATCCGTGAAGCTGCAGGACGCCTATGTCGATCAACTGCTGCAGATCAAGCAACTGGCCTGGTCGACCCGCAACGCGGCCGGCGACACTGCCCTTCTGGTGTCCAATCCTTTGGCCGGCCGTCCGCTCGTCAAGGAGCCGATGATCCGCTACACCGCGCTGACCAGCCAGATCGAAACCACCTGGGCGGTTCTCACTGACTTCGCCGCCAGCTTCGACCTGCCCTCCGAACTGACGACGCGGATCGATGCCGCCAAGCGGGAGTTCTTCAATCCCACCTTTCTGGACCTGCGGCTCAACACCTTGAAGGCGCTGATCGCCGGCACACCGCCAGGCATCACCGCCGAGCAGTGGATCCCGCTCGCAGTGTCCAAGCTCGCCTACTTCCAGGCCGTTGCGCAAACGGCGCTCGACGCCGCCGAGCAGCACGCCATTGCGCGGCAGGACACCGCCTATCAGGCAATGCTCATCCAGATCGCCCTGCTGGTTCTGGCCGCAGCGATCGGCATTGCCATGATCCTCGTGGTGGCGCGCCGTGTATCCCGCCCCCTCGTGCGGCTTACTGACGGCATGAAGCGGCTGGCCGCAGGCGACCTCTCCGTCGCCATCCCGGACACCGGCCGCAGCGATGAAGTCGGTGCCATGACGCAGGCAGTTCTCGTGTTCCGAGAGCAAATGGCGCGCAATGCCCAGCTGGAGCTGGAGAATGAGGACACGCGCCAGCGCGCCGAGGCGGAACGTCAGCGCGCCATGCAGGCGCTCGCCGACGATTTCGAGCAGGCCGTTGGCGGCATCATCCGCAGCGTATCGACCTCCTCCGGCACTCTGCACCAGACCGCGCAAACCATGAGCACGGCGGCACGGGAAACCTCTTCCCGCTCCACCGCCGTAGCCGCGGCTGCGGAGCAGGCCTCCACCAATGTGGTGATGGTCGCCTCTTCCGCGGAGGAACTGGGAACTTCCGTGGACGAGATCGCCCGTCAGGTGGAGCAGTCGGCGATGCTGTCCGCCAACGCGGTGTCGGAGGCGGCCAAGACAGGCGCAGTCATCCGCGAGCTCGCCCAGGCGGCCACCCGCATCGGCGATTTCATCGTGCTTATCTCGAACATCGCTGCCCAGACCAATCTTCTGGCGCTCAACGCCACCATCGAAGCGGCGCGCGCCGGAGATGCCGGCAAGGGCTTCGCCGTGGTGGCCTCCGAAGTGAAGGAGCTTGCCAGCCAGACCGGCAAGGCGACCGAGGAAATCGAGGCGCAGATCAGCGCGATCCAGCGCACCACAAGTCAGGCGGTGCAGGTTATCGAGGGCGTCAGCGGGCAGATCCAGCAGATGAGTGACGTGGCTACCGGCATTTCGGCCGCCGTAGAGCAGCAAGGCGTCGCCACGCGGGAGATCGTGCGCAACGTGGAGCAGGCTGCCACCGGCACCAATACGGTGACGGGGCATATCGCCGACGTGGCCCGCACCGCCGACGAAACCGGCACGGCTGCCGGCCGCGTCCTAGATGCGTCCTCCACCCTGTCGGAACAGGCCCGGCAGTTGGAGACGCAGATGCAGCGTTTCCTGGGCACCATCCGCGCCGCCTGATCACGGCGCCCCTCGCCTTGGGTGGGGGGCGATGGGCCACAAATAATCCCGGCCCCTCACGGTGGCCGGGATGTCTTTTGAGCGGATTACGCCGACTGTCAGCGACGAATGGCCGATCTCACTCCGGCTTGATGTTCGCGCCTTTCACAACGGCGGCCCATTTGTCGATGTCCTTGGCCAGAAAGTCCGCAAAGGCAGCGGGGCTGGTGCCTTCGGCAACCGCGCCCTGAAGACCCAGCTTGGCTTTTACGTCCGGCATGTTCAGGGTCTCGATCAGCGCCGCATGCAGCTTATCCTGCACCGGCTGCGGCAGATCATTGGGAGCGATAACCCCATACCAGTTATCCGCCAGCACCTGCGGATAGCCGAGTTCCACCGTGGTGGGCAGATCGGGCAGCATTTCGGAGCGCTTGGTGCTCCCGATGGCCAGCGCGCGGATCTTGCCGCTCTGCACATGAGGAAGCAGAACGGCGATGTCCATGAACATGGCATCCACCTGGCCGCCCAGCAGATCCGTCACTGCCGGAGCGGCGCCACGATACGGCACGTGCACGAGCTTGATGCCCGCATATTGCTGCAACAGTTCCGCCGCCAGATGCGGCATGCTGCCCGCGCCGGAAGAGGCAACGGTGAGCGAACCGGGTTTTGCCTTGGCGAGCGCGATGAATTCCGCCAGCGTCTTCGCCGGTACGTTGGGATTGACCACGAACAGCTCCGGCACATTGGCCGCGAGCGACAGGGCCTTGAGGTCCTTACGTGGATCATAGGTCGGATCCGGCTGGAGGCTGACACTGATGGCCAGTGCGCCTGCGGAGCCGATGCCGAAGGTGTAGCCATCGGCGGGCGACTTCGCCACCGCCTTCATGCCGGTTACGCCGCCGGCGCCGGGGCGATTGTCGATAACAACGGGCTGCCCCATCAGGGTCGTCATCTTCTCGCCGACAGTGCGCGCGATCGCATCGGCCGGGCCGCCCGGCGCGAAGGGTACAACCATCTTGACGGCGCGGTTCGGGTAGGAGCTGTCGGCAAAGGCGCTGAGTGGAAGCAGCACGGCGGCAGCAGTTATTGCGCTTCTGATCAATATTTTCATCGAACTCCTCCCCTGTCGCGCGCCCTTGGCGAGCGACTTGCCGTCGAGGAATTCTGTCAGCGCCTACTGTCGATGACAAAGACCGAAAATCAATGGAGAGATATGCCGAAGCGGCATGGTCGCACATCTAGGTATTGCGGCGCATATATCTGCATGAGCGCGCCATCGCAGGCTTCCGACATCATCACCAAAGCCCCCGCGCGAGTTCGCGGCCGGGCATATCCGCTCGCCTAACGGATCTCGGGCACATGCCCCTTCACGGACGGAGAGGAGACCTGCCCGCCCAGCCGATGCCTGACGCGCATGACAAACGCCGCGCCCCCAGCGCGGCACTGGCGTGCTCTTTGCCCCTCCCCCTGCCGTTCCCACCATAGATGACGGCCCGTCCCCCCTGATGAGAGCACCGCCTCTGCCCGGCGTGGAGAGAGGCATCTCCTCACGAGTTCCAGCCACCGCGGCGGCCCCAAAAAGAAACTCCGCCCCAGCCGGATATGGCCGAGGCGGAGTTCGTATTCCCGAGGCGCGGATCAAACCGGCCCTATCACAAGCGCAAATGCGGCTCGCCAGATCTCAGAACGGGATCTCATCATCCATGTCGTCGGCCGGGCGACCACCGCCGCTGCCACCGCCGCCACCACCGCCGGAACGGCCTCCGCCACCGCCACCGCCGTAGCCGCCGCCGCCGGAACGACCGCCGCCGCCGCCATAACCACCGCCGCCGCCACCACCGTAGCCGCCACCGCCGCCGCCCATGGGGCCGGACGAGCCGAAGTCAGAACCACCGCCGCCGCCACCGAAGTCGTCGCCGCCACCACCACCGCCGCCGCCTTCGCCACGGCCATCGAGCAGGGTCAGTTCGCCACGATAGGGGCGCAACACCACTTCGGTGAAATAGCGTTCGCCACCATTCTGGTCGGTCGCCTTGCGGGTCTCCAACTGGCCTTCGATGTAGACCTTGGAGCCCTTCTTCAGGAAACGCTCGGCCACACCCACCAGATTCTCATTGAAGATGGCGACCGAGTGCCATTCCGTACGCTCACGGCGCTCGCCCGACGCTTTGTCGCGCCAGGTCTCCGATGTGGCGATGCGCAGATTGCACACCCGCCCGCCATTCTGGAACGCACGCACTTCCGGATCCCGGCCGAGATTGCCGACCAGGATCACCTTGTTGACGCTGCCGGCCATTCAAATCTCCGCTTCATTCCGTAAATTCAGGTCCAAACGCCCGACGTCCATGAACAGGACCCGCCCAGGCGATACTCCAACGGCGGTCTCACCCTGCGGCAGCCTTCGGCCACCCGGCGAGCGCTCACCCGTCCGCGCACCCTAGCGCCCCCGCCACCGGAAGCGAGGGCACGCCGGGGTTGTCCACGAAAATGGCGTGCCCCGAAACGTCGCGCGGTATCCCGCGCGGCTGCCAAATTCACGTGCTTCAAAATGTTCCTAATTTGTTCTAGACCAGACGTGCACCGTTGCACAAGATGGAGGATCAAGCTTTTTTACTGGCCCAGCCCACCCGTTCTTGTTACGTTCCCTGTTGCAATGCACCTGCTGCCCTACATTGCTGACCAAGGATGCTCGCATGGCCCCGCACGCCGGGGCTGCACGCCTGTCCGTCGGCGGATCCATCCCCGGCAGGCCCGGCTGCGCGGCAGGTCAGGCGCTATGTCCGGCATCCGCTCAACTTTCGCGCAAGCCTCGCATTCCGTTACATCTGTTCCCGCCCGCTCCGCCGCACCGCGCGTTCCTGCGTCGATCCGGCCGAAGCGGTTCCCGTTCCCGCGGCCCCGACCGCCAGCCCAAGCTCGAGACACATGAGCGACCGCAAGACGTCTTCCCGTGCCGCCTCTTCTCGCGCCACCGCCGCAGTAGCAGTGCGGCGCGATGCCCGCACCCTGTCCGTACGCGGCGCGCGCGAGCACAATCTGAAGAATGTGGATCTCGACATCCCGCGCGACAGCCTGGTGGTATTCACCGGCTTGTCCGGCTCGGGAAAATCCTCGCTCGCCTTCGATACCATCTATGCGGAAGGCCAGCGGCGCTATGTGGAAAGCCTCTCGGCTTACGCGCGCCAGTTCCTGGAGATGATGCAGAAGCCGGACGTGGACCAGATCGACGGCCTGTCCCCCGCCATCTCCATCGAGCAGAAGACCACCTCGAAGAATCCGCGCTCGACGGTCGGAACCGTCACCGAGATCCACGATTACATGCGCCTCCTGTGGGCGCGCGCGGGCATTCCCTATTCGCCCGCCACCGGCCTGCCCATCGAGAGCCAGACCGTCTCGCAGATGGTGGATCGCACGCTGGCCCTGCCGGAAGGCTCGCGCCTCTATATCCTCGCCCCCGTGGTGCGCGGCCGCAAAGGCGAGTACCGCAAGGAGATGGCGGAATTCCTCAAGAAGGGGTTCCAGCGCGTGAAGGTGGACGGGGCCTTCCATGAGATCGCGGAAGCCCCGGCGCTGGACAAGAAGCTGAAGCACGACATCGACGTGGTGGTGGACCGCGTGGTGGTGCGCGCCGATATCACCGCCCGCCTCGCCGACAGTTTCGAGACCGCGCTGGGCCTTGCAGACGGCATCGCACTGCTGGAATTCGCCGACCAGAAGGAGGCGGACGGCTCTCCGAAGCGCATCATCTTCTCGGAAAAGTTCGCCTGCCCCGTCTCCGGCTTCACCATTCCGGAGATCGAGCCGCGCCTGTTCTCCTTCAACAATCCCTTCGGCGCCTGCCCGGCCTGTGACGGCCTTGGCGTGGAGCAGACCATCGACCCGGACCTCGTGGTTCCGGACAAGTCCCGCACGCTCAAGCAGGGTGCCATCGCGCCCTGGGCCAAGAGCACCTCGCCTTATTACGGCCAGACGCTCGAAGCTCTCGCCAAGCACTACAAGTTCAAGCTCACCGTGCCCTTCGCCGACCTGCCGAAGAAAGCGCAGGACGTGATCCTGTTTGGCTCCGGCGAAGAGGAGATCGCCTTCTCCTATGACGACGGCCTGCGCGCCTATGAGACGAAGAAGACCTTCGAAGGCATCGTGCGCAATCTTGACCGCCGCTGGCGGGAGACGGAGAGCGACTGGGCGCGCGAGGAAATCTCGAAATACTTCTCCACCGTGCCCTGCGCCACCTGCGCCGGCTATCGCCTGAAGCCCGAGGCCCTCGCCGTGCGGGTGGCCGACAAGCACATCGGGCAGGTGGGCGAACTGTCCGTGCGCGGGGCGAGCCAGTGGTTCGAAAGCCTGCCGGACGCCCTCAACCAGAAGCAGAACGAGATCGCCGTCCGCATCCTGAAGGAAATCCGCGATCGCCTGCGCTTCCTCATGGATGTGGGGCTGGAATATCTGACCCTCGGCCGCTCCTCCGGCACCTTGTCCGGCGGCGAGAGCCAGCGCATCCGCCTTGCCTCGCAGATCGGCTCGGGCTTGTCCGGCGTGCTCTACGTGCTGGACGAGCCCTCCATCGGCCTCCACCAGCGCGACAACACACGCTTGCTCGAGACGCTGAAGCGCTTGCGCGACCTCGGCAATACGGTGATCGTGGTGGAGCATGACGAGGATGCCATCCTCGCGGCCGACTATGTGGTGGATGTGGGTCCGGGCGCCGGCATCCATGGTGGACGCATCGTGGCACAGGGCACCCCGCCGGAGATTCTCGCCGATCCCAATTCGCTCACCGGCAAGTATCTGACCGGCGAACTGTCGGTGGCTTCCCCGCCCCGCCGCAAGCCCAACATACGCAAGACTCTTAAACTGGTGGGCGCGCGCGGCAACAATCTGAAGGATGTGACGGCGGAGATCCCGCTCGGCCTGTTCACCTCGGTGACGGGCGTCTCGGGCGGCGGCAAGTCCACGCTGCTCATCGACACCCTCTACAAGGCGGTGGCGCGGCGGCTGAACAATGCCCATGACGCCCCCGCCCCCTTCGACCGGCTAGAGGGGCTTGAGCATCTGGACAAGGTGATCGACATCGACCAGTCGCCCATCGGCCGCACACCGCGTTCGAACCCGGCGACCTATACGGGGGCGTTCACGCCCATCCGCGAGTGGTTCTCCGGCCTGCCGGAGGCAAAAGCCCGCGGCTATGGCGCCGGGCGCTTCTCCTTCAACGTGAAGGGTGGGCGGTGCGAGGCGTGCCAGGGCGACGGCGTCATCAAGATCGAGATGCACTTCCTCCCCGATGTCTACGTCACCTGCGACGTCTGCAAGGGCAAGCGCTACAATCGCGAGACGCTGGAGGTCATGTTCCGCGAGAAATCCATCGCCGACGTGCTGGACATGACGGTGGACGAGGGTGCTGCCTTCTTCAAGGCGGTGCCCAGCGTGCGCGACAAGCTGGAGACGCTGGCCCGTGTCGGCCTCGGCTATATCAAGGTGGGCCAGCAGGCGACCACGCTCTCGGGGGGCGAGGCGCAGCGCGTGAAGCTCGCCAAGGAGCTGTCGAAGCGGGCCACCGGCCGTACGCTCTATATCCTAGACGAACCCACCACCGGCCTGCACTTCCACGATGTGGCCAAGCTGCTGGAGGTGCTGCATGAGTTGGTGGATCAGGGCAATACGGTCGCGGTGATCGAGCACAATCTGGAGGTCATAAAGACCTCGGACTGGGTCATCGACCTGGGCCCTGAGGGTGGCGATGGGGGCGGCGAGGTTCTCGTTGCCGGCCCACCGGAGACCATCGCCAAGGAGAAGCGCTCCCACACCGGCCACTATCTGGCCGAGGTGCTGGCGCGACGGCCCATGAAGAAGCGCAAGGCGCAGGCCGCCGAGTAGAGGCAGGTCCACGCAGGAGGTTTGAGCGGGGCGGAAGGGGGCGCGAGATGCGCCTCCTCCCCTCTGGGTGCCCCCGCGCCAACCATGGCGCGCGGGATGTCGGCGGCATGGCTCACAGCTGTTCTGGACGTCACCGCCCGGCCGTCGCGTAGATGAGTGCGTGGCGGCATCCCCTCTGCGCCCACGGAGGGATCAGCGGTGCCAGCTATGCCGCGGCAGACTCACCAACGGGCAGAGCCTGGTGCGCCCCATGGCTCACCGAGCAACCACACCACAACACCTCCGGCCACATCATAGGCACGCAAACAACTTTCGCACCCGACGCGAGTTGGCGTCAGAAAGCGAAAAAGCCTCTCCGATCTGGCGCTGTTTTACGTCGCAGGGCGGCGCAAACACCTTCTTCGCACCTGCAAAACGTCACTGCCTGGAAACACGCCAAACCGGCTGCCTTATGTTTGTCACAAGTCTCCTACCCGGGATTCGCACGTGAGACAGCACCCGGAAATTTCGATTTCTCATTCGAAATCATATATTTAGTACAACGAAGCGCACACCGCCTACCGTTTGGGCACGCCTGCAACTTCAGCGTTCGACCGCTCCACTCCGCACCTCCCCCCGGAAAGCTGACTGCTCATTCATTGATCAGAAACCATCCAAATTTGCTTATATGCAAGGCACGCAATGCTGCGATGCGCAACTCCGTCTTGGGCGCAACCCCGTGCGGGGCTATCTACGTCTTCAGAACATAAGCGCCGGAGATCAGAAGGATCCCGGCAAGGAGACTGAAGATGATCATCTGGGGTTATATCGCTCGCCAAGTGCGTCGCTGGAATGCCTACAACCGCACCGTTGCCGAACTCTCGCAGCTCGACGACCGCACGCTCGGCGACATCAATGTCACCCGCAGCGAAATCCGCAGCATTGCTCGCAGCGCTGCCGTTCAGGTTGCCTGATCTGGCATCCTGATCCCCTCCCGGCGCAGCAATGAAGCCGGAGGCGTGGAACGGATCTGCCGAACGTGGCCCCTTCGGGGGCCATTTTCGTTTGTAAGGTGGCTCATCTTGAAGCCCGTGCCCGGATCGGGCACAGAACGGCGCAATCAATGCGACGGCGGTGCGCCCGGCCCCATGGCCCGCCCGCCACGCGCCTGCTCCAGCGAGGAAGAATGAGCCAGACCTCCCACCAGCCGGTCCATGTCATCGGCGGCGGCCTTGCCGGCTCGGAAGCGGCCTTTCAGATCGCGGAGGCCGGCGTGCCGGTGATCCTGCACGAAATGCGCCCTGTGCGTGGCACCGAGGCCCACCACACCGAGGGCCTCGCGGAACTGGTCTGCTCCAACTCCTTCCGCTCCGATGACAGCGCCACCAATGCGGTGGGTGTGCTGCATGCCGAGATGCGCAAGGCCGGCTCGCTCATCCTGCGCTGCGCCGATGCCAATCAGGTGCCTGCCGGCGGCGCGTTGGCAGTGGATCGCGACGGTTTCTCGCAGGCAGTAACCGCCGCGCTCGAAGCGCATCCACTGGTGGAGATTCGGCGCGAGGAGATCGACACCTTGCCGCCCGCCGAGTGGGACAATGTCGTGGTGGCCACCGGCCCCCTCACCTCGCCCGCGCTGGCTCAAGCGGTGCTGGACCTGACCGGCGAAACGGCCCTCGCCTTCTTCGACGCCATCGCCCCCATCATCCATCTGGACAGCATCGACCTCAGCAAGGCGTGGTTCCAGTCGCGCTACGACAAGGTCGGCCCCGGCGGTACCGGTGCGGACTATATCAACTGCCCGCTGGACAAGGAGCAGTACGAAGCCTTCGTGGATGCCCTGCTGGCTGCCGAGAAGGTGGCGCTGCGCGATTTCGAGGCCAAGACACCCTATTTCGACGGCTGCCTGCCCATTGAAGTGATGGCCGAGCGTGGTCGCGAGACCCTGCGCTTCGGGCCGCTGAAGCCCGTCGGCCTCACCAATCCGCACAATCCCGAGGTGAAGGCCTACGCCATCATCCAGCTCCGGCAGGACAATAAGCTCGGCACGCTCTACAACCTCGTGGGCTTCCAGACCAAGATGCGCCACGGCGAGCAGGTGCGGGTGTTCCGCACCATTCCGGGGCTGGAGAATGCTGAATTCGCCCGCCTCGGCGGCCTCCATCGCAACACCTATCTGAATTCCCCCAAACTGCTGGACGGCAGCCTGCGCCTGAAGGCCGACCCGCGCCTGCGCTTCGCCGGCCAGATCACCGGCTGCGAGGGCTATGTGGAGAGCGCGTCCGTAGGCCTCATGGCCGGACGCTTCGCAGCCGCCGAGCGCAAGGGCGAGACACTGCCACCGCCCCCCGTCACCACCGCCCATGGCGCGCTGCTCGCCCATATCACGGGTGGGCACATCGACGCGGCGCAGGAGGACGGAAGCGAAGGCGCCCCCCAGCCCGGTCCTCGCTCCTTCCAGCCCATGAATGTCAATTTCGGCCTCTTCCCGCCGCTGGACTTCACGCCGAAGGGCGAAGACGGCAAGCGGCTGCGCGGCACGGAAAAGACGCTGGCCAAGAAGCGCGCTCTCTCCGCTCGCGCGCTGGCCGACATGGCCGGCTGGCTCGACAGCCCCGTCGCGGCGGCTTAAGAGGCCCTATGCCGAGGCAGAAACGCGCCATACCGACGGTCGAGCACCGGGCGGACCCTTCCCGCTTCATCGTGGACACCGTGCTCAAGCGCGACGTGTTCTCCACCGTGGAGCGCGGCACCTGGACCGATCGCGACGGCGTCAGCCATCCCGCCGTTCGTCGGCGCTGGGACAAGGTCTCGCCGTGGCTGGCTCTGCTCGCCGCCCGCCTTGCCGCCCATGAGGTCAACGCGCTGGAGAAGGTGCAGTCCACGGGCGTCACCACGCCGCTGCTGGCGGTAGGCCGGAAGTTCCTGGTGCGCGGCTGGATCGAGGGCGTTCCGCTGCAGATCGCCCGCCCCACCGGCGACCTCCATTTCTTCCAGTCCGCCCGCGATGCGCTGCATATCCTGCATCGCGCCGGTTACGCCCATAACGACCTCGCCAAGCAGCAGAACTGGCTGCGGGGGGCGGATGGCGAGAGCTGGCTCATGGATTTCCAGCTGGCGCTGCCCATCAGCCGCCGCTGGAAGCTCGGCCGGGTATTGGCCTATGAGGATCTGCGCCACCTGCTCAAGCACAAGCGCACCTATTGCCCTGAGGCGCTCACGCCCCGCGAGCGGAAAATGCTCGCCACCAAGAGCCTGCTTACCCGTGTGTGGATGAACACCGGCAAGAAGGTTTATCGCTTCGTCACCCGTCGCCTCCTGTCCTATTCGGACACCGAGGGACGCGGTCCACGTGTGACGCAGGTCGCCCCGCGCATCGCCGAGGCACTCACCGCCCACCCCGCCGTGCACCATGTCCACATGGCCGATTTCCAGACACTCGGCGGCAAGGTGGGGCTCTATGCCTTCGTGGAGACCGACGCTCCGGTGAGCGTGGAGGTCCTGCGGCTACATCTGGCCGAAGCGCTGCCGGATCGCCCGCATCTCGACCATCTGCAGATCGTCTCCCGCCTGCCGCGCGCGGCCGACGGTAGCGTGCGCGATGACCTGCTGCTGCTGGTGGCCCGCAACCAGATCGAGATGCTGGACGCGCTGGCCGGCGATGACGACACCCGCGCGCTCATCGCCGACATCGCCCGCGCCCGCCTCAACCTCACCGATCGCATCACCCGCCCGGCGGCCTGAGCAGCAGCCTTTTCAGGCTGCTGTCATTCTCGCCAGAACCCGATCCATCTCCTGACGAAGTTGCACGGCCTGGCTGGACAGGTCGGCGGCCGTGGACAGCACCTGCGTGGCCGAGACATCGGCCTCGGATGCCGACTGGTTAAAGCCGGACACGTTGGCGCTCACGTCATCCGCCCCGCGCGAAGCGCTGCGGACGTGATCGGCAATGTTGCCCGCCGCCCGCTTCTGCACCTCCACCCCGGCCGCCACATCCGTCGATATCGTGCTCATCTCGCGCACGATCTCGGTAATGGACCCGATGGCCCGTGCCGTCTCGCCGGCGGCAGCCTGCATGGCAGCGATCTGGGCCTCGATCTCGGCCGTAGCGCCGCCGGTCTGGCCGGCCAGTGCCTTCACTTCCTGCGCCACCACGGCGAAGCCCCTCCCCGCATCACCGGCCCGCGCCGATTCGATGGTCGCATTGAGGGCAAGCAGATTGGTCTGGCTGGCGATGTTGCTGATGAGATCCACGATGGCGCCAATGCGGTCGGCGGCAGCCGACAGACGTTCCACGGTCGCGGCCGTCTCGCCCGCCACCTCCACGGCGCGGGCGGCGATGGTGGCCGAGGCCGAGACCCGTTGCCCCACCTCCTGTACGGAATTCGACATTTCCTCTGTCGCAGTCGCGACGGAACGCACGCTATCCGCCGCGCCGGCCGATGCGCTGCCGACTGCTTCCGCGCGGGTGAGCGTCTGCCCCGCCAAAGCATGCATGGCTTCGGCCGCGCTTTTCATGTCGCCTGCGGAATGGCTGAGGGACTGCACCACCGCCCCCACCGAGCCGTCCAGCATCTCGGCCAGCCCATCCAGCGTCCGACGCCGCTCTGCCTGACCGCGGTCGAGATAGACGGAGATGGCAAGATCCATGTCGAGCATGGTGGCGCGGGTCAGAGCTTCCTGCAGCGCAACGGCCTCCGCCAGTCCCTTGCGGTGGAACAGGCCGCTGCCGAGATCCCGCACCACCCGGGCGTTGAGCGTCACCAGCAGGAAATTGTAACCGCCGATATAGAAATGTGGTTCGAGACCAATGGCATGGTGGACCTCACCAATGCGCGTTACGGACGCTACGTAGGAGGCATCGAAACGCCCCTCCGCCAGCCGTCCCCAATGGGTGAGCTGCATGTCCCGCGCGTGTTGCACACGGTCGGCGCCGCTGAAGAAGCGCATGGCGTCGGCAAAGCGCGCCACATGGGCGTAGAAGGCGTCCAGAGCCGGCGGCAGGATCTCGAGGATATAGGCCCGGTGCCGGCGCAGGACGCGGCTCGTGGCGGCGTCGATGCGATGAAAAGAGAGGGCCTGCGCCACATCCAAGTTGCGCGTCATCATATCCCCATGGCTGCAAGGGCGCGGTCGCGCCCGGTCTATGGAAAGCGGGGCCATGGACGGAAAATGGTAGAGCGGAAGCAAACCTCCGCCAGGGTCCCAGGATACCCCTATGCATGGGATATGCCGTTGGACGCGATGCGACAGGTCAGCGCGTGCGGCTGCGGAATCGGCGGGCTGCACGCCAGAGTAGCCACTGACGCCGCAGAGGGGAGAGGCCACCCACAGTTCGAAACGGGTCGCGCACTCGCGCCAGCGATTTCAGGTCGCCGGGCACGAGCGACAGCGGCAGGAATGCCGGCCCCAGGCCGGCAGGCAAATCGACGAGCGCCTGCTCGGCCGCCGCCAGGTGACGCGCGGCATGGTTCCGTAGCTCTGCCAGCGCCGCCATCAGGCCGGGCGTCGGTTTGCGGGCGATCACCTCGTCCCGGCTCGACCCGTGACGCGCAAGTACGTCGAGCGGGATGAAGCATTGTCCGCGCGCGGCATGGAACGGCAACGCCCGCAGGAGCCCGGTGAGCGCCATGGCAACCCCGCCATGCCCACAGGCCTCTGCCAGATCCGGACGGGCGCCACCGGCCAGAATGTGGGCCGAGAGCTGCAACAGCGCGGAGGCCGTCTCGCCGGCATAGCCCTCCAGATCGTTCAGGCTTGGCATGGGGTCGTCATAAAGATCGAAAACCCGCGCCTCGATGAGATTGAGCAACGCCCCGCGCGGCAGGCCAAGCCGGACCACCGTGTCCAGCAAGGCACTGGCCACAGGGTGGCTGCCCACATCGCCGCGCCCGTGCCCCTCGATCAGTTCCCGCCACCATTGCAGGCGCACTTCTCCCGGCAGCGCCTCGCGGACCACGTCGCGGACCCGCGCGATTTCCACATTGTAGGCATAGAGCGCGAACAGCTCCTGCCGCTTCTCGGGAGGGGCGAACAGCGCGGACAGAAAGCGGTCGCGATCCTGCGCCCGCACCAGCTCGCCGCAATGGGCATAATCGGTGGCGAGCGCGGGAGGCGGCGACAGATCCGGTGGCTTGCCGAAATCGGGCGGGAGGCTGGACATGGCGCGATCAGGCCCGATCCCACGCGCAGGCGCAAGGCCGGGCGCGAGCTTCCACAGCGTGACGCGGCGCGGCGGTCATGGCTGTCAGGTCGCGATCAGAGCGGCTCCCACGAGCCGGCCTTCGGACAACAGCACATTGTAGGTGGCCGCCGCCGCAGCAGTGGGCATCAGCTCGAACCTGAGCCCGGCCGCGCGCAGAAGATCCTTCATCGGCTCGGCCAGATGGGCCGGGTCGCGGCCGGTGCCGAGGAACAGAAGCTCAAAGGCGGACGCCTCAGCGAGGATGGGGGCGAGCGCCCTGGCATCGATGTCGGCAACCCGCTCCACATCCCAGGCCCTGACCCCGCTGGGCAGGGCCAGGATAGAGCCGGCGTGCGACATCCCCTGGAAATGGAAGAAATGGTCGGCGTACCCGTCGATGGGTACCTGACGGGGCAGGAAAGGCGTGTCCGAGGAACCGGTCACGGCCTTCTTGCCTCAGGCCTTGGCGGGGCGCTGATCGCCCTTTGTCGCGCCGCTCTTGGCCATGTCCTCACCCTCGGCCTCTTCCTTGCCCACAACGGTAGACGCACGCAGGCCGAGATGGATGAGGATGGGGGCCGCCACGAAGATGGTGGAATAGGTGCCGATCAGCACGCCCACCGCCATGGCCAGCGAGAAGCCACGCAGCACTTCGCCGCCGAACAGATACAGCGCCATGGTGGCGAGGAAGGTGGTCAGCGAAACGATGATCGTCCGCGAGAAGGTCGCGTTCACCGCCGTATCGAGCAGTTCCGGCAGCGGCATCCTCTTGTAGCGGCGCAGCATCTCGCGGATGCGGTCGTACACCACCACCGTATCGTTGAGCGAATAGCCCATGATGGTCAGGATGGCGGCGATCGAGGTCAGATCGAAGTCCAGCCCCAGCACCGAATAGATCATCAAGGTGACGAAGATGTCGTGCGCCGTGGTGACAAGTGCGCCGACAGCGAACTGCCACTCGAAGCGGAACCACAGATAGATCAGCACCACCACCGCGCCCAGCACGAGGGCCAGAACGGACTGGCGCACCAGCTCGCCCGAAACGCTGGGGCCGACCGTCTCCACGCGGCGGATGGTGAAGTCCGAGCCGAGCGAGGCGCCGACCTTCTGGACGATGGCCTGCTGCGCGGCATCGTCCGCGCCGGTGCGGCCGAGACGGATCAGCACGTCGCGGGCCGAACCGAACTCCTGGATCTGCACGTCCCCCAGATCGCTGTCCGTGAGCTGCTCGCGTAGCGCACTGAGGTCCGCTTCACGGCTGGTGGACTGGGCCTCGATCAGCGTTCCGCCCTGGAAGTCGATGCCCAGGTTGAAGCCAACGGTGCCGAACAGCACGACGGCGATGATCGTCAGAGCGGCCGACAGGCAGAACGACACCTGCCGCAGCCGCATGAAGCCGATCTTGGTCTGCGCCGGGATATAGTCGATTAAAGGCATGGCGCGCTCTCAGATGGGCAGCTTGGCCGGACGAGCCCACCGCACCCACCACGCAATCATCAGGCGGGTCAGGGTGTAGGCCGTGAACACGGTCGTCAGAAGGCCAAGGATATAGATGACAGCGAAGCCGCGCACGGGGCCGGAACCGCCGAGCAGGAACAGGATGACGGCTGTCGCCAGAGAGGTCAGGTTGGCGTCGAGAATGGTCCCGAGCGCGAAGGAGAAGCCCTTGTCGATGGCGGCGATGGCCGATCGGCCTTCTCGCGCTTCGTCACGTATGCGCTCGAAGATCACGACGTTGGAGTCCACGGCCATGCCGATGGTCAACACGAAGCCCGCGATGCCCGGCAGGGTCAGCGTCGCCCCAAGCATGGACTGCAGGGCAACCATCAGCGAGATGTGCACCGCCAGAGCGATCAGCGCGAAAGTGCCGAACAGACCATAGACGGCGATCATGAACACAGCGACGAGGCCCGCCGCCACATAGGCGGCCGTCTTGCCAGCCTCGATGGAATCCTGGCCGAGGCTCGGGCCGACGGTGCGCTCCTCCACCACCTTCAGGGGTGCCGGCAGAGCGCCGGCGCGCAGCAGGATGGCGAGGTCGTTGGCCTGCTGGACGGTGAAGCTGCCGGAAATCTGCCCCTGTCCACCGAGGATGGGCTCGCGGATCACCGGGGCGGAGATAACCTGATTGTCGAGGACAATGGCGAAGGGCCGGCCCACCGCATCCTGCGTGGTGGTGGCAAAACGACGCGCGCCGTTGGAATTGAAGCGGAAGCTCACGAGAGGCTGGCGGGTCGTCTGGTCGAAGCCCGGCTGGGCATCCACGAGATCCTCACCGGAAACACGTATCTGCTTCTCCACCAGATACGGTACGCCGTCCGCGCCCTGCAGTACCTCGGAGTCCGCAGGCGCGCGGCCGTCCATCGCCTGCTGGGGCGACATGGACTGGTCCACCATGCGGAAGGAGAGCTTGGCGGTCTGCCCCAGCAACGCCTTGAGGCGCGCGGGATCCTGAAGGCCGGGAACCTGCACGAGAATGCGGTCGGCACCCTGGCGCTGGATGGTCGGTTCCACCGTGCCGAGCTGGTCGATACGACGGCGGATGATTTCGATGGACTGGTCAACGGCCGAACGAATGCGGGCATTGAGGCCGGCCTCGGTCAGCGTGACCGAGATCTGGCCATCAGAGCCGCTGGAGACATTCAGGTCGTTCTCGCCAGTGGCCCCGCCCAGCACCGTGTTGGTGATCGGCGTGACCATCGTGCGCAGTTGGGTCAGCGCGTTCTGCGCGTCATTGGGATCACGCAGGCGCAATTGCACCGTGGTGTCGCGGACGGAAAGGCCCGTGTAGCCAATCTTCTGCTCGCGCAGGATGCGGCGTACGTCGTCGCGCACCTGCTCGGCTCGCTCCTTGCGCAGCGCGGCGCCATCCACTTCCAGCAGGATGTGGCTGCCGCCCTGCAGGTCGAGGCCGAGCGTGACACGGCTCGACGCATACCAGGACGGCAGATGCTGAAGCACCGATGCCGGCAGCAGGTTGGGGACGGCGAACAGGATACCCACTGCCGTGATCACGAGGATCACCGCCGTCTTCAGCCTGGAGAAGTGCAGCATCGTCTTGCGTTCTTACGTTGTGAGCGGCCTCAGGCGGCCGTCTCATCCTTGGCGGGCTCGCCCTTGGTGCGGACGATGGCGATCTGCGAACGGAGCTGCCGCACCTTCACATTGTCGGCGATCTGCATTTCCAGCTCGGCGTCGTCAATGACCTTGACCACCTTGCCCACGAGACCGCCATTGGTGACGATCACGTCGCCACGGCGCACCCCATTCACCATTTCTTGATGCGCCTTCGCCTTCTTCTGCTGCGGGCGCAGGATCAGGAAATACATCACCACAAAGATGAGTACGAACGGCGCGAGCTGAATGAGCATGTCGGTCCCGCCACCGGCAGCCGGTGCGCCTTGAGCGAAAGCGGGCGATATGAACATTTTGTCCTCGTTTTCTTTGAAAGGAAGGAATGGGCTCTGTCCGCAAGGACACCCCGTGCCGAAGCGGCGGGACTATACCGGCGGAGCCCACGAATGCAAACGCGCCTGTGGGAAGGGTCGCGCGCACTTGACCGGACGACCGAATAAGGTTCCCAAAGAAGCGGATTGAGGACAGGGTCGCGCGCCCTTCCTGAAAGACGGAAGGTGCTCGGACCCATGATGCAGCAACGGATCCTTGAGGACCTGAACGCCGCCTTGCGCTTCTATTCCCGGATCCCCCTGCCTCCGCCCGCCAACGAGCCCGACGCCTTCGGCCCGCCGCCTCTCGCCCGCATCGGCTATGCCATTCCGCTGGCCGGCAGCCTGATCGGCGCCATCGGCGCGGTGATTCTGGTGGCGACGCATCTTCTCGGCCTGCCCCCGCTGGTCTGCGCCGCTCTCGCCGTCACCACCCTCGTACTTGTGACCGGCGCCTTCCATGAGGATGGGCTGGCGGATACAGCGGATGGATTCGGTGGCGGCGCGACCCGCCAACGCAAGCTGGAGATCATGCGCGACAGCCGCGTCGGCTCTTATGGCGCATGCGCGCTCGTACTCTCGCTGCTGCTGCGTGTGGCGCTGCTGGAAGGCCTTCTTGCCATCGGACCCGCCATGGCGGCTGTCGCCCTGATCGCCGCCGAAGGGCTGTCCCGCTCGGCTGGCATTCTGCTGATCGAATTCCTGCCCGCAGCACGGATGGACGGCGCATCCGCCGCCGCCGGCCAGCCGGGCCCGAAGGCGGCGGGGCGCGCCGGCATCGTCGGAGCCCTCGTCGCCGCCGTCCTGCTGGTGCCTGTGGCTGGCGTGAGCGCCGCATTCGCCGCCATCCTGGCCGTGCTGCTCGCCCTGTTCGTGATGACGCGCCTCTCCCGCCGGATGATCGGCGGCCAGACCGGCGACGTAGCCGGGGCGGTGCAGCAGGTGGCGGAGATTGCGTTCCTGCTGGCGGTCCTTATCTTCGCTCGGGTTCATTGACCGGCGGCCATGCCTGAGTGTCCCTTGCCTGAGCAAACCGTTCCCATCGTCTCTCCCTGTATCAAGGTCTGCGTGGTCGATCCGCTCAGCAGCCTGTGCATCGGCTGTGGCCGCACCATGCAGGAGATCGGCGGCTGGATGGGTATGTCGCCGGAGCGCCGTGCCGCCATCATGGCCACCCTGCCCGACCGCCTCTCCCGCCTGCGCGCCACGCGCCCCGACGCCTTTCCGGACTGACACCATGCGCAGCGACCGCTTTCTCTGGATGCTGCTGATCGGCCTTCTGGCCGGCGCGATCATCCTTGCCGTCCATCACGAGCAGGGCGTTGTGGCGGGCATCGACCTCAATCAGTTCGGCAGCCTCGTCTATATGGTGCCGGTTCTGATCGTGGTCGGCGCCGCCGCCTGGTCCATGGTGCGCGGCCGGCTCGGAGAGGCGCTGGTGGCGGCGCTGTTCTGGCTCCTGCTCGCAGCCGTTCTGGCCATTGGCTACACCTATCGCGGTCCGCTGCTGCAGGTGGCCGAGCGCGTGATCGGACAAGTCCTGCCCGGCTATGTCATCAGCCTGCCGGGGAGCAGCCAGACCGTGGAGGTCGTGCGGGGCGCCGACGGCGACTTCGCCGTTCGGGTCGGCATCAATGACGCCACCGTGCCCATGCTGCTGGATACCGGTGCCTCCTCCGTCGTGCTGACGCTCGAGGTGGCGCGGCAGGCGGGGCTGCCGGTGGAGTTCCTGAAGTATGACGTGCCGGTGGACACTGCCAACGGACGCACCCGCGCCGCAGCCGTGGTGATCGACAAGATGACCGTGGGCGGCATCGTCGAACGGCGCATTCCGGCCCTCGTGGCCCCCGCCGGCATGCTGCGCACGCCGCTTCTGGGCATGAGCTTCCTGTCCCGGCTGGACAGTTTCGAGGTTCGGGGTGATCGTCTGCTGATGAGAGGGCCGGGACGCGACGCACAATGACCACTTCCGCCGCCGTTGAGACGCCAGAGAAAGTCCGAACGCCGGCGGAAACGGTGTCCGGCCTGCGCCAACCCACGGCTCAGGAACGAAGCGAGGAACGGGCACTGCTGATCGCGGTGCTGCTGGATCTCAGTCTAGCCCTTCCCTATTCGGCGGCGGCCATTGCCATCGGCTCGCTGTCCATGCTGTCGGAAGTGCTGCGCGGAACGTTGCTGCTGATCGTCGCACTGGTTTCGCTGCAGACCTTGCGCAACCTGCATCGCGGGCGGGTGGCCGCCTACGAATACGGCATCGGCAAGCTGGAGCGCGGGCTCGGCCTGCTGATCGGCGCGCTGCTGATCATGGCCGCCGGCTTCATCGCCTTTCACGCGCTGACACGGGGCGGCGGCGAGCCAAAGAGCGAGTTCTGGGCCTGGGCCGCCATCGTCATGGTGGTCTACAACTTCTTCGTCAATGTCGGTCCCATCATTCCGCTCTGGAAGGCCACGCGGGCCGGCGGATCGGTGATCGTGCAGGCCCAGTTGCGCGCCCACATCGCCAAGGCCATCGCGTCCTTCCCGGTGGTGGTGTGCGTGGTCATCGATGCCCTCTCCAGCAATCCGGACATCGCCCGCATGGCGGACAGCATCGGCGGCACCGTGGGCGCCGCCGTGATGACCCTGATCGGCGCCGGCATGATCCGCAGCGCTCTGCCGGACCTGCTGGACAAGGCGCTGAGCGAGCCTGTGCAGATGAAGGTGAACCGCACGCTGGCGACATTCTTCCACGAATATGATGCGCTGCTCGGCATGCGCACCCGGCGCTCCGGCAACACGGCCTATGTGGAGATCACCGTCGGCTTCGAGCCCGAGCGCAGCATGGCGGACGTATCCGACGTGCTGGCCCGCATGGAAGCGCATCTGAGGGCCGAGATCCCCGACGTGGACGCGGTACTGATCGCCCGCGCCCACAGCTGATCTGGCGCCTCACAGCATCTCAAGGCTGCGCTTGCGCTTCGGCGGCGGGAAATCCGCGTCGATGGCGGCGAGGTCGTCCGCATCGAGCTTCAAATCGCGCGCCGCCGCATTGGCCTCCACATGGGCGACGCGGCCGGCTTTCGGAATGGCAATGACGCCGGGATCGCGCATCACCCAGGCCAGCGCCACCTGAAACGGATCGACCCCGTGCTTCTTCGCCACCGCGCCCAGCGCGCCGCCGCGCGGCAGACGGGCCTGCTCAATGGGGCTGTAGGCCATCACCGGAATCTTGTGACGGGCCTGAAACGGCAAGAGATCGAACTCCGGCCCGCGCCGGGAGGGATTGTAGAGGATCTGGTTGACCGCGCAGGCCTCACCACCGGCCTCCAGCAGTTCCTCCATGTCGTCGGTGTCGAGATTGCTCACGCCCCAATGGCGGATCTTGCCTGCCTTCTGCAGATCCTCGAAGCCGGCGATGGTCTCTTCCAGCGGATAGCTGCCGCGCCAGTGCAGCAGATAAAGGTCGAGCCGGTCGGTGCCGAGCCGGATCAGACTGCGGGTACAGGCATCCACCACCCCGCGCCGGGA
The DNA here is from genome assembly GCF_014635325.1 of Azorhizobium oxalatiphilum. Classification (GTDB taxonomy): domain Bacteria; phylum Pseudomonadota; class Alphaproteobacteria; order Rhizobiales; family Xanthobacteraceae; genus Azorhizobium; species Azorhizobium oxalatiphilum. The sequence continues at coordinate 1,731,233 of NZ_BMCT01000001.1, read as the reverse complement.
GGCGTTGTGCGGATAGACCTTGCTGACGAGAAAGGCCTTTTCGCGCCAGCCATCCTTCAGCGCCGCGCCCACCTGTTTCTCGGTGGCCCCGTCGCCATACATCTCCGCCGTGTCCACCAGAGTAAGGCCAAGCTCGATCCCGGCGCGCAGGGCCGCGATCTCGTCCGCCCTCTTGCCTGCCTGCTCACCCATGAACCAGGTGCCCTGCCCCAATGCGGGAACCTGCTCACCACCGGGCAGCGTCACGCTTTTCGTCATTCGTCTCCCTCCCATGTTGGGGGGAAGGTAATTCGCTTCTGCCACAAATGAAAACGGCCGGAGCATCACGAAGACGCTCCGGCCGCATGGTCCCGTCCTGGGGGGAGGATCAGACGGGATGCATGAAGAACTGGGCGATGATGGTCGCGCCCAGGAAGGTGCCGGCATTGGCCATCAGCGACACCACCACGATGCGCCAGCCGAGGCTCCGGAACACCGGCACGTCCTTGGCGATGGACAGGCCGGCGAAGGCCAGCATGGGGGCGGTCATGGCCAGGAAGTTGATCTTGCCGGTGAGCGCCGCCACCTCAGCCGCGAACGGCATGGCGGGATAGGTGAGCAGCATGGCGATGGCCGACACCCACACCACTGCCGGTACGATGCCGCGCGTCAGCTTGTAGATGCCGTAGCCCACGATCACCGCGCCGATCATGATGCCGAGGCCGGCGATGACCTGCGCATCAGGCGCCGTCTTGTAGACGATCCAGTTGCCGATCAGCGACATGGCGGCCGAGACCACCCACACCACCAGCAGCGTCGGGAAGGCGAGTTTCACGCCCGGATCGTGCGACACCTCGCCCTTCACTTCCACCTGCTTGACCGAGCGGCCACGGCCGAGAATGGGCTCCAGCTTGCCATAGGCCCAAACGGTGAAGGGCAACGACAGGAACAGCGTGAAGTAGGTGCCGATGGTGGTGGTGATGAGGTTGGAGGCCGCCGCGAAGGCCGCGATGTCCTTGGCCATCTCCGGCGGGAACTGGGCGGCGATGGCGCCGGAGGCGGCCGCCATCATGCTGCCGGAACCGACGCCCGCGCCCATGGCCAGCGCATGGGGATTGAAGATGCCAAGGCCCGCGATGAGGCCGGCGAAGATGGCGATGAAGACCGCGCCGAAGATGGTGCCGGTCATGTACTCGGCCAGCACGCCGCGCCCCTCGGGGCTCGCCATGCCGTACTTCTCGCCGATGATGGCAAGGCTCGGCTCGCGGCCGACCGAGAAGGTGGCGCCGATGGCCTCGCGCTTGATGCCCAGCAGCAGCGCCACCGGCAGGCCAAACACCATGGTGCCGAAAAAGTGGCCGAACTCCTGGAACACCAGTGCCCAACCGGCCTCCATGATCTTGGGCAGGTTGCCGCCCACGAGCACGCCGAGCTTGGCGACGAACAGCAGCAGCGCCGGCTGGAGCACGGCGGCGGAAATGGCCTGAAGCTCGTGCGATACGCCGATGGCGCCCGGCAGCTTCGGCGAGGCGAGGCCCCAGGCCGCGCCGATGAGCAGCGCCCACAGCAGCGGCAGCAGGACGACCTTGTAGTGCGCGCCCATGGGCACGTTGACGATGCCGATCAGCTCCGCCAGCAGCACGCAGGCGGTGGCGATGATGAACACCTTGATGAGCTTGCCGGCGCCGGCCTCGGGGGCAGCAGCGACGGGAGTGGCTGCGGCGTGCGCAGTTGACATGGTAGGCCCCTCTTTCCGTTCTTCTTGATGCGCTGTTCTTGATGGCAGCACGCCGGCCCACGAGGGTGGACCGGCGCTGTACGCTAAAAACTCAGTCGCGGATGCCGGCGGCGTAGCCGAAGGGGACCGCCGGATCGGCTGCCGTCTCCACCCACACACTCTTCACCTGCGTGTATTCGTACAGGGCCTCGACACCGCTGGAGCGGCCGTGGCCGGAGTGATTGAAGCCACCAAAGGGCGAGGCCACGTTGATGGTCTTGTACGAATTGATCCAGAAGGTGCCGGCCTTCACCTGCGCCGCCACCCGGTGGGCGCGGGCCACATCCTTGGTCCACACAGCGCCGGCAAGGCCGAAGTCGCTGTCATTGGCGATGGCGACCGCTTCCGCCTCGTCCTCGAACGGGATGGCGACGACCACCGGGCCGAACACTTCCTTGCGGGCGATACCCATGGCGTTGGTGACGTTCTTCAGCACGGTGGGGGCCACGTAATAGCCACCCTCCTTCGCCTCGCCGGTCTCGCCGGTGACGATCTCCGCGCCCTCGCCCGCGCCTTCGCGGATCAGGGAGAGGACGTGCTTGTACTGCTTGGCGTTGTTGATGGGGCCGATCTCGCTGTCAGTGGACGCAGGATCGCCCACCTTGATCTTGGCGGCCCCCTTGGCGACCAGATCGACGAACTTGTCATAGACCGAGCGCTGCACCAGCAGGCGCGAGCCCGACACGCAGCTCTGGCCGGCGCCCGAGAAGATAGCCGCCTGCGCGCCGATGGCCGCACGCTCCAGATCGGCATCCGCGAACACGATGTTCGCTGACTTGCCGCCCAGTTCCAGCACGCAGGGCAGCAGCAGGCGAGCGGCGGCTTCCGCGATGAGCTTGCCGGTGGGCACGGAGCCCACGAACACCACCTTCTTGATCGCCGGCTGCGCCATCGCGGCCTGACCGGTGGTGTGGCCGAAACCAGCCAGCACGTTCACCACGCCCTTGGGGAGGCCCGCCTTCTCGGCCAGCATGGCCATGGCGATGGAGGTGAGCGGGGTCAGCTCGGAGGGCTTCAGCAGAACGGCATTACCCATGGAGATGGCCGGGGCCACCTGCCAGCCGCCAGTGAAGATGGGGGCGTTCCAGGGGGTGATCTGGAGCACCACGCCCATGGCCTCACGGCGGGTGTAGTTGAGATGAGTGGTCGGGACCGGGATCACCTCGCCGTGGAACTTGTCGGCCCAGCCCGCATAGTACTCGAACATCTCGACCACCTTGCCGACTTCGGCACGGGCGTCGCGGATGGGCTTGCCGGCCATCAGGCTTTCCACCTGGGCGAGTTGCTCCACATTGGCCGCCAGCTCACGGGCGATGGCCTGCATGACGCGACCACGGCCGGCGGCGGTGAGCTTGTTCCACACCAGCTGGCCTTCGGTGGCCGCAACCGCCGCCTTGGCAGCGATGCCGGCGCCAGCGTCGGGATAGGCGAACAGCGGCTTGGCGGTGGCGGGATCGAGCACTTCCACCGGGGCACCGTCGCCCACCAGCATTTCGCCGCCGACCCACGAGCCGATGGTCTTCAGGCCGGGCCAGAAGGGAGCGAGCGCCTGCTGAAGGCGGGGATCAATAAAGGAGGTCATGCGATCAGCCCTTCTTGGCCGGAGAGAACTGGGTCTCGACGATGCGGTTGAAGTCCTCGCCATCGGCAATGCTGGCGGCGCTGTCGGCCCAGATGTCGGCGGCGGCGGCGAACATGGGCATCTCAAGGCCGAGACCCGAGAGCAGGTCGGTGCCCAGCTTCACGTCCTTGCGCATCAGCTTCATGGTGAAGCCGGAGTTGAACGCGCCGTTGAGGATCCAGGTGGGAGCGTTGACCTGAGACACGCCCGAGCGGCCGGAACCGGCATTGATGCCTTCCAGCATGCGCGCCGGCTCGACGCCGCTCTCCTGCGCGAGGCGGAGCGCCTCGGCAGTGGTGAGCAGATGCGCAGCACAGAGCAGGTTGTTGATGATCTTGGTGACGTGGCCGGCACCCACCGGGCCCACATGCACACGGGTGGCGCTCATGGCCTCCAGCGTCGGCATGGCGCGGGCGACGTCCGCATCCGAGCCGCCGATCACCATGGTCATGGTGGCGGTGATGGCGCCCTTCGGGCCGCCGCTCACCGGCGCGTCGATCATGGCCATGCCCTTGGCTTCAAGCGCCTTGGCGAGCTTGCGCGTGGTGTCGGGATGGGAGGTGGAGGTGTCCACCACCAGCAGGCCGGGCTTGGCGTGTTCGAGCAGGCCGTCGGGGCCGGCCACAACCTCTTCCACGATGGCGGCGGTGGGCAGGGAGAGCACCACCAGTTCAGCCGAAGCGCAGAGGGTGGCGAGATCGGCGGCGATATCCACGCCTTCCGCCGCCAGCGCACCGCGCGTTTCCGGCATTGCGTCGTAGCCGAGCACGGCTACACCCGCCCGCTTGAGAGAGAGCGCCATGCCGCGCCCCATGTTGCCCAGTCCGATCACACCGACGGTCGCCACGCGCATCTCCTTTTTGATTGCTCCGATCACCGGCAGGCCGGACCGGAACGTAGTGCGCTGTCTCTGGAAGCAGGCAGTGGGGGCGCGCCGGGACAAAATACAACCCGGACGCGTAACACCACGACCCTTGCCCACGAAACCTACGGGCTCAATTCACGGGCAGACAGCACGGGGGCGGTGGCGTATCGTTGACTCCAGGGCAACGGAGAAATGCTATCGTGGCATCACCGCTGGATGATCATCGGCTGGGGTATCTCTACGAGGCGGTCCGTCTCGGCTCCGTGCGGGCGGCGGCAGACCATCTGTCGGTCAACGCCTCCGTGGTCTCGCGCCAGATCGCCCAATTGGAGAAAGATCTTGGCGTGCTGCTGATCGAGCGGCTGGGCCGGGGCGTGCGCGCAACGGAGGCAGGCGAGCTGTTGGCCCAGCGCTTCCGCCAATGGTCTGCCGACCGGGCCGACACGCTGGCGAAGCTGCAGGAGATCCAGGGACTCAAGCGTGGTCATGTGGACATCGTCACCGGCGAGGGCTTCATCAGCGACCTCATGTCCGGTCCCCTCGCCCGCTTCTGGGAGCGACATCCCAGCCTGACCCTGTCGGTGGAGGTTGCGGGCACCAATGATGTGATCCGTGGCGTCGCCGAGGACCGCTATCATGTGGGCCTCGTCTACAACGCCCCGCCGGACCCGCGCCTGCGCACCGCTGCTGCGAGCCGCCAGCCCATCTGCCTCGTGGCCGCGCCAGATCATCCCCTCGCCTTGCGGGGCGGCCCGGTGCCGCTGCGGGAGGCCGCCGCCCATCCGGTGGCGCATCTGCATGCGCGCTATGGAGTGCGGCAGATCGTGGCCATGGCCGAAATGGCCGATCGGGTGAGCCTGCCCGCCGCCCTCACCACCGGCTCCATCCAGGTGGTGCGTGAGTTTGCCAAGACCGGCCGCGGCATCACCTTCCTGCCCGCCTTCGCAGCCGCAGCCGATGTGGCCGCGGGCACGCTCGTGACCATGCCGCTCGACAGTCCTCTTCTGACCAAGGTGGAGGCCAAGGTCATCACCCGGCTTGGCCGCCAGTTGCCGAGCGCCGCCGCACAGCTGCTGCGCGTGCTTATCGCCCAGATGAAGGCCTTCCATGCCGGCGCCCCCGCCGAGGCGTGATGCCGCCGCATGGCTGCTCCGTCTTTGGAGCGTTATTCTCAATGCTTACCTTACAATAAGCCCGACATTTCGCACCCTGAGGCGACAACTAAACGCTTATATTTTCAGCGCTTTTAGAACGTATGGAACAATATATCTCGCAATGTTGTTATTTGATCTGCCGTAACCCCTCTGCGACGGAAGGTTATCGATCACGCTTTCGCGACAAGCTTCACCAATCTGGAAACAACTCGCGTTTACGCAGGAGGGTGAAACAGGTCATGTACAACCGTCTCGCCGGGCAAGCGGCGATTCTTCCGGAGCCCGCCTCGCTCCCCTGATCCCGTGGATCACGGAGCCCAAGGCACCGGACTTTGCCAAGGGCATAGAACGCCTACGGGCAAAGATTGCTGACAACGAATAGTGCCGTCGGGGGCAAGGACTGGCCGTGGCCATGCCTTTCGCCAAACGCCCCCGTGCGCGCTCAATAAGGTGGGAGAAAGCAATGCCTCAGCGTACCCGGCAAGACATCGGTGAACAGCATCAGCTCGGCGGCGGCATGGAAGGCCTGCTGTATCTGCTGTTCGGCATGGCCCTGATCGGGCTGTTCGTGCTGGGCACCCTTCCGCGTTCCTGACCTACCCCGCGCGCCCGTGATCGGGCGCGACCTACAACAACACGCAGCCCTTATTTTTCTGCGCGCCCGGATTGTTGGCAATGCCATCCATGGCATCCATTTTCCCCGCCACCTTGGTGATGAACCAGGCCATGGCATCTGCCGTGTGACGCAATTCGCGAGACGAATCGTAGCGGCTGTAGGGGCCGACATCGATCACACCGTTACCCTCGCGATCAAAATACCAGCCGTCCTCGCCACGACCGTCGTGAAAGCCCAGGAACTTGTGGCAGAATTCGTGAAGCATCACGAAGGCTGCCGTCGGCGGCTCGTTGAAGAGAGCGGCCTTCAAATGCATGTTTCCGGCATGGGGAAACGTCCTGCGGCTGACCATGCCCTTCTCTCCATAGTCCGTCGTGCCCCAATAGGTGACGGGCTGGCGCGGAAACGGCTTGTTCGGATTCTGCGGCGGCTTGAAGCGAAGCGGCACCTTGCCGTTGGCAGCCGGATTGGGCTCTCCGTTGGTATCCACCACATCGGTGATCTTCAGCAGGAATGCGGTGTTGATGCCGGTTTCCAGAATACCGATCTTGCGGACGAACCAGTCCTTCTTGATCAGGAAAGCATCCCGATCCATCTGGAAATAGGTCTGCGCGAAGCCGATCACGTCATTGGGCACCGTATCGCCGGACAGGCGGCTCTTGGCACGGGTTACGATCTGCTTGCAGATGCGAACCGCCTCGCCCGCTCCCTGTGTGATGCCCGCCTGATCGAGATTCACACCCTGCTTGAATGCGAGCGAGAAATTGTCGGGTTGGCCGACCGGCGCTCCGTAGCGGCTCATGGCATCCCTCTCCTTGATCGGTCTGGCATTACTTTAGTGCCCGACTCGGCAAATGCAGCCTGAGGCGTAGCAGGACACGCCGGAATGCTGGCCAGATTGGGCCGTTTGGTCTGAAGTGCATCACCAATCCGTGAGGAGCGCGATTCACGCTCCGCCGGAAAGAAACAAAAACATGCTGAGCGATGTTGCTGGACCATGGAATTGAATTGGCAGAGGCCTTTGTCCCGGCCGATCCCCATCAGCGCCAGCGCATCGCTCATCACCCTGCGCGATGGTGCGGACTTTCTGCTGTCTCAGTTCGGCCGCCATCACGCCACGGGGGCGCAGGCCTATACACTGGAGCGCCTGTCGATGGCGGCTGCCAGCGGCAGCCTCTCCGACATCTCTGTGGCCACGTTACAGTTGCGGGCCTTTCTGACGGCTCACCAGCTGACGGAACCCATTCGCGCCTATGGATGATTGGCACCCGGATGCCCCTGCGGCACGAACATTAAATCTGCGGCCGAGCTGGAACGCGCAGATGTGGTGAAGCTTTGTGGTCATGGGCTGGATCAACGAGGATTAAGGACCAAGCAAATGGCCAATCCCAACGATCGCAATCAGCAAGGCGGGCAGAACCCACAAAATCGCCAGGCCGATCCCAAGGGCGATCAGGCCCGCCACACACAGCAGTCCCAGAGCGGCGGCATCATGGGGCAGCAGGGAAGCGCCAAAGGACAGCCGGGCGCCCAGCAGGGTGGCCAGCATTCCAAGGCGAAAGATCAGCAGCGGCGTGACAAGGATCAGAACCAGCGCTGACGCCAGGCTGCCTTCTGGCAGCACATTTATACGGCCCCGCCCCCCTTCCGGGCGGGGCTTTTGCGTGCCGGGACGTGCAAAGCATCCGCCAACCGGGTACGCGATCCCGGAAAGGTGGCGCGTATGACCGATATTCTGGAACGACTGGCAAAACCTGCCATGTGGCTCTCGCACGAGGCCCTGCTCGCGGAGCGCGCCGATGCAGCCGCCGAGATCACGATGTTGCGGGCGCGTCTTCAGGCCCAGGAAACGCCCCTGCCGGCCAACACCGGAGCGGCCTGGGAACCGACCCACCGCCATATGAAGCGCGGCTCAAGCTATCGCGTGCTGCATGAGGATGTGACGTTGCAGTCATCCGCCGGCGCAATCACCGAAGGCGCCCGGCTGGTGATCTATGAGGGCGTGGACGGGCAGGCATGGGCGCGTGAGGAAACCGAATTCCACGACGGCCGCTTCGAAACCCTGGCAACGTCTATCGATATGAGCGCAGCCTCCGAGTGAGCCAAGCGGCACGCCATGCCAACCCATGCGTGTCGCGCGGGAAGCCAGCACCGAACACCCGTGCTATGAAACACGCCAATAATCCGGCGACGGCGCCAATCCGGCGCGCGCCCTGACACCAACAGACCCGACCCGTTCCAGATGGCTCCGAACACGACCCAAGACATCACGCACCACAAGCCGGACGACTTCCGCTTCTCCATCGCGCCCATGATGGAATGGACGGATCGAGACAATTTCTGTCTATATATCAAAAGCTTGAAAAATCCTCACTTGCGGATGCTGTACGAATTGCTGTACCGCCGTCTCTGACGTTGATTTTGCAAGCCCGCTAGCAATCGCCATAATCGAGAAGAATCGGTTGCGGTGGGGGGAAAAATGGACGTTACGCGTCCCACGTACGAACGGGCGATTTTGCTGAACCGACTTGTCTCGCGATCTGTGTGCAGAGCGCGTGCAGAGATCAAGGTGCCAACTCACTCTGCCGAAGAGCTAATTGCTATACTTAATGCCCGGCGCATTGACGGCAGAGCTGTCGAGTTCATTGACGCCATCGATGAGAACGACGAGGACAAACGCCTCCTTCATATGGCCACGCATGACTGTTTGCGACTTACAGACATCCAACATCTGAACGACGGCCCAGCGCGATACGTATTTATGCTTCTTGAGTACATTGATGCATCCGCGCGTGAATTTCCTGTATTTGATGTGAGTACTCATAGCGGGCGTGAGCTGAAAGGTAACGAGAGCGAACGAGGCGTTGGGTCTGTTCATTTGGCAATACGGCTGCCGAACGAGGGGGCTTACGACGACGGCGCGTATCGCTGCTGTTTGGAAGTTTCCCCCCGCTTCTCACGGGCGGTGATAGAGCGCTTTCTTTGCAAGCAACTGCGAAGGTCATGCGGCCATTTTGAATATACTGTAGAAACATCAAAGCTGGGCCGTCGTCCCAAGCCCAAGAACTATAAATACTGGCCTCGCCTGGAGCTTATGGCTGACATTTCGACATCCATTTCCGCACGCTCACAGGGCCTTAAGCTTTCACAAATGGTCTTCACCAAGCGGAATGAAAAGCAGCAGGCGGCGGCGGCTACCGATATCACGCACGACGACCTGCTTGCGGACGTCGAAATCCGCATATCTGCCAAGCAGGCCCCGGACGATCCGGAGGAACGAGGCCGGTGGATCGAGAAGGTTCGCGACTGGTATCAGACAAGGGGCTACTCATCGAAGCTCTTTTACCGAGCTCCGGCAGGTGCCAAGGGCCTTGCCGGCAAGGTCCGGCATGATGAGGCTGCAGCCGCTGATTTCCTCCTATGCCCAAGGGAACACATCGTTATCGAAGGTGACCCAAAACCATGGCACTCCGCAGGCGACCAGAATATGATGGATGCCCTGCGGAAGCTTCTCGATCGGGATGAACTATGGGAACCCAACGCGTAGGGCTGACCGACGTTCACCAGGGGAAGCCAGCTTCGCGCAAACGCATTCTGGCCCCCCTTCGCTACCTGGTGATCTATCACCCGGAGAAGTGGAAATATGACGTCGTCGCGCCAATCGTTTTGGCGGCGACGCTGTGGGCTTTCTATGTGGTGGCCTCCCCCAAGATCGCCTTCTTTGGCGAGAGCGGTCTCCTCAAATTCTCGCGCGACATCCTCGTGATGGCCGTGCCGTTCCTCGTGGGCGCGCTCGCAACGGTCGCGATGGCTTCGTCAATGGGTAGCCTGGACAAGCGCGCGAGGGGCGCAGAGCTATATCTAGACGGTAAAGTCCTCACTCTTCGCCAATTCGTCTGCTATCTATTAGGATATCTTTCGTTTGTTGGAATTTTTGCACTCGTCATGAATATCGGCGCAGAGATCGGAAGACCTTGGCTCTCATCCGTGTTAGCCGAACATCAAACACTGCGACTTTCCGCACTACTCCTCGGCCCGGCCGCTTTTTTCATGGTAATGTCAGCTTTTTTGACGACCATATTATGGGCACTTTATTTCTTAACCGATATTGTCAATCGAGAGCCGCCGGATATTCCGTAGCTTATTCACATTGACTAGAGCCCACCTACCGAGACAGGCGGGGCGGCACCGCGCAAGGGTTGTCGTTGCCTACAAAATAGACGTGCCCCACCACCTCCCTCGAGGTGAGCAGATAGATCGGCTCGACCTGCAGATCGGCGAACTTCACCCCGCAGAAGGCCTGATGCTTTCGGAGCCGCGCCGGCCGCCCATAAGGACAGGCCAGCAGGTCGAGCAGACTCTCCATGGGGAGATCCGGGCCGCAGCGATGGGCGAGCCGCACGAGCCTGTAGCTGCGCCGGTAGCGCGAGCAGAACCGGCATTCGATCCGCACCACCACGAATGGATAGTCCAGCAGGCGGCGGACATAGCGCTTGGGCATACCTCACCCGCCGCGTTTGGGTAGCAGATGGATGGAACGAAGCCCGCCACCGCTCATGCTGCGGGCCCAAAGCCCAGGCATGTCCACCAGTACGGCGAAGGTCGGCCGCTGAAGGCAGCGCGGGCAGATCAGACGGCCCAGCACATCACCCAGCGTCGGGTCGCCGCAAATCCGTCGAGCCAGATTGTCGATTGGAAGGATCTGCTCGTGGCAGAGGCAGCCGAGTTCCAGCACCCAGTCACCCGACTGGCCAAGCTCGCTCAGCCGCCGCTCCAGATAGGGCGGCTCCGGCCCATCAGGAAGCTCCCACCACTCGCCCACTGATCAGCCCTCGTCACCGTTCAGCGCCGCCATGGTGGTGAACGGCAGGCGGATGAAGCCGCGGGAAACCTGCATCTCCAACTTGGCGATGTGGTCCAGACAGCCCCTAACCGCCGCTCGGGCGTCGCCGTCATGGGCGGCCAGAACTTCATCGACATCAGTCTCGGAAGCGGAAAAAAGGGGTTCGTCCACGCGCAGGGGATCGCTCGGCATGGTCATCTCCATGGCTGGTTGGCCATATGGATTCCACGAGAACAAAATGAGAACAACCCTATTCAAACACCTCACACGATGGGTCTTGAGTTCCGAGAGCCTGTCCCTAAATTGCGCGCGTTGATAGAGGAGCACCGCAATGGAGGAGTATCTCTTCATCGCTCTGACAATCCTTTCTGGCAGTTGCGCAGGGGCGGCGCTATGGCTTGCCGCAAGAACGTCAGACGAGCCCGGAATTCAAAGTCAAAAGCGCAAACTTCGGTTTGACACAAATGAGCATGATTGAAGTGCGCCGAGGGCCTGACCAAGTCGGGCTCACTCTCAGGCGGGGGTGACGCCTATGTGCAACCTATATTCTATGACAAAAGGTCAGCAGGCCATCCGCGAGATCGCGAAGGCGCTCCGTGACACGACGGGCAACCTGCCGCCGATGCCGGGCATCTTCCCCGACTACGAGGCACCTATCGTGCGCACCGGGGCGGACGGCGTGCGCGAACTGGCGCTTGCGCGCTGGGGAATGCCATCTTCCCAGAAGGCGCTGCTGGACGCTGCCACGAAGCGGGCCGAGAAGCGGGCAGCCAAGGGCAAGCCGGTGGAGGATTTCAAGGCCCTCGTACGCATGGAGCCGGACGGCGGCACCACGAACGTCCGCAACACCAGCTCGAAGCACTGGCAGCGGTGGCTCGGGCCGGCGAACCGTTGCTTGGTGCCCTTCACCAGCTTCAGCGAATTCAACAAAGCGGCCGGCGGAGATGTGTGGTTCGCCTTTGGCGAGGAACGGCCGCTTGGCTTTTTCGCAGGCATCTTCGTCAGGGACTGGACCAGTGTGCGGAAAGTGAGGGAAGGGGAGGTCACCACGGACTTGTTCGGGTTCCTCACCACCCAACCGAGCGAGCCCGTGGCCAGCGTCCACCCAAAGGCTATGCCGGTGATCCTCACTGAGCCCGAGGAACTGGAGATCTGGATGAATGGGCTATGGGAGGATGCGAAGGCGCTGCAGCGAGCCCTACCGGCGAACGCGCTCACCATCGTTGCGCGAGGGGACAGGAAGGACGGGCCAGCCGAGACCATGGGCGCCCGCGAGATCGGGACCGGCTGAACGAAAGAAGCCCCGCCTCCCGGAGGAGGCGGGGCGAGGTGGGAGGTTCAAAAGGCGGCGGATCGAGGTCGCCACCACCAGAAACGCCGACGAGGAGGGTTATTCGGAGCGGCAATGCCAGACTGGTGGGATCGCGGCCACTTCTGCTCCTGAAGGCGACATCTCAACGCCGCCGAAGCGCCCGCCGATAGAGCAGCCAAATCCATCGCATCCAGCGGGATGAGTTCCGCCGGCTGGTCTGGGCGTCCGAGTGAAAGGAAGGCGCCGTCTGGGCCATCCACCACTGACAGATAGACCTTCATCGCGGCTCCACCATTTCGAACCCTAATCCGGCCACGGGTCGCACATCACCACCCGCAGCCCCCTACATCACTTCGACGAAGAACGTGCTCCAGCGGGCACCGATCACGATGCCCGCCATCAGAGCGGCGATGAGCGCGCCGGCCACCAGAAGCAGCCAGCTGCGGCGCGGCACGCGCCCATCGAGGGCGCGTGGCGAGGTGACGTGGAAGGTCCCGCCCATGATCTTCAACGCCAGCAGGGCGCCGAGCACGGGACTGTCCAGCATCCACGACTGGTCGGAGATCCGCCACGCCAGCCCCCAGGCGCTGATCATCACCTCGGCCGACCAGGCGAAGAGGATGCCGATGATCAACTGCGAGCCCTGGTCCCGGGGCTCGCGGACGATCAGCGGCAGTGCCCGCGCGAAGGTGATGATCAGCACCACCGAGACCACCAGGCGCATAGCGTGGAGGATCGGGAAGGTGATGTCAGCCGGCAGGATCGCGAGCCCAGCGGTGACGCTCGCCATGTAGAACAGGGCGCCCGCCAGCAATCCATTCGCTTTCAGAAATTCAGTGACGGCGGCCACGCTCGCCCCCCTTCTGCTCAAAGAAGCGAAGCGCCGCCAGGGCCGCCTCGCGCGCTTCACTCCCCGCCGTGCGCGATGCTTCCACAGCCACGTCGAGCTGCTGCACCGCGTCCGTGATGCGAGACCGGATGGCCTCCACCTCCTCATCGTTCTGGGCCTGAGGGGCCGGCACCGGGCGATGCGGCGCGAGCCCGAGCAGTTTGCGGATGGATTTGAGCAGCGAGGTCATCGCCCACCTCCGCGCGTGGTGGCCTCCACCACACGGGTCAGCGCCGTGATGGAAGAGGTGTTGGTGTCCACCGCATCGGTGGACGCAGAGATGGCCGTGGTCATCTTGGCGATGTCGTCGCGCGCCTCCTGGACGCGCCGGTCCTGCAGATCGTTGAAGCGCTGCTGGATGTCGTCACGCTTCTGCGCCTCGCGCAGGAAGAGATAGCCGAACAGCGCCGCAACGAGGCCGGGCGGCCCCCATTCGATGAGCCGCTGGAGCAGGATTTCCACCGGCCGCCCTCACCTGCTCTTGCGGGTGAGCAGGGCGGCGACCTTCTCGACCGATCGCCCGCCCACATAGGTGGTGACGATCGCCCCTGCCCAGTCCGCGACGGTACCGTTGAGCGCGTCGGTGGTGCCGAGACCGAGCACCTTGTCCCAGACGATCACCTTCCAGAGGAAGATGATCACAGGGGCCGCGAGCAGCGGGCGGACCATGGCCGTGTACCAGCGGCCCTGCTCGGCGACGAGAACGTCACGGTCCGACTGCCGGGAAGCAACTTCGGCCTTGATCGCCTCGACGGTGATCTGCGTCCGGAGCTTCTCCTGCTCCGTCTGGGCGTCGACCCGCTTGTTCAGCGTGTCGAGCACCCTGTCGACCAGTCCGCCCGAAAGCCAGGACAGGATGGTGGTGAGCAGCCCGATCATCGCGCCGGGCCCCTCAGGTCGGCCAGCCGAAGCGCTTGGCGAGATAATACCAGGCCTCGGTGGCGCCGCCGATCAGGATGCCGGCGCCGGTCTCGACGATGATCATGACGTCGGGATCGGTGGTGAGCGTGTCGGCATCGGCTGCGCTGACCAGCCCGCGTGCGACAAGGATGCCGGCCAGATAGCGCAGCAGAACGCGGAGAATTGCGCCGCTCATGGCTCAGGCTCCAAAGAAAGTGAGAACAGGCGCGAAGAAGGCGGTGATCTGGTCCCACCAGGTCACGGCCGCGGTGGTGGCCGCGGTGGCGCCGACGGCCACCACCACCTGCGTGCCCTTCGAGACGGAAGGCGTGGGAGACGCGCCGGCGTCCAGCGCCCGGACGCGCTGCAGGAGCGCCATGGCGCCCACCTGCTGCGACACCAGCGTCTGGCTCCACTTGCCATCGGCCGCGTACTTGCCCGCCCGATAGTGACTGGTGAAGGACCAGAGGTAGGGCGAGAGCACGTCCGAGTGATAGAGCCGGTAGCCCCAACCGTTGTAGCCCTCGAGCTGATAGGCGATGCGCTCGTCGCACCAGTCCGTGACCTTGTCGAGCCCGTCGTAGCGGACGGCGTCGATGGCGCTCTCCTCCCAGGTGAAGGGCGGCTTTCCGGCGACGGGGCGCGCCTTCGGCACCTGCACTGTGCGCGCCGTCAGCGGGTCGCCGTTATGCAGATGCTTGGTGAAGCTGAGGGAGGCCTCCATCGAGTGGATGAGGCCAACCAGCAGCCACGGCACGCCGGTGGCGTTCTGCACCGTCATGTAGCGGGCCTTGTTCGCAAGCACCTTCTTCGCCGTGGCGTCGACCGTCGCCAGCTTGCCGCTGGTGATGGTCATGGTGGCGAGCAGACGTGCGTATTCACTCCGCAGGGAGGCGAAGGTGGGGGCGGCCATGGGCCAGTCTCCAATGTGGGGGATTGCAGGTAAGGGACGCACGCCCGGCGACCGGGCATGAAAAAGCCGCCCGGAGGCGGCGCGTTGAAGGAGCGATATCGGGAGCGTCAGCCCTCGATGGGCAATTCCACGCGGACGAATTCGCCCGGCCCCACCGGCTCCGCCGGCAAGGTCAGCAGCGCGTCCAGCCGGGACGCATGGCCGGGATCGTCGAGCACCGCGAGAGGCAGCACCCACCGCACGCCGTCAGCGAGGGCGATCGGATCGAGGGCCGCGCCGGGCGAGCTTTCGCCCCGCAAAGCATCAGCCTGGTCCTGGTCCAGAATGAGAAACATGGTCAGGCTCCAATGCTCGTGAGATAGCGCGAGAGCGCAGCATGCAGCGTCGCGATCTGCGGCTGCGTCAGGCCGCCGCCGACGAAGGCGACATTCAGCATGTCGTCCGAGTGGAAGCTGGACCCGCCGCCGAAGTTCTCAGCCAAGAGATAGACAGGCAAGCTATTGGCGCGAGATGGCGTCGGGAAAGTGTTCCGCAGCGTACCGTTCTCATAGAGCAGCGTGTCTTCTGCCCGGTTTCGAGTGGCAATGTAGCTGCCGGGCGCGGTCCAGGGCGACAGGGACATGACCGACGAATTGCTGGTGGTGTTGACGCCGCCGCCTCCACTTCCATGATATCGAGGAATCAGGCGGACGCCTGGATCAGTGAGCCCCGACTCCACGTACATATCCGATGCACCCAACAGCACCCCCTCGTCGTTGATGCCATTGACCGGCGAGTAGACGCCGGCCGTGGCACTGTTGAGCTGCCAGTTATCTCCAGCCGTGCCGCCTGTGAACCCCGTGGTCAGGTAACTCACGTTGGTGCCGGGGGCATTCTTGTAGCCCTTGTTCACCGTGAAGGGCGGCGAGTTGATGGCGGTCAGATTGTAGGCGCTGCTCTTCCAGTTGAGCCGCGCCGCCTGCGCATCATGCGACGCCAGGATCCAGAGAGCATCAAGGCGCGCCCAGATGCCGGCCGCCATCAGTTCGGCGATGAGGCGCGACATCATCGCCTTCACGTCGCTCGACGGCGCCACCGTCATGCGTCCGATCAGATCGGAGAGCGCCATGGCGGCGGTGGCCGCCGTGGCGATGATGTCCCAGCCGTTCACCCGGTACAGCTGATCACCATTGCGCAGTACCATGAGCTGATCGCCCGCCGGGTCGAAGGCAACCAGATCCGCGTCGAGGATTTCACGACTTTCCGGCATGCCTCACTCCCGCACGATGGCGGCTAGGGTCTCGGCATCGGGGGCAGCCATCACTGCTTTTGCGCACTCGGCGTTGCGCATCTGGCAGGCGACGATCCACCCCATCCCGTCTTGCCCAGCCTTGATGATCTGCGCTGCCGAATGCGGGCGCATGTCCCACGCGCCGGCTTCGTCTGCGCACCAGAACGGCGTTGTCCAGGCGGCCAGTTCATCCCCGCCGATGAGCATCATGGCGGCCATGGCGCCGGACACGCTCCCCAACATGTTCTGCTGATCAATCTCCTGGGACGGATAGCGATGTTCCGTACCGAGCGCCGCGCTGGAGTAGCCACTGACGATAGCCGCGGCGCATTCTGCCGACAGAGCGGCGAGACGCTGGGCCTTGGCAACCGAAAGAGGAATTGCCGGCGGTGGTCCGAACGCCCCGTCCTCGTAGGACTGCCCAGCCGCAACATCGGCCGTGGCGGGCACGAAGCCGGCATCGGCATGAAAGGCGTCAGCCAGCGCCACACCGGCGGGAAGCGCCACAACTTCGACCACAAGTCCCCCGGAGATTCGGGCTGCATAGTTCGTCATGGAAGCTGCCTCACCAGGTCACATCGACATAGCCGGCCGCACCTTGGCCACCGGCCGCATTTCCCACAGCTCCGCTGCCGCCTTGGCCGAGCGACACCGCGTTGTTTCCAGCCGCGCCGATGGAACTGTCCACCCCGATGCGGTCGCCATAGGTTCCGTTTGGCGGCGGTCCGGCGGCGGATCGGACGATGTTGTTTCCGCTCAGCGCATAAGCAGGCTGCGCCTGCGAGCCGATCAGGGAATAGATGTTCGCGCCATTCACCGTGGCATTGGCGCCCGCGAATGTCTGGATGCCACCGCCGGACGCGAGCCCTCCCAGAGCACCATTGGCGGTCAGGAAAGATCCGAAAGACGAAGCGCCGCCAGCCCCTCCGTTGTTCGCGCCAGCGGGCCCTCCGCTGCCGCCGCCGCCGACGATCACGGGAATGGCCTGGCCCGGTGTCACTGCGTAGGATCCAGCACCCATCGCGCCGCCGTTGCCGCTCATGGCGGCAGCGCCGGTGCTGTTCGCTCCACCTCCACCCCCACCGCCCGAGAGAACCACGACCTCCACGCGGTTGACGCCGGCAGGAACCGTAAAGGTTCCGCTCGATGAGAACCGCTGGCGCCCACCCTTGGGAAAGGCCGCCGGGGTGAGGCTCAAAATCTGGAACGCTGTCTTATCCGGCAGCAGGGCAATCTCGGCGAGGCCGCCAGCAGGCAAGTGGCCAGCAACCAATGCGGCGCCGCCAAGCAGCAGAAGCGGCAGCGCGCCGAGACCGTTGACGTTGACGGTCACCGCCAATGTGTTCGTGGCGGATACACGAATGCGGAGAGGGGTCGCCACCAGCTCGTCGAGAACAGCCGGCGCGGGATCGAGCGCAAGCGTGATCGCATTGGCCGTGCCGCCCGCCGTGAGATAGTTCAGGCGACCGGACCGAACCGCCCTCACAACCTGCAGAAGGTCGGCAGCGGAAGGCGTCAGACCCGCTTTCGTGAGGAGGTTCACGAGTTCGCGCTGAGGGTGTTCCAACGCAACCGCGGGCACGCGCGAGCCGGAGATGGCACCGGGCGTACTGCGGTCGAGATAGGGCGCATTCGGGTCGGTGGACCCGTAGGGCGGATTGTATTTCATGGAGACCCCTGATGCGGGACGGAGAAGCGGCGCCGGGCCGATACGGCCGGGCGTTCGGAAGGAAAGGCGCGGCCGTCAGGGCGGCGTGATCATGAGATGGGCACCGCCCAGCGTCAGCGGCACGCCCCCCAGCACCAGCTGCTGGCGCGGGTTTTCGTGCAGCACGTAGACGGGCTGGGTCCAGGCCGGGAACAGCCGGCCGAACAGGCATTGCAGGCGCTCAACACCAACTGTCTCAAACAGCGGGTCATGCCCGCATTCGCTCTCGCCGCAGGTGAAATAGTCGATGGCGAGATCGTAGATGTGGACAATCCAGTACACCTCCTGGATCGGGTCCCCGAGCGTGTGCTCACCGCCGCATTCGGAAAAGCCGCACTCGAAAGTGGCCGGCTCTTCGATGACGATGTCGAAGCCTTCCGCCTGCGCCAGCCGCACGAAGTCCTGCGGCGTGATCGTCGCCACCGACCGCACCCGCGAGAGCAGCGTTCGGCGACGTCCGGAGAGGCTGTCGGTGGGCGAGCAGGCATCCGGCAGGCCATAGTCCGCCTCCCAGTCCGCAAGGCTGTTCTCCAGCGTCAGGACGCGGCTTTCCAGCGTGATGCCGAACGCGCGCGCGTAGAGGTCGCGGAACGGGCCCAGCAGCACGCGCGTGAAGTTCGCCAGCACCGAGCCGGTGTCCCGCGCCGCGCCGTCAGGCGAGCCCCATGCCGCGCCGCGCGGCCACAGCGCCAGGCCGCCCGGCAGAAGATCGTCGATCTCGGGCCGGGCCAGCGCATCCCACGGCGCCGGCGGCAGCACCTCGGAGGGCTCCGTCGGAGCCTCATATTCCGTCCGGGTGTTGAAGGCGGGATCACGCATAGGTCACGATCCCCGGCACCGGCAGGTGCCCACCGGTATAGGTCACGTCGCCTGCGGGCAGCACCAGCGTATGGCTGTCCTCGCCGGCGGCCGACGAGATGGCTTCGGACACCCACGAGCGGGAGAGGACGAACGGGTCCGCATCGAGCCCCGGCCGGGCGCGCGTGAGCAGCATCGCGGCGATGTTCGCCTCGATCGTCGCCCGCACCTCCGGCGTGTCCATCGCCAGATCGGAGATGGTCACGTCCAGCGCCTGCGGCAGGGGCGCGACCGCGACCGTATCGTCCACGCGGATGAGCCGCAGGCTGTCGATATGCGTCTGCACCACATCCACATCGGCCGCCGTCGGGATGCTGTTCGGCCGGCCATCGAACAGGAAGAAGACGGCGATGGAGCCGATGCCGCCGGTGAAGCTGAAGGCCCACGCCTTGAGCACGCCGGACACCTCCAGTGCGAAGCGCTCGTAGTCGGAGAGCGATCCCCCCTGCGGCGGCCGCGCCTTGCGTTCGAGGATGCGCGCCTTCAAGCTCTCGATGCCCTCGATGTCCGCCCCGCCGCCGAGCCCATCGGCGCCCACCTCCGCGGTTTCCGACAGGGTCGGATAGAGCGAGGGATCGGCCAGCGTCATGACGGCTTCCGGCTCGCGGTTCGACGCCGCGCCCACCGCTTCCGACTGCACAACCGCCGTGAACGTACCGTCAGGGGCTGCGGTGAAGGCGGCAGTGGTCAGATAGGTCAGCCCGGCCGAGAGAAAGCGGATGCCGGCGGGATAGGTGATCGCCGGCTGCCCGGTGCCGGTGATGGCGCCGGAGGCCGCCGACGCGGCCTTCTGGTAGATGCCGAAGTCCGCGCCCTGCATGCGCAACGCGGCGCGGTCGGTGGTGGTGCGGGTGAAAAGCTGGGCATAGATCCACGCCAGCCGGAATTCGTACTCGCGGGCGAGCAGCGCCAGCACCTTGGCGGTGACCGCGGTGAAGTTCTGCCGGAGCGTCGCATCGGTGCCCTTGAGATACTGCCGGACCATGCCGCGCACCGCCGCGCCAAGAGCATCGAGGGAGCGGGTCTCATAGGCCATTGATCTGCTCCCACAGCACGGCGAAGCGCTGCTGATAGATGACGGTGCCGTCGCGCCCGTACAGCGCGACGTCGAGGTCGAGGCGGGCACGCTCCGGCACGCGCGTGGCGGTGACGTCGACCCGCACCACCGCGCCCTGGTCGATCAGCGTTTGCAACGCCTCGCGGGCATAGTCCTCGGCCTCCAGCTCGATGCCCTCGAGGAGGGCGCGGCGCCGCAGCAGCCAGAGCTTCGACCCGAGCGGAACGTCGCCGGGCTGCATGTCGAACGCATCGCCCGGCCAGCCCCGGTTCGCCTCGCCCTCGGGCAGCTCGGAAGCCTCCACCCGGCGATCGGTCTCAAGGCAAATGAGCACCGCCGTGGCGAGCGCCTGGTCGGCCTTCAGGTCGCCGCGCGTGGCGTCGATGACCAGATCGGCCATGTCGCCGTCCCACACGAGGTCCGGCGTCAGGATGGGTTCGGCAGCCTGCGCGAGAGGAATGATGCGCATCAGATCACCAGCACCCGGGTTGCGAGATTGTCCACGTCCTGGGCGCCGGCGGTGTCCACCGTGCCGCGCGCTGACGCGGGCCGGTCGGCGCCGGGCCCGCCCAGCTTCACAAGCCCGTCGAGGACGATGAGGGGCGACACGAGCTCGATGCTCTCGGCCGCGACAATCCGGACCTTGTTCTCCACCACCGAGACGACGTTGCCGAGATGGTCGTAGATGGCCGACCCGCCGAGGGCGAGTTGGGGCACGAGGTCGGGATTGGCTCCCCCCATGGCATAGACGCTGTCGCGGCTGGAGCGCGACTGCATCACCGTGGCGATGCCGCCAGACACCGGATGCGAGGTGAAACCATGCGGCTCGACCCGATGCACCCGCGGAAACGTCTCGCCCGCCAGCCCCTTGCCCGCGAGGAACTGTTGCCCACCCACATGCTTGACGGTCCCGTCGAGCTGCATGCGGGTCAGGTTGGCGTCGAAGCCCATGGCCCTCTCCTTTTTTCGTCAGTCCTCCCGGAAGGTCGGCGGTGTCGCGCCCGGCGCGGCCCAGCCTTCCGCGCTCTCGCCGCGCGGGTTCTCGCCACCCAGCGCGCGGGGATCCTTCACCGTCAATTCGGTGGTGGTGCCGCTGTCCTCGTCCTGCCGGATCGTCAGTGCAGCGATGATCATGTCCTGCCGCAGGCCGCCCCAATCGTCCTGAACAGGGATCAGATGGTTGGGGGCATAGATCTTCCCCTCCTCGTCCCGACAGCCGGGCACGGTGAAGCGCGCCGTCTTCCCCTTCCCGGCAGCGCGCTTGGCCTCCCAGCCCGCCCGCTTTTTCACGCGCTCGGAGGTGGCCTCCCCTTCGTGATAGATGATGAGCGTGCGCTTGCGATCGGCCGTGCCCTTCGCTTCCGCCTCGGGCCGCAGGGCGCCCCCTCGCGTGCCGAAGGAAGACTGACCCCGCACCTTCACCTTGTCGTAATTGAACTGGCCCGACAGCGTGCCGGAGGCGCGGACGATGTTGACGCCGAGCCTGAGAGCACCTTTGTGCCGGCCCTCCGGCTTGTCGATGATCTTCAGCTTGCCCTTGGGCGTGTCGTAGATCAGCGCGCCATGGGCGCGAGCCTCCCGTTCGAGCGTCTGGAACAGGGTCTCGCCCGGCAGGATCTGGTGCACCGCCTTCTTCGCTGTCGCCAGCACCACCTCCACGCCGACGCCCGCCGTGTCGAATGTCTTGGCGATGGTCTTCAGGTCCACGTCGGTGGCGCTGCCGGTGGGATGGTCGATGGAAGTTTCCGTCGCATCCACCGTCCGCGACACGACGGAAACCGAATATCGCCGGCTCGCCCGGTCATGCTCCCAGTTCACGTCGCGCACATAGCCGGTGAGCCAGACATCATCGCTGATCAATACGACACAAGGCGTGTCCTCCCGGCACGGCAGCCCGGGGCCGGTCCAGGCCACCTCGAAGGAACCGCTCCTCACGGCCTGCTCGGCGCCGGCCGTGAGGGTGCAATCGGTGAAGGGCAATGGGACGCCCGCCACCATAAGGGTGATGGTCTCGAAGGCCATGGCTCAGGGCGCCAGTGCTTCGAGGCGCACCGGCATCAGCATGGCCGTGCCCGTGCGGTTGCGCCCCACCAGATCGTTGGCGAGGGCGGGATCGCCGTAGAGGTCGAAGGCGATGAGCGAGGACGGCAGGGAAATGCCGGTCTCGACCCGCACCACAGGCGCCAGCGTGGCGGCGATGGCGGATATCTGCACCGTGGTCTCCCCCACGAGGCGGATCAGCCAGGCGTGCACCTCGGCCCCGTAGGCCGCGCCGGCCGCATCCAGCACGCCATCGGCCCGCGCCGTCAGGGCGGTGCGGGCCTCCTGCGCATCCTGCCTCGCGGGATAGCCGGCCCGCACCGTGGCGAAACAGGCGATCACCAACGCACTGATGAGATCGCGCGTGCCGCCGGACACGTCATCCAGGGCGCGCAGCAGGCCGCGCGTGTCGGTGGTGCTTTCGCCCACCAACCGGCACAGCTCGAGATGGGCGAGCGCACCCAACTCCCCGCCGCCGGCCACCGTGGCGGCCGCCGCCTGGGCGAGCGCGATATCGTCCGCATCGGAGACGAAGCGGGCCACCAGATCATCCAGCCAGCTCATCCCGCACTCCTATCCAACCTTGGCGATGGCCGAGGCGGCGACACTGACGCCGGCCCCGAAGACGTTCCGCACCGCCGACAGGGCCGTGAAGCCTGCTGCCACGCTGACGCCGCCCGAAAGACTGACGCCACCCGACAGGGAGAGCCCGCCCATCCCGGCGCTGAGCGACACACCGCCGATGCCGCCGATGCCCGCGCTGACGGAAAGGCCGCCCAGCCCCGCCGACATCGACACGCCTCCGAGACCGGCCGAGACCGAAATCCCGCCGATACCCAGCGACAGGCCGACGCCCACCGAAAGGCCGCCCGCCACCCCACCCGCTTCCACGAAGGTGAGGCTGTAGGCGATGTAGCCATTGCGATCGAGACGTCGGTTACGCGTACAGCTGGTGCAGTGCGCCGCTCGCGCGGCATCCATGGGCAGCACCAGAACGGACGGGCCGAAGGCGCTACACGCAGCCTCCAGACCCCGCCCCTCACTGTCAGCGCTGTCACTGGCCACATAGGCCGAGACGCGATACTCGCCGGCGCGGCGCCCCATATCCTCGGTGATCGGCCGTTCGCCGGCGGGCAACTCATGCACTGCCACCCGCCGACCGCAGACCGGATCCTCGCTCTCCACCCAGAAACGCGCGCCGCGAAAAGACGCGCGTCGGAAAGCCTTGTCCCATGCGCGCATCGGAAGGTTCCTCTCAGGATGCCTTTCGAGCGAAGGCATAGACTCGATCGGGATGCACGCTACTGTCCCGCAGGCATCAATCGTCCGGGGGATCACGCATGCGCATGGGGATCATTGCAGCCACCATCCTGCTTTCGACCTTTGGAGCGGTCAGAGCAGAAGTGGCATTTCAGAGCGCTCCGCAGGCGATCAGCGCTGCAAGGGACGCCATTAAGCTCCACTACATCACACGCAATATCTATTATCCCGTCGTTTGCCCCCACCTCACAGAAGGCAATGACACCTTCGTCAAATGTCACGACGGGAGTGGAATTGGCGGTCTGTTTTTGATCCAGGTCCACGGATCCACGCCAACGATCTACATCGTAAACGGGAAGGCCAAGACCCACCTCAGAGGTTACACGAAACTACTGAGCGCCGATCAGAAGCCGATCGCCGTCGAACCGTGGAACGGTCAGGCGATCGACATTCCCAAAATCAATGCGCAGATGCGACCCTAGCCACCCGGCGTTCCGACCGTCGGCATGGATTGGCCAAGGTTCGCGTTCGGGCCACGGGCACCGGGAATGGCCGGCACCTGAATGCGCGCCGCGGAAATGGCTTCCGCCGCGCGACGCCCTTCCTCGCCGATTTCGCGCGCGGCCTCCTGCAGCTTCTGCGCCGCGCCTTCGATCGAAGAGGCCGCGTCCGCACCTGCGACGGCAATGGGCGAGCTGGCACCTTCCATCGCCTGCCTCAGCGCATCGGGAGCTGGACCGCCGAATTGCACGGTCATGGGCCCACCGGCGGGAATAGAAGGCGTGGCAGCCGCGGATGCGGCGGTCGGATCGAAGCCGCTTGCAGCGCGCCCACCCTCCGTGGGGATGGAGTTCGGGTTGATCGGCGACCGACCAGGCATTGCCGGCTGCAGCGAGTAATCACCCTGCTGAAGCCATTCATGAGCTTGGTTCATGCCCCTATTTGCATCGAGAAGCCAATCGAGCGCACTCCCGACCACACCACCCACAAGGGGCTGTGCCGGCTTGGTTCCAGGCTTGCCAAAGCCCGAGCCGTTGGCGAAGCGACGATTTGGGCCGGACGGGCCCCGAGATTCCTCACTCTCTCCAGTGATCAGATCCGAGAACCCGTTGCCCACCGTGGCGAATTGCCGCTCGAGCCAGTTCGGCTGATATGGACCATTCTCCGCAATCAACTTGCGGCGGTCCTCGTCGGTCAGCGGCTGGACATCTTTTTCGGGATGCAGGATCGCATCGACCACGCCCTTGGCCTGCTTCACCGCTTCGGCGATCTCGTTCACCGCCTTGGCTGTGTCGCGGAAAAAGGCACCGATCTCGGAACCGCTGGAGTTCAGACCGAACAGTGCCGCAAGATCATTCTTGAGATCGACGATGGCATTTTGGGCGTCGTCGAGCGCCTTCATGTCAAGGTTCGGTACGAAGTCGGTTTTGAACGCTTCACCGATCTCGTGCGCGAGTGTCTTGATCCTCTCCAGCCCATCCTTCAGCGCCGGCAGGCCGATGGTGCCGACGTCGATTGCGATCAGGCCGATCTCGTTCTTGAACTGCTGCCACTGGGAGGAGAGAGTACCGAGCTTGAGCTGGTAGGATCTATCGAGCGACCCTAGAAAATCCGACGGCGTAGCCGCAATTTTCAGGTTCTTCTTAAGCTCCTCCAGTCCTTCCACGAGACGCATGATCTCGTCCGACCACTCCTTGCCGAAGATGGCGCCGAGCTTCTCGGCCCGCTGGAACTTGTCCATTTTGGACACGCTCTGGAGAAATTTTTCGAGTGTGCCGGGAGCGTCGGCCTTCAGCGCCTTTTTGAACTTCCCGAGGTTGCCGACCACGCTCGTCAGCGCCGCCTGCCCTTTCTTGGACAGCAACTCCGGCGCGATAAGGTTGCTGGTCATCGCGGACATCATGCGGGCCGCCACTTCCGGCTGCATCTTGAGGTTCAAAAGCGCCGAGCCATAGGCCGCCGCCTGCTGCGCACTGAGACCGAAATTCTTCAGAGAGGCGCCGGCGCGATCGAGAAAGTTGATGATGTCCTTCTCGTCGCTAATGCCGCTGTCGCCCAACGTGTTGATGAGGTCGAAATACTGCTGCATCTCCTTCATGGGGATGCCGAGGCCGACCTTGAAGCCTGCGGTGGCGTTGCCCACGTCGGCTGCCGACATCTCGAACGCATCGGCCGCCTTCGCCGACAGCTCCGCGAAGTCCCGCAGCTCGTCGAGCGGCAGGCCGGCGGCGGCACCGCGTTCGTAAGCGGCAAGGATCTCTTCGATTGGAACCGCAAGCTTGTCGCTGCCGGCGAGCTTCTTCACCTCCTCTGAGACGCCTTTCATCTGGTCCTGTGTCAGACCAGCTTTTTTCTGGATCGCGGTGAGGCCGTTCTCGAAGGTGGTCAGCGTCGTGAGGCCTGCCCGCACGCCACCGGCGGCAGCGTAGGCACCCATCAGGGCGCCGCCGCCGAGAATGATGCCGCGCTCAACCCCTGCCGTCGCGCGCTCAAGCGCAGCGGTCTTCCGCTGCATCTCATTGGCGCGACGGGCCGCCGCCTCGGCTCGCTTGAGGCGGCGCTCCAGCGTCTCGAAGGCCTTGGCAGTCCGATCGACAGCCGAGATCTTCAGGCGAGCTTCAATCTCACGCGCCATGGCGTTTCCCCTTGGGTCGGCGGCGGCTCTCGGCCTGGTGCCAGTTCACCGCGCGCTCGAACCAATCGACGATTTCGTCGAGCGTCAGGGTATCGACGTATCCGGGATCCCATCCGAGCCGGAAGACGAGTTCATCGGCGAGGCCCGCGATCTGCGAGCGTTGATGAAAAAACCGAGGATGTGCTCTTCCAGCGCCACGGTGTCGCCGAGATTGAGCACCGCAAGTGCGCCGATCGGCGGGCTGGTGGTGAGCGCGTCCACATAGGCGAACACGGCTTCGCGATCGCGCAGCACTACGCCTTTCTGCACATCGAACACCGGCCCGATCCGCCGATAGTCCACATAAGTGGGGTCGCGCAGCTCCACCCTGTCGAAGGTGGAACTGCCGGAGGTGTATGTGCGGGAGAGCGGAAGAGCGTCCATCAGCCGCCGATCCGCTGATAGCCGGAGCCGTTGATGACGAGGCCCGACCATTCGCCCGTGGCGCGGTCCTCGGAGGAATCACCGGAGAAGAATGCAGAGAGAAACACGTGGCTCACCCCGGTGAATTCCTCGGCGATGTAGATGTCCTGCCGGGGCGCGCGCATGAGCAGGTTCTTGTCCACATTGGTATCTTCAAGGGTGATCTCCGCAGTGCGCGGCTTCAGGGTGGCCTGACGGGACACGGAGCCGTCCTGATTGGTCACCGGTTCCACCGACACGCCGGAGGTGCCGAGCTTCATGGCCGTACGCAGCACGAGGTTCGTGCCATCGGCCAGGCGGAGACGCATTTCCCCGCCGAAATCATTTCCTGCCATGTTGCTCTCCTCAGGCCGCAGCGGCGAACTGGCTGTAGATGGTGGCGTTCGCCGCGATCACATCGAGCGGGTTGACCATGTCGAGAGGCGCGTAGATGTCGATCCGGTTGGGGTTGTCGCTGTTGCGCCGGACATCCAGCTGCGCCACGAAGGTCTCGGCGTTCTCGAGCACGCCGGGCATGGAGCGATAGACCCCCACCATGGTGGCTCGGATGTCGTTCACCGTGGTGATCGCCAGCAGGTTGCCCGGATTGTCGTTGGCGATCGCCTTCTGTCCATGCTCCGCCTGCAGGCGGGTGCGGAAATAGCGCAGCGCATAGACCAGCTGGCCGATTTTCTGGATGTCGCGGAAGGTGGTGTCGGTGTTGCCCGCCCCATCCGTACGCTGCATGGTGATCACCTTGTCGATGGTCACGGCTCCGTCGCTCCGCACGCCATAGGTCGAGAGGCCGGAGACCAGGAAGGCGTTGCGCGTGGCGTAATCGTTCATCCAACGGGTGCGATCACGGGGCGCCTTGACGCCCTCCACCACCAGGCCGGTTTGGTTGCGCGACACGTTGCCGAGGGCGCCGTCGGACAGCCAGGGCACGATGCGCCCCGCATTCGCTGCCGCCCACACCCAGGGGCTGGTGGCGTCGCCGCCGCCCGACAGCCGAGTGAACGTTGCCACGTGACGCGTGTCGTAGGAGAGGCCGAAGGTGGTGAGGTTGGCCGTCGTGTCCGTCTTCGTCGTAAAGATGTGGCCGTAGCTCTGGCGGCTCCAGGCCCAACGGCCAGAAATGTCCGACAGCACGCTCTGATAGCGCGCGACGTTGCTCGCATCGGAGAACGGGCTGACGATCCAGTCGAAAGGATCATCGGCCAACGCCGCGAGACCCGCCGCAAGGTTCGGCGCCCCGGTGCCGGCGGCGGTTGTGGCCACGGTGAGCAGGCCGCTGAACGCGTTGCCGGAGGCAAGGAGCGGCACGTAGATGTCCACGCCGCTCACGATCTCGCCGGCCCAGCGGGCGGTGAGCGTCACCACATTGGTGGTGGCGGCGGCGGTGAACGGCAGCGCCGAGCGCGTGAGCGGATCCTGAAAACCGTTGATGCCCGCCGCCAGCGCCGTGGCAACGGCAGCCGCGGTATCGCCGGCGCCCATGGTCAGGGCGATCTCCTGACCGTCGATCTCGATGACGCCATAGCCGCCCGCCGCCGGGACCGCGCCGACGGTGATGGTGCGCACCTCCGCAGTGCCGGCGGCCGGCACCGGCATCAACCAGACGTCCTGCGCCGGGGCGTTTCGCCGGGCCGCGATGATCATCTCGGCCAGCATGGAGCCCTTGCCGGTAAGCGCGATCGCCTCGGTCACGCTGTTGCAGCGGAATGGGACGTTGTCGACGGCCGCTGTGCCGGTGTTCTTGTGACCGATGAGTAGCAGGCGGGAGGTGCTCTCGAACTGCCCACCGGAATTGATCTCGAAGGAAATGATGGGCGCGACGATGGTGCCGGGGATGGTGTTGAAGCCGATAGCCATCAGTTCTCTCCTTCATCGCTGCCGGTGTCCGGCGCGGTGGTTTCGGGGTCGGCCTCGGCCGTTTCATCGGTCGCCGGGACCATGTCGCGATCGGCGATGAGGCGGGCGTAATAGGGGTTGAGCTCGTCCACGCTCGTCCCTTCGCCGGTATCCGGCACGAACTGGCCGGACCGATCGGGCATGGGGATGCGCAGTCCGGGCTTGGCACGGAACTTCATGGGTCCGGATCCTTGAGGCTGGTGGTCAGGTTTCCTGTTCGCCGAAGGGCATGGCGGGCTTGCCGTCCGCATCAAAACGCACTGTGAAGCCCTCGATCTGGGCGCGCGTGGTGGCGGCGAAGGCCTGCGCCAGCTCGGCGAGACGGCCCTTGGCATAGGAGCCCTCCGGCAGCTCTTCAGCGACGCTCCGGATAGGCTCCGGCAGGCCGGCAGCATCGGTGAACCTGTCGTCGCCGATCTCGACGGTGAAGGTCATGACGTTGCGCAGGAAGCGCACGCCGTACTGCGGCAGACCGAAAGGCTCGATCCGCACATCACGCACGGATTTCATGATCTTGCGCACCGGCGCACCCGCCGGCTTCTGGACGATGACGGCACGCACCTGCGCGGTCAGGGCGGCGAGCATGATCTGCATCTTCGCGTCGCCATTGATCACCGCGTCAGTGACCGGCCCGCCGCCGGGCTCGGTGATGACGGCGCCGTTTTCGTCGCGGGCAAGCTCGGACAGCTCGGCGATGATGACCAGATCGGTGAGGGCGAAACCGGCCGCCGGTGCCTGTGCGTCGCCTCGCCGCTCGACGCGCGTATCCTCGGTGTAGACCGAGAGCGAGGGGGTGAAGGTGGCGCCGGCATCGAGGTCGGCGCTGGAGATGGCACGGCTGTCATAGACACGGTACAGCGCCATCGTGGGAAATCCCTCGCCGCTGTTCACCGCGGCGGTCGGGCATAGGGCCTCGATCACGGCGAGGCGAAAGGCGGCGGCAGCAAGCATCAGCCGGATATCCTGTTGAGCCAGAGGGCAACGCGGCGCGTGCCGTCGTTGTCGGGTTCGGCAGCAAGGGCATAGAGCGCCGATGCCGACCGGATGCGGTCGCCCTGCTTCGGCATCCACGGCCAGGCGGTGCTGTCGGCGGTGAGGCAGATCCGGTCCACCTTGCGGATATTGCGATCCGCCGGCGAGGGGCGGCTCGTGGTGTCGAAGGCGGAGAATTCGGGTGCCTTCTCCAGCGTTCCTTTGAAGTCGAACGCCGGACGCGCGGAATCCACCACGCCATCGGCATTCACGGCCCGCTCCGGCTTGGTCATGCCGGTGGCCGTGAAGTCCGTCGTGTCGAAATAGCTCGCCACCGCGCGATCGGCGGCGGCGAGCGCATCATTCCAGCCCATGGCCGGTTACGCGGCCCGGCCGCGCAGCAGCATCTCGGGACGGGTCGCGATGAACAGCGGGTAGCTGTACAGTTCGACGCGATCCCAAGCCTCGCGACCGGACGTATCCGCCAGCAGGAGGCCGTAAAATTCACGGCCGCGCTGGTTGAGGTAGGGCTTGAACTCGTTGGCGGGCGCGAAACCCACCTTGAAGGCCCCGCGCGCGCCGATGGGGAAGAACCGCACCTTGTCGGACCCGATGGCGATGGTGGAGCCGTCGTCGGTGCCGCGATAGTTGATGAAGGTGATGTTCTCGATCTCGATGGCCGAATAGCCCTCGATATTCTCCAGCAGCGGCGCCTTCTCGGTGCCGAGCTTCGTCTCCTTGATCTGCGGGTGGTTCACCAGTTGATCGAAGAAGGTGTCGCCGCACAGCGCACCGATCCGGGTCGAGGGGGTCCACAGTCCCTTCGCCGCCTTCTGCATGGTGCGCCCCACATCGCGGCAGAGCTTGCGCACGTCGGTGGTGGCGGTGCCGAGCGCGAAGTTGATCTCCGCAGGCTCGGCGATGCCCCACTCGGTGTACCAGTTCACCAGCACCGTGGTGTTGTCCGCGTCCAGCACCCGGCCCTGAATGGCGCCGAAGCGCATGTGCTCCCAGGTGAGTTCCAGATCGTCGATGATCTGGCCGGTGCGGTCGGACACCTCCTCGGTGACTTCCTTGGTCTGCACATCGAAAGGCAGCGCCGCCACGCCCGCAAGCTCGATGGCATAGACCGTCGAGCCCTTGGCGAGACGCACGGCCTGGAACAACTTGACGGAGGACCCCTTGGGCACGAGTTCCTCCGGCGGCGCGCCGGTCTCGGAAGTCGGGATCAGCGTCATCTGCCGATCCTTCTCCGCGACGCCAATGGCGCGGGAGCGGGAATAGACCGGCTCGAAGATACCGAGCTGGCCGAGAAGCTGGGGCTTATAGTCCACCTTCTCGACGATTTCTTCCTGCAGTTCGACCACGCCGAAAGCGTTGGCATTGAAGACGTCGGTGACGAGTCCCATGGGATCAGCCCCTCCTTCAGCGGGCGATGATCTGGAGCGCAGCGAGCTGCGCCAGCGCGGCGGTTTTCTGCGGGGCGGTGATGCCAGCCGGCCAGATCAGTACGGCGGCCTGCACTTCGGTGGCACGGCTGCTCACCGTGCGCCGCACATCGACGGAGGTGGCATCGCAGCCCTCGTAGAGAATGGCGGCGGCATTCTGGCTGCCGTCGGTGGCGGCAGGCGCGAGCGGCACGAACTTGCCGGACGCCGTCACCTTCGCCAGCACGGTGGCGGGCTTAACCACGCCCGCACCGCTGGCGACGAGCACCTGGTCGCGAGACAGATAGCCGTTCGCTTCCGAGATGATGTAGTTCGCAGTGCGAACGGCGAGGTCCTGGGTCAGGGTCTGGGCCATGAAATCCTCCCGTCAGCGGCGCTTGTTGGTGCGGGCGACGGCGGCGGCAAGCACCGCGCGGTCGCCTTTCTTGGCCGGCGGCTTGCCGCTGTTGAGGCCGGCGGCGGTGGCGCGGCGGCGGTCATAGGCGGTCGGGTCCGTGCCGGTCTCGTCCTCCGATCCTTCCGCAGTCGGCGCCGGTGCGGCGGCGAGACCGGCCTTGGCCTGCTCGATGGAGACGCCGGAATCCGCCAGCGCCTTGGCCATGGCCTCGCGGCCCTTGGCCTCCGGCAGCGCGGCGATCGCGTCGCGGCGCTCCCGGTCACCCTTCTCCGCGGTCAACTTCGCGTTCTCCTCGCGAAGACGCTGCATTTCGGCGGCATCGACCCCGCCATTGGTCTCGACCGTCATGGATGGCTCCTGCTGCTGACGGGGTGGTGCGGACGAAGTCGCCCGCGCGTTGGGCCCGAAGGACCAATTGTTCGCCTTCGCCATGGCCACGAGCCGCTTGGGAGCGTGGGCGAAGACGCGATAGTCGAAGGCCGCCACCGCAACGGGCCGGGCCTTGCCCTGCGCCGTGACATCGGCGAAGCCCGCCTCCACCGCCTGATCGGGCGTGAACCAGGTCTCGCGCTTCATGATGGCGCGGCAATCCTCGGCGCTCTTGCCGGACTTGGCGGCATAGACGTGGGCATAAGCCGTGGCGATCGCCTCCAGCTCCTCCACCGCTTTCAGATGCTCGTCCGCATTGCCCCAGGCGATGGTGGCGGGATCGTGGATCATCATGGTGGCGCCCGCCGCCATGGTCACGGTGTCACCCGCCATGGCGATAAGCGAGGCGGCGGAGGCCGCTATCCCCTCCACCACGATGTTGGTGGTGCCGGGACGGGCCATCAGGATCGCATGGATGGCCGCCCCCTCCGTGGCGATGCCGCCACCCGAATTGAGGTGCACATCCAGCTCATCGCCGGGCGGAATGCCGGCGAGCGCCATCACCACGTCCGAGGCGGTAAAGCCGTCTTCAAAGAAATATTCGCCGACATAGCCGGAGAGCCGCAGCTTCCCGCCGTCCATGATCGCAGCCATGGGGTGATCCTCAGTAAGGTCGATAGGTGCCGCGGATCGCGTAGCGACGCCGCCGTCCGGACTTTGCCTCGCAAGAGGCCTGGAGCCGGTCGAGCTCGGCCTCGAGGTCCGACATGCTGGAAGCGCCGAAGCGGCTGCGCCGGGTGGTGACCGGCGAGCGCACCTCGATCTCCTCGACGCGTTCGCCCGCGAGAACTGCGAGCTTGAAGGCGTAGAGCGCCTGCCACAGCGCGCACGGATCGTCCGCGTCCACCTGGGCGCCGCGGATCGTCACGATGTTCGCCATGTCAGGCCGCCTCCGGCTCGCGCCGCCCATCCGCTGCCGCGCCGTCCGGCCCCGCACCGCCGCTCATGCGCTGGAACGGATCCGGCAAGCCGAGCTCCTCCACGATGACGGTGCGCTCGCGCGCCCGCTGACGCGCCGTCTCCTCCCAATCCTTGCCGCCGAGGGCGCACTCGTCGGAGAGCGAGGACAGGCCTTTTTCCAGTCGCACCGCCGCGGCATTGGCGGATTTGAAGTCATCCGCCGTAGGGGCTGCCGGACCCTGCCATTCGCTCCAGCACACCTTGTCCCGGTTCGCGGCGAAGGCCCGGTAGCCACCCTTGAAGGGGATGCGACCGGTGGCGATCATCTCGTCGAGCCACGCTTCCATGATGCCCTGCGCCAGCGGCGCCGGGATGCGCTCGCGCCGGCGCACGGCCAGCGGCCAGATGGTCGCCGCCTCCATGCGCACCGAGGAATAGGTGGCACCGTTGAAATCCATGGAGGCGCTGGTGGCGGTGACGCCGATGCAGCGCGCCGCTTCCCGCTTCAGATTGGCCGAGAACGGCTGATAGGCCGAGCCCGGTGTCTGGGCAGTGTGGAACACCAACTCCTCGCCCGGCCCGAGATGGCCGATGCGGGCCGTCTCGGACAGGTCGATGCCGCCGCTCTTCAGCGCCTCGATACGCTGCCCCCACACGTCGATGAGGTCGGACACGACGCCGCTGACCTGCGCCCGCCATTCCGCGTCGGTGCCATCCCAGGCCGCCGGCGGGTCAGTGTCGCCGAGCGTCTGGAGCGCCTTGAACGCATTCTCCGACGGTTCCGGGCTCTTGATGGTGGCGGCGAAGATGGTCTGCAGCAGCGCCGTCGCGAGGGTGGCGTCTGCCAGTTGGTCATACTGCGCGATCACCTTGAAGATGGGCGCCATGGGCGAGATGCCGCGATAGGCTCCGGGATTGGCGCCCCGGTCCATCACATGCAACACCTGCGCAATGCCAGCCTCATCGCGCGCCGCGATGTCCATGTCTCGCTCGAACCCATCCTCCCGGCGCCGGAACCGGAAATGCGTCGGCCGGCCGTTGGCATCGTGGAAGATACCGTCCTGTAGGCCTTCCATCTCGCTCGTGCGGGCCGGCAGGCGATGCGGTGCCACCAGCGTGGCCTTGGTGCCGGTGGCGATCCTGTAGCGCGCGCGATCCGCCGCCGACAGGTAGGACAGCACACCGAAGCCCTCGCCATAGGCCAAATAGTGGCGCATGGCCCCGTCCAGCATCTCGGGAATCGTGGACTTGCCGGCGAGGTCGCACTCGGCCGGGTTCCAAGAATAACGGCGCCACTCGCCCTCTACGAGACGGCACCAGGTGGATCGCTCCTTCTCGTCATAGCCTAGGCGCGTGAGGTCCGGCCGCAGGTTGAGCTTGAGCTCGGTGCCGACCGTATCAACGATCACCTGATCAGCAATGCCGGCGATCCAGCCGCAATTGTGCAGGAAGTCCAGCGCCAGCGCCGAAGCTCGCCCCGCCGCCTGCCGCACGTCGATGAAGCCGTCACGGGTGACGGCCCGGCGCATGGAGAGCGTGCCGGAGCGGTCATCCCGCAGATAACGCGCCACCGGCCGCGCCGCCGGCGCGCTGCCGGCGGGCACACGGGTGGCGGGACGCGACCCGGCCTGCACCCGTACCCGCGGCTTCGCGTCGGCGTTCATCGCAACCTCAGTTGTAGGCGCCCCAACGCTTTCGCGGCGGGCGCGGTGTACGGGGCTCGCCGGTTTCCACCGGCTCACGCGGCTTCTTCACGAACGGATCGGGCGTGGCTGAGAACAGATCCGGCGCTACCGGCTGTCCATGCACCTCCACCAGCAGATCGGCCCAGCGTTCAGCCGTGAGGCGCAACTTCCGTTCCAACTGCCAGGCGAGCGCGAGGCAATAGACGGCCGCGTCAAACCAGTCGTTGGCCCGGCCGACGATCTTCTTCCACTCGCGTGGCGCCTTCGGACTGATCAGGCTGCGCGCGCGACGCGTCACGGACGCCCGGGCTTCCTCATCCGGATCGACCAGCCGCTCCGCCGTCATTTCCCGGGCGAAGTCGTCGTCGCAAAGCTCCGAGGTCAGGTGCAGCGTGTTGCGCGGCCACATGCCCTCGGCACCGGGGCCCTGCACCAGATTGGCGAGGCCCGCCACCACCGCTGTCTTCGCGTCGTACAGGCCGACCGGATAGAGCAGCACCTTCGCGACGACGCGGCCATGGCGGTCCTTCACGTCCTTTTTCGAAGGCGTGCCGAGCCACGGCAGGCCCCGCTGGTGACGCCCGTCCAGCGCCAGCACGTTCGGGCGCCCGGCGCAGAAGGCATAGACCCGGCTCGTCGCCCAGCCGGTATCGACGCCGGACAGTTCTATCCCCAGTTCCCCGCCGCCGGCGGTGGGATAGCGCCGGGCGAGCGCATCGGAGAGGCCGATCCATGGCTCGTCGCTCTGATCCGGAGCGCCCTCGAAGACTTCGCGGTCGATAAGCCACCATTGACCGAGCGGACCGACGGCATAGGCCGACCACTTGATGCCATAGCCCTGCACATCCGCCGCCGAGACGATGAGACCGGCACCCGAGGGCACGACGCGAGGCGGATAAGGCACCTTCCGGCTCGCCTCGACCACCTTCTCCCATTCGACCGCGACGCCGCCGGGATCGTAAGGAAGCGCCAGATCCTGCTGGTAGAACACCCGCAGCTTGGTGGTGTCGCCCTGCGCCTCTTCCCACCGGGTCCAGATCGCGCCGAACTTCTCGCGCGGCGCATAGGCCGCCCAGAGATGGTAGGTCGGCTGCCAGTGGCGGCACCGCCCTTCGCAGGGCAGGCAGGCCCACCGCGCGAGATCCGCCTCGGCGATCGCCAGCGGTACCGGGCCCTCACCCTCCGAGACCCGACGCGCGATCCACACGCCACGCGCGAGCATCTCCGGTTTGTGGCCGTCAAGAATGGCGCCGTCGCAGCTGATGCACCGGAAATGCGCCGGCAGGTCGCGGGCCGCATCCGGCCCGCGCATCTGGTCAAACTCCAGCGCCTGGAAGCTGCCGCAGTGCGGACAAGGCACGTACACATAACGCTGGTCGCCGGCCTCGAAGTCTGCGGTGACCACGCAGTCGCCCACGATACCGGGCGTCGATCCCTGCCATTCCTTGGCAAGATCACCGTAGAACTTCTGGCGCGCGCGGGCCTGATCGCGGGGTGAGCCGCGCCCATCCACGTCCTTGGCGTAACCCGTCACCTCGTCCATGGCGAGGTACTTGATCGACACCATCTGCAGGCCCTTGGAGGAACCCGCATTCACGATCTGGGCAAACCCGCCGGCGAACTTCTTGAAGCTGGTGGTGGAGCCCTGCTCGTCGCGGCTGGAGACCGGCATCACCTTGTGCTCGATCTGCGGCGACGCGTCGATAGTCGGCTGCAGCTTGATGCGATTGAACTTGATCGCCTCATCCATGGTCGGAAGCACGATCATCATCGAGCCCGGCGCACGATCGACGATGAAACAGAACCAGTTCTCGATGGCCGTGGACTTGCCCAGCTGAGCCGCCCACCGCGCCACCACCCGGCGGGCCGGATGGTCGGGATGCAGGCAGTCCTGCGGCTCGCGCAAATAGGGCACGCGCGCGGTGTGGAAGTCGCCCGGCCAGGGCGAACCCGATTCCGCCGACACCTTGCGGAAGAGATCCGCATGCTCACTGATCGTCAGCTCATCCTGCTGCCGGCTCGCAGCCTCCAGCGCACCGAACAGCGCCACGCCGCCATCCGGCAGAGCGGGAAAGGCAGCGCGTGCGTCAAACATGGAGCTCCCGATCAGTCAGGCTGGCCGGCCGTCCCCTCCTCCGACCGTGTCATGGTGTCGATGCTCTTGAGCAGTTCGCGATTGAATGCCTCGAGCCCTTTGCGCACCAGCTGTTTCAGGACGATGCGCAATGTGCGCTCATCCCACCCGTACTTCAGCGATGCGCTCGAGGCCTCGCTCTCCAGCGCCTGCTCATAGGCCGATTGCATCAGCGCCACCGCCGACCGACCGGCGCGGTCAACCTCGATCGCCGGCACCAGCTCCTTCCGGCGCAGCGAGAGATCCATCTCGCGCATCTCTGCATCGGCCTGCACCTTGCGGGCGGCCCCGTCCGCCTGGCTCCCGACGAAGCGTCCCGGTGCCGGAGCCGCCACAGCCCGACCGGGCGCGGGGCGCACCTCGGCGGGCATCGAGCGGATGCGGATATTCTCCTGTCGATGCTGCTGGAGCGCACCGAACTCAACGAGGTTGGACTTGCCGGCGGCCCGCAGCGGGAGCGCCTCGCCATGCTGCTTCAGATAGCGCGACAGCGTGGACCGATCGACCGCATCCCCCGCCGCAGTCAGCCGTGCCGCCGCATCGGTGATGGAGAGCCACTCTCCCTGCTCGTCCACGGTCGGCCTACTTCAGAATGAGGCCGAGCCGCAGCGCCGCCTCCCGCTCAACAAAGCAATGCGGCGCCACCTCCACCATCGTGGAGCCGTCCGGCCGCTGATAGGTGGTGCGCATGGTCGCATTCCTCGCGTGCATTGATGCGTGCAGCACGCGTGCGTGCCGTGTACCGCCTGCGAGCCCCCACACTGGCGAAAAGCCGGGGGCGCCGCTCCCGTCCTTTCGGTTTCTGGCTCGGTACGGTCCCTGAATGGGGGGGCCTGCCCCCTGGTCGGCCGCCGGGAGGGGCCGAGGTGTTGCGGCGGGGTCACGTTTGGGGGCCGAAACGGGACGAATGTCACACCGCGACCCCGCCGGGCGACCGGGGCACCCCGGCCGCGCTGACCCGCGGGCCGACCCGCAAGTCCGGCGGAGGTCAGCCCTTGCTCAGCAGGTAGGTGACCTGCTGCAGGATGACCGAGGCGAACTCGCCCCTCGCGATCTCCGACAGCATGTCCTCATAACCCGCCGGCGTGCGGTCCACCGCATTGGCCGGGTTGGGACCGAACAGCATTTCGGTGGGCAATCGGCGCTCGCCGATGCGCTTGAGGACAAGACCTGCCGCGCGCTTGGCCGAGGCCTTCGGAATGAAGGCCCCCTCGTATCGGCCTCGCCCACGGACATGGACGCCGTAACCGCGCTGCTGCGCCCCGATCTCATTCAGCGGGATGTTGGTGGAGCGAACCACCAATGTCACGTCGCCGCCCGAGAGGCTGGAGCGCATGCGTGCCTTGACGTGCTTCTGCGGCACCTTGATGTGCAGCGCCGAGAAGCGGGCAAAGTTGCGCTCGACAACGCTCCGGGTTCGGCCCGCCGCCCGGCGGAAGGCCACCGCCTGAATGTCCGGCGGCAGGCGCTCGAAGATGCGGGCGACGCGGAGGAAGTCGGTGGCATCGAAGGTGGTCTGGACGGTCACATCGCCACCTCCCCTTGCCCAAGAAAAAACCCGGCTCGCGAGTAGCGAACCGGGTTTCTATTTATCCGTGACAAGTGATGCACCAAGATCCAGCCGCGCGTCAAGCGGAGATTGAGCTTCTGCTCGGCTTCCTGCGAGGCACGGGTGCCGGCACCACCAAGGATGGCAAAATTCGCCCTTCCGGCGCGCTGACCTCCCACGGCCGCGACAGCCGAGCGCTGGGCGTGGGGATGTGAGCGGAGAGCTTGCCGTCGAGCAATTCCACCAGCAGGCCGAGGGCCGCAACCCAAAGCTCATACTCGCCCCGCTCCACCACCGCGAAGGTCGGATCAGGCAGGAGCGCGAACTTCCGGTAGGCGCCGGGATAGGGCCGCTGGCGGGAGGCGTTGAAGCCGTCGACCTCGACGGTGCTGGTGACGGGGCCAAAGGCGCCGGGAGTTGTCTCCGTCAGGTGCCGGAACCACAGCGGCTTGCCATTCGCGCCGGTGACCATGACACGCTCCGGCGCTTCGGCCTCCCAGCACGGCGCGCAACCGAGCACCGCATTCCGGATGATCAGGCGCGCAAGAGGCTGGCGAAGGGTGCGTCGGCCGTTGGGATCGACGGGCGAGAGGCGATCCAGCCCCCGCCGCACCGCCTCAACGCCCTCCGGCCCGAGATCGCCCATGTCGGACAGAGGGCTCCAACCGTCCGGCAGCGCCACTTCGAATTCACCGAGCATTTCGACCGCGTCGGCCACGACAAGGGCGTCGGGATGCGGCTCGTGATCGCCGTCCAACGGCACCAGACCCCAGCGGTTCACGATGTCGCCTTCCTGCACCACGGTCAGCAGTTCGCCATAACGGGCGAGAGAGGACCAGGACGAGGGGATACCGGCGGAGAAGTCCGTGTCGCGCTCCACCTTCGGCAGCTCATCCCGATAGGTCCACCGCACCAGTTGTTCGATATCCACCCGCTTCATGAAGCACCCATTCCAAGCCATGGGAGGCTAGGGAGTGTAGGGAGGGAAGCCATTTTGCTTTCCCTTCTGATCACCACCCAGACAACCCGTTGAATTACAAAACGTATTTTTGAACAGTGGGAGCCTAGGGAGGCTAGGGAGGATGAAACCCGCCTTACATAAGAACCGTATTTGTATTTCTGGCGGGCTGATCCCGCCGAATTTCACTTCACGCGCCTACGCATACCCGCGCCGCTGGCTCCCTAGCCTCCCCAGCCTCCCACGACGGGCGCTAAGTCCTTGATCCCCCGCACCCCCGGCATCAGAACCCGGCGACGACTACAGCCTCCCTACGCTCCCTAGCCTCCCATGACCCCGCTTCACTCCCCCGCCGCGCCATAGCCGTACGGGGTGCGTGAGGGGTCGAACGCGGGCCGGATGCGGATGCCCGTGTAGACCGAGACCGAGGCCTTGCCCTTCTCGAAGCCGAAGGCGTCCGCCGCCTTCGGCATTCTTCGGTTGAAGGTGTTTTTGCTCACCGGCGTCACCGCGCTCTTGGTGCAGTAGGTGGTGAAGGCGGAATAGAGATCGCCGGCCTCCACCGTGTCGTCGGGGCTCTTCGTGACCTCCAAGGCCGCGCGCACGAAGGCGCCCACGATGTCGCTTTCGTCGCGATACTCCTGCGTGGCGGCGAGGATCCTCTCCGGCGGCTGCAAGGCACCTCTGGTGAGGAAATCCAGGGCGCCCTCGATCATCCAGTTGAGGATGCCGCTCATCTCCTTCTGGAGCTTGGTCGGCAGCGCCTTGTCGCGCTCCTCCTTCGGGATCTGCACCTCGAAGGGCACGAGGGTGACGCGGCGCCAGATGCCGTCGTCATTGCCGTAGATGCGCGGCTTCCGGTTGCAGGAGATGGCCAGCTTGAAGAGCGGATAGACCTCCACGAACTCGTGGTTCAGCCGGCGCACGTTGATGGGCTCGCCGGAGGTGAGATCCTTGATCAGGCTCTCATCGAGCGGCAGCCCTTCCTTCGGCTCGGCCGAGCGGACGAACCGCGCGGCAGGCAGGCGGATGAGGTCCGGCGTCGCCTCCGAACCCTTGCGGTTGTTTTCGTTCACGAGGCTCGCCACCGGCACGCTGGTGGCATAGTCGCCGAGCACGCGGGCGATGATGTCCACCAGCGTGGACTTCCCGTTTGAGCCCTCGCCGAAGAAGATGCAGAACATCTGCTCGGAGGTGAGCGCGGTGAGGCAATAGCCGAAGAAGCGCTGCAGGAATCCCCTCACCTCGGGATCCGGCACGATGCGCGCGAGCATGGCATGGAAGACGGGCGCCTTCGCCTCCGGACAGTGGAAGGCCGGCGCCATCTTGGTCATGTGGTCGCTTCGCTCGTGCGGCCGGATCGAATAGTGCCAGGACACGAGCATGCGCGTCTCGTCGGGATCCGGGCACTCGGGATCGGGCTTCTCCACCTTGTGGAAGCGGATGGTGCCGTTCGCGACGTTCAGCGCCAACGGATCATGATCGAGCTGCTGCAACGTGCGCGAGACCGAAGGGCGCGCCTCGCCCAGCATGCCGTCCAGCTTGCCGGAGTTGCCGCTGGCGGTGGCGAAGCGGCGGCGCTGCGCCTGCCGGGCGGCGTGCGCCTTCTGCGCCAGCGCGCCCCGCCCCACCACGTCCTTCAGCCGGATCGCCTCATCCCTCAGGACGCGGGTGCGCTTCTTCTTCTCGCCGACAGAAATGTCCTCATCATCGAGGGCGATGATGTCGTGGGGGATCTCGGCCAGGCGCACCGCCGCAGTCTCGCCAGCGGTGATGAATTCGCGCTCTCGGGGCGTCGGCTGCATGGCATAGGCCTCGAGCCCGATGGCCTCGGCGGTGCGGTGCGCGAAGACGCGCACCGCGTCCTCGTCATTCTCGGCCCGGTGCCAGCGCGCGCCGTCCCAGCAATGCCAGCCGAGATTGGGCACAAACAGGATGTCCGAGCCCCAGCGCATGCGCAGGCGGCGGGAATTGCCGATGTCGTTCAGCGGCTCCAGCGCGCAGGCAGCGAGCACCGGCTCCAGCGGATCAAAGCCGGCCGGCGGCGGCTCATCGGTCAGCGGCGACCAGTCGCCGGTGTCGAAGTCACCGTCGCCACCATCGTCCCTCCCTTCGCGCGGCTGGTGACCTGCGGGGGAAGCCGGGGGCGAGCCGCCGCCCTCAGAGGTGTGTGCCTCCGCGAGAATGGCGGCGATGTGCGTGGCGCCGGCGGGCGGCACAGGCGACGCATTGGAAAGCGAGGGTGTCAAGGCGTTCCAGCCCCCGCAGTTTCATTCGGGCCTCTCGGACGCAGACCCTGATAGACCGACCGGCCGCCCGTTTTGCGCTTGGAAAAACCCATCCGCCCAAAGCGGGTGAAGAAGCAGCGCTCGCCAGGATTGACCAGATCCTCCCGCCGGCAGAACGCACAGAAGGCGGGCCAGAGCATGGCCGCAGGCGTCACCACGCCGCTCACCCGCTCAATGCCCCCAACCGCGAAGCGCGCGACAGCATCATCCTCATCGGCGACAGCCGCACCCCGCGGACCCATCTCGTTCACCCAAGGCAAGCCGAGATGCCGCCAGAGCGCCCGTGCCGCAGGCTTGCCGGAGAGGCGCTCGGTGATCTCCACCATACGGCAGCGGGCCGAGAGATCGGAGAGCGGGCCGATATCGTCGGAGGCCAACTCGGATGCGTCATCCGCGCCCGCAGACGACGCTCGCCTGTTTTCGCCGTGGAAATGCTGGAAGAGAACCGCGTAGCACTCACGCTTGTAAACGAGCACCCGTTGGCGGGTTTCCTCGTCCTTTACCCGGCTTTCGTCGATGGTGAAGAGCCATCCATGGACCAGATCGAGCCGCAGACAGGTCGTTTCCTGCGATCCACCAGGCGAAGGTATGGCCATGATGGCCATACCTTCGGACAACAATGCATCTCTTTTGATCCGCTGAAGCTGCTTAGACCAGTCGATGCCTAGCCGCTCGCAGATCGGCTTGATCGCGATGAACATCTCTCCGTCCTTCTCCACCGCGAACAGCGTGTCGCCGTGGAACTCAACGTGCGTCAACGCAAGCGCATGGGCCGTCATTGCGAAGCTCCGTCATTTTCAAATGCTGCGAGGGCAAAGGCGAGCCGTGCCATGGGAGGTAGATCGCCCATCATTGACTTGAGGGCAGTGCTGGCGCCCTTCACATAGGCCGCCTCGAAATCGCCCTGGATCAAGCCGAAATCGGCCGCCGCCTCGATCAGACCCTGCGCCATGAAATGCGGGGCGATGGTCGTGATGCCCGATACGGTGGCGATCACTCGCGTGGCATCACGATACGGATTCTGCCGCAGCAAATGCTGGCGTGCCTGACTAGGCAAGGCCAAGCAGAGTTGGAGATCGTCGGCGCTATGCCAGGGCAGGTGTGCCCCAGCGAGCGGCGAACGAAAATATCGAAACGGGTGCCCCGCGAGGCTGATGGTGTGGAGCGGCGGACACACGGGGAAACGCGGTGCCGATTGCCGGATATCAATCGGCATGGCCGCCCTCTTCACGATAGAGAGCATCCTCGATGAGTTGATGCGGATCACACGCATGGGGCATGTAATAGTCGCTGCCCACGGCGTGTGCGCTCTCCTCGCAGTCCTGTTCCAGATAGGCCCGCACCGAGTGACACATGCGCTTGATGGTGCTCAGGTCTTCATCGGCTGTGAGGGCATCGCCGCTCCCTTCCGCCACACAGGTGCGAAGCAAATCAGCGGCACTAAGGATGAGATGTATCTGATAGATGGCGCCAAGCCGGCTTTTTGCCTTCAGATGAGAGGCTTGAACCTCAAGCCCCTTCTGCCGTTCGCCCAGCAGATCGAACTGATCAGTGGCCTTGGAACGCGCCTCGCCCGCAAGCTGAAAGGCCCGTACTTGAATGCGCTCCGAGGCGACGAGCATCTTCAGGGCCTCTCGACCGAGCGCCTCCACGGGACATTCGACCCCGCTTTCTGACCTCGAATGGACATGGGTATGGGTGCGCGCTGCCGCGCGCCGTGGCGCTCGTGCCATGACGTTGATCCTCTGCTCGCCTAGCGGGCGGGGACCGTTTCTGAAGCGGCGCCGCGCCCAGG
This sequence comes from Azorhizobium oxalatiphilum, assembly GCF_014635325.1. Taxonomy (GTDB): domain Bacteria; phylum Pseudomonadota; class Alphaproteobacteria; order Rhizobiales; family Xanthobacteraceae; genus Azorhizobium; species Azorhizobium oxalatiphilum. The sequence goes on along the minus strand of NZ_BMCT01000001.1, from coordinate 1,688,629 downwards.
GTTCAGAAACACGGCAGAGGTCGTGCCCCCACGCCTTTAGGCTCGCGCCCTGGACATGCGCGTGGGGACCCTGGACTATTCGCGGGGTGCGGACCTTTCGGGGAGCCGCCAGCCGCCTCTGCACATGTTGATCGTCGCGTTTCTGAGGCGCCTCGATCCCGCACAAGCTGCGAGCGTTCGACAAAAAGGTCAAGGGGGTGAGGGCCAAAGGGGCGTTCACTCTGCGGCCTCCGCTGCTGCCTCGGCCGCTTCCGGGGCCTCGAGGAGATCGAACAGGGACGGGCCTGTGCCGCCGGCGGCAGCCGCCTCGGCATAGGCGACACCGTCGCGGAAATAGTCGGGATTGAGCTCTACGCCGATGGCGCGACGGCCCATGCGCAGGGCGCAGTAAGGCACGGTCATGATGCCGCCGAAGGGGTCCAGCACCACCTCGCCCGGCATCGAGAAATCCTCGATGGCCCGCTCCACGATGTCGAACTGCAGCGGGCACAGGTGCATCTCACGCCCCTTGCGCTGCTGCTGCATGTTGAGCGTGCGCATACGCGCCACGTCGGTGCGCACCGCCGGATGGTCGATGTGCGGGGGCGCCAGCATGAACTCGCTGGGCAGCTTGCCCTCCGCGTCCAGCACCTCGCAGAATTCCACATGCGTGGCATGGTCGTAGATGTTGGCGAGGTTGAAGGCTTTCCAGCCGCGGTAGATAGAGCGCTTGTCCAGCTTCACCAGCGCACGCAGCTCATCCGGCAGCAGCGGACGGTCGCCGCTGGAGCGCCAAACCCCATGCGCGTCGATCTGCCAGCGCGCCCGGCCGAATCCCTCGCCCGGCACCGGCCGCAGGTCACGGTCGAACGGCACCCGGCGCACCGCCTCGCCCAGCGGCAGCGTCTTGTCCGGATGCTCGCTCGCATCGGCGAAGGAGAAGGGCTTCGACTTCACCACCGGCGTGTCGGCGTAGCCATCCGAGCGGTCTGAGGGCGGCTTGCGGAATTCCAGCACATATTCCGGCAGGCCGCGCCCGTGGCGCGTGCCATCCTTGCACTGCTCGGTCCAGCCCAGCCGGTAGGTGCCCGCATTCTCCCGCACCACATCGGTGGCGATCGTGACCCGCGCCATGAAGGCAAAGCCGTGCTTGCGAAAATGTGCGACGCAGTCATCGGAAAAGGGGTTGATGGACTGGAAGCCGAGACCGTTGATTCCGCCCGGCACCGTGCGGTCCTTCACATGGATGGCTGCGATGCGCCCCGGCTTCAGCACGCGGAACAGCTCGGCGGTCAGAAAATCCATCTGCGCCCAGAAGTGGGCATCGTCGTCGGTATGGCCGAAGTCGTTGAAACTCGGCGAATATTCATACTGCGTCGAGAACGGGATCGAGGTGACGATCAGGTCCACGCTGTCGGAGGGCATGGACCGGGTTTCTTCCACCGTGTCGTTATGGACGATCAGGTAGTCCTCGCCCCGCGCCTCCCGCCGATCGACGCCCATGGTCCGGCCGAGCGCGCCGGCCACCGCCTGCTCGGCGAGGCCGAAGCGGCGGATCAGCGCGGACATGCGCTCGGCCTGCGCCTCGAACTGCCGCCACTTCCGCTCCAGGTCGCGCCGCGTGCCGCGCTCGGCTTCGGTATAGATCAGGTCCAGCCGCACGGCGCCGGTCTGCCCGAAACGCTGGATGCGATAGACCGACTGGATGAAGTCGTGGAACTTGAAGCCAATGCCGAGATAGATGGCCCAGCTGCAATGATGCTGGAAATTGCAGCCGGAGCCGTTGAGCACCGGCTTCGTGGCCAGCTCCGCAAATTCGCCGCGCGCGAACCCAACCACCCGCCGCTCGCGCTCGTCGAGATCCTGATTGCCCCACACGCTGCACACCGTGGGGATGGCGGCCTCGATGGCGGCGCGCTCGCTCTCCAGATCATGCCAGATCAGGCGGTGCGCATCAGGGGCCTCGGCCCGCACCTCCATCATCCGGGCGACGCGGTCATCCAGCGACCGCTTCTTCTCCCGGCTCGCCTCGATGATACCCTGCGAAGCGTCCGCCAACAGGCGCAGCTGCCCGCTTTTCTCCGCGCCGGCTGCCGTGTGGTCCGACGCGATTTCATGCCAGCGGATGTCGAGCGGCGGCAGATCATAGCCCTCGTCCGAGAAGCCGAGGTCGGATGGCTTCTGAACGAACAACGCCCAGCTGGCCACCCACAGCCAGAATTCCTCTTCCTTGTGGGGATGCAGGCTCAGCTTGTCCGCATGCTCGCTGTCCCGCTTGAAGAAGCGCGTCTTGGCCTCGCCCACATCCATGATGCCGAGGAAGGCGGCATAGGCCAGCAGCTCGATATAGTCGTTGGGGTCCGGCACGGCGGTGGCGACGAAGCGGAAGCGCACCCCCGCATGTTTCACGCCGGTGCTGCGATCATCACCGGCAAACGTCGCCATGAATTCGCGGAACGTCTTGGTGCCGCCAAAGCCGCGCAGGCAGGCCGCCTCATCCAGGGAGGCAGCGGTGAACAGCAGCGGATCGAGCTTCCCGTCGCGGACGGTCTCGTAATTCGTCAGGTGGATGACCACCTGATTGGCACCGACGACATTGGCCGGCTCCAGCTCCGCCGCCGAGCGGATGAACTTCAGACGGATATCGGGATGGCGCGCTTCCACCTCGAGAAAGAATTCGTGCCGGACGCCGAGCGGCACCACGATCAGGCCGTGCCCGCCGGCATGGGCGAGGCACTGCCGGATCACCTCCAACTGGGTCGAAGTCTTGTGCAGGCCGAAGCGCAGGAACAGCGCCCGCCGGCCGCCCCGGCAAGCCCACGGCACAATGGCTTGCGTCATGGGCTTGAGGCCGGGATTGATGGGCACCGGCGGCTCAAAGCCGAGCGCGGGCGCGATGCGGACCTTCGCCCGCAGGAATTCGCGATAATCGGTCACGCAACACCCCCTGCCGCCCTCAAATTGTCCACCCAATTTGATTGACACCCCATCAAATTGGGGGTACAAAAAGACATCGAACGGGGCGGGACATGCTGGACTTTTTCGAGTGGACACCGAGCAAGGAAGACACCAGCACCCACGGTGTGGCCTTCGCTTCCGTCGTCGGCTTCGATTGGGACACCGCCATTGAGGCCCGCGATAACCGCTTCGCCTACCCGGAAGTCCGCACCATCGCCGTCGGCTATGTGGCCGACCGGCTCCACGTTCTGGTGTTCACCCGTCGCGGCGAGAAGGTCCGCATCATCAGCTTTCGCAAAGCGAACCGCAGGGAGCTTGCCCAATATGTCGAATTCACAGAGCAAATGGGCTGACGCCCGCGCCAAGGCGCGCAAGCAGCTGGCCGCGATGACCGACGAAGAGGATGCGGCGATCACCGCCGCCGCCGAGGCCGATCCGGATAATCCGCCGCTCACCGAGGCGGATTTCGCCCGCATGCGGCCCTCGGCCGAGGTGGCGCCGGATTTCGTGGCCAAGGTCAGCCGGCCGCCGCGCGGCAGGCAGAAGGCGCCCACCAAGGAGAAGGTGGCCATCCGCCTGTCTCCGGACGTGCTGGAGCATTTCCGCGCCATGGGGCCAGGCTGGCAGACCCGCATCGACGAGGCGCTGCGCAAGGTGGTCGGGCTGTAGGGCGCGGGCATCATCACCGCCCCCCGACCGCGCGCCACATGTCGCGGGCCGATGGCACGCGCGCCCGGTGGGTATCCGACGGCAGAGCCCGCCGCACACGCCGTTCCGCCGGCGCGTAAGCGATGCGGCAGCAGCGCGCGCAGTAGGGCCGGCCATCCAGCGCCCGGCTGCCGCACACCACCAGCGAGAGGCCCTCGCCCGCCACCGGATAGCGGCACTGCCCCTCGCGCACCTCGGTCAGCAGCACCCGCGCCTCGATGATCGGCGCGGGAAACGCGGTTGGGCGGGGTGCCGGCGCCACGACGGCGGGCAACATCTCCGATGGCAGGCGCGCAGGCATCGGCGGCCGCGAAGGCGCTGCCACCTCCGGCACCTGCGGGACAACGGGCGGATGCGGCGGGCGGGCGGAAGCGCTGGCGATACGCTTCCCTTCCGCCCGCCGCCCCTTCGCAGCCGGGGGGAGTGGGGAGGTCTCCGGCGGCGAAACGGGAACTTTGCGCGGGCGCGGTGCGGAGGGGATGCCCACCGAGAGGCCGAGGCGATGCGCCTTGCCGATCACGGTGTTGCGGCTGATGAAGACGCCGGCTTCGCAGAAGGCGACCGCGATGGCACTGGCGGACAATCCCTCCCTGACCAGCTTCCGCAGCCGCTCCACATTCTTCTCATTCGTCCACGGGCTCATGCGGCAACCCTCCCTGGCGCCGGCGCCAGATGGCGGCCCAGCAGCACGTCGTTGAAATCGAAGCCCAGCGGCGGCCATGCCACCGTCACGTGCCGGCCGGGCACGGCATGGCGGGCCTGCGCGCGCTCCATGGCGCAGCGTGTGGCGAAGGGATCGCTGTCCCCGTCGGCCAGCAGGGTCAGATGCGAGACGCTGTCCGGCACCCACATCGCCTCGGAATCCATCCTCGGCACCGGGCTGGAGACTCTGCGCGGGCGCTGTCGACCGCGCGTGTCCACGGTGACAAGGCTGGGATGCTGCACCATGCCGTCAGCCGCGCCCGAGAGGTTGCCGAGATCGATCGCCGACACGAATTCGGTGTCGGGGCGGCCGAGGCCCTCGGCCTGAAGGCCGGCCCACACAGACAGCACCGTCTCGATGCCCTCGCCCGCAATGCTCCGGCGAGGCGCGGACGCATCATTGGCCGGGCTCAGCAGGATGCGGTTGCCTTGCTTGGAACCGCGCACCTTCTTGGAGGGTAGAAGCTCGCCGGTGTCCGGATCGAAGATGACCGCCTTCCCCTTGGGCTGGGCGAGATCGAGCCAGGTACAGTGGAGGCCCCGGAAGATGCTATGCTCATCCGTGATGGCGGCGAGCATGGCCGGCCCCCGGAATAGGATCCGCTTGTAGGTGCGCCCCAGATCATCCTGCGCGGTGCCGTGGAAATAGGGCACGTCGGGCGCGAAGCGCAGAGCCCGGCAGGCCGGCGGCAACCGGAGGCCGCGGCGTTCCAGACAGGCAAGCAGCAGCGGCGCCTCTCGCGCCCGGATGGAGCTGCGGAAGAGCTCATAGGAGAGGCGCCGCTCGCGCTCGCGATATTCGTTGTCCGCGCGCTTCGCCGCCACCGCCTTCTGCTGCCGCTCGGCCTCCCGCGCCGCCAGTTCCCCGGCCGAGAGCCGTGTCCCGCTCTCGCCGCGTGGCGACGGGCGTCCGGTCAGCGTCTCGCAGGCGGCGAGGAAGTCGCAGCCGTCCAGATGCTGCACCAGCAGGATGGAACGTCCGCTGCCGGCGCCCCGGCAGAGCCAGATATCCTTGCGCGTGTTGATGGAGAAGCGGTCTTTCCCACCGCAGGCGGGGCACGGTCCCACCCGCTCGACACCCTTGGAAAGCTGGATGCCGCGCCTGTTGATCACCTCCTCGCAGGTGACGGAGCGCGCCTCGGCCAGCCAGGCTTCGAAGTCGGCATCGTGGCTCATGCAGCCCTCCGCATCTCGGCGCGGAACGCGCTGCGCTCCTGCTCACTCCACAGCCGCCCGTTCTCGGCCCGGCCGGCGAGCGCATCCACCACACGGCCCGGCGAGAGCCGCAGCAGCCGCCCGATATCCGCCGGCCCATAGCCGTGCGCCGCCATCACCCGCGCCGTGGCGGCGCGCCGGCGATAGAGGCTGGCGATGCGGATGATCAGCGGGCGGCGCATGTCGCTGGCCTCAGACCGCCCGCAGGCCGCCCACGGGCGCGGCGCCGTGTGCTGCTCCCGAGCCCCGCACGGCGGCAAGGCCGGCGCGGAAGTTGCGCAATGCCGCCTCCTGCTCGGACGCCGCGCGATCGAGCAGCTCGGCCTCGGCGGGCGTGATGGTCATATCCTCCAGTGCCCGCGCCATCAGCGTCGCCGTCTCCGCGCTCTTGCGCAGCACGTCGGCGTGGCGATCCAGCAGGCTGGAGGCGGACTGCGCGGCAACCTCGTCGGTGAGACGGCGGCCATTGAGCTCGGCCATCACCGTGGTGACCAGCGGCATGCCGCAGTCCGCCTCGAGCGCGATGGCGGCAGCCAGGTCGATCACGTCGGAATCCGTGACGGACTGCCAGCGCGACACCTCGCTCTTGCTGCGATGGGCGATCTCACCGGCGCGGATGACGCCGCCGCAGACCTTGATCAGATCGCGGGTGGCGGATTTCAGGCGATGGAACCAGTGTTCCGAGATGGGGCGGGCGTCGGACATCGTATTGAGCCTTATGTCAATAGGCAAAAGACTTCCCGCGTCGGGAAAACGTCGCGCGTTTTCCCGTACCGGGAACAGTTTCAGCGTGGTTGAGTGCGGAGGTTCAGATCACGGGGGCGGCTTGGCCCTCTGCGGTACGGGAGGTTCGGGATGATCGAGCGGAGCGGCCTCACGGCGGAGGATGTCCTCTTCCGCAACTTCCTGATTGCCCTGGCAAAGGAGTGTGCCCGTGACGCCGCACGGGCCGACCCCACAGCCCGCCACCGGCTGATGGACGTGGTGCAGAACACCGTCCCCGCCCTCGCCAGGCAGATCGCAAACAATCCGTCCGTCGTCGAGCAGCTGGATGCCTTGTCCGGGGAACTCGTGAAGATCGCCCGGTCCGGAAATCCAGTCCGCGAAGCGCTCCGGCGAGGTCACAGCGGCACGCAGAAGAATGCAGGTGTAAGCGCGGCTGACGGCAAGCAGCGCGGCAATTCGTGACGCCGGCACATGATCCAGAGCAACGGCGAGTGGCAGCGCGACCCGAAAGTCCCCATCGGCAGCGATGAAGTCAGAACGACCTGTCTGAGCGGCCAGCTCGGCCACCAGCACCGCCCGGTCCGCAGGACTATCCGCCATGCGGACAAGCTGGCCCCAGGGATATTCGGTGGAGTTATGCACGGCGCTCATGCCGCCTCTCCCGAGGCAACGCGGAGATCCGGTACCGGCGCGTGAAGCTTCATGAGCAGGTCAGAAGTGACGCCGCCGATCTCACGCTGTGCCGCACCTTCGATCACCGCCGGCCAGTAGCGAACGGGAATTGACTGGCGCTTGAACCACTGCCGCACAGCCTCATAGCCGGCGGCGGTGTCCGCTGCGAATGCGCTCAGTGACGGCCACAAGGCCATCAGGTCGCGAACCGATGAGGGCTGTTCTGTGCTCATGACCCAAGATCGTTACAATATGTACCGATCACTCGTCAAGCAGGCAGGGACACATAGTACCGTTAGAAGGGGTACAAAATGTCCCATGACATCGCTCGTTGACCGACTCACTGAACTGCGCACCGCCGGAGGCATCGCCTCCTATGCGGAAGCCGCGCGCCAATACGGGATCGGGTACGAGACCTATAAGGCGATCGTGAGCGGAAAACGCGGCCTCACCATCGAGAACGCCCGCAAGATAGCTCGCCACCACCGCGTGGCCGTGGGTTGGCTGCTGACGGGCGAAGGCTCACCCAAGAGCGCCTTGATGATCCCCTTGCAGGGCAGGATCGGCGCCGGCCAAGAGATGATGCTGTTTGACGACAACATCGACAGCGTGGAAGGCTTTTTCGACAGCGACACCACTACCGCCTTCGAGGTGCAGGGAGACAGCATGCTCCCCGTCGCGAGATCCGGCGACATAGCGTTCTTCGGCGTCGCACGTCGCGACGTGCGTCCGCTATTGCATCACGAATGCGCGGTGATCCTTGAGGACGGCCGCCGCTTCTTCAAGATCTTGCAGAACGGTTCCCGGCCAGGGATCTACAGCCTCGCCTCCTACAATGGCGCGACCATCCCGGATGTAGAGGTGCACTCGGCAGGGCCGTTTCTCGGCGTGATGCGGCGCTGATCAACAGCACCGCATCGACGCCCACTACGCACCCTTCGCCTTCGGCAAAGGGCAAGCCTTGAGCACAACGTCTAGCGCCTGCTTTGCGCCCTTTCCTGCAGTAAACACCTTATCAAATGTCACCGACTTGTAAGTGACGCGGAATGCATACTCTTTCGCGCCGACCATTTGCGCCACAATACTATTACTATCATCCACCTGAATGATCTTATCATCCAGCCCAACGCCTGCAGTATCGATGACCGACTTTTCGTCGGCTCGGAACTTCACCCCGAAGAGCATGCCTTCCTCAAAGCGCCCCGAACCCAGTCGAGATTCGATAAGAGCGACAGATAGGCCCTTCGGAAAACATCGCACAGCCAATATGTTGCCTGCCTGTACACGGATCGCGATCGTCTTATTCGCAGACGCGTCACCGAACCTGTCGCGCTCAACATTTACAGCCCAATCGCCATAGACCTTCGTCTCCTCGGCGATCGCCGGCGCGGCCACGAGCGCCGCAGCCAGAACCGTCCAACCCCACTTCATCAGAACCCCCTCCAACCCAAGCCACTTATGGAAGCACATTGATCGGTACAAATCGTACTTGACCGATATCGGTACTTATTGTACCTGTTCGCTTCAGTCGGTACTTTCCGCACCGAGGGAGCCGCCTTCCATGACCTTTCCCGAATGCCCCGCCGATGTCGGCCCGGGTGACATCCTGCGCTGCCGCACGCTGGCGGGGCAGCTTCCCTGGAGCCCACTCAAGCTCAACCACATCTACACAGTGCGCGAGAGCGAGGGCCTGGGTGACGTGGAGCCCTTGCAGCGCTCCCGCATGCCGGTGGTCCATCTCAAGGAGATCGACGGCGGCCCCTACGCCGTCTTCCGCTTCGAACTGGTGGCGCGCCGGCCCGACTGGCAGGCCGAGTGCAGCGCCGTCGCGGCTCGCATGGCGGACGTGATGCGGCAGCGTGAGGCCGAGACTGGCCGCTGCACCGCCGATGATCTGGCCTGCGCCGGCTTCACCTGCGCCCAGATCATCGAATTCGCAGACGAGGCCCGCGGCATCGCCGGCGCGCCGTCCCAGATGGAGGCCGTCTGACATGGCCTACGTCATCCTCAACGACATCCGCGACACGGCGGTGTTTCGCACCCCGGCCGGGGTCACGTATCGCCTGGGCATCCGAGATAACGACCTCCGGGTTGAAGTGGAGATCGACGCCGACGACACCGGACCGGATGTCACCCTCTGCCTCGAGCCTGGAAACGGCGGTGAGGCTGGCGTGCTCAAGGTGGTGCGGCCCTCCGATCCGGCACGGGTGGCCTGACATGGCGATCATCACCATCCTCGCCGCGCCCTCCATCGGCCCCGCTGGCATGGCCACCATCGTGTGGACCGCTTCGCAGGAGATGCTGCACGCCGCCCGCACCGGCGATCGCGCCAATGCCGCGCAGATCGCCCGCTGGCTCACCAACACCCGCGAGGACGCGCGCTGCACGCCCGCCCTCTCCCGCAGCATCACCAGCACGCTGGAGATCGCCATGGCGCTATCCCTCGCGCCCGAGGGCGGGAGGGCCGCGTGATCATCACCGAGATTCTGATCTCCCCCACCGACTGCCGGCAACGGGCCTGTTTGCTGCGCTCCGAAGCCGCTGGCGTGCCGTGGCACCACACCGACCGTATCGACCGGCTGCACCGCGCGGCCACCCGCTTCGACAGCCTGGCGCGCCGTCTGGAGTGGGACCGAGATCGCCAGCGCGCCCACGGAGAAGCCGCATGAAGCCGCACATCTGGGGTTCGATCGTTCTGGGCGCCGGCCTCTGGCTGGGCGCCACCCTCACCGCATACGGCATCGAATCCGTGATGGAGCGGCTCGAATTTGCCTGGAGGATCGTGGGCATGGCCGCCCTCACAGCCTTCGCTGTGGCATTCGGTGCCCGGCTTGGCTGGCAATGGGGAGATGAGCGGACAGAACGCCCGATCACCATCGAGGAGGCCACCGTTCGCGAGCTCTGGCGCGCCGGCCTGATCAAGCCACCCAAGAGCGCCGACGAGACCGGGAGGCGCCTGTGACCGCCCCCGACATCTGGATGCAGACCGGCACCTGCCGGGCCCTCGATCTCATCAGCCCCACCGCCGCCGGCATCGACCTGATGACCGATGTGGCGGAGGCACTGGCGCGCACCGCCCGTTTCAGCGGCCATGTGCGGGCCGGTGTCTACAGCGTGGCACAGCACACCTGCCTCGGCACCGATGCCATCCTGAAGGCGACAGGCAGCCTCACCATCGCGCGGGCCTTCCATCTGCACGACGCGCACGATTTCGCCATCGGCAACATCGGCACGCCGACAGTGGAGGCTCTGGAGGAGCGGGTCGGGCAGGAGCTGGCGAAGCTGATGCCGCACATGGCGGATCAGGCGGCCCGCATCGGCCGGGCCTGTTTCCGCAAGGCGCATTCGGGGCAGAAGCGCGATCTGGATGCCGCGATTTACGGGGCGGCCGGCCACCCCTACCCGCCGGCGCCGGAAATCCTGCAAGCGGTGAAGGCGTGGGACCTGCGCATGCTGCGCACCGAGCGCGACCACCTCTTCAACGGCGTCCCCTTCCCGTGGGCGGATGCGGTGGAGGCCGCCGAACCCGTCCCCCTCACCGGGCGCATCAGCATCTGGCCCTGGCCGAAGGCCGCCGACGAATGGCGGGCGCGGCTCCTGATGCTCTTCCCTCACCTCGTCCCGTCCGCCGACGCGGCCTGATCCGGAGCCGATCCCATGTCCCAGCGCATCATCAACGATCTTTTGCAGACGGTCGGCCTCATCGACCGGGGCCGCGTGCAGGAGAAGCTCAACGACGAGATGGGCCGCCTGCTGGAAGCCCTGCAGCAGCACCCCGAGGAGAAGATCTCCGGCACCATCACGCTGACGCTGAAATTCACCAAGCTGTCGGACCGGATGGACGTGGCACCCGAGGTCAAGACCGTCCTGCCGAAGGAGAAGGCGCTGCGCAGCGCCACCTTCTGGCCCGCCGAGGGCGGCCTCTCCGTCCAGCACCCCAGCCAGCACGACATGTTCGGCCCGCGCGACGCCAGCGAGCGCCGCGCGGAGCGCGACTTCTCCTGATCCAGCACTCACCACAAGCGAGAGACGACAATGCCCATTTCCGAAATCCTCGAAGGCGCCGCCATCGAGCAGATCGCCGACCTCGCCATGGCGGCGTCGAAGCCCGAGATCATCATCATCCACACCGACGGGCTCGGCGCCGGCCTGCCTGCGAAGGTGCCGGTGCTGTTCAATCGCCAGACGCAGCAGGTTATCCCGCTGCTGGAGCATATCGAGGCAGCCCGCCCCCCCATCGAGCGCAAGGGCACGGCGAAGGTCACCACCCTCGCTTCCTTCATCGACCTCTCCAACCGCCACAAGACGGGCAAGAGCGTCATCTTCGGCAAGACTGCGTGGCCGGACCCGAAGTTGACGACCGTGCTGGACTATTTCGACAGCCAGGAAGAGGCCACCTTCGGCAAGCACCGGGTCGAATACAGCTTCCCGCTGACCGAAGAATTCAAGGCGTGGATCGATAATAACGGCTTGGAGATGGATCAGGTCACCTTCGCCGCCTTCCTCGAAAATCACGCCGCGGAACTGGCCTCGCCCTTTCCCGGTGAGAAGAGTGAATTCGAGCAGCTGTTCAAGGAGCGGTTCGCGGAGCCGAACGAGCTCATCACCCTTTCGCGCGAGCTCGAGGTATTCCAGAGCGCGAAGGTGAAACAGAGCACCCGGCTGCAGTCCGGCGAGCGGCAGGTGATCTTCACCACCGAGCACCAGACCTCCAGCGGCGAGAAGGTCGATATTCCCGGCATCTTCATGGTGTCGGTTGCGCCCTTCGTCAGCGGCGACAGAGAGGCGCCCACCGTGCGCATCCCGGCGCGCATCCGCTATCGGCTGAAGGATGGGGCCATCAAATGGTTCTACCAGCTGTATCGCTGGCAGTTCTGGCTGCGCGAGCGTGTGCAGCAGGACCTCGCCGAGGCCGCCAAGGAAACGGCCCTGCCCGCCTATGAGGGCGCGCCCGAGATGGGCGCCTGACCATGGCCAAGGCCGCGACACTTGAGGCCCGGCGCCGCGAGATGATCGCGGCCCTCGCTGCCACCCCCAGCCAGTCCACCAAGCGGGCCCGGCTGGGGGACCGGCTGCAATCCGTCACCACCGAGATGCTGCGTGCCGAGCTGCGCACCAGCCGCCCCGCGAAGCGCCGCGCGCCCACCTCGCCCCGAACCTGAGGCCACCATGAAGATCAACGTCCCCCGCGAGACCCTGGTGGCCGCCGCCGCGCAGCTCTCGCGCATCGTCGAGCGCCGCAACACCATCCCGATCCTGTCCAACCTGCTGCTGCGCGCCGACGAGGACGGTCTCGCCATCACCGCCACCGACCTCGACATGGAGGCCACCTGCCGGATCAAGGCCGAGGTGTTGGTGCCCGGCGCCATCACCCTGCCCGCCGGGCAGCTGAAGGATATCGCGGCGAAGGTGGCCGGCGAGAGCGTCTCCATCGACGCGACGGCGGGAGAGCGCCAGCAGGCCATCATCAAGAGCGGCCGCTCGCGCTTCCAGCTCAACACACTGCCGGAAGCCGACTTCCCCAGCCTCGCCGCCGGCGAGATGCCCGCCCCGTGGACCCTGCCGGCCAAGGATCTGCTCGCCACCATCCAGCAGGTGCAGTTCGCCATCTCCTCCGAGGAGACGCGCTATTATCTGAACGGCATCCATTTCCACGTGGTCGATCATCAGGACGCGCCCCACCTCACGGCGGTTGCGACCGACGGCCACCGGCTGGCCCTCCGGCGCGTGCCGGCGCCGGAGGGCGCTGCCGACATGCCACCGATCATCCTGCCCCGTAAGGCGGTGGTGGAATTCGCCAAGCTGCTGCCGGACTGGTCGGCTTCGGACGCGAAGGTGGCCGTGAGCACCACCAAGCTGCGGCTGGAGGTCGGCACCACCACCCTCATCACCAAGCTGATCGACGGCACATTCCCCGACTACACCCGCGTCATCCCCGCTCCCGGCAGCACGCAGGTGGGCGTGAACCGCAAGGCGCTGGCCGAGGCCTGCGACCGCGTCTGTACGGTGAGCACGGGGAAGGCACGCGCCGTCAAATTCGCCTTCGCTGCCGAAGGCCTGACGCTGAAGGTGACGGACACCGACATGGGCGAGGCCACCGACGACGTGGCCACCGAGCACGAAGGCGAGCCCATCGAGATCGGCTTCAACGGCACCTATCTGCAGGACATCGCCGGCGCCTCCAAGGCCGAGAAGCTCAATATCTCCCTCAGCGAGCCCGGTCTCCCGGCGCTCATCACCGGCGACGGCGAATCCGCCGCGCTGTTCGTCCTCATGCCGATGCGCGTGTGAGCGCCAGGAGACCGACCATGACCGACACTCCCAAGATCCAGTGGTGGCCTGACAGTCTGGTGGACGAGATCGTACCGCCCGGCCACACCGATCCTGCGCAATGGATCACCAGGGCCGATGACGGAGCCTTTCGTTGCGGCGTGCTCAAGGGGGATCCCTACTTCTCCGATCAGGAGGGACAGATCGTCACCGATGGTGACCAGATCAAATTCCAACGCATGACGCACCTCGGCGTGGACAACATCATCCTCTATCCGGACGGAAGGTTCGAGCCGGACGATGTGCAGCCCACCGGCGCCAACAACGTCTGGGAGCGCGGCGACATCGAAACCGTCGCTGACACCATGGCGAACTTCGCGGATGGGATGCGGGAATTCGCACAGCCGGATGGCACCCCCTTCGAGGTGGAATTCGCGCGGTGGGACGATCACCTCTTCACCCTGCGCATCGTGGACGGCCAGCCCCGGCTGGAGCCTGTGTCCACGGACGGTGGCACCCATGGCTAGCGTCCGCACGCCCGTCTTCCTCTGGGTTCGCGGCCTGCGCGGCCCCGAGCCGCAGCGCTGGAGCGAGGCTCCGGACGCGCACCACAACAGCCAGGCGCGCCTGATGATCCCCGGCGCCATCCACCCGCTCACCAGCACCGAGGCCGGGCTGTCGCTTGACGAGCTCAGCCGCCGCTATCCCGCCCCGCAGGAGGCGCCCGATGCCCCATCCTTCTGAACCCAACGTCCCGCCGCTCCCCCCCGGCGGCGGGCGTGACGAGGCCGCGCCGATCCCCCCCGCGGCGCGGCCTCTCCCACCTTCACCGCAAAGGGCAACGTCGTCTGGAAAGAGCCGGTCTGCCGCCGGAATGAGGACGGGTCGACCAGCATCACCATCGGCTTTCCGGTGTGCAACATGCATGAAGCGGCCGGCGATCAAGCAGGCGCTGTCGCTCAATTGCTGAACATCGGTCAGGCGATGCAGTGGCGTCCTATCTCCGAAGCGAAGAAGGATGGCACGACCATCTGGGCGAAGCTGCGAGACGACATCTATCCCGGCCTGTTGCCGACCCGGGACGACCTGGAGCGCTGGAACGGCATCCAGATGCCAATGAGGCACAACGGCCTTGCGGCCGATGGCTTCGACATCGGATGGGGCGTTGCCGCGCCGGTGGGCTGCGGCGGCTTCCCGGATGAGTGGATCGAAGGGTGGATGCCACTCCCATCTCCCCCTCAAGGAGATGAGGGAGGCGCCAATGGCTGAAGCCATCCTCACGAGGCAACAGCGCATGGCTCATGCTAACGCGCTTCTCGAATCCATTTCGCGCCACGGCCGCCGGTTCTTCTACTACGACCGGCGCCAGCGCGTCGCGAGCTTTGAGATCGACTTGGCGGGCCGCCTGTGGTTCCGCGACGATTACACGTGGAAGCGTGTCTATGTCGCCTACAGCGGGTGGTGGCGTCACTTCAGTCACGGCGGGACCATGCGTCGGCTGGTCGATGACCTGGCCACATACATCCGCACGGGCGAGCGCATTTGGCGCGGCCACTTCGGCCCATGGCCGATGCACTTCTGCGATGGCGACCTGTGGAGCTACGGGACCGACGCCATGGAAGCGCTGCGGAGCGAAATCGCGGCCAGCCCGTGCCTACGGGTAGCCCCGACCACGCCGACGAGGGAGACAGCGTGATGGCTGACCTCCCCATCCTCCGTCATTACCGGGCATTGGTGGCCGGCGGCGGCTATATCGGTGGTGCCGATTTGCGAGCCATCCATGCCTTTGGCGAGCGGGCGGCAATGTCAGCGCAGGCCGCCACGATCAACTTCAACAGCGTCGACAGCGCGGTTGAGTTCAAGGAGGCCATGCTCCCCGGATGGTTCTGGCGCTGCGGGCATGGTTCGGCCGAACCCGGCTGGGCGCACCTTAACCGCGTCCATCCTGATCATTGCGACCGGATCGACGAAGCCAGCGGCAAGGCCCCGACGCCGGCCCAAGCGCTGGTGGTCGCCGTCCTCAATGCCCTCATCGCGATTGAGGAGAGCAAGCATGGCTGACCTCCCAAGCACCGTCTCGGGGCCTGACCTCCTGCGCCTAGCTGATCGCGTTGCGGCCTGCCAAATCAAGGCTCTGAGCATCAAGCAGCCGTGGCCGAACCGCATCTTCCACGACGGCAAAGATGTCGAGAACCGCGACTGGCCTACGAAAGGGCGCGGCTGGTTCATCGTCCATGCCGGCGTCTCGAAGTCTGAGTGTTGCGAGGCGGAGGCCGCACTGCCGCGTGGCGGCGTGGTTGGCATGGCTCGCATCACAGACTGCGTGACGGAGATGGACAGCGACTGGTTCCGCGGCCGCTACGGGTTCGTTCTCCGCGACGCCTTCCCGCTGCCGCTCGTGGCCTGCAAGGGCGCGCTCGGCTTCTTCCGCCTGCCCCCTGAGACGTGCGCTGCGGTGGCCAACGAGATCCGCGCCCGGGCCGCGCAGGCCGGGGGGCCGCGTGATGGCTGATCACTCGCACATCGAATGGACCGACGCGACGTGGAACCCCATCGTCGGCTGCTCGATCACCTCGCCCGGCTGCACGAACTGCTATGCCATGGCCATGGCGCGGCGGATCGAGGCCATGCAGCCCGGATCCCACTATGCCGGCACCACGCAGGTGGTGAAGGGCAACCCGGTGTGGACCGGCAGGACGGTGCTCGCGCCAGAGCACACCCTCTTCCAGCCGCTCCGCTGGAAGCGGGGGCGCACGATCTTCGTCAACTCCATGGGCGACCTCTTCCACGAGGACGTGCCGGACGAGTGGATTGATCGCATCTTCGCGGTGATGTGCAGCGCCGACTGGCATACCTATCAGGTGCTCACCAAGCGCAGCGCCCGAATGCTCGCCTACATGACTGCGCCCGGGCTGACGGACCGGATCGCCGATGCACAGCACGACATGGGGCTGGAGATGCATGCGAGCATCCCCGCACCCAACATTTGGCTCGGTGTATCGACCGAGGACCAGCGCCGGGCAGACGAGCGCGTGCCGGACCTCTTGGCCACACCCGCAGCTCTCCACTTCATTTCGGCTGAGCCCATGCTTGGCCCAATCCACTTCGACAGAATCGAGGAATCTGCCGACACATTCGCCGATTGCGGAGGCCACCCGGATCCCCACTGGCCACGCGACACGCAAGACTGGCATTGGCTCGACGCGCTATCCGGCCGATGCGAAGCTGAGGCGAGAGCGCCTGATGGGAC
Organism: Azorhizobium oxalatiphilum; assembly: GCF_014635325.1. GTDB lineage: Bacteria > Pseudomonadota > Alphaproteobacteria > Rhizobiales > Xanthobacteraceae > Azorhizobium > Azorhizobium oxalatiphilum. The sequence goes on along the minus strand of NZ_BMCT01000001.1, from coordinate 1,672,149 downwards.
GCGCCGTGGCGACATTGACGTTGGATTGAAATGGACCGGCGGCAAGATCGCATGGATCATCGCCGGCGGCGAGAGCGGCCCCAATGCCCGGCCGATGCATCGGGACTGGGTGCGCTCCATCCGCGACCAGTGCGCCGCAGCCAGCGTCCCCTTCTTCTTCAAGCAATGGGGGGCCTATCGCCGCGTGGATGGATTTCACATCGCCGCCACCGCCGAAACGGTCCCGGGTGCACTCGTCCCGTCCGGAAAGGCCTTCCTCGCCGTGGATCGGATCGACGATGGCGCAGCCGTCGGCGTCGTTCTGCGCCGCGCCCACAAAAAGGCCGCCGGCCGCCTGCTGGACGGCCGAGAGCACAACGAACTCCCCATCCAGCCCCGGAGAGCGTCATGACCAGTTTCCATGGCATCGAGCGGGCATTCCTGCTCATCGCCCTCGACAATGGCGGCATCAACCGCGACCGCTCGGCCGAGCAGGTAAAAGCGGAGATCGCCACTTTCCTCGCCAAGGAGCCTCCGGAAATGCTGGCGGACATCGACGCCTGGCTGGCAGGCCTGACCACTGACCAGCTGGAACAGGTCTGCTGTGGCGAGGTCACCGATCAGGCCCAACTGATCCAGCAGTCACCGCCCTTCACTAACGACCTTCTCAACCGCTATTTCGACGAGGTGTGCTGATGCCTATCCTGCCTTGCGAAGTAACACGCGAGATGAGGTATGCCGTCTGGAAAGACCAATACCTCTTCGTTGGTGCCACGCACGAACAGGCGCACGAACTTGCCACCACGCGCGTGGAAGATGAGAGACAGCGGGCCCAAGACGAGCAGAACTACCGCGCCATGCTCGCCGCCGCACCCACCCCTCCCGTCTCGGCCGCGCCGCCCTGGCACCGCAGGAGGCCCGCAATGCCTGACATCGGCTGGAAATGGGTCACGCCCGTGTGCCTGCTGCTCGCGTCGACGGGCAATCTCGTCGGCGCCTATACGGTCCACAACGCTCTGAAGGCGAACAATACCTTCATGGAGGCGCAACTCGTCATGTACCGGACGACGGCTCATACCACGGCCAGCGCTTGCCAGATCATCGACGAGCTGTGGAGGGATAAGGGCCATGACTGACATCGTCGGAAGGCTACTTTCCGCCACCCTCCTGCTCTTGAGCGCGGTATCAGCCGCCGCCGAGCACGTGTCGCCCGCCACCGTGCGGGTGATCGACGGCGACACCGTCGCGTGGCAGGGCGCGCATTATCGGCTGGTGGGCTTCGACACGCCCGAGCGCGGCGACCGCGCCCGCTGCCCGGCCGAGCGCGCGCTGGCAGCCCAGGCGACGGCGCGGCTGCGGCAGCTCATCGCCGCCGGCGGCGCCGACCTGAAGCGGGTTCCCTGCTCTTGCCGGCCCGGCGCGGCGGAAGGCACCATGGCCTGCAACTACGGCCGCTTCTGCGGCGTGCTGACCATCGCCGGCCGGGATGCGGGCGCCATCCTCATCCGTGAGGGCCTTGCCCGCCCCTACGATTTCAAATGGGGCCGGTCGATGCCGCCGGCGACCTGGTGCGTGCGGGGGGAAAAGCGATGAACACGAACTTCCTGCTGATGGCCCAGTATGAGGGCAAGGCCATCATCCCTCTCGAGGACGTGTGCCGGGACTATTTCTCCCATCTCACGCCCGAGAAGTTCCTCCGCAAGGTGATGTTGCGGGAGATCGTGATTCCTGTGGTGCGTATCGAAGCCAGCCAGAAATGCGCGAAGGGCATTCATCTGTCCGACCTTGCCTCATATCTGGATGCGAGAGTCTCGGATGCCCGGAAAGAATGCGCCGCTCTGAACCGCTAGCGCCGGTGTCTCGGGCAACTTATCATGGGTAGATTGCCAATGAGGTTCTCAGCCCCATGACGAAGTTCGCGTTCTGTTTATTTTTCGTACTCAGCGTCACACCCGCATTCAGCCAGGGCATCACTGAGACTCAATATCGCGAGCTCCTCAACCTGATGATGAAGAGCGAGCCCAAAATGGATACGTTCAATTGGTGGCAGACCTCGTGCAAATATATCGAAGCGCGCGAGAACGATAAGCTCAAAACTGCCCAGCAAAATCATGGGTCTTACATCACTCATTCGGTGGTATTTAAATGCGCCGAGTTTTTCGACCGTGTCAGAAAAGCTAATGGGTCATAAGCCAGAACTCGGGCGAGTTAAACGAGACGTCCACACCCAATTTTCGTATTTATCGCCGGTCTTCTGGAGGTGGGTATATCGCTTCAGACTGGACCAGGAGCGATGACCGGAAACGGCCGCGACGTGTGGGATGTTGTTGCCCATCTCGAACAGGCGCGACACCCCCTCGTGCCGTAGATCATGGAAGTGCAGATCCTCGATGCCAAGGAATGCGCAGGCCCGTGTGAAGTTGGCCGAAATGGCAAGCCTCGAGTAGGGAAAGATCGGGCCACTCTTTCGCCGCGGCATTGAACGGATCACCGCAAGCGCTTCAGCCGGCAGATCGCACCAGACATCGTTGCCGATTTTTTGCCCGGGATTTTTCATGTCCCGCACCAGCACACGTGAGCCATCCTCCTGCAAATCCTCCCACGCAATGCGAACGATCTCATCCTGTCGCCGTGCCGAGAACAACGCAAACACAACCACCTTCGTCATCGGCACAGCGCGGGGACGCCGCCTCTCCACCTCGGAAAAGTGAGTGAGCAACTTGTCCAGTTCGTCGAGCGACGGCCGGCGATCACGTGACATTCCCTTGCCGGTGTAGCCCAGCCGGGCGGTGACAACCCGCGCCTTCTCCATTTCGGCCATGTCGAGCTTGAAGCCCCACGCAGCGGAGGCAACACGAAACACCGCGCTCAGGTGGGACATGTAATTCGCCACCGTCAAAGGGACCACACCCGTTGCGATCTTGGCTTTGGCGAACTCGACGAGCTCGACGCTGGTGATCCTCGAGCAGGCCATGTCTGCAATCGGGAATTCCAGGATGGCGCGCAGCACCTGCGCTTTGGTCGTGCCAATCTCCTTCAAGGACTCCTGCGTGTAGCGGAGAATCGCCTTGGAGAGCGGCGGATCGGCGTCCTTTAGCCTTTCCAAAGCACCTGGCTTGGCGAGATCCTTCTCGCGCCCCTCAAGCCACGCCGCGGCAGCCTGTCGCCGATCAAACGTGCGGGTCTCGCGGTGCTGCACCCGACCATCCCGCTTGATCACGATCTGGGCGTGATAGCCCGTCGAGCCATCCTTCCGGTTGCGTGTTATGATAGTGCCCACGATCCACCGCCTCGCCTGTACAGCATGGCTTCACGAGTACAGCATTGCTGTACTCGGAGCAATGAAACAGGCTGAAATGGCGGAAAACCGCAGGAAAAAGTACAGCCTTGACCAACCCTATCGTGAGCCGAAACACCACCAGCGCAAGCATTTCAGGCACTTTCCGCTTCTCCGTCGCCCCCATGATGGAATGGACAGATCGGCACTGCCGCGCCTTCCATCGCACATTGTCGCGCCGGGCCTGGCTTTATACGGAGATGGTCACGGCGCCTGCCATCATCCATGGCGACCGTCAGCGACTGCTCGGTTTCTCCGAGCCGGAACATCCTGTCATCGTCCAGCTCGGGGGCAGCGATCCGAAGCTGCTGGCGGAGGCCGCCCGCATCTGCGTCGATTTCGGCTATGACGAGATCAATCTCAACGTGGGCTGCCCCTCCGACCGGGTGAAGGGCGGCAATTTCGGTGCCTGCCTCATGCGCGATCCTGCGCTCGTGGCGGTTTGCGTCGCCGCCATGAAGACTGCGGTTGCCATCCCGATCACGGTGAAGTGCCGTATCGGTGTGGACGAGCAGGACATCGAGGAAGCTCTCGACGCCCTCGCCGATCAGGTTCTGTCGGAAGGCTGCGACCGGCTCATCGTCCACGCCCGCAAGGCATGGCTGAAGGGTCTCTCACCCAAGGAAAATCGCGAGATACCGCCGCTGGACTATGACCGCGTGCGGCGACTGAAGGCCCGCCTGAGCCACGTCCCCATCGAGCTGAACGGCGGCCTCGCCACGCTGGACGACGCCCTGCGCGAGAGCGGCCCGCTCGATGGCGTGATGCTGGGTCGCGCCGCCTATCAGGATCCGGACCTCCTGCTGGAGGTGGACGCGCGTGTACATGGCGACGCTGCACCCCATGCGGATGCCTTTGCTGCGGTGGAAGCTTTCGAGCCTTATGTCGCCGCGCATCTGCAGGCGGGCGGTCGGCTGCACGACATTACCCGCCACATGCTTGGCCTGTTCGGCGGGCGGCCGGGCGCGCGCACCTATCGCCGCACGCTTGCCACCGAAGCGCTGGTGCCGGGTGCGGGCCTCGAAGTGCTGCGCAAGGCTGTCGCGGCCATCCGCCGGCCGCAGTCCTCCGCAGAGGATGCGCGCACCGGCACCGACGGCTGAGTCCGCCCGCACTCCGATTCTTCTCATTTTTTGCGGCGCATGCAGGGAGGCCTTCCTGCAACCGGCGCATGCATGCGCCGTGTCCTGTCGGCCACACACATTCGAAACATCATCGCATGCGCTCGATCAAACCACCTCCACCCCAGCAACATTCAGAAAAACATGCCGCCGGGGAAGCAAGCGAAACGCACTCACATCACACGATTCGTATTTTTTAATTTATTTAAATCTCATATTTCCGCTCACGCGCATTGGATTACTTCTTATTTACGACCGTTTGACACTGCAATCTGCCAATATCTATCAGAAGAGAGACTGATTTCGGGTGGCGGAATCGTCACCTCCAATACAACACTGGCTGCATGGCCGGTGACTGTCCTCTTCTGCTTTCGGGAACTGACATGGCCCGCACTTCACAAACGGCATCCGCTTGCCGCGCTCTTCCGATGATCAACGGCTCATTGATGATCGGCATCTCACTATTGCCCCTACTCGTCGCCGGACCGGCGCTGGCGCAGCAGACCACCAACACGCGGGCCGCATCCGGCCAGACCACCGCATCCACCAGCGCCGGCACGGCGACTGCGAATGCTCCCGTGGTCCTTCCCACCGTCACGGTCAGTGAGGGCGGCAACGTCCTCGTCGGCGATCCCTATCAGACGCCTGCCGCCGTCAGCAGCGTTGATCTTCTGAACAGCCCCAGCGATTCCACTCGCCTCGACAGCGTGCTGCGCAGCGTGCCCGGCACCTTCACCGAGCAGAGCACCTCCAACCCGGGCGTCGCCGTCAACATCCGCGGCTTCCAGGGCATGGACCGCGTCAACATGATGATCGACGGCGTGCGGCAGAACTTCCGCTTCGTCGGCCATGAGGCCGGCGGCTTCACCTATGTGGATGATCAACTGCTCGCCGGCGTGGACGTCGCCCGCGGCGCGGTGAGCACGGCCGGCGGCGCGGGCGCGCTGGCGGGCGCGGTGAACATGCGCACGCTGGGCATCGACGACATCATCAAGCCCGGCAAGTCCTACGGCGCCATGGCCAACATCCGCTGGGGCAGCAACGGTGTTGGCTGGCAGGAAATGTTCGCGGGCGCGGCGCGCGTGAACGACCGCTTCGCCCTCGGTGCCGCCATCGCCACACGCGACAGCGGCAATTACAAGAATGGCGACGATGTCACCGTCCCCTACACCAGCCAGGAGCTGACCTCCGGGCTCGTGAAGACCGACATCAAGCTCACGGACACGTCACGTCTGAAGCTCGGCGGCGTCTTCTACAATAACTTCTTCTATGCCAACTCGGCCGCCCAGAATGTCATCAACGACACGCTGACCGCCAATTACAGCTATGATCCCGGCAACGACCTCGTCGATTTCAAGCTGAACGCCTATTACAATGCCACCAAGATGAAGTATGGCACCTCATCTTCGACCATCTCGTCCTATCGCGGGCGCGTTATCGAGGACAAGGGCTGGGGCTTTGACACGTCCAACACCTCCAAGCTGCTGCTGGGGCAGGTGGCGGTGAAGTCCACCTACGGGCTCGAATATTTCCATGACGACGTGGACGCCTACAACACGGTAACGCCCTCCTCTTACGGCGGCGTGAATCCGTCGGGCACCAGCTCTATCGGCGGCGTCTTCTCCGAGACCACCTTCACTTACGGCATGGTCGATCTCATCGCCGGCCTGCGCTACGACTTCTTCACACTCAACGGCTCCGGCTATGAGAATACGAGCGGCGGCGCGGTCCCCATCGGCTACTGGACCGTGGACCGGAACGAAGGTCGCTTCGATCCCAAGATCACGCTGGCTGTCAATCCGCTCGACTGGCTGCAGCCTTATGTGACCTATGCCGAGACCATGCGCGCGCCGACCGCCTCAGAGACTATGGTGGGTGGTGAGCATCCGGGCAGCAGCGTGTCCTATTCCGCCAATCCCTATCTGGAGCCGGAAGTCTCCAAGGGTTGGGAATTTGGCCTGAACATCCGCAAGGACAGCGTGATCGTCGCCGGCGACAAGGTGCGCCTGAAGGTGGATTATTTCACCAACGACATCGAGAACTACATCGTCACCTGCCGCAGCACGCAATACTACTTCTGCAACGTGGCCGGCACCTCGAATGTCAGCGGCGTGGAGATGCAGGCAAGCTATGACGCCGGCAAGGTGTTCGCCGACATGAGCTACACCCACAATGACAACGATCTGCCGGCCCAGACTCAGGGCTTCGGTGCCAACCAGTATCTGCCGGACGACATCTTCACCTTCTCCGGCGGCGTGCGGCTCTTCGACGAGAAGCTGGTGCTCGGCGCCCGCTATTCCTACATCTCGGAAGGTCAGGCGATCGCCTACGGCTCGAACTTCACCGGCGTCATCAGCTCAACGCCGTCCGACAGCTACAGCATCGTGGACCTGTTCGGCAGCTACGCGCTCACCGACGTGCTGACCCTGCGCGTCGACGCCACCAACCTGCTCAATGAGGCCTACACGCCCGCCCTGTCCATCGCCCCCACGGGCTTCTCCGGGGATACCGGGCAGGGCCGCACCTTCCTTGTGAGCCTGCGCGCTCACCTGTGACCGACGAGACGGCGCCGGGTCTGTGCCCGGCGCCGTCCTGCGTTGCGTGCCATTCGTCTGGACAAGCCGTTCCGTAAGACGACACATGGCAGCTTCCGCACCCGCCTTTTCCGAGTCGTCATGCTCGCTTCCATCCCCTGGTCTGAAATCGCCCCCCTCGTCCTGGCACTGATTGTCGGCGGCATCGCCACCGGCATCCTCGCCGGCCTGCTCGGTGTTGGCGGCGGTGGGGTTATCGTGCCGGTGCTCTATGAGGTGTTCCGCGTCCTCGGCGTAGCGGACGACGTGCGCATGCAACTATGCATCGGCACCTCGTTGGCCATCATCATCCCCACCTCCTGGCGCTCCTATCAGGCCCACAAGGCACGTGGGCTGGTGATCCCCGGCTTGCTGAAAGTGTGGGCCGTGCCGGCGGTGCTGGGCGTAATTGCTGGCAGCGCGCTGGCCGGCGTGGTTCCGGGCGAGGTGTTGCAGGGCGTGTTCATCGCGGTGGCCTTCCTCCTCGCCGCCAAGAGCCTTGCCGGAAAGACGCAGTGGCGCATCGGCGAGGGCTTGCCGGGGAAGGCGATGATGCGTGTTTCCGGCTTCATCATCGGCATGGTGGCGTCCATGATCGGAGTGGCCGGCGGCGCGCTCGCCACCATCCTGCTCACCCTCTATGGCGTTCCCATCCATGCGGCGGTGGCGACCTCCGCCAGCCTCGGCATGCTGATCCCGGTGCCCGGCGTCATCGGCTATGCGGTGGCCGGCTGGCCGCACCTCGGCGACCTGCCGCCTCTCTCGCTGGGCTATGTGTCGGTGCTGGGCTTTCTGTGCATGGCCCCGGTGAGTGCGCTCGCAGCCCCCTTGGGCGCGCGCTTCGCGCACGCCTTGCCGCGGCGGGCGCTGGAAATCGGCTTCGGGCTGTTCCTGCTGCTGGTCGCCCTGCGCTTCCTGGTGGCGATCATCAGCGGCTGAGCATCACCAGCTGTATTTATATCCGGCGGTGATGCTCTTGGTGATTTCGCTACCCGTATCCGCCACCGAGGTGGTGACGTTGAGCGGGCCGAACAGCTTCTGCTCGGCGGTGGCGGTGGGCAGCCACAGGCGATCCGTGCTGCTGTTGGTGGCACCGATGGAGAAGGTGGTGCCGGTGTCCAGCAGCTTCAGGCTCACCGACTTGCCGATCTCCCAGCCGCCTGCGGTATCGGTGGTGTGGATCACCGCATAGCTGTCGTTCACGCTCGCCGTCATGTAGCGGTTGAGCTGCATGTCGCGCGAGAAGGTGGTGCCGAACTTGCCCTCGTTCTGGGAGGGATCCACCCGCATCTCGAACGTGGTCTGCTGCCAGGGCATCCAGAGCGAATCCGTCGGCAGGCTCACCTTGGCCCAAGCTGCGGCATTGGATGTGTCGGTGACATCCCACGGCAGCGTACGCGTGGGCTGGAAGGTCGCCACCGTACTGGCCGCCATGGACAGGTCAAAGCCGAAGGAGGCCCCCTCAAGCCACATGGGCGAGCTTGAGACATAGACCGCAGACGAGCCGTCTGTGTTCACGTCCCGCGTCACGGTGGTCTTCACGTCTTCGGCGTGTGCCGCGCCCGCGGCGAACGCCAGAACCGCAATACCGGCGGCAAAACCGGATGCCCTTGCGGCAGGAGAGTTCGGTCGCATTTCGGTGCTCCGTTGATGCGCTTCATCAGCGGTGGTGGACCACCCCAGCGGTCCACCCGGTCTCGACCCAGCCCGGATCTATCTGCACGCGCGCAGGTTACGAAATTCTTGTCGCAGTGCAACAACCCCATGGCACCTCCCGACATTTACCATGTGCATCCGATCGTCTCCTGCGCACCGCGCATGCCTTGCGAAATCCACCTGCCGCCAGAACGGCTTGCCGTAGCGCGCCATGCGCCGTATCCCCCGCCTCAGGGAGAAGCAAATGCCGCAAGAACCGAGCACGACCGACCTGACTGCCCTCACCAGCCTGCTCGCGCGCATCGCCGACGCGCTGGAGCGCGCCGCGCCGCCCGCCACCGTCGCAGCGGATTTCGAGGCGGCGGACGCCTTCGTCTGGGCCACCGAGCCCTCCCGCTTTGAGCCGGTGCCGCGCGTTAACCGCGTGGATATGGACCTGCTGCAGGGCATCGACCGGGTGCGCGATCAATTGGTCGAGAACACCACGCGCTTCGCCCGTGGCCTGTCCGCCAACAATGCGCTGCTGTGGGGTGCGCGCGGCATGGGCAAGAGCTCGCTGGTCAAGGCGGCCCACGCGCATGTCAATCTCCATCTCCCCGCCGGGGGGCCGCGCGTGAAGCTGGTGGAGATCCACCGCGAGGACATCGAGACCCTGCCCGCCCTGATGGCGCAGGCGCGCAATTCACATCACCGCTTCATCGTCTTCTGCGACGATCTCTCGTTCGATTCCGACGACACCTCCTACAAGTCGCTGAAGGCGGTGCTGGAAGGTGGCATCGAGGGACGCCCGGATAATGTGATCTTCTACGCCACCTCCAACCGCCGCCACCTGCTGCCGCGCGACATGATGGAGAATGAGCGCTCCACCGCCATCAATCCCGGCGAGGCGGTGGAGGAGAAGGTTTCGCTCTCCGACCGTTTTGGCCTATGGCTCGGCTTCCACAAGTGCAGCCAGGATGAGTATCTGGCCATGGTGGAAGGCTATGTGGCCCACCACGCCATCCCGGTCACAGAGGACGTGTGGCGACCGCAGGCGCTGGAATGGGCGACCACGCGCGGCGCCCGCTCAGGCCGTACGGCATGGCAGTATGTGCAGGATCTGGCCGGCCGCCTCGGCGTGCATCTGAAGCCCGCCTGAAGCAACTTTCCGTTCCATACGCAAAGGGCCGGAGCGCACCCGCGTTCCGGCCCTTTCGCATTCAGGATCGCTGGAAACCGCCGCTCAGGATGCCCGCGCCCGCCGCCATGCGCCGGGGGTCTGGCCGAGGGCGCGGCGGAACACGCGGGTCAGGTGCGCCTGATCGGCAAAACCGGCGGCGTCCGCAATCTCGGTCAGGGTCATGCCGTCGTTGGCCAGCATCTCGCGCACCTTCTTCAGGCGCACCTGCTGGTGCCACTGAAACGGCGCAAGGCCGGTGGCGGCCTTGAAGGCGTGGCTGAAATAGGATTGCGACAGCTCCACCAGCTCGGCCAGTTCCTGCAGGCGGATGTTGCGCAGGCAGTTGGCCTCGATGAAGTCCGTCACCCGCTTGAGCTGCCAGGGCGCCAGCGCGCCGCGCTTGCGCGGCGGGGTGCGGCCGAGCTGCATCAGGTCGATGAACAGCGCCACCATCAGGCCGTCGCCATACAGCTCATGGTGAGAATCCGGATCCATGCACTCGGCGGCGATCATGCGCGCGAGGCTCATGATGCGCTCGTCGCTGAAGCGCAGGCGAGGCGTTGCGAGACGCTCGGCGTCCAGTTCCTCGCCCAGCCGCACGGCAAGCGTGGACACATCGAAATGAATGTCGAGATGCCGAATGGTCATGTCCTCGTCGGTCCGTGACCACAAGGGCATGTCGGCAGGAATGTAGCTGAGCTGGAACTCCTGTCGGCCGCTCACCACCTCGGTGGCGTTTGGGCTGAGCTTGAGATCCGAGCACGGACCGTTGCGCTCCAGCACGACGAACAGGCGGGGATCCTTGGAAAGATACTCCCCCCTCGCCCCCGCCGAGCAGGCCGCATGCCACACGTCCGCCACCGCGCCATTCCAGCGCCGCCAGCGCAGGTCCTCCAGCAGCGTGATGCCCTCCCGTCGGGAGGTCATGCGGGGTTGGAACGTCATGCCCGGTTCCTCAGCTCAAGGTATCCCCGAGAACAGCGCAGTTTGTAAAAGCTATAAACCAGCAGGTTCAAGGACTTGCCGTCACCCCCCGGTGCGTCACGACAAAGCAAGAGAGTTCTACCCACAACAGGAAATGACAATCAAGACTGGACATCGGTTGTTATGAGCCGTTTATCAAACCTATTGACCCCAAGGCCCAGAGTTACTTTTGAAAACTTCTGAAGTGCGATGGGGTCGAGCACCTTCGGCAGGCGGCAGATGCGGCATAACTGGTCTCTTCGTTCCCTTCTCCTGGTCGGCGTCGCCGGCCCCTGCCTGCTGTCGGGCCTTGCCCACGCCCAGCAGGCGGCGGACTCCTCGCTGGTTATCCTGGATACGGTGAACGTCGAGGGCCAGAACGACAGCCCGACCGGCCCGGTGGTCGGCTATGTGGCCCGCCAGACCCTGACCGGCACCAAGACCGCGACCCCGCTGGTGGAAGTGCCGCAGTCCATCTCCGTCATCACCCGTGACCAGATGGAAGACCGCGCGGTCGAGAACATCGGGCAGGCGCTCGATTACTCGGTGGGCGTCGTCTCCTCGCCCTATGGCAACGACCCGCGCTTCGATTCGCCCATCATTCGCGGCTTCAACGCCCAGAACAGCCAGTATCTGAACGGGCTGAAGCTGATCCGCGACCAGGGCATGACATCCATCGACCCGTATGCGCTGGAGCGCATCGACGTGCTGCGCGGCCCCTCCTCCGTGCTGTACGGCCAGGGCAATCCGGGCGGCCTGATCAACCTCGTCTCCAAGCGCCCCACCTTCACGAACTTCGGCGAGTTCAACCTGGAGGCGGCCACCTTCGACCGTTATACGGCGAGCTTCGACATCGGCGGCGTCATCGGTCCGGACAACAAGGTGTCCTACCGCCTCACCGGCCTCGGCCGTCTGGCGGACACCCAGACCGATTATGTGAACGACGACCGCTACCTGTTCGCCCCGTCCATCACCTTCCGGCCGGACGGCGCGACGGAACTGACCGTTCTCGCGATGGTGCAGTACGATACACCCGACAACACGGTCGGCCTGCCGAACCAGTACACGCTGCAGTCGCTGAACGGCCTGCGGGCCTCGCGCAGCACCTATCTGGGCGATCCCGACTTCAACTATGCCAGCCGCACCCTGTCGACCATCGGCTATGAGTTCAGCCACACGTTCGACAACAACATCACCTTCCGTCAGAACGCGCGCTACCTCAGCCTGAACTACGACTACGGCTCGCTTTACTATAGCGGCCTGTCCACCACCAATCCGCTGGTAGCTGCGCGCGGCACGCAGGAAACCACTGAGAACCTCGGCACCTTCACCATCGACAACCAGCTCGAGGGCAAGTTCAGCACAGGGGCGCTGAGCCATGAGGTGCTGGTCGGCCTCGACTATCGTCAGCACGACACCAACACCTACACGTCCTTCGGCACCGCGCCGGACATCAATATTTTCGCGCCGGTGTACGGTCAGTACATCCCGAACACCGTCTGGTACGCCTCGAAGGTGGACGGCACTCTGAGCCAGCTCGGCCTCTATGCGCAGGACCAGATCCGCTTGCAGAACTGGTTGCTGACCCTCGGCGTGCGCCATGACTGGGCCAGCATCCAGTCCACGCAGGTCACGAACTTCGGCAATACCGATCAGGACCAGGACGACGACGCCACCACCTATCGCGTCGGCCTGACCTATCTGTTCGAGAACGGCATCGCGCCCTACGTCAGCTACTCGACTTCGTTCGAGCCCGTGATCGGCAACATGCCGGTGCAGCTTGGCGGTGGCGCCTTCCAGCCTTCGAAGGGTGAGCAGTGGGAAGCCGGCGTGAAGTACCAGCCGGTGGGCTGGAACGGCTTCTTCACGGCTGCGGTCTACGACCTGACCCAGACCAACGTGTCGTCCAGCGCGTTGGTCGGCGGCATCAGTCAGACCGTGCAGAACGGTGAGGTCAACGTAAAGGGCGTGGAGCTCTCGGCCACCGTGAGCCTCGTGGAAGGCCTGAAGCTGCTCGCCAACTACACCTACATGAATGCCGAGATCACACAGGGCGACAATGCCGGCAACCGCCCGGCCAACGTGCCCGAGAACGCCGCCAACCTGTGGCTCGACTATACGTGGCAGAACGGCCCGCTGAAGGGCTTCGGCGTCGGCGGCGGCGTTCGCTATGTGGGCGAGCGCTACGACCTCGACACCAACGCCAATCTGCTGCCCTCCAACACCCTGTTCGACGCCGCGCTCCACTACGAGGTGGGCTCGTGGAAGGCGCAGCTCAACGTCAACAACATCGCGGACGACCGCTATGTCGCCACCTGCGGCAGCTTCGGCTGCTTCTGGGGCGATGGCCGCACCGTCACCGGCAAGGTCAGCTACAAGTGGTGAGTGCGCCGCGCCGAAATCCGGAGGCGCGCGTGGTGCGGGGACATGACATCCCCGCACCGCTCGCCACTCACCTCCGGCCGGCGCGGACCCATGGTCTTGTGGGCCATGACAGATCGGGCAAGAGCACGCTCATGCAGCGGCTCGCCCGGAAGGTGCCGCCCACGGGCGGCACTCTTGCGTTCCAGGGGGTGGGCGTAGCTTTGGAAGACCTGCCGTGACCCTGTCCCGCCGCCGCCTCATGGCCGGCCTTGCCGCCTCCGCATTGCTGCCCGCAGCCTCCATATCCAATGCCCGCGCGGCCACGCCCGAATTGCGTGTCGCCACCCTCGACTGGGCACTGCTGGAGACGCTGCTCGCCCTCGGCGTGACACCCGTCGCCGGTGCTGAGCTGGTGCTCTACAGGCAGGTTGTGGTGGAACCGGAAGTGCCCGCCTCCGTGGCCGATCTCGGCCTGCGCGGCACACCCAATTACGAAGCCCTCCGGCTCCTGGAACCGGACCTGATCTTCGGCTCCAACTACACCTCCTGGTCTGATCCCATCCTGCGCAAGATCGCCCCGGTGGAGAATTTCTCCATCTATGGGCGAGGTGCGAAGCCCTATGCCAATTCGGAGCAAGCCGCGCTCACCCTGGGCGCCCGCCTCGGTCGCAGCGCTGCCGCGCAGGCGCTGGTCGCCGATGCGCGCGCCCGGCTGGAAGCCTTCAAGGCACGCCTCGCAGGCCACGACGGACGCCCCGTGCTGGTGATCAATCTGGGCGATGCCCGCCACTTCCGCGTATTCGGCCCGGACAGCATGTTCGGCGAGGTGCTGGAGCGTATCGGCCTCGCCAACGCCTGGACGGGCACGACCCGTTACGCGGCCGCCGCCCCGCTTGGGCTGGAGACGCTTGCACAGATGCCGGATGCCATCATCGTGGTGATCGGGCCCATGCCACCGGCGACCCGCCGCATGATGGCGGAAAGCGCTTTCTGGCACGCGCTGCCCAATGTGCGGGCCGGCCGTGTGGCCGTGCTCGCTCCCATAGATCCCTTCGGCGCCCTGCCGGCCGGTCTGCGCTTCGCACGCCTGCTCGCCGAGGCCGCCCCCTTTGCCGGAAGGGCCACCGCCCGTGGCTGACATCGCCTCGCGCCAGCGCCATCTGCGCACCCCGCCGCTCCTGTGGGCCGTCATCGGCACGCTGGCCGCGCTGCTGTTCGCGGCCGCGATCGCCTTCCGCCAGCCCATCCCCGGCGATGCCGCCACCGCCCGCATGCTGGATCAGGTGGTGCTCTGGCAGAGCCTCATTCCGCGCGCCGCCGTCGCCCTGCTGGCAGGTGGGGCGCTCGGCCTGTCCGGTGCGCTGCTGCAGCGGGTGCTGCGCAACCCCATTGCCGATCCCTCCACGCTCGGCATCGCCTCCGGCGCCCAGCTCGCCTTGACCATCTCGGTCATCTACGCGTCGGTGCTGGGCGATCTGCCGCGCGAGTTGGTGGCGTTGGTTGGCGGGCTCGCGGCGGTGTTCATCGTGCTTGCACTGGGCTGGAAGCGAGGCCTCGAACCCGTGACCGTGGCGCTGTCGGGCATGACGCTGTCGCTGGTGGCCGCCGCCCTGTCCTCCGCCCTTGTGCTGAGCCATGGCGAATATGTCATGTCGCTGTTCGTCTGGGGCGCCGGCTCGCTCCATCAGCAGAGCTGGGACGGGGCGATCACGCTGAGCTGGCGCCTCGTACTCGGCATTGCCGCCAGCGCCATCCTGCTGCGCCCGCTTACCGTGCTGGCGCTGGACGATGCCAGCGCCAAGAGCCTCGGCATGGCGGTGAATGGCGCCCGCGTGCTGGTGATCGGCGTGGCCGTATGGCTCGCTGCCAGCGTAACGGCGGAAGTGGGCGTCATCGGCTTCATCGGCCTTGCCGCGCCCGCCTTCGCCCGTCTCGGCGGCGTGCGCTCGCCCCGCGAGATGCTCATCGTCGCCCCCTGCCTCGGCGCGCTGCTGCTGTGGTTCACCGACGGGCTGGTGCAGCTCACCGCCATGGGCGGTTCGGACCTCATCCCCACCGGCGCCGCCGCCGGGCTGCTGGGCGGCCCGCTGCTGATCTGGCTGCTGCCACGCCTCTCGGTCGCCGAGCGGCCCGGCGCACAGGGGCCAGTGGCTCGCCGCCTCGCGCGACCGGGGCGAGGCTTCCTGCTACTCACGCTGCTGCTCGCCACCGCAGGTCTGATGGCACTGTTCATCGGCCGATCCTTTGACGGCTGGACCCTGGTCACTGGCCAGATGTTCGAGGACATATTCCCCTTCCGTGGTCCGCGGGTGGCGGCGGCGATCGCCGCCGGCGCCCTGCTCGGCGCCTCCGGCACGCTCATGCAGCGCATGACCGGAAATCCCCTGGCCGGCCCCGAAGTGCTGGGTGTGAGTGCGGGCGCCGGCGTCGGCTTCGCCGTGGTGCTGCTGTTCACCCTCACCCCATCCCTGGCGCTGATGATGACCGCCTGCGCCATCGGTTCGCTGGTGGCACTGGTGATCATCCTCACCTTCTCCGCTGCCAGCGGCTTCGGTCCGGAACGCATGCTGCTGGGTGGCGTCGCACTGGGCGCCACCGGCCTTGCCATCCTCGCCGCCGTGCTGGCACCGGGCGACGGGCGCGCCATCCGGTTGCTGGGCTGGATGTCCGGCTCCACGGATCGAGTGACCGGCTTCGAAGGACTGATCGCTCTCGGCGCGGCGGTGATCCTGATCGGACCGGTTCTGCTGCTGGGACGCTGGCTGGACATCCTGCCGCTCGGCGCCCCCATGGTGCGCGGCCTCGGCCTGCCGGTATCCCGCACCCGGATGATCGTCGCCACGGTGGCGGCGCTGATGACGGCGGTGGCCACCTACTTCGTCGGGCCGCTCAGTCTCGTGGGGTTGATCGGACCGCACCTTGCGCGGCTTGCCGGCTTCTCGCGCGGGTCCTATCAGATGATCGCAGCCGCTTGCATCAGCGCCACGCTGATGGTGCTGGCGGACTGGCTCGGGCGCATGGTGGCCTTCCCCTACCAGATCCCCGTCGGCCTGTTCGCGGCGCTGGTGGGCGGCCCGTATCTCGTCTGGCTGCTGCGACGCGGCCCTGCCAAAGGTGCATGACCCATGGCTGAACCCGCCCTTCTCTGCGCCGATGCGCTGGTGCCTCTCCCCGATCCGTACGGCATGCTGGAAAAGCTCGCCGAGCATTTCGAGACCCACGGCACGGTAACGCGCGACACGGGCCGGGCCACCATCACCACGACCTTCGGCCGGGCGGAGATGTTTGCCGAAGCCACCCGCCTGCGCTTCCGGGTGGAATGCCCCACCGCCGCAGCCCTCTCCGTCTCCAAGATGGTCCTGTCGGAGCATCTGGCCGCCTTCGCCGGCGCGACACCGCCGGACTTCATCTGGCAGGGCGACGGCATGGCGGAAACCCGCCTGCCCTATCTGCACGAACTGCACGTCAAGGATGCGTACCAGATCACCCCGCGCATGCGGCGGGTGATCTTCAGCGGCGACGTATCCGGCCTTGCCGCCGAGAGCATTCACGTACGCCTGCTGATCCCGCCGAAGGACCGCACCCCACGCTGGCCCACGCCGCGTCCGGACGGCCGGGTGGAGTGGCCCAAGGGCGAGGATGCGCTCACCCCCCGTGTCTACACGCTCCGCTCCGTGGACGTGGCGAAGGGCGAGGCGGCCATCGACATCGTGGTGCATCCGGGCGCACCCGGTTCCGACTGGGCGCTGGCGGCGGACGCCGACCTGCCCGCAGCCCTCATGGGGCCTGGCGGCGGCGGTCTGCCGGATGCGGATTTCTATCTCATGGCGGGCGACGAGACGGCTTTGCCCGCCATCGCCCGCTGGCTGGAGATCATGCCGGCGACGGCGCGGGCCGTGGTGCGCATCGAGGTGGCTGATGCCGCCGAGGAGCAGCACCTGCCCAGCCGCGCGCGGGTGGACCTGAAGTGGCTCCACCGCAAGGACGCCGAGGCCGGCACCACCACGCTGCTGGAGGATGCGGTGAAAGCCGTGTCCCTGCCGGAGGATGCCGCCGATCCCTACATCTGGGTCGGCTGTGAGCAGTCCGCCGCCCGCGCCCTGCGCGCCCATGCCAACACGCTCGACATTCCCAAAAAGCGCCGCTCCATTGTCGCCTACTGGCGGCGGGGCTATCAGGGTGTCGATCTCGGTGACTGATGTTTCGCGCACGACCCGCGTGCCACCGACGCGCCCGGCGCCCTGCCTTCCGCAGGCAGCGACGGGCGCGCCGGCTCTAGGATAGGTCCATGTCTTTGCTGCGTGCCTTCTTCGCCTATTACCGGCCCTACAAGGGCCTGTTCGTGCTCGACTTCACCTGCGCGGTGGTCTCGGGCCTGCTGGAACTCGGCTTCCCGATGGCGGTGAAGCTATTCGTGGACCAGTTGCTGCCCGGCCAGCAGTGGGGGCTGATCGCCGCCGCCGCCGCCGCCCTGGTGGGCATCTATGTGCTGAATGCCGGCCTCATGGCGGTGGTCACATACTGGGGTCACATGCTGGGCATCAACATGGAGACAGACATGCGCCGACGCGCATTCGACCATCTCCAGAAGCTGTCCTTCCGCTTCTTCGACAACCAGAAGACCGGCCGCCTCGTCGCCCGCATCACCAAGGATCTGGAAGAGGTGGGCGAAGTCGCCCATCACGGCCCGGAAGACCTGTTCATCGCCATCATGACCTTCATCGGCGCCTTCATCCTGATGGCGACGGTGAACATTCATCTGGCGCTGATCACCGGCTGCGTGGTGCCCCTGGTGGCCTGGTTCGGCTCGCATTATTCGGGCCGCATGACGGAGAATTTCCGCGCCCTCTTCGGTCGCGTGGGCGATTTCAACGCCCGTATCGAGGAGAATGTGGGCGGCATCCGCGTGGTGCAGGCCTTCGCCAACGAGGCACACGAGAAGGCGCTGTTCGCCAAGGACAACGAAAGCTATCGCACCACCAAGCTGGCCGCCTACCGCATCATGGCCGCCAACATGACGCTGAGCTATCTCGGCATGCGCCTGACGCAGGTGCTGGTCATGATCGCCGGCACCTATTTCGTGATCCGGGGCGAACTGACCAATGGCGGGTTCGTCTCCTTCCTGCTGCTGGTGGGTGTGTTCTTCCGGCCGATCGAGAAGATCAATGCGGTGCTGGAGATCTACCCCAAGGGCGTCGCCGGCTTCCGCCGCTATCTGGAACTGCTCGCCAACGAGCCTGACATCGCCGACCGTCCGAACGCCAAGCCGCTCACCGGCTTCAAGGACGCCATCCGCTATGAGAATGTGAGCTTCGGCTACGGCTCCGAGAAGCTGGTGCTGAACGACCTCTCGCTCACCATCAAGGCGGGCGAGACGGTGGCCTTCGTCGGCCCCTCGGGGGCAGGCAAGACCACGCTCTGCTCGCTGCTGCCGCGCTTCTACGAGCCCACGGGCGGGCGCATCACCATCGACGGCACCGATATCCGCGACTTTACCCTGTCCTCGCTGCGCGCCCATATCGGCATCGTGCAGCAGGACGTGTTCCTGTTCGCCGGCACGTTGCGCGAGAACATCGCCTATGGCCGCCTCGGAGCTTCGGACGAGGACATTCTGGAAGCCGCCCGCCGGGCGCGCCTCGACTCGCTGATCGCCGCCTTGCCGGCCGGGCTCGACACCGTCGTTGGCGAACGAGGCGTGAAGCTCTCGGGCGGACAGAAGCAGCGTGTGGCCATCGCCCGCATCTTCCTGAAGGATCCGCCCATCCTGATCCTCGACGAGGCCACTTCGGCGCTGGATACGGAAACCGAACTGGAGATCCGCCAGTCGCTGGCGGCGCTTTCGGAAGGACGCACCACGCTCACTATCGCCCACCGCCTGTCCACCATCCGCAATGCCGATCACATCATCGTGGTGGGGCCGCAGGGCGTGGCCGAGCAGGGCCGGCACGGCGAACTGGTGGCGCTGGAGGGCGGGCTCTACCGACGGCTGCACGACACCCAGTTCGCGGACATGGCCTAGAGTGTTTCCTCGGAAGCGGGTGCGCTTCTGCGACGGGGATTACGACAAGCGATCCGGGCCGGACAGGCGCCGCGCAGCATGGCGTGGCGTCATTGCGGCTTGCCTCCCCGCGCATGACGGGCCTACCAAGCGGGAACCGTTTCCCCTCCCGCCCGGAGCCCCGTCCCGATGTCCAACTCCCCTTCCGATGCCGCTGAGCCCACCGGCGACCTGACCCTGCGTACCCTCGCCATGCCGGCTGATGCCAATCCCGCAGGCGACATCTTCGGCGGCTGGGTGATGGCGCAGATGGATCTTGCCGCCGGCATGCGCGCTACCGAGGTTGCCATGGGCCGCGTGGTCACGGCGGGTGTGAAGGAGATCAACTTCCGCCTCCCGGTGAAGGTCGGCGACACGCTGTGCATCTACATCAATGTGGTGAAGGTGGGCCGCACCTCCATGACACTCGATGTGCAGGCCTTCGCCCGCCGCGCCCTCACCTCCCGACGCGAGAAGGTGACGGAGGCCACGTTCGTCATGGTCGCCCTCGACGAAGCCGGCAAGCCGCGCCCGGTGCATCCGCGGACCGCCTGAGCAGAGGCGCTTGCGCAGGTTCAAATCCCGTCCCAGCAACTAAATACCCGCGTGCCCGAGACAACCCATGCCGATCACCCTGCCCGACGCCTATGATCTCGCCGACTACGAACGGCTGGCGCGGGAACGGATATCGGAACCCTATTGGGCCTATCTGGCATCATTGGCGGGCAACGGGCTGACCCAGCGCATGACCCGCGAGGCCTATGACCGCCTCCGGCTCGCACCGCGCGTGCTGGCCGATCTTTCCGGCGCGAGTACGCGCATCCGACTTTTCGGGGCAAGCTTCGAACACCCCATCCTGCTGGCTCCCGTGGCCTATCACCGGCTGTTTCATCCGGACGGCGAAATCGCCGTCGCGCAGGGTGCCGGAGCCACCGATACGCCGCTGGTGGTGAGCACCCATGCCAGTACGGGACTGGAGGACATTCGCGCCGCCAGTCAGGGGCCACAATGGTTCCAGCTCTATATCCAGCCTGACTGGGACTTCACCGCCGCCCTGGTGCGCCGCGCGGAAGCGGCCGGCTATGGCGCGCTGGTGGTGACGGTGGACGCGCCGGTGAGCCTGCGCGTTCAGGCCCGGCGCGCCGGCTTCCAGCTTCCACCGGAGATAGACGCGGTCAATCTGCGTGGCCTCGTGGCGGCCGAGCCGCAGCCGAGCACATTGGGCGGCAGCCCGCTGTTCGGCGGCTCCCTGCCTCCAGCGCCGGTGTGGGCTGATGTGGCACGGCTGCGTGCGCTGACGCGCCTGCCTATCCTGCTCAAGGGCGTAATGGCGCCGGAAGACGCCAGCCGGGCGCTGGCGGAGGGACTGGACGGCCTGATCGTCTCCAACCACGGCGGTCGCGTTCTGGACAGCGTTCCACCCACCATCGAAGTGCTGCCGGCCGTTCTGGCCGCCGTAGACCGGCGCATCCCGGTACTGGTGGACGGCGGCATCCGGCATGGCACGGACATATTGAAGGCGATGGCGCTCGGCGCTTCCGCGGTGCTGATCGGCCGCCCCTATATCCACGGGCTCGCGATGGCCGGGGCGCTGGGGGTGGCGCATGTGGTGCACCTCCTGCGCGCGGAACTGGAGGTGGCCATGGCGCTGACCGGCTGCACCGGGTTCGACACGGCCCCCTCGGCGCTCGCGCAGGCCTAGAGCGTTTCCGTGTTTCATGGAAACACAGAAACACTCCAACTCTTTGATAGAGAATGTCTTGCGGCTTGGATTGCGGAGCAATCAAAGCCGGACATGCTCTAGCCCCTCCCCTTAAAGGACCGCGCCTGCCGGACCATGCCCGGCGGCGCGGCTGAAGTGTCTTCTGGTCTTCATCAGGAGCCGGCGCCAGCCGCTGGACAGGCACCGGCGGGGCCGCACGCAGCGGCCGGATCATCAGAACTTGTAGTTCAGGCCCGCACGAACGACGTGATAGGCATTGTCCACGCTCATGGCGTCCGTCGTCGTCAAGGACGTGTAGTCGTTGCTGCCGAGATCCACATAGAGATACTCGGTCTTGAACGTCCAGTTGCCTGTGACGGCGTATTCGACACCGCCACCAACGGTCCAGCCGGTGTTCGTGGACGAGCCGGAGAAGATGTCGTTGGTGATATAGGCCAGATTGGCTGACGTCTTGGTCTTGCCATAGGCCAAGCCGCCCGTGACGTAGGGCAGGAAGCGGTCAATCGCATAGCCGAGGCGCGCCCGCACGGTGCCGAAATAGTCCAGAGAGGTCGAGACGTTCAGGCTCGCGGCGCTGACATTGTTCTCAATGCCAGTCCACTGGATGTCGGTCTCAAGGCCGAGCACCACATTGTTCGCGAACTGATAATTGTAGCCGATCTGACCGCCGCCGACGAAACCACCGGCATTGGCGGAGCCCGTCACGGAGGTCAGGGGCGTGCCGAACGCATAGTCGTTGGTGCCGCCGCCATAACCGAGATTTCCGCCGACATAGAAGCCGGTCCAGGAGAAGACCGGTACGACCGGGGCGACGACGGCCTTCACGGGATAGCGTGCGGCTAGGTCCGCCGCCATGGCCGGAGCGCCGGCTGCCGTGGCGAGCAGAGCGGCGAGGAGGATACGCTTCATTGTTACGACCTTGTTTTCAACAAACCACCACTCCCCTCATAGCAAAATCGCCCACGAGAAGTATTATTCGCATGCAACTATAAATTATTATACTCCTTTATAAATTGCACCCCTCACTCCAATTTCGCGCATCGCGCGCAAATACGGTAATTTGACACCATATTAATCTCTGAAACGCGAGTTGAGATTAAGATTCATTATTTGCAGATACGTTCAGAAAACGACAGACACCCATCCTGGTGGATAAACCTCCCGCTCAGGCACAGACAGCGGCCGGTTTCGCCTCTGACGAGCGCCTTCACGCGGCGCGCCCCATCGCAGCGAAAAATCCGCCGACTTTGGGAACAAATCGACGACCGCGGCATTACGGTAATGTATTCCGGCCCTTATTGGCGGCGAGGCACGCTTTCTGGCGCCTTTTCGCTCCTTTGCCTCGGGCCGGCTGCGCCGACCGATGGAGTTCTGCAGGGAGCAGGCGCGCGTGACGAAGAAGGATGCAGGGCCGAACGGGCCGTATCCCCTCGGTGATGACGAGGCGGATTGGGACCGGGTCGAGCGTGCTGGCCCCAGCGTTGCGTTACGCATCGGCCTTCTGCTGACGGGAAGTCTGGTTCTGTGCGCCGTCTATTTTTGGTTTGCGAGCAGCACCCACTAGGGCGGCAAGCACCGCTTGCGGTAAAAAAATAACTCCAACCATGAAACCATAGCCCGCTATCTACGTTGGACGCGGCGGGACCGGCACCCCGTTGCCGGTGCGTTGACCGCCTGCGGGGGCGATCGCGCCGGGGCGAACGCGTGAAAAACGCAAGCGCCCCGCCCCTTTCCCCCGCATCCGCTCGTAGCCGATCTCGAGGGCCCGCCTCATGATCACCTCCGCCAAAACTTGGCGAGGCGTGCTCCCCGGCCCGAGGGGCCACATGGAGGCGCTTCATTTCGCAACAGCCGGGCGTCGATAGCGGACGCTGTGCCACGCAGCTGAATGCACACGCCTCTCTTCGGCTAACCTTCATCCGTCTCGCATAGGCCGCCCCTCGCTCGGCATGATGGAGGCGGCTGCCTGTACGCGACATTTTTCGCCAACGAATCCTGCCGTTTGCGACGTCGCTCAGGGCGTCTCGGACGGTAAGATGGGAGAGATGGCTTCAAAATGGAGCAGGTGCGGCGGCGCGCCACACTGGGGCTTGAACAAGGATCACCTGAGGCGAAAAATCAGCCCAAATTTCCGACTAACTATTTGAAAAATATTGAAAAATATCCAACTCAACCAAAGCGAGACCCGATATCCGCGCGCAGCTTTCGGCACATAAATCGTCCACTATGGAAATTTCCTGCCGCATACGCGCTCCATTTTGACATTAATTGTTGCACGGCGAAGGGAAGTGGTGTTGAACGGCTCCACACGACCATTGCATTTGAGACTCGTGCACCTTCTTTCAGGGTGGGCCTTATGCTGCAGCGTCAGATTGTTCATGTCTCGCCTTGGGCTGCTGCACAGTTCCAGCAGGTGAACCGGCGTAAGTCCAAGCGCTTCCCGACAGCGCAGCGCGCCTGGATCATGAACAATGGCGAGAAGCTGTGCTTCTGCGAGATCGTGGACATGTCGGCAGGCGGCGCCCAGATCAAGATTTCCAGGCCCGAACGCTTTCCGGCCGAATTCAACATCCTCATCGTCGGCGACACCTACATGAAGTCGGTGCCCGTCTCGGTTCGCTGGCGGGATGGGGATCGCATGGGCGTCCTGTTCTGCTCCAACGGCGTCTTTCTCTGATCGCTCCCGTCAGGACGCTCCAAGCGCCGTATCGCGCGAGCGTGCCTTAGACGCCATCTGGCGCACCACATCCCTTGCGTGACTTTTAAGACACGAGCCGCTCAGCCGTGTCGAGCTCTGGCTCCTTTGGCGTGCGCACACACGCGCTGCCGCTTTTTGCAAAGCGGAAGGCAGCTCCACCTGCGCATCTCGCCTTCCCCTGTCTCTGGCAATCATCCGCACCTCACGATTCTCAGCACGGGCCTCCTGCTCGCCCCCTTTCGCACCCCAGCCCTGGGATCGCACATCGTCTTCCGTGGCCTCCCCGCAAAGGCTTGCGAGTGACGGATTATGCAGACCAAAATCCAATGACTGGAAGGCCTGGGACATCGCAGGACGGGGTGAGGGCGCAACGCCATCCACAGGGGCTTTTGCACAGCCTTCATGAAAAGGCGGTAGCCTCGCTTGACTTGATGTGAGGGGCGCCGTATCACCCGGCCACTCGACGCGCTGATCGCTTCTGCGGCGGCCGCTTCGGGGGGTGTAGCTCAGTTGGTTAGAGCGCCGGCCTGTCACGCCGGAGGTCGCGGGTTCGAGCCCCGTCACTCCCGCCACTTACTTTACGGCTTGAGCCGTCCTCTCCAGACATCGATTGCATATCCGAGAAAGAGCCTGCGATGCTCTTCATCGCCTCATGCTGACGCCCCCACTAGGCGGCTGACGGCCTTGCCTTTTTCCATTCTGCGTGGCCCCGTCGATCTCTACGGAATGGCGCCTCCTCGACCGCATAACAGTCGTCGAGAAGATCCCGCCCCAAGGAGCCTCGGATCGCGGCTTGAGCTCAACCATTTTCGGGCCCATCGCAGATAAGGCGAGATACAGCTCTAAATCCGGTTCAGCATGCGCCCGGTATCCTGGGAACGTCACCACGGGCCAGGAACAGCCGGATCCGCCCTCGCAAGCAGTCGCCCACGCCATGACACCAGTGGACATCCTGCAGAACGCGGAGCTGCGGCCCGCTATCCGCCAGCAGGCGGAGGCCTTTCTCGGCATCCACGCCCATGCCCCCCTCCTCGCCTCGGTGTTCGCCACCCAGCAGCGCTACATGATGGGCCAGATATTCCTGTCCCTCACCTATAAGAGTAGCGACGGGCGCGTTCTGCTCGCAGAATTCCTGCGCAAGGTCGAACAGTTCCGGATCGCCAGCCCGAACACGGCCGAGGCGTTTGTACGGGAGATGGTCCGCGAGGGGATCGGCATTCCCGCCCCGGAACGGAAAGACCGCCGCTCCCGGCCGCTCATGGTGGCCGAGGCCGCCCATGTCATGATGCGGCGCTGGATGGCCATCCACCTTCACACATTGGACCGGCTCGATGGCGGCGCGCGCGCTGCGACCCTTTCGACCCAGCCGGACCTGCTCCCCATCCTGCAGCCGCGCGTGGTCGATGGCATCCTGCAGTCGGATGTGTGCATCCGGCCATCGGGGACGTTTGCACTGTTCAGCTGGCTGAACGATGGTGGATTGTTGATGGATCGGCTGATCGCCGGCCTGACCGATACCCGTGAGAGGGCCTCACAGGTAGCCACGGCGCTGTCGAGCTACACGCAGCTTCGAACCGGACTCGCCATCTCGCGCTCCCACCTGACCCGAAAGCTCCATGCCGCAGAGGCGGCCGGAAGCCTTGGATGGACGGGAGCACGTGGGCGCTCGACGCTTTGGGTCTCCAGGGGCTTTATCGCGGAGTACGATGCCTATCAGGCTGAGAAGCTCGCCATCGTCGCCAACAGCTTCGCCGCGACGGGCACAGGCATCTGATGAGCTGCGAGCGGCGCCGACGCACGACCGCCCCACCTGATGCCGACATGGAAAGTATGGTGGGCGGTGACGGGCTCGAACCGCCGACCCTCTCGGTGTAAACGAGATGCTCTACCAACTGAGCTAACCGCCCTATGCAGCCCCGCCTGAAGCAGGCTGGCCGGTCGCAGGCACCGCGCCATTTCACTGGTGGAAACGAAGCGACAGCCCGGAGCGGCGGTTTAACCATCCGGACGCCGCCGGTGCAAGTGGGCCCTTGCGCCCGCGATGCCGCTGCCCCCAACCCACCAGTGGCCGAAACGAGGCGGACCGCCGCCGTCCTGCCTTCGCAGCGCCAGACATCAGCACCGCCTGATGCAAACCGGAACATGCTGCAACGCGCCTGAAGGAATGCGATACGGGCCCACCGACGTGTCGCCCCCCCCCTGAACACCGCGTCCCGCACCCGGACATGCAGCAGTCCTGGTCAATCCTGTATTACGGTTCGCACCGGGCTGGGCGGAGGCACCACGACGCGCGACCGATCAACCGATGACAGGCGCGCCAAGCGGCGGCCACGGGCGCCCCCGGAAGCGAGCTACGCGAGATCCAACAAAAAAGCCGGCCTAGAAGGCCGGCTTGGATGTGAAATGGCCTCGCCTTGTGGAGCGAAGGCTCAGTAAACCTTGCCGTGGGAGAGAAACATCACTCCGAGGCGCCCATCGCTGCGCCACTGCACGGAGACCGGAATATCCTTCATGTAGGTCTCGCCGAGGATCAGCACATTCACCTCGTCGGGCACCATCTGCTGGCGCACGACCTTGATCTGCGCGCCGCCGGACGACATGTCGATGATCTCACCGTGGCAGAGCTGCTTTTCCTCTCGCATGATGATGGCCTTCTGCGAGGTCGGATAACGCCTGGCCGCGCGCCGATTGCTCTGCCCGGCGGAGGGCATGGGGCGCGCATGAACATGATAGATCTGCGGCTTCATCGGAAGACTCATTTCTGCGAGGAGCAACGCTGCTGGGGCAGCACTGGCAACCGGACCCAAGGCTCTACGGCAGGCATCCTGCCACCGCACCCCAAGGACGTGATTACCGTCTTAGAAAACCCTGCATTGCTGTCGCGGAGCTGACTTGCAAGCTATTTTTTCCGCACCGGGGAACCTCCCAGCCTTTGGAGCCCCCCAACAACGCCCGCAGGCCGTTGAAAGCGGCCGTGCCCATGAGCGCATGTATGATGCGCGCTGAGCCCAAGTTTCAGTGCATTTCGTCATCAGGCGTTGCGAGCACGCGATGCATTCCCGAAGCAGCGGAGGCGGGAAACGGCAGATTCGCGAACGCAGGCATCAGATGGCCAGGACGTCCGGGAGTCCTGCGCTCGACGTTCGGCATGCGGAACGTGACGGCAGGCACCGGGATCGGCGCTAAAAGGCCAGAGGGCGTCGGCGGTAAACCCGCCGATAACGCCGGAATATGCCACCCGGGCCGTACGGCCCGAGGGACCGTCGCCGGGGCGCTCCGCCCGCCTCGGGCGGGGGAGCGCCGCACGGAACGGGATCAGCCGTTGACGGCTTCCTTGAGGCCCTTGCCGGGGGTGAACTTCGGCGCCTTGGAGGCGGCGATCTTCACCGGCTTGCCGGTGCGGGGGTTGCGGCCCTCGCGGGCGGCGCGGGTGACGACCGAGAAGGAGCCGAAGCCGATCAGCTTCACTTCTTCGCCGTCCTTCAGCGCCTTGGCGATGATGTCGAACGTGGCATCCACGGCGGCCGCCGCAGCCGCCTTCGTGAGCTTGGCCTCTTCGGCCACCGCGGCGATCAGTTCGTTCTTGGTGGTCATGTGACCGTTCCTTCCGTTGTGTCTCTTCGAATCGCGAGGCTTTCGCCTCAACGACGCGCGGGAAGCTTTACGGAAAATATGGCTTTTGCAAGCGGCAAGCGCCACAAACCCGCATCAACACAGGGTTTCGGGGACGCACGGGCGGTTGAATGAAGCCCTGCCGCGCAGCCGTCGGCGGTCTCGCAAATGCGCTAAACACTTGAAATCATTGAATGCACTGGATCGTCAGCGGGAGCCCTCCCCGGCCACGACAGAGCTCCCGGGCGCGACCCGATGAGGCGCACGAAAAACGGGGGACAACCAGCCGTGAAATGAGCTGCGGACCAGCGCCGTCAGTGTCGCGCGAGGGCAAGCGAACACTCACTTTGCCGCGATTCAAGATGCATGCACGCATCCAGATGACCTCTGAAGCGGATCGCAGGCGGTTTCGGTCACGATCTCTGGCGTGGGGAGGCAAAGGCGTTTTCCCGCTTCCCCCACGGGCAGCCTCTGTCCTCACCAGCTCACACAGGGAGAAGAACGAGAAGACAGGCCGAAAACGCAAAATCCCGGCGCCGCTAGGCGGCGCCGGGATCTATCTTCACTCAGGAACGCGATGCGGATCAGTGAGCAACCAGGCCCGATGCATCCTCATCCGGAACCACTGCGCCGCTCACCGGCTGTTCGGTCCAGGAGATGGGCTCCGGATGGCGCAGCAGGGCGTGGTGCAGCACCTCATCCATGCGCGACACCGGAATGATCTCCAGCGCGTTCTTCACATTGTCCGGGATGTCCGCCAGATCCTTGGCGTTCTCTTCCGGAATCAGCACCTTCTTGATGCCGCCGCGCAGGGCGGCCAGCAGCTTCTCCTTGAGGCCGCCGATGGGCAGAACGCGGCCGCGCAGCGTGATCTCGCCGGTCATCGCCACGTCGCGGCGCACGGGAATGCCCGTGAGCACGGAGACAATGGTGGTGGCCATGGCGACGCCGGCGGACGGACCGTCCTTGGGAGTCGCGCCCTCGGGCACATGGACATGGATGTCCCGGCGCTCGAACAGCGGCGGCTCGATGCCGAAGTCCACCGACCGCGACCGCACATAGGAGGCGGCGGCCGAGATGGACTCCTTCATCACATCGCGCAGGTTGCCGGTGACGGTCATACGACCCTTGCCGGGCATCATCACGCCTTCGATGGTCAGCAACTCGCCGCCCACCTCGGTCCAGGCGAGGCCGGTGACGACACCCACCTGATCCTCGCGCTCGATCTCGCCATAGCGGAAGCGCGGAACACCGAGGAAGTCCTCGAGGTTCTTCGCCGTCACCTTCACCGACTTCTTCTTGGAGATAACGAGTTCCTTCACCGCCTTGCGGGCCAGTGTGGAGATCTCGCGCTCCAGGTTACGCACGCCCGCCTCGCGGGTGTAGCGGCGGATCACCTGCATGAGGGCCGCATCGTCGATGGACCACTCCTTGGGCTGCAGGCCATGCTTCTGCAGGGCGCTGGGGATCAGATGCTTGCGCGAGATCTCCGCCTTCTCGTCCTCGGTGTAACCGGCGATGCGGATCACCTCCATACGGTCGAGCAGCGCCGGGGGAATGTTCAGCGTGTTCGCCGTGGTCACGAACATCACGTTCGAGAGGTCATAATCGACCTCCAGATAGTGGTCCGCGAAGGTGCTGTTCTGCTCGGGGTCGAGGACCTCCAGCAGGGCAGCGGACGGATCGCCACGGAAGTCGGCGCCCATCTTGTCGATCTCGTCGAGCAGGAAGAGCGGATTCGACTTCTTGGCCTTGCGCATGGACTGGATGATCTTGCCCGGCATGGACCCGATATAGGTCCGCCGATGGCCGCGGATCTCCGCCTCGTCGCGCACGCCGCCAAGGGAGACGCGCACGAACTCGCGGCCCGTCGCCTTGGCGATGGAACGGCCAAGCGAGGTCTTGCCGACGCCCGGAGGGCCGACGAGGCACAGGATCGGGCCCGCCAGCTTGTTGGCGCGGCTCTGCACCGCCAGATACTCGACGATGCGCTCCTTGACCTTGTCGAGGCCGTAGTGATCCGAATCCAGGATCGACTGGGCGAAGGGCAGGTCCTTCTTGACCTTGCTCTTCACGCTCCACGGGATCGACAGCAGCCAGTCCAGATAGTTGCGCACCACGGTGGCTTCCGCCGACATGGGCGACATCTGGCGGAGCTTCTTCAGCTCGTGCGTGGCCTTCTCGCGCGCTTCCTTGGTCAGCTTGGTGCGCTTGATCCGGTCTTCCAGCTCCTGAAGGTCATCCCGGCCGTCCTCGTCGCCGAGTTCCTTCTGGATCGCCTTCATCTGCTCGTTGAGATAGTACTCGCGCTGGGTCTTCTCCATCTGGCGCTTCACCCGCGTACGGATGCGCTTCTCCACCTGGAGCACGGAGATCTCGCTCTCCATCAGGCCCAGCACCTTCTCCAGCCGGTCGGCGACCTTCACGGTCTCCAGCACGGCCTGCTTCTCGGGAATCTTCACCGCGAGATGGGAGGCGATGGTGTCGGCGAGCTTGGCGTGGTCGTCGATCTGGCCGACGACGCCCACCACCTCGGGGGACACCTTCTTGTTGAGCTTCACATAGTTTTCGAACTCGTTGACCACGGAGCGCGCGAGCGCCTCCGCTTCCACCACGTCGCCCGTTTCGTCGGGCAGCGAGATGGCTTCAGCCTCATAGAGATCGGCACGGTCGGTATATTGCACCACCTGGGCGCGGGTAACGCCTTCCACCAGCACCTTCACGGTGCCGTCGGGCAGCTTCAGCAGCTGCAGGACAGTCGCCAGCGTGCCGACGCGATAGATGGCGTCGGTCGCCGGATCATCGTCCGAAGCGTTCTCCTGCGTGGCCAGCAGGATATAGGTGTCGCCGCGCATCACTTCTTCAAGCGCGCGGATGGACTTCTCGCGGCCGACGAACAGCGGGACGATCATGTGGGGGAACACCACGATGTCACGCAGGGGCAGCACGGGGAAAGTCTGAGCGACGCCAGGAACGAGAGGGGGGCGCTGCTTCGGGCTCGTCATGACCCAATCCTTTCAATAGGCGCCGTCGCCGACGGACACGGGTTCGTCTGCGCGGTCGCAGCCGGAGCGGGAACGGGATTTCGATGCTAGAGCGCGGCGGAAACGCCGCGAGAGGCACAGGAACCGAGCCCGGGAACCGGAGTCTTCGTCACAGACATGGAGAGCGCATCGCGGGCTTTCAAGACCGCGAAGACCACGCTCAACGCACCACTTTCCAGCGTCTTCAACCGGCCGAATGCGCGGGCCGTTCCGCGAACAGGTTCAAATGCTTCCCCCGCTCCTGAGAGGCGGGGGAAGCCGAGAGCTTGCGCCCTGTCACGCACTGGCGCCGGCGTCGCCGACACGATCCGCATAGATGTAGAGGGGACGCGCGTTCTGCTCGACCACTTCCTTGCTGATCACCACTTCCTCCACGCCCTCAAGGCCGGGGAGATCGAACATGGTGTCCAGCAGGATGCCTTCCATGATGGAGCGCAGGCCGCGCGCGCCGGTCTTGCGCTCGATGGCCTTGCGGGCGATGGCGCCAAGCGCCTCCTCGTGGATGGTGAGATCCACATTCTCCATCTCGAACAGGCGCTGATACTGCTTCACAAGCGCGTTCTTCGGCTCGGCCAGGATCTGCTTGAGAGCCGCCTCGTCGAGGTCGCCCAGCGTCGCCAGAACCGGCAGACGGCCGATGAACTCGGGGATGAGGCCGTACTTCAGCAGATCCTCGGGCTCCACCTCACGGAACACCTCGCCGGGGCGGCGGTCTTCGACCGGAGCCACCTTGGCGGAGAAGCCGATGGAGGTGCCGCCCTTGCCGCGGCCGGCGATGATCTTGTCGAGGCCGGCGAAGGCGCCGCCGCAGATGAACAGGATGTTGGTGGTGTCCACCTGCAGGAATTCCTGCTGCGGATGCTTGCGGCCACCCTGGGGCGGGACGGAAGCCACCGTGCCTTCCATGATCTTCAGCAGCGCCTGCTGCACGCCCTCGCCCGAGACGTCGCGGGTGATGGAGGGGTTGTCGGACTTGCGGCTGATCTTGTCGATCTCGTCGATATAGACGATGCCGCGCTGCGCCCGCTCGACATTGTAGTCGGCAGCCTGCAGCAGCTTGAGGATGATGTTCTCCACGTCCTCGCCCACGTAACCGGCTTCGGTCAGCGTGGTGGCGTCGGCCATGGTGAACGGCACGTCCAGAATGCGCGCCAGCGTCTGGGCCAGCAGCGTCTTGCCCGAGCCCGTGGGGCCGATGAGCATGATGTTGGACTTGGCCAGTTCCACATCGCCATGCTTCGTGGCGTGGTTCAGGCGCTTGTAGTGGTTGTGAACCGCCACCGAGAGGACCTTCTTCGCATGGTCCTGGCCGATGACGTAATCATCGAGGACCTTGCGGATTTCCTTCGGGGTCGGGATGCCGTCCCGCGACTTCACCAGCGAGGACTTGGATTCCTCGCGAATGATGTCCATGCACAGTTCGACACACTCGTCGCAAATGAAGACCGTAGGTCCTGCGATGAGCTTTCGGACCTCGTGCTGGCTCTTGCCGCAGAACGAGCAGTAAAGCGTGTTCTTGCTGTCGCTGCCGCCGGTCTTGCTCATCTTCGTCTCCGTGCGGTCCATTCACTCCGTCGGATGCCCTTGCTGAAGGAGCCCCCCGCGGCGCGAGATGGAACCCTTGTGGAAGGAAGGCACCCCGCGGGCGCCCGCTTCCGTTAGCGGCCTGCGCCGCCCTTCGGTGAGATCCGGCCCTCGCGAACCGATCCCGCCATCCTCAGCCTGCTTTCCACAACCCTGAGTTAACACCCTCAGACTTGCGGCTACCTGTCGTAACGCACGGCCATCACGAGGCCGGGCATTTCCTTCCCACCGGAAGGCGATCCACTCTGCACACCCCACGCATGTTGCCATGCATATGGCGTGCCGGAGACCTGCCTGCCAGACCAATCCCGCATGACGATGATATGTTTCATCGCGCACGCCGGATCGTGCGCCGCCATCGGATATGATGGCTACGTCGGAAACGCCGAGGCGGATGTTATTGCCCCGGCTCACCGCCATCCGGAAACAACCGAAATGGCGGGGCTCCGACGCAGCCGGTCCAACGCCGGCTATCGGAGCATGCAAGCGCGATATGGCGGTGCACGCAAGAGCGTTGCGTGCACCTCCCCCGGAAAAACCGAAGGTATCAGGCCTTGGCAGGCTCTTCAGAAGGGCGCTTGTCGATAACCGTATCGATCAGCCCAAACTCCTGCGCGGTGGCGGCAGTCATGAAATTGTCGCGCTCCAGGGCGTCCTCGATCTTCTCGATCGGCTGGCCCGTGTGCTTCACATAGATTTCATTCAGCCGCTTCTTCAGGCTCATGATCTCCTGCGCATGCAGCATGATGTCCGTGACCTGACCCTGGAACCCGCCGGACGGCTGGTGAACCATGATTCGAGCGTTCGGCAGAGCGAAGCGCAGGCCCTTCTCACCGGCAGTCAGCAGCAGGGAGCCCATGGAGGCAGCCTGGCCGATGCACAGCGTGGACACCGCCGGGCGGATGAACTGCATGGTGTCGTAGATCGCGAGACCCGACGTCACCACGCCGCCCGGCGAATTGATGTACATGGAGATTTCCTTCTTGGGGTTTTCAGCCTCAAGAAAGAGCAACTGCGCCACCGCCAGCGTGGACATCCCGTCTTCCACCGGACCGGTCAGGAAGATGATCCGCTCCTTCAGGAGACGGGAATAGATGTCATACGCGCGCTCTCCCCGGTTGGTCTGCTCGACCACCATGGGGACGAGGTAATTCATGTAAGTATCTACAGGATCACGCATTTTCAGTCCTCGGCGCAGGGAGGGCGCGCGCTATCGTCGCAGGCGGAGTAAAGGAGGCCTGAAATCAGGCCGCCTTCTCCTCATCTTCCTTGTAGAGCTCCTCGCGCGAGACCTGCTTCTCGGTCACGTTGGCGAGCTCCAGAAGGAAATCGACGACCTTCTCTTCGAACAGGGGCGCGCGGAGGGAAGCCATCGCCTGCGCATTGCGGCGATAGTAATCCCACACCTGCTGCTCCTGACCGGGGAACTGACGCGCCCGCTCCACTACCGCGCGCGTCACTTCGTCGTCGCTGACCTGAATATTGTTACGCTCGCCGATCTCCGCAAGAACCAGACCAAGGCGCACGCGACGCTCGGCAATCTTCTGGTACTCGGCGCGGGCGTCCTCTTCCGTGGTGCCCTCGTCCGCGAACGTGCGATTCTGCTGGGTCAGGTCCTGCTGCACCTGGTTCCACACGCCCTCGAACTCCTGCTCCACCAGGGTGGGCGGCACGTCGAACTTGTGGCCGGCGTCGAGCGCGTCCAGCAGCTGGCGCTTCACGCGCTGGCGGGTGGCGCCCTCATGCTCCTTGGAGATGCGCTCACGCACGTTCTCCTTGAGCTTGTCCAGGCTCTCGAGGCCGAGGGTCTTGGCGAACTCGTCGTCGATCGCCAGATCGCCGGGGGCTTCGATGCCCTTGGCGGTCACGGCGAAGGAGGCTTCCTTGCCCGCCAGCTCGGCCGACAGATAGTTCGTCGGGAAAGTGACAGTGATGGTACGTTCCTCACCAGCCGAGAGGCCGATCAGCTGCTCCTCGAAGCCGGGGATGAAGCTGTTGGAGCCGATCACCACCGGGATGTCCTGGCCGGCGCCGCCGTCGAACGGCACGCCGTCGATGGAGCCGACGAAGTCAACGGTGATCCGGTCGCCGGAGGCAGCCGCGCCTTCCTTGGCGCTGAACGGACGGTTGGCGTCGGAGATGCGCTTGATGGTCTCGTCCACCTCTTCGTCGGAGACGATAGCCACCGGCTTCTCGATGGCGATGTCCTTGAAGTTGCCCAGCTCGATGGCGGGCAGCACTTCCAGCTCGACGGTGTACTTGAGGTCGGCGGCGCCCTCGATGACGCTCTTCACCTCGTCCTCGGCCTCAGGCAGCGCGACCTTCGGGGGCAGCGCGAGACGCAGCTTGTTGTCCTCGACGATCTTGCCGTTGGCCTCGGTCACGGCCTGCTCGATCACCTCGGCCATGACGGACTTGCCGTACAGCGCCTTGAGATGGGCCACCGGCACCTTGCCGGGGCGGAAGCCGTTGATCTTCACCTTGTCCTTGAGCTCAACCAGGCGATCCTGGGCCTTGGCATCAAGGTCGGCCGCGGGGAGAACCACGGTATAGGCGCGCTTGAGGCCCTCGGCCTGGGTTTCAGTCACCTGCATCGTCTTGCCTTCATCCATAGGCCGCCCTTGCTGGACGGTCCGGTTCGAATTCTCTGGCGCCGCCGGAGCGGGAGCGCCCTCATCCCTCACGGAAACGGGTGCGGCGTGGTGCGGGCGGAGGGTTTCGAACCCCCACGACTTGCGTCACGGGAACCTAAATCCCGCGCGTCTACCAGTTCCGCCACGCCCGCCTGCGGACTTTGAAATCCGCGCACCGAGGCGCACACCATCGCCCGTTCGACCGATTGACTCGGGTCCGGCCGGGTTGGGGCTTATATCACGCTCGGTTTCCCGTGCAGCAAGAAAAAGCACGCCTCGGCTCCCTCTCCGGGTGTGAATTGCGCGCAACCCGCGGGGCAGTCAAACCCCACCCCTGCTCGCGCCCACCTGCCCCTGCGTTCCAAGCCCCTTGACGAAATCGATGAAGGCCCGCAGCGGCGCCGGCACCAGCCGCCGGCCGGGGTAATACAGGAAGGGGCCGCTGAAGCTCGGCCACCAGTCCTCCAGCACCGGCTCCAGCCTGCCGCTATCGAGATGCGGCCGGATCCAGTCCTCGAAGATGAACATCACGCCGCCACCGGCGAGGGCCACGTCCAGCACGAGATCCGTGGCAGGGCCCAGAGAGGTCAGCAGGCGCGCCGGAGGATCGATCAGAACGGTCTCGCCATCCCGCTCGAACTCCCACGGCGGCACTACACCGCTGGGAAAACGACCGCTGAGGCAGGCATGCTCCAGAAGGTCGCGGGGATGCGCGGGACGCCCCGCCTGCGCCAGATAGGCCGGAGCGGCGACAGCGGCAAAGCGCTGGATGCGTGGCCCGATGGGAACCGCGATCATGTCCTGCTCAAGCCGCTCATCATAGCGGATACCCGCATCGCAGCCGGCAGCGATCACATCCACGAAGCTCTCGTCGGCCATCACCTCCAGCCGGATGTCCGGATAGGCTGCCAGAAAGCCGGGCACGATAGCGGGCAGCACCAACCGGGCTGCGCTGACCGGCACGTTGAGCTTGAGCGTGCCGGCGGGGCGATCACGAAAGCCGTTCACCACATCCAGCGCTGCCTCCACCTCGGAAAGCGCGGGCGTGAGCCGGGCCAACAGGCTTTCCCCCGCCTCCGTCGGCACCACGCTGCGGGTGGTGCGGTGGAGCAGCCGGACGCCCAGTTGCGCCTCCAGGCGCCGTACAGCCTCGCTGAGGGCGGAGGCGCTGATACCGCTGGCGCGGGCGCCATCACGAAAGCCCCTGGCCCGCGCCACAGCCACAAATGCGTTGAGGTCGCTCAGATCAGCCTTCACGTCGCATCCATTGTTCGAAAATCCGCACAGACCGTACCGATAATCCCCGATTATCGCACGAAGCGACAAGGCCTATGTCAGCGTCATGGAACGGGCAGAAGCCCTCCCCCGAAGGAGCACAGCGATGACCAACGTCGAAAAATCCGGCACCTATCGTCTCGGCGATCGAATGGTGAAGCGCCTGGGCTATGGCGCCATGCAGCTCGCCGGCCCGGGCGTGTTCGGCCCGCCGAAGGACCGGGATGCTGCGCTGGCCGTTCTGCGCGCCGCCATCGCAGCGGGCGTGGATCATATCGACACCAGCGACTTCTACGGGCCTCACGTCACCAACCAGATCATCCGCGAGGCTCTGGCGCCTTATCCGAAGGATCTCGTCATCGTCACCAAAATCGGCGCCCGCCGTGGCGACGATGCCTCATGGCTGCCCGCCTTCGCCCCGGATGAACTGAAGCGTGGTGTGGAGGACAATCTACGCAACCTCGGACTGGACGCACTCGACGTGGTGAACCTGCGCCTGATGTTCGATATCCACGGTCCGGCGGAAGGCCGCATCGATGACATGCTCTCGGTGCTGGCAGACCTTCAGCGGCAGGGCCTTGTGCGCCACATCGGCCTCAGCAACGCCACGCTCAATCAGGTGAAGGCCGGCCAGGACATCTGCGAGATCGTCTGCGTGCAGAACCAGTACAATCTCGCCCATCGCGCCGACGACCCGCTGATCGACGCCCTTGCAGAGATGGGCATCGCCTATGTGCCCTTCTTCCCGCTGGGCGGCTTCAGCCCGCTGCAGTCGGCTACCCTGTCGGAGGTTGCCCACAGGCTCGGTGCGACGCCCTTGCAGGTCGCTCTCGCCTGGCTGCTCAAGCGCGCGCCCAATATCCTGCTGATCCCCGGCACCTCATCCGTGGCCCATCTGGAGGAAAATCTCGCCGCTGCCGCCCTTGAGCTGCCAGTTGCGGAATTGCACGCCCTCGACGGCATCGGCGCCAAGGCCGCCTGACCATTCTCCGGACGAAGCGGGAGCGCTGCGGCGCACCATGCCCGCAACGCCTATAAGGCTGAAATCCCTTGCCCATTTCCCATGGGCAAGGGAAAGTTCGCATGCTGCTGTCCCCAGTGTGGAGAGGTGTCATGCGCGTTCCGGTCCCATCCCGTCGCGCCGTCCTCACCGGCGCCGCAGCCCTTGTCCTGGGTGGTGCGCTGCCCCGTTTGGCGCTCTCCCAGAATACTCCGGCCGTCCCCACGCCCGCCGGGCGGCTGCTCAAGGTCGGCACCGCCGACCGGATCGAACTGGCCGGCTCGGATCCTGTGTCACTCTTCGACGGCGCCCTCCCCGGCCCGATCCTGCGCGTGAAGCGGGGCCAACCGCTCTCCGTGGCGGTGGCCAACGGCCTCTCCGGCCCGCTCGACATCACCTGGCACGGCGTGCGCCTGCCCAACGCCCTTGATGGCGTGCCCGGCCTTACCGGCCCGGCCATCGCCGCCGGCGAAACCCGCGACATCCGCTTCGCCCCGCCGGACGCCGGCACCTTCTGGTATCACGCCTTCGATGGCGTCCTGACCCGCCGGGCGCTGGCAGGCGCGCTGATCGTGGAGGAGGAAACCCCGGCCGCGTTCGGCGCCGACCATGTGATGCTGCTTCAGACCTGGGGTGTGGACGCCACCACGCAGATGCCGGTCATCACCGTCAACGGCGCCGTCTCGCCGACGCTGGAGGCGCCCGCCGCCAGCCGCGCGCGACTGCGGCTGATCAATGCCTCCCCGGAGTTCCTGCCGCTACGCGTGGCGGAGACGCAAAGCTGGGTGATGGCCATCGACGGCCAGCCGGTCACGCCCTTCGTGCTCAAGGATGGCCGGATGCAGCTGGTGCCGGGCGGCCGCATCGACCTTGCGATGGACATCAACCTGAACGGCGCATCGGCCAATCCCATCAATGTGCAGGTGGAACTGCTGCGCGGCCCGATCGAACTGGCGCTGATCGCTCCCGTGGGCGGCAGCAATACCCCGGCGCCGGCCAGCACCCCACAGGCACTTCCCGCCAACCCGCTCCCCTCGGATATCCCGCTACAGGGCGCGGTGCGGGCGGAACTGGCCATCGGCGTGGCACCTGCGGATCTCGCCCGTATCCCGGTCCTCAGCACGGTTCCGGTCGGGAAATCGCTCGTCTTCGCCCTGAACAATACGTCGGAGGTGCCGGTCGCCGTCCATTTTCACGGCATGCCGGTTCGGCTGCTGGATGGCGCGGATGATGGCTGGAAGCCCTGGTGGCACGACACCGTTCCCGTGCCGGCCAAGCGGACCGTGCGGGTGGCGGTGCGGCCAGATACCCCCGGCAAATGGGCCATCATCGCCCGCGCGGCGGGCACCGGCGAGGCCGTGGCCGCCGCGGCCTATGAGGTGAAATAAGCGCGCGTCAGAGCGCGCCAGCCTCCTCGAACAGCTTGCGATAGACACCCGGAAGCGCTTCCGGCAGATCGTCGGCGATGAGGCCCGGCCCGAACGCCCGGGCCGCTTCGCCATGCAGCCAAACACCCGCCGCCGCCGCCTCGTAGGCCGGCATGCCCTGGGCCAGCAGACCGCAGATGATGCCCGCCAGCACGTCGCCCGCACCGGCGGTCGCGAGATAGGGGGGCGCATTGGCGGCGATGGCCGCCCGGCCATCCGGAGCCGCAACCACGGTATCCGCCCCCTTCAGCACCACCACGCCGCCCAGCGCCTGCGCCGCAGTGCGGGCACGGGTGAGCTTGTCGGCATCGGCGGAGACTACATCACCGAAGAGCCGGCCGAACTCGCCCTCATGGGGCGTCACCACCGTTCCGGCTGCCGAACCGACAACATCTGCCAGTCCCTTGAGATCGCCAGCGAAACTGGTGAGGGCATCAGCATCCAACACCAGATGGCGCCCCGCCCCGGTGGCGGCCGACACGAGATCCCGCGTCGTGGCGCCAACGCCAAGGCCCGGCCCCATCACAATCGCTGACAACCGCCTGTCCTCCAGCAGATGCCGAAGATCGCTCGCCTCTTCCACCGGCCGCACCATGAGCGCGGCATAGGATGCCGCATGCATGGGCAACGCCGCCTCGGGCGCGCCCACCGTGACAAGACCGGCCCCGGCTCGCAGGCAGGCCCGCGCGGCAAGCCGCGCCGCCCCCGCTGTCCACCGCCCGCCACTCACGACGACGGCATGACCGCGCGCATATTTGTGGCCGCCGGCAGATGGAATGGGAAAGGCCGGGAGCCAGAGAGCGGGCTCA
Source organism: Azorhizobium oxalatiphilum (assembly GCF_014635325.1). GTDB lineage: Bacteria > Pseudomonadota > Alphaproteobacteria > Rhizobiales > Xanthobacteraceae > Azorhizobium > Azorhizobium oxalatiphilum. The sequence goes on along the minus strand of NZ_BMCT01000001.1, from coordinate 1,633,155 downwards.
TTGGCGCTGGTCTTCGGCCGGATCTCGTCGAGTACAAGGTCGGGAATGCCGATATCCGCCACCCGCAGCTTGCCGCACAGGGTCCGTCCGGGCAGCAGCAGATGACCGGGCTTGCGGCGGAAGAAGGTGACGGTCTCCACCGCCTGCGCCGCCACGCCCCGCACAGCGCCCGTGGCACCATCGACGCCGGACGGCAGGTCCACCGCAATCACCGGCTTGCCGCTTGCCGCCATGCGCGCCACGACCGCACGCGCCACACCATCCAGATCACGGGTCAGACCGGCGCCGAACAAGGCATCCACGATGAGGTCGGCATCCTCGGGATCGAAGGCGGCGGCATCTTCCACCGCGCCGCGCCACCGCTCCGCCGCCTGCGCCGCATCCCCGGTGAGCCGGCCGCGATCCCCCAGCAAAGCGAGGCGAACGCGGAAACCGCGCTGCGCCAGCAACCGTGCCGCCACGAAGCCATCGCCGCCATTGTTGCCCGGCCCGCAGAGGATGGTCACGCGCGTCACGAGGGGACGCCGGGCCACCACATCCGCCACCGCCGCCCCGGCCTTGTCCATGAGCGTGATTCCAGCGGTACCCCATTCCATGGCGAGACGATCGGCACGTGCCATTTCCTGCGGATCGAGCAGATGGGTCATCGCCCGGCCTTCCAGAGGCTGCCTAAAACACATCCAGATATGGAACCAAGTTCAGCAAAATCGTGCATGTTTTTTAATCTCTCTGCTCACTATGAAGGCACAACTCGCCATCCACAACTGCGGCAAACGCGGGAATGGCGCGGGTGGCATGTATCGTGCTTACAGGTGTGCGGCTCGCCCGCTCGGCGGAGGGGACGGGCCACGGGAGACGGAGCGCATGAAGAAGATCGAGGCGATCATCAAGCCCTTCAAGCTCGATGAGGTGAAGGAGGCCCTGCAGGACGTCGGCCTCCAGGGTATCACAGTTACCGAGGCGAAAGGTTTCGGGCGCCAGAAGGGTCATACCGAGCTGTACCGCGGCGCCGAGTACGTGGTGGACTTTCTCCCGAAGGTGAAGATCGAGGTGGTGCTGGCCGACGACATGGTCGAAAAGGCAGTGGACGCGTTGAAGCGTGCTGCCCAGACCGGTCGCATCGGCGACGGCAAGATCTTTGTTTCCAATATCGAGGAAGCCATCCGTATCCGCACCGGTGAAACTGGCCTCGACGCCATCTAACCTCCGAAATCCCGCAAGCTTACCTTCAGGAAAGGCGTTTGATCCAATGAAGACGGCCAAGGAAGTCCTCGACTTTATCAAGTCGAACGACGTGAAATACGTCGACCTGCGCTTCACCGACCCGCGCGGCAAGTGGCAGCATGTCACCTTCGACATCACCATGGTCGATGATGAATTCTTCGCCGAAGGCCAGGCCTTCGACGGCTCTTCGATCGCCGGCTGGAAGGCCATCAACGAATCCGACATGCTCCTCATGCCGGACGTGACCACTGCCTGCGTCGATCCCTTCTTCTCCGAGACCACGCTCTCGATCGTCTGCGACGTGCTCGAGCCGACCACCGGCGAGCCCTACGGCCGTGACCCGCGCGGCATCGCCAAGAAGGCGATGGCCTACCTGCAGTCCACCGGCATCGGCGACACCGTGTTCTTCGGCCCCGAGGCCGAGTTCTTCATTTTCGATGACGTGAAGTTCAAGGCTGACCCGTACAATACGGGCTTCAAGCTGGACTCCATCGAGCTGCCGACCAACGGCGACACCGATTATGAAGGCGGCAACCTCGGCCACCGCATCAAGACCAAGGGCGGCTACTTCCCGGTGCCCCCGCTCGACAGCGCCCAGGACATGCGCTCCGAGATGCTCGCCTCCATGGCCCGCATGGGCGCGAAGGTCGAGAAGCACCACCACGAAGTGGCGTCTGCCCAGCACGAGCTCGGCCTGAAGTTCGGCCAGCTCGTCACCATGGCCGACCACCTGCAGATCTATAAGTACTGCATCCATCAGGTCGCCAACATCTATGGCAAGACCGCGACCTTCATGCCGAAGCCGGTCTATGGCGACAACGGCTCGGGCATGCACGTGCATCAGTCGATCTGGAAGGACGGCAAGCCGCTCTTCGCCGGCGACAAGTATGCCGACCTCTCGCAGGAGTGCCTGTGGTACATCGGCGGCGTCATCAAGCATGCCAAGTCGCTGAACGCCTTCACCAACCCGCTGACCAACTCCTACAAGCGTCTGGTCCCGGGCTATGAGGCTCCGGTGCTGCTGGCCTATTCGGCCCGCAACCGCTCGGCTTCCTGCCGTATCCCCTACACGAGCAACCCGAAGGCCAAGCGCGTCGAGGTCCGCTTCCCCGATCCGGGCGCGAACCCCTACCTCGCCTTCGCGGCCCTGTTCATGGCCGGCATGGACGGCATCCTGAACAAGATCGATCCCGGCGCGGCCATGGACAAGGATCTGTACGATCTGCCCCCGGCCGAGCTGAAGCAGATCCCGACCGTCTGCGGTTCGCTCCGCGAGGCGCTCGAGTCGCTCGCCAAGGACCACGACTACCTGCTGAAGGGCGACGTGTTCCAGAAGGACTTCATCGAGTCCTACATCGACCTCAAGATGCAGGAAGTCGCTCGCTTCGAGATGACCCCGCACCCGGTCGAGTTCGAGATGTACTACTCGGTCTGATCCTCAAAGGGGCGCCGGTCTTCGGGCCGGCGCCACAGGATCGGATCTCAAGGATCGGGGCGCCTTCGGGCGCCCCTTTTCGTTTGGGGATCTTCTGTCTGATGGGAGCTCAGTGAAGGCCCAGCCACCAGATGCCGCCCAGCAGCACCACCTGCGCCGCAACCACACCCGCCAGCACAGAACGTTTGATGAGGAGGAAAGCCAGCACACCTGCCACCACCGAGGCGAGGCGCAGGCTCAGTGGCACCCCCACCAGAGCGCCGGTGGGCATGAAGACGAGGCGGCCAACCACAGCCGCCAGCAGCGCGGTCGCCACCGCCTTGATCCAGAGGAACAGCTCGCTGCCCGCCTCCACCCGGCGACCGGCAAAGATGGCAAGCCAGCGCCAGACTTCCGTAGGCAGGAAGCCGACGACGATGACGATCAGCGATGCGATCAGCACATTGTCGTAAATCATGCCGCCCGCCGCTTCATCAGCCGCGCCAGCGCATAGGCCAGCGTGCCGCCGCCCACCCCGCCGATCATCAGGTCCATGCCCCCGCCCAGCCCCGCCACCAGCGGCGCCGAGGCGAGGCCAAAGCCGAGCGCCATCCAGTCCAGCGGCGTGTTCGCCCCGCGCACCATGAGGATGGTGAAGGAGGCCGGCGTCAGGAACAGCAGGCCGGCGCCGAACGCCGGCGGCAGGCTTCCGGCCAGCGCGAAGCCGATCCAGGTGGCCAGCGTGCTCACCGCCACATAGGTGGTCCCCATGGCAAGCGTATAGGTGAGCCGCCCCTCCACGGGCACTTTCGGCAGAAGGCGCATGCCCTCCACCCACATGGTCATGGCCACGTAATGGGACGCCCAGAGCTCACGCCAGGTCGACTGCTCCCGTCCGCGCACGAAAGGCGCCAGCGCCACCACCATGGGCAGGAGGCGGATGGAGGAGAGGCCCACCGCCAGCGCGATGGCCGGCAGCGCCGTTCCGGCGGCCAGCCCGCCGATCAGGATCACTTGCGCCGGCAAGGCCCAGATCAGCACCGTGGACAGCATGCCCGGCAGGAGCGGGAAGCCGACACCCTGCAACAGGCCGCCGAAGCCGATGTAGGAGGCGATCAGCACGAGCAGCGGCACCGACATGGCGCCGCGCACGCCCAGCCGCACATAATGCAGCCGGCCATGGGAGACAGGCGGAACGGTCTCGGTCATTACATCGAGCATGAACACGTCTTCGCATGGCGGGATCTCATGATCCTGTAGCATCGGCCCGTTCGTTGCGGCAGGCACCGTGGCGCATGGCTCGCGGCGGCGGCGCGCGGAGCACAGACTTGCGTCCCCTGCCGCAAGGTGAAAGTTACGCCGGTGCGGCAGAATCGCCCGCCCGGCCCCCATTCTCTGGAGACTGCCCGCCCGTGCTTGTGGTGCCCCTTGCCTATGGCGATCCCATCCAGCTGTTCCGCACCTTTGCCGATGATCCGGTCGCGGCACTGCTGCACAGCGCGGCACCGGATGCGGCACGCGGGCGCTATTCCTATATCGCCGCCGAGCCCTATGAGGTGCTGCGGGCCGACACGACGGGCGTCACCCGCGACGGTCGGCCTGTCGCCGGCGGTCCTTTCGCCGTTCTTGCGCAGGCGCTGGCGGACCATGCCGGGCCAACGCCCGCAGACGCGCCGGTGCCGTTCACAGGGGGCGCCGTGGGCTTCCTCTCCTACGAGCTCGGGCGCCATGTGGAGCGCCTGCCAGCGCCCCGGCCCGGCCCGCCGATCCCCGATCTGCTCATGGGGCTCTATGACGTGGTGCTGGCCTTCGACCATGTGGCCCGTGCCGCCTGGCTCCTCAGCTCCGGGCTGCCGGAGCGGACGGAAGCCGCCCGGACGCGGCGTGCCAAGGTACGCGCCGACGCGATACTGGCCCGCCTCGCCGCCGCTCCGCCCGCTCCTGCGCTGGACTGGTCCGCCACCGCCCGCTGGACGGCGGATCTGGAACGCGCCGAGATGGAGGCGCGCATCGCCCGCGCGGTGGATTACATCCACGCGGGCGACATCTTCCAGGCCAACATCACGCAGATCTTTCGCGCGCCCTGTCCGGACGGCCTGTCCGACTATGATCTCTACCGCCGCCTCACCGCGCTGAGCCCGGCCCCCTTCTCGGCCCTGCTCACCGCCGGGCCGGATCTCGCCGTGATCAGCGCCTCTCCGGAGCGCTTCCTGCGCCTGTCGCCGGAGGGCATCATCGAGACGCGTCCCATCAAGGGCACGCGGCCGCGCGGGGCCGACCCACGGGAGGATGAGCGGTTCGCCGCCGAGTTGCGCGACAGCGCCAAGGACCGGGCGGAAAACCTGATGATTGTGGACCTGATGCGCAACGATCTCGGGCGCGTCTCGCGCCTCGGCAGTGTCGAGGTGCCGCAGCTCTGCGCGCTGGAGACCTTCGCCTCCGTGCATCATCTCGTCTCCGAGGTTCGTGCGCATCTGCGACCGGGCCTCGGCGCGGTGGATCTGCTCCGTGCCAGCTTTCCCGGCGGCTCCATAACCGGCGCACCGAAGGTGCGCGCCATGGAGATCATCCATGAGCTGGAGCCTGCCCCGCGGGGTGTCTATTGCGGCGCTATCGGCTGGATCGGCTTCGATGGCGCCATGGACTCATCCATCGTCATTCGCACCCTCACCCGTACCGGGCAGACGCTGATGGCACAGGCGGGCGGCGGCATCGTCGCCGACAGCGACCCTGCTGCGGAGTATGAGGAGAGCCTGATCAAGATGCAGCCGCTGCTGCGCGCCGTCACCGGAGATGCCCCATGACGTCCCAGCCTCTCGTCTGGCTCAACGGAGCGCTGGTGCCGATCGACACCGCCCGCATCGCGCCCGGAGATCGCGGCTTCACGCTCGGCGACGGCCTGTTCGAGACCCTTGCGATCCGCGACACCGTCCCGGAACGCTGGCAAGCGCATCTGACACGCCTCTCGACCGGAGCCGCCATTCTCGGCCTGCCCCTGCCGCCCCTCGACCTGCTGGCCCTCACCGCCGCGCTCACCGCCGCCAACGGCCTGCGCGATGGTGTGCTGCGGCTCACCGTGACGCGGGGGGAAGGTCCGCGCGGCGTCCTGCCGCCGGCCACGCCGAACCCCACCGTGCTGGCGACCCTCGCACCGCGTGCCGCGCCGCTGCCACCAGCCCGTCTATGCCTCGCGCAGGTGACGCGGCGCAACGAGCACTCCCCACTGGCGCGCATCAAGTCACTCAACTATCTCGATAATATCCTTGCCAGGCAGGAGGCCCAGCGACGCGATTGCGATGATGCCCTCCTGCTCAATACGCAGGGACGCATCGCCGAGAGCACCATTGCCAATCTGTTCGCCGTACGCGACGGCGCCCTATTCACCCCGCCCGTAAGCGAGGGCGCGCTGCCCGGCGTGATGCGGGCCGAGCTTCTCGCGCGGGGCGCCCGCGAAACGCCACTCGGTGTGGAGGATATCGCGCAGGCCGATGAGCTTTTGCTCACCTCCAGCCTCGGCATCCGCTCCGTGGCGTCCTGCGAGGGGCGGTCCTACGCCTCGTTCGCAATGGCCGAGCGACTGCGAGCGGAGCTGGCATGAGCATCCCCCAGCTGCCTTTTCCGCGCGTGCCGGTCCCCTACTCCACACCGCCCGAGGCCATTCAGGGGCCAAGGATCAAACTTCGGCTGTGGCGGCAGTCGGACTGGGACGGGCTGGCCGCCATGCTGGCCGATCCGGAGGTGATGGAGCATCTGATGCCCGTGGAGGGCAGAGCGGCCAGCGACGAGGTTGCCCGCCGCATCGAGCGCCATTTCGCCACCCACGGCTTCGGCCTGTGGGCCATCGAGCTGCCGGGCATCTCTCCGTTCATCGGCTACACCGGACTGGTGCATGTGCCCTTCATCGCCACCTTCACGCCGGCGGTGGAGATCGGCTGGCGCATCCAGAAGGCTTTCTGGGGCCAGGGCTATGTGAGCGAAGCGGCACGCCTGACGCTTGCGGACGGCTTCTCGCGGCTCGATCTCACCGAGATTCTGGCGCTGACCATTCCCGCCAATCTGCGCTCGCAGGCAGTGATGCGGCGGCTCGGCATGAGCCACGATCCGGCGGAGGATTTCGACCATCCGAGCGTGCCGCCGGGCCACCGCCTGCGCCGGCACGTGCTCTACCGCCTCTCGCGCGAAACCTTCATGGCAGCGGCCGAAGACACCGCTCCCTGAGGTCGGTGGACCCTGTTATGTACTGGCGACGCTCAACCGAAGGCTATGGCGCGGATCTGCCGGGAGCCCGGATCAATCTGCAGGTTCACGCGATCCTGCCGCCAGTCGAACGCCAGCGCATCGCCGGGATGATAGACTCGCAATTCGCGGCCGATCAGGCTGGAGATGGGATCGGTGGCGGATATGACGCCGGAATTCACCGGGCTCGCCCAGCGGGGACCATCCATGACCTGGGGCTCCTGTGGCTCCGCAGGCGCCTCGAACGGCACTTCAAGCACATTTGCGCGCGCATGCACGCGCACGCCCTTCAGCGGACGCCCTTCGCCCCAATAGCTTTCCGGCGCCCGCTCCAGCAGGATTTCCGCGGTGATGGGCGTGACCACTTCCAGCGCGATGCCAAACGGCGGGGCTGCCGTAAAGTCAAAGTCCTGAATGCCATCTTCGGGCGGTGCAATGTAGAACCAAGGCTCTAGCAGGGGCGCCTTCCATCCCGAGGTCGGAACCTCTCCGATGGCGACCACGCTTAATCTGGTCGGTCTGCTCTGCAGTACGGCCAGATGGACCGCCCTAATCTCAAGAATGCGTTGCATGCAAAATCCCCCGCCCGGCGCAAAGCCTGCGGGGCGGCATCATTTCACCGCTAGAACGTTCACGCAATCGCAATCCAGACGTGCAAATCAACTTTCGCCGATGCTCGTTCCGGTCGGAAATCACGTTCGAAATGCAACGAGCCGCGATGGGAAGACACGCGGGCGATCGGCAAGCCTTAGCCCTTGCCGACAGGCGTCCAAGCCTGATTTTACAGGCCTGGACGCAAGAAAGCCCGCGTCTCCCGGATCAGCGCTTCGGTGCCGCCTCGTCGACGAGAACCTGCCAGGACAGCTGCGAGGCGAGGTGCAGGACGATGAGGTCGAGCCAGCCGTTGGCATGGAAAGTGGCGACCACATCCTTCGGCAGCGCGCGGAATGCGGGCTCATCCACGATGCGGAAGCCGTTGACCTGCATGGTTGCCGCAGCACCCTCAACGGGCCCGCCGGCAGCCCGGGCGGGATCGTTGTAACGGATCTCCACAGCCTTCTCGATCAGCAGGCCATTGGCCTTCAGCGCCTCCGCGAATGCCGCCGTGCGCTCATGCTCCTGCGTATAGGCCTCGCACAGCGCAATGGCGGCACGGCTCACCTGCGTGGGGGCTCCGGCCGCATCGAACAGGGGTTCGGCATCCACGCCCTTGCGGCGATGGTCGCTGACCACATGATCGCTGGCACCGTCCATACCGAGCATCAGAGGCCCGCCAGCATCGCTGGCCATGCCGATGAAAGGATAGCGGCGCAGGTAGCTCGGCACATAGGTGCCGGGACGCCAGCGGCCATCCTCCCCGACGAACAGGTTCTGCCCGGCCTTGATACCCGTCACGATCAGCGGCGCGGCATGATCATCGCTGGAAAACACCAGCGGATAGTAACGCCCCGCCGCAGCGAATTCCCCAACCACCACGGGAATGGCGGTTGCCTTCGCGCAGAAGCCGAAATCGCGGGTGCGCAGCAGGCCGAGGTTGGCGTGGTCGGTCGCCCGGATCAGGACGGGATCGCGATAAAACAGCGGCAATCCGGCTGCCCCGGCTTCGACTTTGCTGGCGGTGTTGGTCTTGAGGCTCATGTCTGCCTTCTGATCGGTTCGTGAAGCCGGCTGCCCTCAGGGGACTTGTTGTGCATTTGGCGCAGGCGCACAGCGTTCCGCAAGCACAGACTTTCATTCAAGCCGCGCGACACACCCGTTCGACGCAAGCTGATGAAATGCGGCCGCAGCCGGAGCCGGCATCGAGAACGACCGCCGAGGATCAATAGAAAACAACCGGTATGAACAGAGTGACGTTTGGGGCGCCGCCTCAGGTTTATCTTCAGCAACACCCTCATCGCATTGCGCCAGGACATTGATGCGGCGCAGCATAGCGAATGAGACGATTTGGTCAGACATGAGACGACGGGGCATGGTTCCGCCCCGCCCTCCCCGGCAACCTCCCGGCTAATGAAGCGCTGTCCCACCGAGGCGGCGCACAGCCTTGAGGAAACTGCCGTCGATGCTGGACGTCTCCCACAAGGAGAATTGGCTGGGCCGTGATGTGGAGCGGGTGGAAGACGCCGCCCTCCTCACCGGCCGGGGCCGCTACATGGACGATCTGGGCACCCGGCCCGGCACGCTCCATATGGCGATCCTGCGCTCACCGCACGCCCATGCGGACATCGTCAGCATCAACTGTTCTTCGGCTCAGCAACTGACCGGCGTTGCCGCAGTCCTGACCGGCGAGGACATCACGAAATACACCACCAGCCTCGTCGTGGGCGTCAAGGCGCCCGTCACCTGCTGGCCCATGGCGGTCGGACGCGTGCGCTATGTGGGCGAGCCGGTGGCGCTGGTGGTGGCACGTGACCGCTATGTGGCCGAGGACGCGCTGGATCTCATCGAGGTGCGCTACGAGACCCGCACCGCCGTGGTGGACCCGCTCGCAGCCATGGAAGACGGCGCGCCGCTGCTGCATGACGGCTTCGCCCGCAACACCGCCTCCGACCGCAGCTTCCGCTATGGTGATCCCGAGAGCGCGTTTGCTGCCGCCGCCCACCGCATCTCGCTCTCGATGCACTATCCGCGCAATTCCTGCACCCCCATCGAGACGTATGGCCTCGTCGCCGAGTACGACCCCGGCGAGGATGCCTATGACGTGCTGGCGAACTTCCAGGGGCCGTTCTCCATTCATGCGGTGATCTCGCGGGCGCTGAAGGTGCCCGGCAATCGCCTGCGCCTGCGCACCCCGCCGGACAGCGGCGGCTCCTTCGGCATCAAACAGGGCATCTTCCCCTACATCGTGCTCGGCGCTGTGGCCGCGCGGGTTTCGGGCAAGCCGGTGAAGTGGATCGAGGACCGCCTCGAACACCTCATGGCCTCGGTGTCCGCCACCAACCGCGCCACCACCCTCACCGCCGCCGTCACACCTGAAGGCCGCATCACGGCGCTGGACTGGGACCAGGTGGAGGATTGCGGCGCCCATCTGCGCGCCCCCGAGCCCGCCACGCTCTACCGCATGCACGGCAATCTCACGGGCGCCTACGACATCCCCCACGTGCGGGTACGCAACCGGGTGGTCGTGACCAACAAGTGCCCCACCGGCCTCAATCGCGGCTTCGGCGGACCGCAGGTCTATTTCGCGCTGGAGCGGCTCGTGCAGCGCATCGCGGTGGAGCTTGGCCTCGATCCGCTGGCTGTCATCCGCCGCAACCTCGTGCCCACCGGCGCCTTCCCCTATCGCACCGCCCCAGGCGCGCTGCTGGACAGCGGCGACTACGCCGGCACGCTGGAGAAAGGCATAGCCGAGGGTGGCCTTGCCGAGTTGCTTGCCCGCCGCGATGCCGCGCGGGCGGAAGGCCGGCTCTATGGCATCGGCTATGCAGCGGCGGTGGAGCCCTCCATCTCCAACATGGGCTATATCGCCACCGTCCTCACCCCCGCCGAACGCAAGAAGGCGGGGCCGAAGAACGGCGCCCAGGCCACCGCCACCATCAGCATCGACCCCGTGGGTTCGGTGAGCGCGCATGTGGCCTCGGTGCCGCAGGGCCAGGGCCACCGCACCGTCATCGCACAGGTGGTGGCGGATGCCTTCGGCCTCGCCCCCGCCGACATCCGCGTCAATGCGGAGATGGACACTGCCAAGGACGCATGGTCCATCGCCTCGGGCAATTATTCCAGCCGCTTCGCCGGTGCCGTCGCGGGCGCGGCAAGCCTTGCGGCCAAACGGCTCGCGGAGCGTCTCGCCCGCATCGCCGCCGCCCAGCTCAACGTTCCGCCGGACGAGGTGGTGTTTGCCGGCGGCAAGCTGGCCGCGAAGGGCAATCCGGGCAATGCGCTCTCCTTCTCGCGCGTGGCCGCACTCTCCCACTGGTCGCCTGCTCAGCTACCGGACGACACGGCCCCCACCATCCGCGAGACTGCCTTCTGGACCCCGCCGGAGCTCACGGCGGCGGATGACGCCGACCACATCAACTCGTCGCTCTGCTACGGTTTCATCTTCGATTATTGCGGCGTCGAGATCGACCGCGACACCGGCGAGATCCATATCGACCGCTACGTGACCGCCCATGACTGCGGCACCATTCTCCACCCCGGCATGGTTGACGGACAGATAAGGGGCGGCTTCGCCCATGCGCTCGGCGCCGCGTTGCTGGAGGAATATGCCTACGGCCCGGACGGCAGCTTCCTGACCGGCACCTTCGCCGACTATCTGCTGCCCACCACCACCGAGGTGCCAGAGCCGGTCATCATCCACACCCAGACCCCCTCCCCTTTCACGCCATTGGGCGCCAAGGGCGTGGGCGAGGGCAATTGCATGTCCACCCCCGCCTGCCTCGCCAATGCGGTGGCGGACGCGCTGGGCGTGGCCGACATCCGTCTGCCCATGGTGCCTTCCGCCATCGCCGCCTTGATCCAGGGCGAGGAGCGCCCGGCACCCGAAGGGCTGAAGGCCCGCAGCAATGCCCCCAAGGCCACGGGCGCAAAGGGCGAGAAGATGATGCGCGGCGAGGGCCGCGCCAGCATCGGCGCCCCGCCGGAAAAGATCTGGGCGATGCTACTCGACCCAAAGACGCTGGAGAGCATCATTCCCGGCGCCCATGGGGTGGAAAAGGTCAGCGACACCCATTTCCGCGCCGACGTGACGCTGGGCATCGGCCCGGTGAAGGGCCGCTATCGCGCGGAAGTCACCTTGTCCGATCTCGACGCGCCGAAAGCGGTTACGCTGGGCGGCAAGGTGGAGGGCAACCTCGGCTTCGGCGGCGGTTCCGGCCGCATCACCCTCACTCCCGACGCCAAGGGCGGCACGGACCTGTCCTACACCTACGAGGCCTTCGTGGGCGGCAAGGTGGCGAGCGTGGGCGGGCGCCTGCTGGACGGCGCCGCCAAGGTCATCATCGGCCAGTTCTTCTCCGCCTTGGCGCGACGCGCCGGTGGTTCGGGGGGTGCCGCCTCCGGACCCGGCCTGCTGGCGCGCATCCTTTCTCTGCTGTCCCTGTTCTCCGGATCGAAGGGAGACGGCAAATGAAGCCCGCCCCGTTCGATTTCGTGCGCGCCGACAGCCGCGCCGAAGCGCTGTCCGTGCTGAAGGCGGAAGGCACCGACGCCCGCATCATCGCCGGTGGCCAGTCTTTCATGGCCATGCTCAACATGCGCCTCGCCCGCCCCAAGGTGCTGGTGGACATCATGCGCCTCGCCGACCTCGCCACGCTCTCGGAGGCGAAAGGCGACGTTCTGGTGGGCGCTGGCATCCGGCAGGCACGCCTTCTGGCATGGGATGACCTCTCCCGCACCCTGCCGCTGATCGCCAAGGCACTGCCCTACACCGGCCATGTGCAGACCCGCGCGCGGGGCACGGTGTGCGGCTCCATCGCCCATGCGGACCCGAGCGCCGAGCTGCCGCTCTGCCTCGTGGCGCTGAAGGGCCATGTGCACCTCGCCACCGCCAAAGCCAAACGCAAGGTGGCGGCGGCGGACTTCTTCACCGGCATGATGGCCACCGCCAAGGCCGATGACGAGATGATCGAGGCGGTCTCCTTTCCCGTGGCGGGCCGCGAGGGCACCGCCTTCCGCGAGATCGCCCGCCGGCATGGCGATTTCGCCATCGTGGCCTGCGGCGCGGTGGCCACCGACACCGGCATCCGCCTCGCGGTGGGCGGCGTCGCGGACGTGCCCACCGCCCGCGACTTCCCACTGCTGGAAGGCTCTGCGCTGGACGATGCGCTCAACAGCTTCGCCTACGAGTTGGATGCCCGCGACGACGTGCATGCCAGCGCGCGCTACCGGCGTGAACTGGTGCGACGCATTGGCCGCGCCACCATCGAGGAGGCCCTGACATGCCGCGCCTGAGCGCCGACCAGCGCCACACGGTGGCCTTCACCCTCAACGGCCTCCCCGTGGACGGCGTGGCCGAGCCGCGCATGCTGCTGTCCGACTTCCTGCGCCAGACCCTGGGTGCCACCGGCACCCACGTGGGCTGCGAGCACGGCGTCTGCGGCGCCTGCACGGTGGAGGTGGACGGCATGCTCGCCCGCTCCTGCCTCACGCTGGCCGTGCAGGTGGATGGCGCGTCCATCCGCACGGTCGAGGGCCTCGCCCCGGCGCCGGACCGTCTCTCCGTCCTGCAGGCGGCTTTCCGCCGCCACCACGCCCTCCAGTGCGGCTTCTGCACCGCCGGCATCCTGATGTCGCTGGACGCCTTCCTGAAGGCCAATCCGGAGCCCGATGAGGCTCAGGTGCGCGACCTGCTCTCCGGCCATCTGTGTCGCTGCACCGGATACACGCCCATCGTCCGCGCTGCGCTGGAGGCGGCCGCCGAACTTTCCGCACAAGACACCGCCGCATGCCAAGAGGAACCCGCCCATGCTTGATCTCGGCACCAGCTTCGTCGCCAGCGTCGCCCGCGATCCGGATGCGCTCGCGCTGGTGGATGGTGATCTCAGGCTCACCTACCGCCAGTGGTACGCCAGGATCTCGAACGTGGTAGCGGCGCTCAACCGCGCGGGCCTCAAGCCCGGCGACCATCTGGTGAGCATCCTGCAGAACCGCTGGGAGGCCGCGACCCTGCACTGGGCCAGCCAGTTCGCCGGCATCGTCATCACCCCCATCAACTGGCGCGCCAAGGCCGACGAACTTGATTTTTGCCTGGAGGATTCCGAGGCGCGCGGCGTGGTGTTCGAGGAGGTGTCCCAGGCTGCCGTCGCCGGCAGCAAACTGGCTGGCGGCCTGTTGTGCATCGCCGTCGGGACCGAAACGCCGGAGGGCGCGCATTCCTTCAGCGCCATGACCGAGGGCGATGCACCGGAGGCCGAACCTCGCGTGGGGGCCGATGCCTGGTCCATCATGCTCTACACCTCGGGCACCACCTCCAAGCCCAAGGGCGTGCCGCGCCGCCACCGCGCCGAGCGCGCCGCCGGCATCGCCCATGTGGCCCAAAACCTCTACCGGCAGGGGGAGGTGACGCTGGGCGTGATGCCGCTCTATCACACCATGGGTGTGCGCTCGCTCATCGCCATGTCGGTGATTGGCGGCGCCTTCGTCTGCCTGCCGCGCTACGACACGAAGAAGGCATTGGCCTCTATCGCGGCCGAAAAAGTCACCAACCTCTATCTGGTGCCCACCCTTTACCACGACCTCGTGCACGATCCCGTCTTTGCACAGACGGACGTCTCCAGCGTGCGCAAGCTGGGCTTCGCCGGCGCGGCGATGACCGACGGCCTGCTGAAGAAGCTCGACGCCGCCTTCCATCCCGAGCTGTTCGTGAACCATTACGGCTCATCCGAAATCTACACCTTCACCATCGACCAGAAGGCCATTCGGAAGCCTGGTTCGGCAGGACGCGCAGGCATCAACCAGATGATCCGTGTGGTGAAGCTGGATGCCCGCACACCGGATGACGTCGCCGCTCCCGGCGAGGAAGGCGAGATCATCGCCCTGCTGGCCGGCGACGAGGCGTTCGAGGGCTATTGGCGCCGTCCCGAGGCGGATGCCAAGTCGCTGCGCGACGGCTGGTACTTCACCGGCGACACCGGGATGATCGACGCCGATGGCGACCTGTTCGTCACCGGCCGCATGGACGACATGATCATCACCGGCGGCGAGAACGTCTTCCCCGCCGAGATCGAGAGCGCGCTGTCCCTGCATCCTGCCGTGTCCGAAGTGGCGGTGGTGGGCCTGCCGGACGAGAAATGGGGCAAGGTCGTCACCGCCTTCATCAAGAAGAGCGCACCAGTCACAGCGGAAGAGCTGGACCAGCACTGCCGCACCTCCGGCCTTGCCAATTTCAAGCGCCCGCGCCGCTTCGTCTTCGTGCAGGACATCCCGAAATCGCCAGTGGGCAAACTCCTGCGCCGCTTCCTGGTCTCCGGCGACTACGTGGCCGAGCCCGAGAGCCAGCCCCGCCGGCAGGGTGCCGCCTGATCCCAAAAACCAATCACACGCTCAATATTATTTCAAAGGAGCCGCAAATGCCGTCCCCCATGACCTTCACCGATCCCCGCCTCAAGGCACTGGACGGCTTCCACGTCGAGATCGACGAGGCGACCCAGCGCGCCGACATTATCCTCGACCGGCCGCCCTACAACATCGTCTCCATGCCCCAGCGCGACCAGTTCCGTCTCGTCTTCGAGGCGCTGGACGAGGACGAGCGCGTGCGCGTCATCGTCATCCGCGCCCTGGGCGAGCACTTCTCCTCCGGCGGCAACATCAAGGGCTTCATGGAGGCCAGCCCCGAGCACGTCTCCAAGCTCGCCTGGAACATCGCCTCGCCTACCCGCTGCACCAAGCCGGTGATCGCGGCCAATCGCGGCTATTGCTTCGGCGTCGGCTTCGAGCTGTCGCTGGCCTGCGACTTCCGCATCGTGACCGACACCACCCAGTATGCCCTGCCCGAGCAGAAGCTCGGCCAGATCCCCGGCTCGGGCGGTTCGGCGCGTCTGCAGATGATGGTCGGCATCACCCGCACCAAGGACATCGTGATGCGCTCGAAGCGCATCTCCGCCCAGCAGGCGTTCGACTGGGGCATCGCCACCGAGAAGGTGGCCGACGCGGACCTGGAGAAGGCCACCGACGCGCTGGTGGCCGAACTGCTCACCTTCTCGCCCATGGCCCAGCGCACGGCGAAGAAGCTGCTGAACGACAGCGAGGACTCCACCCTGTCCATCGCCATCGAGCTGGAAGGCCACTGCTACAGCCGCCTGCGCCAGTCGCACGATTTCAAGGAAGGCGTCGAAGCCTTCCACGAGAAGCGCAAGCCCGCCTTCAAGGGCTGCTGACAAAAACGCCCACCCAGAGGGGCAAAACGGGAGGACACAACGCCATGTCGACCAGTGAAATGCACACCGCCGGCATCGCCCAGCCGGCGGTGGACAACAAACAGATGCGGAGCGCGATCATCGCCTCCGTCATGGGCTGGTCGCTGGATCTCTTCGACCTGTTCATCCTGCTCTATGTGGCACCCGTGGTGGGGCAGCTGTTCTTCCCCTCCACCCATCCCACATGGTCGCTGGCGGCGGTCTACGCCTCCTTCGCCGTGACGCTGCTCATGCGCCCCATCGGCTCGGCCATCTTCGGCCATTATGCCGATGCCTATGGCCGCAAGGGCGCCATGCTGGTCGCCATCATGGGCGTCGGCATCTCCACCGCTGCTTTCGGCCTACTGCCCACCATCCATCAGGCGGGCATCATCGCGCCCATCCTGTTCCTCCTCCTGCGCCTCGTGCAGGGCGTGTTCGTGGGCGGCGTGGTCGCTTCCACCCACACGGTGGGCACTGAAAGCGTGCCGGCGAACTGGCGCGGCTTCATGTCCGGGCTCGTGGGCGGCGGCGGCGCGGGCATCGGCGCCCTGTTGGCCTCCATTGTGTTCCTGATCACCACCACCATCTTCCAGGGCGAGGCCTACACCCAGTGGGGCTGGCGTTTCATGTTCTTCTCCGGCCTTCTGTCCTCGCTGCTGGGCTGGTTCATCTTCCGCAATCTGGAGGAATCCCCCTTCTGGAAGGAGATGCAGAAGCAGAAAGCCGCCAAGAAGGCCGCGAAGGCCCCGTTGAAGGAGCTGTTTTCCAGCGGTTATCGCAACGTACTGCTTGTCAATCTTCTGATCACCACTGGCGGCGGCGCGGGCTATTATCTCACCTCGGGCTACATGCCCACCTTCCTGAAGCTCATCAACCAGCTGCCCAACCACCTCTCTTCATACATCCTCATGGCCTGCAGCGTGTCGGCCTTCGTGTCGGCGGTGCTAGTGGGCATGCTCAGCGACGTGATCGGCCGCAAGAAGACCTTCCTGATCGTTGGTGTTCTGGCGATCATTCTGCTGCCGACCTTCTATCTCGGCATGGCGGCGACCACGAACCTCACCTCCATCGTGCTCTATTCGCTCGGCATCGCCTTCATGGGCAATGCCGGCTATGCGCCGGTGCTGATCTTCCTCAACGAGCGCTTTCCCACCGCCATGCGCGCCACGGGAACGGGCCTGTCCTGGAACATCGGTTTTGCCATCGGCGGCATGATGCCCACCTTCGTCTCGCTCGCCAGCGCAACGCCTGCGGACATTCCCATGGCGCTGTCGCTGTTCACCGGCGGCGTCTTCCTGCTCTACCTCATCGGCACCCTGATCGTGCCCGAGACCAAGGGCAACTTCCGCTGATAACTTGCCCGCGCTGGCCTTCCGCCGGCGCGGGCCACAGGCCCGGTCCCGCCGGGCCTGTCCGCATTTCGGTGTTCTCAACAGCCGGCAGTGCCCCATGAATGCCCATTCCGCGCGCCCCACCGATGCCCCGGCCTTCGACACCATCATCGTGGGCGGCGGCTCAGCCGGCTGTGTGCTGGCGAACCGCCTCTCAGCCGATGGCCGGTCGCGCGTGCTGCTGCTGGAGGCGGGCGCCGATACCCCGCCCGGCGCCGTGCCCGCCCCCATCGCCGACAGCTATCCCATGGGCCTGTTCCATGGGGACCGCTACATCTGGCCCGGCCTGTCCGCCCTCACCGGCACGCGGCCGGACGGCACGCGCGGCAGCCGTGCTTATGAGCAGGCGCGCATCATGGGCGGCGGCTCAAGCATCAATGTGCAATCCGCCAACCGGGGCCTGCCGCGCGACTATGACGAATGGGCCGCGCTCGGCGCCACCGGCTGGGGCTGGGACGATGTGCTGCCCTTCTTTATCAAACTGGAGCGCGATCTCGATTTCGGCGGTCCGCTGCACGGCAAGGATGGCCCCCTGCCCATCCGCCGCATCCAGCCGCCGAACTGGCCTCCCTTCGCCGAGGCCGCCACCCGTGCCTTCGCCCGCAGCGGCGTGCTGCGCCGGCAGGACCAGAATGGCGAGTATGAGGACGGCATCTTTCCGCCCGCCTTCAGCAACGAGCATGATCGGCGCGTCTCCACGGCGGTGGCCTATCTGGATGCGACCACCCGCGCCCGCTCCAATCTCGCCATTTGGCCGGAGAGCCAGGTGGCGCGGCTGGTGATGGACGGCCCGCGCGCCACTGGCGTGGAAGTGGAGCGCGGCGGCACACGGCAGGTGGTGTCGGCCGGCCGCGTCATCGTGACGGCAGGCGCCTTGCAGACGCCCGCCCTTCTCATGCGTGCCGGCATCGGACCGGGCGCTCATCTGCAGGAATTGGGTCTTCCGGTCATCGCGGATCGGGCCGGCGTCGGACAGAACCTGCGCGACCACCCCACGCTCACCTTCTGCCAGTATCTGCCGAAGCATCTGCGCCTGCCGCTGAGCTATCGGCGCTCGGCCTTCGCCGCTTTCCGCTTCTCTTCCGGCATCGCTGAGGGCGAGCCCTCAGATATGTATGCCACCGCCTCCGCCCGCGCCGGCTGGCATGCGCTGGGGAATCGGCTTGGCCTCTATTTCCTGTGGTGTAACCGGCCGCTCTCCAGCGGCAGCGTTCGCCTCATCTCACCCGATCCGGCGGACTACCCCAAGGCCGATCTAAACCTGCTCAGCCATCCGCAGGATCTGGCGCGCATGATGGCCGGGGTGCGCAAGGTGGTGGGGCTGCTGCTGTCCCCCGAGCTGAACCCCAATCCGGCCGATCTTTTCCCGGCGGGCTTCTCCCCGGCCATCAAGAAGCTGAGTGCGGTCACGCCCGCCAATGCGCGGCTCACCGCCGTGCTCGGCGCGCTGCTTGACGTGCCCGCCGCCTTGCGCGGGCCGGTGCTGAAGTATGTGATGTCAGGGGGCGCGCTACCGCGCGTGATCGCAGACGATGCAAGGCTCGAAGCCTTCGTGCGGGAGAATGCCTTCGGCGTCTGGCACGCCAGCGGCACTTGCCGAATGGGCTCCGCCAGCGACCCACTGGCCGTCGTGGATCCCCGGGGGAAAGTGATGGGCACGGAGAACCTCTATGTGGCCGACACATCCGTGATGCCGCGCCTGCCCTCTGCCAACACCAATGTTCCGGTCATCATGGTCGCGGAAAAGATCGCCACAGGTCTTGTCGGGCCATCGGGCTGAACCGGCTCCCCATGACGGAAGAGAGGCCCGAAACAAAAAAGAGAGCTGAGCTTTCGCCCAACTCTCTTTATCATGCTTGCGCATTTGGTTGCGGGGACAGGATTTGAACCTGTGACCTTCAGGTTATGAGCCTGACGAGCTACCGGGCTGCTCCACCCCGCGTCAGCTCCAGACCGTTTGCCGGCGAACCGGGCGGCTGGTGTGGTGCGTATGTAGCAACCCACCCTCGGCATGGAAAGCCCCGCCGGCAAAAAAAGCCTTTTATTCCGGGCGCCTGTGGACGGCGAACCCGCTCCTAGTCAATCAACCCGTTGCCAACGCACAATTTGACGCGCCCGCCGGGATGCGGATGGCAGCCCTGCGTGCCGCTCACCCCTCCGAACCTGCGGGCTCCTCTGGTGCGCCGTCGGCCCGCGCCTTGCGCTTGGCCGCCTTGCGCGCGTTGTTCTGTTCCTTGCGCTGTTCGCGGCCGGCACGCCCTTCCACGAGGGAAGTGACGACACCGTGCAGCGTGGCGAGATCCTGTTTCGTCAGCTCGCAGCGGTGAAAAATGTTGCGAATGTTGCGGGTGGTGGACGGCGCCTTCTCCGGCGAGCGGAAGAACACCGCCTCCTCCAGTTCCTTCTCCAGATGATCGAAGAAGGCGAACAGGTCGGTACGCTCTGCCGGCGGCGAGCGATCCGGCATGGCGAAGGGCAGAACGCCATCGGACGCTGCCTTCGACCATTCATAGGCGGTGACGGCCACCGCGGTCGCCAGATTGAGCGAGGCGAAAGCAGGGTTCACCGGCAAGGTCAGGATGGCATCGCAAAGCGACACCTCCTCCGTATAAAGGCCGGTGCGTTCGCGCCCAAAGCAAAGCGCCACGTCCTGCCCGGCGCCAAGCCGCGCGACCGTATCCCGCGCCACCACGTCAGCGCCGAACACAGGCTTGGCCATGCCGCGCTCGCGTGCGGTGGTGGCCACCGCATAGGAGACATCCGCCAGTGCGCTGCGCAGGTCCGGGAAAAGCTGGGCCTCGTCGAGAATGCGGTCGGCGCCGGCGCAGAAGGTATGTGCCTTGTCATTGGGCCAGCCCTCGCGCGGGTTCACGATCCGCAGACGCGAAAGACCGAAATTGCCCATGGCGCGCGCCGCCGAGCCGATATTCTCGCCCAGCTGCGGCTCTACCAGAACCACCACCGGCCCGCCTTCCGTCCATGGCTTCGTGCTGTCTGTTCCCGAACCCGGCATCCTGTCCTCTTCCCTGGAGCCGGCTCCCATCGGACAGAATCCGTCCGGTGGGTGAAACCGCCTCTCAAACCAAAATCACGCGCAGACCCCGCTCCGGGGGCACGCGGCGCATGCACTTGCACGTCCCTGCACCCTAAGTCGAGGGTCGCACGCGCTTTCCTCGCCTCTCACTCCGATGCTATAGGCACGGCGCCGGGAGGCGAATGGCCGCGACCAACGGGGCGTGGCGCCATTCCGACTGCTCGCGAAACGTCCAACCGCTCTTAGAGCGCCCCGAAAGGTCGTCCAAATGGCGAAGATCAAGGTGGCAAATCCCGTCGTCGAGCTCGACGGCGATGAGATGACGCGGATCATCTGGCAGTATATCAAGGACAAGCTTATCCATCCGTACCTTGATATCGACCTGGAATATTACGACCTGTCGGTCGAAAACCGCGACGCCACCAACGACAAGGTCACGGTCGACGCTGCCGAAGCCATCAAGAAGCATGGCGTCGGCGTCAAGTGCGCCACCATCACCCCCGACGAGGCCCGCGTCGAGGAGTTCGGCCTCAAGGAAATGTGGAAGTCGCCGAACGGCACCATCCGCAACATCCTCGGCGGCGTGATCTTCCGCGAGCCCATCATCTGCAAGAACGTGCCGCGCCTCGTGCCGGGCTGGACCCAGCCCATCGTGGTTGGCCGTCATGCCTTCGGCGACCAGTATCGCGCCACCGACTTCAAGGTGCCCGGCAAGGGCACGCTCTCCATCTCCTTCGTGGGCGAGGACGGCACGAAGATCGAGAAGGAAGTCTACAAGTTCCCGGGCGCCGGCGTGGCCCTGTCCATGTACAACCTGGACGAGTCGATCCGTGACTTCGCCCGTGCCTCGCTGAACTACGGCCTGCTGCGGAACTATCCGGTCTATCTCTCCACGAAGAACACGATCCTGAAGGCCTATGACGGCCGCTTCAAGGACATCTTCCAGGAGGTGTACGACGCCGAGTTCAAGACCGAGTTCGAGAAGCGCAAGCTCACCTATGAGCATCGCCTGATCGACGACATGGTCGCCTCCGCCCTCAAGTGGTCCGGCGGCTATGTGT
Source organism: Azorhizobium oxalatiphilum (assembly GCF_014635325.1). GTDB lineage: Bacteria > Pseudomonadota > Alphaproteobacteria > Rhizobiales > Xanthobacteraceae > Azorhizobium > Azorhizobium oxalatiphilum. Next base: position 1,611,961 of record NZ_BMCT01000001.1, on the reverse strand, counting down.
GGGCCTGCAAGAACTATGACGGCGACGTGCAGTCCGACATCGTGGCCCAGGGCTTCGGCTCGCTCGGCCTGATGACCTCGGTGCTGATGACCCCCGATGGCAAGACCGTCGAGGCCGAGGCCGCCCACGGCACGGTGACGCGCCACTATCGCGAGCACCAGAAGGGCAAGGAGACCTCCACCAACTCCATCGCCTCCATCTTCGCCTGGACCCGTGGCCTCGCCCACCGTGCCAAGCTCGACGGCAACGACGAGCTGAAGCGCTTCGCCGACACGCTGGAGAAGGTGTGCGTCGATACGGTGGAAGCCGGCGACATGACCAAGGATCTCGCCCTGCTGGTCGGCGCCGACCAGAAGTGGCTGTCCACCACGGGCTTCCTGGACAAGGTGTCCGACAATCTCGCCAAGGCCCTCTCGGCCTGAGGCTTCGGCCGGGCGCTTTTGTGCCCGGCACGCTGATCCGGCCCGTCGCTCCTCAGGAGCGGCGGGCCGTTTGCGTTTCAAGGGGCGGGCGTTAGCAGGCGGTCCACCAGCCGCCGGACGAAGCCTTCGTCCATGATCGTCGCGTCGAACAGGATGCCGTAGAGAATCGGCGCGAGGCAGACCTCCACCATGGCGTCGAGATCCGGAACGACGTCCCCGCGTGTCTTCGCCCGTGCCGCGATGACGGCCAGTTGCTGACGGGAAAAAGCGCAGCACTGCGCCGCGCCGATGGCGCTACCCAGGCTCGCCAGCACATCGCGCAGCATCGCCCTGCCCGGCTCCGAGGACATCTCCTCGCGATACTGCTCCAGCCAGCTTTCCAGATCGGACCGCAGCCCGCCGGTATCCGCGGGTTCCGTCTCAGGCCGCAGGCGCTCCACCGCCACGTCGGCCAGCAGTTCGTTCAGGTCGCCCCAGCGCCGATAGATGGTGGAGGGCGTAACTCCGGCCAGCGCCGCCACCTGCGGCACGCTCAGTTCAGCGCGGTCATGTTCAGCCAGCAGCGCCTGCACGGCCGCATGCACCGAAGCCTGCACGCGCGCACTGCGCCCGCCGGGACGCAGGCCCGGCGTGGCGAGACGGGCGACCTTTTTCTCCGTCGCTTCCATTCCTCTCCCCTCGCGCTAACGCAAAAAAATTGCTTTTGCGCAAAATTCCATTATGAGATCCGTTAACGCACATTTTTAGCCTTAGCGCCACCGCGCGCATCAAGGACAGCTTCCATGTCGATTTCCGCCAATCTCTGCCCCGCCGCGCCGGCGCCATGGCGGACCGCAGCGGGCGTTGCGCTTCAGGGCGCCATCCTCGCCATGTTCTTCGCCGCGTCCGCCGCGCCGACGCCGCTCTACCGGCTCTATCAGGACCAGTGGGGCTTCTCGCCGGTCATGCTGACCGTGGTGTTCGCGGCCTATGCCGCCAGCCTGCTGCTGGCTTTGCTCACGGTTGGCGCCCTCTCCGATTATGTGGGGCGGCGCCCTGTGATCTGCGCCGCGCTGGTGCTTGAGATCGCCGCCATGGCCCTGTTCATCGCCGCAGACAGCGCCAACGCGCTGATTGGAGCCAGGCTGCTGCAAGGCTTTGCCACGGGCGCCGCCACCAGCGTGCTGGGCGCGGCGCTGATCGACGGCAGCCGCAAGCACGGCGCGCTCATCAATAGCGTGGCGCCGCTTGTGGGAATGGCGGTCGGTGCCGTGGGGGCCGGTCTGATGGCGAGCTATGCCGATGCACCCACACTGGCGGTCTACCGGCTGCTCGCCGCTATCTTCCTGCTGCAGACCATACTGATCTGGGGCACGCCGGAAACGGTGCGTTACCGGCCGGGTGCGCTGTTCTCGCTGCTGCCTCGTGTCCACGTGCCGCATGCCGCGCGGGGTGCCCTGCTGCGCATCACGCCCCTCAACATCGCCCTTTGGTCCATGGGCGCGTTTTCCCTGTCGCTGATGCCCTCTCTGGTGCGGAGCGCCACCGGCGTCGCCTCCCCCTTGCTGGGCGGCATTCTGGTCTGCGCCCTCACTCTGCCCGGTGCAGCATCCGTGCTGCTGATGCGGGAGCAATCCGCCGCCCGCTGCCTGATGACGGGAACGGTCTTCCTGTCCGGCGGCTTCGCAGTTCTGCTGGCCGGCGTGCATGCGGGCTCCGTCACCCTGCTCGTGGCGGGCATGCTGGTGATCGGGATAGGCTTCGGCAGCGGCTTCCTCGGTGCGGTGCGCTCCATCGTGCCCTTGGCACAGCAGCACGAACGTGGCGCCCTGCTCTCCGCTTATTATATCGAGAGCTATATCGCGTTCAGCCTGCCGGCTATCGCAGCCGGTGCGCTGGCGCGGGATGTGGGTCTTGAGGCGACGGCGGATATCTACGGCGCTTTCATCATAGCGTTCGCCATCATCGGCGTTCTCGTGCGACCGCGCTGAAGCCGGAAGAGCGCGGGCGTGGCGGATGGGTGTGATCACCAGCCACGGAGGGCTCTTTCGCAATGTTTCCACGGTTCGGCGGAACCGTCCGCCCGATGGAGCGCGCCTCCAGCCGTACGATCTCCAGGAGGTAAGCAAGGGTGCGAAAGCCATGCCCGCGCGCAATGCGGGCCATCTCTCCCGTCATTGCCGCCACATAAGCCGCGTAATCCTCGGCGCCGTTTGGCGCCTGTTTGGGATCGACTCCACTCATGCTCTACTCCCCACGCCCGAGACCACATCCTGAGGCATAGGCAATCGCTTACAACTTACTTTAAGTTGTATAGCCTGCTGAAATAGCCTTGCTGCGCGGAAAAGTGCGGGGGGATTTGACAGCCCTGCTGTCGAACCCCATGTTGCGGCCGCCGCCAGGGGCCGCGGCGTTCTTCAAGAGATTGTCGTCAAATGCAGGTCGTCATCGTCGAATCGCCGGCTAAGGCGAAGACGATCAACAAATACCTCGGACCAGATTACGAGGTCATCGCTTCGTACGGGCACATCCGCGACCTTCCGTCCAAGGACGGCTCGGTCGATCCCGAAGCCGATTTCCGCATGCTCTGGGAAGTGGACCCGAAGGCCCAGAAGCGCCTGAACGACATCGCCAAGGCGGTGAAGGCGGCTGACGGCCTGATCCTCGCCACCGATCCGGATCGCGAAGGCGAAGCCATTTCCTGGCACGTGCTGGAAGTGCTGCGGGAGAAGAAGGCGCTCAAGGACCAGAAGGTCGAGCGCGTCGTCTTCAACGCCATCACCAAGCAGGCCGTGCTGGACGCCATGAAGGCGCCGCGTGCCGTGGATGTGGCGCTGGTGGATGCCTACCTTGCCCGCCGCGCGCTGGATTATCTGGTCGGCTTCACCCTTTCGCCCGTGCTGTGGCGCAAGCTGCCCGGTGCCCGCTCCGCAGGCCGCGTGCAGTCCGTGGCGCTTCGCCTCGTCTGCGATCGCGAACGCGAGATCGAGACCTTCGTCGCCAAGGAATACTGGTCGATCGCCGCCACGCTGGCGACGCCCCGCGGCGACACGTTCGAGGCCCGGCTCTCCGGCGCGGACGGCAAGAAGATCACCCGCCTCTCCGTGGGCACGGGTGAAGAGGCCGCCGCCTTCCGCGCCGCCCTCGAAAGCTCCACCTTCAGTGTGCGCGGCGTGGAAGCCAAGCCCATGCGGCGCAATCCGCAGCCGCCCTTCACCACCTCGACGCTGCAGCAGGAAGCCAGCCGCAAGCTCGGCCTGGCGCCCGCCCGCACCATGCAGATCGCCCAGCGCCTCTATGAGGGCGTCGACATCGGCGGCGAGACGGCCGGCCTCATCACCTATATGCGTACCGACGGCGTGGACATGGCGCCCGAAGCGGTGGCTGCCACCCGCAGCGCCATCACCGCCCAGTTCGGCGCGCGCTATCTGCCCGGCGCGCCACGCAAATACACCACCAAGGCCAAGAATGCACAGGAGGCCCACGAGGCCATCCGCCCGACCGATCCCTCGCGCCGTCCGCGCGACATGGCCCGTCACCTCGATGACGACCAGGCCCGGCTCTATGAGCTGATCTGGACCCGCACCGTGGCGAGCCAGATGGAATCGGCCGAGCTGGAGCGCACCACGGCGGATATCATCGCCAAGGCCGCCGGCCGCGAGCTGGAGCTGACCGCCACCGGCACGGTGGTGAAGTTCGACGGCTTCCTCACCCTCTATCGCGAGGGCAAGGATGACGAGGACGACGACGACGAGAGCCGCCGCCTGCCCGCCATGAGCGCCGGCGAGGCCCTCGACAAGCGCGAGATCAAGACCGACCAGCACTTCACCGAGCCGCCGCCGCGCTATTCCGAAGCCTCGCTGGTGAAGCGCATGGAGGAGCTCGGCATCGGCCGTCCCTCCACCTATGCCGCCGTGCTCGCCGTGCTGCGCGACCGCGAATATGTGAAGCTGGACAAGAAGCGCCTCGTGCCCGAGGACAAGGGGCGGCTCGTCACGGCCTTCCTGCAGAGCTTCTTCGCCAAGTACGTTGAGTACGATTTCACCGCCGATCTTGAGGAGAAGCTCGACGAGATCTCGGCCGCCGAGATCGACTGGAAGCAGGTGCTGCGCGCCTTCTGGAGCGACTTCTCGCTGGCGGTGGAAGCCACCAAGGAACTGCGCATCGCGCAGGTCATCGACGCGCTGGACGAGATCCTCACCGCCCATCTCTTCCCGCCCAAGGAAGACGGCAGCGATCCGCGCGTGTGTCCCACCTGCGGCACCGGGCGCCTGTCGCTGAAGATGGGCAAGTTCGGCTCCTTCATCGGCTGCTCGAACTATCCCGAATGCCGCTACACCCGCCCGCTGTCCGGCGGCGAGGGTGAAGGCGGCACTGAAGGCGGCACCCGCACGCTCGGCACCGATCCGGAGACGAACCTCGAAGTCACCATCCGCGACGGTCGTTTCGGCACCTATCTCCAGCTCGGCGAGACGGTGGACGGCAACAAGCCCAAGCGCTCCAGCCTACCCAAGAGCCTCGCCCCGGCCGACGTGGACCTTGAAACGGCGCTGGCCCTGCTCTCCCTGCCGCGCCCCATCGGCAATCACCCTGAGGACGGCGAGCCTATCCTCGCGGGCATCGGGCGCTTCGGCCCCTACATCCAGCACGGCAAGGTCTACGCCAATCTGGAGGCAGGGGACGATGTGCTGAGCGTCGGCCTGAACCGTGCCGTGGTGCTGCTGGCCGAGAAGCTGGCCAAGGGCCGTGGTGGTCGCGGCGGCACGCCTGCCGGCCGCGCGCTGGGCGACCATCCCACCGAGGGTGGCGCCATCACCGTGCGTCCCGGCCGGTTCGGACCCTATGTGAACCATGGCAAGGTCAATGCGACCCTGCCGAAGGCGCAGGATCCCGATGCGCTGACGCTGGAACAGGCCGTGGCCCTGATCGACGCCAAGGCCGCCGCGAGCCCGAGCGGCCGCAAGCCCGCTCGCAAGAGCGCCGCCTCGGCCAATGGCGAAGCCAAGAAGGCCGCGCCCAAGAAAGCGGCTGCGAAGAAGACGACGACCAAGGCCAAGACCGGTACCGCCACAAAGGTGAAGACCACCAAGGCCAAGTCCACGACAAAGTCCGAGAAGACCGCCGAGGGCTGAGGCCACGGCGACCGGATGACGGGGCGGCTACTCGGCCGCCCCGATCACCACGTCTTCACCGGCGGTTTCTTCAGCCGCCTTGCGGGCGCTGGTGCGCAGCGGACGCTCCTCCATGCTGAGCAGCGCGCACAGGCCGAGCGTCAGGCTCACCGCCGCCCCGCCAAACACCAGCCGGAAGGCATGGATGAGCCGTTCGGCATCCGCACCAGAGATCAGCCGCGACACATCCCCCTGCCCCGGCATGATGCCGAGCGCCGCCATCAGCACCGCACCAAAGCCAGCCACCAGAATGGCGGCCCCGAGCGAGCGGAAGAAATTCATGGCGCCTGTGGCCGTGCCCATCAGATGTGGCGGCATGGCATTCTGGATCGACACGGTGGCAATCGGCAGCAGGCAGCCGATGCCGGTGCCAATGAGACCCAGCAGCACCATCATGAGGGCCATGTGCGGCAGCGCCGGCCCCAATGCCAACGCCAGCAGGCCCGCGATAGCAGCGCACTGCCCCGCGACGGCCACCCGCTTGTAATGGGTGACGGTCGCCAGCGCCCGGCCGGAGCCATAGGACCCGAGCACGACACCACCCATCAGCGGAATGAGACCGAGACCCGACTGGCTGGCCGTCAGATGCCGGACAGATTCGAAATAGAGCGGCACGTTGATGGAGAGCGCGATCAGCGTGCCCATGGTGAACAGAGCTGCCGTGGTCCCGCGGGAGACGATCGGATGCAGCAGAATGGTAAGCGGCAGGAATGGCTGCTCCGCTGCCGCAATCCGCCAGACGAACAACACCGCGAAAATCGCCGCCGCGCCCGCGAGCGCGAGCATTTCGGGCGCATCCCAATGATAGCGCACGCCGCCCCAGGTGAGCATGAGCAGCAGCGCGACCGTGGATGTCACCATCAGCACCGCGCCGAGCACGTCCACCTTGGCCTTGCGGTCATGACGCGGCAGGCGCCGCAGCTGGCGGTCGGTCATCAGGAAGGCCGCCAGCCCCAGAGGCAGGTTGATCCAGAAGATCATCGACCAGTGCGCATGCTCCGCCAGCACGCCGCCGAGGACGGGCCCGCCAATGCTGCTCGCCATGAACACACTGGCGATCATGCCCTGATAGCGTCCACGTTCGCGCGGCGAGACGATGTCCGCGATGATGGTCTGGGCCAGCGAGATCAGTCCGCCGCCGCCCAGCCCTTGCAGACCGCGCGCCAGTATCAGCGTCAGCATGTTCGGTGCCAGCGCACATGCCAGAGAGCCCACCGAAAAGACGCTGATGGCGCAGAGCATCATGGCCCGGCGTCCATGCACGTCGCTCAGCTTGCCGTAGAGCGGCGTCACGGCGGTCGAGGTCAGCAGATAGGCCGTGACCACCCAGGACAGATTCTCGAAATCGTGGAGGTCGGCGCCGATGGTGGGCAAGGCGGTGGCGACGATGGTCTGGTCGAGCGCCGCCAGCAGCATCGCCAGCATGATGCCGAAGATGATGGCGCGAATCTCGGTGTGACTCAGGACAACGCCGGCGGGGGAAGAGGCGGACGAAGGCGCGGACATGGGACCTCGGCGGCACCGCGGGCCCGGAAGGCCGGCAGGACTGGAATACTAAGGCAGCCTTGGTATTTTCCTTCAGCATGCGCCCGGCCGCAAGTGGCATGCCGCATGACCCATACGTCGGCCATGCACGCGGAGCGGGCAATCACCACATTCTCGCCATACCCCGCCCTGCCCTGAATGGTTTGCCTTTGAACTGACATGCCGCCTGCACTAGCTTGCGGAACATTCCTTTCGGCCCCGCGCCCTCTCCGCGCGCAGGGCTGCGCTGAAACGCCCGCATGAGCGGGCTACAGGACACGCTCTTGGCCAAACGCCCCCCTTCGCCAAAACGCTCTTCCTCCCGCGGGCCCTACAGGTCCCAGCAGCCCAAGGCTGCGTTTGTCCCCACCGGCGTGCTGCCGGGCAAGGAAGAAGTGCTGGCCTTCATCGCCTCGCAGGACGGCAAGGTGAGCAAGCGCGACATCGCCCGCGCCTTCGGCCTTGGCACCGGCCAGAAGATCGAACTGAAGGCCATGCTGCGCGACCTGAAGGATGAAGGCGCCGTGGAAGGCCGCCGCCGCAAGGTCCATGTGGCCGGCACCCTGCCGAGCGTGGTGCTCGCCGATGTCACCGGCCGCGACAGCGACGGCGAACTCCTCGCCACGCCCACCGAATGGGACAGCGAGGAGCATGGTGACGCCCCCGTCATCCTGCTGCATATCCCCGAGAAGCTGCGTGGCCCCGCCCCCGGCCTGTCGGACCGCATCCTCGTGCGGGTGGAGAAGGACGACCCGGCCGAGGGCGTCGCCTATACGGGCCGCGTCATCAAGGTGCTGGAAAAGGCGCGCAAGCAGCAGCTCGGCGTGTTCCGCGCCCTGCCCAATGGCGGCGGCGGACGCATCATTCCCATCGACAAGAAGAATCTCGGCCGCGAGCTGCAGGTGCCGCCCGGCGCGGAGAATGACGCGCAGGATGGCGATCTCGTCTCCGTGGAGATGATGCACCAGCGCGTGTTCGGCCTGCCCACCGCCCGCGTGAAGGACCGCCTCGGTTCGCTGGCGTCAGAGAAGGCCATCAGTCTGGTGGCGATCCACGCCCATGGCATTCCCAACGCTTTCCCCGCCCGGGTGATCGCCGAGGCGGAGGCTGCCCAGCCGGCCACGCCCAAGGATCGCGAGGACTGGCGCAAGCTGCCTCTCCTCACCATCGACCCGCCCGACGCCAAGGATCACGACGACGCCGTGCATGCGGTGGCCGATGATGATCCGGACAATGACGGCGGTTTCATCGTCACAGTCGCCATCGCCGACGTGGCGGCCTATGTGCGGCCGGGCTCGGCGCTGGATCGCGAGGCGCTGCTGCGCGGCAATTCGGTCTATTTCCCCGACCGCGTCGTGCCCATGCTGCCGGAGCGCATCTCCAACGACCTTTGCTCCCTGCGCCCGCAGGAGGACCGCGCCGCGCTCGCCGTGCGCATGGTCATCGGCAAGGACGGACGCAAGCGCAGCCACACCTTCCACCGCATCCTGATGCGCTCGGCAGCCAAGCTCGCCTATGCGCAGGCCCAGGCCGCCATCGACGGGCAATCCGACGACACCACCGCCCCGCTGCTGGACGGCGTGCTGCGCCCGCTCTATGCGGCCTATGCCTGCGTGAAGCAGGCTCGCGATGCCCGCCAGCCGCTGGAGCTGGACCTGCCCGAGCGGAAAATCCTGCTGAAGGAGGACGGCACGGTGGATCGCGTCATCGTCCCGCCCCGGCTCGACGCCCACCGCCTGATCGAGGAATTCATGATCCTCGCCAATGTGGCGGCCGCCGAGACGCTGGAGCAGAAGAAGGTTCCGCTCATCTTCCGTGTCCATGACGGCCCGACGCTGGCAAAGCTCTCGGCCCTGCGCGAATTTCTCGTCACGCTCGACATCACGCTTCCCAAGACCGATCAGGTCCGGCCCTCGCATTTCAACCGCATCCTCGCGACGGCCGAGAACACGGACGCCGCGCCGCTGGTCAATCAGGTGATCCTGCGCAGCCAGTCGCAGGCGGAATATTCGCCTGAGAACTATGGGCATTTCGGCCTGAACCTGCGCCGCTACGCCCATTTCACCTCGCCCATCCGCCGCTATGCGGACCTCGTGGTGCATCGCGGCCTCGTGCGCACGCTCACCGGCGGCCCCGATGCCTTGCCCGAGAACGTGACCGTGGACGCGCTGGCGGAGATCGCCGCCGACATCTCCGCTACCGAGCGCCGCGCCATGGCTGCCGAGCGCGAGACCGTGGACAGGCTCATCGCCCACCATCTGGCCGACCAGTTGGGTGCCACCTTCAGTGCACGCGTCACCGGGGCCACCCGCGCCGGCCTGTTCGTCTCGCTGGATGAGACCGGGGCGGACGGCTTCGTGCCCGCCTCCACGCTGGGAGCGGATTATTACCGTTTCGATGAGGCGCGGCAGGCGCTGGTGGGAGATCGCACCGGCGAAATGCACCGCATCGGCGACCGGGTTGAGGTCAAGCTGGTGGAAGCCGCCCCGGTTGCGGGCGCACTCAGGTTTGAACTTCTCTCGGAAGGCACCTATGTGGGGAAGGCGCGCGGCAAATCCGTCAGCACGCGCTCCCGCGGGCCGGCCAAATCCGGCGCCTTCAAACCCGGTTCCGGAAAGTTCCGGAGCGCCAGCGGGCTCGGGCGCGGAAAGCCGCCGGGCGAGGACAATGCCCCCGGCACCTCCGACAGCGGGCCGGGGCGGACGAAACTTTCAAGGACCGCAAGGTCCGGCAAGAGTCGCAAACGGTAATCAAGAGTCGCAAACGGTAATTGGGCCGCAACGGTGAGGGGACGCGAGCGCTGATGACAGGACGCACCGAAACCCGCCGGGAACGCGATCTGGCGCCCGCCATGCGGCGCGGCGCCCGTGGTCGCTGTCCCCATTGCGGGGAAGGTGCGCTGTTCACGCGCTATCTGAAGGTGGCGGACCATTGCCCCGCCTGCGGCGAGGCCCTCTATCACCACCGCGCCGACGATGCCCCGCCTTATGTCACCATCCTGCTGGTGGGCCACATCGTCGTTCCGCTGCTGGTCATGGTCGAGGAGAGCTACCGGCCCGAGGTCTGGGTGCATATCGCGCTCTGGATGCCGCTGGCATTGATTCTCAGCTTGTCCCTGCTGCCCATCACCAAGGGCGCGCTCATCGGCCTGCAATGGGCGCTGCGCATGCATGGTTTCGATCCCCGCAGCCCGGAATACGAACCGCTCCCGCCCGGCACCGCGCCAGAAAAGATCCCCGCCACCCCATGACCGAAACCTCGCCAGAGCTCACCGCGCTTTTGCCGGACGGCACCGCCCCGCGCGCGCAGACACCCAACCTGCGGCCGCGCGATGCTGCCTCGCTGATTCTCGTGGATCGCAGCCGCAAGGCGCCACGCGTGCTCATGGGCCGACGCCATCCCGGCCATCGGTTCATGCCCGACGTCTTCGTCTTTCCCGGCGGACGGGTCGAAGCCAGTGACCGCGCCATGCCGGTCTTCGGCATGCTGGACGGCGACAGCGAGCGCCGGCTGATGACCCGCGTCCAGCGGCCCTCGCCGCTGCGCGCCCGCGCACTGGCTGCCGCTGCCATCCGCGAGACCTTTGAGGAAACCGGGCTGATGCTCGGTACCACCGAGGCCGGGCCGCCGGATGTCCCCAGCGAAGACTGGCAGGCTTTCGCCACCCATGGGGTCTATCCCAACCTGGAATCGCTCACCTTCATGATGCGGGCCATCACTCCGCCCCGGCGCATCAAGCGCTTCGACACGCGTTTCTTCCTCGCGGACGTCTCCGAGGTCGCTGCGCGGGTGGAGGGCGTGGCCGGGCCGGATGCGGAGCTGGTGGAACTGCGCTGGCTGACGCTTCCTGAAACGGAGAAGCTGGAGCTGCCCAACATCACCCGCATCGCGTTGCGGGAGCTGGCGGCCCGGCTGGAGGCCCGCATGCCCCGGCGGCTGCCGGTCCCCTTCTACACCATGCGCCACGGCACGCACGTGCGCGCCGAGCTGGACTGAGGCAGCCCATGCCTGTGTCCCGCCCCTGTCCGGCCGCGTGCCTGCACGCCCGCCCCCCGATGATGTCAGAGCCGGTGCGCGCCGGCCGGAGTTCCTGAGGTTTTCATGCATTCACCCGAGCCGGTCATCTCGCGCGCCGACCGCACCCTCTCCATTGCCGCCGCCATCGCCGCCGTATCCGTGGTGGGCGTCGGCATCAGCCTGTCCATCCCGCTGCTGGCGCTGGAGCTGGAAGGCCGTGGTATCGCCAACACCTGGATCGGCATCAATACGGCGGTGGCAGGCATCGCCACCATCTTCACTGCGCCGTTCGTACCGCTGCTGGTCCGCAAGCTGGGCGTGCGCGGCGTGCTCAGCCTGTCCATCGTCATCACGGCGCTGAGCCTGCTGGCCTTCAAGGCCATCCCCTCCTTCGCCATGTGGTTCCCGCTGCGCTTCGTGTTCGGCGCCGCCTTGTGCGTGCTGTTCGCAGTGAGCGAGTTCTGGATCAATGCCGTCGCCTCCCCCAAGCGACGGGGGCTGATGATGGGCCTCTACGCCACAGGCCTCTCAGTCGGCGCCGCCATGGGGCCGGTGATTCTGGGGCTGACCGGATCGCGCGGCTGGGAGCCCTATGTGGCCGGCGCAGTGGTGATGTCTCTGGGCATCATTCCCATCCTGATCGCCCATGGCGTGACGCCGAAGATCCACGAGGAAGACCATCACCACGTGCTCGGCTTTGTGCGCCGCTCGCCCATCGCCACGCTGGCCGCCCTCATGTTCGGCGCGGTGGAGACGGCTGTCCTGAGCTTCCTGCCCCTTTATGGCGTGCGCCTTGGCCTCACAGAAACATCGGCCTCGCTGCTGCTGACCATCGCCGTGCTCGGCAACGTCGCCTTCCAGATTCCGCTCGGCCTGCTCAGCGACAAGATCGATCGCCGGTATCTGCTGCTGTTCTGCGCCGGATTCGGCACCCTGGGCGCCGCCGTGCTGCCCTTCATCCCGGTGGAGAGTCTCGCCTTCAAGGTGGCGGTGTTCCTCGCCACGGGAATCGTCGGCAGCATCTACACGGTAGGCTTGGCCCATCTGGGCGAGCGATTCCGTGGAGCCGACCTTGCGGCAGCCAATGCGGCTTTCGTGATGCTCTATTCCATCGGCCTCATCATCGGCCCGCCTTTGGTGGGCTTCGGCATGGATGCCTATAATCCATATGGCTTTGCCTTCGTGGTCGCGGGCATGCTCGGCGTCTATGTGGCGGTGGTGGTTGCCTGCATTGTCCGCTCCGAGATGCGGGAAGGCTTGACAAGCAAGGGCTGATGAGAGAATTTCCGCGTCCACGAGCCGCCGTACCGGCAGCGCGTACGTAATTCTTTTACCGCAGGTTCGCCCGGTCGGCCTGCCCGCCGGAATGGCATCAAGGATCGATCATGGCCAAGGCTGCAACCATCAAGATCAAGCTTCTGTCCAGCGCGGACACGGGCGTGTTCTACGTCACCAAGAAGAACTCCCGTACCAAGACGGAGAAGCTGGTGATGAAGAAGTATGACCCCGTCGCCAAGAAGCACGTCGAATTCCGCGAGACCAAGATCAAGTGATCTGAACCGCGATTCGGTTTGTGACCGACTGAAAGGCGCCTTCTCCGGAAGGCGCCTTTTTCTTTGCCTGAGAGCCTCCGGCGGGCGGTGCGGTACACACGCAAAAAGGCCGCTGCCCGGACGGGAGCAACGGTTTCATTCAGCAACGATGAGAGAGATGAGGTGGCCGGCGGTGGACGGACGGGGAGGCCTCCCGTGATCGTCCACCCGCCGGCCGAACCCCACGGACCCAGGAGATGCGGCGGACCTGAGCACTCCGTAGGGTTGGAAGAGGAAGCGAGGCACCTTCAGCATTTCTGCCTTCAGGAACCATTCAGCTTCCATGTTTCCATACAGCCAAGGCTATCCCATGGGCGGGAGAATGCAAAGAGGCCGCACCGGCACAAGATCGAATCATACACGGCCAAAAGAACTTAGAGCCGGCTAGCCGCCGGTGTATTGCTTCACGGTCTCCAGGAACTTGGCCACCGAGATAGGCTTGGAGAGATAGGCCTCGCAGCCGCCGGCACGGATTCGCTCCTCGTCGCCCTTCATGGCGAAGGCCGTGACCGCCACCACCGGGATGGCCTTCAGCTCCTCGTCCGCCTTCAGCCATTTTGTGACTTCGAGACCGGAAACCTCCGGGAGCTGGATATCCATGAGGATGAGGTCGGGCTTGTGGGCACGGGCGAGGTCCATGGCCTCGATGCCGTTGCGCGTCTCCACCGTCTGGTAGCCGTGCGCCTCCAGAAGGTCGTGGAAGAGCTTCATGTTGAGCTCGTTGTCTTCCACGATCATGACCGTCTTCGGCATCTGTCCTCATCCCCAGCGCATCTGTCCGGCGTCTCATTGCCGCTTCGCACACGCGAGCGGATCGGACATGATGGGACTAGCTAGAGCCCAATCGTTGCGGAAGCGCAAATGCCCATCAAGGAACGTCCCGCCGAACGCGCGCGGGCGGACGACATCGCCCTTCAGGCCCTCACCTTCCTCGCCGGCGATGCCGAGCGGATCGCCGGCTTCCTGGAGGCCACGGGCCTTGATCCCAGCGGGCTTCGCGATGCCGTGAAGCGCGCGGACTTCGGCGCCGGCGTGCTCGCCTATCTGCTCTCCGACGAGCCGCTGCTGCTGGTGTTCTGCGCCCACGCCAGCGTTGAGCCCGCCACAGTGTCCCGGGCTCACGACCTGCTCAGCCCGCCCGTAGACCCCGACTCAGTGGTACGCCGGGCGCACTGACGCCAGAGGGATGCCGATCCCATGTCCTCACCCGGCTTCTGCCGCGACTGCCTGACGGATGCCGGAAACGGTCCCCGCTGCGTCGCCTGTGGCAGCCCGCGTCTTGTCCGGCACCCCAAGGTCGATTCCCTGAGCGTCGCACATGTGGATTGCGACGCCTTCTACGCAGCCGTGGAGAAGCGGGACAATCCGGACCTGCGCGATGTGCCCGTCATCATCGGCGGCGGCACGCGGGGCGTGGTGTCCACCGCCTGCTACATCGCCCGCATCTCCGGTGTGCGTTCGGCCATGCCCATGTTCAAGGCCAGGGCGCTGTGCCCGCAGGCGGTGATCATCAAGCCCAACATGGCGAAATACGTCGCCGTAGGCCGCGAGATCCGGGCCAGGATGCAGCAGCTCACCCCGCTGGTGGAGCCACTTTCCATCGACGAGGCCTTTCTCGACCTCACCGGCACCGAGCGCCTGCACGGTCTTTCCCCCGCCCGCGTGCTGGCCCGCTTCGCTGCCGAGGTGGAGCGGGAAGTGGGCATCACGGTCTCGGTGGGGCTGGCGGCGAACAAGTTCCTCGCCAAGACCGCCTCCGAGCTGGACAAGCCACGTGGCTATTCCGTGCTGGGCCTTGAGGAGGCTCCTGCCTTCCTCGCGCCCCGTCCTGTCACCTTCATCTGGGGCGTGGGGCCCGCCTTCGGCGCCAAGCTGGCGCGGGATGGCTTCCATGTGATCGCCGACCTGCAGCGGGCGGATGAAAAGGACCTCGCCCGACGCTATGGCGCGGAGGGCCTGCGCCTTTATCGGCTCGCGCGTGGACTCGATTCACGCATCGTCTCGCCGGATCGCGAGGCCAAGAGCGTCTCGACCGAAACCACCTTCAACACCGACATCCGCGACCTGCGTCCGCTGGAGCAGACGCTCTATGCCTTGTGCGAGAAGGTCTGCGCCCGCATGAAGGCGGCGGACCTCTCGGGCCGCTCGGTGACGCTGAAGCTGAAGACGGCTGACTTCCGCCTGCGCACCCGCTCGCGCGGGCTCGACAACCCGACGCATCTCGCCGCCCGCCTCTATGCCACCGCCCACGAACTGCTGCTGAAGGAGGTGGACGGCACGCCCTTCCGCCTCATCGGCGTCGGTCTGTCCGATCTCTCGCCGGGCAGCGACGCGGACCCGGTGGACCTCGTGGACACCTCCACCCAGCGCCTCAAGGCCACCGAGAGCGCCATGGACGCAGTGCGCGCCAAATTCGGCGCCGCGGCACTCAAGCGCGGCATCCTGCTGGATGGGCCTACACGTGGAAAACCCGAGCGCTCGGGGCGCTGAAGGCGCTCAGCCCACCTCGGCCACGTCCTTCAGCCGCAGCCCCACACGGGTCTCGCCCTGCCAGTGCTCCAGCTCCAGATGGCCGGCCACGTGCACGCTCCGCCCGCGAGCGCCAAGAATGGCGCGTCCCAGCGGTTCCTCGGCGCAGCGGAAAGCAATGGCCTTCAGCGAGGTGCCGTCGCCCGCCGTCAGGCGTGCCCGCACATGGCCGTTGCCGAAGCTCTCCGCATAGGTGAGGCGATGGGAGGGGAAGGCGAACACCGGCTCGGGATTGCCCGCGCCATAAGGCCCGGCGCGCGCCACCTGCTCCAGCAGATAGGGCGTGGCGCCGCTGGCGGTGAGCGCGCCGTCGATGATCAGCTCGCCCTCTCCGCCCGCACGCTCCACGGCGGGCGAGAGCTGGTCTTCCAGATAGGCGCGCAGATCACCGAGACGATGACGCTCCACGGTGAGGCCCGCCGCCATGGCATGGCCCCCGCCCTTGACCAGAAGGCCCGCCTCCACCGCGCCGCGCACCGCGCGGCCGATGTCCACGCCGGGAATGGAACGGCCCGAGCCGGTGCCGGTGTCGCCCATGAAGGCGATGGCGAAAGCCGGACGGGAGAAACGCTCCTTGAGGCGCGAGGCGACGAGGCCGACCACGCCGGGATGCCAGCCGTTGCCGCTGACCACCACCGTGGATGCACCCGTGCCGTCAATGCCCAGCGCCGCCTGCGCTTCCGCCTCGGCGGTGGCGAGGATGCCCTGCTCCACCGCCTGCCGCTCGCCATTCAGGCGGTCCAGCTCGGCGGCGATGGCTTTCGCCTCGGCGGGGTCATCGGTGAGCAGCAGCCGCGTGCCGAGCGTCGCATCGCCGATGCGCCCGCCCGCATTGATGCGTGGACCGAGCAGGAAGCCGAGATGCCAGGGGCGTGGCGGCCCGTCGAGGCGGGCGCAGTCCATGAGCGCGGTCAGGCCCGGCCGCACGCGGCGGCGCATGGCGATGAGCCCCTTGGTGACGAAGGCGCGGTTCAGCCCCTTCAAAGGCACCACGTCCGCCACCGTGCCCAGCGCCACGAGATCCAGCAGGGCCAGCAGGTCCGGCGCCGGGCGCTCGGAGGTCCAATGGCCGATCTCGCGCAGCTTGCGGAGCAGGCCCACCATGGTGACGAAGACGATGCCCGCCGCGCAGAGATGGCCGAGATGCGAGAGGTCGTCCTCCCGGTTCGGGTTCACGATGGCATTGGCGTCGGGCAGGTGCTCGCCCGCCTGATGGTGGTCAAGAACCACCACGTCCATGCCGAGCCGGCGGGCGGCGGCCAGAGGTTCCATGCTGGTGGTGCCGCAATCCACCGTCACCAGGAGCGTCACGCCCTTCGCCGCCAGTTGCTCGATGGCGCCGACATTGGGCCCGTAGCCCTCGAAGATGCGGTCGGGGATGTGGAAGAAGGGATCGAGCCCTGCCGCCCGCAGCACGCTCACCAGCAGCGCGGTGGAGGTGGCGCCGTCCACGTCATAGTCGCCGAACACTGCGACCTGCTCGCCTTTGGTGACGGCGGCAGCCATGCGCTCCACTGCGCTGCCCATGTCGGTCAGCGTATCCGGATCGGGCAGCAAGGTCTTGATGGAGGGGTCGAGATAGGCCGGAACCTCGTCCAGATCCACATTCCGGCCGGCAAGGATTCGGGCCAGCAGGTCCGGCACATTGTGCCGCTGGGTGATGGCAAGGGCGGCCTGCGAGGCACGCATGTCCAGCCGGTCGCGCCAGATGCGGCCGGTGGCCGAGCGGGACACGGACAGGAAAGGTCGATTCGTCGGCATCATGTTCACGCGGGCCATGAAGCCCAAGGCATATGCCTGCGTCGAGCGGAAACGTCGCCCCACCCTAAGGTCAGCTGGCTGCGATCAGCCTTCCAGCCCGAACTTCCGGGGATCGCTGTGCCGGGTGGAGATGCGGCGCACGGTACCGGACGCCGCCCGCATCAGCAGCGTGTCGGTCTCCACCAACCCGCGGCTGAAACGAACACCGTGCAGCAGGGGGCCATCGGTCACGCCGGTGGCGGCCATCAGGCAATCGCCGGCCACCATGTCGGACAGGTCATAGATCCGGCCCGGATCGCGGATGCCCAGCTTGCGCGCAAGGCCGCGCTTGTCATCCGTGTCGAGGATCAGACGCCCCTGCATCTGTCCGCCCATGCAGCGCAGCGCAGCCGCGGCAAGCACGCCCTCCGCTGCCCCACCCGTGCCGAGATAGATGTCCACGCCGCTGTCGCGCGGATTGGTGGTGTGGATCACGCCCGCCACGTCGCCATCGGTGATCAGCTTCACCGATGCTCCGATCGCGCGCACAGCCGCGATCAGGCCCGCATGGCGCGGCCGGTCCAGCACGAGCGCGGTGATGTCGCTGGTGGAAACGCCCTTGGCCTCGGCCAGCGCGCGGATGTTGTCTTCCGGCTTGACCCGCAGGGAGATGACATCCTTGGGATAGCCGGGGCCGATGGCCACCTTGTCCATATAGACCGGCGGCACCTGAAGCAGGGAGCCGGGCGCGGCCAGCACCATGACCGCCATGGAGCCGGGCATGTTCTTGGCGCAGAGGGTCGCGCCCTCCAGCGCATCGGCGGCGATATCCACCGCGTCGCCGCCCCCGCCCACGGTCTCGCCGATATAGAGGTGCGACACGTCACCTTCGACGCCCGCGCCGATGACCACCCGGCCACTGACCGACATCTGGCCAAGCTCGGCATAGGCAGCGGAAGTCGCCGCCTCCTCGGCCGATTGCTCATCACCGCGGCCGCGCCAGACCGCCGCCGCCACCGCCGCCCGCTCGGTCACGCGGACCATTTCCAGGGCATGGCGACGATCAAGCTGCTGCGGCACGGGCGCGGCGGTCATGGGGTCAGTCCTTTTCGATGCGGATGACTTGCGGCTGGCCGACGATCACGCCATCCGCCTCGATGGCCGCCATCACGCGGCGCACTGCATCTTCCGTGGTGGCATAGGTGATGAGGATCACCGCCACATCGTTCGGCTCCACGCCTGCCGCCCGCTGCGGCCGACGCTGCACGATGGATTCGAGCGAGATGCCCTCCTCCGCCATGCGCCGCGCGATGGTGGCCGCCGTGCCCGGCTTGTTCACCGCCGCAACCCGGATGTAATAGCCGCCCTCGTGGCGCTGCATGGGCGCGCGCTGCGCCGGCTGCAACGCCGCCACCGGCAGGCCGAAGGCGAAGCCGCCATTGCCCCGCGCCACGTCGATGAGATCGCCCACCACCGCCGAGGCCGTGGCCGCACCGCCGGCACCGGGGCCGACCAGCGTGAGGTTCACCGCATCGCCATTCACCGCCACCGCATTGGTGACGCCGGACACCTGTGCGATCGGCCAGTGCTTGGGCACCATGGTGGGATGCACGCGCTGCTCGATGCCTTCCTCGGTGCGCACGGCGACGCCCAGCAGCTTCACCTTGAAGCCCAGTTCGTCGGCTGCTTCCAGATCGGCCAGCGTCAGCGAGCGGATGCCCTCCACATAGATGGCGTCCGCATCGACCTTGGTGCCGAAGGCAAGGCTGGTGAGCAGCGCCAGTTTGTGGGCGGTGTCGAAGCCGTCGATGTCGAAAGTGGGATCGGCTTCCGCATAGCCGAGGCGCTGGGCATCGGCGAGGCACGCGTCGAAGGCGATCTTCTCATCCGCCATACGGGTGAGGATGTAATTGCAGGTGCCGTTGAGGATGCCGGAAACCCGCTCGATGCGGTTGCCGCCCAGCGCCTCGCGCAGAGTCTTCACGATGGGGATGCCGCCCGCCACCGCCGCCTCGAAATGCAGCGTGGCATTGGAGGCTTCACCCACCTGCGCCAGTTCCACGCCATGGTGGGCCAGCAGCGCCTTGTTGGCCGTGACCACGGGACGACCGGCGGCCAGCGCGGCAGCAACCGCCGCCTTGGCGGGATCGCCATCGCCGCCCATCAGTTCGACGAAGACGTCGATGTCGGGATCCCTGGCGAGCGCAACCGGATCGTCGTGCCAGCGCACGCCGGAGAGGTCGATGCCCCGGTCCTTGCCCTTGGAGCGGGCGGAAACGGCGACCACCTTCACGCTGCGGCCTGTGCGGGCCTCGATCTCGGCGGCCTGGCGCTCAAGCATCTGGACCACGGCGACGCCGACCGTGCCGAGGCCAGCCAGTCCAACTTTCAATTGGCTCATGGAACGAACGGATGTCCTGTTGAGAGGCCGCCACCCGGACGGATGGCGGCGAAGTGTCAGCCTCCGGAGCCGGCTCCGGCTCCACGACGTTCTCTGGCGATCAGCGGGAGGCCGTGAGCGGCACCACGTTGTGCAGCGTATGACCCGCCTGCTCGAAGAAGCGGCGAATGTTGCGCGCCGCCTGGCGGATACGCTGTTCATTCTCCACCACGGCGATGCGCACATAATCGTCGCCATGCTCGCCGAAGCCCACGCCCGGCGCGACGGCCACTTCGGCCTTCTCGATCAGCAGTTTGGCGAACTCGACGCTGCCCATGGCGCGGAACGGCTCGGGGATGGGCGCCCAGGCGAACATGGAGGCCTTGGGCACAGGCACGGTCCAGCCGGCGCGGCCGAAGCTGTCCACCATGGCATCGCGGCGATGCTTATAGGTGGCGCGCATCTCGGCGATGCACTCCTGCGGGCCGTTGAGCGCTGCGGTGGCCGCCACCTGGATCGGCGTGTAGGCGCCATAATCGAGATAGGACTTCACGCGACCGAGCGCGGCGATGAGGCGCTCGTTGCCCACCGCAAAGCCCATGCGCCAGCCGGCCATGGAATAGGTCTTGGACATGGAGGTGAACTCCACCGTCACGTCCATGGCGCCCGGCACCTGCAGCACGGAGGGCGGCGGGTCGTTGTCGTCGAAATAGAGCTCGGCATAGGCCAGATCCGACAGGACGATGAGGTCGTGCTTCTTCGCGAAGGCCACCACGTCCTTGTAGAAATCGAGGCTCGCCACCGTCGCCGTGGGGTTGGACGGATAGCAGATCACCACCGCGATGGGCTTCGGAATGGAGTGCTGCACCGCGCGTTCCATCGCATGGAAGAACTGCGCGTCCGGCTCCACCGGCACCGAGCGGATGACGCCACCGGCCATCAGGAAGCCGAAGGCATGGATGGGATAGGACGGGTTCGGGGCCAGAATCACATCCCCCGGCGCGGTGATGGCCTGCGCCATGTTGGCGAAGCCTTCCTTCGAGCCCAGCGTCGCCACGACCTGCGTGTCGGGGTTCAGCTTCACGCCGAAGCGGCGCTCGTAATAGGCCGCCTGCGCCCGGCGCAGGCCCGGAATACCCTTGGAAGCCGAATAACGGTCGGTGCGCGGCTTGCCGATGGTCTCTTTCAGCTTCTCGATCACGTGCGCAGGCGCGTCGAGATCGGGATTGCCCATGCCGAGATCGATGATGTCGACGCCGTTGTTACGGGCGGCGGCCTTCACACGGTTCACCTGCTCGAAGACGTAGGGGGGCAGCCGGCGAATGCGGTGAAAGTCTGTCATGACACGAAGCTCCAACAGCCGCGCTTCATCCTCCCGGCGCGGCGGACGGCTCTTTTAGCACTCTTCGGTGAATCAAAAACCATCTATTGCGGCAGATTTGCCGCAAGGCAGGGCAGCCGTGCCCGATCGGTGCGCACAAGGCGCGACGCAGTGTCTCAGACGCCCTTTTCGATGGCCTGCTCGACGCTCTTGCCATTGTCCTTGGACAGACCTTCCAGCTGCTGCTGCAGCTTGGTCTGATCGGCAGGAGACAGCGTGGGCCGGCGTTTCACCTCGGGAGCGCCGATGGTGATGTAGTTGGCGGGCTCGACCTTGGGCACATCGGGTACCTTGGGATCGAGGAAGGCCATGGGAGAATCGCCCGCGCAGCCCGCCAGTGACAGGGCAGCGCCCAGCACGAGGACAGCCGCCCGCATACGCGCCCCAACCGCGCTGCCGGTGCGAAACTCAGTGATCCGAAGGCGCTCCGCGCCCTGTTGTGGCCTCATGCCTATCCCAATCTCGAAACTCGACGGTTCCGCCGCCCGTCAGCCACTCGCCCCCGCTCGATACCCATTCTAATATGTCCGCAACCGGTGACAAACCAGATCCACCGGACACACGATCATATAGAGACGGAATCGCCTTAAGGAATTCCCATGCCAGCGCCGCGTGACGTCACCACCGAAGAACGCCCCGCTTCCGTGAACATGGAGGCCTTCGCACAGAATCTCGCCCGGCTGGTCGAGGAAGGCGGAAAGGCCGCTGCGGCATATATGCAGCCGCGAGAGGACGGCAAGGCCGAGGACATGGCCGACGATATCGCCGATGCCATGAAGACCTTCGGCGAGGTCGCCAACTACTGGATGTCCGATCCCAAGCGCTCCTTCCAGGCGCAGTCCCGCCTGATGACCGGCTATTTCACGGTCTGGGCCGGCGCCCTTCAGAAGCTCTCGGGCGAGAAGGCCGAGCCTGCCGCCGCCGGGAATGCGAAGGATCCGCGCTTCAAGGATCCGGAGTGGGACAGCCCCTTCTTCGATGCCCTGAAGCAGATGTACCTCGTCACCACCCAGTGGGCCGAAGCCATGGTGCAGGAGACCGAAGGGCTCGATCCGCACGTGAAGCACAAGGCGGAATTCCTCGTCCGCCAGCTCGCGAACGCCATCTCGCCATCCAACTTCGTGATGACAAATCCGGAGCTGATCCGCGAGACCATCGCCTCCAGCGGTGACAATCTGGTGCGCGGCATGAAGAACTTCGCCGAGGACCTCATGGAGGGCAATGGCGACCTGAGGATTCGCCAGACCGACATGTCCGCCTTCGAAGTGGGCCGGAACCTGGCTCTGAGCCCCGGCAAGGTGATCTTCGAGACCGAGCTGATGCAGCTCATCCAGTATTCGCCCTCCACCGAGAGCGTGAAGAAGATCCCGGTGCTGATCGTGCCGCCCTGGATCAACAAGTTCTATATTCTCGACCTCAACCCGGAAAAGTCCTTCATCAAGTGGCTGGTGGACAGCGGACTGACCGTGTTCGTCATCTCCTGGGTCAATCCCGACGCGCGGCTCGCCGAGAAGGGGTTCGACGATTACATGCGCGAGGGCATCTTCGCCGCCCTAGACACCGTGAAGTCCGTCACCGGCGAGGAGCAGGCCCACACCGTCGGCTATTGCGTCGGCGGCACCCTGCTGGCGGTCACGCTGGCCTATATGGCCGCGACGGGCGACAACCGCGTGGCCAGCAGCACCTTCCTCACCACACAGATCGACTTCACCCATGCGGGCGATCTGAAAGTGTTCGTGGACGAGGGGCAACTCGCGGTGATCGAACGCCGCATGAAAGAGACTGGCTATCTCGAAGGCAAGAAGATGGCCGATGCCTTCAACATGCTGCGGTCGAACGATCTGATCTGGCCCTATGTGGTCAACAATTATCTGAAGGGCAAACAGCCTTTCCCGTTCGACCTGCTCTACTGGAACGCTGATTCCACCCGCATGCCGGCGGCGAACCACTCCTATTATCTGCGCAACTGCTACTTGCAGAACAACATCGCCAAGGGGCTGGCCGAGCTGGCGGGCGTGAAGATCGACGTCAGCAAGGTGAACGTGCCGGTCTATTCACTGGCCACCCGCGAGGATCACATCGCGCCACCGAATTCCGCATATATCGGGGCCGGCCTGCTCGGCGGACCCGTGCGGTTCGTGCTGGCGGGGTCCGGCCACATCGCCGGCGTGGTGAACCATCCCGGCAAGCAGAAGTACCAGTACTGGACCGGCGGCGACGTGGTCGGCAACTATGACGCCTGGGTCGAGGCCGCGCAGGAGCACAAGGGCTCGTGGTGGCCGGATTGGCTGGAGTGGTTCTCCGCTTTGCATCAGGAGGAGGTGCCCGCCCGCCCGGTAGGCAACAACCTCTATCCGCCCATCGAGGACGCACCCGGCCGCTACGTGCGCGAGCGCTCGTAGCGCCTTGAAGGAGGCGGGGACGCCTCTGATTCTTTGTTGAAAGTCGTACGGCTTGGATGGCAGCGCAATCCAAGCCGTACGTGCGTCTAGGACGCGCGCTGCAGCAGGTGCGCGCGGTGCGGCTGCAACAAGGCAAAGCCCGCCTCGGCCGGCTCGCTGACCTCAGCGATGATCGCAGCCACGCTTTCTGCTTCGCGCTCTGCGATACCGGCGCGCGCGGGGTCCACTTCCACCACCTTCTTCAGAAAGGCGTCGGCTGAGGGAAAGCTGCGCCGATCCTCATATTCCGCCTTTCTGAGCAGCGTCAGCGCGCCCGCATCCAGCGCCTCGGAGATTGCGTCCTGCGCCTGGGCGCGGATTTCCGTTTCATCATCCACGAGCCGCACGGCGGCGAAGAACGATCCTTCCGCCAGCGGCTCGATGACGAGCAGCGGTCCTGCGCTCACCCGCGCCGCCTCGCGCAGCGCCGCCCCCATGAGCGGGCCCGGCACGTGGTGCAAAGCGTTCAGGATCACCACCGCATCGAAGGCACCATCCGCATAGGGCAGGCTTTCCGCCCCAGCCTGCACAAAGGTCCCCTCGGGGACGGCAGCGCGCGCCGCCTCGACGGCCGCCTGCTGGGGATCCACGCCCGTCACCCGCCCGCCCTGCCGGGCCAGCGCCCGGGCCAGCGCACCGTGGCCGCAGCCGACATCGAGAATCCGCTTGCCGCTGATCGGCCCGATCTGATCCTCGATCACCGAAAAGGTCGTCCGCACGTCACGGGTCATCCGAGGCTTCCTCCTTGCGTCTTCATTGGCTCTCCCTCGCAGGGCTTGCGATCAAGCAAGCTCAGGATCGGCGAACTGTCCACCTCGTATCCTCCCCGAGGAGGCTGGCAGCATGGATGTACAGCCGTGAGCGGATCATGACATGATCCGGCGGCCAGTTGCCGGAGAGCGGCAGACTGGCGCCCGCCAGCCGGCCCCTACCCGGAAAGCCCATGAGCGACGCCCTGCACACCGACCGTCTCGTCGTCCTGTTCGTCCCCGGCAACCGCCCGGAGCGGTTTGGCAAGGCGCTCGCCGCCGGAGCCGATGCCGTCATCATTGATCTGGAAGATGCGGTCGCCGCCACGGAAAAGGCGGCAGCGCGGGCTGCCATCAGCGCCAACTGGCCGCGCGAGGGGCGGTTGCTGATGCGGATCAACGGCCGGGCAACGCCCTTTTTCGCCGATGATCTGGCGCTGGCGCGAGAGCTCCGGCCCGCGGGCATCATGCTGCCGAAGACCGAACATGCGGAATGCATCTCGGCTGTTCATGCCGCCGTTCCGGGCGTGCCGGTAATCGCACTCATCGAAACCGCTCTGGGCCTTGCCAATGCGCGGGCGATCGCCGCCACCCATGGCGTGGTGCGTCTGGCCTTCGGCTCCATCGATTTTTGCGCGGACCTCGGCATCGCACACACCCGCGAGGCTTTGCTGATGGCCCGCTCCGAACTGATGCTGGCCTCCCGCCTCGCCGGACGCGCCGGCCCCCTCGATGGCGTGACGACCTCGATTTCCGATGCCGTCGCGGCACAGGAGGATGCGGCCTATGCCGCCAGCCTTGGCTTCACCGGCAAGCTCTGCATCCATCCCAACCAGATCACTCCCGTGATCCGCGGCTTCGCCCCGGGCGCGGATGAGATCGCATGGGCGCGCCGCATCCTTGAGGCCATGGACGCAGGCGCCGGCGCACTTCAGGTGGATGGCATGATGGTGGATGCCCCCGTGCGCATCCGGGCGGAAGGCATCCTCAAGCGTGCCGCCGCCCTTCCCGACGCCTGAAGATATCGGGCACGACCCGGCTACGCGCGAACAGGTACAGGCCCCTTTCATGCGCCGCATAGCCCGAGCGAGCCTGTTCGCCGCCTTGATCCTGATGCTGGTGGTCGGGGCCAATGTCGGCGCCGGCCTGCTGGTGGAACAGGCCCATCCCCCCATCGGACGCTTCATCGAGCGATCAGGCGTGCGGCTGCATTATGTGGAGGGCGGCCAGGGCACACCGGTCGTGCTCCTGCACGGGAACGGCGCCATGGTCGAGGACATGCTGTCCAGCGGGCTCATGGCAGACGCCAGCCGCCGCTACCATGTGTTCGCCTTCGACCGACCCGGCTTCGGCCACAGCACCCGCCCCGGCGGCCAGGACTGGACGCCAGCCGAACAGGCGCGGCTGCTGCGCGAGGCGCTGGCGGGACTGGGCATCCGCCGCGCCATCATCGTCGGCCACTCGTGGGGGGCGCTCGTTGCGGCCACCATGGCACTGCAGGAGCCACAGTCCGTGGCCGGGCTGGTTCTGGTGGCAGGCTATTTCTATCCCGATCCCCGGCCTGACGTGCACATGGCTGAGCTCACGTCCGGGGCTGGTGTGGATGTGGCGGCGAACTACACGTTGATCCCTGCCCTGTCCTGGCTGCTCTGGCCGCAGGTGATGGACGTGGTCTTCGGACCGGAGGCCGTGCCCGCGAAGTTTGAAGGGTTTCCGCGCGCCATGGCGCTGCGTCCGTGGCAGCTAGAAGCGGCCACGGAGGAGGTGGCCATGCTGCCGGACGCGACCGCGCGCAACGCAGAGCTCTACGGCACTCTCTCCATGCCCGTTTCCATCGTCGTGGGCACGGCAGATCGGCTGATCGACCCTGCCGCGCATTCCCTTCCTCTGCACGCACAAATCAAGGGAAGCAGCCTGCATCTGGTCGCCGGCGGCGGCCATATGGTGCACCAGACGGCGACATCCACGGTGATGGAGGCGATCGACGAAGTGGCGCAGGCAGCGTCAACGCACTGAAGCTCTTCCCCAAACGCAGAAAGGCGGCCCGGAGGCCGCCTTTTGCAAACGTTCGTCAGATCATCCGGACAGGCGTCAGTTGCGCTGGACCAGGCAATCGCCGCCCTGCGCCCGCAGGCTCTGGCAGAGTTCGTTGGCCTGCTCGCGGGTTCCGAACGGGCCGACCTGTGCGCGGTAATAGATGCCGCGCTCGCCGAGATCCGCCCGCTTCACCGACGCCTCGTAATTGCCGAGCAACTGCGGATAGCGCGAGCGCAGGATCTTCCAGGAGCCCATGGCGTCGGTTTCGGACTTCTGCGAGGCCACCTGCACCACATAGCCGCCAGCGGCGGACGACGAGACCGGCGGAGCCGCAGCCGGTGCGGGCGCAGGCGCCGCAGCAGGCGCGACGCTGGCGGTGGCCGGCGCGGTCGTCACCGGGGTCGGCGTGGGCGCCGCCACCGGAAGGGGATTCTGGGTCGGCGCATAGGCCACGGGCGCAACGCCCCCCGCACGGGCAGGCACCGGCGCGGCGTTGGTGACGACGGTGCCGTCGGCACGCACGGTCATGGTCTTGACCTTGCGCGGCTCGGTGCCATTGGCCGGCGCCGGCTGGTTCGCGGCAGCAGCAGCCGCGGCGGCATTCACATCCACCGGCTGCTCCTCGCGCGGAACCACGCGCTCGTTGCCCGGCGTGGCGCCTGCCATGCGGTCATAGATCAGTTTCTGGCCGTCGCTGTTGGTCGAGGACGTCGGCGCGGGGCCGGCGGTCTTCACAGGCGCGTCACCAGCGCGGATCACCGGCGGCTGACCGCCAGCGGTCTGCGTGCTGCTGGAGCCCGTCATCATGCGATAGGCGAAGAAGCCGCCAACGCCAACCACGACCAGCGCCAGAACGGAGGCGATGGCGAGCAGCACGGCCCGGCTCTTCCGGCGACGCGGCTCGGCCTCGTACAGGTCCTCGTCGTGCGGCGGCATGTAGCCGTCTTCCGAATAGGCCGGATCGTAGGCGTCGTCGTAATCGTCATACTGTTCCTGACGCGCGCTATAGGCATAGTTCGCATCATCTTCCGCCTCGTCGTTATGACGGGCGTCACGGGCAGTCGCCGGAGCGGCGCGCTGCGCCTGACGCGACGGCTGAGCCTGCGTGTAATGGGACTGTGTATATTCCGGCTGATCGTAATCGGGCTGCTCGGGCTCGTAGGCCTCCTGCGGAGGGGCTTCCTGCGGCTCGGGGCGGCGTGAGAGCGAGCCGTAGCCCTGGCGGACATTGCCACGGGTCTGATCGGCCCAGTCATCCGCCTGCTGCGGCGCGGGTGCAGCGGAAGGCGCGATATGGGTGGGCGTACCGGGCGGCGGCGTGCGCTGGCCTCGGCGACCGGGCTGCCAGTCGTCGAAGCGGCGCTCCACCGGCGGCGCGGAGAATTGCGGCGCGGGCGCAGCTTCAGGACGGGCGCGCGTCCGGGTCGGCTCCGGCTCGGGGGTGCGCAGATCGTTGAAGTCCGCGAACGGATCCTCGTCGCCGATCAGGCGTGCCAGTTCGGCGAGGGCGTCGTCCGCGCGGCTCGCCTGCGCCGGGGCGCGGGTGTCCTGCGTGCGCTGGTCGTAGGAACGGGTGGTTTCGTAGGAACGCGCGGTCGCAGTCGTACGCTCCGTTCCGACGCGCTCCTGGCGCGGCGAACGACCGTCGCTGGCGGAATTCTCGTCACGCCGGTAGCGGAACCTGCTTTCGTCGCCCATGTCGCCTCGATCGTGCCCTTAGACCGCCGAAACAACCGGGCGCCACACAAGGTGGCCCCGGCTCAGGACGGTCACTTCATTTCATCGACGGCCTCGACACCCAGCAAGCCAAGGCCAGAGCCGAGCACCGCGGCCACGCCCTGAACCAGAGCCAGACGGGCCATGGTCAATTCTCGATCATTCTCCATAATGAAGCGTAAATGAGGCAAGTCTTTTCCGCGGTTCCACTGCCCGTGAAGTTCACTTGCGAGGTCATGGAGATAGAAGGCGATACGGTGCGGCTCGCGCGCATTTGCCGCCTGCTCCACCAGGCGCGGCCAGCCCGAGAGCCGGCGCACCAGCGACACTTCGCCCTCGTCACCGAGTCGGTCCAGCGGGGCATGCGCATACACGCCCATGCCCTCCGGCAGGTCCGGATACTGTTCTTTGGCATTACGCAGGATCGACTGCGTGCGGGCATGCGCATACTGCACGTAGAACACCGGGTTCTCGCGCGACTGTTCGATCACCTTTGCGAGATCGAAGTCCAGCGGAGCGTCATTCTTGCGGAACAGCATCATGAAGCGCACCGCATCGCGGCCCACCTCATCCACCACCTCACGCAAGGTCACGAAGGAACCCGCGCGCTTGGACATGCGCACAGGCTCGCCGTTACGGAACAGGCGCACCAGCTGGCACAGCTCCACGTCCAGCGTGGCCTGACTGGCGGACACCGCTTTGACCGCCGCCTGCATGCGCTTCACATAGCCGCCGTGATCGGCGCCCCAGACGTCGATCATGCGGCGGAAGCCGCGATCGAACTTGTCCTTGTGATAGGCAATGTCGCCGGCAAAATAGGTGTAGCTGCCGTCGGACTTCACCAGCGGCCGGTCCACGTCGTCGCCGAAATCGGTGGTGCGGAACAGGGTCTGCTCGCGATCCTCCCAGTCCTCGATCGGCGCGCCCTTGGGCGGCGGCAGGCGGCCCTCATAGACCTCCCCCGTGCGGCGCAGCTGTTCGATGGTCAGGCCCACGCGATCGGGGCCGACGGTCAGCGAGCGCTCGGAGAAGAAGACATCGAACGAGATGCCCAGCGCGGCGAGATCGTCGCGGATCATCACCATCATGGCGCCGATGGCGAACGAGCGGAAGATCGGCAGCCACTCGCTTTCCGGCGAGCCCAGATATTCCGAGCCATGGATGGCGGCCAGTTCCTTGCCCACCGGCACCAGATAGTCGCCCGGATAGAGGCCGTCCGGGATCTCCGCCTTTTCGCCGGTGGCCGCCTCGCGGTAGCGCAGATAGGCCGAGCGGGCGAGCACATCCACCTGAGCGCCCGCGTCGTTGATGTAATATTCGCGCGTCACCTTGAAGCCGGCATAGGCCAGAAGGCTCGCCAGCGCGTCGCCGAACACCGCGCCCCGGCAATGCCCCACATGCATGGGGCCGGTGGGATTGGCGGAGACATACTCCACATTCACCGCCTCGCCGGCGCCCACCTGCGAGCGACCGAAGTCCGCGCCCATGCGCAGCACGGCGGCCAGCACCTGCGGCCAGAAAGCCGGGTCCAGGGTCAGGTTGATGAAGCCGGGCCCGGCCACGTCGGCCTTGGCAACGCCCGGAATGGCGGCCAGCTTGCCAGCGATCTCAACTGCCAGATCGCGCGGCTTCATGCCGAGATCCTTGGACAGCACCATGGCGGCATTGGTGGCCAGATCGCCATGGCTCACGTCGCGCGGCGGCTCCACGACGATACGGGAGAGATCGAGCCCCTTGGCTTCGATCTGGTCGCCCGCGATGGCGGCGACGGCATCTCGCACGTGATCGGCGAAGATCGCGTAGACGTTCATGGTTCAATCCAATGTCTTGAAGGGCATGGGGCGCTTAACGCAATTCCGGCGTCGCGTCAAAAAAACGGGCGTGCAGATCGAGGGCGTAACGGTCCGTCATGCCGGCGATATAGTCCGCCACGCGGCGGGCGACACGATCGGGCTGCGCATCGACGGGCCGCCAGTCGGCGGGCAATTCCTGCGGCTGCGCAAGGAAATAGCCGAACAGGTCACGCACCACGTCCTGCGCCTCGTCCATGATGCGGTTCACGCGGGCATGGCGATACATGCGCGGGAAGAGAAAGCCCTTCACCGCCTTCTCCGCCACCCGCATCCGATCCGAAAAGCCCACAAGCGTGCGACCCAGCAGGCGCACATCCTCCGGGGAGCCGAGGCCGGCATCCCGGGCGCGGGCTTCGGTCTCGCGCACCACATCCTCCACGAAGCGGGTAATGAGCCGGCGCATGACCTCATGGATCACCCGCCCCTCCTCCAGCCCCGGCCACGCGGCGCGCACTTCCGTCAGCACCTCGCCCACCAGAGGCAGGGGCGCCAGATCGTCCAGCGTGAACAGGCCGGCGCGCAGGCCGTCGTCCATATCGTGCACGTCATAGGCAATGTCGTCGGAGATGGCGGCCACCTGCGCTTCCGCACCGGCATGGCTCCACAGCTCCAGATCCTGCACCGCCGTATGGGCCACGATGGCGTGCGGCAGACTTGCCCCCGGCGGGTCCAGACGCTGCCCCTCGCGATCGGTCAGCGGGCCGTTGTGCTTGGCTATGCCTTCCAGTGTCTCCCAGGAGAGGTTCAGCCCGTCGAAGCCGGCATAGCGCCGCTCCAGCCGCGTGACCACACGCAGCGACTGGGCGTTGTGATCGAAGCCCCCGAAAGCTTCCATGCAGCCGTCCAGCGCCCGCTCGCCCGCGTGGGCGAAGGGCGGATGGCCGAGATCGTGGGCCAGCGCCAGCGCCTCGGCCAGATCCTCGTCCAGCCCCAGCGCTCGCGCGATGGAGCGGGCGATCTGCGCCACTTCCAGCGTATGGGTGAGGCGGGTTCGGAAATGGTCGCCCTCGTGAAAGACGAAGACCTGCGTCTTGTGCTTCAGCCGGCGGAAGGCCGTGGAATGTATGATGCGGTCGCAATCGCGCCGGAAGGCGCTACGCGAGCCCTCCTCCTCCGGGACGAGGCGGCCGCGCGACAGGGTTGCGTCGCTCGCCCAGGCCCTGCGGGGCCGCGCTCCGGAAACAGCCATTCCACCTCCATGCGACCGGCCGTCGCACCCGCGACATTGACTTGGCAGCGGGCGCACTTAACTATCCAGACAACAGCTGATCAACCGCCGAAAGGCGATGGTAGAGATATGGCAACCCAGGCAGAACCCGTCGTCGTGACCGCAAATGCGGCCCGGCGCATCAGTGAAATCCTTGCAGGCGAGGCTCCCGCCAGCGCCCTGCGCGTGAGCGTGGAAGGCGGGGGATGCTCCGGCTTCCAGTATCGCTTCGACGTGACGCAGGACCGCAACGACGACGATACCGTCATCGAGCGGGACGGCGCGACCGTGCTCGTGGACGCCGTGTCGCTGGACTATATGGCCGGCTGCCAGATCGACTTCGTGGACGATCTGATCGGGGCCGCCTTCAAGATCGAGAACCCGCACGCCACCGCTTCCTGCGGCTGCGGCACCAGCTTCTCGCTCTGACGGCCTTTGCGGCCGGCGTCCACCGCCGGCCGGCCCTCCTCATTCTTCAGGCAGGCCGATGGGCCAGGCGCCGTTGAGGCAGGGGAAGAAGCGCTCGGTACGCGCCAGAATAACCAGCGCCGGCTTGTATTTCTTCACATCCGCCATGTCGAACCCGCAGTAGCCCAGCGTGCGGCGGCTGAAGTGCATCCACGCGGCCTCGGAAACGGGGCTGGCGGCGAACAGGCGCGTCCAGATGTTCACCGTGAAGCTGTCCCCGATCACCATCACGCGCGGCCCCGTATCCCGGAAATGCTGCACATAGGGCACGAACAGCGGATGCTCGTGGATGGGCTTCAGGTCCGGTGAAGGCTGGTTGGGCACGTCCGGCGGCGGCAGACGCAGGGGATAGTTTTC
Source organism: Azorhizobium oxalatiphilum (assembly GCF_014635325.1). GTDB lineage: Bacteria > Pseudomonadota > Alphaproteobacteria > Rhizobiales > Xanthobacteraceae > Azorhizobium > Azorhizobium oxalatiphilum. Next base: position 1,580,398 of record NZ_BMCT01000001.1, on the reverse strand, counting down.
GTCGGCAACCTGTGGCGGCATGCGCATGGTGCGGGTCAGGTCGCCCATGGGCGAGGGGCCGAGTTCACCCAGCACCTGCTTGGGGTCCACCTGCCAGTCCGGATGCCCCGCGGCCACCATCACCGCATTGAAGGCATAGACCGAGCTGGCGTTGTTCCAGTGGGAATCGGTGAGCAGATAACGCGGCCCCTTGAAAGGCGCATCCTGAAGCACCTTGCGCAGGTCCACCGCAGTGACGCCATCGGCCTTCAGGCCAGCCAGCATCAGATCATATTCGGTGGCGCGCGGCGCGAACGCGCGCTGCCAGGCCGGCAGGTCGTCCTTGTCCACGGACTGCGCATTGGGCGGAACCGCGACCACCACCTTGGTGCCGAGCGGCGCCAGTTCGCGCTGGACGATGGCCGCCATGCGCACGAACTGGTCCACCTCATGGGTACGGATGAGATCACCCGAGGACTGGGCCGGCGTATTCTCCCGGCCCCAGAACAGGCGCCCGTCGCGACCGCGGTAGGTGTTGTGGTCGTTGGGCGAATCCATGGCCTCGCGCAGGTCGCGCCGCAGCACGGGCATGCTGGCGCGGAAGCCGAAATTGTCCTGGAAATACAGGGCGTAGCTCTGCAGCGTCATGTGGATCTGCTGCCAGACATTGGCCGGCGGCGTGTTACGCGTGCGCCAGACCCCGCGCCCATAGGGATCGGGCACGAGGTTGCCGAGCGTCAGGAAGACGAAGACCGCGAGGGCGGCGATGCCGAGATAACGGCGATGGCGGCTGAGGAGCGGCATGGTCAGAACCGATAATACAGGAACGGCGTGCCGGAGCCGCCGCCCACCCAGAGGGCGCAAAGGAGCATCAGCACGACGATCATGGCGTAATCGGTGCCGGTGGCGACGAGACCATCCCCCTTCAGGATAGCGGGACGCTTCCAGCGCCAGAAGCCGATGACCGTGCCGACAATGAGGGCCGCGATGCTCAGGGGATGCAGGCCGAAGCCCAGCGCCAGCGACTGGTCATGGAAGCCGTTGAAGCCCAGGAGGCCCTTGAAGATGTCGATGGCGCCGGTGAAGGTCTCGGCCCGGAACCAGACCCAGCCGAACATCACCACCACCACCGTATAGAGGTGCGAGAAGCCGGACGGCAGCTTCTTCAGATGGCGTCCCAGCCACGCGCGCTCCAGCACCAGGAAGAAGCCGTGATAGGCGCCCCAGATCACGAAGTTCCAGCTCGCGCCGTGCCACAGGCCGCACAGCAGGAAGACGGCCCACAGATTGAAATAGGTGCGCGCCTTGCCACGGCGGTTGCCGCCCATGGTGATGTAGACATAGTCCCGCAGCCAGGACGACAGGCTCATGTGCCAGCGCCGCCAGAAATCGGTGACGCTAAGCGCGGCATAGGGCAGCCGGAAGTTGCGCGGCAGGGTGAAGCCCACCATGACGCCAAGGCCCACCGCCATGGCCGAATAGCCGCCGAAATCGAAATAGATCTGGATGGTGTAGGCAAAGACACCCGCCAGCGCCTCCACGAACGTGGGGTCGGTGGTCGAATCGAAGATGGCGTCCGCAAGGCCCGCCACCTCGTCAGCGATCAGCACCTTCCAGGCGAGGCCGATCACGAACAGGCGCATGCCGGCCGAGAAGCGGCCCCAGGTGGTGCGCCGGTCGCCCAGCTGCCGGGCCACGCTCGAATAGCGCACGATCGGACCGGCCACGAGCTGCGGGAACATGCACATGTAGAGCGTGAATTCCGCAAAGCTGCGGTTCGCCCGCACCCGTCGCTTGTAGATGTCGGCGAGGTAGGAAATGGCGTGGAAGGAATAGAAGGAGATGCCCAGCGGCAGCGAGATGCGCGGCACGGGAATGTGCAGATGCGCGGGCTCCAGCAACACGTTGAGGTTGTCCACCAGAAAGCCGGTGTATTTGAACACGCCCAGCAGCAGCGCATTGGCGGTGACGCCGATGATCAGCATCTTCTGGCGCGGCCAGCCCTCACGCTCATCGATGGCAAGGGCGAGCCGGTAATTCACATAAATGGAGACGAGCAGAAGCAGCAGGTGCGGCGTGTAGCCGACCGAGTAGAAGACCAAGGAGAAGACAACGAGAATGAAGTTCCTGACCTTCAGATCCTTCGCTGTAAAATACAACAGAAGAAACAAAGGAAAGAAATAGAACAGGAACTCAATGGAGGCGAATGTCATACCGTGCGTGCCGGACCTGCGTCTGCTTTGCCTGTGGCAATGCCACCGTTTAGAGGCGTTAGCAAGCACGCTCACGGAAATGGGAATGCAGCATACCACACACCGTAACGGCACAAGGCGGTTGACGGGCCGGCTTCGCCGGTTCCCTGCCCTGCCCCGCATCTCTATGCTTGCCTGCCTGAAGGAGCCCCCATGCGCATCGCCACCTGGAACGTGAATTCCATCCGCCTCCGCGCCGAACAGGCCGTCACCTGGCTGAAGGAGACGCAACCGGACGTGGTGTGCCTGCAGGAGATCAAGTGCCAGAACGAGCAGTTCCCGCGCGAGCCGTTCGAGGCGCTGGGCTACAACGTCACCGTGCACGGCCAGAAGGGCTTCAACGGCGTGGCGCTCCTGTCCAAGCTGCCGCTGGAGGATGTGACCCACGGCCTTGCCGGCGACGAGAGCGACGTGCAGGCCCGCTTCATCGAGGCGGTGGTGTCGGTGAAGGGCGGCGTGGCGCGGGTGTGCTGCATGTATCTGCCCAACGGCAACCCGCCGCAGACCGAGAAATACGATTACAAGATGGGCTTCATGGCCCGGCTGAAGGCTTTTGCCGCCGAGCGGCTGAAGCTGGAAGAGCCCTTCGTCATCGCCGGCGACTACAATGTGATTCCCGGCCCGGCAGATGCCTCCGATCCTTCCGCCTGGACGCAGGACGCGCTCTATCTGCCGCGCACCCGCGCCACCTTCCGCGATTTGCTGGCCATGGGCTTCACCGACGCCATCCGCGCCACCTCGGACAGCGACCGCCTGTTCAGCTTCTGGGACTATCAGGCCGGCGCCTGGCAGCGCGACTTCGGTATCCGCATCGACCATCTGCTGCTGTCGCCGCAGGCGGCCGACCGGTTGATCGGTGCCGGCATCGACAAGCACGTGCGCGCCTGGGAACGCCCCTCCGACCACGTGCCCGTTTGGGTGGACCTGAAGCTCGCCGCCTGACGAGCGCCAGTTGTTCTCTAGCGGACGGTGAAGCGCACCGGCACGGTCAGCTGGAGGCTGTTAGCCAGAGTTTCCGGCGGAAAAGGCGGCAGGGGCACGGCGCGCTGGAGCATCGCCGATGCCTCCGCATCCAGAGCCGGATCTCCCGATGAGCGCGCCACGGCATATCCCAGAAGCTGGCCGTCGCGATCCATGGCGAAGCTGATCACAGTTACGCCCTCGGTACGAGCGCCGGCGGGATAACGCTTGTATTTGTTCAGATGCGCCAGAAGGCGGCTTTTCCAGTCCGACGGCAAATCGGAGGCCGTCGCGCTGGCATCGGCCATCTGCGGCAAAGGCGAACTGGCCGGAGCGCTGGAGGGGGCGGCGGCCTCCTGACGCGCATCCGGCGCGGGCTTCGTCTCGGCCTGCCGCGCGGTGGTGCCCCGAGAAGGTCGTGTATCAGGCGGCCGGGTCGGCAGGGGGACAGCGCCCGTGATCCGGTTCGGCACAGCCGCGGGCACGGGAGGTGTGGCCGGCGACGCATCCGGTGCGGGCGTGGTGTCCAGAGCGGCGCTCACCTGCCCGGCCGGGCTCATCGCCACCCCGGTATCGGGAAGCCGGGGGCTTGGTGCCGGAGCCAGTTCCACCATGATGGCGGCGGCCTGCTCGCCCATCTTCTGCGGGCGCTGGGGCGACAGAAACGTCACCCAGGCGAAGGCCACGTGGGCAAAGCAGACGAAGATCGCGGCTGCCCCCCACAGCAGGAAGCCCGGAGTCCGCCGCTCGGCCTGCTGGAAAACGACCCGCCCCCTCGCCGGGGGCCTGCGATGCGCGACCCTGTGGGTCAATGGACCATCTCGCCGGCGGCGCCAGACACGGTCGCGCGCATTGCGGCCCGCAAACCGAACGCCCGATGACGGGTGGAATGCCCCTCACACATGGGGCCGGACCGCAAAATGGCGCGCCGCCGCCGCCAGGCTCACGGCGGACACGGCGGGAGCCGCCTCCAGCAGATCCACCAGCCGCTGCACGCGGTCAGAGAGCGCGCCATAAGCCGAGGCCTCGGCATTCGAGGAACCCGCGATGAACGCAAGGGCGTGCCGGAACTCACGGAGGCTGGCTTTGGTCCGCAGAATCTCCCGAATGATGAGCTGGCTCGCCGGCCCGACGGCCGTGATCACATCACTTTCAGAAATCCCCGGCATCGAGCCCACGCGCCATCCTCACGTCAATCGTGCATCAGGGATACGCGCAGCCACCAAAGGCTTCAAGCCATCGGGGTCGACTGATTAAGTATAACAATTCCAGTCTAAGTACATGGAGAGCACAGGACGCCCTCGCACCAAGTGGTTTACGGCTGGAATTCCACCCCACTGTACTCAGTGCTCACTCTGATCTTTCCCAGCGCGATATCAGCGGCATAGGCTTCCACCTTGGCCCGCACGTCGGCCGGCACCTCCGGCGCAAGAGCGAGCCGCACGGCATTGCCGGAGGAAACGCCAAGCTTCACATGCTTGCCGGGCACGAGGCGCCCCGAAGCGGCATCGCTCACCGCATTCCGCATGGCGATGCCCACATCCGCAATGGCACTGGCCACGAACACGTCCGGCGCCACGGGCCCCCAGTCGCGCACATTGCCGATCTGGCGGATCTTCTTTTCCCGGCAAGCCGCGATGGCGCCGGGGCGACCGGCATTGAGCATGGTGAAGATGATGTCGGCACCCGCATCCGCCTGCGCCACCGCCACCTTGTGGGCGAGCGCCACGTCGTCCTGCTCGCCACAGAACGTGGTGAGCAGCTTCACGTCCGGTTTCGCATGGGCAACGCCCGCCGCATAGGCCGCGCGCCCCTTCAGGCCCGGCGGCACGCGGATGCCGGAGATGTGGCCCACGACGCCGGTCGTCGTCAGCAGCGCCGCCGCTGCACCCGCCAGCCACGCCGACTCTTCCTGCAGAACCTCATAGCTGGTCAGGTTTGCACCTTCGACGCCGCCCTGGATGACGAGGAATTGGATGTCTGGATGGTCGGCAGCGACGACCTTCGCCGCCTCGTTGCACTGGCCGCCATGAGCCGCGATCACCTGCGGCTTGTCGGCCGCCAGCTTGCGCAGGGCCGCGACGAGTTCGTCCTTCTGCGGCCGCACACCGTCCACCACCACGGCGTCGAGCTTTAGTTCGCTCACGGCCTGTTCGAAGCCGGCATAGCCCGCCTGCATGAAGCCGCCGTCATCCCGTTTGCCCGGCAGCAAAAGCCCCACCTTGGTGACAGCCGCAGAGGCGGAAAGAGGCAGAACGGGCAGTACGAGGGCGGACAGGGCGACGCCCCCTGCCCCAACGATCTGGCGACGGCTGAAAAGCGGCATGCGGGCCTCTCGCGCGAACGAACAGTCACGGCGGCCGAAACCACCGCATGCCATTATGACGCGAGGGGAAGCAGGGACAAGAAGAGGAAAGCAGGAAGAGCCCACCGCCTATGGCGGGGGCCAGCGCCTCAGCGCTGGGCGGTCTTGAGCCACTGCTCCAGATACTGCAGGGCCAGCGCCCGCTCATCGGGGGTCGCTTCCGTGAAGGCGTCCTCATAGAGGTCCACCACCCACTTGTCCTCGGGAGCCGCCGCACCATCACGGGCCAGCGTCAGCCACATGAGACCACGGGCGCCCTGACGCGGAATGCCATCATCGCCACGAAACAGCAGATGCCCCAGCAGGGCCTGCGCCTCATACTGCCCCTTCTGGGCAGAAAGGATCAGCCAGCGGGCAGCCTGACGCGGCTCACGCTGGGCGCCGACGCCATCGAGATACATCTTGCCGAGGCGGAACTGGGCGTCGGGATCGCCGAAATAGGACGCGGCATAGGAGAACATGTCCCGCGCGCGGGCCGGATCGCGCCGCACCGCCGTGTTGGGAATGCCGACCAGATAATAGGAACCGAGCGCCACGAAGGCGCTGGCCGCAAAGCGCGCCTGCGGCGTGCCGGGATAGTCCTCGGCATGCAGATTGGCGATGCGGCTGAAATATTCGAAGGCCTTGGCGTCGTCGCGCTTCACGCCGTCGCCGTCCGCATACATGCGGCCGAGCTTCCACTGAGCGGCGGGATGTCCCTGATCGGCTGCATAGCGCAGGGCATCCACCCCCTTGGCCGTCTGGCCGGACCTCAGTGCCTGAGCACCGGAGCGGAAGGCCTCGTCCACCGGGCGGGTGCCGGGAGGCAGCGGCAGGCTGGCCGGCGGCGTCAGACCGCCGGAACCGGCGTTGCCGTCCGTATTGCCGTCGAAGGCATAAGCGGGAGAGAAGGCGCCACACAGCATGGCGAGCCCCAGTGCCGCCCCGAGCGCAAGACCCGAGCGCGAGCGACCGGAGGAACGCCCCTTGAGGGCGCGCCCTTTCGTGCCGCGAATGAAAGCCACCACATCCATAGTGCGCAGAGGATGCCAGCCACTGCGGGCGACATCGGGGCCGACGCAAGGCCGAGCCAAGGCTTCTCCTTGGCAGCGCGAGCCTGCGCGCCCTACTTTCAGCCCTGATACCGCCCTCAACGCACGCATCTGCGACCTGCCTCGGGCACGGCGGCTGGGAATGGTCCCAACTCAAGCGCCTGCCGTTGCCATCGCCGATCTTGTGTCGTTTTGTGGCGGCTTCGCGGCGCAGGGCGCCGCGAAGTTCCAGCCGTCATGCATATGCATGACGGTGTGTCTTTGCCGTCACAGGACCGTGAGGCGCCAGTACTTCACGCGATGCCGCCGGAAAGCTGGTTAACGGCGGCCATCACCTTGTCCTTGCGGGCGATATATTCCGCACGCTTCTCGCGCTCGGCCTCAACCACTTCCTCGGCGGCCTTGGCCACGAACTTCTCGTTCGCCAGCTTGGCGTCGATGCGCGCGATCTCCTGATCGAGCTTGCCCGCCTCCTTGCGCAGGCGCTCAAGCTCGCCCTTGAGGTCCACGACGCCGGCCAGCGGCAGGGCCGCCACCTCGCCGCGCACCACCATCTGCACGCTCTCGGCCGGCATGGCGTCGGCCTGCGTGATCTCCGAGAGGCGGGCGAGACGGCGCAGAACGTCATCCCAGGCGGAGGCGCGGGCGCGGGTATCCGCGCTGGCGTCCACCAGCACAAGCGGCACCTGCGCGCCGGCGGGCACGTTCATCTCGGCGCGGACCGAGCGCACCTCGGTGACGAGGTCCAGCACCCAGCCCACTTCCTCCTCGGCATCGGGCGCCTCCAGCGACAGCACCGGCCATTGCGACAGCACCAGCAGGCTGTCGCGGGCGGGGCCCTGCTCGCCGGTGCGCGCCCACAACTCCTCGGTGAGGAAGGGCATGAACGGATGCAGCAGCTTCAGCGCCACATCGAGCACGAAGGCGGTGGTGGCGCGAGTCTCGTCCTTGGCGGCGCCGTCCGGGCCGGAGAGGACGGGCTTGGCCAGCTCCAGATGCCAATCGCAGAACACGTTCCAGATGAAGCGATAGGCCGCGCCCGCCGCCTCGTTGAAGCGATAGGCCTCGATGGCGGCCGTCACCTCATTGGCGGCGCGGGTGGCCTCGCCGAGGATCCAGCGGTTCAGCGTGCCGTTGACGCCCTTGGGGTCGAAGCCCTCCACCCGCGCGCAACCGTTCATCTCGGCAAAGCGTGAGGCGTTCCAGAGCTTGGTCGCGAAGTTGCGGTAGCCCTCGACGCGCGAGGTGGCGAGCTTGATGTCGCGCCCCTGCGCGGCCATGGCGGCCAGCGTGAAACGCAAAGCGTCCGCGCCATACTGGTTGATGAGGTCCAGCGGGTCGATGACGTTGCCCTTGGACTTCGACATCTTGGCCCCCTTCTCGTCGCGGACGAGGGCGTGGATGTAGACGTCCTTGAACGGGATCTCGCCGTCCATGAACTCGATGCCCATCATCATCATCCGGGCGACCCAGAAGAAGATGATGTCGAAGCCGGTCACGAGCACCGAGGTGGGGTAGAACTTCTTAAGTTCCGGCGTCTCGTCCGGCCAGCCCATGGTCGAGAAGGGCCACAGGGCCGAGGAGAACCACGTGTCGAGCACGTCCTCGTCGCGGGTGAGGAACTGGGCGCGCTTGTCGGCATCATCGATCAGCGCCTGTGCCTCGTCCGGCGTCAGGTTCTCGGCGCCGACGTTCTTGGCGATGGCCGCCTCGAAGGCCGCATCCTCGTCCAGCTCGACAAAGACGTTGCCGAAGGGGTCGTACCAGGCCGGGATCTGGTGGCCCCACCAGAGCTGGCGCGAGACGCACCACGGCTGGATGTTCTCCAGCCATTCGAAATAGGTCTTTTCCCAGTTCTTCGGCACGAAGGTGGTGCGGCCCTCGCGCACGGCGGCAAGCGCCGGCTGGGCCAGCGTCTTGGCGTCCACGTACCACTGGTCGGTGAGCCACGGCTCGATCACCACGCCCGAGCGGTCGCCGTGGGGCACGGTGTGCGGGTTCGGCTCGATCTTCTCCAGCAGCTCAAGGCCGGTGAACAGCTCGACGATCTGCTTGCGCGCGGCGAAGCGATCCATGCCTGCGAGTTGCGAGAGCACGCCGCCGAAATCCGGATCGTCCACATAGGACTCGCGACGGACCTCATAATCCTCGCGGATGCCCGTGGCATCGATGCGTGCTTCCGCATCCAGCACGTTGATCATCGGCAGATCGTGGCGCTTGCCGACCTCGAAGTCGTTGAAGTCATGCGCCGGGGTGATCTTCACCGCGCCCGAGCCCTTCTCCGGGTCGGAATACTCGTCCGCCACGATGGGGATGCGGCGGCCGACCAGCGGCAGCACCACGAACTTGCCGATCAGGTCGAGATAGCGCGGATCTTCCGGATGCACGGCCACCGCCGTGTCGCCCAGCATGGTCTCCGGGCGGGTGGTGGCCACCGTTATGAAGCGGCCCGGCTGGCCTTCCACCGGATAACGCAGGTGCCAGAGATTGCCCTTCACCTCCACCTGCTGGACCTCCAGGTCCGAGATGGCGGTGAGCAGCTTGGGATCCCAGTTCACAAGGCGCTTGTCCTTGTAGATCAGGCCCTTGCGGTGCAACTCCACGAACACTTTCAGCACGGCGCGGGACAGGCCCTCGTCCATGGTGAAGCGCTCGCGCGACCAGTCGCAGGAGGCGCCGAGGCGCTTCAGCTGATTGACGATGGTGCCGCCCGATTCCGCCTTCCACTCCCAGATGCGCTCCACAAAGGCCGCCCGGCCCATGTCGCGGCGTCCCGGCTCCTGGCGCTCCATGAGCTGGCGCTCCACCACCATCTGGGTGGCGATGCCCGCATGATCGGTGCCGGGCTGCCAGAGCACGTCCTTGCCGCGCATGCGCTCGAAGCGCGCCAGCACGTCCTGCAGCGTGTTGTTGAGCGCATGGCCCATGTGCAGCGAGCCGGTGACGTTCGGCGGCGGGATGACGATGGAGAAGCCCGGCGCATCCTTGCGCTCCGGCCGGCCGCTGCGGAAAGCGCCTTCCTTTTCCCATTCAGCCGAAATACGAGCCTCGACGGCGGCGGGATCGAAGATCTTGTCGAGCATTGACGCGCTCCGCGGGCGCCTCTGCGCCCTCATCAGGAAACAGGATGGCATGGCGCATCCGCGCGCAGGCCAAGGGACAGTCCGGCGATGCCTCCGGGCGCACGAGGCAACGGACAGGCGATCGCCGGGGAAAAGCACGCGATGCGCGCCGGCAAGGCCGCCGCGCGGATCGCAGCACGAGCGGCCGCCACAGGCACTCACGGCCAGCAGCACCACTCATGCAATCTCAGGGGTTAAAGCCGCTCCTCCCCCTCCGCGTCAACGGGGTGTCCGCGTCAACGAGACGTCCCCGTCAACAGCGGCGAAGGCAGCGGCCATGGGCGCGCGCCTCCGCGCTGCGCCCGAATGCAGCGGATCAGCGCCCGCCGCGCGACGCGCGCTCGATCTCGGCGCGTACGAGCCCTTCGACGATGTCGGGCAGGTTCTCATCCAGCCAGGTCTTCAGCATCGGCCGGAGAATCTCCTTCATGAGATCCTCCACCGTGCGGCCCTGCTCCGGCAGAGCTGCGCTGCCGAGCGAGCCGAAGGCAGCCGCGACAGCCGCATCCACGGACGGCGACAGCAATTCCTTACGACGCGGGGCGGCAGGAATCTCGACCCGGACAGGCCGGACTTCCGGCAGATCGCGCGAGACGGGCGCGGCCGCAACAGGTTCCGGCTCCACAACCACGCGAGGCGGTATCACGGCCTGAGCCACCGGCGCACGCTGCGCGACGGGTGCGGGCGCGGGCTCGAGCTGGGCCAGGGCCTCTTCGATGCCGGCCTCGAAATCGAAATCGTCCGCGGACGCCCCATGAGCAACGGGCGTGTGCGATGCGGCCTCATCCTGCCAGCGATCGGGAATCGGCGGCAGGCGCGGCGCCTCCACCGGGGCCGCACGCGCAGCCTCCGGACGGGCGGCCGCAGACGGTCGCGCCTCGGCACGCAGCAGATCGAGGTCCGGAATTTCCCGGCGTGTATCGGACGGCCGCAGCGGCTCGCGCTCGCCGAAAACAGGCTCGGCCGGCTCCCTGCGGAACGTCTCCGCACGCGGCATCGCGACCGGAGCGGGCGCGACCACTGGCGCGGCGGCACGTGGCACTTCGGCACGCAGCACATCCGGGCGGGGAGCGTCGTAGCGGGGAGCATCGTGGTGATGCAGATCCGGGCGCGGCAGGTCCGGACGCAGCTGCCCGGGGCGGCTGGCTTCCGTACGCGGAGCCGGCCGGCTGTACTCGGGGCGCGCCGGCTCAAAGCCCGACGTCGTCCGCTCCCGCATGGGCGATTCGGCGCCAGCGCGCGTCACGGAATCGCGCGAGGCCCCATCCTGCCGCGGCGGGGCAGGACGACGAACCGGCTCGTGATCGTCATCGGAAATGATGCGCCGGATGGAGGCGAGAATGTCCTCCATGGAAGGCTCTTGCGGCTTTGGATATGCGGACATGTCTCGCCCTCGGCCGAAGACGTCCTTCAACCCACGCGGTACGCTGAGTTTCAGTTTGGACGCCAGAATCGCCATGTACGAGCCAAGTATGTCACCGGCTCGGGCGGCCACAACAGGGACCGCCCAGCCTATCCAGCGATTATTTTCCGTCCGGCGTCCGCGTGCCGGCCCATGCGTCGCGCACCTGATGATAGTGCACCCGCGGATCGTACACGGGGACCTTCAGGTTGAGCGACAGCGCATCGAGCTTGCCGACGGTGGAGATCAGCGAATAAGCCGCGACCACCCGGTCACGCTGCGCCGTCACCAGCGCCGACTTGGCATTGGTGAGATCGGTCTGGGCGTTCAACACGTCGGTGGTGGTGCGCTGGCCCACACGCCACTCTTCCCGCACGCCTTCCAGCGCGAGGGTATTGGCGGCAACCGAGGCCTGAGCCGACTGGATCTGCGCCTTGGCAGCTTCCAGCGCGCCCCAGTACTGCACCGCATTGGCCCGAACAGTATCGCGGTTCACGTCCACTTCGATCCGGGCCTGCGAGAGCAGTTCCTTGGCCTGGCGAATGGCGGAATACTCCGCGCCGCCCTGATAGATCGGAACCGTCAGGTTGAGGGAGACCTGTGCGGCGCTGGCGCTGTCCACGGCGTTGCTCTGGTCGTAGCTCTGCGAGAGCTGCCCCTGCACGCTCACCACGGGCGAGAGGCCCGCTTCGGACATCTTCACCTGGAACATCGCCGCATCCACGGCGAACTTGGAGGCCTGCACGGCCGGATGCTGCGACAGCCCCAGCGACACGGCGCGCTCGACGCTGGCCGGCAGCATGTACTCGATGGAGCGCGGCGGGGTCAGAGAACCGGGCTCGACGCCGATCACCTGCCGGTAGACGGCACGCGTGGCAGAGAGATTCGCGACAGCCTGAGCCACCTGATAATTGGCGTCGGCGACCTGCGCCTCGGCCTGCGCCACGTCCGTACGCGTCACTTCGCCCACGTTGAAGCGGTCACGGGTGGCGCGCAGTTCCTGCTGCAGGGCGGCGAGATTCTGCCGCTGCAGGTCCAGCAGGGCGACGGCCTGGAGCACGTTCATGTAAGCGGTGGCGGCGTTGAGCAGCACCACCTGCTCGGTGTTGCGCAGGGTCTCGCGAGAGCCCTTCACCGTAGATTCGGCCCTCTGCGTCGTGCTCGCCGTCAGGAAGCCGTTGAAGATGGTCTGGCTGACGGTGAGGTTCACCGCACGCGGCACCAGCGAGCCGTCCGAGGACACACCGCCGGTCCGGGCCCGGGAATACTCGCTGCCGACGCTGGCGCCGACCGAAACGTTGGGACGATAACCGGACAGCGCCTGCGGCACAGTCTCGTCGTTTGCGCGGGTCCCGGCGCGCTGGGCATTCAGGGAAGGATTATTGACGTAAGCCTGTGCGAGCGCTGCATCCAGCGTCTGCGCGGACACGCTCGACGCCAGGGCGCTTCCCGTAACGACAACGGCCGCAGCAAAAACAGACAGTCGGCGGCCAAAATACGTCGCAAGCGACATTGAAATCTCCCGAACCGCGGCTCCGCCCAAGCCGTAGAATCCCGTGCGAAGCCAGACGCGCGGATGTGAATGCGAACATAGCCATCGACCCAGACCGAAGGAACCGACTGGTTCGACGTACCACTGCTTTTTTAGGAACCGCGGCAGTTCGGACACAGGTTGCCCCTGCGCCCACGCCTTTTGACCGTCAAAACGTGAAACGGGGAGCGGCTTCAAAGCCCGGCAGGGGCGGGAGCGAAGCGTTGAAAACCACCCGCTCCGACACTGCCTGGCCAACCTTGGTGTAGACGGTCGCCCGTCCAGCCCCGCCGCGACCGACCACGGCCACCAGACGCCCGCCGTCCTTCAGCTGGGCGAACAGGGCCGCAGGCACTTCGTCCACGGAGCCGTTCAGCAGAATCACGTCGTAGGGAGCCTCCGGGGCCCAGCCGGCCGTCAGCGAACCCTGCATGACGGCGGCATTGGCAATGGCCAGATCGCCCAGCACTGCATTGGCGGTGCCAACCAGTTCGGCATCGTCCTCCACCGCAACCACCTGCTGCGACAGGCGCGCCAGAATGGCGGTCGAGTAGCCCGTGCCGGCGCCCACATCGAGCACCAGTGCATCCGCATGCACTTCGGCGAGATGAATCAGCTTGGCCAGCACCATGGGCTCGATGAGATAGCGGGCAGCCTGCCCGGCAGAAGCGGGGCGCACCACCAGATCGTCGTCGATATAGGCCAGGGACTTCATCGCCGCCGGAACGAAGCGTTCACGGGGGATTTCCTGCATGGCGGCGACGATTCGCAGATCCGTGACGTCATTGGCCCGCACCTGACTATCCACCATGCCCCGGCGCAGTTCCACGTAATCGGTCATCACAGTCCTCCGGCACGTCCAGCGGGCCTTATACTTCCTCTCAAGAGCCACACCGCCGCCATTTTTGCAAGGCGGCGTCAGCGCTTCCCGTGCGGCGGCTGCGCGCTGAAGGTTAAGACGGCAGCGCCATCCCCAGCCCCGCACAGGCTTCGGCCATCACCCTCTTGCCCCCGGACGCCGGGTGCTTTAGGTAGCCGCTCGGTGAGGCCACGTGGCGGAGTGGTTACGCAGAGGACTGCAAATCCTTGCACCCCGGTTCGATTCCGGGCGTGGCCTCCAGTCAGCGATCCGCCGCGTGCTTTCCGCGCCCATCGCTCCAACGGCCCACGGGTCTGCATCTTTCCCATATCGGAAGATCCACTGCCCCGGGGCGCTGCGCCGTGCCGGGAACCGGCCGCGCGGGATGACTGCTCGCGACAGCGGTTGCCGCGACAATTGACTTGCCGCCGGGTTGGCGGTTGATGGATCGGCGCGCGAAAGCCCGCGCCTGGAGATATTCATGAGCTTCGGACCGTTGGAGCGCCTGCGCGCGTCCTTGGCCAAGGACGAGAGCTTCCGCGTCCTTCAACGCCTGTTCCTCGCGGACGGCGTCAAGCATTGGAAGGGTTATGCCACGGCCTTTGCCTTCATGGGCTTCATGGCGCTTTCCACCGGCGGCATGGCCTGGCTGATGCGCGATGCGGTGAATTCCATCTTCGTGCATCCGACCTTCTGGGGCGTCTGGGGCGTGGCGCTGGGCGTCATGGCCCTCTCCGTCATCAAGGGCGCCTCTGCCTACGGCCAGAACATCACCATGGCCCGCGTCGGCAACCGCATCGTGGCCGATAATCAGAAGAAGGCCTTCGATCACCTGCTCGGGCAGGAGGTCTCCTTCTACGCCATCCGGCACACCGCCGAGATTTCCATGCGCCTGCAGGCCGGCGCCAATGCCGCCCGCGACGCCCTTAACCTCGTCATCACCTCCATTGGCCGCGACCTTCTGTCCCTCGTCGTCCTTGTGATGGTGGCGGTCATTCAGGATCCCATGCTGGCCCTCGTGGCGCTGGTGCTGATGCCGGCGGCGGTGATCGGCACCCGCAAGTTGATCAAGAAGGCGAAGAACATCTTCCGCAAGGAATTCGCCAGCGGCATCAAGCTCTCGGCCATCTCGCTGGAGGTGATTCAGGGCATGCGCACGGTGAAGGCCTACACGCTGGAAGACACCATGCGGGTGCGGGTGCACACCTACATCGACGACGTGGAGCGCGCGGCGAACAAGCTGGTGCGTACCCAGGCCAAGTCCAGCCCGCTCATGGAGACGCTGGGCGGCTTCGCCATCGGCGGCGTCATCCTCTATGCCGGCTACAACGTGATGTTCGCCGGCAAGAGCCCTGGCGAGTTCTTCTCCGTGCTCACCGCTCTGCTGCTGGCCTATGAGCCGGCCAAGCGTCTCGCCCGCTTCAACGTGGACCTCGCGGCTCACGTGATCGGCGCGCACATGCTGTTCGAGCTGCTCGACATGCGGGCGCCGGAAGCCGAGGAGAAGACCCTCCCCGATCTCCCCGCCGGCCCCGGCCGCGTGACCTTCGATCAGGTGGAGTTCGGCTATCGCGACAACGAAAAGGTTTTGCGCGGCTTCGATTTCGTTGCCGAGCCCGGCCAGACCACGGCGCTGGTCGGCCCCTCGGGCGGCGGCAAGAGCACCGTCATCAGCCTTATCGAACGCTTCTTCACGCCCTCCGCCGGCACGGTTGCCATCGACGGCCACGACGTGACGGCGTTCAACCGCCAGTCCGTGCGCACCCATACGGCGCTGGTGAGTCAGGACGTGTATCTGTTCTCCGGCTCCGTGCGGGAGAACATCGGCTTCGGCCGCGAGGGCGCGACCGAGGAGGAGATCGTCGCTGCAGCGAAGGCCGCCTATGCGCATGACTTCATCATGGGCTTCGAGCAGGGCTATGACACGCCGGTGGGCGAACACGGCGCCCAGCTCTCCGGCGGCCAGCGCCAGCGTATCGCCATCGCCCGCGCCTTCCTGAAGAACGCCCCCATCCTCCTCCTCGACGAGGCCACCGCCGCGCTGGACAGCGAGTCGGAGGCGGAGGTGCAGAAGGCGCTGCAGAAACTGCAGTCCAGCCGCACCACCATCGTCATCGCGCACCGTCTGCAGACCGTGGTGCGGGCAGACAAGATCTGCGTGGTGGAACAGGGCCGCATTCTGGAGAGCGGGCGCCACGACGAACTGATGGCGCGGCGTGGCCGCTATTACAATTTCTACCAGATTCAGTTCGCCCATGAGGGCGAGGCGGGGGCCGAACCTCAGGGAGAAGCCCTGCTGAGCGCCTGACGGGCCACATACGGGCCCCATGGCAAGACTGGATTTCCGAGAGATATCCACCGACTTGGTGCGAACAATCGAGAAATCCTGATTGTCCGGCTTCACAAGCCGCCAACCGGTTGCTATATCGCCGGCCTCGGGTTGAGAGACACCCGTTCCCCGGTAGCTCAGTGGTAGAGCAACCGGCTGTTAACCGGTTGGTCGCTGGTTCGAATCCGGCCCGGGGAGCCACATTCGAAGGGATCGAGCTTGAAGAAGCTCGGTCCCTTTTCGATTCTGGGCATGGCACGCCAACCGTTCGCTGGCCCTCCCTTACCCCATTCATAAAATTCTCCTTGCGACGCAACGGAATGGCCCCGTCGAGCGTTAGCTTGAGCGCTGCTTCGTGCCGGCCCTGCTTCCGGCCCTCCCCTTCCGTGACGCTGCGGCGCACATACCCTTGTCCCAGCCCCACCGGGAGTACGTGCCCCATGGATCGTCTTTTCCCGATGATGTTTGCGTCGATTGGCGTCATCGTCCTTGCGATCGGCGGCGCGGTGACATGGCACAAGAATGCCTTCCTGATCGATGCGGAAAGCGCCCCCGGCGTGGTGCTGCGCCTGGAGCGCTTTCGCGATTCCGATTGCCGCAATTGCTATCTCTACAGCCCCGTGGTGCGGTTCGAGACCGCCGAGGGCCGGGAGATCGTCTTCACCACGAAATGGCGCTCCCGCCCCGCCCGCTTCTCGCGCGGCGAGGTCGTCCCCGTCGCCTATCTGCGGGACGACCCGCAGGATGCGGTGATCACCACCTTCTGGGAACTCTGGGGCACCACGCTCATTCTCGGCGGCATCGGCGGCACCTTCGTGGTGCTGTCCACCATCATGGTGGTTGCCTTTGCAGAGCCGGCTCCGCGCCGGAAGAAAGCCGCAGGCAAGAGCACGAAGGACGAATCCGCCCCATTACCGGATGAAGCTGCATCCCGGTAACAGCCACCGCGACACGGCGCGGCGTGACCCGGATCACGTCGCGAGCGTATGATGACCTGACACCCCATGTAGCAGGAGCCCGCCCCTGGCGGTGCCGCAGGGAGGACGCTTATGACCGACACCACCCCTGCCCTCATGTGGTTCCGCGACGATCTTCGCCTGTCTGACAATCCCGCCCTCACCGCTGCCGCCCAGGGCGGCAGGCCGGTGATTGCGCTCTATGTGCTGGACGAGGACAGCGCCGGCCTGCGCGACATGGGCGGTGCAGCCCGCTGGTGGCTGGCCGGATCCCTGCGCGCCCTCGGTGCGGCGCTGGCGAGATCGAAGGTCCAGCTCGTGCTGCGGCAAGGGCCGGCTGCGCGGGTGGTGCCCGAGGTGGCGAGGGCGGCCGGCTGTGAAGTGGTCGCCTTCAACCGTCGCGCCGGCCGGGCCGAAGCGCGCGTCGACGACGAGGTCGAGGCCCTGCTCGAAAAACAGGGCTGTGCCGTGGAGCGGCATCTCGGCCAGCTCCTGCACCAGCCGGGCAGCGTGCGGACACAGGCCGGCGGCATGCCACGCACCTTCTCGGCCTTCCAGCGCTCTGCCCTCCGCGACCGGCCCGCGCCCCTGCCGCAGCGCGCGCCTTCCCTCACCGGTCTCAAGACCCGGCTGGAGAGCGAGGATCTCGACAGCTGGCAGTTGGAACCCTCAAAACCGGACTGGGCCGGCGGCCTGCGCGAGAGCTGGAAGCCCGGCGAGGCGGCCGCGCATGAGGTGATGTCCGATTTCATTGACGGCGGTCTGTCGGGCTATGCAGAAGGGCGCGATCGGCCGGACCAGATCCATGTCTCCCGCCTTTCGCCCTATTTGCGGTTCGGCGAGATTTCGCCTCGCCAGGCGCTCGCCGCCGTGCTGCATGCGGGCGAGGCCGGAACCGCACCCATGGCGGACGCGCGCAAGTTCGAATCCGAGCTCTACTGGCGGGAATTCTCGTACCACCTCCTGCATGCCGTGCCGGATCTCGCCCGGCGCAACCTGCAAGCCAATTTCGATGCCTTCCCGTGGCGGGAATGCTCCGGCGATCTGAAGGCATGGCGGCGCGGCCTGACCGGCTACCCCATCGTGGACGCCGGCATGCGCCAGCTTTGGCAGACCGGCTGGATGCACAACCGGGTGCGCATGATCGTCGCCTCCTTCCTCTGCAAGCACCTGCTGCTGCACTGGACGGAGGGCGAAAGCTGGTTCTGGGACACGCTGGTGGATGCGGACCCCGCCAACAATCCGGCCAGTTGGCAATGGGTGGCGGGTTCCGGCGCAGACGCCGCCCCCTACTTCCGCATATTCAATCCGGTGCTCCAGGGCGAAAAGTTCGACCCTAAGGGCGACTATGTGCGCACCTATGTGCCGGAACTGGCCCATCTGCCCCGCAACCTCATCCACAAGCCGTGGGAAGCGGGCGGGCTCGAACTGGCGCAGGCAGGCGTGCGGCTCGGCATTACCTATCCCCGCCCCATCGTCGATCACGCGGCAGCGCGGGATCGCGCCCTGCGCGCTTTCGAGCACACCCGCAAGGACACGCGCGCGGCCGGCTGAGCTGGCTCAGCTCTGCTGTTGCCGCCGCATCGCCCGTTGGTTAGTTTGTCACCCGAACAGTGGGGTGGTTTTCCATGAATTTCCGTGACGGGCTCGTAGATTCCATTGGACACACCCCGCTCATCAAACTGAAGAAGGCTTCCGAACTCACTGGCTGCACCATTCTGGGCAAGGCCGAGTTCATGAATCCCGGCCAGTCGGTGAAGGATCGGGCGGCGCTCGGCATCATTCAGGATGCCATCGCGAAGAAGCAGATCGAGCCAGGCGGCATCATCGTGGAAGGCACCGCCGGCAACACCGGCATCGGCCTCGCACTGGTGGCCGCGCCCTTCGGCTTCAAGACCGTCATCGTCATTCCCGAGACCCAGTCCCAGGAAAAGAAGGACATGCTGCGGCTCGCCGGCGCCACGCTGGTGGAGGTGCCGGCCGTGGCCTATTCCAACGAGAACAACTACGTGAAGGTCTCCGGCCGCCTCGCCGAGGCCATCGCCAAGACCGCCACCCATGGCGCCATCTGGGCCAACCAGTTCGACAATGTGGCCAACCGGCAGGCCCATATGGACACCACCGCCCCGGAGATCTGGGACCAGACCGACGGCAAGGTGGATGGCTTCGTGAGCGCGGTGGGTACCGGCGGCACCTTTGCCGGCGTCGGCATCGCGCTGAAGGAGCGCAACAAGGACGTCCAGATCGCGCTGGCCGACCCCTTGGGCGCCGCGCTCTATTCCTATTACACCACCGGCGAACTGCACGCCGAAGGCTCCTCCATCACCGAGGGCATCGGGCAGGGCCGCATCACGGCGAACCTTGAGGGCGCGCCCGTGGACCACGCCTTCCAGATTCCCGACGAGGAAGCCGTGCCGATCGTGTTCGACCTGCTGGAGCACGAGGGCCTGTGCCTCGGCGGCTCGTCCGGCATCAATGTGGCCGGCGCCATCCGACTGGCGCGCAAGCTCGGCCCCGGCCATACCATCGTAACCATCCTGTGCGACTACGGCACACGCTACCAGTCCAAGCTGTTCAATCCGGAATTCCTGCGCTCCAAGGCCCTGCCGGTGCCGGCATGGCTGGAAGCCAAGGCGGATGTGCCCAACGTTCTCGTCTGAGTTCCCCTCCCCGATCTCCTGCACTGTGTGAAGGCTGCGTCATGACTGCTCCCCTCTTCGTCTCCACCGAATGGCTGGCCGGGCAACTGGGGCAGCCGGACCTCGTGGTGGTGGATGCCTCCTGGTATCTCCCGGCGGCAGGCCGCAACGGGAAGGCGGAGTATCTGGAGCGGCATGTTCCCGGCGCGGTCTTCTTCGATCTCGACGGCATCTCGGACCCGAACACCGACCTGCCCCACATGCTCCCGAGCGCCGAGGCCTTCGCGGCGGCGGTCGGCGCGCTCGGCATTTCGGAGAGCAAGCGCATCGTGGTCTATGACGGTGCCGGCCTGTTCTCGGCCCCGCGCGTGTGGTGGACCTTCAAGGTGTTCGGTGCCAGCGACGTGCTGCTGCTGGAAGGCGGCCTGCCTGCATGGATCGCCGAAGGGCGCCCGACTGAAGCCGGCGCAGCCAGCCCCGCCCCCGCGTCCTTCAAGGCCACGCTGAATGCCGCCATGGTCGCGGACATCGGCCGCGTGGAGCAGACGCTGGCCGACCGTTCGGCGCAGGTGCTCGATGCCCGCCCGAACGACCGCTTCTCCGGCAGCGTGCCGGAGCTGCGCCCCGGCATTCCCTCGGGCCACATGCCCGGCGCCCTCAACCTGCCGTCCTCCAAGGTGGTGCGCAGCGGCGCGATCATCCCGGAGAACGAACTGCGGGCAGCGCTGGACACCTCTGGCGTCGATCTGGATCGCCCGGTCATCACCTCTTGTGGATCCGGCGTCACAGCTGCCATTCTCTGGGTGGCACTGGAGAGCATCGGCAAGACGCCCCTCGCCCTGTATGATGGCTCCTGGACGGAATGGGGCTCGAGCGGCAAGCCGGTCGTGACTGACGCCGGGTGAAACCGACCCCGCGACCAGCACAACCCTGAGATCAGGTTTTACGGGTCGCAATCTTTCTGGAGAACCAAATATTACCTCTACCGCCAATGACAAGGGCCCCAACGCCACCTATAAGGCGGTAAGATGCGGTTGCACGGGAACCTTGGCGGCTGGAGATTGTTCATTGCGCATATGATCCGGGCGGTAGCCCCGCACGTATAGGATGCATAAGGATGCGCAGGTGGGCATATACGGCTGAACGGGTCGGATGTGTGGCCTTGCTGGAATTCGCAGGCCGGTTAACTCCCCCCCAGGCTGGCCGCGAATGAGGAAGGGCCCCACGTTCTGCGTGGGGCCCTTCTGAATTTTCGAAATCACCTTTCGCGCGTTCAGCGCCTCACATCAGGCCGAGCGCACGCAATTCCCGCTGCATCTCCTCGGGCAGCGCCTCGCCGCCCCCTCTGCCCGCATTGAGATCCGCAGGCTTCTCCTTGTCCTTCAGATAGCGCCAGCCCTGAAACGGTCGCGAGGGGCGAGGCGAAACCTTGATCACCTCAGGGTCCAGCACGAGGTGGCAGCGGCGGATGCCCTCCCCGTCCGTGAACGGGCGCACATCCACCAGCGTCTGCCGGCACAGAATCTCGCCCTTGATCACCCAATAGAGCGAACCGCCGTTGATCAGTTCGTCCACCCGCGTCGGCACCATGCGCGTGGTGTGCCATTGCTCGACGGGCTCGCGGGCGGCCTTGCGTTGCGCGAGGCGTAGTTCGATCCACTCTTCCAGATCCGCCACGGAGGTGGCGCCAACGCAGAGTTTCAGGAGATGCAACGGGGTGGTCATGAGGCGACTCGATCGGGGGGATGGGACTTAAGCGGAAGCGGCGGTGATCAGAAGCGCTTGACCTCCGGCCAGTCCACCTCGTCCTCGGCCACCACCCACTCTTCCTTCAGCGCGGCCTCGCGCCAGCGCACGAAATCCGGCTGGGCGAGGATCGCCTGCACATAGGATTCGCTTATGGGATCGAGGGGAACCATATAGGTGGCGAGGCGCGTGGCGACTGGTGCGAACATGGCATCCGCTGCGCAGAAACGGCCGAACAGGAACGGGCCATCGGCACCGAACCGGCGCCGCGCTTCGACGAAGATGGACAGGATGCGACTGACATCCGCCGCCGCCTTGCTGGTGATCGCGCGCGTCTCCGGCGGGCGGGCAAGGTTCATGGGCAGTTCGTTGCGCAGCGCCTGGAAGCCCGCATGCATTTCCGCCGCGATGGACCGCGCCATGCCCCGAGCGGCAGGATCCTGCGGCCAGATGGGCCGGTCGGGATGGCGCTCGGCCACATGATCGATGATGGCAAGGCTCTCCCAGACCTTCACCTCGCCATCCAGTAGCAGAGGGACGCGGCCCGAGGTGCCGAACTCGGCCAAGGTCTCCCGGAACATGTCCGAGCCCAGCGGCAGCAGCTTCTCCTGGAAGGGCACGCCGGCGGCGGACAAAGCCAGCCAGGGACGCAGCGACCAGGAGGAATATGTCTTGTTGCCGATGATCAGCGTGAAGGACATGCGGCTCTCCCCCGATGGCCGGATATCCGGCGCCTTGCGGAGGATATCCTAATCCTTCCTGATCGGTTCAGCGCATGGCGATGGTCTGGAGATCAAACCCGCCGAATACGTAGACGATTGCGATACCCAGCCCAAAAGCCGTCAGTGCGAGGCGCGCGAAGCACCAGCACGACCGTCCGTTCGATGCGCTCATGATGAGACGATGGACCCTGTTCAGACACACACGCGTGCCGCTCCGGAGGGAGCACACAGCGACTTGTCACTTTAGTTAAGGAAACGTGACATTAGACGCAACCAACGCGGGACCGTAGCCCACAACCTATCATAGCTGCCTTGCGTAAAGCTCGCAGCTCACACTGCGCCGCTCACGCCGGGCCGGCTTGCATCTGAAACGCTCCAATGCCACGAGGGCGCCATGACCGAGCAAACGCCCATTCCCGACGCTTCTCCCCAGGCCACTGCCCTGCCCTCCGAGGCCGAGGTGGAAGCTACCATCCTTGAGCTCGCCCGCGCGGAGATGAAGAGCATCGACCCCACGCAGGCCGCCCGCGCGCTCTCCACGGGCGACGGCTGGCAGCGCGTGCTGCCGATCGTGCGCCGCGTGGCTGTGCGCCTCGCGCAGGAGGGCCGGCTCATCATCTATCGCAAGGGCAAGCCGGTGGATCCGTCCGACTTCCGCGGCGTCTACCGCCTCGGTGTTCCGCGCGACGAATAAGGCAGGTCAGTTGGCGGCGGCGTCCGGTGCGGGAAACAGCACCGGAATGCGGCCCGACAGATAATAGGCCAGCAGGCCAAGCCATTCCTTGGCGGCAAGGTCCGTCAGATCCAGCCCCATGGCGATGCGCGGGAACGGGCCATCCAGCGCCTTCGGCGAGATGGTCCGGTAGTCCACCGGATAGGCCGTCACCGGAAATCCCACCTGCCGGAAGCAGCCCACCGCGCGGGGCATGTGGAAGGCGGATGTGACCAGCAGCCAGCGCTCGCCGGGCTGGGGCTGAATCAGCTGGCGGGTAAAGGCCGCGTTTTCGGCCGTATTGCGTGAGCGACGCTCGAAGGTTACGCGGGATAGGTCCACGCCGAGATCGCCCAGCGCGAGACGCACCGCGTCCGCTTCCATCTGTCCGTCCGTATCGAGATCGGCACTGCCGCCGGAGAAAGCGAGGCGCGCATCAGGATAGGTGCGGGCCAGCATGGCGAAGGCAAGCATCCGCTCACCCGCATCATTGAGGGCCGGCACGCCCCGCGCCAGCGCCACGTCCGGCACTTCCGAGCCGCCGAGCAGGATGATCCCCTCCACTGGCCGGCCATCGGCCTTGAAGGGCGGAAACCGCTCCTCCAGCGGCGACACCAGATGGTTCGCCAGCGGAGAGAAACCGCACACAAGCAGACCGAGCGCGGACAGAGCCACGAGGGCGAAGGCCGGCCGCCGCACATCCGCGACCCGCAGCAGGAAGCCCAGCAGCAGAACGAACATCAACAGGTTCGAGGGCGCGGCCAGAAGCCAACCCACCTTCGAAACGGTGAAAAACGAATCCATGCGACACCCGCGTCGCCGCCCGACCTAAGGTGTTATGGTAAGGCGACACAAAACACTGCGGGCGTAGTGAAACGCCCGACGCGGGAGCGCAAGGGCTCAGGCGGTTTTTTCGAACAATTCCCGGCCGATAAGCATGCGACGAATTTCACTGGTGCCGGCGCCAATCTCATAGAGCTTGGCGTCCCGCAGCAGGCGGCCGGTGGGATAGTCGTTGATATAGCCGTTGCCGCCCAGCGTCTGGATCGCCTCCAGCGCCATCCAGGTGGCCTTCTCGGCCGCGATGAGAATGGCGCCCGCCGCGTCCTCGCGCGTGGTCCGGCCAAGGTCACAGGCCTTGGCCACCGCATAGACATAGGCTTTGACGGAATTCATCGTCACATACATGTCGGCGATCTTGCCCTGCATCAGCTGGAAGGTGCCGATGGACTGGCCGAACTGCTTGCGCTCGTGGACATAGGGCATCACCACATCCATGCAGGCCTGCATGATGCCCAGCGGACCGCCGGCAAGCACCGCCCGCTCATAGTCGAGCCCGGACATGAGCACGTTGACGCCGCGCCCCACCTGACCCAGCACATTCTCCTCCGGCACCTCGCAATCCTCGAACACCAGTTCGCAGGTGTCGGAGCCACGCATGCCCAGCTTGTCCAGCTTCTGCGCGGTCGAGAAACCCTTGAAGCCCTTCTCGATCAGGAAGGCGGTGATCCCCCGCGAGCCTGCTGCCGGATCGGTCTTGGCGTAGACCACCAACGTTTCGGCGATCGGGCCGTTGGTGATCCACATCTTGGATCCGTTGAGCACATAGCGGTCGCCATGCTTGTCGGCGCGGGTGCGCATGGACACCACGTCCGATCCCGCCCCCGGCTCCGACATGGCGAGCGCGCCCACATGCTCACCCGAAATGAGCTTGGGCAGATACCTGCGCTTCTGCGCCTCGGTGCCGTTGCGGCGAAGCTGGTTCACGCACAGGTTGGAATGGGCGCCATAGGACAGGCCCACCGATGCCGAGGCGCGGCTGATCTCTTCCATGGCGATGACATGATCGAGATAGCCGAGGCCCGAGCCGCCGAACTCCTCTTCCACCGTCAGGCCAAGCAGCCCAAGTTCGCCAAGCTGCGGCCAGAGATCACGGGGAAACTGGTTCGAGCGGTCGATCTCCTCGGCGCGCGGCGCGATCTTGTCCTGCGAGAAGTCGCGAACCGTGTCGCGCAGCATGCCGGCGGTCTCGCCGAGCTGGAAATCGAAGCCATTGTGCGTATTGGCGAGCATGCGTTCCTCTCCCAGCGGGCGTCCGTATGTCGCCCTTGATCCATTCAGCGCGGGCTTCTGCGGCCCGATACGCGGAATGGTAGAACAGGACATCGCTGACAGGAAAGGAAAGAGACGGGACGCGCGCGGTGCGTCCCGTGGGCGTCGTCAGATCAGACCAGACGCTCGCTGACCGTACGCCGCCAGGGGCGCACCAGCGCGGGGAAGGCCTTGCGGTTGGCTTCCAGCATGGCAGTGGCAGCCTCCACCGGCAGCGGCGCCGAGAACAGATAGCCCTGTGCCTGCTGGGCGCCGAACGCGCGCAGGAAGCGCAGTTGCTCTTCGGTCTCCACGCCCTCGGCGGTCAGGGTGATGCCGAGAGAGCGGCCCAGCCGCACCACATATTCCACGATCGATGCCGCATCCCGCGCCACGCCGAGGTTGCAGATGAAGGTGCGGTCGATCTTGATCTTGCTGACCGGCAGGTTGCGGACATGCAGCAGCGAGGCATGGCCGGTGCCGAAGTCGTCCAGCGCCAGACGGATGCCGGAATTGCGCAGGCGCGCAAGAACGTCGGTAATCTCGCGGGCCTCGCCGATGATGGCGGTTTCGGTGATCTCGATCTCCAGCCGGTGCGGCGGGAAACCCGTCTCCTCCAGAATGCGCATCACCTCGTCGGCGACGCCGGCATGACGCAGCGTGACCGGCGACATGTTGACCGCAAGCGTCACGTCACCTAGATCGCGTGCCTGCATGCAGGCGGTGCGCAGCACCCAGCTGTCGATGCGGGTGATGAGCGTTGTGCCCTCGGCCACCCAGAGGAAGTCCACCGGCAGCAGGCGGCCACGGCCGGGATGATCCCAGCGCAGCAGGGCCTCGAAACCGACGATCCGCCGGGTCTCCACATCGATTTCCGGCTGGAAGACCAGCGAGAACTGCTCGTGTTCCAGCGCGTCGGCCAGCTCGATTTCCAGGCTGCGGCGGCGCTTCAGCTCACGCTCGAATTGCGGCTCGAACCGCACCGCCCCGCCCCGGCGCCGCGACTTGGCGCGATAAAGCGCGATGTCGGCACGACGCAGGAGATCCGGCACGTTATTGGCGTCTTCCGGCGCCAGAGCCACGCCGACGGAGGCGGCGACGGAGAGGGTGACGCCTTCCACCACCACGGGATCGTGCAGGGCGCGCATCACCATGTCGATCTGCTGCGAGATGCGATCATTATCGGGCGCGCGGGTCATCAGCACGAACTCGTCGCCGCCGAAGCGCGCCGCCACGCTGCGGCCGATCAGGCCCTTGCTGAGTCGATCCCCCACCGTCCGCAGCAGCGCATCGCCGTAGGAATGGCCGAGCGTATCGTTGATGTCCTTGAAGCCGTCGAGGTCGATGAACATCACCGCCAGCAGGTCGCCCGGCGGCAGGTCGGTGATGGCGCGCTCAAGCTCGGCCAGGAACTGGACGCGGTTCGGCAGCCCGGTCAGGCTGTCGCGGGAGGCAAGCTGGCTCGCCTCCGCCTCGCTCCGAACAAGCGCCGCCGCACCGCGCCGGGCATGGATCAGCATCCCGATGCACAGCAGCAGGAGCAGGAGCGACAGGATGGCCACCGAGGGCGCGACGCGGGACAGGGCGCTGGCTTCATGGCGCGCCGCCGGCCAGGCGAGCACGAGGCCATGGCCATCGGCCATGTCAGCCATGGACACGCTGTTCAGGCCCTTGAACTGTGTCCCTTCGGCCAGAGTGAACGCGGCAGGATCGAACGGCTTGCCGAGCGCGCTGAAGAGATCGCTGTTCAGATCGTCAATGGCCACGACGCTCGCCGCCACCTGCGAACTGTCCAGAACGCGTATGGCCACGAGACCGGCGATGCCGCCCTGGTCCACCACACCCGTCGCTTCGTTCCGGCTGCCGACCGTGCCCGAGAGCGTCTTGAGCAATGGGGCGATGCGGGCCTGCTCCGCGCCGCTCAGTTCCTTGCCCCGTGCCGAGGCAAACAGGAGGCTGCCGTCCTTGTTGAGCACGAATGCGTGCTCGAAACCAAAGGTCTCCCGCAGCGGCTCGGCCAGCGACTCGCGCACTTCTGTGACGGTCAGGCCGCCTCTTGCCGCCTCGGCCTGCTGCGTCCGTTCGGACACAGCATCCAGGGCTTGCAGCATGTAGGAGGAGCGCGCGGCCAGGAAGGAGCGAACGACCTCGCGCTCCTGCGCCTCGCCGGCGGTCTCGTTCTGAAAGAGCGCCCAGACGAGCAGCGACACCAGCGCCGCCGTGATCACCAGGATCGCGGCGAACGGCCAGATGAGGGCGCGCGGAGCGCGGGGCTTGAGCGAGCTGGGAATGGTCGCCTCTGTCCAGGCCGGAGAGACCGAAATGGCCCGTTGCCGCCGTTCTACGGGCTGGGGCTCCCTCCTGAAAGGGGACCTGCCTGAGGAACAGTAGATTTAGTTACCATCAACCCCGAAACCACAAGGAAGCCAAGCCTAGGAACGCAAGAAATCCTACCGTATCGGTAACAGTTGTCACGAAGACCCCCGATGCGACCGCCGGATCGAGCTTGAAACGGTGAATGACGATGGGGATCAGGATGCCGAAAAGTCCGGCCGCCAACATGTTGATGACCAGCGCGCTGGCGATCACGCCGCCCAACTGCCAGTTGGCAAACCAGAGTGCGGCAATTGCGCCGAGCAGAACCGCCAGCACGCAGCCGTTGCAAAGGCCGACCAGCACCTCGCGCACCACCACGCGCCGGGCATTGTGGCTGCCCAGATCCTTGGTGGCGAGCGCCCTCACCGCAACCGTCATGGTCTGATTGCCCGCATTGCCACCCATGGATGCAACGATGGGCATCAGCACGGCCAGCGCCACCATGCGCTGGATGGAGTCGGAGAACAGGTCGATGATCGAGGCGGCGAAGAAGGCGGTCAGCAGATTGACCAGCAGCCACGGCAGGCGGCCCCGCGCCGTATAAGCCACCGTATCGGACAATTCTTCGTCCGAGCCCACGCCCGCCATGGCGCGCAGATCCTCGTCGGCCTCCTCCTGGATCACGTCCACGATGTCGTCGACGGTGATCACGCCCACCAGCCGCCCGGCATCGTCCACCACCGGGGCCGACACCAGATTGTAGTGCTCGAACATGCGCGCGACTTCTTCCTGATCCTCGCTCGCCTTCACGACGTACGACCGCTCGGTCTTCACGGCAGTGACGAGCACGGAGCGCTTGGTGCGCAGCAGGCGGTCGAGCGGCAGGGCGCCCATGAGATGGTAGGCGGGATCGACGACGAAGATTTCGTAGAAGGTTTCCGGCAGATCGTCGGTTTCGCGCATGTAGTCGATGGCGCGCCCCACGGTCCAGAACGGCGGGACGGCGATGAACTCCGTCTGCATGCGGCGGCCGGCGCTCTCCTCGGGATAATCGAGGGAGCGCAGCAGGGCCACCCGCTCGGGTGCCGGGATGAAGGCGAGGATGGCCGCCTTGTCGTCCTCGTCCAGGTCTTCGAGGATGTAGACCGCGTCATCCGAATCGAGGTTGCGGATGCCCGCCGCCACCACATGGGGCGGCAGTTGGTGCAGCAGCTGCACGCGCACCGTCTCGTCCAGCTCGGTGAGCGCGGTGAAGTCGAAGTCCGCGCCGATCAGCTCGATGAGGCGCGGGCGCTCCTCCGGCTGCAGGGCCTCGATGAGATCGCCGACATCCGCTTCATGCAGCCCATGCACGCGCGCGCGCAGCACATCCGCATCGCTGTCCGCGATGGCCCGCGATACGAGCTCCAGGAATTCGGGCGCGATGCCTCCGTCCTCGCCGCGAACGGGCAAGTCGAGCACGTCAGCGGGGGCGACTTCGACGTCGTCGCTCATGGCGCGTCTCCTCACGGCAGGATTGATCGGAAGGTGGAGGCGTTCTAGGTGGACGCCCGCGCGAAGGCAAACCCTGCTACGCACATTCGGAGCTTCCAGATGCGTGAGCGTTGCGTCGGGCTGTCCTTCCTTATCCTGATCGCCCTTTCGCTTGTTCTTCCCATGGCAGCGCAAGCTCAGCCGCAGGCGGCCGCGCCCGCCTGCCCCGGTCGTCCCGATGCGCTGGGAACGGCGCGGGTGATGGCGGTTCCGGCGGGCGTGCAGGTGGGCACGAAATCGTTTCCCGGCACGCTGCCGCTCCAGCCGGGCGAGGTGGTGCTGACGTTCGATGACGGGCCATGGCCGCAAACCACCGCTGCCATCCTCGACGCGCTGAAGGCGGAATGCGTGAAGGCCACCTTCTTCCTGATTGGCCAGAATGCGAAAGCGCGGCCGGAGCTGGTGCGGCGCGAGATCGCGGAAGGCCACACGGTCGCCCATCACAGCATGACCCATCCCGACGCCACCCTCGCCCGCCTGCCCCATGCGGCGGCTGTCCGTGAGATCGAGGCGGGCATGGCGGCGGACGATCTGGCCGCTTATGGAATCAGCGGCGCGGAACCGCGCGTGCCCTTCTTCCGCTTTCCCGGATTTGCCGCCACGCCGGAGCTGCTGTCGTATTTGCAGGGGCGTGGCATTTCTGTCTTCGGCGCGGATTTCTGGGCCAGCGACTGGAATAAAATGACGCCGGAACAGGAACTTGCGCTGGTGCTGCAACGGCTCGACGCGGCCGGGCGAGGCATCGTGCTGTTCCACGACACCAAGGCCCAGACGGCGGCCATGATTCCGGCGTTCTTGCGAGCTTTAGCTCAGCGCGGATATCACATCGTCCATATCGTTCCCATGCGTCAGCAGCCGACGGCCCGCTAGAACAAGCGCAGACCACCGGCCATCACCGCGTGCGGGCGAGACTGTCGCAGAACGGGGAGTTGCGCCCATCTCGGCGCCACGCGGGTATCGGCACATGCGGTCCATTCTTGTTGCGGGCGTCGTCGCGACGTTCGCCTCCACAGCGCTGATCGGCGCTGCCTTCGCCCAAGGCCAGCCCCAGTGGCCCGCCACCTTGCCCCCGCCGACCGAAACGGCCCCCAAGGTGGCCCCCACGACGACGGCGGCCCAGGGCGATTCCAGCTGCCCCGGCAATCCCGACGCCATCGGCACCGCGCGCACCATCGCCATCGACCCGAAGACGAGCCCCATGCTCGGCCGCCTGCAGTACAAGCAGACCCTGCCGCTGGAGAAGGGCGAGGTGGTGCTGACCTTCGACGACGGCCCGCTGCCGCCCATGACCAACCGGGTGCTGGATGCGCTGGCGCATGAGTGCGTGAAGGCCACCTTCTTCAGCGTCGGCACCATGGCCGCCGCCCATCCCAAGATCGTCCAGAAGATTCTGGCCGATGGCCACACCATCGGCACCCACAGCCAGACCCATCCGCTGATCTTCCCCAAGCTGACGCAGGAAGCCGGCATCCAGGAGATCGAGCAGGGTTTTGCCTCGGTGCGCGTCGCGCTGAAGCCGGTGGGCGGCGTCACGCAGCCCTGGTTCCGCTTCCCCGGCCTTGGCCGCACGAAATTCTATGAGGCTTATGCGCAGGAGCATGGCCTCGCCATCTTCAGCGTGGATGCGGTGGCCGACGACTGGCTGCACCTGAAGCCGGATGAGGTGGAAAAGCGCGCGCTGGAGCGCCTTGAGGCGCGCGGCGGCGGCATCCTGCTGCTGCATGACATCCAGCCCTCCACCGCCGTCATGCTGCCGGACCTGCTGCGCCAGTTGAAGGCGCGGGGCTTCCGCATCGTGCATGTGGTGCCGGCCGGCCCCGGCATGACCGCCAGCCTGCCCTCCCCCGGGCCCTCCGGGCGCATGCCCTCCACGACCGCCGCAAAGCCTTCTCCGGCGCCGGGCGCGACCACCGCAGCCAAGCCCGTGACGCCCACGACGCCCCGCGTGGCCGCCCCCGCGCCGCGCACCGCCACCGGCGTGCCCGCGCAGGCGCAGGCGCAGGCGGCAGTGAGCAGCCCCCAGCCCATCGCTCCCGTATCTCCGCAGCCGGCGGCCGGGGATGGCGAGGGTACGCAGGACAACAACCCCTTCACGCAGTTCTGGCCCAAGGTGTGGAACGACACCTTCGGCAAGATCGGGCAGTGACGACGAGAGCATGAAGAAAAAGGCCCGCCTTTCCGGCGGGCTTTTTTCTTGGAGCTGGCTTTGAGCTGGTTTTCCTTGGCCGACCTTCCTGGGGCAACCGCAGAATCGGACCCCAGAAACGACGAAGGCGCCCCGAAGGGCGCCTCGCTGTTTCAGGCTATTGGTAGAGCCTGAACATCCACTGGTGCGGTCAAGAGGACTCGAACCTCCACGGGTCTCCCCACTACCACCTCAAGGTAGCGCGTCTACCAATTCCGCCATGACCGCAGTCAGGGATGGATCCGTCGCCGTCAGTCCCGTAAGGGTCCGTCTGGCGCCGGGGGCCATCGTCTAGCAAATCGAATCCCGCCCCACAAGGGCTCACAGTCGGCTTAAGACAGTTCTATATGAAGGCCTGTGGATGGCACGTCGCCATCAGGAGCCGGATCGGATCAGATTGCCGCAATCTGATCCGCGAATCCGCCTCCAGACCCTTGGTAGAACCCGATCCGGCCTTCATGAACGTCCAGTCCCGACCCCGCTCCTCCCTCACCACCATTTTCAAGCCGCGCGATCCTGCCGCGCCGCCCGTGGAATGGAAAGTGAGCGACGAACCCGTCCCCTACCCTGAAGCCCTGACCGCCATGGAGGCGCGCGCCGCCGCCATCGCCGCCGGCACCGCGCCCGAGCAGGTGTGGCTGCTGGAGCACCCCCCGCTCTACACCGCCGGCACCAGCGCCCATCGGGAGGACCTGATCGACGAGCGATTCCCGGTCTTTGAGACCGGGCGTGGCGGACAGTTCACCTATCACGGCCCCGGCCAGCGGGTGGCCTATGTGATGCTGGACCTCAAGCGCCGCGATCAGGACCTGCGCCGCTATGTGGGTGCGCTGGAGGCCTGGCTGATCGGCACGCTGTCCGCCTTCAACATCACCGGCGAGCGGCGCGAGGACCGCGTCGGCGTGTGGGTGCCGCGCAAGGGTGGCGTGGAGGACAAGATCGCCGCCATCGGCATCCGCGTGCGCCAGTGGGTGAGCTTCCACGGCGTCTCGCTGAATGTGGACCCGGACCTCAGCCATTTCGGGGGCATCGTTCCCTGCGGCGTCCGTGAGCACGGCGTGACCAGCTTCACCGATCTCGGCCTGCTGGTCTCCATGCCGGAGGTGGACAGCGTGATGCGGGTGGCGTTCGAGGAAATCTTCGGGCCGACGACGCTGGTGTGAAGGCGGAGGCCGGATCAGGCCTTGCCGCGCTCCGCAAGGGCCCGGGCGAGGTTGCGTGAGCCATGGAACACGGCAAGCACCGTCACCATATCGGGCGTCACTTGATAGACGATCAGGTAAGGAAGACCCGGAACGACCAGTTCACGGGTACCGGGCAGGCGACCCATGCGCCCCATGTCCGGGAAACGGGTGAGCTTGTGGGCGCTTTCGATGATCCTGCGAATGACCGTCTCGGCGGCGGCAGGACTATCGAGGGCGATATATGCGATGATGCTGGCAAGGTCTCGGGAAGCTGGCTCCGCGTAGACCAGCCGCATCAAAGCTTCCAGCCATGCTTCGCAGCGATGGCGGCGTAAACCTCCGCAGCCGGGATCACGCGCCCGTCACGGGCGGCAGCGAGGCCCGACTCTATCCGTTCGGCCTGCCACGTGTTGGCTTCCAGATACTGCCGGATCGCCTGATTGACGATGTCATCGCGCGATCGATCGGTGGCCGCAGCCAAGGCGTCGATTTCGTCCACCGTGTCCTGCGTCGCACGAATGGTGATCGGGGCGGAAAATGGCGCCTCGCTCATCGTAGCCTCCTTCAACGCCCGAGATCATGCCACTGTCCAGAAGGCGAGAGAAGGCCCTCGCCCGCCTCGCGATCTGGCGGCGAAACATAGCCTGCAGGCGCGCGTAACGCAGCGGCCCACCGACGGAGCCGCCTCCGGGCCCCAACGTGCGGCCCTAAACAAAAAACGCCGGCCACGAAGGCCGGCGTTTTGATTCCCGATGGGCCAGAAGGCTCAGATGCCCAGCTTGCTCTTCAGGATGTCGTTCAGCGCCTGCGGGTTAGCCTTGCCGCCGGAGGCCTTCATGGCCTGCCCCACGAACCAGCCCAGCATGGTGGGCTTGGCCTGAACCTGCGCCACCTTGTCCGGATTGGCGGCGATGATCTCGTCCACCACCTTCTCGATGGCGCCTGTGTCCGTCACCTGCTTGAGGCCGCGCTCCTCAACCACCACGCGCGGATCGCCGCCCTCGGTGTAGATGATCTCGAACAGATCCTTGGCGATCTTGGAGGAGATGACCCCCTCGCCGATCAGATCCACGATGGCGCCGATCTGCGCCGGGGACACCGGCGAGGTGGTGACGTCCTTGCCGTCCTTGTTGAGGCGGCCGAACAGCTCGT
The DNA here is from genome assembly GCF_014635325.1 of Azorhizobium oxalatiphilum. GTDB lineage: Bacteria > Pseudomonadota > Alphaproteobacteria > Rhizobiales > Xanthobacteraceae > Azorhizobium > Azorhizobium oxalatiphilum. Next base: position 1,547,332 of record NZ_BMCT01000001.1, on the reverse strand, counting down.
TGATGACGAAGTTCGCCGCCGCCTTGCCGTCGCGCCCCTTGGCCACCTGTTCGAAATAGTCCGCCGTGTCCCGCTCGGCCACCAGCACGCTGGCGTCATAGGAGCTGAGGCCGAAGCTCGCGATGAAGCGGGCCTTCTTCTCGTCTGGCAGTTCCGGCAGCTCGCCCTTCAGGCCCTCGACGAAATCCGCATGGATCACCAGCGGCAGCAGGTCCGGATCGGGGAAGTAGCGATAATCATGCGCTTCTTCCTTCGAGCGCATGGAGCGCGTCTCGCCCTTGTTGGGGTCGAACAGGCGGGTTTCCTGATCGATGGAGCCGCCATCCTCCAGAATCTCGATCTGGCGGCGGGCCTCCACCTCGATCGACTGGCCGATGAAGCGGATGGAATTGACGTTCTTGATCTCGCAGCGCGTGCCCAGCGGCTCGCCGGGGCGGCGCACGGAGACGTTCACGTCCGCGCGCAGGTTGCCCTTCTCCATGTCGCCGTCGCAGGTGCCGAGATAGCGCAGGATGGAGCGCAGCTTGGTCACATAGGCGCGCGCCTCTTCCGACGAGCGCAGGTCGGGCCGCGACACGATCTCCATCAGCGCCACGCCGGAGCGGTTGAGATCCACGAAGGAGAGCGTGGGAGACAAATCGTGGATGGACTTGCCGGCGTCCTGCTCCAGATGCAGGCGCTCGATGCCGACGACGAAGCTTTCGCCGTCCAGCAGGTCCACGATCACCTCGCCCTCGCCCACGATTGGGCTCTTGAACTGGCTGATCTGGTAGCCCTGCGGCAGGTCCGGGTAGAAATAGTTCTTCCGGTCGAAGGTGGAGCGCAGGTTGATCTGCGCCTTCAGGCCAAGACCGGTGCGCACCGCCTGCGCCACGCACTCCTTGTTGATGACCGGCAGCATGCCCGGCATGGCCGCGTCCACCAGCGAGACATGGTCGTTGGGCTGGCCGCCGAAGGCGGTGGAAGCGCCGGAGAACAGCTTGGCGTTGGACGAGACCTGGGCATGGATTTCCATGCCGATCACCACTTCCCAATTGCCGGTGGCGCCCTTGATGAGCTTCTTCGCGTCAGAGGGGCGAACGTGAGCGGTCATCAGTATCCCTTGAGGATGAAAACGTCTGTCTGTCCCCTACTCCCCCCGCCAAGGCGTGGCAACCGCACTGATTGACTTGAGGGCCCCCGCCACCCAGAAGAAGCCAGCCCAAGCAACAGGTCCGGCCACCTTCCCCATGCGCATTGCGTCCATTTCGCTCGTGAAGAACGAGGCCGACATCCTTGAGGGTTTCGTCCGTCACAACCTCCATTTCGTCGATCGCATGTACCTCATCGACGACCGCTCGACGGACAACACGCCGGAGATCCTGCGCCGCCTCACCGCCGAGAGCGACAGGGTGCAAGTGCTCGAAGATGGCTGGACGGGCGCTTTCCATCAGGCCCGCCGCACCACGGGGGCCCTGCATCTCATCCGGCAGGCGGACGACTGGGACTTCGTGCTCGCACTTGATGCGGACGAACTGATCTGCGCGTCCGAGCGCGCGGTGTTCGAGGCCGATCTTGCGGCCATACCGCCGGGCATGGCCGGGGCCTTCGCCGAGCTGCGCTATCTCGCCGGGCCGGACGACAACCTGGACCTGGTCGATCCGCTCGCCCGCCTGCATTGGACCCTGCCCTGCGATACGTCGGCCATCTTCAAGTCCATCGCCCCGCGCGCCATGCTGGATGATGCCAGCCTCGCCTTTTCCGAGGGCAACCATCACCTCATCAGCCACGGGGCTGGCGTTCCGACCTTCATCCTGCCGCATGTGCCGCTGGCCCATTTCGCCATCCGTTCCGTGGACCAGATCGCCATCAAGTGCCTCAAGCACTATGTGGGCTGGCGCAGCCGGGGCGACTACGATCCCATCCTGGCAGGGGATTCCATGGCCGGCGTGGAGACACTGCGCGCGGAGCCCCGCTTCGCGCTGAGCGCGGACGCCGCCATCGTTCCCACCTATTGCCGCAACTACGAAATGGAGACCGCCCGGCCCCGCCCCTTCACGGAGCGCCATGGCGCGCTCAAGTGGCCGGAACTCGCCGTCTCTCCGCCATATGACCAGTTGGTCGGCATGCTGGATCAGCTCATTGCCGCCGCCGCCACCGCGGACGCGCTGATAAAGGCGTCCGGCGGCACCCTCACCACCGATGCGGTCGGCAAGCTCGTCGAGGAAAACAAGGCGCTGATGCTGGACTTGCGGATCGCCGGCCAGAACGCTCACCAGCGCGAGATGGAGGTGCAGCGGCTGACCTCCTCGCCCTCGAAACTGGCAAAGGCCTATTGGAAGGCCGTGGGCCGGCGGCTGACGCGCTCCCTGTCGAAGCGCCGGGCGGCACGGGCCGCGTAAAGCCGGCTTTATTCGGCTCCAGAAAGGCCGAAGCCCGCCTCAACCGAGGCGGGCTTCTTCATATTCGATGGTCCACTGGATCAGGAAGCGCCACAGCGCCTCCACCAGTTCCGGCGGCGCGTCGGAACTCACCGCCCGTTCGCGCACCCGCGCCACAACGTCGTCCACCCGATCCTGAAGGAGGGCGGGCAGGCCCGCCTCCTTCTTCAGCTCGAGCACCCGCTCCACCACCGCGAAGCGGGCGGCGAGCAGGTCCACGATCTGGGCGTCGATGGTGTCGATCTCCACCCGCGCTTCCTTCAGGACGCGCCAGGCGGCGGCTTCGTGCTCCTCGCTCACGCCTTCCACCACAGGTCTTCCACGGGGAAGCGGCCGGCCGCGTCCTCGATCACCTGCGCCAGCGAGAACAGCGTCTCCTCCTCGAAGGGACGGCCGATGAGCTGGAGGCCCAGCGGCAGGTTCTTGCCGGAGAAGCCGGCGGGCACGGAGATGCCCGGCAGGCCGGCCAGATTCACCGTCACCGTGAAGATGTCCTGCAGATACATCTCCACCGGATCCGCATGGCTCTTCTCGCCGATGCCGAAGGCCGGCGACGGGGTGGCCGGCGCCAGCACCGCGTCCACGCCCAGCGCGAACACGTCGTCGAAGTCGCGCTTGATGAGGGTGCGGACCTTCTGCGCCTTCACGTAATAGGCGTCGTAATAGCCCGCCGAGAGCACATAGGTGCCGATCATGATGCGGCGGCGCACTTCCGGGCCGAAGCCGGCGGCGCGGGTGTTCTCGTACATCTCCACCACGTCGCGGCCCGGCACGCGCACGCCGTAGCGCACGCCGTCATAGCGGGCGAGGTTGGAGGAGGCTTCCGCCGGGGCGACGATATAGTAAGCCGGCAAGGCATATTTGGTATGCGGCAAAGAGATGTCGACCACCTCCGCGCCCGCATCCCGCAGCCACTGCGCGCCCTCTTCCCACATGCCGGCGATTTCGGGGTCGAGGCCCTCCAGACGGTATTCGCGCGGAATGCCGATCTTCTTGCCCTTCACGGAGGCGCCAACGGCGTCCTCATAATCGGGCACGGCGCGGTTCACGCTCGTGGAATCCTTCACGTCGTAGCCGGCCATGGAGCGCAGCAGCACGGCGGCGTCATTCACCGTGCGGGCGAACGGGCCGGCCTGATCCAGCGAGGAAGCGTAGGCGATGATGCCGAAGCGCGAGCAGCGGCCGTAAGTCGGCTTGATGCCCACCGTGCCGGTGAAAGCTGCGGGCTGGCGGATGGAGCCGCCGGTGTCGGTGCCGGTGGCACCCGCGCACAGATAGGCCGCCACCGCCGCAGCGGAACCGCCGGACGAACCGCCGGGCACCAGCGGGGCGGAATCCCCTTCGCGCCGCCACGGCGACACCACCGGGCCGAGGGCCGAGGTCTCGTTGGACGAGCCCATGGCGAACTCGTCATTGTTGAGCTTGCCCAGCATCACCGCGCCATCGCGCCACAGCTGGCTCGTCACGGTGGATTCGTAAGGCGGCACGAATTCGCCGAGAATGTTGGAGCCGGCGGTGGTGCGCACGCCCTCGGTGCAGAACATGTCCTTCACGCCGATGGGCAGGCCTTCCAGCTTGCCGGCCTCGCCGGACTGGATGCGCTCGTCGCTCTTCGCCGCCATGGCGAGCGCCTTTTCGGCAGTCTCAACCACATAGGCATTGAGCGTGCGCGCCTCACCCATGGCCGAGACGTAGGATTCGGTCAGCTCGACAGCGGTGAATTCGCGCTTGGCGAGGCCTTCGCGGGCCTCGGTCAGGGTCAGCTGGTTGAGCGCGGTCATTCCACCACCTTCGGAACCGTGAAGAAGCCGCCTTCGGCTTCGGGGGCATTGGCGAGAATCTTTTCGGGATAATGGCCGTCGGACACCACGTCCTCGCGCATGGGCAATTCCATGGGGATGACGCCCGTCATGGGCTCCACATTGGCCACGTCGAGGTCGGCCAGTTGCTCCACGAAGGCGAGAATGGCGTTGAGTTCGCCCTTCAGCGGCTCCAGCTCTTCCTCCTGCACCGCGATGCGCGCGAGATGCGCGACGCGGCGGACGGTCGCCTGATCGACAGACATGACATGCTCCTAACGTTCCGGCCGCTATAGCAAGGGCATCCGGCAGGTGAAAGCCTTACGGTGGCGTGGCTGTTCCGGCATGCACCGGGCAGTGGGCCAGAAACGCCGCCTCAATCGTCCTTCACCGCATCCACGAAGGCCGGCCCGTAGCGCTCCAGCTTGGCTTCGCCCACCCCCGACACATCCCCGAGAGCCGCCAGCGAGCGCGGGCGCAGCTTGACGATCTCCATCAGCGTGGCGTCGTGGAAGATCACATAGGGCGGCACGCCCTGGGCACGGGCCAGCTCGAGCCGCAGGGCGCGGAGCTTCTGGTAGAGCCGCTCGTCGTCCGGGGTCGCCAGCACGGGCTTGGAGCTGCGCCCGCCTGCGCTAGTGCGCGCCGGACGGACCTTCTTCTCCACCTTGAGCTGGACGGTGCGCTCGCCGCGCAATACCGGGCGGCTTTCCTGGGAGAGGCTCAGGCCGCCATGGCCTTCCACATCCACCTTGAGCAGCCCCATCGCCACCACCTGCCGCACGATGGCGCGCCATTCGTCGCGCGTGAAATCCGTGCCGATGCCGAAGGTGGACAGCTTGTCGTGGCCGAACTTGCCCATGCGATCCGTATGGACGCCCAACAGCACGTCGATCACATGGCCGGCACCGAACCTTTGCTCGGTGCGATAGACGGTGGACAGCAGCTTCTGCACCGCCTGCGTGCCGTCGAAGGTCTTCACCGGCTCCAGGCAGGTGTCGCAATTGCAGCAGGGCTCGTGCAGCGTCTCCTCGAAATAGGAGAGCAGCACCTGGCGGCGGCAGCTGGCCGTCTCGCACAGGCCCAGCAGCGCATCGAGCTTCTGGCGCTCCACGCGCTTGCGCTGGTCCGGCGCGTCGGACGCCTCCACGAACTGGATCAGCTTCGCCACGTCCTCGACGCCATAGAGCAGCAGCGCCTCGGACGGCAGGCCGTCGCGACCCGCGCGGCCGGTCTCCTGATAATAGGCCTCGATGCTCTTGGGTAGGTCGAGATGGGCGACGAAGCGCACATCCGGCTTGTCGATGCCCATGCCGAAAGCAACGGTGGCCACCATCACCACGCCCTCTTCCTTCAGGAAGCGGTCCTGATGGCGGGCGCGCATCTCGGCATCGAGTCCGGCGTGATAGGGCAGCGCGAAGCGGCCCTCGTCGTTCAGCGCCTTGGCGGTCTGCTCCACCTTGGCGCGGCTCATGCAGTAGATGATGCCCGCCTCGCCCTCATGCTCCTCCAGAAAGGCACGCAGCTGCGCCTTGGGATTGGCCTTGGGCGCGATGCGATAGCGGATGTTCGGGCGGTCGAAGGAGGACAGGAAGACCCGGCCCTCGTCCAGTTGCAGCCGCTCCATGATCTCGCGCCGGGTCGGCCCGTCCGCCGTGGCGGTGAGCGCGATGCGCGGCACGGAGGGATAGCGCTCGTGCAGCAGGGTCAGCTGGCGATATTCGGGCCGGAAGTCGTGGCCCCATTGCGAGACGCAGTGCGCCTCGTCGATGGCGAACAGCGCGATGCGCGCGCCGTCCAGCAGGGTCAGGAAGCTGTCGGTGAGCAGCCGTTCGGGCGCCACATAGAGCAGGTCCAGCTCGCCCATGGCCAGTTGCCGCTCCACCTGACGGGCCTCCGCGGGCTGGAGCGTGGAATTCAGCGCGGCCGCCTTCACCCCCAGCTGACGCAGGGCCTGCACCTGATCGTGCATGAGGGCGATGAGGGGCGAGATGACGATGCCGGTGCCCGGACGCACCAGCGCCGGCACCTGATAGCAGAGCGACTTGCCGCCGCCGGTGGGCATCAGGACCAGCGCATCGCCACCGGACACGACGTAATCGACGATCTCCGCCTGCCGGCCCCGGAAGCTGTCATAGCCGAAGACGTGGCGCAGCACGTCCTTCGGGTCGGAGGTCGACAGATTCTGGGTCGACTGATCCGAGGTCGACTCAAGCGGCTGAACGGGAAGCATGGGCTCCCTTATACCTTGGAGCGCCGGCCGGGCAACGCGCGATCCCGGCCGGCGTTCACAAGGATCAGACCTCGACGCTCTCGCCGCTCTTCGGCACCAGCACCTTCACCGGATGGCCTTCCAGCGCCGCAACGAAGCGGGAAGCATCCGGCACCAGCAGCGGGAAGGTGCCATAGTGACAGGGGATGACCGTCTCCACGTCGATGAAGCGCTGCACCGCCAGCGCCGCCGTGCGCGGCCCCATGGTAAAGCGGTCGCCGATGGGCACGATCGCCACCTTGGGCTTATGGATCTCGCTGATCAGCGCCATGTCGGAGAAGATGTCTGTGTCGCCCAGATGCCAGACGCCCGGCCCACCCGTGGGCGTCACGATGAGGCCGGAGGGCGTGCCGAGATAGACGGGCGTGGGGCTCTCGCTACCGGACGTGTGGTCTGCGCGCACCATGGCGACCGTGAAGCCATCGAGGGCCTGCACGCCGCCAAGTCCCATCATGGCAAGGGCCGTGAGGCCCTGCCCGCCGAGATAATAGCAAAGCTCCGGATTGGCCACGACGGTGATCGTACGGCCCTCAGCCTCCGCCGCCTTAACGATGGAAACCGTATCGCCGATATGATCGCCATGACCGTGGGTCAGAAGGATGTGATCCACGCCCCTGGCGACCTCGGCCACATCGCCCTTGAAGGTGGGGTTGTGGGTCAGGAAGGGGTCGATCAGCACCGCCTTGCCGGCAAAGTCGTAGCGGAAGGCGGCATGTCCAAGCCAGGTGATCTTCATGGGATGGGCCCTTTTGAGCTGTCGCGGGAAAGCCCGCGCGGGAGGGGTCTTGAAATGCGGGATGAATGGAGCGCGGATCGGCGCGGAGTATCAGGGAAGCCACGCTTGCCCGCAACGCGTTGTCCCGCCTGTCGTTCCCCGATCCTGCCCTTGTCCGCCGTCATCCGGCATGTGGCGATAGCTTAATGGCCGGAACACGGGTTATGTGCGCCCATGAGTGATGACGCCTCCCCCACCCCGCCCGCTTCCGCGGCCCCGGTCGCCCCTGTGGCGCCGCTGGCCGACATCGCGGCCCATCTGCCGCCGCGCGGCACGATTCTGGGGCTCGACCTCGGCACCAAGACCATCGGGGTGGCCACCTGCGATCCCGACCGCCGGCTCGCCACCGTGGTGGAGACCGTGCGGCGCACCAAGTTCACGCAGGATGCCCAGCGCCTGCTGGTGCTGGCGGAGGAGCGCAAGGCGGTGGCCTTCGTGCTCGGCCTGCCGCTGAACATGGACGGCTCGGAAGGTCCGCGCGTGCAGGCGAGCCGTGCCTTCGCGCGCAATTTCGCGAGGATGTCCGGCCGGCCCATCGCCTTCTGGGACGAGCGCCTGTCCACGGTGGCCGTGGAGCGGGCGCTGATCTCGGCCGATGTGAGCCGCGCCAAGCGGGCGAACGTCATCGACCAGCACGCCGCCGCCTTCATCCTGCAAGGGGCCATCGACTTCCTGAACGGACGGCGGTTCTGAGGACAAGCCTCAGATCAGCGCAACGAGCCCGCCGCGCTGGCGCTCCAGCCGCCCGGCCAGTTCCAGCTCAAGCAGCACCACCTGCACCTCGGCGGCGCTCGCTCCAGACAAGCGCACCAGATCGTCGAGACTGGTGGGCACGGGTGACAACAATTCGATGATGCGGGCCCGCACCGTCTCCGGAGGCCCGGTATCGTCGGGACGCGGGAGGCGCGGTGCCTCCATGCGGCCTTCCTCTTCTCCGGGCAGCGGTCGTTCCAGCAGGGGCCGCAGCGCCTCGATCACATCCTGCGGTTCCGTGACCAGCGTGGCGCCGGATTTCAGCAGCCGATTGCTGCCGCCGGCGCGCGGATCGAGCGGCGAGCCGGGAATGGCGAACACCTCCCGCCCCTGTTCCGCCGCCAGCCGCGCGGTGATGAGAGACCCCGAACGCTCGGCCGCCTCCACCACCACCACGCCCAGCGACATGCCCGACACCAGCCGGTTGCGCCGGGGGAAATCCCGCACCCGCGCTTCCCAGCCCAGCGGCATCTCGGAGACCACGGCGCCCAGTTCGGCCACCTTCTCGATGAGCGGAATATTCTCCGCCGGATAGGGCCGCGACAGCCCGCCCGCAAACACGCCGATGGTGCCACCCTGAAGGCTCGCCTCATGGGCAGCGGTGTCGATGCCCCGCGCAAGGCCGGACACCACCACAAAGCCGGCCGACGTCAGTTCGCGCGCGAACCGCGCGGCCAGCGTGCGCCCGGCGGCGGAGGCGTTGCGGGCGCCGACAATGGCGACCTTGGGCGCGGCGAGCACCGCATCCTGCCCGCGCACGGAGAGAACGGGCGGCGCATCGTCGAGCACCCGCAGTGCCTGCGGATAGATCCTGTCGCCCAGAATGATCAGCCGGCCGCCGAGACGCTCCAGCGCGTCCAGCTCCTTTTCGGCTTCGTCGCGTGAGGGAATGCGCGGCGGGATCAGCCGACCGCCTTTGCGCGCCAGATGCGGCAGGGCCTCAAGCGCCGGCGCCGCGCCGCCGAACTGATTCACAAGTACGCGAAACGTGCGCGGGCCCACATTCTCGGTGCGGATGAGCCGCAGCCAGTCGAGACGCTGCGCCCTCAGGAGCCGCGTCCCGCCACCAGTCATCCCTTGGCGCCGATCTTGGTTTCCGTGCCGGCCAGCAGGCGGGAGATGTTCTGGTGGTGCTTGATCCACAGCAGCACCGCCAGCACCGCCATCAAGAGCCCCATCTTCGGCCCACCCAGCAGGAAGGCTGCGATGGGCGTGGTGATGGCTGCGGTGAGCGCCGCCAGCGAGGAATAGCGGAACAGGAAGGCCATGCCGAGCCATGTGGCGGCGAACACCAGCAGCAGCGGCCAGTAGAGGCCCAGCGCGATGCCGAGGAAGGTCGCCACGCCCTTGCCCCCCTTGAACTTCAGCCATACCGGCAGCAGATGGCCGAGGAAGGCGCCGAGGCCCGCCACCAGTGCCGCATCCGCCCCCCACAGCCAGCGGGCGATCAGCACCGCCACGGTGCCCTTCAGCGCATCGCCGAGCAGGGTGAGCGCGGCCAGATCCTTGCGGCCGGTGCGCAGCACGTTGGTGGCGCCGATATTGCCGGAGCCGATGGTGCGGATGTCGGTGGTGCCGGCGAAGCGGGTGATCAGGATGCCGAAGGGGATCGAGCCCAGCACATAGCCAAGCACGAGTGCGGCCAAGGCGAGCACCGGCGGCAACTGCCAGACGAGAACGGAGGACACCGGCATTCAGCTCTCATTGCGGCGTGGCGAGGGGCACGCCCTCACCACTCAGGGTTTCAAACGTATTCGTACACCGTGCGTCCGGCAACGATGGTCCGCAGCACCCGGCCTTCAAGGCGGGCGCCATCGAAGGGCGTGTTGCGCGAGCGCGACTTCAGCGTGGCCGGATCGAGCACCCACGACATCTCGGGATCGAACACGATGACATCCGCCGGAGCACCGGGCCGCAAGGTTCCCGCATCCAGACCCAGCAGTTCGGCGGGGCGGGTGGAGACGGCGCGCAGGGCGTTGACGAGGTCCACGTCACCCGCATGCACGAGACGAAGGGTCGCAGTCAGCAGCGTCTCAAGGCCGATGGCGCCGGCCTCCGCCTCCGCGAACGGCAGGCGCTTCACTTCCACGTCCTGCGGATTGTGGTCAGACACCACCACGTCGATCAGGCCCGAGGACAGCGCCTCCACCAGCGCCCGGCGATCCTCTTCCCCCCGCAGCGGCGGCGAGAGCTTGAAGAAGGTCCGGTACTCGGCGATGTCGCGCTCGTTGAAGCTGAGGTGGTTCACCGACACCGAGCAGGTGACGGGCAGCCCCGCCTCCTTGGCGCGCGCCAGCACTTCCAGCGATTCGCGGCAGGTGAGCGAGGCGGCGTGATAGCGCCCCCGCACCCCGTCCACGAGGCGCAGGTCGCGCTCCAGAACGATGGTCTCAGCCGCCTTCGGAATGCCGCCGAGGCCGAGACGGGAAGCGAACAGCCCCTCGTTCATCGCCCCGCCGGACATGGTGGCGTCCTCGGTGTGATGGACGATCAGCGCATCGAAATCGCGGGCATAGGACAGGGCACGGCGGAACACCTGCGCCGAGGCGATGGAGCGCGCGCCATCGGTGAAGGCGACGGCGCCGGTGGCCTGAAGCAGGCCGATCTCGGTCATCTCCGTGCCATGCAGGCCCTTGGTGAGGGCCGCCATGGGGTGCACGCGCACCACGGCGGTGTCGCGGGCGCGGCGCAGGATGAAGTCCACGATGGCCGGATCATCCACGATCGGATCCGTATCCGGCTGGCAGACGATGGTGGTGACGCCACCCGCCGCCGCCGCATGGCTGGCGGACGCGAGCGTCTCGCGATGCTCGGCGCCGGGCTCGCCGACGAAGGCGCGCATGTCCACGAGGCCGGGCGCCACCACGGCGCCCTTGCAGTCCACGACTTCCGCGCCATCCGGAATGCCGGCGGCGGCGATGCCGAAGGCGGCATCCTTGATGACGCCGCCGGAGAGCAGCACGTCGCCGGTGAAATCCGCGCCCCGCGAGGGGTCGATGATGCGGGCGTTGGTGAGCAGGAGGGGATGCGGTTCGGCCATTTTCAGTCCCTCACGCGTTCGGCAGCTTGCGCGCCAGCGCGTCCAGCACCGCCATGCGCACGGCGACGCCCATCTCCACCTGCTCGCGGATCAGCGACTGGGCGCCATCCGCCACCGCCGAATCGATCTCCACGCCCCGGTTCATGGGGCCGGGATGCATGACCAGCGCATCGGGCTTGGCCCGCTTCAGCTTGGCTTCGTCGAGGCCGTAATAATGGAAATATTCCTTCACCGAAGGGATGAAGGAGCCGGCCATGCGCTCGCGCTGAAGACGCAGCATCATCACGATGTCCGCCCCCTCCAGCCCGCTCTCCATGGAGCGGTGCACCTCGACCGGGAAATGCTGGATGCCCGCCGGCAGCAGCGTGGAGGGCGCCACCACCCGCACCTGCGCGCCCAAAGTGTGCAGCAGCAGGATGTTGGAGCGGGCCACGCGCGAATGCAGCACGTCGCCGCAGATCGCCACCACGAGGCCGGTGATCGGGCCCTTGTTCCGGCGGATGGTGAGCGCGTCCAGCAGCGCCTGGGTGGGATGCTCGTGCGCCCCGTCGCCGGCATTGATGACGCAGCAATCCACCTTGCGCGCCAGCAGCGCCACCGCGCCGGAGGACTGGTGACGCACCACCAGCAGGTCCGGATGCATCGCGTTGAGCGTCATGGCGGTGTCGATGAGCGTCTCGCCCTTCTTCACCGAGCTGTTGCCCACCGACATGTTCATCACATCGGCCCCGAGGCGCTTTCCGGCGATCTCGAAGGACGATTGCGTGCGGGTGGAGGCCTCGAAGAAGAGGTTGATCTGCGTGCGGCCACGCAGCGTCGTGCGCTTTTTCTCGATCTGCCGGTTGAGGACGACGAATTCCTCCGCCAGATCCAGAAGTCCGGTGATTTCCGGCGCGGAAAGACCTTCGATGCCGATCAGGTCGCGGCGATCGAGTGTAAAGGCGGAAGCATCAGTCATGGCAGGCCCGAGGCTTAGCGAGACTCATCGGCCGGAGCAAGGGCGCGTTGGGTCGCTGGAGATGGGAACCTTTTGCGGCGGAATGTCTTTGTTTTGCCCAAAAGCTCATGGTGTAGCCGTGTGTGCCTTGGTGTCTTCCAAGTAGTCACAGGAAGGTCTGGATCTGTTCAGACACCGTTCAGCCGGGCAACCGAGTATTAACGATGACGTGAGCAAAGACATAATTCGGCTTTGATCACGAGCGATGACCATAGAGACAGCGTTTAAAGTGGGCCGGGAGCCATCGGCCAAGTGCGACGCTGAGGAGACGAGTAATGATGGGCAGTGTTTCGAAACGGGTCGCCGCGCTCGGCCTCGTTGCTGCGCTTGGTTTGACCGCCGCATCCCCCGCTTTTTCCGCTTCCCTGTTCTCCGGCGCGGGAACGGTCGGCGCTTCGGTCCCCGGTCAGGTGACGGCGGCGCAGTATTACGGCCCGCCCCCGCCCTGCTGGAACTGCGGCCGGCGCCGGAACAACAACAATGGCGCGGCCGTGGGCGCCGGCATCGCGCTCGGCATTCTGGGCGCTGCGGCCATCGCTGGCGCTGCCAATTCCGCGCCGCCGCCCGCCGTGGTCTATGTGGAGCCCCCGCCGCCGCCCACCGTCTATTACGCGCCCCCGCCGCCCCCGCCCGTGGTCTATCAGGGCCCCGCGCGTTGCTGGTACGGCGGCCCGGGTGGCGGATACTGGGGTCCGTGCTGAGCAGCGCTTCCCAAAGATCAGAAGGACGGCTTCCGGGCCGTCCTTTTTTGTTGCGCGCTGCTCAGCCGATGAGGCCGACCACCGCCAGCACGAGCGGCAGCGAAACCACCGCCGCCAGGATCTGAACCGTGAGAATCTCCGCCAGCAGCGGTGCATCCCCGCCCATCTGCCGCGCCAGCACATAGCCATTGGGTGCGGATGGCACGGCGCAGACGATGGCCAGCACCGCCAGTTCGGTGCCGCGCAGGCCAAACGCAAGCCCAAGAGTGATCGCCACGGCGGGCTTGCCCACCAGCTTCAGCACGACTGCGAGCAGAACCGTCAGCTTGATGGTCTTCAGCCGGTCCAGCGCCAGCCCGCCGCCCACCACCAGCAGGCCCAGCGCCAGCGAGGCGCGGCCCAGAATGTCGCCGAACTCCACCACCACCTTGGGCACCGGCACGGCAAAGCCGTTGAGCAGGGCACCGAGGGCGCAGGACCAGATGAAGGGATTGCGGGCGAGCTGGGTGCCGATGAAGCGCGGTGTCGGCGCCTGCGCGCCCACATAGCGCGCCAGCACGATCACACAGACCACGTTCACGGCCGGGATCATCGCCACCAGCGCCACCGCCGCCACCGTGACGCCAGCAGCCCCATAGAGCCCCCCCGCGACGGCCAGCGCGATATAGGTGTTCCAGCGGGTGACGCCCTGAAACAGCGAGGTGTAGGCCGGCCCATCCATGGCCAGCATGCGGCACAGAGGCTCCCGTCCCGCCAGAAGCAGCGCGGACATGATGAGGATCGACCCCAGCATGGCCCCCACCACGGCGATCACGCTGACGCCGGAGAGGTCCGCCTTGACCGCCGAAACCAGCAGCAGCGCCGGAAACAGCACGTAATAGGTCAGTTGCTCCAGCGCGATCCAATGATCGGCTTTCTTCAGCAGCACGCGGCGCAGTACGACGCCCAGCAGAATCACCAGAAAGACCGGGACAAGAGCGGTGAGAATGCTGGCCATGACGCGCTACCCGTTAAACAGGCCGCCTGCTTAGACCTCCCGCCGCGGGAGGGCCAGAGCTGATTGTCGTAACGGCCCGCGTGGCGGAGCCGAGGCAAACACCCGCCCCTCCCCCAGGCCCGAGCGGTCTGAAATGTGCTGTGACCGGCCGACCGCACCGCCGGCGCCCTGCCGCCGGACGGGCAGGCGCATCGGGCCCTTCCGGACAGCAAAAAGGCGGGCCTGCGCCCGCCTTTTCATTCAAGCCAAACCGGGGAGCCCCTCCGCTCAGGCGGTCAGCGCGCCCTCGATGGCGGCCAGCGCCGCATCGGCCTTGTCGCCATCCGGACCGCCGGCCTGGGCCATGTCGGGACGGCCGCCGCCGCCCTTGCCGCCCAGAGCCTCGGAGCCGAGACGCACCAGCTTCACCGCATCGAAGCGATCGGTGAGGTCGGCGGTGACACCCACCACGACGCCGGCCTTGCCGTCATCGGTGACGCCCACGATGGCCACGATGCCGGAGCCGAGGCGCTTCTTGCCCTCGTCCACCAGGCTCTTGAGATCCTTGATCTCGATACCGGAAACCTGCTTGGCCAGCAGCTTCACGTCGCCGACCATGCGGCCGTTGTCCTCGGCCGCCGAACCACCGCCCATGGCGAGCTTCTTGCGGGCCTCGGCCAGATCGCGCTCCAGCTTCTTGCGCTCTTCCATGAGCACGGCAACACGGGCTTCCACCTCCGGCACCGACACCTTCAGCGCGCCGGCAGCGCCCTGAAGCGCGGCGTTGGCCGTATTGAGATGGCGCCGGGCCACGGTGCCCGTGAGTGCCTCAAGGCGGCGCACGCCGGCGGCGACGCCGCTATCGGAGAGGACGGAGACGAGGCCGATGTCGCCGGTACGGGCCACATGGGTGCCGCCGCACAGCTCCACGGAATACGGCGCGCCGTTGCCCGCATCGGTGCCCATGGAGACCACGCGCACCTCATCGCCATACTTCTCGCCGAACAGCGCGCGGGCGCCGGAGGCCACCGCATCGTCCACCGCCATGATGCGGGTTTCGACCGGCTCGTTGCGCAGCACATAGGTGTTGGCGATGTCTTCCACCTGCGCCAGTTCCTCGGCCGTGACGGGCTTGGGATGGCTGAAGTCGAAGCGCAGGCGATCGGCGGAGACTAGCGAGCCCTTCTGGGCCACATGGTCGCCGAGCACCCGGCGCAGCGCCTCGTGCAGCAGATGGGTGGCGGAATGGTTGGCGCGGACGCCCGAGCGGCGGTCGTGATCGACCTTCAGCTCCAGCGGCGTGCCCACCTTCAGCGTGCCTTCGGTGACTTCCACCTCATGCACGAACACATCGCCCAGCTTCTTCTGGGTGTTGAAGACTGTCGCCTTCACGCCCTCGCCGATCAGGGCACCGGTGTCACCCACCTGACCGCCGGATTCGCCGTAGAAGGGGGTCTGGTTCAGCACCACGAAGCCGCGCTGGCCGGTGGCAAGTTCCGTCGCCTCGGCGCCGTCCTTGACGATGGCGCGCACGGCGCCTTCCGCCTGCTCGGTGTCATAGCCGAGGAATTCGGTCGCGCCCTCGCGCTCGCGCACGGCGTACCAGATGGTGTCCGTGGACGCCTCGCCCGAGCCCGCCCAATTGGCGCGGGCGTCGGCCTTCTGCTTCGCCATGGCGGCGTCGAACGTCTCACGCTCGACGGCAATGCCGCGACCGCGCAGGGCGTCCTCGGTCAGATCGAGGGGGAAGCCGTAGGTGTCATAGAGCTTGAAGGCCACGTCGCCGGGGAAGCGGGCGCCGGACACGAGACCCGCGCTGGACTCCTCCAGCAGCGAGAGCCCGCGCTCCAGCGTGCGGCGGAAGCGGGTTTCTTCCAGCAGCAGCGTCTCGGTGGCGAGCGGCTCGGCGCGCACGATCTCCGGATAGGCCCGGCCCATCTCACGCACCAGAATCGGCACCAGACGGTGCATCAGCGGATCGCGGGCACCCAGAAGCTGGGCGTGGCGCATGGCCCGGCGCATGATGCGGCGCAGGACGTAACCGCGCCCCTCGTTGGACGGCAGCACGCCATCAGCGATCAGGAACACAGATGAGCGCAGGTGATCCGCGATCACCCGGTGGCTCGCCTTCTGCGGCCCGTCGGACGGCACGTTGGTGAGTTCCTGGACCTCGGCGATGATCGCCCGCATGAGGTCGGTCTCGTAATTGTCGTGCGTACCCTGCAGCAGCGCGGAGATGCGCTCGAGGCCCATGCCGGTATCGATGGACGGACGCGGCAGGTTCAGGCGCTCGCCTGGGATCTGCTCGTATTGCATGAACACGAGGTTCCAGATCTCGATGAAGCGATCACCGTCCTCGTCCGGCGAGCCGGGGGGGCCGCCGGGGATGTGGTCGCCGTGATCGAAGAAGATCTCCGAGCACGGGCCGCACGGGCCGGTGTCGCCCATGGCCCAGAAATTGTCGGAGGTGGCGATGCGGATGATGCGCTCTTCCGGCAGGCCGGCGATCTTGCGCCAAAGGTCGAAGGCCACGTCGTCGTCATGATAGACGGTGACGAGCAGCTTCTCCTTGGGCAGCTCCCACTCCTTGGTGATCAGGTTCCAGGCCAGCGAAATGGCCTGATCCTTGAAATAGTCACCGAAGGAGAAGTTGCCGAGCATCTCGAAGAAGGTGTGATGCCGGGCGGTATAGCCCACATTGTCGAGATCGTTGTGCTTGCCGCCGGCGCGCACGCATTTCTGTGCGGTGACAGCGCGCGAATAGGGCCGCTTCTCGACGCCGGTGAAGACGTTCTTGAACTGCACCATGCCGGCGTTCGTGAACATCAGGGTGGGATCGTTACGCGGCACCAGCGGGGAGGAGGAAACCGCCTCGTGCCCGTTCTTGACGAAGTAGTCGATGAAGCTCGACCGGATCTCGTTCACGCCGCTCATGTACCGGCACCACACCCTGGAATTCGAAGACCGGAGCAGATGGCGCTGAACGCCCCTGCCCTCCCCGGCCGGATGGCCGGGCGCCACGGGGCGGAAGCGTTTCACTCCAGCCTGCGACGCCCAAAAAGGGACATGATCGTTTAACCATGGCCCCTGCGCTTGTCCAGCAAGGCCCCGGGGGATGGGCCTGCCCCACCCAAACCGGGCGACCTCCCTCTTGCGGAGGCTTGCCCCTTGCGGGAGCTTGTCCCCCTACGGGAGCTTGCCCCCCTGCGGAAGCCTGCCCCCTGCGAGGAGCTTGCCGGAAACGAAACGGGCGGCCGAAGCCGCCCGATCAATCCCTGTCCTGCCTCACGCCTCGGCGGCGTCATCCCCGTCATCATCGTCCGGACCGCCCGTCAGGATCTGGTCGGCGATGAGGCCCGCGTTCTGGCGGATGGCCGCCTCGATGCGCGCCGAGACTTCCGGGTTGTTCCGCAGGAAGGTCTTGGAATTCTCGCGGCCCTGGCCGAGGCGCTGGCTGTCATAGGAGAACCAGGCGCCGGACTTCTCCACCACGCCCGCGCGCACGCCGAGATCGAGCAGTTCGCCCATCTTGGAGACGCCCTCGCCGTACATGATGTCGAACTCGACCTGCTTGAACGGGGCGGCGAGCTTGTTCTTCACCACCTTCACGCGGGTCTGGTTGCCCACCACCTCGTCGCGTTCCTTGATCATGCCGATGCGGCGGATGTCGAGGCGCACGGAGGCGTAGAACTTCAGGGCGTTGCCGCCCGTGGTGGTCTCGGGCGAGCCATACATCACGCCGATCTTCATGCGGATCTGGTTGATGAAGATGACCATGGTGTTGGACTTGGAGATGGAGCCGGTGAGCTTGCGCAGCGCCTGGCTCATGAGGCGCGCCTGCAGGCCCGGCTGATTGTCGCCCATCTCGCCGTCGAGTTCGGCGCGCGGGGTCAGCGCGGCCACCGAATCGACCACCATCACGTCGATGGCGCCCGAGCGCACCAGCGTGTCGCAGATTTCCAGCGCCTGCTCGCCGGCATCCGGCTGGGAGATCAGGAGATCATCGAGATTGACCCCCAGCTTGCGCGCATAGACGGGATCGAGCGCATGCTCGGCGTCGATGAAGGCGCAGGTGCCGCCCTTCTTCTGGGCCTCGGCGATGCAGTGCAGCGCCAGCGTGGTCTTGCCGGAGGATTCCGGACCGTAGATTTCCACGACGCGGCCCTTGGGCAAGCCGCCGATGCCAAGCGCAATATCAAGGCCGAGCGAACCGGTGGAGATGCTTTCGATCTCCATGACCTTGCCGCTCTTGCCGAGCCGCATGATCGAGCCTTTACCGAAATGACGCTCGATCTGAGAGAGCGCGGCGTCCAGCGCCTTGGTCTTATCCATGGAGGACCCTTCGACGAGTCTGAGAGTGGACTGAGTCATCGCCGCGCTCCGTGCCTGGCGCAAGAGAAATGCTACATCGGCGTTCGTACTCTATTTGTTCCATGTTCGCAATCTGTTCTTTTTGCACCTCGGGTCGCCGGAATTTTCTTTGCTAACAATGTGTTGCTGGAGACCGATCCGGCCACCACGGCCGACCTGCCCCTGTGGACAAGGCAGACGGCCGCGCCACCTCGCGGCCGGCCAGCTAGGACGAGGCGATCATGTCCGCCTGAATCCAGGCCACCAGCCGCTTGACGTCGCTGCGTGCCCTGAGGTGCGGAGCGATCCAGAGGCTGAGTTCGTGCGGCCCCGGCGTGAAGCCGAACGGTGCCACCAGATGGCCGCGGGCAATGGCGTCGATGGCGACGATGCGCGGCGCCATGGCCATGCCGAGGCCGGACGCCGCCGCCTGGATCAGCAGATAGAAATGGTCATAGGTCTCCTGCGCGTCGAGCAGCAGGTCGGGATGCCCGATCACCTCCAGCCACTCGCGCCATGCGGCCGGGCGCGTGGCGGTGCCGAGAATGCGGGCCCGCGCCAGATCCTCCGGAACCGAAAGCCCGAGGCGGGCGGCATAGTCCGGATGGCATACCGGGCCGATGTCCTCCCGCAGCAGCGGCCGGATCACCACGTCCTGCGGCGCGCGGAACATGCTGGAGCGGATGGCGACGCTGATCTCGTCGCGCACGAAATCCACCTCGCCGTAATTGATGTTGAGGCGCACTTCCACATCGGGATTGTCACGCTTGAAGCCCCCGAGGCGCGGTATC
This sequence comes from Azorhizobium oxalatiphilum, assembly GCF_014635325.1. GTDB lineage: Bacteria > Pseudomonadota > Alphaproteobacteria > Rhizobiales > Xanthobacteraceae > Azorhizobium > Azorhizobium oxalatiphilum. The sequence continues at coordinate 1,528,458 of NZ_BMCT01000001.1, read as the reverse complement.
AGCCAGTTCATGGCGATGGTGGCCGAGCACGACAGGGTGAGCGGCGACGGCGCGAGGCGCGAGACGCCGAGGCGCATCAGATCGAACGCCTCGCCGAGGCAGGAGGCCAGCTGCGCCCCGCCCGGCGTCGGCACCACCGATTTCGGCTGCCGCCGCAGCAGCGAGAGGCCGAACTGCGCCTCCAGCTCCCGCACATGCCGGCTCACGGCTCCGTGCGTGACGCCCAGTTCTCCGGCCGCAGCCGACATGCTGCCGAGACGGGCCGTGGCCTCGAAGGCGCGCAAGGCGTTCAACGGCAGACGGGGTGGGGCCACAGGCAGAGCTCCATATGATGGACCTGTCAGGAAAACTCACAGGCGGCTGCGTCGATTTCCGATTTCACCTTCCCCAGCGGGGATATAGCTTGGCATTCAATCAAACAAGAATTGGGTGGAACATGCCAAGGGACCATGCGGAGAAATCCGCGCCTTCTGCCTTCTGACAGCGCGCAAAATACGCCCGCACAAGCGCTACGGCCACGCCGACCGCTTTTGCCACCTGCGCGACGGTGCCATTGCTGCCGCAAGGGCACATTGCCCCGGACAGCGGCTTGCCCAACCGTGCCCGCGCCCGGTGCAGCTTCCTTTTTAATCACAGCGAAAGTCACAGCATGACCGATCGTCTGAAGGACAAGATCGCCATCGTTTTCGGTGCCGGCTCGGTGGGTCCGGGCTGGGGCAACGGCAAGGCCACCGCCGCTCTGTTCGCCCGCAACGGCGCCCATGTGGCCTGCGTGGATATCAATCGCGCCGCGGCCGAGGAAACGGTGTCCATCATCTCCGGCGAGGGTGGCCGCGCGTCCGCCCATGCCTGCGACGTCACCAAGTCGGACTCCATCGCGCAGGTGGTGGCCGAAGTGATGGCGGCCCATGGCCGTATTGATGTGCTGCACAACAATGTCGGCTACGCCCAGATGGGCGGCCCCATCGAGCTGGACGAGGCCGGCTGGGACCGCACCATGGACATCAATGTGAAGAGCTGCTTCCTCACCGCCAAGCACGTGCTGCCGCACATGCTCGCCCAGAAGTCCGGCGCCATCGTCAACGTCTCGTCCATCGCTGCGATCCGCTACACCGGCTATCCCTATTCGGCTTATTACGCCTCCAAGGCGGCGGTGAACAATTTCACCATGGGCCTCGCCCTCCAATATGCCAAGGACGGCATAAGGGTGAATGCCATCATGCCCGGCCTGATGAATACCCCGCTGATCTTCCAGCAGATTTCCGGCCAGTATGCCAATGCCGACGAGATGGTGGCGGCCCGCGACGCCGCCTGCCCGAGCGGCAAGATGGGCACGGCCTGGGACATCGCCAAGGCCGCGCTGTTCCTCGCCTCGGACGATGCCGCCTACATCACCGGCGTGAGCCTGCCCGTCGATGGCGGCCTGAGCTGCCGCGCGTCCTGAAAACCGCGCGCCTCCCTCCCCCAAACCGGGATATGCAGATGCTGACCGATCGCATTGAAGCCGACTATCTGCTGGAAACGACCGGATCGCCGGAGAAGGCCGCCGACGTGATGGCGGGCGAGCAGTCCAGCGGCACCTTCGTCGCCATTCCCGGCGAAACGCCGGAGCTGAAGGAGCGCTCAGCAGCGCGCGTGGTGCACCTCACCGTGCTGGAGGAGAACGTGCCCGTGCGCTCCCTTCCCTCGCCCGGCGCCCGCCCCGGCGAAAAGGTGACGCGGGCGAAGGTCACGCTGTCCTGGCCGCTGGCCAATCTCGGCCCCTCGCTGCCGAACCTGCTGGCGACCGTGGCCGGCAATCTGTTCGAGCTCAGGCAGGTCAGCGGCCTCAAGCTGCTGGATATCCGCCTGCCACAGGCCTTCGCGGACAGATACCCCGGCCCGAAGTTCGGCATCGAGGGCACGCGCCGCCTGTCCGGCATCGCCTCCGGCCCGCTCATTGGCACCATCATCAAGCCCAGCGTCGGCTTCGATGCGGCGCAGACCGCCGCCCTGGTGAAGGAGCTGTGCGAGGCCGGCATCGACTTCATCAAGGATGACGAACTGCAGGCCGATGGCCCCGCCTGCCCGTTCGACGACCGCGTGCGGGAGGTGATGAAGGTCATCAACACGCATGCGGACCGCACCGGCAAGAAGGTGATGTACGCCTTCAACCTCACCGGCGACATGGACGAGATGCGCCACCGCCACGATCTGGTGCTGGCGCAGGGCGGCACCTGCGTGATGGCGAGCCTGAATTCCGTGGGCCTCGCCGGCATGATCGAGCTGGGCCGGATGACGCAACTGCCCATCCATGCCCATCGCAACGGCTGGGGCTATCTCACCCGCCATCCCCTGCTCGGCTGGTCCTATGTGGCCTGGCAGAAGATCTGGCGGCTGGCGGGGGCCGACCACATGCATGTGAACGGCATCGCCAACAAGTTCTCCGAGGAGGACGACAGCGTCATGGCCTCGGCGCTGGAATGCCTCACCCCCATGTTCCCGGACAAGCCCTGCACGGTGATGCCGGTCTTCTCCTCCGGCCAGTCCGCCCGGCAGGTACCCGCCACGTTTGCGGGCCTGAAGTCCACCGACCTCATCATGACGGCCGGCGGCGGCATCATGGCCCATCCGGACGGCCCCGGCGCGGGCGTGCGCTCCCTGCGTGAAGCCTGGGACGCGACCGTGGCCGGCGTATCGCTGGAGGAGCGCGCCCGCACCCATCCGGAGCTTGGCCGGGCGCTGGAAATGGCGGCATGAGCGGGGCGGCCTCGCGCGCCCTGCCCGCCGGGCCGCTCGTCGCCTTCCATGGCGACGATTTTACCGGCTCGTCCGCCTCCATGGAGGCGCTGGCCTTCGCCGGGCTGGAAACGGTGCTTTTTCTCGGCACGCCGACACCGGAACGGCTGGCGGAATTCTCGCACTATCGCGGCATCGGCATTGCCGGCGTCGCCCGCTCGCGAAGCCCGGAATGGATGGAAGAGCACCTGCCGCCGGTGTTCCACCTGCTCGGCTCCCTCGGGGCGCCGGTGATCCATTACAAGGTGTGCTCCACCTTCGACTCTGCCCCGCATGTGGGCTCCATCGGCCGGGCCATCGACATCGCCGCCCGGCAATTCGCGGGCTGGATTCCGCTGGTGGTGGGCGATCCCGGCATGGGGCGCTTCCAGTCCTTCGGCCATCTGTTCGCCCATGCCCATGGGAAGGGTTATCGGCTGGACCGCCACCCCACCATGTCGCGCCATCCCGTGACGCCCATGGACGAAGCCGACCTCGGCCGCCACCTCGCCCGCCAGACGGGGAAGAAGATCGGCCTTGTTGACTTCGTGACCATGAAGCGGGGCGGCGCCGATGCGCTGCTGGCGGCGGAACTGGCCGATGGCGCCGAGGTGATCTCGCTCGATGTGCTCGACACCGAGACCCTCACCGAGACCGGGCGGCTGATCTGGCAGCGCGGTCCCGTCCCGGTCTTCACCGTGGGCTCGCAGGGGCTGGAATCCGCGCTCGTCGCCCATTGGCGCGCCGCCGGCCTGCTGCCGGCCGCCGCAGCGGTTTCCGGCCCGAAGCCGGTCACGCGCATCGCCTGCGTGTCCGGCTCGGTCTCGCCAGTCACCGAGCGGCAGATCGCCTATGCCGCCGAACGCGGCTTCGCCGCCATCCGCCTCGATGCATCCCGCGCGGTGGACGAGACCGCATTCGAGGCGGAGATCGGCCGCGCCGCGCAAGCCGCCCTCGATGCGCTGTCGCAGGGCCGCGATCCGCTGGTCTTCTCCGCCGCCGGCCCGCAGGATCCCTCCGTTGCCGCCTTCCGGCAGGCGGTCGCCACCTCGGGCATCGCCATCGATACGGTGAACGACCGCATCGGCGCCGGCCTTGGCCGGCTACTGGATCAGGTGGTGCGCACCGCCGCTCTGCCCCGCGCCGTCATCTCCGGCGGCGACACCTCGGGCCATGCGGCCCAGCAGCTCGGCATCGATGCGCTCACCGCCATCGCGCCGCTGGCCTCCGGCTCGCCGCTCTGCCGCGCCCATGCGCCCGATCCGGCGCGGGATGGGCTGGAGATCGCGCTCAAGGGCGGACAGGTGGGCGCCGATGATTTCTTCGCCCGCGCCCGTGACGGTGCGCCGGCCTGAGCCGGCCCGCCCACGACGAACACGCCTGCAAAGACAGAACAGCCGGATCATCCGGCGGTGGAGGACACATGAGACTCAAGGACAAGATCGCCCTCGTCACCGGCGGCGCGCGCGGCATCGGCTTTGCGGTCGCCAAGGCGTTCGTGGCCGAGGGCGCGATCCCGGTGATCGCCGATCTCAACGAGGACGGTGCCCGCGAGGCCGTGGCGAAGCTGGGCAAAGGTCTCGCAGTCGGCGTGAACGTCGCCGATGCGGCCTCCGTCAACGCCATGGTCGATACGATCATGAAGGAATACGGCCGCATCGACATCCTGATGAACAATGCCGGCATCGGGGGCAACACGCCCTTCCTCGACATCGGCCTGGAGGAGTGGAACCGCACCATCTCCATCAACCTCACCGGCGCCTTCCTGGTGGCGCAGGCATGCTCGAAGGTGATGGCGGCGCAGGGCGGCGGCAAGATCATCAATGTCGCCTCGCTCTCCGGCCAGCGCGGCGGCCATGGCCGGGGCGCCTATGGCGCGGCGAAGGCCGGGCTCGAACTCCTCACCAAGGTGATGGCGGTGGAGCTTGCTGAGCACAACATCAACGTCAACAACATCGCTCCCGGCGCCATCGAGACCGAGATGGCCAAGTTCGCGCACGATAAGCCGACACGCGCCGCCTACAACTACCTCATCCCCATGACGCGCTATGGCACGCCGGAAGAGATCGGCGATGCCGCCGTTTTTCTCGCCTCCGACGAGGCGCGCTACGTGCACGGCCACACGCTGAATGTGGACGGCGGCTTCCGCGCCGCCGGCCTGATGTTCCGGGGCTCGAAGGCCGCCCCGCCCGCCTGACCAGACGACGCATAACCAACCCAAAAAAACGGGAGGAAACGCCAATGTCCCTGATCATGACCCGCCGCCGCTTCGCAACGCTCGCCGCCAGCACGGCGGTGGCCGCAGCACTGCCCCTGCGCTACGCCAACGCAGCGGAATTCACCTTCAAGGTCGGCACCAACGTGCCCGAGAGCCATCCCCTCAACGTGCATCTGCGCAAGGCATCGGAGCAGATCAAGACCGAGACCAACGGACAGTTCGATCTCCAGCTCTTCCCCAACAACCAGCTCGGCGCCGACAGCGACATGCTGTCCCAGCTGCGCTCGGGGGCCATGGAGTGCTTCCTCAACTCGGGCGTGAACGTGCTCTCCACCATGATCCCGGTGGCGGCCATCTCCGGCGTGGGCTTCGCCTTCAAGGACTATCCCACCTTGTGGAACGCCATGGACGGCAAGCTCGGCACCTATCTGCGCGGGCAGATCACCAAGGGCGGCCTCGTGGTGCTGGACAAGATCTGGGACAACGGCTTCCGCCAGACCACCAATTCGGTACGCCCCATCGTCAAGCCGCAGGATTTCAACGGGCTGAAGATCCGCGTGCCGGTGAGCGCGCTGTGGCTGTCGCTGTTCCGCGGCCTCGGCGCCACGCCCACGGGCCTGAACTTCGCCGAGGTCTATTCCGCGTTGCAGACCCATGTGGTGGATGGGCAGGAGAACCCGCCGGCCATCATCTCCGCGGCCAAACTGTTCGAAGTGCAGAAATACTGCTCCATGACCAATCACATGTGGGACGGCTGGTGGTTCCTCATCAACCGCCGCGCGTGGAGCCAGCTGCCCACCAACCTACAGGACAAGGTTTCTGGCATCCTGAATACGGCGTGCATGGCAGAACGCGAAGAGGTGGCCCAACAGAACAACGCGCTGCGCAAGGATCTCGAAGCCAAAGGCCTGATTTTCAACGACGTGGATCCGGCGCCCTTCCGGACCGCACTCTCCAAGGCCGGCTTCTATACAGAGTGGCGCGGCAAGTTCGGCGACGAAGCCTGGAACCTGCTCGAAGAATCCACCGGAAAGCTCTCCTGACCCGATGCATTTCACCTTGCGGAAGGCCAAATCCTTCCGCAAGGTAATTTCCAATAAAAAGCATCATCCTCAGGAAGGAAGCCCATGGATCACGCCATAGAGACTCACGACGGCATCGTCGAACCTGGATTGGCGCGCCGCACGTCAGGACTTGGCTTCCTCATGCGGCCGCTCGAAGCCATTTCGGCGCTCCTCATCGTCGCCCTCATCGGCCTCGTCTGCGTCAACGTCTTCTGCCGCTACGTGCTCGGCCGCCCCATCGTGGCCGGCGACGAGATCGCCTCCTTCATGTTCCTCTGGATCGTGATGCTGGGCGCGGTCATCGCCATCGACCGCAACGAGCATCTGCGCCTCGCCATTCTCGTCAACCGGGCGCCGCCGAAGCTGAAGAGCTTCATGGAGGCCACCGGCCTCGTGATCATCGGCACCTTCCTCGCCGCCTTGCTGCCCTCCGCCCTCGAACACACCTATTTCGAGAAGGACATCACGGCTCCGGCGCTCGACATCTCCATGGCCTGGCGCATCGCCGGCATCCCGCTCGGCATCGCTTTGATGCTGGTGGTTCTTGCCGCCAAGTTCCTGCGCGAGACCACCACGAGCGACATGGTCAAGTCGCTCGCTGTCGTGGCCGCCGTCGTGCTGGCCATGTGGCTGCTCACGCCAGCCTTCGCCCAGCTGGGCAAGGGCAACATCGTGGTGCTGCTGGTGGGCGTCATCGCCGTGTGCCTCGCGCTCGGCGTGCCGATCGGCTTCTGCTTCGGGTCTGGCACGCTCGCCTTCCTCATGTTCTCCACCAAGCTGCCGCTCACCGTCATCGTCGGCCGCATGGACGAGGGCATGTCGAGCCTCATCCTGCTGTCGGTTCCGATCTTCGTGCTGCTGGGCTGCATTCTGGACGCCACCGGCATGGGCAAGGCCATCGTGGACGTGCTCGGCACCATGTTCGGCCATGTGCGCGCCGGCATGAGCTATGTGATGCTCGGCTCGCTCTATCTGGTCTCCGGTATCTCCGGCTCCAAGGTGTCCGACATGGCGACCGTCGCCCCGGCCCTGTTCCCGGAGATGAAGCGGCGCGGCAACAAGCCGGCCGAGATGGTGGCCCTATTGGGCACAGGCGCCATCATGGCGGATACGGTGCCGCCCTCCATCGTGCTCATCGTCATCGGCTCGGTGGCGGGCGTATCCATCGCGGCGCTGTTCGCCTCGGGCTTCATCGTCGCCTTCTTCCTGCTCATGATCCTCGCTATCGCCGCCCGCTGGAAGGCCCGGCACGAGAACATGACCGGCGTTGCGCGCGCCAGCTGGGGCATGGTCGGCAAGGCCCTCCTCATCGCCGCTCCGGCCCTCGTGCTGCCCTTCCTGGTGCGTGGCGCGGTCACGGAGGGCGTCGCCACGGCGACGGAAGTGTCCGCCATCGCCGTGCTCTACGCCATGATCACCGGCATGACGCTCTATGGCGGCATCAGCCGGCGCCAGATCTACAGCATGCTGGTGGAGACGGCGGCCATGACCGGCGCCATCCTGATCATCCTCGGCACGGCCTCCGCCGCCGCCTGGGCGCTGACTCAGACCGGATTTGCCGGCTATCTCGCCAATGCCATGCAGGGCCTGCCCGGGGGCTGGGTGGTGTTCATGGCGGTGACGATCGTCGTGTTCCTCATCCTCGGCTGCCTGCTGGAGGGCCTGCCCGCCATCGTGCTGCTGGCCCCCCTGATGTTCCCCATCGCCAAGACGCTGGCCATCGATCCGGTGCACTACGCCATGGTGGTGGTGGTGGCCATGAACATCGGCCTGTTCCTGCCGCCCGTGGGCATCGGCTTCTACATCGCCTGCTCCATCGGCAAGGTTCAGCCCGACACCGCCATGCGGAACATCTGGTTCTACCTGGCGGCGCTGTTCATCGGCCTCATCGCCATCGCCTTGATCCCGTGGATCTCCGTCGGCCTGATCTGACATCGCGACCGGCCCGGCGGAAACGCCGGGCCGGTTTGCAACGGTGCAAATATAAAGAAATCCTTATATTCATTCTTGACGATGCATTTCCCTTCCGGCAGTTTGCGCCTGTCGAGGTTCTCTGGGCCGGTTCCGGTGCCAGAGCTAAGAGGGAATACGGTGCGGTCTCACTCCTGACGGGGTGATCACCAATGCCGAAGCTGCCCCCGCAACTGTAAGCGGTTAGCCTTTCGTCCATCAGCGCCACTGGGATCCTGTCCTGGGAAGGCCGGGCTTAAGGCGACGACCCGCGAGCCAGGAGACCTACCCCGACAGCATATCGTCCTCGGGCGGGGTGTCCCGGTGGTGCGCTTTGGCTCCACCGATCCGTTCGCCGTGGGCCGCTGTCGCCTCCTCCAAAGCCCCTTGCCCATCGCAATCGGGGTAGAGGCTTGACCACGCTACATCATTCCGCGCCGCGCGAGAGCCGGCCCTTCGCGCCCGGCGCAGATCGCCGTTCGCACACCGCGGATCGCCGCACAGGAACAGCCATCACTGGACACATGAGCAAATGATACATTATATCATTTGCTCATGATGCTCATGGCCCGCCCCTGAGCGCCCCATGGGATCTCGTCCGCACGCCGGTCGATGCCCCTGCCGGGGTTTTCCGCTGCCACGTCCCGCCGAATACATACAGGCCATCCGCATGTTCTTCCGCACAGCGCGCCTTTGCGCGCAGACCTCCCTTATTGCCCTGATCACCGCCTCAACAACGGGCTCCGCTCTGGCGCAGAGCGCCGAGACCGGCAACACCATCGCCCTCGACACGGTGGACGTGACCACACAGCCGCTCGGAGCCGGGCTCAATCTTCTCGTGCCCTCGCCCACCGCCAGCCGCCTCGACCTCACCCCGCTGGAAACGCCGGCCAGCGTGCAGATCATTCCCGGCGATCTCGCCCGCGAGCGCGGCCAATATTCGGTCATCGACGCGGTGACACAGGATGCCGCCGGCTTCAGCACCAATGCCGCACCGGGCAATGGCGGCACCTCGCTCTCCACGCGCGGTTTCTCCGGCCACGGCTCGGTGATGCAGCTCTATGACGGCACCCGGCTCTATGTGGGCGCCGGCACCGTCACCTTCCCGTTCGATACCTGGTCGGCGGAACGCATCGAGGTGCTGCGCGGTCCCGCCTCCGTCCTCTATGGCGACGGCGCCATCGGCGGTGTGGTGAACGTCGTTCCGCGCAAGCCGGACCCGTTCAAGAGCCATGGCGAGGCGTTCCTCGCCCTCGACAGCCTGATGACCGGCCGCTTCGGCATCGATGCCACCGGGCCGATCAACGACCGCGTCTCCTACCGGCTCGACATCGCCGGCAAGACCTCGGAAGGCTGGGTGGACCGGGGCGACAACAGCAACCTCGCCGTCTCGGCGGCCGTGCGCGTGCAGGCCACCGACAATCTCGTGCTCTCGCTGAGCAACGACTATGGCCTGCAGAATCCGCAGCAGTATTTCGGAACACCGCTGATCAACGGCCAGATCAGCCGCCTCAACAAGACGCAGAACTACAATGTGCTCAATGCGGTCGATCGCTATGAGGACAACTGGACCCAGTTCAAGGCGGAATGGACGCCCACGGATCAGCTGACCGTGCGCTCAACCTTCTATTATCTCACCAGCAACCGCCACTGGCGGAACGCCGAAGCCTATGCCTTCCAGCCCGCGACGGGGCTGGTTGCGCGCTCCGACTATCTGGAGATCCTGCACGACCAGACACAGGCCGGAAACCGCACGGACGCGACCTATGAATCGCAGATCTTCGGCATGGCGAACCAGCTCGTGGTGGGCTTCGACGTCAACAGGATCAATTTCACCCATACCAACAACTCGCCCTATGGCGGCACCTCGACGGTGCCGTTGGTCGGCTTCGATCCCGGCTATTTCCTGAGCCCCGTGGCGACGGTGCCGAAGTATCATTCCGACACCACGCAATATTCGATCTTCGCGGAAGACCGGCTGGTGCTCAACGAGCAATGGTCCATCGTCGGCGGGCTGCGCTCGGAGAACCCCACCATCACCCGCACCAATCTGGTGACGGGGGTGCAGGAGTTCGAAAAGTCCTACTCCGCCCTCACCGGCCGCATCGGCGTGGTCTTCACCCCCATCACCGACCTCGCCTTCTACGCCTCCTATACGTCCGGCATCGATCCGGTGTCCGGCCTCATCACGCTCGCGAGCGCCAATACCAAGTTCGACCTCACCACTGCCGAGCAGTATGAAGCCGGCGTGAAGCAATCGTTCTGGGGCGGGCGCGGCGAGTGGACACTCGCCGTCTATGACATCACCAAATACGACCTGCTGGCGCGGTCCTCGGCCTCTTCCACCGTCACCGAGCAGATCGGCCAGCAGTCCTCCAGGGGCATCGAAGGCACCTTCTCCCTCGCCTTCCATGAGAACTGGCGACTAACGGCCAATGGCGCGGTGCTGGATGCCAAGTACGACAACTTCATCACCACCGGCGGCATCAACGCCACCGGCAACACCCCCGTGGGCGTGCCGGAGCAGGTGGCGAATGTCTGGCTGACCTGGATGTTCGCGCCCAGCTGGAAGACCTGGGCCGGCCTGCAATATGTGGGCGCCACCTGGGCCAATGAGGCCAATACCTACCGGCGGCCGGAATATTATGTGGTGAACGCCGGCATCGAATGGTCGCCGACCAAGGCCTCAACGGTCGCGCTGAAGGTCTTCAACCTGTTCGACGAGACCTATGCGGTCACGGGCTCATCCACCAACACCCAATGGGTGCTGGGCCAGCCGCTGACAGCTGAACTGTCTGCCAGCGTGCGCTTCTGATGGTTGCGGCGACCACCCCGGCGACGCGCCGGCCCGCGAAGGCGGGGTGGCGTCCGCGCCTCTGGAAACAGACGAAGCACTGGCTCTATTGGGTGCACCGCTGGCTGGGCATCGCCTCCTGCCTGCTGTTCGCCATGTGGTTCGCCTCCGGGCTGGTGATGATGTACGTGGCCTACCCCGGCCAGAGCGATGCGGCGCGCAGGGCCATCCTGCCGCCCATCGCCTGGGATCAGGTGGCGATCACGCCCGCCGACGCCATAACGCGCACCGGGGGCAAGGTGCGCGACGTGGCGTTGCAGATGCGAGGCCGGACGCCCGTCTATCGCCTCACAGATGAGGCCGGGCAGGTGATCATCCTGTCAGCAGAGGACGGCCGGCGGCTGGACGGGATGACGGCCGACGATGCCACGCAGTTGGCCCGCGAGAACCTCAAATCGCCCTCCGCCGCCCTGATCGACACGCGCGATCGCGACCAGTGGACGGTGGCGCAGGGCTACAATGCCCATCGCCCGTTGCACCTCATCGCGCTGAACGACGGAGCAGGCGGGGAAGCCTATGTCTCTGCCCGCACGGGCGAAATCGTGCTCCAGACCACGGCGCACGAACGCTTCTGGAACTGGCTCGGCGCCGTGCCGCACTGGATCTATTTCACCCCGCTGCGCACCAACGGCCTGCTGTGGGCGAACGTGGTGCTCTGGATTTCCGGTTTCTGCATCGCGGTGGCCGTGACCGGCATCTGGATCGGCATCCTGCGCGTCCGCCTCGGCAAATCCCGCTACAAAGGCGGGCGCGTCTCGCCCTATCGCGGCTGGATGCTCTGGCACCACATATCCGGCCTGATCGGCGGCATCGCGGTGCTGACCTTCATCTTCTCCGGCTGGATGTCGCTCAATCCCGGCAACGCCTTCACCCGGAGCCCCCTGCCCGCGACCGCGCAAACCGCCTATCGCGGCGACGGCGGCGGGCCGTTTCCCGGCGATATCGCCCGCTGGGGCCGACAGCATGCGCAGGCCGTGGAAGCCCATCTCATCTGGTTTTCAGGCCGCCCCCTGGTGCTGCTCGCCGATGCCCGCTCGCAGCTTGCGCTTCTGGATGCGGATGGCGCCCCCGTCGCGCTGTCGGATGCGGACATCGCGAAGGCCGCAGGCCCTCTGCTCCCCGGCACGCCGATCGCGCGCGTCACCCGCCTCACCGCTTATGACGCCTATTGGTACAGCCACCACCGCGAACGCCCCCTGCCCGTGGTGCGCGTGGAGTTCGCAGATGATGCACGCACATGGATCCATATTGATCCCGCGACCAGCCGCATCGTCGGAGCCAGCACATCCAGCGGGCGGGTGTACCGCTGGCTCTACAACGGCCTGCACAGCCTCGATCTCAACATCCTGCTGCAGAACCGCCCGGCCTGGGATCTGGTGATGTGGACGCTCAGCCTGTTCGGCCTCGTCATCTCCGTCAGCAGCGTGGTGATCGGCTGGCGACGTCTGGTACGCTGAGGCCGGGCGGAACGCCGTCTCACTCCGGCAGAACCGCGCCGACCTGATCCACCAGCCGCCGGCAAAGCTCCGGGCGGCGGTGGGCGACGAAGTTGAACGTCTTCTCCTTGCCCTTGCGACGGGCATCGACGTCGCAGTCCGCACCGGCACCTTGTCGGCGAAGCGTCTGCGCTTGCGCCACGCTCGCCCATGGCGGAATGACTGAAATTTCGCCATACCCAAGGCCGCATATGTTTTGCGCAGCTCAACCGCCCGAATTATAAAACCGCAGCCTAAACTATTTGCCGGACAAATAGGCTCGAGACATGCACCTGCGGCGGAAACCATGAATCTGCGCCAGTTGGAGATCTTTCGTGCCGTGATGCGCTGCCAGACCACCATGGGGGCCGCGGCCACGCTCAGCATGTCGCAGCCCGCCGTGAGCAACGCCCTGAAGCAGATGGAGAGCCAGATCGGCTTTCCGCTGTTCGAGCGCATCAACAACCGCCTCTTCCCCACCGATGCGGCGCGCATGATCTATGAGGATTCGGAGCCCCTCTTCGCCATCCACGCCGCCCTGGAAATGCGGGTTCGCGACCTGCGCGACGACAAGGTGAGCCGCCTGCGCATCCTCGCCACGCCCCCGCTCGGCCATGGCGTGGTGGCGCAGACCATGGTCCACTTTGCCGCATCCCATCCCCATGTGCGCGTGGGCTTCGATGTGCGCCCGCTGAAGGATGTGATCGAGGGCGTGGAGAGCGGCGCCGCCGATATCGGCTTCGGGCTCGCGCTCGGGGATGCACCCACGCTCAAGGTGCAATCCCTGCATGCGGGCGCCATGGTCTGCGTCTGCCGGCCGGACCATCGGCTGGCGCGCGAGCACATCGTCACGCCGCAGATGCTGCGCAACCAGAGCTTCGTCGGCCTCGATGGCGAGACCCGCATGGGGCAGACGGTGCGCGAAGCCTTCGCGGCCGAGGGCGTGCCTTATGTGGCCGGCGTGGAGGTGCGCTATTGCGGCACAGCCTGCGTGCTGGCGGCGGCGGGGCTGGGCGCGGCGGTGGTGGATCCCTTCTCCCCCGCCGCCTCGGGGCAGACCGGGCTGGTGGTGATCCCCTTCGCCCCGCGCACGCCCTGCCCGGCCTCGGTCTTCTGGCCCGGCCTGCGGCGGCAGCCCGTGGCCGCCAGTCGCTTTCTGGAGGCCTTGCACGGCACGCTGGCCCGCACCGTGCCGACGCTGGTGGGGCAGGCTGCGGCCTGATGCCCAAGGTCAGCCGCCTTTGGCCGTCGCGCCCTTACGCGGACGGCCGGACGCGCATCATTGAGATGCCTCCAATCGGGTTGTCGCGGGCTGTCCCCTCGCAACTCGATCTGCCATAAGGCGGGACATGGTTTCGTTGCCGGCCCGGGCTCCTCCCGTCGTGGCCCGGCGCAAGGCAAGTGGATGGCGCAATGGCACAAGCCGGCGGATATGATCAGAACGCAGCAGGCGGCTCGGCGCACTGGGGCAACCCGGATGACATCATCCCGCGCGACATCCGTTTCGGCATCATGGAGAACGCCCAGCACCGCTGGCTGGACGACGACATGGTCAAGACCCTGCTCATCGATGGTCTCTCCATCTTCCTGCCGGAGGGCGAGCGCTTCTTCATCCGCTCGCTGAAGCATTACGGTCCCAAGCTCGCCGACAAGCAGCTCGCCGCCGAGATCAGCGGCTATGCGGTGCAGGAGGCCTTCCACACCCGCGAGCACGAGGAATACAACCGGGCGATGGAGAAGCTCGGCTATGATGTGGAGGCGATGGAAAAGCCCATCCGCATGGGATTCGAGCTGGTGAAGGATCCGCTGCATCGGCTGGCCATCACCTGCGCCATCGAGCACATGACGGCCACCCTCTCCACGCTCACGCTGCGCCATCCCGACCTTCTGGACAATGCCGCCCCCGCCTATCGGCGCCTGTGGATGTGGCATGCGCTGGAAGAGCTGGAGCACAAGGCGGTGGCCCTCGACGTCCTGAAGGCCGCGACCCCGAACATGTCGGGCTGGCAGCGCTACATGGTCCGGGTGGTGGGCATGAACGCGACGCTCATTCCCTTCCTCCTCCTGTTCCTGCGCAACGTGCCCATCTATGCGAAGGCGGAGGGGGTGAAGACCGGCTTCGGCTTCTGGATGCGCTTCATCAAGACCACCATGATCTCGCCCGGCTACTGGCGGCGCTGCATACCCAATGTGCTGCGCTATTACCTGCCCGGCTTCGACCCCCGGAATGCCGACGATCAGGAGCTGATGCGCAGGGGCCGCGAGTGGTTGTCCAAGGACATGCCCCCCGGCAGCCCGCCCGCCCCAGCTCAACCGGCCGGTTGAGCGCGCCATGGCCAGCCGCCTGTTCTCGGGAATGCTCGACGCCATCGACCGGGGCGCCTTCCCGCGCACCCGCAAGTGGGCATGGCGGGGCGTCTACAACATGCTGTCCCGCTTCTGGCGCGATGATGACTGGCGCTTCATGAACTACGGCTTCCTGCCGCCCGGGGCCCCCTTTGCCCTGCGTGCGGAGGATGAGCCGGAACGCGCGTTCATCGGCCTGTATCAGCAGGCGGTGGACGGCCTGCCGGTGGCCGGCGCGCGGGTGCTGGAAGTGGGCTCGGGTCGCGGCGGCGGATCGCGCTACATCGCCCGCTACCACGCTCCGGCGCAAATGGTGGGGCTCGATTATTCGCCGGATACGGTGCGTCGTGCACGGCAACTCAATGCGGACACGCCCGCTCTATCCTTCGAGACCGGCGATGCCGAGCATCTGCCCTTCCCCGATGGGTCCTTCGACATCGTGGTGAACATCGAGTCCTCCCACTGCTATGCCGATGTGGCCGCCTTCGCGGCGGAAGTCTCGCGCGTGCTCGCACCCGGCGGCTGGTTCACCTTCGCCGACATGCGCCGCAGGGGCCAGTTGCCCGAGCTCAACAGCCAGCTGTCCACTCCGGGCCTCACGCTGGAAAGCGCATGCGAGCTGTCTCCCGGCGTCGTCGCCGCGCTTGACGCCTCCGAACGGCGCAAGCGCGAGCGCATCGGCCGTGCCCTGTTCATGAAGAGCTTCATAACCGAGTTCGCCGGCGCCAAGGGCTCCATCATCTACAAGGCGCTGGTGCGCGGCGATGCGGCCTATGTGGCCTGCCGCTACCGCAAGACCGGCACCGCCGAGCAAAGCTGAGGCGCGGGGCCGCCGCTCAGGCCCGGCCCCAGCCCCCGAGACCGACCACCACCAGCTCGAACGTGACGCAGACGGGATTTTCGCCCCGGCGCACGCGGCCGTTGCGCACTGTGCCGTCCACATCCACGGCCGCGATATCGAGATGCGCCACGCCATCACTGATGACACCGCGCTCAATGGCGATCTCCGTGACCCGGCACGCCAGCCCTTCGCCATCCTCGAAACGCGGGCTGATGAGACTGCCGATGCCATAGACCAGCGCGCTGGCGATGCCGTGGCGCCGGCAGGCCGCCTCGATGGCGCCGCACAGATCCTCATGCGGGCGCAGACGCAGCAGCAGCGAGCCGCCCGCCATGCTGTCGCCGCGCGGCGTATAGAGCGTGAAGTTGGTTTCCTCGTCCGGCAGGCTCTCGAAACAGGCCGTCCTTGTGCCGAAACCGGTGATGGCGATGGGCTCGGAGACGATGCTGTCGGAGGTCAGCATATGCCCTGCGGCCAGTGCAGCGCCCCCGATGTCCCATGTGCCATGGCAATGCAGGAAGGGCGCGCCGTCGCGCCAGCCGACGATGGCGGTCGCGGCGGCAATGGCAGCGCCATCCGCCGGCGCCCTGGCGGTGCTGTACCAGACGGCGTGCACGTCATCGGAGGCGTAGGCCGGGCCGACGAACTGGAAGGGCTGGCAGCGTCCGCCCTGCAACTGGACCACGCCGCCCCGGCAGCCGGCCTCGCGGAACAGCCGGTGCACCTCGGAGGTGACATCGTGGCCCACCCGTAATGAGCCGACGATTGGTACGATGCCCGTCTCGACCGCTTCCACGCGCGCATCGGCCGGACGGCCGGGATGCCGGATGCCGGACAGGACATCCTGCGCAGGCGCCATGGGGGGCGCGAGGGAGATATCGGCGGCGGCGATCTGGAGCGCAGGGGGCATGCATCGTCCTCGGCAGGTTTCCGGCGAAAGGACGCGAGACGCCATCCGGCATCACGGCGGGCCGCTTCAGCGCGCGACCTCTTGCCATCCTCCCGTTGCCCAGAATGCTAACGCGGACCCCATTTCGATTTTGTGCTATTTATAGCTGGAGACGCATCTTTTTTAGATCATTCGATCTAACTTTTGACCATAAACGGGATCAATTTATGCAGGATCGGGAACTCGACGCCTTCGACCTGAAGATTCTCGATGAGCTGTCGAAGGATGGTCGCGTCAGCTGGCGCGACCTCGCCGACCGGATCGGCCTGTCCTTCTCGCCCACCTTGCGGCGCGTGCGGCGGCTGGAGGAGGAAGGCACCATCCGGGGCTACACCGCCTCCATCGACGAGAAGCGCGTGCTGGGTTCCGTGCAGGTGTTCATCTCGGTCACGCTGGAGCGGCAGGTGAAGGAAATCCTCACCCGCTTCGAAGCGAAGGTGGAGGGCATGCCGGAGGTGATCGGCGGCTTTCTCATCAGCGGCAGCTCGGACTATCTGCTGCACGCAGTGGTGCGTGATCTGGCGCACTATCAGGCCATGCTGGACCAGCTCACCACCATCGACGGGGTGGCGCGCATCCAGTCCAACTTCGCTGTGAAGAGCTTTATCCGTCGCTCAGCGCCGCTCATCCGGGAGACCGGCAGCTGACGCGGCTTCCGGTTCAGGCAGGTTTCGGCGCCGGCTGGGCGAACCGCTTGAAGGCGAAGAGATCGAGGTCAAAGCGGGTATCGCCGGAGCTGGAGAGATCGGCCAGAATCTCGCCCACCACGCTGCAGAATTTGTAACCGTGGCCTGAGCAGGGTGAAGCAACCACCACCTGCGGCAGGCCGGGCAGCGTGTCGATCACGAAATGCTCGTCCGGCGTGTTGGTGAAGAAGCAGGCGCGCAGCGCCATGGTCGGGCCATCGGCGGCGGGGAAATAGCGGCTGACGCAAGGCCGCAGCGCTTCCTCGTCCCGCGCCTCGCTATCGCGCGAGAGCTCATCCGCGCTGCCCGTCTCACCGAAATGGTGCCAGCGGCCGATCTTGAAGCCGGGCACGTGCCAGACCGGGAAGCCGTAGAACTTCCCCTCCTCCACCTCCATGTTGAAGACAGGGAAGGTCTCGGGCGTGAACAGGCCCGGCTCGCGCGGCTGGAACCAGCCCAGAACCTGCCGCTCCGGCACCGAGACGCCCTTCAGGTCCGGCACGAAATCCGACATCCAGGCCCCGGCCGAAATCACCAGCCGGCCGGCCTCATAGGTGCCGCGCGCGGTGCGCACGCGCACGCCGCCCGACGCTGTCGGCTCCCAGCCGAGCACGGGCTCGCGGGCGTGGATCTCGGCACCCTCCGCCTGCGCCATGGTCACATGGGCCACGATCGCCCGCTCCGCCGAGACGAAGCCGCCGTCAGGCTGCAGCACCGCCTCGTGCGTGTCGGGCAGATTGTAGCCCGGCGCGATCCGGCGCAGTTCAGCGCCAGTGACGTGGCGGTGGGGCAGATCGTGCAGGCGGCAGGCGGCGAGCGAACCTTCCACCATGGCACTACCCGAAGGCCCGGCATCCACGGAGCCGGTGGTGAACAGCAGCTGTTCGCCGAAGCGCGTCTCCAGCTCGCGCCAGTTCTCATAGGCCCGGCGCAGCAGCGGCACGTAGGAGGGATCCTCGAAATAGGCCAGCCGGATGATGCGGTTGAAACCGTGCGAGGAGCCCATGGCGTGGGGAATGTCGAAGCGCTCGAGCCCGAGCACCCTGAGGCCGCGCCTTGCCAGATGGAAGCAGGCCGACGCCCCCATGCCGCCGACGCCGATGACGATGACGTCGTAAGTGTTCGGGTGATCCGTCATGGCGCGCGCGTCCGGTTCCGCTGTTCAGGTCCGGACGATGAAGTCCATGGCCGGAAGCGGAGCGCAAGCACGCAGCGGTCCTCTGTCGCGCTTCTCCCAGCCTGCCGTCGCGCTTCTTCCTGTTTCGCGTCCAGCGGCCCGGGTCATGCCCGTTCAGCGGGCAGCAGGCGAAAGAACGAAAGGCGCACCTGCGCTGCTGCGCGCAGCGGTTGAGCGACGGCGGAGAGCCGGCAGCGCGAGCGCGGGGCGCATATAGACAAAGAAAAACCCCGGCGGTTGCCCGCCGGGGTTCTCCTAACCAATGATCTTGAAAAGATCAGAAGTTGCGCTGAGCGCGGAAGCCGCCCGACCACACGTCGGTCGAACCGCCGAGCACGGCGGTCGCGCCGCCGGTGGCAGCAGTCGCGCCCGTGGCGTAGTTGCCGAGGATCGCGTCGCCGTCGACCTTCGAGTAGAGCACTTCGACGCCGAGGTCGAGGTTCTTGACCGGCGACCAGATGCTGTTCACGCCGACCTGCCAGATGTTGACGTCGGTGGCGCCCACGGTGTTGGTCGGCACGGAGACGTCGGTGTAACCACCGAAGATCGCCGAGCGGAAGCCGGGGGTCCAGAAGTGACGGAACTGACCCTGGATCGACCAAGCCGACACGGTGTCATAGGACAGCGTGGTCTGGTTCCACACAGCGTCGGCCAGGGTGTAGAACGCACCGCTGGAGAAGCCGATGGTGGTGGCCGGATCGATGGAGCCGAGAGCAACGCCACGGCCCTGCGAGGTGCCGGACAGACCGACGTAGCTCAGAGCGCCGTCAGCATAGTTGGCCTGGATGTACAGGCTGTCGCCGGGGGCGATGACGGGGAGCTTGATCTCCACCGCACCACCGATGGCCCAGCCCCAGGTGTCGGAAGAGTTCTGGCCGAGGAACGAGGTGCCCGTGCCAGCATAGGTCGGGGTCAGAGCGCCAACCTGGTGAGCGGCAGCCGAGAGCTGAGCCGAACCCCAAGCCTGGTCGATGCGGAGGTTACCGACGATGTCGGGGAATTCCTGACCGGACTGGTAGTTGGTGTAGCTCAGACCAGCGGTCGGGCTGTAAGCGCCGACAGCCGAAGCCTGCACGCCGGTGATGCGGTTGGCGGCGTCTTCGAGGGCGATGGTCGCCGAGAAGCCGTTGCCGAACTGCGCGGTGTAGGCCAGGGCGGTGGTCCACTGGTTCGAGCCGGCGTACAGGGTGCTGTACGAGTAGCTGATGCCCGTGTCGAAGAACGACTGGGTGTAACCGAAGGTGAAGCCAGCGAACTGGATGAAGGCGCGCTCGAAGTAGAAGCCGATGTTCGAGCCACCGCCGGCCGAGGTCTGGGAATCCCAGTTCATGCCGAAGCGGATGTAGGAGCGCAGGGTGCCGTAGTCGGTCTGCGTACGAGCATCCATGCCCATGACGGCGCGAGCGCGGGTCAGGTACGAGGAGTCATCGTCGTCAGCCATCGGGTAGGCAGCGCCACCGGCGCCGGGGCCGTTGAAGCCCGTGCCAGCAACCGACGAGATGTTCGGGTTGAAGGTGCCGACCGCGTTCAGATAGGTGTCGAAGCGGGCGTAGCCGTCGATCTTCAGGCAGGTGTCGGTGCCCGGGATGTAGTAGAAGCCGGCGCCGTAAGCGGAGCAGACCTTCACGTACTCAACAGCCTTCGCCTTCACGGGAAGGTCGGCGGCCTGGGCGCCGGCGACGGCGGCGAGACCCGCGACGCTACCGAGCAGAAGGCTCTTCACCATGTTCATTGTGACCTCCAAAAATCTTGTTCCGAGGGAGCGAGGCCACATTGCTGCGATCCTTGCCCCGATTCCCCCACCGCATCTGTTTCCGGGCACACACCCATGAACACACGCAGGAAGGGGCGACCGGGGACTGCCCCCCTTCGTCGCGAGATCACCTTACAAAAGCCGCCCCCCGGATCAATGTGGACATGCTCCAAATCGGGCCACACGGTGGCCTTTTCCGGTAAGTGTTGCAGGAAGAGCACGCTTCCGTGAGCCTCCCTGGAATACCGCAAAAGAAGGCAGAAACCCTTCATTCACCTTGATTTCAGCATAGATAGCGAGCGTTTTAAACGCCCGCTTCAGCTCATGCTTGCCGGGATGCCGTCGTGATGTCGCGCGGCAGAAGGCGAACAAACTGTGGCGCCCCTTGCCACATCTCGAATCATGGCCGGAATGCCACGCCGGGTGTTTCACGGCTCGGGATTCGCGGGCCTGGCGGTCGTCCCGGGTATGCCTGTCCCGTCCGATCCCGTTCCCGCCCACCGGTCGCCAGCCTATGCTTGCGCGCAAGGACGTCCTTGCCGGTGGGGGCGAGGCGTCCATGCAGACAGAGCCCGGAGCGGGCCTCACCGAAAGCCATTCCATGTCGCTGACCGTACCGCGCAGCCCATTCACCTGGTGCCCCGATTGCGAGGGCAAGGGCGTGCTGACATCGCCGGACGGTGTCCACACCACCTGCGGCACGTGCGGCGGCCAGGGTCGCCTGCGGGTGAAGCAGCCCCCGAAGGAGATGCCCGCCCCTGCCAGCGACGACACCATCGCAGGTGGCGCGGCCGGTTCCACGAGCGACGCGCCGGCGGACGATCCCGAGAACAAGGTCGCCGCGCCGACTGTGCCCCGCCCCGCTGCCGCCCCCCGCTCGAAGGCACGGCAGGACACCCCGTCCAGCGCCCAAACGGATGATGCTTACTTCCTGGGATTTGCCCGCCATGCCGCCAGCCGCAGCCCGCAGGAGGGGGGCGCGGCGCTGGTGAATATGGGCGGTGTCCTGCGGCTGGCCTGTGCCGGCGGCATCTCCCCGGCCAAAGAGAGCGGCCGCCGGAAGTCCGAAGCGGCCATCCCGATCCCGGCCCACGCCGCCGACCACCTGATTGCCATCGCCGCCCGCCAGGGGCTCGCCACGGCCGGGGCCACGCTCTATCTGACCCACCTGCCCGGCATCGCCACCTGCCGGTTGATCGTGAGCGCCGGCATCGGGCGCGTGGTGGTGGCGCCGGATGCTCCCACCCCGGCACCGTTCGCCGAACGGGATGCCGTGCGCCAGATGTTCGCGGATGCGGAGGTGGAACTCGTGGGCCTGAGGCCGGCGGGATCAGGCCGATCCCGCCGCCAACCCGGATAGAGAAGGTCTGCGGCCGGGCCCGACCTCAGCGCCAGCCCAGAGCCGGGGCCACATGCTTGAGGATCGCCTCGATGACATGGGCGTTGTAATCCACGCCCAACTGGTTGGGCACGGTGAGCAGGAGGGTGTCGGCCTCGGCGATGGCCTCATCCTCGGCCAGTTGCTTCACCAGCGCGTCGGGTTCCGCCGCATAGCTGCGGCCGAAGATCGCCCTTGTCTTCTCGTCGATGAAGCCCACCTTGTCCTCATCGCCGCCGCTCTGGCCGAAATAGGCGCGGTCTCGATCGTCCACGAGGGCGAAGATGCTGCGGCTCACGGAAACGCGCGGCGCGCGCGCATGGCCGGCTTCCTTCCACGCTTCACGATAGACACGGATCTGCTCCGCCTGCTGCACGTGGAACGGCTGCCCGTTCTCATCGTCCTTGAGGGTGGAGCTTTGCAGGTTCATGCCGCGTTCCGCCGCCCAGCGCGCGGTGGCGTTGGAACCGGCGCCCCACCAGATGCGCTCGCGCAAGCCTTCGGAATGAGGCTCCAGGCGCAGCAGGCCGGGCGGGTTGGGGAACATGGGGCGGGGATTGGGCTGGGCAAAGCCCTTGCCCTGCAGCACGTCGAGGAACACGTCCGCGTGGCGCCGACCCATGTCGGCGTCGGTCTGGCCCTCGGCCGGCTGGTAGCCGAAATAGCGCCAGCCGTCGATCACCTGCTCAGGAGAGCCCCGGCTGATGCCGAGCTGGAGGCGGCCGCCGGCGATCAGATCCGCCGCGCCGGCATCCTCTGCCATATAGAGCGGGTTCTCATAGCGCATGTCGATGACCGCAGTGCCGATCTCGATCCGGCTGGTCTTTGCGCCCACCGCCGCCAGCAGCGGGAAGGGCGAGGCAAGCTGGCGGGCAAAATGGTGCACGCGGAAATAAGCGCCGTCCGCGCCAAGCTCCTCGGCGGCAACGGCAAGGTCGATGGATTGCAGCAGGGAGTCGCCGGCCGAGCGGGTGCCCGAATGCACCGAGGGCGACCAGTGTCCAAAGGACAGAAAACCGATCTTCTTCACGTCTTGTCACTTTCCCGGATCCGGGGCGGGTGACACCTTCCGGATCCGCAGACGGCAACCGGCGCCGGCCAGATGTCTGCCATGGCCGCCGGTCCCGTCACTTCGAGGCTCGGCCGGCTCTCCCACATGGCCTGCGGTGCGCCGTCCGTTCGGCGCGGACTAGAGACACTCCCTGCCCTCGCCCGCAAGGCCCCTCACGCAGTCTTGCATGCGCGGGCCCCGGCCTGCGGCAAGCTGTCCCGTGGTGCCGGTCCCAGCCTCGGCCGAAGCGGCGGCCTATGGCTTTCCAGACGGCACGGCCGGACAAGCGGAAACGGATTCATAAAGTATGCCCACATGGGGGCCATGGCGCGCCGGCTCGTGCCATCCTGAGCAAGGCATCGGCGCGCGCGCAGCGATCCGCTGCGACAAAAAACACCCCGGCGGGGCGTGATCGGCTCAGCCGAGCGTGGGCATGACGACCGTGAACAGCGAGCCGCTCGGGCGGGCGCAGGTGACGGCCCAGCGCTGCGGATCGGGCGACAGGCCGATATAAGTGGCACCGTGATCGCGGCAAACCTCGTCTGCCCGCGCATCGGACGGCATGGTTCCGGCAACGCACACCAGCCGCGCCGCCTCCATGAGAACCAGCGCGGCTCCAATGGCCAGCGGCACGCTCAGGCGCGACGCCAGACGGCGTGTCGCGGTGCGGCGGGGGTGGAATGATGCCGAGCCGAGGGCGGCGACATCCAATGTATGAGTGTGGCTCACAGGTTTCTAGCTACCTCTGTTTGTGTAGAAACGACTACTCCCCCATTACGCAGCGACGCAACCATACGGAGGTATAGAGGTAAATCACAGCCATTCACATTTCGTTCATCTCGGTTTCGCCGTCAGCCATGCATCGCGCTCGCCCCAGCTATTCCGCCTGCTCCAATGGCCCGGTTTCAGTGGCTTCCGCCGCCCTTCAGCCTAGACGCCGCGGGCAAAAACGGTCATGTCTCCGCGCGCCTGAGAAATTCCCGCTCCGTAGATGAGGGAGCAGCCGCAGGCGGCCGGGCTTACGCGTCATGCGAGGCTGCGCCGCGCGGTCATTCATCGCTGAAGGAAGCCGAGATCGTGCAAGATAGCCTTTCCAAGTTGCCGCAACTGTCGCTGGCCAAGGACAAGATCCGGATACTGCTGCTCGAGAACGTCAACGACAGCGCCGTCGAGATCATGCGCAATGCGGGCTACACCAACGTCACGCGCATGCCGAAAGCGCTTGATGGCGAAGACCTGAAGCACGCCATCAAGGGCGTGCACATCCTCGGCATCCGCTCGCGCACCCAGATCACCGCCGACATCATGGAGGCGGCCGACCGCCTCATCGCCATCGGCTGCTTCAGCGTCGGCACCAATCAGGTGGACATCGACGCGGTGCGCGCGCACGGCATCCCGGTCTTCAACGCCCCCTTCTCCAACACCCGCAGCGTGGCGGAGCTGGTGATCGGCGAGATCGTCATGCTGCTGCGCCGGGTCGTGGTGCGCTCCAACGCCGCTCATGAGGGCCGCTGGGACAAGTCGGCCACCGACAGCCACGAAGTACGCGGCAAGACTCTAGGCATCATCGGCTACGGCAATATCGGCACCCAGCTGTCGAACCTCGCCGAGGCCATGGGCATGCGGGTGCTCTATTACGATCACACCGACAAGCTGCGCCACGGCAACACCGAGTCCACCAGCAGCATGCGGGAACTGCTCGCCCAGAGCGACGTGGTCAGCCTGCATGTGCCGGAGACGGCCGCCACCCACGGCATGATCGGCGCCGCCGAGATCGCCGCCATGAAGGACGGCGCCTATTTCATCAACAACAGCCGCGGCACCGTGGTGGATCTCGATGCGCTGGCCGATGCCCTGCGCTCGGGCAAGCTGCGCGGCGCGGCGGTGGACGTGTTCCCGGTGGAGCCCGGCTCCAACAACGAGAAGTTCGTCACCCCGCTCCAGAATCTGGACAACGTCATCCTCACCCCGCACATCGGCGGTTCCACCGAGGAAGCGCAGGAGCGCATCGGTGCCGAGGTGGCGCGCAAGCTGGTGGATTATTCCGACACCGGCTCCACGGTGGGCGCGGTGAACTTCCCGCAGGTGCAGCTGCCGGCCCGTCCCATGGGCACGCGCTTCATCCAGGTTCAGCGCAACGTGCCGGGCATGCTCGGCCGCCTCAACGAGGTGCTGGCCCGCCACTCGGTCAACATCGCCGCCCAGTATTACGAGACCCACGCCGACGTGGGCTATGTGGTGCTGGACGCCGATGCCTCGGCGGCGGACGCCAATGCCGTGCTGGAAGACATCCGCGCGCTGGACGGCACGGTGCGTGCGCGCCTGCTGTACGAATACAAGATCTGATCCCGGCACGACGACGCAGCCCGGAGGCTGGCCCCGCTTGAACGCGGGTGCCGCCTCCGGGCTTTTTTTTTTTGTATCCGGATCAGCCGATGGTCGGGAAGGCAGCAAGAAACGCTCTAACCTATTGGATTGACGCAATTCCTCCCGCAGAACCGCACGCGCTGCCACGGAAATTGTTCTAAGAGGACATCAGAACAGACAAGGGAGACCGCCATGGCCGCACGCTTTACCGATACGCTTCGCGAGGCCAGCGAACCGACATGGAGCGAGGCCACCGGCCACCGCTTCGTCAGCGAGATGTGCGCCGGCACAATCTCCGATGATGTGATGGCCTCCTATCTCATTCAGGACCATCGCTTCCTCGACAGCTTCCTCACCCTGCTCGGCGCCGCCATCGCAACGTCCGACAGTTTCGAGTCCCGGCTGCGGCTCGGCCGCTTCGTCGGCATGGTCTCGGGCGAGGAGAACACCTATTTCCTGCGCGCGTTCGAGGCCCTTGGCGTAACCGAGGCGCAGCGCGAGAGCATCTCCGATACCGCGCCGACCGCAGGCTTCAAGGCCATCATGCGCGAAGCCGCCGCTACCCGTTCCTATGCGGCGGCCCTCGCCGTGCTGAACGTGGCCGAATGGCTCTATCTCGACTGGGCCATGGCGGCGCCGCAGCCCTTGCCGGAATACTTCGTCCATGCGGAATGGGTGACGCTGCACGACAATCCGTTCTTCCGCGATTTCGTCGCCTTCGTGCGTGCCGAGCTTGACCGGGTGGGACCGGCGGAGGAAGCCGTCGCCCGCGACTTCTTCCTGCGCACCGTCCAGTTGGAGCGGGCCTTCTTCGACGCCGCCTACGGAGGCTGAGATGGACATATTCGACCGCCTGAAGGCCGCCTCCCCCGCCGACTGGCAGAGCTATGTGGACCACGCCTTCGTGCGCCGGATGGGCGACGGCACGTTGCCCGAGGCCGCCTTCCGCGCGTACCTCGTGCAGGACTATCTGTTCCTGATCCAGTTCGCCCGCGCCTATGCGCTCGCCGCCTACAAGAGCCGCACGCTGGCGGACATCGGCGTGGCGCAGGAGGGCCTCGCCGCCATCCTGCATGAGACCGGGCTGCATGTGCGCCTGTGCGCCCGCTGGGGCCTGTCGCAGGCGGACATGGAAGCGGCAGCCGAGCATCAGGCCACTGTCGCCTATACGCGCTTCGTGCTGGATTGCGGCGCGGCGGGGGATCTTCTCGACCTGCATGTGGCGCTGGCGCCCTGCGTGGTCGGCTATGCGGAGATCGGCCGCGCGCTGGCGCCCGATGGCGTGGACGCGCTGAAGGATCACCCCTACCGGGAGTGGATCGGCGAATATGCCGGCGCGGGCTATCAGGGCGTCGCCGCCACCGCCCGCCGCCATCTGGACGACCTCGCCGCCCGTGCCATGACCGAGCGCCGTTTCACGGAGCTGGCGGCGCTGTTCGGCAAGGCCTCGCGGCTCGAAGCCGACTTCTGGCAGATGGGGCTTGATCTCGGCGCGGCCGCCGCGCGCTGAAGCAAAAGGGCGAAGGTGTTGCCTTCGCCCCCTGCCCTTTTTTTTTCCCTCAGCCTCAGCCCGCAGCAAGCGCGACCTGCGGCCCGGCCATCTGCAGCGCATAGGCGCGACCCAGCCCCTCGTCCGCATTCAGAGAGAAGCGGCCGGCACCCAGCAGATATTCGCACATATGCACCACCACGGCCTCGGGCGTGACGAGGGCCACCGCATAGGCCGGCTGCTCCCAGGCACCGATGACATCGCGCCCCGTAGGCCGCAGCTCCATGGCCACCTGATGGTTCTGCGAGCGCAGCACCGAGAAGGGAATGCCCAGCCAGCTGCCCGAAATGGGGCGATGCAGATGGCCGAAGAAGATGTGCCGGATACGCTGCGCATGCGGACGGATCACGTCGGCAAACGCGTCGGGCTCCTGCAGGGCGATGGCATCCATGGCGCCGATACCCACCGGGAAGGGCGGATGATGGGCGAACAGCAGGATGTCACCCTCGATGCCTTCCAGCGTGCGCGCCAGCCATGCGCGGCGCGTCTCGCAGTAGAGGCCCGCATGGGTGGTGCCGTCATGGGTATCGAGGAAGACCAGCGTGCCCATGGGCGTCTTCAGCGTGCCCTGCACGAAGCCGTCCGCATCGCGCGGCGCATCGGGGAAGCGGGCCTGGAAGCGGGCGCGATCGTCGTGATTGCCGATCATCAGCACATAGGGGAGCTTCAGCTCGGCCAACACGTCCGCCAGCGCGTCATAGGCTTCCGCATCGCCCCAATGGACGAGATCGCCGGTGAAGACGCACAGATCCGCATCCGCGTGGTTGGCATGGATGTCGGCGATGGCTGCGGAGAGGTTGGCGCGGGGATCGAGGCCATAGAGCTGGCTCGGCGCGGGCACGATGTGCGTGTCGCTGATGTGGACGAGCTTCATGGGAAGCACCTTCTGGAACCGGCTATGTGAGGGAGCAGAGGAAAACGCGTCGGCAGGCGATGGGGCGCGCCCCACCGCCTGACGTTAAGTGAACGATCAGTTGGTGGCGGGGATGAGCGCCTGAACGTCCTTCACCATGTCGGCCAGCACCTTGTCCGGCTCGCCGGCGCGGGAGCCGTCCATCACCGTCTGCAGGTGGTCCTTGATCACGTCGGTGATCTTCAGGCCGTTCTCGCCGGGGAAGGCGTACCAGCTGGCCATGTAGGGCAGTTGCGCCACGGCGGTGTACTGGTTGGGGGTGGCCTTGTAAAAGTCCTTGAGGCCCACCTCCGCCGCCTGCGTGTTGGCGGTCATGTAGCCCGTGGTCTGCACCATGATGGTGCCGCCCGTCTGGCCGGTCCAGAACTTCAGCACTTCCCACGCCGCCTTGCGCTTGGCCTCGGTCTTGGCGGTCATGACGGCCACGTTGCCGCCGGGCGGCAGGCGCGTCACGCCGGGCTGGATGCCGGGGAAATTGGAGGTCTTCAGCACGAAGCGGTCGCCGATCTGCTTCTGCGCCATGTTCACGTACGCCGTGGTGGTGAGCATGATGCCCACCTTGCCGGCGGCAAAGGCCGAGCGCTGGTCGGTGGCGGACAGGTTGGGCGCCTTGGCCTCGGTGACGAAGCGCGCCAGCGTGCGCATGGCCTTCTGGCCCGGCTCTTCCCCGAACGCCACCTTGCGCTCGTCGGCCGACATCATGGCGCCGCCATTCTCGAACACCAGCGCCTGCCAGAACCAGTTGCCGGTGATGGACCAGTCCGGCGCGAGGCCGATGTTGCCGTCACCCAGCGCGTTGACCTTCTGCGCCAGCGCGATCACTTCGTCCCAGGTGGTCGGCAGCTTGTCCGGATCGCCGCCCGCCTTCTTCACGAGGTCGAGATTGTAATAGGCGATGGGCAGGGAGATGGCGAAGGGCACGCCATAGACCTTGCCGCCCACCTTGCCGGCCTCGAACATGCTCGGCTGGAAGCCGGCGGCGGCGAAGTTCTTCTCATCCTTGATGAAACCGTCCAGCGGCACGGCGATGTTCTTTTCCGCCAGCACGCGCACGCGGTTCAGGCCCTGGAAGGTGATGTCC
Organism: Azorhizobium oxalatiphilum; assembly: GCF_014635325.1. Taxonomy (GTDB): domain Bacteria; phylum Pseudomonadota; class Alphaproteobacteria; order Rhizobiales; family Xanthobacteraceae; genus Azorhizobium; species Azorhizobium oxalatiphilum. The sequence continues at coordinate 1,500,049 of NZ_BMCT01000001.1, read as the reverse complement.
GGCACGGCGCCGGTGATGGCCTCGCGCAGCACGCGCTGGGCGGCATCCTCATAATCGCGATAGGGCGCGCGGAACGTGACCTTGATGCCGGGATGAGCCTTCTCGAAGGCGGCCGTGATCTCCTTGTGGGTGGTGTTGAAGTTCTCCGGATAGGGATACTGCATCACCACTTCCACCTGCTGCTGGGCCAGGGCGGAAGACGCACCGAGGGCGAGCACCGCGAGCGCGGTGCCGAGCATGAACTTCATCTGATAGTCCTCGACTAGGGGGAGAGGGAAAGGCTTGGCTACTTCATGCCGCTGAGGGTGATGCCCTCGATGAAACGGCGCTGGGCGAGCAGGAATGCCGTGATGAGCGGCAGAACAATCAGCGTGGCGGCGGCCATCAGCGGCCCGTAATTGCTGCCCGCCTCCTGATTGCGGAAGGCGACCACGCCGAGCGAAGGCGTGAAATAGGCATCGTCCACGAGCGCGATCAGCGGCCAGAAATAGTCGTTCCAGTGGGCGACCACGGAGAAGATGCCGAGCGCGGTCACGGCCGGGATGGCGGTGGGCAGCATTACCCGCCAGACGATGCCGAATTCGGAGATGCCGTCCATGCGTGCGGCATCCACCAGATCGTCCGGCACGGTCATGAAGAACTGCCGCATCAGGAAGATGCCGAACACCGAGATGGTGAAAGGCAGGATCAGCGCCGCATAGGAGTTCAGGATGCCCATGTAGTGGAACATCACGAACAGCGGCACGGCGAGCGCGTGATAGGGAATGAGGATGCAGAAGAAGACCAGCGTGAACACCGCCTCACGCCCCTTGAACCGGAGCTTGGCCAGCGCGTAGGCGGCGGGCAGCGCGATCAGCACCTGCAGGAAGAAGATGGCAGCGGTGACGATGACGCCGTTCAGCAGATAGCGCGCCAGCGGTGCCGTGCTGAGCGCGGCGGTGTAGTTCTCGACCGCGTAGAAGCGCTTCGGCCACCATGTGATGACGCTGCTCAGGATCTCGCCCGGCGGCTTCAGCGACGTGACCACCATCCAAACGAAGGGAAGCAGCGCGAAGGCGGCGATCAGCAACAACGCGACGTGGCGCAGGGCCGAGCCCAGCAGGGCGCGGCGGCGCAAGGCGATAGACCGGCTCATGCGTAATGCACCCGCTTTTCGAGGACCGTCTTCTTGATCAGCGTCACCGCCAGAATGAGCACGATGAAGACGATGGTGAGGGCCGAGGCATAGCCCGTGCGGAAGAACTCGAAGCCCTCGGTATAGATGGAATAGAGCATCACCTCAGTGGACTTGCTCGGCCCCCCCTTGGTGAGCGCATAGACCACGTCGAACACCTGAAAGGCGCGGGTGGCGGAGATGACGAGGATGAACAGCGACACCGGCCCCAGCAGCGGCCAGGTGATCAGCCGGAACCGCTCCCAGCCACCCGGCACGCCGTCCAGCGCCGCCGCCTCGTAGAGCTGGCGGGGAATGGAGACGAGGCCGGCAAGGAACAGCACCATGGCGAAGCCGAACTGCTGCCAGATGCCGATGACGGCCAGCACGGGGAGCGCCGTCGCCTTGTCCAGCAGCCAGTTGTGCGGGGCGATGCCGAAGACGCCGAGCATGGCATTCACCAGCCCGAAGGTGGGATGCAGCATGAATTCCCACACGATGGCCATGGCGATCAGCGTCGCCATCACCGGCAGGAACAGGGCGGCGCGATAGAAGCTGCGCAGGCTGGTGCCGCTCTCGATCAGCAACGCCGCCACAAGGCCGAGACCGATCGAGCCGGGCACCACCATGGCGGCATAGAGCAGCGTGTTGCCCAGCGCCTGCCAGAACACCGGATCAACCGCCAGCGCCTTGAAATTGTCGATGCCGATGAAGGCGATGGCCTGCGCGCCCAACTGATAGTCGGTGAGCGCGAGGGCGAAAATGGCGGCGAGCGGCAAGATGAGCAGCCCCGCCATCAGCAGCAGCGCCGGGGCGAGCAGTGCGTAAGCCGTGCGGGCCTGACGCCGCGCCGCCTTGCGGGCCGGCGCCCGCGCTTTCGCGGGACGGGCGTTGCCGGCGGCAGCCGCCGGAAGGGCGGTGCGATCGGTCATCGCACGATTGGTGATGGCACGATCGGTGATGGCGTGATCAGTCATGGCGTGCCTCAGGCCGCTACGGCGGCGAGACGCTTGTGGTCGCCGCCAAAGGCCATCAGGCGATCCGGCGCAACCTTGATGCCCACATGATCACCAATCTGCGCCCGCCGCCCCTGCGGCCGGCTGCGCACGATCACGGGCGCCGCCGCGCCTTCGGCCCGCACATGCACGAACAGGTCGGAGCCGAAATTCTCCGTATGCTCCACGCGGCCGGCAAGCCCGGTATCGGGTGCCGCCAGCTCCGCCGCCTCGGGCCGGAAGGCCACGCGCACCACCTCGCCCTGCGGCTTCGCATTGGCCAGTGAGAACGCGATGGGGCCGGCGCTGGCCGCCCCCTGCCCGTCGGAGCGCGCCTCCAGCACATTGATGCGCGGCGAGCCGATGAATTCCGCCACGCGGATGTCCACCGGCTCCGCATAGATCTCATCCGGCGTGCCGAACTGGAGCAGTTCGCCACCCATCATCACCGCGATGCGATCCGACATGGTCATGGCTTCCGCCTGATCATGGGTCACATAGACAAATGTGGCGCCGAGCCGGCGGTGCAGCTGGGAGATCTCCGCCCGCATCTGGGTGCGCAGCTTGGCATCGAGATTGGACAGCGGCTCATCCATGAGGAAGGCTTTTGGCTCGCGCACCATGGCGCGGGCCACCGCCACGCGCTGGCGCTGGCCGCCGGAGAGCTGGCCCGGCTTGCGATCGAGCAGATGCTCAATTTCCAACGTCCGCGCCACCGTAGCCACTTCGCCGGCAATGCCTTTGCGCGCGCGGCGAACATGCGGCATGAGCCCGCCCAGCACCGGCAGGCGGCCCGCCGTGGTGAGGCGCCGCATCACCAGCGGCACAGCGATGTTTTCAGCAACCGTCAGGTGCGGATAGAGCGCATAGGACTGGAACACCATGGCCACATCGCGCGCCTTGGGCTCCAGATCGTCCACCACGCGACCGGCGATGGAGACCTCTCCGGCATCCTGCAATTCCAGGCCCGCGAGGATGCGCAGCAGCGTCGTCTTTCCGCAGCCGGAGGGGCCGACAAGGCTGACGAACTCGCCATCGGCGATGTTCAGCGACACGCCCTTCAGCACGGAGGTTCCGCGAAAGCTCTTGATCAGATCGCGGGCTTCGATTGCGGCCATGGCCAGAGCTCCCTGTGTTCGGAGCGTCCTATAGGCCGCGATCTGTGACACCCATATGAACCTATTTCAGAAAATTAGCCGGTTGAAATTGACATTGTCTCAGTCCACATGGGGACCCGAAAAATCGAGTGGGATGCGATGTGGGACGACATGCTCCGGGAAGCGAAAGGCTTCCTGGTCGATCTGGACGGAACGCTGGTGACGGGCGATGCGCCGCTCCCCTGGGCGCACGATCTCGTGGACCATATGGGGGATGCGGGCCTCATCCTCTCCAATGATGCCCAGCACACGCCGGCCGAGCTGGCGCGCCTGCTGGCGGGCCTCGGCCTGCCCATTCCCGAGGAGCGCATCCTGCTGGCCGGCGTGCTCGCCCTCGACCATCTGGCGCGGGAGGCTCCGGGCGCGCGGGTGATGCTGCTGGCAGGCAACGGCCTTGCCGCGCATGCCCGCAGCAAGGGCCTCAGGCTGGTGCAGGAACGGCCCGACGTGGTGGTGATCGGCCGCGATCTGGACTTCTCCTATGCCCGCCTCACGGCTGCCGTCAACGCGGTACGCGATGGCGCGCGCCTTGTCGCCGCCAACCCCGACCGCACACGCCCCGGCCCCGGCGGCACCGTGCTGCCCGAGACCGGCGCACTGCTGGCCGCCGTGCTCGCGGCCACCGGGCCGGTTCCGCATCTCGTCATCGGCAAGCCGGAGCCTTTCATGTTCGCGGAAGGCCTGCGCCGCATCGGGACGAGAGCGGACGAAACGATCATGATCGGCGACAATCCCGAGACCGACGGGCGCGGCGCGGCGCGGGCGGGCCTGCGCTTTCTGGACGTGCGCCACGCGCCGGGCCACAAGGAGATGACGTCGCGATTCGTCCGCCAACAAGAAGCGAAGCAGGGACAGGAACGGGTCAGAGCATGAAGAAGCAGACCGCCACCGATGACGTGAAGCCGAGCCCTGAGCGTGAGCAACCGCTCACTGGCACGCTGGACCGGCTCCAGGCGCTGCGCCCCACCCTGTCGCGCACCGCAGCGCGCATCGCGGACTTCATCCTCGCGAATGCGGCGGACGTGGTCTACATGTCCGTGACCGAAGTCGCCGAGCATGCGCAGGCCAGCGAGGGCAGCGTGGTGGCCCTGTGCCAACAGCTGGGCGCGCGCGGTTTCCAGCAGTTCAAGATCGCGCTGACCCGCGATCTGGTGCAGCCGGTGCAGTTCATTCACGAGGATCTGGCCCGCGACGACGACACCCAGACCGTCATCGAAAAAGTCTTCCGCAGCGATATGCAGGCCCTGCAGGATTCGCTGAAGGTGTTGCAGACCAAAGAGATGAGCCGCGCCGTGGAGGCCATCGTCAAGGCGGCCCGCGTGGAAGTCTATGGCATCGGCAGCGCCGCTCCCATCGCGGAAGACCTGCACTACCGCCTGCGGCGCATCGGCATCGAGGCCAAGGCGGTGGTGGATTCTCATCTTCAGGCCATCAGCGCAGCACTGGCCAATGAGACGGTTGTCACCATCACCGTCTCGCATTCGGGCAGCACGTTCGAGACGGTGGCGGCGACGCGCCTGGCCAAGGAGGCGGGGGCCACCACCATCTGCATCACCAATTACGGCAAATCGCCTCTGATGGCCCACGCGGACATCCTGCTTCAGACCATGGCGCGCGAAACCCAGTTCCGCACCGAAGCCATGACCAGCCGCATCGCCCAGCTCGCCATCGTGGATGCGCTCATCTGCTGCCTCGCGCTGGCCACCTATGACCGCGCCATGGACACCATCTCCCGCACCTTCGACGTGCTGTCCATGAAACGTTATTGAGGAAGCGCTATTGAGGACGCGCGGCTGAGCACACTTAAGGCAAAGCGAGCGCCGCCTCGGAGCCGATGGCAAGCTTGCGGTGGATCAGGCGACCAGCGCGCTCGATATGCTCGCGCATCACCGTCTCGGCGCGCGTGCCCTGCCGCGCCAGGATGGCCTCGCCAATATCGAGATGGTCATCCTGCGAGCGGCGATAAGCGGCGCGGTCCCACCACACCACGGCGCGCTCGGCGAAGAAGGTCTTCAGCCCGCGTTCGGTGAGCACCGGCAAGGTGCGGGTGCGCAGGATGGAAGAGGCGAGATAGCCATTGCCGGCGGCGGCGCAGATCATGCCGTGAAAGGCGATATTCAATTCGCCCCAACGCTCCATCTGCTCGGCCTTCCACGCCTTGCCGGCAACAAGGCGCTCCATCTCGGCCAGAACGGCCTCGAAGCGCGTGCGCTCGGCCTCGGCCAGCCCGATTTCGGCGGCAAGGCGCGCCGCAAGGCCCTCGAGGGTCGCCCGCACGGTATAGATGTGGATCGCGTCATCCAGCGTGATACGCCGCACCACATAGCCGCAGTTTGGCTCGTAATCGAGCAGCCCCTCAGTAAACAGGACACTGAGCGCCGCACGGATGGGCGTGCGCGAAACCGACATGCCGTCCGCCAGCGCCATTTCGCTGAGCCGCGCGCCGGGCTCGTACTGTCCACCGAGGATCGCTTCCCGCAATTGCCGCGTGACGGCCTCGGCCCGCGTGACCATGAAACACTTCTCCCACCGCAACACCTGCCATCCGCAAGGCTAACGCGACTTGCTGGAAAATGCCCTGCCCTTTTTGTACACAATAACGACAGAAGCTCGGCGGCCCGCCCAAACCCTTAAGTGCAGGAGTATGAAGTCGATAAATGGGTCATAGCCTCGCAGACCACCAATGACTTCCGATTAGGCATGCACACAAGTGCATCGCCCAGCCTTGCGGCAAAGCCCGTGCGACAGGCTCCGGTGCCCTCAAACTTCCACCCGCCATGCCAACCAACGGCCGATGCAGGACTTTCTGCGACTTCATTGCTTGAAATAAAAATATATATAATTCAATGGCTTAAAAATTATAAGCCAACATAGCTCCGCCAAGGTCATTCGCTGGCACGCAGGTTGCTAGATCCATTCCAGCCAAGGCGCGGGATACGGAGCAGCACGTCACTTCAGGTTGTATACAATTCTGAAACGAGATCGGAGCAGGCGATGACGGCACTCAAGGCAGCAGTCCACCAGCAGGCGCGGGAAGGCGCCGATCTCTGCGATCTCGGCATTGCCGAGCTTGGTCAACTGATGCGCGAAGGCTCAATATCGCCGGTGGACGTCACCACCGCCTGCCTCGATCGCATCGCGCGCCTCGACGGCAGCCTCAACAGCTTCATCACCGTGACCGCCGAGGCCGCCCTCGCACAGGCCCGCACCGCCGAGGCTGAACTGGCGGCGGGCACGGATCGCGGCCCTTTCCACGGCATTCCCTATGCCCTGAAGGACAATGTGGACACGGCGGGCATCCTGTCCTCCTCCCATTCCAAGATTTTCGCCGACCGCATGCCGCAGGAGAGCGCCACGGTGGCGCGCAAGCTGGAGGCGGCCGGCGGCATCCTCATCGGCAAGACCGCCACCTTCGAGTTCGCCATCGGCGGCCCCTCCTTCGATCTGCCCTGGCCCCCGGCCCGCAATCCGTGGAACCGCGACTATCTGCCCGGCGGCTCCTCCTCCGGCTCGGGTGCTGCGGTGGGCGCGCGCTTCGTGCCCGGCGCCATCGGCACCGACACCGGCGGCTCCGTGCGCTGGCCGGCCGCCATGTGCGGCATCACCGGCCTGAAGCCCACCTATGGCCGCATCAGCCGGCGCGGCGTCCATCCCAACACCTATTCGCTGGATCATTGCGGCCCCATGACCCGCACCGCCGCCGACTGCGCGGCCATGCTGGGCGCCTGCGCCGGCCACGATCCGCTCGATCCCGGCTCCATCGACGAGCCGGTGCCCGACTATCTCGCGGCGCTCACCGGCTCCATCAAAGGCCTGAAGATCGGCCTCGTGCGCCATTGGTACGAGGAAGAGGCCACCGAGGAGGTGATCGCCGCCGTGGATGCCTCGGTCGAGGTGCTGCGCGGGCTCGGCGCCAGCGTCGAGGTGCTCACCCTTGATCCGCTGCGCGATTATGTGGACGCCAAGACCACCATCTCCATCGCAGAGCTGTTCTCCGTGCACGAGGCGGACATCCGCACGCGGCCGCAGGATTTCGGCAAGCTGCTGCGCAGCCGCGTGATGGTGGGCGGCCTCGTGCGCGCGGAGGATTACGTGCAGGCCATGCGCTGGCGCACGGAACTGTGCACCCGCATGATGGCGGCCTTCTCCCGCTACGATCTGCTGGTGACGGCCGGCTGGATGGCGCCCGCCGATCCCGCCATTCCCGATGGCGTGGACTTCTTCAAGAAGCGCCAGCTGGCCACCATGCCGTTCAGCCTCGCCGGTCTGCCGGCGCTGGCCCTGCCCTGCGGCTTCTCCGCCACCGGCCTGCCGCTCTCGCTGCAGATCGCCGGCCGCCCGTTCGACGAAGCAACCGTGCTGTGCGCGGGCGATGCCTACCAGCAGGCCACCGAGTGGCACCTCGCCAAACCTGATCTCGACTGACGACCCGACCGACACGCCCCGCGAGGACGCACGCGTCCTCCCTGTGACCGAAGGGAGCCGAAGACCATGACCAGCACCGTTCCGCCCCGCCCCGCCACCCGCGAGGAAATCGCCGTGCTCGCCCGCAACGCCGGGCTCGACTTGCCGCCGGAGATCTTCGAGGAGCTGGTGCAGGCCTATGGCAACATTGAGCCCATGCTCATGCGCCTGCGCCGGAGCCGCGACCGGGCGGATGAGCCGGCGCATGTGTTCGATCCGCGCAAGTTCATGCCGGAGACGGCGTGAGCCATGGCCGCGCTGCATGAGTTGACCATCGCCGAAGCCGGCCGGCAGTTCCGGGCCGGCACCCTCTCGCCGGTGGATCTGACGGAGGCCTGCCTCGCGCGCATCGATGCGCTGGATGGCGCGCTCAACAGCTTCATCACGGTGACGCCCGAGCGCGCCCGCGCCGAGGCGAAGGAAGCCGAAACCCTGTTCGCGCAAGGCGTGGACAAGGGGCCCATGCAGGGCATCCCCTACGGCCTGAAGGACATTTACGACACCGCCGGCCTGCTCACCACCGCCCATTCCAAGTTGCTGGAGCACCACATTCCGGCCGAGGACTGCACCGTGCAGGCAAAGCTGTGGGCGGGCGGCGGCGTGCTGCTGGGCAAGCAGGCCACCTGGGAATTCGCCATGGGCGGCCCCTCCTTCGACCTGCCCTGGCCGCCGGCGCGCAATCCGTGGGATCTCGGGCGCTCGCCCATGGGCTCATCCAGCGGCGCGGGCGCCTCCATCGCCGCCGGCCTCTGCCCGGCCGCCACCGGCAGCGATACCGGCGGCTCCATCCGCATGCCCGCCGCCGTCTGCGGCATCGCCGGCCTGAAGCCCAGCTACGGCCTCGTCAGCCGCCACGGCGTGCAGCCCAATTCCTATTCCTTCGATCATTGCGGCCCCATGGCCTGGACGGTGGAAGACTGCGCGCTGATGCTCGGCGTCATGGCCGGCCATGATCCCCGCGATCCAGCCTCCATCGATTATCCCGCGCAGGACTACGCCTCCGGGCTCCTCTCCCCCGTCGCCGGCCTGCGTATCGGTGTGGTGCGCCACTGGTATGAGGACGAGCTGGAAGCAGCGCCCGCCGTCATCGCCGCCATGGACGCCAGCATCGCCACCTTCCGCAGCCTCGGCTGCATCGTCACCGAGGTGCGGCTGCCCACCTTGCGCACCTTCACGGATTCAAAGATGCCGCTCACGGCGGGCGAGATCTTCACCTTGCACGAGAAGGATTTGCGCGCGCGCCCGCAAGATTTCGGGCGATCCATGCGCTACCGCATCCTCCCCGGCGCCCTGCTGCGCGCTGAGGACTATGTGCAGGCCATGCGTGCGCGGGCGGAGCTGACCGCCACCGTATTCGCGGTGATGAAGGACGTGGATGTCCTCCTCACCGCCTCCAGCGCCCAGCCGGCCCCGCTGCTGCTGCCAGACGAGCCGCCCACCTTCTTCGGCGCGGCTGCGCCCTCCCTCACCGCGCAGTTCAACCTCACCGGCCAGCCGGCCCTTTCGCTCTGCAACGGCTTCGATGCGGCGGGCCTGCCGCTCGGCATGCAGCTTGCCGGGCGGCCGGGGGAAGACGCGCTTGTGCTCCGCCTCGGGGCCGCCTTCGAGCGCGAGACCGATTTCCGCAGCCGCCGGCCTTCGCTGGAGCAACCGGTGGAGGCCATGGCGGCGCAGTGAAAATGAGCGGCCGCACAAGGCCGCCATCCATCAGGGAAACGCACGACGAGTAACCGGACAAGAGCAGGGGAAGGTTCCGTCAATGAACAGACGTTCGTTTATGCAGCTGCTTTCGGGGGCCTCGGTGGCCGCCGTGTCCCTCATGGACACGGAGCTGGGGCAGATGGTGGGGCTGGGCGCGGGCCCGGCGCAGGCGCAGGGCAAGCCCGGCGTGCTGCGCGTGGCCATGACCGCCGCCGACATTCCGCTCACCACCGGCCAGCCCAGCCAGGGCGCGGAAGGCATCCGCTTCATGGGCATCACGCTCTATGACGGCCTGACCCGCTGGGACCTTTCCAAGTCCGATCAGGCCGCGCAGGTGATCCCCGATCTCGCCGAGAGCTGGACGGTGAACCCGCAGGACCAGAAGGTGTGGACCTTCAAGCTGCGTAAGGGCGTGAAGTTCCACGACGGCTCCGAGTTCAACGCCGATGCGGTGGTGTGGAACTTCGACAAGCTGATGAAGCAGGACTCCCCGCAGTTCGATCAGGCGCAGTCCAACCAGGCCGCCTCCTACGACGCCAACATCGGCTCCTGGAAGAAGATCGACGACTATACGGTGGAAATCGCCACCAAGCGCATCGACGCCGTGCTGCCCTACAATCTCGCCGGCCTGTTTATGTCCAGCCCCAAGCGCTGGGAAGAGCTGGGCAAGGACTGGTCGAAGTTCGCCGAGAAGCCCTCCGGCACCGGCCCATGGATTCTGGAGAGCTTCAAGCCGCGTGAGCGCGCGGAAATGGTCCGCAATGCCGAGCATTGGGACAAGACCCGCGTACCCAAGTCCGAGCGCCTCATCCTGCTGCCCATGCCCGACGCCAACACCCGCGTCGCCGCTTTGCTCTCCGGTCAGGTGGACTGGATCGAGGCCCCCCCGCCGGATGCGGTGCCGCGCCTGAAATCCCAGAAGATGCAGATCGTCACCAATCTGTATCCCCACATCTGGCCGTTCCAGCTCTCCTATCTTGATGACTCGCCGTTCAAGGACGTGCGGGTGCGCAAGGCCGCCAACCTCGCCATCGATCGCGACGGGATCGTGAAGATGCTCGGCGGCCTCGCCGCCCCCGCCAAGGGCATGGTGGACGAGAAGCACCCCTGGTTCGGCAAGCCCACCTTCGAGATCAAATACGATCCTGAAGGCGCCAAGAAGCTGCTGAAGGAGGCGGGCTACGGGCCGGACAAGCCCGTGAAGGCGAAGTTCATCATCTCGCCCTCCGGTTCCGGCCAGATGCAACCGCTGCCCATGAACGAGTTCATCAAGGAGAACTTCAAGGACGTGGGCATCGACCTGGAGTTCGAGGTGCTGGACTGGGAGGCCCTGCGCGCCCGCCGCCGCCTCGGCGCATGGGCTCCGGAAAACAAGGGCCGGCACGGCATCAACAATTCATGGGCCTATTGGGATCCGGACATCGGCCTCATCGGCACCGCCGCCTCCTTCGCCAAGGTGCCCGGCGGCTTCAATTGGGGCGACTTCAACGACGCCAAGACGGATGAACTGTCCACCAAGGCCAAGGCCGCCTTCGATCCCGCCGAGCAGAACAAGATCCTCGCCGAGCTGCACAGCCACATCGTGGATCAGGCCATGTGGATCTGGGTGGTCCACGACCTCAATCCACGCGCCATGCGGCCCAATGTGAAGGGCTTCGTGCAGGCGCAGAGCTGGTTCCAGGATCTCACGCCGGTCTCTGTGACCTGAGCGCTTTCCTGTGACGGGCGGCGCGGCCGCCCGTCACCTGCCGATGCCTGAAAAGGGACGTTTCATGCTCGTCTATGTGCTGCGCCGCATCCTCTACACGGTCCCGATCGCCATGGGCGTCTCGCTCGTGTGCTTCGCGCTGATCCATCTCGCGCCCGGCGACCCCCTGAGCGCCATCATCCCCGAAGGCGCTTCTCCGGAAACCGTGGCGCAGGTGCGCGCCGCCTATGGCTTCGACCAGCCGCTGCCGGTGCAGTATCTCAAATGGCTCCAGCACGTGGTGATGGGGGATTTCGGCAATTCCATCATGACCCAGCGCCCGGTCATGCACGAAGTGCTGCCGGCGCTCGCCAACACGCTGGTGCTCGCCGCCGCCGCCGTGCTGTTCGGCTTTGCGCTGGGCTGCCTGTTCGGCGTCGTCTCCGGCTATCTGGCCGGCAAGCCCACGGACAAGGCAGTCACCGCCGTCTCCATCACCGGCGTCTCCATCCCGCATTACTGGCTGGGCATGGTGCTGATGGTGATCTTCGCCGTGGAGCTGAACCTGCTGCCCGCCACCGGCATGGGCGAAGGCGGCTCCGGCACCTTCGGCCTCGGCTGGGACAGCCTGCAATATCTCATCCTGCCCGCCCTCACCCTCTCGGTGATCCCGGCCGGCATCATCGCCCGTTCCGTGCGCGGCACCATCGCCGAGGTGCGCAAACAGGACTTCATGCAGACCCTGCACGCCAAGGGCCTGCCGGGCCGACGCATCTTCGTGCATGTGGTCAAGAATGCCCTGCCCGCCGTGCTGGCGGTGATGGGCCTCCAGCTCGCGCAATTGCTCGGCGGCTCCATTCTGGTGGAGACGGTCTTCTCCTGGCCGGGCACGGGCTTCCTGCTCAACAACGCCATCTTCACCCGCGACCTGCCGGTGCTGCAGGGCACGATCCTCGTGCTGGCGATGTTCTTCGTGCTCATCAACCTCACCGTCGACGTGGTGCAGACCGCCGTCGATCCCCGCATCAAGCGCGCCTGACGGGAGAGCGAACCCCATGTCCCAGCCCGCCATCGCCCTCGCCGGCACCAAGGCCCCCGCCAAGGGCAAGCGCCCCGCCACCCGCAGCTTCTGGCGCAATGTGGGCCGCCGCCTGCTGCACGATCCGGTCAGCATGGCCTGCCTCACCATCCTGCTGCTGATCGTGCTCGCCGCCATCTTCGCCCCCTATGTGGCCCCGCACGATCCCTATCGCACCAGCATGGCCCGCCGCCTCATCCCGCCCGGCGATGCCCGCTACTGGCTGGGCACCGACGAGCTCGGCCGCGACCTGCTCTCGCGCCTCATCTATGGCGGGCGGCTGTCGCTGTTCATGGGCTTCGCCCCGGTGCTGCTGGCGACAATGATCGGCGGCCTGCTCGGCGTCATCGCCGGCTATGTGGGCGGGGCCATCAACATGCTGATCATGCGCGTGATCGACGTGTTCTATGCCTTTCCCTCCGTGCTGCTGGCGGTCGCCATCTCCGGCGTGCTGGGGGCCGGCATCGGCAACACCATCTTCTCGCTAACGCTGGTGTTCATTCCGCCCGTCGCCCGCGTGGCCGAGAGCGTAGCCACCCAGATGCGCAACCAGGATTTCGTCGAGGCCGCCCGCGCCACCGGGGCCGCCAACTGGCGCATCGTGCTGGCGCATGTGGTGCCAAACGTCACCGGCCCCATCCTGAGCTACGCCTCCAGCCTGATCAGCGTGTCCATCGTGCTCGCCGCCGGCCTCTCCTTCCTCGGCCTCGGCATCACCCCGCCGGAGCCGGAATGGGGCCTGATGCTGAACACGCTGCGCCAGTCCATCTATGTGGCGCCGCTCAATGCCGTTCTGCCGGGCGTGATGATCTTCATCACCTCCATGTGCTTCAACCTCATGAGCGATGGCCTGCGCAGCGCCATGGACGTGAAGCAGTGAGGGCGCCGGTATGAACCCCTCCCCTTCCTCCCAGAAGAACGGTGTCGCCATGGCCGCCATTCCCAACGAGGTGGATCCGCGCGATCGCGGCGGCCCCGCCCAGCCTCTGCTCATCGTCGAGGGCCTGAAGAAGCACTTTCCCATCCGCGGCGGCCTGCTTGGCCGGCCGCAGGCCTGGGTACAGGCGGTGGACGGCGTTGATCTCACCGTCAACAAGGGCGAGACGCTCGGCATCGTGGGCGAAAGCGGCTGCGGCAAGTCCACCACCGCCCGCCTGCTCATGCACCTCATGATTCCCGATGCCGGCGAGGTGATCTTCGACGGCGAACAGGTGGGCGCCATGCGCGGCCTCTCCGTGCGCGATCTGCGCCGGCAGATGCAGATGGTGTTCCAGGACAGCTATTCCTCGCTCAACCCGCGCATGACCATCGAGGATTCCATCGCCTTCGGGCTGATCTCGCAAGGCAAGAGCCAGAAGGAGGCCAAGACCCGCGCCGCCTCCATGCTGCGCATGGTGGGCCTGACGCCGGACATGTTCGCCCAGCGCTATCCGCACGAACTCTCCGGCGGCCAGCGCCAGCGCGTGAACATCGCCCGCGCGCTCACCATGAGCCCGCGCCTGCTGATCCTCGACGAAGCGGTCTCCGCACTCGACAAGTCGGTGGAGGCGCAGGTGCTGAACCTGTTGCAGGAGCTGAAGCAGAAGCTGGAGCTGACCTACATCTTCATCTCCCACGATCTCAACGTCATCCAGTACATCAGCGACCGGGTGATGGTGATGTATCTGGGCAAGGCGGTGGAGATCGGCCCGGTGGAAGAAATCTACCGCGCGCCCAAGCACCCCTACACCCGCGCTCTGCTCAACTCGCGTCCCTCCATGGACCCGCGCAAGCGCATGGCGGCCCCGCCGCTCTCGGGTGATCCGCCCAACCCCATCAATCCGCCCTCGGGCTGCCGCTTCCGCACCCGCTGCCCCATCGCGGAACAGGTGTGCAGCGAAATCGCCCCGGTGTTGGGCTCGGTGCCGGGGGATGAAGCCCATCCCGTCGCCTGCCACGCCCACCGCCCCGGCTCCGGCCACAACGCAGCGCCTGCGGAAGGAGCCGTCCATTGAGCAGCATCGCAACCCCGGCTGCCGGCCCGCTGGTGGAGGTCAAGGACCTCACCGTCCGCTTCACCGGCCGCGACCTTGATGTGAGCGTGGTCAATGGCGTGTCCTTCACGCTGGAGCGCGGCTCGTCGCTCTGCATCCTCGGCGAGTCCGGCTCGGGCAAGAGCGTGACCATGCGCGCGCTCATGCGCCTGTTCCCGCCCACCGCCCGGCTCGACGGCACCGTGCGCGTGGACGGCATCGACGTGCTGGCCTTGCAGGAGAACCAGCTGCGCCGCATCCGGGGCGGGCTGATCTCCATGATCTTCCAGGAGCCCATGACGGCGCTGGACCCGGTGTTCACCATCGGCCAGCAGATCGCCGAGACGCTGGTCTATCACGAGGGCATCTCCTATCGCGCGGCCAACGCGCGGGCGTTGCAATTGCTGGAGCTGGTGCAGGTGCCCTCCGCCAAGAGGCGGCTGGAGGCCTATCCGCACGAACTGTCCGGCGGCCTGCGCCAGCGCGGCATGATCGCCCTCGCGCTTGCCTGCAAGCCCAAGCTGCTGCTGGCGGACGAGCCCACCACCGCGCTCGATGCCACGGTGCAGATCCAGATCCTGCTGCTGCTGCGCGAGCTGCAACGCGAGATGGGCATGGCCACCATCTTCGTCACCCACGATCTCGGTGTCGCCTGCGAGGTGGCCGACAAGATCGCCGTCATGTATGCGGGCAAGTTCGTGGAGAGCGGCTCTGTCGAGCAGGTGATCGACAATCCGCGCCACCCCTATACGCAGGGTCTGATGAACTCCACCATCCATGCCGACATGCGCGGCGTGGCGCTGGATCCCATCCCCGGCGCGCCGCCTGATCTCACCGACCTGCCGCCCGGCTGCCCCTTCGCCCCCCGCTGCGCGGCCGCCCGCGAGCCCTGTCTTGAGCATATGCCGGAGCTGGTGCTGCTGCCCGGCGGCCAGCAGGCGCGCTGCCTGCAATATGCGCCAGGCTCCGGCTTCGCGCAGGCCCCGGCCCTGAAGGCGAGCTGCGCCGCATAGAGATGAAGATGCATGCTTCCTTCAACCGGGCTGCGCTCGGCCGGGTGGCGCTCGGGCTCGCCATCGGCCTTGCCGGCGGCTGCCTGTTCGCCTGGATCGGCACGCCGCTGCCGTGGATGATCGGCCCCATCGTCTGCTGCGGGCTGGCCACCTTCCTCGGCCTGCCGCTGAAGGCGTCCAGCGAGGGCCGCATCGGCGGCATGCTGGTGCTCGGTCTGGCGCTCGGCCTCTATTTCACGCCCGAGGCGGCCGTGGCCGTGCTGGCGCACCTGCCGGTCATCATCGCCGCCAGCGGCACCACACTGGTGGTTGGCGCGGCTGCCAGTTTCCTGCTGGCACGCACGGCGCGCATCGACCATGTGACCGCATTCTTCTGCAGCGTGCCCGGCGGGGTGGCCGAAATGAGCATGGTGGGCGAGCGCTTCGGCGGCCGCCCCATGCCCATCGCCGTCACGCAGCTTCTGCGCGTGGTCTCCGTCACCATCCTCATTCCCAGCACGCTCACCCTGCTGGGCGCGGGCGGCGGCAGCACCAGCGCGCTGGGCACCCTGCCCTTCTCACCGGGCGGCCTCCTCATCTCGCTCGCCCTCGCCTTCGCCTTCTCCGCTTTGCTGGCGCGTTTTCGCTTTCGCAATGCCTGGCTGCTCGGGCCCATGGCGGTGGGCTGCGTGCTCGGGCTCACCGAGGCGAACCTCTCCTCCGTGCCGCCGTGGCTGTCCGCGCTCGGACAGGTGCTCATGGGCGCGCATATCGGCGCGCAGTTCGATCGCGCGCTCATCACCAGCATGCGCCGCTTCATCCCGGCCGCCCTCGTCAATCTGGCGGTTCTGATGGGCGGCTGCGCCACTGTCGGCGTGCTGGTGGCTTATGCCTCCGGCATCTCGGTCGGCAACATGGTGCTGGCCACCTCACCGGGCGGCGTCACCGAAATGTGCATCACCGCCAAGGTGCTGCATCTCGACGTGCCGATCGTGGTCGCCTTCCACATCGTCCGCATCTTCCTCGTCATCCTGTCAGCGCCCTACCTGTTCCGCCTGTTGCGGGCCGTGGGGGTGATGCCGACGCCACCAAACCATGCCCCCGCGCGCGATACGGCGCGCATGCCTGCCGAATGAGAGGTGTTTCATGAACGGCCCGAGCACCGCCGCCGCCTTCGCCGAGACCGCCACGCCGCTGCATTTCCTGAGCGTCACCGAGGCCTCCCGCCTCATCGGCTCCGGCCGGCTGTCGCCGGTCACGCTGGTGGAAGCCTTCCTTGCCCGCATCGAAGCCATTGACGCGCGGCTCAAGAGCTACATCACCGTAACCGGCACCCGCGCGCTGGAAGCGGCGCAGAAGGCGGAAGCGGAGATCCCCGCCGGCCGCTGGAAGGGGCCGCTGCACGGCATCCCCTTCGCGGTGAAGGACAATTACCACGTGGCCGGCCTGCCCACGACCGGCGGCTCGCGCCTGATGCTCGATTACATGGCGGACGCCACCTCCACCGCCGTGGCGCGGCTTGAGGCGGCAGGCGCCATCCTGCTCGGCAAGCTCAACACCTGGGAGTACGGCACCGGCAATGGCGGCGTCTATCACGACCTGCCCTTCGAAGTGGCGCGCAATCCATGGGATCTCGCCTGCTTCACCGGTGGCTCGTCCACGGGTGCGGGCGCCTCGGTGGCGGCGGGCACCGCCATGTTCGCGCTCGGCTCGGATACGGGCGGCTCCATCCGCCTGCCGGCGGCGGCCTGCGGATTGCAAGGCTTCAAGGCCACCTTCGGCCGCGTGAGCCGCGCCCATTGCCTGCCCAATTGCTGGACGCTGGACCACACCGGTCCGCTCACCTGGACGGTGGAGGACAATGCCATCGTCATGCAGGCCATTTCCGGCTTCGACCCGGCGGACCCCTCCTCTGCCGACGTGGCGGTGCCGGATTATCGCAAGAGCCTGCATGCGGGCGTGAAGGGGCTGGTGATCGGCTTCGTGCGCGACCTCGGCGCGGAAGGCGAGGCGCTGGATGACGCCAACGCGCAGGCGCTGGAAGACGCCGCCCGCGTGCTGGAAGCGCAGGGCGCCATCATCCGCGAGGTCACGCTGCCCGCCCCGCTGGCCCACTACCGCTCTGTCACCAAGGTGATCAACTGGTCGGAATCCTATTCCATCCACGAGCAGGATTTTCTGGAGCGCAGCGCCCTCATGGGGCAGGCCCTGCGCGAGAAGATGATGTCCGGCTTCAATGTGCGCGCCGCCGATTATCTCGCCGCCACCCGCCTGCGCCGTTCGCTCGTGGATGCCACCGACGCGCTGGTACGCTCCTGCGATGCGCTGCTGATCGCCGGCGCCTTCCACGTGGCCCCGCGCTTCGATGCGCCGGACACGGTCACGCCCTTCACCGCCGACACCGCCACCACGGTGTTCAACGTCACCGGCCACCCGGCCCTGTCGGTCTGCACCGGCTATGACCCCGGCGGCCTGCCGCTCAACGCCCAGATCGTCGGCCGCTTCTTCGATGAGGAGACCGTGCTGCGCGTCGCCCAGTCCTATGAGGCCGCCACCCCGTGGCGCAGCCGCCGCCCGACGCTCTGATCCCCGGAGAGACACATGTCCGACCTCCAGACACCCACGATCGAGGAAATCCGGCTCTATGCCGCGCGGCACGGGCTGCAAGGCCTGCCGGAAGACCAGTTCGCCCGGCTCGGCGAGCTTGCCCAGACCGTGCGCGAAGCGGGCCTCGCCTTGCCGCGCATGCCCTCCAAGGAAGACGAACCCGCCCATCTCTTCACCATGACGGCCCCGCGAGGCACGAAATGAAAAAGACCGAACCCTGCTTCCTCACCGCCGCTGAAGCCACCGCGCAGATGAAGGCCGGCACGCTGACCAGCGAGGCGCTGATCCGCTCCTGCCTGGAGCGCATCGAAACCCGCGATCCCGCCGTCAAAGCGTGGCTGCACGTGGATCCGGACCTCGCCATCCGCAAGGCGCGCGAGCTGGACAAGCGCCCGATCATGGGGCCGCTGCACGGCATTCCGTTCGGCGTAAAGGACATCATGGACACGGCGGACATGCCGACCACCTACAATTCGCCCACCTGGCAGGACCACCGGCCCACGCGGGATGCGGCCTGCGTGAACATCGTCCGGCAGGCTGGCGCGGTGATCCTCGGCAAGACGGACACCGTTGAGTTCGCCTTCAACTCGCGCAAGGCGGCGAGCCACAATCCCTACAATCTCGCCCACACGCCAGGCGGCTCGTCCTCCGGCTCGGGCGCTGCGGTGGGCGACTATCAGGTGCAATGCGCCTTCGGCACCCAGACCGCCGGCTCCCACATCCGCCCCGCCTCCTTCAACGGCATCTACGCCATCAAGCCGAGCTGGGGCACGGTGAGCCGCGAGGGCGTGCACCTGATCTCGCCCATCCTCGACACGGTGGGCTGGTATGGCCGCAGCGTGGACGATCTGATCCTCGGCGCGGAAGCCTTCCGCCTGCCGGGCATCGAGAGCCTCAGCCCCCGCGACGTGAAGGGACTGAAGATCGGCTATTGCGAGACGCCCTACTGGTCGCGCGCCGAGACCGGCGCCAAGAAGGCCATGGCGCTGGCGGTGGAGCGGCTTCAGAAGGCCGGCGCCATCGTGGAGGAGATCGTGCTGCCGGCCCATTTCGCCGACATCTCCGAAGCCCACACCATGATCATGTTCGGCGACGGGCGCGTGGCGCTCTATGACGAATATCTGCGTCAGGGGGGCAATCTCCATCCTGAGCTGAAGCTCACCGTGGAGAACGGGCGCGGCGTGACGCCGGAAAAGCTCGTCGCTGCCTATGACCTTGCGGATGCCTGCCGCATGGAGTTCGACGCCATCGCGGCCGGCTATGACGCCGTGCTCGCCCCCGCCGCCACCGGCGAGGCGCCCAAGGGCCTGCATACGGTGGGCGACTGGATCTTCAACGGTCTGTGGACCCTGCTGCACACGCCCTGCGTCGCCATTCCCTCGGTGCTGGGCGATATCGGCCTGCCGGTGGGCGTGCAGCTCGTCGGCCCGCGTTTGTCCGACGCCAAATTGCTGGCGGTCGCGCAGAGCCTCCAGCACGTGCTGGACGATTTCGCCGACACCCGCGCCAAAATCCTCGCCGCCGCCTGAACAGCCAGAGAAAGCGAACGCTTATGGAACCCTGCTTCCTGACCGCCGCCGAGGCGGCATCCGCCATGCGGGCCGGCACGCTCACCAGCGAGGCCCTGATCCGCTCCTGTATCGAGCGCATCGAGGAGCGCGACCCTGACGTGAAGGCGTGGCTCTATGTGGACAAGGCGAAGGCCATCGCCACCGCCCGCGAGCTGGACAAGCGCGCGCCCATGGGCCCGCTGCACGGCCTGCCCTTCGGCGTGAAGGACATGATCGACACCGCCGACATGCCCACCACCTATAATTCGCCGGTCTTTCAGGGCTACCAGCCGGCGCGCGATGCCGCCTGCGTGGGTGTGGTGCGCTATTCCGGCGCCGTCATCCTCGGCAAGACGGATACGGTGGAATTCGCCACCGCCGGTCGCCGCGCCGCCACCCGCAATCCGAAGAACTTCGCCCACACGCCCGGCGGTTCCTCCTCCGGCTCGGGCGCGGCGGTGGGCGACCGGCAGGTGCAGCTCGCCTTCGGCACCCAGACCGGCGGCTCCCACATCCGCCCCGCTTCCTTCAACGGCATCTATGGCCTCAAGCCCACCTGGGGCTCGGTGAGCCGTGAGGGCGCCAAGCAGTATTCCAACATGCTCGACACCATCGGCTGGTATGGCCGCTCGGTGGCCGATCTGGCGCTCGTGGGGTCCGCGTTCCGCCTGCATGACGTGGGCGAGGTGGCGATGCCGGACGTGGCCGGCCTCAAGGTCGCGTGGTGCCGCTCGCCCTTCTGGGACCAGATCGAGCCGGCGGGCGAGAAGGCACTGGAAATGGCGCGGGACCGCCTCGCAAAGGCCGGCGCCAAACTCATCGAGCTGACCCTGCCGCCCGCCTTCGACGGCATGTTCGAGGCCCAGAACACCATCATGATGGCGGAAGGGCGCGCGTCCTTCCTCGACGTGTCGCTGGAGTTCGGCGACCGCCTGCATGCCGATTTTCATGATCGGGCGAACAATGCCCTCGGCATCACGCCGGAGAAGCTGATCGCCGCCTACAATCTCGCCGCCGAATGCCGCCGCGCCTTCGAGGCGCTCTATGCCGATTTCGACGTGGTGCTCACCCCCGCCTCCCCCGGCGAGGCGCCGGAGGGCAGCTACAACACCGGCAACCACATCTTCAACGCCATGTGGACGCTGCTGCACGTGCCCTGCCTCGGCATCCCCTGCACCACCGGCCCAAAGGGCCTGCCGGTGGGCGTGCAGATCGTCGCGCCGCGTTATGGCGATGCCCGCCTGCTGGCGCTCGGCGAAGCACTGGCGCCCGTCATCGACCAGGAAACCGCATCCTATGCGGCCGCAGCCTGAAACGCTGGGATTGGAGCTTCCACATGACCGACGTGATGACCGAAAGCCTTCAGGCGATCTTTGCCGCCAACTCGGCTTTCTATAACGAGCGCGGCTTCGAGCGGCGGGTGGGCTATGGCAGGAAGCCCGCCCTCGTGATCATCGACATGGCCAATGGCTGGACCCAGCCCGGCAGCCCCTTCTCCTGCGGCGGCATGGAAACGGTGATCCCGGCCAATCAGGCTTTGCTCGCCGCCTTCCGCGCCAAGGGCCTGCCGGTGGTCTTCACCACCACCGCCTATGACGTCACCTCCGGCCCGAACACGGACATGGGCCTGTGGTCGCGCAAGGTTCCGCTGGAAGCCATGAAGACCGGCAGCTGGGAGGCGGCCATCGACGATGCGCTGAAGCCGGCGGACGGCGAGTTCGTGATCCTGAAGAAGCGCGCCAGCGGCTTCCACGGCACCAACCTCTCCAGCATGCTGAAAGCCATGGGCGTGGATACGGTGATCATCACCGGCGTCACCGCCTCGGCCTGCGTGCGCCATTCCTGCGAGGACGCCATCGCGGAAGGCTTCCGGCCCATCGTGGTGCGCGAGGCGGTGGGCGACCGCATCGCCGGTGCGGTGGCCTGGAACCTGTTCGACATCGACGCCAAGTTCGGCGATGTGGAGCCGCTGGAAAAGGCGCTGGCCTATGTGGCCAGCCTCGAAGAGCAGCCCTTGCTCAACACCTGAAAAGCGCAACACCCGCAGCGCCTTGCCGCTGCGGGTGCGCACGACTGCCGGGCGGGGGCCGACAGTCGCCATGTGCCGTCCCCGCCGGTACCGGATGTACGGCGGGGATCGGCAGATCTCAGAACGTGACCTTGGCGAAGCCGCGCAGGTTGCGGCCGGGCAGGAGCACGTCGCTCTTGAACGAGGCCGAGTTCTGGATGTCCTCGTCGAGCAGGTTGGTGCCCGTCAGGCCCACCGTGAGCATCACCGGATTGAGCCCGTAGTCACCCACCTTGCGGGTGTAGCTCAGCTCGGCATTGAGCAGGTTGTATCCGGGCGTGGTGTCCTCGAAGGCCGCCACCTGATCCTGCCCGAAAGCATGCAGCAGGTTCACGCGCGCCGCGAAGGCGCCATCGCCCCAGTACAGGCCGCCGCCGAGACGATGGGGCGGCATGCGCGGCACATAGGAGCCGTCCGAGAAGGTGGCGTGGACGAAGTCATACTGGCCTTCCACGCCCCAGACGCCACCCCACAGCGCGCCCACGTCATACTGCGCCTTCAGTTCCACGCCATAGAAGGTGGCGTTGCGCTGGTCATAGGCCACCTGGTCGAATTCGCCGTCCGCAGCGCCGCAACTGGCAAAATCCTCGCCGCAGGTGATGCCGGTGAGCTGCTTGTAGATGAAGCCGTTGAAGCGGGTGTAATAGGCGCTGGCATCGAAGCGCACCGGCCCAACGGTGCGCGACAGGCCGATCTCGATGCTGCTGGCGCCTTCCTTCTGGAGGTCGGGATTGCCGAGGTCGAACGTGCCCGTGGCGTCATGGGCGCCCTTGGCATAGAGCTCGGGGGCGGTGGGCGCGCGCTCCACATATTGCGCCGTCAGGCGGCCGGTCATGCCCCAGGCCATATCCTGCAACAGGCCCACGGAAACGCTCACCGGCACGAAGGTCCGCTCGGCACCCGTGGTGGTCAGTTCCTCCGGCGGCGGCAGATAGTTGGCCGGGATGTCGCCCGCCGCGCCATTGACCTTCACGCCCTCGATGCGGCCGGCCATCTGGACCCGGGTGGAAGGGGCGAGGGTGAATTCCTCGAACAGGTAGGAGGCCGCGCTGGTGGTGCGCGTCGGGGCGAGGAATTCGTACATCTCGCCGGTCGTGTCGAGGTCGGTATAGTTGAACTGGAAGCCCAGCGCCCCCCGCATCAAGCCGATCGGCGTGCCGACGGGCACGTGCGCGATCTCCACGCGGCCCTCGAACGCCTTGCTCTTGAAGCTACCGTGCGTGACCTGCTGGTTCGCGGCCAGGATGTCGGCGGCGGATTCCTCCTCGCCTTCCTCATGGTCGTGCTCGTGCTCAAGGCCGCGCTCGCTGTGCTCATACTTGGACAGGCCGGTCCAGAAACGCACCGATTCCACCGGGCCGGACGCGAAGCGATACTCGCCCTTGCTCAGCCACTTGAGCTGCTCCATGTCGATATTGGTCTGAAGCTCAGCTTCCTCGCCCCCCGGAATGCCGTAGGTGGAGGCGAAGCGCGTCAGCGCCGAGCCCACATAGCCGCCGTCGAAATTGTAGGTGAGGCCCACCGCCTGCCCGTTGGAGCGCACATAGGTGTTCGCCTCCTTGCCGCCGCCGGGGATGGAATAGTCGCCGAAGGAGCGGCCGAAGGCGTCAGCATGCACCGCCCAGGCCCCCTGCCGTGCATCGACGCTCACCGAACCGTCGATGCCGTCATCCACCACCGTGCCGGCGCCCTGCATGGAGCCCTTGTAGCCGTCCTTGGTCAGCTCGGTGGGAATGCGGTTGTTCTCCGCATTCACCACACCGCCGATAGCCTGCGAGCCGTAGCGCAGGGTCGCCGGTCCCCGGATCACTTCGATACGCTGCGCCGACATGGGGTCGATGGGTACCGCATGGTCCTCGCCCAGTGCGGACACGTCCATGGCATCGATGCCGTTCTCGGCCATCTTCACGCGGACGCTTTCAAGCCCGCGGATGACCGGCCGACTCGCGCCGGGGGCAAACGTGCTGGAGGTGATGCCGGGCTGGGTGAACAGCACGTCCGCCAGCGTCGCCGCCGGGGACAGTTCGATCTGCCGCTGGCCAGCCACCGTCACCGGCGCGAAGGCGTCATTGACGAAGGAGAAGGAGCCGTAATTCCAGAACGCCGCCGCCGCGCCGTCGCCGCCAATGGGGCTGGCGGTGGTCACGTTCACGGCCGGCAGCTCCATCGCGGTGGCATCCGCCGCATTGCTGCGGGACTGCGCCTGAGCGGGAGCTGCGGACGCGAGCGAGACGAGCGGCGCAAGCATGCCGACGGAAACGAGAAAACGTGAAACGGCAGCCACGGCCGGCCCTCCAGCAAATGATACATTGCATCATTTGACGGAAGCGAAGCCGGAACGCAACAGAATGATACAGTATATCCATGCCCTCCACACGGCCCGTCCGCAACCGTGGCACGGCGGCAACATCACCCCTTGGCGAGGAAGGCGTCGAGCTTGTCGAAAGTGCCGGAGAAGCCGGTATTGAGGCTCTCGAGATTGGCGCCGAACACCTGCGCCTCGGCGGCGCTCGCCTGATAGGGCGAGAAGTCCAGCTCCAGCCGGGTCTCGCCGCCGTCGGCATGGAAGCCGAACTGGCCGAGCATGTCCTGCGGCCAGTCGCTCATGGCGGGGTGGCGCACGGAATGGCCGCTCGCGTCGGCAAAGCCGTGCAGCACTTCCAGCCGGCGGGTGGGCGCGATCTCGCGGAACAGCCAGCGGCCCCACATCTCCGCATTCTCCGGCCCCAGCAGCTGGAACACGAACAGGCCGCCGGGCACGAGGTTCAGCTGTGCACTGCCGACCGTGAAATCCTTCGGCCCCCACCATTGCTTCAGCTGGTCAGCCTTGGTGAAGGCCGCCCACACCGTGTCACGCGGCGCGGCGAAGCGGCGGCTCAGGTGGAAGACGGGGAGCGTGGTGGCGTCACTCATTGGCGGTTCCCTTTCCCTTTACGCGCCGCTGCGGGCGCCTTCCGAGGACGCGTGCGGAATGCCGGACCCGACATCCGCCGCCTCTTTTTCCAGCCTGTCGAGATGCATGCGGATGTGCGCTGCCTCTCCCGCCGTGGAGGCCAGCGCGATGGCGCGGTCGAAGGCCTCCCGCGCCTCGCGGCCGCGCCCGATCTGCATCAGCAGGCCGCCGCGCACGCCGTGGAAATAGAAATACCCACCAAGCCGCTCGCCCAGCGTCTCCACCAGCGCCAGCGCCGCCTCCGGCCCCTCGGCCTTGGAGACCGCCACCGCCCGGTTGAGGGTGATGACCGGCGAGGGATTGAGCCGCTCCAGCGCCAGATAGAGCCGGGCAATCTGCGGCCAGTCGGTGTCTTCCGCCCGCTCTGCCCGCGCATGCAGCGCGGCGATGGCGGACTGGATCTGATAGGCCCCCCGCGCCCTGTGGCGCATGGCCTTGTCGATGAGTGCCAGCCCCTCGGCGATCATGCGCCGGTTCCACCTGGTGCGGTCCTGATCTTCCAGCAGCACCACCGCGCCCTCCGCATCCGTGCGCGTAGCGGCGCGGGCGTGCTGGAGCAGCATGAGGGCCAGCAGGCCCATCAGCTCCGGCTCGGCGGGGAACAGGCGCAGCAGCAGGCGGGCGAGGCGGATGGCCTCCTCGCACAGCGCACCGCGCGTCTCGCCATCTCCCGTGGCAGCGGTGTAGCCCTCGGTGAAAACCAGATAGAGCATGGCCGCCACTGCCGCGAGCCGCTGGCTGCGCTCCACCGCACCGGGCGTCTCGAACGGCACGCCGGCCGCTGCCACCCGCGCCTTGGCCCGGGTGATCCGCTGCTCCATGGCGCTCTCGCCCACGAGGAACACCCGCGCGATCTGCTTCACGGAGAGGCCGGAGACGATGCGCAGGGCAAGCGCGATCTGCTGGGTGGCGGGCAGGTCGGGATGGCAGCAGATGAACATCAGGCGCAGCACGTCGTCGCGATAATGCGCGCCATCGAGCCGCTCCGCCGCATCGGCTTCCGCATCATCGAGATCGGACAGCACCGCCTCGTCCGGCAATTCGGTGAGCTTCTGGCGTCGCCGCACGCCGTCGATGCCGGCATTGCGCCCCACCATCACCAGCCATGCCACGGGATCGCGCGGCGGACCGTTCTCCGGCCAGTGCTTCAGCGCCCTGAGGCAGGCATCCTGCACCGCCTCCTCGGCGGCATCCAGATCGCGGAAATAGCGCAGCAGCGCCGCCACTGCCTGCGGCCGCGCGCCGGACAGCGTGGCGGCGATCCAGCCAGCGTCCGGCATGTCGATGGCGCTCATGCGGGCGGGCCGGGGAAGAACAGCGCGGTCGGGCGGATCTCATAGGAACCGCCGGGATTGGCGCTGCCGAGCTCGCGGGCGATGTCCAGCACCTCGTCCAGCGATTCTGCGTTGATGATGTAGAAGCCCAGAAGCTGCTCGCGCGTCTCCGCGAACGGGCCGTCGATGACCAGCGGCGGGTCGGTGTCTTTGCGCAGGGTGGTGGCGGCGGTGGTGGGCAGCAGGCGCACCACCGGGCCGAGCTTGCCCTCCTTGGCGAGGCGATCCTGCACCACCATGAGGCGCGCCATAACCGCCGCATCCTCCTCGGCGCTCCAGGCCCCGACCACGTCCTCGGAATGATAGCAAAGGATGGCATACTGCATGGTGGCGTCTCTCCCATTGGAGCGGCGAGCTTAGAGCGGGATGCACCCCGCCCCAAGCCGCCGATACCCAAAGGACGCAGACGGCATGCAGGTGCCGACATTCAGATCCGATTTTATTCAGTCGCCGTGGATCAGGCGCTCGAACAGGTCCGGCGAGCCCATCTGGCCGCCCTTCAGCATGAGTTCGAGCCCATCCAGCCCCGGCGCATCGCTGTGCACCCGGCAGAGCGCCACGCCCGGCGAGGGCATGCCGAGATAAGCAAGGCCCCACAGGTCCAGCGCCTGCACCGCGCGGCTCGACGTATCGCCGCCCGCAATGCCCAGCCGCTTCACCGGCGCTTTGGCCAGAACCGCATTCAGGAAGGCGGCCGTGGCAACAGCCACTTCGCCCGGCGGCAGGGTCGTGTCCCCCTCCCCGCCCTCGGGCGCGGTGGTGGCGAGCACGGAACGTCCGGCCTTCAGGTCCACACCGATGGCCTCGGCCTGCGCTGCGGCATAGGCGGGATCGCGCGCCAGTTGCTCCGCGTCGAGCTGGAGCTTCACATAGGAGACCGCCGCCTCGCGCTGGCGCCGGGTGATGGGCGACAGGCTGCCCGCCAGAAGGAACACAGGCCCCTCCGACGGCGCGAGCCGTGCGGAGGGGCCCGGCTCCGCCCCCCAATGGGCGCAGACCGCCTGTGCGACGGAACTGGCACCCACTGCCAAAACCTTTTCCCGTTCCGCCGCCTGCCAGATGAGGCGGCCGACGATGGCGAGATCTTCCACGCGGGAGACATCGAACAGCACCGCGTCCGGCGTGTCCGCCAGTAGCGTGCCCAGCCGCGCGTCGAGGGCGTCAGCGCCCTCCGCATAGGCCGGATAGTGCAGCCCCGCCACGCGGGCGAGTCCCTGCGCGGCCAGATGGCGGCGCAGGTCCGCCTCCGCCATGGGCGTCACAGGATGCACGCTCATGGTGGGATGGCGGTCGATGCGGAACACCTCCCCGCCCGTGCCCGCCGCCGCGAACAGATTGGAGAAGGTGCAGAAGCGCCCGATGTTCGGCTGCCCACCGACGATGGGGCTCAGCGCGTTCGGGAAGGCCCCGCCGAGCACGGACACCGCATGCCCGATGCTGCCCACATGCGGCGCGCTGTCGAAGGTGGAGCAGCACTTGTAGTGCATCAGCCGCACGCCAAGATCGGCGAAGAAGGCCGCGACGGGCAGAAGTTCCGCCGTCATCTCGCCCGGCGCCATGGCGCGCGACGCCCCCGCGATGCCCACCGCATCGAGGTCGCCGGCACGACGGAGCTGGTCCGTCGTGGGGATGCCCCGGAACAGGATCGCCTTCTGCCCGCGCTGGGCCAGCACGGCGAGCGTATCGCTGGCGCCGGTGAAGTCGTCGCCGTACCAGCCGTAGCGCGGGGCCATCAGTTTCTGCCTGTCAGTGCTTCTTGCCGAAGAAGGCAAGCGCCTTCGCCAGCGCGTCATGCCGGGTGGCGGCGCTCTCCAGGCTCTCGCCCGCCATCACCGCTTCCCACGCCTCGCGGATGCTGGCCACGCCCGCCGCCGGCCCATCGGGATGGGCCATGATGCCGCCGCCGGCCATGAACAGCAGGTCCGCATTGCCGGTCGCCGCATAGGTGGCGGGCACCGTGCCGGCCCACTGGCCGGACGAGAAGGCGGGCATCACCCGGTCGTCCTCGGTGGTGGAGAGCGGCTGCACGCAATCGCGCGCGCCTTCGACGACCTCGGTGTCCGGCTGCGAGAACTTGCCCTGCAGACCATGCACATGCATGTGGTCCACACCCGCCAGACGCCAGAGCACCTGATAGGCCTGGAAGCCGATGCCGAGCAACGGATCGCGCGCGAAGGCGCCATAGCCGTTGCGATGGCCATGCAGCGCCAGATCGGTGGCGCGGCGCAGGGTCTGGATGGCCGAGAAGCCGCACCAGTTGAGGCTCGCCATCACGCAGGTGCCGCCTTCGCGAGTCACCAGCTCCGCATGGCGCAGCATGGCGTCGGTCTCGTCCGTGATATTGAAGGCGACCATCACCAGCTTGCCGGTGCGCTCCGCATGGTCGCGCACCCGGCGCATCACCGCCGGCACGCGCTCGGCGAGCGGGGCATGGGCGGGATTGGCGCAGATCTCGTCATCCTTGATGAAATCGAGCCCGGCGGCGCAGAGCTGCCCCGCCAGTTCGCCCGTTTCCTCCGCCGAGAGGCCCACGTTCGGCTTGATGATGGAGCCCACAAGCGGCCCTGCCTCCACGCCGGTGAGGGCGCGGGTGCCCGCAAGGCCCTGCTTCGGCATGTCGAAGGCGAGGCGGTAGTCGTCGGGCAGCCACATGCTCTCCAGCCGCATGCCCGTGACCTCGCCGAGGTCGTACAGATTGCCGGCCACCGTCGAGGCGAGCGTGGGCAGGTTGGCGCCCACGTTGATCACCGGAAAAGCCAGCCGGATGCGCGCCCGGCGATAGGGCCCGGTGACGCCGCGCCGTTCCAGGAAGGCGTTGGGCAGGCTGGGCGTATCGCGCGTTTCAAGCTCGACCACGGAGAGGACTTCCGCGCGTGAGCGGGCGCGCAGTTCGTCCGTCTCGCCATGCACCCGGGTGAAGGTGCCGCTGGACTGTTCCCCCGCCATCACGTCCGCCACCTTGGC
The DNA here is from genome assembly GCF_014635325.1 of Azorhizobium oxalatiphilum. Taxonomy (GTDB): domain Bacteria; phylum Pseudomonadota; class Alphaproteobacteria; order Rhizobiales; family Xanthobacteraceae; genus Azorhizobium; species Azorhizobium oxalatiphilum. Next base: position 1,471,334 of record NZ_BMCT01000001.1, on the reverse strand, counting down.
GGGATCGAACGGGGTCTCGATCAGGTAACTGGCCTCGAAACGCGACATGACAGCCTCAGAGCGTCGAGAGATCGGGGAAGGGCCGCACCGGATCCGTGCCGTCCCAGCCTTCGGAGGCTTCGCGGATCATCTTGAACAGCTTGCCCTTGGGGCCAGCCACTTCGGACAGCTCGATCACCGTGCCGGGGTGATATTCGGTGTCGAAATAGATGAAGCGGCCCTTCTCGCCCACTTCGCCGCCCATCACCGGCTTGAAGCCTTCCTTGAGGAGGCGCTCAAGATCGGCGTCGTAATTCTCGGTCCAGTAGGCCACGTGCTGGAGGCCGGTGTTCCCCGCCTGCAGGAAGTCGCGATACATGGAGGGAGCGTCGTTGCGGCACTGGATCAGTTCCATCTGCAACGGGCCGGAATTGGCCAGCGCGACGGAATTGTGCACCTCGTAGCGCTCGCCGCGATAGGTGTAGTTCACGATCGGGACGCGCGGATTATAGAACCACGGGCCGATGCCGAGCACCCGGCTCCAGTAGTCCATCGCCGCCTCGATGTCCTTCACCACATATCCGGCCTGCCGGATGTCGCCGAAAAAGCGGCTCATGACGTTACCTCGTTTATTGAGCGATGGATCACAGGAAGCCGATCGAGAACCACGGAATGGCTGCCACGATGACGAGCCCGATCAGCAGGGCCGCCACATAGCCCCAGATATGCCTGAGGCCCTCGTCCGGATTGATCTTGGAGATGGCGCAGGCGCCGTAATAGCCAACCCCGAACGGCGGGGCGAAGAGGCCGATGCCCATGGCGAAGATCACCACCATGGCATAATGCACCTCGTGCACGCCCGCCGCTTTCGCGATGGGGAACAGCAGCGGCCCGAACAGCACGATGGCCGGGATGCCCTCCAGCACGCTGCCGAGGATGATGAACGCCACGATGGAGATGGCGAGGAAGCCGTAGGCGCCGCCGGGGATCGCCGCCATGGCACGGGCGAGATTCTGCGAGAAGCCGGACTGGGTCAGGCCCCAGGCCATGGCCGTGGCGCAGCCCACGATGAAGATGATGGCGCCGGTGAGCGAGGCCGTCTCGATCAGCATGGGCTTGAGACGCCGCCAGTCGAACCGGCGATAGATCAGCAGCCCCGCCGCCACCGCATAGACGATGCCGATGGTGGACACTTCCGTGGCGGTGGCGATGCCTTCCACCACGGCGGCGCGGATCACGAAGGGCAGCGCGATGGCCGGGATCGCCACCAGCGCCAGCTTGCCGATCTCCGCCGCCGAGGGCTTGCGGATGTGGCTCAGGTCTTCCTTGCGGTAGCGCCACCACACCACGGTGCACAGGCACGCGCCCAGTACGAGGGCCGGCACCATGCCGCCGGTGAACAGCGCGGCGATGGAGACGCCCGTGACCGAGCCGATGGTGATGAGCACGATGGAGGGCGGAATGGTCTCCGTCTGCGCGCCGGTGGCGGAGAGCAGAGCCACGAGGTCGCCCTCCTTGGCGCCGCGGGCCTTCATCTCCGGGAACAGGATGGGCGCGATGGCCGCCATGTCGGCGATCTTGGAGCCGGAGATGCCGGACACCAGATACATGGCGCCGATGAGCACATAGGACAGGCCGCCGCGCACATGGCCCAGCAGGCTGGCGAGGAAGGCGATCATGGCCTTGGCCATGCCGGTCATCTCGATCAGCGCGCCGAGGAAGATGAACAGCGGCACCGCCAGCAGGATGAGATGGCTCATGCCCTCGTCGAGGCGCCCGACCATCACCAGCATGGGCGTGCGGGTGGTGAGCGCCAGATAGCCGAAGGTAGCCAGCGCGAAGGCAAAGGCGATGGGCACGCCGGTGAAGACGCACAGCCCCACCACGCCGACGAAGAAGATGATGAGGTTGAGCTGGCCGAGCGGCTTCAGCACCGGGCCGAGCAAATAGAAGGCGCCCATCAGCACGGCAGTGATGGCGATGGCCGTCAGCAGCGCCTTCAGCGAGCCGAAGCGCGCGAGGCGGGCGAAGGAAGCCAGCACCATCAGCGCGAGGCCGGCCGGAATGGCCAAAGCGCGCCAGAAATTGCTAATCTCCAGCGCCGGGGTGACGATGAACTGCTCCTCGATGGCATAGTCCAGCGCCGGATGCAGGATGAGGCCGAGGAAGGCCAGCGGCACGACGATGCCGAGCGCTTCAAGCACGGCACGGGTCTGTGGACCGGCGAAGCCGAGGCAGCCGGTCATGCGCATGTGCTCACCGCGCCGGAGCGCGATCACCGCGCCCAGCATGGACAGCCAGAGGAAGAGAATGGAGGCCAGCTCGTCCGACCACACCAGCGGGGCGTGGAAGACGTAGCGTGCCATCACGCCGGCGAAGAGGACGACGATCTCCACCAGAACGATGGCCGCCGCCGCCAGCTCGATGAGCCCGAAGAAGGCCCCTTCCACCCGCGCGACGGCGGACGCAGCCGGTCGTTCGGCGGCCGAGGCATCGGCCGCCGTGTGAGACAGGGAGCCGGACATGGGGCCTCCGTTCAGACGTTCAGCAAAAGTCCGGGCCTCCCGCCTCTTCCGAGGACAAGCGGGATGGCTCCGTTCCGTTCTTTGGCAATCCCGACGCGGACGTGCCGCGCACGTCCGCCGGATGACCGGGATCGAGGATCAGGCGAGCTTGCCGACCGCGCCTTCCAGCAGGCCCCACACGTCATCGCCGAAGCGGCCCTTCCACTCCACGTAGAACCCGCTGTCGCGCAGCTTGGCGCGGAAGCTGTCGGGGTTGGTGGTGTTGAAGGCGAGGCCGTTCTTCTCCAGATCCGCCTGCACGCCCTGGTTCAGGGACTTGATGTCGGCGCGCTGGGCGAGACCGGCGTCATTGATGGCGGAGGCGACGATCTTCTGCAGGTTCTCCGGCAGGCCCTTCCACTCGCGGCCGTTGGCGATGAACCAGTAGCCGTCCCAGATGTGGTTGGTCAGCGAGGCGAACTTCTGCACCTCATAGAGCTTGGCCACCTGGATGATGGGCAGCGGATTCTCCTGCGCGTCCACGATCTTGGTCTGGAGCGCGGAATAGACTTCCGAGAACTGGAGGCTGGCGGGAGCCGAGCCCAGCGCCTTGAACATGGAGACGGAGAGCGGGCTCACCGGCACGCGGATCTTGAGGCCCTCCATGTCCTTGGCTTCCTTGATCGGCGCCTTGGACGAGGTCATCTGGCGGAAGCCGTTGTCCCACATCTTCTCGAAGGCATAGAGGCCGACCTTGGAAATGGCGCCGCGCACATGGGCGCCGAGCGCGCCATCCATGGCCTTCCACACCTGATCATAATCGGCGAAGGCGAAGCCCACCGCATTGATGGCGGCGGCCGGCACCAGGGTCGCAATCACCAGCGCCGAGGGGGTGAAGAAGGTGACGCCGCCCGAGCGCACCTGCGCCAGCATGTCGGTGTCGCCGCCGAGCTGGTTGTTGGGGAAGATCGCGATCGTAACCTGGCCCTTGGTCTCCGCCTCCACCCGCTTCGCAAACTCCTGCGCGCGGATGTTGAGGGGATGGGTCATGGGCAGGTTGTTGGCGTAGCGCAGCTCATATTCGGCGGCACGCAGGATGCTCGGCATGCCGATGAGGCCTGCGGCGGAAGCGGCACCGGCGGCGGCAACGAACTGGCGGCGGGACAGAGACGGCATCGGATCCTCCCCAAAATGATGTTTTTTGATGTTTTTCCTGCAACGTTTTGCGATGATATGAAGTACCATCCAGTGCCGTCAATTTGAAAGAATGATGTGATTTGATGTCTTCCGATGCCATGACATCAGGCATTCCGGAGTCCGCCGGTGGAGACGAGGCCAATGGCGGCGGGGGCCTGCCGCGCCCTGCCCTCGCCCGCCTGCCGGACGTGGCGCGCCGGGCCGGTGTTTCCACTGCGACAGTGGACCGCGTCCTCAACAAACGGCCGGGCGTGCGCCCCGTCACCGTGCAGCGGGTGCTGAAAGCGGCGGCGGAGCTGAACTACATTCTGGAAAGCGAGATCGCGCCACCGGTGGCGCCGCTGCGCCTCGTCTTTCTCCTGCCCGCCGGCACCAACCGTTTCCTTGGCCTGCTGGGCCGACTGATCGCGAGCGGCGCGCCGGACCTCGCCGAGCGGCAGATTCATGCCAAGGTCGAATATATCAAGAGCTTCAGCCCCGACCTTCTGGCCCGCGCCCTGCTCCAGCACGGCAAGAGCGCCGACGGCATTGCCTTCATGGCGCTGGAACACCCGGCGGTGCGCGAGGCGGTGAACGCACTGGCCGACAAGGGCGTGCCCACCGTGACGCTGATCTCGGACCTGGGGGCTGCGAAGCGCGTGGCCTGCATCGGCCTCGACAACCGCTCGGCGGGGCGCACGGCGGGCTCGCTCATCGCCCGCTTCATTGGCGCGCGGCCGGGAAAGGTGGCGATGATCGCCGGCTCACTCTCCTACCGCGCCCATGAGGAGCGCGAGATGGGTTTCCTGCATCTGTTCGAGGAGATGTATCCGCAGATCGAGGTGGTGGGTCTGCGCGAGGGACAGGACGACGAGGCCCGCAACTATCGCCAGACCCGGCAGTTCCTCGCCAAGCATCCCGATCTCGCGGGCATCTACAATATCGGCGGCGGCGCGGCTGGCGTCGGCAAGGCGCTGCGCGAGATGCGCCGCACCGACGTTGTGTTCGTCGGCCACGGCCTAACCCCGGATACCCGCGCACTGCTGCTGGACGGCACCATGGATGCGGTGATCACGCAGAATCCGGAAAGCGCGATCCAGAGCTGCGTCGGCATTTTCTCGAATTTGCGTGCCGGGCGTGATCCGATGATGGGTATCGCCCCACCGCGCATCGACATCGTGCTGCGGGAGAACCTGCCCTGAGGCCGACGAAACGCGCCCCCGTGCTCACTTGCCCTGCAGAAAAGGATGGCAATTCGCTCCGCGCAGTACAACCATAAGGCGTACATCAAAGCCTGTGGGGGCGACTGATGAAGGTCGACCTTGGTCGTCTGCAAATCGCCATGGAGGGGGTTCTCCCGGCCGCAATGGGTGTGACCGGATGGACAGAGACGCTTGATCAGTTGCAGATCGCAACAGGCGCCCAGGGCGTCAACCTCATGAGCGCTGCCAGCTCATTTCCCGCCATCCAGTACAGCTCCAGCATCTCCAGGTCGGTGGAGGCGTATTTCGCCGAAGGCTGGGCCGAGCGGGATTATCGCGCCCGGGCCATTCCCCTTTTCCAGACGCAGCGTGTCATCATTGATAGCGATTTCATGTCTGGGGAGGACTATAATAACGAATTCTTTCGGTTCATGGGCTCCCACAAGTTGAAGTACAGTGCGCTCGTGGGTTTCGGGTCGGGAAAGCAGGCTCTCTCCTGCTCCCTGCACCGCCACGCAGACGCCGCGCCTTACAGCCCGGAAGAAGCCCTGATACTGAATGGATTGTCAGAGCGCCTGACGTTGGCGGCGTCATTCGCCAGCGCGATTTCCGATGCCAAGGTCGAGGGTCTCGGCGAGGCGTTCGACCGCATGAAAACCGGCGCCATCTTTTTCGACCGGGGCGGCCACGTCGTGCGCATGAATGCCTGCGCCGAAGCCCTGATGGGCGAGGATCTTAACGTCTCAAGAGGGGAGATTCGGGCGCGCCTCCCCGCCGAGACCAAGCAATTGCATCGTCAGATCCGGATCGCGGCGGGCCTCGCCGGTGATGTGACGATGGCCGATGCCGTCCGTTTGTCGCGCGACGGGAAGCGGCCTCTCGTCATCCGCTTCCAGCAGGTCAGCGGCTTCATCCGGGATTTCTTCGCCAGAGCCAAGGTCATGGCCATCATTACCGATCTGGAGATGCCGCCGCAGCCAGACCCGAGGACTATCCAGCAAGCCTTCGGCCTCACCCCGGCCGAGGCTGTCATCGCCCTCCTGCTCGCGCAGCGAAAGAGCGTGCAGGAGATCGCGGAAGTGCGGGCCATCTCGCAGGAAACGGCTCGCATCCACATCAAGTCGATCTTCCGCAAGCTCGACGTCAACCGGCAGGCCGAGGTCGTCTCGATCATCGCCAGCTTGCGCTGAAGGCCTCTTACTCCGCCGGAGGGGTCGGCGGCGGCGGTGCCCGGCGATGGTCACGCTGGGTGATCAGGCGGGCCGAGTGGTGGCCGATGAGGAAGATCCACAACCAGTTCATCGCCACCGCGAGGCGGCTGCGGGTGCCGATCAGGAAGTAGATGTGGGCGAGGCCCCAGATCCACCACGCCAGCCAGCCCTTCAGCTTGAAGCCTTCATATTCGATCACCGCCACGCTGCGGCCCACGGTCGCCAGATTGCCGAGGTGCCGGTAGGCGAAAGGCGGCAGTGCCGGCCGGCCTGCGAGGCGGGCCTTGATCACCTTGGCCACATAGCTGCCCTGCTGCTTGGCGGCAGGGGCCACGCCCGGCACCGGCTTGCCATCCGCCGTGGAGGCGGCGGCCGTGTCGCCGATGACGAAGATATTCGCGTCCCCCGGCACAGTGAGGTCCGGCTCCACCTTGACGCGGCCGGCGCGGTCGGCCGGCGCGTCGAGCCATGCGGCGGCGGGCGAGGCCTGCACGCCGGCGGCCCAGATCATGGTGCGGCTCGGCACCAGCTCGGTGCCGATGGTGACGCCCTCGGCATCGCAATTGGTCACGGGCGTGCCGGTGCGGACTTCGACACCGAGCCGCTCCAGCTCATGCGCCGTATAAGCGGACAGCTCCGGCGAGAAGACGGGCAGCACGCGCGGGCCGGCCTCGATGAGCAGGATGCGGGCATTGCGGGTATCGATGCGGCGGAATTCCTTCACCAGCGCCTTCTTGGCCAGATCGGAGATGATGCCGGCCAACTCCACTCCGGTCGGTCCCGCACCGATGATGCAGAAGGTGAGCAGCGCTGCGCGCCGGGCGGGATCCTCTTCCAGCTCAGCCTGCTCGAAGGCCAGCAGCATGCGACGCCGAATGGTGGTGGCATCCTCCAGCGTCTTCAGGCCGGGCGCATGGGGCTCCCATTCGTCATGGCCGAAATAGGCATGGCGGGCGCCGGTGGCGAGCACCAGCGTGTCATAGGCAACCCGCTGACCATCGGCGAGGATCACTTGCTGTGCCGCACGATCCACCCCCTTCACCTCGGCGAGGAGTGTCGTTACGTCAGCCCGGTCGCGGAACAGGTGGCGGATCGGCCAGGCGATCTCGGAGGTGGCCAGCAGGGTGGTCGCGACCTGATACAGCAGCGGCTGAAACAGATGATGATTCCGCTGGTCGATCAACGTGATGCGAACGTCGGGCCCGTGCAGGTCGTGGACCAGCTGGATGCCGCCGAAGCCGCCCCCGACCACCACGACGTGATGCTCACCCATGAAAAACCACTCCTTGCCGCTCTACCTTGGCAAGGAAACGCCCTGCCGCATACATCGCTTGTTGCGCGATATATGCTGCACTGCAACATCAATGCGACAAAATCTTGGAGAGAAAATTCCGGGCCCGCTCGCTGCGCGGGGTGCCGAAGAAGTCTTCCTTAAGGGCATCTTCCACGATCTCGCCCTGATCCATGAAGACAACGCGATGGGCCACCTTGCGGGCGAATCCCATCTCGTGGGTCACGACCATCATGGTCATGCCCTCGCGGGCCAGTTCCACCATCACGTCCAGCACCTCGGTGATCATCTCCGGGTCCAGCGCCGAGGTGGGCTCGTCGAACAGCATGCACACCGGGTCCATCACCAGCGCGCGGGCGATGGCGACGCGCTGCTGCTGGCCGCCGGAGAGCTGGCCGGGAAATTTCTGGGCGTGGGCGCTCAGCCCCACCCTTTTGAGCAGCGCCTCGGCCTTGGCCACCGCCTCATCATGCCCGCGCCCGAGCACCTTCTCCTGTCCGAGGCACAGGTTCTGGATGATGGAGAGATGCGGGAACAGCTCGAAATGCTGGAACACCATGCCGACGCGGGCGCGCAGCTTGGGCAGATTGGTCTTGGACGCGTTGACGGTGACGCCATCCACCACGATCTCGCCGTTCTGGATGGTCTCCAGCGCATTGACCGTCTTGATGAGCGTGGACTTGCCGGAGCCGGACGGCCCGCACACCACGATCACCTCGCCCTTCTCCACCTCGACGCTACAGTCTTTCAGCACCTGAAACTGCGGGCCGTACCACTTGCTGACATTGCGCATGGAGATCATGGACATGTGGCTACTCCGGGCGCGTCAGCGGGCGACGGCGAGGCGGCGTTGCAGCCGCTTCACCAGCATGGACGCAGTGAAGGAAATGAGGAAATAGACGGCGGCTGCGAACAGATACATTTCCGCCAGCCGCCCATCACGCTGGGCGATCTTGGAGGCGGCGCCGAGGAAATCGGTGATGGAGAGCACATAGACCAGCGAGGTGTCCTGAAACAGCACGATGGTCTGGGTGAAGATCACCGGCAGCATGTTCCGGAACGCCTGCGGCAGCACCACATAGCTCATCACCTGCCGGTATGTGAGGCCGATGGCATAACCCGCCGCCACCTGTCCGCGCGGAATGGACTGGATGCCCGCCCGCATGATCTCGGAGAAATAGGCCGCCTCGAACAAAGTGAAGGTGATGATGGTGGAAGACAGCGCCCCCACCTGGATCGGCTGGTCCGCGCGCAGCGCCCATTGGCCGATGTAGGGCATGAGGAAGTAGAAGAGGAAGATCACCAGCACCAGCGGCAAGGCGCGCATCACATTGACATAGCCTGCCGCAATCTTGGGCAGAACCGGCAGGGATGAGAGCCGGATCATGGCGATCAGCGTGCCGAGGATGACGCCGCCCACGGTCGCCACCGCCGTCAGCGTGAGGGTGAAGGTCATGCCCTCCTTGAAGAGGTAGGGCAGCGAGCGCAGGATGACCCCGAAGTCGAAATCGCTGAACATCGCTCACCTCGCCGCGTTGAAGCCGGGGACCGCCAGACGGCGTTCCAGCGCCCGCATGCCGAAGGTCACGATGGCATTGAGCAGGAGATAAATGACGGTGGCCGCCGTGAAGGCCTCGAACACCTGGAAGGAGAATTCCTGCATGGAGCGCGCTGCGCCCGTCAGCTCCATCAGCCCGATGGTGAGGGCCACGGAGGTGTTCTTGATGGTGTTGAGGAATTCCGACGTCAGCGGCGGCAGCACGATGCGATAGGCCATGGGCAGCAGGATGTAGCGATAGGTCTGCGCAGGGGTGAGGCCGATGGCGGTTCCCGCCATGCGCTGGCCCTTGGGCAGGGCACTGATGCCCGCGCTCACCTGCGTCGCCACGCGCGACGACATGTAGAGGCCGATGGCCACCACCGCCGTGTAGAAGGCGCCGTAGCGCAACTGCTTGATCCAGATGCCCCATTCGCGCGGCAGCAGTTCCGGCACCACGAAGAACCAGAGGAACAGCTGCACCAGCAGCGGAATGTTGCGGAACAGCTCCACATAGGCGCCCGCCACCCACTGGGCCGTGCGCGACTGCAGGGTGCGCAGCACGCCGATGGCCGAGCCGAACACCAGCGCCACCACCCATGCGCAGAGCGCGGTGACGATGGTCCAGCGCAGGCCGCCCAGCAGCATGTCGAGATAGGTGCCCTGCCCGTCCGGCGAAGGCTCCAGCAGGATGCCCCAGTTCCAGTGATAATTCACGCCCCGACTCCCGGCAGCCATCCCCGGCCTTCGTCATGCAATGGGCATGCCGAAATGATGCGATCCGCCGGCCGCGGGGACGGCGGATCGCGTTTGCGTCAGATACCGGGCTCAGCCGGTGCCCAAAGCTCAGTAGGCGGCCGGATCACCGCTGTCGGTGGGCGTGGCGAAAGCCTTCTTCAGCTCGGCGCCCAGCGGCACGTTGAGGTTGAGGCTCTTCGGCGGGATCGGGCTCTGGAACCACTTGGTGTAGATGGTCTGGATCTCCGGGCTCTTGTAGAGCGCGGCGGTCGCGCCATCGGCCACCGCCTTGAACGGCGGATCATCGCGGCGGAGCATGATGCCGTAGGGCTCCGGCAGCGAGAAGGCGTCCTCCGAGATCACATAAGCGGAGGGATCCTTGGAGCCGGCAACAAGGCTCGCCAGCAGGATGTCGTCCATCACGAAGGCGACGGCGCGGTCGGTCTCCACCATGAGGAAGGCCTCGGCGTGGTCCTTGGCCGGCACCACGTTGATGTTGAGGCTCTTGGCGGCGTTGGCTTCCGTCACCTGCTTGATATTGGTGGTGCCGGCGGTGGACACCACCGTCTTGCCCTTGAGATCGGCGATGGACTTGATGTTGCTCGCCTTCTTGGAGACGAAGCGGCTGGCGGTGAGGAAGTGGGTGTTGGTGAAGCCCACCTGCTTCTGGCGCTCCACATTGTTGGTGGTGGAGCCGCACTCCAGATCCACCGTGCCGTTGGCGATCAGCGGGATGCGGGTGGCGGAGGTGACGGGATTATACTTCACCTCCAGCTTGTCCAGCTTGAGGTTGCTCTTCACTGCGTCGACGATCTTGGCGCAGATGTCCATGGCGAAGCCCACGGGCTTCTGGTTGTCGTCGAGATAGGAGAAGGGCACGGACGATTCCCGGTAGCCGATGGTGATGGCGCCGGTGTCCTTGATCTTCTTGAGCGTGCCGGTCAGCTCCTGCGCGGAGGCCGGGATGGCGGCGGGCAGGCTGAAGGCTGCGGCAAGGCAACCGGCCAACAACAGACGTGCGGTGCGCATGTGACTTCTCCTCTGGATGAACAGGTGCCGGAACGATGTTCGGATCCGCCGGGCGCTTCTGCGTCGCCCGCCGGTGGCAATGTCAGATGGTGTCGGTGATGAGGTCCACCCCCGGGCATGAAAAAGCCCGGGACGCGCTGGCAGGAGCACCGTCGGCGACCAAAGATGACGTCATGGCACGGGCCTCGTCCTGCAGCGGAACCACCGTGAGCCTACCGCAGCGGGACGGCTGTCGGGAAGCCATGCCATACGCGACAATGGTCGCAATCGCGTCAGGAGCGCTATTTGCTGCTACCCCATCGCAAGGTCCACAATTTGGACCCATATATTTTCCTTCACTTGCAGCGTTTTGCAGCATCATCTCAGCAATGCGAAGATCAGACCTGCGGCAAACTTTGGACCGGGCGTCGAGCTATGCGGCAGGGGGCGTTCCCGTTTTTCATCGCCCGCTATAAACAGGGGCCAACATCAAGACCCAAAAGGTGAGGACAAGGACGCCATGGTAAAGTCGCAGGCAAAGGTCGCTCTCGTCACGGGCGCGGCGCGGGGCATCGGGTTGGCAGTGGCGCGGCGCGCGCTGGCCGAGGGCTGGAATGTCGCCCTGCTGGATATCGAGGGCGAACTGCTCGCCGCCGCCGTCAAGGAGCTGAACGAGCCCGAGCGCACGCTGGCGCTCCCCTGCGACGTGGCCGACCGGGCCGGCGTGAAGGCCGCCGTCGCCAAGGTGGCGGAGCGCTTCGGCCGACTCGATGCGCTGGTGAACAATGCGGGCGTCGCCGTCTTCAAGCCGATTCTCGACATCGAGGACGAGGAGTGGGACCGCGTGCTGGCGGTCAATCTCGCTGGCCCCTTCAACTGCACCAAGTCGGCTGCACCTCTGATGCGTGATGGCGGTGGCGGCGCCATCGTCAACATCACGTCCATCTCGGGCCTGCGCGCTTCCACGCTCCGGGCCGCCTACGGCACCAGCAAGGCGGGCCTCGCCCATCTGACCAAGCAGCTGGCGGTGGAGCTGGCCAGCTCCAACATCCGCGTCAATGCTGTGGCGCCTGGCCCGGTGGAAACAGCCATGGCGAAGCTCGTGCACTCCGCTGCCATCCGCAAGGATTATCACGACGCGATTCCCCTCGCCCGCTACGGGCTGGAAGAGGAACTGGCGGAGGCCATCTTCTTCCTGTGCAGCGACCGGGCCAGCTACATCACCGGCCAGGAGCTGGCGGTGGATGGCGGCTTCGATGCCGCCGGCATCGGCCTGCCCACCCTGCGCGGCACCAGCGGCAACGGCTGATCCCTCTCCGCTCTCCGGTTCCGGCCGGAGAGCCCCTACCGGGGAACTGCTCGTTAGCTAGCCATATAATGCGTTATAAACAGGCTTGACTGTTTGTAAGTTGGATGGCTTGCTCTAGCGGTATACCAGCCGGTGGAGGTGGAAATTGGTGGAGCGTCGCAGGCGATCCCAGCATGAGCGCGCGGCGGAAACCTCCGCCCGGCTGCTCAACGCGACGGTCGATCTCCTGCACGACAATGGCTTCTCGCGCCTCTCCACGCCCCTCATCGCCGCCCAGGCCGGCGTCTCGCGCGGCGCGCTGACCCACCATTTCTCCTCCAAGGAGGAACTGGTGACGGACGCCATCAACCACATGCTGGAACAGGTGACGGCGGACCTCCACCGTTTCGCGGAGGACATCGCCCGCCGGCGCGGCTCCAGCGACGAGATCGTCGACTACATCTGGCGGATGATGTCCGACCGGCTGTTCTACGTGACCATGGAATATCTGCCGGAGGCCCGGCACAATGACGAGTTCAAGGACCGGCTGATCCCGGTGGTGAAGAACTTCCATGCCGGCCTCGACGCCATCTGGATGGCGCTCGCCACCAGCCGCGGCGTGGATCCCGACCACACCCGCACGGTGATGAACACCACCATGTGCCTGGTGCGCGGCATGATCGCCCAGACCGTGCTGCGCGAAGACCCCGGCTATTATTCCGACATGCTGGGCTTCTGGAAGATGCAGCTCGCCCAGCAATTCCCCGACCAGGGGGCCGCTGTCGCCGTCCCGCCCCCGGCCACCAACAGCTCCCTCAAGCCGGCACCCGCCCCGAAGGCCGCGCCGGCCCGCCCCTCGCAATCCCCCGCCCGCGCCGCGCGTCCGCGCGGGGCCCGCGTCTGAACACGTCCGGAGTAGAAACATGTCGTCGTTCCTGTTCACCAACGCCCATATCGTCGATGGCAGCCAGGCCGAGCGCGGCGCGCCGGTCAACGTGCTGGTCGAGGGCGAAACCATCCGCGAGGTGGCCCCGAAGATCACCTCCGCGAGCGCCGAAGTCATCGACCTCAAGGGCCGCACCCTGATGCCCGGCCTGATCGACGCCCACGTGCACACCATCGCCTGCAACCCGGACCTCGGCGCCAACGCCAAGCTGCCCGACAGCCTCGTCGCCGTGCGCGCCATGAAGCTGATGGGCGAGATGCTGATGCGCGGCTTCACCACCGTGCGTGACGTGGGTGGCGCCGACAAGGGCCTCAAGGTGGCGGCGGCGGAAAGCGCCCTGCCCACTCCGCGCCTGTCCGTCTGCGGCAAGGCGCTGAGCCAGACCGGCGGCCATTGCGATTTCCGCGGCCCCTATGACGATCGCGAGACCACCCGCACCGGCTTCAAGCTCGGCGCCCTCGGCCGCGTGGTGGACGGCGTGCCGGAGATGCGCCGCGCCGCCCGCGAGGAGATCAAGGGCGGGGCCGAGTTCATCAAGATCATGGCCAATGGCGGCGTCGCCTCGCCCACCGATCCCATCCACTTCCTCGGCTTCTCTCGCGAGGAGCTGTTCGCGGTGGTGGAAGAGGCTGCCAATGCCGGCACCTACGTGTCCGCCCATCTCTACACCGACGAGGCCATCCGCCGCGCGGTGGAGTGCGGCGTCCACTCGCTGGAGCACTGCAACCTCATCAAGTCCGAGACCGCGAAGTTCGCCGCCAGCAAGGGCGCCATCGCGGTGCCCACGCTGGTGACGTACGACAAGCTCTCCAGCGAGGGCGCGGAAATGGGCTTCCCCGCCGGCTCGGTGGCCAAGATCGACAACGTGCGCCTCGCCGGCATGGAATCCATCGCCATCATGCGCGAAGCCGGCCTGCTGATGGCCTATGGCTCGGACCTGCTGGGCGAGATGCACCGCCACCAGTCGGAAGAGTTCGTGATCCGCGGCCGCGTGATGCCGGCGCACGAGGTCATCGCCTCCGCCACCTCCATCGCCGCCAAGCTGCTGCGGATGGAAGGCCAGATCGGCACCATCGCCGCCGGCGCCTTCGCCGACCTGATCGTGGTGGACGGCGATCCGCTGAAGGATCTTTCCCTGCTCACCCGCCAGGGTGCCCACATGCCGCTGATCATGCAGGGCGGCGTGGCGTTCAAGAACACCGGCCTCAACTGAGTTGATGAACAAGAACACCATCACTTCCAGACCTGAAGGGATAGAAAAATGAACATCACCCGTCGCCAGACCCTCGCCGGCCTCGCCAGCACCATGCTGCTTCCGGCCCTGTCCGGGACCGCCTTCGCGCAGGCCGCCAACTTCCGCATCGGCGCGCTGAACCCGATCACCGGCTCCGGCGCCGCCTACGGCTCCGGCATGCAGAAGATGATCCTGGCCGCCGCCGAGGTGGTGAATGCCGCCGGCGGCGCCGCCGGCAAGAAGCTGGAAGTCTTCGCCGAGGACGACCAGAGCCAGCCGCAGGCCGCCGTGCTGGCCGCCAAGAAGCTGATCGACGTCAACAAGGTGCAGTCCATCCTCGGCACCTGGGCCTCGGGCGTGTCGCTGGCCGTGGCGCCGCTCACCAACGACGCCAACATCATGCTCATGAACACCTCCGGCGCCCCGGCCCTCTCGGTGCCGCCGGCCAATGCCAAGGGCCTGCTGTTCCGCTTCCAGGCCACCAACGACCGCTTCGGCCGCGCCTTCGCGGAAGTGGCCAAGAAGGAAGGCTTCAAGCGCCCCGTGACCATGGCGTTCAACAACGCTTCCGGCATCGGCAATGCGGACGGCTTCAAGAAGGCCTGGGAAGCGCAGGGCGGCAAGGTGTACGAGAGCATCGTGTACGAGCCCAACCAGCCCAGCTACCGCGCCGAGCTGCAGAAGGCGCTGGCCGCCAAGCCCGACGTCATCGTGATGGGCTCCTACCTCGCCGACACCACCATCATCCTGCGCGAGTGGTTCCAGACCGGCGAGACCACCAAGTTCATCATGCCCGCATGGGCCGGCAATCCGGACCTCGTGAAGGCGCTCGGCCCGGAGGTCTCCGAAGGCATCATCGCCGTCGACAGCATCTCCAACGAGGGCTCCGAGGCGTTCAAGGCCTATGACGCGGCCTATCAGAAGGCCATGGGCCAGAGCGGCCTCAACAACGTCTACGCCGCCATGACCTGGGACATGGTGATCGTGCTGGCGCTGGCCATGGAGGCCGCCGGCCCCAACGCCGACGTGCCGGCCATCGCCAAGAAGATGTTCGAGGTCGCCGGCCCCGGCGGCAAGCCGGTCGCCACCTTCGCCGAAGGCAAGGAAGCACTGAAGTCGGGCAAGATCGACTATCAGGGCGCCTCCTCCGTGCTCGACTTCGACAAGTTTGGCGACGTGACGCCGGACTTCTCCGTCTCGGTCGCCGAGAAGGGCAAGATCGAGCGCAAGTACGTGGTCAAGCTCAGCGCCTGATCCCGATGATCCGCCCGCCCCGTCTTCCGGACGGGGCGGGCCTCCACCCATTTCCGTGCCCGGTCCCTCCGGGCCATCCCCCCTACCCCGCCGCGCCCCGGCCGAGGCAGAGGACCGACAGAACCGTGACCAAGACCGCATCCGTTTCCCGCCGCGCGCCCGCACGGGCCGCCAGTTCCGCGAGGGTCGCCCCCTCCGCGAGGTCGTCATGAGCGGCTTCCTTGAACTCGCGATCAGCGGGCTGATGTCGGGTCTCGTCATCGGCCTCGCCGCCCTCGCGCTCACCCTCGTGTTCGGCGTGGCGCGCTTCGCCAATGCCGCCACCGGCGATTTCATGACCATCGGCGCCTATGCGGCGGTGTTCGGCTTCACCGCCACCGGCTCCATCGTCATCGGCGGCCTGCTCGGCCTCTTCATCGGTGCGGTGTCGGGCGTCATCTCCTATTTCCTGGTGTTCCGGGTGCTGGAAGGCCGGCCGTCGGTCTCGGCGCTGCTCGCCTCCATCGGCGTCGGCTTCATCATCCGCTCCGTGCTGGGCGTGATCTACGGCCACGGCCAGCAGGTGTTCCAGCTGCCGCTGGTGCGCCCCTGGCGCTATTTCGACGTGCGCATCCAGCCCAACGACCTGAAGATCGGCGCCACCGCGCTCCTGGCGCTTCTCGTCGTCTTCCTCGTGCTGCACGCCACCCCCATCGGCCGGCGCATGCGCGCGGTGGCGGATGATCCGATGCTGGCGCGCGTCTCCGGCATCGCCCCGCGCAAGGTGATGTTCGCACTCTGGGCCATGAGCGGCGCGGTGGCGGCACTGGCCGGCGTGCTGCTCGGCATCCGCACCGTGATCTGGCCCGAGATGGGCTGGGAAATGCTGATTCCGGTGTTCGCCGCCGCCGTTCTGGGCGGCATCGGCCACCCGGTGGGCGCGGTGCTGGCGGGCGTCATCCTCGGCGTCGTGCAGGAAATCGCCACGCCCTATGTGGGCTTCACCTACAAGCTGGCACTCGCCTTCATCATCCTGCTGGTGGTGCTGCTGGTGCGTCCGAAGGGCCTGTTCGGCCGGGTCGAGGGGGTGCGCTGATGGATGCCTATCTCATTGCCATCGCCATCATCACGGCCATCTACGTGCTGATGGCCCTGGGGCTGAACCTCCAGTACGGCCTCACCGGGCTGGTCAATTTCGGCGTCGTTGGCTTCTTCTGCGTGGGTGCCTACACCACGGCGATCCTCAGCCAGAAGGGCGTGCCGCAGTACATCACCTTCCCGCTCGCAGCCCTGCTGGCCATGGCCTTCGCCTGGCCGCTGGGACTGGTGAGCATCCGGCTGCGGGAGGATTATTTCGCCATCGTCTCGCTCGGCTTCTCGGAAGTGGTGCGGCTTGTCGCCACCAGCGAGGGCTGGCTGACGCAGGGCGTGCAGGGCATCCCCGGCATCCCCAAGATGTTCGGCACGTTCTCCGGCACCACGCAGGCGCTGGCCGTGCTCGGCCTGCTGGTGGTGTTCAACCTCGTCGCCATCGCCGCCATGCTGCGTATCGTGCGCTCGCCCTTCGGCCGCATGATCGAGGCCATCCGCGACAATGAGGAGGCGGTGAAGGCGCTGGGCAAGGACCCCGCCGGCTTCAAGATCCAGGTGCTGGTGCTGGGTTCCGCCCTCACCGGCCTCGCCGGGGCGGCCTATGCCCACTACATCGGCTTCATCTCGCCGGAGCAGTTCATCCCGCTCATCACCTTCCAGATCTGGATGGCGATCATCATGGGCGGCGTCGGGCGCATCTCCGGCGCGCTGGTGGGCGCCATCATCCTGATGGTGTTCCTCGAGGGCTCCCGCTTCCTGCGCGATGTCATGCCCTTCATCTCGGAAGTGGCCATGGCCAGCGTGCGCCTCGGCGTGGTGGGCCTCGCGCTCGTCCTCTTCACCATGTATCGCCCGCAGGGCCTGATGGGGGATTTCACCCGCAAATGAGCCTCGCAATCCAGGGACTGACCAAGGCCTATGGTGGCCTGCATGTCGTGAGCGACGTGCGCTTCGAGGTGCCCAAGGGCGCCCTCGTGGGGGTGATCGGGCCGAACGGCGCCGGCAAGTCCACCCTCTTCTCGCTGATCACCGGCTTCCTGGCCGCTGATGCGGGCGACGTGGCCTTCGAGGGCCGCTCGCTCGGCCGCGCCTCCCCCATGGAGCGGGCGCGTTCGGGCATGGTGCGCACCTTCCAGGTGCCGCGCGAATTCTCGCACCTCACCGTGCGCGAGAACCTGATGGCCGCAGCTCCGGGACAGGCGGGCGAGCGTCTCATCGACGCCTTCTTCCGCTTCGGCACCGTGAAGGCGCAGGAGAAGGAGATCGCGGCGAAGGTGGAGGAGACCATCGCCTTCCTGCGCCTCGCCAAGGTGGCGGACGTGCCGGCCGGGCGCCTGTCCGGCGGCCAGAAGAAGCTGGTGGAGCTGGGCCGCGCGCTGATGACCGGCGCACGCATGATCCTGCTCGACGAGCCCTTCGCCGGCGTCAATCCGGTGCTCATCGAGGAATTGTCCGTGCGCATCCGCGAGCTGAACGAGCGGGGCATCGGCTTCCTCATCATCGAGCATGACCTGCCGGCCCTCAACAAGCTGGTGTCCACGCTGCATGTGATGGATCGCGGCGAGCTGATCGCCTCCGGCACGCCCGCCGAGGTGCTCGCCAATCCGCGCGTGCGCGACGCTTATCTGGGAGGCGCGGCCGCCTGATGCTCACCATCGAAAATCTCGCCGGCGGCTACGGCGAAGTGAACATCCTCAACGGCATCGACCTCGTGCTCAATGCCGGCGAGATCCTCACCGTTGCCGGCACTAACGGCGCCGGCAAGTCCACGCTCGCCAAGGCCGTCGTCGGCCTGCTGCCGCGCGTGGAAGGCCGCGTGCTGCTGGAGGGCAAGGACATCACCCGCCTGCCCGCCGAGCTGCGCGCCAAGGCCGGCATCGGCTATGTGCCGCAGGTGTCGAACGTCTTCCCCTCCCTTTCCATCACCGAGAATCTGCAGGTGGTGGAGGGCGTGAAGGACCGCTCGGCCCGTGTGGCGGAAATGCTGGAGATGTTCCCCGCACTGGCGGAACGCCGCCGCTCGCGCGCCGGCAGTCTCTCCGGCGGCGAGCGCCAGCAGCTGGCGTTTGCCCGCGCGCTGATGACCCGGCCCGGCGTCATCGTGCTGGACGAGCCCACCGCAGCCCTCTCCCCCGCCAAGGTGGACGAGAGCTTCGCCCGCATCTCCGCGCTGGCGAAGACCGGCACGGCGGTGCTGCTGATCGAGCAGCGGGCGCGTCAGGCGCTCGCCATCTCCCAGCGCGGCGCCATCCTCGACGGCGGCAAGGTGGCGCTGGCGGGCGAGGCGACCTCGCTGCTGGCGGACGAGCGCGCGGCGAAGCTCTATCTCGGCCACGCCTGAGTTAGCGTACGTTCTGGATCGCGCCACAACGTTTCGGCCACAGCACAACGTCATGCCCGGGCTTGTCCCGGCATGACGGTGCGATGAATGGGGATGGCCCTCCCTCGGGATAAGGCGCCCCCTCTCCACTCGTCATGGCCGGACTTGATCCGGCCATCCACGTCCCTCCGCTCGGAGGACGGATTGGGATGAGAGCGGAAACGCGCTCCTTGCCCCTCAGTGATCCGCCATCGGCCCGACGTGGATGCCCGGATCAAGTCCGGGCATGACGAGTGATTAGGGCGGGATTTGATGATCGACTGACCATCAACCTCCCTCACACCGCCAGAAACGGCCGCGCCAGCTTCAGATCCTCCACGAAACGCGCATATTCCTCAGCCTGCGCCGCCGCATCCGGCAGGCGCAGCAGATAGGAGGGGTGGACGGTGATCAGCGCCTGTCGCCCATCCTCCAGCGCCAGCAGCCGGCCGCGATTTTTGCCCACGGGCATCGCCTTGCCGAACACCGCCTGCGCCGCCGTGGCGCCCATGGCCACCACCAGCTTCGGTCGCACCAGCTCCAGTTCGCGCATCAGCCACGGACGGCAGGCCCGGATTTCCGCAACAGCCGGCGATTGGTGGATGCGGCGCTTGCCACGCGGGACGAACTTGAAGTGCTTCACCGCATTGGTGACATAGGCGCGCGCCCGCTCCAGCCCGGCCTCCTGCGCCGCACGATCGAACATCTTCCCAGCCGGACCGACAAAGGGCCGGCCGTCCAGATCCTCCTGATCACCCGGCTGCTCGCCCACGAACATCACCGGCGCATCCACCGGCCCTGCGCCGAACACGGTCTGCGTCGCCGGCGCCCAGAGCGGGCAGGCGCGGCAGGAGGCCGCTTCCGCGCGGGCGGCGGCGAGGGCGTCCTGTGGCACCGGCTCCGCCACCTGCGGTGCGGGCTTGTGCGGCCGCGCATTGGGGGCGGTCGCCCCCTCCTCCATCATGTGCACGGTGCGGCGCTGCGCATCGGCGATCAGCGGCGCGATCAACTGCGCCTCCGGCAGATTGTGCCAGTATTTCACCGCCATCTCGCTCTTCATGGCCGAGATTTTCAGCCGGGCGGGATTGAAGATGCTGGCGTAATAACCGCGCCACAGCTCTTCCAGCGCATCGTCGGTCGGTGCCTCCGCGCGGGTGGCGCCGGGGCCGAAGCTGAGCGCGACACCATCCCAATGCGCGCTCGCCTCCGGCGTCAGGATGGAAAAATTCATGCCGGCGAAACGGCGTCTGAAGAAGGGCGCGTTGGCCTTCAGGATATGGTGCTCCGGCTCGAACCACGAGACGAACCATTCCACGCCCTCAAGCTCCACCCGCCGGAAGCGCACGAAGGCGCGCATCTTGTGGATGTCGCGGCGCACGGATTTCGCCATGGCCTGGAGGCGCGCCACATCCGGGTCAATGGCCAGTTCCATCAGGCGCGGCGTCTCGCGCAGGCGGAACAGCAGGTTGTAGAGCCGGGCGAAGCGCTGCGGATCGGCGTGCAGCACCACCGTTTCGGCCAGCTCCACGAAGGCGCGCGGCACGGTGAAGGCGGCCGCCTCCCCTTGCCCCTCCCCCATCTCCGGCAGTTCGCCACCGCCGAACAGGTCCGCCGTGCCGCCGGGCGACCACACCACATCGCGCGGGCGCACGCCCCGCCGCACCAGAGCCCGCGCCTGCCGCCGCCAGCCCTCGAAATCGGTCTCGCTCTCCAGCGTCACATGCAGCATGGCGGCCTCCTCCAGCGGGGTCACAAAGCCAGCGCCAGCTGGCGCGGCTTGGGCGCCAGCCGGCTGGCCAGATCCGCGCGGTCGATCAGCCTATGCGGCTGGTGGCCGGGGCAGATGATGAAGGGCATCACCTTGCCCAGCGGCACGTTCAGCCGCGGCAGATCCTCCAGCCGCACCGCGCGCACGCGACGCGCGGCCAGAATGCGGTCCACCGCCGTCTTGCCGAGGCCGGGCACGCGCAGAAGCTCGCCCCTGTCGGCCCGGTTGATGTCCAGCGGAAACCGCTCCCGGTTCCGCAGCGCCCAGGCGAGCTTGGGGTCCATGTTGAGCGCAAGATTACCCTGCGCCTCATCCACGATCTCCCCGGCCTCGAAGCCGTAGAAGCGCATCAGCCAGTCGGCCTGATAGAGCCGGTGTTCGCGCACGAGGGGCGGCGCCTGCGGGGGCAGGATGCGGCTGGCGTCGGGAATGGGGCTGAAGGCGGAATAATAGACCCGCTTCAGGCGATAGGCGCCGTAGAGATTGGCGCTGGTGGCGAGGATGGTGCGGTCGTTCACATCGTCCGCCCCCACGATCATCTGCGTGCTCTGGCCGGCGGGCGCGAAGGCGGGCGCGCGCTTCTCCTCCTTCGCCTCCTCGATGCGGGCTCGCATGCGGCCCATGGAGCGGCGGATGGCGCGCACGTCCTTCTCCGGCGCCAACGTCTTCAGGCTCGCCTCCGAGGGCAGCTCGATATTGATGGAGAGGCGGTCGGCATAAAGCCCCGCCTCGGCCATCAGCTCGGGAGAGGCGTCGGGAATGGTCTTGAGGTGGATGTAGCCGCGAAAATCGTGGGTTTGCCGCAGGGTGCGGGCCACCGCCACCACCTGCTCCATGGTGTAGTCCGGCGAGCGGATGATGCCGGAGGAGAGGAACAGGCCCTCGATATAATTGCGCCGGTAAAAATCCAGCGTGAGATCGACCACCTCCTGAACCGTGAAGCGGGCACGCGGCACGTTGGAGGAGGCGCGGTTCACGCAATAGAGGCAATCGAAGGCGCAGGCATTGGTGAGCAGCACCTTCAGCAGCGAGATGCAGCGTCCGTCCGGCGCATAGGAATGGCAGATCGCCCCTTCCGTGGAGCCGATGCCCCTGCCCCCCACCGAGTCGCGCCGGCTGGTGCCGCTGGAGGCGCAGGACGCGTCATATTTGGCGGCGTCGGCGAGGATGGAGAGTTTGCGGGCGAGGTCCATAGCATCAAAATGTTCTTATTTTGTTCCGCATGCAACCGCACGGAATTACCAGTTGCGGCCGCGCTCAAGGTGAGCGCGGCAGGCAGCGGAGGCCCCGCAGCGTCGCGCGCACGGCTTCATCCAGCGGCGTGTGCGGCTCGGCGCCGAGGATCGCCACGAGGCGGGCGTTCCGCATGTGCAGCGGCACCTGCCAGAGGTAGCGCATCTCCCGCAATTCGCGGAACACGGTGACGAAGGGCGCCGCGAGCGGCAGCACCCACCACGGAAAATGCTTCACCCTGGCCGTGCCGCCGGTGACGCGGCGGATGGCGCCGACCATCTCCGTGCCGTCCGCATCCCAATGGCCCTCCATGTGGAAGCGGGCGAAGGCCGGCAGGTGGTCTGCCTGCTCCACCAGCCGGGCGATGGTCTCGGCTGCATCCGGCAGATAGGCCCACTGGTGGCCGATGCCGGGCGCGGCGGGATTGGCGATGGACGTCACCGGCTTGCCCGGCTTCACCAACCCCTGCGCGAACCAGGTGTTGCCGGAACGCGGCCCGAAGAAATCGCCGAAGCGCACGATGAGGACAGGCACGCCCTCGCCCGCCGCCGTTTCAAGCCGGCGCTCCATCTCCACCCGCAGGGCGCCCTTTCGGGTCAGCGGGTTCTGGGGCGCATCCTCATGTGGGTCGGCGAAGGCGTCGGGGCCGAAATTATAGACGGTGCCCGGCAGCACCACGCGGGCACCGGCCACGCGGGCGGCGGCGATGGTGTTCTCCATCATCGGCACCACCAGCCTGTCCCAGTCGCGATAGCCCGGCGGGTTGACCCCGTGCACAATAAGCTGCGCGCCCTCGGCCGCCGCGATCACCTGATCCCGCATCATGGCGTCCCCGGCGATCCATTCCGGCGCCGACCCCGCGAACGGCCAGCGGCGGGAGGCGGAAACAGGATCGCGCACCAGCGCCTTCACCCGCCAGCCACGGCGCAACAGCGCGGCTGCCGTCTCGCCGCCGATGCCGCCCGTGGCGCCCAGCACCAGTGCGGTGCGTGTGTCCTGTCGGTCCATGTGATCCGTCCTCTCCATCATGGGACGGACCATGTGCGCACCACGGCTGGAACAGAATTGCCAAAGACGTACGGACTGCTAGTCTGTTTTATATGAACCTCGCCGCCTCCGACTGGGAAAACCAGCGTGCCTTTCTCGCCGTGCTCACCGGCGGCAGCCTCTCCGCCGCCGCCCGCGCGCTGGGCGTGGCGCAGCCCACCGTGCGGCGCCGGCTGGAGGCGCTGGAGCAGGCGCTGGGCACGCCGCTCTTCACCCGCTCGCCCGCCGGCCTGATGCCTACGGACGCCGCCCGCGCCCTCGGGCCGCATGCGGAAGCCATGGCGTCTGCCGCCGCCGCCTTCCAGCGCGCGGCCTCCGGGCCGGGCAAGGCGCTGGAAGGCACCGTCCGCATCACCGCCAGCGAGATCGTGGGCGCGGAAGTTCTGCCCGCCATGCTGGCGGACCTGAGCGCGCGCCACCCCGCCCTCGCCTTCGAGGTGCAGCTCTCCAACCGCACGCAGGATCTGATGCGGCAGGAGGCGGACATCGCCGTGCGCATGGTACGCCCCGCGCAGGCAGCGCTGCGCATCAAGCGCGTGGGCGTGGTGCGGCTCGGCCTGTTCGCCAGCGCGGATTTCGTCACCCGTCACGGCACGCCGCGCACACTCGGCGAGCTTGCCGCCTTCCCCATCATCGGGCCCGACCGCCTCGGCGAAGAGCTGAAACAGATCGTGGACGCGCTGGGCGTGGATGTGGCGCGGGCGCTGCGCTATCGCACCGACAGCCACCTTGCCCAGCTCTCCGCCATTCGCGCCGGGGCCGGCATCGGCCTCTGTCAGGTGGCGCTGGCAGCTCGCGCACCGTGTCTCGTGCCGGTGCTGCCGGAGTTGTTCTCGCATGGGCTGGAGACGTTTCTGGCCATGCACGCGGACCTCGGCCGGGTGCGGCGGGTGCGCGTCACCTTCGATCATCTGGCACAGGCGCTGAAAGCCTATTGCGCGGAACCCGGCCCCGGCGCGCACACGCATCCTCTGCTATAAGCGCCCGTCTTTCCTGTTTTCACGGACCCCGCCATGGCCGCGCCCACCATCTACGGCATCAAGAACTGCGACACCATGAAGAAGGCCCGCACGTGGCTCGACGAACACAAGGTCGCTTACGCCTTCCATGACTACAAGGCCTCCGGCATCGACCGGCAGACGCTGGAAGGCTGGATCAGGCTCGTGGGCTGGAAGCCTCTGCTCAACACCGCCGGCACCACCTTCCGCAAGCTGCCCGAGGACGACCGGGCGGACCTGACGGAGGAGAAGGCCATCGCCCTCATGCTGGCGCAGCCCTCCATGATCAAGCGCCCGGTGCTGGCGAAGGGCGGCAAGATCCTCGTCGGCTTCAAGCCGGCGGAGTATGAGGCGTTCGCGGGCTAAGCGGAGAGGGAGGCCCTCTCCAACGCACACCACGCCATGCGCTCTTGAACAGTGGCGCACCTGGTCCAGCCCCCTCCCCAACCCTCCCCCGCAAGCGGGAGAGGGAGCCTGTGGCGCGGGACGGCGAGGCCCCTCCCTACTTCCCCACCCGGAAGGCGTTCTGGTCGATGCCGTGGCGGTGCAGCTTGTCGTAGAAGGTTTTCCGCGGGATGCCGAGCTCCTTCACGGTGGCCTGCACATCGCCCTGGCTGGCGGCGAGCGCGGCGCGGATCTGGTCGGCTTCGAAGGCATCCATGCGCTGCGGCAAGGTGAGGTGGGAGACGTCGGCAGCAGGCTGCGCCGGACGCGCCCCTTCCAGCCCCAGCGCCACACGCTCGGCATAGTGCATCAGCTCGCGCACATTGCCCGGCCAGTCATGCCCCTCCAGATGGTCCAGCACCGAGCGCTCCACCAGTGGCGGCTCGCGACGGAAGCGTTTTGCCGCATGGGCCAGGAAGTGGCCGAACAGCAGCGGCACGTCGGACCGCCGCTCGCGCAGCGCCGGGATACGCACGGACGCCACATGCAGGCGGTAGTAGAGATCCTCGCGGAATTTTTCCGTCCGCACGAGGTCCAGCAGGTCGATCTTGGAGGCCGCCACCACGCGTATATCCACCTTGCGCGCCTCGTTGGCGCCGAGCGGGATCACCTCGCGCGCCTCCAGCACGCGCAGGAGCTTCACCTGCAGGGCCGGCGACATGGCCTCGATCTCATCCAGAAACAGCGTGCCCCCGTGCGCGAAGGCGATGCGCCCCACCCGCTTCTTGGCCGCGCCCGTAAAAGCCCCCGCCTCATGGCCGAACAGCTCGCTCTCGATCATGGTCTCCGGCAGCGCGCCGCAATTCACCGCCACGAACGGGCGTTGGGCACGGTGGCTCAGGAGATGCAGCTGATTGGCCACCACCTCCTTGCCGGAGCCGGTCTCGCCCTCCACCAGCACGTCCACGTCGGCATCCGCGAGCTGGTGCAGAGTCTGGCGCAGGCGCTCCATGGCCGGATCGGCGCCGATGAGCGGGAAGGCATCCCCGCCCGCCTGCGCGGTGCGCTTCAGCTCGCGGTTCTCCAGCACGAGCCGGCGCTTCTCCAGCGCGTGGCGGATGCTGCCGAGCAGGCGATCACCGGCATAGGGCTTGGCGAGGAAGTCATAGGCGCCCTCGCGCATGGCCTCCACCGCCATGGCGATGTCGCCATGGCCGGTGATGAGGATGACGGGCAGATGCGGATCGATGCGCTTCAGGCGACGGAACAGCTCCAGCCCGTCGATGCGCGGCATGCGCACGTCGCTCACCACCACGCCGGCGAAGCTGGCGTCGATCTCCTCCAGCGCCGCCTGCGCCGAGCCGTAGGGCGCCACCTTCAGGCCCGCCAGCATGAGCGCCTGCGTATTGGCCGCGCGCAGAATCTCGTCGTCGTCGATGAAGGCCACATCCATGGCGTCAGGCCCTCGGCAGGGTGATGGTGAAGATGGCGCCCTCCCCTTCGTCGGCACTGAAGGTGCCGCCGAATTCGGTGATGATGTCGCGCGAGATGACCAGCCCGAGGCCGAGCCCGGCGGACTTGGTGGTGACGAACGGCATGAACAGTGCCTTGCGCACCTCCTGCGGCAGGCCGGGGCCATTGTCGGAGACGGTGATGATCACCCGCTCCGCATCGGCCCGCGCCGCGATGCGGATGCGCCCGCCCTCCCTGTCGCCCAGCGCCTCGGCCGCGTTCTGCAACAGGTTCACGAACACCTGCTCCAGCCGCACGGGGGCCGCGAGCACGGTGAGGTCTTCAGCGCCCAGCTCCTCCTCCAGCGCGATATCCTGCTGGCGCAGGCGGTGGCCCACGAGGAGACCCGCCCCGTCGATCACCGCGCGCAGGGACACCCGCGAAACCTCCGCCGGGCTCTTGCGGGCGAAGGCGCGCAGTTCGCCGGTGATGCTGCCCACGCGATCGGTGAGATTGCCGATGATGGCAAGGTTCTGCCGGGCGGCATCCTGATCGCCACGATCGAGGAACAGCTTCGTATTCTCCGCATAGGTGCGGATGGCGGCCACCGGCTGGTTCACCTCATGGGCCACGCTGGCGGCGATCTGGCCCAGCACGGTCAGCTTGGAGGCCTGCACCAGTTCGTCCTGCAATTCGGTCACTTCCGCCTGCGTGCGCTGGCGTTCTTCCATCTCGCCGCGCAGAAGATCGTTGGCATCAGACAATTCCGCGGTGCGCTCGGCGACGCGGGCTTCCAGCTCGCGACGGGCGGCGGCCTCCTGCTCGCGCTCCTCCTCCAGCCGTCGCCGGCGGGCCAGCCAGAAGCCGAGCGAGCCGAAGCCGGCCACCGCGAACAGCAGCGCCAGCGAGCGCGCCGCTGTGGTGGCCAGCGGCAGCGAGGGCGCGGTGGGCGCCAGCATGTGCAGGGTCCAGCCGGTGGTGGGGACAGGCGCCTCCACCTCCACGAAGGTCTGGCCGGCCAGTGCCTGCGGGGCATCCACAACCACCGTCTCGGGCGGCACCTGCACCGGGCGGATGGGCAGGATGTCCAGCGGCGCATCGCCGAACTGGAGGCTCGTGCGGATTTCCGCCCGCTGGTGCTCCGGCACCGGAACCGTGGCCCGGAACCGCCAGGCGGCCTCGCTGGAGACCAGCACGATGCCACGCTCGTCGGTGGCAAACGTGGGCTCCACGAAGCGCCGCCATTCGTCCTGCACCTGCCCGAACTCGGCCTTCACCACGATCACGCCCAACGGGCCGGTGTTCCCCTCCAGCCGGCGGGACATGTAGAGGCCGGGGCGCAGGCTCACGGTGCCGAAGGCGAAATGCTCGGTGTGGCCGTCCGTCATGGCGGTCTGGAAATAGGGCCGGAAGGAATAGTCGCTGCCGACGAAGCTCTCGTCGGAACGGTAGTTGCTGGCGGCAATGGTCATGCCGCGCGTATCCAGCAGATAGATGGCGCCTGCGCGCGTGGCTTCGGCCAGCGCCTCCAGCCGGGCGTCCAGCGAGAGCAGGCGGGCCTCCTCCGGCCGTTCCAGCGCCGCGCGCACGCCGGGGTCCTCGGCCAGAACCAGCGGCAGGGTCCGCTGCTTCTCGATCTCCGAGCGCAGCATGGCCACGCGAAGCCCCACCGCCGCCTCGGCATTGAGCCGCACCTGCGACAGCGCCCAGCGCTCCGCCCCCCGCCGCGCCAGCGCATCCAGCGCGATCAGGCTGGCGATGGCCAGCACGCCCAGAAACAGCCACGATATAGGTCGAGCCTTGCGAGCAACCGGAAACGGCCGGTCGCGCAGATCAGTGGTCACGGCGCAGATCCCACGCGTTCTCTGAAAAGCCTTCCGGAAGCCTTCTCCCGGGCCATTCTGTGCGAGATTTCACACAGCCCCGGCGGCCACAATGTGCGATTTTCCGCACATCCGGTCAAATCGGCCGCGCGGGGCGAAAAACTTCTCCTTAAGATTCAGTCATCTGGCGGCCGAAAGGTGGCTCGGCGCACTTGGCACGCCTCTTGCGGTTTCCTGCCGCAGAGGCGTCACGCCTCGTGTGTCCACCCGGTTCCCCACGCTGCCCGTGTTTCCGAGGCAGGAAGGGCCGACAGGAGAAACGTCCATGGCCATCGCCATCCCAGCGGGGTCGGCCCCGAAGAAGCCGCGCAAGATCTATCAGCAGCTCTATGTGCAGGTGCTGTTCGCCATCCTCGTCGGCATCGTGCTCGGCCACTATTATCCGGCCTTCGCCGTGCAGCTGCAGCCGCTGGGCGATGCCTTCATCAAGCTGGTGAAGATGGTGATCGCGCCGGTGATCTTCCTCACCGTTGTGACCGGCATCGCCGGCATGCGCGATCTCGGCAAGGTCGGCCGCGTGGCCGGCAAGGCCATGCTCTACTTCCTCACCTTCTCCACCCTGGCGCTGATCATCGGCCTCATCATCGCCAATGTGGTGCAGCCCGGCGCGGGCATGAACATCGACCCCGCGACGCTGGACCCCAAGGCCACCGCCTCCTACGTGGCGAAGGCGCATGACAGCACCATCGTCGGCTTCCTGATGAACATCATCCCGGCGACCCCGGTGGCCGCGTTCGGCTCCGGCGACGTGCTGCAGGTGCTGTTCTTCTCGGTGCTGTTCGGCATCGCCCTGGCCGGCGTGGGTGATCGCGGCGAGCCTGTGATGCGGCTGTTCCAGTCCGCGTCCGCCGCCATGTTCCGCCTCGTGCACATCCTGATGAAGACCGCCCCCATCGGCGCCTTCGGCGCCATGGCCTTCACCATCGGCCGCTATGGCATCGGCTCGGTGGCGAACCTGCTGTTCCTCATCGCCACCTTCTACCTCACGTCCTTCCTGTTCGTGGTGGTCGTGCTGGGTCTGGTGGCCCGCTACAACGGCTTCTCCATCTTCGCGCTGCTGCGCTACATCAAGGAAGAGCTGCTGCTGGTGCTCGGCACCTCCTCCTCGGAAGCCGCTCTCCCGAGCCTGCTGGAGAAGATGGAACAGGCCGGCTGCCGCAAGTCGGTGGTGGGCCTCGTCATCCCGACGGGCTATTCCTTCAACCTCGACGGCACCAACATCTACATGACGCTGGCCGCGCTCTTCATCGCGCAGGCCACCGGCATCCACCTGAGCCTGTGGGACCAGATCCTGCTGCTGCTGGTGGCGATGCTCTCTTCCAAGGGCGCCGCCGGCATCACGGGTGCGGGCTTCATCACGCTGGCCGCCACGCTCTCGGTGGTGCCCACCGTGCCGCTGGCCGGCATGGCGCTGATCCTCGGCATCGACCGCTTCATGTCGGAATGCCGCGCCATCACCAACTTCATCGGCAATGCGGTGGCCACCATCGTGGTCGCGCGCTGGGAAGGCGAGCTGGACGTGGAGCGCCTCAACGCCGCTCTGGCCGGAAACCCGATCCCGCTGGAGCAGGACGGCCCCGAGACCTTCCCGGCCCCCGTCCCGGCCGAATGACATACGGAGACCGAGGCGAGCAAGCGCCTCGGGTTTTCCTGATCGAGAAAGGCGGGCTTCGGCCCGCCTTTTTTGTTTGCGGCGTTACCGGCGGCGGATGGCCCGGCGCGCCACTATTCCGTCTCGCTGACCCAGCCCTTGGGATACTGGCTGGAATTAATGCGGCCGGCACCCGCGACCGCGTCGAGCGCCTTGTCGGACAGGGGCTCCGGCTGGCTTGCCGGGACCGACGTATCGACCGTCTCGGCTTCCGGGTTGGCGGCCTTGTCCGCTGCTGTCCGCTCGTCGCTCATGGTGATGCTCCGCTAGAATTCCCCCAGCCCATCCTAATTTACAGCTGCGGGGCGGTCCATCGACGGCGGGCCTTGCGTTCCGTCCATGACCAAGCCGGACTCGACAAGCGTGGCAGCGCGGCCTGTGGCAGTCCGAAATCGACCCATAACGGTCGGAAACGCCGTGCTGCATGGAGGCCCCGCCCCGGGGTTCGCCCCGCCGCCAGCGATCTGTCATAAATTGTGCATTCGATCATCTGCGGGAGCAGCATGCTTTGCCCGCGACCGAAGTTCCGCGCAGGCCCAGCCCGCGCCACCGCCCTTTCCTCATATGCATTACTGATCCGATGATTATCTCTGAGCAGAGACATGCTGGCGCCGTCGAATAGCGTCCTTCCGGGTCGATTTCCCGCTTCCGGCCTCCCCGCAGGAAAGTAGATCGCATGCTTGACCAAGCAGAAAACGCATCGTAGCCTGATTATAACAAAACGATGTTTCATTATTCAAAACGAAACATCAGAGGAAACGCCAGCAAGGGAATGGGCGCGTGCCACCACGCACGACCACGCATGCCCGCAGCAAAGCCGCGCCGCCACCGGACGCCAAATCCGGAGCCGGCCCGTCTTCGGCCAACGGGCAGTCATCTTCCGCCACGGGAACGAGCACGCTCGATCTCGCGCTGCGCATGGTGGAATACCTTGCGCTGCAAAGCCGGCCGCTGCCGCTGGCCCAGATCGCCGGCCATTTCGCCGCCTCCAAGGCCACCTGCTATCGCCACCTCGTGACGCTCCAGCGCCACGGCTTCGTGCGGCAGGAGCCGGAGACCGGCCGCTATGAGGCCGGCGTCAAGCTCATGGTGCTGGGCGAGGCCCTGCGCGCCCGCTTCGATGTGCTCTCCGCCGCCCGCACGGAGCTGATGGACCTGCGCGACCGCACCGGGCAGGCCGTCACCATCTGCGCCCTCATCGACGGCGAACTGGTGGTGCTGGAACTGGTGCAGGGCCGCACCCTCATCGAATTCGCCACCCGCCCCGGCACAAGGCTCGATTTCCACGCCAGCGCCCATGGCAAGGTGTGGCTGGCCTTCGGCCCCACGGAACTGGCCGAGCGGGTGCTGGCCGCCCCGCTGAAGAGCTGGACCCCGCGCACCCTCTCCACCCCGGAGGCGCTCACCGCCGCCATCGCCGAGGTGAAGGCCCGCGGCTGGGCCACCGCGCCGGACGAAGTGATCACCGGCGTCAACACCGTGGCCGCCCCGGTGTTCGACCATCGCGGCGCGCTGGTCGGCTCGCTCGCCATCGTCGGCGCCACGCAGTTCATCCCCCCCGATCCCGAAGACGCGCAGGTTTCGGAAGTGACCGGCGCCGCCGGCCGTATCTCCCGCAGCCTCGGATGGAGAAGCTGACCCATGACCTATTCGCTGGCCGTCGACATCGGCGGAACCTTCACCGACATCGTGCTGCGCCATTCCGACGGGCGCCTGCAGGTGGACAAGACGCTCACCACCCATCACGACCTGCTGGAAGGCTTCTTCCGCGGCGTTGATCAGGTGCTGCACAAGGCCGGCGTTTCCGCCGACGACGTGAATGGCGTGGTGGTGCATGCCACCACCGTCGTCACCAACGCGCTCATCGAGCGCAAGGGCTTTCCCACCGCCCTCGTGGTCACGGACGGTTTTCGCGATGTGCTCGCCATCCGCAACGAGCACCGCTACGACATGTACGATCCGCAGATCGAATTCCCCGAGCCGCTGGTCTCCTCCGACCTGACCTTCGGCATCAAGGAGCGCGTGCTGGCGGACGGCACCGTGCTCGAAAGCCCCACCGACGCCGACATCGCCACGCTGGCGGAGGCCATTCGCACCTCCGGCGCGAAGGCGGTGGCCATCTGCTTCCTCAATTCCTTCGCCAACGGCACCAACGAGACCAAGGTGGCGACCGAGCTGCAGCGCCTGCTCAACGACACCTTCATCTGCACCTCGTCCGACGTAGCGCCGCAGATCCGCGAATACCAGCGCGCCTCCACCGCCACGGTGAACGCCTACGCCATGCCCATCTCGCAACCCTATCTGCGCCGCCTCTCCGAGCGCCTGCGCGACGAGGGCTTCGCCAACACCCCGCTTATCATGCTCTCCTCCGGCGGCGTGGTGGGCGCGGAGACCGCCGGGCGTAATCCCGTGCGCATGATCGAGAGCGGACCGGCCGCGGGCGCGCTCGCCGCCTGCCATTATGCCGAGATGCTGGGCATCGACCGGCTCATGAGCTTCGACATGGGCGGCACCACCGCCAAGGCGTGCCTGATCGAGAACCGCACCCCCCTCGTCACCGGCCTGTTCGAGGTGGATCGCCGCTATCGCTTCAAGGAAGGCTCCGGCCTGCCCGTCACCGTGCCCTCCATCGACCTGATCGAGATCGGCGCCGGCGGCGGCTCCATCGCCCATGTGGACGATCTCGGCCTCCTGAAGGTCGGCCCGGAGAGCGCCGGCTCCAATCCGGGACCGGCCTGCTACGGACGCGGCGGCAAGAACGCCACCGTCACCGACGCCGACCTCGTGCTCGGCCTCATCGATGCGGATAACTTCCTCGGCGGCGACATGCCGCTGGATCTGGCGGCCGCCGGCACCGCCATGGGCAAACTGGGCGCGGACCTGAAGGTGTCCAGCGTGCAGGCCGCGCGCGGCATCTATCGCATCGTCACCGAGGCCATGGCCTCCGCCGCCCGCACCCATGCCACCGATCGCGGCGTGGATTATCGCGGCCTGCCCCTGTTCGCCTTCGGCGGCGCCGGCCCGCTGCATGCCTGCGGCGTCGCCGAGCTGCTGCAAAGCACGGCCATGATCGTGCCGCCGCAGTCCAGCGTCCTGTCCGCCTTCGGCACGCTGGTGACGCCGGTGCGCCTCGATCTCGTGCGCTCCGACCTCACCAGCCTCGATGATCTCGACTGGGACCGCGTGACCCGCATCCTCGGCGATCTGGAAGCCGAGGGCCGCGCCGCCCTGCGCGAGGCCGGCTGCGCGGCTGCCGACGTCACCATCCTGATCGGCGCCGACATGCGCTATT
This sequence comes from Azorhizobium oxalatiphilum, assembly GCF_014635325.1. Taxonomy (GTDB): domain Bacteria; phylum Pseudomonadota; class Alphaproteobacteria; order Rhizobiales; family Xanthobacteraceae; genus Azorhizobium; species Azorhizobium oxalatiphilum. The sequence continues at coordinate 1,438,828 of NZ_BMCT01000001.1, read as the reverse complement.
TCGGGCAGCAGCACGAAGTGACCGTGACCTTCGAGGCCGATCCGCGCATCGCCCGCGACACCGCCGCCATCGGCGATCTGTTCGCGGCCGCCTACCATCACCTCTATGGCGTGAACCCCTCCCACGTCCCCATGGAGATCGTGACCTGGCGCGTGACCGCGCGCGGCCCGGTGGTGCCCTTCCACGCCACCATGCGCGCCTCGCAGGCCCCCGGCACGCCGAAGGGTTTCCGCAAGGTGCATGCCTGGGAAGATGATCAGGACGCCGCCGTCTATGAGCGCATGACGCTGGCGGTGGGCCAGAGCGTCGCCGGCCCGGCCATCATCGAGGAGCGCGAGACCACCACCGCCATCCCGCCCGGCTGGACCGCCACCATCGACCGCTTCGGCTGCATCGTCGCCACCAAGAATTGAGGAATTGCGTCATGTCTGAACTCAAAATGGACGGCGTTGAGCTGGAAATCCTGTGGTCCAACCTGATCGGCGTGGTGACGGAGCGGGCGAAAGCCCTCCAGCGCATCGCCTTCAGCCCCATCGTGCGCGAGGCGGGCGACCTCGCCTGCGCCCTGTTCGACCTGCGCGGCCGCATGGTGGCACAGGCCAACACCGGCACCCCCGGCCACATCAATTCGCTGGCGTTCGCCGGCGCCCATCTGGTGCGCGAATTCGAGGGCAGGTGCGCCCCCGGTGACGTGCTGATCACCAATGACCCCTGGCTGTCGGCAGGCCATTTCTTCGACATCACCATCCTCACCCCGATCTTCAACGGTGAGCGGCTGATCGCCTATATCGGATCCACCATCCACCACACCGACATCGGCGGCTACGGCATCGGTGCGGGCGCGCGGGACGTGCATGAGGAAGGGCTGTGGATCCCGCCGCTGAAGCTCTATGAGAAGGGCCAGCCGGTGGAGGTGCTGCACACCATGATCCGGCGCAACGTGCGCACCCCGGATGCGGTGTTCGGTGATCTCTCGGCGCAGGTGTCCTCCGGGCAGGCGGCGGCCGAGCATCTCATCGCCTTGTGCGAGCGCGCCGGGCTTGAAGACATCGAGCAGCTCTCGGACGAGATCATCCAGCGCTCGGAGGATGCCACCCGCAACGCCATCCGCAAGCTGAAGCCCGGCACCTATCATGGCGAGAGCCAGTTCGACGTGCCCGGCGGCGAGATCATCACCCTGAAGACCGCCGTCACCGTGGATGCGGACACCGGCACCATCACCGTGGACTTCACCGGCTCATCCCCGCAGACGGCCACCGGCATCAATGTGGTGCTGAACTACACCCACGCCTATTCCACCTTCGCCATCCGCTCCTGCCTCAATCCGGACCTGCCGAACAACACCGGCTCGCTGGCGCCCATCGTGATCCAGGCGCCGGAAGGCTCGATCATCAACTGCGCCTATCCGGCCCCGGTGAACGCCCGCCATGTGGTGGGCATGTATGTGCCCATGCCGATCCTCAAAGCCCTGCATCAGGTGATGCCGGAGCGCGTGCTGGCGGAAGGCTCGGGCGCGGTGTGGACCATCCAGATCCAGGGCCGGCAGGCGGACGGGCGGCCCTTCACCTCCTCCATGTTCAACTATTCCGGCGGCATGGGCGCGCGGGCGGAAAAGCACGGCCCCAGCGCCACCTGCTATCCCACCGGCGTCGCGGCGGTGCCGATCGAGATCCTGGAAGCGGCCATGCCCATCGTGTTCGACCGCAAGGAGCTGCGGCGCGGCTCCGGTGGCGCGGGGCGCACGCGGGGCGGCGACGGCCAGTCCATCCAGTTCCACATGCGCACCGATTATCCGTGGCTGCTCAACGCGGTGCCGAGCCGGCTGGAAAACGGCCCGGACGGCATTGCCGGTGGCGCGCCGGGCGCTGCGGGGCGCTTCCTCGTCAATGGCAAGCCGGTGAGCGAGGCCAAGAAGCTCACCATGCAGGCCGGCGACGTGGTGGTGCTGGACACCCCCGGCGGCGGCGGCTTCGGCACCGCCGCCTGACACGACCCGACAAGAGGCCGTGGCCCGGACGCCAGACAGCCGGGCCACGCCGCCATCCATAACAAGAATGACAGGGAGGACGCCGTGACTTTTCGCACCCTCGCCGCAGCGACCCTGCTGGCCGCATCCACGATCCTCGCCGCGCCCGCCAGCGCGCAGGAGACCTACAAGGTGGGCATTTCCGCCGGCCTCACCGGCTATGCCGCCACCGTCGATCGCGCCTGGCGCGATGGCGTGGAGCTGGCCGCCGAGACGGTGAACGCCCGCGGCGGCGTGATGGGCCGCAAGATCCAGGTGATCGTGGAGGACAACCGCTCCGAACCGCAGGAAGCCGTCACCGTCTATCGCAAGATGCTGTCGTCCGATGGCGCGCAGGTGTTCGTCTCAGGCTGCGTCTCGGCGGGCAATTTCGCCGCCGCCGGCCTGCTGGTGCGCGCCAAGGTGCCCATGATGCTGTGCTCCATCCTGCCGCAGCAGGATGCCCAGCTGAAATGGGCCTTCTCCACTTTGCCGCCCGCCGGCTTCGAGGTGGAGAAGCGGCTCGAATATCTGCGCGACAAGACGCAGATCCGCAAGGTGGGCGTGCTGCACGATCCCACCCCCTACGCCAACCTCCAGAAGAGCGTGGCCGAGAAGATCGCCGCCAAGTACGGCATCGAGGTGGTGGGCATCGAGCAGTACAAGCAGGATGATGCCGACCTGTCGGTGCAGATCAGCAAGATGCGCTCGGCCGGGGCCGGCGCCATCCTGAAGATCGGCCTTGGCGGCTCCACGCTCACCGCCGCCAAGAACATCAAGCAGCTCGGTGCCGATATGCTGCTGCTCACCAGCCTTGAGGACATCGCCGTCTTCAAGCCGGTGGCCGAGGTGCTGGGCGACAAGTTCCTGTTCGTTGCCGCGCCCTCGCAGGTCTATGACGCCATCCCCGAGAGCCCGCTGAAGGCCGAGATCGGCAAGTTCCTCGGCCCCTGGAAGGCCAAGTATGGCGATCGCGACCCCAACTGGGCTTCGCGCGGCTGGGACGGGCTGATGCTGACGGTCGCCGCCATCGAGAAGGGCAAGTCGTTCGAGGGCGAGGCGGTGCGCAATGCCTATGAGGGCATCACCGGCTTCCAGGGCACCACGGGCATCTACAATTTCTCGCCCGAGGTGCATCAGGGCATCACCGAGAATCCCTTCCTCATCGCCACCATCGTGGATGGCAAGATCAAGGTGGTGCAATGAGCGTCGTCCACGCCTTGCCTGATGCCACCTCCGGCACCGCCCCGGTGCTGGAGGCGCGCGCCCTTGCGGCGCGCTACGGCCATGTGGAGGCGCTCCATCCCATCGACCTGCACGTGGCCGAGGGCGAGCTGGTGGCGGTGCTGGGGCCGAACGGCGCGGGCAAATCCACCCTGCTGCGCGCCATCCTCGGCCTCGTGAGCAATTCCGGCACGGTCAGCCTGCGCGGAACGCCCCTCCCCCGGCAGAATCCGGTGGCGGTCGCGTCCCGCGGTGTCGTTCTGGTGCCGGAGGGGCGCGGCATCTTCGGTCCCATGAGCGTCGCGGAGAATCTGGAACTCGGCGCCTATCGCCTGCGTGACCGGGCCGAGTTCGCCCGCCGCCGCGAGCGGGTGATGACGCTGTTCCCGCGCCTGAAGGAGCGGCTGACGCAGGTGGCGGGATCCATGTCCGGGGGCGAGCAGCAGATGCTGGCCATCGGCCGCGCGCTCATGGCCGGGCCGCAGGTGCTGCTGCTGGACGAGCCCTCGCTGGGCCTCGCCCCCCGCGTCACCGAGGAGATCCTCGCCACCCTCGGCACGCTGAATGGCGAGGGGCTCTCCATCATTCTGGTGGAACAGAAGGCGCCGCTGGCGCTGGAACTCGCCAACCGCGCCTACCTGCTTTCGGTGGGCCGGATCGTCGCCACCCTCGATCCACGCGAGATCACATCCTATGACGAGCTCGCTCAGCATTACTTCGCCTGAAACGGCGCACCGCCCCCGGCTGTCGTGGCGCACCGTGCTGCCCTATGGCTTCGCGGCGGCGGTGGTGGGCTATGCCATCGCGGTGGGCGGCTATCCCGCCACCGTGGTCGGCTTCGCGCTCATCTACGCGGTGTTCGTGATCGGCCTCAACCTGTTCATGGGCTTCGCCAATCAGGTGTCGTTCGGCCAGAACGCCTTCGCCGCCATCGGCGGCTACACCTCGGCCGTGCTCACAGCCACCTATGAGTGGACACCCCTGCCCGCCATGGGCGTGGGCATGGCGGCGGCCCTCGTCATCGCCGGCCTCATCGGCTGGCCGACGCTGCGCCTGAAGGGCCATTATCTGGCCATGGGCACGCTGGCCATCGGCCTCATTGTGCAGGAGATCACCGTCGAGTGGACCTCGGTGACGCAGGGCTACATGGGCCTCTCCGGCATCCCGCCCATGGGTGCCTTCGGCTTCGAGATCACCTCCGATCGCGGCCAGCTCATCATGCTGGCGAGCGTGGTGGCGGCGGCGACCTTCCTCTCTGCCCGCCTCAAGCGCTCGCGCATGGGCCGGGCGCTTTCGGCGGTGGCCGGCAGCGAGGAGGCGGCGCGGGCGCTGGGCATCGCGGTCGCCCGCTACAAGCTTCTCGCCTTCCTGCTCTCGGCGGCGCTGGCCTCGCTGGCCGGCTCGCTGTTCGTGCATGTGGTGGGCTTCGTCAGCCCGGAGGTGTTTGGCCTGCACATGGTGATCCTCACCTTCACCATGCTCTATGTGGGCGGCATCGGCACCATCGCCGGCCCTGTTGTGGGCGCGCTCATCATCTCCCTGTTGCCGGAGACCTTTCGCGGCTTCAAGGAATATCAGGACCTCGCCTATGGCGCGGCGCTGATCCTGATGCTGATCTATGCCCCGAAGGGCCTGTCCGCGCTGTTCAGCCATCGGAGGCGCCCATGACCCGGCTGGTGCTGGAAAACGTCACCAAGCGCTTCGGCGGGCTGGTGGCCGTGGACAATGTGAGCTTCACCGTGCCCGAGGCCGGCGTCACCGCCGTGATCGGCCCCAATGGCGCGGGCAAGACCACCTTGTTCAGCCTCGTGTCCGGCTTCCTCACCCCCACGGACGGGCGGGTGCTGTTCGATGGGCAGGACATCACCGGCCTCGCCCCGGAGAAGATCTCCGCGCGCGGGCTGGTGCGCACCTTCCAGCTGGTGAAGCTGTTCGAGGATCTCTCGACGCTGGAGAATGTGAAGGTGGGCCGCCACCTGCACACGAAGGCCGGCCTGTTTTCCGCCTTCCTGCACACGCCCGCCGCGCGCAGGGAAGAGCGCGAGGTGGAGGCGCGCGCCCGCGATCTGCTGTCCTTCGTGGGCCTTCAGCACAAGGCGGATGCGGACGCTTCCGGCCTCTCCTATGGTCAGCAGCGCCTGCTGGAGATGGCCCGCGCCCTTGCCGCCGATCCGCGCCTGGTGCTGCTGGACGAGCCGGCGGCAGGGCTGAACGGCGAGGAGAGCGAAGCCCTCTCCCGCATCATCCGCCGCATCGCCGACAATGGCACCACCGTGCTGCTGATCGAGCACGACATGACGCTGGTGATGAACACCGCCGACCGCGTGGTGGTGGTGGATTTCGGCCGCAAGATCGCCGAGGGCACGCCGGCCGAGGTGCGGGTCAATCCGGCGGTGATCGCCGCCTATCTCGGCAGCGCCGCGACGGCGAAAGCCGCTGAACAGGAGAAACTGAATGGCTGATTTCTCCTATATCCCGCAGGTGCTGGTCTCCGGGCTCGGTATCGGCTGCGTCTACGGCCTCATCGGCATCGGCTTCTGCGTCATCTACAATGCCTCCGGCATCGTGAACTTCGCGCAAGGGGCGTTCGTGATGCTGGGCGGCATGATCACCCACGGCCTGCTGCAACGCTACGGCCTGCCGCTGCTGCCAGCGGCCCTCATCGCCATCGCAGTCGTGGCGCTGCTGGGCGTGGTGCTGGAGCGCGTGGTGGTGCGGCCCCTGTGGGACCGCAAGGCCACCATGTTCACCATGATCCTCGCCACGCTGGCGGCGCAGATCGTCATCGAGCGCCTCACCCTCATCGTGGGCGGCGACCAGCCGAAGACGCTGCCGGTGTTCACCGATCTGCCGCCACTCCAGATCGGCGGCGTGGCGGTGAGCTTCCAGTTGCTCTGGATCGTCGGCGCCTCGCTGCTGGCCGTGGGGGCGCTCGCCGCCTTCTTCCGCCTCACGCGCACCGGCAAGGCCATGCGGGCCTGCGCCATCAATCGCGAGGCGGCCGCCCTTCAGGGCATCCCGGTCTCGCGCATGCTGGCGGCGGCCTTCGCCATCAGCGCGGGGCTCGGCGCCATGGCCGGCATCCTGATTACCCCCACCCAGTACACCGCCTTCAACGTGGGCGTGCCGTTCGCCATCTCCGGCTTCATCGCCGCCATCGTGGGCGGCTTCGGCCGGCCGTTCGGCGCCTTTCTGGGCGGGCTCATGCTGGGCCTCGTGCAGTCGCTGGCCATCCTCGGCTTCGGCGCGGGCTGGAAGACGGTGGCCGCGCTCTCGGTGCTGCTGCTGTTCCTCTTCATCCGCCCTTCCGGCCTCCTGGGCGCGGCGACCAAATAGCTCTTCTCACAAGGATTTCTTCCATGGACATCACCAAGATCAACTGGGACGCGATGGAGTGGACCCCGGTGCGCCAGGGCGTGGAGCGCAAGGCGGTGTCGGGCGACGGCGCGACGCTGGCCCTGCATCGCCTGATGCCCGGCCACGAGCCGGTGCCGCACAGCCATCCCAACGAGCAGATCGCCTATATCGTCTCCGGCACCATCCGCTTCTTCGTGGGCGAGGATGAGCATCTGGTGGGTCCCGGCGGCGTCATCGTCATTCCGCCCAACGTCCGCCACTGGGGCGAGGTCGTGGGCGATGAGCCTGTGATCAACCTTGACGTCTTCACCCCCCGCCGGCCCGAATACGCCTGAGCACCCGTTTGGGCAGGGGCGTTGCGTCCTTCCCCCTGCCCACCCCTCCCCCGCAAGCGGGAGAGGGAGCCGGTTGCGGGCAGGCAAGACCGGGGAAGAGAAGTGATGGACACCGGACGTAGAAGTCCATCCGAATTATCAAACAGCCTCTGAAGCGGCGACAGACCGCGCACAGGGAGATGACACCATGAACCTCGCGCTGTGGCTGGACCGCGCGGGCCGGGAATGCCCGCAGGCGACTGCTGTCGGCACCGGCACCGCCATCCACCAGACCTATGGCCAGCTTGCCGAACGCGCCGCCCGCCTCGCCGCCGCGCTGCGGGGGCCGTTGGGGGTGCCGGAGGGCGGGCGGGTGGCGATCATCGCCAAGAACCTGCCGCAGTATCTGGAAATCCTGTACGGCATCTGGATGGCCGGGGCCGCCGCCGTGCCGGTCAACGCCAAGCTGCACGGCTCGGAGTTCGGCTATATCCTTGAGCATTCGGGGGCGTCCGTCGCCTTCGTCTCGGGCGATGTGGAGGGTGCCATTGCCCCCTTCGCGCCGGACAGCCTGAAACACGCCGTCCGCATCGGCGGGGCGGACTACGAAAAGCTGTTCGCAGCCGATCCCTTGCCCCTGACGCCGCGTGCCGACACGGATCTGGCGTGGCTGTTCTACACCTCCGGCACCACCGGGCGGCCCAAGGGGGCCCTGCTCTCCCACGCCAATCTCGCCGCCATGTCCTATGCCTATGCGGCCGAGGTGGACCCCATCTCGCCCGGCGACGTGCTCTATCACGGCGCGCCCATGAGCCACGGCTCCGGCCTCTATCTCATGGCCCATGTGATGCGCCGGGGTGTGAGCGTGGTGCCGGAGAGCGCGGCCTTCGAACCCGACGAAATGCTCGGCCTTGCCGCCCACTGGGGCCGTACCTCGCTGTTCGCCGCCCCCACCATGGTGAAGCGGCTGGTGGCCTCGGGGGTCAGTTTCGATCCCTCCCGCCTGCGCTCCATCGTCTATGGCGGCGGGCCCATGTATGTGGAGGACACCATCGCCGCGCTGGACGTGTTCGGTGATCATCTCGTGCAGATCTACGGCCAGGGCGAGACGCCCATGACCATCACCACGCTCGGCCGCGAGGATATTTCCGACCGCACCGCGCCCGACTGGCGGGAAAAGCTCGGCTCTGTCGGCCGCCCCTTCGCCATGCTCGATGTGCGCCTCGTGGATGGCGAGGGGCGGCCCGTGGCGACGGGCGAGACCGGCGAGATCATCTGCCGTGGCCCCACCGTCATGCCCGGCTACTGGAACGACCCCGACGCCACCGCCCGCGCGCTCAAGGACGGCTGGCTCTACACCGGCGACGTGGGCGCCATGAACGGAAGCGGCTACCTCACCCTGAAGGACCGCTCGAAGGACATGATCATCTCGGGCGGCACCAACATCTATCCGCGCGAGGTGGAGGAGGTGCTGCTCACCCATTCCGGCGTGCGCGAGGTGTCGGTGATCGGCCGGCCCGATCCGGAATGGGGGGAGATCGTGGTCGCCTATGTGGTGGGCGCAGCCCCGCCGCCGGAGCTGGATGCACTCTGCCTCTCGCGCATCGCCCGCTTCAAGCGGCCGAAGCATTATGTGTTCGTGGAAAGCCTGCCCAAGAACAATTACGGCAAGGTGGTGAAGACCGAACTGCGCGCGCAGGACGCAGCCACCCAGAAGGGAGCCGCCTGAATGATCCCCTTCCGCGCACGCCTTGCTGAGCCGCTGCTCGGCACCTTCGTGAAATCCGCCTCCTACCAGAGCGTGGAGATCCTCGCACTGGGCGGGCTCGACTGCGTGGTCATCGACGCCGAGCACGCCCCCTTCTCTCCCGGCGAACTGGACCGCATGATCCTGGCCGGCCGCGCCGGCAACCTTCCTGTTCTGGTGCGCGTGGCGGGGCTCGACCCCGCCCCCATCGCCGCCTGCCTCGATATGGGTGCCACCGGCATCGTGGTGCCCCATGTGCGCTCGGCGGATGAGGCGCGCGCAGCGGTGGTGGCGGCCAAATACGCCGGGCGGCGCGGCTTCTCGCCCTCCCACCGCGCCGGCGGCTACGGCACGCGCGGGGCAGAGGCCTATCTGGCGGCGGCCGATGGCGAGACCTCGGTCTGGTGCCAGATCGAGGATGCCGAGGCGCTGGACCGGCTGGACGAGATCGCCGCCGTTCCCGGCGTGGACTGCCTGTTCGTGGGCCGTGCGGATCTCGCCTTGTCGCTGGGCGCCTCCGGCACCGGGGATGCGCGGGTGGGTGCGGCGGTGAAGGCCGTGGGCCGGGCCTGCCGGGCGGCGGGCACCACGGCCGGCCTGTTCGTGCCGGGCACGGCGGAAATCCCGGAGCGGGCGGCGGAAGGCTACAGCGCCTTCATCTGCGGCTCCGACCAGAGCTGGCTGATGGAACAGGCCCGCGCCAAGAAGGCCGCTCTGGCTACGGCGCTGACTGCAAAGGCGCCCGCCGCCTGAAACCTTGGGGACGCGCCCGGAATATTCCTGCTGGAAAGATCTGACGACAAACGGCTAGGCTTCCTCCCGGCAAAGGGAGGGAGCCATGATCCGTACGGGTCTTTCTTTTATTATATTGCTTGCATTTACATTCAGCGCATCGGCGGATTGGACGATCAAGGCACAGAACAGCGAATTTCAGGACAGCGTTTATATGGCCGTGGTCGAAAATGACGGCTACGCCCTCGCCGTGCGATGCAAGGGCACGAAAAGAATGCTGTCTTTCGCGTTCCCCCAGAACGTCAGCGCGAAGGCGGCGAACACCTTCAACTTCTCGTTTCCGAAGCTGAACATCCGTGTTGATGGCGGCCCCATTCTTCAGGAATGGACCAACATCACGGCCGGCGAGAAATATCGCAAAGGTCACTCGATGACCAATTCACCGCTCACCCTGGATACGCTCAAGGCGCTCATGGGCGCGCAATCACGCATTGCCGTATCGATCGGGGTGAACGGCAAGATCGTCCACGAGACCAGCTTCACCGCGAAGGGGGCGCTCGAAGCCGTCCAGAGCCTCGCCGCACATTGCAACAAGGCCACTGGTCCGAGCTAGCCGCAGGTCCAAGGCACTTCACACGCGAAGCGCTCATCCGGCACGCTGCCATGGCGCGTGCCGGATGACCCGATCGGACCTCACACCGCCGCCATCTGCTCCAGCCCGCCGCGCTGGCGGTCCACCATCTCGCGATAGACGCCCGCGCGGCTGAGCAGTTCGGCCGGCGGGCCGTCCTCCACCACCTGCCCGCCCTTCAGAACCAGAATGCGGTCGAAGTTGCGCAGGGTGGAAAGGCGGTGGGCGATGGTGATGACAGTGCGTCCCGCCATCAGGCTTTCCAGCGCCTGCCGGATCATCTCCTCGGACTCGGTGTCGAGCGCCGAGGTGGCCTCGTCCAGAATGAGGAGAGGCGCGTTCTTCAGAAAGGCGCGGGCGATGGCGATGCGCTGGCGCTGGCCACCCGACAGCTTCACGCCGCGATCGCCCACCACCGTCTCCAGCCCCTCCGGCAGGGCCTCGATGAAGGGGCGGCAGCGGGCGGCGATGGCGGCCTCCCACACTTCCTCGTCGGTGGCGGCCGGGCGGCCGTAGCGGATGTTCTCCATCAGCGTGCGGTTGAGCAGCGCGGTGTCCTGCGGCACCACGGCGATGGCATGGCGCAGGCTCTCGTCGGTGGCGCGCGCGATGTCGTGCCCGTCGATGAGGATGCGCCCGCTCTTCACCGCATAGAAGCGCTGAAGCAGCGCCACCAATGTGGACTTGCCGCCGCCGGAGGGGCCGACGAGCCCCACCCGCTCGCCCGCCTTGATATCGACGCTCAGCCCCTCGAACACGTGCTTGCCCGCCGGATAGCGGAAGGAGACGTTCTCGAAGGTGACGCGTGCGCCATTGGTCTTCAGCACCGAAGCGTCCGGATGGTCGCGCAGTTCGTGCGGCGACAGCAGGGTGGAGACGGCCTCGGAGAGGCGGGCCATGTGCTGGGTCACGTCCACCAGCGCCACCGCGAGGTCGCGGGTGGCCGAGAGCACGGAGAGGCCCAGTGTGCAGACCAGCACCACATCGCCCGCGCTGGCCTTCCCCGCCTGCCAGAGCGTGATCGCCCAAGCCAGCAGCGCCAGCGTCATCACCACCACCACGAGGGCATGGATGAGGCGCAGCTTTTCCAGATAGAGCAGGCTGCGGCGGCGGGCGGTCATCTCGTGGCCCACCGTGGTATCGAAGCGCGAATGCTCGCGGGCGATGCCGCCGAAGGCGCGCACCAGCGCCATATTGCCGATCACGTCCACCATCTCGCCATCCACGGCGGCGGCCTTGTCGGCGAAGGCATGGTGCAGCGGACGGCCGGCGGCGGCGATGCGGAACATCACCCACATCACCAGAGCGGCGATCACCACCAGCACCGCCGCCATGGTGACGCTGACCATGGACAGATAGAGGATGGCGCCGAAGGTGGCGACGCAGGGCGGCAGCACGTTCCAGACGAACATGTTCTCGATCTGGAAGGCGGCGTTCGAAGTCGCTGTTATGCGGCTGGTCAATACGCCGGGCAGCCGGTCGGCGAAATAGCTGGGCGCATGGCCCGTGAGGTGCCGGAACAGGTCCGAGCGCAGATCACCCGTCACGTTGACGAAGGAATAGCTCGCGGTCCAGCTCGCCACCCGCCAGAGCAGATTGTCGGCGGCGACGAACGACACCAGCATTGCAAAGGCGATCCACGGGCTGGGCCCCGCTCCCGGCTGGCCGGACAGCGTATCGACAAGGAACTTCACGCCATACTGCGTGCTCACGGAGAAGCCGACAGCGCCCAGCACCGCGATCAGGATGACCGCGTGGGAAATCGGCCGCCCCTGCACGTAATGCCATAGAAAAGCCATCGGTCTATCCGCGAACCTCGTAAGGTCTTTGGAGGTAGCCGGAGCTGTTTTTGCGGTATCCCGCGTCATTCGTGAGCTTCGCGGGAACAATTGGGCGGATGCTGCATTGCGATACAAGGCCTGCCTTCCGTGCTTGTTGTCAAGATCGGTTGGCCTACTCCGATCCAGTCTGACCGTTATCGGCTGGCCGTCAACTTAACTATGACGAAGGGCTTTCGTTTCATGAAAATCGCACAGATCGCCCCGCTGACCGAAGCCGTGCCGCCTACGCTGTACGGGGGCACCGAACGTGTTGTGTCCTGGTTGACGGAGGAACTCGTGGCTCTCGGCCATGAAGTCACCCTGTTCGCCAGCGGAGATTCCGTAACGTCTGCAAAGCTCGAGGCCATGTGGCCCCGCGCCCTGCGGTTAGACGGTACGGTGCGCGATCCCAACGCGCTGCATATGGCCATGGTGGAGCAAGTGTACCGCCGGGCCGGCGAGTTCGACATCATGCATTTCCATATGGATTACTATCCGTTTTCGCTGATGTCGCGCCAATCCACCCCCTTTGTGACAACGCTGCACGGACGCCTCGACCTGCCCGAGCACCAGCCACTGTTCCAGACCTTCTCGGACATTCCGGTGGTCTCCATCTCGGATTCCCAGCGCCGTCCGGTGCCCATGGCCAACTGGGTGGAAACCGTGCATCACGGCCTGCCCGCCGGCCTGCTGGAACCGAAGCAGACCGAGCAGAGCTATCTTGCCTTCCTCGGCCGCATCTCGCCGGAGAAGCGGCTCGACCGCGCCATCCGCATCGCCCAGCGCTGCGGCATGAAGCTGAAGGTGGCGGCCAAGATCGACCGCGCCGACGAGGATTATTTCGAGGAGCAGATCCGTCCGCTCATCGGCGGCGAGGGCGTCGAGTTCATCGGCGAGATCGGGGATCACCAGAAGTCGGACTTCCTGTCCGGCGCCCACGCTTTGCTGGTGCCCATCGACTGGCCCGAGCCCTTCGGCCTCGTCATGATCGAAGCCATGGCCTGCGGCACCCCGGTCATTGCCTACAATCGCGGCTCCGTACCGGAGGTGGTGGAGAACGGCGTCACCGGCTTCGTGGTGGAGGATGAGATCAGTGCGGCCGGCGCCGTGCGCGACCTGCCCCAGCTTTCCCGCGAAAACATCCGCCGCCGCTTCGAGGAGCGGTTCAGTGCCCGGCGCATGGCCGAGCAGTATCTCGGCCTCTACCGCCGCCTCGCCGACAGCGGCCGCATGCGCCCGCATCTGGTGGCCGCCCGCTAAGGCGGGCCACCCACGCGGGCACGCAAAAAAAGACAGGCGGCCGGGATATCCCGGCCGCCTCTTTTATTGCTCCGTTCTGGCTTGCGGCTATCCCCGCTCCGGCCCGGGGCGCGTCTCAGGCATCACCAGCGCCACCACGACCAGGCCCACGCCCGCCACGCAGGCCAGCGTCACGAAGGCCGAATAGGCCCCCATGCTGTCCGCCACATAGCCGCTGAGCACCGTGGAGATGGAGGCGCCGATGCCCATGGCGCAGCCCACCGTGCCCTGCGCCAGATTGAAATGGCTGCCCCGCGCCAGATCGGACACCGTGAGCGGCACCAGCACGCCCAGCACGGCGGCGGACACGCCGTCCAGAACCTGGATTGCCACCAGCAGATAGGGCTCGGAGGTCCAGGCGAAGCACACACCGCGCACCGCCAGCGCTGCAAAGCCGATGATCAGCAGCGGCCGCCGCCCGAATTTCTGGGCGGCGATGCCCACCAGCGGCGAGAGCACGGTGACGGTGAATTGCGGCACCACCATCGCCGCCGCCACCATGACGGTGGCCGCCTGCGAGGAACGCAGGGTCAGCATGCTGGCAGCCAGCGGCAGCATGGCCGCATTGGCGAGGTGAAACAGCACCACGCAGGCGCAGAAGATCAGCAGCGGCCGGTTCTTCGCCAGCCCCAGCACGCCGCGCAGCGTCTCCCGCCAGCCGCGCTTGTCCGCCGCCTCGTCCCGCGCTGGCAGGCGGATTTCCCGCGCATCGATGCAGGTCAGCGCATAAAGCGCCGGGGCGACGAGGGCCGCCGCCATGAAGAACACCGCCTGGCTGGAGACGTAATAGCCGAGCGCGCCCATGGTCAGTGCGGCCACGCCCGTGCCCGCCGAGGCGAAGGCGGCATTGCGGCCGAGCCGCGCGCTCATGCCCCCTGCCCCCACGAGGCCGAGGCTCATGGAGACGAGGCACAGGCCCAGCACGCAGCTGGCCGCCGCATGCAGGATGCGCGAGCCCATCACCACCGCGAAGTCCGGCCAGCCCGCGAACAATATGGCGCTGAGCCCGATGGCCAGCAGCGCGAAGATGGCCGTGCGGCGGATGGAGCGCACCCGGTCCACCATGGCGCCGATGGGGATCTGGCCCACGAGGCTGACGAGGCCGCTGATGGTGAGCACCAGCCCGATGTCGAGCTGGGTCCATTTCTGGGTGGTGAGGAACACCGCCACGAACGGGCCGAAGCCGGTCTGGATGTCCGCCACGCAGAACACGAACCAGTCCAGCCCCCGGCGGCTGCGCAGGGACGGTTCGGCCGCAGGCGGATCGGCCGAGGGCGTCATCTGGGGACGCGGGTTCTGTTCCGGCGCGGACACGGTCGGCCGTTCCTCCTCCGTCTGGGGCTGATGCAGGTCAGTTCTTCGGCGCAGCATCGGCGGGTGGCGCAGGCGGCGGTGCCCCCTGCGGCGGAGTCGCGGCGGCGGGCGCTGGCGCAGGCGCCGAAGCAGCGGCCGGCGGCGGCGTGGGCGTGGCTTCCTGCGGCTTGACTTCGGCCGGCTTGACCTCGGCAGGCTTGGCGGGTGCCGCAGCAGCCGGAGCCGGCTGCGGGGTCGCCCCGGCAGCAGCCGGTGGCATGGAAGGCGCACCCTGTGCCACCGGAGGCTGGGCCGGCGCCTGCGGGGCGGCCGGGGCAGCGGCAGCGGGAGCGGCAGGCTGAGCGGCCGCAGGCGGCGCGGACCTCGGCCCTGCCCCTTCCGCGCGGCCCACCACCACCATGGGCTCACCCGCCTTGAAGGCCGGCGCGGAGCGCAGTTGGTTGCGCTGAAGCTCGGCCACCACGCGGTCCATGGCGCCATCCTTGGGGAAATGCAGCACGCGCCAGTCCACGGCGATCTTGCGGCTGCCGACGCCGAGGAAGCCGCCGAAATCGATGATGACGGCGCGCAGCACACCCGCGCGGTCGATCACCACATCCACGATGCGGCCCATATCCTCGCCATTGGCGCTCTGCACGGGCTTGCCCAGCAGGGTATCGGCCGCCCCGCCTTCGATCACCATGGCGGGTGTCTCGGTGGCGTTCTCGGCCGCCTGCGGAGGCGTCGGAACTGGAGGCGCGGCAGGTGCCGCCGTTGCGGCCGGCGGGTTCGCCGGGGGCGGTGCGGGCGCCGGGTTCGGCTGGGCGCTCGCTGCCGGAGGCGGCGCGGCGGCCGGCGCATTGGCGGCAGGCGGGGACGCAGCAGGCGCCTGAGCGGCCGGAGCGGGAGCCGGCGGGCTGGCGGGTGCCGGTGCGGGCGCGGCGGGAGGCGTGGCCTGTTGCGGCGTCTCCGGCGCGGGAGCCTGCGCCAGCACCGGAGACATCAGGGCCGCGCCCGCGAACGAAGCCCCTGCAAGGACAAGGACAGCGGGCCGCAGCCCGCGCGTGATGGCGTTCATCTTGAGATTACTCCCCCGTTTGATGACTGGTGCTGCGGAGCCGCCCCCCACGGCCGCTCCTCACAGCAGGACAATGGCCTGCCCGTCGCCGATGCGACGATCCACGCCCACGGACACGTCCGCGCCACGGCGCTGCACGGTCACGTCGAGTTCGGTTCGGCCCACCCGAAGATTGCGGATGGTCAGTTCGTCGATGTTGCGCGGCAGGCGGGGGCGGCGGAAAATCACCTCCTCCGCCTCGGCCCGGAAATCGATGCCGAGACAGGCCTGCACGCAGGCAAACACGGTGGCGCTCGCCCAGGCCTGCGGTGCGCAGGCCACCGGATAGAGCGTCGGCCCCCGCCCCTTGCGGCGGCGGAAGCCGCAATAGAGTTCAGGCAGGCGTCCCAGCGACATGCTGCAGCCCGCATCCAGCATGGCTTCCAGCACGCTCACCGCCGCATCGGTGTGGCCGTACTGGGCCATGCCCAGCGCTGCCACCGCATTGTCGTGCGGCCAGATGGAGCCGTTGTGATAGGACATGGGATTATAGCGCGCCTCGCCCCGCGCCATGGTGCGGATGCCCCAGCCCGACGCGCCGTCCTTGTCCATCAGCCGTCCGATGACCGAGGCCGCGCGATCCGGCTGCACGATGCCTGAGAACAGCGCATGGCCGGGGTTGGAGGTGGCCACCTTGCAGGGGCGCTTCTGCCCATCGAGGGCCACCGCATAGGTGCCGATATCACCGCACCAGAAATGCTGCTCGAACCGCTCGGCCAGCGTCGCCGCCTCGAACCGCAGGCGGGCGGAGAGTTCCGTCTCGCCCAAAGCCTGCGCCGCCACCGCCACGGAGAGCTTGGCGGCATGCACATAGGCCTGCACCTCCACCAGAGCGATCGGCCCTTCCGCCAGCCGGCCATCCGCATGGAAGATGGAGTCGAAGGAATCCTTCCAGCCCTGATTGGCGAGGCCGGTGTCGGTGGCGCGGTAATATTCGAGGAAGCCGTCCTTGTCCCGGTCGCCGGGACCGTTGATCCAGCCCAGCGCGGCGAGGATGGCGGGCCAGAGCGTGCGCAAGGTCGCCACGTCGCCCGTGCGCTCGAAATAGCGCCCCGCCAGCAGCACGAACAAGGGCGTGGAATCCACGCTGCCGTAATAGAGGGCGAAGGGCACCTCCTTCAGCCGCGCCATCTCGCCGCCGCGCATCTCGTGCAGGATCTTTCCGGGCTCGGCGTCCGCCTCGGGATCGATGCTCTTTGCCTGCAAGGCGGCCAGACGCAGCAGCACCCCCTTGGCGATGGCCGGGTCTGCCCACAGCATGCTGAGCGCGGTCAGCAGGCCGTCGCGGCCGAAGGTCGTGGAGTACCAGGGAATGCCGGCATAGGGATAAAGCCCCTGCGGCGTCTGCGTTAGCAGCATGCCGAGATCGGCGGCGGAGCGTTCCAGCACATCATTCACATGCGAGCTGGATGTCACCACCTCGGCCATGCCCGCGCGGATGGTGCGTGCGGAGCGGCAGGCGCGCTGGAAGCTCTGGAGGAAGGGCCGCTTCATCCGCTCGGGATTGGCCCTGGTGGCGATGGTGGCGAACAGCGAGGTGCGCTCGCCCGGCGCCAGCTGGAGCACGAATTCGGCGCTGCGGGCCCTGAGGTGCGTGGGCTTGGGGCGGAACTCGATCTCGGTGTGGCACTCCACCCCGTCGAGCCCGCGATAGCCGAGCTGCACCCGGCCGTCCGCGATGACCGGCTCCTTCAGCGTGCCGCGGTTGGCGCGCCTGGCCCCGCGCGCCTCGAACAGATCGATGAAATCATTGTCGAATTCATAGGTGAACACCACGTCCACCGGCTCGCTGCCGTAATTCTGGATCGAGCAGCGCTCATGCGCCGCCTCCTGCCAGAGGAAGAACAGGCGCACCACGTGCAGCGTGTCCTTGGGCAATTGGTTGCGCCCATCCACCATCACGTCGGGATTGGTGAGATCGACCGCGAGGCCCGCATTGCCATCCAGAATGGTCGAGCCGAGGAACAGGGGCTCGCGGCCCTCGATCTTCAGCGACCAGTGCGACAGATGCCGCGTGTCCTGATGGTAGAGCCCGTCCGGCGTGCCGGGCGAGACGCCCATGTCGCCATAGAGATCGAAGACGGCGAAGGCATCCCCCTGCTTCAGGGTGCCACGCGGTCGCGAGGGCGGGCCGTAAGAGCTGATCTCGAACAGCGGTTCTTCGGTGCCATCCGGCTGTTGCTGCAGGTTCATAAGCCCCCATCGGGATGCGTTTGCGCCAGGGGCCGAACGGGCACAGGGCGGACAAAGCAAAGATCGGTGGAAGCACGGAAAGGAATACCCCCTCCCGCACGGCGAAACGGAACCAAACGCGCAACAGTCGAGCTTTGTTCCCGCGCCACCGCCCTCACGGGGTGGTGAACGCCAGCTCAGCTCGGAAAGGGAGGGGAAGCGGGCCTATTCGCCCACGCGCTTGCGCACGATCTTCAGCACCGTGTCGAGATGGGTGCGGATGGCGGCCTCGGCGGCGGCCTCGTCCCGGGCTTTCAGCGCGCGGGCAACCGCAATGTGCTGGTGCTGCAGGAGATCGAGATCGGCCGGCCCGCTGCCGGGGGCCAGCTCGCTGTAGGAATATTCGTAGAATTCCTCGATCAGGCTCACCAGCCGCACGCTGTGAGACATCTGGGCGATGCGCAGATGGAACTCGCGATCCAGCTCCGAGCGCAGGCGCACGCTGCCGGTGGGCACGCTCTGCGAGGCTTCCTCGCTGGCGGCCAGAAGGGCGTCCAGCTCCGCATCGCTTGCCCGCGTGCAGGCAAGGCGCACCGCCGCCCCTTCCAGCGCCTGCCGCAGGATCACCACCTCGGACAGGCGGGCGGACGTATCCTCCACCACCACGCCGCCACCGCGCAGCCGCCGCACCAGGCCCTCGATCTCCAGCTTGGAGATGGCCTCGCGCACCGGGGTACGGCTGACGTTCAACGTCTTGGCAAGCGATGTTTCCACGAGGCGGGAGTCCGGCGGGAAGCGGCCTTGCAGAATGGCGCGCCGCAGCTCGCGATGGACGTGCTTGACCACGGGCTCGCGCTGCACCGCCTGAAGAAGTTCCGTCTCGTCGTTCATGCCGTCCGGCTTTGCCCTTTGAAAACCCTGAAGGCCCTGTCAGAGCCCGAATCCTTGAACCATTCTAGCAGGTGCATTCAACTTCCGCGTGAGGCCAAAGCGCCCGCCCCTGCCCTGTCCCTATCTGGCCCCGCGCGCCGCCATGCGCTGGATCAGCGCCACCAGCCACAGGCCCAGCACCGAGATCAGCGTCATCAGGGTGGACACCGCCGCGATGGTGGGATCGATCACCTGCTGCACGTTCACCCAGATCTGGCGCGGCAGGGTGGGCGCGGAGAGCTTGGTGAGGAACAGGCTGAGGATGATGTCGTCGAACGAGGCGATGAAGGCGAACAGCGCGGCCGAGATGATGGCCGGCCGCAGCAACGGCAGCGTCACGTGCCAGAGCGTCTTCAGCGGCGAGGCGCCGAGATTGCGCGCCGCCCATTCCAGCCGCCGGTCGAAGCCGAACAATGCGGCGGACAGGATCATCACCACATAAGGCATGGCGATGAGCGTATGCGCCGCCACCAGCCCGAAGGTGGTGCCGAGGATGCGCATGCGCACATAGAGAAAATAGAGCCCCACCGCGACGATGATCTTCGGGATGATGAGCGGGCTCATGAGGAAGATGCGCAGCGCGTTCTTGCCCGGAAAGCGCCCGCGCACCAGCGCCAGCGAGGTGAGGAAACCCAGCACCAGCGAGAACACCGCCGTGAGCCCCGCTACCAGGAAGCTGAGCGCGGTGGCCGACTGCCATTGCGGATCCTCGAAATAGCGCTGGTACCAGCGCAGGGAGAAGCCCTGCGGCGGGAACTGCATCAGATCGCCCGGCGTGAAGGACACCAGCACGATCACGAGGATCGGCGCCACCAGCACGAACAGCACGATGACCGAAAAGGCCGAGAGGGCGATGTTGCCCGGCGACAAAGTGCGCTCGCTCATCGCGCGCCTCCCCACATATGGTCGAGATCCACGAAGCGGTTCGCGAACAGCTGGATGATGATGGTGAAGGCCAGCAGCACCATGGAGAGGGCCGCCGCCAGCGTCCAGTCCAGCGCCTCGTTGATCTGCAGCGCAATGACGAGGGGCAGCGTGGTCTGCTCCGGCCCGCCCAGCAGAGCGGGCGTGATGTACATGCCGATGGCCAGCATGAAGACGAGGAAGCTGCCCGCGAACACGCCCGGCTTGGTGAGCGGCACGAACACGGTGAGGAAGGCGCGGAACGGCGAGGCACCGAGATTGCGCGCCGCCTTCATCAGGTTGCGGTCGATATTGTTCATGACGCTGTAGAGGCACAGGATCATGTAAGGCAGAAGGTAATAGGTGAGCCCCACCATGACCGCCCAGTGGGTGCCGAGAAAGGCGAAGGGCTGGTCGATGATCCCGAGGCGGATCAGCAGGTTGTTGACCACGCCCTGCCGCCCGAGGATGACGATCCAGGCATAGGTGCGCACGAGGCCGCTGCTCCAGAACGGGATCAGCACGAAGGCCATCAGCACCACGGTCCAGGTGCGGTCCAGCCGCACCAGCCAGTAGGCCACCGGGTAGCCGATGGCCAGCGTGAGCACCAGCGTCACCACGCCGATGGCCATGGTGTAGCCGAGCACGTACCAATAGATGGGGAGCGAAAAGAACTCCCAGTAGCCGGCGAAGGTGAAGCCGTCGTCAAAGACGCTGCGCCACATCATCTGCACCAGCGGCCAGCCGAAGAAGATGAGATAGAACCCGATGGCGGGCAGCGCGAGCCAGGGGTAGACGCCCCGGCCCGCCTTGGTGCGCACCGGCACGCCGGGGGCGCTGGCCGCGCGCGCTGCGAGCGTCGTGTCCGTCATCGGATTCCTCATCCTCCCAGGGGTGGGCGCCGCGCCGGCATGAGCGCCGGCGGGCAGGCTTCAGCGGTCAGCAAATGGCCGTCACCGGATGGCCATTTTGGACCAGCCCTTGGCGATGTCGCCGCGGAACTTGGCCAGCCACGCCGCATCGGCCTCCCGGCCCATGGAGGCGGTCTTGGGATTGCCCGGCAGCAGCGCCGCCACCTGCGGGGTGATGAAGGTATAGGCATCCATGTTGATCGGGCCGTAATTGGTGGCGGGCGCGATGGCGGCCATCACCTCCGGCTTGCACACGAAGGCCAGGAACTTCATCGCATTGTCCTTGTTGGGCGCGCCCTTCGGGATGGCGAAGAAGTTCGGGAAGGTGAGGTGCTGGTTCCAGTTGATGGCCACCGGCTTGCCGGCCGCCACCAGCGGCGCCACGCGGCCGTTGGGGATCACCACCATGTCGGCCTCGCCATCGGCCAGATACTGCGCCACCTGCGCATAGCCATCCGCGAACACCATGGCGCTGCCCAGCGACTTGATCTTGGCGAAGGCGGCATCCAGATCGATGGGATAGAGCTTGGCGAGATCCCCATTGATCGCCAACGCAGCCTGCTCCACCGGCGGGCGGGTGGCGCCGATGGAGGCGCGCTTGCCGGGGAAGGCGGAGACATTCCAAAAGTCGGCCCAGGTCTTGGGCGCCTTGCCTTCGGGGAACGTCTTGGTGTTGTAGGCCATCACCATGGCCCACTGGATGGTGGGGAAGGCATAGTCGCGCTTGGCGGCGGCGGGAATGCCGGCCTTGCAATCGGCCGGGATCTTCGACCAGTCGATCTTCTCCAGAAGACCGGCATGGCCGAGATTGTCGGCGGTGTCGGCGGAGATATCGACCACATCGGCTTCCACGTTGCCGCTCTCGATCATCACCTTCAGCTTGGCGAAATTGTAGCCCGCCGCTTCCGTGAGATTGACACCGGACGCCTGCGCGAAGGGCTTGAACCAGAACTTGCTCTGGGCCTCCTGATAGCTGCCGCCCAACGACAGCACCGTGAGGTTGCCAGCGCTCTGCGCCAGCGCCGGGGCGCCGGAGACCAGGAGGCCGGCAGCCACGGCGGCAGCGATGCCGAGCCGATACCGGGACACGTTCTTCTGCTGGACTGACATGCGACCATTCCCCTCTGGATGAGAATTTTCCGGCTGTCTGCGCGCCCGGTCTTTTGATCTCGTCGGCGCGGTTTTCTGTTGCGGGTGTCTCTTGCGGGTGTCTCTTGCGGGCTTCTCTTGCGGACGCGCGCGGCGCCCGGCTTCCGGGCCTCAGGCCCGCAGCACGATACTGTCGGCGGGCTGCCATCCCACCATCATCTCGTCGCCTTCGCGCACCGGCATGCCGTAGCCGCGATTGGGGCGCTTCACCTTCACCTCCAGCCCGTCGCCGAGACGCACGCGATAGAGCGAGGCGTCGCCGAGATAGATCTCGCCCATGACACGACCCGGCACCTTGTTGGGCAGCGCGTCATCAGCCGCGCACAGGCGCAGCCGCTCGGGCCGCAGGAAGATGACGCCGGGCGCGCCGGCGGGCAGATCGGAAGCCCCCACCGCCACGCGCGCGCCGCTCTCCAGCCGCGCCAGTGTCTCGCCTCCCGCCTGCTCCAGATGGCACGGGATGAAATTGGATTCGCCGATGAAATTGGCCACGAAGCGGTTGGTGGGTTTCTCGTAGATCTCGCGCGGCGTGCCGAAGCTGGAGATGCGCCCACCTTCCATCACCGCCACCATGTCGGACATGGTGAGGGCTTCTTCCTGATCGTGCGTCACATAGATCACGGTCAGGCCCAGCTCGCGCTGGATGCCCTTGATCTCTTCCTGCATCTGCAGGCGCAGGCGGCGATCAAGCGCGCCCAGCGGCTCGTCCATCAGCACCAGCGAGGGGCTGAACACCAGCGCCCGCGCCAGCGCCACGCGCTGCTGCTGGCCGCCGGAGAGCTGCTGCGGATAGCGCTTGGCGAACGGCTCCAGCCCCACCATCTTCACGAAGGTGGCGATGCGGTCGTCCCTCTCCGAACGCGACATGTTCCGCATCTTGAGCGGAAAGCCAACATTCTCCGCCACCGTCATGTGCGGGAACAGCGCATAGTTCTGGAACACCATGCCCATGTCGCGCTTGTGCGCGGGCATGCGCGCCACGGAGCGGCCATTGACGAGGATGTCGCCGCCGGTGGGATCCACGAAACCGGCCACCATCATCAGCGTGGTGGTTTTGCCCGAGCCGGAGGGGCCGAGCAGCGTCAGGAACTTGCCGGGTTCGAGATCGAGCGAGACGCCGAGCACGGCGCCCGCGCCATCATAGAATTTGGCAAGCTCGCGAAGGGAGAGGCTGGCACCCTGGGGCATAGGTCGCTCTCAAGGTTCGAGACAGGACGGGCAGGGCGGCTGGGGCCGCCCTACCCGTTCGGGGGAGGATGCTCAGGCTACTTCCGCACGGGGCTGCCGGGGAATGCCCAGCGACTCCCAAGTCACCGGCTTATCCACCAGCGCGCCGTATTTCTGCTTCGGCGCATAGGTGCCGGCCACGTCCGCATCGGCCACGAGGCGCAGCAGCTGCGAGGCGCGGGTGTGCAGCGAGGCGGTGCGCACGTCGCGCCAGAAGCGCTCCAGCGGCGAGGAGGCGAACAAGGCGCGCGTACCCACCATGTCGAACGCCTTGGTGATCACATGAAGGGCCGTCTCGCGCGCCGTGTGGTGGGCGCGCAGGGAGGCGAGCGCGGCGGCGCCGAAATCCTTCTCCTCCCACAGCGCGCTGGCCAGCAGGCAGGAGCCGCGCGAGGCCTGGATCTCGCCGGACAGTTCGCCCAGCAGCACCATCAGCCCCTCTTCCTTCTGCAGGAACGGACGGGCGCGCAGCACGTCGAGCACATGGTCGAGCGCACCCTGCGCCGAGCCGAGCAGTTGGAAGGCCTGCGAGAGCTCCAGCGTGTAGGGATCCTTCTGCACGAAGTCGCCGGGCTCGCCGAGCACGTTCTCCCACGGGATGAAGACGTTCTCCAGCTTGGCGCTCCAGCTCACCGAGGAGCGCAGGCCGATGATGTCGTCCCAGCCGTGCTCGGAGAAGGTCAGGCCGGGGCTGTTCTTGGTGACGATGGACAGTGTCAGCCCATCGGTGGCCGCGTTGGCGCCGGGGGCGATGCTCCAGTAGAGCATGTAGTCGGCAACCGGCGCGTTGGAGCAGAAGTGCTTGGAGGCGTTGGCGAGGAAGCCGCCCTCCACCGGGGTCATCTCGGCCTGGAAGATCAGCTTGCGGGTGGCATCCTTGGGGGCGGTCTGCTCCTGATGGTTCACCTCGGAGCCCAGCGAGCCCATGAGCGCGCCGTTCTTCACCACGTCGCCGAGGATGCGGCGCTTCTGCTCCTCATTGCCGAGACGGGCGACCGCGCCGCACTGGTGATAGTGGATGATGAGATCCCAGCCGGTGGCGGGGCAGGCGCGGGAAATCTGCTCGGTGACGAGATAGGCGGTCAGGTGCGCATTGCCGGCCTCGGTGCCGGCGCCGCCATATTCCTTCGGCACGGCGAGATTGAGCAGGCCGGCCGCGCGCAGCTTGGCGAAGGTCTCGGTCGGGAAGGCGGCGGCCTCGTCGTCGCGGCGCGAATTCGCGGCGATGTCCTTGGCGAGCGAGCGCGCCACCTCGACCCACTTCTTCTGTTCGGCGGTAAGGGTGAAGGCCATCACGCAATCCTTTCGATGCACCCTAGAGCACGTCCGGCTCGATTGCTTCGCAATCGAGGCCGAAAGACGTTCTCTACCAAAGCGTTAGAGGCGGATTCACGGTTCAGATTAAATCTGAACCGATCCGGCTCCAGGCCACGCGCGGCCCTGCGGCTGTCCGTCGCCGTGGGCTCGTGTCGCGTTGACTGCATGCAGCATGCAGAGGGCAGAAAATTTCGTCAAATCCTTTCCGCCTGATTTTTAGCCAATGTTCCGCTGTACGCGTCCATTCGCGGGGCATCCGGGGCCATGGCGCGGACATGTTCCATCGCTGGCGATGCGTCGCACCGCCCCGAGGCTTGAACAGGCGTTTCGGGAAAAATCAGAGGCTGCCGGAAATTTCCGCAATGCGCTCCAGCAGGCGGCCATAGCCCTCCTGCCCGAGGCGGAAGCCGGAGAGGCGCAGGAATTCATCCGGCGCATGGAAATTCTCGTCCGGCAGGCCGAATCCGTAGATCACCGTGAAGGCGTCCAGCTCCTGCCGGAACAGGTCGAGAATGGCGATGGAGCCGCCGGAGCGGGTGTAATAGGGCGCGCGCCCGTAAAGCTCGGTCAACACCTCGGCGGCGGCCTGGTTGGCGGGGTGATCCATGGGGATGAGATAGGGCCGCGCCGCATTGGGCAGTACCTGAACCTCCACCTCGACACCCGGCAGCGCCTGCGCTGCCAGATGTGCCCGCACCCGCTCCGCAATCACGGCCGGCGCCTGATCCGGCACCAGCCGGCAGGTGATCTTGGCACTGGCCTGGGCGGGGATGATCGTCTTCACCCCCGACCCCGCATAGCCACTGGTGATGCCATTGATCTCCAGCGTCGGCCGCACGCCGATGCGCTCGCGGGGCGAGAAACCAGGCTCGCCGGCCAGCGCCGAAACGCCCACCCGCGCCCGATAGGCCGCCTCATCGAAGGGCACGGCGGCGATCTGGCTGCGCGCCGTTTCATCCAGCGGCAGAACCTCATCATAGAAGCCGGGCACGGCCACCCGCCCGGTGTCGCCATGCAGGCTGGCGAGCAGCCGCACCAGCGCCTGCGCGGGGTTGGCCACCGCGCCGCCATGGGAACCGGAATGCAGCTCCGTGGCCGGCCCGCGCACCGTCACCTCCAGCGCACAGAGGCCGCGCAGGCCCACCCGCAGATCGGCTTCGGTCTCGCTCCACTGCCAGCCGTCGGCGCTCACCACCATGTCGCAGGAAAGCCGCTCGCGCGCGGCGGCGACAAAGGCCGGCAGGTCCGGGCTAAGGATTTCCTCCTGCCCCTCGAACAGCAGCTTCACGTTCACCGGCAAGGCGCCGCGCGTGCGCAGGAAGGCCTCCAGCACGAGGATCGGCACCAACATGTTGCCCTTGTCGTCGGAGGCGCCCCGCGCATAGATCCGGTCATCCACGATGGTCGGCTCGAAGGGTGGATGGGTCCAGGCGTCCACCGGATCCACGGGCTGCACGTCGAAATGGCCGTAGATCAGCACCGTGGGCCGGCCCGGCGCATGCAGCCAGTCGGCATAGACCATGGGGTAACGACCCGCCCGCAGCACCTCCACATGCTCAAGGCCGGCGGCGCTCACGCGCGCCGCCACCCACGCCGCCGCGCGGTCCACGTCCGGCAGACGGGCCGGATCGGCGGAGATGCTCGGGATGCGCAGGAATTCCTTGAGCTGCTCGAGGAATTCCATCTGGTGATCGGCGAGATAGGCCCGCCAGTCGCGCATCCCGTCATCCATCAGGCAGCCTCGTCCAGCTGGCGCAGCAGCACGAGGGAATCGCGCAGCACCCAGCTCTCGCGGATCTTGCCACCGGAGACGGCATAGATGCCGATGCCCGGCACGGTCACGGCCCGCCCGGTGGGCGCGCGGCCCTGGAATTCGCCGGTGTGAGTGCCCAGCATGGTGTAGCGCACCACCACCTTCTCACCGTCCACCAGGATGTCATCCAGCGTGAACCGCACGTCCGGGAAGGAGGCGAGCAGGGCATCGTAATTCTTGCGGATGCCGGCCGGCCCCGCCAGCAGGCCGCGCGCGCCGGCATGGTTCACATATTCGGCCGCGAACAGCCCCTCGATGGCCTCCGGCTGACGCTTGTCCCACACCTGATCGTAATAGCGCAGGATGACAGCCTTGGGATCGTCGGTCGGCATGGGGGCTCCTCTCGCGGTTTGCTCAAGCAGGCGGCTTGACAAAAAAACAGTCACAACGGCCATATGTGTACTGCATGCAGAAAACGGGTTCCAGCTCCCCCGATGCGAATTCGGGAGGCCGCCCAGCCGGAGACGCCGCGTGATTTCCCCCTCCCCCCTCGCCTCCCGCCGCACCGCCGTGCGCCACGCCATGCAGGCCGCCGGCATTGATCTGCTGCTGATCGGCCCCAGCGCCGGCTTCCGCTATTTCGCCGGCCGCGATGCCATCCTCACCGAGCGCTTCGTCGCCCTCGGCCTGTTCGCGGATGGGCAGGAGATCGTCTTCTCCCCGCGCCTGCAGGCGCCGCTCTACGAGGGTCTGCCCGGACTTGCAGTGTGCATCTGGGACGAAGCCGAGCCGATGCTCAGCGGCGTTGCCGCCGTCGCGCAGGCGGCGGGGGTGAAGACCATCGCGGTCAATACGGAATTCTGGAGCGGCTTCCTGCTCCAGCTCACCGCCCTCCTGCCCGGCGTCTCCGTGGTGCCCGGCGCCGCGCTGGTGGAGACGCCCCGTCTCATCAAGAGCGAAGAAGAGATCGCCGCCCTGCAGGCCGCCGCCGATCGCATCGATGCGGTGTGGTCCCGCTTCTGCGCCATGACGCCCACCATGGTGGGCCGCACCGAGCTGGAGCTGCGCGCCGTCATCGACGGCCTGATGCGCGAGGAGGGCTTCAGCGAGGTGAGCTGGGTGGATGTGGGCGCAGGCGCGAACGGCGCTTCCTCGCTCCATCACGGCAGCGATCATGTGATCCAGCCCGGCGAGCCGGTGGTGTTCGACTATGCCGGCTGCTTCGAGGGCTATTATGGCGACATCTGCCGTGTCGCCGTCTCCGGCGCGCCGGACCCTGAGTACGTAGCCGTCTATGACATCGTGCGGCAGGCGCAAGAAGCGGCCTTCCGGGCGGTGCGCCCCGGCGTGCCGGCGCAGGAGATCGATGCCGTCGGCCGCCGCATCATCGCGGATGCCGGCTATGGCGAGCGCTTCACGCACCGCCTCGGCCACGGCATCGGCCTTGCCGCTCATGAGGGGCCTTATCTGGTGGCGGGCAACACGCAGGCGCTGGAGCCCGGCATGACCTTCTCCGATGAGCCGGGCATCTACATTCCCGGCCGCTTCGGCGTGCGCATCGAGGACATCATCGTGGTGACGCAGGACGGCGCCCGCCGCCTCACGCAGTCCCCGCGCGATCTCGTGCGCCTGTCCTGATCCTCCCCGTCCCTGCCCGAGGCACACCCATGTCCGATGCACCCAAGGCTTTCGCCTTCCCGCTGGAAGAGTATCAGCAGCGCGTGGCGACGCTGCGCCACCGCATGGCGGAGGCCGGGGCCGACCTGCTGGTCATCGACGAGTTCGAACACCTCGCCTATTACACCGGCCACATCCCCACCGCCGCCATGTACCAGTGCTGCCTGATGCCGGCGGACGGCGAGCCGGTGATGATCGTGCGCTCACTCGACGGCCCGATGCTGGAAGAGATGAGCTGGACCACCGAGCACGTGCTGTTCGACGACAGCGAGGATCCCATCGCGGTCGTCGCCGCGCAGATCAGGGCGCGCGGCTGGGCGGACCTGCGGATCGCGGTGGAGACCGATTCCCACATCATGCTCCCCTCCCGCCTCGCGCAGCTGAAGCGGCTGCTGGGCCGCAGGGAGCTGGTGGATTTCGGCGGGCACATGTGGGAGCTGCGCCTGCGCAAGTCGCCGCGCGAGCTGGACTATCTGCGCAAATGCTCGGAAATCTGCGATCTCGCCACGCTGGCGGGCGCTGAAGCGTCTCGCGTTGGCGTGCCCGAGCGCGAAGTGGCCGCCGCCATCACCGGCGCGGCGCTGCGGGCGGGGGCGGACAACACCCGCCTCGTACTCATGCAGTCCGGCCCGCGCTCCAGCACCCTGCATGGCGGCCTGACCGGGCGCAGCCTCGCCATCGGCGACATCGTGCATATCGAGATGGTGCCGCATTATCGCGGCTACACCGCCCGCTCCATGCGCCCCGTCTCCGTGGGCGCGCCGTCCGCACGCCAGCTGGATGTGGCCCGCCAGTTGGTGGCCTTCCAGGATGAGCAGTTCGCCGCCATGATCCCCGGCGCCCATGCCGCCGAGGTGGACCGCATCCTGCGCGATCAGGTGCTCAAGGCCGGCCTGCGCGAGAGCTACACCAACATCACCGGCTACACGCTGGGCCTCGTCACCATTCCGCGCACCTCGGATTTCACCCGCGTCTTCCTGCCCAATTCCGACTGGGTGCTGGAAGAGAACATGGTTTTCCACATGTATGGCTGGGCGGAGGGCATGGCCTTCAGCGAAACCGTGGTCGTCACCCCCGCCGGCGGCGAGCGTCTGACCAGGCTCGACCGTCGCATCTTCGTGGCCTGAGCCCACGTGTTGAGCGGCCGATAACCCCGGCCGCCCAGCCGCCCCCCCGAATCAACGGCCTGCAATGCTCCGCGCGGCGTCACGCTGCCGCCGGAGATCGCCCCCCGCCCGGCCTTGCGGCGCGGGGCGTTGCGGCCTGCGGCTGGCACCGGGCGGCCCCGGCATGGCATAAGGACAGCCCCTGCGCTTCCTTCAGCCTTTCGGTCTCCCGGCATGTCCTCCTTCCGCTTCCTGCACGCGGCCGACCTGCATCTGGACAGTCCCCTGCGCGGCCTCGCGCGGCGGGGCGAGGCGGCCGGCGCCTTCGTGGAGGCAACCCGGCGTGCGCTGGAGAACCTCGTTGCCAAGGCCATCGAGCTTGAAGTTGCCTTCCTGATCATCGCCGGCGATGTCTATGACGGCGACTGGAAGGACTATGCCACCGGCCAGTTCTTCGTGCGACAGATGGGCCGGCTCGCCCGCGCGAACATCAAGGTCTTCCTGATCCGCGGCAATCACGATGCGGAATCCGTCATCACCCGCAACCTGCCCTTGCCGGACAATGTCCACAGCTTCCCCGTGGGCGCGGCGGAGAGCATTGGCCTGCCGGCGCTGGGCGTGACCCTGCACGGACGCGGCTTCGGCACCCGGCACGTGCCGGAGAACGTGGTGCTGTCCTATCCGCCTGCGGCGAGCGGGCAGTTCAACATCGGCCTGCTCCACACCTCGCTCACGGGGCGCGAGGGGCACGATGTCTATGCCCCCTGCACGGTCGAGGATCTCACCCGCCTCGGCTACGACTATTGGGCGCTCGGCCATATTCACCAGCGCGAGGTGGTGAGCGAGAGCCCGGCCGTGGTGTTCCCCGGCAATCTGCAGGGCCGCCATGCCCGCGAGACCGGCCCCAAGGGGGCCACCCTCGTCAGCGTGGAGAATGGGCGCATCATGCAGATGGAGGCGCTGGCGCTGGATGTGGCGCGCTTCGCCCATGTGGAACTGGACCTCTCGGGTCTCGCCGACATTCCCGCCTTCCACGCCGCCGCCGGCCGCGTCCTCGCCGAGGCCCGCGCGGAGGCCGAGGGCCGCCCGCTCGCCCTGCGTCTCACCCTCACCGGCCGCACCGATCTGCATGCCCATCTCACCGCTCATGCGGAGCAGGTGCATGAGGACATGCAGGCGCTCGCCTTCCATGCGGGGGCGGACGTGCTGATCGAGAAGGTGCGCCTTGCCACCAGCGCGCGGCAACAGGCGGTGCAGGCGCTGGAGCTGGCCGGCTTCGAGGCCATTCTCGACGAGGTGGCCGCCGATCCGGCCTTCCGCGCCGATCTCGCCGCCACCCTCGCCATCCTGCGCGGCAAGGCGCCGGTGGAGGCCCTCGGCCTCATGGAGATGGATGCCGCCAGCCCGGAGGTCATGGCGGATGACGTGCTCACCGAAGCCCGCGCACGGGTCGCCGCCACGCTGGGCGAAGCGAATGCGGAGGATGCGGCATGAAGTTCCTCTCGCTGGGCCTTGAGAAATACGGCCGCTTCACCGACCGCACGCTGACCTTCGATCCGCAGGCGCGCCTCATCGTCATCCATGGCGCCAACGAGGCCGGCAAGACCACCACGCTGTCCGCCTTCGCCGATGCGCTGTTCGGCTTCGAGGTCCGCTCGCGCTTCAATTTCATCCACGACTACAAGACCATGCGCCTCTCTGCCCGGATCGTCCGGGCAGACGGGACGGAGCTGTCCTTCGCCCGCCTCAAGCGCAACAAGGCCCCGCTGGTGTCCCCGGAAGACATCAAGATAGAGCTGGCCGACGACAGTCTCGCCCCCTTCCTCGGCGGGCATGACCGGCGCACCTTTCAGGAGATTTTCGGCCTCGACCAGATCCGCCTCCGGCAGGGTGGCCATGCCCTTCTGACCGGCGGCGGGGATCTGGGCGAGGCGCTGCTGGCGGCGGCCCCCGGCCTTGGCCGCGTGGCCAGCCTGCGGGATGCGCTGGCCAAAAGCGCGGGCGAGATCTTCAATCCCGCCCGGCGCAATTCCGGCAACGCCTTCTATGTGGCCGACGATCAATGGCGGCAGGCCCGCGAAGCCATCCGCGCGCAGGAATTGCGGGTGGACGAGGTCAACCGCCTGAAGGAACTGGCCGAGAAGGCCGCCGCAGCGCGCGCCGCAGCCGTGGCCGAGGCCAGCGCCCGCGAGCATGCCTCGGCGCAGGCGCAGATGCGGGGGCACGCGCTGAAACACATCCGCCAGATCGATGCCCAGCGCGAGGCCCATGCCGCGCTCGGGCCCTTGCCCGACGTGCCCACCGGCTTCCTCGATGCGGCCCGCGCCGCCCTCTCGCGCGCGGCCGCCGCGCGGGAGGCCCTCGCCCGCGCCACGCAGGAAGAGGCGGACGCCGCGCAGGCGCTTGCCGCCCTGCCGCTGGACGCGCCCCTGC
This sequence comes from Azorhizobium oxalatiphilum, assembly GCF_014635325.1. Lineage (GTDB taxonomy): Bacteria > Pseudomonadota > Alphaproteobacteria > Rhizobiales > Xanthobacteraceae > Azorhizobium > Azorhizobium oxalatiphilum. The sequence continues at coordinate 1,407,711 of NZ_BMCT01000001.1, read as the reverse complement.
TCGCCCTTGAGGTGGACATCCGCGACGGAGACGAGAAGCGCGCGGCGGTGGCCAAGGAACTGGAGAGCCTGCCCAAGCGCCGGGGCGAGGTTGCCGCCGCCCGTGGCGGGCTCGACCGTATCGCCAATGCGCTCGGCCTTGACGGCGCGGATGCGGTGATCGCCGGCCTGCCGGGCAGCCTGCTGCGGACACGCGCGGACACGCTGCTGGGCAACCTTCAGGCCGCTTATGCCCGCGCCGAGACCCTGCGCGGCACGCAGGACAAGCTGGCCGCCCATCGCCGCAAGATTACGGCGGACGCCGGCGCCGGTGGCCATGCCCCCGATCCCGCCCCGCTGAAGCAGCGGCTGGATGCCCTCGACGGCGCCGAAGAGCGCGAGCGCCATCTCCGTACGCAGGGCACCCGGCTGGCGCAGGATCAGCAGACGCTCAACGAGCGCACCCGGCGCCTTGCCCTCGGCTTTGCCGATGCGGACGATCTCGCCTGCCGCCCCCTGCCCTTCCTCGCCGCCGCCGAACCGGCCCTGCGGCGCATCCGCGACGAGGCGGAAGCCCTGCGCCGCCTGGAGACGAACCGGGCCGAGCGCGGCACCGAGCTGGCGCAGGCCCAAGCCCGCCTCGCCAGCCTCACCGCCGGCCGCCCCGCGCCCACGGCGCAAGCCATCGATGCCGCCCGCCACGTCCGCGACACGCTGTGGGCGGACCTGCGCCCCCTCGCGACCGGTGCCCGCGCCGCAGCCCCCGACGACACGCAGCGCGCGGACCAGCTGGATCAGGCTCTGGTGGCTGCCGATCATCTCGCCGACGAGCGCCAGATCGAGGCCACGCGCCTCGCCGATCTCGCCCGCACGGAGCGGGAGATCGCTGAGCTTTCGGCCCGCGCGCAATCTCTGGATGCCGAGATCGCGCGACAGGCCGCGCAATGCGAAGCGGCCACGCAGGACTGGGCCAGCCTGTGGCAGGCGAGCGGCCTTGCCGCCCCCGCCACCGACGCCATGCTCGCCGCCCTGCGCGAGGCGGACGCCATCCGGCAGGCACGCGATGCCCTCCTGAAGGCGCAGGCCGACATGGAAGCCCAGCGCGCCGTCATTCTCGCGGACCGCCAGCAGGTGGAGCGGCTGCGTGCCGATCTCGCCTTGCCGCCGCTGGCGGACGGGCCGATCCACATGGCCGATGCCCGCCACGCCATCACCGGACTGGACGCGCGTTTCCGTGCCGCACGCGATCGCGCCCGCGATCTTGAGGCGGCCGACGGTCAGGCGCGGGACCTGGAGGCGGCCCTCGCCGGGCTGGCGCAGGCGCAGGCGGGCCTCGCCGCGGAAGCGCAGGAGATCTTCCCCGCTCTCGCCTTGCGCGTTGGTGCCTCGGTGGAAGAGGGCCGCATGGCGCTCGACCTCTGGCGGCAGGCGGACACGCTCATCGGCACGCTGAAAACGGCGGAGGATCGCGTCGCCGGCATCACCCGCGACGAGGCCGGCTTCACGGAGACCATCGCCGCGCTGAAGCAGCGGGCCGGCCTGCCTGCGGGTGGGGAAAATCCCTTCACCGTCGCGGCCGAACTGCGCCGGCGGCTCGATGCCGCCTTGCAGATGCGCTCCAAGGCCGATCTGGCGCAGACCGGCCTCGATACCCGCCGCGCCACGCTGGCCCGTGCCCGTCAGGATCTGACGCAGGCCGGGGAGACGCTCGGCGCCGTCCTGCACACCGCCGGCCTCGCGGATGCCGAAGCCCTGCCGCCCCTGCTGGGGCGTCTCGCCGAGGCACACGCCTGTGCCGACCGCATGGCGCAGGCGCGCGCGCAACTGGCGGACCTGCCCGGCTTCTCCGGGGAAGAGGCGGTGCGCGCCGCCATCGCCGGGGCGGACGAGGAGACGCTGGTGGTGCAGGCGGCTCAGGCGCAGGATGCGAAGACGAGTGCCGAGGCAGCGCTCCACACCGCCATCGAGCAGGACACGCAGGCAAAGGCTGCCCTCCTCGCGCTGGACCAGCGCACCGGCGCGGCCGGCGCCGCGCAGGCGGCGCAGGATGCCCTGCTGGAGGTGGCAGGCAGTATGGAGCGCTTCGCCCGCGACCATGCCGCCGCCCGCCTGCTCTCCGTCGCCATCGAGCGCTATCGCGAGCGCCACCACAATCCCATCGTCACCCGTGCCGCCACCGCCTTCGCCACCCTGACGGGGGGCGCATGGAGCGGCATCGGCGTCGATTATGACAACGAGCCGCCCCGCCTCGCCGCCTTGCGCGAGGGACGGACCTTTGGCATCGATACCCTGTCCGAGGGCACGGCGGACCAGCTGTTTCTGGCGCTGCGGGTGGCAGCCATCGAGGATCATGCCGGGCGGGCGAGCCCGCTGCCCTTCATCGCCGACGACCTGTTCGTCACCTTCGACGAAGCGCGCACCGCCGCCGGCCTGACCCTGCTGGCGGAACTCTCTGCCTTTACGCAGGTGATCGTGCTGACCCACCACGACCATGTGGCCAGCCTCGCCCAGACCACGCTGGGCCCGGCGGCGCAGGTGCTGCGGCTGTAGGCGGTGTCACCGCCGGTAGCGCAGCGCGTCCACCAGCGTCACGAAGGCGGCCGAGGGCTGGCGGCGGCTGGGATAATAGAGGTGATAGCCGGGAAAGGCCGGGCACCAGTCCTCCAGCACCCGCACGAGGCGGCCGGCCTCGATATCGGCCGCCGCATGATCCTCCATGACGAAGCCGAGGCCGAAGCCATCCAGCGCCGCCTGCAGGATCAGGGGCACGCTGTTGAAGGCGAGCTGGCCCTCCACGCGCACCTTCAGCTCGCGTCCGTCCTTCTCCAGCTCCCACGCATAGAGGCCGCCGGAGGAGCGCATGCGCAGGTTGATGCACTGGTGCCCGGCCAGATCCTGCGGCGTCACCGGCGCGGGACGGCTGGCGAAATAGGCCGGCGACCCCACGATGGCCATGCGCAGATCGGGGCCGATGGGCACGGCGATCATGTCCTTGGCCAGCGCCTCGCCCAGCCGGACGCCGGCATCGAAACGCTCCGCCACGATATCCGCGAAGCCGCCGTCGATGCACAGCTCCACCTGGATGTCCGGATAGGCCGGCAGCAGCTTGCGCAGAGCCGGCCAGAGGATGGTGTTGGCCGCATGATCGCCGGTGTTGATGCGGATGGTGCCGGCGGGCTTGTCGCGCAGGTCGCGCAGGCTGGACAGCTCGGCGCTGATGGTTTCCAGCGCCGGCCCCAGCGTTCCCAGCAGCCGCTCGCCGGCCTGCGTCGGCGCCACGCTGCGGGTGGTGCGCGTGAGCAGGCGTACGCCGAGCCGCGCCTCCAGCCGGCGGATGGTGTGGCTCAGAGCAGACTGCGACGTCCCCAGCCGGGCCGCTGCGCGCGTAAAACTCTGTTCCTCGGCCACCGCCAGGAAGGCGTTGAGGTCGGCCAGCTCTTCGCGCTGCATTCATGAACTCCGGGCATAAGCCCATGTCATCTATTACGCCTCTAAACATTGGCATAGGCACGCCGGATCACGTTTAAGTGGTGCGTGCGCCTTACGAATGCGCGTCCGCGTCGGGCATCAGCGCGCCCGGCCGGGGAAACGGAGATCAGGCCCATGGACATCAAGCACAGCGGCTCACAGCCTTCGAAGAAGGGGCCCGAGGACTATTTCACCGGCACCGTCCGGCTCGATGCGCCGTTCAGCGGCAGCGGCGGCCTGTCGGGCGCAACCGTCACCTTCGAGCCAGGCGCGCGCACCGCGTGGCACACCCATCCGCTCGGCCAGACGCTGCTGGTGGTGTCCGGCTTCGGCCGGGTGCAGCGCGAGGGCGGGCCGGTGGAGGAGATCCGCCCCGGCGACATCGTGTGGTTTCCGCCCGGCGAGAAGCACTGGCACGGCGCCGCCCCGGACTGCGCCATGAGCCATGTGGCCATCGCCGAGATGAAGGACGGCAAGGTGGTGGACTGGCTGGAAAAGGTGACGGACACCGAATACGGCGCCTGACATCCCCCTCATCACCGGTGATCACCCGATCACCGGTGATCACCCGATCACCGGTGATCTCACTGCACCGGATCGGCCGTGCGCTGATGGGCGGGGGCAGCCGCCGGCGCCGGTGGCCGCACCGACAGGCCGAGGCCGCGCAGCGGGCGGCCGGTCAGTCCGCTCACCATGCCCGCAAGCACGGCCGGAAACGGCCAGACATTGGACAGCGGGCCGGCGAGGCGATCGCGCGCCAGCGGCAGCAGCCGCCCATCCGACTGATAGACCGGCGTGAACAGCGTGCTCATGGTCTGATAGAGCCGCACATGGGTGCGCCGCAGCGCCACGGCGCGGGCGCCCGCCTCGCGGATATCGTCGGTTCGCCGCAGCGCCGCCGCCAGCGCATAGGCATCCAGCATCGCCATGTTGGCCCCCTGCCCCAGCTGCGGACTGGTGGAGTGCCACGCATCGCCCAGATGGATGAGGCCCGGCTCGGCGGGCCGTCGCAGGGTGCGGTGGGCATAGCGGGCGAAGGTCAGTTGCTCGGGCGCCGTGATCTGCTCCAGCAACGGCGCGGTCTGCGGCCAGAGCGCTTCCACTTCCGCTTTCCAGCTGTCGAGGCCCGCCGCTTCCCAGGCCTCGCGCCGGTCCCGCCGCAGGGACCAGAAGAAGGCCAGCTTCGGCCTGTCGCCAGGTGCGGGGCGGCCGATGGGCAGCACGCCCACCATGCGGCTGGAGCGGAAATAGCGCTGCTCCAGCGCCGTGATATCGAAGCCCGCGCCATCCACCCAGTCCAGCGTCGCCCAGAAGGCGCCATAGGGCAGCGGACGGCCCGTGGGCGGCGCCAGCGGCGTCATCGTGCCCAGCGCATCGACGATGAGATCGAACGCCTCCGACTGCCCGCCATCGGCAAACACCAGCTTGCGGCGGCCATCGGCCTCCAGCGCGCTGGCGGTGATGGCCCGGCCGGTGCGCATGGGAATGCCTTCGGCAAGGGCGGCGCCATGCAGCGTGTTGAACAGCGCCGCGCGGTGGATGCCGATGCCGTGGCCCGCATCCGGCCCCAGCGCCGCATAGCGCACATCGAGCACCGGGCGACCGGAGGGCACGCTCACCCCGAACAGGCGGTCCACCCGCGCGCCCGACGCGGCGATCTCGGCATCGAGCCCCAGATGCGCCAGCACGGCGAGGCCGGTGGGCTGGATCATCAGGCCGGAGCCCACGGGACGGGCGGTCTCGAACCGCTCGAACAGCGTGACGCGATGGCCGTCGCGCCGGAGCAGCAGGGCCGCTGTCAGTCCGGCCGGCCCGCATCCGGCGATCGCAATGTCCTTGCCGTGCATCGAAGTCCAGGTGCAGTTGCTCCTGAGCGCACGCTATGGCCTCATTGGGCCGGCGGCAATCGCGGCAGCCGCATCCGTGCGTTTGCAAGGCTCCGCGACACCGCAGCACAGAGCTGCACGGCCGGAGACTCACCGCCGCCCGGCCACCCGCGCGTCGGCCCTCTCCTGCGCTCATTTCCGCACAGGCAACATCTGTGACCCTTCGGCAACACCGACCCCGATGAGGCGCATACCCTTGTAAAACGGTGCAAGGGCACCTTCCTTGGAAGGCATCCAAAATGCGCTCCGCGCTCGTTGGAATCGCTAAAAAACAAAGCGATTGTCCTGTCACAATCGCCTTCCCTATGGATCGGCAATCCCTTTCAGACCCACGCTTCGCGCTCGGTCGAACACCGATCCTCAGGAGACAGACATGGCCGCCAGCGAGCCCGCCCCCCGCATGCGCAACGTGACACCAGCGGGTGCCGCCACCGCCAGCCTTGCCATGGCCTTCTCCCTGCTGCCCGGCGCCTCCGAAGCACAGTCCGTGTCCACGTCGTCCGCGAACGCCGGCACCACCGCGGCCACCCCCGATGCCCTCGTGCTGCCGACCGTGACCGTGAACGAGCAGGCCGGGAACACCAATGACGCGCCGCTTTCCATCTCCCGCCTGCCGGCCACCGTGCGCGAGATGCCGCAGATCGTGACCGTGGTGCCCCAGCAGATCATCCGGGAGCAGCAGGCGACCACGCTTGATCAGGCGCTCAGGAACGTGCCCGGCATCACGCTCTCCACCGGCGAGGGCAACGGCGGCCAGAGCGGCAGCCAGTTCCGCATCCGTGGCATCTCCTCGCGCGGCGACATCTATTCCGACGGCCTGCGCGACTTCGGCGTCTACAATCGCGATACGTTCGACACCGAGAGCGTCGAGGTGATCAAGGGCCCGAGCGGCGAGACCTTCGGCGTGGGCAATCTGGGCGGCATCATCAACCAGACCATGAAGAAGGCCCATCTGGGCAATTCCACCAGCATCGACCAGGGCTTCGCCTCGGGCGGCACCACCCGCACCACCATCGACACCAACTACCAGATCAACGACACCACGGCGGTGCGCATCAACGGCCTGTACCAGAACGGCTACACGGCGGATCGCGACCATACGGAGAACGGCCGCTCGGGCCTCGCCATCGATCTCGGCTTCGGTCTCAACACCGACACCACCTGGCACCTGAGCTATTTCCTGCAGCACAATGACGGCACGCCGGACTATGGCGTGCCCATGGCGCAGGGCGGCGACGGCGTCTATCGCCCGCTCACCGAGTACAATGTGCCCGGCTATGCCCGCTCCACCTCCTATATCCGCAGCACGGACAAGGACATCAGCAACACCAACGTGTTCACGTCGCTGTTCCGCAAGGAGTTCGACAGCGGGCTGGTCGTGACCAACGACACCCGCCTGTCCATCTATGACCGCGACTTCTCCGCCACCAATCCGGCGGCCGTGACCACGGCCAACCTGCGCAACCTGATGGCCGGCCGCAACGTGGCGCTGGCCTATGGCGCCGGCGGCGGCATGACCTACGACCAGGAAGGCTGGGGCTTCCAGAACGTGCTGGCGGCGCGCTACGAGTTCAACACCGGCTTCCTGCGCCACAAGCTGCTGGTGGGCCTCGACACCATCTATCAGGAAGACACCCGCACGCTCGGCACCTGGACCGGCCGCACGTCCAACCAGACGGTGCTCAACCCGAACTTCTTCTATCCCACGGCGACGGTGGCCTATGGCGCGACCGTGCGAGACGCCCACGCCACCGACATCGGCATCTTCGCCAGCGACCGGGTGTGGTTCAACGACCAGTGGTCGGTGCAGGGCGGCCTGCGCTGGGACTATTTCTCCAGCACCTTCGACACCACGGCGGCCACCATCGACGGCGGCACCCAGACCTCGCGCGAATGGAGCCCCTCGGCCAGCCTGATCTGGGAGCCGAACAAGCAGACCATGGTCTACCTGTCCTATGCGCGCGCCTATCGCCCCATCGGCACCGACATCGCCATGGCGGTGGGTGGCGTGGCCTCGGAAATCCCGCAGGAGGGTAATCCCTATGCGCCGGAGCGCTCCGACAGCTATGAGCTGGGCACCAAGATCGACCTGCTCAACGGCCGCCTCGGCGTGACCGGCGCGATCTTCCAGATCGACAAGGCCAATTCCTTCACCACCGACCCCACCACCGGCGACATCGTGGTGGGCTTCTCGGAAGCCGGCGAAGGCCGCCGCATCCGCGGCATCGAGACCGGCATCACCGGCAAGGTGACGGACGCCTGGAGCGTGACCCTCGCCTACGCCTATCTCGACGGCATCGTCACCGCCTCCGCCGCCAACGAGGGCAATCAGGCGCCGGGCGTGTCGAACAACAACGTCTCGCTCTGGACCACCTATGACCTGCCGGGCCAGTTCTCCTTCCTGCCCGGCCGCTTCCAGGTGGGCGGCGGCATCCAGTATGCCTCGGCCTACTGGGCGGACAGCGGCAATACGGCCCGCATCCCGGAGACGTTCTCGCTGGACGCGCTGATCGCCTACCAGCAGGATCATTTCCGGATGTCGCTGAACGCCTACAACCTCACCGACAATCTGAACTACACCTCCAGCTTCAACGCGGTGCGCGCGGTCCCGTCCTCCGGCCGCACGTTCATGTTGAACATCGGCACCACGTTCTGATTGCCGGCCCGCGCCGCCTCGCAAGGGGCGGCGCGGCTGCGGGCGCCTGAGGTGTCACGGACTGCCCCGTGGCTCTCTAGCGGCCCGCATCTCTTCCCGCCGCGCGCCTGCGCGGCCGCATCCGTTTGAAAGACCCTGATCCCATGCTCATCGTTGTTCCCGACGTCCTCACCCCCGACGAGATCAGGCACTGCCGCCAGATCCTCGAAAGCTCGCCCTGGGTGGACGGCCGCGTCACCGCCGGCGATCAGGCGGTGAAGATCAAGAACAACCTGCAGATCCCCGTGGACAGCCCGCAGGCCCGCGAGCTGGGCGGCCTCATCCTCGCCGCGCTCGGCCGCAACCCCACCTACAATTCCGCCGCCTTGCCGCTGCGCGTGCTGCCGCCCATGTTCAACCGCTACGACGTGGGCATGACCTTCGGCGCACACGTGGACAACGCCATCCGCCACATTCCCGGCTCCGGCGGCATGCGCATGCGCGCGGACGTCTCGACCACGCTCTCGCTCAGCGATCCGGACGAATATGACGGCGGCGAGCTGGTGGTGGAGGACACCTACGGCGCCCACAAGGTGAAGCTGCCCGCCGGCCACATGGTGGTCTACCCCTCCTCCAGCCTGCACCATGTGGTGCCGATCACGCGCGGCAGCCGCTGGGGCTCCTTCTTCTGGGCCCAGTCCATGATCAAGGACGATGGCCTGCGCACCATGATGTATGAGCTTGATCGCGCGATCATCGATGCCCGCGCCGCGCTCGGCGACGAACACCCCTCCTCGCTCAGTCTCGTCAACCACTATCACAACCTGATGCGGCGCTGGGCCGAGCTGTGAGCCCGGACACGCCCACCCCCGACGCCGGACCGCAGGGCGCCACGCTCGGCGAGGCGCAGTTGGCGCTCGGGCAGGTGGCGCTGGAGCGCGGCGACCATGCGGCGGCGCTGGACTGGTTCGGCATCGCTGCCCGCAACGGCGATGCGCGCGGCTACAACATGCTCGGCCGCTGCCACGAGCGCGGCTGGGGCGTGCCGGTGGATGCGGTGAAGGCGGTGGCCTATTTCCGCCACGCCGCCGACCTCGGAGACGACTGGGGCCTGTTCAACCTCGCGGACGCTCTGGCCCGTGGCGCCGGCTGCGCGCGGGACGATGCCGCCGCCTATGACCTCTACGTGCAGGCGGCGCGCAAGGGGCAGGTGCGCGCGCTCAACATGCTCGGCCTGTTCCATGAGGAAGGCCGCGCCGTGGCCCTGGACCTCGCCACCGCCCGCCAGTTCTTCCGCGCCGGTGCGGAAGGCGGCGACCCGTGGGCGCAGTTCAATCTCGCCCGGAGCCTGATGGCCGAAGGGAATAAAACGGAAGGCGTGGCGTGGCTGGAGCGCAGCCTCGTGGACGGCTTTCCGGTCTATTGGCAGAGCCTGTGGGAGAGCCTGCTCGGCGCTGCCGATCCGGCGCTCCGCGCGCTGGCCGAAGGGGCACGCGCGCGGCTGGCCGGCACAACCGCTTCTGCGCCGGCGTCAGCGACGGCCTAGAGTGTTTCAGTGTTTCAGCGAAACGCTGAAACACTCCAACTTATTGATAGAGAATGTTTTTCGGCTTGGACTGCGGAGCAATCAAAGCCGAACCTGCTCCAGGCGGTCGTTCCACAGCCCTTCCGCTTGCGCCAGCGCATCCTCGAATCGCGCTTCGGGATCGCCGCGCACGCAGAGCAGCGCCACGGCGGCGGTGTGGATGATGGTCGCCTCCACCTGCGCATCCCGCACCCGGCCTTCCCACAAGGCGTGCCAGTATTCGCGCTGGGTGAAGAGGTCGCGCGGCCCTTCCGAGATGTGGCGCACGGCCGGCACCACGAAATCCACGTCGGTGCCCGAGGCGATGCGATAGATCGGCGCCGCGCGCGTGGGCGAGAGCTGGGCGAAGTCCCGCGTGGAGCCCACCACCGCCAGATTATCCATCTTCAGCAACCGGGCCACGTCGCGATAAAAGTCGCGCCGCGAGATCTTGGCCGCCCCCAGCAGGGTTGCCTTCGCCCGCAGCGGATTGATCAGATGCACAGCCTGACTGATGGGCGTGCGGGTGGACAGCACATTGTAGAGGCCGAGCAACCCTTGCGTCTGCGCCGCGAAGACGGACATGGGCATGTAGGCGAGCTTGCCGCCGGTGAGCGCCGCCTGCGCCTCGCCGAGGGTCAGGCAGACGGGAATGCCGGCATCGCTCGCCGCCAGCTCCAGCTTGCCGCTCTCCTTGCCCTGCCCGAAATGCCCGTGCAGCAGCACCCTGTATCCCGCCGCCGCCACGAGGCGCGCCGCATGCATGAACCAGGGCGTGTGGCGCCAGTTGGGAGAGAGATAGGCCGGCCAGTCGAGATCCACGCAGGCCGCGTCAGCCGCGCCCACGGCCGGCAACTTCCCGCTTCCCGCGCCTATGCGCGGCACCTTTGCATTCGCCGCCCCAGGGGGCTGTACCTTCGCATTCGCCGCCCCAAGGGGCGGAACCTTTGCGTTTGCCGCCCCAAGGGGCGGCATGGCCTCCCGGATCGCCTCCACGAAGCCGGCCAGCTCCGGCGCGGTGACGCCCCGATACTGGATGGTCATCAGCAGCGCGCCGATCTGCACCGGGTCCGCCTCGCCGGCGAGGATGATGCCCAGCGCGTCCCGCGCCTCCTCCAGCGTGAGCGGGCGTCTGCCGCCCGGCCCCGGCGCGACGGTGGCCACATATTTGCCGAGGCGGCGCAGCGGCTGGGCATCGTCGCCGATGGCCGCCAGCCGGCGGGAGGCTATGGCCGGGGTCGGCGCGCCATCCAGTGCGTCCGCAGGCCGCACCGCCAGCACCGGCGGCGGCAGCGCGCTCGCTTTCAGCCAGTCGTGCGCCAGCGCGGTGTCCAGCGACACCGCCTTGTGCGTAGCCTGATCCAGCAGCTGCTGCGCCTCGCCGGCGAGCGCCCGCACCCGCAGGCGCAGGGATTCGGCCAGCGGCGTCGGCACCATGCCGCGCCCGGTGCGCACGAAGATGCGGTCGTTGTAGAAATCCCGCAGTTCCGCCAGCAGGCGGCTCATGGCGGAGGTCTGCATGTCCAGCTTCGCGGCCGCTCCGCTGACACTGCCTTCCTGCAGCATCGCGTCCAGCGCCAGCAGCAGCTTCACCTGATGCAGCAGGCGGGACCGCTCGGCCGACCCCGCTCCCACCAGCGCCGGGTCCATTTGGTTCATAGCTTACACTCTTCCGTTCCGGCAACGCATGGAAGTCGGCGACTGCGATGTCAACACTTGCTGTATGAGCACTTTGGATCGATTAAAAACAATAAATGTTGACGTCATGATCGCGGCCTTAGTAGCTCTGCCAGAATACCTCAGCTGACACTCCGCGCGTTTCCTCGGGCAACGCATTGCGGGGAGATGCGAATTGTTCAGGGACCGGGCATGAATTCCGTGACGCTCCAGAAGGCCATCGCTCTCGTCTGCCTGCTTGCAGGCATGATGGCTGCGCCCGCAGCTTATGCGCAACACATTGACGTGAAGCATGCGCAGGGCACAACCAGTGTGCCCCTGAAGCCCAAGACCGTGATCGTCTTCGATCTCGCGGCGCTCGATACGCTGGACCTACTTGGCGTCAAGGCGGCGGGCATTCCCGGTGGCGTGCCGCTGCCGGCCTATCTCGCCAAGGCCGCGACCGGCCCGGAGAAGGTGGGCACACTGTTCGAGCCGGACTATGAGGCAGTGAACGCGCTTCAGCCGGACCTGATCATCATCGCCGGCCGCTCGGCCCCCAAATATGCCGCTCTGTCTAAGATCGCCCCCACCATCGACCTCACGGTGGACGGCGCCCGCTATCTGGCGAGCGCGCAGGACAATGTGCGCACGCTGGGTCGCATCTTCGACAAGGAGAAAGAGGCCACCGCCGCGCTGGCGAAGCTCGACACCTCCATCGCTGCGCTGAAGGCCAAGGCGGCCAGGCAGGGCAAGGCCCTGCTCATCCTCACCACCGGCGGCAAGATGAGCACCTATGGCGCCGGCTCGCGCTTCGGCCTCGCCTTCTCCGATTTCGGCGTGGCGCAGGCGGATGAGGACATCAAGGTGGGCGTGCACGGCCAGCCCACCTCGTTCGAATATATCCTCCAGAAGAATCCCGACTGGCTGTTCGTCATCGACCGCGATCAGGCCATCGGCCGCGAGGGCGATGCGGACGGCAGCGCCGCCAGGAAGCTGCTCGACAACGAGATCGTCGGCCGCACCACCGCCTGGCAGAAGAAGCAGGTTGTCTACCTGGATGCCGGCTCCTGGTATCTGGTGGGCGGCGGCCTGACCTCGCTGCAGAATTCCGTGGATCAGCTCGACCGCGCGTTCTCCAAGTGAGGCCCGCGCGCATGCGCCGGACGGACAGCCACACTCCGACACGGTCCCGTCCGTGAAACTCTGGCTCGCGCTCGCCATTCTGGCGACGGCGGTGCTCGCCGCCGTCAGCCTGTTCGTGGGCGTGAGCGACGTCTCGCTGTCGGCGCTCCTCGCCGGCACCGCCTCCCCGCAGGCGCAGCTGGTGCTGGTGGCGAGCCGCGTGCCGCGCACGGTGGCGCTCATCCTCGCCGGCAGCGGCATGGCGGTGTGCGGCACCCTCATGCAGATGATCATGCGCAACCGTTTCGTGGATCCCTCCACGGCCGGCACGGTGGAAGCCGCGCGCTTCGGCATGCTCATGGTGCTGATCTTCGCCCCCGGCCTGCCGCTCGTGGCCAAGATGCTGGTGGCCGCCGCCTTCGCGCTCGCCGGCACCTTCATCCTGCTCCTCATCCTCAAACAGGTGCCGCTGCGCACGCCGGTGCTGGTGCCGCTCATCGGCATCATGCTGGGCGCGGTCATCAATGCGGCGCTGCTCTTCATCGCCTATCGCTACGACCTCACCCAGTCGGTGCTGGCCTGGACCATGGGCGATTTCTCCACCGTGCTGCGCGGGCGCTACGAAATCCTCTGGGTGGCCTTCGCGCTCACCATCGCGGCCTATGTGGCGGCCGATCAGTTCACGGTGGCCGGCCTCGGCGAGAGCTTCGCCACCAATCTGGGGCTCAACTACCGCCGGGCCATGGCCCTCGGCCTCACCCTCGTGGCCATGGTGACGGCGAGCGTGGTGGTGACGGTGGGCGTCGCTCTCTTCCTCGGCCTCATCGTGCCCAATCTGGTGAGCCTGATCGCCGGCGACAATCTGCGCCGCACCCTGCCCTGGACAGCAGTCGGCGGGGCGGCGCTGCTGCTGGCCTGCGATCTCGTGGGCCGCCTCATCATCCCGCCCTACGAGATCCCCGTGGGCACGGTGCTGGGCGTCATCGGCCCCATCGCCTTCCTGTTCCTCGTGCTGCGGCGGGGCGCCCGTGTCGCCTGACTTTGAGCGCCGCCGCGCCCGCCTCGTGCTCGCCCTGCTGGCGGTGGCCGCAGCCATCGCCGTCCTCGCCTTCATGACGCTGGGGGCGCGGGGCAGCTGGTCGTTCGTGCTCTCCTTCCGGGGCGCCAAGCTGGCGGTGCTGGTGCTGGTGGCCTATGCCATCGCCGTCTCCACGGTGCTGTTCCAGACCATCACCGGAAATCGCGTACTCACCCCCTCGCTGATGGGGTTCGACCAGCTCTACATGCTGCTGCAGACCGCGCTGGTGTTCCTGTGGGGCGCGCGTGGCCTGACGCTGCTCGATCCGCGCGCGCTGTTCGCCCTCAACGTGGGGGTGATGGTGGCCTTCTCGCTGCTGCTCTACCGGCTGCTCTTCGCCCGCGCCGGCAACAGCCTGCACCTTCTGATGCTGGCCGGCATCGTGCTCGGCCTGCTGTTCCGCTCGCTCACCACTTTGTTGCAGCGGCTCATCAATCCCAATGACTTCGCGGTGGTGCAGGACCGCATGTTCGCCAATTTCAACGGCGCCGACGGCCAGCTCACCCTCACCTGCGCCGCCCTCGTGCTGGTGGTGACGCTCGGGCTCTGGCGCCTCTCCTCCACCTTCGACGTGCTGGCACTGGGGCGCGATCCCGCCATTTCGCTGGGCGTGAACCACCACCGCACGGTGACGCTGATCCTGATGCTGGTGGTCGCGCTGGTGGCGGCCTGCACGGCGCTCGTGGGCCCCATCACCTTCTTCGGGCTTCTGGTGGCGAACCTTGCCTATCTGGTGATGCCATCGGGCAAGCACCGGCACACTTTGCCCGCCGCCGTGCTCATCGCCATCCTGTTCCTGGTTGGCGGGCAGACGGTGCTGGAGCGGGTGTTCGCCTTCAACACGGCGCTGGCCCTCGTCATCGAATTCCTCGGCGGCCTTGCCTTCATCCTCATCGTTCTGAAAGGGCGCGTGCGGTGATCGAGATCCGGAACGTAGCCAAGTCCTATGGCAAGGTGCGCGTGGTGGACGACGTGACGCTGACCATTGCGCGCGGCGGCCTCACCTCTCTGGTCGGCCCCAATGGCGCGGGCAAATCCACTTTGCTCTCCATCGCCGCTCGCCTGATCCCGGCGGACACCGGCACGGTGAGCGTGGACGGCCTCGATGTCGCCCGCACCCCTTCCGACCAGCTCGCCCGCCGCCTCGCCATCCTGCGGCAGGACAACCACGTGACCGCCCGCCTCAACGTGCGCGACCTCGTGGCCTTCGGCCGCTATCCGCACAGCAAGGGCCGCCCCACGGCGGAGGATCGCACGCATGTGGAGCGCGCGCTCGCCTATATGGACCTCGACGGCCTCGCCGACCGCTTCCTCGATGAACTCTCCGGCGGCCAGCGCCAGCGCGCCTTCATCGCCATGACGCTCTGTCAGGAGACGGACTATCTGCTGCTGGACGAGCCGCTGAACAATCTCGACATCCGCCACGGCGTGGAGCTGATGAAGCTCCTGCGCCGCGCCGCCACGGAGCTGGGCAAGACGGTTGTTCTGGTGCTGCACGACGTCAATTTCGCCTCCTCCTATTCCGACCGGATCATCGCCATGCGCTCTGGCCGCGTGGTCCTGGCCGGCACGCCGGATGAGGTGATGACCCCCGACAATCTCTCCGACGTCTTCGGCTGCCGCTTCGACGTGCACACCATCGCCGGCAAGAGGATCGCCACGTATTTTTCGTGAGAGGCGCGCGCGACAAAAGAACATGAATCGTGTCGATAACACGTTTCATGTTACATTCACCGCTGTGCCACAGGCGCATCGGAGCGGTCATCTGCCATGGTCGTGCACGTTCAGAACAGAGCATCCAACCGCGTGCCCGGGATTGATCCCGCCACGCGCGAAAGTGTGCGGCGCTTTCTGGAGCGGATCGGTGCGGACTTTCCGGTGGCCAAGGCCATCCTCTACGGTAGCCGTGCGCGCGGCGATCATGGGCAAGACAGCGACGCCGATCTCGCCGTGGTGCTGGATGCCCCGCAAGGGCGTCTCCATCCCACCATGCGGGCCATGGCTGGCATCGCGTACGACGTCTTCCGCGAAACCGGGATTTTGCTCTCCCCCTTGCCCGTCTGGCGGGATCAATGGGCCCATCCCGAACGCCATGCCAATCCCTCGCTCCTGGATAACATCCGGCGGGACGGGCTGGAGATCTGACCTTTGGACAGCGTTCTCTGGCTCAAGGCACTGGAAGCGCTGGACGTGGCCGTTCTGGCGCTGGAGCGCGAGAAATACGATAGCGCCTGCAATCGGGCCTATTATGCCATGTTCTGCGCAGCCCGCGTGGCGCTGGAGCGGGTCGGCGCGCCGCCCCGCGCCGTGGCCGCCAAGACGCACGTCGGCACCATCCTGTCCTTCACCCGCCATGTGGTAGAAGCCGGCCATGTCCCGGCCGAGATCGGCAGATTGCTTTCCGTCTCGCAGCAGATGCGGCTCATCGCCGATTATGATGCCGACGAAATGGCTGATGCCGAAGACGCGCGCAAAGCCGTGGAGGATGCACGGCTGTTTCTGGAAGCGGTGCGCCGCATGGCATAGCCACGCGCACCGCCACCTCAAGCCCTGGTTGCCAGCCCCGCCGCCACCCGCGCAACCGGCCCCGCCCAATCGCCGTTGGCGCTCTGTCGGAACAGGCGCAGGGTCGGATACCATGGGCTGTCGGTGCGCTCGCGCAGCCAGCGCCAGTCGGGCGCGAAAGGCAGCAGAACGCTCACCGGACGTCCCATCGCACCGGCCAGATGCACCACGGAGGTGTCCACCGCCACCACATGGTCCAGCACTTCGAGGATGGCCATGGTGTCGGCAAAATCACCGATCTCGGCGCCCAGATTGATCAGCGGCGCAGCAGCCCGCCAATCTGCCACCTGCGCCACCGCCGGCCCCATCTGCAGGGAGACGAGGGCCGTGTCCTCCAGCGCGCCTAGCGGGGCAAGCGTCTCCAGCCGCATGGAGCGGTTGAAGTCGTTGCCATGGGTGGGCCGCCCGGCCCATGTGATGCCGATGGTGCGATAACCGCGCGGCACCAGCTGACCCAGCCGCGCCCGCCAATGGGCAACCCTGGCCTTGTCGGCGCGCACATAGGGCACCGGAGCGGGGATGTTCGACAGATCGGTGCCGAACAGGCGCGGCAGGCCGGAGAGCGGGCAATAGGCCTCAAAGGCCGGCACGTTCTCCCAGCGGTCGAAATGGCCCGCGAGGCCGCTCTGCTGCTTGACCACGGGCCACATTTCGGACGAGCAGGCCATGACGATGTTCGGACAGAGCTTCGCCACCTCGGCCACATAACGGCAGAACTGGATGGTGTCACCGAACCCCTGATCGCCGATCAGCAGCAGCGTACCGTCCGGCATGGGCTTGCCGTCCCACTGCGGCTTGTCCTTGTGCGGCAGAAGCTGGGGCGAATTGGGCAGCGAGAAACGCCACTCATATTCCTCCCAGCCCTCCGCGAACTGCCCGTCCAGCAGCAGGGCCTCGGCCAGCTCGAAATGCGCCCCGGCCATGCCCGGCTCCAGCGCGAGCGCGCGGCGCGCCAGGCGGATGGCCTCGTCCACCTCCATGCGGTCATACTGGATGACGCCGAGATTGTAGTTTGCGCTGGCATCGTCCGGCGTCAGCTCCACCGCGCGGCGGCCGTGGGCGAATGCCTCGTCCAACCGCTTCTGGCCGCGATAGAGCTCGCAGATGTTGCGATGAAACAGCGCCACGTCCGGCGCAAGCCTGAGCGCCTGCTCAAGCCGGGCGATGGCCTCCGGCGCGCGCCCACGCTTGTGGGAGAGGACGGCAGCCTGATGCAGGCCCGGCGCATAATCGGGCTTGGCCGCGATGACCTGCGCCACCACGGCCTCGGCCTCCTCCAGCCGCCCCGCCTGCTCATGCGCGGCGGCCTCCGCCAGCCACTCGTCCACGGTGCGGGCGATGGGGGCGGCGCCCAGGGACGCGCTGGTGGCCACCGCCTCAGCCATCGATGCGGTATCCCAGGCGCGCGATCGCCGGTTCCAGCAGCGGGATCACCGGCTTCAGATGCTTCAGATACTGCCGGTAGCGATAGCGCGAGGCGTCATAGAGCTTCTCCGTCACCTGCGCATAGCTGGCGGTGCGGGCATAGCGCTTGTTCTCGTGGAAACGCAGGCATTTGCGGTCGAACGGCAGGTCCGCGAAGGTGAGAATCCGCTTCACATGGGTTTCCTGGTCGTCGACGATGTCCTCGTAGCGCACGGCCAGATACTTCAGCGCCATCTCGCGGCGATAATGCTCCACCAGATCCATCACCAGCAGATAGTGCCGGGCGATGGTCTCCAGCTGGTTGGCGCAATAGAAGCCGTGCGTCAGATGGTTGGAATAGACCGAGAGCACGATGTCCAGCGGATGGCGCAGCACATGGATCAGCGGCGCATCGGGGAACATCAGCGCGATGAGGCCCATATGGGTCTCGTTCAGCGGCATCTTGTCGGTGAAGCGGCTCTTGCCCGGCTCCACCACGCCCATCTGCCGCACGCGCTGGAGATAATGATCGCGCAGATTGTCCAGCCCCTCGGACTGGTCGCCCATCCAGAGGTCGGCCAGCGCTTCGGGATAGGCCAGCGGGCTGTTCAGCATGCGCGGCATCAGATTGGCGATGTCGTGCACCAGCGTCAGCTCATCGCCCGCCGAGACCTTCGGGTGGGCGCTGAGCGTCTGCTCAACCATGGTGGTGCCGGAGCGCGGAAAGCCGAGGATGAAGATGGGGCGCGGCCCGCTCTCCACCGGCTTGGCGCGCGGCACGATGCGCAGGCGCTGGGCGGTGAAATAGGCCTTCAGCCGGCCCGCCAGTTGCGCCGCGTGCTCGGCCATGTAGACCGCGCCGCTCAGCTCCACATTCTTGCGCTTGCCGGCGTCAAAAGCCGCGAACGCCTCGTCGAAGCGGCCCATCTTGTCGAGCAGGCGGCCCTTTTCCAGCAGTTCGTTGGTGCCGAGGCCGCCGCTCTGGTTCATGCCTTCCAGTTGGTCCAGCAGGGCCAGCGCCGCGTCATAATCCTTGGCGCGGCCGCGCACGATGGCGCGATGAAGCAGGATGCTGGGATGTCCGGGCGCCACCTTTTCCGCGTCATCCAGCAGCGCATCGGCGCGGGCGAAATCGCGGTCGGTCTCCTCCATGCGCGCCCAGCCGAGCAGGGTCTGCAAGATGGTGGGGGCGAGCGCCACGCTCTCCTCATAAAGCGCGCGGGCTTCCGCCATGCGGCCCTGGTTCTTCAGGTTCCAGGCGAGATTGGCGAGCAGGATCGGCTGGCGCTGGCCGAGCAGTTCCAGCGCCTTGCGGTAATGGAATTCACCCACCTGCGGCCGGTTGGCCTCGGTGAGGATCATGCCCAGCAGATTGTGCGACTGCGGGTCCGTGGGCGCGGTGCGCACGGCGTTGCGGGCATGCACTTCGCCCTCGGCAAGGTCGCCCTTGCCGAACAGCAGCAGCGCCAGCTCCTGCGTCGCCCAGATGTTGTTGGGGTCCAGCGCCACCAGACGGCGCACCAGCGCCTCGGCGGCGGGGCGCGCGCCCTGCGCCTTGCGGATCTGGAACAGGACGGCGAGCGCCCCACCCTGCCCCGGCGCCAGCTCCAGCACCTCCAGGCACAGCCGCTCGGCTTCCGCGAAGGCGCCGCGCGTGTGGCAGGCGATGGCCTCGTCCACCAGCGGCAGCAGATGCCGGCTGGCGGAGGCCGGCCCCAGCGTGCGGGCATCCAGCTGGCAGCAGCGCAAAGCGCGCAGGCGGCTGCCGCACGCACAGAGATCGTTAGGCACCATGTTCATCGGCGGATATCCGCAACCTTATCTTGCCCCACCGGTCAGAACGACCAGGTGAAGCTACCAGTTACGGCATTGTCCTGCACGCTGTTCGACAGGGTACCGCGATAGGAGAGGCCAAGGCGGGCCGCATCATTCAGCTGCAGGTCCGCCCCCAGTTCCAGCAGCGCCGCATCGCGAGCCAGCGGCGCCCCCTGCACGGTGAAGCCGATGCCCGTGGAGGCGAAGGCCACATCCGCCGCCGGCGCCACGTCTCCGAAGGCGTGCTGCCAGCCCACCATGGCGCGCGGCAGCAGCGTCAGCCCGTTGCCGATGGCCCAGCTGGTGCCGAGCCGCAGGCCGAGGGTGGAATAGAACGTGTCCGTATCGCTACCGTTGAGCCGCAGCGCCGCCACACCGCCCTGCTCCACGGCCGAGCCGGTGGAGAGGTGCAGATAGGAGAGCCCCGCGAAGGGCTCCAGCGCCAGCGCGTGCCAGGCGAAGCCATAGCCCACCTCGCCGAACACCTGCCCCGTCTGCGCGCCATAGCCCGCCGACAGCCGGTTGTTGAAGCCGGGGAAGACCACGGCGCGCGACACGTCCACGTCGCTGTAGCCATAGGCGGCGCCGAGCCGGAGGTTCAGCGGGCCGAAGGCGCGCCCCGCATAGAGCGCGAAGCTGGTGGTGCCGATCTGCGCCGAGCTGGCGCGGTCGGTCATGGAGAGGTTCGTGCCCGCATAGCCGGCCGCGATACCCACCCGCCAGTCCTCGCCCCACATGGCATCGAAGCCGGTGAGGAAGCCGGTGCGGTCCTGGCTGACGCTGGCGGCATTGCCGTCGCTGGAGATGCGGCCCCAGTCGCCATAAGCCTCGCCCCAGAAGTTCATGCGGGAGGCCGAGCCGTCCGCCACCGCCGTCTGGCCGGCAATGGCCGCCACGCCCGGCGCACCGGAAACGGCGCTGCCGTTCGCATAGCCGAGCGCCGGCCCACCGCTGCCGAGGGAGGCGATGACGCCGCCGCTCTCCGCATAGCCCTGCTGGCGCAGGCGGCCGAGCAGGGTCTGCGGCACGGCGCGGCTGCCGTCGATGAGGGCGGAGTTGACGCTACCAAAGACCTCACCCGACAAAGCGTCGAAGGCGACGCGGGCGCCGGCCTCGTTCTGGCCCACCACCGCCTGATAGAGCGCGGAGCTCTCGCCCCCGGCCTGCAGGGTGTTGGCGGTGACGAACTGGTTGCGCGTGGTCGCCAGGGTAGCGAAATCGACCGAGTTCCGGGTCAGACCCAGCGAGACCACGCCGGTGCCGTAATCGACCGACGGCGTGAGGAAAGCGAGGTCGGTGATGACGCTGGAGAAGGTGCCGCTCACCGTGCCTGCCGTAAGCACGGTGTAGGTGGTGGCGGAGGTGCTGTAGGTGCCGGAGCCCGCCAGCACCGACAGGGTGCCGCCGAGCGTTGCCGTCCCGCTCACCAGAAGCTGCGAGCTGGTGCCCGACGGCGTGGTGGCGATCTGGAGCGTGCCGCCGGCCGTCTGCACGAAATTGCCGGTGATGGACAGGCTGCTGCCCGCCGCGCCCGGCTGGAGCGTGCCGGAATTGGTGACGGTGGCCACCGTCCAGCTGCCGGACGCGGTCCACGCCGCGCCACTGGCGATGGTGAGCCCGCTGCCGGTGCCGAAATTGGAGATGGTGCTTGCCAGCGTGCCGGTGCCGGCGAGCGTGATCTGGCTGGCGCTGCCGCCGCCATTGATGCCGCCCTGCAGCACCGTGCCGGTGCCGAGTGTCAGGCTGTTGGCAAGCGTGCCGAACTGCACGGCTACACCGCCGGTGCCGGTGATGGTGCCGGTATTGGTGGCGCTCGCCCCAGAGCCTGTGAAGATCAGGCCGATGACGCCGCCGATGCTGCCCGAATTGGTCAGCGTGGAATTGCTGCCCAGCGCGAGGCCGGCGATGTCGTCGTCGATGATGGTGCCGGCATTGATCACCGTGGCATTGTTGGCCACCCGCGCGCCATAGATGCCGCCCTGGATGAAGCCGGTGGCGCTGTTGGTGAGCACGCCGCCCGAGCCCAGCACCACGCCGGTGTCGGCGGTGCCGATGATGGTGCCGCTGTTGCTGATGATGCCGGAGCCGGTGACGCCGTTCACCGCGCCGATCAGCACGCCGGAATTGGCGAAGCTGCCGCTGTTGGCCACCACGCCGTTGCCGGCGGCGGTGTTCGTTCCGGTGATGGTGCCGCTGTTCACCAGCGTGCCGCTGTTGAGGAAGCTCGTGCTGGTGTTCAGCACGCCGGCATTGGTGAAGAGCCCGCTGTTGGAGAACGTGCTGCTGTTGATGATGCTGCCGTTGTTGGTGGACGTGCCGCTCAGCGACACCACGCCGCTCGACACCAGCGTCGCGCCCAGATCCACGTTCAGCCGGCCGTCCAGCGTACCCTGATTGGTCAGGGTGCCGGCGATCACCGTGGCGTTGGTGATGGTGGAGGTGGCGTCGATCACCTCGGTCGCGTCGATGAAGCCCACATACTGGAAGCCGATGACGTTGACCGCCAGCAGGCTCGCGCTGTCCTTCACGATCAGGGTGTTGGTGCCGCCCGAGCCATCGGCGGTGCCGATGAGGGTGGAGCCGCCCTCGAGGATCAGGCGGTTGGTGCCGGCCTCGAACTTCACCGCCGTGCCGCCGGCGCCCGAGATGGTGCCGTAATTGTCCACCGTCACCGAGCCGCCGCCCACCAGCACGCCCACGCCGGCCGTGCCGGTGCCGGAGATGGTACCGGTGTTGGTGATCAGCGCCGTGCCGCCGCTGACATAGACACCCGTCAGCGCGCCGGTGATCAGGCCGCTGTTGGAGATGGTGCCGCCGCCCGCCAGCGCAACACCATCCATGCTGGTGCCGATGATGGTGCCGGCATTCAGGATGGTGCCGCCGGCATTCAGCGAGACGCCCGTCTCCGTACCGGAGATCAGCCCGGTGGCGCTGTTGTTGATGGTGCCGGTGGCGGTGCCGAGGAACTGCACGCCGGTCGACGCAGTACCGGTGCCCACGATGGTGCCGGTGTTCGTGACCAGCGCCGTGCCGCCCTGCACTGCGGCGCCCGCCGTATAGCCGCTGATGCTGCCGGAATTGTTGATCGAACCGCCCGTCCCCAGCGCCGCGCCGAAGCGCAGCAGACCGTTGATGCGGCCGGAATTCAGGATGGTGCCGAGGCCGCCGATATAGACGCCGGCGATGGCGCCCTCGATCAGCGCGAGCGTGCCGGAATTGGAGACCGTGCCGGCGCTCGCCAGCGCCACGCCGCTGGCGCGGGTGGTGCTGCCGAGGATGGTACCGGCATTGCTCACCGTCATCACCACACCGGCGCCGGTGAGGGTGGAGACCACGCCCTGCGTGCCGCCCGAGATGATGGCGCCCGCGAGATTGTCCACCACCGCGCCCGAGGCGGTGAGCGTCACCGTGCCGGCGATGCTCCCGCTGTTGGTGACGAGGCCCGAGGAGAACAGCGTGCCCGCCATGGTGTCCAGCGTGCCGCTGTTGATCAGCGTGCCGGCATTGGTGAGCGTCGAGAGATTGGTCAGCAGATTGCTGTTGGAGAGCAAGCCGCTGTTGGTGGACGCGGTATCCACCGAGATCACGCCGCTGGAGACCAGCGTCGCGCCCGCATCCACCGTCACCCGCCCGTTGAGCGTGCCCTGATTGGTCAGGGTGCCCGCGATCACCGTGGCATTGGTGATGGTGGAGGCGCTGTCGATCACCTCGGTGGCGTCGATGAAGCCCACATACTGGAAGCCGATGGCGTTGACGCCGACCAGGCTCGCGCTGTCCTTCACCACCAGTGTGTTGGTGCCGAGCGAACCGTCGGCGATGCCGCTCAGCAGCGAGCCGCCTTCCAGGATCAGGCGGTTGGTGCCGCCGGCGAACTTCACCGCCGTGCCGCCAGCCCCCGAGATGGTGCCGAAATTGTCGATGGTGCCGGATGCTGAGCCCGAGAACAGGATGCCCACGCCCGCCGTGCCGGTGCCGGCGATGGTGCCGGTGTTGGTGATCTGGACCGTGCCGCCCAGCACCGAGATGCCGGCCAGGGCGCCGCTGATGCTGCCGGAATTGCTGACCGAGCCGCCGCCGCCCAGCACGAGGCCCTGGCCCGCCGTGCCAACGATGGTGCCGTCGTTCGTGACGATGGCGGTTCCGCCCACATAGGCGCCGGTGAGGCCACCCGAGATCAGCGATGCCGTGCCGGTGTTGGAGATCGTCGCCGCGCCGGCGATGGACACAGCGGTGCCGATGGTGCTCGACGCGGTGATGGTGCCGGCATTTGTCACCCACATCGCAGCGCCGGTGCCGGTCACGGTCGAATGGATGGCGAACGTGTCGCCCGCGATCAGCGCGCCGCTGTCATTGCCGACAAATGCGCCGGCGCCGGTCAGCTCGATGGTGCCCAGAATGCTGGCGCTGGTGTTGTTGGAGATGGTGCCCGAAGACTGGAGCACGCCGCCGGTGGTGTCCATGAGCCCGTGGTTGGCGACGTTGCCGGAGCTGATCAGCGTCCCGCTATTGGTCAGCGTGTTGAAATTGGACAGGGTGCCGGCATTGTCGATCAGCCCGGTGTTGACGATCTGGCCGCTGATGTTCACCAGCGATCCAAGGGCAGTGACGGTCAGCGTCCCGCTGTTGTTCACCGCGCCAAGGTTCTGCATCACCCCGGAGGTGATGAGCGTCCCGCTGTTGGTGAGCGAGATGAAGTTCTGCAGAACGGAGGTATTGGTAAAGGTGGAGCTGTTGGCGAACGAGCCCAAGTTCTGGATGAAGCCGGCATTGGTGGACGCAGCGGTGACCGAGACGACGCCCGACGTGTTGAGCATGGCGTCGCTGTGCACATTCACCGCGCCGTTCAGCGTGCCATAATTGGTCAGGGTTCCGGCGATCACCGTCGCATTGGTGATGGTCGAGCCCGCATCCACGGCGTGCGTGGCGTCGATGAAGCCCACATACTGGAAGCCGATGGCATTGACGCCGGAGAGCTGCGCGCTGTCCTTCACGATCAGCGTGTTGGTGCCGAGCGAACCATCGGCGATGCCGCTGAGCAGCGAGCCGGCTTCGAGGATCAGGCTGTTGGTGCCGCCGGCGAACTTCACCGCCGTGCCGCCCGCCCCAGAGATGGTGCCGAAATTGTCGATGGTGCCCGACGCTGAGCCCGAGAACGCGATGCCCACGCCCGCCGTGCCGGTGCCGGTGATGGTGCCGGTGTTGGTGATCTGCACCGTGCCGCCCAGCACCGAGATGCCGGCCAGCCCGCCGCTGATGGTGCCGGAATTGCTGACCGAGCCGCCGCCGCCCAGCGCGAGGCCGTAGCCCGTCGTGCCCACGATGGTGCCGGCGTTCGAGATGGAGGCGGTGCCGCCCACATAGGCGCCGACGACGGCGCCCGAGATCCGCGAAGTCGAGCCGTTGTTGGTGATCTTCGCTGCGCCGGCGATGGACACGCCGGTGCCGAGGGTGCCCGAAGCGGAGACGGTGCCGGCGTTGAACACGGTCATGGCGGCGCCGCTGCCGGTCACGGCCGAATGGATGGCGAACGTGGAGCCCGAGATCAGTCCGTACTGCTGGTTGGCCACATACGCACCGGCAGCGGTCAACTCGATGATGCCCTGAATGCTGGTCGAGCTGGTGTTGTGGATCGTGCCCGAGGACAGGAGCACGCCGGCGGTGGTGATGAACGTCCCGTAATTGGTCAGGATGCCGGAGCTGGTGATCGTCGAGGTATTGGTCAGCGTGCCGAAGTTCTGGAGGCCGCCGGCATTGGAGATCGGCCCGCTGTTGGTCATCTGACCAAAGTTCTGCAGATAGCCGCCGGCGACGATGGAGATGGTGCCGCTGTTGATGAACGAGCCGAAGCTCATCACGGAGCCGGAACGGCCGGAACTGCCGGAGATGTTCAATACGCCGCTGTTGTTCAGCGTGTTGAAGCTTTGGATGAGATAGGTGCTCGTGAACGTCGAACTGTTGCTGATACGGTCGTTCCCGTTAATGAAACCGGCATTGGTGGACGACGCCGTGACGTCGATGACGCCATTGGAGACGAGAGTCGCGCCGCTGCGCACGTTCAGCGCGCCGTTCAGCGTGCCAAAACTAAGCAGAGTACCCGAGATCACCGTGGCATTGGTGATGGTGGAGGTGCCGTCGATCGACTGCGTGGCGTTGATGAAGCCCACATACTGGAAGCCGATGGCATTGACGCCTGAAAGCTGCGCGCTGTCCTTCACGATCAGCGTGTTGGTGCCGAGCGAACCGTCCGCCGCGCCGCTCAGCCGCGAGCCGGCCTCCAGGATCAGGCTGTTGGTGCCGCCGGCGAACTTCACCGCCGTGCCGCCGGCCCCCGAGATGGTACCGAAATTGTCGATGGTGCCGGACGCCGAGCCCGAGAACAGGATGCCCACGCCCGCCGTGCCGGTGCCGGCGATGGTGCCGGTGTTGGTGATCAGCACCGTGCCGGAGTTCACGGCGAGGCCGGTGGTCCCGCTGATCCGGCCACTGTTGGCGAGCGAGCCGCCGGTCATGGTGACGGCGATGCCCGAGGCATTGATGATGGAGCCGGCGTTGGTGAGCGTGCCGGCCGTGACCGCCGTGGTCATCGTCTGCGACGAGACGAGGGTGGCGGTTGCCGCCGCATCCACCACCAGATGGCTGAAGCCGATATAATTGCCGGTGGTATGGGTGCCGGCGGAGAATTGCAGCGTGTTGCTGCCCGCGCCCGCATCCACCACGCCGGTGAACACCGCGCCGCCGAGCACCTGCACGAGATCGTCGCCATCGGCGAGGCGCACCGCCGTGCCGCTGTTGCCGATGATGGTGCCGGAATTGATCACCGTGTTGGCGAGCGTGCCGGTAGCGATGACGCCGACGCCGCTGGCGGTGCTTTCGCCGATGATGGTGCCGGCATTGGTGAGCGTGCCGCCGGCCAGGGAAACGCCGGTCGGGCCGAGGATCAGGCCCGTCGCGCTGTTGGTGATCACCCCCTGCCCCAGCGACACGCCAGCGGTCGTGAAGGCGGAGATATAGCCGCTGTTGTCGACGGTGCCGGTGCCGGAGATGGCGATGCCCGACAGCGCGCCGAAGATGCTGCCACCCGCAAGGTTGGTGACGCTGGCGCCCACCGCCGTCACACCGTTGCCGGTCGAGCCGATGATCCTGCCGCTATTGAGCACCGACCCGCCAACCGACGCGGTGCCCGAGAAGGTGATGCCGTCAACGGAGCCGACGATGACCGCCAGCGAGCCGGAATTGGTGATGCTGCCGGCGAACGCCAGCGAGACGCCCGCGCCGGCATAGCCGCTGATGATGCCGGCATTGGTCAACGTGCCGGTGCCGCCCGCCAGCCCCGTCACGCCATTGGCGGGGCCATAGACCTGGCCGGACGCCTGGTTGGTGAACGAGCCAGCGCCGGTGAGCGTGACGCCGCCGAAGATGGTGCCGGCATTGGTCAGGCTGCCGGCATTGGTCAGCGTGACCTTGGCGCCCGAGGGGCCATATTCGCCCAGCGTGCCGGTGTTGGCGATGAGCCACCTGGCCCCCGCATACACACCTACCTGAGCGAAATCGGCCACCGCATGGGCGATCGTGCCGGTGTTGCCCAGCGAGCCCGCCAACAGGACCAGCGTATCCGTTCCGCCACCGCCGACCACCGCGCCGACGATGACCGATTCCGGCGTAATCTCAAGCAGGTCATCCCCGCTGCCGAAGGCGATGGCAGTGCCACCGTTGCTGATGATGCTGCCGGCATTGACGACCGTATTGCCCAGCGTGCCGCCGAACTGGATGGCGATGTTCGAGGACGCGGTGCCGGTGCTGACGATGGTGCCGGTATTGACCACCGTGCTCAAGCCGCCGGTGGTCAGCACGCCGTATTCGGCGCCCGAGATCAGCACGCCCGCGCCGATGTTGGTGATGAAGCCGCCCGCATCCAGCCGCACGCCGGCCCGGCGCGTGCCAAGGATGGTGCCGGTATTTGTCACCGTGCCGCGCGCGCCGGAGCTGTTCACATCCCGGATGACGACGCCGGTATAGCCAGAAATGAGCGCGGCGGTCCCGGTGTTGGTGACACTGCCGCCCGTGCGCATATCGACGCCGAACACTTCGGTAACGGACGGCAGCACGCCGCCATTGGAATAGGTGCCGGCGATGACACCTTCGTTGATCACCGTGCCGAGGCCACCCGAGGTCATGACGCCGCGTGCCAGCCCGGTGATGCGGGAGGCGGTGCCGCTGTTGGTGACTGTGCCGCCGTCCAGCAGCGACACGCCGGCCGGATAGAGCGGGCCGGTGGCGGCGGCGCTGATGGTGCCTTCGTTGGTCACGGTGCCGGCGGCGCCGCTGATGCGCACGCCATAATAGAAGCCGGTGATCAGCGAGGCCGTGCCGCTGTTGGTGATGGTGGCGCCCGTCATGGCATAGACGCCGGAAGACGATCCGCAGGTGCCCGAGATGCGGCCGGAATTGTTGAGCACCAGCGCACCGGAAAGAGCGCCGACGCCGCTGCAGGCGCCGGTGATGATGCCGGTGGCCTCGTTGGTCAGCGTACCGCCATCGACGAACATCACGCCGAGGCCGTTCACGCCATTGATGCTGCCGGAATTGGTGACGCTGCCGACACCGGTGATGTCGATGCCGTCCAGCTGGCCCTCGATGAGCGCGGCGGTGCCGAGATTGGACACCGTGCCGCCGTTCTGGAACATGACGGCATTGCCGTCCGCCGAACGGATGGTGCCGTAATTGGTGACGGTGCCGGCGGCGTTCTGCACATAGATGCCGACGACGCCGCCGCTGATGGACGACGCCGCATCCAGATTGCGCACCGAGCCGCCATCGGCCAGCAGCACGCCCATGCCCAGGGTGCCGCCGGTGATGGTGCCGGAATTGGCGATGGTGCCGAGGCCGTCCTGCGTCAGGATGCCGACGCCGGAGGTGCCCAGCGCCTCGATGCGGCCGGAGTTGGCGATGGACACCGCCATGGTATCGGTGGTGGTGCCGGCGGTGACGATGATGCCGGTCGCATAGCCGCTGATCAGCGCCGCGGTGCCGAAATTGATGATGTCGCCATTGGTGCGCTGATAGACGCCATAGAGCGTATTGCCCTTGATGGTGCCTTCGTTGCGCAGCAGCGAGCCGGCAAAAAGCAGCTTCACGCCGGTCTGCGCGCCGATGATCTGCGCGGCAGTGCCCACATTGGTGATGGTGTCGGTGCCGATGCTGTAGATGCCGATGCCGGCCGCGCCGGTGGCCTCGATGAGGCCGGCATTGCTCACCGTGGAGCCGACCATGTAGACGCCGCTGGTCAGGCCCGTGATGGTGCCGCCTGCGAGGTTGATGACGCGGTTGCCGGAGCCCCGGGACTGCACGCCCATATCGGATGTGCCGATGATGGTGCCGCTGTTGAGCACCGTGCCAGTCCCGATCTGCACGCCGTGAAAGCCGGAGATATAGCCGCTGGCCTCGTTGACGATGGTGCCCCGGTCGAGGTTGACGCCATAGCCGTTGGTGCTGGTGATGCGGCCGGCGTTGCCGATGGTCACTTCCGCGCCGTTGGTGGAGCCGAAGCTGACGCCATCGCCTCCGCCGGAGATGGTGCCGGTGTTGGTATTGGTGAGGCTGCCCCCGCCCCCCCACGAGCCGACACCCATGCCGCTGGTGTTGGAGATCGTCCCCTCGTTGACGACATGGAGATCGGAATTCAGGGCATAGACCGCGACCGAGCCGGTGGCCGCGATGAGGGAGGCCGTGCCACTGTTGGTCACGGTGCCGCCAGCGGTGAGGTAGATGCCCTGGTTGCCGGTGATGGTGCCGAAGTTGGAGATCACCAGCGTGTTGCCCAAGCCATTGATGGCGCGGCTGGCGCCCTCGATCCGGGCGCTGGTGTTGGCGGTGCCGCCGTTGGTGATGGTGCCGCCGAAGCTGCTGTAGACGCCCTGGCCGTTCGAGGAAATGATGGTGCCGTCATTGGACAGCGTGCCGCCGGCCATGAGCACGCCGTAAGACACGGCTTCGATGCGGCCGTCGGCATAGTTGACGATGACATTATTGCCATCGCTGGAGCGCACGCCCGCGGAGAAGGTGGTGGGGTCGTCAGTCGGGCTGGTTCTGGCGACGGTGCCGGAGCTGGCGATGGTGCCGCTGTTGAGCAGGGTGCCGGAGCGGAGGTAAACGCCGCCAGTGCCGCCGATATAGCCACCGGCCCGGTTGATGACCGTGCCCGGGTCGATGTCCACGCCAAAGCCGGTGCCGCCGGTGATGCGGCCGGAATTGTCGATGGTGGCGTTCTGGCCGCGGGTGTCGCCGTAGCGCACACCGTTGACGGCACCGGAAATGGTGCCGGTATTGGTGTTGGTGAGGCTGCCGCCGCCGACGGCATTGATGCCATTGCCCACCGAACCGGTGATCGTCCCGGCATTGGTCACGGACAGATTGGCATAATAACTCATGAGGCCGATCTGACCGTAGATCACCGCCCCGGCGGCGTTGATCACCGTGCCGCTGCTGGTGATCGTGCCGCCCGTCATGCTCGGGTCATAGCCGCGGATATACGCACCGACGCTCTGGCCGTTGATCGTGCCGAAATTGGTCACAAGCAGCGAGCTGTTCAGCGCCCCTTCGCCCTGGATGGCGCGGCCGGCGGAGTAGATCGTCGCCGAGGTGGTGACAGAGCTGCCGTTGATGATGGTGCCGGAGGCGCCGAACCGAATGCCCTCGCCCAGGTTGTCGGACGTGGTGACGGTGCCGAGATTGGTCAGCGTCCAGACCGACGCTGCGCTGCCGAAGATGGTCGTGCTGGAGTTGAGGCCGATCGTGTAGTTGCCGATGATGAAGTTGGTGGCGCCACCATAGCTGTCGAGGACGACGGTCGTGGCCCCGCCCGGGATCACCGTCTGCGCCTGCGCGGCGGTCAGCGACACGCCCATGGCCACGAAGACGGGCGCCAGTGCCAGCGCGCCCGTGGCGCAGCTGCTCAGGAGGCGCGACAGCCCGGTGGAGGGGCCGCGCGCGGCGGTGAGGTGTGAGGACGTGACACGACCCATGGAAATACGGCTTCCCCCCAGCTGCATGACCGCACTGCGGTCAAGCCGTGGCACCCCCGCGCCATGGCCGTCCTCGACGCCCGCGGATCCTACCCCGCGAACGGATAAGTGCCGCTACGGCACACCCACAGCTGCAACCACCATTACAGCAAAGGTTGAAATATGGCGTAACCGAGAGATACATCAGGAACAAGGGTCGCACTGCCCCTGCAAGAGGTATTTCAATGCGAATGGCCCGATGGGCCCAATTTTAGTCAGGTGCGTGGCGCGCGAAACACAACCCCTTGCAGGTCATACGCTATTGCGGCCCTCGGGGGACAGGCCGGAAACAGGCGGCGCTGATTCTGGCCGCCGGCCCCTCTCCGGACCCCGGCACCGCACCGAAGATACACCATAATACCACTCAAATCATGCTGCAGCGCAGCCAGAAATCCCGGAGGGACGGGCCGTCAGTCCTGCCGCACGTCGGCCACCTGGCCGCCGGTGAGGCTGATAAGTTTCTGCGCACTGGTGCGGAAGACGTGCGAGGGCGACCCCGCCGCCGCCCACAGCGGGTCGAGCGGCAGCAGGTCGGCGTCGATCACCACCGTCACCGGGCAGGCATGGCCCACGGGCGCGACGCCGCCCACGGCGAAGCCGGTCCGCTCATGCACCCAGACCGGCTCGGCGGGCTTCACCACCAGGCCGGTGGCCGCCGCCACCTTCTTGCGGTCGATGCGGTTCGCGCCGGAGGCCACCACCACCACGGGCATGTCGCCGGCACGGAAGACGATGGATTTGGCGATCTGCGCCACCTCGCAGCCCACGGAGGCGGCGGCGTCCGCCGCGCTGCGCGTGCCGGTGGCGAAGCTCTGGATGCTGTCCTCATGGCTGGCCGCCAGCAAAGCGTCCCGCACCCGGTTCACTGCATCCATCTCGTCCGACCCCACTTCGCCGTTCTCACCCGCGCGCCGCGTCATCGCGCAGCCGTGTTCCGTGTCCCCCATCCCGGCCGTGCAATCAAGAGGCGCGTCGTTTAAGCGATGCCCCAGCGGAACCACAGGGAGCACGTCATGACCGTCACCGCCAGCGATGTCATCACCTTCTGGCGGGAGGCCGGGCCGGAGCGCTGGTTCACGCGCGACGATGCCTTCGACGCCGCCTTCCGCGCCCGCTTCCTCGATGCCCATCTGGATGCCGCCCGCCGCACGCTCGATCCATGGGCCCAGACGCCGGAGGGCGCGCTGGCGCTGCTGATCCTGCTGGACCAGTTTCCCCGCAACGCCTTCCGGGGCACGGCGCACATGTACGCCACCGATCCCCTGGCCCGCGCCCATGCGGATGCCGCCATCGCACGTGGCTTCGACAAGGAGGTGGAGCCGGCGCTGCGGCCCTTCTTCTATCTGCCGTTCGAGCATTCCGAGGACATGGCCGACCAGCACCGCTGCGTGGCCCTGTGCGCCGCGCTGGGCGGCATTACCCACGAATATGCCGAGCTGCACCGCGACGTCATCCAGCGCTTCGGCCGCTTTCCGCATCGCAATCCCCTGCTCGGCCGGCCGACCACACCGGAGGAACACGCCTTCCTCGCCGACGGCGGCTTCGCGGGCTGATCGCCTTTCGCGGCAACTGTTCGCCTGCTTATTTTCCGTATCCGGCGCAGACACAGAAAAGCCGGCGGCACCTTTCGGTCCCGCCGGCCTTCCCGTCGATCCGGCCGGGCAGCCTGAAGCCTGATGAGATCAGGCTCAGGCGGCGTTGAGATCGGCCACGAACTTCTCCACCACGCGGTTGAGATCAACCGCCTGACCCGAGAGGCCCTCGGAGAGATTGAGCAGCTCGGAGGAAGCCGAGCCCGTGAGCTGGGCCGCCTGACCGACGCCGCCGATATTGCTCGTCACCTGCTGGGTGCCGGTGGCCGCGAGCTGGCAGTTCTGGGCGATCTCGCCCGTCGCCGCGCCCTGCTCTTCCACCGCACCGGCGATGGAGGAGGAGATCTGCTTGATGTTGCCCACCACGCGGATGATCTCGGCCATGGAGGTCACTGTGCCCTGGGTCGCATTCTGGATCTCGGAGATCTTGCCGGCGATCTCGTCGGTGGCCTTGCCGGTCTGCGCGGCCAGTTCCTTCACCTCGGAGGCGACCACCGCGAAGCCCTTGCCCGCCTCGCCGGCCCGCGCCGACTCGATGGTGGCGTTGAGCGCCAACAGGTTGGTCTGGTCCGCGATGCCCTTGATGAGCGAGATCACATCACCGATGTCTTCCGCAGCGCGGGCGAGATCTACGATGCGGGCGTTGGAGGATTCCGCCTCCTTGAAGGCGACATCCGCCACATTGGCCGAATGGCTGACCTGACCGGTGATCTCGCGCACCGAGGCGGCGAGTTCTTCCGAGGACGCAGCCACGGTCTGCACGTTGGTGGCGGCTTCCTCGGCGGCGGCGGCAACGGCCTGCGCCTGACGGGAGGTCTGCTCGGCGGTGGCCGAGAGATTGCGGGCGCTGTCGGCCACCTGCGAGGAAGAGGCGGCGAAGGCGGAGGCCAGTTGGCGCATGTCGCCGACGAAGGCGTCGGCCAGCTTCTGGCGCTTCTCCAGCAGCAGGCGCTCGGCCTCCTCGCGGGCAGCCTGGGCCTGGCGGGCCTGCTCGGCCTGCTGCAGCTGCTCGCGGAAGGTCTCCAGCGCGCCGGACATGGCGCCGATCTCGTCGCGACGCTCGGTGCCGGACACCCGCTGCGAGAGATCGCCACGGCCCATGGCGGTCATCAGGCCCATCATGGAAGCGATGGGAGCCACGATGCCGGAGCGCACCAGGAAGACGGCAAGACCGATGACGGCGAGGATGGCCACAACGACCACGCTGATGGCGATCATCTTCGCCTGGTCGGCGGTGGCGTTGGCATCGGCGCTCTGCTTGTTCACGTAGACCAGCAGGTCCGCGCCGAGCTTGGCGCCATTGGCGAGCACCTGGGCAAGCGCGGGCTCGCAATCCCGGCGCATGACCACCGCGGCTTGCGCGCTCTGCTCGGGCGTGGTCGCCTCGGAGGCCATCCTGACGGTGGGGGCGCAGGTCACGTCCACCGCCTGCTGGAAGACCCGCTCCACCTCCTCGATCCGCGAGCGGAAGGTAGGCGTAAGGGACTTGGCCTCGCCCATGGTCGTATTGTAGCTCGTCAGCGCGGTGCGCATGGCGGCCTGCGAGGCCGTCGTGCCCTCGGCCGTCGGATCCGTGATGTTGCGGTAGATCGCCAGATTGACGCCGACGACGTCGCGATTGGCGCGCGCGAGCTTCTGCGAAGCCACGGACGGGCCAGTGACCAGACCCGAGTAGAGCTCGCTGATCATGCTCATCTGGCTGCCGGCGTACCAGACGCCGCCGATGCTCACCGCACCCAGCACAGCCAGTAGACCAACGATCTTCCAGATCATCTTCAGGTTATTGTAAAACATCACGAAATCCCCGCCGAACGATGCCTCTCGCACCGCAACATGTCGCAATACATCGTATGCTAAGCGTGGCTTGCCCGAGGCTTGCGGGGAGGTATCATTCTCAAGCAGTTGCCACCATATCGGCGGTTATATTTGGCCCGATCTTGCTATGTCTCCGCAACATCCCTCCCCTCGCCTTTCGTTTGGGCGCAAATCGCACCCAAACTCGAAACGATCGTTGCAGTCTGCGCAAAAAAGAAGCCCCGGCCATTTCTGGCCGGGGCTGGACGGGGGCGCCGCTTCTGGGGGGGAGGGGAGGAAGCGGGCCTCGCGTGCTCAGGACGACTGGGGAGCAGTCACCTTGCCCTGCCGCACATCTTCAGCGATGGCAGCCGGATCACGCTCGGACGACGGGCCGTAACCGCCCGCCCCCGCCATTTCGAACCGCAACACGTCGCCGGCCTTGAAGCGCCGGGTGAATTTGGAAGGCAGCATCTCCTCGGCCTCAGCGCCGGGATTGAGGATGGATTTCGCCCCTGCCCCGCCCTCGCCGCCGAAGATGCCCCAGGGCTGCGACTTGAAGCGGTCGGAGCGCACCTGCACCTGCACGTCGTCGGCCAGCAGCCGGTACTGGCGCACGATGCCCAGCGCGCCGCGATACTTGCCCTTGCCGCCGGTGTCGGGGAGGAAGCCGTATTCATCGATGCGCAGCGGGTTCTCCGCCTCGATCAGCTCCACCGGCACGTTGGCGAGGTTGCCGATGCAGTACGGGCCGGCATCCTGCCCGTCGCTGTCCGGATTGCCGCCGAGGCCGGTGTTGTTGTGGAACTCCAGATGCAGGAAGCGGCGCCCCTGAAGATCATTGCCCGAGGCGGCGATGGCGAATTCCGAGCCGCCCGCGCAGGCCGGCATGCGGCCCGGCAGCAGCAGCGCCAGCGCGCCGAGCACGATGGAGCGCAGGCGGAAGCCCACCTGACCGCGCGAACCCACGGCCGCCGGGAACTTCACATCCACGAAGGTGCCGTGCTTCGTCTTCACGTCGATGGCGCGATAGAGGCCGGCATTGTTCGGGATGGCGTCGGACAGCACCGTGCGGATGGCCGCATAGGCGCAGGAGACGGTGAAGGCGCGGTTGCAGTGGACCGCCCCGCCCTTGTCCTCGTCCGTGCCCGAGAAGTCGGCGACGATCTCGCTGCCCTTCTTGGTGAGCTTCAGATGAATACGGATCGGGCCGTTGCCGACACCGTCGTCATCGTTCCACTCCTCGAACTCCACCTCGCCGTCCGGCAACTGCTCAATGTCGGCGCGGGTCAGCTTCTCGGCATAGTCGATGAGGTCGTTGAGATAGGCGTCCAGCGTCTCCGGATCACCCCACTCCTTGGCCAGCTTCTCCACCTCGGCGGCGGCATTGTCCAGCGCCGCGAGCTGGGCTCGCACGTCGCCCATCACCCGGTCCGGCACGCGGGTGTTGAACTCGATGATGCGCATGAGCGTGGTGTTGACCACGCCCTTCTCCACCAGCTTCAGCGGCGGGATGCGCAGGCCTTCCTCGAAAATCTCCATGCTGTCGGCCGCATTGCCGCCGGGCACCCGGCCGCCGAGGTCCGAGTGGTGCAGGATGAGGCTGACGATGGCGATGCGCTTGCCGTTCACATAGACCGGCTTGAAGGTGAAGATGTCGTTGAGGTGGCTGCAACCCGAATAGGGATCGTTCGAGGCCAGCACGTCGCCTTCATGGATGTCGTCCCCGAAGTAGTCGAGGCAGGCTTCCAGCGCCGGCATCACCACGCCCAGATGCACCGGCACGGCGAGGCCCTGCGCCACCAGACGCCCGCGCCCGTCGCAAACGGCGGCGGAGAAGTCCATGGAGTTCTTCACGTTGGAGGTGCGCGCCGTGCGCGTCACCATCACCAGCGCATTGTCCGCCGTGGTGACGAGCGCGTTCTTGAGCAGCTCGCGGCGAACCGGATCAATCATCGTCATCTCAGGTTCTCCTCACGCGGCGGTGGTGCGGGCGAGCACCACATTGTTCCAGCCGTCGATGCTGGCTTCCCAGCCCGGCAGCACCACCACGGTGGTGTCGTATTCTTCCACGATCAGCGGCCCGGCCTTGGGCGTGCTCGACAGGTCCGAGCGCGGCAGCACCGGCGTCTCGCACCAGCCGGCGGGGCCGAAGAAGGCGCGGCGCACATGGGCCTTGGCCTTCTTCTCGGCGCCACGGCGGGCGCTGTCGGGCATGCGCGGCTGGTCCGGCACGCCCTGCGCCACCAGTTTGAGCGAGACGAACTGGATCGCTTCCTTCGGCGAGGCATAGCCGAACACGCTCTGGTGCTCCGCATGGAAGGCGGCGGCCAGCTCATCGAGGCTCTCGCCCACCGGCAGGGTCAGCGGCGCGGTCTGGCCCACATAGCGCAGGTCCGCATAAAGGGTGAGCTTGCGGCGGGCGGCCTCCGTGAAGCCTTCCGACGACAGCACATCCACGCCGCGCGCCAGCAGCGGGGCGGCGGCGGCATCCAGCGCCGCACGGTCCACCTCGTCGAAGCGGCGATAGAAGGCGGCGACGAGCTGATGCTCCACATCCGCGAACAGCATGCCCAGCGCGCTGAACAGGCCGGCGACGGGCGGCACCACGATGCGCTTCATGCCGGCGGCTTCCGCCAGCGTGCAGGCATGCACCGGGCCGTTGCCGCCGATGGCGAGCATCACATATTGCGAGGGATCGCGCCCCTTCTCCGACGACACGCCGCGCAGGGCGCGCAGCATGGTGGCATCCGCAATGGCGTGGATGCCATAGGCGGTGTCGGTCTCCGACAGGCCCACCCGGTCGCCCAGCGCCTTCACGGCGGCGCGGGCGCCCTCGATATCAAGGCTCAGCTCGCCGCTGACCAGCGCGCCGGGATTGAGATAGCCGAGGATGAGGTTGGCATCGGTCACGGTGGGCTGGGTGCCGCCGCGGGCATAGGCCACCGGGCCTGGCTCGGCACCGGCGCTGCGCGGGCCGACGAGCAGGCCACCGGCCGCGTCCGAGGCGGCGATGGAGCCGCCGCCCGCGCCCACTTCGGCGATGTCGATGGTGGGCACCTGCACCGGATAGCCCGCGCCCTTGATCATGCGCGTACCAAGAGCCGCGCCGCCGCCCACTTCCGTCTCCGGGCAGAGCGAGAAGGCGAAGTCCTCGATGACGGTGGCCTTGGCGGTGGTGCCGCCCATGTCGAACACCAGCATCTGGCCGACGTCGATCTTCACGCCGAGCCGCTGGCCGCCCAGCACGCCGGCCGCCGGGCCGCTCTCGATGATGTCGATGGGCTGGCGCGCCACCACGTCGCCGGGCGAGATGCCGCCGGACGACTGCATGATCATCAGCGGGGCCTTGATGCCGAGCCGGTCGAGACGGGCCTTGAGGCTGTCCACATAGCGCTCGACCACGGGGCGGATATAGGAATTCACCACCGTGGTGGAGGTGCGCTCATATTCGCCGAGCTGCGGCAGCAGATCCACGGAGGCCGTCACCGGCACGCCGGGCAGAAGCTGCGACAGGCGGGCGGCGGCGCGGCGCTCATGCTCCGCATTGACGTAGGAATTCACGAAGGTGACGGCCACCGCCTGGATACCGTCGGCCTTGAAGGCGGCCGCGATGGCGTCAAGCTCGGCTTCATCCAGCGCCTTCACGATGCTGCCGTCCGAGGCCACGCGCTCATTGACCTCGAAGCGCATGCGGCGCTCCACCAGCGGATCGGGCTTCTTGTGGTGGATGTCGTAGAGGCGCGGGGTGCGGAAACGGCTGATCTCCAGCACGTCGCGGAACCCCTTGGTGGTCACGAGGCCCACGCTCGCGCCCTTGCGCTCGATGATGGTGTTGGTGGCCACCGTGGTGGCGTGCACGAACTCGCCGATCTGGCCGGCATCCACCTGCAATTCGGTCAGCAGCGCAGACACGCCGGTCTCGATGCCTTGGCTGTAGTCCTTGGGCGTGGAGAGCACCTTCTTGGAGAAGATGGTGCCATCGGCGGCCATCAGGACGACGTCGGTGAAGGTTCCGCCGATGTCGACGCCGAGGCGATAGGTCGTGCGATCCATGGTCATTCCGAGGTTAACTCTGTGCTCAGCGCAGGCGCGCGGCGGCAGGGATGGGCCAGACGTGCGCCACGCGCCCGTCGCGCACGGCGTAGATCTCGCTGTGAAGGTGGACCGTGGTGTCGGCATAGCCGACCACGAAGCGGACGCGCTCCCCCACGCGCGGGCTGGCAGACGGCTCTGACAGCTCGATCTTGGCGTGCTCGGCGGAGAAGCCCACGGTCTTCACCTCCGGCACATCAAGCGGCACGGGCGTGCCGGCATCCGTGCTCATGGCCTTCTTGCCGGCATCGGTGACGACGCGCTGCGGCGTCGGCCGGCTGGTGACGGTGGACAGCAATGTGAGCCCGTATTCCACCGGCACGTTGTAGATGGTGCGGTAGCGCACATCGCCGAAGATGCCGCCGCCGGCCTGGATTTCCGTCACGCCTTTGATGCGCGCCGAGGTCTCGAACGTGCCCGTGCCGCCGCAGCTCACGATGCGGATGTCGATGCCATTGGCCCGGCACAGCTCGGCGCTCGCCACCAGCCCGCCCACGGCGGCTTCGATGGCGGCCCGCTTCTCGGCCGGATCGTTTATGCGGGTGGTGTGGCCTTCCCAGGTCATCACGCCGGCCAGATCCAACGCCGGATGGCGGCCGATGAGGCGGGCCAGCGCCAGCACCGGTTCGCCCGGCAGAACGCCGGCCCGGAAGGTGCCGGTGTCCACCTCGATCAGCACCCGCAGCCGCACGCCCGCAGCCTCGGCCGCAGCGGCGAGTTCGGCCACGTTGTCGGGCCCGTCCACAGCGACCGCCACATCCGCCCGCGCCCGCAGGCGCATGAGGCGGGCGACCTTGATGGGGCCGACGATCTGGTTGGCGATGAGGATGTCGGCAATCCCCGCCTCCACCAGCATCTCGGCTTCCGAGAGCTTGGCGCAGGTGATGCCGATGGCCCCCGCCTCCACCAGCAGCCGCGCCACGTCCGGCGACTTGTGCGGCTTGCAGTGTGGACGCCACGCCACCCCGCCCTCGGCACACGCCGCCCGAATGCGCGCCATGTTGCGCGCCATCACGTCGAGATCGACGAGCAGGGCCGGCGTATCCACCGCATCGAGGGTGGCGCCGACAGGCGCGGAAAGGGGCGCGGCGCGCGCGTTCATGACACCGGCGCCGTGTTGCGGCAGGCAAGGAAGCCAGCCACGAGGTCGCGGGCGTCGGTCATGGTCTCAACGCCCATCACATCGCGCTCCAGCGCGCCGACGGCAGGGCCCTTCGCGCCAAAGCCCCAGGCGAGGCAGGAGCGGAACTTCTCGAACACCTCGGCCTCGGTCATGGCATCGTCGGGCGCGCCCTTCACGGCCCAGCGCTCCACCGTCAGCTCGCGGCCGTCCTTCAGGCGCACGCGGACGCGGGCCGGGGCCAGCGCAGTCTCGTCCATGTCGGTGGCGGCCACCGTGGTGAATTTGGTGGCGAAGGACACGTCCGCCGCGCGGATGCGCTCGGGCGTAAACGTGCCGATCTCCACCTTGCCGTCGGTGAGCGCGGCGGCAAAGCCGTAGGCGGCGTTGAACTGGGCATGCACCACGGGATTGGTATGGCCCTGGTTGAACGGCGCGCCGACGATCTTGCGGTTGACCTCGGAGAGCTCGATGGTGCCCTCCACGATGTCATCAGCCGTCACCCCCTGCCCCTTCAGGTCGAGGGCGAGCTGGATGGTGGTGTGCATGCAGCGGCAGCAGGGATAGGGCTTCATGGAGAGGTCGCGCACCTCCCACTTGGTGCCCCAGCCGTCGCTGACGATCTCGGTCTTCACCTCGCCGCGCTCATAGAGCTTGAACAGGCCGGCCTCGCCTTCCAGGAAGCGCCACGGGCCGGTGATGCCGTTGCCGGCCAGATGGGCGGCCAGAACGCCGGAGCGGGCGGCGAAACCCGGCCCCACGCGCTTGGCCAGCGCGCCATCGGCGATGAACTGCGTGGTGCCCGAAAGCTGGACGAAGGCGAGGCCCATGGCATTGAGCGTCTGCTCAGCATTGAGGCCAAAAATTTTCGCCACCGCCGCTGCCGCCGAAATCGACCCGAGGGCGGTGGTGGGGTGCCAGCCCTTGCCGAGCGAGTTGTAGCAGGCCAGACCCAGCCGGCAGAACAGCTCCACGCCGATGGTCACGGCGGTGATGAAATCGCGGCCGGACGTCGGCTTGCCCTTCGCTTCCATGGCGGCGAGCACCGCCGGCAGCACCACGCAGAACACATGGACGCGGGCCGGATCGTGCTGGTCGTCGAAATCGAGGCTGTGGCCGGCAGCCCCATTGGCCAGCGCCGCGGTGACGGGGTTCGCCTTGCGGCCGGTGAGCAGCAGGGTGGCCTTGCCGTCCTCCTCCCACGCGGAGAGCGCGGTGGTCAGCTCCGCCATGCCCGGCGCGCGCGCCGCCCCGCCGATCACGCCCAGCGTGTCGAGGGTGAACAGCTTGGTGATCTTCACCACGTCCGCCGGCAGATCGGCATAGGTCAGGCGCGCGATATCCTGCGCCAGGGTGCGGCCGATGCTGGGGGTCTGGGCAAGGGGAGAATTCATGGCAGCCTCAGGCGTGGATGTCGTGCCGCAGGAGTTCGGAAATCTCGCGCCGCAGTTCGAGGAACAAAGGATCGAGCTTCATGTCCTCGCGGCGCGGCCGCTCGAACGGCACCTTGATCTCGCGCAGCACGTGCGCGGGACGCTTGGAGAAGACGAGGATGCGGTCGGCCAGATAGAGCGCCTCCTCGATGCCGTGGGTCACGAACAGCACCATCTTGCGTTCGGCTTCCCAGATGCGCACCAGCTCATCCTGCAGGATGTCGCGGGTCTGCACGTCGAGCGCGCCGAAGGGCTCGTCCATCAGCAGCAGGCTGGGCCGGATGCAGAAGGCACGGGCGATGCCCACGCGCTGCTGCATGCCGCCGGAGAGCTGGTGCGGCCAGCTGTTCTCGAAGCCGCGCAACCCCACCATGTGCAGATAGTGCCGCGCCTGCTCCAGCCGCTCTGCCTTGCCGACGCCCATCACCTCGAGGCCGAAGGCGACGTTCTCCAGCGCGGTGCGCCAGGGGAAGAGATCCGCCCCCTGGAACACCATGCCGCGCCCGGACCCCGTCTTGCCGGTGATGTCCTTGCCGTCCAGCACGATGCGGCCCGTGTCTGCGGGAACAAGGCCGTTGATGATCTGGAGCAGCGTGGACTTGCCGCAGCCGGAGGGGCCGAGAAGGGCGACGAACTCGCCCTCCGCGACTTCCATCGACTGTTCGACGAGGACCGGGGTTCCG
This sequence comes from Azorhizobium oxalatiphilum, assembly GCF_014635325.1. Classification (GTDB taxonomy): domain Bacteria; phylum Pseudomonadota; class Alphaproteobacteria; order Rhizobiales; family Xanthobacteraceae; genus Azorhizobium; species Azorhizobium oxalatiphilum. The sequence goes on along the minus strand of NZ_BMCT01000001.1, from coordinate 1,366,760 downwards.
GCAAACGCCTTGGAAACGCCCGTGACGGAAAGATGCGCCATGTGATCAGGCCAGTTCCTTGATGGCCCGCTCCAGATAGGTGCGGTCGATGATCTTGTTGAGGTCGAGCGTACCCTTCAGCGCACCGGCTTCCTTGTAGACCGGGATCATCTTGGCGAACTCGTCCGCCGTCATGGTCTGCATGTCGTTCGGGAACGCCTTGATGTCGGTGGTCAGCGTCTGCCACACCGGCTTCAGCAGGCTGTCGGGGGCTTCCTTCAGGTCCTTGGAGGACGCGTACTTGCCCACCTGTTCCTTGTACCAGGCATAGTCCGTGTTGGTCTTGCGGAACGAGGTCAGGATGGCCTTCAGCACGGCCACCGCCGCTTCCTTGTTCTCGTCCTTCTTGAGCCACGTGTCAGTGGTCATCACGATGGCGCTGAACCAGTTGCCATACTCGCGCCAGGGCTTGAGCATGATCTGGTAGTTGCCCTTCTCGGCCAGCTGGGCGGCCTGCTCCACATGCATGGGCACCGCGTCCACGCGGCCGGCGATGAGCGCGCGGGCGCGATCACCGGAGGAGCCCATCTCGATGAAGTTGATCTTCTTCGGGTCGATCTTGCGCTTCAGCAGCACGCCGATGATCATCACATACATGAAGTCGCCGATAGAATTCACGGCGATGGTGCCGCCGCTGCCGGCGATCTGCTCCAGGCTCTCCACCTTGCTGGCGTTCACCACCAGCACCTGCGAGGTGTTGGAATAGGACAGGCCGATGATCTTCACGTCCGCGCCGGCTTCGGCGGCGGCGAGCGTGGAGGCGACGTCGGCGTCACCCATGTCGGCGGCGCCCGCGATCACTTCCTGCGCGATCTGCGGAATCTTCTTGGTGGGGCGCACCTCGGGCTCGCCGAAGCCCGCGATCTTCGGCAGCTCGGAGAGCAGCGCCGCCTGCATGGGCACGTTCACGGCGGCGGCGGAGGCCAGCGTGTTGATCTTCAGCACGCGGCCGGCGGCGGCGGCCGGAGAGACCGCACCCGGCATCAGGATGGACAGGCCGCCACCCGCCAGGGTGAGGCCGGCGGCGGCGCCGGTGCGCAGGAAGTTGCGCCGGTTCAGCGTCCCGAAGTTGGTCATGTCCTGTTCCCCTTTTTTTGACGGCATGATCAGTGGTTGCTTGTCTTGCTGGCGTACCAGGGCGCAGCACGGTCGGCGGCGAAGCGCATCACCGTCGTCGCGGTGATGGACACCAGCATCAGGATGACGATGAGCGCGAACAGGCCGGCCGTGGACAGATCGAGGCCGGCATCATTGAGCAGGCCACCGTAGCCGGCGGAAATGAACATCTCGGCCGTCACCATGGCGCGCAGCGCATGCACGAAGCCGACGCGCGCGGCGATCATCACATAGGGATGCAGCGCCGGCAGGATGACGAGGCGGAAACGCTGGAAGTCGCTGGCAGCGAACGAGCGGGCCACGTTGAGAAGCCGGGGCGCCACGGAGCGCGAGGCCTCCGACACCGAGGCCACCACGTACCAGACCGTGACCACGAACACGATGGCCACCGAGAACAGCAGCCCGCGCCCCATCAGGATGATGAACAGCGGCACGATGGCGGCGGCCGAGATGACGATGCACATGGTGGCCCACGGCTTCACGATGGCGTTCACCACCGCGTTGCGGCCCATGGCGATGCCAAGCGGCACGCCGATGGAGAGGGCCAGCGCGTAGCCGATCAGCATCTGCCACATCATGCGCCAGAGCGCGGCCCAGAAGGCCTTCTCCTGCAACGTGCCGACCATGGCCTTGGCGACCTGCACCGGGGTCGCCAGCAGCGTATCGCCCAGCCCCTGCCCGGCGATCTGCCAGAGCACGAGCACGATGAGGATGCCGAGCAGATTGGTGAGGCGGCGCTTCATGACGTCTTCCCCGGGCGCCACACGCAGATACGGCGTTCGATGAGCAGCAGCAGTTCCTGCAACAGCAGGCCGAGCAGGCACAGCACCACGATGATGCCGAGCACGGCGGCGCTGTCGAGCCGCACCGCGGCCTGCTTCATGATGGAGCCGAGGTTGACGGCGGCGAGGAACAGCTCGGCCGTCACCATGGCGTTGACCGCGCGCACCACGCCGATGCGCAGCGCCGTGAACAGGAAGGGCAGGCTTTCGGGGATCAGGATCAGCCGCGTGCTCTGCCAGGCCGAGGCGCCGAAGGAGCGGCCCACCGCCATCAGCTTGCGGTCCGCATTCGCTGCGCCCGTGCTCACCACGATGATCATGTCGAACACGCACATGATCACCACGAGAGAGACGCGGGCCTCGAAATAGAGCCCGGCCCAGATCATGATGAAGGGCACCCAGGCGACGCTCGGCACCGCATAGATGAGGTTCACCACCGGATCGAGCAGATCGTTGATGAAGCGCACCCGGCCCATGAGCATGCCCACCGGAATGGCGATCAGGCAGGCGATCACATAGCCCAGCACCATGTGCTGGAGCGAGCCGAACAAGGCGATGGGCAGTTCGCCGCTGAGGGTGAGCTGCCACAGGCGGGTCAGCACGCCGGTGGGCGGGGCGAGCACGAAGGTGGAATAGCCGGATGCGATCACCTGCCAGATGGCGAGACCCACGGCGATGGAGGCGACATACAGGAACCCGAAGGAGCGCTTGCCCGTGGCGGGAAGCGCCTTTCGCCGTGCTGGTGTCGCGACATCGGAATTGATCGTCATGAACCGCCGAACCTGGAAGTGTGGGGGGACTTACGCCCTCTCGGTACTTGGGATAAGATTAGTCATATAGACGACTAGCTGTCTAGTCAGCTTTTGGGAGGATCGCACGTTTGTCGGTGCCGGATTTCACGCCGCTCTATGTGCGCATCCAGCAGTTCATACGCGACGAGATCGCGTCCGGACGCCTCAGTCCCGGCGCGCGTGCGCCGTCCGAGCCGGAGCTGGCGGCGCAGTTCGCCACCACGCGGGCGACCGTGGCGCGCGCGCTTCAACAACTGGTGTTCGAGGGCGCCATCGTGCGCCGTTCCGGCAGCGGCACCTTCGTGGCACCGGCCGCCATCAGCGCGCCCATCGACCTGTCGCGGGTGCGCTCCTTCGAAGAGCAGGTGATGGCGAAGGGCGCGCAGGTGGGCTACGAGACGCTCGCCTTCGCTTCGCGCCCCGCCACGCCCGCCGAAGCGGAAACGCTGCATCTGGATGTCGGCGGCACGGTCTATGGGCTCGATCGCCTGCGCCTCGTCTCCGGCCGCCGCATGAGCCTTGAATGCCGCGTCATCCCCGATGAGCTGGGGCGGCGCATCACGCCCGAGCTGCTGGCCACCAAGTCGCTGCACGCCATTCTCGACGAGACGTTCGGCCTCAAGGTGCACCGGGTGGAGGGGCGCATCCGCGCCAGCCTCGCCAGCGCGAAGCTGGCCGAGAAGCTGGACGTGAAGCGCGGCTCCGCGCTTCTGGTGCGCGACTACATCCTGTTCAGCGCCGACCGCCGGCCGCTGGTGTGCGGAGAATCCTATTACCGCGACGACTTCCGCATCGACTATGTCGTGCAGCAGTCGCCCGGCGACGAGGAGGCTCCGCGCGGCGCTCACGCAGGCACCTCCACGCCGTAGGTGTCCTTCGCCGCCTGCCGGCTGACGTAGCCGAAAGCCACGTCGCGGGCGACTTCGGCGGGATCGCGTGCCTTCGGGTCGCCATAGCCCCCGCCGCCTGCCGCCACACAGACGATGCGCGTGCCGGGCTTCACCTCCAGCCCCGCATCGTGCACGCCGATGGGCCGCACGGTGCCATCCGCATCCCGCAGCGCATAGTCATGGCCCGGCCCGTCCGTGCCGCCGCTGGTGCCGAAGGGGGGCACGCTGACCCCCTCCCCCGAGGCGTTGAGCACGGCGGGCGCATCGCCTGCGTAACGCAGGACAAGACGCCCGCCGAGCCCGCCACGCCGGGCACCCGGCCCCCCGGTATCGGTTGCGAGCGCGTATTCCTCCACCAGCAGCGGATAGGCCACCTCGGTGCGCTCGATGCTCGGCGAGGGCGTGCCACCGGGATTATGCAGGCCACCAATATTGGCCCAGCCATCGTGATCGCGATTGCCGCCGGTGCCGCCCTTGTTGAAGAAATAGTGCCAGATGAAGGGGTTTCCGGCGCGATCCTCGCCCGACAGCGCGAAGCGGAAGCGCCGGGCGAAACCGCCGATGGCGCGGGGCGGGTCCGCCGCCTCCAGCGCCTGCAGGACGGCTTCGATGATGACGCAGGCGGTGGACGAGGTGCAGGCGCCCACGGGGGCCGGCAGCACCGGATCGATCAGGCTGCCCGAGCGGGTGCGGATCTCGATGGCGCGGGCGGAACCGTCATTGAGCCCGTCCTCATCACCACTGAAATAGAGGAAGGCCACCATCACCGCCGCGCGGGTGTTGGCATAGGGGCTGTTGATGAAGGCCTTGACCTGATCCGGCGCGCCGGTGAGGTCCACCACCGCATGGCCGTCCCTGATCTCGATGCTGACCGGCACCGGCAGCAGGCCGCCGGGAGCGTGCGCATATTCCAGATGGCTGAGGCCGGTGTGCACGCCCTCGCGACACTCTTTGAGCATGGCGCGCGTCACCGCCTCGCCGCCGTCCAGCACCGCCGCCACGCAGGCGCCGATCTCGGCCGCGCCATAGCGCTGGTAGAGGTCGCCGAGGCGGGTGACGCCGATGCGCACCGCCGCCAGCTGGGCCAGCAGGTCGCCGCGCAGGTCTTCCGGCTTGCGGCTGTTTTCCGAAACGAGACGCAGCAGATCCTCGCGCAGCTTGCCCGCCGCCACCAGTTTGGTGGGCGGAATGCGCAGGCCTTCCTGCCAGATTTCCTTCGCACCGGCGCTGTAGCCGCCCGCCGACATGCCGCCGATGTCGCCCTGATGGGCACGCAGCGCGATCCAGAGCCGGACCGTGCCCCCCTCGAAGAAGGGCATGGCCAGCGTCACGTCGGGCAGATGGCTGCCGCCCCAATAGGGGTCGTTGGCCATGAGCACGTCGCCTTCGGCCAGGTCATCGGCGAAGGCGTCCGCCATCATGCGCACGGCCAGCGGCATGGCCCCCATGTGGATGGGCACGCGCTCGGCCTGGGAGACGGTGAGGAAGTCCGCATCCAGCACCACCGCCGAAAAGTCCTGATTCTGGTTGAGGATCGGCGAGAAGCAGGTGTGGGTCATGGTCTCGACCATCTCCTCCGTCACAGCCTTCAGCTTGTGACGGACGACGGCCAGAGTGAGCGGGCTCACCCGCACGGTGTTGCGCTCCATGGTGTTGCGCTCGCTCATGCCGCACCCAGTTCGATGATGTTGCTCGCCTCAGCAGCGATGCCGGTCTCGATGACGAGGCTGCCCGCCGCATCCAGAACGGCGGCGCTGCCGGGCTCCACGAGAATGGTGGTGGAAGCGCTCTCCACGATGGCCGGCCCCGCGACGCGCATGCCCGGCGTCAGATCGTCGAACCAGTAGATGCCCGCTTCGATGAAGCGCCCGAGATAGAGTTTGCGCGTGCCCCGGAAGGCAACCTTCGGATCGGCGCCGCCCGCCTTGCCCTGCGGCAGCGAGATTTTCGGCAGCGCGCCGAAGACGGAGACGCGGCAGGTGTCGATGATGCCCGGCTCATTTTCGTGCGCGTGCTGGTAGAGGCCGCGATAGGCCTCGGTGAAAGCGTGTTCCAGCTCGACGGGATCGAGGCTCTCGCCCAGCATCACCGGGATGCCGTGCACCTGCCGGCCATAGCGGCATTCGATGCTGCGCTGGACGCGCATCTCGCTCGCACCGACGCCGGTTTCGGCCAGCAGCTTGCGGCCCTTCGCTTCCAGCTCGTCGAACAGAACGGCCAGTTCCTGTTCCGTGAGGCTGCGGATGGGGCGGCCCAGCGTCTGCTGGAGATCCTGCCTGATGTCGGCCGCGAGGAAGCCCAGAGCGGACAGCACCGAGGCCATGCGCGGGATCACCACCTTGGGGATCTGGAGTTCGCGCGCCACCTCGTTCGCGTGCAGCCCGCCCGCGCCGCCGAAGGACATCAGCGCGAAGTCGCGCGGATCCTGCCCGCGCCGCACGGTGGCAAGGCGGATGCCCTCCGTGATGCCGGAGGAGGCCAGCACATGCACCGCATAGGCCGCCTCCTCGATGGAGACGCCCAGCGGCCTGGCCACATCCTTCTCGATCACCGCCCGCGCGGCATCCACCGAGAGCGTCATGCGCCCGCCGAGGAACGTGTCCGGCGAGATGAGGCCAAGCACCAGATTGGCGTCGGTGAGGGTGGCGCGGTCGCCGCCATGGCCGAAGCAGGCCGGCCCCGGCATGGCGCCGGCGCTGAGCGGGCCGACGGCGAGAATGCCGGACGCATCCACCCGCGCCAGCGAGCCGCCGCCGATACCGATGGGGTTCACGTCGATGGCGGGAGCCGTGATGCGCAGGCCGGCGATCTCCGCCCGGCCGCTCTCCACCGGCACGCCATTGTCGATCACGCACACATCGGTGCTGGTGCCGCCGGTATCGTAGGTGACGACATTCTTCAGCCCCAGTGAGCGGGCGAACAGCGCGCCCGACATGGCCCCGCCCGCCGGCCCGGACGTCACGGCGCCGACCGCCCTTTTGGCCGCCGCCGCGATGGGCAGCACGCCGCCGGAGGACTGCATGACGAACACCGGCACCGTGATGCCGCGCGCATTCAGCTGCCCGAACAGATGGTTGAGATAGGCCTCCAGCCCTGGTCCCACATAGGCATTCACCAGCGCGGTGGAGAGGCGGTCATATTCGCCTTCCCGCGAAAGCACCTCATGGCTGAGCGAGACGAAGGGCTGCCAGCCGGTGGTCGCGCCGGCCTTTTCAATGGCGGCGCGCACGGCCAGCTCATGGTCCGGGCGCACATGGGAATGCAGGAAGGCCACCACCACGCCATCCACGCCCGCCTGCCGCAGGGTCTCGATGGCGGCTTCCACACCCGCCATGTCCAGCGCTTCCAGCAGTTCGCCGGCGGGGCCGACGCGCTCGGCCACCTCAAGGCGCAGCGGACGCTCGGCGATGGGCTCGGGCGGCGCGGTGCGCAGGCGATAGCGCTCGGCGCGTGAGCCGTCACGCAGCTCGATCAGGTCGCGAAAACCGCGCGTGGTGATGAGGCCGAGCTTCGCGCCATTGCGCTGCACGAGGATGTTGGTGGCGACCGTGGTGCCGTGGATGAACACGCCCACCTGCTTCAGCAGGTCGTCGAGGCTCTCGCCCCGCTCGGACGCCATCAGCGCCAGCGCATTGACCACGCCCTGCGAGGGATCGGCAGGCGTGGAGGGCGATTTGACGAAGTGCAGCGCGCCGGCCTCATCGGACAGCACCAGATCGGTAAAGGTGCCGCCCACATCGACGCCGATCAGCACGCCGTCCCGCTGTCCGCCCATATTTTGCTCCTGCACGCTCGATGGGCAGGATTAGGACAGCTTCCCAATGAGCGAACAATGACATTGAATGGGCTTTAGTGATGCCGGATCGGCATCACTAACTTAACTCTGGAAGCCCCGGAAAGGCCCCATGAACCTGAACGCCTTGCAGAATTTCATCGCCATCGTGGAGGCGGGCTCGATCCGCGAGGCGGCGGACAATCTGCACATCGCCCAGTCCGCGCTGAGCCGGCAGGTGCTGGCGCTGGAGCGGGAGTTCGGTGCGCCCCTGCTCTCTCGCCTTCCGCGCGGCGTGGAGCCGACGCCGGCCGGGCGCATCGTGCTGCGCCATGCCCGCCTGACGCTGGATCAGGTGCGCAGCGCCCGCGACGAGGTGTCGGCCATCGAGGGCCTGCGCGCGGGGCAGATCCGCCTCGCCGCCATCGAGCCCTTCGCCCATGTGATGCTGCCGGACTGCATCGTGCGCTTCCAGAAATCCTATCCGGACATCTCCTTCGACGTACGCGTGGGCAACACGCCGCAGGTGACGACGCTGGTGCAGGAAGGCATCGCGGAGCTGGGCATCGCCTACAACACGCCGCGCGAGGCGGGCCTCGTGCTGCGCTCCTCCTCCCGCCAGCCGCTGGTGGCGCTGGTGAGCCCCCGCCATCCGCTCGCTGACGCGGCCAGCGTGACCATGGACGACGTGGCCCGCTTCCCGGCCATCCTGCCGCCCAAGGGCTCGCCCACGCGGCTGATCATCGAGGAGGCCGCGCGCCGGGCCAACACGCCGCTGCGGCCGATCGCGCTGGAGAGCGACAGCGTGGCGCTGCGCCTGTCACTGGCGCAGCGGACGCTGGGCATCGCCATCCTCGCCCACATCTCGGGGCTGGCGGAACGCGATGCCGGGCATGTGCGCCTGCTGCCCATCACCGACGACATGCTGAGCGAGCGCCGCCTCGACCTGATCGCCGCCGAAGGCCGCACGCTGACCCGCGCCACCCGCGAGTTCGAGCGCCTGCTGCGCGGCGCCCTGCACAAGCTGGAGGCGTGAGGGCGCAACCTCAATCCTTGGAGAGCGCGGCCGCTGCCCCCATGCGCGGCCCCATCCGCCGGCGGATGGCGGACGAGATGCCGGCCAGTTCGCCGAGCAGCGGATGGCGCACCAGCAGCAGTCCGGCGATCCAGCCGCAGGCCGCCACGACAATCGCGATCACCGCCTGCCCCAGCGACAGATCGAAGGTGAAGCCGGCGAGCGCGACCGCCGCCAGCGGGCCTGCCGCCGCCATGCCGGCGAGAACGGCGCTCTTGCGCACCGCAGCCGCCAGATCCAGCCATGTCAGCCCGAGGCGGTGCCGCACGAAACCCATCGTCACCAGAGCCTTGAACGGCATGATCAGCAGTGTGCTCAGCGCGGCGCCATGCAGGCCGCCCGTGAGCACGCCCACGGTCATGAGCGCCGCCGACACCGGAACCACGATCAGGGTGCGCACGAACATGGTGCGGATGGAGCCCACCGCCACCATCACCGGATAGTTCAGCTCGAAACTGAAGGCGCAGAGCGAGGCGAGCGCGATGATCTGCACCAGCGGGGCCGCGTCGTCCCACTGGCTGCCGAGCAGCAGATCAACCAGCGGATAGGCCAGCACCGCCAGCACCAGGAGCGCCGGCCAGTGAAAGGCGGTGATCATCTCCAGGCTGCGCAGATAGGGTTGCTTCAGGTCGCCGCCCTGCCGCACCTGCGCGGCGAAGGCCGGCAGCACCACCGATATGGCGCCGCCCAGCACCACCTTGTCGGGGATCTGGCACACCATCATGCCGCGGTTGAACAAGGCTGCGGCCTGCGGCGACAGGAACCGGCCGAGCAGGAGGAAAGGCAACTGCTCATTGGCCTTGTTCAGGAAGCCGATGGCGCAATTGTAGCCGCCGAATTCCGCCAGCTCCCGCCAGTGGCGGAAGGACGGCACGAACATCCAGAAGTGCGGCTGGAGCCAGAGCGCCACGACTGCCGTGACCACGCTGGTCGCCAGCCACCCCCAGGCGAAGCTCATGTAGCTGAAGCCCGCCCAGGCCAGCCAGACGGTGGCCACCGCGCCCACCGCGACCCCCGACGCATTGACCGCCGCCACCTTGCCGAAGGCCATCTCCCGGCGCAGCAGCGCGCCGATCTGGATGCCCGCCAGATCCACGAACAGGCACGCGGCGGTCACATGCAGATAGGGCGTCAGGTTCGGCTCGCCATAAAGCTCCGCCAGCGCCGGGGCGGCGAATGCCAGCGCGGAACCGATGATCGCCGTGACCACCAGCATGGCGGTGAAGGTGGCGCGCACATCCTCGCGGCTGAGGTGCTGGCGCTGGATGAGAAAGCTGGTGCTGACGAACTCCCGCGCCGCCAGCGCGATGCCCACCACCGCCATGCCGATCACCGATATGCCGATCTCCTCCGGCGTGAGCAGGCGGGACATGGCGGCGACGGTGGCGAAATTGCACGCGAGGGCGAAATAGCGATCCCCCGTGCTGAGGAAAAGCGCGCGCTTGATGGCCATTCTTGTTCCGCCTCTCCTCATGGACGCTGGACACACCGCCAAATGGCGTAAGGGCACCACCGAAAGAGGGTGCCGGCCGGCAACCGCCTTACCGCTTCAGTTCATGGATCTGCGCGAACACCGGCATCTGCGCCCGCATCCGGTCATCGACGGGCTTGAGGCGCCGGTTGGCCCAGATCTTCCTGAGCTTGCCGGCGATCCTGTTTGCCTTCCACGCCCACCGCTCCGCGCGCGTCGAGACCCCGGCGTGGCCGGCGGGGATCGGGATCGAGGTCGGCGTGTAACGCTCGATGGCCGGATAGGGAAAGATGGAATAGAGCGGCATGCCCGTGTCCCAGAAGCGGTCCATCACCAGATCGATGGTGGTGTCCACCATGCGGCAGCATTCCGTCAGCCGCTTCGCCCCGGCGCGGGAGAGGATGTAGGCCTGCGTGCCCGCCGGCGAGGTGGAGAAGCGCACCAGCGAGCGGTCGTAGAAGAAGCCGATGCGGACCGCCGGCGCATAGTGCTTGCCGAACAGGCGCACATAATCGATGCCGCGCCGGCCGCAGAATTCGGCGAACTCGGCGACGGGGAAGTCCACATCCAGCAGCACGTCGTCTTCCAGCACCAGCAGATAGTCGCTATCGCCCTCCTCCAGAAAGGCTTTCCACACCACATAGTGGCTGGAATAGACGGCGATTTCGGAGCGGGTGAGCGGCCGGCCGAGGCGCGTGCGCGCCCGGCCCTCGTCATAGGTAAGGTCCTCGCACGCCAGCGAGGTGTGGGCGTCGAAATAGGACCATGGCAGGCCCTCTCCCGCCAGCATCTGCGACATCATCTGCCGGCGGGCGATGGCGGACGGCAGGCTGATGACCGATGCCGTCACCCGGGCCGCCTTCACCTCGGCGGGGCTCGCGCCCATATGGACATTCATGCGCAATCCTCTCGACAGCTCCACGGGTCCACCGGCGATCAGGCTGTTCCCCTGACCAGCATCCTGGCGAAGGCATAGCTGGCGATCTCCGGAAACTGCGGGCCCAGCGAGACACGGCAGGTGCGGGCGAGAATATCCAGGCTGCGCGGGCAGGTATCCTCCGAATACTCGATCTCGCGCTGCGCCCAGTCATAGGGGTTCAGCCGGTCGTTATGGGTGCGGCGGGTCATCACCGGAATCCAGTTGGTATAGACATGGCGGCCCGTATCGATCAGCCGCTCGACACCGCGCCGCTTGCTGGCGAAGCTCTTGGCCTCCGCCGCGCGATCGAAGACGATGGTGAGCCCGGCGCCGTCCTCCGGATCATTGTGGGGCGACACCCGGAAGGCCTTGGAGCGCGAGAGCACGTCGGCCATGATCTTTCGGCGCTTCTTCATGCGCCGGACCCACGGATCCAGGCGCGGCAACTGCGCATGCAGAATGGCCCCCGTCACTTCGGACACGCGAAAGTTCACGCCCGCGAAATAGGGCTCGTTGCTGTTCAGTTCGTGGTTGCGCGTATAGCTGCCCACGTCGTGATACATGAGCGCGCGGGAGAAGATGCGGTCGTCGCTCGTCACCACCGCGCCGCCCTCGCCGGAATTGAGGTTCTTGTACTGGTTGAAGCTGAAGGCGCCCACATCGCCGATGGAGCCGACCCGCCGCCCCTTGTAGCTCAGGCCCACGCCCTGGCAGGCATCCTCGATCAGCAGCAGATTGTGCTTCTTCGCGATGGCGCTGATGGCGTCCATGTCGCAGACGAGGTTGAGCATGTGCACCGGCAGGATGGCCCTGGTGTAAGGCGTGATCTTCCGCTCGATGTCCTGCGGGTCCATCATCAGCGTCTCGTCGATCTCCACCAGCACCGGCACGGCGCCCGCCGCCAGCACGGCGGCGGCGGTGGCGACCCAGGTGTAGGCCGGGACCAGCACCTCGTCGCCCGGCCCGATCCCCGCCCCCACCAGCGCCGCGATGAGCGCGCTTGTGCCGCTGTTCACCGTCAGGCTGTGCCGCACGCCGATCTTGGCACTCAGCTCCTTCTCGAACCGCGTCGTGAAGCCGTTCTCGCCGCCGCGATAGCGCAGCAGCTGGCCTTTGATGAGCACCTGATTGACGGCAACGATTTCCCTCACCCCCACGCGCGGCATCGCATTCTCTCCCTCTGGGCCAGTGGCCGGCATCGCCTCGAAGCACGGGCTTTTCCGGCAGGCAAAGGACCGCGCCGGCAGGCAGGTGCCGTCTTCATCTGGTGCGGGATGAAGCGCCGCAACAAGCCGCAAAAGAGACTTCCCCCCTCGGGCAAAGGTCTTGTCCCATCGCCATAAGGGTTAGCCCTCCCCCTTTGCGTGCCCCGCCTCCCCCAGAATGGACGTTTAAGGCCTACCCCCGCGCCCCTTTTCACTGACGCAACGTCAGCTACGGTCGCAGCGCAAAGCATCACAGCGACGGGGGATCGCAATTCATGCTCATGGAAGACATGCGCCGGCTGGCGGCCGGCACCACGCTCGAGGCGGACCTTGCCATCGTGGGCACCGGGCCGGCGGGACTGTCGATCGCGCGGGCCTTCTTCGGCACCGATGTGCGCGTGGTGCTGCTGGAGAGCGGCGGGGTGGGCGAGGCGCCGGAGGTGGCCCCCTCCGAGACGTTCGAGAATGCCGGAGCGCCCCGCTTCATGAACCCGCGCCGGGTGCGCAATCGCTGCGTCGGCGGCAGCTCGCAGACCTGGAGCGGCCGCTGCCGCACCTTCGACGCCATCGACTTCGAACCCCGCTCATGGGTGCCCCATTCCGGCTGGCCGATCTCGAAGGAGGACCTCGCGCCCTATGAGGAGCGGGCGGCGGAAGCCATGCATCTCGGGCCCAACATCTATGACGGCCGGCTCTGGCCCTTGCTCGGCCACGGGGAGCCCGGCATCGCGCCCGCGCCCGATCTGCTGGAGCCGTGCTTCTGGCAGTTCTCGCGCGATCCCGGCCAGCCGGCGGAATTCCTGCGTTTCGGGCCTCAGTTCCTCGGCCTGCGCGCGGACAATGTGCGCGTTCTCACCAACGCCACCGTCACCCATATCGACACAGACGAGAGTGGCCGGATCACGTCTCTGGAACTCGCCTCGGCGCCCGGCCACGTCTGCCGCCTCAGGCCGAAGATCGCCGTTCTGGCGGCGGGCGGCATCGAGAATACCCGGCTCCTGCTCCTGTCCAACCGGCAGCGACCGGCCGGGCTCGGCAATGGCAACGACCTGGTGGGCCGCTATCTGATGGACCATCCCCGGACCACGGTGGGCGAATTCACGGGACCTGCCGTGGAGGCCATCCAGACACGGCTCGGCCTCTACCAGTTCCGGCAGGCGGGCAAGGCGAGCTTCTACGCCCCCGGCGTCCGGCTCAGCCCGGAGCTGCAACGCAAGGAGCAGATGCTCAACTGCGCCGCCTATCTCTCGGAAGACCGATCCGCCGATGATCCGTGGGACGCCATCAACCGCCTGCGCTCGGGCCAGTCCGAAAACCGCGCGAAGGATATGATGCGCGCCATGTCCAGTCCCGGCCGGCTGCTGGAAGGCCTTTACCAGCGGCAGGTGAACGGCCGCAACGTGTCGCACAAGCTCGACCGGCTGGTGGTCGATTGCCTTGTGGAACAGGTGCCCGATCCCGACAGCCGCCTCACGCTGTCGGAGAAGACGGATGAGCTGGGGCAGCCCCTGCCGCGCATTTTCTGGAAGGTGTCGGAGCTGGAGAAGCGCTCCGTCGCCACGCTGGCCAGAACTTTCGCGCGCGAGTTCGCACGGCTCGGCCTGAAGCCGCCCGCGTTGCAGGAGTGGATCGCACGGGACCGGCCGCAGGACGCCGTCTTCACGGACGCTGCCCATCCCACGGGAACGACCCGGATGTCGCATGATCCGAAGACGGGCGTCGTCGATGCCGATTGCCGCCTGCATGAGGCGCGCGGCCTCTACATCACCGGCAGCTCGGTCTTTCCCACCGCCTCCCATGCCAATCCGACCCTGATGATCGTGGCGATGGCGCTCCGGCTTGCGGACCTGATCAAGCAGCGGCATTTCGGGCTGACCTGCTGACCGGCATCCGCCCGCGCGATACGCGCCGACAGGGTGAGTGACTATAAGATGAGCATACGACAAGCGGTGCACGAAACACCCCCGGAACCCTTAGGATACAAGGCTCCGGGCCGCGTGCACTGCCGCTCTTAAACACAGATGCGCCACAATCTCCCATGAATATTGATGAAAGGAAGACCTAAATACCAGTCTATTCAATTTCATCATCTCATTCCTTTCGGTGCCACCCATGCGGTTCGATGTTGGGCAGCTGGATAAAGCCTTCGATCAGTTGATGACCGCGGCTCTCCTGCCCTCCGAATGGCCGGCCGTTCTGGAACGCATCGCGCAGGCCAGCCATGCCCGTGGCGTCATGATCGTTCCCGTCACCTCCCGCAGCTCGGGGCTGCTGGCCACCGAAAGTATGGGCGAGGGGCTGGAGATCTATTTCCGCGAGGGCTGGGACAAGAGCGACTACCGGCACCGCGCCTTGCCCCAGCTGCGCCGGGCGGGCGTTGCCATTGAACAGGATTATGCGACGTCGGATGATCTCAACAAGTCCGGCTTCTACCAGTTCCTGAACAAGGTCGGCTTCCGGCACAGCGCGCTGGTCGGGTTTCGGCCCGAGAGCGATTTCACCTGCTTCACCTTCCAGCTCGACGCGCGGGCCGAGCCCTTCAGCCCCGCCGAAGCACAGGTGCTGGCCGGCATGCGCGAGCGCTACATGCTCGCCACCGAAATCATGCGCTCGCTCTCCAACAGCCGGGCCGACGGCATCAGCCATGCCATGGAGCTGTCCGGCACGGCCTGCCTGTTCTTTGATCGGCGCGGCGCCATCACGCGGGTGAACGCGGCGGCCGAACGGTTTCTCGGCACTGACCTGCGGATCAAGGGCGGGGAGCTGGCGTCGCTCCATGCGACGGAAACCGCCATGATCCAGAAGAAGATCCGCACGCTTCTGGACGCGACCCCGGTTCTGCAGACCGGGCTGTCGGATCCCGTGCTCGTCACGCGGCTGCACAAGCGCCCTCTGGCCCTGCGCATGCAGCGGCTCGGCGGCCCGCTGCCCGATATCTTCAATCTCGCGGTGGGCATCATCACCGTCGAGGACCTGAACGCCGTACCAGATCCGCCGGCGGCCGCCATACAACGGCTGTTGTCGCTATCCTCGGCGGAGGCGGAGGTTGCGATCCTGCTTGCGCAGGGGCTCGACACGCGGGAGATCGCCGCCGCGCGCCAGACCTCCGACGGCACCACGCGCGCGCAGATCAAGTCCATCGCCAACAAGCTGAACCTGCGGCGCCAGTCGGAAATCTCCGCGCTGGTGGCCCGGCTGTCGAAATTCTATCCCTAGAGCGCTTCCGTGTTTCATGGAAACACAGAAACACTCCAACCCATCGATAGAGAATGTCTTGTCGCCTGGATTGCGAAGCAATCAAAGCCGGACATGCTCTGGAGCCGGACCACCCCTGCATGAAACTCGAGGATTCCGGGCCGCAACGGGCCCTGCGCATCGCGGCACTGCTCACCGCCGGCCTCATCGTCTTCTTCACCCTCGGCCCCATCGAGGCGCGGGAGCAGATCGTGCTGTCGCTCGGCCTTGAACGCCCGGCTGCGTTCGCGCTTCTGGGGCTGCTGTCCGGCCTCCTGGCGCCCCGGCGCCCCCTGCGCGTCTTCCTGCTCGTCCTCATCGGCTGCGCCCTGCTCGAAGCCATGCAGACCCTGACGCACAGCCGCCACGGACGGATCGAGGACTTTTGGCTCAAAGCCATCGGCGCGGCACTGGGCGTGCTCCTCGCCCACATTCTGTTCCGCTGGATGTCACGCCGGGCGCCGCCGCACGAAGGCGCGCGCGCGGCTACCAGCCGAGAGTGAGCAGGCGCTCCATGTGAGGGGAGGCGCACGGCGGCGGCGCGCCCGCCCCTGCCGCGTCCAGATGAAAGCGGAAGAAGCCGGCGAGGCAGGCGTCCACCTCCTGCTTGCCCTTGAGCGGATCGAGCCGCCGCCAGGTGCGCCAGAAGCCGAAGCCCAGCGCCAGATCCGACAGGTTCTCGTGCACGCCCCCCACCAGCCGATAGCCGGCGCTGCCGGGCCGGGCAATCAGCCGGCGCTCCTCCTCCAGATCGCGGCGGGTGAGCCGGGACTGATAGCGGCGCGAGGCATCCTCCGCTGCCAGATCGGCGTCATTGGGAAAGGGATAGTCGCTCAGCACCAGCAGATAGGGCACGCGCACACCGCCTTGGGCCGCGGCCCCGAACAGCCAGCCGTCCAGATTGGCCACCGCGCGGATGCGGCGGTCGGTGATGCTGGCGTCCGCCGCCGTCGATCCGCCCAGCGACCAGCCGAAGGCCCCCACACGCCCGAGATCCAGCCCGGCGAGCCAATCCGGGGGCCGCTCGCCTGCCGCAAGAGCGGTGAGCCGGTCCAGCGCCGCTGGCAGCCGTGCCGCCTGCGCCGCCACCTTGATGTCGGCATCCCGCAGGGTGAGTTCATAGGCCGCCCCGGACGAGAAATCGAATTGCAGGGGCGTCGTGGCGGCGCGGGTTTCCGGCGCCGTCTCCACGTCGTCCAGCGCCGCCACCGTGAACCCCATCCCGGCCAGAGCTGCGGCGGTGTGCGCATTGTCGGTGCGCGGCTGGCCGGAGCCGGGCGTATAGAGCAGCACCTTGCCGGTCGAGGACCCGGGCGGTGGGGACCACAGCTCGGCGGTGATGCGCTGGCTGCCCGCAGGCCCTTCCAGAACCACCACGTGGCGCGCCGCCGTCGCGTCCGCCGCCCCCGCCCGGGCGCGGGAGAGCAGCGCGCCCGCGAATGTGCCGAGGCCCGCCGCCAGCGAAGATGCGCCACTGCCGGCCGCAGGCGCGAGGCTCGCGCCCAGCCAGAGGATGGCCCCGGCGCAGGCCAGCCCCAGCAGGCCGCGACGGGCCTTCCAGCATGCGGAGAAGAGGCCGGCCATGGCGCCCTATTCCGCCGCGGTCGCCTGCGCTCTTCCGTTCGCCTCCAGCGCCGCGAGGAAGGGCCGCAGCCGCTCGGCGATGACCTGCGCGCCCTCGCCCTGGAACATGTCCGCATGCCAGCCCGGCACCGCATAAGAGGCGGCGGGCGCGACAAGCAGCGGGCGCCAGCCCATCTGGTCGTCGATGCGTTCGCCGAGGCCGGAGGTGATCATCTCGTCACTGCGCAGCAGCACCACCCGCCCGCTGAAGGGCCGCGCCCGATAGGCGTTGCGGGCCCGCTCCAGCATGGGCAGGAACCAGCGATTGCTCCAGTCCTCCTTCGCATAGGGGCGCTTCTCGATCAGCCCCAGCGTGGCGGCAAGGCGCAGCAGGCCGGAATTGCGCACGATGCGGTAGGTGGCCAGCACGTCGGGCAGTGAGCTGCGGCCGGCGGCGAGTTCCGCGCGGTGATGGCGCGCCACGTGCCGGCGATAGGCCCAGCGGAACTGCGAGCGGTCCTTGTCCGGCAAAGCCTCCAGATAGCCCGGCAGCCAGGTGTCGGCGAGCACCACCAGCGGCACCTCTTCGCCCGCTGCCTCCAGCTGGCACGCGGCCTCGTAGGCGATGGCCCCGGCCACGCACAGGCCGGCAAGGATATAGGGGCCGTTGGGGCGCACGCTGCGGATCAGGCGCACATAATCGGCCGCCACATCCTCCAGCCGCCGGTCCTCCAGCTCCTGCGGCGCGTTCGGATTGAACAGCTGCACACCGAAGAACGGCCGTCCGGCGCCGATGGCGCGGGCGACATTGTAATAGGCGAGCGTATTGTTGATGGCGAAGATGGGAATTTCGTCACCCCCCGGCTGGATGGGAACGATGTTCCAGTCCTCCGCCTCCCCCCCCTCGTCGTCCGCCAGCAGGCGGGCCAGCTGGCGCAGGGTCGGTGCCTCGAACAGGGTCAGGGGGTCGATCCTGCGGCCGAAGCGCGCTTCGATGCGCGCCAGCAGACGCACCGCCAGCATGGAATGCCCGCCCAGCTCGAAGAAGTTGGAGGCCGGCCCCACCTCTTCCACCCCCAGCAGCGGGCGCCAGATCTCCGCCAGCGCCTCTTCCGTCGCCAGCAGCCGGGCGGAGGGCGGCTGCCCCTCGGCCGCCGCCACCGACGGGGCGGCACCGGCCGTCACGGCCGGGGTGCGAGCGGGCGGCACCAGCGTCTCCAGCGCGAAATCCGGCTCGGTGATGGCCCGCTCCATGGTGCTGCGCCAGAGCCGATGGAAGGCCCTCGCCGTGGTCTCGTGGAACAGGTCGGGATTGTACTCCATGGCCATGCGCCAGCCATCCTGCCATTTGACCACGAAGAAGTTCAGGTCATAGAGCGATCCGGCGGAGACCGAGGGCAGGCCCTGCAGCACGAAGCGGCCGTATTGCCTGTATTCCTGCACTTCCTTGAGCAAGGTGAAGTTCACCGAGATCAGCGGCGTGCGGGCCGCATCGCGCGGCGGATTGATCAGCTCCACCAGACGGTGGAACGGCATCTGCTGGTGCATCAGCGCCTCGCGCACCGTGTCGCCGGTGCGGCCGAGCAGCTCGGTGAAGGCATGGGCATGGCGGGTGTCCACCCGCAGCACCAGATTGTTGATGAACACGCCGATCAGCGGCTCAAGATCGCGGTCGTCGCGCCCGGCGATCTGGGTGCCGAGAATGATGTCGGTGCGGCCGGTGATGCGCTTGATCACCGCCACCGTGGCGGCGCAACCGAGCACGAAGGGCGTCACGCCGCGCAGGCGCGCCTCCTCCTCCATCCGCCCCCCGATCTCCGGCGGCAGCATCTCCGCCAGGATGATGCCGCGATGGCTCGGGCGTGCCGGCTTGGCGAAATCGCCCGGCACTTCCAGATAGGGCGCATGGGCCAGCTGATCGTACCAGTAGCGCTCGTTGGCGGCCGCCGCGCTGGCCAGCAGCGCCTTCTGCCAGCGGGCATAGTCGCCATATTGCACCGGCACCTCCGGCAAGGCGTGGGGACGCCCGAGGCCATAGGCGCCCGCGATCTCGCCGAACTCGCTGGCGATGATCCGGATCGACCAGCCGTCGAAGACGATCTGGTGCACGGTGAGCAGGATGTTGGCGGTCTCCGCGGACAGCCGCAGCAAGGTGATGCGCACCAGCGGCAGTTCGTGGATGTCGAACGGCTCGTGCGCCTCCCGTTCCGCCAGCTTGCGGGCCTCGGTCGCGCGCGTTTCCTCGGCCAGATGGCGCAGATCCAGCACCGCCAGCTTGAGGCGCAGCTGGGGCGCCACCTCCTGCATGGGCACGCCGTCGCGCTCCACAAAGCGCGTGCGCAGCACCTCGTGCCGCTCCACGATGGTATTGAACGCCCGCTCGACCACCTGTTCGTCGATGGGCCCGCTGAGCTGCCAGCGCAGCGCCACGTTCAGCGCCGGGCTGCACCGGTCCATGGCATCCACGAACCAGCAGCGCTCCTGCGAGGAGGAGCAGGGAAACAGCAGCCCCGCCCCGCTCTCGGCTCCCGCCACCGGGGCCTCGCTCGCCGGGGCCTCGCTCGCCATGCCGCCGCTCATCGGCCCGCTCCCGTCTGGCCGGCCGCGTCGCGGCGGAAGGCGCGCAGGGACGGCACGGCGGGCGCCGCCTCCCCGCTTTCTCCCCTCTCCTCCACAAGGCGCGCCAGCTGCGCGATGGTGGGGTGCTGCATGAGGTGGCGGGCATCGAGGCCGAAGCCGCGCTCCAGCATGCGGGCGGCGATGCGGAAGACGTGCAGGGAGTCGGCTCCGAGCGCGAACAGATCGTCCTCCACGCTGACGTCCGGGATCCGCAACACATCGGCCCATATGCCCGCCAGCGCGCCTTCGGTTTCCGTGCGTGGGCGCACCGGCACATGCTCGGGCGCCACCCGCGCCAGTTCCGGCGCCGGCAGGGCCTTGCGGTCCAGCTTGCCGTTGGCGGTGCGCGGCAAGGCGTCGAGCTGGATCCACAGCGCCGGCACCATATAAGGCGGCAGCTGGGCGCGCACATGGGCCTGCACCGCCTCCGCGCTAACGCCGGCACCCGCCTGCACCACATAATAGCCCACCAGCCGGGCATCGGCGTCCGCCCCCGCGAGGGTGACGGCGGCGTCCGCAATGTCCGGCCGCGTGCGGGCCGCGCACTCGATGTCCTCCAGTTCGATGCGATGCCCGCGCAGCTTGATCTGGAGATCGCGCCGGCCCAGATGCTGGATGCGTCCATCGGGCAGGCGCCGGGCGAGATCGCCGGTGTGATAGAGAAGCACGGGTTCGCCGCCGTCCGGCGCCCCCTCGCGGAAGGCCGCGGCGGTCAGGTCCGGACGGTCGAAATAGCCCTTCGCCAGCCCGAGGCCACCGATGACCAGTTCCCCCGCCACCCCCGGCAAGGCGATCCGACCGCTGTCGTCGAGCACGTGGAGGCTGGTGTTGAGCACCGGCTCGCCGATGGTGATCACCGCCTCATCGGGCAGCACCCGGCCCGCGCTCGACCAGATGGTGGTCTCCGTGGGGCCGTAGACGTTCCACAATTCCCCCTCCCCGCCGGCCAGCGCGGAGGCAAGGTCGCGCGGCAGCGGCTCGCCGCCGCACAGCATCCGCAAGCCCGCATAGGGCGCAAAGCCGGCCTCCAGCAGCATGCGCCAGAGCGAGGGCGTGGCCTGAATATGCGTCGGGCGCAGCCGGGCGATGGAGGCCGCGAGGCCGAAGCCGCCCTGCACGTCCTCCCGGTCGGCCACGATCACCGTGCCGCCGGTGATGAGCGGCAGGAACAGCTCCAGCACCGCAATGTCGAAGGTGATGGTGGTGACAGCCAGCAGCGTGTCGCCGGCCGAGAACCCGGGCCGTTCCGCCATGGACCAGAGCAGATTGGCCACCGCGGCATGGCTGATCTCGACCCCCTTGGGCTTGCCCGTGGAACCGGAGGTGAAGATCACATAGGCGCTGTCGTCCGCCTGCCCGAGGGGCAGCGGGGCGTGCGTGTCCTCCGGCTCCGGTGTGGCGTCGAGATCGATATAGGGCAGCGCGGGCGCCAGCAGCGCCGCGCGGATGTCGTCGCCCAGCATGGCATCGAGGCGCGCACCCTCGATGACGAGGCGCAGGCGCGTGTCGGGATGGTCGGGATCGAGCGGGACGAAGGCATGTCCCGCCTTCATGATGGCGAGCAGCCCCACCACCAGTTCCGGTGAACGCGCGGCCAGGATCGCCACCCGCCCGCCCGGCGTGGGCACGCTCGCGCGCAGCCGATGGGCCAGCGCATCGGAGGCCGCATCCAGCTCGCCATAGCTGAGCGCGCGGTCCCGCCAGCGCACGGCGATGTTCAGCGGGCGGAACTGCGCCTGCTCGCGCACCAGCTCCGGCAAGGGCCGCAGATCGAGCCCGCCCCGCGCCGTGTCGTTGAGCTGGTGCGCCACGACGTCCAGCTCCGCCGCGGCAAGCACCGGCAGCGCGCGCACCGGCCGCTCCGCATCCGCCACCACAGAGCGCAGCACCTCCTCGAAATGGGTCAGCCAGCGGGCGACGGTCTCGCGCCCGAACAGATCGGTGTTGTAGTCGCACTCCAGCCGCAGGCCGGCCTCGCTCTCGATCACGTTGAGGAACAGATCGAAATTGGTGAAGGCCTTGGCATTGGCCGCGACCGTGCCGGTGGCGGTGCCGAACGGCAGCGCGCTGCCGAGCCGCTCCAGGTTGAACTGCACCTGGGTGAGCGGCAGGCGGGAGGGATTGCGCGGAATATTGAGCTTCCTCACCAGCGTGCCGAAGGTGAAATGCGGATGGTCGTTCAGATCCATCATCGCCTTCTGCACGGACTTCAGCATCTGGGCCGCCGGGGCATCGGGGTCGATGCGGGTGCGCAGGGGCAGGAAGTTGACGCAGTGGCCCACCAGCGGCGCCTCGCCCTCCACCCGGCTCTGGCCGGCGGTGGGGATGGCGAGCACCTGATCGGTCTGCCCCGTCAGCCGCCACAGCACGATCTGGAACGCGCTCGCCAGCGTGGAGAACAGCGTCGCCCCGGCCCGGCCGCCGGCCTTCTTCACCGCCCGGTAGAGGTCGGCGTCGATGGCCCCCGTGCAGGTGTCGCCGCGAAAGGACTTGGTGGCCGGTCGTGGACGATCGGAGGGCAGGTCCGCCTCCGGGGGCAGCTCGGCATATTGCGCCAGCCAGTAGCGCTCGCTTTCGGTGGAGGCGGCGCCGGAGGCTGCCTGATCGAGCGCATAGCGGCGGAACGGCAGGGCGTCCGGCAGCTCTGTCGGGGCGCCGTCCGCGTCATGGAGCTGCGAGAGTTCCTGCAACAGGATGTTCATGGACCAGCCGTCGCAGACGATGTGATGGGCGGTGAGCACCAGCACACTTGTGCCGCCCGCCAGCACCACATGGCTCGCCCGCACCAGCGGCCCGTTGATGAGATCGAACGGGGTGGCCGCATCATCGGCCAGAAGATCCGCCAGTCCGGCCTCGGGATCGCCGGCACCGCTGAGATCCACACGAGCCAGATAGAGCGGGACATCGGGGTCGATCTCGAAGACCGCCCCGCTGCGGTCGAAGCGGCCGCGCAGAACCTCATGCCGTGCCACCACCGCACGCAGGGCGCGCTCCAGCCGGTCGGCATCCACGGGGGCGTCGAAGCGGACGCTGACGCTCTCGTTGAAGGCGCAGGACATCTCGTCCCCGCCCTGCGCCGCCAGCCAGATTTCCCGCTGCGGCTCGGTGGGCGCGATCTGCGCGGGCAACGGTTGCCTGGCGGAAGCCGCAGCACGCGCATCCCCCGTGCCGGGCAGGATGCCGGCGGCCTGCAACGCATCGAGGCTCTCGCCCACGATACGGTCGATCTCCGCCATCTCCTGCGCGCCGTGGGTGGTGGTGAGGAAGGCCGGAAAACCCTCCTGAATGTTGAGGCCCAGGGAGCGCGCCTGATGGAAGAACAGGCCGCCCAGCCGGTCCTCCTCGCTGAAGTTCACATAGAACCAGCTCGAATAGGTCTCCGCGCGGGTGGCGATGCCCCGCCGCTCCAGATGGCCGTTGATGCCGCTGACCAGCGCCGCCGTGCGCGCGGCAAGGCCGCTTTGCAGTCCGGGGCCGGCGTCCTTCAGATGGGTCAGCACGGCGCGGGCCGCCGCCAGCACCAAAGGATGGCGCACGAAGGTGCCGGCGAAGAAGGTGGGCGCCACTTCCGGTACGCTCTCATCGCCATAGCGCCACTGGCCGCCGTCCAGCGCATCCATGAAGCGCGCGGTGCCCGCCAGCACGCCGATGGGCAGGCCGCCGCCCACCACCTTGCCGTAGGTGGCCAGATCCGCGCGGATGCCCAGCACCGCCTGCATGCCGCCGGGATGGGTGCGGAAGCCCGTTACCACCTCGTCCATGACGAAGGCGGTGCCCGAGCGCTCCGTGACCGCGCGCAATTCGCGCAGGAAATCCACGGGCACGAGGCCGGGATGGCGGCTCTGCACCGGCTCGGTGATCACCGCCGCCAGCGTATCCGCATTGGCCTTCACCCAGTCGAGGCTTTCCTGCGTGCCGAAGGGCAGCACGATCATGTTGCCCACGGAGCCGCGCGGAATGCCCGGCGCCACCGGCAGCGCGATCGGCGTGCCGGAGCGGCCACCGCCCTTCACCAGCACCTCGTCGAACTGGCCGTGATAGCCGCCGCCGAACAGCACCACGCGCTCGCGGCCGGTGACGGTGCGGGCCACGCGCATGGCCGCCATCACCGCCTCGGAGCCAGTGTTGCAGAAGGTGACGCGCTCATTGCCCGTCAGCTCAGCGATCAGCGCCGCCACCTCGCCGGCCAGCGGCGATTGCGGGCCGATGGCGAAGCCCTCCGACAGCTGCGCCGCCACGGCCTCCACCACGAAATCGGGCGAATGGCCGAAGGCGGTCTGGCCGTAGCCGTTCACGAGGTCGATATAGGCGTTGCCGTCCACATCCCAGATGCGCGGTCCCTTGGCGCGGGCGCAGACCACGGGAAAGACGAGATCCTTCCATTCGCTCCGGAAGCCGGCCGCCGCGCGGGGATCGGCCAGCACGGGGCGATGGGCCTGCGTATAGTCCTTCGAGCCCTTGCCCCGCGCGTTCATGCGGGCGCCGAGATCGGCGATGAAGGCGCTCTGTGCGTCGGTGATGGCACCCGCCGGCCCCTTGGAGCCGCGATAGACCTGAAACCGCCCGCCGGTATCGGCCGGGATCTCGGCTTCGGCCTTCGCCGGTGTGGGGGCTGGCGCGGGCGCCGCCACGGGCGCGGGCGCTGCGGGCTGGGCCGGCTGGGGCGCCAGCGGGAAAGACGGCACCGCGACCGGCTGCCCGCCCTGCAACAGCACCATCTGCTGGTTGATCACCTGCTGCATGACATCCAGCTGCATGCGCAGCACGCTCTGGATGTCACCGCTCCCACCCGCCGGGATCGGCGCCGGGGCGAAGGCCATCGGCACCACCGGCGCCGGCATCGCGGCCACAGGTGTCACAGGTGTCACAGGCGCCACGGGCGCCGCTGGCGCGGGAAGCACCTGCGCATGAACAGCCAGATGGGCGCTGAGGGCATCCACGGACGAGAGGTCGCCCATCAGCTGGCGGAAGGTCAGCGGCAGCTTGAAGACCTGCTGCACCTTGGTGGCCACCTGCGCCAGAAACAGGCTGTCGAAGCCAAGTTCCAGAAAGGGCGTCGCCATGTCGCCCGCGCCAAGGCTCTCGCCGGACAGATCCTCAAGAATGGCCGCAACCTGGGTCGCGATGGCCGTGTGCCCCGCGGTCTGGCCGGAGGTCTCAGCGGGGCTCGAAATATGTGCTGTTCCCATGATTTCCGTCTCGACAATCGGTAAGGGCGAAGGATGAAAGGCAGGCGGCGGAACCGGCGCGGGGGCCATGGCCGCAGGGGGCGGCGGCTCGATCCAGTGCCGCTCGCGCTGGAACGGATAGGTCGGCAGCGACATGCGGCTGCGGCCCGGTCCGGTCAGCACCGCCCAGTCGGGCACGACGCCGAGCGTCCACAGCGCGCCCGCCGTCTCCTGCAGGCCGAGCAGGTCATCGCCCGGCGCCTCCAGCGTGGTGAGGGCGGCGGCATACTGCTCCTTGCGCAGCACCCGGCGGGCGAAGGTGGTGAGCGTCTGCCCCGGCCCCACCTCCACGAGGATCGGCCGATCGAGCGTCGCCAGCGTTTCCAGCGCGGTCACGAAAGCCACCGGCGCCCGGCACTGGCGGCCCCAATAGGCCGGGTCGGTGGCATCAGCATCGCTCGCCCAGCCACCGCTGACGCAGGAGATATAGGGCGTGCGGGGCTGCCCGCAGGCCAGCTGCGCGAAGCGCGCCACCAGCGGCTCCACTACGGGCTCCATCATCACCGAATGGAAGGCATGGGTGGTCCTGAGCGGCTGGCAGGCGATGCCCCGCGCGGTCAGCAGCGCCTCCAGCCCGGCCATGGCCGGCCATGCCCCCGACACCACGCAGTTGCGCGGGCTGTTGATCGCCGCCACATCGACGCCCGCCGGCAGCAGCGGCGCCAGCTCATCCGCCGCCATACGCACGGCCAGCATGACGCCGCGCGGCTGCGCATACATGAGCCGCCCGCGCTCGGCCACCGCCCGCGCCGCATCCTCGAAGCCGAACACACCCGAAAGGGTCGCCGCCACCAGTTCGCCCAGGCTGTGGCCGGCCATGGCATCGGGGTGAATGCCCCAGCTCATGAGCAGCCGCGCGGTGGCATATTCGATCAGGAACAGTGCGGGCTGCGTGTGCACCGTCTGGTCCAGCGGATTCTCGCCCTCGGGCTCCGTCTCGGCGAACAGCAGCTCGCGGATGTCCGTGCCCGTCACCTCGGCAATGGCCGCCGCGCCCCGGTCCACGAGATCGCGAAACAGCGGCTCGCTGTCATAGAGGCCCCGGCCCATGTTCAGCGCCTGCGCGCCCTGCCCCGGAAACAGGAACACCACCGGCCGCGTTCCGTCCGCCTTCACGGCGGCGGCGGTCGCGCGCAGCTTGCTGATCAGTTCATCAGCGGTGCGGGCGGCCACCGCGCAGCGCTGGTCGAAGCTGCGGCGGCCCACTTGCAGCGTGTGCGCCACATCGGCCAGCGGCAGATCGGGGTGGCGCTCCACATGGTCGGCCAGTGCGCCGCGCGCCGCCGCCAGCGCCGCATCGCTGCGCGCGGAGAGCGGAAAGAGGAAGGGTCGTGTCTCGGGCTCGGTCCGGCGCGGGGCAGCCTCGGGCGCCTCTTCCAGCACCACATGCACATTGGTGCCGCCGACGCCGAAGGCGCTGGTGCCCGTGCGGCGCGGGCTCGCACCACGCGGCCAGGCCAGCAGCTCGCGATTGATGTGGAAGGGGCTCGCGGCCAGATCGATGGCCGGATTGGGCGTCTCGAAATGCGGCAGGGGCGGAATTTCGCCATGGCGCAGCACCAGCGCGCTCTTGATGAGGCCGATGACGCCCGCCGCCGCATCCAGATGGCCCACATTGCCCTTGGCGGAGCCCAGCGCGCAGAAGCCCGTGCGCTGCGTGGTCGCCCGGAACGCCTTGCTCAGCCCCGCGAACTCGATGGGATCGCCCAGCGGCGTGGCGGTGCCGTGCGCCTCCACATAGCCGATGCTGTCCGCCGTGATGTCCGCCTGCCGGTGGGCGCTCGCGATGACGCGGGCCTGCCAATCCACGCTGGGCGAGGTGAAGCCCACCTTGCCGGAGCCGTCATTGTTGACCGCATAGCCCCGGATCACCGCATAGATCTGGTCGCCATCGGCCAGCGCATCCTCCAGCCGGCGCAGCACCACGAGGCCGACGCCACTGCCGAACACCGTGCCGCCCGCCGCCGCATCGAAGGGGCGGCAGCGCCCGTCCGGCGAGACCATGCCGCCGGCCTGATGCAGATAGCCGCGATGCTGCGGGAAAGAGATGGAGGCCCCGCCCGCCAGCGCCATGTCGCATTGATAGGTTTGCAGGCTCTGGGCCGCCTGCGCCACCGCCAGAAGCGAGGTGGAGCAGGCGCTCGCCACCGTCACCGCCGGTCCATGCAGATCGAGCTTGTAGGCGATGCGGGTGGCGAGGAAATCATGCCCCGCCCCCACCAGAAGCGGATATTCGCCGACCTGAAAGGCGTTGGTGAAATCCTCGATCAGCTGCCGGTCGCGGCAGACGTGGCGCAGGAAATAGGTGTTCATGGAACAGCCGGCGAACACGCCGATGGCCCCCGCGAAGGCCGCCGGATCGTGGCCGGCATCCTCCAGCCCCTCCCAGGCGCATTCGAGCAGCAGGCGATGCTGCGGATCGGTCAGCGCCGTCTCGCGCGCATGCATGCCGAAGAAGGGCGCGTCGAAGCGCTCCACATCCGGCAGCACGGGACGGGCGGGCACATAATCGCGGTCGCCGCGCACCTCGCCGCCAAAGCTGTCATCCAGCGCGGCGGGATCGAAATGCGAGATGCAGTCGGCACCGCGCCGCAGGTTCTCCCAGAACCCCGCCACCGAGCCGGCGCCGGGAAAGCGGCCGGCCACGCCGACGATGGCCACCGCGCCCAGATCCAGGAGCGCGCGCAGGTCCTCACCGGGGGGCGGTGCCGGCGGCGCGGGATGCACGTTCATGGGATCTGCTCCAGGCTGCGGGTTTTCATGCGCTGAAGGGCGGCACGGCGGGCATCCTCGGCCGGGGCCCGGCAGGCGGACGTGAGCCCCTCCTCCGCCTCGCCGCGCAGGTGGCGGGCGAAGCGCGCGATGGTGGGATGCGCGAACAGCGCCAGCAACGGCGCGTCGGTGAGGTCCGCCGCCTTCAGGCGCGCATGCACCTCCATGAGCAGCAGGGAGGTGCCGCCGAGATCGAAGAAGTTGGCGTCGCGCGGAATGAAATCCCGCTTGAGCACCGCGCTCCAGATGCGCGCCACCTCCTCCTCCCCCTCATCGAGCGGGGGCCCCTTCCGGGGCTCGACGGGCTGGCGGTCACGTGCCAGCCGGTCGAGCGCCCGGCGGTCGATCTTGCCATTGGGCGTGAGGGGCAAGACCGAAACGAAATGAAAGGCGGACGGCACCATGTAGCCGGGAAGCTGCTCACGCAGGCGCCCGCTCAGGGCCACATGCAGCGCGCCCGCATCGAGGCCCGGCCGCGCGATCAGGAAGGCCACCAGCTGGCGGACGCCGCGATGGACCTCGCAGGCCACCACCGCCGCATCCACCACCCCCGGCTCCGCGCGCAGCGCGATCTCGATCTCGGACAGCTCGACGCGCTTGCCGTCGATCTTCACCTGCCCGTCCATGCGGCCGAGGAACTCGATGGTGCCATCGGGGCGGCGGCGGGCCTGATCGCCGGTGAGGTAGATCCGCGCCCCGGTGTCCGGCGCGGCGACGAAGCGAGACGCCGTCAGGGCCGGATCGTTGAGATAGCCGATGGCCAGCCCCTCCCCGCCCACGCACAGCTGGCCGACCTCGCCATCCGCCACCGGCCGCAGCGCCTCGTCGCGCACCGTGGCCGTGCTGTGCGTGATGGCGCGCCCCACCGGCAGGGGGCCGTCCTCATCCTCGGGCCGGATGTCGTGGCAGCAGGAGAAGGTGGTGTTCTCGGTGGGGCCATAGCCATTGATGAAACGGCAGTGCGGCAGCGCAGCGCGCGCCCGGCGCACATGGGCGGGCGAGATCACGTCGCCGCCGGCCAGGATCTGACGCAGGGGCCGCAGCCCCTCCAGGCGATGGTCCACCAGCAGATGGAACAGCCCCGCCGTGAACCAGGCGGTGGTGGCGCCAAAGCGCGCGATGGCGTCCACGATCTCGTCCACCGAGGGCTGGGGCTGGGGCACCACGGCCAGCGACGCGCCATTCAGCAGCGCGCCCCAGATCTCGAAGGTCGAGGCATCGAAGGCCAGCGGCGCCAGATGCAGGAACACCTCGTCGGGCGCGAAGCGGGCATAGGTCTGGTCCGACACCAGCCGCACGATGGCGCGATGGGGCACCACGACGCCTTTCGGCTGCCCCGTGGAGCCGGAGGTGTACATCACATAGGCCGGATCTTCCGGCCGGCTGCGCTCCGGCAGGGGATGGTCGGCCTGCAGTTCCGCGCAGGCCACCGCCGCATCGAGGTTGAGGAAGGGCTCGCTGCGGCCCGGCGGCAGCTCGCCCGCCAGCGCCACCCGGCCCAGAACCAGCACCGGGGCCGCATCCCGCAGCATGCTTTCCAGCCGCGCGCAGGGCGAGGCGGGATCGAGCGGCACGAAGCAGGCGCCGGCCTTCAGCACCGCCAGCATGGCGATGATCATGTTGACCGAGCGGTCATCCACCAGCGCCACGCGCGAGCCGCCATGCACGCCGCGCGACTGGAGATAACGGGCCAGCTTGTTGGACCTGCGATCCATGTCCTCATACGTGAAGGCCGTCCCCCGATCGAGGATGGCGGTCGCCGACGGCGTGGCCCAGGCCTGCCAGGAAAAGGCGCCATGGACGGTCACGGAGCGAAGCTGTCTGGACATGGCGCCCCCAATGCGACGGGATGAATGTGTGCGGGAAGAATGGTCGCGGGCCGGCGCTCAACCAGACGCTGCGCCCCCGATCGACCGCAATCATGCAGTGGCTGGGCGGCCGGGGGGCGGTGCAAACGGCTAAGGCCCTATCGCCTTTCGGGGCAGATCCGGTCGTGAGACGGCGACAGTCCCCCATTTGGAGACGGTGCGGGCCGGCCTTGCGTGCGGGACCGGCGCTCCCAGCCCCTGAGTGCGCCCGTGTCTCAAGGAAACGCTGCAACGCTCCAACCACTTGATGGAGCATGTCTTCGGCCTGAATTGCAGAGCGATCGAAGCCGGATATGCCCCTGAAGCCGCGCGTATCCGGAAGGGCTAGGACCGGGGCCCGCGCATCAGCACTTTTGGTCAGGTTGATCAGGCGCGGATCCGGGCGATCCTGATCCTCACTTGTGCAAGATCAGGATCGATGCGTGACCCATAACTGGCTCACCCCGCTGACCCGCTCCTTCTCCATCCGCGGGGCGCGCCCGCTGCGGCTGGACACCCTCGCCGACGCCACGCGCTTTCTCGGCCAGCTTTCGCGCAGATCGCGCAATGACCGGGTCGACGTGGCCATCGGCATGCTGTCGGTCGCCGCCATCATGGGCGACAGGGAGTGCGTCCGCGTGGCCACGGAACAGCTGGAGACCCTGCTGCGGGCGGAAGGGCTTCTGGCAGTGCCCGCATCGCCGGGCGACTGAAGCAAGTCCCGCAGACGCGGGTGCGGTTCAGCGAAAGGAATTGCAAGAAACCAGCAACCTGAAGAGGTTTCGCGCTTCAGGCAAGCGCGGGAAAGCTCCGGAGCCCGTCCGGCCCTGTTGCCTGACGACCCAGGTCGCAGGACGTTCTCGATCGGAAAGTTGGACTCGATCGGAAAGCTGGAGGCCGTATGCCGGCAAAGGTGCATCGCGGCAGGGGCGCGAGAGAAAGCCGCCCCGCGGAAAGGAGATGCACAGAGAGAAAAGAGGTGCTGCGAAAAAGAGCGCGGGGGCGATACGCAGCCCCCGAATGGCTATAGCCGATCCCTCCCCGCCTCAGGCGGCGGTCCGCAGTTTCTGGATCAGCTTTCGTTCATCCCCGGATCAGCAGGATCACGCGTCCGAAAACAGCTGGCTGGACAGCAGGGCCGCTTCGGTGCGGTTCTTGGCCCGCAGCTTCTTCATGATGTTGCGCACATGAACCTTAACCGTGCTCTCGCACATGTTCAGCTCATAGGCGATCAGCTTGTTGGGCATGCCCTTGCGCAGGGCGCGGGCCACCAGCAGCTGCCGGGCGGACAGGCCGAGGGTGGCCTCGACCACCTGCGTGGAGCGCCCGCCCCCGTTCGCGGCCATGGCCATGAGGCTGGTGGCCGGCACATAGACCCCACCCGCAATGACCAGTTGCAGGATCTGCACCACCACCTCCAGCGACAGGCTGGTGGGGATGTAGCCGCCGGCCCCGGCGGCAAGCGCCTTCAGGATACGGTCGGGATCCTCCCGTTCAGACATCAGTGCGAACGGCACGGACGGCGTGCAGGACCGCAGGACGGCAATGTCCCGCTCGACCGGCGAGGCCTTCGCATCGCCCGCTTCCGCCGCCGCCGTGCACAGCAGAACCATGCTGGCGATCGAGCGTTCGCGGCTTTCCTGCCAGTCGCTGACACGCGGATAGACCTTGAAGACGCTCTCGCCGTCGTGCGCCTGGAGGGCCGCCAGAAGGCACTGCCCCGTCAGGGTGCGCGGCTCGATGACCGCAATGAAGGGAGAGCGCAATACACGCAACTGGAACTCGGTATGTCCCGAGGCGATATCGCCTCCAGAAATGTCGCCTACCTTGGACAACCGTACGGCATCCACAATCGAATCAATACGAGCTTCCATCGACTTCCCCCGCCAAATGAACGCCAGCTGAACAGATTATAGCTCAGTTGCATCGAACCGCCACACACCCAAAAGACGTATCCTGCCAGTAAGTCGGCAAGAAACCGATGGGCTGCTGATTGGAACAAACACGATACGCAACACACAAATTCAGAATAACGCTGCCATTTTTGTAAGTCATATTTTTATGAGGGACTGCGAACACAATGCATCCCCGAGAATTCTTCCAACTCTCTTCAAAGAGAGTCGAAATTTATCCGCGATACCGTACTTTACCTTACGATATACAATATATTCAGCGCGGCAGTTCCGCGACAAAATACATGCTTGACTATAATAAGGTTGCTGCATCGCGACATTGCGGGCCATGGATACAACCAAGATGCCGCATATCTCAGCAACGCTCGTAGATGTCCTCAAGGCGAACGATGTCGTCCTCGGCGAGATACGTGCCGGACTGCACTTCGATGAGGTCAAGCGGCACCTTTCCCGGGTTCTCCAGGCGATGCACTGCGCCAAGCGGGATGAATATTGACTCATTTTCCCGCAACAGAATTTCGTCATTATCTCGCCGCACCAGCGCCGTACCGCGCACCACCACCCAATGTTCGGCGCGGTGGTAGTGCCGCTGCAGGGACAGCTTGCCGCCGGGGTTCACCGTGATACGCTTCACCTGGAAGCGGTCCCCCGTCTCGATGGACTGGTAGCTCCCCCACGGCCGCCGCACCTTCGGTGTCTGCGAGGCCGCCACGTGCCCTCTGGCGCTCAGCGCCGTCACCAGCGCCTTCACCTCCTGGTCGCGATGCTTGGGCATCACCAGAACCGCATCCGGCGTGGCGACGACGATCAGGTTTTCCACCCCGACGACGCTCACGAGAGGCCCGTCGCTGCGCACATAGCAGCCGCTGGTATCCTGCGCGAGGACATCGCCGTGCAGCACCGTGCCCCGGTCGTCCTTGCCCGCAGCCCCCCAGATGGCCGACCAGCTGCCCAGATCCGCCCAGTCGAAGCGCGCCGGCACCAGCGCCGCCAGATCGGTCTTCTCGATCACCGCCACATCGAAGGCCACCGAAGGGCAGGCGGCGAACGCCGCCAGGGCGAGCCGGCTGAAGCCGCTGCCATCGGAGGAGCCATCGAGCGCGGCAAGACAGGCCGCCAGCACGTCCGGCGCCAAGCGCTCCAGCTCCTTCAGCAGCGTGGCGGCGGTGGCGATCACGATACCGCAGTTCCAGTAATAGGTGCCCTGCTCCACATAGCCCCGCGCCGTTGCCGCATCGGGCTTTTCCACGAAGCAGGTGATGGGCAGGCAGCCATCCGCCGTGGGGGCGTCGGTGCAGCCGATATAGCCATACCCCTCCACCGGCTCCGTGGCCGGCACGCCGAACAGGACGATCCGGCCCGCCTTCGCGCCCTCCACGCCGCGCTCCACGCAGTCGTGGAAGGCGGCGGTGTCCTTGATCAGGTGATCGGCAGGCATCAGCAGCAGCACCGCCTCGGGATCGCGGCAGGCCAGGTGCAGCGCCGCCACCGCCACCGCCGCAGCCGTATTGCGGCCCACAGGCTCGCTGATGATATGCGCATCATTGCAACCGATGGCGCGCAGCTGCTCGGCGATCACGAAGCGATGCTCGTCGCTGGTGACGATGGTCAGCGGCTCGAAAAGGGTACGATCCCCTACCCGTTCGGCTGCCGCCTGCAACAGGCTGCCCTCGCCGAACAGGGACAGCAGATGCTTGGGATAGGCCTGCCGCGACAGCGGCCAGAGCCGCGATCCGCTGCCTCCGGAAAGAACGACGGGGAAGAGTCCGGACGTCCGCGTGGCCATGAGCTGCCTCCAAAAGTGCAGGTGCACCGGGCGCGGCCTCATCCCGCGCTCTCGTCCCTGGACTGGATCGATACTAGGAACACTCCCCCGCCGCCCTTCCGGCTCTTTCGGTCCGCCGGATGGTCCAAAGAGCGGTGCCGGCCCGCCCCGGCTCCGTCCAACGAACAGAAGCGCGCCTCACCCCCCTCCACATCCGCGCTCAAGCTCGTCCGGCCTGCGCCGATCGGCGCGGTCGCGGCGCGAATTCCACCCGTTTCGGCGCATGCGAGCGCTCAAACGGCGTAGGGCATGGTGCCGGATCGGTGCCGATCGCCTCATTCCGAGCCGTCGATCCGCCTCTCCATTGGGGTGGGAGCCCCCTACCCTCCTTCGGCTATGGCGCTTGCCCCTCAGGGCCATTTGGGCGGCAGGATTCCTCTCCTAGGGTCCAGCGTCGCACCCATGCACGAGCTGCTTTGCCTGGCCGTCGCATGCATCCCCCCTAGCGCCATGTGATGGTCGGGGCGAAGGACGGGCTGCTCGGCAGGACTGGAGCGACGATGCGCCCCCTCGGCACCGGGGATGCGCATAAAGAAGCCGGTGCCGGCGAGCCGTGCTCCCCCGAGCACGGCTCGTTGCCGGCGGACAACGCTCTCCGCTCCTCACGATTTGGCCCGCTGCTCACGAGATCGTCCCATGTTCCTGTCTCTTCAGGTGCCGTCCAGCCGTTCCACTCACGCCGCGCCCGGCGGCCCGCCAAGAGATCCGCGTCTAGACCCGCGTCTGGATCCGCGCCTCGATCCACGCCCCGTGGCCGGCGCGCGCGGCCAGTATCTGAGCCTGTCGGAGATCGCCGGCTTCCTGCGCCGCTACGCGCGCACCATCCTTCTGCCCATCGTGATCGGCGTGGTGGGGGCCTGGCTCTATACCAAGACCGTCACCCCCGTCTTCACCGCCCGTGCGCAGCTGATCATCGACCCGCGCATCCCCGAGCAGCTGCGCAGCCAGACCGGCGACACCGTGCTGGCGCTCGATACCGCACAGGTGGAAAGCCAGCTCGCCGTGCTGCGGTCCGAGCGCATCGCCGGCATCGTCATCGACGAACTGAACCTGCGCTCCGCCGACGACTTCCAGCCCCGCCCCTCCTTCTTCTCACGCCTGCTGGGCAAGAAGGACCCCGAGCCGGCGGCACCCGACGACCCCAACGCGACCCGGCTCATCGTGGACCTGTTCGCCTCCCGCCTCGACGTGCGGCGCGCGGGCATGTCCTATGCCATTGACCTGTCGTTCAGTTCTCCCGATGCCGCGCATGCCGCCGAGATCGCCAACGCCACCGCCAATGCCTTCATCCGCGACCAGCTGGAATCGCGCTCGCAGGCCGCGCGGGTTGGCGGCGACTGGCTCGAGCGCCGGACGCTGGAGCTGCGCACCCAGATGAACACCGCCGCGCAGGCGGTGCAGGAATTCCGCGCCGGCCACGACTATCGGCTCACCCGCAACAAGGACGACAACCCCAGCGCGCCGGTCTATCGCAACACGCTGGAAGAGCTGGAGACCACCGCGCAGATCTACAAGCGGCTCTACGAGAGCTTCCTGCAGGGCTATACGGAATCCGTGCAGCGGCAGTCCTTCCCGGTCTCGGATGCCCGCATCCTCACCCTGGCGACGCCGCCGCTCGGCAAGAGCGCGCCGCGCACCACGCTGATCGTGGCGCTGGCCGGCCTGCTGGGCGCGCTGTCCGGCTTCGGCACCGCGCTGGTGCGCCATCATCTCGACCGCTCCGTGCGCTCGGCCCGGCAGATCCGCGATGCGGTGGGGCTGGAATGCCTCGGCACCCTGCCCGCCATCCGCCCCACCGACCGCCCCCGCCGCAGGCATCTCGCCCTGACGCCGCCCATGCGCCCGCTGGCGTTCGCGCGGCGGCTGCGCATGCTGCGCCGGCGCCATTATCCGGAAACCAGCGCGCCCTATTTCGACGAGGTGCTCAAGCCGTCCGCCGTGGAGTTCCGCACCGGCCTGATGGGCATCAAGGCGCTGATCGAGATGGCGGGGCGCAGCACGCCCATCCATTGCTTCGGCGTCACCTCGGTGCGGAGCGGCGAGGGCCGCAGCACGCTGGCGAGCAACCTCGCCACCCTGTTCGCCGCCTCCGGCCAGCGCACGCTGGTCATCGACACCGACGGCCGCACCGGCGCCCTGACCGCCAAGATCGCCCCCGGCACCACCATCGGCCTGCCGCAGGTGCTGGACGGCTCGGTGGCCCTGTCCGCCGCGGTCAAGCCGGTGGCGCGCGATTGCGTGGATCTGCTGCCGGGAGCCGGGAGTACCTCGGCGCTGGCGTGGGACAGCCTGATGAATGCGGACGTGATGCACCTGCTGGTGCTGGAGGCGCTGCAGAATTACGACATGGTGATCGTGGACATGCCCGCCCTCCTGCCCATGAACGGCGCGGTGGGCCTCGCCGCGCTGCTGGACGGGGTGGTGCTGGCGGTGGAGAGCGGCGGGGTGCCGCAGGAACAGCTGGAAGAGGCGGTCCACTGGCTCAGCCTGTCGCGGGCCAATGTTCTTGGCGCGGTGCTCACCAAGGCCTGAGGGCCCGGCGCCGGAAGAGGGGGCGCGGCGCGTGGGCCTGCCTCCCGTGTCGCTCTTTTGCGAGCCGCCTCGCCTGCCCCCTCCCAACCCTCCCCCGCAAGCGGGAGAGGGCTTTCCCGCTCCGATTGGCTCACGAGCCGCAGCGACAAGCGCAACAGGCCCCCTCCCCCGCTTGCGGGGAAGGGCGGGCCAATATTCCTGGCGCGGTGCTCACCAAGGCCTGAGGGTCCGGCGCCGGGAGAGGGCGCGCGGCGCGTGGGCCTGCCTCCCGTGTCGCTCTTTTGCGATCCGCCTCGCCTGCCCCCTCCCGCCCCTCCCCGCAAGCGGGAGAGGGCTTTCCCCGCTTCGATCGCTTACGAGCCGCAACGACAAGCGCAGCAGGCCCCCTCTCCCGCTTGCGGGGGAGGGTTGGGGAGGGGGAAGGACGCGCTGCCCGGAACCATCGCAGCCCCTTCCAAACCGCCCCCCTCAGCAAAACGCCCTGCCCGGCCGAGCCGGACAGGGCGTTTCCTTGAACCTTCCCCACCCCGCGCGTCAGCGCGTGCGGATCGCCTGCTGCGCCTCCTTGAGGAGCGCCGCCGATCCGCCGGGGTCCGGCGCCGGCAGGGGCAGATCCACCTTCAGCGTATCGCCCGCTTCCAGAGGCGTGCCCTCGTTGGCCTCGATCTCCCGCGTCTTGCCCGCTTCCGTGCGCACCACCAGATAGACCGGCCGCAGCCGCGCCCCCCGGATGCGATCGGCCAGCATGCGCGGCGCCAGCACCTCCGCTTCATAGAGCAGGTCCGTGCTGGTGGCGGTCTTCTGCTCGATCTGCTCCAGGCGCGCCTGCGTCTCGCGCATCTCGACGCTGAGGTCGTTGGCGCGCTTGTTGCGCAGCTCGATGATCGCCATGTCGGTCTTGGCGCTTTCCTGCCGCACGCGCAGCAGCTCGGTCTCCAGCCGCAGCCGGTCGCCCTGGATCTGCGCGACGCCGCGCTCCAGTGCCAGCTGGCGCGGGGCGATGGCGAAGCCCTTCTCCACCAGCGTGGAGACGCTCTGCAATTCCCTGTTCACCAGTTCCAGCTGGGTGTCCTGCGTGACCAGTTGCGCCTTGAGGGCCTCGGCTTCCTTTTCGAGGAACTTCTTCAGCTCCGCCAGGGTCTCGGTCTGGGCCTTGAAGGCCTCGTTGCGGGCCTTGAAGATGAGCCGCTCCTGCTGCATCAGCAGGATGATGGCCCGATCCCCGCCGCGCCGGGCCAGGTCGTCGGGAAAGCTGATCTCCGGCGTTGTCTCCAGCTCGGCCTGCAGGCGGGCCCGCCGGGCCAGCGCCATGTCCCGCTCCTGCCGCAGCAGGTTGATCTCGCCCTCATTGGCGATCACCTCCTTGCCCAGCCGCATCAGCCCGGCGTCGGACGGGCGCAGGATGCCGCCGGCGATGGCCGTGGCCTGCAGCACGGTCAGGCCCGGCCGGAAGGCGTAGGGGCCGGGCTTCGTCACTTCGCCCGCCACATAGAAGGGGCGGAACTCCACCACCTCCACCGAGGCATCGGGCGGCACGGTGAGCCCCATCCGGTCACGCATCTGCGCGCCGATGGTGCTGGCCACCTCGGAGGCCAGAAGACCGGCCACCGGCACCTCGCCGATCAGCGGAATGGCGAGGTTGCCCTCGGCGCCCACGGTGAACTCGCCGCGCAGCGCCTCCCATTCGAACACCTGATCCTGCGTGGCGCGCCATTCGTGCACCCGCAGGCGGATGCGGTCCTGCGGGCCCAGCCGATAGCCGTCCTCCGCGGCGAGGACGGGGGCGGCGGTGGCGCAGGCGAGCGCGAGCGCCGCCAGCGCCGTGCCTGCCCGGCCGCGCCGGAGGGATGCGAAAAGCGTCTTCATGAACATGCGCCTCCTGCGCCATGCGCAACGGGTGAAGGACAGAACGGCCGTCAGAGCTTCAGGATGTATTCCGGCTCGATGCGGCCGATGAGCAGGTGCGTGGCGCCGAGCAGATTGCCCCGCAGGCGTCCGCGCCGGTCCACATGGGGCTCGGGCCGGATGCTCCGGATCAGGTTCGACAGCACGTTGCGGGCGATGAGCCCGGAGGCGAAGCGCACCGGCATGGTGCCCTTGCGCGCCAGATAGATGGGATTGACGATCTGCGAATAGCCGAACCGCACCCCGCTGACGCGCCCGCTCTTGAAGCCGAGATGGACGCCCACGAGATGCGCCAGCCGCATGATGCGGCCGTGCCCGCGCAGCTGGCTGGTGAAGTCGATGTCCTCCTGCCAGCCGTAGAGCACGAGGCGCTCGTCGAACCGCCGCGGCCCGATGAGCGCCGCGCGGATCGACATGTTGCAGCCATAGGCGCCGGGATGCTCCACCGGCGGATGGTCGAGCGGCGGGCCACGCTCGGCCCGGCGCAGGATGGCGCAGCCCTGATCGAAGGTGAGGCCGGCATCGCGCGCGCCGTCATGCAGCACGTTGCCCATGAGCACCGCATAGTCCGGCTGCGCCTCGAACGCCCGCACCGCCTCGAGGATGTAGTCGTCCGCCGGGATGAAGTCGTCGTCGAAGAAGGTGATGACGTCGAAACGCCCCTCCACCAGCGCCAGCGCCCGGTTGCGCTGGGCACACAGGCCGCGCGCGCCATAGACATGGGTCAGCCGGTAGGTCTCCGGCTGATAGCAGGGCACATGGCTGGCATCCGGCGCGGTGACGATGACTTCGTCCGGCGGGCGACGCTGGCCCTCCAGATGCATCAGCAGGCGATGCAGGATTTCCTTCCGGCCGAATGACGGAATGATGAGCACGAGCTTCATGGGAAAGACCATTGTGTTGGCTCTGCCGGATCGACCCCATCGACCGGCGCCGACGTCATCCTAGGGGGGCCGGCTCACCCATCGCTCTGGCCAAAAGGCGAGACCCACGGCGAGATCGGCTAGGGCACCACACGCACCGCGCCGAAAGACGTATGTCGCCCATAGGCGGGCGTATCGTCATTGGGCGCCACCACGCCGTCGGCTGCCGCCATGGCCTCCAGATAGGCGTGCGCCGACCGGCGCCAGGAGAAGCGCAGCGCCCGCTCACGGCCACGCCTCACCAGCTCGGCGCGCAGGTGGGGATCGTTCCGCAGCCGCAGGAACTGGCGGAACCACAGGTCCGGATCATCAGGCGCGGCATAGAGCACCGCGCGCCCGCACAGTTCCGGCAAGGCGCCACTGTCGGACACCACCGCCGGGCAGCCCCGCGCCATGGCTTCCAGCGGCGGCAGGCCGAACCCCTCGGTGATGGAGGGAAAGGCAAGGCACAGCGACCCCTCCAGCAGCGCCGCCAGCGCGTTGTCGCCGAGCCGGCCCAGACGGAGAATGTTGGGCGCCGCTCCCGCGCCGTCACTGCGGAACACGTTCGGATCCGCATGCCCCACCAGCGCGATCCGCAGCCCCTCCTGCGCCAGCCGGCCGGCGAGGCCCAGCACGAGCCCCACATTCTTGTGCGGCGCCTGACTGCCGATGATCACGATGGTGTCCGGCCCCGCCACGGCCTGCGTGGCCGGCGTATGCACGGGGGTCCAGCGGCGGGTGTGCTCATGCCCATTGTAGGCGACCATGAGCTTCGCGCGCGCCGTCACCCCGTGCCCGACGAGCTGATCGGCGGAATAGTCCGATACGGTGGCCACCTTCACCGCCGTGCGGCCGAGGGCGGGAATGAGGGTGCGATGCAGGAGGCGGAACGCCGCCGAATAGCTCTGCGGCACGATGCGCGTATTGGCATCGTGAATGCACAATATGTGCCTGCGGGCCATCAGCGGGCCTGAATTCGAAAGGCTCAGCACGCCGCCGCGCACCTGCCGGGCCAGCACCGTCTGCTCCCACACATGCCCGCGCGCGCCGCCCGCCACGCGCACCTCCATGGCCTTCAGCGCCAGCTCGCCGGCGGCCTCGGGCGTTGGCACCACCAGCTCCATGCCGAGGCCGCAGGCCAGAGGATCGCCTTCGGCCAGGAGCTCATCGAGCGCCAGCACGATCTCGCGCGCATAGCGCTGCACGCCGGTGACGGGCTGGGTGAGAAAGCGCCCGTTGATGGTCCAGTGCCGTGTCATCGCCGCATCCCCGCAGCTGAGGTGATCCCACCGGCATAAGGGCAGATCGGCAGGGCGGATCGGCGCGAAGGGCCGCCGCGCCCTGTTCAAACGAGCGCCCGTGCCGGACCGGACGTCGCCCTTACGCCTTTCTGCGCGCAATCACCGCCCAATGGCGGATGGACGCGCACCGCTGCGCCGCAGCGGCGCACGCCGGGCCGCGCCATCATCGGCTTCCCGCCCCTTTCCTCCTGCCCCCCAGAGACGACTGACATGGATTCCTGTGCCGGCTTCATCCGCGCCCCCCTGTTTCAGCAGGACGCCCCCTCTGCCGGCCGCGACCATGCGGCACCCGTTCTCACAAGGCGCTGGACCATCAATGGCGACTTCCTCGGCCTGAAGCCCACGGGGGTGGCCCGCTATGCCCGCGAGGTGACGCTGGCGCTCGATGCCCTCGTGAGCGCGCGCCATCCCCTGACGCAGGGCCTCGAACTGACGGTGGTGGCGCCGCGCGCGCCGGAGGACGGCTTCGCGCTGGGCGCCATCCCCGTCAAGGTCGTGCCGGAATTCCGCACCCCGCGCCTGCCGCAGGTGTGGGTGCAGCTGCAACTGCCCTTCCATGTGAAGGGCGGGCTTCTCAGCTTCTGCAATCTGGCGCCGCTGGCCGCGCCGAGGCAGATCCTCTGCATCCACGACATGCAGACCCGGCTGACGCCGGAGAGCTACGGCTTCGGCTTCCGGCTCGCCCACCGCCTGCTGCTGCCGCTGCTGGGGCGGCGGGCGGCGGCGATCACCACCGTATCCTGCATGTCGGCGGAGCAGATCGTCCGCTTCCGGGTCGCGGAGCCGGGCAAGATCAGCATCACCCACAATGGCAGCGACCATGCGCGGCGCTGGCAGCCGGAGCATGCCACCGCGCGGTTTCCACAGGAACGGCCCTTCGTGCTGGCCCTCGCCCGTGATCAGGCGCACAAGAATATGGAGCTGCTGCACGCGCTGGCGGCCCCGCTCGATGCGCTGGGCATCGACCTCGTACTGGCCGGCGCGGATGGCCCGGGCGCCTTTTCCCGCCTCGGCCCCATGCCCGAAAATGTGCACTTCCTCACGCACATCACCGATGACGATCTGGCCGCCGGCCTGTCGCAGGCGCTGGCCTTCCTGCTGCCTTCGCGTACGGAGGGCTTCGGCTTGCCGGCGGTGGAGGCCATGGTGTGGGGCTGCCCGGTGATCGCCGCCGACGCCCCCGCTCTGCCGCAGATCTGCGGCGAAGCGGCCGATTATGCCGGCCCCGATGCGGTGGAGGACTGGATCGCCGCCATCACCCGCCTCATGGATGATCCGGAGCATCGGCAGAGGCAGATCGCCGCCGGTCACGGACGCGCACGCCTCTTCACCTGGCCGCTGATCGCCGAGCAGTATCTGCGCCTGATGGCGGATCTCGACGGCGCTCCCTAGGAGGGATCGACATTCAACACTCAACCGCACTGAAGCAGTAGATCGTCATGCCCGGGCTTGTCCCGGGCATCCACGCCGGGCCGATAGTGCAAACCTCTGAAGGCTGTTCCTGGCCGCTGGGCGTGGATGGCCGGGACAAGCCCGGCCATGACGGTTCCTCTGCTGCATAAAGGCCAGCTTTGAATGTCGATCCGCCCTAAAGCGTTTCCCTGTTTCATGGAAACAACGAAACGCTCCAACTCGTTGATAGAGAACGGGAACGGCTGATCCTCAGGTCAGCACCACCGGCCGCGCCCCGACCGCCGGCAGACCGTGCGCGGGCGCCGGCGCGGCGGTGAGCACATCCCGGCAGGCCAGAACCGTGGCCAGCGCCACGAAGAACAGCAGCCCCGGATCCGCCGCCCCGCCGGCAATGGTGGAGGTGAGGAGCGAGGTGGCCGCCGCCGCCCGCACCGCGTCATGCAGCGCGATGGTGTCGCGGTCGGAGGCATCCCACGCCGCCCGGTTGCCCGCCCACATCAGGGCCAGCACGATGCGCCCCATCAGCAGCGTGCCCACGATACCGAGCTGGGACAGCACCGCAATCACCCAGTTGGACGAGCGCGAGCTGCCGAGCCCGATGCCGAGTCCGGATGTGTCGAGCACCGATTGCAGGCTGCGCTGGTTCCAGAACGCCCGCTCCACGCCGGAGGCGGAGTTGGACTTGTCGAGGATGGTGGTCTTGAACAATTGCTCGAAAGCCTGCAGGGCGTTCTTGTCCCACACCAGCACCGCCAGCACCACGGTAATGCCCACCACCACCAGCCCCCCCAGCAGCAGATAGGGCCGCGCGATCCGCCCCCGCGCCAGATCTCCCACCACGGCAAGCCCGGCCACCAGAGTCAGGCAGGTCAGCCCCGCATAGGCGGTGGTGGAGGTGGAGAGCGCGATGAGCGTCAGCAGGCCCAGCGAGAGGATGGCGGCGAAGCGCGAGCCCGTCCGCGTCCAGTAGAGGAAGGAGAAGGCCAGCGCCGCCAGCGCCGAGCCGCCGAAGGCCGAAGCCTCGGAATAAAGCCCGGCGATGCGGAAGAAGCCGCCATGCTCCGTATC
The DNA here is from genome assembly GCF_014635325.1 of Azorhizobium oxalatiphilum. Taxonomy (GTDB): domain Bacteria; phylum Pseudomonadota; class Alphaproteobacteria; order Rhizobiales; family Xanthobacteraceae; genus Azorhizobium; species Azorhizobium oxalatiphilum. The sequence goes on along the minus strand of NZ_BMCT01000001.1, from coordinate 1,324,575 downwards.
CGTCAGCATGGCGAAGGTGGCGGTGCGGATGGGCAGGAAGATGTCGCCCGCCCCCACGAACTTGGAGCCGAGATCGGCAAATCCCGTGACGACGATCACGGTGGTCCAGGCGAAGAAGCCGTTGCGCACCGCCTTGAGCAGGCCGGGCTTGGCGAGGGCGATGCCGAGCGCCATGAAGGTGAAGATGCCGAGACAGAAATAGGCCGTCTGGGTGATGTTGCCCGCCACCGCCTGCAGAGGCACCTCCACGATCAGCCCCTGCTCGCGGTCGGAGACGAAGGCGCCTGTGCGCCCGGCGAACAGGCGCGGCATGAGCATGGCACCCGCCACCGCATAGACCGCCAGCCCAAGGGGGAACCACGCCACCGGGTGACGGGTGAACAGGGTGCACAGCTCCTCCCAGAGGTGGCGGCGCAGCAGCAGGGAGCCCACCAGCACCACGGCGAACACCATGTAGATGAGCGGCGAGGAGCCGCCCACCGCCCCCAGCGTCGCCACCGCCGTCGAGCCGAAGGCCAGCGACAGGATCAGCCCGACGATCAGCGGCGCGCCGAGCATCCAGCCCGTCAGCAGCAGGCCGCCGCACACCGCAAGGCCGATCAGGGAGGGTTGCATGGGTCGGGGTTCCTCTGGGTGGCTGACTGGGGCGTGCGGAGTGGCCTTCCGTCCCAGGACCGTCGCATCACAAGGCGGGACGGGACCGCTCGTGTGCACCTCAACAACCGATCGTCTCGTCCCGCCTCTCAACACACCAGCAAGGAACATCTGCTTTGATGCGGCCTGCCGTCCGCCCATTCCCTGCTGAAGAGAGATTGCCAGTGTCGTGGTTTTTCCTCGTGGTCGCCGGGCTTGGGCTCGGTCTCGTGTTCCGCGTGCCCGCCGTTCTGGCTCTCGGCACCGGCCTGTTCGTGGCCAGCGTCGCCGCGCAGCTCTATCACGGGACATCGTGGGGAACCGCGCTTCTGTCCGCCGTCGTCTATCTCGTGGTGCTGGAGGTCGCCTATCTCGTCGGCCTCCTGCTGCGCCCGCTCCTGTACCGCATCCTGCCCGGCCGAGCGGACAGGCCCTGACCGCCCGGTCAGGACGTGCGGTCGAACCGCATCACGGCCGGAACCGTCTTCAGCAGGATGACGATATCGCGCCGGAGCGACCAGTTGCGCACATAGGCGCTGTCGAGCGACACCCGGTCCGCATAGGAGAGCGCGCTGCGGCCGCTCACCTGCCACGGTCCGGTAAGGCCGGGCCGGGCCGCCAGATAATCCTGCGCCTGCGCGCCATAGAGCGCCAGCTCATCGGCGATGACGGGGCGCGGGCCGACGCAGCTCATCTCGCCCCGGAGCACATTGAGGAGTTGCGGCAGTTCGTCGATGCTCGATCCGCGCAGCACCTTTCCCAAGGCCGTCACGCGCGGATCCTTCTTCAGCTTGCGCGTCTCCAGCCATTCCTGCGCCGCCTCCGGGCTGTCGGCGAGATAGGCGAGAAGCGCCTGCTCGGCGTCCGGCCGCATGGTGCGGAATTTCAGGCAGCGGAAGGTGCGGCCGTTGAGGCCCACGCGGGCATGGCCGAACAGCACCGGCCCCCGTGTCGTGAGCTTGATGAGGAGCGCCACCGCCAGCATGAGCGGCGCCAGCATGATCAGCGCCGTCAGCGCCACCGGCAGGTCGAGGGCGCGCTTGGCGAGGCCGCCGGTGCAGCGCGGCCGCCCGAGCGGCAGCCCCGCCAGCGGATGGTTCGCGGCGACGGCGGGCTCCGTCGGCCAGAGCGCGGGGGAAGGCGAGTCGATCTCAGCGGGAAGGGTCATTGTGGCATCCGGTCCTGAGGCGCGTCCGGCTTCGACTGCTGTGCAATCCAGGCCGCGAGACGGTCTCCATCGAAGTTTGAGCGGCGGATTCACGGATCGGATCGATGGCGTCCGACCCGATCCGGCGCACGGTGACACCGGCACGAAGGATGGCCGCACCGCCGCGGCGACATTGCCGCGATGATGCAGGGAAGAGGGCTGGCGGAGGGTTGTGCGGAGGGTTGTGCACGTGCTCATCGCACGCCCCGCTCATCGCACGCCCCGCCGGAGCTCCGGCCGGTGCCTCCCCTCGCCTCGTTGCGGGAGGGGGCGGGATTGCGCTGCGCCCTACCGCAGAACCAACTTCACCGGCTGCATTTTCGGCAGCGCGCAACCAGAGGAAAAGGCGCCAAAGGGCGTAGTCGAAGATGACTTGAGTTACCGCCCCTGCCCCTCTTGGATAAATCGCATGCCCTGCGGATGCCGATTCGCCCAATTGCGCGTTTGCCGGCGCGTTTCCCTTACGCCTCAGGGGCGTAACCGAGCGGGCGCTCAGCGCAGCTCGCCGGTCTTGTCGGCGATGACTTCCTTCACCGCGTGGTAGGCGGCCTTGGGCCTGTCCACAGCCCAGCCCTTGGGCGGGTTGGCGCGCAGGTTCACCAGCCCCATGTAGGCCTCGTAGCTGGGCTGCCAGTAGGGCTCGTCCAACAGCTCATAGATGTGCGCGGCCTCGATATTGTAGGTCTTCGCCATCTGGCGCAGCCGGAGCATGGCCATCTTCAACCCCACGGCCTGTTCACGCTCGCTCTTCTGGCTGCCCAGCGGGTGGTTGAACTCGGTGATCCAGATCGGCCTGCCATAGCGCGCCAGCACCTTGAAGGACTCTTCCGGGTCTCCTTCATAGAGGTGCCAGACCGTGATCTCCCACCCGACGCCATCCTTCTGGATGCGCTCGAAGAAGCCCAGATGCCCCCAGCCCGCGGTGCCGATGGCGCGCCGCACGGTGGGGCTGGCCGCCCGCGCCCCTTCCGAGAGGCCGCGCAGCAGCGCCAGCACCTTCACATAGCGCGGGCCGTAATAGTCGAGCACGCCCACGCCGCCGGCGATCCCCCACTGACAGGGATATTTGGTGCCGTCGTCGCGCATCTCGCAGGGGCGGATGAGGGAGAAGATCTCCGTCTCGTTGCCCAGCTCCCACACCGACACCTGGTCCTTGAGGGCGCTGATGAAATGATGGGCGAGTTCATAGCCCTTGGCATAAAGCTCGTCCGTGGTCTGCTTCTGGAGGTCCACCTGCGGGATGAGGACGGGCAGGATCTCGATGCCCCGCGTCTTTCCGGCCTCGACGATCTTGCGCAGGCGCTCAAGCTGGTCCGGCCGGTAGGTGTCCACGCGATAGGAGCGCATGCCCAGCGATTGCAGCAGGTCGAGCTGGGCCTCGATGCTGATGCCGCTGTAGGACACCAGCGGATGTCCGTTCGCCCCCCAGATGAAATCGGCCCGCGCCGTCCCCGGCGCGCCGAACAGCAAAAGGGCCGACAGCAATGCTGCCGCGGCCCAGCCTGAAAGAATGGATCTGAACATGTGCCTCACCCCTGGTGATACGGCGCGCCCGGGTGGCGCGCCCCGGCACCATGCAGCGGAATGACGGAAGGCAAGGCGGGGCGAAAGGAGCGCCGGGGGCGCCATTCGGCGTGCCCCACCCCCGATCCGCGTGCCATTCGGCGCGCTCTCATCCAAGCTGGCAGCGATCGGGCGCGGCCATCCCCAAAGAGCTTTTCCGCCATTCGGCGTGCCCCTCACCCAAAGAAGGAGGCGAGCCGGGGAAGCATGGTCGAATTGGTACGGGGGCCGCCCTTCCGGACCGGCAGCATGCGGCCCGTACCGGCGCACAGTGCGCTGGCCATCGCAGGGAGAGCAACCGCAACGGCGCTGCGGTGCGTGCCCGTCCGTATCTCGCCATTGCCGCACCCACGCCGGGAGGCCCCCGATGAAGATCGCATTCGTCCATGAGTGGCTCATCACCTATGCCGGCGCCGAAAAGGTGCTGGAGGCGATGTTGCAGGAGTTTCCCGAGGCGGAGCTTTATTGCCTCGTCGATTTCCTCGGCCCCGAGGAACGGGCCAAGCTGGGCGGCCGCCGCCCGCCCACCACCTTCATGCAGAAGATCCCGTTCGTGCGGAAGATCTACCGTTACCTGCTGCTGATGATGCCCATCGCCATCGAGCAGCACGATCTGTCCAAGTTCGACATCGTGATCTCCAATTGCCATTCCATCGGCAAGGGGGTCATCACCGGCCCTGATCAGCTGCACATCTGCTACTGCTACTCGCCCATGCGCTATGCCTGGGATCTGCAGAACCAGTATCTGAAGGAATCCGGCTTCTCGCGCGGCCTGACCGGCATGATGGCGCGCCTCGTGTTCCACCTCATGCGGGTCTGGGACGTGCGCACCGCCTCCGGCGTGGACCACTTCATCGCCTGCTCCAACTATATCGCGCGGCGCGTCGACAAGGCCTACCGGCGCTCGTCCACCGTCATCTATCCCAACGTGGACGTGGACGGCTTTGTGCCCGGCAATGAGCGGGGCGACTTCTACCTCACCTCCTCGCGCATGGTGCCCTACAAGAAGATGCATCTGGTGGTCGAGGCCTTCACCAAAATGCCCGACAAGCGCCTGGTGGTGATCGGCGACGGCCCGCAGTTCAAGCGCATCAAGGCCATGGCCACGCCGAACATCGAAATCCTCGGCTATCAGCCGTTCCAGGTGCTGCGCGATCACATGCAGCGCGCCAAGGCCTTCATTTTCGCCGCCGAGGAGGATTTCGGCATCACCCCGCTGGAGGCGCAGGCCTGCGGCACCCCCGTCCTGGCCTTCGGCCGGGGCGGTGCCTACGAGACGGTGGTGCACGGCGTGACCGGCCTGCATTTCGACGAGCAGAACGCCGAGGCCATCGTGGATGTGGTCGGCCAGTTCGAGGCCATGCCGGCGGATACGTTCGACCCCGCGCGCATCCGCGCCCATGCCCAGCTTTTCTCCACGCAGAATTTCCGCCGCAACTTCCGGGCCTTCATCGAGAAGGCCTGGGCCGCGCACAAACTGCGCCTCACCGGCCCCATGGCCGCCCCGCTGGTCCCCCCGCTCGCAAGCGGACAGGACAATGAGCGCGGCGCGCCCCTTTCCATGCCCCGCCGCAGCTATCTGCGGGACTGAGCAGCCGATTTTTATCCAGCATCATAACGTGCACGATTGGAGAAAAGCGTGAAAACGGCACTGATCACCGGCATCACTGGCCAGGATGGCGCGTATCTGGCGCAGCTCCTGCTCCACAAGGGGTACAAGGTCTACGCCACCTACCGGCGGTCCAGCTCCTCGAGCTTCTGGCGCCTGCACTATCTCGGCCTGATCGGCCACGAGCGGCTCGAACTGGTGGAGCACGACCTTCTGGACCCCGGCAGCGCGGTGCGGCTGCTGGAAGCCTGCCGGCCGTCCGAGGTCTATAATCTGGCCGCCCAGACCTTCGTGGGCGTCTCGTTCGAGCAACCCTCGCTCACCTCGCAGGTGACGGGCCTTGCCGTGCTGAACATGCTGGAAGCCATCCGCATCGTGGATCCGGACATCCGCTTCTATCAGGCCTCCTCCGCCGAGATGTTCGGCAAGGCGCAGGAGGTGCCGCAGACCGAGGATACGCCCTTCTATCCGCGCAGCCCCTATGGCGTGGCCAAGCTCTATGCCCACTGGATGACCATCAACTACCGGGAATCCTACAATATTTTCGGCGGCATCGGGATCCTGTTCAATCATGAATCCCCGCTGCGCGGCGACGATTTCGTGACCCGCAAGATCACCTCGGGCGTCGCCCGCCTCAGTCTCGGCGACAAGGAGCCGCTGCGCCTCGGCAATCTCTCCGCCTATCGCGACTGGGGCTTTGCGGGCGACTATGTGGAAGGCATCTGGGCCATCCTGCAGGCGGACAAGCCCGACACCTTCGTGCTGGCCACCAATGTCACCACCAGCGTGCGCGAGTTCGCCACCAAGTCGTTCGCGGCGGCCGGCATGGGCATCGAATGGCATGGCGAGGGCGCGCACGAGCGCGGCACCTGCGCCAAGACCGGCCGCCCCCTCGTGGTGGTGGACAGGCGCTTCTACCGGCCGGCGGAAGTGGACTTCCTGCTCGGCAATCCGGCCAAGGCCGGGCGCATCCTGAACTGGCGGCCGCGCACATCGCTGGACGATCTCTGCCGCATGATGGTGGCCGCCGATCTCAACCGGGCCAGCCTTTCCACCGCCTTTTCCAGCGCCGCGTCCTCGGCCGCACCGGAGCCGGAGCGGGCCATCGTGCATCAGCTTTCCGCCAGCTAGCGGCCGGCACCGGCCGGACCGCATCGAAATCCGGCCGGAAACACTCCTTTTATCAATGGAGTAGAGACTGATTGATCGATCAGTTCATTTCATCCGCATCGGATCTGGTTCCCGGCGGGCGATGCCGACAGCCGCAGAGCCATATCCAAAATGGGATATGTCAGGGCGAAACGGTCGTGGAACACTGTTCCATGGACTCAACAGATTTCCAGGGGTGAAGTCATGGGTCGTACGAAGATTCGCGCCGCCCAGGAGCAGTTGGGCTGCATGTGGGGCCTGGGACGCCCCTTGCGATTGTCGGAGATGGGACGCGCCCTGCGGCTTGGGGGCCGTGACCCGGGGCAGACCGTTGTGCGCTGGGCCACCAATGGCGGCCCCAGCGGGCCGGCGGCCGTTGCCCTGGAGATGATGCTGGCCGGCGCTCCGCCGCCGGATCCGCTCTCGGTCATCGTGCGCACGAAGACGTCCCAGCAGGCCCCCCTGCAACCCGACATCAAGCCGGAGAAGTGCAAAACCTGACCCCGGCACCGATCGGCTAAAGCCCTGCTGCGGATGGAACGCGGCAGGGACCGCCGGGGCGGGGACGATGCCGGGGCATGCGAACCGTGCGAGATCCATCGCCGGTGGGCTCCACCATGCACGCCCCGCCGTCGGGCCATTCACCCGCCTTCCCGGCTGGCGTGCGCCAGCCGACGCGACAGACGCGCGAACATGGAGTCCAGCCGGGCCAGATTATCGGCCCTCCCGACCCTGAAAATGCGCTCGTTGGCGAGAAAAACCGCAAGGATCGTGTTCTCTGCGCGGGACAGCAGGCGGCTCTCGTCTCCACCATCATCAAGTGTGCTTTTGATCAGATCGACGGCAAACCGGGCGGCAATGTTCTTATCATTGTCTTCTGGAGACATACCCTGTTCCCACCATCGCCAAGGGTTGATACGTGGATACAACCATCAGGTCGAATCACGATTGCATCAAATCAAATTTGGCTATCCTGAATTGCAACCGCCACGCAACTGCAATAACCCATGTTAAGTTGTGCAATATTTTCGCATTATATAATTGTGTTATTTTGAGCCATTTCTTGTAGTGTGCTACCGATGAAAGCCACCCCTGAATACCGGAAGGCGGCTAACATCCCCCAAATCGACGACATACACCGCTTGCGATCTCATTGCTGGAGCGCGCCCCGCGGTGCCGCTCGTCGCTCGCGCAGCCACAGGGCCGGCACGTAAAAAAATCCCTCAGATGTCGGGGAACCGGGAGGGCGGCGGCGCGTTGTGCCGCTGGACCAGCCTCTGGTCCAAGGCCTGGCCTCCTGCGAGTCAAAGGTAAATGCTACCTCTCGTGACATCATCAGCCTGCACCCACGCACCTGCGCTCTTATCGCGAGCGTAATCATGGCCCCGAGCGCGGTATCCCCATCCAGCCTCCGCTTCGTTTCCCGCACAGTCCACGGCTGAATGCCTGACCTTGTCTTGCCCGTCCCTCGGGCCAGACGCAAAGCTGAAATTCGGGGCGCGATATACATGCGCCCACCTGCATTGTTTGAAGATTTCAGGAGCACGCCCCATGGAGGATCAGTCCATCCAGAAACCGGCCGCCCGCGTGCGGGCCGTGCTTATCCTGCTGGCCGTCACCTTGCTCCTGCCGATCGTGCTGGCGGGCGTCGGCCTGTGGGAGCGCGAGCGCGTGGCCGCCTCGCTCGCCGATGCCGTGGCCCAGCGCGAGCGGATGGCCGGCATGCTGGCGCAGATGCAGGCGCAGCAGAAGCCCGGCGGCGGCTTCGACATGACCCTGCGCTTCCGGCGCGGCGACCAGACCTATGTGGGTGCGCTCGCCATCGCGGAGGCCCGCAAGACGCTCGATTATCTGGATGAGAACGTCCAGCTGCATCAGGTCCGCACCTATCTGCCGCCCGTCACCATCGTCAGCGCGGGCGTGCTGATCCTGCTCTCGGCGCTGGTGATGGCCACCGCCTTCCTGCTCGGTCGCGCCGGGCGCGCCTCGCGCGATGCGCTTGTGTCCGGCTTCAACTTCTCCCGCGCCATGCTGCGGCCCGCCCTTCTGTTGCAGGTGCTGCTCGCCTCGGCCGCCATCATCGCCATCATCGCCTTCGAGGCGCTGGGCTTCCTGCGCTGGGGCCTGAGTTCCGCCAACGGCGCCAAGCTGTTCGGGGCCGGCGTGGTGATCATCGCCATTGCCGCCTGGACCGCCTTCAAGGCCGTGGTGGGCCTCAGGCGTGCGGTGCAATTGTTCGAGCCCGATCCCATGCCCATCACCGGCCACGCCGTCACCCGCGCCGAGGCGCCGGGCCTGTGGGGGCTGGTGGATGACCTTGCCGGCCGCCTCGGCGCGCTGAAGCCGGACAATGTGGTGGTGGGCATCGACGGCGGCTTCTTCGTCTCCTCCGGCGACAAGGTGCTGCGGCCCGACGGCACGCAGATCTCCGGCAACACGCTCTACCTTCCCCTGCCCTATCTGGCCTTGCTGCGCGCGGACGAGGTGGCCACCATCATCGGCCACGAGCTTGGCCACTTTTCCGGCGGCGACACCCAATACAGCCTGCGCTTCGTGCCGCTCTATGCCGGCGTCACCCGCTCGCTGGAGGCGGTGGCCACCGCCGGCATGGGCGGCGACGGGCGGATGTCGCCCCTCGTCTATCCGGCCTTCCAGCTTGGTGTGTTCGTGCTCAACCAGTTTGACGGCGCGGTGCTGCACTGGAGCCGCAAGCGCGAGTTCGAGGCCGACGCGGCCGGCGCCCGCGTCACCTCCAATGACGCCGGCGCCCGCGCCCTCCTGCGCACGCTGGCGGTGGGGCCGCGCATCACCGAGGTGCTGCAGGCCGCCTATGACGATCCAAAGGGCACGCCGCCGGACCTCGTGGCGGTCACGGTGGAGCATGTGACGGCGCGCGGGGCGGATGATCCCACGCCCCATCTCGGCCAGCGCCAGCCGCACCCCACCGACACCCATCCGCCCACCGCGCAGCGCATCGCGGCGCTCGGCCGGGAGGTGACGCCCGCCGCCATCGCGGAGGCCACCGCCCCGCCCGCGCCGGATGCGCTCGCCCGCCTCGCCGCCTATTTCGCGGCGCCCGAGGCGCTGGCCCGCACCGCCACCGCCCGCTTCCTCGGCACCCTCCGGCAGGATCTCGACGCCCATCGCGACGCCTTGCAGGCGGTGGCCGACGAGGTGCGCGTGGAGCCGCTACCGCTGTATGAGAACAGCCGGGTGGGCGCGATCTTCCTGTTCGTGTTCGGCGGCCTGTTCATCGCCGCCGGCCTGTCGCTGGCGATCGTCGGGCAGGTGCCGGGCACCTCGGCCTCGCAGACCCTCCTGATTGCCGCGCTTGGCGCCGGGCTGGGCCTGATCTTCGCCCTCGCCGGCATTCCGCTGCTGATGCGCGGCAAGAAACCGTTCCTGATCCTCGAGCGGGACGCGCTGGTGCATCCCGGCCTCGACCGCCCCATTCCATGGGCTGAGATGAGCGGGCTCGGCTATCAGAACGACAAGGGCAATCTGGTGATCCTGGTGGAGATCGCGCCCGACGCGCCGTTCCCGGCCAAGGTGAAGGGGGCGCGGCGCATCAAGCTGAATGCGAAGAAGCGGCTGATCACCATCAGGGCGATCCCGCCGCGCGTGCTGAAGCTTCAGGGCGCGGTGGACGTGATCGACTCCTACGCCCGCGCCGCCCAGGCCCGCCGCGTGCTGGCGGAGGACCACCGCTTGAGTGCGTGAGGGCCCTCACGCCAGATGCAGATTCTCCGGCGTCAGGTCGGAGAGCTGCGTGTCCTCGATCAGCACCCCAAAGGTCCACGGGCGGCCGTCGCCGAGGTCGATATAGAGCCCGTCCGCCGTATCGGTGGCATGCGCGGCGAGATCGGCGAAGGAATGGATGCCGGACCAGTCCTGAAGCGGCGCGCTGAGCTGGATCACGTCGCCGCCCGTCCCGGCCTCGAAATCCACGATCAGGTCGCGGCTGCCGGCCTCGGTGTCGAAGAGGAAGATGTCCGCCCCGGCACCGCCCACCAGCCAGTCGTTGCCGGCCCCGCCCTCCAGCGTGTCCGCCCCGTCGCCGCCGTGCAGGCTGTCATGCCCGCCGGCACCCTGAAGCGTGTCGGCGCCCGCCGCGCCATCCAGATAGTCCCGCCCCGCGCCGCCGATCAGCGTGTCCGCATGGGCCGAGCCCTCCACGTCGCGGATGCGGATGAAGCTGTCGCCCTCCGCATCGCCCCCCGAGCCGAGGCCGGTGCCGAGGTTCACGGCCACACCCGTGCCCGAAGTGTCGTAGGTGACGCGGGTCAGTTCGTCCTCATCGTCCGCGCCTTCGAGGATGTCCGCGCCGGCGCCGCCGCGCAGCAGGTCGCCGCCGTTCTGGAAGGCGTCGCCATCCTCATTGCCGCCGGCGATCAGATGGTCGTTGCCCGCCCCGCCGTCGAGCACGTCATCGTCCGTGGAGCCGATGAGCACGTCGTCAAAAGCCGAGCCGACGAGGCCATGGATGTAGAACAGCGTGTCGCCTTCCGCATCCCCGCCCTGCCCCTCGCCGGTGGCAAGGTTCACCGTGACGCCGGCCGTCGAGGACGCATAGGTGGCGGTGTCGAAATAGCCGGTGCGCTGATAGTCGCCGCGGATCTCGTCCGCCCCGGCGCCGCCGCCCAGCAGATCGTCGCCGATGCCGCCCTGCAGGAAGTCGTCGCCGGCCCCGGCGAACAGGATGTCCTCGCCGCCATTGCCGTAGATCAGGTCGTCGCCATCCCCGGTGATGAAGACGTCGTTGTCCTGATTGCCGTAGACGATGAAGTTCTCGATGTTGGTGAAGGAGCCGCCGCCCGCGATGGTGCCGCTGGTGGCATCCAGCAGGCCGTCCACATTGATGCGCAGCGTGTCCTCGCCCGCCCCGCCATCCACCTGCGCGGCGCCATAGACGGAGATCTCGTCATCTCCGCCCCCCGCCGACACATAGTCGTTGCCCGAGCGCCCTTCGATATAATTGTCCGCATCGTTGCCGATCAGCACATCATGCTGCGCGCCGACACCGATGATGTCCTCGATGTCGAAATACTGGTCGCCTTCCGCATCCCCGCCGGATCCGAGCCCGGTCATGAGATTGACGGTCACGCCTTCGTCGGAGGTGCCGTAAGTCACGGCGTCGGTGCCGGCACCGCCCCTCACGATGTCCGGGCCGTCGAAGCCGGGCTGGTTGTTGAAGTCGCGTCCGGGATAGAGGATGTCGTCGCCCGCCCCGCCGTCCAGCGTGTCGCTGCCGAGCCCGCCGGAGAGAATGTCGTTGCCATCGTCGCCGGAGAGCGTGTCGTCGCCCACGCCGCCGTTCAGATAGTCGTCGCCGCCGAGACCGCTCAGCGTGTCATCGCCTTCCTGACCGGAGATGTATTCGCCCTCCGGCGTGCCGGTCAGGATGTCGTCGCCGGGGGTGCCGATGATGTTGACGGCCATGGTCGCCTCCTCGTGCCGGCGGCGTCAGACGCGCCGCTTCCACGGTCAGACTAGCGACCCAACCATGGCGCGCCTGCGCCCGCCGACGCCTTTCGGCGGGCGGGCGCGGTCACAAGGAGATGATGCGGAAATCGAACGATTCCGGGGAGAAAATGCACGTCGGCAACGGGCCGGGAGCCGGGTGCCGGCGCGCGCCGGAAATCAGCGCTCCGCAAAGCGCAGCACGGTGCGGCCGAGTTCGTTGTTCTCCTCGATCAGCTTCGACAGCAGGCCGAGAAAGACCTTCTTCTCCGCCGCCGTCAGCGGCCCGAGGAAGCGCTTCTGGATGGTGGCGAAACGCTCGTTGGCCACCAGCACCATGTCGCGCCCCTTCACGGTCAGATACACCTTGCGGGTGCGCCGGTCGTGCGGGGCGGTGTGGCGGACGATGAGGCCCGCCTTCTCCAGCCGGTTGAGCACGTCGCCATTGTTGGCACGGTCGACCCCCAGCTCGGTGCCCACCGCCGCCTGCTCGATGCCGGGGGAAACCGCGATGATGGACAAAGCGCCGAACTGAAGCGGCGTGACCTCCAGCTCGGCCATGCCCTCCATGAAGATGGCCACCGAGATCTGGTGCAGCCGCCGCACGAGAAAGCCGGGACGCGACCAGAGGGAGAACAGGCCCTCGATCGGCTCAGTCACCTCGTCGCCGGTCATCTTCACCACGAGATCCCCCTCTTTGCCCCGCCGCGCTTTGGCGCGAAGGGGCACATCGTCCGTTTCTGCCCGCCGTGCTTTCGCGCGGCGCAGCGTATCCAGCTTCTGCGGCCCGCTCATCCGCCGCCGCCGCTTATGCTCATGTTCTGCCCGCGCACGGCCCAGCCCGTCACCCGCCGCTCGATCACGGCGAACACCACATAGGTGACGACGCCCATGGCCGCGATGACCGCAAGGCCCGCGAACATGAGCGGGACACGGAACTGCGACGACGCCTGGATCATCAGATAGCCGATCCCGTCATTGGACGCCAAGGTCTCAGAGATCACCGCGCCCACGAAGGCGAGCGTGATGGCCACCTTCAGCGAGGCGAAGAAATAGGGCATGGCGCGGGGCAGGCCCACCTTGATCAGCAGATCCGTCTTGGAGGCGCCCAGAGAGCGCAACACGTCCTCCAGTTCCGGCTCCACGGTGGCAAGGCCGGTGGCCACGTTCACCGCAATGGGGAAGAAGCAGAGCAGGAAGGCCGTGACCACGGCCGTGGGCTGGCCGATGCCCAGCCACAGCACCAGCACCGGCACCATGGCCACCTTCGGCACCGAGTTGAAGCCGATGAGCACCGGATAGAGCCCGGCATACACCAGCCGCGAGGAGCCGATGAAGATGCCCAGCAGCAGCCCCACCACGATGCCGAGCGAGAAGCCGAGCAAGGTGGAGACCATGGTCTGCCAGGCGTGAATGAGGATCGAGTCCCGATACTGCACGAACGCATCGAAGATGGCGCTCGGCGAGGGCATGATGAAGGGCTCGATCCTGAACGCCACCACCACCACCTGCCAGATGACGAGCAGGCCGATGGTGACGATCCAGGGGGCGAGGCGTTCGAGCCATCTGCGTTTGCTGGCGGTCATGTCAGGACGCCTTCTGCTCGGTGGTTCCGGCCTTTGTGGCGCCGGCCTTCGCGGCCTTCTTCGCCTCGTTGCGGACCTGGGCGATCTCGCTGCGGATGGTGTGCACGAGATCCACGAAACGCGGCTCGAAGGTGGTGTCCACCGTGCGCGGGCGCGGCAGGTCCACTTCGTGCCTGGCGATGATGGTGCCGGGGCGCGCGCTCATCACATAGATGGTGTCGGCCAGATACGCCGCCTCGCGCAGATCGTGCGTCACGAGGATGCAGGTGAAGCGGCGCTCCATCCACACCTCCTGCAGCACGCCCCACAATTCCTCGCGGGTGAAGGCATCGAGCGCGCCGAAGGGCTCGTCGAGCATCAGCAGGTCGGGATCATGGATCAGCGAGCGGCAGAGGTTCGCGCGCTGCTGCATGCCGCCGGAGAGCATCCAGGGGAATTTGGTCTCGAATTCCTGGAGGCCCACGGTCTCCAGCAGGGCACGGGCCTTGGCCAGATACTCGGCCTTGTTGGCGCGCAGCCGGGAGCGATGCGGCTGCACGATCTCCAGCGGCAGCATCACGTTGGAGAGCAGCGGCCGCCACGGCAGCAGCGAGGGGTTCTGGAACGCCATGCCCACGATCTTGAGCGGGCCGTTCACCTTGGCACCGTTCACCGACACCGAGCCCTGCGTGGGCGGCTGAAGGCCCGTCACCAGCTTCATGAGCGAGGATTTTCCGCAGCCGGACGGGCCGACCACGGCGATGAAACGGCCCTTCTCTATGGCCATGTTCGTATTGTTCAGGGCTTTGAGACCCTGCGGGCCGCCATAGGACAGGCCGACGCCGTCCAGCTGGACGAACGGGGTTCCGGGCGGGCTGGACGGGGCGGTGTCCGGCCCTGAGGAAGCGGAGGGGGCCATCGCGGCTGGGGGCGTTGCGAGGGCCAGCATCAGGAGAACCGTCGCGACGCGATGGGGGGCAGGAAGCGCGGATCGTAGCAGCTCGGCACCATCAGCCGGGGCGTGATGTCGAGGCTCTCGCACAGGATATCCTGCGTGGCCTGCAAGCGCTCGTCGGTGACGGCGCCGAGGCCGTTCTTCTTCACGTTCTCGGTGAGCACGTGCGTATCATAGAGGAAGCTGAGGCGGGCCAGTTCCGTCTTGGCATCGAGCAGGCGCTCGCGCTTCACCACCGAGGCGATGCAGCCCTCGCGGTCCTTGTTGCCCTCCACCCAGCAGCGGGCGGTGGCTTCGGCCAGGCGCTTCACCAGATCGGGCTTGGTCTCCATGGCCGCCTTGGACGAGACGAGCGCATTGCCCGGCGAGGGGAAGCCGTTCTGCGAATAATAGAGCAGCACGATGTCGTCGCGGTTCACCCCGCTTTCCATCAGGTTGAAGATGGCGGTGTAATCGAACGCGATCACCGCATCGACCTCGCCCTTGAGCAGCATGGTGTCGCGCAGCTTCACGTCGATGTTCACGAACTGGATCTGCTCGGGCTGGATCTTGTGGGCCTTCAGCAGCGCCGGCAGGATGCGGGTGGCGGCCGAGGAGGCGGCGACACCGATCTTGGCGCCCACGAGGGCCTCCAGCGTCCGCAGGGGCTTGCGCTTCAGGCTGAGGACCACGGCGGGGAAATTGTCGAACACCGTCATGTTCGCCTTCATGCCCGAGGTGGGATTGCGGCCCACGAACTCGATGATGGAGGCGTAATCGGCGGTGCCGAACTCGTGGGTGCCGGCAGCGATGCGGCGCACCGCCTCACCGGAACCGGCCGAGCCGTCGAGCTGGATATCGATGCCCGCATCCTTGAAGTAGCCCTTCTCCACGCCATAGAAGAAGGGGGCGTTGCCGCCATAGATGCGGAATTCGAGGGCGAAGCGGACATTGTCCGCCGCGCGGGCCACGTGCGGCATGGCGATGAAGCCCGCCGCGCCGAGGGCCGCGCCCGCCTTCAGGAGCGTGCGCCGGCTGAGACCTTGCGCGACCGCAGTCGTTTCACTGGTCATAGGGTTCCCCATCTGGTTGTCTTCAAAAGGGATCTGGACGTCATCTGTTGGCCGATCCTTGTGCCGGACCGTTCCGCCGGCGTGCGGGTGCCCCCGCCCGCCGGCCTGTTCTGTTGATCAGGCGATCTTCATCATGCGGCGCAGGTTTCCGCCCATGATCTTGTCCTTCTGCTCGGCGCTGAGGTTCATCTCGTCCAGCACCTTCAGGGTCTCGCGGATGAACTGGTAGCCGCCCTCGGGATCGAACGGGCAGTCGGAGGCGAACACGATCTGGTCGATGTCGAAGAATTCGAGGCCGCAGCGGGTGCCGGCGGTGGAGCCGAACAGCGCCGTATCGGCATAGAACATCTTGAAATAGTCGATGGGCCGCTTCTTCATGGACTTCAGCAGGCCCTCGTAATCCTCATCCGAGGTGCGCGAACCGAGCTGGTCCCAGCCGGGGCCGACGCGGCCGTCGAAGAACGGGATCATCGCCCCCATGTGATGGGTGATCACCTTGAGATTCGGCAGTTTCTCGAACATCTTGGAGAAGACGATGTGGGACATGGCGGCCGAGGTCTCATAGGGCCAGCCGAAGGTCCACCACACCTCGTACTTGGACTTCTTCTCGGTCTTGTAATCGGCGAAATCGGCGCCGCGCGTGGGGTGCAGCCAGATCGGCAGATCGTGGTGCGCCATGCGCTCGAAGATGGGGAAGAACTCCGGATCATCCAGCGGGCGGCCGTTCACATTGGTGAAGATCTGCACGCCCTTGGCGCCGAGCTGGCCGATGGCGCGGTCGATCTCGGCCACGGCGGCTTCCACATTGTTCATGGGCAGCGAGGCGACGAAGGCCGGGAAATGGTCGGGATATTTCGCCACCAGCTCCGCAAAGCCGTCATTGGCGATGCGGGCAAGGCCGGGGGAAACCTCCGGGCCGCCCACATATTCCAGCGGCGGCATGGAATTGGTGAGCACCTGCTGATAATCGCCGAAACTGTCGATCATGCGCAGGCGCGCTTCCACGTCCCACAGGGTCGGCAAATTGAGCCAGCGCTTCACCGCGCCCTTGTTGGTGATGTGCTCCTGCATCGCCGTGAAATAGGCCGGCGGGAACAGGTGCGTGAAGGCATCAAGACGCATGGAACGACCCCGTTGGATGATCAGGAATTGGCACAGACGGCGGAGGCCGCCGCCGGATGAAGCTCGGCGGCAGCGGACTGGATGGCGGCAACGATGCCCATGTAGCCGGTGCATCGGCACACCTGGCCGGACAGCTCGCGGCGCACGGTCGCCTCATCAGGCTGCTGGTGGCGGGCGATGATGTCGCGCGCTGCCATCAGCATGCCCGGCGTACAGAAGCCGCACTGGAGGGCGTGCTGCTCGTGGAAATGGCGACGGATGACGTTCATGATGTCATCGGTGCGCGTGCCCTCGATGGTCTCGACGGTCTTGCCGTCGCACATCACTGCCAGCACGATGCAGGAGCGCGCGGGCACGCCGTCGATGGTCACGGTGCAGGCGCCGCACGCGCCATGCTCGCAGCCCAGATGCGTGCCGGTGAGCCGCAGCCGGTCGCGCAACACATCGGCCAGGATCTCGCGCGGCTCCACCTGCTCGCGCAGCTCTTCGCCATTGAGGGTGAGGCAGATGGCGTTCATCGCCGGGGCTCCATGGTCAGGGCTTCCTCCGCCGCGCGGGTGACGGTGGCCACGTGGCAGCGCAGGCGATAGGCATCCGCATCGGGATCGGCCTGCGCCACCTCGGCGCGGGCGGCTTCGCGCACGGCGGCAAGATCCCCGGCCGCCAGCGCGGCGCTGGCCCCGGGCAGCAGCTGCGCGTGATCGAGCGTGCCGGTGAGCGCCACCCGCGCCTCGCCCTCGGCCGTGAGCACGGCGATGGCGAGGGAATCCGAGAAGGCGCCGCTCTTGCGCGCCACCTTGAACGTGCCCCAGCGAGCCCCCGCCGAGAGCTTCGGGATGCGGAAGCCGGTGATGATTTCGGCCGGATCCCGCGCGGTCTCGTACGGCCCGAGGAAGAAGCCGCCGGCACCGAGCACGCGCTCGCCCTCCGCCCCCGCCAGCACCACCTCCGCGCCCAGCGCCAGCAGGCAGCAGGGCCAATCGGAAGCGGGATCGGCCAGCCCCACGGAGCCGCCGATGGTGCCCATGTTGCGCACGGCGCGATAGGCGATCTTCGACGCCACCCGCGCCATCAGGCCGAAGGCGGGGTCCGGCACCTTGCCGTCCTCGATCATCGCATGGGTGACGGCAGCGCCGATGAAGACGTGGGTCTCCTCATCCCGCACCACCTTCAGGGCGTCGAGGCGGGAGATGTCCAGCAGCGTCTCGAAGCCGGTGAGGCGCAGGCTCATCATGGGCACCAGCGACTGGCCGCCGGCCACCGGCATGGCGGCATCGCCCAGCTCGCCGAGCAGCGCGCAGGCCTCGGCCAGATCCGCCGGGCGGGCATATTCGAAGGCGGCGGGCTTCATGCCGGCACCTCTTCCTTAAGGGAAACAGCCGCGCGGCGTTCCTCCGCCTCCGCCACCGCGTCGGAGACCCGGCGCGGGGTGAGCGGGGTCTCGCGGATGATGACGCCGAGCCCGTGCAGGGCATCGCACACCGCATTGGAGATGGCGGCGGGAGGCGCGATGGCGCCGCCCTCCCCCATGCCCTTCACGCCATATTCGGTGCCGTGCGCGGGAGTGATCAGATGCGCGATACGCAGCTTCGGCAGCTCCGGCGCGCAAGGCACCATGTAATCGCCGAAGGTGGTGGCCAGCGGCTGGCCATCGGGATCGTAGGGGATCTCCTCATAGAGCGCGGTGCCGATGCCCTGCGCCACGCCGCCGATGATCTGGCCGTCCACGATCAGCGGGTTGATCATGGTGCCGCAATCCTCCGCGATGGCATAGTCCAGCAGCGAGGTGACGCCCGTCTCCGGGTCCACCGCCACCACCACCGCATGGGCGCCATAGGAGAAGAAACCGCCTGATTCCTCAGGCTCATAGGTGGCGGTCGCCTCCAGCAGCGGCGACATGCCGGCGGGCAGGAATTCCTGCCGCACATTGGCGGCGCGGGCGATCTCGGCGAGTGGCACCTTGCCCGAAGGCCCGTGCACGGCGCCGTCCTCCAGCCGCGTCTCCTCATACTCCGTCTGCATGAGATGGGCGCCGATGCGCCGCGCCTTCTCGGCCACCAGACGGGTGGCCTTCGCCACCGCGCCGCCGGAGAACACGGTGCTGCGGGAAGCGAAGGTCCCGAAGCCGAACGGGGTGAGCGCCGTATCACCATAGCGCACGGAGATGAAGGCGGGATCGAGCGTCAGTTCGTGCGCGGCGATCTGCGCCAGCGAGGTCTCCAGCCCCTGCCCGTGGTTCTGGATGCCCACCAGCAGCAGCATGGAGCCATCGGGCAGCACGCGGGCGGTGCAGCTTTCATAGCCCGGCACGATGCGCGACTTTCGCTTCATCCATTCCGCCGCGCCATGGCCGCTCTGCTCGGTATAAACCGCAAAGCCCACCCCGATGCGCCGGCCGTCCGTCTCTCCCTCCGCCTGCCGGCGGCGGATGGCGGGCAGGTCCACCATGTCGCGCACCATATCGAGCGCGCGGGGATAATCGCCATTGTCCAGCCGCAGGCCGCCGATGGTGCGATAGGGCATCTGGTCGGGCGTCACCAGATTGATCCGCCGCACATCGGCGGGCTCCATGCCGAGTTTGTGGGCCAGTTCGTCCACGGCACGCTCGATGGCGTAGCAGGCGCCGGGCCGCGCCACGCCGCGATAGGGGCCCATGGGCGCCTTGTTGGTGGCGACCGTGTGCGTCTCCACATGCAGCGCCTGCATCTGATAGGGGCCGGGCAGGTTGCGGGCCGCCATGCTGGCTTCCATGAAGGGGCCGGAGGGCCACAAGGAATAGGCCCCGGCGTCGATATGCACCTCGCCCTTCAGGCCGAGAATGCGGCCCGACTTCTCCGCATAGAGGGTGAGGTCATAATGATGCTCGCGGCAATGCACCGAGGCGATGAGATGCTCGCGCCGGTCCTCGATCCAGCGCACCGGCTGGCCGGTCTTCAGCGCGATGGCACACACCGCAACCTCTTCCGGCATCAGGCGATTCTTGCCGCCGAAGCCGCCGCCCACATCGGGCGCGATCACATGCAGCTTGTGCTCGGGCAGGCCCAGCGCCAGCGAGAGGCCGATGCGCATCATGTGCGCGCCCTGCGTGGACAGATAGACCACCAGCTCATCAAGGCGGTGGTCCCAATAGGCCAGCACGCCCCGCCCCTCCAGCGAGACCGTGGCCTGCCGGTTCATGCGGAAGCTGCGGCGCATCTCCACCTCCGCGCGCGCGGCGATGGCGGCGATGTCGCCCTCGCTCACGGTGGCATGGATGAAGGCATTGTCGGGAAAGCCCTCGTGCAGGATTTCCGCACCGGGCTCCAACGCCTCCACCATATCCACCACCGCGGGCCGTGGCTCGATATCCGCATAGACCTGATCGGCAATGTCCTCCGCCGCGCCGCGCGTGGGCGCGAGGCAGGCGGCGATGATCTGGCCAACGAAATGCACTTTCTCCCGCGCAAAGGCGTGATAGGGCGCGGTGCGGAAGGACGGCAGCTCGGGGCCGCCGTCGATGGATTTCAGGTCCGGAAAATCGGCGGCGGAGAAGACGCTTGTCTCCAGGCCGTCCGGCTTCACCACGCTATTGAGCAGACCGTGCGCGAACTGGCTGCGCACGAAGGCGACGTCCTTCAGGCCGGGCACGCGCACGTCGCCGGTGAAGGTGGAGGCGCCGAGCAGATGGCGCGCGTCCTCCTTCCGCAGCAGGCGGGCGCCGATCCAGCCCTTGGTTTCAGTCGTCGCGGCCATCTACGCAAACCTCTCCCCGTCTCTCACGTCCAACGTCTCGCCCTGCCCCCTCCCCACCCCTCCCCCGCAAGCGGGAGAGGGAGCAGGTCGCGCGGGCAATGAGCACCGCTCACAGCACCGCATTGGCCTCGCTGAGGCTGTCGAACAGCGAGGAGCGGTAGAGGAACTTCTTGTGCAGTTCGATGTCCTCGGAGGTCTTGCGCAGCCGATCAAGATGCTCGCGGCGCAGCACCGGATCGCGCTCCTCCAGCGACTTCTTGTTCTGGATGGTCTGCGCCTGCACGAAGTCCACCTGCGCCTTGCGGCGCTGGCGGGTGTAGCGGTCGAACACGTCGCTCTGGGCGCGGCCGTACCACACGTCGGCCAACTTCTCCGCCAGATTCATGGCATCGTGGATGCCGCCGTTCATGCCCATGCCGCCGATGGGATTGTTCACATGCGCACTGTCGCCGGCCAGCAGGACGCGGCCCTTGTTGAAGGTCTGCGCAACGCGCTGATGCACCGCATAGAGCGCGTGATAGGCGATGTCGTAATCGCCCTCCTTCGGGAACAGGCCCTTGAGGCGGCGCTGCACGCCGGCAAGGCTCATGGCCACCTCGTCCGGCTCGTTCGCGGGCACCGGGAAGATGCCGCGCCACACGCCGGTCTCGTCCTCGCCCTTCACCTTGAACAGGTTCAGCCACTCGTCCGGATCGGAGAAATAGTTGCGGGTGCAATAGCCCGTGCCGGCGTCGATGAAATCGAACTGGGTGCCGATCTTGATGAAGCGCTCTTCCCAGGTGAAGCCTTCGAACTCGATCCCGGCGAGGCGGCGCACGGTGGAGCGGCCGCCATCGGTGCCGATGATGTAGCGGGCCTGAAGCACTTCCGTCTCGCCGGCCTCGTTCTGCACGGTGGCCTCCACCATGTCCTCGGTCTGGCCGAGATCGGTGAGGCGGGTGGAGAAGCGCACGTCGGCGAGCGGGTCGTTCGCCAGCATCTTCATGACGGCGCGCACCAGCTTGTACTGCTCCCACTGCAGCACGAACGGATATTCCACCTGTCCTTCCAGCACCTTCACGTCGAAGATGGCCACCAGCTCGCCGGAAGCGCGGTCGCGGAAATGGAAGATGGGAGATTGCAAGCCGGTCTCGAAGGCATCCTCCAGCAGGCCCAGCTCGGCCAGCATGGCCACGGTGGGCGGGTGCACGGTGGCGGCCCGCTGGTCCATCTTCGGCTCGGCATCCGCCTCCAGCACCGTGACGGGAATGCCCTTGCGCACCAGCGCCAGCGCCATGACGGCACCCACCGGCCCGCAGCCCGAAACGATCACACGCTCAACCGCACCCATCGTCACGTCCTCGTTCAACAGGGGCAGCGAAGGCCCCGCTTCTGCCAGTGAAAGGGAGGCCGCATGGCCCCAAGCATGCCGGTGCAATCGGGTGCCGCCCGTGATGCGTGGCGGCCCCGTTCAGCTGTTGTCATCGGGGCCGTTCAGCCCCGCCAGAATCTTGCCTGAGGGGCCATCCCGGCCCCGCATCGCCCTGCCGCGCGGAAGCTGTGCGGCTCCGCGTCCACGGAGGCCTTCATCGCCCCCGCCCCGACCGTCTCCGGTCCGGTTCAGAATGTAAGGATACTTACAAACTAGCGCGCCGGGATCAATAGGCCGCGCAAGTTTTTTGATCCAGATCAATGCGTGTGCATCTGCAACAGAAATGGGCAGGCAAAGCCTTGTGCCGCAACGAAACGGCACAACCGCACCACCGGCGCGAAACGGCGTTCTTCAAGTCTTTTCAAGCAATAACGAGGTCATCCCGGACACTGGTCACATAGCGTGCGATGCACACGTCGGGCCAAGCGCGTTTTCCGGTGCCTTTGTCAGATGCGGACGATCCCGAAAACCGGGACGGCGCAATGATGATCGACATTGCAGCGCGCGGCTGATGCAGCAAAGGAGCCGTCATGGCCGGGCTTGTCCCGGCCATCCACGCGGTGCCGCCCGGAGCAGTCTTCAGAGGTCCGCACTGTCGGAACGGCGGGGATACCCGGGACAAGCCCGGGTATGACGGTGTTCTATTCGAGAGGCGGCCTGATTTGAATGTCGCTCGGCCCTCGTCCGTCCATGGCGGCCTTCTGCTGATTATTTGATCAGCTCAGACGATCACCTTGCGTCCCAGATTGAGCACCGCGCGCACGAGGCTCAGCGGTGCCAGCAGCGAGGTCTTGGGGTTGGCTTCCAGCGTGCGGGCCAGCACCTGCAAAGACAGCTCCCCGAAGGCGCCGCGCGCCTCAAGCTGGTGGCGATTCGCTGATGTCTGCGGGTCAGCCATCAGCGCCACGCGGGTCGCCTCGAAGCCGGCACCGGCCAGCGCTGCTGCGGCCACCACATTCGCATTCTGCGGGAAGGCCAGCGCCGCCTCGCGCGCGCTGCCCTCGAAGAAAACCGTCGCCTGCGTGACGGCATCGAGGTCGATCATCGTCTCGGCCTTGGTGCCGCGCCACGCACGCGGCGCCTTGCGGGAGGTGTAGCGCACCTCCTCCAGCCCGGCGGCGCGGGCGGCGGAGAGCGCATCGAGCCCGGCCAGAGCACCGGCCGGAATGACGAGCCGCCCGCCCGTCTCCGCTGCCGCCCGCAGCGCGGCTTCCGTGGGCGCATCGGCCAGCGCGCCAACGGAGGCCACCACAAGGTCGATGCCGGCGGCCAGCACACGCGGGCCGTGCAGACGCAAGCCCTCATGGCCGGCGCACTCCACCGCCACGTCCACGGCTGCGCAGAAGGCAGCGACATCATCGGTGACGAGCACGGACGTCGGCAGCTCCGCGCGGGTGCGCGCCAGAGATGAGGCGCGGCCGAGCACGGCAGTCACCTTCCCCCCCTCGTCTTCCAGCACGGAGCGGAACGCGGCGCCCATGGCGCCATACCCGATGATGCCGACCTTCATGACCCGCCCCTCAATACCGGCCTTCAGTAAACGCCCACCGCCGCGCAGCCCGTGCGCGGATCGGCAGCGGCAAGATGCAGCCCGCCGGGGGCCTCCGCAAGGGCGATCACCTGCTGGCAGGAGCGCAGCGTCAGCGCGGAGAGCGCCTTGTCCGGCGTCACCGCCTCCGGCAACGCGCCCGGCTCGGCGGAGAGCACGCCCTCGGCATCCAGCGCCCAGCGCGGGTTGGTGACGGTTTCCGCAGGCTCCCCGCCTTGCGCCAGCTCGCTCACCATCTGCACGTTCCACGGCATCTGGTTCACGCCGCCGGGGGTGGCGCCGACGAAGCGCTGGCCGGCACGATCCAGCGTCCAGGCATGCACCGTGGTCCAGGGCACCTTGCCGGCGGCGGGCGCATTGGCAGCGCCCTCGGGGGCGGTGAGATCGAAGCCGCGGCCGGGGCGGTTGTTGAGGATCAGCCCGTCATCCATGACGATGCCGGAAGCGAATTGCGGGAAGGAATTGGAGTGGAGCACCACCACCACATTGCCTTCGTCATCCGCCGCCGTGACGAGGGTGGTTCCCCCGTCCAGATGCTCGCGCCCCTCGCGCTTCGCTGCCGCGCGCACGGCGCGCACGGCATCCAGCTGGGAGGCGGCGCCCGAGAGCACGTCCGACACTGCCGAGACGAGACGCGGGCCATGGGTGGGAAACGGGGTGGCGCTGAGCGTGCAGCCGGGTGCGATGGCGGCCTCGGCCGGCTCATGAAAGGCGCCGGGGCGCTGGGCAAAATCTTCCATGCGCAGGATGCCACCGCGCAGGGTGAGATCGGCGATCAGCCGCTCCCCGATGTCGGTCTCGAACAGCTTTTCACTATCGCGCGCAAAGGCTTGCAGCAGGCGGCCGAGGCCCGGCAGGCGGCGTGTGTCGCCCAGTTCCGGGATCACGCCGCCGGGGGCATAGGGATTCTCCGGCGAGAGGCGGGCGAGCATGTCCTTCGCCTCCACCACATAGGAGCGCGAGACCCGGCTCCATGGCACGCCAGCCTCGGACGCCGTCACCGCCGGGGCGATGAGCGTCTCCAGATCGAGCCGCGCGTGGGCATGCAGCAGCGCATAACCGTGCGGCGCGCCGGGCACGCCGATGGAGCGCGGGCCGACACGCTCCAGCGTCGCGCCCTCGCCCAGCGCGAGGCATCCTGCGCCCACGCTCACCAGCGCCTCGAACGGCCCGCCCTTGCGGCGCACGAGCGCCACGAGGTCGCCGAACAGGCCGCACTTCATGGGCAAGGTGATGGCGTCCATGAAGCAGGCGGCGAGCGCGGCATCGAAGGCATTGCCGCCACGCGCGAACGCCATCGCCCCCGCCGAGGCGGAGGCGGCATGGGCGGCGGTGACGACGCGCGGGGCGCTCGCCGTCACATTCTCCCGGATGAGGGCGAGAAGCCCCTCGCTCACGGCTTGAAGCCCGTGAATTTCAGCTGCGACAGCTCCTCGATGGCATAGCGCACGCCCTCGCGGCCGGTGCCGGAAAGCTTCATGCCGCCAAAGGGATACATATCCAGCCGGAAGCGGCTGGCCTCATTCACCCACAGCGCGCCCACGTCGAATTCCTCCGACACGCGCATGGCAGAGGCCAGCGAGGCGGTGAAGACGGAGCCCTGAAGGCCGAAGGGGGAGTCGTTCGCCATCTCCAGCGCGGCGTCGAGCCCGTCGAACGGCACGAGGATGACCACCGGGCCGAACACCTCCTCCTGCCAGAGGCGCGCGGCCCGGGGCACATCGGCGAGGATGCCGGGGGAGACGATGCAAGCCTCCTGCTTCGGCTCAAGCAGGTAGCGCCCGCCATGGGCGATGGCATCCGCGCACATGCTCATCACGCGATCAGCGGCGGCCCGATGCACCATGGAGCCGACATCGGTGGCCGGGTCTTCCGCCGCGCCCACCTTCAGCGCGGAGGCGGCGGCGACCAGCTTCACCGCGAACGCCTCCATCACGCTCCGGTCCACCAGCACGCGCTGGGCGGAGACGCACTGCTGGCCGGAGGCTTCGAAGCCGGCGGAAGCGATCTTCTTCGCCGCATCGTCGAGGTCCGCATCCGCCAGCACAAGGTTGGCGGCATTGGAGCCCAGTTCCGAGCAGAACTTCTTCACGCCCGCCGCCCGCACCAGCGCCTCGCCGGCGGTGGTGCCGCCGGTGAAACTCACCGCGCCCACATCCCTGTGCGCGGCCAGCGCCAGCGCTGTCTCGCGGTCGCCGGTCACGACGTTGAACAGGCCCTTGGGCAGGCCGCTTTCCGCGAGAATGCGCGCGAAGGCGAGCGCCGTGCGGGTGCCGGAGGGTGCGGGCTTCACCACCACCGCATTGCCGGCGGCGATGGCCGGAGCCACCTTCTGCACCAGCAGATTGGCGGGCGCGTTGAAGGGGGTGATGGCCCCCACCACCCCATAGGGCACCCGGCGCGTGAAGCCGAAATGGCCGGCGCCGTTCGCCGCCGCATCCACCGGCACCACCTCGCCCGCCGGCATGTTGGCGAGCGCGCCCGCCGTGGCGTCGAGGAAATGCGCAGAGCGCCCGGCCTCGAATTTCGCGAGGCGGATGGGCTTGCCCACGTCGGCGCAGATCATGTCGGCGATCAGGTCTGCCTCGCGCGCCACCGCCGCCTGCGCGGCACGCAGCCAGGCGACGCGCTGGGCGATAGTGGACTTGCGGTTGGCCTTGAAGGCGACGAGCGCCGAGGCCACCGCCGCATCCACGCCGGCCGCGCCCGCTTCCACCAGATGCGCATGCACGGTGCCGTCCTGCGGGCGCACCAGATCGAGCGCGGCACCCTCATGGGCGACGATGCCGCCGTCCACGAAGGAAGTGAGGCGCTTCGGCGCGCTGTCCATCATGCCCATGCGGCTCACTCCGCCGCCGGCTGGCGCGGCTTCAGGCGCTGGATCTGCATGTTGGCGAGGAAGGGTACCAGCGGATGCACGCCCATGGCCACCATCTCCGGCACGTTCAGCGCGGCCAGCGCCGCCTTCTGCGCCTCGGGCAGATCCAGCCCGGCCACATAAGCGGCAGGGTCGGCCACATAGGCCACACGCTTGTCGCCGTCATGGGCCAGCGTGTGCAGGGCGCTGGTGAGCGCCACCAGCTCTGGCTTGATGTTGGGATAATGGGCCTGATGGTCCGTGGTCTTGGGCTCGAACCAGCCGAGCGACGCATAATTGTGGTGCCAGCTCGGGTCCATGGAGACGAGGTCCGGCTTGCGCTCGCCCAGCGCACCGGCGCCGCAGGCCCAGCAGCGCAGCTCGATATTGCCGGTGTCGTCCAGCTCCACCTCGTCATAGCCCACCAGCGACTTGAGGTTGCCGGCGCACAGGCGCTCGAACGCCTTGGTGTCCCAGTCGAGCATGGGGTTCGAATAGCGGTCGGTGCCGGGGAAATGCGACATGCCGCCCGAGCACACCACCACCGTGCGCAGGCCCATGCTGGTGACAGCGCGGGCAATCGCCTGCCCGAAGGCGTAGCAGCGCTCCATGGTGGGCTGCGGCGGCAGATAGGCGTTCACATAAATGGGCAGCACCGGGGCGGTGACGCCGAGATGGGTCAAAGGGATGCCGATGGCATAGTCGATCTTGGCGGTGGAGGTGAACGCCGGATCAAAACCCTGCCGGTACAGCTCGCGCACCAGCTCGAAGCCGATCTCGCTCGGCACCTGCCAGTGGAACTTGTGGCCGGCGAACTCGCCGCTGGACTCGCCGCCCACATGGATGGTGAACGGCGGGGCGGAGGTGTGGAAGAACTGCTCCGCATGGTCGTTGGAGAAGATGATCCACAGATCAGGATTGAGCGCTTTAAGCTTCTCGCCGATGTCGGCGCCGGCCTTCTTCACGGCGGCCACGGTCGCCTTATCCTCGGTGTCGGGCAAAGTGAAGAACTGGGGCGCATGCGGCAGCATGGCGCCGCCGATCACGGTCGAGCGCATGACGATCGTCTCCGAAAGGTCAGGGTGCGGGGCTGTTTGGCACCCCGGCGCCACTTCACCGAGGTCTCCCCGCTTGGGTTTGAGAATAGGTCTATCCAGCGCGTGTCCGTTAGCGCTAATCTGCCGAAGACTATCGCTGAGACGACACGCTGATGCCGCCTTCCCCCGCCCGGAGGTCCCGCGCCGCCCCTGCCGCAAAAGCCTTGCGGGCGAAGGATTCTGCGCAAACGACTGTGCCGCTGGAGGCGCAACCGGCGGCCGACCTCGCCGGCCCCCGCGATGCCAACGGCTTTCTCGCCGACATGCCGGTGCCGGATCGTCCCCGGCGGGTGGTGGCCTTCAAGGCGGAGAACAGTCGCGGCACCGGCAAGACGCCCCATTCCCACCGGCGCGGGCAGTTGCTCTCCGTGCTGTCCGGCTCCATTGCGGTGAGTTCCGGGGAAGGCACCTACGTGGTGCCGCCGGAGCGCGCCCTGTGGATCCCGCCGGACGTGCGCCACGACACCCGCCACCTCTCCATGACGCAGCTGCGCACGGTCTATGTGGAGCGCAACGCGGCGCTCGCCATGCCCGGCCGCATGGCGGTGGTGCAGGTCTCGCCGCTGCTGCGCTGCCTGATCGATGCCGTCACCGATCTGCCGCCGGACTATGACGAGAGCGCCGCCGACGGGCGGCTGGTGAGCGTGCTGCTGGACCAGATCGCCGCCTCCCCCGTCACGCCGCTGCACCTGCCTTTGCCCGCGAGCCCGGCGTTGCGCGGGGTGGCGGACGGACTGCTGGCGGATCCGGCGGACAAGCGCACGCTGGAAGCCTGGGCGGCGCCGCTGAACATGTCCGCGCGCACGCTGGAGCGGCGCTTCAAGGCGGAGACGGGGTTGAGTCTGCGGGCCTTCCGGCGACAGGCGAAACTGTTCCGGGCGCTGGAGATGGTGGCGGCGCGCGAGCCGGTGAGCCGCATCTCGGACACGCTCGGCTTCGAGGGGCCGAGCGCCTTCATCGCCATGTTCCGCGCAGCCTTCGGCGTGACGCCGGGGCGCTATCTGTCGGAGCGCGCGGGGGCGTGAGGGGGGTGGAGGGCGGAGAGCTTACGCTCTCTCAGCAATGAGAAGCGGTGCACAGACCGTCGATGATCGGGGCCGATCCCTCTCGGTTCGTCATGGCCGGACTTGGCGCACCAAAGCCGTGCGCTTGTATCGAAAACGCTCCACACAGCCTGTCGATAATCAGGGGCCGATCCCTCTCAGTTCGTCATGGCCGGACTTGATCCGGCCATCCACGTCGGGCCGATCGTGGAGGGCTCGAAAGTTGCCGCGCCAAAGCCATGCGCTTGTTTCGAAAACGCTCCACCCGGCGGCGGGACGTGGATGCCCGGATCAAGTCCGGGCATGACGAATCCAATTTGACTCCACCCGGCCTGCCCCCTCCCCAGCCCTCCCCCGCAAGCGGAAGAGGGAGCGCGTTGCGCGGGCGGAGGGGGACGCGCTCCGTGTGCGGAGGGCCGGTATTCTCCCAACGGGACAGATCCCCTCTCCCGCTTGCGGGGGAGGGTTAGGGAGGGGGCCGCGCGCCAGCGCGGGGATCGCCGCAACGATATGGAATTAAAGGGAAATTTTAAGGCACGGATATCCTTGGACTCCACCCGGCCTGCCCCCTCCCCAACCCTCCCCCGCAAGCGGGAGAGGGGGCGCGTTGCACGGGAGGGAGCACGGGCTCCATGTGCGGAAGGGAAGCGCGTTGCGCGGGAGGGAGCGCGGGCTCTGTGCTCGGAGAGGGAACGCCTTGCGCAGCGGAGGACGACGTCCAGGCCAGCGAACGCGTGCCCTCTCACGCCTCCACAACCACCCCGCCGATGTTCGCCGCGAGGTTGGCGAAGAACTGGTCGGCGGTCTTCTTGGCCACGCTGTTGATCATGCGCGCGCCGAGCTGGGCGATCTTGCCGCCCACATTCGCCTCAACCGTATAAGCCAGCGTGGTGCCGCCCTCGGGGGCATCCGCGAGGCGCACGCGGGCGCCGCCCTTCGCGAAGCCGGCGATGCCGCCCTCGCCCTCGCCCGAGATGAGATAGGAATTGGGCGCGTCGATCTCGGTCAGGGTCACGGCGCCCTTGAAGGTGGCGCTCACCGGGCCGACCTTCAGCTTCACCGCCGCCTTGAAGGCGTCGTCGCCGGTCTTCTCCAGCATCTCGCAGCCGGGAATGCAGGCGCGCAGCACCTCCGGGTCGTTGATCTTCTCCCACACGGTGGCGCGGTCGGCGGGGAGCAGGATCTCCCCTTCCATGGTGAGGGCCATCTGAAATCTCCGAAAGTGACGGGACAGGCGCGCGACGGTCCGCCACCCCCGGCAGCTTCGGCAAGGCACGGGGCCATGACGACGCAACCCGATGGGCAGCAGGGCTCACAGCCCGGATGGGCCGAAGCGCAGATGAGGATGGCCTCCCGGCGGCGTGCGAGAAGTGGCGCGCCCGGCACGTCGGCGAGGTGCCCCGACCATAGACGCGGCCTTTTCGCCTGACAACGGCAGATGCGGATTTTCGGGGTCGCTCCCGCGCCGCCGGCCGGCCGATGCCGGGCCACCATTGCGGACCATGGACGCCACCGGCGCGGACGGTATAGTGTCAACGCCGGTTTCCGAGGCACCCATTCACGGGCGCACGTGCAACCCAATCGACGGAGACTCCGGTGAGCGACACGCAGAAGCCCGACAGCGACGTGACCCTTCAGGCCGCGACCTCCGAGGTGCAGGCCACGCCGGGTGTCGCCCTGTCCGATGGCGAGCTGGACGCGGTTTCCGGCGGCGATGCCTTCTCCAGCCTGCCCTTTGGCAATCTCGTCGGCGGCCCGCTCAATGCGGTCAATGATGCGAACAGCAAGGCCGCGAACGTCACTGCCGACTTCATCAACAAGGTCGGCTTCAAGCCCTGAGGTCGTGAGGTTGGTGGCCCCGCCTCAGCCGTCCGCCAGCAGATGCGCCCAGTCGGCGGCAAGCTCCGCCCGCAGGTGCTCCCCCAGCGCCGCGACTGGCGCAGGCGCCTCGCCCTCCCCGTCGTGCGCGATCCAGTAGGCCACCACCTTTGAGCGGGCGCTACCCAGCGCCGGCATGGTCTTCACGCTCTGGCGCAGCCGGCGCGCCGCCGCCTGCTCGCCCGCCATCCAGACATAGCCCGTGCCCTCCGGCAGCGGCAGCAAGGCGAACGCCTCCTCAAGGCAACTGGCGCACACGCCATTGCCCCGGCCGTGCACCGTGCTCACCGACAGGCGCGGATGGGCCGGCAGAGCCTGCACATGCGCGGCATCCGCCACCTCCACCACCACCCGGCTCGCCACATGGGCCGGTGTCTGCTCGATGAGGCGGGCCAGCGCCGGCAGGCCGGTGGCATCCGCCAGCAGCACCTGCCAGCGGTGCCCCTCCGGCGGCTGGTAGAGGCCGCGCGGATTATTGATGACGATGGTGTCGCCGGGCTCGGCCGCCTGCGCCCAGCTGGAGGCGATGCCGCCCTCATGCACCACGAAGTCCACATCCATCTCGCAGGCCGCAGCATCGAAGCGGCGCACCGTATAGGTGGAATAGCGCACCGGCGGCCCCTCCTCCGGGAAGGTCCAGCGCCCGTCCGCATCGATGGCGGGCAGCGGCAGGGTGCCGGTGTCGGGGTCGCGGAAGAACAGGCGAATATATTCGTCGCCGATGCCCGTGGAGCGGAAGGCATCCAGCCCGGAAAAGGTGAGGCGCACCATGCCGGGGGTCAGCAGCCGCCGCGCGATTACCGCCGCCTCATGAAACGTCGCCCGCTGGGAAACCTGCTGTTCCATAAGTCCCGTCCGCGCAAGGAAAAGGGAAGGCCGGGCCCCCGCGCCGTTGTTCGGCACGGCAGGACGCCCGCGGGACAGTGCTCATAAAGACCCGCCGGACAATTGGAAATGATTTTCACAAAATTCAGATTATAATACTTATAAAGTAAGTAGATTGATGCCGGAATGTCGGGATGTTAAAAACAGCTTGCGATCTTATTGCGTCGCTGTGGGGATCCCTTCTTCATGTCCAAGCCGCTGGACACGGCCGCGCGCCTTGAGGATTTCGAGCGTCTGTACAGCGCCGAGCAGCGCCGGCTCGAACGTCTCGCCGCGCGCCGGGTCGGCCCTGCGCATGCGGCCGATGTGGTGCAGGAGGTATTCGCGGCTTTGTGGGCGCGCACGCGCGGCGAGAGCAGCTATTCGGCCGCTTATCTGTCCGGCGCCACCAAATTCGCCGCCATCAGCCTGCACCGCGCCGAGCTGCGGCGCAGCCGCCTGCTGGAAACCCTCACCGAGGAACAGTATGCCGCCCCCATCGCCCCGCCCGATCAGGTGGTGGCCGCGCGGCAGGATCTCGGCCGGCTGCTGGAGACGCTGGCGGCCCTGCCCGCCCGCACCCGTCAGGTGTTCCTGCTGAACCGCATGCACCAGTGCACCTATGACGAGATTGCCGAAGCGCTTGGCATCTCCTATGCCACGGTGGAACGCGACATCGCCCGCACGCTGCTGGCGCTGCGGGCGACGCTGGAGCCGGATCGGGGCAGGTGAAATCCGCCCCGTAAATCCGCCTCCAGAGCTTTGACACCCCCGAGGTTCCGGCAACGGACAAGGACATGACCAGCCGCTCACCCACCTTTCCCGCCGCCGGAGGAAGCGCCGATGCCGCGCCCGCCGATGCGCGGGTGGAAAGCGCGCGGGTGGAAAAGGAAGCGGTGGCCTGGTTCACGCGCATGAACGGCCGCCCCTCCTCCGCCGACCGGCAGGATTTCGCGAACTGGCTCGCCGCCCCCGCCCATGCGGACGCCTATGCGGATGTGCGCGCCTTCTGGGATCAGCTCGGCCCGCTCTCCGCCGATCTGTCCAGCCCCTTGCCCGGGCCGGAGACGGGCGTGCTCGCCGGGCCGCTGGCGCGCATCGAGGATATCCGCCGCAAGCGCCGCATGGGCAAGGCCGCCTCCGGCATCGCGCTGGGGCTCGCCGCGCTGCTGCTGGGCGGCTGGCTGTGGCTCGACCATCCCCACCTGCTGCAGGATCTGGCGGCCGACCACGTGGCCCCGCGCGGTCAGATGCGCACGGTCGCGCTCGCCGACGGCTCCACCGTTCTGCTGGATGCGGACAGCGCCATCGACGTGACGCTCAGCCTCAAGGCGCGCCGGGTGAACCTGCTGCGCGGCACAGCCTTCTTCCAAGTCCAGAAGGGACCCGTGCCCTTCATCGTGGAGGCCCGCAACGGCGAGGCCCGTGTGCTCGGCACCACCTTCGAGGTGGCCGCCCACGAGAGCGATGCCGAAGGCGTGACCGTGACGCTCGCCACCGGCAGCCTGAAGGTGGACCTCACCGACCGCACGCAGGACGTGCTGCTGAAGCCCGGCGAGAGCGTGGACTACGGCGCCGCCGGCCTCGGCCCGCTGCGGCAGGTGGATGTGGACGAGGCGATGGCGTGGCGCACGGGGCGCTACATCTTCACCAACGCGCGGCTGGCGGATGTGCTGGAGCGCATCGGCCGCTATCGGGACGGCCGCATCGTGCTGTTGTCCTCCACGCTGGCCGACATGCGGGTGAGCGGCAACATCTCCCTGCGCGACACCGACGCGGCGCTGGCCGCCGTACGCGCCACGGTGGGCTTCCCCATGCACAGCCTCGGCAAGGTGACGGTGATCGGACCTTGAGGAGGAAAGGGTTGCGCCCGGCTGGGTTCCGCCCGGCCTGCCCCTCCCAGCCGCGCCTAACAGAGCTGGTGCCTGACCTGAGGGACACGTCGCCCATGCCCGCTGCCCCTCCCCGCCCCCTCGAAAAAATTCCGAAAATCCGTGAGGGTGTCCCCGCCCGGCAGGCGACAGACAGATGAGAGCACGCCGCGCGGCCCCGGTTCGGGGCGCGCTTGCGCGGGGCCAGTCGCGTTGAAGGGATGGGTGGGATGAAGGGCAGCACCGGAGCCGGCACGAAGGCGCAGTGGCTCGCGAGCACGTTTCTGGCGCTCGCGACCGCAGGCACCGCCACGATGGCGCCCGCCGTCGCGCAGGCGCAGGCGCAGACCTTCAGCTTCAACATCCCCCAGAAATCCATCCGCGCGGCCATGAACGACATCGTGCGCGTGACCGGCATCGACGTGGTCTTCGCCGAGACCCCCGCCGCCTCGCGCACCGGCAATGCGGTGCGCGGTTCCATGACCGCCGGACAGGCTGTGGAGATGCTGCTGGCCGGCAGCGGCCTCACCTATCGCTTCAGCAACGCCACCACCGTGCAGATCTATGATCCCGCAGCCCCCCGCGCCGGCCTTGCGGGCGGCACGGACGGCGCCATCGCGCTCGACACCGTGGACGTGACCGGCGATCGCCTCCCCGCGCCCTATGCCGGCGGCCTGATCGCCACCGGCGGCGGCCTCGGCGTGCTGGGCGAGCGTAGCGTCATGGACACGCCCTTCACCGTCACCAACTACACCTCCAAGCTCATCCAGGAGCAGGGCGCGCAATCGGTGGCGGACGTGGTGCGCAACGATCCCGCCATCCGCAACGTGGACCCCACAAACGTCGGCAACGCCAACTATTTCCTGGTGCGCGGCGTGCAGGTGGGCAATGGCGCCATCGCCTATCAGGGCCTGTTCGGCATCGCCCCCAACAGCCAGTCCACGCTCGCCGGCATCGAGCGGGTGGAGATCCTCAAAGGCCCCGGCGCCTTCATCGGCGGCATCTCGCCCTCGGGCGTCGGCGCGGTGATCAATCTGGTGCCCAAGCGCGCGGGTGACACGCCGCTCACCAACCTGACCACCATCTATATGAGCGATGCCCAGTTCGGCGGCCATCTGGATGTGGGCCGGCGCTTCGGCGCCGCCAACGAGCTGGGCGTGCGCGCCAACCTCTATTATCGCGACGGCGACACCCCCATCGCCCAGCAGTCGCAGGAGCTGCTCAACGGCACGGTGGGTGTGGACTATCGCGGCGAGAAATTCCGCTG
Organism: Azorhizobium oxalatiphilum; assembly: GCF_014635325.1. Taxonomy (GTDB): domain Bacteria; phylum Pseudomonadota; class Alphaproteobacteria; order Rhizobiales; family Xanthobacteraceae; genus Azorhizobium; species Azorhizobium oxalatiphilum. The sequence continues at coordinate 1,290,691 of NZ_BMCT01000001.1, read as the reverse complement.
GTCGCTGGATTTCGGTCATCAGGTGCTCAACACCGACCGCATGAACAACACGGTGACGCCGGCCGCCTGCAACGCGGCGATCTGCCCGCCCATCGCCAAAGCCCCCGCGCCCACCCATGCCTGGGTTTCGCCGTGGAACTATTCGGACTTCACCGATACCTACGGCCTCGCAACGGCGGAGTATGACTTCGCCCCCAACTGGACCGCCTATGCCAAGGCCGGCTTCGACACCACGGACTGGGACCAGCTGGTGCAGGCGGGCACCAACCTGCAGACCAACGGCAATTTCACCGCCACCACCTCGCGCTATCTCATCGACATCTCCCGCCGCTCGGGCGAGACCGGCGTGCGCGGCGAATTCGATACCGGCCCGCTGAACCACAAGGTGACGCTGGCCGCCAACACCTACATCTTCGACCGCAGCCAGGCCAACCAGCCCTCCGGCGCCTTCGCGCTGCCGGTCAGCGCCTCCAACATCTACAATCCCGCCTTCGTGGCCGAGCCCACGGTGCCCTTCATGGTGCCGGCGCAGCAAAGCTCCATCACCTTCACCTCCTATGCCGTCTCCGACACGCTCTCGGTGCTGGATGAGCGCATCCAGCTCACGCTCGGCCTGCGCCAGCAATATGTGCATGTGGAGAATTACAGCATCGCCACCGGCGCGCAGACCAGCCTCAACGACAGCGACGCCCTCACCCCCATGATCGGCCTGGTGGTGAAGCCGTGGGAGAACGTCTCCCTCTACGCCAGCTATGCGGAGGGCCTCACCGCCGGCGTGGTGGTGCCCACCACCTATGCCAATGGCGGCGAGGTGCTGCCGCCTTATGTGACCAAGCAGTATGAGGCCGGCGTGAAGGTGGATTGGGGCAAGCTGCTGACCACGGTGAGCCTGTTCCACACCACCCAGCAGTCCGGTATCGCCAACCTCGCCACCAACACCTTCACCGCCGATGGCGAGACCGTCTATCGCGGCCTTGAGTTCGACGTGGCGGGCGAGATCCGGCCCGACCTGCGGGTACTCGGCGGCTTCGTGCTGCTGGATGCGGAGAACACCCGTACCGCCAACGGCACCTATGACGGCAAGACGCCCACCGGCACGCCGGACTACACCGCCAATCTGGGGCTGGAGTGGGATCCCTTCTTCCTGAAGAACCTCACTTTGACCGGCCGCCTGAACGCCACGGGTGCGGCCTGGGCCAACAGCATCAACAACCAGAAGCTCCCCGCCTGGACCACGTTCGATTTCGGCGCCCGCTATGCCTTCGAGCGCGAGGGCGGCAAGCCGGTGATCGTGCAGGCGAACCTGATCAACGCCTTCAACAAGGGCTACTGGACGGTCTATCCCGGCTTCGGCCTGCTCTATCCCAGCGAGGCGCGGACCTTCCAGATCTCGACCACGTTCCAGTTCTGAGTTCCATGGGGAGGGGCATCTCCCGGCGCGGCGTGCTCGGGGGCCTGATGGGCCTCGGGGGCGCCGTGCCTGCGTTCCGGCTCGCCGCTGCCGCCCCCGCGCAGACGCGGGCCGGCACGCCGCCCGGCGCCACAGGCATCCCCGCCGACCCGCAGCGTGTGATCGCCATCGACAGCCGCATCAGCCTGGAATGCGCCCTCGCCCTCGATCTGCCGCTCATCGGCTACAGCCACAGCCGCGCCCGGCCATGGGTGCCGGTGCCCGCCAGCGTGCCCTTCCTCGCCGCCCCGCCGGACCTTGAGCAGATCCTTGCGCTCAAACCCGATCTCATCCTCTGTCCGGACACCGCGCCCGCCTCCGACTGGTGGCCGCTCACGCGCCTTGCCGCCATCGCCCCGGTGCTGCCCAGCAATCACCGGCTCACCTGGCAGGAGAACCTCGCCAGCCTCGGCCAATGGCTCGGCCGGGAGGCGCTGGCGGAAAAGACCATCGCCGCCCATGCCGCCGTCATCGCCTCCATCCGCGCCCGCCATGGCGCGGCAATCGCCAAAAACCTCGTGGCCGCGATCTGGTTCGATCCCATCAAGCGGCGAACCATGGTGAGTACGGCGGGCACCGGCTACGGGCAGGTGATGCCGGCGCAGGTGCTGGCGGAACTGGGCGGCCATGGCATCGATGCCGCCCGCCTCGGCCCCTATGGCGAGGTGGCGCTGGAGGCACTGGGCGACGTGCTCGGCCCCGCGGACGCCATGCTGTTGCAGGATTTCGGCAATGGCGCGCTTGAGGCGCTCACGCGCGAGGCGCTGTGGCAGCGCCTGCCTGCCGTGCGTGCCGGGCGGGTGGAGATCGTGAAGGGCAATTGCACCTTCGGCGCCTGCTACACCGCCGCCTATCTCGCCACCGCGTATGATGCGCTCTATGCGCGGGCCACCGCATGAGACCCCGTCGCCTCCTGCGCGCGGCCGGCGTGCTCGCCCTCAGCCTCGCTTTGCTCGCCCTCGCCGTTCTGGCCGGGCTGGCGGCGGGGGCAAAGCCGCTCTCCCCCGCCGCCGTGCTGTCGGCACTCATGGGCCAGGGCTCCGATGAGGCGCTGATCATCGTGCGCGAGCTGCGCCTGCCCCGCGTGCTGCTGGGGCTGGCGGTGGGGGCCGCGCTGGCGGTGGCCGGCGCCATCATCCAGTCCGCCACCCGCAACCCTTTGGGCGATCCCGGCCTGCTGGGCATCAATGCCGGGGCGAGCCTCGCCGTGGTGGTGGGCGCCGGCGTGCTGGGCCTCACCGGCACCGGCGCCCTGCTCGCGCTGGCGGCGATGGGCGCGGGGCTCGCTGCGCTGGCGGTGGGAACAGTCGCCGGCGGCCTGAAGGGCGGCGTGCCCCCGGTGCAGCTCACGCTGGCGGGTGTCGCCGTGGGCGCGCTGTGCTTCGGCCTCGCGCAGGGGTTCGCGCTGTCCGATCCCGAACGGTTCGACCTCGTGCGCAACTGGCGCGTGGGCGCGCTGGCGGGCGATGCGCGTGTCATCCTGCCCGCCGTGCTGCCCGCCATCGGCGCCGGGCTGGCGCTGGCGGCGCTCCTTGCCCCCCGGCTCAACGTGCTGACGCTGGGCGCGGACCGGGCGGCGGCGCTGGGCCTCTCCGTGGCGCGCACACAAGTGCTGTCCCTGCTTGCGGTGATCCTGCTGGCGGGCGGTGCCACCGCCGCCGCCGGCCCCATCGCCTTCGTGGGCCTCGCCGCCCCGCACATGGCCCGCCGCCTCACCCTTGCCGATGAGCGGCAGGTGCTGGCCAATGCCGCCGTGCTTGGCGCGGCCCTGCTGATCGCCGCCGATGCGCTGGGCCGTAGCCTCGCCGCCCCCTCCGAAGTGCCGGCGGGCGTGGTGACGGCACTCATCGGTGCGCCGGTGCTCATCGCGCTCGCCCGCCTGCGCTGGCGCCGGGTGGCCCTGTGAGCACCCGTTTGAGAATGTCCGCCGGACCCTTCCCCCTCCCCAACCCTCCCCCGCAAGCGGGAGAGGGAGCCTGTCGCGCCAACAGTCCTGACCGGTTCGAAAGCCTGGCGGGGAAAGCCCTCTCCCGCTTGCAACCGGCTCCTGCCGGTTGCGGCAACGAGGTGCAGAAGTCGGAAACATCCGACTTCTGTGCGGGGAGGGTTGGGAGGGGGCAGGCGAGGCCGGTCACAATGCGCATGGCTGCAAGCTGATGGGGATTTCCAAAGGGGCTATGAGCGACACCCCCCTGCCCCGCCGCCCCGCCCTGCGCGTCGGTGGCCTGTCCCTGCCGGTGCGCCCGCGCGCGCTCATCGTCTGCCTCGCGCTGCTCGCCGCCTGCGCCCTGCTGGCACTGGCCGGGCTCTCCCTCGGCACGCTGCGCCTTGCCCCTGCCGACGTGCTCCGCGCCCTCGCCGGCACCGGCGGGCCGGATCTGCATCTCGTGGTCATGGAGTGGCGCCTGCCGCGCATTGCCGGCGGCCTGCTGGTGGGGCTGGCGCTCGGCCTTGCGGGCGCGCTGTTCCAGACCCTGCTGCGCAATCCGCTGGGCAGCCCGGATGTGATCGGCTTCGATGCCGGCTCCTTCACCGGCGCGCTCCTCGTCCTGCTTGCCGGCGGCGGCCCGGTGCTGATGGCGGCGGCCGCCTTCGCGGGCGGGCTGCTGGCCGGCGGCCTCGTCTATGGCTGCGCCGGGCCGGGGCACGCGCAGCCGGGAAAGCTGGTGCTCATCGGCATCGCGGTGGGGGCACTGTTCACGGCGCTCAACGACTGGATCATCATGACCGTGCGGCTGGATGCGGCGGTGGCGGCGGCGAGCTGGAAGCTCGGCACGCTGGCGGGCATGGATGCCGGCCGCCTCGCGCTGGGCGCGATGCTGCTGGCGGGCATCCTGCCACTGGTGCTGGCCGCCGCCCGCGCGGTGCGGGCTCTGGAGCTGGGGCCGGACAAGGCGCAGGCGCTGGGCCTGCGGGTCGGCCGGGCACAACTGGCGCTGGCCGGTCTCGGCCTTCTGCTCACCGCCATCGCGACCTTGCTGGCCGGCCCCATCGGCTTCGTCGCCCTCATCGCCCCGCAGGTGGCACGGCGGCTGTCCGGTGGGCCGGGGCTGCCGCTTCTGGCCTCTGGCCTCACCGGTGCGGTGTTCCTGATGGGTAGCGACCTCCTCGCCCGCACCGCCTTCGCCCCGCGCGTACTCCCCGTGGGCGCGGTGACGGCGGCGGTGGGCGGGCTCTATTTCGCGGCCTTCCTGCGGGCGCGGCTGCGGGGGGAGCGGGGATAGGAAGCGATGATAAGCATTTGCCCAAGTATGGAACACCGCGTCCACCCAACAGAGCATCGTCATCCCCGGACTTGATCCGGGGATCCACGTCAGGCCGACAGCGGCCCGCGCGAGAACCGGCAAGCGGCGACCGTTCGCGAACATGTCCACGCCCCACCCGGCGGAGGGACGTGGATGCCCGGGTCAAGCCCGGGCATGACGAGTGGAGAGGGTGCGAACACGACCATAAGGGCCGCAAGCCCCGACAACGTGACTGACTGCCCGGACCGCCCCTCGCCCCTCACGCCACCTTGCGCTTCTCCACCAGCTGGGCGAGCTTGCGCAGCACCTGCAGCGTGCCCTTCACGCGGGCTTCCGCATTGGCCCAGTCGCGCAGGAACACCACCTTGAAGTCCGGCCGCACCTTGGCCTGCGGGCCCTCGGCATTGATCATCTGCACAAGGCCGGACGGATCGGCGAACTGGTTCTCGCGGAAGGCCAGCACCACGCCCTTCGGGCCGGCGTCCACCTTCTCCACGTTCGCGCGGCGCGCCAGCGTCTTGATCTGCGAGAGGCGCAGCAGGTGGGAAACCTCCTCCGGCGCGGGGCCGAAGCGGTCCACCAGTTCGGCGCCGAAGGCATCCAGCTCCGCATCCTCGGTGATGTCCGCAAGACGCCGGTAGAGCGCGAGGCGCACGTGCAGATCGGTGACGTAATCCTCCGGGATCAGCACCGGCATGCCGATGGTGATGTTGGGCGACCACTTGTCGTCCACATAATCGGTGATGCCGGCCTTCAGATGCGCGATCGCCTCCTCCAGCATCTCCTGATAGAGTTCGTAGCCCACTTCCTTGATGTGGCCGGACTGCTCGTCGCCGAGCAGGTTGCCCGCGCCGCGAATGTCCAGATCGTGGCTGGCGAGCTGGAAGCCCGCGCCCAGATTTTCAAGCGATTGCAGCACCTTCAGGCGCCGCTCCGCCTGCGTGGTCACGGGCTTGGTGGCCGGCACGGAGAAGATGGCATAGGCGCGCGCCTTGGCCCGGCCCACGCGCCCGCGCAACTGGTAGAGCTGGGCGAGGCCGAACATGTCGGCGCGGTGCACGATCAGCGTGTTGGCATTGGGCACGTCGAGCCCGCTCTCCACGATGGTGGTGGAGAGCAGCACATCATACTGGCCGTCGTAGAAGGCGGTCATGATGTCTTCCAGCGTGCCCGCCGCCATCTGGCCGTGGGCCACCGCCACCTTCACTTCCGGCACCGACTTTTCGAGGAACTCGCGCACCTCGGCGAGATCGTCGATGCGCGGCACCACATAGAAACTCTGGCCGCCGCGATAGCGCTCGCGCAGCAGCGCCTCGCGCACGATCAAAGGGTCGAACGGGGTGATGAAGGTGCGCACCGCGAGGCGGTCCACCGGCGGGGTGGCGATGAGCGACAGCTCACGCACGCCGGTCATGGCGAGCTGCAGCGTGCGCGGGATCGGGGTCGCGGTCAGGGTCAGCACATGCACTTCGGCGCGCAGGGCCTTCAGGCGCTCCTTGTGGGCGACGCCGAAATGCTGCTCCTCGTCCACGATGACGATGCCCAGATCCTTGAACTGGATGCTCTTGCTCAAGAGCGCATGGGTGCCGACCACGATGTCCACGGTGCCGTCGGCAAGGCCCTTCTTCACGGCGGTGAGGTCCTTGCCCGTCACCATGCGGGAGGCCTGCGCCACATTCACCGGCAGGTCCTTGAAGCGTTCCGCAAAGGTGCGGAAATGCTGGCGGGCGAGCAGTGTGGTGGGCACCACCACCGCCACCTGCTTGCCGGACAGCGCCACCGCGAAGGCGGCGCGCAGCGCCACTTCGGTCTTGCCGAAGCCCACGTCGCCGCACACGAGGCGATCCATGGGATGGCCGGAGGAGAGATCGTCCAGCACCGCCTCGATGGCGGCTTCCTGATCGTCCGTCTCCTCATAGGGGAAGCCGGCGCGGAACTCGTCATAGAGACCGGCGGCGGGCACGAGGCGCGGCGCCTGCGACAGCTTGCGCGCGGCCGCGATCTTGATCAGCTCACCCGCCATCTCGCGGATGCGCTTCTTCATGCGCGCCTTGCGCTGCTGCCAGCCGCCGCCGCCCAGCTTGTCGAGCTGCGCCTCGGTATCCTCCGAGCCGTAGCGGGTCAGCAGTTCGAGATTCTCCACCGGCAGGAACAGCTTGTCGCCGCCGGCATAATGCAGCTCAAGGCAGTCATGGGGGGCGCCCATGGCCTCGATGGCTTTCAGGCCGATGAAGCGGCCGATGCCGTGGTCCACATGCACCACGAGGTCGCCGGCGGTGAGCGAGGTCAGCTCGCCGATCACGTCCTGCGGGCGGCGCGCCTTGCGCTTCGGGCGCACGAGGCGGTCGCCGAGAATGTCCTGCTCGCCGAGGATGGCGAAGTCCGGCGTCACGAAGCCGCGCTCAAGGCCGTAGATGGCGAGCGTCACCTTGTCGCGCGGGGTCGGCTCCACGGTGGCGAACTTGGAGATCGGCACCAGTCCCTTGAGCCCGTGATCAGCCATCACGGTGGCGAGGCGCTCGCGCGAGCCTTCCGACCAGCCGGCGAGGATCACCTTCTTGCGCTGCTCCTGCAGTTCGCGCACATGGGCGATGGCGGCGTCGAAGACATTGGCCTCCGGGTCCGCCCGCTCGGCGGCGAAGGAGCGGCCTTCCACGCCGGCCACGTCGATCACCTTGCCCGCCCCGCTTTCAGGCACGGCGAACGGGGTGATGCGGGCAAGCGGGGTGCGCTCCAGCGCCCCGCGCCATTCCTTCTCCGTCAGATACAGACGATCGGGCGGCAGCGGCTTGTAGACCGCGCCCGGCGCGCCGGAGGTCAGCGCCTCCTGCCGGGCGGCGTAATAATCGCCGATCTGGCCGATGCGCTCGGCGGCGGCATCCTCGGCCTGCGCCTCGATCACGAGGGGCGTGCCGTCCAGATAGTCGAACAGCGTGTCGAGGCCGGTGTGGAACAGCGGCAGCCAGTGCTCCATGCCCGCATGGCGGCGGCCTTCGCTCACCGCCTCATAAAGCGTGTCGCCCTTGGTGTTGGCGCCGAACTCAGCCAGATACGCCATGCGGAAGCGGCGCATGGTCTCGGTGGTGAGCTGGAACTCAGCCATGGGCACCAGCTCCAGCGCGGACAACGTGCCGGAGGAGCGCTGGGTCTCGGGATCGAACGCGCGGATGCTCTCCAGCGTATCGCCAAAGAAATCGAGCCGGATCGGCGCATCGAGGCCGGGCGGGAACAGGTCGATCAGGCCGCCGCGCACCGCATATTCGCCGGTGTCGCGCACGGTGGGCGTGCGCAGATAGCCGTTGCGCTCGGCCCATTCGGTCACGCCTTCCAGCGCGATGGCATTGCCCGGCCGGGCGGAAAGCGACTGCGCCGCCAGCAGCTCGCGCGCCGGCACCCGTTGCACGGTGGCGTTCACCGTGGTGAGCAGCACGCTCACCGAGCCGCCCTTCACGCGGGCAAGGCGCGCCAGCGTCGCCATGCGGCGGGAGGTGATGGCGGCGTTGGGCGAGGCGCGGTCATAGGGCAGGCAGTCCCACGAGGGGAAGCTCAGCACCTCGATCTCGGGCGCGAAGAAGGCGAGCCCGCGCTCCAGCGCCGCGAGGCGGCGGCCGTCGCGGCAGATGATGGTGAGGCTCGGCCACGGCGCATCCTTCCTGGCGGCGGCGCTGCGGGCAAGGTCCGCCACCACCAGCCCCTCCATGCCCTCCGGCACGCGGGAGAGCGTGAGGGGACGGCCCGGAGCGAGATCTTCGGCGAGGGAACGGGGACGCTTCACGGGGGTCTATCCAATCAAACAGCGGCGGGCGACGGGGGCTTGAGGGGCGCTCAGTCCGGCAAAGCGCTTGGCGCGCTCAGTCAGGTAACGAGCCGCCGGCGAGGTGCCACCCCTGGATGCGGCGGAACAGCGGGGTCGCCACCTCTTCGGGGGCGGGGATGGAGCCGCTCACCCAGTTGAACAGGTCCGGATCCTCGATCAGCAGCATCTGCTCGAAGGCATCCACCTCGTCCTCGGTGAGGAGCGAGATATGGGCATCGGCGAAGCGACCCATGATGAGGTCCATCTCGCGGGTGCCCCGGTGCCAGGCGCGGAACATGATGCGGCGGCGCCGCACATCCAGACCGGCGCTCGAAATCTCGCTTCCCGACATGGGGCCTCTCCTCTCGCGACTGACAAACACGAACGCGGCCGGGCCGCGAGGCCCGTCCGTTGAGGCGTATATAGAGGCAATGCGGGGATGGCGGAAGCGCGGGCGGCGCATGGCTGGCAGAGAGAGGCCGGGCGCGTGGCTGGGGGGTGGGGTTGGGGACAGGGCTTGCGGTGGAGAGCCTAAGACTGGCGGCCGGCCATCGGTTCGGGCGCGCCTTTGCCCCCTCCCTAACCCTCCCCCGCAAGCGGGAGAGGGGACCTGTCGCGCGTGGCCGCAAGGCCCGCCCTCTCTCCCGCGCCTGCCAGAAAAGCCCTCTCCCGCCTGAAACCGGCTCATGCCGGTTTCGGCAACAAGGTGCCGAAGTCGGAAACATCCGACTTCGGTGCGGGGGAGGGTTGGGAGGGGGCAGTCCGGGTGGCAGCTCGGAGACATAGCTACCGGCGCGCCTTAACTTTGCCCCCGCCCGCCGCTAGAGTGCCCACCGATCCAGAGGGAAGGAGCCCGTGTCGTGAACAGCAGCCGCATGACCCAGTCGAACCCATGCGCCCGCTCCAGCTTCACGGCACCTCATGTCACGCACCTCCTTCCTCACGCTCGACTCCGTTTCCGCCACCACGCCTGACGGCCAGCGCCTCTTCCATGATCTGAGCCTGTCCGTCGGCCCCGAGCGCGTCGGCCTGATCGGTCGCAACGGCTGCGGCAAGTCCACGCTGCTGCGGCTCATCGCCGGGGCGATGCCGCCCGCCGCCGGCTCCATTCTGCGTGCCGGCCGCATGGGCAGCCTCGCGCAGGAGTGGCCCGCGCAGGAAACGGTGGCCGAAGCCCTCGGCGTGGCCGAAGGCTTGAAGGCGCTCGCCCGCATCCTAGCCGGCGACGGCGGGGCGGAGGATTTCGAGACTGCTGACTGGGAGCTTGAGGCGAACCTTGCCGCAGCGCTGGCGGCGGTCGGCCTGCCGGGCATGGATCTGGAGCGCGCCATGGGCACGCTCTCCGGCGGCGAGCGCACGCGCATCGGCATCGCCCGCCTGCGCCTCGAACAGCCGGACCTGCTGCTGCTGGACGAACCCACCAACAATCTCGATGCCGATGGCCGCGCCGCCATCGCGGCGCTCGTCAGTGACTGGCGGGGCGGCGTGCTGGTGGCGAGCCACGACCGCGCCCTGCTTGAGCAGATGGACCGCATCGTCGAGCTGAGCCCCATCGGCATCCGCATCTTCGGCGGCGGCTGGAGCGCGTTCGCGGCCGCCCGCGCCGCCGAGCGCACGCGCGCCACGCAGGAGCTGGAGCGCTCCGAGGCAGGCTTGAGAGACGCCGCCCGCGCCCGCCAGCAGCAGCGCGAGGCGAAAGACCGGCGCGACAAGGCCGGCCGCAGCTTCGCGGCGAAGGGCTCCGAGCCCAAGATCCTGCTGGGCGCCCGCGCCGCCCGCGCGGAGGCCACCGGCGGCCAGCTTCAGCGCATCGGGGAGCGGCAGATCGGCGAGGCCGAGGCAAGGCTTGAAGCCGCCCGCGCGCAGGTGGAGGTGCTCACGCCCCTCACCATTGCCTTGCCGCCCACCGGCCTGCCGGCGGGAACGGAAGTGCTGGCGCTGGAAAACGCGACGCTCCATGCGGGCGGGCGTACCCTCGGCCCGTGGACGCTGGCCCTGCACGGGCCGGAGCGGGTGGCCCTCACGGGGCGCAACGGCGCGGGCAAATCCAGCCTGCTCCGGGTGGCGGCGGGGCTGGCGGCGCCCGCCACCGGCATTGCGCGCCGATCAACAGGGCGCGTTGCGCTGCTGGACCAGCATGTGCGGCTGCTCGATCCGGCGCTGAGCATCGTGGAGAATTTCCGCCGTCTCAATCCGGCGCTGGAACGGCAGGCGGCGCATGCGGCCTGCGCCCGCTTCGCCTTCCGCAATCGCGATGCGGAGAAGGCGGTGGCCGCCCTCTCCGGCGGTGAGCGGCTGCGGGCGGGCCTCGCCTGCCTGCTGGCGGGCGCGCAACCGCCGTGGCTGCTGATGCTGGACGAGCCTACCAATCATCTCGACCTCGCCTCCATCGAAGTGCTGGAAGAGGCGCTGCGGGATTTCGACGGCGCCCTGCTGGTGGCGAGCCATGACGACGCCTTTCTCGATGCCATCGGCATCGGGCGGCGGCTGGTGCTTACGGGATCTCAGCCCATGGCCTGAGACGGGATCGCCACCGGCCGCCCGCCAACCTGCCGGGCGGGATTGCCCACCACAGTGGCGCCGCGCGGCACGTCCTTCGTCACCACGCTGCCGGCGCCGATGATGGCGTTGTCGCCCACATGCACGCCGGGCAGGATGATGGCGCCGCCGCCGATCCAAACGTCGCGGCCGATGACGATGGATTTTCCGAATTCCAGCCCCGAGGCGCGCTCGGCGGCATCGCGGGGATGATCGGCGGTCAGGATCTGCACGGCGGGGCCGATCTGCGTGCCGTCGCCGATGGTCACTTTCACCACGTCGAGGATGACGCAGTTGAAATTGAGGAACACCCGGTCGCCCAGCTCGATATTGCCGCCATAGTCGCAGAAGAAGGGCGCGCGCAGCTCCACCGCCTCGCCCACGCTGGCGAAGCGCTCGCGCAGTAGCGCGAGACGTTCGGCGTCCGAAAGGCCGAGCGCATTGTAGCGGGCCATCCAGTCTGCGGCGGCTCGGCGCTCGGCCACCAGTTCCGGATCGGCGGCGAGATAAAGCTCGCCCGCCAGCATCCTGTCCCGTTCAGTGCGCGCCATTGCTGGTCCTCCCCTGTTGCAGCAACGCCGGATTGTCCGGCTTCAGCTCTGCAACGCCCGAGAGCGCCATCCTGTTCGATGTTTTTTCGCCGGCTTCGGCGGAGGCGGCCTACTTCACGCCTTCAAAAACCTGCGCCAGCCGGGTCATCAGCGGCTCGTCGGTCTGCTCCACGCGCAGCGGCGTCACCGAGATGCGGCCCTCCTCCAGTGCCCGCACGTCGGAGCCCGGAGAGGTGGGCGAGGTGCGGCGCTCGAAGGCGATCCAGAAATAATCGTTGCCCCGCCCGTCCTTGCGCGGCTCGATGCGCATGAGCTTCTGGTCGCGCCGGCCCTGCGCGGTCACGGCGATGCCCGCCACCTGATCGGGCAGGCGATCCGGGAAATTCACATTCACCAGAATGCCCGCCGGAATGCCCTCGTCCAGCAGCGTGCGCACCACCTTGGGGCCATGCGCCTCGGCGGTGGCATAGGTCGGATTGTCCCGCGTCGCCGGCCCGAAGGACTGCGACAAAGCGATGGAGGGAATGCCGAGAATGGTGCCCTCGATGGCGGCCGCCACCGTGCCGGAATAGCTCACGTCCTCGGCGATGTTCTGGCCCCGGTTGACGCCGGAGAGCACGAGATCGGGCGGATTGTCGATGAGCAGATGGCGCACGGCCATGATCACGCAGTCGGTGGGCGTGCCCTTCACCGCATAGCGCCGCTCGCCCACCTGGCGCAGGCGCAGCGGATCGTTGAGCGAGAGCGAATGGGCAACGCCGGACTGGTCGGTCTCGGGGGCCACCACCCACACGTCATCGGACAAAGCAGCGGCGATGCGGGCGCAGGCATCGAGCCCCGGCGCGTGGATGCCATCGTCATTGGTCACAAGAATACGCATGCGCCGCCTCCGCCTGAGCACGGGAGGCGGATGCACCGATCGGACTGCCTCCGACCCGATCCGCCCCCTGTCCGTCCTCCGGCCGGGCCGAAGGTCAGGCGGTGCTTACAGGCTGGGGCGCGGGACTGCAACGAAACGAAAAGCCGCCCCGGCCCGACCGGCCGCAAGGCGCGGATCAGGCGAGATATTCGGCGGCGAGCTTCGGCAGCCGCCGCTCCATCTCCGCGCCGTCCTCGAAATCGAATCCCCAGTCCGGATCGGCCGGTTCGTCGCTGGCCGCCTCGCCAGCGATGGCGGGGAAGGAACCGCCGGCCCGCGCCCGGAAGGCATCGGACATCACATAGCCGAACGGCTCGAAGGTGGCCTCGTCCATCTCCACCCCGAGGGCGGCGAGCGTGTCCGGGTCGCGCATGGCCGCTTCCGTGATCGCCTGCCCCCGTGAGATCAGCCAGCTGCGGAAATCCATGAAGCCGTCGTCAGAGCAGCCGCCGTTCATCAGATAGGCCGCCGCCCACAGGCGCCAGGAATAGAGCTGGTTCTTCACGCCATGGAACAGATGGATGAAGTCCACCAGTTCCTGGTCGGTGAGCGGCTCCAGCTGCGTGGCGAGGCGCGCGCACTGGTCGCCCACGTCGGCAGGCAGCGTGGCGTCGATGCGGGTCCAGAACCATGTCCGGTCGGCATCCGAGGCGAGGGTGCGGGCGGGCTGGAGCCGGGTGATGGCGGCCATAAGCGGATCTCCTCAGGATTCGTCCGGCAGCTTAAGGCGGCGCTCGCGCCGGGCGCGGTCAGTCCCTACCGTCCGCACGAATTTCAGTCACACTGAAATGATCCAGCTTTTCATTGCCGCTGAAATTCGCCTCTGCTAAACCTGCTGTCATGAAACTCGCCGACTGGCTCCTGAATGCCGGCGTCACCCGCAGCGCCTTTGCCCGGCAGGTGGGCCTCTCGCCCGCCAGCGTCACAGCCTTGTGCAATGACGACAGCGCCTGGCTCTCCCGCGAGAGCGCGCTGAAGATCGCCGACGCCACCGGCCATCAGGTAACGCCCAATGACTTTCTGGGGCTGCCCGCCCCGAGCATCCGAGGTCTTCCCGTGATCGACACTGCCCAGTCCCGCGTCCAGCTCGCCATCGAAGCCATCGCCCGTGGCGAGATCATCGTCGTCACCGATGACGACGACCGTGAGAATGAAGGCGATCTCATCCTCGCCGCCTCGCAGGCCACCCCGGCGAAGCTCGCCTTCCTGATCCGCCACACGTCGGGCATCGTCTGCACGCCGCTGCCGCCCTCCGAGGCCAAGCGCCTGCGCCTCGACCCCATGGTGTCGAACAATGACGCCCCGCTCGGCACCGCCTTCACCGTCTCCATCGACGTGAAGCACGGCACCACCACCGGCATCTCGGCGGAAGAGCGCACCAACACCGTGCGCGCGCTCGCCAATCCCAACATGGGCGCCGCCGATTTCGTGCGCCCCGGCCACGTCTTCCCGCTCATCGCCAAGGAAGGCGGCGTGCTCATGCGCTCCGGCCACACGGAAGCCGCTGTGGACCTGTGCCGCCTCGCCAACGTGCCGCCCATCGGCGTCATCGCCGAGTTGGTGAATGACGACGGCACCGTGAAGCGCGGCCCGCAGGTGGCGGCCTTCGCGCAGGAGCACAATCTGCTCTCCATCTCGGTGGCCGACATCATCGCCTACCGGCAGGCGCGCGAGAAGCTGGTGACGCGGGCCGCCGAATTCCCGGTGCCCACCTCGGTCGGCGAGATGCAGGGCTTCTCCTATCTCACCCCGTTCGATCAGGTGAACCACCTCGCCCTCGTCTATGGCCGCATCGGCGATGGCGAGAACGTGCTGGTGCGCCTGCACCGCGCCGATCCGGTCTCCGACGCCTTCGGCGGCGCCAAGGTGATCCAGAAGGCGCTGGAGCGCATCAAGCAGGAAGGCCGGGGCGTGCTGGTCTATCTGCGCGACGGCACGGCGGGCGTGCCCGCCACCGCCATCGGCGCGGGCGAGAAGAGCTCCAGCGAGGTGGAGCGCGATGCCCACTGGCGCGAGGTCGGCCTCGGCGCGCAGATCCTGCGCGATCTCGGCGTCACCTCCATCCGCCTCATGGCCTCCAAGGCGCGCACCTATGTGGGCCTGTCCGGCTTCGGCATCGAGATCACCGAGACCGAGCACCTGGAAGGCTGAGGCGACCGACTTCCGGCCGTCTTCGAGACAGCAACGGCGCGCCTTATGGCGCGCCGTTCGCGTTTCAGCCCGCCCCTACCCCACCCCCTTGTAGCGGAAGCTGACCAGCGGCCGGGCATCGGGATCGGCGGCGGCGCGCGCGGAGGGGTAGATGTCCCAGTCGAAGATCGAGGCATAAGGCGGCGCGATGGCCGCCACCGTGCCGCCGCCCGCCAGATTGTAGCCCGCCACCGGGACCGCATCCGTCGTGCCTGCGGGCGCCTGCCGGAAGCCCAGCACCGGGCCGGCGTCGGTCAGATGCACCACGCCCGCGCCGGGGCCGGGATCGGGCTCGAAGGCGATCAGAGCCGGCGACGCCATGGGGCGCAGAACCCAGTCATGGCCATAGGACAGGCAGCGCGTGCCGGCCTGCGGCCCGTGCAGCACCGCTTCCATGGCCGAGGTGCCGCCGGGAGGATCGGACAAGGGAATCAGCAGCACCCCCTCTGTTGTGATGCTGATCACCAGCGCGACGCCGCGGGCGTCGGTCCAGTCCACCACCAGCAGCTCCCCCGCCGCCACCTCGCGCAGGGCCTTCAATGCCAGCGGACTGTCGAAAATCATGGGCGCCCCCACTTGATCGCGTGCACAACGGGCACCGCACCGCAGCAATTCCCAGCGATCCCGCAAGCTTAGCAGATAATGCAGCGCGGGCGAGCAAAAGGCTTGCGGACAACTTAAGTTTCTGCCTTGATAGTGGCTAGGAAATAGAGCGTTCCCAATAATTTAGCCGTTTCAAGCTATCTTCCCCTCCCCGTCCGGGAGGCTTGCGTTCAGGGCGTTCGGGCCGTTGGGCCCGCTATTTCACGCCATGCGTTTCGGGTTCAGCGTTCCAGATATTCCTGCCCCCGCAAGGGCGGCTGCCGCGCATACCTCTGCCGTCTTCCCGGTTCGGTTCGTGTCGCTTTTTCCGTGCCCTTTTTTCCTGTTCGTGCCTGTTGCCGGTCTTCCCTTTTTGCCGGTCGCGCCATTGCCATTGCGGATTTGCTTTTCGAGGCCTTGCCGTCTTGTGAGCTGTCGATCCACTCCATGGAGGCGCACATGTCCTGGCTGCATTACATCCTCAACCAGTCCCCCGAGATCGCGCTCTTCCTGTCGCTGGCCGTCGGCTACTGGATCGGCAAGTTCCAGTTCGGCAAGTTCCAGCTGGGCGGGGTCGCCGGCTCGCTGCTGGCCGCCGTCATCATCAGCCAGGTGGGCGTGAAGATCGACAACGGGGTGAAATCCGTCCTCTTCGCCCTGTTCATCTATGCGGTGGGCTTCGAGAGCGGGCCGCAATTCTTCCGCTCGCTGGGCCGCAAGTCGCTGCGCGAAATCCTCATGGCGGCGGTGCTGGCCCTCTCCGGCCTGCTCACCGTCATCGTCATGGCCCGCCTGTTCGGGCTCGACAAGGGGCTGGCGGCGGGCGTGGCTGCGGGCGGGCTCACCCAGTCCGCCATCATCGGCACCGCCGGTGCGGCCATCTCCAAGCTGGGGCTGGCGGCGGACGAGGTGCAGCGCCTGCAGGGCAATGTGGCCGTGGGCTATGCCGTCACCTACATCTTCGGCTCGTTCGGGGCCATCCTCGTGTGCGTCAACGGCCTGCAATGGCTGATGGGCCGCACCATCCATGACGATGCGCTGAAGGCCGAGGCGGAGCTGCTGGCCGGCGCCCATGTGTTCGGCACCGGCGAGCAGCCGGCGCTGCCGGACCTGGTGGGCCGCCTCTACAAGGTGGAGCGCGCCGCCGGCAGCACCGTGGCGGGGCTGGAGGGGGACACGACCCCCGGCGATGTCTGCATCGAGCGGGTGAAGCGGAAGGGGGCCATCATCGGCCTTCAGCCGGATCTCAAGCTGGAAACCGGCGACATCGTGCTGGTGGTGGGCCGCCGCGCGGGCGTGGTGGGCCTTGAAGACGCCATCGGGCCGGAGATCCAGTCCTCCGAGGGCATGGACGTGGTGACGCTGACCCGCGACGTGGCCGTCACCAATCCGGAGCTCACCAAGCGCACCATCGGCGAGATCCGCGCCGCCACCAAACCGGAGACGCGCCACGGCATCTATCTGCTGGCGGTCAAGCGCGGCGGCCAGCCGCTGCCCCTGACGCCGGACACGCTGATCCAGCCGGGGGACGTGGCCACCTTCTACGGCTCCGCCGACGACGTGCAGCGCGTGGTCAAGGTGGTGGGCGCGCCGATCATTCCCTCCGACAAGACCGATTTCGTCTTCCACGGCCTCGGCCTCGTGGTGGGCCTGCTCATCGGCCTCATCGTCATCCGCCTCGGCTCCATTCCGCTCACGCTGGGCTCGGGCGGCGGCGCGCTGCTGGCGGGCCTGCTGTTCGGCTGGATCCGCACCCGCAACCTTGCCATCGGCAACATGCCCACGGGCGCCTCCACCTTGCTGCGCGATCTCGGCCTTGCCGGCTTCGTGGCGGTGGTGGGCCTGCAATCGGGCCTGCAGGCGGTGAGCACCATCGCCGATCGGGGCATCTCGCTGTTTCTCATCGGCGTGGTCGTGACCATCGTGCCCCTGGTCATCACCATGCTCTTCGGCCGCTATGTGCTGCGCTACGACAACGCCGCCATCTTCGCCGGCGCCCTGTCCGGCTCGCGCAGCGCCAACCCCGCCTTCGGCGAGGTGCTGGACAAGGCCGGAAACTCCATCCCCACCACGCCGTTCGCCATCACCTATGCGCTCGCCAACGTCTTCCTCACGCTGCTCGGCCCGCTGGTGGTGGCCTTCGCGTGAGCGTTTCGGGAGGGACGATCATGACAACCGACTATGCGCAATATGCGAAGCTGAGCCCGTTCGAGCTGAAGGATGAGCTGATCAAGCTCGCCTCCTCGCGCGAGAACCGGCTGATGCTGAATGCCGGGCGCGGCAACCCGAACTTTCTCGCCACCCTGCCCCGGCGGGCTTTCTTCCGCCTCGGCCTGTTCGCCACCGCCGAGGCGGAACTCTCCTTCTCCTACATGCCCAACGGCATCGGAGGGCTGCCCAAGATCGAGGGCATCGAGGGCCGGTTCGAGCGTTTCGTGTCCGATCATCAGGACCAGCCCGGCGTGGTCTTCCTCGGCCGTGCCCTCTCCTATGTGCGCGACCAGATCGGCCTCGATGGCTCCGCCTTCCTGCATGAGATGGTGGAGGGCATTCTGGGCAGCAATTATCCTGTGCCGCCGCGCATGCTGAAGCTGTCTGAAAAGATCGTGCGCGAGTACATCGTCAAGGAAATGATCGGCGGCTTCATACCGAGCGGCAGCGTCGACCTGTTTGCGGTGGAGGGCGGCACCGCCGCCATGGCCTATATCTTCAACACCATGAAGCAGAACGGCCTCGTGAAGCGCGGCGACAAGGTGGCCATCGGCCTCCCTGTCTTCACGCCCTATATCGAGATCCCGGAGCTGGCCGAATACGGCCTGCATGAAGTGGCCATCAATGCCGATCCCAACGCCGGCTGGCAGTATTCGGACGCGGAGCTGGACAAGCTGCGCGATCCGGCGGTGAAGGTGTTCTTCTGCGTCAATCCCTCCAACCCGCCATCGGTGAAGATGGACGATGCCGGCCTTGCCCGCATCGCCGAAATCGTGAAGGAGCGGCCGGACCTCATCATCCTCACCGACGATGTCTACGGCACGTTTGCGGACGATTTCCATTCGCTGTTCGCCGTGTGCCCGCGCAACACCCTGCTGGTCTATTCCTTCTCGAAGTATTTCGGCTGCACCGGCTGGCGGCTGGGCGTCATCGCCGCCCACAAGCAGAATGTGATGGACGCGCAGCTTGAGGCCCTGCCCGAGGACTTCAAGAAGGAGATGGATGTCCGCTACGGCTCGCTGCTGCCGGATGTGCGCTCGCTGCGCTTTATTGATCGGCTGGTCGCCGACAGCCGCGCGGTGGCGCTCAACCACACCGCCGGCCTCTCCACGCCGCAACAGGTGCAGATGGTTCTGTTCTCGCTGTTCGCGCTCATGGATGCGGGCGATGGTTACAAGAAGGAACTCAAAACCCTGATCCGCCGCCGCGAGGCCGCCCTCTATCGCGAGCTGGGGCTGGAGCCGGAGAGCGATCCGAACGCGGTGGATTATTACACCTTGCTCGACATGAAGGAGATCGCGCGCAAGATCTATGGTGACGAATTCTCCGACTGGCTGGTGAAGCGTCCGGGCGCGAGCGATTTCCTGTTCCGCATCGCGGACGAGACGGGCATCGTGCTGCTGCCGGGCAGCGGCTTCGGCGCCCAGCAATCGGCGGGGCGCGCGTCTCTGGCGAACCTCAACGAATATGAATACGCGGCCATCGGCCGGGCCCTGCGCGGCATGGCGGATGAGCGCTATGCGGAGTTCAGGAAGGAGAAGGGGAAGGGGTGAGGCGGGGCAGCCTGAGGCAGGGCGTGCGGGAGGGCGGATCGGCGAGCGGCCGCAAACGCCGATCGGAGGGCGGCCGCCTGTGTGTGGCGCCCCACGCTGCCCCCTCCCAACCCTCCCCCGCAAGCGGGAGAGGGCTTTCCCGCCCGCAGGTGAAAGCCCAGGCTGTGTTTTTCAACCGCTCAATATTGCATTCCAAGGCCCGTCGTCCGGGCACTCCCCACCTCGCCTGCGCAACAGGTCCCCTCTCCCGCTTGCGGGGGAGGGTTAGGGAGGGGGCACGGCGCGACATCCGATGCCCGCGCACTCTCGCCACACGCGCCTCACCTGCCTCGCTCATACCCCCTGGAGCGCCAGCACCTATCCCGCCAGCACCTGCCCCATCAGCGCCTGCTGCGCATATCGGGCGGGCGGAAGGCCAACGTGGCGGGCGAAGGCGGCGGAGACGGCGCTCGCCGGGCCATAGCCCACCTTCAGCGCGATCCCGGCCATGCTCTCCCGCCCGCCGGCCACCAGATGGCGGGCGGCGACCGATCCCGCCGCCCCCATGCGCCAGCCGGCCGGGGTGGATGCCGTGGCTGTGGCGGAAAGCCTGCGCCGCTGACCGGCGGCGGGCGCTGCCGCAGGCATTCCGGCCCCCTGCCGCAGACGGGGCGGATGGCCGGGCGGCAGCACCCGACATGGCCCGTGCCACGCCCTGCCGGTAACAGGGGGCGCCAGCCCTTCCGCGAGGTCATATGAACACGCGGCGATCTGGCAACATCCGCTCTTTTGCCGCGACCGTATCAATGGCAGCATGACCAAAGTGTCGCACGCCTGAGCCGGCCGCCGAGCCGGTAGCGGAGGCTGCCGAATGGGACGCTGGACAGTCAGACGCTGGATCGAGAACGGCTTGACCATCGGGCGCCGAACCATTGGTTCCCGCATGGAAGCGCGCCGCACCATCGGTTCCCGCATCGCCGAGGGCCGCGAGGCGGATCGCCCTCATCGAGGACGTCGCTTCGCCTGCCTCGCCCTCGCCGCCGCTCTTGCCGCAGGTCTTGCCGGCGCCCTGCCCCTCCCCATGGCGCAGGCGGCCGGCGTCTCCCGCTCCACCGCCCTGCCCACGGTGGACGTGGCCCTCGTGCTGGCGGTGGACGTCTCCTATTCCATGGATGTGGAGGAGCAGGCGCTGCAACGGGAAGGCTATGCGCAGGCCCTCGTCTCCCCGGAATTCCTCACCGCCCTGAAGCTCGGCCCCAACGGGCGCATCATCGTCGCCTATGTGGAATGGGCTGGAGATGGCGAGCAGAAGCTGGTGATGCCGTGGCGGATGATCGACGGGCCGGAGAGCGCCCGCGCCGTTTCCGCCGAGATCGCCAGCGCCCCGCTACGCCGGGTCTACCGCACCTCCATTTCCGGCGGCCTGCTGTTCTCGGCGGCGCTGTTTCCGGACAGTGGCTACAAGGCGCTCCGGCAGGTGATCGACGTCTCCGGCGACGGGGTGAACAATCAGGGCCCGCGCGTCGATACCACCCGCGACGAGGTGGTATCGCGCGGCATCACCATCAACGGCCTGCCCCTGATGCTGAAGCGGCCCAATTCCGCGTCCCTCGATATCGAGAACCTCGATCAATATTACGAGGACTGCGTGATCGGCGGCCCCGGCGCCTTCGTCATCCCGGTGCGCGAGCGCGAGGAATTCATCCGCGCCATCAAGACCAAGATGGTTCTCGAGGTGGCGGGCGTGAAGCCACCGCCGCGCGCGCCCCTGGTGGTTCCGGCCGTCAACCCGCCCCGCGTCTCCTGCACCGTGGGCGAGCGCATCTGGGGCGAGCGCTGGAATAATTGAGCGGGGCGGGGCGTCGCTCCCGAAAGGGATACAGCAAACCCAAATACTACTTCCAATTTATGCAACCTAAATTTACATTCCCTCCTTGGGTTGGGGGGAATGAACGGTGCGCTATATTTCTCTAATGGTGACAGCTCTCACTCTGGCATCGCTTACGGGCGCCAATGCTGAGGACCGTTACCCCATTTGGCTGCCTCAATGGATCTGGCAAAACGAACCTTATTCCGATCTGCTTCGGGCGGAGCAGATCGATGATTTCAAGCTGCGTATCGCTGAAATCGAAAAGCTGGATACGGCCCGCAGAACCGCCGAAGCAGATGAGAAGACCCTCCAGCTCAATCGCGCCCTCGCTCAATATTTTTCCCTGAGAGACTTCAGCCGCCTGGCTCCGAATGTGGAAGACCCCGCATCCGGCAGAGCGATGTCACTCATTCTCGACCCGGCCTTTCCGGAACATATGAAGCCGGTTCTTGAAAAAGCCGGGCACCTCTTTCTGAAGACCGCCCTGAACAGGGAGGTCATCGAAAATGCCTTCCGCCGGGCTGCGGACAATCCTCTTCCCACTCCCAGCCGAACAGTCACGGACGGAACCGTCACCGGCGTTACGAACGGGTATCGGCTGTACTTGAAGAGCCGCTTGAAGCCCGTGAGCGCGGAAGCATTCTACGACGAAATGAAGCACGCCCTCACAGGACCTGCGGATCGCCGCCCCGCGCTGGTGATCTCCTCTTACTCCGACCAGACTTGGTGGGGCGGTGGATATCATGATTTTTACTATCGCCCTGACACGCAATTAAATCGGCTATCACCTCCCGGATCCTTTCTGTACATTCGTCTGAGCACAGACAAAATGTCATCGGGAAGCGACAGCTTCGACAATCCATCCTTCTGGGCTTCCAAGATCGCGCATGAAGCCCTTCACAATCTCGGCTATTGGCACCCTCCCTACAAGGATGCCAGGGAGCGTGATGAGCAGGTGAAAACCAGCCTCCCGTTCATCGTGGCTTATGAGCAGGAAATATTGCGAGCCGCCTCGGCACCGTGAGCCCGGCAGAACGGAGGCCCGTGCATCCCTTCCGCGCCTCTCCATCGCACGCATCGCCGTGTGTCGCCCGCGCCACTGTCCCATGGCGCGGACATGTCCCTGTCCATCTGTGGCCATCCGATGGCACACTGGGCAGGCGCTCAGCAGGCCGCGCCTTGCGGCAGAAGGCGCGAGCCCCCGCCGCCGGCACGGACACTGTCCCTGTCCATAACGGGGACAAGGCGGGGCCATCGGCGACCGTCCGTGTCACCGTGTGCCACCGTCAGCGATGGAACAGTCCGACCAGCTCCACATGGGGCGAATAGCGGAACTGGTCGTATGGTGTTACCCCCGCCAACCTGAAGCCGCCGGCCATGAGGATGCGGGCATCGCGGGCGAAGGTGGCCGCCGAGCAGGACACATAGGCGAGCCGCTCCACCTTGGAGCGGGCCAGCTCATGGGCCTGCGCCTCCGCGCCCTGACGCGGCGGATCGATCACAACCGCTTCGAAACGCTGGAGTTCGTCCGGCATGAGCGGGCGGCGGAAGAGATCACGCACCTCGCCCTCGGCGCCCTTCAGGCCCGGCGTGCCGCGCACCGCCTTCAGCATGGCCGTGATGGCACTTTCGCTGAATTCATAACCCCTTACGCGCGCATGGGACGCCAGCCGCAGCGCAAAGGTGCCGACCCCGCAGAACAAATCGGCGACGCTCTTCGCCCCCCTCACCCCCTCTTCCACCGCCCCGGCCAGCATGGCCTCGCCGGCGGCGGTGGCCTGAAGGAAGGAGGCGGGCGGAAGCTCGACCCGGGCAAGGCCCATGGGCAGGAAGGGCAGACGCCGCTGCACCACCATCTCCCCATGCCGGGTGAGCCGGGCGAGATCGAACCGCTCGGCGATTTCCGCCAGATCCATCAACAGCATAGGCGGCAACGGGCCGGAGCCCCGGAAGTCCAGATCGAGCCCGGATTCAGTGGCCGTCACATGTAGATCGAGCGGCTTCTTCTGCCCCGCCAGCGCCTCCGCCACCGCTTTGGCAACCGGCAAGGCCTGATCCAGCGCCGGTGCCAGAATGGGGCATTCCACGATGGGCACCATGGAATGGGACTTGCGCTCGGCAAAGCCGACAATGGTGCGCGGCCCGATCTGGCGGGCATGGAAGATGGCCCGCCGCCGCCCCTCGCCATGGGCATCAACCAGTTGATGCACCTGCGTTTCCACGCCCTCGCGCGAAAGCGCCTCGACCACGAGGCCGCGCTTCCAGCTGCGATAGGCAGAGGTCTCCCAATGCTGGAGCAGGCAGCCGCCGCAGATGCCGAAGTGCCGGCATTCCGGCTCCACCCGCTCGGGGCTGGCCTTCAGCACCCGCGGCTTGATGAGCCTGTCCTTCTCCCGCTGGCCGGCGATCAGCTCGCCCGGCAAACCATAGGGCACGAACAGCCCGCCCGCCGCCAGCCCGTCGCCCTGCGCCCCGACCCGCAGGACCTCCGCCTCGATCTCACTCACGGCCGCACCGCTCCCAGCAGGAATTCCTTATTGCCATCACCGCCTTCGATGGGGGATGGCACAATGCCCAGCACCCGCCAGCCCAGCGCCTCGACCTCGCCCTTCACCCGCGCGCACACCGTCTCGTGGACGGTCACATCGCGCACCACACCCTTGCCCTTCCTCACGATTTCCGGCCCGGCCTCGAACTGCGGCTTCACCAGCACCACCAGTTCCGCCTTCGGCCCGGCAAAGGGAAGCGCCGCCGGCAGCACGAGGGCCAGCGAGATGAAGCTGACGTCGCTGACGATCAGGTCCACCGGCCCGCCAACCTGTTGCGGCGTCAGCTTTCTGATGTCCGTACCTTCCAGTACGGTCACTTCGGGACGTTCGCGCAGGCGGGGGTGGAACTGGTCATGCCCCACGTCCACCGCCACCACGGCGGCAGCGCCGCGCGAGAGCAGTACGTCGGTGAAGCCGCCGGTGGACGCACCCACGTCCAACGCCCTTTTGCCCGCAGGATCAAAGCCGAAGGCATCGAGCCCCGCCACCAGCTTCAGCCCGCCGCGCGACACGAAGGGGTGCACGTCCTGTGCCGTGATGACGGCAGTCTCGTCCACCTCCTGCGCCGGCTTGCGCACCACCGCACCATCGGCCGTCACGTGCCCCGCCAGCACGGCCGCCTGCGCCCGGGCCCGGCTGTCGAACAGCCCCCGTTCCACCAGCAGCTTGTCGATGCGCGCCCGCGCGGCCATGTGTGCTTTCCGTCTGGAAGAGTTTCAGGGTGCGAGGCTTTTACCATTTTGCCCGGTGATGCAAGGCACAAGGGCGCGGGACAGGCTTACCCGTCGCGCAGACGGGCCTGTCCGTGGTATGCGGAGCAGAGGGGCGGACAGACCATCATCCGCGCGGCGCAGTTGCGGGCCCGCGCTTCCACGACCTTGAACTTGCACGAACTTGAAAAGATACCTCAAGCGCTGTGAACCAAGCGCGGTCTTGGGCGTTTTCTGTGCGGCGGCGCGCCTGTGGGCAGCGATACGTCAGCGTCCTGGACCCTGCCGGTGGGAGTGAGTATGCAGAAAGTGATCGCGGCAGCGGTCCTGACAGCCCTGATGGGCCTCGGACTTTCCGGAGCGGCCGACGCGGCGCCCCGCACGAACAAGAGCAGCAAGGCAGAAGCAACACCCGATCCGCGGGTCTGGAGCATCGTCAAGGCCGACGATGCCTATGTGCTGCGCTACGCCTTGCCCCGCGCCACCGATCCCAGCTTCGCAGCCACCTGCCAACCCAGCGCCCAGTTGCTGCAGATCGCCGTGGAAGTGCCCAACGACAAGAAGATCCGCTCCGGCGATGGCGTGCCGCTCTCCCTCTCCAGCGGCAAGCGGAAGCTGGAGCTGGCCGCCAGCGCCTTCCTCGTCAACAATGAGGGCCTGCTGGTGGTGGAAGCGGCGGTGACGCTGGATGCCCGCGTGCTGGACCTGTTCCGGGATGGCGACACGCTGGTGGTGAAGATGCCCGGCTCCAGCCAGAACCTGCCGCTGGCCGGCGCCCGCTCCCGCCTTGCCGACTTCGAGCGGGTGTGTCTCGCCCGGCGTTGAGATGAAAGGCTTTTCCGGCAGCCGCACGGACGTCTTAACCTAAAATTAACGACGCCCTTCCCGCCCGCGCATCCTTGGGTATGATCCCCGACAACCGTTCTGGGGAAGACCAATGCTGCGCACCTTCATCGCCGCTGGCCTGCTTGTGGCCTCCAGCCTGCCTCTGGCGGCGCAGGAGAAGCTCGTGTGGGCTGCCTCCACCACCGACAACGGCGCCACGCTGGCGTTCGGTGCGCCGGAAAGCGACCATGTGATGCTGACCTTCACCTGCAACACGGGCAACACCATGGTGCTGGTCAGTTCCATGATCGGCTCCAAGGGCCTGAAGGCGAACGACCCGGCCCGCATCCTCCTCTCCGCCGGCAAGGTGAAGAAGGAATTCCCCGGCAAGGCCGTGGCGAACGAGATGACCAGCGCCGTGGACGTGGAAGGCGGCGGCAAATTCGACGATGTGAAGGCGGTCCTCGCGGCCGGCAAGGTGCTGACAGTCGAGGTGAAAGGCGCCAAGCAGCCCATCGCCCTGACCGGCGCCCCCGAGGCCTATGCCGAATTCGACAAGGCCTGCCGCGGCTGACGCGCAGGCTCTTCCCGACCCGCGCAAACGCGGGCGGGACAAGGTTTTTCAGTTCAACATGAGAGCAACTTGCGCGCCTGGAGCTTCGGCTCTCAGGCGCGTTTTGTTTGTCAGGCGCGTTTTGTCGCGACCGGGCGCCGCTCGCCCGCCTTCACCAGCGCCAGAGCGCGGTTGAAGATGCCGTCCGCATCCAGCCCCGCCGCCGCCATCTGCACCGCCGGCGTGTCGTGGTCGATATAGGTGTCCGGCAGCACCAGCGAGCGCACCTTCAGGCCGTCGTCCAGCAGCCCCTCGTCGGTGAGCAACTGCATGACCTGGCTGCCGAAACCGCCCACCGAGCCCTCTTCCACGATGATCAGCGCCGGGTGGCTGGAGGCCAGCTTCAGGATCAGCTCGCTGTCGATGGGCTTGGCGAAGCGGGCATCGGCCACGGTGGCGCTGTAGCCGAGGCTCGCCAGCCGCTCGGCCGCATCCTGTGCCGCCGCAAGGCGGGTGCCCAGTGAGAGAATGGCGACATCCCGCCCTTCCCGCAGCACCCGGCCCTTGCCGATGGGCAGCACCTCGCCGCGCTCCGGCCGCTCCACGCCCACCCCTTCCCCACGGGGGAAACGGAACGCGATGGGGCCGGCGTCATGGGCGACGGCGGTGGCGATCATATGGGTCAGTTCCGCCTCGTCGGAGGGGGCCATGACCGTGAAGCCCGGCAGGCAAGCCAGGAAGGCGATGTCGAAGGCGCCCGCATGGGTGGCGCCGTCCGCGCCCACGAGGCCGGCGCGGTCGATGGCGAAGCGCACCGGCAGCCCCTGCAGGGCCACATCGTGCACCACCTGGTCGTAGCCGCGCTGGAGGAAGGTGGAATAGAGCGCGCAGAAGGGCTTGTAGCCTTCCGACGCGAGGCCGGCGGCGAACGTCACCGCATGCTGCTCGGCGATGCCCACGTCATAGGTGCGCGTGGGATAGGCCTGCCCGAACAGGTCCAGCCCGGTGCCGGAGGGCATGGCGGCGGTGATGGCCACCACCTTGTCGTCGCGCGCGGCCTCACTGATCAGGGTCTCGGCGAACACCTTGGTGTAGCTGGGCGCATTGGACTTGGCCTTCATCTGCGCGCCAGTCACCACGTCGAACTTCACGACGCCATGATATTTGTCGGCGGAGGCCTCGGCGGGCGGATAGCCCTTGCCCTTCTGCGTCACCACATGGACGAGGATCGGCCCGGTCTTGGCATCGCGCACATTCTTCAGCACCGGCAGCAGGTGCTCCAGATTGTGGCCGTCGATGGGGCCGACGTAATAGAAGCCCATCTCCTCGAACAGCGTGCCGCCGGTCCAGAAGCCGCGGGCATATTCCTCGGCCTTGGCCGCGCCGTCCTTGACGAACTTCGGCATGCGGTGGGCGAGTTGCTTGCCCATCTCGCGCAGCGACATGTAGGTGCGGCCCGAGATCAGGCGCGCCAGATAGGCCGACATGGCGCCCGTGGGCGGGGCGATGGACATGTCGTTGTCATTCAGAATGACGATCAGCCGGCTGTCCATGGCGCCGGCATTGTTCATGGCCTCATAGGCCATGCCCGCCGACATGGCGCCGTCGCCGATCACGCAGACAATGTTCCGCTCCTCGCCCTTGAGGTCGCGGGCCACCGCCATGCCGAGACCGGCGGAAATGGAGGTGGAGGAATGGGCGGCGCCGAAGGGGTCGTATTCGCTCTCCGAACGGCGGGTGAAGCCGGAGAGGCCCCCACCCTGCCGGAGCGTGCGGATACGGTCGCGGCGGCCGGTCAGGATCTTGTGCGGGTAGCACTGGTGGCCCACGTCCCAGATCAACCGGTCGTGGGGCGTGTCAAATACGTGGTGCAGGGCCACCGTGAGCTCGACCACACCAAGACCCGCGCCCAGATGGCCGCCAGTGACGGAGACCGCGCTGATGGTCTCCGCCCGCAATTCATCGGCCAACTGGGAAAGCTTCTCTTCCGGCAGGCGCCTGACGTCTGAGGCGTCGCGCACCGTATCGAGAAGCGGCGTATTGCTAACCGTCACCATACACTCCGCGCCGGCATCGCGCCGGGAAATCAGGGGTTACACAGTCAGGCCAGCCGGCGCAACGCGCAAGCGGCTCAGACCCTAGCCACATACTCCCATTTATGTCGTGATCGCCCGTCCTGCACCCCCATCAGGGCTGGAGGAAGGCTGCCGCCGGAATTTTCAGGCTGCCGAGGTGCATTTCCAGCTCATCCATACGGAAGCCGCGCTCCTTCAGATCCGTGCGCCAGTTGGCGATGTTGGCATTGAAGGGATTCTCGCGCAGCAGCTGCACCTTCACGAAGGGCATGCCCTTGCGCAACAGATCGCCATGGGCAGCCAGGGTGGGATTGGCCGCGCGCGGGTCACTCTCCGGCAGCTCGAACAGCACATCCACGCTGAGCCCCTGCGTGGACAGGAGGCTCGGCAAGGGGACCTCGCAGGCCTCGATCACCTTCTGCTTGTCGCCCAACGCCCGGATCTCGGAAAAGAAGGCCCGCACGGCTTCGTTGGCCAGCGCCTTCTCCCGCAGGATGAAGAAATAGCTCTGGAAATGCCGGCGGAAGGCGGTGCTCTCGGTGAGCGCCACCACGTCGGTCGTGCTGGCCTTCACCCGCTCCATCAGCGTCGCGAGGCCCGCCGGCGAATGATAGATGCTGTCATTGGTGAACAGCAGCGACGAGGCGTTCCACAGATCCGGCCACAGCCGCAGGGTGCGGGCCCAGGCGGAGAAGTCGAAGCCGAAATTCTCCACCACCTGCATGGCGTCGGCCACGGCGGCGCCGGGATCGTCGCAGCGCAGGTCCGCGCGGTCGGTGGCGACGATGAGGACCACCACGAAGCCCTGCGCCTTCAGATCCTTGCAATAGCTGACCACGTGCGGCCAGATCCGGCCGTCCGGCGAGTAGGAGGCGAACAGGCAGACCGGGCGCTTGCCCACCATTTCCAGCGGCCGCACCACGCGCTTGCGCAGGGTGTTGAGATCCTTGTCGTCGGCGATTTCCGCCGACAGGTCCGGCGCGGCGAACAGGCCCAGCGCCTTGCGCACGTTGGCGCTGCCGTCGAAGCCGGTGAACATCTTCACCGCCGCCAGAAACAGATGTTTCGAGGCGCGGGTGATGTTGACGGGCACGGGTACGGGATTGGTCAAGGCCGCCTCATGGCTGGGGGACGATCACCGGGGCGATCACCGGGACGACCTTGGGATCGGTCCTCGGATGGCTCCGGCGGGGACGGCAAGGTGTCAAAAAGGCCCGCGATCTTGCCGGAGCGGATCATCAGGCGATGAATATCGAACATCAGTACCGATAGCAGACAACCGGCCGCGAGATAGAGGCATTCCGCAGCTTTTCCACGCGATGCGCCATATTTGCCAAGGACATAGCGCTCGGAATGTTTCTTGAAGCGGCTGATGCGGAAGGTCTGCCGCCAGCTCGCCGTGGAGGATTTTCCACCTGCATGAACCACGCGGGCATCGGCAACGACGGTGATGGGGATGTAGCTCCGCAGAGCCCGCAGCGCCAGATCGTCATCCTCGTGATAGAGGAAGATCGCCTCGTCGAAACCGCCCATGGCGAGGAACGCCCGGCGTTCCATGAGGAAGGCGGCGCCATGGACGAAGCGGGTGCAATAATCGCCCACCATCTCCTGCGCCTTCAGCCGCCGCTTGCGTGGCACCGGCTCCAGGATGGAACCCTCCTTGCGCATGGGCCGGCCATTCTCGCCGATGATGGACGGCATGAAGATGCCGGGGTCGCCATAGCGCTTTACGGCCTCCAGCAAGGTCGGGATGGTCCCGGCTTCCAGCACCGCATCGGGATTGAGGAACAGCACATAGTCGCCGCGCGCCGCGCGGGCGCCGGCATTGCAGGCGGTGCCGAACCCCCGGTTGGTTTCCAGCCGCAGCAGATCCACCGGGCGTTGCAGCCCCTCCACCCAGTTGGTCCCCTCGGGGCTGGCATTGTCCACAACCACCACCTGATGCGTCTCCGGCACCGAGGCGATTGCGCGTGGCAGCACGCCCCCGCTGTTGTAGGAGACGAACACCACGCTGACGGACGGCGGTTTCCTGACGTTCACGAACAGCAGCCTCTGCGGCGTCGACACCGGATACTCCCACCGCAAGGGCCGTGATGTGAAGGCCAAGCATACGCCGGCCACGTATAAGCCGGACAAGATGCGGGCGCCGCTGTAAACCGGCACCCGTGCGCGGGATGGGTAGCATTACGACCCGCGAAATCCAAGATTGGCCGTCGCGGAGCCGCCTTGCACCATAGGCTCCCTCAACTAGATTAGCGTCACCATGGCACCTCAACCTCCCGCCCGTACGTTCCGCCGGCACCTGTTTTTCGTGGCCGGCTACGATCCGATGACGGTGGATGCCCATCACCGCATCTTCCAGCGGGAACTGGCGCGCTTCGCCGAAGTGTGGGGGGTATCCGCCAGCGCGGACAACAATCCGCGCGCCGTGCGCACCGGCGGCTCCTGGACGGCGCGCAGCCACGGGCCGGACTGGGAGACGGAGACGCGGTTCGAGATCCTGGCGTGGGACGACCTCGTGCGTGCGGACATGAACCGCAGCCGCTGGTCGCATCTCTTCGGCACCATACGGGCGCTGGGGGACATGATCGCCACCGGCACCATCTTCCGCTATTTCCGCACCAGCCACCGCTACGGCATCTTCTTCTGCCTCACCTATCTGACGCTGGCCGCCATCTGGGCGGTTTCCGCCGGCATCGGCTGGGTGGCTGCCCATTTTTCGGCCCCGCTGGTGGACAGAGCGCTCGTCGGCACCTGGATCGCCGGCCGGGTCTTCCTCGGCCAATGGGTGGGCGCGGCGTTCGGGGTCGTGGTGGCGATCATCGCCGCCCTCGTCATCACCCGGCTTCTCAGCAAGCGGCTGCGGCTGCGTCAATCACTGGATCTCGCGGAATTCTCGGTGGATTTCGTCCACGACCGGCATCCGGACATCACCCGCCGCATCACCTCCTTCGCCGACCGGCTGCGGGCGGTGGCGGCGAAAGGCGGTGTGGATGAGATCGTGCTGGCCGGTCACAGCCTCGGCGCCCAGCATGTGATCAGCGTGATCGCCCGCGCGCTGCGCGACGAACCGGATCTGGGCACCACCCTTCCCATCCGTATCCTGACCCTGGGCTCGACCACGGCCAAGTTCGCTCTGCATCCGGAAGGCGAGCGCCTGCGCAGTGCGGCGCGGATGGTGCACAAGGCCGAGGCCATCGGCTGGACCGAGTATCAGGCCAAGGACGACATCGTCTCCTTCTACAAGGTGGACCCCGTCACCCTCGGCCCGATCACCGATGGCGACACCAACCGCCGCCCGCTGGTGCGCCGGGTGCCGATCCGCGCCATGCTGACGCCCGCCACCTATGCCAAGTTCCGCATCGACGTGATGCGCCTGCACTGCCAGTTCTTCCTCGCCAACGACCAGCGCGCGCCCTACGACTTCTACGCCTTCATCTGCGCCCCGGTACCCTATGACGTGCTGGTCGGCACGCCCGAGGGGCCGCTGGCGGTGTTTCGGGAAGATGGCAGCGTGGGGGCGCCGGAGGCCACGCTTGCACCCGAGGCGGCGACACAGCAAAAGGGCGCATGAATTCGCTTTCCCTGTTCGGTCATACCGTCTCCCTGCTCACCCTCGCCAGTTGGATCTGGGCCGGGTGCGTCATCGCCTGGTATCTGCTGCGCCTGCCGTTCGAGCTGAAGGTGCGCCGCACCCGCGTGGCTGACCGCCGCCACCGCACATTCCGCGAGACCGCGCTGCTGAGCGTCTCCACCCTCGGGCTGGGGATCATTCCGGCGGCGTTCTGCCTCACGCGCTGGCCGCGTGCCCTCACCTACCCCGCGTCCGCCCTTCAGGTGGCGGCGGGGACGCTGGTGTTCCTCGTGGCGCTCTGGCTGTTCTGGCGCACCCACAAGGATCTCGGGCGCAACTGGTCGGTGTCGCTGGAGATCAAGGAGACCCACAAGCTGATCACCCACGGGGTGTACCGGCATGTGCGGCACCCCATGTATTCGGCCTTCTTCCTGTGGGCGGTGGCGCAGGCGCTGCTGCTGCCGAACCTGATGGCGGGCCTGTCCGGCCTCGTCGGCTTCGGCATCCTGTTCTTCTTCCGCGTCGGCCGCGAGGAACTGATGATGCGCGAGACCTTCGGGCCCGAGTACGACGCCTACATGGCCCGCACCAAGCGCATCATCCCCGGCGTGTACTGAGAGCGGCAGGCGGAACGAACGGGCAATCGGCGCAGACGTCCGATTCGGTCAGGTTCCGTTCCGTCGCCGTTCGCTTTTGTCGGAAGAACTGTCCCGTCTCGGGACAGCTCAGCCCGGATCGAGCGGCGCCGTACCGGTGGGACGGCCGTCGGCATCGCGGGTGATGGTGGCGACCCGCGCCTCCGCCTCGCCCAGCAGCGCCTCGCAGCGCTTCTTCAGCGCCTCGCCCCGCTCATAGATGGCGATGCTCTCCTCCAGCGGCACATTGCCCGCCTCGAGCCGCTGCACGATGGTCTCCAGTTCCGCCAGAGCCGCCTCGAACGACAGGCTGGAAACGGCGGGAGCCTTCTCGCGCCGGGTGCCTTCGGTCTTGCTGGTCTCGGCCATGGATGCCCCTTTCGAATCTCGTGGAGGCGCCCTTATAGCCGAGCCGGGCGGCAGCCTTAAGGCGGCAACGGACCCGGCCTCCCAAATGCTTCCGCCGCTTGGGGTGGTGGTGAGCGCCCAGCTTTGCTAGAAGCCCGCTCGACATTGGCAGGCTCGGCCTGCGCCTGCGGCTTCGCCGCGTACCGAACCCGAAGCGGCATTGCCGCGTAACGAGCCAAGAGCCGAGATGCCCACCGAGGCGCAAAGCCCCTTCCCCCTGCGTGACCAAGGCGCCCTCGATGAGGCGTTGATGGTCCGCTTCGCCTCCGCGGGCTTCACGCGGCTCGATCCGCCGATCCTGCAGCCGGCCGATGCCTTCCTCGACCTGTCGGGCGAAACCATCCGCCGCAGCATGTTCCTCACCACCGGCGAGGACGGGCAGGAACTGTGCCTGCGGCCCGACCTCACCATCCCGGTCGCCCGCGAGGTCGGCCGCCTGCGCATGCAACTGCCCGCGGCGGTCAGTTATCTCGGCCCGGTGTTCCGCATCCGCAGCGGCGGCCCCGGCGAGTTCCGGCAGGCCGGCGTGGAATCCTTCGGCCGCTTCGACCGCGAGGCGGCGGACGCTGACATCATCGCCCTCGGCCTTGAGACCTGCGCCATCTATGGCCTTGCGGACCCGGAAATCCTGCTGGGTGACGTCGGCCTGTTCGCCGCCGTGCTGGAAGCCCTGCCGCTGGCACCCGCATGGCGCCGCCGCCTGATGAAGGACTTTGGGCAGGGCCGTCTCGGCGACGACCTCGACCACCTGTCCGACGAGAAACCCAACGGCACCGCCGCCGCCCATGCCGGCGTGCTCTCGGCACTGGCCGGCGCCGATCCGGATGCCGCCCGCGCGCTCATCACCGACCTGCTCTCCATCGCCGGCATCACCACGGTGGGTGGCCGCTCGGTGTCGGAGATCGCCGCCCGCTTCCTTGAGCAGGCGGCTCTGGAAGGCAATGGCCTGTCGCAGGAAGCGGCTGGCATTCTCTCCCGTTATCTCGCCATCACCGGCGAGCCGCAGACCGCCGCCGCCGAGATGCGCGACCTTGCCCGCGAGGCCGGGATCGACATCTCGCAGGCGCTGGACGTGTTCGAGAACCGCGCCCGCTTCCTCACCGCCCACGGCGTGAACCTGTCGGACGTGCACTTCTCCGCCGCCTTCGGCCGGCCGATGGATTATTACAGCGGCATGGTGTTCGAGCTGTCGGACCCCGAAGGCCGCGTGGAATCGCCTCTGGTGGCCGGCGGGCGCTACGACCCGCTGCTGAGCCGCCTCGGCGCGTCCGCCATTGTCCCTGCCGTCGGATTTGCCGCCTGGGTTGAGCGTCTCGCCCTGCTGGAGAGCCAGTCATGAGCGATACCCTCAACAGCGACAAATTGATCCTCGCTGTCCCCTCCAAGGGCCGGCTGCAGGAAAATGTGCACGCCTTCTTCGGCCGCGCCGGCATGCCGCTCATGCAGGCCCGTGGCGCCCGCGATTATCGCGGTGTGCTGGGCGGGGTGGAAAATGTGGAAGTGGCCTATCTGTCCGCCTCCGAGATCGCGGCGGCGCTGGCCGCCGGCACCGTCCATGTGGGCGTGACCGGCGAAGACCTCGTGCGCGAGAACATCCCCGATGCCGACCGCCGCGTGGCCCTGCTGGAGAAGCTGGGCTTCGGCAGCGCCAATGTGGTGGTGGCGGTGCCGCAGGCCTGGATCGACGTGCGCAGCATGGAAGATCTGGACGACGTGGCGGGGCATTTCCATGCCCGCACCGGCCAGCGCATCCGCGTCGCCACGAAATATGTGAACCTCACCCGCAGCTTCTTCGCCCGCCACGGCATCGTGGACTACCGGATCGTGGAGAGCGCAGGCGCCACCGAGGGCACGCCTGCCGCCGGCACGGCGGAACTGATCGTCGACATCACCACCACGGGGGCGACACTGGCCGCCAACGGGCTGAAGGTGATGGAAGACGGCGTGATGCTGCGCTCGGAGGCCAATCTCGTCGCCTCCCTGACCGCCCCGTGGGGACCAAGCCAGCGCGCGGCGGCGCAGGCCATGTTCGACCGCATGGCGGGCGAAAAGCGCGCCCGCACCATGCGCGAGGTCCGCACCCGCTTCGGTGCGTGCGATGCGAACCTGGTGGATGAGGCCATCGCCCGCTTCCGCGTGGTCGCCCCCTTCGGCGGCCCCACGTCGTCGGGCATGCTCACCCTGCATTGCCCGCCGGACACGCTGCACGCCCTTTCGCTGTTTCTGCGGGCCAGGGGCGCGAGCATGGTGACGGTGGGGCCGATTGAATATGTGTTCGCGGCCGACAACCCTCTCTACGAGGCGCTGGAAGCCCGGCTGGCCGACGCCTGAACGCGGCCGCTGCCGATTGCCTGTCGCGTTTCAAGTCGCTTGGCGATGCCGTTGAAGGCGCGCCGGGCGGGCTCTTCCACGCGGGCATAGGTGAAGGCGGCCATGGCGATCACCACCGCCAGCATGCCAGCCAGCAGCAGCGTGCTGCCCGAGGTGCCGCCCACCGCATACAGCGTCTTCGGGTGCCCCCCGATCAGCACCTGCGTTTCCAGTGAGACGCCCTGCCAGCGCGAGAAGGCCCAAACGCCATAGAGCGTCGCCATCAGCACCAGATGGTGGCCCATATAGATGGAATAGGACCAGCGACCGAGCGCCGCGAAGGGCTTGGCCCGCAGGAGACGCGAGACGAGGCCGCCCTCCTGCGCGAACACCAGAACGGCGGCGGCGAACATCACCGGCGCGGCGAGGCTGATGGCCCGCACCGCATCCGGCCCATGGCTGGACTTGGCGACGAACAGCACCACCAGCGCCACCGCCGCGATTTCCAGAACAGTTGCCGCGCCCACGCCGAGCGGCTTCAGCTGCGACACCAGCACCTCATGCACCCGATAGGCGACAATGCCGGTGAAGAAGCCGGCGATGCAGCGGAAGAGGCCGAAGTCGGCGGTTGAATTCATATAGGTGGGCGAGACCAGCGCCAGCAGGCCGATGCTGGCCAGCGCCAGCAAACCGGCCACCAGCGACAGGCGCCCCCGCGTCAGCACGCAGACCGCGCCGAACAGCAGGTAGGTGTAGAATTCCGCCCCGATGCTCCAGCTCGGCGCGTTCCACGCCATGCCGTGCAGGTTCACCGCATTCAGCAGCAGCGCATAGGCGCCCATGCCCAGAACCGAATATTCCCCATCCGCCCATGCGAGTGTGAAGCGCTCGGGATGGGGCAGCAGGTTCACCACGCCGATGAAGACGGCGAAGGCCGCCAGCAGTGCCGCATGCAGCGGCCAGAGGCGACCGAAACGGCGCACCACGAAGCCCAGCCAGCGCCCGCCGTCGCCCAGCCGGTCGCGATAGGCGTGGCACACCACGAAACCGCTCAGCACGAAGAAGAAGTCCACGAACAGATAGGCGTTGGAGACCAGCCGCACATCTGTGAGGGGAGATACGAAAATGAAACAGAAATGAAACAATACAACAAGCAATGCGCAGACACCGCGCCATGCATCGAGCGATTCAAAACGAGCCATACACAGCACCTCCAGCCTCTCGAACTGGCTCAGTGCTATAGGGTTCCGGTGAGGTAGCGAATTGGCCACAAAGAGGAACCTTTGTGGCCGCCCGATGAACGGCATATTTACGAAAATTTTCTTTGACCTTGGGGAACCAGACCGACGTCTATGGAGCGGGCTTCACTGCCGCGCCGCCCGCCGCCTCCCCAGCTTCAGGCCGTCGCGCATGTTCAGGCCCAGAAGCACGATGTTGATCGCACCTGCCGTCAGCTCCACCGCCTGCACGGTGACGAAGACAGCATCGAACACGCCTTCATCCGCTTTGGCCGCGAGATAGAGCGCGGATGGGATGAGGACCAGCAGGCCATTGGCTCCGATGAACGGCATGCGCCTGATCTTCGCGCTCACAAGCCCGCGCGATGGAGCGCGCGTCATCCTGAAACCCGTCGCGACGGTCGTCGCCAGTGCCGGGATCAGCAGCAGGAAGCCCCACGGTATGGCGAGTTTGACCGCGACCACCGCCGCCTGAGACCCAAGAAGCTCGCTGAACACCGTCGAGAGCCAGAAGGTGAGGATGGTCATCAGGGCGATGGTGCCGGCGACCGGATGCAGGATCCTGAGCACAGGCCCCCTGCCCCGGGAGGCGTCGTGCGGGGCTTGCTCCATGGCGCTTCGGCCGATGCGGGAGGAGACGTCCGGAGATCGTGATGCGGGCATGCTTGGCCCTCCACATTGAAATGATAATGTCAATTCGACACGATCAACACATGTCATTTAGACATTATGATGTCAATTTGGGATTAAGGCGACAAATGACCACCACCGGCAGAAGCCCAGCGGGCGATGCGCTGACCGATCTGATCCTCACCCTGTTCCGGGCCAACAATCTGGTGCTCACGTGGGGCGACCGGCTGGTGGCGCCGTTCGGGCTGACCAGCGCCCGCTGGCAGATTCTCGGCGCCATTGCCCTCGCGGACCGGCCCCAGCCCGTGGCGTGGCTCGCCCGCGATCTCGGCAGCAACCGGCAGAATGTGCAGCGCATCGTCAACGACCTGCACAAGGAGGGACTGGTGGTGTTCGAGCCCAATCCCCATCACCGGCGGGCACAGCTGGTGGTGCTCACCGCAAGGGGCCAGCAGGCATACGAGGCCGCCCTCAACGCCTACAACCCGACCGCGGACGCCGTAGGTGCCGAATTCTCGCTGGACGACATCCGGACGGCGCAGCGCCTGCTGACGACGCTCCGGGAAAAACTTCAGGGCGAGGCCGACGGTCCGGACTGAAACGACGCCGCATCTTTCCAATGGCGTTTTCAAGTTTCACCGCTCATTTGGAGAACCTCTGTTTCCAAATGAACGGCTGGCGCTCTAGTCTCCCCACCGCGCCGCAGCCGGCGCCAGACGTTGGAGTGTTTCATGCGTGATGCCGAGCCCGTCCCCGTGCGCCTGGCCGACTACCGGCCGCCTGCCTGGCTCGTGGACACCGTGGACCTCGACGTCTCCCTGCACCCCACCGCCACCCGCGTGATTTCCCGCCTCGCCCTGCGCCGCAATCCCGAGGGCGCGGCCGATGCACCGGTGGTGCTGGATGGCGATGGCCTGACCTTGGTGCGTGTTGCCCTCGATGGCGCGCCGCTGGCCGGCGGCGCCTATGAGGCCACCCCGCAGTCCCTGACCCTGCGCGCGCCGACCGCCGATCGCTTCGTGCTGGAGGTGGAGACGCTGGTGAACCCCACCGCCAACACAAGGCTGATGGGCCTCTATCGCTCCAGCGGCAATTACTGCACGCAGTGCGAGGCCGAGGGCTTCCGCCGCATCACCTATTTCCCCGACCGGCCGGACGTGCTGTCCGTCTACACGGTGCGTGTGGAAGCAGATCGCGCGGAAGCGCCGGTCCTGCTCAGCAACGGCAATCTGGAGCGCAATGGCCCGGTGGCGGACACCGGCCGGCATTATACCATCTGGCACGATCCCTGGCCGAAGCCTGCCTATCTGTTCGCTCTGGTGGGCGGCAATCTCTCCAAGGTGCCGGACCATTTCGTCACCCGCTCCGGCCGCCCGATTGAGCTGGGCATCTACGTGGAGCCCGGCAAGGAAAGCCGCGCCTCCTACGCCATGGATGCGCTGAAGCGCTCCATGCGCTGGGACGAGACGGCGTTCGGCCGGGAATATGATCTCGACGTGTTCAACATCGTCGCCGTGTCCGACTTCAACATGGGCGCGATGGAGAACAAGGGCCTCAACATCTTCAACGACAAATACGTGCTGGCGAGCCCGGAAACCGCCACCGACGCCGACTATGCCGGCATCGAGAGCGTGATCGCCCACGAATATTTCCACAACTGGTCC
This sequence comes from Azorhizobium oxalatiphilum, assembly GCF_014635325.1. Lineage (GTDB taxonomy): Bacteria > Pseudomonadota > Alphaproteobacteria > Rhizobiales > Xanthobacteraceae > Azorhizobium > Azorhizobium oxalatiphilum. The sequence continues at coordinate 1,252,636 of NZ_BMCT01000001.1, read as the reverse complement.
GGCAATCGCGTTACCTGCCGCGACTGGTTCCAGCTCTGCCTGAAGGAAGGCCTCACCGTCTTCCGGGATCAGGAGTTCTCCTCCGACCAGCGCTCGCGCCCGGTGAAGCGCATCGCCGATGTGCGCACCCTGAAGGCGGCCCAGTTCACCGAGGATGCCGGCCCCCTGTCCCACCCCGTGCGGCCGGACACCTATCGCGAGATCAACAACTTCTACACGGCGACCGTCTATGAGAAGGGCGCCGAGGTGGTCCGTATGCTCAAAACCCTGCTGGGCGAGGACGGCTTCCGCGCCGGCATGGACCTCTATTACGACCGCCACGACGGCGATGCCGCAACCATTGAGGATTTCCTCGCCGCCTTCGCCGAGGCTACCGGCCGCGACCTGTCGCACTTCGCGCTATGGTATGCCCAGTCCGGTACGCCCCGCGTCACCGCCACGGGCGCCTATGACGAAGCCGCCCGCAGCTTCCGGCTGGATGTGCGCCAAGAAACGGCGCCCACCTCCGGCCAGAGCGAGAAGAAACCGGTGATGCTGCCGCTGACCCTCGGCCTCATCGGGCCGGACGGCGCCGACCAGCCGCTCACGCTGGGCGGCAGCAACATGCCTCATCCGGTGATCGAGGTGACGGAGGCGGAACAGTCCTTCGTCTTCACCGGCCTCGACGCCCGTCCGGTGCTGTCGCTGAACCGGGGCTTCTCTGCCCCCATCAACCTCTCCACCAATCTCAGCGACGAGGATCTCGTCTTCCTCGCCGCCCATGACGCGGACCCGTTCAACCGCTTCGATGCCATGCAGGGCCTCGCCCTGCGGCTGCTGAAGACGGGTGCCGCCGAGGGCAGGCTGCCGGATGCCACTCCGCTGGTGGAGGCCGCCCGCCGCGTCCTCACCGACACGACGCTTGACCCGGCCTTCAAGGCGCAGGCGCTGGCGTTGCCCGGCGAGAACGAGATCGCCCGCGAGATCGCCACGGATGTGAACCCGGACGCCGTCTTCACCACCCGCCGCGCGCTGCGCGCCGTGCTGGCCGAGGCGCTGGCCGCCCCGCTCGGCGAGACCTACGACGCCCTCACCACGACCTCTCCCTATTCGCCGGATGCGGCGGCGGCCGGCCGGCGCTCCCTGCGCAATCTGGCGCTCGATTATCTCACCTCGGGTGCGACATCGGAGGCCATCGCGCGGGCGCAGGCGCAATATGGCGCCGCCGACAACATGACCGATCGCTTCGCCGCTCTCGCCGTGCTGTCGCAGCACGACACCCCGGCCCGCACGGAGGCGCTCGCCGACTTCTATCGCCGCTTCGTCAATGATCCGCTGGTGATCGACAAGTGGCTGAGCCTGCAGGCCCAGATCCCCGAAGAGGGTACGCTGGAACGGGTGAAGGCGCTGACCCTGCTGCCAGTCTTCTCCATGTCGAACCCCAACCGGGTGCGCTCGCTGGTGGGTGCCTTCGCGGTCGGCAATCCCACCCAGTTCCACCGCGCCAGCGGCGAGGGCCACAACTTCCTAGTGGACGTGGTGCTCGGCCTCGACGCCACCAACCCGCAGGTGGCCGCACGACTGCTGTCCGCCTTCAAGTCGTTCCGTCAGCTGGAGCCGGCCCGTCGCGCCAGCGCCGAGCGGGCCTTGCAGCGTGTGGCGGTGACGCCCGGCCTGTCGGCTGATGTGGCCGACATCGCCATCCGCTCGCTGAGCTGATCGCCTGTCCAGCGGCCCGCCTCAGTTGAGGACGGGCCGCCCGGTCCGGCGCAGCGCCAGAAAGACCAGAAGAGAGACCGCGCCCAGCAAGCCGGACAGCACCACCGCGCGGGCATAGTCGCCGTTGAAGACGGCGTTATAGATCTCCAGCGACATGGTGTTGGTCTTGCCTACGATGTTGCCGCCCAGCATCAGGGTGATGCCAACCTCGCCCAGCGAACGGGCGGTGCCCAGCACCAGCCCGGCGACGATGGCGCCCCGGATGTTCGGCACGATCACATGAATGAAGGTCTCAAGCTCGGAGCGCCCCAGCGTGCGCGAGGCGTCCCCAAGCGCGCGTGACACATTGGCGATGGCCGCCTCGATGGGCTTGACCACCAGCGGCAGCCCCGCAATCACCGACGCCAGCACCACGCCCTCGACCGTGAAGATGAAGGAGAAGTCGAAGGCTTCATCCAGCCAGCCGCCCAGCCACCCGCGCCGGCCCAGAAGCAGCAGCAGGAAGAAGCCGAGCGCCAGCGGCGGAAACACCAGCGGCAGGGTCACGAGGGCATCCAGCAGCATGCGGCCCGGCCAGCGCGGCTGCGCCAGCGCCCAGCCAAGCCCCAGTCCGAGCACCAGATGGGCAATGAGCGTGAGGCCGGCCACCTTCAGGGTCAGCACCGCCGGATAGGCCAGCGCCGGGTCCGCCAGCGCCGACCAGAAAGCGGACAGGGCGTCCGTCACAGGCCGTAGCGGGTGAGGATGGCCTGAGCCTCGGGGGTCCCCAGGAAATCGGCGAAGCCCTTGGCGGCAGGGGTCGCGGCGGCCGTGTGACGGATGCCGCAGGACACCTCCACCGGATCATAGAGGGACGGATCCACCTCCACGAAGCCGCCCACCGTGCTGCCAGCGCCGATGGCATCGGTGGCGTTCACGAAGCCCGCATCCACCTCGCCGCTCGCCACATAGCTCGTGACCTGCGGCACGGTGGCCACCGGCACGAGTCGGCGATCCACCGTTTCCGACAGCTTCGCCTTGTCCAGAAACTGCCGGCCGGCCTTGCCATAGATGGCCGCCGCCTGATCGGGAATGCCGATGCGCTTCACATCCGCACGCGCCACGTCGGCGGCGGAGGCCAGCGTCAGCCCCTTGCGATACACCACCACCAGCTTGCCCAGCCCCAGCCGCACCATGCGCTGGAAATGCAGATCGCCGGCATGATGCAGCACTGCCTTGTCGCCGCAGACAATGGTGATGGTGTCGCTCTCCCGCGCCTGCGCCAGCACCTGCCCCAGATGACCATAGATCTGGAGGATCTTGTCGCCGCTCTTCGCCTCATAGGCGGCCGCCAGCTCGGTGAGAGGCTTGCGGAAGCCGGCACCCGCTGCGAGCGTGGCCTCATCGGCACGGGCAGGGACGGCAAGGGAGAGAAGCGGAAGCACCACGGCCAATGCCGCGGCAAGGACGGTGGGACGGGACACGGCGCAATCCATCTTTCCATGAAACGCGCCCAGCCATATCATCGAACCTATATATGGACAAACATAGCTTAAGCTCTCTCGGCCCTCGGGGCGAACCTGTCGCAGCCGGTGCGCGGCTGCCCGCCGAACCCTTCATCGACCTTGCCCTCAAGGTCGGCCTCAATGGTGCGGTGGGACCGTTTGATCTGAACGTGGATCTCACCATAGCCAAAGGCAGCTTCATGGCTCTCGCCGGTCCGTCGGGAGCTGGAAAGACCACGCTGCTGCGCCTGCTGGCCGGACTCATGCCGGCCAACGCGGGCCATATCCGGCTGGGATCAACGCTCTGGTGCGATGTCGCGCGGGGCATCCACCTGCCGGTGCGCCGCCGCTCCATCGGCTTCGTGTTTCAGGACTATGCGCTGTTTCCCAACATGAGCGTTCGCGGCAATGTGGACTATGCCCTCGGCCGTCACGCACGGCGCGGCGCGGCGGACGAACTGCTGGAACTGGTCGGGCTCGGCGCGCTCGCTTCCGCCTCCCCCGCACGTCTGTCTGGCGGGCAGAAGCAGCGCCTCGCCCTCATCCGCGCCCTCGCCCGCCGGCCCGATCTGCTGCTGCTGGACGAGCCCCTGTCCGCGCTCGATCCGCAGATGCGGCGGCAATTACAGGACGAACTGAAGCGCCTGCACCGGGAATTCGGCACCACCACCATCATGGTGAGCCACGACACCGCGGAAATCCTGCGGCTGGCGGATCGCGTCATCCGGCTGGAGAATGGGCGCGTCACGGCGGACGATGCCGGCACGGCTCTCGCGGACATGGCCCCGCGCGCCGGCCTGCGGGTGTTCGGCCATCACGTGAGCGGCCCCGACGAGACCGGGCATGCCACCGTCTCCATCGACGGGCAGCTGCATCGCCTGCGCTATCAGAGCGTGCCGCCGGGGCTCGCGCCGGGCGATCTGGTGACGCTGCAACTGGAGACAGCCTGCGTCCAGCCCACCGCCTTGCCGTGACCTTCCCCCCTCACCGCCCCCGCAGATGCCCCGTTGGCAGGGCCGTGGTGTATTTGACCTGATCGAGGGCGAAGCTGGAGCGGATGTTCGCCACCCCCGGAATCTTGGTGAAGCAGCTCATCATCAGTTCCTGAAAGCGGGGCAGATCCTCCACCACCACCCGCAGCATGAAGTCCGCCTCGCCGGTCATCAGATAGCATTCCATCACTTCCGGCCGCTTGGCGATGGCGTCCGTGAACACCTTCAACGAGGCTTCGTCCTGCTGTTTCAGGGTGACGTGCACGAACACGTTCACCGCCAGCCCCAGCTTCAGCGGATCGACGAGAGCCACCGAGCCCCGGATGACCCCGCGCCGGCGCAGATCCGCCACCCGCCGCCAGCAGGGCGAGGCCGACATGCCCACGCGCTCGGCGAGATCGGTGTTGCTGATCTCCCCCTCCACCTGCAGCACATCGAGGATTCGCAGACTGGCTTCGTCCAGCTGATCGCGCCCACTCGGCATAGATAACCTCGAAATATTCATTTTGGGGAATTTATATCCCATTCGTGTCGCAGCGCAACACAAACCAGACCGGCTTTTCCGCGCGCCATCGCCCATCATTCCTCACCCCATCCCGTGAGGATCCGATGACCAGTACCGCGCACGGCACAGTTCAGGCACCGCGTTCGCCGTTCGCCCTGCTGCGCCGCCATTCCACGCCGGTCTGGCTCACCGCCATGGTCATCCTCTGGGGCCTCAGCTGGCCTGCCACCAAGCTTGCCCTCGACGTGGTGCCGCCGCTCTGGCTGGCCGCGATCCGTTTCGGCAGCGCCGGCATCTGCCTGTTCCTGTTCGTGGGCCTGCGTGGCGAACTGCACCTGCCCCGCCGCAATGACTGGCCGATCGTGCTGAGCATCGGCTTCATGCAGATGATGGCCTTCACCGGCATGGGCATGGTCGCCATGACCCATACCGACACCAGCCGCGCCGTGCTGCTCGCCTACACGACCCCGCTCTGGAGCGTGCTGCTCGCCTGGCTGCTTTTCCGCGAAGCGCCCACGCGCCTGCAATTCCTCGCACTCGCCGTGGGCCTCGCCGGTGTCGCGCTCATCTGCTCGCCCGCCGAGATGGATTGGCGCGCACCCGGCACGCTCATGGGCGCCGGCCTGCTGCTGGCGGGGGCGATCTGCTGGTCGGCGGTGATCCTGCACATCCGCCGCCATCGCTGGCAGTCCGCGCCGTTGGCGCTGGCGCCGTGGCAGATGCTGCTGGCCACCGTGCCGCTGGCGATCCTCGCCTATGCCACCGAGGGATCGCCGGCCGGCATCCCGGTGAGCACCCACCTGCTCGAGCTGCTGGTCTTCATCGGCCCGGTGGCGACGTCCGCCTGCTTCGTCATTTCGGCAGAGCATGGGCGCCGCATCAGCGCCTTCGCCATGGCCAACTTCACGCTGGGTGTTCCCCTGATTGGCGTCGTCTCGTCGGTGATCGTGCTCGGCAACCGCCTGTCGCCGGCTTTCTTCGCCGGCCTGAGCCTCGTCATCGCGGGCATGCTGCTGGCCGCCTATGCCGGACGGGCCAAGTCCCGCACAACCTGAGCGCGGGTAATTCATGCTCGTTTCGGGATAATATCTCCCACCGACCGCTATTATCTCCCGCGCAACATACGTTACATTGACGGCTCGCACGCGTACCGGATCACCCTACCCGCTTTTGGGACTGGCTCCGGCCCCGCGCGTCAGGTAGCGCCCGCCCCTGCGCCATCCGGTACGTCCGGCTGGCACGACGGGATGCAGCTACCCATGTTGCAAGCGTGTCTGACGGCACGCGCTGGCGAGAGGTGGGACCATGGCACGCTGGGACGATGTGGAAGTGTTCTTGCGCGTGGTGGATCGCGGCAGCTTCAACGGCGCCGCTGAGCAACTGGGCCTGCCGCCAACGTCCGTCAGCCGCAAGGTGAAGGCGCTGGAGGAGCGGCTCGGCGTGCAGTTGCTCCACCGCACCACACGGCGCGTATGGCCGAGCGAGGCCGGGCAGGCCTATTACCAGAAGTGCGTGGACGCCATCGCGACGCTCGATCAGGCGGACGCCTCCATGCGTGCGCTCACGCAGGAGCCGGAAGGCCACCTGAAGGTGCTGCTCAATTATTCCACCGCCATCCTCGTGGTGGAGCCGGAGCTGGCCGCCTTCCACAAGCGCTATCCAAAGGTGCAGCTCCACCTCACGCTGGACAATCATCCGCTTGATCTCATCGAGCACGGCTATGACGTGGCCGTGCGCATCGGTCCGGTGCGCGATTCCAGCTATCACGTGCGCAGCCTCGGCTCGAAGCAGCTCCAGTTGATGGCCAGCCCGTCCTATCTCGACCGCATGGGCCGCCCCACGCACCCCGAGGAACTGGTGAACCACCAGCTCATCGCCGTGCGCACCGCCCCCGGCCCGATCATCTGGAACCTCGAAGGCCCGGATACGCCGGTGGATCTGAAGGTCAATCCGGTGTTGGACACCAACGACGCCATCATGGCCATCCGTCAGGCCACCAGCGGCTCCGGCATCACCATGATCTCGCGCTGCCTCGCCCGTCGCCGGGTGGAGAATGGCGAACTGGAACTGGTGCTGCCGGACTGGCGGCGGCGCGACCCGGTGGAGACCGTGGTGCTCTTCCCCGCTCGCGCTACGCTGGACCTGAAGGTGCGCGTGTTCGTGGACTTCCTCGTGGAAGCGTTCGACCGCTGGAGCAGCGGCGAATTCGCCCCTGTGCGCAGCGGTCCGGCGAAGACCATCATCACCGAGAAGCCCCGCAACTGGAGCGAGCCGGCACCCTAGTGATTTGGGGGACTGATTCACCTGTCGGGTTGCTTCGACCCGGCAGGTTCATGCCTTGAGCTGCACCAGGGAAATCTATCCCCGGATTTCACATGCAGACGTCCGTCGCACCCTTTATCCGCGCGCCCCGCTGGCGGGACTCAATTCTCTGCCGGACAACAGCACCGGCGAGCGCGAGCGCAACCATTTTTTCAGACCCTTGACTCCCCGGACTCTAGACAAGAGCCCCTCGATTCGATTCCTATATTCTCGATTCGGAGAGATGCGGCACGTCCCTCTGATCTTGCGAGGACGGTAGGTTTTCCGGGTGCGTGGCCGCGCCCGGGGCCTGGGATATCCGAAAGGGGCTGGCGATGGCACGGGCCAACGCGGCGAGCGTCGGCGTGCGCGGCGACGCCATAGGTGGTTTGGCGAAATCCGTGGCGCGACCCGCCTATCAGCGGCTGCTGGAGGCTGAGCCCTTCCTGCGCCGGATTGTTCCTGCGCTCATCATCACCTTCCTGCTCGTGCTCGGCATCGGCGCGGCCGTGCAGGTGCACAGTCATCGGCAGGCCGTACTCGACAGCGCCAAGGACGACCTTGGCCTGCTGTCGCTCGCCACCGCCGAGGGCCTGAACCATCGCCTTGGCGGCTCCATGGCCAATGTGGGCACGGCTCTGCAAGCCGCATTGCCCCCGCGCGCCACCGCCAACGGCCGACGCATCTACATCACCGACCCGTCCGGCCGCATCATCGCCGCCGAGCCGGCCAGTGCGCCGCGCGCCGCCACCATGGCGGACCTGATGGATCCCTCCCAGCCGCTCACCGTGTTCGCGGAACGCGCCGGCGTGCTGGAAATCCCGACCGCGCAGGAAAGCGCGCTCGCCACCGTGCGCAACCTCAACCCGCCGCTCGGCCAGATCGTCTTCATCCAGCCCATGAGCCGCGCGCTCACCGCCTGGTCCGACAGCACCACCCTCACCATCACCCTGTTCACCACCACGGGCGCGGTGCTGCTCATCCTCGGCTTCTCCTTCCACTGGCAGGCGAGCCGGGCGCGCGAGGCGGACCACATCTACGACACCGTGCGCATGCGCATCGATACGGCGCTCAACCGCGGCCGCTGCGGCATGTGGGACTGGGACATGGCGCGAGGCCGCATGTACTGGTCCGATACCATGTTCGAAATCCTCGGCCTTGAGCGCCGGGACGAACTGATGTCCTTCGGCGAGATCGCCAAGCTGGTACATCCGGACGACGGCGACCTCTACGAGCTGGCGCAGGAACTGGCCGAGCGCCCCGGCGCTTCCGTGGACCGCGTTTTCCGTATGCGCACCGCCAAGGGCGACTTCGTATGGCTGCGCATGCGCGCCGAAGTGGTCCAGCAGGCAGGCGAGGACGGTCCCCACCTCATCGGCATTGCCATGGACGTGACCGAGGCCCAGCGCCTCGCCGAACGCACCGTCACCGCCGACATGCGCCTGCGCGATGCCATCGAGAGCATCTCGGAAGCCTTCGTGCTCTGGGACAGCCAGAACCGCCTCGTGCTCTGCAACTCCAAGTTCCAGACCCTGCACGAGCTGCCGGACGACGCCATCGTCGGCGGCACGCCCTTCGACGTCATCGCCAATGTGGGCCGCCATCCCGTCACCCGCACGCCGCTGAAGCCCGAGGACAAGCCGGAGGAAGGCTCGCGCGCCTTCGAGGCCCAGCTCTCGAACGGCCGCTGGCTGAAGATCGCCGAGCGCCGCACCAAGGACGGCGGCTACGTCTCGGTGGGTACCGACATCACGCCGCTCAAGCGCCACGAGGAACGCCTCATGGACAATGAGAAACGCCTCATGGCGCTGGTGGCCGATTTGCGCAAATCCCAGCAGACGCTGGAACATCAGGCCCAACAGCTGGCGGAGCTGGCGGAAAAGTATTCGGAAGAGAAGACCCGCGCCGAGGACGCCAACCGCGCCAAGAGCGAGTTCCTCGCCAACATGTCCCACGAGCTGCGCACGCCGCTCAACGCCATCATCGGTTTCTCGGAGATCATGGAGAGCGGCATGTTCGGCCCGCTCGGCTCGGAGAAGTACGGAGAATATTGCGCGGACATCAAGGGCTCCGGCACGTACCTCCTCGACGTCATCAACGACATCCTCGACATGTCCAAGATCGAGGCCGGCCGCATGCAGCTGGAGCTGGAGGACGTGCGGATCGACGAGATCGTCGCCGACGCAATGCGTGTCATGGCGGTGAAGGGCGAGGAGAAGCAGCTCGCCATGACCGCCGAGACCGGCACCGCCGGCCCCATCCGCGGCGACAAGCGGGCGCTGAAGCAGATCCTGCTCAACCTGCTCTCCAATGCGGTTAAGTTCACGCCCGAAGGCGGCAACATCTCGGTGCGGGCGCGCGTGAACGGTGGAGCGGCGGTGATCGCCATCGAGGACACCGGCATCGGCATCCCGCGCCACGCGCTGGCCAAAATCGGCCGCCCGTTCGAGCAGGTGGAGAGCCAGTTCACCAAGACCTACAAGGGCTCCGGCCTCGGCCTCGCCATCGCCAAGTCGCTGGCGGAGCTGCATGGGGGCGCCATGCGCATCCGCTCCACGGAAGGGGTGGGCACGACTGTCGTCGTGCGCCTGCCGCTGAATGCGGGCGCCGCCAATTCCAACGAAAGCCCCCGCCTGACCGCCGTGCGCTGACGATTTTTTGGCTGGCACATGCCAGCCATTCGCCGAACGCCATGGCGCCGCCACGATCTTGCCGCTACAGAAGCGGTCATGTGCGGTGCAGCGAAGCACTGCCCTACACGCTCGGCCACTGTCGGATCAGGGGCCCGGACCATTACCGGGCAAGATCAGGCCGAGCCGGATGTCTTCTTCAATTGCAGATGTGAGGGCAGCGGAATCATCCGCCGGGTGCCCCTTCGCTGCGCTGCCTGTCCTCGGCATATGTGCGGGGACCAGAAAGGTTTCCCGTGCCGTTCGACACGTCGTCCCCCGCCCTTGCCCGCGCCCTCGCCGGCCAGAACTATGATGAGCCGACCCCGGTCCAGAGCGCGGTGATCGCGCCGGATACCGCCGGGCGCGACATGCTCGTCTCCGCCCAGACCGGCTCCGGCAAGACGGTGGCCTATGGCCTCGCCATCGGCGAGACCCTGCTCGGCGCCGAAGAGAGCCTGCCACGCGCCGGCGCGCCGCTGGCCCTCGTCATCGCCCCCACCCGCGAGCTGGCGTTGCAGGTGCAGCGTGAGCTGCTGTGGCTCTACAAGGATGCCGGCGGGCGCATCGTCTCCTGCGTCGGCGGCATGGATCCCATCAAGGAGAAGCGCCAGCTCATGGACGGCGCGCACATCGTGGTCGGCACCCCCGGCCGCCTGCGCGATCATCTGGAGCGTGGCCGCCTCGACATTTCGGCTCTGGCCGCCGTGGTGCTGGACGAGGCCGACGAGATGCTGGACCTCGGCTTCCGCGAGGATCTGGAGTTCATCCTCGAAGCCACCCCGGAGGAGAAGCAGACCCTGCTGTTCTCCGCCACCATGCCCCGCGACATCGCCAACCTCGCCCGCCGCTACCAGCGCGATGCCCTGCGCATCGAGGTGGCCGGCAAGAAGGTTGGCCATGCGGACATCGAATATCGCGCCGTGCGCGTCTCGCCCCGCGAGATCGAGCATTCCGTGGTCAACCTGCTGCGCTTCTTCGAGGCCCCCGGCGCCATCGTCTTCTGCAACACCCGCGAAGCCGTGCGCCATCTCACCGCCACCCTGCAGGAGCGCGGCTTTTCGGCTGTCGCCCTGTCCGGCGAGCTTGGCCAGAACGAGCGCAACCTCGCCCTTCAGGCCCTGCGCGACGGCCGCGCCCGCGTCTGCGTCGCCACTGACGTCGCCGCGCGCGGCATCGACCTGCCCGGCCTCGGCCTCGTGATCCATGCCGAGCTGCCGCACGATGCCGAGAGCCTCCAGCACCGCTCCGGCCGTACCGGCCGCGCCGGTCGCAAGGGCGTCAGCGTCCTGCTGGTGCCGCCGTCCCGCCGCCGCAAGGCGGAAGGCCTGATGGCCGAAGCCCGCGTCACCGCCCAGTGGAGCGGCCCGCCCACCGCCGAGGAAGTGCGCGTTCTCGATCAGGAGCGCATGCTCTCCGATCCGCAGCTCTCCGAACTGCCGGCCACCGAGGATGCGGACCTCGCCGCCGCGCTGATGGCGCAGTATTCCCCGCAGGAACTGGCCTCCGCGCTGGTGCGCCTCTATCGCGCCCGCCTGCCCGCTCCTGAGGAAGTCACCGATCCCGGCGAAGGCCGTGGCCGCCGCGAGGCGCCCGCGCGCTCCAGCGCCCCCATGGGTGGCGGCACCTGGTTCCGCATGCCCGTTGGCCGGCGCAAGAATGCCGATCCCAAGTGGCTGCTGCCGCTCATCTGCCGGCGCGGCAACCTGACCAAGTCCGACATCGGCGCCATCCGCATCTTCGACAACGAGACAATCTTCGAGATCGCCGAGCCGCTGGCCGAGTCCTTCCTGGTCTCCGCCCGCGCCAGCGAGGCCGGCGATTATCCCATCGAGCCCCATGACGGCAGCCAGCCGGAACGCCGCCCGCAGGGCCGTGGCGGCTACGGCCATGGCGGTGGTCATGGTGCCGGCGGTCACAGCCATGGCGGGCGCGGCAAGGGCGGCCCCGGCGGCAAGAGCCACGGTGCCAGCAATGCCGGCAACAGCCATCACGGTGGCCAGTATGGCGCGGGCCGCCACGAGGGCGGCCAGGGCGCCGGCGGCCAGCATCAGCCGTCCGTGCGCGGCTGGAGCCCGGTTGCCCCCTCCGCCAAGGCCCCACGCGGCGCCAAGGGCAAGGCCCGCCCGCGGGGCTGACATCACCCTTTCAGGAACGCCCCTACGGCAGCTTGATCCCTGCCTTACGACCGCCACACGAAGCATGTGTTGGCGGTCGTGACACGATGCCCGCGCCGGGGGAATGGGATTATGGAAACCGCCAGGATCGCACTGCTGCCCATCGCCTGCGCCGTGCTCGCTACGGTGGCAACGGTACCCGCTCTGGCCCGCTCAAACGAGGAGGCCCTGCTGCGGCTCGCCCCGAGCGCACGCATGGAGCAGCGGTGCAACGCCAAGGCCATGGGCACCATCGGCCGCGAGCGGAAGGGTATGCGCCCGGACGAACTGGTGGCCTATGCCTTCGCCGACACCAAGCTGAAGGATGGCCTCATTCTGGCCCCCGGCGCCGCCGTGCGCTCCCGTGGCAAGTGGTACCGGCTCTCCTACAGCTGCCAGACCGCCGACAACGGCACGCAAGTGACGACCTTCACCTATACGCTCGGCAGCGAGGTGCCGCGCGACCAGTGGTCCCAGCACTATCTCGTGCCGCCATAGGCCCGGTCCATCCAGGCCCGATCAGCCGGCCCGCCGCTCCAGCGGAATCTGTTCCGTCTCGAGGACCGCGTCCGCACCGCCCAGCCGCTCCCGCCAGCCGGTGACGGCCTCGGGCTCCACGGGCGCAAACGACGACAGCTCACCGGCAAACCCTTCCCAGGCCGCCACAACCACTGGCGAAACCGACGTGAGGATCGGCAGTTCCGCGGCCACGGCTGCATGGAAGGCGTGAGTCAGTCCCCGCCCTTCCGCTTCCTGACGGCCGAACTTGCTGAGGATGACAACGGTGCCCTTTCCGGCGCTCGCTCCATCGAGCGCCGAGATGGCTTCCTCCACCCCCGCACACGCCGCCGCCAGTCCGGCCGGATCCAGGCTGCAGCCGGCCGAGCCGGGGCCGAGATCCTGCGTGAGCTTGTATTGCGCGCCGCTCACGAGATCCCGCAGCAGGACATCCGTGCCGCCCGGCAGCATCTCTTCCACGACGCCCACCACATGATAGCCCGCCGCCCGGAAATCCCGCGCCGCATGACCCAGCAAGGCCTGGATGGTCTCGCGGTCGGAGCCGGTCAGAGCCAGAATCTGCGCAACATCGCCCATCATGTGCCTCCCATGTCGGGTTTCCGACAACGTGGCCCGAAAGTCGAGAGCGAAGCAAGAAAGAGGCCGCTCAGAGCGCCACGGTTTCCGCAGGTTCCGGTTGGGCGGCAGGCTGGGCGGCGGCCAGCTCCGTGCGGTTCCGGCCCTCGCGCTTGGCCCGATAGAGCGCCTGATCCGCGCGCTCGAACAGGACCCGCCAGGTTTCCGGACGGGGACGATCGTGCGTGCTGGCGACACCCGCGCTGAGGGTGGTGGAGGGCGGCCCCGCCTCCAGCCCGACGCTGCGCTCCATGGCGATGCGAATCCGCTCCATGATCTCGAAGGCGGCGCTCGCCGGCGTGTCCGGCAGGACGAGCGCGAACTCCTCGCCACCGAGCCGGGCAGCGAAATCCCCGGCCCGCCGGGCATGCTGGGTAATGGTGGCGGCGATGAGCTTCAGGGTCTCGTCACCGGCGGCGTGGCCGTAGCGGTCGTTGAGGGCCTTGAAATGGTCGGCGTCGATGATGACCACGGACATCCAGGCATAGGTCCGTTCGGCGCGACGGAACTCGCGCTGGAGCACCTCGTCGAACCGCCTGCGGTTGGCGAGGCCGGTCAGGAAGTCGGTGACGGACAGCTGTTCGAGGGCCGCCTCCGCAGCCACCCGTCGCACCCGCTCGCGCCGCAGCCGGACGCCGAGCAGCAGCAATCCCGCACAGACCAGCCCCGCGCCGCCGCTGGCCAGCGTCATGCGATCCCGCCATGCCTGATCGATGACCGAAACCGGAACGCCGAAGATGAGGTCCAGTGGCCAGTCCGGCACATGCTGGAAGACGAACAGGCGCTCCTTCCCATCCACGGCGGACACCGCCAGATAGGTGCCCGCATTGATGGCGAGCCGCGCCCGCTCGGTGGCCGAGAGGCGCACGCCGAAATCCCCCTGCCCGTCCAGCGCGGGGCGGCGGGTCAGGATACGCCCGTTCTCATGGGCAAGGGCGATGCTGTTGCCGTCGCCGATGTGGATGTTGGTGAACTGGTCGCGAAAATCGCTGAGCCGGATGAACGCCACGGCCACGCCCCGGAACTGGCCGTCATAGGTGACACGGCGGCTGATGGCGACTTCGGGACCGGATGCCCCATCCTGCCGCGTGACGGCCAGATAGGGGCCGACCAGTGCGCCGCTCACCTGCACCGAGAAGAAGTCCGCTCCGCTGAAGCCCTGCTCCGGCACCCGCTCCCGCCCCGCCGAAAACCGCACCTCGCCATTCTCGCCGAGGAACAGAAGCGCATGCACATAGGGGAATTCAGCCAGCATACGGGAGAGCAGCCGGTCCTTGGTGTCTTCCGGCAAGGCCTCCAGAGCGGCATCGCCCAGCAAGGCGATCGAGGCCTTCAGGATGCTGTCGTAGGAATAGAAGACCTGACTGACGTCCAGCATCACCCGCCGGATGGTGTCCTGCGCCTGCGACACCGCCCGCGCCTGCGCCTGCTGGTAATAGGTCTCGGAGTAATTGTAGAGGGCCAGGCCCACCGCCACGACGGCGGCAATGCAGAAGATGATGGGGGCGTTGATCCAGAGTCGGCGACCGAACCCGCGCTTCGCGTTGTTCGTGTCCGATCCGATCACCACCCCACCTCTCCCATATCCGGTGGCGCGAGACGTTCAGGCGTCAACCTGAGCCTGGGGTAGGCTCAGTCCATGACGGATTGACGACAGGTCGGCGCTTCAAAGCGGAAACCTACTAAAGCACCTTGTCGGGCATCCGACCAGTACGGCCACGCTTCAGCCGCGCCGCCGGCCTCCCTTCCGATAGTTCTTGGTGCCCGGATCGGGACGCGGACCGGGACGAAAATCGTCCGCGCCCGTCGGCTCGGCCCGGTCGGTGCCCGGCCCCATGTCGTCGAGGGAGGGCTTCGCCGCGCGTGATCCGGCGCGGGGCGCGAACATCGGCATCTCGGCGGGACCGCTGCGACTGGAGGTATCGGGCGCGTAGCGCGACTGCGCCTCGCCCACGTCCTCCTCCTCGTTCTTCGCAGGCGCGCGGGCGCGCCCTTTTCCTTTGGCGGCAGCGGCCGGAAGGTTGGCCGCCTTGCCGTACTTTCGCGGTCCCCGGAAGCCGCCGGTGCGGTCATCCACCGCCTCCTGCCGGGCCATGGGATCGTCGGAGACCGCAAGCTCGGTGGCCTGCAGACGCTTGATCTCGTCGCGCAGGCGCGCAGCCTCCTCGAAGTCGAGATCGGCGGCGGCGGCGCGCATGCGCTTCTCCAGATCGGCCATGATGGCCTTGAGGTTGTGGCCGAAAGCCGCACCCTCCTCCGCGAGGCCGGAATCCACGACCACATGGTCGCGCTCATAGACCGAATTGAGGATGTCGCCGATGGCCTTCTTCACGCTCTCCGGCGTGATGCCGTGCTCCAGATTGTAGGCCACCTGCTTCTCGCGGCGGCGGGCGGTCTCCGCCATGGCGCGCGCCATGGAGCCGGTCTCCTTGTCGGCATAGAGGATCACCCGCCCGTCCACGTTTCGCGCCGCACGGCCGATGGTCTGGATCAGCGAGGTTTCCGAACGCAGAAAGCCTTCCTTGTCGGCATCGAGAATGGCGACAAGGCCGCATTCGGGAATGTCGAGGCCCTCACGCAGCAGGTTGATGCCGATCAGCGCGTCGAAGGCGCCGAGGCGCAGGTCGCGGATGATCTCGATGCGCTCGATGGTGTCGATGTCCGAATGCATGTAGCGCACGCGGATGCCGTTCTCATGCAGATATTCGGTGAGGTCTTCCGCCATGCGCTTGGTAAGCACGGTGACGAGGGTCCGGTAGCCCTTGGCCGAGGTGGCGCGGATCTCGCCCAGCAGGTCGTCCACCTGCGTGCGAGCGGGTCGCACGTCCACTTCCGGGTCGATGAGGCCGGTGGGGCGGATGACCTGTTCCACGAACACGCCGCCGGTGCGGTCCATCTCCCACGGTCCCGGCGTGGCCGAGACATGGACGGTCTGGGGGCGCATGGCCTCCCATTCCTCGAAGCGCAGCGGCCGGTTGTCCATGCAGGACGGCAGGCGGAAGCCATATTCCGCCAGCGTCGCCTTGCGGCGAAAGTCGCCCCGGTACATGGCGCCGATCTGCGGAATGGTGACGTGGCTCTCGTCGATGAAGACGAGCGCATTGTCGGGCACGTATTCGAACAGGGTCGGCGGCGGCTCGCCCGGCTTGCGGCCGGTGAGCCAGCGGGAATAGTTCTCGATGCCCGCGCAGGCGCCGGTGGCCTCCATCATCTCGATGTCGTAGCGCGTGCGCTGCTCCAGCCGCTGGGCCTCCAGCAGCCGGCCCATCTTGTACAACTCCTCGAGCCGCACCTTCAGCTCGGCCTTGATGCCGTTGACGGCCTGGATGAGGGTCGGGCGCGGGGTGACATAATGCGAGGAGGCGTAGACCTTCACGCTCTTCATGTCGCCGGTCTTGTGGCCGGTGAGCGGGTCGAACTCGACGATGCTCTCCACCTCGTCGCCGAACAGCGAGATGCGCCAGGCCCGGTCCTCGTAATGGGCCGGGAAGATCTCCACCACGTCGCCGCGCACCCGGAAGGTGCCGCGGGCGAAATCGGACTGGATGCGCTTGTACTGGAGGGCCACCAGATCGGCGAGCAACTGGCGCTGGTCGATGCGCTCGCCCACCTCCAGCTTGAAGGTCATAGAGGCGTAGGTCTCCACTGAGCCGATACCGTAGATGCAGGACACCGAGGCGACGATGATCACATCGTCCCGCTCCAGCAGCGACCGGGTCGCCGAATGGCGCATGCGGTCGATCTGCTCGTTGATGGAGGATTCCTTCTCGATATAGGTGTCCGTCCGGGGCACATAGGCCTCCGGCTGGTAGTAATCGTAGTAGGAGACGAAATATTCCACGGCATTGTCGGGGAAGAAGCTCTTGAACTCACCATAGAGCTGCGCCGCCAGCGTCTTGTTGGGCGCAAGGATGATGGCGGGGCGCTGAAGCTTCTCGATCACCTTGGCCATGGTGAAGGTCTTGCCGGAGCCGGTGACGCCGAGGAGCACCTGATCGCGCTCCACCGCCTGCGCCTGCGCCACCAGTTCCGCAATGGCCTGCGGCTGGTCGCCCGAGGGCTCGAACTCGCTCTTGATGACGAGGGGAACGCCGCCCTCGCTCTTCTCGGGGCGCGGCGGGCGATGGGGCACCCAGGTCTGGCCGGTGACTTCCGGCCGCCCTTCCTCGATCAGCCGCGACAGCGCCGCGACCGTGGCGGAGGCCCCGCTGGCCTCGAAATCCACCGACAGGGTGTCGCCGGGGCTCAGCCCGAGGGACTGGGCGAGCGCGGGATCGAGAGTCTGGGCGGGCGCGGGCTCGAAGTGACGCTGCGAACGCTCACCGAGCTTGCCGGGACGGGATGCTTTGGCCATGGCGCCAATATGGGGGTGCCGGCGGCGGCTGGGAAGGGCCGCCGGGGGCACCCCGTGGCGGCTTCAGTCCACGATGAACAGCTTCGCGCCCACAGCCGTGCGTGAGCTGTGCGGCTCGGCCTTGTCGGCCACCTGATAGCTCATGCCGGGCTTCAGCACGAAGGTGCGGCCGTCTTCCAGCGTGGTGTGTAGTTCGCCTTCGAGGCACAGCAGGATGTGCCCCTTCACGCACCAATGGTCGGAAATGTAGCCGGGGGTGTATTCGACCATGCGCACGCGGATGTCGCCGAACTGCCGGGTACGCCAGAGCGCCATCCCCGCCTCGCCCTTGTGCTCGGTCACAGGCACATCGGACCAGTCGGTGGTGCCGAAGGGAATTCCGCTCATCTGCACGATCGTCGTCTCCAGCCGGCCGGCGGCACAGGCGCCGCCACATCCGGGGGCTGGATCAAAAGCGCGAAATCAGCGTTAGTTCCAGCCTTTTCGGCAGGTGGCTCCGCCTGCCGCAACGCCAGCCCACAGCCAGGAACCCATAGGCCCCATGCCCAATCTCGCTCCCGCCGCGCTGCCCATCCTCATGCTGCTGGCCTCGAACATCTTCATGACGTTCGCCTGGTACGGGCACCTCAAATACAAGGGCACACCGATCCTCATCGCCATCGTGGCGAGCTGGGGCATCGCATTTTTCGAATATTGCCTCGCGGTGCCGGCCAATCGCATGGGCTCGGGCGTCTATACCACCGCGCAGCTGAAGACCATTCAGGAGGTCATCACGCTGGTGGTCTTCGCGGGCTTCTCGGTGCTCTATCTGAAGGAGCCGCTGGGCTGGAACCACGCGGTCGGCTTCACCCTCATCATCGGGGGAGCCTTCTTCATCTTCCACAAATTCTGAGCACGCAGACGCACTTCGGACGCCGGGCCGCGAGGCCCGGCACCACCGTCAATCAGTCGCGGCGGATGGTCCGACGGGCGCGTACGCGCACCGGAATGGCTTTCAACTTGCGCTGGGGCACCAGAAGCATGGCAGCGGCGAGCCCGAACAGCGTCACGATGGCAGTGAAGGACAAAGACAGGGACGTCGACACAGCCACACCCTCCATGGGTTGGAGACTGGCCGCAGATGCACGGTCCAGGCTCAGCACAAAGGTGACAGCGCAGATCGCCAACATCAAGACGATGGTTAAGGCAATCTGTGCCACAACGTCACCGATTTGGTGCTTCTTCACCGCCCGCGCAAGGATCTGCGGGTCCGTAGCGGACGGTCCGAATTCCTGAAGCTCGAAATCACGAAACTGCGACATCGTCATCTCGCGACAATTGGGGCGAAGCCGCCCGGGCCATTTGAAGACCCAACTGCCTCGCGTACGAATCGGTTTCACCGACTCACCAAAAGTTGCGCCCGCCCCGCGATGAGATTGTGGCGACGCCGCGCCACAGCCGCGACAAACCGTGGCGGATTAATGATTTAGATCACGCCAGTGAGAGTTTGGGCGCCACGGCGTGGGTTGCAGGGTCGAACGGCAGCGCGGTCCCCTCTTCCCAATCCAGCTCCACATGGCCCGGATGCGCCTCCACCCGCGCCATCCAGCCGCGCACATTGGGCAGGCCGGTAAGATCGAACTCGCCTTCATGGGCCACATGGGTGTGCGCATAGAGCGCAATGTCGGCAATGGTCAGGGCATCGCCGACGAAATAGTCCCGTGCGCCCAGATGCCGCTCCATGATGCGCAGGGCGGCGTAACCCTCTTCCATCCAGCGGTCCACGTCATGGGTGCGCAGTTCGCGCCCGCCTCGCACCTGCCGCAGCCAGAAGCGAGCCTGGGCGATGCCGGGCTCGTGGTTGTTCTGCTCGAAGAACATCCAGCGCAGCGTGTCCGCCCGCGCCACCGGGTCGGCGGGCAGCAGATCGGTGCCATCGGCGAGGAAGAACAGGATGGCGTTGGATTCGGCGATGATGTGGCCGCCCTCCAGCTCCAGCAGGGGGACGCGGCCCTCCGGATTGAGCAGGAGAAATTCGGGCGTGCGATTCTCGCCGGCGAAGATGTCCACCTCCACCAGACGGAACGGACGGTTCAGCTTGGCCAGCAGCAGCCGCACCTTGTAGGCATTTCCCGACGAGCGGGTGGAATAAAGCGTCAGCACGGCCATGTCCCCGGTGTCGCCGCTAGATGGTCGTACCGGGCGGCGGACGCAAGTCACGACCCATCAAAAGCTTATGGGCATCCATTCAGGATCGTTGCTTGTTCCGGGCAGATGCCTCCATTAGTGTGCCGCGCGCTCGGCAAGGCCAGTCCGGTCGGCCGGGCTTTCGTGTCACCTTCGCGTCGCCCGCCAGCGCCACGGAATGCGGCTGGTCCGACGTGCCCGGAGCCTTTCGGCCATGAGCCTTCTTTCGTCTGCTCTCAAGCGTATCAACCCCTCCGCCACCATCGCCATTTCCAACAAGGCGCGCGAGCTGAAGGCGAGTGGGCGCGACATCATCGCCCTGAGCGCCGGCGAGCCGGACTTCGACACGCCCGAGAACATCAAGGAAGCCGCGATCGCCGCCATTCGCCGCGGTGAGACCAAGTATACCGCCGTTGACGGCATGCCCGAGCTGAAGGCCGCCATCTGCCGCAAGTTCAAGCGCGAGAACGGCCTGGACTACAAGCCCTCGCAGGTCACGGTCGGCACCGGCGGCAAGCAGGTGCTGTTCAACGCGCTGGTCGCCACCGTCGATGCCGGCGACGAGGTGCTGATTCCCACCCCGTTCTGGGTTTCCTATCCGGACATCGTGCAGTTCTGCGGCGGCACGCCGGTGAGCGTGCCCACCACCATCGAGGACAATTTCAAGCTCCGTCCCGAGACGCTGGAAGCCGCCATCACGCCCAAGACCAAGTGGCTGATCTTCAACTCGCCGTCCAACCCGTCGGGCGCCGCCTACAGCTTCGATGAGCTGAAGGCCCTCACCGACGTGCTGCTGCGCCATCCGCAGGTGTGGATCCTCACCGACGACATGTACGAGCACCTGGTCTATGACGACTTCAAGTTCGTCACCCCGGCGCAGGTCGAGCCCAAGCTCTATGACCGCACGCTCACCATGAACGGCGTGTCGAAGGCCTACTGCATGACCGGCTGGCGCATCGGCTACGCGGCCGGCCCCGAGGCCCTCATCAAGGCCATGGGCACGCTGCAGTCGCAGTCCACCTCCAACCCCTCCTCCATCGCCCAGTGGGCGGCGCTCGAGGCTCTGGATGGCCCGCAGGACTTCATCGCCGAGAACAACAAGTCGTTCAAGGAACGCCGCGATCTCGTGGTGTCCATGCTGAACCAGGCCAAGGGCCTCCAGTGCCCGAAGCCGGAAGGCGCATTCTACGTCTTCCCGTCCTGCGCCGGCACCATCGGCAAGAAGACGGAAACGGGTCAGGTGATCGCCACCGACGAGGATTTCGCCGGCGCGCTCCTTGAAGCTGAAGGCGTGGCGGTGGTGCACGGCTCTGCCTTCGGCCTCGGCCCGGCATTCCGCATCTCGTATGCAACGTCTACCAAGGACCTTGAGGAAGCTTGCCGCCGCATCCAGCGTTTCTGTGGCTCGCTTACCTGAGTCTTAACAAAAAGGAACCGGAAGCCTCCAAATGCGTTGGCGAACGGTCGAGGCCGAGCTAAGCCTTGCCCACCCGCAACCGGGTGGGCACCGTTCGGCGCCCGTTTGGAGGAAGGTCCTATGAAGACAATCGTGAAGGCTGGCTTTGCCGCCGCTCTCGCCTGCGCCGGGCTCGCGTTCGCTGCGCCCGCTTCGGCTCAGTCGGTACAGATCGGCACCCTTGTTTGCACGGTTCAACCGAATGTCGCCTTCGTTGTCGGCTCGGTGCGTAATCTGGATTGCAGCCTGCGCCCGGCCACCCGCTCCACCCGCGCTGGCAAGTATGCCGGCACGATCCGCCGCTTCGGTCTCGACATCGGCATGAGCGGCAAGCAGACGCTCGTTTGGGGCGTTCTGGCTCCCACCCGTCGCGTGTCCCCCGGCGATCTGGCCGGCACCTATGTGGGCGCTTCCGCCAATGCGGCGGTGGGCGTCGGCCTCGGTGCCAACGCGCTGATCGGCGGTTCGCGCAACGCCATCACCCTCCAGCCGATCTCGGTGGAAGGTGGTACGGGCGTAAACCTGGGCTTGACCGTTTCCGATCTGACGCTGACTGTACGCTGATCCATCTCCTGCTCCCGGCCCTCGCGGCCGGGAGCATCTCTGCGGCCGGACCCCATGGCCGGCCTGTCTCCATCGGGGGAATCCCATGCGTTTTGTTTCCGCTCTCTCGGCCGCCGCTCTCCTCGGCGCCGCCTTCGCTGCTGCCCCGGCCTCGGCCCAGACCGCCCCGAAGGTCCAGGTGGGCGTGCTGTCCTGCCAGGTGGCGCCGGGCGTTGGCCTCGTGTTCACCTCCACCCGTCAGCTGACCTGTGACTTCTATCAGGGCACCCCGGCCGCCCCGGTGGTTGCCGCCAAGTACACCGGCACCGTGAGCCGCCTCGGCATCGACATCGGCGCCACCGGCGCCGGCACGCTGCAGTGGGGCGTGTTTGCGCCTTCGACCGCCCCGGCGGCCGTTGACCTGAGCGGCAAGTACATCGGCGCGACCGCCAATGTGGCCGTGGGCTTCGGCGGCGGCGCCAACGTGCTGCTCGGCGGTTCCCAGCAGCAGGTTGCCCTGCAGCCGCTCTCCGTCGAAGGCCTCACCGGCCTGACGATTGCCGCCGGCGTGGCCGACCTGACCCTGACCCCGGTCGCCGCCCCGGCGAAGCGCGTCAAGTACGTCAAGTGAGACGGGCCGGTCCGATGGACGGCCTTTCGGAAGTGCGGCGCAAGCCGCACTTCCTCCCCCTCTGCATCGCCGCGACCCTTCTGCTGACCGCCGGCCCCGTCGCCGCGCAGGACCAGAGCGGACGCAAGTCGTGGGTCATCGATCCCGCGCCCGGCA
The DNA here is from genome assembly GCF_014635325.1 of Azorhizobium oxalatiphilum. GTDB lineage: Bacteria > Pseudomonadota > Alphaproteobacteria > Rhizobiales > Xanthobacteraceae > Azorhizobium > Azorhizobium oxalatiphilum. Next base: position 1,230,391 of record NZ_BMCT01000001.1, on the reverse strand, counting down.
GCACGGCTCCCGGCACCTCGCCATCTGCGACGTCACCGGCCGCACCGCAGGCTCCAGCCGCAACCCAGGCTCCGACCGCGCAGGCTCCGACCGCGCAGGCCCCGGCACCGCTGCCGACCCCACCCGCCATAGCCCCCGCCCCGTCCTCCACGCTTGAGGAGCCCTCCGCCCGCGTGCAGGCCGGGCTGCTGGAATGCCGCGGCGCCATGGCCACCGCTTATGGACTAGGCTCCACCCGCGACGTCACCTGCGAATATCGCCCCGCCGTGGGGCAGAATCAGTATTACGCCGGCACGCTCAACCGCGCGGGCCTGGATTTCGGCATCTCCGACCAGGCGAGCATGATCTGGATGGTGCTGGCGACCTCCGCCAACCTCGGTCCCAGCGCGCTGGCGGGCGAGTATGTGGGCTTCAGCAGCGGCGCGGCCATCGGTCCCGGTTTCTCGGCCAATGTGCTGGTGGCGAAGGACGCCACCACGGGCATCGCCCTCCAGCCGCTCAGCGTGTCGTCCGATTCGGGCCTCAGCATCTCGTTCGCCGCCGCCAGCCTGACGCTGAAGTCCGTGCCCGCGCCGAAGTCCGCACCTTCACCAAAACGCTGACGTTACGTTATTCCACAGACACAACCGTTTGAATTGCGTACGGCGCCACAGGCGCAGATGCTCCGTGCAACGGAGAATGCGCATGCTCATCAAATCGAAGCGTGGCTGGGAAATTCCCGAGCGGGATGCGACACCGGAAGCGGCCTATCTGTCGCGCCGCTCCCTGTTGGGCGCGGGTGCCGGCCTGATCGGCGCCGGGCTTCTGCCCGCCGGCGCGCTAGCCCAACGCGCCGCAGACGTGCCCGATCCTTCGGCCGGTCTCTATCCCGCGAAGCGCAATCCCCGCTACACGCTGGATCGGCCGCTGACGCCCGAGAAGGACGCCAGCACGGTCAACAATTACTATGAGTTCGGCACCAATTACGACGTCGGCAAAGCCGCCGCGAAGCTGAAGGTGCGTCCATGGACCGTCACTTTCGACGGCCTCGTGGAGCAGCCCCGGCAGGTGGGCATCGACGATCTGCTGAAAGCCATGCCGCTGGAGGAGCGCGTTTATCGCCACCGCTGCGTGGAAGCGTGGTCCATGGCGGTGCCGTGGACCGGTTTTCCCATGAAGGCGCTGGTTGAGTACGCCCGGCCGCTCTCGGGCGCGAAGTATGTGCGCATGGAGACCTTCCTCGATCGCGCGGTGGCGCCGGGCCAGTCCGGCCGCTTCTATCCGTGGCCTTATGTGGAGGGGCTCTCCATGGCGGAGGCCACCAACGAGTTGGCCTTCCTCGTCACCGGCATCTACGGCAAGCCCGCGCCCAACCAGTTCGGCGCGCCGCTGCGCCTTGCCACGCCCTGGAAGTACGGTTTCAAGTCCATCAAGGCGATCGTGAAATTCTCCTTCGTGGCGGAGCAGCCCAAGACCTTCTGGGAGGGCATCCAGAGCTCGGAATATGGCTTCTGGGCCAATGTGAACCCGCAGGTTCCCCACCCGCGCTGGAGCCAGGCCACGGAAAAGGACATCGCCACCGGGGAGCGCCGCCCGACGCTGCTCTACAACGGCTATGGCGAGTTCGTGTCTTCGCTCTATGACGATCCGGCCTTCAAGGGTCAGAAGCTGTTCATGTGACGTAACGGCCGGCCGTCTTCCAAACGGAATTCGGCCGGGTGTTGCACGCCTGCGCTTGACCCGCGCGGGTCCGGACGCCATCGTCCGCCCGAAAGCTTGAGTTTGGGAGATGACGATGGTTGGGACGGCGAAGGCATTCGCGAAGGTCGGCATGGCGGCTCTGCTGCTGGCCACCAGCATCGCGGCACCGGCCCATGCGGCCAATTTCCTCGAAAAGAATTTCTGGCTGCCGAACGACAAGTTCAGCGGCAATGTGCCGGCCTGCACCGAACCGCTGGCGCTGGGCACCATCTCCAACCATTTCGCCGAGACCGAACGTCTCTACTGGCAGAATGGCGTGAACATCGCGAATTATTACAACGTCCGCGAGATCGCCAACCAGCCGTGGGGAGAGGGTTTCGTGCCGCGCCGCTACTGCACGGCCGCTATCACCCTGACCAACGAGACCAAGCCCCGCACCATCTACTACTCGATCATCGAGGAAGCCGGCTTCATGAGCACGAGCTGGGGCGTGGAATGGTGCATCGAGGGCTATGACCGCGAGTTCGCCTACGCGCCGAACTGCAAGATGGCCCGTCCCTGATGGCCCGTCTCCTCGCCGCGCTGCTGCTTCTGCTTGCGGCAGCGGGCGGGGCCAGCGCCCGGGACGACCAGCCGGGCGCATTCGACTTCTACGTCCTCGCCTTGTCGTGGTCGCCTACATACTGCGCCACCCGCGACAAGCCGGATGGCCTGCAATGCGGCGGGCCGCGTCCCTTCGCCTTCGTGGTGCACGGCCTGTGGCCGCAATATGAGCGCGGCTTCCCCGAGGACTGCAACCGCGCGGCCCCCCGCCTGCCCCAGCGCCAGATCGACGCCATGCTGGACCTGATGCCCAGTCCCGGCCTCGTGATCCACGAATGGCGCAAGCACGGCACCTGCTCGGGCCTGCCCTCGACCGCCTATTTCGACCTTGTGCGCGCGGCCCGCGAGAAGGTGGCGATCCCGCCTTCCTACGTGGACCCGCCGGATTATCGCACGGTGTCCCCGGCCGAGGTGGAGACAGCCTTCATCGCCGCGAATCCCGGACTCGGGCCGGACATGATCTCCGTCCAGTGCGACAAGACCCGCCTGCGCGAGGTGCGGGTATGCCTCACCAAGGATCTGGCGTTCCGCGCCTGTCCGCAGGTGAATGCGCAAAGCTGCCCCGCCGGGCGCCGGCTGGCCGTTCCCCCCTTGCGCTGAGCGCTCCCCCCTTGCGCTGACGGTGCAGCCCGTTCAAGAGACGGCATGAACTATCGCCACGCCTTCCACGCCGGCAATCCGGCGGACGTCATGAAGCACGCCGCCCTTGCCCGCGTGCTCACCTACTTCGCCAAGAAAGACAATGCCTATCGCGTGGTGGACACCCATGCGGGTGCCGGCATCTACGATCTGGGCGGCACCTCGGCGCTGAAGACCGGCGAGGCGGACGAGGGTATCGAGCGCGTGCTGGCGGCGGACCTGCCGGAGCCGGTGGCGGCGCTGCTCGCCCCCTATCTCGACACGGTGCGCACGCTCCGGCAAAGCTCCAGTCCGCGCCGCTATCCCGGCTCCCCGGCCCTCGCGCTCGCGCTCGGCCGGCCACAGGACCGCTTCCTGTTCTGCGAACTGCATGGCGAAGAGCGGCAGAAGCTGGAGAAGAATGTTGGCGACGATCATCGCGCCAAGATCATGAACCAGAACGGCTGGCAGGCGGTAGGTGCGCATCTGCCCCCGCGCGAGCGGCGCGGCGTGCTGCTCATCGACCCGCCCTTCGAGGAGCCTGGCGAATTCCACCGTCTCGTGGAAGCCCTGAAGTCGGCCTATGAACGGTTCGCCACCGGCACGGTGATGCTGTGGTACCCCATCAAGGATCTTCAGGCGGTGGACGCCTTCCGTCGCGACGTGGCCCGGCTCGGCCTCCCCAAGACACTGAAGGTGGAGATCGACTTCGCCGAGGTGCGCTCGCTCACCCAGCTGTCGGGATCGGGCCTCATCATCGTCAACCCGCCCTTCACGCTGGCCGACGAGATGCGCACCATCCTCACCGCCATCAATCCCCTGATGGCCCGCGACGGAAAGGGGCGCGTGCGCGTGTCCTGGCTGACGCAGGGCGGCTGATAGCGCCGAATCTATCCGGCGCGGAGATGGACCACCGGTCCCCCGGCATGCTCTAGATGGGGGCGGCGACACAGGTCGCCGCCAGCCCCTGAAGGCGACCGTTTCGAGCCGCCCCTTCCTTTTCCAGTGAGCCGCCCATGCGCCTGCGCTTCGCCCCCGCTTCGCCCTTCGTCCGCAAGTGCCGCATCGCCGCGGCCATTCTCGGCATCGAGCTTGAGCTTGAAGACTGCAACACGATGGATCCCAACGATTCCATCAGCACGCAGAACCCGCTCGCCAAGATCCCGGCCCTGATCCTCGATGATGGCGACGTGCTGTTCGATTCTCCCGTCATCCTCGCCTATCTCGATCATCTATCCGGCAACAAGCTCATCCCCACCGAGCCCAAGGCCCGCTTCGCGGCCCTGAAGCTGGAAGCCCTCGCCGACGGCCTCGCCGACGCCGCTTTGCTGCAGGTCTATGAAGGCCGGTACCGGCCGGAAGAGATGAAGGTGCAGAAGTGGCTGGACATGCAGGCCGCCAAGGTGTCCCGCGCCCTCGCCGTGCTGGAGGCGCAGCCGCCGGAAGGGCCGATCACCAACGGCCACGTCGCTCTGGCCTGTGCGCTCGGCTATCTCGACCTGCGCTTCGGCGGCATCTGGCGGGACTATCATCCCAAGCTGGTGGCCTGGCTCGATAATTTCGCCACGGCCGTTCCGGCTTTTGCCGCCACCAAGCCGCCGGTCTGATTTCAGAACCGACAACGGCCGGCGCTCAGCGCCGGCCGCTCCGGATACGCAGACTCTCAGCTGGCGCCAGCTATTACGCGCTGTCGCCGGCCCGATGCGTCACTCGATGACCTGGATCACCTTGCGGGTGCGCGGCTCCACGATCACGCGACGATCGTTCACCACGGTGTATTCGTAAGCGCTGTTGTTGGGGATGGTGTAGAGCTGGACACCGGCCGGTACGGCCTCGCCCACGACCACTTCACGCTCCACCCGCACCGAGGGGCGGCGCTCCTGGATCACATAGGACCGCACTTCCGCAGGCGGCTCGGCCGCAGCACCAACCGTCGCGCCGGCGACGCCGCCAACGACAGCCCCCACGGGACCACCCACGACTGCACCCACGGCAGCGCCACCCACGGCACCGGTGGCAGTCGAAGCCTGGGCGAAGGCGGCCACCGGGGCCAGCGTCGTCAGAACGATAGCGGAAGCAATAAGACGATTTCGCATGGTTCGTCTCCTCTGTTGACCTGAACCACGCTCCCAACGCGACCGTGAGCGACTTCGTTCCATCGTTATTTTCGGGCGCATTGCCCTGCAATAAACTGAAACAGTCTCGCGTCTTATTGCCGACAGAATTTTGCCGAACTCAGGCAAGCATCAAGACGTGAGCTTGACCGAATATATACTTGGTATTCCTCGATCAGGCTGAGGTGGCAACCAGCCCCCGCGCCCGCACTTCCGCCCAAGTCGCATCCAGAACGCGGCCGACGATGGCCACCAGATCATCCGCCTCGCCTTCGGAAAGCGTGAACGGCGGGGCGAGGATCAGGCTGTCGCGCACGGCCCGCATCACGAGTCCCTCGCGGAAGGAGATGTCGCGGGCGATGAGCCCGACCGTGCCTTCCTCGGCAGCGAACCTCGCCCGCCGCGCCTTGTCGGGGGTGAGTTCCAGCGCGCCGATCAGCCCCACCATGCGCGCCTCGCCCACCAGCGGATGCTCAGCCAGCGCGGTCCAGCGGCTCTGGAGATAGGGACCGATGTCGCTCTTCACCCGTGCGACGAGATCTTCCTCATGCATGATCTTCAGGGTCGCCAGTGCCGCCGCGCAGCCGCCGGGATGGCCGGAATAGGTGTAGCCGTGGTGGAACTCCCCACCCTGCCCGATCAGCCCTTCGGCGACGCGGTCGCCCACGATCACCCCACCCAGCGGGAAAGTGCCGGAAGTGACGCCCTTGGCGAAGGTGATGAGATCCGGCTCAACACCCATATATTGGCAGCCGAACCACTCGCCCGTGCGTCCGAAGCCGCAGATCACCTCATCGGAGACCAGCAGCACGTCGCGCTCGCGGCAGATCTTCTGCACCTCCGGCCAGTAGGTGGCGGGCGGAATGATCACGCCGCCCGCGCCCTGGATCGGCTCGCCGATGAAGGCGGCGACATTCTCCGGCCCCGCCGCATCGATGGCCCTGGCCACCTCCTGCGCCGCCCAAAGACCAAAATCCTCCGGCGACATGTCCCCGCCCTCGCCCCACCAATAGGGCTGCGCCACATGGATGATGCCGGGAATGGGCAGGCCGCCCTGCGCATGCATGGGCTTCATGCCGCCCAGCGAGGCCCCGCCCATGGTGGAGCCGTGATAGGCATTCCGCCGGGCGATGAAGATGTGCTTCGAAGGCTTGCCCACCGCCGCCCAATAGTGGCGCACCATGCGGATGACGGTGTCCACCGCCTCCGAGCCGCCGGAGGTGAAGAAGGTGCGCTGGAAACCGGGCGGGGCCACCTGCGCGATGGCCGCCGCGAGTTCGGCCACGCCCGGATGGGTGGTCTTGAAGAAGGTGTTGTAATAATCGAGCTGCCGCAACTGGTCGGCGATGGCGTCCACGATCGCCCCGCGCCCATGGCCCACGGCCGAGCACCACAGGCCGGACATGCCGTCGATATAGCTCTTGCCCTCGCTGTCGAAGATATGGACGCCCTCGGCGCGCGTGATGACGCGCGCACCTTCCGCATTCAGCGCCTTGGTGTCGGAGAAGGGGTGGATATGGTGCGCGGCATCGAGGGCACGCCAGTGGGCGGTGGAATTGGCGATGGGCGCGGACAAGGGCCTCTCCTCTGAACGGGCGCGACAGGCGGGCGCGGACGCCCATTCCTGCCTGTCGCCCGCCCTCAAGACAAGGCCGCCCCGGCACTCTTATCCGGCAGTGCCAGAGGCGCGTCCGTTCACTCCGGGCGCGGCTTCTGGGGCGCAGGCGCGCCCTCGCCATCCTCGTCCTCTTCCTCGGTGCCGGGAATGGCATAGGCGCCGGTCAGCCAGCGGTTGAGGTCCACGTCGGCGCAGCGCTTGGAGCAGAACGGGCGATACTTCTCCACCATGGGCTTGCCGCAGATCGGGCACGGCTTGGTGGCAGTGGCGGCCTCGCTCATGCCGCCTTCTCCACCCAGCCGGCGCGAATGGGATAGCCCTCGCCGCCCAGCAGCGCGATGGTTTCCGCCAGCGGCAGGCCGACCACGCTCGTATAGGAACCGGTGAGCTTCACCACGAAGCTGCCGGCGATGCCCTGAATGGCATAGCCGCCCGCTTTGCCGCGCCATTCGCCGCAGGCGAGGTAGGAGGTGATGTCGTCATGGCTCAGGCGCTTGAAGCGCAGGCGCGTCTCCACGAGGCGCGTGCGCACGCGCCCCTTGGGCGAGACCACGCACACGCCGGTGAAGACGCGATGCGCACGGCCCGACAGCAGGCGCAGGCAGGCTTCCGCCTCATCCTGCAGTTCCGGCTTCGGCAGCACGCGCCGGCCCACGGCAACCACCGTATCGGCAGAGAGGACCAGCGCCGGCATGTCCGCCTCGCGGCAGCGGCTGGCGACCAGCTCGCCCTTCTCCTGCGCCAGGCGCAGGGCGAGCCGGCGGGGCAGTTCGCCGCGTTCCGGCGTCTCGTCCACGTCGGCGGGCATGAGGCGGTCCGGCTCGATGCCGGCCTGATTGAGCAGAGCGAGCCTGCGGGGAGACCCCGAAGCGAGCACGAGCTGGACCCGATCGTTCACGTCTGCGTCACCTCACCAACAACCAAACACTTGCCGCGCAACGCGCTACGGCGCGGGCGGCACGCTAGCCGAAAGCCGCTCACGAGGAAACGATCCAATCGCGCCTTGCCCCCGCCTGATGCCATGGCCATCGTTCTGCCACGCATCGGGGCGGATGCGGGAAACACCGGCAGGCTTGCCAGAGCCGGCCGCTTCCCGCATTGAGTCCGTCCCGGACCGTGCAGCCGCCGACGTCGGTCCTGACAGTCGGCCCTTCGGGAAAGGATCCATGCGCGCCACTCGCCTCGCCGCTTTGCTGCTCACCCTCGCCACGCCCGCTGCCGCGCAGACGCCCGCGTCCCAGCCGCCTGCCGCCCAGCCTGCCGGCGCCCCCACCCAGGGCGCCCCGCAAGCAGGCCCCGCTGTCCGGCCCTATGGGCTGGAGCTGCAGGAATTCGATTATCCCCACGCGGTGCAGCGGTTCGAGTTCGTGTCTCAGCGCAAGGCGCTGCACATGGCCTATATGGACGTGAAGCCCGAGCAGCCCAACGGCCGCACGGTGGTCCTCCTCCACGGCAAGAATTTCTGCGGCGCCACCTGGGAGAGCGTCATCGCCCCGCTGGTGAAGGCCGGCTACCGCGTGGTGGCCCCCGATCAGGTGGGCTTCTGCAAGTCCTCCAAGCCGCTCGGCTACCAGTTCTCGCTGCACCAGCTCGCTGCCAACACCAAGGCGCTGCTGGACCAGATCGGCGTCGAGAAGCCCATCGTCATGGGCCACTCCATGGGCGGCATGCTGGCCATGCGCTACGCCCTCTCCTTCCCCGACGCCTTGTCCGGCCTCGTGCTGGTGAACCCCATCGGCCTTGAGGACTGGCGCGCCGCCGGCATCCCGTCGCGCACCGTGGACCAGTGGTATGCGGGCGAGCTGCGCACCAATTTCGATGGCATCAAGGCCTATCAGCAGCGCACCTATTACGCCGGCCACTGGGCGCCGGACTACGACCGCTGGGTCGCCATGCTGGCCGGCATGTATATGGGCGAGGGCAAGGCAGCGGTGGCCTGGGATCAGGCGCTGACCTCCGACATGGTCTACAGCCAGCCCGTGGTCTACGAACTCGGCCACATCCGCGCCCCGACCCTGCTGCTGATCGGCGAGAAGGACAACACCGCCATCGGCAAGGACATGGCCCCGCCGGACGTGCAGAAGAAGGTGGGCAATTATGCCAAGCTCGGCCCGGAGACCGCCAAGGCGATCCCCAATGCGAAGCTCGTCGCCTTTCCCGACCTCGGCCACGCCCCGCAGATCCAGGCGCCCGACCGCTTCAACGAGGCGCTGCTGAAGGGCCTCGGCGATCTGAAGTGAGATCCGCCCAGCTCTGAGACATCGCACGCGGCGGGCTCAAGCCCGCCGTATTGCTTTCACGGCCCGCGGGGCGCGCGCTTCACCCGTTTACGGCCCGCGGGGCGCACCTTGGCGGAACCGCGCGCGGATGCGCATTTCCAGTTCGTCACGTACCTGCCGATAGGCGGAGAGGCGCTGCTCGCGATTGCCGGTCTCCAGCGTCGGATCGGACGTTGGCCAGTATTCCACTGCCAGCGCGTTGGTGCGGGTGGCTTCCAGCGCCAGATGGTGGGCATCGGGCGAAAGGGTGATCGCAAGATCGAACCCCAGCCCCTCATACTCCTCCAGCTCTTCCAGGCTCTTCGGCTTGTGACGCGAGGCGTCGAGGCCGATCTCCTCCAGCGCGGCGGTCACGAACGGATCCTGCTCGCCGGCGCTGACACCGGCGGAGGCCACATAGATGGACTTGCCAAACAGGTGCCGCGCCAGAGCGGACGCCATCACCGAGCGCACCACATTCTGGCTGCACAGGAACAGGACCGACTGGGGACGGGCCGCACGCGGAGGCGGCGCCGGGGCATCCATGCGCGTCACCCTTTCCAGTGCAGCGCGCAGATGAGCGTGAACAGGCGGCGGGCGGTGTCGAAATCCACCTCCACCTTGTCCTTCAGCCGTTCCTGGAGAAGCGTCGAGCCCTCGTTGTGGAGGCCGCGCCGGCCCATGTCGATGGCCTCGATCTGGGTCGGAGAGGCAGTGCGGATGGCCGCGTAATAGCTCTCGCAGACGAGGAAATAGTCCTTCACCACCTTGCGCAGCGGGGTCAGCGACAGGTGGTGCTGCACCACCTCGCCGCCGTCCTGCCGCTTCACATCCAGCACCAGCCGGTTGTCCACCAGCCCGATGTGCAGTGTGTACGGCCCCTCTCCCGGATCGCCCACCGGGGTGAACCGGTTGTCTTCCAGAAGATCGTAGATGGCGGTCGCCCGTTCATGCTCCACGTCCGCCCCGGACCGCCCGATGGAGGCATCGTCGAGGGTGACGGCACACAGACGGTTCACGGGCGGGCTGGAGGTCATGGCGTCTCACGCATCCGTTGGGCCGGCATTGGTGCGGATCAGGATTGAACGGCCATGGGCATCGAGCCGCTCCACCTCCGCAAGACGCACCGCCGCCGGACCGATGAGGTTCAGCGACGCCGCGGTGCACTTCAGAATAGAAGTGCGCTTCATGAAGTCATAGACACCCAGCCCCGAGGAGAAGCGGGCCGAGCGGGCCGTGGGCAGCACATGGTTGGTGCCGCCCACATAGTCACCGATGGCTTCCGGCGTATAGGCACCCACGAAGATCGCGCCCGCATGACGGATGCGCGCGGTCAGTTCCTCCGCCGCCTCGGCATGGATTTCCAGATGCTCGGGCGCCACGCGGTCCACCAGAGGCAGCGCCTCTTCCAGATCACGCACGAGGATGATGGCGCCGTGATCATTCCAGGACGCCTGCGCGATCTCCCGGCGCGGCAGCGTGGTGAGCTGCGCCTCCACGGCGCGGGCCACGGCGTCCGCCAGCTCACCTGAGTCGGTCACGAGGATGGACTGGGCGGCGGTGTCGTGCTCGGCCTGCGCCAGCAGATCGGCGGCGATCCAGGCGGGATTGGCGTTGGCGTCGGCAAGGATCAGCACCTCGGACGGCCCGGCGATCATGTCGATGCCCACCTTGCCGAACACCTGCCGCTTGGCGGCGGCCACATAGGCATTGCCGGGGCCGACGATCTTATCCACGGGCGCGATGCTGGCCGTGCCATAGGCGAGCGCTGCCACCGCCTGCGCCCCGCCCACGCGGTACACCTCATCCACGCCCGCAAGGCGGGCAGCGGCGAGCACCAGCGGCGCGATGACGCCATCCGGCGAGGGCACCACCATGGCCACGCGCGGCACGCCCGCGACCTTGGCCGGCACGGCATTCATCAGCACGGAGGACGGATAGGCGGCGGTGCCGCCGGGCACATAGAGGCCGACCGCATCCACCGGCGTCCAGCGCTGGCCCAGCTCCACGCCGGCGGCATCCGTATAGCGCTCGTCCTGCGGCAGCTGGCGGGAATGGTGCGCCTCAATGCGGGCCTTGGCGAATTTCAGCGCGTCCAGCGTCTCGGCCGGCACTTCCTTCAGCGCCGCGTCGATCTCGGCCTCGGTGACGCGGATGCGGCCGGAGAGGTCCACGCGATCGAAGGTGCGCGAGAGTTCGATGACGGCGTCATCGCCGCGCGCCCGCACGGCCGCAATGATATCAGCGACGGCGGCTGCCACATCCGCCGAGGCTTCCCGCTTGCTGGCCAGGAAGGTGGCAAAGGCGTCGGCGAAGGACGGGGACTTGGTATCGAGACGGATCGGCATCAGGCTAAATCAGGCTTTCCTCAGGCTGAGCTTCCTTGAAGCCGATCGGCGCGGATTGCAACACCCTCCCCCGCATGAGCGCCCCGTTCCGGCGCGCGCACTGTCGCACGCCGGCGTGACGGGTGGCCCGGTCAGGCCACGCTGTCGCGGTGCTCGGGCTTGTGAGGGCAGCCCCAGGCCGGGCCGAGATCGGACATGCCGGCCTCGATGCACTCCACCTCCAGGCGGATTTCAGCCCCGCCGGAGAAGGTCAGCTGAAGCAGTCCCGACGGCTCCTCGGTGGGCAGGAAGGTGATGGCGAGCAGGTTCAGCACCTGCTCCTGCGCCTTCAGGTCGAAGCCGCGCACCTTTACATTACGCACCCGCTCGAAATGCAGGCCGGAGCGACGGCGCACGAAGGTGCCACCATCCGCCTTCTGGTCCCAGTCGAAGCGGTTGAGCAACAGTGCGAAGCGCTGCGACTTGGGCACAAAACCCATGTCGCCCACCTTCACCACCGCATCCTGCAGATGGGTGGAAATAACTGCGAGATCCTCATCGTCCAAAGCGAAGAGCTTGAGCTCGTCCATGAGCCGGCACTCCTTATCTGATCTGAACGGCAGATAGAGATCGAACCCGCGCAATGCAAGGGATTGCGCGGGTTTGGCGCGGAGATGGTCAGTTACGGGGAAAACGACGGGCCGTTCAACCGGCCCGTCACGCCTCAGCCGCTGATGCGCTCGATCTGCGCGCCGCAGCGGGACAGCTTCTCTTCCAGCCGCTCGAAGCCACGGTCGAGGTGATAGACCCGCTGCACCATGGTCTCGCCTTCGGCGGCAAGGCCGGCGATGACGAGGGAGACCGAGGCGCGCAGATCGGTGGCCATCACCGGCGCGCCCTTCAGGCGATCGGAGCCCTCCACGATGGCGGTGTCGCCATCCAGATGGATCTTGGCGCCGAGGCGGGCCAGCTCCTGCACATGCATGAAGCGGTTCTCGAAGATGGTCTCGGTGATGCGCGAGCGGCCCTGCGCCCGCGTCATCAGCGCCATCAGCTGGGCCTGAAGATCGGTGGGGAAACCGGGATGGGGCGCCGTCGACACGTCCACCGGGAACAGACCGGCGCCGTTACGGCGCACGCGGATGCCCTCGTTGTTGACATCGATCTGCGCGCCGGCAGCCCGCAGCACCTCGATGGTGCTCTCGAGCAGATCAGCGCGTGCACCTGCCAGCGTGACATCGCCGCCGGTCATGGCGACCGCCATGGCATAGGTGCCGGTCTCGATACGATCCGGCAGCACGGAATGACGCGCCCCGCGCAGGCGCGGAACACCCTCGATGCGGATGGTGGAGGTTCCGGCCCCCTCGATCCGCGCGCCCATCTTGATGAGGCAATCGGCCAGATCGACGATTTCCGGCTCGCGGGCGGCGTTCTCGATCACGCTCTCACCCTTGGCCAGCGCCGCAGCCATGAGCGCGGTGTGGGTGGCGCCGACCGACACCTTCGGGAAGTCGATGCGCGCGCCGATGAGCCCATTGGGGGCGCGGGCGACCACATAGCCGGCGTCGATATCGATATCCGCGCCCAGTGCCCGCAGGGCGTCCAGATGGAAGTCCACGGGCCGGGTGCCGATGGCGCAACCGCCGGGCAGCGAGACGCGGGCCTCGCCCATGCGCGCCAGCAGCGGCCCCACCACCCAGAAGCTCGCCCGCATGCGCGAAACGAGGTCATAGGGGGCGGTGGTGTCCACGATCACGCGGGCGTCGATTTCCATGGTCTGGCCGGCATGGGGGTCATCCCCGTTGCGCTTGCCCGCCACCGTGATGTCGACGCCATGATTGCCGAGGATGCGCTGCAGGAGGGCGACGTCGGCCAGACGCGGCACATTCTCCAGCACCAGCTTCTCCTCGGTGAGGAGCGATGCGATCATCAGCGGCAAGGCGGCGTTCTTGGCACCCGAAATGGGAATGGTGCCATTCAGGCTCTGCCCGCCGACGATGCGAATCTTGTCCATATAACGACTGCTCCTTATGTCGCCTCGGGCTTCTGCCCTAGAGCCGGATCGGGTCAGATTGATGATCTGATCCGTGCCTCCGTCTCTAAAACGCCCCCCTGGCTCGGGTGCCCATTTCGGGCCGCCCCGGACGCCTGCGCCGCCGTCTATCCGTTAAGATCACGCCCCCCGGCGCGATGAATTCAAGCGGCGAGGTCTAGCCCGCCTTGCGGCCCGGCACAACGGCACCCCGTGCCGCGCCGCCAAACCATTGGACCCGCGCGCTATTCCGTCCCACCCTCGACCCGATCCCGCTGCGGGCGCCCATCCGGCTCTGTCGCGGCGGTATCCGGCGCAGGAGAATCAGCCTCTGCCGCGCGGGCGCGCTTTTGCGCCTTGCGCCGGGCGAGGTTGGCCCGGAGCGCAGCGGCCAGCCGGGCGGCCTTGTCGTCATCTCCGCTCATCCCTTTCCGGTATCCCTCGCACCAGCCCCGCGCAAGCCCGCGCGGGCGCGCTGGCCGGCAAAAGCATGCGGCATGGTGGAGGAAGTCTTTCCGCCGCAACGTCTCGCACCGTATGTCCCCATGCTTGGGGCGGATCGGAGCGCCCGGCTCTTGAAAGTCGGTCGTGTCTTCCGTATGAGAAGCGCGTTCGATGCTGCGGCGTCGGGCCGATGGCGCATCCGTGCGGCAAGGCCCCTCCCCTCATCGGAACCGCGACCCAGGTCGCCGTGCCGCTTTAGCTCAGCTGGTAGAGCACCTCATTCGTAATGAGGGGGTCGGGGGTTCGAATCCCTCAAGCGGCACCATTTATTCAATAAAATCAGCGACTAAAGTAGCGGTAAAAGGGACAGCCAGCCCGCGCCCCGGAAACTGCCCAAGGAACCCGGCTTTGGGCGGTCGCGTGTCATCCTTCCCGTTCCACAAAATAGGCATGCCCCACCACCTCTCCCCAGATGGGCGCATAGATTGGCCCCACCTTCAGATCGGCAAACTTCACCCCGCAGAAGGCCTGATGCTTGCTTGGGCGCGCCAGCCGGCCATAGGGCAGGCCAGTAGGTCGAGCACGCTCTCCATGGACAGATCCGGGCTGAGCGATCCGCAAGGCGGACGAGGCGATAAAGGCGACGCTCCGGCGTCGCCCTTTTTCTGCTGCGTCCGAGACGTCCTCAGGCGACTGAAGCCGCAGGGCGCTTGCGCTGGAGACCGGATCGGCGGCAATGGGCCACCAGCTCGTCGCGCTGGTTGAAGGCGCGGTGCAGAAAGGTGACGATCCCCGCATCCGGGCGCGAGCGGCTGTCGCGCAACTCCAGCACCTCGGTCTCGACGCGAATGGTGTCGCCGTGGAACAGCGGCTTGGGAAAGCGCACCTCGTCCCAGCCCAGATTGGCGACGGCCGTGCCCAGCGTGGTGTCGCCCACCGAGATGCCCACCATCAGCCCCAGAGTGAAGGCGCTGTTGACAAGGCGCTGGCCGAATTCGGTCTGCGTCCGGCAATATTCCTCGTCCAGATGCAGCAGGGCCGGATTGTGGGTGATGGCACTGAACCAGACATTGTCGGTCTCGGTGATGGTTCGGCGGATCTCGTGCCGGAAGGTCTGGCCGATCGTCAGTTCGTCGAAATACACTCCGGCCATGGCCGCTCTCCCTTGTAATGATTCTCTGTTCAACAACTGACGTACGGTGGCTCAGCCCACCGCGCGCGCGGCGTGCAGGCTGGTGATATCCGCATCGGAGAAGCCGAGTTCGGCCAGGATCTCGTCTGTGTGCTGACCGAGATCGGGCGGCGGACGCCCCGGCCGGTTCGCTTCGCCGCCGAAGCGGACCGGCTGGCCGATGCCCTTCAGCGTGCCGCCGGTGGGATGCTCATAGGTCATCACGATGCCGCTGGCCTGCGTGTGCGGATGCTCGAGAAGCTGGGCCAGCGAATTAATGGGCGAGCAGGGAATGCCCGCGGCGGACAGCACCTCGTGCCAATGGGCCACCGTGTTCTGCTCCAGCGCGCCCCGCACATGTGCCAGCGTCTGTGGCCGGTTGCGTACCCGGTCCGCATTGGTGCGGAAGTCGGGATGATCCACGATCGACCCGAGCCCCACCGCCGCACAGAACTTGCGCCACAGATTGTCATTGGCGACGCCGATCATGATCGGCCCGTCAGCCGCCTCGAACGCCTGATAAGGGCACAGGGACTCGTGGCTGGAGCCGCACTTGGCCGGCTGCACGCCCTTTTCCCAGAAGGTCTGGAGATTGTAGCTGAGCAGACCCATGGCGGTGTCGTAGAGCGAGACGTTCACGGTGCCGCCCTCCCCCGTCGCCTGCCGCTGGTAGAGCCGGGCCAGAATGCCGCTGAGGGCATGGGTGCCGGTCATCTGGTCGATGGGCGAGATGGGGCTGCGGATATGCCCGCCGCTCTCATCGCCGGTCAGCCCCATCACCCCGCAGAAAGCCTGCAGGATGACATCATAGCCCGGCGCGTTCCGCATCGGCCCGGTACGGCCGAAGCCGGAGATGCTGCAATGGATCAGGCGCGGGTTGATCCCCCTGAGCGTTGCGGCATCGATGCCGATACGCTCGGCGACGCCGGTGTTGAAGCTCTCGATGGCGATATCCGCTTCCTTCGCGAGGCGGTGCACGACCGCCCGCCCCTGCTCCGTCTTCAGGTCGATGGCGATGCTGCGCTTGTTGCGGTTGGCGCTCAGGAACACAGCGCCAAGGCCGGATGCCCGGAACGGCGGCCAGCCACGCGTCTCGTCGCCCGCACCGACCGGCTCGACCTTGATCACCTCGGCCCCCATCTCGCCCAGATACTGGGCGCAAAGCGGCCCGGCGAGCACCTTGCTGAGATCCAGAACTTTCACACCCGTCAGAGGCTTGGACACACAACGTCTCCCGCGCCGCGCCGGACGCATGTTCGAAGGGGTTGGACGCATCGCGCCTGTTCGCGGGCTCACTTGCGCGGGATTTTGGCCAGCTCCACCAGCTCGGCCCAGCGCCGCGTATCCTCCTCCACATAGGAGGACAGACGGGCCGGCGTCGTGGCGAATACCTCGGCGCCGATCTGGTTGATGAACTCCACCATGGCCGGATCACGCAGCTGGGCGTTGATCGCGGCATTCAGCTTCTCGACGATCGGCTGGGGCGTGCCGGCGGGGGCGAAGGCGCCGACCCAGGCCACGATGCTGTAATCCGGCGCGCCGGATTCCATCACGGTCGGCACGTCCGGCAGGCTCGGCACCCGCTTCGGCCCGGTGACGGCCAGCACCTTGAACTTCTTCTCGTGCAGCAGGCTGAGGGCGCTCGCCGGATCGGGAAAGCAGACGTCGATGTGGCCGCCGATGAGATCGGTGATTGCCTGCGGCGAGCCGCGATAGGGAACTTCCATCATGTCGAAGCCGAGGCGCGCCTTGAGCAGTTCGCCGGAGGCGCGGCCGCCGGTGTTGCCGGTGCCGTATGAGAGCGGCGACTTGGCCGCCCGCGCCACCTGCACGAATTCCGCCAGCGTGTTGGCCGGCGAATCCGCCCGCACCGCCACCAGATAGGGAATGCGGATGATGCCGCCGATCGGCGTGAAATCCTTCTTCGGATCGTAGGGCAGGCTCTTGTAGATGCTCGGATTGGCCGCGTGGGTGGTGTTGGTGGCGATCATCAGCGTGTAGCCGTCTGGCTTCGCCGTGATCACATGGCGCACGGCGATAAGGCCGCCCGCCCCCGCCCGGTTGTCGATGATGAAGGGCTGGCCCAAGGCCTTCTGGAGCCCCTCGCCCACCTTGCGAGCCACCGCATCCGTGGCGCTGCCGGCGGGAAAGGGCACCACCAGCGTGACGGCACGCTGGGGATAGGCATCCGTCTCGGCATGGGCGGCCTCGAATCCACACACCATCGCCGCTGCCACCAGCAGCGCGCGCGCTGTCCATCCCTTCATTCCGTCCTCCCTTGGCATTTTATTATTGAGCAACCGAGTATCGATAATGCGCGCCCGATCGATATGGCGATGGTTCTGAAACCGAACGGCGCATCCGCCTTGAAGAAATCTCCGGCGTCGCGCGCCTGCCACCTGCGGTTCAAGGGCAGCGCGTCATGGCCGGGCTCGATCCGGATCGCGGCCCTGCGGCATCCGGCTTGCGTCCGTTTCGGCTTTCCCTCCCGATCGCGACCATTGATGGCCTGCATTTATCGTGAGGCTAGCGCAAAAATGGAAATGGTCAAACCATTTGACGATTGATACTCAGCCGCGCTAACGACGGATACTCAGAGGAGGCCATCCCATGCGGCTGCGTTCATTGCTCTTCGTCCCCGCCGACAGCGAGCGGAAATTCGCCAAGGCCCAGACCAGCGGCGCCGATGGCCTGATCCTCGATCTGGAGGATGCGGTGGCACCGGCCCGCAAGCCGGTGGCGCGGGGGATGGTGCAGGAGATGCTGGCGGCGGACGGCCCGCGCCCCTGGCGCTTCTGGGTGCGGGTCAATGCGCTGGACACCGGCCTGACGCTGGAAGATCTCTCCGCCGTCGTGCTGCCGGGCCTCGATGGCATCATGGTGCCCAAGGCCAATGGCGCGGCCGACATCGCGCGGATCGGCCATTATCTCGATGCGCTGGAGACCCGCAGCGGCATGGCGCGCGGCACGGTGAAGATCATCGTGGTGGCCACCGAGACGCCGGTGGCCATGTTCAATCTCGGCAGCTATGCGCCCGCTCACGAGCGCCTCGCCGGGCTCACATGGGGAGCGGAGGATCTGGGCGCCGTGGTGGGCTCCAGCACCAACAAGCAGCCCGATGGAGACTGGACGCAGCCCTACCGGGTGGCCCGCACCATGTGCCTGTTCGCCGCCGCCGCTGCCGAAGTGGCCCGCATCGACACGCTTTATGCCGATTTCCGCAATCCGGCCGGGCTGGAGGCGGATTGCCGGCTCTCCCAGCGCGACGGCTTCACCGGCCGCGTCGCCATCCACCCCGATCAGGTGGAGACCATCAACCGCTGCTTCTCCCCGTCAGCGGACGATGTGGCGCAGGCCCGGCGCATCGCTGCCGCTTTCGATGCCGATCCCGGCATCGGCACGGTGGGCATCGACGGCAAGATGTACGACATCCCGCATCTCAAGCTCGCCCGGTCCATTCTGGCCGCCGCTGGCGAGGAATGAGGGCTGAAGGCTCCAACTCATTGATAGAGAACGTCTTGTCGCTCGGATTGCGGAGCAATCAAAGCCGGACATGCCCTAGGCTTCGCTCTCCTCGCTCGCTTCCCGCGCCCGCGTCCGGGCGCGGGTGGCCTGCACGTGCCGCTGCATGCGCCGGAAGGCCGCATCGCCATCGCCCGCCTCAATGGCGACGATGATCCGCTCGTGCGCCTTGAGCACCTCCCGCCGCAAGTCCGGCGTGTCGTACTCCTCGCTGATGGTGACGACGAGCACATCATCGGAGATGGAGAACAGGAAGGCGACGAGCAGATCGTTGTGGCTGGCCGTGGCCACTGCCGTATGCCAGGCCACATTGACGGCCGCGAAGCGGCTGCTGTCATCGATGGCATCAGCCATTTCCGCATTCAGCTCGCGCAACCGCGCCACCTCGGCGGCGGTGCGATGCTCGGCGGCGAGGCGTGCGATGCCGGGCTCCAGCGCCTCGCGGGTTTCCTGCAGCGAGCG
Source organism: Azorhizobium oxalatiphilum (assembly GCF_014635325.1). Classification (GTDB taxonomy): domain Bacteria; phylum Pseudomonadota; class Alphaproteobacteria; order Rhizobiales; family Xanthobacteraceae; genus Azorhizobium; species Azorhizobium oxalatiphilum. Next base: position 1,211,542 of record NZ_BMCT01000001.1, on the reverse strand, counting down.
CAGCGACAGCCGCCGGCCGCGCACGAACTGGGTGATGACGTGAGCCATGGATTCAGGACCGGGCTTTGAGACGATGTTGCCGCCGCTGCGGCCGAGCTTCGTCTTCACCAGCCCCTCGACTTCCAGCTTGCGTAAAGCCTCGCGCACGGAACCCCGGCTCAGTCCCGACTGGCTGACCAGTTCGCGCTCGGTGGGCAGGCGCATGCCTTCCTTCAGCGAACCGTCGAGAATGGTCTGGCGCAGCTTGTCCGCCAGAACCTCATAGGATTTCGGGACGGAGATGCGCCCAACCATGGGCTCCGGCGTCCGATCCGGCTTGGTCATAGTATCCTGGTCCGTATGGTGAAACCCTGAGCATAGGCTCTATAAGATACAAAGGTAAGAGCAAATCGCGCGCAGGGCTTCCCGCCCGTTCCGGAGCGCGCCGGTCAGCCGCCCAGTCTTACGAGCTGCTTGCCCATATTGCCACCCGACATCATGCGCAGGAACGCTTCCGGCATGCGCTCGAAGCCATCCAGAATGTCCTCGCGGGTGATCAGCTTGCCATCGCGGTGCCATGCCGCGAGGCGCGCCATGGCCTCCGGGCGGCGGTGCCACCAGTCGAAGGCGATGAAACCCTGCACCAGCGAGCGGGTGACGATGAGCCGCGATGACGCGCGCAGGCCGATGTCCTCCCCGTCGAAATCATTGGCGAGCGCGATCCGGCCACAGATGACCACCCGCGCACCCACCGCCAGATTGTTGAGCACCGCATCATGGATGGGGCCGCCGGTATTGTCGAAGAACACGTCCACGCCGCCCGGCGCCAGCGCGGCGATGGCGCCCCTGAGATCGGTCTCGGTCTTGTAGTTGAGCGTGGCGTCGAAGCCGATCTCGCGGCACCAGGCCAGCTTGTCGTCGGAACCGGCGATGCCGATCACGCGCGCGCCGCATAGCCTGGCGATCTGCCCCACCAGTTGCCCCACGGCCCCGGAAGCCGCGGACACCACCAGCGTGTCGCCGGGCTTCGGCCGGCCGATCTCGAACAGGCCAATATAGGCGGTGAGCCCCGGCATACCGAGCCACGACAGCATGGCCTGCGGCGGGGCAAGGGCGGTGTTCACTTTGTTGACCCGCGCGGCGCCCGGCAGATCGGGGCTCAGCACCGCATATTCCTGCCAGCCGAAGCCCATGGCCTCGGCGATGTCGCCGGGCTTCCAGTCGTCGTGGTTGGAGGCCACCACCTCGCCGACGCCGCCCCCCTGCATCACCTCGCCTATGCCGACGCCCTTGGTGTAGTTGGTGGACGGACTGATGCGGCCGCGCATGTAGGGATCGAGGGAGAGCCACTGCGTCCGGACCAGAATCTGGCCCGGCCCCGGCTGGGGCACGGGCGCTTCGGCGAGGCGCCAGGTGTCGAGAGTGGCCTGCCCCTGCGGATGGGAAGCGAGAAGCCATTGGCGGTTGATCATCGGCTTATCCTTGCATGGGGAGAGAAGCGCGCGCCGCGAGATCACGCGCGCGCCGAATGCCACTACAGCTTGACCAGCGGGCAGACCGCCGGGCCCGCCCCGTGGATGCCGTTCGGGCTACAGGCGGTGAGCGCTGAAAGCAGCCCCCGCAGACGGCAAGGCAGGCGTCGTCGTCCGATTGTGTTCGGTGACATGGTTCCCTCCCGGCTTATCTTTGTCTCCGGCGCAGGCGTCGAGGCCCGGCCGGTTTGCAGGCGTCCTATTTTTCACAGGACTACCAAGCCGCCCCTAAATGGTCAAACCATTTGACGGTTTGAGCGCCGAGCGCTACGCATTGGAGGGACGAGCGTGGCCCCAGCGCCCGAAGAACGCCGTCGGAGGAGGACGACCATGCGAGCAATGATGCGCTGCTATCAGCCGACCGGCTTCGGTCAGAACCTCGCCGCCCGCGAGACGGTACGGCCAGAGCCCACGGGAACGGAGGTTCTGCTCAAGGTGCGGGGGCCGGCGCCTGCCACAGCGACGCGCACCTGTGGGAGGGCACCATGATCTCGGCCGCATGGTGCTGACGCCGTAGGGGCTCTGCTCCCCTGCCCGATCCACTCGCACATCCGGAGCCAGTCTCATGAAGCGCATTGACAAAGTGATCATCAGCTGCGCGATCACCGGTTCGATCCATACGCCGAGCATGTCGGATGCCCTGCCCGTCAATGCCGACCAGATCGCCGAGCAGGCGATCGCGGCGGCGAAGGCGGGCGCGGCAATCCTGCATCTGCACGCCCGCAACGAGGCGGATGGCGCGCCCTCCTCCGATCCCGCCGATTACATGCGCTTCCTGCCGCGCATCAAGGATGGCTGCGATGCGGTGGTGAACATCACCACCGGGGGTGGGCTGGGCATGAGCCTCGACCAGCGCCTGCTGGCCGCCAACACGCTGAAGCCCGAGCTGGCCTCCATGAACATGGGCTCGCTGAACTTCGGCCTGTTTCCCGCCGCCGAGAAGATGAAGGCCTTCAAGCAGCCCTGGGAGAAGGGCTATCTGGAGATGACGCGGGATTTCATCCTGTCGAACACCTTCGCCCAGATCGAGCGCGGCATCGGGGAACTCAGCGCCCACGGCACCCGCTTCGAGTTCGAATGCTACGACGTGGGCCACCTCTACAATCTGGCCTGGGCTGTTGATCAGAAGCTGATCAAGCCCCCCTTCCTCGTGCAGTGCATCTTCGGCGTGCTCGGCGGCATCGGCCCGGACGCGGAAAACCTCATGCATATGAAGCGCGTGGCCGACGGCCTGTTCGGCAGCGACTACATCCTCTCCGTTCTGGGAGCCGGGCGGCACCAGACCCGCCTCGTCACCATGGGCGCCATCCTCGGCGGCTGCGTGCGCGTGGGGCTGGAGGACTCGCTCCACCTCGGCAAGGGCGTGATGGCCCGCTCCAATGCCGAGCAGGTGGAGAAGATGAAGCGCATCCTCACCGAACTCTCCCTTGAGGTCGCAAGTCCTGACGATGCCCGCGCCATGCTGGGCCTGAAGGGCGCGGACAAGACGGCCTTCTAGCGCCGGGCGACATGCGCCGTTCAACCGCCCTGCCGCGCAGGATCGTCATCCCCGGGCCTGATCCGGGGATCCATGTCGGGCCGACGGTGGGCGGTGCGAAACTCAGGTATGCGGCGGCCGTTTCGCCAAAGCGTTCACGGTTCTTCAGGCGTTGGGACGTGGATGCCCGGATCAGGTCCGGGCATGACGATGTTCTGTTGTTTCACCGCCCATCACGAGCCTGACAGACCTGCTTCATCATGACCGAAAGCTCAACGCATGATCGAACTGAATGACGACCAGCGCGCCCTCTGCGACGGGGTCTCCGCCGTGTGCAAGCGCTTCGACGACGAATACTGGGCGGAATGCGAGCGCGAGGCGCGCTTTCCGCATGAATTTCACAAGGCCATGGCGGCGGACGGCTGGCTGGGCGTCACCATGCCCGAGGAATATGGCGGCGCCGGCCTCGGCGTCACCGAGGCCGCCCTCGTCATGCACACGGTGGCCAGCCACGGCGGCGCCATGGCGGCCACCTCGTCCATCCACATCAACATGTTCGGCCCCCACCCCATCGTGGTGCACGGCACGCCGGAGCAGAAGGCCCGCTGGGTGCCCCGACTGGTGGCCGGCGAGGATCAGGTGTGCTTCGGCATCACCGAGCCCAATGCAGGCCTCGACACCACCAGCATCACCACCTTCGCGAAGAAGGTGGAGGGCGGCTATCGCGTCTCGGGCCGCAAGATCTGGACCTCCACCGCAAAGGTGGCGAACAAGATTCTGCTGCTGACGCGCACCACCGCCAAGGCCGACGCCAAGCGCCCCACGGACGGCATTACCATCTTCTACACCGACCTCGACCGCACCCGCTTCGAGGTGCAGCGCATCCCCAAGCACGGGCGCGCAGCGGTGGATTCCAACATGGTGTTCATCGACGACGTGTTCATCCCCGAGGAAGACCGGGTGGGCGAGGAGGGCAAGGGCTTCACCTATCTGCTCGACAGCCTCAACCCTGAGCGTGTGCTCATTGCGGTGGAGGCCATCGGCATCGGCCAGGACGCGCTCGGCCGCGCGGCGCGCTATGCGCGGGAGCGCAACGTCTTCGGCCGTCCCATCGGCCAGAACCAGGGCATCCAGCATCCGCTGGCCGAGCGCTGGATCGCGCTGGAAGCCGCATGGCTGATGGCGATGAAGGCCGCGACGCTCTACGACACCGGCAGACCGTGCGGCGCAGAAGCCAATTCGGCGAAATTCCTCGGTGCGCGCGCGGGCTATGATGCCTGCCTGCAGGCGGTGATGACCCATGGCGGCATGGGCTATGCCAAGGAATATCAGGTGGAGCGGCTGCTGCGCGAGGTGCTGGTCACGCGGCTGGCGCCGGTGAGCGAGCAGCTCATTCTCTCCTTCATCGCCGAGAAGGTGCTCGGGCAGCCCAAATCCTATTGAGGACGCCGGCCCGCAAGGGCGCGTCCGCCTTCAGCGCCACCAAAGCCGATCGGCTGCTGTCCTCCCCACCCCTTCCCCGCAGTCTGGAGAGGGGGCCTGGCGGGCTCCCCGCAATGGGCACGCCAGAAATGCAGGCGGGAGATCCCCTTCTCCCGCCTGCCGGAGGGAGAAGGCACGGCCGGGGCGGAGACGAATGTCTGCACGAACCAAAGGCACCGCCGATCGCGTCGGACGGGTTCCGCACGCGCCCTCAGCGGTCGGCGCGCCAGACGTACCAGAGGAGAACGGCGGCGGGGATGCCCACACCGGCCCAGCACACCCACTTCCACGGGCCCTCGCCCAGCAGCCCGGCCAGAAGGCCGATGGCGGTCAGTACCGCCAGCAGGGTCGGGATGGCGAAGATGCGGGACATGGAAAGATCACGCGCACTCATGGCTTACGCCTTTCGCCCGTGCGCGCCGCGACGGCGGGCGATCCAGAGATAAAGGCCGCTGCCGAGCACCACGATGGCGGCCACGTCCAGCACCGCCCAGATGATCTTCAGCGGCATGCCGCCATAATCACCGAAATGCAGCGGCTGGGAGACGAGCAGCGCCGTCACGTACCAGGGCAGCACGCGCGAGTCGGTCAGCTTGCCGCTCTCCGCATCGATCAGCGCCGGGCGGATCAGGCGCGAGGTCAGCGTGGTGTCGCCCTTCATGAACACCGCATAATGGTGCGCGCTGGTGAAGGGCGTGCCCGGAAAGGCGATGAAGGAGGCGTGCATGTCCGGCACCGCCTGCTTCGCGGTGTCGAGCGCAGGCTGCACGGGGCCGAGACGGGTCAGCGGCGGCATGTCGCGATAGGGCGCCACCATCTCAGCCAGCTGGTCCTGCTGCCAGACCATCAGCACCAGCTGCGACCACGTATTGATGACGCCGGTGAAGCCCACGACGGTGAGCCAGCACACGGTGACGATGCCGAGCAGATTGTGCAGGTCAAGCCAGCGCAGGCGCGGCGAGCGGCCCTTGCGCACGGTGCCGAACTCCAGCCGCCGCATGAAGGGCGCATAGAGCACCACGCCGGAAACGATGGCCACCACCATCAGCAGGCCCATCAGGCCGAGGAACAGCATGCCGGGCAGCCCGGCGAACAGGTCCGTATGCAGGCGCAGCATGAGGCCGGTGAAGGTCAGGCTCCGGTCGGGCGCGCGCAGCACCTCACCCGTGCGGGCATCCAGCGTGGCGAAGCGGTTGTCCTCGTCCGGCGCGTCCTTGGTGGCGGCGATGAGGAGATGGACGAGATTGGCATCGTCATCATCGAACACCACATAGCGCACCTGCTCGGTGGAATTGGGCGCGAGACCGTTGGTGATGATGCGGTCGAGGCTCAGATGCGGCGTGCCCGCCGGCAGGTCGGGCGCTTCCGCCTCCTGCCCGAGCATGTGGTCGATCTCGTGATGGAAGATGAGCGGCAGCCCGGTGAGGCAGAGCAGCAGCATGAACACGGTGGAGATCAGGCTGGTCCAGGTGTGCACCACCTGCCATGCCTTGAGCCCACGTGGAGAAAGCCCGGACTTGCCGGGCTTTGCATGCTTTGCAGGTTCCCGTGTGGGTTCCTTGGGCGGGGTTTGCGTGCGCTCCAGCATCACCACTTGTAGGATAGTGTCGCCAACACCGTGCGACCCGAGCCGAGCGCGCAGTAAGGCGCGCCGTAGCAATAGGTCAGATAGTATTTGTCGAACAGGTTGCTCACATTCAGCGCGAACTTCGCCCCCTGAAGCTGCGTGGAAAGCGCTCCGAAGTCGTAGTACACCGCCGCGTCGACCAGTGAATATCCGGGAACCTTGATCGGGTCCACGCTCGAAATTTCCGAATAAGTCGAGCCAACATACCGCACGCCCCCGGCCACCGAAAGGCCGGCCAGCTGGGGCTGAGTGAAGTTGTATTTAATCCAAACTGAGCCCTGGTTCTCGGGCGTGTAAGGCGCCGGACGTCCCACTTCATAAGGATTGGAACTCTCCGTGGTCTCGCTGTCCACATAAGAATAGCCGGCAGTGAACTCCCAATTGGCGTTCAGCTTGCCCTTGGCCTCCAGCTCAAGTCCCTTCACCTCCACCTTGCCGATCTGCGAGGAGATGAAGGTGACGGGATCCGTCGTCACCACATTGTCCTGATGGATCTGGAAAACCGCCGCCGTGAACAGCGCGTCCATGCCCGGCGGCTGATACTTCACGCCGGCCTCGATCTGGTCGCCCGTGGTCGGCTTGAGGCCGTTGCCATCGGCGTCGAAGCCCATCACGGGCTGGAACGAGGTGGCATAGGAAATGTAGGGCGCGATCCCGTTGTCGAACTTGTAGGTCAGCCCGGCGCGATAGGTGAAGTCGCTGTCGTTCTGGCTGGAGCTGGTTTCGGCCAGCCAGTCGGTGGTGTCCATGCTGGCCCAGTCCTGCCGGCCCGAGACAGTCAGGATGAAGCGGTCGAACGAGATCTGGTCCTGCACATAGACGCCCCAGGCCGTCTGCGTCTGCGAATTGTCGGTGCGGTTGAAGAAGGGCCCGATGGGCACGGAAACGGGCGGCGCATACATGTTCACGGCGGGTGCCAGCGCCACCTTCATGTTGAAGTCGCCGGAGGTGCGCAGATAGTCGAGGCCGAACAGCATCTCGTGCCGGAGCGCGCCGGTGGCGAACTCGGCCCTGGCGAGATTGGTCATGGTGAAGGTGCCAGCGTCCGCCCCCATGATGAAGGCGCTGCGGTCCACCATGAAGAGATTGCTCTGCACGCCTTCCGAGCGGGTGGCGCTCACATCCGCCGTCACATGGGCGTAGCGGGCCTTCTGCTCGAAGCTCCACACATCGTTGAAGCGATGGTTGAACTCGTAACCCACCATCCACTGTTCGCGCGAATAATTGTCGAAGGCGGGGTCGCCGAGATAGGTGGAGCGCGGCAGGCGCCCGTAGGGGTTCGGGAACAGCGTGCCCTGCGCCGGCAGGAAGGCCTGCGGATAGGTGCCCTCGTCGCGGCCATACTGGGCGAGCACGGTCAGCGTCGTGTCCTCGGACGCCTTCAGCGTGAAGGAGGGCGCGAGGAAGAGGCGTTCGTCCTTGGTGTCGTTCACCTGCGTGCCGGCATCGCGGGCGAGACCGGTCAGGCGCACCAGCAGGGTCTTGCTGTCATTGACCGCCCCGCCCACGTCGAAGGCACCCTGAATGCGGTCGAAGCTGCCGGTCTGCAATTCGATCTCGCGGATCGTCTCCGCGGTCGGCCGCTTGCTGATCATGTTGATGAGGCCGCCGGGCGAGCTTTCGCCATAGAGCGCCGAGGCCGGCCCCTTGATCACCTCCACCCGCTCCAGACCGTACACCTCGATGCGCGGGGAGCCGTAGAACTGGAGCAGCGGCAGCGGCATGCCGTCGAGATATTTCAGCGGATCGAAGCCGCGGATGCGCATGTCGTCATAATGCGCGCTCTCGCCATTGGGCTCGACGAAGACGCCGGGCGTGTAGCGCAGCGCCTGCACGAGGTTCTGCGCGCCCTGATCCTGGATTTGGTCGGCCGTCACCACGGAGATGGACTGCGGCACGTCCACAAGCGGCGTGTCGGTCTTGGTGCCGGCCATGCTCACCAGCGCCACATAACCGTCCACCGGGCCGAGCGCCGTCTGCTGCGCGCCCTGCACGTCCACCGTATCGAGCAGGATGCCGCCACCGGAATCGACCGCCCCGCCGCGCGCCGGGGCCTGAATGGAGACGGAATTATTGGTGAAGCGATAGGTCAGCCCACTGCCCGCCAGCAGCCGCGCCATTGCCTGCTCGCGGCTCATGCTGCCCACCACGGCGGGAGAGGATTTGCCGCGCACGAGGTCGGCATTGAGGAACAGCTCCACGCCGGCCACGCGGGAGAATTGCAGCAGCGCCTGCGAGAGCGGCTGGGCCGGCAGGTTGAAGGCGATCTCGGACGGGCGCGCCACCTGCGCCGCCGCCATCTGCGGCAGAACCGCGAACGGGGCCGCCGCCAGCACGGTGGACACCAGCAGCGCACGCATACGCGCCTTGCTCCGGGTGCCGTTGCTGCCGAATGCCGTTCCAGCCGCCGCGCGCGTCATATCCCCACCTCTGCCAATCCGATGAAACAACCGGCCCGCATCACGGGCCTCATGTTTTCCCGACACCCGGCAGGCGGGGGAGCATTATGGGCATGCGGATTTTTTCAGCCGCCCGACAGGATGACGGTGACGAAGCCCGGCGCGCCGACCATGGATAGCTGGAGCGTATCGGCAAGCGAGCGCAGCGCCTGATCGCTCTGCCGGGCATCGAACACGGCGGTGACGGGAATGTCGCCCAGACGCTGATCCGCCAGCAGGATGGAGCCGCGCCGGTAGCGCTCCAGTTCGGCCAGCACCCGTCGCAGCGGCACATCGGCGAACACCAGCCGGTCGCGCCGCCAGGCCTGCACGGTCTCTGCGTCGGCGGCGGTCACGGCCCCTACGCCGTCGCGGTCGTAGCTCACCTGATAGCCGGTCTCGAGCGCCACCGGCGCACCGCCTCCGACACGGACCTCCACCGCATGCTCGTCCACCGCCACGGTGACATGGCCATCGAGGCGCTTCACGTCGAAGCGCGTGCCCAGCGCCCGTGTGCGGCCCGGCCCGGCCTCCACCACGAAGGGACGTGCGGCCTCTTCCGTGACCGTGAAATAGGCTTCGCCATAATGCAGCGTCACCCGTCGGAGATCCGAACCGAAGGCGACATCCAGCGCGCTATAGGCGCCCAGTTCCACCTGCGAGCCGTCCGGCAGCGCGAAGCTGCGCCGCTGGCCCACATCGGTGGCATAGTCGGCGAACCGGCCCGGCCGCGAGGCCCACCACAGGCCCCCACCCGCCAGCAGCAGGCCGGCCGCGCCGGAGAGCACCGCGCGACGGCTGGGGCGGCGTTGCCGGCGGCCCTCCCGCATGGTGTCATCAAGCAGATCGAAGCGCTGCCACAGTCGCTCGGCGCGCTGGAAGGCGACGGCATGGTCCGGCCCCTGCGCCAGCCAGGCGGCAAAGGCCGCATGATCGGCCGGGGTCGCCGCCTCGTCGCGCAGGCGCACGAACCAGCCCAGCGCTTCCTGCTGCACAGGCGAAAGCGCGGATGGTTCCTCCGGCCCGGACGGGGCGGATGCAGCGGGCGGCATGGGCTCGGCGGGTGGCACCTGCAAGTCCTCGAACGGCCATGTGAGCGGCGGAAGCGGCGTCCTCATGGGTTAGACCCGTGGGGCTGGATTGAGAATTACCCGCTCACCACTCCGTGAACAGCGTATCCGCGCCGAGCGCGCGGTCGAGATCGGCCAGGGCATTCACCATCTGCACCATGACCGTATTGCGCGCGATGCCCATGCGCGCCGCCACCGCGTCATAAGACAGGCCCTCGAACTTGTGCAGCACGAATACCTCCCTACGCCGGGGCGGCAAGGCGGCGACCGCCTCCAGCAGCCGCCGAAGCTCGCTGCGATAGAGGGCGATCTCCTCCGGCGAGGGGGCGGCATCGGCCACGCTGTCGCGTGCCGCCTCGCCCACATCCAGCTCCACCCCCTGCCGGAGATGGCGCAGATGATTGAAGGCGAGATTGCGCGCCGCCCGCGCCAGATAGGCGGGCGCGCGGTCCACGCCATCGGCTTTCATCAGATTGAGGAAGGCGTCCTGCACCAGCTCTTCCGCCGTGGCGCGATTGCCCACGATCCGCTGCACGAGACGGACGAGGCGTCCCTTCTCGCTCCGGAAGGTCTGCGAAAGGATATGGGTCAGACTTTCGGACTGCATGCCGTTTCCAACAGGGACGACGCTGGACCTGTCGAAGCGCCCACCAATTCAACGCATGCTAAGCGTGCCCCAGAGAAAACATCAATATGCATTACTTTTAATTATTATAATGAAGATATTTATCTGTTGGCGAAAGGCGCAATGCCAATGCGAGCGGATGCTTGAGCCCGGCCGATGCAGCCACGCCATGCGTGCTCCGGCTGAATTCAGCATTACCCAAGTAGGGTTCAGCCCTGCCTCGCGCACCTCCGGCAGGCGTCATACGCAATCCTGACCGGGCGTGGGCCACGGCTGCGTGATTGCGGCCAGAGAACATTTCCAGTGCGACCTGCCTCTGAGGTATAGAGGGCGCAGGTGGATGCCCGAACTGGAACGATTTCTGGAATGACCGTGACCCCCGACGCCCTCGCCATGGCCGCAAATGCGCAGGCCCAGTCCGCGCAGGCACATGACGGCTACCGCAGGGCCTTCCACCGCCTCGCCGACTATATGAACGCCTCCATCCTCGGCCAGCCGGCCTTCGTGGACCTGCTGTTGGTGGCGGTGCTGGCCGATGGCCATCTGCTGGTGGAAGGCGCGCCGGGCCTTGCCAAGACCAAGGCCATCAAGGCGCTGGCCAAGGCCATCGACTGCGACGAGCAGCGCATCCAGTTCACCCCGGACCTGCTGCCCTCCGACCTCACCGGCACGGACATCTACCGCCCCGAGGATGGCTCCTTCCGCTTCCAGGCGGGGCCGGTGTTCCACAATTTCATCCTCGCGGACGAGATCAACCGCGCCCCCGCCAAGGTGCAGGCGGCGCTGCTGGAAGCCATGGCCGAGCGGCAGGTGACGGTGGGCGGGGCCACCTATGCGCTGCCCAAGCTGTTCCTCGTCATGGCGACCCAGAACCCCATCGAGCAGGAGGGCACCTATCCTTTGCCCGAGGCCCAGCTCGACCGCTTCCTGCTGCATGTGAAGCTGGACTATCCCGACATCGCCGCCGAGCGCGCCATCCTGCGCCTCGTGCGTGGCGAGGCGCAGGGCGAGGTGGTGGCGTTCGGCGAGCGCGTCAGCCAGTCCACCATCTTCGGCGCACGCCGGCAGGCACTCGCCACCTACATGTCGGAAGCGGTGGAGGAGTATCTGCTGCAATTCGTCTTCGCCACCCGTAATCCGGAGCTGTACGGCAAGGATCTGGCGGGCGTCATCTCTTTCGGCGCCAGCCCGCGCGGCACCATCTCGCTCGACCGCAGCGCCCGCGCCTTCGCCTGGCTGCGCGGCCGGGACTATGTGGTGCCCGAGGACGTGCAGGCCATCGTCAAGCCGGTGCTGCGTCACCGCATCCTGCTCAACTTCGAGGCCCAGGCGGACGGCATGACGACGGACCTGTTCCTCGATACGCTCATCGGCCGGGTGCCCGTGGCCTGACGTAACAGCCGCCAGAACCCGACCCGCACAGACCTCATATGCCCAACCCGGACTTCGCCAGCTCCGATTTCTATGGCCTCGTCGCCCGGCTCGACGAGCTTATCGCCGTGCGCCCCGGCGGCCGCGACGGCTTTGCCTCCCGTGGCCGGGTGAAGACCCAGCAGAACGGCGGCTATCGCTCGCCCTTCAAGGGGCGCGGCATGGAATTCGACGAGGTGCGCGCCTATCAGCCCGGCGACGACATCCGCACCATCGACTGGCGCGTGACCGCCCGCACCGGCCGCACCCATACCAAGCTGTTTCAGGAGGAGCGCGAGCGCCCCGTCCTCATCCTCATGGACGCGCGCAGCTTCATGCGCTTCGGCACCCGCGACACCTTCAAGTCCGTGCTCGCCGCCAAGGCCGCCGCCGTGCTGGCCTGGACCTCCATGGATGGCGGCGACCGCGTGGGCGGCGTGGTGCTCTCCCCCACCGGCGCCCACGCTTTTCCGCCGCAGCGCGCCCGCAGCCGGGTGCTGGGCTTCGTGCGAGCCGTCGCGGAAGCAACACAGGACGGCTTCGGCCGCGAGCCCATGGCCGGATCGGAGCCCCCGCTGGCCGAGGCCATCGGCCGCCTGCGCCTCGTCTCGCGGCCGGGCACGCTGGTGTTCATCGTCAGCGACTTCCACGATTTCGACGCCGCCGCCGCGCGCGAGCTGAACCGCCTGTCGCTGCACGCCCACGTCACCAACGTCTTCATCTATGACGCGCTGGAGGCTCACACGCCCGCGCACGGCGCCTATCCGGTGAGCGACGGCAGCGCGGTAGCGATGCTGGACGCCGACAGCGAGGCGGTGCGCGCCGCCTATGCCCGCCGCTTTGCCGCCCGCCGGCACATGGTGGCGGCGCTCGCCCGGCAGCGGGGCATGGGCTTCGTGCCCATCCGCACCGGCGAAGACCCCGCCGACCTTCTCCATCCCGAGCGCCTCGCCCGCCGGCCGAAGGGCGCAAGCGCATGACGGATACCCCCGCCCCCGACAGCGTGCCCACCAACGCCCCCGGCCTGCGGCTCGATCCCGGCGCGGGCGATCCGCTGCTGGCGCTGCGCGATATCCATCTGCCGCAGGCGGTGTCCTTCTGGCCGCCCGCCCCCGGCTGGTGGGGGCTGCTGGCCATCATCCTGCTGGCCGCCCTGCTGGCTGCCATCCTCGAATGGCGGCGGCGGCAGACGCTCGCCTATCGCGCCATGCGCGAGCTGGAGGCCATCGCGAAGGACACCGCGCGCTATCAGGACTCCCGCGCGGTCGGCGCCGCCGCCGCCTTGCTGGTGCGCCGCATCCTCGTGACCCGCGCCCACTCCCCTGCCGCCGCCGTACTGACCGGCGACGACTGGCAGTCCTTCCTCGGCAAAGGCAAGGCCGGCCTGCCGGACGACATCAGCCGCTTCCTCGCCGCCGCGCCCTATCTGCCGCCCACCGCGCCCGCCGCCCGTGCCATGGAGCGGGACAGGCTGGTGCGCGCGCTGAAGCGCTGGATCCGGGGCAACGCATGATCGAGTTCCAGTGGCTCTGGGCTGCCGCTCTCCTGCCCCTGCCCCTTCTGGTGCGTCTGCTGATGCCCGCCGCGCCGAAGACGCGCGCGGGCGCGCTCCGCCTGCCCTTTTATCGCGAGATCGCCGGCGTCGGGCTCGTCTCGGATGGCGGGCGGCGCAAGCGCCTCGTGCGCCTCGCGCTCATGAGCGTCATCTGGCTGCTGCTGGTCCTCGCCGCCATGCGCCCGGCCTGGATGGGCAAGCCCGTGCCGGTGCCGGTGGAAGGCCGCGACCTGATGATGGCGGTGGACCTCTCCGGCTCCATGCAGCGGCAGGATCTGGCGCGCGGCGGCATTCCCGTGGACCGCCTGACCGTGGTGAAGGGCGTGGCCGATGACTTCATCGCCCGGCGCAGGGGCGACCGGGTGGGGCTGATCCTGTTCTCCACCCGCGCCTATGTGCAGGCCCCGCTCACCTTCGACCGCAATGTGGTGCGCGATCTGCTGCGCACCTCGGTCATCGGCCTCACCGGGCAGGAAACCGCCATCGGCGACGCCATCGCGCTTGCGGTGAAGACGCTGCGCACGCGGCCGAAGGAACAGCGCGTGCTGGTGCTGCTTACCGATGGCGCCAACAATTCCGGCGTGCTCGACCCGGTGCAGGCCGCCGAGCTGGCCAAGGCGGACGGGGTGAAGATCTATACCATCGGCGTCGGCGCGGACGGCTTCGCCATCGGCCAGCGCATGGTGAACGCCACCAGCGAGCTGGATGAAGAGACGCTCAACAAGATCGCCGAAATGACCGGCGGCCGCTATTTCCGCGCCCGTGACGCGGCGGGGCTGGCGGCCATCTATAACGACATCGACCGCATGGAGCCCACGGCCGGCGATCCGCTCTATCTCAGCCCCACGGTGGCGCTGTTCTTCTGGCCATTGGGAGCGGCGCTGGGGCTTGCCGGCCTGTTCGGCTTCGCGCTGCTGCTGCCGCGCCGCGTGCGGTCCACCGCTCCGCAGCCCGAGCCCCCGCAAGCGGAGGGCGCACGGCCATGATGCCCGCAGCCCTCGCCGCCATCCTGCCCGCCGATTTCCATCTCCTGCGCCCGCTCTGGATGCTGGCAATGGTGCCTGCGCTGCTGCTCTGTGGGCTGCTGTGGCATCGCATGGGCAAGGGGCGCAGCGCGTGGATCGGACTTGTGGACGCCCATCTCCTGCGCGCGCTCGCGCTGAAGGATCGCGGCTCCGCCAAGCGCTGGCCCGTGCCGCTGCTGTTCCTGGCCGTGGCCCTCGCCAGCATCGCCATGGCTGGCCCCACATGGCAAAAACTGCCGCAGCCGGCCTCCGATCGCATCGACCCCACCGTGGTGGTGCTCAGCCTCGCCCAGTCCATGAACGCCACCGACCAGAGCCCGAACCGCATCACGGCGGCCCGGCACAAGGTGGCCGACATCCTCAACCGCATGCGCGGCGGACAGGTGGCGCTCGTCATCTTCGCCGACGCGCCCTTCGTCGCCGCGCCCCTCACCGAGGATGCGCGCGTCGTCGAGCAGATGCTGCCCGAGATCGCCACCGACCTGATGCCGGTGATGGACAACCGGCCGGACGCCGCCATCCGGCAAGCGGTGGAGCTTTTGAAGAACACCGGCTCCCCCACCGGCCGCATCGTGCTGCTCACCGATGGGCTGGGCGACCGGCCGGAGCAGACCCGCGCCGCCGCCGCGACTGCGGCCGCAGCCGGCTATAGCGTGAATGTCATCGGCCTCGGCGGCGAGACGCCGGTGCCGCTGCTGGCCTTCGACGGCCGCAAGCTGGACGGGCGCGACGGCACCGTTCTGACCACCAGCCTCGATGCCGCCGGCCTGCGCGATCTGGCCGCCGCCGGCCACGGCCGTTTCACGCCGCTTACCGCAGGCGACCGCGATCTCGACACCATCTTCGCCGATGCTCTGCCCGGGACCGCCCGCACCAACCCGCAGGACGCGGGCCTCTCGGCCGATCAATGGGTGGACATGGGACCGTGGCTCGTTCTGGTGCTGGCCATCGCGCTCGCCCCCCTCGCCTTCCGGCGCGGCTGGATCGCCGCACTGTTGCTGGCAGTGCTGGCGACAGGCGGCGCGCCGCGCGATGCGCGGGCGCAGGACAGCACCGCGCCCCCATTCGAGCAGCGCTGGCGGGATCTCTGGCAGACGCCGGACCAGCAGGGCGCCAGCGCCTTCGACCGCAAGGACTATTCCGGCGCGGCCCAGAGCTTTCAGAACCCGGACTGGCAGGCCACGTCGCTCTACAAGAACGGCGAGTATGAGAAGGCCGCCGAAGCCTTCGGCCGGCTGCCGAACGGCGCCTACAATCAGGCCAATGCGCTGGCCCGCGCCGGCAAGCTGGACGATGCGATCAAGGCCTATGACAAGGCGCTGAAATCCGATCCCGACAATGCCGACGCGCTCTACAACCGCGCGCTGACCCAGAAGCAGATCGACGCGAAGAACAAGCCCGACCTCCCCCAGCCCCCGCCCCAGCAGGGTGGTGGCGGTGGCGGCAGCGACCAGAACAAGCAGGATCAGGCCAAGCAGGACCAGCAGAACCAGAAGAACCAGAAGAACCAGCCTGACAAGCAGGACCAGAAGCAGGACAGCGCGCAGAACAAGCCGCAGGATCAAGGCAATACGCCGAAGGACCAGAAGCCACAGGGCGACGATCAGGCGAAATCCAAGCCGGATCCGAAGGAGCAGGGCCAGAACAAGGATCCGGGCAAGGACCAGCCGCAGAACCAGCCCAAGCCCGGCGACACGGACCCGGCTAGACCCGACCCGAAGAACGCCGGCAACCAGCCCGCCAAGCCCGACCCGCAGAAGCCGGAGCCGGCCCCTCAGCCTCAGCCCATGCAGGCGCAACCCGCACAACCGGGCGGCGACAAGCCGGGCGCGGAGAAGGACGAGGACAAGCAGGACCTCGCCGCGCTGCCGCTCGGCCAGCGTCCGCTCACGGCGGACGAGCAGAACCGCGAGCAGGCTTTGCGCATGGTGCCGGACGATCCCATGGGCCTGCTGCGCGCGCGCATCCGCGCCCATTATGCCGGCCGGCCCGTGCCGGTGCAGGGGACGGACGCGCCATGATGCGTCTGCCCACGCACCTCGCCCGGCTCCGCGCGGCCCTCGTCCTGCTGCTGGCCCTCGCCCCGGGCCTTGCGATAGCCGCGAGCCTGACCGCTACCGTGTCGCCCACCAACATCATCGACGGCGATACCGTTGAGCTTGTGCTCAGCCTCACCGATGGCGACGGCAAGCAGCCGCCCAACCTCTCCGCCCTCACCCGCGACTTCGATGTGGTGGAACAGGGCCGCCGCAGCCGCCCCGTCACCGAGAACGGCCGCCGCGTCACGGTGAATGAGTGGCTGATCACCCTCGCCCCCAAGCGGTCGGGCAAGCTGGTCATTCCGCAGCTGGCGGTGGCCGGCCTCCTCTCGCAACCGCTCACCATCACCGTGGTGCCCTCCGCCACGGCCACGCAGGACATGGACGAGAAGCCGCTGTTCGTGCGGCTGGAGGCCGGCGACGTTTCACCTTTCGTGCAGAGCGACATTCCGGTGAGCGTGCGCGTCTATGCGCGCATCGACATGCTGGGCGGCGGCCTCTCGCCGCCCGAGGCGGACGGCGCCGCCTTCACCCCGCAGGGCGAGCAGCGCCAGTACGCGCGCGCCATCGGCAAGTTCCGGTATCAGGTGATCGAGCAGAATTATCTGATGCGCCCGCAGCGCTCCGGCACCATCACCGTCAAGCCGGTGACGCTGCGGGCGCGGGTGGTGTCCTATAGCGGCAACGAGGCGTCCGATGCCATGGCGCGCATGCTCGGCCGGCCGCCCGGCACCATGCCGTGGATGAACACGCCCACCGCCACCCGCGAGATGATCACGGAGTCCAATCCGCTCACCATCACCGTGCGCGAGCGGCCTGCCGATGCCAAGGGCTGGTTCCTGCCCGCCCGCAGGGTGGCCATCTCCAGCGAATGGACCACGCCGCTCAAGGACGCGAAGGTGGGCAGCGTGCTCTCGCGCACCATCCGCCTGGAAGCGGTCGGCGCGGGCCCGAACCAGCTGCCGCCCCTGACCCCGGCGGATGTGGCCGGCATCCGCCAGTATGTGGAGACCAACCGCTCCGAAAGCGCGCCCATCCGTGGCGAGCAGGGCGCGCTGCTGACGCAGACCGTCTCCGTGGTGCCCACCCGCGCCGGCACCTATACGCTGCCCGCCATCGAGGTGGCATGGTGGAACACGGCCACCCAGCAGCAGCAGACGGCGGTGCTGCCGGCGGAGACCTTCACCGTCGCCCCCGATCCGCGCGCCATGGCGCAGGAGCCTCCGACACCCGTCACCAGCACCACGGCCCCGCCCCCCGGCGCCACGCCCACCCCGCCGCCGGTGGCCGCGCCGGCCAGCGACCGCATGGCGGACGTCTGGGCCTTCCTGTTGCGCCATCGCGAAATCATCGGCAGCGTGCTGGGGGCAGCCATCGTCCTGTTCGCGCTGGGCTATCTCGGTCGCTGGCTGCGCGGTGCGATCGCCGCCCGCAAGCGGAACGCGCCCGTTGCCGTCACCGCCCCTGCAACGCCCTCCCGCGCCAACGCGTTGCGTGATCCGGAAGCGGCAGAGCAGGCGCTGATCAACGCCTGCAAGGCGAAGGATGCGGGTGCAGCCCATCGCGCGGTGCTCGCGTGGCTGCGCCTGTCGGGCGGCGCCGGCACGCCGGTGAGCCCGGATCTGGAGCGCGCCCTCGGCACTCTGCGCACGAGCGTCTA
The DNA here is from genome assembly GCF_014635325.1 of Azorhizobium oxalatiphilum. Taxonomy (GTDB): domain Bacteria; phylum Pseudomonadota; class Alphaproteobacteria; order Rhizobiales; family Xanthobacteraceae; genus Azorhizobium; species Azorhizobium oxalatiphilum. The sequence continues at coordinate 1,193,623 of NZ_BMCT01000001.1, read as the reverse complement.
TGGCGAGACACCCGCGCGCTTCGACGGCGGCAGCTTCCTGAAGGCCTTCCGCGCCGAGCAGAAGGCGCGCGGCGCCAAACCGAAAGCGGTACGCGGGGCGAAGCTCGCCCCGCTTTATCCCAGCTGACAGGTCAGCCGAAGCGTTCGCTCACCACCTGCCAGTTGACGAGATCCTTCAGCACCGCCTCCACATGGGCGGTGCGGCGGTTCTCATAGTCGAGATAATAAGCGTGCTCCCACACGTCGATACCCAGGAGCACCTTCTTGCCGTCCGGCAGCGGGTTGGCGGCATCCTTCATGCCGATGATGGCGAGCTTGTCGCCATCGCGCACCAGCCATACCCAGCCGGTGCCGAACACCTTGTCGCCCGCCTCCACCATCTTGCGCTGGAGGCCGACGACGGACTGGAACTCCTTCTCCACGGCCTGCGCGAAGGCGCCCGTGGGCGCGGCCGGGCCACCCTTGAAGCTCGCCCAGTAGAGGTCGTGGTTCCAGGCCTGCGCGGCGTTGTTGAACACGTCCGCATCATTGGCCTTGCGGGCGGCCACCACCACTTCGGAGAGGGACATGTCCGCATAGGGCTTGCCCTGCACCAGCGTGTTCAGCTTGTCGTAATAGCCCTTGTGGTGCTTGCCATAGTGCAGGCCCACCGTGCGGGCCGAGATGGTGGGCACCAGTTCGTCCTCCTTGTAGGGCAAGGGCGGCTGGGTGAAGGGGCCTGCGGCGCGGGCCACATGGGGGCGGAACACGGCGCCCGCGAGCACTGCGGTGCCGAGCGCCAGCGCCGCGCGGCGGCTGAAGGCGGACGAGGCTGTGGGGTGCGTATCCATTGGAGGTCTCCGCCAGTCGTTGCTTGCGGCGGCCTCAGGCGCACGAGCGCGAAAACGAGGCCGTCACGCAGACAACCCGGACGGCGGAGGATGGGTCCGTCCCTTAAGACAAGGCTGGCGCAGACGTGACCGCGCCGGCCCCGCCCCTCAGCCCGCCGCGCTCTCCAGAATGCGCTCGAAGATGGCGCGCACACGCGCCTGCGTGTCCGCCAGATGCGCGTCCAGCGTGGTGAAGTCGGGCATCTCGCCGGCCCGCGCCAGCAGCGCCTTGAGCGCCTGACTGCCTTCCGCCGGCACGAACGGCCGGTCGATGGCGAGGCGCAGCACCTGCGTGAGGTCCTGATAGAGCTTGCAGGCGGCGGACAGCTGCGCGCAATCCTCCGGCGAGAGCAGTTCCAGCGCGCCGGCCACGGAGAGGATGCGGGCGGTGGCGGTGTCCACGATCTCGGGATGGCCCGCCGCATGCACCAGAACGAGGAACTGGGCGAGGAACTCCACGTCCACCTGCCCGCCCGCCGCATGCTTCAGGTTCCAGCGGTCATCCTCGCCCTTCTCGGCGGCAATCGCCCGGCGCATGTCGAGAATGTCGCCCGCGATGCGGCGCGGATCGCGCGGATTGGCCAGCACTTCCAGGATCACCTGCTGCACCGTGAGGCCGAAATCGGCGCTGGCGGTGATCACCCGAGCGCGGGTCAGCGCCATGTGCTCCCAGGTCCAGGCCTCGGTGCGCTGGTAATTCGCGAACGAGCCGAGCCGGGTCGCCACCGGGCCGGCACGGCCGGACGGGCGCAGGCGCAGGTCCACGTCGTAGAGCTTGCCGGCATTGGTCAGCGAGGTCAGAGCGGTGACGAGGCGCTGGGTGAAGCGGGCGAAATAATGCGCGCCCTGCAAGGGCCGCTCGCCGTCCGACATGCCGTCGGCTTCACGGTCGTAGTCATAGAGCAGGATGAGATCGAGGTCCGAACCCGCCGTCATCTCGCGGCTACCCAGCTTGCCCATGAAGAGCACCGCTGTCTCGGCGCCGGGAATGCTGCCGTGATTTTCCTTGAAGCGCGCCCAGACGCGGGCATGCAGTGCGCGGATGATGACCTCCGCAACCCGCGCATAGGCCTCGCCTGCGCGGGCCGCCGGAAGCGTGCCGGAGACGATGCGCACGCCGATCAGCACATGCTGCTCCTGCCGGAACCGGCGGGCGCGATCGAACCGCTCCTCGTCATCGGGGGCGGCGTCGAGCAGATCGTTGAGGCGCTGGGTGAGATTGGCCTCGTCGGGCAAGGTGTCGAAGAAGGCCGGATCCAGCAGCGCATCGGCCAGCGAGGGCCGGCGGGCCAACGTCTCGCCGAGGCGCGGGGCCGCCGCCACGATGGTGGCGATGAGGCGCACGAGGTCCGGATTGTGCTCCAGCGCCGCCAGCAGATGCGGCCCCGGCAGATCGCGCAGGAAGGCATCCATGGCGCCGAGCGCGCCATCGGGATCGCCGCCGTGGGAGAGCTGTTCCAGCATCAGCGGCACGATCTTGATGAGGTGATCGCGGGCTACCTCGGTGCGCAGGGCGCGCGGCTCGCCGGAGAGCCAGCCCCGCACCGTGCGGCTCGCCGCCACCGGCTCGCGATAGCCGAGGCGGGAGAGCGTGCCCAGCGTCGGCTTGTCATCGGCGTCAGGGGGGAAGTTCAGCTCGCCCTGAAGACAGGGATGGGTGGTCGAATCCTCGAACAGATGGGCGTAATGCCCCTGCACCCGTTGCAGCCGCTCCACCAGCGCGGCGGCGAAACCGTCGCGGTCGGCATAGCCCATGAAGCGGGCGAAGGCTTCCAGCGGCGCGCGCTCTTCCGGCAAGGTGTGGGTCTGGGCGTCCGCCACCATCTGGAGGCGATGCTCCACCCGGCGCAGGAAGTCGTAGGCCTCGGCAAGGTCGTCACGCACCTCGGCGGCGATCCAGCGGTGTTCCACCAGCGCGCCGAGTGCCTCCAGCGTGCGCGGCGAGCGCAGGTCGCGGTCGCGGCCGCCGGCAATGAGCTGCTGGGTCTGGACGAAGAATTCCACCTCGCGGATGCCGCCGCGCCCGAGCTTCACATTGTGCCCTTCCACCGCCACCACCTCGTGGCCGCGGAAGGCATGGATCTCGCGCTTCATGGCATGGACGTCGGAGATCGCCTGATAGTCTAGCACCCGGCGCCAGATGAAGGGGGCGAGATCCGAGAGATATTCGCGGCCCACCGCGATGTCGCCGGCCATGGGCCGGGCCTTGATATAGGCCGCGCGTTCCCAGGTGGCGCCCTCCCGCTCGTAATAGGCGAGCGCGGCGGCGGTGGAGAGGGCGGCCTGCGTGGAGCCGGGATCAGGCCGCAGGCGCAGGTCCACGCGCAGCACATAGCCGTCCTCGGTGCGCTCCTGCAAAAGGCGCACGAGGCTTTTCGCCATGCGTACATAGAGCGGACCGGGCTCCACGCCCTCGGCCACCGGGGCGACCTCGCGGTCATAGACGAGGATGAGATCCACGTCGGAGGAATAGTTCAGTTCCCGCGCGCCATGCTTGCCCATGGCGATCACGGCGAGGCCGCAGCCGGTGCCCGGCGTCTCGGGATCGGGCAGGATGAGCTTGCCGCTCGCGGCGGCCTCGCGCAGCAGGAAGTCGAGTGCGCCGGCCACGGCCGTGTCGGCCACCAGCGTCAGCGCGCCGGTGATCTCCATGAGGCCCAGCACGCCGCCGATGTCGGCGAGCGCGATCACGAGGGCCGCCTCGCTGCGCATGCGCCGCAGCGCCGCCATGACGTCGCTCTCGTCGCGGGCCGCCTTCACCGCCGCGCGGGCGGCGGCCGCCAGCCCCTCCACATGGAGCAGCGGCGGCGTCTCCAGCGCGCGGATGAGGCGCAGGGGATCGCGGCGGATCACATCGGTGAGGAAGGGCGCGCCCTCCATGACACCCAGCACCACCGTGCGGGCGACGGGCGCGTCCGCCAGAAGCGCGTCGAGGCGGGCCCGGCCCGGCGCATCCAGCCGTTCCAGCACCTGTTCCAGCCGCACGGCGGCGGCGGACGCGTCGATCAGCACCGGGGCTTCCCGCATCCGCGAGGCGAGGCCGGAGCTCAGGTCTGGGGCATGAAGGGTTGGCGCAGTCATGTGCTCGACTTAAAGGCACAAGCCGAGGGGCCTGCGCAAGTCCGGAGCTGTAATATCAGGCACATGGCGGGATATTCCGGCAGGAGAAGTCTCCACGCCGGAGATCATAGGTTGAACCGGCGCCGCTTGCTGCGCAAAGTTTATCCCCTCAACAGTGAACGTTCTCCTGCGCCACACCCGCCGATACTACCTCCACCAGATCATCCATCCTTCGCCGGCAGGCGGAGTGTCGCACGCAGGCCCGGCGCGGCATCGGAGAAGCTGAGCTGCCCGCCATGCAGCCGCGCCACCGCCGCCACCAGCGACAGGCCAAGACCCGAGCCGGGGCGTGAGCGGCTGGCCTCCAGCCGAACGAAGCGCTCCATCACGCGGTCGCGGTCGGCGTCGGGAATGCCGGGGCCGCTGTCGGTGACGGTCAGCACGGCGAACGCTCCGTCACGGGCGAGCGAGACGGTGATGCGGCCGCGCGCGCCGTCGGGCGGCAGGCCGTATTTGATGGCATTGTCGATGAGGTTGGAGAGCGCCTGCGCCAGCAGTTCACGCTGGCCGTACAGCGTCACCGGCTGGATTTCGGCGACGAGGTCCAGCCCCTGTTCGTCGGCCAATGGCTCGTACAGCTCGGCCACATTCTCGGTGATATCGGCGAGACTCACACCGACCATTGTGTCGCGGGCCTGCCCGGCCTCGGCGCGGGCGATCATCAGCAGCGCGTCGAAGGTGCGGATGAGGCCCTCGCTCTCCTCGATGGTCGTCTCCAGCGCCGAGCGCCAGTCCTCCTCCGCGCGCGCGCCGCGCAGCGCCTCCTCCGCCCGGTTGCGCAAGCGGGTGAGCGGGGTCTTCAGATCGTGCGCGATATTGTCGGAAACCTCCTTGAGCCCCGCCATCAGCGCCTCGATGCGGTCCAGCATCTGGTTGAGGCTGTGGGCGAGGCGGTCGAACTCGTCGCCGGAGCCGTCCACCGAGAGCCGGCCGGACAGGTCGCCGGCCATGATGCGTTCAGACGTGGCGGTCATGGCGTCGATGCGCTTCAGCACCCGGCGGGTGACGAAGATGCCGCCCGCGAGACCCAGCAGCAGGATCACCACCAGCGCGCCCTGTGCCGGGCGCACCACGAGCTGGCGCAGGGTGTCGCGATCCTCGACGTCCTTGCCCACCAGCAGACGATAGCCGCCGGGCAGCATGAACACCTGCACATAGGCGAGGTTCTCCTTCGCCCCCGGCTCGTCGGAGCGCTTGTAGGAGGTGATGCGCGCGCCCTGCTGGTCGAGCAGGCCGATGGGCAGTTCGGAGACGTTGGAGGCCAGCACCTCGCCGGCAAAATTGGTGACGAGATAGATGGACGAGCCCGGCCTGCGGGTGCGGCGGTCGATGACGAAGATCAGGCGCTGGATGCCGCCGATGCGATACTGCTCGGCGAGGAACCGCACCTCTCCCTCCACATTGTCCGACACCTGGCTCTCCACCAGCGCGCGGGTGTGCCACGCCACATAGGAGATCATGCCCACGGCGAACACGGCGAACACCACCAGATAGACGGCGATCAGCTTGAAGGCGGTGGTGCGGACCAGACGCGAGAGATCGCGTGGAAGCATCATGGCGTGCCGGTCTCTCCCCGGAAGGCGCGCATCAGCGCAGCCCCACCCGGACCATGTAGCCGGCGCCGCGCACGGTATGGATCAGCGGCACCTCGAAGCCCTTGTCGATCTTCGAGCGCAGGCGCGAGACGTGGACGTCGATGACGTTGGTCTGGGGGTCGAAATGATAGTCCCAGACGTTTTCCAGCAGCATGGTGCGCGTCACCACCTGCCCGGCATGGCGCATGAGATATTCGAGCAGCCGGAACTCACGCGGCTGGAGGGGGATCTCCTTGCCCCCGCGCGCGACGCGATGGGCCAGCCGGTCCAGTTCGAGATCGCCCACGCGATAGACCGTCTCGGCCGCCTGCGGCGCGCCGCGCCGGGACAGCGCCTCGACGCGGGCCAGCAGCTCGGTGAAGGCGTAGGGTTTCGGCAGATAGTCGTCGCCGCCGGCGCGCAGGCCGACAACGCGGTCGTCCACCTGGCCCAAGGCGGAGAGGATCAGCACCGGGGTGGCATCGCCGCGCCCGCGCAGTTCGGCCACCACGGAGAGGCCGTCGCGCTTGGGCAGCATGCGGTCCACCACCAGCACGTCATACTTGCCGTCCAGCGCATGGGCGAGGCCGTCCTCGCCATCGGCGGCGTGGTCCACCACGTGGCCCGCCTCGCGGAACGCCTTGCGCAGGTAGTCGGCGGCGTCTTGGTCGTCCTCGACGAGGAGCAGTCGCATGGAGAAGCTGAAGTCCGGTTCGAGATTCGCGTCCATGGCAGTCTACTCACCATCTCAAGTCCGCGCACAGGCGCTGAAAAGATGACGGCGGGGGAAGACTTCGCTTCCCCCGCCGATCGGTGTCTTGGCGGAGTTTGGGGCGACGGAGGACCGCCTCGGCACCAATCGCAATATCGTCCCGGCCGGACCGCTTGGACTCCGATCCGGCCGGGGGCGCCGGGCCGCCATGCGAGGCGCGGCGCGCCGGGCTTCGGGAGAGACGAGAACGGCGTTCCCCGCGCCATTCCCGCCCTTAGGCCCCCCGCGGCCCGAACACATCAGGCTGGACCGAGCGATCAGCCCGCCTTGGGATCGAGGGTGATGGCGACGAAGCGCGTGCCCTGATCGTTCTTCACCCGCATGAGCACCGCCTTGCGGTTCTCGGTCTTGGCTGCGGCAAGGCCGGCGCGGACGTCGGCGGGGCTGGAGACGGACTTGCCGCCCACATCCAGGATCACGTCGCCGGAGCGGATGCCGCGGGTGGCGGCGGGACCGCGCGGGTCCACCTCCGTCACCACCACGCCCTCGCTACCGGCACCCTGCACGCTCTTGGCGGGGGCAAGCTGGAGGCCGAGGCGCGGCACGTCATGGGTGCCCTCGTCCTTGCCGGAGACGCTGGCGAGCTGCTTCTCGCCGGGCAGCTGCTCCAGCTTCACGTCGAAGGGCATGGCCTTGCCGTCGCGAACCACGGTGAGGGCCACGGAGGTGCCGGGCTTCATCATGCCGATCTTGCGGCTGAGGTCGCGGGCATCCTTGATGGCCTCACCGTTGACCTTGGTCACTACGTCGCCGCTCTTCAGGCCGGCCTTAGCACCGGGGGTGTCGGACTGCACCTGCGCCACCAGAGCGCCCTCGGCGGTGTTGAGGCCGAGACCGGAGGCCAGATCGTCCGTGACCGGCTGGATCTGCACGCCGATATAGCCGCGCGCCACCGAACCCGAAGACCGGAGCTGGTCCACCACCGTCTTCACCGTCTCGGAGGGGATGGCGAAGGCGATGCCCACGTTGCCGCCGGAGGGCGACACGATGGCGGTGTTCATGCCGATGACGTTGCCGGAAAGATCGAAGGTCGGGCCGCCCGAGTTGCCCCGGTTGATGGGCGCATCGATCTGCACGAAGTCGTCATAGGGACCGGAGCCGATGTCGCGGCCACGGGCCGAGACGATACCGGCGGTCACGGTGCCGCCGAGGCCGAACGGATTGCCGACCGCGATCACCCAGTCACCCACGCGCGGCGCGGTGTCGGAGAGCTTCACGAACGGCAGATCGGTCTTGCCCTCGATCTTGATCAGGGCCACGTCGGTGCGCGGATCGGTGCCGATCACCTTGGCGGTGTATTCCTTGCCGTCGGTGGTGGTCACATCCACCTCGGCGGCGCCGTCCACCACGTGGTTGTTCGTCACCACATAGCCGTCGGCGGAGATGATGAAGCCGGACCCCTGGCCGACCACGCGGCGCTCGCCGGGGCCGGAGCGCGGGGCGCGCTGCATGGGGCCCTGCGGACCCTGCGGGCCGTTCTCAAGGCCGAAGCGCTTGAGGAAGCGCTCGATCTGCGGGGGCACCTGCTGACCGCCGAAGTCGTCGTCATCGCCCATGGCCGTCTGCTGGGACGAGCTGTCCTTCTTGATCTTCACCGAGACCACGGCCGGGCTCACCTTCTGCACGATGTCGGCGAAGGAGAAGCTGTTGCTGGTGAGGGGCGCCTGAGCCTGGGCCAGCGCGGGGGTCGAGGGATAGCCGAACTGGCCGATCGCGACACCGGCGACCGCGAGGCCGACCACGCCCGCCATCAGAGCGGTGCGGCGCTTGGTCAGGGAGGAGAAGGTGGAAAGGCGGGTCATGCGCGTTGCATCTCTCTTCTGTCGGCCGCCCCATCTGGGCGGCGTCTGAAGGAGAAGCTAGCGCCGCGACCCTTACGGCCCGCTGGCGGTGGGATTACAGATCGGTAAGGCGCGTCACGGCCGCGTGAGCAGCGGCGGAAGGGCGCAAAGCCTTACCCCTCGACGCCGTCAGCCCGGCTTGCCGCCCTTCGGCGGGGTCTCGGCCCCGGTCTCGCCATTGGCGGCGAGAATGGCGCGCAGGCGCGCTTCCTCTTCCGGCGTCAGTTGCTGCACATCCGTCTGCGAGCGGCCCCGGAACGCCATGAAAGCGGCGATTCCGCCCACCACCAGCACGATGAAGGGCAGGCTCCACAGCAGCGCATTGCGGGCGGAGAAGGTGGGACGCAGCAGTACGAACTCGCCGTAGCGCGCCACAAGGAAGTCCAGCACCTGCCGGTCGCTGTCGCCCTTCGCCAGCCGCTCGCGCACCAGAATGCGCAGGTCGCGGGCGAGCGGGGCATCCGAATCGTCGATGGACTGATTCTGGCAGACCATGCACCGCAGCTCCTTGGAGAGCGTGCGCGCGCGAGCTTCCAGCGCGGGATTGCTCAGCACCTCGTCCGGCTGCACGGCGAACGCCGGACCGACGCTCACGAGCAGCAGGAGGACACAGGCGAGGCGGCGAAGAAACGTCATCTTATGTCCTATTCCGCCGGGGCTGGCTGGGGCGCGGGGCGCTTGTCCTGGCGCGGCTTGGCCTTGGCCGGTCGCGGCGCGCCCACCCGCAGGCGGCGGTCGGCCAGCGACAGGCAGCCGCCCAGCGACATCACCACCGCGCCGAGCCAGATCAGCGTCACCAGCGGCTTCCACGTCGCGCGCACGGAGATGTGGCCGTCCGGCGTCTCCTCGCCCATGGAGAGATAGAGCTGCGAGAAGCCGAAGGTGCGGATGCCGCTTTCCGTGGTGCCCATCTGCCGGGCTTCGAAATTGCGCCGCGAGGCTTCGATGTTGCCTTCCGGCTCGCCGTCCGTGGACAGGCCGAACACGGCGGTGCGGGCGGTGAAGTTCGCCCCCGTGCGATTCTCAATGCGCAGGAAGGTCAGATCATGCGAGCCGATGGTGAAGCTGTCGCCCACCTTCATGGAGGCGATGTGCTCCTGGCTCCACGTGGTCTCGCAGACGATGCCGATCAGGCAGACGCCGACGCCGAGATGGGCCACCGCCGTGCCGAAGGCCGAGCGCGGCACGCCCTTGAGGCGCGCGAACGCCACCCGCGCGGACACGCGCCCGATGCCGGCGCGCTCGGCGATGTCGGTGAGGGCACCGGCGATGATGAACACGCCGAGCCCGACCATCACCGCCGCCAGCACCGGCCCGCCGCCGGTCGCCGCCGCCGTGACCACGATCGCCACCACCGCGACGGCCGCAGCCACCGTGAGGCGCTGGGCCACGCCGAGCAGGTCGCCGCGCTTCCAGGCCATCAGCGGGCCGAAGGGAATGGCGAACACCAGCGGCAGCATCAGCCCGCCGAAGGTGATGTTGAAGAAGGGCGGCCCCACCGTGATCTTGGCGTCCGAGATCATCTCCAGCGCCAGCGGATAGAGCGTGCCCACGAACACCGCTGCCGTGGCGGCGGTGAGGAACAGGTTGTTCATCACCAGCGCGCCCTCGCGCGACACCGGCGCGAAGATGCCGCCCTGCCGCAGATCGCCCGCCCGCAGCGCGAACAGCAGCAGGCTGCCGCCAATGAAAAAGGTGAGGATGCCGAGGATGAAGACGCCGCGCGCCGGATCAGTGGCGAAGGCATGCACGGAGGTCAGCACGCCCGAGCGCACCAGGAAGGTGCCGATCAGCGACAGCGAGAAGGCCAGGATGGCGAGCAGGACGGTCCAGATCTTCAGCGCGTCGCGCTTTTCCATCACCACGGCGGAATGCAGCAGCGCGGTGGCGGCGAGCCACGGCATCAGGGAGGCATTCTCCACCGGGTCCCAGAACCACCAGCCGCCCCAGCCCAGCTCGTAATAGGCCCAGTAGGAGCCCATGGCGATGCCCAGCGTCAGGAACACCCACGCCGCCAGCGTCCACGGCCGGACCCAGCGCGCCCAGGCGGCATCGATGCGGCCCTCGATCAGCGCCGCCATGGCGAAGGCGAAGGCGATGGAGAGGCCCACATAGCCGAGGTAGAGCAGCGGCGGATGGATGGCGAGGCCGGGATCCTGAAGGATCGGATTGAGGCTGCGTCCCTCGGCGGGCGGCGAGATGATGCGCGTGAAGGGATTGGAGGTGAACAGGATGAAGGTGAGGAAGGCCACCGCGATGGCGCCCTGAACGGCGAGCGCATTGGCCTTCAGGCGATCCGGCAGATTGCCGCCGAACAGCGCCACCAGCCCGCCGAACAGCGCCAGCACGAACACCCAGAGCAGCATGGAGCCCTCATGGTTCCCCCACGTGCTGGTGAACTTGTAGATGAGCGGCATGCGCGAGTGGGAATTCTCCACCACGTTCAGCACGGAGAAATCCGAGGTGACGTAGACCGTCATCAGCGCGCCGAAGGAGAAGGTGACGAAGGCCAGCATCATCAGCGACACCGGCGCGGCGACGCCCATGAGCACCGGATCGTCCTTCCGCGCGCCCCAGAAGGGCACCACCATCTGCACCAGCGAGAGCGCCAGCGCGAGGACAAGGGCGTAATGGCCGAGTTCCGCGATCATTGGGCAGGGCTCCGCTCGGCAGCCGCCGTGACCGGCGCGGGAGAGACGGTCGGCAGCGCCGCCGAGGGCTTCACCGGCGCGGCGGGCTTGGCCGGCGGCGGCATGGGGCCGCCCTCCTCGCCTTCCTTCCAGTGGCCGGACTTCTTGAGCGCATCGGCCACCTCACGGGGCATGTAGCGCTCGTCATGCTTGGCCAGCACGCTGTCGGCCTTCACGGTGCCGTCGCTCTGGAGAATACCTTCCGTCACCACGCCCTGCCCCTCGCGGAACAGATCCGGCAGCAGGCCCGTATAGGCGACCTTCACCTGCGCATTGCCATCGGTGACGATGAATTGCGTGGTGGCGCCGTGCTTCTCGACGCTGCCACTTTCCACGAGCCCGCCCATGCGCAGGCGCGAGCCGGGGGCGAAGGTCTTGGCGGCGACCTCGGTGGGGGTGCGGAAGAAGACGATGGTGTCGTTCAGCGCGGTCAGGATCAGGCCGGCGGCGAGCGCCAGCACGCCGAGACCAACGGAGATGAGAACGAGGCGGCGGCCCTTGCGTGTCATGGTCCTCAGCCTCCAAGTCCGAGGTCTGCGCGGGCGGCCTCGATGCGGCGCCCGGCGTCTTCATCGCCGGTGAAGGCGGTCATTGCAGATTGGAGCGCGGCACCAGCCTTGGCCTTGTCCCCCAGCACGCTCCAGGCCCGGGCCAGACGCAGCCAGCCGTCGAGATCCTTCGGCTCGGCCGCGAGGCGCTCCTCAAGGCGCGACACCATACCCATAACCATGGCGGAACGCTGTTCAGGCGTGGCCTGCTGCGCGGCGGCCACGTCTTCGGCGCTGGGGCCAGGGGCGGCCGCCTGCGGCGCGGACACCGCGGGCGCACCAGTGTTGGGCGCACCAGCCTTGGGGGCAGCGCCCGCGCGGGTCAGCGCGGCTTCCACCAGCGGGCGCCACGGCGCATTGGCAGACGCCTCATCCAGCATGCTCCGCCAGAGGGCGACGGCATCGGCCTTGCGGCCGTCCTGCTCGGCGGCGAGGCCGAGGAAATAGCGCGCCTTCACAGCCCTCGGGTCGATGTCGACGGCGGCGGTGAAGGCCTTGACCGCATCCTGCGGCACCATGCCGTCGGCGGCGGCGGTCAGCACCTCGCCGAGCGCCGAATAGCGCTCCACGCTCGGCCCCAGCGTGCGGATGGCGGCGCGATAGGCCTGCGCGGAATCGTCCAGCCGGCCGAGGCGGGCATAAACCGGGGCGAGGATCTCATAGCCCCGGCCGTCATTGGGATTGGCGGAGAGATGCTCTTCCACCCGGCGCACCAGAATGGCGATGTCGTTGCCATCCGGCGGGGCGGCGAGGCGCGCGGCGAGCGGTGCGCCGGGCACCGCAGGCGAGCCCAGCGTCATATAGAGCCCAGCCCCCACGGCGGGCACCAGCAGCAGCGCGAAGAGGGCGGCGGCGCGGCGACGCCCGGTGGAACCCGTGCCCTCCCCGGCCGCGTCGTCGCGCGCGCCGGCCGCCAGAATGCGGCGGTTGACCTCGATGCGGGCGGCTTCCGCCTGCTCGGCCGAGAGCCGGCCAGCGGCCTGGTCGCGCACCACTTCAGCGAGCTGGTCACGATAAACGGCAAGATCCGCCGCGCGCTCGCTCCGGGCGAGGCGCCGGCGGCTGAGGGGCCAGAGCACCGCCATGATCGCGATGGCGGTCATGGCAGCAAAGGCAACAAAAAGCGGGGCGGACGTCATCATCCTCTGCCGTTAACGGAGTGGAGGCCAAAAGCAAACGCCGCTTTCGGTCGCGGCGTGTCACCGTCGCGGAACCTCACGCAACCGTCATTGACATAACTCTAAAATGGTACCGGACGACCATGTGTCAGCTGGGCGCACCCCAGGTGCCATCCGCGCTGCGGCAGGCGACACCACGAGTCGTCAATGGCTTGCCCTGCACATAAATGGTATGTGAGTAATCTCGACACTGTGGATTACCCGGCCGGGCATAGGCCGGGCCGGCGATCACGGTGCCATAGGCGCCGCTGTCGCCCTTCCAGCCCACGGGCGCGCCGGGGCCGCCATATTCCAGCGCCTGCACCTCGGCGGCATAGGCCCGCTGGCGCTCCTGCTCGCCGATGGCGGCATTGGCATAGCCCGCTTCCAGACCCAGAACGGGGTTGGTGGAAACCGGCGGGGCGGATGGCGTGCTCAAGGCGGCAACCTTCGGCCCGTCGCCCGACGTGCTGATGCACGCCGACAGGGACAGGGCGAGGAAGGGAACACAGAGCGCCTTTCGCGGAATCATCACACGACAGCCTTGGCAGGAACCTTCCGCAATGCGGAAGCTGAGGGACTGCCCTGATTTAGGCGAAAGATCAGCGTTGTGCACCTGCCCAGATGCACCGATCTGCATGATCCTCTTCAAAAATTCATACGGCCGGCAACACCAGCTCGGTGCGCAGGCCGCCCAGCGGGGCGGTATTCATCTCGAACCGGCCGCCATAGAGCGCCGTCAGCTCATGCACGATGGACAGGCCCAGTCCCGAGCCCGGCTTGGATTCGTCCAGCCGCCGACCGCGCCGGCGCACTTCCGCCCGCTTGCCGGGACTGAGGCCCGGCCCGTCATCGTCGATGATGATGCGGAAGAAATTGCGCTCACGCCCGCTGCGCACGTCCGTGATGATGCTCACCTCCACCCGCGACCCCGCCCATTTGCAGGCATTGTCGATGAGGTTGCCGATCATCTCCTCCAGATCGTTGCGCTCGCCCCGGAAGCGCACGTCCTGCTCGGCGCCGAGCACGTCGATGGCCAGATCCTTGGTGCGGTGGATCTTCTCCATGGTGCGGGCAAGGCCGGTGACGATGGGCGTCACCTCGCACACGGTGGCCACCAGCGACACGCGCGCCGCCATGCGGGCGCGTTCCAGATGGTGGCCCACCTGATTGCGCATCACCGCCGCCTGATCGCGCACCCGCACCGCCAGCGGATCGTCGCGATTGCCGGCCTCGTTCACCAGCACCGAGAGCGGCGTCTTCAGCGCATGTGCGAGGTTGCCCACATGTGTGCGGGCACGCTCGACAATCTCCTTGTTGGCGTCGATGAGGCCGTTCACCTCCCGCACCAGCGGGGCGATTTCCTCCGGATACTCGCCCTCCAGCCGCTCCGCCTTGCCCGAGCGCACGGCGGACAGCGCCTCCTGGATGCGGCCGAGCGGCTTCAGGCCGAACCGCACCTGGAACACCACGATCAGCAGGAAGGCGAGGCCGAGCACGCCGAAGGTGCCCACCAGCGCGAGATTGAAATTGGTGATCTCCTCCTCGATCTCCGAGGCGTCGCCTGCCACCGTGATCAGGTAGCGCCCGTCCTGCCCGAGATCGAGCGAACGCTCCACCAGCCGCAGTACCTGCTTCTCCGGCCCCGGCGCATAGCCTTCGCGCACGCCGCCGGGCCGCTCCTCCACGCCCAGCGATTCCAGCGTCGGCAGCTTGCCTTCGGGCAGCGAGCGCGAGCGCCGGACCTCCGGCTCCGGCGTATCCAGCCGCGCCATCTGCCAGTACCAGCCGGAGAATGGGAAGATGAACAGGGGATCGGTGAGCGCCTGCGGGTCCGGCAGGCTGCTGGCGGAGGGCACCGCGCTGTTCGCGATGCCGCCGACGATGGTCTTCATATAGACCTCGAGCCGGCGGTCGAAGGCGCGCTCGGTGCCCGCGCGGTAGAGCGAGGACAGCACCACGCCCACCACCAGCAGGACCAACGCCGTCACCACCACCGCCGACAGGAACAGGCGGAAGGCCAGCGAGCCGGGAGTGCGAGGCAGGATCATGGGGCGCGCGGCGATCCGTCCTTCAGGCTCACCGCGCCGCTTCCGGCGCCGTGAGCAGATAGCCGAGGCCGCGTACCGTCTGGATGACGTCGCAGTCGATCTTCTTGCGCAGGCGCCCCACGAACACCTCGATGGTATTGGAATCGCGGTCGAAATCCTGCTCGTAGAGATGCTCGACCAGTTCCGCGCGGGAGACCACGCGGCCGGCATGGTGCATCAGATAGGACAGCAGGCGGTATTCATGGCTGGTGAGCTTCACCGGCGTGCCGTTGACCGACACCCGCCCCGAGCGGGTATCGAGCCGCACCGGGCCGCAGGTCAGCTCGCTGGAGGCGTGGCCGCTGGCCCGGCGCAGCAGCGCGCGCAGGCGCGCCAGCACCTCCTCCATATGGAAGGGTTTTGCCACATAATCGTCGGCGCCGGCATCGAAGCCCTGCACCTTGTCGCTCCAGCGATCACGGGCGGTGAGGATCAGCACCGGCATGCGCTTGCCGGCGCGGCGCCAGTGCTCCAGCACCGAGATGCCGTCGAGCTTGGGCAGGCCGATATCCAGCACCACCGCGTCATAGGGTTCGCTGTCGCCGAGGAAATGCCCTTCCTCGCCATCGAAGGCGCAGTCCACGGCGTAACCCGCATCCCCCAAGGCATGAACAAGTTGGCGGTTCAGATCCGGATCGTCCTCGATAACCAACAGCCGCACGGTGGTTCCTCAATCATGATCCCGCAGGCCGGAGCGTTTGCGGCGAGCCGATCCTACCCCCGCAGGCGGCCGCGCTCCAGCATGCGAGCGCCGTTCCGCCCCGAAAAGGTCGGTAAAACGCGCTCTACCTCACGAAGCGGCCCCCCGGGCACCTCCTCCGTCACGCCGATGGAGGACAAGGGGGAATCCGCTTTCGCTGCGAACATGCCAGAGCCGCCGCCGCCTGTCAGGCCCCGTAAGGGGAGGACAGGGCAAATCTGCTGCCAATTCAGCGCCAGCCACAGAGCGTGCGCCCCACCGCATTGTGCGCCTTGGCCTGCCTTATGGTGTCGTCCGTATCCGCGACCGACCAGCGCAGGGGCCGTGCCGCGCGGCAGAACACATCAGTCCCGCCGCCAGCCGTCGGTGTCCCGCAGCCGGCCAGCGTCAGCCCCAGCAAGATCGGCAGCGCTGCGTGCCTGCGCCGCCCGTTCCACAGCCTCGTCAGCATGCCTCGCCTCCCCTGCCCGCGCCCCAGCCCAGCCCCGCTGCGCCCCGCGCCGGTGCGCCAGCACCAGCGCGAGGACACCAAGCGTCCCCAGCCCCACCCGCCAGCCGAACAGGCGTGTCAGCCCCAGCACCACGGCGAGCGCCGGCAACGCCCAGACCCACCACGGCAGGCCATAGGACAACCAGAGCGCGAGCGCGCTCACGTGCCACCTCCGGCGGCCCCCGCCTCCAGATCGAGCACCGCCGCCCGCACCGCCTGCTTCCGGCCGGCTCGCCACATGAGAACGAGGCCGCCCAGCGTCACCAGCACGCCGAGCACGGTGAGACCCGCGAACAGCAGGGCAAGCGTGGAGGAGCCGCCCGCGAAAGGCGCGATCTGACGGGCCGCCTCGGACACCGCCGAAGCCAGCGCTCCGCCCGCCGCCGTGCCGGTGGCAAGGCCGGTGGCGTGAGGCGGCGCACTGGCGGCCGGAGCCTTGCCGGCCACAGCCTTGTCGGCGCGTGCCTTGCCGCCCACCGGCTCGGCCGTGCCCGCCGCCACCCAGGCGAGCCCGTCGCGGCGCACCTCCGCGACCCGCCGCCCCCAGCCAGCACCGAACACCGGCCAGGTGGAGAGGCTCTTGAGCATGGCGAGGCGGCGGTCGCAGATCGCCTCCACGAGCCCCGGCAGATCGGTCGAGGCGCGGGCAGCGGCCAGCGTCACCGCGCCCACCTGCCCGTCCGCGCCAAGTCCGAGCCCGCGCTGCAGCCATTTGGCGGACTGACCGGGCCCGGAATTCACCGCCCCGTCGAACACCACGTAATCGAGGCCAGCGGGCAGATCGTCCGCCCGCACCGCGTCCCAGTACTGGGTCCGGTAGATCTCCCTGATCTCCGCTGCCTCGATCTGCCGCACCGGCCGGCGGTTGAGGCCCTTGCCCGTGCGGTAGGCATCATAAACCCGCTGAATCACGCCGCGCATGGTGGGGCCGCCGGGATCGGCGGGATGGTTGGAATACCCCCCCTCATGCACCAGGACGCGCGAAAGGGCTGCGTCAAAACTGGACGCGACCATTAGTACCTCCTATTGATGGTGAGAATCGGTTGCGAAGCGCAACGTTTGCGCGTCGGCCACATGAGGCACTGTCATGGAACGGGCATTGGCCGTCTTATTTCTCGGCCTGACCCTCGCGCTTGTGAGCGCAGTCTTCTACTTGCACGCCAATGCCTATGGCATTCTGTACTGGCGCACCTTCAGCGGCGACGAACTCACCTGCCATTATTATTCTGGCCTTGAGTTCCACGATGTAACCTTCCACGATTCGCGTCGGAAGTGCCCGCTGACCCGCCAGACCTTCTAGCGCCGGGTTCCGGCTCCAGCCTGCCTCTACGGCACCAGTTGCGCGGGAAGCGCCGGGAAGCGCGTGGCCTCCACCCGCTCCACCGGCAGTTGGGCCAGCAGGGCCGACAGCGCCTGATGTGCGGGATCGTCAAGTACCTGCAGCGGCAGCACGAAGGTCACGCCATCGGCAAGCGCCACCGGTGCCAGCGCGGCACCGGGCGCAGTCGGACCCGCCAGCGCAGCCGCGTCCGTCGCGGTGAGAATGAGGCATTCGGTGCCCGTCGCATCGGGCTGCTCACTATCGTCCTGCATGGATGTCTCCTGTGATTTTCAAGCCGCGCCGATGGCGGTGAGATAGCGGGCCAGCGCGGCGTGGAAGGCCGCCATCTGCGCGGGTGTGAGGGAGGCGCCCATGAAGGCGGCGGCCAGCCGTCCGGTGCTGTTCACCAGCGGACCGCCGAAATTGATGCCGAGCAGATAGAAATCGAGCTGGGGCGATGGCACCGAGCCAGTCGCCGCCGTCTCCAACCCCACACCATTGCGATAGCAAACTACCGCGTTCGGCCCGCTACGCACCGCCGCATAGAAGCCGGTGGCGAGATAATCAGCGTAGCTGCTGACGCTCCGAATGGCCTCCTCCGTCGCCGTCAATGCGCAATAGGAGCCACCTTCCAAACCGTAACGCGCGATGTGGCTGCCGGAAAATGTCGACGCAAGCAGCGCGCCCATGGCGAGGCCAAGCCGGCCATTCTCCTGCACCCAAGTGCCGAGCCCCGCCGCATCCTGCTGGAACAAGGTGCCCGCGCCCGGTACGAAACCAGTGACCAAATGGCCGGCGGCGCCATCGGACGCATAGCCGCGATCGACCGTGAAGGCCGGGCTGTTCACCGCCGTGAGGCCATAGGCGGATGAGATCCAGTTGAGCCGGGCTGCCTGCGCATCGGGTGCCGCCAGCAGATAAAGCGCATCAAGCTTCGCCCAGACGCCCGCCTTCACCAGTTCGCCGACCAAGCGGTCGATCAGCCATTGCCGGGACAGCGGAGGCGGGGTCCCCATGCGAGCCACCAGCGCCATTGTTTCCGGCCGCGAAAGGGCGAAGGCGGCCGCCTCGGCACGCGGCACATCGCAGGTGAAATAATGCAGTGCCACCCGCACGATGCCGCCGGTGAAGACGCCCCCTTCGGCGCTGATCAACAGCGGCGTCGGCGCGTAGTAAGCGCGCGGGCCGATGACGCCGGAATTGGTGTTGCCCACGCCGACACCCAGCCAGCCGCCGAAGGCGTTGGGCTCCGCAGCCACGCCGCAATGATAGGCGCTCGCCCCCGTCACCGTTTCCAGCGTGCGCGTGGAGACGCCGAACACGATGGCCCGGTCGGGAATGGCGATGGTGGTGGAAACGCTGGCACCGAACAGGAAGACATCCTCCTCCAGCACGTGCGCCGACAGCATGCCGCCATGCGCCCCCGCTGCCAGCGGCGACACCCAGTACGTGCCGTCGAACAGAGCGAGCCGCCGCTCATCCACCACATAGGCCAGCGTACCCGCCGGGCAGGCGAGGAAATCCCAGGCCCCGCTCTCATGTGCCGCGATGGTGCCCTCCCGCCCGAGGAAATCCCCGCTCGCGCCGGCAGGCACGAACCAGCATGCGCCCTCCGCCGAACCTGGCGGGGGCGCGGTGACGGCAAGGCTCTCCAGCCGCAGGTGCACATGGGCGTCGAGCGCCCGGAGCGCCTCGTTGTGGGTGATGTGCTTCTGCGCCTGCGCGGCGGCGAGATAGGGCAGCGCCAGATTGGCGCTGGTAAGGCTCGACATGGGATATCTCCGGATCGGGATCAGGCGGGAAGGATCAGTGTCGCGGTGGCGGCCCGTCCCGGCCCGGCCACGGCCGACAGCTGCGTCACACGCAGGGTCAGCGCCGCCTGCGGCGCGCCGAAGTCGGCCAGTTCCTCGGCCCGCGGATAGAGCCAGCCGGCCTCCCCCACGTTGACCGTACGCACGACGGTCTCCCCTGAGAGAATCTCGGCGCGGTACATCTCGCTCTCCTCGCCAAGCGGCACCTCCACCGCCGCCCAGCTGTCGCCGTCCACACGGGTGCGGCGGACCCATGAGAAGGCCACGCCCGAGGACGTACGCACGGCGGAGAGATGCACCGGCGCATAGGGCAGAAGCGCGGTGCCGGACACTGTGGTCGTGACCTCGCTCACCATGGCATCGCCCTCGCCGCGATCGGCGCGGCCGATGCGATGAATGAGCGTGCGGCCAAGATCGGGCAGGCCCGTGGACAACGGGACCAGCGCACGATCCAGCACCACCAGATGCGTACCTGCCGGCCAGGTCTCCTCACCCGCAGACTCGGTGCCCGCCTGCCCGCGCAGAAGGCCGGACAGGCGATAAACGCCGGTCTCCAGCAGTTCGGCCTCGGTGAACTGGATGACCTCCAAAGCGCGCCCATCGGCGATCAGGGCGGCGGCATTGACGCTCTCCAGCACCTGCGCCTCACTGGCCCCGATGAGCGCGCCGGAGACGAGTTGCACCCGCAGTCGCGCAGTACGGTCGAAGCGCCACAGCGGCCCCGGTGCGAGGTCATCCAGAAGCTGCGCCACGGTGGCCGGCGCGGTCACGGTGGCGGCAAGGGAAAAACTCGCGCCATCGAGCGAGCGCCACGCCGCCAGCGTCGCCCAGGGCGAAGCGCCGGCAGCCAGATAAAGCAGCACCGGCGGGTCGATGCCATCCAGCGCCGGCAGGTCCAGCGTCAGGGCAAAGGGCGGGCCGACTGCGGCGGGCACGCTCACGCTGCCCTTGCTCGCGCTGCGCAAGGCGGCGCGGAACACGGACAGGTCGATGGAGCGTGCGCTCACCACGCGCGCGCCCTCGTCGCGCACCTCGGTCAGCTC
Source organism: Azorhizobium oxalatiphilum (assembly GCF_014635325.1). GTDB lineage: Bacteria > Pseudomonadota > Alphaproteobacteria > Rhizobiales > Xanthobacteraceae > Azorhizobium > Azorhizobium oxalatiphilum. Next base: position 1,173,597 of record NZ_BMCT01000001.1, on the reverse strand, counting down.
CAGCCGCCGGGTGCGGCCATCGCAGGTCAGGTCCACCACGTCACCCGGCAGCAAGGCGAGGCGCGAGGGGGCGAGCGTGAAACTCGCACTCTCCCGCCGCGCCCACAGATCCTGCAGCCAGATGTCGGCGGCGCGCGCCATCACCGCATCGGTGGCCATCACCGCCACCTCGGCCTGCGCCACATGCCGGCTCGCACCGGTGAGGCGGCGGGACGACACGCTGAGGCGGCGGAAATCGGCGGTGCCGTCGCCGAAGGAGATCTGCACCTGCAATGGCAGTTCGCTCTCCTGCGTGCGGGTGAGCGTCAGCGGCCCGCTTTCCTCCGCCACCACCAGATCATCCTCGTTGAGGCTCATCGCCACCGCCATGCCGCGCGGCCGGAAGACCAGCGTCGCCCCGTCCTCCACCGCCGCGAAGGAGAAGGCATTGGCGAGCGGCTCGATGGCGGCGCGGGCGCTCATGGGGCGGTCCACCACATAGCCGTCCACCACGCCTTCCAGCGCGGCGGTGCTGATGCCGGTGAGGCCATGGTCGGTGCAGATGGCGGCGACCAGCCCATCCAGCGGCGCGGTGCCGAGGCGGCCGGTGAGCCAGTGGCCGGTCTCCCAGTTCTCGCCATCGGCCCATACGTCGGTGGAGAGCGGGAACTGCGGAAAGGGCCGCGCATCCCAGGTCCAGATATAGATGCCTGCCGGATCGACCATGCGCCCGCCCGGCACGGCGGCGGGCGGATTGTCGCCATCGCCGGCGCCGAAGGCAGGATCGAAGGCGGCCGTCACCGCCTCCAGCATGCGGCGCTGAATGAGGTCGTCGCGACTCTGGTTGGAGAAGGGCGGGTAGCCGCCCTCGGAGGACTTTGCGTCGGGAAAGGTGCTGGGCCGGTTCGGCCCCTTGTCCACGGCGCCGCAGCCGGTCTCCATGAGGCGGATGGGCTTCGAGCCCGGCACCCACGCGGTCGGCGATGCACTGCGCACCCCGGCGGGCCGCGCGTGGTGCAGCAGGCTCCACCAGGACCACATGTCCTTCTGCCGGAACACCCAGGGCTCGCCATAAGCGCCATCGGTGATGGGGGTGCGGATCTGCGCGAGGCGGGCGGCCTCATCGGCATAATACCAGTCGTAATTTTCCCCACCGCGCAGGTTCGCCTTCAGATAGGCGCGGTCGGAAATGGTGCGCACTTTGGCGGCATCGAGATGGGTGGTTCCGTCGCGCCAGTCGGCCAGCGGGGCGTAATAATCGATGCCGACGAAGTCCACCGACGCCGATCCCCACAGCACATCCAGCGGAAAGGCGGTGGCGCCGTCGAGGAAGGTCTGCGCGCCATATTCATCCCAGTTGGCGCCATAGGAGACGTTGGTGCCCGTGCCCACGATGGCCTTCACGTCGGCCGCCAGCGTGGCGAGCCGCTCGGCGGCGGGAAAGCGCCCCTGCGCGCCGCGCACCCGTGTCAGCGCGGTCAGCTCGGAGCCGATCAGCATGGTTTCCACGCCGCCCGCCATCATGGCGAGATGGGCGTAGTGCAGCACCATGCGGCGCAGGCTCCATTCATCCGGCCCGAAATAGAACAGCATGTCGCCGAAGCGCAGGAAGTGGCTCGCCTGCGCGGCGCCGAACATGCGGTCCACCTGCTCCTCCGCAACCGTGGCGGTGTCCGGCGAGCCGATGACGCCCGGCGCCGGATCGCAGGTGATGCGCCCGCGCCAGGGATAGGGGGGCTGCGCGGACACGCCGCCCGTCCAGGGGTCCGGCAGCGCGTTGTCGGCGGGAATGTCCATCATGACGAAAGGATTGAGCGTGACTTCAATCCCGCGCCGGTTCAGCTCGCGGATGCAGGTGATGACGCTGACATCCGACGGCGTGCCGCCATAGGCGGCGGACCCGCCATGCAGCGAGACGGTGGCGGCCGTGGCGCGGACCAGCGCGCCGACCTGCCACTGGGCGCCCACCGTCTCGCGGCCCCGGCTTTCCACCTTGGGTTCGATGCGGCAGGCCCCGGCCCGCAGGTCGCTGCCGAACCAGCTCACCACCAGCGACACCCGCTTCAGGTTCGGGCACTGCGCCTGCAGCATGTCGAGCGAGGCATAGAGATCGCAGATATGGGTGGAGGCGTGGCGGTTCTCGGGGGTGTAGGCTCCGGCGCCGATCACCCGCAGCAACTGGTCCGGCGCATAGCCGAATTCGGTGGCGCCGGGGATGAGGGTGACGGCGCGCACCTGATGCTCCAGCTGCCCCACCACCCGCTCCACCTCGACCGTGATCTGCGGCAGGCGGTTGCCATAGCTGGCGAGCGGCAGGCGCTCGAACACCACATAGGCGATGCCGCGATAGGCCGGTGCATTGCCAGCCCCCTGCTTGGCCTCGATCCAGGGGTCGGGCTGTTCCCATTCGGTGCCGAGATGGGCGCGCATGGTGACGATGGTGAGATCCACCAGTTTGCCATCCGCCCACACCCGGCCGATGCGGCTCACCGGCCCCTCGCACAGACCGACCGCGAAGCTGCCGTAATAGAGATACTCGATGCTGGTGCTCTTCACCCCCTGAGATGCGCTCTTGCCGCCGGTGGTGGTGGAAGAGACCGACACCTGCTCCTCCAGCCGCGTGGCCCAGATCACCTGACCGCCCACGCGGGCGCGGCCATAGAGGCGTGGCATGCTGGCGCCCTCGCTGGACGTCATCACGTCGAGGTCGGTGAGGCGCGATCCGGTGGTGGTGGTGGAGCGCGATCCACCCAGCAGCGTCTGGTCGATCATCGCTCCGCCCAGCGCGCCGAGCGCGCGCCCGGCGATGGCGCCGATGGGGCCGAACAGCGCGCCGCCAATGAAGCTGCCCGCCGCGCCGAGAAGGAGCGTCGCCATGGATGATGTCCTGCGTGTGGGAAGAAAGAAGGATCAGCCGGGAAAGGCGAAGGCGTAGGCCAGATGCCGCCGCCACCAGGGCGCCAGCCGGCCCTCGCACACCGCCGCGCCGTCATAGGCGTGGACCATGGTGGAAGGGCTCGCGAGGATGGCGCAGTGCTTGGCCGGCAGATGGGCGCGGAAGCGGAACAGCAGCACGTCGCCGGGCGCGATGTCGGTGAGCGCCACGGGCACGAGATGGCGCGCCGCCGCCTCGGCCAGCGTCTCCTGCCGGAGCGCCTCCGCCCAGTCGGGCGCATAGGCGGGCAGCGCCTCCGGCTCGGTGCCCATCACCGTGCGCCAGACACCGCGCACGAGACCGAGACAATCCGCCCCCGCCCCGCGCACCGAGGCGCGGTGATGATAGGGCGTACCGACCCACGCCCGCGCCTCGGCGATGATGCGGGCGCGGCGATCGACATCGGCGGTCGCGCGTTGGATGACCGCCCCGCTCATGACACCACCGAGCCGTCGTTGCCGCCCTCGCCGGGCACGCCCATGGCGAGCACGAGATCATTGCCGGGCATGTGCGGGCAGCCGCGAAAATTCACCCCGTTGGCGAAGCGCTCGCGGCAGGTGGAGAAGCGCTTGTCGCAGCCCGCCGTGACGGCGAACGCATCACCCGCGCCGATGCCCGCAGGCATCTCCTGCCAGAGATCGAGCACGACGCCGGAGGCATCCCACACATGGGTCTTCACCTCGCCGGCGAAGCCCGCCAGCGCGCCCGAGGTAACGGTAATCCGCCCGCCCGTGAACCAGCCCGCCGAATGGGCTGGACCGGACACGCGCAGCCGCGCGCCCTCCTCCCGCGCGACAATGATGCCGACCGCATGAAAGGCCGCCTGCGCGAGGTCCACGCCGCAGCGGGCATCCCCGAGATCGGCGTCGCACAGCGCGCTGTAGACCCGCCCGCGCACCTGGTTGAGGGCATCGGCGAGGCTGCGCAATTCCACCGTGAAGGCGAGCCCCTGCCGCCGCACCTCGCCCAGCGTGCCCCGCCGCAACAGCACACAGCTGGCGGGCGACATCCAGTCGATGAGAAGGAGGTCGATGGTCGCCCCATCATAGAGACCGGCGGCGAGGTCATCCTCACTCAGCGCATCGTCGCTGAGCGCACCGGAGAGTTCCATGCCGGTGACGCCGAGCCCCTGCGCGAGGGTGCTCTCGCTGCCGGCGATGCCGCTCGCCGCGCGGAACAAAGTGCCATCGGCGACGATGTCGTTGTCATGATCCGTAAAGCCCTGCACCAGGCCATCGCGGCGTGTGATCCGCCAGCCATTGCAGAAGGTGGTGACACCGCTGGCCAGAACCGTGCTCATGGCCTCGGGAAGCGCGCGCATGGAAGCCTCCTCCGCCGTGCGTCAGGGACGGATCTCGATGATGGGGATGCGAGGGATATCGCCGGCCGCGAAATGCGACAGATTGATCTCCAGATAATCGGTGTCGAAGCGCACCGGCACGTCGAACGTGAAGCCGGCCGAGACGGTGGCGCCGGCCGGTGGCGCGTGGCCTTCCGCGAACCACACGGTGCCGGTGGAGAGGTCGCAGGTGAAGTCGGTGTTCTCCTGCCGCTCCACACCGCCCACAGCGATGCGCACGCCCGCAGCGGGCTTCGTGATCCGCCGCACATAGGGCGCGTGGAGCGCGCCATAGGTCTTGGTGAGCACGAAGGCACGCGTCGTGCCATCGCCGGTTCCGATGACCTGATCGTGAGGCGTGATCGCCACGCCCGGCACGCTGGAAGAGGGGTCCATCGGATCACGCCAGCGGAAGCCGTGAAGACGTCCGCGACGCTCCTCGAAAAACGCCAGGACGGTGTGGAGCGCGGCGAGCGATTTCACCCCGTATCCGGCGTCCCATCGGCGACGCGAATCAGCGCGTCGCGTGTTCCGCTCTTCGCGTCCGGAGACGGTTGTGACGACCTCCGTCACCCGTTCCGGGCCGCCTGCGGCACCGCGTGCCACGTCGATCGGAAACAAAACCTCATGAAAGGAGGGCATCTTCTCTCTATTCCCTTCAATTCTGGCGTTCCGTTAATAAAATCAGTCTTGACATAGTTGAGTGTGACGACTTGTCTTTAGGTCCGTCGTAAAGGATGGAGCCGCCGTGATGGCCACCAAGACCCGGAAGACCACCGTCGCCGCCAAGGCGCCGGCTGCGAAGAAGACCGAAGCTGTGACCCCGGCCGCCCCCACGCCGGCTGCCGCCAAACCCGCCGCCAAGGCACCCGCAAAGGCCGCTGCGAAATCCGCGGCGAAGGCCCCCGCGAAGGCGGCTGCGAAACCCGCCGCCAAGGCGCCCGCGAAGGCTGCCAAGGCACCCAAGGCCGCTGCCGCTCCGAAGGCCGCCGCTGCCCCCAAGGCGGCCGCTGCTCCGAAGGCGGCGAAGGCCCCCAAGGCCACCGCCGCGAAGACCGCGGCTCCGAAGGCCGCTGCCGCTCCCAAGGCGGCGAAGGCCGCTGCTCCCAAGACTGCTGCTGCCCCCAAGGCAGCCGCCGCGCCGAAGGCCGCGAAGGCGCCCAAGGCTGCCAAGAGCGCGGCTGCCAAGCCCGCCGCCGCCGCGAAGCCCGCTGCGGCTCCCAAGGCTGCCGCCGCTCCGAAGGCCAAGGCACCCGCCAAGAAGGCTGCTGCGCCGAAAGCCGCCGCTGCTCCCAAGGCCGCAGAGAAGGCACCCGCGGTGAAAGCCGCCGCGCCGAAGAAGGCGCCGAAGGCTGCCGCCAAGGCCGCTGCTCCGGCCGCTCCGGCCGCCGCCGCCGAGCCGCCGAAGGCTGCCAAGCCCGCCGCCGCCAAGAAGGCGCCCGCGAAGAAGAAGTGATCCGCTCAGCGCCGCGCCCTCAACGGGCGCGGCGCTGTATCTTGCGTCTGCGATCATGCGTACGCCGGATGGCGCGGAGTGCGCGACGCTTCAACACACAGTCACCAGATCGCGGCATCCGCTGCGCCGGACATTCCGGCATCGGGATGATCGGACCCTGGATTTCCGGACACCGGCCTGGACACTCACCGGCCTGGATCCGCACTGGCTTGGCCCCGCGCTGGACCGACGCGCATCTGCCCGGTTCCCGCCGAACCTGCCCCTGAAGAGCTGCCCTGCGGATCTGCGCGCAACCCAGCTGCACGCATCCGAGCCTGCGCACCTTTCCATCGCGCGCTCTTCCGTTCGGCCCGCATCACATCAGCCGTCCCCGCGCATCGACCGCCGCAGGCAGCACAGCCGGACGCTCTCCCCTCTACGCATCACGTGACGCCGCTCGCGCAGATGTGCGCCACGGGGCTTGCAACGGACATCGTCTCGCCTACCCTGCGGCCGTATATGCCGACTGCCGCAGGCTTGCCGCTCGGCAGGACGCCGACCACGGGAGACACGCCATGACCTCACTTTCCCGTCTTCGCGACAGGCGCGCGTGGCAGGCTCTCTCCGGAACCGCCGGCCTGATCGCCGCCGCCCTTTGCCTCGCCGCGCCGGTGGCGCATGCGGACGATAAGGACGCGCGGGCGGATGCCGCCTGCGCCGCCATGGGCGAGGGTTTCAAGCGCGTGCCCGGAAGCAATACCTGCGTGCAGATCAGTGGCAGTGTCGGCATCACGGTGGGCACCGGCCGGTCGCTGGTCAACGCGCCCAACCAGGGTTTTTCGGGCACGCCCACGCCGCCCTCCTCACCGACCGGCTCCGACAATACGTGGATGCGCACCCGCTGAGCGGACCGGGGTATATCCCGCGACAGTTCGCTCCGCATTCGCCCAGGCACACCATCCGCGCGCACGGCCAAGCTCCCGCTTATACAACCGACGTTCTGCCAGCGCCCCCTGCCTCCCTGCTCAATACTTGGCACCCGGCACGCCTCACAGGCTGCGTTGGCCGCGCGCCACGGCGCGGGCGATGAGGCCGGAGAGATAGGCATCCGAGCGCCGGAAGGAACCGGCATCCGACGTCGCCACGGAGACGTTCACCACCGTGCCGCCACCCCCGCCCTCCGTGCGCACGCCGAGCGCGCCATCGGCCCCGCGTGCCAGCGGCAGGATGGCTTCCGCTCCCGCCTCTCCCATCAGCCCGACGCCGGTCGCCATGGGAAAATAGGTGGGCGCGGACACCACGCCGCCATCGGCAAAGGCGCGCACGCGCCCGGCCTGCAGCACGCCGCCATCGGCGAACATGCCGCTCAGCAGTTTGCCGATGCTCCCGGTGAGCCCCTGTTCCAGCGGCTTCAGCGCTACGTTGAGCGCCATGTTGGAGAGGCGCTGGCCGAGGCTCGCGACCACGTCGTCGAGGTCGCGCCCCTTCACCGCCAGGCCGGTGAAGGCATCGGTGAGCGCGCTGCTGAAGGAGCGCGCGGGGGCCTGCGCCGCATTCAGCGCCGCTGAGGTGCCGGTGCCGAGATTTTCCATCGCCTTCTGCGCCTCCGCGACGCTGGCGGTGAAAGCGGAGGTGTCGGCGATGACCGCCACCCCGATCGTATCGATGATCTCCATATGCCTCTCCGTTCAGCCCATAAGCGGCGCATCGGGAAAGCGCGCCATCAGCGCCGCCAGCCCCGCACGATCGAGCGCCGCGCCGCGCGTCGGCGGCCCGTTCACGGCCCGCACGGCGGCGGCCAGCTCGCGCGGCGTCATGGCCCAGAAGTCACGGGGAGCAAGCCGCAGGCAGCCGAGCCCGAAGCCCATGGCCGCGTCCCAGGGAAAGGCACGCGGCCGGGCCTCGCTCACGCCCCCTGCGGCGGCGAAGGGCGTGGCGCGTCCTCCCGCGTCTCGCCGCCGAAGGTCGCCGTGATGAGCGCGGAGACGATGCGCGCGAAACCCGCCGCGCCGCCCTCCGCACGCATGGCCTTCACCTCATCGTCGCTGATCGCAGCCCCCGCCCCGCGCAGGCCCGCGCCGATGACGCGCGCCATGTCGGCGGCGGCCAGCCGGCCACGCCCGAAGCGCTCGGCCAGCGCCACCAGATCGTCCGCCGCGAAGGCGGCCTCCAGTTCGGCGAGCGCGCCCAGCGTGAGCACCAGAGTGCGCGGCGCGCCGTCGAGGACAGCCGAGATTTCCCCCCGATGTCGATTGACCATGATGCCCTCCCTCACAGCGCGGCGAAGGTGAGCGCGCCCGCGCTCTCCAGCGTCAGGTCGAACGTCACCTCGCCATCATGCGCGGCGGAGAATTCCAGCGCCGAGATCTGGAACGATCCCTCCAGCGTGCCGAAGTCCGGGATCACCAGCTGGCAGGTGCGCAGCTCACCGGCGAAGAAGGCGGCACGCACCAGCGCATCGGAGGCGGCATCCTTGAACACGCCGGAGCCGGTGATGCTGGCGCGCTTCACGCCCGCCCCCGCCAGCAGCTCGCGCCAGCGCCCGGCGCTCTCGGCGTGGGTCACGTCCACGGTCTGGGCGTTGAAGGCGATGCGGCGCGAGCGCAGGCCCGCCACCGTCACAGCGCTCGCCCCATCGAGCATCTTCAGCAGCAGGTCGCTGCCCTTCTGCGCGGCCATGAAAAATCCTCCTGTCAGGTGAGCGGCTCGGTGATGGCGCGGAAGCGCACGAGACCGTGGAAGGTGCGTCCGTCGCCATCGCGCCGGACCTCGGCGGTGGTGGCGCGCAGATTGGCGAGGCGGTGGCCCTCCAGCGCCAGCGGCGCATCGTGAAGGGCCTCCTGAACGGCGGCGCAGATGGTCGAGGCTTCCGCCCGTCCGCCCTGCCGCGAGAAGACGTGCAGGGTCAGCGCCTGTTCGCTACCGCCCTCGGTGGCGGTGGACCAGTCGGACACCACCGCCTCACCGAGCGTCACGAAGGGAAAGACCACGTCCGCAGGCGGCACATCATGGACGCGGGCCCCGACCAGCGCCGCCAGCGGCGTGTCGACGAGAAGCCGCGCGCGCAGCGCCCGGCGCAGCGCATGCGCGGCGGAGATGGGCGTGCTCATCACGCGCCCTCCCCGCTGCGCACGGCGGCGAGCGCCGGCATGAGCCAGGGCGCGGCGGGCGTGTGCGGCCCGCCGATCTCCCGCGCCACGGCGGCGGGATCCGCGCTGCCGACCTCGCGCCGGCCGGGCGCGGTTTCCACCTCCACGCCGGTGCCGCCGCGCGCGATGGCGGCGGTGGCGAGGCGGTCCGCCATGCGATCGAGCACAGCGGCAATCGGCGCCTCGTTCAGCCGCGCCTCCAGCCGCGCGGCGAGATCGTCGAGCCCGATCATGCGGGCGGAGATGATCATGTGCGTTCCTCCCGGCAATGCACGCGGGTGAAGCGGCCGCGCCCGTCCGGATCGGAGGTGGCTTCCACCTCCAGCTGGCGCGTGCCGAGGCGCAGCTGGTGGCCCGCCGCAATGGTGTTGGGCGCGCGCACGGTCACGCGCACGCCCGCCAGTGCGATGCGGCGCTCCTCGGAGACGGCGCCGGCGGCGCTCTCCTCCAGCGCCGCCCACAGGCGGTCCACGGTGACGAAGCTGATGGTGCTGCCCCCCGCGCCGTCCGGCGTCTCCACCGGGGCGAGATGGTCCACGCGATGACGCAGCGCGCCGATGGCCGGCCCGCTCACAGCCGCACCAGCCGATAGGGCGCGACCAGCGCCGCGACGGTGGCCGGCAGGCGCGCGGTATCGCCGGGCGCATCGCGATGTTCATGCAGATGGGCCAGCACGAGCCGCACCGCCTGCACGAGATCCGGCGGCACGTCCGCCGCCGTGCCGCCATAACCGGCGCGTATGTCGATGGTGATGCCGCCGCGCGCCACGCCGGGCCGGGGCACGGCCGGGCCGTCCACCTCGATCAGCGCGGGCGCGCGATCGGCGATGAGACGCAGTGCGCCCTCGGGCACGAGGATCTCGCTGCCATCGGCGGCGCGCACGCGGGCATCGATGATCGCGCTCACCGGCGCCACCGGCAGCGGAAAGATGCCGCCCGGCGGCCAGGCGTCGCGAGTCACGCGCCAGTCCTGCGCCATCAGCGCGCGCCCGGTGGCGGACTCCACCATCTGCCGCGCGGCGGCGATGAGCGCCGCCACCAGCGCGTCCCCGTCGGTCTGGTCGAGACGCAGGAAATCCCGTGCCTCGGCCAGCGTGAGGGGTTCGGCCGCAGGGGCCGCGATACGTTGCGTCATGGGACCGTCCTGATGGGCTGGTAGGGTTTCGGGAGACGGGCGCGGAACGGGCGGCGGCACGCCGGTACCCCGTTGGGTGCTGGACAGGAGCGCCCCGAACTTGCGACGATGGGTCGGTCGCGCCGGGGTCAACCGGCGTTGTCCGGGGGCCGCAAGAGCCCCGCAGAGGTCAACTGCCGCCGCAGGCCGCGCCTGCCCGAGCAGAGGAAGAGGGGTTCGTGCACAAAGCCGTTTCGTCGATCCGCAAAGGCGCGCCAGAGCATGTCCGGCGTCGGTTGCTTTGCAATCAGAGCCGAAAGACAGTCTCTACTGAATGGTTGGAGCGTTTCCGCGTTTCCATGAAACGCGGAAACGCTTTGGGCGCCATGCTGGTGGCGGGAGCACTGCTGTCGGGGCTCGCCCCGGCCCATGCCATCGTCGCCGGCCGCATCGGCGGCGGCAGCGCAGGTCCGCACACCGTGATGCTGGTGTCCACCCGGGGCGCCTCGTGCTCGGGCACGGCCATCGCACCGGATCTCATCCTCACGGCCGCCCATTGCGTCGGCCCGGCCGGCGACTATGCGGTGGCGCTGGTGGGCGGCAGCACGCCCCGACTGATCCCGGCGCTGCGCGTCGTGGTGCATCCGCGCTTCGATCCGGACCAGTATCGCAACCGCCATCCCACGCCCGACATCGCGCTGGTGAAGCTGGCCGAGGCTTTGCCCTCCAGCATCCGCCCGGCCACCATGGCCAGCACCACCACCCTGCCGCAGGCGGGCACGGAATTTCTCATCGCCGGCTACGGCATGGCGGCGGATGGCGACGACAACACCGCCGGCACCCTGCGCTGCGTGAGTCTGGCCAGCATAGGCACCACGGGCGGCATCATGGCGCGGCTTTCGCCCTCCATCGGCCTGGCCGGCGCCTGCACCGGGGACAGCGGCGGCCCGGCCTTCCAGTCGGGCAAGCTGTCCGGCGTGATCGGCTGGGCCACGGGGCCGAACGGCGCGCGCGGCTGCGGCGGCGTCACCGGCATCACCCTCGTGGGGCTCAACCGCGACTGGATCGACGCCACCGCGCGCAAGCTCGGCAGCCCGCTCAACTGAGCGGGGGGCCGAGCCTATCCACCTCCGGCCGCCGCGCTCAGTTCGCGGCGGTCTTCAGCAGCTTGATGGCGTCGAAGTCCTGGATGCCGCCGCCCACCCGCTTGGTGGTGTAGAACAGCACATAGGGCTTCGCCGAATAGGGATCGCGCAGCACGCGCACCCCCGCCCGATCCACCACCAGATAGCCGCGCCGGAAATCGCCGAAGGCGATGGGAAAGGCGCCGTCCGCCATATCCGGCATGGCTTCCGCCTCATGCACCGCGAAGCCCATCAGGCTCGCCGGCTGCCCCGCCGCAGCGGGCGGCGCCCACAGATAGGCACCGGAGGCATCCTTCAGCTTGCGCACCGCCGACTGGGTGCGGCGGTTCATCACGAAGGCCGCATTCTGCCGGTAGCCGCCCTTCAGCGCATAGACGAGATCCAGCAGCACGTCGGAGGAGTCGGCGGCGGGAAACATCCCCGCAGCTCCCGTCGCCACATAGCCCGTGCTGCCCCAGCTCCAGGCGCTCTCCGCCGCCTTGGGATAAGCGAGAAAACCCTTCGGCTTGGCCACGCCGTCACCGGAGACGAAGGCGGTGCCCTCCTGCTCGGCAAAGGCGCTGTCCACCTCGCCGGCGATCCACTCCTCGATGTTCACCTGCCCATCATCCAGCAAGGTCTGGGTGGCGGCGGGCATGGCGTAGAGCTCCATGGCCGGGAAGGCGAGTTCCGCCAGAGCGGGACTGTCGGTCTGCGGCCGCGCCGCCGTCTCCGCCGCCCAGCCGGTGGCGGGGCCGGAGGTCATGAACGGCTTGCGATAGGTGCCCGCACCGATGGTGCGCACGGTGGCCAGCGCCCGGATGGGCGAGAGCGCAGCGAGGCGACGGCCGATCTCCTGCTCGGTCTCATAGGGCACGAGATAGCCGCCATCGGCGCCGACGCCTGCGGACAGGGCTTTCGCCTCCAGCGCCTTGAGGCCATCCGCCTCGCCATGGCGCACATAAGAGAGGAAGGCGCTGCCGTGGGCGCGGGCCTGCGCGTCGCCGGTCTCCAGCCGCCCGCCCAGCGGCAGGCGCGCGCCGCGCGTCTCCACCTGCGCGATGCGCGCCGAACAGGCGGCGAGCGCGGCGTCGATGCGCGTCACCTGATCCTCGGTGAGCGGATCAGCGACGCCGCGCCGCTCGATCTGCGCGAGGCGGGTCTCGTTGGTCTCCTTGTAGGTCTCGAAGGCGCGCATCAGCGTATCGAGCGCCGACTGGCTCTCGGGCGCGGCCACCTTGGTTTCGGGCGCAGTGAGGACGGTCATGGAGAATTCCCTGGCTTGAGAGAGGATGAAACGATCAGACGGACGCGAGATGCGGCCGCAGCCGCGCGGCGGCGCGGGTGACGGCGGCTGCCGCCAGCCGGCTGGCGGCGGCGGGCGACAGCGGGCCGGACGACGTAAGCGCAGGCATCCGCAGCCCATCGGGGCGGCGGATGCGGGCACCGGGCTGCATGGGGAAGGTGACGACGGACACCTCCCACAGATCGATACGGGTGATCCGCCGCACGCGGGCACGCGGATCGGTACGGGCCTCCACCGCCTTGAAGCCGATGGACAGTCCATCCAGCGCGCCGGCGGCGATCAGCGCCACCACCTCGCGGCCGCGCTTCACCTCCAGCGAAAGGCGCCCTTCCACCCTGAGGCCGATGGCATCCTCGGTGAGGCGCGCCCACACGCCGATGGGCTCGGCGGGATCGTGCTGATAGAGCAGCCGCACACCGCCCACGCCGCGTTTCGCCAGCGTATCGGCGAAGGCGCCGGGAGCGATGATGTCGCGGCCGAGATCCTGCTGCCCGAACAGGCAGGCATAGCCCTCGAAGGGGCTGAAGAGCCCGTCCATCAACGCGGCCTCGGCGGGGTGCGCGGCTTGCGGCGGCGGGATTTCTCCAGCCGCTCGAGCGTGGCGACGAACTCGCGGAACACGCCGGCCGAGGGCGGCGGCGCGACGCGCGGCGCACCGGGCGCAATCGCCCGGATGCGCGGCACCGACGCCTTGGCGAGGAAGGGAGGACGCATGGAAGTCTCCTGTTGCGACCGGTTTAGATGAGTGTTGGATCACTTGCGGCGCTGCGTGCCCGCCCGGCTCGCCCCGTCCCCACGGCCCCTTAAGCGGGAGAGGGAGCAGGCTGCCCGGGCCGAGGGGGAGCACGCGATCAACAGCGCGGCGGAAGAGCAGAACAACAGTCCCACCCCGCACACCGGATCCCCTCTCCCGCTTGCGGGGGAGGGCTAGGGAGGGGGCCGCGCGCCAGCGCGGGGAGCCGGGTGGAACGAACGGCGCACATCGCCCAGACAGCGATTCGGACAGGCTTTGTCCTCGCCCCGTTCCGTGCATCGACATCGTGTGTCCCGATAAGGGACAGGCGCCCCGCCAGCCCCCTCCCCACCCCTCCCCCGCAAGCGGGAGAGGGAGCAGGTTGCGCAGGCGAGGAAGGAAGCGCGCGATCAGCAGCACGGCGAAAAAGCAGAACAGCAGTCCCACCCCGCACACCGGATCCCCTCTCCCGCTTGCGGGGGAGGGCCAGGGAGGGGGCCGCGCGCCAGCGCGGAGACCGGGCATCACGCCCCCTACTCCTCCCCGTGCCGGGCGTTGAAGCGGGCGAGTTCGCGGACGAAATCATCCATGCGCTGGTGTGCGCGCGACAGGGCCCCCAGCGCCGCCATGGCGACGCCGGAGGCGCTCACCGCCCAGGCCACCAGCGCCAGATGGGCGAGGTCGCCGCGCTCGGCGAAGGTGCGGATCACGGCGTCCATCGAGCAGCCTTTTAGCGCGCCGGGCCGTAGCCCACAGCCGCGCGCTTCTCGTCATCGGAGAGGAAGGACGCCGCGCCCACGCGCGCCCACATTTCGGAGCGCTCGGTTGCCAGCGCCTCCACCTGGTCGAGGTCGGGCACCAAAGTGAGCGCACCACCATAGGCCGGCCCGAGCCACGCACTGAGCGAGGCTGCCACGCGCTTGACCAGCGGCAGCACGGTCTGCCGCCACAGCACGCGGTTGGCCTCGGCATAATTGGCATAGGTGTTGTCACCGGGGATGCCGATCAGCATGGGCGGCACGCCGAGCGCCAATGCGATCTCCCGCGCCGCGCCCTCGCGCGCCGCCTGAAAATCCATGTCGCGCGGCGACAGCCCCAGCGGCTTCCAGTCGAGCCCGCCTTCCAGCAGCATGGGCCGCCCGGCATTGGCGGCGCCCTGGAAGCTGGCTTCCAGCTCACCCTTCAGACGCTCGAACTGGTCTTCGCTCAGGCTGCCCGTGCCGCCATAGACAAGCGCTCCGGAGGGGCGCGCGGCATTGTCGAGCAGAGCCTTGTTCCAGGCGCCCGCCGCATTGTGCAGGTCCAGCGCCTGCGCCGCCGCCTCCATGGGGGCGAAGCCGTAGAGATCATCCAGAGGATTGAACAGGGTCAGGTGCAGCAGCGGCGGCACCGTGGCGTCGGAGAGGATGCTCTCCTGCGGAATGCGCAGGGTGCGCCCGTCCAGCGTGTAGTCGAAGGCCTCCGGCCAGCCGTCCGGCCCCGGCACCACCTTCATGCGGTCCGGCCTGAGTGCGTGCAGCTCGCGCACCGCGCCGCCCGCCGCGACCGCTTCCACATAGGCATTCCCGGCCACCATGAGATGGCCATAGACCGCCTCCAGCACCTCCGCGCCCACGGCGCGCGGGTTGGGCCGGGCGATGAGATCCAGCAGCGGATGGGCGTCGATCTCGCGGGGGCCGTCCATCAGCAGCAGCGGCACGCTGGCGGCGGCTTCCGCCACGAGGCGCACGGCGCGATAGGCCACCGCATTGCGGGCGAACCCCTCGCGGGCAAGGCCGGCATAATCGCGCGGCGTCCAGCGCGCCCGCCCGGTGGAGAGCAGCGCCACGAGAGCGGCGGTGCGGCTGGCCTTGGCTTCCTGCGGACGGGACTGCGGGGAGCGGAAAGCGCGGGCGAGGGTTTGCAGCATGTCGGGCTCCGGGGGAAAGGGATCGGCCTGCACAGAACGAGGTCCGTGCAGCAAAGGACCGTCATCCCCGGACTTGATCCCGAAGTCGGATGTTTCCGACTTCGGTTCCAAAGTGCGGAGGTCGGCAAGAGCCGACTCCCGGGGATCCACGTCGCGACGTTGGCGGCCGTCAGCAGAATGAAGCGGATGATGACCGCTCGCTCATCATTGAACCAACCACATGCGGAGGGACGTGGATGGCCGGATCAAGTCCGGCCATGACGAACTGTATGGGGTGCGTGTTCTCATGACCTTCAGCACGCCAGCGGAGAGCGCGCTTTCCCCCTCCCCACCCCTCCCCCGCAAGCGGGAGAGGGAGCCTGTCGCTCAGATGGAAAGGAAGTGCACGATCAACAGCGCTGCGGAAGCGTAAGAACAGGACAACGGTCCGACCACGCACAACACATCCCCTCTCCCGCTTGCGGGGGAGGGTTAGGGAGGGGGCAGACCGGGCGCAACCTCCTGCAAACCCTCAGAACCGCCGCACCCTTGGCGCGGGGGCCTGCGGGCCGAGCGCCAGATGGGTGACGGCCCAGACCAGAGCATCCATCCGGTCCGGCGAACGGCCGGAGGACAGGCCATCCGGGCCGAAGTCGCACATCTCGTCCTCCAGCGCCGGAAAGGCGCCGGCATGGCGCACGCGCCCCTGCTCGTAGAGCGCGGCCACGGGCTCGGCCCGTACATATTTGCCACGCGTTGCGCGTACGCTCACCACCGGTACGGCGGCATCCACCTCGGCCAGAACCGCGCGCACCATCTCGCCGCCCTGGTTCACTTCGGCGACGATGGCGTCGGCCTCATGCGCCACATAGAGCGCGATGGCACGTGCCGCCCATTGCGCCGGGCGCAGGCCCGCGACGCTCTCGTCCGCCAGCACATGCACCGTGCCGCCAGTATCGATGCCGGCCGCGACGATACCGCAGGCGTCCGCCCCGGCACGGGAGGAGGCGGGCGGATCCACCGCCACCACGATGCGGGCGAGCGGTGGCGCCTCACGCTCGCGCGCGGCCTCCAGCGCGGGGCGCGACCACAGAGCGTCGGCGCGGTCCTCGATGATCTCGCCGTCCAGCTCCTGCCGCCCGAGCCGCGTGCCGCCATAACGGGAAAGCACGGTGTCGAGGAAGGCGGGGGCGAGATGGAAGGCATTGTCCGCCGTGCGGGCGCGGCTGGTGACGGTCGCCGGATCGGCCAGCAGGCGGCGCAGCAGCGCGCCGGGACGCGGCGTCGTCGTTACCATCTGGCGCGGCCAGTCGCCGAGGCGCAGGCCGAACTGCAGCATGTCGAAGGTGGCTTCCCCGCGCCGCCATTTGGCCAGCTCATCGAGCCAGGCGGCCTCGAACTGGGGGCCGCGCAGGCTCTCGGGGTCTTCCGCCGAAAAACCCTGCGCCACCGCGCCATTGGGCCAGACGAGACGGCGGCGGGTCGCCTCGAACACCGGGCGTTCGCCGGCTGGATGAATGGCGATGAGGCCGGAAACACCCTCCACCATCACCTCGCGTACATCGGCCATGGTCTCTGCGATCAGCGCGATGCGCCCCACCGGGCGATCGGCGAAGGGCGGGCGGCCGAGCGCGAGGCCACGCACCCATTCGGCGCCCGCCCGCGTCTTGCCGGCGCCGCGCCCGCCCAGCACCAGCCATGTGGTCCAGGGGCGCCCGTTGGGCGCGGTCTGCGGCGGCAGCTGATCGGGTCGCGCCCAGAGCGGCCAGTCGCTGAGCAGCTGCTCGGCATCTTCCTCGCCCAGCGTGTCGAGCAGACTGCACGTCCAGGCCGGCCGTGCGAGGCAGGCTTGCAGCGCCGCCCGCAGCCCCTCGGGCGTCGCGGACACGGGCGGCAGATGCATGGGTTACGCTCCTGCGAACAAAAGGGAAATCTTAAGGGCGCGCCGATTCGGACGGGGTTTGTGCCGGTGCTGTTCCGGTGCTCCGGAGAAGGTGTGCCGGAATGGGACGGGAGCCGCCCAGCCTGCCCCCTCGCGCCCTTCCCCCTCCCCACCCCTCCCCCGCAAGCGGGAGAGGGAGCCTGTCAGGCAGGTGGTGAGTGCGGGAACAGTATGGCGACGGGCAGGCCGGGAACACCGCAGTTCCCTCTCCCGCCCGAAACCGGATGTTGCCGGTTTCGGAAGCAACGCACGCAAGTCGGAAACATCCGACTTGCGTGCGGGGGAGCGCTAGGGAGGGGGCAGACCCGGCGAGCCGGAAGGGAAAGTCCTGTAGCCCCTCACTCCCCCTCCCCCTCCGCCTGCGCCGCCGCCCCCTTCTCCCCCGACTGGATCTGGGCGAGGCGGCGGGCGAGTTCGCGGCGGAAGGTCTCGGGGTCGCGGCTGGCGCGTCCGGCTTCGTCCGCCGCGCGGTCGCGGCGGGCGGCGGCATCGAGCGCGGAGAGTTCGCGCATCACCCGGGCCAGCACCGCCAGCGCGCGGGCATCGCGCTCGGCATCGCGGGGCGGCGCATCGGCCTCCCCGGCGGTCGCGGCCACGAGGCGATCCTCGATCTCGCTGATCTGGCATTCCGCCGCCCGCCACAGCCGCCCCATCAGCCGGCGCCGGGCCTCAAGGCTCGGCGGGCGGGCGAGATCGCTGCGACGGCGCGTGGCGCGGCGCGGCGTGGGTTTCGGCGTGGCCTCTGCGTCCCGCCCCGGTCCACGGTCCAGCCAGTAATAGATCTGGCGGCGGGAAAGGCCGGTGTCGGCCATGATGGTTCTGACGGGCACGCCGCGCGCATAGAGCGCGCGGGCCTGCTCGGTCGTTTCCGGCGACGGAGGATTGGGCATGGGCTCGGATCCGAAAGCGGGGACGCGGCACGGAAGACACCGCCTGCGGCGGCGCGCGAAAAGCGAAGAAGCCGAAGTCAGAAACGCAAACGGCGCCCCGAAGGACGCCGACGAAAGCCGCAGAAAGAACGAACGCTGATGCGCCCCTAAAGCTCAAAGCCGTTGGCATGCTTGCGCAGCGGCGGCATCACCGCCAAGTGGCCGGGGCACAAATCTGGAGCGTGGGATAAGCATGCGTGAGCAGCGCCACGCTGTCAAGGTATATTTTCCTACAACCGCAACCCGGCGGAAAACGCCGTTCTGACAGATGCGGTTGCGGGCCTCACACCTCGCCGTAGGGGGCGTGCGGGGGCCGGGCGGCGATGAGCGCATCGAGCCGCGCCCGCGCCCGCAGATGGGAAATCGCGGTCACGTTCGGCGCGTCCACGCAGCCCTTGCGGAGCTGGTAGGCCGTGTTCCAGTGGCAGCCGCAGCGGGTGCAATAGGCCGTGCGGTCGTCGAACGCGTGGTCCGCTTCCATGATCGTCTTGCTGGCTTGCAGAAACGTCGCCATCTCGCTTCTTCCGCGTCTCTCGCGGCCCCCCGCCTGCTCGCTGCGCCGCTGCGTCCGCCGGCTCTTCGGCGGTGCTGCGCGGCATCCGGATCATGACCATCCTACGGCCATGCGCGCACTCCAGATGACCCGAACCTTACGGCATTTGGATTGCCCGAAGCTGGCAATTGAGTGGCAAAAGTGACGTATGGTTATACCCAACACCCTTTCGGTGCCGTCCGGCCTACGCCCACCTCATCCGGATGCCGAAGGTGTGATTGACGATGCGCATTAGCTGACTTAAGTCAGACATCATGACATCCGACGCCATCGCCCGCATCCGCCGCTTCAACCGCATCGTCACCGCCGAGGTGGGGGCGCTGGATACGTCCTTTCTCGGGCGTGGCCGGCCGCTGGGCAGCGCCCGGGTGCTGAACGCCATCGGCCACGGCCAGTCGGACGTCACCGCCATCCGCGAGCGTCTCAATCTGGATTCCGGCCTCATGAGCCGCCTGCTGCGGGCGCTTGAGGAGGAGGGGCTGATCGAGACCGTGCCGCATCCGGAGGATGCCCGCCGCCGCGTGGCCCGGCTGACGCCGGCGGGAGCGGCCGAGTTCGCCGCCTATGAGGATCTGTCCAACACGCAGGCGGGCGGCTTCCTCGACCGCCACGCCCGGCCGGACGAACTGCTGGCGGCCATGGATCTGGTGGCCTCGGCACTCGGCCGCCACCGCATCGCGCTGGAGGAGATGGACCCGCGCGATCCCGTCGCCCGCGCCTGCCTTGAAGCCTATTATGCCGAGCTGGCCGTCCGGTTCGAGGGCGGGTTCGACGTGAAGCTGTCGCGCGATCCGGATGCCGCCGACATGATCCGCCCGCGCGGCGCCTTCCTGGTGGCCCTGTCGGAAGAGCTGGCGGTGGGCTGCGTGGGCGTGAAGGGGCAAGGAGGAGCCGTGGCCGAGGTCAAGCGCCTGTGGGTGTCGCCCGCCGCGCGCGGCATCGGCCTTGCCCACAAACTGATGGCCGGCGCCGAAGAGGCGGCACGCTCGCTGGGGGTGGAGGTGCTGCGCCTCGATACCAACAAGGCGCTGCCGGAAGCCCAGAAACTCTATCGCAGCACCGGCTGGACCGAGATCCCGCGCTTCAACGACGATCCCTATCCGGACACGTTCTTCGAAAAGCGCCTCTGACCGGCGGCCCGCCGCCGCCTCCCCGTCCGCTCTTCCTCCCCTTCCGCAGGGAGCCCCCTTGCGCCCTGCGCCGCTCCCATGGCAGTAAAAGATACATTATATCATTTACAGGTGACGCCATGGTTTCCCGCTCCCCCTCGCGCCGCAGCGCGCAGTCCGATCCGCGCCTGCCGGTCACTGTGCTTTCGGGCTTCCTCGGTGCCGGCAAGACCACGCTGCTCAACCACATCCTCGCCAATCGCGCCGGGCTCAAAGTGGCGGTGATCGTCAACGACATGTCGGAGGTGAACATCGACGCCGAGCTGGTGCGCGCCTCCGGCGGCGATCTCTCCCGCACGCAGGAGACGCTGGTGGAGATGACCAACGGCTGCATCTGCTGCACCCTGCGCGACGACCTGCTCTCGGAGGTGAAGCGCCTCGCCCGCGAGGATCGCTTCGACGCCCTCGTGATCGAGAGCACCGGCATCGCCGAGCCCCTCCCCGTGGCCGCCACCTTCGAGTTCCGCGACGAGGAGGGTTTCTCCCTCTCCGACATCGCCCGCCTCGACAGCATGGTGACGGTGGTGGATGCGGCGAACCTGCTGAAGGACTACGCCTCCACCGATTTCCTGCGCGACCGGGGCGAGAGCCTCGGCGAGGAGGACGAGCGCACCATCGTCGATTTGATGGTGGACCAGATCGAGTTCGCCGATGCGGTGGTGCTCAACAAGGTGTCGTCCACCGATCCCGAGCAGCTGAAGTTGGCGCGCGCCGTCATCCGGGGGCTGAACCCGGATGCGGCGCTGATCGAGGTGGATTTCGGGCAGGCGCCGCTGGACACCATCCTCGACACCGGCCGCTTCGACTTCGAGGCCGCCCACCAGCATCCGCTCTGGTACAAGGAGCTGAACGGCTTCGCCGACCATGTGCCGGAAACGGAGGAATATGGCGTCGGCAGCTTTGTCTATCGCGCGCGCCGGCCGTTTCACCCGCAGAAGTTTTCCGACTTCCTGAAGCGCACGTGGCCGGGGCTGATCCGCGCCAAAGGCCTGTTCTGGCTGGCGACGCGCGATCCTTATGTGGGCGAGATGAGCCTTGCCGGCGCGCTCTGCCGCACGGAAAAGCTCGGCCTGTGGTGGGCGGCGGTGCCGCAGGAGCACTGGCCCGACAATGCGGAATGGCGCATGGAGCTGAAGCGCCACTGGACCGCCTTCTATGGCGACCGGCGGCAGGAGCTGGTGTTCATCGGCATGAAGCTCGACGAGGCCACGATCCGCGCCGCGCTGGACGATTGCCTCGCCGGCCCCACCGATCCGTCACAGCTCGATTTCGCCAAGCTGAGCCACCTGCCCGACCCGTTCCCGAGCTGGGCCCCGCAGCGCGTGGCGTGAGGGAGGAAGGGAATAGCCGAGGCTTATCGAGCGCTATTCACCAGGAACAACGTCATGCCCGGGCTTGTCCCGGGCATCCACGTCGGGCCGACGGTGCAAACCTTCGAAAGCTGTTCCCGGCCGCTCGGTGTGGATCCCCGGGACAAGCCCGGGGATGACGGGTCCGAGGGAGTGTAGCCCCCTCAATCCGGCGCGTCGGTCGCCTCGTTCACCGCTGCCGCGAGACTGCGGCGCTTGCGGTGGCCGGAGATCTCCGCGCCCGCGTCATGCGGCATGCGGGCGTTCCAGAAGGTGGCCGCCATGGAGATGGTGGTCACGCAGACGAACGCGACGGAAAAGTCCGCCAGCCCCGCCACCGTGCGGCCATAGGCGGCCATGGAGGTGGCCAGCGCCACGCCCGCCACGCAGATGCCCATGGAGAGCATGAGCTGCTGGAAGGTGGTGTAGAAACTGGAGGCGGCGCTCATGCGCGCGGCCGGAATCTCGTCATAGGCGATGGTGTTGTAGGACGTGAACTGCATCGACATGAAGAAGCCGGCGGCGGTGAGCAGCACATAGATGGACCATTCCGGCCAGGACGGACGCATCAGCGCGCACAGCGCATAGATGCTGGTGCAGATCACGCCGTTCACCAGCAGCGTGGTGCGGAAGCCGAAGCGGCGCAGCACCTTGGGCGCCACGCCCTTGTTGAGCAGCGAGCCCACGGCGGTGGAGAGCGTGATCAGGCCGGACTGCGCCGCCGTCATGCCGAAGCCGAGCTGCAGCATCAGTGGCAGCAGGAAGGGCTGCGCGCCCTGCGTGATGCGGGTGATGTTGCCGGCGATCACCGAGAGCCGGAAGGTCTCGATCTTCATCAGCGACATGTCGAGGATGGGCAGGCGGCCGCTGGCCGAGAGCACGCGGGCATGGCGCAGATAGAGCGCGCCGGAGATGAGGCCCAGCAGCAGCAGGCCGTACATGACGCGGGCATCGCCCTCGCCGCGGCTGGTCAGCTCGAAGCCGAACAGCAGGCTGCCCAGCGAGACGCCGGAGAGCAGGAGGCCGATGCCATCGAACTTGCCGGGGCGCTCCTCGCGGGTGTTGGCGATGAAGCGGCTCACCAGAATGAGGCCGAGAATGCCGATGGGCACGTTGATGTAGAAGATCCAGCGCCAGTCCAGATAGGTGACGATGAAGCCGCCCAGCGGCGGGCCCACCACCGGGCCGATCATGGCCGGCACCAGCAGCCAGCTCATGGCCGAGACCAGCTCCGCCTTGGTGGTGGAGCGCAGCAGCACCAGGCGGCCGACGGGAATCATCATCGCCCCGCCCATGCCCTGGAGGAGCCGGGCGACCACCAGATAGGTCAGGCTGTCCGCATAGGCGCAGGCCAGCGAACCGAGCGTGAAGACGGCGATGGCGGTGGCGAACACGGTGCGGGCGCCGAAGCGGTCCGCCGCCCAGCCGGAGGCGGGAATGAACACCGCCAGCGACAGCAGATAGGAGGTCAGCGCGATGCTCATGTGCGGCGCCGTCACCCCGAAGTCGCGCGCCATGGCGGGCAGCGCGGTCGAGAGGATGGTGGCGTCCAGCTGCTCCATGAACATGGCGCTGGCCACGATCAGCGCCACGGCGCGATAGCCGGGCTGCTTGCGCGGTGTCGTCTTGGCCTTCTGGGAGGCGGCCCCGGATGGAGCGGGCGGGCTGTCCGGGGCGCAGGAAGACGGTTCGGAGGAAGACGGTTCGGAGGCGTCGGCTTGGGCGGAAGCGGGCGGAAGGGCGGACATCGGCGACTCGTGAAGCACTGCCGCCCTCAGGGCGGCTGGAAACGCGAACGACTATGCGCAACGAACGATAAGGCTTCGTCTCTCGTGTCCGCTCGCAGCGAGCATGGCCGGCCGGTCTTGCGCGGAGCCGACGTCAGGTCCGGTGGGCCTCCTGCGAGGTGTCCACCTCCACCCTTCGTCCGACTCAGGGAGCCCGTCCGGCGCGCTTCGGGCGCGCGGTCAGAGAAGGCAATGAGTTTTCGTTCGGAAACGCTGGGGCGGTCGGCCTGCATGCAGGCTGGCCATGTTTTGAAGTACGCCTTGATCCCGCAGCGGAAAAGCGCGGAATGCGCATGGCTGGCCCCCGAGCCTTGATCGCAGCGGGCGGCGCGCCACAGGCTCGCCGCATTCCCTGCCCGTTCCGAAGGCAGGGAACCGTTCTCCCCCTTCCGAGCGTTGCTGTTGCAGGTAACGACGGACGCCGTCGCACATTTACGGGAGAGCAACCATGACGGGACCTCAGAACATCGCCGCCCTCGGCCGCTGGGCCTCCGGCATCGCCAGCAGCGCGCTGGTGACCTGGGGCATTCGGCGGGGCGGCCTTTTGGGCGTGATCGGCCTGATCGGCGCCGCTGCGCTGGTGATCCGCAACAGCCGCAGCGAGGCCGAGTCGGACGCGCCCCGCCAGCTCACCCGCAGCGCCCCGCGCCGCCGCCCGGCCACGCGCGCGCTGACCTCCGAGGTGCGCTCGGCCAAGGCCGCCGCCGGCAAGATGGCGGACGAGGCCGGCACGGCGGTGCGCAAGACCGCGCGCAAGGCCAAGTCTGCTGCGTCCTCGGCCGCGAAGAGCGCCGAGGCCAAGCTGAAGGGTGCCGAGGCGAAGGCCGAGGGTGCGGTGTCCAGGGCGAAGTCAGCGGCCAAATCCGCCGCCAAGTCGGCGACCAAGTCGGCGGCCGCCAAGACGGCCACGGCCAAGTCGGCGACCGCCAAGACCAGCGCCGCCAAGACGAGCGCTGCGAAGACCCGCACGACGAAGCCGCGCACCACCAAGGCCAACGGCGCCCGCGCCCACGCGGCCTCCGCGACCCGCCGCGCCCCGGTCACCGCCAGCACGCACTGACCCTCTCCGCCCACGCACCCTGTCCCCTCTCCCGCTTGCGGGGGAGGGCTAGGGAGGGGGCTGAGCGCCCTCTGCCCCTGTTGCCGCGGCGATGGCTTCCAGCGCGCCCGCCATTGCGCCGATCCCGCAGGTCGCGCTCGCCCGACGGGCCCGCCTTGCCCCCTCCCAACCCTCCCCCGCAAGCGGGAGAGGGCTTTGCGGTCCGCCATTTTACGACGGTCCCATCAGCCATAGCGACCTATCCCCTCTCCCGCTTGCGGGGGAGGGTTAGGGTGGGGGCTGAGCGCCCTCGTCGCGCGTAGCCGCGGTGATGGTTTCCAGCACACCCGGCATGTTCTTCAGGACATCCAAATTGCTGAAACGCAGCATGCGGAAACCGAGCCGGGACAGAACCGCATCGCGCCGCATGTCACGTGCGCGCCCCGGCTCCTCGAAGTGCTGCCCGCCATCCAGCTCGATCACCAATTGCGCGGGCAAGCAGACGAAATCCACCACATAGATCGCGAGCGGATGCTGACGCCGGAAGCTGAGCCCGCCAAGGCGATGTCCGCGCAATTGCCGCCAGAGGGCCTGCTCGGCATCAGTCATGTCTGAGCGCAGGGTGCGCGCACGCTTCCGATGGCCTGTGCCGATACGCCAATCCCGAAGGTCGCGCTCGCCCGACATGACCCGCCTGGCCCCCTCCCAACCCTCTCCAAGCGGGAGAGGGCGTTGCCCGCCCGATATTCTGCAAACCATTTCCGGCCAGAGCAACCTGTCCCCTCTCCCGCTTGCGGGGGAGGGTTAGGGAGGGGGCTGAGCGCCCTCTCCGCCTGTCGCCGCGACAATAGTTTCCAGCGCGCCCGCCATTGCGCCGATCCCGCAGGTCGCGCTCCCCCGACGGGCCCGCCTTGCCCCCTCCCAACCCTCCCCCGCAAGCGGGAGAGGGCTTTGCGGTCCGCCATTTTACGACGGTCCCATCAGCCATAGCGACTTGTCCCCTCTCCCGCTTGCGGGGGAAGGTTAGGGAGGGGGCAAGGGCGCGCCGCAAAAGCCTTCGCGGCGTCTGTCCTAGGCGCGCCGCTTCGCCTTCGGCGCGGCCACCGGCGGGGCTTTCGCCTTGCGGGGCCAGCGCAAAGGCCAGGCCACCACGTGGGCGATCAGCTCCATCATGCCGAAACGATCCTCCGGCCCCGCCACGCGCCCCGAAACAGAAACACCCGCCGCGGTCACGGTGGCCGGATCGCCCGACACCAGAGGATGCCACCACGGCAGATCCTTGCCCTCGTCCACCAGCCGGTAGGCGCAGGTGGGCGGCAGCCAGCCGATGGTGTCCAGCACCTCCGGCGTCAGGCGCACGCAGTCGGGCACCTGCTGCTGGCGGTTGGGATAGTCGGTGCAGCGGCAGGTCTCGCCATCCAGTAGCCGGCAGCCGATGTCCGTATAGGCGATGTCGCCCGAGTCCTCGTCCTCGAGCTTGACGAGGCAGCAGCGGCCGCAGCCGTCGCAGAGGCTTTCCCACTGGGTGTCAGTCATCTGCGCCAGCGGGGTGGTGCGCCAGAATGGAAGCGTAGTTACCGGAGGTTGAGACATAAGGCGTAGAGCTATCCCATAGGCACGGCGAAATGAAGGGCCGTCCCCAGCGGATCGCCGCAACCACACGAGGGCGTTACGTGAACACCTCGCGAAAAGGATGGCGCCGCGCTATATGCTGGGGTGGAGATGGGACCGGCAGCCCCGCCGCCTCAGGGCCGCAGGCGCATGCCGGAATTGATGCGTAACGGCTCCGGAGCCGGATCACTTCAGATTGCCTCAATCTGAAGCGTGAATCCGCCCCTGCGTGCTCAAGTGCGTAACGGCTCAAAGCCCGCGACATCACGGCCCCCGTGCCGCGACGCCACGGCGAGAAAGATGATGGTCCTGCTGCGGTGAGCGAAGGCGAGCGATCCCCGTTCCGGAAGTGGCTGCGCAATGCGCTGCTCGATCTGGATTCCCGCATCGACAGCGGGATGTTCCGGCTCGGCGCCTTCACGCGCCGGTCGGCGGCCGGCTATTCCGCCTTCATGGACCGCTTCTCCCTGAGCGGCGTTCCGCGCTTCTT
This sequence comes from Azorhizobium oxalatiphilum, assembly GCF_014635325.1. Classification (GTDB taxonomy): domain Bacteria; phylum Pseudomonadota; class Alphaproteobacteria; order Rhizobiales; family Xanthobacteraceae; genus Azorhizobium; species Azorhizobium oxalatiphilum. Next base: position 1,147,727 of record NZ_BMCT01000001.1, on the reverse strand, counting down.
CGTCGGCATGGCCTCCGAGGGCTTCACGCTCGGCGCCGCCGGTTTCGTGGCCCTGCTGGCCCTCGCGCTCCCCGCCTTCCAGGAAACCTCCGACGACTGGCTGAAGCGCACGGAACTGGCCGTCACCTTCCTCGACCGCTACGGCAACGTGCTGGGCGAGCGCGGGGTAAAGCAGAACGATACCGTGCCTCTGGAGGAAATCCCCGACACCCTCATCAAGGCGACGCTCGCCACCGAGGACCGGCGCTTCTACGAGCATTTCGGCATCGATGTGGGCGGCACCCTGCGCGCCGTCGTCACCAATGCGCGGGCCGGCGGCGTGCGGCAGGGCGGCTCCTCGCTCTCCCAGCAGCTGGCCAAGAACCTGTTCCTGTCCAACGAGCGCACCATCGAGCGCAAGGTCAAGGAGGCGTTCCTGGCCATGTGGCTGGAAAGCCGGCTGACCAAGAGCCAGATCCTCAAGCTCTATCTCGACCGCGCCTATCTCGGCGGCGGCGCCTACGGCGTGGATGCGGCGGCGCGCTACTATTTCGGCAAGTCGGTGCGCGAGGTGAATCTGGCCGAGAGCGCCATGCTGGCCGGCCTGTTCAAGGCCCCCACCAAGTTCGCGCCCCACATCAACCTGCCCGCCGCCCGCGCCCGCGCCTCCACCGTGCTCGACAATCTGGTGGATGCCGGCTTCATGACCGAGGGTCAGGTATTCGGTGCCCGCCGCAGCCCCGCCACGCCCATCGATCGCCGCGACAATGCGGTGCCCGACTATTATCTGGACTACGCCTTCACCGAGGTCCGCAAGTTCGTGGACACGCTGCCGAAAAGCGTGAACGAGCGCTCCTTCGTGGTGCGCACCGGCCTCGATCCCAACATCCAGCTGGTGGCGGAAGCGGCGCTGGACCAGTCGCTGCGCGAGTTCGGCAAGGACTACAAGGTCAATCAGGGCGCCATCGTCATCATGGAGCCCAACGGCACCGTGCGCGCCATGGTGGGCGGACGCGACTATGGCGAGAGCCAGTTCAACCGCGCCACCGACGCCCTGCGCCAGCCCGGCTCCTCCTTCAAGCCCTTCGTCTACACCACCGCGCTGATCGGCGGCATGAGGCCGGACAGCAAGGTGGTGGATGCGCCGTATTGCAACGGCAACTGGTGCCCGCAGAACTATGGCCGCAGCTATATGGGCACCATCACGCTCAAGACCGCGCTCCAGCATTCGCTGAACACGGTGGCGGTGCGCCTCGGCGATCGCTATGGCCGCAACAAGATCATCGACCTCGCCCACTCCATGGGCATCACCTCCGAGCTGAAGACCTCGCCGGCTTTGCCGCTGGGCGCGGCGGAAGTGAACCTCGTGGACATGGCCACCGCCTATTCGGTGTTCGCCAATGGCGGGAAGAGCGTCTATCCCCACGCCATGGTGGAGATCCGCATCGGCGACGGCGCCGTGCTCTGGCGCTTCGACCGCGATGCGCCCAAGCCCAAGCAGCTCATCCCGCCGGACATCATCGGCATGATCAATCCCATGCTGAACAACGTGATCGAGAACGGCACCGGCCGCCGCTCGCGGCTGGAGAACATCAAGGTCGCCGGCAAGACCGGCACCACCAATGCCTATCGCGACGCGTGGTTCATGGCCTTCACCGGCAATTATGTGGGCGGCGTCTGGTTCGGCAATGACGACTACCAGTCCATGAACCGCATGACCGGCGGCACCCTGCCCGCCATGACGTGGCAGAAGGTGATGGCCTATGCCCATCAGGGCATCGAACTGAAGACCATTCCCGGCCTCGGCAACGAGCCGGCGCCCAAGCTCGACCCGCCGCCCCCGCCCATCGAGGTGCCCGGGCTGGAGGCCAACGAGCGGCCCATCACTTTGTCGCCCAAGGCCGCCGCCGACCTCAGCCGTCTGGAGCGGCTGTTCAAGGAAGCCGCCCCCCTGCCCGCGCAGCGCCCCGCCGGCCCCACCGCCTCGGTGGAACCGGCCGGCCGCGCCAACTGACGGCCCGATTTCCGTGCGCGCCTTCTCCCTCGTCGCCACCTTCGCCATCGCCGCCGGCCTCGGGCTCGGCGCCACATGGCTTGCCGTCACCAAGTCACGCGGCATGGATCTCGTGCGCGCGGGGGCGTGGGAAGGCTGGCCGCGCTCCGGCACCACGCAGGCCGATCCTTACGCCCGCGCCTTCGTCGCCCGCTCCGGCGAGCTGCCGCTGGAACTGGCGGACGGCCTCCTGTTCCTCGCCCGGCAGGACAGCGCCGGCAAGGGGCTGGACGGGCGCTGCGACATCCGCATCTCCGGCCGCCTGCCGCAGGCCCGGCTGTGGACGCTCACCGTCATGGACGGCAAGGGCGCGCTCATCGACAACGGCGCCGAGCGCCACGGCTTCACCTCGGCGGAGCCGGTCTATTCCACGGCCGGCGACCTCGACATCGTGCTGAGCCCGCGCGCCCATTCCGGCAACTGGGTGCCCACCGGCGCCCGGCACGACGTGCAGGTGGCGCTGCGGCTCTATGATGCGCCCTTCAGCTTCGCCTCCGGCGTGGTGGATGCAGCCATCCTGCCCACCATCACCACGGAGGCCTGCCCATGAGCCTGCGGGGAACGAGTCTGCGGGGAACATCCCTTCGCGGCCCGCGCCGCGCGCTGGCGCCGCTCAAGGGCAGCCTGCCGAACCCGTGGCGCTGGCGCCTGCCGGCGAAGGCGGCGCGGCCTTCCATCCTGCTGCGCCTCGCCATCATTCTGGTGCTGGCGGCGCTGGTGCATCTGGTGTCGATCCTCGCCATGCCGGCGCTGGCCGATCGTGCCGCCTTCCGGCGGCTGGCGGCGGATCATCCGATCAATGAACTGGTGCTGCTGCCCGACACCACCTCCGCCAGCGGGGCGCTGCCCATGCTGGATCCGGCCTTCATCACCGCCGTCTGTCTCTATGATCTGTCGAAGCAGCCGCTGAAGATCCGCGTGCCTGCAACCGCTGATTATACGTCGGTGTCCTTCTACACGGCGCGGGGCGTGGGCTTCTATGCGCTCAGCGACAAGGCGGCCGGGCGCGTCATCGAGCTGGACCTGATGACGCCGACCCAGAAGGCGGCCATGCCCGAGGATGAGGAAATCACCGCCGCCGACCGGCTGGTAGTCACCTCGCCTTCCACCACGGGCGTTGCTCTTGTGCGCGCCTTCTCCCGCGACCGGGACATGCGCGACATGATCCGCCACCAGCTCGAAGCCGCCACCTGCGCGCCGTCGGCGAGCTGAGGGCGGCGTCGGGTTCGGAGACCGAGCGACAGTCACAGCGCCACCAATGCAGCAAAAAACCGTCATGCCCGGGCTGGTCCCGGGCATCCACGCGGTTCCGCTCGGAACAGCCTGCAGAGGTTTACACTGTCGGCACGGCGTGGATGGCCGGGACAAGCCCGGCCATGACGGCGCTTTGTTGGGAAAGCGCGCGTTGACTGCCGATCCGCCGCCGCGCCCCCCTCAGAAATTCCAGGTGAAGCTGCCCTTCACGGCGTTCTGCTGCGCGCTGGAGGCGAACTCGCCCACATAGGACAGGCTCACCTTCACCGCCGTGTTCAGCTTGAGGTCGGCGCCCACGTCGAACAGCGCGGTATTGGCGGCGATCGGCACGCCAGAGACCGTGAAGCCGGTGCCGGTGAGGCCGGCGAAGCCCAAAGCGGCGGTGGGAGTGACATCACCGAAGGCATATTGCCAGGCGGCCGAGACATGCGGCGCCAGAACCATGCCGTTGGCGAGCGCAATGTCGCTGGCCACCCGCAGGCCGAGCGTGCTGTAGCCCACGTCCGACGAGGATCCACCGCTGGTCAGCCCCACGGCGCTGGCGGTCTCGGTGAAGCCCTGCGTGTTCAGATGCGCCCATGCGAGGCCGGCGAACGGCTCCAGCGCGACAGCGCCATAGCTCAGCCCATAGCCCACCTCGCCGAACACCTGCGCGAGGCCCGCATTGTACTGGGCACTGGCGCGGTCAGCGAAAACGACCGCCTGCACCGTGCGCGTGGTGTCCACCTGGCTCAGCGTGTAGCTGACGCCGCCGCGCAGGCTCCACGCCCCAAGGTTCGTGCCGGCGTAAGCGGCGATGATGCCGCTGTCCGCCTGCGCCGAACTGGCCAGCGCCCCCACGGTGGCGTTCGACTGCGAATAGCCCAGCGCCACGCCCATGGTGGTGTCGGGCCCGAGGCGCTTGTCGAAGCCGGCCAGGATGCCGCCCAGCGACGTGCTGATGCCGGATGCATTGCCATTGCCGTCGAGACTGCCCCAGCTGCCATAGCCCTGCGCCCACATGGCGAGGCCGCGCGTCTGGTCGGGCTCCGTCACGGGAGCCTTGAGCGCCTTGGCGATGGACGCACCCGCCCCGCTCGGCTTGCCCTGCGGATCGGCGCTGTAGGCCAGTGCATCGCCACCATAGCCGAGCGCCGCCGTGGCGTCCGATGCCCCGCCATAGGAGAGCTGCCGCAGCCGCCCCAGCAGCGCCTGCCGGGTGAACAGGCCGTCCGTGAGCAGCACCGACTGCTCGCTGGCATGGGCCTCGCCGGACAAGGCGTTCAGCGCCGCCCCAAGCTGGACCGGGCCGAGGCCATAGAGGCTACCCAGCGCCGCCGCCGTGGCATTGCCCGTGGCGGAGGTGACGCCGCTGTTGAAGACGCTGTCCACCGCCCCGCCGGTCGCCGACTGATTGGCCGAGAAGCCGGCCTGCTGGGCCATCTGCGAGGTGAGCTTCAGGACCACGTTGTTGGTGGAATAATCCAGCGACGCGCCCACATAGGAGGGCAGGCCCGACGTGGCGAGCGTGGTGAAGGTGCCGCTGATGCCGCCTGTGGCCGCGATGAGATTGTAGCTGTTGGCGAGCGTCGAGGTCTGGAACGGCACCGCCAGCGTGCCGGCCAGCCGGGCGGTGCCGGTGATCCCCAGAAAGTCGTTGCCGGTCGAGGTCACGCGCAGGGAGAGCGTGCCGGCGGCGGTCTGCACGAAGGTGCCGCTGAGCAGATGGGTGATGGAGACGCCGGTGCCGGAAACGCCCAGCCAGCCGCTGTTCTCGAACCGCTTTTCCGGGCCGGCGGTGGCGGCGATGCGGCCGTCGATGACGCCGGCATTCACGATCACCGTGCCGTAGCTGTCCGGCCCGGTGCGCAAGGCGTCCGCCACGGCGGGGGCCTGGATGGTGCCGTAGTTCAGGAAGGTGCCGTAGACGCCGTGCAGTTCCACCGCCGCGCCGACCACGCCGGTGGCCTGCACCGTGCCGAGGTTGGTCAGCACGCCATAGGTTTCGCCGCGCATGCCGACGCCGCCATTGCCGGTCATCAGCACGGTGCCGCTGTTGACGATGTCGTCGCCCTTGCGGCCGGACAGAGCCGCCGTATTCACCGCATCCGAGGTCAGCGTGCCGGTGTTGCGGATGGGATTGTAGATGCCCGGAATGGTGGCCACATAGCCATAGGGCGTGCTCGATCCCGGCAGCAGATAGATGCCCACCACCGTGTCGCCATAAGCGGAGTTGGAGGACACCAGCGCCGCGCCGGGGATGTTGATCTCATACCAGGTGGCGACCCCGAGCGCGTCCACATGCAGCACGCCCGCATGCACCACGCCATCGGCCGTCACCCAGTCGGCCACCATGTTGTATTCGCCCGAGCGCCCGGCGCCGGTGATGCCTTCCAGATGGGTGATGATGGCGCCGGGATGGTCGTAGGTGGTCCAGGTGCCGGTGAGCGTGTTGTAGAGATAGCCGTGCTCGAAGCCGATGCCGCCGCCCGGCGCCACATTGGCATAGCCGCCCGCGATCATGTCGCCATAGACGCCATAAGCGGTGGTGCTGACCGCGCCGGGCATGTTGTTGGTGACATAGGTGCCGGTGGAGATGCTGTAGATGAAGGCATTTCCGGTGGCGAGGCGGGTGTCGTAATTGCCGACCACCGTGTTGCCGAAGGTCGAGTGGGCAATGGTGTAGAGGGTCGGATCGCTACCTGAGCTGGGATAGACCAGCGTGGTCAGCTGCTGGCCGGGCGCGGCCGCCGCGTCATAGAGATAGCTGAGATCGTAAGGCGAGGACGCGGAGGTGATGTAGCTGCCGACCGTGCGCAGCACGCCGCCCATGTTGCCGAAGCTCGGCCCATAGGGCGAGGAGCCGATGGCGCCGGGATAGTTCACGCCATTGGCGGTCGCCTCCGGCATGGCCGACCATTGGCCGGTGCTCATATTGTAGAGCAGGCCGCCGGTGGCGGTGGTGCCGGGCACCACGTAATTGCCGACGATGGTGTTGCCGCGAATGCCGGTGAGGAAGGTGCCCGTGGTGCCGTAATCCAGCGTCGTATAGCTGGTCGCGCCCGAACTTGAGCCCACCGCCAGCGAGGAGATGATGCTGATGGTGCTGACGAGCCCGCTGGTATCGATGGTGCCTGCGGTGCCCGGACTTGAGGCCGGCATCAGCGCGCCGCTGCCGAGGAAGGAGTCCGTGACGCCGGAATAGGGCGACAGCGACTGCGCGAGCGCGGCGCCGCTGCCGGCGCACAGCGCGAGCCCCACCACCGTAAAATGGGCGCAGGACGTCAGCAGAGACGACGTAAGAGAGGCCTTTTTCGACACGACGCAGTCCCCACCGCAACAAATCGGGAGGTAGCCTAGCATGGTCTCAAGCGGAGGATAGTCGTTGCGCCAGTTTTTACGATGCCGCGCGGGGCCGAGATCGAGAAGACGGGGAGCGTGTTATTTCCATCACATGTATTGGCTGAAATAACCGCGATACGGCCAATCTTTTTCATTGCATGCGGACGCCCGAGAGAGGCCGGCCAGGCAAATGCCTCGGGCATGAAGCGCCGCCGCGCCGGGCGCGGTCCGGAGGCCATGGCCAAGGGCCAAGGGGCAAGAGCGAGGGGCGAGAAACACGCAAGAGCGGGGGCGAGTGAAGTCGTCGCCGGCCGGGCGTCCAGGCCCGGGCATCATGAGCCGGGCGTCGCCATTGGCGCGCTGTCGCGTTCCTGGCGGGGGCGTAACCGCTCAGCGGGCGCGCCAGTCTCCGCCGGAAAAGAAGGGCGCCAGCGGATGATGATGCTTACGCGGCATCGGCACCTTGGGCATCGGCAGTTCCGTCTCGGGGTGACGCTCGATGCGCACCACGGGAAGGATGTAGATCTGTGCACTGGCGCCGCCCGTGACGGCGGCGCGGGTTCGGGGATGCTCGGTCGGGAATGGAACCACGCACGACATGGCCCTGTCCTCCAGAGTGGATCGTATGACAGTAACGTCGATCCAACCTGAAGGTTTCCTGAAGCTTGGCTGGTGAAGCCATCAAAACGCATATGCCGCAGGCGAGCGGATCAGAAACCACACCGAAGCACCATTGGGATGGGATTCAGGCCGCCACCGCCGCCGGTTCCAGCTGGCCGCTCACCCGATCGGCGATGGCGAGCGAGGAGGTGAGGCCCGGGCTCTCGATGCCGAACAGCCCCACCAGTCCCTCGATGCCATGGGTTTCGGGCCCGTGGATGAGGAAATCCGCCTGCGTGCCCTTCAGGGCCAGCTTCGGCCGCACGCCGGCATAGTCCGGCGTGAGCGCGCCGTCCTTCAGGCCCGGCCAGAAACGGCGCACGTTGGCGTAGAAGCCCTCGGCTCGGGCCGGATCCACGGCGAAGTTCACCGCGTCCGGATCGCCCGTCTCCAGCCATTCCACGTCCGGCCCGAAGCGCATGCGCCCGGCAAGGTCCAGCGTCACATGGGTGCCGAGCCCGCCGTCGATGGGCGCGGGATAGATGAGGCGCGAGAACACCGGCTTGCCGGCGTAGGAGAAATACGAGCCCTTCGCCAGCACCAGCGGGTGAATGCCGGAAATGTCGTAGCCGGCGATGCGCCCGGCCACCTGATGGGTCCACGGGCCGGCGGCGATCACCAGAGAGCGGGCCACCAGTTCCAGCGGCCCCTCGGGTGTCTCCAGCTGAAGCGTGAAGCGCCCGGCCCGCGCCGTGCCGGACACCACCTTGTGGTTCAGCAGCACCGCGCCGCCCGCATCCTCCACCTCGCCCTGCAGGGCCAGCATGTAGCCGTGGGTGTCGAGGATGCCGGTTTCCTTCACATTCAGCGCCGCCACCGCATTGAGCGCCGGCTCCAGCGCCATGGCGGCGGCGCCGTCGATCAGCTCGGTATTCTCGACGCCATTCTCCTTCGCGCGCACGGCGATGCCGGCGATCTTCTCGGCCTCGGCGTCATTGGTGGCGACGACCAGCTTGCCGCATTTGCGGTGGCCGACGCCGTGCAGGTCGCAATAGGCATAGAGCCGGCGGCGGCCTTCCACGCAGAGCAGGTGGCGCAGGGTGCCGGTCTCGTAATAGACGCCGGAATGGATGACCTCGCTGTTGCGCGAGGAAATGCCGGAGCCGATGAGCGGGCCGGCCTCCAGCACATAGACCTCGCGGCCCTGCCGGGCGCGGGCCGCCGCGCAGGCGAGCCCCACCACACCCGCGCCAATGACAATCTCTCCGACCTCGACCGTCTCCATGGCCGCCTTCCCGTGCGCTGTTTCTGCGTCTGCCTTAACGTCTAGAGCGTTGGCGGCGAAGAGGAAAGCCATCCGCAACGGCAGCGGGGCATGGGCGGGCGCCCGCCACCGCAGGAACCCGCGACACAGGTGCGACAACGGCCGTTATTTCCTATGATGCGCCCATCCGGCACGGCAAGCGTGTCCGCATGGAGCCGTAGATCTTGGCCCCGTAGATCCTGGACCCGTCGATCAGATGGACCCTTTGAGCAGCAAGCTCCTCGACCTGTACGAAGAGTCCCCCGTCCTGATGGCGGCGTATGACGGGACCGACCGCCTGCGCGCCGCCAATGCCGCCTTCCGCGCCGCCTTCTTTCTGGAGCGGGGCGAGACGCCGACCTGGGCGGAACTGATGCGGCGCAACTTCCCGCTCGGGCGTGGCACGGTGATCCGCGCCACGGATTTCGAGGGCTGGCTGCTGTCCACCGTGTCGCGGCGCGGCAAGACGCGCTTCCGCGCCTTCGAGACCGATCTGCACGACGGGCGCTGGCTCTGGATGACGGAGACGGTGGACGAGGAAGGCTGGATGCTGTGCATCGCCAGCGACATCACCTCCATGCGCGCCGGCCAGAGGCAGGTGCGGCAGGATCGCGATCTCGCCATCCGGGCCTCGCACACGGACGAGCTGACCGGCCTTGCCAACCGCCGCTTCGTCATCGCCCGCATCGAGGAGATGCTGGCGCGGCCGGGGCCGGATGGCGGGCTGGGCAGCCTTGCGGTGCTGGACCTCGACCATTTCAAGCATATCAACGACCGCTACGGCCACCATGTGGGCGACCGTATCCTGCGCGACCTTGCCGTGCGCATCCACCGCCTCGTGGGGCGGGTGGAGACGTTCGGCCGCGTGGGCGGCGAGGAATTTCTGCTGGTGCTGCCGGGGGTGGGGCTGGAGGCGGCGGGCGTGCGCGTGGAGCATATGCTCGACGCCATCCGCGCCACCCGGCCGATCGCCGAGCATCCGGAGCTGGCCTACACCTTCTCGGCGGGGGTGGCTCCGGGGCTTGACGGCGATACGGCGGAAAGTCTGTACGCCCGCGCCGACGAGGCGCTCTATACGGCCAAGATCGCGGGGCGCAACTGCGTGCATCTCGCCGGCCTCGGCCCCCTGCGCTCGCTGACCGAGGCGTGAGGGAAGAGGCGCGCGGCGCAGGCGCTGATCAGCCGATCTGTTCGAGGATGATCTGGCGCAGGTCTTCGCGGGTCATGCCGCAGGGCGGCTGATGGGGCTTGACGGAAACGGGGGTAGTGGTCGGACGCACGACGGGCGTCTTGGTCTTCAGATTATGCATGATGTCCTTGAAACTGCCGCTGGCGTCGATCAATTGGCGCGACGATTGCGGCTGGCCGACCGGATCGGCTCTTGCTTGATGTTATGTCGGGGTGAAAAGCGCCGATGCGGCGCGGAGAGCCTTTGTCGCTCTGGGATGGTTTATGACCGGTAAATGCGGTCATAAAAGGGCAGGTGCGTATGTTTTGTCCACACGGGCCGGATGGCCTGCTGGCCGGGCTTCTGCTGCATAAGTGCCCTTCGCCCGGCTCCCGCAGCCCTGAGCTCCCGCAACCATGAGCGCCCTCCCCGCCCGCACGACATGTCCCCTCTCCCGCTTGCGGGGGAGGGCTAGGGAGGGGGCAGTCCGGGTGGACCCGCTATTGGGCTGATGGTCAGGAGACGGGGAACGACGCGCCGTCCCGCGCTGCGCGCGGCCCCCTCCCCACCCCTCCCCGCAAGCGGGAGAGGGAGCGTGGTGCGCTCTATGCCGAGGCACGCGCCAGAATGCTGAGCGAAAACTCACTCCGGCGCGAGATCCAGAAAGCTGCGGCCCTCTCGGTCCTCGATCTCCACCAGCCACAGGTCCGGATCGAACCGCACTTCCTTGGTGATGCGCGCCTCCGCATCCGCTTCCGGCGCGCCGGGAGCGACGACGGGGGCGAACATGCGGTCCGCCGGAAAGCTTTCCTCGATCTCGCTCTGCGGCGCCGGGCCATACAAAGCGGCGGTGCCGTCGAGCCGTGTCACCTTCACGAAGATGGCGCCCGCCTCCTCCGCGCCGCGACGGCGCACCGCCGCGAATGCGCCCTCCACCTGCGCACGGCGCAGCAGAGCGGAAACGAAAATGGCACTCTTCAGCCGCATGCGCGGAACTCCCTGATCATCCGATCAGTCAATCGCCATGCCGGACACGGTGGCAAGCTCGCGCACCATGCGGTCGGAGAGTTCACCGTCCACCGGCAGGCCACGGTCACGCTCGAAGCGCTGCACCGCCTGCCGGGTCTCCGGCGACATCTGCCCCGTCACCTTCAGCGGGCCGTAGCCGAGCTTGGCCAGCGTGCGCTGCACGCCCAGCACCCGCGATGACGACGGCATGTTGCCCGGCGGGCGGATGGCCCCGGTCACGTCGCCGCCCCCCGGCACGCTGGCGGGCGGGAGCATGCCGCCGGCACCCGCATTCACGGTGCTGCGGCGGATCTGGTTGAGGGTGGCCTCATTGGCCTCACCGGTGACACGCACCCGCGCGCTCTGCTCGAAGGCGCGCACGGCGGCCTCCGTCTTCGGCCCCGTGAGACCATCGGCGGGGCCGTCATAATAGCCGCGTCGGGCGAGTTCGCGCTGCACGTCCGCCACCACCGGCTGCGGCTGGCGGGCCGGGGCCGGTGCTGTGCCGTTGATCAGCGCGGTGAGCGAGGTCGGCGGGCCGGCCGGGGCCGCAGGCGCGGGCGCCGGCTGGGGCGCAACGGAGGCCAGCGGCGCGGGCGCGGTCATGGCCGCCGAGGGCTGCGGCGCGTTGGGCGCCGGCTTGGGTGCGGCCGGCTCGACGGGATCGAGGGCGAGGCGCGTGCGGATGGTGTCGGGCAGCGCGAAACCGAACATGAAATTGGGCTTGTTGCCGTGCTGGAAGGCGAACACGTTCACCAGCACCGCGACCGTGGCGGCGGCCAGAACCGTACCGGCCGCGAAATCGCGGCGGCGCTGGCGGCGGGCGGCTTTCAGCGCCTGCATCTCCGCATAGGGATCGCCGCCCGCGATATCATCAAAATCGTCCGCGTCGTAGCCGCGCTCATAATCGCTCTGCGGCGCGCGGCTATCCTCGCGGGTGTTGCCGAAGTCGATCCTCATGCGAAGCGGCGCCCCTCGCCGGCAAGGCCGGCAAGCCCTGCAAGGCCAGTACCCGCAAGGCCGGTGGCGGGCGCGCGCATCACGTCATCCTCGCCCGCACGGGAGAAGGGGGCGACCACGCTCTGCAGCACCGAGGGCGAACGCTTCACCGGCAGGCTGACGGTGACGGTGGTGCCGCCGCCGACCGTGCTCGCCACGTCGAAGGCGCCGTCATGCAGCTGCACCAGCGCCCGCACCACGGCGAGGCCGAGGCCGCTGCCGCGCGCGCGCCGTTCGGCATCGCCGGTCTGGTAGAAGGGCTCGCCGAGGCGGGCCAGCTCGTCCGCCGTCATGCCGGCGCCCGCATCGCGCACGGCGATGCCCAGCACGCCGTTCTGCGCCGAAACGTTCACTTCCACATGGCCGCCGTGCTCGGAGAACTTCACAGCGTTGGAGAGCAGGTTCAGCACCATCTGGCGCACCGCGCGGGCATCCGCCATGGGGCGCGGCAGGCGCGCGGGCAGGATGCTCGTGACCTTGATGGAACGCCGCGCCGCGTCGAGCGCGATCATCTCCACGCAGCCGTCCACCAGTTGCGGCACGTCCACCGCCTCGAAGGACAGCTCGTAGGCGCCCGCCTCCACCCGCGAGAGGTCGAGGATGTCGTTCACCACGCCGAGCAGGTGCTGGCCGCTCTCGTGGATGATGCGGGCGTAGTCCTCCTTGCGGCGCGGGTCGATGCGCTGATCGGTGTCGGTGGCCAAAAGCTCGGAGAAGCCGAGAATGGTGTTGAGCGGCGTGCGCAGCTCATGGCTCATGGCGGCGAGGAAGCGGCTCTTGGCCAGATTGGCGCGCTCGGCCTCGGCGCGGGCCACATGGTCCGCCTCGGCCTGGAGCTTGGCCACATGAATGTCGCGCCACAGCACCCGCGCCCGCTCCTCGCCGGCCGGCAGGCAGCGCATTTCCATCCACACGAAATCGGGGGCCGCGCCCTCGGCCTCGCAGCGCAGGCGCACCTCGCACAGGCTCTCGGCCGGATTGGCCCCGGCGGTGGCGGCGGACAGCGCATTGAGGAACGCCGGACGGTCCGGCACCAGCACGCGGTCGAACAGGCCCTGCCCGGCGAAGGCATCGTCCGGCAGATGCGCGCGGGGGCCGTCGGCATGTTCCAGCTGGATCACCTCGCCGGCCCGGCCATGCAGGGTCACGAGGGCGAAATCGGCACCGATGATGGAGCGGTCGAGACGCTCGGCGGCGAGCGAGAGGCCCGCCGCCACAGCCGCAAGGGCGGCGGAGACGAGGCCGCAGCCGAGCAGCCAGCCGCCTTCGGCAACGCCGCTCTCGGACAGGCCGATGGCCGCCGCCAGCAGCAGGCCGCCGCCGGCCAGCGCGCACATCAGCGCCAGCGCCCCGAGGCCGGCGGCGCTGTAGCGCCCGACGCCCGCGAGGTCGCGCATGGAGGCAAGCCCCCGGCGCGCGGGCGCCTGCGTGCGCTCCGCTCCGAGACTGCCTGCGCTCTGCCGATGATCGCTCAAGACCCAGTCCATCTGCCCACCGTGAGACCGGCGCCCCAGCGGCGCCCTCAGTGACAATGGCAGGACCATGGCACGGAAGGCTTTAAGCGAACCCTAAACGCCCCGGCCCCGGCCAGGGCACAGCTGCGGCAGGGTGTCGTGGCGGCAGGGTCAGGTGGCATCAGCGTTAACGATGTCTTGCAAAGAAGTGGAGGGCGAGGGCCCCGCTCCGCTGCCTCGCGCGCCTGTCTCTGTTAGCTTCGGCCAAGGTAGTTCGAGGTTCGAGGCCGGCGGAGGCGGTTTCGGGATTTCGCAGGGGCGAGCCGACAGGCAGCCCATATCCGGTGCGCATGAGGGCGTGATGTTCTTCTTGATCCGCATGGCTTTCTGGATCGGCCTGATCCTGCTCATCCTGCCCATCGGCCTCACCTCCGATGGCGGCAGGCAGGTGGGCGCGTTCGAGGCGTTCGGCGCCGTGCAGGCGGCCATTTCGGATGCGCGCGGCTTCTGCCAGCGCCAGCCGGAGGCGTGCGCGGTGGGCGGCGAGATGCTGAGCCACATCACCGACAAGGCGCAGGCCGGTGCCCGCTGGGTCTATGAGACCATCGGCGCCCAGAAGGGCGAGCACAGCCCGGCCCTGCCCGAACCCGCCCAGCAGAACGCCGCGCAACCCGCGCCCCATGGCCTGACCCCGCAGGATCTGAGCCCCGCCTGGAGCGGCGAGCCCGCGGCCCCCGCAGCCCCTGCCCCCGGCATGCCGCTGCCGCCCCGTCGCCCGGCCTGAGAGCCAGAGTCCCCTTTTCCTTCCAAGCCGCGCTGCCAGCGCCTATATGGAAAGCACGATGCCGCCCGCGCGGCGAAACCCGAGCTTTCCGTTCGACCTGAGCCTTCGCCGGCCGGACCCGGACGCGCTTTCAGGACGAGTGTTTCATGGACGCAGCCAACACCGCCGCCTCGGGCAAGTCCGTCGAGGAACTGATCGAGGACTTCGCCCTCCTGGACGACTGGGAGGACCGCTACCGCTTCGTGATCGAGCTGGGCAAGGAGCTGCCGCCGCTGCCGGAGGAGCTGCGCACCGAGGCGAACAAGGTGCAGGGCTGCACCAGCCAGGTGTGGCTGATCGGCACCCGTCATGACGGGCCGAACGGCACCGTGCTCGATTATCAGGGCGACAGCGATGCCCATATCGTGCGCGGCCTCGTGGCGGTGCTGCTCACCATTCTCTCGGGCAAGAGCGCGGATGCCATCCTGAAGACCGATGCGCTGGCGGTGTTCCGCCAGATCGGCCTTGAGGGCCATCTGACGCCCCAGCGCTCCAACGGCCTGCGCTCCATGGTCGAGCGCATCCGCGCCGACGCACAGGCGGTGCTGGCGGAAGCCTGAGGGCGGCCGGATACGGCCCTACCCCGCCAGCAGCCGCACCGCCGTATCGGCGAAGGCGCGCAAGCGGGTGAGGCGCTTCAGGTCGCGGTGGTAGCCCATCCAGAGTTCACGCGACGGCGGCTCGGCGCCGAGATCGAGGCGCGTCAGCCCCGCCGTCCGGTCGCCGACGGCGCGGGGCAGGCAGGCAAGGCCCACGCCCGCCACGCAGAGCCGGGCCTGCACCGTGCGGCTGTTGGACAGGAACACCCGCCCCGCCTGCGGCAGACGCTGCCTGAGCCAGCTCTGGGCGAGCACGTCGCGCTCGCCGTGCGGCGCATCCTCGATCAGCGTCAGCCCGGCCCCGCCTGCGCCCACGCGCGGCGCCACGTCCGCTGCCGCATAGGCGGCGAAGGGCAGTACGGCGAGGCGCCGCTGCACGATGTCCGCTTCCTCGAACGGCACCACCCGGAAGGCGATGTCCGCCTCGCGCTGGGCCAGGCTGTAGAGCCGGCTGGCGCTCAAGAGGTCCACCTCCACCTGCGGATGCGCGGCGGCGTAGGCACCGACCACCTCCGGCAGCACGAACGCGCCCACCCAATCCGAGCAGGACACACGCAGCCGCCCGGCCAGCAGGGCCTCCGCGCCGGAGACCCGGCGCCGGATGGCCTGCGTCGCCTCCTCCATCTCCTCGGCCAGCGCGAGAATGGCCGTGCCCTCGTCGGTGAGCACGAACCCCTCCGCCGTGCGCTGGAACAGCGCCTGCCCGAGCGCCGCCTCCAGTGCCCGCAGCCGCCGGCCGATGGTGGGATGGCTGAGGTTCAGCGCCTTGGCGGCGGCGCTCTGGGTGCCGGTGCGGGCCACGGCGAGGAAGATGCGCAGGTCACTCCATTCCAAGGGATGGGCCTCGTACAAAACTGAACAGATCCTGTGCGGATCAGTGAATTGAAAGTCAGTTTTGTAAAGGCGATCTCCAGCCCCGACAACCTGTGCTGGAAGGCATCCATGACCGACATTCTCCCCCTTTCCCGTCGCGGCCTGCTCTCGCACGCCGGTCTCGCCGTCACCGGCCTTGCCGCCGCAGCGACCATCGGCCTGCCCGCCGCCGCCACCGCCGCCGGCCCCGCATCGAAGCCCCCCGTCCCAAGGGCGCAGGTGCCCGGCGTCTATCGCATCCCGGTGGGCGACAGCGTCATCACCGCCATCGCCGACGGCTACGGCACCTTGCCGCTGGCGGCGGTGACGGGCGCCACCAGGCCGGAAGCCGATGCGCTCGGCCGTGCCGCCTTCGTGCCGCCCGGCGATTTGCCCATCGACTTCAACGCCTATCTCATCGAGACCCCGAAGCGCCGCATCCTCGTGGACACCGGCGGCGGCACCGCGCTGGGCGCCGGGGCAGGCAAGCTCAACCGCAACCTCGCTGCGGCCGGCATCGACCCGAAGAGCATCGACGTGCTGCTCATCACCCATCTGCATCTGGACCATATCGGCGGCATGCTCACCGCCGCCGGTGCCCCCGCCTTCCCCAATGCGGAACTGCTGGTGCATGCGAAGGAGCGGGCCTACTGGACCGACGATGCCATGCGCACCCGCGCGCCCGCCGACTTCAGGGGCGCCTTCGATGCCGCCCGCGCGGCGCTCAACGCCTATGCCCGGCGCACCACCCTGCTGGAGCGCGACGGGCAGGAGGTCGTCTCCGGCGTCACCATCATGGAGCTGCCCGGCCACACGCCGGGCCATGTGGGGGTGCGGGTGGCGAGCGGCGCCCGCCAGCATCTGATCTGGGGCGACATCATCCACGTGCCGCACCTGCAATTCGCGCAACCGGCGTGGGGCGTGGTGTTCGACGTGGACGGCGCGCTGGCGGTGAAGACCCGCAAGGCCATGCTGGACATGGCGGCGGCGGACGGGCTGGACGTGTCCGGCATGCACCTCGTCTTCCCCGGCCCCGGCCATGTGGTGCGCAGCGGCAATGCTTACGCCTTCGCGCCCGCGCGCTGGCAGTACGACATCTGAAAGCGTGCGGGGCGCGCGCAACCCGCGCGCCCCGCATCCTCTTCACACCCTCACGCCGCTTCCGCCGTCCCGCTCAAGGCCGGGACGCGGGAGGCGAGGCGGACGCCGGCCGCCTGCAGACGCTCCTTGAGCAGGCGATTGATCTCGCGGCCCACGCCATATTGCTGCAACGGCAGGGTCTTGATCGCGCCCTTGATGACGATGCCGTCGAGGCCCACCACGTCCACGCCCCAGACATCCAGCGGTGCCATGATCTTGCCCCGGAAGCGGGTGTCTTTCTGCACCTCGTCGCCGACCTCCTTGAACACCTCGATGGCCCGCTCCACGTCGGCGCTCACATCCAGCGTCACCCCCGCCGTATAGACGCCGAAGCCGCGCGAGGAATTCTTCAGCGCCTTGATGGTGGAGAAGGGGATGGAGTGCAGCGCGCCGTCGCCATCGCGGATCTTCACCGTGCGGATGGTCAGCGCCTCCACCGTGCCCGAGCGCCCGCCCGTATCCACCACGTCGCCGATGGCCAGCGTATCCTCCAGCAGGATGAACAGGCCGGTGATGACGTCCTGCACCAGCTGCTGGGAGCCGAAACCCACCGCGAGGCCGACCACACCGGCACCGGCGATCAGCGGCGCGACATTGATGCCGAGATTGGACAGGATGCCGATCACCGTCAGCACGGAGAGCGCCACGAACGCCACGTTGCGCAGCAGCGGCAGCAGGGTCATCACCCGCGCCGAGCGCTGATGGCGGGCGTCGGCGGGGGTGAGCACGCCGGAAATCCAGGCATCCAGCACCACCCACAGCACCCATGCCGCCAGCGACACGATGGCGATGGACACGATCGGCCCCACCACCGAGGCGCCGGCGCGGCTGTTGGCCCAGGTGATCACATCCACGCTCCAGAGCTGGAGGCAGGCGATCACCGCCACCAGAGCGATGGCGAACTGGACCAGCCGGAAGCCCATGTTGCCGAGGCGATCCAGCACCATCACCCGCGTGGCCGCGCGCACCGGCCGGCGCACGCGGTTGTTGCGGCGCTCGCCAAACCGGCTGAGCGCCGCCGACACGATCAGCGCCAGCACGATGAGGGCCACCGACAGGAAGGACTGCACGATGAAGCCGCTGCCCTGCGTGCCGAACAGCCGGGTGGCGATGTTCATGACCACGAACACCATGCCGAGCTGATGCCAGTGGGCGCCCAGCCACTGGGTGGCGCGATCCCACGGCGCGGCTTCGGCGCTGGCGTGGTGGCCCTTCACGATCAGCGCGCGCACCGTGCGGCGCTGGCTGACGATGACATGGAGCGCGATCAGCGGCACCGCGAGGTCGAGCACCAGCGAGAGGATGTCCGCCGTGGCCGGGCCGATGAGGCTGCGCAGCTCGGGCAGCGCCATCAGCGAGCCGGCCACCGCCACGCCCGCGAGCAGGCCCGCCAGCGGGGTCAGGCGGCGCTGCGCATAGGCCACGATCCGCCAGCCCTTCGAGGGCGCCAGCAGCACCAGCGCGCAGGACAGCAGCTCGGCGATGGAGAGCCCCACCGCCAGCGGCACCGTGAAGCTGAAGAAGATCACCGCGCTTTGCCGCGTCAGGCCCAGCACCTGCGGCCACAGTGCCGCGATGGACAGGCAGACGACCAGCGGCAGCAGGCCCAGCAGGCCACGGATGGACGCCTCCCGCGCCACCTGCCCCACGGTGGCGGACTTCGCCACGCGGGTGCGGATGCGGCGGCGGATATAGAGCAGCGTCATGAAGGCCACCGCCGTGATGATCAGCCAGCCCGGCACGGCCCGCACGCCGAAGTCGCGCAACTGGTCGCCCACCTCGGGCGCGGAGAGGCGGCGCTCGATCTGGTCGCCGGCCTGATCCAGCTTGACGTCGATGGGCGCGCCAAGGGCCGCCGTGGGCAATCTCGTGCCGAGATCGCGCAGCCAGCTGATGACGCCGGCCACGAGGCCGCCATTGCCGAGCACCGCCTTGCCGTCATCCGCCGGCTTTTCCGGCGCGGCGGCGGGAGCGGCGGCAGGCACTGCAGCGGGGGTGCCGCCGGCGGGCGCGGTGCCGGGCTGCACCTCTTCCAGCTTGCGGATCAGCTCACCCCGCAACCTGTCATCCTTCATCACCTTGACCAGTTCGCCCAGCGGATCGGCTGCGGCGGCATTGGCGGGCGGCGCCTCGGGCTGCTGGGCCTGGGCGGACCACACCGGCAGGGCGAGGAAGAGGAAGACGGTGACGAGCATTCGCTTCATCGGGAACTCCGCGATGACACAATGGTCCAGTGGTGCTCCGATCAGGGAAAGCTGTTCTGCATCGCCCGAAAGATGAGCCCACGGATGGATACGGAAAGGTCCGTTCCGGTGCCGGCACCGGCAAGACATGGACCGGATCAGGTGCTGATCCCCGCTTGGCTTTACGATTGCCGGGCTGCGCCTTTAGCCACAAAAGTACCATCCCCAATGGCCAAGACGCCGCTCCGGCACCAGTCGATCAACGCCCGATGCGCGGTTTTGCTCCATCTTTTCGCGGCGCAACCTGTCCGCCCGGCTGCATGGGGGTCGAAAACCGGGCAGGCGCCGGCACCGGCGGAACGGCATCCGCCGGTGCCGGGCCTGCCCGCCTGCCGGTTCGGCGCGGGGCGTCAGCCCGCGCCGTCCGGCCCTTCGGCGGCACGCCAATGCCGCAGCGGCGACCGCGCCCGGCCCTGCGCCTCCCCGGCCAGGCCATAATGCCGGGCCAGACGGTCAAGCCCGAGGCCCAGCACCACCTTGGCGGTGCGGGCGGGCCATTGGCGCTCGGCCTCCACCGTCTCCAGCCCCTTGAGGAAGCAGCAGACATCCAGCAGCACGCCGTTCAGTTCCGGCCCCACCGCCCGCAGTGCGGCGGCGAGCCGGGCCTTGGCGGCCAGCACCGCATCGGAGAAGCTGCCCGGACTGCCGCCACCGCCCGATCCCAGCACCGACCAGTCGGTGGTGACGCGGGGCGTGAGGCGAGCGGTGGTGAAGTCCGTGCGCAGCCGCTCCCCGGCCGCGAACTGGGCGGTGGAAATGAGCGGCTGCCCATCCCGTCCCCGCCGGCTCGCCAGCCAGCCCAGCGGGCTCTCGTCCGCCAGCACGGTGCAGCTCTCGCCGTCCATCCGCACGGTGCGGGTGGCGCGATGCCGGGCCGCCGTCTTCCGGGTATCCGGCTTGCGGCCGGCGCGGCGCACCGGCGGCGGGCTGCCGGCGGGCTGGGTTGGTGCGGGCTCGCCTGTGGTGCCGGCGAGCGTGATCCTTCGGGCGCGCGGGCTCATGGCTGCACCACCCAGCGCAGCAGTTGCTCGGCGGCGATCACCTCGGCGTCATAGCCGGCCTCGTCGCGGCGCTGCTCCACCCTTTTCAGGGCATGGGCCACGGTGCGGCGGTCACGGCCGAAACGATGGGCCACCTGCACCTGCGACAGGCCCAGCACCACATGGGCCAGATACATGGCGAGCTGGCGCGCACTGACGATCGGTGCGCCCTCCGGGGCGGGGCCGGCCGCCGCCCGGCGCCGCGCCGCCAGCGCCGTCGCGAGGCGGCACAGGAAGGCGGGATCGGCATCCTGGGCCGGGATCGGCAGGACGGGCGCCGCCGCAGGCGCGGGCAAGGCCAGCGGCGTGCGCGCCAGCAGCATCGACACGGAGCAGGTGCGGGAACAATGGCGGCGGCGCCGGGACAGGGGACCGCGAGGAATAAGACAGGTCATGGAAATTCTCCTGAGTAAAGGATTAATTTCCTACGATCATCGTCCCATGTCCACAAGCAAAATACACAGGGAACGCCCCCGCCGCCATCACAAAAACCATTGCCTGCAAATAACTTGCCCGGCATGCGCAGCAGTGCGTGCATTGCAGAGAATTTATGCCTATCAATGCGAGCAGTGGCCGGGATCACATCCGGCACGACGGGTCGCAGCGTCCTCAAAGCCCGGCGCGCACCGGGCACATCGGCGCGTACTTCCGCCCCCTCCCCCGAAGGAGGACAGATCGTGCGCCGCTGCGGGGGTGGGGAAGAAACCGCTCCGCAGCGTTACGCTCCAGAAAAAACGGCGGCCGGAAAGTCCAGTCGCGTCAGGCGTTTGCGCAGGAGTGACGGACGGCGGCGAGCGCTGCGCTCATCCCCACCCCTCCGAGGGGCGCGCATGCTGGCCCGGAAAGGATCCTGCCCATGCCTCCCGTTGCTTCCCCATCGCCGACAACCCTTGCCACGCCCCTCCCCCTGACACGCAGACAAGGAAGCGCCGCCGGGCGGCGGCCGCAGGGGCGCGGAATCCGGGGCTTCACCACACAGGAGAAGGAGGCCGACATCGGCCGGCGCACGGCGGCACTGGCGGTGTTCGCGCCGGACGCTCCGCAGATCGCCTCGGCCTTGCGGGCCATGCGGCAGGCCGCCCGCGCGGGTGCGCCGGGCTATGATCCCGCCCGGCATGCCGCGCTCTGCCGGATGGCCGCACTGGCGCGCAGGGCAGCCGGCCCCGCGCCGGTGCGCCCGAATGATGGCCGGAAATGATTACCCGATAATGCCCCGGCGATCGGCGGGATGATCAGTCGCGCAGGAAGCAAACCGGCGCGCGCATGTCCGCGCCGCGCGACCCTGACGTGCATACTTGCACACCTGCAAACACAGTAGAAAATGCGCCGAATAAGAGCGCGCTCAAGAGAAAATGTGTGCAGTCGCGAGATTGACCGCATGCTCTACAGTCAAAAAAGCGGCGGAAAACACAAAGGGCGCCCGCGACAGTCCTGTCGCGGGCGCCCCTGATAGCGCAGTCTAAGCTTGATCTCAGCGGCGGCGGCGACGCTGCTGGCCGAGACCCATCTGCTTGGCCAGTTCCGAGCGGGCGGCGGCATAGTTGGGCGCAACCATCGGATAGTCCGGCGGAAGACCCCACTTCTCGCGATACTGCTCGGGGCTCATGTTATATTGGGTACGCAGGTGACGCTTCAGCGATTTGAACTTCTTGCCATCTTCCAGGCAGACGATGAAATCGGGCGTCACGGACTTCTTCAACGGCACGGCGGGCTTCAACGGCTCGGGGGCCGCCTCGCTCTCGCCCTTGGAAACGCGCTGCAGTGCCGCATGCACCTCATTGATGAGGGCAGGCAGGTCCGTCGCGGACACCGAATTGTTGCTGACGTAGGCCGAGACAATATCCGCCGCCAGCTCGATGTAGGTGGTCGATTCCGTTGCGTCGCTCATGGGTCTTTCTTCAAGTTTGAATCAAAATTCGGACGGTACGCGCTCCATCGAGCCGGCAATGTTCGCACTAACGCTGTCGCGCGCCCCACGCTGCGACGACGCAGCGATTCGAATGAGCGCCGCTTCTGCCTACCTAGGTTGATCCGACATGAATTGCAAGTTCATTTTGCGCTAAGACACGGTTCTTCTTCCCAGCTCTTTCACAAAAGGGGGAGAAGGCGGAGCAGCACTATAACGTGTAAAGACCACATGCCGCATCCTGCGCAGCAACCCTCCCGCGCCGACGACACCAAGCGCACGCCGCTGCGTCAGCGGTTGCGCTTCGCCGCTCCGATACCTACCTCACGCGCGAAGAACTTATCCAATTGTATCAAAAGGCGTGCCATGCCCCGCCAAGTTTCCCCGGACAAGAGCCGGCGCAGCCACGAAGACTGGTTCTGCCGCCTGTCCCCGGAGCCTGTTCGCGTCATGCGACAGAACAGCACGCTGTACAGCCTCTCCGCGTCCCGCCGCGACAGCAGACGGAAGGCTCTCCCTGCGACCCCGGCCGTAACACACCCGTTATTCGGGGCGCGGGCCGGCTTTCACCCGCTCATCGACATCGCCATATTAAATAATGTGGAAGATAGATCGCTCGGAATGCATCACGTCCGCCACGGCTCGGCGGCCCCCGCTTCCGCGAACAGCTTTTCCCAAGATGCGCCCCCACGCTTTATGCGCTTGCGCAAGAGCAGCCCGGCGCGCTTTCTCCTTTCCGACGACAGTAGCGAGGATAACGGTGCAGCCTGAGACTCTTGCGGCCAATGGCCCCATTCCCACCGCCCCGCGCCGGCCGCAGTCGCGCACGCTGCATGGCGTCACCCTCACCGACGCCTATGCCTGGCTGCGGGCGGACAACTGGCGCGAGGTGATGCGTGACCCATCCGTGCTCGATGGCGACATCCGTACGTATCTCGAAGACGAGAATGCGTATTGCGATGCGTATTTCGCACCGCACGATGCATTGAAGACCGCGCTGGTCGCGGAAATGCGCGGCCGCATCAAGGAAGACGATTCCGGCGTGCCGCTGCCCGACGGGCCCTTTGCTTACTTTTCGCGTCACCGCACCGGCGGCCAGCATCCCCTCGCCTGCCGCCGCCCGCTGCGGGACGACGGCAGCCTCGGCGAGGAAGTGATCCTGCTCGACGGCGACAAGGAAGCGGAGGGCAAGGCTTACTTCCGTCTCGGCGGCGTCCAGCACAGCCCCGATCACGCCCGCCTCGCCTTCTCCGCCGATGAAGCCGGCTCGGAACTCTTCACCCTGCGCATCCGCGATGTGGCGACGGCCGAAAACCTTGGCGATGTCATCATCGACACCACGGGCGACATCCTGTGGGGTACGGACAATGCGACACTCTATTATATCCGTCGCGATGCGGAGCATCGTCCTTCCCTCGTCTATCGCCACCTGATCGGCACCGATCCGGCCACCGACGCGCTCGTCTATCAGGAGCCGGACAAGGGTTTCTTCGTGTCGCTGGGGCAGACCCAGTCGAAAGCTTTCGGCCTCATCGCCTGCGGCGACCACGAGACCTCCGAAGTCTATCTGCTCGATCTCGCCGACCCGCAGGCCAGGCCCCGGCTGGTGAACGCCCGCTCGGTTGGCCTGCGCTATGACGTGGAGCACCATCCGGGCCCGGACGGCACCGGCCTGTTGATCCTGCTCACCAATGCCGACGGCGCGGAAGACTTCAAGATCGTGACCGCTACGGTCAATGATCCGGTCAAGGCCAACTGGCGCGATCTGGTGCCCCATCGCACCGGGCGGATGATCCTGTCGCAGACCGCCTATCGCGATCATCTGGTTCGCCTCGAGCGCGAGGACGGCCTGCCGCGCATCGTGCTGCATCGCTGGAGCGACGGCGACGAGCATCCCATCGCCTTCGCGGAAGAGGCCTATTCGCTCGGCCTCGACGGCGCCTATGAATTCGCGCCCAAAGCCCTGCGCTTCACCTATGCTTCCATGACCACGCCGTCGGAAGTGTGGGCCTATGAGGTGGAAAGCCGCGAACGCACCCTGCTGAAGCGGCAGGAAGTGCCGAGCGGCCACGCCCCCGCCGCTTATGTCACCCGCCGCCTGTTCGCCACCGCGCCGGACGGCGAAACCGTGCCGGTGTCGCTGCTCTACCGGGCGGACACCCCGCTCGACGGCTCGGCGCCCTGCCTGCTCTATGGCTATGGCGCCTATGGCATGTCCATGCCGGCGAGCTTCTCCACCACGCGCCTGTCGCTGGTGGATCGCGGCTTCGTCTATGCCATCGCCCATATCCGCGGCGGCACCGAGAAGGGCTGGCACTGGTACACGGACGGCAAGCTGAAGAAGAAGACCAACACCTTCTCCGATTTCATCGCCGCCGCCGAGCATCTGGTGAAGGAAGGTTTTACGAAACCTGAAGGCATCGTCGCTCATGGGGGGTCTGCGGGCGGCATGCTCATGGGCGCCATCGCCAACATGCGGCCGGATCTGTTCAAGGGCATCATCGCGGAAGTGCCGTTCGTGGACGTGCTCACCACCATGCTGGATGACACGCTGCCCCTCACCCCGCCGGAATGGCCCGAATGGGGCAATCCCATTCTCGACGCCGAGGCCTTCGCCACCATTCGCGGCTACTCGCCGGTGGACAATGTGACGGCGCAGGCCTACCCGGCGCTCTTCGCCCTGGCGGGCCTCACCGATCCGCGCGTGACCTATTGGGAGCCGGCCAAATGGGTGGCGTCCCTGCGCGAGAAGAACACGGGCACCGATCCGGTTCTGCTGCGCACCAACATGGAAGCCGGCCACGGCGGCGCGGCGGGCCGCTTCGACCGGCTGGAGGAAGTGGCGCTGTCCTACATCTTCGCGCTGAAGAGCGTGGGACGGGAAGGCTGAGAAACGAAAACGGGCGGCCGCACGGCCGCCCGTTGTTCGGGAAAGAAGCGGATAGGTCCCTCAGCCCGCCGTCGCGGACAGCGTGACGGTCTCGCCATCCTGCGCGAAGCCGAGCACGAGGCCGCAGTCGCGCGCCAGCATGCCGGCATAGAAGGGCTGCACCGCATGGGCATCGAGCCCGCTTTCCGGCGTCTCGCAGGCCAGCAGCGGCAGCACGCTCTGGGGGATGCGCGCGGAAACACCCGTGGAGGCGATGGCAAAGCCCATCTCGGCGCCCGTGCCCACCGGGCTCACCTGAATGGTGCCGCCGCGCGGAATGGTCATCACGGTCAGCAGCATCATGTTGAGGAGCAGCTTCACGCGGTTCTTGGCCAGCAGCTCGCGCGGCAGCAGCCATTCGATCTTGGTGCGCTGGTCTTCCATCATGCCGCGCACCACCTGCTCGGCATCGCCGAGGTCAAGCATGGCGCGGGAGGAGCCCGCCGCCCCGAAGGCGATGCGGGTGAACTGAAGGCGGGCGGAGGCCTGACGGGCGCTCTTGGCGATCAGGTCCAGCGCCACCTCGCGCATGTCGGCGGCGTCCTCGTCCTCCAGCACCTCAAGGCCGTTGACGATGGCGCCCACGGGGCTGATCACGTCATGGCACACGCGCGAGCACAGAAGCGCGGCCAGATCGAGGGCCGAGATGGTGACGGTGGGCTCGGAAGACATGGCGTATCCGTAAAACGGTTCCGGAAGCCGAAGGACGCGAAACCGATGGGCGCACACATCGCGATGCAGCGCAACCAGAGTCCCGCGGAACGGCGCGTGCGCGCTCTGATATACGCGGAATTCGCCGGCTACAAGCTTGAGCGGGAGCCCCACGGCTTTCGCGATCCCGCCCATTGGTCCTATGAAGAACCACTTTCATCCCCTGCGCGCTGCGGTGCGGCAGGCCATCCAGCCCTTTTCCGAGCTTTGCCGTGATGCCCCAATCCGCCGCTGACAACATGATCCTGCTCACCGCCCTCGCCCGCATCGCGCTTGATGCCGGGGCCGCCATCCGGCGCATCGAGGCGGCGGGCATCGCCGCGCGTGTGAAGGCCGACAGGAGCCTCGTCACCGATGCCGATCAGGCGGCGGAGGATCTCATCTGCCCGGCGCTGGCGGCGCTTCTGCCCGGCACGCCCATCGTGGCCGAGGAAGCCGCCTCCTGCGGCAATATCCCCGAGCCCGGCCGCCGCTTCCTGCTGGTGGACCCGCTGGACGGCACCCGCGAGTTCATCTCCGGCAATGGCGAATACACGGTCAATATCGCTCTGGTGGAGGACGGCACGCCCACCTTCGGCATCGTCTATGCCCCCGCCAAGGGCCTGCTCTATGCTGCCGCCCCCGGCGCCGCCTTCCGCGCCATCCGCGCCCCGGAGGATGCGGTCTCCCCGGACAGCTTCGCCCCGATCCGCTGCCGCCCCCGTCCTTCGAGCGGCCTGAAGGTGGCGGCGAGCCGCTCCCATTGCGATGCGGACACCCAGGCCCTCATCGACGGGCTCGGGGAGACGGACTGCATCTCTGCCGGCTCGGCGCTCAAGTTCGGCCTGCTGGCCGAGGGCGAGGTGGATATCTACCCCCGCCTGTCGCCGGTGATGGAATGGGACAGCGCCGCCGGCCATGCGCTGGTGGTCGCGGCGGGCGGGAGCATCCGCCGCCCGGACGGCACGCCGCTGACCTATGGCCACCCGGAGAACGGCTTCAAGGTGCTGGGCTTCATCGCCGAGGGCGCACCGGCGGCGTGAGGGCGGTCGAAAGCGAGCAGCGTGCACAAATTACAACGTCTGCGCGGATTTAGTGGAGGGCAAAGGGTCCTCCATGCAGCAATAGATCGTCAAGCCCGGGCATGACGACCCTCTAGAGAGAAACGTTCCCCTGCATCTCCACACCGGCTGAACCTCACCCTCCCTTCCCCTCACGTCCCCGTGCCCCGCCCACAGGGTTAACGGCCGGTTTAGATTTGCCAGCCAAAGCTCGGCCATCACCCGGCGCGCGGCCGGGCCATGCCGGTGCGGGGAACAGCTTTCCCTCGCCGGGCATTGCTTTGCCGGCCGTCGCCCCCATCTGAGGCTTGGCCTTGTGCCGCGCCTTGTCCGCGTCACAGAGAGGGCAGACGATCGGATTGCCGATTCGCGGCCCTCGAAGTCCCGACGCCAAACGCGAGATCTTCCGCATGACCATCCCGCGCTCTTCTCTGGTCCGTCCCCTCGCCGGGGCCGCCATGCTCGCGTCACTGGTCGCAGGCTTCGCCGCGCCGGCCGCGGCCCAGCAGCAGCCTTATGGTTCGCAGGGCCAGCCCTATCAGGGCCAGGGTACCTATCAGGGCGGTGGCGGCGCCTATCAGGGCCAGAGCGGCGGTGGCTACCAGCCCCAGCAGCCGCGCGGCTATCAGCAGCAGAGCACCTATTCCCAGAACGAGCTGGTGGCCAAGGGCCATTCCTTTTTCGGCTCGGTCTCCAAGGGCCTCGCGCTCACCATCCAGAAGGCCGTCTCCCAGTGGGGCGAGCCCAATGGCTACATCCTCGGCCAGGAAGGCACCGGCGCCTTCGTCGGCGGCCTGCGCTATGGCGAGGGCACGCTCTATACCCGCAATGCCGGCGACCTGAAGATGTACTGGCAGGGCCCGTCCATCGGCTGGGACTTCGGCGGCGACGGCGGCCGGACCATGATCCTGGTCTATAACCTGCGCACCGTGGACGACGTATTCCGCCGCTTCGGCGGCGTCACCGGCTCGGCCTATTTCGTGGCCGGCTTCGGCATGACTGCGCTCGCCAATGACAATGTGGTGGTGGTGCCGATCCGCTCGGGCGTCGGCGTGCGCCTCGGCGCCAACATCGGCTATCTGAAATTCACCGCCCAGCCCACTTGGAACCCCTTCTGACCCCGGCAGGCTTCAGCGTGGCGGAAATAGTGCCGCCGCGTTGATCCCGACACACCGCCCGGACGTAACCAAAACGCAAGGTCAAGAGACGGGCGCCGATGCTGCACTGTGGCATGGCGCCCGTTTGCGTGGCATGAATGGACCCGCCCGGCCCATCTTGACCCGAAGGTTGGTCTTGGCCCGGATGAAAGCAGGTACCGCGTGATCGAGCAGATCATGTTCTTCGCACTGGGAGCCCTGAGCGCGACCTTGATCGCGCTCCTCGTGCTGCCCGCCGTCTGGCATCGCGCCGTCCGCCTCACCACGCGGCGGGTGGAAGCGGCCGTGCCCGTCTCCATCTTCGAGGTGCAGGCGGACAAGGACCAGCAGCGCGCGGCCTTCGCGCTCTCCCAGCGCCGGCTGGAACTCCAGCTCGACCAGACCCGCGAGACCATCGTCGCCCATGCCGCCACCATCGAGCAGCTGCGGCTGAAAGCCTTCGATCTCGACAAGCGCCTCACCGCCAAGACCGCCGAGCATGACGCGCTCACCCTCGCGCACACGGCGCTCACCAGCGCCCACGAGACGCTGACCGCCCGCTTTGCCGACACCTCCATGCTGCTGGAGCAGGCCACCACGACGCTGGCCAACACCCGCGCCGCGCTCGCCACCACCAGCACCGCGCTCGCCGAGGCCACCAGCCGCGTGGAAGAGCTTCAGGTGACGCTGGCCGAGCGCGAGACCACCCTGCTGCTCCGCGACGGCCGCATCATGGAGCTGTCGCGCCAGCTCGATAAGGAGCAGGAGGCCCATGCGGCCACCGGCGCCACGCTCAAGACCACGGAAGCCGACCTCGCCCGCGCCCGTGCCGAACTGACCAGCCTCGGCGAACGCGCCGGCCAGACCGAGACCCGCCTCTCCGGCGAGCTGAGCGCCGCTCAACAGGCGCTGATCGCCGCCGCCGAGGTGTCCGAGGCGCGCGGCACCGCGCTCGCCGACCGCACCACGCAGGCGCAGGAACTGGACACCGCCCTGACGCTGGCCAGGGGCGACCTCGACAGCACCCAGAGCGCTCTGCAGGTGCTGGAGCACAAGCGCATGGAAGAGACGGCGGCGGCCGAGGCGGAGTTGCGCCGGCAGTCCGACGAGCTGAACATGCTGCGCGCCGACCATGCCATGATGAGCAGCGCGCTGGAGCGCGCCCGCGCCGCCCGTGACGCGGTTCTGGCGGAAACCGCCAGCCTCGGTGATGGCACGCCGGTCGAGGGCGGGAGCGAGGTGCCTGCGCCCGAAGCGGCGGTCGCACCGCCCCCGGCTTTGCTGCCCGCCGATCTCGCCGCCGCGCTGGCCGCTTCCGGCGATGACGCCAACCGGCTGCTGAAGCAGACCATCCTCGACCTTGCCGCCCGGGTGGCGGCGCGGGCGGAGGGTGGGCGCAGCGCCACCATTTCCAGCCTGATCGCACAGGACGAGCCCGCCGGCACCGGCATCACGCTGGCCGCCCGCATCCGCGCCGCCCGCGCGGAGGATGCCCGCACCGAAGGGGCCGCCGAAAACGCGCCCAGCGCCGCCGTCTATCCCCTCGCCCGTCAGGCGGCTGGGGAGTAAGGGCCGGACGGACCGTTTCCGGCGGTCCGCTCACGCACACACGGCCGCGTCCTTTCTCCCTCCCCACCCCTCCCCCCAAGCGGGAGAGGGAGCCTGTCGCGCCAACCGCATGGGGCCAGCCCGGCATCCGGGCGGGGAAAACCCTGTTCTCACAAGCAACGTCTCAGCCCAAGCAACCTGTCCCCTCTCCCGCCTGCGGGGGAGGGCTAGGGAGGGGGCAAGCGACGCAGGTCCAGAGCGGGACGGCGCCCCCTTGGCGGACGTTCCCAATCAACCATCCACAAGAACGGGCCCCTCCCCAAACGAAAAACGGCGCCCGAAGGCGCCGTTCTCAAGGGGCGGGGAAACCCGCCGCAGATCACATCAGGCCGTGCCCGCCGTCAGCGACGGCCGCACACCTGCACCCAGCGGTCCGGGCCGGGGCGGGACTGGCGGACCCAGTAGCAATTGGCGCGGCGCGGCGGACCCCAGCCACGGGCCCACGGCGGCACCGGGCCGCGCGGGCGGCCAGTCACCCAGTTGCAGCGGTTCGGGCCACAGACCCAGGCGGCCTGTTCCACCAGGCTACCCGCCGAAGCCGAGGTCGCGGGCGGCGAGATCGGGCTCGCAGCAGACGCGGACACGGTGCCGAGCGTGAGCGCGCCCAGAAGGGCCGCCGCACAAACAATGGCACTTTTCATCTTGAATTCTCCCACCTGATATACAGGCACGCAGGGGTGCGCGGGAGAAAGTGCTGAAGCAGCGCTTTGGTTCCCGGCAAAACCTGCGACAAATCCTGCCTCAATGCTTAAGAATTTTTGAATCTGCCGGTTGAGGAGCCGACGCACCGCAACAGGGATACTTGGCATTTGGGCAGAACTGGGCCATTACCGGCGAAATAGAAGATGACGCAGGGGCAATTGCACAGTTTCCATTTGCCGGCGCATTCCATGTGTCCACCGCATTCCACTTGCCCACCGCATCAGGGAATGCGGATCAGCGCCAGCCCGCTTTCCGGATCATGCCGCTTGTGCAGATGCGCGGGCGTTTCCGTGAGTACCACTTCCAGCGTCGGGCGCACGTGGCCCTTGGTGAGATGGCCGGCACGCGCGCTGCCGTCGCGGCGGCCGAGCACGGTGTGCACATGCAGCGCCCGCTTGCCCTCGGGATCGAGCGTCACATCGCCGGTCAGCGAGGCCACCTCCACCTGCTCGTCCACGGGGATGTCGATATAGCTCTTCGTATCCCAGTCGAAATAGCTGATCACCGCATCGCGGAAGGCACCGATGGCCGAGAACTGGGCCGCCGCCAGCTCTTCCGCCTGTGCGAAGGCCTTCAGCGAGGCCATCACCTCGTCGCCGGTCTCCAGGATGATGGCGAAGGTGCGGAGGCCGTCGGCCTCCGCCAGGAGCTTGCTCTGCACGGACATGTCCTCTCTGCGCGGGGAGATTGTCCGGCCAACCTTCCGGCGCCGCCTTCTGTTCCCCCACAGGCCCCCTGCGGAGGAGGAATGGACGTTCAGCCTTGAATCGTTTTAGCTCAAGGCCATAGAAGAGCCGCGCCCCCGCGTCATGACGGGATGGGCGGACCTTGGGGCGGAAGCAGGCGGACGGGCGATGATCGACAAGCTGGAATATCTCATCGCCCTCGCACGCGAGCGCCATTTCGGCCGCGCCGGGGAAGCCTGCGGCGTCACCCAGCCGACGCTCTCCGCCGGCATCAAGCAGCTCGAGGACACGCTGGGCGTGCTGCTGGTGCAGCGCGGCTCGCGCTTCATGGGCTTCACCCCCGAGGGCGAGCGCACGCTGGAATGGGCGCGCCGCATCGTGGCCGACAGCCGCGCCATGCGGCAGGACATCGACGCCTTGAAGCGCGGCCTCTCCGGCCCGCTGCGCATCGCCGCCATCCCCACCGCTCTGCCCATGGTGGCGGCGCTCACCACGCCGTTCCGCGCCCGCCACCCGGACGTGCGCTTCACCGTCATCTCCTCCACCTCCATCGAGATCCTGAACCATCTCGAAAATCTGGAGATCGACGCCGGCCTCACCTATCTCGACAACGAGCCGCTGGGCCGGGTGAACACGGTGCCGCTCTATCGGGAGCGCTATCGCCTCGTCACCGCCCCCAGCGCCAAATATGGCGACCGCGACAAGGTAACGTGGGCCGAGATCGCCGAGCTGCCGCTCTGCCTGCTCACCCCCGACATGCAGAACCGCCGCATCGTGGACGGGCTGCTGGCCCGCTCCGGCGCGGCGCAGAAGCCGACGCTGGAGTCCAACTCCATGATCGTGCTGTTCACCCATGTGCGCACGGGCCAGTGGTCCTCCGTCATGCCGGCCATGCTGGCGGACAGTCTGGGGCTGACCTCGCAGTTGCGCTCCATCCCCATCGTGGAGCCGGAGATCACCCACTCCATCGGCCTCGTGGTGCCGCACCGCGAGCCCACCACCCCGCTCACGGCGGCGCTGGTGGCCGAAGCCCGCCGCATCGCCCCGCGCCTCGACCAGGATCTGGGCGCCGGCCGCGACCCGGCGCTGGCGACCCTGCAGCCGTGAGGCTTTTGGCCCGGCCTTGATAATAGTTATTGGCGCATGACATGATCCTCTGAACGGAGGATCCTGTCATGCCCATCAGCGCCGATCTCGGGCAGACGCTCGAAGCCTATGTGACGCAGCTTGTGTCCACCGGCCGCTACGGCTCCAAGAGCGAGGTGCTGCGCGAGGGCGTGCGGCTGCTTCAGGAGCGCGAGACCCGCCTTGCCGCGTTGAACGCCGCGCTCGCGCGCGGCTTGGCCGATGCAGAGGCAGGGCGCGTCGTTGATGGCGATGAATTCCTGGACCAGTTGGAAGCCAAATATGAGGCTATGGCGGCTGAGCAGGAGCAGGCAGAGCGGGAGGCATCCGCTGCCGGGCTTCAAAAAACGTCCGGCCGGCAAAAATCGAAGGCCGGAAGGCGGTGAAGCTCGGCTTTACCCATGAAGCCAAAGCGGACCTTGCGGCCATCACCGCATATATCGCACGTGACAATCCCAGACGTGCCGCGTGGTTCGCGCGCGAAATCCGGCAGCGGATCAGCCAGATCCGCGCCACACCGAAAGCCTATCCACTGGCCCCGCCTCATGAAGCGGAAGGCATCCGCCGGTGCGTGCAGGGCCAGTATCTGATCTTCTATCGGATCGACGGTGACAGGCTGCTCGTGCTCCACGTCTTCCACGGCGCCATGGATTACGAGCCCCTGTTCTTCCCGCGCTGACGCGCCAAGTCTCTGATAGAGAATGTCTTGCGGCCTGGATTGCGGAGCAATCAAAGCCGGACATGCTCTATGTGTCCGCCGGCACCCGCACCATGGCCTCCACGGCCTCGCCCGCCTGCCACGGCGGGGCCTGATAGTGGATGCTGCCCGGTGCGCGGCCGATCATCCGGCCGCTGCGCGGCAGATACACCGCGCACAGGGCGAAGGCCGCTTCCGCGATCAGGTCCGGCGTGCCCGACACCGCGACGCCGGCAAACGTGCCCGCCCGCAGCACCAGCCGCCGGAAGGGCGCGGCCGGAGGCGGCGCCAATGGGTCGGGATCCACCACCGCGCAGTCGAAGCGCATGAAGGACGGCGCGGTGAGCGCCGGATCATCATGCATCAGGCCGATGGCGTTGAGGTTTCCATCGCCGATGCCGGCGGCCTCCAGCGCCGCGCCGAAGCGCGCCCAGTGGCTGGAGATGCGATCGAAGCCGCCATGGAAGCGCATGGCGAGCAGCGTCACGTCCTCCTGCCGCGTCACCTGCGCCCCGGCCACGAAATCGTGATGCAGCAGGCGCGGCGCGGGTGCGGCGCGGGCGGCCAGCGCGCGCAGGCGGTTGGGGGTCAGGCCGAAGCGGCGCGAGAAGGCGCGGGTGAAGGCCGCCTGGCTGCCATAGCCCACCGCATGGGCAGTGTGCAGGATGGAAGCGGGCGTGCGGCAGATGCGGCTCGCCGCCGCTTCCAGCCGGATGCGGCGCCCGTAGGACACCACGGTCTCGCCCATCACCTCGGCGAAGCGGCGGTGGAAATGGAACGGGCTCAGCCCGGCCAGATCCGCCAGTGCCTCCAGATCGTCCACGCGGGAGAAATCCGCCTCGATGCGATCGAGCACGCGCAGCACGAAGTCCTCTTCCACCAGCTCGGGAATGCCTGCGGCGGGCTCGGGCGGCCAGCGGGTCCAGGCGTGCCAGGCGGGATGAGACGCGGTGTCGGCGGCGGGGGCGGCATCGGCACGCGGGCGGGCATCGGTGGGCGCGCCCTGCGGCGCACCCGGGCTATCGGTCACAATGTGCATGCACCCGGTCAGTCCTGGTCGTTGCGGATCACCATCGCGGCATGCCGCGACGTGTCCCCTCTCGACGCCCCTTCTTTCAGCCACCCTCATGGGCGGCCGTGGAGGCATTTTGATGTCGCCCTGCCCCAGCGAGATCCAAGGTCCGTTCTAAAGCCGGGCCGGCATCCTGTCACGCCCGGAGGGGGGCTGCGCACATCAAATGCGCGCAATCCATACCGGTTCGGGCCTCTCGGACGCGGTTCAGCGCACCTGAGGCTGCGCGGCGTCGGCCGCGCTGGCGGTCACGGGGGCCGTGCCGGGCAGCACCTCCACCGTGGCGCTGCGACCGGCCACGAGGCGCGTGCCGGCGGGCAGCGGGTCGAGCGCGATGCGCACCGGCACGCGCTGGGCGAGCCGCACCCAGGTGAAGGTGGGCGTCACATTGGCCAGGAGGCTGGTGCCGTCCGAACGCTCGCGGTCCTCGATGCCGGCGGCGATGCTCTCCACCCGTCCAGTGAGCACGTGATCAGTACCCATGAGCTGGATCTTCACCTTGTCGCCGGCCTCGATGCGCGGCAGCTTCGTTTCCTCGAAATAGCCGGCCACGTAATAGGACGAGCTGTCCACCAGCGCGGCGACGCCGCTGCCCGCGCTCACATACTTGCCGGGCTTGAGGTCGAAATTGGTGATGATGCCGTCCACGGGCGCGCGCAGGGTGGAGCGCTCCAGATTGAGGGCGGCGAGGTCGCGGTCGCTTTCCGCCTGCGCCACCGCCGCCTTGTCCTGCGCCAGCGTGGTCTCGGCCTGCTCGCGGGCCTGGCGGGAGACCGCCATTTCGTTGAGCTGCTGGGCGCGGTCATAGTCGCGCTGGGCCTGCAACATGGCCGCCTTCTTGGCCGCGAGCGAGGCCTCCGACTGGGCCAGCGCGATCTCGAACCGCTTCGGGTCGATGCGCAGGATGGGATCGCCCTTCTTCACGGTGGCATTGTCGCCCACCAGCACCTGCGACACGAGGCCGGAGACATCGGGCGCCACTTCCACGATGGAGGCGCGCACCCGCGCATCGCGGGTCCAGGGCTCCTCCATGTAATAGTACCAGAGGTGGTGGCCCATAAGCCCGGCGAGGACGAGGGCAACGAGGGTGACGCCGATGCGCCCGGCGCTGGCGAGATAGCGTTTCATCACAGGGGGGACCATTTCAGGGACAGCTCGACGATGCCGCCGAGCACAAGGACATAGATGCAGACATCGAACAGCGCGCGGTGCCAGACGATGCGGTAGACACCCGCCCGCTGCATGATCCGGCGCAGCACCGCCAGCAGCCCGTAGGCGACGACGGCGAGCACGAGGAGGTGGGGCAGGAACACCCCGTAGAGATCGAAATCGGCCATCACACGGCCTCCTTCCAATGGGCATGGGGTGCCGGCAGGGCCGCCGCCGACGCGGCGAAGGCCGGCGCGTCGGGCATCAGCGAACAGCGCAGCGCCACGAGAGCGGTGGCCGCGTCATCGCGCCGGCCGCCGGCGGGCGCCGCCAGCACGGCGCGCAGCGCCCCGTCGAGTTGATCGCGCACGCCGGCCATGGCGGCATCGAAGGCCGCATCGTCGGCGATGCCCCGCGCCCGCGCCGCCACGTCGCTGAGCAACGTATCAATGGCACTGCGGGCGGCAATGGGCAGTGCCACGCGGGCGCGCTTCAGGTCGGCCACATTGATGGCCGCCGTCACCTCGCGCAGCGCGTGGCTGGTGCCGGGGCCACGGCCTTCCGCCTTGGCGCGGGCGAGGCGCGGCGTCATCAGGCCGAGACGGTCCAGCATGCGCACGGCGAGCGGCTCGGCCGCCGCCTGCGCGGGACCGGCGGCAACACCCGCCAGATCCTCCGCATTGGCCGCCAGCAACCGGCTGAGCGCCTGCTCGGCAGACAGGGTGCGCACCAGCGCCAGCACCAGCGCGCTGAACAGCATGCCCATGAGCGCCGACATGTCGCTGTTGAGAATGGAGGCAAAGTCCGCCGAGAAGCGCTCCTGCACGCCCACGAGAGCGGCGAAATTCACCGCCAGCCCGAGGCCGGCAAGGCCCCAGCCCGGCATGGAGATGAGCGCGCCGGCCGGGATGAGATAAAGGCCGAGCGCCAGCGCCAGCAGCGGGAAGCCGTCGATGGCCGGCAGGATGGCGAAGGAATAGACCACAACCGCCGCCACCGCGACTGCCGCCGCGCGGGTGAAGGAGACGATGGCGGGGGCCGGGTCGTCCTGGCTCGCCATCAGGCAGGCGGCCACCGCCACCATTTCGGCCGCGCCCGTGCCGTCGGTCCAGCCGGTGAGGATCCAGAAGCCGCAGAACAGCAGGATGGAGAGCGCCGCCGCAGCACCCGACCACAGGGCCAGGCTGGGGTCGCGATGCACCGTATCGGCCGAAGGCACGCGGCGATGGGTGCCGAGCCGCTGCGGCAGGCTGGCCTTGCCGTCCTTGACCGCCAGCCACAGGTCGCGGCATTCCTCGCGCACGTCCATGAACAGCTTCAGCCGGTCCACCAGATAGGCGAGCTGGAGGTCGTGCCAGTCGCTCGCAGGCCCGGTCTGCGGGCGCAGGGCCTCCAGCCGCGTGCGCAGCTCCGCCGCCTCGGCCGGATTGGCGGCCTCGCCGGCCGCCGTCCAGCCGGCAAGGCCGGACAGCACGGCATCCAGAGCCGGCGGCAGCGCGCCGGCCTCTTTCAGCACCGAGATGCGGGCGCCGATGCCGCCGAGCAGCGGCAGCAGCAGCAGCATGCGGCCGCGCAGGGCCTGCATCTGCCGCGTGGTGCCGCGAAAATGGGAATGGTCATAGGCCAGATGCACGGCAAGGCCATGCAGTTCGGTGGCATCGAAGGCGAGCTTGGCGCGCTTGCGGCGCACCTCCGGCCCGGCCTCGCCCCGGAACGCATCCAGCGAGAGATCGGCGGCATCCTTCAGCCACGCATTCATGCGCTGGGCCACCATGGGGCCGGCATGGCGCGGGAACACCAGATGGCCGATGAGGCCGGCGCAGGTGATGCCGAGCACGATCTCCTCCACCCGCGCCACGGCGGTGTCGAAGATGGCGCCGGGATCGGAGACCGAGGAGAAGCCGATGAGGGCCGCCGTATAGCCCGACAGCATGGTCAGATAGGAGCGCGGCGTGCGGTCCAGCAGCGAGATGGCGAGGCATCCGCCCACCCACAGAGCGAGGGCAAGGCTGAGGAATTCCGGCGCATTGACGAACAGCGGCACCAGCACCACCGCCGCCGTGGCGCCGATGGCGGTGCCCGCCACCCGGTAGACCGCCTTGGAGGACAGCGCGCCCGACATGGGCGTGGAGGTGATGTAGACGGTGGCGAGCGCCCAATAGGGTTTTTCGAGCCCGAAATAGAGGCCGATGAACAGCGCCAGCATGCCCGCGGCGAAGGTCTTCAGGGAGAAGAGCCAGTCGGTGGCGCGCGGCGGCGGCGGCAGGATTGCGGCGAGCTTCGGAAACATCACGCCGCCTCCCCGCCGCGTGCATTGGCTTCCCGCTCAGGCGTGCCCGCGCGGCGGGCCTCGGCCTCGTGCTGGAGGCGCGTTTCCACGGTGCGCAGCACGTCGAGCGCCAGCTCCAGATCGGCGGGCGCCACGTCGGAGAGGATGCGAGCACGCACACCCGCCACCACGGTCTCGATCTCGGCGCCCTTCTCGCGGCCGGCCGGCGTGAGGTGCAGGGTCTTGGCGCGGCGGTCGGCGGGGTCTTCGCGACGCTCCACCAGTTGCTCGGCAGCCAGCATGTCGATGAGGCGGACGAGGGAGGGCCCCTCGATGCCGAGTTCCTCCGCCAGCTGGCCCTGCCGCATGCAATCGCGGCGCGAGAGCATGAGAAGCGGCAGAGCGGTGGCCTGGGAGAGGCCGTGCGCGGCGAGCGCATGGTCCAGCTCCTTCCGCCACAGGCGGTTCACCTGCATCACCAGCTGGCCGAAAATCGAGGTCGCCGCCGGTGACGTATGGGGAGTTTCGTAAGGCATGCTATTTATTAGGAGCCTAATAGTTTTGGTACAAGAGGTCGCACCCCGCCATTTTCGCATGGCTCGTTTGTGGGCAATGCCGGTAGCGGGGGGATGGGAGGGGCAAGAACGAGGTGGGGCGCAGGTTTCCTACTGCCCCGGCATTTTTCCGGGGCATGATGTCGGCATCCGCCGGGGAGATGCGTCTTCCAGAAGAGCCGGCGCGGGCAGCGTACCGGCAGCGAGCGGGAGGGATGGATGCACCACAGGCACTATCGCTGGGTTATCGTGGGCGCGGGCGGGGTCATGGGCTGCATGGCCGCCGGTGCCATGTTCTCGCTGCCCGTCTTCCTGCGCCCCATCGCGCACGATACCGGATGGTCCGTCACCGGCGTCTCGACGGCCATGACCATCGGCTTTCTCGCCATGGCCTTTGCCAGCATGGCGTGGGGCAGCCTCTCCGATCGCCTGGGGCCGCGGCCCGTGGTGCTCGCCGGCTCCGTGCTGCTGGCCGCGAGCCTCACGCTCGCCAGCCTCGCGCCCTCGCTCCTCGCCTTCCAGCTGCTGTTCGGCCTGCTGGCCGGCACCGCCACCGCCGCCATCCTCCCGCCCATGATGGCCTGCGTGACCGGCTGGTTCGACACCCATCGCAGCCTCGCCGTCTCCCTCGTCTCCGCCGGCATCGGCATCGCGCCCATGACCATGGCGCCCTTCGCCGCCTGGCTGATCACATGGCAGGACTGGCGGACCTCCATGCAGATCATCGCCTTGCTGGTGACGGTGGTGATGATCCCCGCTGCCCTGCTTGTGCGCCGTGCTCCGGCGCTGGCCCATCCGGCCGCCCCCGCATCTGCGGATGAGCCGGCCGCGCCCGCCGCCCGGGAGATGACCACCCGGCAGGTGCTGGCCTCGCCGCAATTCATGGTGCTGTGCGCCACCAATTTCTTCTGCTGCGCCACCCACTCGGGCCCGATCTTCCACACGGTGAGCTATGCCATCACCTGCGGCATTCCGGTGATCGCCGCCGTCTCCATCTACAGCGCCGAGGGGTTTGCAGGTCTGTTCGGCCGCGTCGCCTTCGGCCTTCTGGGCGATCGCTTCGGCGCCCGGCAGATCCTCATTCTGGGCCTGCTGGCGCAGGCCTTCGGGGCGCTGGCCTATGTATTCGCCTCCGGGCTCGCCTCCTTCTATGCGGCGGCGATCCTGTTCGGCTTCATCTATGCGGGCATCATGCCGCTCTATGCCGTCATCGCGCGGGAAAACTTCCCGCTGCGCCTCATGGGCACGGTGATTGGCGGCACCAGCATGGCCGGCGCCCTCGGCATGGCCACGGGGCCGATCACCGGCGGGCTGATCTATGACAGCTTCGCCACCTACACATGGCTCTATGTGGGGGCATGGGTCCTCGGCCTGCTGGCCGTGCTCGTCGCGCTCACCTTCCGCCCGGTGCCGCAGGAGAGCGCCCCCGAACAGGCCCCCCAGCCGGCGCCCGCCGGCTGATCACCCCGCCCCCAAGGCCGGCGCCCGCCGGCTGACTACCTCGCCCCAAGGCCGACGCCCGCCGGCTGACTGCCCCGCCCCCAAGGCCGGCACCCGCCGACTGAGGTTCAGGCCGGGCTCTCAGGCCACTCCGGCGGGGGCGAACGCCTCCGCCGTCTCGCCGGCCAGCGCCAGATAATGTGCCATCTGCCACGCGCCCCACAGCTCGAATTCCGCGCTGAGCGTGGGATCCATAAAGGCAAGGCGGCCACGCGCGTCGGTGGCGAACCAGCCTTCCCGCTCCCCATCGCGCAGCAGATTGCCCACATGGGCGGGCGAGACCCGCAGCCGCCCGGCCAGCGCGCGATAGCTCAGCGGCAAAGCCGGCGCCGCCCCCGGCACGGTGGCGGCGTAATGCGCGCCCATCACCGCGCACAGCAGCAGATAGCCGCAATCGCGCCGGGCGAAGGACAGCACGCGCGGAAAGGGATGGATCAGCGTGCCGTGCGCCAGCACGAAGGCGGCGGAACGGCGCAGCAGGTCGCCCAGCGCGTCCGCATGCGCCGCCAGCAGGGCGCTGCGCGCGGTCGCCCCGCCCGACAGCTCTTCCGCCGCCGCCACGAAGGCCAGCACCGAGCGGCCCACCTCGAACACCACGTCCGGCGTCGGGCGCAGATGCTTCACCCGCCGGTCCGCCGGATCGGGCTCCACCATCACGAGCCGGCTCGCCTTCAGTTGCGCCACGAAGCCCGCCGTCTGCCGCGCGCTGGACTGCACCGCGCCCTGCAGCGCGGAGAGCGTGGGCGGCGGGCCGGAGCCTTGCCGCCACGCATGATAATTGTGGATCATCACATAGCAGATCATGTAGCGGGCGAGTTGATCCAGCAGCTTCACCAGCGGCCAGCCCTCCGGCGCCTGCGCGGCCACCGTGTGGCAATAGCGCGAAAGAACGGACCTGAACTGCGGATGCGCCTCAAGGCGCGCCACGGCAGCGGTGAAATCACCGGGAAGCAGATCAGCCGGCCGGTCGGCCGGCGGCACGGAACGAGGTTTTGCTGGCACGGGCGGATACCTGCAAAGTTTGTCCTTTTGTGCCGCACTTCACCTGCCAAGTATACGCCCCCGGTACGTACGTCCGGGCGCATGTCGAATCGCCGGCCTCAGGCCCGGCGCAGACCTTCAGCGCCAGCACTTCTTTTTCCCGTTCCGTCCTTCCCCGTCCCGAGGGCCCGTCCATGTGCGATCACCCCAGTTGCAGCCACATTTCCGGCAGCCATTCTTCTGACAGCCGGCCCGGCTTCGGCCTTTCCCGTCGCGGCTTCCTCGCCGCCGGGGCCTTCAGCGCTCTGGGCGGCCTCGCTCTGCCCGCGCTGGCGCAGACGCCGCCGCCGAACGCCATCTCGCCCGACGCCGCGCTGAAGCGGCTGATGGACGGCAACGGCCGCTATGCCGCCAGCGCCCCGGAGCAGAAGGATTTCACCGCCGGCCGCGCCGCGCGGGCGAGCGCGCAATATCCGTTCGCGGCCATCCTCTCCTGCGCGGATTCCCGCGTGGCGCCGGAACTGGCCTTCGATCAGGGGCCGGGCGAACTGTTCGTGGTGCGCCTCGCCGGCAATTTCGTGAATGACGACGGGCTGGCGAGCCTGGAATATGGCGCGAAATTCCTTGGTACGCCGCTCATCATGGTGCTGGGCCACAGCAATTGCGGCGCCGTGGATGCGGCCATCAAGGTGCTGAAGGACAAGGTGAAGCTGCCGGGCCATCTGCCCGAGCTGGTGCGCTCCATCAAGCCGGCGGTGGAGACGGCGAAGGCCCAGAAACCCGCCAACCTGCTGGACGCCTCCATCGCCGCCAACGTGGCGCTGAACGTCAACCGGCTGAAGACCGCCAAGCCCATCCTCTCCGGCCTCGTGGCGGAGAAGAAGGTGCAGGTGGTGGGCGCGGTGTACGATCTCGCCACCGGCAAGGTGAGCCTGCTGAGCTAGAGTATTTCAGCGTTTCAGTGTTTCATGGAAACACTGAAACGCTCCAACTCCTTGATGGAGAATGTCTTGTCGCTTGGATTGCGCAGCAATCAAAGCCGGACATGCTCTAGCCGTATCGGCACGGACACGAAAAGGCACGTCCCGCCCGGCCAGCCTCCGGGCCGGACGTACCGAAGTGGCAAGACAGCCATTGCAAGGCAGGCGTGGCCACGCAAGCGTGCAACGCGGTGATGGGCGCAGCGTCGATCGGCTCCGCTGCCATGCCCCGGACCGCCATGTCCAGCCTGACAGCTGAAGAGCGAACGTCTCCCGGCGAAGATCGCACGGCAATCGAAATCCGTTGTGTTCTGCAGATGAGGTGCGGCCGCCAGTGGGCCGGCGCCAAGACTTGCGACCACGTGCCGAAGGTGCGATAGGAGCAGCGGGTGTTCGTGTCCCGTCAAGGGCGAACAGGTTCATGCATTGGTCGGGCCGCCAGTGTCGGAGACCTGTGACGATGCTGCTGCCTTTCTGGCGCGTCCTTGCGCGTGATCGCGTCTATTGCCTGCATTTTGGCCTTGTTCGGCCTCGCGCTGCCGCCATCGGGCCGGAGGCGATCTGATGACCATGAACTCCGTCATCCGTCGCCCGGCCTCGGCCCTGCGCGCCTTCCTGCATTCCGAAGCCGCTGGCGGCATCATCCTGATGGCGGCGGCGCTGGCCGCGCTCATCGTCGCCAACTCGCCCCTCGCATCGGCCTATTTCGATGCGCTTCACGCTTATGTCGGCCCGCTCAGTGTTCTGCACTGGATCAATGATGCGCTGATGGCGCTGTTCTTCCTGCTGGTGGGGCTGGAGATCAAGCGCGAGGTGCTGGACGGCCAGCTCTCCACCTGGGCCCGCCGTACCCTGCCCGGGGTGGCAGCCCTGGGTGGCATGATCGTGCCTGGCCTCGTCTATGTCGCCTTCAACCTCGCCGATCCCGCCGCGCTACGCGGCTGGGCGATCCCGGCCGCTACCGACATCGCCTTCGCACTGGGCGTGCTGTCGCTGCTGGGCAGCCGCGTGCCAGTCTCGCTGAAGGTGTTCCTGGCCGCGCTCGCCATCATCGACGATCTCGGCGCTGTCATCGTCATCGCCCTGTTCTATACCGCGCAGATCAACATCTACGCGCTGCTCGGCGCAGCCTTCGTATTCGCCATCCTGCGCGGGCTGGGCACTGCCGGCTATCGGAAGCTGCCGGCCTATCTGGTGCTCGGTGCGGTGCTGTGGGTGCTGGTCTTCCTGTCCGGGGTCCATGCCACCATCGCCGGCGTGCTGCTGGCGCTCACCATCCCGCTGCGGACCGCCAGGGACACGCCCGACGCCGCGCACGAGTCCTCGCCGCTGCACCGGCTGGAGCACTGGCTGCACGCGCCGGTGGCCTTCCTCATCGTACCGATTTTCGGTTTCGCCAATGCCGGCGTGTCCTTCGCCCATGTGACGCCCGCCGTGCTGCAGGACACGCTAACCCTGGGCGTGGCCGCCGGCCTGCTGCTGGGCAAGCTGGGCGGGGTGTTCGGCGCCGTGGTGCTGATGACCCGCCTCGGCTGGGCGGAATTGCCGGCGCATGCAAACTGGGGCCAGATGCTGGGCGTGGCCCTGCTGTGTGGCATCGGCTTCACCATGAGCCTGTTCATCGGCCTGCTGGCGTTCGAGGATCCGGCCCTGCAGGAGCGCGTCAAGTACGGCATCCTCGCCGGCTCGCTGCTCGCCGGTCTCGCCGGCTACACGGTCCTGCGCTTCTCCGGCCGGAAGGTCGATCCGTCCTAGCCGGACATGCTCCAGAATCCCTACGGCCATGAGAACGTCGGCGGGCCAGGCCGGACGGCACGGGTCAAACCGGACGCCTCTCTCGAAGCGGTCGGACCGGCTTCACGGGCTGCGATCGGTGAAACCCCGGCCGGTCCGGCGCAAGGCCCAGCCCCGATGCGCGGCATCGGGGCTGCATTTTCTCCAGCCGGATCACCGCAAATCCCTCGACGGCCCTCTGCCGCCGATTTCCCAAACGGACTGTCAGGACAGCCCGAGCGCCGGGTGCTCGCGGCGGGCGGGCGATGGTCCCAGCCGCACGTCCACGCAGGGGCCGCCCGGCCCCGGCACGCCCGGCACATGGCCCGCCTCCTGATGATGCGCGAGGCGCGCCTCGAGGAATTCGATGCGGTCCAGCAGCGCCGAGATGGCCTCCCCCACCGGATCCGGCATCAGATGATGCTCGAGATCGATGCGCCCGTCGCCGAGGCGGCGGCGCTCGTTCAAAGGCTTCACCACCCGGCCGGGAATGCCCACCACCGTCATGCCCGGCGCCACGTCCTCGATCACCACCGAGTTCGCGCCCACCCGCGCCCCCGGCCCGACCGTGATCGGACCCAGGATCTTCGCCCCCGCCCCCACCAGCACGCCATCCAGAAGCGTCGGATGCCGCTTGCCCGGCGTCCATGAGGTGCCGCCCAAGGTGACGCCGTGATAGAGCGTCACGTCGTCCCCCACTTCCGCCGTCTCGCCGATGACCACGCCGGCCCCATGGTCGATGAAGAAGCGCTGGCCAATGCGCGCGCCGGGGTGGATGTCCACATTGGTCACGAGGCGCGCGAACCACGAGATGACGCGCGCCAGAAAGCGTGCCCCGAAGCGCCCGCCGGTGCCCGCCCGCCCCCGCCAGAGGCGATGGGCGATGCGATGCCAGATCACCGCATGCACGCCGGGATAGGTGAGCACGATCTCAGCCGTGGAACGCGCCGCAGGA
Source organism: Azorhizobium oxalatiphilum (assembly GCF_014635325.1). Classification (GTDB taxonomy): domain Bacteria; phylum Pseudomonadota; class Alphaproteobacteria; order Rhizobiales; family Xanthobacteraceae; genus Azorhizobium; species Azorhizobium oxalatiphilum. The sequence continues at coordinate 1,104,118 of NZ_BMCT01000001.1, read as the reverse complement.
TCGCGCGATGTCACGCAGCGCACATCCGCCCGGATCTGCCGCCACAAACCGGGCGCGGCCGGCGCCTCGACCACGGCCGGCAGCACGGCGGCCGCCTCGCGGCGTGAGCCCATGATCATCGCGCGCCCTCCATGGCCGCGCGCCGCAGCCGCAGGGCCGCGCCGGAGAAACTGTCCTGATAGAAGCGCATCAGCATCTCGGGCGAGACATTGGCCTTGGTGCGCTGGGCGAAGGCACGCACCTGCGCCAGGATCACCCGGCCCCGGTCCGCATCCACCGTCAGGCCCATGTCGGCGAGCGCCTTCTCCACCGCCTGAAGGCCGGAATGCTTGCCCAGCACCACCTTGTGGCCGCGCCCCAGCACTTCCGGGTTCAGCGCCTCATAGGTGGCCCGGTCCTTCAGCAGGCCGGAGACATGAATGCCGCTCTCATGGGTGAAGATGTCGGCGCCCACGATGGCCTTGCCGCGCGGCACCGGGCGACCGGCGGCGTGCGACACCAGCTCGGCCAGCGGCCCGAGGGCGGCGGGCTGGATGCCGGTTTCCGCTCGCGCTGTCTGGCGCAGGGCCACCGCCACTTCCTCCAGCGCCGCATTGCCGGCGCGCTCGCCGATGCCGGCCACCGTCACCGAGCAGTGGCGCGCCCCGCCCATCACCGCCGCCAGCGTGTTGGCGGTGGCAAGGCCGAGATCGTCATGGGCGTGGAATTCCAGTTCCAGATCGGTGGCCGCCGCCACCCGGCGCACCAGCGCGCAGGTGCCGAACGGTTCCAGCACGCCCAGCGTGTCGGCCAGCCGAAAGCGGAAGGCGCCCGCCGCCTTCGCCACCTCGGCGATGCGGCAGAGGAAATCGGGATCAGCTCTGGAGGCATCCTCGCCGCCCACCGCCACCTCGAAGCCGAGCTTGCGGGCGAAGGCGACCATCTCGCCGACCTTGCCCAGCGCCCACGCACGATCCTTGCCCAGCTTGCCGGCGAGCTGTTTGTCGGAGGTGGGAATGGAGACATTGACGATGCGCACGCCCGCCGCCACCGCCGCCATCAGGTCCGCCTCGTTCATGCGGCACCAGGCCATCACGCGCATGGGCAGGTTCAGCGACACGATGGAGCGGATGGTCTCGATCTCGTCATCGCCCATGGCGGGCGTCCCGGCCTCGATCTCCGGCACGCCGGCGGCGCACAGCGCCTCGGCGATCTCGATCTTTTCCCGGCGGGTGAAAGCGACGCCGGGCGCCTGCTCGCCATCCCTGAGCGTGGTGTCATTAAGAAAGGCCGTGCGCTGCGCGGCGGGCGTGGGACCGGAAGACGGGAGAGGGATAGCGGGCGTCTTGGCAAGCATGGGTCTCATCCGCCGCTTTCGCTGATGACAGGACGAGGCTTTCCAAGCAACCGCCGTGCCACCGGGCCAACGACTTGATGCAGCTTGCCTTTATGCGCGCCTGTACCGCCCGGCGGCGCATGTTCGACGTGCCCTGTCCGGCTTTCGGCGCGTTCGCGACAGGGGCTGTCGCACGCGACCCGCCCCCTCTAGCCTCCCTAGCCCCCTCACCGTCCGTCATCCCCGGGCTTGTCCCGGGGATCCACGCCCTTCCATTGGATGGAAGGGATGGCCAATGGTCGAAACGGCAGCGTTCGCCCCATTCCGACGGTGTAAGGTCGGCACGGCGTGGATCCCCGGGACAAGCCCGGGGATGACGGTTTCAAGGGAGCGGCAAGGGCCCTCAGCCTTGAGAGCAGCGCCATGTGGCCCCGGAGAAAAACTCCTCAGTGCCCCGCGCCGCGCGCCACGTTGAGCCGCGCGCGCTCGGCGTCCAGCCGCTCGATGATCAGCTTGGCCACCAGCGTCACCAGCGCCACGCCGGCCAGCACGGTCGCCGCGCCGAAGGCCGCTGCCACCTGACTGTCCTGATACAGCAGCTCGATCTGCAGCGGCATGGTGGAGGTCTGGCCCCGGATGTTGCCCGACACCACCGACACCGCGCCGAACTCGCCCATGACACGGGCGTTGCACAGCGCCGCCCCGTAGAGCAGCGCGAAGCGCACGTTGGGCAGCGTCACCGTGCGCAGGATGCGCCAGCCCGAGGCGCCCAGCGTCACCGCCGCCTCTTCCTCCTCGCGGCCCTGCGCCATCATCAGCGGCACGATCTCGCGCGCCACGAACGGGGCAGTCACGAACAGGCTGGCGAGGATGATCGCCGGTGTGGCGAACATGATCTTGATGTCCCACATCTCCAGATACGGCCCCAGCAGCCCCTGCGCGCCATAGACGAACAGATAGGCCACGCCCGCCACGATGGGCGAGATGGAGAAGGGCAGCTCGATCAGCGCCATCAGCACCCCGCGACCGGGGAACGAGAACTTCGCGACAGTCCACGCCGCCGCGATGCCGAAGCACACGTTCACCGGCACGCACACCAGCGCGGTGATGAGGGTGAGCTGCATGGCGTGCAGCGTGTCCGGCTTGGTGAGGCTGTCGAAATAGGCCGCCGCGCCGCGCGCGAACGCCTCGGTGAAAATGGAGGTGAGCGGGGCGATGAGCACGAACAGCGTCACCAGCAGCACGCTGCCGATGAGCACGATCCGGGTGAGAAGGCCGTCGCCGACGCGGCGGCGGGTGGGGGCGTCCGAAGGGCGCGCATCCGCCATGGGTCAGTCCTCCCGGATGGTGCGGCGCTGGTGCCACGCCTGAATGGCGTTGACGGTCAGCAGCATGAGGAAGGCGAGGCCGAGCATGGTGGCGGCAATCGCGGCGGCGGCCGGATAGTCATATTCCTCCAGCCGGATGAAGGCGAGCAGGGCCACGATCTCGGTGCGGAACGGCTGGTTGCCGGCGATGAACACCACCGCGCCGAACTCGCCCAGCGAGCGGGCAAACGCCAGCGAGCAGCCGGCCAGAAAGGCCGGGAACAGCGCCGGCAGGATCACCGTCCAGAAGATGCGCAGATCCGAGGCGCCCAGCGTGGCGGCCGCCTCTTCCACGTCCGCCGCAAGGTCTTCCAGCACCGGCTGCACGGTGCGCACCACGAAGGGAATGGAGGTGAAGGCCATGGCGCAGGCGATACCGGCGGGCGCATAGGCCACCTGAATGCCCCATTGCGCCAAGGGCGCGCCATACCAGCCGTTCTTGGCGAACAGCGCGGTGAGCGCGAGGCCGGCGACGGCGGTCGGCAGCGCGAAGGGCACGTCCACCAGCGCATCCAGCAGGCGCTTGCCGGGAAACTCATAGCGCACCAGCACCCAGGCCAGGGCGAGGCCATAGACCGCGTTGAACAGGGTGGCGATGGCGGCGGTGGTGAGCGTCACCTGAAACGAGGCCAGCGTGCGCGGCGAGGTGATGATGGCGATGTAGCGGGCAAAGCCCACATCCGCCGCCTGCAACAGCAGGGCCGCCACGGGCAGCAGCACGATCAGGCAGAGATAGGTGAGCGTGACGCCCAGCGAGAGGCGGAAGCCCGGAATAACGCTGGACATGTCCCCTCCCCGGCCGGTGCCGTTCCTGCCCCGGCCGCTCCGCTGCGGCAGGCCGTTTCGCGGCGTCTTATGCCGGGGCCGGCGGCATTTGTCATGTGCGTTCGGGGAAAGTCCCTATCCCATCTCCGGGATGTGGATTGGTCAGCGGTGGGGATGGGTCTTGCCGATGCCGGGCCGGTAGGTGCCGGTGCGCACCGCATGGGCGAGGTCGGGCCGGTCGTGCTGTTCCGCCTGCCTGCCCGCCGCCTCGAAATCATAGGGCACGGCGCGCATGTCCACCGCCCAGCCGCTGGCGAGCCGCTCCAGCACCGCATAGCGGGCGTGCGGGGCGCCGGTCTCCACCACGTGCGGCGGCTCGAGGTCGCGATAGGCGGGCAGACCCACGCTGCCGGGATTGACCAGCAGCACACCGTCGAGGGTCAGCAGGCGCGGCGTGTGGCTGTGCCCGCACAGCACCACCTTCGCCGCGCCGATGCCGGCGATGCGCGGGCGGATGGCGTCCTCCTCCGACAGCCGCACCCGCCCCTCGGACACGTCTTCGAGCATATATTCCAGATCGCCCCCCGCCGGGCTGCCGTGGCAGGCGAACACCTCGCCATCGGCCAGCGACAGGGTCGGCGGCAGGCGGGCCATCCAGTCCAGATGGGCGGCGGAGAGGCGCTGCCGGGCGAAGGCATCCACCCGGCCGGTGCTGCCCGCCAGCACCTGCCGCTCGTGATTTCCGGCCAGCGTCGCGGCGTCGAGGTCCATCTGCATGTCGGCGGCGAGCGCCGGATCGAACGGGCCGGAGACGAGATCGCCCAGATTGACGATGAGGTCCGCATGAGCGGACTTCAGATGCTCCAGCACCGCCTTCAGGGCGATGGCATTGCCGTGGACGTCGGAAATCACCGCTATACGCATCAGACACCCCGGATCACGTCACCCTGCCGGCCCCTGCCGGCCGCACCATCATCGGATGCCGCACGGGAACAGCAAGGAATTTCGGCGCCTTACTTTTCCTGCGGCCCCACCTTGAAGCGCAGCTCGGCGCCGGGGAAGACGAAGCGCACGGCGGAGGAATCCGGCTCCCAGTGGATCACCGAATAGGAGGAGCGCGAGCCGAAATAGGGGCCTGGGATGGGCGTGCCGGTCTGCCTGTAGGAGAAGCCGGGGCCCTCGATCTCGAACTCGAACCAATTGCGCGGCTCGCCGGTGAAGAAGTGCCGCTCCGTATAGTCCATGACGGAGGCCACGTAGCGGCCATCGGGTGAGCCCTGGCTCTCCCCGGTGCCGATGGGCATGGTCTGGAGGTGGCGGAGCTGCACCGCGAGGCCCAGCATCAGAAAGACGAAGATGACGCCCAGCGCCCGCAGCACGCGATAGCGGCGACGGGGGAGCGGGGGCGGCGGTGCGGGCTGCGATGACGCGGGCTGAGGCTCGGGCGGGTGCTCACTCATGGGCACAACATAGCCAACGGCGCGACGCGAGGGGCAGCAGCCGGCAACCGCCCCTGCCGCCATCGGCGGCGAAATGCAGAAGCTGCTCGCCATCGGCGGCGAAATGCAGAAAGAACCCGCCGTCAGCGGCCAAACGCAGGAGCTGCCTGCCACCGGCCGTAGAAACGCAAATGCCGCCCGCAACAGTCATTGCGGACGGCTTCAGGCTCCCGAAGGAGCAGATGTCTGGTGCGGAAAACCGCCGGCTCAGAAGCCGGGCAGGTCCCAGCGGCCGGGCAGAGCGGCGGACACCGGCACGACGCCGTAATGGTCCGAGCTGGGGCCGTTGGTCGGGTAGAGCACGTTCGCCGGCAGCGCATAGTCCAGATAGGACTTGGAGCCGGGCTTCACCACCGTGCCGGCGTCGAGCGGCGAGCGCTTGACGATCTCGATACGGGTCTTCTTCTGGGCCAGAACGGGCTTGCGGGGACCGCTGAGCACGGGGCCATCGGACTGCGCATTCGCGGACGGCGCGAACGCTGTAACCGCAACCATCGCGGCAGCGGCCAGAACAAAAAGCGGCGCGACACGCATGACAACCTCCCGCGAAACCACCGATATTCCGATTACGGCAGAAGTCTGAACGAAGCAAGAAACCCTTGGTCGCCCTCCCCGGTTCCCTGCCGCGACGCGCAGGCGCGTGTCGGAAGGGCCACACCGTGAGCGGGACGGCAAGCCTTGCCGTTGCAGGATCGGACCCCACGGCAGGTATTCCTTAGCCATACAGGCTGGTGCGGGCCTTTCCCTTGCGCGCGGCAGAGTGGCTTGCGCGCGGCAAGCCAGCTTCCCACATTGCAACTTGTCGCCTGATTCCTTAAGAACGCGCGGTTCCGGCCTCTCGTGCCGGACAACATGTCCGAAGGGACTTTGGTGTAACAGCCCGCAGGGGCTTGGGTTCAAAAGTCCCACGGACACGACACTCAAGGATTTGTCATGGGTTACAAGGTCGCCGTCGTCGGCGCCACGGGAAACGTGGGCCGGGAGATTCTCTCGATCCTCGACGAGCGGGGCTTCCCCGCCGACGAGGTTGTCGCTCTGGCATCGCGCCGGTCTGTCGGCGTCGAGGTCTCCTACGGTGACAAAACCCTGAAGTGCAAGGATCTCGCCACGTACGACTTCTCCGACACCGACATCTGCCTGATGTCGGCCGGCGGGTCCGTGTCGAAGGAATGGTCGCCCAAGATCGGCGCGCAGGGCTGCGTCGTCATCGACAATTCCTCGCAGTGGCGGACCGATCCCGACGTGCCGCTGATCGTTCCGGAAGTGAATGCCGACGCCATCGTCGGCTTCACCAAGAAGAACATCATTGCCAACCCGAACTGCTCGACCGCGCAGCTCGTGGTGGCGCTGAAGCCGCTGCACGACGCCGCCACCATCACCCGCGTGGTGGTCTCCACCTACCAGTCCGTCTCCGGCGCCGGCAAGGATGCCATGGACGAGCTGTTCTCGCAGACCCGCGCGGTCTTCGTCTCCGACCCGGTCGAGGCGAAGAAGTTCCCGAAGCGGATCGCCTTCAACCTGATCCCCCAGATCGACGTGTTCATGGAGGACGGGTTCACGAAGGAAGAGTGGAAGATGAATGTCGAGACGAAGAAGATTCTCGACCCCAAGATCAAGCTCACGGCCACCTGCGTCCGCGTGCCGGTCTTCATCTCCCACGCCGAGAGCGTGAACGTGGAGTTCGAGAAGGAGCTGTCCGCGGAAGACGCCCGCAAGATCCTGCGCAACGCGCCGGGCGTCCTGCTGGTGGATACGCGCGAGCCGGGCGGCTACATGACCCCGCACGAAGCGGCGGGCGAGGACGCCACCTACATCTCGCGCCTGCGCGACGACCCGACCGTGGACAACGGCATCGCCTTCTGGTGCGTGTCGGACAATCTGCGCAAGGGCGCGGCGCTGAACGCGGTGCAGATCGCGGAAGTGCTGATGAACCGCAAGCTCATCACCTCCCGCAGCAAGGCCGCCTGATCCTTTCAGACCGGCTTTGAGAGTAACGACGGCCCGCCATTGGCGGGCCGTTTTGCGTTTGGGAGGCAGCCAAGAGGCTGCGGCGCGCGGAACGCCCCCCCCCCCCCCCCCCGCAGGAACGAAGGGAAGGCGGTCTTGTGCGCCCTTCGCTCACACCAGCAGGAAGCCGTCGTGCGCGTGCAGGGTGAAGACCACATCCTGGAAATCGTCGTCGGCCGTGCCGCGCGCCACGTCCTCGAAGCCGATCACCAGCGAGGAGGCATCCGACGAGATGCCGCTCAGCACATGATCCAGCCCATCCGCATTGTAGGCGGCGGTGGAGTGGAAGACGGTGGCGCCGTAGAGCGCCAGTTGCTGGCTGTGCAGCACCGGCGTGGTGGAGCCCGCCTCGAACAGGAAGGAGATGTCGTCCGGCAGCGAGCCGTAGCGGTTGAACCCGTCCTGGATCAGGAAGAAGCCCACGCTGTCGCCATTGCCCGGCTGGCCGAGGCTGAGCGTCGTGCCGCCCGCTTCCACCGACGTGTCGCCGAACAGGATGCGCACGTCCGAAATGCTGCCGTCCACGGAGATGTTGTAGGTGCCGAGCATATTGCGATAGCCCGACTGCGCCGAGGTGAATTCCAGCGTGAAGCTCACCCCGCCATCGCCCGACAGATAGGGCTGGTTGGCGATGCCGTTGATCAGGCTCGCGTCCACGGCCGCGCCCTCGGACAGCGTCGGCAGGAAGGTGCCGAAGCTCAGATAGGTGATGGCCTCCGCCCCGCTGCCGCGCGCCACCGTCATGAAGTCGCCGCCGGAGAAATCGCCGAAGAGCTGGAAGGCGCTGCCGCCGGACGCGAAGGTGGCGGTGGCCGCATCATGGGTCAGGCTGTAGGTGGCGGCGGTGAGCCGGCTGCCGAGCATGTCCACCCGGCCGAGCGCCGAGAAGCCGAACACCGCGTCGCCATTCAGGTCCGCCAGCGCGTCGAACAGGATGTTGTGCCCGCTGCCGAACACGATGGTGTCCGCCCCTGCCCCGCCCGACACGCGATTGTTGCCGGCGCCGGTGGTGATGTGGTCGTCGCCGGCATTGGCGATGAGCAGGTTATCAATATCGTTGCCGATCAGCGTATCGTTGCCGCTGCCGGTGATGAGGCCGCTCACCGCCGAGCGGGTGTCGCCCTCATAGAGCAGCGCGTTATAGACATTGCCCTTGGCCTGATACTCCAGCGTGCCCTGCGGCACGGCGTTGTTGAGATCACCCAGCTGCGCGCGGGAGAAGGTGGACCACTGGCCGGGCCGCAGGTCGGCGAGCTGGTCCTCGGAGAAATTCGAGAAGTCGTAGGTGGCGGTGGCGCCCTGCGTCCAGATGGTCTGCAGAATCTTGCCGGTCTCGGACACGCCGGTGAGCGGGGCCGCTTCGCCATTGATGTACTGCTGGCCCGTGACCGCATCCCAGCTATAGACCGCCGTGGTGCCCACCGCGCTGAAATTGGCGCCGTAATAGGCCTGCAGGGCGGCGATGTCGTACATCATGTAGCCCTGCGGGGCGCTGCCGCGCCAGGCAGTGGAAAGGCCCTGCGACAGATCGGTGCCGATATAGCTGGCGTAGGTCATCACCGAGAATTCGGTGCCGTTGCGATCCGCCGAGAGCCCGCCATTGTAATCGGAATCATGGCCGTGCTTCAGGCCGAAGGCATGCCCCATCTCATGGATGATGGTCAGATACTCATCGGTGCCGATGTAATTGCCGGTGGTATCGCCGTTGAGGCCCAGCCAGGTGTCGCCGGCCAAGCGGCTGTCCGAGGGGGCATAGCTGCCGGCATTGGGCGGGAAATTCGATTCCGAGCCCTCATCCTGATAGTTGGCGAAGCGCAGCGTGGCGTTCGCCGCCGTGGCGGAGGCGGATTCAACGAAGCTCAGCTGCGTGAAGGCGCTCAGCTGCGCCACGGCAAGGCGCACAGCGTCCTTCTGCACCGCGCTCAGCTCGGAGGCGATGTCCACATAGTCGGCCTCCGGATAGCCGCCGGGAATGTCGAAATCCGCGTCGGAGGTGGCGAAGGCATAGGTGAAGACCGTGGTCGCCTGCGTGCCGCCATACTGGGTGGCCCAGTAATAGCCCATCATGGTGGCGCGCACGTTAGGATCGAGCGACGAGGTGTCGAGGAAGGCGCTGCCATAGAGGCCGCCCTTCGGCCCGGTCGGATCCGCACTCGCCATCACACACCCCCACCCACGCATTACCCAGCGTCTGTTTTGCCGGTTGGGGCCGGGTTCGTCAACGATTGATGATACTTACCAGTATACCTTAACACCTCATGCGGCGACGGACCCGCGCACAATCGCTCACGCTTTCGCCTCCCGCGCCGCCACGCGCTCCAGCCGGTCGGCCACGTCCTCGAGGCGCCGGGCGATCAATTCGGCCTGATCCGGCGCGACCCGATCCGCGACCGCCAGTGCCCGGTAGATCATGTTCGCCAGATCATCCGCCAGCGCCACGGGATCGAAGTCGCCCTCGTTGCGCAGAAACGCCCAGGTGCGATGCTCGACGCCGCCGAAGATCAGATCGCGGACGAGGCCCGCCGATACGTCCGGCCGGAATTCGCCGCTCGCCACGGCGGCGCGCACGATGTCGATGATGCGATGGGTATAGGACTGGTTGAGCTGGAACAGCCGGGTTTCGCGATAATTGGGTTCCGAGCGCAGCTTCTGGAACACCAGCCGGCTGAGCCCCGGCTCACGACGGATGGAATAGAGGTGCTGGAGCACGACGAAGCGGATCTGGTTCCAGGTGCCCTTCACGGCCGCGAACTGGGCCCGATCCTCCTCCAGCATCTGCTCGTACCAGATCTCCACCACCTTCACGAGCAGGTCGCGCTTGTTGGTGAAGAAGCGATAGATGCTGCCCTCGACCACCCCCGCGCGCTCGGCGATCTCCGAGATCAGGGCATCGTCATATCCGCGCTCGGTGAACACCTGCCGGGCCGCGGCCAGGATGTCGGAGATCCGCTTCTCGGCCGGCAAGCGGTTGGCATGACGCCGCGTCCGCGTCTTCTCCTGCGTCCCTGCCTTGCCCATACTCTGCCTTTCCGCACCGGTCCCCGGATCATCCGCGCTTCGCGGCCCCGTATCGCTCGCAATTCATAGGCATGGGATGCCGAATGGCAATCCGCCGCCGGCATCAGTCATAGCGCCGCTTATCCACGATGCCGCCCGCCTCTTCCCCGAGGCTTCCGGGCGGAACGAGGCACACCGTGCCGCCGAGGCGCGTCACGGCACGCAGGGTCCGGGCAAGGCGCGCCTCCAGATCGGCCTGCGGCATCTCCGCTTCAGCCTCCAGTGTCAGCACGTCCCGCTCGTCGGCCCGCGAGATGACGAACCGCGCCCGCACCACCTCCGGATGCGCCTGCCGGATCTGCGCCAGATGGGCGGGAACGACGAACATGCCCTTGACCTTGACCGCCTGATCCGCCCGCCCCAGCCAGCCCCGCAGCCGCTGGGCGGTGTGGCTGGCGCTGCCGGCGCCGGGGGTGAACGCGGACAAATCGCCGGTGGCGAAGCGCACCAGCGGATAGCGCGCATCGGGCCGGGTCACGACGATTTCGCCCGTGTCGCCCTCCGCCATCCGCGCGCCGGTGGCCGGATCCAGGATCTCCACCAGCAGATCCTCATTGACGACCAGCCCGTCGTGATCCGATGTTTCATAGGCGATGATGCCGAGTTCGGCGGTCCCATACAGCTCGAAGAGCGCGACCCCGCGCTCACGCAGGCTGGCGCGGAGGGACGAGGGGACAGCCGCGCCGGCCACCACCGCCCGCCGGATCGAAAAGCCGACGCCCGCCGCATCGGCGGCGCGCGCGATGATGTTGAGATGGTCGGCCGTGCCCGCATAGGCTTCCGGCTGATAGAGCGACAGGACCTGAAGCACCTGCTCGGTGGCCGCGGCCCCGGCCGGGATCACCGCGCAGCCGAGCGCGCGGGCCGCCTCGTCCATAAGGAAGCCGCCGGGCGTGAGGTGATAGTTGAAGGTGTTCAGCACCACGTGGCCCCGGCGGAAACCGGCCGCATGGAGCGCGCGGGCGGCATTGGAGCCGTCGGGGGCGGACAGTTGCGGCTCGCAGATGGGGCCGGGCGACAGGAACAGGCGCGGAAAGTCGGCCGCAGGCTGCCGGACCAGTCCGCCGAAGGGCGGCAGACCGGCCTGCAGCGCGGGCAAGGCTGACTTACGGATCACCGGCAGGGCACCGAGCGCGGCCATATCGAATGCGCCCGCATCGGCGTAGCCGCCGACAACACGGGCGGTGCGGCGCAGCAGTTCCTCCAGCCGCAGCGCGGCAGGCTGCGTGTCACGGGCATCATAGGGCTCCGCCATGCCGTCCATCTGCCCCCTCCGGTCCGCATCCGCGGCATTTTTGAAGACCTTCATGAGGGTAATTCATTTTCTCCAAATGAGCAAAATATTGTCATTTAAAGCGATGTTGCGATGCAGTATTCGCGGCAATCAGAGCTTCTTGACACTTGATAATGAGGAGTGTTCAATAACTCAAAATGGCGGAAAAATCCGCTGACAGGCCAAGGCCTCGACGCCGGCCTGCCCCACCGGGGAGGAACAGCATTTGACCCCTGCCAGCGCGCCACACGTGCGTCCTGCGGCCCCTTTGTCGCGCCACGCCCCGGCAACGGATATCGCTTTGTCCTGTCACGGCATCGAGCGCTCCTTCGGCGGCCTCAGGGCGCTCAAGGGGGTCGATCTGGAGGTCCGGCAGGGACAGATCTTCGGCCTCGTCGGCCCCAACGGCTCCGGCAAGACCACCATGGTCAATGTGATGACCGGCTTCTATCCGCCCAATGCGGGGCGGGTGGAGCTGTTCGGCGCGGACATCACCCGCATGGCGCCCCACAAGGTGGCGCGCTGCGGGGTCGCGCGCACCTTCCAGAACCTCGCCCTCTTCAAGGGCATGAGCGTGCTCGACAACGTGCTGCTGGGGCGCCACGTCCACATGCGCCCGAGCGCCCTCGCCTCCCTGTTCTACTGGGTGTGGGCCGAGCGCGAGGAGCTGGCCCACCGCCGCGTGGTGGAGGAAATCATCGACTTCATGCAGCTCCAGGACATCCGCGACGAACCCGTGGAAGCCATCCCCATGGGTTTGCAGAAGCGGGTGGAGCTGGCCCGCGCGCTGGTGGCCCAGCCGCGCTTCCTCATTCTGGACGAGCCCATGGCCGGCATGAACCAGGAGGAGAAGGAATATATCGCCCGCTTCATCCTCGATGCCCGTGATGAGCGCGACGTCACCATCTTCATCATCGAGCACCACATGGATGTGGTGACGGCCATCTGCGACGAGGTGGTGGTGCTGTGCTATGGCGAGGTGATCGCCAGGGGCGACCCCGCCACGGCCATCGCCCAGCCGCAGGTGGTGAAAGCCTATCTGGGCGAGCGGGCCGCCGCGCGCCACGCGGGGACGGCATCATGACCGCCGCCCGCCTCGCAGCGCCGGGCATCTGGCCGCGCACATCCGATGGGCGCCCCGCCACGCTGGTGGCGGCCGTCGCCGCCAACGCCGCCGAAGCGCCCGGCCGCATCGGCTTTCGCGAGCGCGAGTTCGGGGTCTGGCAGGAATGGAGCTGGGCGCATGCTCAGCAGGAGATCCTCGCCATGGCGGCGGGGCTGGAGGATCTGGGCCTCGGCCCCGAGGAAGCCTTCACCGTGGTCGGCGACAACCGGGTGCGGATGTATTTCGCCATGGTCGCGGCCAACATGCTGCGGGCCTTCCCCTCCCCCGTGTTTCCGGATGTCCCGGTGGACGAATTCCCCACCTACATGCGCTTCGGCAAGCCGCGCATCGCGCTCGCCGAGGATCAGGAGCAGGTGGACAAGCTGCTGGAGGTGCGCGCCCGCACCGGACGGCCGGAGCGCATCATCTATGACGACCGGCGCGGCAGTTCCACCTATGCCGCCGGCGACGTCATCTCCCTCGACGACGTGATCGCCCGCGGCCGCGCGCGGCTGGCGCAGCAGCCGCGCCTCGCCTCGGACCTGATCAACCGCACCGGGCCGGACGACATCACCGTGCTGCTCTATTCCTCCGGCACCACCGGCACGCCGAAGGGCATCCCGCTGCGCCACCGCAACATCGTGGCCGGCGTCGCGGGTGCGGAAGCCGGCGGCCATTTCCGCCGCCACGAGGAACTGTTCGCCTATCTGCCCACCGCTTGGGTGGGCGACTTCGTGTTCACGGTCAGCGCCGGCCTGCTGCTGCAGGCCACCATCAACGTGCCCGAGCGGCAGGAGACGGCGCTGCACGACCTGCGCGAGGTGGCCCCCACCTTCTATCTCGCCGCCCCCCGCGCGTGGGACAACATGCTGACCCGCATTCAGGTGGGAATGGCGGATTCCACGCCCCTGAAGCGCGGCCTGTTCAATTTCTTCATGCCCCGCGCCATCGCCGCCGAGCGCAAGCGCATGGCCGGCGGCAGCCTCACCCTGGCCGAGCGGCTGGTGGCCCGGGTGGGGGAGTTCGTCATCTACGGCCCCATCAAGGACTATCTCGGCCTCTCGCGCGCGGAACGCGCCTTCACCGGCGGCGAGGCCATGGGCGATGACACCTTCCTGTTCTTCCGCGCGCTGGGCATCAAGCTGAAGCAGTTCTACGGCCAGACCGAAACCTGCGCCCTCTCCGCCGCACAGGGCGAGGACAGCATCAGCGGCCACACCGTGGGCCCCGCCTTGCCCGGCGTGGAGGTGCGCATCGACGAGACGGGCGAGATCCTCATCCGGGCCGCCTCCGTCTTCGACGGCTATTTCGACGATGACGCCGCCACCGAGAGCGCCCTGCACGAGGGTTGGCTGCGCACCGGCGATGCCGGCTATCTGGAGCAGGACGGCAGCCTCGTGGTGCTCGGGCGCGTCAGCGAGGTGGTGCGCACCAGCCTTGGCGAGCGCTTCATTCCCAACTTCATCGAGAACCGCCTGAAGTTCTCCGCTTTCGTGCGCAACGTGGCCGTGTTCGGCGCCGGGCGGGAGGAGCTGACCGCCCTCGTGTGCATCGATTATGACGCGGTGGGGCACTGGGCCGAGCAGCGCGCCATCGCCTATGCCTCCTATGCGGAGCTGTCGCAGAAGGAGGAGGTGGGCCTGCTCGTCGCCGGCCTCATCGCGCAGGTCAACACTACCCAGCCCGATGCCCTGCGCATCCGCCGCTTCATCAATCTGCACAAGGACTTCGACGCCGACGACGGCGAGGTCACGCGCACCCGCAAGCTGCGCCGGAGCGTGATCGAGACCAATTACGCCGTGCTGGCGGACGCCCTTTACGACGGCTCGGAGCGCGTCGCCTTCGAGGCGGCGATCACCTATGACGGCGGCCGGCGGGGCACGCTGCGCCGGGAACTGCAGATCCGGAAGGTGTGAGACATGGAGTTCGCACTCATTCTTGAGCTTTCGGTCAACGGCATCTTCATCGGCCTCATGTATGCGCTGGTGGCCGCCGGCCTGGTGCTGATCTACAAGACATCCGGCATCGCCAACCTCGCCCAGGGCGCGCTGGCGATGATGGGGGCCTATGTGGTCTGGGCCATCTCGGCCCAGCTCGGCGCGCCCATGTGGCTGGCCATCCCCCTTGGCCTCATCGTCATGTTCGGCGCCGGGCTGCTGACGGAGCGGCTCGCGCTGCGGCGCATGATCGGTCAGCCGGTGATCATGGTCATCATGCTCACCATCGGCATCGAGATCATGCTGCGCGGCGTGCTGCCGGGCATATTCGGCGCCGCCGTGAAGAAGCTGGACGTGGGCATTCCCAACGACCCGCTCTTCATCGGCGACATCCTCATCAACCGCGCCACCATGATCGGCGGCCTCATCTCCCTGGCGCTGGTGGCGCTGTCCATCGCCTTCTTCAACTCGCGCCTCGGCCTGATGATGCGCGCGGTGTCCGATGACCAGATGGCCTCCTGGTCGGTGGGCATCCGGGTGGACCGGGCGGTGGCCATCGCCTGGGGCCTGTCCGCCACCATGGCCACCACGGCGGGCATCCTGTGGGGCTCCACGCAGGGCGTGGACTGGTCGCTCTCGCTCCTCCTCATCAAGGCACTGGCCATCGCCATCCTCGGCGGGCTCGATTCCATTCCCGGCGTGCTCCTCGCCGGCGTGCTGATCGGCCTTGCCGAGAGCCTCGCCACCGGCCTTCTCGATCCTCTGGTGGGCGGCGGCACGCGGGATGTGGTGGCCTCCGTGATCATTCTTCTCACCCTGCTGCTGCGGCCGCACGGCCTGTTCGGCCGCGAGCATATCGAGAGGGTCTGATGTTCTATCGCCGCGCCGGGATCCTCCACACCCGTTATCAGGACGAGCGCCAGCTCTGGCCCTTCGCCTTCGATCGCGGCCTCGTCGCCACGGTTCTGGCCATCCTGCTGGTGGCCCCCTTCGCGTTCGACCGCATCTATCTCGTCACCTATCTGCTGCCGTGGATCATCTGGTCCTCGGCGGCGCTCGGCCTCAACCTGCTGATGGGCGGCGCCGGGCAGGTGCATCTGGGCTATGGCGCGGTGATGGGCATCGGCGCCTATGCCTCCGTGCACCTGCTGCGGGCGGGCATTCCGCTGGAGCTGGCCCTGCTGGCCGGGGGGCTGGCCAGTGCCGCCATCGGCAGCCTGTTCGGTGCCGCGGCCCTGCGGGTGAAGGGGCTGTATCTGGCCATGGCGACGCTCGCCATGCAGTATATCGTGGATTTCATCATCAGCCATTTCAGCATCATCAGCGGCGGCTCGCAGGCCACGCTTCAGGTGCCTCCGGTCCGCTTTCTCGGCGTGTCGCTGGCCAGTGATGCCGCCGCTTATTATTTCGCCCTGCTCATCTGCGTGGGCATCGTTCTGTTCATGCTCAAC
The DNA here is from genome assembly GCF_014635325.1 of Azorhizobium oxalatiphilum. Lineage (GTDB taxonomy): Bacteria > Pseudomonadota > Alphaproteobacteria > Rhizobiales > Xanthobacteraceae > Azorhizobium > Azorhizobium oxalatiphilum. The sequence continues at coordinate 1,088,342 of NZ_BMCT01000001.1, read as the reverse complement.
GTCCGGCGCACCAGCTTCGGCCGAGCGCTCGCGGCGGTGCGCGAGAAGGATTATGCGGCGGCGGTGATCGGGGTGGATTCCTTCCGCTTCAAGCTGGTGGCCTTCTTCGTGTCGTCCTTCGTCGGCGGCATGGTGGGCTGCGTGATGGCGGTCAGCTATTATCGCGCCGTCTCGCCGGACCAGTTCCATCTCGACCTGTCGATCCAGCTGGTGGCGATGGTCATCGTGGGCGGCCTCGGCAGCGTGCTCGGCAGCTTCTTCGGCGCGGCGCTGATCCTGTTCGCGCCCATCGTCCTCAACCACGCCGTCGCCTTCGGGGCGGATACGTTCGGGGTGGGGATTTCGGCGGACCTGCGGGCCCATCTGCCGCTGATGCTGTATGGGGCGATGATCGTGGGCTTCCTGCTGTGGGAGCCGCTGGGACTTGCCAAGATCTACAACAACGCCCGCAACTATTTCATGGTCTGGCCGCTGCGCCACAACAGGTGAAACGCCCCGCAGCCCGACGTCTTGTCCGATGGAGTTGAGCAAAGAGTCAAAAATAATATCGGGAGGAATCCATGTCCGTCACACGCCGAACCTTGCTGTCCCAGGCCGCGGTGATCGCTCTGGCCACCCAGTTCCGGATCGATCCGGCGGCGGCGCAGGAAAAGGTCATCCGCTTCGCGATGCCGCAGGACTTCACCAAGATTTATACCTTCGTCACCGCCGAATACAGCCAGGGCCAGAAGGACTATATCGCGCTGGTGAATGCGCGCGGCGGCATCAATGGCTATCGCATCCTCGCCGAGGTGTCCGACCAGGGCAACGATCTGCCCCGCGCCATCGAGCAATATGAGCGCGCCAAGAGCCAGGGCGCCATTCTGGTCGATCCGCTCGGCACCCCGGCCGCCCGCGCGCTGACCCCGCGTGCGCTTGCCGACAAGATCAACCTCATCACCGCCTATTCCGGCCGCAGCGATGCGGCGGACGGCACCGTCTTTCCCTACATCTTCCCGCTCTCGCCCAATTACTGGACGCAGATCGCCCTCCTCATCGATTATTTCCGCACCCAGTCGGGCGGCGATCTGAAGGGCAAGAAGATCTGCTTCGTGCATATCGACACGCCCTTCGGCAAGGAGCCGCTGCCCATCCTGAAGCGCCTGCAGGAGAAACTGGGCTTCGAGCTCAGCACCTTCCCCTACACGCCGCCGGGCAACGACCAGTCCGCCATCTGGCCACAGGTACGCCGCGCCCGCCCGGACTGGGTGGTGTTCTGGGGCGCGGGCGTGGGGCAGACGGTGGCGCTCACCGAGGCCATCCGCAACGGCCTGCCCTTGTCCAAGGTCTCCTCCAGCGTGTGGCTGTCGGAGAGCGACATGGACGTGGTCGGCCGCCAGCAGGCGGCCGGTGTGCTCAAGGTCGAGCCCTGTGCCTCCGGCCGTGAGCCCAGGCTCATCCAGCAGATCCTCAAGGAGGTGGTGGAGCCCGGCAAGGGTTCCGGTGCCGCCGAGAAGGTGGGCACGGCCTATTACAATTACGGCGTGATGATCACCTCCATCATGGTCGAGGGCGTGCGGCAGGCCTTCGCCAAGGCGCCCAATGGGCCGATCTCGGGCGAGTGGCTGAACGCCGGGCTCAGCTCCATCACGAACTTCGAGGCCGAGGGCCTCATCCCGCCCACCACGGTGACGCCGCAGGACCATCAGGGCGGCGGCAAGGCCCGCATCGCGCGCTGGGACGGCACCAAATTCGTGCCGGCCACGGACTGGTTCACGGCCTATCAGGACGTGGTCTGGGACGAGATCCGCACCACAGCGGCCGAATTCCAGAAGTCCGGAAAATAGCAAGCCGGCCGGCCTTCGGCACCCGCCCGGTGCCGAAGGTCGCCGATGCCTGCCGGCCCGTGACCGGCGAGATGGAGCGCACTGATGAGCCTGCTCGTTCTCAACAATGTCGAGGTGGTCTACGACAGCGTCTTCCTGGCCGTGAAGGGCGTGTCGCTGGAGGTGCCGAAAGCCGGGCTCGTCGCCTTGCTCGGGGCCAACGGCGCCGGCAAGAGCACGGTGCTCAAATCCATCAGCGGCCTGCTGGCGGCCGAGCGCGGGCTGGTGACACGCGGGCAGGTCACGTTCGACGGCGAGGACATGCGCGTGCTGGATCCACCCGCGCGGGTGCGCCGGGGCCTCGTGCATGTGCTGGAGGGCCGGCACGTCTTCGGGCATCTGACGCCGGAGGAGAACCTCATCGCCGCCACCTCCATGCATCCGGACCGGGCGAAGGTGAAAAGGATGGTGGAGGAGATGTTCACGCATTTCCCGCGTCTGGCGGAGCGCGCCAAAGCGCAGGCCGGCTACCTCTCCGGCGGCGAGCAGCAGATGCTGGCGATCGCACGGGCGCTGATGACCGAGCCCAAGCTCATCCTGCTCGACGAGCCCAGCCTCGGCCTCGCACCGTTTCTGGTGGACGAGATATTCGACATCGTCCGCCGCATCAATGCCGTGTCGGGCGTTGCCATATTGCTGGTGGAACAGAATGCCGTGGCGGCGCTGGACCTCGTCGAGACGGCCTATCTGATCGATCAGGGCCGCATCGTCATGAGCGGCACGGCCGCGGCGCTGGCCGCCAATCCGGACATTCAGGACGCCTATCTCGGCGGTGCGCAGAAGGTGGATTACCACGCCGTGAAGCACTATCGGCGGCGCAAGCGCTGGCTGGCCTGAACGGGGCGGCGCCGCATCCGTGTGGACGCGGCGCCGCGCGCTTCCCGCTGGGGAGGGGGAGGAACGGGAAGCGGCCCGAAGGCGACATCACACCCGGAAATAATCCGGTTTCTCGATGGTCCAGGTCTCGCCCCAGAGCTGGCTGCCGCCGGCCACATGGAGCACCTCGCCGGTGACGAAGCCGCCGGCCGGCCCGCCCAGATAGGCGCAGGCCTCGGCCACCTCCCATGTCGAGCCATTGCGCATCATGGGGTTGGATCTGGGATAGGCGGCCACCGCCTTGGGGTCATAGACCCGCCAGCCGGGGGTCTCGATCACGCCGGGGGCGATGCAATTGATGCGGATGTCCAGCGGCGCCCATTCCACCGCCAACGCCTGACTGAGCCCGATGACCCCCGCCCGCGCCGCGATGGTGTGGGCGACGCCGTGCAAACCGTGCGTCGTCACCACCACGATGTTGACGATGCTGCCCGCCCGCCCCGCATCGCGCCACGCACGGGCGGCAGCCTGCATCATGTGCCAGGTGCCGTTGAGGTTGGTGTTGATGACCGTGTTCCAGCCCTTCGCCGAAAAGTCGATGGCGGCCTGCGGGAACTGCCCGCCGGCACTGTTGATCAGCATGTCGATGCCGCCCGCCTCGGCCGCCACCCTGGCGAACAGGGCCGCCACGCTCTCCGGCTCGCGGATATCCACCACGGCGGTGCGCACATAGAGGCCGTGGGCGGCCATGGCCGTGCGCGCGCCCTCCAGCTTCTCCGCATTGCGCCCCGCCAGCACCACCCGCGCGCCCAGCCGGCCGAGCAGCCATGCGGCGGCGCGGCCGATACCGCCGGCCCCACCGGACACCAGAACGGTGCGGCCGGCGAAGGCATCGGCCGCATAGACGGTGGGGTGGGCGGCCAGCGCCGCATCATCGAGGCCGAACTCCGCCGGCTCCCGCGCGCCGCTCTCCTGTTCAGCCATGTGCCTTCAAGTCCTTCAGCAGCTCGCCGGCGATGATCAGCTTGCGCACCTCGGTGGTGCCGGCGCCGATCTCCAGCAGCTTGGTGGAGCGGAACAGGCGGTTGATCTCGGACTCCCAGATATAGCCGGAGCCGCCGTGGATCTGCACCGCCTTGTCCAGCACCTGATGGCAGGCATCAGCCGCATACATGACGGACGCGGCGGTGAGCATGTGAATATCCCCCCGCCCGCCCCCGCCCACTTCCAGCGGCGCCGCGGCTGCCAGCGTGCGGTAGGTGAAGCTGCGGATGGTCTCCACCGCCACATACATGTCCGCCAGCATGGACTGCACCATCTGGAAGCTGCCGATGGGCTTGCCGAACTGCCGGCGGGTCTTCGCATATTCGATGGACAGCTCCAGCGCCCGCTCGGCGACGCCCAGGCACAGGGGCGCGATCATCGCCCGCTCCAGATCAAGGCCGCTCATCACCACCGCGACGCCGGCATTCTCCTCTCCGACGAGGTTCCCGGCCGGCACCCGACAGTCCTCGAACACCAGCTCGGCGGTCTGGCTGCCGCGATAGCCCATCTTGGTGAGCTTCTGCGCAACCTTGAAGCCGGGCATGTCCTTCTCGACGATGAAGGCCGAGATGCCATGGGCGCCGCGCGCCTTGTCGGTCTTGGCATAGACCAGCAGGATATCCGCCACCGGCCCGTTGGTGATGTAGATCTTGGAGCCGTTCAGCACATAATGGTCGCCCTCGCGCCGGGCGGTGGTGCGCATGGAGCCGAGCGCATCGGAGCCTGCGCCCGGCTCGGTGAGGCCGAGGCAGCCGATGGTCCTGCCCGCGCACAGATCGGGCAGGTATTTGCGGCGCTGCGCGTCGGTGCCGTTGCGATAGATGTTGTTGGCGCACAGATTGTCATGCGCCACCCAGCTCAGCGCCAGTGCGTGGTTCCAGCGCGCGAAGCCCTGGAGCACCAGCCCGGCGGCGACCAGATCCAGCCCCGCGCCGCCGAATTCCTCGGCGATGGTGATGCCGAACAGCCCGGCCTCGCCGATCTTTGAAAAGGCGTCCGGCGGCCACCACTCGTCCGCGTCCATGCGCGCGCTGTAGCCGTACAGCTCCTTGCGCGCGAAGCGATCCGCCTGATCGAGGATCACCCGCTGGTCGTCGGTGAGGTCAAATCCCCCGCCGGGGGCGGCATTGTCCGGCGTCCAGGTCTCCATGGCCGACATCTGGTCCTCCCCTGCCCGCCGGTTGGTCCGGCAGCGCCTCAGTTCCTGTCCATTCGGATTTAATGAACTGTTTTCATAACGGTGGCAGAGCGCCCGGAATGCGTCAAGCGGAACCGTCCTGATAATGGGATTCGCAACTCTTCTCGCAGCTGCGAAGCGGGTCTGTTGACAGTGTTGATGAATTGAAATCAGTTATTACGAAACGGACCCCGGCCGCCACCAACCGGCCCGATAATAAAAGGGGGAGGACGATGAGCGCAGTCGTGAGAACCGAGCGCCGGGGCATGGTCATGACCCTGACCATCGACCGCGAGGCCAGACGCAACGCCCTGAATGCCGATGTCGCCGCCGGGATCTGCGCCGGCCTCGACGCCTCCGAGGCGGATCGCGGCGTGCGCGCCGTGGTGCTGACCGGGGCCGGCGACAAGGCGTTCTGCGCCGGAGGCGATCTGCAGCCCAATGCCGAGGGCACGCCCTTCACCATCGATGCCGCCGACCCCCGCCATTATGTGGCCGGCCTCATCCGCCGCATGGAGGCCTGCCGCCTGCCGCTGGTGGCGCGGGTGAACGGCCATGCGCTGGCCGGCGGCTTCGGCCTCGTCAGCGGCTGCGATCTGGTGGTGGCGCGCGAGGATGCGCTGCTGGGCGTGACCGAGGTGAAGGTCGGCCTGTTCCCCATGATGATCCTGCCCGCGCTGCTGCGCACCGTGCCCGCCCGCCTGCTGATGGAGATGTGCCTCACCGGCGAGCCCATCACCGCCAGGGCGGCGCTGGCCGACCGGATCGTGAACTATGCCGTGCCCGCCGCCGAGCTGGACGCGAAGACCGACTGGCTGCTCGGGCGCATCACCGACAAGTCGCCCACCGGCATCCGCCTTGGCAAGCAGGCGCTCGGTAAGGTGCGGGAGATGCCGGTGGACACGGCGCTGGAATACGCCCAGTTCATGCTCGCCAACATGGCCCGCACGGAGGATGCCAGGGAGGGTTTTGCCGCCTTCGCGGCAAAGCGCGCCCCGCAATGGACAGCGGAGTGAGCGCCATGACGGGCAGCATCAGGATCGGCTGCGGCGCGGGCTTCTGGGGCGATACGCCCGAAGGGCCCCGCCAGCTCGTGCGCTCCGGCGGCATCGACTATCTGGTGCTCGACTATCTGGCCGAGATCACCATGTCCATCCTCGCCCGCATGAAGGCGAAGAGGCCGGACGCGGGCTATGCGACGGATTTCGTCACCAGCGTCATGCGCCCGCTGGCGCGCGAGATATCGGAGCGCTCCATCCGCGTCGTCACCAATGCCGGCGGCGTCAACCTCGCCGCCTGCCGCGCCGCTCTTGAGCAGGTCTTCGCCGAAGAGGGCGCCACCCTGAAGGTGGCGGTGGTGGAGGGCGACGATCTGCTGCCGAAATGCGATGCGCTGCGCGCACGCGGCATCGTGGAGATGTTCTCCGGCCAGCCGATGCCCGAGCGCCTGCTCAGCATCAATGCCCATCTCGGCGCCTTCCCCATTGCCGCTGCGCTGGATGCGGGGGCCGACATCGTGCTCACCGGCCGCTGCGTGGATTCCGCCCTCGTGCTCGGCCCCCTGATCCACGCATTCGGCTGGTCGGCGGACGATTTCGACCACCTGTCCGCCGGCAGCCTCGCCGGGCATCTGCTGGAATGCGGGGCGCAGGTCACGGGCGGCATCTTCACCGACTGGCGCGAGGTGGAGGGATGGGACCGCATGGGCTTCCCCATCGCCGAATGTCAGGCGGACGGCACGTTCGAGATCACCAAGCCGGAGGGCACCGGCGGCCTCGTGAACGTGCGCACCGTCGCCGAGCAGGTGGTCTATGAGGTGGGCGATCCCACCGCCTACATCCTGCCCGACGTGAGCTGCGACTGGTCGCACATCCGGCTTGAGAACACGGGGCCGGACCGGGTGCGGGTCAGCGGCGCGCGCGGCGGGCCGCCCACCGCCAGCTACAAGGCCAGCGCCACCTTCGCGGATGGCTTTCGCGCCACCGGCACCATGATGATCGCGGGCCGCGAGGCGGTGGCGAAAGCGCAGGCCGTGGGCCGCGCCATCCTCACCCGCGCCGAACGCCTGATGCGCGAGGCAGGATATGACGGCTTCACCGAAACCTCGGTGGAAGTGCTCGGCGGCGAGGCCAATTACGGCGCCGCAAGCCGGGCGCAGGACGCGCGCGAGGTGGTGCTGAAGGTGGCCGTGCGCCACCCCCGGCGCGAGGCGCTGGAGACCTTCGCCAAGGAGATATATCCCGCCGCCACCGCCATGGCGCAGGGCATCACCGGCTTTGCCGGCGGCCGCCCCGAGCCGCAGCCCGTGGTGCGGCTGTTCTCCTTCCTGGTGGACAAGGCGGACGTGCCCGTCCGCATGGTGTTCGATGGCCGGGACGAGCAGATGCTCAGTTCCGTGCCCCCGGCGGCGGCCGTTCCCCCCGCGGCCGCCGCCACCATTCCGCACACGCCGACGCCGGACACCCCTCCCCCTTTGCCCGGCCCGCTGGCCGAAGTGCCCCTGATCGCGCTGGCCCATGGCCGCTCCGGCGACAAGGGAGACATCGCCAATATCGCCGTGCTGGCCCGCCGGCCGGACTTCGTGCCCCTGCTGCGACACCAGCTGACGCCGGAAACGGTGCGCGACTATCTGGCCCATGTGGCGGGCGGGGCCATCGAGGTCTTCGAATGGCCCGGCCTCGCCGGCTTCAACATCCTGCTGCACGAGGGGCTCGGCGGCGGCGGCATCGCCTCGCTGCGCTATGACCCGCAGGGCAAGGCCCTCGCCCAGATCCTGCTCGACATGCCGGTCGCCGTGCCCGCCGCATGGCTCGCCACCGGCGGCCCGCTGGCCGGCTGGGCCTCTCCTCACACCCCAGGAGCGGCCGCATGAGCCCCTCGCTCGCCACCTCCCGCGCCGCGCCGCAGCCGGCCATCCGGCGCGTGCTGATCGCCAATCGCGGCGAGATCGCCGTGCGCATCCAGCGCACCCTGCGCCAGATGGGCGTCGAGACCGTCGCGATCTTCCATCGCGTGGATGCCGATGCCCCGCACGTGACCGGCGCGGACCACGCCATCGCGCTTGCCGGCGACACGGCGGTGGCCGCCCATCTGGACGGCCCGCAGATCATCGCCGCCGCCCGCGCCACGGGGGCGGATGCCATCCATCCCGGTTACGGCTTCCTGTCCGAGAATGCCGGCTTCGCCCGGCAGGTGGCGGAGGCCGGCCTCACCTTCATCGGCCCCGATGCGCAGACCATCGCGCTGATGGGCGACAAGATCTCCGCGCGGCAGTTCGCCGAGGCTCATGGCGTGCCGGTGGCGCCCTCCGTCATGCCCACCGGAGACCTTGACGCGTTTGCCGCCGAGGCCGGGCGCATCGGTTTTCCGCTGCTCATCAAGGCATCGGCCGGCGGCGGCGGCAAGGGCATGAGCATCGTGCGCGAGGCGGGCGGCCTGCGCGAGGCGGCCCGCCTCGCCGCCAGCGAGGCCCAGCGCTATTTCGGCGACGGCCGCGTCTATGCCGAGACCTATGTGGAGCGCCCCCGCCATATCGAGGTGCAGGTGTTCGGCGACGGCCTTGGCGGGGCCATCCATCTGTTCGAGCGCGAATGCTCGGTGCAGCGCCGGTTCCAGAAGATCATCGAGGAAGCCCCCGCCGCCCGCCTGCCGGCGGCGCTGCGCGCGGAGATCTGCGAGGCGGCGGTGCGCCTCGCGGCGGCTGCGCGCTACAGGAATGCCGGCACCGTGGAATTCATCCTCGGCGCCGACGGGCGCTTCTTCTTCCTGGAGATGAACACCCGTTTGCAGGTTGAGCATCCCGTCACCGAAATGATCACCGGCCTCGATCTGGTGCGCATGCAGCTGGAGATCGCGGGTGGCGCCCCCCTGCCCGCGCAAGCCGACATCGTGGCGCGCGGCCACGCCATCGAGTGCCGCATCTGCGCGGAAGCGCCCGATCGCGGCTTCCTGCCCGCCACCGGCGCGGTGCGCCATCTCCACGCGCCGCACGGCCCCGGCATCCGGTTCGAGAACGCCTTGCGCGAAGGCCAGAAGGTCACGGCCGATTTCGACCCCATGCTGGCCAAGCTGGTGGTGGATGGCGGCGACCGCGCCGCCGCCATCGAGCGCACCATCGCCGCCTTGCGCGATCTGGCGCTGCTCGGGGTGGAGACCAATGTGGACTATCTCGCCCGCGTGCTCGCCCATCCCGCCTTCCGCGCCGGCGACCTGCACACCGCCTTCGTCTCCGAACATGCCGAAAGCCTTTCGCCGCAGCCCCTTGCCGACGACGCGCTCGACCGCACGCTGATCGCCGCCGTACTCGGCCAGCGCATCTTCCGCGCGCTGGTGGCCGATGTGCCGGAACCGCAGGCGAGCATGGGCGGCTGGAGGAACTGAGCCATGAAGATGAAGCTGGGGGACGACCTCCACGAGGTGAAGATCATCGCCCGTCGCCCGCATCTGGTGGTGAGCATCGACGGCCGCCACCACACCATCGACGATCCGGGGCGCGAATGCGACGGGCCCGGCACGCTGGTGCTCGATGGCGCGGCGGTCTCATTCGCCCGCGTCAGCAGCGGCGGCAGCGTCCTTCTGCATCTCGATGGCCGCGCCATCGCGGTGGAGGTCATCGACCCGCTGGACGAGGCCGAGGGCTCCGGTCACGGCCGGGATGAAATCCTCGCCCCCATGCCGGGCGCGGTGGTTCAGGTCCACAAGGCGGCGGGCGCGGCGGTGACGCGCGGCGAGGCGGTGCTCACCATCGAAAGCATGAAGCTGCAGACCACGCTGGTGGCCCCGCGCGCGGGCACGCTGCTTGCCGTGCTGAAGGGGGCCGGAGACACGTTCGAGAAGGACGAAGTGGTCGCGCGCCTCGCGCCCGTGGAGGGAGATCAGTAGCCATGCGTGCCATCCGTTCCATGATCGACACCGGCAGCGCCGATTTCCGGCGCCACGCCGCCCACAATCGTGAGCTGGTCGCCCGCTTCCGCGAGCGGCAGGAGGCGGCCCGCCACAACCGGCCGCAGCGCGATCTCGACCGGCTGGAACGGCAGGGCAAGATGCGCCCGCGCGAGCGCATCGAGAAGCTGCTCGATCCCGGCACGCCCTTTCTGGAACTCTCCTCGCTGGCCGCCAACATGGCCTATGACGGGGATGCGCCCTCGGCCAGCTCCATCACCGGCATCGGTGTCGTATCCGGCCGCGAGGTGGTGATCCGCGCCGATGATCCCACGGTCAAGGGCGGCGCCTGGTATCCGCTGACGACCAAGAAGATCGTGCGCGCCCTCGACATCGCCATGGAGAACCGCCTGCCGGTGGTGCATCTGTGCGATTCCGCCGGTGGCTTCCTGCAGCTTCAGTCGCAGGTGTTTCCCGACAAGTACATGGCGGGCCGCATCTTCCGCAACCAGTCGCTGCTCTCGCGGCAGGGGGTGAAGCAACTGGCGCTGGTGTTCGGCCACTGCACGGCGGGCGGCGCCTATATTCCCGGCCTGTCCGATTACAGCGTCATCGTGCGCGGCACCGGCGCCGTCTTCCTCGGCGGCCCGCCGCTGGTGAAGGCCGCCACCGGCGAGGAGGTGACGGTGGAGGAACTGGGGGGCGCCGACATGCACACCTCCGTCAGCGGCACCTGCGATTATCCGGCGGCCAGCGAGGATCAGGCCATCCATATGGGCCGCGAGATCGTCGCCCAGTGGGATCGCGCGCCCAAATGGGCCTGCCAGCGGGAGACGCCCGAGCCGCCGCTCTACGATCCGCAGGAGATCTACGGCATCGTGCCCGACGACATCAAGAAGCAGTTCGACATGCGCGAGATCATCGCCCGCATCGTCGATGGCAGCCGCTTCCACGAATACCAGCCGGCCTATGGCACCACGCTGATCTGCGGCTATGCCAACATCTGGGGCTTCAAGGTCGGCATCCTTGCCAACAACGGCGTCCTGTTCAATGATTCCTCGCTCAAGGGCGCCCATTTCATCGAATTGTGCAACCAGAACAACACGCCCCTCGTCTTCCTCCAGAACATCACCGGCTACATGATCGGCCGCGAATACGAGCGGCGCGGCATCACCAAGGACGGCGCCAAGATGATCATGGCGCAGAGCTGCTCGCGGGTGCCGAAATTCACCGTGATGTGCAATGGCTCATTCGGCGCCGGCAATTACGGCATGTGCGGCCGCGCCTTCGACAGCCGCTTCCTGTTCACATGGCCCAACCACCAGATCGGCGTCATGGGGGGCGATCAGGCCGCCAACACTTTGGCCGAGGTGAAGGCCAACCAGTTGCGCCGCGATGGCGCGGACGTGGACGCCGCCGTGCTGGAGCGGGTGTGGGAGGACACCCGCGCCGCCTATCAGGAACAGCTCTCCGCTTATTATTCCACGTCCGAGATCTGGGACGACGGCATCATCGATCCGCTCGATACCCGCAATGCGCTCGGCATCGCCATCTCGGCCTCGCTCAACGCCCCGCTGGGAGACCCCGGCTACGGCGTGTTCCGTTTCTGACCATGGCCGCCCCCATCCGCTTCTATTTCGATTTCGCCTCGCCCTATGCGTGGTTCGCCCTGCCCGGTCTGGCGCGGCTGGCGACCATGTACGGGCGGGACATCGACCTGCGCCCCATGCTGCTGTGGGCGGTGTTCAAGGCGCAGAACATTCCCCCGCCGCTCGACGTGCCGGCCCGGCGCGCCTATCTCGTCGCGGACATGGTGCGCTCGGCCGAGTTCCACGGCGTTCCCTTCACCCTGCCCGCGCAGCTGGGCATCTCCACGCATCTGGCCGCGCGCCTGTTCTATGCGCATGTCCGGCAGGCACCGGAGGATGCGCGCAATCTCGCCCACGCGCTTCTGCACGCCCATATGGTGGAGGGCCGCTCGCTGGCGGATGAGACGGTGCTCATTTCATGCGCCGCCCCCTTCGGCATGAGCGCCGCCGACACGCGCGCCGCTGTTTCCGATCCTCAGGCAAAACACTGCCTGTCCGAGGCGGTGGATGCCGCCGTGGCCGCCGGTGTGTGCGGATCGCCCTATTTCGTGGTGGACGGCGAGGGCTTCTTCGGCGCCGACCGCCTGCCGCAGATCGCCTGGCGGCTGGCCCGCCCATCCTGCGTATCGCCCGCGTGAGCGGGGTGACATGAACAACAAGGGGACGGCCCATGACAGAGGTGGTTTTCCTATCCGGCGCGCGCACGCCCATCGGCAGCTTCGGCGGATCGCTGAAGGACATCGCGCCCATCGAACTGGGCATCCATGCCGCCAAGGCCGCCATCTCCCGCGCGGGCATCGCGCCGGAGGATGTGCAGCAGGCCATGTTCGGCAATGTCATCCATACGGAAGCGCGGGACATGTACCTGTCCCGTGCCATCGCCATGGGGGCGGGCGTGCCGAAGGAGGCCCCGGCCCTCACCGTCAACCGCCTGTGCGGCTCGGGCCTTCAGGCCATCGTCAGCGCGGCGCAGGTGATCCGGCTCGGCGATGCCGCCATCGTGCTGGCGGGCGGGGCCGAGAGCATGAGCCGGGGCGGCTATCTCATGCCGGCGGCGCGCTGGGGCCAGCGCATGGGCGACACGCAGGTGGTGGACATGATGATCGGGGTGCTGAACGACCCCTTCGGCCACGGCCACATGGGCGTCACCGCCGAGAACGTCTCCGAACGCTACGGCATCAGCCGCCGGCAGCAGGACGAGGCCGCCGTGGAGAGCCATCGCCGGGCGGCGCAGGCGGTCGCGGCCGGGCATTTCAAGGCCGGGATCGCCCCGTTCGAACTCACCACCCGCAAGGGCACCGTCGTGTTCGATACGGACGAGCACGTCCGCGCCGACGCCAATGTGGACGACATGGCCAGGCTGAAGGCGGTGTTCAGGAAGGGCGGAACGGTGACGGCGGGCAACGCCTCCGGCATCAATGACGGCGCCGCCGCGCTCGTCCTGGCCGATGCCGCGGCGGCCCGCGCGCGGGGCCTCAGGCCGCTGGCCCGGCTGCTGTCCTATGGCATTGCCGGTGTGGACCCATCGGAAATGGGCATGGGCCCGGTGCCGGCGGTACGGATCGCGCTGGAGAAAGCGGGCCTTGCGGCCGGCGATCTCGACGTCATCGAATCCAACGAGGCGTTCGCGGCGCAGGCCTGCGCCGTCACCAAGGTGCTGAGGCTCGATCCGGCGAAGGTGAACCCCAATGGCGGGGCCATCGCGCTCGGCCATCCGGTGGGCGCGACGGGGGCGATCCTGGCCATCAAGGCCATCGGTGAACTCCAGCGCACCGGCGGGCGCTACGGCCTCGTGACGCTCTGCATCGGCGGCGGCCAGGGCATCGCGATCGTGATCGAGCGATCACAAGCGACGGGCTGACCGAACGCCTCCGGGATGAGAGGGACCGGCCGGCCTCTTGCAGGATGTGCGGCGTGTGCCCGCCGCGCGCCGTGGCGCGCGCGCCATCATCGCTCAGCGTCTCGCATTGCCCATTGACGGCGATGCGGCCCTGATCATGGCTCTCGATGCGGTTGATGCAGCGGGCACATCTAACGTTGCGGAGCAGGATTGCGCGGACAGTTCCAGGGGGCAATGTCGCACGGCAGACCAACGTTTGTCGGCCCCTTCGATCGCAACATCGGGGCAGCACCCACCCGTATCTCCATGCGATAGGTTTCCCGCGTCCGGTCCAGCGAGGTTATCCGGACGACCATCGCATCGACGCCGGCAAAATCACGCTCCGGCCTGTAGGTGAGGACAGTCGGCGTTACCACGGCGGCACTGCAAGGGGCGTCGCTCTCCGGCCTTGGTGTGATTGTGCCATGGGTGGGCGGGGTAAGGATCTCGATACCCGTGCCAACAGGCTCGCCGCAGCTTCGCCTCACACGCGTGGACGTGATCATGTTCTGGCTGCCGTTCACCGGTATCGCGAATCTGGCCGGAGCCAGAAACACCTTGTCGCCAACGAACACCACATCGTCATTCACCGCATAGACTTCGCACGGCAGGTGATCCCGTGCACATTCCGCCAGCAGATGCCCGAGCGGATCATAACCGCCGTGGAGTTCTCGGACGAAAGTCGGTGAGATCGCAAAAACGCGCGGCGTGGGCGCCTTCAGGAACTGGCGATAGAGCGCGCGGGCCCGCTCGTTCAGGTAGGGCACGGCGGCAGCGTCCTTGAGGTCGGCCCAGCCGGTGGCCACAGGACCCGGATGCGGCATATATCCGCCATAAGCCTCAGTGTGAGGCAGACCGATGCGGGCAAGGAAGGCATCCAACTGCGGCACCCAGAGCCGATGGCTCTCCGTGTCCGACAGGAGATCGTGGGAATCCGAACGAAACGTCCCGAAGTCCACCAATTCCACCTGCCCGCCCGCCTTTTCATAGGCCTCCACCACCGAACGCCACAAAGCGACGGGCATCAGCTTGTCATTGTCGCCATAGAACCAGAGCGAGGAAAGCCGTGTGCTGGCGCCGAACTGCCATGCGCCAGTGACCATGCCGGCATCCTGCGCCCTGCAATCTGACGTGCGCAGCGTGGCGTTGAACGCAATCAGGCCACGCACCCCGGGGGGCGGATCCATGCCCATGCCGAGTGTGTTCCACGCCCCGAAGCTCTGACCACCCACCACCACGCGGCTGCCATCGATATCCGGTCGCCGGGCCAGAGCCTCGATCACCGCGCGGATGTCCCGGCCGTTGCTGGCTCCCACCTGTCCCTGATCGCAGCCAGCGGTCAGCAGAGTGCCGCCGGATTTGGCATAGCCTCGCATCATCGGTAGCGCGACAGCATAGCCCCGCGAGAGGAAATAATAGGCCGCAACGCTGTAGCGATCACGCTCCTGCTGATCGGCGATCCTGTTGCCGCGCGCGCCGTGGTTCCACACGGCCAATGGAAATGGGCCCGGTCCCGTTGGTTTGTAGAGCGTGACTTCCAGCTTCACCGGGCGGGCGGGATCGCCATCGATCCTCAGCACCTCCTCATTCACGGGAGCAACGGGAAGCCGACTGTCGACCTCTCCTTTCCTCACCGCGCCCGCCGCGCTGCAGACCTGCATGGCAGCCATAAGAACCAGAACAGACAGGATCCATCCGCCCGACCGCCGCACAATCATGAGCGCCCCTTGCGCATTATTGGCCACGCCACCTTCGAAATACGACATATATTACAATATTTGAAGATATATAATATTATTTCAATGAAAATCCAGAATGCAAGACCTTACCAAAGGTTATACTCCGCATACACTGCGATCGTTCACGGCCTGACGAGGGCTTCCGCTCAATCGCTTTCTCACATGAAAGTCCAGGCGCTGCAGCCTGGCATGGCGCAGGTCGAGATCCAGCCCCGGCTTGGCGTACCAGTCGCCCGCAACGAACTGGCAGGAGCCGCGCAAGCCGGCGCCTGCGCCGGTCAACCGCGGGTGGCGAAGCCGAAGTCGTCGCCGATGGAGACGAAACGGTTCATGTCCGCCTGCCCATGGCTGGCGTAGCGGGTCCCCGCCCGGCATCCCGCCGGCCCGACGATTAGCCGGGAATACGGGCGATGACCTTGATCTCGAAGTCGAAGCCCGCGAGCCAGTTCACGCCGATCGCCGTCCAGTTCGGATAAGGGGGCTTCGGGAAGACCTCGCTCTTGACGGCCATGACCGTGCCGAACTGACGCTCGGGGTCGGTATGGAAGCTCGTGACGTCGACGATGTCGTCAAGCCCGCATCCCCCCGCCTTCAGGGTCGCTTCGAGATTGGCGAAGGCGAGGCGCACCTGGGCCTCGAAATCCGGTGCGGGCGAACCGTCACTGCGGCTGCCAACCTGACCGGACACGAACAGGAGATCACCGGACCGGATCGCCGCGGAATAGGTCTGCGAGGAATAGAGGTCATGCCGACCGGCGGGGAAAACCGCGTCACGCTGTGCCATTTCGATGCCTCCTGTCAGGGATTGCCGGAAGGCGGCGCCAGCCGCCTCTCACGCGGGTCAGGCGCGTGCCTCCCGCTTGAAGAAGTAATGCAACACGAAGTGTGCGGGGGAGACGACCGCGACCAGCTCCCATCCATCAGCCCCCAGCTTCCCGATGGCGCCGGCGTCCAGAGTATTCTCCACCACAAGATAGTCCCATTTCATGGCCTGTTCTCCTACTTTTACTGATCTCATGCTCAAAGGCAGATGGAGACGGCTGCACGCACGGACGTCGCCCGTCGTCATGAGCCATTGAGCCGAAGCGCCGCATCACGCCGGCAGGACCACGACCCTGGAGCCGACCGGGACACGGCGATAGAGGTCGACGATGTCCTGATTGATCAGCCTGACGCAGCCCGACGAGACCATGGTGCCGATGGTCCACGGCTCGACGGTTCCGTGGAGCCGGTAGAGCGTGTCGCTGCCGTCCCGGTAGAGATAGAGCGCCCGTGGGCCCAGAGGGTTGCCCGGCCCACCAGCCAGTCCACCAGAGAAAGGACCGTAGCGGGCAGGCTCGCGGCTGATCATGTTCGCCGTGGGCGTCCAGCGCGGCCAATGCGCCTTGCGGCCGACCAGCGCCGCGCCCTGGAAATTGAAAGCCTCCTGCTTGCCGACGCCGACGCCGTAACGCAGTGCGCGCCCATTCTCCCCCACCAGATAGGCATATCGCTGCCCCGGATCGACGACGACCGTGCCCGGCAGATGGGGCGTCGGGTACGACACGATCTGCCGCAGGAAGCGCGGATCGATCTCCGACAGGTCGACCGCAGGGACAGGAAACGGCTCGCCCTCCAGCGCGGCATACATGCCCATGTGCAGGGTATCGACGATGCGCGACGGCATGCCGGTTTCATCGACCGTCGGTCGGGTGACGCAGCCGGACAGGAGAGCCGGTGCTCCGATGAGGACGGCACGACGGGTCAGAGGCATGGGCACGAACCTGCTTGAGAGGAGACGTGCGGACAGAAGCGCCTCGCATTCGCCACGTCCATCGGCTATGAGGTGATTACAATCATAACCATGTGGCATAGATGGATCTCACGCTCGCGCTTCGCGCCTTCGTCCGTACGGTGGAGCGCGGTTCCATGACCGCCGCCGCGCGCGACCTCGCCGTGTCCCAACCCGCCGTGAGCAAGCATCTGCGGAATCTGGAGGCGCATGTGGGCGCGCGCCTGCTGGAGCGCTCGGCCCGGCTCGTGCGGACCACTCCGCAGGGCCAGCGGCTCTATGAGGTCGCCCAGCCGGCCCTGGGGGCGATCGACGCCGCGCTGGAGGATTCACGCCGGGAGGCCGGCGTCATCGAGGGGCGGATTCGCCTGCATGTGCCGAGCTGCATCGGATCGAGGCACATCCATCCGATCGTGAATGATTTCCAGGCCGCCCATCCCGGCGTGAGCATGGAACTCGTACTGGAAGACCGCGTGATCGACCTGGTGCATGAGGACTTCGATCTGGCCGTACGCTATGGGCGGCCGGAGGCGCGGAACGTCATCGTGCGCCGGATCGGCTTCATCCGGCGCTTTCTCGTGGCGGCGCCGTCCTACCTCGCGCGCATCGGCGGATTGGATGATCCCCGGCGTCTCTCGGAGGTGGATGTCATCATGGCCAGCGCCATTCCCGCGCCGTCCGATACGCTCAGCCTTCAGCATGAGGACGGCGAACTCAGCGTGAGCGTGAGTCCGGTTCTGCGGACGAACAATGCGCAGGTGCTGGTCGCCTCCTTGTGCGACGGACGCGGCGTCGGCCCCGTCCAGCATCCCCTCGTAGCCGATGCCCTCGCCGAGGGGCGTCTGGTCCGCGTGCTGCCCGACTACAGCATCAGGTCGACGGAAGCCTTCCTGGCCTATCCCTCGGTCCGCTACATGCGGCCCGTGATCCGGGCCTTCACGGATTTTGCGATCACCCGGCTGAGAGCGGTGGATGGCATCAGCGGGACCGCCTGAAGGCGCCAAAAGCAGCTTTTGAATGATCACCGGATCGCTGACGCTGCGCGCATGATCCCCTAGCCCGCGAGATGATTGACAGGTAGGTATCCTTATCCCAATTTGAGCGCTGGAATTGACGATATTCAACGCGTCGCGAGGACATCTCTATGTCGATAGAAGCTACCGTGGAATTTCTGGACAGTGCCGCGACGACCCCCGGACTTCAGGCTGAGTTGGCGGCCGCGACCAAAGATCTGCCGCCAGCGGAAATCGCCGGCGCGATTGCAACCGTCGCGGCGCGTCACGGCTGTCACTTATCCAGCGACGACATTGCATTGATGAACCAGCGCATGCTTGGTCTGCCGGTTCAACTGAGCGATGCCAGTCTTGATGGTGTGAGCGGCGGAGGCGCTCTCGAAGACCTCATGGCATCTTTCGACAAGTCTTTCGCGGATTACATGAATGTATTGAACAATACCGGTAGCGTTGGCCGGGGTCCAGGCTCAGCGCAGCCAGCATGAGACGATGGCCGCGAGGCAAAGTGAGGCCAGGTCATTTCAATCGGCTCATGAGCTTGATCTCTCCTTGAGCCGATTGAATCACAATCTATCCGTTGGGTTTAGACCCTAGGGCGCAGGTCTCGTGGTCCCGCCTTCGCCCTCAAGGGATGCGGGAAGGTCGGGGGACCACGACGCCAATGCGCTCCGCCCGATATCCGTGAGCCCGTAGACGCCGCGCTCCAGACGCTGGAACCAGCCATACACATTGTCGCGGAGAATTTTCTGGGCATCCGGGAATGAATGTTTCAGATCGCGCGGACGCTGCGGTGAGGCTGCCATGGCCGCGGCGCAGCCGAGGGCCTGCTGCCGATACGCTGTCATGATGGGTTTGCGTGTGCCGCCGCCGGGAACGGGATCCCCCTGGCGTCGCTTATGTTCCTCCACCAGTCTTGACCGTCGACGGGTGTCTTTCCGTGGCATCGGCGCGGTCGGCGACACGATGACGTCGATGAGACCGGACTTCGAGACTCCCAGCAAACCGAAGCCGAGACGGCGGCAGAGATTGCGATAGCGTGGATCGCTTTCCCGCCCCCTGCCCGTGGTGGAAAGCTGCGCGGCCAGCCAGATCTCATCCCCGATGTTCGCCCGGTCGACCCCCTGAAGAATCAGTTCGAGGTTGAACGTCAGCTTCAGTTCGCAGATCACCACCACCGAGTGATCACCCTCCCGCATGCCGACAATGTCGCAGTGCCTGACCTCGCCTTTGACCGTGTAGCCGAGCTGCTCGAGGAAGCGCTTGACGGGTTCATAGAGGACAGTTTCCACATCGCGCCTCCGGCTGGAATGCGCGCAACATGTCCCGCCAGTGGTTTAGGAGCAGCAAACGGCGGTTATGTCCGGTGGATGGCGGACCTGCCCGCGCTTGCGCCGAGATCGCGAACGTCCCCCTCGGCATCTCCCGGAGCGATGCCTTGTTGCGCCGGGAGAATGTCCTGTCGCCTGGATCGCGAAGCCATCAAAGCCGGACCTGCTCTAGAACAGGAACAGCCCGTGCGCTCCGGCCACCGCGCCGAATATCGTCAATGCAGCTATCGAGAGCAGGGCGCAGTGCATGGTGGTGATGCGCTGCAGGGTCGCCGGCGGCGCATGTCGGGCCATGCTGACCACCCAGCGGTGCAGTATCGGCTCGATCACGAAGAGCAGCAGCATGAACAGCACCCATAGGATGACCATGGCGTGCATCCACCAGAAGGCAGGATCCCGGAACCGGTCCCACAGATCCAGGCGCACGACCATCCAGAACCCGGAGAGGCCCGCCAGGGGCACCGACCAGCGCACCTGCCCGGAGAAGCGGTTTTCGATCACTTCGAACAGCGTCGTGCCCTGCACCCCGATCAATGTGCGGGAGAGCGGCAGCACCACCAGCGTCACGAAGGCGAGGCCGCCGATCCAGTGGACAACCGCCAGTACGTGGAGGGCGCGGGCAAGGGTGACATCGTCCATTGTGCTGACTCCTGCCGAAAGGCGCGGACCACCGCCGGATCGGCCGCGATCCGGCCGGCGCCGATGAGATCTTCAAGAAAAAGGCGATGGCCCGCGCGAGCCGGGTCCCGGTCGCCGCGCGATCGGAAATGGTGAGACGCCCGATGCGGCCCCATGGCTCACCCACCCAGCGCCGACATATGGCGCGACAGCGCAGGGCGGCCGTTGCCGGCAATTGCGAAGTCATGCCCCCGCGGCTTGGCGCGGATTCCCGCATCGATGGCTGCATGCAGCAGGGCGTCGCCCTCGGACGCGCGCAACGGTGTGCGCAGGTCCACCTGCGCCTCCTGCCCGAGGCAGGTGTAGAGCACGCCGGTGGCGCTCACCCGCACGCGATTGCATGTTTCACAGAAGCTGTGGGTCAGCGGCGTGATGAATCCGATGCGCCCTCCGGTCTCGGCCACGCGCGCATACCGCGCCGGACCGCCGCTGCGCTCGCTGGTGTCGGTGAGGGTCCACCGGCTTTCGATGATCCGCCGAAGTGTGCTCAGCGGCAGATACTGGTCCGTTCGGTCCGCGCCCACATCGCCCAGCGGCATGGTCTCGATGAGCGTGAGATCCATACCCCGCCCGTGCGCGAAGGCGATGAGATCGTGGATCTCGTGCTCGGTGACGTCTTTCAGCGCCACCGCATTGAGCTTGATCCTGAGTCCCGCCTCCTGCGCCGCCAGCAGGCCTTCCATCACCACCCCGAGATTGCCCCGCCGGGTGATGGCGCGGAAGCGCGCCGCGTCCAGCGTATCCAGGGACACATTGATGCGCTTCACGCCCGCCCGGGCAAGCGCCTGCGCATGGTGGGCGAGAAGCGTGCCGTTGGTGGTGAGCGTGAGTTCATCCAGACATCCCGAGACGAGGTGGCGGGAGAGGCTGGAAACAAGCTCCATCAGCCCCTTGCGCACCAGCGGCTCGCCGCCGGTCAGGCGGATCCTGCGAACGCCCCGACGCACGAAAGCGCAGGCCAGCCGATCCAGTTCCTCGAGCGTGAGCAATTGGTTGCGCGGCAGGAACGTCATGTCCTCGGACATGCAATAGACGCAGCGCAGATCACAGCGGTCCGTCACCGACAGCCGGAGATAGGAGATCCGCCGCCCGAACAGGTCGACGAGACCGCAGCCGGTCATGCGACCTCCTCCGGCAACGTCGCTGCGAGGATGGCGCGGACGGCGGCGAGGCCGGGGTCGCGGGCCTGATTCATGATGCCCATGAGCTGGACAAAATGGTCATCGGACGCGGTGTCGAGAAAATTCCAGATCCGCGACGCCATCACGTCGGCCGCCGGCCGGCCCTCCGCCTGCGCGACGCGCGCGAGGCGGGCGGAGACCTCCGGTGCGTCGAGGCTGGAGAGGAGGCGCCCGCAGACCTCGGGGTCCTCCAATGCCGAAAGCAGAGCACCGAACATGAGCGCCTCCTACTGCACGAGGGGGCTGTCGGCGCCATCGAGCGCGATGCCCTTGATGTCCGCCCGCCCGACAAGGAGCGCGATGTACTGCGCCTCGGCGGAACGGGAGACATGATCGGCCAGATAGGCGGCGATCTCCTTCCGCACGGCCTCGAAGGGAACCGGGCGCCCCTCCACGTAGCGGTTCACGCGGATGAGATGGACGCCGTAGCGCGTCTCCACCGGCGCGGAGATGACCCCTGGCTCAAGAGACCGCAATGCGGCCTCGAACTCCAGCGTGGTGTCGCCGGGGGTGATCTGGCCGAGGCTGCCGCCAACCGCCGCCGAGGGGCAGTCGGACTGCGTCCGTGCGAGGTCGGCGAAGCGCTCCGGTGCGGCGGTCAATGCCGCTGCGAGCGCTTCCGCCTTGGCGCGCGCAGCGGCGAAAGCGGCGGCATCATCGCGGCGGGCGGCGCAGAGGATATGCTCCGCCTGCCACAACGGGGCCGACATGAAGCGGCGGCGGTTGTTGTCGTAGAAGCGCCGCAGCGTGTCCTCGTCGGCCACCGGCGTCCGAACTTCCTGTGCGAGCAGCGCGCGGATCAGCGCTTCCTCGTGGGTCTCGCGGCGCCCATCCGCGTCCCCCTGCGGGTCGAGGGGAATGGCGAGGCGCTGGGCTTCCTGCAACAGCAGTTCGCGCACCACCAGCGCGCGGGCGGCGGCGAACCAGCCTTCCGCCGGCGTACGGGCGGGCGTGTTCTGCACCTCCGCCGCTATGGCCTTGCGGGAGATGGAAACCCCGTTGACGCTGACAGCCGACATGACCACCCGCTCCCGCGAGGGGGTGGTGTCGCGCGGCTGGGGGGCGTGCTCGTGTGGGGCATGCTCGTGGGGGTGGGCGGCGTCGGCGCGCCGCGCGGCATGGTCTATGACGAGTGTCACCATGGCTGTCACTCCGCGGGATTGACGGGCATGACGTGCGTGGGGCGCACGGCCGGCGTGAAGGCGGGCTTGGGCGCGCCGCTGCGCGCGGCTCTTGCGCCGCCGGCGAAGCGCGTGCGCACCACCTGATAGCCGGGACGGCCGAGATACCAGACCGGCGCGCTCCACACATGCACCAGCCGGGTGAAGGGGAAGACCAGGAAGATGGTCATGCCCAACAGCAGGTGCGCCTTGAAGATGGGATTGACGTCCGACACGTAGGCGGCCGCCGATGGCTGGAGGGTGATGATGCCCTGTGCCCAGTTCATGAACTTCACCATTTCATGCCCGTCCATGTGGCCGAGCGAGACAAAGATGGTGGAGAGACCAAGGGTGAGCTGCACCCACAGGATCAGCAGGATGGCGGTGTCGCCGAAGCTCGACGTGGCGCGGATGCGCGGGTCGAACAGCCGGCGGTGGGCCAGCAGCGAGATGCCGATGAAGCAGGCGACGCCGGCGATGCCGCCCGCCGTGATTGCCAGTCCCTGCTTGAAGGAATGGCTGACGCCCAGCATGTCGAACACCCAGATCGGGGTCAGCAGGCCGACCGCATGGCCGGCGAAGATCACCAGAATGCCCACATGGAACAGGTTGGACCCCAGCCGCAGCTGACGCCGCCGCAGGAGCTGCGACGAGCCGGTCTTCCACGTGTACTGCTCGCGGTCGAAGCGGATGAGGCTGCCGAGCAGGAAGACGGTGAGGCAGAGGTAGGGATACCAGCCGAACAGGGCCGAGTTGAGCGCAGACATGGATCGTCTCCCTCAGGCGGTGGCGAGGCGGGCATCGCGCTGGGCGGCCCGGATCTGGGTACGCAGGCGGTCCACGGAGCAGCCGCCCAGGGCTTCGCCGGGGCCGAAGGCGACTGCCGTCTCCTCCCACGCGGCATCGAGCGCCTTCAGCTCGTCCGCCGCGCTGAGCGGTGCGGTGTCCTCCTGCGGCAAGGCGGTGCTCGAAGCCACGCCGCCCGCCGCCCGCACGGCCGAGAACACGGCGGCATAAGGCGAGGAGCGGCCGCCGAGCCGCTCTTCCAGCAGCGCGAGGATGTGGTCGGTATCGGCCAGCAGTCCGCGCGCCTCGTCGAGCGGGCGGGTGGCGAGATATTCGAGGAACAGCGGCAGGTAGTCCGGCAGTTCGTTGGCCGACAGGTTCAGCCCGCCGCCCTCATACAGGGCCGCGAGGTCCACCATGGCCTGCCCCCGGTCTCGGCTCTCGCCATGCACATGCTCGAACAGGTGCAGGGAGAGCTTGCGGGAGCGGTCGAACAGCTCGACATAGTCCGCCTGCAGGTCATAGAGATCCCGCGTGCGCAGGCCCTCCAGAAGCGGGGCCAGAGCGTCGCGCGCGGCCGTGTCGACGAGATCATCGGCGGCGAGCGCTGCCGCGATCTCCGGCACCGCCGCGACCAGCGCGGCGTCCGGATAGGTCAGGAGTGCGGAAAGCGCCTTGAAGGCGAGGGTCTCGATGGCCATCACGCCACCTCCATCGGATTGCGTGCCTTCGGCGTCTGGCGGGTGCCGAACAGGTTGGTCTGCGTGTTGCCGCTGGAGCAGCCGTTGCCGAAGGAGAAGCCGCAGGAGCCGCGCAGGTCGTAGGCATCCTCGCTCCACTCGCGGTGGGCGGTGGGGATGACGAAGCGATCCTCGTAATTGGCGATCGCCATCACCTGGTACATGTCCTCGATGGCTGCTCCCGTGAGCCCCACCTCGGCGGCGATGCGCTCGTCGAGGCGCCCGTCCACCGTCTTGGCGCGCATGTAGCCGCGCATGGCGAGCATACGCTCAAGAGCGAGCGCCACCGGCTCCTCGTCTCCAGCCGTGAGCAGATTGGCGAGGTAGCGCAGCGGGATGCGGAGCGAGCGCACGTCCGGCATGTCGCCGTTGACGCCCATCTTGCCGGCGGCGGCGGCCGACTGGATGGGAGAGAGCGGCGGCACGTACCAGACCATGGGCAGGGTGCGGTATTCGGGATGGAGCGGAAAGGCCACCTTCCACTCCATGGCCATCTTCCACACCGGCGAATGGCGCGCGGCTTCCAGCCAGGCTTCCGGCACGCCATCGGCGCGGGCCTGCGCGATCACCGCCGGATCGCTGGGATCGAGGAACAGGTCGAGCTGGGCCTGATAGAGGTCCTTCTCGTCCGGCACGCTGGCCGCCGCCTCGATGCGGTCGGCGTCATAGAGCAGCACGCCGAGGTAGCGGATGCGCCCGACGCAGGTCTCCGAGCACACGGTCGGCTGGCCGGCCTCGATGCGCGGATAGCAGAAGATGCACTTCTCCGACTTCCCCGAGGACCAGTTGTAATAGATCTTCTTGTAGGGACAGCCCGACACGCACATACGCCAGCCGCGGCACTTGTCCTGATCGATGAGGACGATGCCGTCCTCCTCGCGCTTGTAGATGGCGCCCGAGGGACAGGAGGCCGCGCACGCCGGGTTGAGGCAGTGCTCGCACAGGCGCGGCAGGTACATCATGAAGGTGTTTTCGAACTGGCCGTAGATGTCCTTCTGCACGGCCTCGAAATTCACGTCACGCGCGCGCTTCTCGAACTCGCCGCCGAGGATTTCCTCCCAGTTCGGGCCCCATTCGATCTTCTGCATCCGCTGGCCGGAGATGGCCGAGCGCGGGCGGGCGGTGGGGAAGGCCTTGCTCTCCCGCGCCGTGTGCAGATGCTCGTAGTCGAAGGTGAAGGGCTCGTAATAGTCATCGATCTCCGGCAGGTCCGGATTGGCGAAGATATTGGCGAGCACCCGCCACTTGGCGCCGATGCGCGGCTCGATGCGGCCGTTCTTCTTGCGCCGCCAGCCGCCGTTCCACTTCTCCTGGTTTTCCCACTCGCGGGGATAGCCGACGCCGGGCTTGGTCTCGACATTGTTGAACCAGGCGTATTCGACGCCTTCGCGGTTGGTCCACACGTTCTTGCACGTCACCGAGCAGGTGTGGCAGCCGATGCACTTGTCGAGGTTCAGCACCATCGCGATTTGCGCACGGATCTTCATTGTGCAGCCTCCATCGGCGCAAGGGTCTTCGGTCCGGGATTTTCGGGCAGTGCGGTGGTGAGCGGGCCTTCGAGCCAGTCCACCTCCGCCATCTTGCGGACGACGATGAATTCGTCGCGGTTGGAGCCCACGGTGCCGTAATAGTTGAAGCCGTAGGCCTGCTGGGCGTAGCCGCCGATCATGTGGGTGGGCTTCAGGACGACACGCGTCACCGAATTATGGATGCCGCCCCGGTGCCCGGTCAGCTCGGAGCCGGGCGTGTTCACGATCTTCTCCTGCGCGTGGTACATCAGCATCATGCCGTCGGCGATGCGCTGGGAGACCACGGCGCGGGCGGTCAATGCGCCGTTGACGTTGAACACTTCCACCCAGTCGTTATCGACGATGCCGGCGCGCGCGGCGTCGGTCTCCGATATCCACACCACCGGGCCGCCCCTGTTGAGCGTCAGCATCATCAGGTTGTCGGAATAGGTGGAGTGGATGCCCCACTTCTGGTGCGGGGTGAGGAAGTTGAGCACGATCTCCGTATGGCCGTTGGGCTGGCGGCCCTTCACACCGGCGATGGTCTTCAGGTCCACCGGCGGCTTCCAGGTCACGAAGCCCTCGCCGAAGGCCCGCATCCACAGGTGATCCTGATAGAGCTGCTGGCGACCGGTGAGCGTGCGCCACGGAATGAGCTCGTGCACATTGGTGTAGCCGGCGTTGTAGCAGACGCTCTCGCTCTCGATGCCGGACCAGGTGGGCGAGGAGATGATCTTGCGCGGCTGGGCCTGGATGTCCCGGTAGCGGATCTTCTCGTCCTCCTTGGGCAGCGCCAGATGGGCATGCTCCCGGCCGGTGGCCTTGGAGAGCGCCTCCCACGCCTTCACCGCCACCTCGCCATTGGTCTCCGGTGCCAGCATCAGGATGACTTCGGTGGCATCGATGTCGGTCTCGATGCGCGGCTGGCCGGCGGCGGCGCCCTTCGCCTTCACGCCGTTGAGGGCGGCGAGTGCGGCCACCTCATGCTCGGTGTTCCAGGCGATGCCCTTGCCGCCATTGCCGACCTTGGTCATCAGCGGGCCAAGCGCGGTGAAGCGGTCGTAGAGGTTGGGATAGTCGCGTGTGACCACGGCGACGGACGGCATGGTGCGGCCGGGCACCGGGTCGATCTCGCCGTGCTTCCAGTCCGCCACATCGAAGGGCTGGGCCATCTCGCCTGCGGTGTCGTGCTGGATGGGGGTGAGGACCACGTCCTCCTCCACCCCCAGCACCTCGCCGCTCACCTGCGAGAAGGCCTTTGCGAGGCCCTTGTAGATGTCCCAGTCCGAGCGCGCTTCCCACGCCGGGTCCACCGCCGCCGAGAGCGGGTGGATGAAGGGGTGCATGTCGGAGGTGTTGAGGTCGTTCTTCTCGTACCAGGTGGCGGTGGGCAGCACGATGTCCGAGTAGACGCAGGTGGTGGACATGCGGAAGTCCAGCGTCACCAGCAGGTCGAGCTTGCCCTGCGGGGCCTCCTCATGCCACGCCACCTCGCGGTTGCGCACCGCGCCCTCGGCGCCGAGGTCCTTGCCCATCACGCCATGGGTGGTGCCCAGCAGGTGCTTGAGGAAATACTCGTGCCCCTTGCCGGAGGAGCCCAGCAGGTTGGAGCGCCACACGAACATGTTGCGCGGCCAGTTGGCCGGGTCGTCCGGGTCGTGGCAGGACATCTCCAGCGCGCCGGACTTCAGGCCCTGCGCCACATAGTCCTTCGGCTCCAGCCCGGCGGCCTTCGCGGCCCTGGCGATCTCCAGCGGGTTCTGCTTCAGCTGCGGCGCGGAGGGCAGCCAGCCCATGCGCTCGGCCTTCACGTTGTAGTCGATGAAGCTGCGGTCCCAGTCGCCTTCCGGCGCGGTGGGGGAGATGATCTCGGACGCGGTCAGTGTCTCGTAGCGCCACTGGTCGGTGTGGGCATAGAAGAAGGAGGTGGAGTTCATGTGCCGCGGCGGGCGGCTCCAGTCGAGGCCGAAGGCCAGCGGCTGCCAGCCGGTCTGCGGTCGCAGCTTCTCCTGCCCCACATAATGCGACCAGCCGCCGCCCGACTGGCCGATGGCGCCGCAGAACACCAGGAGATTGATGATCCCCCGGTAGGCCATGTCCATGTGGTACCAGTGGTTCAGACCCGCCCCGAGGATGACCATGGAGCGGCCGTTGGTCTTCTCCGCATTGGTGGCGAACTCGCGCGCCACGGTGATGATGGCGTCGCGCTTCACGCCCGTGATGCGCTCCGCCCACGCCGGGGTGAAGGGCACGTCCGCGTCATAGTCGGCGGCCACATGGTCGCCGCCGAAGCCCCGGTCGATGCCGTAGTTCGCCATCATCAGGTCGAACACGGTGGCGACCGTGACCGGCTGGCCATCGGCGCCGTCCAGCGTGCGCACCGGCACGTTGCGGGTGAGGATCTCGCCATGCTCCGTGGCGACGAAATGCTCCGTCGCCCGGCCGCCGAAATAGGGGAAGTCCACGGCGGCGATGTCGGCCTCGTCCCCGGCCAGCGTCAGGCGCAGGCGGGTGTCGCGACCGGCGCCGTCCTTCTCTTCGAGATTCCACTTGGCCTGTTCGCCCCAACGGTAGCCCACAGAGCCGAGCGGGGCGACGCACGCACCCGTGGCCTCGTCGATGGCCACCGTCTTCCATTCGGGATTGTTGGCCTCGCCCAGCCCGCCGGGCAGGTCGGAGGCGCGCAGCAGGCGCTCGGGCACCAGCCGCCCGTCCTTCTCCACGAGGCGGACGAGGAAGGGCATGTCCGAATAGCGCCGGGCATAGTCCTCGAAATACGGCACCTGCCGCTCGAGATGGTATTCGCGCAGGATGACATGGCCCATGGCCAGCGCCAGCGCCGCGTCCGTGCCCTGCTTGGGAGCGAGCCAGATGTCGGCGAACTTGGTGGCCTCGGCATAGTCCGGGCTCACCACCGCGCTCTTCGTGCCCTTGTAGCGAACCTCGGTGTAGAAATGGGCGTCCGGGGTGCGGGTCTGGGGCACGTTGGAGCCCCACACGATGATGAAGCCGGCATTGTACCAGTCGGCGCTCTCCGGCACGTCGGTCTGCTCACCCCATGTCTGCGGCGAGGCGGGCGGCAGGTCGCAGTACCAGTCGTAGAACGACATGCACACGCCGCCCAGCAGCGAGAGATAGCGCGAGCCCGCCGCGTAGGAGACCATGGACATGGCCGGGATGGGCGAGAAGCCGATCACCCGGTCCGGCCCATGGGCCTTCACCGTATAGGCATTGGCGGCGGCGATGAGTTCGTTGACCTCGTCCCAGGTGCTGCGCACGAGACCGCCGTGGCCGCGCACCGCCATGTAGGAGCGGCGCTTGTCGGGATCCTCCACGATGGAGGCCCAGGCGGCCACCGGCGACAGCCTGGTGCGGGCGGCGCGCCAGAGCTTCAGCAGCCGGCCGCGGATCATCGGGTACTTCACCCGCGCGCCGGAATAGAGATACCAGCTGTAGGAGGCCCCGCGGGCGCAGCCGCGCGGCTCATGGTTCGGCAGGTCCGGCCGGGTGCGCGGATAGTCCGTCTGCTGGGTTTCCCAGGTGACGATGCCGCCCTTGACGTAGATCTTCCACGAGCAGGAGCCGGTGCAGTTCACGCCATGGGTGGAGCGCACGATCTTGTCGTGCTGCCAGCGCTTGCGGTAGCCGTCCTCCCACGAGCGGTCCTCGTCGGTGACGATGCCGTGGCCGTCGGAAAACTCTTCAACGGTCTTGTTGAAGAAGGTGAGGCGATCGAGAAAATGGGACATCAGTGTCGCCCTTGATTATTCGGCCGCAGCCGGCCGGCTGGACGCGCCGCGACGGGCGCGCTCGATGTCGTGGAGCAGGCCGCCCTTGCGGGTGTAGACGGCCCAGGTGAGGACGAGGCAGCTCACGTAGAAGATGAGGAAGGCCCAGAGCGCGGCTTCGGGGCCGCCCGTGAGGGCGATGGAGGTGCCGTAGCCCTTGGGGATGAAGAAGGCCCCGAAGGCGGCGATGGCGGCGGTGAAGCCGGTGATGGCGGCGCTTTCCTTCTCCGCCTGCTTGCGGCGGGTGTCCGGGCCGGCTTCCGGCATCAGCCGCTCCATCTCCCTGGTCATGATCGCGGGGATCATCTGGAAGGTGGAGGCGTTGCCGACGCCGCTGGCGAAGAACAGCAGCAGGAAGGAGGCGAAGAAGCCCCAGAAGGCGCCGGGCTGTTCGCGGATGCCGATGAACCACAGCACGCCCGAGACGCCGATCATCATCAGCACGAAGGCCCAGATGGTGACGCGGGCGCCGCCGTGCCTGTCCGCCAGCCAGCCGGAGCCGGAGCGCGAGAGCGCGCCGACCAGCGGACCGAGGAAGGCGAACTGGAGCGCGTTCACATCCGGAAACAGCGCCTTCGCCAGCAGCGGGAAGCCCGCCGAGTAGCCGATGAAGGAGCCGAAGGTGCCGGTATAGAGCCAGCACATGATCCAGTTGTGGGCGCGGCGGAAGATCACCGCCTGCTCCGCGAACGAGGCCTTGGCATCGGCGATGTCGTTCATGCCGAACCAGGAGGCGAAGGCCGAGAGGGCGATGAAGGGCACGAACACGAAGCCCGCATTCTGCAGCCACAGCGGCGGCTGCCCCTTCACCATGGCCGGATCGCCGCCCATCCATCCGAACACGCCCGCGGTGATGGCGAGGGGCACCACGAACTGCACCACGCTCACCCCGAGGTTGCCGAGGCCGGCATTGAGCGCCAGCGCATTACCCTTCTCCGCCTTGGGGAAGAAGAAGGAGATGTTGGCCATGGAGGAGGAGAAGTTGCCGCCGCCGAAGCCGCACAGCAGCGCGAGGATGAGCAGCACCACATAGGGCGTGTCGGGATTCTGCACCGCATAGCCGATGCCCAGCGCCGGAATGATCAGCGACCAGGTGGTCAACGTGGTCCACAGCCGCCCGCCGAAGATGGGCACCATGAAGGAGTAGAAGATGCGCAGCGTGGCCCCGGAGATGCCAGGAAGCGCGGCGAGCCAGAACAGCTGGTCCGTGGTGAAGGTGAAGCCCACCAGCGGCAGCTTGGCCACCACCACCGACCACACCTGCCAGATGGCGAAGGACAGCAGCAAGGCGGGGATGGAGAGCCACAGGTTGCGGCGGGCGATGGCGCGGCCGGTCTTCGTCCAGAACTCCGGATCCTCCGGCCGCCAGTCGGTGAGGACGGCGCCGGACGCCCTGGGCGTGGCCACCGGCTCGGGCAGGCCCTGCATCTCGGGCAGCTGCGGCAGGCGGGCGAGCACCGCGCCACCGGCCTCGCGCTCCATCTGCCGGATGGAGACGTGCATCCACACGAGGGCGCCGGACACCAGCAGGAACAGCGCCATGAAGCAGCTGGTCCAGAGGCCGGTGAGGTCGAGCAGCACGCCGAACAGGATGGGCAGAAGGAAGCCGCCGAGGCCGCCGATCATGCCCACGAGGCCGCCGACCGAGCCCACATGCGCGGGATAGTAGACGGGGATGTGCTTGTAGACCGCCGCCTTGCCCAGCGCCATGAAGAAGCCCAGCACGAACACCGCGACGGTGAAGCCGACGAGCCCCATTTCCATGTGGAAGGCGATGGGTCCGTTGAGGCCCTGCACCACATAGTCCGTGGGCGGATAGGACAGGACGAAGGTGGCGGCGATGCCGACCAGGAAGGTCCAGTAGAGCACGCGCCGCGCGCCATAGACGTCCGAGAGGTGGCCGCCATAGGCGCGGAACAGGCTCGCCGGCACCGAGAAGAAGGCGGCGATCATGCCGGCGGTCTTGATGTCGAGGCCGTAGACGTTGATCAGATACTGGGGGAGCCACAGCGCCAGCGCCACGAAGGCGCCGAAGACGAAGAAGTAGTAGATGGCGAAGCGCCAGACCTGCACGTTCTTCAGCGGCTCAAGTTCCAGCCACGCGCTCTTGGGGCGCACGCCGGTGCGCCGGCGTTCGGCCTGCACCGGGTCGTCGGTGGTGCTGAACCAGAAGATGGCGGCCATGACCACGAGGGCGGCGGCCCAGACCTGCGCCACCATCTGCCAGCCGAAGGCCACCATCACGAAGGGGGCGAGGAACTTCGTGACCGCCGATCCCACGTTGCCGGCACCAAAGATGCCCAGCGCCGTGCCCTGCTTGCCCGCCGGATACCAGCGCGACACATAGGCCACGCCGACCGCGAACGAGCCACCGGCGATGCCCACGCCAAGGGCCGCCGCCAGCATCTGCGGGTAGGTGGTGGCATAGGAGAGCAGGAAGGTGGCGACCGCCGCCGCCAGCATGGTGGCGGTGAAGACGAGACGGCCGCCGTAGCGGTCGGTCCAGATGCCCAGCACCACCCGGATGAGCGAGCCGGTGAGGATGGGCGTGCCCACCAGCAGGCCGAACTGGGTCTCGCTGAGGCCGAGTTCCCTGCGGATGGAAACGCCGATGATGGCAAAGATGGTCCAGACCGCAAAGCAGGTGGTAAAAGCCACCGTACTCATGGCAAGCGCGTTGCGCTGCTTGCCCCGATCGATGTCATGGATGGCTGGCATGATGCTCTCGCGCCGTTCGCGCATCTGTTGCGCGACCGCAAAGTCACGCCGCGAGAGAGCCACAACCTTGATCTGAATCAGAATTATTCAATAGAAGACAGGATTCATATAATAATTGACCGCCGTCTATACGGCGGTTGACATTAAATAACTGTCGATTTGACGTCTTTGATACTTTTGATTGATAATTATCAATCGGGTCACGGGAAGCGAGGCAAGGTCCATGCGTGTTGAGGATGCGGCTGCGGTGCGTGACCTGACTCTCTTCCGCTCACTGGGCGACGAAGCCTTCGCGCAGCTGATGGACGCGGCCTATCTGCAGCGGTTTCCGCCCGGCGTGGTCCTGATCAGCGAGAACGAGCGGGCCGATTTTCTCCATGTGGTGGTGGAGGGCACGGTGGAGATGTTCGCGACCAGCCACGGCCGGGAGACGACCATCGAGCTTATACGGCCGGTCGGGCTGTTCCTTCTGGCGGCCGTGCTCAAGGATCAGATCTACCTGCAATCCGCGCGGACGCTCGCCAAGTCACAGCTGCTGCTCATCCCCGCCGAAAAAGTGCGCATGGCGATGGAGAGGGAGCTACCTTTCATGCGTGCGATCGTCATGGAGCTGGCCAGCGACTATCGCTCCACCATCCGCGACCTGAAGAGCCTCAAGCTGCGCACCTCCGCCGAGCGGCTTGCGAACTGGCTGCTGCGGGCAGAAGCCGAACAGGGCGGCTCGGGACAAATTGAGCTGCCCTGCGAAAAGCGCACCCTTGCGGCCCGGCTGGGCATGACGCCGGAAAACCTCTCGCGCGCCTTCGCCTCGCTATCGGCATATGGCGTGCAGAGCAAAGGGAGCATCGTCGCGATCTCGGATCTCTCCCGCCTTTCGGACTTCGCGGCACCCGATCCCTTGATCGACGAGCGTGACCCTTCATAGGCAACAGTTTAGTCGGCTCCCGGCTCAAATGCCGCCATCCGGGTCCGCACAGACGAAGAGCCGGTCACGCCTCATGCGGTGGCGGCGAGGTGCAGGGGCTCGACCATGCGGCCGCCGTCGCGGGCACGGATGTGCCAGGACAGCGCCTCTTCCAATATGTGCGGCGTGTGCCCGCCGCGCGCCGTGGCACGCTCCACATAATCGCTCAGCGCCTCGCGATAGAGCGGATGTACGCAATTGGCGATGATCTCCCGCGCCCGCTCGCGCGGGGCCAGTTCGCGCAGGTCCGCGAGGCCGATCTCCGTCACCACCACGTCCACGTCATGCTCGGTATGGTCCACGTGGCTGGCCATGGGCACCACGCTGGAGAGCGCCCCGCCCTTGGCGGTGGACTTGGTGACGAACACCGAAAGATAGGCATTGCGGGCGAAATCCCCCGAGCCGCCGATGCCGTTCATCATGTGCGTGCCGTTCACATGGGTGGAATTGACGTTGCCATAGATGTCGAATTCCAGCGCCGTGTTGATGGCGATGATGCCGAGCCGGCGGATGATCTCGGGATGGTTCGACACCTCCTGCGGCCGCAGCACGAGGCGCGGCTTGTAGCGGGTGATGTCCGCCATCACGGCTTCCGCCTTCGGCTGCGAAAGGGTGATGGAGGAGCCGGAGGCGAAATTCAGCTTGCCGGCGTCGAACAGGTCGAAGGTCGAATCCTGCAGCACCTCGGAATACATGGTCAGGTCGCGGAACGGGCTGTCGATGAAGCCCATCATCACCGCATTGGCGATGGTGCCGATGCCCGCCTGCAAGGGCAGCAGCCGCTCGGTGAGCCGGCCGGCCGCGACCTCCCCTTCCAGGAAGCCCATGAGATGGCCGGCGATTGCCGCGGTCTCCGCGTCCGCTGGCATGGCGTTCGAGGGGCTGTCGCCGCGATCGGTGATGACGATGGCGGCGATCTTCTCCGGCGGCACCGGAATGAAGGGCAGGCCCACGCGGCTGTCGGGGCCGACCACCGGGATCGGCTCGCGGAACGGGCGCCTGGTGGGGATATAGATGTCGTGCAGCCCCTCCAGCGCGAGCGGCTGGGAGACGTTCAGCTCCACGATCACCTTTTCCGCGAGGATGGCGAAGGAAGCGGAATTGCCCACCGAGGTGGTGGGGATGATGCCGCCATCGGCCGTGATGCCCACCGCCTCCACCACCGCCACGTCGATGGGGCCGAGCTGGCGGGTGCGCAGATGCTCAACAGTCTCGGACAGATGCTGGTCCACGAACATCACCTCGCCCGCATTGATGGCGCGGCGGAGCGCGGGGTCGGACTGGAACGGCATGCGGCGGGCGAGCACATGGGCCTCGGCCAGCTGCTTGTCGAGATCATTGCCCAGCGAGGCGCCGGTGATGAGGCTGATCTTCAGCGGATGGGTGCGGGCGCGGGCGGCGAGCGCCAGCGGCACGGCCTTGGCCTCACCCGCGCGGGTGAACCCGCTCATGCCCACCACCATGCCGTCATGGATATGGCTGGCGGCCTCTTCGGCGGAGACGATCTTCTCGCGCAGGGAAGCAAGACGGATCCGGTCGCGGGCAGACGTGTGGGGCATCGGGCTCTCTCTGTTCCTTAGGAACGGGGGGAAGCGGCACCATAAGGGTGCGCGGGGGCCCACTGGAATGGTCCCAAGGTCGTAAAAACGCGCCGGTACACGCAAGGCTGCCCTGCGGCAGGTGCGGGCGGGAGGACGGACCGGAGCGCACACCGCCCCGCCGGCCCCGCGGACAGGCCGCGCCGCGCGCTCCACCGCAAGGGAAGGCGCTCCAATTCACTTGAATATTGTGTCAATTGAGCCGGCATCCGCAGCGGCAGGAGGCCTGACGTAGCGCAAGATGACGCAGCGACATCCGACGACGAAAATGGGGCAAACACGCTCGGCCTTGGGCCAAAATATGTCATTACTGGGAATTGATCTTCGTTCCTCGTCGTGCAACGATTTATTTACGCTGATTGTCCACTGCGCAAAAAAGCAAGATCGATCAAAAAAGACAATCTGAAGCGATTATAAAGTCAATATCATACCTTTTTGCGCGTTATGGCTGCAATCGTCCTTGCGATTACAACCAATGACGCCGGACCTGCTTTTTCCTGTTGCCGGCTCGCAACAGCGTTCTCGGATGGATCTTGTAAAAGAGGGGCCATCGGGGGCTGGTTCAAAAGGTAATAAACATGAAGCGTCTTCTGCTCTCTTCCGCCATTGCCATGGCGATCGTTGCTCCGGCCTCCGCGGCCGATCTCGCCACCCGCTACCCGGTGAAGGCTCCGGTCGTGGCCGTGGCCCCGGTCTTCTCTTGGACCGGCTTCTACATCGGCGCCAACGCCGGCTTCGGCGGCGGCGACAAGAACTACACCTTCTCCGACCTGTCGACCTCGTCGTCGAACGCCTCGGGCTTCATCGCCGGCGGCCAGATCGGCTACAACTTCCAGTTCGCCAACAACGTGGTGCTCGGCCTTGAGACCGACATCCAGTGGTCGGGCATCGAGAGCGACGTGACCTCCGCTTCGGCCGGTTCCGTCACCTCGCTGAACAACTCGCTCGACTACTACGGCACCGTGCGCGCCCGTCTCGGCTACGCCTTCGACCGCGTGCTGCCCTACGTGACCGGCGGTTTCGCTTACGGCAAGACCAAGACCGAAGCTGCTGCTCTGGACGCGACCGGCCTGTCCTACCTGGACGGCTCCGAGACCAAGACCGGCTGGACCGTTGGCGGTGGTATTGAGTACGCTCTCACCAACAACTGGACCATCAAGACCGAGTACAACTACGTCGACCTCGGCGATAGCGACTTCGGCAACATCCTGACCGGCGGCGGCACCGTGGACAACAAGTTCCACACCGTCCGCGCTGGCGTGAACTACAAGTTCTGATTGAACTTTCCGGCCGCTCCCCTGGGGCGGCCGGGCACCGTCCGGCGCGTTGTGTAACTGCCGGACGAGCTGATTGAGGCCTGCGGTCATCGCCCCGCGCGGGGTTCGCAGGCCACGTTTTCGACGAATACCAGAACCCCCTTGTCCGGCTCGGCTGCCTTCCTGGCGCCGGGCCGGACTTTTATCCGGGGCAGGTCGCGGCGGAGCCGCGCCCAGACAACAGGTAGCGGCCGGAGCCGCGCCTCAGACGACGGGCGCCAGCGGCGTGATGCGCATGGCCAGATCGTTGTAATCGAAGTCCGATCCCCGCGCGGCCGTCACGTCCTCGAACGCGAACGTGTTCTCCCCATACATGCGGATATATTCGTAGCCGCCCGCATGGGCATGGCCCACCACCAGCACGTCGCCATGAGGCGTCAGCAGCACCGGGGCATAGAAGCCGTCCGTGCCGGCCACCGTCCAGCTGGCGCTGAAGGCGGTCTCGCCGCCACGCACGAAGGTGGTGCCGCCGTCGAAATTGGCCAGCACGGCGGCGCGGAACGCATCGGTGTCGCCATAGGCCACGCCACCGACGCTGTAATGGCCGGCCCCGTCGGTCTCCATATGCACGAAGCCGAGCGTGTTGGTGTTGGCGCCCGAGCCGGAGATGTCCAGCGACAGCGTCTCGCCATGGGTGAGATAGAGCAGCGGCAGGTCGGTCTCGTTCTGCGTCTGCGCCAGCTGGGCAGCGTCGGTCAGATCGTTGAGCGTCTGCGCGGTGAGCACCATGCCGCCCACGATGATATGCGCCGTGCCGTCGCTGCCCGCCGTGACCATGGTCATCGGGGACATGTCCACGCTGCCGTTTCCGCTCTCGACGGCGAAATGCAGTTGCAGGCCGGCGGCAAGATGCAGCTGCTGCAGGCCGCTGAAGAGCAGCTGCCCGCTATCGCTGACGATGACGCCGATCTTGCCCAGCGTGGCATCGGCCAGCGTGACGCCCGCGCCCGTGTGGCCGTCACGGCCGACAAGGTTGCCGAGGGCATCGGTGGCATAGAGCAGCAGCGTCGAATCCTTCGGCAGCGTCGAGCCGGAGGCGGACGCGGAGAAGCGAATCCAGTTGCCATTGACGCCCGGCGCCACCGTCGTGTCCAGCTCCAGCGCGGCGCCGCTGGCGCTGAGGCCGAGGGTGGGAATGTTCACGGTGAACGTCACCTGTGCCGAAGTCGGCGCCATCTGATAGGCCGGCGTGATGCCGCCGGGCAGGTATTCCGTCATCTGGGCGGTGTAGGTGCCGTTGCCCAGCTTGAGCGTGGGCGTGAACCACAGCCCGTCGATATCCACGAGGGAGAACAGCTGCGTGTTGTAGGAACCGTCGGTTTCGGCCACCGACACCAGCGCCGTGTTCTGCGCCCCCACGCGGTTGGTGTAATGGGCCACGGGCGGGGCGAGGCCGCCGTGGCTGGCATTGTCGGCGGCGCTCCACCAGTTGGAGGGGTCCGAGCCCGACCAGCTGAAGGCGAGCTGGCCCGAGCCGGTGGCGGCCGCCGTCATGGCGACGGGGGCGGCGGTGGAATTGAGCGTCTGACCACCAAGCGCCGCGAAGGCGCCGGAGGACATATCCCCCACCACCGGCGCGAAGGGCTGGACATAGCCATTGTGCAGGTTGGCGAAGGCGGTGGCGTTGGTGGAGAGCGTCAGGTCCGTCAGCAGCGCCGGATTGAGCGATGAGCCGCTGCCGTTGAAGAAGGCGATCGCCAGATTGCTCGCGGTGGCCGAGCCGATATGGGCCAGCCCGTCGATGGCCGGCGCGGTGGCGGAAAAGCTGCCGCCGCTGGCGCTGACATAGAGATTATAGGTCTTGACCGTGGTGGCGGCGGTGTTCTGGACCACGATCTGGTACCAGCCCGTGCCGCCGTCCGGCAGCGGCGGATTGGTGATGTTGATGGAGCCCGCCGGCTGGCCGGCGTTCGCCCCGTTGGCCGACCAGGTACCGTTGTTGTTCACGATGGTCCAGGTGTCCCACAGGGTGTTGCCATTGGTATTGTTGGCCGAGGAGAGCATCACCTCCTGCCACACGCCCGCCGCCGTCTGGAAGCGCAGGGTAACGGCGGTGTCGCTTTCATCGAGCACCACATAGCCGTCGGAAAAGCTCAGCGAGATGTTGGCGCCGCTGGTGGTGGCGGACACCGGCGTGTAGGGGCCGGCGATGTAATTGTTGATCGTCGGCGTCACATAGCCGGCCGGCACGTCCGTGGCGTCGAACAGATCGTACAGGGTGAGGTTGATGGTGCTCACATTGGTGCTGGTCGCCGCGTCATAGAGCGAGATCAGCGGACCGCCCTGATCGTACTGGCTCATCACATTGTCGGAATAGTTCGAGCCATACGAATTGGAGTTGGCGTAGAACACCGCCGAATAGTGATCCCAGAAGTGCGCCGCCGCGCCATAGTTCACATTGTTGCCGAAGGCGTAGGTGGGGTCCCAGTTGATGCTGTTGTTGAGGTGGACGGGGGTCGTCACGCCGCTGTTGAGCGGGGTTCCGAGGGCGCCGAAATAGCCGGCGGAGAAGCCGGTGACGAACTGGGTGAGAACCTCGCCCCACTGGTTGTTGGCGCCGACATTCATCGCGTCCGTGCCGGAATAGGCGATGGTGTAGGGGCTGGCGTCGGTCTTGTTCTGGTAGACGTAGGCGGTGCCCAGTGTCTGGTAGATGCTGTTCTCCAGCTCAGCGGGCGTGATCTGGATGTAGCCCTTGATCTGGCTCTGGTCCGTGGGCGAGAGCCAGAAGGTGCCGGTGGTGCCGTCGATATTGGCGTGGGTCGGATCCCAGGTCAGCGTGTAGGCGAAATAGCCGGCGTTGTGCCAGGCGTTGTTGGCATCCGGCGCGCCGTTGAAGAGGCCGGAGACGATGAGGCCCGGCTCGCTGGTCTTGAAGCCCTCCACATAGGCGCTCCAGTCGGAGGCCGGGAAGGCAGTGGAATCGCCGGCTGGGGCATTGATCATGCGGCCGAGCCCATCCAGCGCCCCGCCCACCGAGGCGAAGGTGGAGGAGACGCCGCTCGCCGTGCCCGACAGGGCCGAGAACATGGCGGCGCCGGAAATCTTGTAGCTGGCGCTCTGGCTGCCCACGGCCAGTTCCATGGGCAGGCCGAAGCCGTTCACCGAGGTCAGGTTGCCCGCATCCCCGGTGGTGCCCGAGAGCGTGAACTCGAAGCTGTCATAGCGGTAGTTCAGCGTCGTGGCGCTGGCGCTGCTGATCTGGGACTCAGTGGTGATCGCCGTGGAGATATCGGTGCTGGTATCGGAGGGGTCGCGATCCTGGATCAGGAAATAGATCTTGCCGCCGCTCATCTGCGGCAGGTCGATGCTGGCGGTGCCACCCGAGAGGGCGGCGGTCGCCGCGCCATTATCCACCAGCTGCGTGAGATGGCGGGTGCCCGAGGCATCCCAATAGACCGCATAGGCATAGATGCCGTTATGCGTGCCGGCACCGGCGTAAAGCGTATCCTGAAGCTTGGTCGAAAGCTGAAGCGCAAGCGTCGTCATCGGGTCCCCCACCCTTCCCACGGCATTCACGGCCATGCTGCACGCCGAGGCTGCCCCGGAGCTGCCACACCATGGTAGTTGCCCCCGGCACCAATTCCAGAGCCGCCGCGCCAAAATGTGCACATTTTTTCGCGAGCGCGACTGGGCTCACGTTTGCGCACGCCGCCCCCACCTGCGTGCCGTTTCCCCAGTCCTGCCAAGGCTTCCCATCAGGTCTTCCCCGCGATGGCGTCCGCGCCCTGCATATGATTTGAATTGCAATTCAATCTAGTTTCTGTTTCCTCAGCGGCATGACTGCCCCCGACACGCCAGCCCCGGACGCCCCCTCCCCCCGCCATCGGTTCGGCATCCGCTTCTCGCTGCTGGCCCGGCGCTGGCGGCGGGCGCTGGATGCGCGGCTCGCCACCCTCGGGCTCACCGATGCCACCTGGGTGCCCCTGGTGCATCTGAAGGAGACCGGCGGCGGCCTCACCCAGAAGGAGCTGGCGGCGCTGGTGGGCATCGATGGCTCCAGCCTCGTGCGCCTGCTGGATATCCTCGGCCGGCAGGGACTGGTGGAACGCCGCCTCACGGCCGCCGACGGCCGCGCCCGCCTCATCCACCTCACCGTCGAGGGCGAGAAGCGGGTGGCGGAGATCCGGCGCGAACTGATCAAGGGCGAGGAGGAGATGCTGGCCGATCTGACGGACGCCGAACTCGCCCGCATGCTCGCCCATTTCGACCGCATCGAGGATCGTCTGGCAGCGCTGACGGAGAAGCGCGCGGCGGAGGCCGGCCAGTGAGCGACACGCCCGCCGGCGCCTTGCATCCCACCTCGCGCCCCACCTTGCCCGCCGCCCGCCGCCGCGATGCCGTGCGGGCGCTCGCCGGGCGCCCGCAGTTGCGCGAGAGCCTCGCTTTGTCCGCCCAGCCCTCCCTGCGCAACTCGGCCCTCGCGGGCGTGCAGGCGGCCCTCACCGCCGCCATCGCCTTGCCGCTGGTGGTTGCCTCCCCCTTCGCCCATCTGGTCGGCACTGCGGCGCTGGGCGCGCTGGTGGCCCTGTTCGGCCGCTTCGCCCCGACGCGGCAGCGCAACGGCATCGTGCTGCGCGCCGCTCTGTGCCAGATCCTCGCGGTGCTGGTGATGTCGGGTGCCGCCGCGCTCGGCCTGCCCATGATCGGACAGCTGGTGCTGCTGGCGCTGGCCTGCGGCCTGTTCTTCCTCGTCGCGGTGAGCGCCCGCTTCGGGCCGCCGGGGGCGCTGATCTTCGTGTTTGCTGCCGGCGCCGCCATGGGCCATGCGGACAGCGCCGCCGCGGTGCTGGAACAGACGCTGGCGGTGGCGCTGGTGGCGGCGCTCGCCCTCCTCATCTGCGCCGGCACCGAGGTCTTCCGCCGGCAGGCCAGCCCCGATGCGCCCTTTCCGGTGGAACCGCCGCGCCCGCTCTCCCATCGCCTCGTCGCGGCGGCGCGCATCAGCCTCGCCTGCGGCCTCTCCGCGCTGGCGGCTCATGCCTGCGGCGCCGATCACCCCGCCTGGGCGGCCATGGGCACGCTGGCGGTGATGCAGGGCACCCACCTGCATCTGACCATGACCCGCGCCCTGCAACGCATGGCCGGCACCATGGTGGGCGCCGGTCTGGTGTGGCTGATCCTGCTGCAGGAGCCCTCTGTATGGACGGTGATCGCGCTGGTGGTGCTGCTGCAGGTGGCCACCGAGATGATCATCGGCGTCAACTATGCCCTCGGCCAGATTCTGGTGACGCCCATGGCCCTGCTCATGAGCACGCTGGCTTCCCCGCAGGGCACCGCGCTCCGTCTGGCGGGTGCCGCCATGGCGCCCGAGCGGGTGCTGGACACGCTGGCGGGCGCGCTCATCGGCATCGTGCTGGCTGTGGCCTGCTCGTCCCTGGACGATCGCCTGCACCTTGCCCGCCACCATGCGGGGCGCAGCGCTCCAACTCTTTGATAAAGACTGCCTTGCGGCTTGGATTGCGAAGCAATCGAAGCCGGACATGCTCCAGGCGGGCGCACCATCTTTTTGCGCGCGGGGAATGCCGGTATAAGCGCCTGCCCCTTCGTCAAGGCGGGGCGCTTGTCTTCCCGCGCGCAGGATCCGGTCGTGACGTCTCCCATCCTCATCGCCACGGACCTGACCGCGCGCAGCGACCGGCCCCTCGACCGCGCCGCGCAGCTGGCGCAGCAGCGCGGCAGCGGGCTGGTGATCGTGCATGTGCTCGGCACCGGGCCGGAGGAGGTGGAAGCCGCCCGCGCCGCGCGCGCCCGGCGCATCCTCATCCGCCAGACCGAGCATCTGGGCACGCCCTTCGACACGGTGCTGGAAGCCGGCTCGCCGCCGAAGGTGGTGGCGGGCGCGGCCGAGCGCCGGCAGGCGGCGGTGATCGTGGTGGGCGCGGCGCGCTACAATCACGTCACCGATTTCGTGCTCGGCACCGCCGTGGACTATCTCGCCCGCCATGTGGCCATTCCGCTTCTGGTGGTGAAGGAGCGGCCGAACGCGCCCTATGACGGCATCGTGGTCGGCACCGATTTCTCCGATCGCTCGGCACACGCGCTGCTGGCGGCGGCCGACCTCGTGCCGGACGTGCGCATCACTCTGGTGCATGGCTTCGCCCGGCCCTTCGCCACCCGCATCGGCGCGGAGACGGCGCGCGAGGTGGGCCATGCCTGGGCGAGCGCGGAGATGCAGAAATTCCTCAACCGGCCGGAGCTTGTGCCCCTGCACGGCCGCATCGCCCCCCGGCTGGTGGACGGTCCGCCGGATCTGGCCATCAACCTGTCTGCGGACACGCTGCGCCATCCGCTCGCGGTTCTGGGCGGGCGCGGCCGCAGCGCCGCCATGCAGGCGCTTCTGGGCAACCACGCCGCCGAGCTGATGGGCACCATCGGGCATGACGTGCTGCTGGTGCGGTGAGCCTCTTCAGGCGTGATCCCGCGGAGCGCGTCAGGCGCGATGGCGCAGCGCCTCCAGCAGCGCGGAAAAGGCCGCCGTGGGCTGGCGGCGGTTGGGATAGAAGATATGCAAGCCCTCGCAGCGCACGCTCCAGGGCTCCAGCACCTCGATCAGTTCGCCCCGCGCGATGGGCTCCCGGGTCAGGTCGTCCGGCAGATAGGCGAGGCACAGGCCATCGCGGGCCGCCTGCAGGCCCGGCATGATGCTGTTGTAGGTGAGCTGGCCCTCAACACGCACGCTGAACGGCTTGCCGTCCTTCTCGAACTCCCACGCCCACAGCCGCCCGCTGGTGGTCAGCCGCAGCCCGGCGCAATTGTGGCCCGCAAGCTCGTGGGGGGTCTGCGGGATGGGGTGATGCTCGAAATAGGACGGCGCGCCGACCAGCGAGAAGCGCCAGTCGGGGCCGATGCGCACGGCGATCATGTCCTTGCCCAGCAGTTCGCCCTGACGGATGCCGGCATCGATCCGCTCGCCCACGATGTCGGTGAGCCCGTAGTCCAGCAGGATCTCGATCCGGATGTCCGGATAGGCCCGCAGGAAGGGCACCAGCTTCCGGTGCAGATGATGTTCGCTGACATGATCGGTGCAGGTCAGCCGGATGATCCCCGCCGGACGGTCGCGCAGCTCGCCCAGTGCGGCGACCTGCAACTCGATCTCGTCCAGCAGCGGGCCGACGGAAGTGAGCAGCCGCTCGCCGGCCGCCGTGAGCGCCACCCTGCGCGTGGTGCGGGTGAACAGGCGCACCCCCAGACGCTCCTCCATGCCCCTTATGGTGTGGCTGAGCGCGGAGGCAGACAGGCCGAGCCTGTCGGCGCCACGGGTAAAACTTTCCTCTCGGGCGACTGCCAGGAAGGCGGTCAGGTCGTTGAAATTCGCGGCGGGCACTGTTGAATTCACCTCAGGATTGAGGCGGGATTATACACGGGCACACCCTGCCGAAAAACGCGGGGGTCCTCACGATTGCGCCATCCGGCCCCACATCTCACAGGCTTGTCGGCCCGTTGGGCGGGACAGGCCCGCCCCCTCACGCCACGATCGCCACCCTGAGCCCGAACCCGTCCCGCTCCGGCGGGTCGGGGAAGGACAGCGCGGTGCCCAGCGCGATGCGGCGCGCGCTCCAGGCGCAGGCGCAGGCATCCACCAGATCGTCCAGCCCGGCGCCGAGGCTGCGCGCCCTCTCCCGCGTCAGCCGGTCCACCGGCAGGCCCTGCGCGGCGAGCAGGCCGATGCGCAGGACGAGGCCCGGCATGTCGGGGGCGCCCTTCACCTTCTTCGGCAGGCTGAGTGGCTGCTTATCATTCATCGCCCAGAAGCTCACTTCGGGATGGCATTCGGTGAGCGGCAGATCAGGACGATGCCGCAGCAGCGCATCCGCCTCCAGTATCTTCGGGAAGATCATGAAGGCCTGCTTGGAGATCTTGCGCGGCGGCTGCGAGGTTTCGAGCGCCACCGCGCAGGCGTGCCGGTAGCGCTCCCCCTCCGGGACGGCGATATCCGCCGCCGCCTCCACCGCCGCCCGTGAGGGCACCGAGAACACGCTGGACTGCCGCCCCCCGAGCAGCGGCCGCACGTGGCGTTCCGGCGGGCGACCGCCCTCCCCCGCCACCGCCGGCAGGCCGATGGGAATGTCGATGGCCGCAACGGGCGCCATCGCCCCCGCCGGAAACAGATCCGCCAGATGCGCGATCCGCGAGAGCGTCAGCGTCCCCGCCCCCGACCAGTGCGCCGCGATCCAGCCGCCGGGGCAGCCGTCGAGACCGACCACATCCGGCAGCGCCTGCCCCGCACCCGATACCTTCGAAAGAACCCCTCCCGAAACGCGCATCGCCCCCTCCCCCGACCTCGACCGGGCTTCCGCCGGCGCCAATGTGCCATGGCGTGTGCCATGTTCCGTGCCATCCGCGTGCCATCGGGCGCTGTCCCTGTGCCATGACGCGGCCCGCGCCGCGTGACAGAGCCCCTCTTTGCTGGCTAGGCTAAGGCCGAGGCCACGCCGCGCACAAGCGCGGACGGCCCGCGCCGCGCGCGCCAAGCCCCTGATGCCGTTCGCCTTTGCAGGCATGGTGGGGCGGCGGGCGAGGTCCGGGCCGGGCAGCAAGGCCGGCCTCGCGAATTGGGTCCATGCGCGCATGTGCAGGGGCCTTTGTCCGTTGGTGACAAAAGGGGGGCATCCGTGGCCATGAGCATCCGTCCGCGTCGCAGTGTTCTATATATGCCGGGGTCCAATGCACGGGCGCTGGAGAAGGCCAAAAGCCTTCCCTGCGACGGCGTGATCCTCGATCTGGAGGATGCGGTCGCCCCCGATGCCAAGGCCGATGCCCGCAGCCGGATCGGCGAGGCGGTGGCTGCCGGCGGCTTCGGCGCGCGGGAAATCATCATTCGCGTCAATGGCTTGGAGACGCCGTGGGGCCATGACGACCTCGCCATGGCAGCAGCCGCGAAGCCCGACGCCATCCTGCTGCCCAAGGTGCAGGATCCCGAACAGCTGCTGGTGGCCGGCGCCCGCCTCGATGCTCTGGGCGTGCCCCGCACCGTGGCGCTGTGGGCCATGATCGAGACCCCGCTGGCCATACTCGACATCAAGCCGATTGCCCAATCCTCCCTCAACCCTTTGACGCGACTAAAGGTTTTCGTGCTCGGCACGAACGATCTGGCAAAAGAGACGCGCGCCGCCCTGACACCCGGCCGCGCCCCCATGATGGGCTGGCTGATGCAGGTTCTGGCCGCCGGCCATGCCTATGGCATCGATGTGCTGGACGGGGTCTGGAACCAGTTTCAGGACACCGAAGGCTTTGCCGCCGAATGCCGTCAGGGCGTGGAGATGGGTATGGATGGCAAGACCTTGATCCATCCCGGCCAGATCGAACCCTGCAACGCCGCCTTCTCCCCGCCGGAAGCCGAAGTGGTGCGGGCACGGGCGATCATCGACCTGTTCGACCAGCCGGAAAACGCCGGCAA
Organism: Azorhizobium oxalatiphilum; assembly: GCF_014635325.1. Taxonomy (GTDB): domain Bacteria; phylum Pseudomonadota; class Alphaproteobacteria; order Rhizobiales; family Xanthobacteraceae; genus Azorhizobium; species Azorhizobium oxalatiphilum. The sequence goes on along the minus strand of NZ_BMCT01000001.1, from coordinate 1,043,403 downwards.
GGGCGTGCTGCAGATGGACGGGCGGATGGTGGAGCGCATGCATGCGGACATGGCCCGCCGCACCGTGGCACTGGCCGACGCCATCGCCGCAAACGCCTGATCAGGCTAATGGAATTCAGGAAGTGCCCCGCCGTCCGGACAGCGCGGCGGGGTCGTTCAAGGAGTGGGTATGAAGCTCTATCGTTATCTCACCGGCCCCGACGACAACGCCTTCTGCAAGCGCGTCTCGGCGGCGCTCAACAAGGGCTGGCAACTGCACGGCGCCCCCACCCTCACCTTCGATCCGCTGAAGGGCCGGGTCATCTGCGGGCAGGCCATCGTGAAGGATGTCCCCGGCGACTGGTCCGACGACATTACCCTGTCGGATTATTGACAGAAGCCTGAAAAGACGGTGCTTTCCGGGGGCGACGAAGGCCGCCTCCGGCTCCCTCGGAAGCTTCAGGCCGCAGCCTCTTCCGCCGCGTGCGGGATCAGCACGATGGACACGTCCACATCGTCGCCCACGCTGGCGAATTCCGTCTGCACCGCCGTCCTGATGCCGGCCGCCGCCGCCTGTGCCTGCGCCACGGTCCACGCCGGGTCGAAGCCCAGATGCAGGTCCACCATCATCTTGCCGCCGTGCTGCCGGGTGCGGATCTCGCCCAGTTCCTCGAAGGCATCGAAATGGCTCGCCAGCGCCCGCAGGATGCGCAGCTGGCCCGCCTCGCCAATGGCCTGATCGAGCAGGCTGCCGATGGAATTGGTGAGCATTTCGTAGATGTTGAACATCATCAGCCCGATCACCACGAAAGAGGCGAGCGGGTCGAGATAGGCGATCCAGTCGGCATGGAAGGTGGAGGTGATCACCGTCACCGCGAACACCGAGCCAGACGAGACGGCAGAGACCAGATGCACCCGCGCCTGCGCCGCGATCACCGGCGAGCGGGTTTCTTCCGCCACCCGCTTCGCCTTGCGGTTCAGATAGATGTTGCCGGCCATGGCCACCGCCGTCACGGCGAGGCCCAGCATGGCGCCTTCCACATGCTCGGGATTCAGCAGGCCATGGATCGCCCGCGTGCCGGCGATCACCACCAGCACCACCTGCAGCACGGCGATCATCAGCTCGGCGAGATTCTCCAGCTTTCCAAGGCCATAGGAGAAGCGCCCCTTCTCACGGCCATGGGCGATCCGCAGCACCAGCCAGCAGGCAGTAAGCGAGGTGAGATCGAAAGACGTGGCCAGCAGATCGGTCAGCACCGCCGCCGAATTGGTGAGGGTGGCCGCCAATATGTAGAAGGGGAACAGGCAGGCCACGAAGATCATGGCCTGGAAAGACAGTTTCTGGCTGGCGGACCCCGACACGTTCGCCCCTCGCGGCTTTTAAGTTTCCAGAACCGATCCGGTATCTACGGAATGCTGGAGTTCCAATAGGTGAAGCTCCGGCGCGGGGCAACCGGAAGCAGCCACCATCGCGCCCCGGCTGCAAGCTTCGCCCCAGACTTCGCTCGATGTGCCGCCTGTGCGCCATCGTCCCTGTTGCGCCGCGGGGCGCCGCTCTGCGATCATATCCGCCGGGAAACGCATCAGGCGGGGGACACCGTGGGCAAGACGAGCGCCGGCAATTTTTTCGAGGATTTTTCGCTCGGACAGGTCATCCGTCACGCGACCCCGCGCACCATCACCAGCGGTGACGTCGCGCTCTACAGCGCGCTCTATGGCACCCGCTTCGCCGTGCAATCCGCCGACACCTTCGCGCAGGACATCGGCTATGCCCGCGCGCCCGTGGACGATCTGCTCGTCTTCCATGTGGTGTTCGGCAAGACCGTGCCGGACATCTCGCTCAATGCGGTGGCCAATCTCGGCTATGCGGGCGGGCGCTTCCTCGCCCCCGTCTATCCCGGCGATACGCTGACCGCGGTGTCGGAGGTCATCGGCCTTCGGGAGAATTCCAACGGGCAGAGCGGCGTCGTCTATGTGCGCTCCACCGGCTTCAATCAGGACGGCACCGAGGTGCTGGACTATGTGCGCTGGGTGATGGTGCGCAAGCGCGATCCCAAGGCGCCGGTGCTGGAAACCCATGTGCCCACTTTGCCCGCAGCGCTGGCCCCGGACGCGCTCGGCAACGCCGTGCCGGCGCTGGACGTGGAGAACTGGCGCTTCGAGCTGTCCGGCAGCCCCTATCGTTTCAGCGACTATTCCATCGGCGAGCGCATCGACCATGTGGACGGCATGACGGTGGAGGAGGCCGAGCATATGGTCGCCACTCGCCTCTACCAGAATACCGCAAAGGTGCATTTCAACCAATATACGGAAGGCGCCGGCCGCTTTGGCCGCCGGCTGATCTATGGCGGGCACGTCATCTCCATCGCCCGCGCCCTGTCCTTCAACGGCCTTGCCAATGCCTTCCACGTGGCTGGCATCAATGGCGGGCGTCATGTGGCGCCGCTGTTCGCCGGGCTCACCGTGTTCGCCTGGAGCGAGGTTCTGGACGCGCAGGAGATCTCCGGCCGCGAGGATGTGGGCGCGCTGCGCCTGCGCACCATCGCCACCAAGGACCAGCCCTGCGCCGGCCTGCCGGCGAAGACCGGGGACGACTACGACCCGAGCGTCATCCTCGACCTCGACTACTGGGTGCTGATCCCGCGCTGAGGCGACGTCCCGCCTCGCCACCCCGCCTCCCCCGACCTGTCGTCCTGCACGCGGAACGCGCCATGCGCGCTCCGCATACCCTTTTGCGCGCATACTACGTTACGTCATGTAACCTAACGTAAGTCATTGATAACGTTACGTATTCCGCTACGTCACGACTTGCGCGCCGCCCAAGTCTCTGGTCCGATGCGTCAAACGTATTCTGAATCTGGCATACCAGAGCCCATTCCGAAGCACGAAAGGTCCGCTTTCTCCGCCGGTTAGCCCGCACGCCAACGGGCTGGCCGGAGGTGTCGTCATCCGTTCCCGCGGCCTGAGGCCGAGGGGACGCCCGCCCCGGAAGCCCACAGGGCCCGGCGCGGAGAAGGGTTGTTGAACGCGTCGACAAGGCGGGTTTCCGGCTTAGCCGAAAACCTCTGCGAGCCGGCTCCCGGCTCCAAGGCCACGCAGATGGCCGCCTTCAGATATTTGGAAACGCACGAGGTTAGAACATGGCTCAAGCCGCTCAGCCGGCTGGGGAATCCCAGCGCTGGATTCAGCTCGCCTGCGGTGTCGTCTGCATGGCGATGATCGCAAACCTGCAATATGGGTGGACGCTATTCGTCGACCCCATCGAGGCCAAGCACCAGTGGGGTCGCGCGGCCATCCAGCTGGCCTTCACCATCTTCGTCCTCACCGAAACCTGGCTCGTGCCCGTGGAAGCCTGGTTCGTGGACCGCTACGGCCCGCGCGTGGTGCTCATGTTCGGCGCGGTCATGATCGCCGCCGCCTGGGCCCTCAATTCGGTCGCCAACTCCCTGTTCGTGCTCTACTTCGCCTCCGTGGTCGCCGGCATCGGCGCCGGCTCGGTGTATGGCACCTGCGTTGGTAACGCGCTGAAGTGGTTCCCCTACAATCGCGGCCTCGCGGCCGGTGTCACTGCCGCCGGCTTCGGCGCGGGCGCGGCGCTGACCGTGGTCCCGATCGCCCAGATGATCGCCAGCCACGGCTATGAGGCCGCCTTCCTCACCTTCGGCATCGGCCAGGGCGTGGTGGTGCTGGTGCTCTCCTTCTTCATCCGCAAGCCGCCGGCCACCATGGCGGCGCCGAAGAAGCTGTCCCGCCTGCCCCAGAGCAAGGTGGACTACGCCCCCCGCCAGACGCTCTCCAAGCCCATCTTCTGGCTGCTCTATGCGATGTTCGTGATGGTCGCTTCCGGCGGCCTGATGGCGGCGGCGCAGATCGCCCCCATCGCCCACGACTTCAAGGTGGCCGACGTGCCGGTGACGCTGCTCGGCGTGCAGATGGCGGCGCTCACCTTCGCCATCTCGCTGGATCGCATCTTCGACGGCTTCGGCCGCCCGCTGTTCGGCTGGGTGTCGGATAACATCGGCCGCGAGAACACCATGTTCATCGCCTTCACGGTGGCCGCCGGCTCGCTGCTGATGCTGGTGTACCACGGCCAGAATCCGACCGTCTTCGTGATCTTCTCGGCCTTGTTCTTCGGCGTGTTCGGCGAGATCTACTCGCTGTTCCCGGCCACCTGCGGCGACACCTTCGGCTCGAAGTATGCCGCCACCAATGCCGGCATGCTCTACACCGCCAAGGGCACCGCCGCCCTTCTGGTGCCGGCCGCCAGCATCGTCGCCGTCCATTACGGCTGGTCGGCGGTGTTCGCCATCGCCATGGCGCTCAACCTCGGCGCGGCCTTCCTCGCCATGTTCGTGCTGAAGCCCTGGCGTGCCCGCTTCCTCGCCCGCTCGGCGGCGGAAGCCGCCGCCGTGGCGCCGGAGCCCGCCGACTGGCAGGGCAAGGAAACCGCCCACTGACAAAAAAGGCGCCGGCCCAAAGCCGGCGCCTCATCATCTCAAGCTATTGCGCGGTGGCGGGAATTCCCTGCCCCGCGCTTTTCTGTTTCAGAGGCGAGGGACGCGGCAGCGGCACCCCGCCCGGCACGCCCGTTCCTGTTCCGGCCGGCTGGGCTGCCGGCCCCAGCGCATGGCGGGAGAACAGCGCCCAGCTTTCGGCACCAGCGTCGATGTCGCGATTGCGCAGGCCCAGGAACATGGTGGCCAGTTCCGGGCTGGTCTCCACCCGCGCCGGTGACTGGTGCCCGCCCCGTTCCACCCGATAGAGCGCGACCTCGCCCGGCGCGGCGCACCCCTGCCAGCGGAACAGGCCCACCGTCGTGCCGTCCACCCGCTCCAGATCGGGCAGCGACGTCACCTGCGGCTCGCCGCAGCCGTTCAGGCGGGCATAGAGCTGCGCGCTGTCGGGAGCCGACAGGGTGGCGCCCATGGGCGTCCAGAAGCCGTCCCAGGCGATCACAGGGTCCGCCGTGCCGTGGATGAACATGATCGGCACCGGCCGGCTGGGCCGGCATTCCTCGCGATAGTTGGCCGGGGCGGTGGCCATGATCACGGAGAAGGCGGCGTAGAGGTCCGCATGCTCGCAGGCCATGCGCTCCACCATGAAGCCGCCGTTGGAGATGCCCATCAGATAGATGCGATTCGGATCGGCGATGCCCTCGGCCACCAGTTGGGCGGTGAGCGAGATCAGATAGGCCACGTCGTCGCCGGGGGTGAGCACCGCCTTGAGCCGCATGGCTGCCGGGCGGCCGTCGTTCCACACCCGGCCGATGCCCTGCGGATAGACGGCCACGAATCGATTCGCGGCGGCGGTGGGCTCAAGCCCCAGATAGCCCATGAAGCCTTCGGCGCTCTCTCCCGCGCCATGCAGGGCGATCACCGTCGGCAGCGGCCCTGCCGCGCCTTCGGGACGGGAGAGGAGATAGCTGCGCTTTTCCTTGCCCACCGTGAGGCGGCGCTCGCTCACCTGCTCCTGCGCCGCTGCGGGGACGGTGGAAAGCACCGCCATGCCGGCCAGTGGGAGGCACATGGCGAGCAGGCGGAATGCGAGGCCCAGCCGCCTCGGAACGGCACCGTTCAAAATCATGCACACGCTTCCCAGATACGCTGATGGCCTCGACAAAGCGTCCGGGTTCCCGCGTCTCCCCGTCGCATGCTGCCCCTGCGCCAGCCCTCCGCCACCAGCCGGCGGGCGCGAATCCCAAAGGAACGCGCCATTCCTGCGGCCACAATGTGGCGCAACGCCCCCTGTTGCAAGCCGGCAACACCGGCCGGCGAGGGCCGTGGAATTTGATCTGCCTCAAACATCCACAGCAGTGAAAGAGCAATGTCCGCCTTGGAATTTTCCGAATTGGAGTTTGGACTTATGTCGGGTTGGGCGATGGGCAAGATCAAGAGCACGGGCCTGCTGGCGGGCACCATGCTGATGGGTGCGATGATGATCGGCGCGGCTCCGGCCTCGGCTGCCGACCTCGCCACCAAGTATCCGGTGAAGGCCCCCGTGGTGGTCGAGACCTGGAACCCCTGGCAGATCCGTCTGCGCGTCACCGGCGTGGTGACCAACGACAGCGGTTCGGTCAACGGCATCGCCGGTTCGGGCCTGAAGACCTCGGACACGGTGATCCCCGAGCTCGACATCACCTACTACTTCACGAAGAACTGGGCGGCTGAGCTCATCCTCGGCACCACCTACAGCTACGTGACCGGCCGCGGCAGCATCGACGGCCTGCAGGTCGGCAAGACCTGGCTGCTGCCCCCCACCCTGCTGCTGCAGTACCACTTCACCGACTTCGGCAACTTCAAGCCCTACGTCGGCGCGGGTGTGAACTACACCTTCTTCTACAAGCAGGATGCCAACCAGGTCACCGATCTGGACATCAAGGACACCTGGGGCTGGGCCCTGCAGGTCGGCTTCGACTACATGCTCGACAAGCACTGGGGCTGGAACGTCGACGTGAAGAAGCTCTTCCTGGAGCCCGACTTCGACGTGGTGGTGGGCTCCACCCCCTACACCGGCTCCACCAAGCTCGATCCGTGGCTGATCAGCACCGGTATCACCTACAAGTTCTGATCCTTTTCGGAACATTCTTTCATGAGGAACAGCGCGGGCTCTGCCCGCGCTGTTTTGTTTTGAGCCACTGCAAAGTGGAAATTATTTCCACGCAAGCACATCCGCTCCGGATGGTCCTGCAATCAGCGCCACAAATCGTTTCGTTCCAAGGTTTCGCGGGCACAGGTCCGACCACGCCGGAACCAGCCCGCACCGATCCAGAATTAACCCATGGGACCAGCGATATCCGCAATCCTCGGGCACCAGCCTTGTCGGGAATGCGGGCACTGAATGCTTGGCAGGCCGGTTGCGCTGCGCCATACCACCCAAACAGATCGGGACCCCCTGCTTTGGAATTGTTGCGAACTGGCAACGATTGGGATACCTGATCGGTCGATTTCCGGAGGAGGCCCATGGCCGACAGCCCGCCCCGCATTATGCGCCCGACATCTCCCCACCTTCAGATCTATCGTCCCCTCATCACGATGATGATGTCGATCGTGCACCGCATCACGGGATGCGCGCTGTACTTCGGCACGGCCATCCTGGTCTGGTGGCTGCTGGCCGCTGCCGCATCGCCGAGCGCCTACGCGACCTTTTCCACGGTCGCCGGCTCGTGGATCGGCCGCCTGATCCTGCTCGGCTACACCTGGGCCCTGCTCCATCACGCCCTCGGCGGCATGCGCCACTTCATCTGGGACATGCTGCACGGCTTCGGCCCCAAGGAACGTGTGCTGCTCGCCAAACTGACGCTGGGCGGCTCCATCACCCTGACCATCGTCGTGTGGGCCATCGGCCTAGCCATCAAGAGCTGAGAGGCCACGCATCATGCACAGCCCCATGCGCACCCCACTCGGCCGCGTCCGCGGACTTGGTTCTGCCCGTTCCGGCACGCACCATTTCTTCCTTCAGCGACTCACCGCGCTCGGCAACCTCATCCTGACGGTTGCCTTCCTCATCATCGTCATGTCGGTGCTCGGCGAGAGCTACAGCACCGTGCACACCACCCTCGCCAATCCGGTGGTCGCGGTCATCATGCTGCTGGCCCTGCTGTCGGTGACGGTGCACATGCGCCTCGGCATGCAGGTGGTCATCGAGGACTACATCCACACGGAAGGCATGAAAGTGGCGCTGGTCATCGGCAACACCTTCTTCACCACCGTGATCGGCCTCGCCGGCGCCTTCGCCGTGCTCAAGATCAGTCTGGGAGGCTGACATGTCCGAAGCCACCAACGGAGCGGCCGCGCCCGGCGTGAACGGCCAGGCCTATCCCATCATCGACCATACCTATGACGTGCTCGTGGTGGGCGCCGGTGGCGCCGGCCTGCGCGCAGTCGTGGGCTGCTCGGAAGCCGGCCTGCGCACCGCCTGCATCACCAAGGTGTTCCCCACCCGCTCCCACACGGTTGCCGCCCAGGGTGGCGTGGCTGCCTCGCTCGGCAACATGGGCGAGGACCAGTGGCAGTGGCACATGTACGACACCGTGAAGGGGTCGGACTGGCTGGGCGACCAGGACGCCATCGAATATCTGGTGCGTAACGCGCCGGCCGCCGTGTACGAGCTGGAGCATTGGGGCGTGCCCTTCTCCCGCACCGAGGACGGCAAGATCTACCAGCGCCCGTTCGGCGGCATGACCACGCATTTCGGCAAGGGCACCGCCCAGCGCACCTGCGCCGCCGCCGATCGTACCGGCCATGCCATGCTGCACACGCTCTATGGCGCGGCGCTGAAGCACAAGGCCGAGTTCTTCATCGAATATTTCGCCATCGACCTGATCATGGACGAGGAAGGCCGCTGCCGCGGCGTCATCGCCCTGAAGATGGACGACGGCACCATCCACCGCTTCCGCTCGCACCTCGTGGTGCTGGCCACGGGCGGCTACGGCCGCGCCTACTTCTCCGCCACCTCCGCCCACACCTGCACGGGTGACGGCGGCGGCATGGTGCTGCGCGCCGGCCTGCCCCTGCAGGACATGGAGTTCGTGCAGTTTCACCCGACCGGCATCTACGGCTCGGGCTGCCTCATCACCGAGGGTTCGCGCGGCGAAGGCGGCTACCTGACCAATTCGGAAGGCGAGCGCTTCATGGAGCGCTATGCCCCCTCCGCCAAGGATCTGGCCTCGCGCGACGTCGTCTCCCGCTCCATGACCATGGAGATCCGCGAGGGACGTGGCGTCGGCAAGGCCAAGGACCACATCTTCCTGCATCTGGATCACCTCGATCCGGCGATCCTGCACGAACGCCTGCCGGGCATCTCCGAGAGCGCCCGCATCTTCGCCGGCGTGGACGTGACCCGCGAGCCCATCCCGGTCATCCCGACCGTGCACTACAACATGGGCGGCATCCCGACGAACTATCACGGCGAGGTGCTGAACAAGGTGGGCGGCGATCCGGACAAGGTGGTGCCCGGCCTGATGGCCATCGGCGAGGCCGCCTGCGTGTCCGTGCACGGCGCCAACCGCCTCGGCTCCAACTCGCTGATCGATCTGGTCGTGTTCGGCCGCGCCGCTGCGCTCCGGGCCGCCGAGATTGTGACTCCGGGCGAGAAGCACCGCGAACTGCCGGCCAACAGCGCCGACCTCGCGCTCTCCCGCCTCGACCGCTTCCGCAACGCCAACGGCGACACGTCCACGGCGGAGCTGCGCGGCGAGATGCAGCGCGTGATGCAGAGCAACTGCGCGGTGTTCCGCACCGGCGAGGTGCTCGAAGAGGGCCACCACCTGATCCACAAGGTGTTCAAGGATTCCAGCGCCGTGAAGGTCTCCGACCGTTCGCTGGTGTGGAATTCGGACCTCATCGAGACCATGGAATACGATAACCTGATCGCTCAGGCCGTCGTGACCATGGACAGCGCGCTGAACCGTCAGGAAAGCCGCGGCGCCCATGCCCGCGAGGATTTCCCGGATCGCGACGACCACAACTGGATGAAGCACACGCTGGCTTACATCGACACCGCCTCAGGCGAGGTGAAGCTCGAAGACCGCCCGGTGCACACCTACACCCTGTCCAACGACATTCAGTACATCGAGCCCAAAAAGCGCGTGTACTGAGCCCCTGGCTGAATTGAAACGACCCACGGAGCCGGCCCCGCCCGGCCGGCTCCAGCGAACAGCCGGCGCAGCCGGTGATTGGGACCGCACCAATGGTTGAGCTTACACTCCCGAAGAATTCTCAGATCACCAAGGGAAAGACCTGGCCGAAGCCTCAGGGCGCCAAGAAGGTCACGGAGTTCAAGGTCTATCGCTGGAACCCGGATGACGGGAAGAACCCGTCCATCGACACCTATTACGTGGACCGCGAGAACTGCGGCCCCATGGTTCTCGATGGCCTCATCTACATCAAGAACCACATCGACCCGACCCTGACCTTCCGGCGCTCCTGCCGCGAGGGCGTGTGCGGCTCCTGCGCCATGAACATCGGCGGCACCAACACTCTGGCCTGCACCAAGGGCATGGACGAGGTGCTGGTGAAGGAAGTGGTGAACATCTACCCGCTGCCGCACATGGAAGTGGTGAAGGATCTCGTTCCCGATCTCACCCGCTTCTACGCCCAGCACGCCTCCATCGAGCCCTGGCTGCAGACCGACACGGCCGCCCCCGAGAAGGAGTGGCGCCAGTCGAAGGAAGACCGCGAGCGTCTGGACGGCCTCTATGAGTGCATCCTGTGCGCCTGCTGCTCCACCTCCTGCCCCAGCTACTGGTGGAACGGCGACCGCTATCTCGGCCCGGCGGCCCTGCTGCAGGCCAACCGCTGGCTGAAGGACAGCCGCGACGAGCGCACCGGCGCGCGCCTCGACAATCTCGAGGATCCGTTCCGCCTGTATCGCTGCCACACCATCATGAACTGCGCCCAGGCCTGCCCGAAGAGCCTGAACCCGGCCAAGGCGATCGCCGAAATCAAGAAGATGATGGTCGAACGCCAGATCTGACGGCGCTTCGGGGCCTGCACCGCAGGCCCCCCGGAGATGGTCACGGAAACGAAAAACGCGCGCCTTTCGGGCGCGCGTTTCTTTTTGTGTGCCCCGCGCCGGAGCGCGGGGCGGAAACTGTCAGGCCTGAAATCAGGCCTGAAATCAGGCCTTCTTGGCCGGCTTGGTCTTCGGCGCAGCCACCTTGGTGACAGGCTTGGCAACCTTGGCGGCGGCCGGCTTGGTCACGGGCTTGGCAGCAGCCTTGGCCTTGGGGGCCTTCACGGGCTTGGCGGCTTCAACCTTGGCGGCCTCGACCACGGCGGCGGGCGCCTCCACGGGGGCGGCAGCCGGAGCAGCAGCGGGCGCAGCCTTGGCGGCCTTCGGGGCCTTGGCGGGCTTCGCAGCCGCCTTCACCGCAGCCTTGGGGGCAGCCTTCGGCTTCGCGGCGGCCTTGGCCGGCGCGGCTTCAGCGGCAGGAGCGGGAGCAGCAGCCTTGGCGGGCGCGGCCTTGGCGGCGGCCTTAGGGGCCTTCACAGCCTTGGGCGCGGCAGCCTTCGGAGCAGCGGCCTTGGGGGCAGCAGCCTTGGCGGGCGCCTTCGCGGTCTTCGCGGCGGCAGCCTTGGGGGCCTTGGCCGGCTTCGCGGCAGGAGTCTCGGTCTTCACCGGAGCAACCTTGGCCGGCGAAACCTTGGCCGGAGCCTTCTTGGCAACGGCCGGCTTGGCAGCGGCGGCTTTCGCAGCCTTGGGCGCAGCGGCCTTGGGAGCGGCAGCCTTGGCCGGAGCCTTCTCGGCCTTCACCGGCGCGGCAGCCTTGGCGGCGGCCTTCTTGGGGGCAGCGGCCTTCGCAGCCGGGGCCTTGGCGGCAGCAGCCTTGGGAGCGGCCTTCGCGGCCTTTGCGGCCTTGGCCGGAGCAGCAGCCTTGGGAGCCGCGCTCTTGGCAGCGGTCGCCTTCGGGGCCGGGGCCACCTTCGCGCTCACCTTGCTGGCGGGAGCCTTGGCAGCCACAGCCGCCTTCGGCTTGGCCGGAGCCTGGGTCAGGGCCGAGGCCGCCAGCACCTTGATTTCGTCCAGGGACACGCTCCCCGGATCCCGCAGCGCCTTCGCCGCGATCCGGCTGACCTCGACGCCCGTAACTTCGCTCTTCGCCATTAAAGCCTCCGATTCACTGCCGGCGGAGACCGCATGTTCAGCGAATCACGATTCGCGCCAGCTTCTGGATACATCCCGTTTAAGATTTGCAAATTGGTTAATGGATCGCGGTGCGGCCAGGGTTTGCCCCGCAATCCCGCCCTTTCCCCCTGCCTTTTCACGACCACGCGACTGTCATCCTGGCGTCGGGCGACACGGCTATGACCCGTCCCGCGGCGCGCCGGAGGTCCATGGCTGGGACATCGGCGCACAGAGCCGGATCGGGCCAGATTGCATCAATCTGACCCGCGAATCCGCCTCTCATGTTTGGATGGAGGACGTCTGGCGGCTTGGATTGCGGAGCAATCAAAGCCGGACGTGCTCCTCGGAAGGAGGCCTGTTCCATGACCCTCACCCGAACGCCAGCGCCCACCGAAGGCGAAGCGGCACAGGCGCTGGCGCACATTCCGCAGCGCCCATCCATCCTGTTCGCCTGCCGGGACAATTCCGGCCTCAGCCTGCTGGCCGAGGCCATGGTCAACCATGCCCACAGGCAGATCAGGGCCTTCAGCGCCGGCATTCACGGCAGCGGGGAAGTGGACAGCGTGCTGGTGGACTGCCTCGACCGGGAAGGCATCCCCTCTGACGGTCTGTCGTCCAAGCCGCTTGAACTGTTCGGCTTTTCCGGCGCACCCCGGATCGACCTCGTGGTCTCGCTGGTGGGCGATGCGGCGCCGCGCATCGAGCGCATGACCGGCGTCGCCCGGCTGCCGGTGGAAACCTGGACGCTGGAAGACCCCAGCGCCGTCAGCGATCCGCGCCGGCGGCGACAGCTCTACCGTTCGCTGCTGCCGCGCCTGCGCGACGGCATCGCCGCCCTCGCTGCGGCCCGCACGGAGCCGGCGGCCTTCGCTGCCTGAGAATGGCGCGGCACCGGACCTTTCCGTGCCGCGCCCTCGCTCTTTTCAATCCACGATCTTGCCGCCCAGTTCGTCGGCGATGTGGATACGGATGATCTCCTCGAACGAGCTTTCGGCCTTGAAGCCCAGCGCGGTCGAGCGTTCCGGATTGAAGGTGCGCGGCCAGCCATTGACGATCTTCGCCACCACCGGGTCGGGCTCGCGGCGGATGCGCGCCACCACCTTGTCGCCCGCCACCTTGCGCAGCGCCTCGATCTGCTCGCCTACGCTCGCTGCCGTACCGGGCATGCTGAGCGAACGGCGGGCGCCCAGCGGCGCGGTGTCGAGCGTCGCGGCATGGATGAGGAAGCCGACCGCCGCGCGCGGCGAGGCATGCCAGTGCACCACATCCTCGGAGACGGGCAGGATCGCCTCCTGCCCTGCCAGCGGCTCACGGATGATGCCGGAGAAGAAGCCCGAGGCCGCCTTGTTGGGCTTGCCCGGCCGCACGCAGATGGTGGGCAGGCGGATGCCGATGCCGTCGAAGAAGCCGCGCCGGGAATAGTCCGCCAGCAGCAACTCGCCCATGGCCTTCTGTGTGCCGTAGGAGGTCAGCGGGGTGAGGAAGAAATCATCCTCGATGGGTGTTTCGGGATAGGGCGCGCCGAACACCGCCAGCGAGGAGGTGAAGACGAGGCGGGGCACATAGCCCTCCACCGCCCGCACGGCATCGAACAGATAGCGCGTACCATCGAGATTGATGCGGTAGCCCTTCTCGAAGTCCGCTTCCGCCTCGCCCGACACGATGGCCGCGAGGTGGAAGATGATATCCGGCCGATCCGCGATCAGCGCCTCGGCTTCGCCGGGCACGGAGATGTCCGATACCCGCGTCTCGATGGGGAACGGGGCCTCGATGCGGGCGGGGGCAACCACGTCGTGGGCCGTGAGGGCGGTGATGGGCGTGCCGCCGAGCCGCCCCTCCTTGGCGAGGCGTTCGATCAGCTTGCGACCGACCATGCCGGCCCCGCCGATGACGAGTATGCGCATGCGTTTCTCCCTTGATCTGTGTCGTTGAGACAGAATGCTGCCGCGCCTCGTTGGGTGGGCGGGCTGGTCTGATGAACGGGAAAAGCCCTCTCCCGCTTGCGGGGGAGGGTTGGGAGGGGGCCGCGCGCAGCGCGGAAATGCTCTCCGTCCGCTGCGGCGTCGCTTCGATGACGCGCCCCTGCCCCCTCCGTACCCCTCCCCCGCAAGCGGGAGAGGGAACCCGTGGCGCCGGGAGGACAGGAACCGCTTCAGGATCAGCGAATTACGACAGTTCAGTAGGCGCTCAGAGCACCCAGCCGCCGTCGATGATGTGGATCTGGCCGGTGGTGAAAGCGCTCTCGTCGCTGCCGAGATAAACCGCCAACGCGGCGATCTCCTCCGCCTTGCCGAGGCGCCCCATGGGCTGGCGGCCCACGAAATCGGCGCGGACCTGATCCAGCGTGCGGCCCGTCTCTGCCGCCACGGCGGCGATACGCTCGTCGAGGCTGGGCGACTGGATGGTGCCGGGGCAGATGGCGTTGGCGCGCACGCCCTTCAGGATGAAATCCGCCGCGATGGACTTGGTGAGGCCGATCACCGCCGCCTTGGTGGTGCCGTACACATAGCGGTTCGGCACGCCGCGAATGGAGGAAGCCGCCGAGGCGATGTTCACGATGGAGCCGCCGCCCTTCTCCAGCATGCCCGGCAGGAAGGCCGAGATGGTGCGGTGGAGCGAGGTGACGTTGAGATCGAAGGAGAAATCCCAGTCCTTCTGGGAGGTTTCAAGGATCGAGCCCTGATGCACATAGCCGGCATTGTTGGACAGGATATCGACTGCCCCGATGTCCTTGGCCAGCGCGTTCACCGCGTCCGTGCTGAGAACGTCGAGGGCGCGCAGGTCCGCCCCCTCCAGCCCCTTGAGCTTGCCCGCATCGAGATCGGTGGCGATCACGCGGGCGCCTTCGCGCACATAGGCTTCCGCGATGGCCCGGCCGATACCCTGCCCCGCTGCGGTCACGAGGGCGGTCTTGCCCTCCAAACGTCCCGTCATGGCGTTTCCTTCTCCTATTTTGTTCTGAAATCCTGCAAGCGGCGCTTCTGCGTGCCGTCCTGTTCGAAATTCTCCGGCGCCAGCCACGCCTCGAAAGCCGCCTTGGCGTGCGGCCATTCGTGGTCCAGCAGCGAGAACCAGGCGGTGTCCCGGTTCTGGCCCTTGACGATCATGTGCTGGCGAAAAAGCCCCTCATAGGTGAAACCCAGCCGATCTGCCGCCCGGCGCGACGGCAGGTTGAGCGCGTTGCACTTCCACTCATAGCGCCGGTAGCCGAGATCCTCGAAGGCGTGGCGAGCCATGAGATACATGGCCTCCGTCGCCGCCGGGCTGCGCTGGAGGGAGGGGGTGTAGAGGATGTTGCCCACCTCGATCACCCGCTGCTTCGGCTCGATGCGCATGTAGGTGGCATGGCCCACCGCCTTGCCGCTGGCTTTGTCCACCAGCGCGAACATGAGCGGATCGTCCTTCTTCGCCGCCTCGGCATAGGAGGCGCGGAAGGCATCGAGATCCTTGAAGGGCGGTACGGACAGATAGTCCCACAGGGCATCGCGCGCTGCGCTGCCATGGGAGGCGGCGAACAGGTCGGCGGCGTGCAGGTCCACGTCGAAGGGCCGCACGTCGATGTGCCGGCCCTCCAGCGTCACGCGCTCCGGCGGCCGCGCGGGGCCGCCGGTCACGGGTTCGCCCTGCGGGCCGATGCCGGGGGAAGTCGTCTGGGACATGGCGGAAACCTGAAGCGCATCCGGCCGTCTGACTAAATCGGAACGCTCCAGCCTCTGGTTGGCCGCTCTTCCGGGGGTGCAGGCGCGCCAACGCGCGCCTGCCGGAACGGCACTAGTGGTTGTCGCGCGGAACGCCCATCGTCTGCGCAACCCGCTGATACTTCACGGCGGGCTTCAGGACCATGCCCTCGTCGAACTGCTCGACCATGGAGCGCTGGATCTCCTGCCACGGGGTCTGGCTCTGCGGCATGGGGAAGCCGCCATGGGCCTGCATGTCCGCCCGCCGCTGGTTCAGCTCGGCGTCGGAAATGAGGATGTCGGCCGTGCCCTTCAACAGGTCGATGCGCACACGGTCGCCGGTCTTCAGCAGCGACAGGCCACCGCCCGCCGCCGCTTCCGGCGAGGCGTTCAGAATGGAGGGCGAGCCCGAAGTGCCGGACTGGCGGCCGTCACCGATGCAGGGCAACGCATTGATGCCCTTCTTCAGCAGCGCCGCCGGCGGCTGCATGTTCACCACCTCGGCGCCGCCGGGATATCCCAACGGACCGGTGCCGCGAATGAAGAGCAGCGTGTATTCGTCGATGCCCAGCGAGGCGTCGTCGATGCGGTGGTGATAGTCCTCCGGCCCCTCGAACACCACCGCCCGGCCCTCGAAGGCATTGGGATCGTCGGGGTTGGACAGGAAGCGGTCATGGAATTCCTGCGAGATCACGCTGGTCTTCATGATCGCGTTGTTGAACAGGTTTCCACGCAGCACGAGGAAGCCGGCCGCCTCCTTCATGGGGTCGGAATAGGGGCGGATGACCTCGCGGTCCCACGAGATCTTGCCCTTGCAGTTCTCGCCCATGCTGCGCCCGTTCACGGTGAGGGCGCCCTCATGGATCTTGCCCTCCGCGATCAGCTCGGCTACCACGGCGGGAATACCGCCCGCCCGGTGGAATTCCTCGCCCAGATAGGCGCCGGCCGGCTGGAGGTTCACCAGCAGCGGAATGTCGAGACCCACATCCTGCCAGTCGTCCACGGTCAGCGGAACGCCCACATGGCGGGCGATGGCGTTGAGGTGGATGGGAGCGTTGGTGGAACCGCCGATGGCCGAATTCACGCGGATGGCGTTCTCAAAGGCTTCGCGGGTCAGGATGTCGGAGGGTTTCAGGTCCTCCCACACGATCTCCACCGCCCGCCGGCCGGTCTCATAGGCGATCTGCCCGCGCTCGCGATAGGGCGCGGGAATGGCCGCGCAGCCCGGCAGGGACATGCCCAGCGCCTCGGCGAGGCCGTTCATGGTGGAGGCGGTGCCCATGGTGTTGCAATGGCCCACGGACGGCGCCGAGGAGGCCACGATGTCCATGAAGGTGTCGTAGTCGATCTCGCCCGCCGCATGCTGGGCACGGGCCTTCCACACCACGGTGCCGGAGCCGGTGCGTTCGCCGTTCCACCAGCCGTTCAGCATCGGCCCGCCGGAGAGCACGATGGCCGGAATGTTCACGGTGGCCGCCGCCATGATGCAGGCGGGCGTGGTCTTGTCGCAGCCGGTGGTCAGCACCACTCCGTCCAGCGGATAGCCGTAGAGCACCTCCACGAGGCCGAGATAGGCCAGATTGCGATCCAGCGCCGCCGTGGGGCGCTTGCCGGTTTCCTGGATAGGATGGACCGGAAATTCGAAAGCGATGCCACCCATGGCATTGATGCCCTCGCGCACGCGCTTGGCGAGGTCGAGGTGATGGCGGTTGCAGGGCGAGAGGTCGGAGCCGGTCTGGGCGATGCCGATGATCGGCTTGCCGGACTGGAGTTCGGCGCGGGTGAGCCCGAAGTTGAGGTAGCGTTCCAGATAGAGCGCGGTCATGCCCGGATTGTCGGGATTGTCGAACCAGAGCTGCGAACGCAGCTTGCGGCCGTGCTTCTCCGGCTGATCCCCTTGACCCGACATGGCTTTCTCCCTGCGACGGCGTCTTTTGCGGCGCCATTTCAAACGATTTGATTGTCGCTTTATGCGCCTCGCGCGGGGCGAAATCAATCAGGCTGGAAGAGGTCCATGGTGCGACCGGACCGCATAGCCGCGCCTTTCCACATCCCAGCCGGACCAAAGGCGGAAGGGACCGAAATGGCCGACCTCACTTGCGTGTCCGAGCAAAGGCTGCGATGGGGCGGCATGAGGCGCTTTCCGACATGATGCAGCGGTCAGGACCCGCCCCGGCCCCGGGCGAAGCGGGCGGGATCGTACTCAGCGACGTGTGGCTGGATCGCGGGCAGACGCCGCTGTTCCGGGGCCTCAGCCTTACCCTCACGGAACGGCGCATCGGCCTCGTGGGCGCCAACGGCTCCGGCAAGAGCAGCCTGCTGCGGCTGCTGAACGGCCTCATCACCCCGGCGCGCGGAGACATCACCGTCGCCGACCTCGATGCCCGCAAACACAGGCGCGATCTGCCCGGCCGGGTCGGCTTCGTGTTCCAGAATGTGGAACACCAGATCCTGTTTCCCACCGTGCGGGAGGAAATCGCCTTCGGGCTGGCCGAGCAGGGCCTCGCCCGCGCGGAAGCCCGCGCGCAGGCCGACGCCCTGCTGGCCGCCCATGGCTGCGCCGGCTGGGGGGAACGGGCGGTGGAGGAATTGTCGGAGGGGCAGAAGCAGTTGGTCTGCATCCTCGCCGCCATTGCCCCTGCCCCGCCCATCCTCGCCATGGACGAACCCCTGGCAAGCCTCGACCTTGCCACCCGCCTCGCCTTGCTGGCCCGCCTCGCCCGGCTGCCCCAACAGATTCTCATGGCAAGCCACGACCTTGATCTGCTTGCCGATTTCGACCGCATCCTGTGGCTGGAAGCCGGCATAGTCGTCGCCGACGGCACGCCGGCTGACGTGCTGCCGCGCTATCGCGCCCATGAGATGGCGCGCGCCGCCGCAGCCGCGGAGGCCGCTCTGCCATGATGTCCGGCTATCTGCCCGGTCGCTCGCCGCTGCATCGCCTGCCGGCGGGCGTGAAGCTGGCGGCGCTGGCACTGGCCTCCATCGCCCTTCTGCCGGCCAAAAGCCTGCCACTGCTGGTTTTCGGCCTTGCCTTGGTTCTGCTGGCCTATGCCGCCCTCGGCCGGCGGGCGCTGGCCCGCCTGACCCTGCTGCGGCCGCTGGCGCCGGTGCTGGCATTCATGCTCCTGCTCCAGGCCTGGGCCGGTGGCTGGACCCCCGCCGGGCTTATGGACGGCATCGCGGTGACGGTGCGCGTCCTGCTCATGGTGCTGCTGGCCGATCTCGTCACCCTCTCCACCGCGCTGGAAGACATGATGGCCGTGCTGGAGCGGCTGCTGGCGCCCCTCAGGCGCTTCGGCGTCTCGCCCCGAAAGCTGGCGCTGGCGGTGGCGCTGGTGATCCGCTTCGTGCCGGTGCTGCTGGCCGCATGGCGCGGTCGGGAGGAGGCGTGGCGTGCCCGCAGCACCCGCCGCCCCTCCTTCTCGCTGCTGCCCGGTTTCCTCGCTCACACGTTGCGGCTGGCCGATCAGGTGGCCGAGGCACTGGACGCGCGCGGCTTCGGACGGCATGAAGCCAGCGCCCCGCCCCCTCCGAAGGTCGGGGACGAACACAGCCGCTGAGCGCCAGATCCGGCGATCGCAAATTTCCTGCCCCGGCAATGCCTTGGGCCTGAACACACGAAGGATCCTGCCGGTGACACACGGGGCCACCCTCGAAACCCGCTCCCTGGTGCGCATCGCCCTGTTCGCGGCCCTGATGGGCGTCCTGGGTCTCGTGCCGCCGCTCCATATTCCCATCGCCGCAGGCGTCCCCGTCACCGCCCAGAGCCTCGGCGTCATGCTGGCCGGCCTCATCCTCGGCGGGCGGGATGGTGCGCTTTCGGTGGCCCTGTTCCTGCTGGTGGTGGCGCTCGGGGCGCCCTTGCTCTCCGGTGGGCGCGGCGGCTCGGGCGTCTTCTTTCAGCCCACGGCCGGCTATCTCCTTGGCTATGTGGCCGGGGCGTTCGTGACCGGCTGGCTCGCCACCCGCCTGCCCGGCCCGGCACTCCTGCGCGGCTTCGCGGCGGCGGTGATCGGCGGCATCGGCATCGTCTATCTGATTGGCATTCCCGTCTTTTCCGCCATCGCGCGGGTGCCGGTGGACAAGGTGCTGATCGGCTCGCTCATCTTCATTCCGGGCGACCTGCTCAAGGCTGCTCTTGCCGCCCTCGCCGCCCGCTCGGTTGCCGGAAGGACCGGCCCGCGCTGATCGGCAGGGGGACGAAACGCCTGCGATATGGCACACTTGGGCCATGGATATCGCAAGCCCTCCCCCTGAAGTGGACCTGTCGCCCAGCGAAACCCTGGCCGCACGCATTGCGGCCGACATGGGCGCAGCGCTGGCCGAGGCCCTGACCGCCCGGCTCGATCAGGCGGCCGAGGCGCTTGGGGCAGATGGGCCGGCGGAGATGGTGCATGAGGTGCGCAAGGCGCTGAAGGACTATCGCGCCTTGCTGCGTCTGGTGCCCGGCCCGGAGGCCAAGGCGGCCCGGCGGGATGCCGCCGCCACGGCGCGGCAGCTGTCCGAGGCGCGAGACCGGCAGGCGGCGCTGGATGCGCTGGAAGCGCTCAGCCATGCCGGCCTGCTGGACAGCGGGCAGGCGGAGCGGGCGCAGCAGGTGCTGACCGAGGTGCCGAGCGCCGCCGCGGAACCCGCCGATCATCGCCGCGAGGTGACGGATTTCCTTGAACGGGCAAGGACTTCGCTCGCCGGCCCGGTGGGGGCGGCGGCACGGGAGACGGATGTGGCGGCGGGCCTTGCCAAGGGCTACCGGCGCGCCCGGACAAAGCCCGACTTCAGCCAGGCGCAGACGCTGCACGAACTGCGCAAGGCGGTGGTGACGCATCGCTACCAGATGGCCTTTCTGGCGGACGTCGCGGGGGCCGGCCGCAAGCGCGCCCGCAAGGCCCAGAGGCTGCGCGACATCCTCGGAATTCATCAGGATCTGGAAGCGCTCAGGCCGATCCTGGCGGAGGCGCTGGGCACCCACCACGAGGCGCTCATGTCGGATGTGGCCGCCGCCAGCCGCACCTTGCAGCGGCGTCTGGTGAAGGCGGCTAGGGCCCAGCATGGCGACCTGTTCGAGCGGCCCGCCAAGGTCTTCGCCGCCCGCATCGCGCGCCGGATGGTCAAGGCCCCGCCCCGGCCGGAGCCCGCCACCACCGGCTGAGATCCACACCTGTCCCTGTATCATCCCGCATGGCACACGGATGGCCCTTGAAGCGCACACGCGCGAAACGGCGCCCGCCGGACATTCCCAACGTGACAGCGCCGGATGGCACACGGATGGACCGTACAGCCGCGCGGACAGATGGACGCGGCCGGCCACGCGCGATCATCTGGTTACATTTCTCGCAATGCTTTCAGGAACACAGATCACATCGCTCGCGATGCATTTTATATTTCAAACTATAGTTGCACGCCTTTCGCGCATCATTTGACAACTGCCAGCGGCCACGCTTTCATGCCGTACATGGGTACTTTCTTCCTCGGTTCGACATCATAATCCGCAGTCCCTCCTGAACCCGACGGACGCCCGGCACCTGCCCCACAGGCGCCGGTGCCTGCGCCGGCAGGAGAGCATGACGCACCCGCTGAAGCACCGCCTTGCAGGAGGGCGAGATGGCCTCGCGCTTGGGACACCCGAACACCCCCGCCTCAGGCGGCATCCCGACCCCGCATGATGCCGCCGGCAATGGCGCGACCGCGTCGGCCGACGCATCGGGCGCGACGACGCTGGAGCGGGTCATCAACGATGTCCGCGATGCGCAGGCCC
Organism: Azorhizobium oxalatiphilum; assembly: GCF_014635325.1. Classification (GTDB taxonomy): domain Bacteria; phylum Pseudomonadota; class Alphaproteobacteria; order Rhizobiales; family Xanthobacteraceae; genus Azorhizobium; species Azorhizobium oxalatiphilum. Next base: position 1,022,364 of record NZ_BMCT01000001.1, on the reverse strand, counting down.
GTGACGATCAGGCCCGGCACGAGCAGGAGGGCCGGGAGCTGGCGCGGCTGGAGCGGAACCGGGTCAATCAGACGATCAATGAGCGACCGCGCATCACCGCACCGGGCAGGATGCGGGCCGATGCCAGCCCGGCCTACCGGCAGGGCGCCAGCGTCGGCACCGCCGCTTGGCTGGCACGGGTGGAACCTTCGGCGCCGCCGAGGCTCTCCTGCGCGAACCCCACTCCGGCTGAGCGCCCCCGCCCCGCCCCCGGCCCGGACGCTCGCGCCTGGCAGGCCGCCCATGCACCCGACATTTCCGAGCCCGACAGCCCGGCGCCCGACACGGAAACCGTCCCCGCTGCCCCCGACGGGCAGAATGGCACGCGGACAAGCCACCCCCATACGCCCGGCCTGATGGAGCGCATCGAGCGGGCCGGATCGCCCCAGCTACGCGCGCTCATCGCGCCCGGCCCGGACATCGGCCACATGGTGCGCCAGATCGCGCGTCACAGGCACGACCTGAACCTGCAACGGGATGGCGAGCGCTTCCTCGTCGCCCAGCGGCAGGCGCTTGCCGCCACCATCGGGGCGAGCGAGATCGATCGCCTGCGCGATGGCATCGAGATCGCCAGCGAAGTGGTGGCGGGCACGCGGGATTTCACCAACCATTTCCCGCTCTATCTGGAATATGTGGCCTGGGCCTGGACCTGCCGGGACACCCATGAGGTGAGCGGCCAGTTGCATGTGGCACAGCCCGACGGCAGCTATCGGGTGGGCACGTTCGAGATTCGCGAGCGGAGCACAGATACCGTGATCTGGCGGCATGACGGCGGCGGCACGGTGGTGGCGCTCTCCCCCGCTGCCGGACAGCCGGCGGAAATGCCCGCCAATGCCGACGTACCCAATCCCCTGACCAGCATGGCCGTGGTGGTGACGGCGGTGCAGCAGAAGTATCCCCACAAGATGGTCGTCAACGGCCTGCGCGTGCGCACCAACAGGGCGGCGGAGCCGGGCGGCTGATCGGGCCGCCGGACGCAACCATGGACTTGGAGTGTTTCAGTGTTTCATGGAAACACTGAAACACTCCAAGTCTTTGATAGAGAATGTCTTGCGGCTTGGATTGCGGAGCAATCAAAGCCGGACATGCTCTAGAGCCCGCTTGGAAAAGTCGGACGGGTCGGTCCGCCGGGTCTTTCCGGCGCCCGGTGCGTCGCGAACTTGCCCCGATGCGCGGCATCGGGGCTGCATTTTCTCCTGCCGGATCACCGAAAATCCCGCGACGGCCCTCTGCCGCCGATGTCCCAAACGGGCTCTGAGAAAGGCCAAGCGCTACGCGCATGCCGATCGAGGGGCAGACGGCAACTTAATTGCATGCAATCCTCTCAGGACCGCGTCGCGTTCCGAGAAGATTTCCCGCCATGCCGCTCGAACTGGTCTCCATCCCCACCGTCGCCGAGCCGCTGGATGGGCTCTTCTACACACCGGACGCGGGCGAGATCCGCGCGGCGGCGCTGCTGTTCCACGGCAATTGCCACAATTTCTACACCGGCCCCAGCCGCTTCCTGCCGCAGGTTCTGCTCAGGCGCGGCATTGCCTGTCTCGCCTTCAACCGGCGCGGCCATGAGATGATTACCTCGCTGGACGGGCGCAACATCGGCGGCGGCTCGTTCCAGCTGGCGCACGAGAGCATCGCCGACAATCGCGCGGCATCCGACTTCCTCGCGGCGCGCGGCTTTGAGCGCCCGATCATCATCGGCCATTCCAACGGCGGCATGCTGGCGGCGCAGCATTGCGGCGACGATTACGGCTCGCCCCGCGCGCTGGTGATGATGTCCGCCCATTCCGGCGGCACCACCAATGTGGTGGAGATGAGCCGCCTCGGCCTGCTGGCGCAGGACCGCCTGCCGGAACTCCTCGCGCGGGCGGAACACATGGTGGCGGAGGGACGTGGCCGCGAACTGATGCTGCTGCCCGACTGGTGGTGGGTGATCTCGGCCGAGAGCCTTCTTGATCGCGCACACAACACGCCGGACACGCTGGAGAATGCGGCACGGGTGCGCTGCCCCACCCTCTATCTGCGCGGCGACAAGGAGAGCCCCGTGGGCTATCCGACCGAGGCCTATGCGGAACGCGCCAACGCTGCGAGCCTCGCCCGTTGCGAGACCTGGGTGCTGCCCGATTGCGACCACTTCTACACCGGGCAGGAACAACAGGTGGCGGAGAAGGTCGCGGACTGGATCGAGAAGGCGTGCTGGTGAGGGGGCGGGGGGCACCGCGCCCCCAATTTCGAGAACCTGCCCGCTCGCGTCCGGCGGGCCGGGCGCCCCGCATGCGGGTTCCGACCTATTTCTGGAACATTTTCTTCAGGAAGATGGACGGTGTCATCGGAGGCTGCTTCGGCTGGGGCGCCTTCACCGGCATCGCTCCCTGTGATCTCCCGCTCAACAGCTCGAAAACCTTGATGCAGGCGTCGGGATCCTGCAGGTAGAAGCTGCGCTTGATGAAGAGATCACCCTTGAAAGTGCCATGCCTGCTGACACGGCGGCAAGCGACGACGTCGTCCCAGTCCAGCTTGCCCGGCATGGAGAGCACCTGTTCATTGAACGAAGCGGGAGAAAGCCGGTTTTGGTCCGTCTTCGCAATATTGAAACCGCCTTCCACAAAGCAGGCATAGACCCAGCCGGACCGCCGACCGGCCACGCCGGCCGGACCAGTCATCCCGGCCAGACCGTTCAGCTCGATGCCGTAACCCTTGGCTAGCCCGACGGACTTCGTGAGCGAGACGTAGCCGCCCGCGAACTGCCCCTCGATCAGGCGATGGTGCGTCATCGCCTCTTCCCTGTCTTTCGCACTCTTGGCCGCGATACTCGCCCCCAGCACGCGATCAGGGTTGAAACCGCCCGCCTCGCGGATCGCATTCGGCGGGCGGGTATCGCCAAGAAAGCCATAGCCGATCAGGCGCTCCAGCTTGATACCCTCGCGCTCCGTGACATAGGCCAGCTTGCCATCATCGTTGAGCATCCGGTTACTGCGGATAGCCGGAATGTCGCGCGTGTCGCCCGGATTACTCCTGATCACATGATCTTCAGTTACACTGCCAGCCGGGTCCGGCCCCACCCGCACGAATTCATGCAACGCGGCATCGGTGATCGGCACCGGCACGTTGCGGGCGCGCGCCTGCAGATAGGCGATGGCGTCGTCCACCGAGAAACCGACATTTCGCGTCCCCTTGTAGGCCGGGACGTAAAGGCCGATCGCCTCGAAGCCGGTCCGAAGGGCCTGCATGACAAAGCTGGGGCTGGAGAGGTCACGGCCGAAGGTGAGCCCCTTGGCATAGCGATGGGCGGTGGCATGGCTGAAGCCCGCCCAACTGCGCGCTACGGCACGCTGGAACAGCCCCACCCGCTCGCAGATGGTGTCGCCGAATGTCAGCGTCACATCCCGATTGAGGTTGGCCGTCTCGGGGTCCATGGTCTTCCAGCCGGCGGGCGTCGCATAGGCGCCGATCAGCGCCGCGACGAAACCCGGCCCCCGCCGGTCAACGATGAATTCCGTATTGGTGAGCTGTAGCCAGCAGAGCGTCTTGGCGTGGTTGTAACACAGCTCCACGCGCCGGCTTGAAGCCGGCAGATCGCTGATCAGGCGCATCAGTTTGGCGGTCACGACAGCCCCCCACAGGCAACGTCCACCCGCGGTTGGCGCGACTTGAGGGAGCAGGCCAGCGGTGAAACGGAAGTTTCCGGCGAGGATGCAGCCTGGCCCCGCGTCTCGCAACCCATCACAATGACAGCGCCCGCCCCCTCTCCTCGCGCGGCGTCAGCGCGGTGGTCAGGAAGCGCCGCACGTCCACCATCTGCGCTTCAGCCTCCGGCGTGCCGGGGGAATAACCGCCGTGCGGGATTGCCTCCATCACATGCAGTTCTGCATAGACGCCGGCATCGCGTAGCGAACGGTGCAGGCGCACGGAATTGGAGAGGAAGATGTCGCGCGTGCCCGTCACCAGAAGCGTCGGCGGGAAGCCCTCCACGCGGGCGAAGATGGGCGACACATAAGGGTCCACCAGAGGGTGCGTACCGGCATAGAGCAGGTTCACCGGCAGCAGGCTGCCGAGCGGATCAATGCCGAGATTGGCGCGGAAACTGTCGCCGGTCTCGGTAAGGTCCAGCTCGGGCGAGAACAGCAGGCAGCCGGCGGGCATGGGCAGGCCGGCATCGCGGATGCGCAGCAGAAGGGCGGCGGCAAGATTGCCTCCGGCGGAATCTCCCTTCAGCACGATGCGTTCCGGACGATACGCCTCAAGCAGCGCCCTGTAGGCGGCCACGCAGTCGTCGAGACCGGCCGGATAGGGATGATCGGGCGGCATGCGATAGTCCACCGCCCAGACGGTCGCGCCATAGGCGGCGGCGATGCCCCGCGCCAGATCCCGGCACAGATCCCCGCCGCCGAAGATCAGCGCCCCGCCATGGATGTCGAGGATCACCGCATCCGCCGGCAGGGTCTTCTGCTGCGGCTCGATGACGAACACCCGCGCGCTGCCCGCCGTCACCTCGCGGACGGTGGCGGGCGGGGCGGCGGCGAGCACCGCCTGCGCCTTCTCCATCAGCAGATGATCCCCCCCGCGCACCAGCGTACGCCACGCGGCGACATCGCCGCGATGGGGAAAGGCCATGGGATCGGGAATGGGACGGGCGATCTTGTCCCGGTCCACCGGGTTGAGATGGGGCGGTGAAGGCAGATCGCGGGCCGGCACATGCAGTACCGGCATGCGGGGCAGCTGCACGCCGTGGCCGGGCGGGCGCGGCGTGTCCTGCGCCAGAGCCATCTGCGCGCCGCCGAGACCACCCGCCGCCATCGCTCCAAGCCCGCCCAGAATCGCATCCCGGATCACGTCCCGTCGTGTCGCCATGCACGCTCCGCCTGCCAGTCATACATCGCCCTCCCCTTTGGGAACGCTGCTGGAGCGCGGCCGTTCCGGCCGGGGCGGCAGGCGCGGGAACGCACCTGCCGGGCGGCTCATGACGGCCGATCGCGGCGGAATTGGTGGCGGCAGGCAAGGCGGGACAGCAGGCGCCCGCCCCTCACACCGGCAGGCGGAAAGCGATTTCCCACTGGCTGCCCACGCGCTGGATGCGCAGATCGGGCGCGAGGCGCGTGAGCAGATAGCCGGTGAGCTGGGCCGCCAGCTCCGGCTGTTCCACCAGTTCCTCCGCCGTGGGCGGGCGGCGGGCGAGCGCGGGCGCCGTGCCCTCATAGCGCAGGATCACATCCAGCAGGATGTCGTTGTGGCGCGTCGTCACCTCGATCTGCGGCTTGTCCGGATCCACATAGTCGCGGCCGATGAGGTCCAGCGCCTGCCACGCCACATGGGCGGCGCGCTGCACCACATCCACCCGCGCGCCCCAGCGCCCGCCCTCGGCCTCGATATAATTGGCCACCTCGTCATGGCTCGCCCCGCTGGCGGGGAAGCGCCTCACCACCCGGCGCGTCACGCCGATGCGGAACAGCGCCAGCAGCGCCACCGTCACCAGCAGCGAGACGGCGAAGGAGGAGAAGGTGAACAGCCGGAGCTGCGGCGCCTGTCCCTCGATCACGTGCCGCATGGGCTCATAGGCGATGGCGGTAACGAAGCCCATGCCGATGGCCACCACCTTGCGCGCATCCATGACCCGGCTCGCCACCAGCGTCACGCCGTTCAGCGTGGTGAAGGTGGCGAGAAACAGGAACATGGCGCCGGTGACGGCATTGGGGAGCAGCAGCCAGAAGCCCATGATCTTGGGCATGAGCGAGAACAGGATCAGCAGCCCGCCGGTCCAGAAGGCGAGCACGCGGGCGGTGCAGCCGGAGGCCGCCGCCAGCGCCACCGCGCCGCCCGAGGCCACCAGCGGCAGGGCATTCAGGAAGGCGGCGAGGAGGTGCATCAGCCCCTCGGCGCGCAGGCCCCGGCCGATGGACGGCAGGTCCGGCGCCTTCCAGTCGCGGTCATTGTTGCGCTGGGCGATGGTCTGCACGCCCATGGAGGTGAGCGACAGCAGGATGCCCGTGACCGCGAAGGGAATGATGGCCCCCACGCTGAAATCCCAGCCGAACAGAGGCGGGCGGGGGAAATCGAACAGCGGCGCCTCGGTGAACAGCTTGAGATGACGCGGATCGAGTTGGCCGGCCAGGATGCTGGCGATGAGCCCGATGCCCAGACCGATCAGATTGGTGAACAGGCGCAGGCGGCTGCGCACATAGATGTGCAGGATGACGAGGGTGAAGAGCGTCAGGGCCGCGATGGCAAGGTGAGTGGGCGCGCCCTGCGTCGCCCCCTGCCCGCCGCCCGCCGACACGTCGAGCACCAGCACCAGTCCCTGCTGGCCGAGCCCGACGCCGATGAGGAACACCGCCAGCCCCGCCACCTCCACCGTGAAGATGCCGCGCAGGCGCGTGATCAGGAAGGAGAAGCCGAGCTGGAACACCCCCACCACCGCCACCATGGTGAAGCTGGTGGCGAGGCTGAGGCCCGAGGTGGACGCATAGACGATGGCCGGCAGCGCCGCCGTGGTGCACTGGAGCGGATAGAACAGGCCGGCACCGATGCCGAAGCGGCCCCAACCCTGCAGCAGCAGCACGAAGCCGGAGCAGAACAGGGTGGTGGCGGCCAGATTCAGGAATTGCGCATCGTCCAGCCCGAGGCTGATGACGGCGAGCCCCGGCACGCCCAGAAGGGCGGACAGGAAAGCCACCTGCTGCACCGCCACCAGCAGCGCCACCCGCGCCGGCGGCAGGTCGCCGACGCCATAGACCAGACTGTCCGGCTTGCGCATGCCCTACCCTTCAACCTCCCAGAAGCCGCACTCCAAGCTTGAACCAGACTTTTAAAAATAGCTCGCAATGCAATGATGTTGAAGGAATATTCCGCTTTCCGCCACCTGCTGCGCGCAATCGTCGACGGTTGCCGCGCAGCACCCGTCCTAAAGCACGGGCATGAGGGGCTGACCGGGGGCATCGGTGGTCCAGAGGTCGCCGCTGTCGAGGTCGAACCACCAGCCGTGCAGGGCCAGCGTGCCCGCCTCCACGCGCTCCCGCACCCAGGGGTAGGTCATCAGATTGTCCAGCGAGCCAAGAATGGAGGCGCGCTCGGCCAGGAAGGGCACGGTCTTGAGATGGTCCAGCGGCATCTGCCGCTGGCCCTCTTCCGTGGTCTCGTCGGGAATGTGGAGGCGGCTGGCATTGAGCGCCATCTCCACCCAGGGGGTGACGAACTCACGCGGCGGGCGCTCGCCGCCGGCGGTGGAGAGCATGGCCTTGATGCCCCCGCAATGGGCATGGCCCAGCACCACGATGTGGTCCACCTTGAGGTCGCGCACCGCATATTCCAGCGCGGCGCCCGTGCCGTGCAGGCCGTCGTCGGGCGCATAGGCGGGCACGAGGTTGGCGACGTTGCGCACCACGAACAGCTCGCCCGGCTCCGCGCCGGCGAGAATGGCCGGGTCCACGCGCGAATCCGAGCAGGAGATCATCAGGGTCGCGGGCGACTGGCCCTCGGATACGAGGCGCTGCATGAGGCCCGGCGCTTCCTCATAGAAGCGGGCCTTGAAGCGCTTCACGCCGTTCACGAGATGGGAAATGTCACGGCAGTGCGGGCAATCGGCGCCGGCGGCCACATCAAGGGTCTTGTCGCTCAACACACGCTCCCGCACTTCGGCGGCACCGAATGGCCCGGCGCATGCGCCCGACCCGGCCCCTCCCGCGCGAAACAGGCTTCGCGCATGGTGCAGAATGTGACGGGACCGAAGGGAAGACAAGTTGTCACAACCGCGCCGTCCCCATCCGCGCGTTGGCGGAGGGATCTGGCGTCCTGCGGCCGCGATGCGGCGGCTATTCGATGCCTTCTTCGCGCGCCTTGCGCATGGCGGCGAGGCGGAAGCGCTCATTGATGGCCACCGGATCCGCCAGCATGCGGGTCTCGGCATCATTCAGAGCGGAGCGCACGATCTGCACCTCATCCTTCGTCAGCGCCAGACGGCCGGCCATGTGGGTGGCTTCCGGCGCCGTCGCCCGGATGGCGCGGCGCATGGGGTGCTCGTTCACGTCCGTCAGTTCCACCGCCTCCAACCGCCCGTCGAGGCAGATGGCGAGGCCGATGACCTCCACCTTGCGGCCGTCCAGGGTCGTTTTCACCAGCGTTGCCATGCGGGCCTCTCCTTCCTGTCTCGACACGCCTGCGGCCGGCGCCCCGCGCCGACCGTCTCACCTTGCGCGCATATCCCGCGCGCCCTCCCCGGCCGCAAGGCGCCGAGTGACGCACCATCCGCATGCCCGGGCGCCATCGCCCCGTTCCGGCCCTCTTACGCGCGGACCCCGGCCGTGGATGGCGCCCGTCCGCCCTCAGCCCGCCTTGTGCAGCGGATAGCCGGCGCGCGGATGGGTGTTGAAATAGTCCGGCCGCTCGGGCCATGCCGCCTCGGGCAGGAAGCGCAGGCCGACCACGCGCACCGGACCGCCATTGGCGGCGGAGACTTCCGCCAGCTTCAGCTCGCGCGGACCGGCCCCCGCCGAGACATCCGCCACCACCTTGCCATCAGCCGTGGTGAGGCGCGCGAAGCCGAAGGTGCCGGTGGCGGCGCCGGTGACGGGATTGGCCACGAACAGCGGCGTCTCACCCGCATCGGTCGCCTCGCCGAAGGCGGGGGCGGCAAAGGTGAGGGTGGCCAGCACGCCGGAGCGCGTGACCGGATGATCGGCGCTGGCGGGACGTGCCACGGAATAGAGGGTGAGCGTGCCGCCGGCGAGCGCCGCCTTCAGCTCATCAGGGGAGGCGGATGCAAACTCCAGCGCGACGTTCATGGGTCGGATCTCCTTGATCGGTGTCGCTCCCCTTCGATCAAGATCCATGCCAGCCCCACGGCAGGCGTGCCGGGCCGTGCCGTCACTGGATTTCCTCCAGCCTGCGTCCCGTCCCGGCGCTGCGGCCCGACACGCACCGGACAGGCACGTCGCACAGGGCGCGTCGGTTTTCCCACAGGACCAGACGCGACAGGCCCCATGCCGGCGGCACCCATGGCCGGCCTATTCGCAACCACCGTTACACGATCCGGGAAAGGACGGCGCACGGATGCGGCGGCGGCCGTTGGAGCCCGTTTGGGAAATCGGCGGCGGAGGGCCGTCGAGGGATTTTCGGTGATCCGGCAGGAGAAAATGCAGCCCCGATGCCGCGCATCGGGGCAAGTTTGCGACGCACCGGGCGCCGAAAAGACCCGGCGGACCGACCCGTCCGACTTTTCCAAACGGGCTCTTAGCACGTTTCTTGCGTTGTACTGATCTCACAGCCAGCGGGAGCCGCCAGCCGATGTCCACCGATCTCGTCTATGCCATCTGCAGCATGAGCGACATTCCCAGCCAGCGCGCCGCCAGCTTCCAGCTGGCGAAGGTGGGGCCGGACGGGCGCGATGTGCCGCTGAACCTCATCGTGGTGCGCTGGGGGCGACAGGTGTTCGGCTATGAGAACCGCTGCCCGCACCATGGCAGCAATCTGGACTGGGAGCGCAACCACTTCTTCGATCCCAACGGCACGCGCCTGATGTGCGGCAAGCACGGCGCGCTGTTCGAGCTGCACACCGGCAATTGCGTGGACGGCCCCTGCAAGGGCGAGAGCCTGACGCCGGTGGCGCTGGCCGTGCTGGAGGACGAAATCTGCATCGTGGGGGTGGAGCTGGCGGAAGACGCGGACGAGGACGACGGCCTGTTCGATCCGCCGGGGGCGTGTGCGGACCAGCTTTAGGGGCGGCGGGAGGCGCACGGAGGGCGAAGGGGAACTACAGAGGACCGTCAGTTCCAATAGAACCGTCATCCCCGGACGTGTTCCGGGGATCCACGCCGTGCCGACTGTGCGGCCCTCGGCAAACTGCCGCCTGACGGCTTCTCTACCGTAGTTCCATCCCCACGCAGGCGCCCCCTCTCCATTCGTCATGGCCGGACTTGATCCCAAAATCGGATGTTTCCGACTTTGGTTTCCAAGTGCGGAAGTTGGCAAAGCCAACTTCCGGCCATCCACGTCCATCCACCAGAAGACCGGATCCTTTAGACGCGAGCGGCAATGGCTCGCTGGCATTCACACGGCCCACCGTCGGCCCGACGTGGATGCCCGGATCAAGTCCGGGCATGACGATGCTTTGCTGCGTTGGTGCCGACGCGAAAGCCTGCGGGCGACGCAGAAGACCCACTGTTGAGCCTCACGACAGTCCTTGTTGAGCGCACGCCAAACAGCGGCGTTGCTCTGTACCTACATGCTCCGCCCAGCCCCCTCCCCACCCCTCCCCCGCAAGCGGGAGAGGGAGCCTGTCAGGCAAGCGGAGGGGTCACGCGCGGCGGCGTGCCAAGGGACGGACGACGCTTATGCCGGACGCCATGCGCGCACAGGCAAGCACCACACCGGCCCTCAGACCACCCCCACCCGCAGCCCGAACGATCCTCACACCGGCCGGTTCTCGTTGCGGTTCTTCACCGGCTCCATCTTGGCGATCCCCTCCTCCACGGTGATCTCCGTGTAGGGCTCCTTGAAGCCGATGGCCTTGTCCAGCACATGGTCCAGCTTGCCGGCCGTATCGAGCTTCTTGATGTCGTTCTTGTCCACGGAGAGCAGGTCCGTCATCTCCTTCCACACCGTGCTCTCGTCGCACGGCAGGACGAAATAGGTGATGCCGTCCACCACCACGCGATACTTCGCCAGAAAGTCGATGTTGTTGCAGAAGATGAAGTTGGTGCCCGTGGGGCTCAGAATGCCCTTCATCACCTCCGCCACCACCGGCAGATAGGCGAAGGAGTGGATGTAGCCCACGAAAATCTCAAGCGTCGGCGCGCCGGCCTCGGCAATGGTGAGCACCTGCTCGATGGAAAAATCCGGCGGGCGCTTCTCGTCCGCCAGCTGGGCCTGGAACTTCAGCGCGATGTCGCCGCGGAAGCCGAAGCGGCCTGGCTTCTTGGTGGGCCCCTTCAGCACCGCGTTGAACAGGCGGTTCTCCTGTTCCAGCCGGCTCAGGGCGGTGTCGGCAACAGTCACCGTCTTCTCAAGCGTGGTCATGCGAGCATCCTTGATCTCAAGCCCGTTTGGCCGGCCGAAAACGCCGGTTCGATGCCCTCATGCAAATGGGGTGCCGCCCTCGGCGCAGTGCCCGCGCACGCTCTGGCGCAAGGGTTGCATCGGCCGTTGTCTGCGCCCCCGCGGCGGGCGTTCAGCGACAAAAGTGTCAGGTTTACGTCGGATGCGTTGGAATCCGTCCTGCCCCGCCATGGCCGACCATCTCACCGAGGGCGCCATCCACGGCTCCTGGGACTTGCGTCCGCGCCAGCCTATATCATATGATATGGTCAATTGGATCAAAGGAGAGATCCCATGGCCATACCGGCAGCGGACCCATCCCCCGCCCGCCCCACGACAGCGGCGGAGACCGCCGCGATCGTAAAGGCCGTGGTGCGCGCCTGCGGCTTCTGGGGCCTCACCAACGGGGAAGCCGCCGATCTGTTCGACGTGCCAATCGCCACATGGAACCGCATGAAGGCGGGCAGCTTCAAGGGCCGGCTCGACCACGACAAGCTCACCCGCGCCAGCCTCATCGTCGGCCTGTTCAAGGCGTTGCGGCTGATGTTCAACGGCGAGATGGTGAACGGCTGGCCCAAGGCGCCCAACACCGGCGCCCTGTTCGCCGGCCGCACGCCGGTGGCGCTGATGATCGAGGGCGGCATTCCCGCCATGCTGCGCACCCGCCGCTATCTCGATGGCCTGCGCGGCGGCCTGTGATGCGGGAAATCGACGTGACGGAGGCGCGGACCGTACGCCTTATCTCCACCGCTTACATCACCGAGCCCGCCCTCGCCCCGCTGGCCGATGATGAGGACGATCTCGCCATCCTGAACGCGCTGGAGGGCCTGACCTCCGCCCGCCTCGGCTCGCTGGCGCTGCCGCTGGGTGTGGAGCCGGACGAACTGCTCAACGCCAGCTTCGGCTACGGCTGGACCTATATCAACGCCGCCTTCTGCCACGCCCGCCCGCCGGGCAATCGCTTCAATGACGAGGAGCGCGGCGCCTGGTACGCCGGCATTGGCGCGCGCGATGCGGATACGGCGGAAGCGGAAGTCTCCTACCATCTGGCCCGCGCGCTGCGGGAGGCGGGCGCGAGGCATGAATTCGTCGCCTACCGGCAGGTGCTGGCGGGCTTCTCCTGCCGTTTCCATGATCTCACCGCCGAGCCCTTCCACCCGAGCCTCGATGCCGATCCCGCCATCGGCTATCCGGCGGGGCAGGCGCTGGCGCGCTCCATCCGTGCGGCGGACGGCAACGGCCTGCTTTATCCCTCGGTCCGCCTTCCGGGGGGCACCTGCCTTGCGGTGTTCCGGCCCGGCGTGATCCAGAATGTGCGGCTGGAGGAAGAGATCATCCTCGACTGGGACGGCGCGGCGATCCGACGAAGGGCGTGACGGCGTGAGGTCGTGACGGAAAGCGCCCCTGTCGGAAAGCCGACACGGGTGCGCTTCACGACACAGACAGCAAACAATTCTGCAACGTTTCCAAATCTTTGCACCATGGCACGACGCTTGCTGAGACAGAGACAGACACGCTCTCTCGTCACAGGAGCCCGCCATGATCAATCTGACTGACAGCGCGCTGAACGCCGTGCGCACCGCCATGGGCAGCGCCGCCGGGCCCGTCACCGGCCTGCGCATCCAGGTCGAGGCCGGCGGCTGCGCCGGCTACAAATACCAGATGGGTCTCGTGACCGAGCCCGGCGACGACGACACCGTCATCGAGCGCGACGGCGTGAAGGTGTTCGTGGACAACCAGAGCCACGCCTACCTCACCGGCACCACCATCGACTTCGTGGTCGCGCTGGAAGGCTCCGGCTTCACCTTCGAGAACCCCAACGCCAACAACAGCTGCTCCTGCGGCAAATCCTTCGGCTGACCGCCGTTCGGCCGATCTCAACGCGCCTTCCGCCCAAACGCGCTCATTTCGGGAGACCCCGTTCCCATGCAGACCGAAAAATTGCAGATCGAAGAAACCCAGACCCTCGACGCCCCGCCCGCCATGGAGAGCGAGCGCGAGCGCACCATCCGCGCGGTGATCGAGGAGATCCGCCCCAACCTCCAGCGCGACGGCGGCGACTGCGTGCTGGTGGGCATCGAGGGCAACAAGGTGATGGTGAAGCTCACCGGCGCCTGCGTCTTCTGCAAGCTGGCCAGCGTCACCATGGAGGGCATCCAGAGCCGCATCGTCGAGAAGCTGGGCGAACTCGTCCGCCTCGTCCCCGTGGCCGGCCCAGCCAGGCATTGAGGCGCGCCGTGCTGGTCTATCTCGACAACAACGCCACGACACGGGTCGACCTCTCCGTGGTCGAGGCGATGTTGCCCTATTTCACGGACCAGTTCGGCAACGCCTCCTCCGCGCACGCCTTCGGCAGCACCGTGGCCGAGGGCGTGCGCGCCGCCCGTCGTCAATTACAGGCGTTGCTCGGGGCGGCCTCGGACAGCGAGATCGTCTTCACCTCCGGCGGCACGGAGGCGGACAACACCGCTTTGCTCTCCGCGCTGGAGACAGCTCCCGAGGGGAGGTCCGAGATCATCACCTCGGCCGTTGAGCATCCGGCCATCCTCTCCGTACTGGAGCATCTGGAGGCCACGCGCGCCATCGTCGTTCATCGCATCGGCGTGGACCGGCGCGGACGGCTGGACCGGGCGGCCTATGCGGCGGCCCTGTCGAAGCGCACCGCGCTCGTGTCCATCATGTGGGCGAACAACGAGACCGGCACGCTCTTCCCGGTGGCGGAACTGGCGGAGATGGCCCATGTGGCCGGCGCTCTGTTTCACACCGATGCGGTGCAGGCGGTGGGCAAGGTGGCCATCGCGCTGAAGACCACGCAGATCGACATGCTGTCCCTCTCCGGCCACAAGCTGCACGGGCCGAAGGGCGTTGGCGCGCTCTACGTGCGCAAGGGCACGCCTTTCGCGCCGCTGGTGCGCGGCGGTCCGCAGGAGCGGCGGCGGCGCGGCGGCACGGAGAACGTGCCCGGCATCATCGGCCTCGGCGCGGCGGCGGCACTGGCGCTGGCCGGCATGGAGGACATGGCCGGCCGGCTGCGGGCGCTGCGCGACCGGCTGGAGGCACGGCTCCTTGCGCTGGCCCCGGATGCGCTCGTGCTGGGGGATGGCACATGGCGCCTGCCCAACACCTGCGACATCGCCTTTTCTCATCTGGAGGGCGAGGCCATTCTGCACAATCTCGACAAGGCCGGGATCGCCGCCTCGCTGGGCTCGGCCTGCTCGTCCGGCTCCATGGAGCCGTCCCATGTGCTGAAAGCCATGCAGGTGCCGCCCTCCGCCTTGCGCGGCGCCATCCGCTTCTCGCTCTCGCGCGAGACGACGAGCGCCGACATCGACCGCGTGCTCGCGGTGATGCCGGACATATTGGCGAAGCTGCGCGCGACCGTGCCGGCCTGAGCACCCGATCCGTTTTCCCATGGAGCATTGTGTATGAAGATCATGATCCGCCGCTCACCCGAGACCGGCCTGTGCATCTATGTCCCCAAGAAGGACCTGGAGGAGCCGATCGTCGAGAGCGAACACGAGAGCCTCTGGGGCGGCTGGATCCGCATCGCCAACGGCTGGGTGCTGGAGCTGCCGGAGATGGCCGCCGACACCACCCTGCCCATCACCATCAACGCCCGCAAGCGCGGCGAAGACGAAGGCTGATCCCATGAACGCCCCGACCCCGCAGGTGGATTTCGCCACGCCCGCCGACGCCGAAAAGGTGCTCGAAGAGGTGGCCGGCCGGCTGCGTGCCGGGTCGGTGGCGCCCTATCTCGGCCCCGGCCTGCTGGCCCTCTCGCAGCCGGATATCCCGCTCGCCCCGGAGGCGCTGGCCGCCTTCTTCGCCACCAAGGTGGCGCTGCCGCGCCGGGCCAAGGGCAATGCCTGGGCCTCCGCCCAGCATATCGAGAGCTACAAGCACCGCGCGACCGTGACCGCCTATATGGCGGAGGCCTTCGCGCCGAAGGTGGAGCCCACCGCCTTCCATCGCCATCTCGCCACCCTGCCGGTGCCGCTCATCGTGGACAGCTGGTACGACGGCGCCATGCGCACGGCGCTCATGGAGGCGGCGCGCACGGCGAGCTGGGGCGAAGCGCAGGGCATCACCCGCGCCGGCATCGGCGAGGACCGCTGGTATCGCTTCTACGACGCCGCCGGCCTTGAAAGCGATCGCGCCGCCGCGGAGGACTGGACGACGCTGCTCTACAAGCCGCACGGCGCCGTCGCCCCGGCGAAGAACTTCCTGATCTCGGACGCCGATTATGTGGAGGTGCTGACCGAGATCGACATCCAGACGCCGATCCCGGACGCGGTGAAGCATCGCCGCACCACGCGCAGCTTCCTGTTCCTCGGCTGCCGGTTCAACGACCAGATGCTGCGCACCTATGCGCGGCAAGTGACCAAGCGCTCATCCGGCCCGCACTGCGCGGTTCTGGAGCCTGAGGGCCTGTCCCGCAACGAGCTGAAGTTCCTGCTGGAGACGGGCCTCGTGCCGCTGGCCGTGCCGCTCGCGCGGGCGGTGGAGATCCTTCAGGGCTGACCGGCCGACCTTTCCTCCGGGGCTGGGCGTACTCCCCATTCGCGGACCAGCCCTTCCTTCCGCCGCGCCCCCTCAAGGGCGCGGCGGCTTTCTTTTTCGGGCGGCGTGCGGGCGGCGTGATGCGCGCGGGCGAGAGCCGCCAAGTGCGCCGCAACGCCTTCTCCCGCTTGCGGGGCAAGACCGCGCCAACGCAACGCGAAGCCCTCTCCCGCTTGCGGGGGAGGGTTGGGAGGGGGCCGCGCGAAGCGCGGGGAAGGTCGCCACGGGCGCGGTCTTATCTCACGTCATGCACCGTGCTGTCGCGCCCGGCATGCCCCCTCCCTAGCCCTCCCCCGCAAGCGGGAGAGGGGACATGTCGCGCGGGTGGAGAGGGCCTGTCCGGTGCGGGCGAGCCCCTCCGCCCCCTCCCCCAACGTCTGTAACCTTTCCAACATGGCTGCTGTCGGGCGTCCGCCCTGTTTGCAACACGACACCCGACACGGGGCCGCAAGCCGTTGCAAATACGTAATCTTACCGAGCCCTACCCATGTGGCACGGCCGTTGCTGAGATCACACCAATGCAATGAATGCACAGGCCAGCAGTGGAGACACGGACATGCACGGCTTGACGGAAGTGACGGACGGCACCAGCGGCGCGGTCGATATCGGCGAGATCATGCAGGCCATTGCCGAGCACAAGGGCTGCGGCACCGAAGGCGGCAGCGGCAAGGCCAGCTGCGGCTCGGGCGCCGGACAGGGCGACCTGCCCACCGAGATCTGGGAGAAGGTGAAGAACCATCCCTGCTACAGCGAGGAAGCCCACCACCATTATGCGCGCATGCATGTGGCGGTCGCCCCCGCCTGCAACATCCAGTGCAACTATTGTAACCGCAAGTATGACTGCGCCAACGAAAGCCGCCCCGGCGTGGTGAGCGAGAAGCTCTCCCCCGAGCAGGCGGCCAAGAAGGTGCTGGCGGTGGCCTCCACCATCCCGCAGATGACCGTGCTCGGCATCGCCGGCCCCGGCGATCCGCTGGCGAACCCGGCCAAGACCTTCAAGACCTTCGAGCTGATCTCCAAGACCGCGCCGGACATCAAGCTTTGCCTCTCCACCAACGGCCTCACCCTGCCTGATCACGTGGACACCATCGCCGCCTACAATGTGGACCACGTCACCATCACCATCAACATGGTGGACCCGGAGATCGGCGCGCAGATCTATCCGTGGGTGTTCTACAACCACAAGCGCTACACCGGCATCGAAGGTGCGCGGCTGCTCACCGAGCGCCAATTGCTGGGCCTCGAGATGCTCACCGCCCGCGGCATCCTCACCAAGATCAATTCGGTGATGATCCCCGGCGTCAATGACAAGCATCTTGTGGAGGTGAACAAGGCGGTCAAATCGCGCGGCGCCTTCCTGCACAACATCATGCCGCTCATCTCCGCCCCCGAGCACGGCACCGTGTTCGGCCTCACCGGCCAGCGCGGCCCCTCCGCGCAGGAGCTGAAAGCCCTGCAGGACAGCTGCGAGGGCGAGATGAACATGATGCGCCATTGCCGACAGTGCCGCGCCGATGCGGTGGGCCTGCTGGGCGAGGACCGTTCCGCCGAATTCACCACCGACAAGATCATGGCGATGGAGGTGAATTACGACATCGACACCCGCCGCGCCTATCAGGCGGCGGTGGAGCAGGAGCGTGTGGCCAAGGTCGCCGCCAAGCAGGAGGAGCTGGAAAGCCTCGCCGGCGAAAGCTCCGACATCAAGCTGCTGATCGCGGTGGCCACCAAGGGCTCGGGCCTGATCAACGAGCACTTCGGCCACGCCAAGGAGTTTCAGGTCTACGAACTTTCCACCTCGGGCGCGAAGTTCGTCGGCCATCGCCGCGTGGATCTCTATTGCCAGGGCGGCTTCGGCGAGGAGGACAGCCTTGAGACCATCATCAAGGCCATCAACGACTGCCATGCGGTGTTCGTGGCCAAGATCGGCGGCTGCCCGAAGAGCGATCTCACCGCCGCCGGCATCGAGCCCGTGGACCAGTATGCCCACGAGTTCATCGAGAAGTCGGCCATCGCCTGGTTCAAGGCCTATCTGGACAAGGTGAACAGCGGCGAGATCACCCATCAGGTGCGCGGCGATGCCGCCATCCGCCAGGGTGCGCTCATTTCCGCCGCCTGATCCGGCGCTCAGGAAAGGAGACCGGACATGGCCTTCAAGATCGTCGGCTCGCAATGCACCTCGTGTTCCGCCTGCGAGCCGGAATGCCCGAACACCGCCATCTCCGAAAAGGGAGGCGTGTTCGTGATCGACCCGGCGAAATGCACCGAGTGCATCGGCCATTACGACATGCCGCAATGCGTGGCCGTGTGCCCGGTGGACGAGACCTGCATCATCGACCCCGCCCAGCCGCGCTATCAGGGCGCGGCCTGAGGGGGCCGGTGGGGCGAGAGGCTCATCAGCATTCGAACGAGGCTGATGCAACAGAACACCGTCATCCCCGGACTTGATCCGGGGATCCACGTGGCTCCGCTGGGAAGGCGGTGGGCATCTTTGGTGAACGGGAACCGCACGCTCCCCGCTTCTGCCGTCCACCATCGGCCCGACGTGGATGCCCGGATCAAGTCCGGGCATGACGATCTACTGCTGCAAAGCAGTTGCACAGTGAATGTCGTTCGATCCCGAGCTTCGAAGACAAGGCACACAAACAGCGCAGCAGGACAAAGCCAAGAGGAAACACTCATGTCGCTCGATCCCGTTACCCAGTCCCCCCAGACCGCCTCCGCCCATCTCGTACCGCCCTTCGAGATGACCCGCGCGGCGGCCCGCTTCATCCGCATGATGCTGCTTGCGGATGGCGATGCGACGAGCGGCTTCCGTCTGGTGCTCAGCCCCGGCGGTTGCTCCGGCCTGTCCGCCGACATGAGTGTCTGCCGCGAACCTAGGACCGGGGACGCGGTGGTGGAGCGCGATGGCGTCCGCCTGTTCCTGCCGGCGGAAAGCCGGCTGCTGCTGGCGGGCGTCACCATCGATTTCTCGGACAGCCTGGCCCAGACCGGCCTCGTTTTCCGTGATCCCAGGAACACCGGCACCTGCTCTTCGCATGCCTCGCCCATCGTGACGCTGGGCTAGGCCGCTCATGGACGCCGCCACCCTGCCCCGCGACCGGACCCGCCCTGAGGCGGATGCGGCCGCGCGGGCGGCCGGCGCCGCACCCGCCGGCTCAACGGCGGACGCGGAATGGGTGGACCGGCTGCTGGGTGATCCGCTGCTCGGCGGCGGCCTGCCGGAAGCGGCCGAGGCGGAGCTGAAAGCGGCGAGCCTCGCCTATGCCGACAGCGCCGTGGCCGAAGCCCACCTCAAGGCCGCGCAGGCGCTGGCGCCCGGCCATGTGGCGGTGCTCATCGGCCTCTACCGCTTTTATTTCTACAAGGGCCGGCTGGCGCAGGCCCTGGCCGTGGCACGGGAGTGTCTCGTGACGGCCGGACGCAGCAACAATTTCTCCACCGACTGGCGCGAGGTGCGCGCCACGGACGCGGATTTCTCCAGCTATGAGGCGCTGAAACCGCGCTTCTTCCTCTTCACCCTGAAGGGCTACGCCTATCTGCAGATGCGCCTCGGCGATCTGCAGGAAGGACGCGCCGCCGCCACCAAGCTGATGCAACTCGACCCCTCCGACAAGATCGGCGCCCGACTGCTGCTGGACGTGGCGGACCGGGCGGAAGCCGCACAAGCGGAGCCGGACGCCGATGGATGACATCGACGAAGCCCGTGACTGGCAGGGCCACGACATCGACTGCGGCAGGTGCGCCCACGCCGACCTTCGAGCGGAGGGGCGCTGCCGGCTGAAGCATGCCTGCGTGCAGGATCGCTATGCCCGGCGGATTGATCGGTTCTTCAACTGGAACCCCGGCCTTGCCAACGGCCATCTGAAGCATCCCCATTTCGAGGTGCGGGCGATCGCCGCCAAGCATGCCGCGCCTTTCCTGCTGCCGGCGCTGCTGGAGGATCCGGAGGAAACGGTGCGCTGGAACGCCGCCCGCCGCCTGCCAAAGCGCCTCGTGCTGCCGTTGCGCCACGATCCGCACCGCGAGGTGCGCATCCGCATCGTGACCCTGCTGGAGGACGGCGAGCTGCTGCCCATGCTGGCGGACGAGGATTATTACGTGCGCCTCGTCATCGCCCGCCGCATCGCCCCGCCTCTGCTGGGGCGGCTGATGGACGACCCGGAGACCGAGGTGCGCCGCGTGGTGGCCCAGCGCGTGCCGGCCGAATGGCTGCCGCGCATGACCCGCGACCGCGATGCCACCGTGCGGCTCGATGCCGCCCGCCGCCTGCCGCCGGACCTGCTGGCGCGCCTTGCCGGCGACCCCGACTGGCGGGTGCGCCATCTGGTGGCGAGCGAAGCCACGCCGCAGGCCGCCGCCCTGCTGGTGGAGGATGGGGACGAGATGGTGCGCGAGGCCGCCCGCGCCCGGCTGGCTGCGAGCGACAGCCCCGCGCCGGGACGGCGCGTGGAACTTCTGGAGGCCCCGCGATGAGCAATATCGTCCGCGACAGCGATGTGGTGGAGCTGGATGCCCCGCCCACCTTCATCTACGGCCAGAAGGTGAAATCCCGCCGCACCATCCGCAATGACGGCACCTATGCCGGCCGCGAGATCGGCGACGTTCTCGCGAAGAAGGGCGAGATCGGCTACGTGGTGAGCATCGGAACATTTCTCCAGCAATTCTACATCTATGGCGTCGAATTCCTGGACAGCGGCAACCGCGTGGGCATGAAGCGCAAGGAGCTGGAGCCCGCAGAGACCCGCGAAGACATCGACATCCCCCTGCCGGAGTGACGTGACGTGTTCGAGCCCAGACTGCCGAAGTATCAATGGGGCCAGAGGGTCCGCACCACCGTCGACCTGGTGAACGACGGCACCTTTCCCGGTGCGCCGAAGGAGGCGCTCCTCGTGCCCGAGGGCGGGCTCGGGGAGATCGTGAACGTGGGCACCCACACGGAGGCGAACATGCCGGTCTATCTGGTGGAATTCGGCGAACGCCTCGTGGTGGGCTGCCTCGAGGAGGAGATCACCCCGGCCTGACCGCCTGGTGGCGCGCCGGGGACGCAGGATAGCGTCTTCGCTAGAGCGTTTCATTGTTTCATGGAAACACTGAAACACTCCAACTTATTGATAGAGAATGTTTTTCGGTTTGGATTGCGAAGCAATCAAAGCCGAACATGCTCTAGAGAGACCTGGAGGAGAGACGGATGCCATCCGCAGCCCTGGCCACCCTGCTGCTGCGCCCGGCGGCCCATCCCAACGACCTCGACCGCAAGCGGATCGAGCGCGCGCTGGAGGATCGCGCGCGCTATCGCTACGTCTCGCCGACCGTGGCGAAGGTGGAAGGTGGCTACCGCATCTCCAGCCCCTGCTGCTCGCGCAAGGTGGATCCCACCGGCGGCATCATCGACGTGGCCCGCCTGATCCATCTGCCCGACACCGGGGAGTGGCAGTTGTTCGCCAAGAACCATGGCCTGGAAGAATGGCGGCTGCACAGCACCCATCCGCGCCTCGCCGACCTGTTGGCGCTGCTCAACGAGGACCCCGAGCGCATCTTCTGGCAATGAATTTGCATCGTTCCAAACAAGGACACGCACCTGACGGAAAAGGCGGAAAGCCGACACGGAAGGCGACAGGCGGACGCGGGCCGGATACGGAAACGGGAACGAAACCATGGCGCTGGCAGCGAGTGAACTTGCGGACATCGAAGCCCTGCTGAACGGGGCGGAGGCGGGCGGCGCGGGCGTGATCGCCACCCTACGCGGCCGCTTCCCGCATCTGAGCTGGACCCGCTGCGACGCCTCGGACGTGGCCGAGACCCCGTTCCGCACCTTTGCCGCCTGCGACCTGCACCTGCTGGACGGCCACGACCATTGCGTCCAGCTCACCAACGATCCCGCCCGCGCCACCGGACTGGTGCTGGCCATGCGACAGGTGGGGCCATGACCGACGCCACAGAACGAACCGGCGCATCGCAGCCGCATCCCACCGAGCCCAGCGCCACTGAACTCCGGCTCATCGATGGCGGTGGCGCGCCCGGCTCCTCCACCGTCATCCGGCTGCCGGGCGCGGGCCCCGTGCTCGTGCCGGTGGACGCCGCGCCGGAGCCGGACGAAGACGCGGACGACGATGTGGAGATGATCCCGCTCTCCGATCCCGACATCACCGGGGTGGAGCTGGCGGCGGTGGAGGCGGTGCTGCGTGGCGCGCTGCTCTCCGCAGGCCCCACGGTGGCGGCCTTCGAAGCCGCGTTCGCCGCTTATCTCGGCCGCCGCCATGCGGTGGCGGTGCCGAGCGGCACCATGGCTTTGCTGCTGGCGCTGAAAGCCTATGGCATCGGCCCCGGTGACGAGGTGATCGCCTCGCCCTATTCCTTCCGCGAGACCGCCCACGCCATCAGCCTCGCCGGCGCGAAGCCGGTGTTCGCCGACGTGGAATACTGGTCCGGCACGCTTTCGCCGGAGAAGGCGGAGCCGCGCATCACGCCGGCCACCCGTGCCATCATCGCCGGCAACACCAACGGCCACCCCGCCGCCTGGGATCGGCTGCGGGCGCTGGCCGAACGGCACGGGCTGAAGCTGCTTGAGGACTCAACCGAGGCCATCGGCGCGCGCTATCAGGGTGCGCTGGTGGGCACGTTCGGCGATGCCTCGGTGTTCGATTTCTCCCAGCCCTTCGCGATCACCTGCGGCGAGGGCGGCATGCTGGTGACGGACGATATCGACATCGCCATGCACGCCCGCCGCGCGCGCTCCCACAGACTGGAGGAACGCGCCTCCGTGGTGGTGGGCTCAACCCCACCCTATCAGGCGGGCATGAGCGAAATGTCCGCCGCCCTCGGCCTCGCACAGCTGGGGCGGCTCGATGCGATCCTCGAGCGGCGGCGCACGGTGGAGCATCTCTACTATCGCCACATCAAGTCGTTCGAAGGCATCAAGGACCCCTATACGGGGCCGGATGTGACGGATGTGAACTGGTTCCTCTATCTGGTGCATCTGGGCAACCGCTTCTCGCGCTCCAGCCGCGATGCCATCGTGGAGGATCTGCGCACCGAGCAGGTGCATGCGGCGGCCTACAGCCAGGCCATCCATCTGCAGCGGCATTATTTCGACATGGGCTACCGGCGCGGCGACCTGCTGGTGGCGGAAAAGCTCTCCGACCGCGCGGTGGCGCTGCCCTTCCACCCGCATCTCACCGAGGACCAGATCGCCTTCATCGTGGAGACCATGAAGGACGCCTCCATCAATGTGGGGGCCGGCGCGGCCATCTATTAGCGCGCGCCTGACGCGAACCGGAGCCGGAACCTTTCGGGACGACGCGCGTGCCCGGCGGCCTTCCGCCTCCTTCAACTGAGCACAAGATCATCCCGCCCCGCGAACGGGCAGGACATGACGACGTGTGCCCGCATGGACCAAACGACACCATCAGACGAGACGACAAGAAGGAGCGTACAGATGACCACTCTCACCGTCATGCCCTCCGGCCAGGTGCTGGAAGCCGCCGAAGGCATGAGCCTGCTGGACGTGCTCACCAAGGGCGACATCAAGCTCGGCCACGCCTGCAAGGGCGACAAGACCTGCAACGTCTGCCACATCTTCGTGCATGCCGGCCGCAAGGGCCTCTCCCGCGTCGCCCGCGAGGAGAATGAGACGCTCGATGCCATGGTCGGCGTCTCCTCCAAATCCCGCCTCGCCTGCCAGGCGGTGATCCTCGGCACCGAGGACGTGCAGATCGAGATCCTGGGCTTCGACTCGGGGCTCTGATCGCCGGATCACCAACCCCGCGCCCGGAACACCGCCAGTCCGGACGCGGACACCTCTCTTTGACCCCCAGCAAAAGGAGTGTTCCCATGAGTGAAACGGAAACCACCGCCCAGGCGCCCTCTGCCGAAGTGACCAATCTCGGCGAAGTGCGCGCCATCGCGGCGCGTGATCCGGGCCTCAAGGCCGTGCCGGAAGTGATCCTGCACATGAAGTTCATCAACAACGGCTCGGTGGTGGAAGCGGGCGAGACCCCGGCCTCCCTCACCGCGCAGCAATGGTTCAACTTCCTCAGCCTCGCCGTGCCCACCGCCTATCAGGCGCTGGCCGGCGGGCGCGGCGTGTTCCGCCTCACCAAGGTGGAACTGTCGGTGCTGAAGGCGGAAGCGGTGGCCGAGGGCGCCGCCGCTGCCGCAGCAGGTGCCGCCTCCGCCGCCTGAGCCGATGATCGGCCGCCGTGCCTTCCTCTCCACGCGGGAGACGGCGCGGCGGCCTGCCGGCGCAGATCGGTCGAAGCGCGCGCCGTCTCCAGCCCCGCACCATATTGATTTGCCGGCGTAAACGCCCCATCTGCGGGGAAACAGTGCCGACGGGGAATACCGTTCCTCGGGAAACCCCTCCCGAAGAACCATCAGCCGGCGATGACAGGCAAGGCTGCACTGCGGCGGGAGGGAAGGTCATGTCCCAGGAGAATGCGGCCACGGCCGGGACCGAGGTGTCCGTCTACGAGCGCATCGGGGGCGCGGCCACCATCGACCGGCTGGTGGAGGACTTCTATCACCGGATGGACACCCTGCCCGATGCGGCCTACCTGCGCTCCCTGCACCGGCCCGATCTCACCGAGACCAAGGACGTTCTGAAGCGCTACCTCAGCGAATGGCTGGGCGGCCCGAAGCTCTACACGCCCGAGCGCGGCCACCCGCGCATGCGCCAGCGCCACATGCACGTGCCCATCAAGGCGGCCGACCGGGATGCCTGGCTCATGTGCATGCGTGGCGCGCTTGAGGACGCGGTGCCGGATGAGCGGACCCGGCAGGGCATCGACGCCGCCATGTCCCGCCTTGCCGACTGGATGCGCAACGTAGCCGAGCCCGGCATCGCCCCGCCCGGCGCGCCCTGAGGGGCGCTTTCCGCGCATTCGCCCGCCCTGCCCCGCGCCCCCGGCAGAACAGGGCGTACGCCGCATCTGCGCATGATGAGCAGACGAGCAGCTGCAATCTTCGCGGATACTCGGCAGTTCTTGTGCTTTGATCCGGGCGCGCCAAGTTGGCGACAAATAGCGATGCAACCTATGTTGCAACCACGGCGCGGAATTGGTTAACAACTTCATGCGCCATTCGTTAAGGAATGCCTGTTTCAGCTTCCATTAAGAGAAGTAAACAACATCCTCCATTTGTCCTTTAGGGAATTCTTCATCGCCCTCTGCCACAGTTCAATTCAAGAGTGGGGTAGTAACGGGTGAGCGTAACGATGACCGATGCCTATCGGCCCAGAGCCAAGTATGTGATCGGGCCTGACGGCAGTCCGCTGACAATTGCGGATTTGCCGCCGCCTGACACGCGACGCTGGGTGATCCGCCGCAAGGCGGAAGTGGTGGCCGCCGTGCGCGGCGGCCTCATCAGCCTGGAAGAAGCCTGCAAGCGCTATACGCTGACGGTGGACGAGTTCCTGTCCTGGCAGGCCTCCATTGATCGTCACGGCCTGCCGGGCCTGCGCACCACACGCATTCAGCATTATCGCCAGTAATCTTTCATTAACCAGACAAGCCCCGGATGCCATCGGCCTCCGGGGCTTTTTTATTGCCGGTTTCCTGACGCTGCGAGGGGCGCGGGACTGAGGGTCGGCGTGGTGGCGTGACGGCGTCCGTGCGCTTGCCGGGCGGATACGCGCTCTGCGCGAGAATGTCGCAGCCCACCTACGCCGAAGAGGCAGCTGTGGTCTATCCGGCCAGCGCAGTCAGCGAAGATGGATAAGAAAATATTACTTGGAAATACTTGCGCGGGTAGCGCGCGGGAAAGCCCTCTCCCGCTTGCGGGGGAGGGTTGGGAGGGGGCCCGCCGCAGGCGGGGACGCGCTCCGCCAGGTACGTGGCTTCCAGATGTTCCGCCCGGTCTGCCCCCTCCCTAACCCTCCCCCGCAAGCGGGAGAGGGGATAGGTCGTGCGGGAGGGAAGCCCTGCGCGTCAACGACCTCTCACTAAGAACGAGGGCATCCCCCTTGCAAACAGGTCGCCCGCCCCCTCAGCCCTCGATGCGGTCGAAGTCCGCGATGCCGCGCGTGGCGGAGCGGATTTCGTCGAGCAGCTTCAGGCGGTTGGCGCGCAGCGGCGCCTCGGGCGCATTCACGATCACCGCGTCGAAGAAGGCATCCACCGGCCCGCGCAGATGCGAGAGCGCGCCCATGGCGGCGGCGAAATGCTCGTGCTTCACTTCCTCGGACACCTGATGCTTCACCGTCTCGATGGCGGCGGCCAGATGTTCCTCGGCAGCTTCCTTCAGCAGCTTCGCCTCTGCCGGGCCCTTATAGGCCACGCCGTCCTTCTTCTCCTCGATGCGCAGGATGTTCACCGCGCGGCGATAGCCCGCCAGCAGGGTGCGACCATCCTCGGTGCCGAGGAAATCGGCCAGCGCCTCCACCCGGCGCACCACGAGCAGCAGGTCGTCCTGCCCCTCCAGCGCGAACACCGCATCCACCAGATCATGGCGGGCGCCGCGCTCGCGCAGATGCACCTTCAGGCGATCGGCGAAGAAGGACAGCAGGTCGGCGGCAAGATCGCCCGACAGCGTCGCGCCCTCGATGCGCTCGGCACCGGCGGCCGCCGTGCTCTCCTCACCCCGCGGCACGTGGGCGAGGCGGCGGGTCAGGCCCTTGATGATCTCGCCCACCAGCCGGTCGGCGAAGCTTTCCACGCCGAGGGCGTCGTGCGGATTGTGCTCGTAATGCTCTTCGCCCAGAATCTGGCGGGCGGCGCTCACGAGGAGCGGGCGCAGCGGCAGGCGCAGCTCATTGTCGAGGATGATGCGGATGACGCCCAGCGCCGCACGGCGCAGCGCGTAAGGATCCTTGGAGCCGGTCGGCTTCTCGTCGATGGCCCAGAAGCCCACCAGCGTGTCGATCTTGTCCGCCAGCGCCACCGCGATGGAAACCGGCGCGGAGGGCACGCGGTCGGACGGCCCCTGCGGCTTGTAATGCTCCTCGCTGGCGGCGGCGACTTCCGGCGGCAGGTTTTCGTGCTGGGCGTAATAGCGGCCCATGAGGCCCTGAAGCTCGGGGAACTCGCCCACAACTTCCGTGAGCAGGTCCGCCTTGGCGAGGCGGGCCGCCTCGCCGGCCAGCGCGGCGTCGGCGCCCACCAGCGGGGCGATCTCCTGCGCCAGCGTCACGATGCGGCCGATGCGCGCACCCTGCGCGCCCAGCTTCTCGTGGAAGGTGATGTTGTCGAACTTGCCGAGCCGGTCCGCCATGGGCGTGCGGCGGTCGGTATCCCAGAAGAATTTCGCGTCCGAGAGGCGGGCGCGGATCACGCGCTCATTGCCCGCCACGATGGCCTTGCCGCCATCGGTGGCGGCGATGTTGGACACCAGGATGAAGCGGTTGGCGAGGCGCCCGGTGCGCGGGTCGCGCAGCACGAAGCACTTCTGGTTGGCGCGGATGGTGGCGCGGATCACCTCGTCGGGAATGTCGAGGAAGCGCTCCTCGAAGCTGCCCATGAGGGTCACGGGCCATTCCACGAGGCCGCAGACTTCCTCCAGCAGGCCCTCGTCCTCCACCAGCTCCAGCCCGTTGGCCAGCGCCAGATCCTTGGCGTCGTTGAGGATGATGGCCTTGCGGCGGTCGCGGTCGGCGACGACCTTCGCCGCCTCCAACTTGGCCAGCCAGTCCTCCAGACGGCGCACCGGGAAAGCCTCGGGCGCGAGGAAGCGGTGGCCGCGCGTCACGTCGCCGGAAACGATGCCCTCGATCTCGAAGCGGATGACTTCCGGGTCTTCGATGTCGGTGCCGAAGGTGCAGACGATGGAGTGCAGCGGGCGCACCCAACGCATGGTGCCCGTGCCCCAGCGCATGGACTTCGGCCACGGGAAGGTGCGGATGATGTCCGGCATGATGTCGGCGATCACTTCGGTGGTCGCCTTGCCGGGCCGCTCGATGAGGGCGACGTAGAACTCGCCCTTCTTGGCATCCTTGACCACCTCGGCCTGCTCGATGGAGGCAAGACCCGTGCTCTTCAGGAAGCCCTGGATGGCCGCTTCGGGCGCGCCCACGCGCGGTCCCTTGCGCTCTTCCTTGCTGTCCGCCTGCCGGCCGGGCAGGCCGTGGACGGCAAGGGCGAGACGGCGCGGGGTCACGAAGGCTTTCGCGCCCTCATACATGAGGCCGCGCTCCACCAGCGCATCGGTGACGAGCTTGCGCAGCGCATCCGCCGCCTGCGCCTGCATCCGGGCGGGGATTTCTTCGCTGAAGAGTTCAAGAAGCAGATCAGGCATGGGTCTTTGGCCCTTCGGGGCGAAACGGGCGTCCGGCGGGCACGGCCCTCACGGATGCAGGATAGAGCGAACCGGCCCGCGCCCGAAAACCTCAGGCGGCGGCACCACAAAAGGGCTCAGGCGGCGGCACCGCCGCCGGCTTCCGTCTTCAGCCACGCCGCGCCGCAGGCCTTGGCCAGCTCGCGCACACGCAGGATGTAGCTCTGCCGCTCGGTGACGGAGATCACGCCGCGCGCATCCAGCAGGTTGAACACGTGGGACGCCTTGATGCACTGGTCATAGGCCGGCTGCGCCATCAGATGCCGCTCGCCATCCTCGCCCGCCGCCAGATACTTGGCGCAGGCGGCCTCGGCCATGCGGAACTGTTCCAGCAGCATGTCGGTGTCCGCATGCTCGAAATTGTGCCGGGAATATTCCTTCTCGGCCTGCAGGAAGACGTCGCCATACGTGACCTTCTCCGCGCCCTCGCGGCCGTTGAAGTTCAGGTCGTAGACGTTCTCCACGCCCTGCACATACATGGCGAGGCGCTCAAGGCCGTAGGTCAGCTCGCCCGCCACAGGCGCGCATTCGAAGCCGGCCACCTGCTGGAAGTAGGTGAACTGCGAGACTTCCATGCCGTCGCACCAGCACTCCCAGCCCAGGCCCCACGCGCCCAGCGTCGGGCTCTCCCAGTCATCCTCCACGAAGCGCACGTCATGCAGCTTCGTGTCGATGCCGATGGCATCCAGCGACTGGAGATAGAGGTCCTGAAGGTTCGCCGGGGACGGCTTCAGGATCACCTGGAACTGGTAATAATGCTGGAGGCGGTTGGGGTTCTCGCCATAGCGGCCGTCCTTGGGGCGGCGGGAGGGCTGCGCATAGGCGGCCTTCCAGTGCTTCGGCCCCAGCGCGCGCAGGGTGGTGGCCGGATGAAAGGTGCCCGCGCCCACTTCCATGTCATAGGGCTGAAGGACCACGCAGCCCTGGTTGGCCCAGAAGGTCTGGAGGGTCAGCAGCAGGCCCTGGAAGGAACGGTCGGGCCGCATGTGGGGCAGAAGGGCGGGATCGATCATGGCGCTTCATGTCAGCGGCGGTGCCATCAGGCGGCCGGAGCGCCCCCTGCCGACGCCGCGTGGCGGGACGGAACGCGCTCGTTTCGGAGCGCGTGCGGACACTAGAGAACGGCCCCGGCCAGATCAAGCTGCGCCGTCGCAAGCCCAATTGGTTCCATGCATTTACGGAAGCCGGCTTCGCTTTTGTGTGAATGAACCATCTTAACCACAGGGTGTTGGTTGGGTCAGAGGAACACATAAGGAGACCTGAGAATGCGTAAGATCACCCTTGCCGCCGCTGCCCTTCTGGCCCTGTCCACCGTTGGCGCGTCCGCCCAGAGCGGCCTGTCCACGCAGGATCCGCACAAGGGCGCCGCACAGGAAGGCGGCCGCACCCAGGCCACCCCGGGCTATACGCCGGACTCCGGCATGACGCCGGGCGACAAGGCCTCCCAGCCCACGCCCCGCAGCGGCCTCAGCACCCAGGATAGCCACTCCGGCCCCGCGCAGGCGGGCGGCCGTACCCAGGCGACGCCCGGCGCCAGCGGTTCGGGCTCGACCATGGATACCACCGGCACCGTGACCCCGCGCTCCGGCGTGTCCACGCAGGATCCGCACAAGGGCCCGGCGCAGGAGGGTGGCCGCACCCAGGCGACCCCCGGCCCGACCCGCTGAGCCTGACAGGCCGGCATCGCTGACGAAGCCCCCCGGAGCGCCCGCGCTCCGGGGGTTTTCTTTGTCCGGAAGGCACATCCGAACAGCACACGCCCCGCCGCTGCACACGCATCCCTAGCCATAGAAATATTATAAAAGACTATTGTATCTTCATACCACAATCCACATTCGGAAATGTTACCGCTATTGCTCGACCTTAATCATATCTGTTATCTCCCGTGGCCCACGGGATACTGGAAATGACCCTGCGTACTGCCATCATTCTCCGACATGCTGCGCTGGGCGTCGCCATCGCCTTGGCGCTTGTGGCGTATAATCTCACCCGGAACGGTGACGTCACCCCGGCGCGGATCCTCGGCCAGATCGTCGGCGGCGGCCTCGTGGTGGGGCTCCTCGGCTATGTGCGCTCCCGCAAGGCGCCCGCCGAGGCGCGTACGCCGCCGCTCACCACCGCACGGCGGATAACGCTCACGCTCTGCCTCGTCGCCATCCCACTGCTGGCGGTGGCCGCAGCGCTCATCTTCAAGGGTGTGATCCACGTCTGAGGCGCCGACCCGACGCGCCTTCCCGCCGACCAGCCTGCAATGGCCGCATCCGGCCCTGACGGGCACCTCTCCACAAGGGCCAAGACCGTGCTCCCGACACGCGCCAAGACCGTGCCGTTGCCCAGCGATCCCCGGCGCGGCCGCCGCGTCCACCGGCTCGCCCTTCTGCTCCTGCTCGCAGTGGCCGGCGCACCGCCCGTGCTCGCCCAGCCCGCACCCGCCGTCCCTTCCGCCACCGCCCCGGATGCGCAGGAGGCGGTGGCCCTCATCCGCCGCGCCAACCGCCTGTTCGGCACCGGCAAGAAGGAGGATGCGGTGTTCGCCTTCTATTCCGGGCAACTGCGCTTCCGCGCCTTTCTCGCCGCCCATCCGGACATCGACCCCTCCGGCGCGCCGGCACTGTTCTCATCCCTGATGGAAACCGTGGGGCGGCCGATCAACGAATATGCCTTCGGCGACATCTCCGCCCTCATCCGCACCATCGACCGCGTGCTGACATGGGACGAGGCCAACCCCGCCCCCGGCATTCCCGCCGCCGCGCGCCAGAGCGCCCGCGCGGGCCTCATCGGCATGCGCGACCAGATCCGCACCGAGGCCGACAGCATCCGCGCCGAGCGCGCCGCCAAGGGACTGGAAAATCGCTGAGGCGGACGGCAACGCTTTGGCTTCCCGAGCGTTACGTCCTCGACGTCCCCTCAGGAGAACCAACTCAATGCGCCTGTTGATCGCGAGCATGATGGGCCTTGCCGCCACCCTGCCGATGACGGCGAGCGCCGATGCGGCAGGCTTCGCGACCCGCGACCTCGTCCCCTTCGCGACCACCGTCAGCGCCGCCCTCGGCGAGGGCTGCCAGACGGTGGCTGATCCGCAACGCGTCACCATCGTGTGCAAGTCGGGCCTCGGCCCGCTGGTCGATGTCACCATCAAGCGGCGGGAGAGCAACGACCGCATCGAGCAGAACATCCGCTCCGGCAAGACCGGGCAGCCGGAAGTGGACGCGCTCTGCAAGAAGATCAATGACCAGTGCACGGCCACCATGCTCGACGTGGCCCCCGCCGTGGGCTGGATCGGCGCCCAGCCGCAGGGGCGGCAGGCGCTCTCCACCGCCGTCATCCTGCGCGATGGCGACCAGCTCACCGTGCGCGCGCTCGCCAACGATCCCGAACAGGCGCGCGCCTATGTGGACAAGACGCTGGCCGTCGTCCGTCCGGTGATCGGCCAGTAGCCCCTCTTCATCAGGCCGCCGTCATGGCCGCCTTCCGCCTTCCGCTTTCCGCTTTCCGCTTTCCCCTGCCCCCCGCACCGACAGGAGAACGGCCATGCGCCTTTCCGGACTTCCCCTCGCCGCCTTTTCCGCCATCGCCCTTGCGAGCCTTGCCGCACCGGCACAGGCGGAAGGCTTCACCACCCGCGACCTGACCAGCGTATCGAGCGGACTGACCTCGGCTCTGGGCTCCGGCTTCATTGCCCGGTCGGAGGCCAAGCGCGTGACGCTCATGTGCCAGGACTGCAAAGGCAATCCCATGATCGACGTGCTGATCGGCCGCCAGAGCGACGGCACCGAGCAGCGCATCCGCTCCGGCCAGACCAGCATCGCGCACATGGAGAAGCTGTGTCAGGACAAGAGCCCCACCTGCAAGCTCACGAAGCTGGAGGTGGCGCCTGCGGTAGGCTGGATCAGCGCCTGGCCCATGGGCGACATGTCCGCCTCCACCGCCATCATCCTGCGCGACGGCGACATGCTGACCGTCCGCTCGCTGGCGGCCGACCCCGCCACCGCCCGCAGCAACGCCCAGAAGGTGGTGACGGCGCTGGGGCCGCTGATCGGGAAATAGGCTTTCGCGGCGCGGGCCGGAAACGGAAGGCAAAGCCCTCTCCCGCCCGTAACCGGCTCATGCCGGTTACGGCAACAACGTGCCGAAGTCGGAAACATCCGACTTCGGTGCGGGAGAGGGAGCGCGTTGCGCATGGGGGACGAGCGCGCCGGACCGCCGGACAGAGCACGTCCGCGCGGGAGACGTGCCTCCCATGTGTTGAGCAGAGGCCCAAACAAAAAACCGGCCCGGATCGCTCCGGGCCGGTTCAGCTCAATAGCAGCGCGGCAGATCAGCCACGGGTGCGGGCGCGCACCATATAGTCGTCATAGGTGTATTCGACGATCTGCCACCACAGGTATTCCTCGTTGCGGAACGCCTTGGCGTCGTCATAGACCTTCTTGAACTCGGGGCTCTTCGCACCGATTTCCTCGTAGAGCTCATGGGCCACCTTGTAGCAGGCGTCCATCATCTCGTTCGGGAAGCGGCGCAGCTGGGCGCCGGCCTTCACCAGACGCTGCACCGCAGCCGGGTTCTTGGCGTCGTAATTGGACAGCATGTCCGCATTGGCCTGCAGGGATGCCGCCTTCAGGATGGCCTGATAATTCTTCGGCAGCGCGTTCCACTGTTCCTGATTGTAGAAGAAGGTCAGCGAGGCGCAGCCTTCCCACCAGCCGGGATAGTAATAATACTGCGCCACCTTCTGGAGGCCGAGCTTCTCGTCGTCATAGGGGCCGACCCATTCGGCCGCGTCGATGGTGCCCTTTTCCAGCGCCGGATAGATGTCGCCGCCGGCAAGCTGCTGCGGCACCACGCCGAGCTTGGCGAGGATCTGGCCGGCGATGCCCGCGATGCGCATCTTCAGGCCCTGAAGATCCTGCACGGTCTTGATTTCCTTGCGGAACCAGCCGCCCATCTGGCCGCCCGTATTGCCGCCGGGCAGCATGTAGACGCCATACTTCTTGTAGAATTCGTTGAGCAGGGTCAGGCCATTGCCGTGGAAGAACCACGCATTGATCTGCCGCGCATTGAGGCCGAACGGGAACGCCGAGCCGAAGGCGAAGATGGGATCCTTGCCCACATAGTAATAAGAGGCGGTGTGGCACATCTCCACGGTCTTGTTCTGCGTGGCATCGAGCGCCTGCAGGCCGGGGACGATCTCGCCCGCCGCGAAAACCTGAATCTGGAACTTGCCGTCGGTGGCCTCCGAGACCGTCTTGGCCATCAGCTCGGCGGCGCCGTAGATGGTGTCCAGCGACTTGGGGAAGGAGGACGTGCAACGCCACTTCACTTCCGGCGCGGACTGCGCGATGGCCGGCATAGCGATGGCGGTGGACGCGGCGACACCGGCGCCGGCCGAGGCGAGAAACTCACGGCGTTTCATATGTTCACTCCCTAGGACACTTATTGGGTGTTTTGATTTGGCGCACACCCGTTGGCATAAGCGGTACCCGGTCTTTGACGCCAGGTCATCCTCGACTTTCTTCTAGTGGGTTTTGCGGGACTGGGGAATGGACCTGCGCGAAAATCCATGGCGCGCAACCCCGCACCGGAAACCCCTTGCGCAGCGGGCGATCGTACCGCTAGAGCACAAACCGTGTTGCACGGCCGGGGGGCCGCGCCTGTCCGGGACGGTGGGGACCATGGGTGGCTGGGCGATGGATCGCGGGACGATCCGGCAGAGGGGCGTTGCGGTCCTGTTCGGGCTTGTCGCCCTCCTCATCGTCATCACCCACGCCTTCGCCCCCATCAGCATCCAGCCGGATGCCGCCTTCGACGACGGCCTGTTCCTCACGCTGGCCCGCCGCTTCGCCAATGGCAACTGGTTCGGCACCTACTATTTCCTGACCCTGCACAAGGGCAACGGCTACTCCATCTTCCTCGCGCTCGGCAGTTGGCTGGGGCTGCCGGTCTCGCTGGCGCACGGACTGTTCCATGCCGCCGCCTGCCTCACCTTCGCTGCCGTCATCCGCCGCGTCACCGGCTCAACAGCGCTTGGCATCGCCGTGCTGCTGGCGCTCGCCATGGTGCCGGTGCTGGCCATGGCCTCGGGCCTGCGCGTGCTGCGCGATGCCATCTACAGCGGGCAGACGCTGTTCCTGTTCGCGGCCGTCATCTGGCTGCTGTTTCGCGGCCGCGCGCCGGACATGGCGGGGCGGGGCATCGGCGCGGGCGCCTTGCTCGGCTGGCTGTGGCTCACCCGCGAGGAAGGCCTGTGGGTGCTGCCCACGCTCGCCCTGCTGTTCCTCGCCTTCCCCCTCGTGCGCACGGGCGCGGACGGCGGCGCGCGGGCGCCCGCCCGGCTCGCCGCCACCGGTCTTGCGCTGGTCTGGTTCGGGCTCGGCTTCGCACTGGTGTTCGGAGCCTATTCCGGCATCAACCGCCTCGCCTATGGCAGCTGGACCACGGTCGCCATCAAGGAAGCCAGCTTCGAGCGGGCGCTGGGCGCGCTTTATTCGGTCGAGGACGGCGACAGGGTGGCCTATGTGCCGGTGTCGCGGGCAACCCGCATG
The DNA here is from genome assembly GCF_014635325.1 of Azorhizobium oxalatiphilum. Lineage (GTDB taxonomy): Bacteria > Pseudomonadota > Alphaproteobacteria > Rhizobiales > Xanthobacteraceae > Azorhizobium > Azorhizobium oxalatiphilum. The sequence continues at coordinate 987,937 of NZ_BMCT01000001.1, read as the reverse complement.
CGCATCTATGCGGTGAGCCCGGCCTTCGCGGCGCTGAAGCCCTATCTGGACCCGCCCGGCGCGCCGCTCTGGGTCAATGGCTGCCCGCATTACGCGACCGGCTGCGACGACATGGCCGGCGGCTGGTTCCACGTGGCCTTCCTGTTCGCGGTGAAGGGCCTCGGCCAGCACGAGACGCTGGAGCAGGCCAAGGCCTATTACCGGCGGGTGGCCGACGAGGTGGAGGCGGCCTGCACCGACGGACGGCTCACCTGCCGCCGCATGCTCAGCAACGCCGTCCCCCGCCTCGCCCCCGATTTCGTGGAGACGCTGCCCCGGCGCATCATCGGCGCGCTGCGCAAGGTGACGATGATCGACTGGGGGCCGGTTTCCGGCGGGCCGAGCACCGGCACCCCGGTGGAGATCGCCGAGGCGCTCACCTTCCTCAACCGCCCGCCCATGGTGCCCACCCTCGAACAGATGCAGAAGGTGGTGCTCGAAGCCCAGTTCATCGGGCCGGACGCAACGCCGCTGGTCATGCGCCTTGTGGATGCGGCGGGCGCGGCCATCCCCGCAACGCTCGAACCCCTGCCCCCGCCCCCCGGCCGGCCCGGCCCGCCGCCGCCCGGTGAACAGCTGCTGCGCATCACCGCCACCTGCCCGCTCGCCGCCTGCTGGATCGACGTGACGCAGAAGGACCGGCAGATCACCCGCCTACGGCTGTGGGATCTGATGAGCGCCGGCTCGCGCGTGCGCACGCCGGAAGGTTCGTTCCGGATCAGCAAGATGCTGGTGGATGGCGCGGGCACGCTGGGCGATGTGCGCTACCGCACCTCGCAGATGATCCGCTCCGGCCTCGCCGCCGCCATGCCCTTCGTGCTGCCGCCGCTGGCGGCCATCGGCGTGTTGGCGTGTCTCGTGGGGCTGGTGCTGGCGGCGCTGGCGCGGCGGCTGCCGTTCAGTCTGCTGATCGCGCTCTCACTGGGTCTCGGCGTGGTGACGCGCCTGACCATCCTCATTCTCGGGGATGCGGCGGGCCTGCCCATTGCGGATGCCTATGTGATGCCTGCCTGCTTCCTCACCGCCGTGAGCGCGCCGCTGGCGCTCTACGGCTGCTGGAGCGCCGCCCGCGCGCTGAAGGCGCGACGGGCGGGTGTCATCTAAGACTACTCGATGACGATGCGCGGCGCCGGGCGCGCCGAGGTGCCGGAGCGGCTGAGCGAGGCCTTCACCTTCTCCGCCACCGCGCGATAGTCCGCCGCCTGCGGGCTGTCGGGATCGGAGACCATGATCGGCACGCCGGCATCCGACATCTCGCGGATGCGCATGTGCAGCGGGATCTCGCCGAGGAAAGGCACTTTCAGCTTTTCCGCTTCCGCGCGCGCACCGCCATGGCCGAAGATGTCGGAGCGGCCGCCGCAATGGGGGCAGACGAAGGTCGCCATGTTCTCCACCACGCCGAGGATCGGCACGTTCACGCGCTGGAACATGGCGATGCCGCGCCGGGCATCGATGAGCGCCAGATCCTGCGGGGTGGAGACGATGACCGCGCCCGCAAGGCTCACCTGCTGGGCCATGGTGAGCTGCGCGTCACCGGTGCCGGGGGGCATGTCCACCACCAGCACGTCGAGCGGCCCCCACTTCACCTCGCGCAGCATCTGCGAGATGGCGGACATGACCATTGGGCCACGCCAGATCATGGGCGTGTCTTCCTCGACCATGAAGCCGATGGACATCAGCTGGAGACCAAAATTCTCCAGCGGCAGCATGGTTTTGCCGTCGATCACCTCGGGCTTGGCATGCACGCCGGCGATGCGCGGCACGGAGGGGCCGTAGATGTCGGCATCGAGCAGGCCCACCTTGAGGCCGAGATCGCGCAGGCCGAGCGCGAGATTGATCGAGACCGTGGACTTGCCCACGCCGCCCTTGCCGGAGGCCACCGCAATGATGTTGGCGACGCCGGGCACCTCGATGCCGCCGGACGCGGCGCGGGCCTGCCCATGGCTGTGGCCGTGCCCATGCCCGCCGGCTGCCGGCGGGGCGGCGGGGCGCGGCCCGCCGGCCTTGCGCTCGGCGGTGAGCGCCACGAGGGCGGAGGCAACGCCGGGGATGCGGCGCACGATCTCTTCCGCCTCGCCGCGCACGCTCTCCCAGGCGCGGGCCTGCGATGCGTCCACGGTCACGGACAGATAGACCTTGCCGCTGGTGACGACGATGCCCGACAGAGCAGGCGACGCGGACAGGGCAACGCCGTCCGGCGTGCGCACATTGGCCAGCGCGGCGCGGACCATGTCTTCGGTGACGTCGGACATCGAACTCTCTCCCAAACTCGTACGGCGCGGTGCGCCCTATTTGGACCCTGTCTAATGCACGCGAGGCACAGGAGGGAACCCTATCTTAAGTGGCGTCCCGCACGCGCAGTGCATGGGCCACGTCGGCCTGCAACTCCGGCAGCAGGTCGGCCTCGAACCACGGATTGCGCTTCAGCCAGCCGGTGTTGCGCCAGGAGGGATGGGGCAGCGCATAGACCTTCGGCCGCGCCCCCGCCTCCCGCACCATGCGCCAGTTGGCCACCGTCTCGGTCAGACTGGCGCCGATCTGCGCGTGCCTGCCGAGGCGCTTCAGATGATAGAGCTGCGCCGGGCGGCCGATCACCAGCACGAGGTCGAACGCCGGCATGGCGGCGAACAGGCGATCGTGCCACTGGCTGGCGCATTCCCGGCGCGGCGGCAGATCGCCGCCGGAGGCATCCTGTCCCGGAAAGCAGAAGCCCATGGGCACGATGGCGACACGGGACGTGTCGTAGAATTCGGCCGGCGTCACGCCCATCCACTGGCGCAGACGGTCGCCGGAGGCATCGTTGAAGGTCAGCCCCGTGAGATGCACCTTCGTGCCGGGCGCCTGACTGGCGACCAGAATGCGGGCGCTCGCCGAAGCGCGCAGCACCGGGCGCGGCGCATGGGGCATGGGCTTGCCGCGCGGCGTGTCCACGCAGACGGTACAGGCGCGGATTTCGCCAAGCAGATGCGCCAGCGCGGGATCGCCGGCCCCGGCCTCATCCAGAAATGCGCTGATGTCCGCGCCGGGGGTGAGCCGGCTGCGATCGCTCGCCATGTGCGCCTCGTGCTGCGCCTTTCGCGCGACGGCACCCCGCCGTCCCGCCTCCATATAGGCAGCGGGCGGCGGGTGCGCCCCCTCACGCCCCCGCGGCAGCGGCCGGGCGGGCGGAAACGGCGGCGCGCCAACGGGCAAGGTTGGTGAACTCCTCCGGCGCCGTGATGCGCGCCACCCGCATGAAGTCGATGGCGACGATGGCGGTGATGTCGGCCACCGTGAAGCGGTCCAGCGCCAGATATTCGCGGCCCGCCAGCTCACGGTCCATGAAGCCGAGGAAATCCAGCACCTTGGGCTTGTTGGCCTCGCCCCACTCCTTCACCTGCGGGATCTCGCGCTCGGCCATGGCCGGATGCACATGGCGGAAGGCGAACTGCACCGCCTGCATAAGCTCGATTTCGGCCCGGCGCTGCCACATGTCCACGAGGCCGATCTCCCTGGCATCCGCACCGAACAGGTTCGGCTCGGGCTGCACGGCCTCGAAATAGCGGCAGATGGCGATGCTCTCGGCGATGGGGGTGCCGTCATCCAGCACCAGCACCGGCACGGTGGCGCGCGGGTTGATCTCCAGGAATTCCGCGAGCCGGTTCTCCTTGGCGCCGATGTCCACCGTACGGGTCGGCACCTCGATGCCCTTCTCGGCGAGGAAGAACTGCACGCGGCGGGGATTGGGCGAGCGGCCGGCGAGATACAGCAGCATGGGGCGGTCTCCTCGTGTTGTCTTGGTGTTTTGTATGCCACAGACCATGGGGAGCCATGCATCGTCAAGGCGATGGGGGGAAGCTCCCTCGCCATTCGTCATGGCCGGGCTTGACCCGGCCATCCACGTCCCACCGCCGGGCGGCCGATCTACGAAAGGGCGAACGGCAGTGGCAGCCCCATGCGCCACAACAGCCACCGTCGGCCCGACGTGGATGCCCGGGTCAAGCCCGGGCATGACGAGCGAAGAGGACCGAGACCCGCTTCAAACGGGGCAACAGGCGCGTATCAGCCTTCGTCCTCACCCGTAATAGCTGATGTATTTCCGGAAATAGTCCTCCCAGCGCACCTTCTCGCCGCGCACCAGATAGCGGGCATCCGCGCCGGCCCATGTCACGTCGAGGGCGGAGGCCACCTTGGGGTGGACGGGGATCTGAAGGCTTTTCAGCGAATCCAGCGGGCCTGAGAACCAGAACGGCTGGCGCACCCCCAGTTCTTTGGCCAGATGCTTCATCAGCATGCCGAGGATGGCGCCGTTGGGATGGGCGGTGGTGTAGAAGACCCGCTTCCTGCGGAAGTTCTCCAGGATGTAGGCACCCATGCCGGCCGGGAATTTCTCGTCCATGGCCAGCAGGCGCTTCTCCTCGAACGTGTGCAGGCGCCTGGGGTCGATGACGCCCTTCACGTCGAGATCGCGATAGGCGGCAAAGCGCGCGTCCGGATCGGGAATGTCCTTGCGCAGCCGCGCCAGAAGACCGTCGAAATAGGTGAACTCGAAGTTCGGATAATCCTTGTTGCGCGCGATCCTGTCGTCCGGCCCGTTGAAGGCATCGAACGGCCAGAGCGAGGCGAAGCGCACGCAGGGGTAGCGCAGTGTCGGAAGATCATCCGGGACGTGCGCGCGCAGCGGATACGCCTCCCACTCCTTGATGTCCTGAATGAGCAGCAGGTCGCATTCCTCGATGTCGCGGCGCCCCTGCTCGTGCAGGTTGGGCGGCAGCTCCATGAAATGGTGCTTCACCGAAAAACGCTTCGAGAAGCCCGGATTTTCACGGAAGGCGCGGGCGACGAGGCTGCCCTGACAATTGCCGAAGATGAGGATCTTCTTCCGCGTGGTCCCCCCGCGCGGCGTGGAGCGCAGAATGACGCCCTCCGCCGCCCCCACCCCATCGGGCAGATGGGTGATGTCGAGCGCCTTCAGCTTCAGCGCGCCGTTGCGGAAATGGCGGATCGCGATGTCGATCTTCTGCGGCACGCCGCTGTCGAGGCTGGCATCCGGCGGCACCTCGAACAGGAAGCTGCCCGCCCCATCCCTGAGCGCCGCGCCGCTGAAGGTTTCGGTGCCCAGCGTGCCGCCCTCGCGGGTGCGCACGCTCACCTCCAGCAGCGGCTCGTCCGGCCCGGCGCCCCGGCCGGGATCGCAGGCGATGTCCAGCCGGTGCAGGCCGGCGGGCAGGAAGAGCGGCGACCACGAGCGCCAGAATTTCAGCGCGCTCACCGTAACCGGCGAGACACCCACCGCCCCGGAGAGCGGCAGGGTGCGGATGCGCCCCAGCATGCGCCAGCGCATGGGCGGTGCCTGCGCCAGTTCCGCCTCCGAGGCGGTGCGCAGCGTCAGGCCAGTGATGGTGAAGCGCGCGGTGCCGAAGCCGGTGAAGCGGAACTCGAACGGCGCATCCGCCCCGCTCTCCATGGAGAGGGCGTGCGGCACCTCGAACAGGAGCGTGCGGTCGCCGGTTTGCAGTTCCTCGTGGGTAAAGTCGCGCCACGCCCGCAGCATGCGGTTCTGGGCGATCACCTCCACGCCCAGCAGCGGATGGCCTTTCTGGAGCGGGGCCGGGAAATCCCCTTCGAATCGCAGCGCATAGCGGCCCGCCGGCAGGCGCAGGAAGGGGCCGTAGAGGAACAGCCGCACCGGCACCACGAGATCCTGCGCCACCGTGCCGTCCGGCTTGCGGCGGCCGGGCAGGCGCACCTCCATGGTGGAGAGGATGTCGCGCTCACGTGAGAAATCGGGCGCGACGCGCTGATCGTCCGCCGCCATCAGGCCGCTCCCCCGCAGGTAGACCTGTCCATCGCCGTGTGCGCTGCGTTTGAAACGATCATGCGGGTTCGGCTAAACTGAAATCCGGGCTGAGACAATTGGAATGACGCGGGAATGATTTTGGGCACGTGGGCGGGCCGGGCCGTCAGGGTTCGATCCGGAGCGGCGGGGATGGGCAGGCAGGCCGGGATCGTACAAGAGAGGTCCGGCTTTTCAAGCAAGGCCGCAGACGTGCGACGGGCCGGGGCATGATGGACCATATGTCGAACTTTCCCGTGCGGCCCTTTTCCTCGCTGGTGGATATCCTGCGCCATCGCGCCGCCACCACGCCGGAAGCCCGTGCCCTTGTCTTCTCCTCCGGCAAGCCGGGCATCGAGCCCGAGCTGAGCTATGGCCAGCTCGCTGCCGAGGCCGCGACCCTCGCCCGCACGCTGATGGATGAGACCCAGCCCGGCGACCGGGCGCTGCTGATCTTCCCGTCCGGGCTTGAATTCGTGGTGGCTTATTTCGCCTGCCTGATGGCGGGCGTCATCGCTGTGCCGCTGATGCCGCCCCGGCGCAATGCGGCGCAGGATGCCAGCGCCGCCATCATGGCCGATTGCGCCCCGCGCCTCGCGCTGAGCCCGGCGGGGGAGGACGAAGACCCGCGCGGGACCCTGCGCCAGCGCCTCTCGGATGCCGGCATCCACCATCTCACGGTCGCGCTCGCGGGCGTGGATCAGTCCGACATTCCCGACCTCGGCCTCGGCCGCGAGAATATCGCCTTCCTGCAATATACGTCCGGCTCCACCTCCGCGCCCAAGGGCGTGATGGTGAGCCACGGCAATCTCATCTCGAACCTTGAGATGATGCGCCAGCGCTTCGGCAATATGGCCCGCTCCACCCATGTGAGCTGGATCCCGCTCTATCATGATCTCGGGCTCATCCTGAACCTGCTCCAGCCGCTCTATGTGGGTGCGACCTGCGTGCTCATGATGCCGTCCGGCTTCATGCATCGCCCGCTCAACTGGCTGCGGAACATCTCCCGCTTCAGGGCCGAGGTGGCGGCAGCGCCCAACTTCGCGTTCGACCTGTGCGTGGACCGCTTCCGCCCCGAACAGATGGAGGGGGTGGACCTCTCCTCATGGACGCTGGCGGTGAACGGCGCCGAGCCGGTGCGCGCGGCCACCATGGTGCGCTTTGCCGAAACCTTCGCGCCCTATGGCCTCAACGCCCGCACGCTGCATCCCACCTATGGGCTCGCGGAAGCGACACTGGTGGTGTCCTCCGCCCCGCGCGGCAGCGGCGTAAAGACCTCCACCGTGAGCGCGAAGGGCTTGCAGGCCCGGCGCATCGCGGCGCCGGAGAGCGAGCTGGACGCGCAGATCATCCCCGCCTGCGGCCCGGCCATGCCGGACGTGGGCCTCGCCATCGTCGATCCCGAGACGCTGCGCCGCGCCGCGCCGGGCGTGATCGGCGAGATCTGGGTCTCCGGCCCGAGCATTGCGGGCGGCTACTGGCAACGGCCGGAGGAGAGCGAGGCAACTTTCCGCGCCCGCATCGCAGGCGCGGAAGAGGACGGCCCTTTCCTGCGCACCGGAGACCTCGGACATCTGGATGCGGACGGCGACCTGTTCATCGCCGGGCGGCTGAAGGACGTGCTCATCATCCGGGGCGTGAACCATTATCCGCAGGACATCGAGGCCACCGTCTCCGAGGCGCATCCGGCGCTGCGGCGCGACTATGGCGCGGTGTTCAGCGTGTCGGCCGAAGACGGCACCGAGCAGGTGATCCTCGTGCAGGAAGTGGAGCGAACCAAGCGCCGCGACATCGTGGAGGCGGACGTGTTCGCCGCCGTGCGTGCGGCGGTGACGAACAATCACGAGGTCTTCCTCTCGAAGATCGTGCTCATCCGCACCGGCACCATTCCCAAGACCACGTCCGGCAAGATTCAGCGCCGCCGCACCCGCCAGCAGTGGCTGGACGGCACGCTGGAAGTGTGGGATTCCCGCGCCCCGGAGCCAGCCTCCGAAGACGCGGCATTATAGAGCGGGGTCAACATTCATCTCTGGGCATCCATGCAGCAAAGCATCGTCATGCCCGGACTTGATCCGGGCATCCACGTCCCTCCGCCGGGAGGATGGGGTGATTTCATGAGCGGTGGCCGTGGAGTTCGCCTTCATACCGGCCACCATCGGCCCGACGTGGATCCCCGGATCAAGTCCGGGGATGACGATCTTCTGCAACGCGGCCGTTGTGCGTTGATTACCGTTTCCTCCTTCACGCCCTAAAGCTTCCCTCCCCTTTCCCAGCCCCGGACCTGCCATGCCCTCCCTGCCCGACATCACCGACTTCTGCCGGGAGCGCCTTGCCGCGACGCTGGAGATCGAGGCCGCCGGCATCGCCCCGGACGCGACCTTCGCCAGCCTCGGGCTTGATTCGGCCATGGCAGTGCATTTCGTGCTGGAAATCGAGGATCGGTTCGGCGTCGAGCTCTATCCCTCCGTGACCGAGGATTATCCGACCGTCGAAACCTTTGCCGGCTACGTGGCAACGCTCGCGGCCTGATCGCCTAACACTCTGTCAGACATCACTTTTTCCTCCGGACGGGTGTTTCGTTCCGGCCGGGACCCAAGCGGTACAACCGTATTCACCCCAGCAAAGCGCAAGCATCTCATCCCCAGCCGGATGGATACGCTTTGTTTGGATACGCGCGTTACACTTGGTCTCGCCATAATTGAAACCTACCCCGCCACGCCGCCTTTTGAAGGGTCGGAACCGGACGGAGCCATTACATGGAAAGTGCCCGCGTTCATCTCTACCAGTTCGCCTCGGGCGCCCAGTGGGCGCCGGGCGACAGCGTGGAGGCCTATTTGCGGCAGCTGATGGAGATCGACATGGGGCTCACCCCCCGCGCCGATCGTATTGCCACCCTGACCGTTTTCCTCGACGAGGCTTTCCAGCTCGCCCACTCGCTGGGCTGGAGCGGCAATGTCCGTGAAGCGCCCCAGATGTTCGCGCTGCCGGGCCTGCCGGCGGAAGAGCAGATCTACATGGTGGCCTGGGAGCAGGAAGACGGCGTGGCCTATGCCGCCGCCCCCTATCCGCTGCCGTGGCTGGAGAGCAAGGCCAGCCGTTTCACGGATTCCACCCGGGCCCAGCCCGCGACGGAGCGCCCCTCCGTCCCTTTTGATGCCGCTCCTCCCGCTGCCCGCGCCCGCGAGGAGGAGGCCGATCCGTTCGCGGAGTTCGCCCGTCGAGGCGAGGAGGCCGCCCGCCTGCGCGACAGCGGAGCCGAGGAAGACAGCGAGACGCCCAAGCGCCGCTTCTTCTGATCGCTGCACCGACACCCGAATGCACAAAGCCCCCGGACCCTGACGGATCCGGGGGCTTCGTCCTTGCGGAAGGCCGTTCGCTGCGGGGACGCTGGTCCGGGCTTCCGCCGGCAGCCCTGTCAGAGCCGGATCGGGTCAGATGGAAACCATCTGCCCCGTGAATCCGCCTCCGCAACACACGTCTAGTGCGTGACGCGGCGCGCGCCGGTCAGGCCGCGCGCCTTGTCCTCACAGGGCTTTTCCTCCCCCATCCGGCGCTGTTCCTCCTCATGCGCCATCCGGCGCTTGCCGCCCACCACGCGCAGCGCGGCACGGGCACGGGCGCTCAGCCACAGGCCGCCCCGGCCATCTGCGGAGATGTCGCCCACCACGAGACCCGCTGCGGTGAGCTGGGCATAGAGGCGCGGCAGCGACAAGCTGCGGGCCACCGCGAAATGCAGGAACAGCAGGCCACGGTCGCGCAGCGAGAAGCGGGCACGGGCGAGCAGCCGGTCCAGCGCATCGCCGCAGGGCGCGCCGGTGATGATCAGGCTGTCGGTGATGCCGTGGGCCACGCAGTCCAGATTACGCGGGGCGCAGCCCACATTGGTGAAGCCGGCCTGCCACAGGCCCAGCGCCAGCGTGAGGCAATCCGCCCCCAGCACGAGCACATGGTCCTTGGCCACCAGCCCGCCCTCGTTCATGCGCGCCAGCAGCGGCGCGGGCAGAGCGGACGATCGGGGGGGCTCCTTCTGGGCCGCATCGGCGGCCTCGACCGGCAGGGAATAAGCGAGGGGCAATGACGCCTCCTTGGAAAGCGACGGGCCGTGAACCCGTCCGACGCCCCGCAAGATGGCCCTCGCCCCGTAAGCTCTCCATTCGGAAGCATCGGCCTTACATAAAGGCCGCGTAAGGGCTGCATGGCCTGCAATGTCATCGGAATACCGCAGATTGCAATTCCACCGGTCATTTCCGAATTTTCATGCCTGATACGCAGCGGCATGGGGTAGAGCCCACAACCGGACGGGTCTAGATGGGGGCCAGCGCCTGCCGCCCGGCGCTTACCCCGGAGCCCCGATGCTCGCGCCTGTCCGCCCCGCCGTGCCCCGCCGCATCCTGATCCCGCTCATCGTGGCCTGCGCGCTGTTCATGGAGCAGGTGGACTCGACCGTCATCACCACCTCGTTGCCCGCCATCGCGGCGGCGCTCAATGACGATCCGGTGGCGCTGAAGCTGGCGCTGACCTCCTATCTGCTGTCGCTGGCGGTGTTCATCCCCGCCTCCGGCTGGGCGGCGGACAGGTTCGGCGCGCGCACCGTGTTCCGCTCGGCCATCGTCATCTTCACGCTCGGCTCGATCCTGTGCGGGCTCTCCACGAGCCTCGCGGACTTCGTGCTCTACCGCATCATCCAAGGCATGGGCGGGGCAATGATGGTGCCGGTGGGCCGCCTCGTGGTGCTGCGCAGCGTGCCGAAATCGGAACTGGTGGGGGCGCTGGCATGGCTCACCATCCCGGCCCTGCTCGGCCCGGTGATGGGCCCGCCGCTGGGCGGCTTCATCACCACCTATTTCGACTGGCGGCTGATCTTCTTCATCAACGTACCCATCGGCATCCTCGGCATCATCCTCGCCACCCGCTTCATCGAGAATGTGCGCGAGGAAGACGTGCCGCCGCTCGACCTGCGCGGGCTGGTGCTGTCGGGCATCGGCCTGTCCGGCCTCGTGTTCGGCCTCGCGGTGCTGGGCCAGCACCTCGTGCCCTACTGGATGGCGGCGGGCGTCACGCTGATCGGCGCCATCGCGCTCGGCTTCTATGTGCGCCATGCCCGGCGCACGCCGCATGCGGTGATCGACCTCAAGCTGCTGCGCATCCCCACCTTCCGCGCCGCGGTGGTGGGCGGCTCCATCTTCCGCATCGGGGTGGGCGCCATGCCGTTCGCGCTGCCGCTGATGCTTCAGCTCACCTTCGGCCTGTCGCCCTTCGCCTCCGGCATGCTCACCTTCGTGTCCTCAGCGGGCGCGCTGGTGATGAAGACCACCGCCGCGCCCATCCTGCGCCGCTTCGGCTTCTGGCGGGTGCTGGTGTTCAATTCGGTGCTGTCCTCGGCCTTCATCGCCGCCAATGCGCTGTTCACGCCTGAGACACCGCAGCTCGCCATCGCGGCGGTGCTGCTCATGGGCGGCTTCTTCCGCTCGCTGGAATTCACCGCGCTCAACGCCATCGCCTATGCGGACGTCACCCAGCAGGAGATGAGCCGGGCCACCTCCTTCGTCAGCGTGGCGCAGCAGGTGTCGCTGTCCATGGGCGTGGCTCTGGTCGGCATGGTGCTGGAATACATGCGCAGCGGCCGGCCGGGGAAGGTGCTGGAACTGTCCGATTTCACCCCGGCCTTCGTCATCGTGGCGGCGGTGAGCGCGCTGTCGATCTTCAGCTTCCTGCGGCTGCCGCGTGATGCGGGCGCCGAAATGTCCGGCCGCGGGAAGCCCGAGGCCAAGCCCGACACCCTGCCCGACCCGCGCGGCGAGGTGAATGCGGGCTCGTGAGAGCCCTCACCCCTCAGGCCTCGTCCTCCCCGGCCGGGCGGTCCGCCTGTCCCCGGAAGCCGGTGGCGACGAGATAGAGTTCGGCGGAATCGGCGCGCGACGCCGACGGCTTCAGATGCCGCACATTGGTGTAATCGCGCTTCAGGTCCGCCAGCAGCGTCCCTTCCGTGCCGCCCTGAAACACCTTGGCGATGAAGGTTCCGTTCGGCGCCAGCACCTGACGGGCGAAATCCGCCGCCAGCTCCACCAGCCCCACGATCTTCAGATGGTCGGTCTTCTTGTGGCCCGTGGTGTTGGCCGCCATGTCGGACATCACCAGATCCGCCTTGCCGTCCAGCATGGCGAACAGCTTTTCCGGCGCGGAGGGCTCCAGAAAGTCCATCTGGGCGAACATCACGCCCTGAACGGAATCCATCTCCAGCAGGTCGATGGCGACGATCTTGCCGTGCCCGTCCGCCGCACCGGTCTTCTTGGCCGCCACCTGGCTCCAGCCGCCGGGAGCGGCGCCGAGGTCCACGATGCGCATGCCCTTGCGCAGGACATGGATCTTCTCGTCCATCTCGATCAGCTTGAAGGCCGCGCGCGACCGCCAGCCCTCCCGCCGGGCCTTGGCGACATAAGGGTCGTTCAGCTGGCGCTGGAGCCACTTCTGCGACGAGCTGGTGCGGCTGCGCGCGTTCTTCACGCGCACCTTCAGGGGCCGGGCGTCGGGGCCGCGGGGGGTCGAGGTCAAGAATACTGCTCCGAAACGGTATAAGCGGGGCCGCGATGGCGCTTCCAAACGCCGTCGGCCCGCATCAATTGCACCAGCATGCCCTCGCGCAGCCCACGGTCGGCCACCCGCAGCCGGTCGGTGGGGAAGGCTTCGCGCACCGCTTCCATGATGGCGCAGCCGGCGAGCACGAGGTCGGCGCGCTGGGCGCCGATGCAGGGGTTGGATACCCGTTCCTCGAAGGACATGTCCATCAGCCGGTCCACCACTTCGCAGATGTCCTGCGCATGCAGCCATGCGCCATCCACCCGCGTGCGGTCGTAACGGTCGAGGCCGAGATGGATGCCGGCCACCGTGGTGACGGTGCCCGAGGTGCCCAGCAGATGCATGCGGCCGGGCTGGCGCAGGCCCCAGCTCTGGCGCACACCGTCCAGCATCTGGGTCACTTCATCCACCATGGTGCGGAACAGCTGGTGCGAGACCTTCACCCCGCCATGGCGCTCGGCCAGCGTGACCACGCCCACGGGCATGGAAGCCCAGGAGCGGATGCGGGCCCGCGGCGGGCCGTCATCGCCCGCCGAGCGGCGGCCGAGCCAGACCACTTCCGTGGAACCGCCGCCGATGTCGAACAGGATGGCCCCGTCGCAGGTGGGGTCCACCAGCGGCGCGCAGCCGGCGGCGGCAAGGCCCGCCTCGGTGCGGCGGTCCACCACTTCCAGTTCGAGGCCGGTGCGGTTGGAGACCCGCGCGCAGAATTCATCGCCATTGGCGGCGGCGCGGCAGGCCTCGGTGGCGATGATGCGCATGCGCTTCACCCCCCGCGCCTGGATCTTGCCGGCGCAGACTTCCAGCGCTCCCACCGCCCGGTCCATGGCGTGGGTGTTCAGCCGGCCGCTGGCGCCGAGGCCCTCGCCGAGCCGCACAATGCGCGAGAAAGCGTCCACCACACGGAAGTTGCGCGCGGTGGGGCGGGCGATGAGCAAACGGCAATTGTTGGTGCCAAGATCGAGCGCCGCATAGAGCCCGTCACCACATGGCCCCTGTCCGGGCCGCTCCTGCGCGCAGCGTTCCGCGCCCGCCCCGGCGAGCGGCGCAGGCGTATCCGTCCCGCAGGTATCCGCCCTGAAGGTGTCGGTCCTGAAGGTATCGGCCCGGAAGCTGCCGGCCGTGATCGTTTCGGAACCGCGCGCTACGGTTCCGGTCCCCTGCTCCGTCCCGGCACAGGAGCCGCCGGAGGACGCATGCGCGTCCGCGACGGCTTCCGCCGGCACCCGTTCCGGGGCCGCGTGCGTGTCGCACCTCGGCTCCGGTGAGGGCCGGTGCGTCTCGTCCCTCATTGCATTCCCCTTGCAGCGCAGCTTCGGCTAAGCCGGAATCCGGGCCAAAACTGCACGCGAATGATCAAAGTTGGGCAGAGTGTAACACCGCAGCCCGTGTGTGCAATCCGGCAAGGGGCCAGCCGGGCGTCACAAAAGCGAAGAGCGGACGTATGGTTACGCCCGCTCCCGGTCTTCAGGTCATGTCCGCCTCTGACACGTCAACAGATGCTGTCTTTCGGCCTGGATCGCGGAGCCATCAAAGGCCGACAGCCTCCGGGCACACGGTATCAGGCAGCGTCGCGGCCGTTCAGGTCCAGGGTCAGGCCGGCGGCCAGCGCATCGGTTCGGAACGCCTTCACCGCATCCAGCGACAGCTCGTCGGCGGTCTTGGAGCCCAGCGCCGGCAGCTTCTTCAGCACGTCGGCGGGGGCGGTGATGATGTGGACGCCCATGCGGTCGGCCTCGATCACGTTCCACACCTCGCGGGTGGAGGCCCAGATCACCTCGACGTTCGGCGTGGCGCGCGACAGCTTCACAGCCTTTTCGACGGCCGGAACATAGTCGATGCCGAGATCGGCGAGACGGCCGGCGAACACCGAGATGATGGACGGCGCACCGCCGGCGAGCGCTGCAACGCCCTCTTCCACCTGCCGCTCGGAGAAGACGGCGGTCAGGTTCACCTTCACGCCGTCGTTCACCAGCTCCCGCACCAGCGGCAGCAGGCTCTCGTTCTTCGTGGTGGTGATGGGCAGCTTCACATGGACATGCTCGCCCCAGGTGGCGATCACGCGGGCTTGGGCGCGGATTTCCGGCAGATCGTCGGAGAAGACCTCGAACGAGATATGGCGATCGGGAACGGCGGCGACGAGATCACGGGCATAGGCTTCGTAATCGGTGACGCCGGCCTTGCGCAGCAGCGAGGGATTGGTGGTGAAGCCGGCGATATGAGGCTGTTTCGCCATCTCGACGATCTGGGCCTTGTCGGCGCCATCGGTGAACAGCTTCACGTTCAAATCGGCCAAAGACAAAGACATTCCACTTTCCTCCAGGCAACTGCCGGTTTGTCTGTTCTGATGCAGCCTACTTCCGCGCGCTCGCCTTGTCCTCAGCCGAGGGCGTCGGCGCGATGGGCTTGGCATAGATGCCTATGGGCTCCGCCGACGACGGAAGTGCGACGCCCTTGGCGAATGCCCATAGCCGGCGCCCGCTGTCGGACGCCAGCAGCACCGCGCCGGCCGGCTCCACGTCGGGCGGCAGGCGGGCGACCGTGACGTCGTCGCCGGACGGGTCGATGTCCTGCCGCGCGAGGATGAGCGCCGCCGGCCGCTCCCTGTCGGCCCGCACGAGGGGGGCGGAGGCGAGCACCTGCACGCCTTCCGGCATGCGCTGCCACCACGTGCCGTCGAGACTCATCACCGCCACGTCGGCCCGGTGCTCGGCGAGCGCCGAAAGCGCCGCTTCCGCGGTGGGCAGCGCGAGACGCGGCGGCTGGGTGCCGAAATAGTCCTGTGCCAGCAAGGCGGTGGCGCCATTGGCCGAATCGACCACGGCGACCGTGAACTCCGGTCTCTGCTGCAGGATGGAGCCGGCGATGATGGCGGTCCACACGCGGGTCAGCGTCTCGCGGGTCTGCAGGCCCTGCGCGGAGACCAGCTTGCGCAGCAGCGCCGCCTGCCGGCCGGGGCGGAACACCGGGGCCTTTGTGCCGGACTTGGAGCGCCCCACCTCATCGACGATGGCCGCACGCTCGTTCAGCAGGCGCAGCAGGTTCTGGTCCACACGGTCGATCTCGCCGCGCAGCACCTCCAGCGAGCGGGGCGGCGCCTTGTCCGCCCATGCGGGCACGCCCGTCAGGCTGGCGAGAAGCAACGCCGCCGGCAGGGTCCGCAACTTCATAGGTCTTCTCCGCTCAGGGGGATGGCCACACCGTGCCACCTCCAGATTAAGGCATCGTTCACCACGGGCGGGAAACGCTGGGGTTTCCGCAGCACCGGCAAGAATGGGGAAAGTGGACCACGCCCATCTTCGGACGCAACAAAGTCCTGTGACGAGGCGGAATCATGTCGCATATCTTCGAGCGGATGGCCCGCGCGGCCCATCTCGCCGCCCAGGAACGCTATCCCCTGCTGGAGCCCTGGGACAAGCTCTCGCCCGAACGCCGCGCCTACCAGCGCCATTGTGCCGCCTATGCGCTGGGCGCGCTGACGCGCGACGACCTGACCGCCTTGATGGCGGACGGATCGTCCGGTGCCGTGTTGCCGCCGCAGCCCTCCGAGTGGGTGCTGGCGGAATTGCAGGAAGCCGCCCTCAATGACGATGGGTCGCGCCGGCAGGCGCTGCGCCGCTACCGCTCGCTGGTGGCCACCGCCACCGCGCCGCGCGACGATCGCAGCCGCGATATGGGCACCTGAATACGAAAAGGCCGCTCCAACCATGGACCGTCCTCAGACCAGCACGCGCCGTTCGGCCTGCGCGCCGACCTCGAACACCCGGCGATAGCGCTCCAGTTGGTCCGGCGGCCCCATGGCCTTGGTGGGATTGTCGGACAGCTTCACGGTCGGACGGCCGTTGGCGGAAATGACCTTGCAGACGATGGAGATGGGGTCGAGCACCCCGTCCGGGGCCAGCCCCCGGAAATCGTTGGTCAGCAGCGTGCCCCAGCCGAAGCCGAGCCGCGCCCGCCCCCGGAAGCGCGTGTTGATGCGGGCCACCTCGTCGGCATCGAGGCCATCCGAGAAGATGATCAGCTTCTGCGTGGGATCCTGCCCGCGCGACTGCCACCAGGCGATCGCTTCCTCGCCGCCCTCGATATTGTCCTTGCTGTCGATGCGCATGCCGGTCCAGCCCGCCACCCAGTCGGGGGCGTGGGCGAGGAAGCCGGTGGTGCCGTAGGTGTCGGGCAGGATGATGCGCAGGTTGCCGTCATAATCCTGCTGCCAGTCCTCCAGCACCTGATAGGGCGCCTGTGCCAGCGCCGCGTCGCTGTCGGCGAGCGCGGCATAGACCATGGGCAGTTCGTGGGCGTTCGTGCCGGTGGCCTCCACCTCGCGCTGCATGGCGATGAGGCAGTTGGAGGTGCCGAGGAAGGTGGCCCCCAACCCCTCGCGCAGCGCCTGCACGCACCAGTCCTGCCACAGGAAGCCGTGGCGGCGCCGGGTGCCGAAATCGGCCAGATTCACCGGGCCGAGGCTCTTGATGAACTCGATCTTCTCCCACACCCGCGTCATGGCGCGGGCATAGAGGATCTGCAGCTCGAACTTGCCGAGATCCTTCAGCACGGCGCGCGAGCGCAGCTCGTTGATGATGGCGAGGGCCGGCACCTCCCACATGGTGGTTTCCAGCCACGGGCCCTCGAAGGTCAGTTCGTATTGCCCGTCCCGCTTTTCGAGATGGTAGGCGGGAAAGCGGAAGTTCTCGAGCCAGGCCACATAGTCCGGCGAGAACATCTGCCGCTTGCCGTAGAACATGTTGCCGCGCAGCCAGGTGGATTCACCCCGCGACAGGCTGAGCGTGCGCACATGGTCCAGCTGCTCGCGCAGCGCCCCCTCGTCCACGATGTCCGCGACCCGCACCCGGCTGGTGCGGTTGTGGATGCCGAAGGTGACGTTCACGTCGCGGTGGCGACGGAAGATCATCTGGCCCATCAGCAGCTTGTAGAAATCCGTATCGAGCACCGAGCGGACGATCGGGTCGATCTTCCAGGTGTGATTGTAGACGCGGGTGGCGATCTCGGTCATGGCGTCCCTTCTGGCGTCCCTCGGATACGCTTGAGCCTCCTATAGCATTCCCCGGCCGGGTGGAAAGCTTGGCCGCAGACACCGGCCGCCGGCTGTGGAACCCCCGCCCCCTGCACTCGTTTCCCCTGAAGCCATTCCCGCAGCAGCCGAGGAGACACGCGCATGTCGCGGATCGAAGACCGCGTCCGGGATCGGGCGCATCAGCTCTGGGAAGAGGAAGGCCGGCCCGAAGGGCGCGGCGACCTGCACTGGGCCATGGCCGAGCGGCTCGTGGCGCTGGAGGAAAGCGACCGCCTCACCCGCGAACCCTGCCCGCAGGCAGAGGGAACGGAGACGCCGCGCGCGCAGGAGCTCGCGCAGCAGGAGCAGGTTCAGGATGGCTTGGGTGCCGACTCCAGCACTAGATACCTTCAAAATGGCATAGATCGGCCGTAAAATACCTCCACAAACAGGCCGGCGGGCGCTATGGCTTTGCCCAAACGGCAAGCCACGGGGGAGGCTGGGCCTTCGCGGGCACTGCCGCGCTTTCATCCTGATTGCTCACGACCATTCGGGGCAGCCATCAGGACAGCGCGCGGCGGGGCGAGCGGGTCATCAGGCGGGCGCCACATGTGATTGCGCTGGAACCCGGATGTCGAAGCATACGCCGCACCACCCGTCCGTCACCGACCCGATCGCCGCGCTCTGGACGCGGCGCCTGCGGGCGTTTCAGGAACTGGTCAGCCGCCCCTCCACCACCCTGCAGCAGGTGTTCGCGGACTTCCTCGCCATGGCGGCGACGCAGTTCGAGCTGGAGAAGGGTCTCATCCTGCAGGCGGACGGCAACCACTTCACCATCCTCGCCATGGTCGGCATCGACTGCACCGTGCCGGTGAAGATCGGCGACACGCTCGATCTCGGCTCCACCTTCGCCTACACGGTCGCCTCCACCGGGCGCAGCATCGCCTCCCACCATGTGAGCCGCGATCCCCTGCTGCGCGACCATCCCTTTGCCGGCGAGAAACGGCCGGAGGTCTATCTCGGCTCGCCCATCCTGTTCGGCACCCGCCTGTTCGGCGTCATCGCCATGGCCGGCGCGACCCCGCGCCCGGAGCCGTTCAACGCCGCCGAGATCGCCCTGCTGGACCTCATGGGGCAGACGCTGGGCGGCATCATCGAGCGCGACCGGCTGGACCGGGAGCGCGAAGCGGCCGAGCGGCGGCATCGCGAGACGACCGCCTTGCTCTCCACCGCCTTCGACACGGCGGCCATCGGCATGGCCCTCGTGAACGCGAACGGGCGCTTCCTGCAAGCCAATGCCGCACTCTGCCGCCTGCTGGGTTACGAGGAGCGCGAACTCCAGGCCCTCCATTTCCAGACCGTGACCTACCGGGAGGATCTCGACGCCGATCTGGAACTGCTGCGCGCGCTGACCGACGGCGAGATCCCCGAATACCGGCTGGAGAAGCGCTATCTCCACAAGGACGGCCACGTCATCTGGGCCGAGCTCAACGTGGCTCTGGTGCGCGAGCCGGACGGTACGCCGCGCTGCTACGTCGCGCAGGTCCAGGGCATCGACGCCCAGAAGGCGCTCATCGCCAAGCTGGAAGAGCAGCAGGCGGAATTGCAGGCCGCCAACGACAAGCTCACCCGCCTCGCCACCATCGACCCGCTCACCGAGGTGCTGAACCGCCGCGCCCTGCGCCAGAAGATCGACGAACTGCACACGGCGGCGTTCGAGAACGGCACCGGGCTCGGCGTGCTCATGGTCGATGTGGACCGCTTCAAGGCCTATAACGACCGCTATGGCCACATGGAGGGCGACCACGCCTTGCGCACCATCGCCCGCGCCATCGTGGCCGCCGGCCGTGAAGGGGATGTGGTCGGCCGCTTCGGCGGCGAGGAATTCCTGGTGGTGCTGCCGGCGGTGGATGCGGATGGCACCGGTGCGGCGGCCGAGCGCATCCGCGCCGCCATCGCCGCCAGCACCGATTTCCGCGAGCCCACTACGGTGAGCGTGGGCGCGCATGTGCTGTGCCCCGCGCAGACCGGCGAGGGCATGGACGAGGCCATCGCCCGCGCCGACGTGGCGCTCTACGAGGCCAAGCGCACCGGCCGCAACCGCGTCACGCTGGCCTGAGGCGGGGCACCGCCTCCCGGCTCACATCAGCACATAGTCCACCGGCTGCGGAAGCGGCGGCAGGTCGGTCTCGCCCAGCGCCTCGCGCAGATTGATGGTGATGGTCTCGGCGATGGCGCCGATGGGCAAATCGTTCGGTGACTCCCCGAACGGCTCCTCCAGCTCGTCCCCTAGCGTATCCAGGCCGAAGAAGGTGTAGGCGACGATGCCCGACGCGATCGGCGCCAGCCAGCCGATCTGGTCGGCGAAGCCGAACGGCAGCATGAAGCAGAAGATGTGCGCCGTGCGGTGCAGGAGCAGGGAATAGGCGAAGGGCACCGGCGTGTTGCGGATGCGCTCGCAGGAGGCCAGAACGGCCCCCATATGCCCTACTGTGCCGTCGATCATCGAGAACTCGATGTCGCTGAGCAGGCCCTCGCGCCGGGCCTCCACCATCCGGCTGCCGATCAGACGCAGGATGAAGAAGGGCGGGTTGTTGCTGCGCGCATAGCCCTCCCGCGCCGCCTCCGGCAGGCGCTCCAGCACCTGCTCCACGCCGCCGCCGGGCCGCAGATGCAGCACCAGCGCGCGCACGAAGGCGATGGACAGCGTGACCACATCCACCCGCGCCTGCTCGCCCCGGCCCTCGCCCCGGCCATCCAGCAGCAGGGTCTGGCGGGCGAGTACGCGGCAGGCGATGACCAGCTCGCCCCACAGCTTGCGGGCCTCCCACCAGCGCTCGTAGCAGGCGCTGTTGCGGAAGCCGAGGAAGATGGACAGTGCGATGCCGATCAGGGAAAACGGCCCGCTGTTGACCGAGGGAACCCACTGCGGCGCATGGCGGTGGCCCAGCACGATGAGGCCGGACAGCGCCATCACCAGCAGGATCTGCGGATAGATGCGCGGCAGCATGGAGCCGCCGTTGCGGCTGACGACGAGGAACAGGGAAAGGACGCCGGGCTTCTCGCGGACGATCATGGGTATGGCTCGATGGGGCGGACGGCGGGGCGCTGCGCGAAGGGCGCCGCCCGGGCCGTCATCTGGCCCATGCCATACGCCCACGCGCCGCCGGCAGGCAAGACGCGACATTGTGCAGCGCAGCACAAAATTTCGCTTTCCCGGTGAACATCCCTGAAACGCCACTCATTACGCAGGGGAACCGATGCACCGGGTGATCCCCGCGTTCAGCTTCCTCACACCAAGGTATGCCACCGCGAACCCTGTGGCCGATTTCGGCAAGCCCCTCCCCCGCCTAGCTTTTGAGGGCAGGACACGACGGACGCAGCGCCACGGGACACACCGTTCCGGCGCGGATCGGCCGGGCCGTGTCGGACCAACGGGTTTCAGAAACGGATTTGCCATCATGACCACGGCTGTTCAGGCGCGCCAGATCGCGCCCCTCCGCACCCCCACGGACCTCGGCGCGGACGCCACCCGCGACATCGCCGCCGCCCTCAACCGCGTGCTGGCGGATGTGTTCGCGCTCTATCTGAAGACCAAGAACTTCCACTGGCACATGTCCGGCCCGCATTTCCGCGACTATCACCTGATGCTGGACGAGCAGGGCGACCAGATCTTCGCCATGACCGACGACATCGCCGAGCGCGCCCGCAAGATCGGCGGCACCACGCTGCGCTCCATCGGCCATATCCAGCGCCTCCAGCGCATCGCCGACAATGATGCTGAGTTCGTCACCGCGCAGGACATGCTGGCCGAGCTGGCTGAAGATAATCGCCTGCTCATCTCCGAGCTGCGCGCCGCCCACGCCGTCTGCGAGGAGCATAACGACGTGGCCACCACCAGCCTGATCGAAGTGTGGATCGACGAGGCCGAACGCCGCGCCTGGTTCCTTTACGAGGCCACCCGCCGCTGAGTCCCTCCAGCTGCCCGTGAGCCCCTGCCGGGCGGTGTTTCCTCCCCCGCACCGCCCGGCTCTTTTTTTCTGGAATGCCTGACAGGAGACCTGCGATGTCGAGCCTTCAGCCCAACCTGCCCGTCACGGAACCGGAGACCGCCCTCGCGGCCGGCGTGCGCGCGCCGGACTTCACCCTGCCGGCAACCCCGGACCAGCAGCTGTCGCTGTCCGATCTCTCCGGCCAGCCGGTGATCCTCGCCTTCTATCCCGCCGACTGGAGCCCGGTCTGCGGCGACCAGATGGCGCTCTACAACCAGATCCTGCCCGAGTTTCATCGCTATGGCGCGCAGCTCGTGGGCATCTCCACCGATGGCGTGTGGTGCCATGCCGCCTTCGCGCAGGATCGCAAGCTGCATTTCCCCCTGCTGGCGGACTTCCAGCCCAAGGGCGAGGTGGCCCGCCGCTACGGCGTCTATCGCGACCATGAGGGCACCTCGGCCCGCGCTTTGTTCGTCATCGACGGCACCGGCGTGATCCGCTGGAGCCACGTCTCGCCGGTGGGCCTCAACCCCGGCGCCGACGGCATCCTCGATGCGCTCGACGCCTTCGCCACCCCGCATGCCGAACCCGCTTCCGGAGCCCTGTCATGAGCCGCCTCACCCCCGCCGTCGGCCCGTCCGATCACGTTCAGGGGCCGGCCAATGCTCCGGTCACGCTGGTCGAATATGGCGATTATGAATGCCCCTATTGCGGCGAGACCTATCCGGTCCTGAAAGAGGTGCAGCGCCTGATGGGCGACAAGCTGCGCTTCGTGTTCCGCAACTTCCCGCTCAGCCAGATGCATCCCCATGCGGTGCGCGCGGCGGAACTCGCCGAGGCTGCGGCCGCCGCCGGCCGCTTCTGGGAAGCACATGACCTGCTGTACGAACATCAGGATGCGCTCGGCAATTTCAGCCTCATGGACTATGGCGCACGCCTCGGCCTCGACGCGGCGGCGCTCGAAGCCGCCTTCGCGGGCCGCTACGACGCCAAGATCGAGGCGGATTTCTCGGGCGGCGTACGCAGCGGCGTGAACGGAACGCCGAGCCTGTTCATCAACGGCCAGCGCTATGACGGCCCGCGTGATGTGGAAAGCCTCGTCACCGTGCTGGAAGCGGTCGCCAGCGCCGCGCACGCGGCCTCCTGACGGACGCCGCGCATCCCCTTGCGCGGGGGCACGGGCGCCGGAAATCCCCGCAGGTCCCGGCGCAGCGCCCCCGTCGCAGCGCCCGGGCATCCGTCCTCCTAAGCAGATGCCCGGGCGTCCCTTCCGCCCCTTTGCGGAGCACTCGATCACTACCGTCCGGCATCAGGCCGGGCGTTTCAAGCGCGGCCCCGTGGCGGACGGCGCGATGGAGGCAGACATGACCACGCAGCACATGACGTCCAGCCAGACCGGGATCGGGCGCGTCGGCACCTTCACTCTGGCCGCCGCCGCCGGCATCGCGGTCGCCAACATCTATTACAACCAGCCCATGCTGGCGGTGATCGAGCAGGATCTGCCCGGCCGCCTCACCGCCACGCTGCCGACCGCCACCCAGCTCGGTTATGCGCTCGGCCTGTTCCTGCTGGTGCCGCTGGGCGATCTGGTGGAGCGGCGGCGCCTCATCGTGGCGCAGTTCGTGGCGCTGGCCGCCGCCCTCGTGCTGGCGGCACTCGCGCCCAGCGCGGCGCTCATCGTGCTGGCCTCCTTTGCTGTCGGGCTCGCCTCCACGGTGGCGCAACAGATCGTGCCGCTGGCCGCCCATCTCGCCGCGCCCGAGCGGCGAGGCGCCACGGTCGGCATGGTGGTGGCCGGCGTGCTCACCGGCATCCTGCTCTCCCGCACGCTGTCCGGCTTCGTCGCCACGCACTGGGGCTGGCGCGAGATGTTCTGGCTGGCGGTGCCCATGGCGCTTGTGGCCGGCGGGGTGATGGCGCTGGTGCTGCCGCACAGCCCGCCGGAGGCCACCATGAGCTATGGCCGCCTGCTGCACTCCATCGTGGAACTGTGGGGCGAATTTCCCGAGCTGCGGCTCGCCGCGCTGACGCAGGCCCTGCTGTTCGCCGCCTTCACCGTGTTCTGGACCATCCTCGCCTTCCGCCTCGCCGAACCCCGCTTCGGGCTGGGGGCGGATGTGGCCGGGCTGTTCGGCCTCGTGGGCGCCGTGGGCATCCTCGCGGCACCGCTGGCCGGGCGCTTCGCGGACCGGCATGGCGCCAAGCAGGCGGTGATGCTGGGCGCTGCCGCCACGCTCGTCTCCTGGTTCGTGTTCGGCATCTGGGGCGCCCTGCCCGGCCTCGTGGTGGGCGTGGTGCTGCTGGATTTCGGCATGCAGACGGCGCTGGTCTCCAACCAGCACATCGTCTTCGCCCTGCGCCCCGCCGCCCGCGCCAGGCTCAACACCGTGCTCATGGGCGCCATGTTCCTCGGCGGCGCGGCGGGCTCGGCGCTCGCCACCCTCGCCTTCGCGCAGGATGGCTGGATGCTGGTGTGCACGCTGGGCATCGCCTTTGCCGCCATCGCCATGGCCCTCCAGCTCCATAGCCATGTGATGGGCCGCAGGCCCGGCACGATCCTCGTCCGCAAGCCGTGACATCCCTGAGCAGCCGCGAACCAAGGCCCCCTTTCGATCCGCGCCGGAGGTCCCCATGAGCATCGTGACCGAACTGCCCCCGCCGGCCGCGCTGGCGCCCCCTGCCCCCACCGCCCCCCCGGCGGTGTCGGGTGCGGCCAGCCTGCGCCGTCTGCTGCTGCCGGCCGCCGCCATCGTCACCGCGCTGGGCATGCTGGCCTTCACGGATGCGCGCTGGGACCAGTGGGTGGCCGCCCAGACCCAGCAATATACGGACGACGCCTATGTGCGCGCCGATGTCTCGACGCTGAGCGCCCGCGTGAGCGGCAATGTGCTGAAAATGCTGGTGAACGACTATCAGCAGGTGAAGGCCGGCCAGCCGCTGGTGGAGATCGACCCCGCCGATTACAAGGCCGCCGCCGACGCCGCCCAGGCCGCCGTCGCCGCTGCGCAGGCGGCCCTCGCCAATCTGAAGAACCAGCAGAATCTGCAACAGGCCGTCGTCTCGGAGGCCGAAGCACAGCTTGCCGCCGTGCAGGCCGCGCAGGTGCAGGCGAAGCAGGAATTCGACCGCCAGCAGGCACTGGTGAATGGCGGCATCGCCGGCACGGTGCAGAAGCTCCAGCAGGCCACCGCCGCGCAGGGCAAGGCGGATGCGGACGTGCGGCAGGCGGCCGCCGCCATCGAGGCGCAGAAGCGCCAGCTCGCCGTGCTCGCGGGACAGGAAGGCACCCTTGCCGCCAATGTGGAGGCGGCGCAGGCCAACCTTGAGACCGCCCGCCTGAAGCTCGGCTACACCACCGTCAACGCCCCCTTCGACGGGCAGGTGAGCACCCGCCTCGTGCAGGCGGCGGACTATGTGAACGTTGGCACCAGCCTCATTTCCGTGGTGCCCGTTCCCAACGTCTATGTGATGGCCAATTACAAGGAGACGCAGCTCACCCATGTGGTCCCCGGACAGGCGGTGGACATGACTGTGGATACGTTCCCCGGCGAGGTGCTGCACGGCCATGTGGCGCGCGTCGCCCCGGCCAGCGGCGCGGTGTTCGCACTGCTGCCGCCGGACAATGCCACGGGTAACTTCACCAAGGTGGTACAGCGCATCCCCGTGCGCATCGCGGTCGATCCCGGCCAGCCGCTGACCCAGCGCCTGCGCGCCGGCATGTCCGTGGAAACGCGCATCCATGTGGGCGAAGGCGACGACCGGAACATCTTCGGCCGGGTCGACACGCCCGCCGTCGCCACCACCGCCAACTGAGCGCCCGCGCAGGGGGGAGAGATGACCGAGCTTGCCGGCACCAAGCGTTCGTTCTGGTCCGCCTGCGCGATCCTGCCGCCGCAGCCGGTGTTCGCGGTGGCGGCGGTGCTGTTCGGCTCGTTTCTGGTGGGCTTCGACACCCGCCTGTTCTCCATCGCCTTGCCGGACCTGCGCGGCGCTTTCGGCCTTTCCTTCGATCAGGGCGCGTGGCTCTCCACCATCGCCACCGCACCGCAGATCCTCGTCGCACCCGCGGTGGCCTGGCTCGCCGCCACCTTCGGCGTGCGCCGGGTGCTGTTCTGGCCGAGCCTCGTCTATGCCTTCATCTCGCTCGCCATTCCGCATGTGAGCGACTTCCCGGCCCTGCTGGCGCTGCACGCGGTGCGCGGGCTGCTGCTGGGCGTGTTCATTCCCGCCACCATCATGATCATCCTGCGCAACCTGCCCATCAGCTGGTGGGTGCCGGCGCTTGCCATCTATGCCCTGCGCCTCGCGCTCTCCCAGAGCGCGGGGGTGGCGCTGGTGGGCTTCTACGAGGCGCATTTCGGCTGGCAGTGGGTCTATTGGCAGGACATCTTCCTCGCCCCCCTCATCGGCCTTCTGGTGACGCTGGGCACGCCCCGCGACAGCACCGACCGCGACATGCTGGCGCGTGCGGACTGGGGCGGCATGGTGCTGTTCGGCACCGCATGGGCGCTCATCTATACCGGGCTCGACCAGGGCAACCGGCTGGACTGGGCGCAATCCGGCCTCATCGTCAGCCTGCTCGGCACCGGCGTGGTACTGCTGGCGTGCTTCTCCCTCAACGAGATGCTGGTGCGCCATCCGTGGGCGAGCCATCGCGTTATCGCCTCGCGCAACCTTCTGCTCGCCTTCTGCGTCATCCTCTGCTTCACGGTGGCAAGCCTCTCCAACAGCTATCTGGTGCCCAATTTCCTCGTTGCGGTCATCGGCCTGCGGCCGGAGGAGACCGGCTGGCCCATCCTGCTGGGAACGGTGGGGCCGCAGATCCTCGTGGTGCCGCTGGCGGTGCTGATGATCCGCCGCTTCGACGCGCGCCTGACCATGCTCATCGGCTTTGCCGCCTTCGCCATCGCCGGGCGGATGGGCACGCACCTCACCCATGAGTGGTCGCCCTGGAGCTTCATGCCCGTGCTGCTGGTGCAAGCGGTGGGACAGGGCTTCACCTTCCTCGCCACGGTGGTCTACATCCTCTCGAACGCGGACCCGAAGCAGGCCACCGCCATGGCCGCCTATGTGCAGGTGCTGCGCCTCGGCGGAGCGGAGATCGGCCTCAGCCTGATGAGCACCTGGCTGCGCCATCGCGAGCAGCTGCATTCCTATCTGCTGGGCCTGCATGTCTCCGCCCATTCGGGCACGGTGATGCAGGCCCTCTCCGGCTTCGCGGCGCACTATGCGGGGCACAGCGATTCGACCGGCCTCGCCACCGCCCGCGGCATGGCGGGGCTTGCCGCCACCGTGGCGCGCGAGGCCAATGTGCTGGCCTATGTGGACGGCTTCCAGATCAGCTTCTGGGCGGCCATCGCCGGCATGCTGGTCGTGGCTTTTCTGGGCAAGGCCCCGCAGGGCCCCATCAGCCCGCGCTACTGAGAGCGGGCGAGAGCGTCGTTCACGCCCGATTGATGGTCTTTTGATCGACGGATTACCCCAAGGGCATCGTCATCCCCGGACTTGATCCCAAAGCCGGATGTTTCCGATGTCGGCCACGACGCGTGGAGAGGACATCGCCTTGACCGTCCGGTCATTCTCCATCGGCACATGTGAATCCGCCTGCACCTCCCCAATCAATCCAGCCAACCATACTCAAGTATGGCCCGCCCAAACCTAGAACCGCCACGCCTAGACCCACGTAGCGTTGTTCCGGCCGGCCCGCAGCTTATTCTGTTCATCATGGAGAGGCGGAATACTTTTCACCCTCTTCCTGAAACAGAACAGACCATCCAGTGCGGGTTCGCCCCCTTCCCGAAGTAACGGGCAAGTCTCCGCGCGCATGACATCGGCCCAATCTTTCCAATCGAGGAGCCAGCCATGTATCTCGACGTGATCCCCGCCTCGCCCGCCATCTCCCGTCCCGCCGGCCTGCCCTTCCCCGAGGCCGCGCCCGATGCCAATGGCACCCTGCGGGTGCGGCTCGACGCCATGGGGCTGGAGATCGCCATTCCGGCGCCCGGCATGGATGCGCCCGCCGCCTTCTCCAGCCGCGATGCCGCTGCGCAGGATCAGGTGATCCTGGATCTGAAGCAGGCGCTGAGCGTCGCCGAGCGCAACGAGAGCGGCTTCGGCGGCCTCTATGCCGATGCCCTGCGCCTTGCCATCGTCACCCGCGTGCTCGGCCTGCGCCAGTCGGCCGGCAACGCACCCGAGCTGGTCGCGCCGGAAGCCACCTCGCCCCGCGTGCGCACCATGTCCAGCCTGCCCAAGTGGCGCCTGAAGCGCGTGGTCGCCTATATGGACGAGAACCTCGCCGAGAGCGTGACGCTCGCCGGCATGGCCGCCGCCGCCGGCCTCAGCCGCATGCATTTCGCCGCCCAGTTCCGCATCGCCACCGGCCTGCGCCCGCATGAATTCCTGCTGCGCCGGCGCATCGAATGCGCGCAGAAGCTGATGTGCGAGACCCGCGACAGCCTGGTTCAGATCGCCCTCGACGCCGGCTTCCAGACGCAGGCGCACTTCACCACGGTGTTCCGCCGCTTCGTGGGCGAGACCCCGCACCGCTGGCGCTGCGCCAACGGCCTGCGCGCCGCCTGATCCGTCCTTCGACACAAGCGCCACAGGAGGCCCCGATGGGCATCGCAAAAACCATCCGCCCCTATCACAGCCCGGCGGGCGGATGGGGCGCCCTGAAAGCCATGGGCACGGCGCTGGCGGAGCAGGACATCGCCCTCTCCGGCATGGTCACGCTCTCCCGCATGAACCAGCCCGGCGGCTTCGATTGCCCCGGTTGCGGCTGGGCCGACCCGAAAAACCCCTCGCCGTTCGAATATTGCGAGAATGGCGGCAAGGCCGTGGCCTGGGAAGCGACCCAGAAGCGCTGCACGCCGGAGTTCTTCGCCACCCACACGGTGAGCGGACTCTCAACATGGGATGATTTCGATCTGGAAATGGTGGGCCGCCTCACCCACCCCATGCGCTATGACGCGGCCACCGACCATTATGTGCCGGTGAGCTGGGAGGAGGCGTTCGCCACCACGGCGCGGCATCTGAATGCCCTGCCCGACCCCAATATGGCGGAATTCTACACCTCCGGCCGCGCCTCCAACGAGGCCGCCTTTCTCTACCAGCTGTTCGCGCGCCTGCACGGCACCAACAATTTCCCCGACTGTTCCAACATGTGCCACGAGGCGACCAGCGTCGGCCTGCCGGTCTCCATCGGGGTCGGCAAGGGCACCGTGCTGCTGGAGGATTTCGACACCGCAGACGCCATCTTCATCTTCGGCCAGAACCCCGGCACCAACTCGCCGCGCATGATGACCAACCTGCGCGACGCCTCCCGGCGCGGGGCGGTGATCATGTCGTTCAATCCCTTCCGCGAGCGGGCGCTGGAGCGCTTTCAGGCGCCGCAGAACCCGGTGGAGATGGCAACCCTCACCTCCACGCCCATCTCTTCCCGCCTGTTTCAGGTGAAGGTGGGCGGCGATGTGGCCGTGCTCAAGGGCATGATGAAGGTGATGGTGGACGCCGACCGTACGGCGCGGCGCGAGGAACGCGCGCCGGTGCTGGACTGGGACTTCATCAACGGCCACACGCTGGGCATCGAGGCCCTGATCGCCGATCTGGACGCCACCACCTGGGACCACATCGAGCGCGTCTCCGGCCTCCCGCGCGCCGACATCGAGGCGGCGGCCACGGCCTATATGCAGGCCGAGCGCGCCATCCTCGTCTATGGCATGGGCATCACCCAGCACAAACACGGCACGCAGAATGTGCAGCAGATCGCCAACCTCGCTTTGCTGCGCGGAAACGTGGGCCGCGAGGGCGCGGGCATCTGCCCGGTGCGCGGCCATTCCAACGTGCAGGGCGACCGCACGGTGGGCATCACCGAAATCCCCACCGACGCCTTCCTCGACAGCCTGAAGGCCCGCTTCGGTTTCGAGCCGCCGCGCGCGCACGGCCATAGCGTCGTCACCGCGCTGGAAGCCATGGTGAAGGGCGAGGCCCGCGTCTTCATCGGCCTCGGCGGCAACTTCGCCTCCGCCATTCCCGACTGGGTGCAGACGCAGGACGCCATGCGCCGGCTGGACCTCACCGTGCACATCTCCACCAAGCTTAACCGCAGCCATCTGGTGCATGGCCGCGAGGCGCTGATCCTGCCCTGCCTCGGCCGCACCGAGCTGGATATGCAGGCGGGCGGCGTGCAGAGCGTGACGGTGGAGGATTCCATGTCCATGGTCCACGCCTCCACCGGCCATAACCCGCCCGCCTCCGCGCATCTGAAGAGCGAGCCCGCCATCATCGCCGGCATGGCGCGCGCCACGCTGGGCGCGCGCGGCGGCATCGACTGGGAGGCGCTCACCGCTGACTATGCGCTCATCCGCGAGGATATCGAGGCGGTGTTCCCCATCTTCCAGGGCTACAACACCCGCATCAAGACGCCCGGCGGCTTCCATCTCGCCTCCACCGCCCGCGAGCGTGTGTGGGCGACGGCGACGGGCAAGGCCAACCTGCTCGTCATCGAGGGCCTGTGCGAGGATCCCAGGCAGCGGGAGCCGGACACGCTCTGGCTGACCACGGTGCGCAGCCACGACCAGTACAACACCACGCTCTATTCCCGCTCCGACCGCTATCGCGGCGTCTATAACCAGCGCGACGTGCTGTTCCTGAATGAAGCCGAGATGGACAAGCGCGGCCTGAAGGCGGACGACCGGGTGGACATCATCGCCGTGTCCGACGACGGCATCGAGCGCGCGGTGCGCAGCTTCCGCGTGGTGCCCTACGCCTTCCCGGATGGCGGCTGCGCTGCCTATTACCCCGAGACCAATCCGCTCGTGCCGCTGGAAGCGCACGATCCGCAGAGCCACACGCCCGCCTCCAAGGGCGTGCCGGTGCGGCTTGTCCTCTCCAGCCGTGCAACTCCGGCCCAGCAGGGAGTGAAGTGACATGGACGCCGCAGACCTCTCCCGCCTGCAGTTCGCCCTCACCGTGGGCTACCATATCCTGTGGCCCACCTTCTCAATCGGTACATCCTGCTTCGTCACGCTCATGAGCGTGATGTTCTGGCGCACGGGCAACACCCTCTACCGCGATCTGATGCGCTTCTGGATGAAGCTGTTCGCGCTCGGTTTCGGCATGGGCGTCATCACCGGCATCGTGCTTTCCTATGAGATCGGCACCAACTGGTCGGGATTTGCCCGCGCCACCTCCAACGTCATCGGCCCCTTCCTGCTCTATGAGACGCTGACCGCCTTTTTCCTGGAGGCCGGCTTCATCGGCATCATGCTGTTCGGCGAGGGCAAGGTGAGCCGGGGCATGCATGCCTTCGCCAGCATCATGGTCTCGGTGGGCGCGCTCATCAGCACCACCTGGATCATCGCCGCCAACAGCTGGATGCAGACCCCGGCCGGCGCCGTGCGGGACGCCAGCGGCATCTTCCATGTGGTGGACTGGGGGGCGGCGTTCCTCACCTCCTCCTTCCCCTATCGCCTCGCGCACATGGTGTGCGCCAGCTTCCTCACCTGCGCCTTCATGATCGCCGGCGTCTCGGCCTTTCACCTGTGGCGCGGCACCCATGTGGCGGCCTCGCGAAAAGCCTTCTCCATGGCGCTGTGGCTGGCGCTTGTGCTGGCCCCGGCCCAGATCGCCATCGGCGACCTGCACGGCCGAAATACGCTTGTTGAGCAGCCCACCAAGCTCGCCGCCATGGAGGGCCTGTGGGACACCACCAAGGGCCCGGCCATGACCGTCATCGCCTGGCCGGACATGGCGCAGCAGCGCAATCTCTACGCCCTCGACATCCCCCACCTCGCCAGCCTGTACCTCACCCATTCGTGGGACGGCGAAGTGCAGGGCCTGAAAGCGGTGCCGCCCGCCGACCAGCCCAATGTGCCGGTGGTGTTCTTCGCCTTCCGCATCATGGCGGGCGTGGGCATGCTGCTGCTCGGCCTCGCGGTGATGGCGCTGGTGCTGCGGCTGCGTGGAAAACTCTATACGGCCCGCTGGTTCCAGTATGCCGCCATGGCCGCGACGCCGCTCGGCTTCGTGGCCGTGCTGGCCGGCTGGACGGTGACGGAGGCGGGCCGCCAGCCCTATCTCGTCTACGGTCTGCTGCGCACGACGGACGCCGTCTCTCCCGTAAGTGCCGGGGCGGTGACGGCGACACTGATCCTGTTCGCCCTCATCTACAATGTGCTGCTGCTCAGCTTCTTCTGGTTCGCCGGCCGCATCGCCATCAAGGGGCCGTCGGATACCGGAGAGCCGGATCTGGAACAGCCCGGCCTCGCGCGCACCAACACCACCGGGCGCGCCCCCGCCTATGCACGCACGACCAACTGAACACAGGAGAGCCCCATGCTCGCCCATCTTCTGGCGGCCGATGTGCCGCTCCTCTTCGCCGCCGCCGCCGTGTTCTGCGTCACCGTCTATGTGCTGGCCGACGGGCTGGATCTGGGCGTCGGCATCCTCTTCCTCGCCGCCCCGCGCGAGGCCGATCGCGACCTGATGATGGCCTCCATCGAGCCGGTGTGGGATGGCAACGAGACCTGGCTGGTGATGGGCGGCACGCTGCTGCTCGCCGCCTTCCCTGCCGGCTACACCATCCTGCTGCCGGCCTTCTATCTGCCGGTGGTGCTGATGCTGTTCGCCCTCATCTTCCGGGGCGTCGCCTTCGGCTTCCGATTGCAGGCGAGCCGCTTCCGCTTGGTGTGGGACATCGCGTTTGCCGCCGGCTCCCTGCTCGCCACCTTCTGCCAGGGGCTCATCCTCGGCGGTCTCATCGACGGCGTGCCGGTGGCCAACGGCGCCTTCGCGGGCGGGCCGTTCAGCTTCCTCAGCGTGCTCGGCGTGCTCTGCGGCATCGGCCTCATCGGCGGCTATGCGCTCATCGGCGCCGGCTGGCTGATCTGGAAGACGAGCGGCGCCACGCAGGTCTTCGCCCGCGAGATCGCCCATGCGGCGCTCATCCTCGTGGCTGTCATGATGGCGCTGGTGAGCGCATGGAGCGCGCTGACCGTGCCCGAGGTGGCCGCGCGCTGGTTCGCCTGGCCCAACATCGCCTTCCTCGCCCCGGTGCCGCTCGTCACGCTCGCGCTGGTCATCGCCACGTGGCGGGGCATCTGGGAGGGGGCGGAAGTGCGCACCCTCCTCAGCGCGCTCGGCCTGTTCGCCCTTGGCCTCATCGGGCTAGTGGTGAGCCTCTGGCCCTATGTGGTGCCGCGCGCCGTCACCGTGTGGGATGGCATTTCGGACCCGCAGTCCCTCGCCTTCGTGGCGGTGGGGATGGTGGTGGTATTGCCCATCGTGCTCGCCTATCAGGCTCACGCCTATTGGGTGTTCCGGGGCAAGACCACGCTGCATGAAGGCGCCTACGGGGAAGCCGGCTCCGGCCACGCATGAAGGCGCACCAACGGAAACTGGCCGGCGGCATGTCTGCCACCGGCCAGTCCCCCGGGCGTCTGCCGTGCCGAGGCGCGGCAGCCACCGGGACCGGTCGATCGCGGCGGACTTGCGCCCACCACGGGCCGGCCGGCCCCGAACCTTGCGGCCTCAGGCTGCGGCGATGGCGGTGCGCCCGCTCTCGGGCTGGAAGTTGCCCTTGCGCAGCGCGCCCTCGATGTCCTCCAGGCTCGCGCCCGCCGTCTCCGGCACGTAGAACAGCACGAACAGGAAAGACAGGAAGTTGATGCCGGCATAGATCCACATGGTGGTGCCGAGCCCCACCGCATGCACCAGCGAGAGCGCGGTGCCGGTGACGATGAGGTTAGAGCCCCACAGCATGGCGGCGTGCAGGGCGGTTGCCGGCCCGCGCATGGCAAGCGGGAACATCTCCGAACCCAGCAGCCAGCCGCACACCTGGATGCCGCCGGAATTGAACAGCATGAAGGCCAGCAGGAAGAAGATGGTGAGCCAGCCGCCGACCCCGCCATGGGCGCCGATGGCGAACATGGTGCCGAGGCCGATCATGCTGATCACTGATCCGGGGATCATCACCAGCATCAGCCGGCGGCGACCGATCCTGTCCACATAGAGGCAGCCGAGCAGCGTGACCACCGCATAGACCCCGGCGACACCGAGGCTGGCGAGCAGCCCCGAGGAGCGGCCGAAGCCGGCATCGGCGAGGAAAGTGGGGGCGTAATAGATCATCATCTCCAGCCCGCCGCACTGGGTGAAGAAGGCGACGCCCAGCGCCGCGATCAGCGCCGGCCGCACCCACGGCTGGCCGATGCCGCGCCAGCCGGTCTCCTCCGGCCGGGTGTCGCGGGCGATGGCCTGGATCTGCCGCAGCTCGGCGCGCACCTCGTGGCGGGTGTCACGCACCTGGCTCAGGATCTCCGCCGCCGGCGCGAGGCCGCGGTTCTCGGCCACCCAGCGCGGGGAGCCGGGCATGAACAGCATGGCGAAGAAGACGATGGCAGCGGGAATGGCGGCGATGGCGACCATGGGTCGCCAGCTCCACACATCGTGCAGCCCGAAGCCGACGATATTGGCGGCGAGGATGCCGACGCCGATGGCCACATTGAACATGGTGACGAGATTGCCGCGCTTCGCCGGCGGGGCGAGCTCGGAAATATACATGGGCACGACCTGCGTGGAGGCGCCGACCGCAACGCCGAGCAGCAGGCGCCCGGCCACCAGCAGCGGCACCGAGGGCACCAGCGCGCAGGCGACGGCCCCGACCGCGAACAGCGCCGCGACCACCAGCACGGTGCGCTTGCGCCCCACCTTCTCCGACAGCCAGCTCGTGGCCAGCGCCCCCAGAACCGCGCCGGCGAGGATGGCGGCGGTCACGACCTCCTGCATGCGGTGATTGAGCCCGAACTCATCGGTCATGGACAGCAGGGCGCCCGAGATGATGCCGGTGTCATAGCCATAGAGCCCGCCGCAGATGGCGGCGACGAAGGCCGCGACGCGCAGCGTGCCGGGCGATCCCTTGTCCATGTCGATCTGGGAAACGACGCGCTCCAGATGCCGCTCGTCCTGCGCACGCTGGGAGGACATTACGCCGGCGGGCGCGGTGAGAATGTGGGTCTCTGCTTCGTGCAAAACGTACTCCAAGACGATTGATCCCATGCCGCGCTCAAACGCCCCGTGGGGGCGACGCGACCAACCTTCCTCCCGGCTATGCGAAGGGGATATGCACCCCAGAAACGGGGCTGCGATGCCATCTTCCGTGGCATGCGATAATCTTAAACTATCACACTTCCGCCAAAAATGCGAATTGCGCGGCCATTTTTGTCCAAATGGCGGCCACAATCACAGATCAACCGGCGCCAGAAAGGCTGCCTGATCCCCCCAATATGAGAATATTCTGGCCGCCGTTCACATCATTGCGATGTGTGGACGAAATGGATCCGGGATCAACGTTGGCTATAGCCACAAGCGCCGATTCCATCGGCCCACGGATCGGAAGCGAACGTCATCATTCATGGCCGCGATGGGGAGTCTTTCGGCCGGACGGAAGGTGGTCCTCAGCCGCGCCGGCCGGTCTCGAGGCCAAGCGCCTCGGCCATGCGCACAAGATCGGCCAGTGAGCGCGCGTTCATCTTGCGCATCACCTGCCCGCGATAGATCTTCACCGTCACTTCGCTCAGGCCGATCTCACCGGCCACCTGCTTGTTCATGAGGCCGGAGCAGACCAGCGTCATCACCTCCTGCTCGCGGCCGGAGAGCGTGTCGTAGAGGGCTTTGAGGCCGTCCGTCACGCCATCGGCGCGGCGGCGATCACGGTCCTGCCCGATGCCGGCCAGCACCGCATCCAGCAGTTCCTGATCCCGGAACGGCTTGGTGAGGAAGTCCACCGCCCCCGCCTTCATGGCGCGCACGGTCATGGGGATATCGCCGAAGCCGGTCATGAAGATCACCGGCATGTTGCGCTCGGTGGCCGCGATCTGGCGCTGGAAATCGAGGCCGCTCATGCCCGGCAGGCGGATGTCCAGCACCAGGCAGCGCGGCACATCGGCGATGCGGGCCGCCATGAACTCCGCCGCCGAGGCGAACAGCTCGACCTTGAGGCCGATGGAGCGCAGCAGGCTGGAGAGCGCCTCGCGCACCGAAGGATCGTCATCCACCACCACCGCCAGTTGCTCGTCTGCCGGAGCAGACGCAGCCGCACCGGCGCGAGAGGCGGAAACGGACATGGAGGGAAGCGGCATCTTGGCGGCAATCATGGAGCCATTCCTTCGCTTGGGACCGAAAAGGTCGCCTCGCCACCAGCCGGGCACCTGCGGAGCCGCCACGGAACGGGGCGCCCACGCAGGAGCCATGCAAAAGGTGCAGGCGAGACATGCCGCAACGTAGCATGTGCCTTGAGTCCCACCGCTTATACGAAGGTTTATTCCAGCCCAACATAACGCTACTGGCGGCCGTTCCCGTCATCCGATCCGGCTGCCCGATCGTATCTTCCCCGCTACCGCCAGATCCAGAGCCCGGACAAGCCAAAGGCGCCGGCCACGCGTGGCCGACGCCTCTGTCATTTCGCGATGATCTTCTGCTCAGCCCTTGATGAAGGCGAGCAGATCCGGATTGATCACGTCCGCATGGGTGGTGAGCATGCCGTGCGGATAGCCGGGATAGATTTTCAGCGTACCGTTCTTCAGCAGCTTGGCGGAGAGTACGCCGGCATCCTGATAGGGCACGATCTGGTCGTCATCGCCGTGCAGAACGAGGGTCGGCACCTCGATCGCCTTCAGGTCTTCGGTCTGGTCGGTTTCGGAGAAGGCCTTGATGCCTTCGTAATGGGCCTTGGCGCTGCCCATCATGCCCTGCCGCCACCAGTTCTGGATCACGCCCTGCGAAACCACCGCGCCGGGGCGGTTGAAGCCGTAGAAGGGGCCGGTGGGCAGATCCAGAAAGAACTGGGCGCGGTTGTCGGCCAGCGCCTTCCGCAGGCCGTCGAACACCTCCATGGGCAGGCCGCCGGGATTGCTTTCGGTCTTCAGCATGATCGGCGGCACGGCGCTCACCAGCACCGCCTTCGCCACCCGGCCCTGGCCGTATTTGGCCACATAGCGCGCCACCACGCCGCCGCCGGTGGAATGGCCGATATGGACCGCATTCTTCAGGTCCAGCGCCTCCACCACCGCCGCCATGTCGGCGGCATAATGGTCCATGTCGTGGCCCTCGCTCACCTGCGCCGAGCGGCCATGGCCGCGCCGGTCGGCGGCGACAACGCGGAACCCCTTGCCGAGGAAGTAGAGCATCTGGGTGTCCCAGTCGTCCGAGGACAGCGGCCAGCCATGGTGGAAGAAGATGGGCTGGGCGTCCTTCGGACCCCAATCCTTGTAGAAGATCTCGACGCCGTCCTTGGTGGTCACGGTAGGCATGGGGGTGGTCCTTTTGCTGGGAGGTCTGCCCCGGAGCCCGCAGCGCCGGGGGAAGGCGGGATTGTCTGGAAACTCAGCCGTGCCCGATGGGGAGCGCAGGCAGCGCCGCGGTGGCGGCGGTGGAGCCGCCGAGCAGCACCGGCAGCGGCACGGTTGCCGCCGGGAGCATCAGTTCGAGCGTCATCACGCCGCTCACGGCCAGCAGGAGCAGGCCGGCGGTCATGCTGGTGAAGGCCATGGTGCGCGGCATCGCGATGCCTCCTCGGGACAGGGCGCCAGTGGGCGCGGCGGCTGGGATACGGACGCGACTGGAAGGGAAACGCGCCGGCGACGCACAAGGTCCGGCCGGCTGCG
Source organism: Azorhizobium oxalatiphilum (assembly GCF_014635325.1). Taxonomy (GTDB): domain Bacteria; phylum Pseudomonadota; class Alphaproteobacteria; order Rhizobiales; family Xanthobacteraceae; genus Azorhizobium; species Azorhizobium oxalatiphilum. The sequence continues at coordinate 950,842 of NZ_BMCT01000001.1, read as the reverse complement.
CATGTGTTTGAAGGGGAGGAACCCGTGGCCGGCCGGAAGGGGGGCGATACCCGGCCGGCCACGGTTCCCGAGTGGTGCTACCCGACCGATACGCGGCCCGGCATTCCACCCGTTGGGGAGAAGATCACGCCCGTCTCCGAAGCCGAAGGTGAGGCCGCGATCACATGCTTGATGTCTGTCCGCCGCCGCGCGGCGCGCATCCCGTTCGGCGATACGTCTGCCGGGCAGCTTAATGGCCCCGGCCGCGGCGGCTTTCCGCTTCGCCCGTCGGGCGGGCGCCAGCGGAAGATCAGTTGACGCTGGGGTCGAAAGCCGGGCCCCAGTGGGGATCGAAATGGGGAGCGGCGATCGCGGGGGCCGTCAGGGTCCGGCCGGGCTGCGGCACGAGGCGCTCATGGGCGGAGACGATGTACTGGACTTCGTTCTCCGGGCCGATGGACGGGCCGGCGAAGGCGGTGGAGGTCGCCAGCAGAACGCTGGTGGAAGCGATGGCGAGGATGTTGGTCAGGCGGGTCATGTCGGTCACTCCGATTTGGTGATCCGACTATGCGGCGATGGCCGTCCGCTTTGAATCATACGCAGGATCGCCCGCCTAGCGCATGGATGTGGCCGGACCATACCTTGGTGTAGCCGTGTGCGATTGGCCCTCTCTTCCGCCAGGGGAAGAGAGGGACAATCGCGCGCCCTCAGAACTGCACCGCGAAGCGGGCGCTCAGTTCCTGCGAGAGATAGCTGTCGGCGATGTCCGCCTTGTATTCGGCACGCAGCTCATAGCCCTTGGTGTCGAACAGCTGGAGCCCCGCGGCCAGATTGACCTGCGTCGCCGGCAGCAGAACGTGGGTGGTGAATTCCTGCACCACGCCGCCGTCATCCGCGAAGCCCACCCCCACCGGCATGTTGTCCTTGGCCAGGAAGGTCATGCCCGCCGATGCGTAGGGCCGCAGCCACAGGCCGGGCTGGAGATTCACGCGCCCGCCCAATTCCACATTGGGGCTGAAGGCGAAGTTGAACTGGTCGGCGGACGAGAATTCCAGCGCCAGCACCTGCCCGCTTTCGCGATAGGCGGGCATGTAGGTGTACATCAGGTCGAAGTCCGCATAGGGACGCACATACCAGTCCGTGAAGGCAAACTCGTAGGATGCGCGGAAGCGGCCGCCGGCCGTATAGACGCTGGAGCTGCCACTGGACGTATAGGCATCCTCGCCGATCGTCATGGTGCGATCGGTGGAATAGCGGCCGTAGCCCATGTGGCCGGAGAGCGCGAACAGCCACGGGCCGGCCTGATGCTTCAGCGAGAGCGCCAGATCGCCGCTGGTGCCCTCGGTGTGGGAGCCGCCGTCCGTGCCGCTGAGCCAGGACTGGGTGAGGCCCGCCGTGGCGCCCACGAACCAGTTGTCCACCACCTCACGCTGGCTGCCGATGCGATAGGTGACGGCGCTCTGGTCGTAGCCGGAGAGGTCGGCGGCGCTGGTCTGGTGGGTCCAGTTGCCGATCACCCGCGCCCAGTGGCAGTTGCTCTCCTGCATGAGCGTGCCGGAGCCCTCGAAGATGGGGCAGCTGAGCGCCGCATTCAGCGAGGCACGCACGTTCAGCGTCTGCGACGTGAGGGTGCTGGAGGATTCCTCCGGCACCAGCGCGTCGATGCCCGCCATGTAGTCTTCCGCCGACGACACGTTGGCGAAGGCGCCGAACAGCAGCGCCATGTCGCTATCGATGCTGCCCGAAGACCAGATGGTCTGCAGATAGTTCATCACCGAGCGCTCGCTGTTGGTGGCGCCGAGGCCGTTGACCGGCGCGAAGCGGGCCTCGGGGGAGATGTCCACCGACTTGCCGGCGATGCTGGTCTGCCAGACGAAGGGCGCACCCGTGGGGCTGGCGGTGGCGATGCTGCCGGAGAGCGCACCGTCGCTGGTGATGACGCGGAAGGTGTCCGGCGTCAGGCCGTTGACCACATTGACCAGAATGCCGCCGGCCAGCTGGGTCTGGCCCGTGACCTTCAGGAGATCGCTCTTCGCCTGCCCGGCGGCGGGCGTGGAGGTCACGTCCACGGCGAGGATGCCGCCCGCCATCTGCTGGAAGCGCGCGGCCCTCACAGTGGCGGTGCCGATCACGTCGGTGCCGCCCACGTTGAAGATGCCGGCATTCTGGAACACGCCCGCAGTGCCCAGTTCCACCGTGCCGCCGGCATTGGAAATATAGGTGCCGCCGGAGAGGTTCTCGAAGCGGTTCACCTCGCCCGTCACGGTGCTGGTGGAGAGGTTGATGTCGCCGAAGATGGTGCCCGAATTGCGCACCGTCTCCGAGCCGAAGGAGGCGCGGATCGCCATGCCGGAATCCGCTCCCACCAGCGATCCCGCGCCGATGGTGATGGTGTTGGTCTTGCCGCCATCCACACCGATGGCCGCGCCCTCGCCTGAGCCGCCGATCAGCGTGCCCGTGTAGGTGATGGCGATATTGCCGCCCATGCGGCTCGAATCCAGCGATCCGTCCAGCGCCTGGAAGCCGCTCTGGGCGAAGATGCCGTAGGCATCCTTGCCGGAGGTCTCGATCAGCCCCTTCAGATTGATGGTGATGGCCTCGCCGGTGCCGGTGGAGGCGCTGCGCTGGTCCAGCAGGCTGGTGAGGCGGGTAAGGACCGTATTCACCGTATCGGTGTCGTTGCCGAGCAGGCGCACGATGCCCTGCAGGCTCTCCGGCACACGGTCGATATTGTCCACCACCGTGCCGCTGCCGCCGCCTGCCGTGATGAGGCCGTTGAGCACGCTGGAAACCTGCAACAGCGTGGCGCGCACGGTGCTGTCGGTCTTCAGGAGATTGCTCACCGTGCCGCCGCCACCGCCCAGCGACTGGGCGAACACGCCATGCGCGGCGGTGCCCGAGGTGAATAGCGTCAGGGTGCTGCCGAGGCCCTCGGTGGAAATGTTGATCGCCCCACCACTGCCGCTGGCTCCACCCGCGCCGCCGATGATGGGCAGCGTCCAGCCCTGAAGCACGGAGGCGCCGCCATAGCCGCCGCCACCGCCCACGCTCTGCGCGAACACGCCCATGGCATTGTCGCCGCTGGTGGCGATGCGGGCATCGTTCTGGAACTGCACGTTCACCGCACCGCCCGCGCCGCCGGCCCCGCCCGCGCCGCCAAGGGAGGCCGCATACTTCACCCCGCCGGGGCTGCCCGCGGCATTGGAGATGCCGCCGCCACCGCCCACCGACTGGGCGAGAATGCCGAATGCCGCTTCGCCGGAGGTGACGATGGCGCCGGTGTGGGTGACGAGCACATCGCCGCCCGCCCCGGACGCGCCGCCCGCGCCGCCCAGCGTGACGCTGCCGGATTTTTTCGGCGCATCCTTGGTGGTGGAAGCCGCCGGCACCTGCTCGATGCCCACCGCCTTCAGCAGCGCGAGAATGGTGTCGGCGGTGGCTTCCTCGCCATCGCCTTCGGCCGTGCTCTCCTCGGTCTTCGCGGCATTGGCCGGATTCATGAGGAAGGCGCCGCCGCCCCCGCCCACCGATTGCGCCACGATGCCGTGCGCCTCGGCGCCATAGGTGTCGATGGTGCCGGTGTTGGTCACGAAGACCTTGCCGCCATTCCCGCCGGTGCCGCCCTTGGCGCCGATGGTGAGATTGAGAGTGAGGTTCTTGTTGTCGCCCGAGAGCGCGCCGACACCCACGCCACCGCCGCCGCCCACGGACTGGGCGAAGACGCCGTAGGAGGCGGCCCCGGCGGTGAAGATCTCGCCGTCATTGGTCACGGAGACCTGCCCGCCCAGATTGCCGCTGCCGCCCGAGCCGCCGAGCGTGCCGGAGAGGTTGGTCTTGTTGGTGCCGGAGGCATAGGCGACGCCGCCCTGCCCGCCGCCGCCACCCACCGACTGGGCGAAGACGCCATAGGCCACATCGCCATAAGCGGCGATGAGCCCGTCATTGGTGACTTTCACGTCGCCGCCGACATTGCCGGAGCCACCCGCGCCGCCCATGGCCAGCGTCAGGGAAAGATCCGGCAGCTTGGTGGCGCCCTTCGCCTGCTTGTCCAGATAGTCGGAGATGTTGCCCCCGAAGGCCTGCATCTGCTTGTAGAAATCGGAATTCTTGAAGCTGTCGGACAGGTATTTGTAGGTGTCGCTGTCCTGCAGATCCTTGATGAAGGCGTCGAGCTGCTCCTTGGTTTCGGCATTGCCCTTGTCTTCCGCCCAGGTGTTGTAGGCGGTCACGCCCACCGCATCCTTCAGCGTGGCCCAGATCTCGCCCACGCGATCGGGCGTGGTGCTGGCATCGGCACTGAGGTTTCCACCCGCGCCGCCGCCGCCGCCCACGCTCTGCGCGAAAACGCCGTGCGCGCCGTCGCCATAGGTGATGATGGCGCCCTTGTTCTCCACCGTCACCGCGCCGCCCTTGCCACCCGAGCCGCCGGTGCCACCCACCGTGTAGCGAATGGCGAGCGTGCCCTCGGTGGCCGCCGAGCCGCCGCCACCGGTGCCGCCACCACCACCCACGCTCTGGGCGAAGATGCCATCCGCCTGCGCGCCATGGGTAAGGATGCTGGCGTCCGCCCCCACAGTGACAGTGACCGTGCCGCCATTGCCGCCCCCGCCGCCCGAGCCGCCGAGGCCATGGACCAGCGTCAGGCTGTCGGCCAGCGGCAGCTTCTGCGCGAGATCGTTCAGTGTCTTGTCGAAGGAGAGGCCGGAGGCCGCCGAGACGTCGATGCCGCCGCCATTGCCGCCACCGCCGCCGATGGACTGGGCGAACAGGCCGACCGCGCCCTCGCCCCACGTCTCCACCGCGCCGGTATGGGTGATCGTCACCACCCCGCCCGCACCGCCGCCGCTGGTGCCCGAGCCGCCGATGCTCTCGCCCAGCACGATGGTGCGATAAAGGCTCATGCCATCGGCCGAGACCGAGGCCGCGCCCGAATTGCCGCCGCCGCCGCCGATGGAAATGGCCTGAAGGCCCATGGCCCGGTCGCCATAGGTGATCACGTCGCCGCTATTGGTGATGGACACCGCGCCGCCCGCACCGCCACCGCCACCGCTGCCGCCCACGGCGGTGGTGACGTTGACCGCGGCCGCGCCGGGCGCCGCGATGGCGAGGCCATAGGCGCTGCCATCGCCCGCCGTGCCGCCGCCGCCGCCGATGCTCATGGCCTGAATGGCGGTCGCCTCATCGCCGAAGGTGGAGACCTCCGCGCCATTGGTGACGGAAACACCGCCGCCCGCACCGCCGGTGCCGCCGGAGCCGCCCACCGCCTTGGAGATGGCGACCGAGGGCAAGGGATCACCCGAGGGCGTCACCGCCGGCAGCGCAACGGCGAAGGCATTGGCGCCGCCGCCCACGCCGCCGCCTCCGCCGATGCTGAGCGCCTGAATGCCCAGCGCCGCCTTGCCATCGGTGGCGATGTAGGAGGTGTTGTTCACCACCACCTGCCCGCCCTTGCCACCGGCCCCGCCGGTGCCGCCCACGGATGAGGAAGCGGACAGGCCGTAGCCCACGGATTGGGCGGACGCATAACCGCCGGTGCCGCCGCCGCCGCCCACGGAGAGCGCCAGCACGGCCGTGGCCGCATCGCCCGAGGTCAGCACATAGCCCATGTCGCCGGTGAAGGTGACGAGGCCGCCATCGCCCCCGCCGCCGCCCGCCCCGCCCAGCGCCACGGCGAGGAAGGCGCCCGAGGTGGCGGACACGCCGCCGGTGCCGCCGCCGCCGCCGATGCTCTGCGCCAGCACGCCATAAGCCTTATCGCCGAGGGTGCTGATCCAGTTGCTGTTGGTGACGCTCACCGCGCCGCCATTGCCACCCGCCCCGCCGGTGCCGCCGCTGTTCCAGAAGAAGATGCCGCTGCTGCCGCCGGCCCCGCCGCCCGCATGGGCCGTGGAGGGCGCCGTCGCCTGGAAGGCATCCAGTGCATATCCGCCGCCCACGCTCTGGGCGAAGACGGCGGTCGCGCCGGTGCCCAGCGTGGCCACGGCGCCAGCCTGGGTGATGGTGACGCTGCCGCCCACGCCCGCAGCGCCCCCGGTGCCGCCGGAGGTGAAGGTGGACGCAGCCCCCTTACCGCCCGCGCCGCTCACCGACTGGGCGAGAATACCGAAGGAATAAGCCCCGTCGGTGGTGACGACGCCGGTATTGGTGCCCGTCACCGCGCCGCCATCGCCGCCCCGCCCGCCGGGCACGGCGGTGGAGAAGGTGGCGGTGCCGGCGCTGCCGCCCGCCCCGCCCACGCTCTGGAGCGTGATGGCGGAGGCCTGCACGCCGTAGGTGGCAACGATGCCGTCGTTGATGAGCGTGACCGTCCCGCCCGCGCCGCCATTGGAGGGGTAACGCGAGCCAAGGCCAGTATCTGCCGTGCCGCCCGCCCCGCCCAGCGAGGAAGCGACCACGGCCGGCGCATAGGCGCCCGAGGTGATGATCGAGCCCGCTTCCGAAATGGTAAGGCGCACCGCCCCGCCCGCGCCGCCGCCATCAAGCGCCATGCGGGTGGAGGTGGTGCCGCCCTGCGCGCCCACGCCCGCATCGCCGCCCTGCGACTGGAGCACCGCGCCGGCAGTGTAGCTGCTGTTGGCGAAGACCTCGGCGGAGAGATTCAGCGTCACGGCGCCGCCGCTGCCGCCTGCGCCCATGCCGCTATAGCCGAAGCCGCCATTGCCGCCGCGGGAATAGAGCATCAGCAGCGCGGTCGGGCTGGTGACATTGGTGCCGCCGGAGACATCGCCGCTCTGCACCAGCGAGACCGCCCCGGCATTGCCGCCTGCCGCCCCCGGCGCATCGCGCAGCACGCCATAAAGGCCAGTGCCGCCCTTGCCGCCCACCGAGCCCAGCTCGATGGCGGGGCCGGCCATGCCGGGGAGCGCCGTGGCATTGTTCAGGCTGACGCCGGCCGCCGCGCCGCCGGCAGTGGCGTAATTGTAGAAGGCACCGAAGGTGTGCTCGGCATTGCTGCCGTTGCCGCCCTGATTGACGATGCGGATGGCGCTCGCCGCCTCTGCCGCACGCGGAGCCGCGAAAGCGACGGCAAGGGTCGAGCTGGAGAGCAGAAGGGCCGTGAGGAGACGGCGTGAAGTGGAGACGCGCTGCGCCGAACGATCAGAACAGGAAACGGAAAAACGATCGAAGAACATACGCACATCCCCACACACCAGGCGCGAGTGATGGCATGCGGAGATTGCACAAGGCTGTCGCTGGAATGGTACCTAAAAACCACGCAACATTTGTTAAGTAGCGTGGAAGTCCAGCCGGTTGCGAAACCGCAGGGCACGTCTTGCGGCACATCGCGAAAGTCTGCCCGGCGCGCGGGATCAGCGGATGCCCGCGCGCAGAAACGCCTGGATGAACTGGCGCTGGAAGATGAGGAAGGCCACCAGAAGCGGAGCCGCCACCATGAGGGTCGCCGCGCTGATGATGGAGATGTTCACCCCGCTCTCCGGCGCGCCGAACAGCGATAGCCCCACCGTGAGCGGGCGCGTGTCCGGATTGTTGGTGACGATGAGCGGCCACAGGAAATTGTTCCAGTGGGTGGCCACCGACACCAGCGCATAGGCGAGGTACACCGGCCGCGCAGCCGGCACATAGACCCGCCACAGCACGCCGAGCCACGAGCAGCCCTCCACGCGCGCCGCTTCCTCCAGCTCCACCGGCACCGATTTGAACGCCTGCCGCAGCAGGAAGATGCCGAAGGCGCTGGCCACATAGGGCAGGCCCATGCCGGTGATGCTGTCGATGAGGCCAAGGCGCGATACCATGGCGTAATTCTCCACGATCAGCACTTCCGGCAGGATGAAGAGCTGGAGCAGCACCAGCACGAACAGCGCCTCGCGGCCGGGAAACTCGAACCGCGCGAAGGCATAGCCCGCCAGCGTGCAGAGGATGAACTGGCCGATGAGGGTGAACGTCACCAGCCCCAGCGTGTTGGCGCCATATGTGAGCCACGGCGCGGCGAGCCATGCGGCGCGATAATTCTCCAGCGTCAAGGACGAGACCTGCGAGAAATCGAGCGCCATGCCCGCCGGACGCAGCGAGGCCCAGAGCGCGAAGATGAGCGGCGCCACCCAGATGAGCGCCAGCAGCCAGGCGCCGGCCGTGTCCAGCAGCTTTCCGGCATCGAAGCGCGGATGAACGCGCGGTGCGGCATCGCTCAGCGAGAGATCGGTCATCGGTAGTGGATCCGCTTGTCTATGACGCTGAACTGGACGATGGCCACAACCGCCAGCACCAGCAGCACCAGCGCCGTCATGGCCGCGGCGTGGACGCGGTCGAAATAGGAGAAGGCCATCTCCCAGATCCAGTAGAGCGCGAGCTTGGTGGCGTTGTTCGGCCCGCCCTTGGTGAGGATGAAGAGATGGTCGATCAGCTTCACCGAATTGATCAGCGCGTTGATGAAGATGAAGGCCGTGGTGGGCATCAGCAGGGGCAGCAGCACCCGGCGCAGATAGGTGAAGCGCGAGGCCCCCTCCACCTGCGCCGCCTCGCGCAGGTCCGGCGGAATGGTCTGCAGCGCGGCCAGATAGAAGATCATGAAGAAGCCCGCCTCCTTCCAGATCGTCACCACCATCACCGCGCCGAGCGCGGTCTGCGGCTGGCCGAGCCAGTTGACGGAGGGCAGGCCGAACAGGCTCGTGAAGCTGTCGATGACGCCGATGCCGGGCGTGTAGAAGAACAGCCACAGGTTGGCGGCGGCCACCATGGGCAGGACGGTGGGGGTGAAATAGGCGCTGCGCACGAAACCGCGCGCCGGCAGCTTGGCATCCGCCCACAGCGCCATCAGCAGCGCCAGCGCGATGGACACCGGAATGGTGACGGCGGCGTAGAGCACATTGTTGCCGATCACCGTCCAGAAGGTGGGATCGGCCAGGAGGTCCGCATAATTCTCGACGCCGTTGAAGACGGAGGGGCGGCGCGCGGTGCCGCGCGAATGAAAGCTGGCCCACAGCGTGGTGATGGTGGGCAGGAAGGCGAACAGCGTCAGCAGCACCAGCGCCGGCATCACCAGCAGCCAGCCGTAGATGGCCGTCATGCGCCGCCGCTGGCGGGCGATGGGGTCCATCGGGCGCGGATCGGCGGGGCGCGTATCCATAGGGCTCGTGAGGGTCATGAGCGTCTTCGCGGGGCGTCTCTGGCGGAGGAGGAAAAGGCAAGGGGGCGGACGGGCCGCCCCCTGCCGGTTCAGCAGAAGATCACTTCTTCTGGTAGGGCTTCAGCAGCGCGTCGGCCTGCGCCTGCGCCGCCGTCAAGGCCTCGGCCGGGGTCTTGGTGCCGGTGAGGGCCGCCTGCACGGCGTTGTTGAGCGCCTCGCGGACACGGGCGGTTTCCCAGGTGGAGAACTCGGCGATGGCGACCTTGAGCTGGTCACGGGCGACGAGGGCCTGCGGGAACTCCTTGCCGTAGGCCTTGAGCTGCTCGGTCTCGTAGGAGGCCGGCGACACGCCCACATAACCGGTGGTGATGGACCACTCGGCCGCGCGCTCCGGCGCGGTCATGTAGCGGATGAGCGACAGGGACGCCTTGCGCTCGGCCTCGGTGGCGTTCTTGAACAGGTAGAAGTTGCCGCCGCCGGTGGGCGAGCCCGGTTGCTTGTTGGCCGGCAGCTCAGCCACGCCGAAGTCGAACTTGGCCTCGGCCTTCACCGCGGAGAGATTGCCGGTGGTGTGCCACATCATGGCCGTCTGGCCCTGCACGAAGGCCTGGCGCAGCGTGCCCCACTCGACGATGCCCGCCGGCGAGATCTTGTGCTCGCTGGACAGCGACTTCCAGAAGGCGAGACCGGCGATGACGTCCGGATCGGTGAAGTTCACCGAGGCGCCGTCCTTGCTCATCAGCTCCTTGCCATTCTCGATGGCGAAGCACTGGAGCATCCAGTAGGGATAGCCGGTGGACGGGATCATCAGGCCGTAGCGGCCGTCCTTGGTCAGCTTCTTGCCGTAGGCGACCATCTCGTCCCAGGTCTTCGGCGGCTTGTTGGGATCGAGGCCCGCTTCCTTGAACATGTCCTTGTTGTAGAACATGACGATGGTGGAGCGCTGGAACGGAATGCCCCAGGTCTTGCCCTCAACCATGCTGTTGGCCATGAGCGCCGGGTAGAAGCTCTTCAGCCAGGCCTTCTCCTCATCGGTCTTCACCACGTCCTCGAAGGGGACGATGAGCTCCTGCTCGACAAGGTCATAGGCGTCGATGGAGAACAGCACCGAGAGCTGCGCCGGCTTGCCGCTCTTGAGCGCGGAGAGCGCACGCACGCGGGTGTCGTCGTAATTGCCGGCATAGACGGCGTTCACGGCAACGTCCGGGTTCTCCTTCTCGAAGCCCTTGATCATGTTGTCGATCACCTTGGTCAGCGGACCGCCGACGGAGACCGGGTAGAACATGGTCAGCTCGGTCTTGGCGAACGAGGTGACGGTGGAGGCCAGCAATCCCGCCGCCACCGCTGCGGCGGTGAAAAAGCGCTTCATGGGTCGTGTCCTTCTGTGGGAGGCAACGCGTTGAGGGGTGAACGGAAAACTCAGCCGGCCGCGCGCACCGGCGCGGACGGGTTCGGTCCGGCGGCGCCTGCCGCCGAAGAGGGCGCGACCGCAGCGGCGGAAATCCGCGCGCCGCTGTCGCGATCGAACCAGTGGGTGGCGGCCTCCGGCCAGCTCACCGAGAGCGTCGTTCCGGGCGCGCGCTCGTCGCGGCCGGGCACACGGGCCGTCACCTGCGCCCCGCCGGCCAGCGCCAGATAGACGAAGGTCTCCGCGCCGAGGAATTCGCTGGCGATGACGGTGGCTGGCAGCAGCCCCTCGCCTTCCGGCATGAGCTTGAGCGCCTCGCCACGCACGCCCACGTCGAGCCGCGCGCGGGCAGAGCCGCCGGGCGCGGTGAGCGGCACGAGATCGCCGGGGATCATCGTCATGGGCGGGGCGCCGAGGAAGCCCGCCGCAAAGGCGGTGGCCGGCGTCTCGTAGAGCGTGGCCGGTGGCCCCATCTGCTCGATGCGCCCTGCCCGCATCAGGATCACCTGATCGGCCATGCCCATGGCCTCGGTCTGGTCGTGGGTCACATAGACCACGGTCATGCCGAGGCGGCGCTGCAAGGCGCGGATGTCCTGCCGCACCGAATGGCGCAGCTTGGCGTCGAGATTGGAAAGCGGCTCGTCCATCAGGCAGAGCGGATGGTCGGCCACGATGGCGCGGGCGAGCGCCACGCGCTGGCGCTGGCCGCCGGAAAGCTGGGCCGGGCGGCGCGCTTCCAGCCCTGTGAGGCCGGTGAGGGCGAGCGCCTCCTTGAGCTTGCGCTCACGCTCCGCACGGGCGATGCGGCGCACCTTCAGGCCGAACACGATGTTCTCCTCCACCGACAGGTGCGGGAACAGCGCATAGGACTGGAACACGATGGAGAGCCCGCGCTGCGAGGGCGGCAGCGCGGTCACATCGCGTCCATCGATGACGATGCGGCCGCTGTCCGGCGTCTCAAGCCCGGCGATGAGGCGCAGCGTGGTGGACTTGCCGCATCCGGAGGGGCCGAGCAGCACGGTGAAGCCGCCACGCGGAATGGTGAGCGACAGATCGTTCACCCCGCCGCCGCCGTCGAAGGTGCGGGTGACGCGATCGATGCGCAGGAAGGCGGGATCGGCGGCGGCATTGCCGGCGAGAGATGTCATGCGCCGGCTCCCGTCGCGACAAGGGTGGAGGTGTCGGACGCGGCGACCCTGAGGCGCGCGCCATGATCAGCGCTGTCGAACAGCGCGGCGAAATCGGCCGGGGGCGGCGCATCCAGAACCAGCATGTCCACATCGGCCAGATGGCCGCCGCGCACCGGCGCGGGCCGGCCCAGCTTGCTGACATCGGCCACCAGAACGGAGCGGCGGCAGCTCTCGCGCATGGCGGCGCGGGCCAGCACCTCGGCGCGGTCGAAATCCACCAGCACGCCGTCCGCCTCGATGCCGCCGACGCCGAACACGCCGAAGTCCACGCGGTAGCTGCGGTACATTTCCTCCACCTGCGGGCCGAGCATGTCGCGGTCGGGCAGGCGCATGGTGCCGCCGGGCAGAATGATGCGATTGGAGCGGGTGACGCTCAGCGCCAGCGCCACGTTGAGATTGTTGGTGACGACGGTGAGGTCCTCGTGCGCCTGCATGGCCAGCGCCACGAATTCCGGCGTGGTGCCGATGCCGAAGGAGACCGACGCGCCATTGGGGATCAGCCCCGCCACCAGAGCGCCAATGGCCTGCTTGGCGAGCGGATGGATGATGCGGCGCGAGTCATAGGGCTGGTTGAGACGCGGGGCCTCCATATAGTCCGCCCCGCCGCGCCGCCGGCGCAGCAGATTGGCATCGCACAGGCTGTTGATGTCGCGGCGGATGGTCTGCGGCGTCACCGCGAACCGTTCCGCCAGCGTCTCGACGCTCTGGAACCCGTTCTGCCGGGCCAGATCGACGATGCCGTGCTGTCGTGGAGTAATGTTCATTCCCGCCCGTTTCGATGTTCGTTCGAACATGCGGGCGGACCCTATCGACGCTCATTGAACGTCCGACGTCAGTTTTGTGACGTTCAGATGAACATCAGCCGTTCTGTGCGGATCGGGGCGACGGCCCAGCCGTCAATGTCGGGCACCGAGATAGGATTCCAGCAACTGGCGCCGGGCCTCCTCGGACATGTCGATCTCGCTGGCGAGGCGATGCCCGCTGATCTGGCCGCTGCGCACGAAATAGAGCACATCGGAAAAGCGCGAGACCATGGCGTAATTCTGCTCCACCAGCAGGATGGAAAGCCCGGTTTCGGTGCGGATCTGCGCCAGCCGTTCGAATACGCGCCGGATCAGCAGTGGCGCCAGTCCGAGGGAGGGCTCGTCCAGCAGCAGCAGGCGCGGCCCGCTCATGAGCGCACGGCCGATGGCCAGCATCTGCTGCTCGCCGCCGCTCAGCATCCAGGCCGGCGCACGCGTGCGGTTGGCGATCTCCGGGAACAGGTCGAGGATCGCGCTGCGCCTTGCCGCCCGCGTCCGCCCGTCCAGCAGGAAGCCGCCGAGGGTCAGGTTCTCATCCACGGTGAGCGCGGTGACGATCTCGCGGCCCTCCGGCACATAGACGATGCCGCTCTTCACACGCTCGCGCGCGGAGGCGCGGCTGAGATCCCGCCCCTCGAAGATCACTTCGCCCTGCGCATCCGCCAGCCCCGCCACGCCCTTCAGGATGGAGGACTTTCCGGCGCCGTTAGCCCCCAGCAGGGAGACCACGCCGCCCGCCGGAACGCTGATCTCGGCCTCCGCTATGCCGCAGGTGGCGCCATAGCGCACGCTCAAGGCGCGCACCTCCAGAAGCTCACTCATCGTCCGCCCCCAGATAGACCCGCAGCACCTCGGGATCGGCCTGCACCGCGGCGGGTGAGCCGCAGGCGATCACCTTGCCGAAATTGAGCACATAGATCCTGTCGCAGAGCTGCATGATCAGATCCATGTCGTGCTCGACCACCACCATGATCAGGCCCGGATGCATCACGCGGCGCAGGGCGCGGGTGAGATCCCGCGTTTCCACCGCGTTCAGCCCGGCGGCCGGCTCGTCCAGCAGCAGCACGCGCGGATGCGCCACCAGCGCGCGGGCGATCTCGCCCAGCCGCTGCGTGCCCGGCGGCAGCTCCGGCGGGGCGAGATGAGCAGCGGCGGCGATGCCCAGTTCATCGAGTGCGGCCATGGCCCGCCGCTGCGCGTCCTGAGTCTCCGCCCGCCCGCCGGGGAGCGGCAGGAAGGCACTCGCCCAGCCGCTGCGGCGGGACAAGGTAAGCCCGGTCATGACATTTTCCAGCAGGGTCAGATCGGGACTGAGCGCCATGTGCTGGAACGAGCGCACCATGCCGAGGCCCGCCCGCCGGGCAGGCGACAGGGCATCGAGGCCGGTGTCGCCCAGCGCGATCCGCCCTGCCGTCGGCCGATAGAGGCCGGTGAGGCAGTTGAACAGGCTGGTCTTGCCGGCGCCGTTCGGGCCGATCAGGCCGGTGACGAGGCCCGGCCGCAGATCAAGATCCACGCCTTTCAGCACCTCGATGCCGCCGAACGACAGGTTGAGGCCATGGGCGATGAGCGCCCCCGGCTGCGGGGATGGAGGGGCGAGGTTCGCGCTCTGCATCTCAGGCCGCCTTTCCGGGCAGGAAGCGGCGCAGGCCGGAGCCGCTGTTGGCCACAAGGGTCACGATCAGCAGTGCCGCTCCATAAAGGATCGGGACATAGTCCCCTGCACTGGCGAGATATTGCGGGATGAGGGTGATGACGCCGCCGCCGATCAGCGCGGCGATGAGCGAGGTACCCTGCAGGCCGATCACCGAGCCCACCAGATAGAAGATGCCCGACCACAGCGTGAAGCTGTTGGGCGAGACGGTGGAGCTGGCGAAGGCGAGCACGGCGCCGGAGAGCGAGGCCAGCGTGGCGCTGAGGGCGAAGATGCTGATGCGCGCCCAGCTGCGGGTGATGCCGAAGGCTTCCGCCGCGCGCGGATGGGCACGGGCCAGCAGCAGCGCCATGCCTTGCCGCGAGCCGCGGAAATGCGCCAGCGCGAGGCACACCAGAACGAGCGCCGCCAGCGCGAGATAATAGCGCTGCCCGGCCTTTGACACGCCTGGCACCAGATCGCGGGAGATGTAGAGCCCCTCGAAGCCCCCGGTCCAGCGTTCCATATGGATCAGCAGCTCAGGGAGGCAGAGCGCCAGCGCCATGCTGGCCACCGCCAGATAGATGCCGGACATGCGACGGGAGGGAATGGCGAACAGGAGGCCGGCGACAAAGCCCAGCGCCAGCGCCGCCGGCAGGCTGATCCAGAGTCCGAGGCCGAAATGCTTCTCCAGAATGGCGACGCTGTAAGCGCCCAGCGCCACGAAGAAGCTGTGGCCGATGGAGACCTCGCCGCCATAGCGCACCAGCACGCTCACCGAGAGTACCGCCAGCGCATTGGCGAAGCAGAGCGACAGGCTGTAGAGCAGGAAGGAGCCGGACAGTGCCGGCAGGACGGCAAGCACCGCGACCACCAGAAGGCTGGCCCATGTGCGCAGGTTGCGCAGCTCCGGCAGCGGGCGGGCGGGGCTGCGGATGGCCCCCTTGGGATGCACCAGCTCAGACACGGCCACCTGCTGCTTTCTCGAGGAGTCCATCGGGGAAGAAGTTCAGCGTGAGCATGATGACTCCCAGCAGGAAGGTGTTCATGAACTCCGGCGAGACGTAGAAGGAGAACAAATTCATCGCGATGCCGACCACGATGCCGCCCACCGCGGCCCCCGGCAGGCTGGAGAAGCCGCCCACCACCGCCGCCGTGAAGGCGGTGAGCATGAAGGAGGCCACCGTGGTGGAGCTGAGGAAGGTGGTGGGCACGATGAGCAGGGCCGCAACAAGCCCCAGCACCGCGCCGGACACCCACGAGAACAGATGCACGAGCCGCAAATTGAGCCCGCACACGCGGCTGGCGAAGGGATTGGAGCACACCGCCCGGAAGGCGATGCCGAGCCGGGTGCGCTCGATGACGAAGAACAGCCCGCCGATCATCAGCGCGGTGACGGCCAGAACGGTGAGATCATAGGCCGTGATGCGCAGGCTCCCGAGCCCGAAGCCGAAGGAGGGAATGGGCAGTTCGAGGCTGACGATTTCCGCCCCGAAGACGATCTGGATGGTGCCTTGCAGGATCAGGCCGATGCCCAGAGTGGCGATGGTGCTGGTGAGATCCGACTTGAACACCAGCGGCGCGATGACCGCATAGCCCAGCACGCCGATGATCGCGGTGAGGCCGAGGGCCAGCGCCACCGCGCTGCCCCACGAGAGGTTCAGCAGCACCCCGGAGGAGAAGCCATAGACCAGGAAAGCCGCCAGCCCCGCCAGATTGCCATGGGCGAAGTTCACCACCTTCGAGCTCTTGAACACCATCACCAGGCCCAACGCCCCGAGCCCGTAGAGGCAGCCGGACACGAGGCCCGACCACAGCAGCGGCGGCAGATCCTGCGGGAGGGCTGAGAGCGCGCTCATGAGGCGACCTTGAGGTCGTGCATGCCGCCCGCCTCCACCACAGCAATCACGCCGGGGAAATAGCGGCCCGACATGCCATGGGTGCGCGCCGCATCGTAATAATGCCGCGCCAGCTCGACGCCCTTGGCATCGAGGCCGTGCTCCTTCGCCAGCGCCAGCAGATAGTCGATGTCTTTCAGCACATATTCGGGCGGAAAGGCCTTCTCGGGAAAGGCGCGCGGCAGCATCGCCTTCATGCCGTGGTTGCGCAGGGCGAAGCTGTCGCCGGAACCCTTGGAGACGGCTTCAAGCAGCGTCTGCGGCGCAACGCCTGCCCGCTCGCCCAGCACCATCATCTCGGCCAGCGCGACCACATGCTCGAACAGCAGGTTGTTGTTGATCAGCTTCACGGTCTGGCCGGTGCCGATGGCGCCGCAATGGGTCACGTCCGTGCCCATGTAGGCCAGCAGCGGCTGGATGCGGGCGAAGGTCTCCGCCCCTGCCCCCACCATGATGCTCAACTCCCCCTTGCGGGCGGCCTCGCGGGTGCGGGCGACGGGCGCGTCGGCAAAGCTGATGCCCCGCGCCGCCAGCGCCTCCCCCACCCGGCGCGCGGCGGCGACCGACGTGGTGCTCAGATCCACCACCACGGATCCCGGCCGGGCCGTGGCGATGATGCCGTCGGGGCCGAGGCAGACCCGCTCGACCTGCGCATCGCCGGGGAGCGAGAGGAGGATGACATCGGCCTGTCCCGCCAGCTCCAGCACGCTCCCGGCGGGCACCGCCTTGGTGTCGGCGAGGTCCGCGAGCGCGGATGCATTGAGATCGAAGGCGATGACGGAGCCCAGATGCTTCTGCGCCACGTTGCGGCACATGGGGCCGCCCATGACGCCGAGGCCGATGAATCCGATGGTTTCGTGAGCTGCCATGATGTCAGTCCATCAGCATGCCGCCATTCACGTCGAGCACCGTGCCGGTGATCCAGTTCGACGCGGGCGAACAGAGGAAGAGGATGCTCTGGGCGATGTCGTCGGGCACGCCGAAGCGGCCGAGCGGCACGTTGCCATTGGCGGAGGGCGGCGCCTGCCCGGTTACGCTCGCCCACATGGGCGTCTCCACCGGGCCGGGGGCGATGATGTTGGCATAGACGCCCTTGCCGGCACCCGCTTTCGCCACCCATTTCATCAGGCCATGAACGGCAGACTTGGCTGCCACATAGGAGGGGCCGGACGCCACGCCGCCGATCTTCGCGGCGATTGAACCCAGGGCCACGATCTTGCCATAGCCGCGTTCGGCCATCAGCGGATAGAGCTTGCGCACGGGGTGGACCACGCCCATCACATTGACGTCGAAGACGTTCCGCCACTCCTCGTCCGTACTCTCCCAGAGCGGCTTGTTGGAGATGTTTCCGGCGCACAGGACGAGGATGTCGACGGCCTTGAATTCGGCGCAGACGTCGTCGATCAGGCGCTCACTATCCTCTTGGGAGGTGAGGTCGCAGCGCTTGTAGACTGCGGCCCCGGCGAGGTCCGCATCGGCCACGATGTCCGTTGCCACAACCTGCGCACCCGCCTCCGCCAGAACCCGGACGACGGCGCGGCCGATACCACCGGCCGCGCCCGTGACGAGCGCAACCTGACCATCCAGACGCGGAGGGCCACTTACAGGAGATCCAGCCATAGACTGATCCTTGTTCCGTTGGCTGGCCGCACTCGTAAACGCATGGACGCGGGCGATGCGGCCAACCGCCCGCGCGATCCCTGGCAGGCGTTACGCCCGCGGAACGCCGCTAGAGCATGTCCGGCTTTGATTGCTCCGCAATCCAAGCGGCAAGACAGTCTCTATCAATGAGCTGGAGCGGTTCCGTGTTTCCATGAAACACCGAAACGCTCTAGAGCATGTTCGGCTTTGATTGCTCCGCAATCCAAGTCGAAAAACATTCTCTATCAACAAGTTGGAGTGTTTCAGTGTTTCCATGAAACAATGAAACGCTCTAGGCGGGCTTGGCGTCGAAGGCGACGGCCGGATAGGGCCGGAAGTCGCGGACCATGGTGAAGGCACCGTCCTTCGCCTGAAGGATCGCCTCCTGCCGCGTGCCCCGGTGATCCTCCGCCGTGAAAGTCACCTTGCGAGCGCCGCCGACCGAGGCATCGGTGAGCGTGTTGCCGGCAGCGATCAGGTTCTCGCGGGTGATCGGCTTGCCGCTGTCCACCAGCGCCTCGAACACCTTGGCGAACAAGGCCGCATTGCTCCAGCCATTGAGGCCGAACACGCCGACCGGATCATCAGGATAATATTTCCCGATGGCATCGCGATAGGCCTTGATCGCCGGATCATCGCTGGTGACGGGCAGCAGCCAGGAGGAGAAATACACCCCATCCAGCAACTTGCCCGCCAGCTTGTAGGTGGAGGGATCGGCGGTGAAGAAGGGGGCGAACCAGCTCGCCGCCACGCCCTGCCGGTCCGCCGCCTTCAGCGCGCCGGCCAGATTGGCGTTGGAGCCGAACAGGATCACCGATTGCGCGCCGGAATTGGCCACCCGGCGGATGTGGGGGGTGAAATCCGTGGTCTTCACCTCGAACGGCACGGACTCCACCGGCGTGATCTTCTGCTGCTCCATATAGAGGTCGAAGCCGCGCTTGGCGGAGCGGCCGAGCTCGTCATTCTCCCACAGGAGCGCGATCTTCTCGTGCTTGAGATCCTTCAGCGCGTATTCCGCATTGGAGGCCGCCGACCAGCCATAGTCCGGCAGCAGCGGGAAGACGTTCGGCTGCGTGAAGAAGACCGAGGCGCCGCCGATGGGGCCGAACATGCCGAGCCCCGCCTCCCTGGCATAGGGGATCACCGCCACATTGGGCGCCGTGCCCACCGCGGCCACCAGCGCGAAGATCTTCTCATCCTCCACCAGACGCCGGGTGACGGCGACGCTGCGCGCCGGATCATAACCGTCATCCATGGTGACATAGCGGACTTTCCAGCCCTTGATGCCGCCCGCCTCGTTGGCGGCGCGGAAGAAGGCCTCCGCCGCATGGGTGAGGATGGCATAGAAAGGCACCGGGCCGGTGATCGGCGTGAAGCCGCCGATGGTGACCGTCTTGTTCGCCTGATCAATTCCGATTGTGTCCGCGAAGGCGGAGCGGAATGGCAGGAGATGCGCTGAGATGGCAGCGGACGCGAGTAACCTGAGCGCTGTGCGCCGGTTCATGATGGCCTCCCTGGGACCATGATCGGGCTTTTGTCGCCCGTTGGAATGAACGATAGTTGACTGAACTTAGCCGGTCAAACCTAAAGTGCATGATGCATTATTTTTGACCAACCTGTCGCCACGGGCTCGTGCGAGGGCGATCACCGGCCACCTGCGCGGCATCTCGGCGCCGCACCTTCGCAGCGCCCGGCGCACGCATATCTTCCCGAGCATAGGCCCGTGCCGTACTGACAGCTGGGGACTTCTTCACCACCCAAGGGCCGCGCACCAACGCGCGGAACACAACGCAGGCGACGCGGGCGAGGCTACATCCTTCATTATAATGCATCATGCATCATATGTTCTTCTTCTGTCGTGGATCGCCTTATGCTATGGCTGGCGAGACGGAAGCTTCCGGACCGGAAGCCTTTCGGAACCGAAACCCTGCACCCGAAGCACGACAATGGAATACAGGACCAAGGAAGAGCAGGTTGCGGACTTCCTGCGCGAAGGCATCATCTCCGGCCGTCTGCCGCGCGGCGCGCGGCTGAAGCAGCAGGAGATCGCCGAGGAGCTGCGCACCTCCATCACCCCCGTGCGCGAGGCGCTCAAGCTGCTCGAGGCCGAAGGCTATATCGAGAGCAACTCCTATCGCGGGGCCACCGTCGTGCCCTTCGATATCAGCGCCTCCACCGAGATCCTGAAACTCCGCATCACGCTGGAAACGCAGCTGGTGGAAAGCGCGGCCCGCAATCTCACCTCGGCCGACATCGCCGAGCTGAAGGAGATCGCCGACCAGTTCGAGGCCGCGGCCAGGGCCGGCGACAGCAGCGCGGCACGCGGCATCAACTACCGGCTGCACCGCCGCATCTATGATTTCGCCCAGCTGCCCCAGACGCTGCATTTCGTGCAGGTGCTGTGGGCGCGCTATCCGTTCGACGTCATCAACCGCGTGGAAGGCCGCGCCGAGCGCGCCGCCGCCGAGCATGCCGAACTGCTGCGCCACTTCATCGAGGGAGACGCCGGCAGCGCCATGCTGACCATGCGCCGCCACATCGAATCCGGCTGGCACGAGTTCCGCCAGAGCTTCGAGACGGCGCGCGCGGGAGAGGAACCAGTCGCCCGCAAACCGGCGGCCAAGGATAATGAATCAGCGCAGGAGACGGTGACATCATGACGTCCACCCTGTTTCTCGTCATGGACATGCTGAACGACCTCGTCCATCCCGATGGCGCCGGGGGCAAGAGCTACGTACCGCAGATGGCGGCGCGCGATGTGGTCGGCCGCACCCGCGCCGCCATCGACAAGGCCCGCGCCGCCGGCGCGCTCATCGGCTATGTCCGCGTGGGCTTCGCGCCCGACTACAAGGATTGCCCCGCTTCCTCGCCGGTCTTCTCCAAGGCGCGCGAGAACGGCCTGTTCAAGCTCGGCAGCTGGGGCACCGAAGTGCTGGAGGCGCTGGCGCCGGAACCGGAAGACTTCGACTTCGTGAAACACCGGGTGAGCCCCTTCTATGGCACGGCGCTCGAACCGGCCCTGCGGGCGCGCGGCATCACGCGGCTCATCCTCTCGGGCGTCTCCACCAATGGCGTCGTCCATGCCGGCGCGCGCGAGGCTCACGACCGGGACTATGCCTGCATCGTGCTGGAGGACTGCTGCGCCGGCGCCACGGCCGAGGAGCACGACAATGCGCTGCGCTCCATGGCCCGTTTCGTCTCCATCAAGGCCAGCACGGACGTGGACTTCGCCGGCTGAAGGAGAGCGGTGAAGATCCGCTCATCGGCAGCGCGATGTACCGTCTTGCGTGCCGGCAGCAAACGGCACATGCCCCGGCGGCAGAGGATTCATGATACGTCCGGGCGTTGATCTCTGGTCTGCGAACGCCGACTATGGCATGGCGCGGGGCGTTCTGTAGGAGGTGCGAGTGACGTTGGATGTGGAAGGGCTCACGCGGTGTGACGTGAGCGAAGTGGTGCCCGGCCTGCTGCGGGTCAAGGTGCCCCTGCCCTTCCCGCCCACCACGGTCAATGCCTGGCTGCTGGCCGGCCGGAATGGCTGGACCCTGGTGGATTCCGGCGTCGATGACGAGCAGACGCGCGCCATCTTCACCGAGCTGCTGTCCCATCCCATGCTGGAGGGACGGCCGATCGAGCGCCTGCTGGTCACACATTTTCATCCCGACCACGTGGGACTGGCCGGCTGGCTGCAGCAGCAGACCGGCGCGCCCATCCACATGAGCCGCATCGAATGGCTGCAGGCGCGCCTGCTGCTCAACGAGCGGCCGGTCGAGATCATCCAGCAACTGGTGGAGCATGCCCGCCGCTGCGCCGCCCCGGACGACTATCTGGAGCTTCTGACGCGGCGAGGCCCCCTGTTCCACAAATGGGTGTCGCCTTTGCCCCGCTGCTACCATCGCGTATCCGAGGGCGACCGCTTCGATCTTCTCGGCAGCCCGTGGCAGGTGATGATCGCCGAAGGGCACGCGCCCGAAATGGTCTGCCTGTACAATGCCGAGCGCCAGATCCTGATCGCCGCCGATCACATCCTGCCGCGCATCTCACCGCATATCGGCGCGCATCCGTCCGATCCGCTGGATGATCCGCTGGGCGCCTTCCTGCGCTCGCTGGTGCCCTTCTCCAAGCTGCCGGACGAAACCCTCGTCCTGCCCTCGCACGGAGAGCCCTTCCACGGGCTCCGGGGCCGCGTTCGGGATCTGGCCGCGCATCACGAGGAACGCCTCGAAAAGCTGCTCGCCTTCTGCCGCGAGCCGCGCACGGTCATGGATACGCTGGAGATCCTGTTCCGCCCGCTGCCCACGGAGCAGATCGGCTTCGGCCTGAGCGAAGCCTTGGCGCATCTGCGGCGGCTGGAAGTGACCGGCCGGATGGACCGCGTTCTGGCCGGAGAGCATTGGCTCTTCACCAGCCGGCCGTAAGCCCTGGCGGGCGCGCCTCCCGGCGCGCGCCTGCCATCCGGCTCACGCGCCCGGTTCACGCGCTCAGCAGGCGTGGGTCGATGACATCCCTGTAGGTCACGCCCTTCACGTCGTGGCCGAACCGGACCATGAACTCCAGATTCTGGTCGAACTGCTGCTGGCTCAGGGTCGGCGGCACGGCGGCGGTCTTGCGCTGGTCGACCACTGCGCTCTCGATCAGCTGCAGATCCGTCTGGCCGAAGAACTCCTTCTGCATCAGGCGCCCGACCTCCTTCGGATTGTCCTGCAGCATCTGCGATGCGCGCGCCAGCCCGCGCGTGAGCTTGCCGGCCACATCCGCCTTGTCCGCCGTATAGCCCGGGCGGGCGCACAAGGCGGTGTAGAGAAAATTCTCAAGGCCCGGCACCTCCCCCTGCGAGGGGCGCGCCACCCAGACGGCCAGCCCCTCGTCCACGGCGCGATTGTTCGCCGGGGCCGTGGTGTTGAAGCCGTCGATCTGGCCGGACTTCAGGGCGGAGTACATCTGGTCCAGCTTCACCACGGTGAGCGTCACGTCGCGATCCGGGTCGAGGCCGCCGAGCGCCAGCATGTAGCGCCACAGCTTGTCGATGCCGCTGCCGCGCCCCGACACCGCCAGCACCAGCCCCTTCATGCGCGCCATGCGCTCCTTCAGCGGCATGCCCGGCTCGATGCCCACCTTCTTCGCGGCCGAAACGCTGATGATGGCATCGCTGGCATATTGCGACATCAGCGGCGCGAAGGCCTGGATCTTCTGCCCCTTGGCGGCGGCGAGGATGACGTCGCTCATCACCAGGCCGCTCACCTCGATGCTGCCGCCCAGCATGGCGGCGAGCGTGTTGGTGCCGCTGCCCGTATTGACCAGTGAGACATCAAGCCCTTCCTCAAGGAGGATGTTGGTTGCCTTCGCCGCCAGCAGCGGCAGATAGGCGAAGGTGTAGCCGCCGATGCCGATGGTGAGCGGCACGGCCTTGGGCGCCTGCGCCAGCGCCGTCAGGCTGAAGGACGGAAGCGTGGCGATGGCAGAGGCCTGCCCCATCCCACGCAGCACGGACCTGCGAGATATCATGATGATCCTCCCTGTCTTCTCTTGTTGTCCTTGGCATCGAAAACCGACGGCTCAGCGCCAGCGGAAGATCCACGCTTCCAGCCGCCCCAGCCCCTCGTTGAGCAGGCTCGTCACCACCATGAGGGCGAACAGGGCGGCGAACACGCCTGCCGTATCGAGCTGGCCTGCGGCGTTCTGCGTGAGGAAGCCGATGCCTGCGTTGGAGGCCATCATCTCGGCCGCCACGGCGCCGACGAAGCCGTACGGCAGGCCAAGCTTCAGGCCGGTGAATATCCACGGCATGGCGGCGGGCAGGATCACGCAGCGCTGAATCCTGAGCCGGTCCGCGCCCATGGTGCGCAGGGCGTCCACCATCTTGCGGTCCACCTCGCGCACACCGCTCAGCGTGGAGAAGAAGACGAGGAAGAAGACGCTGACCGCTGCCAGCACAATCTTCGGCGCCATGCCGATGCCGAACCACATGATGAACAGCGGTGCCAGCGCCACCTTCGGCAGGCCATAGATGGCGGTCACGAACGGATCGATGGTGCGGCGGATGGTGTCGCTGGCGCCCGCCACGCACGCCGCGAGCACGCCCGCCGTCGCCCCCATGAGGAAGCCGGCGATGGTCTCCTTGAAGGTAATCAGGAGATTGTGCTGGAGCGTTCCGGCGCGCACCCATTCAGTCAGGCGGGCGAAGATGGCGCTGGGGCTGCTGATCCAGAACGGATCGGCCAGCCGGCCCGAGGCGAATTGCCAGAAGGCCAGGAAACCGACCGCGAACAGCAGGCGATAGACCCAGATCCGGCTCACCCGCCATGATCTGCCATGGGGCTTGAAACCGGTGCGGCCGGCGGGGGCGGCGACGTCATTGGTGGTCATGCTGCGGCCTCCCGATGTCGGCTTCGATGGCGCCCCAGAGGCGGCGGTAATGGTCCTCGAAAGCGGGGGCGAAGCGCACGTCATGGACGCTGCGCGGGCGGCCTATGGCGATGCGCTCGCCCAGCTTCACCCGCGAGGGGCGCGGCGACAGCACCACCACGCGATCGGCAAGGGTGATGGCCTCGACGATGTCGTGGGTCACGAAGATCACCGTCTTGCGGCTCTCGCTCCACAGCCGCATCAATTCCGCCTGCAGCACCAGCTTGAGCTGGGCATCGAGCGGACCGAAGGGCTCGTCCATGAGGAGCGTGGCGGGGTCGTAAATGAGCGTGCGCGCCAGCATGGCGCGCTTGCGCATGCCGCCGGAGAGCTGGCTGGGATAATGCCGCTCGAAGCCCTTCAGCCCAACGCCCGCGATCATCGCCCCGACGCGCTCCCTGCGCTCGGCGATGGGGACGCCTCGGATCTCCAACGGCACGGCGACATTTTCCTCCACCGTCCGCCAGGGCAAAAGGCTGTCGTGCTGTGTGAGATAGCCGACGTCCGTATTCACGCCGTCGACGAAGCGACTGTTGCAGGTGATCACGCCTTCATCGGGGGCATCGAGGCCCGCGAGCAGGTTGAGCACCGTGGACTTGCCGCTCCCGCTCGGCCCGACGACGGCCAGGAACTCTCCCTCGCCCACCGTCAGCGAAAAATCCCGCAGCACCTCCAAAGGCCCGCTGCGGGATTGGAAGACCTTGCGCACGCCCTTGAACTCGACCGCCGGCTTCGCGATCTCCAGCACCGCCACCGCTTCCGGTGCGTGACACACCCTCATGGCGTTCCTCCTTCCGATGAACAGGCGTGTTGATCACGCTTCTGTCGATTACGGTCCCTGTCGCACCCCGCCTTCAGCGGGTGAAATGAGCGGTGGCGCGCATGGCGAGTTCGCCCTGCGGGCCGCGCGCCCAGACCTCCAGCGCGTCTTCGGGGTTTTCGGACAGCTTCGCCTCAAGGACGAAGGGCGCGCTGACGAACAGGGGATGGACGCCGCGGAATTCGAAACGGGACAGGTCCGCGTCCGGGCGCAGCTCGGCGGCGAAATTCTGCAGCAGGGTCGCCGTCAGCGGCCCATGCACGACGAGCGCCGGATAATTCTCTTCCGCACGGGCATAATCCGCATCGTAGTGGATGCGGTGCCCGTTGGCGGTGAGTGCTGAGTAGCGGAACAGCAGAACCGGATCGGGGGTGACAACCGCGCGCCACTGCCCGCCCTCGGGCGCCGGTGTCAGGGTCGGCGCCGGCGCGCCCGGCGCCGCCGCCTCGCGATAGACGATATCCTGCTCCTCGACGATGCACTCCACGTCATCGCAGACGGTGCGATGGACCACGGTGACGAACACCAAAGTGCCGGCGCGTCCCGATTTGGTCTCCACCTTTGAGATGGTGCTGGTCCGGGCCGCCATTTTGCCGATGGTCAGCGGACGGCTGTAGTGCACGCGCCCGCCCGCCCACATGCGGCGCGGCAGGGGGACCGGGGGAAGGAAGCCGCCGCGCTTCGGATGCCCGTCCGGCCCGAGGCCGCTGCGCGGCACGAACGGATTGAAGAACAGCCAGTGCCAGCCCGGCGGCAGTTCGTCGCCGGGCACCGGCGCCATGGCCACATCCAGCGTGGCGGCGAGCGCCGCCACCTTCTCGGCGGCCAGCAGTTCGCTGACCGTTTCCTGTCGCCCCACCCAGTCCTGCCAGCTCTCCCCGCCGGACGTCTCGCTGATCTGGTTCATCTCCATCCCGCCTGTCCGCCGCAGCACATGGGCTCCGGCTCTAATAGATGACCTGAGACTCAATCAGTTCGGATCGTGCGGCGGCATTCATGCCGAGCAGCTCGCCGAACACGTAATCCTCATCCTCGCCCAGCATGGGTGTTCCGCGCGCCAGCCCCGCCTCGGAGCGAGAGAAGCGGATCGGCACGGACAGGGCAGCCCGCGTCTTTCCGTCCGCGTCGTGCACGTCCACGATGGTGCCGCGATCCCGCAGATGCACGTCGCGCGCAAGGTCAGCTGTGGTGGCGGAAAGGGAGGCTGCGATACCGGCCGCCTGAAGGCGCACCACCGCCTCCTCGGCAATCTGTGTCCCGGTCCAGCTCTCGATCTGCGCATCGAGCGCGGCGGCGTTGCGCAGCCGGGCGGCCGCATCGCGGAAGCGAGGATCCTCGCCCAGCTCCCGCCGCCCCATGGCCGCCAGCAGCGCCAGCCATTGCTCCTGTCCTCGCACGGCGATGGTAAGCCAACGATCATCCTGCGCGGTGGGATAGACGCCGTGGGGCGCCATTTCATGATCGCGATTGCCCATGCGCGCCGGTTCGCCGCCGGCCGCAGCCAGCAGCATGGCTTCGCCGGCCAGCGCGGAAGCCACCTCGCGGGCGCTGACATCCACATGGCTTCCCTTGCCGGTGGCGCGCATGCGATAGACCGCCGCCAGCGCGGCGACGGCGGCATTCATGCCCACCGAGTGGTCCATGACGTGCCGCATCTCCACCGGCGGCCCGTCCGCATAGCCGGTGAGAGAGCCGAGCGCACCCCACGCGCCGAACAGCGGCGCATAGCCCGCGAAATGGGAGTCCGGCCCGCTCTGGCCGGAAGAGGACACCGACAGCATCACCAGCGCAGGCTTCAGGGCTGAGAGCACGTCATAGCCCAGCCCAAGCCGCTGCATGACGCCGGGCCGGAAGCTCTCGGCCGCCATGTCGCTCACCGCCACCAGCCGCTTGGCCAGATCGACGCCGCGCGGATCTTTCAGGTTGATGCGCACGGACAGTTTGTTGGCGGCCACCTGATCGAAGCTCGCCGGCCCCATGCGTCCATAGACCGGGTGCGGCTTGCGAAAGATGTCGGGCCGCAGGCTGCTCTCGATCTTGATGCACTCCGCCCCGAGCTGGGACAGCATGTGCGTGCAGAACGGGCCTGCGGCGTGGACCGTGAAATCGGCGATGCGGAGACCAGCCAGAGGTTTCATCGTGCACCCACCGCCCGGGGGGCGGCCTCCCTTCGACGATTGCCGGACAGGATGGACTGATGCTCGCCCAGAGCCGGCGGGCCGGACCGCAGCCGAAGGGCGCCGCCATCGAGATGAAAAGGCGCGACGAGCACGTCGGCCGGCCCGGCACCGGGAATATCTACGCTCTGGAACAGCCCCCGCGCGGCCTCATGCGCACCCGCCAGAACCTCGGCCGGACTGGCATATTTGCCCATGGGCACGCCCAGCGTCTGGGCGCGCGCCACCACGTCCGCCGTCAGCTGTGTCCGGCTCCAGGCGCGGATGCGTTCATTGATCTCGGCGCCCCTGCGGCTGCGCTCCAGCGGGTCCGCGAGGTCCGGCGCGGTGGCCCAGCCGGGCCTGCCCATCAGCTCGACGAGGCCGGTCCACTGCCGCTCCTCCAGTGTCAGAAGCTGCACATAGCCATCGGCACATTCCAGCACGCCGCCATATTTGAACGAACGGGTGAGCCTGTGCTCAAGGGATCCGTCGCCCAGCCGCTGGATGGCGAAGGCGCCCACCGCCAGCGCCGCATCCTGGATCGACACGTCCACGGCCTCTCCCGCCGTCCCCTCTCCCTGCCTTGATGCAAGCAGGGCCGCAAGCGCCCCGAGCGCCGCCACGACGCCGCCCTGCATCTCCGCGAAATGTCCGTGGATCTTGAGGGGCGGCCGATCGGGAAACATCTCCGCCGACAGGCCGTTGGGCAGCAGGAAACCCTCGCCCGAAGCGTGGATGAGGTTGATCTCCTCGCCATGCCAATCGGCATGGGGGCCGCTGGCGCCATAGGGCAGGACGGACACATGGATCAGATGCGGGTGGGTTGCCCGCAGGCCCGCCTCGTCCACGCCCAGTCCGGCCCGCTGCGCGAGCGGCACGTCGCAGATGAAGGCATCCGCCGTCTCCAGCAGGCGGTGGAGATCCTCGCGTCCGGCAACGGTGGCAAGATCGCACACCACGCTCGCCTTGCCGGCGGCCAGATAGGCGAACAGGGCACTGACCTCACCCGCCCCCTCCCCGGACGGCGGCAGAAACGGCGGCCTGTGCCGCAGCAGTGAGCCGCCCGGCGGTTCTGCCAGAACGGTGTGCGCGCCGAGGGTGGAGAGGAGGCGGCCCGCATAGGCCGCCCCCGCACCCGATGACAGTTCGACGATGGTGAGGCCGTTGAGCGGCCCTTCGACGTGGTTGGTCATGGGAACACCGCCACCGATGGGGAGGACGTTTTTCCGATCAGATCGCGTCGCGATCTGATCGGTACTCTCGATGGCCCGCCTCAGCGCACCGCAGGCAGGTCGAGATCGAGCTGCGCGCCGTCGAAGAACACACGGTTCTCCACCGAGCGAGAGGGCAGCATCACGGTGGCGAGGCCGGGGGTCGTCAGTTCGCCGCGCTGGTTCTCGCCCCAGATCTCCAGATCCACGAGCGCGAAGCCGTCCTTGATGTATTTGCGCGCCACCTTGCCCTTGCACCACGTGCAGTCGCCCATGGTGTTGAAGCGCCGCATCTGGGTGCGCACGCGCTTCAGGAAGGCGGCATCGCCCATCCAGTTGGTGACGAGGCTGCACATCCAGGCCGAGCGCTGGGGGCCGTAATCATAGGTGCCCGGCACGCCCACTTCCTTGGCCACCGATTCCCGATGGTGGCCGATGCCGGTGTATTCGATGCCGCCGCCCGCCTCCGGATTGCGGAAGAAGTGGCCCGGATGCTTCACCGCCGATTTCAGCACGATGCCGTGGGTGTGGCCGCGCCCGCAGCCCACAAGGAAGCCCATGGTGTCCATGAGCGAGAGCGGGCCGCGCACGATGGGGGGCAGTTCCTCCCCCTCTTTCACATCCTCCCAGTAGCGGATGTTGTTGCCGCGGATGAGTTCGTCCTCCCGCAGGATCGCCTCGTCGATCGCGTCGAACTCCTCGGGCGTGTATTCGTGGGTCTTGATGTCCTTGTACTTGCCGGCGTCGCGCGCCGCCTTGCGCTCGTGCCGGGTGCAGGTTCCCAGCGCGCGCGCGACCAGTTCGCCGCGCTGGTTGGCATACGTGGCCTCCACATATTGCAGCACCAGGCGCCCGGAGAATTCGCTCTTCTTCTCCTCCACGCCCACCACGCGCTCGATGGCGGTGATGCGGTCGCCGGGCCGGATGTGCCGGAACAGCTCCCAGTCGTTGCCGGCATAGAAGCCGTGCACGCCGGACAGGCCCCAGCGGGTGCGCCCCACCCAGCCGAAGGCCATGGGGAACATGGGATGGGCCACGACACCGCCCAGCCGGCTCTGCCGCGCATGTTCCGCATCCCGGTACAGCGGATTGAGGTCGCCGATGCCGTTGCAGAAATTGCGGATGGTGTCCTGGCTGGCGTCCTGAAGATAAGGCCCCTCCGGCCGGAGCTGGAGGCCGATCATCTCGCGGGCATCCGCCACCGCCGCATCGGTGATCTTGCCCTCCGCCGGGGCGTGGCCCACGTCCTTTTCCGTCACTGCGTCCATGTCTTTCTCCCGTTTCATCCCTTTGGCCGGCACTGCCCCGGCCCGTTTTCCTCGCGTCGGCCCCGCACAGGTGGCGCAGGGCGCAAGCCATCGTTCGCGCGATGAACGCGCGTGAAATCATGCAGAATGCATTCTCAGGCTTCTGGAGAACCCGAGCCGGTGCCCGCGTTCCCTTCACATGTCGGAGGCGCCTCGTCAGGCAGCCTGAATGCTGGCGATGCCGCGTGGCGGCACGTCCAGCCGCAGCACGAAGCCATCGAGATCCGGCCGCGCGGCCGGATATTTCTGGAGCAACAGGGGATCATGCGCGGGAAGCACATGGTCATCGCTGTCCGCCAGATCGCGGATGCGATCATGGGCCCGCATCATGTCCGAGACTGAATGGGCCACCGCGAACGGCACCCCGCGCTCATATTCCTCGTAATAATGCAGCGCGTCGGAGGCGAGGACGACCCAGCCCCGCGCGGTGAGCACGCGCACGATGGCCTGCCCCGCCGTATGCCCGCCCACC
Source organism: Azorhizobium oxalatiphilum (assembly GCF_014635325.1). Taxonomy (GTDB): domain Bacteria; phylum Pseudomonadota; class Alphaproteobacteria; order Rhizobiales; family Xanthobacteraceae; genus Azorhizobium; species Azorhizobium oxalatiphilum. The sequence goes on along the minus strand of NZ_BMCT01000001.1, from coordinate 920,831 downwards.
ACATGGATGGAAACACCGGGCGCGACCTCATGGTCGGCATCGTGAAGCCTCAGCCGCCCGGCATGGAGATACTGCACGAGGCGCCCGATCTCCTCCCCGGCATAAGCGTGGCGCATCCAGGCATGGTGCATGTCCGGCCCGACCACCGCCTGCATCTCCGCCAGCGGCATCAGGAACTCGGCGTTCGGATACTGGTCCACATTGCCGATATGGTCGTAATGGGCGTGGGTCAGCACCACCTGCGTCTGGGCCTGCGGATCGATGCCGATGGCGCGCAGCCCGTCCGCCGGCTCGCGCAGGAAGGTGTGGCCGTTACGCTCCGCCCGCGCCCGCTCCATGCCGGTGTCGATGATGATGGTGCGATCCTCGCCCACCAGCGCCCAGGAAAAGAAATCCATCGTCAGCAGGGCGTCCGGCTGCGCTTCGAGGATGAAGTTCTGGCCCCGGCGCCGCTTCGTGTTGGTCGCGTAGCGGATGGCGTAGATCTGGTAGGGTTTGGCCTGACTGGACGTGGCTTCGGGTCTGCTCATGGCGCCCTTCCCTCGGATATTTCCCCGGCGGGACGTCCGATGCGCCCCGCTCATATGCTTGCTGCTGACTGTAAGCGCCCCAGCCCGCCAGCCCAACAGGACGGGCACGCGAACTTAAAAATGCAGAATGCATTCTTTCATGTTTGAGAGGGCTCCGCCACCGTCTTCTCGCGCAACGGTGCCCAGACGGGCGCGCCCGGCGCCGGCTCGACCGCATGGCCGGTGGCCACCAGCCCCTCGCACTCCTGCGCCGAGAAGCCCAGTTCGCCCAGCACCGCACGCGTGTGCTCCCCGAGAAGCGGCGGCGGCCGTTCGGGCCGGCTTGCGGCATCCCAGGCAAAGGGGAGATCCGGCAGGTCGAAGGCCAGTTGCTGGAATTCCACATGGGCCACCTTGTGCCCGTGGCGCGCCTGCGGCGCATCGAGCACCCGCTCCATGGGCAGCACTTCGGTGAACCCGGTGCCGCCCGCCGCGAGCAGCGCCGCCAGATCGTCATAGGAGAAGCGCGCCACCGCTTCCCGGACAAGGGCTTCCACGGCGTCGCGCTGTTTCTTGCGCGCGCGGAGCGTGGTGGTGTCCGGGGGCATGGGCGTATCCAGCGCCCGCCAGAAATCCGCCCAATGGCGGTCGGTGAGCATGACGAGATAGATCCAGCGGCCGTCCGCCGTCTCATAGGCGCCATAGCCCGGCATGCTGAACTCGCCGGAGGGCTCGGGATCGGGCCGGCCGGTCAGATGCATCTTGAGCTGGACCCCGGCATAGTCGCGGGCGGCCACATGCAGGCCGGTCTCGTAGAGGCCCACCTCGATCCTGCGCTGCTCGGGGCCGGCGTGCGGGTCGAGCATGGCAGCGAGGATGCCGATCACCGCATAGCAGCCCGCGAACTGGTCGTGATACGAAGGCCCGAGCCGGCTCGGACGCCCCTCAATGCGATGGGCATCCATCACACCCGTGGCCGCCTCGGCGATGGGGTTGGAGGCGAGATCATCGGCCTGCGGACCATCGTTGTAGCCGCGGATGTGGCAGTAGACGACATCGGGATTGGCCTTGATGCAGGCCTCATGGGTGACGCCCAGCCGGCGCGCCGAGGCCGGCGCCAGATTGTGCAGCACCACGTCCACCGTAGGCAGCAGCCGGGCCAGCACCGCCTGTCCGCCCGGCGTGGCGAGATCGACGCAGAGACTGCGCTTGCCCCGGCTATAGGCGATGTAGGTGCCGCTCGGGCCGCCTCGGACGAGGCTGCGGGTGGGGTCGCCCACGGGCGATTCCAGCTTGATGACCTCGGCCCCCATCTGCGCCAGCACATGGGAGGCGAAGGGCGCCGCCAGCATGGTGCCGATCTCCAGCACCGTTTTCCCGACCAGACTGTCGCGCGTCATGACGTCTCCCGACACCACGGGCCGGCCACCGATGCCACAGGGCATCTCCGCCGGCGCCACGAGAAAATGCATAATGCATTCTTTTGCCGAATGTCAAACGACGACTGTCTGGCATCGCCCCGGACGAGACCGGATGTTCCCTCCCTGCGCCGGTAGGTGCAGGTGCACAGCCTGAGGCCGATCCGCGCATCTGTGCTCCGGTCGAAGCGGCATCCACAGGCAGACGCACCGATAACGCACTCTTTATCTCCGTAACGAAAAGAAAAATATCTCAATATACTCAAGAATTATTTTGCCCAACTGCCTTTTATAAAAGGATATCCAATAGACATGATATCCATATCTCTACGATAAAAATTCCCCTCCATGCCGAGTCAGAACTTGATTGCGCACAACGCAATCCGTCATAATGCTGAAAAATCAGGTCTTGGCGCATCAGCCATCTCACACCAACTCAGGGAGGCAGGCCCGCGCCAATGTTCGACGAGTTGCTCATCCTCGCCCTCGTCGTCCTTCCCTTCGCCGGAAGCCTGATCACCAGTGTCCTGCCGAGATCGGCCCGCAACGCCGCGTCCCTCACCGCGGCAGCCGTCACCCTCTCCGCAACCCTCATCACCATCCTGCTCTATCCCGCCACCGTGGCCGGCGGCGCGCTGGTGTTCGAGGCCGCGTGGCTGCCATCCGTCGGGCTGAATTTCACGTTGCGGGTGGATGGGCTGGCCTGGCTGTTCGCCTTCCTCGTCTCCGGCATCGGCGCGCTGGTGGTGCTGTACGCGCGCTACTACATCGCCTCGGAGGATCCTGCCCCCCGCTTCTTCGCCCTGCTGCTCGCCTTCATGGGCGCCATGATGGGCGTGGTGCTGTCCGGCAACCTCATCCTGCTGGTGTTCTTCTGGGAACTCACCAGCCTGTTCTCCTTCTTCCTCATCGGCTACTGGCACCACAATCCCGGCGCCCGCGACGGCGCCAAGATGGCGCTCACCGTCACCGCCGCCGGTGGCCTCTGCCTGTTCGTCGGCGCGCTGCTCATCGGCGGCATCGTGGGCAGCTACGATCTGTCCGTGGTGCTGGCGGCGGGGGACACCATCAAGGCCAGCCCGCTCTATCTGCCGGCCCTGATCCTCGTGCTGCTCGGCGCCTTCACCAAGAGCGCGCAATTCCCCTTCCACTTCTGGCTGCCCCACGCCATGGCGGCGCCGACCCCGGTTTCCGCCTATCTTCACTCCGCCACCATGGTGAAGGCGGGCGTGTTCCTGCTCGCCCGGCTGTGGCCGGTGCTGGCCGGCACCAATGAGTGGTTCTATCTGGTGGTGCCCGCCGGCCTCGCCACGCTGGTGCTGGGCGCTTATCTCGCCATCTTCCAGAACGACCTGAAGGGCCTGCTGGCCTATTCCACCATCAGCCATCTCGGGCTCATCACCCTGCTGCTCGGCCTCGGCAGCCCGCTGGCGGCGGTGGCGGCGGTGTTCCACATCCTCAACCACGCCATCTTCAAGGCCTCGCTGTTCATGGCCGCCGGCATCATCGACCATGAGACCGGCACCCGCGACCTGCGCAAGCTCTCCGGCCTGTTCCGCTACATGCCCTTCACCGGCTCGCTCGCCATGGTGGCGGCGGCGGCCATGGCCGGCGTGCCGCTGCTGAACGGCTTCCTCTCCAAGGAGATGTTCTTCGCCGAGGCCGTGGCCAATCACACCGGCTCGCTGCTGGACGACAGCCTGCCCTATTTCGCGACGCTCGCCGGCATCTTCTCCGTGGCCTATTCGCTGCGCTTCATCTACGGCACCTTCTTCGGCCCCGCCCCCACCGATCTGCCGCGCATCCCGCACGAGCCGCCGCGCTGGATGCGCTTCCCCATCGAACTGCTGGTGGTGATCTGCCTGCTCATCGGCATCCTGCCCGGCTGGACCGTCGGTCCGCTGCTGGCCGATGCCGCCCGTGCCGCCGTCGGCGCCGCCTTGCCCTATTACAGCCTCGCGGTCTGGCACGGCTTCACCCTGCCGCTGCTCATGAGCGTGATCGCCCTTGCCGGCGGCGTGGTGCTCTATCTCAGCCTGCGGCCCTATCTGGCGGTCGGGCGGGACGATCCGCCGTTGATGCAGGGCGTCAAGGGCCAGCGCATCTTCGACAACGTCATGCTGACGCTCTCGTGGAAATGGGCCCGCGCGCTGGAGCAGATGCTCGGCACACGCCGGCTGCAGGTGCAACTGCGCCTCGTGGTGGGCGCCGCCGTTCTCGCCGGCTTCCTGCCGCTGGTGTTCCGGGGCGCCGCCAGCGTCGGCAGCAAGCCGGTGACGCCGGCCGAGCCCGCCTTCATCCTGCTGTGGGCCATCGGCCTCGCCTGCGCGCTCGGCGCCGCCTATCAGGCCAAGTTCCACCGCCTCGCGGCTCTGGTGCTCACGGGCGGCGCGGGGCTCGTCACCTGCGTCACCTTCATCTGGCTCTCCGCGCCCGATCTGGCGCTGACGCAGCTGCTGGTGGAGATCGTCACCACGGTGCTGATCCTGCTCGGCCTGCGCTGGCTGCCCAAGCGCATCGCCAGCGAGGACGATCTGAAGCCCTCCGGCGCCGTGCTCGCCCGCCGCTTCCGCGATCTGGTTCTGGCGATCATGGTGGGCATCGGCCTCTCCGTCTTCGCCTATGCGGTGATGACCCGCCCGCTGCCGGAAACCGTCTCGCGCTTCTTCGTCGAGCGCGCCTATGTGGAGGGCGGCGGCACCAACATCGTCAACGTCATCCTCGTGGACTTCCGCGGCTTCGACACCTTCGGCGAGATCACCGTGCTGTGCGTGGTGGCGCTGACCGTGTTCGCCATGCTGCGCCGCTTCCGCCCCGCCTCCGACAGCGAGGCGGCGCCGGAACAGCAGCGGCTCCAGAATGCCTATGACGACAAGGCCCCCGACCGGAAGGTGGGCGACACGCTGACCGACTATCTGCTGATCCCGCAGCTGGTGATGCGCTGGCTGTTCCCGGTGATCATCGTGTTCGCCATCTATGTCTTCCTGCGCGGGCATGACCAGCCGGGCGGAGGGTTCGCGGCGGGCATCGTGCTGTCCATCGCCTTCGTGCTGCAATACATGGCCAGCGGCGTGCGCGGCGCGGAGGCGGACCTGCGCGTGCTGCCCCTGCGCTGGATGGGTCTCGGCCTGCTGATGGCCGGCCTCACCGGCGCCGGCGCCTTCGTGTTCGGCTATCCCTTCCTCACTTCGCACACGCGCTATGTGAGCCTGCCGGTGATCGGAGACATACCGGTGGCCTCGGCGCTGCCGTTTGATCTCGGCGTATTCTCGCTGGTGGTGGGCGCCACCGTGCTCATCCTCATCGCGCTCGCCCATCAGTCGCTGCGCGGTTCGCGCGGCGAGCGCGTGCCGGGAGACCAGTGATGGAGACCATCCTCGCCATCGGCATCGGCGTGTTCGCCGGAGCGGGCGTGTGGCTCCTGCTGCGCCCGCGCACCTTCCAGGTCATCATCGGCCTGTCCCTGCTCGGCTATGCCGTCAATCTCTTCATCTTCGCCATGGGCCGGCTGCGGGTGAGCGCGCCGCCCATCCTCGAGAAGGGCATGGTGGGCGATCCGGTGGCCTTCGATGACCCGCTGCCGCAGGCGCTGGTGCTCACCGCCATCGTCATCGGCTTCGCCATGACCGCGCTCTTTCTCGTCGTCGTGATGGCCGCGCGCGGCCGCACCGGCACCGACCATGTGGACGGGCGGGAGGACTGATGAACCGGCTTCCCCTCGATATCCTCGCCATCCTGCCCGTTCTGCTGCCGCTGCTGGCCGGGGCCTTGCTGCTGCTGTTCGAGGACAGGCGCCGCGTGGTGAAGGTGAGCGTCAGCCTCGCCACCATTCTGGCGCTGCTCGCCAACGCCATCGCCCTGCTGGTCATCTGCAGCACCGGCGGGGAGAACGGCACCGGGCGGGTGCTGGTGCATCTGCTGGGCAACTGGCCGGCCCCCGCCGGCATCGTGCTGGTGGCGGATCGGCTCTCGGCGCTGATGCTGACGCTGACCGCGCTGCTGGCGCTGGCCAGCTTCGTCTTCGCGCTCGCCCGCTGGCACAAGGCCGGGCCGCGCTTCTATTCCATCTTCCTGTTCCTGCAGATGGGCCTCAACGGCGCCTTCCTCACCGGCGACCTGTTCAACCTGTTCGTCTTCTTCGAGGTGATGCTGGCTGCCTCCTACGGCCTCGTGCTGCATGGTTCGGGCACCGCGCGTATCAAGGCCGGCCTGCACTACATCCCCATCAATCTGGTCGCCTCCTCGCTCTTCCTCATCGGCGTCAGCCTGCTCTATGGCGTCACCGGCACGCTGAACATGGCGGATCTCGCCGGCCGCATCCGCGGCGTTCACCCGGAAGAGCGCATGCTGCTGGAGGCGGGGGCCGCCATCCTTGCGGTGGCCTTCCTGGTGAAGGCCGCCATGTGGCCGCTGAACTTCTGGCTGCCCACCGCTTATTCCGCCGCGACAGCGCCGGTGGCGGCCATGTTCGCCATCATGTCGAAGGTCGGCATCTATGTGATCCTGCGCCTCGACCTGCTGCTGTTCGGCCATGACAGCGGCCCCTCCGCCGGCTTCGGCTCGCCCTGGCTGCTCTATGGCGGCCTCGCCACCATCGCCTTCGGCACCATCGGCGTTCTTGCCTCCCAGTCCATGCCCCGTCTTGCCGGCTACAGCGTGCTGGTATCCTCCGGCACCCTGCTGGCCGCCATCGGCGTGGGCAGCGAGCCGGTGATCTCCGGGGCGATCTACTATCTACTCAGTTCCACCCTCGCCATCGCCACCTTCTTCCTGCTGATCGAGCTGGTGGAGCGCGGGCGCGCGGCCGGTGCCGACGTGCTGGCGGTGTCCATGGAATTCTTCGGTGTCGAGGAGGATACGGAGGAGAAGCAGGTGGAGGAGGAAGTGGGCATTCCCCTGCCCCTCACCATGGCCGTGCTGGGCGCCGCCTTCGTGGGCTCCACCCTGCTGCTGGCGGGCCTGCCGCCGCTCTCCGGATTCGTCGCCAAGCTGTCTCTGTTCGCCGCGCTGATGGGAGACGGCGCGACGGTTCCGGGCAGCTCCTGGGCGCTGATCGCGCTGCTGACCATCTCGGGCCTTGCCGCGCTCATCGCCATGGCGCGTACCGGCATCACCACCTTCTGGGTGCCCATGGAGGCGAACCTGCCGAACGTGCGGGCGGTGGAACTGGTGCCGGTCGCCGGCCTGCTGCTGCTGTGCCTCGGCATGACCGTGTTCGGCGGCCCGGTGATGCGCTTCACCGACGCCACGGCGCGCATGATCGCCACCCCCACCGCCTATATGCAGGACGTGCTCGCGGCCCCGCCCGTGCCCGCCTACAAGCAGAGCGGGAGTGCCAAGCCATGAGTCGCCCCGCTGCCGGCCGCTCGACTGCCACGTCCCCGACCGTGAAGCGCCAGGGTCTGCGCCGCCTGCTGCCGCATCCGCTGCTGTTCCTCGCTCTGCTGGTCATGTGGCTGCTGCTGAACATGAGCGTGTCGCCGGGCCAGATCCTGCTCGGCAGCCTCATCGCCTATGGCGCCGCATGGACGATGACCGCCTTCGACATGGAAGAGGTCCGCCTCAAGCGGCCCGCCGCCATGATCCGCCTCGCGGGCCGGGTTCTGGTGGACATCTTCCGCTCCAATCTGGCGGTGGGCCGCATCATTCTGTTCGGCCTGCCGAAGGGGCGCTCCTCCGGCTTCATGACGGTCTCTCTCGACCTCGCCAGCCATCACGGTCTGGCGGTGCTCGCCATCGTGCTCACCGCCACCCCCGGCACCTTGTGGATGAACTATGATCCCGCGCGGGGTGATCTGCTGCTGCATGTGCTGGATCTGGATGACGAGCAGCACTGGATCGACCTGATCAAACAGCGCTACGAGCGCCTGCTGATGGAGATCTTCGAATGAGCGCCCTCTTCCAGAGCGCGCCATGGGCGACCCTGATGCTCGGCTGCGCCATCACGCTGGCCCAGATCCTGCTGGCGCTGGCCATGGTGTGCGCCTCGCTGCGCATGCTGCGCGGGCCGCGCGCGCAGGATCGCATCCTCGGCCTCGACACCTTCTATGTGAACACCATGCTGCTGTTCCTCACGCTGGGCATGCGGCAGGGCAGCAACTTCTATTACGAGGCCGCCGTCAGCATCGCCCTGCTCGGCTTCGTGGGCACGGTGGCCTCCGCCAAGTTCCTGATGCGCGGCGAGGTGATCGAATGACCGCCGCGCCCGAACTGCCCGTCTGGACCGCTTTGCTGGTGTCGCTCCTGGTGGTCGCCGGGGCGGCCATCACCCTCATCGGTTCCGCCGGCCTGTGGCGGCTGAAGAGTTTTTACGCCCGCGTGCATGCCCCCACGCTGGGGGCCACGCTGGGCACCGGCGGGGTGCTGGTGGCCTCCATGCTGTGCTTCTCGGTGCTGGGAGGCCGGTGGGTGCTGCACGAGGTGCTGATCGCCGTCTTCCTGACCGTGACCACGCCGGTGACGCTGATGCTGCTTTCCCGCGCCACGCTCCATCGCGACCGCGCGGAAACACAGGACGAAGCCCCGCCGAAGGCCAAGGACTGACGGCCTTTTCAATTCCCGAAGCGGATCGGCACGGCGAGCAGCATCGTGCCGCCCTGCACGAGGTCCGGCGGCGGTGCCGGCACGGGACTGGCCCGCTGCGCCAGCGCCAGCGTCTCGCTGTCCAGCGCCGCATCGCCCGAGGACCGGGCCAGCCGCGCTGAGCGCACCGCGCCATCGGCGCCAATGACGAAGGCCAAAGTCGCCGTGCCGCGCCCGGCGCCAGGCGGGTAGCGCTTGTGGCGATTGAGATGGGCCACTAGCCGGTTGCGCCAGCTGGTGGGAGACACGGACGCGGCCATGCCGACGCTGGGCGCGGCATTGGTGGCGGCGTTCCGCACGGGCGCCGCCTGCGGTGCGGCGGTGGCGGGCGCGTTCAGGGCCGAGCGATCCTGCGGCCGGCTGCGGGCCTCCTTCGGCTTCACCGGCTTGCGCTTTTCCGCGCGCGGGCGCTCGGGCGCGGGCTCCGGCATCGGCACCTGCGTGATCATGGCGTCCGAAGGCTGCACCGGGATCGGGGGCACCTCGGCTTCCGCGACGGGCTCCTCCTCCGTCTCCTCCGGCACCTCCTGATCGGGCGCGGGGGTGGCGGCCTGCGACATCACCATGGGCGGGCCCGGCGCCACATCCTGCTCCGGCACGTCGGGTGCCACCGGCAGGGGCGCCAGTTCCACCATGATCGCCGCCGGCGCCTCGGCGGGCGGCTCGGGCGGAGCAGAGGGGTTGAGGACGGCATAGAGCAGCCCGCCGTGCAGCGCCGCCACGCAGAGGCCTGCGAGGCACCACAGCACTCCCCTGCCCCGCCCCTCGGGCTCGAACGGCAGGAGAGCTGCGGCGGTCACGGTGTTCCCTCTCTTCGAGCCTGCAACATCAGAAGCGATAGTTGAGGCCGATCTTGAGGGTGGACAGGTCGATGCCGGTGGAGGACTTGCGGCCGACCACCATGCCCGACGTGCCGGCACGCTGAACGTTGGAGTATTCGTAGATCGGCCACAGGACGCTGGGGTCCGAGACATCTGGCTCGTAGCCGATGATGGTGCCCACCGACTCCGTATAGTCCCGCGTCATGCCGGAGCGGGCATTGGCGAAGTTGAAGTCCTTGGCCCCGAAGCGGGCATAGGCATAATCCGCCGAAACGCTCCAGCGATCATTGAGCGCATATTCAGCACCCGCACCGATGGTCCAGCCGGTGCGGTTGGCCTTGGCGCTCTCGATGAAATAGGGCTGGGTGGCATAGCCATAGGGCGCCCACTTGTCGCCGCTGTCGGAGCGGTACTGGTCGCGGGTCTGCTCCTCGTGCAGGAAGGCGAGGCCGCCGGAGGCATAGACGAACAGCCGGTCGAAACTGTAGCCGAGCCGGCCGCGCAGGGTAGCCATCCAGTCGAACTCGTAATGCGTGGTGGACGCCAGATAGCCGTTTGCGCCCAGCGTGCCCTCGCTGGCCAGTATATCCCTGGAGCCTTCCATATAAGTGCGGCTGTAGGAGGCCTCGAGGCCCACCACGAAGCGGTTGTCGAACTGATAGTTGAAGCCGAACTGGCCGCCGAACATCAGATCCTTGGTTTGCTGGTCCACGTTTTCCAGCGGCACCGGCACGCCTGCCGACGTGGTGGTGGTGCCGACAAGGTCGGCGAAGGCGCCGCCGCCGTGACCGCCCACATAGAAGCCGGTCCAGTCGTTGCGCGTGCCGGCGGGCTTGTTGAAGCGCGGGAAGCGCGGCACGTCGACCATCTCACTGCCCCCGAACGTGCCGGTGAGGTTGGCATAGAAGGTGCGCCCCGGCCCCGGCTGGTTCACGAGACCAAGCGGGTCCACATAATAGGTATCGGTGACGTTCTCGACCCGGGCGCTGGCGGTCCAGTTGTCGTTGATCTTGTATTCAACGAACACGTCCAGCAGCCAGTAGGGGTTCCACTTGATCTGCTCGATGAACTGGGCGGCGCCCTGCGCGGTCACGTCGCCATGCTCGATGGCGCGCGGGCCGGTGTAGGAGAGGCGCCCGCCAACGGTCAGGGCATCGTCGAACAGCTTCTGCGACAGCGTAAGGCTGGCGGCATATTCGGGCGGCACGTGGTTGGTGGCATAGTCGCCATAGAGCGACTTGTTCTCGCAGGTGTCCGCGGTGCGGCAATATTCGATATCGAGATAATAATTGGCCGCCAGCTCCGCCGTCAGCCCGCCCCACTCGTAACGGCCGGAGAATTCCAGGCCGGAGAAGCGGGCGCGGTCGATATTGAATATCTGCATTCCGGTGTAGGTGTAGCCGCCCGCCACGTCATAGAAACTGGTGTAGTGGCGGGCGATGTAGTTCTCGATGTCCCAGTTGAAATAGCCGAACTTGAACATCGCCTTGTCGTTGGCGGCGAGAACGTTGTCGATCTTGTAATTGACGCCCGCTTCCCAGTTGTTCGCGCGTTCCGGCTCCACATTCTCATTCACGATGAGGGTGAAGGCCGAGACGCCCTCAACGAGGCTGGGGAAGCGCAGGGTGCTGGAATAATTGGTGTAGAACTGAAGCCCGTCGATGGGCTCAACCACAACGCCCACGGAGGGGCTGAAGCCGCCCTGATCCTTGTTCGGATCGTCGCTGAGATAATCGTCGGTATTGGCCGAGGTGCGCCGGTCCTCGGTCCAGGAATGGGCATAACGCAGGCCGGCGTTCAGCGTCAGCCAGTCGAAGGGCTGGTAGGCCACCTTGGTATAGGTCGCCGCTTCCTGCCGCTGTGCATCACGCAGGTTCAGCCAGCCTTCCAATATGTCCGAATAGTCGCTGGGGCGGGTGTCCTCGCTGATATAGGAGGCGCCCAGCGTCAGCTTCCACTGGCCGTCTGCGAAGACGGAGGTGTTGGCCACATCACCACCCCACATGCGTGAATCCGCACCCGTGCGGAAATCCTCGCCGAGACCGATGGCCTGCGGGGTGATGACGCCGCCGCCGCGCCGGGGATTGCGCATCTCCAGATTGGTGAGCCACAGATTGGCGGTGACGTTCCACAGATCATCGTCCACCGGATTCCAGCGATAGCGCGCGGTGACGCTGTCGAGTTTCGTGCCGGAGGTGAGCTTCTGCTGCGTGGGCTGGCCCCGCTCCCCCGTGAAGCGGGAGGCGAGCAGATCGCCCGCCTCGCCCACATAGCCGGTGTAGCCGAGCTGGATGGTCTGGTCGTTCTCCAGCCGCAGCGTGGTCTTGGCGAGCCAGCTCTCCGTGCGCGACTGGGTGTTGAGCACCTCTTCACCGGCCCGATAATTGGTCAGGCCCTGGTTCTCCACATAGCTCGGCCAGTTCTGGCAATAGCCGGAGACCGTGCAGATGCGCTGTGGCCCGATATTCACCGGATTGGCGCCGGCGCCATTGGTGCCGGCGAAATAATTGCCCTGCGCGCGATAGGCATAGCCGAACAGGAGGTCATACGCCTCCTGCTTCACCGCCACGATGGCGCTGCCCGAGCCTGAGGTGGGCTGGAAGAAGCCCGGCCGGTCCATGCCCTCGGCCGACGGCGTCGCCACCGGCGCGGCCGAGGGCGAGGACGGCCAGCGATAGCCGCCCACGGCGCCCGCATCCGGCTCGGCCGTATTGGTGCCGAAGCCGCCCTTCACCCGCATGCCCCAGCTGTCGCCGGGCTTGACCACATCGTCGGCGCCCACCGTGCGCATGGTCACAGTGCCGGCGATGCCGCGCGAGGCCACGTCCGAACCCTTCTTGATGTCGATGCCGGCCAGAAGATCGGGATCCACGAAGGTGCGGTTGGAAGCGCCCTGATAGCCCTGATAGACGGAGATGCCGTTCTCCGCGCCATCCACCGTCACCGCCACGCGGCCCATGCCCTGCATGCCGCGAATGTTCACGTCGATGCCGCCGCCGCCATTGCGGCTCTCGCCCGACATGACGCCCGGCGTGCCGCGGAAGATGTCGGCAGGGCTGGAACCACGGAAGCGCTCGATATTCTCCTGCGAGATATGGCTCACGGGCGCCGGGGTCTCATAGGGTGCCGTGGCGGTCATGCCGCCGCGCGACACATCGATGATGTCGAGCTGCATGGCGCCTTCAACCACCGCCGATGCGGAAGCCCCGGGGCCGGAAATCTGCACCGTGCGCGCGTTGGTGAAGCTGTAGGAGAGGCCGGAGCCGCGCAGCAGCTGCGCCAGTGCCTGATCGCGGCTCATGGTGCCGCTGATGCCGGACGACAAACGCCCCGCCGCCAGCGGGGCAAGATATGTGACCTGCAGGCCCGCCTGCCGGCCGAACTGCACCAGCGCCTGATCCAGCGGGCCGGCGGGCACGGAGAAGGCGATCTGGCTGGCGCTCTGGGCGGCGGCCGGGCGGCTCGCCATGCCGGCGATCACGGCCACCGAGGTGCTCATCATGAGTGCCGCCATGAGCACCCGCATGCCCCGCCCGCGAGCGACGCCCGTATCCCGACCCAACGCCATGTCCAGAATGCTCCAAACCGAATGTCTGGAGGGCCGCATGTTCCTTGAAGAACCTGCGCAGATGCCGCTCCGACTATTCATACAGTCGGGGGGCTCCATTTTTTACTGAGCAGCCGCACTTTTTAGAGATGCGAAACTATCGTCACCAGCGAGGCGACCTGCCGCACGCGTGCGCCCGTGGGCTGCACCACCGCCTCCAGCGCCGCCAGCGGATCGGAAAGATCGAACACGCCGCTCACGCGGGCATTGCTGATCTCCTGATCCGTAATGACGATACGACCCGGCAGCCAGCGACCGATGCGGGCAGCGAGCGTGCCCACGCTGTCATGCTCGGCAACCACCAGCCCCTCGCGCCAGGAGGCGATCTGGCCGGCATCGCGCCGGCCACGCTCCGTGGTTCGTGAAGAGGTGTCGAAGGCGAGCCAGTCGCCCGGCCGGAGACGCGCGCCGCCGGGCAGCTCGGCGGCGCCCAGATGCACCTCCGCCGCCCCCTGCGCCAGCGCTACACCGATGCGGCCGGCATCCGTGGAAACATCCAGCGCACCGGCGGCCGTGGTGAGGATGAGATCCCCCGCCGCCACCGAGAAGGGACGTTCCGCATCCCGCGCGACATCGAAAAAAGCCATGCCGTCCAGCAGCCTGACACCGCGCCGGGAGGCGCCGAAATCCAGCGCCACCGCGCTATCGGGGCCGAGCGTCACGCCGCCGCCATCGGGCAACGCCACGCGCCGCACCTCGCCCTTGGCGGTCACATGGTCCGCACCGGCGCGCCGCATCAGGTCGGGCACGACCATTGCGCCGGTGGCTGCCGCGCCGAGCCCCACCAGACCCCCCAGAACCATGGTGCGGCGGCTCAAGCCCGCGTTGCCGTGCCGCTCCGCGCGGCGCTGGTCGGAGAGCACCTTGCCGGCCGCCCCATGCACCCGCGCCACCCGCAGCCATGCAGCCTCGTGGGCCGGGCCGCGCGCGCGCCACACGCGCACTCGCTCCTGTGCCACCGGATTGTCCGGAGCACTTTGCAGGCGGATGGCGAGGTCGATGGCCTCGTCGATCAGATCAGCCTCATCCGGCTCCGGCTGGCGCATACCCTCACTCATTCATGGCGCGCATGACGGCGCATGCGCGCAGATGTCCGGGCCTGCACGCGACGGGCGCGCGCGGCTTCTTATGGTTCTTACAATCGGGATCGCCGCTTTTTCCCCCACCGGGCGGAAAAAATCAGTCCGCCGCATCCACCCGCATCACCAGATGCCGATAGGCCTCGCGGATGAGGCCCCAGGTGCGTGTCACCGAGAGGCCCAGTTCCTCGGCCACGGAAGCGATGGTGCGCTCCTCCAGCCGGTGCATCTCGAAGGCCCGCCGGGTGCGCTCGGGCAGTTCGGCCAGCGCCGCCTCGGTGCGGGCAAGGCACTGGCGATCATAGACAATCTTCTCCGGCGTCGGTGCCGGATCGGCGATCTCGGCGAACGCCTCCTCCGCCAGATCGGCGATGGCCAGCAATTGCACGCGGCGCTGGTGGTTGATGCTGAGCGAGCGCGAAACCTGATAGAGGTACGCCTTGGGATTGTGGTTCTCCGCATCCCTGCGCGGCGGCGAGGCCAGCACGCGCAGGAAGGTATCCTGCGTCAGATCGGCGGCCACATCCTCGGACAGGCCGCGCCTGCGCAGGGATCGCATGATGCCCGCGGCATGGCGTCTGAACAGCTGATGGATGTCCCACGTCATCCCTAGCGGCCTTCCGGATCTCACCCCCACGTGCCGCGGCATCAAGTGGAAAGGCCGGCCGACAGGGAGGATCTGTCGCTATCTAAATGGGCCGTCAAATGATCGCAAGGTCAATGATTTACAGCTATTCTAAGACAAGACTGCGCGCCCGGCAGCCGGGCGCGCAGATATTGATCAGGTGCGGTTTCTTACAGAGAGGCCCCGCCGCACACCACGATCTGCTGGCCGGTGAGGCTCGCCGCCCCCGCCGACAGCAGGAAGGCGGTGAGCGCCGCGATCTCCTCCGGCTTCACGAGCCGGCCCATGGGCGGCATCTTCGGCGCCACGGAGGCGCGGTTGGGATCCTTCAGCATGGGCGTGTCGGTGGCGCCGGGAGCGACCACGTTGACGGTGATGCGACGCGGCGCCAGCTCGATGGCGAACGAGCGCGCCATGCCCACCAGCGCCGCCTTGGTGGCCGCATATTGCGCCCGCCCGGCGGAGCCGGCAGCGGTGCGGCTGCCGATGAAGACGATGCGCGCACCATCGGGCAGGCGCGGCACGAGGGCCTCCACCATCTGCTCGGCCGCATCCACATGCAGCCGCCACATGGCCTTGCCGTTCTCCGGATCGAGATGACCCAGCGTACCCACCCGCAGCACGCCGGCCGCATGCACCAGCGCATCCAGCGGGCCGAGGCCCTCGAGAGCGGCGGCCAGCGCGGCGCGATCGGAGATGTCCACCGGCACGTGAGAGAAGCGCGGGTGGGAGAAGGCAGGCTTGCCCCGGCTGAAGCCGGTCACATGCCACCCCTCCTCCAGCAGGCGGGCGGTGATCGCCTCCCCGATCCCCGAGGAGGCGCCGGTGACGAGCGCGCGGGGCGCGCGCTCGCCGGTCTCAAAGTCAGCAGCACTCACTGGCCGTACGCCTTCGCCTGCGCCCTGATCTTCTCCACGTCGAACTTGTTGATGTCGGCGATCAGATCATTGGTATAGATCTTGGAGAAGTCCGTGATGTCCCAGCCGTTCATCTTCGCTTCGGTGACGAATTCATCCTCGCGGATGCTGCCCATCTTGGCCCCCGCATAGGGCGGCTCATAGAGCTTGATGCGACGGCTGATGGCTTCCAGCACGGATTTCACCGCCTGCTCCTCGGAGGAGCCGCGCGGCGCGGTCTCGGGATAGAGCTTCAGGAACGCCTTCGCACCCGCCGCCGGATTGGCGAGGATGAAGACGGATGCCTTCGCCGTGGAGCGGCCGAAGCCCACGAACAGCTCCCGCTCCGCCTTGATGCGCTCGCGCAGGGCCATCAGGAACTGGCCGCCGATCATGGGCAGATCGGCCGGCCGCTGCACGATCTCGAACGGGATGCCAGCGCCCTCGATGATGCCGAAGCCGGTGTCGTAATAGGCCAGCGCGTCGATGGCGCCGCGCTGAAGCGCCACGCCGGCCGGCGTGCCGGCACCCACCGCCGTCCACTTCACATCCTTGTCCGGATCGATGCCCATCTGCTTGAGCACGTTGCGCGTGACCGGATATTCGGTGCCGCCGAAATCGGAGACGCCGATATTCTTGCCCTTCAGGTCCGCATAGGCCTTGATGGGCGTGCCCGGCTTCACCGCCACGTCCCATTTGTAGGGATAGGTGTACTGGTAGAACCACTGGGCATTGCCCCACTCGCCCTTGGCGAGGATGGGCAGCGCATAGGAGGGCACGCCGATGCCCACGTCCACGTCGCCCTTGTTGGTGGCCACCTGCACGTTGGCGTTGCCGCCCAGCGCCATGCCCTGCACCTTGAAGCCCTCTTCGGCATTGTAGCCGAGGGCCTCGCCGATGAGCAGGTTGATGACGCTGGCGTTGATGGACTTCAGCCCGACGCCCACCTTCACCGTCTTCGTCGCCTGGGCGAAGAGGGAACGGGGGCCCAGCGCCATCGCGCCGGCAAAGGCGGCGCTCGCCTGAAGCCACTGTCTGCGTGTGATCATGAAGCTTCTCCCTAAACTGTTCGTTTTGTCGTTGATCTTGAAATCACTTCATCCACGGCATTTCCGGCGGAGACACCGAGCACCTCCGCCGGAATGTTCCTCTACTCACTTGCGGCCGCGATCACCCCAATGGACGATGCGCGCTTCCATGCCCCGCACGATGCCGTGCAGCAGGATGCCCATGGCACCGAGGATGACGAGGGCCGCGAACACCCCGGCCACGTCGGTCACAGCCTGCGCCTGCGTGATCACCACGCCCATGCCCTGCTGCGCGCCGAGGAATTCGGCCACGATGGTGCCGAGCAGCGCATAGACCACCGCCATATCGAGGCCGGCGAAGATATAGGGCGCGGCATTCGGCAGCTTCACGATGCGATAGGTCTCGAAGCGCGAGGCCGAAAGCGAGCGCATGAGGTCGATCCGCTCCGGCTCCACCGAGCGCAGGCCGGTGAAGCTGTTGATCAGCATGGGGAAGAAGGCCAGCAGCGCGGCAATGGCGATCTTCGAGCCGTCGCCGAAGCCGAACCAGATCACCACCAGCGGCGCGATGGCCACCTTGGGCAGGCTCTGCAGCGCGAAGGCATAGGGCATCAGCAGCTTCTCGATCACCCGGCTTTCCGCCATCAGCGAGCCGAGCGTGAGGCCGAGGCCGGAGCCGATGGCCAAGCCGATGAAGGCGTTCTTCAGCGTGCCCCACAGCGGCAGATAATAGCCCAGCGGGCTGGTGGGGCTGACCGCGAGGCCGGACCACAGCGCATGCCACACCGCCACCGGCGAGGGCAGGATGTAGGACGGCACGTCGAGGTACTTCACCGCCAGCGCCCAGCCGAGGAACAGCAGTACGAGGCCGACGAGCATGATCGCCGTGCCGCTGGCGCCACTCCCGGCTTTCTTCTTGCCGGCCTTGGCCCGCGGCTTGGAGGGCGCAGTCTCGATGGCGACGGCATCGGCCGCGATCGTGGTTTTTGCCTCGCTCATCACTCGTCTCCCTGTGCGTTCAGAAGGCCACGGATTTCCTTGGCGAGCGCCGGATAGGAGGGGTGGCTGATAATGCTGTCGTTGCTGCGCGGGCGCGGGATCGGCACCTCCAGCTCGCGGATGACGCGGCCGGGACGGGCCGACATCACCACCACGCGGTCGGCCAGGAAGATGGCTTCCGAAATGGAGTGGGTGATCAGCATCACCGTCTTGCGGCTGGCCTGCCAGATGCGCTGGAGTTCCAGGTTCATGCGCTCGCGGGTGAGCGCATCGAGCGCGCCGAAGGGCTCATCCATGAGCAGCACGCGCGGGCTGCGCACCAGCGCGCGGCAGATGCCGGCACGCTGCTGCATGCCGCCGGACAGCTCATAGGGGTAGCGATGGCCGAAATCCTTCAGGCCCGCCACGTCCAGCAGCCGGTCGATATCCTCGGCCTGCCCCTTCTGCTTGCCGCCCACGCGCAGCGGCAGGGCCACATTCTCGCGCACGGTCAGCCAGGGCAGCAGGTTGGCGGCCTGGAACACCACGCCCACGTCCCGCGAGGGGCCGGTGATCGGCGTGCCGTCGAGCGTCACCGTGCCGCTGTCGTAGTCATCGAGGCCGGCGAGGATGCGCAGCAAGGTGGACTTGCCGCAGCCGGACGGGCCGACGACGCAGACGAACTCGCCTTCCTTGATGTCGAGATTGATGTTGGCCAGCGCATGCACGCTGCCGTCCGAATAGGTCTTTTCGAGGTTGCGGATGCGGATCAGATCCCGCGCCGGTCCTGCGGATGGTTCGATGGTCTGAGTTTGCGCCAAGGCAGCCATGGGCGTGTCTCCCTGTTCTTCTGGTTCTTTGCGCGCGGATCAGCTCGCCTCGGCCCATTCGGGCGCGACGCGGACGTGCTTGATGGCGCGGCGGTAGTAGGTGAAAGCGATCTGGAGCTGCCCGTCCGACGTCTGCGTGATCGACGGATAGGAGAACTCGCGGTTGAGGCCGTCCTTCGAATTGTTGGTCATGCAGTAGCCGTCGCCGGTCTCCAGATCGCGCAGCACCGGCCAGGTGCGGCCTGCATCGGCGGAGAGGGCCAGCGTCATGGGCGCGCGCGGCGCCCCCCAGAAGGCGGTGCGGCCGGTTGGCGCCGGCGCTGCCTCTGCTTCGCCCACGGGCGGGGTGTCGTCTTCGATGTCGTCATAAAGGCCGGTGCGGCGGTCGGTGGCATCCTTGAAGCTGGAATTGTTGAACACGAGGGCGATGCGGCCATCGGCCAGCACGGTGCCCTGAATGGAGGAATTGTTGTTGGGTAGCGTCGTGGGCTCGGGGGCGGACCACACGCGACCATCCGTCGAGCGGCTGAGATAGATGAAGTCGGCCCAGCGGCTGCGATAGAGCGCAACCAGGCCTTCCTTCGTCTTCAGCACGTTCATGTGCACGCAGCCGAGCGAGTCCGGCACCACGTGTTCGCTCCAGGTCTGGCCTTCGTCGGTGGATATACGCACCGCGCTGACATCCCGATCACCCACCCATTTCGCGCCCGGCACGCTGACGCAATGGAACACCGGAACCAGCCATGCGCCATCATCCAGCACCACCGGCGGCTGGCGCACGAACAGGCCGTGCCCTTCCGGGGCCTCGAACAGGGTCTCGATGGGGCCCCAGGTCAGGCCATGGTCGCGGGAGACGCGCTTGCGCACCAGCGAAGTGTCCTGATTGCCGGAGACCTGCGCGGTCCAGATCAGCCACAGCTCGCCCTTAGGGGTCGTGAACAGAACCGGGTTCTGCTCCGAGCGGCCCGGGTCGTCCGAGAGCTTCACCGGCTTCGTCCACTGGCCGGAGAAGCGGCCGAGGCGCGAGAAATAGACCGAGATGTCCGGAATGCCTTCCTGCGTGCCGCCGAACCAGACGGTCGCCAGATCACCATTGCCGAGCAAGGTGATGTTGGCGGCATGGTTCTGCACGCAGGGCGAGGGCAGATAGGCCTCCATGCGGGCCGGATCGCCCGCCCGCGGATGCAGCAGGCCGCTGCGCTCGGTGAGGCCGGCGGGTTCAATTTGGGTGTCGTGGCTGCCCATCTCAGTAGGCCTCTTCATAGAGTGCGAGGATCTCGTCGCGGCTGATGTCGCGGGGGTTGTTGTCCAGCAGCCGGCGGATGGCATGGGCCTCGGTCGCCATGGCGGGCAGGTCGTCGCGCGGCACGTTCAGCGCCGAGAGCTTCATCTCGCAGCCCAGGTCCGCGCAATAGCGATGCGCGGCGGCGAACACCTCCTCCTCCCGCGCGGAAGGCTTGAGGCCGAGAGCGGCAAGGATGGCCGCCGTCTTCTCCGGCACCGCGGGCGCGTTGAAGGCCAGCGTGTGCGGGAAGATCAGCGCATTCGCCGCACCATGGGCGATGTGGTGGCGGGTGCCCAGCGGATAGGACACCGCATGGCCCGCCGCCGTGTTCACCGGCCCGAGGCAGAAACCGCCATATAGCGAGGCCAGCGAGAGGCCGGCACGGGCCTCGATGTCGGAGCCGTCCGCTATGGCGCGGCCGAGGAAGCGGCCCACCAGGGTGATGCCCTCCAGCGCATACATGTCGATGAGCGGATGCGCCTTGCGGCTGGTGAAGGCCTCCACGCAATGGGCCATGGCGTCCACGCCGGTGGCGGCGGTGACGGCGGACGGCACGGTGAGGGTGAGCGCGGGATCAATGATGGCGATGTCCGCCAGCATGTGCAGGCTCTGCACCGCCAGCTTGTTCTGCGTCACCGGATCGGTGACGAGCGCCCGCGTGCCGGCCTCGCTGCCCGTGCCCGAGGTGGTGGGCACCTGCATGAGGGCGGCGCCCTTGGCCTTCACCTTCTCCGGCCCCACCACTTCGGTGAGCGTCTGCCCGCTGCCGGGCAGCACCGCCACCAGCTTGGCCAGATCCATGGCGCTGCCGCCGCCGAAGCCGATGACGAGATCGGGCCTCACCTGCGCGGCCACCGCCAGCGCGGCGTCGAGGTTCGGCACGTCCGGCTCGGGCTTCACGTTGCCGAACACGGTCACATCGCCCTTCAGCTCCAGCACCTCCACGCGGGCGGCATTGAAGGCATCGGCGATCACGAGAATGCGGGAGAGCTTCTGCTCGGCGGCCCACAGGCCCGCAAGGCGGGCGGTACCGGCGCCGAACTCGAT
The DNA here is from genome assembly GCF_014635325.1 of Azorhizobium oxalatiphilum. Taxonomy (GTDB): domain Bacteria; phylum Pseudomonadota; class Alphaproteobacteria; order Rhizobiales; family Xanthobacteraceae; genus Azorhizobium; species Azorhizobium oxalatiphilum. The sequence goes on along the minus strand of NZ_BMCT01000001.1, from coordinate 900,126 downwards.
GACGCGGGGGCGCTGGAGGGTGATGGGGGTTGCCAGGCTCGCCGAGGCGAGCGCGGCGGATGCGTGAACATTCATGCTTCTCTCCTCACGCCGCATCGCGGGCGGTGATCCCGCGCGCCGCGGCCAGCTTTTCCGCATAATCGATGGCCTCGATCAGGCTCAGCTCGTTGGCGATGCCCTTGCCGGCGATGTCGAAGGCCGTGCCGTGATCCACCGAGGTGCGCACGATGGGCAGGCCGAGCGTGATGTTGACGCCGGACAGCGCATCCCATTTCCCGGTTTCGGGATTCACGTTGAAGCCCAGCAGCTTGACCGGGATATGCCCCTGATCGTGATACATGGCGACCACCGCGTCATACTGGCCGGCGCGCAGCTTCACGAACACGGTGTCGCCGGGCACCGGCCCCACCACGTCGAAGCCGTCCTTCACCGCCTGCGCGATGGTGGGGGCGGAGACATCGTCATCCTCGGTGCCGAACAGGCCGCCCTCCCCCGCATGGGGATTGAGCGCGGCGATGGCGATCTTGCGACGGCCGAGATCGAGGGCGCGCAGGGTCTCGTCGGTATACTCGATCACATAGCGCAGGCGCGCCGGGGTGAGCTTTCCGGGCACATCCTTGAGCGCCACATGGGTGGTGACGTGGCTGACGCGCATGTTGCCGTGGGCCAGCATCATCACCGAGCCCTTGGCGCCAGTGAGGGTGGCCAGCATGTCGGTGTGGCCGGCGAACTTGTAGCCCGCCTTGTTCAGCGCCTCCTTGTTGAGCGGCGCGGTAACAATGCCCTGGATGCGACCGGCCTGCGCGAGGCGCACGCCGGCCTCCACCGCCAGATAGGCGAAGCGGCCACCATCGGCGGAGAGCACGCCGGGCAGGATGGGTGCGCCCTCCGGCCCCGCCTGCAGACAGGCGAGGTTCGGCCAATGATCGCGCTCATTCACTTCCGGAATCTCGACATCGGCACCGAGTGCCTGCCGCGCGGCATGGAGCGCCGGATTGCTGCCGATCACCAGCAGGCGCAGATCGCCCTTGGCGATCCGGTCCTTCAGCGCCACGCAGGCCTTGACGATGATCTCGGGACCAACGCCGGCGGGATCGCCCATGGTGATGGCGAGATGAGGGGTCATGCGGCGGCTCCGGGAAGGCTGGCGGGTTTTTCCGCGATCAGTTGCTGAAGAAGCTCCGGCTCACCGAAGGCGCCGGACTTGGAGATGATCGCGCGCCGTCCCAGCGGCCGCCACGCAGGATGGAACAGGGCACGCCCGGCATGATCTCGCCGGTGACGTCGAGATGATCGGCGCCCAGCGCCGCGCACAGGCTGCGCAGCGTCTCGCCGCCGGCCACGAACAGGGTTTTCGGCGGCTCCAGCGCCGACACCAACGCGGCGAAGCGCGCCGCGATGAGGCGGGCGGCGTTTGTGCGCTTCGTTCCGGCAGGCAGCGACACGGTGGCGAAGACACAGCCCTCGCCGGCGAGGCGGGCGGCGATGTTTCTGTCCTCACCCCGCTGACCGGACAAAGCCACATGCCTCTGGCCGAGCCGGGCCAGTTGGGCGAAAGCCGCCGGATGCTCGGACCCCACGAGGCCGAGCAGGGGAAAGGCCGGTGCGGGCGCGCGGCTGCCGTGGACGCCATGGGCGCGGGCCAGCGCAGCGGCAAGGCCGCCGCTGCCGACCCAGAGCACATCCTCCTGCCCCGCCGCAGCGGCGACAATGGCATCAAGATCCGCATCGCTCTCCGCATCGAAGACGGCGATGCCCGCAGGCAGCCTTGCGCCGGGGCGCAGTTCCGCCAGCGCAAATCCCGCGCGGCGAAGGGACGAGACGAGATCGGTCGCCACCGTGCACCACAGGCCATCCACCCACTGCATCTGGCGGCCGCCACGGGTGATGCGGCGCTGGGCCGGAAAGGCGGGGGCGATGATGCAGGTGGTGGGGAGCAGAATGTCGAGGCAGGCGCACAGCTCGGCCACCTCGTTGCCGCGCAGCAGGCTGTCCAGCTTCTTGAAGGCGACGGTGCCGGACGTTTCCGCCCAGAGCCCGGGCGCCAGCGCCGCGACGGCGGCACCGGCTGCGGCCGCACCCACCTCGCGGGTGCCGCTGTCCAGCGCCACAGCCCCCCGCCCCTGCACCGCAGGGCCGGACCAGCGCACGGCGACGGGAGCGGCCGGGGACGCGAAGGCGGCGGCGCTGTCCAGCGCACCGGTCAGGTCGTCGGCCAACATGCGCAGGACAGGCTCGGACATGTCAGTTCTCCGCCAAAGAGCGGCTGATCCGCCGCGCAACAGAGGAGATGACGCGCGCCGCGACCCCGGCAGGAAAGCGCCGGCGCGGGCAGATTTTTGGGTCTCTGGCGTTGAGTTGCGACATCATCCACCCGTCAGGATTGTAGAAGCGCAGACAGGTACGAACGAAGGCGGCCGCAAAAGCAGCTCATCCCGGCGTCTCAACTCCTGTCGGCAGGTCTCTAGCGGACCTTGGCTCAGACAAGAACCCATCCCATTCGAGATGTCAACATGTTGTAATTATCACATCCATGTGCGGCCGGAACGGGCACAGGATGTAAGGGAAACATAGGGTGTTGACGAAGTTGTCATTGCTTGTAATTGATGGTGCATGGCTCGCTCCCCCTCCCCCACCCCGGCCTCCGCATCGCCGCCGTCGCCCATGGTGCAGCGGGTCCACCATCAGCTCCGCGCCCGCATCACGGCGGGCGAATACGCGGCGCATTCGCGCCTGCCGGGGGAACATGACCTGTCCGCCCAGTTCGGCGTCTCGCGCCCCGTGGTTCGCGAGGCGCTGCGGCGGCTGCGGGATGACGGACTGGTGTTCTCGCGGCAGGGCGCCGGTACCTTCGTGCGCGGCCCCGAGGGCGAGGGCAGCAAGGCGCTCTCCTATGCGCCGGTGGGTACCATCGCGGATGTGCAGCGCTGCTACGAATTCCGCCTGGAAGTGGAGCCGGCCAACGCTTTCTACGCCGCCCAGCGGCGCAACGACACCGCTTTGCAGACCATCGGCCAGGCGCTCGATCTGCTGCGCGACAGCACCTATGCGCACCGCCATCGCGAGGATGCGGACTACGCCTTCCACATCGCCATCGCCGAGGCGGCGAACAATTATTTCTTCCTCTCCTCCATGCAGGCGCTGAAAGAGCACATCGCCGTCGGCATGAAGCTGCACGGCCTGTCCCTGCTCGGCCCGGCCGGCGGCCTCGCCGGCGTGCTGGAGGAGCACACGACCATCTTCACCGCCATCCGCGACCGCGATTCGGACGCCGCCCGCGAGGCCATGCGGGTGCATATCCGTGGCTCCTACGACCGCCTGTTCGAGGGCCGGGTGCTCGACCTCGCCCTCTGACGGCGTGATCACGACCCTATTACAACATGTTGACATGTAGGCGCGCCAAAGCCTTAATGATCGTGGGCTTGGAGGCGCTTTCACGGCTCAGATGTCATCTGATCCTATCCGGCTACGGGCCCGGAACAGGAGGCGGAGCAACCGCCCCGACGGAGGATGACGCGCTTCAGCCAGCTCCGCAGGGATCTCTATGCCCACGGCTTCCCGCCGGCTCTGGTCAAGCGCGCCCTGCGCCATGCCATGCCGGACGTGGGCGCGAGCCGCGCGCCGCTGCTGATCGCGAACGACGTGGACGCCAAGGTCGCCGCCCTCTCCGCCGCCTATGCGGAAGCGGTGGGCTGAAGCTCTCCGTTAGCCCTCGGCGGGGCCGAAGAGCACCTCTTCGGCCTCTTCCAGGCTCATGCGCACCGCCTTGCCCGCGATCTCGAAGGGAAAGCCGGCGCGGGCGAGAATGGCGATCTCGCGCTGCGTGTCCACCTCGCCCGGCTGCCCGTCATCCCGGCGCCACGCGCCGATACGGCGCTTCTTGGTGAGCCGAACGGCAGCAGCCAGATCGTCAAAATCCTCCAGCGCCCGGCCGATCTGCTCGCGGTCGATGCCCTTGGCGTCCAGCATCATGCCGACGCGCCGCCGCGACAGGCCCCGGCGCGCGCCGGCAGCGCTTCTGGCCTCGGCATAGTCGTCATCATTGAGGAAGCCGTTGGCCCGGCAATAGGCCACCGTCTCGTCCAGCAGGCACGCGATCTCGGCCTCGTCCAGCTCCTCGCCGATACGCCGCGCCGCCTTGCGCAGCATCACCTGCCGGAAATGCGCCTCGCTGGCGGCCCGCTGGCCCAGATAGAACATGGCCGAATTGCGCATCCAGGTCGCGTGGCGGGCGGCGCGCTTGCTGCCTCCGGTGGTCTCCGTCACCCTATCTCCTCATCGGCCCGGCGGATCGGCCGGCACTCGTCCTTGAGATACAGGCCCGCGCACCGGATCGCCAGAGCCGCCGGAAAAGGGGTGACGCCGCGCGGCGGGGGCGGTTGCCGCGCGGCGTCGATGGGCGCGCGATTAGAACCGCTCGCCCACCATCTCTTCGCTCTTCGCCCACAGCGCTTCGGCGCGGGTGGGATCGAGCGCATAGGCGCGTACGCCGTCGCTGGCGATATTCACGTCGGCACCCACCAATTCGGCCACATGGCAGTTCTCGCAATAACGGCCGCCCACCTCATCGGCTCCCGCCACCACGCCGGCCCAGACCGAGGTCGCAGCACCCTGCGGGATGCTCTTCCACTCCATGGGCGGCAGGCCCTGCGCGGCGCGATCCGCCTGGATCTGGGTGAGCATGGCGGTGATGGTGTCCTCGCCGATATGGCGGGCGAGTTCGGTGCGGATGCCGCCCGGATGCACGGCGACGGCGCGCACGCCACGCGCCTTGTGACGGCGGTCGAACGCCACCGCGAACAGCGCATTGGCGGTCTTCGAGCGGCCATAGGCCTGCCAGGCGTCATACGGCGTGCGCTCGAAATTGGGGTCGTCCAGATCCACGTCCGCGAAGCGGTGGCCGGCGGAGGAGAGGTTCACCAGCCGCCCGCCATCCCTGATCAGGCCGGCGATGCGGTTGACGAACACGAAATGGCCGAGGTGGTTGGTGCCGAACTGGGTTTCGAAGCCATCCGCCGTATGGCCGAAGGGCGGCACCATGACGCCCGCATTGGCGATGACCAGATCGAAGATGCGGCCATCGGCATTCAGTCCATCGGCGCAGGCGCGCACACTCTTCAGGTCCGCGAGATCGAGCTGAACCAGCTCCAGCCCGCCGCCGTTCGCCGCCTGTGCCCGCACCTCACCCGTGGCGCGCTCCGCCTTGGCGAGATCGCGGGCGGCGCCCACCACCTGCGCGCCATGGGCGGCGAGCACCCGCGCCGTCTCGACGCCGAGACCCGCGGACACGCCGGTGACGAGCACGCGCTTGCCGGCGAGGTCTACGCCGCGCAGCACGTCGTCGGTAGTGGAGGTGGCTCCGAAAGCATCAGCCATGACGGTCTCCTGTTCGTTGGACGCACCTCTCCCGTCGCCGCGACAGACATTGCCGGGCGTGCCCTCACGGGTTAAAAGGAGGGTGGCTCCGGATTAAATACGGAGGCATCCTCCGTTTATCAAGGGGTGATTTCAAGATCGTGCCCGAAGACCGTTCCAAGGACCGCGCGGCTTCCACCGGCCGCAAGCCGCGCGCCGATGCCGAGCGCAATCGCCTGCATCTGCTGGAGGTGGCCAAGGCGGCCTTCGCGCAGAAGGGGCCAGGCGCCAGCCTGGAGGAGATCGCGCGCACGGCAGGGGTCGGCATCGGCACGCTCTACCGCCACTTCCCCACCCGCGATGCCTTGATCGCCGAGGTCTATCGCAACGAGACCCGCCAGCTCATGGAGGCTGCCACACGGCTCGGCGCCACCCGCCCGCCGGTGGAGGCTTTGCGGGACTGGCTGCTGCTGTTCGTGGATTACATGGGCACCAAGCAGGGCATGGCGGAGGCGCTGAATTCCATCGTCGGCGGCACGACCGAGCTTTATGCCAACACCGGCCCGCAGCTCATCAGTGCGATGACGGAACTGGCCGACCGCGCGGTGAAAAGCGGCGAGATCCGTCTCGATATGGAGCCCATGGACCTGCTCCGCGCCGTCGGCGGCGTGGTCTACATCAGCGCCGGCCCCGACTGGGACAGATCCGCCCGCCGGGTGGTGGACATTCTCATCGCCGGCATGCGGACGACGCCGCCGGACGCCTGAGCGCCCCTTAAGGCCTCTTCAGGTCGCATTGCAGCAAGATTATTTCCAGGAAGGCATCAATGTGATGCCGTTTCTTGCCATAGAGCCTCGGCCGGTACAGGCGTATCCATAATACCAACGTCCGAAAAGGACGCTTCGATTATGGGAGAAACGCCATGGCCCGCATGCGTGCCGTCGATGCCGCCGTCCGTGTCCTGGAGAAGGAAGGCATCAATTGTGCCTTCGGCGTTCCCGGCGCGGCCATCAATCCCTTCTATTCCGCCATGAAGGCGCGCGGCTCCATCCGCCACGTGCTCGCCCGCCACGTGGAAGGCGCCTCGCACATGGCCGAGGGCTACACCCGCGCGGTCGCCGGCAATATCGGCGTGTGCATCGGCACCTCCGGGCCCGCCGGCACCGACATGATCACCGGCCTCTATTCGGCCTCCGCCGACTCCATCCCGATCCTCTGCATCACCGGCCAGGCACCCCGCGCCCGCCTGTACAAGGAGGATTTCCAGGCGGTCGATATCGAGAGCATCGCCAAGCCGGTCACGAAGTGGGCCGTCACCGTGCGCGAGCCCGCGCTGGTGCCCATGGTGTTCCAGCAGGCCTTCCACGTCATGCGCTCCGGCCGCCCCGGCCCGGTGCTGATCGACCTGCCCATCGACGTGCAGATGGCCGAGATCGAGTTCGACGAGGACACCTATTCGTCCCTGCCCGTCTACAAGCCGAAGGCCACCCGCGCGCAGGCGGAGAAGGCCATCGCCATGCTGGCGGCCACTGAGCGTCCGCTCATCGTTTCCGGCGGCGGCATCATCAATGCGGATGCCTCCGACCTTCTGGTGGAGTTCGCGGAGCTGACCGGCGTTCCGGTCATCCCCACCCTCATGGGCTGGGGCACGATCCCGGACGACCATCCGCTGATGGCCGGCATGTGCGGCCTCCAGACCTCGCACCGCTACGGCAATGCGACGATGCTGGCTTCCGACTTCGTGTTCGGCATCGGCAACCGCTGGGCCAACCGCCACACCGGCTCCGTGGAGGTCTACACCAAGGGCCGGAAGTTCGTGCATGTGGACATCGAGCCGACCCAGATCGGCCGCGTGTTCGGGCCGGACTTCGGCATCGTCTCCGATGCCCATGCGGCGCTGGAGCTGTTCATCGCGGTCGCCCGCGAGTGGAAGGCCGCCGGCAAGCTGCCCGACTGGTCCGGCTGGGCGAAGGAATGCCTCGGCCGCAAGCAGACCATGCTGCGCAAGTCGCACTTCGACAACGTGCCGCTGAAGCCGCAGCGCGTCTATGAGGAGATGAACGAGGCGCTGGGCCGCGACGTGACCTATGTCACCACCATCGGCCTCTCGCAGATCGCCGGCGCGCAGTTCCTGAAGGTCTACGAGCCGCGCAACTGGATCAATTGCGGACAGGCCGGCCCGCTCGGCTGGACGCTGCCCGCGGCGCTCGGCGTGCGCGCCGCCAAGCCGGACGCCAAGATTGTCGCTCTGTCGGGCGACTATGACTTCCAGTTCCTCATTGAGGAGCTGGCGGTGGGCGCCCAGCACAAGCTGCCTTACCTGCATGTGGTGGTGAATAACTCCTACCTCGGCCTCATCCGGCAGGCGCAGCGCGGCTTCGAGATGGATTTCGAGGTTTCGCTCTCCTTCGACAACATCAATTCGGAAGAGATCGGCGCCTATGGCGTGGACCATGTGGCGGTGGCCGAGGGCCTCGGCTGCAAGGCCATCCGGGTGCGCACCCCGAACGAGTTCAAGGATGCCTTCGCCTCGGCCGAGAAGCTGATGGCCGAGCATCAGGTGCCGGTGGTGATCGAGTTCATCCTCGAGCGCGTCACCAACATCGCCATGGGCGTCGAGATCGACAAGGTGAACGAGTTCGAGGAAGTCCTCGACCTGCCGCTCGACACCGTCCGGGTGGCGGAACCCGCCGAATAGAGCCATCCTGCGCAGGCGCCCCGCCGCAAGTCTCCCGGCTTGCGGCGGGGCGCAGCCTGCCTGCTCTGCCCGCATCCCCAACCGGACGGGCTTTTCAGAACCACCACAAGCGGCCGCAACGTGCCGCAACAGCCAAGGCTCAGCCAGCGGAGAGGTGAATGCCCAAGTTTGCAGCCAACCTGACCATGCTCTGGAACGAGATCGACTTCCTGGACCGCTTCGCCAAGGCGGCGGACGCCGGTTTCACGGGCGTGGAATATCTCTTTCCCTATGCCTATCCGAAAGAGGAACTGGCCGAGCGCCTGCAGAAGCACGGCCTCACCCAGGCCCTGCACAACCTGCCCGCCGGCGACTGGGCCAAGGGCGAGCGCGGCATCGCCGTGCTGCCGGACCGGGTGGGCGAGTTCCAGGACAGCGTGGGCAAGGGCATCGAGTACGCCAAGGCCCTTGGCACGCAGACGCTCAACATCCTCGCCGGCCTCACGCCCAAGGATGTGCCGGCCGAGACCGTGCATGAGACGCTGGTGTCGAACCTGAAGTTCGCCGCTGCCGAGCTGAAGAAGGCCGGCATCCCGCTGGTGGTGGAAGCCATCAATACGCGGGACATTCCCGGCTTCCACCTCCACAATACCAAGCAGACTTTGGCGCTGCTGGACGAAGTGGGCGCGGACGACATCTTCTTCCAGTACGACATCTATCACATGCAGATCATGGAAGGGGATCTCGTCCCCACCATCCGCGCGAACATCAACCGCATCAAGCACATCCAGCTGGCGGATAATCCGGGGCGCGGCGAGCCGGGCACCGGCGAGATCAACTATCCCTTCGTCTTCAAGGCCATCGACGACACCGGCTACAACGGCTGGATCGGCTGCGAATACAAGCCGAAGACCACCACCGACGAAGGCATCAGCTGGTTCGGCCCCTACAAGGGCTGAACGGACGAGAGCCGGATCGGGTCAGATTTTCTGACCCGTGAATCCGCCTCTCCTACCGAGACGGAAAACGTCCCAAAGCTTGGATTGCCGCGCAATCAAGGCCGGACGTGCGCCGGGTCCGCCGGGGGCAAACACCGGGGGGCGGACCCGGCCCTTCACCATTCTTGCGGCCGGGCACACCCGGCGCCACCAAACATCCACCGGGAGAACGCCAATGAACGTGGGTTTCATCGGGCTCGGCATCATGGGCACCCCCATGGCCGGCCACCTCATCGCCGCCGGCCACACCGTCTTCCTCTATGACGTGGTGAACATTCCGGCCGAGCTGACCGACAAGGGCGGCAAGGCGGTCGCCTCCTCCGCCGAGGTGGCGAAGGCCGCCGACGTCATCATTCTGATGGTGCCCGATACCCCGCATGTGGACGCCGCTTTGTTCGGCCCCGGCGGCGTGGCCGAGGGCCTGTCGGCCGGCAAGATCGTGGTGGACATGAGCTCCATCTCGCCGGTGGAGACGAAAAAGTTCGCCGAGAAGATCAATGCGCTCGGCTGCGACTATCTCGACGCCCCGGTCTCCGGTGGCGACGTGGGCGCCAAGGCCGCCTCCCTCACCATCATGGTCGGCGGTCCCGAAGCTGCCTTCGAGACGGTGAAGCCGCTGTTCGAGAAGATGGGCAAGAACATCACCCTCGTGGGCGGCAATGGCGACGGCCAGACCACCAAGGTGGCCAACCAGATCATCGTCGCGCTGACCATCGAAGCGGTGGGCGAGGCGCTGCTGTTCGCCTCCAAGGCGGGCGCGGACCCGGCCAAGGTGCGGCAGGCGCTCATGGGCGGCTTTGCCTCCTCGCGCATCCTCGAAGTGCATGGCGAGCGCATGGTGAAGCGCAATTTCGATCCGGGCTTCCGCATCGAGCTGCACCAGAAGGACCTCAACCTCGCGCTCTCCTCGGCCCGTGCGCTGAAGGTCTCCCTGCCCAACACCGCCACCGCGCAGGAGCTGTTCAATGCGGTTGCCGCGCGCGGCGGCTCCAAGCTCGACCATTCGGCCATGGCGAAAGCCCTGGAGCTGATGGCCGATCACGACATCGCCTGACGCCTCTCCCGCCCCGTGGCCAGACCACGGGGCGGGACCGTCACGCCATGGCCGTACGCGGGGGATAATAGACGGCACGGGCTGCGCCGCCGCCCGGGCCGACCTGTTCGGAAACGGCCGCAAAGAAGGCCGCAGGGGGAGAAATGGCCATGCCGCTGAAGCGCAACCGCGCCACCAAGATCATCGCCACCGTCGGCCCGGCCTCCAATTCGCCGGAGAAGCTGCGCGAACTGTTCCTCGCCGGCGTTGATGTGTTCCGGCTCAATTTCAGCCATGGCACGCAGGCCGATCATGGCACCGTGCTCTCGCACATCCGCAATCTCGAAGCGGAAGTGGGCCGCCCCATCGGCGTCATCGCCGACATGCAGGGCCCGAAGCTGCGCATCGGTCGCTTCACGGAGAATGCCATTACCTTCGCCCCCGGCAAGAAGCTGCGCTTCGATGCCGAGGTCGAACGCCTCGGCGATACGGACCGCGTGCCGATCCCCCATCCCGACATCATCGAAGCCCTCACCATCGGCTCCACCGTGCTCTGCGACGACGGCAAGGTGCGCCTGAAGGTCGTGGACAAGGGGCCGGGCTGGCTGGACGCTGAAGTCGTCAGCGGCACGCGCCTGTCCAACAACAAGGGCTTCAACATCCCCGACGTGGTGCTGCCGCTCTCGCCGCTCACCGAGAAGGACCGCATCGACCTCGCCTTCGCCGTGGAGCAGGGCGTGGAGTGGATCGCCCTCTCCTTCGTGCAGCGGCCGGAAGATATCCACGAGGCGCGCGAGCTCATCAAGGGCCGTGCGGCCATCATGCTGAAGATGGAAAAGCCGGCGGCGGTGGAGCATCTCACCGAGCTGGTGGAACTCTCCGACGCCATCATGGTGGCGCGCGGCGATCTCGGCGTGGAACTGTCCCTGCCCGAACTGCCCGCTTTGCAGAAGCGCATGATCACCGAGGCCCGCCGTCAGGGACGCCCGGTCATCGTCGCCACCCAGATGCTGGAGAGCATGATCTCCTCGCCGGTTCCCACCCGCGCCGAAGTCTCCGACGTCGCTACCGCCGTGTACGAAGGGGCCGATTGCGTGATGCTCTCGGCCGAGAGCGCCGCCGGCCAGTATCCGGTGGAAGCGGTGTCCTTCATGGACGACATCATCCGCAACGTGGAGCGCGATCCCGGCTACCGGAAGATCCTCGACGCCACGCAGGCGGAGTGGGGCAAGACCATCGGCGACGCCGTCACCAAGGCCGCCTACCAGACCGCGCTGGCAGTGGATGCGGTGGCCATCGTCGCCTATACGCTGTCCGGCACCACGGGCCTGCGCGCCGCCCGCGAGCGTCCGCCCATGCCGATCCTCGGCATCACCACCCGCAACGACACCGCCCGCCGCCTCGCCCTCTCCTATGGCGTGCATGCGGTGAACGTGGGCGAGGACATCCACTCCTTCGGCGAGATGGTGAACCGGGCGGTGCAGGTGGCGGTGGAACAGGGCATCGGCTCCCCCGGAGAACGCCTCACCATCACGGCGGGCGTGCCCTTCGCCCGCGCGGGCACCACCAACATCCTGCGCGTGACCACCATCGGCGACACCACCCCGCCCAGCAAGCACGACGTGGATGAAAGCACCGGCGGCTAACTTTCGCTACGTCATGCGCCGCGCCGCACCATGGTCCCGCCCCGGCTGCAAACGGGCGGGACATGCGACGATTTGTTAGGAGGCAGTGCTCTCCATCGCCCGCAAAAGCGGCTGGCGCCGGTGCCGCCGATGGAGGAATATCGCTTCCACTTCTTTCCCGGCGACAAGGCCCCCCAATGGCTGTGGAAGTGGAACGCAAGTTCCTCGTGACCTCGGACGACTGGCGCGCGAACGCCACAGGCGCCTCCTTCCGGCAGGGCTATATCGACACCTCCGACGAGACCACGGTGCGCGTGCGCATCGCAGGGGATGCCGCCTTCCTCACCATCAAGGGGCCGTCGGAGGGCATGTCGCGGGCCGAGTTCGAATATCCCATCCCGCTCTCCGACGCGCAGGACATGCTGCGCGACCTCTGCCGCCGCCCGCTGATCGAGAAGACCCGCTACGACGTCTCCTTCGGCGGCAAGCTGTGGAGCGTGGACGTATTCGGCGCGGAGAATTCCGGACTGATCATGGCGGAAGTGGAGCTGGACCATCCCGCCGAGAGCGTGCCCCTGCCCCCATGGGTCGGCGAGGAAGTGACGGAAGATCCACGCTACCGCAATTCCGCCCTCTCGCTGTCCCCCGCTCCGGGCACCCAGGCCCCCTGAGCCCCCCGGCACAACCGGCAGCTCCGAACGCAACCTTTGCCGTCGCGCGGGGTTGATGTCGGCACGTGCCGGCTACCGCCAAGGATCAGCCCCCGACGGATCAGCCGCGGCACGCTCCGGCGAGGCGATCCCATGAAGCTCTTCCAGTGCCAGAACTGCGGCAACGTCGTCCATTTCGACAATACGGCCTGTGTCAGCTGCGGCATGCCGCTGGGGTATCTGCCCGCGCAGGCGCAGATCTCGGCCCTGGAAGCGGCGGACGGCGGGTGGCGACCGCTCGCGGACAAGGAGCGCCTCTACTTCTCCTGCGAGAACGCAGCACACGACGCCTGCAACTGGCTCGTTCCGGCCGATGACGGCCGCACCCTGTGCGAGGCCTGCCGGCACAACCGCACGGTGCCCGATCTCTCGGTGCCGGAGAATCTCGCCAACTGGCGCAAGCTGGAAGGCGCCAAGCACCAGCTGTTCTATTCGCTGCTGCGCTGGGGCCTGCCGGCGCCGGATCGCACGGAGGATCCCGCCCACGGCCTCGCCTTCGACTTCTTGTCCGACGGCACCGCACCGGACGGCACGCCGCAGCCGGTGCTCACCGGCCATGCGGACGGGCTGATCACCATCAACATCGCCGAGGCTGACGATGCGGAACGCGAGGCCCGCCGCACCGCCATGCACGAGCCCTATCGCACCCTGCTCGGCCATTTCCGCCACGAGGTGGGGCATTTTTACTGGGACGTGCTGGTGCGCGACGGCGGGCGGCTTGACGCCTTCCGCGCCCTGTTCGGCGACGAGCGCGCGGACTATGGCGCGGCGCTGCAGGCGCATTACGACAATGGCGCGCCGGGCGACTGGCAGAATGCCTTCATCTCCACCTACGCCACTGCTCACCCATGGGAAGACTTCGCCGAGACCTGGGCGCATTACCTGCACATGGTGGACGCGCTGGAGACGGCCGGCACCTTCGGCCTGAAACTGCGCCCGCGCATCAAGGGGGCAGAGGAACTGGCGGCGGAGGTGGACTTCTCGCCCTATCGCGCGGCCACCATCACAGAACTGGTGGAGGCCTTCGTGCCGCTGACGGTGGCGATCAACGCCATCAACCGCTCCATGGGCCAGCCGGATCTCTATCCTTTCGTGCTCAACGCACCGGTGATCGAGAAGCTCGACTTCATCCACACCGCAATTCACGCCAAAAAATAAGTATCCAAAGACGATACGCTTTTACATTTTGATACATATCCAAGACATTCAAACCCAAATCTCGCCACATCCGTTAAACAGTTGGCACAACTTACGGAGAAATTACGACACAAGAACCAATAACATTTTTGTCATCCCCGAAAGCACGGGCTCGTTACTTGCGAATTGGTGGCGAGGACATAAATTCCGTCTCGAGGAAACGGAGCCCACGAGGCTTCGTCCCCACCTTGGTCAAACCGAGGGGCTGGGATCTGGAGAGACAACAATGACCACTTTCACCAAGCTCATCGCCGCTTCAATGATTGCCGCCGGCCTCGCCGGCGCCGCGTCCTCGGCTATGGCCGACGAGACGATCAATCGTGGCAACCGCGAATTCCATGCCGTCGCCGCCGGCGTTTATGATCACCGCGGCCCGGCGGCCGCTGCCGGCAACCAGTACGAGCTGCCCGCCAATGCGGCGGCCACCAGTTTTGAGCGCTCGATTACTGCGCCGTTCAACGCTCCGTCGTTCAGCGCGCCGGCCGGCAGCCTGGATCCGCAGTCCGGCCCGTTCTCGGACAACGATCCCCATTCCGGCCCGGCCCATAACTGAGCGAACAACCAAGCGAAATCAGGAGAGATATCCATGACCACCTTCACCACCAAGCTCATCGCCGCTTCCATGATCGCCGCCGGCCTCGCCGGTGCCGCCTCCTCGGCCATGGCCGACGAGACGATCAACAAGGGCAATCGCGAGTTCCAGGCGGTCGCCGCCGGCGCTTACGATCAGCGCGGCCCCGTCGCCGGCAATCAGGTCCAGCTGCCGGTCAACGCAGAACCCGCCAGCTTTGAGCGTACGATCAGCATGGCGCCCGCCGGCAGCCTCGATCCGCACTACGGCCCGTTCTCGGATAACGATCCCCATTCCGGCCCGTCTCACAACGGCTGAATGAGCTTGCATCGCCAGAGCCCGACAGGGCTCTGGAACGGTGCATGAGCAGGCCCGGCACGGACCCGACTGCCCCCGCCGTCCGTGCCGGGCCTCTTATGTCTTGATGAAGCTCTTCGCGGCTCGAACAGGTGAGCCGCAAGACGTCCTCTAGCCCTCGCCCTTCAGCAGGGCTTCGATGGCCAGCAGGTCGCGCCAGGCAAGGCGCTTGCCCAGCGGCGTGCGCAAAAGATAGGCCGGATGGAAGGTGGCGATGGCCTTGATGGTCCGGCTGCCGGTCTCATAGGGCATCACCCGCCCCCGCGCCTTGGTGATGCCGTCCGTGATGCCCAGCAGCGACTGGGCGGCAGGCCCGCCCATGCACACCAGAATATCAGGATTGGCCAGCTCCACCTGCCGCTTGATGAAGGGCAGGCAAATGGCAGTCTCCTGCGGCGTCGGCGTGCGGTTGCCCGGCGGCCGCCAGGGAATGACATTGGCGATATAAGCGCTGGTGCGGTCGAGCCCGATGGCCGCCATCATGAGATCCAGCAGCCGCCCCGAGCGGCCAACGAAGGGCAGGCCCTGCACGTCCTCGTCCCGGCCCGGCGCCTCACCCACGAACATCACCTTCGCCTGCGGATTGCCGTCCGCGAACACCAGGCGCGTGGCCGTGCGCTTCAGCGGACAGCCGTCAAACGCCTCCAGCAGACCCTTCAGCTCATCGAGACTTGTCGCCGTGCGCGCCGCATCACGCGCCGCCATCACGGCCTCATCGGGATGCTGGGCCGCCACTTGCGGCGGCAAGGGTGCGCCGTGCGGCGTGCCGTGCAGGCCCGATGCCATGGGGCCCGGCTGCGGCGCAGCGGGGCGCATGGGCTGCGCCGGCCGCTGGCCATCGGGAGCCGCCCGCGAATCAGCGGAACGGCCGGGCTGCACCGATCGGGCGCTGCGGCTGGCCTGCTCGGCCGCACTCTCGGCAAAGCGATCCACCGGCTCTTCGCCCACAGCCACATCAACCCCCGCCTCCGCATAGAAGGCGAGAATATCGGCAAACTGTTTGTGTACGAATGAGTTCATCAGGTTTCCGGGGCGCTCCGAGCCATTCTATAGCAGACCCGCGCCCCGCTGAAACCGTTCCGGCGGAATGCTCCCATCTTCCGGCGGGTGAAAGAAATTGTCATCGGAGGGCATCCATGGAACAACTCCAACCTCCGCGCGACCGCAGGTCAGCGGGCACGAGATAACACTGGGGACTGTGAAAATGACCGAGGCGGAACTGCCGGAACGCGAAGGCATGGACTACGACGTGGTGGTCGTAGGCGCCGGACCGGCCGGCCTCGCCACTGCGATCCGCCTCCGGCAGATCGCGGAAGAACGCGGCGAAGACCTCTCGGTCGTGGTTGTGGAAAAGGGTTCGGAGGCCGGTGCCCATATCCTCTCCGGCGCCGTGGTCGATCCCGTCGGCCTCGATGCCCTCCTCCCCGGCTGGCGCGAGGAGAGCGACCGCCCCCTCGTGACGGAAGTGAATGACGATCACTTCTACCTGCTCGGCCCCGCCGGCGGCGCCCGCCTGCCCAATTTCGTCATGCCGCCGCTGATGAACAACCACGGCAACTTCATCGGCTCGCTGGGCAATGTCACGCGCTGGATGGCGCAGAAGGCCGAAGCCCTCGGCGTGGAGATCTATCCCGGCTTTGCCGCCTCCGAAGTGCTCTATGACGACAATGGCGCCGTGCGCGGCATCGCCACCGGCGACATGGGCGTGGATCGCGAGGGCAATCCCAAGGGCGAGTTCACCCGCGGCATGGAATTGCGCGGGCGCTACACCGTCTTCGCCGAGGGCGCGCGCGGCCATCTCACCAAGCGCCTCATCGCCCGCTTCGGCCTCGATGCCGGCCGCGAGCCGCCGAAATTCGGCATCGGCCTCAAGGAATTGTGGAAGGTGAAGCCGGAGAAGCACAAGCCCGGCCTCGTGCAGCATGCCTTCGGCTGGCCGCTGGGCGGCAAGACCGGCGGCGGCGCCTTCCTCTACCACATGGAAGACGAGCAGGTGATGGTGGGCTTCGTGCTCCACCTCAACTACCAGAACCCCTATCTCTCGCCCTTCGACGAGTTCCAGCGCTTCAAGACCCACCCCATCTTCCGCGACACGTTCGAGGGCGGAAAGCGCATCTCCTACGGCGCCCGCGCCATCACGGAAGGCGGCTACCAGAGCGTGCCGCGCCTCACCTTCCCCGGTGGCGTGCTGGTGGGCTGCGCGGCGGGCTTCGTGAACGTGCCCCGCATCAAGGGCAGCCACAACGCCATGCTCTCCGGCATGCTGGCCGCCGAGCATCTGGCCGATGCCCTCGTCGCCGGTCGCTCGCATGACGAAGTGGCGAGCTATGAGGGCGCCTGGCGCAGCTCCGCCGTGGGCAAGGATCTCCACAAGGTCCGCAACGTGAAGCCGCTGTGGTCGAAGTTCGGCACCTATATCGGCATCCCGCTCGGCGCGCTGGACATGTGGACCAACACGCTGGGCTTCTCCTTCTTCGGCACGCTCGGCCACGGCAAGAGCGATGCGCAGAGCCTGAAGCCCGCCTCCGAGTTCAAGCCCATCGTCTATCCCAAGCCCGATGGCGTGCTGACCTTCGACAAGCTGTCCTCGGTGTTCATCTCGAACACCAATCACGAGGAAGACCAGCCGATCCATCTGAAGGTGCGTGATCTTGGCCTGCAGAAGTCGTCGGAGCACGACATCTTCGCCGGCCCGTCCAACCGCTACTGCCCGGCGGGCGTCTATGAGTGGGTGGAGGAGACCGGCGCCGAGCCGCGCTTCCAGATCAACGCGCAGAACTGCGTCCACTGCAAGACGTGCGATATCAAGGATCCGAACCAGAATATCGACTGGACCGCGCCAGAAGGCGGCGGTGGCCCGAACTATCCCAACATGTGAGGGGCATCCCTCGAAACGCGAAAGGGCGGCCAGTGGCCGCCCTTTTTTGATGCCCGCTCTCAGACCGAGGGGTTCAGTGCCCCTCGAAGCTCATGAGGGTGCGCACCGGCACGCCCATGGCGCGCAGCTTTTCGGCGCCGCCCAGTTCCGGCAGGTCCACGATGAAGCAGGCGGCTTCCACGATGGCCCCGATCTGGCGCAGCAGCTTCACCGCGCCTTCCGCTGTGCCGCCCGTGGCGATGAGATCGTCCACCAGCAGCACGCGCTCGCCGGCATGGACCGCATCCACATGCATCTCCATTTCGTCCTGCCCGTATTCCAGCGCATAGGCCATGCGCACGGTCTGGTGCGGGAGCTTGCCCTTCTTGCGGATCGGCACGAAGCCGGCGGAAAGCTGATGCGCCACCGCGCCGCCGACGATGAAGCCGCGCGCCTCGATGCCAGCCACCTTGTCGATCTTGGCCCCGGCCCAGGGCTGCACCAGTTCATCCACCGTGCGGCGGAACGCGCGGGCATTGCCGAGCAGGGTGGTGATGTCGCGGAACATCACACCGGGCTTGGGATAGTCCGGAATGGTGCGGACCGCGTCGATGAGATTGGTGGAAATGGGGGTCATGGGTCGCCAAACCGATGGGAGATCGGCTTTCCGACTACCACCGCCCCGCCACCGGGGCCAGTGGCGCACCGCGCAACCCTGCGTCCTGCGCCGGTGTCCCTGAAACGCAAATGCCCGGGACGAGCCCGGGCATGGAAGCGCTCTGGCGGAAGGGACACCCTCAGTGGGCGACGTTCTTCCAGATCTTCTTCTTGGTGAAATAGAGCAGGCCCGCCAGCACGATGAGGAAGACGAACACCTGGAAGCCGATGCGCTTGCGCGCATCGAGGTGCGGCTCCGCCATCCACATCAGATAGGCCGACACGTCACGGGAGTACTGATCCACCGTGGCCGGGGTGCCATCCGTATATTCCACCTGCCCGTCGCTGATGGGCTTGGGCATGGCGATCTGGTGGCCCGGGAAATACTTGTTGTAGTTCAGGCCGCTCTGCAGCTTGAAGCCTTCCGGCGCATCCACATAGCCGGTCAGCAGCGCGTGGATATAGTCCACGCCGCCTTCCTGATACTGGGTGAAGGCGTCGGTGATGAAGCCGGGGAAGCCCACGTGCGAGGCACGGGCCTTGGCGATCACCGAGAGATCCGGCGGCAGGGCGCCGCCATTGGCCACGCGTGCGGCCTGATCGTTCGGGAACGGCGCCGGCCAGTGATCGGACAGGCGGCCGGGGCGCTGGAACATCTCGCCCTGGTCGTTCGGCCCATCGGTGATCTGGTAGTCGGTCGCCACCGCCTTGGCCTGCGCTTCCGAGAAGCGGGGGCCGCCCGGCTGCGCGAGGTTGCGGAAGTAGAGGTAGTTGGCCGAGTGGCAGGCGGCGCACACCTCGCGGAACACCTTGAAGCCACGCTGAAGCTGCGCGGTGTCATAGGTGCCGAAGGGGCCCGCGAACGACCAGCTTTCGCGATGCGGCAGGTCGTCATGCCCGCCCTCGGCTGCCTTGACCGGAGAGGCAAGCAGCAGGGCCAGCGCGGCGGCGCCGAAGAGGATGGTCTTCTTCATCATCTGTCTCCAGCTCTCAGCCCTTGGTCTGCGGGGCGGAGGCCCCGGCGACCACCGTTGCGCCACCGGCTCCGCCATTCTTGGCCAACACCGCATCCGCGATGGAAGCCGGCAGGGGCTTGGGCTTCTCGATGAAGCCGAGCAGGGGAAGGATCACGAGGAAGTGGACGAAATAGTAAGCGGTGAAGATGCGCGAGGCGATCACGTAGCCACCTTCCGCCGGCTGCGAGCCGAGATAGCCCAGGCCCACCGCCACGATGCTGAAGATCCAGAAGAACTGGCGGAACAGCGGACGGTACTTGGCCGAGCGGACACGGGAGGTGTCCAGCCAGGGCAGGAAGGCCAGCACCGCGATGGCGCCGAACATGCAGATCACGCCGCCAAGCTTGTCCGGGATGGACCGCAGGATGGCGTAGAAGGGCAGGAAGTACCACTCAGGCACGATGTGCGCCGGGGTGGAGAGCGGGTTCGCCGGAATGTAGTTGTCCGGATGGCCCATGTAGTTGGGCGCGTAGAAGATGAACCAGGAGAAGAACAGCAGGAACACCACCATCGCGAACACGTCCTTGATGGTCGCGTAGGGGGTGAAGGGCACGGTGTCCTTGGCGACGCTCTTCACGTCGATGCCGTCCGGATTGTTCTGGCCCACGTGATGCAGCGCCCAGATGTGCAGGATGACGACGCCCGCGATCATGAACGGCAGCAGATAGTGCAGCGAGAAGAAGCGGTTGAGCGTGGGATCGCCGACCGAATAGCCGCCCCACAGCCACTGCACGATGGTCTCGCCGACGATCGGGATGGCCGAGAACAGGTTGGTGATGACGGTGGCGCCCCAGTAGGACATCTGGCCCCACGGCAGCACGTAGCCCATGAAGGCGGTGGCCATCATCAGCAGGTAGATGATGACGCCGAGGATCCACAGCACCTCGCGCGGCGCCTTGTAGGAGCCGTAATACATGCCGCGGAACATGTGGATGTAGACGGCGATGAAGAACATCGAGGCGCCGTTGGCGTGGATGTAGCGGATGAGCCATCCGAAATCCACGTCGCGCATGATGTGCTCGACCCGGGCGAAGGACACCGGCGCATAGGCGGTGTAGTGCATGGCCAGCACCACGCCCGACAGGATCTGCACCACCAGCATGAGGGTGAGGATCGCGCCGAAGGTCCAGAAATAGTTCAGATTCTTGGGCACCGGATAGGCGATGGCGCTCGAATGCACCAGACCCACGAGCGGCAGCCGGCTTTCAAACCAGCGCGCCACCTTGCTCTTGGGCTGGTAGGTGGAGTGTCCTTCCATGGAGCCAACCTTCTTGAATTGTGCGAGGGGACGCGCGCGTCAGCCGATCGTGATCTTGGTGTCGGACGTGAAGGTGTAGGGAGGCACCGGCAGATTGAGCGGCGCCGGGCCTACGCGCACGCGGCCGGAGGAATCGTATTGCGAGCCATGGCAGGGGCAGAACCAGCCGTCGTAATTGCCCTGGTGGCCGATCGGGACGCAGCCGAGATGCGTGCAGATGCCGATCACCACCAGCCAGTTGTCGTGGCCGGCCTTCACCCGGTCCTGATCGGACTGCGGGTCGATGAGATCCTTCAGCGGCACGGCGCGGGCCGCTTCCACGTCCTTCGGAGCGCGGTTGAAGATGAAGATGGGCTTGCCGCGCCACTGGGCTGTGACAATTTGTCCCTCGGCGATCGGCGCCAGATCCACCTCGGTGGTGGACAGCGCGAGCACGGAGGCATCCGGCTGAAGCTGGGCGACAAAGGGCCAGACCATGCCGGCAACGCCCACGGCCCCAACGGCGCCGGTCGCGATGTACAGGAAATCCCGTCGGGTAGTCTGGGGGGTCTCCGCATGTGCCACGGCGCTTTTCCTCAGGTATTGTTCGCTCCGCCTTCGCAGGCGCAGTAAAAAACCTGCGAAAAGCCGTTAAAGCTTTCGCAGTTGCGAACGACATAAGTTTTCACAGGCACACCATCCCCGGAAATGAGGATCGCACCTTCAAGTGTCTCTAATTACACCCTCTTGAGAGTCTGTCCAGATCGCTGCATGCGGCACGCGGTCCTAGGTGAGCCATCCATCCACCTGAAATGTCGCTACCTAAGTAAGTTTACGGATGATCCTCGCACTTTATTGCCCCGACATCGCCCAGAATACGGGCACCTGCCTGCGCACCGGGGCCTGCCTCGGCGTGCCCGTGCACATCATCGAACCCGCCGGATTTCCGGTGAGCGCGCCGGCCTTCCGGCGCGCGGGTATGGATTATCTCGATGCGGTGGAGTGGCAGCGCCACGCCTCCTTTGCCGCCTTCGAGGCCTGGCGCCGGGCGGAAGGCCGGCGTCTGGTGCTGTTCACCACCAAAGGCGCGACGCCCCTGCCCGCCTTTGCTTTTCAAAGCAACGACGTGCTGCTCATGGGCCGTGAGAGCGCCGGGGTACCGGAGGAGGTGCATGCAGTGGCGGATGCGCGGGTGAAAATTCCGCTGCGCCCCGGCATGCGCTCGCTGAATGTGGCGGTATCGGCGGCCATGGCGCTCGGCGAGGGCCTGCGCCAGACCGGCGCCTTTCCCGTGGACGGCGGGTGAGAGAGGCCGCGCTCCCCGCGCTGCTTTGCCTGTGGGACGTCACGGGTTAGAACCCCACACCCCCATGGAGCGAGATGATGACCGACACCGACCTTGAAACCCGCAAGCGCGCGGCGAGCGACTGGTTCAAGGCGTTGCAGGGCCGGATCATCGCCGCCTTCGAGCAGTTGGAGGACGACGCCCCCGCCGCCCTCTATGACGGCCCCGCCGGCCGCTTCGAGCGCTCGCCCTGGGAGCGCACCGACCATACCGGCGCGCCCGGCGGCGGCGGCACCATGGGCCTGATGCGCGGACGCCTGTTCGAGAAGGTGGGCGTCCACACCTCCACGGTTTATGGCGAATTCGCCCCCGAATTCCGCGCCCAGATCCCCGGCGCCTCGGAGGATCCCCGCTTCTGGGCCTCCGGCATCTCGCTGATCGCACACATGCACAATCCGCATGTGCCGGCGGTGCACATGAACACCCGCTTCGTGGTGACGACCAAAAGCTGGTTCGGCGGCGGCGCCGACCTCACCCCCGTGCTCGATCGCCGGCGCACGCAGGAGGATGCGGACACGCAGGCCTTCCATGCCGCCTTCTCATCGGTTTGCGGGGCGCATCCGGTGGCCGATTACGAGCGCTACAAGACGTGGTGCGATGAATATTTCTTCCTGAAGCATCGCAATGAGATGCGCGGCGTCGGCGGCATCTTCTACGACTGGCTGGACAGTGGCGCCTTCGATGCCGACTTCGCCTTCACCCGCGCAGTGGGCGAGGGCTTTCTCGACATCTACCCGCGCCTCGTGCGCGCCAACATGGCGAGAGCCTGGAGCGAGGCCGAGCGCGAGGAGCAGCTGGTGCGGCGCGGGCGCTATGTGGAGTTCAACCTGCTCTACGATCGCGGCACCATCTTCGGCCTGAAGACCGGCGGCAACGTCGCCTCCATCCTGTCCTCCATGCCGCCCGTGGTGAAGTGGCCCTGAGGAGCAACACTGGCAGGCACTCCGTCCCCGGTCGTGGCATACTCCCCCATGGGCATATACCGGGGATGGGGCCATGCCGGAGGTCGACCTTTCACGTCTGCCGCAGCCGCTGCGCATTCTGAGCGAAACGTCGTCGCCCCCGCAGCGGCCCGGCTTCTGGGCAAGGTTGCGGGATCTCGGCCTCACCAGCTTTATCGTGGGCCTTATCTCCACGGTCGCCGCAGCCCTGACCACGGTGTATTTCCAGTATAATCGCTGGGACGTGGACCAGCGGCTGGCCCGTGCCAAGACCGACTTCGAAGCGGCCGACCAGACATTCCGGACCATCTCCGGCGATCTCGCCCGCATGCAGTCCCTGCAGGAAATCCTGTTCTTTCTCTACAAGGATGCGACCGCCTCTCCGACGCCCGAAAAAGCCGGCTTCCTGCTTGCCCGGGGGCGAGAGACGTTCGTGCTCTATGAGAAGGGGCGCGTGGAGCTGCGCGCGAAGATCGACAGTTACATCTTCGATGTCCGCCGCCACCTCGACTGGGCGAGCACTGCCGGCACGCCCGAGCTTATCCTGTCCAACGGCATCGATCTGGATCCGCTGAGCTACGGCAAGATCGCCCAGAGCGCCGCAGCGGGTGAGTTCGACTGTGCGGCCGAGAAGAGCATGCCGCAATCCTCCGATCACCAGACCTTCGAGCCGTCCCGCTTCAAGGGGTGGTTCGACGTGGACTGGCGGAGCAGCACCCATCACCTCATCATTTTCAACTATTGCTTCCGGACCCTGCACAATCTGATCGAACCCGCCCGGATCTGGGCCGGTAGTCCGTCCCCCGCCAATCCGCCCACCGCCAACCCGACCGCTCCCGTTGCGATGACAGGCCCAATGGCACAGGTCATCGGCACCCAGCTCAACAATCAGGTGCAGCGCCTGAACGGCTTCTCCGCGCTCGGCAGCACGCAGGTGGAACAGGTCCGACTGAATAGCCGCCCCATCTCCTTTCTGGATTTCATCAGTTTCCGGCGGCCGTGATCCTACCGTCACGAACCCCGGCTAAGCCTCGGCGCGCCGCATGGTGGCGGCGCACAAGGATCACGTCATGGCCTTCGCCCCCGGAGATATCGTCCAGCTCAAGTCCGGCAGCCCCGCCCTCACCGTCATCGCCGAGACCGGCGAGAGCGTGAAGGTGATCTGGTATTCGGACGAGACTGGCGAATTCCGCACTCAGGAACTCGACGCCATCGTGCTGGAAGCGCTGGAAGTGCCGGAGTTCGAGGTCGAGGAAGACGACGAGGAAGACGAGGACTGAGGTCCGCGATTTAACGGGGGGTCATGCGTCCCGTTCATCCGCGCGGCCCGGCTCTCCCGCAGGAGTCAGTGTCGCGCGGATGATACGGTCGATATCATCGGGCTCTGCCGGGAAACCGGCCGAGACCCAGTCCGCGCGGGCACGCGCCAGCGTGGCGCCCAGCATCGGTCCCGGCTTCAGACCCTGTGCCATCAGGCGGCCCGCGGTGATCGGGCAATCCGGCGGCTGCCAGTCCGCCGCCATGCGCGCCAGCGGCGCCGGATCGCCCCCGCCACGGGCAGCGGCGATCAGCAGCCGGTCCAGAAAAACCTCCGCACCCACGCCGTAGAGCACCTGTCGCGCCACGCCGTCCGGCATGTCCGGAGAGACCATCGGTGCACCGGTCAAAGCCAGCAGCCGGGCCTGTTCCGCATTGGAAAGCCGCAGTCGGTCCCGCAGCCGCTCCGCATCCTCGGTGATGCGCACCGCCAGTCCGCCGAGCCGCCGCACGGCCACGGGCGCAAGGCCGAGCGCCGTCTCCAGCGCCGCCAGCCGGGCGAAGCCGGGAAGGTCTGCCACGCCGCCGAGGATGCGCCCGAGCAGGCCGGCGTCGCTCATCTCCACCAGCGTGGCGGGAGCGCCCACCGCCACCACCAGCTTCAACATCTCCGCCCGCACCCGCTCGCGTGACAGCCGGTCCAGCCCCTCGCGCTGCCGCACGCAGGCCAGCAGCGCCGGGCCGTCCACGGGGCCGTTGCCATAAGCGGCATGAAAGCGGAACAGGCGCAAGATGCGCAGATGATCCTCGCGGATGCGCATGCCCGGATCACCGATGAAGCGCACCCGGCGGGCCAGCAGGTCCGGCAGGCCGCCGACGGGATCGTAGAGGCGGCCTTCGGCATCCGCATATAAGGCGTTGAGCGTGAAGTCGCGGCGCGCCGCATCCCGCGCCCAGTCGCGGCCGAAGCGCACCACCGCGTGGCGGCCGTTGGTCTCCACATCCTCGCGCAGGCTCGTCACCTCGAAGGGCGTGCCTGCACTCACGAGCGTCACCGTGCCATGGGCGATGCCCGTGGGCACGCTTTTGAGCCCCGCCGCCCCGGCCCGGCGCACCACCTCCTCCGGCGTGGCGGTGGTGGCGAGGTCCACGTCATGCACGGGCACACCGAGCAGCGCATTGCGCACGGCCCCACCCACAACCCGCACTTCTTCGCCGGCCCCGTTGAGCGCGGCGAACACGGCCTTCAGGGCGGGCGTCTTCAGCCACGGCGCATCGGCAATGTGGCGATCGTCAATCGCGCTCATCGATAGGAGCCGGGCACGAACTTGCCGTCCTGCATGTGTGCCGGCACATAGACGCTGCCGGGCGGCGCGCCCCGATCCCATTCGAAGACATAGAGGCCCGCCGCCACCAGGAGCACCGCCAGCACGGCGCAGATGGCGAGCGCCCGCGGCGACCAGTGCTGCGGCACCACGGAGCCCTTCAGCGCCAGCAGGATCAGCCCATAGGCGATGAAGGGCGACAGGAAGAGCGCGGTTTCCACCAGCACGGTCCTGATCATGCGTACACCCGCTCATACAGGTTGCGGAGCAGGCCGGCGGTGACGCCCCAGATGAACCGGCCCTCATAGGGCATGGCATAGAACTGCCGCTTGACCCCGTCGCGCATGAGCGACTGGCGCTGGTGGTTGGCCGGCGTCATGAGAAAGGACAAGGGCACCTCGAACGCTTCCTGCACCTCGGCCGGATTGAGGGTGAGGGCGTAATCGGGCTGAACCAGCCCCACCACCGGCACGATCCAGAAATGGGTGCTGGAGAGGTAGCCGTCCAGAAAGCCCAATGGTCGCACGAGAGATGCGGCCAGACCCACCTCCTCGCGCGCCTCGCGCAAGGCGGTCGCCACCTCGTCCTTGTCCTCCGGATCCCGTCGTCCGCCGGGAAAGGCGATCTGGCCGGCATGGGCGGAAAGGGTCGTCGAGCGCAGCGTGAGCAGCACCGTGGGCTCGGGGCGCGCCACCACCGCCACCAGAACCGCCGCCGGACGCGGCGGCTTGTCGTTCACTTGTCCGTGGCCACCAAGGGCATGGTCGCCATTCAGCGTGGCATGGCTATCCGCCGCATAGGGTGCGGGGGGCACCTGCGAGAGGCGGGCGGCGGCACGGGCGAGAAAATCGTCCAGCGCGCGCGGAGCCTGAGCGGAAGAGGCTTGTAGAGGGGAAGAGGCGGTCATTGGCCTGCAAGATCGAGAGCGGACGCGGGCATCATAGGGTAGAAGGCGGCCCCCGACGCCACACCGAACATGGGGATGCCATCCGCTTCCCGCACCTCCCCCCGCTCCACAAGATCGAGGAAGACCGCGCGGGTGAGGCGCGCCTCCAGCCCGTGGCGCACATGCACATAGGGCCGGACCTCGCCCTCCCCCTCGCCGGGGACGAAGCGCAGGTCATGGCCGGGGCCGCAGCGCACGAGGTCATCGAGATTGGTGCGGAACACCAGTTCGGCGCCGCCCTCGCCCGCGTCCACCGCCATCTCCACCGCGAGAAAGGGGGTGTCATCCACGCGGATGCCGATCTTCTCCACCGGCGTCTTCAGCACGTAGCGCTCGTCCTCACGGGTGAGCACGGAGGCGAACAGCCGGACGAGGGCCGGGCGGCCGATGGGCGTGCCCATATAGAACCACGTACCGTCAGCGGCGATGCGCATGTCCATGTCGCCGCAATCGGGCGGGTTCCAGCGCTCCACCGGTGCCGGACCGCGCCCGCCGGTGGCCTTGACCGCCGCCATGAGCGCATCGAGGCGGCCGGACGCCGCGCCGGCGCTCGCTTCGCGTTCCTCTGCCCGGCCCTGCGGCCGCTCCTGCTCGCCCATGTTGTGCCCGCTTCCTCGCGATGACGTGAGACGCGTTCTCCACCGCACCGCAAACGGATGCCTCGACGCGGAGCCAACTTATCGTAAGCTGGTTCTTCCGGCAGGTTGCAGCCGGAGGATTCTGTCCCGAACGGATGAACCTCTCCGCAGCCCTGTTCGGTTCCGGGCCTCGTGTTGCCGTGATTGGCAGCGAGTCTCCCGGCAGAGACACCCGCCCTCGGACGCCGCACCGGCGCCACGGCGGCATGTAAGACGCATCTGGTGAAGCGGAGATACGGCATGTCGGCACCGAGCGAAACCTTCGATCTGGACCAGATGATCATCCGCAACGCGGAAACTGCCGCCGCCAACGTTCGCACGGCGCGCACCGCCATCTCCTCGGTGATCTTCGGCCAGGAAACGGTGGTGGATCAGGCGCTCGTCACCATTCTCTCCGGCGGCCACGCGCTGCTGGTGGGCGTGCCCGGCCTTGCCAAGACCAAGCTGGTGGAGACGCTCGGCACTGTGCTCGGCCTCGATGCCCGCCGCGTGCAGTTCACGCCCGATCTCATGCCCTCCGACATCCTCGGCTCGGAAGTGCTGGAGGAGAGCGCGGGCGGCACCCGCGCCTTCCGCTTCATCCGTGGCCCGGTGTTCGCCCAGCTTCTGATGGCCGACGAGATCAACCGCGCCTCGCCGCGCACCCAGTCGGCCCTCCTGCAGGCCATGCAGGAATATCACGTGACGGTGGCCGGCGAGCGGCATGACCTGCCGAAACCCTTCCACGTGCTCGCGACCCAGAATCCGCTGGAGCAGGAAGGCACCTATCCGCTGCCCGAAGCCCAGCTCGACCGCTTCATCATGCAGGTCGACGTGGACTATCCCGACCGGGACGCAGAACGCCGCATCCTGTTCGACACCACGGGCGCGGAAGAGACCAAGCCCCGCGCCGCCATGAGCGTGGAAGACCTGATGGCCGCCCAGCGCCTCGTCCGCCGCCTGCCGGTGGGCGAATCGGTGGTGGAGGCCATCCTCACCCTCGTGCGCTCCGCCCGCCCCGGCACCGGCGAGAGCGACGAGCAGCGCTTCATCTCCTGGGGCCCCGGCCCCCGCGCCTCGCAGGCGCTCATGCTGGCGGTGCGCGCCCGCGCTTTGCTCGACGGACGCTATGCCCCCTCGCTGGACGACGTGGTGGCCCTCGCCGAGCCGGTCCTGAAGCACCGCATGGCGCTGACCTTCGCCGCCCGCGCGGAAGGCCAGACGGTGGCCGGCATCATCCGCCGCCTCGCCGCGAAGCTCGGCTGAGCCCGTGGCGCTGCGCCCGAAGGAGACACAGGAGACGGCGACCGACACCGCCGTGGGCATCGCGCGCCTGTCCCACGAGGCGTCGGTGCTTGCCGCCGCCATGCCGCGTCTGGTGCTGGAAGCCCGCCGCATCGCCGCCGCCGTGCAGCACGGCGTCCATGGCCGCCGCCGCTCCGGCGCGGGCGAGAACTTCTGGCAGTATCGCCGCTTCACAGACGGCGAGGCCGCCGCACGCGTGGACTGGCGCCGCTCGGCCCGTGACGATCATCTCTATGTGCGCGAGCGCGAATGGGAGGCCGCCCACACGGTATGGATCTGGCCGGACCTGTCCGCCTCCATGGACTATGCCTCGGAGAAGCTGGACACCAAGCGCCACCGGGCGCTGCTGATTGCCTTCGCGCTGGCCGAGCTGCTGGTGAAGGGTGGCGAGCGGGTAGGCATTCCCGACATCCTGCGCCCCACCGCCAGCCGCCGCATCGTCGAGCGCATGGCGGAAGCGGTGCTGCATGCACCAGCCCTGCCCGGCAGCCTGCCCCCCGCCTTCCACCCCTCGCCGCTCTCCGAAGTGGTTCTGCTGGGCGATTTCTGGAGCCCCACGGCGGAAGTGACCGCCCGCATCGATGCGCTGTCCGGCGGTGGCGCCCACGGCCATGTGGTGCAGATCGTCGATCCGTCCGAAGAGACCTTTCCCTTCACCGGCCGCGTGGCTTTCCGTGAGCCCGAGGGTGGAGCGGAGATCACCGTGGGCCGGGCCGAGACGTGGCGCGCGGACTATGAGACCCGCGTTGCCCTGCATCGCGAAGCCATCCGCGCCGCCGCCAGCCGCATGGGCTGGAGCTTCCAGGTCCACCGCACCGACCGGCCGGCCAGCGACCTGCTGCTGGCCCTTCACATGCGGATGGGCGCGGGCGGGGCGGTGACGCCGGCCCCCACCGGGGAGACCGCCGCATGAGCTTCGTCCCCATCCAGACACCCGACCCGCGGAGGATCTCTCCCGCATGATGGGCCTGCCCCTCAGCTTTGCCTCTCCGCTGCTGCTCACGGCCCTGCTGGCCCTGCCCGCTTTGTGGTTCCTGCTGCGCGTGGTGCCGCCGCGTCCGCGCGAGATCGCCTTTCCGCCCACCCGCCTGCTGTTCGACATCAAGCCGAAGGAAGAGACGCCCGCGCGCACCCCGTGGTGGCTGACGCTGCTGCGCCTGCTGCTCGCCGCCCTCGTCATCTTCGCCGCCGCCGGCCCGATCTGGAATCCGCCCGCCGCCGCCCCCTCCTCCAGCGGCCCGCTGGTGATGGTGATCGATCAGGGCTGGCCCGCCGCCTCCTCATGGGCGCAGCGTGTCTCCACCGCCAACGGCCTCATCGACGAGGCCGCCGCCAACGGACGCGGCGTCGCCCTCATCCCCACCGGCGACGTGCCGAAGGACGCCACTTTGCTTCTGCCTGCGCAGGCCCGCGAGCGCCTGCGCTCGCTCAGCCCCGTCTCCTGGGCCCCGGCCCGCAAGGAGGCTCTGGCGCTGGCCGCCAAAATCATGGGCGCGCAGTCCGACGCCGGCCTTGTCTATGTGAGCGACGGCGTGGACCTCGCCGCCGATCCCGACCTCGCCCAGCAGCTTGCGGCGCTGAAGGGCAGCCGCCCGCCGCTGGTGGTGACAGGCGGTGTCGCCTCCCCGCTGGCGCTCGCCGCCCCCGACAATGCCGCCGGTGCCCTCACCGTGAAGGTGCTGCGCCCCGATGACGGCCCGGCCCGCGCCGGTGCGGTGGAAGCGCGCGACCTGCGCGGTCTTGCGCTCGGCGAAGCCCCCTTCGCCTTCCAGCCCGGCGCGCGGGAGACGCTCGCCACCTTCAATCTGCCGGTGGACATCCGCAACGAGGTGTCACGGCTCGAAATCGTCGGCGAGCGCTCGGCGGGCGCGGTGCAGTTGCTCGACAAGCGCTGGCGCCGCCGCACCGTGGGCGTCGTTTCCGGCGCCTCCGCCGATACCGGCCAGCCGCTGCTCGCTCCCACCTATTATCTCGCCCGTGCCCTTGGCCCCTTCGCGGATATCCGCCTCGGGGAAGCCGGCGCGCCGGCGGAGAACATCAACCGCTTCCTCGACCAGCGCGTGCCGGTGATCGTGCTCACCGATGTGGGCACCATCCCGCCCGCCACCCGCACGCGCCTCGTGAAGTTCATGGAGGACGGCGGCGTGCTGGTGCGCTTCGCCGGCCCCCGCCTTGCCAATGCGCAGGACGACCTACTGCCGGTGCGCCTGCGCCGGGGCGGCCGCACGCTCGGCGGCTCGCTCTCATGGGAAACCCCGCAGGCGCTGGGCAGCCTCAGCCCCGACGGCCCCTTCCGCGACATGAAGCTGCCGAACGACGTGACCGTGACCCGGCAGGTGCTGGCCGAGCCCGATGGCAATCTCGGCGAGCGCACCTGGGCCGCGCTGGCGGACGGCACGCCGCTGGTGACGGGCACCGCGCGCGGCAAGGGCATGGCCGTGCTGTTCCACGTCACCGCCGACACAAGCTGGTCTAACCTGCCGCTTTCCGGCACATTCGTGGACATGCTGCGCCGGGTCATCGCTCTCGCCGACACTGCCGCCACCACCGATGAGGGACGCGCCGACGCCACTGGCGCCCGCGCCTCCGCCCCGGTGACCACCATTCCGCCGAGCCGCCTGCTGGATGGCTACGGCGCCTTCTCGCCGCCCGGCCCCACCGCCCGGCCGGTGCCCGCCACCTTCTCCGGCCGCGCCAGCGCCGAGCATCCGCCCGGCTTCTACGGCCCGCCGGACGGCCTGCTGGCCGTGAACGCCTTGCTGCCCGACGACACGCTCGCCCCGCTCGACCTCTCCGCGCTGGGCGCCACCGCCGCGCCCCTGAGGGAAGCCCAGCCGCACGATCTGCGCGGGATCGTGCTCATGACCGGCATGGCCCTGCTGCTGCTCGATGCACTGGCGGTGCTGTTCCTCTCCGGCGGGCTGAAGCGCATGGGCCGCCGCCCCGCCGCCGCCGCTGTGTTCGCCATGGCTCTGGCGCTGGGCGCGGCCGGATCGTTCACGCCGAGCCCGGCGCGGGCGGACGCGGCCTCGGACTTCGCGGTCAAAGCGACCTCGCAGACCCGTCTCGCCTATGTCTCCACCGGGGACGCAGAGGTGGACGAGATCAGCCGGCAGGGGCTTCAGGGGCTCACCACCTTCCTCGCCCAGCGCACCGCTTTGCAGGCGGGCGATCCCATGGGCGTGGACATCTCGCGCGATGAACTCGCCTTCTTTCCCCTGCTCTATTGGCCCATCCTCGCCAATGCGCCGGTGCCCTCCCCCGCCGTGCTGGCGCGCATCGACGCTTTCATGAAGCAGGGCGGCACGGTGGTGTTCGACACACGCGATGCGCTGGAGACCCCGCAGGGCAGCACCGGCCCGCTCTCGCCGGCCAGCGCCCGGCTGCGCGAGATCCTCTCCGGGCTCGACATTCCCGAACTCTCGCCGGTGCCGCGCGAGCACGTGCTTACCAAGGCCTTCTATCTGATGAAGGACTTTCCGGGCCGCTTCACCGGCGGCACCACATGGGTTGAGGCCCTGCCCGCCGCCGCAGACGGCGACGAGCGCCCCGCACGGGCAGGCGACGGCGTCTCGCCAGTGATCATCACCGCCAACGATCTGGCCGGCGCATGGGCGGTGAGCACCAATGGCGATCCGCTGCTGCCGCTCACCCCCGGCGAGCCGCGCCAGCGCGAGATGGCCTTCCGGGCCGGTGCCAACATGGTGATGTATGTGCTGACGGGGAACTACAAGGCGGATCAGGTGCATGTGCCCGCGCTGCTGGAGCGGCTGGGACAATGAGGGCATCTGACATCCGCTTCGGGATCATGCGGGGGCGCATCGATCTGGTCTGCGAAAGGCGCGCATGAATTACGGCCTTGCTTTCGAGCCCTTCCTTCCCTGGCCCGCGCTCGGCGCGGTGGCGCTGGTGGCGCTGGTTCTGGCCGGCCTGCTGCTCTTTTCCCGCACGCGCGGCGCGCTGGTGCGCTCCCTTGCGCTGCTGGTGGGCCTGATCGCGCTGTCCAATCCCTCGCTGACGCGCGAGGAGCGCGAGCCGCTGTCCTCCGTGGTGGCGGTGGTGGTGGACAAGAGCGCCAGCCAGAATTTCGGCGAACGCACACAGCAGACGCAGGCCGCCACCAAGGCGCTGGACGAGCGGCTGAAGCGCATTCCGGGCCTTGAGATCCGCACGATCGAGGCCGATGCCCGCGACGGCGAGACCGATGGCACGCGCCTGTTCTCCGCTTTGTCTGCCGGCATCGCAGACGTGCCCCCGGAGCGGGTGGCGGGGGCCATCATGATTACAGACGGGCGCGTGCATGACGTGCCCGAACAGATGACCGCGCTGGGCTTTTCCGCCCCCGTGCACGGCCTCATCACCGGGCGCGCGGGCGAGCGCGACCGGCGCGTGGCGCTGGAGAAGTCGCCGCGCTTCGGCATCGTCGGCCAGCGCCAGAGCCTCACCTTCCGCGTCACCGATGAGGGTGCGCCGGCCGGTGCGCGCGTCGGCGTCACCGTGCGCCGCGACGGCGAGGTGATCGCGACGCCCGTCGTCACCGCCGGACAGAGCGCGCAGGTGGACGTGGAGATCGCGCATGCGGGCGCCAACATCGTCGAGCTGGAGGTTCCCCCGCTCGAAGGTGAGCTGACGCCCATCAACAACCGCACCGCCGTCTCCATCGACGGCATCCGCGACAAGCTGCGGGTGCTGCTGGTCTCCGGCGAGCCGAACGTGGGCGAGCGCACCTGGCGCAACCTGCTGAAGAGCGACGCCAATGTGGACCTCGTCCACTTCACCATCCTGCGTCCGCCGGAGAAGCAGGACGGCACGCCCATCAATGAGCTATCGCTCATCGCCTTCCCGACGCGCGAGCTGTTCCAGACCAAGATCCGCGATTTCGACCTGATCATCTTCGACCGCTACTCCCAGCAGGGCGTGCTGCCGCAGGTCTATTTCGACAATATCGTGCGCTACGTGCGCAACGGCGGCGCGCTGCTGGTGGCCGCCGGCACCGACTTCGTGGACACCGGCTCGCTGTTCAACACGCCGCTCGCCGAGATCCTGCCCGCCGCCCCCTCCGGCGAGACCACGGAAGCGCCCTATGTGGCCCGCCTCACCGACCCCGGAAAGCGCCATCCGGTGACGCGCGGCCTGCCGGGCTCGGAGAGCGATCCGCCGCACTGGAGCCGCTTCTTCCGGGTGGTGGATGCCGACCCCCGCTCCGGCGTCACGGTCATGGGTGCGCCCGGCGACAAGCCGGTGCTCCAGCTCGACCGGGTGGATCAGGGCCGCGTGGCGCTGCTGCTCTCCGATCATTTCTGGCTGTGGGCGCGCGGCTATGACGGCGGCGGCCCCTATATCGACCTGCTGCGCCGCCTCTCCCACTGGCTCATGAAGGAGCCGGATCTGGAAGAGGAGCGCCTGAAGCTCTCCACCTCCGGCCGCGATCTCGTGGTGGAGCGCCAGACCATGGGCGACACCGTGCCCAACGCGCAGGTGACGACGCCCTCCGGCGCGGTGCGCAACCTCACCCTGACGCAGGCCGAGCCCGGCCTGTGGCGCGCCACCACGCCGGCCGACGAACTCGGCCTGTGGCGGGCGGTGAACGGGCAGCTGACGGCGCTTGCCAACATCGGCCCGCTCAATCCGAAGGAATATGAGCAAGTGACCAGCACGCGCGACTGGCTCACCCCCATCTCCACCGCCACCGGCGGCGGGCTGTGGCGGCTGGCCGATCTCAACGGCTCCGTGCCGCGCGTGGTGGCGGTGTCCTCCGGCGAGCGGCTAGCGGGCGAGGACTGGATGGGCCTGCGCACCCGCGAGGTCTCGGTGGTGCGCGGCATCGGCCTGTTCCCGCTGTTCGCGGGCCTCACCGGCCTGCTGCTCCTGCTCGGCGTGATCACCGCCACGTGGGTGCGAGAGGGACGCTGAGGCGCCCATTTGGTCCGCGAAGGGCACCAGGGCGCCCTTCGCGGCAAAAAACCTCTGCCCCATGAACGCCCCTTTGGGCGTGTAGGCAGGGTGGGAGCGCCGCAGATGGCGTACGGCAGGCGCAGGACGCCTCCATCCCGCACATGATCGGCCGTCACGGCCGGTCCCCCTCCACAAGACCGAAAGGAGAGGCGCATGCCCGACACCTTCCGTCTTGACGACGTTAAGACCTATCTCGATCCTTCCGCCGTGCTCCTCACCGCGGACCATGCCGACGCCATGCCGCGCCTGCCGGCCTATTGGCAGCCCTATCTCTCGCCCGACCACGGCACCCGCATGGCCCACCTCAAGGGGGAGCTGTCCGAGCTGGGCGCGGTGCTGCCCAAGGCGGCCGTCGCCACGCTGGAGATGACGCGCGACGTCTTCCTCGTGCGCTATCAGGATGCCCGCCACGGCCCGCGCATCGCGCGCATCTACAATCAGGCCTCATGGGACGATGCGGAGGGCGAGCAGCTCTATTCCGCCATCTCCCGCGCCCCGCTACCCGCTGAGCATCTGAACAGCATGGAGCGCGCCTTCCTCGATCGCGCGCCGCCCCATCTCACCCGCGTCTATCGCGAGCTGTTCGACGGCTTCGAGAGCATATTGGGCGGCGGCGGCCTCTCCCATCTCGGCGGCCTGCACACGCTCGCCGAGCTGGGCGATGCCTATGGCGAGCAGGACTGGTACGCGGATTTCATCGCCGGACATGATCCGGCGCTGGTCTATGAGGTCTACAGCAATGGCGGCGGCGTCAACATCCTGCTCGACCTCAACGCCCCCGCCCGCGCCAAGGCCGAGGAGCCGGTAGGCATCCTCGTGGACGTGAAGGACCGCACCTTCCAGCCGGACATGGAGATGTGGGATCTGATGGACACCATGACCTCCATCAGCGTGAGCGGGAAGTAAGGCGGGCGGCGGCGACGCGAGACGTCAGAGATACTTGGCGTCGTCGCCGAACAGCATGTCGCGGATGCTCCTTGGGACGGGAAAGCCATAGCCGATCCAGTCTCTCCAAGGCTGGAGCTCGCCATCCTCGTGATACGCGCTCGTATAGAGTTCAGCTCCGATCATCCCCAGCGCGATAAAGATGGCCTGAACGGAGTCGGCCCCGGCCGCATCCATGACCTTGATGCCGTGAGGCCAGTCGATCTCATAGCGGCACAGCCACGCGCCCGCGCGTTCCTTGGGCGCATGAATGCGGATTTCGACGTCGGTAATGTTGTCGTCATCCCCCCAGAGCTGAAGGGTCCGTCTCGCGATCACGTCCATGCTGCACCTCCGGCGATGCTAAAGCATAGCCGCAGCTACACCCACAGGCGGGATGCATAGCCTACCCGTCAGGACTTCTTTTCGCTCGTCTCCGCCCGTTCCAACGCGCCCTTGAGCAGCGGCACCAGATGCAGGGAGCCGGGGCGGTTCATGTGGCCGGCGTCGATATAGGCGAGGCCGCCGTCCGGCACGGTGGGGCGGCACAGCTCCGCATCGCAGAAAGCCGTACGCGGCAGCACCAGTTGCGTGCCCGGCACGGCATCGGCAATCTCGCGCAGGGCGGTCTCGACCGGCGCGGCATTGCGGGCGGCGAGCGCTGCCGGCAGCAGGCATGTGCCTTCGTCGAGGCCGAGGAAGCGGCGGCGCAGGATGCAGCGCGCGCCACCCCCGCCCCCGAAGTCCGGCGGCGGGCCAATCAGCACCACGCTTTTGCCCGCCTGCCGCAGCAGAAGCACGGCTGTCTTGAGGCCGGTCATGGCGCTGCCGAAGCCCGGACCGGGCAGCCACAGGCCGCCGATGGCCACCACCTTCACCTGCGGGTCCTGCGCCAGCGCGGAGAGGGTTTCCGCACGGAAAATCTCGCAATCCTGCGCTTCCACGCTGCCGCCCGGAGGGTTCGGCGCCTGCGGCGCGCAGCCCGCCTTGGTCTCCTGCAACAGGCCGAAACCGCCATCGCGGGCGATGGCATCAAGTGCCGGGGCGTGATGGTTGGCGAAACTGTCGCCCCAGAGGGCGATCACTGGCTGTTCGTCTCCCGCCGCGCCGAAGCGGCAATGGGTGCCGGCCGGGGCCAATCCCGGGCCCTGCAAACAGGCGCGGGTGGCAGGCCAGATGTCCTTCAAGCCCGCTTCCGCCGCGCGATAGGCGGCGCTCGCCCGCTGCGGCAGGCCACCCGTCTCGCCCATGAGGAAGCCCAGGCCGGCCAACGCCGCCAGCGTCAGCACACCGGCCCGCACGCTCTTCCACTCCAGCACCCGCGTCACCTGCCCGTGGCGGCGGAAGGGCGCCTCAACGAAGCGCCACGTCAGCGCGGACAGCGCAACCGCCAGCACCACCAGCAGCGTGCCGGCCAGAAGGCCCGGCTCATGCCCGGCGTGGAAGCGATAGAGGCCCAGAATGGGCCAGTGCCAGAGATAGAGCGAATAGGAGATGAGCCCGATGGCGGTGAAGGGCCTCAATCCCAGCAGCCGCCCCGCCAGCGTCTGCCGCCCCTCCTCGCCTGCCCAGATGAGCAGCAGCGCACCGCCCGCCGGCAGCAGAGCGGCGAGGCCGGGAAAGACGGTCTTGGTGGTGTAGAACGCCAGCGCCGTGCCGATCAGCGCGAGGCCGAGAAGACCCGCGGCCTCGGGCAGGAGGCGCCCGCGCAGGCGCGGCAGCAGGCCGAGCGCCAGCACCGCGCCGAGCAGCAGCTCCCAGGCGCGCGAGGTGAAGTTGTAGAAAGCGTTGTTGGGCCGCAGGTAAGCGTTCTTGCTGGCCAGATACAGCGAGCCGATCAGCAGCGCCCAGATGATGGGGCCGCGCCAGCGCTTCAGGCGCGGATGGAACAGCGCCAGCAGCGCCACCGGCCAGAACAGATAGAACTGCTCCTCCACCGCCAGCGACCAACTGTGCAGCAAAAGCTGCTCCTCCGCCCCCGGCGCGAAATAGCCGGCAGTGGCGAGAAAATGCCGGTTGGCGAGGAAGAGCGAGGCGAATTGCAGCGACCGCCCGAAGGTGTCCAGCATCAAGGGCGGCAAGGTCGCCAGCGCCACCAATGCGGTCGCCAGCATCACCACCGCATAGGCCGGCACGATGCGGCGGATGCGCCGGTCGTAGAAGGTCAGGAAGCTGAAGCGCCCCGCCGCCATCTCGGACGCGAGGATGGAGGTGATGAGATAGCCGGAGATGACGAAGAAGATGTCCACGCCCACGTAGCCGCCCGGCACCAGGCGCGGGTCCACGTGGTAGAGCACCACGGGCACCACGGCGAGCGCGCGCAGGCCGCTGATGTCTGCCCGGTATCGCATGCGGGGAAATGATCCTGCGCGGGGCGCGCCGGCGGCCGGGCCGCTGGCACGCGAGGGAACCTGTCGGCAGGTTCGAGCGCGCAACGCCTCGCGCCCGGCGCTCCCGCCGCATGCGCGACAGGTCAGCCGGGGTCACGAGGGATCCTGGTCCCTCTCCCACCACGCAACCGCTTGTAGAGAAGACGATCCGGCCCGTCACCCCCGGTGGCCGGGCAGCCGGTGGACGGGGCTCAGCGCGTCCCGGCGTCTCCATTGCGCGCACGAACCATGCGCGGAATGAGAAACAGGTCGGCGATGTACCAGACCATGGCCGGCGGCAGCAGGAAGAGCTGGAAATCGTTCGACCGGATGATCAGGGGCAGCAGCAGCGTGGTTGCGCCCAGCGCCGCCTGGATCTGCGCCGAGCGGGTGTAGCCGAGATAGAAGCGGTGAAAGCCGAAGATGCCGCCCCCGCCCATGAGGTGCAGCAGATAGGCGATGAGCATCGACTTCTGCCCACTCCCCCATGCCGAGGGGCGGGCTGTGGAGTCGGGCGGCGCCGGAGCGTCCAGCGAATAGGTGTTTCGACTGCCTGCGTTGGGGATCCGCACCATTCAGCCATTGCTCCGGAAACGTTCGTTTCCCCTGTTATATCAGAGCTTTGGGAGGGATTGCACCCCAACCTACCGAAGCACCGTCCGGCCTGAACAGGGCCGGACGGTCTCTCTCGAAGCGCCAGAGGCTCAGCGCGCCGGCTTGAAGCCGTCGAGCACGGCGACCGCCTCGGCCCCGGCCGTGGTGCGCCACTGGGCGATGGGCTTGGCGGCGGCGGCGCGCAGCAGATCCATCACGGCGGCGGGCGGCGTCTCGTCGATGGTGACGCCATTGTCGCGCATGCGCTTGTAGTTGGTCGCCACGCGCCCCTCCATGGCCTTCCACTGGCCGGCGGTGGTGGTCTCGCCGGCGCGCAGCACAGCGGCCTGCGTGTCCTTGTCCAGCGCGTCGAACGCCGCCTGAGACACGGTGCCGAAGCTCAGCGGCACCGCATAGGTGATCTGCGAGAAGTTGCGGGTGTAGTTCCACAGCTCCCGCCCCGCGCCGCCGTCGCCCGAGGAGAGCACGGCATTGTATTCGCCACTCTTCAGCTTGGGCATGAGGTCGGCGAAGGACACCACGGCGGAGACATCGGAGGTGGCGGTGAAGACCTCCGCGCTGGTCTTGTCATAGGTGCGGATCTTCAGCGCCTTGAGCGCGGCAGGGCTGGAGACCGCCTCTGCCGACCAGATGCCGCTCGGCGGCCAGGGGGTCACGAACAGCAGCTTCTGGCCGCGCTTGGCGAACTCGGCCTCATAGAGGGGCTTGGCCGCCAGATAGAGCTTCTGCGCCTCATCCGCGGAGGCGGTGACGAAGGGCAGCGAGGACAGCAGGAACAGCGCCCCCTCATCTCCCAGTGCGCCGCCGAAGCTGTTGGCCATGGCGAACTTGCCCTCGCTCACCGCCTTCAGCTGCTCCTTGGAGCGCAGGCCGGACTTGGCGTCGGGGATGGGCTTGATGGCCAGCTTGCCGGCCGTCTCCTTCTCCACTGCCGCCGCAAAGGCCGTGTCCGCCTGCCCCGGAATGGCGGAGGCGGGATACTCGTCGATCAGCTCCCAGGTGACGGGCGCCGCCGCCTGCTGGGCGGCTGCGGGCAGCACCGCAGCTGTGGCGAGACAAAGCGACAGGAAGCCGCCGCGAACGGCGCGGGACAGGGACAGACGCATGACAACTCCTCAACGAACAGCACTGGAGGGACGGCGATGAAAACGTGAAATGAAACGACCGGCGGGCTTCACCCGCGCGCCGCCAGCTCCTCCCGCCGGCGCAGCGCTTCCTGGCGCTTGGCGAAGAGGGAGGCGGCCAGCACGATGACGGCGACGATGCCGATGAGGATGGAGCAGATGGCGTTGATCTCCGGCGTCACCCCCATGCGCACCTGCGAATAAATGCGCATGGGCAGCGTGGTGGCACCGGGGCCGGTGGTGAAGCTGGCGATGACAAGGTCATCCATGGAGAGGGTGAAGGCCAGCATGAAGCCGGAGATCACCGCCGGCAGGATGAGCGGCAAAGTGATGACGAAGAAGGTCTTCAGCGGCGTGCAGCCGAGATCGAGCGCCGCCTCCTCCAGCGAGCGGTCGAAGGTGATGAGGCGCGACTGCACCACCACCGCCACGAAGCACATGGTGAAGGTGATGTGCGCCAGCGTCACCGTCCAGAAGCCGCGTTCCAGCCCCATGGCCACGAACAGCAGCAGCAGCGACAGGCCGGTGATGACTTCCGGCATCACGAGGGGCGCGTAGGTCATCCCCGAGAAGACCGTGCGCCCGGGAAACCGCCCGTAGCGGGTCAGCGCGATGGCCGCCAGCGTGCCGAGCACGGTGGCCACGAGCGAGGACAGGAAGGCGATGCGCAGCGTCACCCAGAAGGCGTCGATGAGCTGCTCATTCTGCCACAGCTCCACATACCACTGGGTGGAGAAGCCGGCCCACACGGTGACGAGGCGCGAGGCGTTGAAGGAATAGAGCACCAGCAACAGGATGGGGATGTAGAGAAAGGCGAAGCCCAGCACCAGCGAGGTGACATTGAACCAGGAGAGGCGGCTGCTCATTTACCCGCCTCCAGCTGGCGCGCCTGAATGTTCTGGTAGATGACGATGGGCACCACCAGCACCACCAGCAGCAGCACCGCCACCGCCGAGGAGGCGGTCCACGAACGATTGGCGGTGAATTCGGTCCAGAGCGACTTGCCGATCATCTGCGTGTCGGAGCCGCCCAGAAGATCCGGGATCACGAACTCGCCCACCGCCGGGATGAAGCACAGCAGCGCCCCCGCCGCGACACCGGGCAAGGAGAGCGGGAAGGTGATGCTCCAGAACGCCTTGAAGGGCGGGCAGCCGAGATCCTGGGCCGCTTCCAGCAGGGTGCCGTCGAGCTTCTCCAGCGCGGAATAGAGCGGCAGCACCATGAAGGGCAGATAGGAATAGACGATGCCGATATAAACAGCGAGATCGGTGTTGAGCAGTTCCAGCGGCTGGTCGATCAGCCCCAGCGTCATCAGGCCCTGATTGAGGAAGCCCTCCGGCGAGAGGATGCCGATCCACGCATAGACGCGGATCAGGAACGAGGTCCAGAACGGCAGGATCACCAGCATCAGCAACGCCGGCTGGACCCCCTTGGGCGCCCGCGCCATGGCATAGGCGATGGGATAGCCCACCAGCAGCAGCAATGCCGTCGAGATGGAGGCAATCACGAGGCTGGAGCCATAAGCTTCGACGAAGCCGTTATCCCAGCCGAGCACATAGCCGTAATTGTCCAGCGAGAGCTGGGAGACGAAATCCTTGAAGCCGGCCCAGCCCTGCGCGAGATCGAACACCGGGGTATAGGGCGGCTGGGCCAGCGCATCCTGCGACAGGCTGATCTTCACCACGATGAGGAACGGCACCAGGAACAGCGCCAGCAGCCAGAGATAGGGGATGGCGATCACCAGAAGGCGGCCCCGGCCCGTCGATCCCGCTCTGGCCATGTCCCCCTCCCTTTCCGCCTGTCTCCGTGCCCGGCTCAACGCGTCAGCACCACGCCCGCATCGGGCGCGAAGGTGACGCGGACCTTGTCCTCCCACGTGATGGGCCGCTCCACGAGACGGGAGACGTTCGGCTTCGAGACCTTGATCCGCGTGCCGCAGGCCAGTTCCACATGGTAGACGGAGAGATCACCCAGATAGCCGATGTCCCAGATCACGCCCTCGAAGGCGTTTTCAGGCAGCGGCCCGGCCTCGGCCTCCTTGAGTTCCACCCGCATCTTCTCTGGCCGGATGGCAAGGAAGACGGTGTCGCCCGCCGGCACGCCCAGCCCCTGCGCCACCCTGAGCGGGGCTGGCGTCTTCTCGCAGGCCAGCTCCACCTCGTCCGGACCGGCGGCGACCACCTTCGTCTCCAGCAGGTTCACGTCGCCGATGAAGTCGGCGATGTAGCGGGTGGCCGGCTGCTCGTAGATGACCGCCGGAGGGGCCACCTGCACCAGTTCGCCATGGTTCATGACGCCGATGCGGTCGGCCACGGTCATGGCTTCCTCCTGATCGTGGGTGACGATCAGGAAGGTCATGCCCAGGGACATCTGCAGGTCCATGAGCTCGAACTGGGTTTCCTCGCGCAGCTTCTTGTCCAGCGCGCCCAGCGGCTCATCCAGCAGCAGCACCTTGGGGCGCTTGGCCACCGAGCGGGCGAGCGCCACCCGCTGGCGCTGGCCGCCGGAGAGCTGGTGCGGCTTGCGCTTGGCGAAGCTCTCCAGCTTTACCAGCGCCAGCATCTCCTCGACGCGGGCCTTGATGTCGGCCTTGGCCATGCCGTCCTGCTTCAGACCGAAGGCGATGTTGTCGGCAACGGTCATGTGCGGGAACAGGGCGTAGGACTGGAACATCATGTTCACCGGCCGCCGGTAGGGCGGCACGCCGGAGATATCCTCGCCGTTCAGCGTGATTCGCCCCTCGGTGGGCGCCTCGAAGCCTGCCAGCATGCGCATGAGCGTGGTCTTGCCGCAGCCGGAGGGGCCGAGCAGCGCGAAGAACTCGCGCTCATAGATGTCCAGCGAGACTCTGTTGACGGCGGTGAAGGCGCCGAAGGTCTTGACCACATTCTCGAAGCGGATGAGGGGCGTGGCTGCGGGATTGTCCCAGGGCGCGAACGTGCGCCGTACGGCGCCGATCGTCTGCGTGCGCCCCTGATCCGCTGCCATGCAAGCCCCCCTGCTGCGCCAAAGCCAAGGCTAGAGCACGTTCCGGTCAGATTGCAACGCAAACTGACCGGCAAAACGTTCTCCATCAAAGTGCGGGAGACGAATTCGGCGATCAGGTTGCGTCCATCTGATCGGATCCGGCCCTTCTCCAGCGACCCTGCGACCGCTCAAACGCTGTGCAGGACCAAAAAGGCGGCGCTTGCGACGGATGAGTGGGTGTGGCCCAGACCTGCCCCCGGCACAAGCGGCCAGTTTTGCACAATCAACAGGTTGATCACAGCTTCGAGGCAGCTTCGGGCAGAGCGGGCTTGCGCCCACCATCTGCATGTGGCAAGGAACCCCCCGCTCGGGACGCTTTGGCGCCTGAGCCGATCAGCCACCTGCTTCGGCAGGGCCTGCTCCGGCAGACAAGGCGATCCATTGCTGCGGTAGCTCAGTGGTAGAGCACTCCCTTGGTAAGGGAGAGGTCGAGAGTTCAATCCTCTCTCGCAGCACCATCTAACTTCCTGAAAAAACAAATGGAAAACCGGTCTGGCATTAAAGGCCGACGTCCCCCCTTTCGCCCTCCCCTGGCGCGCGGAACATGGGGCAACATCCGCAACGCGCTGTGCAGAATTTGCGCACTGTTTCGGACGTGGTCAGGCGCCTCTGATGCCCGCGCCTGGACAGCCAAACTCTAGCCGCCGCGTGGCCGCAGCAGATCGTTCATATAGGTCGAGGTGCGGTTGACCATCCCGCTGCCCGACACAAAAACGATGTTTCCGTCGGCAGCGGCGGTGGTGCCACCGGAAACG
Organism: Azorhizobium oxalatiphilum; assembly: GCF_014635325.1. Taxonomy (GTDB): domain Bacteria; phylum Pseudomonadota; class Alphaproteobacteria; order Rhizobiales; family Xanthobacteraceae; genus Azorhizobium; species Azorhizobium oxalatiphilum. The sequence continues at coordinate 857,331 of NZ_BMCT01000001.1, read as the reverse complement.
GCGTCGAGCGCCTCGTCCGGGAGGGCAACCGGCGCATCCGCCTTGGGTGGGGGTGCGGGCGGGGTGTGGTCTTGATCGGCCATTGCAACCTCCGGAGGGACAACAAGCGGGCGATTCAGTGTTTCACTTTGCTCTCTTCGATGCGACGGGCCTCGTCGGCCAGCATGATCGGGATGCCGTCGCGAATGGGATAGGCGAGGCGGGCCGAGCGGGAGATGAGTTCCTGCCGGTCGCGGTCATAGTCCAGCTGGCCCTTGGTAATCGGGCAGACCAGAACTTCCAGCAGCCTGGGATCGACCTCGTGGCCGGGGCGCTGGGTGTTGGGCATCGCCTTCCCTCATCGCAGGCGCCGCGCGCCGCTTCGGCAGTACCATATCGGCGGGCTCCCGGCGCTCCAAGTGCTTATCGCTCCGGGACGGACCCTCGCGGGAACGGCTTGCGGCATTGCAGGGACAGTTAAGCCGTCCCCGCAGGGAATGTGTGGTCCCTAGTCCATGACCAAGACTGTGAGGACCACGCGGCACATCAGCGGACCCGCCGCTTCAGCCAGGATTTGTCGAGTGCGCCACGCAGGGCGCCAAAGGTCCGGAGCGAATCGACGGCACTGCTCTTATCGCGGGAGGCAAGGGCCACGATCATCGCCTCGACAAGCACAAGCGTCGCGCCATGCATGGCAAGATGATCGGCCCTGCCCCGAGCAACAGGAAGCAATTCCGCGATACGACCATCCAGCGTGCCCAGGCTGTCGCTGATAAGAATGGTCGGGACGCCGAGCTCATCCGCGCGGTCGAGAGCAACGGAGACCTCCCGATAGATCGGAGCATAGGCGAGCATGAGCACCGCATCCCCGGCCTCCATCTCCTGCAGCTTGTCAGCCAAGCCGATCCCGCTGCTTGAGAGCGATGAACTGCGAAGCCCGATCCGGTTGAACTGCATGGCCGCATATTCCGCGATGCAGCCTGAAGGACCGATGCCGAACACATGGCGCCGCCTCGCTGTGAACAGCGTGTCGACCGTACGCTCGAAGGCCGCCCCGAATTCCGGCGACGCCATGGAGTTCACGCTGGCGTAATGCTCCTTCAGAACGTGCGTCAGCGCGCTCTCCGATGCGGCACTCACATCCTGAAGCGTCCTGGCCAGCCGATCCGCAGGTGCCGGCCCGGTGATGTCCGAGAGGATCGCCTCCCGCAGACCGGCGAGGCCGTCGAAGCCGAGAGACCGTGCCGTGCGCACGACGGTCGCATCGCTGGTTCCGGCCTTCTCGGCAATCTCCGCCGCGGAATTCAGCAGCACTGTCGATTTCTGATCGACGAAGAACCGCGCCATGCGCTGCTCCGCCGGCCGCAGATGCCCCATGGCGCCTGCGATCCGAGCCTCGAATGCCGGCGGCAAGGGAGCGCCCCGCTCCGGCTTCTTCGTTGCGCTCATTCGGCTGACTTCACGATTCGATCCTCGTCCCGGAACCCGTCCTAACCCTTAGGCGCACGCATCCGGAGGTCAATGGCCGGTTGTTTCGGTTCAATCGGTCCGGGTAGCCCCGCTGCGCGCGGCGATGAACGGCGTGCGGCTGGTGGATCGGGGCAGGTTTCATTTGCGACATTTAATAATTGCATTGTTGCGATCACTACCTGCGCTGTGCAACAACATCCCGAGGCAAGCCTTGCTGATCCCATCCGAGGCGCTGCCGGGGCGATCGGGGTGGAGGCGCTCAGATGAAGACATGCGAGACAGAGAATGCTGTCGGACCCTCGCTCGCCCGGCGCGTGGGCCGATAGCAGGCACGCATGCCCGTCCGACCATGTCCCTCCTGCCATATCTTCGGCGAGGCCGAGCTTTGACACGCACCAGGACGAAAGCGCCGACACAGGCATCGCGCCGCGCGAGTTTCGAGGTCATGCAAGGAGAGACCCGGCGCAGCCTGTTCGCGCGGCTGCGCGAGGAGGTCGAAACGCTGCACATGTTCGGCCTCGGCCACGACGTGATCGCGGACGTACTGGAGATCACCCTTCAGGATGTGCGCGCCTTGTGCCCGACGACGCGCCAGAAGACCATCACGCCGGTTCTCTCGCGCCGGGCTCTCGTCGCGCTTCTGAACGGCCCACACGCGCCCAGTGGCGGGAACACGCTCGCCGAACGGACCCAGCGTCTCGCGGAGATTGCCTCAGCCTACACGCAAGGCGAGTTCGCGACGGAACCCGGTGTCGGGGCCGTCACCGTGATGGAGGTTTCGCTCTGGCTCAGGGAGCGCGGGCTCTCCTTTCGCCCGGCCGAGAATCCCGCTCCCCTTGCCGAAGAAACAGTTCCCTCCTCCGATGACAGCGCACACGCCCCGCAAGGCTCCTGGCGCCCGACCCGTGGTCTGCGGCGGCGCTCACGCCGGACCGAGGTGTCCTGAGATTTCGGGGCCGCGCCGGACCAGCCTGCTACGGCCGATCCGAAAGCATGTAGCCGACGCCCGCTATCGTATGGATCAGGGGGCGCTCGGCCGCCACCTCCACCTTCCGGCGCAGTCGGTGAATATGCATGTCGATGATGTTGCCCTTCGGCTCGAAATCATAATCCCACGCCGCTTCCAGCAACATGCTGCGGCTCACCACCTGATGGGCGTTCCGCATCAGGGTTTCGAGCAGAAGGAACTCGCGCGGCTGGAGGCCGATGTCGCGCGCGCCGCGCACCCCGCGCCGGGACCGCAGATCGAGGCTGAGATCGGCCACGCGCAGCACGGCCTGCGCCCGTGCCCGATCCGTGCGCCGTGCCAGAGCCTCCAGCCGCGCCAGCAGTTCGGAAAAGTGGAAGGGCTTGGCGAGGTAGTCGTCACTACCGGCGCGCAGGCCCTCCGACCGGTCCTGCGCCGAGGCGATGGCGCTCAGGATCAGCACGGGCAGATGCCTGTCCTCGTCCCGCAGGCGCCGCACGAGGGTGAGGCCATCCAGCTCCGGCAGCATCCGGTCCACGACCGCGATGTCGTAAATGTCCTCCAGCGCCATCGCCAGCCCCAGCGCGCCGTCCGCCGCGCGGTTCACCACATGGCCGCTCTCGGACAGGCCGCGCACGAGATGCTGCGCGGTCCTGTCGTCATCCTCCACCACGAGAATACGCATGCCTGACCCATTTCACGGCGCCACGGAGCGCCCCTTTCACCCGGTCGGAGAGAAACATGAAATATGTTTCATCTTGCGGAGACCTGCCCGGTATCTTCCCAAGGCTAGACCTATTTAGCAGAGTTGAATTCCGCCACTTGCAGCGATGCAGCGCAAACATCGGGCGGCAGGATGCGGCCCGCGCAGGGAAGCCGGACAATGACACGCATGCTCGTGGTCGAAGATGACACCATCACTGCGCAGGAACTCCGCGCGGCGCTGGAGGATCACGGCTTCGAGGTCGATCATGCGCAAGACGGCAAGGCAGGGCTGCTGAAGGCGGCCGCAGGCGGCTATGACGCCATCATCCTCGATCGCATGCTGCCGGGCGAGTTGGACGGCCTCGGCGTGCTGTCCACCCTGCGGGCGGTGGGGGTCGAGGTGCCGGTACTGATCGTCAGCGCCCTCTCCGCCGTCGATGAACGCGTGCGGGGACTGAAAGCGGGCGGGGATGACTATCTCGTCAAGCCGGTGGAGTTCGTGGAGCTTACCGCACGGGTGGAGGCCCTCCTGCGGCGCCGTACAGCGCCGACGCGGGTGAGCCGGCTGCAGGTGGGCGATCTGGAACTCGACCTCATCACCCACCGCGTCACGCGCGCCGGCCGTGCACTCGACCTTCTGCCGCGCGAATATGAGCTGCTGGAATATCTGATGCGGCAGGCGGGACAGGTCGTCACCCGCACCATGCTGTTCGAGCAGGTCTGGAAGTATCACTATCCCGAATCCAGCAACGTCATCGACGTGCATATCAGCAAGCTGCGCCGCAAGATCGATCCGGAAGGGGCCTCGCCCATGATCCAGACCATTCGGGGCGCCGGATACATCCTCAATGCGGCTTCGTGAACTCCCGCGCACCACGAGCTTCCGCCTCGCCCTGTTCTTCCTGCTGCTGTTCGGCGGCGCCTCCGTCACGCTCTTCGGCGTGCTGTATGTGCAGATGCAGGGCTTCCTCGTGGCCCGGACCGATGAGTGGCTGCTGCGCGAGCGGGTGGACCTGTCGCGCTTCAGCCCCGAAGAGCTGCGCACGCGCCTTCAGGCCCGCGCTCTCGTCGATCCCAGCCTGGAACGGGCCATGGCCATCTTCGATCCTGCCGGCCGGCGTCTCGACGGGACTGCCCTGCCCGCTCCCGCCACCATCCCCGCCTGGGACACGCCCTTCGACTTCGCCGTCGCCCTGAACGGCAAGCGGGAGCAGTATCGCGGGATCGCCCGCAGGCTGGAGACGGGCGACACCCTGCTCATCGCCCAGGGCCTGCACGAGACCGACGAATTCAACGAAGCACTTGTCCGGGCGATGCTGATCGGCGGCATACTGACTGTCGTGCTCGGGCTCGGCGGTGCGGTGTTCGTCGGCGTCGGCGCGGTCCGGCGCCTCGATGCGGTGACGCTGGCGATCCGCAAGATCGTCGCCGGCGACCTATCCAACCGCCTGCCCACACGGGGCACATCCGACGACGTGGACCGCCTCGTCCATGTGGTGAACGGCATGCTGGAGGAGATCGACCGCCTTATGCGTGAGGTGAAGGGCGTGTGCGACAACATCGCCCATGATCTGCGCACGCCCCTGACACGCCTTCTCGGCGGGCTGGAACGGGTGCGCCGGCACGACCCGCCAAAGGAGGCGTACGGCCTTGCCGTGGATGACGCCATCACCGAAACCAAGGGCATACTGAAGACCTTCGCCGCGCTGCTGCGCATCTCCGAGGTGGAGGACGGCGCGCGGCGCTCCGGTTTTGTCAGCGTCGATCTTGCCGCCATCGTGCAGGATGCCGTCGATTTCTACGAGCCGCTGGCCGATGAGAAGCAGCTCGCCTTGAGCCTGAGCGGGCAGCCCGTCAGCCTGCCGCTCATGGGGGATGCCAGCCTGCTGTTCGAGGCGGTGGGCAATCTGCTGGATAATGCCATCAAGTTCACGCCTCCCGGCGGTCACGTGCGGGTCGAGCTGTTCGTCTCCGCTGCGGGGCGTGGCGTGAGTGTCGCCGATGACGGACCGGGCATTCCCCCGGCCGAACGGGAGGCGGTGCTCCGCCGCTTCTACCGGACGGAGAAGAGCCGGAGCACGCCCGGCAGTGGCCTCGGCCTCAGCCTCGTTGCCGGCATCGCCGGCCTGCACGGCATGGCGCTGACGCTCGCCGACAATGATCCCGGCTGCCGGATCACTTTGGCGAAGATGCCCGACGCCTGAACGGGCCGTTTCAATCCGAACATATGCTCGCCGGCCACGCAGATGTGGACGCGCGGACCGCCCGGTCGCACCGCCATCGATGGCGTCCATCGCCAGCACGGCGTCATCGGCAGCAGGATTTCGGAGGGGCACGCCAAAGCCCGCCCTCGAGAGGGCAGCAGCTACCGCCCCATCTGTCGCGTGTCGCTCCTTATCCGAGCACACGAGCGGGCACATTTTTCGCCAGGCACCCCAGCGTAAGGCGCTTTCCTGAAGCGTATATTTCCGATACTGAGATTGAGTAGCATTTACTACACAGATCGGCATGGCCGGATTTCCCCGTCGCCCCTCGAGAGACACGGCGTCACGGAACTTCGATGCGGAACGGCGCTGAGACACGCAAGGGACACACTGCCCATGACGACGATGACCACAATCGGGTCCACCATGGCGGCCGCCTTCCTCGGCTCATTCGTGGAGGTGGTGGAAGCCTTCACCATCATTCTCGCGGTCGGCCTCTCGCGCGGCTGGAAGCCCGCCTTCGCCGGCGCGGGACTGGCGCTGGCGGTGCTGGCCGCCCTCGTCCTCATCTTCGGCCCGCTCATCAGCATGATCCCCATCGAGCTGATGCAGTTCGTGATCGGCACGCTGCTGATCCTGTTCGGCATGCGCTGGCTGCGCAAAGCCATCCTGCGCGCCTCCGGCTTCATCCCGCTGCATGACGAGGATCAGGCCTTCGCCAGCGAGAGCGACATGCTGCTGCGGCAGAGCGCGGACCGGCGGGCTGATTTCCTTGCCGCCTCCGCCGCTTTCAAGGCGGTGCTGCTCGAAGGCGTGGAGGTGGTGTTCATCGTCATCGCGGTCGGCGCCGGCCATGGGCTGATGGCCTATGCGAGCCTCGGCGCCCTCGCCGCCTGCCTGCTCGTGATGCTCGTCGGCCTTGCCGTGCATCGGCCGCTGTCCCGGGTGCCCGAGAACACGCTCAAGTTCACCGTCGGCCTGATGCTGAGCGCCTTCGGCGTGTTCTGGGTCGGCGAGGGGCTGGGGGCGGACTGGCCCGGCGCCGATCTCGCGCTGCTCGTCATCTTCGCCATCTTCACCCTCGTGGCGCTGGGCGCCGTCCAGTGGCTGCGCCAGCTCACCCTCGCAGGAGCCCCGCGATGAAATTTCTCCGCAGCGTCATCGCCGAACTCCTCGGCATGTTCATCGATGACGGCGCGCTCGCCCTCGCCAGTGTCGCCCTGATTGCCGTCGTCGCGCTGGCGGTCGAGGTGGCGGGAACCCCGCCCCTCGCCAGCAGCGTACTGCTGCTGGCCGGATGCCTCGCCATCCTGCTCGAAAGCGTCCGCCGCGCGGCCCGCAAGAAGCTCGGGCGCTGACGACCGCCTCATCGGGATTGATGGCGGCAGGCAGCGCGCCCGCGCGTCTCCGGCGTGCCGGGACCAGATTTGCTGACAGAGCCTCACGCCTGAAGCCCTTCTGCCGCCGCGCCGCTTCTTCTCGCGGCGGGCGCCGGGAGGGGCGGCCGGCTCGCGCCGCTCACGCCGGAGCGAAGGCACCCTGACCAAAGCCGCCACGGCGCCCCCGATCATGAAATGCATTTCATGCCGGCGCGAACTGCAGCCAAGGGCTGCGCCTCCATGATCAGGCTGCAGGGCATCCCCTTCTTGCCCGCCATCAGCCCCCGATGCGCCGACGCATGCTCCAGCCGACTTCCCGCCCTGGGTCAGGAGCCTGCCGAAGCCATCGGGGCCTGAGTGTCGCGCTTCGCCCTCGCGTCGCCCCTCGCCGGCCGACGCCCAAGACCTGAAAGGCAGCCTTCGTGGACCGCATGTCACCGCCCCCCTTCGATGACGCCGCCACCGGATCGGTACGTATTGCCCGAGCAGGCGGAGTGCGGCGCTGGGCGCTGCTGGGCGTGGCCGCAATCGCGATCTGTGGCGGCGTCTTCTACACGCTGCACTCGGCCGGCGCCCCGGCGCATCAGGCCGCAGCGCCTGCGGCCATCCCCGTGACCGCCGTCAAGGCCACCACGGCCACGCTGCCCATCGTGAGGTCAGGCCTCGGCACGGTGTCGCCGCTGAATCAGGTGGACGTGAAGGTCCGCGTCGATGGACAGGTGCAGACCATCGCCTTCCGGGAAGGGCAGGATGTCCGCAAGGGCGATCTGCTCGCGCAGGTGGACCCCGGCCCCTATCAGGCCGTGCTGGCCGGCGCGCAGGCCACCCTCCAGAAGGATCAGGCGCAACTCGCCAATGCGAAGGTGGAGGAAGCGCGCGCTCAACAGCTCAACGCCAAGGGCTTCGGCACCGCGCAGGCGGCCGACAACACCAAGGCACAGGTGGCCGTGCTGCAGGCCACCGTTCTGGCCGATCAGGCCGCGGTCGACACCGCCCGGCTCAATCTCGGCTACGCCACCATCACCGCCCCGATCTCCGGCCGTGTCGGCCTGAAGCAGATCAACGAAGGCGCCATCGTTCACCCCGGAGACAATGCCGGCCTCGTGACCATCACCCAGGTCGAGCCCATCGCCGTCCAGTTTCCACTGTCGCAGGACAATCTGCCGGACCTTCTCGCCGGGCAGGCGAAGGCCCCGCTCAGCGTCTCGGTCGATAGCCGGGACGGCAGCCAGCATCTGGCGGACGGCAAGCTCACCGTGATCGACAGCCAGGTGGACAGCACCACCGGCATGGTGAAGCTGAAGGCCGAGTTTCCCAATGCCGACCGTACCCTCTGGCCCGGTCAGCTCGTGACTGCCCGCGTCCATCTGCGGGACGACGCGAATACCGTCACCCTGCCCTCCATCGCCGTGCAGAGCGGCCAGAAGGGCCCCTATGTGTTCGTGGTGAAGCCCGACGACACCGTGGACATCCGCGCTGTGGGCACCGGCCCCACCGTGGGCGATGTGACGGCGATCAGCAGCGGCCTGAAGGATGGCGAGACCGTCGTTCTCTCCGGCCAGTCGCGGCTGACGCGCGGCACCAGGGTGGCCGTGACGTTCTCTGCTCCGCAGGCCCAGCACGTCGCGTCGGAGGCCAGGTGATGAGCGAGCTTTTCATCCGCCGCCGCGTCGGCACCTGCCTGCTCGCCATCGGCCTGATCCTGCTGGGCGTGGTGGCCTATTTCCAGCTGCCCGTCGCGCCTTTGCCGCAGGTGGATTTCCCCACCATCCAGATCTCGGCCAGCCTGCCGGGCGCCAGCGCCGAGACCATGGCGACGTCCGTCGCCACGCCGCTGGAAAACTCGCTCGCCACCAACGTGCCGGGCGTCGCCCAGATGACCTCGGTGAGTTCGTCCGGGCGCACCAACATCGTCCTGCAATTCGACCTGAACCGCGACATCAACGCCGCCTCGCAGGACGTGCAGATCGCCATCTCCGCCGCCGCCGGCGCGCTGCCGAAGAACCTGCCCAATCCACCCACCTTCCATAAGGTGAATCCGGCGGAGGCAGTGCTGCTCACACTCTCGCTCAGTTCCGACGTGGTGCCGACCACCGAGGTCGATCATTATGCCGAGGACGTCATCGCCCAGCAGATCTCCATGATGTCGGGGGTCGGGCTGGTGGATTTCCACGGGCCGCAGCGCCCCTCGGTCCGCATCCGGCTCGATCCGGACAAGGTGGCGGCGCGCGGCCTGACGCTGGCCGACATCCGCACCGTCATCGGTGAGCAGACCGTCAACGCCCCCAAGGGCCAGCTCTCGAACGCCGACCGCACGGTCGTGCTGGATGCCACCGATCAGCTCATCGATGCCCCCGCCTATGGCAACATGGTGGTCGCCTATCGCAACGGCGCGCCCATCCTGCTGAGCGACCTCGGCACCGTCATCACCGCGCCGGAGGACAATCATCAGGCCGCATGGCTGCAAGGCACGCGGGCGGTGATGATCGACATCCACAAGCAGGCCGGCGCCAACGTCCTTCAGACCATCCAGGCCATCAAGGACCGCCTGCCCGAGTTCCAGGCCGGGCTGCCGGCGGGCATCAAATTGACCGTGGTGGGCGACCGCACGCAGATCATCCAGGCTTCGGTGGACGACGTTCAGTTCACCATGCTCATCACCATCGCGCTGGTGGTGGCGGTCATCTTCGCTTTCCTGCGCAACCTGTGGGCCACCATCATCCCCAGCATCACCATTCCGCTGTCGCTGCTGGGCACCTTCTGCGTGATGTATGCGCTGGGCTACAGCCTCGACAATCTCTCGCTCATGGGCCTGACCATCGCGGTGGGCTTCGTGGTGGACGACGCCATCGTCGTCATCGAGAACGTCATCCGCCATCTGGAGATGGGCAAGTCGAAGCTGCAGGCGGCCATCGACGGCGCCCGCGAGGTGAACTTCACCATCATCTCCATGACCATCTCGCTGATCGCGGTATTCATTCCGCTGCTGCTGATGGGCGGCATCGTGGGGCGGCTGTTCCGCGAGTTCGCGGTCACGGTGAGCATCGCCATCCTGATGTCCGGCCTGATCTCGCTGACCGTCACGCCCATGATGTGCGCTTGGCTGATCTCGCATGATCACGATGCCCAGCACGGGCGCCTCTACCGCTGGTCGGAGCGGGCGTTCGAGGCCGTCACCGCCGGCTATGGCCGCTGCCTCGACGTGGTGCTGTCCCATCGCACCCTGACGCTCCTCGTGACCCTCGCGACCATCGCGCTCACCGGCTGGCTCTATGTGGTCACGCCCAAGGGCTTCCTGCCGTTGCAGGACACCGGCTTCATCGTGGGGCAGGCGCGCGCCGCCACCGACATCTCCTTCGACCTGATGTCGCAGAAGATGCAGCAGCTGGGCGCCATCACATCGGACGATCCGGCCGTCCTGAACGTCGCCTACTGGATCAACCCCAGCCCCTCCGCCAGCGTCGGCCAGATCCAGATCAACCTGAAGCCGTTCGCGGACCGGAGCGCCACCGCCTTTCAGGTCATGGACCGGGTCAAGGCGGCCACCGCCAATCTGGAGGGGCTGCAGCTCAACATGCAGATCCGGCAGGACATTCAGGTGGGCGGCCGCGCCTCGGCGGCGGCCTATCAGTACACGCTGCAAAGCTCCGATCCGGCAGAACTGGACAAATGGGCCACCGCCATGTCGGGCGCCATGGCCAAGCTGCCGGGCATCCTCGACGTGTCGTCCGACCGCCAGAAGCCGGCGACCAGCGCCACGCTGGACATCGACCGGCCGACCGCCGCGCGCCTCGGTGTCTCGGTGCAGGATATCGACGATGCGCTCTATGACGCCTTCGGCCAAAGGCAGGTGGCAACGCTGTTCACGCAGGTCAGCCAGTATCACGTGGTGATGGAGCTCGACCCGCGCTTCCAGCTCAACACCGATGCGCTCCAGCACCTCTATGTGAAGTCATCGACCACCAGCAAACTGGTGCCCCTCGACATGCTGGCAAGCGTGCGCAACGGCGTGCTGCCGGTGACTGTGAACCACCAGAGCGCCATGCCCGCCGTCACGCTCTCGTTCAATCTCGGGCCGGGATACGCGCTGAGCGACGCCGTGACCGAAATCCAGAAGGCCCAGCTCGACCTCGGCATGCCGGTCAATGTCATCGGCACCTTCCAGGACACGGCGCAGGCCTTCCAGGCCTCGCTGTCCAGCCAGCCCTGGCTGATCCTGGCTGCCATCATTGCGGTCTATATCGTGCTGGGCGTGCTCTATGAGAGCGCGATCCACCCGCTGACCATCATCTCCACCTTGCCATCCGCGGGCATCGGCGCCCTTCTTGCGCTGCTGATCAGCGGGCAGGATCTCTCCATCATGGGCATGATCGGCATCATCCTGCTGATCGGCATCGTGAAGAAGAATGCGATCATGATGATCGACTTCGCGCTGGAGGCCGAACGCGAGCGCGGGCTGTCCCCGCTCCAGTCCATCCGCGAGGCCTGCCTGCTGCGCTTCCGGCCGATCATGATGACCACATTGGCCGCGCTGCTCGGCGCCCTGCCGCTCGCCCTCGGCCATGGCCCCGGCGCGGAGCTGCGGATACCGCTCGGCATCGCCATCGTGGGCGGCCTCGTCATCTCGCAGGTGCTGACGCTGTTCACGACGCCCGTGGTCTATCTGGCCTTCGACCGCTTCGTGACGCGCCCGAAGCCGAAGGCGGACCTTGCGCCCCCCAGCCTGCCCGCCCCCGCCGAATGACGGGCGGCGCCGACGCGCACCCGGCAGTCCCGCATGCTTCAGGAGAAACCCATGACCGGAAACCGGCTCGCGCATACCTATCCGGCTGCGCGAAAGACGGCAGCGATCGCTCTGCTGCTGAGCCTGTGCATCGGAAGCTACTTCGGCATCCTACAATTGACGGGCAACTTCCATGAGGTGGTACCGCACGAACTCTATCGCTCCGCCCAGCTCTCGCCGGATGCGCTGGTGCGATACGGGACCGAATATGGCATCCGCACAGTGGTGAACCTGCGTGGCGCCAATCCGGGCAAGGACTGGTACGACGCCGAGGTGGCGACCTCGCAATTGATCGGCATGCATCACGTCGACTTCCGCATGTCCGCCAGCCACGAATTGTCGGATGCCGAGGCCGCCGCGCTGACAGAACTGCTCAGGACCGCCGAGAAGCCGGTCCTCGTGCATTGTCAGGCCGGGGCGGATCGCAGCGGGCTCGCCTCGGCCCTCTACGTCGGCGCCATCGCCCATCAGGGGCGACAGGCGTCCGAAGGCCAGCTTTCGCTCCGCTACGGGCATGTCGCCCTGCCCTGGCTCGGGGCCTACGCCATGGACAGGACACTTGAGGCCGTCACACCCTGGGCCTGGTAGTCCGCGCGAAACGCTCCAAGTCTTTGATAGAGAATGTCTTTCGGCTTGGGTTGCGGAGCAATCAAAGCCGAACATGCTCTAGAGCGCGTCTTCCACCAGCACGCGGATGCGACCCGCAGCGTCCCGGTCGATCCGGGCTTCCACGCCATAGGCCTGGCGCAGGGTGTCCGGGGTGATGGCCTGCTCGGGCGAGCCGAAAGCCGCGAGGGCCCCGTCCTTGAGGACCGCGATGGCATCGGCCCAGCGGCAGGCGAGTTCCAGATCATGGAGCACGATCACCACCACCGCCCCCTGTATTTCGGCATAGGAGCGGATGCACCGCATGACCTGCACCTGATGCGCCAGATCGAGCGCGCTGGTCGGCTCGTCCAGCAGCAGAAGCGGCGGCATGCGCACCGCCGCCTGTGCCAGCGCCGCCAGTTGCCGCTGCCCCCCGGACAGCCGATCCATGCGCTCCGATGCCAGATGACCGATGCCGAAGCGCACCAGCGTCGCCAGCGCCTGCCGCGCATCCGTAGAACGGGGCAGGCCCTCATGATCCGGCGAAGCCCGCAAAGCGGTCAGGACGCCCTCCAGAACCGTCAGGCCAATGCCGCCCGGCAGGGTCTGCGGCATATAGGCCACGCGCCGTGCCCGTTCGCGCAGCCGCAGTTGCAGCAGATCGGTGCCGTCGAACTCCACCGCGCCGGTGGCGGGCACGAGACCGACGATGGCCCGCATCAAGGTGGACTTGCCGGCGCCGTTCGGCCCCACCAGCGCCATCACCTGCCCTGCCCCAAGCGCAGGCAGGGACACCGCCTTCACGATGGGCCGGCGGCCATATCCGGCGCTCAGCCCGGAGATCTTCAGTCCGGTCATCAGCGCGGCGTCCCCCGGCGCATGACGAGCAGGAAGAAGACGGGCAGGCCAACGAACGAGGTGACGATGCCGATGGGGATGACCACGCCCGGCATGAGCGACTTGCTGGCGATGCTGGCGAAGGTCATCACCAGCGCGCCCGTGAGCAGGCTCGCGGGCAGAAAGAAGCGGTGGTCCTCGCCGATCAGCATGCGCGCGATATGGGGACCGACGATGCCGATGAAGCCGATGGTGCCGCAGAAGGCCACGGCGGTGGCAGCGAGCAGGCTGATGCGCAGCAGGGCGAAGAAGCGCAGGCGCCGCACGTCGACGCCGAAGCTCAGCGCGCGGTCATCGCCGAACCGCAGGGCGGTCATCTGCCATGCGGTCCTCAGTGAGAAGGGGAACATCAGCACGACGACAGCGCCCAGAATGGCAACCGACATCCAGTTCGCGCGCGACAGGCTGCCCATGCCCCAGAAGACGAACTGCTGGAGCGCATCCGCCGAGGCTAGGAACTGGACCAGCGCCACGCCGGCATTGAAGGTGAACAGGAGGCCGATGCCGAACAGGATCAGCGTGTCCCTGTCCCCCGCCGAGCGGCGCGCGAGGGCCTGGAGCATCTGGACCGAGCCGAAGGCGAACAGGAAGGCATTGGCGGTCACGATCAGCGCAGACGGCACGCCGGGAATGCCGATGCCGAGCACGATGGCGAGCGCCGCACCGAAGGAGGCCGCCGAGGACAGACCCAGCGTCATGGGGCTCGCCAGCGGATTGTTGAGCACCGTCTGCAACTCCGCGCCGGCCAGCGACAGCGCCATGCCCACGAGCACGGCCATGGCCGCGACCGGCAGACGCAGGTTCCAGATCATCACATGCTCAGCGCGGGACAGGATGTCGGGCATCAGGATGCCGGACAGGGAGCGCACGACCCCGAGGCTCGACGGCCCGCTGGTGATGTCGACGAGGAAGCCGGCCAGGCAGGCGAGGCCGAGCGCGGCCAGAACCAGCACCCGCCGCCGCACCAGTCGGTCATAGGCGACCAGCGCGGCATCCGTTTCGGCGCAATCCATGCTCTTCATGCCGCTGAAATCCAGAATGTCCCTTCGAGCGGGACCGGCAGGAAGCGGGCATTGATCTCAGCCAGCGTACCCTCCGGGTCCACGTCCCCGAACAGATCGGGATGGAAGCCGCGCGCCAGCGCCTCCACCGCCGCGATCCGCAGCGGCGTATGCACGAAATTATGCCAGACGCCGAAGGCCCGCCCCTGCTCCACCGCATCGATGGCCGCGATGTCGGGGCGCTGAAGCAGGGCCCGGAAGCTCTCCCGCGCCCGCGCGGCGGAAACGTCCCGGCCGATGGCGAAGGCATCCTGCGTGGCAACGGCATCCCCGCCGCCGGTGGCCACGTAGAAGCGCGGCTGACGGGTGTAGACGAATTCGAGATTGAGCTGCCCGATGGCGCCCTTCAGCACGTCCGCGCCGATATTGTGCCCGCCCGCCGGCGAGATCAGGGGATCGCGGTTGCCCGGCCCCGTGGTCCAGCAGCACTCCGGCCGGGCGGCGAAGGCGTGGAACATGACGCTCGGCAGCGGCACGCCCGCGAGCCGCTGCTTCAGGCGCCCGAACCGCGTGCCGTAGAAATCGAGGAACGCCTTGGCCTGTTCCTCGCGCCCGAGCAGCGCGCCGAGCAGGCGCAGGCTCGGTTCGGTATTGGCACCGGGATCGAGGAAGAAGTCCACGATGGCCACCGGGATGCCCGCCGCCTCCAGCTGCGCGAGCTGCGGATTGGTGTCCGCCGGGCCGAAGCGATAGGCGTCGAGGCGGCTGAACACCACGAGGTCGGGCCGCGACGCGATGATGGTCTCCATCGACATGGTTTCGATGGTGTTCCGGCCGATGACCGGCACCTTGTCGATAGCCGGAAACCGCCCTCGGAACGTATCGAGCTGGAAGCGGTTCGCCCCCGCATCCCCGCCCCACCCCACCAGCAGGCTGGCAGGATCGGGATGCACGAGTGCGAGGGCATCCAGCGTCACCCATGGGCCGATGACGATGCGCCGGGCCGGCCGGTCGAGCACAATCTCGCGCCCGACCACGTCCACGGCCTTGACCTGCGTGGCGGCGCGGGCACGGGAGGCCGCGACGGCCCCCAGGGAGCCAAGCGCGAGCGTGGCCAGCATCGCACGCCGCGACAGGCCCGCCCCGGTTCTCCCCATCCGCGTCCTCACCATCTGTACGTCAGGCTCCCGGTGACTTTGCGCCGCTCGCCGTAGAAGCATTGGCTGGTGCTGCTGCATTGCGCAACGAACACGTCGTCCATGAGATTGGACACGTTGACCGCGGCGCGCCAGTTGTTCTTCTCATAGTGCAGGGCCGCATCCGCAAGCGTGTAGCTCGGGATCGCCACCGTATTGAGCGCATCGGCCCATGAGCTGCCCATGAACCGCACGCCGAAGCCCGCGCCGAGACCCGCGAACGCCCCGGTCTGGATCGTATAGTCGAGGAAGGTCGAGGCATAATGCTCCGGCGTGTTCTGCGGGGCGAGGCCGATAAGCGCCGGATTGAGGTTCTCGGTGTTCTCGATGTTGAAGCCCGTATAGGAGGCGATGAGGTTGAGGCCCTTGGCGAGGGTGGCCACTGCCTCGATCTCGAAGCCGCGCGAGCGCGCCTCGCCGCTCTGCATGGATTGCAGCGGATTGGCGGGATTGACCACCAGGAAATTGCTGCGGGTGATGTCGAACAGCGAGGCCGTCACGAAGGCATCCCAGCCCGTGGGCTGGAACTTCAGGCCCACCTCATACTGCTCGCCTTCCTCCGGCTTCAGCAACTGCTGGGTCGCGCTGTTGATGCCCACCAGCGGCTGGAACGAGGTGGAGTAGCTGACATAGGGGGCAAAGCCGAAGGGCAGCTCGTAGATCGCCCCCACGCGCCCGCTGAAGGCGCCCTCGGAGGCGCTGTCGCTCAGGGCGGCGTTCAGATAATTGTCCACGCTGGTCTGGACGCTGTCGTAGCGCCCGCCCACCACGAAGCTCAGCCGCTCCAGCTTCATCTGGTCCTGCACATACACGCCCACCTGATCCTGCTTGGACAGGGAGCTGATGCCGAGCGTGGTCAGGCCGTTGAAGGGCTGGTTGTAGTTCGGGAAGAAGATGCTGATGGGCGAGGCCGCCCCCGTGCGCTGGGTGTCGTCGAAGCGCGCGTGCTTGTAGTCGAGCCCCACGATGGCCGTGTGCTGGACCGCGCCGGTGGCGAAGTGCCCCTCCAGCTGATTGTCGATGGTGAACAGGTCGACGATGGGATTGGCGTAGAAGCCCATCCGGTTGAGCCGGGCCGAGGCCGGATTGTTGCCCACATAGCCGCTGCCGATGATCGAGAACAGCTCGTTCTCGCCATGGCTGTAGCGCGCATTGCTGCGGAAGGTCAGGCCGTTGTCGAAGCGGTGCTCGAACTGGTAGCCGATCATGGCCTGGGTGCGCTCGACACCGTTGAACATTCCGCCTTCATTCTTGCCCGAAGTCACGAAATCCGTCGGGATCTTGCCCCATGGCGCATTCACCGCCGTGCCCACATAGGGCAGGAAGGGCACGCCCGTGGTCTTGTCCTTCTGGTAGGAGCCGAGCACGGTGAAGGTGGTGCCCGTGCCCGATTTCCAGGTGAAGGCCGGGGCCACATAGGCCCGGTCGTCCTCGCTGAAATCGGTCTGCGTCGGGCCGAGCTTGCCGACGGCCGTCAGGCGATAGAGCCACTCCCCGCCGCCGGCTTCCGGCGCGGCCTTGGCCAGAGGCCCGCCGATGTCGATACCCGTATAGGCATTGCCGAACGAATTGACGCCGGCCGTGATCTCGCCGAACGCATATTCGGTGGGCTTCTTGGTGATGGCGTTGATCAGGCCGCCCGGATTGGTGCCGCCATACAGCACGGAGGACGGCCCACGCAGCACGTCGATGCGCTCAAGGCCATAAGTGTCGAGGCGGAACGGCAGGCCGGACGAGGCCAGCATCTGCATTCCGTCGAGATAGACGCCGGTGGTCGAGGCATTGAAACCGCGGATCTGATACTGGTCGTAGCGCGGATCGGCGCCGCCCATCAGTTCGCGCACGCCGGCCGTATAGCGTGTGGCCTCGCCCAGCGAACGCGCGCCCGTGATCACCATCTGGTCCCGGGAGATGACCGAGACCGACTGCGGCGTCTCGATGAGCGGCGTGTCGGTCTTCATGGCCGAACGGCTCTGCTCGATGACGAAGCCCTGATTCCCGGCGGGAGCGTCCACCGAGACCGTATCGAGGCTGATCGCCCCTGCCGCCTCCTGCGCGGCCGCCGGGGCGGCCATGGCGAGGACCGTCACCGCCGCAACCAGACACCGCACCGGTGCCGTGGAGGCCAAAAGCGCCGATCTTGAAATCACTTGGCTATTCCGCGCAGCCCGCATCCCACCCGTCCCCACCTTCACCTCTGGGCCAATGCAAGAATCCTCCGTGATTAGAGAAATTCTAATACATTGAAATTACTCTGTATTTTAGCGCAGGCTCCGGTAATGGTTGGGCCGTTCTATACACGATCGGGCCAAACATGCTGCGCAATGTAGAGGGCCGGGGCTCTCTGAAGACACAGGTGCACAATTCGGAGGAAGAAACCGGCGCGCCCGTTGTCACGCTACGCCGCACGATCCTCCGCGCCGGCCGCACGGGTTGGCACGCGCACCAGCGCACGCAGTTGCTCTATGCCACCGAGGGCCTGATGGTGGTCTCCACCGAGGACGGTACGTGGATGGTTCCCACCGGCTTCGCCATGGTGATTTCGCCCTCCACCCGGCACGATGCAGCCTGCGAGGGACGGCTGGGCCTCTGCACGGCCTATATCGATCCCACGGCGATCCAGGGCATGGCGGACGCCCCGCCCTGCCGCATGGTGCGCGTCTCCGCACTTCTGGACGCGGCGCTTCGGGCGTTGGCGGAGGACAGCGACAGCGCCTACGATGCCGACGGGCGCACCGGGCTTCTGACGCGCGTGGTGATCAGCGAACTGGAGCGGGCGGAGAGCATCCAGTTCGTCCTGCCCATGCCCCGCGATCACCGGCTGCGCCGCATCTGTTCGCTGCTCATGGAAGAGCCCTCGCTCTCAGCGGATATCGATGACTGGGCAGCCGCCGCCGGCTTGAGCCGGCGCACAATGACCCGCAAATTCAAGGACGAAACCTCACTCAGCTTCGGGGAGTGGCGGCGCCGGCTGCGGGCGGCGCGGGCGATGATGCAGTCTTCCAGCGGCATTCCGATCCACAAGGTTCTGGACGTGGTCGGATACAAGACCGTGCATGGCCTGCGCGGCATGCTGAAGCGCCACGTCACGGCCGAGGACAGCTCAGAAGAAGCTCTGCCTCCCGCGCCCGGCGCCTAGAAAGGGCCGGAACCGTTGGCATGCATGAAAGCCATGCGCTAGAGTGGCGCATCGACGGGCTGATGTGTGATGCGCCTTCTACTGGTTGAAGACAATCTCGAGCTCGCCGACTGGCTCGCGAAGATTCTGCGTCGCGACAATTTCGTCGTGGATGTGCTTCACGACGGCGAGGCTGCCGATCAGGCCCTGAGCCTTGAGGCGTACGACCTCGTCATTCTCGACCTCACCCTGCCCGGCATGAACGGGATCCAGCTCCTGCGCCGGGTCCGGGCCCGTGGGGACGCTGTTCCCGTGATCATTCTCACCGCGAACGCCAGCCTCGATGGCCGCGTGGCGGGGCTTGACGAAGGCGCGGACGATTATCTCGCCAAGCCCTTCGACGTGGAGGAGCTGGAAGCCCGCATCCGCGTGCAGCTCCGCCGCTCCGCCCGCAGGCCGGATCCCGTCCTCACCTGCGGCACGCTGGCGTTCGACACCAACACCCGCCAGTTCCAGCTGCAGGATGCGCCTCTGGCCCTGACGCCCCGGGAACATGCCGTGCTGGAAGCCCTGCTCGTCAAGACCGGGCAGACGGTCAGCAAGACCCAGCTCTCGCAGACCATCTTCGGCCTCGACGATCTCGCGGACCCCAGCGCCATCGAGATCTATGTGCACCGGCTGCGGCGAAAGCTGGAAGGCAGCGACGTCCATATCGTCACCCTGCGCGGGCTTGGCTATCTTCTCAGACATGCGACTTGAAAGCCTGCGCCTCCAACTGCTCTGCTGGCTGCTGCTTCCGCTGGCCGCCCTGATGGCGTTGAACGTCTGGACGAGCTTCCGTCAGGCCCATGCCACGGCGGATCTGGTCACGGACCGCACGCTGGACGCTGCCGCTCGCGCCATCGCCGAGGATGTCAGGGTGGACCGGGGCGTCATCGACGCGGTGGTGCCGCCCGTAGCACTGGAGATGTTCGACACCGGTCACCGCGACCGGGTCTATTATCGCGTGGACACCGCCTCGGGCCGCCTGCTGATCGGCTATCCCGATCTCCCCGTCCCGGGGATCGGGCTGACGGAAGGCACGCTGGCGCAATTCACCGCCACCTATCGCGATGAGCCCCTGCGCCTCGCAGCCCTGCGCTATCCCATCGTGGGGGCAACGGACAACGAGCGCGTGGTGGTGGTGGTCGGGGTCACTCTGGCCGGACACGAGGCCATGGTGCGCGAACAATGGGTCGGCAACGCCGGCCGGCAGGTGCTCCTGCTCGTCGCCGCCGCCATACTGGTTCTCATCGGGCTGCAACGCGGCCTCGCGCCGCTCATGCGGCTGCGGGATGCGGTGCTGGAGAAGAGCCGGGATGACCTGACCCCGCTGCCCGACACCGCAATCCAGAGCGAGCTGCGCCCGCTGGTGGTGGCACTCAATGGCTATATGGCGCGGGTGACGGGACAGATGGCGGCCCAGCGCCGGTTCGTGGCCAATGCAGCCCACCAGCTGCGTACGCCGCTGGCCCTGCTGGCGACGCAGGCGACCTTCGCCCGTCGCGCCGCCGATGGTGCCGAGCGTGATCAGGCTCTTGCCGGCGTCGAAGCCTCCACGCGCAGCCTTGCCCGTCTCGCCGCACAGCTTCTCACCCTGTCACGCGCCGAGCCCGGCGGCCGGCGGCCGCGCGACGAGGCTATCGATCTCGTCGCCTCGGCCCGGCAGGTGCTGGAGGGGCTCGCCGACTTCGCGGTGGAGCGCGGCATCGACCTCGGCCTCGATGTGCTTGGTCCGGCCACCACGCCGGGCGATGGCCCCATGGTGCGCGAGGCGATCGTGAACCTCGTGGACAACGCCCTGCGCTATACCCCGGCGGGCGGCAGCGTCACCGTGACCGTGGGCTCGCAGGGCGACCTCGCAGTGCTGGTGGTGGAGGATTCCGGCCCCGGCATTCCGCCTGAAGAGCGGGAGAGAGTGTTCGAGCGCTTCTATCGCATGGCCGGCGCACCCGGCGACGGCTCCGGCATCGGCCTGTCCATCGTGCGCGAGGTGGTGGATGGCGCAGGTGGTGAGCTTCTGCTCAGCCAATCGAACATGGGCGGCCTCAAAGCCGAGATGCACCTGCCGCTGGATTCAGCCACTGCGGACGCGAAACGGCCGGGGAGCCCCCCGGCCGTCGCCTGATCGCAGGTTGCGCAGCCTCAGTTCTGCTCGTTGAACGGCACCGGACGCCATTTCACCAGACGGTTCTCCACCAGCGTGATGAGGAATTCCATCACCAGCGCCAGCACCGCGAGGATGATCATGGCCGCGAACACGCCATTGGCGTTGAACGCGCCCTGCGCGGTGGCGATGAGCAGGCCCACGCCCTGCTTGGCGCCGAGGAACTCGCCCACCACGGCGCCCACCAGCGCGAAGCCGAAGGAGACGTGGAGCGAGGCGAGGATCCAGCTCATGGCCGAGGGGATGATCACCGTGGTGGTGATCTGGAACGGCGATGCGCCGAGGATCTGCGCATTGGCGATCATGGCGCGGTCGGCCTCGCGCACGCCCTGGAAGGCGTTGGCGAACACCACGAAGAACACCATCACCACCGCCAGCGCCACCTTGGACGGCATGCCGAGGCCGAGCGCGATGATGAAGATGGAGCCGAGCACCACGCGCGGGATGGAATTCGCGATCTTGATGTAGATGGAGAACACATCCGCGAGCAGCTTGTTGCGGCCGAGCAGGATGCCGCACACGACGCCGCCAACGGCGCCGATGATGAAGCCGAGCACGGTCTCTTCCAGCGTCACCAGGATCTGGGTCCACAGCGGCCCCTGCGAGGTGCCCTCCGTCATCCAGATCCAGATCTGGTCGGCGATGCCCGAGGGGCTGGCGAAGAAGAAGGGATCGATGAAGCCGGTTTCGGCCCCGATCTCCCAGATGCCGAGCACCGCCACCAGAATGGCGATGCGCAGGCTGATGACGAGGGTGCGCCGCGCCTTGATGCGGGCGCGGGCCTTGGCCTCGATCTCGGCCTCGGTGGGGATGGCGCGAGGGGCGGCCGTGGAGGGCGCCGACACGGCGTGGGCGGGCATGCTCATGGTTTCCTCCTGTTCTCAGTGGCCGGTGTCGAGGGTGCGCTGCTGGCCGATCTGCACTTCCTGGCGCAGGTCGTCCCAGATCACGCGGCATTGCTCGACGAAGGCGCTGTCGTAGCGGATCTCCTCCATCACCCGCGGGCGCGGCAGGTCGATCCTGTAGACGCTCTTCACCGTGGCGGGGCCTGCGGTGAGCACATAGACCTTGTCGGCCAGCGCCACCGCCTCTTCCAGATCGTGGGTGACGAACACCACGGAGGCGCCCGAGCCGGACCACAGGTCCAGAAGCTCGTTCTGCATCAGCGTGCGGGTCTGCACATCGAGCGCCGAGAAGGGCTCGTCCATGAGCAGGATCTTCGGCTCGTTGATGAAGGTCTGGGCCAGCGCCACGCGCTTGCGCATGCCGCCGGAGAGCTGGTGCGGATAGTGCTTCTCGAACCGGGAGAGCCCCACGCGGGCAATCCAGTCCCGTGCCTTCTCATAGGCCCGTGCCTTGGACAGGCCGCGATAGATGGGACCGGCCGCAACATTGTCGAGCACGGAGCGCCACGGGAAGAGCGCATCGGCCTGGAACACGAAACCCACATCCTCATGGATGCCGCTCACCGGGCCGCCCATGACCCGGACTTCGCCTGCGCTCGGCCTGGCAAGGCCGGTGACGAGATTGAGCGTCGTGGACTTGCCGCAGCCGGTGGGCCCGACCACGCAGGCGAACTCGCCGCGATCCACCGTCATGGTGAAATCCCGCAGCGCCGTCATGGACTTGCCGTCCGGCGTCAGAAACCGGCGGGTGACGTTCTCCAGCTCGATGGCGGGGCTGAAGCCGGCTGCCGGCGAAAGCGGCGGACGGGCCACCTCAAGGGTGTGAAGGGACATGCGTTTCCTCCTCCCGCCGGCGTGACGCGCGGCGAGCTTTCAGTGTTCAGACTGTGAGAGGCGCGCCGCCCGCCATGTCGGAGGGCCGGGCGGCGCGGAGCCGATCAGGCGGGCGTCAGTTGCCCACCGCCTTGGCGGCGGCGTCCACATAGGTGGTGGTGTAGGTCTTGGAGAGGTCGATCTGCTTGCCCTGCACGTTCTTGCTGAACGCCTGCAGCACCTTCAGCACCGTCTCCGGCCCATCCTTGGGCATGCGGCCATCGGGCGTGAACTGCGCCTTACCCTCGGCGAGGCCCTGGATGTAGAGCGTCTTGTCGCCGACGTAATAGTCCTTCGGCATCTTGTCGGCGATCTCGGCCGCCGAGTGGGATGCGATGAAGCGCATGGTCTTCACGAAGGCATTGGCGATCTTCTGCGCCTCCTGCGGATGCGCATCGAGCCAGGACTGCTGCACATAGAAGGACGCCGCCGGATAGGGACCGCCCAGCGCCGCCGCCGTCGCCTCGGGCGTGCGCATGTCCACGAGGATTCTGGCCGCGCCGGTCTTCACCAACTGGCCGATGGTCGGCTCCGTGGTCATGCCGGACTGGATCTGGTCCTGCTTCATGGCGGCGATGAAGGTGTTGCCGGCACCCACGGGCAGCAGGGTGTAGTCACCCGCCTTCAGGCCACCGCGCGCAGCGAGATAGCGGGTCAGGAAGTCGGTGGAGGAGCCGAGGCCGGTGACGCCCAGCGTATGGCCCTTGAAGTCGGCCGGCGACTTGATCTGGTCGGCATATTTGGTGGCCACCATCTGCACTTCGCCGGGGGCCTGGCTGAATTGCACGATGGAGGTCAGGAACTTGCCCTTGGCCTGCAGATCGATGGTGTGATCATAGAAGCCCACCACCCCCTGCACCGCGCCCGCGAGCAGTTCGTTCTCGGCCTCGACGCCGGCGCGCGAATTGATCAGCTCGACATCAAGGCCCTCGTCCTTGAAATAGCCGAGCGAATTAGTCAGGGCCGCGGGCAGATAGATCTGCTTTTCCATGCCGCCGACGATGATGACGAGTTTTTCGGCAAAGGCCTGCGAGGCGCCGAGCAGGCTGGCGGCAATGGCGAGCGAGCTGGCAAGGAGCTTCAGGCGCAGGCCCGCCTTGCGGGGCGCAGAAATCTTGAGCATCGGTTGACCTTCCTCAGGGGGCGACGGGCGCCCGCGTTTCCATCCGTTCGAGATCGTGCCGTTCGGCATTCTGTTATGGGTCGGCTTTGCGCCGTGTCAGCCTTGTAACCTGCCCAAGCTTTCAGCCGGCTTTCATCGCCCGGGGAATTCGCGCGCCCTTGCCATCATCGGTTCTGCCCGTGCCGCCCTTTCGCACTCAGCACGGAAGCAGGTAGCTCGTGATGCCTTCCGCTCCGTCGCCGATCCGGTGCAGCATCAACTGGGGCGGTTCCTGCACCACCTCGAAGCGCCCCGCATGCTCGAAATCCAGCCTGAACTGGAAGCTGGCCGATGGCGCGATGCGCACCGGGTGGCCGGCGAACGTGCCAGCCATGGCGCGATGGACATGGCCGCAGAGGAGGCCCGTCACGTTCTTCCTCCCGGCCAGCAGATCGTGCAACTCGGCGCGCCCGGCGATCAGCCCGATCTCATCCATGGCCGGCAGGCCGGTCCGGAACGGCGGGTGATGCATGACGATCAGGACCGGCGCCTCGGCCGCCGCATCGAGTTCGGTTCGCAGCCACGCGAGCTGACGCTCTGACAATTCCCCATGGGCCTTGCCCTCCACCAGCGTATCCAGCGCGATGACGTGCAGGCCATCGACCAGATGCGCTGCGGCCAGATGCTCGGGATCGGCACCGACTTCCCTGGCGAAGCCCCGCCGGAAGGGCTCGCGCTGATCATGATTGCCCGGCACCACCACCAGAGGCACGCCCAGCCCGCGCAGGCTCTCCGCGATGAAGGCGTAGACGTCGTCGGAGGTGTCCTCCGCCAGATCGCCGCTGGCGATGATGAGGTCCGGCTTGGGTGAGAGCCGGCCCACCCGTTCCAGAAGGCGTGTGAACGCGCCACGCGTGTCCACACCGGACAGCAACGCGCCGGCGCGCATCACGTGGAAATCCGTCAGTTGCAGAACCAGCATTCCATCAAGCCTCCGGCATCAATCCATGCCGGCGTGCCCGAGCGGCGAAGGCCGGTCAAGACGTCACATTGCCCTTGTGGTTTTATGTGAGATTGATCCATATTGCACCGCATAAAACCAAATTCATCATCGTCACGTCATCACGTTGTCATCGGTCGCGGGCAGAAGCGGAGCCGTTCCGCAGCGTCACGCGCATCGGCCAATTTGGCGGCGTTCGTTGTCGGAACCCGAATAAGAACAAGCCTTATCCACCCAAGGTGCGGTTCTAGCTCCCGTCGTTTTCACGTCGCTCGGAAGGGGTTGCCATGTCGAACAAATCCACATTTGGCCAAATCGCGTCGGGCGTCTCCCGTCGCGCCTTCATGGTCGGCGGCACCGCCGCCGTCGCCAGCGCGGCCGTGCTGCGCGGCGCACGCGCCCAGGCCGCCACCAAGGTACAGTTCATGTATCCGGTGGGCGTGTCCGGCGACATCAACAAGATCGTCTCCGGCATGGTCGCCAAGTTCAATGCCGCGCACCCGACCATCGAGGTCGAGGCGATCTATGCCGGCAATTACGACAACACCGAGCAGAAGGTCATCACCTCCCTCGGCGTGGGCGATCCGCCCTCCACCTGGCTGCCGATCAACTCGGCCCTGCAGACCTTCCTCGGCCTCGACTCGCTGGCCGACGTGACCCAGAAGGCCAAGGCCGGCGACATCTACCAGGATTTCCTGCCCCAGTTCCTCGACACCTGCGTGTCCGACGGCAAGCTCTACGGCCTGCCCTTCCAGCCCTCGACCCCGGTGCTCTATCTCAACCGCACCGCCATGAAGGAAGCCGGCATCGCCAAGGCGCCGCAGACCTGGACCGAGCTGCTGGAGGTGGCGAAAACCCTCACCATCCGCGAGAACGGCGAGCTGAAGCGCTGGGGCCTGACCATCGGCGGCGGCTGGCACGACTGGATCTTCGAGTGCTACTGCCGCCAGAACGAGCTGGTTCCGTGGACCAAGGACAAGGTGCTGTTCGACAATCCGGCGGCGCTCGACGCTCTTGAGTTCTGGGTCAAGATGGAAAAGGCCGGCGTGATGCCGAAGGCTTCCACCTGGGAAGGCTCGGCCAACGACTTCATGGCCGGCCGCACCGCCATGCTCTACCACTCCACCGGCTCGCTCACCAACCTGCGCAAGTCGTCCAAGTTCGAGGTCGACGTGGCCTTCATGCCGAAGAACAAGGTGTTCGGCGCGGCGCAGGGCGGCGGCCCGATCATGATCGCCAAGAAGCAGACCGACGCCCAGCTCGAGGCGGCGTGGACGCTGACGCAGTGGATGACCAGCACGGAAGTGCAGTCGCAGTGGTGCCGCGACACCGGCTATCTGGCGGTGCGCAAGTCGGCCTGGGAAACGCCGGAAATGCTGGCCTATCTCAAGGAAGTGCCGCAGGCGAAGGTGGCGCTGGAGCAGTCGGCCTATGCCGGCGCCTTCCTGCAGGTGCCCGGCTATCACAAGGTGCGCGAATATCTCAAAAGCGCCCTCGACCGTACGCTGGCCGGCGAGATCAAGCCGGACGCGGCGCTGAAGGAGGCGAACGATGCCTCCAACCGCGAGATCCAGCGCCTGCTGCGTCGTCGCGGCTGATCCTCAACCAGCCCCCTGCCCGCCGCGACCGTGGCGGGCAGGTTTCCTTCCAATGGAGATGAGCGAATGGTCATCAGTACCGCGCTTTCGGCCCGCATCCGCGAGGCCGGCCTCGCCTATCTGCTGCTGCTGCCCTCGCTCGCATTCCTCGCGGCCTTCACCTACTGGCCGATCCTGCGCTCCATCTGGTTCAGTTTCCACGACGTGGTGCTGGGCGACAGCAAGATCATCTGGCTGGGGCTGGAAAACTATCAGCGCCTCCTGGAAGATCGGCTGTTCTGGAAGGCCTTCGGCAACACGGCCTTCTACACCGTCATCACCATTCCGCTGGCCATCACCTGCGCCCTGCTGCTGGCGGTGGCGCTCGACAGCAAGCTGCGCGGCATGGCCATCTATCGCTCGGCCTTCTTCTATCCGGTCATGATCCCATCGGTGGCGGCGGGCATGGTGTGGGTGTTCCTCTATTCCGCGAGCTACGGCCCCATCAACAAGGGGCTGTCGCTGATCGGCATTCCCGACACCGCATGGCTCTACGACAGCAAATGGGCGCTGCCGGCCATCATGGTGATGAGCGTGTGGAAGTATTCGGGCTACTTCATGCTGATCCTGCTGGCCGCGCTGAAGCTCGTGCCCTCGGACCTCTACGAGGCTGCCCGGCTCGATGGCATCTCCGCCTGGAACCGGCTCATCCACATCACCCTGCCGCTGATCTCGCCGACGCTCTATTTCGTCATCATCATCGGCCTGCTGCATTCCTACCAGATCTTCGACTACGTCTATGTCATGACCCACGGCGGGCCGGCGGATGCCACCAACGTGCTGACCTTCTACATCTACCAGAACGGCTTCCAGTATCAGGACGTGGGCTATGCCTCGACGCTCGCCAACGTCCTCCTGCTGTTCGTCGGCGGGCTGATCGCCGTCATCGCCACCGTCTTCGGGCGGCGCGTGCATTATCTGGGGCGCTGAGCATGACCACACTTCACGGCCAGACCGACGCCAAGACGCTGCCGTTCACGCAGGAGGCCCGCCAGCCGTTCCGCCTCGCTGCGCTGAAGCGCGGATGGCTGCACGTGGTCATGGTCCCGCTGGCGCTGCTCTGGCTGAGCCCGCTGGTCTGGATCCTCGTCACCTCGCTCAAGACGCGCACGGAAGTGTTCGATCCCGCCGCCGGCTTCCTGCCGCAGGTGCTGCAATGGGCGAACTATCCCGGCGCGCTCTCGGTGGCCCCGTTCGGCATCTATCTGGTCAATTCGGTCCTCGTGACCGGCGGCATCCTGATCGCCCAGCTCGTCACCATCACGCTGGCGGCCTATGCCTTCGCGCGGCAGACCTTTCCCGGCAAGAACCTGCTGTTCACGCTGTTCCTGCTGCAGATCATGTTCCCGATCTACGCCACCTTCCTCACCAATTTCGTCACCGTGCGGGAGCTCGGCCTGCTCAATTCGCTGCCGGCGATGATCGTGCCCTTCGTCGCCTCCGGCTACGGCACCTTCATGCTGCGCCAGTCCTTCCGGCAGGTGCCGACCGAGTTGGCGGATGCCGCCCGCCTCGACGGCTGCGGGCATCTCGGCATCCTGTGGCACGTCTACCTGCCGCTGGTGAAGCCGACGCTCATCGCCTTCGGCATCATCACCGTGGTCACACACTGGAACGACTATATGTGGCCGCTGCTCGTCAACAACAGCGAGAACGTGCGCACGCTGCCCATCGGCCTCGGCCTGCTGGCGAAGTCCGACAGCGGCGCCGACTGGACCCGGCTGATGGCGGCGACCGTCGTGGTGGTCTCGCCCCTGCTGCTCCTCTTCGTCATCTTCCAGCGCCGCTTCGTCGACAGCTTCATGCACGCCGGGCTCAAGTAAGGATCGGATCAATGGCCGAAGTCATTCTCCAGGGCGTGAGCAAGGCCTATAATGGCCGCCCCACCGTCCATGCCGTGGACCTCACCGTCGCGGACAAGGAATTCATGGTGCTGGTCGGCCCTTCCGGCTGCGGCAAGTCCACCACCCTGCGCATGATCGCGGGGCTGGAGGAGATCACCGCCGGCCGCCTGCTCATCGACGGGGCGGACGTCACCCACGCCGCGCCGCAGAAGCGCGACATCGCCATGGTGTTCCAGTCCTACGCGCTCTATCCGCATATGACGGCCTATCGCAACATGGCGTTCGGCCTGCTGAAGACCACCAGCCTCGGCAAGACGGAGGTGGACCGCCGCATCCGCGCGGCGGCCGAGATCCTGCACATCACCCATTTGCTGGAGCGCAAGCCCAACGAGCTGTCCGGTGGTGAACGCCAGCGTGTCGCCATCGGCCGTGCGCTGGTGCGCCAGCCCAAGGTGTTCCTGTTCGACGAGCCGCTCTCCAATCTCGACGCCAAGCTGCGCACCCGCATGCGGGGCGAGCTGAAGCGCCTGCACAAGGAACTGGGGCTGACCGTCATCTATGTCACCCACGATCAGATCGAGGCCATGACGCTCGGCACCCGCGTGGCGATCCTGTCGCAGGGCAGCCTCCAGCAGGTGGGCGCGCCCATGGAGCTCTACATGCGCCCGGCCAACACCTTCGTCGCCACCTTCATCGGCACGCCGGAGATGAGCCTGCTGCGCTGCGCGGTGAAGGCCGACGGCACAGGCTCCAGGCTGGATCACGAGAGCTTCAGCATGGTGCTGGACGCCGATGCGGCCAATCCCGACGTGTTCCTCGGCGTGCGGCCGGAGGAAATCCACGTCCATCCCCATTCCGTCCCCGGCATGGCGCGCGGTATCGTCGAGCGGACGGAGCTTATCGGCTCCGAGGCGCTGGCGGAGATCATGCTGGGACAGGACCGGATCACCGCCCGCATGCCGGTCGCCGACGTGCCCGAGAGCGGTGCGCAGGTCTCGCTGTCTTTCGACCTGACCCGCGCCCGCCTGTTCGACGCCAACACCGGCCGCGCGCTCGCGGCCTGAGGATCACGACCCATGTCCCAGACGTTGCGGCAGCAGCAGATCATCGGCTGGCTGCGGGAAAATCAGGCGAGCACCGTTCTCGACCTTGCCGACCACTTCCAGGTTTCCGACGAGACCATCCGCAGGGACCTGAAGACCCTTGCGGAAAGCGGCATCGTGGAGAAATTCCACGGCGGCGTGCGGCTGAACGAAATGGCGTGGGAAGCCCCGTTCGAGCGCCGCCTCCAGCAGCAGGCGGGCGCCAAGCGGCGCATCGCGGCGGCCGCCGCCGAACAGATCGAGGACGGGGCCACCATCCTGCTCGACAATAGCTCCAGCTCCTGTTTCCTCGCCCGCGAACTGGCGGCGCGGCGGCGCGGGCTCACCGCCATTACCTTCTCGGTGGAGGTGGCCTCGATCCTGTCGTCGGCCGGCCCGCACCACCGCATCATCCTGCCGGGCGGGGAATTGCGGGCGGAAGACCGCACCCTCGTCGGCGCATCCGCCATCGAGTTCGCCTCGCGCTTCACACCGGGCCTGTTCGTGATGTCGGTCGCCGCCGCATCGGCGGGGCGTGGATGCCTGGACTTCGATATGTTCGAGACCGAGTTCAAGCGCGCCATGATCCCGCTCGCCGAGCGCGTGATGCTGCTGCTCGACAGCTCAAAATACGCCAAGCACGGCCTGATCCAGGTCTGCGGCTGGTCCGCGATCGACATTTTTGTCAGCGACGCCCCGCCGCCGGAGGCGATCGCCCATTCGCTGGAGCATGCCGAGGTGCTGGTCGCGAACTAGCGGTCGGGCACGACGCAAGGTCAGGATGATTTTGCCGCCCCCGGTCGTCCGGCACGGGGGGACCGGGAGACCGCCTTGCGGCCTTCCCCATCTCCATCATTCCCCTACGCGATCAACCCCTGCCGCGCGGCCATGAGCGGGGCTACATTTTTTGGAGCTTCCCCCGTTTCGCGGCGGCTCAGCCGTATCTGCATATTTTAAAAACCTTTATTTATCAGACAATTATTCATTGGCACACGACTTGCGATGAGGAGAGGGAAAATCTGAGGCCCTCTTCATGGATTGGCATTTTGCCCTGGACTTCGACGGCACCATCTGCCCTGTCGACGTCACCGACTTCATCCTTGAGCGTTTCGCCGCACCTGCCTGGCACGATATCGAAGCGGAATGGGAACGGGGCGCCATCACGACCCGAGAATGCCTGCGCCGGCAGGTGGGCCTGATCGACGCCGACCCCACTGAGATCGACGCCGCGCTGACCGAAATCCGGCTGGATCCGGCCTTTCCCGCTTTCGTCGGCACCGCCTTGGCAGCGGGCGCCAGCGTGTCCGTCATTTCGGATGGCTTCGACCGTTTCATCCGCACCCTTCTGGTTGCCGGCGGCACGCGGCTGCCCTTCAGCGCCAACCGTCTCCTGCACCTCGGCGGCAGGCGGTGGGAGGCGCAATTCGGATCGCAGACGCCCGCTTGCCCGAACGGCTCCTGCAAGTGCCTCGCGGCCGGCGAGATGGCCCGCCGCGTGATCCTCGTCGGCGACGGGCGCTCGGATTTCTGCCTCGCCCGGCATGCCGACTTCGTGCTCGCCAAGGGCCGCCTCGCCGCCTTCTGCCGCGAGCACGCCTTGCCCCATCAGCCCATCGCCGGCTTCGAGGATGCCCTCGCCTGGCTCGCGCGCACGCCGCTCTCCTCCCTCTCCCCGCTCCCCACCCCCGGCCAGTCCGGCCGCCGACCTGAGACCCTCCATGCTTGATCGCAACCTGCTGCTCGCCGACGCTCCCGACACCGTCACCGAGGAGCGCGAGCGCCTCCTCGCGCTGGAGAACGCCTACTGCTCGCACGGCGACACCGTGCATTACACCGAGTTCCCGAAGATCTTCGAGCGCTGCGAAGGCTCGTTCATGTTCGACGACGAGGACAAGCCGTTCCTCGACCTGCAGATGTGGTATTCGGCGGTCAATTTCGGATATGCTAATCCCCGGCTCAACGATGCCATGTTGCGCCAGCTCAACCGCCTGCCGCAGGTGGCCAGCCAGTATCTGCACCGCGAGAAGATCGAGCTTGCCGCCGAGATTTCGGTCGGCGCGCAGGAACGCTTCGGGCGCAAGGGCCGCGTGCATTTCAACGTGGGCGGGGCGCAGGCCATCGAGGACAGCCTGAAGCTGGTGCGCAACGCCAGCAACGGCAAGAGCCTGATGTTCGCCTTCGAGGGCGGCTATCACGGCCGCACGCTGGGCGCCTCCGCCATCACCTCGTCCTACCGTTACCGCCGCCGCTACGGCCATTTCGGCGAGCGCGCGCAGTTCGTGGAGTTTCCATATCACTTCCGTGGCCCGCGCGGCATGTCGAAGGAGGAATACGGCCTCCACTGCGTGCGCAAGTTCGAGCGCCTGTTCGAGAGCGAATATAACGGCGTGTGGGACCCCAAGGTCGGCCAGTCGGAATATGCCGCTTTCTATGTGGAGCCCATCCAGGGCACCGGCGGCTATGTCATCCCGCCCGCCAACTTCTTCCCGGAGCTGAAGCGCGTGCTCGACAAGCACGGCATCCTGCTGGTGGTGGATGAAATCCAGATGGGCTTCTACCGGACCGGAAAGCTCTGGTCGATCGAGCATTTCGGTGTCCAGCCGGACGTGCTGGTGTTCGGCAAGGCGCTGACCAACGGCCTCAACCCGCTGTCCGGCCTGTGGGCGCGTGAAGAGCTGATCAATCCGCAGGTCTTCCCCGCCGGTTCCACGCACTCGACCTTCAACGCCAATCCGCTCGGCACGGCGGTGGCGCTGGAAGCCATGAAGCTCATGAACGAGGACGGCTTCGGCGCCAGCGTCATGGAGAAGGGCGCGCACTTCCTCGAAGGGCTCAAGGAGCTGAAGAAGAAGCACGCCATCGTCGGCGATGTGGACGGGCTCGGTCTTGCCTTGCGCATCGAGATCTGCGAGCCGCACGACAGCTACACGCCGTCGAAGAAGCTCGTGGACCTGATGTCGGACGAGGGCATGAAGGGCGACCTCGACTATCAGGGCGAGCGCTACGGCCTCGTGCTCGATGTGGGCGGCTACCACAAGAACGTCATCACCGTTGCGCCGGCGCTCACCATCTCCCATGCGGAGATCGACATGGCGCTGGCGCTGCTCGACCAGCTCTTCACCCGCGTCACGCCCCGGTGACGGTCATGCGCGCCCGCGTCATAGACCTCGACGGATCGCTCGCGGTTCAGCCCGGGTTCGTGGCCGCGTGTGCGCAGGCGGGTGGCGATCTCATCGCCGCCCGCGCCCTCGCCCCGAAGCTTCGCCTGCTGGCGCAAAAGGCCGCGCTCCGCGCGCTGGACCGCCAGCTCGGCCCCCACCGGAACGGCGATCTGTATTTCATCGGCTCCGGCGATTTCCACCATCTCACGCTGAAGCTGGTGGAGCGCGTCGGCGCCCCCGTGAGCATCATCCATTTCGACAACCATCCCGACTGGATCCGCCTGCCCGCCAGTCTCAATTGCGGCTCCTGGGTGGCCCGCGCGCTGGAGCGCCCCGACGTGCTGCGCATCATCACGCTCGGTCCCGACAGCGAGGACCTGCGCACCCCGCAGGCCAAGGGCGCGGCGCTGCGGCCGATCCGCGAGGGACGGCTGGAAGTCCACCCGCTCCACGGGGGCACCACCGCCTATGCCGGCTCGGCGTTCCGCGCCCATGGGGTGAGCGCGCCGCACGGCACCGGCGGGCGGGGCCTCGCGTGGCCCGGCCTGTCGGGCGGGGACTGGCCCGCGCAGATCGAGACCATCGCCACGCGCCTGCCGGATGCCCCGCTGTGGGTCACGCTCGACAAGGACGTGCTGTCCCGTCAGGAGGCTGTGACCAATTGGGATCAGGGCAGCCTCAGCCTGTCTCTGGTGCTGGAGGCCGTCAGCATTTTCGCGCGCCATCGCCCCATCGCCGGCATGGACGTCTGCGGCGACTATTCGGCAGCTGACGGGCTCGGCCCGTGGCGCCGCTTCCTCGCCTTCTGCGACCGCTCCCAGCGGCGCATCTCCACCTTCACCGGCGCCGCCATCAATGGCGACACCAATCTGCGCATTCTCCGGCACATGGCGCAGGTGCTGCAATGAGCATGCTCTTCCTCCTGGCCCTCTCCGTGGTCTGCGACGTCACCGGGCAGCTCGCCTTCAAGAAGGGTGCCGATACCCTGCCTCGGCCGGCCAACCTCGGGGTTTTCCTCGTCGCCCTGTTCCGCGCGCCCTGGCTGCTGCTCGGCATCGCCATCTATTGCGCGGAGTTCGCCATCTGGATCCGCGTGCTGATGATCGCCCCGCTCGGCATCGCCTTCCCGCTCGCCAGCCTCAACATCATCGGCATCATGCTCGCCAGCCATCTGGTGCTCGGCGAGCCCATCAACCGCCGCCAGTATGCCGGCGCCGTTCTCGTCATGGCGGGCATCGCGCTCGTCGCCGGCAGCCTGTGGGACCCGACATGGCCATCCTTGATCGCAGCTTCATGATCGAACGCGGCCCGGTGGGCGTGCTGCTCATCCACGGCCTCGGAGGCACGCCCATCGAAATGCGCGACGTGGCCCGCGCGCTCGGCGCCTCCGGACACACGGTGCTGTGCTGCCAGCTCGCCGGCCATGGCGGCACTGCCGACGACCTCACCGCGACCACGTTCGAGGACTGGTACGACAGCGTCCTGGAAGCCCTCGCGACGCTGGAGCAGAGCTGCGACACCGTCCTCGTCGGCGGCCTGTCCATGGGGGCGGTGCTGGCGGCTCTGCTCGCAGCCCGCCAGCCCGAGCGGGTGCGCGGCCTCATCATGCTGGCACCGACGCTGCGCTACGACGGTTGGTCGATCCCCTGGTACAGCTTCCTGCTGCGACTGCTGATCGATACCCCCATCGGCCGGCGCTACCAGTTCGAAGAGCGCGAGCCTTACGGGGTGAAGGACGAGCGCATCCGCGCGATCATCGTCCGGGCTCTGCGCCAGAACTCCGGCGTGGCCGGCCTCACCGCCACGCCCGCACCCGCCCTGCGGGAGCTATGGCGTCTCGTCGCCACCATCCGCCCACTGCTACCGACCATCCGCCAGCGCACCCTACTCGTCCACGCGCGGCATGACGACATCGCCAGCCTGAAGAATGCCGTCCTGCTGCAGGCCCGCCTCGGCGGCCCCGTGGACTGCCTGATCCTCGACGACAGCTACCACCTCGTGACGCTCGACCGGCAGCGCCATCTCGTCACCGAGCGCGTGGTGAGCTTCATCGCCACGCTGACGACCGCCATCCCCCCTGCCGTGCGGCAGGATCGGCGGCCGCACGAGACGATCGCTGTCCCCACCACCGGAGCCGCCTGCCATGTGGCGTGAGACGGCGCTGCCCATGCTCCGCGCGTCGGAGACGGCCGGCGCGGCTCCCTCATCGGGCCGGGTCGTTTCCGGCATGGCGGACGTGCCGCGCCACGACTGGTCCGCCTGTCGGCCGGGCGAGGCGGAGGGCTGGGCCTATCTGAGAGCCTGCGAAATCGGCACGCCGCCGGCCTTCCGCCTGTCCGCCGCGCGTGTGGACGATGCGCGCGGCTTCGCGGCGGGCGCGCCCCTGTTCGAGGTCGGATACCGGTTGGACACGCCCCTTCAGGGGGGATGGCTGGGCAGGGCGTGCGACGGCATCGAACGCCGGTTTCCGGGGCTGCTGGAATGGCGCCTGATCGGCGTGGGCTCGCCTTTCTCCGAGGAATGCCCGCTGGCGGTTCATCCGCGCCTGTCCGAGGCGGAACGGGGCGCGGCCCTCGGGGCCCTGATCACCGGCATCGAGCGCGAGGCCCGGCAGCGCGGCGCTGCGGCCATCGCATTCAAGGACATCGGGCAAAGCGACTTCGCGCGCGTGGGCCCGATCCTGCAAGCGGCGGGCTACGCCCCCATCAACAGCCTGCCGCTTGCAGTGCTCGATCTGGAAGACACGCGCACTCTCGATGCCTATCTGGCGCGCCTGTCTTCCGCCACCCGGAAGGACATCCGCCGCAAGCTGAAGCGGAAGGACGCCGTGAGCGTCGAGTGGCGCAGCGATATCGAGGGGCTGGAAGCTGAGATCGCGGATCTCTACGCCTCCACCCGCGCCCAGAGCCACGTCCATTACGGCGCCTTCGAGGAATTGCCGCAGGACTATTTCGCGCGGCTCTCCCGCCAGATGCCGGGGCAGGTCGCGTTCGCCTGCTATCGTGTCGCGGGCGTCCTCGCGGCCTTCAACCTGCTCTTCATCGAAACTGACCGCGTGATCGACAAGTTTCTCGGCATGCGCTACCCGCTCGCCCGCGAGCACGACCTCTATGCACTGAGCTGGGTCGAGAACGTGCGCTTCTGCCAGAGCATCGGCCGCCGCTATCTCCAGACCGGACAGACCGCCTATGCGTCCAAGCTGCGCTTTGGCAGCGCGCTGCGGCCCTCCACCCATATGGTGAAGCACCGCAATCCCCTCCTTCAGGGCGCCGTCCGGCTGGCCGCTCCCCTCCTGTCCTTCCCGCGCTGGGATCCGGATCTGCGCGCCCACCGGGCACGGAAGGCAACGGCATGACGCGCTCCGTTTCCCTCCGTGTGGCGGTGCCACTCCTCATCGCATTCCTCGCTGCCGATACGGGCACGCAGCTCGCCTTCAAGGCGGCGGCGCTTGATCTCGACCGGCTGCCGCTTGATGGCGCGCTGCTCGTCGCGGCCTTCCAGATGCCATCCGTCTGGGTGGCCGCCCTGAGCTATCTCATCACCTACGTGCTCTGGATCGCCATCCTTCAGCAGGCCGGGCTCGGGCGCGCCTTTCCACTCACGGCCCTGAGTTACGTAACGGTGCCGCTGGGGGCCTGGGCCCTCTTCGGCGAGCGGATCGGCTGGCTGCCGGCCACCGGCATCCTGCTCATCTGCCTGGGTGTCCTCGTCATCGCCGCCGCCGAGGACACCTCCAGCCGCGCCTGCGCCGAGGAAGACCTGCCATGCACGGAATGATCGCCACCATCACCTTCCTGCTGAAACTGACCACCATCGCCTATGCCCCGGGGAGCGAATTTTCCGGCCCCTGGCTAACCGATGATGGGGAAGCGGCCATCGAGTTCCGGACCTGCGGCGAAGGGCTTTGCGGGGTCATCGTCTGGCTGAAGTCCCCGCTGGACGATGGCGAGCCGGCCCGCGATGATCACAATCCTGACCCACGGCTGCGCGATCGTCCGCTCTGCGGCCTCGCGGTCATCGGAAGCCTGCATCGGAATGGGGATCAGATGGACGGCGGCTGGATCTACGACCCCGAGGGTGGCACGCGCTATCAGGTGGCCATCCGCCAGCGCCAGCGGGACACGCTGGACGTGACCGGCTTCGTCGGCATCGAGACCTTCGGGCGAAGGGTCAAATGGCGGCGGGCGCCCGTGGACCTGCCGCGCTGCGCGCCCGGCGCCGGAAGCACCGGACTTTGAGGGCGCATGCCAGCCCGTGCTTCCCGAAACTGGTGGTCGCGGCTCGGGCTGCGGCCGAAGCTGACGCTGTCCTTTCTGATGGTGAGCGTGCCCCCGGTGCTGATCGCGAGCTTCATCGCCGCGCAGACCATGTCCCGCGCCTTCGAGCGCAATGTGGATCAATGGATCGGCGAAATCGCCCAGTTCATGGCCTATGAGGCGGTCGATGCGCAGGACGAAACCCGGCACGCCACCTCCATCATCGCCGCCGCCCTCTCACAGAACACGACAAGCCTCACGCAGGACAATGCATCGCTCGAAGCCTATGCCGACCTGCTGACCTCGGTCGGCTACGATTATGTCCGCCTGTATGATGCCGCCGGCACCGTCCTCTATGCCAATGGCGAGCTGGAAGTCTCCCAGCCCCTCCCGCGCGAGCAGATCACGTCCATCTTCTTCGCCAGGGCCGGCGGCCAGCCCGTCATGATGGTCGGCGCCGTGCAGGCCCTGCACATCGGGCGCTCGGACTATTTCCTCTTCGTCGGCGACCTGCTGGACGAAAAGTTCTTCAAGGCGCCCGGCAGCATCCGATCGCTGGAAGTGCATCTGGTGGAAGTCACCGAGGGCGGAACGGCCGCCCGCGACATGATGCACGGCAGCGGCGGCACCGTCACCGTGCCGCCGGATGTCATCACACGACTTCGGAACGGTACGGACAGTGTCAGCCAGAGCGACATGTTCGGCACCGGGCCGGCCGTCGCCTATGCCGCGCTGCGCGACAACCGCAACCGGCTGGTGGGGATCATCGTCTGCCGCCTCGATGGCGCCTCCGCCGTTTTCGAGCGGCTGGGCACGTGGTGGCTGTTCCTGGCTCTTGCCTCCATCGCAGGCCTGCTGTCCCTCGCCGTGGGCGTCGCCATTTCGCGCCGCCTCAGCGCGCCCCTGCATCATCTCAGCGCCGGCCTGAAGGCGGTGGCGGACGGCGATTATCAGGTGCGCATCCGGCGCCCCGGAGGCCGCGAGATGGACGAGCTGGCCAACGGCTTCAATGCCATGACAGCCCAGCTGGAAACCCTGAGGTCGCTGGAAGCCACCATGCGCCACCGGGCGCAGCTCGCCACGCTGGGCGAGGCGGCGGCGGTGATTGCCCATGAGATCCGCAATCCGCTCGGCATTATCAAGACCTCCACCGAACTGGTGCGCAAGCGCAGCGCCCCCGCGCCCGCCGAGGACCGCCTGCTCGGCTTCGTGCTGGACGAGGTCAACCGGATTGAGCGCATGGTGGCGGACCTGCTCGATTATGTGCGCCCCATCCAGTGCGAGCGGCGCCCGGTGGACCTCTGCGCCAGCGTGGTCCGGCCCGTCTTCGATTTCGCCTCACCGGAGCTGACCCGGCGCGGCATGACCAGCGCGCTCGTCCTCCCCGACCGTCCCCTGATGGTCGATGGCGACGGCGACCGCCTCTATCAGGCCATCCTCAATCTGCTGCTGAACGCCATGGATGCCGCGACGAAGGACGGGCACGTCATCGTCCGCCTCTCGGCATGCGACGGCATGGCCGTGGTCGAGGTCGAGGACAACGGCCCCGGCGTACCGGACGACATGCGCGAACGCATGTTCGAGCCCTTCATCACCACCAAGGCCCACGGCACCGGCCTCGGCCTCGCCAAGGTGCAGACCACCCTGCAGGCCCATGGGGGCACCATTGCCTACCGGCACGCGCCCAATGGCGGGGCCATCTTCAGCCTGCGCCTGCCCCTCGCTGAGGCCGGGACCGGAGCCGCTACCGTCGGCGCCGTTCCCGCACCGACCCACGGAGAACGATGAGATGGGATCAGCCATCCTGGTGGTGGACGACGAGGCAAGGCTCGGCGAGGTGCTCGCGGCGGCGCTGAACGAACGCGGTTTCGAGACCGCCGCCGTCACCAGCGCGGCGGCGGCGCTCAGCCATTGCGCGGACCATGCCGTGGACCTCGTCCTCACCGACCTGCGCATGCCGGACATGAGCGGACGCGAACTGCTGGTGGCCCTGAAGAAGGGCCGGCCGGACCTGCCCGTCATCATCATGACTGCCTATGCCACCGTGCGGGGGGCCGTGGATCTGATCAAGGACGGCGCCTTCGACTATGTGGCCAAGCCCTTCGACACCGACGACGTGGTCGCGACCATCGAGCGGGCGCTCAACATTCGCGCCGTCGTCAGCGAGAATGCGCGGCTGCGCTCGGAGCTGGAAGGACGCTACCGCTTCGACACCCTGATCGGCGAGAGCCCGATCTTCAAGGACATGCTCCGGCAAGTCGGGGAGGTGGCGCAGAGCCGGGCCAGCGTGCTGCTGCACGGCGAGAGCGGCACCGGCAAGGAACTGATCGCCCGCGCCATTCACTACAACAGCCCGCGCCGCGACCTGCCGTTCGTCGCCGTCAATTGCGCGGCCATCCCCGAGACGCTGATCGAGAGCGAGCTGTTCGGCCATGTGAAGGGGGCATTTTCCGGCGCCACCGCCAACCGGGAAGGCCGCTTCAGCGCCGCCCATCGCGGCACGCTGTTTCTCGACGAGATCGGCGACATGCCGCTGGCGGTTCAGGCCAAGGTTCTGCGCGCGATCCAGGAGCAGACCTTCGAACCGGTCGGCAGCAGCAGGAGCCTGAAGGTGGACGTGCGCATCGTCGCCGCTTCCCACAAGGATCTCCAGAAGGCGATCTCGGCCGCCGAATTCCGCATGGACCTCTATTACCGGCTGGCGGTCTTCCCCATCACGCTGCCCGCTCTGCGTGAACGGCGCGACGACATCCCCCTCCTCGCCGCCCATTTTCTGGCGCACGCGGCGCGGGAGATGGGCAAGCGCATCTCCGGCCTCAGCCCCGCCGCTCTGGAGGCGCTGAAGGCCTATGCATGGCCCGGCAACATCCGCGAGCTGCAGAACTGCATGGAGCGGGCCGCCATCGTCGCGCACGGGTCCATGGTGGAAACCAGGGACCTGCTGCTGTTCGGCCCGGAGAGCGGGAGCGTGGCCGCCTCCGGCGCCCTGCCCTCCGATCTCGACGCGGAGCTGGAGCGTCTGGAGCGGGACTTCGTACTGGAGGCTCTCAAACAGACCAACGGCGTGCAGGCGCGCGCCGCCGAACGCCTCGGCATCACCGAACGCAGCCTATGGCACCGCATCCGGAAACTCGCGATCAAGGTGTCGCGGGTGGCCGAAACCGAAGACTGAAAGGCTCGCGCGTGCTTCGACCCCTGCTCCTCGCCTTCGCCCTCTTCCTGCTTGCGGACGGGCCGAGCTTCGCGCAGGAGGCGCTCGGCGAAGGATGGATCATTACCATCGGCCTGCAAACGGCAGTGGCTCCGAGCTTTCCGGGCGCAAAGCAAACCAGTCTGGATTTTTCGCCGAGCTTCGACATCCGGCGCGCGGGAGAGCCCGCGACGTTCGGCGCGCCGGATGATGACTTCTCGATCCCCCTGTTCGAGTTCGGCGGCATCTCCATCGGGCCGACCGCCTCCCTTCGTGCGTCGCGGAGCGACAATGTGCTGTACGGGCTGCCCGGCTATGGCTCGTCGGCGGAGTTTGGCGCGTTTGCGGAATTCTGGCCGTTGGACAAGGCGATCCGGGTCCGGGCCGAACTCCGGCAAGGCGTCAGTGCAGGCGATGGGCTGACGGGCAAGCTCGGCGTCGACTGGGTGCACGAGGCCGGCAGTTTCACCTATTCTCTGGGGACACGGCTGGACTTCGCCGACCGGACCTCCATGAACACCATGTTCGGCGTGTCGCCCGTAACCAGTCTCGTGAATCCCTCGCTCTCGGCATTCGCGCCCGCCGGTGGCCTCACCACCAGCGGGCTGGTCGGGTCCCTCGCCTATGCGCTTCCGGATCATTGGACGACCACGCTCTTCGGCGGCTATTACCGGCTTGCGGGCGACGCCGCCGACAGCCCAGTGACCCGCTCTCTGGGCGGCACCAACCAGTTCACGCTCGGTATCGGCCTCGAGCGCGAATTCTCACTGCGCTGATGGCGATGCGCGCCGGCAGGATCCGCACCTCGCCGCACCCGGACGAGGTCGTTCAGGGCGCGGCAAACGCCGCCTTGAGCCAGTTGAAGACACCATGCGCCGGATGCCATGTGGGCTGGCCGGGCGGCCCCAGCAGCACATGGCACAGGCTGGTGT
Source organism: Azorhizobium oxalatiphilum (assembly GCF_014635325.1). Taxonomy (GTDB): domain Bacteria; phylum Pseudomonadota; class Alphaproteobacteria; order Rhizobiales; family Xanthobacteraceae; genus Azorhizobium; species Azorhizobium oxalatiphilum. The sequence goes on along the minus strand of NZ_BMCT01000001.1, from coordinate 816,856 downwards.
TCAGCCCTGCCCCTTCGATGCGGGCGAGCCGGCCCGCGGCCACATAGGGTTCCGAATAGGTGGAATAGGCCACCGTGACGCCAAGCCCCTGTGCGGCGATCTCCAGCGCGGTCACGGCATTGTCCACCTTCAGCGTCGGCATCTCGCCGTCAAGCTTGACGCCCATCTCGTCCGCCCAGCGCCGCCAGATGTTGTGCCGGCCCTGAATGAGGATCAGTCGCGCCTCCCGCAGCACCCGCTGCATGGACATGGCGCCAAGCGCCTCGGCCATCGCCGGCGTGCAGACCAGATCCAGCCGCTCGCACGGCAGATGCGGGCAGGCGGGATCCACCTCGGCCACATCGCGCACTTCCACCACCACATCCGCGATCTCGGCATTCGGGTCGGTCCAGATGGCGCTGTTGAGGCGCACCTCGGCTTTCGGACACGCCGCCACCAGATGCTCCAGACGCGGCGCCATCCATAGGGTCAGGAAGGACACCGGCGCGGAAATGGCCACCGTCCGCGGCACCTTGCGGCCACGCAGGCCCTCGGTGGCGGCGGCGGCCAGATTGAGTGCCTCGGTCACGCCCGCCAGATAGGCCTCGCCGACCTCGGAGAGCTGCAGCGTATTGGACTTGCGGATGAAAAGCGTGCGCGACAGGTAGCTTTCCAGCGCCTTTACCCGCTGGCTCACGGCTGCCTGCGTGCAATTCAGCTCCTTCGCCGCTTCCGTGAAACTCAGATGGCGGGCCGCCGCCTCGAATGCTTGGAGGCCGCTCAAGGGGGGCAAGTTTCGCATCAACCGGGGCCGCCAGAAACAAAAACGGGGTCACTGGCACGGATTCTATTGCTTGGGCGCGCTTCGGCACAAGCCATACTTCGAAAGTCTCCCGGGACCATGAGAGCGCCGCGAAGACCGTCCGGCGCATGGCTCACCGGATCGAGCAAGACCCTGCACCCGCCGGGTGACGTGATCCGGATGCGAGGCAGGATCCGGATATTGAGCGCCTAAAAGATTAGCGCTCGCACGCGCCCGCTGCCGTGGATCCGTGCACCGCCGATCGCCGTCGATGGCCCAGGCGATAGGGCCAGGCAGTTCGATGGCCGAGGGTTGCGGTGCACCAAACTTAAGCTCCCAGCGATCCGATTTTGGGCTTGAAGGCCGCATTGTTTAGTATACCGTTTGGATACTTAGCGCCGGGACGGGTTGAACCAGCAGGCAGGCGAGATGAACACTGCACAGACTTCCAATGAAAAATGGGTGGTTGGCGTCGACGTTGGCGGGACGTTTACCGACTTTTCGGCGCGTGAGATCGATACCGGTCGCGTCCTCATCCACAAACGCCCGTCCACCCCGGATGATCCGTCGCGCGCCGTTATTCACGGGCTGCGCGAGCTGACCGATAAATACAGCATCAACGCCGAGCACATCGTCCGCTTTGCGCATGGAACCACCGTCGCAACCAATGCTCTTCTGCAGCGCAAAGGCGCCAAGGTCGCGGTCGTCACCACGCGTGGGTTCCGCGATCTGCTGGAGATCGGCCGTCAGGTCCGCCCCCACATCTACGACCTCCAGCTCGATGCCCCCGCCCCCCTTGCTGAGCGCGCGCTTCGCTTCGAGATCGACGAGCGCATCGGCCCGTCCGGCGAGATCATCCGTCCGCTCACAGACGGCGACATCGAGGACCTGATCGCGCACATTCGCGGCGCCGAGAACGTGCAGGGCATCGCGGTCTGCCTGCTGTTCTCCTTCCTGAACCCCGCCCATGAGGCGCGGCTCGCCACCGCACTGCGCGAGGCCTTCCCGGACCTGTTCGTGTCGGTGTCGAGCGAGGTGCAGCCCGAATTCCGAGAGTTCGAGCGCTTCTCCACCACGCTCATCAACGCCTTCCTCCAGCCGGAGGTGAGCCGCTACATGGACCGGCTGAAGGCGGAGGTGTCCACGGTGGCGCCGAAGGCCGACTTCGGCATCTTCCAGTCTAGCGGCGGCCTCATGTCGGTGGACCGCGCCTCGCAGTTTCCGGTGCGCACCGCCCTCTCCGGCCCGGCGGCGGGCGCGGTCGGCGCGGCGGGGGCCGGTGCCATGTCGGATCTCGGTGATCTCATCACCCTCGACATCGGCGGCACCAGCACCGACGTCTGCCTGATCCAGAACGGCCGCACCGCCATCGCCAGCACCCGCGACATCTCCGGCTTCCGCATCCGCCTGCCGATGGTGGACATCCACACCGTGGGCGCGGGCGGCGGCTCCATCGCTTCGCTCGGCCCCGATGGCCTGATGAAGGTCGGCCCCGACAGCGCCGGTGCGGTGCCCGGCCCGGCCTGCTACGGCCGCGGCGGCACCCTGCCCACCGTGTCCGACGCCAATGTCATCCTCGCCCGCCTGCCTATGACACTCACGGGCGGCGGCATGACCATCGACCGCGATCGCGCCGTCGCGGCGGTGCAACCGCTGGCCACCGCGCTCGGCCTCGGCATCGAACAGACCGCCCTCGGCATCGTCGGCATCGTCACCTCCAACATGGTCCGCGCCATCCGCGCGGTGACGATCGAGAAGGGGTACGACCCGCGCAAGTTCACCCTCATGCCCTTCGGCGGCGCCGGCGGCCTGCATGCGACGGACGTGGCGCGCGCGCTCGGCATCTCGCAGATCATCGTGCCCCATGCGCCCGGCATCCTGTGCGCAGAGGGGCTCATCCTCTCCGACCTGCAGGAGGATTTCGTGGTGAGCTGCCGCGCCCGTGTCGAACCCGACATGGACGACGTCAAGGCGGTGGTCTCAAGCCTCGCGTCACAGGGGCAGGCGTGGCTCACCGAGGAGGCGGACGGCGCCATCGAGACCCGTCTCGTGCTTTCGCTCGACATGCGCTACGTCGGCCAGAATTACGAGCTGGCCGTGGAAGTGGCGAGCGGCGCCGACGCCATCGTGCTGCCCGCCCCGGAGGCGATGCAGGCGGCCTTCTTCGCCGCCTACGAGCGCTCCTACGGGCATTATGACGCCAAGGCGCCGATCGAGATCGTGAACGTGCGCCTGCGCGCACTGGCCAAGCTGCCGCAGAGCCAGTCCATGACCCTCTCTCCCACCGAGCGGGCCGAGGCGTTCGACACCAAGGACGTTTGGTTCGACGAAAGTGGCCCCGTGCCGACCCCCCTCTATGACCGGGCGGGCCTGCCGGCCGGCACCGTCCTCGCCGGCCCGGCCATCATCACCCAGCTCGATTCCACCACGGTCGTGCCGCCCTGGGCGACCGTGACCGTCGATGCCGCGCTGAACCTGATCATGGAAATCGCGAAATGAGCCAGATTGCCATCGACCCCATCTCGCTCGAGATCACCTGGAACGGCCTGAAGTCCATCGCCGATGAATGCTTCATCAGCATCATGCGCAGCGCCTTCTCCACCAATGTGAAAGAGCGGCACGACCACTCCACCGCCATCGCCGATGCGCAGGGCCGCCTGATCGTACAGGCGGAAATGGCGCTGCCCATTCATCTCGCCTCCATGCGCGGCCTGATGACCACGCTGATCGAGCGTTTCGGCAACGATATCTCGCCGGGCGACATCTTCATCGCCAACGATCCCCATGTGGCCGGTGGCACCCACCTGCCCGATATCAATCTGGCCATGCCGGTCTTCGATGGTGAGCGCCTGATCGGCTTCGTCGCCAACATCATCCATCACGCGGATGTGGGCGGGGCGGCCGTGGGCTCCATGTCCGGCGGGCTCAACGAGATCTATAAGGAAGGCCTGCGCATCCCGATCATGCGCCTGTTCTCGAAGGGCGTGCTGGACGAGGACCTGCTGACCCTCCTGCTGCTCAACATGCGCCTCCCCGACGAGCGCAAGGGCGACCTCAACGCCCAGATCGCCGCCTGCAAGCTGGGCGTCTCGCGGCTGGAGGACATCGTGCGCGAGCATGGGGGAGACCGCATCACCGCCGTCTTCTCCGAGATTGTCGCGCGCACCGAAATGCGCATGCGCAAGGCGATCCAGTCCCTTCCCGACGGCGTCTTCGCCTTCACCGACTATATGGATGACGACGGCGCGGGCACCGAAGACATCAAGATCGTGCTGCGCATCGAGAAGACCGGCGACCGCATCCTGTTCGATTTCGAGGGCACCGATCCGCAGGTCCCCGGCAATTTCAACATGACGCTGAACATCACCCGTTCGGCGGTCTGCTTCTCGCTGAAGGCTCTGCTCGATCCCAACGTGCCCAACAATCAGGGCATCTTCGACGCCATCGAGATCCGCGCACCGCTCGGCTCGTTCGCCAATTGCGTGGCCCCCGCCGCCGTCGCGCTGCGTGCCAACTCCTGCCAACGCATCGTCGATTGCGTCTTCGGTGCATTGGCCCCGCAGATTCCGGAGCGGGTGATCGCCGCCGCCAACGGCGCGAACACCAGCGCGGTGTTCACCGGCATCGATCCGCGCACCGGTCAGCTCTACGTCTATCTGGAGACGCTCGGCGGCGGCATGGGCGCACGGGCGACCTTCGACGGCAAGGATGGTGTTCAGGTGAACATCACCAACACCTCCAACCTGCCCGTGGAAGCCATCGAGCTGGAATATCCGCTGCGCGTCGAGGAGTATGCGCTCATCGAGGACACCGGCGGCGCCGGCCGCTATCGCGGCGGCCTCGGCATCCGCCGCCGCATCCGGCCGGTGGGCCATACCTGCGAGTTCAACGGCGTGGGCGAGCGTTTCCGGCACAAGCCGTGGGGCCTGTTCGGCGGCTCGGATGGCGCGAGCGGCCGCTTCTATCTGGCCGCCGACAAAGGCGATCAGACCATGCTCGCCCCCAAGGCGTCCTGCATCGTCCTCAAGGAAGACGCGGTGGCCGTGCTCGAGACGCCCGGCGCGGGCGGCTACGGCGCGCCCACCGAACGCAGCGACGCGGCCATCGCGGAAGATTTGAAGTCGGGCAAGTTCAGCCCTGCCTATGTGCAGGCCAACTATCCCGATTTCGCCGGCAACGTCTGACCGATTGCCTCTCCCTCCCGGACCCTCGGCCCGGGAGGCCATAAGCCTCAGCGCTCAAAAAATCCTTCCTAGAGCATTCGGAGAAGCACGATGGCGAAGCACAGCAGGCGACAGGTTCTTGTTCTCGGTGCGGCGGGTGCGGCGGGCCTCGCCATGCCGTGGGTCAGCCGGGCCCATGCGCAGGAGCGCCGGATCACGGTCGCCGCCTACAGCGGCATCTTCGAGGACATCTACAAGAAGACGGTGATCGAGCCCTTCATGAAGGCGAACCCGTCCATCCGGGTCAATTACGTCGGCTTCCCCACCTCCGCCCAGAACCTCGGCACGCTGCGCGCGCAGAAGGCCGCGCCCCAGCTCGACGTCTGCATCCTCGACATGGTGGTGGCCAAGGCCGGTGCCAACGAGAACCTCTACAAGGCCGTTACGCCGGACGTGCTGCCGGTCATGAAGCAGCTCGTGCCCACCGCTTTGATCGAAGGGATGCCCGGTCCGGCCGTGACCTTCGACAATGTGGCGATGATCTATTCGCCGAAGAAATTCGCCAGCGCGCCGACCTCCTGGAAGGAGCTCTGGAACAAGGCGCACGCGGGCCGCATCACCCTCGATGCCCCGCCCAACGCCGTCGGCATGGGCTTCACCTTCGTCGCCAACAAGCTGGCCGGCGGCACCGACTATCGCGACTATTCCAAGGGCATCAAGCTGCTCGGCGAGATGGCGCCGCTGGTGCAGTCCTGGGAGCCGAAGCCGGACTGCTATGCCTCGGTCACGAGCGGCAATGCGGACCTGAGCGTGGGCTATAACGCGCGCATCCAGACCTTCTCCCGACAGACGCCCGATCGCATCGCCGCATCCATTCCGGACGAGGGCTCTGTGTTCCAGATCAACACCATCAACCTCGTCAACAACGCGCCCCAGCAGGATGCAGCGCTGGAATTCATGGCGTATGCGCTCAGCGCCCAGACGCAGGCGACCTTCACCGAGGCCCTGCCCTACGCCCCCACCAATCGCGACGCCCCCCTCTCCCCCGAGGCGCTCGCGCGCACGGCGGTGACGCCGGAACGCATGTCCAAGATGATCAACATCGACTGGCTGGAAGTGGCCAAGTTCCGCGATGCCATCACTGAGCAGTGGCGCAGGAACGTGCTGACCCGGAGCTGAGGCGGCAGCATCCCGATCATTCGTTCTGGCTAGGGGCGTCGCATCGGCGGCGAAGCGAGATTGTATCTGAAAGTCGACTCCCTGGAGAAGCGTTACGGTGCATTCGACCCATCGGTGTCGAACCTCTCGTTCTCCCTTGCCCAGGGCGAGCTGCTCGGGCTGCTCGGCCCCTCCGGCTGCGGCAAGACCACGACGCTGCGCATGATCAGCGGCATGGTGGCGGCCACCTCGGGCCGCATTCTGGTGGGCGGGCATGACGTCACGGGCCTGCCCACCTACCGGCGCAACATGGGCGTGATGTTCCAGTCCTATGCCCTGTTCCCGCACATGACGGTGGCGGAGAACGTCGCGTTCGGGCTGGAGATGCGCAAGCACAGCAAGCATGAGATCGCCAAGCGCGTGGAAAGCGCGCTGGCGATGGTGCGCCTCAACGGCGTCGGGGACCGCAAGCCCCGCCAGTTGTCCGGCGGCCAGCAGCAGCGCGTCGCTCTGGCCCGCGCGCTGGTGTTCGAGCCGGACATCCTGCTGCTCGACGAGCCGCTGTCGAACCTCGACGCCAAGCTGCGCGACGACATGCGCAACGAGATCCGCGAAATCCAGCAGCGCCTGCGCATGACCACGATCTTCGTGACCCATGACCAGACCGAGGCCATGGCCATCTGCGACCGCATCGTGGTGATGAACAAGGGGCGGCTCGAACAGATCGGCACACCGCACGAAATCTACGAGACGCCCGCAACCCCCATGGTTGCGGACTTCGTGGGCCGCATCAACCGGCTCAAGGGCACGTGGCGCAGCGACGGTGCCATCGACATCAACGGCTCCATGACCATCCGCGCCTCCCGGCCGGGCGCGCGGGGCGCCCCTGTTCTGGTCATGGTCCGCCCACACCGCATCGGCCTCGTGGCGAGCGGCAGCGCCATTCCCTCGGCAGAGCACGAGAACGTCCTCGCCGGCACCATCCGCCAAGTGACCTATATCGGCGACACCCTCCAATATTCCGTGGAGGCGGCCGGCGCCCGCATTCTGGTGGAGAAGGCGACCACATCGGCCGGCGACCCGTTCCAGTCCGGCGCGGAAGTGCTGCTGCACTGGAGCGAGCAGGATACGCTCACCTTCGCGGCGGACGGCGAACGATGAATACGGTCAGCGTCAACGAGAACCCGTTCGGCAGGAAGCTGGTTCTGGCCTGCCTGCTGCCCATCCTGCTGGTGAACATCGTCGCCTTCATGGTGCCGGTTCTGAACCTTGCCGCCATGTCCTTCCGGGCGGCCTCATCGACCGGATCGCTGGAAGAGGGGATCACCGTCTCGACGTGGCTCGGCCTGTTCGGCGACGGCTATTACTGGTCGATGGTCGGACGCACGGTGTGGTTCGGCATCCTGATCACCATCATCACCTTGCTGCTGTCCTATCCGCTCGCCCTGTTCGTCAGCCGGCGCGAGGGCAGTCTCAAGGCCTTTCTGGTGGTGGTCTGCATTTCGCCGCTGCTCATCTCGGCGGTGGTGCGCACTTATGGCTGGATGGTCATCCTCGGCGATCAGGGCGTGCTGCCGTCGCTGATCCGCGCCTCGGGCTTCACCCCGCCCCGGCTGATCAACAACGAGACCGGCGTGATCATCGGGATGGTGGAGATCCTGATGCCCTACATGATCCTGTCTCTGCTGTCCGGCTTCGGCAAGCTGGACGCCACGCTGGAGCAGGCGGCCGGCACGCTCGGCGCCCGTCCGTTCACGGTGTTCCGCCGCGTGGTCCTGCCCCTCAGCCTGCCGGGCATCCTGCTCGGCTGCCTGCTGTGCTTCGTGCTGGCGGTGAGCAGCTTCATCACGCCCAAGATGCTGGCCGGCGGCCGCGTATCGCTGCTGGCCACGGAGATCTACGACCAGGCCATCGTGACGCTGAACTGGCCGCTCGCCGCCTGCCTCTCCGTGCTCATCCTGGTGGTGTTCGGCGCCGCTCTGGTGCTGTACGGCCGCCTGTCCAAGATCGTCGAATGATCCGGGGGTCCATGATGCTTCAGGGTCTGATCCGAACGTTCCAGCTGCTGGCCATCGCCGCGATCCTCGCCTTCCTGCTGGCGCCGGTCCTGCTGGTGTTTCCCATCTCCTTCTCGGCCGATGCCTACGTCTCCTGGCCGCCATCCGGCTGGAGCACCAAGTGGTATGTCGCGCTGCTGGAGAATGACGAGATGCTGGAGGCGTTTCGCAACAGCTTCCTGCTCGCCCTCTACGTGACGGTGCTCACCCTGCTGATCGCCACCCCGGCGGCGGTCGCGCTGGCACGCTCGACCTTCGTGGGGCGCGACACGCTGATCTCGATCTTCACCGCGCCGCTGCTGCTGCCCAGCATCGTGCTCGGCCTCGCCATTCTCATCATCTTCGTGGGTCAGGGCCTCGTGGGCACATGGCCGGGCATGATCCTCGGCCATCTGGTCATCACTTTGCCCTATGCGCTACGCGTCCTGCTGACGGGTCTGGGCACGCTGCCCATGTTCGTCGAGGATGCCGCCGGCACGCTCGGCGCGCACCCGCTGACGGTGTTCCGCCGGATCACCCTGCCGCTCATGACGCCGGCTCTCGTGGCCACCGGCGCCCTGTCCTTCATCGTGTCCTTCGATGAGGTGGTGATCTCGCTGTTCATCGCCGGCACCCAGCTGAAGCTGCTCCCGGTCTCGCTCTATCATTATGTGGAAAGCCGGACCGATCCGCTGGTGGCTGCGGTCTCCGCCATCATGGTGCTGGGCACGCTGCTGATCGTCCTTATCATGGAGCGGGCCATGGGCCTGCGCCGAACGGTGGCGAAATAGCCTCGCCTCTCCCCCATTTCGACTGCACCGGGATTTTTGCTCCGCGATGATCACGCTCGACACCATCACCGAAGCCGCCAGCCGCCTGAAGGGCCACCACGTGGTCACGCCCCTGCTGGAATATGAGCAGCTCAACCAGCGTCTGGGCGGCCGCATCCTGTTCAAGCCGGAGAATCTCCAGCGCACCGGCTCCTTCAAGTTCCGTGGCGCGTTCAACAAGATCGCCTCGCTGGACGAGAGCGTAAGGCGGCGCGGTGTGGTGACGTTCTCGTCCGGCAACCATGCGCAGGGCGTCGCGGCGGCCGCGAAGGCGTTCGGCGTTCCCGCGACCATCGTGATGCCGGAGGATGCGCCTGCGCTCAAGCGCGAGAACACCCGCGCCCTCGGGGGCAAGGTCGTCCTCTACGATCGCCACACCGGCGACCGCAAGGCCATTGCCGAGCAGATCGAGCGGGAAACCGGCGCCGTGATGGTGCCGCCCTATGATGACGAGATGATCATGGCCGGCCAGGGCACCATCGGCCTGGAAGTGGCCGAGCAGCTTTCGACGCTCGGCGTGAAGGCGGATGTCCTGCTCTGCCCCGTCGGCGGCGGCGGGCTCATCGCCGGCATCTCCACCGCCATCAGGGCGCTCATGCCCGATACCGCCGTCTATTGCGTCGAACCGGAGGGTTTCGACGACACGAGGATCTCGCTCGAACGCGGCACCCGCACCGCGAACAAGCCGGATGCGAGGTCCATCTGCGACGCCATCGTCACCCAGATGCCCGGCGAGATCACCTTCCCGGTCAATCTCGCCAATCTGGCCGGCGGGCTCAGCGTCACCGATGCGGATGTGATAGCGGCTGTGGACGTTCTGTTCGAAGCGACCAAGCTGGTGGTCGAGCCGGGCGGCTCGGTGGGCTTTGCGGCTCTGAATTCTGGCCGTCTCACGCTCGACGGGCGCACCGCCGTGGTTGTGCTATCAGGCGGCAACATGGACGTTGCCGCCTTCCGCAACCGTTTCGGCACCGACAGCCGGGAGAAGACCGCATGATCAGGCCAATCGTCACCCCCTCCGCCCCGCCGCCGGCCGGCACCTACAGCCAGGCCATGGAGGCCAGCGGCACCTTCCTGTTCCTTTCCGGCCAGACACCGCGCCTCCCCGACGGCACCCGCCTGAAGGACCGGCCGTTCGAGGAGGACATCCATCAGGTGATGCGCAACCTGACAGCGGTCGCCGAGGCCGCCGGCTACAATCTCAAGACCGACTGCGTGAAGGTGCTCGCCTATCTCACCGATCTCAGCAACAAGGCGGTCTTCGACCGGGTCTATGCCGAATACATCGGCAACCCGCCGCCCGCCCGGTCCGTGGTGCAATCGTCCTTCACGGATTTCAGCGTCGAGGTCGAGGCCATCCTCGTGCGCTAGCGTGGTGGCCTTGCATGTTCCGGGCTACTGCGGAGGCATGATACATCCGGCCTCAGGGTGGTTGCCGGTCGCCAACGCCGGATAACCACCCTGATCGGTACCCCTGGTGTCCCCTGCCGCAGGATGCGACACCGGATGTCCTGCGATGAGGAGCGTTTCAGTGGCCAAGCAAGTCCGTGGCGGCAGCAAGATCTACGACACCATCCGCGAGGCGATCCTGCGGCTGGAACTGCGTCCGGGCTCGGTCATCGACGAAGCGGATCTGGCGGAGCAGATCAACGTCTCCCGCACGCCCATCCGCGAGGCGATCATCCAGCTCATCGCGGATGACCTCGTGATCCGGGATGGGCGCAGCGCCCGCGTGGCGCCGCTCGATTTCGACGAGATGCCCAAGATCTACGATGCCCTGCTCATCTCCAGCCGCATGGTCCATCGCCTCGCGGCCCAGAACCGGACGCCGGCGGACCTGAAGCGCATCCGGGCCGCCATGATCGCCTTCGAGGAGGGCATCGAGACCGCCGATGGCCTCCAGCGCTCGGAACTGAATGTGGAGTTCCACCTGCGCATCTCCGAGGCCGCCCACAACATCTATTTCGAGGCGTTTTACGAGAAGATGCTGCTGGTGACGATCCGGCTCGCGCGGGCCTGCTTCTCGACGGTGGAGCGCAGCGAGTTCACCCCGGCGCATCCGGACGAGGACATCGCCGCGCACATGGCGGAAACCGCCCGCCAGCACAAGCTCATGTACGAGGCGATCCATGCCCGCGACATCGAGGAGTCCGATCGGCTCGCGGTGATGCACGAGGAGCTGGCGAAGTCGCGGCTCCAGACGGCCCTGTTCCGCACCGCGACCGCCATCAACCGGGCCACCCTGTCCACGGCTGGCTAGAGCGTTTCAGTGTTTCATGGAAACACAGAAACACTCCAACTCTTTGATAGAGCGTTCCCGTATTTCAAAGCACGGCTTCCGACGCCGGAGAGGGCCAGATGCCCTCCGGGGAGGCGCGCCCCGCACGTGCCCGCGACGACGGGGCGCATAAAATAATCGACGTCACCGCACCCGAATAAGTCGTTTGCCGCCGCCCGCGCCGCGGATGACCATCGCCGCCATGTTTCTGGACACGCGAGAAGGGCGGCACGGTCCATGCCTCTGACTTTGCTGAAATATGGGCTGCCGGGCGATCACGTCCCCACCCGCGACATCCCACCCACGCCCGATCTCAAGCGCAGCTATGACGTGGCCATCATCGGCGGCGGCGGGCACGGGCTGGCGGCGGCGCATTATCTGTCCAAATACCATGGCATCCGCAACGTGGCGGTGCTGGAGAAGGGCTATCTGGCGGGCGGCAACACCGCGCGCAACACCACCACCATCCGCTCCAACTACATCACCAACCAGTCCATCCGCTTCTACAAGGAAGCCGTCTCGCTCTATGAGAGCATGTCGCATGAGTTGAACTTCAACGTCATGTTCTCCCAGCGCGGCCAGCTCACGCTCGCGCATTCGGACTCGACGCTGCGCTCCTTCCATCTGCGCGCCGAGATGGGCCGCCACAACGGCACCCGCATTTCCGTGGTGGACCAGCAGCAGGTGCGCGAGCTGTGCCCCCACCTCAACATGGACATGGGCGGCCAGCACGAGGTGGTGGGCGGCCTGTGGCATGAGGATGGCGGCACCGCCCGTCATGATGCGGTGGCCTGGGGCTATGCCGCGCAGGCCTCCGGGCGCGGGGTCGAGATCCACCAGCGCACCGAGGTTCAGGGCTTCGACATCGCCGGCGACCGGGTGGCCGCCATCCGCACCAATCGCGGCACCATCAGGGTCGGCCAGGTCATACAGGCGGCGGGCGGCCTCAACGAGCAGGTGGCGCGCATGGCCGGTATTGAGCTGCCGATCCGCTGCTTCCCGCTTCAGGCCATGGTGACGCAGCCGCTGAAGCCCTTCCTCAACACGCTGGTGTCGTCCGCCAACCTGCACACCTATCTGGTTCAGTCCTCGCGCGGGGAGATCGTCATCGGCGGCGGCTCGGATCCCTATCAGCTGGCCGCCACCCGCTCGACGCTGGATCTGAAGGAGCAGCTCGCCCATGGCGCGGTGCAGCTCTTCCCCTTCCTGCACAATGTGAAGCTGCTGCGGCAATGGGCCGGCATCACCGACATGACGCCGGACTATACCCCCATCATGGGCGCCAGCCCGCTGAAGAATTACTGGCTGGATTGCGGCTGGGGCACCTGGGGCTTCAAGGCCACCCCCGTCGCCGGCAAGTACATGGCGGAGACGGTGGCACGCGAGCGCGTGGCCGACATCCTCCAGCCGTTCAGCCTCAAGCGCTTCGAGACCATCTCGCTCATCAACGAGATGGGCGCGACGGCGGCCAGCCACTAGGGCGCCTCACATGAAGATCATGAACTGCCCCTTCAACGGGCCACGCAACAGCAGCGAATTCACCTGTTTCGGCCCGGTGCGCCCGCCCATCGACCCCGACACGGCCGATGACGCCGCATGGTCGCGCCACATGTTCCAGCTCGACAACACGCCGGGCGTGATCCGGGAATGGTGGCGTCACACGCCGTCCAATTACTTCTTCATCGCCGAGCGGAACACCGTGACCGACGAGATCGTGGCGACCTATGAGCCGGCCGCTCTCCACGGCAAGGCGATCACGCCCAAGGAGATCACGCCGAAGGAGATCATGCCATGAGCATGCGCCTGCCCGCGCCTTACGGCACACGGATCGACCGCAGCAAGAGTCTCAATTTCCGCTTCGAGAACAAGAGCTTCACGGGCCTTGCCGGCGACACCATCGCCAGCGCGCTCATGGCTTCGGGTGCCTGGGTGCTCTCCCGCTCGTTCAAATATCACCGCCCCCGCGCGGCCATGACCATGGCGGCGCAGGAAGCCAATACGCTGGTGCAGGTGGGCAGCGATCCCAACGTGCCTGCCGACGTGTTCCGGCTGCGCGACGGCCTCGAGGCAAGCGCCCAGAACGTCAACGGCTCACTCGACTGGGACTTCGACGCCATCCTCGACCGTCTCGGCCGCTTCATGCCAGTGGGCTTCTATTACCGGACCTTCTTCGGCCCCGGCAGGAATGCCTGGCTGAAGGTGTGGGAGCCGCTCATCCGTGGCAAGGCCGGCCTCGGCAAGGTGGATGTGGCGCTGCCCGAGCAGCGCTACGAGAAGGTGAACCTGTTCTATGACGTGCTGGTGGTGGGCGCCGGCCCCGCCGGCCTGTCCGCCGCGCTGGAGGCGGCGCAAGCCGGTGCGCGCGTGCTCATCGTGGACGACAATCCGGAGCTTGGCGGCTCGCTCACCTATGCCCGCTTCGATGACGGGCCGGAGGCCACCGCCGCTCTGCTGCGCGACCTCATCGCGCAGGTGAGGGCCGCATCCAATATCGACGTGCTGACCGACGCGGTGGCCAACGGCTGGTACGCGGACAACTGGATCCCCGTCGTCACCGCCACCCGCCTCTACAAGGTGCGGGCGCGGGAAGTGATCCTGGGTACCGGCTCGTTCGATCAGCCGCATCCGTTCCGCAACAATGACCTGCCGGGCATCGTCATGGGCTCCGCCGCGCAGCGGATGATGCGCCATTATGCGGTGCGCCCCGGACAGCGCGCCGTGGTGTTCGCCGGCAACCGGGACGGCTATCGGGTCGCGCTGGATCTGGTGGAGGCCGGTGTTGAACTGGCCGCACTGGTGGATCCGCGCCCGACGCAGCGCCACGGCGCATTGGCCGCTGCTCTGGCGGCGAAGGGCGTGCGCATCATCCTCGGCGGAACCATCCTTGAGGCCGAGGGTACATCCGGCAACAAGCACCTGCGCGCAGTGCGCATCGGCGCCTCCGGCGGCAAGGCGGAGCGCATCGCCTGCGACCTGCTCACCGTGTCCTGCGCCTATACGCCGGCCTATCAGCTGGCGCTGCAGGCCGGCGCCCGTCTGAATTATGACGACACCTCCGCGCAGTTCACCATCGCCAACCTGCCGGCGCACATGACGCTTGCCGGTTCGGTCGCGGGTGCCTTCGCGCTGCCCACGGTGCTGGCCGGTGGACGGCGGGCAGGCGCCGCTGCGGCCGAGGCGCTGGGCCTGAGCAGCCGGCCGGTGGACGTGCCGGCGGATGACGAGCAGGCACTCAGCAGCATCGCCCTGCCCCTTCTGCCCCACCCCAAGGGCCGCGACTTCGTCGATTTCGACGAAGACCTTCAGATCAAGGACATCAAGGGCGCGGTAGCGGCCGGCTATAGCGAGCTGGAGCTGGTCAAGCGCTTCTCCACGGTGGGCATGGGGCCTTCTCAGGGCCGCCACTCGGCGCTGGCCACCGCGCGCATCGTCGCCGAGACCACGAACCGCACGGTGGCGGCCATCGGCGTCACCACCTCCCGCCCGCCCTTCGGGCCGGAACGGCTCGGCGTGCTGGCCGGCATCCAGAAAAGCCGCTACCGCCACACATCCCTGCACCATCGCCATCTGGCGGCCGGCGCGCAGATGACCACCGCCGGTGCCTGGTGGCGGCCGCTCTATTATGGCGACACGTCCACCCGCGCTGCGGCCATCGCGGCGGAAGTGAAGCTGGTGCGGGAGCAGGTGGGCGTGCTCGACGTCTCCACCCTCGGCAAGATCGAGCTGCACGGCCCCGATGCCGGGCGCTTCCTCGATCGCTTCTGCTCCATGAGCTATGCCAAGCAGCCCGTGGGCCGGGTGCGCTATTGCCTGACCCTCAACGAGATGGGCACGGTGATCGACGACGGCGTGGCCTTCCGGATGGCGGAGGATCTCTATTACGTCACCGCCACCACCGGCGGCGTGGACCGCATCTATGCCGACATGTGCTGGCACAATGTGGAATGGGGCCTCGACGTCGACATCCACAATGTCACCTCGGCCTATTCCGCTTTCAACGTCACCGGCCCGCTGGCCCGCAAGGCGCTCGAAGCCATGGGGGGCCTCGACGTCTCGCCCCAGGCCATCGCCTTCCTGGGCGGCGTCACCGGAACCCTCGCGGGTTGTCCGGTGCGGGTGATGCGCATCGGCTATTCCGGCGAGCTGAGCTTCGAGCTGCACACGCCGCAATCCTGCGGCGAAGCGCTCTGGGATGCGCTGATGGAGGCCGGACAGCCCTTCGGCCTCAAGCCTTATGGCCTCGAAGCCTCGCGCATCCTGCGGCTTGAGAAGGGCCACATCATCATCGGGCAGGACACCGATGCGGTGAGCACGGCCGATGAGCTGGGCATGGGCTGGGCGCTGTCCATGAAGAAGCCCTTCTTCATCGGCAAGCGCTCCACCGAGCTGCTGCGGCGCCAGCCCGCGCGGCGGCGTCTGGTGGGGTTCGAACTGCCGGAAACGGTGGGCGAACACGCCGGCACGCACCCCGACGAATCCTGCCTGATCCTGAAGGACGGCGAGGCTGTGGGGCATGTGACCTCCACCGTCTTCTCGCCCACCGTGGGCAAATGGATCGGCCTCGCCTTCGTGCCGGCCACCGTCGCCGAACATGATCCCGCGATCATCATCAAGGCGCGCAGCGGCACGTCCATCGATGCCCGGATCGTGCCGCCCCATTTCTATGATCCCGAAAACAAGCGGCAGGAGATCTGACGTGCAGGCCATGGCGAAACGGCGCACACCGCTCGGGCTGAGCTACGCGCCCCCCAACGTGCCCTCCCCCGCGCGCCTCGTCCCGGCCACCTCCGGTGGGCTGGATGTGACCCTTCGGGATCTCACCGCCTGCGACAGGCTCGGCCTCAAGGGACGGGGCGCGAGCGGCTGGCTTTCCGCACGCGGGCTGGCGCTGCCCCAATCCAACTGCCGGGCGGCCGTCAGCGCGCACGTCGATGCCGTCCGCCTCGGGAGCGAGGATATCCTGCTCCTGCCGCGCAGCCCCGAACACCCCGAGGGCATTCAGCAGCTGCGCGCCGACTGGCAGGTGGCCACCGACGTACGGAAGGGCTTCGATGCCCTGCGGGAGGAGACATGGGCCTGGTTTCACATCGGCGGGCCCGATGTCTTCCATCTCATGTCCATGACCTGCCCGGTGGATCTGGGGCTGGAGCGCTTCCTGCCCGGCCGGGTGGCGCAGACCCGCGTGGCGCAGATGGACTGCATCGTGGTGCGCTCCGACCGTGCGGGCGGGCCGGGCTTCGACCTGTTCTTCGACGTCACCTCGTCCGCCTTCATGCGGGACAGCCTGACCGTGCTGGCCTCGGCCAGCTGAGGCACATGCCCTCCGGCGCGGGGGGCGCTCAATAGGGAAAGCGCCCGCCCCGCGTATGCACCCTGCGCAGGGCGGGCGCCGCAGCCTTTCCGCGCGGGTGCTCTACGGATGCCATCTTTCCCATTATGATCCCTCCCCGAGCCGCACCGGGCGGCAGGATGAGCGGATGCGCAGGCGATGACGAGGGCGAGCGGGACCAAGGCCGGCGAGACCAGCGCCAAGGGACGGAAGAGCACGCCCAGGGCGGCAACCGATGCGATGGCGGAAGGCAAGCCCGCCCCGGCCAAACCAACCCCAGCCAAACCAACCCCGGCCAAACCCGCACCCGCAAAACCCGCCGCGCCCAAAACAGCAGCTCCCAAATCCCCCACCCGCAAGGCTTCGGCGAAACCGGCAACGCCCGCCGACGGCAGGCGCAGGGTCTGGAGCCATGTCGGCGCCGCCGGCCGGAAACTGGCCGGCACGCCCTACGTGGGCAGCGTGCTCGACCTGAAGGACGGCGCATCGCCGTGGGTGGTCCCGAAGGGCGTGGATACCATCCTCACCCGGCCCGGCGTGGGCTGGCGCGATGCGCCCAAAAGCCCGCCCGCCGGCTGGCCCGGCCGCGTGCGCCACTTCCATTCCATCTCCACCGGCATGGATGTCTATCCCGCCTGGGTATTCGACTGCCCGCTGGTGACATGCGGCCGGGGCACCAATTCCGGCGCCATCGCCGAATATGTGCTCGCCGCCATTCTGGAAGCCGAACGCAAGCTGGCGCAGGCCTTCGCCCGCCCCGGCATCCGCCCCATGGAGGCCTTCCCCTTCGGCGGGCTCGACGGCAGGACCGTCGGCCTGCTCGGCTTCGGCACCATCGGCCGGGCGGTCGCCGTGCGGGCGCGGGCTTTCGGCATGAATGTCGTCGCCTTCCGGCGCTCTGCGGGTGCGCCGGAGGACGGCGTGCGCTTCAGCGCCAGCGCGCAGGAGGTAGTGGCTGCCAGCCAGCATCTGGTGCTCGCCCTGCCGCTCACGCCCGCCACCCGGCACATGGTCTCCACCGACCTGCTCAAGGCGGCGCAGCCCGGTCTGCACCTGATCAATGTGGCACGGGGCGAACTGGTGGACCATGACGCGCTCATGGCATGGCTGGCGGGCGATGCCGGCGCCTCGGCCACGCTGGATGTGACCGAGCCGGAGCCCCTGCCCGCGGACCATCCCTTGCTCTACCAGCGCCGCGTGCGCCTTACCCCGCACATTTCCTGGCAGGGGTCGGAGGCCGATGGCCGCGCGGTGGAGGTGTTCCTCGACAATCTGGCCGCCGTCGAGGAGAAGCGCCCGCCGCTGGGCCTCGTCTCCCGCGACGCCGGTTATTGAGCCGGCAGACGTGGCGCGGAACGCCCCTCAGCCGCCCAGATAGGCGGCCCGCACATGAGGGTCGTCGATCAGTTCCGCGCCCCGGCCCGCCTTGATGACGCGGCCGGTCTCCAGCAAGTAGGCGTGGTCGCACAGCTCCAGCGCCGCGAAGGCATTCTGCTCCACCAGCAGCACGGTGGTGCCGGCGTCGCGGATGGCGCCGATGATGGCGAACATCTGCTCCACGATGTTGGGCGCCAGCCCCAGCGAGGGTTCGTCGAACAGCACCAGCCGGGGCCGCGACATGAGCGCCCGGCCGATGGCGAGCATCTGCTGCTCGCCTCCGGACAGCGTGCCCGCCATCTGGTGCCGCCGCTCCGCAAGGCGCGGAAAATCATCATAGATGCGCGCGTAATCGGCTTTCAGCGCGGCATCGGTCGGGCGCAGATAGGCGCCCATGGCCAGATTGTCCGCCACGCTCATGTGCGGGAACACCCGCCGCCCTTCCGGACAGTGCGCCACGCCCATCTGCAACATGCGCTGCGGCCCGGCGCGGGTGACATCCACCCCATCGAGGCGGATGGTCCCTGAGCGAGCGTTCACGAGGCCGGAGATGGTGCGCAGCGTGGTGGACTTGCCGGCGCCGTTCGCCCCCACCAGCGCCACCAGTTCGCCCTTGCCCACCTTCAGCGAGATGCCCTTGAGGGCGGACACCTGCCCATAGCCGCAAAATAGATCGGAAATCTCAAGCATGGGCCGCCTCCCTGCGTTCCAGTTTCGCGGCGCTCTTGCCGAGATAGGCCTCGATCACCTTGGGATCGCGGCGGATTTCGTCCGGCGTCCCTTCCGCGATGAGCCGGCCGTAGCTGAGGCACACGATGCGGTCGGACACCTCCATCACCATGGGCATGTCGTGCTCCACCAGCAGGATGGTGATGCCGCTGTCCCGCACGGTGCGGATGAGGCGCACGAAGGCCTGCGTCTCGGAGGCGTTCATGCCGGACACCGGCTCGTCCAGCAGCAGCATGCTCGGCTCGATGGCCAGCGCCAGCGCGAAGCCCACCAGCCGCTGCTCGCCATAGGAGAGCGAGCCCGCCTTCTCCTGCGCACGGCCGGAGAGGCCCACGAGGTCGAGGATGGCTTCCGCCCGCGCCAGCGTCGCCCTGTCCCGCCGCCGGGCACCGGGGGTGGGCAGCAGGCGGTCCAGCAGCGAGGCCTCGCCATGGCGGTTGAGGCCGATCAGCACATTGTCCAGCACACTGTCTTCCGCGAACACGCTGGTGCGCTGGAAGGTGCGGGCGAGGCCCAGCATGGCGATGTCGTTGGGCCGGAGCTTCGCCAGATCGCGCCCCCGGAACAGCACCCGGCCCTGCGTAGGCTTCAGGAAGCCGGTCATGATGTTGAAGGCGGTCGTCTTGCCCGCGCCGTTGGGGCCGATGAGGCTGAGGATTTCGCCCGCGCGCACATCGAAATGCAGATCGGCGATGGCGGTGAGGCCGCCGAAGCGCATGCTCACATGCTCAACGGACAGGACCGCTTCTGTCGTGCCCATGCTCATGGGTTCGCTCCCGCTTCCACCGCGCCCGGCGCGCTTTTGGCGGGGCGCGCGCGGCGCAGGCGCCGTGTGAGCGCATCCAGCGCCGGGACGATGCCCTGCGGCATCAGGAACAGGATGGCGATCAGCACACCGCCATAGACGATCCACTGCGCCTCGGGCGCCATCACCGGGCGCAGCGCCACCGGCAGCAGGCCGAAGATGAGCCCGCCCACCAGCGGCCCCGCCAGCGTGCCCTTGCCGCCCGCCACCACCATGATCACCATGGTGACGGTGTAGGAGAACAGGAACACATCGGGATCGATGATCCGCAGATAATGGGCATAGAGGCTGCCCGCCGCCCCCGCCATGGCCGCCGAAAGGGTGGCCGCGACGGTCAACGTGCGGGTGGCGTTGATGCCCAGCGAGAGCGCGAGGGATTCATTCTGCTGCAGGCCCCGCATGGCCCGGCCGAAGCGCGAGGTAACGAGCTGCGCCACCACCAGATAGCCCACCACCGCCATGCCCAGCACGAGGTAATAGTTCTGCATCTTGGTGCGCAGGACCGTCTCGCCGAGGCCGGGCAGCGGCAGCACCATGTTGGGAATGGAAGTGAGCGCCAGCGGGCCCTGCGTGAGGTCCACCCAGTTCAGCGCCACGAGCCGCACCACTTCCGCGAACGAGATGGTGACGATGACGAAATAGGCCCCGCGCACCCGGAAGGCGAGCCGGCCGATGAGATAGCCGCACAGCGCCGTCACCAGCACCGCCAGTACGAAGCCGAGCAGCGGCGATCCCGGCTCCACCACCAGCACGAGGCCGAACGGCAGCTCCACATCGAAGCCGAGCGCGGTGAGCGCGCTCACATAGGCGCCGATGCCGAAGAAGGCCACATGCCCGAGGCTGAGCTGGCCGGTGAAGCCCAGCAGCAGGTTGAGGCTCATGGCGCAGAGCGTGAAGATGCCGGTGATGATCAGCGCATTGAGCAGATAGGGGTCCTTCAGCCAGAGCGGCAGCAAGGCGAGGACGACCAGCAGGAGGGGGGCGATGACGCGGCTCATCCGATGCGCTCCGCGCGGGCAAACAGGCCGGTGGGCTTGGCCAGCAGCACGGCAATGATGATGATGAAGCCCATGGCATCGCGATAGCCGGACGAGATGTAGCCGGCGCCGATCTCCTCCGCGAAGGCGAGGATGAAGCCGCCGATGGTGGCGCCGGGAATGGAGCCCAGCCCGCCGAGGATGACGATGGCGAACGCCTTGACCGCCGCCAGATCGCCCATCTGCGGAAACACCACATACACCGGGCCGAGCAGCGCGCCCGCCGCCGCCGCCAGCGCCGAGCCGATGGCAAACGTGGCGGTGTAGATGAGCGAGACATTCACCCCCATGAGCGCCGCCGTGTCGTGATCCTGAAAGGTGGCGCGCATGGCGCGGCCGAGGCGGGTGCGGTTGATGGTGAGATACGTGACCCCGATCAGCACCAGCGCGGCGGCGAACACGAACAGCCGCACCCAGGCCACCGACACCGGCCCGATATTGAGCGGCTGGTCGGGCATGGGGTTGGGAATGGCCTTGGCGACGCCGCCGAAGATCCACAAAGCGCCCGATTGCAGGATGATGCCGGCGCCGATCATCACCAGCATGGTGGTGTCGATGTCCGAGCGGCGCAGCGGGCGCAGCAGCGTGAACTCGATGGCCGCGCCGAGCACGAGGCCCGCCACCACCGCCACCGGCAGCGCAAGATAGAAATTGATGCCGAGCCCGACAGCCGCCAGATACATGGCGTAGGCGCCGAAGGTGTAGAGCGCACCGTGGGTGAAGTTCACCACGTTCATGATGCCGAAGATGAGCGTCAGGCCGATGCCCAGCAGCGCGTAGGTGCCGCCCAGCACCAGCGCATTGACGCAATGTTGCAGCAATTGGTCCATCCGGCCTGCCCGTCCTTCGTGTTCCTGGAAAAGTCTGGCGTCCGCCTCCCGGCAGGGTCCGCCGCGCCTGTCGGGCGCGGCGGGAAACGTCACAGCTGCGCGGTCACAGCTGAACGTGGCCGATCTTCTGGTCCTTGATCTCGATGAGATAGACCTGCGGCTTCGACTGGCCGCTTTCCTTGCCCTTGGGGCCGCTCTTCTCGAACTTGATCGGGCCGTTGAGGCCGGACAGATTCACCGCCCACAGCCCCTTCTGGATCGAAGCCGGATCGGCCGCGCCCCCGGCGGCAATGCCCGCCGCGATGGTGCGGATGCCGTCATAGCCGCGGAAGCTTTCCGTGACGCCCGCGAACTCGAAGCCGCGCTTCTTCCACTCGCCGAGGAAATAGGAGGTGGCTTCCGCATTCGGGGTCTTCTCCGGCCACCAGGGCAGGAAGGTGGTCAGATGCAGCGTGTCGTTGGCGGCGCTGCCCGCCTGCGCGATGATCTGGTCCGGATTCTGCGAGCCGCCGGTGGTGATCACCCGCTTTTTCAGGCCCAGCGCCGCCATCTGCTTGAACAGCAGGGTGAGCTGGTCCACGGCGGCCGTCACCATGATGGTGTCGGCATCCGACGCCTTCAGCTTGGCGAGCTGCGCGCTCATGTCCTGCGAGGTCTGGTCCATGGTCTCCACGAGGCCGACCTGCACGCCGTTGGCCTTCAGCATCTTGGAGAAATCGTCCGCCGCGCCCCGGCCCCAGTCATTGTTGATGACGAGGAAATCCACCTTCTTGAGCCCGAGCTTCTTGGCGATGGGCTCGAACGCTTCCGCTTCCACGGCGGAGGGCGGCGAGATGCGGAACACGAAGGGGTTTCCGGAGGTGGTGATCTTGCCGGAGGAGGAGGTCTCCACCACCATCGGCACGGAATATTCCTCCAGCTTCGGCATGGTGGCGAGCGTCAGGCTGGAGCCCCACGCACCCAGCAGCACCGGCACCTTGTCGGAGGTGATCAGCTTCTCGGCCACGGCGGCGGCCTCGGTGGGGTTGCTCTTGTTGTCCTCGATGACCAGCTCGATCTTGCGGCCGAGCACGCCGCCCTTGGCGTTGATCTCGTCGGCGGCGATCTTCGCGCCGTTGACCACATAGGTGCCGGAGGCGGCAAACGCCCCGGTGAGCGGCTGATTGACGCCGATCTTGATCGGATCGGCCGCCATGGCGCTGGACGCCATGAAGGCAAACGCCATGGCTGCGAGGGTGGTGCGGCGGGTCAAAGGCATGCGTGGTCTCCTTACTGGGGTTTTCAGAGGCCGGAAAAACAGGATCAAAGGTCAGGCGCGCGGCGCGAAGAGGCGGCGCAGGCGGTCGGCAATGAGAGAGAGGACGAGGCGCAGCGGGCTGAGCCCCCGCGCATCATCGGGGTTGACGGCGCGCCCGGAGAGGCGCGCCTCCAGGTTCCTGGCGAAAGCGGCGATCAGCCGGCCCGCCACTTCACGCACGAGGCCGGGGCGGCTGAACTGGGCGAGCGGACCCTTCAGCGTGTACCCCACCTCCAGCTCCACCCGGCTGGTGCCGGGCGCCGCGCCGGGCAGGATGCGATAGGCGATCTCGCCCTGCGTGCTGGAGCGCCCATCGCCACCCGCCCCCCGGATGCGGCCGGAAGCGCCTTCCTGCGTCACCCGCGCGGTGCCCCGGAAGGTGGTGGAGATGGGGCCGAGCGTCACCCGCATGCCGCCGCGCACGAAGCCCGGCTCCGGCATGCTGTCGATGATGGCCCCCGGCAGGCAGGCGGCGACGGCTTCCACATCCGCGAACAGCGCGGCCACCTGCTCAGGCGGGAACGCCAGCGCGAAAGCCTGCGCAAAGCGATGCGCCGGCACGAAATCGTCCGCCAGATCGACGACTGTCTGCGCCACCAGCGGCACGGCAGCGGAGGCTGTTGCCACCAGCGCGGACGGGATCGCATCCACGCCCGCATGCGCCCCCACCGGCCCCAATCGGCGCTCGGCCGTGGCGGCCGGGATGCCGCGCGCCCGACGCTCGGTGATCACGGAGGCGATGGCGGCGACGATGCCCGCATAGCCCGTGCATCGGCAGAGGTTTCCGGCAAGGCCGAGGCGGATGCGCCGCTCGTCGGCTTCCGGCAGGCGCAGCACCAGATCGCGCGCGGACACCAGCATGCCCGGCGTGCAGAAGCCGCACTGGAGGGCGTGTTCGCGGTTGAAGGCGGCGCGCAGCTCGGCCATCACCGCATCGTCCGCCAGCCCCTCGATGGTGCGCACCTGCGCACCCTGACAGGCGGCGGCGAAGGTGAGGCAGGCGCGGGCCGGCTCCCCATCCAGCTCAACGGTGCAGGCGCCGCACACGCCGTGCTCGCAGCCGGTGTGGGTGCCGGTGAGGTTCAGCGTATCGCGCAGGAAATCGGCCAGATGCGTGCGCGGCTCCGCCTCCGCTGCCACGGAGCGGCCGTTGATGGTGAGGGTGACGAGGCCGGTCGGCCCGGCATGGCGCAAGGGCGCGTTCATGCGGCGGCCTTCTCTGGCAGGAGCGCAGAGGCCTGCAACGCCGCCCGGCGCAGCACCTCGGCATGCATGTGGCGCCGCACGGGGTCTTCCACCCCCGCCGCCGCCAGCGCCGCAGCGGCTGCCGCCGCATCGAAGCGGGCGGCGAAGCCCTCGGTGATCGCGCCGCCGAACAGCGGGGCGGCATCCGCGAACACCAGCGGCGGCGCGTCGATGGCGCCCATCACGGCCCGGCAGGTGCCGGCCGCCGGATCCGCCAGCACGGCCCCCACCGCATGGGCGAACTCGCCCACCTTGCGGCAGTGCTTCACATAGCCGAAGCGCGCCCCCGCCTGCACATGCGGCACGCGGATGGCGACGAGGATCTCCCCACACCCGAGCGCGGTGGAGAGCGCGCCGGTGAGGAAATCCGCCAGCGCCAGCCGCCGACGGCCCTCGGGACCGGCAATCTCCACCTCGGCACTGAGAGCAGACAAAGCGTTCACCCAGTCGGCGGCGGGGTCGGCGTGGAAGAGGCTGCCACCCATGGTGCCGCGATTGCGCACCGCCCGATAGGCGATGCCGCCTGCCACCCGGCGCAGGATGTTCTCTCCCACATCGGGCACGCGGCCATCCTCCACATCGGCATGGGTGACGAGGGCGCCATAGACTTCACAACCCGGCTCGCTCCAGGCGCGGCGCAGCTCCGCGATGCCGCCGAGGTCCACCACTAGATCGGGCGCGGCGAGGCGCAAATTCAGCATGGGGCCGAGGGACTGGCCCCCGGCCATGGCCTTGGCGCCGTCCTGCATCAGCAGCGAGCAGGCATCCGCGATGGTGCGCGGGCGTTCAAGGCGGAAGGGCGCGGGCTTCATGCGGCGCTCCTTTCGCCGGCGCGAGCGGCCAGCAGTTGCGCCATGATGCGATGGGGCGTCACCGGCGAGCGCAGCATCTCCGCACCCAGCGGGCGCAGCGCATCGTTGATGGCATTGGCGATGGCGGCGGGCGGCGCGATGGCCCCGCCCTCGCCGATGCCCTTCACGCCGAAACGCGTATAAGGCGAGGGGGTCAGCATGTGCTCGATGAGCGGCGACGGCACTTCCGGCGCGCCGGGCAGCAGATAATCGGCCAGCGTGGAGGCCAGCGGCTGGCCGGCGCTGTCGAAGGCCATCTCCTCATAGAGCGCGGTGCCGATGCCCTGCGCCAGCCCGCCGATAATCTGGCCGTCCACCACCATGGGGTTCACCAGCGTGCCGCCATCCTCCACGATGGCATAGTCGAGGATCTCCACCTCGCCGAGGCCGGTATCCACCGCCACCACCACGGCATGGGCGGCATAGCTGAAGGTGCCGCTGTCGCGCACCGGCTTGTAGCCGGCGGTCACTTCCAGCCCGTGCGGGTCCACCCCCGCCGGCAGATCCTGCGGCCGGCGATACCAGGTGTGCGCGATGTCGCGGATGGCCACATCGCCGCCCGGCCCCACCACGCGCCCGCCTTCCAGCCGCACCTCATCCAGAGACGCCTGCAGCATGTGGGCGCCGATGGCGCGGATGCGCTCGCCAAGCTCGGTGCAGGCGGTGGCCACCGCACCGCCGGCCATCACCATCACCCGCGAGCCCCAGCTTCCGGTGGAATAGGGCGTCATGGCCGTATCGCCATGCACGAGACGGGTGCGGGAGACCGGGATGCCGAGGATCTCGCAGGCCACCTGCGCCAGCGTGGTCTCCAGCCCCTGCCCGTGGGAATGGGCGCCCACCCGCAGCTCCAGCCCGCCATCCGGAGTGAGGCGCGCGCCGGCCTGCTCGTGGCCGGGCACCATGGGAATGCCCCAGCCGGAATAGACCGAAGTGCCGTGCGCCGCCTGCTCGCAATAGATGGACAAACCGAGCCCGATGCGCCGCCCGTCCGCCTCCCCCGCCTGCTGGCGCTCGCGCACGGTGTCCGCGCCGATGGCGGCCAGCGCGCGGGTGAGCGCCTGCGGATAGTCGCCGCTGTCGAAATGCTTGTTGGTGATGTTGTCGAACGGCATCTGCTCCGGCCGCACCAGATTGCGCAGGCGCACCACCTCCGGCGGCAGGCCGAGTTCCGCCGCCAGCGCATCCAGCGCCACTTCCAGCGCGAAACACACGCCCGTGCGCGCCACCCCGCGATAGGGCAGGATCGGGCATTTGTTGGTGGCCACCGACCAGGTGCGGCAGCGATAGGCCGGAAAATCGTAAGGCCCCGGCAGGATGCTCGCCACCTGCGCCGCTTCGAGGCAGGCGGAGAAAGGATAAGCGGAATAGGCCCCGCTATCGACGGTGGCCTCGCAATCTATGCCGCGCAGCGTGCCGTCGCGCTCGGCATAGAGGGTGATCTCGTAATGGTGCTCGCGGCAATTGGCATTGGCGGTCAGATGCTCCCGCCGATCCTCCAGCCAGCGCACCGGATGGCCGAGCCTGCGCGTGAGCCAGCCGAGGCACACTTCCTCGGCAAGCAGGATGGCCTTGTAGCCGAAGCCCCCGCCCACATCGGGCGAGACGATGCGCACCTGCCCCTCTTCCAGCCCGAGACATTCGGACAGGCCCGTGCGCACGATGTGCGGCATCTGGCTGGCGGTGTGCACCACGAGCTGATCCAGCCGGTGGTCGAAATGGATGACGGCGCCGCGCCCCTCGATGGGCGCCATGCACTGGCGGGCGGTGGAGAGGGTGCGCGACACCTTCACCGGCGCATCGAAGGCCGCCTCGATGCCGATATTGACCAGGGATTCAAGAAAGACATTGTCGCCCCAGTGCTCATGCACCAGCGCCGCGCCGGGCAGACGGGCGGCCAGCATGTCGTGCAGCGCGGGCAACTCCTCCAGATCCAGCTCCACGCGGGCCGCCATGTCCTCGGCCTCGGCGCGGGTGGGGGCGACGCACATGGCGATCAGCTCCCCCACCTGCCGCACCTTGTCGGTGGCGAGCACGGGCTGCTCCGACACCTTGAAGCCCGGAAGACCCGATACGGCACGGATGGGCTTCACCCCGTCGAGATCGGCGGCGGTGAACACGCGCCCCTTCAGATCCTCCGGCACATGGATGGCGCGGATGCGCGCATGGGCGAGCGGGCTGCGCACGAAGGCCACGTCCTGCAAGCCGGCAAGGCGAATGTCGGCGATGTAGGTGCCAAGCCCCCGCATCAGCCGCTCGTCCTCCTTGCGCGGCAGGCGGGCGCCGACGCCCTCGAAGCCTGCCTGCTGCTGCGCGCCCCCAGCCATCAGGCGCCCTCCACCAGATCGCGCGCGGCGCGCACCAGCGCGCCGTCGGGCCGGCGCAGTTCGTCGAGGATGGAGAAGTGGTCGGCCCCTGCGATGGGCAGCAGCGTACCCCGCACCTCAGCCGCGGACCGCAAGGCGGCGAGCGCGCGGGAGTCATAGACCAGCGCCGGCACCTCGGCGGTGCCATAGGCGATGGTCAGCGGTTTCGGCGTCGGGATCAGCAGCAGCGGAGAGAGTCCCGCAATCTCCATGTCGGAGAGCTTCAGGGCCGCATTGAGGAAGGTGTCGCGGATGGGGGCAAGCTCATACACGCCGGAGATGGCGAGCCCGGCCGCCACCACGGGATGGTCGAGGCACAGCGCGGCCAGATGCCCGCCCGCCGACCAGCCGGAGAGCACCACCGGCCCGCTGATCCCATAGTCACCACCGGAAGCGGCGATGAAATCCAGCATGGCGCGGATTTCATCCACGATGGAAGCAAGGCTCGCTTCGGGGGCCAGCGTGTGGCTGGGCAGCGCCACCGTCCAGCCGTGGGCGCGAAGCCCTTCGGCATAGTGCGCGAACACCTCGCGCGAATTGCGCTGCCAGTAGCCGCCATGGATGAAGACGAGGCAGGGCGCGCCTTCCCGGCCGGGAAAGATGTCCAGCTTCTGCCGCGCGCCCGCGCCATAGGCGACGTCCAGATGGCCGGGCGTCGCCGCGCGGAAGGCGCTGGCGGCAAGGTCGCGCGCCTCCACCCACGCCGCGCTGTTGGGCACCGCGGCGTTGTTGTTGTAGGCGGCATCCCGCTCGGTCTGGGAGAGCGTCTCCCAGACCTCCTGTGGAGCCGGCGCGTGGTCGATGGCGCTCACGCCGCCACCGCCTGCGGCAGGATCGGCGAGTCGGCATCGAAGCGCTTGCCGGCGCGCAGGCAGAACGCCGGCTGGAGCAGGCGCTCGGCCACCACCTTGGTGTCCTCATTGTCGCGCAGCAGGAAGCGGCCGCGATGGTCATGCAGCACCGAGACATCAGCCGCATAACCCACCTTCAGCGCGCCGAGCCGGTCGCTGAGGCCGATCATCTTTGCCGGGCCGGTCGTCACCATGGGCACCACCTGCTCCAGCGGCAGGCCGAGCGCCATCATGGAGCTCATGGCCTGGGTCAGGCTGAAGCGGGCCTGGCCCTTGAAGGGGTGGTTCTCGTCATCATAGTGCTCCGGCGGGGTGCCGGCGGGCGCGGGCACCTCGGTATTGTAGCCGTGCATGTCGGCGCCCAAAGTGTGCGGCACCACGCCGGCAGCGATGGCCTGCTTGGCGAGGCGATAGGAGAAGTGGCTGCCGTGGCCCACATCCACCTTGAGGCCGCGATCCAGCGCCGCCTGAATGATGTGGTGCACCTCTCCCTCGCGGTTCACGAAGCCGCCCGGATGCCGGGTGAAGGGATGGGCGAGGACGTCGCCCTCCTTGAGCAACGGAATGACACGCTCCAGAATGGTGTCCGCATCCTCGCCATTGGCGCCGCTTTCCGGCAGGCCCCACAGGGTGCCGAAATGCACATAGAGCGGGATTTCCGCCTGCCGGGCGATCTCGGCCGCCATCTCCATCACGCGGATGCCCCAGCGGGCGAAGCCGCCGATCTCCGCATGGCCCTTGATGCCGCGCACGATGTCGCGATTGGCCACCGCCGAGCGCACGGTCGCCTCGATGTCCACGCAGTCGGGGCTGTAGAGATTGGGGTAGAAATGGCCTTCCAGCCCGCCCACCAGATAGGCGGAGAGGAAGGCATAGACGCGGGTGTCCGCCTTCTCGGCGATGAACTTGCGGAAACCCGGCAGCGTCATGCAGGACGGGCCGCCCTGATCGATGACGGTGGTGACGGCGGAGCGCACGCCCACCATGTCCGGCTCCAGCCCGAAGCGGCCGGTCACATACTGGTAGATGTGGCCGTGGGTATCGATCATGCCCGGCAGCACCAGCTTGCCGGAGACGTCGATGGTCTCGGCGGCGCTGGACGGCAGGATCGTTTCTTCGACGGCGGCGATGCGCCCGTCGCGCACGGCCACGTCGCGGATGCCGTCGATGCCGGAGGCAGGGCAGATGACACGTCCGCCCTTGAGGAGGATATCGTAGCCCGCGGGGTCAACCATCGTGATCTCCGTTGCTGCATGCGCGGCACGCCCCCAGAAGGGGCTCGCACTGAAAGGGGTCATGAAGGGTACCTCGCGCCGAAAAACGCGAAGCATGCTTCGTATTTTCCCTAATGCAGAAGGCGTGCCAGAATTGATTTTGATCAATGAAAAGGGTTCGCTAGGGGTCCGACGCGCCGAAGGAGAGGCATGAGAAACGCAGCGAAATCAAAGGCGGACGCCGCAGACGCGGCACCGCCATCCGCGCAGGACTGGCCCCTGTTCGACCGTCCGGGCTTTCTCGCCCGGCGGGTCCACCAGATCCATGTCAGCCTATTTTCCGAGCTTTGCGCGCAATATGCGGTGACGCCGGTGCAATACAGCCTGCTGTCGGCATTGGCAGATGTGGGCGCGGCCGATCAGACCACGCTTGCCCGCAGCGTGGCGCTGGATCGCACCACCACCACGGGGGCGCTCAAGCGCCTGGAATCGCGGGGCCTTGTGCGCCGCTCCCCCGCCCCCGCCGACCGGCGCTCGCTGAACTGCTCGCTGACCGACGAGGGCCGCCGCATGCTGGCCGAGATGGAGGCCCCGGCGCGGGAGGCCCATGCCGCGACGGTGGCCATGCTCTCCCCCCGCGAGAGAAGGCAACTCATTGAGGCCATGAAGAAAATCGTCGCAACTCATGCGGGGCGGCAGGACAGTCTGGACTTGCTCTAGACTTGTGCAGGCCATGCCCAGCGCAGCGGCATTCCGCCGCGTCAGACATTTCCAAAGGTGCGCGGTGCGGGGCCCGTCCGGCTCTATCGCTCGGAAACCCGGGCAGCGCCGGTGCGGATCAGGGTGCGGATGGCCGCCACCGCCTCGCCCGCCGGCAGGGCGCTGTCCCAAAGGCGCGCCGCCAGCGTCTCGTGCAGGCGCACGGCCTGCTCGTCGGAGGAAATGACCGCAACGCCATAGCGCAGGTTCAGCGGAAAGCCGAGGCGGAACGGGCTCGTCACCAGCAGGCTCTGCGCCCCCTTGCGGATGATCTGGAAGCCGGACGTGGGCAGAGGCTGGCTCGTCACCGCCACCTGCACCCCCATGGGGGGCTTCTCGATCAGCGTGCAGAGGTGGCTGATCTCCGCCGACGCTACCGTGCGCTGGTCTTCAAGACCGCCGCGCGCCGGGGGAACCTCCTGCACATAGGCGGCGATCTCGGCCATGGGGATGATGTTGACGAAACTGGACTGCCCCCGCGCATGGATCGCCCGCCGCCGCCGGAGGATGGCGCGCAACTGCTGGGCATCGGACTTGTTGAGGCCGTTGGCATCCGAGCCGGCGGCCAGCGCGCGGAACAGCGCCGCCTCATAGGCCGGCGTGGTCAGCACATAAGCCATGGGGCCGAACACGGTGATGATGTGGTCCGCCTCCTGCTCCAGCTTCTCGATGCGCTCGAAGAAGGTCACGGCGTTCGGCACATAGTCCTGGCTCATGCCCAGCAGCGTCGGAAGCGAGGTGCCGTAGAGCCGCGCCAGACGCTCCAGCGTATCCAGCTTCACGATCTCGCCCGCCTCATAACGGTAGAGCAGCGCGCGGGACACGTGCACGGCCTCCGCCGCCGCCTCCACGGTGAGGCCGCTGGTCTGGCGGTGAGCCTTCAGCCGCCGCCCCACTTCCACCAGACTGACCATCGCCTGGGCAAACCTCTCCAGCCACGCGCCCAATCGCGCGTCACAGCATCTCATTTTTGAGAATGTCATCTCCTAAAGGAGAACACCATCCAAATTAAGTCTCGAAACGCCGGTGCTTCGCTGGCTACCTGTTCCCTGAAGGGGCGCTCCCGCAGGCCGAAGGCCGGAGCCGCCCGGAAGGAGAGCTTTATGCCTTATGTG
The DNA here is from genome assembly GCF_014635325.1 of Azorhizobium oxalatiphilum. Classification (GTDB taxonomy): domain Bacteria; phylum Pseudomonadota; class Alphaproteobacteria; order Rhizobiales; family Xanthobacteraceae; genus Azorhizobium; species Azorhizobium oxalatiphilum. The sequence continues at coordinate 785,805 of NZ_BMCT01000001.1, read as the reverse complement.
ACGGTCGATGGCGCCAAGGTGCATTATGCGCACCGGCCCGGTGGCCCCAATCCCATCATCTTCCTGCACGGCGGCTTCGGCTCGACCTCGGAGCTGTGGGAAGACACCATGGCGGCCCTGCCGCCGGAATGGACGGGCTATGCCATCGACAATTTCATCCGCTCCGACGCTCCGCCGGACGGCTACAGCGTCACCGCCTTCGCCCGCCGGGTGAAGGGTTTCTGCGAGGCGCTGGGCCTCAAGCGCCCGGTGGTGGGCGGCCATTCCATGGGCGGCGTGGTGACGCAGCTCGTCGGCGCCACCTACCCGGACCTACCGGGTGGCCTCGTGCTGGTGTGCACCGGTGCCAGCATGGCCAACCATGACCTCGCCCGCCAGTGGCTGAAGCAGCTCGCCGATCACGGCGCCGAGCCCGGCACCATCCGCGACATCTCCGCCAACTGGTTCCGCAGCGCGCCCGAGGCCTTCTTCGAGAAGTATGTGGCACTGGCCGAGACCGCCCCGCTCCAGCCCATGGTGGACGTGCAGGCTTCGCTCATCGACACCGACATGCGCCCGCGCCTCGGCACCATCAAGGCCCCGACACTGGTGGTGTTCGGCGCCCATGATGCCGGCCGCACCATCGATTTCGCGCAGACGCTCACCAACGGCATTCCCAATGCCCGCATGGTGACGATGGCCGACAGCGGCCACACCCCCATGGCCGAGACGCCGGAGGTGTTCGACACCGCGTTGCACGCCTTCCTGAAGCCCATCGCCACCACCGCAGCCTGAGACAGGAGCTTGTCATGAGAGCGTTCCGTTCCCTCTTCCTCTCCGCGCTGCTGGCCGCCGGCCTCGCCGCGCCGGCCCATGCCGATGCGCTGGACGACGTGAAGGCGTCCGGCAAGCTGCGCGTGGCGCTGACGCTGGATTACCCGCCCTTCGGCGTGGTGCGCCCGGACATGTCGCCGGACGGCTATGACGTGGAGCTGGCCCACCTCGTCGCCAAGAAGCTGGGCGTGAAGGCGGAGCTGGTTCCCGTCACCAGCCCCAACAAGATCCCCTACATGCAGACCAAGAAGGCGGATCTGCTGTTCAACATCGGCCGTACCGATGAGCGCGCCAAGGTGGTGGACTTCTCCGCCCCCTATGCGCCCTACTTCATCGGCCTGTTCGGCCCGGCGAATATCGCGGTGAAGAGCCTGGACGACATGAAGGGCAAGTCGGTGGCGACAACGAAAAGCTCGTTCGAGGAGCAGATCCTCTCCAAGAATGCGCCCGAGGGCACGCAGATCAAGCGCTATGACGACAATGCCGGCACCATCGCCGCCTTCATCTCCGGCCAGACCGACCTGATCGCGCTCGGCAATGTGGTGGCGGCGAGCGTGGCGGCGCAGAAGCCGGCCCGCATGCCGGAGCAGAAGATCCTGCTCATCAATTCGCCGGTGCGCTCCGCCGTGCTGAAGGGCGAGACCCGCCTTCTGGCCGAGGTGGACGCCGCCATCGCCGAACTGAAGGCCGACGGCACGCTGCAGAAGATGTCCGAGCACTGGCTGAAGCAGCCGCTGCCCGCAGACTTCTGAACCCGCGCCTATCCCGCATGAGAACCGCCCGGCCTCCCGTGAGGGAGCGCCGGGCGGTTTCGTTTCAGGCGCCTGGCGTCAGATGCCGCCGAGGTGCAGCGTCTTCATCTCCAGGAATTCCTCGATGCCGTGGTGCGAGCCCTCGCGGCCGAGACCGGATTCCTTGATGCCGCCGAACGGCGCCGTGGTGGTGGAGACCGAGCCGGAATTGACGCCGACCATGCCGAACTCCAGCGCCTCCGCCACCCGGAAGGCGCGCGAGATATCCCGCGTGAAAAGATAGGAGGCGAGGCCGAAGGGCGTGTCATTGGCCTTGGCGATCACCTCCGCCTCTTCCGTGAAGCGGAACAGCGGCGCCACGGGGCCGAACGTCTCCTCATGGGCGATGCGCATGTCGGTGGTGGTGCCGGTCAGCACGGTGGGCGGATAGAACAGCCCCTCGCCCACCTTGCCGCCGGACACGACGGAGGCGCCGCGCGCGGTGGCATCGTCCACATGGCTCTGGATCTTGTCGATGGCCGCCTTGTTGATCATGGGACCGATGGTGGTGCCCTCGGTGAGGCCGTCGCCCACCTTCAGCTTGCCCACCGCTGCCGCCAGCCGATCCGCGAAAGCATCATAGATGCCGTCCTGCACGAAGATGCGGTTGGCGCACACGCAGGTCTGGCCGCCATTGCGGAACTTGCTCGCCATCACGCCGGCCACTGCCGCATCGAGATCGGCATCGTCGAAGATCAGGAACGGCGCGTTGCCGCCCAGCTCCAGGCCGACCTTCTTCACCGTCTCGGCGCACTGCGCCATCAGGATCTTGCCCACGCGGGTGGAGCCGGTGAAGGTAAGCTTGCGCACCGTGGGGCTCTTGGTGAGCGCGCCGCCGATCTCCGCCGGACGACCGGTAAGGATGTTGATGACGCCCTTGGGAATGCCCGCCCGCTCCGCCAGCACGGCCAGCGCCAGCGCGGAGAAGGGGGTCGCCTCCGCCGGCTTGATCACGATGGTGCAGCCCGCCGCCAGTGCCGGGGCGGCCTTGCGGGTGATCATGGCGTTGGGAAAATTCCACGGCGTGATGGCCGCCACCACGCCCACCGGCTGCTTCTGCACGATGATCCGGCCGTCAGCAGTGGCGGCAGGAATGGTCTCGCCATAGACGCGGCGGGCTTCCTCGGCGAACCACTTCACGAAGGAGGCGCCATAGGCGATCTCGCCCTTCGCTTCAGCGAGCGGCTTGCCCTGCTCCAGCGTCATGATGCGGGCGAGGTCGTCCGCGTGCTCCATCATCAGCGCGTACCAGCGCTCCAGCAGCGCCGCGCGCTCGCCGGCGGTGGTCTTGCGCCAGGACTGGAAGGCGCGGCCGGCGGCGGCGATGGCGGCGTCCGTCTCCTGCGCCCCGCAATCGGGCACATGGCCGATGATCGCGCCGGTGGCGGGATTGTCCACGGCGAAGGTCGCGCCACCCTCTGCGCCCGTCCACGCGCCATCCACATAGCAGCGCTCGGTGAACAGGGACGGGTCTTTCAGCTGTGCGGCGACGGATGCGGCGAGGGTCATGACGGTCTCCATTTCGGGAACCATCATCTCACCTGGGCCGCAGCATGATCTGCCGTTGGCCGCACCAAGCACGACAGCATTGCGCGATTTGCCCCGCCGATCTGCGCACTGACGCTTCGGGCGCCGTGCCACCCTTCCTGGCAGCTTGAGGAGAGAGCAGTGAGCAAGGACCAGATCGTCTACGACGACTTCGCGAAGATCGAGATCCGCATCGGCCGGGTCGTGAGCGTGCTGCCGTTCGAGCGGGCGCGCAATCCGTCCTACAAGGTGGAAGTGGATTTCGGCACCTTCGGCCGCAAATGGTCGAGTGCGCAGATCACCAGCTATGCCGCCGACGAACTGGTGGGGCGGCTCGTTTCCTGCGTCATCAACATGCCGCCGCGCAACATCGCCGGCTTCCAGTCGGAAATCCTCATTCTCGGCGCCCGCAATGCGGCCGGAGAGGTGAAGGTGCTCTCGCCGACCCAAGATGTGGAGATCGGCGGCGAGGTGTTCTGAGGGCGCTGCTTTCGGCCACCGGCTGCGTGGCGACGAGATGTCTTCCGGGCACACCCGGACGATGCCTCGCCTGCCCCCTCCCAACCCTCCCCCGCACCGAAGTCGGATGTTTCCGACTTCGGCATGTTGTTGCCGAAACCGGCCATGGCCGGTTTCGGGCGGGAGAGGGCTCTCCCCGCCCGGCTTGCAGGCGTGACGCAGCGGATGGCGCGGCAGGCCCCCTCTCCCGCTTGCGGGGGAGGGCTGGGGCGGGGGAAGGACGCGGCGGCTCCTCCAGAACCCACCTCCGAGTGCCTGCGCAGCACACGCGCGCACGCTCATTAACTGATCATATGACCAATACTACCCCCCTGAAAGGACACCCCATGCCCTCATCCCAGCGGACTCCCGAGCAGCTTCTCGCCGCGCGCACGAACGCCATTCCGCGCGGCGTGCTCACCGCCCATCCCCTCGTCATCGACCGTGCCGAGGGCGCCTATCTGTGGGACGCCACGGGCAAGCGCTATCTGGATTTCGTCGGCGGCATCGGCGTCATCAACGTGGGCCATAACCATCCGCGCGTGATCGCCGCCGTCGAGGCGCAGCTGAAGAAGATCACCCACACCGCCTTTCAGGTGGCAGCCTATGAGCCCTACATCACGCTGGCCGAACGGCTCAACGCGCTGGTGGGCAAGGGCGAAGCCTACAAGAGCCTGTTCCTCACCACCGGCGCCGAAGCCGTTGAAAATGCAGTGAAGATCGCGCGCGGCTACACCAACCGGCCGGGCATCATCTCCTTCCGTGGCGGCTTCCACGGCCGCACCCTGCTGGGCGTGACGCTCACGGGATTTGCCGCGCCCTACAAGCAGAATTTCGGCCCGTTCGCGGGCGAGGTGTTCCATACCGCCTTCCCGGATGCCTATCGCGGCATCTCCTCCGCCGACGCCATCGCCGCGCTGGAAGAGGTGTTCGCCACGGAGATTTCGCCGGATCGCGTGGCCGCCATCATCATCGAGCCGGTGCAGGGCGACGGCGGCTTCATGGAGGCCCCCGCCGACTTCCTGCGCGCCCTGCGCGAGATCACCACGCGCCACGGCATCGTGCTGATCGCGGATGAAATCCAGACCGGCTTCGGCCGCACCGGCAAGCTGTTCGGCTTCGAGCATTCCGGCATCCAGCCCGATCTGGTGACGGTGGCGAAGAGCCTGGCCGGCGGCTTCCCGCTCTCCGGCGTGGTGGGCAAGGCGGAGATCATGGACGCGCCCGCCCCCGGCGGTCTCGGCGGCACCTATGGCGGCAATGCGGTGGCCTGCGTGGCGGCCCTCGCCGTGCTCGATGCCTTCGAAAAGGATGGCCTCGTTGAGCGCGCCGCCGCGCTGGGCGAGCAGTTGGGCGCGGCGCTCAACAAGTTGGCCGCGCAGCACAAGGACATCGGCACCGTGCGCGGCACCGGCTTCATGCGCGCGCTGGAGTTCGTCACCGACCCGGAGAGCAGGACGCCGGATGCGGACCGCGCCCATCAGGTGATGGAGCGGGCGCGCGAGCGCGGGCTGCTGGTGATCAAGTGCGGCGTCCACCGCAACATCGTGCGCTTCCTCGCGCCCCTCGTGCTGTCCGATGCCGACCTGAAGGCGGCCATGGACATCCTCGCGGATGCGCTCAGCGCCGACAAGACCGCCCGCGCGGCATGACGTCAAAGGAAAGGCCCCGGCGGTTCACCCGCCGGGGCCTTTTCGTTACGTGCGGTACGCTGTCGAGGCGCGGCCCACCGGGACAAGCGGCCACGGCCGTCACAACAGACCGCCGCCATTCCCACAGAGCATCGTCATGCCCGGACTTGATCCGGGCATCCACGTCGGGCCGACAGTGGACGGTGCAAAACGAATGCGAACGATGACCATTCGCGCGAACGACAGCCGGCTTCCCGGCGGAGGGACGTGGATGCCCGGATCAAGTCCGGGCATGACGACCTGTTAGTGATAAGCAGAAGAGCAATAACAGGTCTGGCCGCACCTCATACGGCGCGCGCCCACCCCCGCCCGCCTCACTCGTCCATCAGCGATTTCACCGGCACCGCGCCGCGATCGTAGATGGTCTTGATGACGATGTAGCTGAAGTACTTCTCGACGCCGATGTTGCGGTCGAGCATGGTCTCCATCAGCTCCTGATACTTCGCCACGCTCCGGATCACGAACTTCAGCAGATAGTCGTAGCCACCGCTGACGAGGTGGCACTCCTGCAAGGCGTCATAGCGCCGGATCTCCGCCTCGAAGCGGATGAAGTCCTCGCGGCGGTGGTCCTTCAGCGTCACCTCGGTGAAGACGGTGATGTGCTCCACCAGCTTGGAAAGCTGGATGCGCGCATTGTAGCTGACGATATAGCCGGCCTCCTCCAGCCGGCGCAGGCGCGCAAGGCAGGGGCTCGCGGACAGGCCCACCGCCTCGGCGAGGTCCACATTGGTCAACCGGCCATTCTGCTGAAGCTGCGACAGGATGTTGATGTCGATCCTATCGAGCCTTGGTGCTCCAGCCATCGTTCCCGCACTCTGGTTTCAAAAGCCCGATCCGGCCGGGTTCTCACACCCGGCCGGATCAATCTCTTACACGCCAATCTCGGAAAGCGCGCGCCTCAGCCGGCGCGAAGGGCTTCCTGATGGGCTTTGGCCAGATCGGCCATGCTGTTGAAGCGGAAGTCATACTTCGGCATGTCGCCCGGATGCATGGTGGCGCCGAAGCCTTCCTGATCGTAGCGGCGGTAGATCCAGCAGGAGGCGAGGCCATGCTTGTTGGCCGGGGCATGGTCGTGGAACATGCTCTCGGCGGTGTGCAGGATCTCGTGCTTCTGGATGCCGAGCTTGGCCAGCTTCTCGATCATGTAATCGAAATTCTTGTCCGCCGGCTTGTAGGCGCCGATGTCCTCGGCGGCGTAGATGGCGTCGAACTCCACTTCCAGGCGCTTGTTGGAAGCGGCGAAGCTCACATTGTCCACGTTGGACAGGATCACCAGCTTGTAGTGCCGCTTCAGATACTGGAGCGCACCCGCCGAATCCGTGAACGCCGGCCAGTTCTTCACCGACTGGCCATAGGTCATGCACTCTTCCCACGAAGCCGGCACGCCCCACTCTTCGCCGAGGCGCTTGTAGACGATGGCGAGCAGGTCCGAATAGCGCATGTAGGGCGTCTGGAGCTGCTGGGCGCTTTCATGCCGGGCATGGGCCTCCAGCACCTGATTGCGGGTCGGCGCAGGGCTGACGCGGCTGGTGAGGGGCTTCAGGCCCTCGAACATGCCCGACTCCCAGTCGATCAGCGTGCCGTAGCAGTCGAAGGTCAGTGCCTTGAAATCGGTGAGCTTCATGGGTCTTGGTCCTGCTGTCTGAGCTGTTTCAGGCCGGCCCGGGTGTTCCGTGCCCCGGCGATACCACGGGTCGGCGGAGGGAACACCCCCGCTTGGCCGTTATTCTGGACTGTGCACACCCGCCGATGGCGCGCGAACCGGCCCGCCAAACCGCAGCCTCTGCCGAAGGCGGGGGGCCAATCGCTGCAATCTGCCGCGTGCCCCTGCCCCACCGGGCACCCCTCAGGCGGCTTCCAGATCCTTCGGCTGCAACAGCAGCGGCACGGCGAGCTGCGCATAGGGCGCGAAGGCCCGCGCGGTCTCCTCGCTATACTGGCCGGGGCCACCGAGGATGTTGTAGGAGCCGACCACCACGCCCTGCCACAGCACGGGCACGTTCATCACGCTCTCGCAGCCGATGGCCCAGAGCTGCTCGTGGTCGAAGAACACGTCCTTCAGGTCGGCCTTGTCATAGCCGATATAGGCATTGCCGTCGCGCAGCAGGCGGTCGGCCCAGGCGCTATGCGGAATGGGCTTGCTGCCGCCGGTGGGGCTCACATCCTCGCGGTTGGAATAAAGCCGCGACATCACGCCATCCTTGCGGTCGAAGCGCAGGCAGGTGAACAGGATGTGCCCCGCCATGGCGGCCGAGCGCTGCTCCAGCAGAGCGAAGGCCGCGTCCGCGTCGGGTGCGCGCGCAAGAGCTGCGGCGAAACCGTCAAAGGCTGTGTCGTCGGTCATTGAAAATCCAGCTTGGGCTGCGAAAGGTGTCCCGTCCAGCGGGCCAGCTCGTCCTGCGCCACGTCGCGCAGGATCAGGGTCAGGCCCAGCTTGCGATCGTCGGCCATGCGCACGGAGCGCGGCGGGGAGAAGGCATCGCCGATGCCGTTGATCAGCACCGGGTCCGCATGGCCCATGGGCTGCACCAGCCCCTTCAGCCGCAGCAGTCGCGCACCGAGGAAGCCGGTGAGATTGTCGATCCACTCGGAGATGTCCGCCCAGGTGGCATTGGGCTGCCAGCGCGCATTGGCCACCGTGATGCGGGCCGAACCCACCGGCAGCGCGGAAAAGTGCGCCGCGCGCGGCTCCGGCTCCGCATAAGCGCGGGAGAAGGCGGCGAGCGCGCGGGCGCGGGGATCCGCCTCGAGGATCTGCGCCGCCAGCGGATTGAAGGCGCGTGCCTCCTCCGCGCGCGGGTTCCAGTCCGCTTCCGGCATCACGTCCAGCTTGGTGAGCACCACCACCTGCGCGGCGGCGAGCTGGCAGGCGTAATGGGGCAGGAAATCATCGCCCACGCGCGGCTGGCCGGCATCAAACGTGCTGATGATGCGCAGGTCGAACGCCATCTGCCGCACGGCCCGCAGCGAGCGCACGATGGGCGCCGGCTCGGCAAGGCCGCTGGTCTCCAGGATGATCCGGCGCGGCGGACCGAGGCCGCGCACGGCGCGCGCCTCCAGCACCGCGTCGATGCCTTCCTGAAGGCTGTTGCCCATGGAGCAGCAGATGCAGCCGTCGCTCAGCGTCGCCATGGCGAGGTCGCGCGTATCGGCGCTAAGCACCGCGCCGTCCACATTCACCTCGCCCGCGTCGTTCACGATGACGCCGGTCTCGCTCATGTCGCCGGATTGCAGGAAATCCGTCAGCAGCGTGGTCTTGCCCGAGCCGAGCGGCCCGGTGAGGAGGATGAACTCCGGTCGCGGCATCGGCGCGGGCGCAGTCATTCAGCCCTCCTGCCGGGCGGCGGAGACCATGGCCTCCACATCCGCGAGCAGCTCGGCGGGATCGTAGATCAGGCCGCCCTTCACGATGGTTTCGAGGCTGCGCTCCCACTGCACCGCCTGGGTCTCGTCATTGAGACGGACGGCGCCGGTGCCGTAGAGCAGCTTGAAGTCGTTGAGCGGATTTGAGCGGTGGATCAGGATGTCCGCCCGCTTGCCGATCTCCAGCGAGCCGGTGTCGTCGGCGATGCCGAGCAGGTCCGCGCCCCAGATGGTGGCCGAGCGCAGCACTTCCAACGGCGTGAAGCCCGCCTCCTGCAACAGCTCCAGCTCGCGCACATAGCCGAAGCCGTAGGTCTGGTACATGAAGCCGGAATCGCTGCCCACCGCGATGCGCCCGCCCCGGTTCTTGTAGTCGTTCACGAACCGCATCCAGAGGCGGAAGGTCTCGCGCCACTCGATCTCGTTGGTGGTGGACCAGCGATACCAATAGGCGCCATGCCCGCCGCGCTGCGGCTGGAAATAGGACCAGAGCGTGGGATCGGTGAAGCGCTCGTGCCAGTCGGCCCGGCGGGTACGCATCACGTCGCGATTGGCGTCATAGACGTTGAAGGTGGGCACGAAAGTATGGCCGGCAGCGCGGAACTGCGCGAGCACCGTATTCCACTTCTCCGAGCCGGGCTGGGCCGCCTGCATGAAGGTCTGGCCGGCGGCGGCGAAGCGCAGATACTCGTCGCCATAATCATAATCCGGCGGGAAGGCCTGCAACGTGGCGTCTTCCAGCAGGGTCTCGGGAATGCCGTAGGAATGCTCGGTGCTGCTGAGGCCCCAGCTTGCCGTCTGCAACGGGTTCATGCGGCCGACCGCGAGCTGGGCATGGTGGCAGCAGCTGCGCATGCCCTGCGCCACGCACTCCTCCAGCGCCGCCTTCATCAGCGCCGGCGGGGCACCGAAGAATTTCACGCCGTCCGCGCCATTGGCACGCACCGCGCGCACCCAGGCGGCGGCCTCCTCCGGCGTGTGGACGCTCTTCACGTAATCGGTGGTCGCCGGGAACGGCGCATAAGCCATGATGCGCGGGGCGTCGATGCTCTCCGCCTCGGAAGCCGCCTTCTGTTGCAGCGTCCACGACAGGCCATTGAAGCTGCCGGCCTCGCGCACCGTGGTCACGCCATGGGCGAGCCAGAGCTTGTAGATGTAATCGGCGGAGGGCTGCGGCCCGTTCTTGGCGTGGAAGGGCGCGCCGATATGGGCGTGGCAGTCCACGAAGCCGGGGGTCAGGAATTTTCCTGTGCAGTCGATCTCCAGCACCGTTTCGCCGGCAGCTTCCGGCGGCAACTTGGCCTTGCCGGATTTCGCCAGCGCCACGATCCGCCCGTCGAGCACGATCAGGTCCGCCGGCCCCCATGGCGGGGCGCCGGTGCCGTCGATGATGCGGGCGCCGGTCAGCCTGATGCAGCGATAGGGCCCCTTGCCGCGCGTGCGCTCGGTAGCCGCTGCGAGGCCGGGCAGGCCGGCCTCCGCGAACATCTTGACGAACTCATCACCGGCCTTCGGGGCGGAGCCGGTCTTGCTGATCTCATTTGACATGGCTGGACACGACCGATGCGGGAGCGGTGTCAGGCTGCGCGGGGGCGCGGGCCTTCTCGTTCTTCAGGCCGAAGATGCCCTGCGGGCGGACCTGCATGATGATGATCAGCGCCACAGCAATGGCGAACTCGCGCAGCGAGGCGATCTGCACCGCATTGAGGCCGGGCACGAACTCCGCCGCGAAGCGCGAGGATTCGAGGATCGACATCACCGCCACCGCGCCGAGGATGGCGCCCACCAGCCGGCTGTAGCCGCCCAGCGTCACCGCGAGGAAGATGTATATAGTGAGCTGCACCACGAAATTGTCGGGCGAGATGTAGCTGGTGAAATGGGCGTAGAGCGCACCCGCGAGGCCGAACAGCGCCGCCCCCATGCCGAACGCCTGACATTTCAGCAGCAGCACACTCTTGCCCGCTACTGCGGCGACATTCTCATCGTCGCGCACGGCTCTGAGCGCACGGCCGAACGGACTGCCGAGCACGCGGTTCAGCCCCCATGCCGCGAGGAGCACGATGCCCCACGCGATCGCGAAATAGAGCCACGGGAACAGCTCCCCGGCCGCCGCCTTGAAGGGCGCCGGAATGCCCGAGATGCCGTCGCTGCCGCCGGTGAGCCAGCGCTCGTTCAGCTCCACGAGGCGCAGGCCCTCGCCGAAGCCCAATGTGACGATGGCGAGATAGTCGCCGCGCAGCGTGCGCGTCAGCAGGCAGAAGGCGATGCCCATGACGGCGGAGAGCAGCCCGCCCGCCACCCACGCAAGGCCGATGGGCAGGCCCAGCAGGGTGAGCAGCGTGGAGCAATAGGCGCCGAGGCCGAAGAAGCCGACAAGGCCGAGATTGACCATGCCCGCCTGCCCCCAGCTCGCCACGAGGCCGAGCGAGAGCAGCGCGTAGATGGCGGTCAGCGTGCCGATGAAGAGCAGATAGGAGATCATTTCCGCACTCCAGCTGCGCCCGCGAACAGGCCGGTCGGCTTGACCAGAAGGACGATCAGGATGGCAAGGAAGGCGGTCAGCGACTGGTAGACCGGCGGCAGCGCGATGAGCGCCACTTCGCCGATCACGCCGATCAGCAGCGCCCCGAGCACCGCGCCATAAAGGCTGGTGAGGCCGCCGAGCACGCTGGCCGCGAAGATCACCAGCAGCAAACGCGAGCCCGTGGAAGGATCGACGCTGGTGTCGATGGCGAGCAGCGAACCGCCCACGCCCGCCAGCCCCATGCCGATGAAGGTGGCGAGATTGGAGAGGCTCTTGGGGTCGATGCCCTTCAGCCGGGCAAGGTCCGCATTATCCGCCACCGCCCGCATGGCCTTGCCCCAGCGGGTGAGCGAGAAGAAGGCGGCGAGCGCCAGCGCGATCACCAGCGCGGTTGCGAGGTTGCGCATCTGCTGCGGGCCGAAGGAGAGGCCCCAGAGCTGCACGTTGCGCTCGATGGGCGTATCGAAGCTGTTGAGATCGCTGCCGAAGATGAAGCGCAGCGCATTCTCGATGGCAAGATTGAGGGCGATGGAGACCACCGCCAGCATCAGCGCCGTGTGCCCGCTGGACTGGCGCCGGATGGGCGCCAGCGCGAGCCGGTCGGTGACGATGCCGAGGATGCCCGGCACCACGAAGGCCAGCGCCAGCATGAGGACGGGCGACCATCCCACATAGGCACCCGCGAGCCACGCCGCATAGGCGCCGACCGTCATCTGGGCCGCAACGGAGAAGTTGACGAAGCCCTGGACCGAGAAGATCAGCGTCAGCCCAAGCGCCGGGAGCGCGATGAGCGCCCCCAGCACCAGACCGTTCAGCACATATTGTGCGAGCTCAATGAACACGGGATCACCACCAGAGAAGAGATCAGGCCACCTTCAGGAGGGTCAACTTGCCCTTCTGAACTTCCTCGTAGCGGAAGAAGACCCCTTCCACGTCGCCATTGGCGGCGAAGGCAAGCGGGCCGCTCGGGCCGTCATAATTGATCGCCTTCTTGTCGGCGAGCAGCTTGAGCGCCTGACCAACGTCCGTCACCTTGGTGCCGGCCGCGTCCTGCGAGATGGCGCGCACCTTGTCATGCACCACGACGCCCGAGGCGGCCGTGGCCGGATCGGAGGCCAGCGCCAGCGCGGTCAGCACCACATGGTCGTAGACCTGGCAGGAATAGCTGTCGAGCGCGGGCTTGCCGAGCTTGCCGATCAGCGTCTTGTAGGCGGGCGAATCCTCCGCCGCCGAGGGCACCAGCGAGGCGGTGCCTTCCGACACCTCCGCCGGCACGCCATCCGCCAGCACCGGGTTCACGCCGAAGGAGAAGCCGATCTTCTTGCCGGTGAAGCCGGCGCGGTAGAGATCCTTCAGCACCACGGAGGTGTCGGGCACATAGCCGCCGAGCACGATCACGTCCGGCTTGGTGCGCAGCGCCTGGTCCACTTCGGTGCGGTAGCTGGCGCGCTTGTCCTCATAGATGAGGCCCTGCCCGGTGCCGCCGGCATCCTTGAACAGGCCGGAGATGATATCGATGTAGTTCTGCGCGAACGGCGTCTGGGGGCCGAGGAAGAACATCTTCTTGGCGCCCAGCTCCAGCGCATACTGGCCGACGCGGGTGCCCTGCAGGGTCACGGTGGGCGAGGTGCGGAAGATGTAGCCGTTGTGCGGGGTCTTGGTGATGCTGTCGGCGCCCGAGGAGGTGAACAGCACCGTCTTGCTCTCATAGCAGAGCGGCGCAATGGCCGACGTCACGGCCGAAGCATAGGAGCCGCCGATGGACACCACCTTGTCCACGTCGATCAGCTTGCGCGCGGCGCGCACGGCCGCTTCCGGATTGCTCTGGTCATCCTCGATGAGGACTTCCACCATGCGGCCGTTGACGCCGCCGGCATCGTTGATGTCCTTGGCGGCAGCCTTGGCGGCGGCGCTCATGGTGGTGCCGAACTGGCTGGTGGCGCCGGTGAGCGGAATGACGATGCCGATCTTGATCGGCTGACCAGCCTGCGCAAAGGCGCGGCCCGCGCCACCGAGGGTCAGCGTGCCCGCCAGCGTGCCGGCACCGGCGACGCCGGCAAGGAAATGACGTCTGTTCATCCGCATGTTGGTCCCCTGCTCTGGTTTGCTTGTTGTTCAGTGACCCGTTTGTCCGGGCCAGCTTTCCGTGTCCTGCTTCAGTGCCCCACGGCCGCATGCGCGCCTTCGCGCCGGCCGAGGAAGAGGTGGCGCACCTCGTCATCCGCCAGCAGCGCGGCGGCGGTGCTTTCCTGCACCTTCCGGCCGGCCACCAGCACGAGGCCCCTGGTGCCGTATTCCAGCGCCAGCAGCGCGTTCTGCTCCACCATCAGGATGGCGAGGCCCGCTTTGGCCAGATCGCGCACCAGATCGAAAATCTCGTCCGCCGCGGCAGGCGAGAGGCCTGCGGTGGGCTCATCCAGCAGCAGCACGCTGGGATTGGTCATCAGCGCGATGGCCATGGCCAGCACCTGCCGCTGGCCGCCGGAGAGATTGCCGGCCTTGTCGCGCAAACGGCCCTTCAGCAGCGGAAAGCGGGTGAGCTGCTCCTCGATGCGGTCTTTGAGGCCATGGCGCAGCAGATAGCCGCCCATCTCCAGATTCTCACGCACGGTGAGATTGCCGAAGACGTTGCGCTCCTGCGGCACGAAGCTCATGCCCTTGATGCAGGCCACCTGCGCCTTGCCCGGTGGCAGCGCCTCGCCCTGCAGGCGGATGTCGCCTTCGGTGGGCTTCAGCAGGCCGGCCACCAGCTTCAGGAAGGTGGATTTGCCGGCGCCGTTGGGGCCGATGATGACGGTGAGATCGCTGGCGCGCACATCGAGATCGATGCCCTTCACGATCTCCTCGGCGTTGGGATATCCGCCGCGAATTCCCTTGATGGCGAGATCGGTCATTGGCGCCTCAGCCCCAGATAGCTTTCCTGCACGTCGCGGTTCGACTGGATGTCGGAGAAGCTCCCCCGCGCCAGGAACTTGCCTGCCGCCATGACGATCACCTCGTCGCACAGCCGGTCGATCAGCTCCATTTCGTGCTCGATCAGGACGATGGCGATGCCGCTCCTGCGGATCACCTCCAGATGGTCGGCGATTTCCTGCACCAGCGTCGGGTTGACGCCCGCCATGGGCTCGTCGAGCAGGATCATCTTCGGCTTGGCGAGCAGCACGCGGCCGATCTCCAGCAACTTCTTCTGGCCGCCGGAAAGCCGGGTGACGAGGTTATCCAGCACATGGGTGAGGCGCAGGCGCCCGGCCATGTCCAGCGCCTCGTCCCGCAGCTTCTCTTCCTGTTCGCGCACGGCACGACCACCGATGAAGGCTTTCAGCAGGTTCTCGCCCTGCTGGCGCGGCCCATAGAGCATCAGATGCTCGAACACGGTGAGATTCTCGCAGCCCCTTGCCAGCTGGAAGGAGCGCACGAGGCCGGCCCGCGAAATGGCCTCGGGACGGGCGCGGGAAATGTCGCGGCCTTCAAACCGAACCTGCCCGCTCGCACCCGGAATGAGGCCCGAGATGCAGTTGAAGAGCGTCGTCTTGCCGGCGCCGTTCGGGCCGATCAGGCCCGTGGTGATGCCGGGCCGGATGTCGAACGAGGCGCCATCCAGCGCCCGCACGCCGCCGAAGTGAATGGCGAGATCGGATATCGCCAGCTGAGCTTCTGCCATGGCCGTCAAATACGTCTTTCCCCTGAAAGGCCAGCTATTTGCCGGCTTCTTATCGGAGCGGACCGCACCATGGAGCGCGGGTCCGGGAGGTCATGGCATTGACGCTATGACACCTAAACACTTAAGGCTATAGGTGTTGAACACTTAAGTGTCGGCGCCATTTTGCGGCAGTTGCACAATTGCAGTGCAACATGGAGGGGACCATGGAGGTGGACTACCAGCAGGCGTTCGAGAATTCACCCGTGGGTCAGGCCATCGGTCGTGATCGGGTGATCATCGCCTGCAACCGCATGTTCGCCACCATCTTCCGCTCCACCATCGCCGAGATGGTGGGACAGACCTTCGTGCAGCTTTATCCGACCCAGACCGACTACGAGAAGACCGGGCGCCGGGTCGGCAGCCGGCTGTCGGAGACGCTGAGCTACAGCGATGACCGCGTGATGCGCCGCATGAATGGCGATCTGTTCTGGGTGAAGGTGAGCGGCTTCACCTACACGCCGCAGGATGCGCACGCCCACACGCTGTGGGCCTTCAGCGAACTGTCGAAGCCCGGTGTCGAGGGGCAGTCCCTGCGCTCCTCCCTCACCGGCCGCGAGCGCGATATTGCAACCCTGCTCATCGAGGGCAAGACCGGCAAGGAAGTGGCCAAGGCGCTCGGCATCAGCCCCCGCACCGTGGACATCTACCGCACCCGCCTGCTGCGCAAATACAACGTCGCGCACACCTCCGAACTGATCACGCTCCTGCTGACAGTGTAGGGGCGCACACACCCCTCTCCCGCCCTGTCCCGCCCGGCTGTCCGCCGGGCCGCGTCGCGAAAGCCCTGCGCGCGCAAGCCCTCATGCATGCATATGCCTAATTTCGCGCCACGCCCTACATGGCGGCAAAGAGTCCGTTGACTTCGGTTTTTGGATCCAGTACCCAAAAAACATGCTACGTGACTCCCTCATCGACATTCAGGTCCGGGCCATGCCCGACCAGCTCGTGCAGGCGCTCGAATCCGCCATCGTCTTCGGCGAGCTTCCGGCCGGAACCCATGTGGTGGAAGAGGAGGTGGCGGAGCGCTACCGCGTCAGCCGCTCGCCGGTGCGCGAGGCGCTGCGCCGGCTGGAGCGCGACGGCATGCTGGTGCGCGACGAGCGGCGCGGCGTGCGGGTCGCCCCCATCTCGGCGCGCGACCTCGACGAGATCTATATGTGCCGCATCCCGCTGGAGGGCCTCGCCGCTGCGCAGGCAGCCGCCATGCACAATCCGGACGTGATCCCGCGCCTCAACGTCTGCCTGAATGATCTTGAGCGCTGCTTCAAGAGCGGCGACATCAAGGGCTATTTCATCGCCAACGTGGCCTTCACCGACCTCGTGCACAATGCCGCCGCGAACAGCACGCTGGCGAGCCTGCTGGAAGGCATCGGCAAGCGCGCGCTGCGCTATCGCTATTTCGCCTATTCCACCGCGCCGGACCTCGTGACCGCCTCCGTGGAAGGCTCGCGCGAGATCGTGGATATGATCTCGGACCGTAACCAGACCGGCGCGAAAAAGGTGACGGAGAAGCTGATCGAGCGCTCCTGGAAGACCATCCGGAACCTGATCGATGCTTGAGCGCGCAGCGCCCCAGCGGCGGGTTTCGCTGGCAACCGCAGCGGTGATCCGCGAGGCGTTGTCCTCCATCGTCAGCGAGATGCGCCGCTCCATGGTGCGCTCGTCCTACAGCTCCATCATCTATGAGGGATACGATTTTTCGTGTGTCCTCATCGACGGCAAGGGACGGCTGATTGCCGAATCCGGCGAGGATCATCCCTTCCACATCATCCCGGTGGCCGGCGCCATCGAGCGGGCGCTCAAGGTCCATGGCAGCATCGACCCCGAAGACCTGCTGCTGCACAACGATCCCTATACGGGCGGCACCCATCTCAACGACATCGCGGTCATCTGGCCGGTCCATGCGCAGGGCCGGCCTGTTTTCTATGTGGTGGTGCGCTCGCACTGGGGCGATGTGGGCGGCATGTCGCCGGGCTCGCTCAACGGCGCGGCCACCGACATCCTGCAGGAAGGGCTGCGGCTCAATTATCTGAAGGTCGCGCGCTCGGGTGACTGCGAAGTCATGCGCATGATCTTCGACAATGTGCGCGCAACCCGCGAGGCCATCTCCGATTTCCACTCCGTGCTCGGCATCTGCCGGGTGGCGGAACGCCGCCTGCGCGACCTTGCCGCCAAATACGGCCTGGAAACCGTGGAGGATGCGGGCGAGGACATTCTGGATGCCGCCCACCGCCGCATGTCCGCCGCCATCGCGGCCTTGCCCGAGGGCACCTATCGCCATGTGGGCTATCTGGACGGCAACGGCTCAACGCCCCATCCGCTGCGTGTCGATGTGGCGCTCACCGTGCGCGACGGCCATCTGGAGGCGGACTTTTCCGGCTCCTCCGCCATGGTCTCCGCGCCGCTGAACGCCGGCCCCGCCATCGCCCCCACCTCGGTGCTGACCGTGGTGAAATCCTTCCTCGATCCGTCCGGCCCTATCACCTCCGGCACGCTGCGCGCCATCACCGTGAAGCTGCCGGACGGCTCCATCGTCAATGCCCGTGCGCCTGCCCCCTGCGGCGGGCTCAATGAGGTGCGCTTTGCCTGCGATGCCGCCGTCATGGGCGCACTGGGCAAGGTGGTGCCGGAGCGCATGACCGGCGACGTGCGCGGCACCTCCAACCACACCTATATCGGCAGCCGCGACTTCATCTTCTATGAGTATCCCTCCGGCGGCACCGGCGCCTGGGGCGACAGCGACGGCAATGCCGCCGTGCGCGCCTTCAACGAGGGCGAGAACGTCTCCATCCAATCCACCGAAGTGCTGGAGACGGTCTATCCGCTGCGCATCCTGAAGAACGAGATCCGCCCCGACAGCGGCGGCCCCGGCCGCCATCGCGGCGGCTGCGGCCTCGTGCGCGAGGTGGAGGTGCTGGCCGACGATGCTCGCCTCTCCGTGCTTTCCGACCGCAACATCGTGCCGCCGGCGGGCGTGAATGGCGGCGCCTCCGGCGCGCCCAACCGCTACACCGTGCGCCGCGCGGGCGAGACCTTCCTGCCCAGCGCCTTCCCCGGCAAGATCGCCAACTTCCCGCTTCTCCCCGGCGACGTGGTGGTGATGGAGAGTTCCGGCGGCGGCGGCTGCGGCGATCCGCTGGCGCGCGCAAAAGGCCCCCTCGCCGCCGATCTCGCCGACGGCTATGTGAGCGAGGCCGGCGCCGCCCCCTATCGCAGCGCGCCGCCCCGCGCCCGCCTCAGCGTTGATCCGGCGCTAGATGACGCCGCCTGCCGGCTCGCACCGGACCTCGCGACGGCGCTCGACGCCGCGCCCGGAAACCTGATCGAGCTTGCCGCCGATCTCGGCCCCGCCATCCGCCTCTGGGTGCGCGCGGTTTCCGCCGATCTGCCCGCCGGCACCATCGCCGTGCCCGCACGCTTCGCGGCGGAGGGCGCCCTGCGCATCCGCCGCCTCTCCACCTTCGCCCCTATGGCCGAACCCTCCGCACGGAGCCCGTCATGACCGCGTCCACCGCTTCCCTCGCTGCAACTTCGGCCACGGCGCTCGGGCGCGGCGGCAACATGGCGCCCGTCGAGCGCGACGAGATCGCCGATGCCAAGGCCCTGCTGCCCGGCGGCGTGCTCGGCGGCAATGCGCTGCCCGAGGATCTGCGCTTCGTCTACAGCCATGGCGCCGGCCCGCGCTTCTGGGATGCCTCGGGCAACGAATATATTGATTACGTGCTCGGCTCTGGCACGCTGTTCCTCGGCCATGCGCCGCAGGCGATCGCCAAGGCGGTGGCGGATCAGGCCGCGCGCGGCCTGCATTTCTTCGCCTATCTCAATGAGCCGGCGGTGGTGCTGGCGCGGCGCCTGCAGCCGCTGCTGCCCTGCGCCGAGCGCATCCGCTTCACCACTTCGGGCTCGGAATCCACCTTCCACGCCATCCGCCTTGCCCGCGGCTTCACCGGCAAGTCCAAGATCCTGAAGTTCGAGGGCGCCTATCACGGCACCCATGATTATGCCCAGCTCTCCACCTCCCCCAAGACGCTGGCCAACTTCCCCTCCCCCGTGCCCGACACCGCCGGCATCCCGCGCGAGGTGCAGGACCTCATGCTGGTGGCGCCCTATAACGACATCGACACCTTCGCCTCTCTCATCGCCGAGCATGCGCACGAACTGGCGGCGGTGATCGTGGAGCCGATCCAGCGCATCATCTCGCCGGTGCCCGGCTTCCTCGAAGCCGTGCGCGAGCTCACCGCCAAGCACGGCGTGGTGATGATCCTCGACGAGGTGGTGACCGGCTTCCGCTATGCGCTGGGCGGCGCGCAGGAATATTTCGGCATCACGCCGGACCTTGCCACCTATGGCAAGATCATTGGCGGCGGCCTGCCCGTGGGCGCGGTCGCGGGCCGGGCCGACATCATGGATCAGGCCGATCCCGGCAAGAAGGGCACGCCAGCCTACGTCTATCAGAACGGCACCCTGCAGGGGCACATGCTGGGCAGCGCCGCCGGCCTTGCCACGCTGGACGTGCTGGAGCAGCCGGGCGTCTACACCAACGTCTTCGCCATGGCCGACAAGCTGCGCGCCGGCCTGCAGGAGGTGTTCGACCGCCATGACATGGGCATCACCGTCTTCGGCGAAGGCCCCATGTGGCACGCCCTCTTCTCCGACAAGGTGCCGCAGAACTATCGCGACACCGCCGCCACCGATCTGAAGAAGCTCGCCGCCTTCGAGTGCGAGATGTTCCGCAACGGCATCTTCCTGCTGCCCAACAACCGGCGCTTCATCTCCATCACGCACACCGATGCGGAGCTGGAGCAGACCTTCGCGGCGGCGGACCGCGCCTGCCGCACCTTCAAGAACTGAGCGGGCAGTCATCCGTGAAGCCCTCCCGCTTTCTCGTCGGCATCGATGTCGGCGGCACCTTCACCGACCTTGCGGTCTATGATGCCGAGAACGGCGCCACCTTCGCGGTGAAGGTGCCGTCCAACCGGGCGGCGCCGGACGTGGCCGTCATCGGCGCCCTCGACAAGGCGGAACTGGCGCCCGAACAGGTGGCCGTGCTGGTGCACGGCACCACGGTCGCCACCAATGCCCTGCTGGAGCGGCGGGGATCGAAGATCGCCTTCATCACCACCGAGGGGTTTCGCGATGTGCTGGAGCTGGGACGCACCACGCGCCTCGTGCCGCGCACGCTCTACGACCCCTATTTCAAGCGCTCCGCTCCGCTGGTGGAGCGGCGACATCGCCTCACCGTGCCGGAGCGCACCGAGGCCGACGGCAGTGTGAGCCTGCCGCTGGACGAAGCCGCCATCGAACAGCTGGCGCAGGCGTTGGCCGTGCGCGGCGACATCGAGGCGGTGTCCATCGGCTTCATCAACGCTTTCCGCAATCCGGCGAACGAGGAGGCCGCGGCCCGCGTCTTCCGCCGCCATTTTGCCCATGTCACCACCTCCACGCAGGTGCTGAACGAGATCCGCGAGTTCGAGCGCTTCTCCGCTGCCGCCATCAATGGCTATGTGCAGCCGGTGATGGCCGCTTATGTGGAGCGCCTGACGCAGGCGGTGAAAGCCCGCAATCCCGATACCGGCTTCTACACGGTGGCCTCCCACGGCGGCCTGCTCTCCACCACGGCGGTGATGAGCGAGCCCGTGCGCACCGTGCTCTCCGGCCCTGCGGCGGGCGTCGCCGCCGCCGTGCATCTGGCGCAGGCGGTCAGCCAGCCCAACCTCATCACCTATGACATGGGCGGCACCAGCACCGACGTGGCGCTGATCGCCGACGCCCAGTTCCCGCTGAAACGCGAGACGCTGCTGGACGGCCTCGTGGTGCGCCTGCCGCAGTTGGAGATCCACACCGTCGGTGCTGGCGGCGGCAGCATCGCCGCGCTCGATGCCGGCGGCAGCCTCCAGCTCGGCCCCGAGAGCGCGGGCGCGGTTCCCGGCCCCGCCGCTTATGGGCGCGGCGGCACGCGCCCCACCGTCACCGACGCCAATGTGGTGCTGGGCCGCCTCGGCTCGGGGCAGGAACTCGGCCGCTCGCTGCGCATCGACAAAGAACTGGCCGTTGAGGCCATGAACACCATCGCGGTGCCCGCCGCGCTCGCCGCCCCCGCCATGGCGGAAGCGGTGCTGGCGCTGGGCATCGCCCGGATGGCCTCCGCCGTGCATGAAATCTCGGTGGCGCGCGGCTTCGATCCGCGCGACTTCGCGCTGCTCTGCTATGGCGGCGCCGGCCCGCTGCATGCCTGCGAAGTGGCGGCGGCGGCAGGCATCGCCCATGTGATCGTGCCGCCCGCGCCGGGCGCCTTCTCGGCCTTCGGCGCGCTCTGCTCCACGCTCGCCAAGGACAAGGGCGAGACCGTGCTCGGCCTGCTCGATGCGGACCTGCTGGCAGGCGTGGAGGCGCGCTTCCAGCGCCTCGCCGCCGCCATCCGCACGGAATTTTCCGCCGAGGGCGCGGCGGTGGAGCGGCTTGCCTTCGAGCGCCAGTTCGACCTGCGCTATCAGGGGCAGGCTCATGAGCTGACGATCATCGTGCCGGAGGGCGCATCGGCGGCGGAGGTGATCGAGCTGTTCGAAACCGCCTTCGAGCGTGAATACGGCCGGCGCGACCGCGACCGGGCCACCCAGCTGGTGAACATCCGCCTCGTCGGCCGCATCCCCATCGAGACGCCCGCCTGGGCCTCCTCAGCTGACGGCAGCGGCACGGCGGCAGGCACCCGCACAGTGGTGCACGGCGGGTCGGAGATCGCCTGCCCGGTGTGGAACCGCGACGACCTGCGCGCGGAGACCAAGATCACCGGCCCGGCCATCATCGAGGAGATGTCCTCCACCACCTTCCTGCCGCCCGGCTGGCGGCTGACGCGCGGGGCCATCGGTGAACTCAACCTTGTCGCGCTCTGAGGGCGCGGATGCCCTGCGCGGGCAGCGCAATCTCGCCATCATGATCGCGGGGTTCGGCTCCATGCTGAACCTCTATGCCCCGCAGGCCATCCTGCCGCTGATCAGCACCGAGCTGAACATCTCGCCCACCCGCGCGGCATTGCTGCTCACCGTCACCGCCGTGGCGGTGGGGCTGGCGGCGCCGTTCGCGGGCGCGGTGTCCGATCGCTTCGGCCGGCGCGGCGCCATCCTCGGATCCATGCTGGGCATCGCGCTTCCCACTTTGCTCTCCACGCTGGCGCGCAGCCTCGATGCGCTGCTGCTGCTGCGCTTCCTGCAGGGCCTGTTCATGCCGGCGGTGTTCGCCGCCACGCTCGCCTATATCGCCGAGGAAACCGCCCCCTCCGAGCGCGGGCGGGTGACGGCGCTCTATGTCACCGCCAATGTCACCGGCGGCTTCTGCGGGCGCATGATCGGCTCGCTGACCGCCGAATATGGCGACTGGCACTCGGCCTTTCTGGCGCTGGGCGCGGTCAATCTGCTCGCGGCCATGGGCGTGTTCTTCCTCATGCCGCCCTCGCAAAAATTCGTGGCGGCGACGCGGCTGTCGCAGTCCGTGCGGGGCATGGCGGCGCATCTGAAAAACCCGCGCCTCGTCTCCTGCTTCGTCATCGGCTTCGGCATCCTGTTCTCGCAAGTGGCGGTCTTCACCTATCTGCCGTTCCGGCTCGCAGCTCCCCCCTATCTGCTCACGCCGGCAGCGCTGGGCGGGCTGTTCATCTCCTATGTGATCGGCGCTGCGGCCACCCCCTTCTCGGGCCGGGCCATCGACCGCTTCGGCCAGCGCCGCACGCTGGCGGGAGCCACCGTAGTGGCGGCGCTGGGCATCGCGCTCACCCTGATGCCGCAGCTCTGGGTGATGGGCGTGGGCCTCACCCTGCTGTGCCTCGCCATGTTCCTCTGCCAGTCCACCTCCACCAGCTATGTGGGGCTCAAGGCCGGCAGCAACCGCTCCACCGCCGCGGGCCTCTATCTCGCCTGTTATTATGCCGGCGGCGGCGCTGGCGCTTTTCTGACCGGCTATGCCTATGCGGCGGGCGGCTGGACCGCCTGCGCGCTCCTCGCCATCACCATTCAGGTGGCCGCCGGCCTCATTGCCATCGTCTTCTGGCGCGAACCCGTTCAGAACGTTTGAGTTTTTGACGCCGGACGCGGCTACCGACGCAGTTGGCACGATGCATGCTTTGACTGAACACTGGATACAGAACTCTAAAACACACCACCTCTTCACCACCATTCAGACGGACGGAGCAGGCGCATGACGGGGATTACACGGCGGCAGGTCATGGTAGGCGCCGGCATGCTCGCATTGTCTTCCGGCCTCTCGGGGCCGGCCTTCGCGGCGGACGAGAAGAAGGTGCTGCGGGTGGCCATGACGGCTGCTGACATTCCACTCACCACCGGCGGCCCGGACAACGGCTTCGAGGGTTTCCGCGCCACC
This sequence comes from Azorhizobium oxalatiphilum, assembly GCF_014635325.1. Taxonomy (GTDB): domain Bacteria; phylum Pseudomonadota; class Alphaproteobacteria; order Rhizobiales; family Xanthobacteraceae; genus Azorhizobium; species Azorhizobium oxalatiphilum. The sequence goes on along the minus strand of NZ_BMCT01000001.1, from coordinate 762,528 downwards.
GGCTACACCATTTATGACCCGCTGGTGGCCTGGGATCTGACGCAGGAGAAGGCCCCCGCCAAGCTGGTGCCCGGCCTCGCCGAGAGCTGGAGCGTGGACCCCAAGGATCCGAAGAAATGGGTGCTGAAGCTGCGGCCCGGCGTGAAGTTCCACGACGGCTCCGCCTTCACCGCCGACGCGGTGATCTGGAATCTTGAGAAGCTGCTCAATGACAAGGCGCCGCAGTATGACGCCAAGCAGGCGGCGCAGGTGAGAAGCCGCCTGTCCTCCGCCGCCTCATGGCGCAAGGTGGACGATCTCACCGTGGAGATCACCACCAAGGAGGTGGATTCCTTCTTCCCCTATCAGCTCACCTTCCTGCTGATCTCCAGCCCCGCCCAGTTCGAAAAGCTCGGCAGCAACTGGGACAAGTTCGCCGCCGCCCCCTCCGGCACCGGCCCGTTCAGGCTCACATCCTTCGTGCCGCGCGAGCGGGCCGAGCTGGTGGCCAATACGGACTATTGGGACAAGACCCGCAAGCCGAAGATCGACAGCCTCGTGCTGCTGCCCATCCCCGAGCCCTCCGCCCGCACCGCCGCCTTGCTCTCCGGACAGGTGGACTGGATCGAGGCCCCGGCGCCGGATCAGATCCCGGCGCTGAAGGCGGCCGGCAACACCATCGCCAGCAACATCTATCCGCACTACATCTCCTACATGCTGAGCTTCCAGCCGGACTCGCCCTTCGCCGACGTGAAGGTGCGCAAGGCCGTCAACCTCGCCATCGATCGCGAGGGCATGAAGGAACTGCTGGGCGGCATGATGATCCCCGCCGTGGGCAGCGTGCCGCCGGGCCATCCGTGGTTCGGCAATCCCGGCTTCAAGATCCGCTACGACCCCGCGGAGGCCAAGCGCCTGCTCAAGGAGGTGGGCTACGGGCCGGACAAGCCGCTCGCTCTCAAGGTGGGCATCTCCACCAGCGGCTCCGGCCAGATGCAGCCGCTGCCCATGAACGAGTTCATCCAGCAGAACCTCGCCGAGGTGGGCGTGAAGCTGGAGTTCGACGTGATGGAATGGGGCGCTCTGCTCGGCCGCTGGCGGGCGGGCGCGCAGGGGCCGGCCAACAAGGGCCTCTCCGCGCTCTATATGAGCAGCGGCACGTTCGATCCCTTCAACGCCTTCATCCGCTTCTTCGACAGCCGCTATGCGGCGCCGAACGGCTTCAACTGGGGCGGGTTCAAGGATCCGGCCTATGATGCGCTGATCGCGAAAATGCTCACCACCTTCGAGCCCGCCGCGCAGGACAAGCTGCTGGGCGAGTTGCACAGCAAGGTGGTGGACGACAGCCTCGTGGTGTGGATCGGCCACGACGTGGCCCCGCGCGGCCTCGGCCCGAAGGTGAAGAAGATGGTGCAGCCGCAGAGCTGGTACGTGGATTTCACGCAGGTGGAGATGTGAGGGCGGGCTCAATCGTCATCTGAACACGACACCGATCTAGCAAAGCATCGTCATGCCCGGGCTTGACCCCGAAGTCGGATATTTCCGACTTCGGTTGCAAGGTGCGGAAGTCGGCAAAAGCCGACTTCCGGGCATCCACGTCCCACCGCTGGGTGGAGGGGAGAGGCACTGTCGAGCGGCCACCGTTCGCTTACATGGAGGCGGGCCACTATCGGCCCGACGTGGATGCCCGGATCAAGTCCGGGCATGACGTCCCTTTATTGAGTGGACCTACCGCTCAGCCTTGACCGATCAGCCCACCACCGGCTCAGCCCGCCACTGCCTGCGCGCAAAGCGCCTCTACCCCCGCCTGCGCACTGCCTCCTTGCGCGAACAGGTTGAACATGGCCTGCGTGGTGACGCGAAGGCGTTCCACCTGTTCAGGGCTGTAGTGATCCGAGCGATAGCTCATCAGCACGCGGATCAGCCGCTCACTGGCGTCGCCATCCTCCATCACCTCGAAATGCAGGCCGAGCAGGGATTCGTGCCGCTCGGGGTCCACCTGCCGGAACTGCACCTCGCCGCCGCCGGGCACCGGCAGGGCGCCGTTCAGCTTGTTCTTGGCGTGGAGCTGGATGAAGATCTCGAACAGATGATCGCGCTCCCCGCCCGTGCCCAGCGCACCCTCCACGAGATCGATGGGGATGTCGGCATAGGGCAGAGAGTCGTTGATGTTGTTGCGCACCTGCGTCACCAGATCGCCCAGCGCCATGCCGCCGGAGAAGCGCACGCGATGGGCGACCACGGTGGTGAAATAGCCCACCGTATCGAAGAAGCGGGTGTCGTTGCGCCCCGAGGCAGAGGTGCCGATGACCAGATCCTCGATGCCCCCCAGCACATGCACCGACGATGCAATGGCGGCATAGACCACATTGAACAGCGAGGCGCCCTTCTCCCGCGCCAGCGCATAGAGCCCGTCCGCCACCTGCGGCTCCAGCCGGAATTCCACCCAGCCGCCGGCAGCCGAGCCATGCCCCTCCTCGCCATCCGGAGCCTCACCTTCCGGCGCCGCCCCGGCGGCGGGCGTTGAGCCCGCGAACACCGGCCGCCCCTTGGGCGCGCCGCGCAGGGCGTCGGTCCAGAAGGCCAGATGGGCGTCGTTGAAGCCGGCGGTGTGCTGGCCGATGGCGAAGGCGTGGAAGGGCGCCGGCTCCATCTCCCAGACCGGCGCCACGCCCGCCGCGCGCTGGCCATAAGCGAAGGCCAGTTCATCCATCATCAGGTTCACGGACCACTCGTCCAGCACCACGTGATGGAACAGGAAGGAAAGCACCTGCCGCCCCGTTTCCGGTTCGCTCAGGAAGCGCAGGCGCAAGGGCAGCTCGGCCGCGAGATCGAAATGGTGCACGGCCTCGCTGTGCCGCTCCACGCCCTCGCTCTCCTGCGAGGTCCAGAACCATTTGTAGCGCGCCAGTTCGCTGACCGGCACCACGTGCTGGCGCACCTCATCGCCCTCCTTGCGGAACAGGCAGCGCAGGCCGGGATGGCGCTCGAGAATGTCGAGGAAGGCCTGCGCGAACACCGTCTCGTCCACGGGATCGAGGAAGCGCAAGGCGAAGGGCAGGTTGAACACCTCACCGCAGCCGAACGCCTCATAGGCCTTCCACAGCGAGGCCTGCGCCAGCGACAGCGGCGCGACCGGCGCCGCATCCGCCGCCGCATCGGCGGAAGCCGAGGTCGCCCCCGCACCCGTGCGGACCGCGAATTCGGACAGGCCGCGCGCGGTGGGGTGGCTGAACAGATCGTTGAAGCGCACTTCGATGCCGTGCACACCGAGCAGGCGGCCGATGATGCGCGTCGCGATCAGCGAATGGCCGCCATGGTCGAAGAAATCATCGTCCTCGCCCAGCTCCGGCGCGGCGAGCGCGGTGCGGAACTCCTCCAGAATGATCCGCGCCACCTCGCCGGCGCCGGCAGCCGGTGTCGGCGCTTCCGGCTTGCCCGCCTCGACCGGCACCATCGCCGGCCCGGCAATCGCCACCCCGCCCAGCGCATCCACGAAGGCTTCCAGCAGCAGCGCACCGGCAGCCGGGGAGAGCCGCTGGCCGGTTACAAGCTCCAGCGTGATGGTGCCGTCCTCGGCCCAGCCGGCCGCGAATGCCAGATCGGGGCACGCCTCGCGGCTCGGCAGAGGCAGACGCGCGACAGTCACGCCATCGAGGCGCAGATGCTCGGCCGGATCGGCGATCCAGCTCACATAGGCATCGGGCAGGCTACGTCCATCCCGCGCGGGTGGCGCGGAGAGGGCGGCGAGGATCGTGCCGGCGGCATCGGCCGCATCCCGCGCAAGGCGCACCTGACGCCAGCCGAGATCCGGCGCCGAGGGCGGCGCCAGCGCCAGACGGACACCATCGGCACCCGCATATCCCGCAAGGAAGGCACTGAGACGGGCCGCCAGCAGCGCGAATTTTTCGTCTTGCGTCGGCGGCACCGGGCCCAGCCCGGCAAACGCCCCCGCCACCAGCCGCAGCCCGTGCCGGGCCGCAAGCGGCGCGTCCGTATCTGACAGCGGCGCCCGTCCGAAATCGGTGATCGTCCCCGCCTCCGCGCGGACCGCGCGCCTCAGCCAGGGGAACAGCAGCGGCCCCCTCGCCTCCCGCTCTACCCCATCGTCCGGCCCCTCCGGCCCACGCCGCAGGGTCGGGGCGCCGGCCACGCCGGCCGGCAGCGGATGGCCGTTATGGATGCGCGACAGTCGCTCGAACACCGCCGGCCAGACCACGATGCCATCAAGGATGCGATGGGCAACGATGGCGAGGATGACCTCATCCGGCGCCAGCAGCAGCAGGGCGCGCAGCGCGGGCGCATGCTCCAAATCGGCCGGTTCCGCCTGTGCCGCCAGCACGGCGGCGAGCGCCGCGGCGCGATCCTCCACGCGGACGATGCGGACGGCATCGGCGGCACGGCCGGCGGCTTCCACCAGCAACCCTTCGGCATCGTCGAAGCGATATCGCAGATCGAGCCCTTCGATGGCCTGCGCGGCGGCCACCGCCAGACGTCCCGCATCGGCCCCGCCGGTCAGGCGAAAGGCCATCACGTGCCGGAGGACGGCATCAGGATCCTGCTGCTGGCGCAGCCAGGTGCGTTCCTCCCGCGCCGACGGCTCCACGCCCCGCCCCGGCCGCGCCGCATTGTCCATCTGGTCCAGCGCGCGCGGTGTCGTCGGGTGCTTCAGATCGTCGGTCATCCGGCTTCCTCTCCCTGCCCGACACACCTGCGCCGGACCATCACCGACTCAGCTGATGCGCATCGGATCATCTGTCTGAACGGGGCATGCGGCGGGACATCCGGCACGCAGCTCGGCACGCCGCTCCCGGCGGCGGCGCATCCTGATCAGGGCGCGAAGGTGAGGGATTCAAGCCGCAGAGCGCAAGATGCGCCCGTGTAGTTTTTAAGTGTTATTACTTTCTACCCCGCCACGGGAAGCCAGATATTACCACCGAAAATTCCACAAACATCTGACTGAGCGCGCAAATTCAAGCTTCATAACATCAGATGAAACACAGCTAGCGATGCATTAGCCTGCCATGGAATATCCGGACGGTCCCATCCAGATCAACACCATGCCATGCATTGAGCGCCCTACATTCGCTGCGTTCCATATTGCCGCATCAGAGCACCCTATAAGGCGTATGTGTTGACCCTCAGCCTTTCATTCCCAACACTTTTGAACGCTGACGGACTCAGGCTTTAATCATTCAAAACAACACAGAATGGCCCGATATCTGCCAATATCGCCTTGACGGCCGGGATACGAACTGTTTTCAAGACTCTATTGATTAGCTTCTATATGCGACGCAACATCGGTTGATCGCACCTTCTACGCAATCTGCCTGAGAGGAATATACATTTTATATTCGATCTAAATTTGAGATCGATCAGGCTATTTCGGGGGGATGAACTGTCGTGGCGCGCCGCCTTTTGCCGGCGGGCGCGGCGTTTTCAGGGGATGAGGATAAGCCATGACGCTGGGGTTGGCCAAAGACTTGATGCGTGGAGTGAGCGTTGTTGCCGTGGCGAGCATGCTGGCAACACCCGGCCTGGCACAAGAAGTCATCGAACTGTCCGATGTCATCGTGACCGGCGAAAAAGTCGAGCGCACGCTCACGCAGACCGCCTCGTCCGTGTCGGTCTTCACCGCCAACGACATCGCCAACAGCTTCGGCGACCCCACCGTGCGTGACGTGATCGAGGGCACGCCCAACGTGGTCTTCCCCGGCCCGGTCAGCGCGCCCATCATCCGTGGCCAGGACACCATCGGCCCGAACACCGGCTCCATCGCCTTCCTGTCCGGCACCGTGCCGCGCGCCACCATCAATGTGGATGGCCACTACCAGAACTGGTACGAATATGTCTTCGGCGGCGTCCCCTCCTGGGATGTGAAGAGCATCGAGGTGTTCCGCGGCCCGCAGACCACCAGCCAGGGCGCCAACGCCATCGCCGGCACGATCATCGTCAATACGAAGGATCCCACCTTCACGCCGGAAATGCTCTATCAGGCGGAATACGGCAGCTATAATACCAACCGCGCCTCCATCGCGCTCAGTGGCCCGTTCAATGACCAGCTGGCCGGCCGCATCGCGGTGGATTATTACGGCCGCGACACCTTCATCAACTATATCAATCCCGCCTTCCATCCCGGCGAGTCCGATCAGGACTATGCCTCGCTGATGGTGCGCGGCAAGCTGCTGTGGCGGCCCACCACCATTCCCGGTCTCGAGGCCAAGCTCACCTATTCCTATCTCGACACCAACCGCCCCACGGACGAGGCCGCCTTCCCGTCCTATGCGGACCTGAACAGCCGCTCACTGACCATGCCGAGCTGGGACCAGACCACCAACACCGGCATCCTCGATGTGAGCTATGATTTCGGCAACGGCATCAAGCTGGTCAATCAGGCCCAGTATTCGGATTCCGACATCGCCCGCATCAACGATCCCATGACGGACGCCGGCGCCTCCATCAACCAGACGAACATCTCGAACGAGACCCGCCTGCTGTTCGGCGAAGCCAGCAACAAGATCAGCGGCCTTGCCGGCCTCTATTATGCCAACACCACCTCGGACGAGGTGCTTTATTATCGCGGCATCTCCTCCTTCGACGACACCAAGGACAATCTCGGCATCTTCGGCGAGCTGTCCTACCGGCTGACCGATCGCTGGACCGTGACCGGCAGCCTGCGCTACCAGCAGGATCACGTGCAGCGCACCGGCACCTCCTCGCTTGCCCGCGTGCCGATCAATTATGACGAGACGTTCGACGCCTGGCTGCCCAAGATCACGCTCGCCTACGCGCTGACCGAGGAGATCACCGTCGGCGGCCTCATCAGCAAGGGCTACAATCCCGGCGGCGTGTCGCTCAATGTCAGCACCGGGCAGTGGATTCCCTTCGAGGCGGAATCCGTGTGGGACTACGAGCTGTTCACCCGCATGAACTTCCTGGATGGTCGCCTGTTCATCACCGGCAACCTCTTCTACATGGATTATCAGGATGCCCAGCGCTACGTGAACGTGCTGCTCTCCAGCGGCCTCACGCAGACCTATACGGTGAATGCGGACGCGGCCAATGCCTTCGGCTTCGAGCTGAGCGCCTCCTACAAGGTGCTCAGCAACCTGCTCGTGACCGCCGGCTGGGGCGTGACCCAGTCCGAGATCACCTCCATGGGCTCGAACCCCGCCTATGTGGGCAACGAATTCCAGAAGTCGCCGGGCTATACGGTGGACTTCGGCGCCGTCTGGGAGCCCATCGAGCGGCTCAGCGTGGCCGGCAAGCTGCGCTTCGTGGACGGCTATTATTCCGACGACGCCAACACGGTGGCCTATCAGACCAACTCCTACATGATCGCCGACGCCTCGGTGGCCTACAAGTTCAACCAGCATTTCGAGGTCTATGGCTACGCCAAGAACCTCTTCAATGAGCGCTCGCCCACCTACATGCAGCTCAACCGTTCGCTGGGCAGCGTCGAGGCCTCCATGACCATCCCGCAGATCTTCGGCGTGGGCATGCGCGGCCAGTTCTGAGGTCAAGCGGGGCGCCGGCATCATCTGCCCGGCGCCAGCGCGAAAGCGACGCACCCGGAGACGACCACTTGGAGCACGGCGCGCGCCGTGCTCCATTGGCATTGGGGCCTTCACACGGACCAGTTCCCCGTCCCCTGCGCAGCGCCGGCATTCGTCACGATCCGGCCCCGCGCCAATTTCTCCTCACGCCGCCCGCCCCGGCGTCATCGCACCCGGAAGGGCGAACCATGAGCACCCTGAAGCCGCTCCACATCGGCATGACGCTGGCCCCGACATGGCTCAACGGTGCCGGCTGGCGCCGACCCGACAGCCAAGTGGAGGGCATCTTCTCCGCAGCCTTCCATGTGGATATCGCCCGCCGGGCGGAGGCGGCGAAGCTCGATTTCGTGTTCCGGCCCGACACGCTCTTCCTCAACACGCCGGCGCTGGAGCAGGGCTCGGCCTTCGCCGCGCTCGATCCCACCGTCCTGCTGACGGCGGTGGCGCAGGAGACCACGCGCATCGGCCTGCTCTCCACCATGTCCACCACCTTCTACCCGCCCTATGTGGTGGCGCGGCAGATCCAGAGCCTGAACTGGCTCAGCAACGGGCGGGCCGGCTGGAACATCGTCACCGCGCTGGAAGGGCATGCCAATTTCGGCCTCGCATCCATGCCCTCGGCGGACGAGCGCTATGCGCAGGCGGCCGAATTCACCGATGTGGTACGCGCGCTCTGGGGGAGCTATCCGCGCAGCGCGCTGCTGACCGATCGCGCCACGGGCCGCCATGGCGATCCGGCCCGCGTCCATCCCATCGACCACGAGGGCCGCTTCTTTCAGGTGAAGGGGCCACTCAACCTGCCCGCCTTCAGCGATGCGCCCATCCCGTTGGTGCAGGCCGGCGCATCGCCGGCCGGGCGCGCCTTCGCGGCTTCCGTGGCCGATGCGGTGTTCATCTCCGCGCCGGACCGGGAGGCGGCGCTGGAGGTGCGTAGCGATCTGCGCCGACGCGCCGAGGCAGCGGGCCGCAAGGCCGGCGACATCCGCATCCTGCCCGGCCTCAGCCTCTATCTGGCCCCGTCCCGCGCCGAGGCGCAGGCGCTGTTCGCCGAAACCCATGCGGGGGCGGACATCGCCCGCAAGCTCGCGATCATCTGCGAAATGACCGGCCTCGATCTCTCCGACTGGCCCGATGACCGCCCGATCAGCGCCACCGATCTTCCGCCGCCACCGGAGCGGGTGCGCAGCCGCACCCATTCCGATCTGCTGCGCCGGGCCATCCTGCGCGAGACGCCCACCCGTGCGGATCTGTTCCTGCGGCCCGAGGTGGCGGGCTCGGGTCACTGGCAGATCATCGGCACGGTGGAGGATGCGCTGGCGGAGATCCGCGCCTGGGCCGAGGCCGGAGCCATCGATGGCTTCATCGCCACGCCCGGCGGCTCGGTGGACTGCATGCATCTGGTGCTGGACGATCTGGTGCCCCGCCTCACGGAAGCCGGCCTGTTCCGCAAGGACTATACGGGCACGACGTTCTTCGAGCATCTGCAAGGGTAGAGCCCAAGGGGAGGACGGGCCATCGGTCCGCCCTCCCTCTCACGCCGCCAGCGTCGCCCCGCCGTCCACCACCACATCCTGAAGCGTCACGTGCCCGGCCTGATCGGAGGCCAGGAACAGCACCACATCCGCCACATCATCCGGCGTCGCCAGCTTGCCCAGCGGAATGCCGAGCTTGTACTGCTCCGGCAGGCCGCTGATCAGCCGCGCGGCATTGGCCGGATCCTTCAGCATGCCCTGCAGCATGGGCGTATCGGTGGAGCCGGGCGAGACCACGTTGCAGCGGACCCCATAGGCCGCCAGCTCCAGCCCCACGCAATGGCTGAAGCTCACCAGCGCCGCCTTGGAGGCGCAATAGGCGGCCATGCCCACGCGGGGCACGTGGGCGGCATTGGACGCCACATTGACGATAGCGCCGGAACGCTGGGCACGGAACTGGGGAATCCAGCGCCGCAGCAGATTGAAGGCGCCGGTGACGTTGACACCCATGCAGGCATCCCAGTCCTCCGGCGTCAGCGCGTCGGCGGCGCCGATGCGCAGCACGCCCGCCGCATGCACCAGCACGTCGAGGCGCGGCGTCTCCGCCTGAAGGCGGGTTGAGAACCCATCCACCGCCTCCCGGTCGGCGAGGTCCAGCAGCTCCAGCCGGAAGCCGATGTCGCCCGCGGCGGGGCAGACATCCAGCCCCACCACCTCCGCGCCGCGTTCCAGAAAACGCTCGGCGACACGGCGGCCGATGCCGCTCGCAGCGCCCGTGACCAGCACCCGCCGGCCGGAAAAGTCCTGCACCTGCATCACGCCACTCCCGCAACCCGTCTCAGGCCGCAAGGCGCCGGCCCTCGATCAGCGCCCAAATGCCGTTGAGGGAGGGCACACGCACCAGCTCGTCGAAGCCCACCGGCACGCCCAGTTCCTTCAGCTCGCCGGCAAGACGCATCACCTGGAGCGAATCGAGGCCGTAGAAGATCAGATTCTCGTCGGGATCGAGCGGCGAGCCGTCCTCCACCAGCGCCTGCATCTTCGCCATCAGCCAGTCGCGGCTGAGGCCCATCTCCGGGGCAAGGCTCAGGGGCGCGAGGCTCTCGGTGGCGATCACGCAGCCGCTGCGGGTGGCCACGTAGCGCAGCGCCATGAGGTGCTCGGCTTCCGAGAAATCGGCCACGCCATCACCCAGCAGGAAGGGCTGGATGTCGTTCATGAAGGCATCGGTGGCGGTGGTCATGCAGCCGATATGGGCATAGACGCCGCCGATGATCAGCTGGTCACGCCCCGCAGCCTGCATACGCGCCTTCAGATCGGAGCGCACGAAGGCGCTGTAGCGCCATTTCTCCAGAACGATGTCGCCGTCCTGCGGCTCCAGCCCGTCCACCACCTTCTGCTGGTCGGGCTCGGCCACCGTGATTCCCGGCCCCCACATGTCATTGAGCAGCGCCCGGTCGGAAGCGGGCTGCTCGTGCGGCTGGGCGGTGTAGATCACCGGCACATCATTGGCACGCGCCCAGCGGGCCACGCGGGCGAGATTGTCCACGAGGCGCGGGAGCAGTGCGCCCTTGGCATCGTAGAAGCGCAGGAAATAGCGCTGCATGTCGTGGATCAGCAGAGCCGAGCGCGCCGGCTCCGGCTGCCAGCTGGTGCGGTTGGCTGGGAAGGTCTCGGGCTGCGGCATGGGATAATCGGCGATGAAGGGAATGGCCATTGAAGCCTCCTCTGATCAGTAAGGCGAAGACGCGACCGGCTGGGCGAAGCTGTTGCGCAGCCCCTGCTTGTCGATCTTGCCCACGGCGGTGAGCGGCATGGTGTCGATGAAACGGAAACGGTCCGGCAGCTTGTATTCAGCCACGCCGAGGGCAATGAGGTGCTTGCGCAGCGCGGCGGCATTCACCCCCGGCTGGCGCAGCACCAGAAAGGCGCAGCTCTTCTCGCCCATGAGCGCGTCCTCGGTGGCCACCAGCCCTGCATGGGTTACGTCGGGATGCTGCATCAGCAGGCCCTCGATCTCTTCCGCCGCGATCTTCTCGCCGCCGCGGTTGATCTGGTCCTTCACCCGCCCCACCACGCGCAGATTGCCCTCCGGCGTGCGCACCACCACATCGCCGGAGGCATAGAAGCCATCCGCATCGATGGCGCGCGCATTGTGCTCCGGGCTGCGGTAATAGCCCCGGAAGGTGTAGGGGCCGCGCGTGGCCAGCATGCCGGGCACGCCGTCCGGCACCTCGCGCCCCTCCTCATCGAGGATGCGCACCTCGTCGTCCGGGCTGATGGGCCGGCCCTGACAGGTGAAGACGCTGTCGTCCGTGTCATCGAGGCGGGTGTAATTGACCAGCCCTTCAGCCATGCCGAACACCTGCTGGAGCGCACAGCCAAGCTCGGCGGGCACGCGCCGGGCGAGCGCCTCGGCAAAGCTGGCGCCACCCACCTGCATGAGCTTGAGCGAAGCAAGATCCGCACGATGCCTTGGCGCCGCCTCCAGCCACAGCGCCACGGCGGGCGGCACCAGCGCCGCCATGGTGACGCCATGGCGGGCGATGAGGGCGAAACAGGCGAGCGGCTCGGGGCTTGCCGCCATCACCACCCGCCCGCCGGCATGGAACACGCCGAGCGCACCGGGCGAGGACAGCGGGAAATTGTGCCCGGCCGGCAGGGCGCAGAGGAAGCGCGTGTCGGGGTCCAGCCGGCAGATGTCGGCGCTGGCCCGCACGCTGTAGTCATAATCGTTGTGCGTGCGCGGGATCAGCTTGGGCGTACCCGTGCTGCCGCCGGAGAGCTGGAAGAAGGCCACCTCGTCCGCCGCCGTGGGCGCGTAGGGCACCGGCCCGGCGGCCGGCGTTTCGAGAGCATGGGACAGGCTGCGCGAAGGCTCGGCCTCGCCCAGCAGCAGCACCTCCGACAGGCCGGGCGAGATGTCCTTCAGCTGGCCGAGGAAGGCATCGTCGCCGAACAGCTCGTGGCGGCGCGTGGCCACCACCAGGCGGGGCTGGATCTGCTGCGCGTAAGACGACAGTTCCAGCTTGCGGTGGCTGAACAGCGCATTCACCGGCGCCACGCCGATCTTCAACAGCGCGAAGAAGACCAGATAGAACTCGGCTACATTGGGCAGTTGCACCAGCGCGGTATCGCCCGGCCCCAGCCCCCGCGCCGCCAGATGCGCCGCGAGATGGGAGGCGCGGCGGTCCATCTCCTTATAGCTAAGCTCGCGCTCACCGCAGACGAGGGCCACCGCATCGGGCCGCGCCGCCACCTGCGTGTCGAGGATGCGCGTGAGCGGCTTGTCGATCCAGAACCCCTTCTCGCGATAGCGGCGCGCGGCCGCCTCCGGCCAGCGGGTGAAATCCAGCGTCATGTCTGATCCTTCCGCGTCCCTGCGGGGCGCCTTGCCTCGGGGGCCTTGCCTCGGGAACCTTGCCTCAGGCGGCAACGCCGCAGGCGTTGAGCATGGTCCTGAGCTTGGTCTGGGTCTCCGCCCATTCCGCCTCGGGCTGCGAGGCCTCCACGATGCCGGCGCCCGCGAACAGGCGCACCTTGTCGTCCTGCACGATGCCGCAGCGGATCGTGACCACCCATTCGCCATTGCCCTCACCGTCGCACCAGCCCACCATGCCGGTGAACAGGCCGCGCTCGAACGGCTCCACGAAGCGGATCAGCTTGTGTGCCCGCTCGGTGGGATAGCCGCAGACGGCCGGCGTGGGATGCAGCAGGCAGGCGAGCTGGAGCGCCGTCATGCCGGGATCGGTAAGCCGCCCCTCGATGCGGGTGGAGAGGTGCCACAGTGCGGCGGTGCTCATCAGCGAGGGGCCGGCGGGCACGTCGAGTTCGGTGCAGTAAGGCTTAAGCACGCGCTCGACATCGTCGATGACCAGCTTGTGCTCGTAGAGATCCTTGGGCGAGATCAGGAGCGCGTCGGCCACGGTCCGGTCGGCGGCAGGATCAAGCTGGCGCCGGGCGGAGCCGGCAAGCGGATTGGACACCACCGTGTCCCCCGTCTTGCGCAGCAGCAGTTCGGGGCTGACGCCAACCAGTTGCGCGCCATCCGGCAGCGGAACGCGGAACTGGTAGCCGTCGCGATTCTGGGCCCGCAAGCTTTGCAGCAGGCGGTCCACATCCACCGCGCCGTCAAAGCGCAGCTCACGTATCACCGAGAGCACCGCCTTGCGCACGTCGCACATGCGGAAATTGACGATGGCGTGCTCCACCGCCTTCTTGAACTCGGCCTCGCTGGGAATGCTCTTCTGATCAAGAAGCGTGGGCATGCCTGCGTCCGCCGGCACGCTCTGGAGCGGCGGGCGGGCCCGCCATTCGTAGGACTCCGGCACATAGAGGCAGGAGGGCTCGGCGAGATCGAAGGGAATGGCGCCGACCACGACGGGATTGCTCTGCCCGGCGCGCCGGCCTTCCTCAAGCGCGGCATCCACCGCGCGCTGGAACAGCCCTGCCCGATCCTGCCCCCCCTTGGCGGGAACACTGATGAAGGCGCGTTGCCCGAAGGCCCGCAACTCCCCCTGCCCGGAACTGAACGACATCTTCGCGCAGGCAGCGGACGCCACATGTTCCTGCGAAGCATGTTCCTGTGAAGCTTCCTGAGAGGCCTCCAGCACTGCTGTTCTCATACCTCACCTCCATTGTGCATTGGCGAAGTCTATGGGGGAGCTATCACAGTATTTTGTCCGAGATCAACAAAATGATCAGAACATCATTCAATTGATTTATAATGATTCAATGCATTCGAAGGTATATATAGCAAACTATGCGGGTAGTTTATAAAACCTACAATTAAATTGTCGATATTTCGCCAGATGAATCGATTGACTTGAGGGGATTTTCATAAAATCTGCGCTCACCAACAGCGCAATGCGGGCAGCGCTAACAATTTACCCCCGCGATATTCTTATCCCTACCCAGGTCGGTCATGAGAGAACTCACAGCCATGCAGGCGGCCTATTGGGTGGGCCGGCAATCCACCGCGCCGCTCGGCGGCGTGGCGGCGCATCTCTATGTGGAGTTCGACGGCGCAGCGCTGGAGGAAGCGCGGCTGCGCCATGCTCTTGATCGCCTGCACGATACGCACCCCATGCTGCGCCTCAGCATCCAGGCCGATGGCCGCCAGAGCGTGGCCGCACCCGGCACTCATCATCCGCTGTTGCAGGTGGAGGACATGACCGGATGGACGCCACCGGATGTGGATGCCGCGCTGGAGCGCAAGCGACGGGCCGGCACCCACCAGAAACTGGCGCTCGACAGGGGGCAGGTGGCCGAGTTCGCGCTCAGCCTGCTGCCCGGCGGGCGTTGCCGCCTGCATGTGGATTGCGACATGATCGCCGTGGATCCGCAAAGCTTCCGCCTGCTCATGGAGGATCTGGCGCGGTTCCATGAGGACGCGCCGGACAGCGTGCCGCCGCATGGGCCGCCCGACGCCACCTATTTCGATTGCCTCGACCTCCGGCAGGCCGATGCGGCGCACGAATTCCGCCGTGCCCGCGACAAGGCGTGGTGGCGCGGGCGCATTCCGCAGGTGCCCGATGCGCCGCCCTTGCCGTGGCTGGCGGGCGCGGGCGCGCAGCAGGGGGCGCGCAGCACCCGTCTTGCCGCGACACTGAGCCCGGACGAGCGGCAGGCGCTGCTGGCCGCCGCCCGGCGCCACCGCCTCACCCCGTCCGCGCTGATGCTCGGCCTGTTCGCCATGGTGCTCGGCGCGGGCACGCAGGCCAGCCGCTTCCGCGTCAACGTGCCCCTGTTCCACCGCACCGAGCATGGGGCGCACGCCGAACCCGTCATCGGCGAATTCTCCAATCTGCTCATTCTCGGCATGGAGCTGCCCGCGCAGGAGCCTGCGGCGGCGCTGTGCCGCCGCGTCCGCGAGGAGATGGCCACGCTGATTGCCCATTCCGCCTATGCGGGCGTGGACGTGATGCGCGATCTTTCGCGCCATCGCGGCACGCTGGAGGGCGCGCCCGTGGTGTTCACCGCCGGGCTCGACATGAGCGGCGGCGAGCTGTTCTCCGAGCGCGTCACCCGCGTCTTCGGCGAGATGGCCTGGACCGTCTCGCAGGCCCCCCATGTGGCCCTCGATGCGCAGGTGGTCTGCGCCTATGGCGGGCTTCTGATCAATTGGGACGTGCGGCTGGATGCGCTGCCCGAAGCCTGGGTCAGCCGCCTGTTCGCAGCTTACACGGCCCTCGCCCGGCTGGTGGCGACCGATGCGCAGGCGCTTGATCTGCCGTGGGAAAGCCTGCTCGCCCGCGCCGCGCCGGAGCTGGTGCCCGCCCCATCCCCGGAGCCAGCCGCCGCGCCTGACACCCCATCGGAGACAGACACCATGTCCACCCCGCTCAATGCGCTCCAGCAGGCCTATCTCATGGGCCGCGGCACGCATTTTCCGCTGGGCGGCGTCGCCATGCAGGAGTTCCGCGAATATCGCGGCAGGCTCGATCCGCAGCTTCTGCGCGCGCGCCTCGGCGCGCTGGTGGCGCGGCATGCGGGCCTGCGCACCCGCATCCATCTCGACACCCTCACCCAGAGCACCGGCGCCGAGCCGCATCTGCATCTGGACGAGATCGACCTCAGCATGCTCTCCCCCGCCGATGCCGGGCGGCGCATCGACGCCATGCGCGAGGATTACGCGCACCAGATCCACGATCTGGAAAGCGCCCCCTGGCACGTCCTTCTCTTCCATCTGCCGCAGACGGAAGCGAGCGCGGACGCCCATGTGGTGTTCGTGCGCTTCGATGCGCTGATCCTCGACGGGCGCGCCATCGCCCATCTCATGGTGGCCTTGTTCGGCCCCGGCACGCCCGCCGCGCCCGAGCCCCCCACCGCCCCGCCCACGCCCAAACCGCCGGACGCCACCCGGCGCGAGCTGGACGCCGCCTACTGGAGCGGAAAGCTGGCCCACGTGGAAGGCCCGCCCCGCCTGCCCTGGCGCAAGCCGCTGGAGGCGCTGAAAGCCGGCCGCTATGCCCGCGAGAGCCGCACCTTTCCGCGCTCCGACCTCGCGCTGCTGGGTGCGCTCAGCGCCGCCGAGGGCCTGTTCCGCAACACATCGCTTACCGCGCTGCTGCTCGATGTGCTGTCCTGCTTCACCGAGGATGGCACCCTGTGTGTCGGCCTGCCCGTGGCCCAGCCCACGGGCCATCTCAGCAACGGCTCAACCTTCATCGCCCTCACCTATTCGGCCGGTGCGGACAGCTTCGCGGACCGCGCCCGGCGCCTGCAGACGGACACGCTGGAGGGGCTGGAACACCTCGCCTTCTCCGGCATCGACATCAGCCGCCATCTGGTGAGCCACAATGCCCATGCGGTGCCGCTGCCGGTGGTGATCACCAACGGCCTGTCGTGGGAGACTTTGGGCACCGATGCGCCCATGCGCCTTGCCGGCGGCCTCACCCAGACGCCGCAAGTGGCTGTGGACGTGCGGCTTTCCGCCGATGCCAAGGGCAATCTGCGCATCGACATCGACCATGCCCGCGACGCCATCGACACCGCCGTGGTGCGGCAGATTCTGGATGCCTGCGAACGCGCCATGGCGGCGCTGCGCACCCGCAAGACGCTGGCGCTGGACCGCGCTGACATCATCGCCCTCGACCATTACCGCCTGAACGGCACCGAGGCGGAGGCCGTCCGCTCCAACTATCTGGCGCGCATCGCGGAAAACCTGTTCACCGGCCCGCGCACAGGCACAGCCTTCATCTGTGGCGGCGAGGCTCTCTCCTATGCCGCGCTGGGAGACGACATCTCCCGCATCATGGGCGGACTTTCCGCGCGCGGGCTGAAGCCCGGCGACGTGGTGGCGGTGGCCCTGCCGCGCAGCCCGGCGCACATGATGCTCACCGTCTCCTGCGCCTTGCTGGGCCTCGTCTTCGTGCCCATCGACGCGGGCGCGCCGGCCGACCGGCAACGCTTCCTGCTGGAGAACTGCCGCCCCGCTCTGGTGGTGAGCACTGGCGCAGTGGAAGGCTTTGCCGCCGCCACGCCGGACGCATTGCGGGCATCCGCGCCCCATGTGGATCTGCCCGGCCTCATGGCCGCATTGCCAGAGCGCGCGCAGAGCGAACAGCCGGGCTATTATCTCTACACCTCCGGCACCACCGGCAAGCCGAAGTGCGTGGTGGTGTCGAACCGCGCCACCTCCAATGTCGTCGGCAGCACGCTCGCGCACTGGCAGGTCACGGCGCGCGATGTCTTCATGTCGGTGACGCCGCTGCATCACGACATGTCGCTGTTCGATGTTTTCGGCAGCCTCACCGCCGGGGCCGCGCTGGTGATCCCGGCGGCGACGGAAGAGAAGGATGCCATCGGCTGGAACGCTCTGGTGGAGCGTCATGGCGTCACGCTGTGGGTCTCGGTGCCGGCCATACTGGAGATGCTGCTCTCCTGCCGCCGGGACGATGGTCTGCGCTCGCTGCGGCTGGTGGCGCAGGGCGGCGATTACATCAAGCCAACGATCATCAACGCACTGCGGGAGATGAATCCGGCGCTGCGCCTTGTCTCCCTCGGCGGGCCGACGGAAACCACCATCTGGAGCATCTGGCACGACATCACGCCGGAGGACAGCGATCCCATCCCCTATGGCCGCCCCCTGCCCGCCACCCGCTATTTCGTGCTCGATGCCGCCGGCCACCATTGCCCGCCGCATGTGGTCGGGCGCATCCACACGGCGGGGGTGGCGACGGCGCTTGGCTATCTGGTGGACGGCGCCCTCACCCAGACCGATTTCGTCACCGTGGCGGACGAGGCGGGCGCGCCGGTGCGCGCCTTCCGCACCGGCGATCAGGGCTTTTATCGGCCGGACGGCACGCTCATCTTCGCGGCCCGCGTGAACGGCTATGTGAAGGTGCGCGGCGTGCGCGTCTCGCTCCCCGACATCGAGACCGAGCTTTCCCGCCATCCCGCCCTGAGGCAGGTGCTGGTGGTGGATGTGGGCGCCGAACGGCAGGGCGAAGTCAGCATCGGGCTGCTCTATGTGGGCGACGGCACGGCAACGTCCGCCGCGCTGCGTGCGTTCGCCCGCGCCCATTTGCCCGAATCCCACGTGCCCACGCGCTTCCTTGAAGTGGCGGCCCTGCCGCTCTCCGCCAATGGCAAGCCGGATCGCGCGCAGGCCCGCGCCCTGCTGGGGGCCGATTGCCCGCCCGCGCCGGCCGCCACCGCGCCCGCAGCCGCGCCGCCCCCAGCCGGCCCATCCGCCCGCATCACCGCAATCTATCGCGAGGTGATCGGCCCCTCGGCCGGGAATGGTGACGGCAACGATCTGCTCGCCATGGGCCTGCGGCCCTCGCACCTCAAAGCCATCGCTGGCCGCCTCAATGCCGATTTCGGCACCGCGCTCACGCCCGGCCATCTCGTGCGCTGCCGCTCCGCCGCGCAGGTGGCCGAACTCATTCCACACGGGGCCTGACGCGCGCGCGCCGCCGCGCCCCACACGAGGAGACACCTCATGGCCGATCCGCACGCCTCCGGCTGGATGCCCCTGACGCTGCCGCAGCTCGACTTCTGGGAGGAGTATGTGCTCCAGCCGGATCAGCCGCTCTCCACCGTCGCCCATTATCTCGATCTGGCGGGCGATGTGGATGGCGCGGCCCTGCGTGCCGCCGTCACCAAGGCCGTGGGCGAATCCGACGTGCTGGGCATCCGTTTCCGCCTGCCGCCTGGCGGCACGACGCCCGAGCAGGCGTGCGATCCCGAGCGCATTCCATTGGTGAAAATGCTGGACGTGCGCGGCGAGGAGGATCCCGTCGCCGCCGCCCACGCTTTGATGCGCGCGGATGTGGAGGCGCCGCTCGACCTCCTCACCGATCCGCTCTCGGTGACATGGCTGCTGCGGGTCGAGAACAAGCGCTATTTCTGGTATCTGCGCGCTCATCACATCGTGCTCGACGGCTTCGGCATCAGCCTCATCGAGCAGCGCTGTGCCCATATCTATGGCCATCTGGTCGGCGGCGCCGATGCCGGCCCGCCCTTCCACCGCTTCGAGAGCTTCATCGCCGAAGAGGCCGCCTATGGCGCCAGCCCGCGCCACGGGGCCGACAGCGCCTACTGGCGGGACTATCTTGCGCCCGCCACCCGCCTGCCGGTGGTGCACAAGGATGACGAGGGCTATCGCTCCTCGGGGCTCGAGCATGAGGAGGCTCTTCCCGAAGCCTTCTGCGCCGCGCTTCGCAAGGCTTCGTCCCGCACCGGCATCGGCTGGCCGGATCTGCTGGTGATCCTGTCTGGCGCCTATCTCTCCCATCATCTTGGGCGCACGCGCAGCCCGGATGATGGCCCGCTCACCCTGTGGCTGCCCTTCATGAGCCGCTGGGGCAGCGTGGGCGCGCACATGCCGGCCATGCTGGTCAACATCCTGCCGCTGCATGTGGACGTGGCGGCGCAGGAAACGCTGGGCGGCTATCTCACCCGCATGGCCGGCGTGCTGCGCAAGCAACGCAGCCACGGCCGCTACCGCATCGAACAGATGGCCGCCGACCATGGCATCGGGCGCGGGGCGCGCTATCTGTTCTCGCCGCTGGTGAATGTGCTGCCGTTCAATCCCGCCGTGTTCGCTGGCTGCGAAGCCACCCGCCACGTGCTGGCCAACGGGCCGGGCGACGGCTTCGAAGTCACCTTCCGGGGCCGCGATGACGCCAGCGGCCTGACGCTCAATCTCGATGCCGATCCGGCGCTGGTGCCGCCCGAGGCCTTCCACGGCCATGCCCGCGACCTGCCGGCCTTCATCCTGCGGGCGCTGACGGAGATGGACCTCGGCCGGGCGCTGTCCACGCTGCATCCGGATGCCGTGCGCGCGGGAGGCGGTGCGGGCGATAAGGTGAGGAGCCGTATGCTAAGCGTTGAAGCAGCAGAGGACCGACATGCGCACGAGCTGGTGAGCAGCGGGCCGCCTATGCCACAAAACGCGCGTCATGCCCGGGCTTGACCCGGGCATCCACGTCGGGCCGACGCTGGACGGTGAGAAATCCGGGCGTGCGGCTGTCGGTCGCCAACACTTCAGCCTGTCACATGCGGAGGGACGTGGATCCCCGGATCAAGTCCGGGGATGACGACCCACTTTTGTGCAGCTGTTGAGCACTGAACGAGGGTCGCGCCCTCACACCCGCCGGTTCTGCGTCAGCAGCCACAGCAGGTAGCCGCCGCCCAATATGCCCGTGGTGTAGCCGATGGGCAGGTTGAGGCTGAAGGGAAAGCGCAGGCTGATCAGATCGGCGGTGAGCAGCAGCACCGCCCCCATCACCGCGCCCGAGAGCAGCGGCACGCCCGGCGCGCCGGTGAGGCGGCGGGCGAGCTGGGGCGCGGCGAGCGCGATGAAGGCGATCGGCCCCGTGGCGGCGGTGGCGATGGCCGTGAGGCCGGCAGCGGCCACCACCATCACCAGCCGCAGCCGCTCCACGCCGACGCCGAGCTGGCTGGCCGCATCGTCGCCCATCTCCGTGATGTCGAGCCGCCGCGCGTAAGCCAGCGCCACCGGCGCCAGCAGCAGCAGGCCAAGCCCGGCCGGCACCGCGTGCGACCAGGTTCGGGCGTTCAGCGAGCCCGCCAGCCAGATCTGCGCCGAGACCGCCTGATCCAGATGCCCGGCCACCAGCAGCACGGTGTTGATGCCGGTGAGGATGGCGCCCACCCCCATGCCCACCAGCACCAGCCGCCCGCCGCCCGTGGTGCGCCCCTTGCGGGAGAGCAGGAACACGACGGCCCCGGTGACGATGCAGGCCAGCACCGCACCCAGAGCGGTCGCCAGAGGCCCGGCATCGAACAGCACGATCTGGGTGATCGCCCCCGTGGCCGCGCCGGTGGTGAAGCCGATCATGTCCGGCGAGCCGAGCGTGTTGCGCGAGACAGACTGGAAGATCGCCCCCGCCATGCCCAGCCCCGCCCCCACGAAGACGGCGGTGAGCACGCGCGGCAACCG
This sequence comes from Azorhizobium oxalatiphilum, assembly GCF_014635325.1. Lineage (GTDB taxonomy): Bacteria > Pseudomonadota > Alphaproteobacteria > Rhizobiales > Xanthobacteraceae > Azorhizobium > Azorhizobium oxalatiphilum. The sequence goes on along the minus strand of NZ_BMCT01000001.1, from coordinate 741,610 downwards.
CAGCCGCAGGATGACGCGGTCGGCCATGGCATTGTCGCCGGTGCCGGTAAGGCTGCCCATCACCTCGCCGGGCGAGAACGGCAGCGTGCCGGTGCCGAGCAGCACGATCCCCAGCATGAAGCCCGCCGCCACCAGCAGGCCGCACACGGTGAGCGCGCGGGGACGTGCCCGCAGCGAGACCGGGCCAAGGCGCAGGACGCGGGCGGCGCTCACAGCGTCCTCAGCCGGAAGCGGCGCACGACGATGAGGAAGAACGGCCCGCCCACCAGCAGCGCGACGATGCCCGCCGGCACTTCCGCCGGGGCCGCCAGCACGCGGCCGAGAATGTCCGCGCCCAGCAGCAGGATGGCGGCGAACAGCCCGCCATAGGGCAGGATCCAGCGATAATCCGGCCCCACCACCATGCGCGCCACATAAGGCGTCACCAGCCCCACGAATACGATCGGCCCCGCCCCTGCGGTGGCCGCGCCCACCAGGAGCATCACGGCGAGGCAGGCAAGCAGCCAGGTGGCGCGCACATTGGTGCCCAGCGCCTGCCCGAGATCGCGCCCCAGCGCCATGGCATTGAGACTGCCGGCCAGCGGCAGCACCACCGCCAGCCCCAGCGCCACGCAGATGGCAAGGCCGGTGGCGGTGCCGAAATCGCGTCCCTCCATGGAGCCGGACGCCCAGTGGCGGAAATCGTCATAGACCGTGGGCGGGGCGTTCACGATGATGACGCCGGTAATCGAGCCCAGCACCACGGAGAGGCCGGCCCCCGCCAGCACGAGGCGCACCGGATTGGTGCCGGTCTCGTGCGCGCGGCCCAGCAGGAATACTGCCACGCCCGCCAGCCCCGCGCCCAGCGTGGCGAAGAGCACATAATGCGCCATGCTCACCAGCCCGAAGGCGCTGACCCCGATGATCACCGCCAGCGCCGCGCCGGCATTGATGCCCAGCAGGCCGGGCTCCGCCAGAGGATTCCGCGTCGCCGCCTGCATGATCGCCCCGGCAACGCCGAGCGCTCCGCCCGCCAGTATGGCGACGAGGGTGCGCGGGATGCGCAGTTCCCGGACGATGAGGTGCAGATCGTTGCGCGGATCATGCCGCACCAGCGCCTCCAGCGTGTCGGCGAGCGGAATGGCGCGCGAACCCACCGCGAGACTGACCAGTGCGCCGAAAGCGAGCAGCAGAAGGCCAAGCGCCAGCCCGCCGAGACGGCGCCGTCGCCGGGCGGTGAGGACGGAGACGCGCAGCCCCTGGCTCACCAGCGCCGTCACGGCTTGGCGAAGGCGGCGGCCACGCGATCGACCATCTGCAGCCCGGAATAATAATCGATGCGGAAGGAGGTCGGCCCCAGCGCATAGACGCGCTTGTTCACCACCGCCGGATGGTTCGCCAGCACCGGATCGGCAAGGAAGGCCGCCACATCCTTGTCGGTGCCGCGCAGCAGGAAGACGCTCTCCCCCTGAATGGCCGCCGAGAGGTTCTCGCGCGAGACGAAATCATAATCGGAGGCACGGGCCACATTGGTCGCCATGCCGGCCGGCAGGCCCACCACGGTGAAGCCCAGCGCCTGAAGCAGGCGGGCCTGCGTGCCCGTGGGCTGGGCCACCGAATAGCTGCTGCCGATATTATAGCCAACAATGCTCACCGGCGCCCTGGGCGGGGTGATGCGGGCGGCAACCTCGGCCGCATGGGCATCGAAGCGCTTCACGGCGGCATCCGCCTCGGCTTCGAGACCCAAGGCCTTGCCGAGCTGAAGGGCGATATCCTGCCAGCTGTTGTTGGAATAATTGACCACGAGGGTCGGAATGCCCTGCGCCTTCAGCTCGGCGAGATAGGGCATGCCGCTGTCGGCGCCGGTGGCCGAGGCCACCACCAGATCGGGCCTGGCGCCGATCACCGCCTCGATGTCGAACTGAAGGTTGCCGTAGAGCACCTTGACGCCCCGCGTGTCGGCCACCTCCGCCCATTGGGCGAAGAAGCCCTTGCGATCGGTGAGCGGGCTCGGCGTGGTGGCGGCGCTCGCCACCACGGGCGCGCCGATGGCGAGCAGGATGCCGGTAACGCTCGGCGAGGTGGAGACGATGCGCAGCGGCTTTGCCGGCAGCGTCAGCTCGCCGGCTTCGTGGCTTACGGTGCGCGGCCAAGACTGCGCCTGCAACTGCGCCTGCGCCGCAACCGGCTGCACCAGAAGGACGGCGGCAAGCAGGAGCCCCGCGAGGCGCAGCCCGGCGCGGACAAGCTCCCGGCGGGACGCAGCGGCGACAGTCACGTCAGACACCCCCGCCATGCGGCATCGCCCCTTTTCCCGTTGTCCTGCCGGCCGGAAACAAAAACAGACCGCCGCACTTCACTCTTGAGCAGGCGACAAATACCTTGAGCAGGCGATAATTACATGGATGGACACATTCCATCTTGAGATATAGCCATATATAAAGCCGGCTGGTGGGCGTGCAACACACAACCACCATCTTAGAAAGTTTCAAAAAGTCGGTTTTACTTCATCCGGCGCGGGCCGCAGCATGACAGACACAAAGGGCACAGGACGCAGATGCCGCACCGCCTTTATGCCGAGGATCTGACCCTTCGCTACAATGCCCGCACCATTTCGCAGGGCCTGAATGTGGCGGTGGAGGATGGCGCGTTCACCGTCATCGTCGGCCCCAATGCCTGCGGCAAATCCACCCTGCTGCGCGCCCTCGCCCGCCTGCTGGCGCCCGCCGCCGGGCAGGTGGTGCTGGATGGCCGCAGCATCGGCACCCAGCCCGCCAAGGAGGTGGCCCGCCGGCTCGGCCTGCTGCCGCAGAGCGCCACCGCGCCGGACGGCATCACGGTGGCCGACCTCGTGGCGCGCGGGCGCTATCCGCACCAGTCCTTCCTGCGGCAGTGGTCGCGGGCGGACGAGACAGCGGTCGCTGCCGCCATGGAGGCCACACGGGTTGCGGAGCTGGCCGACCGGCTGGTGGATGAACTCTCCGGCGGGCAGCGCCAGCGGGTGTGGATCGCCATGGTGCTGGCGCAGGAGACGCCCATCCTGCTGCTGGACGAGCCCACCACTTTCCTCGACATCGCCCACCAGATCGAGCTTCTGGATCTGCTGGCGGGCCTGCACCATCAGGGCCGCACCATCGTGGCCGTGCTGCACGATCTCAACCACGCCTGCCGCTATGCCTCGCGCCTCATCGCCATGAAGGACGGCGCGGTGATCGCGGAAGGGCCGCCTTCCGCCGTGATGACGGAAGCCCTGGTGGAGGACGTGTTCGGGCTGGCGAGCGTGATCATTCCCGATCCCGTCGCCGGCACGCCCCTCGTGGTGCCCCGCCAGCGCCCGCCCGAGGAGCTCGCGCGGATGACGGTGGCGCGGGGGTGAGGACGAGCGACAGTTGCGCCTACTGCGGCAACATCTGAGGATCGTCATGGCCGGACTTGATCCGGCCATCCACGTCCCTCCGCCGGGACCACCACCCGACTTAAGAGCGCACGGTTAGCGCACACTCAACTTGGCACCGGCCACGGTCGGCCCGACGTGGATCCCCGGATCAAGTCCGGGGATGACGACCGTTTTTTACTAGTCTGATGATCAGTTGACCGATGCCCCCGCCCCTCAGGTCAAAAACGTATTGAACCGGTTCCACAGCTCCTGTCCGCGCTGGAGCGTGGCGTGCATGGGCTCGCGCCGCATGCGGGCCACAAGCCCGACCATCGCCCCCGCAACGCTCATCAGCGCCGTGAAGCTGTCGAACACCGAGAGGCTCACCGTCTGCACCAGCAGGCGGTGGGTGGCGAGCGGCAGCAGCGGGGAGAGCGGCGAGTCGCTCAGCGCCACCACTTTCGCCCCCTGATCGCGAAAATGCTCCGCCACGCGGATGCCCGAGGGGCAGTAGCGGCGAATGGAAACGCAGATCAGCAGATCATCAGCCCCTGCCCACAAGAGCCGGTCCGCCACCATGGACTGACCCGTCTCCAGCAAGGTGACATTGGGCAGGCACAGGTTCAGATGCGTGTAGATGAAGTAAGCAACCGCATAACTGTCCTTCTCGCCGACGATGAACACCCGGCCTTTGGCGCCGAGAATGGCCTCCACCAGCCCCTCCATCTGCGCCGGATCGAGCTGCGCGAAGGTGGATTTCAGATTGTCGATCTCCACTTCCTGATAGCGGATGAGGAAATCCCGGTTGCTGCTGCTCGGTGAATCAACAACGCCCATGCGGTCGATCGGCGAACTGAGCTTGAGCGCCACCTCGCGCCGCGCATCCTCCTGCGCCTGCGAAAAGCTCGCATAGCCAAGCTTGGCGAAGAAGCGCACCACGGTGGCCGCGCTGATGCCCGTGGTGCGGCCGATGGCGGACGCCGATTGCAGCACCGCCTGCGGATAATTCTCGGCCAGATAACGCGCGATATCGCGCTCCCGTGCGGTCAGGTCCGCCTGCCGGGCTTCGAGACGCTCAATCAGGGTGGTCATGCATCCGTGCTCCCTCGACACAGCATGAACCGCTCCCGCAGCGCAATCACGTCCACTTTTTGGACAGCGATGCCTCTGAAATGATCTTTACAGAAAAAAGATGGTCAGCAACATTGTTTGTAGCCACAGGCACTCAGGGTAAGCGAACGTTCGACGTTCCCACCCTGGCAAGGAGCCCCCATGCCCGACGCCGCTGAACCCGCCGCAGCAACGCCCGCCACCGGAGCCCCGGTGGCCATCGTCACCGGCGCGGGACGCGGCATCGGCTTCGCCTCGGCGCGGGAACTGGCCCGCAAGGGATATCGCGTCGCACTCGTCGATCTCGGCGGCGCGGAGCTGGACGGGGCGGTCGCCACGGTGGCATCCGAAGGCGTGGAGGCCATCGGCCTGCCCTGCGATGTCAGCGATTACGCCCTCGTGCAGGATCTGGCCGCGCAGGTGCTGGCGCGCTGGGGCCGCATTGACGTTCTGGTCAACAATGCCGGCATCTCGCAGCCCAAGCCCATCCTCGACATCACCGAGGCCGAGTGGGACCTGACCATCAACGTCAATCTCAAGGGCTGCTTCAACTGGTGCAAGGCGGTGGCGCCGAAGATGGTGGACGCGAAGCGCGGGCGCATCATCAACATGTCCTCGGTCAGCGCCAATACGGGCGCGGCCCGTTCCGCCGTCAGCAAGTTCGCCTATTGCGCCTCCAAGGCGGGCGTGCTTGGCTTGACCCGTGGGCTGGCCAAGGAACTGGCGCCCTACGTCACCGTGAACGCCATCTGCCCGGGCTCCATCGAGACCCATCTCACCGCCGCGCTGATCGAGGCGCGGCGCGATGAAATCACGAACGGCATCCCGCTCGGGCGGGTCGGCACGCCGCAGGACATCGCCGTGGTGGTGGCGTTCCTCGCCACGGTCGAGCCCAATTACATCACCGGCGAGGTCATCGACGTCGACGGCGGCCAGTGGGTCAACTGAGCACGGTTTCAAGCATGTAACACCCGCCGCAAAGTGCGGCGGCACAAGCCGAAAACAGGTTCCGACGGGGGATCGAGCATGAAGGACGCCACCCGGCGCCATTTTCTGCGGTGCGCCCGCCCGGCCATGCGGGGCCGCGCATGAGCACGCCCGCCGGCGCCCCCACCCGCGCACTGGATGGCCTGCCGCCGCGCCGGATCGATTACGGCCGCCTGTTCTCGCTGCTGATGCTGCTGGCCCCGGCCGCGCTGCTGCTGGCGGTCGGGCTGCTGTGGCCGTTCCTGACCATGCTGCGCATGTCGTTTCTGGATCGCTATCCGGATCCGTCCGCGCTCACGCTGGAATATTACACCCTCGTCCTCGGCGATCCCTACTTCCTGCGCATCATCGGCCGCACCTTCTCGCTGGCGCTGGTGGTCACGGTCATCACCGCCGTCCTCGCCTATCCGGTGGCCTGGTTCCTCGCCCGCTCGCGCTCGCGCTACAAGCACCTCGTCTTCCTCGCGGTGATCTCGCCGCTGATGGTCAGCATCATCGTGCGGTCCATCGGCTGGACCATCGTGCTCGGCAATGAGGGGCTGATCAATGCCCTGCTCCACGGCCTCGGCCTCATCGACGGCCCGCTCCAGCTCATGCAGAGTTTCTGGTCCGTGGTGCTGGGCATGGTGCACATCCTCATCCCCTTCATGGTGCTCTCCATCGCCTCGGTTCTGGGCAAGATCGACCCCAGCTATGCGGAAGCCGCCTATGTGATGGGGGCCAATCCGGTGCGCACTTTCCTGAAGGTGACGCTGCCGCTCTCCGTGCAGGGCATCGCGTCCGGCTCGGTCATCGTCTTCTGCCTCACCATCGGCGCCTATGTGACGCCGGTGATGCTGGGGCGCGGCAAGGTGCTGGTGATGGCCATGGGCATCTTCGAGCAGATGGTGGTGACGGTGGATTGGCCCACGGGCGCGGCGGTGGCCATGGTGCTGACCATGGGCACCATGCTCGTACTCATCGCCTACGGCCTGTTCCTGCGCCGCTATTCCCGCCGATAGGAGGCCGCCATGAGCTCTTCCGAAGCCTTGAGCAACTCACATGCCCCCAAGGCGACTTCCGGTGAACGGGCGCTCAGCCTCTATGTGTGCCTGATCCTGCTGTTCCTGGCGCTGCCCATCTTCATCGTGGTGCCGCTGGCCTTCTCCAGCGACGCCTCGCTGAGCTTCCCGCCGCACGGCTTCTCCTTCCGCTGGTTCGTCAACATGGTGAACCGGCAGGAGTTTTTGCGCGCGGCCGGGCTCAGCGCCATGCTCGCCGTGGTGGCGACCATCTGCTCGCTCATCGTCGGCAGCCTCGCCGCCGTGGGGCTCGTGCGCTATCACTTTCCCGGCCGCGATACGCTGCTCATGGTGTTCATGACGCCGCTCATCTTCCCGGCCATCGTGCTCGGCGCCGGCCTTGCGCTGATGTTCTCGCCGCTCGGCCTGCTGCGCAATTTCTGGGGCCTGCTGCTGGCCCATATGGTGGTCACATTCCCCTATTGCCTGCGCACGTCGCTCGCCACTTTGCACGAGGTGGACAAGGCACTGGAGGAAGCCGCCTACACGCTCGGCGCCAACCGCTGGAGGACCTTCCGGCATGTGACGCTGCCGCTTATGCGGCCCGGCCTGCTGGCGGGCGCCACCTTCTCGCTCATCATCTCCTTCGATGAGTTCACCATCACCATGTTCCTGGCCGGCCCCGGCCTGATGACGCTGCCGCTCGAAATGTACAATTACACCGAGTTCAGCCTCGACCCGACCATCGCCGCCATTTCCACGGTGCTGCTGATCATCACCTCCATCGCCATCGTCATCATCGAGAAGCTGGTCGGCCTCGGGAAACAGTTTTCCTGAGACGCCGAACCCGCCACCAACCAGATCACAGGGGACCCGACATGAGCGACAAAGACACAAGGAACCTTCTCTCCTCCTTCGACGGCCACCTCAACCGCCGCTCCCTGCTGCAAGGGCTCGTGGCGATGGGCGCCGGCGGCACGGCGCTGATGCAGTTCGGCGAGGCGCTGGCGCAGGCCACCGCAGAGGAAGTGGCGCAGCTCACCATCCTCTCCCAGCCCGGCATCGTCCCCGAGATCCTGAAGGACGTCACCGTTCCGCAGTTCGCCAAGAGCTATCCCAAGACCTCCGTGGTGTTCGAGGCGGCCTCGAACGCGGTGGCCTATCCCAAGATGCTGGCGCAGCGCGGTAATCCGGTGATCAGCGGCGCCATGGTGAACGATCTGTTCGCCCAGCGCGGCCTCAACGACAAGATGTGGGACAAGTTCAACCCCGACTTCGTGCCCAACGCGAAGAACCTGCCGGCCGGCCTTACCACGCCCGGCGGCTTCGGCATTCCGTTCCACCTTTCGCCCTGGGGCATCATGTACAACCCGGACAAGGTGGAGGAGCCCAAGTCCTGGACCGATCTCTGGGACCCCAAGTACAAGGGCCGGGTGTCCATGTGGGATGCCTATTATGACGCCTACATCATGGCTGCCGTCGTCACCGGCAAGGGCCCGGATGTGGAAGCCGGCATCAAGGCCTGGGAGCCCCACAAGGCGAACATCGGCGCCTGGGTGAACTCGCCCACGGCGGAAGAGGATCTGGTGAGCCGCGGCGAAGTGTGGCTGGCGCCGCACTGGGGCTCGTGGACCGCCATGGCCAAGTCGCAGGGCAAGAATGTCGCCTTCACCATTCCCAAGGAAGGCGGCGTGCAGTGGACCGGCCACATGCAGGTGTGCACCGGCTTCTCGCCCCGCGTGTCCGAGCTGACCCAGCGCTATCTCAACACCTGGCTCTCCGACGAGTGCCAGCTGGCCTGGATCGAGCGCGGCTTCTACTCGCCCGCCAGCACCAAGGTGCAGATCCCGGAGGCGATGAAGTCCAACCCGGCCATCATGACCGCCGAGGATGCGGTGAAGAAGCTGGTGCAGCCGGACTTCGCCAAGCTGGCCGCCGCCATGCCCAAGCTCAAGGGCCTCATTGACCGCACGCTCAAGTCCTGACGGGTACGCCATGAACGGTTCAATCAACGCTTCCGCGTCCATGGGGGGCGCGACCATCGGGGCGGCTCGCGTCGACCTCGACAGCGTGAAGAAGTGGTACGGCCCGGTATTGGCCGTTCGTGGCGTCTCCCTCTCCATCGAGCCGGGGGAGATGGTGTGCTTCCTCGGGCCTTCGGGCTGCGGCAAGACCACCACGCTCCGCATGATCGCGGGGCTGGAGACGCCCGACGAGGGCGAGATCCGCATCGGCGGCGAGGCGGTCAACCGCCTGCCGCCGTGGAAGCGCAACGTGGGCATGGTGTTCCAGAACTACGCCCTCTTCCCCCATATGACCGTGGCGGAGAACATCGCCTTCGGCCTGAACATGCGCGGCACTTCGGGCAGTGAAGTCCGCGCCAAGGTCGAGGCGGCGATGGCGCAGGTGCGGCTTGCCGATTATGGCGACCGCCGCCCCTCCCAGCTCTCCGGCGGCCAGCGCCAGCGCATTGCGCTGGCGCGTGCCATCGTCACCCGCCCCAACGTGCTGCTGCTGGACGAGCCGCTGGCCGCGCTCGACAAGAAGCTGCGCGAGCAGATGCAGGTGGAGATCAAGCAGTTGCAGCGGGCGGTGGGCATCACCACCGTCTTCGTCACCCACGATCAGGAGGAGGCGCTCACGCTCGCCGACCGCATCGTGGTGATGGAGGAGGGCCGCATCGTGCAGATCGGCGCGCCCTCCGATGTCTATGAGCGGCCGAAAAGCCGCTTCGTCTCCGACTTCATCGGCTATACCAATGCGGTGAGCGGCAAGGTGGAGGCAATCACCGCCGGCCGTGCCCGCGTTTCCACCGCCTCGGGCCACGCCTTCGAGGTTCCGGCGGGCGAGGGCATTTCGGCCGGCGACAGGGTCGACCTCGTGATCCGCCCCGAGAAGGTGGTGGTTGATCCGGCGAACACCGACGGCCTCATGGTCCTGGACGGCACGCTGGTCCACACCGTCTACACCGGCGCCGTCACCTATTCGCACGTGGACATCGGCGCCGGCGACGTACTCATCGCCATGAGCCCGAATGCCCATGGAGAAGCGGCCACCGCACCCGGTGGACGCTTGCGCATCGGCCTGCGTCCGGACACCATGCTGATGTTCCCCAGCCGCGGCTGAAACCCTTCATCGGGAAAGGTTTTTCGGCGGTATCGGGGACACGTCAGACAACAGGCGACGGCCCCGCGCGGCCGTCAGGCAAGGGGTTCGGGACCGATGCAGCGTTATGCCAATCTTCGCCCCAACATGGCCCGGCTGTGGGAGACGCTGGAGCGCTCCGCCGGCATCGGCGCGACGCCGCGCGGCGGCCTCGCCCGCCTCGCACTGTCCGAGGACGACGGCCAGATGCGCCGGCTGTTCCAGGGCTGGTGCGAGGACGCGGGACTGAAAGTCGCAGTCGATCCCATCGGCAACATGTTCGCCTTCCGCCCCGGCCGCGACAAGGACGGCAAGGCGGTACTGCTCGGCAGCCATCTCGACACCCAGATCAAGGGCGGCCGCTTCGACGGCATCCTCGGTGTGCTGGCGGGGCTGGAAGTCGTTCGCACGCTCAATGAGCACGACATCGAGACCCGCCTGCCGCTGTGCGTGGTCAACTGGACCAATGAGGAAGGCGCCCGCTTCGAGCCGCCCATGATCGGCTCCGCCGTCTTCACCGGCGACAAGAGCCTCGACTTCGCCTTGTCCCGCACCGACAAGGACGGCATCACGCTCGGCGCCGCGCTGGAGGCCATCGGTTTTTCCGGCACGCAAGCCCAGTCGCCGGAGCATTTCGACAGCCTGTTCGAGCTGCATATCGAGCAGGGGCCGAAGCTCGACGAGAGCCGGACCCAGCTCGGCATCGTCACCGGCGCCTTCGCCGTGCGCGGCTTCGTGGTGGAGGTTCTGGGCGAGACCGGCCATGTGGGTCCCACCCCCATGCCCAAGCGGCACAACGCTCTGGTGGGCGCGGCGCATGTGACGCTGGCCATCGAGGAGACCGGCTGGGCGCTGCATCCCACGGGGGGAAAATCCACCACCATGCGCCTCAAGGCCGAGCCCAACCTGCTCGGCATCCTGCCCGACCGGGTGGAGATGACCTGCGACATGCGCCATCCGGACGATGCGGTGGTCTCCCGCGCCATGGCGGATTTCACCCGCCGCATCCCGGAGCTGGAGGCGAAATCCCGCTGCACCATCCGCATCCATGAGGGCTGGTCCTATGGCGGCATGGAATTCGACAAGGACCGGGTTGGACTGGTGCGCACGGCAGCGGAGAATTTCGGCTATTCCCACGCCGACATGCTCACCGAGGCGGGGCATGACGCCATGCACATCGCCAATCATCTGCCGGCAGCCATGATCTTCACGCCCTGCGAGGGCGGGCTGTCGCACAACGAACTGGAAAACGTGACCATCGCCGACATCGAGCCGGGCGTGAACGTGCTGTTGCAGGCCGTGCTCGCCCGCGCCGGCTGAGCGGAAGCTCAAGCTGAGGCCAAAGACACAACAAAGGTGCCGGAGGACATGGGGTCATGCCCGAAGTGATGGTGAAACAGGGTGCGGGGAGCCATGCGCCCTCCTATTGGGCGGCGACGGCTGTTCCCGCGCCCACCTTCACACCGTTCACCGGCACCCGGCGTGTGGAGGTGGCGATCATCGGCGGCGGCTTCACCGGCCTGTCCGCCGCCTATCATCTGGCCGAGCAGGGCATCGAGGCGCTCGTGCTGGAGGCCAATGACACCGGCTGGGGGGCGAGCGGGCGCAATGGCGGCATGCTGCCGCCCCGCTACAAGAAGGGCTTTTCGGGCATCGCGGGGAAATATGGCCACGATGTCACCCGGCGCCTGCACGGCATCATCCTCGAAGCGGTGGACACCGTGGAAAGCATGGCCGAGCGCATCGGCGGCGACAGCGGCTTCCGGCGCACCGGCCAGCTCACCGCAGCCCACACCCGCGTGCATCTCGCTACGCTTGAAGCGGATCGCGACTGGGCCGCGCGCGAGGCCGGCGACCGCACGCCGCGCCTGCTCGACCGCCGCGAGATGCAGGAGGAAGTGGGCGGCGGCAGCCATGCGGGCGGCTGGCTCGACCCGCGCGGCGCCGGCATTCACCCGCTCAGCTTCGCCCGCAACGTGGCGGCCTATCTCGCTCGGAAAGGCGTGCCCATCCACACCGCGAGCCCGGTGCGCCGGCTGGTGGACGGGCCGGACGGCGTGACGCTCCATCTCGATGGCGGCACCATCACCGCTGATCAGGTGGTCATCGCCACCAATGGCTATACGGGCATGATCCCGTTTGCGCCCGGCCAGCTGGACAAGCGGCTGGTGGCGGTAAATTCCTCGGTGCTCGCCACCGCGCCATTGGGCGATAATCTGGCCGCCAGCCTCATGGCCGGCCGGCGCATGGTGGCCGACACCAAGCACATCATGAATTATTATCGGCTCAATGAGGATAATTGCCTCATCTTCGGCGGGCGCGGCGACATCACCGGCGGCAGCGACGATCCCGCCGTCTATGCCAAGCTCGAACAGCAGATGGTGGAGACGTTTCCCCAGGTTGCTGGCGTTCCCGTCAGCCATCGCTGGTCCGGCATGGTGGCTGTGACGCGGGATGATTTCCCCCACATCGGCCGGGTGTCGCAGCGCGTATCCTACGCCATGGGCTATGGCGGGCGCGGCGTTGCGCTCTCCAACATGCTCGGCAAGCTGCTGGTCCCTCTCGTGCGCTGCGAGACGGTGGATGCCGGCCCCATGAGCAGCAATCCGTTCCTGCGCTATCCCTTCCATGCCTTCCGCATCACCGGCATGCAGATCGTCGCCGGGTGGTATCGCTACCTCGATGCCAAGGCCCTGCGCGCCGAGCGCGCAGGCTCCTGATCGCCCACCCCTTCCCTGACCGGCGCGATCCCCCCGCGCCGCCGCACAGCGAGTGACATGATGACGGCATCGGCTTCCGGCAAGCGTTTCGAAATCGGCGTGGATATCGGTGGCACCTTCACCGATATCGTCTGCCGCGAGCCGGGCGGCGGCATGCGCGTGATGAAAGTGCCCTCCACGCGCAAGGATCCCTCGCAGGCGGTCATCCGCTCACTTGGCCTCATGGCGGAAAAATGGGGCCTCGCGGTCGGCGATATCGACCGCTTCATCCACGGCACCACGGTCGCCACCAACGCCGTGCTGGAGCACAAGGGCGCGAAGATCGGCCTCATCACCACCTCGGGCTTCCGCGACGTGCTGGAGATCGGCCGGCAGTATCGCACCAATGTCTATCATGTGGTGCTGGAGCCCTCCACGCCGGTCTTCCTCGCCCCCGGCGCGCTGCGCCGCGAGGTGCCAGAGCGCATGTCCGCGCAGGGCGCCGTGGTGACGCCGCTGGACGGGGCGGCGCTGCTGGCGGCGGCGGACGAACTGGTGGCGCAGGGCGCGCAGGCCATCGCCATCTGCTTCCTGTTCGCCTTCCTCAACCCCGCCCACGAGCTTCAGGCGAAAGCGCTGATCGCGGCCAGGCACCCGAAACTCATGCTCTCGCTCTCGCACGAGGTGGACCCTGCCTTCCGCGAATATGAGCGCACGGTGGCCACCGCCTTCGATGCCTATGTGAAGCCGGTGGTGGATGACTATCTGGCCGAGCTGGAAGGCGGCCTCGCCCGCTCCGGCGTCAACGCCCCGTTGCAGGTGATGCAGTCGCGCGGCGGCCTCACGGCCGCGCAGATCGCCCGCGAGCGGCCGGTGCGCCTGTTCCTCTCCGGTCCCGCGGCAGGCGTCATCGGCGGGCGCATCGTCGGCGCTTCCGCGGGCATGCACGACCTCATCACCATCGACATCGGCGGCACCTCTGCTGATATCGCGCTCATCAGCCAGTCCAAACCCATGATCCGGCCGGAAGGCATCATCGGCGGCTATCCGGTGCGGGTGGCCATGGTGGATGTGAACACCATCGGCTCCGGCGGTGGCAGCATCGCGGCGCTGGATGCCTCCGGCGGCCTGCGCGTCGGCCCCCATTCCGCCGGCTCCGAGCCGGGGCCGGCCTGCTATGATCGCGGCGGCACCCAGCCCACCGTCACCGATGCCTCGGTGGTGCTGGGCTATCTCGACCCCGCCTTCTTCGCCGGCGGCACCTTCCAGCTGAAGGCAGAGCTGGCCCATCAGGCGGTGGAGAGCGTGGCAGGTCCGCTGGGCCTCGACAAGGCGCAGGCGGCGCTGGGCATCCACCGCGTGCTGAACGCGCAGATGGCCGAGGGCATCCGCCTCGTCTCGGTGCGGCAGGGCGTCGATCCGCGCGGCTATGCGCTGGTGCCGCTGGGCGGCGCGGGCGGCGTGCATGCCACAGCCCTCGCCCGCGAGCTGGGCATGACGCGCGTTCTGGTGCCGCGCATTCCCGGCGTGCTGGCCGCTGCCGGCCTGCTGGCAGCCCCCATCGAGCATGAGGTCTCCGCCTCCTTCACCACGCCTTTGGCCGATCTCGACAAGGCGGCGCTGCTCAAGGCTCTGGAAGGGGTGGACGCCAAGGCCGCCGCCCTCATCGGCGCCGAGCGGGTGACGCCCGATGAGATGACGATCAGCTATTTCGCCGACGTCTGCTACATCGGCCAGTCCTACAATCTGGAGATCCCGCTGCGGCTGGATGCGCAGGACACCGCCGACCATCTCTATCGCGACTTCCTCGCCGCCCATGATCGCGTCTATGGCCATGCGGTGGAGAGCCCGGCCAAGCTCGTGAACGTGCGCACCGTGCATCAGGCGCACGGCAGCGAGGTGCTGGAAGAGATGCGCTTCGCCCCGCGCGAGGGCGCGACCGAAGTCGGCAAACGCCACGTGCAGTTCGCCGGCCAGAGCGCGCCCGTGCCCGCCACCATCTACGACCGTGACACCTTGCCCGCCGGCTTCCGCTTCACCGGCCCGGCCATCGTCCAGCAGTCCGACACCACGACTGTCGTGGAGCCGGGCTGGTCCGGCCTGGTGGACGACGCCGGCAATCTCATCCTCACCCGCCAGTGATCGGAGGCACACCATGACCATTGCTCAGAACGCCCTCGACCCGATCACCGTGGAAGTGGTCCGCAACAAGCTTGAAGGCATCGCCAACGAGATGCAGCAGACCCTGCTGCGCTCCTCCTTCTCGCCCATCGTGAAGGAGGGGCTCGACGCCTCCGCCAGCCTGTTCACCGTGAAGGGCGAGACGCTGGCGCAGGCCATCGCCATCCCCATTCACCTCGCCACGCTGATTCCCTGTATCGCCCGTATTCTCAAGACCTTCCCGCTGGAGACCATGCAGGAAGGCGACCTCTATCTGATGAACGACCCCTATCTCGGCGGCACCCATCTGCCGGATATCGCGCTGGTGCAGCCGGTGTTCGCCAAGGGCCGCGCGGTCGCCATTTCCGCCACCATGACCCACCATCAGGACATGGGCGGCATGTCGCCCGGCTCCATCCCCACCAATGCCACGGAGATCTTCCAGGAGGGGCTGCGCATCCCGCCGCTGAAGTATCGCGACCGGGGCGTGGTCAACGAGACGCTGGTGGCCATGATCCGCCAGAACGTGCGCATCCCGGACACGGTGATGGGCGATCTCAACGCCCAGCTCGCCGCCTGCAATGTGGGCGCGCGCCGCATGGCCGAGATCGTGGAAAACTTCGGCCACGACCAGACGCAGGCCATCTTCGCTGACCTGCTCGACCGCTCGGAGACGCTGACCCGCGCCGCTTTGCGCCAGATGCCCGAGGGCACCTACCGCTACGTCGACTTCAGCGACAATGACGGCATCGAGCTCGACAAGACCATCCGCTTCGAAGTTGCCGTGACCATCAAGGATGGTACGCTGAGTTGTGATTTCACCGGCTCCTCGCCGCAGGTGAAGGGGCCGTTCAACTGCGTGCCCTCGGGCTCGCTGGCCGCCGCCTGCTTCGCTGTGCGGGCGATCACCGATCCGCAGATCCCCACCAATGCCGGCTGCTTCCGCGCCATCGAACTGACGCTGCCGGAAGGCTCCATCGTCAATCCGGTGGAGCCGGCGCCGGTGAATTCGCGCACCGCCACCATCAAGCGCATCACCGGCTGCATCCTAGGCGCGCTGAAGGACGTGCTGCCCGAGCGCGTGCCGGCGGACAATTCCGGCGAGCTGCTCGCCCTCATGTTCGGCGGCCGCTACGCCAACGGGCGCGCGTTCGTGACCGGCGAGCTGATCACCGGCGGCAGCGGCGCGGGCCTTGCCAGCGACGGCGTGGACGTGATCGAGACCGATGTGACCAACTGCATGAACCTGCCCGCCGAGGCCATGGAGATGGAGACGCCCATCCGCGTCAACCGTCTGGCCCTGCGGCCGGATTCCGGCGGCGCGGGCAAGCGGCGCGGCGGGCTCGGGCTGATCAAGGAGTATGAGATCCTCGAGGGCGAAGTGACCTTCACCCATCGCGGCGAGCGCCATTTCTTCGCCCCCAAGGGCGCCAATGGCGGCGAGGCTGCGGCCTGCGCCCACTCGGTCATCCACCGCGTGAGCGGTGCGCAGGAGGTGATCCCCTCCAAGCAGATGACCACGCTCGGCAAGGGCGACCGCGTGGTGGTGGAGACGGCCGGCGGCGGCGGTAACGGCCCGGTGACTGAGCGCACGCGTACCGACATCCTCACCGATATCGCCAATGGCAAGGTGAGCCCGGTGAAGGCGCGCGAGGTCTACGGGCTCACCGAGCCAGTCTGAGCGGACGCTTTGTAACGATAGTCGCCTCCTGCCCCCTCCCCATCCCTCTCCTGCCTGTGCGGAGAAAGCCGGGAGGGGGCAAGCGACGCGGGTTCAGAGAGAACAGCCCTCTCTCCTCACCACGTTTCATCCAGCCCCAGCAGATGCAGCAGATGGTGCCGCAGTTCCGCAAGGCGCGGGTCGCCGCGATGGCGCGGATAGGGCACGTCCACCTTTACATCCGCCGCGATGCGCGCCGGGCGGTCGCTGAACACGATCACCCGCTCGGCGAGGAACAGCGCCTCCTCCACATCATGCGTCACCAGCAGCGCGGTGAAGCGGGCGCGCTGCCACAGCTTCAGCAATTCGCCCTGCATGGTAATGCGGGTGAGGGAATCCAGCTTGCCCAGCGGCTCGTCCAGCAGCAGCAGGCGCGGCTCGTTCACCAGCGCGCGGGCCAGCGCCACGCGCTGCGCCATGCCGCCGGAAAGCTGGCGCGGATAGGCGCTCTCGAAGCCGGAGAGGCCCACCAGCGCCAGCGCCTGCGCCACCCGGTGCCGCTCGGCTTTCAGGATGCCCCGCGCCTCCAGCCCGAGGGAGACGTTCGCCTCCACGGTCCGCCACGGATAGAGGGTGGGATCCTGAAACACGAGGATGCGCGAGGGATCGGGCGTGCCGATGTCCGCGCCATCCGCCGTCACCCGGCCGGTGTTCGGGTGATCAAGGCCCGCCACGAGACGCAGCAGCGTGGACTTGCCGCAGCCTGATGGCCCCAGCAGCGCCACGAACTCGCCCGGCGCCGCGCTGAAGCTCACGTGGTTCAGCACCGGCAGGGGTTTGCCCTCGAAGGCGAAGGCGTGGGAGACATCCCCCACCTCCAGCCGGATGCCTTCCACCTCGCCGGAATTCTCGGCCGGAGTGGGCGCAAGGATGCGTGCCGCCGCCGTCACCACCGCACCAGTTCCTTCTGCCAGGAGAGCACGCGATCACGAAGCCGGAACAGCAGCGTGATCAGGCTGGAGCACATCACCGCCATCACCAAGAGCGCGGCATACATGTTGGCATAGGCAGCCCAGCCCTGTGCCCAGCTCAGGTACCAGCCGAGGCCGGCTTTGACGCCCAGCATCTCCGCCACCACCAGCACGGCGAAGGAGGCGCCCAGCCCCATGAACAGGCCGACGAAGATGTGTGGCAGCGCCGCCGGCACCGCCACCTTCAGCACCAGGAAGCGCTCGGAGGCGCCCAGCGTGCGGGCGATGTCGTAATAATCCTTGTTCACGCTGGCGATGCCGGACCAGGTGAGGATCGTCACCGGAAAGCCGGTGGCGAGCGCGATCAGGAACACGCTGGCGCTCCAGCTCGACGGGAAGGCGAAGAAGGCGATGGGCAGCCACGCCGTGGCCGGCAGCGGGCCGATGAAGCGCAGCACCGGGTGGATCCAGTAGCTCGCCTGCTGCCACCAGCCGATGGAAATGCCCGTGAGCACGCCGAGCGCAGCGCCGATCACATAGCCCCACGCCAGCAGTTTCACCGAATGCCACAGGCTGATGCCGAGGCGCGGCCAGTCGTCCAGATAGACCTCCAGCAGCCCCTGCGGCGGGGCGAAGAAGGGCAGCGGCAGCAGGCCAAGCTTGGCCGTCACCAGCTCCCATGCCGCCAGCCCCGCGGCGCCGAGTGCCAGCCAGGGCGCCCAGTGCGCGGTGATGCGCCCCACGCGCCCAAGCCACGGCAGGCCGATGGCGGCGAACGCCAGCAGCAGCCCCACGCCCGCCTGCAACACCACCAGCTCATGGGTGCGGGCGATCTCGGTGAGACCTTCATTATGATCCGGCAGCGCGAAGGTGAGCGCGGCACCGGCCAGCCAGAGGGCCGCCCCGCCGAGGAGCGGCAGATGCGGCAGGCGTCCGGCCGCGCGCGGCCGGGCTGCGAGGGTTTCGAGAGCGGTGCTCATGCCCGGCCTCAGCTCAGCACGTCGGCATAGACGCGATCGGCGAAGCGCGCGGAATTGGTGGAGGGCTTGATGACGTTCACCAGCTTCAGCTCGTCCACGTAATCGGCGATCTCCTTCTTGAGCGCCGCGCCAACAGGATTGTGGTTGTGGGTATGGCTACGCAGCATGTCGGCGAGATCGGCCTGCGACCCCTTGCCGCCATAGGAAGCGAAGGCCTTGGCGCCCTCCTCCGGCCTGGCGGCCACCAGATGGGCGGACTCCAGCAGCGCCACCGTGAGCGCGGTGGCGGTGCGCTTGTCGTCGCGCAGCAGGGTGTTGCGGATGGCGAGCACGCAGCAGGAGCGGGTCTGGAATTCGGCGGAGAGATTGCTCGCTACCTCGATCAGCTTGCCCTTGCTCTCCTTCAGGAAGATCCAGGTGCGCGGATCATTGTCCGCCAGCGCCTGCGCCTCGCCCTTGTCGACCGCGAGCTGCAGCGCCTCGGCCGGATAATTGCGCCACTGCACCGTGTCGGGGTCGATGCCCCGCTTGGCCAGCAGCAGCGAGAAGAAGTTCTTGGCCGGCGAGGCCTGATCGGAAATGGCGACCGTCTTGCCCTTCAGATCCTCCAGCCTGGTCACGCCCGTCTCCTGCGAGCCCAGCAGGCGGATGCAGCCGCCATGCAGGCCGGCGGTGATGCGCACGTCGAACCCCTGCTCCAGCGGCTTGAGCCAGCGCAGCGCCATGCCGATGCCGGCATCCGCCTTGCCGGTGGCGATGGCCTCCAGCAGGGCCTCGGTGGAGCCGCCGAAATTGACGAAATCCACATCCAGCCCATGGCGGGCGAAGATGCCGCTCTCCTTGGCCAGCGGCGCCGCCGCGGTGCAGATGCCGGTGGCGTTCCAGGCCAGCTTGATGGGGGTCAGCGGCCCCGTGGCGGCCGGCTGGCCATCCGCCGCCGTCAGGCAGATCGGGAACTCCGGCAGGGCCGGCGTGCTCGGCGTCAAAAGGCTTCCGGCCACCACATGGCCACCATAGGCCCCCGCCGGAATGGCAAGGCCTGCCGCCGCGCCATAGCGCAGCAGCGTGCGGCGCGAGAGGCCCGTGGCCCTGCCCTGCAAATGAGCCGGCCGCTTATCCTGATCCTTGTCCTGCATATCCTGAACTCCCAGCAATTTCTTAATGTTGATAAAATGACTCGATATTGTCAATTAATATAATCCACACGTAATTTCAGATGTTTATGGTGGTGCGAGCAGCTTTGTGGGTTGGCTGGGCGCGCGTGAACGCGCTCCCCGGCTGGGGGCCGGGAAGGCGGGATGCGGCGTTTGATGAGCTATGGATTATTGGAGAGATCGGATGCCGCAGGAACGCGCATGCACGCTCTGATCCGGACACCAATGCAGCAGCACAAACAGTCGCTGTTGAGCACGATCTCCCTAAAGAGCATCGTCATGCCCGGACTTGATCCCGAAGTCGGATGTTTCCGACTTCGGCTCCAAGGTGCGGAAATCGGCAAAAGCCGACTTCCGGGCATCCACGTCGGGCCGACGGTGGACGTCATGAAGACAAGGCATGCCCCGCCGCACGCGAAAACACCGACCGCCGACCAAGCGGAGGGACGTGGATCCCCGGATCAAGTCCGGGGATGACGGACCTTCTGCGAGATCATCACCCGCTCAGCGGCGAGCGGGGCGCTCCGGCATTGGGGCGCGCGGCAGGGAGAAGACGAGTTGCTCCCAATAACTGCCGAGGCCGGGATTGGGCAGGCCGAGCGCGGTGAACTGCGCCACGCAGTGGAAGCGCCAGTCGTACAGCTCCACCATCAGCCCGTCCGCATCCGGCCCCGCATCGAAGCGCGTCACCCAGGCTTCCTCCACCTCGTTGAGCTCGATGGAGAGCGTGCTGGTCTCGGACGCCAACACCAGAAGCGGGCCGGAGCGGCGCACCTGCTCCACCGGCCCGCGATGCACCTGCATGGTGCCGGCGTTGCCCACCGCCTGCACCAGCGGCATGCGCACCTCGGAGGCCAGCACCAGCAGATCGAACACCACGTCGGGCAGCACGCGCCATGCCCATTCCTCGCCCCAGCCGGGCAGCGCGGCGCGGCGGCGGATGCCGCTGTCGCCGAAGATGCTGTCGAGCTGCGCGGCGCAATCGCCATCGGGGGAGAACGCGGCCGGCGCCGGCAGCGCGCCCTCGCCCAGACCGCCGACCTGGGGCCGGCGGCCGGCGAGATCCCGCGCCTCCCAGTCGAGGCACAGCTGGCCGAACGCAAGATCGTCGGTGCAATCGGTGAGGAAGGATTTATGTAGCACCGCCCCTGCCGCGTCGAACAGTTGCAGCGAGCAGGGCAGCCGGTTCATGGGCATGCGCTCAACGGCGAGCGCGGTGTCCACCGCCGCCTCATGCAGACGCAGGCAGATGGAGGAGGCCCCGCACGCCAGCGGCGTGCCGGAGCATTGCGGCGCGCCGTAGCAGCCGATGCGCGTGATCACCGCCGCCGTGTTCATGGTCACGGCCACCGTCTCGCCGAGGCGCTGGAGATCGTCCACGATCCGCTCCACCGGGGCGCCGAGGCGCGTGCCCATGAAGCCGGGTTCGGCCGTCAGGGCACCGAGTTCGCTCACGATGGGCCGGCTACAGCCTCCACGCCCGCAGGCAGACGGCATCGGGTGTCGATCCTTGTTGAGCTAGAGCGTTTCATTGTTTCACGGAAACACTGAAACACTCCAACTTATTGATAGAGAATGTTTTTCGGCTTTGATTGCGGAGCAATCAAAGCCGAACATGCTCTAGAGCACATCCGGCTTCCATTGCTGCGCAACCCAAGCCGGAAGACGTTCTCTTTCCTTGTTCCGGAGACGGTTTCACGGGGCAGATTTCATCTGCCCCGATCCGGCCCCAAGTCAGTAGACGTCGCGCTGGTAGCGCTTCTCGCGCCGGAGATTGGCGACGTAATCGGCCGCCGCTTCCGCCGACATCCCGCCATGGGTGGCGATGATCTCGTGCAGCGTCTCCTCCACGTCCTTGGCCATGCGGCTGGCATCGCCGCAGACATAGAAATGCGCGCCGTCCTGAAGCCATGCGAACAGGTCGCGGCCATTCTCACGCATGCGGGTCTGCACATAGACCTTCTCCGCCTGATCGCGGGAGAAGGCCAGATCCAGCCGGGTCAGCAGGCCATCGGTGCTGAGCGCGCCGAGTTCATCGGAATAGATGAAATCGCTCTCCTGATGCTGATCACCGAAGAACAGCCAGTTGCGGCCCGAGGCGCCCGCCGCGCGGCGGTGATGCAGGAAGGCGCGGAAGGGCGCAATGCCGGTGCCGGGCCCCACCATGATCATGGGCGTGGCGCTATCTGCCGGCGGCCGAAAGGCCTTGTTCGGCGAGACGAAGATACCGGCGGTGTCGCCCTCGCCCAGCCGGTCGGCCAGATAGGTGGAGCACACCCCGCCATGGGGCCGCCCATCATAGGTCCAGCGCACGGAGGCGACGGTCAGATGCACCGAGCCGGCATGGGCCTCCGGCGAGGAGGAGATGGAATAAGCGCGATGCTGCAAGGGCTTGAGCCAGCCCATCACCTCGGACAGCTCGAAGTCGAGCTTGGGGTTGAGGTTGAGCATGTCCAGCACGTCGCGGCCCCACAGCCACGTGTCCAGCGCCTCGCGGTCGCGGTGGCGCAGCACATGGGTGAGTTCGTCATCGCCCGCCCGCGCCTCGATGGCCGCGATCAGCTCACGCGAGGGGGTGACGATCTCGCGCGTGTCCGCCAGCACCGTGGCGAGCGGCGCATCCGTACCCGGCGCCGCCGTATCGGGCTTGACGCCGAGGCGCGTGATGAGCGCCGCCACAACAGCGGGATCGTTGCGCGGCACCACGCCCAGCGCGTCGCCCGCCTCATAGGCAAGGCCGCTATCGGCGAGGGCGAACTCATAATGGCGGATGTCCTTGCCCGAGCGCGGGCCGGACAGGCGGCGCGAGACGGCAAGCGTCGCCGGATAGGGCGTCTTGCGGCTCCAGCCGCTGCGCGAGGGCGCGGCGGCGGCAGCGGCTTCCGCCACCACGGGCGCGGGCGCAGAAGCAGCACCGGCGGGCTTCGGCACCAGCGGCAGCGTGCTGCCGATCCATTCGGTGGCCGCCTTCTCATAATCCACGTCGCAATCGATGCGCGGGCCAACGCGGTGCGCGCCGAGCTGCTCAAGCCGCGTGTCGATCAGCTTGCCGGCCTGGCAGAAATCGTCATAGGCGGTGTCGCCCAGCGCCAGCACGGCGAAGCTCAGACCCTCGAGGCGCGGCGTATCCGGAGACGACAAGGCACCCCAGAACAGATGCGCATTGTCCGGCATCTCGCCCTCACCATAGGTCGAGACGATGATGATCGCCCGCTCGATGGTGCGCAAGGTCTCCAGCGTCACGTCGTCGAGGCCGAGCACCTGCGGCTCGAAGCCGCCGGCGCGGGCGGCGGCGGCGGTCTCCTGCGCCAGCCCCTCGCAATTGCCGGTCTGGGTGCCATAGAGCACATGCAGCGGCACCCGCACCGCCTGCGCGGCGGCCGCCACCGCCGGGGTGGCGGCAAGGCCGGTGCCGATGCGGGAGTTGAGGCCGGCGAGGAAGCCGGCCAGCCACACGCGCTGCTCGCCGGAGAAGGGCGCATCCTGGGGAATGGCGGGTAAAGTCATGAACGGGCTCGGGAAAAGGCCAAAAGGCTGGGCATTGCGGCGTTGGCGAACAATTCCTCATAGGAGGGCACGCGGCCGAGGATGTCGCGGTTCTTCTCGCTCTGGTGGAGGATCCAGCCATAGGTGCCGGGGGTGTCCACGGAGAGCACGTTGCGCAGGCTGAGCGCGGTCTTGTAGTCGGTGAGCCGCTTGTCAGCGACGAGCGCCGCCACCTGCTCGTCCGAATAGGCGATGAGCGCCTCCTGCGCATGGCGCAGGATCTTCTGCATCAGCGCAAAATCCTCGGTCATGATCAGCTTGCGCACGCCGCTGCGCACCGCCGGCGCATCGGGATCGGAAACGCCGGGCAAACGCGACAAAGCGAGCTGCTGGGCCAGCGCCAGCACGGTGTAGTTGTTGATGAGCACCAGCATGTCGGCGCTATCCGCCTGCCCCTCGGGCGGCACCGCGCCGCCGGAGATGGGCTTGTTGTCGCGATAGGCCAGCTTGAATTTGCGCAGCTGGTGGCCGGCGACAGCGACGGAGAGTTCCTCCAGCAGCACCTTGCGGGGCTTGGCCTTCAGGATGGCGGCACTGTCCTGATATTGCAGCAGGGCCACCGGCAGAGCGTAGACGAAATTGTGCTTCTCGCTCTCCCAATGCTCCAGCAGCCAGGCGGCCTTGGGCGAGCCGGTCTCGGCCAGATGCCACTCCAGCATCAGGCGCACCGCCTGCGCGTGGATGGCGGCATCCGGCGTGTCGCCGTCGATGGGATGCAGCTCGATCGAGTCGTGGCTGGCCTTGGCGGCGAGATCCCCATAGGGGTCGTACTGATAGGCGAAGCCGCCGCTCATGCCGTTGCCGAACCCCTTACCGAATGAGCCGAGGTTCAGCACCGCGCCATTGGTCATGTATTCGCAGCAGAAATCGCCCACGCCCTCCACCACGGCGGTGGCGCCGGAATTGCGCACGGCGAAGCGGTCGCCCGCCTGCCCGCACACGAACAGCCGGCCGCCGGTGGCGCCGAAGAGCGGGAAGTTGCCAATCAGCACGTTGCCGCCGGCCTCATCCGAGCCGCCACCCTGTGATGTCACGACGATGGTGCCGCCGCACTGGCCCTTGCCCACGCCGTCATTGCAGGTGCCCGCATGGCGCAGCACCATGCCGTCATTGCAGAAGGCGCCGTAGGACTGGCCGGCCGAACCGAACGTGTCCACCACGACGCTGCCCGGCCGCAGGAAGCGGTGGCCGCGATCGTCGGTCAGCACGGCCGGCTTGTCAGCCGCCGCCGCAGCGTCCGCGCCATGGTTGAGCGCGCGCTCGATGTCGATGGCAAGCTGGCCGCCCACGCTCTTGTTGCGGTTGCCGAGCTTCACCGGGCCGAGCGAAACGGAAAGCTTGCCGCTCTCCAGCAGGCCGGCGCGCACGTCCGCCCACAGCGCCTCGTCGATGGCGTAATCCGCCTCCAGATAGACCGGCTCCTCCACCACCATCTCGTCCACCACGGCGAGCATGGCGGTGAGGTCGAGCTGGCCGACGCTGGAGGGATGATCGAGCAGTTGCAGCAGGTCCGCGCGCCCCCGCGCCGCCTCCAGCGAGCTGAGGCCGAGGGTGGCGAGGATCTCGCGCGTCTCATGGGCGATGTTCATGAGATACTGGGCGAGCGCGCGCGGATCGCCGTCGAACATCTCCGAATTGGTGGTCAGGCCCGCCGGGCACTTGATGTTGCAATTCTTGGCCATGACGCACTTCAGCATCATCAGCGCGGTGGTGCCGAACTCGAAGGAGTCACCGCCCAGCAGCGCCGACTTGATCACGTCGCTGGCGGTCTGGTGCGCACCGGAACAGCGCAACGTCACCTTGGAGCGCAGGCCGTTGGCGCAGAGGGCCTGATGCACCTCGGCGATGCCGATCTCGGCGGCACGTCCCGTGTACTTCAGGCTGGTGACGGCGGCAGCGCCGGTGCCGCCGGTGTTGCCGGCCACATTGATCACGTCCGCGCCGGCCTTCGCCACGCCCACCGCGATGGTGCCGATGCCCTCCGAGGACACCAGCTTGACGATCACCCGCACGCGGGCCGCCTTGCAGTCGTGGATGAGCTGGGCGAGGTCCTCGATGGAATAGGTGTCGTGATGGGGCGGCGGGGAAACCAGCTCCACGCCCGGCGTGCCGCCACGGGCCGCCGCGATCTCCACCGTCACCTTGGCGGCGGGCAGCTGCCCGCCCTCGCCGGGCTTGGCGCCCTGCCCGATCTTGATCTCGATCTCCTGCAAGGAGGGATCGGCCAGATAGCCGGCCCACACGCCGAAGCGGCCGGAGGCGAGCTGCTTGATGCGCGAGGCGCGGATGGTGCCGTAGCGCGAGATGTGCTCGCCGCCCTCGCCGGAATTGGAGAGGCCGCCAACCATGTTGGTGCCGTGCGCCACCGCCTCGTGGGCGGGGGCGTTCAGCGCGCCATGACTCATGGCGCCGGAGGTGAGCAGGCGCGTAATGGCGCTTGCCGGCTGTACCTCCTCAAGGGGGATGCTCTCGGGTGCGGTGCGCAGCAGGGCGAGCCAGTCCTTGGCCTGCCCGGTCACGCGCATGGCGAGCTGGCCGGCCTCCAGCCAGTGGCCGCGCACATCGCCCCGGAAGCGCAGCAGCAGCGACTGGCCGAGCGCGGTGAGGCGGCCGGGGTCCGCGCCAAGCGGACCGGTGAGGCCGAGCAGGAAGATGTCCTCCTCCTTGCGCACGCAGGAGAGGCCATTGACCATGAAGCAGGTGTTGCCCCGGCGGGAGAACTTGCCCAGCTCGCGGCGGAAGTCCGCCGCATGGCTGAGGAAGGTGATGTCCGCCGGCAGCGCCAGCACGTCGCGCAAGGCGGCGGGGCGGCGCATGCGCTCCTCGGCCATCATGCGGCTGAAGGCGCGATAGCCGGGGGTGATGCGGAAGCGGTCGATCTCCGCGTTCGACAGCGCCTCGAAGCTGGTGGCCTTGTAGGCGCCCGCATCGAGCCCGAAAGCGTCGGTGAGGCGGTTGAGCGGCATCAGGCGCAGCGAATCCGCGTCCGTCTCCGCATCCTCGCCCTCACGTGGAAAACCGAGCTTCTCCTCGGTCATGTCCACGAAGCCGCGCACGGCGATGGCGCCGAAGGAATGACCCGCGCCCCCCGCGCGCTCCTTGAACAGGCCGAGCAGCGGAATGTCGGCCTCCGTCTTCACGGAGAGCGCCTTGGCGTGCCAGTCGGCAATCGCCTGCGCGATCACAGCGAAGGTCACGCCGCCCACGGGGGTGCGCATGTTGGGGAACCAGCGCCTGAGCACCGGATCATTGGTGTCGAGGAAGTTGGGCTCGAAGAACTCGCCGCCGATATAGCTCTCGGCGGTGCACAGGCCCACCTTGCCCATGGTCTTCATGAGCGACTTTTCCGCCGCCTTGGCGAAGCGCTTGAAGGCCTTGTCGGCCTCCGCCCCGTGCTTCTCCTCGGCGCGGAACTGCACGCACAGGCAATAGACGGCAGAGGCGCCGAAGCCGAGCGCCACCGCCACATGGTGCGAGGAGGAAATCTGCCCGCTCTCGGCGATGAGCGAGACGCGCAGCCGCAGGCCCTCGGCGATCAGCCGCTGGTTGACCGCCGAGATGACGATGGTCATGGGCAGCGCCGCGCGATTGCGCGCCACATGGCGGTCGGTGAGCACGGCGATGCCGCCCTCCTCCCGCGCGAACGCGGCCACGTCGGCACACAAGGTCTCGATGGCCGCTTCGATGGCGTCGCGATTGGCGGCGGCATCATCGAGCACGGGGGAATAGAGATTGTCGAAGCGGCGCACCGGCGTGGTGGTCTGCTCGCGGATCTTCAGCATGTCGAGATGCGTGAGGATGGGCGAGGGAATGACGATCTGCCGGGCAGCCGGCGCGCCCACGTTCGGCTTGGCGCCCAGCGCCACGCGCAGCGTCATGCCGTCGGCTTCGCGCAGCGAGTCCAGCGGCGGATTCGTCACCTGCGCGAAGCGCTGGGAGAAATACTTCGCCACCCCGCCTTCCTGATCGGACAGCGCGTTGATGGCGTTGCCATAGCCCATGGCGGAGATCTTCTCCGCCCCGGTCTCCAGCATGGGGTCCATCAGGAAGCGGAAGCTTTCCTGATTGTGCGAATAGGCGACATAACGCTGGTAGCGCTCAAGATCGCCATTGTAGCGCAGCGGCGAGCCCTGCTGCTCGGCGGGCACCTCGGGCAGGTCCGCCAGCGTCACCCGCGCATCGGCCAGAAGGCTCGCGTAATCGCGCCGGGCGGCCAGCATTTCCAGCGCCTCCACGGTGCCGTAGCTGCGCTTCTCGCGATGGTCCCAATAGAGCATGCCGCCGGCTTCGATGCGGCCGCGCCGGGTCACGCTCTCGGGCGGGAAGCTGATCTGGCCGGCTTCCGACATCACGCACAGATAGTCGTTCGTCTCCACCGTGCGCAGCGGGCGCAGGCCGAGGCGGTCCAGCCGCGCGCCGACGATGGCGCCGTTGCCGAAGATGAGGGCGGCCGGGCCGTCGTTCTTCTCCTCATAGAGGGAGAAATATTCCAGCATGGCGCAGACGGCGGGCGAGAGCGTCGCGTCATTCTCCCAGGCGGGCGGCATCATGGAGACGACCGCCGTCACGAGGTCGAGGTCGTCCTGCATCATGCGGCTCTGCAGGGTCTGGTCGAGCCGGCAGGAGTCGGACTGGCCCTTGGGGGCGATGATGCGCCCGTTGCGCGCCCGCGCGACAGCGGCTTCCGACAGGCGGTTCTTCTTGTCGGTGTTCAGCTCGCCATTGTGCGCCATCAGCCGGAAGGGCTGGGCCATGGAGGGGTGCGGATCGGTATTGGTGGAAAAGCGGGTGTGGAAGAACAGGGTGTGGACCGCATGGTCCTTGTCCGCCAGATCCTTGAAATAGGGCAGCACCTCATTGGAGTTGAGGCGGCCCTTCATCACCTGCGTGCGGGCGGAGAGCGAGAGCGGATAGAAGCCCTCCAGCGCCGGATCGGTGAAGGCATCCGCCTCGATCACGAGGAGCGCGCGGTGGATGGCGCGGTCGAAGGCATCGAGGTCTGCCGCAGTGGCGGGGGCCTCGAACACGAACTGCCGGATGCCGAGCTGATAGCGCACCGCCGCCGGGCGCAGCACGTCATTGTCCACCGGCATGTCACGCTCGGTGAGGATCGCCATGCCCTCGTCCTTGAGGGCGGCGCGGATGATGCCCATGGCGCGGCCGTGCTCGGCCTCCTCGCGGGGCATGAAGAAATTGCCGACGCCGAAGCGGCCCGGCGCGAGGTCCGCGCGGCCGGTGATCTTGCGGAAGAAGGGCAGCGACAGGTCGATGGATACGCCCGCGCCATCGCCCACGCCCTCGGAGGACATGCCGCCGCGATGGGGCACGGCGCACAGGGCCTCGTGAGCTTTCGAGAGCACGTCCGGGGTCTGCAGGCCATCCTTGCGGGTGATGAACCCCACGCCGCAGCTGCTCTTTTCGAGCGCGGGATCGTAGAGGCCATAGGGGGTGGCAGGCATGTCCAAGGGCTGTCGGCCTTCGCGTAGGTATGAATGGGACCCGCGCGAAACCGCATGACGCGGAGCCGGCGGGGAAAGCCGGACATCCGGCGTCGAGTCTGTCTGATAAGCGGCGCACAGATGTGGCGCAAGTTTCTGAAATTCTTATGTAAATACAATAATTCCAAGAACGGGCGGAAACAGCCGCCGCACAGCGGGGATTCAGGCAATGATGTCAGGGGTATAGGTGGGATGAGACCGGCATGCCGCTCGCGGCCTGTTGCCGCGCCCATGCCTCCTCACCATCCCTCCCTCGCAAGCGGGCTCGGCGGCCGGTTGCGTGCGCCGCAGAGGCAAGCCCGAAATCGGGGCGCAAAGCCCTCTCCCACCCCTTGCAGACACAAAAACGCCCGCCCGGCCTGTCCGGCCGAACGGGAGCTGAGGCGGCGCCGGGCGGGTGGCCCGGCGCTGGAGTCAGGCGTGATCCGGGCGATCAGCTCTTGTGCTTGTCGTCATACTTGTATTCGGGCGCGGACTTGAGCTGGTCCTTGGTGACATCCATGCGGGCATGCCACTTCTTCTCGCTCTCATTGTAGGTGACGGCCACCGACTCCGGGCTCACCACCACATATTTGTCGCCGACCCCCAGGAAGCCGCCCACGGAGAGCACATAGCCCGTTACCTGCCTGCCCTCGATCACCACGTCCTCGATCTCGCCCACCTTCTCCTGGGCGGCGTTGTAGACGTTGAGATCGCTCAGGCGCTCGCTCATCACGGCGCTGGCGGGCACCGGGACGAACTTCGGCGCCGTGGTGGCGGCAGTGGTGGTGGCGGCCGTGCTCGGGGCAGGCGCGCTCTGGGCGAAGGCCGGCGCCGCGAGCGTGGTGGCGGCAAGCGCGGAGGCGGCGACGGCGGCGAGCAGGGTATTGCGCATGGGTTTCTCCCGTTGTTGGTATCAGAGAAACGCCCGCCCCGGCCGATCGTTCCACGGCCAAGCTATTCTCAATGCTGAAAAATCCGGAACAGGCCGGGCCTGTCCACGTTCTGCGGTTGAAAGATGCGGCAGCGCCCATGGCCTATCCTGCGCACCGCCCCGGAGACACCCAGAACAGAGCATCCCATCCATGAACCGCGGCAAATCCCCTCCCTCTCCCCGTCCCCCACCCCAGCCGTCCGCCTGCGCGAGCTCCGGCGCCGGGCCGCACGGTCTCAGGGCGTTTGCCGAGCGCCACGGCCTGACGTCCGATCAGGCGGTGCGCGCCAGCGAGAAATATGGCGAGCATATTGAGCGCCGGATCGCCGAGGCGCTCCACCGGACCCCCGATCCCGACGCCCCCGAGGGCAACCGCTCCTGAGCCCCCTTCCCCGCCCGGCCGCCTGGCAGTCGGCGCAGGGCAATCGGCACGGGGCGGCCCCGCACAGCGCCGAAGGCTCCGATCTGGTCAAGTCCGCACGGCGCTCCTATAAGGCGGCAGCGTCCGCCGCCGGCCGTAGTTCAAGACCTCCCGTGGAGCGATCCGCAGTGCTCATCAACGATTATGTCCAGCGCATCCTCTCGGCGCGTGTGTATGACGTCGCCATCGAGAGCCCGCTCGACGCCATGCCGCGCCTGTCCGCGCGCCTCGACGCCCAGATCCATCTGAAGCGCGAGGATTTGCAGCCGGTCTTCTCCTTCAAGCTGCGCGGCGCCTACAACAAGCTGGCGCGCCTGCCGCGCGAGGTGCTGGAACGGGGCGTGATCTGCGCCTCGGCCGGCAACCATGCGCAGGGCGTGGCGCTGGCCGCCAAGCGCCTCGGCATCAATGCGGTCATCGTCATGCCGCGCACCACGCCCTCCATCAAGGTGGAGGCGGTCAAGCGCCTGGAAGGCACCGTGGTGCTGCATGGCGACGCCTTCGACGAGGCCCAGACCAAGGCGCGCGAGATCCAGGCCGAGCGCAACCTCACCTTCATCCACCCCTTCGACGATCCGGACGTGATCGCCGGCCAAGGCACGCTGGGCATGGAGATCCTGCGCCAGCATCCCGATCCCATCGAGGCCATCTTCGTGCCCATCGGCGGCGGCGGCCTCGCGGCGGGGGTGGCCGCTTTCGTGAAGTATCTCAGCCCCACCACCAAGGTCATCGGCGTAGAGCCGGTGGATGCCGCCAGCATGAAGGCGGCCCTCGATGCCGGCAGCCGGGTGATCCTCGATCAGGTGGGCCTGTTCGCGGACGGCGTGGCGGTGCGGCAGGTGGGCGAGGAGACCTTCCGCCTCTGCCGCGCATTTCTGGACGAGGTGATCACCGTCGATACCGACGCCATGTGCGCCGCCGTGAAGGACATTTTCGACGATACCCGCTCCATCGCCGAACCCTCGGGCGCGCTCGGCCTTGCCGGGCTCAAAGCCTATGTGGAGCGCGGCGGGGAGCGCACCGGCAGCCTGGTGGCCGTCAACAGCGGCGCGAACCTGAACTTCGACCGCCTGCGCACCATCGCCGAGCGGGCCGAGGTGGGCGAGCATCGCGAGGCGCTGCTCGCCGTCACCATCCCCGAGCAGCCGGGCGCCTACCGGCAGTTCATGCGCACGCTGGGCCTGCGCTCCATCACCGAGTTCAACTACCGCTTCGCCGGGCCGGACACGCCGGCCCGCATCTTCGTGGGCATCGGCCTGACGCGGGGCGAGAAGGAGAAGGCCGAGGTCATCGCCGCCCTCACCGGCACCGGCTACGAGGTGGTGGACCTGTCCGACAACGAAATGGCCAAGGCCCATGTGCGCTACATGGTGGGCGGCCGGGTGCCGGGGCTGGAGAACGAACTGCTCTACCGCTTCGAATTCCCCGAGCGGCCGGGCGCGCTGTCGCGCTTCCTCGAAAGCCTCGCGCCCGAGTGGAACATCTCGCTGTTCCATTACCGCAACCACGGCGCCGACCACGGCCGCGTGCTGGCCGGCATCCAGGTGGCGCCCGAAGAGCGGGAGCGCTTCCGCCAGTGGATGGAGACGCTGGGCTATCCCAGTTGGGAGGAGACCTCCAACCCGGCCTACCGGCAGTTCCTCGCCGGCTAGGACGGATCGACATTCAACGGGCTCGTTTTTCAACAGAACACCGTCATGCCCGGGCTTGTCCCCAAAGTCGGATATTTCCGACTTTGGCTTCCAACGTGCGGAAGTCGGAAGCATCCGACTTCCGGGCATCCACGCGGTTCCGCTGGGATCAGTCTTTAGAGGTCAGCACCGTCGGCCCGGCGTGGATGGCCGGGACAAGCCCGGCCATGACGGTCTATTGCTGCATTGGCGCTGTGTTTTGAATGTCGATCGGCCCTAGAGCGTTTCGGTGTTTCACGCGAACGCAGAAACACTCTCGTTCATTGCCAGCCCCCCTCTGGCGGCGCTGGATCGCTTTACGGTTCAGGCCGCCGGACGTTCTGCTGCAATGCGAAAGTGATCGGAAGTTCTGCGGCACCCGATCACGCATCGATAGCCTACCATGTAACCGCCAGACAAAGTCTGCCGCGCATTGCCGGCCGCTCTACTGGCGGGCCGTCAACCAAATACTTGGACTACCCTTGACAGCCTTGGCGGATCGGGCACCCTTCGGCGGTAACTTCGACTCTGGGCACCGCCATGATTGGAAACGAGGGGATCTACCTGTCCTGGTTCCAGACGTCTGACTCCTGGATGCAGTCGCTGGAGGTTCGGGATCTGCAGAGCGGCTGGGAGAAGGGCCTCGCGCTGGTGAAGGCCGGCAACGTGCGCAGCGTCACGCTCTATAGCGATGGCCGCATCGTGCAACAGCACGGCAGCTTCGTGCGCGCCCTGCGCTCCGGCGACACCGAGATGCCGGACGACGACTGAGCGCCCTTCCGAAAGCTCAGGCGGCCGGGCGCTCCCGCCCCACCACCCGCACCAGCACCGCGAATACCAGCACGTTCAGGCAGGTGATGCCGAGCAGCATGTCGAGCATCATGTCCGGCCCCTGCCGCGCCACCGCGAAGGCGGCGAGCGAGGGTGCCAGCGCCTGCGCCACGAGGTTCGGCCGCGCCACCCGGCCGATGATCTGCGCATAGCGCGCCGGCCCGAACAGGCGCAGCGGCACCGTGCCCCGCGCGATGGAATAGACCCCCGTCCCCGCCCCGTAGAGCGCCAGCGGCACCCCGGCCCATAGCCAGCCGGCGATCAGCAGCGCCAGCCCCGCCGCCATCATCGCCACCGCCGCGCCCAGCGTCCACAACGCGTCATGCCGTCCGCGCCCGGCCATTTCGATGAGCCGCGAGGCCACCTGCGCGGGGCCGACCACCGCCGCCACCGTCACCGCCTCCGCGAGGCTGAAGCCGCGCGCCTGCAGCAGCGTGAGCAGATGCACCGACATGGTGGAGGCGGTGGCGCCGCCGATGGTCATGATGACGGCGTAGAGCAGGAAGGTCGCCCGCTCCCGTCCCGCCACCGCCACCCGCTCGGCCGCGGCACCGGCGAGCGTCGGCTCCGGCCTGCGCGCGCCGGGCGGCAAGGCGAACAGCACCAGCGGCAGGCACAGCAGCAGCATGACGCCGGCATAGGTGAAGCACGTGCCCCGCCACCCCAGAAGCGCCTCCAGAAAGGCCGAGATCGGCCAGCAGATGGGGCTGGCGAAACCGCCCCACAGCGTCAGGCGGGTGATGATGGGCCGCGCCGAGGCGCCATAGATGTGGGTCAAGGCGGCGAAGGCGGCGTCATAGAGGCAGGCGCCCATGCCGAGGCCGATCACCAGCCAGCCGATGACGAACATCGGCAGCCAGCCGGCCGCACCGATGAGCGCGAGCCCCAGCGCCATCAGCCCGCAGCCGGCGGCCAGCATGGCGCGCCCGTTGCCCCTGCCGATCATGAGGCCGATGCGCGGGGCGGCGATCCCGGCCACCAGCATGCCCAGCGACAGGGCGCCCACGATCCAGGGCAGCGGCCAGCCGGTATCGGCGCGGATGGGCTCGGCCAGCACCGCCGGCAGATAATAGGAGGTGCCCCAGGCGAAGATTTCCATCACGCCCAGAGCCGGCACCACCCGCCACGTCGAGGGCAGGCGCGGGGCGGCGGTGTGCATCAGGCGGCGGATCCCTCGGGCAGCAGATCGAGCACCGTTTCCTTCGGGCGGCACAGGCGGGCGCCGCGCGGCGTCACCACGATGGGCCGGTTCATGAGGATGGGATGGGCGGCCATGGCGTCCAGCAGCGCATCGTCGCCGAGCGCGGGATCGCCGAGGCCGAGTTCCGCATAGGGCGTGCCCTTCTCGCGCAGCACCGCGCGCACGGGAACGCCCATGCGGGCGATGAGGGCGGCGAGTTCATCGCGGGTGAGCGGGGTCTTCAGATATTCCACCACGCGCGGCGCGATGCCGGCGTCGCGGATCATGGCCAGCACGTTGCGCGAGGTGCCGCAGGCGGGATTGTGGTAGATCACGACGTCCATGCTCGGCCCCATCATGCGCGCCCCATCATGCGCGCCCCATGTCCTGATACCCTGCCGGCCAGCTAACACGCAGTCCGGCGAGCCACCACAGACACGGACGCATGTGTCGGGAGGCAGGCCCTGCATTTGTGAACAGGCCGGGAAGCCAGGACGGACGGAACCTGCTACAGCAGCGCCCGACTGTTAAAGGGCCCGCCATTGGCGTGCCGGCAAATGGAGCGACCCATGTCCGACGAGATCAAGACGCGCATCCTCACGGGTCTGCGCATGAACTTCTTCCACCCCGACGACATGCCGAGCGCCCTGGTGCTCGATCTCAATACGGACGAGGGCGAGGAACGCTTCGTGCTGCCGTGCGATCCGGCGCTGACGGCGGAAGAGGTGGAGGCCATCGGCGACGAGATCATGGCCGCCCTCGACAAGCTGATCGCCGTTTCCGACGATGACGATGAGGATTTCGAGGACGAGGACGAAGGCGAGGACGAAGACGAGGGGAACGGCAAGGCCTGAGCCTCCCCGCCCCGGCCTCGCTGGCAGAACGCCCGCTCCCGGCCCGCGCAACGCGCCCCCGCTCCCGCCTAGCGGGGTGGGGGCAGGCGCGGCGATGGATTTCGCGCGGCCTCTGAAATCGGCCTTTCCTCCCACATGGTTAGCGAAAGCTTAACGGCGCGCCGGTCCTTGCGCCGTGCGGCATCTATCCCCCTACCGCCCGCATGGGAACGGGCGCTGCGGACACGCGCCGGGGGGTATCGGCCGGATGCGGGTGGCACCAATCCGTCCCTGCGGCGTTCTTGAGCTGAGCCCTATGTGACGGGAGGGCCGGCTCTCTGCCCCCTCCCCCGATCCCGAGCATGGCTTTGAGGATCGGACACCGGAGGAGGTTGCTGATGCCCGAGACCTTAACCCGCCTGTCCCGCGTCACGTGCGCCGCCGCGCTCGGCCTTGCGCTGCTCTCCGGCACCGCGCTGGCGCAGCCGCAGAACCCGACCGCGCCCGAGGCCACCGTGCCCGGCACGCCGCCGGCCGCCACCAAGCCCGTGCCCGCGCCTGCCCCCGGCGGCTCCCCCCGGCCCGCCGCCACGCCCGGCACCACGGCCACGCCTCAGGGGGCGAACAAGGATGCTGCGGAAAAGCCCGCCGCCCAGTTGCCCGACGATGATGTGGTGAACGACACCACGCTGGTGCTGGCCTGCAAGCAGAAGGCGCTGGTGCTGATCCGGCAGAAGTCGCCCTCGGTGGAGGACATCTTCATCGACATGGACGGCCTCACCGTCGCCAAGGCGGACACCATGGTGGGCAACACCAAGGTGGTGGGCGTGATGATGGGCGAGGCCTATATCCAGCGCGACCAGACCGACAACATCCACCGCTTCCTGTGCCTGACCGGCGAGGGCGGCAAGGTGCTGATGACTTTCTTCACCGAGCGCTGAGAGCGGCTAGAGCATGTTCGGCTTTGACTGCTCCGCAATCCAAGCCGAAAAACATTCTCTATCAATAAGTTGGAGTGTTTCAGTGTTTCCATGAAACAATGAAACGCTCTAGCCCCGGCCGGGTCACAGCCCCATAATCCAGCGGGTGTGATGGCTCAGACACTGCCGAGGCCCACAAAGAAGAGCACCCACATGGCGATCAGAACGACGTTGCTTGCAGCGAAGGCAATCAGCCGGTGCAACACGTTGTTCCAGGTCAGGTAGATGGCGGTGTGCAGGATGCGCAGGGCCACATAAAGCCATGCCGCGTACAGCATGACGCTGCCGACGCTGCCGGTCACATATGACATCAGGCAGATGACATAGAACAGCACCGGCAGCTCAAGCAGGTTCATCATCGCCCGATTGGGGATGGACACGTACCCGCTCACGCGCGCGGACTCGCCATAGCGAAAGTCCTCGGGCGTGATCTCCCGTCGCAATGCCGCGCCGATCCGTCGAATGGGGATCAGGCCGAGCACGCAGAAGGTGAGCAGCGCCATCGCGCCCATCGGCCAGAGAATATCCGCCTTCGACATTATCGCCCCGAATGTCGTTCCACGTGCCGCCCCAGATGGCGCCCCAAATGCCACCCCCATGTGTGCGGCGCCTGTCCGGAAGCGACGCCGCATGGCGCGGCCATCCCCGGCCCCCCTCAGGTCCGGGGATGTTGACCTGCCGCCGTCAGGTCCCGCTGGACTCCTGCCCGCCCCTATTGCTGCGCGATGCAGCGGGTGGCGCCGGTGTGGCTGCGGGTGAGCGCGGGCACGGTAATGCGCGTGTTCACCGCCAGCACGGCGGTCAGGCCGTCCTTCGTCACATCCTTCCAGCGCGCGCAGGTCTTGGCCGTGGCCGGTCCCGTGATCTCCGAGAAGGTGATGACGGTCGGCTCCACCTTCACCGGCACGCTGTCGTCATAGTCCAGCGCCAGCGCGGCCTTGTTGGCGGGAATGTCCCACAGCACCAGCTTGCGGCTGGGGCCGGTGCCGCGATCCATCACCAGGAAGCGGCCGGCGAGGCCGAGCACGTAATCGGCGTCCTGCGCACCCTTGATCTCCTGATCACCCGGCGCCTTCCTGTAGACGCAGGCGATGTCCGCGCCCGGCGCCTTGCGGCGGATCAGGATGTCGCTGCCCGGACCGAGCGCGCTCTCGCGATGGATGACGAGATAATCGTCGTTGGACTGGCAGGTGGGTTTGCTCTCCACGGCTCCAGCCGCCGGCAGGCTGGCTGCCCCACCGACACCCGCCACGAGCAAAGCGCCAAGCCACAACTTCCACGCTGTCCGCATACCCGTTCCCCTGTAGAGGCCCCCTAAAGGTGCCCTGTCATACTGTGTTTCCACAGCCGACGCGAAAGGATTCAGCAGCGGGGTCAGGTCCGCGGAAGCGGCGGCGGGGCGGTGTGCGGAAGCCACAGCTCCGCGCGCAGCGGGCCATCGGGCATGGGCGGCATGCAGGCGCCCCCCCCCCCCGCCGCCCAGGCGGAGGCGAGCGCGAAGCGGCCGGCGGGCGCGCCGGTGTCGTGGGCCTCCACCCCGGCCACTTCGAGCCGCACACGCACATAGGTGCCCGCCGGCAGATCGTGTACCCGCGCGCCTTCCAGATCCCGCAGCGCCAGAGCGGCGGTGAGCCCCCGCCCGGCCGGCGCCAAGGCGGCAAGGCCCGTGGCCACATCCAGAACCGCCAGCACCAGCCGGCCGCCATCCACCAGAAGCCGCACGTCGCCGACGGGCGGCGCCAAAGCGAGGTCCACCGCGCCGCCTCCCGCCAGCAGCGCGCGTGCCTCGACCAGCATCTCGGCCGGGTCGATGAGGGCGGGCCGTTCCGGCGCGTCCCCCAGCAGGCCGGTCAGGTCATCGAGCCGCGCCCCGGCGGCCGTATCCCCGCTCTTCCCGGCCGCGCGCAGATTGGCCGCCAGTACGCCGAGCACCGGCAGCGCGTCCCGCACGATGCCGCCCGGCACCACCGCATCCGCCTCCCCCGCGCCGCCGGGCGGTCGCGCAGGGCTGGCGCCGTGCCGGCGCGCGCCCTCGGCGGGCCGCGCGGTGGCGCGGGAAAACAGCACGGCGGCAATCCCGAGAAAGGCCAGCAGCGCCCCGCCCCCGGCGATCAGCGCACGGCGCTTCCAGCCGGCGAGGATCTCGTCGTCGGGAATGGCCACCGCCACCACCAGATCGCCCTCGGGCAGAACATGCACGCCCTGCAGCGCCCGGCCTCCGTCGATGAAGGAGGCCCCGTGGATCACGCCGCCACCGGCCTCGTCCGCCAGCCGCATGACCTCGCCCTGCTCGGGCAGGCGCTCCACGGCGCGGGCGCCATCGGTGCGGATCAGCACCGCCCCGTCCCGGCGCGCCAGCACCATGTCCGCATCGCCCAGCATGGCCTGATAGGAGGAGGTGAGCGCCACCGGAAACACGGTGATGGCAACCAGCCCCGCCAGCCGCCCCTCGTGCAGCACCGGACGGCTGACCACGAAGCTGGTGGTGCGCGACATCTGCCCCCGGAAGGGCAAGCTCACATAGGAGCCGGTCTCACCGGCACGGGCGACGCGGAAATAATCCCGCTCGCGCACGTCATAGGGCGGCATGGGATAGGCCCGGCTGGACGTGACCGTGCGCCCGTCCGCATCCACCACGAACACGCTCTCCGCATTGGGCAGGCGGTTCTTCATTTCCACCATGAGCTGATGCACGGCGCGGTCGTCGCGCACATCCGCGAGGCTGCGCACCTCCAGCTCCAGCCCGACGCGCTCCAGGACGAGATCGAAGTTGCGCCGGGTGGCGGCCAGCGTCTCGGTGACGGCCGCAAGGCTGCGCACCACCCGCGCGCGGGCGGCGGCCATTTCCGCCGCGCGATCGGCCAGCACCAGCAGCAGTGTAACGATCAGCAGGGCCGCCCCGGCGAGCGCCAGAACGGCCAGCCGCCAGCCACGCGGCCGCTGCGGCAGCGCGCCGCCGGCTCCGTTCTGTCCCGGTCCTCGCAGAAAACGCGCCATGCCTCACCCTAGCACCGTCGCACAGAAAGGATAGACCATAGGCCCGACGACGGCCATGCGGCTCATGGGGTGGCCGGGTGCGGCAGCGCGCACGCTTCCAACCGGGGGACAGTTGCAAATTCCACGGGTTCGCCACATCCGCGGACCACATGACGCCACGAAACCCGATATATGCTTCGATTCGCAGGCGGGCACCCGCCCCCTGCCACAGCCGGCCCGTTCGAGGCCGGCCGGTTTCAGGACATCCCTGTCTTGGAGGGGCGTGCATGCGAGTAAAATTCATTCTGGGCCTTGCGGCGGGTGTGGCGCTGTCCGCCGCGGCTCTCCTGTCCGGGGCGGCCGAAGCCAAGCCGCAGGTGCCGGACGGCAGCTATCTGCGCACCTGCCGCAATGCCAACATCTTCCAGGGCCGCGACCTGCTGGCCATGTGCCCGAACAATCAGGGCATGCTGGCGGTGGTGAAGCTGCCCAACTACCAGCTCTGCGGCGGCGACATCGCCAACATCAACGGCCAGTTGATGTGCACCGGCGGCCGTGGCCGCGGCGGCCCGCCTCCGGGTGGTCCCGGCTGGGGTGGTGGCGGCGGTGGCTGGAATCAGGGTGGCTACAATCCCCCGCCGCCGCCCCCGCCGCCCGGTGGTGGCTATGGCCGCTTCCCGCCCGGCTCGTATCTCCAGAGCTGCCAGAATGTGCGCGTGAACCGTGGCTGGCTGCAGGCAAGCTGCGCCGACGTGCGCGGCAACTGGCGCGAGACGCAGGCCCCGCTGGATCAGTGCCGCGCCTTCGGCAACAACAACGGCCGCCTCGTCTGCGGCTGAGGCCCAAAAGAAAACCGGCCGGAGACGCATCTCCGGCCGGTCTTTCAGGCTTCCGAATGGCCCCCTCTCCGGGGGCCATTTTCGTTTCTGACAGTCTTCCGACAATCAACCGAGCCTCGATGCAGCAAAGCATCGTCATGGCCGGACTTGATCCGGCCATCCACGTCCCACCGCTAGAAGGCGTTGGGATGTCTGGGAAAACGGTCGACGCCCTCTTGGCTTTCGGGCCGCCCAAGGTCGGCCCGACGTGGATGCCCGGGTCAAGCCCGGGCATGACGACCTCTTTGGTTAAGCGCTGAAGCCAAACCGCCGTCCCTGGCGCTCAGCGGCGCAGGGACTTCACGTCGCGCACCGCGCCGCGGGCGGCGGAGGTGGTGAGGGCCGCATAGGCCTGCAAGGCCTGCGAGACCACGCGCTTGCGGCTCTTCGGCTTCCACGCCGCATCGCCCTTGGCCTCCATGGCGGCCCGGCGATGGGCCATCTCTTCCTCGGAGATGGCAAGGTGGATGCGGCGGTTGGGGATGTCGATCTCGATGGTGTCGCCTTCCTCAACCAGACCGATCGCGCCGCCCTCGGCCGCTTCCGGCGAGCAATGGCCGATGGACAGGCCCGAGGAGCCGCCCGAGAAGCGCCCGTCCGTGACCAGAGCGCAGGCCTTACCCAGGCCCTTCGACTTGAGGTAGGAGGTCGGGTACAGCATCTCCTGCATGCCCGGCCCGCCGCGCGGCCCCTCATAGCGGATGAGCACGATGTCGCCGGGCACGATGCGCTGGGTGGCGAGGATCGCCTCCACCGCCTCGTCCTGGCTCTCGAAGATGCGCGCCGGCCCCGTGAACTTCAGGATCGAGGCGTCCACGCCCGCCGTCTTCACGATGCAGCCCTCTTCGGCGATGTTGCCATAGAGCACCGCGAGGCCACCGTCCTTGGAATAGGCATGCTCGAAATCACGGATCACGCCGGTGGCGCGGTCGGTGTCCAGTTCGTCCCAGCGGCGGGACTGGCTGAAGGCGGTCTGCGTCGGCACGCCGCCCGGCGCGGCGCGGAAGAAGCTGGCGACGCTCTCGCTCTTGGTGACGGTCACGTCCCAGCGCTCCAGCGCGTCCTTCAGCGAGGGCGAATGGACCATGGGCAGATCGGTATGGATCAGGCCGGCACGGTCCAGCTCGCCGAGGATGCTCATGATGCCGCCGGCGCGGTGGACGTCCTCCATGTGGATGTTGGCAACCGCCGGGGCCACCTTGCAGAGCACCGGCACGTTGCGCGACAGCCGGTCGATGTCCGCCATGGTGAAGGGCACTTCGCCCTCGTTGGCGGCAGCCAGCAGATGCAGCACCGTGTTGGTGGAGCCGCCCATGGAGATGTCCAGCGTCATGGCGTTCTCGAACGCCTTGAAGGTGGCGATGGCGCGCGGCAGCACGCTGGCGTCGTCCTGCTCGTAATAGCGGCGGGCGAGATCCACCACGAGATGGCCGGCCTCCACGAACAGGCGCTCGCGGTCCGAATGGGTGGCCAGCACCGAGCCGTTGCCGGGCAGCGAGAGGCCCAGCGCCTCGGTGAGGCAGTTCATGGAATTGGCGGTGAACATGCCCGAGCAGGAGCCGCAGGTGGGGCACGCGGAGCGCTCCATCACCTTCACGTCCTCGTCCGACACCTTCTCGTCGGCGGCGGCGATCATGGCGTCGATGAGATCGACCTTCTTCTCGCCGGTGGAGAGGATGACCTTGCCGGCCTCCATGGGGCCGCCGGAGACGAAGACCGCCGGGATGTTGAGGCGCATGGCGGCCATCAGCATGCCGGGGGTGATCTTGTCGCAATTGGAGATGCAGACCATGGCGTCGGCGCAGTGCGCATTGACCATGTATTCCACGCTGTCGGCGATGATCTCGCGCGAGGGCAGCGAATAGAGCATGCCGTCATGGCCCATGGCGATGCCGTCATCCACCGCGATGGTGTTGAATTCCTTGGCGACGCCGCCGGCCTTCTCCACCTCGCGCGCGACCAGCTGGCCGAGATCCTTCAGATGCACGTGGCCGGGCACGAACTGGGTGAAGGAGTTCACGATGGCGATGATCGGCTTGCCGAAGTCCCCGTCCTTCATGCCGGTGGCGCGCCAAAGGCCACGGGCTCCGGCCATGTTGCGGCCGTGGGTGCTGGTGCGGGAACGATAGACAGGCATGTCCTCTTTACCTTTTATGTCCTGTTGGGGGCGCTTTGCGCAATTTTGTAACCACCCTCTTAGAGCGAATTCAGGCTGGACGGAACCCTTTTTCCATCCCTAGGCATGCGCCTCCCGCGCATGTGTCCTGCCGTGGCATGTCCCGCCGTGGCAGGTCTTGCCGTAGCAGGTCCTGCCGTGCCCCCACCCTGCGCGCGGATGGCGTCACGGCCGGCCGGGGGTGAGATCCAGCGCGAGGCGTTCCGCCTCCAGCACGCCTTCCACCCCGTAGCTCGTCTCCCACCACACCCGTACGCCCGCCTCGCACCGCGCGATATCGAGCTTTGAAACGATGGCCGGAAACATGTGGAAGTCAGCAAGCTCGATACGCGACACCCGGCTCAGCGTGAGCGTCACCACTGCGTGCCGCTCACTGATAAAATAGCCTTTCGGGTCGGTCCTGTCCGTGAGGTTCCAGGCGTGCAGGCTGAGGCGGCTCTCGCCCTTGGGCACGAGCGTCAGCTCCATGAGTTCGGCATCGTGGAAGCCCGGCATGCGGCCGAACCACGCCACCACCTCTGCGCGGCCGGGAATGTCCTCCAGAACCAGATCGCTCATGCGCGCACCTCCCCGTCCGCCTCGCCTTGCCGGACGATGACAGCTTCCGATTTCGCACCCTACGTCAGGACCAAGGTTTTCCCGTGGCGCAGGCTTTGCCGCTGCGGCAGCACGGAACCACTCTCATTGCCGGGTGTTGTTTGGGCAGGTTCCACCACACACGAGGAGTGATCCCCATGGGTAGCACCAGCGACAAGGTTTCCGGCATGGCCAATGAGGCCGTTGGCAAGGCCAAGCAGGGCATCGGCAAGGCGACGGGCAATGACCGTATGCGCGCCGAAGGCAAGGTTCAGGAAATCAAGGGCGAAGGCCAGCAGATGATGGGCGACGCCAAGAAGGCGGTGAAGGACACGGTCAACAAACAGATGTGACCGGCGCCCGCGCCTCGATGAAATGAAGGAGCTGCCCTTTCCGGAGGGCGGCTCTTTTTTTTGTGCGGTCGCCGACCCGGCACTGCCGTCGCTTTTCGCCCTCCCCCGCAAGCGGGAGAGGGAGCCTGCCGCGCGGGAGAAAGAAGGGCACGCGCCCGCCACCTGCACACCGCAAAGCCCTCTCCCGCTTGCGGGGGAGGGTTGGGAGGGGGCACCGCGCGACAGATGCTACCAAGCAGCCGCTCAACTTAATGTGACCCGAGCGCCTCCGGCACCAACTGCCGCCCGGCCTCCGTCAGGGCCAGCCGCGTGCGCTGGGTGCGCAGATCGCGGGCTTCCAGCGTCACGAGGCCGAGGCCATCAGCGAGATCGGCCACGGTGCGCAGCACCAGCGCATGCGCCACACCGAACAGTTTCGCGAAACTGCGGGTGTCGGAGGCAAGCCCCCGGTGCAGCGCCGCCAGCACGCCGGCATCCAGCGGGGTCAGGTCCGGCGTGCGGGCGAGGATCCAGTCCACCTCGGCCAGAAAGGTCTCGGCCAGAAAGGCACCGGGATCGGGCTCACCGCCCGGCTCAGGCGTACTCATGCCGCCCTCGCCCGGAACGTCACCACCACCGATTTGGACAGCGGGGTGTCGCTGAGATCACCGGCCTTGCTGAAGGGCACCACGGCGTTCAGCTCCGGATAATAGCCCGCCACGCAGCCGCGCGGGATGTCATAGGCCACCAGCCGAAAATCCTCCGCGCTGCGGGCGCGGCCATCGGCGTCATCGCCCACCACATCCACATGCGCATTGGCGGCAAGGCCGAGGTCGGCGATGTCGGCCGGGTTCATGAACACCACGCGCCGCTCGCCATAGACGCCGCGATAGCGGTCATCGTGGCCATAGATGGTGGTGTTGTACTGGTCGTGGCTGCGGAAGGTCTGGAGCACATAGGTGCCCGGCGTATGCCGCGCCTGCTGGTGCTCCACCTCGGCCGGCAGCGGCGCGGCGGAAAATTCCGCCCGGCCGGACG
Source organism: Azorhizobium oxalatiphilum (assembly GCF_014635325.1). Taxonomy (GTDB): domain Bacteria; phylum Pseudomonadota; class Alphaproteobacteria; order Rhizobiales; family Xanthobacteraceae; genus Azorhizobium; species Azorhizobium oxalatiphilum. The sequence continues at coordinate 698,541 of NZ_BMCT01000001.1, read as the reverse complement.
CCGTGTTCCACTCCCGCTCGGCGGCGGCATTGCGCAGGCGGAAGCCGCGCGGCTTGCGCACCCGCACGTTGAAATCCTCGAAGCCGGGGATCACCCGCTCGATGCGATCCCGCACCAGGTCGTAATCATCCGCCATGGCCGCCCAGTCCACCTTGGCGGAGCCAACGGTGGCGGCAGCAATCCCGGCGATGATCTGCACTTCCGAGCGCAGATGCGGCGAGGCCGGGCGATTGATGCCGCCGGAGCCGTGCACCATGCTCATTGAGTCTTCCACGGTCACGATCTGCGGCCGGCGACGGGAATTGCGGTCGATCTCGGTACGGCCGAGGCACGGCAGCAGATAGGCCACCTCGCCCGGCGCCAGATGGCTGTGGTTCGGCTTGGTGGCGATCTGCACGGTGAGCCGGCAGCGCGACATGGCCGCATCCACCAGATCCGTGTCCGGCGTCGCCCGCACGAAATTGCCGCCGAGGCCGATGAAGGCTTTCGACTTGCCCTCCACCATGGCGTTGATGGCGTGCAGCACATTATGCCCCGGCGCGCGCGGCAGCGTGAGATCGAACTCCCGCTCAAGAGCGGCGATGAACCATTCCGGGGCATTCTCATTGATGCCCATGGTGCGGTCGCCCTGCACGTTGGAATGGCCGCGCACCGGGCACAGGCCCGCGCCCTCACGGCCCACATGGCCGCGCAGCAGCAGCAGGTTGGCGATCTCGCGCACGGTCGCCACCGAATGCTTGTGCTGGGTGACGCCCATGGCCCAGGTGGCGATCACCTTGTCAGCGCCCAGATAGACGTCCGCCAGCATCTCGATCTCGGCGCGCGGCAGGCCCGACTGATCCTCGATCTGCGCCCAGGAGGTGGCCTCCACCTCCGTCCGCCAGTCCCCAAGGCCGTTGGTATGGGTGGCGATGAAATCGAGATCCAGCAGGCTGTCCCGCCCCGCCGCGATCTCCGCCGCATCACGGGCGAAGATCAGCTTGGCGATGCCGCGGATCACCGCCATGTCGCCGCCGAGCTTGGGCTGCACATAGTGGCTGGCCACCGATGATGAGCCGCCGCGCAGCATCTCCACCTTGTCCTGCGGATCGGCGAAGCGCTCCAGCCCGCGCTCGCGCACCGGGTTCAGCACCACCACCCGTGCGCCGCGCTGCGCCGCCCGGCGCAGGTCGCCCAGCATGCGCGGATGATTGGTGCCGGGATTCTGGCCGATGACGAAGATGGCGTCCGCGTGCTCGAAATCCTCCAGCAGCACCGTGCCCTTGCCCACGCCCACGGACTGCATGAGCCCGACGCCGCTGGCCTCGTGGCACATGTTCGAGCAGTCGGGGAAATTGTTGGTGCCGAACATGCGCACGAACAGCTGGTAGAGGAAGGCGGCCTCATTGGATGCCCGGCCGGAGGTGTAGAACTCCGCCTCATTGGGATCGTTGAGCGCGTTCAATTCGGCGGCGATGCCGGCGAACGCCGCTTCCCACGCCACCGGCACATAGCGGTCGGTCGCCCGGTCATAGACCATGGGCTCGGTGAGGCGGCCGAGATTCTCCAGCGCGTAATCGCTCCAGCCGCGCAGTTCGCTCACCGTATGGGTGGCGAAGATGTCCGGGGTCGCCCGCCGGTCCGTGGCCTCCCAGGCCACGGCCTTCACGCCGTTCTCGCAGAATTCGAACGAGGAGCCGTGCTCAGGATCGCCCCAAGCGCAGCCGGGGCAGTCGAAACCGTCCGGCTGGTTGGCCTTCAGCAGGGTTTTGGCCCCCGTGATGGCGGCACCCGAGGCCAGAAGATGCTTGCCGCAACTGCGAAGAGCGCCCCAGCCACCAGCGGCATGCGACTTCTTAGACGGGGACGAATGATTGATAGACATATTCGATCATCGGTTCGGAATGCCGCCTGCGGCGACTTGTCCCTAGGCGTATGAATGAAACGCCCGTTTTTCAATATAAAAACGTTCCACATCACGAAAATTGGAATTGCAATGATGTGACGCAAGCGCTGACACGCCCTTATTCCCCTAGGTCGCGTTAATAGAAAATTTCTATCGATACATAGCTGACTTCAGCCATTTTGACGCAGCGAGACGCGTCCGGACCACCCGCCGCCCGCGAGCGCCATCAGCCCAGCAACCCCAATGGATACGGAACCGCCCGGCGTCTGCATGGTTGCGATGCAGCGAAAGCCATGGACAGCGGCACCTGCGCTCCCCATGTTCGCATGCCCCAAGGTCACATGGCCGGACCGGGGCCGCCGCGCAGACAAAGGGACCGCCCGACACATGACCATCGCCCCGGGCACCCGCGCCCTCCTGCTCATCAATCCCAACGCCCGCCGGGGCCGGCTGGAAGGCGACAAGGCACGCGGCCTCCTGCGCGCCGCCGGCCTCACGCTGCTGGAGCCCGCCACCAACGGCCAGACGCTGGATGCGGTGATCGAGGCCCATGCGTCACAGGTGGACTGCGTGATCGTGGGCGGCGGCGACGGCAGCCTCAACGGCGCGGCGCGCGGCCTCATATCCACCGGCCTGCCGCTGGGCGTGCTGCCGCTGGGCACGGCGAACGATTTCGCCCGCACCATGAAGATCCCCGCCGATCTGGCCGGCGCGGTCTCCCTGATCATGAAAGGCCGCACGGCGGGCGTGGACCTCGGCCTCGCCAATGAGTTTCCGTTCTTCAACGTGGCGAGCATCGGCTTCAGCGCCGATCTGGCGGCGGGCCTGAGCGCGGAGGCCAAGAAGCGCTTCGGCAAGCTGGGCTACGGCATCGTGGCCGCGCGGCTGCTCATGGGCTCGCGCCTGTTCACCGCCCATCTGGATCATGACGGCACCACGGAGGATTTCCGCACCTTCCAGGTCTCGGTGGGCAACGGGCGCTATTACGGCGGCGGCATGACCGTGCATCAGGACGCCACCGCCATGGACGGACTGCTGGATTTCTACAGCCTTGAGGTCTCGCACTGGTGGCGCCTGCTGCGGCTCCTGCCGGCGCTGCGCAAGGGCACGCACGGCGACTGGGACGAGGTGCGCGCCTTCTCCACCAAGGAACTGACCATCCGCACCCGCAAGACCCGGCCCGTCAATCTCGACGGCGAACTGAAGACGCAGACACCGGTGACGTTCCGCATACTGGAGAAGGCGGTGCAGGTGTATGCGCCGTGAGGGTTGAATGAGCGACGGATCATTGATTGGCAATCGTCTCTCGTCGTTCCCCGCCTTCCTCTCCTCGCCCCCCTTCTGCTCGCCCCCTCGCCCCCCTTTGAATCGTCATGCCCGGGCTTGACCCGGGCATCCACGTCGGGCCGACAGAGGACGGCGCAAAGCCCATACCTGAACCATCCGCTCGCCCCTCACCCAGCCGCCCGCCCGGAACAACCACGTGGATGCCCGGAAGTCGGCTTTTGCCGACTTCCGCCCCCTAAAGCCGAAGTCGGAAACATCCGACTTCGGGATCAAGTCCGGGCATGACGGTCTATTGCTGCATCGGCCGCGGGTTGAACGCCGGGAGACCGGCCAGGCACAACAAATGAGCCGCCACTCATCTCACCCTCACCCCGCCGCACACACCCGGTTCCGCCCCTCTTCCTTCGCCCGGTAGAGCGCGCCGTCCGCAGCCGTGATCAGTTCCACGGGCGCCTGCCCCGCCCCCGGCCGCAGGGTGGCGACCCCGAGGCTCACCGTCGTCATCGCCTCCTGCTCCCGCGCCAGAACCTCGATGGCCGCGCGGATGGTCTCGGCCAGCGCCAGCGCCGCAGGCAGATCGGTGTCCGGCAGGATGGTGGAGAATTCCTCGCCGCCATAACGCGCCGCCAGATCCGCCGGGCGATGCAGGCTGTCTGCCGCTGTCCGGGCGATGATCTTCAGCACCTCGTCGCCGCGCGCATGGCCGAAGCGGTCGTTCAGCAGCTTGAACTTGTCGGCGTCGATCATCAGCAGGGAGAGCGGCATCCCGCTGCGCTGCGCCCGCCGCCACTCCGCATCCAGATGCTCATCGAACCGCCGCCGGTTGGCGATGCCCGTGAGGCCATCCGTGTCGGAGAGGCGTTTCAGCTCCGCATCCACCTTGGCGCGCGCGATGATCTCCCGCCGCAGCAGCAGGCTGGCAGTGATGAGCGCCAGACATAGCAGCGCCGTGGAGCCCCCGGCCACGATCGCGCGCCGCCGCCAGTCGGCGAACAGGTCCGAAATGCCGAGGCCCACGGTGACGATCAGCGGAAAATCGGGGATGTGCTCGAAATGATAGTAGCGCGGCACGCCATCGAGCAGGGATTTGCCGATAAAAACCCCTCTCTCGGCCCGCGACATCTCGCGGAAGGTGGGCGCACCGGACACATCGGCCCCCATGTCGCCATCGTTCCGCAGGGAGGGGACACGGACCATCATGACGCCGTCGCGATGGATCAGGGAGACCACATCGCTGGCGTTCTTATCCAGCGACTGGAACAGGTCCGAGAGATAGGACAGGCGGACCGCGATGGCGACGACGCCGGCAAAGGCCCCGCTCTTGTCCGACAGGCGCGCGCTCATCACGAGGCTGGGCACCCCGTGGTCCAGCCGGCTGCGATAGGGCAGGCTCACGAACAGGCCGGCATCCGGCCGGTCGCGATGGACGATGAAGTATTCGCGGTCGCCGAAGACGGCGGGGCTGGCCGTGTCGTGGTTCGACTGCGCCAGTATCTGGCCCTGCGGATCGAGCACGTAGATGGAGGAGACATCGAGCGTGCCTTCCGCCGCGATGGCCAGCACCCGGTGCAGGCGATCGCGATCCGTGAAGACGTTCTCCATCTCCATGAAATGCCTCAGCCCCTTCAGCGTCACGCCGAAGACGTCGAGATGGCGCTGGATGTCGCGATTGACCAGCAGCAGCAGATTGTCGGCGGCGCGGCTGGCCTGCGCCCACGCATCCTGCCGGGCCTGCCAGAGGCTGAGCGCGATCAGGCCGGAGAACAGCGCCGAGACGAGACAGGCGACGACGACCACCAGCCGGGCTGACCTCGGAACCGGAGCAGCAGCCACCATCCCCCTCCCCCACCTCAGCCGCGTGAAACGGTCAAGACGGGCATGATAGCGGGGAATGCAAAAAGGCCCAGAGCGGACCGTGGATGGGGGACGGCACCGGGCCACACGCCGCATTCCGGGAACTTGGAGCGCTTCCGTGTTTCATGGAAACGCATAAGCGCTCCAACTCATTGATAGATAATGTCTTTCGGCTTGGATTGCGAAGCAATCAAAGCCGGACATGCTCTAGGATCACCTACGCCATGCCGTCATAGGCTGTGGCACGCGGAGCCGAAATCAGGCTTCGCCACGACATGTCCCTCGTCCTCATTCGAGGTGCGACTATGCCCGCGCTTCCAACACCATGTTGAATGGGCCAGCGGTCGCTTGTCTGACGCGTGAGAATCCACCGGCGCGCATGACCTCTGCCAGCTTGGCCTCTCCAGCCTGAGCCCCCAATCCTTCTCCCACCTCCTGATCCAGCGAGGTGGGCACGCAAATCATTGTCGAGGCGTTGTAGTAGAGCCTGCCCACGGGGTTCATATTCTCTTCGGGCCGATCACCCGCGATCGGCTCGACGACCATCCACGTTCCATCGCTTCTCAGGATTTGCCGCATGTGGCCTGCGCAGCCGCGCGGATCGCCCATGTCATGGAGACAGTCGAAGCTCGTCACGAGGTCGAAATCGCCTTCCGCGATGTCTTTGGCCGTCGTCGCATTAAATTCCACCCGGCCGCTCACCCCATGCGCCCTCGCATGAGCTTTTGCTTCTTCGATAGACGGCTCATGGAAATCGTAACCGACAAAGCGGGAATTAGGGTACGCATCGGCCATCAGAAGCGTCGAGAAGCCGACCCCACAGCCTACGTCTGCCACCTTTGCTCCTGCCTTCAACTTGTCCTCGACACCGTCGAGGGCAGGTAGCCAGTTCTGTACGATATTGTTGACATAACCCGGCCTGAAGAATGCTCCGGTGGCGCAGAACAGGCAGCCGGCGGTATCTCCCCAGCGCACGCCGGCTCCCGTCCGGAAAGAGTGCTCGACCTTCGGCTCGCCTTCGATCATCGCTGCGACCAGATCGAACGCCCCCTCCAGGTAGAAGGGACTGTCTTTCGAGACGAACACCATGGCCTGCTCGGGTGACAGGCTGAATGTTCCGGATGCACTCTCGAAATCGATGTAGCCGTTCGCCGCCTGAGCGAGTGCCCACTCCCGCACATAACGTTCGGCCAGCCCGCCAGCCAGATGCGCCAGATCGGCCGCAGTGACGGGTCCATGCTCGTGAAGTGCCTTAAAGAGACCGAGCCTCAATCCAAGTCGTACCGTTGGAACGCTATATGCTCCGCCAAGATCGCCGAGCATCTTTCCGACGAACGCATGCAGTTTGTCTTCATTGATTTGCATCGCACTCCCCCCTGAGCAAGACCACCAGACGGCGATCATTTAAGATGGGAATCTGCTTGCGAAGGACGCAGTGCACAAAACGCCATTTCCGAGAAGCACATGCACTGCTTCCAGCAAAGCACCAACGCGTCAAACTTACTTACAAAAATACCGAATACAGTAAATACTGTCAAGTGAGCGCCACGAACACTTTATAGACTGACTCACCATCTTCATTCATTTACAGCGCCAGCCCGCGCCATATTCGGACCTTGGCTCCTCCGCGGAAGGCGGACCTTCGGCTTCCAGCACTCCTTGTCGTTCAAGCCAAACGAGCGAATGACCCAAAACCGGACTTCCCGAATTTCACCTCCGGGTCAAATCCGGCAAAGCCGTCGACGGATTGGCAATGTCCGCCACTGGTCGGGAGGGCACTTAGGGCTTCCATATCTGCCCACGCCCATGGTCCAGCTCGCATCGATGCGGTTGTGGCTCCGAACTCATGAGTCCACGGCTTGGCCGGTGGCGTGCCACCCTTCCATCATCCAGCGCGTTCATGGGGTCACGGCCTAAAAACCCGCCCCTCCCCTCACACCGGCAGGGTGCCGTTCTCGGCCAGCACGGCGCCGGCCAGATAGAGCGAGCCGCAGATCAGCACGCGCGGCGGCGGCGTCACCGGATAGGTGGAGAGCGCGGAGAGCGCCGCCCCTACGCCCGTCGCGACCGAGGCGGAGAAACCGAGCGCGGTGGCGACCGTGGCAAGATCCGCGGGCGCCATGCCGGCATGCTCGGCCGGAACCGGCACGCAGACCACCTCGCGCGCGAGCCCGCCGAAGGGGGCCAGAAAACCCGCGCAGTCCTTGTTGGCGAGCATGCCGCAGATCAGCACCAGCGGGCGCGAATAGCGCTCCTCCAGTTCCGCCAGCGCATGGGCCAGCGCACGGCCGCCGGAGGCATTGTGGCCGCCGTCGAGCCACACTTCCACGTCGGCGGGCGCAAGCTCCACCAGCGCGCCGGTGGGCAGGCGCTGGAGACGGGCGGGCCATTCCGCGCCACGGATGCCCGCCTCGATGGCCGCCTGCGGCACACGCAGGGCCGGCACGGCGCGCAAGGTTGCCACCGCGAGGCCGGCATTGTCGATCTGGTGCGGACCCATGAGGCGCGGGCGCGGCAGGTCCAGCAGCCCGTCCTCGTCGGAATAGACGAGCCGCCCGGCCTCCGCTTGCACATGCCAGTGCTGGCCGCGCGCATAGAGCGGCGCCCGCCTGCGGGCGGCGGCGCGCTCGATGACGGCCAGCGCCGCATCGGGCTGCTCGCCCACGATCACCGGCACATGCGGCTTGATGATGCCGGCCTTCTCGCCGGCAATGGCTTCCACCGTCTCGCCCAGAAACTCCACATGATCGATGGAGATGGGCGTGATGACGCTGGCGATGGGCGCAGCCACCACATTGGTGGCGTCGAGCCGGCCGCCCAGCCCCACCTCCAGCAGCATCACGTCGGCGGGATGCTCGGAAAACAGCAGGAAGGCGGCCGCCGTCGTCACCTCGAAGAAGGTGATCTCGGCGTCGTCATTGGTGCGCAGAGTGCGCTCCAGCGCATCCATCAGCGCAGCGTCGGACACCAACTGCCCGGCGAGCCGGATGCGCTCGTTGAAGCGCACCAGATGGGGCGAGGTATAAGCGTGGACACGCTTTCCCCCCGCCTCCAGCGCCGCGCGCATGTAGGCCAGCGTCGAGCCCTTGCCGTTGGTGCCGGCGATATGAACCACCGGCGGCAGGCGCGCTTCGGGATTCCCCAAAGCGGCCAGCAGGCGCTCCATGCGCCCCAGCGACAGGTCGATGCGCTTGGGATGGAGCGCCGACAGGCGCTCCAGCAGGACGTCGAGCGGGCTCACCCCGGTGGTCTCCCCCACGGCCGCGCCCCCGCTCAGGCGGCGGGCGGCGGCGTGATGATGGCCTCGGCCGCGGCGGGCTTCGGCGCCTTCGGGCGCGGCAGGCGACCCTTGGGCGGCACGGCCGGCGCCTTCACCATGATGCGGCAGATGCGGGCGAGGGTCTCGCGCATCTGGTGGCGGTGCACCACCATGTCGATCATGCCGTGCTCGAACAGATATTCCGAGCGCTGGAAGCCGTCCGGCAGCTTCTCGCGGATGGTCTGCTCGATCACGCGCGGGCCGGCGAAGCCGATCAGCGCGCCCGGCTCGGCGATCTGGATGTCGCCCAGCATGGCGTAGGAGGCGGTGACGCCGCCCGTGGTCGGGTTGGTCAGCACCACGATATAGGGCTGGCCGACCTCACGCAGTTCCTGGATGGCCACCGTGGTGCGCGGCATCTGCATGAGGGAGAGGATGCCCTCCTGCATGCGCGCGCCGCCGGAGGCGGCATACATGATGAAGGGGGTCTTCTTCGCCGCCGCCGTCATCAGGCCGGTGACGATGGACTCGCCCGCCGCCATGCCGAGCGAGCCGCCCATGAAGCCGAAGTCCTGCACGGCCACCGTGACCGGCAGGCCTTCCAGCAGGCCGGTGGCGACCTTGACCGCATCCTGCGCGCCGGTCTTGGACCGGGCGTCCTTGAGGCGATCGATGTATTTGCGCTCGTCGCGGAATTTCAGCGGGTCGATGGCCACGTCCGGCAGCGCCACCTCTTCATAGGCGCCGTCGTCGAAAGTGGCCTTGAGCCGATCCACGGGCCCCATGCGCATGTGGTACCCCGATCCGGGGATCACATACAGATTGGCCTCGAGATCCTTGTGGAACACCATCTGCCCGGTCTCGGGGCACTTCACCCAGAGGTTTTCCGGCACTTCCCGGCGGTTGAGGAAGTTGCGGATCTTCGGTCGGACGACGTTGGAAATCCAGTTCAACAGACATCTCCAGCTTTTCGGGCACCATTTAATGCCCATCGATGGCGAACGGAAGGCCGAAGGCGCCCAGAGGGCGGTTTTACCGCTGATCGCGGGCGCGGCGGGGCGGTCCATCGGGCCGGGTTGGCAGCAACCGGCGTGCTTCAGGAGGATGCGGGAAGGGCATCAATGCCCCTCGAAACCATCCAGCACATCGGATGACAGCGGCCCGTCGAAGTCTTCGGGTACCTGCACTCTGCCCACCAGACGCCCAAGCACACGCCGGGACGGGGTCGCCGCAGTCAGCGGCACGAGCCGGACCACGGGGCGGCCTCGATCAGCCGTGAGAGATCATTCCCGACCGCGTCCATATCCATCGCGCGCATGGCAACCTCCGGTCGCAAGACCAGACTGAGCGACCAATTCGGGCGTGTCCATCCTTATCCATAGCGGCGCCCCCAGCGCCGTCACCCCACTACAGATGTACCTCAATACAAAAACAGTACATCTGCCCGCCCGTCATTCGCCCTCATGCATTGTTGTGCTAAAGGTCGCTCATCCGAATCCACAAGCGGAGGCCAGATGACCGAACTGATCGCAATGACGCTGCTCGCGATCGTGAGCGTGATCTTCAATGCGAAATGGATGCTCCCCGCGCTGGGCGACGGCAATTGGGGAGATCCGCTCGGAACCGTCATCGGCCCGTTATTTCTGTACCAGTTCTTTCACGTCATCTTCTATTTCGGCCTGCGGCGCCTGCTGCCGGGGCGACGGCCCACCAGCACCTACGCCACCTCGCGCATGAACTACCTCACCCTCGCGGTGATGCTGGTCATCGTCATCGGCAGCGCCGTGCAGAACACGGTCGGCGTGTACTGGTCCACCCCCCCCTGACACGGGAGACGCTTGAGATGCCCCTCGCCCTTCCGGCCGCCGCCGGCGATCTCGCCCTCGACCGCGACCAGCGCTACGTCGCGTACATGCCCTTCGGCTTCGTGTCCTTTCAGGACTGGCAGCTGGGCAATGGCGACCAGTTCGGCCTCTACTGGCCCATCGGCCGCGAAGGCGGCGCGCCCATCGTGGCCGAGACGTTTCATGATGACGGCTCGGTGATGCCGGGCTTCTCCGGCATCGATAGCTTCCTCGCCGCCACGCGCGATCTGGACGAGGCCGACCACCCCGGCTTTCCGACACTGGCGGACGATCCCCGTTCCCCGCTCGCCCTCTATGAGGAGGCCCGGCGCCTGCTGAAGGCGCAGCGGGTGGAGGACGCCATCCATCGTCTGGAGGCGGCCATCGCCGTGCTGCCGGAATACACCAGCGCGCTGGCTTTGCTGGCCTCGCAATATCTGCGCCTCGGCGGCATGGATGCGGCCTGCCGCATGGCGGTTCGCGCCACCATCAGCCCGCCGAGCTTCGGCTGCGAGGCCCATGTGTCGCGCATGAAGGCGTGGCTCGCCCAGCAGGAGCACGCACCGGAAGACCTGCGCGACGATCCTGTCTGGCTCCACCGCCGCGCGCTGGAGCCCTTGCCCAGCGGCGGCCAGAAGGAGAGCCCCGCCTATGGCGTGGCGCTGAAGGTCATCGCCGCCTATGAGGCGCGGGGCGAGATCGTGCCGGCACTCACGCTCATGCAGTCCTACGGGGAATATATGGGCTCGGAGACCAGCGCCTTCTGGGAGCGCAACGGCTTTTCGCCGACGGAGCATCGCGCCCGACAGGTGGAACTGTCCGCGCGCCTGCCGCATGGGCCGCGCGTGCTGGTGTAAATGCGGCCCCTGAGATCCCTGTTCAGGGCGGCCGCCACGGGTGTAGAGTCGCGCCATGACACAGAAGCCACCACCGGAAGCGCCGAAATCCGGCGCCTTTGTTCTCGGCCGAGCCCGGTTCGAGAAGATCAGCGCGGTGGAGGGCATCCGGACGGAACCGGCCACGCGCCGCCTCCTGGCCGATTTCGATCGCAACGGTGTCGGGGCGCAGCAACGGCGTGACGCGATCACATCGAAATTCACCCGGAGGGGCTGAGCCTTCCCGTGTACGACAGCCGCGTTACAGAAGACCGTCATCCCCGGACTTGATCCGGGGATCCACGTCGGGCCGACGGTGGACGGCATGAAGCTCAAGAACACGGCGACCGTTCGCAACGCGTCCACCGCCCGCCCGGCGGAGGGACGTGGATGCCCGGATCAAGTCCGGGCATGACGATCTATTGCTGCACAGATGTCGCTTGATAAAGTAGGCCGGTCGGAATGCTGATCGAGCCCTCAGCAGACAGCTGAAGGCTCGAAACCGTTCCCCTACTCCGCCGCCTGCCGCGTCACGCCGCGCACGGCTTCGGCCAGTTCCTGCACCAGAGTCTCGACAGCAACCACCGTATTCGCGGTCGCCTTGCCATCCTGATCCAGCGTCTTGCGCACCGCCTCAACAAGGGCCGAGCCCACCACCACCGCATCCGCGCCGGCAGCGATGGCGGCGGCCTGCGCCGGGGTGCGCACGCCGAAGCCAACGGCCACGGGAAGCGCGGTGTGCTGCTTGATGCGCGCCACCGCCGTGCCAACCGCATTGGCGTCGGGCGCCGCAGAGCCGGTGATGCCGGTGATGGAGACGTAATAGACAAAGCCCGCCGTGTGGGCGAGCACCGTCGGCAGGCGCTTTTCATCGGTGGTCGGGGTGGCGAGGCGGATGAAGTCCAGCCCCGCTTCCAGCGCCGGCAGGCACAGCTCGGCGTCTTCCTCCGGCGGCAGGTCGACGATGATCAGGCCGTCAACACCGGCCGCCTTGGCGTCGGTGATGAAGCGCGGCACGCCGTAGATGTAGATGGGGTTGAAATAGCCCATGAGGACGATGGGGGTGGCGTCATCGCCCTCGCGGAAGGCGCGCACCATCTCCAGCGTCTTGGCCAGGGTCTGGCCGGCGGCGAGCGCGCGCAGGCCACCCGCCTGGATGGCCGGGCCATCGGCCATGGGATCGGTGAAGGGCACGCCCAGCTCGATGATGTCAGCACCCGCGGCCGGCAGGCGGCGCAGGATCTCCAGCGACGTCTCGGTGTCGGGATCGCCCGCCGTGATGAAGGTCACGAGGCCGGGGCGGCCCTGGGCGGCGAGGTCGGTGAAGCGGGCACTGATGCGGGTGGTCATGACGATCCGGACATTCCTCCCCTCCATAATCGAGGGGATCGGCCGCGAGAGGCCGGACAAAGGTGACGGACGGCATGCGCCGCCGGTTTTCATGAGCGTGCGGCCGGTCCCCGGAAGGCGCCGGCCGCAGGCGGAAGGATCAGCTCGCCTTCAGGATGCCGCAGCGGGCCTGGGTGGCCGAGGTGGCGCCGAACAGGCGCACCTGGCCGATGCCGGTCACGCCCGGCACCGAGGCATAGAGCGTGGTGTCGGAAGACCCCACCACCTTGCCGTTGTCGAGGAACTGGCAGCCCACCTGGATCTGCGAGATCAGGGTATTGCCGATGTTCTTCACCCGCACGTTCACGAACGCGCCGGCAGGGTCCGTCTGCACCGCGTCCGCGGCGAGCTGGAGATTGGCCGGCGGCGGCGGAACCTGCGCCTGTGCGAGCGCGGGAGCCGCGCCGGGCAGAAGGCCGGCGACGAGGACGAGCAATCCGATACGCGTCATATCTGCCCCCCGAGATGCTCCGCCACGGCGAAGATGTCCTTGTCGCCACGGCCGGACAAATTGACCACCATGATGTGATCCCGCGGCTTGGTCGGCGCGATGTCCATCACCTTGGCGATGGCATGCGCGGATTCGAGCGCCGGGATGATGCCCTCAAGCTTGGAGCACAGCTGGAACGCCTCCAGCGCCTCCTTGTCGGTGCAGGGAATATACTTCACCCGGCCGATATCGTGCAGCCAGGAGTGCTCCGGGCCGATGCCGGGATAATCGAGGCCCGCCGAGATGGAATGCGCCTCGGTGATCTGGCCGTCGCCGTCCATCAGCAGATAGGTGCGGTTGCCATGGAGCACGCCGGGGCGGCCGCCATTGATGGAGGCCGCATGCGCGCCCGAGGCGATGCCGTGGCCGGCCGCTTCCACGCCATAGATCTCCACGCCCGGATCATCCAGGAACTCATGGAACAGGCCGATGGCATTGGAGCCGCCGCCCACCGCCGCGATCAGGCTGTCGGGGCCGCGTCCTTCCACTTCCTGCAGCTGGGCGCGGGTCTCGCGGCCGATGATGGACTGGAAGTCGCGCACCATGGAGGGGTACGGATGCGGGCCCGCCACCGTGCCGATGCAATAGAAGGTGTCGTGTACGTTCGTCACCCAGTCGCGCAGCGCCTCGTTCATGGCGTCCTTGAGCGTGCTGGAGCCGGACTTCACCGGGATCACCTTGGCGCCCAGCATCTCCATGCGGAACACGTTCGGCTTCTGCCGCTCCACATCCACCGCGCCCATATAGACCACGCAGTCGAGGCCGAAGCGGGCGCACAGCGTGGCCGTGGCGACGCCGTGCTGGCCGGCGCCGGTCTCGGCGATGATGCGCTGCTTGCCCATGCGGCGGGCGAGAAGGATCTGGCCCAGCACGTTGTTCACCTTGTGCGAGCCGGTGTGGTTCAGTTCCTCGCGCTTCAGATACACCTTGGCGCCGCCGAGATGCTCGGTGAGGCGCTCGGCATAATAGAGCGGCGAGGGGCGGCCCACGTAATGCACGAGGTCGCTGGCCATCTGTGCCTGGAAGGCGGGATCGGCCTTGGCTTCCTTATAGGCCGCCTCCAGCTGGAGGATGAGCGGCATCAGGGTCTCGGCCACGAAGCGCCCGCCATGAATGCCGAAGTGGCCGCCCTCGTCGGGGCCGGTGCGATAGGAATTGAGCGCTGTCACTGGACTTTTCCCTCTGCGACTTGCGCCGCTGCTGCCCGCGCCGCCTGGACGAAGGCAAAGATCTTTTCCGCCGACTTCCGGCCCGGTGCCGTCTCCACCCCGGAGGAGACATCCACGCCATCGACATGGGCCACCGAAAGGGCGAGCGGCAGGTTGCCGGCATCAAGCCCCCCGGAAAGCATGACGGGGCGGCCGGGGTCAAGGCCGGCCAGCAGGTTCCAGTCGAAAGGCCGGCCGTTGCCGCCGGGCAGCGTGTCGTCGGGCAGCGGCTTGGCGTCGAACAGAAGCCGGTCGGCCACCGCAGCGTAAGCGGGCACGGTCGCGAGGTCTTCCGCCCGCGCCACGGGCAACGCCTTCATCACCGGACGGCCGATGCAGGCGCGGATCTCGGCCACCCGCTCGGGCGACTCGGAGCCGTGCAATTGCACGATATCCGGCTGGAAGGCGGCGAGCGCCGCATCCAGCGTGGCGTCGTCCGGATTGACCAGCAGCAGCACCTTTTTCGCCCGCCCGCGCACTTGCGCCACGAGGGCGGGTGCATCGGCGAGGGCGACGTGGCGGGGGCTTTTCGGAAAGTGCACGAAGCCGACCAGATCGGCCCCGGCGTCGAGGGCTGCTTCCAGCGTGTCCGCCGTGCTCAGCCCGCAGATCTTCACCTCTATGCCCATCAACTCCGTCCGCCGCGCGCCTGCTTGAACCGGCGCGGCTGCGCCGGTTCCATCTCGCACACCGATCCCGTCAGGTCTCGATGTGGGTGAACTGACCCGACTTGCGGAAGCGCCAAAGATAGCTCCCGATCATCGACGCCATGGCGGTCGGCTGCACGCCGAGGCCCGCCAGCGTGCGGCCGTCCTTCTGCGCGGCATCCGACACCACATTGTCGGACTTCAGCAGCGTCACCTGATCCTTGGTGAGCGGCGCCATGGGCAGCCACTGGGTCAGGCCCGCGAACAGCGAGGCGAGGCCGAACGGCAGGTTGCACAGGCAACGCTTGGCACCGATCTCGCGCAGCACGGTCTGCATCAGCTCCTTGAAGCTGCGCACCTCGGGGCCGCCCAGCTCATAGGTGGCGCCGGGCTTGGCCTGGCCGCTCACCGCATGCTCCACCGCCTGGGCCACGTCGCCCACGAACACCGGCTGGAACTTGGTTTCGCCGCCGCCGATCAGCGGCAGGGCCGGGCTGAAGCGGGCCATGCCGGCGAACTTGTTGAAGAAGTCATCCTCCGGGCCGAACACCACGGACGAGCGCAGAATCACCGCGTCAGGCACGGCGGCGAGAACGGCCGCCTCCCCTTCCGCCTTGGTGCGGGCATAGATGGACGGGGCATCGAGGGCGGCGCCGATGGCCGACAGATGCACCACCTTGGCGCCGGCGGCGGCAGCGGCTTCAGCCACCGTGCGCCCGCCCGCGGCCTGCACCGCCTCGAAGGACTGGCGGCCGGAGGCCTTCAGGATGCCGACGAGGTTCACCACCACGGACGCACCCTCCACCGCCCGCTGGACGGAGGCGGGATAGCGCACGTTGGCCTGCATGATCTGGATCTGGCCCACATAGCCGAGCGGCTGGAGGAAGCCGGCGTTCTGCGGGCGGCGCACCGCGACTCGCACCCGGTAGCCACGCCGGGCCAGCGCCCGCACCACATGGCGCCCGACGAATCCCGAACCGCCGAATACAGTCACCAGCGTGTCCGTCATCGGCTGCTCTCTCAGCGCCACATCGCTCATCGCCCATCTCCCAACCGACTATCGGGGCACAACCCTGGCCGCACGCCATCGCGCCCGCGCGTTCTCTATATAAGACGTGCTGCACATACGCGATGGGAGCATGCTGCGTAAAGCGCCGCGGCGGGTTATGCCTGTCGCAAATCCGCCATGCCGGAGCCAAAGCCAGTTGACGCGGAGGCCTGCTAACCCTATAAGCCCGGCACTTCGCAGGCGGCCCCGGTCGCCCGCATCCGCAATCATTCCAGACGCGGTACCGCCAGCCCGAGCAGGGCCGATGGGCCTCGCAAACCCGAAGGATGGCCGATGGCCAATACGCCCTCCGCCAAGAAGGCGGCTCGCAAGATCGAGCGCCGCACCGAAGTGAACCGTTCGCGCCGCTCGCGCGTCCGCACCTACCTGCGCAAGCTGGAAGATGCGCTGACGGCCGGCGACAAGGACCAGGCCGAGGCCGCGTTCAAGGCTGCCGCTCCCGAGCTGATGCGCGCCGTGACCAAGGGCGTGCTGCACAAGAACACGGCTTCCCGCAAGGTTTCGCGCCTCGCCGCCCGGGTTCGCAAGCTCAGCGCCTGAGTTAGACAAGTCCCGCCGGTTTCCGGTGTGGCGAAAAGCCCGGCAGCAGCCGGGCTTTTTTATTGCCGTGCGCGGTCGCGCCGGCGACTCGGCAAACAGCCCCTGCGCTGCCTGCGACGCGACGTCAAGTCGTCGAAATGAAGTATCGGAAACACAGCCAAAAGCGTGATTTCTGACCGCTCAGGAAAAGCCGATCATCTTGAACGAGTTATCTCCCAAGCATGGCAGGGCTGCTTTCGGGGCAGGTCAAAAAGGTAATCGGGTGTTCCTGAACAAAGCTTCATACGATCTGCCGAAACCCTGCGCTCATCGCCGAATTCTCTTTGTCCCGCCAGAGGTTTGCCGGCTGATATAAAGCGCTACTTCAACGAAGCTGTTGCGACCCTTTCCCCCACTATCCCATTCCGACCCGAAAGGCGTTGCACCACCCCCGGCCCCTGTGTATGTTCAATCTCACCTCAGGGGCTGACCCGGGCTTTCACCAATAGACTGAAGGTTTTCAAAACTCCTCGCGAGTGGAGGGAGGGAATACTATGTGCTTCACAACCTATTCCCAACCGCAAATACTTCAGACCATGGGGAAGTCAACCGGGAGTAGGGATTACGTTGTTCTGGAATTACTTTCCTAGAACAACTAGAAAATCCCGGAACCTTCAAAAACATGTTCTACAACCGGAAAGCTGCCGAAGATCATTCGGCGGCAAATGGGGCGGCTATGACCTTTAGCGACAGTGGTGAGAGGGCACTTTCCAGCGCCATGCCTCCGGCGTCCCCGGTCTTCGAGACCGCCGTCCGTTCCACCATGTCATCGCCCCCGTCCTCAGGCTCACGTCCCTTCTGCGGCATGACCTGACCGCGCCGCCAGGGCGCCACCTTTCTCGACCTCTTTTTCACCTTGCGCGCAGCGCGCCGTCCGTCGGCGCGATCCCCCCTCGCGCCTCAACCAGGGAACCGCCTCGCGCGGGAACAGCACTCATGCTGAAGCCGGAAGCCGTAGACGTCGCCAAATTTCGACCTGCCCTTGCGGGTGCGGTCAACACCGATGTCTCTGCCGATCAATGGGATCGCGTCCGTCAGCGTCTGCGTGAGGAAATCGGCGAGGAAAGCTATACGAGCTGGTTCGCCCGTATCGAGCTGGACCGGATCAGCGGCACCACCGTGCACCTCTCGGTGCCCACCCGCTTCCTGAAGGCCTGGATCCAGGACCATTATCTCGACCGCCTGCTGGAGCTGTGGCGCGATGAGAACGGCGCGACCCGCGTTGACCTTGCGGTCCGCACCGCCGTTGCCCGCAGCCTGCCCCTGAAGGCCGCCAACGCCCCCCGCGAGACCGTTTCCGAGCGCCCCGCCGTCGTCGCCGCCCCGGTGCGTCAGGCCGTGGCCGCAGCTCCGGCCGCGCAGGGCACAAGCGATGTCGGCGCCGGCTCCCCGCTCGACCCCCGCTTCACCTTCGAGACCTTCGTCATCGGCAAGTCCAATACGCTTGCCCATGCCGCTGCCAAGCAGGTGGCCGAGGCCGTGCCGGGCGCCGCCCCGCTGTTCAACCCGCTCTATCTCCATGCGGCCGTCGGCCTCGGCAAGACCCACCTGCTCCAGGCCGTGGCCTGGGCCGGTGCCGCCCGTGGCCGCCGCGTGGTGTACCTGACCGCCGAGCGCTTCATGTACGGCTTCGTGGCCGCGCTGAAGTCGCACGCCGCCATCGCCTTCAAGGATGCCCTGCGCTCCATCGACACGCTGGTGATCGACGATCTGCAGTTCCTGACCGGCAAGAACATGCAGCAGGAATTCTGCCACACGCTGAACGCGCTGATGGATGCCGGCCGGCAGGTGGTGGTTGCCGCCGACCGTCCGCCGGGCGACCTCGACGCGCTGGACGACCGCGTGCGCTCGCGCCTTGCCGGCGGCCTCGTGGTGGAACTCGCCACCCTTGAGGAAGACCTGCGCCACCAGATCCTGCGCACCCGTTCGCAGGTCCTGTCCGAGCAGCATCGCGGCTTCGCGGTGCCGGCTGCGGTGCTCGAATTCCTCTCCCGCCATGTGGGTTCCAGCGGCCGCGATCTCGACGGCGCGCTGAACAAGCTTCTGGCCGTCAACAAGCTCACCGGCGAGCCGGTCACGCTGGAGATGGCCGAGGGCGCGGTGAAGGATCTGGTGCGTCCCACCGATCCCAAGCGCGTGCGCGTGGACGACATCCTGCGCGTGGTGGCCAAGCACTACAATGTGTCGCGGGCCGACCTGCTGTCGCAGCGCCGCACCGCCAACGTGGTGAAGCCGCGCCAGATCGCCATGTATCTGGCCAAGACGCTGACCCTGCGCTCGCTGCCCGAGATCGGCCGTCGCTTCGGTGGCCGCGATCACACCACGGTGCTGCACGCCGTGCGCAAGATCGACGGCCTGATCGCCACCGACCGCGCGCTCGCCGACGAGATCGAGGCGCTGAAGCGTCTGGTCGCGGAGTGATCCGGCGCTGAGGCGCTGATTGAGGAGGCTGAAACTTTCAGCCAACCCGGAGCGGGGCTCTTATGTGGTGATCGGTCGCCTTGCCGCGACCGCGCCTTCCCCCTCCCAACCCTCCCCCGCAAGCGGGAGAGGGCTATCCCCGCCAGGACTTCAGGCGTGACGACGCGATCCAGCGCGACAGGCCCCCTCTCCCGCTTGCGGGGGAGGGATGGGGAGGGGGAAGGACGCAACGTCCGTTCCCGAACAGCCCTCCGCATCGAAGCACCGACTTGCCGGCCGGACCGCCCCTGAATCGGCCCCATCCGCCCTGCCCTTCCGCCGCCCGCCGGCGCCTTATCCCCGCAGCCCACAAGCCCCGTTCGCCGCCCCGAACCCGCGCCAGCGCTGGCGTGGCGCGAAAAACGGTGCTCCCGCACTTGCGTTGCGACGGCGGGAGCGGCAATGTCGGCGGCCCGCTGGTTCGTTTCCACGAACCGAAGCGGGGCCGCGCGGGCGCCCGTTCGCGTGCGCCATTCCTTTCTCCGAGCGAAGAGACACGGGTCCGGGCCATGAAGGTCACCGTCGAACGCGCCGAGCTTCTCAAGTCGCTCAGCCACGTCCACCGCGTCGTCGAACGGCGTAACACCATCCCGATCCTTGCCAACGTGCTCATCCGCACCGGCACGCACGGCCTGTCGCTGAAAGCCACCGACCTCGACCTGGAAGTGGTGGAGACGGTGCCCGCCGAAGTGCAGCAGGACGGCGCCACCACCGTGCCCGCCCACGTGCTCTACGACATCGTGCGCAAGCTGCCCGACGGCTCGCAGGTGCAGCTGGAAGTGGGCGGGGAGCGCGGCAGCCTCGCGGTGCGCGCCGGCCGCGCCCGCTTCACGCTCCAGACCCTGCCGGAAGCCGATTTCCCGGATCTCGCCGCCGGCGAGTTCACCAACAGCTTCAAGGTGAAGGGCGCGGAATTCCGCCGCCTGGTGGACAAGACCCAGTTCGCCATCTCCACCGAAGAGACCCGCTATTATCTGAACGGCATCTATCTGCACGTGGCGGACGCCGCCGGCCGGCAGACGCTGCGTGCGGTCGCCACCGATGGCCACCGCCTCGCGCAGGCCGAGCTGGACGCCCCCGAGGGCGCGGCGGGCCTTGCCGGCGTCATCGTGCCCCGCAAGACGGTGGCCGAAGTGCAGAAGCTGCTGGAAGACAAGGATGCGGAAGTCACCGTCTCCCTGTCCGCCACCAAGATCCGCGTCGCGGTGGGCGCCATCGTGCTCACCTCCAAGCTGATCGACGGCACCTTCCCGGACTATGGCCGCGTCATCCCCGCCGGCAACGACAAGACGCTGATCGTGGACAAGGCCGACTTCGCCGCCGCCGTGGACCGCGTGTCCACCGTGTCCAGCGAGCGTGGCCGCGCCGTGAAGCTCTCGCTCGGCGAGGGCAAGCTGGTGCTGTCCGTGACCAATCCGGACAGCGGCAGCGCCACCGAGGAGCTGGAAGTCGATTATGCGGCCGAGCCGCTGGATATCGGCTTCAACAGCAAGTACCTGCTGGACATCACCTCGCAGCTCGAAGGCGACACCGCCGAGCTGAAGCTGGCCGATCCCGGCTCGCCGACGCTGGTGCGCGACAGCACGAAGACCGACGCGCTGTACGTGCTCATGCCCATGCGGGTGTGAGCTTCACACCTGTCGTGACCGCGCCCCGCGCCCGCATCCGCCGTCTCACCCTCACCCGGTTCCGCAGCTATGCCGCCGCGCAGATCGACGTGGCGGATGGGCCGGTGGTGCTGACCGGACCCAATGGCGCCGGCAAGACCAACCTTCTGGAAGCCATCTCCCTGCTCTCGCCGGGACGTGGCCTCCGGCGCACCGCGCTGGATACGCTGGCGCAGGCCGGCGGTGATGGGTCTTGGGCTGTCGCCGCGCAAGTGGACGGCGCGCAGGGCGAGGTGATGCTGGGCACCGGCAGCGATGGCCGCACTGACGGCCCCAACCGCCGCTTCCGCATCGACCGCGAGACCGCCGGTTCCGGCAATGCCTTCCTCGATCATCTGAAAGTGGTCTGGCTGACGCCGGAGATGGACGGCCTGTTCACCGGCCCTCCGTCCGACCGCCGCCGCTTTCTCGACCGTCTCGTGCTGGCGGTGGACGCCAGCCACGGCACCCGCGTCAACGCGCTGGAGCGCGCACTGCGCACCCGCAACCGGGTGCTGGAGGATGGCGGCGACAATCGCCTGCTGGGCGCGGTGGAGCATGAGCTGGCGGAACTGGGCGTGGCGGTGGCCGCAGCGCGGCTTGAGACCGTGCAGCGCCTCGCCGCCGAGATCGCCACCCATCGTGACGACGCCAGCCTGTTCCCCTATGCCGACATCGCGCTGGAAGGCGCGCTGGAGCGCCTGCTGGCGGAAGCGCCCGCCGTGGAGGTGGAGGACCGCTATCGCGCCCTCCTCCAGGACAACCGCCCGCGCGACCGCGCCGCCGGCCGCACGCTGGAAGGCCCGCATCTGTGCGATCTCGTGGTGTCCCACGGCCCCAAGAGCCTGCCGGCGGCGCTCTGCTCCACCGGCGAGCAGAAATCGCTGCTCATCGGCCTTGCCCTGTCCCATGCCCGGCTCGTGAGCGTGATGCAGGGCCTCGCCCCCATCGTGCTGCTGGACGACGTGGTGGCGTATCTGGATGCGGAACGGCGCGGCGGCCTGTTCTCGGCGCTCACCGCGCTGGGCGCGCAGGTCTGGATGACCGGCGCCGATCCCCTGGCCTTTGCGGCGCTGGACGGTGCGGAACGCTTCACCGTCAGTCCCGGAACGGTACAGCCAGCGTCCTAGAAAGTGTTTTCATCGATCAGATCGGATGCATCTGCTCTGCAAAACCTTGTCTGGACGTATTCCAACTCACGCGTTTTTCACCATTGCTAGGGGTGGTTTTCAGGAGGGTGTGGCCGTCCTGCAACCAGCACCGTAAACCCGCATGCTAGAAGGCGAATCAGCTTAGCCCACTGTTTGGGGAATCATGGCCCGCGATCGCTCCACGTCCGCCGACCTCAGCCGGCGCGTCTTTGTGCTTGGTACCCCGCTTTTCCTGGCGGCCTGCGTCACCAACGCCCCGCCCTCGGTGGTCCAGACCATCGGCGATGCCCGCTATGGCGAAGTGGTCGGCGAGCCCTTCCCGGTGGAAGCCATCGATACCTCGGGCCTCGATCCGCGCCTGCTGCGTCAGGTGGTGGACTATCCGACCAAGTATCCGGCCGGGACCATCGTCGTGGACGTGCCCAACCGCTACCTCTACCTCGTGCAGGCGGGCGGCAAGGCCATCCGCTACGGCGTGGGCGTGGGCAAGGACGGCTACAGCTATCGCGGCTGGGCGACCATCAAGCGCAAGGCCAAGTGGCCGCACTGGACGCCCACGGCGAACATGATCGCCAAGCAGCCGGAGCGCTACAAGCCGTATGCGGCCGGCCTGCCCGGCGGCGAGACCAACCCGCTCGGCCCGCGCGCGCTCTATCTCTATGACGGCGACCGGGACACCATGTTCCGCCTGCACGGCACCATCGAGCCGGACACCATCGGCACGCAGGTGTCCTCCGGCTGCATCCGCCTGCTCAACCAGGACATCATCGATCTCTACGAGCGCGTGCCCGAGGGCACCCGCGTCTATGTGATCAACACCTGATCCCACGCCGGAGCTTTCGAGGCGGATTCACGGTTCAGATTGCAATCTGAACCGATCCGGCTCCAGAGCACGTCCGGTTTTGATTGCTCCGCAATCCAGACCGAAAGACGTTCTCTATCCAAGTTTTCGAGACGGATTCACGGTTCAGATCGCAATCTGAACCGATCCGGCTCGTGCGGGCGTGCCGCGCAGGCACGCCCGGCTTGACCTTGCGCCCCCACGGGGGCACAGAAGTCCCATGGATTTTGCCTCGCTCGCGCTCTTCGCCGCCGTGCTGACGGTGGCCGCAGCGACACCCGGGCCCGCCGTCGTCGCGCTGGTGACGCGGACGCTGGCCGGCGGACGCACCGGCGCCCTCCCCTTTATCTGCGGCCTTATCCTCGGCGACGTGCTGTGGCTTGCCGCTGCCGTGCTCGGCCTCTCGGCCCTCGCGGCGGCTCTGGGCGGCCTGTTCGTCTTCGTCCGCCTCGCCGGCGCGGCCTATCTGCTCTATCTTGCCTGGCGGCTCTGGACCGCCCCGACCGGCCCGGTGTCCCTCGACGCCCAGCCCCGGCGCAGCGGCGCGCGCGGCCTGTTCGGCGCCGGCGTGGCGCTGACCATCGGCAATCCCAAGACCATGGCCTTCTATCTCGCCGCGCTGCCAGCCATGATGGATCTGGAACACCTGAGCACCCTTGGTTTCCTTGAGATGTCAGGCGTGATCTGCGTGGTTCTGGGGTGCGTATTCGCGCTGTACGTGCATATTACGGATCGCACACGCCGAATGGTGGCGGGTGCCAGCGCTCTGAAGATCATAAATCGTGTGTGCGGAACCGTTTTGGCGGGCACGGCAGTCGCCGTTGCCACCAAATAACCTCGGCTTTGCGCTACAACTTCCTCCAAGCGTTTCAACGATTCGAGACATAACCATGGCCGATCCCGTGCCCGCGGCGTCCCCCGATGAATACGGGGCCCAGTCCATTCAGGTCCTCAAGGGCCTCGACGCCGTGCGCAAACGTCCCGGCATGTACATCGGCGACACCGACGACGGCTCGGGCCTGCACCACATGGTCTATGAGGTGGTGGACAACGCCATCGACGAGGCGCTGGCCGGCCACGCCACCGAAGTCACCGTAACCATCAATGCCGATGGCTCCGTGACCGTCACCGACGACGGGCGCGGCATTCCCACTGGCATTCATGAGGAAGAGGGCGTCTCGGCGGCCGAGGTCATCATGACCCAGCTCCACGCCGGCGGTAAGTTCAACCAGAACTCCTACAAGGTGTCCGGCGGCCTCCACGGCGTGGGCGTCTCGGTGGTGAACGCGCTCTCCACCCATCTCGACCTGACCATCTGGCGGGACGGGAAGGAGCATTACATGCGCTTCCGCCACGGCGATGCGGAAGCCCCACTCAAGGTGGTTGGCGAGGCCAACGGCAAGCGCGGCACCAAGGTGACGTTCCTGCCCTCGCCGGAAACCTTCACCAAGATCGAGTTCGACTTCGCCACGCTGGAACACCGCTTGCGCGAGCTGGCCTTCCTGAATTCCGGCGTGCACATCGTGCTCACCGACGCGCGCGGCCCCGAGCCGCGCCGCGAGGAACTGCACTATGAGGGCGGCGTGGAGGCCTTCGTCGCCTATCTCGACCGCAACAAGCAGGCCCTGCTCCAGAAGCCGGTGGTGATCCGCGCCGAGCGCGACGGCATCACGGTGGAAGCCGCGCTGTCGTGGAACGACGGCTATCACGAGAACATCCTCTGCTTCACCAACAACATCCCGCAGCGTGATCGCGGCACCCATTTCACGGGCTTCGCCGCCGCGCTGACCCGGCAGGTGCTGGGCTATGCCGACCGTTCCGGCATCGCCAAGAAGGAGAAGGTGGACCCCACCGGCGAGGATTGCCGCGAGGGCCTCACCGCCGTGCTCTCGGTGAAGGTGCCGGATCCGAAATTCTCCTCCCAGACCAAGGACAAGCTGGTCTCCTCCGAGGTCCGCCCGGTGGTGGAAAGCCTGGTGGGCGATGCGCTCTCCAACTGGTTCGAGGAGAACCCGAACGAGGGCAAGTCGGTGGTGGGCAAGGTGGTGGAAGCCGCCGCCGCCCGCGAGGCGGCGCGCCGCGCCCGCGACCTCACCCGCCGCAAGAACCCGCTCGACATCGCCTCGCTGCCCGGCAAGCTCGCCGACTGCCAGGAGCGCGATCCGGCCAAGTCCGAAATCTTCATCGTCGAGGGTGACTCGGCCGGCGGCTCCGCCAAGCAGGGCCGCGACCGCGCCTTCCAGGCGGTGCTGCCGCTCCGCGGCAAGATCCTCAATGTGGAGCGCGCGCGCTTCGACAAGATGCTGTCCTCCGAGCAGATCGGCACACTGATCACCGCGCTCGGCACCGGCATCGGCCGCGATGATTTCGACATCGCCAAGCTGCGCTACCACAAGATCATCATCATGACCGACGCGGACGTGGACGGCTCCCACATCCGCACCCTGCTGCTCACCTTCTTCTTCCGGCAGATGCCGGAGGTTCTTGAGCACGGGCACATCTACATCGCCCAGCCGCCGCTGTTCAAAGTGGCGCGCGGAAAGTCCGAGACCTACATCAAGGACGAGAAGGCGCTGGAGGACTATCTCATCACCGCCGGTCTGGAAGACGCCTCGCTGCACCTCGCCTCGGGCGAAGTGCGCACCGGCGCGGATCTGGCCTCCGTGGTGGAGCTGTCCCGTCAGGTGCGCAGCACGCTGCTGAACCTGCACCCGCGCTACAACAAGGCCGTGGCCGAGCAGGCGGCGCTGGCCGATGCCCTCGGCGCCAACCTGCTGGACGATGACGACGCCGCCACCGCCGCTGCGGGCCGCATCGCCGCGCGCCTCAACATCCTCGCCGAGGACACCGAGCGCACGTGGGAAGGCTCCGCCGACGAGACCGGCCTTCGCCTGTCGCGCCGGGTGCGCGGCGTGCTGGAGACGACGCTGCTGGATTCCGCCTTCCTCGCCTCGCCCGAGGCACGGCGGCTGGAGAGCCTCGGCAAGCAGCTGGACGGCGTGTTCGCCGGCAACGCCTCGCTCCGCCGCAAGAGCGACGAGCACATCGTGTTCGGCGCCGCCGACCTGTTCGACGGCATCACCGACACCGGCCGCAAGGGCCTCTCGCTCCAGCGCTACAAAGGCCTCGGCGAGATGAACCCCGAGCAGCTGTGGGAGACCACGCTGGACATCAACGCCCGCTCGCTGCTGCAGGTGAAGGTGAAGGAAGTGGACGCGGCGGACGACCTGTTCAACCGCCTGATGGGCGACGTGGTGGAGCCGCGCCGCGACTTCATCCAGGAGAACGCGCTGAAAGCCAGCGTGGACGTGTGATCGCCTGAGCCACCGCTCAGTACAGGCGCCCCGGTCGCTCCGGGGCGCCTTTTTTTTTGTGGCAGTTGCCACCCGACGCGCGCTCGCCCCAGCACATCACGGCTGGCGACTGCAATCTGGCCGGCTGGACAGGATCGACCGTCTCCCTCTCGCGGAACGCGCCCTCTCCCCCCTTGCGGGGGAGAGCTGGAGAGGGGGGTATCTCGGTTGCGTCTGTCGAACTTTCCGAGCCCCGACGGTGCTGGAGCGGAGGGGGCATTACCCCCCTCCCCACCCCTCCCCCGCAAGGGGGGAGGGAGTGCGTTCCACTTGGCCTCACATGGGGTCAGCAGCCCCTTGCAAGAGGGGGAACTTGCCGCACAGTTCAAGCGGCACCCCCGGCACCCGCACACGTCTTAAATTAAAGAAAGCGATTTAAAATCAATATATTGTGCGAATTTTCTAAAAATCATAATTCGTAATTATTGATTTGAAATAACCGATGCGATAGCGTCCTCGGCATAATCAGGCTCAAAGAGCCATAAAAATCCCGGGAGGCCATCGTGACAAAACACGCCACAACTGCGCTCGCATTCTGCCTGTCCTTCGCCTTGCCCGCCGCGGCTTTTGCCGACTGGCAGCCCAACCGGCCGGTCGAGTTCGTCGCCGCCGCGGGTCCCGGTGGCGGCACCGATACGTTCGCCCGCGTTGTTCAGTCCGCGCTCAGCAAGAACGAGCTGCTGACCACCCCGATCATCGTCACCAACAAGGCCGGCGGCTCGGGTGCGGAAACCTTCGTCTACGCCAAGACCAGCCCCAAGGATCCCTACAAGCTGTTCTTCGGCACGCAGGATGCCTACGTGCTCCCGCTCGCATCCAAGCTGAGCTACGACCCGTCGAAGGATCTCACGCCCATCGCGGCGCTCGTGTTCGACCCCTTCATGCTGTGGGTGAACCCGAAAAGCTCCGGCATCGAGGATGTGAAGGGCTTCATCGCCAAGGCCAAGGAAAATCCGGGCAAGCTGAAGGTCGGCGGCGCCAAGGCCAAGGAAGCCGACGAGACGCTGATGACGCTCATCGAGCAGGCGGCCGGCGTCGACCTCACCTACATCCCCTTCAAGAGCGGCAGCGAGGCCGCCATTCAGGTGGCCGGCGGCCATATTGAGGCCAACGTCAACAATCCCGCCGAGAGCGTCGAGCAGTGGAAGGCCGGCGTGCAGAAGCCGCTCTGCGTGTTCGAGGATGCCCGCCTCGCCGACAAGACGGTGATCGCCGACGGCAAGTCGTGGAACGACATCCCGACCTGCGTGGAAGCCGGGCTCGACATCAAGAGCTTCGCCCAGCCGCGCACGGTGTGGATGGCCGCCAACGTGCCGCCGGAGGCGCTGGCCTATTACACCCAGCTGCTCCAGAAGGCCGCCGCCGCCCCCGAGTTCGTGGCCTATGCCGAGCGCGGCGCGCAGATCCGCAAGGTGCTGGTGGGCGAGGAGTTCAAGGCCTTCATCGCCCAGCACGAGGCCA
The DNA here is from genome assembly GCF_014635325.1 of Azorhizobium oxalatiphilum. GTDB lineage: Bacteria > Pseudomonadota > Alphaproteobacteria > Rhizobiales > Xanthobacteraceae > Azorhizobium > Azorhizobium oxalatiphilum. The sequence continues at coordinate 671,243 of NZ_BMCT01000001.1, read as the reverse complement.
GCTACCGGGACATGTACAAGCGCAACGGCTGGCTCCGCGGCGAGAAGTGAGCACGCTTAAGGCCGGGAGCCGATCGACACTCGGCTCCGCGGTCAATGCAGCAAAGCTTCGTCATCCCCGGACTTGATCCGGGGATCCACGTCGGGCCGACAGTGCAGACCTCTGAGGGCTGTTCCGAGCGGAACCACGTGGATGCCCGGATCAAGTCCGGGCATGACGATCCTCTGCAACGCGGAAGGCGGTGAATGTCGCCCTACCGCCTCTCCCGCTTTACCCATCCCCCGTCTCACCCGCCAGGACGACGCGCATGGACATTTCCCGCCCCACCATGGAGGTCGCCACCGCCTCCGCCACCGCCCTCATCGGCGCAGTGGTGTGCTACGGCGCACTCCAGAACGGAATCTCCTGGGCGGACGGCGCGCCGCAGCCCGGCTATTTCCCCTTCTATATCGGCTGTCTCATCATCTTCGGCAGCGCGGTCACGGCTGTGCAGACGCTCATCAGGCGCGACGGCGAGACCGGCGCCTTTCTCGATGGCGCGCGTCTGCGCACGGTGGCGGCTTTCTTCCTGCCCATCGTCGGCTTCACGCTGATCTCCGGCTTTCTCGGCCTCTACATCGGCATGGCCATCTACGTGTTCTACGCCATGCTGACAGCGGCGAAATTCCGCCTGCATAACGCCGCCCTCACCGCGCTGGTCGTCGTGGTGGTGAACTTCGTGATCTTCGAAAAGCTGTTCACCGTGCCCCTGCTCAAGGGGCCGGTGCTCGAATATTTCGGCATCTACTGAGACGGACGGGATCCATCATGGGCAATTTCGGCCAACTCATGGACGGCTTCGCGGTGGCCCTCACCGCGCATCATGTCCTCATCATGATCGTGGGCGTGCTGCTCGGCCTCGTGGTCGGCGTGCTGCCCGGCCTCGGCGCGCCGAACGGCGTGTCGCTGCTGCTCCCCCTCACCTTCACCATGGATCCGATCTCGGCCATCATCCTGCTCACCTCCATGTATTGGGGGGCGCTGTTCGGCGGATCGACCACATCCATCCTGTTCAACATTCCCGGCGAGCCATCCTCCGTCGCCACCACGTTCGACGGCTATCCCATGGCCAAGCAGGGGCAGGCGGTGCGGGCGCTCTCGCTCGCCTTCTCCTCCGCCGGCATCGGCGCACTCACCGGCGTCATCGTCATCACCCTCCTGTCCGGCTGGGTGGCGCAGTTCGCCATGCGCTTCGGGGCGGCTGAGTATTTCGCCGTTTATTTCATGGCCTTTGCCAGCTTCATCGGCATGGCGGGCGGCTCGCCCTTCAAGACGCTGGTGGCCATGATGCTGGGCTTCGCCGCCGCCACCGTGGGCATGGACACCATCTCCGGCGAGAGCCGCCTCACCTTCGAGTTCGACGAACTGATCGGCGGCATCTCCTTCCTCATCGCGGTCATCGGCCTGTTCGGCCTTGGCGAGCTGCTGCTCACCATGGAAGAGGGGCTGAAGTTCGAGGGGGTGAAGGCGAAGCTCGACCTGCGGACCATCTTCCGCACGGTGGCCGAAGTGCCGCGTTACTGGGCGACGCTGGTGCGCAGCGCCCTCATCGGCTGCTGGATGGGCATTACGCCGGGCGGGCCGACCGCCGCCTCCTTCATGAGCTATGCGCTCGGCCGCCGCTTCTCGCGCCGTGGCCGGCACTTCGGCAAGGGCGAGCCGGAAGGCATCATCGCGCCGGAAACCGCCGATCATTCGGCCGGCTCCTGCGCCCTGCTGCCCATGCTGGCGCTGGGCATTCCGGGCTCGGCCACCTCCGCCGTGATGATGGGCGGGCTGATGATCTGGGGCCTGTCGCCGGGGCCGATGCTGTTCACCACCCAGCCCGATTTCGTCTGGGGCCTGATCGCCTCCATGTATATGGGCAACATCATCGCCGTGGTGCTGGTGCTCGCCACCGTTCCCCTGTTCGCCTACATCCTGAAGGCCCCCTTCACGGTGGTGGGGCCGATGATCACCGTGGTCTGTGTCATCGGCGCCTATACGGTGGCCAGCCACACCTTCGACATCTGGCTCGCGCTGCTGTTCGGCCTCGCCGGCTATGTGTTCAAGAAGCTGGATTATCCGCTGGCCCCCTTTGTGCTGGCCATGGTGCTGGGCGACAAGGCGGAGGATGCCTTCCGGCAGGCCATGCTCACCTCCGACGGCTCGCCCGCAATCTTCTTCTCGAACGGCCTCGTCTCGACGATGATGGGGCTCGGTATCTTCCTGCTTCTGCTCCCCGCCATCACGGCGCTGGCGGGACGCATCCGCTCGGGTGCGCACAAGGCGGAAGCCGCTTAAACCAGACAGGACCGGGCGGCCCCCCACGGCCGCCCGGAAACAGGTTGCTTCGCAGCAAGGTCAATAAAAATGTCCGTGCAGATCGTTCGTCAGTCCCTTCATCTGTCGCTGGTGGCGCCGCTCCGGGAGATGATCCTCCAGGGCGAGCTGCGGCCCGGCGAGAAGGTGCCCGAGGAAGAGCTGTGCGAGCGCTTCGGCGTCTCCCGCACCCCCATCCGCGAGGCCCTGAAGGTGCTGGCCGCCGAGGGCGTTCTTCAGATCCTGCCCCATCGCGGCGCCATCGTCGCCCGCATCACCGAGGAGCAGATCGCGGAACTGTTCCCCATCATGGCCTCGCTGGAGCGCCTCGCCGGCCAGATCGCCTGCGAGCGCGCCACGGCCGCCGATATCCGCCGCGTGCGGGACCTGCATGATCGCATGATGGCCAGCTATCAGAGCGGCGAGGAGGCGGACTATCTGCGCTGCAACCGGCAGATCCACGAAGCCTTCTTCGAGATCGCCGGCAATGCGACGCTCTCCGCCTTCTACCAGCAGATCCTCACCCGCATCCACGCCTGCCGCTTTGTCATGCGCAAGACGCCGGAGCACTGGCAGGCGGCCGTGGCCGAGCATGAGGCGATGATGGCCGCACTGGAGGCCCGCGACGGCCCCCGCCTCGCCGGCCTGCTGGAGACGCATGTGACCGGCACCACCTCCGGCATCGCCCGCGCCTTCATCGAGCGTACGCGCGCGCCCGAGCCCGAGGCGCCGGCCGTCAGCCGCTCCCCGGTGGGCCGTGCCCCGGTTGGTCGTCCGCGCAAGGGGCGCCAGAAGCAGACGGCCTGAGGCCGCAGCGCACCGAAATCCCACGGAACCCCAAGGTTCCAAAAACCCAACGGAACCAGGGTTCCGAAACCCCACGGAACACTAGGTTCCGGCAGGCAAAACCGGCCACTGGCCGACAAACATAATTATTAATTGAAAATGCAGTTTGCATTTCAACACGGGAGGAACGACCGATGAGCGATGTACTGGATCAGACCCGTCCGGGTGCCGGCGTCCGTCCGCAGCGGCAGACCGAGGGTGCCCCGCCCGCCCGTCCGCTTCCGCTCACCGGCGTGCGGGTTCTGGACGTCAGCCAGGTCATGGCCGGCCCCTACAGCTGCATGCTGCTGGGCGATCTCGGCGCCGACGTGATCAAGATCGAGCCGCCGGGCACCGGCGACCAGACGCGCGGCGCCATGGGCTTCAAGATGAAGGGGCCCGACAGCATGGGCTTCCTCAACATGAACCGGAACAAGCGCTCGGTGGCCATCAACCTCAAGAGCGAGGCCGGCCGCGAGGTGTTCTACAAGCTGGTGGAGACCGCCGACATCCTGGTGGAGAACTACCGGCCCGGCGTCATGAAGAAGCTGAAGTGCGATTACGAGACGCTCAGCAAGATCAACCCGCGCCTCGTCTATGCCTCCATCTCCGGCTTCGGCCAGACCGGTCCCTGGGCGGGCCGGCCGGGCTTCGACCTGATGGCGCAGGCCATGTCCGGCGTCATGAGCGTCACCGGTCATCCCGGCGGCCCCCCGGTGAAGGCGGGCGTGCCGGTGGCGGATATCGGCTGCGGCCTGTTCGCCACCTATGCGGTGCTCGGCGCCTATATCGGCGCCAAGAACACCGGCGAGGGCCAGTATGTGGACGCCTCCCTGTTCGAGGCGGCGCTGGCCTTCTCGGTGTGGGACATCTCCGAATACTGGGGACGCGGCACGCAGCCCATTCCCCTCGGTACCGCCAACCGCATGAGCGCGCCCTATCAGGCCATGAAATCGAAGGATGGCCATTTCGTCATGGGCGCCACCAACCAGAAGCTCTGGACCCAGCTGTGCGAGGTGCTGGCGCGCCCCGAACTGCTGGAGGATCCGCGCTTCAAGACCAATCCCGACCGCCTCGCCCATCGCGAGGAACTGGTGGCGGAGCTGGAGAAGAGCTTTGTGACACGCACCTCGGATGAATGGGTGGAGCATCTGCTGGCGGTCGGCATCCCGGCCGGCACCATGTATTCCTATCCGGAAGCCTTCGAGAGCGAGCACGGCCAGCATCGCCACATGCGGATGGAGATCGACCATCCCATCGAGGGCAAGGTGTCCAACATCGGCTTCGCGGTGAAGCTCAACGGCACGCCGCAGCAGGTGCGCCTGCATCCGCCGCTGCTCGGCGAGCACACCGCCGACGTGCTGGGCGAGATCGGCCTCGATGCCGGCGCCCTCGACGCCTTCACCGCCCGCGGAGCCTTCGCCCCATGACCAGCGCCACCACCCATGCGCCCGTGAGCCCCCCCACCGAAGGCACCGTGCGGCTGGAGATCGCGGGCGCCATCGCGCGCCTCACCTTCGATCGCCCCGCCGCCCGCAACGCCATGACATGGCGCATGTATGAGGAGCTAGCCGCCGCCTGCGCCGCCATCTCCGCCAATCCCGCCGTGCGGGTGGCGGTGCTGCGCGGTGCCGGCGGCAAGGCCTTCGTGGCCGGCACCGACATCGACCAGTTCCGCGCCTTTTCCTCCGGCGACGACGGCGTCGCCTATGAGGAGAAGGTGGAGCTGTATGTGAGCGCGCTGGAGAGCCTCAAAGTGCCCACCATCGCCGTGGTGGAAGGCTGGGCGGTGGGTGGCGGCATGGCGCTGGCCAATGCCTGCGACTTCCGGGTCGCCACGCCCGGCGCGCGCTTCGGCGTGCCCATCGCCCGCACGCTGGGCAACTGCCTCTCCGCCGCCAATGTGCGGCGGCTGGTGGGCGCGCTCGGCGTCGGCATCGTCAAGCGCATGCTGCTGCTGGCCGAGATGCCAACGGCCGAGGAGCTGCCTCCCGGCTACCTCGCCATCGTGGCGCCGGACGCGCTCGACGCCCATGTGGATGATCTGGCCACCCGTCTTGCGGCCAATGCGCCCATCACGGTGCAGGTGAGCAAGGAGATGCTGCGCCGCGTCGCCCTCGATCCGGCACCGGAGGATGCGGAGCTGATCCGCCGCACCTATGGCAGCGCCGATTTCCACGAGGGCGTGGACGCCTTCATGGCCAAGCGCCCGCCGCAGTGGCGGGGCGCGTAGGAGCGGTCCGTACACGGCACATCGGGCGTTCCCGTCCGATGTGCAGTGCGGCATGAGCACACCGCAATCGGCACTGCTGCGTCCATCGGTGGCATCCTTTGCCGGCTGCCACCGTTCCGGCCCGGCGTATCGTCGCCCCGAGGCGCATTTCATGCCGCTTGCCGTTGGGTTTCTGCTCAGTTTCGGCTACTCGTGCTCATCCGCTCTCCCCGGAGGGCGGACAGGGAGCGTCCGCGCGCCGGAACCGGCGCACGGAACCGTCAAAAGCACATCGGAGAAGGGACGGCCCTGAGGGCCGCAGCTAAGATGCATCGCAATCGTCGCGCTAAGATCGTTGCCACCGTCGGGCCCGCCAGTTCGGACCCCGCGATGCTGAAGGCGCTCCATCTCGCGGGCGTCGACACCTTCCGCATGAATTTCAGCCATGGCACGCAGGAGGACCACGCCAAGGTCCACGCCGCCATCCGCGCGCTGGAGACCGAAGTGGGCCGCCCCATCGGCATCCTGCAGGATCTGCAAGGCCCGAAGATCCGCGTCGGCACCATCAAGGACGGCAAGTTCACGGTGAAGGCCGGAGACAAGGTGCGCTTCGTGCTCTCCGGCGCCGATGGCGATCCCATGTCCATCCCGCTGCCCCATCCGGAAATCTTCGCGGCCATCGCGCCGAAGCAGGATCTGCTCATCGATGACGGCCGCGTGCGGGTGCGCGTGACCTCGCTCGGCGCGGAGAGCATCGATGCCGAGGTGATCATCGGCGGCACCATTTCCAACCGCAAGGGCGTGAACCTGCCCGGCACGCTGCTGGACCTCTCGCCGCTGACCAAGAAGGACCGGGCCGATCTGGAATTCGGCCTGTCGCTGGGCGTGGACTGGGTGGCGCTGTCCTTCGTGCAGCGCCCCTCCGATCTCATCGAGGCGCGCGGCCTCATCGGCGATCGCGCCGGCATCATGTCCAAGATCGAGAAGCCGCAGGCGCTGGACCATATCGACGACATCGTGCGGCTCTCCGACAGCATCATGGTGGCGCGCGGCGATCTCGGCGTGGAGATCCCGCCGGAGGACGTGCCGGGCCGCCAGAAGGAGCTGGTGCGCGCCTGCCGCCTCGCCGCCAAGCCGGTGATCGTGGCCACCCAGATGCTGGATTCCATGGTCGCCGCCCCCGCCCCCACCCGCGCCGAGGCGTCCGACGTCGCCACCGCCATCTATGACGGCGCGGACGCGGTGATGCTCTCCGCCGAGAGCGCCAGCGGCCAGTATCCGCTGGAGACGGTGCAGATGATGGACCGCATCATCCGCTCCACCGAGCACCACAAGCTCTATCCCTCCATCCTCGCCGCCAATTCGGTGGACGAGGAGCATTCCCCGCCGCACGCGGTGGCCGCCGCCGCCGCCACGCTGGCGGAGAATATCGAGGCGGTCGCCGTGGTGGGCTTCACCTCCAGCGGCACCACCGCCGCGCGCATCGCCCGCAAGCGCCCGCCGGTGCCGATCGTCGCCATCACGCCCGATCCGGCGGTGGCGCGCCGCTGCACCCTGCTGTGGGGTGCGCACAGCGTGCTGGCCAACGATGTCTCGTCCTATGAGGAGATGGTGGCCACCGCCAAGGCGACGCTGCTGCGGGAGGATCTGGCGAAGGAGAATGATCTGGCGGTCATCGTCGCCGGCATCCCCTTCGGCAAGGCCGGCAGCACCAACAACCTGCGCGTGGCCCGTGTCGGCCGGGACTGAGCCCTAAGCAGGGCTGAGCCAGATCAGGCGCTGCACTGAGCAACGGATCCCCCGCCCAGCGGGCGGGGGAGGCCGGATCGCGGCGCCGGTCCCCCGCGGCGTCAGAGACGCGGCGCACTCTGGGGCCTGGACGAGCTCTGGTGCGTCTGCTGCGCCGCAGCTTCCATCTGTTTCAGTGCCGAGGTGCCGTTGGCGAGCTTGGCGCCATTGTCGCTCAGCACCACGCTCAGCGCGTGCAGCTTGCTGCGATCGGCCTTGTGGGGCGTCACGTTGGCGGCGATCACCAGCGCCTGCCCCATCTCCACCGCCCGGCCATAGACCTTCATGCGGCCCGGCTGGAAATCGGCAGAGATGTTGGCGCAGCCGGGATCGAGCGACTTGCAGGGCTGCATGCCCCGGGGGCCGAAGGCCCAGATCAGGCGGCTGTTGTCGGGAAAGCGGAAGGACGGCGGGCCGTATTTCTCCTCCAGCGAGCGCAGCACATCGGCCACCTGCGGCGCCGCCAGCACATCGGGATAGATGACCGCGCGATCAACGCCCACCAGCGCGCCGCCATCCGCCGGGGTGGCGAAGAACAGCGTCAGGCGCTGGCCGCCGCCGCTGGCCTCCAGCCTGTCCAGATAGGAGGCGGACTGCACGCGCACGCCGCGATAATTCATGGTGAGCGAGCTGGTGGTCTCCTTCGCCTCGACGCCGGCGACCTCCTTGGCCAGCAGCGCCCGCGCCTCGGCCTGCGGCATGCCGGGCCGGAAGCCGAGCACATCCTGCGCGCCCGGCCGGGGCTCCACATCGGCCTTCAGCACCACCTCTTCCGCGTGCGACGCGGCCGGAGACAGCAGGAGCGCGGCACAGAAGACCGAGATGCAGAAGCGTCGTGTAAAGATCATATTGCGTGACCCACCCTCAAGCAGAACATGGCTGAAGGTCACGAACCACAGGCCAACCCTGATTTCCAGCGCATTCCAGATCAGGAGCGGACTTTTATATCATACTACCTACGCTGATGAGCAGATGTTCATGACATCCGGGGTATCTGATCGCAGGACAACCATAGGTCGACAGCAACCCAGCAACATGCGCGGAGGCGTTACCCGGCGCTCCGAGACCGTCTTCTGCCGGTCGCCACGGAGCCCCCGCACCCTCGCCCGCTGTTGATCAACCCGTCATCCGGCCGCGAGCCTGTGCCACCACCAGTCGGAAAGATCGGGCCGCGCCTCGAAATAGGGGCGCCAGTCCTCGAACCAGTCCTGCGGATCGCACGGCACGCCCCGGTCATAGGGGCGCAGGCGATCGGTGACGCCCTTCTCGCCGGTGCGCCGGAAGGCGGAGGGCTCGCCGGGGCCGGGCACGGTGAAGGTGGCGGCATCCGCGCCTTCGATCCGCTTTTTCTGATCCAGAAACCAGACCTTCGCGCCATCGGTGGCATAGCCCTGCCCGAGCATGCGAAACCCGGCCGGGCGGGCGCCGGTGAGGCGCGCACCATGGAAATAGACCGCCTCGCGATCGCGGGCGACGGAGCTGCCCTGCGTGAGGAAATCGCAGGTGCTGTCGCGATAGTTCAGCCGCACCGAAGGCACGATGGCGAAGGCCTCCGGGCTCTTGCTGCGCAGGATTTTTCCGGTGATGTAATAGGCCTGGTTGCGGTCGCGGGCATAGGCCAGATTCAGCGGCTCGAAGCTCGCCCGGTCCACGCCCTCCTGCACATACCAGTAGAAGGTGTTGCTGGCGCCGAACTGGCCCTGCCCGTAGACGTGATCCCTGTCCAGCAGCCAGCGCCCGCCCTTGGCCTCGAAACTCTCCGCATGCACGGCAAACGGCTTGCCCTGCCGGTCGCTGAGCGGGCGACCATTGAAATAGACCGTGCGCCCGTCATGGGTGTAGCAGCAGAGCGTCGCCTCGGGATGGGCGGCGATGAAGCTGTAGGGCCAGTCGCAGGCCGCGAAGGGGCCGATGGCCGGCTTTCGCCGCACCGCCTCGCGGATCTGCCCCGCCACCGCCTGCAGATCGGCCGCGCCTTCGGCCTTCAGGCTCCAGCGCGGCCCGAGCACGAGGGGCAGGATCTGCCCATCCTCCAGCCCGCCGAAATAGTCCCGCCGGTAGCTGTCGCCCAGCCCGTAGGAGAACCAGCGATAGGCGGCATGCAGCAGCTCCCATTCGGCCGGGGAGAGGCCGATCAGCGGCAGCACTTCATCCGGACTGCGGCCCGTGGCCAGATAGAGGTTCGCCGCCTCGAAGGTATCGTAGGGGATGACCGGAACGGTGTGCGCGCCCACCGGAAATTCGGACCTCTCGACCATTCCGGTCTCCCTGTCTTCAGCCGGGAGCACGATGCACGAATGACCGCCGATTGCCACCCGGAAGGCCCGGAGAGGTGCACTATTATATCATGATACCAACGACATAGAGACCATTCCCGCAGGAACGATCCCTGATGGAGGAAACCCGCTTCAAGCTGCATGAGACGGAAAAGGGGCGCGCCGGCTTCGGCACGCCCCTTATGATCATCTGCTCACATACGTCTGTGCCCGGTCCATGAAACGGGGGCGCGCCATAACAGTGCGCCCCCTGATCGCAGGCTCAGAGCGGCTTCAGTCCGGCCTCGATGGCGGCGCGCTGGCCTTCCAGGAAGGGCGGCAGGGAGAGACGCTCGCCGAGCGTCGCCTGCGGCTCGTCGGCGGAGAAGCCGGGCGCGTCGGTGGCCAGTTCGAACAGCACGCCGTTCGGCTCGCGGAAATAGAGGCTGCGGAAGTAGTAGCGATCCACCGGCCCGGAGGACGGCACGCCCAACTCCTTCAGCCGCGCGTTCCACAGCTCGTAATCCTCGAAGGTCGGCACGCGGAAGGCCACGTGATGTACGCCGCCCGCACCCGGCCGTGCCGGCCCCGCCTTGGGATCGACCCGCACATGCAGCTCGGCCGCCGGCCCGCCCTCGCCCATCTCATAGACATGGGTCGTCACCTGATCAGCATCGGTGAAGCTGCGCACCTCGCGCATGTTGAGCAGCAGCTTGAGGACGGCGTCCGTGCCCTTCAGGTCCGGCACGCTCATGGTGATGGGGCCGAGGCCGCGCACCTGCATGTCCGCCGGCACCGGGCTCTTGCCCCACGGCACGCCCGGCCCCTGCCCGCCATCGGCGACAAGGCTCAGGCGCTGGCCCTCGCGGTCCTCAAGATCGAGCGTCGGGCGGTTGTCGCGCAGCACGATCTCGCCATGGGAGACGCCGAGGCTCTTCAGCCGCTCCTGCCAGAAGCCGAGCGCCGCCTCGTCGCGGACCCGCAGCCCGGTGCGCGAGACGGTGTGGTTGCCACGCCGCTCCTTGCCCACCGGCCAGTCGAAGAAGGTGATGTCGGTGCCCGGATTGCCCTCCCCGTCCGCATAGAACAGGTGGTAGGCGGAGGTGTCGTCCTGGTTCACCGTCTTCTTCACGAGCCGCATGCCCAGTGTGTCGGTGTAGAACTTGTGATTGTACGGCGCATCGGCGGACACGGCGGTGAGGTGGTGGAAGCCGGTGAGCGTGAGGTCGATCTTTTCCATCTTGCGGTCCTCCGGGCGGCGGGACGCTGGAGCCTGATCCGATCGGGTTGGGACAACCGGATCGATGAATCAGCCTCCAAGACTCTGCCCAATGTGCCATCGCGCGGACATGTCCCTGGCCATTCGTGGCCATACCGGGCTGTCCGCTCGGGGCGGTGTGCCGGGCCTCGTGCTGGGGCACGGGGCCGGCGGGTGATGACCCATTACGTAGTCTCACCCGACGTTGCGCGGAAGACATCATCGATGGCGCCCGGGCAAGCCTTCATTGCACCTGCGCAATATCGGAACAGGCCCAGACTTTTGTGCCAAACCGTGGCCATGGGCGTGCCATGTGCACCTGTCCCTGTGCGTGTGTGCCAACGCAGCGTTGCACATTGGGCGGCTTGCGGGGGCGGCCTCCTGCGGCTAGAGGCATGGCCATGGCCTATGCGGTGAAAGAGATGTTCAAGACCCTCCAGGGCGAAGGCGCCCAGGCGGGCCGGGCGGCGGTGTTCTGCCGCTTCGCCGGATGCAACCTATGGTCGGGGCGCGAGGAAGACCGCGCCGCCGCCGTCTGCCAGTTCTGCGACACCGACTTCATCGGCATGGACGGGGAAGGCGGCGGACGCTTCCGCACGGCCGGGGACCTGGCCCAGCGCATCGCGGACGTGTGGGGCGACACAGGTGCGGGGGGCAAGCCGTACGTGGTCTTCACCGGCGGCGAACCCTTGCTGCAGATCGATCCGGAGCTGATCGCGGCGGTCCATGCGCAGGGCTTCGAGATCGCCATCGAGACCAATGGCACATTGCCCGCGCCGGAGGGGATCGACTGGATCTGCGTCAGCCCCAAGGCCGGTGCGGACCTCGTCCAGACCCGTGGCAGCGAGCTGAAACTGGTCTATCCGCAGCCCACTCTGCTACCGGAAACGGTGGCCGATTTCGTCTTCGACCACTATTTCCTGCAACCTATGGATGGTCCTGCCCGGCTGGAGAATACGCAGGCGGCGGTGGCCTATTGCCTCGACCACCCGCAATGGCGTCTCAGCCTGCAAACCCATAAGATGATCGGCATTCCGTGACCGTGTCCGAGCCGAATTCGCCCACAACCTCAAAGCCTTGAGAGCGGCCCTATGAAGATCACCCAGGCCTTCACCTTCGAAGCCGCCCACCGCCTGCCCAACGTGCCGGAGACCCACCGCTGCTTCCGCATGCACGGCCATTCCTACCGGGTGGAGCTGGTGCTGGAAGGCCCGGTGGGCGAGACCTCTGGCTTCGTGGTTGATTTCTTCGACGTGGAAGCCGCCTTCGGCCCGGTGCTGCGCCAGCTGGACCATTATTGTCTCAACGACATCAAGGGGTTGGAGAACCCCACGGCCGAGCATATCGCGATCTGGATCTGGGAGCGCACCAAGCCCCTGCTGCCGGAACTCGCCACCGTGCGGGTGTTCGAAACGCCGCTGTCGTGGGCCGAGTACGAAGGCCGCTGAGCGGCCTTCCATGGGCGGAATACGAGGGGCGCTCAACGCCCCTCGCCTCACCTATCCTTCTGCAAAGCCTCAGAATTCCGAGAAGGCCTTGAGCTGCCCGGCGATGAAGTCGCGGGTGGTGGCATCGGTCAGCTTGCCGTCGGCCACCAGCGTCTGCACCTTGCCCACCATCACCTCCGGCACGTTGAAAACACTGGCGTCGAGGAACACCAGCATCTGCCGCAGGTGATACTGCGCCCGCGCCCCGCCGAACACGCCCATGGACGCCGACTGGATCAGAACCTTCTTCTTTGCCAAAGGCTTGGTGGGCATGCGCGACACCCAGTCGATGGCATTCTTCAGCCCGCCGGGCACCGAGTAATTGTATTCCGGGGTGACGATGATCAGCCCGTCCGCCTTGGCGATGCGGGCCGCCGTATCCTCCACCACGGGCGGAAAGCCCCCGGCCTGTATGTCCGCGTCATAGATGGGAAAATCGGCCACGGAGGGCAGAAAATCGAAGGTGGTGCCGGCCGGCGCCAGCTCCGGCAGGGTCCGCGCCACCATTGCATTGTAGGAGCCCTTGCGCACGCTCCCCACCCACACAGCCCAGGTCGCCATAGCCCTTCTCCTTGCTTGCTTCTTGCGCAAGGGAAAGCCGCCGGAGCGGCAGCCGGTTCCCGTGCCCGACGCCATGCTAGAGCGTTGGCACAACAATGCCACAGGCCCCGGTCGGAAAGCGGCCGGATCAGCCGTTTGTGACTGCCGGACCGTGCAACCTCAAGCCTTTGCGGCCGCCCACAGGTGTCGCATGTAGGTGGCGGCGAAGGGCATCACATCGGGGGTGATATCGGCCGGCGCGGCGACCACGCGCATGTCGGACAGTTCCGGATGCACCTGCCCCGCCAGCCCGGCGCGCACGCGCGAAGCCAGTATCTGCGCGGGTTCGCGGGTCACGAGACGGCGCAGCACCGCCACCCGGCGCTGGTCCAGAACCAGCGTCCAGCCCCGGTCTTCGGCGATGTCCTCGAAGGTGAGGCCGGTCTCCTCGGTCAGCTCCCGGCGCATGCTGGCCTCGAAATCCACCACGCCCTGGGGCGTCACATCGGAGAGGTCCGGCGTCCCGCAGGGGAAGTAGACTTTGCCGGCAGCAGCGGTCCAGTCGCCCATCACGCCGAGCAGGAAAGCGCCCTCCGGCCCTTCCAGCGCGGCTGCGCCAAAGGCATTGTAAACATTGAATTCCGGCCGCCAGCCATGGTCCCGCCACCAGAGGAAGGACGCGAAATCAACCTCGATGAAACGCCCGGTCAGCAGGTCGCCGTCGAGGCTCAGATGCCGCATCACCAGCACCCGCCCGTTCCAGATCTGCGGCGTCTCAACCTTGCGCCGGGCGAAGTGGGCGTCGATCTCGGCCCGGTGCGCCTCGGCCTCGGTCCAGATGCCCGGCTCGACCTTCAGATCGAGCCGGGAAACCGGGAAAACGCCTTCAATGGCAGGCGTATAGCTCACGCGGCGGTGCCGAGCTTGGGATAGTCGGTGTAGCCCTTGGCGCCGCCGCCATAGAGGGTGGCCTGATCCAGAGCGGCGAGCGGCGCATCGCTGCGCAGACGCTCCACAAGATCGGGATTGGCGATGAACGGCCGGCCGAAGGCCACGAGATCCGCCTTGCCCTCGCCCAAAGCCTTATCAGCCAACGCCTTGTCGTAGCCGTTGTTGACCATCCAGGTGCCGGAGAAGCGCTGGCGCAGCGCGTCGAAATCGAAGTCCGGCGCCACATCGCGCGGGCCGCCGGTGGCGCCCTCGATGGTGTGCACATAGACCGGCTTCAGCGCATCCAGCTTCTCGACCACATAATTGAACAGCGCCTGCGGGTTGCTGTCCTTCAGGTCGTTGGCCGGGGTCACGGGCGAGATGCGGATGCCGACCCGCTTGGCGCCGATCTCGGCGATCACCGCTTCCATCACCTCCAGCAGCAGACGCGCGCGGTTCTCGATGGAGCCGCCATAAGCATCGGTGCGCTTGTTGGCGCCATCACGGAGGAACTGGTCCAGCAGGTAGCCATTGGCGGCATGCACCTCGAAGCCGTCAAAGCCCGCCTCGATGGTGTTGGCGGCAGCCTTGGCATAAGAGGCGACGAGGCCCGGCAATTCGGAGGTCTCCAGCGCACGGGGCTCGGAAACGTCGGTAAAAGCGTTGTTCACGAAGGTCTTGGCGTTGGCGCGAATAGCGGACGGCGCCACCGGCGCGCCCCCGCCCGGCTGCAGCGAGCTATGGGAAATGCGGCCCACATGCCAGGCCTGCAGGAAGATGCGACCACCGGCGTCATGCACCGCCTTCGTTACCTGCTTCCAGCCGGCGATCTGCTCCGGCGAATGGATGCCGGGCGTGTCCTGATAGCCCTGCCCCTCTGGGATGATCTGGCTGGCCTCGGAGATCAGCAGGCCGGCGCTGGCGCGCTGGGCGTAATATTCGGCCGTCAACGCCGTCGCCACCATGCCCGACCCCGCGCGGTTGCGGGTCAGGGGCGCCATGACGATGCGGTTGGGAAGGGTGAGATCGCCGAGGCGGTAGGGCTCGAACAAAGACGCGCTGCGGGCCGACATGGGCAGAACCTTTCGTGACGCGGCGGGGCGGGATGCGGGCATGGCCCAAGGCATCCGCCGGAACACCGCAAGGGTGGGCATATGACGGTCACATAGGCCGCCCCCGGCCAAGTCCAAGACGCGGATTTGGAAAAAGCGGCGTTCCTACAGGCGAACAATGTTCTTACGAAAGGGCAGCCCCCAGCCCTCGGGCATCCGGCTCAGATGTGCAGCACGCCCTCGGCCACCACCACCGCAGAACCGCCGATGGTGACTTGCGTGAGCTTGCCATCCTTCACCGTGAAACCGAGGTTGATGCGGCTGGGGCGGCCCATCTCGAAGCCCTGATCGATGCGCACCCGGTGCTTGGCGTCGATGCGGGTTTCCGCATCCAGCAGCACCGCCGGAAAGGCGGCGGCCGCAGCGCCGGTGGCCGGATCTTCGATGGAGCCGATACCCGGCGAGAACATGCGGGCGCGGAAATCCGCATCGCCTTCATCGTCAAGCGTATAGAGCAGCATGGCCTCGCCATAGGCCCCGAGATTGCGCACGAAGGCGCTCTCATCGGGCCGGGCGCGGGCGAGCGCGGTCAGGCTCGCCACCGGCACGAACAGGAAAGGCACGCCGGCCGAGGCCACCACCGGGCGGTGGGCGTCGAAGCCGATGTCGGACACGCTGAGGCTCAAGGCATCCGCACAGTCCTTGCGGGAGATCTCGGCCTCTTCCAGCACGCTCTGGCGTGGCGCGATGAAGGTGGCGGCGCCCTTGCGTGAACCGGCACCTTGCGTGGACACCTCCGCCTTCACGATGCCGACCGTCTCCTCGATCAGCATGGTGCCGGCGTCGAGCCTGCCTTCCAGCGCCAGCGCCACCGCCGCACCCACTGTGGGGTGTCCGGCGAAGGGCAGTTCGTGGGCTGTGGTGAAGATGCGCAGCCGGGCGGTGTTGGAGCCATCGCGCGGCGGCAGCACGAACACCGTCTCCGAG
Organism: Azorhizobium oxalatiphilum; assembly: GCF_014635325.1. GTDB lineage: Bacteria > Pseudomonadota > Alphaproteobacteria > Rhizobiales > Xanthobacteraceae > Azorhizobium > Azorhizobium oxalatiphilum. Next base: position 655,569 of record NZ_BMCT01000001.1, on the reverse strand, counting down.
AGGTTGAACTCGCGGGTGATGCGATGCATGGCGGCATCGTCGAGCCCCTGCGATTCCAGCACCACGGCCAGCGGATTGCCGCCCAGCGGACGATCGGTGAAGACGTCGAGGATCACGTAGCGGCGCGGCATGGGGCGGGTCCGGCGATTCCAGCAATCTGAAGGTCTTGTAAATTAGACCTTAAATGCTCTCCGCCGTGAAGACATGGCTTGGCCGTACGAACTCTTCCTGCGCATCCACCAACAGCAATTCGCGCGAACCAGCCTGATGGGTGCGCGACAGCAGGCCATAGATGGAGGACGCCGCCGCCGCCAAGGCCAGCGCGGTACTGCCCGAGCGCTTCCAATGGAAGAAGAACAGCGCCGCGATGGCGTCCCCCGCCCCGTTCGGGCTCACATCGAGGCGCGGGGTGCGCACGAGGAAGCGCCCGTCCGGCCCCGAGGCCATCAGGTCGATGGACTGCTCCGGCGTCTCGGCGGTGACGAGGCTTGTGACGAGAATGACCTTCGGACCACTCGCATGCAGCACGTCGCAGGCGGCGGCGGCTTCCGCGCGGGTGCCGGCGGGCAGGTTGGAGAGCAGCTCCAGCTCGAACTGGTTGGGCGTGATGACATCGGCGGCGGGCACCGCCTGCTCGCGCATGAATTCCGGAATGCCGGGGCGCACGAAGATGCCGCGTCCCACGTCGCCGATCACCGGGTCGCAGCAATAATCAGCACGGGGATTGGCGGCGCGGACCTTGTCCACCGCATCGAGGATGGCAGCCCCGATATCCGCCGAGCCCATGTAGCCGGACAGCACGCCGTCGCAGCGACCGAGCTGGCCGCGCTCGGCGATGCCGGCCACGAGGTCGCCGATCACGGCGGCCTCGAACACCTGCCCCCGCCACGCGCCATAGCCCGTGTGGTTGGAGAACTGCACCGTATGGATCGGCCACACCTCCACGCCAAGCCGCTGCAGCGGGAAGACGGCGGAGGCGTTCCCCACATGCCCGAAAGCCACATGGGACTGAATGGACAGGATATTCATCGGCAGGCCACGGATGATGACTCTGCGCGCCGGTTAACCCGTGGCGCGCCGCAGCACAAATGGATTCTGCCGTTGAGGGACTTCTTCCCGCAGCGTCAGCTGCCGGAGGGCGGCGTGAGTTCCCGCCGCGAGATGCGCGCCACCAACGTGCGCGGCAGCAGGCGGGCACCGAAGATCAGCAGCTTGTTGACGAGGCCCGTCACCACCACGGGCTTGCCCGCCATCAGCGCTGCATAGCCCTCCGCAGCCACGCTCCGGGCATCGGCGATGGGTCCGTTGAAGGCGCGCGTGCCGCCGATGCTGGCCCGGTCGGCGAAGCGCGTGTGCGTCGGGCCGGGGCAGAGCGCGGTCACGGTGACACCGCTGCCCCGCGTCTCCTCCGACAGAGCCTCGGACAAGGAAAGCACATAGGCCTTGGTGGCGGCATAGACGGCGGAGAACGGCCCCGGGGCGAAACTGGCGGTGGAACCCACATTGAGCATGCGGCCGGAGCCGCGCTCCAGCATGGCCGGCAGCACCGCCTTGGCCAGCAGCGTCAGGGCCGTGATGTTGGTGGCGATCATCGCCTGTTCTTCCGCCACACTCGAGCGGGCGAAGGGGCCATAGCCGCCGAAACCGGCGTTGTTGATGAGGATATCGGGGGCAAGACCAGCCGCGAAGGCGCACGCGGCATGCGTCTCCTCCGGGTCCGCCAGATCAGCCGTGCGGGTTTCCACCACGGCGCCCGGCACCTCCCGCCGCAGCGACACCGCCGCAGCCTCCAGCCGGGCCGGATCGCGCGATACCAGCACCAGCCGATAGCCGTCACGGGCCAGCAGCAGCGCCAGTTCATAGCCGATGCCAGTGCTGGCGCCGGTGATGAGGGCGATGGGCTGGCCGGCCTTGGGCGTCGCAACCGCATCCTGCGATGAAGGCATCGAACTCCTCCCGATCCGTACTGCTCAGCCTATCATGGGAAAGCTGTACCGGACGCAAGGTCATGGGGCTGGTTCGAGGCTTGCTGTCCCACGCAATCCGCTTGCGACGTCCCGTCCCGCATGCGACGAGCCTGCGTTCTCTCGATTCCGTGATCGCCGTGCCACGCTCCCGTTCGCTCCTCGCCCCCCTCTGCCTCGCAGCCGCCCTCCTTTCCACCCCGCTCGCGGCTGCGCCTGTCTGCTATGCGCCGGATGTTCTGCGCGCCGTGCCCGGCGAGGAAAAGGTGCAGCCGCACACCACCTCCGGGAATACGCTCACCGAGCGCCTGCTGCCCACGCCGCAGCCGGTGCCGGCGGCGCTTTCCGGCTCTATCCGGCGTGTGACCCTGCCGGCGGGCGTGAAGATGGTGGCCCTCACCTTCGACCTGTGCGAGGCCTCCAGCGAAGTGTCCGGCTATGACGGCGCGCTGGTGGATTACCTGCGCGAACAGAGCGTTGCCGCCACCTTCTTCGCCGGTGGCAAATGGATGACCAGCCATCCCGCGCGGGCCTCCCAGATCATCGCCGATCCGCAGTTCGAGGTGGGCAACCACACCTGGTCCCACGCCAACATGAGCGTCACCTCGGGTGCCTCCATGGAGCGGCAGGTGGAGGATGCGGACATGGCCTTCGCCAACCGCCGCGCCGGAGCGGAGGCGGCGGGCTGCCGCCTGCCGCAGGTGCCCGAGCGCACCAGGCTATTCCGCTTCCCCTATGGCTCCTGCTCGCCTCAGGCTATGGCCTATGTGAACGAGACCGGCCATCTCGCCATCCAGTGGGACGTGGATTCGGGCGATCCCGCCTTCCTCGGCGCCAAGGGCATGGCGCAGAGCATGCTGAACGCCATCAAGCCCGGCTCCATCGTGCTCATGCACGCCAACGGGCGCGGCAAGCAAACGGCAGAAGCCCTGCGCATCCTCATCCCGGCGCTGAAGGCCAAGGGCTACCAGTTCGCGACCGTGAGCCAGCTTCTGGCCGCCGGTACGCCTGTGATCGCCAGCACCTGCTATTCCGAGCGCCCCGGCGACACCAGGGTCTATGACGATGCCGCCCGCGCAGGGCGGCGCGTTCTGCCGGTGCAGTAAGCCACGCGAATCCGATAGCTTGCAGTGCAGCAGGCGCATCCGCGCCTCTCCTGCCGCCAGCACGAAGGCCGATCCCATGTTGCTTGCCCGCGACCTCGCCGAAGACATCCGCGCCAGACGCACGACGCCGCGCGACGTGCTCAACGAATGCGTGCTCTCGTCGGCCGAGCAGGAAGGCGACATCCACGCCTTCCAGACCTTCAACCTGCAGGCCTGCCGGGAGGCCGTGGCCGATGAGGGCCTCGCTGCCACCCCACTGGCCGGCCTGCCGGTGGCGGTGAAGGACATTTTCGATACCGCCGGCCTCACCACCACCTATGGCTCGGACTTCTTCCTCGACCATGTGCCGCGCACCGACGCAGCCGTGGTGCGGCAGGTGAAGCGGGCCGGCGGCCTCATCTTCGGCAAGACCAAGACCACCGAATTCGCCTTCCTGAAGCCCACCGACACCTGCAATCCGCGCAGGCTCACCCACACGCCGGGCGGCTCGTCCTCGGGCTCGGCGGCGGCGGTGGCGGCGGGCATCGTGCCGCTGGCGCTGGGCACCCAGACCGCCGGCTCGGTGCTGCGGCCGGCCTCCTTCTGCGGCGTCACCGGCTACAAGCCCACCTTCCGCCTCATCCCCACCGTGGGCATGAAGGTCTATAGCTGGCATCTCGACACCGTCGGCCTGTTCGGCGCCCGCGTGGCAGACGTGGCGTTCGGCGCCGGCGCCATCACCGGCCGCGACCTTGATCTGGCGGACGCCGATATCACCCCGCCCCGCTTCGCCCTCGTGCGCACGCCGCGCGACCATCTGGCCGATGCCGGTGCCCATGCGGCGCTGGAGGCCGCGGTGCGCGCGGCCACGGCCGCCGGCGCGACCGTCACGGAGATCGACATTCCCGTGGAGATCGAGGCGGCGGACGCAGCCCAGCCGGTGATCCAGAATTTCGAGGGCGCACTGGCGCTGGCGGACGAATATGACCGCGAGCTCCTGTCCCCCATGCTGACCATCCATCTGCGCGAGGCCGGCACCATCGGCGCCGAGGCCTATGACGCCGCCCGGCGTACCTCCAAGCGCGCCCGCCAGCGCCTCGGCGACCTGTTCGCCGATTATGACGCTTTGCTCACCTTTGCCGCCCCCGGCGAGGCGCCCGAGGGCCTCGATTCGACCGGCTCTCCGGCCCTCAATCGCCTGTGGACGCTGATGGGCACCCCCTGCGTCTCGGTGGCTGGCCTCAATGGGCCCACGGGCCTGCCCATCGGCATTCAGGTGGTGGGGCGGTTCGGGCGCGATTACCGCACTCTGGCTGCCGCAGCCTTCCTGGAACGCGCCATTTCCGGCTGATATTTGGTATACATTCGCACTGCGGCATCGCGGAAACCCTGTGATGTCGCAGTACGCGCCAATTTCGCGCTGCAACGCCCGCAAAGCCCAATGCAGCGCAGCAACAATACGCGCTTTTATTTCCAGTATCCTTTGCTAAGCTTCGCATGGGGAGGTCGCCCAATCGGACGTTCGGCATAGGTACGCTCAAGAATCCCGAGCCAGTCTTGATCCGGAGAGCGCACGCGAGCCCGCACCTTGGCGCTGCGCACATCCGGCAGATGGAAGACGGACCGGCGGCATGTCGCACTCCACCGTGTAGACCAAGCAAAACGAAACACACGGTCCGGGAAAGACCACCGCGGCGCCGGAGAGCCTCTGCTCTCCGGCGCCTGCTTTTTTGGGCCCCGCTGTCATACGCCCGATAGCCGGCACCGGCGGGCGGGCACCCGCGGCCGACCGCAGAAATCCCTCGGAATTCAGGGGCATCCGGCGTGTCATGGATCACGATGACAACGCAATGACGCTACGTGACAATTGCGATGCTCGACGTGTCGGGCGGGACAACCCCCGTCATACGCGCCAAGGCTCCGCTGACCGTCACATGATTGTTGCGCGCCGGCCGTAAGTGGGGGGCTCCTGTCCACCAGCGGAGCGACGCCATGCTCGTGATCGACGGACTGACGTGCCGATTTGGCAACAAGACCGCCGTTTCCGACGTGAATCTTCAGATCGGCCAAGGCGCCTTCATCGGCGTTATCGGTCGCTCTGGTGCCGGCAAGTCCACCTTGCTGCGCATGGTCAACCGCCTGCAGGAGTCCAGTGCGGGCCGCATCCTGTTCGAGGATCGCGACGTCACCGCGCTCAAGGGCCACGAGTTGCGCCAGTGGCGCGCCCGCGCCGCCATGGTGTTCCAGCAGTTCAATCTCGTCGGCCGCCTCGACGTGCTGACCAACGTGCTCATGGGCCGCCTCTCCGGCATGGCCAACTGGCGCGCCCTCACCAAGAGCTGGAGTGCGGAGGACAAGGCCATCGCCTTGTCCGCGCTCGAACAGTTCGACATGGCCAATCTGGCCGCGCAGCGCGCCGACAGCCTCTCCGGCGGCCAGCAGCAGCGCGTGGCCATCGCCCGCGCTCTGGTGCAGGAGCCCCGGTTGATCCTCGCCGACGAGCCCATCGCCTCGCTCGACCCACGCAACACCAAGGTGGTGATGGACCAGTTGCTGCGCATCAACAAGCACTTCGGCATCACCGTCATGTGCAACCTGCACTCGCTGGAACTGGCGCGCACCTATTGCGACCGGCTGGTGGGCATGGCGGGCGGCAAGGTGGTGTTCGATGGCTCACCATCTCGGCTGACTCCCGCCGTCGCCCGTGACCTCTACGGCCTTGAGGCCGGCGAAGTGATGGGCGAACTCGCCGACGCGGTGCCCGCCGCCGGCGGCCACGCCCCGGCGGCCCTTCCGGCCACCGCCGCCCCGCAACGCTGATCCGGTCCGGCCCTCAAGGCCGGGCGCGTGCGTATCCCATCTCCCCGCAGGCTTCCCACCGCCCTCCATCAGGGGTGGTGCGGTGGCGCGCGAGGTATCGACCCATCACGCCTTCACTTCAGGAGTTCATGATGATCAACCGTCGCAGCCTGATCGCGGCCGCCGCCGCCCTTACCCTCACCGCCGGCGCCGCTCACGCGCAGGAGTGGAAGAAGCAGTTTCCCGAGCTCACCTTCGCGGTAATCCCGGCCGAGAACGCCTCCGCCACCACCGACATCTACACCCCCTTCGCCGAATATCTCTCCAAGGAGATCGGCGTTCCGGTGAAGCTGCGCATCGCCAATGACTATGCGGCCGTGATCGAGGCCCAGCGCACCGGCAGCGCGCAGATCGCCTTCTACGGGCCCGCCTCCTACGCCCGCGCCGTCCTCACCGGCGTGAAGGTGGATCCGCTGGTCGTGCAGCGCCACAACACCGGCCTCACCGGCTATTATTCGGTGATCTGGGTGCGCGCCGACAGCCCGTACAAGGAACTGAAGGACCTCAAGGGCAAGACCATCGCCCTCGTCGATCCCAACTCCACCTCCGGCAATCAGGCCCCGCGCTACTTCCTGAACAAGGAAGGCGCCTCGGTGGACTCCTTCTTCGGCAAGAGCGTCTATGCCGGCAGCCATGACAATGCCGTCCTCGCGGTGGCCCAGGGCACGGCGGACGCCGCCGCCAACGCCTGGAACTCCGAGACCGACAATTACCTCACCCGCCTGCTGGCCCGTGGCCTGCTGAAGAACGCCGAGGGCAAGCCGCTGACGGAGAAGGACTTCCGCATCGTCTTCAAGTCGGACTTCCTGCCCGAAGGCCCGTTCGCCGTGCTGGACTCCCTGCCCGCCGACCTGAAGGCCAAGATCAAGCAGGCCTTCCTCGACGCCCCGAAGAAGGACAAGGCGGCCTTCGACAAGCTGTCCGGCGGCAAGGACATCGAGTTCTCGCCGATCACCGCCAAGGATTACGACGGCATCATCGGCATGGTGAAGTATAACGACGATCAGCGTAAGCGTTCCTGATCGCTCGCCGGAACGGCGGGGGCCAAAAGCCCCCGCCGTTTTGCGTTTTGACTTCCCTTCTTGAGAACGCCATGTCCGCTACCGTTCCGCATCTTCCTCCTGCACAGGCTCAGGCCCTCGCCGCCGCCTATGACGCCGCCACGGCGAAAAGCCGTCTGCGCGGGCTCGGCGTTGCGGTCGTCATCGGCGCGCTGGTGCTGTTGGCGGGCTGGTTCGCGGAAGTGCGCCCGGCGGCGCTGAAGAACATCGGCCATTTCACCGATTATCTGGCGAAGACCATCCCCACCATCTCCGCCGAGACCCCGCGCGCGGACATCGTCGCGTGGTACTGGGACCTGAAGACCTGGGCGCGCCTGCTCGGCGAAACCCTGCTCATGGCCTATCTCGGCACGCTGCTGGGCGCCGTCGGTGGCTTCATCCTGTGCTTCCTCGCCTCGGCCAATCTGGTGCGCAGCCGGACGGTATTGTTCGTCACCCGGCGCTATCTGGAATTCTGCCGCACGGTGCCGGACATCGTGTTCGCGCTCATCTTCGTCTTCGCTTTCGGCCTCGGCCCCATCCCCGGCGTGCTGGCCATCGCCATCCACACCACGGGCGCGCTGGGCAAGCTGTTCGCCGAGGTGGTGGAGAATATCGATATGAAGCCGGTGGAAGGCCTCGCCGCCTCCGGCGCCAGCTGGATGCAGCGGGTGCGCTTCGGCGTGGTGCCGCAGGTGCTGTCCAACTTCGCCTCGTACGGCCTGCTGCGGTTCGAGATCAACGTGCGCGGCGCGGGCGTGCTGGGCTTCGTGGGCGCGGGCGGCATCGGCCAGGAATTCCTCACCGCCATCCGCAACTTCTACTACACGGACGTGAGCGCCATGCTGCTCATGATCATCGCGACCGTCATCATCATTGATCTTGCGACCGAGCACGTCCGCCATCGCCTGCTCTTCGGAGGCCAGCACCCGTGACCTCCCACACCACTTCCGTACTCGATCCCCGCCCCGTCCTGGCCGCCGACATGGAGGGCCTGCGCGCCCGCCATCCCGATGCCTTCCGCACCAATGGCCGGGGCCGGCTCAAGGCCGCCGCCTTCGTCGGCGCGATCCTCGCGATGGCGGTCTTCGCCTTGTGGGCGCTCGACTTCAATCCGCAGCGCATGTGGGCGGGCCTGAGCCGGCTCGGACTGTTCTTCTCGCTGCTGTTTCCGCCCGATGCCCATGGCCGCCTGCCGGCCTTCGCGCAGGCGCTGGGCGAGACATTGGCCATCGCCTTCCTCGGCACGCTGACCGCCGCCGTGGTGGCCTTCCCCTTCGCCTTCCTCGCGGCGAAGAACGTGATCCCGAACATCTTCGTCCACTTCTCGCTGCGCCGGGTGTTCGACGTCTCGCGCTCGGTGGACACGCTCATCTGGGCGCTGATGTGGATCAACGTGGTGGGCCTCGGCCCCTTCGCCGGGGCGCTGGCCATCGCCTGCGCGGATTTCGGGGCCTTCGGCAAGCTGTTCTCGGAGGCCATCGAGGCCACCGACCGCAAGGCCTCCGAGGGCGTAACCGCCTCGGGCGGCAGCGCCCTGCACCGGGTGCGGTTCGCGCTGGTGCCGCAGGTACTGCCGGTGATCGCCAGCCAGGTGCTCTATTTCTTCGAATCCAACACCCGCTCGGCCACCATCATCGGCATCGTGGGCGCGGGTGGCATCGGCGCTTATCTGACGGAGCTGATCCGCACTCTGGAGATGCAGCAGGTGAGCGTGATCATCCTGATGATCCTCGCCACCGTGGCGGCGATCGACTTCGTGTCGTCGCGCCTGCGCTTCGCCATCATCGGCCGCAAGGCGCCCACCGCCTGACGGCGGTGGGTCATCTGTCTCAAGCCCGTCAGTACATGGCCTGCTTGAAGCGGGCGACCATCTGTTCCTGCGTCTCGAAGCCGTCGCTATTGCCGATCTGGTCGCGGAGCATCTCGCCCAGCGTCGGCAGCACGGAGCGCTCCACCTGCGCCTGCTGATCCCACAGCTTCGAACGCATGAAGGCCTTGGCGCAATGCAGATAGGCCTCGCGCACTGTGATGCGCAGCACCGAGGTCGGCAGCTTGCCGTCCACTGCGAAACGGGCGCGCAGGTCCGCATCCGCGCGGATTTCGGCCGTGCCGTTCACCCGCAGCGTCTCGTCCACGCCGGGGATCAGGAAGATCAGCCCTACGCCCGGCTGCTCCAGAATGTTGGTGAGGCTGTCGAGGCGGTTGTTGCCCGGCCGGTCGGGTAGCAGGAGCGTCGCGCCGTCATCGTCGATCCCGACGAAGCCCGGCTGGTCGCCGCGCGGGGTCACGTCCAGCTCACCGGCCTTGCTGGAGGTGGCGAGCATCACGAACGGGCTGAGACCGATGAAGCTGCGGCAATGCTTGTCGAGGCGGGGTAGCACCTTCTGTGCTGCGCGCACGCTCACCGCCTTGTAGTGGGTCCGCAACTGCTCGACGCTCTCGATCCTACTCATGACATTTCCTCAGGGCTTCTTCTCAAGGCTTGATGACCAGTTGCACGCGGTCGGCGGCGAAGCTGGAGCGGCCCCACTGCAAGGGCACGCCCGCCACGTCCACATCCACGCGCTCCACCACCATGACGGACCGTCCCATGGCAAGCGATAGGAGTCCACGCTCCCGCTCGTCGGCCACGCGGGCGGTGAGGCGCGTCTCCTTGCGACGGAAATCGATGATGCCGAGGGTGGACAGCGCCCGCGTCAGCGAACCGGTGGCCGCATAGACGAGATCCAGATCCTGACAGCGGGCATGGACGAACCAGGCCGAGCCGCAGGAGATGGGCACGCCGTCCGCCTCATGGGTGGTGTCGATGCGCAGCACCTTGGTGCCCGGCGCGACTCCAAGTTCGCGCGCCACCTCGACGCTGGCATCCTCCACCTGCGAACCAAGGAAGCGGCCGTGCGGCTCGCGCCCGCTGGCCAGCACGATCTCGGAGAATCGCGTGCGCGCGCCGATGGGATAGCGCAGCGGCGGCTCCTTCACGAAGGTGCCGCGCCCGGCGGTGGCCTCGATCAGCCCCCGCTCCCCGAGCACGGACAAAGCCCGACGCACGGTGTGGCGGTTGACGCCGAAGCGCTCCGCCAGTTCCGCCTCCACCGGCAGGCGCGCGCCCGGCTTGCGTGCGCCGGAGGCGATCTCCGCCTCCAGCGTCTCGGCGATCTGCTTCCAGAGCGACACCCCGCTGCCGCGCTTCACGTCTTCCGGCTTCACGCTTTCCGACCGTGCATCAGCGGTTTCGCCCGCCGTCATCGGCCCGTGATCGACCTCGTCCATCATGTCATCCCGTCCCCGCCGGCTCCCCTCTTTTTCAAATTCGTCCGGCGCGCTGCACATTTGTATAGACTTTTATACAAATACTGTCCATATGCCGACACACGGAAGCGGCGACAGCCTTTCCTGTCTAACGCAGCGGTCGAGACCGTTTTTTGTCAGCGGCACCCGACCCGGCAGCACGTCCAAGGGGAAGAGATGGGCGCGGAAGACCTAAGTGCGAAAGACGCTGCGGCAGCACAGGTGGCAGCCCGGCAGGCCATGATGGGCCTCTTCGCCCACGCTTCGGCCGACGAACTCAATTCGGCAGTGGAGCGCTTCAGACCCCTGCCTCCCATCCACGATCTTCGCCCCGCGGAAGTGGGCCTCGCCATGGTGCGCGGCCGCATCGGCGGCGACGGCGATGCCTTCAATACGGGTGAGGCCACCGTCACCCGCGCCGCCGTGCGCATCGAGGGCGGCGCCACCGGCGTCTCCTATCTGCTCGGCCGGGCGCCGGAGCGTGCGCGGGCCGCCGCCATCCTCGATGCCCTGTGGCAGGACACGGCGCTGCGCCCTGCGGTGGAGGAAGCCCTTGCCCCGGTGCGCGAACGCCTTGCGGCGGAAGAGCTGGTGGCGCGGGAAAAGACCGAGGCCACCAAGGTCAATTTCTTCACCATGGTGCGCGGAGAGGACTGATGAGCACGGAACAGACGCCCGCCGCCTCCACCAGCGAACTGGCCCTTGGCTTCTCGGATCCGGTGCGCGAGGCGCAGGCCACCTTCAAGGCGGTGATGTGGGCCGTCTCCCGGCCCGGCCACCGCATGCCGCTGGCCACCAACCTCAAGCCCCCCGCCCCGCTCACGCCTGAAATGGCGGCCCTTGCACTGGCGCTGGCGGATTACGAGACGCCGCTCTGGCTGGATCCCATGCTGGCGAAACACAAGGGGGTGGCGGATTTCCTGCGCTTCCACACCGGCGCGCCGATCACGGACGATCCCGCCGCCGCCCGCTTCGCCCTCGTGCGCGAGCCGGGCAATCTCCCGCCCTTCACCGACTTTGCGCAGGGCATTCCCGAATATCCGGACCGCTCCACCACTCTGATCCTCGCCGTGACCATGCTCTCGGATGCGCCCTTCACGCTGGAAGGCCCCGGCATCAAGAGCACGCGCAGCTTCGGCGCCACGCCCTTGCCGGCGGACTTCGCGACCCGCTGGGCCGACAACCGGCTGCTGTTCCCGCTGGGCGTCGATCTCCTCTTCACCACGTCGGGGCTGGTCTCAGCCCTGCCGCGCTCCACCCGCATCACAGCGGAGGCCTGATCCATGTATGTGGCCGTCAAGGGTGGCGAAACCGCCATCCGCAACGCCCATGCCCTGCTTGCCGAGACGCGGCGGGGCGACACATCGGTGCCGGAGATCGGCATCGACCAGATTTCCGAACAGCTCACGCTGGCGGTGGACCGGGTGATGAGCGAAGGCTCGCTCTATGATCGCCCCTTGGCATCGCTCGCCATCAAGCAGGCGCGGGGCGATCTGATCGAGGCCATCTTCCTCGTCCGCGCCTTCCGCACCACCTTGCCCCGCTTCGGCTATTGCGAGCCGGTGGACACGGCGCAGATGCGCGTCGAACGCCGCATCTCGGCCACCTACAAGGACATCCCCGGCGGACAGGTGCTCGGGCCGACCTTCGATTACACCCACCGCCTGCTGGACCCGACGCTGGCCGGCACGACCACCGAACCGCCCGCCCCGGCCCGCGCCGAGACGGAAGACGGCGCCCCCATGCCCCGCGTCACCGACCTGCTCGGCGACGAGGGCCTGATCGAGGCCGCACCCTCAACCGGCGAATATCCGCGCGACCTCACCCGCGAGCCCCTGAGCTTCCCCGCCGATCGGCCGCTGCGCCTGCAGAATCTGGCGCGCGGCGACGAGGGCTTCCTGCTCTCGCTCGGCTATTCCACCCAGCGCGGCTATGCCCGCACCCATCCCTTCGTCGGCGAGATCCGCTTCGGCGAGGTGGAGGTGGAGCTGTTCGTTGAGGAACTGGGCTTCGCCGTACCGCTCGGGCCGATCAATGTCACCGAGTGTCAGATGGTGACGCAGTTCAAGGGCTCCTCCGCCGAGCCGCCGAAGTTCACGCGCGGCTATGGCCTCGTGTTCGGCCAGAGCGAGCGCAAGGCCATGTCGGTGGCCCTCGTGGACCGTGCCCTGCGCTTCAAGGAACTGGGCGAGGAGCAGTCCGCGCCTGCACAGGACGAGGAATTTGTCCTCTCCCATTCCGACAATGTGCAAGCCACCGGCTTTGTGGAGCATCTGAAGCTGCCCCATTACGTGGACTTCCAGGCCGAACTCGACCTCGTGCGCCGCATGCGCGCCGAGCACACCGATCCCGTCCATGGCGACGCCCGGCAGGAGGCCGCCGAATGACCGCGCTTGAACAAACCCAGACGGCCTCGACGTCCGCCGGCATGCCCGCCATCACCTACAATTTCGCTTATCTGGACGAGCAGACGAAGCGGATGATCCGCCGGGCCATCCTGAAGGCCATCGCCATTCCCGGCTATCAGGTGCCCTTCGCCAGCCGCGAGATGCCCATGCCTTATGGCTGGGGCACCGGCGGCGTGCAGGTCACGGCCGCCATCCTCGGCATGGACGACGTACTGAAGGTCATCGACCAGGGCTCGGACGACACCACGAACGCGGTGGCCATCCGGGGCTTCTTCGAGACCACGGCCCCCGGCGTCGCCACCACCACACGCACGCAGGACGCCACCGTCATCCAGACCCGCCACCGCGTGCCGGAGCAGCAGCTTCAGGCGCATCAGGTGCTGGTCTATCAGGTGCCGATCCCCGAGCCCCTGCGCTTCCTCGAGCCGCGCGAGACCGAGACCCGCAAGCTGCATGCGCTGGCCGATTACGGCCTCATGCATGTGAAGCTCTATGAGGACATCGCCCGCCACGGCCACATCGCCACCACCTATGCCTATCCGGTGGAAGTGGACGGGCGCTATGTGATGGACCCCTCGCCCATCCCGAAGTTCGACAATCCGAAGATGGACGACAGTCCGGCGCTGCAATTGTTCGGCGCGGGGCGCGAGAAGCGCATCTATGCCATCCCGCCACACACCAGGGTGGTGCCGCTGGATTTCGAGGACCATCCCTTCAAGGTTCAGCACTTCGCCAAACCCTGCGCCTTGTGCGCTGCGACCGGCGTCTATCTGGACGAAGTGATCCTTGATGATCGCGGCGGGCGCATGTTCGTCTGCTCGGACACGGATTATTGCAACACGCGGCAGGCGGAAGGCCATCGCGGCGAGATGAGCGCGCTGCCGGAGGCGGCGGAATGAGCGCCCTCTCCATCCGCCCTGCCACCGAAGAGGACCTCACCGCCGTGATGGCGCTCTATGCCCAGCCGGGCATGGACGACGGCAAGGTGCTGCCGCTGGAGGAAGCGAAGGCCCTGTTCGCCCGCTTCGCCCGCTATCCCGACTACGTGCTCTATGTGGCCGAGGACGCAGGCGAGGTGGTCGGCACCTTCGCATTGCTGGTGATGGACAATCTCGGCCATCTCGGCGCGCCTTCCGCCATCGTGGAGGACGTGGTGGTCTCGCCTACCCGGCAGGGCGGCGGCGTGGGCGGCGTCATGATGCGGTTCGCCATGCGCAAGGCTGCCGGGAAAGGCTGCTACAAGCTGGTGCTCTCCTCCAACGCCAAGCGCGTGAAGGCCCATCAGTTCTACGAGAACCTCGGCTTCCGCCGCCACGGCGTGAGCCTGCATGTGGACCTGTCCCCCGAGGGCGAGGCCATTCCCCCCGCCGCGCCTCTGGAGGCTGCGCAATGACAGACGATGCCCCCCTTCTCGTCGCCGAGGGCCTGACCCGCTATTACGGCGCCCGCCTCGGCTGCCGCGATGTCTCCCTCACCCTCCATGCCGGCGAAGTGCTCGCCATCGTGGGCGAGAGCGGTTCCGGAAAGTCCACGTTGCTCGGCCTGCTCTCAACTGAACTTGAGCCCTCTGCCGGCGCGATCCACTACCGCATGCGCGACGGCGAGATGCGCGACCTGTCCGCCCTCACCGAAGGCGAGCGGCGCCTGCTGCTGCGCACCGACTGGGGCTTCGTGCGCCAGCATGCGGAGAAGGGCCTCCGCATGGCAGTGTCCGCCGGCGGCAATGTGGGCGAGCGGCTGATGGCGGTGGGCTGGCGCAACTATGCCGGCATCCGCAACGAAGCCATCGACTGGCTCTCCCGCGTGGAAATCCAGCCGGACCGCATCGACGATGATCCGCGCGCCTTTTCCGGCGGCATGCGCCAGCGCCTGCAGATCGCCCGCAATCTCGTCACCAAGCCGCGCCTCGTCTTCATGGACGAGCCCACCGGCGGCCTCGACGTCTCGGTGCAGGCGCGCCTGCTGGACCTCATCCGCTCGCTGGTGGCGGACCTCGGCCTCGCCGTCATCATCGTCACCCACGACCTCGCGGTCGCCCGCCTGCTCTCCCACCGCATCATGGTGATGAAGGAAGGCCGGGTGATCGAGGAGGGCCTCACCGATCAGGTGCTCGACGATCCACGCGAGCCCTATACCCAGCTCCTCGTCTCCTCGGTGCTTGCCGCATGACGCTCCACACCGCTCCCCAGCAGGCGGCGACGCCGCTGCCCCCCGCCCTGCCCGCCGGCACGCTGCTGCGCGTGGAACACCTCGCCAAGGCCTTCACGCTGCACCTGCGCGGCGGCACCCGCCTGCCGGTGGTGGACGGCGCAGGCTTTTCAGTCCGCGCCGGAACCTGCGTGGCGCTGGGCGGCCCCTCCGGCGCCGGCAAAAGCTCCATCCTCAAGATGGTCTATGGCAATTACCGCACCGACACCGGAGCCATCTGGCTGGCGGACGAGGACGGCCCGGTGGACGTGGCCCATGCCGCGCCCCGCCGAATGCTGGACCTGCGCCGCCGCCGCATCGGCTATGTGAGCCAGTTCCTGCGCGTCATCCCCCGCGTCTCCGCCCTCGACGTGGTGGCCGAGCCGCTGATGGCGGAGGGCGTGGCGCCCGACCAGGCCCGCCTGAAGGCCCGCGACCTGCTGGCCCGACTCAACCTGCCGGAGCGGCTGTGGAGCCTGCCGCCCGCCACCTTCTCCGGTGGCGAGCAGCAGCGTGTGAACGTGGCGCGCGGCTTCATCTCCAGCCAGCCGCTGCTGCTGCTGGACGAGCCCACCGCCTCGCTGGACGCCGTGAACCGGCAGGTGGTGATCGACCTCATCACTGAGAAGAAGGCGCGCGGCACCGGCCTGCTCGGCATCTTCCACGACGCGGACACGCGCGATGCGGTGGCGGACGAGGTGGTGGATGTCTCCGCCTTCGCCACCCGCCCCAATTGAGACCGGAAGGTCATCCGCCCAAAGGACACTTTTTCCATGTCACAGGCCAAGACCGGCGAACAGGTGTTCGCCAATGCCCGCATCGTTCTCGCCGACAGCATCCTCGAAGGCCACGTCCATGTGGCCGATCGCGTGCTCCGCGCGGTGGACACCGGCACGGTGCCCGCGGGCGCCATCGACCTTGAGGGCGATTATCTCCTCCCCGGCCTCGTCGAGCTGCACACGGACCATGTGGAAGGCCATCTGGCGCCCCGCCCCAAGGTCCGCTGGAACGCGGTCTCGGCCGTACTGGCGCATGATGCGCAGATCGCCGCTTCCGGCATCACCACCGTGTTCGACAGCCTGCGGGTGTGGCCGGACAAGAAGGCGGTGGGCATGGATGGCGATGCACCCATCCTGCTGGAGGCGCTCGCCACCGCCCGCGCGTCCGGCGTGCTGCGCGCCGACCATCTGGTGCATCTGCGCTGCGAGGTCGCCACCGACAGCGTGGTGGAGGATGCCGCCGCCATCGTCGCGGGCCACGACGTGCGCCTGATCTCGCTCATGGACCACACGCCCGGCCAGCGCCAGTTCTCCTGCACCGAGCAGTTCCGCGCCTATTACAAGAAGAAGAGCGGCATCACCGACGAGGAACTGGACGTCATCGTCGCGACCCGGCTCGACTATCATGAGCGCCTCGCCCGCCCGAACCGGCAGGGCCTCGTGGCGCTCGCCCACCCCAACCGCATCGTGCTGGCGAGCCATGACGATGCCACCCCCGAGCATGTGGCCGAGGCCATCGGCGACGGCGTCGCCATCGCGGAATTCCCCACCACGGTAGAAGCCGCCCGCCTGTCGCATGAAGCCGGCATCCGCGTGCTCATGGGCGCGCCCAACATGGTGCGCGGCGGCTCCCACACCGGTAATGCCTCGGCCGAGCAACTGGCCCGGCTCGGCCTGCTGGACATTCTGTCCTCGGACTATGTGCCGGCGAGCCTGCTCTGGGCGCCGTTCGACCTCGTGCGCCGCGCACCTGAGATCAGCCTGCCGGAAGCGGTCCGCATGGTGACGAAGAACCCGGCCGATGCCGCCAGCCTCACCGATCGCGGCGAGATCGCCGTGGGCAAGCGTGCCGATCTGGTGCGCGTGGCGCTGGCTGGCGACATTCCTGTCGCCCGCGCGGTGTGGCGGCAGGGCGAGCGCGTGGCATGAGCCCTGTGCGCGGCACGAGCCTGAAGCCGCCCTTCGGCCCCGGCGCTCTCGTCCTGGTGGTGGGGCCGTCCGGTGCCGGCAAGGACACGCTGATGTCCGAGGCTGCCCGGCTGTTGACGGGAGACACCGACCTGCTGGTTGCCCGTCGCCTCGTGACACGCACTGACACCACCGGCGAGGACCACCAGCCCGTGGACCTCGCCACCTTCGAGGCGGAACTCGCCGCCGGGCGCTATCCGCTCGCGTGGCGGGCTCATGGCCTTGCCTATGCACTGGGAGCGGAGGTCGCGGAAGCGCTGGCGCAAGGCCGCACTGTAATGGCCAACGGCTCCCGTGCCACCCTGCCCGAGGCGCGCAAGCGCTTCTCCCGCCTGTCGGTCGTCCACATCACCGCCCCGCCCGAGGTGCGCGCCGTACGCCTCGCGGCACGCGGCCGCGAGAGCGAGGACGATATCCGCGAGCGTCTTGCCCGCGCGCCCGATGTCCCGCTGGATGCGGATCTGGAAATCCAGAATGTGGGGCCCATCCGCGAAGGCGCCCAACGCCTCGCGGATTTCATCCGCGCGGCAAGCTACGCACGCGCGCCGGAAGTCTTGTCCTAGAGTGTTTCCGTGTTTCAGGGAAACACGGAAACACTCCAACTCATTGATAGAGAATGTCTTGTCGCTTGGATTGCGAAGCAATCAAAGCCGGACATGCTCTGGAGCGGCTCAGCCCTCGCGCACTGCCGCGACAAGAGCCTCTATGGACCTCTCCGCCGGGGAGCCCCGCCGCCATTGCGCCAGAGTGCGCACATGGGCCTGCTCCGGCGGCAGGGCGTGTGTGGTGATCTCTCCCAACCGCACCCAGCGCTCCACCGCCGCCTCCGGCAGCAGGGTTACGCCCAGCCCAGCCGCAACACAGCCGATGATGCCGTCCAACGTGCCCAGTTCCATCAGCGGCCGGTCCCCCAGCGCCTCCCGCCCCCGCTCGCGATAGCTGCACCCCTCGCGGAAGACCACCAGCGCCGCGTCCACGTCCTCGCCCGTGCCGCGCACCTCCACGAGATGCTCGTCCCAGAGCGGCGCCGCCTCGAAGCGCGGGTCCGCTGCGTCTTCCGCCACGAAGGCGAGGTCCAGCGTGCCGCGCCGGAGGTCCGCCATCAGGTCGCCGCTCGTCCCCGTGTGGAGACCGAGGCGCAAGCCCGGCATGTCCATCCGCACGCGCTTGAGGAGCGGCGGCAGGCGCACCGCCGCCGTGGTCTCCATCACACCGAGCCGTACCGGCGGCCATGCCTCGCCTGCCGCCCGCAACTGGCCTTCCGCCTCGGCCGCAAGCCGCTGGATGCGCCCGCCATAATCGAGCGCCAGCTGCCCCGCGGCGGTGGGCACCATGCGCCCGTCGATCCGCTCCACCAGCTTCTGGCCGAGCCGGCCCTCCAGCTTCTTCAGCCGTGTGGTGACATTGGATTGCACGCAGCCCAGTCGATCTGCCGCGCGGGTGACGCTGCCGGTGTCGGCTACGGCCTCAAGAAATTGGAAGTCGCGCAATTCCATCATCATGAGAGAATGGTATCATCATTTTCTTTCACTTCTAGTGATGGATGCCTCGTGCATAATGGAACGGAAGCGGGCGAGGCCCGCGCCCCGAGGTTTTCGCCATGCCCGACACCGCATCCTGGCCCGATCGCCGCCTCCTCGATCTGTTCGGCATCGACGTGCCGATCCTCCTCGCCCCCATGGCCGGATCCGGCACGCCGGAGCTCGCCATCGCCGTTGGGCAGGCGGGTGGACTGGCGGCCCTGCCCGCCGCCCAGTCCACGCCCGACCAGCTTCGCGCCGATGTTGCCCGCGTGCGCACTGCCCTTCCCCGCAAGCCGCTGAACCTCAATTTCTTCTGCCATGCGGTGCCCACGCCGGATCCGGATCGCGAGGCGGCATGGCGCGCGCGCCTTGCCGCCTATTACGCCGGGCTTGGCCTCGACCCGCAGGCCATTCCCCCCGGTGCCGGGCGAGCCCCCTTCGATGACGCCTTCTGTGCCGTGGTTGAGGAGGTCCGGCCGGAAGTGGTGAGCTTCCATTTCGGCCTGCCTTCAGAGCCTCTGCTGGCGCGCGTGAAGGCCACAGGCGCCAAGGTCATCTCCTCCGCCACGACAGTTGCGGAGGCACGCTGGCTGGAGACGCGCGGCGTCGATGCCATCATCGCCATGGGCGTGGAAGCCGGCGGACACCGCGCGACGTTTCTCGATGCAGATGTCATCGGCGCCATGAGCCGGCAGGTCGGCACCTTCGCTCTCGTGCCGCAAATCGCCGACGCGGTGTCCGTGCCGGTGATCGCCGCGGGCGGCATTGCCGATGGCCGGGGTATCGCCGCCGCCTTCGCCCTCGGGGCGGCCGCGGTGCAGGTGGGCACCGCTTATCTGCTGAGCCCGGAAACGAAGATTTCAGCCCTCCATCGGGCCGCGCTGGAGGGCGCGGGTGATGCGGATACGGCGCTCACCAATCTGTTCACCGGCCGGCCGGCGCGCGGGATCATGAACCGTCTGATGGCAGACATCGGCCCCCTGTCCGCCGATGCGCCCGCCTTCCCGCAAGCCGGAACCGCCCTCGCCCCGCTGAAGGCCAAGGCCGAGGCGGAGGGACACGACGACTTCACCAATCTGTGGTGCGGGCAAGCTGTCCGCCTCGCCCAACGCCTGCCCGCCGCCGATCTGACGCGGGCTCTGGCAACGGACGCTCTGAAGCGTCTGGGACGATGAAGCGCGGTCTCGCGTTAATCCGCGGACGATCAATGCCGCGTGGGCGAGATGCGCAGGCCCGGCGGGAGATGGACAAGTTCCTCCACCTGCCAATCACCCGCAGCCCCCATGGGCATGGCCCGTTGGCCCTTTGCCTTGCCCTTGGCCGCATCCTTGGCCTTGGCTTTGGTGGGCGACTTGGCCTTGGCGGATGACTTCGCCTTCGGAGCCGACTCGGCCTTCGTCTGCGGCTGAAGCTTGGTTTCTGCCTTGGGTCTGGCCTTGGCTTTCGCTTTCGCCTCAGGCTTGATCCGGACCTCCGGCTTCGTCCTGGCCGGAGATTTGGCCTTGGCCGGGACCATGGCCTTTTCCGTGGTCCCTTCCGCAACCGTCCCCTGATCCGCCGCCGCCATCCCGGCCTTGCCACGCTTCGGCTTGAGTTGATCTGCCTTACTGCCGGCCTTCAATGCGGCAGCAGTGCCGGCCTTCCCACTCTTTCCCGGACGGACGGCAGGCGCGATATCCATTTTCGCCGCCTTGCGCTTCGGCTCGGGGCGCGTCTCCACGATGACTTTTGCGGACCTCGCCTTCGCAGACTTGCCACCCGCAGACTTGCCGCCCGCAGACTTGCCACCCACCGATTTGACAGGGGCCGGCGTCTCGGCGCGGGTCACATCCACCCCGGATGCCGACACGCCGGCGCGCTTGGCAGTTACAGCCTTCGCCTGCTTCTCCGCCTTCTTTGAATGCCCTTTCGGCGGAATCTTCACGCCCCGCTTGCTGCGGACCACCGGCAGTTCGTCTTCCGCATCCATGGTCTCGACGGCGAGGGGCGCACGCGAGCGCTTCTGGGCGAAGCGCTCAGCCATCATGGCACCAAAGGCGAGAATGAGCTGGCTCAGTTCCTCTTCCTGCACCGCTGCCGCGGCGCTCTCGATTGAGAACCAGAAACCGAAACGCTCCGCACGCTCCGGCCACTTCTTCATGTAGCGCTTCACTTTGAGCGCAAACACCATGACGTCGCACGGTACGGTCTGCAGCGTCAGGCGCTTCTCGTACGAATACATGCCGACCGGCTCGGTCGCGATGCTGCCGAGCAGTCCGGCCTCTTCATAGGCCTCGCGCGCGGCGGCCTTCGCCGGGCTCAGCCCCTTCATCGGCCAGCCCTTCGGGATCACCCAGCGGCGTGTCTCGCGAGAGGTGATGAGGCGAATCTGCACCTCCCCATCCTGCCGCTGGCGATAGGGAAGAGCCGCATACTGAATCCTGCGCATGGCGCGGGACTTGGGCACCGAACTCATGGCCGTCTTTCTTGATTCGCACATTATTCTGGAAGGTATATTCCCGCTATCAGTCCAAACGGCGGGCATGCAACACCCAATACCGTGCCGCAGTGCTGTTAAGGGGCCACAGTGCGAGGAAAGTGCGGCGGCCGAACGGCATCGACCGCCGACGCCAGCGAGCCTCATCTTGATGACGGCAGATCAATGCAAGATGCGCGCGCGCAGTTCCCGCGCGTGCCACATCGGTGCTGTCAGAGCTTGGTGGCGTGCAGGTGGAATTCCCGCCCGGCGGGGGCCAGGAACCGGCCGGTGCGGTCACGCACCGTGGAGGTATACAGCTGCTCAAAAGCTGCCTGCCCCATCCAGCGCCCCGGCAGACTGTCGCTGACGGGGCCGGTTGATCCGGCTGGGAAATGATGATCGAGGTGCGGATCGTGCATGTCCGTCACATGCGAGAGATCGACGATCTTGAAGCCGTCATAGCCCGCATCTGCGAGGGCCTCGATGCAGGCGAGGCCGAAAGGACAATCCTCGACGCTCACATAGAGCGGCTTGATGACCTGGCTCTGTAACTGCTTCAGCACAGTGAGGTCCACGCCCTCCACGCCCACCTTGAGATAAAGCGGCGTGCCGTATTTCTCGAACAGGTCGCCCAGGGTGAGGCCCGCCACTTCCAGCGCGTGGGTCGGCGAGTTCGCCCGCGTCGCCAGCCCCACCTCCACGCTGCTCCAGTGATCATTGGCGTCGTTCACATGGAAGGTCACGGTGCCGGATTTTTCCCAGACCGCCGCCTCGACCAGAGTGAAGCGATGCGCGGCGATCTCCTTGGCGAACCTCGTCCGTGCGCCAGCCGCCAGCTCGGGATTGGCCTCCACTGCGACCGCTTCATAGCCACGGGCCAGATAGTAAGCGGTGTTATCGCCCCGGTTCATACCGAGATCCATGATGAAGCGGCTGGCCTGGGCGAAAACGGTCATTGGGCGGTCCGTTCCTTGGGGATGGCGTAAAGCACAGCGCCAGTGCCACACCAGCTGTGGGTGCGCATGAGCACGGCGTAATCGGGCAGGTTTCGCATCAGCCAGTGCGGCGTCTCGATGAGGCCGGCGGCGTCGTGATAGACGGTCAGCGCGATCATCGGGCGGCGGCGGCGCAGTGTCTCCCGCGCGCCTTGCAGGGCAGCCAGTTCCCCGCCCTCAAGATGCAGCTTCATGAAGGTCGGGTCGATGGCGAGCCCGTCAAGCGGAATGGAGGCGCGCATCCGCTGCCCCGTCACCGCAACCTGCGAGGCCTCCCCCAGCCCATCATGGAAATGGGCCGCTTCCGCCCGCGCACCGATCACGGCGTCAAGAACCCGGATGCGCGCACGCAGATCCAGCCCCAGCCCGTCCACATAAGCCTGCAGAACGGCGCGATTGGCGGCATCCGGCTCCACGGCCCAGATCATGGAGACGGTGTCCGCCGTCTCCGCCAGCAGGCGGGCCGTCACCGTGCCATGGTGCGCGCCTGCATCAAGGAAGCGCTCATCCTTGCGCAGCACGGCGGCGATCTCGGGGATGAAGAAACGGTCCTGCAGCGTCACGGGCGCGGCGGCGAAATCCCATTCCTGCCGCGCCAGCCGCCAGGCGGCGAAGCGCAGATAGTGAGCACTGGAATCCGCATCGGCGAAACCGGCCAGAACCTCGTCGGCGAGCGCCAGTTCCTCGGCCGTCAGGGCGGCCGCGAACCAGCCATCGCTATCGGGGTTCCGGTCGCGGAAAGCTTCGGCCACGTCATCGAAGGGCACGCAATTGACCCAGCCGGCCGCGATGAGTTCGCTCTCCAGCGGCACGTAGGGGCTGTCCCCCGTCGCCACCGCGATCAGCGCCGCGGCCCGCACCGTCTCCGGCACGCCATCGGGGATGCAGACGGGAATGCCCGCCCAATCGGGATCACTGGCATAGGAAGCGGCATTGGCGTCGATCACGCCCGCGATGGCCTGTCCCACCGCATCGAGCTGCTTGCGGGCGCGCTTGCCGCTTTCGCCAGCGCCGTAGAGCCAGAGCGCACGCTCGCCCGGCAGTGCGGGCACACCGGCAGGCGCGCGGGCATTGGCCACGCGCAGCAGTTCCTGTGCCGCCGCCACCGAAGGCAACTGATCAAAGTGTCGGGCAACAAGGGAGTTGGAAACGAGCCGCAAGCGGCGGGCCATGGCAAGCCGCCCCATCAGCCGGTCCTCCCCGGCAATGGGAAATGGTGCGGTCCTGCCGCCGGATGGCCTCGCATAGCGTATCCTGCCCCAGCAACCGGCCGCATTCGGCTCGGCATCGTCATAGCTTTTTACCTTGCATGTCATGGCTTTCGCCGGCCTTGCGGCCAACAACCAACGTTACGATCGGATAAATGGACCATCCGGCATCATTGCGGCCGCGCTTGCTATGGGGCTCTCCCCGGGACCTTTCGTGCCGACCGAAGAAGATGCAACGGCCGACCTACTCAAGTACGGCCCCTTCGGTGGACTGGATTTATGAGGCTGCCACCCGGCCGCTTAGGTGGCAGAATGAGCCATCCGCGCCCTCTGCCGACCATGCTCAAGGAGGCCGCGCAGGGCGTGTCCCGCAGCATCGACCGGCTTCATGCGCGGGCGCAACCAGTCGTCCCTTGGTTTGCAGTGCGATAACCAATGTCAAGTCGGCTTCAAGCAAGCCTGTCCTCCTAACAAGGGCAGGCTAGATGCGCCAAAGCGAGGCGGACATGATCATTTCGACCGAGCGCATTCCTGTTGCCGGCCCTTCGATCACCGAGCGGGAAGCCGAATTGGCGGCTGAAGCGGCGCGGACCGCGTGGTATTCTAACCATTACGCTTACAATGCGCGCTTCGAGAAGATGATGGCCGACTATGTGGGTGTCGGCCACGCGGTGAGCGTGCCCCATGCCACGTCCGCCCTTCATCTGATCTTCGCCGCGCTCGGCATCGGCCCCGGCGATGAGGTGATCGTTCCGGACGTGACCTGGATCGCGTCCGTTGCTCCCATTGTCCATCTCGGCGCGACCCCGATCCTGGTCGACATCCTGCCCGATACCTGGTGCATCGACCCTGCCGCCGTGGAAGCGGCCATCGGCCCACGCACCAAGGCGATCCTCGGCGTCGATCTCTACGGTTCCATGTGCGACTGGCCGGCGCTGCAGGCCATCGCCGATCGTCACGGCCTGCACCTTGTGGAAGATGCCGCCGAAGCCCTCGGCTCGTCCCTGAACGGGCGCCGTGCCGGCGCCTTCGGTCGGGCGGCGGCCTTCTCCTTCCACGGCTCGAAGACGGTAGCCACCGGCGAAGGTGGCATGTTCGTTACCGATGACCCGGAACTCAATGAGCGTGTGCTGTTCCTGCGCGATCACGGCCGCAACCCGGGCGACCGCTTTTTCCAGAACCACGAGATCGCCTTCAAGTATCGCATGAATGCGGTGACGGCCGCGCTCGGCATCGCGCAGATGGAGCGCATCGACGCCCTCATCGCCCACAAGCGCGCGATCTTCTCCTGGTATCACGAGCGCCTGTCGGACGTGGACGGCCTCACCCTGAACGTCCAGCCCGAGGGCGTTGAGAATTCCTACTGGATGGTCACGGCCATCCCCTGCGAAGCCTATGGCTTCGATAAGTTCTCGCTCATGGCCGAGATGAACAGCCGGAACATCGACACCCGGCCCTTCTTCTCGCCCCTCTCCACCCTTCCCGCCTTCGATACTCTTCCCGAAGCCAAGCGCTTCGTGACGGCGCACGATTGCGGGCAGTTCATCGCGCGCGTCGGCATCAACCTGCCGTCGGGCTACAACATGACCGAAGACAAGGTCGACCTCGTCTGTGCCGCCTTCCGCGAAGTGCTCGCGGGCGGCCGGACGCATCGTGTGGCGGCGGAATGACCCAGATGATCAAAGACGATCGGATCGAGTTCGAGGCGCACAAGCGCGACATGTGCCTGGCGCTCGGGCAGGACGAGGCGACCTTCAAGAAGGTCACGTCCGCGCTCTACGAGCTGGATACCTATGATTACTCCTACCTCTGGAGCTTCATGGGCGTGCCGATCATCCAGATGCCCGCCGACGTGATGGCGACGCAGGAAGTGATCTGGGCCACCAAGCCGGACGTCATCATCGAGACCGGCGTGGCCCGTGGCGGCTCCATGATCTTCATGGCCGCCATGCTGCAGCTCATCGGCAAGGGCAAGGTGGTGGGCGTGGACATCGACATCCGCGCGCACAACCGTGACTCCATCGAGAAGCACCCCATGGCATCTCGCATCGAGCTGATCGAGGGCCCCTCCACCTCGGCCGAGACCATGGCCAAGGTGCGTGCGAGCATTCCGGCGGGCGCCTCCGTGATGGTGGTGCTCGACAGCGACCATAGCCGCGACCATGTGCTGGACGAACTGCGCCACTATGGTCCGCTGGTGACGCAAGGCCAGTATCTGGTGGTGGCCGACACGCTGCTCGGCCGCATCGATGCCTCCCAGACCCCCACCAAGCGCTCCAAGATCTGGCATCCCGGCGACGAACCGCTGACGGCGCTGAAGACCTATCTCGGCGAGACGGACCGTTTCGAAGTCGATCCGGTGATCAATGGCAAGCTGGTCATGTCCAGCTCCCCCGGTGGGTACACGCGATGCATCAAGGCGTGATCATCGCGGACAAGACCGGGCACGACGGGCGCGTGATCCTACGCGAGGTGCGCGGCGAAGACTTCGCCACCCTCGCCGAGATGCGCCGTGACCGGGAGATGCAATCCCTGCTGCTCACCGTGCCGGAGGCTACGGACGATGCCGCCGTGCGCGGCTGGATCGAGCGCCGCTGCGCGGAGGCCGGAGGCGGCTTCCGGGTCATCGCCGATGCGGCCACCGATGCGGCCGTGGGCTACGCGCAGGTGAGCCAGGTCCATCGCCGCAATCGCGTGGGATATGGCGGCATCGCGCTGGCTCGCTCCGCACGCGGCCGGGGCTTCGGCCGGGCCTCGCTTTGGCTGCTGGTGGACTATGCGGGCCGGGAGCTTGGCCTGACCAAGATGCTGTCCGAGATCCGGGCCGACAATGAAGCGGCGCTGAAGATGAATTATGCGGTCGGCTTCCGGCCCGTGGGCCTCATCGACCAGCATTTCCGCGACGTGGACGCGACCTATGACGTGGTGCTGCTACAGCGGCACCTCAATGGCGACGGATCATGACCACGGTTGTCATCACCCAGCCCATGCTGTTCCCCTGGCCGGGGTTCTTCGAACAGCTGATGCTGGCGGATGCCTATCTCTATCTGGACGACGCCCAGTTCTCGAAAGGCAGCTTCACCAACCGCATTCAGGTGAAGTATGGCGACGATCGGCGCTGGATGACCATCCCGCTCGCCGGCAAGGGCAGCTTCCAGCCCATCGCCGAACTGCAGTCCACCGACGGCGACTGGAAGGCGGCGCATCGCGCGCTGCTCGCCCAGTCGCTCGCCGACGCCCCCCATCGCGACGACGCCCTCGGCGTGTTCGATGCGGTCTATGCCCATGAGGGACTGTGCGAGCTGCTGATTGCCAGCATCGAGGAGCCGGCGCGTTATCTGGGCATCGGCTCTGACCGCAGGATTGCCCGCACCACGCATATGGATGTGGCAGGTGTCTCGTGGCAGCGCGTGCTCGACCTCGTGCGCAGTCAGGATGGCACGCGCTATCTCACCGGGCATGGCGCCGCCCGTTATCTCGATCATGTCGCCTTCGAGGCTGCGGGGGTGGGCGTGGAGTACATGGCGTACAGCCTTACACCATGGTCACAGGGCAAGGGTGCCTTCACCCCCTATGTCACCATCCTCGATCTCATCGCACACACCGGGCCGGAGGCCCGCACCTATCTGAAGCCCGCCACCATTCCGTGGCGACCGTTTCTGGAACAGCGGAGGGAAACCCATGACTGACACGTCCATCGTCCCCGCCGAGCAGCGCGCCCAGTTCGCGCAGCAGGGCTACACCGTTCTGCACCAGTTCTATGATCCCAAGACGGAGGTCGCTCCCATCCATGAGGGCATCCGCGTCATCATGGAGCAGATCTGCCGCAAGTATGACGTGGCCGCGCCCACCGGCACGCCGCACGAGGCCATGACCCTCGCCTACCCCGCGCTCATCGCCAAGAACCGTGCCTGGGGCGGCGAGGTCTATGATGCCGTGAAGCAGATCCCGGCCTTCATGCGTCTCGTGACCTGCCTGCGCAACGACGACGTGTTCCGCGCCCTGCGCGAGAACAGCGTGCCCGGCATCGCCGCCGGCGGCTATGGCATGCGTATCGACAATCCGGGCGAGGAGAAGTTCCGCGCCCACTGGCATCAGGAATTCCCCTCCCAGCTGCGCAGCCTCGACGGCATCGTCTTCTGGACCCCGCTGCTGCCGCTGACCGCGGACATGGGCCCGGTGGAGATCGCCGAGGGCTCCCATGCGGAGGGCGTGGTGCCGGTCTATGAGGACGACAAGGGCGTCGGCGCCTCGGGAGCCTATGCGCTCCACCTCGACCGCGAGCAGGAGCGTCTCGCCAAGTACAAGATCGTGGCCCCGCTCACCACCCCCGGCGATCTGGTGCTCATGGACTTCCTGACCCTGCATCAGGGCGGCCACAACAAGTCGAAGACCCCGCGCTGGACCATCCAGTTCCGCTACTTCAACTTCGCCGACGAGGTGGGCACCCGCATCGGCTGGCGTGGCTCGTTCGCCGCCGGCACCAAGTTCGCCGACATCCTGCCGGAGCTGGTGGCCAAGCGCGGAGAGGCGGCATGATCGCCTGCCGTGTCTGCGGCGCGCCGCTTGGCGCGCCGGCCTATGCGGCACAGGCGCCGGCCATGACCTCGATCATGACGCTGATGCCCGTGCCCACCGAAGTTTTCGTCTGCGAGGGCTGCAGCCATGTGCAGAGCCCTGATCTGCCTGATATCAAGGCCTTCTACGATACCGGCTATCGCATCTCGCTGGCCTCGGACGACCACGACCAGTTGTTCGCTGTCGCGGCCGACGGCACGCCCATCTACCGCACCCAGCATCAGGCTGGCATCGCGCTCCGTCTGCTGGACCTGCCGGAAGGCGCGCGTCTGCTCGACTATGGCGCGGCCAAGGCCACCACGCTGCGCCATATGATGGCAAAGCGCCCGGACCTGAAGCCTGCCGTGTTCGACGTCTCCGCCGACTATGTCGCCGCCTGGGACGGATGGGTGCCGGCGGCCGCACAGGCCACCTATGACGTGCCGGCCGACTGGGCCGGGGCGTTCGATGCGGTGATGAGCCACTTCGTGCTGGAGCACGTGGCCGATCCGGTGCCGTTCCTGAAGACGATCCATGGCCTGTTGAAGACCGGCGGTCGTGTGCTGATCTCGGTACCCGACGCTATCGCCAATCCCGGCGACATGATCGTGGCTGATCATCTCAATCACTTCACCGCACCTTCTCTTGCGCGCGCCTTCGCGGAAGCGGGCCTCGTGCTGGAGACTTGCGATGCGGCCTCCTTCCCCGGCGCCTTCTTCGCCACCGCGCGCAAGACCAGCGATGCGACGGTCGCCGCCGACGATGTCAAGGAAACCGCCGCGCGCGCAACGGAAGCCTGCCACTTCTGGACCGGCGCGGTACAGCGGATGGATGCCGCCGCCCACCATCACACCGGACGGCGGGCCGCGGTCTACGGTGCCGGTTTCTACGGCGCGTGGATCGCCAGCCGGCTGGGCGAGCGGGTCTCCGTCGCCGCCTTCCTCGACCAGAATCCGAACCTCGCGGGCTCGCTCATGTTCGACCGCCCCGTCGTGAAGCCGGCCGACATGCCGGACGCGGTGGAGGTGGCTTTCATCGGCCTCAACCCGAACAAGGCCCGTGCCATCGTTGCGCAGGTGCCGGTGCTCCAGCGCGAAGGGCTGGATCTGGTCTGGCTCGACGCCTGAGGCTGTATGGATATCCGAAACGGAAAGGCCGGTGCCAATGTGGCACCGGCCTTTTTCTATGCACGGCTTGCTGCACCAGCCAGGAACAAAAAGGGCGGGCAGCGTGTCCGCCACCCGCCCCCGATCTTTCCCGTCGGTCCTCGTCAGAGCAGGACGCTCGCCCCGAACTCGCGCTCGCTCATGATGAGGTTGGGCTCGTAACCCTGCTCCACAAATTGCTGGCGCAGACTTTCGTCGGCGATGAAGACGAGCGAGGTGCGCAGGTTCTTCTCGGTCGGCGCCTTCGGCGGCGGCACCACGAGGATGCGTCGCTCCAGCCCGGCATCGCGGAACAGGCCACCCAATGCCTGTCCGTCCTCGACGCCGGCCACGACGACGCGCTCCACTTCCGCAACGCCGTTGGCGAGGCGCGCCACTGTCTGCGCCATCACCAGCAACGCCAGATTTTCAGGGATCTGCAGATCGGCGAAAGCCGACGGATCGAGGTGCTGCAAGCGAACGACGATCTCGTAAGCCCGGCTGTAATCCTTGCGGGCAAGCCAGAGGCGCAGCGCCACCTTGAGGCGGATGGACACGAAATGATCGGCCAGATCCCGCACCATGGTGCGGAAGTCCGCGCCCGGCACGAGCTTATTCCGGCGCAGGAAGCCGAAGATCATGTATTCGAGACCGCCGCGATAGCTGTCCCAGTCGCTCATGGCGCCGTCGATACCGGCCTGACCGCGATTGCTCACGATGGGGGTCAATGTGACCGAGCGATAGAATGGCACGTCGCGCAACGCCACAGGCCCGTCGGCGATCACGCCGGTCAGATAGGAGAAGGCCCAGTAGCAGAAGCGAGGGGCCGTCACGATGCTGCGGGCGGCATCCGCGCGATAGATCACGATTTCAGGGAAGATGTGATCCTTTACCAGCGCACCGAACAGATCCAGCTCCTGTCCCGGAGCGAAGATCATTTCCTTCTCGGACTGCTGATAGAACATGCCGCCGGACACCTTGTTGAGGTCGTCCCAGACTTCCCACGGCGTGTAGCAGGCGCGCAGTTCCGGATTGGCCATCATGAAGCGGACATTGTCGGCCAGCGCTTCGGGGATGATCAGATCGTCATCCGCCACATAGACCACGTACTTGCCGCGCGCCCGATGATAGACGGAGAGGATGTTGGAGGCTGGTTTGTTCTCGTTCTGCCGGTAGTAATGGATCGGCATGCCCTCGGCGCGGAAGCGCTCCACCACTTCCGCCGTATTGTCCGGCGAGCAGTTGTCGGACACCACGATCTCCCAGGTGAAGTCGAAGGTGGCGCAGGCTTCGCGCAGGTGCGGGAACAGATGCTCCAGGAAGTGCGCGCGATTGTAGGTCGGGATGCAAATGCTGAGCACGATCTCAGCGGGCGCCACGGGGCTGACGGCCGCAGCATCGGCGTCCAGCACTACGGGCTCGAGGGGGGCGTTCATGACGAAAAATCCTCTGCAGCGGCGTCGCGCGCCGAAATGATGACCGGCTCGAAAGGCCAGGCCACGCTGAACGCCGGATCATTCCAGCGATAGGTGCGGGCCAACGCAGGCACATAGGTTTCCGACATGAGGTAGAAGACCTCGCTGTCGTCATCGAGGGTCAGGAAGCCGTGGGCACAGCCCGCCGGAATGTAGATGGCATTGCGCCGGTCGGCGTCGAGTTCGAAGGCCGTCCAGGCGCGATAGGTGGCGGATCCGGGCCGCAGGTCCACCGCCACGTCGAACACGCGCCCGCGCGTTGCGCGCACCAGCTTGGCCTCGGGGCTGGGCTCGGCTTGCAGATGCAGGCCGCGCAGCGTGCCGCGGCGGGGATTGAAGGACGTGTTCTGATGCGGAAAGCGATCCGCCATGCCATGGCCCGCGAAGGTCTCGGCGCAGAAGGTGCGCGCGAACAGGCCGCGCTCGTCAGCCACCGGGCTGATCTCCACCTCCATCACGCCGGCGATCCGCGTCGGGCTGATCTTCATTGCAACACCGTCAGTTCCGGCACGGCGATCACGAACTGCCCGCCCCACCCGCGCACCGCGGCGTTGGAGGCCACCACCTCGTCCTTGATGTTCCAGGGCAGGATCAGCACGTAATCCGGCTTGGTCTCGCCGAGCTTCTCGGGGGCATGCACCGGCAGGTGGCTGCCCGGCAGCAAGTGGCCCTGCTTGTGGGGATTACGGTCCACCACATAGTCGATGAGATCGGTGCCGACGCCGCAGAAATTCAGCAGCGTATTGCCCTTGGCCGCAGCGCCATAAGCGGCCACCGACTTGCCCTCGGCCTTGGCGTTGCGAAGGAAGGCCAGCAGGCCATCGCGGATGGGCGTCACGCGGCGCTGGAAATCCGCATAGATGGCATCCGCGTCGAGCCCCGCCTCCGCCTCGTCGGCCCGCACCTTGGCGACGCCGGGCTGCTCCTTGTGGGCGGCCGCCTTCAGGCAGGCGAACACACGCAAGCTGCCGCCATGGGTGGGCCATTCCTCCACGTCGAACACACGCAGGCCGTGGGCGGCCATCACCTTCTCTACCGCCAGCAAAGAGAGGTAGTAGAAATGCTCGTGATAGACGGTGTCGAACTGCACCTGCTCGATGAGCCGCAGCAGATGCGGAAACTCGATTGAGACGACGCCCTCCGGCTTCAGCACGCGGGCGAAGCCTTCCACGAAATCATTGATGTCCGGCACGTGGGCCAGCACGTTGTTGGCCACCACGAGGTCCGCGCCGCCCTCGCGGGTCGTTATGTCGGCGCCTGTCTCCGCGCCGAAGAAACGCGCTTCCGTGCGCACGCCGATGGCGCGGGCCGCTTCCGCCACATTGGCGGCCGGCTCGATGCCAAGCACGGGCACGCCCGCCTCGACGAAATGGCGCAGCAGATAGCCATCATTGCTCGCCACCTCCACCACCAGCGATTTCGGACCGATGCCGAAGCGCTCCATGGCCATGTGAGCAAAACGCTTGGCATGGGCCACCCAGCTGTCGCTGAAGGAGGAGAAATAAGCGTAATGGCCGAAGATCTCCTCCGGCGGCACGAAGGCATCCGCCTGCACCAGCCGGCAGTCTCCGCACACGAAGGCGCGCAGCGGGAAGCTCGGCTCGGGCGCGTTCGCGCGCTCCGGCGGCACGTAGGAATTGGCCAGCGGCGTCGAGCCCAGATCCACGAAAGACAGGCTGAGCGGCGCGTTGCAGAAGCGGCAGTGTCCGGCCTTCACGGCAGAAGTTCCTCGTAAGCGGCGATCTGCGCCAGAGAGAAGGCCCGCATGTCGGCACCGGCGCGATGCGCGCGGTACCAGTCGGCGGTCCAGGAAATGGTGGTGTCCATGGCAAGGCGAGGCGTCCAGCCAAGCGTTTCGGCGGCGCGGGCGGACGACAGCAGAAGAGCGCTCGCCTCCGGCGGATGCACGCCGCCCGAAGGCAGCCATGCCGTCTCCATGCCGAAAGCCACGCCCAGCCCATCCGCCACCTGCGCCACGGAGGCAAAGCTCTCCGGATCAGGGCCGAAGTTCACCGCCTTCGGCGCGGCGTCGGGCCGCTCTACCAGAGCCTGCGCCAGCGTCAGATAGCCCGAGAGCGGTTCAAGCACGTGTTGCCACGGGCGCACGCTGTCCGGATAGCGCAGCCGCACCGGCTCGCCCTTGCCCAGCGCCCGCACGAAGTCCGGCACCAGCCGGTCCAGGGACCAGTCGCCGCCGCCGATCACATTGCCGGCGCGGGCGGTGGCGATCTTTGCGCCATGGTCGCGGAAGAAGCTGTCGCGATAGCTCTGCGTGACGAGTTCCGCGCAGGCCTTCGAATTGCTGTAGGGATCCTTGCCGCCGAGCGTGTCGTCCTCGCTGAAGGGACGGCCGGCATTGTCGTTGGCATAGACCTTATCGGTAGTCGCCACCACCACGGCTTCCACCCCCGGTACGCCGCGCACGGCTTCCAGCAGGTTCACCGTGCCCATGATGTTGGTGGCGAACGTCTCCACCGGATCGGCATAGGAGCGGCGCACCAGCGCCTGCGCGGCCAGATGCAGCACAATCTGCGGCTGGACCTCCTCCACCGCGCCCGCCAGCGCGGCGCGATCGCGGATGTCCACGATAGCATGGGACTGCCCGGCCCACGGCCCGAGCACCTCATAAAGAGCCGGCTGCGTATCGGGGGCCAGCGCCAGTGCGCTCACTTGCGCCCCGAGACGCTCCAGCCACAGGCAGAGCCACGCCCCCTTGAACCCGGTATGCCCGGTTACAAGGACGCGGCGTCCTGCCCAGAAACCGCTCACGCCCACACCTTCCAGGGGGCGCGACCGGAGTTCC
The DNA here is from genome assembly GCF_014635325.1 of Azorhizobium oxalatiphilum. GTDB lineage: Bacteria > Pseudomonadota > Alphaproteobacteria > Rhizobiales > Xanthobacteraceae > Azorhizobium > Azorhizobium oxalatiphilum. The sequence continues at coordinate 622,604 of NZ_BMCT01000001.1, read as the reverse complement.
AGAGTTCATCGAGCTGGATGCGCTCGCGCAGCGTGTCCATGGGTCGCCAGAAACCATCGTGCGGATAGGCCGCCAGTTGGCCCTGCATCACCAGCGTCTCCAGCGGCTCGGCTTCCCACACGGTTTCGTCGCCCTCGATGAGGTCGAGCACGGAATGCTCCAGTACGAAGAAGCCGCCATTGATGCGCTGGGTACCGGCGGTGGGCTTCTCCACGAAGGAGGCCACGCGGTTGCCCTCGATATTGGCGCTGCCGAAACGACCGGGAGGCGCCACGGCGCACATGGTGGCCTTAAGGCCATGTTCCTTGTGGAAGGCCACTTCCTGCGCCACGTCCACATCGGCGACGCCGTCGCCATAGGTCATCAGGAAGGGTTCGCCGGGAGTCAGGTAGGGCCGGATGCGCTTCAGGCGGCCGCCGGTCATGGTGTCGAGGCCCGTATCGATGACGCTGACGCGCCAGTTGGGCTTGTCCGACTGGTGGTAATGAACAAGGTTACGGCCAAGGTCGACCGTCACGTCGGAATGGTGAAGCACCAGGTTCGCGAAGTATTCTTTGATCTGGTAGCCTTTGTAACCGGCGCAGACGATGAATTCGTTGAAGCCATGATGCGCAAAGATGCTCATGATGTGCCAGATGATCGGCTTATCGCCGATTTCCACCAGCGGCTTCGGACGAATGGTGGTTTCTTCAGTGAGCCGCGAACCGCGACCACCCGCCAGGATCACCACCTTCATGCATCACCTCTTGCGTGAGCGATGAATGTTCGGATGTGCCGCGCCAAGATACCCTGAAAAACCGGTATCAGGCTGCAAGAACCATCCGCCAGCCGTCGCATCGAATGACTGTGGCACTTAAAGCCACCATGGCTTGTGCGAGGCTGAGGCGATCGCACCTGAGGTTTCAAGGGCTTGAGCCACCTCGCGCCGGCTTGGAGGGTTTCGCCGCGTGCGCCTCGGCTCCACACTGGAGCACCGGAAACCATGTGGGCGAAGGCCTCCACAACCCATCACGCCATCTTCGGCCAGTGGGTGATCGGTCCCCTCCGCTCTTCATAAAAGCGGGCGAGACGCAGCACATCAAGGTCCGCGAAACGCCGCCCGACGATCTGCAGGCCGATGGGCATGCCACCTTTCGTGAAGCCGCAATTGATGGAGAGGGCCGGCTGCTCGGACATGTTCCACGGCACGGTGAAGGCGATGTGCTCGAACGGTCGCTCCGGATCATTCAGCGGGGAGGCCCAGTCGGCCGGAAAGGCAGCGATGGGATTGGTGGGGGTGAACAGGAAGTCCAGCTCCGTGAAAAGGGACGCGCAGGCTTGCCGAATGGCGAAGGTCTGGTTGAAGCCGCGCACCGCCCGCGCGCCATCCACAGCGCTGCCGCGCTCCGCCCAGGCACGAATGTAGGGCAACACCTTCTCTCGCCGTTCCCCCGGCAGGGCTGAAATTTCATCCCACGAGCGGACACTCCAGAAATCATCGAGCCCATCCAGCATGGCGCGCGTCAGCACACCCGGCACCGCGATGATCTCTGCCCCCTCCCCCGCGAAGAGGTGGGCAGCGGCCAGCACCGCATCCCACACCTCCTCCTCCACCGCCATGCCGCAGCCGGCGTCCCGCATCAGTCCGAGGCGCAGACCCTTTACCGATGTTCCTGCAAACGAGCTCCAGGCGATGTCTTCCGGTGGCAGGCTGGTCGCATCCCTTGGGTCGGGAAGGGCGAGAAACCGCATCATCAGCGCCGCATCGGCCACAGTGCGGGTCATGGGGCCCGCGCAACGGCCAACGTAATAAGGATCGATGGGAATGCGGCCGAGGCTCGGCTTGAACCCCACCAGCCCGCACCACCCCGCAGGAAGGCGCACCGAGCCGCCGATGTCCGTACCCACATGCAAGGGCCCATATCCCGCTGCGCCCGCCGCAGCAGCCCCCGCGCTGGAGCCACCGGGATTGCAGGCGAGGTTCCACGGATTGCGTGCCAGCGTATGGAAACTGGAGAGACCCGAAGACAGCATGCCGTAATCGGGCACTGTGGTCTTGGCGAGCAGGATGGCACCCGCCTCGCGCATGCGGGCGGCAGGCGGCGCATCCGCTGTGGCCGGGACAAGGGGGCTCGCCGCCGTACCGAGCGGCACCGGCAAGCCCTCGGTGGCGATCAGTTCCTTCAGCGTGACAGGCACGCCGTCGAGCGGGCCATTGGGCCTGCCCTTCGCCAGACGTTCGGTGGCGGCCTCGGCTTCCAGCCGCACCCGGTCAGGATCGAAGGCATAGAGCGCGCCGAGCCGGGGCTCGCTTGCCTCCACATAGGGCAACAGCTCCGCGAAATATTCCGAGGGAGATAGCGTCTTCGCCTCGTAGGCGGCCATGAGATCGACGGCGGACAGATCGAGCAGGGACGACATGGCGGGACGATCCTCGGAGCCGTTATCCGGCGGGCAATGACGGAGAAGGGGGTATCGATCGGCTACCGCGCCCACCGGCCGTAATCACGGGCTGGGCCGCGAGCAGGCGCCGCGTATAGGCCTCGCGCGGGGCATCGAAGATCGCGCGGGCCGGTCCAGCCTCCACGATGCGCCCCCGGTTCATCACCGCCACATGGTCGGCGATGGCCTGGAGCACCGCCAGATTGTGGGTGATGAAGGCGATAGTGATGCCGTGGCTGTCGCGCAGCTCGCGCAGCAGATCCAGAATCTGCGCCTGCACGGAAACGTCCAGCGCGGAGACGGCCTCATCGGCGATCACCAGCCTGGGGCGGGTAATGATCGCTCGCGCAATAGCGATGCGCTGCCTCTGCCCGCCGGAAAACTGGTGGGGAAAGCGCCTCGCATCCTCCGCCTTGAGGCCCACGCTCTCCAGCGTCTGCGCCACCAGTTTCTCCCGCTCCGCTCCGTGTGGCACATCGGGCAGCAGATCCAGAGGCTCGGCGATGGTGCGGCCAATGCGGACACGCGGATCGAGCGAACCGTACGGATCCTGAAACACCATCTGGAACTGCCGGCGCCGCAGGCGTAGATCGCGCTCCGGCAAGGCAAAGAGATCCTCACCCGCGAACTGTACCCGGCCCGCCGTCGGTCGCTCCAGTGCCATGGCAATGCGAGCGAGCGTCGACTTGCCCGAGCCGCTCTCCCCCACGATGCCGAAGATGCTGCCCACCGGCACGTCGAGATCGACACCATCCAGCGCACGCAGTTTTTCCCGCCGCCCCCACAGCGGCGTCGGGCCGACAGGATAATCCCGCGTGATGCCACGCAGTTGCAGAAGGGGAGCCTCTTCGGCCGGCGCCACGCCGGACGACCGGGGCACGGCCGCCCGGCGTGGCATCGCGGCCAGCAGGCGTTGCGTATAAGGATGGCCCGGCGCGCGAAGTACGTCTGCCGTGCCGCCAGCCTCCACGCGCGCCCCGTCCTTCATGACCAGTGTGTCATCCGCGATGCGGGCAATGACACCGAAGTCGTGGCTGACGATCACCAGCGCCACGCCGAGTTCGGCCACCAGTTCATCGAACAGGTCGAGAATCTCAGCCTGCACGGTCACATCCAGTGCCGTGGTGGGCTCGTCCGCCAGCAGCAGCGCCGGCCTTGTGGCGAGCGCGATGGCGATGCCCACGCGCTGGCGCTGGCCGCCGGAGAGTTCGTGCGGGAAGGCGTCGATGCGGCGCCCGGCATCGGGGATGCGTACCCGCTCCAGCAGACGCAACGCCTCCGCCCGCGCCGCGGCGGCCGGGACGCCGCGGTGCCAGCGGATGCCCTCGGCAATCTGCTCGCCCACGCGGCGTGCAGGATTGAGTGCGCTCATGGGCTCCTGAAAGATCATGCCAATGCGCGCGCCACGCACACGGCACATGTCCGCCTCGGACAGACGCAGCAGATCGCGCCCCTCGAACGCCACCGTGCCGCTCGCTCGCATGCCGTCCGGCAACAGGCCGATCAGCGCCCGCAGCAACACCGACTTGCCCGCCCCGCTCTCGCCCACGATGCCCAGCGTACGACCGGCAGCAAGATGAAAGGACACGTCGCGCACCACCTGCGGCGACGGCATGCCGGGCGGCCCGAGAGCGATGGAGAGGTCCGAGACCGAGAGCATCAGCCCCCTCCCCGTCGCGGGTCCAGAAGATCCCGCAGCCCATCGCCCAAGAGGTTGAAGCCGAGGACCGTCAGGCCGATGGCGATGCCCGGAACGAGCGCCAAATGAGGCGCCGCCGACAGATAGGTCTGCGCATCCGCCAGCATGCGCCCCCAGGTGGGCGCGGGCGGCGCAACGCCGAGCCCGAGGAAGCTCAGGCCAGCCTCGGTGAGGACCGCAAGCCCGAACTGCAACGCCACCTGCACGATGATCTGGCCGGAAACGTTGGGCAGCACATGTTCCAGCGTTATGCGCGATGCGCCCTTGCCGGCGGCGCGCGCCGCCAGCACATAGTCCCGCGCCCACACCTGCACGGCGGCGCTGCGCGTCACGCGGGCGAAAACCGGCACCATGAACACGCCAATGGCAATGATCGCAGTCAGCGCCCCCGGTCCCATGAGCGCGCCCAGCATGATGGCCGACAGCACGGCGGGGAAGGCGAAGAGGATATCGGCCAGCCGCATGAGAAGGCTATCCAGCAGGCCTCCTCTCGCCGCCGCCGTCAAACCAAGCAGCGTGCCGACGCTCGCGCCGAGCAGCACCGCCAGCCCGGCTATGGAGAGCGAGTTCCACGCACCGGCCATCAGCATGGAAACAACGTCACGGCCAAAATGATCGGTGCCGAGCAGTCCCTGCGCCAAAGGCGGCCTGAGCTTGAGGGCGAAACGCATGCGCGTCGGCGTCTCCGGCGTCCAGACCAGCGAGAGCAAAGAAATACCGAGGATAGTCGCGGTGAGCAGACCTCCGAGCAACAGCGGCAGGCGGCGCAAGGCGGCGCTCATGTCCGTCCCCGCAGGCGAGGATCGAGCACCAGATAGGCCATGTCCACGAGGAAATTCACCACCACCACCAGCGCCGCCAGGAACATCACCACGTCACGGATCACCAGCAGGTCGCGCTGGGCCAGTGCCTGGAACGCGAGACGGCCGAGACCCGGCAGCACGAAGACATTCTCCACCAGCACTGCGCCGGCGATCAGGAAGGAGAACTGAAGTCCCAGAATGGTAACGACCGGCACCAACGCATTGGGGACCACGTGCCGCCAGAGGGTCGCACGGCGGGTCAGCCCCTTGGCGCGGGCGGTGGCGACGAATTCCTCGCCCATCACATCCAGTACCGCAGCCCGCATCACTCGCGCCAGCACCGCAGATTGTGGCAAGGCAAGCGCGAGCGCCGGCAGCAGCAGTGCCTTCAGGCTCGCCCCAATGCCGGCACTCCAGCCGGGAAAACCTCCTGCCGGAAACCAGCCCAGCCCGACAGCGAAGACGACGATGAGCAGAAGGCCGATCCAGAAATTCGGCACGGCGAGGCAGAGCTGGGCGAACAGGGTCGCGCCATAGTCGGCCGCCTTGCCATGGCGGGCGGCGGCCAGCACGCCGAGCGGGATGGCGATGAGAGTGGACAGCACAATGGCCATGACCGCCAACGGCAGCGTGACCGCCAGCCGCTCAGCGATCAGCCCGGCCACCGGCACGCCATAGGTGAAGGAGGTGCCGAAATCACCGTGCAGCATCCCCCCCACCCAGGCGAGGTAGCGCACGAGCGCCGGCTGATCGAGCCCCATGCTCGCACGCAAGGCGGCCAGCGTATCCGGCCGGGCCGAGGTGCCCAGCTGGATGGCGGCGGGATCGCCCGGTACCACCTCCATGACCACGAACACTGCGGCAGACATGACGGTGAGGGTCAGCAGCAGGCCGGCGAACCGCCGCGCAATGATCGACAGCATCAGCCGGAACGCCGGCTATGGCACGCGGCAACGCATGGTGAGCAGATGGTCATTCGCGCCAGCGCACATCGGTCAGGTCGTTGGAAGGTACGGGCTCGTTCTCCCACATGCCCTCCAGCTTCGCACTCCAAACACCCAGCTTGGGCATCACGAACAGATAGAGTGCCGGCACTTCCTCCGCGAGAATACGCTGGGCCTCGCCGATCAGCCGTGTGCGCTCGGCCGGATCGGTGGCAGCGTTGGCGGCATTGTAGGTGTCCCGGAACTTCGGGCTGTTGTAATTGAAGTAATAATTGTCCCGCGCATAGATATCGAGGTCGAGTGGCTCGGCATGGGTCATGATGCTCATGTCATAGGCCTTATCCTTGAACACCTCCTGCACCCATTTCGCAGGAAATTCCGTCGGCACCAAATTCATGGTCACGCCCACATCCGCGAACATGGCCTGCAGCACCTCCGCCGAACGCGAGAGGTAGGCCATCTGCGGCATCTTGAGGGTGAAGGTCAGGCCCTTGCCATAGCCCGCCTCCGCCAGAAGTGCCTTCGCCTTGGCCGGGTCGTAGGGCAGCACGCCGGTCAGGTCCACAAAGCCGGGATCATTGGGCGTGTAGTGGCTGCCGATGGGCGTGCCGAAGCCGGACCATGCCCCTTCCACCAACGCCTTGCGATCCACCGCCATCATCAGTGCCCGGCGCACGCGAATATCGTCAAACGGCTTCTGGGCATTGTTCATGCCCGCCACCATCTTCAGCTCGGTGTTGCCGACCTTCGTGGTGAAGTTCTTGTCCTTCTGGAAGGCGCCATAGAGTTCCGGCGCGCTGAACTCGGGAAACGCATCCACATCGCCGGCCTTGAGCGCCGCCGCCTGCGCCTGCGGATCAGGCAGGAAGCGGAACGTGGCGCTGACGAGGGCGGGAGATTTCGCCTTGTTCCAATAGGCCGGATTGCGCTCCAGCTCGACCTTGTCCCCCTTCGCCCAGCTTTTGAAACGGAAAGGGCCGGTGCCGATGGGCGTGGTCCGATTGGCCTCGGCGGAACTGGAGGCGACCATCACGGCCGCCGGCATGCCGAGGCGATAAAGGAGATCGCTGGAGGGGCGCTTCAGCGTCACCACGAGCGTTCCGGCATCCGGCGCCTCGACGCTCGTGATGGCCTCGACGAACTGCTTTTGTGGATTGGTGGATTTCTCTCCCCGCGCGCGGTCGAGCGCGAACTTCGCCACGCTTGCATCGAACGGCGTGCCGTCATGGAACGCGACGCCGTCCTGCAAGGCGAACCGATAGACAAGGCCGTCGGATGAAATGGTCCAGCTCTTCGCCAGCTGTGGCTGGACCTTGCCGTCCCGATCAATACGGGTCAGGCCCTCGAAAACGTTCTGCCAGGTGACCTGTCCGATGGAAACGGGAGCGGCGATGGTGGGGTCGAGCCCGGTGGGTTCCACCGGCATGCCCACCACCAGCCTGTCCTTCGCGGCTTCGGCACCGGACGCCGCCGCCACAAGTCCGGCCGCGAGCAGCAGGCGGGCGGCGAGCCGCCGGCCGAATGGCAGAACCCCGGACTTTCCAATCGCACTGATCGCCATGCACATCCCCTGCCCGAGCGGTGCGGGGACGCAGCCGACCAATGGCGGCCCACGCACAACGGGCACAATGCAGCCCCGTTGCGAGAGACCGCAAGAGCCTCAACACGTTCATCAACGCGGAACGCGCGGCGGCGGTATCCGGAAATGAACGAGGGCCGCCGCACGGCAAGTAAACCGTGCGACGGCCCTCTTGTCATCGCGTCAGGCTGCGGCCACCGACTTCAGGAAGCCTTCGATCGCCACCTCGAGGCGCTGCGTCACCTCACGCACGGAGCGCGAGGCATGCAGGACGCGAGAGGCCGAGGCGTCCGTTCCCTGCACAGCAGAGTTGAGCTGCTGGATGTCGTCGGCCACCGCTCCCGTGCCGCTGGCAGCACTGTCGATGTCCGAGCCGATCTGGTTGGTGGTCGCGCTCTGCTCCTCCACCGCCGCGGCGATGGAACTGGCGAAGGTGTCCACATTCTCGATGGTTGCGGAAATGGTGCGGATGGCCAGCACCGCGTGCTGAGTCTCCGCCTGGATCGCCGAAACCTGACCGGCGATCTCGCTGGTGGCCTTCGAGGTCTGCGCCGCCAGTTCCTTCACTTCCGAAGCAACCACGGCGAACCCGCGTCCCGCATCCCCGGCCCGCGCCGCCTCGATGGTGGCGTTGAGCGCCAGGAGGTTGGTCTGGCCGGCAATGGCCTCGATGAGGCTCACCACGTCGCCGATACGGTTGGCGGCAGCCGCAAGGCTGGCGATCTTGTCATTGGTGGACCGGGCCTCGGCCGCCGCATTGCCGATCATGGTCGAGGTAGAGGCCACCTGGCGGGAGATCTCGCCGATGGAGCTGGTCATCTCTTCCGCCGCAGCGGCCACCGACTGCATGTTGGCCGAAGTCTGCGCGGAGGCCTCGCTCGCCGAATGCGCCCGCTCCTTGCTCTCCGAAGCGGAGTGCGACAGCTCCGACGACACGGCCTCCAGATCCACCGACGCGGTCGAAGCCTCGCCGATCATTTCCGCAGATGCCTCGCGGAAATTGAAGATCAGTTCGTCCACCATTTGCTGGCGGTTCAGCTGGGTGATGCGGGCTTCCTCCCGCGCCTGCTCCAGCTCGCGCCGCTCGATGGCATTTTCCCGGAACACATCCACCGCACGCGCCATGGCGCCGATCTCGTCCTTGCGATCCAGACCTTCGAGGACGATGGAGGTGTCGTCCTCGGCGAGCGCCCGCATCTTGTCGGTGATGTCGATGATAGGCTGGATAAGCACCCGGCCTCCCACCCACACCAGCACCAGCACGATCACCAGCACAATGGCGGCGATGCCGCCCATCATGTTGCGGGCATCCGTCACGGTCTGCAGCGCATCAGCCTTCGGCACCGTGAGAATCAGCGTCCAGCGATCGGAGCTGCCGCTGATTTCCAGCTGGCTGGCGAAGGCATAGAAGGTAGCGCTGTCATAGGTTCCGGTCAGGGTGAAGAGCAGCCGGAGCGCGCTGGTGCAGAAACCGCAAGCGGTCTTGCCTTCATCCGTATAGATCACGCGCTGGACCGCAGCGCCGCCGGCGGCCGCGCTCACCAGGCCCGACATGGCGGGATCAGTCACCGGGGTGCCAACCTTCGCGGCATCCGGATTCGCGAGCCAGTTCCCGCTCGTTCCGACCAGAGCGGCCTGCCCGGAGCCGAAGGGCTTGAGGCCGGCGACAAGACCGCCCAGCTTGTCGAGCGAGATCACTGCCGCCACGACGCCGATGGGCGCGCCATCGCGCCGAATGACAGCCGAGACGGTCACGACCTGAACGGGCCGGCCGCCATAGGACGACTCATAGGGAGGCGTCACCTGCAGGCGGTTTTCCCGCATGGCCTTCTCGTACCAGAAGGCGCTGCCGCCCTGCCGCGTCACATCCAGCTTCTCCGAGCTGACGCTGCCATCAGGGCGGCGGAAGAAGCGCACCGCCAGCCGGCCGCCGGCGTCCGAGAAAGCGTGATTGGTGAAGTCCTGATCTTTCCCATCAAGCGCGTTGGGGGCAAAGGCGAGGGTGATGCCGGCGAGATCGGGGTTTTCCGACACAAGGCCACCGATGACCGCGCCCAGCCGATCGCGATCGGCACGGCGATCCGCCACGAAACCTTCGAGCGCGGTGGCGGCGGCGCGCGCGGTCAACGCGGCCCGGTCCATCTCCCCACCGATGGAGCGTGCGGAATCCTTGGCCAGCGCCTGCCCGCGCCGCTCTGCATCGAGCTGCACGGCGGACGTCATGGTGTAAAGGCCGATCGCACCCACGATCATCAGGCCCACGCCGAAGAGTGCGGCGGCGAAGCCGACGAGCTTGGTCCGAATCCGCAAATCAGCGATACGCATGGTACCCCCCAACTGCTTCTGGACAGCGGTTCACAGCCGCCCCTCTGTTGCTTACCTATGCGCTGAGCGCGCATCAACTTCCGTTGTCATGAATGTCCCCATCCGCCTCTTCGCGCTTTGCGCAAGATCATTTTTGTGCCGGAAAGGCGTACCGAGGCGATTACGAGGGTCGGCATGCACCCTCCGGCGAGTGGGATCAGCGGAAACGGTCGGGCCGGTAAGGGATGAGCGGACGCGACGGCGCCGCCCCGCCGATGAGGTCAGCAACGAGCCGCCCCGTGATCGGGCCGCTGGCCAGCCCCACATGCCCGTGCCCGAAAGCGTGAAGGACATCCGTGCAACCCGACGCCGGGCCGATCACCGGCAGACCATCGGGCGTGGACGGGCGATGCCCCATCCAGCGGGACAGCCGCGCCTCCGGCACCACGCGCGGCAGGGCCGGGTATGTGGTCAACAGATGCTTCAGCAGCACGTCCGCCCGCTTCCAGTTCGGCGCGGCGTGAATGCCGGCAAGCTCCACCTGTCCGGATGCCCGCAGCCCTCCGATGGTCGGCGTATTGGCCATCTTGCCATCGCTGGGCATCACGGGGGTCCGAGGGGAAACCTCCGGATCGGACACCACCACGTGATAGCCACGCTCGCTGGCGAGGCTCACTCGATCTCCCGCCAGCGCCGCCAGCGGCTTCGAATGGATGCCCGCGGCGATGACCGCGCGATCGCAGGCGATGTCTCCCTGCCCGCTACGCACCGCCTTCAGACGTCCGTGGCTCATGTCGAAACCGGTCGCCAAGGCGACGACGCGCACCGCCCCGAGGCGCTCGGCGTGGCGCACCAGCCCCGCCACATAGGCGCCCGGATCCACGCAATGGGCGCCGGCTTCCACCAGTACGCCGAAGCCGTAGCGTGGATCGAGGGTGGGCTCGAAGTCCCGAAGGGCCGGTCCGTCCAGCTCCCGCCAACCGATGCCATTGTCCCGCCGCAGCCGCCAGGCCAGCGCTTCGGCCTCGAACGCCGCGCGATCGGGATAGGCATAAAGCAAGCCGCGCTGTTCAATCAGATCGGACAGTCCCGCTTCCGCCGCCAGCGCCTGATGCCGGGCCGGCGCATCGCCCAACAGTGCCGCCAGAGCGCGTGCGGTGGCCTCCACTTTCGGTACCGTGGCCCCCGCAGCGATGAAGCGCAGCAGCCAGGGCGCCAGACGCGGCAGCGCGGACCAGCGGATGGTCAGCGGGCCGAGCGGATCGAAGAGATAGCCCGGCACCTTCTTCCAGAGGCCGGGCATAGACATGGGAACGACGGAAGCCGGGCTCAGCCATGCGCCATTGCCGAAGCTGGCCGCCTGCGGACCACCGGGTGCATCCGGCTCCAGGATCGTGACGCGATGCCCGTCGCGCAGCAGTTCGATGGCGGTGGCGGCGCCGACGATCCCGGCCCCGATGACGACCACATGCAGGCTCATGGCTTGTCCCATCCGAATCGGCACGGCGCCTCAACGCTCGGCCAGAACCTTCGCGTTCGCGCGCAGCGAGGCCTCGCTCACCGTGATGCCGAGGCCGGGGCCATCGGGCACCACCACATGGCCGTCGCGATTGGCGATCCGCTCTTCCAGCACATCCTCGGTGAGGACGTGATGCGGCATGTAGAACTCGCAGCCGAGCGAGATGCCCGGCGTTGCGGCAATGAGCTGGGTGCCGGCGGCGAGGGCGATGCCGCCTTCCCACAGCGTGCCGCCATAGCCCGGTAGGCCAGCCGTGTCTGCCATGGCCATCAGGCCCTGCGCCTTGAGCAGGCCGCCACATTTCATCAGCTTCACCGAGATGGCATCGGCCGCCTGCAGACGGATGACCTCCATGAGATCCACCGCATCGAAGCAGCTTTCATCAGCGAGGATCGGTGTGTCGAGTGCGGCGGCGAAACCGGCCATGGCTTCAAGATGCCGGCGGGGCACAGGCTGCTCGATGAAGGTGGGCCGGAACACATCCACGTCACGCAGGATCTTCATGGCGCCGAAGGGCGCCAGCGCCTGGTTGAAATCGAGCCGCAGATCGATGCGGTCGCCGAATTCACCCCGCAGGGTCTCCAGAATCTTCAGCTCTTCCGCATGCGGCTTCACACCGGTCTTCATCTTGAAGACCGTGTTGCCGGCCGGAACCATGACCCGCAGGCGCTCCAGATCGGCACCGAAGTCGGGATCGGCGATGGAGAAGGACAAGGGAATGGTGTCCCGCACCCGCCCGCCCAGAAGGTCCGCGACGGACAGGCCCGTTGCCTTGCCGAGGATGTCCATGAGCGCCATCTCGACGGCCACCTTGGCCTCGCCATGACCCACCAGCACCTTGTCCATCCGTGCCATCAAGCTGCGCAGACGCTTGACGGGCGCGCCGAGGATCAGCGGCCGCAGATAAACATCCAGCGCGGAAAAGGCGGCTTCCGGCGTGCCGGTGAAGACCTCCCACGGCGCTGCCTCGCCCCAGCCGACGATACCGTCGGAACTGGTGATCTCGATGAGCACGCGCTTGACCGAGCCTTTCACATTGCCCACGCCCTGCAGGCGGGCCATCTTGATGGGGCTCTCGACGAGAAAGATGCGGATACGGTCGACGACGCTGTCCCAGCTCACGGGATGTTCCTCTGAAGTCTGCTTGATAGAAAATGCCGAACCTGACCGGAACGCCGCTCAGCCGGGCACGGCCTCGCCGCGCCGGTGGAAGTGGCTGAGGAAGGCGCGTGTCGCCTCCTCGCGCGGGGTATCGATCACGGCGCGGGCCGGCCCCTCTTCCACCACCACCCCGTCGCGCATGAACACGACACGGTCGGCGACTTCACGGGCAAAGGCGATCTCGTGGGTGACGATCACCATGGTCATGCCTTCCGCTGCCAGAGCGCGCATGACCTGAAGCACCTCGCCCACCAGTTCGGGATCGAGTGCGGACGTCGCCTCGTCGAACAGCATCACCTCCGGCTCCATGGCCAGCGCGCGGGCAATGGCCACGCGCTGCTTCTGGCCGCCGGACAGCTTGTTGGGATAGGCGTCCGCCTTGTCCGCCAGTCCCACCTTGACCAGCAGGCTGCGGGCGAGCGGCTCGGCCTGCGCCTTCGGCATGCGGCGCACGGTCAGGGGCCCTTCCATCACATTGGCGAGGACGCTCATGTGTGGAAACAGGTTGAAGTGCTGGAAGACCATGCCGGTGTTGGCCCGGAAGCGGGCGAGCGTCTTGGCGGGCGGCAACTGGCCGCTGTTTCCGAAATCGAAACTGTCCGCGCCCACGCGCACGCGTCCGCCATCGGGCGCCACCAGCAGATTCATGCAGCGCAGGAGCGTGGACTTGCCGGAACCGGATGGCCCGATCAGCGCCACCACGCCGCCGGCCTCGACGGTGAGGTTGATATCCTTGAGCACTTCGAGATCACCGAAGCGCTTGCGCAGCGCGGCCACCTCGATCTTGGGTTCCGTCATCGTGCTTTCGATCGCCATCCGAGCCCTCAATCCGTGACCGCGAGGCGGGTTTCGCCGCGCTTCACCAGCAGCGTCAGCGGGAACAGCGCCAGGAAGTAGATGATGGCGATGACCGTGTAGAGCTCAAGCGGGCGATAGCTGTCATGGGCGGCCACCTGCCCCTGATACAGCAGGTCCGGCACCGCCAGAACGGACACCAGAGACGTGTTCTTGAACTGGATGATGGACTGGTTCATCAGCGGCGGCACCATGCGCTTGAGCGCCTGCGGAAGCACCACACGCCGCATCACCTGCGAGGGCAGCATGCCGAGCGCCTCGCCGGCCTCCGTCTGCCCCTTGTCGATGGAGACGATGCCGCCGCGTATGATCTCCGCATAGAAGGAACCGCCATACAGCGACAGCGCGAGGATGCCTGCGGAGATGGCGGACATCTCGATGCCGCTCAGGATGGGCAGCGCGTAATAGAACCAGACCAACTGCACGAGCAGCGGCGTGCAGCGAAAGACCTCGATATAGGCCGAGGCCAGCCAGGCCACCGGGCGCAGTGGGGAGAGCTTGCCCAGCGCAGCCAACAGTCCGGCCACCAGGCCGAGGACGACGATGGCCACCGTGAAGCCCACGGTGACGGCAAAGCCATCCAGCAGCAGCCAGCGGTAGGTCCAGACGAGGCCAAAATCCCATTGGTACATAAAGTGCTGCCCTCAATCGACGAAACGCCTGCGGCACCGCGCCGGCCGGATGGCCGATGCGATGCCGCAGGCGGCAATCCTATGACGTCAGAGCGAGATGCCGGGCGGCATGTCAGCTTCGGTGATGCCCACCAGTTCCATATTGGAGATGATGGCCGAACGGATGAAACCCAGGCCCTTGTTATATTCGATCCAGGTGTTCACGTAATCACGCCAGGTCTTGTCCGCCTCACGCCGCAGGCCGGCGTTGGAGGTGGTGGAGAAGACCGGCGTCGGAACCAGAAGCTGGCCGATGTTCGGGTTCTTCTTCTTCACCGTCAGCGACAGCATCAGGATCAGGCACTGGGCATCCACGCGGCCGGAAAGAAGCGCCGCCGTCGCTTCGTCGGCCGCCTTCAGGCGCATGATCTGCGCCTTGGGGCACAGACGCGAGACCACGGCGTCATGGGACGAGCCGAGGTCCACGGCGATCTTCACGTCGGGATTGTTCATCTCCGCCCAGGTCTTCGGCGCGAAGTCCTTCTTGGTGAGCATGGTGAAGGCGTTGGAGAACACCGGCACCGAGAAGTCGATCACCAGCGCGCGCTTCGGAGTGGGGTTCACGCCGAAGAAGATGTCGATCTTGTTTGCTTGCAGATCGAGGATCGAATTGCCCCAGGTGGTCTCGGTGATTTCGAGCTGGCATTCCAGCTCCTCGGCGAGCGCCTTGGAGATGTCGATGTAGAAGCCCTTCCACTGCCCGGTCGAAAGGTCCTTGCTATAATAGGGAGCACCGCCGGCGACAGCGCCGATCCGCAGCTTCTTGGTGCGGCGAATGCGGTCGAAGGTGCTTTCCTCGCCCGCCGGCGCGCCCTGCGCCGCAGCAGCCGTCACGAAACCGCCCATGGCCGCAGCCACGGTACCTGCCCCCAGAAGGGCTCCGAGATTTCTGCGCGAGACCATCTTTTCCCACTCCGTTTGCTTTGTATCTTTCGGAGCGTGTTTCGCGACGGTTGTCAAATGGGGATTTGACATGCCACCGGGTCCAGCCACCCAGGCCCCCCATTTGGCCTGAAGCCCTGCCCTGGCGGCACCGGAAGATCAGTTACCTCCGGCCGGATCGCCGCGCGTCAGGCGGTGGGAGGGTGCAGAGCAAACCGGACGGCCCGGCTGATGGCGGCCGGCAGCATCGTGCCGTGGTTCTCGCCCTCAAGCAGATCGAAGCGAACCTTCAGTTGGTGGGGGGCGAGCACGCCCAGACGGCACGCCAAAGCCTCTGCTTCCTCCGCCACCCGACGCACCGAAAGCCGGGCATCGAGGGCAGGATCACCCGTGCGCGTCTCTGCACGCTCAAGCCCACCGACCGCGATCATGAGGTCGATGGGGTGCTCCAGCGGCTGCAGCCGCGACAGCCCCCCGTTCTCACCATCCAAAACCTGCTGCAAGCCGCGCCACAGCGAGGGGCTGAGCGCCACATATGAGCGAAACAGGCCGGGACGGGTCAGCAGGGCCAGGATCACGAACAGACCGCCGAAGGAATGGCCCATGAGCGTTCCGGCACGGATGTCGAGTGACAGCAAATCTGCAAAATGCGGAAGCAGTTCTTCTGCCATAGCCGAGAGGAAAGCATCATGGCCCGGCGGCGTGTAGTCCCGCTCCCTCTGTGCAAGGTCGAACGGCTCGTCGGTATCGTAGCCGAGGCCGATGACTACCGGCTCGATACACTCCGCGCCGGGCCGCAGCGCCTGCACGCGCACCGCTTCCACCAACGTGAAGAAGTGGGCATTGCCGTCGAGGATCAGGATGAACGGATGCCCGCCAACCGGCGCTGGCGTTACCGGCCAGGATGCGTCAATGCGCAGCCTGCGCCCCCGCACCGCCAGATGCCAGCGACCGGAGCGCGGCAAGGCCGCAACCTCGGGCGCCAACGACGCCAAAGGTTGCGGCCTGTCTGTCTCACTCTGTTGGCGGGACACGGTCTGCATCAATAGGTGCCGCTCACCTTCAGCCAGAAGGCCCGCGGTTCCCCGTAGAAATTGAACAGGGCCGTCGAACCCACGCGGGAATAATAGACCTCGTCGAACAGATTGGTCACGGTGAACGAGGCCTTCAGGTGATCGTTGAACTTGTAACCCAGCTGCGCGTCCCAGACCTGATAGGCACCCTGCGTCATGGTTACGCCCGCATTGGTCACATAGAAGCTGGAGACCGCCTTCACGCCGCCCGCAATCCAGGCATTGCGCAGCGTCGGATTCTGGAACTCATACTTGGTCCAGATATTGAGGTTGTCCTTCGGCGTGTAGGTACTGAAAGCGGTATTCACCTGTGAGGCCGAAGCGGTGAGATATTTGGTGTCCGTGTAGGTGTAGCCCGCATAGACCTCCCAGCCCGGCGCCAGCTTGCCCGACACCTCGAATTCGGCGCCCTGCACTTCCACCTCGCCGGCCGGCACGTAGACGCTGGCGACATTGGTGGCCAGTGCGCGATTGTTGTCATGGATCAGGAACAGCGCCGCCGACGTATTGAGCGCTCCGTCAAGGAAGGTTCCCTTCAGGCCGACCTCATACTGATAGCCTTCGCGCGGGTCGAGCGTGTTGCCGCTGGCGTCCAGCTCTGTCTGCGGCACAAAGATGCCGGTGTAGCTGCCATAAGCGGACACGTTGGGCGTGAGATCCACCACGAGGCCCGCATAGGGCGTGAACTTGCCATCGATCCCGATGGGCGTATTCGTCACCGTCCGTGCGCCGGATGAGGTGTTGGCGGTGGTGACGGTGGACGTGTTGTCATACCAGGACAGGCGTCCGCCCAGCAGCACGTGGAGTTGATCCAGCGGATTGATCTTCAGTTGGCTGTAAAGGCCCCATTGCGAAGGATCGGTCTCGGTATCGCGATTGTAGAGCGTGGTCGGGTTCGGCACCGAGTAGATGTTGAAATTGTTGATGTTGTAGGTACCGGTCAGGCTCGTGCTGGTGGGGGCGAAGAGCGAGGTCTCCACCTGCCGGTAGTCGGCACCGACGGTCAGGTTATGGCTCTGTCCGAACAGCTCGAATGGCGTGGAGATGTGGGCATCCGCCGCGAGCGAGGTCTCCCAGTATTTCGCCGCCGTGTACTGCATGCTGAAGTTGCCATAGGTGGCGGGTGCCGTGGAGATGGCACTCGCTCCGAAGGCATAGCGATAGTCCACATAGCGGTCGGAATAGCGCGCCGAGATCTTGGCCTCGCCGCCATTGTCGAGCCGATGCACCAGTTCCGCCAGATAATCGGTGCTCTCGTTGTGGAAGTCGTTCCAGGTGGCGCCCACATAGGTGCTGCGGGACACGTTGAGCAACTGACCGACACCGCCGCCGAGATTGATCCCCGGCAGGCCGTTGAAGGGCTGGACATCACGCTCCTGATGCCAGGCATAGAGGGACAGCGTTGTGTTATCAGTGATGTCGAATGCCAGCGTGCCGTAGCCGACCCAGACCTGATTGTCGTTGTTGGGCAGGAAGCCGTCCTTGCTCTGGAAGGCACCGACGATGCGCGCACGCACCGTGCCCGCCTCATTCAGCTTGCCGCCCGCGTCCACCTCCGCGCGGGTGAAATCCCAGGAGCCGTAGGTGAGATCGCCGTTGAGCGTGTAATTGCTGGTGGCTGGCTTCAGCACGCCGTTGATCACGCCGCCCGGTCCGCCGCCGATGGCCGCGCCGCCATAAAACAGGCCCGCCGGCCCCTTCAGCACGTCCACCCGGTCAAAGATCGCCAGATCCGGTTGGGTGCCATAGATGCTGGAGAGCGGCGCATAAAGGCCGTTCACCAGCATCTGGTCGATCTCATAGCCGCGCGAAACGATGGAGGAGCGGCCCTGATCGTTGGTCAGCACCACCATGCCCGTAGTCTTGCGCATGGCGTCATCCAGCTGCGACAGGTTCTGATCCTGAATGCGCTGGCTGGTAACGGTAGTGATCGACTGCGGAATTTCCTTCCATGCGGTCGGGCCTCCCGTCCCCGTGGTGGTGACGGCGGCCGTATAGCTGTCCCGACCTTCCGTAAGGACGGCCCAATTCGCGGCTTCGCCCTGCACGTTCACCGTGTCGAGGGTCACGGTGTTCTCTTGCGCACGCAGCGGATGGACGGACGCATCCATGAGACAGGCTGTCGCAAGAGCGGAGCTCGCGAGCAGCGCCGCGCGCATCATACCCTTGCGGTGAACGTGTCCGGATGTCGTCATCGTCTCGTCGCCTTCTGCCCAGATCCCCGTGAGATCTCCCGCCGTTTGTAGGCGAGGCATAGGCGGCATCTCCAGAGGCGAACCTTTGTCAAAAAGGATTCTTCGTTTGCCGGATCGTCACAGAGGCCACTATGGAATGAGTGCAGCTTTATTCAGTCCCAATCGTGCCAACGAAACAGCTGATCTCGACAGACTTTTAGAACAATAACAAATTGAATATTATTCGGGGAAACTTGACAGCGCGCCTCCCCCAACTGTCTTGATGCCTCGACATGAACGCGCGGAACACGGATATGGCCGGCACGCCGAAGGCGTCCAGCACGCCCAACCCCACCCGCATGGCCCGGCAGGCTGCATCCCGGCTGCCGTCCACGTGCGTCCGCCGCGCGGATCTCGCCACCCAGTCGCAGGCCATCGGCTCCCACTTCACCTTGCTGCGCCCCGACCTTGAAGCGGACGGTGCCGCGCTGCGGGGCAGCTATCACCTGACGCGCATGCGCTCGGGCCTCACGCTGCACACGTCGGACACCTATGAAATCCATGACCTGACCACCCGCGTTGTGCATGGTGAGGGGCTGACCATCAGCCTGTTTCTGGAGGGCATGGCCGACGTCTCCATGGGCGGCAGGCCCTTCCTGCTCGGGCCCGGCGCCAGCGGCGGCGGCGCCGAGGGCAGCTTCATCGCCTGGGCAGAAGCGGACCAGTTCGAACGGCGCGGCCGGCGCGGCACCCATGCCCGCAAGGTGAACATCTCCTTGCCCGGCGTCTGGCTGCAACAGGAAGGGCTGCCCGAACTGGAGGCCCACCGCGAATTGCTCGCTTTCAGCCGTGATCACCTCGCCAATGCCCGCTGGAAGCTGTCGCCGCATCTCGTGCGCCTCGCCGAGCAGCTTCTCGCGCCACCCGATTACGGCCCGCTGCTGCGCTCGCTCTATATGGAGAGCCGCGCCATGGAGATCGCGCTGGAGGCCCTGAGCGGCTTCGGCCGGGCGCGCTCCTCCGCCTCGCCGGCCGACCACCGCCGCATGATGCGCGTCTATGATTTCATCGAGGCGCATATGGATCGCGAGCTGACGCTGGAGGAACTGGCGCGTGACGTCGGCATGAGCGTCAGCACATTACAGCGGCGCTTCCGGGCGGTGTTCGGTGTCACCGTGTTCGAGCATGTGCGGCAGCGCAAGCTGGAGCTGGCGCGCGAAGCGCTCGCCTCGCAGGGTCTGAGCGTGGCGCAGGCAGCCTATCTGGCCGGCTATACCTCTTCCGCCAACTTCGCCACCGCCTTCAAGCGCGCCTTCGGCATGTCGCCCAAGGCAGCCCGGCAGCGCTGATTTCTCCTCGGCCAAGCTTCGTCGACCCCGGCATGCATGCCTGCCGTGTCGGAACCTCATGCCCGAGGCCGAGTTTCCCATTCACGCCCCCAGGAGACCAACAGCCGGAGAGAGCGAGCGCATGTGCGGCATTTGCGGAGAGATCAACCATGACAGCCCGGTCGGGGCGACGAACATGGACATCATGGCGCAACGCCTGCACAGCCGGGGCCCCGATGGCGGCGGCGTGTATGCGCGCGAGCATGTGGCGCTCGGCCATCGAAGGCTGCGCATCCTCGATCTGGAAGCCACATCCCACCAGCCCATGGTGGACAGCCACCTCGGGCTCGCCATCGCCTTCAACGGCTGCATCTATAATTTCCGCGAGCTGAGGCGGGAGCTGGAAGCCAAGGGCTATCGCTTCTTCTCGCAGGGCGACACGGAAGTGATCCTCAAGGCCTATCACGCCTGGGGGCCGGACTGCGTGACCCGCTTCCACGGCATGTTCGCATTCGCCATCGTGGAGATGGTGAGCGGCCGCGTGGTGCTGGCGCGCGACCGGCTGGGCATCAAGCCGCTCTATCTGGCGGACGTGGGCGGCACGTTGCGCTTTGCCTCCAGCCTGCCCGCCCTCATCGCGCCCGGCGGCATCGACACCAGCATCGATCCGGTGGCGCTGCACCACTACATGAGCTTCCACGCCGTTGTGCCGGCCCCGCTGACGCTGCTGAAGGGCGTGCGCAAACTGCCGCCCGCGACCCTTCTCACCGTGGAGCCAGACGGCCGCCGTAGCGAACGACGTTTCTGGTCCGTGGAGATGGGACCTCGGCCGGAAGACCGGGCCATGTCCATGGAGGACTGGCAGGATGCCGTACATGATGCGCTGAAGACGGCGGTCGATCGCCGCCGCGTGTCCGACGTGCCCATTGGCGTGCTGCTCTCGGGCGGTCTCGACAGCTCGGTCATCGTCGCCTTGCTGGCCGAAAGCGGGCACAAGGATCTGAAGACCTTCTCCGTCGGCTTCGAGACCGTGAATGGCATCGAGGGCAATGAATTCGCCTATTCAGATCTCGTGGCCCGGCATTTCGGCACGGATCACCAGAAGATCGTGGTCGATGCCACGCGCACACTGGATGCCCTGCCGGACGCCATCGCCGCTATGTCCGAGCCGATGATGAGCCACGACTCCGTAGGATTCTATCTGCTCTCGCAGGAGGTTTCGAAAAGCGTGAAGGTGGTGCAGAGCGGCCAGGGCGCGGACGAGACCTTCGGCGGCTATCACTGGTATGAAAAGATGATGGTCTCGAACGACCCCGTGGCGGACTATGCGCGGGTCTATTTCGACCGCGATCATGACGAAATGACCGAAGTGCTCGCTCCCGAGTATCTGGGAGAGGATTACAGCCGGCAATTCGTGGAACGCGTCTTTGACGATCACGGCACGGCATCCGCCATCGACAAGACCTTGCAGATCGACACCGACATCATGCTGGTGGACGATCCCGTAAAGCGCGTCGACAACATGACCATGGCCTTCGGGCTGGAAACCCGCGTGCCATTCCTCGACCACGAACTGGTGGAATTGGCCGCCCGCGTGCCGGCTGCGCTCAAGGTGCGCGACGGCGGCAAATATGTGCTGAAGGAAGCCGCCCGCCGCATCGTGCCCCATGAGGTGATCGACCGGCCCAAGGGCTATTTCCCGGTTCCTGCGCTGAAATACATCCGCGGCCCCTATCTCGATTTTGCCCGCGACGTGCTGAACCAGGATGCTGCCCGCCAGCGCGGCCTGTTCCAGCGCGACTATGTGGATCGCCTGCTGGCGGACCCCGAAGGCAATTTGACGCCCAAGGGCCATTCCAAGCTCTGGCAGGTCTGTGCGCTGGAGACGTGGCTGCAGGCGCAGGGCATATAGAGCGTGGACGAGAAGGTTCGGATCATAAGTCTCAGGAGGTGAGAAAATGTGCCGCTGGATTGCCTATTCCGGAAGCGCAATCACTCTTGAGCATTATGTCACCCAACCCTCCCACTCGCTGGTGGTGCAGAGCCTGCGGGCGCTGGAATCCACTGTGGGGCTCAATGGCGACGGCTTTGGGCTGGGGTGGTACGGCGCCGGCCATCCCGAGCCCGGCACCTATCACGAGGTGCGCCCGGCCTGGTCCGACGGCAATCTGAAGAGCCTGTGCCGACATCTCAGCTCGCATCTGTTCTTCGCTCATGTGCGCGCGGCCACCGGCACGCCGGTGACACGCACCAATTGCCACCCCTTCACCTTCGGGCGCTGGCTGTTCATGCACAATGGCTACCTTGCCAACTGGCCCCGCATGCGGCGCGCAGTGGAGACCATGATCCCCGACGACATCTACAATGCGCGTGGCGGCACCACGGATTCCGAAGCCATGTTCCTGGTGCTGCTCGCACAAGGGCTCGCGGACGAGAGAGCGGCGACCGATCCGGTGGAGGCCACACGAAAGCTGCTCGCCCGGCTCACCGAAATGGCCGGCGAAGAGCCTTTGCTTTTCACTGCCGCATTGTCGGATGGACAGGATCTCTATGCCTTCCGCTATGGCGTGAATGCCACCGCCAACACCCTGTATTATCGCGCCTCTCCCTCGGGCGTGGTGGTGGTGTCGGAGCCGCTGGATGATGATCGCGCCACATGGATCGAGGTGCCGTCCAACGCCGCGCTCATCGCCCGGGCCGGGCAAGGCGTGCAATTGGCACCGCTGCTGTCCTGAACTTCGATTAGATGTCCGAGCGCGCCCACGACAGTTCGCCGGCGGGCATGGCCTCGCCATGCTCCATGCGGCTGAGGCAGAGCTTCAGATGGTCCAGAAAGACGCGGGCCGCATCGGGCAGTGAGCGGCCGATCATGGACTGGACCTCGTAGCGCCGCTTCTCCACCGTGGGCGAACGCACGGGCAGCGCCACGATCTGGAACCGCCAGATGCGCGACAGCACGGTGATCCGCCCAGTCACGGTGATGCCGCCACCGATCTCGGCGAAGCGCCACAAAGCGGACATGTAGTTGGTGCTCAGCACCGGTTCCACCGCGACGCCCTCCGCACCGCAGGCGAGATCGAACAATTGGCGCGCCGTCGTGTCCGGCGCCGGCAGGGCGACGGCATGGGCCGCGATGTCCCGAAGGGTCACGTGATCCTGCCCCGCCAAAGGATGGTCGCTGGCCATCAGCGCCATGAGCGGCGCATTGCCCACCAGCTCGATGCGGACGCTCGGGTCCGGCACGAAGCCGAACGTCACGCCGAGGTCCACTTCCCCTTCCCGCACCAGCCGGGTGACGGCCTGCGGCGCAGCGACGCGCATGTCGAACAGGATGCCCGGATGCCGCTCGCGGAAGGTGCCGATGACCTCCGGCATGAGATCGACGGCAAAGCCCTCGGTGCAGCCGAGGCGGATGACACCGCGCTCAAGCCCGCGCAAGCGTCGGATCTCCGTGATCACCTGTTCTTCGCCCAGTTGCATGCGCCGCGCATGCTGGGCCAACAGATCGCCGGCGGGGCTCGGAACCATGCCCCGTGCCCGGCGCTCGAACAGAGGCGAGCCGAGTTGGGCTTCCAGTTTTGAGATTTGCCGGCTGATCGCGGACGCAGCAACATTCAGGCGGGCTGACGCCTCGGAGATGGAGCCGAGGCGCACCACTTCCAGAAAGTACCGCAGTGCCGCGTCCTGCACCCCGCAACCTCCCCCTCATTCTTTGCCGATCCGGCAACGATTATCGCGAAATATTCTAATTGCGATATCCGAGAAGCTCAATAATCTGACTTGCCTAGATGTTGGGCGCTAATGACCCTCATCAGAAACAAAACCTTTTCCAGAGAGAGACCATGGCGCATTTCAAGTCCCATCTCTCGCGTGTCCTGGCGGCCCTCGCCCTTGCGGCGGCCCCGGCTTCGGCGTTTGCCGGCAAGGCAAACGACACGCTGACCTATGCTTCTGACGTGGAGCCGGAGAATGTCGGCCCCTACCACAACAATGTGCGCGAGGGCGTCATCATCGCCCGGCACGTCTTCGACAACCTGATCTTCCACGACCTGAAGACGGGCAAATACGAGCCCCAGCTCGCCACGGAGTGGACCTGGACCGATCCGCAAACGCTGGATCTGACCATCCGCAAGGGCGTCACCTTCCATAATGGTGATCCGCTCACCGCCGACGACGTGGTGTTCACCCTGAACTGGGCGGTGAAGCCGGAGTCCAAGGTCGTCACCAAGCAGAACGTGGCCTGGATCAAGAGCGCCGAGAAGATCGGCGACGACAAGGTGCGCATCCACCTCGTCGGCCCCTTCCCGGCGGCCATCGAATATCTGTCCGGCCCGGTGGTGATCTATCCCAAGGCTTATTTCGAGAAGGTGGGCCTCGATGGCTTCGCCAAGGCGCCCATCGGCTCCGGCCCCTACAAAGTGACCTCCGTGGTGCCCGGCAAGGGCGTCAAGATGGAGAAGAACACCAATTACTGGAAGGGTAGCCCGCTTGGCACGCCCTCCCTGGGCAAGCTGGAATTCCGCCTCATCCCCGATCCGGAGACGCAGGTGGCCGAGCTGATGACCGGCGGCGTGGACTGGATCTGGCGCGTGCCGGCGGATCAGGCCAAGCAGCTTGAGAGCGTGCCCAACCTCTCCGTGCTCGCGGCCGAGACCATGCGCGTCGGCTTCCTCCAGCTCGATGCCCAGGGCCGCGCGCCCGGTTCCGCGCCGCTGAAGGACGTGCGCGTGCGGCAGGCCATCGCCCATGCCATCGACCGCAAGGCCATGGTGGACAATCTGGTGCGGGGCGGTGCGCGCCTGATGAATTCGGCCTGCTTCATCGACCAGTTCGGCTGCACCGACAAGGGCGTGCCGCGCTATGACTATGATCCCGCCAAGGCCAAGAAACTGCTGGCCGAGGCTGGCTATCCCGACGGCTTCGCCATCGAGTTCTATGCCTATCGCGAGCGCGAATATGCGGAAGCCGTGGTCGGGTATCTGCGGGCCATCGGCATCAAGGCGAACCTCAATTACATGAAGTACGCCGCCCTGCGCGAACTGGCCCGCGCGGGCAAGGTTCCGATCTTCTACCAGACCTGGGCCTCGTTTTCGGTGGCCGATGCGTCCGCTTTCACCGGCGCCTGGTTCAAGGGCGATGAGGACGACCTCACCCGCGATCCGAAGCTGACGCAGTTGCTGAAGACCGCCGATACCACGGTTGAGACCGACGCCCGCCTCAAGACTTATGAGGAAGCGCTCAAGCTGGTCGGCGAGAACGCCTATGTGGTGCCGCTGTTCTCCTATTCCACCAATTACGCCTTCACGAACGAGCTCAGCTTCTCGGCCCAGCCCGACGAACTGCCGCGCTTCTTCCAGGCGAAGTGGAAGTAAGCGACAGCCAGTGACCGCGGGCCACCTGCCCGCCTGAGCAAAGCAATGCAGGGGGCCGTGCGCCCCCTGCCCGTCCGCACCGGACGTCATTCGAAGGCGCATGCCCACTGGCTGCCTTCCCTGCTCATGCCGCGTCGAGCTACGGCTCACGCTGAAGCCAGCATCGCCGCGCGATCACGCCGGCAACGTGGAACATCAGGATGCTCGCCTTCACTTTGCGACGCCTCGTCGTCGCGCTGTCCGTGGCTCTCACGGTCTCGCTCATAGCCTTCGTGCTGCTGCACCTCTCCGGCGATCTCGCCACCTCCATCGCGGGGCCGGAAGCCTCGCCCGCGCAGGTGGCGCAGGTGCGCCAGGAATACGGGCTCGATCGCCCGCTCACAGTTCAGTATCTGGACTGGCTCTGGCGCGCCGTGCATCTGGATTTCGGCAACTCCTTCTATTTCCGCACCACGGTGGCCTCCATCATCGCCGAGCGCATGCCAGTGACCATGACTCTGGGCGCCATCTCGCTGATGATCTCGCTCGTCATCGCCGTGCCGCTGGGCATCATCGCCGCCGTGTTCAAGGGCACTCTGATCGACCGCCTCGCGCTTACCTTCTGCGTGCTCGGGCAGGCCATCCCCACCTTCTGCCTCGGCCTCGGCCTCATCATCGTCTTCGCGGTGAACCTGCGCTGGCTGCCGGTGTCCGGCACCGCCGGTTGGATGAACTACATCCTGCCATCCGTGGCGCTCGGCTGGTACGCGGTGCCCGCCGTGATGCGCCTGTCGCGCAACGGCATGCTGGAAGTGCTGTCCGCCGACTACATCCGCACCGCCCGCGCCAAGGGCCTCTCGCCCGCCGTGGTGGTGCTGAAGCACGCTTTGCGCAACGCCATCATCCCGGTGGTGGCGCTCGCCGCCGTACAGTTCGGCTTCATGCTCGGCGGCTCCATCGTGGTGGAGGCGGTGTTCTCCATGCACGGGGTTGGCCATCTGGCGTGGGAAGCCATCGCCCGCAACGATTTCCCGGTGGTGCAGGCGGTCGTGCTCATTCTCGCCGCCATCTACATCACCCTCACCTTCGTGGCCGACGTGATCAACGCTCTGCTCGATCCCCGGATGCGCGTGGCATGACCGACATCGCCCCTTCCGCCGCCGATGCCGCGGCCCTCGACACGCCCCCGCCCCGCCGCTCCCCCGGCCTGGCCCTGCTACGCCGGAGCCTGCGCCATGGCGGCCTGCTGGTGGGCGGCGGCATCCTGTTCATCATCGTCGCGATGGCCCTGGCGGCCCCGCTGATCGCCCCGCACGATCCCTATGCGCAGGATCTCTCCCGCCGCATGATCCCGCCGGTCTGGCAGGTCAAGGGCAACTGGGACTACATCCTCGGCACCGACAAGCTCGGCCGCGACTATCTGAGCCGCCTGCTCTATGGCGCGCGCATCTCGCTGCTCATCGGAACGGTCACGGTGCTGATCTCCGGCACCATCGGCACGCTCATGGGCGTGTGCGCCGGCTATTTCGGCGGCAAGGTGGATGCGGTGCTGAGCTACATCGTCACCACCCGCCTCGCCCTGCCCGTGGTGCTGGTGGCGCTCGCCTCGGCGGCGCTGGTGGGCTCGTCCTTGCACGGCGTCATCATCGTGCTCGGCCTGCTGCTGTGGGACCGTTTCGCGGTGGTCACGCGCTCGGCCACCCAGCAGGTGGCTGGCGGCGACTATATCGCCGCGGCAAAGGCCATCGGCTGCTCCACACCGCGCCTGATCCTGTCGGAAATCCTGCCCAACATCCTCAACCCGCTGATCGTGGTGGCGACGCTGGAAATGGCCCACGCCATCCTGCTGGAAGCGGCCCTGTCCTTCCTCGGCCTCGGCGTGCAGCCGCCGCTGCCGTCCTGGGGCCTGATGATCGCCGAGGGCAAGCAGTACATGTTCTTTTCGCCCTGGGTCATCGCAATCCCGGCCGTCGCGCTGGTCTTCCTCGTGCTCGCCATCAACCTGCTCGGTGACGGCCTGCGCGACGTGACCGCCCCCGAGAACAGGAACTGAGCCATGGCCCTGCTCGAGGTTCAGAACCTAGTCATCGACATTCCCACCGATGCCGGCGTGCTGCATGCGGTGAGCGGCATCTCCTTCTCGCTGGAACGCGGTGAGACACTGGCCATCGTGGGCGAGAGCGGCTCGGGCAAGTCGCTCACCTCGCTGGCGCTGATGGACCTGCTGCCCCGCCGCGCCCAACGCAAGGCGGACCGCATCGCCTTCGACGGCACCGATCTCCAGTCGATCTCCGCGAGTGGCATGCGCAAACTGCGCGGCAACCGCATGGCGATGATCTTTCAGGAGCCGATGACCTCGCTCAATCCCTCCTACACCATCGGCAACCAACTGATGGAGGCGCTGACCTGCCATCGCAGGGTGCCGGCGAAGGAGGCGCGGGACCGGGCCATCCATCTGCTTGAGAAGGTGGGCATCACCGCCGCCGACAAGCGCATGGGCCAGTATCCGCACCAGCTCTCCGGCGGCCTGCGCCAGCGCGTGATGATCGCCATGGCCCTGATGTGCGGGCCCGATCTCATCATCGCGGACGAGCCCACAACGGCTCTCGACGTGACCATTCAGGCGCAGATCCTGCACCTCATCGCCGACCTCCAGAAGGAGTTCGGCATGGCGGTGATCCTCATCACCCACGATCTCGGTGTGGTGGCCCGCGTGGCCGACAAGGTGGGCGTCATGTATGCCGGCCGCCTCGTGGAAACCGGCAGCGCGCGGGACGTCTTCAAGGATCCGCGCCATCCCTATACGCGCGGCCTGCTGGAGTGCATCCCGGTGCCCGGTCGCACCCAGCCCGGCATGCCGCTCGGCGCCATCCGGGGACAGGTGCCGAACCTCATCGGCAAGCTGGAAGGCTGCGCCTTCCGCAACCGCTGCGATTTCGCTGCCGGCGAATGCGCCGGCACTATTCCGCTGGCCGCCCCCACACCCGCCCATGACGTGCGCTGCGTGCGCCTGCCCGCTCTGGAAGCCACCGCATGAGCTCCAAGGACGACACCATCCTCGAACTGCGCGACGTCACGCGCACCTTCCGCATCTCGCAAGGGATGTTCCGCCAGAAGGCGACACTCACTGCGGTCGCGGGCGTCTCGCTCAAAGTGAAGCGTGGCGAGGTCTATGCGTTGGTGGGTGAAAGCGGCTCGGGCAAGTCCACACTGGCCAAGATGCTGCTCGGCCTGTTGCCGCCCTCCTCCGGCGAAATCCTTATCGACGGCACGCCCATTGCCGCCACCGACCGCATCGCAGTGGCCCGGCGCATCCAGCCCATCTTTCAGGACCCCTACTCCTCGCTGAACCCGCGCAAGTCCATCTCCCAGCTCATCGCCTTGCCCCTCGTGGTGCATGGCATCGGCACCAGCGCCGAGCGCCAGAAGAAGGTGGCGGAGATGCTGGACGTGGTGGGCCTGCCCCGCCGCCTGCTGGACGCCTCGCCGAGCCAGCTCTCCGGCGGCCAGCGCCAGCGCGTGGCCATCGCCCGCGCGCTGGTCATGAAGCCGGAAGTGGTGATCTGCGATGAGCCCACCTCGGCGCTGGACGTCTCGGTGCAGGCGCAGATCCTCAACCTGCTGCTGGAGCTGAAGAAGGAACTGGGCCTCACCTATTTCTTCATCAGCCACAATCTGGCGGTGGTGGAGCATCTCGCCGACCGGGTGGCGGTGATGTATCTCGGCCGCTTCGTGGAAGAACGCACCCGCGCCGGCCTGTTCGCCCAGCCACGCCATCCCTATACGCGCGCCTTGCTGGAGTCCGTGCTGACGCCCGATCCCGATCTCGGCGTGCCCGACACCCATCTCGGCGCCACCTTCCCCAATCCGCTCACGCCGGTGGCCGGTTGCGCCTTCCATCCCCGCTGCCCGAGCGCGCTGGAAATCTGCCGCGTGGCGCCCCCGCCCGTGGCGCAGCAGCCGGACGGTTGGGCCACCTGCCATCTGGCGCAGGCCGCCTCCAGCCCGGCGCCGCAGCCGGCCCACTGATTTCAATCCTCCCGACACAAGGTCCAGACGTCCCATGAGCCGCCAAGATGCCGTCGCCCGCGCGGCGGACTATTTCGACCGAGGCGCCTTCCGCGCCGATCTCGCCCGTCGTGTCGCCATGCCCACCGAGAGCCAGACCGGCGAGCGCATGGAAGCCCTCCACGCCTATCTCACGGACGAGATGATCCCCTGCGTGGAAAAGCTCGGCTTCACCTGCCGCGTGGTGGAGAATCCGGCCACCGGCTACGGCCCTTTCCTCATTGCCGAGCGGCATGAGGCGGATGGCCTGCCCACCGTGCTCACCTATGGTCATGGCGACGTGATCTTCGGACAGGAGGGCCAGTGGCGCGAGGGTCTTGCCCCGTGGACCATCGTGGAGGAAGGCGACCGCTGGTATGGGCGCGGCACCGCCGACAACAAGGGCCAGCACACCATCAACATCGCCGCGCTGGAGCAGGTTCTGGCTGCGCGTGGCGGCAGGCTCGGCTTCAATTGCAAGCTGCTGATCGAGATGGGCGAGGAAGCCGGTTCGCCCGGCCTGCACGCCGTGGCCGAACAGGAGCGTGAGGCGCTGAGCGCCGACGTGCTGATCGGCTCGGACGGGCCGCGCCTGTCCTCCGAACGCCCCACCGTGTTCCTCGGCTCGCGCGGCGCGTTCAATTTCGAGCTGGAGGTGAACCTGCGCGAGGGCGGACACCATTCCGGCAACTGGGGCGGCGTGCTGGCCAATGCCGGCACCCTGCTCGCTCATGCCATCGCCACCCTCGTGGATGCCAAGGGCCAGATCCTCGTTCCCGGCCTGAAGCCGACGGAGATCCCCGCCCCCGTGCGCGCGGCGCTGGCCGATGTGGAGCTGGAGCAGAGCCCCTCGGCGCCCGCCATCGACCCGGAGTGGGGCGAACCCGGCCTTTCCCCGGCCGAGAAGGTCTATGGCTGGAACACGCTGGAAGTTCTGGCTTTCAAGACCGGCGCCCCGGAGGCACCGGCAAACGCGGTACCGCCCAATGCCAAGGCCACGCTGCAATTGCGTTTCGTGGTCGGTACCGATCCGGCGACCATCATCCCGCTGGTTGAGGCTCACCTTGCAACGAAGGGGTTCGGCCAGATCACCGTGAAGGCCTCACGCATGGCCACCTTTCAGGCCACCCGTGTCGATCCCACCGACCCCTGGGTGGACTTCGCCCTCGCCTCCATCCGGCAGACCACCGGCAAGGCGCCGGCCCTGCTGCCGAATCTCGGCGGCTCGCTGCCCAACGACGTGTTCGCGCTCATTCTCGGCATGCCCACCATCTGGGTCCCGCATTCGTATCCAGCCTGCTCCCAGCACGCGCCAAACGAGCATCTTCTGGCGTCAGTCGCCCGGGAGGCGCTACAGCTCATGGCTGGGCTGTTCTACGACCTTGGCGAAGATGGCTCCCGAATCGTAAAGGCGCGCGCCGCATGAGTTCCCTCCCCATTCCCACCGGCATCGACGCCGCATTGGCCCAAAAGGTCATCGCCTGGCTCAGCCCCCGTTTCGATGAGATGGAGGCCCTGCTGAAGCGCCTCGTGGACATCGATTCCGGCAGCTATGACAAGGCGGGCGTGGATGCGGTGGGAGCGGTGATCACCGACCTGCTGGCTGCCGACGGCATCGCCGTCACCCGCCTCCCGAATGCGGATTTCGGCGACGTGCTGCGCGCCGAGGTACCCGGCACGGTCGGCGGCCCCTATGCGCTGTTGCTCGGCCACCGGGACACGGTGTTCACCAAGGGCACGGTGGCCAAGCGCCCCTATTCCCGCGAAGGGGACACCGCCTTCGGCCCCGGCGTGTGCGACATGAAGGCGGGGCTCGTCTCCAACATCTTCACCCTGCGCGCCATCAAGGCCGTGGGCGGGCTCTCCTTCCCGGTGGTGGCGCTGTTCACCGGCGATGAGGAGATCGGCTCCGGCACCGGCCGTCCGCACATTGAGGAAGCCGCGAAGGGCGCAAGGGCGGTGCTCAACACCGAGCCCGGCCGCGTGAGCGGCAATGTGGTGACGGCCCGCAAGGGCGGCGCCTCCTTCCGCATCAGCGTCACCGGCAAGGCCGCCCATTCGGGCGTGAACCATGCGGAAGGCGCCAGCGCCATCGAAGCGCTCGCCCGCAAGATCGTGAAGCTGCATGCCCTCACCGATTACGCGGCCGGCATCACCACCAACGTGGGCGTCATCAAGGGCGGCAACACCCACAACACCGTGGCCCCGTGGGCGGAAGCCGAACTGGACCTGCGCTTCGTGACGCTGGAGCAGCACGCGACGCTGGAAGCACAGATCGCCGCCATCGTCGCAGCAGAAGACGTTCCGGGCACGGCGGCGACGCTTGCCACCAAGGCGGTGTTCCTGCCGCTGGAAGCCGAGCATTCGGCGGAACTGTTCCCGCTCTATCAGGCGGCAGCGGCCAGCGTCGGTTTCGCGGTCGGAGGCGAGTTCACCGGCGGCTGCGCCGATTCGGGCTTCACCGCCTCGCTGGGCGTGCCCACGCTCTGCGGCCTCGGCCCCATCGGCGGCAAGGCGCATACGGACGAGGAATTCTGCCGCCTCGACAGCTTCGTCCCGCGCACGCAGGCGCTCGCCGCCACCATCTGCGCCATCGCCTGACAGGAAGAGGCGCCGCGACCCGGCGTCGCTTCCCACTGGCCCGCGCCCGATCTAGAGACAGACAGGGGCTGCATCGCCCCTGAAGGACGGGCACGGCGCCCCTCCGCACTGCGAGGCATCGCCCCATGATGAACAGCCGCCCGGAACAGCACCGGCTCTATGAGGACGTTCTCGCCCTCATCACCGGCACGCTGTTCGTCTCCCTCGGCATGCTCATCTATGCGAAGGCCGTGCTGCTGGTGGGCAGCCTCGCGGGCCTGTCGCTTCTGCTCAGCTATGCCAGCGGCTATGGCTTCGGCCTCATCTTCTTCCTCGTAAACATCCCCTTCTATGTGCTGGCGGTGAAGCGCATGGGCTGGCCGTTCACGCTGCGCACCATCACGGCGGTGGCCATGGTGTCGCTGCTCGCGCGCCTCACGCCGGAGTGGCTGGAGATTTCCAGCATCCATCCCCTGTACGCCACGGTGATCGGCGGCGGCCTCGTGGGCATCGGCCTGCTGGTGCTGTTCCGCCATCGCACCAGCCTCGGCGGCGTCAACATCCTCGCGCTCTATCTGCAGGAGCGCTGGAACATCCGCGCCGGCTATTTCCAGCTGGCGGTGGATTTCGTGATCATGTGCGCCGCCTATTTCGTGATCCCCTTCGACCGCCTGCTGCTCTCGGTGCTGGGCATCGCCATCGTCAATCTAATCATCGCCATCAATCACAAGCCCGGCCGCTACGCCGGCTGGAGCTGGTGACGGAGAAAAGCCTTGCAATGGCAGCACTTTCGCAAGTCGCTCATCCGGCTATTTATCCACAGGCTCATCTTTCCCCAGCCCACATGAAGAAGGGCCGTTGACAAGGCGGGATGCCCCCCCTTAGAAGGGCCTTCTCCTGACGGCCTCGCGGCCTTCCGGGGCCCAGGTGGCGGAATTGGTAGACGCGCTGGCTTCAGGTGCCAGTGGCTTAACGGTCGTGGAGGTTCGAGTCCTCTCCTGGGCACCACCCAAATCCTGACAATCCAAATGGATCAGGATTTGTTGGTGCCAAATGCTTCACCGAGCCAAGGTGAGGCGCCTGACCTTCGGGTCATTCCTTTCCCATCTTCCTTGCCAGTTCAGGCATACGGTGCCGACGCTCCGCTTTCAGCGTTGAGAGTTCGGCCCTGTTCATTCTTTTCCAGCTGAGCTCGCTCATCCGCTCGCGTTTCGTAACGCGGGCAGAGAGGAAGTCCGCTATCCGCCTTGCGCAGGACGCGGCGTGAGCCGGGCACTCCGCAGCCGCAGCAGAACCGCGTCGCGGATCTGGAGGAATGGCCGTTCGATCGCAGCATATGTCACCGCCGACGCAGCAAAGGTGCAGGCCAGCGCGATGATGGCGGCTGCCATGGACCCCACAGCCGCAGCCAGAGCCGGGAACATCAGCATGACCACATAGGCGTGCGTCAGATAGATCGAATAGGACAAGCGGCTCGTGGTCGTGACCGACTGCTTGATGACGGATGGGTTCCGATCCCAGCGGACGTGCGCGATCAGCAATACAAAGACCGCCGACACGACGTTGATTGCCGTCCAGTGGAACGGCAGATACCAGCGTCCCCAATGGACCATTCCCGATGCGGGCCAGAACGCGGGGAAGGTCATCGCAGCGGCGAGCGCGGTCAGAATGATCATGACGATGGCGACGGCCGTCATGCCGGCGGGAATGAACTGCCTGATTGCGGCGGGCGAGACGGCATTGGACCTGACGATGCAGGCGGCCAGCACACCATAGGCTGCGCAGTCGAGGCGCATGAGCGGGTGGATGTGGAAGGTCGGGTCGCTCGGGGCGTAACCATAGGCCAACAGGCGCGCAGCGGAACAGGCGACGATGACGGCGACCGCAGTGATCGCGGTCACGACTGCCGCACTCCGCCTCCGGAACAGGACGGACGCCACGTAGACCAGCACCGGAAACCCCAGATAGAACCATTCCTCCATGGCCAGCGACCAGGCCACCCCCAGGACGGGCTGGCGATTGGCCGAGGCGTCGAAGTTCTGGAGGAAGAAGAACTCGCGCACATCCCAGCGGGACGTGGACACGCTGACGGCCACCAGCATGAAGTAATATAGCGGCAGCGTCCGCATCCACCGCCTGAACCAGAACGTGGCCAGGGCCGGAGGGCTGGGCTTCGCGGCGAAGTCGATGATCTGCTGACCGATCAGGAAGCCGCTCAGCGAGAAGAACAGTTCGACGCCAACGGCCCCGTAATAATCCAGAATAGTCCGCTGCAGCGGCGTAATGCCCTCGAAGCGCGGCACGATGTGAGAGACCAGAACCAACGTGATTGCGACAGCGCGGGCGACGTCGAGGCCCAAATTACGCTCTTGCGACATCCCCACCTCTGAGCACGCGACGTCGGAAACCCGCTCCCCTCACGATGCGACCGTCCCTAGCGCCGAGAGTTGACGCACGACTGGGTCGGTCGGTGAATGGAACGGGTCAGTCCTTACCATCGAATGACGCGCGAATGGCGCTGATCATGCGGGCCAGCCGGTCCATTTCGGTACGGTCGGGCGCATAGACGCCATCGCCCTCGGGCTCCTCCGTCTCGAAATCCGCATAGGCAGAGCCGTTGCGGCCGAGATCCATCGCCAGCGTGCAGCCATAGGGAAAGGGAGAGCGGTCGCGATAGCGCCAGCACCCCACCCAATAGGGCCGTCCGTCCACATCAGCCGACAGACGCCCGCGCACCGGCCCCGTATAGGACTCACCGTCTTCCGGCTCGCCCGGCCCGGTGTTGGGCCCCCACAAGCGCGGATCGCCACGGGCAATGCCGAGCACGCCGTAATAATTGCCGGGCTGAAGTTCGAAAACCACGGACAGGCGCTCAGGATCATAGCCCCGGTCGAAGCCGATCAGAACGCCCGTGCGCCGGGACACGGACAGCGAACAGGTGCCCCACTGGTCGCTCTCTGGCGGCGGGCTGCTGCACAACACCGCATCCACATCCGGCACGCGCAGCACGCGGCCCTGCTGCTGGGGATAGGCAACCGAAGCCGTGCCGGTTGCCTGCCATTCGGCCAGCGGACGGCCATAGACCGCCTCGGCCGCCACAGCAGGCCCAGCGCACAGGAGCAGACCAAGGAGGGCCGCCATCACACCCGGAAGCAGGTTCAGGGGCATGCTTCGGCCTTTCCGTTCGGCACGCCTGCCGCCCGTCCTGCGCAGGCAAGACGGGCGGCAGGAGAGACGGCGCTCAGCCCGCGCCAAAATTCGGCTTCCGCTTCTCCACGAAGGCCGCCATGCCTTCCTTCTGGTCCGCGAGGGCGAACTGGGACTGGAATACCCGGCGCTCGAAGCGGATGCCCTCGGCCAGCGTGGTCTCGTAGGAACGGTTGACGCTTTCCTTGGTCATCATGCCCACCGCCAGCGACATGCCCGCGATCACGCCCGCCACCTTGAGCGCCTCGTCCAGCAGTTCGGCAGCCGGAATGATGCGCGACACCAGCCCGACCCGCTCGGCCTCCGCGGCGTCCATGAAGCGACCGGTCAGGCACATCTCCATGGCCTTCGACTTGCCCACCAGGCGGGTGAGGCGCTGGGTGCCGCCGGCACCGGGCATCACGCCCAGCTTGATTTCCGGCTGGCCGAACTTCGCCGTGTCGGCGGCGAGGATGAAGTCGCACATCATCGCCAGTTCGCAGCCGCCGCCGAGCGCGAAGCCCGACACCGCCGCCACCACCGGCTTGCGCACCCGCGAGAGGCGCTCCCACGAGGTGATAAAGTCATCCACATAGGTGCCGGGATAGGTGAAGTCCTGCATCTCCTTGATGTCGGCCCCGGCGGCGAAGGCCTTCTCCGAGCCGGTCAGCACGATGCAGCCGATGCCCTTGTCGGCCTCGAAAATGTCCAGCGCCGCATTCAGCTCGGTGATGATCTGGCGGTTCAACGCGTTGAGCGCCTGCGGGCGGTTGAGCCGGATGAGGCCCACCTTGCCATGCGTCTCCACCAAGATCGTCTCGTAAGCCATGCGCGCCTCCATAAGCCGTCGGGCCGGATGATGGGAGCGGGCGGAACTGCCGGCCCTTGGAGCCGCCCTGCCGAGCGTGACGCCCGGCTTGCCGTCAGATGTAAAGGGGGATTGCGACGGAGGAAATGTGCCCTGTTGCCAAACCCATCGACCGCTCAGTCGAACTTGTTGTCGAGGAAGTACCATTGTCCGCAATTCTTACGAACGATGGGCTCGATGATCCTATTGAGCGCACTCACGTCGTCCTGCAGCGGCGCCTCGGGATCGGCGTGCGAAGGCAGGACCACCGGATCGGAACAGGTGACGTGGAAGCGTGCGCCCTTAAGCCGCGTGCAGTGGCCGACGAAGATCTTCGCGCCCGTCATGCGGGCAAAGCGCACGGCGATGGCGAGATTGCCGTCCACATGGGCCGGGCGGCCAAAGAAGGGCGCCATGACCGTGCCGTGGTGCACCTCGTCGCAAAACATGGAGATGGTGCCGCCCTCGGACAAAGTGCGCACAGTGGGACGCACGCCGGGGGCTCCCGGAGGCAGCATGGACACCCCGAAGCGCGCGCGGACGGCATTGGCGATCACATGCTGGGCCGGACCGCGCGGCGGCGTGTAGACCGCCGACCAGCGGATGCCCCGCGACGCCATGAGTGCTGCCACCGCCTCCCAGTTGCCGGTGTGGCAGGAGACGATCACCAGCGGTCCCTCCGCATGGGCCTTCAGCAACGCCTCTTCATTCTCCACCGTGATACGGCCTGCCGGCACCAGCCGGTGCAGGATGGAGAATTCGGCCATCACCCGACCGGCATTCTCGAAATGGCTCAAGACCCGGCGCTCGATCTCCGCATCGTCCAGCGACGGGTCGAGCCGGCGCAGGTTGGCCCGCGCCCGCTCTGCATTCTCCCGATACTGGAAACGCCCCGCCATACGCCCCAGTGCGGCGCCGATGGCCGAGCACAGGTCGATGGGCATGAAGCGGAAGGCATAATGGGCGGCGAAATCTCCCAGATCCTTCAGCCCCGCCCCGCGCCAGTAGCGCAGGAAGGCGGCGCGCCTGTCACCGCCCGCGCGCAGGTCCGCCCAGCCCGGCACGGGTGGCGGGTTCCAGACGTAGGGCTTGCGGGTCTTGCGCTGGGGCGCGGCGTCGTCCCCGACGACCGGGGGCGCGCCCGAAACCTCGTCGCCCATCACCGCTGACAGGTCGCGCAGAAGAAGGTGGACCGCCCGCTCTGCACGATCCGCTGCACATGCCCCTTGCAGTGGCGTGTGGGGCACGGCTCGCCTTCGCGGTCGTAGACCTTGAAATTGTGCTGGAAATAACCGAGCTCGCCATTCACCTGTCGGTGGTCGCGCAGGCTGGAGCCACCCGCGAGGATGGCCTCGCGCAGCACGTCGCGGATGGCCGTCACCAGCTTCTCGGTGCGCGAATTGGGGCCACCCGCCGTGGTCGCCAGCGTCGAGGCGATGCGGCGCGGCGACAGATGCGCCCGGTGCAGGGCCTCGCACACATAGATGTTGCCGAGCCCGGCCACGATCTTCTGGTCCAGCAGGGCCGCCTTCAGATTGGTGCGGCGGCCGGCCAGCGCCTGCGCCAGATAGTCCGCATGGAAGGTGTTGCCCAGCGGCTCCGGCCCGAGGCTGCGCAGCAGCGGATGGCTGTCCAGCTGATCGTAGGGCACCAGCAGCATGGCGCCGAAGCGGCGCGGATCGTTGAAGGTGATGGTGGCGCCGCCGGCCAGATGGAACACCACATGGTCATGGGCACCCGGCGCGCCGCGTGGATGGTAGAAGCCAGCGGGACGCCCCTTCACCTTGGCGCCCTCGATGCGGATCGAGCCCGACATGCCGAGATGGACGATGAGCACCTCGCCGCCATCAAGATCCGCCAGCAGATACTTGGCACGGCGGCCCACGGCCTCCACCCGGCGACCGGTCAGCCGCTCGGCGAAGCTGTCCGGCAGCGGCCAGCGCAGGTCCGGCCGGCGCGCCTCGGCGCTCTCGATCACCGCGCCCTGCAGAACGGGCAGCAGTCCCCGGCGGACGGTCTCCACCTCTGGGAGTTCAGGCATTTTTTCTCGGCACCTCCCGTCCCCGCGCAAACACACGGGTAACGCTACGAATCATATCTCAGACTTCAAGCTATCGGCGCGGTGCGACAGCGCAAGGACAAAGCCATAAGGCTGGACCTCCCTGCCCCTCATTCCGCCGCCCCGGACAGGGATAGGCCCGACCTTCTGCCCCCACCGCCCTCGGGGGGCGGCCCGTCCGGTGGTGGTGCCGGCTCGAATTCGAGCTGCTCCAGCCGCATCCCGCGCTTAGCGATCTTGTCGGCGGAGATCATCACCTTCGCCACGTCGTCGCCCACCTGCCCGAAATGGCGCGACAATTCCCCCACCCGCTCGCGCAGGCGGCTTGCATCCTGAACCAGCAGCCCCACCTCGCGACGGATGGCGTCCGCCTGCTCGCGCATGCGGGCATCCTTGGCGATGGCCTGCACCAGTTGGATGGCCAGCATGAGCAGCGAGGGCGACACCAGAACCACCCGTTCCCGGAAGGCGCGCTGGATGATCTCGTCGAAATGCTCGTGCAGCTCCGCATGCACGGATTCGGACGGCACGAAGATGATGGCGATGTCCTGTGTCTCGCCAGGCACCAGATAGCGCTCCGCCACATCGCGCACATGCTTCATCATGTCCTGCGCCAGCCGCGAGCCGGCCGCCTTGCGCGCTTCCGGCGTCTGCGCCTCGCGGAAGGCGGTGACGGCCTCCAGCGGGAATTTGGCATCCACCAGCAAAGGCCGGGGATCGCCGGGCAGGAAGATGGCGCAGTCCGGCCGCCGGCCGTTGGAGAGCGTGTACTGGAAGGCGAAACTGTCCTTGGGCAGGCCGTCAGCGACGATGGCCTCCATGCGCGCCTGCCCGAACGCACCGCGCGCCTGCTTGTTGGCCAAGGTCTCGCGCAGTGAGAACACCTGCGAGGACAGGTCCGACAGGCTCTTCTCCGCCTTCTCCACCATGACGAGACGCTCGGCCAG
The DNA here is from genome assembly GCF_014635325.1 of Azorhizobium oxalatiphilum. Lineage (GTDB taxonomy): Bacteria > Pseudomonadota > Alphaproteobacteria > Rhizobiales > Xanthobacteraceae > Azorhizobium > Azorhizobium oxalatiphilum. The sequence continues at coordinate 584,174 of NZ_BMCT01000001.1, read as the reverse complement.
CGTGGTCAGGCTCTCATGGGTGGCGCGGGCGGCGGTGTTGAAGCTCTCGCCCAGCCGGTAGGAGGTGGAATCCAGTCGCTCGGCCACCGCACGGGCCAGCTCGCTCTGGCGCTGGGAAATCACTTCGGTCATGGCCTGCACCCGCCCGGCGGTCTCGGACTGGAAGCGGGCCAGATCGCGCAGACGCACCTCCAGCGTATCGGCTCGTGCCGCCTGCTCGTCCGCCTGCCGGGCCGCGTCATCGGCGCGCAGGCCGGCGCCACGCCACAGTGCTAGCAGCAGGCCCAGCACCAGCAGCGCGAAAAGGGCCGCTAGCGCCTCGCCAAGGGTGACGGCATGGCTGCCGAGAAAGAAGAGCGCATCGGTCATGGGCCCTTGTAACGCAGCTTCCTTACCGAACAAATAGCGAACATGTTGACCCCGGCTTTACCATCGCCTATCTGGCGGAAATGGCCATCCGTCCCATCCTCATCATCCCCGAGCCGCAGTTGCGGCAGATCTCCCAACCGATCACCAAGATCGACAAGGAGGTCGAGCGGCTGGCCGCCGATATGCTGGAAACCATGTACGATGCACCCGGCATCGGGCTGGCCGCCATTCAGGTGGGGGTGAAGAAGCGTATCGTGACCATCGATGTGGCCCGCGAGGATGCACCCAAGTCCCCGATCGTGCTCATCAATCCGGAGATCGTCTCGGTCTCCGAAGAGCTGTCGGTCTATAATGAGGGTTGCCTGTCCATTCCCGAATATTACGAGGAAGTGGAGCGCCCCGCTCAGGTCCGGGTCCGCTATCAGGACATCAAGGGCCAGACGCACGAGATCGACGCCGACGGTTTGCTCGCCACCTGCGTGCAGCATGAGATCGACCATCTGAACGGCGTGCTGTTCATCGATCATCTCTCCCGCCTGAAGCGCGAGCGCGTCATCAAGAAATTCACCAAGGCCGCGCGCCGGGAGGCGGAGGGCTAAAGGCCCGCCGACCTCTCCACATCCCGAGTTTCGCGCCATGCGCATCGTTTTCATGGGCACGCCCGATTTCTCCGTGCCCACCCTCACCGAGATCGTCTCGCGCGGGCACGAAGTGGTCGCGGTCTATACCCGCGCCCCTGCCCCCTCGGGCCGGCGCGGCCTCGACCTGACGCCCTCTCCTGTGCAGGTGGTGGCCGAGCGCTTCGGCATCCCTGTCTTCACGCCGAAGACGCTGAAGGGCGAGGAAGCGGCCGAGCAGTTCCGTTCGCTGAATGCCGAATTGGCCGTCGTGGTGGCCTATGGGCTGATCCTGCCCACCTCCATCCTCGGGGCGCCGGAACTGGGCTGCCTGAACCTGCACGCCTCCCTGCTGCCGCGCTGGCGTGGCGCCGCGCCCATCCAGCGCGCCATCATGGCGGGCGACAAGGAAACCGGCATCGCCGTCATGAAGATGGAAGCCGGGCTCGACACCGGCCCGGTGAGCCTGCTGGAGCGGGTCTCCATCGGCCCGGACATGACCGCCGGCGAGCTGCATGACCGCCTGAGCATGATCGGTGCCGACCTCATGGGCCGGGCGCTGGCCGCGCTGGAGCGGGGCGGGCTCGACTTCACGCCGCAGACCGACGATGGCCTCGTCTACGCCTCCAAGATCGAGAAGAGCGAGGCACGCATCGACTGGTCGCAGCCCGCCGCCAAGGTGCACGACACCATTCGCGGCCTCTCGCCCTTCCCCGGCGCCTGGTTCCCGCTGGGTGCGGACGAGGCGCGCGTAAAGGTGCTGCGCTCCACGCTGGCGGACGGCTCGGGCGCGCCGGGCGAGGCGCTGGACGATGGGCTGACCATCGCCTGCGGCACCGGCGCGGTGCGACTGGTTGAGCTTCAGAAGGCCGGCAAGCAGCCCATGGGCGCGGCCACCTTCCTGAACGGCAATGACGTGCCCAAGGGAACGCAGCTGGCTTGACGGCACACGCCGTCCTGCCATTGCTCAGCCATGCCCCGTTACAAGCTCACCATCGAATATGACGGCACGCCATTCGCCGGCTGGCAGATTCAGGCCAATCTGCCCACCGTGCAGGGCGTGCTGGCGGCTGCTGTCGCGGGCTTTTCCGGCGAAACCGCCCATGTGTCGGGCGCCGGCCGCACGGATGCGGGCGTGCACGCCACCGGACAGGTGGCCCATATCCAGCTGACGCGCGACTGGCGGCCCGATCAGGTCCGCGATGCCATGACCGCCCACCTGCGGCCCCATCCCGTGGCGGTGGTGGCGGTGGAGAAGGTGGCGGATGATTTCGATGCCCGCTTCTCGGCCACCAAACGCCATTACGTCTATCGCATCATCAACCGCCGCCCCGATCTGTCGCTGGAACGCGACCGGGCATGGCGGGTGCCGCAGAAGCTGGATGCGGCGGCCATGCACGAAGGCGCCCAGCGCCTGCTGGGCAAGCACGACTTCACCACCTTCCGCGCCGCCGAATGCCAGGCAGCCTCGCCGGACAAGACCCTCGACCAGCTGGATGTTTCCCGCCTGGGGGACGAGATCCGGGTCGAGACTTCCGCCCGCTCCTTCCTGCACCATCAGGTGCGCTCCATGGTGGGCTCGCTGATCCGCGTCGGCGAAGGACGCTGGTCGCCGGATGATCTGGCCGATGCCCTCGCCGCCGCCGATCGCCGCCGCTGCGGCCCCATGGCTCCGGCGTGCGGCCTGTATCTGGCGGCCGTCAGCTACGGCTGAGCCCTCTGCGCGTGCCTCACCGGCTGTCGCCGGACCATGTCCTGATCCGGTCGATGCCTCTCTCAAGCAAGCCCTTGGTGGGCACTATGCCGTCCGCCTGCAGCCGGACGAGACAGCCCTGCATCACCTTGGCCATCGCCTCCTCGGTTTCGGCGGAAACGCCCTTTGGAACGAGGTTGGGTGAGGCATTCTCGGGCCAGTCCACCTCGGCACAGCTCAGGAAGCTCCAGAGATAGTGGGGATCGCAACCGCGCGCTTCGAGCGTCTTGAGGGCGGCCGGATGGACATCCTCCATGATCTTCTGAACCGAGGAGAAGTTTGCGATCGGCGCCCTGTCCCGCCGACGCCATTCGGTGATCCGGTACGCCATAATGCCGTTCTGGCATATGGCCGCGAGTGTATCGGCCGGCCGGATCGTTACTGCCTCGAATGTGAGCGGCGCAGCCGATGCCGGCACTGGCAGGGCCACGAGCGCCAGAAGACCCGCTCTCCTCCCCTGCCCGCACCGGCGCAAAGGGGCGGAAAGCAGCCCGCGCCCAATGTGGTGGAGGGAATGACGGTGGCGATATGGGTTCAGTATCAAGCAGTGATCCTTGGAGCCGGCATTCCTTGCCTCGGAGACAGCCCAAAGAAGCAGCTTACCCGCCCTTTTCCGTGAGAACGAGGCGAGGGGCAAAGAGTCCTCGCGCGCACCGTTGCCACATACGCACACTGCCAATCGTGCGGTCTTCCCTCGCTGAGCGATGGATTTACGGCTGAAGCTTGCGCCGCGCTGACCACCAGCATCTGAGACAGGGCCCGTCCGGGTTTTCGCTCGGAGCCCGCCAACATCGTAGAACCCGCATGTTTGCACACGCAGCGTCCTTCGGGGGTTTCTTTTTACCTCCAAAAACAACAGTATAAGCCGCCTTGATCGGCGTCGATTAAATTTGATGATTGGACAATATTACTTCCCAATTCATACCCTTAACGTTCCGAAATAAATACAAAAATTCCGTTCCAGATCTCGCAAAGGGGATTTTACCCATATGGTGAGCGCAACACGAGCGGACGCCCCCAGAGCCTCCGCCCCCCGTTTCAACCCGCTCAAGAACCTGTCTGTTGTCGCGCGCATCTCGACTGGTTTCGGCTTCCTCATTCTGCTTATTCTCGGGGTCGGCATCTATTCCTTCCTGACCCTCTCCCACCTCAGCGATGATCTGGCGAAAATCCGCCAAACCATTGACCGCACCGCCGCCGCCTCCGATCTTGAGCGCCAGCTGACCCAGATCTGGCCGGCCGTGGACGCCGCCATGCTCGCCGGGCAGACCGATGCCCTCGACGCCGCCCTGAAGAATGGTGAGCAATATATCCGCGCCAGCGGCCAGGAGCAGGCGAGCCGCATCTTCGCCCGCTACGCCAGCGGCATGCGCGAGGCGACCACCAAGACCACCGCCGCCTTACAGAACCTCAAGGCGCTCAGCGCGCTCGACCCCACATTCGACAAGGCCTTCGCGGACCTGATCGACCGCCGCAAGCTGCTGTTCGATGCCGATGGCACCGCCGCCATCGCCGGCATCCAGGCGCGGGTGAACGCCACCCGCCTCACCCTGACCCGCTTCGTCGCCGAGACCGGGCCGGGCCTTGCCGCCACGGACCTCAAGCAGGTGCAGGCCACCGCCGACACGCTGAAGAAGGACTGGAGCTGGGTTTCCACCCAGTTCGACGATCTCGCCAAGGCCTCCACCGATCCGGCCGACCGCGCGCCCTATGAAGAGGCCAAGAAGACTGCAACAGCCTATATCAAGGAGCTGGACAGCCTGCTGCCCACCCTGCTCTCCCGGGCGCAGATCCGCCGCGAGACCGTGGACGTGGCCCGCAACGAGTTGGCCGGCTTCGTGCGCGACGTGAACGACCAGCAGGCCACCGTCCAGCGCACCACGGTGGATGCCGCCTTCAATCTCGGCACCTCCACCAAGTCCGCCATCCTCACGGTCTCCATCGCCGCCGTGGTGGTGGGCCTGCTGGTGGCGCTGCTGGTGAGCTGGTCCATCACCGGCCCGCTGCACAAGCTGGCCGGCGTGGTGCAGCAGGTGGCCGAGGGCAACACCACCGTCGATATCCCCGGCCGCGACGAGAAGAGCGAGATCGGCCTGCTGGCCCGCGCGCTGGAGGTGTTCAAGGCCAACCTCGTGGCCGTGCGCGCCATGGAGCAGGAGAATGCCGAGCGCACACGGCGCGAGGAGATGGAGCGCCAGCAGCTCTCCAACTCGCTGGCCGCCGCCTTCAAGGACAGTGTGTCCTCCATCGTCACGGACGTGATGCAGGACGTGGAGCGGGTCGGCAAGCACTCCCAGAGCCTGCTGCAGATCTCTGATTCCACGAAGGAAAGTGCTCGCGATGCCCGCACCGCCGTGGAGGCGACCAGCGGCGGCATCGCGGAGGTGGCCTCCACCTCCACCCAGTTCGCGGCCTCCATCCGCGAGATCGCCGAGCGGGTGGACATCTCCGTGCGGCTCATCCTCGACGCGGTGGATCGCGCCAAGGCCACCGACGCGGTGATCGGGGAACTGGCGGTTTCTGCTGCCAGGATCAACGACATCACCCGTATCATCCAGCAGATCGCCGAGCAGACCAATCTGCTGGCGCTCAACGCCACCATCGAGGCCGCCCGTGCCGGCGATGCCGGGCGTGGCTTCTCGGTGGTCGCCACCGAGGTCAAATCGCTGGCCCAGCAGACCGCCACCGCCACCGAGCAGATCGGCGCCCAGATCGGCGCCATCGAGCAGGCGGCCAATGGCGCTGCCGACTTCATCCGCCAGATCTCCGATCAGGTGGAGACCATCAAGGGCCATGTGACCGGCATCTCGGCCAGCGTGGAAGAGCAGAGCTCGTCCACCACCATCGTGGCCCAGCACGCCCAGAAGACCTCGGAGAGCGCGGACCTTGCCCGCACACGGCTCGACACCGTGTTCAACGAGGCGGAAGCAACGCTGGATGCCGCCCGCTCCAGCCGCTCGGCTGCCGACACGCTGAAGACCCAGACCGTCAAGCTGCAAGGGGTTGCGAGCGACTTCGTCACCCAGCTCGAAACGCTCTGGACCCGCAAGCCGGCCTGACCGTCCTTCCCAGAAACAAGAACGGCCCGGATCGCGAGATCCGGGCCGTTTTCTTTTCAGATCAGCAACTTGATCGCGCTCAGCCGAGCAGTTCGGCCAGCGTCAGCGTCACCACCTCGGTGGCGAGCTTGAGGTCGGAGAGGCGCAGCTTCTCGTCGGCGCGATGGCCGTTGGCCTCCTCGATGGTGCGCGGGCCCGCGCCATAGAGGACCACGGGAATGCCGGCTTCCGCATAGAGGCGGGCATCCGTATAGAGCGGCACGCCATTGGTGGAGACCTTCTCGCCGATAACGCTTTCCGCGTTGCGGCAGAGGATGGCGGCGATGCGCAGGCTCTCCTCGCTCGCCACCAGCGGGCGGGCGATCAGGATGCGGCGGATCTCCACCGAGGCGCCGGGATAGGACGAAACCGCCTTCTCGATCAGGGCCTTGACCTCGGCCTCCACCGCCTCCGGCTGCTCCTCCGGCACGATGCGGCGGTCGAGGCGCAGGGTGATGCGGTCGGGCACCACATTGGTGTTGATGCCGCCCGAGATCAGGCCCACCGTGATCTGCGGCGAACCGATGCCCTTGGTGGGCGAGACCTTGGCCTGCAAGGATTCGCGATAGGCATAGATGGCCTCCAGCACCTTGGTGGTGGCAGCCAGCGCATCGACGCCCGTATGCGGCAGGGCCGCATGGGCGGACTTGCCCTTCACTTCCACTTCCAGATGCAGGCAGCCGTTGTGGGCGATCACGACGGCATAGGAGAAGCCGGCGGAAATCACCGCGTCCGGCTTGGTGATCTTCTCGGACAGGATCCAGCCCGGGCCGACCTCGCCGCCGATCTCCTCGTCATAGGTAAAGTGCAGTTCCACCGTGCCCTTCAGCGGCAGCCCGGAGCGCTTTAATGCATCCAGAGCAAAGGCATAGGTGGCGAAATCGGACTTGGAAACGGCGGCGCCGCGCCCATACATCACGCCATCCACCACGGCCGCGCCATAGGGATCCTGCGACCAGCCCTCGCCGGGGGGCACCACGTCGCCATGGGCGTTGAGGGCGATCACCGGGCCGTCGCCGAAGCGGTGACGGACGATGAGATTGGTCACGCTCACCATGCCGGCGGCCTTCACCGGGCCGTCGGGAACCACATGGCGCTCCACCTCGAAACCCAGCTGTTCCAACAGTTCGGCGGCGCGGGTGGCGTGCGGGGTGCAGTCGCCGGCCGGGTTGTCGGAGGGCACCTTCACCAGCTCGGCGAGGAAGCGCTGCTGCTCTTCGGTGCGTTCATCGAGGAGGGCGCGCAGGCGCGCGGGATCAAGGCTGGTCATGGTTTTCGGTCTTCCCTCATTGGTGGGGATGGGCATGGCCCCGAAGGCCGGCAACGTCAAGCGCAAGGCCGCTTTCAGCGGGCCGTCGCCCACGCTTTCAGGGCCGCGCGCTCCTCGGGCGTGATCTCGGTGATGTTGTTGGGCGGCATGGCGTGCGTCAGCACGGACTGCATGAGAATCAAGGACTTGTTGCGTTCCATCGCCGCCGGCGTGTCCAGCAGGATGCCGCGCGGGGCGGTGGCGATGCCCTCATAGACCGGCTCGGCGGTGTGGCACATGGAGCAGCGGCCCATCACCACGTCCTGTACTTGCGGGGGCACCTCCACAACTGGGGCGGGTGCTGCTTCTGCTGTACTGACGAGGGCGGGCAGGCCCAGAGCGAGGCGCCCCTGCGGGGTGGTAGTGAGGCAGAGGGCGATGGCGGCGATGAGGCAGGCGAAAGCAACGCCCCAGCACCACCACGCATTGCCATGTCCCGCATGGCGGCGATTGTAGAAGACCCTCACCACCGCGCCGCCGATCAGCGCAAGGGCGACGATGACGAAGGCATAGGGCGTGGAATAGGTGATGGGATAATGGTTCGACATCATCAGGAAGATGACGGGCAGGGTGAAGTAATTGTTGTGCGAGGACCGCAGCTTGCCGATCTTGCCATACTTCGGATCCGGCTCCTGCCCGGCCTTGAGCGCCGCCACCACCTTGCGCTGGTTGGGCTGGATGATGAGGAAGACGTTGGCGGTCATAATGGTCGCCATCACCGCGCCGGTATGGACGAAGGCGCCGCGCGGGGAGAAAACGTTCTGGAAAAACAAGGCCATGCCGACCACGAACACGAACACCACGATGCCCACGTACAGATCGCTCCTGCCCAGAGGCGAGCGGCAGACGAGATCGTAGAAGATCCAGCCGAACGCAATGCCGCCGGCGCCGATCCCGAAGGCCTGCCAGGGGGTTAGGGCCAGAACGGCGGGATCGATGAGGAACAGGGTGGCCTGATAGTAATAGGTCCACACAAGTAACAGGGCGCCGGTGATCCAGGTAAAATAGCTCTCCCACTTGTGCCAGATCAGGTGATCGGGCAGGAATTCAGGCGCCACAAGGTATTTCTTGACCTGATAAAAGCCGCCGCCATGGACTTCCCAGGCTTCCCCGCCCTTTCCCGCAGGTATTTGCGGGGTGGGCCGCAGCGCGGCGTCGAGGTGCATGAAGTAGAAGGAGGCGCCGATCCAGGCCATGCCGGCGACGATATGAGCCCAGCGCAGGAGCAGACTGCCGAATTCGTGCAGGATGGGTTCCAGCAAAGCGGGTTCCATGACGCGCGGGCCCTCGATGGTACAAATGCCGGCGCAGTCTAACGGACAGTCCCCGATGGCACATCCTTGGCCACGGAACGGCACACAGGCCAATTTGCCTCAAAAACAGCCTTCCAGATCTTGATACGCCTCGTTTTGTACCATCGCGCACCCGGAACATGATCCGAGCATGTTCACGCGATGGCACAAAGCCTCGCCATCAGCGCCGCGTCCATGGCAAGCGGTGGCACATTCGCTCTCCTGCGATGCCCTATTTTCCGGCACGCACCCCACCTCCTTCTCATGCGATATGTTCGATAAAAGAAACAGGAGCGCCTGCGGTTCTGCCGACAGGCCGGAGTTGGCTCGGAGGGGAAGATGGGGCGTCTGTCCACGCATGTGCTCGATACGGTGTCCGGGCGGCCCGCCGCCGGAGTGGCGCTGGAGCTGTTCGCCATCGATGCGGATGGCAACCGGCGCTTCATCACCGGCACCGTGACCAATGCGGACGGCCGCACCGACGCCCCCCTCATGGCCGGCGATGATTATCACCCCGGCACCTATGAGATCGTCTTCCACATGGGCGCCTATTTCCGCGCCTCCGGGGCGAAGACCGCCGAGCCGCCCTTCCTCGACCTCGTGCCGCTGCGCTTCACGGTGAGCGAGGACGGGCACTACCATGTGCCCCTGCTCTGCTCCCCGTGGGCCTATTCCACCTATCGCGGCTCCTGAGGCTGAGATGACCGACAGCACGCCCTATCCCCGCGACCTCATCGGCTATGGCCGCAACCCGCCCCATCCCCGCTGGCCGGGCGAGGCGCGGATCGCAATTCAGTTCGTGATCAATTACGAGGAAGGCGCCGAGCGCTGCCTGCTCCATGGCGATGGCGAATCCGAAGCCTTCCTCTCGGATATTTCCGGTGCCCAGCCCTGGCCCGGCCAGCGGCACATGAACATGGAGTCCATCTACGAGTTCGGCGCCCGCGCCGGCTTCTGGCGGCTCCACCGCATGTTCACCGCGCGCAACATGCCGGTGACGGTGTTCGGCGTCGCCAAGGCGCTGGAGCGCAATCCGGAGGCGGTTGCCGCTATGAACGAGGCCGGTTGGGAGATCGCCAGCCACGGTTTGCGCTGGATCGACTATCGCAACTTTTCCGAAGCGGATGAGCGCGCGCATATTGCCGAAGCCGTGCGCATCCAGACGGAAGTGGCCGGCAGCCGGCCGCTCGGTTTCTATCAGGGCCGTACGGGCGAAAACACGCTGCCGCTCACCATGGCGGAAGGCGGCTTCCTCTATTCCGCCGACACCTATGCCGACGAGCTGCCCTATTGGGTGGAGGGCCCGCAGGGACCGTTCCTCATGGTGCCCTATACGCTCGAAGCCAATGACATGCGCTTCGCCATCCCCGAGGGCTATGCCTCGGGCGACGACTTCTTCGCCTATCTGCGCGACAGCTTCGACCTGCTCTATGCGGAAGGCGAGACGGCCCCGCGCATGCTCTCCGTGGGTCTGCACTGCCGGCTCGTGGGCCGGCCCGGCCGGGCGCAGGCGCTCGCCCGCTTCCTCGACCATATCGCCGCGCATGAGAATGTCTGGGTGACGACGCGCCTCGACATCGCCCGCCACTGGATCGCCAACCATCCCCCGAAGGGCGGCTATGTGCCGAGCCGCATGTCGCGGCCTTTGTTCATGGAGCGGTTCGGCGGCATCATCGAGCATTCGCCCTTCATCGCCGCCGCCGTCTATGACGCCGGCCTCACCCCCGCCCACGACACCGCCGAGGGGCTGCGGGACGCGCTTCTCGCCGTGCTCAATGCGGCGTCCGTGGAGCAGCAGTTGGCCGTCATCAACCAGCATCCGGATCTGGCCGGACGGCTTGCGGCGGCGAAGATGCTGACGGCGGACTCAACGGAAGAACAATCCTCCGCCGGGCTCGACAGCCTCACCGAGGAGGAGAAGGCCCGCTTCACGGTTCTCAACGCGGATTATGTGGTGAAGTTCGGCTTCGTCTTCATCATGGCCGTGCGTGGCGCGAAGAAGGATGAGATCATCGCCGCTTTCGAGCGCCGCCTCACCAACACGCCGGACGAGGAGCGGAAGGAGGCGCTGGCCCAGATCGCCCGCATCTGCCTGATGCGCCTCCAGCAGATCCTGCCCTCGGCGGCCTGACGCATGTCCCACGCCCCCCTTTCCGCCACTGCCCTTCAGGTCCGCCTTGAAGCGCTGGCGCGCTTCACCGACGTGCCGGGCGAGATGACCCGCCTCACCCTCTCCCCCGCCCATAAGGCGGCGGCGGGCGAGGTGGCGCGCTGGTTCGCGGCCGCCGGCATGGCGGTGCATCTGGACGCCACCGGCTCGGTGGTGGGGCGCTATGAGGGCACGCGCCCGGATGCGCCAGCGTTGATCATTGGCTCACATATCGACACCGTGCGCAATGCCGGCATCTATGACGGCAATCTCGGCGTGGTGGTGGGTCTGGCGGTGGTGGAGGAACTCAACCGCACCAATACCCGCCTGCCCTTCCCCATCGAGGTGTTCGCTTTCGCGGATGAGGAAGGCGTGCGTTTTCCCTCAACGCTGACCTCCTCGCGCGCGCTGGCCGGGCGCTTCGACCCCGCAACGCTGGAGCATCGGGATGCGGACGGCATCAGCCGCCGGGAGGCGCTGATCGCCTTCGGGGTCGATCCCGCCGCCATTGCCACCGCCAGCCGCGCAGAAGACGCGCGCGCTTATGTGGAGGTGCATATCGAGCAGGGGCCGGTGCTGGAAAAGCTCGGCCTGCCGCTTGGCATCGTCACCGCGATCGCGGGGGCGACGCGCGCTCAGGTGCGGGTGAGTGGTGAGGCCGGCCATTCCGGCACCCTGCCCATGGAGCTGCGGCACGACGCTCTGGCCGGCGCCGCCGAGATGGTGCTGGCGGCGGAAAAGCGCGCACAGGGCGAGCCGGGGCTGGTGGCCACCGTGGGCACGCTTTCCATGCCCGGCGGGGCGGTGAACGTGGTGCCGGGGGCGGTGCAGTTCTCGCTGGATGTGCGGGCGCCGGACGATCCCCAGCGCAACCGCGCCTTCGCGGACATCGAGGCGCGCTGCCGCGAGATCGCCGCCGCGCGGGGGCTCTGCGTGACGCTGGAGGTGGGTTATGACGCAGCCGCCGCGCCCTGCGATGCGGGCCTTCAGGCGGCGCTGGCCGAGGCGGTGGCGGATGTGGGGGCGCCCGTGCATCATCTGCCCTCGGGCGCGGGGCACGACGGGCTGTCGCTCAATGGCGTGATGCCCATTGCCATGCTGTTCGTGCGGTCAACGAACGGCAGCCACAATCCGCGCGAGCATGCGGCGGCGGATGACATCGCGCTGGCTGCTCAGGCGCTGCATGCGTGTGTGCTGTGGCTGGCGGCTGCCTAGAGCGTTTCATCGTTTCATGGAAACGCTGAAACGCTCCAAGTCTTTGATAGAGAATGTCTTTCGACTTGGATTGCGGAGCAATCAAAGCCGGACATGCTCTAGACGTCACGCCAAACCCTTCAGGCGCAGCACGAAGCCCTCTCCCGCTTGCGGGGGAGGGTTGGGAGGGGGCGCCGCCGCAGGCGGCGGGAACGGGCGCCACACGCGCCGTCCCCCTCCATCATGAGTCCGTTCCGCTCCTGCCCCCTCCCCAGCCCTCCCCCGCAAGCGGGAGAGGGGGGTTGTTGCGAGAGGTGGAGAAGGCGCGCCCCGCCGCGCCTCAGCCCATCAGGCGGTTCGAGGTGTCGAAGAAGGGATAGGGGCCGTCATAGGGGCTGACGAAGCAGGTGTGCGACACCACGCGGCCCGGCTCATACAGATGCAGGCTCACCGCCGGCGGCTCCATGTGGAAGCTGGCCGGTGCGTCCTTCGCCAGAGCAAAGCTCACCGCATGGGCGGTGGACGGCGCGATGCGGCAGGGGCGGCCGGCGAAATTGGTGACGATGGTGCGATGGACATGGCCGCACCACACGCCGAGCACATGGGCATGGCGCGCGATCACGGTCTCGAACGCCGCGGCATCCTTGAGGTTCTGCGCGTCCATGTGCCGGATGCCGGTGAGGAACGGCGGGTGATGCAGCGCCACCACCGTGTCACGGCGCGACTTCATCAACTGGCGGTCGAGCCATTCCAGCGTCTCCGGGCCCAGCTCGCCATGGGGCTTCTTCGGCACGCTGCTGTCGAGCATGATGATGCGCAGCGGCAGCTCTTCCACCACGTAGTTCACCTTGCCATCCGGCTTGCCGCCGGTGCGGGCGACGATCTGCGGAAAAGCCTCGCGCACGCCCACGGAGCTGTCGTGATTGCCCGGAATCACATGTACCGGCAAATCGAGCGGCTCCATGATGGAGCGGAAGCGGGCATATTCTTCCAGTTGATCGAAATCGGTCAGGTCGCCGGTGACGACCACCGCGTCGGGCCGTTGCGGCAAGGCGCGGAGCCAGGCAACCGCCCGTTCCAGATAGGCGGACGAGTCCACCACGCCGTAAGCCAGCTTGCCGGGAATGCGGATATGGGTATCGGTCAGTTGCGCAATCAGCATCGGTTCAACTCACACCAGAACAAAACGGGCAGGATCGAGCACGAGGCCCACATCGTCACCCACCACAAGAACGGCATCGGCTGCCGCTTCTACCACGAGACGGCCGCCATCGGCGGCGCCCAGCTGAACACGCTGGCGCGCCCCCTGGAAATGCACCTGTTCCACGCGAAAGCGCAACCCTGAGTCTCCAGCCCCGCACAGAACCGCCGTTTCAGGGCGGAAAGCGAGGCTCGCCGTGGCCCGATCCGGCCCCGCCACCGCGATGCTGCCCGCTGCCGTCTCGAACCGCCCGCCCCGCACCGCGCCCTCGAGCCGGTTGGTGACGCCGACGAAGGAAGCGACGAAGTCATCCGCCGGCCGGAAGTAGATATCCCGTGGCGACCCGATCTGCGCGATGGCGCCATGCCGCATCACCACGATGCGATCGCCCAGCGCCAGCGCCTCGGCCTGATCGTGGGTCACATAGATGGCGGTGATGGCGAGGCGGCGCAGCAGGCCGTCGATCTCGGCGCGCAGATGATCGCGCAGCGCCGCGTCGAGCGCGGTGAGCGGCTCGTCCAGCAGGATGACGCGCGGCCGCACGGCGAGCGCGCGGGCGAGCGCCACGCGCTGGCGCTGGCCGCCGGAGAGCTGGTCGATGCGGCGCTCGGCGAGCTGGTCGATGCGCATCATCTCCAGCACCTCGGCCGCGCGGGCGAGGCGCTCCTTCTTCGCCACCCCGCGCACCCGCAGGCCATAGGCCACGTTCTCGATGACGCTCATGTTGGGGAACAAAGCGTAGGACTGGAACACCATGCCCACATTGCGCTTCTCGATGGGAAGCTGGGTCACGTCCTGCCCGTCGAACAGCACTTTTCCGCCCGCATCCGGGCTTTCGAGGCCGGCGATGATGCGCAGCGTTGTGGTCTTGCCGCAGCCGGAGGGGCCGAGCAGGACGATGGTCTCGCCGGGCGTGATCTGCAAGTCCAGCGGCTCCAGCGCGCAGGTGCCATCGGGGAAGGTCTTGCCGCAGCCGGACAGGGTGATGGCGGCGCCGGTGGGCGCGGGGGTGTCGGTCACGGGATCATTTCCGCTTCTTCGCCCGCTTCTCGCCACCCATGATCTGGATGGCAATGAGCAAGGGCACAATCATCAGGAAGAAGACCAGCGTGTAGGCGCTGGCGATTTCGAGCCGCATGGAGGCGTAGCTGTCGGCAAGGCCCACGGGCAATGTCTGGGTGAGCGGGGTGTGCAGCATCCAGGTGAGGTTGAACTCGCCGATGGAGAGCGTGACCACCATGAGCGAGCCGGCCAGGATGCCGGGGCGCGCATTGGGCACCACCACCTGGATGAAGCGCTGCCACGGCGAGGCGCCCAGACTCGCGGCACCCTCCTCCAGCGTGCGCACGTCGATGGCGGCAAGCACCGCCATCACCGAGCGCAGCATGAAGGGCAGCGTGTAGAGCACATGCCCAACAAGAATGAAGGCCACGCTGGCGCGGAACTCGCGGATGCCGCCATAGGCGAGGATGAGGCCCAGCGCGAGGGCAAGGCCGGGGATGGCGACGGGCAGCGTCACCACCTCCTCCACGAGGCGCGACAGGCGGCCCGGCTTGCGGGCCAGCGCCCAGCCGGCGGGCACGCCGATGAGGAGCGTGACGCCGAGCGTTGCCAACGCCAGCAGGATGGAGCGCAGGATGGTGGGCGCATAGAGCCCCCACACCTGCGCCACCCAGTCCAGCGTGAGGCCGGAGCGCAGGCCCTGAAAATAGTTCACCGTCAGGCCGGCGAGGATGGACTGGGCCGCCGGCACCACCAGAAAGGCGGCCGCCAGCAGCGTGACGAGAAGCTGGAGGGCGAAGACGAGAGGGGAGCGCTGCATGGCTTCAGCCCGCCGCCGCCACGCGGTCGCCCGCGAAATTGCGCGTCAGCGCCAACACGCCCCAGGTGATGAGGCCAAGCGCGATGGACAGCGCCGCGGCGCTGGCGAAATTCGCCGAGAGCGTGAACTCCGTATAGATGGTCATGGCCAGCACATCGATGCGGGTGGCGAGCGTGAAGGCCGTGCCGAACGCGCCCATGGCGGTGGCGAATGCGATGGCGCCCGAAGCCATGAGCGAGGGGCCGATGCCGGGCAGGATCACATCGCGCAGCACCTGCGCGCGGCTGGCGCCCAGCGAACGGGCGGCCTCCTCCAGCGACGGATCGAGTTTTTCGACCGCCGCCAGCAGCGTGACCATGACGCGCGGCAGGGAGAAATAGACATAGCCCGCGAACAGGCCGGCCATGGAATAGGCGAACACCATGCGCCCCATGCCCAGCGACTGCGAGATGGAGCCGATGAGCCCCTGCCGGCCGGCGAGCAGGATGATCATGAAGCCCACCACCACGCCAGGAAAGGCCAGCGGCAAGGTGAGCATGGCGATGAGCGCCTTCTGGCCGGGAAAGCGGTTGCGGCCGAGGAACAACGCCACCACCACGCCGATGGCCAGCGTCGCCAGCGTGGCGGTGGCGGACAGCAGCAAAGTGGCGATCAGCGTTCCGAAATGGCGCGGATTGGTGATGAGCACGAGATATTCGGCAAGCCCGTTCGGCCCGCTGCCGGCGACCGCCACGAGGCGCACCATGGGCAGCAGGAAGAAGGCCAGGACGAAGGCGCCCAGCGGGATGAGGAACAGTTTGGCCAGACGGTCGGCGCTGGGCATGGCTTTCACTTCAAGGAGGACCGCCGCGCCGGGAGGGCGCGGCGGGAACTGCTGAGTTTCAGGTCAATGGAAGGCTGCGCGCCTCACTTGACCTCGGACAGATACTTCTCACCGAAGCCCTTCTGCACGGCTTCCATCTTGCCGTAGTCCACGGCCTTGGCGCGGGCATAGTCGGAGGCGGGCAGGAAGCGGTCCGCGATCTCCTTCGGCAGCTCCACATTGCGCGCCGGGCGCAGATAGGCCTTCGCCCACATGGCCTGCCCCTTGTCGGAGAGCACGTAGTCGAGGACCTTCTTCGCCGCTTCCGGGTGCGGGTCGTTCTGCACCATGGTCATCACGTAAGGCACCGCCACCGTGCCCTCGCAGGGCAGCACGAAGGCGAAGTTGCCCTTCTCGGTGTATTTGGCGCGATAGGCGTTGAAGTCATAGTCCAGCAGGATCGGGATCTCGCCGGAAACCACGCGGGCGTAAGCGGTCTGCTTGGGCACGATGGGCTGGTTGGCCTGCAGCTTCTTGAACCACTCCAGCGCCGGGGTGAAATTGTCCAGCGTGCCGCCGAGGCCGGTGTTCACCGCCACCGCGCCCACATAGCCCACGAAGGCGCTGGAGGGGTCGAGATAGCCCACCATGCCCTTGTATTCGGGCTTCAGCAGATCGGCCCAGCAGGCCGGCACCGGCGCGCCGCCCAGCGCATCCTTGTTCACCATCAGGCCCAGCGTGCCGGAATGGATGGAGAACCAGTGGCCGTCGGCATCCTTCAGGCCGGCGGGGATCTCGTCGAAATGCTTGGGCTTGTAGGCCTGGGTGAGGCCCGCATCCTTCATCTTGATGCCGAAGGTGACGCCCACATAGGCCACATCCGCCACCGGGCTCGCCTTCTCGGCGATGATCTGGGCCATGGCCTGGCCGGAATTCTTGTTGTCGCCGGGCATGTCCACGCCGGTATCGGCCTTGATGGCCTTCAGCATGGAGGCCCAGTCCGCCCATTCCGGCGGGCAGTTGTAGCAGATGGCGTCCGCAGCCTTGGCGGCCGGGGCGAAGCCGAAAGATGAGCCGATGGTCAGCAGACCGGCGGCAAGCAGCGTGGAGGCGAGAAGGGACTTCATCACAGAGCCTTTCGTGAGGCAGAGGGACGGGAAACGCTGGCGGTTTGTGCCGGCCGCTTGCCGCGCG
The DNA here is from genome assembly GCF_014635325.1 of Azorhizobium oxalatiphilum. Lineage (GTDB taxonomy): Bacteria > Pseudomonadota > Alphaproteobacteria > Rhizobiales > Xanthobacteraceae > Azorhizobium > Azorhizobium oxalatiphilum. The sequence continues at coordinate 567,374 of NZ_BMCT01000001.1, read as the reverse complement.
CGGGCGCGGGGACGGCTTCTGGTTCGGAAAGGGAGAGTTCGGAAAGGCTGGGCGCCGGGGCGAGCGTGCCCCCGGTGCGCAGTTCGAAGGGCAGATGCTCCACCGTGCGGCTGCCCTGCCCTTCGATGAGGGCGAACAGCCGCTCCACCGCCCGCTCGCCCATGCGGCGGGTGGGCTGGTCCACGGTGGCGAGCGCGGGCGAGACGAGGCGACCGATGGCGATGCCGTCGAAGCCCGCCACCGAGACATCGCCCGGCACGCAAAGCCCCATCTCGCGCAAGGCGGCGATGACGGAAAGGGCCAGCAGATCGTTGGAGCAGATGATGCCGGTGGGCCGCGCCGGGCCCGCGAGCAGCCCTTCCAGCGCCGCCCGGTGGGCGGCGGCATCGGCCAGATAGTCCAGCTCCAGCACCGGCTCGGGCGAAAGGCCCGCGACGCCCATGGCGGCGAGATAGCCCTGATGGCGCAGGCGCGAGCGGTCGGAGGTGGAGAAGCGGCCGGCGATGAACAGCACGCGGCGGTGGCCGGCGGCCAGAAACGCCTCGGTCAACGCGCGGCTGGCGGCGCCATTGTCCACGGTGACGGCGGCGCGCTCGGCCTGCGTCGGCTCGTTATAGACGAGCACATAGGGGATGGCCTCGGCGTCCAGAAGATCGAGGGTGGCGTTGGCGTCGGGATCGGCGACGGTCAGCACGAGGCCGGCCACGCTCTGGGCCACAAGGGCGGAGACGATCTCGCGCTCGCGCTCCGGCTCGTAATCGGTGGCGGTGAGCAGCGGCGTGTGCCCGCGCCCGCGTGCCTCGGCCTCGATTCCGGCTACTGAGCCAGCGAACACCGGATTGGTGAGGCTGGGAATGACCACGCCGATGGTGCGGGCGCGCAGCGTCTTCAGCGAGCGGCCGATCTCGCTGGGCCGGAAGCCCAGTTCGGCCACCGCCGCGCGGACCCGCGCCTCCACCTGCGCGCTCGCCCGGGCGCTGCCGTTGAGCACGCGGCTGACCGTGGCGATGGAGCAGCCGGCGCGTTCGGCGACGGTGCGGATGGTGACGGGACGGGGCAAGGGCGACCTGCGCTGGAAGACTGTGAGACGGCTCTGAAACCGTTTTCACGAATTTGATAGCGGGGCCGTGCAACAGCTCTGTGACAGGGGATGACGGGGTGTGGGGATGGCGGTGGGAATGGCGGTGGGGATGGGGGTGGGGCTGCGGGCTGGAGAGCGAGGGGCTGGAGCGCGAGGCTTGGAATGTGCGCGACGCAAAGCCCTCTCCCGCTTGCGGGGGAGGGTTGGGAGGGGGCGCCGCCACAGGCGGCGTGAGCCTCGCGTTGCGCCTAACCCATCCCGTGGGAATATCCGATATGGCCCGCCCCTGCCCCCTCCCTAGCCCTCCCCCGCAGCGGGAGAGGGGACATGCCGCGCTTTAGGATAGATGGCGTTCTGTCAGATGGCCTTCTGTCAGATGGCGTTCTGCCGACAGGGAGCGCCGAACGGGAATACGGGCGCACCGGCCCCGGCCCCTCACCCGCCCATAAAAAACGCCGCCCCTTTCGGGACGGCGCGAAGTGAGGTCACTGCATCTACAATGCGCGACAAGCGATCCGGTTCCCGGACCGGCAAATTTTACCGCTTGAGCGGGCCGACGTTGAAGATCTGCACCCGGCGGTTCACCGGGGACTCAGGGTTCTTCGTGTCCTGCAACGCTTCCTCGCCAAGCCCCACGGCCTCAAGCCGCGCCGGATTTATGTTGAAGGTGGTGGTCAGGGCTTCCAGCACCGCATCCGCCCGCTCCTGCGACAGCTTGAGATTGATCTCGCGCGTGCCGGTGGTGTCGGTGTTGCCGGTGATGATGAACTTGTAGCCCTGCAGCACGGGATTATGCAGCGCATCGGCGATGGAGCCGATGGTGGCATAGCTCTCCGGCAGGATGATCGCCGAATTCAGCTTGAACTGAATCTGCACATTGATCTGCGCCAGCTTGTCGAGCTGGATGGCCAGCGGCGGGCGCTGGGAAGCCGGGCCGGAATACATGGTCGCGTGATCGAGCGCCGCCTGACGCAGGCTGGCGGCCGTGACCACAGGCGCGTCGGCGGCCAGATTCTGCAGCCCCTGCACGATCTGCGCATTGGACAGATCGGTCTGGGCGGAGGCGGGCGCCGCCAGCGGCGCGGAAAGCGTGAGAGCGAGCGCTGCAACGAGCCCGCCACGGAGCATCAACGACGTCATCGGTGTCGTCCTTCCTGTTCGGGTGCGAGGGCTCAGCGCCAGCCGGCGTCGGTGATGGTCTGGTTGCAGGCCTTGCTCACCGCCTTGGAGGCATCCACGAGGCAGGTGATGAGGTTGCCATCGCCGGGCACGACGCCCTGGCAGAGGCGCGCCGCATCGGCATTGCACACCTTGAAGATGGCCTGCTGGGCCATGGTGCGCTTGGCGATGGAGGCCTTGGCCGTGGCAAAGTCCGCCTTGCACTTGGCGCTGACCTTGCTGGCATTGGCGTCCAGGCAGCCAAGGATCTTGCCGCCGCCGAGATTGGCATTGGCGCAATACTTCATGATGTCGGGGCCACAGCTCTTGGCCAGCATCGCGCCGGCCTGCTGGTAGCTCATGGTCTGCGCCTGCGCGCCCGTGGTGGCCGAAGCCGCGAGGGCGATCAGCCCCGCGCCCAGCAGGAAACCGAGTTTCTTCATGCGTCTTTCCCCGCCCTGATGAAGCCGCCCCTGATGTATCGCCTGCCCGAGAGGCACGCGATGTCGAAACTTGACCTTAGCTGACGCGGCGCAACCGGCCCGCGCGGCCTTCCAACCTGCTCCTACTTGTCCGGCAGCAGCATGATGGCGACGCCCATCTGCACGCTGGAGAAGGTGCAGCCCATGGCGAAGGTGAGGATGCCCGCCGCCAGCACGCCATCGGGCGAGGCCAGCATGAGCGTGCGCAGCCCCTTGGCATCCAGCCCCAGCAGCGCCCCCACGAACAGTATGGCGATGCCGAAGCCGATCAGCGCATGGCGCATGAGAAAACGCACCAGCCACGGCAGGCGATCGCCCGGTGCAGCACCCAGAGGCGCACGAGGGTGCCGGGGAGATTGAACGGACCATTGAATGGGTGGGCGCTCGGACATGGCGGTCCTCCGCTACCTTGGGCGAACCCTGCGGTACGCCCCTGCTCCGCATGCTTTCACACCGGGCGCACTGGCGCAAGAATTGGCAGAATGGCGCTCTGTTGGTGTGCAAACATGCCCGGCCGATGACCGCCACCGTGCCCGCTCAAGACTGGCCCCGGCATTGCATACAATTCTTTCCGACCGTGCCGGTATGCCTGTGGCGTGCCATGCGCGTCCACGCCTTCCGAAACCGGCCCCAAGCCGGCACCGCCGGCAGCCTAAAAGGACGATCCCATGTTGATGCGCGCCTTGTGGACACCATGGAAGCGAACGCTGGCGAGCCTTGCTCTCGCCACCGGCCTCGCCGCAGCGCTCGCCCCGGCCGCGGGCGCCCAGACCCTGCGCTTCGGCCTGATGGAAGACCCCGATGCGCTCGACCCGACGCTGGCGCGCACCTTCTCGGGCCGCATGGTGTTCGCGGCGCTGTGCGACAAGCTGGTGGATATCGACGCCAAGCTCAACATCGTGCCCCAGCTCGCCACCTCCTGGGCCTGGTCCGACGACCAGAAGAGCCTGACCCTGAAGATCCGCGACGGCGTGCTGTTTCAGGATGGCGAGAAGCTGGATGCGGAAGCGGTGAAGTTCAATCTTGAGCGCCATCTCAAGATGCAGGGTTCGCAGCGGCGCGGCGAGATCTCCGCCATCGACACGGTGGAGGTGGTGGACCCGCTGACCGTGAAGATCAATCTGAAGACGCCGTTCGCGCCCCTGCTGGCGCAGTTCACCGACCGCGCCGGCATGATGGTCTCGCCCAAGGCCGCGCAGGCGCTGGGTGAGAAGTTCGCCACCGCGCCGGTGTGCGCCGGCCCCTTCAAGTTCGTGGAGCGGGTGGCGCAGGACCGCATCGTGGTCGAGGCCTTCGACAAATACTGGAACAAGGACAACATCTTCCTGAAGCGCATCGAGTTCAAGGTGATCCCGGACACCACGGTGCGTCTCACCAACCTGCGCTCGGGCCAGCTCGATCTTCTGGAGCGCCTCGCCCCCACCGACCTGCCGCAGGTGCAGGGTGATTCAAAGCTCAAGGTGGGCAATGCCTATGAGCTGGGCTACCAGACCCTGCTGATCAACCTCTCCAAGGACAATCCGCTCGCCAAGAATGCGAAGGTGCGCGAGGCGCTGGAGCTGTCGCTGGATCGCGAGGCGCTCAATCAGGTGGTCTATAATGGCGAGTTCCTGCCCGGCAACCAGTGGGTGAGCCCCAAGAACCCGAACTATGTGGCGGAGTTTCCCATCCCCAAGCGCGATGTGGCGAAAGCCAAGGCGCTGCTGAAGGAGGCGGGCGTCACGGGGCCGATCCCGGTGAACTTCACCATCTTCTCCGATAATCTCTCCCAGCAGTCGGCGCAGGTGATCCAGGCCATGGCCAAGGAGGCGGGCTTTGATCTGAAGATCCAGGCCACCGACTTCGGCACCGCGCTGAATTTGGCGGATTCCGGCGGCTATGACCTGATGCTCTACAACTGGAGCGGACGGCCGGATCCGGACGGCAACACCTACAACTTCCTCGCCAGCAAGGCGCCCCTGAACTATCCGCGCTACAACAGCGAGAAGGCCGATGCCGCGCTGATCGCGGAACGCCAAACCAACGATCCGGCAGCCCGCAAGGCGGCGTGGAAGGATCTGGCGGCCAATGTTCTCACCGATCGCCCGCTCATCTATCTCTTCCACCGCAAGCTGCTGTGGGCCTATTCCACCAAGCTCACCGGCTTCGGCGATTATCCCGACGGCCTCGTGCGCTTCACTGGCCTCAAGCTGAACTGACATTTGCGCCTGCCGCCCGCCCCTCATTTCGGGGCGGGCGTTCTGTTTCTTTGTGTCCATTCTTCTGGTGAGGATCTGCGTTATGTGGAAGCACACCTTTGCGGCCCTTGTTCTCGGCTGCGCCTTTGCCACTCCCCTCGCAGGCGCCGCGCAGGCCCAGACCCTGCGCTTCGGCCTGCTGGATGATCCCGATGCGCTCGATCCGGCGCTCTCGCGCGGCTACACCACCCGCATGGTGTTCGCGGCTCTCTGCGACAAGCTGGTGGACGTGGACGCCAAGCTCAACATCATTCCCCAGCTCGCCACCGAATGGACCCTTGCCGAGGACCGCAAGTCCATCACCATGAAGCTGCGCCCCGGCGTCACCTTCCATGACGGCGAAAAGTTCGACGCTGCCGCGGTGAAGTATAATCTTGAGCGCTACCAGAAGATGCCGGGCTCGCAGCGCCGCTCGGAGATCGCGGCGCTCGACACGGTGGAGGTGGTGGACCCGCTCACCGTGAAGCTCAACCTGAAGGCGCCCTCCGCGCCCTTCCTCGCCCAGCTCACCGACCGCGCCGGCATGATGGTCTCGCCCAAGGCCGCCGAAGCGCTGGGCGACAAGTTCGCCACCGGCCCGGTGTGCGCCGGCCCGTTCAAGTTCGTGGAGCGGATCGCGCAGGACCGCATCACGGTCGAGAAGTACGAGCAATACTGGAACAAGGACCAGATTTTCATCAAGCGCATCGACTTCCGCACCATTCCGGACAGCACCGTGCGCCTCACCAATCTGCGCTCCGGCCAGCTGGAGCTGATGGAGCGCCTCGCCGCCACCGATCTGCCGGACGTCAAAGCGCAGGGCAAGCTGAAGATCGGCTCAACGACGGAGCTGGGATATCAGGCCATCCTGTTCAACACCGCGAAGGAAGGCTCGGTCATCGGCAAGGACGCCCGCGTGCGGCAGGCCTTCGATCTCGCCATCGACCGCGAGGCGCTGAACCAGGTGGTGTTCAATGGCGAGAACCTGCCCGGCAACCAGTGGGTGAGCCCGCTGAACCCCAATTATGTGAAGGAATTCCCGCTGCCGAAGCGCGATATCGCCAAGGCGAAAGCGCTGCTGAAGGAGGCCGGCGTCACCCTGCCGGTGCCGGTGACATTGATGGTCTACACCACCAATGAGGGCCAGCAGGTGGGGCAGGTGGTGCAGGCCATGACCAAGGAGGCCGGCTTCGAGGTGAAGCTGCAGGCCACCGACATCGGCACCGCCCTCTCCTATGGCGATCAGGGCAATTTCGAAGCCTTCCTCTGGGCCTGGAGCGGGCGGCCGGACCCGGATGGCAACACCTACAACTTCCTCGGCTGCAAGGCCGCCATCAACTACACCCGCTTCTGCGATGTGAAGGCGCAGGCGGCCCTCGACGGCCAGCGCCTCGCCACCAGCGCCAGGGGGCGGGCCACCTCATGGCAGCACCTTGCTGAGGTCGTGCTCACCGAAAACCCCATGCTCTATCTCTACCACCGCAAGCTGCTGTGGGCCTACACGCCCAAACTCTCCGGCTTCGTGGAGGCCAATTATCCCGATGGTCTGGTGCGTTTCACCGGCCTGAAGCTCGACTGAAGGACGCCTGATCCCGCATGCTGCGTTTCTTCCTCAAACGGCTGACCACGATCATCCCCACGGTGATCCTGGCCTCCATGATCATCTTCGCCCTGCAGCAACTGCTGCCGGGCGACCCCGCCATCGCGATCAGCGGCGAGGAGAAGGATCCGGAGGTCATCGCCTTCATCCGCGAGAAGTACCATCTCAACGATCCCCTCCCCGTGCGCTACGCCTACTGGATCGGCGGCGTGCTGCAGGGGGACATGGGCGAGAGCATCCGCCTGCAGCAGCCGGTGGCGCAGCTCATCGTCTCCAAGTTTCCGGTGACGTTGCAGCTCGCCGTCATGGCCATGGCCATCGCGCTCCTCATCGGCGTGCCGCTGGGCGTGCTGTCCGCCGTCTATAACGGCAAGGCCATGGACTATGCGGCCAACATCCTCGCGCTCTGGGGGCTTTCCACGCCGAACTTCTGGCTGGGCATCATGCTCATCCTGCTGTTCTCGGTGCAGCTCGGCTGGCTGCCGGCTTCCGGCTATGTGCCGCCCACGGAGAACCTCTGGGAGAACCTGCGGGCCATGATCCTGCCCGCCTTCGTGCTGGGCAATTCCATCGCGGCGGTGATGATGCGCCACACCCGCGCCGCCATGCTTCAGGTGCTCTCCTCCGATTATGTGCGCACCGCCCGCGCCAAGGGCCTCTCGCCCCGCGCGGTGATCATCCGCCACTGCCTGCGCAATGCCTCCGTGCCGGTGATCACGCTCGGCGCGCTGGAGTTCGGCGCGCTGCTCTCGGGCGCGCTCTTAACTGAGCAGGTGTTCTCCATTCCCGGCTTCGGCAAGCTGATGGTGGATGCGGTGTTCAACCGCGACTATGCCGTGGTGCAGGGCGTGGTGCTGTGCACGGCCACCACCTACATCCTGCTCAACCTATTGGCCGACCTCGCCTACTTCCTCGTCAACCCGAAGCTGCGCCGGTCATGAGCGTCCTCTCAACTCCCGCCCCCGCCCCGTCCGCAGCCGCCCGCGAGCGCTCGCCCTTCGAGGAGGCGCTGCGCCGCCTCGTGCGCCGGCGCGGCGCCATGATCGGCCTCGCCGTGGTGGTGTTCTTCATCGCCATCGCCGTGTTCGCGCCCTATGTGGCGCCCTATGACCCCACCGCCACCAGCTGGCTGGCGGTGCGCAAGCCGCCCACATGGGAGCACCCCTTCGGCACCGACGAGGTCGGCCGCGACGTGCTCTCGCGCGTCATCTATGGCGCCCGCGCCTCGCTCTCCGCCGGCCTCGTCTCGGTGGCGCTCGCGGTCGCCATCGGTCTGCCGCTGGGCATGATCGCGGGCTATGCCGGCGGCTTCATCGAGGCAGCGCTGATGCGCCTCACCGACGCCATGCTGGCGATCCCCTTCCTCATCCTCGCCATCGCGCTCGCCGCCTTCCTTGGGCCGACGCTCACCAATGCCATGATCGCCATCGGCCTTTCGGCCACGACGATCTTCATCCGGCTCACGAGGGCGCAGGTGCAATCGGTGAAGGTGGAGGAATATGTGGAGGCGGCCCGCGCCGCCGGCGCCACGCCGCTGCGCATCGTGCTCAGGCACATCCTGCCCAACATCCTGCCCGCCATCCTCGTGCAGGCGACGCTGACCATCGCCGCCGCCATCATCGCGGAGGCCAGCCTCTCCTTCCTCGGGCTCGGTCAGCAGCCGCCCGATCCTTCGTGGGGCTCCATGCTCAACACGGCCAAAAACTTCCTCTCGCAGGCGCCGTGGATGGCGATCTGGCCGGGGCTCTCCATCTTCCTCGCCGTGCTCTCCTTCAACCTCCTTGGCGACGGCCTGCGCGATGCGCTGGACCCGCGCCACCGCAATTGAGGAGGCGATCATGAGCCATTCATCACCCAGCGTCGGCTTCCTCCCTGACGAGACAGCGCGAGGGCTGGTAAGCCCTCCCCCCTTGCGGGGGAGGGTTGGGAGGGGGGTAACGCGGCTGCTACCTGGTGGAACCGCCGCACACTGCACTCCCTCCAACAGTCGGCCAAGCGGAGCGGGCATTACCCCCCTCCCCAGCCCTCCCCCGCAAGGGGGGAGGGAGCAACCTTGCGCCATCCGGTGCGGCCGCTCTCCCATCATGCCGAGGTGCGCGCCATGACCGACATCACCTCCCGCCCGCCCCTCCTCGAAGTGCGCGACCTCGCGGTGGAATTCGCCGATGCCGACAGCGTGGTGCATGCGGTGAACGGCGTCTCCTACACCCTGCGCGAGGGCGAGACGCTGGGCATCGTGGGCGAAAGCGGCTCCGGCAAGAGCGTGCATGTGCTCGCCATGCTGCGCCTCATCCCCATGCCCCCCGGCCGCCTCGCCGGCGGGCAGGTGCTGTTCGAGGGCCGCGACCTGCTCACCCTTTCCGATCCGGAACTGCGCAAGATAAGGGGCGGCAGCATCGGCTTCGTGTTTCAGGATCCCATGAGCTCGCTCAACCCCTCCATGACGGTGGGCCGGCAGATCATGGAGCCCTTGATGCTGCACCTCGGCATGGGCGCGGAGGCAGCCCGCAAGCGCGCCATCGAGCTGATGGACATGGTGCGCCTGCCGGATGCCGCGCGGCGCATCGACCAGTATCCGCACGAATTCTCCGGCGGCCAGCGCCAACGCATCATGATCGCCATCGGCCTCTCCTGCCGGCCCAAGCTGCTGATCGCCGACGAGGCCACCACCGCACTGGACGTGACCGTGCAGGCGGATGTGATCGAGCTGGTGAAGGAGCTGAAGCGCGAGATCGGCATGGCGGTGATCTGGATCACCCACGACCTCGGCGTGGTGGCCGGCATCGCCGACACGGTGCAGGTGATGTATGCCGGCCGCGTCATGGAGCGCGGCCCCGTGGACGACGTGTTCCGCGATCCGCGCAGCGCCTACACGCTGGGCCTGCTGCGCTCGCTGCCGGACCTCACGGCGCCTGCCGGCCAGCGCCGACGCCTGACGCAGATCGACGGCGCGCCGCCGGACATGCGTTTCCCCCCGCCGGGCGATCCGTTTGCCCCGCGCAATCGCTACGCCACGCCGCGCTGCCTCACCGAGCGCCCGCCGCTGGAGCAGGCGCCCGGCGCCGCCCCCGGACATCTCGCCGCCGCATGGTACGATCTGCCGTCGGTGCTCGCCGCGGAGGCCTTGTCATGAGCCAGATTGAGACCGGCCAGACCGAGAACAGCGCGGAAAAGAAACCCTATCCGCTCATCTCCGTGCGCAACCTTTCCAAGCACTATGCCCTGCGCTCGGGCTGGGGCTTCAAGCCTTCCGTCTTCAAGGCGGTGGAGGATGTCTCGTTCGAGATCATGCCCAATGAAACGCTGGGCCTCGTGGGCGAGAGCGGCTCGGGCAAGAGCACCATCGGCCGCGCCGTCACCATGCTCAATCCGCCCACCTCGGGCGTGGTGGCGTTCGAGGGCACGGACCTGACGCAACAGAGCGAGCGCCAGATGCGGGCCATGCGCAAGCGCATGCAGATGGTGTTTCAGGATCCCTATTCCGCCCTCAACCCGCGCATGACGGTAGGCGATTTCGTGGCCGAGCCGCTGCTCATCCACGACATCGCGAAGACGGCAGCCGAGCGCAAGGACATCGTGGCCGAGCTGTTCCGGAAAGTCGGGCTGGAGCCGCGCTATATGGCGCGCTTCCCGCACCAGTTTTCCGGCGGCCAGCGCCAGCGCATCTGCATCGCGCGCGCCATTGCGGTGAAGCCATCCTTCATCGTGGCGGACGAGCCCATCGCAGCGCTGGATGTCTCCATTCAGGCGCAGGTGGTGAACCTGTTGCAGGATCTTCAGGAGGAGCTGGGCCTCGCCTATCTGTTCATCTCCCACGATCTGCGCATGGTGCGCTACCTCTGCCACCGGGTGGCGGTGATCTGGAAGGGACGCATCGTGGAGATCGCGCCGAGCGAGCTGCTCTATGGCAATCCGCTCCATCCTTACACCCGTCGCCTGCTCTCCGCCGTGCCCGTGCCCGATCCCGCAATCGAGCGCGCCCGCACCCGCCTGCCGCAGGTCTCGGGTCTCACCGAGGGGCCGGATTGCCACGCGCTGGTGGAAGCCGAGCCGGGGCATTATGTTGCGCGGGAAGCTTTGGGGGGTGGTGCGTAGTACTGAGTTTACGCTTTGGCGGAAGGTCTCGCCGGGCCCCCTCCCAACCCTCCCCCGCAAGCGGGAGAGGGCTTTCTGGCAGGTTGGGCAGAGGGCACGCTCTCTCCGGCAATCGCGACAGGTCCCCTCTCCCGCTTGCGGGGGAGGGCTAGGGAGGGGGCAGACCGGGCGCATCCCGCGCTCCGCGCAACGTATTTATTGAGCGCCTAAACACTTTAAGGAAACGTCCGTGCGTAATTTCTTCAAGACCGGCCGCTCCACCGTCTATGCCAATGAGGCGGCGGTGGCGACCTCGCATCCCCTCTCCAGCCTCGCCGCGCTCGATGTGCTGCGCGCCGGCGGTAATGCGGTGGATGCCGCCATCGCTGCGGTGGCCGTGCAATGCGTGGTGGACCCGCACATGACCGGCATCGGCGGCGACTGCTTCGCCCTCTACACGCCCAAGGGCGAGGGCGTGCCGATCACGCTCAACGGCTCCGGCAAGGCGCCCGCTGCCGCCGAGGTGGAGTGGTACATCGACAAGGGCATGACAGAGCTGCCGCTGGACAGCCCGCATGCCGTCACCGTGCCCGGCGCCATCGCCGCCTGGTGCCGCCTGCTGGAAGACCACGGCACGCGCCCGCTCGGCGAGCTGCTCCAGCCCGCCATCCGCCTCGCGGAGGAGGGCTACCGTTTGCAGCCGCGCGTTGCCCGCGACTGGGAGCAATATGGCGGGCGGCTGAAGAACGACCCCACCAGCATGGCGGTGTTCATGCCCGGCGGCGTGGCGCCGCAGCAGGGCGACCTCCACCGCCAGCCCAAGCTCGCCGCGACGCTCCGCAAGATCGCGGAAGGCGGACGCGATGCCTTCTACACCGGCGAGATCGCCGAGGACGCGGTGGCGCGCCTCAATGAGCTGGGCGGCCTGCACACGCTGGAGGATTTCGCTTCGGCCGAGGCGGAGTATGTGACGCCCGTCACCACCAATTATCGCGGCTATGACGTCTATGAATGCCCGCCCAACGGGCAGGGCCTCGGCGTGCTGATGATGCTGAACGCGCTGGAGGGCTATGACCTCTCGCCGGACGCCATGAGCGAGGAAGACCGCATCCATCTGTTCGCGGAGATCAACAAGCAGATCTACCACCACCGCGACCATCTGTTCGGCGACCCCGTCAAGGCCTCCATCCCTGTTGAGCAGCTGCTCTCACCGGAATGGGCGGCGTGGGCGCGCTCCAACGTGGACATGGCAAAGGCCGGCACGCCCACCGTGTGGCCGCAGGTGGCGCACACCGACACCGTCTATCTCTGCGTGGTGGACAAGGATGGCAACGCCATCTCCTTCATCAACTCCATCTTCCACCAGTTCGGCAGCACCATCACCACGCCCAAGGGCGGCTTCCTGCTGCACAATCGCGGCGCGCAGTTCTCGCTCCAGAAGGGCCATCCCAACGCGATTGCGCCGAACAAGCGGCCGCTGCACACCATCATCCCCGGCATGCTGATGAAGGACGGCAGGACGGTCGCCCCCTTCGGCGTGATGGGCGGGCAGTATCAGGTCATGGGGCATGTGGAGCTGCTGACCAACATCATCGATCGCGGCATGGACGTGCAGCAGGCCATGGAGGCGCCGCGCAGCTTCGCCTACAAGGGCGCGCTGGAGCTGGAGCCGGAATATCCGCCGGCCCTGCTGGAGGCGATGCTGGCCCGCGGCCATACGGCGAAGTGGTCGGCGGACCCGCTGGGCGGCTCGCAGATGATCTGGATCGACCGCGACCGCGGCGTGCTCGCCGCCGCCTCCGAGCCGCGCAAGGACGGCATGGCGCTGGGCTATTGACGCGCTGACACAAAAATCCCGGCATCGGCCGCAGCCGATGCCGGGATGATCAATGGCACACTGTCAGAAGATCAGCCCACGCCCGAGCAGAGGTATTTGATCTCCAGATATTCCTCGATGCCGTACTTGGAGCCCTCGCGGCCGAGGCCGGACTGCTTCACGCCGCCGAACGGGGCCACCTCGTTGGAGATGAGGCCGGTGTTGTGGCCGACGATGCCGTATTCCAGCGCCTCGGCCACCCGCCAGGTCCGGCGGACGTTCTCGGTGTAGAAATAGGCGGCGAGGCCGAATTCGGTGTTGTTGGCCAGCGCGATCGCTTCCTCCTCGGTCTCGAAGCGGAACAGCGGCGCCACCGGGCCAAAGGTCTCCTCGCGGGCCACCTTCATCTCGGTGGTCACGTCGGTCAGAACCGTGGGCTCGAAGAAATGGCCGCCCTGCGCGGCGCTCTTGCCGCCGAGCGCGATCTTCGCGCCCTTCGACACCGCATCCGCCACATGGTCCTTCACCTTGGCCACCGCATCATCGTCGATGAGCGGGCCGATGGTGACGCCCTCTTCCGTGCCCACACCCACCTTCAGTTGCTTCACCCGCTCGGTCAGCTTGGCGGCGAAGGCGTCATAGACGCCGGCCTGCACATAAAGGCGGTTGGCGCACACGCAGGTCTGGCCAGCGTTGCGATATTTGGAGGCCATGGCCCCCTCCACCGCCGCGTCGAGATCGGCATCGTCGAACACGATGAAGGGCGCGTTGCCGCCCAGCTCCAGCGACAGGCGCTTGAGCGTGGGGGCGGACTGGCCCATCAGGATACGGCCCACCTCCGTGGAGCCGGTAAAGGAGAGCTTGCGCACCACATCGCTCTTGGTGAGCACGCCGCCAATGGTGCGGCTGTCGCCCGTCACCACCTGCAGCACGCCAGCCGGAATGCCCGCCTCCTGCGCCAGCACGCCCAGCGCCAGCGCGGTGAGCGGGGTCTGCTCGGCGGGCTTCACGATCATGACGCAGCCCGCCGCCAGCGCCGGGCCGGCCTTGCGGGTGATCATGGCGGCGGGAAAATTCCACGGCGTGATGGCGGCGGTGACGCCCACCGGCTGCTTCAACACCAGAATGCGCTTGTCGGTCTGCGGGGTCGGGATCACGTCGCCATAGACGCGCTTGGCCTCTTCCGCGAACCACTCGATGAAGGAGGCGGCATAGACCACCTCGCCCTTGGCCTCGGCCAGCGGCTTGCCCTGCTCGGCGGTCATGAGGGCGGCCAGATCATCCGCATTGGCGATGATGAGGTCGAACCAGCGCTTCAGCAGCGCCGTGCGCTCCTTCGGCGCCAGCTTCGACCACGGGCCGAAGGCGGCCTGCGCCGCATCCACGGCGGCCTGCGTCTCGGAAGCGGAGAGGTCCGGCACATGGCCCACGATGCTGCCGTCCGCCGGATCGCGCACCATCACATGGGCGCCGTTGGCAGCCTTGCGCCATTCGCCGTCGATCAGGCAGGCATCGCGACGCAAGGCGGGGTTCTTCAGCTTCAGCACGGTAACACTCCGGACTTGACAAGTTCAATTAGGAGAACTTATTTCCTTGTAATGAACTATCGCGTCCGGCGCGGTCTGCGTCAAGGCGGGCCACTTCACCATGCTGTGGCCGCGCGCGGCCCGGCGGGAGACGGCACATGAGCGCACCCGCATGACCACGGCGCCACATATCCCGCCCGAGCCGCAATCCGAGAGCGTGCCGGCGCTGCGGCGTGCGGTGCGGGTGCTGGATTTCGTAGGTGCGGCCCCCCACCCGCCCCATGCCGCCGACATCGCCCGCGCGCTCGGCCTGCCCAAGAGCACGGCGCACGGCCTCATCGCCTGCATGGTGGAACTGGAACTGCTGACGCGCGGGGCCGACGGCACGCTGCGGCTCGGGTCGCATCTCATGCGCTGGGCCGGCGGCTTCCTCGGCCAGACGGACATGGTCTCCGCCTTCCGCGACGTGCTGGCGGAAAGCCCGGCGCTGGGCGATCACACGGTCACGCTCAGCCTGCTCGACGGTACCGACGTGGTCTATCTTGCCTGCCGCAACAGCCCGGCGCCGCTGGGCATTACCTTTCGGATCGGCATGCGCCTGCCGGCGCAGTTCACCGCCACCGGCAAGGCGGTGCTCGCCACCTTGCCGCCCGCGCGCGTGGCGGCGCTGCTTCAGGGGCCGTGGCCGGCCGGGCTCACCCCGCACAGCGTGGCCGGCCTGCCTGACCTCACGCGGGAGCTGGAGGAGACGCGGGCGCGCGGCTTCTCCATCGATGACGGGCAGGTGCGCGAGGGCATGGTGTGCCTGGGGGCGGCGGTGCGCGACCATTCGACCCTCGAGGACGGTCCGGCCACCGCCGGCATCGCCATCAGCCTGCTGGCACACGAGGCCAGCGAAACCCGCCGGGCGGAACTGGCGGGCCACCTCACCCGAATCGCGGCCGCCCTCTCCAGTCGCCTCGGCGCCGGCTGAGACGCAAGCGCGACCTGAGCCGCTGCATTGCAATTCGGCTGAATAATACCGCGAATACCTACCAGAAAACCGCCATGTGGTAATGGGAAGCGCGCATGAAAAAGGCACGGCGCCGAAGCACCGTGCCCATTTCGCCGTTCCCCCGCAGGTTCGGTGCGGGGACCATATCAGATTTCCTTGAATCCGTATTCCGGCGTGCCCTGCTCGGCGCCATAATATTTGTAAGGCAGGAACTTGCCGGACATGGTGATCTTCACCCGGTCGCCCTTGGCATGCTCCAGGCGGCCGATGTCGATGTCGAAATCGATGGCGGACATGATGCCGTCGCCGAACTCCTCCTCGATCAGCGCCTTCCACGCCGGGCCGTTGACCATCACCATTTCGTAGAAGCGATAGATCAGCGGATCGGTGGGCGGCATGGGCATGCCGCGATAGGGCACCTCGTTGAGCATGCGCTCTTCAACCTCGCTGAGGCCGAACAGCTCGGCGGCCGCCTTCGCCAGCGGCTTCACCAGCTTCATCTGGCCGAGCAGCGCGCCCACCACCAGAACCGGCGACATGCCGCCGATCTCGTCCGTGATGTGCTTCCAGGTCCAGCCCTTCTCGCGCTTGATGTCGAGGATTTTTTCCGTGAGCTGTTCGCGGGTCATGGTCTCTCTCCTGTGGTCGTCTTATTGAGCCTTCCCAACGCCTGCCCCATCGCTGGCGGACCTTGCGCCCTATCCCCCGGCGGTGCGCCGGGGGCTGAGCGCCCCCACCGGCTCGGTGGCGAGCGTCGGCCGCACCACGGGCGGGCGGCGACGGTCGTAACCGGCGGGCGGGCTGTCCCGGAGGACGCGCGAGCGCTCCACCAGGAAGTCGATCAGATGATTGCGCAGGGCGTAGAAATCCGGCTGCTTGTGCAGGTCCAGCCGGCGCCGGTCGCGCGGCAGCGGGTTCTCCACGATCTCGGCGATGGAAGCCTGCGGGCCATTGGTCATCAGCACAATGCGATCGGCCAGATAGATGGCCTCGTCCACGTCGTGGGTGATCATGAACACCGTCTGCCCGGTCTCCACGCAGATGCGCCGCACCTCGTCCTGCAGCGTGCCGCGGGTGAGCGCATCGAGCGCGGAGAAGGGCTCATCCATGAGCAGCATCTTGGGCTCGATGGAGAGCGCGCGGGCGATGCCCACACGCTGCTTCATGCCGCCGGACAGCTCCGCCGGGCGCTTGTGCTCGGCGCCCTTCAGCCCCACCACCTCGATGAAGCGCTCCGCATGGGCGCGCACCTTCTCGCGCGACCAGTCCTTGTGGCGCGAGGCCACCGCATAGGCCACATTGCCGAGCACGCTCTTCCACGGCAACAGGGCATGGCTCTGGAAGATCACCGCCCGGTCCAGCGAAGGCCCGTCGATGGCCTGCCCGTCCATGATGACGACGCCGCCATCGGGCTCTTCCAGCCCGGAGAGGATGTTCAGAACCGTGGTCTTGCCGCAGCCGGAATGGCCGATGACGCAGGCGAACTCGCCCTTGTCCATGGCGAACCACAGGTCCTCGAACACCGTATTGGTGCCCTTGGGCGTCCTGAACCTGCGGGCGATGCCCTCGATGGAGAGATAGGCGCTCATGATCCTTACTCCGGAAAGGTCACGAGCCGCGCCACATAAGCGAGGATCTGATCGAGGATCATGCCCATCACGCCGATGACGAGGATGGCGATGATGACATTGGTGATCGACAGATTATTCCACTCGTTCCAGACGAAATAGCCGATGCCGGTGCCGCCCACGAGCATCTCGGCGGCCACGATCACCAGCCAGGCGATGCCGATGGAGATGCGCATGCCGGTGAGGATGGTGGGCGCGGCGGCGGGCAGGATGATTGTGAAGGCGCGCTTCAGCGGCCCCACCTCCAGCGTGCGGGCGACGTTCAGCCATTCCCTGCGCACGCTGGCGACACCGAAGGCGGTGTTGAGCAGCATGGGCCAGACCGAGCAGATGAAGATGACGAACACCGCCGAGACGGCGGAATCCTTGATGGTGTAGAGCGCCAGCGGCATCCACGCCAAGGGCGAGATGGGTTTCAGCACCTGGATGAAGGGATCGAGCGCCCGGCTCATCAAGGGCGACATGCCGATGACGAAGCCGAGCGGGATCGCGACCAGCACGGCGCCGCCATAGCCCAGCAGCACCCGGCCCAGCGAGAAGGCGAGCTGGATGCCGAGGCCCTTGTCGTTCGGCCCCTTGTCATAGAAGGGATCGGACAGGAGTGCCCACAACTGCTTGCCCACATCCCCCGGGCTCGGCATGGCCGAGGTGCTGGAAGAGGCGGTGATGCCCATCAGCTTGGCATATTCCGGATCCATGCCGGCGGGCAGGCCGGCGCCGCCGCCACGAAAGCCCGCCGTGCCCGCCTGCCACGCCAGCAGGAAGACGACCAGCAGCAGCACGGACACCAGAGCCGCACGCAGGCGCAAGGGCAAACCCATCGTCTCAGGCCCGCTTGATGGCGAAGCTCGCCACATAGTCTTCGGGCTTCGCCGGATCGAACGCCTTGCCCATGACGGTGATCGACTTGTTGGGCGCGGGCGGCTTCAGGCCCATCTCCTTCATCACCTTGTCCGCCTCGGTGGCGAGGAAGACCTTTCTGGCGATGCCGGCATAATCCACCTCGCCCTTCACCTGCCCCCAGCGCTTCATCTGGGTGAGAATCCAGATGGCGAAGCTCTCATAGGGGAACGGCTCGAAGCTGACCCGGTCCGGGTCCTTCTTGATGTTGCCGAGGCCGTCCGCATAGGTTCCGGTGAGCACTTGTTCAAGAACCACCGGCGGCGCGTTGAGATAATTGGCCGGCGCGATGGCCTCGGCGATCTGCTTGCGGTTTTCCGCCTTCTGCGCATAGGCGCTGGCATCGATGATGGCGCGCAGCAGGGCCGCATAGGTGTTCGGATTGGCGGTGACGAATTCCTGGCTGGCGGTGAAGGAGCAGCAGGGATGGCCGTCCCAGATCTCCTTGGACAGGATATGGATGAAGCCGACACCGTCATAGACCGCGCGCTGGGCGATATTGTCGGGGGCGAGGAAGCCGTCGATATTCTCCGCGCGCAGGTTCGCCACCATTTCCGGCGGCGGCACGGAGCGGAGCTGCACGTCGGTGTCGGGATCGATGCCATTCTCCGCCAGATAGTAGCGCAGCAGGTAATTGTGCATGGAATAGTCGAAGGGAATGGCGAGCTTCATGCCCTTCCAGTCCTTCGGATTGCGCTTTTCCTTGTGCTTCATGGCCAGCGTGATCGCCTGACCATTGATGTTCTCGATCGCCGGCACGGAGAAGGGAATGGGATTGGAGCCCAGCCCCATCGAAATGGCGATGGGCATGGGCGAGAGCATGTGCGCGGCGTCATATTCCTTGTTGATGGTCTTGTCGCGGATCACCGCCCAGCCCGCCGTCTTCACCACCTCCACATTGAGCCCGTGCTTGTTATAGAAGCCGAGCGGATGGGCCATGATGATGGGCGTGGCACAGGTGATCGGGATGAAGCCGATCTTCAGATCCTTCTTCTCGATGGCGCCGGAGCCTTGCGCGAACGCCTCCGTCACCGCGCCGAGCGGCAGGAAGGGGGCCAGCGCCGCCGCAATCGAGGTGCCGCCGATGGCCTTGAGGAACGCGCGGCGTTCGGCCGCCTGCGGGAACAGGGCCTGCACCACGGACTTTTCGAGCGCACCGGCGTAGCGGGCCTCGTCGCCGGAGGCGGCGGTGGCGCCGGTGGCCTGGAAATCATGCTCGGCCTTGCTCCGGTGCTGGCCGCAGGCGCAGCCGGAAAACAGGCGGGAGAAGGCGCGGAAGGTGTCTTTGCTCGCCATGAACAGCCTCGCTCGCAGGAATGAAGACAGGAATGGGTCGATCGGAAAAAGCGTTCGACCTGACCTTAAGCAAGGCGTGTGCCAGCCCTCGCCCGAGCGCTTTTCCTTGCATGCGCAAAGGGTTCCGCAAGCGGACCAGATTCACGACATTTCGTGATTTACGACTTTCCGGGTGTCAGTTACGATTTTTCGTGCCCCAAGCGCCGAGGCCCATCATGCAGACGCCGCCCGCCCCCTTGCCCACGCGCCCCGCCCTCGACGGCGCGCAACTGGGCGATGCCTTCCTGCAAGGGGTGGATGCGGCACTGGCGGTGGACCTCGACACCGCCCGCATCCTCGACGCCAATCCCGCCGCCTGCCGCCTGCTCGGCCGCCCGCATGCCCTGCTCACCACCATGAGCGTGTTCGATCTCCACCCCGGCCAGACGGCGGAGGTGATCGTCTTCACGCAGGCGGTGGTGGACAAGGGCGCGTGGTGGACACGGGCGCTCGCCGCCCGCCATGCGGACGGGCACGATCTCGTGCTGGAATATGCCGGCGTGCGCCTCGCGCCCGGCCAGGATCCTTATGGGATGCCCGGCCGCGAGCGCCTCGTGCTTCTGACCCTGCACGATCTGGAGGCCCGCCATCGCCGCGACCTGGACGCGGAAGCCGAGCGCTTCATGCGCGACGGCCTCGGCGAATGGCAGCGCGCCGACCGCTTCTTCGCCGACATCGAGCGCGAGAACCGCCTCATCCTGCGCGCCGTGGGCGAGGGCATCTATGGCGTGAACACGGAAGGCAAGACCACCTTCGTCAATCCCGCCGCCGAGCAGATCCTCGGCTGGACGGCGGAGGAAATGATCGGCCGCGACATGCACGCCATGGTGCATCACCACCATCACGACGGCTCGCATTATCCCAACCACGCCTGCCCCATCTACGCCGCCTTCCGCGACGGCGCGGTGCATCAGGTGGAAAACGAGGTGTTCTGGCATCGCTCGGGCAAGCCGGTGTGGGTGGAATACACCTCCACGCCCCTGCGCGACCGGGGCCGGCTGATCGGCGCCGTGGTGGTGTTCCGCGACGTGACCCAGAAGCGCGATGCCAATGAGCAGCTGCGCATCGCGCTCGCCGAGGTGGACCGGCTGCGCGAGCGGCTGGAAATGGAGAATGCCTATCTTCAGGAGGAAATCCGCGCCGAGGGCAGCCATCGCGGCGTCATCGGCCGTTCGGAGGCCATCAAGAAGGTGTTGCGGCAGGTGGAGCTGGTGGCGCCCACGGATGCCACGGTGCTTATCACGGGGGAGAGCGGCACCGGCAAGGAGCTGATCGCCCGCGCCATCCATGATGCCTCCGAGCGGCGTGAGCGCCCGCTCATCCGCGTCAACTGCGCCGCCATCCCGCGCGAGCTGTTCGAGAGCGAGTTCTTCGGCCATGTGCGCGGCGCCTTCACCGGCGCCTTGCGCGACCGCATCGGCCGCTTCGAGCTGGCCGACCGGGGCACGCTGTTTCTGGACGAGGTGGGCGAGATCCCGCTGGAATTGCAGTCGAAACTGCTGCGGGTGTTGCAGGAGGGCCAGTTCGAGCGCATCGGCGAGGAGCGCACCCGCTCCGTGGACGTGCGCATCATCGCCGCCACCAACCGGGATCTGAAGGCCGCCGTGCGCGCCGGCCGCTTCCGCGAGGATCTGTTCTACCGGCTCGACGTGATGCCCATCGAGTCGGTCGCCCTGCGCGACCGGCGCGAGGACGTGCCCCTGCTCGCCGCCCATTTCCTCGACGGCGCCCGCCGGCCACCCGGCGGCGTCCCGCTCCAGCTCAGCGAGGGCGATGTGCGGCGCATGCTGGCCTATGACTGGCCGGGCAACGTGCGCGAACTCCAGAACGTCATTGAGCGCGGCATCATCCTCGCCCGCAACGGTCGCCTGCATATCGACCTGCCGGAGGGCGCGGCCGGCGAACTTTCAGGCGATCCGGCGCTGATCGCCCCTCTCGCCCCGTTTTCCCCCGCCCCCGCGCTGGAGACGGAAGCCGACCGCCGCACCCGCCTGCGCGCCAGCATCCTCGCCGCGCTGGAGGCCTCGGGCGGCAAGGTCTCCGGCCGAGGCGGCGCGGCGGAGCGCCTCGGCCTCAAGCCGACCACGCTCGCCTCGCGCATGAAGACGCTGGGCATCGGCGCGGGACGCACCCGCGGGCTGTGACCGCGAAATGCCACAGATGCATTGCGGCTGTCATTTCAGGCTGATACTGATCAAGTATAGCATATTCTATATTTGAAAGATTTATTGCAATGAAATTACGCTGCTATTGCTGCGGGCGCTTTCCCATTGCCGCCGGCCTCATGGCCCAATCTTTCAGCGCCGGCGCCCTTGCGGCGCCGGGCACTGCGGCGGACACCGCAGCCCCGGCGAACGCGCCGGCCGGCTATTATTTCCACAATGGCGACATCCTGCCCATGACGGGCAGGGACAACCGGCTCGAATGCCTGCTGGTGATCGAGGACACCATCGTCTTCGCCGGGCAGGCCCGCGATTGCCCGCCGCTGCCGCCGGGCATCGCCAGCGTGGATCTGAAGGGCGCCTGCCTCATCCCCGGCATGATCGACGCCCATGCCCATGTGGTCGGCGCGGCCTTCAACGCCCTGAGCACCGACCTGAGCCCGGCCATCGCCACCGCGACCCAGCCCTACACCATCGACCGCGTGATCGAGATTCTCCAGGTGGAGGTGGACAAGGTCAATGCGGACCCCAAGCTGCCCCGCTGGGTGCTGGCGGTGGGCTTCGACCCCTCGCAGCTCGCCACCTGGGTCAACCTCACTGTGCAGCAGTTCAACAGGCTCATCGGCGCCGAGGACATCGGCATCATCGTGCAGGCCGGCTCCGGCCATCTGTCCTTCGTCAACCAGACCACGCTGACCTGGGCCGGCATCGACGCCAGCACGCAGGATCCGTCCGGCGGCTATATCGGCCGCGCGCCCGACGGCACGCCCACCGGCATTCTGGTGGAGATGCCGGCCCAGCTGCTCATCAAGAACGCCTTCGAAAAGCATGGGCAGCCGGCCATCTTCGGCAATCCGTTCAAGCTCGCCCAGGGCATCGCCACCCACCTCGGGGAGGCCCTGGCCTGCGGCCTGACCACGCTGAACGATCCCGCCATCGGCATTTCCTATGGCTACGAGCTGGAAATGGCGCTGATCGCCTATGCCCGGGCGGCGGCACCCGCCGTCCCCCGCATGGCCAGCGGCATCTATCTGAACGAGTGGGACACGGACCCCACGCACCGGCCGGCGGCCTTCGCCCGCGGCCCGGATTTCACCAACCCCATGTTCGTGGTCCAGGCCGTGAAGCTGTTTTCCGACGGCTCCAACCAGGGTGTCACCGGCCTGCAGTCGCAGGACTATACGGCCTGGGCGCTGGAGCGGACGCAGGACTATTCCGCCAAGCATCCGCGCGGCAATGCGGACGCCACGACGGCCGACCTGACGGGGCTGATGCAGACGGCGCTCGGCTACAACTGGCAGATCATGGTCCATGCCAATGGCGATCAGGCGGTGGCCAATGTGATCGCGGCCTATGACAGCGCCCTCGCCGGCACGCCCGATGACCGGCGCCATCGCATCGAGCACTGCTCGCTGGCCACCACCGACGACCTGGATGCCATGGTGCGACTGAGACTGTCGCCCAGCTTCCTCATCGGCCATGTGACCGGCTGGGGCGACGTGCTGACCCAGTTGCTCGGCCCGGATCGCATCCTGCTGCTGGACCGCTGCCAGAGCGCGCTGGCGAAGGGCCTCAACATCAGCCTGCATTCCGACAATCCGGTGACGCCGCTCGGGCCGCTCCGGATGGTGCAGGATGCCGTGACGCGCCTGACGGTGCAGCAGGGCACGCTCATCAATCGGGCGGAGTGCCTGTCGCCCTATGACGCTTTGCATGCTGTCACCGCCGGCCCCGCCTGGCAGTGCCACATCGACCATATGGTGGGCACGCTGGAGGTCGGCAAGCTCGCCGATCTGGTGGTGCTCGGTGCCTCGCCCTTGACGGTGGCGCCCACCGCCATCGCGGCCATTCCAGTGCAGCAGGTCTATGTGGCCGGCCGGCAGGCGGTCGGCGCCTGATCTGCAGCGGGCGGGGCTTTCCCGCCCGGTTTCTCATGTGCGGGCGTTCAGGCTGGCCGGATCACGCGGCCCGCTCACCCCTGCCCGGAGATCCGCCGGCAGTGGTTCAGGGCCGCCTCGATGAGATTGTCGGTGGCCTCCGGCGTGCGGAAGGCGGAGTGGGCGGAGAGGGTCACGTTGTCGAGCGTGGTGAAGGCGTGGCCGGCGGGCAGCGGCTCCACGTTGAACACGTCGAGGCCGGCGGCGCGCAGATGTCCGGACTTCAGCGCCGCGATCAGCGCCTCCTCGTCCACCAGCGCGCCGCGCGCGGTGTTCACGAAGATGGCGCCCGGCCGCATGGCGGCGATGCGCGCGGCCGAGAGAAAGCCGCGGGTCTCGTCACTCAGCAGCAGGTGCATGGAGACCACGTGGCTCTCCGCCAGCAGATCCTCCAGCGGCACGAAGGTGACGCCTTCCGCCGGGCGGGGGGTGCGGTTCCAGGCGATGACGTTCATGCCCGCGCCGCGCGCAAGGCGGGCCATCTCGGCACCGATGCCGCCATAGCCGATGAGGCCCAGCGTCTTGCCGGTCAGCTCCACGCCGTCGGTGCGCAGCCAGTTGCCGGCGCGCATGCCGCGATCCATGGAGGAGAAGCCCTTGGCCGCCGCCCACATCAAAGCGAAGGAGCATTCGGCAACGGCGGTATCGCCATAGCCCTTGATGAGATGCAACTGGATGCCCAGTTCGGCCAGCTCTTCCGGGTTCATGTAGCTGCGCGCGCCGGTGCCGAGGAACACCACGTGCTTCAGGTTCGGGCAGGCGCGGGCGATGTCGGTGGGCAGGCCGGTGTGGTCCACCAGCGCGATTTCGGCATCGCCGATCACGGCGGGCAGTTCCGCCGGCTTCACGTCCGGGTTGTGGTTGAGGTGGAGCGGGATGTCGCTCGCCTTGTGCAGCTTCTCCGCAACGGCGGCGAGGGACGGGTTGGCATCCACCAGAACGGCACGCATCGGCATCTCCCGGATTGATCGACCCATCTTCTGTAAGGCGCGCGAGGATGCCGCACACCCTCGCGCGCGAGAAATCCACTTTATGCTTAAGAGCCCGCCCCGGCAGCACCCGCCGGGCGTGACCTCGACCATGCCACGCGCCGCCACGCCCCTGCCAAGGCACGGGCACAGCTTCAGGAAAGCCTTAACCCTGTCTGTGGACCGCGCGGATCAAAACAGCGATTCGAGGCTTGTCGTATAAGGGTTGCCAAGACCCGGAAGGCAACCTCAGGGAGAGGCCCGAAGCACTGAATCACCCCCAAGGGGTTCAGCTATCAGGCGTTTCACTCCATAATGGACCAGTTCACGCGTGATGGGGGCGGTTTGCGGAAGACGGTGAAGCGGCGGCGGTCGCAGGGTTTGGAACGGCCGCGCGGGCTTCTGGGGCTCGGCGGGCGGTTGCCGGATAGTTGCGCCCGACTGGTACTGGGTGCCGGCCTCGTGTGCGCGCTCCTCAGCCCCCTTCCGGCCAAGGCCCAGCTTTTCGGCGGCCAGGGCGGCGCCGGACAGGATGCCGCCAGCCAGACCGCCGCGGACCCCAACGCCACCTTCTTCGACAAGGCCATGGCGTGGTTCAATCCCAACGCCGCCAAGAACCAGCCGGCGGTGGCCGATGCCACGCCCTATGCTCTCACCATCGACGTCACCGGCGACAGTGCTGCCAAGAGCGCCGTTACCGACGCCTCGAACCTCGAGCGGCTGAAGACCAACGCCCCCTCGGGGGCCGCCGGCCTCGTGCGCCGGGCTCTGGCGGATCGCGAGCGCATCATCGCCGCCCTGTATGCCGAAGGCTATTATGCCGGCCGCATCGACATCACCGTCGCGGGCGTGCCCGCCGATACGGTGGCCGCCTTCGACCGGGTGGAAGCCGCCCGCAAGGCCGGCGATGTGCCGGTGGTGGTGAAGGTGGACACCGGCCCGCAGTTCCAGTTCGGCACCGTGCGCCTTGTCGATCCCGCCGGCCGCCCGCTCATGGACGGGCCGAGCCTCAAGGCCATGCGGCTTGAAGCCGGCCAGCCGGCCAAGGCGACGCTCATCACAAGCGCCGAGCGCACCATCACCACCACATTGCGCAATGCCGGCCACCCCTTCGCCCGCGTCGCCTCCAAGGATGTGGTGGCGGATCACGCCAACCGCCGGGTGGACGTGACCTATTATGTGGACCCCGGCCGGCCCGCCACCTTCGGCCCGTTCACGGTGTCCGGCACCAAGACCATCAAGCCCGAGTTCATCCTGTCGCGCGTGGACATCTATCCCGGCGAGCCCTATTCGCCCGAGCGCCTCGATGCCCTGCGCAAGCGCCTCACGGCCTATGAGATCATCGGCTCCGTGCGCTTCCGCGAGGCGGACCGCCTGAACGCGCAGGGCCAGTTGCCCATCGAGATCCTCGTGAGCGAGCGCGAGCTGCATTACGTGGGCTTCGGCGCCAAATATTCCTCCACCGACGGCTCCTCCGCCAATGCCTTCTGGGGCCACCGCAATCTATGGGGCGGCGGCGAGACGCTGCGCCTCGATGCGCAGGTCTCCTGGTATTCGGAGGGCTCGGACGCCGTGCCCAATGCCGATCCCTTCGGCTACCGGCTGGCCGCCAGCTTCTCCAAGCCCGGCATCTGGACCGCCAATGACGATCTGGTCGCCGAGGCCGCCGTTCTGCGCGAGGTGACGGACGCCTATGTGCGCGAGGGCGTCACCTTCACCGGCGGCGTGCGCCATCGCTTCAACGAGGACTGGAGCGGGCAGGTCGGCGTCGATCTCGAACAGTCCACGGTGCAGGAT
This sequence comes from Azorhizobium oxalatiphilum, assembly GCF_014635325.1. Lineage (GTDB taxonomy): Bacteria > Pseudomonadota > Alphaproteobacteria > Rhizobiales > Xanthobacteraceae > Azorhizobium > Azorhizobium oxalatiphilum. The sequence continues at coordinate 541,700 of NZ_BMCT01000001.1, read as the reverse complement.
TATTTCGGCACCACCGATCCCTTCATCGCCGGCATTCCGGTGAGCCTCACCGGAGACACCACGGACAATCCGCTGGACGCCACCAAGGGCTACAAGTTCACCGCCACGGTGGAGCCGTTCGTGGCCTTCGGCGACTCGGGCGCCGGCCCGGTGATGCTGAAGGCCTCCCTCTCCGCCTATCACGCCTTCGACGAGGACAAGCGCTGGATCCTCGCCGGCCGGGTTTCGGCCGGCTCGCTGATCGGGCCGGAACTGCTGGATGTGCCGGCGCAGCGGCGCTTCTATGTGGGCGGCGGCGGCACCGTGCGCGGCATCGACTATCAGAAGGCCAGCCCGCAGACGCCCAACGGCATCGTCATCGGCGGCCTCAGCTATTTCACCGCCTCCACGGAGATGCGCATCAAGATCACCGACACCATCGGCGTGGTGCCCTTCTTCGACATGGGCGCGGCTTTCGCCTCCGAGGTTCCCGACTTCAGCGCCATGTATTATTCTGCGGGCATCGGACTGCGATACTATACGGCGGTGGGGCCGGTGCGCCTCGACTTCGCCGTGCCGCTCAACCCGCCCGACGGTAGCTCCAAATACGGGGTCTACCTCAGCCTCGGTCAGGCTTTCTGATGCGCGCACTCGGCCTCTTCGTCCGCGCCCTGTTCGGCGCCGTCCTTGTCCTGCTCGTGGTCGGGCTGCTGGTGTTCGGCTTCATCCAGACACCGCCCGGCAAGGCCTTCCTCGCGGAACTCGGCAGCAAGCTCGCCTCCGGCAACGGCCTCACCGTGCGCATCCACGGCATCAATGGCGCGGTGCCGTGGGACATGAGCGTGGCCGAGATCGAGGCCTCCGATACGCAGGGGCCGTTCGCCCGCGTGGAGAATCTGCACCTCGCCTGGTCGCCCACCTCGCTTCTGTCCGGCATCGCCCGCATCCGCGATGTCAGCGCCACGCGCGTGGACATGCTGCGCCAGCCCGCGCTGCCGCCCGCCCCGGCCGATGCCAAGGGCGGTGGCGGCCCGCCGGCCATCCGGCTGGTGCTCGATCGCCTGTCCATTCCCGACATCCGCATCGCCGAGCCGGTGGCCGGGCAGGCAGCCACGCTTTCGCTGGAGGGTTCCGCCACGCTCATGGAGCCGGAGCGCGGCATCTCGCTTCAGTTCCAGCTGGCCCGCAAGGACAATCCCGGCCAGATCGGCGGCACCGCGCGCTATGTACCGGCGGAGCGCGTGCTCGATCTCAACCTGCAGGCGCATGAGCCGGCTGGCGGCCTCGTGGCCCGCCTCGCCCGGCTGGAGGGCCTGCCGCCCATCGACGCCGAACTGCGCGGCCTCGGCCCGCTGGACAATTGGGAAGGCTCGCTGAAGGTCAATGCCGGCAAGGCGATCAGCGTCTCGGCCGCGAGCTGGGTCAAGGCGGAAGCGGGCGGCCATCGCGTCAACTTCTCGCTGGATGGCGACGTGGCCAATGTGGTGCCCGCGAACCTCGCGCCGCTGGTGGCCGGCACCACCAACCTCACCGGCGAGGCGCTGGTCAGCCCGAATTTCATCGTCGCCATCAACCGCATCAATCTGAAGGCGCGCGCCGGCACGGCCGAAGTGCGCGGCACGGTGGACCCCAAGCCCGGCACGCTGGCGCTCAACTTCCAGGCCGCCGTGCCCGATGCCGCGCCGTTCAAGGCGCTCGCGCCCGGCGTCGGCTTCGGCGCCGTGTTCGCCAAGGGCGACCTCACCGGAACGCTGAGCGCGCCCCGCCTCGCCGCCACCGTCTGGGGCGAAGGGATCGCCGCCTCGGGCTATGGGGTCGGCACCACCACCATCACGCTTTCCGCCACCCCCGATGCGGCCGGCAATCAGGCCCTCAAGGTGGACGGCCAGCTGGAAGGCCTCACGGCGCAGGATCCGCGCGTGGCGGCAACGCTGGGCCGCAACGGCAGCTTCACCGTGACCGGCGCTTTGCCGAAGGGCGGCGCGCCCACCGTCACCGAAGCCCGCGTGATGCTGGCGCCGCTCGACCTCACCTTCAGCGGCAGCGCCAGCCCGGCCCATGTGGCCGGCAATCTCGCCATGCCGCGTCTTGATCTGGCCGCGCTCTCCCCCCTCGTGGGCCAGACGCTGGCCGGCACGCTGGTGATCAACGGGCAGGTGATGACGCCCGACGGCGGCGGCTTCAATGCCGAAGTGACCGGCGAAGCCACCGGCTTCAAGACCTCTGATCCGGTGATCAACGGCGTGGTGGGCGATGCCGCCCGCCTCACCGGCGGCCTCACGCTGGGCAAGGACGGCGGCCTCGCCGTGCACGACCTGAAGCTGGGCGCGGGCGGCGTCGATCTGCTGGTGACGGGCCGCATCGACCCCTCGGTGGCGAACCTGACCGCCCGCTTCAGTCTTGCGGACCTTGCCCGGCTGGACAAGCGCGTCTCCGGCCGCGTGGAAGGCAAGGCCAAGTTCTCCGGGAACCTCGACGCACTGGATGTGAAGGGGCATGTCTCCCTGCCGCAGGGCAGCGCCATGAACCGCCCGGTACGCGACCTCGAAATCAAGTTCACCGGCTCGGACCTGACCAGGCTGCCCGGCGGCACGCTCAATGCCACCGGCACCATTGGCGGCAAGGCGCTGAACGGCGCCGCGCAATTCGCCAGCGCGGCGGATGGCGGACGCAGCCTCGACGGGCTCGACATCGCGCTCGGCACCGCGCGGGCGAGCGGCAAGGTGGCGCTGGCGCCCAATGGCCTGATGACCGGCGGCATCGGCATCGCCGCGCCCAACCTCGCAGACCTCTCCGCTCTCGCGCTCGCCGAGATGGGCGGCGCCATGACCGCCAACGTGACGCTGGACGCCCCCGGCGGCCGCCAGCGCATCGCGCTGAAGGCCGACGCCAACAAGCTCACCGCACCCGGCGTGAAGCTGGAGCGCGGCAATTTCGATCTGGCGGTGCTGGACCCGGCCGTGGCCCCGGCGCTGACCGGCAAGATCAATCTCGGCGGCCTCGACAGCAATGGCGTTCAGGTGGAACGCCTCGCCATCGACGCGACCCCGGCCGGCACCAACGCCACCGCCCTGAAGCTCGACGGCCTCGTGCGCGGCACCACGCTCGCCACCACCGGCCGCCTGAACACCGCGCCAGGCAGCTATGCCATGCGCTTCGACACCCTGCGCCTCGCCAATGGCAGCACGGTCGCCACCCTCGCCCAGCCGGCCACCGTGACCTATGCGGACAATGGCGTGACCATCGACCGCTTCGCGCTCAACGCCGGCGGCGGCTCGGCGGTGATCGAGGGCAAGGCGGGCGAGACGCTCGACCTCTCCGTGGATGCCCGCAACCTGCCGCTGGCCATCGCCAATCTCGCCACCCCCTCGCAGGGCCTCTCCGGCACGCTGACGGCCAAGGCGGACCTCTCCGGCCCCGCCGCCGCGCCGACCGGACGCTACACGCTCACGCTCGCCCGCGTCTCCCAGCCGGAGTTGCAGCAGAACGGCGTCGGCCCGCTCGACATCAAGGCGGACGGCGCCTTCGAGGGCGGGCGGGTGACGATCCGCTCCACCGTGTCGGCCTCCTCGCTTTCGGGCGTGACCATCACCGGCTCGGCCCCGCTGGGCGAGGGCGCGCTGGATCTGGCCATCAGGGGCCAGGTCAATCTCGGCATCGCCAATGCCGTGCTCGCGGCCTCCGGCGCGCGGGCAGCGGGCATCGCCAATGTGGACGCCACCGTGCGCGGCACCACCACCAGCCCCAGCGCCGGCGGCACGGTGCGCATCTCCGGCGGGCGCTATGACGATGCGCTGAACGGCGTGACGCTCCAGAACATCGAGGCGACGCTCACCGGCAACGACCGCTCCGTAACGCTCTCCTCGCTGTCCGCCCGCACGCCCAATGGCGGTTCGCTCAGCGGGCGCGGGCAGGTCTCGCTGGATCCCGCCGATGGCTTCCCCGGACAGGCGGACCTGACGCTCCAGAATGCGGGCCTCGTCAATTCCGAGCTGATGCGCCTCGTGGTGGACGGCCGCCTCGCCGTCACCGGCGCGCTCGCCACGCGGCCGCAGGTGTCGGGGCGCATCGACGTGCGCAATCTCGACATCAACGTGCCCGACCGCCTCACCTCGGCGGGCGCGCAGATCGATGTGCGCCACGTGAACGTGCAGCGCGGCACCGCCCCCAGCCAGCCCCGCGCCACGCAGGCGCGCGGCGCCACCAAGCCCGCCGCCGCCCGGAACCAGCAGGCATCGCGGGCCCAGCAGCGCGCCGCGCGGGCGGCGAGCCCGTTCGCCGCAGGTCTCGACCTGACCATTGCCGCCACCAACCGCGTGTTCGTGCGCGGCATGGGCATCGACGCGGAGCTGGGCGGCAACCTCGTCCTCACCGGCACCTCGGCGGAACCCATCGCCAATGGCGGCTTCCAGCTGCTGCGCGGGCGCTTCGACATTCTCGGCCGGCGGCTGGATTTCAGCCGGGGCGTGGTGACGTTCCGCGGCTCCCTCGATCCGGAGCTGGATTTCCTCGCCGAGAGCAGCGCCGCCGACGTGACCGCCCGCGTGGCGGTGACGGGGCCGGCCTCCGACCCGGAGATCACCTTCTCCTCCACGCCGACCCTGCCGCAGGACGAGGTTGTCGCCCGCCTGCTGTTCGGCAAGGCCACGGGCCAGCTCAGCACCGGACAGGCGCTGCAACTGGCGCAGGCGGTGGCGCAGTTTTCCGGCGGCGGCTCGCAGCTCGACAGCCTGCGCCGCCAGTTCGGCCTCGACAGTCTCGACTTCGGGGCGAACTCCGAGGGCACCGGCGGCGAGGTGGGCATCGGCCGGCGCATCAACGACAATGTCACTCTGGGCGTCCGGCAGGGCACCACGGGCGGCAGCCGCGTGACCATCGACGTGGACGTGACCAAGAACATCCGCCTCCAGGGCGGCGCCGGCTCGGACGGCGGCGGCGAAGTGGGCATCGGCGCCCAGTGGGATTACTGAGCGGGCGCCCCGGTGCGGCGCGAAGCCCTCTCCCGCTCGAAACCGGCTGCTGCCGGTTTCGGCAACAAGGTGCTGAAGTCGGAAACATCCGACTTCAGCGCGGGGAGGGTTGGGAGGGGGCCGCCGCAGGCGGGGACGGGCGCCGCCAGTGCTGCCGCAAGAACCACTCGCGACGCCTCGCGACACCAGGCTCGGCGCGCGCTATTTCCCCCTCCCTAGCCCTCCCCCGCAAGCGGGAGAGGGGACATGTCGCGTGGGACGGAAGCGCCACGGGCACCTCCTCCGCTCCCCGATCTTGCATGCGGGCCGCGCGGTCCCCATCTCGAAAGCCATGAGCACGAGCGACACTGGCAAATCCTTCGATTGGAGCGACCTGCCCGGTTCCGAGGGCGATCAGGCCGCGCGCGATGAAGCGCGCGTCCGCGGCGGTTTCTGGCGCAAGCTGAAGGGCGGCGCGGCCCGCGTGCCCTTCGCGGGCGATGCGGTGGCGGCCTATTTCGCCGCCTTCGACCGCGACACGCCGTTGCGCGTGCGGGCGACCCTGCTCGGCGCGCTGGCCTATTTCGTGCTGCCGGTGGACGGCATTCCCGATTTCCTGCCGCTGGTGGGCTTCGGCGACGACGCAGCGGTGCTGTTCGGCGCGCTGCAACTGCTCTCCAACCACATCAAGCCCCAGCACCGCGAAGCGGCTGAAGAGGCGCTGCGGCGGGCGAAGGGCGAGGCGTAAGCCCCGCGCCGGTTGCGAGCATTCCGGCTTCCGCTAAGCTGCCGGAATGAAGTTCGATGCGCTGACATCCATTGCACACAATCTCGCGGATTCATTCGCGTGCGGTAATGGATTCATGATCGGCCTTTGCGTGACGGATGTCTTCGGCGAAGCCGCCAGCAGCCCTGAAGGTTACATTCTCGTCGACTTCATCGCAGGCACTTCAACGGGTGCCCCAGCTTCCGCTTCGCTGACGGAGGCAATTTCTCTTTATGCGGGAGCCCTGGGCTTTCTTTGCCTGCGGCACGGGACAACAGGCGCTGCCTTCCGCGAGTTGACGGCGCGATACAGCATGGACATGGACGGCAGGCGATGCCTCGTCACCGTCGAGGACCAGAACGGGCGCCGCTCGATTGACGAATATCGCGGCACCCCGTGCAAACGCCCCATGGAGTACGACGACCTAGAGCGGCCCCGCCGCTCTCGCCCAAAACGGAGCCGCACCTCGCAGGACGAGAACCGTCCTCGGGCCTAAACCGCCCTCAAAGCCCCGTCGTCAGCACCACCTTGCCCTTGACCCGCCGGCCGGCGATCTCGTCCAGCGCCTGTGCCGTCTGCTCCAGCGGGAAGGTGGCGTCCACATGGGCCGAGATGCGGCCGGAATGGGCGTAGCCCAGCAGTTCCTTCACGGTGGCCGTCAGCCAGGCGCCGTCGCGCCGGGCCTGCGTGCCGAAGGCGACGCCGCGCGCGTCGCAGTTCTTCAGCAGCAGCAGGTTCAACGGCAGCTTGGGGATCTCGCCCGCCGCGAAGCCGATCACCATCAGCCGCCCGCACCAGCCCAGAGCCCGCAGCGCCTGCTCGGACTGGTCGCCGCCCACGGGGTCGAACACCATGTCGATGCCGCCCTCGCCGCCCAGCTCCTTCAGGCGCAGCTTCAGGTCTTCCTGCGTGTAGTCGATGCCCATATCCGCCCCATGGGCGCGGGCGAAGGCGAGCTTGGGCGCGGAGGAGGCGCAGGCGATGACCTTCGCGCCGAGGATCTTGCCCAGTTCCACCGCCGCAAGACCGACGCCGCCGGAGGCGCCGAGAACGGCCAGCGTCTCGCCGGATTTCAGCTCGCCGCGCTCACGCAGCGCATAAAGGCTGGTGCCATAGGTGACGATGAGGCCGGCGGCGCGCACCAGATCAAGCTCGTCCGGCACCTCGGCGAGACGGTCGGCCCGCACCACCACCTTCTCGCGCGCCGCGCCATAGGAGGCATAGCCGCACACCCGCGTGCCGATGCGCGGCTGGGTGACGCCCGCGCCCAGCGCCACCACGCGGCCGGCGAACTCGCCGCCGGGGGAGAAGGGCAGCTCGGGCTTGGTCTGGTAGAGATCGCGGATGATGAGGGTGTCGAAGAAGTTGAGGCCGATGGCGGCCACTTCCACCACCACCTCGCCGGGGCCTGCCACGGGATCTGGCAGATCGTGAAGCTCAAGCTCCTCGGCGGGTCCATGGCGCACGCACAACACAGCCTTCATGCTCGCCCTCTCCTCCCCTCACGGCCCGAATGGAGCCCGTGCCTGATTCGCGTGACACGCACCCGAAGCGGTCGTTTCGCCGCGCCCACCGCAGGGGAAGCGCGATCAAAAACCCGTAAGGACGGTGTTTTGTGCGGTTTCTGAAACCACATTAATCAAAACGGAAACCTTGTATGTGCCATTTTTTGGACCGCCTCCCCCATTAGGGAGGCTCTCGACCTCGCAACGTCACCGTTTGCGTGGGTGCGCGCGGACCGCATTATCTCGTTCAGGAGTTGCCATGGCTCATCCCCGAGCAATCTTCCACCCGGCGCGCCTCGCCCTGCTGGCCGCCGCCATGATGGCCTGCGCCGTCGGCTCGGCCGCTGCCCAGGGTCAGGCCGGGTCCAAGCCCGTCGCCCAGTTCGGCGACTGGAGCGTCTATGTGAGCACCAGCGCGCCGAAGGTCTGCTACGCCATCTCCCAGCCGAAGGACCGCCAGCCTTCCGGCCTGAAGCGCGACCCGGCCTATATCTTCATCAGCACCCGGCCGGGGGAGAATGTGAAGAACGAGGTGAGCTTCACCATGGGCTTCCCCATGCGCGAGGGCGACGCCAAGCTCACCATCGGCTCCACGGCCTTCGACCTCTACACCAAGGCGGAAGGCGCCTGGGTGCGCAACGTGGCCGACGAAGGTCGCCTCGTGGATGCCCTGCGCAAGGGCAAGGACGCCACGGTGGTGTCCTTCTCCGGCCGCGGCAACCAGACCACCGACAAATACTCGCTCAACGGCATCGCCCAAGCGCTCGACCGCGCCGCGCAGGAATGCCGCTGATCTGATCACCGCCGCTTCTGCAAGGGCCCGCCTCTCCGGAGCGCGGGCCTCTGCACGTTTGGAACCTCCGGATGCGCCTCCCGCGCGGATGCGGGCCGCCCATGCGGCATCGCCGTAGCGGGCGGGCGCGTTTTTCATTATGTATGCGCCCATGATGCCCGCTTCCGACGTGATCGCCGCCGCCCCGGCGACCCCAATGCCTGTGGCCGAAAGCCCCGCGACGCCCGTGGCCGCCACCGCGGCCGCCAAGCCGCTGCCCTCCCTCGCCGGTCTCGACCGGGCGAAGCTGGGAGACGCGCTGGCCGCCATCGGCGTGCCCGAGCGCGAGCGGAAGATGCGCGTCAACCAGCTCTGGCACTGGATCTACCTGCGCGGCGCCACCGAATTTGCGGAGATGACCAACGTCTCCAAGCATCTGCGCGCGCAGATGGAAGCCGCCTACGGCCTCGCCCGCCCGGAAATCGTGGTGGAGCAGGTGTCTCAGGACGGCACCCGCAAGTGGCTGCTGCGCCTGCCCTCCGAAACACCCGGCGAGCGCCCGCATGAGGTGGAAGCCGTCTATATCCCCGAGCGGGATCGCGGCACGCTCTGCGTCTCCAGCCAGGTCGGCTGCACGCTGAACTGCTCTTTCTGCCACACCGGCACCCAGCGCCTCGTGCGCAACCTCACCGCCGCCGAGATCGTGGCGCAGGTGCTGGTCGCCCGCGACCGCCTCGGCGATTATCCCGGCCGCGACCGCGCGGTGGGCCCCGGCCTGCCGACCGAAGGCGAGCGCCTCGTCACCAACATCGTCTTCATGGGCATGGGCGAACCGCTCTATGCCTATGACTCGGTGGCCGAAGCCATCGAAATCCTGTCTGATGGCGACGGCCTCGGCCTCGGCAAGCGCCGCATCACCGTGTCCACCTCGGGCGTGGTGCCGGAGATCGAGAAGCTCGGCCGCGAAGTCGGCCCCATGCTCGCCATCTCGCTGCACGCCGTGCGCGACGATCTGCGCGACGTGCTGGTGCCGATCAACAAGAAGTACCCTATCGCCCAGCTCATCGAGGCCTGCCGCAATTATCCGGCCGCCTCCAACGCCAAGCGCATCACCTTCGAGTACGTGATGCTGAAGGGCGTGAACGACAGCCCGGCCGACGCCAAGGCGCTCGTGCGCCTGCTGAAGGGCGTGCCGGCCAAGATCAACCTGATCCCGTTCAACCCCTGGCCCGGCACCAAATATGAATGCTCGGACTGGGAGACGATCGAGAAGTTCTCCGACATCGTGTTCCAGGCCGGCTACGCCAGCCCGGTGCGCACGCCGCGCGGCCGCGACATCCTGGCCGCCTGCGGCCAGCTGAAGAGCGAGACCGAGAAGCTCTCCGCCCGTGAACGTCTGGCGCTGCGCGCCATGGCAGCGGCGGCGGAATGAGCCCCGGCACCGCCGGACTGCTCGACCATATCGGCATCAAGGTCGCCGACTTCGCCCGTGCCCGCGCCTTCTACACCGCCGCCCTCGCCCCGCTGGGCATGGCGTGCGTGATGGAGGTGAGCGCGGAAGAAACCGGCGATGTCCCTCATGCGGGCTTCGGCGTCGGCAACAAGCCGGTGTTCTGGATCGGCCCCTGTGATGGGCCGATCAGCGGCGTGCATGTGGCCCTTGCGGCCCCGGACCACGCCACCGTGGATGCCTTCCACCGCGCGGCGCTGGCTGCGGGCGGGCGGGACAACGGGGCGCCGGGCCTGCGGGCGCATTATCATCCATCCTATTACGGCGCCTTCGTTCTCTGCCCCGACGGGCACAATATCGAAGCCGTCTGTCACTTGCCGGTCTGAGCTTTGGACAGCACCTTTCGCTTCTTCATCCGCCTGTTCGTCATCCCCATCGGGCTGCTGGCGGCCGTCCTGACCGGGGTGGCCATCATCCTGTTCGGCCAGTGGCGCATCGGCGCCATGCCGTTGCAGGACCTGCCGCCCGAAGCCTGGGTGGCGGTGATGGAGGCGCTGTTCACCGGCACCTTCCTCGTCACCTTCCTGGTCTGCGTCATGTGGCTGATCGGACTCGCGGGCATCCTGCTGGCGGAAACCTTCGCCGTGCGCGCGTGGCTGTTCCACGTGACCAATGGCGCGCTCTCCGCCTTCGTCGGCGCGTGGCTGTTCCCGCAGGTGAGCGGCGAGGCCAGCCCCCCGGCCGATACCTTCTACATCCTGGCCTCGGGCCTTGCGGGCGGGCTGGTCTACTGGCTGGTGGCCGGCTGGAGCGCCGGCTTCTGGAAGCCCGTGCGTACGCCCGCGCCAGCCGTGCAGCCGCCGCCCATGCCGGCCCAGCCCCGTCAGGCGCCCCCGCCGCTGCCGCCGGGCAACTGAGCGGTGCCGGCCCGCGCAGTGCCGCTCCTCACGGAAAATGCTCCACATGGGGTTCGGCGGTGCGGCCGAAATAGAGCACCCGCCGGCCGCTGAGCGAGACGAGATACCCCGCGCAGCCCATGGCCTTCACGTTCGCGCAGAAGGCCCGGTAGCTGTAATCGGGCGGATTGGCCTGCGCCCAGCGGATCTGGGACACCAGGCCCTGCGGATCGAAGGCAGCCGCCACCCCGCTTTCCTCGGATGGAACGTCCAGCACCACGCTGTCGCCGTCAGGCAGGAAATAGGTGGAGGTGCCGCGTCGGTAATCCACCATGTAGCTCTCGATGCCGGCCGCACCGAGCATGCCGAGAATCTCGGGAAAGCTCATGGTGCCGTCATAGGCTGCCGCGAGGCAGCGTTCGGCAATGGCGATGCGTTGCGCGTCCATGGCGCGGTCTCCCCTCCGGTCGGTCTCGTTTCGGACGACGCTGTTGCCAGCGTCAGGCGGTCGGCGCGCCGGTCAGGCCACGGGCAGCGGCGATCTTCCGGCACATCCGGTCGAATTCCATGCGCTCAGCCGGGGTGAGCACTGCGAAGAATTCCGCATCGTTGCCATCCGCCAGCGCGGCGAGCCGGGGCACGAGGGCGCGTGCGGCGGGCGTCAGGGCCAGCGTCTGCCCGCGCCGGTCGGCCGTATCGGTGGCGCGATCCACCAGCTTCTTGTCCACCAGCCGGTCGGCCAGCCTGGAGATGGCGCCCCGCGTCATGCCCATGCGCTCCGCCACCACGGAGGGCGCCAGATGCGTGGCATCGAACAGCACCCGCAGCACCACCCATTCGGCCACGGTCACGCCCTCCTGCTCCACCTGACGGGCGAAGCCATGGGAGACGGCATTGGAGACCATGCGCAGCCAGTAGCCGAGATGGTCCTGAAGCGAGGCGGGAGAAGGGTCCGGCATGGCCTGCCACATATTGGTTGACTAGGAAATTAAATCCAGTCTGTTTCCTAGTCAACCATCCATGCCTGGATACTGCAAAATGACAGCTCCGCGTCGGTCTGACGCAAGCTTCAGGTCAGGGCCAATGCCTACATATAAGGGAGACGATTCATCAGGAGAGACGACGGTGGATACGCACGGGCTTATATTGAAGCGCCTGGCCATCGTTCTCGCTGGCCTGTGCTGCGCCATCCTCGCGGGCAGCCTCGCGGCAGGTTACGCCATGTCCTTCACCCCGCCGCCCAAGGTGTCCGGCGCGTTTCTGGTGGACCGGGCATCGGACTTCGCGGCGCTGAAGCCGCCGTTCCAGCTGCTCATGCTGGCCACGCTCACGCAGGTGGCCACCATCTTCAAGCTGATGCTGATCGGCATCGCCGCCGCCGAATGGTTCTCCATCCGCTCCTGGATGTTCCAGGCAGCCAACGGTGCGCTGTGCGGCTTCTTCACCTCGCTCTTCTATACCCACGGCTGGGTACCGGGCCTCAATGTGGTCAGCTCCGACTACATGCTGGCGGCAGGTCTCGTCGGCGGCACGGTCTATTGGCTGGTGGCCGGCTGGACTGCGGGCTTCCGCCCCACCCTGTTCATCCCCGCCCCCATCCCGGCGACCACCCACCGCTCGCCGCCGATGCGCTGAGCGGGACGCCGGTCTGCGAGGCCGGCAGGTTCCGGGACCAGAACGCTAAAAACCCCGCCGGGCTTTCCCGCGCGGGGTTTTCTGTTTGATCAGCCCTCTCCTGGGAACGCGTGCGCCCGGCCGCGCCTTTCCCCTCTCCCAGGTGGGGAAGAGGGGAAAGGATAGGTCGCCGGCCTCAGGAAGCCTTGGAGGCCTCCGGCAGGCCGGCCGCCTCGACCGCATGGGCCAGCGCCATCTCCAGCCGGTCGTTGCCCCAGAACAACTCGCCATCCTGTGCCACGAAGCTCGGCGCGCCGAACACGCCGGCAGCCCGCGCCGCCTGGGTCTGGGCCTTCAGCGCTTCCTTGTTGGCCGGCAGCTCCGCCGCCTCCATCACATGGTCGCAATAATGGCCAAGCCCGGCCAGCACGCGCTGCACCACCGTGCGGTCGGACAGGTCGCAGCCCTTGGCGAACATGGCCTTGTAGGCCGCGACCGTGAAGCCCGGGCGGGAGGCATCGTTCAGATGCAGCGCCACGCGGGCGGCCAGCAGCGTGTTCACCGGGAAGGGGTCCGGCTTCACGAAATCGGGAAGTCCGTAATGCACGGCGAGCCGTTCCACGTCGCGCCACATGTGGTTGCCCTTCAGCGGCACATCCACGAAGGGCGAGGAGCTGTAGCCCAGTTCCGCGAAAATCGGCCCCAGCATGAAGGGCTTCCATTCCACATGCACTCCGGCCCGTTCCGCCAGCGCGCCGATACGAGTGGCGGCGAGATAGGAATAGGGCGAGGAGAACTCGTAATAGAAATCGATGGCTGGCCTTCTCATTGCCGTCTCCTCCGCGTACATCGGTCCCGACTATCCCGCCGGGCCGACGCCCGGACAACGGGTCAGATCAAATTTCATGGAGACGCCGGGAGTTGCCCCCGGCCGGCTTGAAGGAGAGCGGGGTTGCGGTGGCTGGTGTTCCTCACCCTGATTGCGGGCGCCACGGTGGCCATTCTGTTCACCCTCTTCCCCGCCCTTGATCTGACCATCACCGCCTGGTTCTGGGACGCCGCCCACAAGACCTTTCCCATCGGCGCCACCACATGGGGCAAGACGCTGCGGCAGGCCGGCAACATCATTCCCTGGGTGATCTGCGCCCCCGCTTTCGCGGCGCTGGTGCTGAAGCTGCTGTTCCCCGGAAAGCCCATGTTCATGCCATCGCGCGCCGCGCTGCTGCTGGCGCTCGCCATGGCGCTCGGCCCCGGCCTGCTGGTCAACTCGGTGCTGAAGGAGCACTGGGGCCGTCCGCGCCCGGTGCATGTGGAAGAGTTCAACGGCAAGCTCGCCTTCACCCCCTGGTACTCCACGGACGGCACCTGCCCCGGCAACTGCTCCTTCGTCTCCGGCGAGGGCGCGCTCGGCTTCTGGATGGTGGCCCCGGCCAGCCTCGTGACCGGCCCGCTGCAGCCGGTGGCGCTGGGGGCGGCGGTGCTGTTCGGCCTTGCGGCGGGCGGCCTGCGCATCGCCTTCGGCGGGCACTTCTTCACCGACACCCTGTTCTCCGGCGTGCTGGTGATCCTGCTCATCGTCGCCTTGCGCTGGTGGCTGTTCGAGCGGCGCGGCGCGCCGACCGATGCGCAGGCGGAAGCGGCGGTGGCGCGCACGGGCCGCGCGCTGCATCGTCTGGTGGCGCTGGGCGGGCGCGGGATCGCGCACGGCGCGCGCGCCGCAGCTCGCGCAGCGGCGCTGGTTGGACGGATGATCGCCCGCTACTTGCCACGGCGTGGCGCGGGCCTATAGTCCGCGCGGATTTTCGTGTCCCCGGCCCGCCGCCAGCGGCGGGGACGCTTCGGACCCAACCCCGGCGGCTTGCCTCTGCGAAGCCGCTCAAGCCTTCGAGAGACTAGATGTCGCGCGACGTGAAGAAGGTTGTGCTCGCTTATTCCGGCGGGCTCGACACCTCGGTGATCCTGAAGTGGCTCCAGACCACCTACAAGTGCGAGGTGGTGACGTTCACCGCCGACCTCGGCCAGGGCGAGGAGCTGGAGCCGGCGCGCAAGAAGGCCGAGCTGCTCGGCATCAAGCCGGAGAACATCTTCATCGAGGACGTGCGCGAGGAATTCGTGCGCGACTACGTCTATCCCATGTTCCGCGCCAATGCGGTGTATGAGGGCCAGTATCTGCTGGGCACCTCCATCGCCCGCCCGCTGATCGCCAAGAAGCAGATCGAGATCGCCCGTAAGGTCGGCGCCGACGCCGTGTCCCACGGCGCCACCGGCAAGGGCAACGATCAGGTGCGCTTCGAGCTGGGCTATTATGCGCTGGAGCCGGAAATCACCGTCATCGCGCCGTGGCGCGAGTGGGACCTGACCTCGCGCACCCGCCTGCTGGAGTTCGCCGAGGCCCACCAGATCCCGATCGCCAAGGACAAGCGCGGCGAGGCCCCGTTCTCGGTGGACGCGAACCTCCTGCACTCCTCCTCCGAGGGCAAGGTGCTGGAAGATCCCGCCGACGAGGCGCCGGAATATGTCTACCAGCGCACCATCTCGCCCGAGGATGCGCCTGATGTGGCGACCACCATCACCATCGGCTTCGAGAAGGGTGACGCGGTCGCCATCAATGGCGAGGCGCTGAGCCCGGCCACCCTGCTCGCCAAGCTGAACGACCTCGGCCGCGAGAACGGCATCGGCCGCCTCGATCTCGTCGAGAACCGCTTCGTGGGCATGAAGTCGCGCGGCGTCTACGAGACCCCCGGCGGCACTATCCTGCTCGCCGCCCATCGCGGCATCGAGAGCATCACGCTGGATCGCGGCGCGGCGCACCTGAAGGACGAGCTGATGCCGCGCTATGCGGAGCTCATCTACAACGGCTTCTGGTTCGCCCCCGAGCGCGAGATGCTGCAGGCGGCCATCGACCACTCGCAGCACTATGTGACCGGCGAAGTGACCGTGAAGCTCTACAAGGGCAATGTTACCGTCACCGGCCGCAAGAGCCCCTACTCGCTCTACAATCAGGAGCTGGTGACGTTCGAGGAAGGCGCGGTGGCCTACGACCATCGCGACGCCGCCGGCTTCATCAAGCTGAACGCTTTGCGGCTGCGCACGACCGCCGCCCGGGCGCGCAAGGCTCAATAAAGCTAGACCCTGTACATCTGCCCTTCTCGGATGAGAGGTATCTCTTTAGAGAGGGGCAGATGTCATGGCCGAGGCTTCCGCCGGAGCTTCGCTGAGCACGCTGGATTTTGGCATTTCGCTGCCGGGGCTCGCGCTCCGGCTGCGCCGTTTTGCGCTGCCTTCTCCTCTCGCCCTGCCGGCATGGCTGCTGCGGGGGCTCGTCGCCGCCATGAGCGCCCCTGCGCCGGCTGGCCCGACGAAGGTTTTCTCCTTGACCGACGACGCCGATACCGAGCTTGACGCTTCTCTCGATGGCGGCTTCGCGCCGCCCAAGCGCAAGAAGCCGGAGACCAAGAAGGACCTCGATGCGCTGATCGACGAGGGCTTTTCCCCGCCGCCGCGCAAGAAGGCCGCGCCCGAGCCCGACGTCAGCGCCGATATCAACGACGGCTTTTCACCCCCGCCGCGCAAGAAGGCTGCGCCTGAGCCCGACGTCAGCGCCGATATCAACGACGGCTTCTCACCGCCGCCACGCAAGAAGGCTGCGCCTGAGCCCGACGTCAGCGCCGATATCAACGACGGTTTCTCGCCTCCTCCGCGCAAGAAGGCAGAGGAGAAGGTCAGCGCGTCCATCGATGACGGCTTCTCGCCGCCCCCGCGCAAGAAGCCCGAGGAGAAGGTCAGCGCGTCCATCGACGACGGTTTCTCGCCGCCTCCGCGCAAGAAGCCCGAGGAGAAGGTCAGCGCGTCCATCGACGACGGTTTCTCGCCGCCTCCGCGCAAGAAGCCCGAGGAGAAGGTCAGCGCGTCCATCGACGACGGCTTCTCGCCGCCTCCGCGCAAGAAGCCCGAGGAGAAGGTCAGCGCGTCCATCGACGATGGCTTCTCACCGCCGCCGCGCAAGAAGCCCGAGGAGAAGGTCAGC
>NZ_BMCT01000001.1:0-525697 GCF_014635325.1 Azorhizobium oxalatiphilum | reverse complement strand
CGACGACGGCTTCTCACCGCCGCCGCGCAAGAAGCCTGAGGAGAAGGTCAGCGCGTCCATCGACGACGGTTTCTCGCCGCCGCCGCGCAAGAAGGCAGAGGAGAAAGTCAGCGCGTCCATCGACGACGGTTTCTCGCCGCCGCCGCGCAAGAAGCCTGAGGAGAAGGTCAGCGCGTCCATCGACGACGGTTTCTCGCCGCCGCCGCGCAAGAAGGCAGAGGAGAAAGTCAGCGCGTCCATCGACGACGGCTTCTCACCGCCGCCGCGCAAGAAGGCTGCGCCCGAGCCCGACGTCAGTGCCGACATCGACGACGGCTTCTCGCCGCCGCCGCGCAAGAAGGCCGCGCCCGAGGCAGACGTCAGCGCCGATATCGACGATGGCTTCTCGCCCCCCCCGCGCAAGAAGGCCGCGCCCGAGCCCGACGTCAGCGCCGATATCGACGACGGTTTCTCGCCGCCCCCGCGCAAGAAGGCCGCGCCCGAGGCAGACGTCAGCGCCGACATCGACGACGGCTTCTCGCCGCCCCCGCGCAAGAAGGCTGCGCCCAAGGCCGACGCCAGTGCCGATATCGACGATGGCTTCTCGCCGCCCCCGCGCAAGAAGGCTGCGCCCGAGAAGGTGGAGAAGGTCGAGAAGATCGTCGATGCCGCCAGCGACGAGGTCTTCACCCCGCTCCAGAACTATCAGCCTGCCAGCAAGCGCAGCCTGAAGGCCCTGCTCGACGAAGGCTTCAGCCCGCCGCCGGTCAAGAAGTTCGAGCACGACGAGGAAGAGGCAAAGAAGTCCAAGTCCTCCGTGGACGACGACATGGACGCCCTCATCGCCCAGATGGAGGCGAAGGAGGCCAAGGCCGCGCAGGCCGCCAAGCCGAAGGCGGCCAAGCTCGACGACATGGATGCCCTCATCGCCGAGATGGAGGCCAAGGAAGCCAAGGCCAAGGGCGACCAGCCGGAGCCCGACGCGGCGGACGCCGTTCCGGAGATGCAGGCCGCCCTTCTCGATGACCATATGGACATCGAGGACGACCTTCCCGACGCCACTCCCCTCCCCGAGCCCGAGGCGCATCCCGAACCCGTCGTCGCCAAGGCCAAGCCGCGCCGCAAGTGGCTGCGCCTGCCTTCCCTGCGGCTGCCCTCCCTGCGCAAGCGGAAGGGGCGCAAGGCGGCAGTCGCCGCCGCGGTCGTGGCGGACGGCGCCGTCGCCCGTCCCCGTGCCGCCCGCCCCTCCCCGAAGACGCTCGCCATCCGTGGCGGTGCCGTGCTCGGCGTGGTGGGTGCGCTGGGCGCCGGCAGCTATTTCATGAGCGAAACCCTCACCGGCTTCAGTTGCTCCGCCGTCGGCGTGATGTGCTCCGATCTTCTGGTCTACAAGGGCGTGCGCACCGCCGAAGTGTCCGTGGATCAGGTGCAGGGCACCATGCGCGTCACCGTGAACGGGCAGGTGGTGGAGATCGCCGACAGCGACAGCCGCACCCGCTGGGTGCCCATGGGCTCCCTGCTGAAGCAGGGCGAGAACATCATTCTGGTGCAGCTCGACACGTCCAAGGGCGCCGTCTGCCGGGGCCGCCTGACCATGAAAATCAACGGCCGGGAAGTGGCCTCGCAGTCCCGCCACTGGGCGCTGCAACTGCGCGACGGCCGGCCCGGCAACTGCCTGACCGAAGTCTACAAGATGGACCTGAAATAACGCGCCCGCGCCGGCGGAAAACCGCCGGTGGCCCCCGATCCAGGACCTCAGCCGGTCTTGTCGAACACCTTGGCCTCGATCTCGTCGCCCGCCGCGCCGAGCAGACCCACGGGATCGGTTGAGATTTCGAGGTCCGGCGCGGAGATGATCACCGGCCCGCCGGGCGCGCGGCCGGGGCGCAGCAGCGCGAAGGCCGCCACGCCCGCCGCCGCCATGCACGGAATGACGATGGTGAAGGCATCGCCCGGATTCGGCACAAGGCTGGCGAGCGAGGTGCCGAGCAGGCCGCCGCCGATCTGCATGAAGCCCATCATGGCCGAGGCCGCTCCCGCCATGTGCGGGAAGCCGGCCAGCGCGCTGGTGGTGCCGCCGGGCAGCAGCATGGCGATGCCGAACGCCCACACCGCCACCGGCAGCATCACCGCCACGGCGGAGAACGGGAAAATGCGGGTGGCCACCGCCATGGCCGCGCCCGCCACCAGCACCAGAACGAGCCCCACCGGAATGAGGCTGTCCGCCGAGACGCGGCGCAGCAGCCGCCCGGTGACGAACGAGCCGGTCATGAAAGAACCGGTCTGGCAGACCATGGCGAGACCGAACTGAACCGGCGTGAGCCCGATGCGCTCGATCAGCACGAAGGGCAGCACCGCCGCCAGCGTGTAGATGCCGCCCAGCGTGAAGCCGATGACGAGGCTTGGGCGCATGAAGCCCCGGTCTGTGAGCAGGGTGCGATAGTTCCGCAGCACCCGCGCGGGATGGACATGCACGGGGTCCGGCGCCGCATTGGTCTCCGGCACCGCCAGCGCCAGCAGGGCCACCAGCACGAGGCCGTAGATGACCATGACCATGAAGATGGGCTGCCAGCCCATGCTGGAGAGGATGAGGCCGCCGATGGTGGGCGCCAGCGCCGGGCCGATGGCCAGCATGGTGGCGATCAGGTTCATGATCCGCGCCGACGGCTGGCCGGTGAACTGGTCGCGCACGATGGCGCGGGAAATGGCCGGCCCCGCCGCGACGCCGACGCCCTGAAGGCCGCGACCGATGAGCAGCCAGGTGATGTCCGGCGCGAACGCCGCCACCACGCTGCCGACGAGATAGACGAGGAAGAACCCCAGAGCCACGGGCCGGCGCCCGAAGGCATCGGAGAGCGGGCCGCAGGCGAGCTGGGAAAAGGCATAGCCGAAGAAGAAGACCGAGAGGGTGGTCTTCAGCATGGCGGGCGTCGAGTGGAACGCCTCGACCAGCGCCGGCAGAGCGGGCGTGTAGAGCGAGAGGCTGACCGGCCCCAGCACCACGATCATCGCGCCGATGATCGCGGTACGGGTCTCGCTCATCACGGGCTTCATGCGTCCTCCGGAGCCCGCGCGCTGCGCACGATATTCGCCCGCATGTGTTCCAGCGTGGCGCGGAACGCGGCCACCTGCGCGTCCGACAGTCCCTCGAGCGTCTGTGCGCGGGCAGCGGCGGCGACGGCGGTGATACGCTCGATGAAGGGCTCCGCGGCCGGCGTCAGGTTCACCAGCTTGGCGCGCCGGTCGCTCGGGTCCGGCTCGCGCCGCACCAGCTGCTGCGCCTCCAGCCGGTCCAGCGAAGCCACCAGCGTCATGGGCTCCACATTCATCTTCTCGGCCAGCGCCGCCTGCCTGAGGCCGGGATGCTGATGCACATAGACCAGCGTGCGGGCCTCGCCCGACGTGATGCCGAGCCCCGCCTGCTCGAAAGCACGTTCGGTGCGCGCCCGATAAAGCCGGGCGGTCTCGAAGAGAAGAAAACCCAATGGTGTTTCAGTCATGCCGGAATTCATACTGTAAGCCCCACTTATAATCCAGCGTTCACTGCATTCATTCGACGGCGAAGTCGGGTGCCGTGCAATGCGCGGAATGACCACCGTAATGGGAGAGGTATCTCTTGACGCTCTCCCGAAGCCAGCGGACAAGACGGAAAAGGCTAACTTTTGTTGATTTCCGTTACGGGAGAGGCCTGTGCGTGAGGCGCTTCGGCATCGCATCCACAAGCTGCAGGACAGCACCACCATCGCCCAGCAGATGACCCTCCTGCTCGGCTTTGTCTGCCTGCTCGGCCTCGGACTTGTGTCGCTGGCCGCGGCCCGCATGAGCGGCGCCGAGATCGCCGGGCGCATCCAGCAGGAGATGGCGCTCACCGCCTCCGGTCTTGCCGACCGGCTCGACATGGACATGTTCGAGCGCTACCGCGAGATCAAGCTCCTATCCGGCATGCGCCCCATGGAGGGCACATGGGAGGGCGATCCGGCCCAGCTGCGCGCGGTGCTCGACCAGCTCGAATCCACCATGGACTATTTCGCCTGGATCGGCTTCGCCAGGCCGGACGGCACGGTTGTGGCCGCCTCCAAGGGCATGCTGGAAGGCGTCTCCGTGGCCGCCCGCCCGTGGTTCAGGGACGGGCTCAAGAGACCCGCGGTGGGCGACGTGCACGAGGCGTTGCTGCTGGCCAAGCTGCTGCGCCCCGCCGACTACAAGGGCGAGCCCGACCGCTTCGTGGACATCGCCTTTCCCGTCCGCAGTCGCGACGGGCGCCTGCTCGGCGTCATCGGCGCCCATCTGGCCTTCGACTGGGCGGAGGGCCTGCGCCGCACCGCACTCGCCGCCCGGCCCGACACCGAGGTGATGGTGCTGTCCAGGGAGGGCACGGTGCTGCTCGGCCAGAGCATCGGTACCCGGCCGTTCGCGCCGGACGTTCTGGCGCGCATGAAGGCCGCACCCTCCGGCGCCTTCGTGGCGGACCAGGATGGCCACCGCTGGCTGACCGGATTTGCCGCCGCCGACGGCGAGCAGGACTATCCCGGCCTCGGCTGGATCGTGGTGGCCCGGCAATCCTCAGGCGTCGCCTTCGCCTCGGCCTATAATCTCGCCTTCACCATCATCGGCCTCGGCGGCGTGGTGCTGGTGATCTGCGTCCTGCTCTCCACGTGGCTTGCCACGCGCATCGGGCGGCCGCTCGACGGGCTGACCCGCGCGGCCGACGAGATCGGCCGCAATCCGCACGTCACCATGCTGCCCCGCCAGCGCGGCAACCAGGAAGTGCTGCGCCTCTCCGCCGCGCTGCGCGCCTTGCTACGCCGCCTCGGCTCGGCGGAGATGCGGTTCGAACTGTTCTCACGCCAGCACGCAGTGGACATCGCCGCCTTGCAGGAGCTGGCGGACACCGACCCGCTCACCGGCCTGCTCAACCGCCGCTCCTTCATGCAGATCGCCGACGTGGCGCTGGAGAGCGCGCAGGCCCATGGCCGGCTCGGCGTGCTGATGGCCGACATCGACCATTTCAAGGGCGTGAACGACACTTACGGCCACCCTGCCGGTGATGCGGTGATCAAGCACGTGGCCGCGGTCTTCCGCGCCAATCTGCGCACCCATGACCATGTGGGCCGCTTCGGCGGCGAGGAATTCGTGGTGCTGCTGCAGGACACGGACGAGGCCACCACGCTGGCGCTGGCGGAACGCATCCGCCTCGCCATCGCCGCCGACCCCGTGCTGTTCGAAGACCAGACCATCGCCATCACCATTTCCATCGGCGCGGCGCTGGCCGGCAACGGCGACCGCGACATGGACGAGGTGATCGAGCGCGCCGACCTCGGCCTCTATGACGCCAAGAATTCCGGCCGCAACCGCGTCTCCTTCGCCCGCCCCCCGGAGATCAGGGCGGCCTGAGCCGCCCTGCCCCGCGCGTCAGGCGTTGGCGCCGTGGATGGCGTCGATCACGCCCTGCGTCACATCCGCCGTGCGCGCGCTGCCGCCGAGATCCGGCGTGTGGAAGCGCGTGTCCGCCGTCACCCGCTCGATGGCGCCCATGAGGCGATCGGCGGCCGGCTTCTCCCCCAGATGCTCCAGCATCATCACCGACGACCAGAAGGTGCCCACCGGATTGGCGATGCCCTTGCCCGTGATGTCGAAGGCCGAGCCGTGGATGGGCTCGAACATGGAGGGGAAGGCGCGCTCGGGATTGAGGTTGGCGGTCGGCGCGATGCCCAGCGAGCCGGCCAGCGCCGCCGCCAGATCGGACAGGATGTCCGCATGCAGATTGGTGGCGACGATGGTGTCGAGGCTCTCCGGCTTCATCACCATCCGCACCGTCATGGCGTCCACCAGCATCTTGTCCCAGGTCACGTCGGGAAATTCGGTGGCCACCTGCGTGGCGATTTCGTCCCACATCACCATGGCATGGCGCTGGGCGTTGGACTTTGTGACCACTGTGAGGAACTTGCGCGGGCGGGACTGGGCGAGGCGGAAGGCGAAGCGGATGATGCGCTCCACCCCGGCACGGGTGAACATGGCCACATCGGTGGCCACCTCCATGGGATGGCCCTGATGGGCCCGCCCGCCCACGCCCGCATATTCGCCCTCCGAGTTCTCGCGCACGATCACCCAGTCCAGTTCCTTGCCCGCCACATGACGGAGCGGCGAACCGATGCCCGGCAGGATGCGCGTGGGCCGCACATTGGCGTATTGATCGAACGGTTGGCAGATGGCGAGGCGCAGGCCCCACAAGGTGATGTGGTCCGGGATTTCCGGATGGCCGGCGGAGCCGAACAGGATGGCATCGTGATTGCGGATCAGGTCGCGGCCGTTCTCCGGCATCATGCGGCCGTGGGTCTTGTAGTATTCGCCGCCCCAGTCGAACGCATCCACGGCGAAATCGAACGCGCCTTCGCGCTGGGCGAGGGCATGCAGCACCTCAACGCCCGCAGAGATGACCTCGCCGCCGATGCCGTCACCGGGGATGGCCGCGATCCTGTACGTCTTCATGATGATCTCCGGAACAATAATACTTTGCGCACGGCGGCGGATGCCGACGGCCATCCTCAATTGGGCGCCACGCCCTCCAGCAGCTTGCCGAGGCGCTGGATCTCGGACTGGAACTGCTTGTCCAGCGCGGCGGGCGTGGCGAGGTCGTCACTGACCGGCGTGGTGCCCAGCGCCGCCATGCGCGAGACCACAGCGGGATCCTTCAGCGCCACTTTCAGCGCCTCCGACAGCTTCTGGCGGATCGCCTCCGGCGTGCCCTTCGGCGCCCAGAGCGCGTGCCAGGCGGTGATCTCGAACCCCTTCAGCCCGCCCTCGGCGAGGGTGGGCACGTTCGGCAGCACGGCGATGCGCTCGCGGCTGGTAACGCCGAAGGCCTTGATGTCGCCGGACTTGATCTGGTTGGTGGTGCTGGTGGTCTGGTCGCACATCAGGTCGATGCGCTTGCCCACGAGGTCCAGCATGGCGGGGCCGGCGCCCTTGTAGGGCACGTCCACGAACTTGGCGCCGGTGGCATTCTCCAGCAGCAGCGCGCACAGATGCGACACCGCGCCCACGCCTGCCGTGCCGATGGTGAGGGAGGAACCCTTCTCCTTCGCCAGCGCGATCAGCTCCGGCAGGGTGTTGGCCTTGAGGTCGCTACGCCCCACCAGCACCATGGGCACCTCGGTGACGAGGCCCACGGAGGTGAGTTCCGCAGGCTTGTAGGGCAGCCTGGGATAGAGCGGCGCGAAGGTGGCGACGCCGATGTGATAGAGCAGCAGCGTGTAGCCATCGGGCGCCGCCTTCGCCACGTCTCCGGTGCCCAGCGAGCCGCCGGCTCCGCCCTTGTTCTCGATGACCATCTGCTGGCCGAGCACCGGCGTCATGGCCTGCGCCACGAGGCGCGCGACGGTGTCACTCGGCCCGCCCGCCGCCGCCGGCACCACGAGGGTGACGGGGCGGGTGGGATAGGTCTGCGCCTGCGCGGGCGAGAGCAAGCCCAGCCCCGCCGCGAGCACGGCGCCCGCCAGCCCAAACCTTGCGGCGCCCAACCCCGCCGCCCGAACACGCCTTCCGGCCGAGACGCTCTCCTTGATCATGTTTCCGCCTTCCGTCTTGCATTTATTCTTGCATGCAAGTTGGCGCGCAAGGAGGATGATTGTCAAGCGCCGCCGACGCGCTACAACGGCATGAGGATCAGCGCGGGACATGACGGCAGGCATGACGGGACCAGCCATGGCGGGACAAGGTGCACGGTCGGCCCCGGAGCCACGGACGCTGCGCAGGACGGCGCCACCGCCGGAAGCGGCGAAGGCCAATCTGGTCGATCTGGCCTATGAGGCGATCAAGCGCGCGGTGCTGGAGAACACCTATCCGCCCGGCTATCAGGCCGGCGAGGTGGAGATCGCCCGCCAGCTCGACATGAGCCGCACCCCCGTGCACGAGGCCATGGCCCGCCTGCAGGAGGAGGGCTTCGTCCGCATCCTGCCCAAGCGCGGCATCGTGGTGCTCGGCCTCTCGCCTGATGACATCGACCAGATCTATGACGTGATCAGCGCGCTGGAAGGCGCGGCAGGCGCCCGCATCGCCGCTCTTCCCAAGGCCGAGCGCACGCGCATCGCCCGCAAGCTGGAGGGCCACACCGCTGCCATGTCGGCGGCGCTGGCGGCCGGCGACCGCATCGCCTGGGCGCAGGCCGACAAGGCTTTCCATGATGCGCTGGCTGCCGACTGCCGGAACGGGCGCCTCAGCCGCATCGTCGGCACCGTGACCGACCAGTTGCACCGCGCCCGCATGTTCACGCTGAACCTGCGGCCGCTGCCCACCCATTCCGCCGTCGAGCATCAGGCGCTGACCGACGCCATCCTCGCCGGCGATGCGGAGGCTGCCGACCGCGCCGCCCGCGCCCATCGCCAGCAGGCGCGCGACCAGCTCCTGCCGCTGCTGCGCCAGCTCAATCTGAGCAACCTCTGAGCCTTTGAAAACAAAAACGCCCCGCACGAGGCGGGGCGTGATCGTCTTGTTGAAGGCTATGACGGGTTCACAGGTCGAACTGGTAGCTCTTCGGCACGAAGCGGTAGCCGGTTTCCTGCTTCTCCACGAAGCCCACCGCCGGGAACGGCATGTGATAGCCGAGGAAGGCGATCCTGTCGGTCGCGACCATGTCGAACACCTTCTTGCGGGTGGCGGCGGCCTGCGCCTTGTCCATGTCGAAGCGCACTTCCCAGTCCGGACGCTGCAGCGACAGGATGTAGTGATTGGCGGTGTCGCCGGAGAGCAGCAGGCGCTTGCCGCCGCTCTCCACGTTGAACACCATGTGGCCGGGCGTGTGGCCGGTGGCCATCATGGCGGTGATGCCGCCCGCAACCTG
The DNA here is from genome assembly GCF_014635325.1 of Azorhizobium oxalatiphilum. Classification (GTDB taxonomy): domain Bacteria; phylum Pseudomonadota; class Alphaproteobacteria; order Rhizobiales; family Xanthobacteraceae; genus Azorhizobium; species Azorhizobium oxalatiphilum. Next base: position 516,879 of record NZ_BMCT01000001.1, on the reverse strand, counting down.
CCCGCCCTCGCCGATGAAGGTGATCTTCTCCGCCAGCGGCACCACATTGGCGGCCACCGCCTTGGCATTGCCCTCGGCCGGCGTGCCCGCGCGGTCCTTGCTGGTCCAGAAGTCGTATTCCGCCTTGCCGGCCACATAGCGGGCCTTGGAGAAAACCGGCTTGCCGTCCGCCATGAGGCCGCCGATGTGGTCGCCATGCATGTGGGTGAGCGCCACCACCGTGATGTCCTCCGGCGCATAGCCGGCGGCCTTCAGTCCATCCAGCAGCCGGCCGGTGCCGCGCGGCTTGCTGGCCGCGCCGAAGCCGGTGTCCACCAGGATGACGTCCGAGCCGGTGTCGATGAGGGCCGGTGAGTAGGTATTCACGAACTTGTCGGTGGGCAGGAAGTTCGCCTTGAGCAGCGCATCCACCGTCTCCACCGACTGGTTGGTGCCGAACGTACCCTGCGGCTTCTCGATGGTGTTGAGGCCATCGCGGACCACGGTGAACTTGAAGCTGCCGAGCTTGAACTGGTTGATCTCCGGCGCATCAGCCGGCTTGGCGGCGGGGGTGGCCTGCGCCTGCGCGCTGCGGGTGCCCGAAAGAATCGCGGGTGCCGCGACGGCGCCGAGGCCGGCTGCCAGAAGGGTGCGCCGCTTGATGTCCGCTGCGGTCATCTCTTGCTCTCCGCGTATTGAGGTCAGGGCTTTAGGGGATATGCGCGTCAACCGGCGCAGGGTACGCGGGTTCCACGCGCGCGAAACATAGGGCCCGCGCCTGAGCTTGCACCAATCACTTCCGCGCGGCCATCCCCCGTCCCCGGAAACCGGAAAGCCGCGCCCATGCTGGCGCAGCAAGGCTCCGCTTACGCTTTCGTGAGGGCAAAGCCCGCCGGAAATGTCCACACCCCGACCATTAAGGCTCGCCCCGGCGTCCGTGTCACGCTAGGTCAGAACAGTTGTTGCATCGCAAGGAGAGGGCCCATGGCCGAGGCATCGAACTTCGAGCTGGTGCAGATCGTCGCCGTTCTGGGCGCGGGCGTCATCGCCGCACCGCTGTTCAAGCGCGCCGGGCTGGGCTCCGTGCTGGGCTATCTGGCCGCCGGTCTCGCCATCGGCCCGTTCGGCCTGAAAGTGATCGCTGCCCCCGAGGCGGTGCTGCATTTCGCCGAACTGGGCGTGGTGATGTTCCTGTTCGTCATCGGACTGGAGATGAAACCGGCCCGCCTGTGGAGCCTTCGCAAGGAGATCTTCGGGCTCGGTGCCGCACAGGTGCTCGCCTGCGGCGCGCTGCTCACCGGGCTCGGCATGCTGGCCGGGCTCGATGCGCCGGTGGCCTTCATCGCGGCCATGGGCTTCGTGCTCTCCTCCACGGCGGCCATCATGCAGATCCTCGACGAGGCCGGCGAGACCGCCGAGCCGCAGGGACAGCGTGCCGTCTCCATCCTGCTGCTGGAAGACCTCGCCATCGTGCCGCTGCTGGCGCTGGTGGCGGTGCTCGCGCCCGCCACGGGCGAAAACCTGCGCGCCGACTGGACCCAGATCGCCATCGCAGTGGGCGCGGTAGCGGCGGTGGTGGCCGCCGGGCGCTGGCTGCTCAACCCGCTGTTCGCCCTGCTCTCCTCCGCCCGCGCCCGCGAGGTGATGACGGCGGCGGCACTGGTGGTGGTGCTCGGCACCGCGCTGCTGATGCAGGTGTCCGGCCTCTCCATGGCCATGGGCGCGTTCCTGGCCGGCGTGCTGCTCTCCGGCTCCACCTTCCGCCACCAGCTGGAAGCGGACATCGAGCCGTTCCGTGGCCTGCTGCTGGGCCTGTTCTTCATGGCGGTGGGCATGTCGCTGAACGTCACCGTGGTGGTGGCGCAGTGGCAGTTCGTGGCGCTGGCCGTCATCGGCTACATGGTGGTGAAGGGCCTCGGCATCTTCGGCGTGGCGCTGCTGTTCGGCTCCGGCCGGCGCGAGGCCATCTATCGCGCGGCGCTGTTCGCGCAGGGCGGCGAATTCGCCTTCGTGCTCTATGCCGCCGCCGCCGCAGTCGGCATCTTCGATGCGCAGGTCAATGCGGTGATGTCCTCCACGGTCATCCTCTCCATGGTGCTCACCCCGCTCACCGTTATCGCCGCCCGCCGCCTGCTGCCGGCGGAAGCCGTGGACCTCGACGGCCTGGAAGAGCCGGAAGGCCTCTCCGGCGCGGTGCTGCTGGTGGGCTTCGGCCGCTTCGGGCAGGTGGTGTCACAGGCGTTTCTGGCGCGCGGGCTGGAAGTGACCATCATCGACAACGACCCGGAGATGATCCGGGCCGCGGCCAAGTTCGGCTTCAAGATCTATTATGGCGACGGCACCAATCTCGATGTGCTGCACGCCTCCGGCGCCGGCAAGGTGCGCGCGGTGGCGGTGTGCATCGACAATCGCGAGGCCACCAACAAGGTGGTGGAGCTGGTGAAGGCGACCTTCCCCAATGCCGGCCTGCTGGTGCGCGCCTTCGATCGCGGCCACGCGCTGGAGCTGATCAACCACAAGGTGGACTTCCACATGCGCGAGACGCTGGAATCCGCCTTCACCTTCGGCCAGAACGCGCTGGAATATCTCGGCCTGCCCGCCGCCGAAGCGGAGGAGACCATCTCCGACTTGCGCGCCCGCGACGCCGAGCGCCTGTGCCTGGAGCAGACCAGCGGCCTCTATGCGGGCCAGGACCTCATGCACACCAACGGCCCGACGCCGCAGCCCTTCACCCGCCCCCGCCGCGCTGCGCAGCCGCTCAACGAAGAGGCCGGCGCGCTGGCGCAGTCGGGTGCGGAGCAGGGTTGAGGGCGGCTACCAGAGACCGGGCACGAGGCGGAAGCGCACCCGCTGCGCATAGGCCTCGTAGCCCGGTAATTTGGCGCGCAGCACCTCCTCCTCGCGCACTGCCCGCCAGGCGATGCCGAGGGTGAGGAGAAGCGAGACCAGGAGGCCCCACGGCGCGCCGAGCAGCAGCGGCAGGCCGAGGAAAAAGAGCAGCGCGCTCGCATACATGGGGTGTCGGACGATGGCGTAGGGGCCGGTGTCGATGACCGTCTGCCCCTGCTGGATCTTCACCACCGGGGCGGCGAAGGCATTGGCGCGGAAGGTCCACCAGACGCCCGCCATATAGAGCGCCATCAGCACCCCGCCCAGCACCTCAACGGCGGCGGGCAGCGCATGGAAGCCGGAGCGGCGCGCCTCCCAGCCCATGAGCGGCAGCCAGAGCAGGAAACCGGCCATCAGGACGGTGAGGAACACCTTGTCCCACCCCTTCTGCTCGCGCTGGATGGGAGACCGCATGCGCTCGCGCAGCAGGCCGGGACTGTATCTGCCCAGCCAGAAGAGGATGGCGCCGCCGCCGAAGAGGAACAGCGCCATGAAGGCCCAGGCGCCGGGATAATGCAGCGTGCCCGCCGGCCACAGGATCAGCGCCCCGAGGAAGACGGTCCAGCCCAGTGTCTGCAGCAGGATGGAGGCCATGGCGCATGCTCCCGCCTGTTCCGGACATTCAAGTCTCCGGCCCTGCGGATCGTTCCGCAGGCGCCGGGCGCCCGGCCACCCCCTGCCCCGTCGTCATGATCCGGGCATCAATGGCCCCTAGCCTTCCCGCTCCGGCTTTTCCGCTGGTTCGACAAGGAGGTATGTCTTGCAGATCGAGACCGTCGCCGCATCCCTGCCGCTCGAAAAGGATCCCGCCACGCCGTTCCAGTATGCGGAAGCGGACCTCGTACAGCTGGAGGAGCGGATCGGTGCCCGGCTGCCGGACGACATGCGCTGGTATCTGGCGCACGTGGGCTGGCGAAAGCTGAAGTCGGGCCATCGCACCCTGCTGATCCGACAAGGCGACTATCTTTATGCGCCGGAATTCGAGGCGGCCGAGCACGAGACCTTCTCGCTGCGCCATTACGATGCCTTCCGCGCCAGCCCCGAGAGCGCCCTGCTGCCGGGCGAGCGCGCGCTCTATTTCCCCTTCGGTGAGGCCAAGGGCGGCTCGCCGCAGGCCCGTTTCCGCCTCGTGGTGAGCCTGAATGCGGAGGACGCCGGCGCCATCTGGGCGGTGCGGGCCATCGGCCATTTCGAGGACCAGACCCCGCCGCAGCCGCTGCGCCTCGCCGACGACCTGTCAGGCTTCCTCACGCAGATCGGGCCGGAGAAAAAGCTCGGGCCTGTTGCGCAGAAGAACAATGAGCAATTGTTCGACCGCCTGTTGGCGGACTATCTCGCCGCCCCCGCCGTTGCTCCGACCACGGCGGGGGAGCCGGACACTTTGCTGCGTGCCTTCTTCGACCAGCCCGACGCCTTCCTGTTCGATGGCGCCCGCAATGCCGAATATCAGGTGCGAGTGAATGGCGCGCGCATCGTGGATGCGGCAACCTTCGCCGCTGAGGCAGCCAACTTCGCCACTACGCTGGCGAAAAACCCCTATTGGGCGCCGGGGCCGCTCCGGCGGAGCGACGTGCGCATCGCGGAACCTGAGCCATTCGAGGACGCCGCCGCGCTCGGCCGGCGCAAGCACGGCTACCATCTGGTGAAGGTGGAGAGCCGCGTGGGCGACGGCCACAAGCTGGTGGAGACCTATCTCCTGCACCGGGACAAGGACGGCTGGACGCTGGTGCGCCGGCACGACGCCAGCATCGCCGACGTAAAGATCAGGGATGTCGGCACCGCCACCTTCTCGGGCCATCACTGGGAGCTGAAGAAGAAGGTGACGCCGGCGTGGAGTGAGCGAGCGTTCAGTATCGAGGTGGACGGGCGCGAGGATGCCCTGACCCTGGCCCGGATCGCTCTGCTCAAGGACATCATCGGCAACACCGGCTTCCGCGCGGCGTTCGAGGCTTATGTCTTCCGTCTCTATACCGAGCGCCTCTATCCGGACTTCGAGGCCATGGAGGGGGAAGAGAAGAAGGAGTGGGCGGACCATTTCCCGCCCATCGCGGCGCCCTCGGAGATCTGGCGCCTCATCGGCAAGCGCTGCGCCCTATATGTGCGCGGCGACAGCCTGTTCCACATCGCCACCGACGCCTGCTTCGATCCCGAGCACGGCCTGACGCTGGATGTGGAGGACTGGGCCATCCGGCCCTGAGAGACGGCAGCAGCCCGGATCGCGATGCCATCCGGGCTGCGGACCCGATCCGGCTCTAGTCGTTGAGGAACGGATTGCCCGTCTTCTCGTCGCCGATGCTGGTCACGGGGCCGTGGCCGGGCAGGCAGACGACGCCGTCGCCCAGCGGCAGCAGCTTGGCCTTGATGCCTGCGATCAGCAGATCGGGATCGCCATAGGGGAAATCCGTGCGGCCCACCGAGCCCCGGAACAGCGTGTCGCCTACGATGGCGATGCTGGTCGGCTTGTGCACGAACACCACATGGCCGGGGGTGTGGCCGGGCACGTCCAGCACATCCAGCACCAGTTCGCCCACGCGCACCTGATCGCCTTCCTTCAGATAGCGGCCGGGGGTGACGGTGCGCGCGCCCTCCATGTTGAAGCGGGCGGCCGAGTCCACCAGCGCGTCGAGCAGGAACTGATCCTTCTCGTTCGGCCCCTCGATGGGCACGTTCAGCGTCTCGGAGAGTTCCGCCGCGCCCGCCGCATGGTCCACATGGCCGTGGGTGAGCAGGATCTTCTCCACCGTGACGCCGGTTTCCTTCAGCGCCTCGCGGATGCGCGGCAGGTCGCCACCGGGATCGATCACCGCCCCCTTCATGGTGGCCGTGCACCACAGGATGGAGCAGTTCTGCTGGAAGGGCGTGACGGGAACGACGGCGATCTGGATCGGCTGCATGGGAACTCCGACGCGGCTGGTTTTCCCTGTCCTAAAGCGCCAGCCGCCGCGCGGGAACCCGGAAATTTCATCCGATGGGAAACGACCCGCCCATCGGCACCTGCCGGCATGGGAAACGCCCAGCTTCAAGTAGCGGTTGGTACAGAATTCCGGGAGCGCCAACGGCAGCATGTGTGGACCAGCCGCCCCGGTCGCCAAAGCCCCTGGGCCCTTTCCCTTTCGTCATCCGCATATGCACACATGCGGCATTCTGGAGCCCATCGTGATCCGCATCGAAATCGACACGTTCTCCGGCCGACATAATCCCTCCTGGGAACTTCCGGATGAGCAGGCTCGCGCCCTTCTGGCCGAATTCACCGCAGGCAGGTCCGCTCTCAGCACCGCTCCAGGCCCATCTCGGCTTGGCTTTCGGGGTCTGGAAGTCCAGATCGGCGATAGCGCACGCGCCAAAGACTATGGCCTGCCTCACATCTTTCGCATCGGCGATGGCCAGGCAACCGATCCGGACGCCAGCCGAGCCATAGCGCGCCGCCTCCTGACCGCCGCACCCGTTCTCGACGGTCATCCGGCTGTCGCGCTGGAGGAACTCGCCGAAATCCCCTTCATGCCAGCGACCGACGCCGGAGCCACCGACAGCAAACCTCAACCCGGCGATACACCGCTCGGAACGCTCGAAGGCGAGCCGGATGACGAGCCGGAAGACGATATGCGGAACGCCCTCGATGAGATTGCCCCCGGGGCCGATGTTCGTAACGCCGACCTGAGACAGCTACGTGTCGCCGGATGCCGGGCCGAGATCGGGCCGTTCATGCCGGACTACTGGAACGACCCCAATGTCATCCGGCGGAACAACTGCTATGCGTATGCCTGCAACAGACGAACAGACACGCGACCACAACCAGGTCAGATCAACGGGATGACGCTTTACGACACTCTGGCATCAACGACTTTGAATGCCATGGTGGACGGAGCCCGAACCACGTCGGACTGCTGTTCTATCCTTGAGAAACCACGCTGGCTGGTTGCGCTGGTGACTTATCCGGATAACGCACGACATTGGGATTATCACTGGTACCGACGCCTGACGCGGGGGCGCTGGGGTCACAAGCCCGGAAGAACCCGGGCAACGATGTATGACAACGCCGGTCATCTGATCACCGACCCGCAGACATGCAGCCGGGGCCGATATACGCAGTTCGGCGGCTACTTCTATATTCCCCGCAGCATGACGATCGCTTGATCCATCGCTCAGCAGGCGTGACGGACGGCCCACGCCGCCCGCCGCGCCCGCGATTTCTCAAGCCGCCAGTTCGGCGCGCTCTTCCGAGGCGTTGGCCAGTTCCACCAGCCGCGCCACCATGGCCGAGGTCGGGTCTGCCAGTTCGTTCACGACGGTGAAGTGGTTGGCGCCCTTCACTTCCACGCTGTCGGCCTCGATGCCCTGCGCCCGCCATGCGGAGGCGAGATCATGGCTCTGGCGGCGGAACTCGCCGCTTTCCTCGGCCCCCACATAAGCGGAGAAGCGGCGGCCGGCAGGCACGCTCCAGTGGATCGGCGACAGCCGGTCGGCTTCGCTCTCCGACAGGCGCAGCGCCTCGTTGTGGCGGGTGGAGAGCAGCGGCGCCAGCTCATAGACGCCGGCAAGGCCGAGACCGGCCGTCACCATGTCATCGGGGCTGCGCGGGTCGATCTCGTGCCAGCGGGTGGCGGTCAGCGCGGCGGCCAGATGCCCGCCCGCTGAGTGGCCGCTCACCACGATGCGGCGCTTGACGCGGTGATGCAGGCATACGGCCGCACCGCGTGCCTGGGCCACGATGTTGCCCACCGGAACATGCGGGGCAAGATCATAGCCGGCCAGCGCCATGGCCACCCCGTGGGCGAGACAACCCTGCGCCACGAAACTCACCTCGCGCGGATGCTGGCGCTGCCAGTAGCCGCCATGAAAGAACAGCACGATGGGGGCCTGACGCGTGGCATCGGGCCAGAGAATATCGAGTGACTGGCGGGACGACGGACCATAAGGCACGCCGATATCGGCGGCCGGCACATCGCCGCGCAGGCGGGCGGACTGGGCAATCCAGTCGGCAATGATCTCGGAATGGTTCGGAACGCGCGCACGATTGTCGTACTCGGCTTCGTAGTCCATGCGGATCCCCTCGAATTGCGGTGGACTGAAGGCGGCGAACCCATGCCGCGCCCGGCCTGACAGAGGGTCGAGCAACATGCGGCATGCCCGCCCCATGATGGGTACGGCCACAGATGCGGCCAAGGATAGGCCACTGGAGCGGCGACGGAACGCGGCCGGTAGCCGCATCCCGCTCAAACCCCATCCGCCGGTCCGGGTTCCCTGTCCTGTGCAGGTTGCCTGTGGATCGAACGCCAGATGACTACGCACTGCCTACGCTGGCGGCGGGGTCGTTTGGTGCAGGGTGGACGTTCCGATCACGCCGGACGGCCCTTGCCCATTGCCCTCATTTCGCCAGTATTCGGCCCCCGCGTCAATCATGCTCGCCATGCGCGCTTCGAACACGACGCACAACCCACCATACCGCTAGCACTGCAACCGGCACCGCGACGGCGGTGACGGCGCCCGGATTGATGTGCACGCCGAACTTCGCGTCCACCCCGCTCTCGTGGATGCCCTCGGCCATCAGATGGATGAGGCTCGCCACATAATAGGAGATGGCGGCCACCGACAGCCCTTCCACCGTGCGCTGCAGGCGCAGCTGCAGGCGGGTGCGGTCGTTCATGGAGGCGAGCAGATCGCGGTTCTGCCGTTCCAGCTCCACATCCACGCGGGTGCGCAGCAGGTCCGCGCCGCGCACCAGCTTGGCGGCGATGTTGCCCTGCCGCTCCTCCACCGACTGGCAGGTGCGCATGGCCGGCGCCATCCGCCGGTCGAGGAACTGCTGCCAGGTGGGATAGCCCTGCACCGCCTCCTCCTGGATGGTGGCGAGGCGCAGGCGCACGATCTCCTGATAGGCGCGGCTGGCGCCGAAGCGGAACAGCGAGGGCGCCGTATCCGCCTCCAGCTCGGCCGCCAGCGCCACCAGTTCATCGAGCAGGCGATGATTGTCGGAAAGGCCCACGGAGCGCGTCATCTCCTCCGTCACCTGCGCCAGCCGGGCCTCGATCTTGGAGATGGTGGGCGCCAGCTTCTGAGCCTCCGGCAGGCCGAGCAGCGCCAGCGTGCGATAGGTCTCGATCTCCAGCACACGCTGCACCAAAGCGCCCGCCGCCTCCGCCCCCAGCGCGCGGTCGCGCACCAGAATGCGCACGAAACCGGCCGGATCGGGCTTGAAGTCGGTGGCGATCTCGGCGCGGCCGTCATTCACGTCCGAGCGGGCAAGGCTGGCGCGGTCGAACACGCCGCCGATCTGCGCATCCTCCATGGTGTCCATGACGAGGTCGAGGTCCACCGCCACCAGCAGCGGGCCGGGCTGCGGCAGCTGGGTGAGCGGGCTCGCCAGCAGCGCCGCTGCGGGGTGGAAGGGCAACTGGCCGGGCACCGCCTCGCCGGAGGGCATGTCCCACGTATAGGTGGAGAATTCCGCGTGCGACTCCCAGCGCAGCGTGGCGCCGCCGAAGGACACGCGGTGATATTTCGCCCCCGGCGCCGGCCCCGGCACGCCGCGGCTGTGGCACAGCTCCGTGACCATGGCGCGCTCGGCCTGCGCTTCCGCCGGCGAGGTCAGAAAGGCCACGTGCAGGAAGCGGCGCGGCGTCTCGGCGGGGAAGAAGGGGCGGGCGTGCAGTTCGCCCATCACCGCCGCGCGCAGCGGATGGGCGCTGAGCGTGCGGCCCTCGCCGAGGCCAAGGTCGGCGCCGAGCTGTTCAGCCTTGCGCTCGCCTGCCGTTCCGCCCGTGACCGCACCCTGAACGCTCTCACCCGACATCTGACCCGCCGCCTTTTGGAAAATTATCTCACGGTGCTGGCATGAAGCGCGCGTTGACACAAGCCGCCCCGCCTCCGACCCTGCCCGCTCCGTCGGGGGAAACGGAAAGCTTGCATGGGGCTGGGACCGCACCACAAGGTGGCGACAATCGGCTGGACTTAGCTACCGCCCCACTTACTCTGCGCCCCAACGGAAGCCTCACGCGCCACCTTTGGGGAGAGCCAACATGTCGCAGCCCGTTCCCGTCCTCATTGCCGGTGCCGGCCCCACGGGGCTGTCGCTGGCGATCATGCTGCGGCTCATGGGCATCGAGGCGCGCCTCATCGACCGCAACACCGCGCCCGCCGCCGTCTCCAAGGCGCTGGCCGTTTGGAGCGGCAGCCTCGAGGCGCTGGGCAGCATGGGCGTAGTGGACCGCTTCGAGGCCGCCGGCACGCGGCTGAAGGCGCTGGTGATCGGCGACGGCCCGAAGGTGCTCGCCTCGCTCGTGGTGGGCGAGGGCATCGACAGCCCCTACCCCTTCCCGCTGCTGCTGCCGCAATCGGAGACGGAAGCCATCCTCACCCAGCGCCTAAGCGAGCTGGGCGGGAGCATCGAGCGCGGTGTGGAGCTGAAGAGCTTCACGCAGGATGCCACCGGCGTCACCGCCAACCTCATCCATTGGGACGGCACCGTCGAGGAGGTGCGCGCGGCCTATATCGTCGGCGCGGACGGCGCCCGCTCCACGGTGCGCCACACGCTCAACATCGAATTCGAGGGCTATACGGAGCCGCAGGCCTTCATCCTCGGCGACGTGCGCATCGACGGCGGCGATCTCGACCGCGCCAGCATCTACATCTGGTGGCATGGCGGGGCCACGGTTGCGCTGTTCCCCTTCGAGGGCGACACGTGGCGCCTGTTCGGCGCCCGTCCCGACGCCTCCGACGAGACCGCCCCGACGCTCGCCGAACTCCAGACCTATATGGACGAGCACGGCCCGCCCGGCTGCCGGTTGCGCGATCCCTCCTGGCTCTCGGTGTTCCGCACCAACGAGCGCCTCGCCGCGACCTACCGCGTCGGCCGCGCCTTCCTCGCCGGAGATGCCGCCCACATCCACAGCCCGGCCGGCGGACAGGGCATGAACACCGGCATTCAGGATGCGGTGAATCTGGCCTGGAAGCTCGCGTCCGTGCTCGGCGGACGGGGCGATGCGGAGGTGCTGCTCGGCAGCTACGAGCCGGAGCGCCGGCCGGTGGCCGAGCATGTGGTGAAGGGCTCGGCCCAGCGCCTGCATGTGGCCTTCGCCGGCTCCAGGGTGACGCAGTTCGTGCGCGACATGGCCGTGACCGTCATCGGCCATCTGCCCGCCGCCCAGAAGGCGTTGCAGACCGAACTGTCCGAGACCGCCATCACCTATCACGACGGCCCGCTGGTGGCGCTGGGCAACCCGCCGCGTCATCCGCATCGCACCGAGGTGGGCACGCGAGCGCTGGAGGCGCGTTTCCTCGATCCCTCGACCGGCGCGCCGACCGCGCTCTGGCCGCTGATCGGCGGGCTGAAGCACACGCTGCTGCTGTTCCCGAACGATGCCATTCCGCTCACGGTGGATGCGGCCATCGTGGGCTGCGGCGATCATCTGGAGGTGGTGTCCCTGCCGCCGGCCAGCGATCCGGAAGGCAAGGCACGGGCGCGCTATCGCATAACGAAGCCCGGCTGGGTGCTGATCCGCCCCGATCAGGTGGTGGCCGCACGGGGGCCTGCGGATGATCTCACCCCGCTCGCGGCCTATCTGGACAAGGTGGTGCGGATGGCGGAAGCGTGACAAGCCGCTGATCAACAGCGACATCTTTCCACCTGCGCGACAGGTCCCCCTCTCCCGCGTGCGGGGGAGGGACAGGGATGGGGCAGAGGGCGCGCAGTCACACACGCCGCACTTATGGCTCGTCATGGCCGGACTTGACCCCAAGTCGGCTTTGCCGACTTCCGCACTCAAAGGCCCAAGTCTGTAATATCCGGCTGGGGTCAAGCCCGGGCATGACGGTGTTCCGGGATCGGAACGTTGCCCGACAAGGCGGCACGGACAGCGCCCCTGTCCTCCCCGCGCCCCCCTTCGCCACAAAGATGCTCGGGGACTGCCGCCGAACAGCCGCCGGTCAGTCATCTTCCCCGCCGTCATGGAACCTAAGCTCGACCTTGGGACTTCCTGTTGCGGAATCACGCGTCCGTGTTGTGTTCCGGACGCTGGCAATCGTGCGTCCTGCACGGGGCCTTGCGTGATCCGGCTCAGGATCAGGTTACGAGGAAGAATTCATGGATCGACGCCACGTCCTCAAGGGTGCCGCCGCGCTGCCGCTGCTTGCCGCCATGAGCGGCACCGCCTGGCAGGCTCTGGTGGCAGAGGCGAAGGCACAGGATGCGCAGGGCATGCCCTTCTCGCCGGCCACCGTCCGGCAGATGGCACGCGAGCTGGCGCAGAAGCCCTATCAGGCCGCCGACACCAAGCTGCCGCCCGAGCTGGACAAGCTCTCCTACGACGACTACCGCAACATCCGCTTCAAGCCGGAAGCTTCGCTGTGGCGCAAGGAGCAGCTGCCGTTCGAGATGCAGCTCCTGCATCGCGGCTTCCTGTTCCGCGACCGCGTGGACATCGCGCTGGTGGAAGGCGGCAAGGCACGCCAGCTGCGCTATTCACAGGATTACTTCCGCTTCGACAACAAGCTGCCGGCCCCCGACCCGAAGCTCGACCTCGGCTTTTCCGGCTTCCGCCTGCACGCGCCCATGAACCGGAAAGAGTATTACGACGAGGTGGTGGTCTTCCAGGGCGCCAGCTATTTCCGCGCCATTGCCAAGGACCAGATCTACGGCGCCTCGGCGCGTGGCCTGTCCATCAAGACGGGCGATCAGAGCGGCGAGGAATTCCCCATCTTCAAGGCCTTCTGGGTGGAAGTGCCGGGCAAGCAGGCGGATAGCTGCGTGGTGCATGCGCTGCTCGACAGCCCCAGCGCATCGGCTGCCTTCCGCTTCACCATCCGGCCCGGCGAGACCACCAGCATGGCCACCGAGATGACCGTCTATCCGCGCGGCGACGTGGATCAGGTGGGGCTCGGCACGCTCACCTCCATGTTCCTGTTCGGCCCCAACGACCGCAACGACGTGGACGATTTCCGCCCCGCCGTGCGCGACAACGAGGGCCTCGCCATCATCAATGGCGGCGGCGAGCGCATCTGGCGTCCGCTCACCAATCCGCAGCGCCTCGAAGTCTCGTCCTTCATGGACACCAACACGCGCGGCTTCGGCCTGATGCAGCGCCAGCGCTCCTTCTTCGACTATCAGGATCTGGAAGCACGCTACGAAAAGCGCCCGAGCGTGTGGGTGGAGCCCATCGGCGACTGGGGCGAGGGCTCGGTGATCCTGCTGGAGATCCCCACCAAGGAGGAGATCCACGACAATATCGTCACCTTCTGGCGGCCCAAGGAGCCGCTGCGCAAGGGCGGCGAATACAATTACGTCTACCGCATGCACTGGGGCTGGAACGGGCCGGACGACGCCAAGATCGCCCGCTTCACCGCCACCCGGCAGGGGGCTGCGCCCTCCGGCCGACAGTTCGTGCTGGACGTCATCGGCCCCAATCTGGAAGGCATCGCGCCCGATGCCCTGCGCGCCGATGTGACCGCCTCCGGTGGCGAGGTGCGCAGCGTGGTGTTGCAGCCCAATCCCGACATCAAGGGCTATCGGCTCGCTTTCGTTCTTGATCCCAAGAACACCAGCCCGGTGGAAATCCGCGCGGTGGTGATGAAGGATCAGGAGCGCATGTCCGAGACCTGGGTCTACCGTTGGACCGCGTGATGGAGCGCCCCGACCTCACCATCGGAACAACGCCCGTGCCCCCCGCATTGGGCGCCACCGGCGCCTTCCTGCCGCCCGAAGCCCCGCTCGCCATGCCGGTGCAGAGCCTGCGGCAGGCCCCGAGGCGCGAGCGGCGGCCGGATACGCAGCCCACCGCGCTCTTCCTGCGGCGCCTGTTCGTCATGGGCGGGGCCTTCGCCATGACGGTGGTGGCGGCATGGCAGATGTATCTGGTGCTCTCGGTGGGTGGGCTGACCGTGCTGGAAGGCGTGGTGCTCGGCATCTTCGTGGTGCTGTTCGCCTGGATCGCCTTCTCCTGCACCAGCGCCATCGGCGGGGCCATCGCCATGCTGGGCAAGGGTGGCGCGCTGGGCATCGACCCATCGGCGCCCCTGCCGCAGGTCAGCAAGCGCGTGGCGCTGCTGATGCCCACCTATAACGAGCCGCCCGGCCGTGTTCTGGCCGGGCTTCAGGCCACCTACGAAAGCCTGCGCGACACCGGGCAGGCCGAGCATTTCGATGTCTTCATTCTCGCCGACACCACCGATCCCGACATCTGGGTGGCGGAGGAAGCCGGCGTGCTGGCGCTGCGCGAACGCATCGCGGCGGGTGGAGCGGGTGCGGAGCGCATCTTCTATCGCCGACGGCCGAAGAACATCGACCGCAAGGCGGGCAATATCGGCGAGTGGGTGACGCGCTTCGGCGGCGCTTACGAGAGCATGATCGTGCTCGATGCGGACAGCGTCATGACCGGCGATGCCATCGTGCGCCTTGCCGCCGCCATGGAGGCCAATCCCGGCGTCGGCCTCATCCAGACCCTGCCGGTGATCATCGGCGGGCGCACGCTGTTCGCCCGCGTGCAGCAGTTCGCGGGCCGCATGTACGGCCCGCTGCTGGCCCATGGCCTCGCGTGGTGGCACGGGGCCGACAGCAACTACTGGGGCCACAATGCCATCATCCGCACGCAGGCTTTCGCCGGCGAGGCGGGGCTGCCGCACCTGAAGGGCCGCACGCCGTTCGGCGGGCACATATTGAGCCACGACTTCGTTGAGGCGGCGCTCATCCGGCGCGGCGGCTGGGGCGTGCACATGGTGCCGTCGCTGGAGGGCAGCTTCGAAGAGGGCCCGCCCTCCATCACCGATCTCGCCATCCGCGACCGGCGCTGGTGCCAGGGCAATCTCCAGCATGCCGCCGTGCTGCCGACGCGCGGCCTTGCCTTCGCCAGCCGGGTGCATCTGCTCACCGGCATCGGCTCCTACATCACCTCGCCGCTATGGCTCTGCATGCTGCTGGTGGGCCTCGCCATCTCGGTGCAGGCGCGCTTCATCCCGCCGGACTATTTCCCGCGCGGCGCCTCGCTGTTCCCGAGCTGGCCGGCGCAGGATCCCGTGCGCGCGGCCTATGTGTTCGTGGGCACCATGGTGGTGCTGCTGATCCCGAAGTTCATCGCCTTCCTCATCACCGCCTTCAGCCGGCGGCGGCGGGGTTTCGGCGGCGGCTTCGCGGCCCTCGGCGGACTGCTGGTGGAAACGCTCATCTCCGGCCTCGCCGCCCCCATCCTCATGGTGGTGCAGTCGGGTGGCGTCGCCGGCATCCTCATGGGCAAGGACGCGGGCTGGCAGCCGCAGCAGCGCGACGACGGCTCGGTGCCGCTCAAGGACACCATCCGCCGCTACTGGAAGGAGACCGCCCTCGGCCTCGTGCTGGCGGGGGCAGCGCTGCTGATCGCGGTGGAGCTGTTCTACTGGATGCTTCCGGTCATCCTCGGCCTCGTGCTGGCCATTCCCATCGCCAGCCTCACGGCGAAGCGCTCATGGGGCACCAGCTTTGCGAAACTTGGCCTGCTGCGCATTCCCGAGGAGAAGGCCCCGCCCGCCGTGCTGGAGCGCGCCCGCGCGCTGGTGGCGGAACTTGCCACGCAGGGCGCGGTGTCGGAGGCGGCCTCGCGGCTGGCGCATGATCCGGCGCTGCTCGCCGCCCATCGCGCTTCCCTGCCCTATGGCGGGCAGCGGCTGAAGGGGGATGTGAGCGTGGACCGGCTGGTGGGCCTCGCCAAGGCCGAGGATGCCACCACGCTGGAGGAAGCGCTCAGCCATCTCTCCGCCCGCGAGAAGGCGGCGGTGCTGGGCGATGCGGCGGGTCTTGAGCGGATGATCGCGCTGGCGCGGGCGGCCTGAGGAGACCGGAATGGGTCGGGGCTTCGGCCCCGGTTCAGACCTCGGCTTCGCCGGGCGTGGGATCGCGCCGCTCGGAATTCTTGCGGTTGTACGCGGCAAAGGCGTCGCGGGCGCGGCGGAATTCCGTGGAGAGGGCAGATTCAGCGCGGGCCAGAGCCACCTGATGACTGTTGCCGCGCCGGGTCTCGAAGGAGACGACGAAGTCGCGATAGAGGCGGATCGGGGCATCGCAGAGACCCACGGCCACCACCGCATAATCCTCCATCGGCACTTTCTGTTCGGTCAGCTTGCGCACCCCGTCGTCGAAACAGCGCCGCAGGCTGTCCTGTTCACGTCCGGCATATTGCTGCTGCTGCGCCATGGCGGGCGCAGCCAGCGCCAGAGCAAACAAAACGGTCAAGGCCGAACGACGCATACGCAATCCCTCTGGAATGCCGGATCCCGAAAAGCGGACCCCATCGCCAGCGGATTCGTGCCAGCGCGGGGGCACCCTACAGGAATAAGATGGAAGGGTGCACCCGTATTCTGCGCCCCCATACCGCCCCCGCCAAGCAGAGACAAAGACTTGGTGCCAATTCGGCACCATTTCGCAATGCAGCATCAGTGGCCGGCCTAGCCTCGCCACACCGCGCCATCTCGCGCAAAGCCCGCATCCCTTGGACTTTCCCCGCACGGGATGGAGGGACGTCCCATGGTCGAGCCCAAGCTATCTACCCGGCGACCACCTGTCGCGGCCCTTCCGATACACGGCGGAACGCTCGGGAAGCACCTCTACTTTCGAAACACTTCGGAAGTACTGGCGCGATGATGGGCATGCAATGCAGCGGAACGGCCGGCCTGCGCCGGCCGCTCCGGGAGCGGATGGCTCAGATCATCATGCCGCGCGCGGTGACAGGCCAGAGGCTCTCCACCCGGCCTTTGCGCACGCCCACATACCAGTCGTAGCGGTCCACCGTGGGGTCGCAATGGCCGGGGATGAGGCGCAGCTTCTCGCCCAGCACCGGCAGCGTGCCGTCGCGGGCCTCGATGACGCCGTGCTCGTCGGAGGCGCCGATATAGGCGAGGTCCGGACGCGCGAACACCTGCGGAAAACCGCTGTCGATGGGGGCGGCCTTGTGGCCGGCATCCACCACCGCGCGGCCGGCACCGGCCGGGGCGCTCATCACCTGCGCCAGCACGAACAGCGCATGGCGGAAGGGCGGCGGCTCAACGTTGCGGGCATAGTCCGCATCCATGAAGGCGTAGGAGCCGGCCTGGATCTCGTTCCACAGGCCGCTGGTGGCCTCATGCAGGAAGGTGCCGGTGCCGCCGCCGCCGACGATGGGGCAATCCAGCTTGCGCTTCTTCAGCTCTTCGAGCGTGCGCTCCACGCAGGCACCGGCAAAGGCGATGGCCAAGCGGCGCTCCTCGGGCTGGCGCTTGTGCTGGGCGCCGCCGAAATAGGCCTGAAGGCCACCGAAGCTCAGATGCTTCGAAGCGGCGATGTGGGCAGCAAGCTCGCCCGCAGGGGCTCCGGCCTCAAGGCCGCAGCGCCGCGCACCCACCTCGATCTCCACCAGCACCGAGAGGCGCACGCCGGCCGCTTCCGCCACGCTCTCCAGCACCGGCACCATGGCCGGATCGTCCGCACACACCTGCACGCGGGCGATGGAGGAGAGCGCCGCGAGGCGCGCCAGCTTGCGCGGTGAAACCACCTCGTTGCTGACCAGAATGTCACCAATGCCCGCATGGGCGAGGGCTTCCGCCTCGCCCACCTTCTGCACGCACTGGCCCACCGCGCCGCGCGCCATCTGGAGCTTGGCGATCACCGCGCTCTTGTGCGTCTTGGCATGGGCACGCAGCTTGGCACCGGTGGGCGCCAGCAGCTTGGCCATGGTGTCGAGATTGGCTTCGAAGGCGTCGAGATCGAGCACGAGGGCCGGGGTATCGACCTCGTCCTCGCGCATGCCGGGTTCGGCGGGGGGCGGCTGCAGCACGGGTGTTCTCCTGTCGGAAATCTTGTTCTGGAAGCTCAGGCCACGCCGCCGTTGGCGCGCACGATCTGGCCGTTCACCCAGCCGCCCTCGGGGCTGCACAGGAAGGCCACCACCGGGGCGATGTCGTCCGGATCGGCGATGCGCTCAAGGGGGGAGGCCTTGGCGAGGCGGGCGATGAATTCTTCCGACTTGCCCTCATAGAACAGATCGGTGCCGGTGGCGCCGGGCGCCACAGCGTTCACGGTGATGCTGCGGCCGCGCATCTCGCCCGCCATCACGCGGGTCATCAGGTCCAC
Source organism: Azorhizobium oxalatiphilum (assembly GCF_014635325.1). GTDB lineage: Bacteria > Pseudomonadota > Alphaproteobacteria > Rhizobiales > Xanthobacteraceae > Azorhizobium > Azorhizobium oxalatiphilum. Next base: position 498,947 of record NZ_BMCT01000001.1, on the reverse strand, counting down.
GGCGGCCTTGGAGGCGGCATAGGGGCCGTAGTTCGGCATGGCGGTGGCGACCACGGTGGTGGAGATGTTCACGATGCGCCCGCCGTCCGGCATGCGGTTGGCGGCGGCGCGCATGACGTTGAACGCGCCGGTGACGTTGGCGCCCATGATGGCCGCGAAGTCCGCGTCGGAAAAATCCTTCATGGGGATCATCTTCAGCATGCCGGCGCTGTTGACCACCGCATTGATGGGGCCGAGCGCCGCTTCCGCCAGATCGAACATGCGCTCCACCTCGATGGACTTGGCGATGTCCGCCTGCACCGGCACGGCCTTGCCGCCGGCGGCGGTGATCGCATCCACCACCTCGTCCGCCTTCGCCTTCTGCCCGGCATAGCCGACCGCAATCGCAAAACCGTCTTTCGCGAGACGCAGGGCAATGGCACGGCCGATGCCGCGCGAGGCGCCGGTGACGAGGGCAACGCGATTCATGGGGAACGCTCCGTTACGCAAATGGAAGGACGCGGAAGGATGGGCGCAAAAGAAAACGCCGCGCGGTCTCCCGCGCGGCGTCTTTTTTGACAGGATCAGGCGGCCTTGGCGAGCGCCCGGGAGTCATGCTTGGCGAGGCGGGCCAGCAGGTAGTCCACCTCGGCCCGCGCGGCGGCGGTCAGCGCCGAGCCCGGCTTGCGCTGCGCGTCGGAGGCGATGAAGCCGCGCTTCATCAGCACATACTTGCGCACCGCGAGGCCCACGCCCTGCTGCTGCTCGTAGCGCAGCAGCGGCAGATGGGCGTCGAACAGGTCATGCGCCTCGTCGCGCTTGCCGGCCTTCTGGAGCTTCACCACGTCGGCGAGCATCTCGGGGAAGGCGTAGCCGGTCATGGCACCGTCGGCACCGCGCTCCATCTCGAAGTCGAGGAACATGCCGCCGTTGCCGGTCAGGATGGAGATCGGCCGCATGGAGCCTTCCTTCTGGAAGCCACGCAGGGTGGAGATCTTCTCCAGGCCCGGCCAGTCCTCATGCTTCAGCATCACGCAGGAGGGATGCTCCTCCACGATCTGGCGGATGACCTTGGGGGTCATCTGCACCGAGAGGGTGAGCGGATAGTCCTGGATGACGAAGGGAATGTCGGTGCCGATCGCCTCGATGGCCTGACGGTAGTAGTTCAGGATCTGGTCGTCGGTGCGCAGGCTCGGGATCGGGGCGATCATCACGCCGGCCGCGCCCTTGTCCATGGAGTTGCGGGCCAGCCAGCGCATGGCGGCAAATCCCGGAGCGGAGACGCCGACGATGACCGGCAGGCCGGCCATGCCCTTGGTGAAGCGGGCGGCGATGTTCAGGCTCTCGTCCGGCTCCAGCTTCGGGGCCTCGCCCATGATGCCGAGCACGGTCACGCCGGTGGCGCCGGCAGCGATGTAGCGCTCCATCAGCGTGTCGAGGGAAGCCTCATCCAGGCGGCCGTCCGGATGGAACGGGGTCGGCGCGATGGGATAGAGGCCGCTGGCGTCGGCTGTCAGGCGCATGGTCTTAAACTCCGTGTCGGAAAACTGCGTCTAGGTCGGAACCCCAGGGGGACGAAGGCCCCTCAAGGGGACGAAGGTGGTGCACAACCGGTATACCACCCTTCGGGATGGGAGGATCAAGCCGTATTCTGCACCATGCTCCCACTGGCGCGCTCAAGGAAGCGATAAAGCCTTGCGTGGTCCGCATAAGTGACATTGAAGCGCATGAAGGGGGTGGGCTTCTGGTCGGCTTTGAACAGCGCGCCGGGGGCCAGCATGATGCCCTCCTCCAGCGCCCGCTGCGCCACCTCGGCCATGTCCGGCTGCCCCGGCAAGGCCGCCCAGACGAACATGCCGCCGGAGGGGCGGTGGAAGACGGAAAGGCCCGCGTTCTCAAGGTTATCGCACACCGCCTTCTGGGCGGCGGCCAGCTTGTCGCGCAGGCGGGCGAGGTGCAGGCGGTGGTGCCCCTCGGTGAGGATGGCATGGGCCGCCTGCTCGGTGATCTCCGAGGAGGTGAGGCCGCCGGACAGCTTCAGATAGAGCATGCGCTCCACGAGATCGCGGCCCACCACCAGATAGCCCACCCGCAAGGCGGGCGAGACGGTCTTGGAGAAGGAGCCGACATACAAGACGCGGCGGAACTGGTCGAGGCTGGCGATGTTCGGCACCTGCTCGGGGGCCATGCCGGCGAAGATGTCGTCCTCCACGATATGGAAGTCGAAATCCTCCGCCACCCGCAGCACCCGATAGATGACCGAGGGCGCGCAGCCGGTGCCGGTGGGATTGTGCAGCACGGTGTTGGTGAAGAAGACCCGCGGCCGGTGCTGCCGCGCCAGCGCCTCCAGCGCCTCCACGTCCGGCCCCTGCGTGGTGCGGGGGATGCCGACGATCTTCACCCCCAGCTGCCGCAAGGTGGGGAAGAGATTGCAATAGCCCGGATCGTCCACGAAGGCGGTGTCGCCGGGTTGCAGCAGGGCGCGGGCGGCGATGTCCAGCGCCTGGCTGGCGCCGTGGGTGAGGATGATGTGGTCCGGCTCGCAATCGATGGCGCGCTGGGTCAGCAGCATCTGGATCGCCCGGCGCAGCGGCGCGTAGCCGAGCGGATTGCCATAGCGCGAGACGGCCGCGCCCGGCTTCTTGGCCAGCGCCGCCAGCGCATGGCGCAGCCCGTCCGTGAACAGATGGCTCTCCGGCAGCCAGCCGGCACCCACCTTCAGCAGGGTGGGGTCGTCCTCATAGACGCGCTGGAGCAGCCAGAGCGCGTCGATGGACACGCTGCCCGGCAGCGCCCGGCGCTGCGGCTCGCGCGATGCCTTGCGGGCAGCCACATAATAGCCGCTGGCCCGCCGGGCCTCCAGCAGGCCCTCGGCCACGAGGCGGTTGTAGGCGTTGGAGACGGTGAGGGTGGAGACCCCGCACAAAGCGGCGAGCTGGCGCACCGAGGGCAGGCGCGAACCCGACGGCAGCGCGCCCTCGGCGATGCGGGCCGAGACGGCGCTGACGATCTGCGTCACGAGTGGTACCTTGGCGGACGCATCCACCACGATCTGCAACATGAGGTCCATCCCCGAAGGATGCAGTGCCCATAACACGGGTGGTCATAACCGCTTCGGGTAAAGCCCAGATGAAGGGCAACGGCACAAAACGGAGGCAACCCAAGGCGTTAGTCGCAGGAAGATGAGGCCAAACCCACAGCAGTGCAAGCGCTGTATGGGTGCCGCCACCACTACAGCATGCGGCCCGTTCCTTCGATCTGTATATATACAAAATCGCATGGATCGCTAAGGTGAAAATCTGGATTTCCCGGCATCACGCGCACCCGCGCAGCCGCAATCGCCGCAAAGGCTCTGGAGGACTGGAATGGATCAGGTGACTGACAAGGGCGCACTCGCCCGGCAGCTCAATGTGGATGCCTATTGGGCGCCGTTCACATCCAACCGCCGCTTCAAGTCCAACCCCAATGACCGCACCATGGTGGCGGCCGAGGGCTGCTACTTCACCAATGCCAACGGCGTGAAAATCTTCGACGGCTCCTCGGGCCTGTGGTGCACGCCGCTGGGCCATGCCCATCCGCGCATCGTGGAAGCCGTCACCAAGCAGGTCAGCGCGCTGGATTATGCGCCGTCCTTCCAGGTGGCCAGCGCCAACACCATCCAGCTCACCGAGCGCATCGCTGACATGGCCCCCGAGGGCCTGAACCGCGTGTTCTTCACCAATTCCGGCTCGGAAGCGGTGGATACGGCGCTGAAGATCGCCATGGGCTATCACCGGCTCACCGGCCAGGCCACGCGCACCCGCTTCATCGGCCGCGAGAAGGGCTATCACGGCGTCGGCTTCGGCGGCATGTCGGTGGGCGGCATGGTCGCCAACCGCAAGATGTTCGCCCCCGGCATGGTGAACGGCGTCGACCACCTGCCGCACACCCACAACCTCTCGCAGATGGCTTTCTCCAAGGGCCAGCCGGAGTGGGGCGTGCATCTGGCGGACGAGCTGGAGCGCATCGTGGCGCTGCATGACGCCTCCACCATCTCCGCCGTCATCGTGGAGCCCATGCAGGGTTCGGCCGCCGTCATCGTGCCGCCGATCGGCTATCTCGAGAAGCTTCGCGAGATCTGCACCAAGCACGGCATCCTGCTGATCTTCGACGAAGTCATCACCGGCTTCGGCCGCACCGGCTGGGCGTTTGCGGCGCAGCGCCTCGGCGTCATCCCGGACATGATCACCTTCGCCAAGGCGATCACCAACGGCATCATTCCCATGGGTGGCGTCATCGCCAAGCAGGAGATCTACGAGGCCTTCATGTCCGGCCCGCCGGCGGCCATCGAGTTCTGCCACGGCTACACCTATTCGGGTCATCCGATGGCCGCCGCCGCCGCCCATGCCAGCCTCGACGTGTACGAGGAAGAGAAGCTGTTCGAGCGCGTGCGCGAACTGGAGCCGCTGCTGGAAGCCGAGTTCCACAGCCTCAAGGGCGAGCCCAACATCGTGGACGTGCGCAACTTCGGCCTCACCGCCGCGGTGGAGTTCGCGCCCTCGCCGGAAGGCCCCAGCACCCGCTCGCTGGCGGTGTTCGAGGCCGGCCTGCGCGAAGGCCTCTACATGCGCTACTCCGGCGACAGCCTGGCCTTCTCGCCGCCCTTCATCTCCACTGAGCAGCAGATCAAGGACATGGTGTCCCTGCTGCGCAAGCTGATCCGCGACGTCGCCTGACCTCTCGCAAGAACCTGACAGTACAAGGGCGCGCGGCTTCGGCCGGGCGCCCTTTTTATTGTGCTGCGGCGCAACATCGCACCCTCTGATACCACCGTTTCAGCAAGCCTGACACCAGCCCCCGTCCTTATTTGAAGAGCTGATATATTTGGGGGCCAGCTATGAAACTGTCCATCAAGACAACTCTGATCGCTTTATTCTCTCTCACCAGCGCCATTCTTGCGGTGCTGTGCGTCTCCTCCCTCATCAGCGCCTACCAGCGCTCGCAGGCGGCGGAGCTGGCCCTGACCTTCGTGAAGGCCGACCATGCCCTGTTCCGCGCCTTCGCCAGCTACCGGCTGGAGCGCGCCGACGTGGGCGTGACGCTTCCCTTGCCCTCCGACAAGCTGACCTCCGCCGTCGAGAGCATCGCCAAGCGGCGCGCGGTGGTAGATCCCTCCCTGACCACCGCCATCACCAGCCTGGAAGCCGCCGGCACCCCGGAAGCCGCAGCGCTGGCGCAGCAGTTGCGCTCCGCCGTGCAGACCATCAAGGGTCTGCGGGCCGATGTGGATGCCGCGCTCCGGATGCCGCTGGAAAGCCGCGACCCCAAGCTGCTGCCCCGCTTCATGGCCGAAGCCGTCACCGTCATGAACACGCTGGATGACGCCACCGACGCCATCGAAAGCCAGATCCGCATCGCCCAGCCCTCCCTGCTGCGCTTCACCGTCATCCGCTTCGTGGCCGGCGCCACCCGCGCCGCCGCCGGCGACGCCTCGCTGCTCATGAGCGCGACTTTGCGGGCGCAGAAGCCCTTCACGCCCGAGCAGATCGGCGCCATCGCCGGCATGGACGCCAAGACCGCTCTGAGCTGGGAGCAGGTGCAGACCCTCGTGAATGCGCCTGATATGCCCGAGGTGCTGAAGACCACCGTCGCCGCCGCGCAGGCCGCCTATTTCACCGGCCCGGTGGATGTCCTGCGCAAGCAGGTGGGTGCCGCCTTGTCCTCCGGCCAGCTTCCCACCGTGACCGCCGACCAGTGGCGCGGCCAGTCGATCCCGGCGCTGGAGAAGATCGCCAACGTCGGCCTGCAGGCCGTGGACAGCCTCGCGGAAGTCGCCGAGGCCACCTCCAGCGCGGCCACCACCTCCCTCATTCTCTACACGCTGCTTCTGGTCGCCGCCGTGCTCATCGCCGTCACCGGCCTGCTGGTGGTGGTGCGCCGCGTGACCCGGCCCATCTCGCATCTGACCGACACCATGCAGGTGCTGGCCAGCGGCAATCTGGCCGTCGACATCCCCAACACCAGCCGCCGCGACGAGATCGGCGCCATGGCAAAGGCCATGCTGGTGTTCAAGGAAGAGATGGCCCGCAACGCCGCCCTTGAAGCCGAAGCCAAGGAGAACGAGCACCGCGTCGCCGCCGAGCGCCGCGAGAGCATGCTGAAGCTCGCCGACGATTTCGAGCGCGCGGTGGGCGGCATCATCGGCAGCGTGGCGTCCTCCTCCGCCCAGTTGCACGGCACGGCGCAGACCATGGCGAGCGCCGCCCGCAAGACCTCCGAGCAGTCCACCGCCGTGGCGGCGGCGGCGGAAGAGGCCTCCACCAACGTGGTGATGGTCGCCTCCTCGGCGGAAGAGCTGGGCTCCTCCGTGGACGAGATCGGCCGTCAGGTGCAGCAGTCGGCAAAGATGTCCTCCACCGCCGTGGTGGAAGCCGAGAAGACCGGTGACGTCATTCGCCAGCTGGCGCAGGCGGCCTCGCGCATCGGCGATGTCATCGGGCTCATTTCCTCCATCGCGGAGCAGACCAACCTGCTGGCGCTGAACGCCACCATCGAGGCGGCGCGTGCCGGTGACGCCGGCAAGGGTTTTGCCGTTGTCGCCTCCGAGGTGAAGGCGCTGGCCACCCAGACCGCCAAGGCCACCGAGGAGATCGAGACCCAGATCGGCTCCATCCAGTCCACCACCAAGGAGGCGGTGACGGTGATCGAGGGCGTGGGCACGCAGATCCGCCAGATGAGCGATGTGGCGACCTCCATCTCCGCCGCCGTGGAGCAGCAGGGCGTCGCCACCCGCGAGATCGTTCGCAACGTGGATCAGGCGGCTTCCGGCACCAACACCGTGACCGGCCACATCTCCGAGGTGGCGAAGACCGCCGACGAGACCGGCGAGGCCGCCGGCCATGTGCTCGGCGCGGCTTCCGCCCTCACCGACCAGTCCCGTCAGCTGGAAGTGGAGATGCGCCGCTTCCTCGACACGGTGCGCGCCGCCTGAGGCACGACACCAGCAGTGAAGACGCGCCGGCCGGAGCCCTCTCCGGTCGGCGTTTTCATGTCCATCAGTGCGCGATCTCGTGCGCTTGGCGGGGCGTGAGGCGCTCGGCGATGCGGCGGCGGATGGGCCAGGTGGCGAGACCCACCAGCATCACCATGGCGATGCCGCCCGCAATGCCCCACATGCGCCCCACCCCGGCCGCCAGATCCAGATTGGGAATGGGCTCCTGCACCACCACCAGCAGGAAGGCGATGCCCGCCTGCGCGCCCGTATAGGCCACCACGCTGCCGCCAAAGCAGACCTGCGTGAACAGGAACAGGCCGGCGGCGACGAACAGCAGCCAGAGCCAGAGATTACCATCCAGCATCAGCACGCCGAGAAAGCCCAGCGCCGCGCCCAGCAGGCAGCCGATGCAGCGGTTCAGCGACTTCCAGCCGATGCCCTCCCGCGCCGCCCCCACCACGATGAAGGCGGTGATCGGCGTCTGCTCGAAGCCCGGCAGGTGGAACACCGTCCACACCACCGGCACCAGCGTGACCGCGATACCCACGGTCAGCGCATGGCCGAGGAAGATGGCATCCATGCCCGCGAACCACGGCTTCGGCGGTGCCTGCGGCTTGGCGCGCGAGGTGAGCAGATCGATGCTGGTGGCGACGGCCACGCCCACCAGCACCTCCAGCCCGCGCATGAGGATGACATGGCCGATGGGCTCGCTGGAGGTGAGCGCGTGATAGGTCATCAGCGGCACGGTGAAGCCCACCAGCGTGAACGCGTAGCTGTAGCGGCTGACCGCCTGCGCATAGACCGCGCCCGCGCAGACAAGGCCGGTGGCGATATAGACGAAGGCGTGGCTCGCCCCGCCAAACATGATGCCATAAGCGATCAGCCCGCCGGCAAGGGTGCCCGCCACCCGCTCCAGCCCGCGCTGCACCGTGGCGGTGCGGTCGTTCTGGAACACCCGCAGCACGCTGATGGCCGCCCAGACCGGCATTTCCAGCTTCAGAAAATGCGCGATGGCGATGGCCAGCAGAATGCCCAGCGTGACCCGCATCGCCACCCGGCCGCGATAGCCGAACAGCGTGAAGGCGGCCAGATCCTCCCGCGCCGAGACCTCATAGCGCTCCGCCGCCTTGAGCGGCGGCTCGGCCCAGCCTTCCGCCCGCTTCCACCACGCCCGCGTGCCCTCGCCGCCCATGGCTGTCCCCGCCTTGCCTTGCGCCGCTTTGTCCATGGCCCGGCTCAACAGTCGTTGCCGCGGCACTTGCATCATCTGCCGATGGCAGGATGATACGTCAACCGGCGGTCGTGGAGCTGGCTTATGCCCGGCAAGGCGGCGGGCGGACGGGCAAGAACGGGATCGCAAGGGCGGTTACGCGTGTTGAGGTTGGGACGACAGCAACAGGAGGGCCCCATGGCCGGAGTGAGAGTGGCGGACGTGATGGCGCGCACCCTGGCGGCAGCGGGCGTGGAGCGGGTCTGGGGCGTGGTCGGCGACAGCCTCAACGGCCTCACCGATGCCTTGCGCTTCACCCCCGAGGTGAAGTGGATGCATGTGCGCCACGAGGAAGTGGCCGCCTTCGCCGCCGGCGCGGAAGCCCAGATCACCGGCAAGCTCGCCGTGTGCGCCGGCTCTTGCGGGCCGGGCAATTTGCACCTCATCAACGGCCTGTTCGACTGCCACCGCACCCGCACGCCGGTGCTGGCGATCGCCGCCCACATTCCCAGCCCCGAGATCGGCTCCGGCTATTTCCAGGAGACCCATCCGGAAAGCCTGTTCAAGGAATGCAGCCATTACTGCGAGATGGTGTCGAGCCCGGCGCAGATGCCGCGCGTGATGGAAATCGCCATGCGCACGGCGATCCAGAAGCAGGGCGTGGCCGTCATCGTCATTCCCGGCGACGTGGCCCTGCGCGCCGCCGAGGGCCGCACCGAGCCGGTGTGGACCGACATCGCCTTCCCGACCGTGGTGCCCCCGCTGGCGGAGTTCGACAGGCTCGACGCGCTGGTGGCGGACGCCAAACGCATCACCATCCTCGCCGGTGGCGGCTGCGAGGGCGCGCATGACCAGGTGGTGGCGCTCGCCGCCGCGCTGAAGGCCCCGGTGGTGCACACGCTGCGGGGAAAGCCCTTTGTCGAATATGACAATCCCTACGACGTGGGCATGACCGGCTTCATCGGCTTCGCCTCCGGCTATCACGCCATGCGCGAGGCCGATCTGCTGCTGATGGTGGGCACCGACTTCCCCTATCGCCAGTTCTATCCCACCGACGCCAAGGTGGTGCAGATCGACATCCGCCCCGAGAACCTCGGCCGCCGCACGCGGCTCGACCTTGGCCTCGTGGGCGATGTGAAGCTCACACTCACCGCTTTGCTCCAGCGCCTCCAGCCGCGCACGGACGATGCCTTCCTCAAGAAGGTGCAGGAACACTACAAGACCTCGCGCCGTGATCTCGACGCGCTCGCCGTGGGCAAACCGGGCACAAAACCCATCCACCCGCAGTATCTGGCGAAGATGGTGGACGAGGTGGCGGCGAAGGACGCCGTGTTCAGCGTGGACGTGGGCGAGACCACGGTGTGGGCGGCGCGGTATCTCACCATGAATGGTGAGCGACGGCTTATCGGCTCATTGATCCACGGCTCCATGGCCAACGCCATGCCGCAGGCCATCGGCGTGCAGGGTGCCTATCCCAAGCGGCAGGTGGTCTCGCTCTCCGGTGACGGCGGCTTCTCCATGCTGATGGGCGACATACTCTCACTGCGCCAGCTCAACCTGCCGGTGAAGATCGTCATCTTCAACAACGGCCTGCTCGGCTTCGTGGACATGGAGATGAAAGCGGCCGGCTTCCTCAATGTGGGCACCGACCTGAAGAACCCGGACTTCGCCGCCATGGCGAAGGCCATCGGCATCCATGGCCAACGGGTGGAGGATCCGGCCGACGTGAAGGGCGCGCTGGAAGCCGCCTTCGCCCATGACGGCCCGGCGGTGGTGGATGTCGTGACCGACAAGATGGAGCTTGTGATGCCGCCTGCCATCAAGGCCGAGCAGGCCATCGGCTTCTCGCTCTATGCGGCGCGGGCCATCATGAACGGTCGCGGCGACGAGCTGCTGGAACTGGCAAAGAGCAATCTGTTCCGGTGAGCTTTTAAACGGTTACGCGCTCTTCCCCTGCACGACAGGTCCCCTCTCCCGCTTGCGGGGGAGGGATAGGGAGGGGGCAGGCCGGGCGGAACTTCTGTTGATGAACTGATCAGGGCTGCGGCAAGCGGAGGGCGTTCCCGCGCTCCGCGCGGCCCCCTCCCCACCCCCCCCGCAAGCGGGAGAGGGGGTTGCGGTGCGCTTTCGGCGAGGGGCGCCCCCCTCAGTCCTCCCCGCAGCCCGGCGGCAGGCGGGTGTGGAAGTCGGTGCGGCGCTGATAGGCATCGCCCGCCCGCAGCAGAACCGGCTCGCCATAGGGGCGGCCCACAAGCTGGAAGGCGGCCGGCAGGCCGTTCTTCGTGAAACCACACGGCACCGACAGCGAGGGTAGGCCCAGATAGGAAATGCCCCGAGTGCAATGGGTCACGCGGCCGATGGCGATGGCGATGTCCTCCGGCGAGCCCTCGGTGGTCTCGGCGATGCTCGGCACCGGCGCGGCCAATGTGGGCACATGCACCATGTCGGCGCCGTCCATGGCGCATTTCAGCCAGTCGCGCGCCACTTCGGCGCGCATCATCAGCGCCTCCACATAGCGCGTGGCGGCCAGCGCGTAGCCGGGGATGATGCGGGCCCGCACCTGCGCCCCGTAATCCTCCGGCCGCTCGGCCAGCCATTTCCGATGGAGCGCCGCCGCCTCGGCCGTCATCACCACCTGCATCAGGGCGTTGATGGTGCCCATGTCGGGCACCGTGGTCTCGACCACCCTGACCCCCGCCTCGCGCAGAACGGCGAGGCTCTCGTCCATCAGCTTCAGGATTTCCGCATCGGCCGTTGTGCGATAATAGCCCTGCGGAACGGCGATGGTGACGCCGCGCAGATCGCCGGTGAGCCCCTGCTCATAATCGCGCTCGGGCGCCGAGAGGGTGGCGGCATCGCGCACATCCGGCCCTGCGATCACGCTGAGCATGCGCGCGGCATCCACCGCACTGCGGGTGAGCGGGCCGATGGTATCGAGGCTCGGCGCCAGAGGCATCGCGCCATAAAGCGGCACGAGCCCATGGGTAGGCTTCAGCCCCGTCACGCCACACATGGCGGAGGGATGACGAATGGAGCCGCCCGTATCCGAGCCCAGCGCGCCGGAGACGAGACGCGCAGCCACCGCCGCGCCCGAACCGGAGGACGAGCCGCCGGAGCCATAGTCGCGGTTCCACGGGCTGCGACCATGGCCGTAATGGGCGTTGAAGCCTGTGGGCGACATGGCGAATTCGGCCAGATGCAGCGTGCCGAGATCCAGCGCCCCTGCCCCGTCCAGCCGTTCCAGCACAGAGGCGGTGGTGTCCGGCACGAAATCCCTGCGGATGATCGAGCCACCCGTGCACACGCGCCCGGCGCGATAGAGCAGATCCTTGTGCGCCAGCGGCACGCCGCCGATGAGGCCGATGTCCTCGCCCTTGGCCCGCGCCACATCCACCGCGCGTGCGGCGGCCAGCGCGCCCTCGCGATCGAGCGCCATCACGGCGTTATAGTCGGGGCCGAGCCGCTCCAGCCGGTCCAGCGCCGTGCGGGTGGCAGCTTCCGACGTGATCGAGCCGTCGGCGATGGCGTTTGCCGTCTCGACGAGGCCCAGTTCGTGGATCGCGCTCACGCCTCATCCTCCCCGCGCTCGGCGATTTGCGCGCGCAAGGTCGGGAAGCTCCAAGGGCAGGCGTCGATGGTGACGGACCTGTCGGCAGCCTTGGCCACCGTCGTATTGAGCTGGGTGACGAGCGCGAGCAGCGCCCGCGCCTCCTCCGGCCGTATGGTCACACCCTGCAAGGCGAGCACGCGCGCCGCGAACGGCCCTTCGGTTTCGGCTGCGGTCCCCATCGGGGAAGGGTTGGCCATCGGCACACCTCGTCAGTGGACGCCGAGGAACTTCGTCAGCGTCGAGGGATCTTCCGCAATGTCGGAAGCAAGGGCCTGATGTACCACCCGGCCGGTTTCCAGGATATAGGCCCGGTCCGCCACCGCCAATGCGCTATAAAGGTTCTGCTCCACCAGCAGGATGCCGAGGCCGGCCTGCTTGAGCTGGAGGATGATGCCCTCCAGATGCTGCACCATCACCGGCGCCAGCCCTTCCGAGGGCTCGTCCATGAGGATCAGCTCGGGGTCGATCATCAGCGCGCGGGCAACCGCCAGCATCTGGCGCTCGCCGCCGGAGAGCTGGTTGCCCCTGTTGTTCCGCCGCTCGGCAAGGCGGGGGAAGAATTCGAACGCCTTGGCCACCGTCCAGCCATGGGTGGCGCTGGCCTTCTTCAGCACGGTGAGATGCTCGGTGACGGTGAGCGAGGGGAACAGCCGGCGGCCTTGCGGCACGATGGCAATGCCGCGCTTGGCGATCTCGTGCGAGGGCACGCCGCGCAGCTCCTGCCCCTTCCAGCGCACGGAGCCCTCACGCACATCAGGCGGGGTAAGGCCCATGATGGAGCGGATCAGCGTCGTCTTGCCCATGCCGTTGCGGCCGAGCAGCGCCACCACTTCGCCGGTCTTCACCTCCAGGCTGGCACCGTGCAGCACATGGGCGTCGCCGTAATAGGAATGCAGGTCGGCGACCTCAAGCATGGTGGCGTGCCTTTCCGAGGTAGACGTCCTGAACGAGCGTGTTGGTGCGGATTTCCGCCGGCGGGGCTTCCACCAGCATCTTGCCGTTGTTGAGACAGGTCACGTAGTCCACCAGCGAGAGCACGAGGTCCATGTCGTGCTCGATGAGCACGAGGGTCAGGTCGCGCGGCAAGGCGCGGATGATATCGGAGACGATGACACGCTCGGAGGGCGAGAGGCCGGCGGCGGGCTCGTCCAGCAGCAGCAGCTTGGGCTGGGCGACCAGCGCCATGGCCAGCTCCAGCTGGCGCTGCTCGCCATAGGACATTTCCTTCACCACCACGTCGCGGCGGGCATGCAGGCGCGAGACGCCCAGCGCCTTGTCGGCGCGCGCATGCTCTTCCGCCGTCAATGAGCCGCCGCCCAGCAGCGAGAACTTGCGCGGAGAGAGCCCGCGCAGCGCAAGGCGCATGTTCTCGGCCACCGTGAGGTTGGGGAAGAGATTGGTGATCTGGAAGGTGCGGCTCATGCCGATGGCGGCGCGCGCATGCACCGGCATCCTGGTGACGTCGCGACCGTCGAACATCACCCGGCCAGAGGTGGCGCGCACCATGCCGGTGATGGCGTTGAACAGCGTGGTCTTGCCGGCACCGTTGGGGCCGATGATCGCCCGGCGCTCGCCACGGGGCACGCGGATGGTCACGTCGTCCACGGCTTTGAGGCCGCCGAACTGGACGCAGATGCCCTCGAGATGCAGCAGATCGGTCACGGAATGGGCCTTGGCTTGCGGTGATGTCAGCGTGCCGAAACGATCCTGTCGGGTCCGCCGGCGAGCGCGCATCCCCTTTCACAAGGGGGGAGGGGGAGGAAAAGGGATGCGCGTCCGGCCAGTCGAGCCGAGAGGCTCTGGCACTCCGGACCGTACCATTCAGGGCTCGGCGCGACCCGGAATTTCTGGAGCCGGACCGGATCAGGAAAAGCCCCCGATCCGGCTCCCAAGTGTCGATCAGGACTTCTTGATGCCCTGGAAATCGCGGGAATACGGCGGCTGCTTCATGTAGGTGGCCGGATCGTACTTCCAGAACTGCGAGACGCTGTTGTAGACGTCGATCGGGCGGTTCCAGTACTTGCCGTCGCGGTTCTTCACCACCTTGCGGATGTGCACATCGTAGATCGGGTTGCCGAAGCTGTCGAGCTTCACCGTCTGGCCCAACGGCGAGCCGGCCAGATCCGTCTTCATCACGCTGGCGATGAAAGCCTCGCGATCCTCCGCATTCCCCTTGATGTTCTTGAGCGCCTCGTCAATCCACATGGCGCCCGAGTACATGGAGAAGCCATAGAGCGAGGGCAGCTTGTTGAACTTCTTCTGGTAGGACGACACGAAGCCCTGCGTCTCCGGCGCCGAGGAGCCTTCCGAGAAGTGCGCGGCCACGATGACGCCTTCCACTTCATCGCCCATGGTGCGGATGACCGACTGGTCGGTCATGTTCATGGCGCCGATCAGCGGGATCTGGCCCTTCAGGCCGAAGCTCGCATACTGCTGCATGAGGCGGGTGGCGTCCGCGCCGGTCTCCATGGCGAACACCACGTCGGCACCGGAATTGGCCAGCTGGCCGAGATAGGGGCTGAAGTCGGAGGTGTTCAGCGGGTGCCAGTACTGGGCGACCACCTGACCGCCGTTCTCGGTGAAATACTGGGCGAAGCCACCGCACTGCTCGTGGCCGAAGGTGTAGTCCTGCGAGACGGTCGCGACCTTCTTGTAGCCCTGCTTGAGGGCCCAGTCGGCGAGCGGGCGGGAGAACTGGCTGGCGGTGTAGCCGGCAACGCGGATGACGTTCTTGATGCGGCTGCGCTGCGTCAGGTCGTCGGCGGCGATGATCGGGATGAAGTAGGGCATGCCGTTGCCCTTCACATAATTGGCCACCGCGAGGCCGGTGTTGGCGAGCAGATTGCCGGCCAGCATGTGCACATTGGCCTGCTCAACAAGACGGCGGGCCTTCTGCAAAGCGGTGTCGGGATTGGCGGCATCGTCCTCGACGATGACCTCGACCTTGCGGCCGGCCAGCTCGCCGCCATGCTCCTCGAAATACATGTTGAAGCCGTCGACCATCTCGCGGCCGCCGGCAGCCACCACGCCGGTGAGCGGAGCAAGCAGGCCGACGCGGATCGGGCCGCTCTGGGCACGGGCGATATAGGGCTTGGCGACAACGCCAACCGTGGCGGCGGCAACGCTGGTCTTCAGAAATGTCCTGCGGTCCATAATCCCACTCCTGTCGGTTCGAAACTGGTCGGCGGTGTTTATTGTTCTTGTATTCAGCGGCGGCGCACGAGGTCGCGCACCCGCCCGATCACCCCCTGCGGGGCGAATATCATGATCAGGATGAACATCAGCCCAAGAACCGTGGGCCAGCGCTCGGTGTACTGGCTGACGAAATTCTCAAGCCCGATGATGGCGGCAGCCCCGATGAAAGCGCCGAACAGCGTGCCGATGCCACCCGTGATGGCCATCAGAAGCCCTTCCACCGACTGGGAAAGCGCCACCGTGGAGGGGCTCACGAAGTCGTTGAACATGGCATAGAGCGCGCCCGCCAGGCCGGCGAAGAAGCCAGAGATGGTGAAGGCCAGGAACAGGTGCAGCGACACATTGTAGCCGAGCGCGCGCATACGGCTTTCGCTGTCGCGGATGCCGCGGAGCGTCAGGCCGAAAGGCGAGCGCACGAAGCGCCACATGATAAAGGTGATCAGCCCCACCACCGCGAACACGGCGTAATAGAAGGGCATGTGGCCGGCGAGCATCTCCGGCCGCACGCTACCGCGCAGACCGTTCTCGCCACCCGTCACCGAAGTCCAGCGCAGGCACACGCCCCACACGATCATGCCCAGCGCGAGCGTTAGCAGAAGGAAATAGACGCCCGAGGTGCGGATGGCGAGCAGGCCGAAGATGGCCCCCACCAGCGTCGCCGCTGCCACACCCAGAAGCAGGCCGGTGACGGGCGCCCCGCCCTGCTGGCTCCAGTAGACCACCACATAGGTGGCCACCCCGAAGATGGCGCCATGGCAGAGCGGCGTGCGGCCGGTGTAGCCGGCGAGGATGTCCACCGCCATGGCGAGCACGGCGAAGATCAGGATCTCGGTGAGGATGCTCACCTGATAGGTGGGCACCAGCAGCGGCAGCACGGCGAAGGCGAGCACGCCCACCGCAATGGCGATGAGCGCCACCTTGCCAAGCCCATCGCGGGCGGGAGTGCTGGAGGCGGGGGCGGAAGAAGAAGTGCTCATCAGGCCGCCTTCCCGAACAGGCCCAGCGGGCGGAAGGCGAGGATCGCCGCCATGGGTCCGAAGATGACGAAATAGGCGAATTCGGGGAACATCACCTGCCCGATCGTATTGAGCATGCCGACGATGAGCGCGCCCACGGCAGCCCCCACGAGGCTGCCACGCCCGCCGATGATGACCACCGCCAGCGAAAAGACGAGGATTTCCGAATCCGCGCTCGGATAGAGGGTGAGGAAGGCCCCACCCACCGCGCCGCCGAGCCCGGCCAGCGCCGCACCCAGCATGAAGGTGAGCAGGAACACCTTGCGGATGTTGATGCCCATGGCGGCGATGATTTCCGGATCATCCACGCCGGCGCGGATCAGCGCGCCGAGGCGGGTCTTGTTGAGCAGCACCCAGAGGGCGATGAACACCACCACGCCCAGCGCCAGCACGAACAGCCGGTATTTCGGATAGAACAGGCCCCAGAAGCGCACCGCGCCTTTCAGGAAATCCGGGGTCGGCACCGTGTAGGTGTCGCCGCCGAAGATCACCAGCGTCATATCGTTGAGCACGAAGGCGACACCGAGCGTCAGCAGCACCTGCCGGAGCTCATAGCCGCGCACGAAGCGCAGAAGCCCCCGGTCGAGGATCAGACCGCAGACGGCGACGCCCGCCATGGCCGCCAGCACGCCCACGAGGAAGCTGCCGGTTGCGCTGGCCGCCGCATAGCCCAGATACCCGCCCAGCAGATAGAGCGCGCCATGGGCGAGGTTGACGATGCGCAGCAGGCCGAAGATCAGCGTGAAGCCCGAGGCCACGATGAACAGCAATGCCGCGAAGGTCAGCCCGTTGAGAAGCTGGAAGGCGTTGAGCCCGCTCATCCGGCCGTCCCCGCTTTCAATGCGTCGGGCCGCTGGCCCAGATACCAGTCGTAGATCTGCTCACCAGTCATGAAGGCCACGTCGTCCTTGGCGCGGATCTCCTCGATGATGCGGCGGAAGTACTTCATGCGGTGCGGCGCGCCCATGATGTAGGGGTGCACCACCAGCGCCATGATGCGGGCGCTGTCGCGGCTGTCGTGATAGAGCTGCTCGAACTGGTCGTGGGCGCGGTCGTAATACTCGCTCGCCTTGTGATGCTGGATCAGCATCATCGCCACGTCGTTGCATTCCTGCGTGTAGGGAATGTTGACGATCGGATCAGTGCGGGTCTTCAGCACCACCGGCTGGTCGTCCAGCACCCAGTCGCACACATAGTCATAGCCCGCCTCGACCAGCAGATCGGGCGTTTCCCAGGTCTCGGTGAGGCCGGGTCCGAGCCAGCCGCGCGGGCGCTTGCCGGTGTAGTCCTCGATGGCCTTGGAGGTCTTCGCGATGTCCTCGCGCTCGTTCTCCACCTTCTGCATGTTCTTCTGGGTGTAGCCGTGGCCCATGAACTCCCAGCCGCGCTCCAGCGCCGCCTTGGCGATGGGCTCGTAGCTGGGAATGGCCGTGCCGTTGATGGCGAGAGCAGGCGTGACCTTGTTCTCGTCGAGCATCTCCAGCATGCGCCAGAAGCCGACGCGGTTGCCATATTCGTGCCAGGCCCAGTTCGGGATGTCCGGAGACGGCGAGCCGCCCGCCGGCGGGGTCAGCACCGTACGGGGCATGGTCTCGCGGGGGTTCCATTCCTCCACATTGACGATGACCCACACCGCCATGCGCTTGCCGCCGGGCAGCGTGAGCCTGGGCCGCTGGGAGATGGGGGAGTAGGAGATCCGCTCGGTGGGCAGCATGTCAGGCCTCGCGCGCGCCGACGGTGAGAGTAAGGGTGCCGAAGCCATCCACCGCGCCGACGATGACGTCGCCGGGCTGGACGGGACCGACACCTGCCGGCGTCCCCGTCATGATGATGTCTCCGGGCTCAAGAGTATAGGAGGCGGAGAGGTTGGCCACGATTTCAGGAACGTTCCAGATCAGCTGCGCAAGATCGCCGCGCTGCTTCTCGACGCCATTGACGGTCAGCGTGATGGCGCCTTCCGACACCTTGCCGTTCAAAGCCTTCGGGGTGATCGGGCCGCAGGGCGCGGACTTGTCGAACCCCTTGCCACGCTCCCACGGCAGCTTCTTCGTGCCGCATTCGCGCTGGCGATCCCGCCGCGTCATGTCGAGGGCGACGCCGTAACCGAAGATGGCGCTTTCGGCCTCTGCAACCTTGAGGTTCTTCGCAGACGCGCCGATGGCGACCATCAGCTCGATCTCGAACTGATAGTCCTCGCTGTCCACCGGATAGGGCACGGTGGCGCCGTCCTGCACCAGGCTGTCGCGCGGCTTCTGGAAGAAGAAGGGCGGATCGCGCTCATCGTCCGCCTCCTTCATCTCGCGGATGTGGGCGAGATAATTGCGGCCGACGCAATAGATGCGCCGCACCGGAAAGCGGGCGTCGCTGCCCACCACGGGCAGGCTCTCGATCGCCGGCGGGGCGAACACATACGCGGACACGGTATTGGTCATCTCGTCACTCACGCCTTCGTGCCCTGAGTTGTCTGGTACCAGTCGAGAATCTCTTCGCCGTTCCAGAACAGCACGTCGCCCTTGGCGGCGGCATAGGCGTAGAATTCTTCGAGATACTTGATGCGGTGCGGCTGGCCGGACAGATAGGGATGGATCGCCACCGCCATCACCTTGGCCCGGTCCTCGCCTTCCTCGTGCAGCCGGTCGAGGCTGTCCTTCAGGCGCTGCAGCCAATAAGGCGATTCATGATGGGCCACCGCCATCATGGGAATGTCGTTGTGCTCAACGGTGTAGGGCAGCGTGTGCAGCGGGCCGTTGACGGTCTCGATCACGGACGGCTCGTCGTCCCATACCCAGTCGCCGATATATTTCACGCCGGCCTCGGTGAGCAGGTCCGGGGTCTCCAGCGTCTGGGTGAGGCCCGGTCCGAGCCAGCCCTTGGCGCGCTTGCCGGTGAACTTCTCGATGATGTCCATTGAGCGATGGATCATGCCGCGCTGATCCTCCACCTTGTGGATCGGGCCCTGCTCATAGGCATGGCCCATGAACTCCCAGCCGGCATCGCGCGCCTGGCCCGCCACGCGCTCGTAATCCTCGCACACGCGGGCGTTGATGGAGAGCGTGGGGCGGATGCCGAGACGCTCGTAGAGCTTGAAGAATCGCCACACGCCGACGCGCATGCCATATTCGTGCCAGCTCCAGTTCGGCACGTCCGGCAACAGCGCCTGCCCCGTGGGGGCGGGAATGACCTGCCGCGCCATGGGACGGGCGATGTCCCACACTTCGAGGTTCACGATGGTCCACAGCACCACGCGGGCCTTGCCCGGCAGCTTCAGCGGCGGGCGATCGACGATGGCGGAATAAGGAGCGCGATCGCGCGGCAGCATGGCCATGGTGTCCTCCCAGACGATCAGATCAGAAACGCATTTTTCCGCCACGCGCGATCACCGCGCCGGGCGGCGGCACGCATGGTCACGCGGCGGCTCCCCTGGTGCCCGCCGCGGCGAGCACGTCGGAGGCCATCACCTCGGCGCTGGAAAGTACCGAGCCGAAGGCGGTGCGGATGCACAGCAGGCCGGCCTCATGCAGTGCCGGGCCATCCATGCTGTCCACGCAGTCATCGACCACGATCACCGCATAGTCGCGCACATTGGCGGCGGTAGTGGTGGCGAGCACGCAGGAATTGGTGTTCACGCCGGTGATGATCAGCGTGTTGATGCCGTGGCTCCTGAGCATGAAGTCAAGGTCGGAAGCGATGAAGCAGTCGTAGCGCTTCTTCGTGTCGACGATGAAATCGCTCTCGTCCCACAGCTGGGGCATCACAACGCAGCCCGGACCGCCCTCCAGATTGTGCCGCAGCACATTCTTGCGGGTGGCGGTGGGATCTTCCGCGCGGCTGCGCCAGAAGGGATTGGCCGCGATCTCCTGCGCATCCCGATAGGACGTCATGAGATGGACGACGGGCACGCCCAAAGCCCGCGCCCAGGCGAACAGTTTCGCATTGGCGGCGATCACGCGCTCAGCCACCTCGGGCGAGGTGGGCATGGTGGCCACCTCCATGTCGAGATGGCCGCGATGCAGGTCGATGGCGACGATGGCGGCGCGGGGCGTATCGACGCCGAGGCGCAGGGTTTGCTGGCTCATGATGCGCGCCTCAGACCAGCGGGTTCCAGCCGGTCTTCAGCAACGCCTTCTGGTCGATGCCGAAGATGTCGGCCAGCCAGTCGGCGAGGATTTCCTGGCCGATGGTGGGGTTGTCGTGCTGGCAGTGCTCGGCGCCGGTCTCTTCCGGATCGACGATGCGGAAGGTGACGTTCACGCCGTGCTTCTGCGCATAGTCGCGGGTCTGGGTGGCGGCGCTCACGGTGAGCACGTCATAGCCGCCGTGCAGGATGAGGTACGGGGCCTTCATGTTCTGCAGATGGCCGTCGAGGGTGAAGGCCTTGGCCTTCTCCATCGCCTCGGCCATGGAAGAAGCGCCCATCACCCACTTGATGTGCATCGCGAGACCGAAGTCCTCGCCCTTGCCACCCCACATGTCGTGCACGTCCCAGATGGCGCCATGGGAGATGACCGCGGCGAGGCGGTGCTCGTAGCAGCCGGCGCGGGCGGCATAATAGCCACCGAGCGAGGAACCGCAGACCGCGATGCGGGCCGGGTCCACGTCGTCGCGGGTGAGCAGCCAGTCAATGCACTTGCCGATGGCCACTTCCGTGTCCGGGCGGGCCACCACGCCGTGGCGGCGCAGGGTGCCGCCCTGGCCGGGGCCGTCGATCATGAGCACGGAAATGCCACGCTGCAGGGCGCCGTGCGCCTGCATGAACCACATCTCGTCCTTGATGCTGTCGAGGCCGCCCATGCAGATGAGCACCGGCATCTTGTCGCCGGGGAACGGCGCGCGGACGAAATAGCCGCAGATCGGCTTGCCGTCCTCATAGGGGATGTCCACGGCGAAGCCGGGCGGGTTCAGGTAGGAGATGAACTTCTTGGAGCAGGCTTCCATCTGCTCGAACACCGGCAGGCGGCGCGGGTCGTTCGGCTCCAGATGGAACTCGGCCTGCCGGTAATAATCGGCGGCGCGCAGCATGCAGTTCATGGCGGTGCGGATATGGCCCGCCTCTTCCGCCTCGACACCGCGCTTCCAGTTGCGGTCGCCGATGTGCATCCACTCCTTGTGCCAGCTCTCCAGATCGCCGGGGATCATGCGGGAGGCGGCCTGGAACACTTCGGAGACGGAGCCGCCGCCTTCCTGCGTTTCGCCGAGGCCGCGACGAAACTGGTAGGCGAGCCAGGGATGCTCCGGCCAGTGGTGCCAGCCATAGGGCTCGTAATGGGGCAGACGGTTCTGGGTGATTTGCTCAATCGCGCTGTCGACCACGTCTACCATGACACCACCCTTATAAACGCTCGGGGATCGTAACATCTGCGATTTTGAATACAATCTCATTTGGGTCAACGATAAATGTATACATTTGACGCCTCATTTTTGATCGCCACCCGCCTGATTCTTCAGCTTCATGGCCTGCAATGTAAGTGTTTTCCTGTGTTCCCGCGCCTTTTGGCGACCTTTGGCGAGCGGTGAAAATTGTATGCTTGCCCCGGCATGGGTGGCGCGGGTATTTTTGCCGCAAACCCAGTTCATGGACCCGTATGGCCGACATCACCCTCGATCCCCTGGAGCCGCCGCGCTCCGGCACTGCGACCCGCTCCCTTTCCGTCACGGATCGCATCCGCGCCGCCGTCCTGTCCGGCGACCTTGAGCCGGGCGCGCGCCTGCACGAGGTGCGCCTGTCGGAGACGCTCGGCGTCTCGCGCACGCCGGTGCGCTCGGCCCTGCAATCGCTCGCCAGCGAGGGGCTTCTGGAATACGCGCCCAACCGGGGCTATTCGGTGCGCCGCTTCCGCACCTCGGAGATCGTGGATGCCTATGAGATCCGGGCCATGCTGGAATCGCTGGCCGCGCGCTTCGCCGCCGAGCGTGGCCTGTCGGATGAGGAGCGCGCCACCATCGAGCGCGCCCTGGAAGAAGGCGACCAGATCCTCGCCAAGGAGGAACTGGGCGAGGAGGAGCGCATCGCATATGGCGCCGTGAACTTCGTGTTCCACGACACCATCCACAACGCCGCCCGCTGCCGCATGCTGGGCGACATGGTGCGCCTGTGCCAGAGCGTGCCGCAGTCCTCCCACCGCAACGTGGTCTCGTTCGACCATATGGATGTCCGGCGACGGCATGACGACCATCACCGCATCTATGACGCCATCCTGCTGTGCGATGCCTATCGCGCCGAGATGCTCATGCGCGAGCATGTGGCGAGCGTGAAGACCAGTCTCGTGCGCGCCCTCTCCGGCCGCCCCTCGCCCCTGCCCCGGCGCGGACGCTGATCGAGCGGGACCCGTCAGCCCAAAAAGCAAAACGCCCGGCCGCGAGAGCGACCGGGCGTTTTGCTTTTTCAGATCAGGCGCAGGGCCAGTAGCCCGCAGCTCAGTGGCCGGCGGCCTTGGACAGCCAGGCCAGCAGCGGGTTGTTCGGCTCCGGCCCCTTGGGCAGGCTCGCCACCACCACCACGCGGGTGACTTCGCCGCGCTTAAAGGCGGCCAGGAACTTCGGATAGTCCTTGAACGAGATGCAGCCGTTCGAATCGCCGCGCGCGCCCAGCAGATAGGTGTGCGTCAGGATGCCGTCGCGGCCATACATGGGGCCGTCGCCCACCGGCAGCATGCGGATGGCTTCCACGCCGTGGAACAGCGCCTCGCGCATGCGCAGATTGTAGACGTTGGGCGGCGTCGGGCCGACCATCTTCTTGTGCACGTACTTCGGGTCGTCGAAATACTCGCCATAGCCGGAATGGGCTTCCAGCTTGTCGCCATTCGGCATGTAGACCACCTTGCCGGTGATATCATACAGCGCGAACTTGTCGGTCGGCCCCGGCAGCATGCTCTCCGCACCCGGCGGGATCGGCGCGACAATGGAAGGACGCTCGGGCGCGGTGCGCTCGGCCGGCTCGATGGCGGCGAGGCGCTGGTTGCTGGCCACCAGCGGATTGCGGGTCGGCATGGGCGGCGCCACCAGCTGGTGGTCGAGATCCTTCAGCTCGGCGGGCGAGCGGCTGGCGAACAGTGGATTGGCGGAGGGCAGAGGCACCACCCGCACCGACGATTCGATCACCGCTTCCGGGTCACGCGGCTCTTCCAGCGCGGCGACCATGGTGCTCTCGGACCGGATCAGCGCGGTCTGCTCGCCCATCACGGCAGGGCCGTACATCAGGTCGCGCCCTTCGGGGGCAACCGAACCGGACGAGGGAATGGAGAAGACATCGCCCACGGCGCGGGCATGCGTCCGCGAAGCGAGAATGGGCTCCGGCGGCTGCACCAGCGCGGGCGCAGGGGCCTCAGCCAACTGCTGCTCAGCAATGGAGGGCACGGATGCGGTGCTATGGCCGCCGCCGATGGCCACCATCAGGATGGCGGCGGCAGCAATGCCGAAACCCACATAGATACCGCCCCGGACAACGGGACGGACCTTGGACTTGGATGCAACAGGTGCCTCGTAGGCATCGTCGTCGTCGATCCAGGCCGTATAGGTCATGATGCGCGCTACTCGACTGATTTCAGGCCGGTCACAATCAGGACGTCACCGGCCTCATCGGCCAAGCGGCACCCTTGTGCGTCCAATGCCTACGCCAGGATTGGGATATTTCCCTTGATCCAGCTCCTATGAGCACGGATCGCGGTAAATAATTCGAAAACCCCCACGCCCCCGTCGACAATGTCTTTTCGGCGAAACACGTCCTTACAGAACCCTGTCCCGCCAAAAGTCCACTTTGCAATTCGGCCCGGAACGACTCAGCCCGAACAGGCGTTTATCCCGCAAAGCCTTCTGCCAACACCCTGCCCGACTTCATACGCGGGCAGGCTGCCTTGCAGCTTGCGTTGCACACTACAGGAGCAGAGGGCCTTGGTTAACCCCAATTTTTTACCTGCGTGCGCCTCCCGCAGCGCGAGGTAAACGGGCGGGCGCACCCTGCGGGCCGCCCGTTTACCTTTTCCGCAGATCAGCTCTTGTCGCGGGCGGCCAGCGCCGCAGCGAGGCCCTTGAAGGAAATCTCAAGCGCCACCGGCTGCTGGTTGCGGTCGAGGAACTCCAGCTTCGCCGGGCCCTGTTCCTTGCTGAGCGCGACCACGTCGTCGGCGCTCACGTCCACATCGGCGATGCAGGCGCGGATGCAGAACTTGTAGTCGGCGGAAATGGTGCGCGGCTTCTCACCGAAGATGAACTTGGAGCCGGCCGGCAGCCACACACCCACGGGCAGCTGCACCACGAGGCGCATGGGCGACTCCTTGGTCAGGCGGCCGAACACGATCTGCGCCTGCAGGCCCTGCTGGGCATTTCCGATCTGCAGCGTCTGGGCGGCCTCGCACACGCGGGCACCGCCCACCGCCTCGGACCGCTCGCAGCGCACGACCCAGTCGTCATAAGTGGCGGTGGTGCGGGTGGGGCCGCTCTCGTCCTGGCCGAGGGCCGGCTTCTGGGCATTGGCGGCGGGGGTGGCGGGCTTCGCCGCCGGTGCAGCGGGCTTGGCCGGCGCAGCGGGCTGCTGGGCAAAGGCTGCCCCGGAAACCGAGAGACCCATGGCAAGGCCGGCGGCGATGGCGAGGCGCACCATCGGGCGACCTGCGGAAAGCGAAGCAAAAGACATCGGATACTCCCCCTAACGTTCCCACGAGAGCACGGGCGGTTTTGATTGCAGGCAATCCGAACCGCAGGCCATTCTCTCATCCGGCTCTGGCCGTCCCGTGATAGCTGCAGAGAGCGGGACTGCCAATCAGGACGCGCAGCACGCGCGCGCATTCAGGATCAAGACAGCCTTCTCGTGGAGCAACCGGGTGCCGTATGCAAGCCGGGCGGGCGTCGGTTCACCTCGCAAATGCACGCGATGGCCCCTACATTCGCAGGAATCCGTCGCGCTGGCGCGCGACATTTGAAATGGAATTCCTCCATGCCGGTCAAAACCGCCCCTTCCTGCCGCATCGTGAGGGGCACCGCTTGAACATGCAGAGCGATTCTCCCCTCGTGACGGTCAGCGAGGGCTACCGGGCCGCCATGCGGCATCTGGCCGGCGCGGTCAGCGTCTTCACCACCGGCACCGCCCCCGCCCGCACCGGGCTGACCGCCAGTTCGCTCACCTCGTTCGCCGTGGATCCGCCCACGCTGCTCATCTGCATCAACAAGGCCTCCTCCGTGCGCGACGGCCTGCTCGCGGGCGCGCCCTTCGTGGTCAACGTGCTGGCGGACGGGCAGCGGGAGGTGGCCGAGCGCTTCGCCGGTATGAAGGGCCTGCACGGGGAAGAGCGGTTCGCGGATGGACGCTGGGGCCAGCTCGTCACCGGCGCGCCGGTGCTGGAAGATGCCCTCGCCAGCTTCGATTGCGAGCTGGAAGAGGTGATCGAGCGCCATTCCCACATGATCGTGCTCGGCCGCGTGGTGGCGACACGCCTGTCCGAGCAGGCTCGGCCCCTGCTCTATTGGGCACGCGGCTTCCGCAAGCTGGAGCTTTAAGCCCGCGGCAGGACGGCAATAAAAAAGGCGGGCCGAAGCCCGCCTTTTGACATTTGCTGCCGATCCGCGCTCAGGCGGCGGTGTTGATCCAGCTCGCCAGCTTCGCCTTGGGGGCCGCGCCCACCTGGCGGGAGGCGATCTGGCCGCCCTTGAACAGCAGCAGGGTCGGGATCGACATGATGCCGAACTTGGACGCCGTGACCGGGTTCTCGTCGACGTTCAGCTTCACGATCTTCACCTTGCCGCCGAGCTCGCCGGAGAGCTCCTCGAGCACCGGAGCCACCATGCGGCAGGGGCCGCACCACTCGGCCCAGAAGTCGACGACGACGGGGGTATCGGAGTTGAGGACGTCGGCCTCGAAGCTCGCGTCGGACACTTTCTCGATGGCCATGATCATATACCTCGTGGGAATCCGTGGCCGCAGCCACTGAATGTTGGCGTCAAGGTAAGAAGCCCCTCCCCTTCCCGTCAAGGAGCCTCACGCGCATGGGATGGGGGTAGCGCCGGTCGCGGCGCGCCCTCCCGGACGCGGGATCGGGGGCGACTGGCCGCACCCGGCCATGCGGGAATCCTTCGCCGTCCTGACATACCAGCCCCTCGCCGCCTCATGCCCGAGCTTCCGCTGGGCCTTCGGCGTCAGGGGAGCCCTGCGCCCGTCACGCAGGAGACATGCCCCGGCCGCCCGGTCTGTGGATCACCCGCCCGGAAGGATCACTTGCGCTGGAGATGGCAGACCTTGGTGCGCGATCCATCACGGTTCTGGCGCCGGCGGCAGCCCTCGTTCTTCGGCTTGCCCTGATGGATGTAATATTCGCCCCGACGCTGCGAATTAAAGGTCTGGTTGGAGGCATCGTGGCCGCCGATCCGCACATTCTTGCCGAACCGCACCTCGGCCCCGGCGCTCCCCGCCGAGAGGGCCAGAAGACCGGCAACAGCCAAAGCAAACAGCGGGAAACGACGATCCACCATACACTTACCTCCGGAGCACCTCTCCGGAAGTGATGGTCGCAGACGGGGGCCGCGCGGTCCAATCCGGGCCGCCCCGGCCTGTGGAAGGGGCAGCCCTCAGGCCACCCCGGCCAGCAGCTCAGCCCGCTTCGCCAGAAGCCGTTCCGCCGGCAGCACATGCACCAGCGGGCCGCGCGTATAGACGAGCCGCGCCTCCAGCGCCCGACCGGGAAACACCTTCTCCAGCACCGCGCCATAGAGCGCCAGCTGGGCCACATAGCCCTCGCCGATATGGTCGAGGGTGCGGGGCGGGGTGCGGTCGGTCTTGAAGTCGGCCAGCACCAGCCGGTCGTCGAACACCGCCAGCCGATCCAGCCGCCCGTTGACCGGCAGCAGACGCCCGTCCACCGCTTTGAGGCGCCCCACCACCGGCACCTCGGCGGCGCTGTGCGGACCGAACAGGGTTTCAAGCGGGGCGTGATCCAGCACGCCCATCACCTCGGCCAGCACGTCCTCGCGCAGCTCTGCCGCAAGCCCCGCCCCCACATGGTCGAGCAGGCGCAGGCCGGCGGAGCGGCGTTGCTCCCCCGGCAGGGCACCGAGGCCCGCCAGCAGGCGATGCACCAGATCGCCGCGCACGCGCGGATCGAGCCCTTCCGACGCCCCGCCGGGGCGCTTGCCCGCCGCATCGGGCTGGGCACGGGAGGGGCGCACCGGGCGCGCGGGAGCGGGCGGCAGCACCAGCGGCGCGAGCGGCGCCGGCGCGAGAGGTGCCACCGACTGTGCGGCGGGCAGGTCATCAGCCGCCGGCACAAGAGGCGGGCCGGATTTCAGCCAGCGCAGCACCTCACCCTCCCAGCCCTGCGCGGGCACGCGCTCGGCCTCATGGATCAGCGCATCGTTCACCAGTTCGTACCAGCAGCCCTCGGGCCGGGCATGGTCCTTGTCCTTGGCCGCCGCGCGGGTCTCGGCACCGCAGACGATGAGCGCATCCTCCGCACGGGTGAGCGCCACATAGAGCAGGCGGCGATATTCCTCGCGCTCGCGATCGGTGGCGGCGGCGCGGGCATTGGCCAGCGCGCCGCTGTCGTCCGCCTTGCGCGGCGCGTGCACGGGGATGATAGCGCCATCGGCGGTCGTCACCTGCAACAGGCCGCCGGCGGTGCGCGCTTTCGGCAGGTCCACCGTATCCGCGAGGATGACGATGGGCGATTCAAGACCCTTGGCGCCGTGCACGGTCATCACCCGCACCTCGTCGCGCCCGCTCTCCATGTCGCGCTTGGTCTCCGCGCCACCCCGGCGCAGGAAGGCGAGGAAGCCCGGCAGGGTGGCCGCCTCCAGATTTTCGTAAGTCCGGGCCAGTGCCATGAACTCGTCCAGCACGTCGGCGGCTTCCGGGCCGAGGCGGGCGAGCATGGCCTTGCGGCCGCCGTCGCGGCCGAGCACGCGGGCATAGAAATCGAACGGCCGCAGGAGGCGGGCTTCTTCCCGCCAGCGTTCCAGCCGCTCCGAGATGGCCCCTCCCGCAAAGCCCAGCAGCGCATCGCCGAGCCGCCCCTCGCGGCGCGGGCACAGGGTCAGCAGGTCGTCATCATCGAGCCCGAACAGCGGGCTCTTGAGCACGCTGGCGAGCGCCAGATCATCATCGGGCGAGAACAGCGCATCGCCCAGCGCCATCAGGTCGAGCGCGGCGATATGCTCGGCCACCACGAGGCGGTCGGCACCCGCCACATCCACGCCGCCGCCCGCCTCCTTCAGCGCGCGGATCACCGCCTCGAACAGGCGGCCGCGCCGACGCACCAGCACCAGCACGTCCTGCGCCCGCATGGGCCGCCCGCCGCGCGAGGGAATGGCGATGCGCTTTGCGATGCCTTCGCGCACGAAAGCCGCGATGCGCTCGGCCAGCCGCGTCACCGGGTCATCCCCGGCGATCTCATCCAGCGGCCGCCGCCAGTCGTCCACGCGCGGGCGGGCCACCGGCGTCACCGTCGGCCACAGCTCTACCAGCGCGGGCGCGTCGGCGCGGATGGCCTCGTGCACCGGCCCCACATTGTCGAGGGTGAGGCCCGCATGGGCGCTCTCGCGCCGGAACACCGCATCCACCGCATCCAGCACGCCGGGCGCGGAGCGGAAGGAATGGGGCAAAGTGATCTGCTTGAAATCGGTCTCGCCGGCCTCGCCCGCGAACTTCAGGCGCATGTCGCCGAATTTGCGCGGGTCCGCGCCCTGGAAGGAGAAGATGGACTGCTTCTCGTCGCCCACCACGAACAAAGTGCGCTTGACGCCCTCGCGCGCGCCCTCGCCGGAGAAGAAGTCCGAGACGAGGCCGCGCACCACGCGCCACTGCTCGGGGCTCGTATCCTGCGCCTCATCCACCAACACATGGTCGATGCCGCGATCGAGCTTGTAATGGACGAAGGAGGCCGGCACGCGGCCCAGCAGGTCCGCCGTGCGGCCGATAAGATCGTCGAAATCCAGCAAGCCGCGCGCGGCCTTCTCGGCGGTGTAGCGACGGCCGGCCTCGGCACCCAGCGTCAGCGCCGCGTCTGTGCGCTCCAGCGCCCGCACCGCCCGCAACTGCTCGGTGAGGGTTGAGAGGCGGTCGCGCTCCAGCATCAGCCGCTCGGCCAGCTCCGGATAGGCATCCCGCAGGCCCTTGGTGAGCATGTCCTTATCCGAGCGCGGATCGCCATCGGCCTTGAAGAAAACGTCGCGATAAGCGGCCAGCTTTCCTGCCGCCTCCTTCGCTTCCAGCGCGGCACGGAAGGCAAGCCCGCGCTTCTTGTCGGTCGCCTTGTCGGAGGTCAGATACACCGCCTCCACATCCGGCCAATGCTCCAGCGGGAAATGCGGGCTCTCCAGCATCTCGCGCTCGATGCCGTCCGAGGTGAGGCCGGGCGCGATGCCGAGCACGCCCGCCACCCGCGCCACGCGCGCGGAAGGCTCATCGCCCAGCGCGGCGATGGCCGCGCGGGAGGCCACCGCCGCCTCCAGCAGATCGTCGATGCCGCTATCCGACATCTCGCCCATCAACCGGGTGAGCGCCTGACCAAGAGGGGTGCCGGGCGCGCGCGCCGCTTCCACCACCAGCTCGGCGCGGATGCGGGCCATCAGCTCCATGCGACCCACATCGTCCAGCTCGCGGAAGCCGGCCGCGACGCCGGCCTCGAACGGAAAGCGATGCAGCAGGCCGCCGCAGAAGGCGTGGATGGTCTGGATCTTCAGTCCGCCCGGCGTTTCCAGCGCCGCCGCGAACAGCCGCCGCGCCTGAATGCGCAGGACCGGGGTGGGCGGCGTGTTGTCCATGCGGGCAAGTTCCACATCGAGGCCCGCATCATCCAGCGCCGCCCAGCGGCTAAGGATGGAGAGCACGCGGTTGGCCATGTTGGCCGCCGCCGCCTTGGTATAGGTGAGGCACAGGATGCGCCCGGGAGCTGTGCCTTGCAGCAGCAGGCGGATCACGCGCTGGGCCAGAACATGCGTCTTGCCCGAGCCGGCATTGGCCGACACCCAGGCGGAAATCTGCGGCGAGGCGGCAAGGCTCTGCCGGCGCGTGGCTTCGGCCTTGGCGGCGGTGTCGGCGAACGCCTTTGGTGCGTGCCCGCTCATTCGCCCGCCTCCTCGGCGCCCAGCGCCCATTCCCGCACGCGGGCCAGATGATCATAGGTGCCATAGCGCCCGCGCCATTGCGGCGCGGCGAGCGCGCGATAGCCCTGCGCCTCGTTCTCGAACGCCTGCAAAAGCTCGAACAGGCGGCTATAGGCCTCCTCGGCCATGTCGGTGGCCGTGGTCTTGTCGCCCACGCCGGCCTTCTCCTTGCCGGCCTCGGCACCGCCCTTCAGCTCCACATAGAGGAAGTCCGCGACGGTCGCGGCCGGCACGTCCTTGAAGCTGCCGCGCACGGCCATGGCCGCTTCCAGCGGCAGCTGGGGCGAGAAGGTGGCGCCCTGCTTTGTCGAGGGCGCGGTGCCGGTCTTGTAGTCCACGATGGCGAGCTGGCCGTCATTGCGCAGCTCGATGCGGTCAGCCCGGCAGGTGAGGTGGAAATCGCCGCTCAGCAGCGGGATCGGCATGCTGCCGCCCACCTCCGCGAAGACCCGGCGCAGGTTGGCGCGGCGCTCGCGCTCCATCTCCACCACGAAGGCGGCCACCCGTTCGAAGCGCGCCCACCAGATGGCATGCTCGGCCGGGAACACCTCCAGCTTCTCGAACGCGGTGCGGCCGAACTTGAGCAACTGGTCAAGCGCGTCCGGCGGCAGGTCTTCCGGATGGGCCTTCGCGAACTCGCCCAGCGCATCATGCAGCGCGGTGCCGCGCTCGGCGCCGCCGGGCATGGCGTCCAGCGGCTCCAGCGGCTGGAGCGAGAGCACGTGGCGGGCGAACATGGAATAGGGATCGCGCAGGAAGGTCTCCACCTCCGTCACGCTCAGCTTGCGCGGCCGCAGCGCCAGCGGCGGCGTGGGCGCGGGCTGGGCCACGCGCGGCACGCGGGGGCCGTCGTCGAGCCGGGCCGCCGCCTGCCGCCACGCCTCGCCGCGCGCCTCCGCCGCCTGCCACAGATCGGGACCGGCCACCGTCTTCAGGCGCTGGAGAAAGCGCGAGGGCACGGACTGCGTGCCGCCCACCTTGTCGGGATAGGTCAGCACCACCTCGCGCGCACCGAAGGCCTGCACGAAATCGTGGGCGGAGAGGCCGATGCGCCGCTCCGGCTGGTCCAGCCCCAGTTCCGCTCGCATGGGCCGGCTGAGCCAGGGATCAGTCCGCGTCTCCGGCGGCCATGCACCTTCCGCGAGCCCGCCCAGCAGCACCCGGTCCAGCGCCACCATGCGCGCTTCCAGCGGTCCGAGAATGCGGATGCGCGTCTCCCCCTCCCCGCGCGGTCGCACCACACGGTCGGCCAGCAGCGCGGAAATGGCATCGGCATAGGCATGCAGCGTCAGCGACGGGCCATAGGCGGCACCGTCCACGATCTCACCGAGCGCTTCCGCCAGCGAGGCCTCGGCGGGGTCTTCCGCCTGCGGATCGAGTGGCCCGCACAAAGCCTCATAGGCGGCCACATGGGCGGCCACCAGATCGGCCAGCGGCACGGCCGGGCCATCGGCCAGAGCGGAGAGCGGCGCCAGCGCCACCACGAGCCGGGCCACCAGATCACGCGCCAGCTCCAGCTTGCCGTCGTCCACCCGGCGGCGGGGATCGCGGGCATGAAGCTTGGCCGGATCGAAGGCGGCCACGGCGGCGCTCAAGCCCTCCATGCCGGAGCGCGGACGGGGACCGCGCAAAGCGATCAGCTCCAGCGCCGCCAGCGCCTCGCGCAGTGTGTCCGGCTCAAGGTCCAGCGTCACGCCGGGCTGGCTCAGCAGCGCGAACACCGGCACCGGTGCGCAGCCTTCCGCCACCGCCTTGGCGATGAGGCGGGCAAGGCGGGCGGGCGCGGTCTCGGCCAGAGGCTCACCGGCGGAATCGTCGATGGCGATGCCGAAACGCTGCAACTCGGCCGCCACGCGGCGGGCGAGATCCCGGTCGGGCGTGATGAGCGCCGCGCGCTCACCGGGGCGGGTGAGCGAGTCCCTGAGCTCCAGCGCCACCGCAAGCGCTTCCTCACGCGGATCCTGCGCGCGGATGACGCTGATGCCGGCAAAGGCATCCGCGCGCTCCGCCGCCGGCAGGCGCTCGGCGAGGGTCGCCCACATCTCGGCGGTCTCGGACTGGCGCAGCGCCTCGCTGAGCAGCGGCTCACGGCCATAGGCCGCGCGGGTGCCCAGCTCAGTCACGTCGCGGCGTTCGATGCCGAAGGTGTTCAACAGCTTGGCAAGACCGAACTGGGGATGGTCCGGCGCGCTGGTGGCATCCGCGATCAGCATCTGGAAGGCGGTTTCCTCCATGTGGAGGTCGAGGCCCGGCAACACCACCGCGCCCTGCGGCAGGCTGGCGATGGCTTTCAGCAACCGCGCCGTGGTGGGCAGCGAGCCGGTGGAGCCGGCCGCGATCACCGGCCCCGCCTCGACTCCCAGCGCGGCAAGGCGGCGCTCTTCCGCCTCCACGAGCCGGTCGCGGCGCACGGCGGGGTCCACCAGTCCGCTCTCCTCCAGATGCCCGGCCCATGCCTCGCGGGCGATGCGCAGGAACTGGAGGCTGATCTCGAAGAACTGGTCGTGCTCCTCCGGCACGAGGCTGTCGAGCTTCGACCACGGGATGCCCGCCGTCACCATCTGGTCGAACAGGCGGCCGAGTTCGTCCGCCAGCGCCATGGTGGCAGCGGGGCCGGCGGCGACCATGGCCTGCCCCTCGCCTTCCGCCAGCGCATCGCGCCAGCGCGAGACGAGGCCGGCCAGCGCGATGCGCCGGTGCACGCTCGCCACCGCATGGGGCGGGGCAAGCAGGGCGGCGGCTTCCGAAAAGGCCAGCGCATCCTCGTCCACATCACCCAAAGGCACGATGCCGGGCAGCAGCAAGCCGTCGCCGCCGATCTCTTCCAGCAGCGCCTGTTCCAGCAGGCGCCCGGCACGGCGGGTCGGCAGATAGATGGTGGCGGAAGCAAGCGCCAGCGGGTCGCCGCGCGGGGCAAATCCGGGCACCAGCTCGCCATCCAGCAGCGCCCGCGCGAGGGTCGCGAGGAAGGGCGCGGAAGAGGAGATGGTGAAAACGCGCGTCATGCCCCCTGCCCCACCCCGAAGGGCGTCAGTCTGCGCGACGTCCCGGAGACGTCGGTGATTCTTGAGGGGCAGAGTTTAGGCGCAAGGGCCGGTGCGCGCGAGGGCGCCCGCCGCTCAGTCGCTGGAGCGACTGATGGCTTCCTCCGCGGCGGGGATGGCATCGGGGGTGCCCACATGCATCCACACGCCTTCCAGCCGCAGCCCGTGCAGCCGCTCGGCCTCGATGGCCTTGCGGAAGATGCGGGTGAGGGAGAACGGACCCTCGGGCGCGTCCGCGAACAGCTCCGGCTTCAGGATGCAGGCGCCCGCATAGACGAAAGGCGCCACCGTGCGCTCGGCCCGCCACTGGAGGCGGCCTTCCACATCCATGGTGAAGTCGCCCATGCCCTCATAGCCCACCGAGGTGGCGGCGCCCGCCACCAGCAGCAGCGCGTCCATATGTTCCGGGTCGAAACGCTCCATCAGCCGCACGAGGTTCGGCTTCACGCCCTCGATCCAGATGGTATCGGCATTGATGGCGATGAAGGGTTCGCCCTTGAACAGGGACAACGCCTTCACGATGCCGCCGCCAGTCTCCAGCAGCGTGCCGCGCTCATCCGATATGTGCAGGCGCGGCGGGGCGGTGCGGGTGGCGAGATGGGCTTCCAGCATGTCGGCATGGTGGTGCACATTCACCACCGCCTCGCTGATGCCGGCCGTTTCCAGCCGATCGAGCACATGGTCCACAAGCGGCCTGCCGTAGACCTCCACCAGGGGCTTGGGGCGGGTATCGGTGAGGGGGCGCATGCGGCTCCCCATTCCGGCCGCGAGCACCATGGCGCGAGAAAGCGTCGTCACGAGTTGAATTCCTTCGATGGCAGCACCGCTGCATACCACGCCCGGAGCGAACCAAGCTCCGGATGGGCGAGGCAGCGGGCGAGATACCGCCTAATACGAGGAAGGTGACGCAAATATTGCGGCTTGCCGTCCCGGGCGTTCAGGCGGGCAAAAATGCCGAGAATCTTGGTGGCACGCTGCGCCCCCATCAAAGCGTAGAGATGGGTGAAGCGGGTGGCATCGAAGGTGGGCGAGGCTTCCTCGCGCAGGCGCAGATAATGGTCCAGCAGGGCTGCTTCCAGCTCCTCGGACACGTCCACGCGCGCATCCTGCGCCAGCGAGGCCACGTCATAGGCCGCCGGGCCCAGCACCGCGTCCTGAAAGTCGATCAGGCCCACTTTCTTCAGGCCCGGGCGCTCGTCCAGCCAGATCAGATTGGGTGAGTGGAAGTCGCGCAGCACCCAGGTCTGGGGCTCGTTCAGGACCGCGCTGAGCGCCCCGCGCCAGATCAGCAGGAACTCCTCGCGCACCACATTGTCCGCCTGCGCGCCCCGGAACGGCAGATACCAGTCCAGCAGCAGCTCCACCTCGATGAGGAAGGCTTCCAGCGTGTAGGTGGGCAGCACATAGTCCACCTGCGGCGCGATGTGCAGCACGCTCGGCAGCGCGCGGCCGTGCAGCGAGGCCAGCAGCTCCATGGCGGCGGCGTAGCGATCCGGCATGGGCTCGGGCGGGGTGCCCGTCACCACGCCCGCGCTGCCCAGATCCTCCAGGATCAGCAGCCCCCGGTCGAGATCGGCAGCATAGATTTCCGGTGCGGAAAGCCCCTGCGCACGCAGCGCCCGCGCCATGGCGATGAAGGGGCGCACGTCCTCGGCCAGATGCGCGAGGCGGCTGTAGGGCAGCCCGCGCCGCACCGGCGGCCCGTCGGGGCGCCTGGGCGCGTTCATCAGCACGGCGCTCTTCTCGCCCAGCACGAGGCGGGCATAGGAGCGGCTGGAGGCATCGCCCTGCAGATAGAGCCGCTCGGCGCCGGAGAAGCCGCTGGTCTCGATCAGGAATTCGGCCACGTGCATGCGGTCGAGCCGCTCCACGAAGGCGCCCGCTCCCACCAACACCACGCGGCGCGCATCGGGGCCGAGATCGGGAGCCAGCTCCAGCGCGATGCCGAGCCGGTTCGCGGGCAGGCGCCCTTCGGCGCGGTCCGGCCATTCCACCAGCAGGATGGCGTCGGTGGCAAGCTCGTCCCAACCGATCTCTTCCAGCTCGTCAGGGTCCTGCAGGCGGTAGAGGTCCGCATGCACCACCTTGCCGCGCCCGAATTCGTAGCCGATCACCAGCGAGAAGGTGGGGCTCGGCACTTCCAGATCCGGCTCGCCCGAAAGCGCGCGGATGAGGCAGCGGGCGAACGCCGTCTTGCCCGCGCCGAGATCGCCGGACAGCGCCACCGTGTCGCCGGTGGAGAGCCAGGGCGCCAGCATGGCGGCGAGGCGGGCGGTGTCGGCAAGATCGTCCAGCACCACGGAGAAGGCCGGTACGGGACCGGGAACGCGCTCGAAGACGAGGCTCATGCGGCGGCCTCATGGCGCCGCGTGGCGAGCGGGAAGAGGCACAAAGCGATGGTGCCGCCGCCGCGCGCCGGGGCGAGGCTCACGGTGCCGCCATGCAGCTCCATGAACGAGCGCACGATGGAGAGGCCGAGGCCCACGCCGCGGTGGCGCGTGCCGGCATCGGCGCCGCCCACGGTCTCGAAGCGCTGGAACAGGCGGTCCATCATCTCGGGCGCGATGCCCGGGCCGTTATCGCGCACGCTGAGCACGAGACCATCCGCCCGCCGCTCGGCGCGCAGGGCCACCATGCTGCCGGCGGGCGCCGCCGCGATGGCATTGGACAAGAGGTTGAACAGGATCTGCCGCACCCTGCGGCCATCGGCCACGAAGCTGCCGAGATCGCTGGAAGCCTCGATGCGCAGGGTCACGCCAGCTTCCTCCAGCAGGTCGCGCACGGAATCGGCGGCGCTCTCCAGCGTACCGCGCACCTCCACCTCGGACAGGTCGAGCGCCATGGCGCCGGCATCGATGGTGGCGAGATCCAGAATGTCGTCGATGAGCGAGCGCAGCGCGTCGGACGACTGGCTGACATGGCTGAGGAATTCGGTCTGCCGAGCATTCAGCTCGCCCGCCACGCCCTCGCTGAGCATGTGCGCATAACCGATCAAAGTGTTGAGTGGCGTACGCAAATGATAGGAGACATGGCCCACGAAGGCGTTCTTCAGCTGGTCCGCCTCTTCCAGCGCCTCGTTGCGCTCGATGAGCGCGCGCTCCACCTGCACGCTGTCGGTGACATCGCGGAAAGTGACCATGGTGCCGCCGTCTGGCAGCGGCTGCGCGGTGCCGTCGAGCACGCGCTTGCCGGCGGTCTCAAGACGAAGCTTCTCGCCCTCGCGATGGTCCAGCGCCGTTACCACGTTGCGGATGCGCGCCCAGGCGCCGCTCTCGCCATGCTTGGGCCGGCACATGGCCGCCACGGCGTCGATGTGCGGCCGCTCACCCAGCGCCTGCGCGCTCAGCGACCACAGGTGCAGGAAGGCCTGATTGTAGAGCCGCAGCCGGCCGTTGGAGCCGAACACCGCCACCGCTTCCGCGAGGCCGTCCAGCGTTTCGCCCTGGATGCGGATGAGGCTGTTGTAGCGGCTCTCCAGCGCCATGCGCTCGGACAGATCCTCGAACAGATAGGTGACACCGCCCTCCGCATTGGGGCTGGCGATCACGCTCAGCATCTGGCCGCCGGGCAGGTGCCACCAGTCGTGGGTGGGCTCCAGTGCGCGATAGGCCTCGCGCAGCTGCTCGCGCCAGGCGCGGAAATTGGACTGCTCGGGCACCTTGCGCTGGGCACGCAGGCGCTCCAGCACCTCGGTCTCGGAGGGCCTCTGGTCGAGGAAACCGGCGTCCAATCCGAACAGCCGCTCATAGGCGCTGTTGTGGAAGACGAGACGTTCGTCGCCGCCGAAGATCACCACCGCCGTATTGAGCTGGTCCAGCGTGCGGCGATGGGCGGCCAGCGCCTGCTCATGGGCCACGCGGGCGGCCTCGGCCTCGGTCACGTCGATGGCGAGACCCGCCGCGCCGAAGGCGCCTGCGGCCTCGGTGACATCCAGCAGCCGGCGTTTGCCGCCCGCCACCACGCGCACCCGCGCCGCATAGGGTTTTCCCGCGCGGTGGGCCGCAACGGCGGCGTCACGGGCGGCCTGATCGAGCAGTTCCACCGGCGGCGCGCCGGGGGCCGGGGCCGCGCTCTGCGAGGCCCGGCAGAAGGCATCGTTGACGGCGGCCAGCGCGCCGTCCTGTCCGCGCCGCCACATGGGCAAGGGCGAAAGTTCGAACAAGGCATCGAGCGCCGCAGCCTGCGGCGGTGCCACCGTGCGGATCGGCGCCACGGGACGGGCAGCCACGCAACGCACGCCTGCCACCGCCCGGCCTTCCAGCCGCAGCGGCGCGCCGGAGGCATCGCGCGTCTCGAAGGCGAAGGGCGTGCCTTCAGCCTGAAGCTCAGCCAACGGGCCGGCGAGTGCGGTGAGCGCCTCGGCACCCAGCCACGTCTTCAAGCCATCGGCGAGGGCGTCGGCATCGGCACCATCGGGAAAGGCGGGGATGGCTTCGCCGAGCGCTTCCAGCGAGCCGGCGTCGCGCCACAGCACGAGGCCGCGCGCGCCCTGCGCCAGCAGCACCCGCAGGGCCTGCGTATCGGCCCGCTGCGCGGCGGCGCGCAGGCTCAGCTCGGCTTCCGCCCGGCGGCGGTACCGAATGGACACGGCCGCGATGGCGGCGGCGGTGAGCGCCACCGCCGAGGCCCCGCCGGCCAGCGCCACAAGCAGGCTCGACGAGCCACCCGTGGCGGTTGCCGCCTGCGCATAAGCGGATCCGGCGCCCAGCAGAACGGCACAAGCGGGAACAAGGCGGGCAGCGGCGCGCAGGGCGCCTGTGGGGCGGGCAAAGGACATGAGGGAGGGCAAGGTCACGTCAGAAGGGAGGGCAGCCGGCAGATGGCGGACGATGCACAGCGGGCGGATGGCCGCCCGGACAGGATCCAGCGCGCCGGTCACTCGGCTCCGATCGGCCATGCGCCCCCGCTTTCGTACCTGCGCCAGAGCGCCCGTGGGGGACGCCGGACCACCGTTGCGAATCAGGTGTCTGATCCTAGCCGACGCGACTCCGGCTTAGAAGACCGACACGGCCCAGCCATAGGCCGTTTGTGGTTAATCGGCCGTTAAGACGACGCCGGAAACCACCGCTCCCAAGGGGCGACGCGGCCGGTTAAGACCGCGCCGGAGCGGCTATTTGCCGTAATAATCCTGCACCGTCTCCCACGCGACGGTCTGGATCGTCTTCGCGGTCGCCTCGTCGAGGCCGGCCCGATAGCTGTTGCCCACCGGCGAACGGCCGGTCAGCGCGGCGAACACCACATTCACCGCCAGATACGTGCCCGCAGGGCTCGGGTGGCGTTTGTCGGGCGCATAGAGATTGAGGTCCTGCTGGCGCTCGCGCATGCGGGCGAAGGCGAGGCCGGCGGGGATGACCAGCGCGTCATTGGCATTGCCGGCCACGGTGTAGGCTTCGGCCAGTTCCGCCGTCATCTCCGGCTTGTCCGCATAGGCCCAGGACATGAAAAAGATCGGCCGGGCACCGTGCTTGCGCACGATGGCGCTGTCCTTGGCCGCGAATTCGGTGAAGGCCCCCTTCAGCTGCGGATGGATGGGGCACTGGCTGCAGTCCATCATGATGGCTGCATCCACCAGCTTGCCGGGCTTGTTGAAGATCACGTTGTTCTGGTCGTCGAAGCTGTACCCGCCGAGGCCACCGGGGCGGAAGTAGCTCTCCATGTCGTGCCAATCGAGGCCGGAGCCGCCGATCGTGACCATGATCGCCTTGTATGCGGCCTTGTTGGCCGGATCGGCGGCGCGCTCCAGCGCCAGCAGCTGGCTGTGGATGCCGTTGTTATAATAGAAGAAACTGTTGCCCACGAAGAGCACGCTCTTGGGGAAGTCCGGCCCCAGCGTCGTCACTTTGGGCCTGGTGGCGACAGTCGGCGCAGCGGCGGTTGCGGGGCTGGCGGCTGTGGGGCCGGCGGACTGGGCCTGAGCCGGTGGCATTTGCGCCAGCGGCGCCAGCAGGGCCATCGCCAGCGCGGCGGCAAGGCGTCCGTTTGTCTTCATCGGCATCCTCCCATGGGCCGGCCTCTTGCGGGCCGGATGGAAGGAGTGTGATCGCCTGTGCGACGAGCCGCAATTGCCGGCCGGTGCGCAAGGCAGCGGCCGGCAATCGTTTTCTCAGAGCCCCTCGAACAGGGCCGTAGACAGGTAGCGCTCGGCGAAGGAAGGCACGATGGCGACGATGGTCTTGCCTTCGTTCTCCTTGCGCGCGCCGATCTCCAGCGCCGCCGCGATGGCCGCGCCCGAGGAGATGCCGCCGGGGATACCCTCATAGCGGGCGAGCGCGCGGGCGGTGTCGAAGGCGGTCTGGTTGCCGACCGTCACCACTTCGTCGATCACGGAACGGTCCAGCACCTCGGGCACGAAGCCGGCGCCGATGCCCTGGATCTTGTGCGGGCCGGGCTGGCCGCCGGACAGCACCGGGCTGTCCTCGGGCTCCACCGCCACCATGCGGAGGCCGGGCTTGCGCGGCTTCAGCACCTGGCCGATGCCCGTGATGGTGCCGCCGGTGCCGACGCCGGACACCACGATGTCCACGCCGCCCTCGGTGTCGTTCCAGATCTCTTCCGCGGTGGTGGCGCGGTGAACGGCGGGGTTAGCCACGTTCTTGAACTGCTGCGGCATCACCGCCTTGGGCAGTTCCTTCACCAGTTCCTCGGCCTTCTGCACGGCGCCGCGCATGCCGAGATTGGCCGGGGTGAGCACCAGCTCGGCGCCGAGCAGCGCCAGCATCTTGCGGCGTTCCACCGACATGCTCTCGGGCATGACGAGGATGAGGCGCAGGCCGCGCGCGGCAGCCACGAAGGCCAGCGCGATGCCCGTATTGCCGGAGGTGGGCTCCACCAGCACGGTCTCGGGATCGAGCACGCCGGCTTCGGCGATGGCGTCCACCATGCCGACGCCGATGCGATCCTTCACGCTGGCGATGGGATTGAAGAATTCGAGCTTGGCGAGGATGTTCGCCTTCACACCGCGCAGTTCGGGCAGGCGGTGCAACTGGACGAGGGGCGTATCGCCAACGGTCTCGGTGATGGAGCCATACACGCGCCCGCGGCCGGGGCGGTGAGCAGCCGCAGGAGCGGCTTTGGCAGCGTTTTGCGCCATTGAGGTCTTCTCCCGGGGACGGCGGCGGGCACACGGGCCCGCGCCTGTCAGATGGTTTGGATGATCAGATGATGAAGTCGATGCGGTCGTGCTCGGACCCATGCCCCTTGTTGTCCGCAGCACGGCAGAGGTCTTCCAGGGTCACGGTGTCGAGAGCGGAGTCGAAGGTCTGCTCGGCCGCCGCCACGGCGGGCTGCACCACCTCGAGGACGAGCGGAGGCAGGATGATCTCCTTCTCCTCTTCCGCGCCTTCGACGACGCGGACGATCTCGGCCACGGAGACGCGGCGGCGCTCGCGGGCAAGCTCATAGCCGCCGCGCGGACCGCGCACCCCCTTCAGCACGCCGGCATGCACCAGCGCCTGCAATACCGGCTCCAGCCGGCGGGGGGGAAGACCATGACGGGCGGCCAGGGACTTGGCCGCCACGGGATTGCCCCGCGCATGAACGGCGACGTCCACGACGGCGGCGATGGCGAGCAGACTTTTATCGGATAAACGCGGCATGGGACTGTGGCTATCTCGATTGGGGCGTCCCGTCGAGCCCTGTCGAGCCAAAACCACCGACGCCGCGTGCAGTTTTACCCAATTCCCCACTTTCTACCAGCTTTATTTGCACGATAGGCGCAACCACCATCTGTGCAATACGCAATCCGCGCGTGATTTCAAAGGGTTCGCGCCCCTGGTTGATGAGCAGGGCCTTCACCTCGCCGCGATAATCGGCATCAATCGTGCCCGGTGCATTCAACACCGTGACGCCGTGCTTAAAGGCCAGACCCGAGCGCGGGCGCACCTGCGCCTCGTATCCGTCGGGCAGTTCGATGCTAAGGCCGGTGGGCACGAGCTGGAAATCGCCGGGCTGCAGGACGAGCGGCTCGCCATCGGGGACGGCGGCAATGAGATCCATGCCGGCGGAGAGCGCGGTGGCATAGTCGGGCAACGGCAGCCCCTCCGCATGCGGCAGGCGGACCACCGCCACGTTCAGGCGCGAGTTGCTCATGGGAAGGCTCCGGGCTGATGGCACGGCCGCAGGCTGCGGCTTGTCCCCGGCTTAGCACTCACCCCCGAGTCGCCCCAAGAACGGGCCGAAGGGTGCGCCGACATGTCCCCGCCATACACAAAACCGGGCGCGGCGTTTCCGCCGGCCCGGTTCGATTTTCGACCCAGCCGAGGCTGGATGGAGGCTTAAGCTCGGCCTTTAACCAACCTCAGCCCTTGGGTCTCAGCCCCTGGGACTCAGCCCTTCTTGGCGCGCTCGATGCCTTCGAGGATCAGCTTCTGGGCTTCCTCGGCATCGCCCCAGCGGATGATCTTCACCCACTTGTTGGGCTCCAGATCCTTGTAGTGCTCGAAGAAGTGCTCGATCTGCTTCAGCGTGATGTCGGCCAGATCCTTGTAGGACTGCACCTTCTCGTAGCGCTTGGTCAGCTTGGAGGTGGGCACGGCGATGATCTTCTCATCGACGCCGCTCTCGTCCTCCATCAGCAGCACGCCCACCGGGCGGACCGCGATCACCGCGCCCGGCACGATGGCGCGGGTGTTGGCGATGAGCACGTCGCACGGATCGCCGTCGCCGGAGAGGGTGTGCGGGATGAAGCCGTAATTCCCCGGATAACGCATGGCGGTGTAGAGGAAGCGGTCCACGAACAGGGCGCCGGACTCCTTGTCCATCTCATACTTGATGGGCTCGCCGCCGATCGGAACCTCGATCACCACGTTGACTTCCGTGGGCACGTTCTTGCCGGTCGGGATCGCGTCGATACGCATGTTGCGCTCACTTGCAGGCTGGAGGCGCCGCGCGGCCTACCGGCGCGCAAACGCTCTCGCGTTGGAGACAGAGGCGGATGCATCGGCTGGACAGATCGTCCGGCCGGACCCGGGCCTCGGGAAGCGCCGATTTGCCGGCGGCGCTACCGCTGCCAACCGAAAGCGGTTTTGTCCAGAGTTTTTCCACCGAAGCGTTCGGTCGAGGCTGCGACCGGCTGACCGCCGAGCGCCTCGTAAAAGCCCACGGCGCCGGTGTTTTCCGACAACGCCCACACCACGAGGCCATTGAGACCGGCCAGCGAAAGATCGCGCCTTGCCGCGGAAAACAGGCGCTGGCCAAAGCCAAGCCCCTGATAGACCGGCTTCAGATAGATCTCGTAGATCTCCCCGCCATAGGGCAGGCTCTTGGCGCGGTTGCCGCCGTAATTGGTGTAGCCGGCCACCTCGTCGCCCACGAGCAGAACCGAGATGCGGCTGCCGCGCCGGATGGCGGACTGCCACCAGAGCGGGCCGCGCCGCTCGACCATCTTCTCCAGTTCGACGCCTGGAATAAGTCCACGGTAGGCCGTTCGCCAGGCCGCATCGTGGATGTCCGCAAGTGCCGAGGCATCTTGAGGCTTGGCCCGACGGATCTCGATAAGGCCCGTTGTCATCCCCGCATGGAAGCAAGAAGCGGCCCGCTCTTCAAGGGCGAAGCGCACAGCCATGGTCTGCGATCCACCGGCCACGCCCCCGCCGGAACCGGCGGTGGGGCAAAAAGCAAAGCGGCATCAATCCTTAAGCGCCGCCGTGGCGGTTTGCCTCTGCGCACGGAGATGCCGCTTGCCCACAACGCGGGGGTGGACGGTGCAGGTGGATCGGCCCTAAGGATGGGCGGCCGGCGCGCGGTCAAGCCGGCTGTCGCAGCGAGTGCCCATGATCCGTTTCCTGTTCCGCTTCCTCGGCTTCTGGCTCATGGCC
The DNA here is from genome assembly GCF_014635325.1 of Azorhizobium oxalatiphilum. Taxonomy (GTDB): domain Bacteria; phylum Pseudomonadota; class Alphaproteobacteria; order Rhizobiales; family Xanthobacteraceae; genus Azorhizobium; species Azorhizobium oxalatiphilum. The sequence goes on along the minus strand of NZ_BMCT01000001.1, from coordinate 456,020 downwards.
GGCGCCTTCGTGGCGCTGGTGGTGGACGGCACCCGCTCCATCGCCGCCACCGACATCGTCTTCACCTCCGCCGCCCGCACCTGGTTCTCGCTGTCGCCTGGCACGCTGGAGCTGGCGCAGGCCAAGGTGATCGCGCTGTCCCCCGTCGCCTGGACGGCGGTGGTGAACCCGCTGCTCAACCTGCCCCTGTTCTTCCTGCTCGGCCTCGTGGGCGTGATCTGCCTCGCCATCGGCCGGGTGCCGGCGCGCTCCCCGTTCGAGGCCACCTGAAGCCATTCCCCCCGGAAGCGCGAGCGCGTCCGGGATTAAGGAATTGCGGCAGGGCTCCAGGGCCCCCTCGCAAAGCGGAGCAGCACACACCATATCTGCGGTCGAGAAAAAGGAGCGCACCATGTTCTGGTTGAAGAAGCCCCTGGACCTTCCCACTGCCGATACCGCTTTGAAGGGTCGCCCCGAGACGATCCCCACCGCCCGCCTGCACCATGTGTCCCAGAACCCGCTCAAGGGCCCCTACCCCGACGGCTTCCGCACCGCGATCTTCGCGCTCGGCTGCTTCTGGGGCGCCGAGCGCGCCTTCTGGCGTACGCCGGGCGTATGGGTGACAGCGGTCGGCTATATCGCCGGCCCGACGCCCAACCCGACCTATGAGGAAGTGTGCTCGGGCCGCACCGGACATACCGAGGCGGTGCTGGTGGCCTATGATCCCGCCGTCATCTCCTATGCCGATCTGGTGAAACTCTTCTTCGAAAGCCACGATCCGACGCAGGGCATGCGGCAGGGCAACGATGTCGGCACGCAATATCGCTCCGGCATCTACACCGCCGACCCGGCGGAAAAGGCCATCGCCGAAGAGGTGAAGGCGCGCTACGGGGAGGCCCTCAAGGCCAAGGGCTTCGACCCCATCACCACCGAGATCATCGACGGAGGCCCCTTCTATTTCGCCGAGGACTACCACCAGCAGTATCTGTCGAAGAATCCCGGCGGCTATTGCGGGCTCGGCGGCACCGGCGTCTCCTGCCCCATCGGGGTCGGCGTCGCTGCGCAGTGATCCCGGCATGCCTCGCGCCCGGAGCCCCGCTCCGGGTGCATCACTGACCTTCAGGCAGGCGATTTTTCAAGCGGCGGCAGACTTTAGTCTGCCCGTCGCGGGCGTTATCCGCCTTCAACTCGCGGCCGAATTGCTCTAAGCGGGATCGTCTCGTGAGGAGCCCTTCCATGGCCAATCCCGCCTATGTGATCCCCGCCCCCGTCATCCCCACCCTTCCGGTGGTGGGATCCGATGCCCTGTTTCCCGTGCATCGCATCTATTGCGTCGGCCGCAACTTCGCCGACCATGCCATCGAGATGGGCCACGACCCCAATCGCGAGCCACCCTTCTTCTTCCAGAAGAACCCCGACAATCTCGTCGCCTCGGGCTCGACCATTCCCTATCCGAAGCTCTCCAGCGACGTGCATTACGAGATCGAGATGATCGTCGCGCTGAAGAGCGGCGGCGATGACATCCCGGTGGAGAAGGCGCTCGACCATGTGTTCGGCTATGGCGTCGGCATCGACCTGACCCGCCGCGACCTGCAGGCGGTGCAGAAGAAGCTCGGCCGCCCGTGGGACATCGCCAAGGCCTATGAGCAGTCCGCTCCGGCCGGCGGCCTCGTGCCCGCCGAGAAGATCGGCCATCCCTCGGCCGGCCGCATCTGGCTCTCGGTGAACGGCGACGTGAAGCAGGACGGCGACCTCAACCAGATGATCTGGAAGGTGCCGGAGATGATCGCCACGCTTTCCACCTTCTTCACCCTCCAGCCCGGCGACCTGATCTTCGCCGGAACGCCGGCCGGCGTCGGCCCGCTGGTGTCCGGCGACGTGCTCAAGGGCGGCGTCGCGGGCGTGGGCGAAGTGGAAATCACCTTCGCCTGATTATGCTTCCGTTTGCGGGCGGCACACGAAGTCCACGAAGGCTTCCGCCGCCCGCGAGCGATCCCGCTCCGCATGGTGCAGCACGTAGAAGCTGCGCGGCGGCAGGCTCAGCGGCAGCGTCTTCAGCGTGCCGGCGCGCAGGCCCGCATCGGCCACCAGCCGGGAAATGACGGTAGCCCCCGCCCCGGCGGCCACAGCGCTCAGCACCGCTTCATTGGACGGCAGCTCGAACGCCACCGTCACCGCCGCCGGCTTCAGCCCCATGCGGCGGCAGGCAGCCTCGAACATCTGCCGCGTGCCCGAGCCCGGCTCGCGCAGCACAAACGGCATCCGCGCCAGATCCTGCGCGCCGATCGGCGCATCTGCCGGCAGATCGGCGGCCACCGGCGCATCCGCCGCCACCACCAGCACCAGTTCATCGCCCTGCACGCGCCGTCGCACGATCAGCGGCTCCTCCACTTCGCCTTCCACGAAGCCGAGATCGGCGATGCCGTCGCGCACGGCGGCGGCCACCTGCGTGGTGTTGCCGATGCCCAGCTCCAGGCGGATGTTGGGATAATGGCACTGGAAGGCATGCATGCGCGGGGCCAGCCAGTAATTGGCGATGGTCTGGCTGGCTTGCAGCGCCAACGTGCCGCGCGCGAGGCCGGCGAGATCGGCCAGCGCATCGCGCGCCTGCCCCACCCGTTTCAGGATGGCCTGCGCCTCGCCCAGCATCAGCCTGCCGGCGGCCGTCAGCTCGATGTGCCGGCCCACCCGATCGAACAGGCGCTGGCCGCAGGACTGCTCCAATGCGGCCACCGAGGCGCTCACCGCCGATTGCGTCATGTGGAGCGCCTCGGCGGCGCGGGTCATGTGCAGATGCCCGGCCACCGCCACGAACACGCGAAGCTGATCGAGCGTCATATCCTCATCCGAACAGCTTCGGGGACAGCCAGATCAGGCCGAAGCTCAGCACCGAGATGAACAGCCAGGACAGCGTGCCCAGCGCCAGCGGGCGCCAGCCGCGCGCCTTCAGCTTGCGCACGTCGGTCTCCAGCCCCATGGCCGCCAGCGCCACGGCCAGCAGCACGGTGGTGACGGTGGCGATCACCGGCGTGGCGGTGGCCGGGATGATGCCGGAGCTGTTCACCACGATCATGGCCAGGAAGCCGAGGATGAACCACGGCACCGGCGGGGCCTCCACCTTGCCGCCCGTGCCCATCGCCCGCGCCTTGCGGGTGGCGAAGAAGCCCAGCCCCAGCACGAGGGGCGCCAGCAGGATCACCCGGTTGAGCTTGGCGATGGTGCCGAACTCGCCCGCCGACTGCCCCTGCTGGAAGGCGGCCGCCACCACCTGTGCGATCTCATGGATGGAGGAGCCGGCCCACAGCCCATAGGCATGGGCATCAAAGCCGGTGAGCGGCGCGATCACCGGATAGAGGAACATGGAGAGCGAGCCGAAGACGGTGACGCAGGCCACCGCATAGGTGGCGTCCTCATCGGAGGCGCGGGTGACGGTGTTGGTGGCGATCACCGCCGAGGCGCCGCAGATGGCGGTGCCGGCCGCGATCAGCTCGCTGAGCTTGGCGTCCACGCCCACGAGGCGGCCGAGCCAGCGGGTGACGAAGAAGGTGGCAACCAGCGTCACCATCACGATGGCCATGCCGTCGAGCCCGACGGTGCGCACCTGGGTGAAGGTGAGTTGCAAGCCCAGCAGCACGATGGCGCCGCGCAGGATGCGCCGCATGGCGAACTTCACCCCCGGCACCGCCCGCTTCGGCGTCCCGATGACATTGTGAAAGGCCATGCCGAGGAAGATCGCCACCACCAGCGGGCTCAGCATGCCCACGTTCAGCACCGCCCGCAGCGCATAGGCGATAATCACCAGACCGCCGGCAAGCGCGAGGCCGGGCAGAAGAACCAGAACCGGATGTGGGGTGGACGGGACCGCGTGCGCGGCGGGGGCGTCGGACTTGCTGAGCGGTGCGGACATGATGGCCTTCCTTACATGGCTCAGCATCGGCCGTTTTCATCATCAATCAAGAGAGTTATTTTTCTACAATCAATCTGAAAAATCGATTGTTTTGCATGAGGCCGCCACCACACGCACCGGCCTGTGGATACCTCTATTTTCATGGAAGGACGCAAGCCCGGTCCCAGCCCCGGCTGCCATGGAGGCCGTGACGAAAATATCGCGGCGGGTGCGGAACCTTTGGCGGGGCTTGACGTTTTGGCGTTGAGATCGCCGGACATGCTCCCACCGGTTTCAACCGGCTGACGCCCATGCAAGTGGCGAAGGCCCCTTCTGCGGCCGCTGGAGGACGTTCTCGAATGTCCTCTCCCAATGCTCGGAGATGGATTGAACGCTCAGATTGGAAATCTGGGCCGATCCAGTTCCAGGCTGCATCAACGAGAAGCGAAAACGCTCATGTCCTCCCCCCTCCAGACAACCCTCCACCTTTGGGTGGACGGGCAGCGTCATGTGGTTCGCTCCCTCGCGGACGCCATTGAGGTGGTCCGCAGCGTGCGCCATCCCCTCACCGATTATTCAGAACTGCTGGTGGACCAGATTGAAGCCGCCATCAGCCCCGATCTGCAGCTGCGCGCCTGGCGCGCCGTAGCCACCTGGCTCGATGCCCTGCGCGCCACCGCGCACCACGCCACCCTGGAAGCGGCCTGAAGGCCGGACCATGCCTGCCGGACGACCGGCGATCATAGACATGAGGGGCGGCACCGGCCGCCCCGCTTCCCCGGCACGCACGACCCTACGCTTTCCCATCCCGGATCAGCGATGCGCTTTAAGCCAGCGACACCACAGCGGCCGCGCCGACCATCGCCATGCCGCCAATGACCAGCGCCCAGAAGCGCCAGCTCGGGAACGTGGCGGGATTCACCGCCTGATCCGCAGCCGTCATGGCCGCCAGCCCCCCGTCATCGAATGTGTCGTTCGCGAACCCCACATCGGGCTCCCGCACCTTGTCGGGCCAAACCGCACGCGCCTGTTCACCGTCCCTCCCACCAAGCGGCGCAGCGGGTGCAGCAGGCCTGTTGCCATGGCCGATCCGTCCCACACGTGCCTCGGTCATACGCATCTCCTTGTCCTAAAGACGCAACGGCAGCAGCAGCCTGCCAGTTCCCCGGCTCACTATGGCAAACGGGGATATGAAGCCCGGGCCCTCGGCAGGGTTAGCGCAAGGTTATGGTCCCGTTTATGCTTGGATGCAGACCACCCTTTCCGCACCTTTCGCGGGTATGCGGAAGCGAAGGCGGTGTCTGCCCATGTCGTCTGACGCCTCATCCGGCCCCCATCCGCCGCAGGTCTCCGAGCTGCGCCGATCGCGCATCATCGCCGGCGCGGTGGTGCTCGCCTTCGTCGGCGCGGTCATGCCCATTGCAGCGGTGCTCTACGCCTCCTGGAGCTTCGCCATCAAGGCGGAGCAGCACCGGCTGGCCACGTTGGCGGGCCGCGCCATCTCCCGCGCGGACCTGTCCATCGCCGAGGCTCGCCAGATCCTGCTCACCATGGAGGCGAGCCAGTTGCCCGCCTGCTCGCCGGCCCATATCGCGCATATGCGCCGCCTGGCCTTCGGCAGCCGCACCATCGAGGAAGTGGGTTATTTCCACGACGGCGTACTGCAATGCACCTCGTGGGGCGTGTTCGAGGCGGGCACCCGGCGCGCGCCCGCCGACTACATCCTGCCCGGCGGGCTCGGCGTCACCCTGCGCATGCGCTCCGCCGTCTATCCGGACAAGGAGATGATGGCGCTGGGCCGGGGCGCCTACAACGTGCTGATCGACCCGCTGCGGCTCGTGGACATCATCATCGATCCCGGCGTGGGCCTCGCCCTCGCGACACGGGACGGCCCCCTCGTCGCGCAGCTCAACGTTCCCGACACCGCGCTCGTGCACGAGATCATGGCCCATGCCGACAACGGGCTCGACGACGCCCACCTGTTCGGCATGGCGCAACGGGGCGACTGGACGGCCGTCGCCCTCATGCCCCGCAGCGAGATGCTTCAGGGGCTGCGCCAGCAACAATTGACCCTGCTGCCGATCGGCGCCATCGGCGCCCTCTGCCTGATCGCCGGCGTCATCTGGCTCTCGCGACGGCGCCTGTCACCGTTGGCGGAACTGGCGCTGGCGGTGCGCAACCGGGAATTCGTGGTGCACTATCAGCCGGTGGTGGAGCTGCGCTCCGGCGCCTGCATCGGCGTGGAGGCCCTTGTCCGGTGGCACCGCCCCGACGGCTCGCGCGTGCGCCCGGACCTGTTCGTGCCGCTGGCCGAGGAAAGCGGGCTCATCCTGCCCATCACTGATCAGGTGATCGACTGCATCGTTGCCGACCTTGCTCCCCTGCTCGCCGCCGATCCCGCGCTGCATGTGGCCATCAACCTGTGTGCGGACGATCTGCGGACGGGGCGCGTGCTGGCCGTGATCCGCACGGCGCTGGAGGGCACCGGCATCCGCATGGAGCAGATCTGGCTGGAGGCCACCGAACGCGGCTTCCTGCACATCGAGGCCGCCCGCTCCACCATCGCCCGCGCCCGCAAGGCGGGGCACATCGTTGCCATCGACGACTTCGGCACCGGCTATTCCTCGCTGCAATATCTGCAGAGCCTGCCGCTGGACGCGCTGAAGATCGACAAGTCCTTCGTGAGCACCATCGACCGCGACGCCGCCACCAGCACCGTGACGGCCCACATCATCGACATGGCCAAGACCCTCGGCCTCCGGATCGTCGCCGAGGGCATCGAGGAGAAGGGGCAGCTGGACTATCTGCTGGCCCACGACGTGGATTATGGACAGGGCTGGCTGTTCGCCCGCCCCATGCCCGGCCCGGAGTTCGCGACCTTCCACGCCCGCAATCGCGCTCGCTGTGGTGTTCCGCTGCTCAGTTTTCCCAACACCACCCCCGTGGAAGCCACATCCTGACGGCTGCGCCGCCATTGCGTCACGGGAACGCGCCGATCCGCCGTTACAAAGGGCCAGCCGGTGATATCGCCACCTGCATCGCGGTCCGCTGTCACAGCGATGCCGGAACACTTGTCAGCAGCACGCCAGCCAGCGCACAGGCCAGCAGCGTCGGGAGCATGCCCACCCTGAAGCGCAGCATGGCGACCATGGCCGCGGCCGCGAGCAGGGCCGCCCGCCAGTCGATCGAATCCAGCCGGGGAACGCTCGGAGCCATCCCGAGGAACGCGACGGGGTGGACCTCCCGAAACACCACATGCAGGGCAAACCACAGGGACAGGTTCGCCACCACGCCGACCACCGCCGCCGTGATCGCCGTCAGTGCCGCCGACAGGGCCTTATTGCCCCGCAGGGCCTCCACATACGGGGCGCCGAGGAAGATCCAGAAGAAGCACGGGGCGAAAGTGACCCAGGTCGTCAGCAGCGCCCCGAGGCAGCCCGCCAGCAGGGGATCGAGCGCGCCCGCAGCCCGGTAGGCGGCGAGGAAGCCGACGAATTGCAGCACCATGATCAGGGGGCCGGGCGTCGTTTCCGCCAGCCCCAGTCCATCGACCATCTCACTCGGCGCGAGCCAGCCATAACTCTCCACGGCCGCCTGGGCGACGTAGGCCAGAACGGCATAGGCACCACCGAAAGTCACCATCGCCATGGCACTGAAGAAGGTGCCGATCTGCGTCCAGACGCTGCTCGTCCCCGTCATGAGGACGAGCAGGAAGACGGGGCCGAGCCAGACCGGCACCCAGATGGCCACCACACGGAAAAAGCGCGCCCATGAGGGATCGGCATGGCCGAGTTCGCCGCGCTCGAACATGAGGTCGATCACGCCCTCGACATCCTCGACACCGTCCTTCCCGCGATGTCCGCCACCGGAGAAGAGGTCCGGGGCGAGCCGGTTGCCCATCCATCCCGTCAGCCCGGCCAGCAGGATGATGAGCGGGAAGGGAAGGCCGAAGACATAGATGCCGATAAAGGCCGCGACCGCGATCCCGATCATGAAGCGGTTTTTCAGGGCCCGCCGTCCGATGCGCAGCAGGGCCTCGATGACGACCGCCAGCACCGCCGCCTTCACGCCGAAGAAGATGGCCTCGATGAGCGGAACATGACGGTAGGAGGCGTACAGAATGCTGAGGCCGAGCATCACGACCGCGCCCGGCAGGACGAACAGGATGCCGGCGATCAGGCCGCCGAGCGTCCGGTGCATCAGCCAGCCCACATAGGTGGCCAATTGCTGGGCCTCCGGGCCCGGCAGCAGCATGCAGTAATTGAGGGCATGCAGGAATCGCTGCTCGCCGATCCAGCGTCGCTCCTCGACCAATTCCTTGTGCATCAGGGCGATCTGCCCCGCGGGGCCTCCGAAGCTCAGGAGGCCGATCTTCGCCCAGACCCTGGCGGCTTCGGCCAGCGTCGGGATGGGGCGTTCGTCCGTGTCGACGCGCGTCGAGGTGGTGATGGCCATGATCGCCTCCCTCACGCGGACTTCGGGCCGGACGGCCAGTTATGCGTTTCCTCGGTCGCATCACGGCACCAGCGATAGAAGGCGTCGTACAGAAGCAGACCGGCATCGAGTTGCTCCAGGTCCTCCTTGAACATCCGGGAAAGGCCGAGGGATGCCGCCAGCAGGCCCGCGGCCTGGGGCGAGAGGTCGAGACGATCCGTATCGGCGGCCCGCACGATGGTGGCCAACCGGCTCAATACGGGCGAGGAGAGCTGCAATTCCTCCAGCATGGTGTCGAAGGTGCAGCGCTCGCCCCGGTGCCCCCAGAACGTATCCCCGATGTCGAAGGCGGCCGCGCCGAAGCGTTCGGCGACGGCGGCCACTTCCGACGGCGCGACGAACAGGAACCGGGCCTCGGGGTCTACAAAGCGCCTGATCAGCCACGGGCAGGCGATCCGATCCACCTTCGGCCGGGCGCGTGTGACCCAGACCGTCCGTCCGGTGTGGTCCCGAGGCGGCAGAACAGCCGTATTCACCAGCAGGCCGCCTGCCGCCTTCCAGCCCTCGAAGCCGCCTTCCAGCGTCTCCGCCCGGATGCCCTCGGCGCGCAGCCATGCGGCGGCCCCCTGGCTGAGCTTCAGGCCGTGCTGGCAGACGAGGACGATGTCCCGGCGCGGGATGTCCCTCGCCCACGAGGAAACCTCGGTGGCGTTCCGGCGCAAGGACGCGGGAATCAGCCTCGGATCGGCGGCGAAGTCATCCGCCGTGCGGACGTCGATGATCGTCGGCGCGTTTGGCAGGCCGATCAATCGCTGAAGCTGGGAGGATGTGATCTCGGTGTTTGACGGCATGGCGCCCACCCCTGGAGAGGGAAGATGGACGCGATCTTTCGGCTGCCGCCTCACGGGGTAATCGCGACGAACCCCATGCCGAAACGGTAGCCACAAAGCCACCTGCCGCGCAACCGAAATTGCTCCCCGCCCGCAGCCGATGGCATGCGGAGCGTGCCTCAGGCGGGAACGTCGCCGACCACGGCATAATAGCGGCTCCGGTCCGCCATGCGCCGCAGCGGATCGCGATAGTCCTTCACCGCGCTCAGCCATCCCAGCTCCACCGCCCGCACCTGCTCAAGCCCCGCCTGGGACCAGGCCTGCATGGCGGCTTCGGACGTCGGCGTGTTCGACAGCGGCGTCGGGCGGGTCATGGTCTGCGGGGCGGTGTTACCCCGCTTGCGCGGCAGGAAGCGCGAGAAGCGGTAGCGTTGCAGGCGCCATGTGGCATCCAGCGCGGCCACCCGTCCGCCGGGGGCAAGCAGGTTCCGCCAGCCCTGCACCGCCGCCGGTGGATCTGGCAGCAGCCACATCAGGTTCCGGCTGACGATGGCATCCACCTCGCCAACCTCCAGCGGAGGATTGAGAGCATCACCCACGACGACACGGGCCGACGGATAGGGTGCGAGACGGCGGCGTGCGATCTCGGCCCGGCTCTCGGCGGCCTCGATGGCGACGACCTCATATCCGAGGCGGGCGAAGTGCTCAGCCACGATCCCGGTGCCGCTGCCCATGTCGGCGACCCGGCGCAGCGGGCGGGCGGCATCGTCCAGCAGCAGAGGCATCACCGCGAGCCAGACGGGATGTTCGCGAAAGAGGTCACGGCGCGGCTCCCCACGGTGCCGGACGATGGTCTCCTGCTGGCCCCAGGCGCGCCAGAACGCGGGCATGGGATCCCGGTTGGCGTCTTTATCCTGCTTGGGACTGAACAAGGACATCCAAAGGCTCCGGAATGCCACCCACGCTGTTCAGCTGACTACGCCCATTCCCGAGGAAACCGCAATTGCGGACCGCCCCGCAACGCGCACGGATGACGCAAGGTCGCAGGAGTGACGATGCCCGCCCTCCACCGGCGACGCTTTCCGGATCATGGTCAAGAGGGGAGAGCGAAAGCGCCCGCGGCCTCGTTCTGTAGCGAGGTGGCGATGTCGGCAACACGACCTCTCCAGCGATGCTGCGCTCGCCTGGAACGCCATCCGGAAGCTCGGGAAGAGAACAGATTTCCCGGCTGCGCGCCCGACCGAGGCGGCCAGACCCACATGGGAACGGAAGAAGTGGGGCTAAATGAGTGGCTGGGGGACTAGGATTCGAACCTAGATTAACGGAGTCAGAGTCCGCGGTTCTACCGTTGAACTATCCCCCAAGCATTGGCTCGCCGTGAAGCAAAGCCCCGCCGCTTAGAGCGGTGCAACCCCGAAGTGGCTGCGAGAGCGCCTCTATACGCAATTCATTCCCGAGGGTCCAGAGGGGAGTCAAAACTTTTCCACACCCCGTCCCAGGCTGTTGTTTCCCGAAAACAGGGCCTCAGCGCCGCCCCGGCGGCATCCACCCCCGCCCCATTCCGTCGCACTCGTCCGACCTCGCCGAGCCGGGACTTATGCCGCATCGCAACCAGACCAACCACGCCGCGAATGGCGTGTATTAAATTACCGCCGCACATCTCACCAAGCCTGCCCGGTGCAGCTTTTTACCGCCTTGGGCGAACCAAGCGGGAGCGTCGCCATATACGTGCATTGCTGCCATGCACAATCGTGTATGTTGCGCCGCACAGATATCCATTATTCCTTTGGGTGAGGAGATAAAGAGATGACTGCTCTCACCACTTCCGCCCTTCCCGTCGGCCGTCGCGGCTTTGGCCGTTTCGCCGAGATCGTGTCGCAGACCTTCGCCGCCCTCGGCCAGGCCCGCCGCATGATGATCGCCTATGAGCGCATGTCGCGCATGTCCGACAGCGAGCTGGCCTACGCCGGTATCCGCCGCGAGGACATCCCGCAGGTGGTCGCCACCATCCGCTGAGGCGGACGGAGCGATAAGGTCAGTCCGCGTCCGTCCGTGGCGCGGCCAGAAGCACACGGGTGCGCAGCACGTGCACCCGCCGGCGCCCGATGCGGGCCATGAGCCGTCGTTCGGCCGACACACCCGGCGGATGGCCGCCCAGCCTGTCGTAGTGGCGCCGTGAGATCAGAAGGCCCTGTCCCGGCTTGGGCAGGCCCAGCACGTTGAGCTTTGCCGCCGCCATCGCCTCGCCGAGGCGCGGCCGGAAGCCGTAGCCGTCCATGGACAGGCGGAAGGTCGCCACCGCCTTGTCGGCGCCGCCGCGACGCTCCATGGTTTCCAGAAAGGCGCTCACCTCGCGCGGCCAGCCTTCATCGAGAATGGCATTGGGCCCGAGGAACAGCAGCCAGCGCCCGCGCGTATGCGCCGCGCCCTGCTTGAGCCGTACCCCCACATCCCCCACCGAGGGCAGGAAGGTGCAGCCCGCCGCATCGGCGATGGTCGCGGTCTCGTCGGTGGACGCACCATCGACAAGGATGACCTCGCGCAGCACGCCGCCGGTGACGCCGGCCACCAGCGCGGACAGGACCGGAACGAGGTCGCGTTCGGAATCCTTCGTTGGAATAACGACCGAAATCAATTCGCCGACGCGCTCCCCATCCCCGCCCCACCTATAACGTTGCCGTAAATGTTCGTCGATACGAGCGACGGGGAATGCTGTGCCGTTCCCGCCACACCTGTTCCCATCTTTCGTATCGCACGAGAGATCGTCTTATGACGGATTGTTCAGCGCAAGAAAGAGGCGCACAGTTCGTGCACTTGGACGGCATTTCGGCCGGCCGGTGCGTGGAAAACCCCTTCTCGACAGGGCAGAACCGCGTCCCTGGGTTGCAGACCCGGACGGACGGCGCTGCCGGGTTGCCCGGCGTATCGCCTGGCGTGTCGATTTCCCCCGCCGCTGTCCGCCATGCCGCCCGCGTGATTCCCTGGGGCGCCTGCGTGTTTCAAAGAAGCGCGGAAGCGCTCCAGCCCCCTTGGTTAACGCAATTCCCTTCGCAGAACCGCACGCATGTCTGCGGGAATTGCTCTGGCGATGGCCTCAGGTCCGTTCAGCAAACCGGAAAGTCCGGCGCATGGCTTTTGACGAATGGGACAAGGACGAGCAGGGCCGCCTGAAGGTGTGGCCGCTGCAGGGATTCACCACCGCTCTTTTCGGCGGCGAAGTGGGTGCGCTGCGCCTTGAGGTGGGCAAGCCCCGCCCCGGCCTGCCCTCCCCCGCCGTCCAGGTTTCCGCCAATCCCGAACAGCTCAGAGCGCTCGCCGAGGCGCTGACGGAAGTGGCGGATCATCTCGAACGCGGCACCGTGCCGTCTTCACCTCCTCCCCTGCGAACCACCAACTGACCATCATGCGTCCTTCCAGCCGTCGCTCCGCTTCTCCGTCCGCTCACCTCATCCGCTCTCTCACCCTCGCGCTCGCAACGGCAGCACCCATGCTTCTGGCCTGCGCCGGGGCCAGGGCCGCATCCGCCGCGAACCCGGCCCCCGCCGCGCAACTGGCCGCGCCGGTCCGGCTCGCCTCGATCGGAACGCTGCCGGACGAGGATGCCGCTCCGCCGCGCATGCCGGTGCCGACGACCCCGCGTCTGCAGCCGAAGACGCCGCCGACGCCGGAGCGCTCCGCCGAACGCCCGGTCGCGCCCAAAGGCCCGCTTGATAACTGGAAGATGTTCGACGCCCATTTCGAGGCTTGCCTCGAACCCGTCGCGGGACCGGAGGAGGCAACCCTCACGCTGCGCTTCGCGGTCGATGCCAAGGGCCGCCTGCGCGGCAAGCCGCAGGCCACCTACTCCAAGCTGCCCGGTGGGCCGGAGGAGCAGCGGGCCTTCGTCATCGAAGCGCTCAACAGCCTCGCCGGCTGCCTGCCGCTGGACGTCACGCCGCGCTTCGGTCCCATCGTCGCCCAGCGTCCGTTGATCCTGCGCTTTCTTGCCCCGCAGCCCAAGCAACGCGGCATCTGACCAAAACAGGCTTCAGAAATGGCAACGGCCCGGGACATGAGTCCCGGGCCGTTTCGCTTTGTAAGCTGAAGTCGTCCGGCGTCACACGGCGCGCACGCTCTCCAGGAAGGTCTCCACCTCATGGTTGAGGCGCAGGCTCTCGGCGCTGAGCGTGCGGGCCGAGCCCAGCACCTCGTCCGAGGCCGAGCCCGTGCCCACGGCACCCTCGCGCACCGAGCCGATGGCGGTGGCCACCTCCTCGGTGCCGCGCGCCGCCTGGGCCACGCTGACGGTGATGAGCGAGGTCGCGGCACTCTGCTGTTCCACGGCGTGCGCGATGGCCTCCGAGATGCCCGACAGGCGCTCGATGGTTTGGCCGATCTCCTTCACCGCCGCCACGCTGTCGCTGGTGGCGGACTGCATGGCATTGATCTGACCGCCGATCTCGTCGATGGCCTTGGCGGTCTGCCCGGCCAGCGCCTTCACCTCCTGCGCCACCACGGCGAAGCCCTTGCCCGCCTCACCGGCGCGGGCGGCCTCGATGGTGGCGTTGAGCGCCAGCAGATTGGTCTGGTCGGCAATGGCGGTGATGAGCTTGAGCACATCACCGATGCGGGCGGACGCGGTGGACAGCGCTCCGATGCGCGCATCGGTGCGCTCCGCCTGCTGCACTGCCTCGCCGGCGATGCGGGAGGATTCCTGCGCCTGCCGGCCGATCTCCGCGATGGAAGCTGCCAGTTCGTCGGAGGCGGTGGCCACCGACTGCACGTTGGAAGAGGCCTCCTCCGAGGAATTGGCCACCGTGTCGGTGAGCTGGCGGGTGGTGGTGGCCATGCGGGCCAGCGTGTCCGCCGTGGTTTCCAGATCGCCCGCCGCGGAAGACACCGTGGTGACGATGCTGCGGAACGCCTCGCCCATGCGGTCCAGCGTCTCCTGCTTGGTCTGGATGCCGGAATCCAGATAGACCGAGATGGCGAAATCCATGTCGAGCAGTGCGGCGGTGATCACCGCCTGCATCAGGCCCGCCTTGCGGGCCGGGGCGGTCTTGTCGAAGCGGCCGGACTTGAAGCGGGTCTCGATGGCCTTCACGAGGCCGCCCAGCAGCAGGCTGTAGCCGGCGATGTACCAGCGCGGCTCAAGGCCGAGGCGGGCATGGGTGCGACCGATACGCGAGACGGAATCCACATAGGTCTGGTCGAAGCGGCCGTCGAGGATCACATCCCAATGCTTGATCTGCATGGACTTGGCGTGAACGCGCACGTCCGGGGTCGGGAACATCCGCGCCATCGCCGGATAGGTCATGAGATGATCGTAGAAGCCGTCCAGGATCTCGGGCATGGCTTCGATCACCAGCCCGCGCGCCTCGCGCAGATTGGCCTTCAGCTTGGCGTCCATCCCGATGAAGCTCAGGCGCTGGTTTAAGTCTTTTTCTGTCGACATGAGATCATCCCGTGCCGGTGGGTGCCTGTGTTCGAATGAACAGGCTCACACCTCGAGGTGGGGTTTTTCGAGCGTCGTCCCAAGGGCTTCGACGAAAATGCCGCAACCCTCATGGGCGTGGGTGTCTCACCCCAAGCTTTCGTCAGGGTAGCAACGACGGATGCAACCTGCCGCCGGGACACGCATCCCGGCGCGGAACGCAAAAAAACCGCCCGGATCCGAGATCCGGGCGGTTGAAACGCAGGTCGCGATATCGGTCTGGCGTTACCGTATCAGCGGCTCGCCACCGCAGCCGACATGCTGGCCGGGGCCGGCACGTTGGGCACATAGAAGCCGCGCTGGTTCGGCAGCGGGCGGTAGGCCTCGCCCAGCCCCATCACCGTCTCCGCGCCGCCGAGCACCAGATATCCATCGGGCGCCGTCACCTTGGCGATGCGGTTCAGGATATCGGTCTTGGTGGGCGCATCGAAATAGATGAGCACGTTGCGGCAGAACACGATGTCGAACTGGCCGAGCCCCACGAAGGGATGCAGCAGGTTCAGCTTGCGGAAGGTCATTCCGGTCTTCAACTGGGGAGTGATCTCCCACATGTCGTCGACCTTCTTGAAGTACTTCATCAGCATCTGGATCGGCAGGCCGCGCTGAACCTCGAACTGGTTGTAGCGGCCGGACGCGGCGCGCTCCAGAACCTCGTTCGACAGATCCGTGCAGAGGAACTCCACCCGGCGGGTGCCGATGAGGTGGGGGTTCTCCTTCAGCGTCATGGCCAGCGAGTAGGGCTCCTGGCCGGTGGACGCGGCGGCGCACCAGATGCGCAGCGGCGCCGATGGCGGACGGGCCGCATGCAGCTTCGGCAGCATCACCGTGGTGAAGACCTCGAACGGCGTCTTGTCGCGGAAAAACAGCGACTCGTTCGTGGTCATCGCCTCGATCACCGCCTGGGCGACCACCGAATTGGCATTGTCGCGCAGGTTCGCGGCCAGGCGCGAGAAGTCCGGAAGCTCGAACTTGCGCAGCAGCGGCACCAGCCGGCTCTCAAGCAGGTAATGCTTGTCGTCCGACAGGATCAGGCCCGAATGCAGCTTCAGGAACTTCTTGAAGAAGTCGTAGTCGGTCGCGCTGATCATGCCCGTCCTCCCGTGAGCAAGCGGGACACCTTGCGACCGATCTCGCCAATGGAGAGCACTTCAGAAGCGTTCCCCAACTGGACGGTCGCGCCGGGCATGCCCCAAACGACGCTGGTCTCTTCATCCTGCGCGATCACGCTGCCACCGGCATCGGCGATGCGCCCGGCGCCCTTGGCGCCGTCGCTGCCCATGCCCGTGAGCACCACGGACAGCACGTTGCGGCCGTAAAGCTCCGCAACCGTATCGAACATGGGATCAACAGCAGGCTTGCAGAAATTGACGGGCGGGCCGTCGTTCAGGCGGATCACCTTGTCGGCGCCCACCTTCTCCAGCAGCATGTGCTTGCCGCCGGGTGCGATATAGATGTGGCCGGGCTTGAGCACCTCGCCGTCCACGCCCTCGGCGGCCGGACGGCCGGCGGCGCGACCCACATGCTCCGCCAGAATGGCGGTGAAGGTGGCCGGCATGTGCTGGACGATCACCACCGGCACGCTGCCGATGTTCGGCCCGATGTCGGTGAACAGGCGGGTCAGCGCCTGCGGACCGCCGGTGGAGGAACCCACCGCCAGAATGCTCACCGGCGCCATGGAATAGGGCCGGCGCTTGTCGTTGACCTTCTTCTGCAGCAGCGCCGAAGTGGCGGGCGCGGCACGCTCGACGGCGGAGCGCTCGGCCACCGGCCGCACGGAGGCGGGCGCAGCGGCGGGGGCGGCATGCGCGGCAGCGGCGGCCGCAGCGGTCACGCGCGGCAGGCCGCCACGGCGGCGCACACGCTGGCCGAGGCTGCGGACCTTGGCCGTCAGGTCGCGGCGGAATTCGTCGGCGGCCGAGATGCCGCGGCCCGCGTCGGGCTTGGGCACATAATCGGCGGCACCCAGGCTCATGGCCTTCATCGACACTTCCGCCCCACGGCGGGTCAGCGTCGAGGCCACGAGCACGACGGTGTTCGGCTTCTTCTCCAGAATGAGGGGAAGCGCCGTCAGGCCGTCCATCTCGGGCATTTCGAGATCGAGGATGATCACGTCGGGCTGGGACTTCAGCACGTCGTCCACGGCCCGGCGCCCATTGGCATGGGTCGCCACCACGCGCAGGTCGGCGGATTCGGAAAGCCAGTTCGAAAGGATGCCACGGATGAAGACGCTGTCATCCACGATCATGACGCGGATGGGATCTTCAACGTGTGCCGGTTCCCCGGCCGGTGCTGGACTGCTCATGTGGCGGGGGCTTTCTCCAGCAGGCCGACTTCCTCCAGCTTCTCGCGCAGGATGTCCTGATCAAACGGCTTCATGATGTACTCGTTCGCACCAGCCTCGATCGCCTTCGTGATGTGCTCGAAGTCGTTGTTGGTGGTGCAGAAGATCACGCGCGGGACATCGCCACCCTCGCGCTTGCGCAGGATCTGCAGGAACTCGAGGCCCTCCATCACCGGCATGTTCCAGTCGAGAAGGATGCCGTCGGGCATGGCTTCGTCGCAGGCATCGAGGGCCGCTTGCCCGTCGGCCGCCTCGCGCACGGTGAAGGCCAGGTCTTCCAGGATGCGCCGGGCAACCTTCCGCACCACGCTGGAATCGTCGACCACAAGGCAGGTCTTCATGGTTCTCTCCTGAATTGGCGACCTGACGGTCAGGCGGCGCGCGCGGTGTTGAGGCGCCCGAGAGCCAGATCCACGTCAAGAACGAGCATGAGCTGGCCTTTGAGGCGGTAGACGCCGGTCACGATATCCGCCCAGTGGGGGTCGAGATTGGTGGGATTGCTCTCGCGGCGGCCGGGCTCGAGCACCAGCACCTCGCCCACTTCGTCGATCATCAGGCCGTAGGATTCGCCGTGATGCTCGATGCCGACCGCCATGCGCTTGTTCTCCGCATGGGCCTTCAGGCCCAGCATGGTGCGCATGTTGATCATGGTGACGATGCGGCCGCGCAGGTTCAGCACGCCCTCGATCTCGGGGGTCGAGAGCGGCACGCGGGTGATGTGATCGGGCACGAACACCTCGTGCACCATCTCGATCGGCAGACCGAACAGCTGCGGCCCGATACGCACGGTCACATACTGAGCACCCGCTCCGGTGGTTTCCTGTCGTGCAATGACGAGACTGGTGCTGGTCATGCCGCCTCTCCATGGGCAGTGCCGGCGAATTCCTTCAGCGCGGCGATGAGACCGGAACGGTCGAACTTGGCGATATAGTCGGTGAAGCCGGCGCCGCGGGCCTTATCGATGCTGTCGGACGAGCGGTCGCTCGACAGGGCGATGATCGGCAGGCCGGCGATGGAGGGCTCGCTGCGCACCGCGCGGGCGAACTGGAAGCCGTCCATCTCGGGCATGTCGAGATCGCTGACGATGGCGGTGAAGCGGCTCGCGGTCAGGGCTTCGAGGGCGTCGAAGGCCGAGGCACAGGTCACGACCTCGTAACCCGCGCCCTTGAGCACCGGCTCGATGAGGTTGCGGTAGAAGAGGCTGTCGTCCACCAGCAGGATCTTGCCGAGGCGGTCGTCATCCCCGTCATGGCTCTCGAACCAGTCGCCGAAGGCGATGGAGAGGAAGTGGCCGACGTCGAGGATCTCGGTGGCCTGGCCGTCGATGATCGCCGCACCCAGCGCCTCGGGCGCATCCGAGGACAGCTGCATGTCGAGGCGGGCCTCGACGATGTCGACGATCTCGTCCACCACGAGGCCCATCACGCGGCCCTCGTCGGAGAAGATCAGCATGGGCTGGGTGCCCGTGGTGCCGCGCTTCACCTTGTCGTTGACATGGACCAGCGGGATCAGCGCGCCGCGATACTGGATGACCGGGTGGCCGTTGACGGTCTCGACCTTCTCGAGCTCCAGCTCTTCGAGGCGCGTGACCAGCGAGAGCGGCACCGCCTTGACGTCGCCGGAACCGGCGCGGAGCAGCAGCAGCGAGGTGGTCGCACCCTGATTGCGCAGGCGGGCGGCCGCATCGGCGGCGAGCTCGGACGTACGCTCCTCCTCGGGGCTGGCCGCCACCTGGGCGAGGCCGGCCGGGTCGACGATCATGATCACGCGACCATCACCCAGGATGGTGGAGCCGGAGACCATGGGCAGCTGGCGCAGCACCGAGGACATGGGCTTCACCACGATTTCCTCGGTGTGGGAGACAGCGTCCACCACCACGCCGAAGGTCTGGTTGCCCACCTGCATCACCGCGATGAGCAGATCTTCGAGGTTCTCCTCGCCTTCCGGCGCCATGCCCAGCAGCTTGCCGAGATTGACGATGGGCAGCAGTTTCTCGCGCAGGCACAGCACCGGGGATTCCTTCAGGCGCTTGACCTGATGCTCGGAATTGGGCTGCACGCGCACCAGCTCGATGACCGCGCTCTGCGGCACCGCGAACCGCTCCTTGGCGGCCTCCACGATGAGCGCCGGCACGATGGCGAGGGTGAGCGGGATCTTGATGACGAAGGTGGAGCCGGAGCCCTGCTTGGAGCGCACCTCCACCGTACCGCCGATGACCTCGATGTTCGAGCGCACCACGTCCATGCCGACGCCGCGGCCGGAAACGTTCGTGACCTTCGCGGCGGTGGAGAAGCCGGCCGCGAAGATGAAGCGGAACACCTGGCTGTCCGACATCTTGGCCAGTTCGGACTCGGTGGCGAGGCCGTTGTCGAGCGCCTTCTGCTTGATGCGCGCGACGTCGAGGCCCTTGCCGTCGTCCGAGATCTCCACGATGACGTGGCCGCCCTCGTGATAGGCCGAAAGGCGGATGGTGCCCTTCTCCGGCTTGCCGGCGGCGCGGCGCTCCTCGGGCATCTCCAGGCCGTGGTCGGCGGAGTTGCGCACCATGTGGGTGAGCGGATCCTTGATCTGGTCGAGGACCTGGCGATCGAGTTCGGTCTCGGCGCCGATCTGCTCCAGCTCGATCTGCTTGCCCAGCTCCTGCGCCAGATCGCGGACGATGCGCGGCAGCTTCTGCCAGGCATTGCCGATCGGCTGCATGCGGGTGCGCATGACCGCTTCCTGCAGCTCCGCCGTCACGTTGGACAGGCGCTGCAGCGGAACCTTGTATTCGGAGTCCTCCTGGCGACGGGCGATCTCCATGAGCTGATTGCGCGTCAGCACCAGCTCGGAAACCATGGTCATCAGGTGCTCGAGCACACCCACGTTCACGCGGATCGACTGCGAGGAGACGCTGCCGGCGTGATCGTCGCCACGGGCGGCGGGCGCCTTGTGCTCGTCGTCGGCCGCCGCCACGCTCTTGCGGGCGGGCGCTGCCGGCGCGGGGGTCGGCTCCTTGGCCTTGGCGGGAGCCGGCAGGGTGTTCTTGGCGGGCGCTGCGGGCTCGGGCTTGGCGAGCGCCACTTCCTTCTTCTTCGGCGGATCGACCGGGGTCTCGTTGAAGATGCGGTCCAGCTCGTCGAGCGGGATCTCGCCCGGCAGCATCTCGCGCTCAAGCTGCTGCGGCACCTTCGCGGGCACCTTCGGCGGCGGAGGCGGAGGCGCCACGACGGCGGGCACCGCGTCGAAGGCGTGCTCGGCCATGATCTCCAGCTGGCTGATCAGATCCTGATCGGAGCCTTCCGGCTCGACGCCCTCGCGGACCTCGAGTTCGGCCATCAGTTCCTTAATGCGATCGACGGTCTGGAGCACCAGGCCGACCTGCTCGCTCTGCACCGGGGCGCCTTCACGGAACTTGTCCATGAGGGTTTCCGCGGCGTGCGCGAGCGCGGCGAGGCGCGAGAGGCCGATGAAGCCGCAGGTACCCTTGATGGTGTGAACCAGACGGAAAATATTGTTCAGAATCTGAGCATTGTTGGGATCTTGCTCAAACTTCACGAGCTCGACGTCGGCCACGTCGAGGCTCTCGTTGGTCTCGGTCAGAAACTCGCGCAGCAGGTCGTCCATCTGTCACTCCAGCGGGCTGGCATTCCTTGGAGCACGCCCGGCTTTGGTTGCATCGCAATCAAAGCCGCAAACGCGTCCTCTATCAAAGATTCAGAGGCGGTTTCCCGGGTCAGATTGATCCAATCTGATCCGATCCGGCTCCATCCCCGCGTCATTCGCCGGCACCGGGGTAGCCCCGGGACTTGGCGAACCAGTCACCTGGCGGCACCAGAGGCACCGGCGGACGACGCGGAGGGTTGGGGGAAGACGGGTGCCCGTCGGCGAACCGCCGGACGGCCTGTCTTCTCCCGGTTCGTGGCGCGGAACGCAGCCCTTAGAGCCGGGTCGGTTCAGATTTCATCCGAACCGTGGATCCGCCTCTAACTCTTTTAGAGAACGTCCTGCGGCCTTGATCGCGGAGCAATCGAAGCCGGACGTGCTCTAGGCTGCGCGAACCCGCGCGATGAAGGTGTCGACCTGGCTGCGCAGACGGTTGGCCTGAGCGGAAAGGTCGGTGGCGGCGTGCACGATGTCTCCCGACACGCGCCCGGTTTCGGCGGCGGCAGCGGAGACACCCGTGATGCTGGAGGAAACCTCCTGGGTGCCCTGCGCCGCCTGGCTGACGTTCTCGGCGATCTCGCCGGTCGCCGCGCCCTGCTGGTCGATGGCATTGGCGATGGCCGAAGAGATGTCGTCGATCTTCCGGATGGTCGCCGTGATGGTCTCGATAGCGCGGACCACCTCGTCGGTGGCGCCCTGCACGGCGGAGATCTGCGAGGAGATCTCATCCGTGGCCTTGGATGTCTGCTCGGCGAGCGACTTCACCTCGGAGGCCACCACGGCGAAGCCGCGGCCGGCATCCCCCGCCCGCGCCGCCTCGATGGTGGCGTTGAGGGCGAGCAGGTTGGTCTGCGAGGCGATGTCGGTGATGAGGCTCACCACCTGACCGATGCGGGTGGCGCTGGCGGAGAGCCCACGCGCCACATCGGCCGTCTTCTCCGCCTGACCGGTGGCTTCGCCGGCAACCTGCGCGGCGGTGGCCACCTGGTTGCTGATCTCGCGCACGGAGGCCGCCAGCTCCTCGGCGGCGGAGGCCGCCGTCTGCACGTTGCTGGTCGCCTGCTCGGCAGCGGCCGCCACCACCGTGGACTGGTGGGAGGTCTCGTCCGCCGAGGCGCTCATGGTGGCCGCGTTGCGTTCCAGGACGCTCACCGCATCGGCAACCGTGCGCACCACGCCGGAGACCTCGCGGTCGAACTCATTGGCGAGCGCATGCATGGCCTCGCGCTTCTCGCCTTCCGCACGGGCGGCGAGTTCCTTCTGCTCGGCGCGCAGGCGCTCCGCCTGGCGCAGCTCGCCGAGCAGCTGCTCGGTGGACTGCCACAGGTCGCCAATCTCGTCATTGGCCCGGCGCGCCTCCACATTCACGTCGAGCTGGCCGGAGGCGAGCTTGCGCAGCGTCTCCGAGGCCCGGCGCAGAGGCTGGCTCATGGTGCGGGTGCCGATCCACAGGGCAATTGACACGCCGATCAGAAGACCGATGGCGGTGATGCCCAGCAGCAGGAAGCGCGCGTTCTCCTGCATGGAGACCTGGCGCTCGCGCAGCGGCACGAGATCGGCGCGGATCTCATTGGTGAATTTGTCAAGCGACGCCTGAAGCGCCTTGCGATTGGCCCGGTTGGCATCGGTGTTGCCCTGCGCGTTGGCGGCGGCGGGGTTCACCTCGATGCCGAGGCGCGCGGTCTCGGTACGGAACTGCTTGAAGCCGGCGAGATCGGTGATCACCGCCTGCAGATCGGCCTGATCCTCCTGAGGGGTCCGCTCACGCAGGGACTGGACCAGCTTGTCGATACCCTCCAGCTCGCGCAGCAGACCCGCTGCGAACGGCCGGGCGGATGCCACGTCGGTGGAGGCATAGATGCCGCGCGCTTCCATGACCACGGCGGTCACGGAGCCATTCAGGCGCTCGGTGAGGAAGGCCCGCTGGGACGTGGTATCCAAAAGGGCGGCTGCACGGGATTCTTCCCGCAACGCATAGAGGGCAGTGCCGCAGACGAGGACCGTCGTACAACCCAGAACGCCTACTATACTGTACAATTTACCCGCAATCTTCATATCGCTCTCCCGTTTACTCCCTGCACCAGATCAATGACCAGACTTGGCCTCGACCTTTTCTGGTTGCGCACGCGAAGGCGACTGGTTACCAGCCACAGTTCGGATGTCGTTCTTATCTATGTAATTGATACCG
This sequence comes from Azorhizobium oxalatiphilum, assembly GCF_014635325.1. Lineage (GTDB taxonomy): Bacteria > Pseudomonadota > Alphaproteobacteria > Rhizobiales > Xanthobacteraceae > Azorhizobium > Azorhizobium oxalatiphilum. The sequence continues at coordinate 433,244 of NZ_BMCT01000001.1, read as the reverse complement.
TCGACGAGGATTTCCTGCACGACCGGACCGTTGAGGCGCGCATTCACCTTCTCTTTGATGCGGTCCATCATGTCTTTCAGATTGTACTTCGAGATCTTGCCGGCCTCGACACGGCCGTTGGTGTAGATCTCGCCAAAGGCGTCGTTGGTGACGAAGATCACCGGATCGACGCTCAGCTTCTTCAGCGTGCCGGCATCGGCCGTGAACACCAGCTTGGCGATCACATAGCCGCGGACCTGACCCTCGATGATCATCGGCACGGTAATGGTGGGCACGCGCCGGTATTCTAGGCCCGGCAGGTAGGGTTCCTCGGCCTTGCCGAAGCCCGCACCGGCGGCCCAGTAGGCCGCGCCGTAGCTCGATGCCAGCGTGACCGCGCACACCCACACGCCGATGATCACCAGGCGGATCATGCTTCGCGCCCTCCGAGCAGGCGGGTGGTGTAGGTGCCATCCGACTCGGCGGCGCGCAGCGCGCCGTTGAGGATGGTGCTGATCTCACGGGCCGCGTCGAGATGCATGGAGAGCACCTCGCAATTGCGCTGGAGCTTGCGCTTCAGACCGAGCAGGCGGTCCTGAAGTTCGGGCTCAACCGTCTCGGGCAGGAAGCGCGCCGCGCGGCTCAGCTCAAGCAGGCTGCGGCTCTTGCGGCGGTTGATGTCCTGGAGGTCGATGGGCTTGCGGGCAGCAAGCGCGTCGGTCTCCTGGTCCACCACCGTCTCCAGGCGATCCAGCGAGCTGAGCAGGCTGGCCATGGCCGGGGGCTGGGGCGCAGCAGCCGGCAGTGCGGGCGTATCAGCCTGCGCCTCGCTCCAGGCCAGCTGGGCGGCGAGTGAGAAGCCTAGGCTCTCAGCGGAATCGGACTTGTCGCTCATTCTTCAATCCTCAAATGGCAACGTCGGGAAGCTTGGGTTCGGACGCGTCGGCACCGCGGCCGCCGCCCGCCGATGCCGCAGCGGCCTGAGCCGCCTGCGTGGCGATGGCGGACTGGAGCGCCTGGACATGGGCATTGTTGGCGCCGCTCACCGCGAGATCGGGATGACGGGTGGCGATCTGCTTGGCGATGCCGATGCCGCCGGCCTGGGCCACCTGATCGCCGATCTTCTGCGCCAGCATGGAACGCCACACGCCGCCGGCATAACCGGAGCCGTAAACGTGATCGGCCTTGGACGGCAGCATGCTTTCCACGAAAGTGGACAGCACCATCGCCTCGAACTTGCGGGCCGGATTGTCCTTGCCCACGGAGGCGGAAGCCTCGACGCCGGGCATCTGCTCGGCGCCGGGGCGGCGCGCCAGCGTCGTCATGTTGTGCAGCGCCGTGACGCTGCTGGATGCGTAGGCAAGGCCGCCCGCAGCACCCGCGAAGGCGTTATCGGCGCCCGCAACCATGGTATCGAAGACCCCGGAGGCCGCCGATGACTGCGCGCTGAGGCGCTGCAGGTTCGAAGCGACCTTCTGCGCGCGGCTGGGATCAGCCGCCTGCATCACGTCGAGAACCAGATCGGAAGGAGGTTGGATGGCCATGAGCCCAATCGTCGATAGATTATCCGGCGATTGGCAGTCTGCTTGCGTTGGCTTATGTGAGGCTTGCATCCCCTGATGCGGTACCATCTTCTTCCTTCCGGAGGGCGAGCCGGGCCGCCACACCTTCCAGAATACCCGCCACCATCAGCTGTTCCTGATGTCGCTCAACGTCGCGGTTGACGTTTTCCTTCATGCGCTCCGCGCGCTTGAGACGCAGGGCTTCCTCGCGCACCCGCGCGTCCTGCCGCTCCTGCTCGGCAGCGATGCGCTGGCTTTCGGCCGCCACCGCCTTCAGGCGCTTGGCCACCACTTCCACCAGCAGCGGCCCGAAGGTGTCGCCGTTCAATGTGGTGATGAGTTCGTCGCGCAAACGCTCGTTCTCGACCTTCTGCCGGTGGATGTCCGCCAGACGCCATTCCGCCTGGCGATGCACCTGCTCCTGCACCGCGACGATGCGTCGGGCCTTGCGCAGCCGGTCCTTCATGTCGCGTCCCTCATCGCGCGTCCCTCATGGCGCGTCCCTCATGTGGTCCCGCGTTCTCATGGCGACCCCAGCCGCAGGAACACACCGAACGCGCTGACGAAAGCGACCAGAAGCTGGTCCGACAGAGCATAGAGCAGCAGCATGCCACCCGCCATGAGGAAGGGCGTGGCGATGAAGAACACCGGGATCTGCGGCGTCATCTTGTTGATGAGGCCGATGGCGAAATTCATGATCAGCGAATAGACGAGGAAGGGGCTCGCCAGCCGCATGCCCAGCATCAAGGCGGCGGACATCTGGTCCGTGACCTGCATCAAGGCCCCCCGCCCGCCGAATCCGACCCCGATGGGGATCTGGCGATAGGACGCGATGATGCCCCGCAGCAGCTCGTAATGCTGATCGGTGATGAACATCATCGTGGTGGCGGTCAGCGCCAGCAGGGTGGCGATGGGCGGCAGCTGTTCGTCGTCGTCCGCCGGCCCCATCACCATGGACAGGCCGATGAACTGGGCCATGGCCACCAGCATGGTCTGCAGCATCAGGAAGAAGACGCGAGCCAGGAAGCCGATGATGCCGCCCGTGGCCAGCTCGGTGGCGATGGCCAGGATCAGCGAGGCGCGGGACGACTTCTGGACGAATTCCGCCATGTCGGCGAACAGCAGCGGCAGGATCGCCAGCGAGATGCCCACCGCCAGGAACAGGCGGATGCGCACCGGCATGCGGTGGCCGGCGAAGCCCGGCATCAGCATCATGCAGCCGCCGATCCGGCAGAACACCAGAAAGGCGCTCAGCACCGCATCGTGGAGCGGGATCACGAGACGCTACCGAGCGACTTGATCTCGACGCCGCGGGCGATCTCCACATGGGAGAGCACGGGCAAGGACGGGAACATGCGCTCGATGATCATGCGCACATAGGGGCGGGCATCGGGCGCGCTCACCAGAACGAAGGGCTGCCCCTCCTTCATGTGGTCGCGCACCACGGCGGAGGCTTCGGTGCCGAACTGCTCCACCAGACGCGGGTCGATGTCGAACTCCACCACCTCGCCCTTGGCGTCGCGCTTCAGGCTCTGGTGGAAGGTCAGGTCCCACTTGCTGCCGAGGCGCAGCACGCGCAGCACGCCGCCGTCGGCGAGATCGCCGCAGATCTGCTGGGCCATGCGCATGCGCACATGCTCGGCCACCTGCTCGGAACGGCGGGCGTGGGGCACGATCTCGGCGATGGCTTCCAGGATCAGATGCAGGTTGCGGATGGAGACGCGCTCGGAGAGCAGCAGCTTCAGCACCGCCTGCAGGCCCGAATAGGAGATCTGCGCGGGGCAGATGTCCTCGATCAGGCGCTTGTATTCAGGATCGAGGCGATCGAGCAGCAGGCGCATGTCCTTGTAGGACAGGAGCTGCGGCAGGTTGTTGGCGATCACTTCGCTCATGTGCGTCAGGATCACGGTGGCATTGTCCACCGGCGTGAAGCCCTCGCGCCGCACTTCGCCCGTATAGGCTTCCGCGATCCACATGGCCTTCATGCCGAAGGCGGGCTCACGCACCTCGTCGCCGGGCACATCGGGCTTGTTGCCGTCGCCTGTCACCACCAGCAGTTCGCCGATGCGCATTTCCTGCGAGGACACCACCGTGCCGTGGATCTTCAGCTGATAGTGCTTGGGCGGCGTATTGAGGCTTTCGGTGATGCGGATGTCCGGCACCACGAAGCCGTAGCGCTGGGCGAACTTGCGCCGCATCTTGGCGATGCGCTGGCCGAACTCGGCATTGGCGCGCAGCACATGGCCGGCCAGTTGCTTGTCCAGGCACAGCTCGACCTCGGCGGTCTTCAGCTGCTCCTTGACCGATTCCTTGACCTCCTGCGCCTTGCGCTCGGACTCGGCCTTTTCCTTGGCTTCCTTCGCCTCACGCTCCTTGGCGAGCTGCTTGGGAATGGCATAACCGACGAAGGCCATCACGCCGCCCAGGAAGGCGAAGGGGATCATCGGCAGGCCGGGCACGATGGCCATGGCGAACATCAGGCCCGAAGACACGAACAGGGCGCGCGGGTAGGCGCCGAGCTGGCCGAGCACCGCCTTTTCCGCCGAGCCGCGGGTGCCGCCCTTCGACACCAGCAGGCCGGCGGCGAGCGAGACGATCAGGGCGGGGATCTGCGAGACCAGGCCGTCACCCACCGAGAGGCGGGTGTAGATGTCGGCCGCATCGCCGATGGCGAGGCCGTGGCGGGTGACGCCGATGATGATGCCGCCGAAGATGTTGACGGCGATGGTGATCAAGCTCGCCACCGCCTCGCCGCGCACGAACTTGGAAGCACCGTCCATGGAGCCGAAGAAGGAGCTTTCCTCTTCCAGCTCGGAGCGGCGGGTCTGGGCTTCCTTGTCGTTGATGAGGCCGGCGTTCAGATCGGCGTCGATGGCCATCTGCTTGCCGGGGATGGCGTCGAGGGTGAAGCGGGCGCCCACTTCCGCGATACGCGTGGCGCCCTTGGTGATCACCAGGAAGTTCACCGTGATCAGGATGGCGAAGACCACGATACCGATCACGAAGTCGCCGCTCATGACCAGTTGCGAGAAGCCCGCGATCACCGCGCCCGCCGCATGCACGCCATCGGCGCCGTGCGAGAGGATGAGACGCGTACTGGCCACGCCGAGCGCGAGGCGCAGCATGGTGGCGATCAGCAGGATGGTCGGGAAGGAGGAGAATTCCAGCGGCTTGCTGATCCACAGCGCCACCATGAGGATCAGCACGGAAAGCGCCATGGAGAGCGCGAGGCCGATATCGATGAGCAGCGGCGGGATGGGCAGGAACAGGACGCCAAGGATGCACACCACGCCAATGGCGAAGCCAATGTCGCGGCGTGAGCGTGCCTCGGTAGCGGACAAGGAAATGTCGGTCATGCCTGTTGCCCTCGGGGCCTCTGCTCCTGCGGGCGAGGCTCCCTGTCTCTGCGCGCGACGTCCTCATGACGCCTGGGATCGCAATCCCGCCGTCTCCTGCGCGGAAGCGGCGGGCCGGACGCTCGTCCGGCTGCATTTGCGAGTGCCGGCCTAGAGCACGTTCGATTCTGACTGCTCCGCAATCGAAATCGAAAGACGTTCTCTATGAACGACTAGAGGCGGATTCACGGGTCAGATTGATGCAATCCGAACCGATCCGGCTCTGGTGCCGACGCCCTGGAGAGATGGCCCGCCCGGACATGCCGCGCGGGACTTGAGAGGCCCATCCGGGCCGGAGGCGAAAGCGCCTCTAGAAGCCGCCTGCGATGCGGCCGTAGATCTCTTCGGTGAAGGTCATGATCTGGCTGCCCATGAAGGAGCCAGTGATCGCGCACACCACGAGCACCGCCACGATCTTCGGCACGAAGGTCAGGGTCGCTTCCTGGATCTGGGTCAGCGCCTGCATCAAAGCGATCAGCACGCCCACCAGCATGGCCGCGGCAACAGCCGGGCCAGCTGCCAGAAGGATGGTCCAGATGGCGCTGCGGACCACGTCCAGCGCATCGGCCTCGTTCATCCGCTGATGGTCACGCCGGAGTCGAGGGTGAGCGTGGTGCCGTCCGCCAGGGTGGCGACCGGATTGCTGCCCGAGACCAGGGTCACGGACTTCACCACACCGCTCACGGAGCCGTCGGCGCTCGTCACCGTACGGCCGATGGCGCTGTCCGCCGTCTGGAGGGCCGTGGAGGTGAGCAGCGTATCCAGCTTGTTGTTGGTGTTGGTCTGCGCTTCCACCTGCGAGAACGACGCCAGCTGCGAGAGATACTGGGTCGAGTCCATCGGCTCGGTGGGATCCTGGTTCTTCAGCTGCGCGACGAGGAGCTGGAGGAACTGGTTGTAATCCACCGTGTTCTGGGACGCGGTGGTGCTCGACGTGGTGGTGGTCGTCGTCGAGTTCACGCTGGATACGGTCGTCATGTCCGGCTCTCCTTTGCGTCCTTTGTGCCCGGCGAAGGTTGCGCGAAGCCGTCTTCGCCGGGTTTAGGCTCACGCCGCCTTGGTGGCATTGCCGTTGAGGATGGAGTCTTCCAGCGGGAACAGGCCGCGCAGGGTGCGCAGGGCCTCGAACGTGCGCCCGGCGATCACCTGCTGGGCGATATTGTCGAGGCCCGCGAGAATCTCGGCATTCTTGAAGCTCTGCGACAGCGCCGCCCACTGGCGGTGGAACAGGTGCCGCGCACCTTCCGCGTTGCGGGGATCGATCAGGATCGCCTGCAGGACGAAATAGAGCTGCCGGAGCGGCGTGGTGGTGTCTTCCACCTGCATCACATGCCCTTCCAGCAGGAAGGTGGCATCGTTCAGCAGTTCGAGCGTCACCTTGCGATCAACGCGCAGAACGGCGCCATTGATGAAGATGCGTTCGCCTGGACGCAGCGTGAGCTGCATGGACTTGCTCATTGCAGACCATCCCGAATGCTGCGGTTGACGCTGATGAGCGCCGCGAAGTTCTGTGACGTCTGGTTGAGGACGCGATCGGATTCCTTGATCACCCAGAGGCCGATGGAGACGAGATCAGCACGCAGGTTCGGCGCCAGCTCGTTGCTGGCCTCCACCAGATCGCGGATCAGTACGCCCCAGAGACGCTGCAGGAACAGCATGGCGGCGCGGCTCTCGGAAGAGGCCGGACCGGCCTGCTCGGCAGCGGCGAGAAGTTCCAGCGCGCGGTCGAAGGCGTCCCGCTCCCGCAGGCGAGCCTCGGAGCTCGAGTCTTCCAAGATTTCCGCGTAGGAGAATTTGTACATCGCGGCGCTCCTGTTTTATTTTCAGACGTAGTCCATGATGGTGAGCGACAGCAGCTTCGTCGTCACCGAGTAGCTCATCTCGAGCTGATTGGTGAGCGTATCGAGCTCCGTCTTGGCCGTGGCTGGATCCACGCTTTCCAGCGAGGTGATACGCGACGACACCACGTCCAGCGTTTTTTCGAGGTTATCGGTGGCATTGGTGGTCCGGTTCTGGGACACACCGATGGCCGAGGCAGCATTGGTCACTCCGGTCATGCCGGAGCTGAGGCTAGCGCGGGCGGTGTCCATGACCGTCTGCAGCGCTTCATCGTTCAACGATGTGATATTCAGATACCCCATCATTGTGTATGCCATCGCAAGCTGGCGTATGGCTGTGTTGTTGGCGGAAACCGACGCCGTTACGCTCTCGGTCGACGTGATCTGCTTGGTGATCACCTGATCGGAGGCATTCGACCAGAGCCCGGTCGTCCCGCTCCAGTTGGCGTCGGTGAACAGGCTGGCGAAGCCGGTGGCGCTATCCTTCAGGAATGCGTCCATCTGAGCGCCGGAGATTTCCCCCATCTGCTCGGTGTCGGTCATCGGGAAGCCGAAGTAATCCTCAAACGACTGTTCCAGGGCGGCCTGCGCGCCGTCCTCGAAATCCTTCATGGCGTTTTCGCCGGAATTGATGCCGCCGAAGACGGCGCGCGTGCCGTCCGTGGTGTTCATGGCGGCGATCAGGTTCGAGAGCGAGGCCTGCCCTTCCATCGCCATCTGGGTGACGGTGGTGGCGGAGGCCTGGCTGCTCAGCAGGGTCGTCTGATAGGTGCTGGCCGAGTCCAGAACCGCCGTCAGGCCGGTCTGGGTGCGGGTCATCAGCGCCTGGGTCAGCACGTTGGAATCCAGCTGACCGTTGAGCTGGCTGTATTCCTTGCGCAGATCGATGCTCAGCGAGGTGCGCACGCCGAGCGTCAGGCCGAGATCGGCATAGCGCCCGGTGGAGATCTCCGTGCTCTTGTCGGTGATCTCGTTCTGAAGCTTCTTGATCGATGTCATCGAGGACATCGTCATGGTGAGAGTGGAGATGTAGCTGCTCTTCATGGCACCACTCACTTGATCACGGCAAAGAGGGAATCGTAGAGGCTCTGCACCACGCCGAGGAGCTTGGACGCGCCCTGGTAGCTGCGCTCCAGCTCCAGCTGCAGCGCATACTCCTGGTCGGTGTTCACGCCGGTGGCGTTGGACAGAGCGGTGGACGCCTGCGAGAGCACCGTCGCCTGCGATTCCGCCAGCGTGTTGGTGTTCTTGCGCATGCCTTCCAGCCAGCTCACCGAGTTCGAGGCGAAGCTGGCGAGGCTGACGTTGTTGGTCAGCGACGTCGTACCGGAATAGGAGCGCTGCGCGTTGAGCGCGGTCTGCAGCGCCGTCAGACGGCCGGAGTAGCTCGCGGCATCATCGGTGTTGTAATCGACACTGATGCCGTCGCGCAGCACCAGAGGCGAGCCCCCTTCAGCCGCGACCGCCGCCGAATTGATGCTGATGGTCGCAGCGAGATTCTTGGTCAGGGTGGTGGGGACGGCAGTGTTGGAGCCGTTCGTGAACAGACCCGAGGTGGTGCCTTCGGAGAAGGCATCGATCAGGGCGCGGGCGACTTCGTCCAGCTGATCCTGATAGGTCACGGTGACGACGTCGCGCAGCTCCGCCAGACCCGCGATGGCGCCCGACTGAAGCGGCATGGCCGCATTGGCACCCGTCACCGCCACGCCGTCCACGAACACCGCATTGCCGGTGACAGTACCGTCATAGGCGGCCGTGGTGGTGAAGCTCACTTCGCGCGGGGACTTGTCGAACAGGGTGACGCCGCTGTCGGTATAGATCGCGACGTCATTGTTGCTGCGGGTAACGGCCGTAATGCCCATCTGCTCGGAGAGCTGCGCCAGAACGGCGTCGCGCTGGTCGAGAGCATCGGTGACGTCCAAGCCCTTCACGGTGCCGGAGACGACGGTGTCGTTCAGCGTCTGGAACTGCTTCAGCAGGTCGTTCACGGTGGTGACTGCGGTGCCGATGCTGGCATCGGCGTCCTGACGGACCTTCTGCACCGTCTGCGTGGAGGTGTTCAGTGCGGTGGCGAGGTCTTCCGCCGCCGTGATCGCCGCCTGCGCCAGCGTGTTGTCGTCAGGCGCGTTGGCATAGGTGTCCAGCGCGGTATTGAAAGCGGTCAGCTTGGCCGCCACCGAGGCATCGTCCTCGGTGTCGCCCACCGTCGAGGCGAGGGTGGTGAGGCCGGTCAACAGCGCCGATTGCTCGGCGCTGGAGGAGGTTGCGGCCAGCATCTTGGCGAACAGCGCCGCATCGGTGGCGCGGCTCACGGTAACGCTGGTCGAGCCGTCGACGCCGGTGACGAGCGTCGCATTCTTGCGCGAGTAAGTGGTGTCGCCCGCGCCTGCGATGTTGCGGGCTGATGTCGACAGCTGCGTCGACGTATTGTTCAGCGAGTTCTTCGCTGTGTTGAACGCGGCTGTAAGACTCATAGCTGTCACCAGATCCGGCAGGAGAGCGAGAAGATCAACGCTTCAGGTTCATGAGAACGTCGAGCAACTCGGTGCCCGTCTGGAACACCTTGGAGTTGGCGGTGTAGTCGCGCTGGGCGACGATCATCTCGGTCAGCTCCGAGGCGATGTCGACGGTGGAGGCTTCCAGCGAGTTGGACTTGATGGCGCCGTAGCCGGGGTCGCCGGCGAAGCCCACCTGCAGGGCACCCGAATTCAGGTTCACCTGATAGGCGTTGCCGGACACGGGGGTCAGATTGTCGGGGCTCTGCACGGTCGCCAGCGGCACCTTGTAGAGATTGATGGTGTTGCCGCTGCCGTCCACGGCATAGACGGTGCCGTCCGAATTCACCTTCACGTCCGAAGCCGCGCTCGGCGCATTGCCGTTCATGGGCGCGGTCATGCTGTAGTCGGTGGACAGCGAGGTCATCCCGCTCAGATTGACCGTCACCGCCCCGCCATTGGGCACAGTGAAGGTGGCGGTGGGGGTGGAGCTGATCGTGCCCGTGCTGCCGAAAGTCACCGACTGGGAGGACAGAGCGGCAGAAGAGTACGGGAAGGGAGACGTCGAGGAGGTGCGATCCGCCTGATTATAGATCGTCATCTCCCAGGTGGCGTCGGACGCCACAACCGGGGGAACCGCGCTCGGATCCGCCGCAACGGCGTCGGCGGTCTTGGTGTAATAGACGTCCAGGATCACCTCGTTGCCGAGGTTGTCGTACGTGGAAACCGACGACTTGTAGTCGTAGGTGGACGTGTTGGAATTGTCTGCCGGGGTGTCGCCCGTGGTCACTTCCGTATTGGACGGCAGGTTGGCGGTGATCGACCCCGAGGAGGTCGGCATGGCGGCCAGCGCGATGTTGCCGATGTTCACCGGCACCAGGTTGGCAGTGCCGTTCACCACCGACTGCGGGTCCTGCCCGCCGCTGATGTCATAGGCCAGCAGGGTGTAGCCGGCCGCATTCACCAGGTTGCCGGTGTTGGCATCCACCTGGAAGTTGCCGGCGCGGGTGAGGAACACTTCGCCCGCATCGTTCTGCACCAGGAAGAAGCCATCGCCCGACACCATGAGGTCCGTGTTGGACGAGGTGGAGGTGGTGGTGCCCTGGGTGGAGATCTCGTAGCGGATGGTCGTGTTCACGCCGCCGGAATTATATTCGGAGACGCTGCCGTCGACGATCAGGGTGGAAAACTGCGTCGAGGCGGCCTTGTAGCCGCTGGTGCTGGAATTGGCGATATTATCTGAAATCGCGCTGAGCTTGTTGGACTGGGCATTCATGCCGGACACGGCGGTGCGCAGCGATCCATAAAGGCTCATGGAAAAACTCCTGATGATGCGGGCGCATCTCGGCCCTTGTGTCTGGTACCCGTTGGCAAAATGGACGGACTAGCTTGTGCGAGGCTGCCACCCTCCCCAGGGAAGGCAACCTCGGAGATCACCGGATGGCCTGTGCCAGCTCGGTGAAACAGTCGATGGAGGGCGCGGCATCGCTATATTGCCGCAGGGCGTCGTAGATCTTCGGCACCAGCTGCACCGCCTGATCCAGCTCCGCATCGCTGCCCGCCTGATAGCCGCCCATGAGGCGCAGGTCGCGGGTGTCCTCGAAGCGGGCGATCATGCTCTTCAGCCGCCGCACCAGATCGCGCTCGTCCTTGCTCCAGACGTGGTCGGCGAGACGGGAGATGGAGCCCAGCACATTGACCGCCGGGAATCGCCCCTGATCGGCAATGGCGCGGTCCAGCACGATATGGCCGTCCAGCGTGCCGCGGATGGCGTCCGCGACGGGATCGTTATGGTCGTCACCGTCCACCAGCACCGAGAAGACGGCGGTGATGTTGCCGGTGCCCTCCGGCCCCGGCCCGGCGCGCTCCAGCAGCTTGGGCAGAGTCGAGAAGACGCTCGGCGCATAGCCGCGCGCCACCGCCGGCTCGCCCGCCGCCAGCGCCACGTCGCGGGCGGCATGGGCATAACGGGTGACGCTGTCGAGGATGAGCAGCACCGACTCGCCCTGATCGCGGAAATACTCCGCAACCGCCAGCGCGGATTGCGGCGCCAGCCGGCGCATCATCGGGCTCTCGTCGCTGGTGGAAACCACCACCACGGAGCGATGCAGATTGGAGGCCAGCGGCCCCTCGAGGAATTCGCGCACCTCACGGCCACGCTCGCCCACCAGCCCCACCACGATGGTGTCGAAGGAGGCGCTGCGGGCCAGCATGGACAGAAGGGTGGACTTGCCGACGCCCGAGCCCGCGAAGATGCCCATACGCTGGCCAAGGCACATGGGGGTGAACAGATCCACCACCCGCACGCCGGTCTTGACCGGCTTGTCGATGCGCTGGCGCAGCATGGCCGGCGGCGGCTCGGCATCCATGGGCATGCGCTTGGTACCGCGCGGCAGCAGGCCGGCGCCGTCCAGCGGCACGCCCAGCGCATTGATCACCCGCCCCTTCCAGGACGGATCCGGGCTGAGACCAAGGGTGCCGACGCGATAGGCGCTCTCGCCGATGCCCACCGGCACCCGCTCGTCGAACGGCTTGATGGAGGCGCCGGCATCGTCCACGCGCACCACTTCGCCGATCCGCGTGCGGCCCTCATGGTCGATGCCCACGCGATCGCCCAGGCGCAGATGGCTGGACAGCCCGCTCACCCGGAAGAAGGTGGGCGTCACCTCGCGCACCGTGCCGCCCACGCGCAGCGGCGGCACATCTTCCAGCGCCGATTCCACCGCGGCCTGCAATCGCACCAGGGCATTCATCCGGCGACCTCGATCCGTCTCTGGCTCAAGTCAGTGGCGTCACTGGGGACCAAGCGCCCGGATGGCGTCCGTATGCGCCGTCTCCTGCTCCTGGATCGCGCTCGCCGCGCTCTCGAAGGCGCGCTGCACGGTGATGAGGCGGGTCATCTCCATGACCGGGTCGATGTTGGAGCCTTCCACATAGCCCTGGCGCATGACGTTGGAATTAAAGTCCTGCACCGCCGTCGCCGGCCGGTCGGGAATGACCGAGGCATTGGCATGCCGCGTCAGCTTGGCGCTGGCCGGAATCTCGTACATGCCGATGGTGCCGACCCGGTTGCCGTTCTGGTTGATGGAGCCGTCGGCACCAATGGCCAGCGTGCCCTGATCCGGGTCCACCAGGATGGCGGTGCCACCCTGATCAAGGATGTTGAAATTGTTGACGGTGGTCAGGCGGCCGTCGGCCTGCACCTTGAGGCGGCCGTCGCGCGTATAAGCGGTGCCGTCCGGCGTCTGGATGGCCAGCCAGCTGTTGCCTTCGATCGCCACGTCGTACGGGCTGTTGGTGAAGGTGACGGGGCCGGTCTTGCGGGAGGTATAGCTCTCGCCTACGCCGGCGAACTGGATGTCCTTGGCCCCCTTCTCCGCCATGATGCTCTCGAACTTGACCTCCTCGGCGCGGAAACCGGGGGTATTCATGTTCGCGAGATTGTTTGCGATAGTGGCGAGGCGCTTTTCCGTCGTCACCTGAGCGGAAAGGGCCACATAAAGGCCGTTGGACATGTCAGCCTCCGGAGAGCTGGCGCGATGCGGCACCGGCATAAAGGGACGGGCAACCCGCCATCCCGGACCCGACCTTTGAGGACGGTCGACGGAAACGACAGGCAGCAGGCACACTTTGCGCGCCTGAAGCGGACCCTCACATCCCAAGCTTGTCCGAGCCTGCCTTTGGCTGACGCAACAGAAGGATCAGGACAATCCAGCTTCGCGCAATGCACGTCACCTAGAGGGTTAGACGACCAACAGGGGAGGCCTCACTGTGAGCGTCTTGATCGGAATTGTCCTCGGCCTTGCCGCCACCTTCGGCGGCTTCATGGCCATGGGCGGACACTTGGACGTGGTGTGGCAGCCCTTCGAGTACGTGATCATCGGCGGTATCGCCTTTTCCACGTTCCTCATTGCCAATCCCATGGGCGTCATCAAGGACACCGGCCGTGCCATCATGCACGCCCTGTCCGGCGTCGCCCCGAAGCGCAAGGACTTCCTGGCGCTGCTCGGCCTGCTCTATGCGCTGATGCGTGAAGTGCGGTCCAAGCCGCGCAACGAGGTGGAAGCGCATATCGACGATCCGGCCAACTCCGGCCTGTTCGCGCACTTCCCCACCATCCTGCGCGACAAGGAGCTGACCCAGTATATCTGCGACTACGCCCGCCTGATCATCATCGGCAACGCCAAGTCGCACGAGATCGAAGCCTTGATGGAGCAGGAGATTGCCACCATCAAGAAGTCCAAGCTCAAGCCCTACAGCGCATTGAACACCGTCGCCGAGGCCCTGCCCGCGCTCGGCATCTGCGCCGCGGTGCTCGGCATCGTGAAGGCCATGGGCGCCATCGACCAGTCGCCGGAGATCCTCGGCCACTACATCGGCTCGGCGCTCATCGGCACCTTCGTCGGCATCTACTCGTCTTACGCCATCGTTTCCCCGCTGGCGCACAAGATCAAGTCGGTGCGCGAGAAGCAGTGCCAGCCGTTCGTCATCGTGAAGCAGACGCTGATCGCCTTCATGAACGGCGCCCTGCCGCAGATCGCCCTGGAGCATGGCCGCAAGACCATCACCGAGGAAGAGCGCCCGACGATCGACGAAGTGGAGAGCGAAGCCATCTCCAACGTGCCCTCGTCCAACGCCCCGCCCCAGCAGCAGGCCGCCTGATCCATGAACGCCGCCCATTCCCATCAGGACATCCGCGACATGCTGCTGGATGCGGCCGGTCTCTCGATCGACCGCATGCCCATGCTGCACGTGGTGTTCGACCGCCTCGGCACGCTCTGCGCCGAGGGTCTGCGCCAGCTGGCCGCCTCCCAGGCCTTCTACTCCCTCTCCAGCATCGAGACCGGCCGTATCGGCGACGCGCTGGAAATGTATGAAGGCATGGCGGTCGCGGGCATCTATCACGTGCCCATGTGGGACAGCCACATCATCGTCGGCTTCGACCGCGACTTCGTCTTCACCATGATCGAGGCGCTGTTCGGCGCCGATGGCTCCGAGCCGCCGGTGGAAGACGAGCGCGGCTTCTCCAACATCGAGCTGCGCATCGCGCAGGCGATCTTCGAGCAGATGCAGAAGGCGCTGCACAGCGCCTTCGCCATGGTCAGCGACACCCAGTTCAAGTTCGAGCGGCAGGAAACCCGCATGGACTTCGCGGTCATCGGCCGCCGCAACAATCTGGCCGTGACCGCCAAGTTCCTGCTGCAGGCGCTGAACCGCGGTGGCGAAATGTTCGTCATCATCCCGCAGTCGGCCCTCACCCCCATGCGTCAGGCGCTCTCGCGCACCACGCCGCAGGAGACCTCCGGCCGTGATCCGATCTGGACCAAGCAGATCCGCGACGAGGTCAACCGCACGCAGGTTCAGGTTCGCGCAATCCTCGAGGAGCGACACTATCCGCTCGGCGAGATCGCCGACTTCAAGGTGGGCCAGGTCCTCCGGCTGCAGGCTTCGCCGCGCAGCATGGTGAAGCTTGAGAGCGCCGACCAGCCGCTGTTCTGGTGCCATCTCGGCCAGGCCGAGGGCTCCTACGTGCTGCGGGTGGAAGACCAGATCAACCAGAACCAGGAGTTCCTCGATGATATCCTTCCCCGTTGACCTGGTGCTTCTGGTCGCGCTCGTGATGACCACCGCCTGCGTGGTGGTCGTCTATCGCAAGCTCAAGGCGCTTGAGGCCCATCAGGCCCATTACGAGCGCATCCTGAAGGAGAGCTCCGCCGCTCTCATCACCGCCCATCAGGCGATCGCGGCGCTCAACACCGACGGCCGGGAACTGCTGTTCTCGCTCGGCGGCAAGATCGAACAGGCCCACGCGGCCATCGCCGAGATCGACAGCCGCAACGCCGCCGCCCGCCGCACCCGCCTCGTGCGGGACGGCGAGATCGAGCGCTCCGCCGACGTCGCCGCGCTGCCGCAGCGCGCGTGATACCGGCCGGATCCCCCCATTCTCTGACAGGAGTTCACCATGGCCAGCGATGACCAGGGCAAGGAAGCCGCCCAGGACGAGGCCCTGTTCGCCAAGTCCCTGAGCGAGAAGGAAGAGACCATCGGCAACGGCCGTGGCCTCGAATCGGTGATGCGCATCCCGGTGCTGCTCCAGGTGGTGCTCGGCTCCGCCAGCATGCCGGTGGCCAATCTGATGAAGCTCGGCCGCGGCGCCATCGTCCCCCTCGACCACCGCGTGGGCGAGCCCGTGGACGTGGTCGTGAACGGCCGCATCATCGCCCGTGGCGAAGTGATGGTCGTGGAAGACGACAACCAGCGCTTCGGCGTCACACTGACCGAAATCGTCGGACCGTCGGGTTCGGACAATAATTGATGGCGGCTGGAGCCATGGCGCCTCTTCCTCTTACGGGTAAGTCCAAGCCGCTGCACGGCACCGACAAGGTGGCGGCGCTGCTCATGACCATGGGCACCCCCATGGCCAACCGCATCCTCAAGCACTTCGAGCCGGAGGAAATCCGGCTCGTCACGCGCGCCATCGCCGATCTGCGGCCCATGTCCACCCAGACGGTGGAAAACCTGATCGAGGAATTCGCCACCAGCTTCGTGGTCGGCGCCAACCTCGTGGGCACCGCGCAGGACGTGGAGCGCCTGCTCTCCGGCGTGCTGCCGCCGGACCAGATCGCCGAGATCATGAACGAGCTGCTGGGCGCAGCCAATCATTCGATCTGGGATCGCATTTCCACGGTGAGCGAGAACATCCTCGCCACCTACATCATGAAGGAACATCCGCAGACCGCGGCGCTGATCCTCTCCAAGGTGCGCCCGTCCTGCGCCGCCAAGGTGATGAGCCACATCCCGGCCGACAAGCGCAACGGCCTGATGCGGCGCATGCTGACCTTCAAGCCCATCGTCGATGCCACCATGCAGGTGATCGAGAAGACCATTCATGAGGACTTCATGATGAACTTCTCGCGCAATGCCGGCGCCGATCCGCATGCGCGCATGGCCGACATCATCAACAAGATGGAGCGCGAGGACATGGAGATGGTGCTCTCCTCGCTCGCCGCGACCCGTCCGAAGTCGGCCGAAATCCTGAAGGGCCTGCTCTTCACCTTCGACGACATCGTCAAGCTGACCCCCAAGGCGCGTACGGCCCTGTTCGATCAGGTGCCGAACGACAAGCTCATCCTGGCGCTCAAGGGCACCGAGGTCGAGTTCCGCGAGATCATCCTGCAGTCGCTCGGCTCGCGCGTGCGGCGTATGGTGGAGCAGGAACTGTCCAGCGGCGAGCCCGCCGCGCAGAAGGAGGTGGCAGACGCCCGCCGGACGATCACCGACATGGCCCTCGATATGGCGGGCCGTGGCGAGATCGAGATCAATACCGGCAACGACGACGAACCCTACGTCCGATAGCGGAAAGTCGGAATGGCTGACGATACCGACAAGGAAAGCAAAACAGAAGAAGCATCGGAGAAGAAGATCTCCGATGCCCTCGAGAAGGGCAACGTCCCCTTCTCGAGGGAAGCTGCGTTGTTTGCCGGCATGCTCGGCATACTCGCGGTGCTGACTTTCTTCGTCATCAATCCGGTCCGCGTGCTGACCACCGAACTGACGCACTTCCTCGACGACCCGGCCGGCTTCAGGCTCAACTCCACCGAGGACGCGGTGTCTCTCGGCTGGGGCGTGCTGATGCTCATGGGTCAGGTGCTGCTGCCCGCCGTTCTGGTGCTGGGTGCCGCCGGCCTCATCGCCTCGCTGTTCCAGAACACGCCCCGCCTCGTGCTGGAGCGCATCAAGCCGCAGTTCTCCCGGATCAATCCGGTGAGCGGGGCGGGCCGCATCTTCGGCAAGCAGGGCTTCATCGAGTTCGGCAAGTCCACCTTCAAGTTCCTGGCCATCGCCATCATCTGCGGCGTGCTGCTCTATTCCGAGCAGGGGCGCGTCATCAACGCCATGTACAGCGAGCCGCTGCTGCTGCCCTCGGTGATGCTGTCGCTGGCGGTGCGTCTGGTTTCGGCGGTGTGCGTGGCCACCATCGTTCTGGTGGCACTGGACCTCGTCTGGTCACGCTTCCACTGGCGCGCCGAACTGCGCATGTCCAAGCAGGAAGTGAAGGACGAGCACAAGCAGGCCGAAGGCGACCCCATGGTCAAGGCGCGCATGCGCTCGCTGGCCATGCAGCGCGCCCGCCAGCGCATGATCAGCGCGGTGCCCAAGGCTTCGCTGGTCATCGCCAATCCGACACATTACGCTATCGCCATGTATTATGATCGCCAGAAGGGCGGTGCGCCGCTGGTGGTTGCGAAGGGTACGGACCTCATCGCGCTCAAGATCCGCGAGATCGCGGAGCGGCACGATATTCCGATCATCGAAGACAAGCCGCTTGCCCGCGCCATGTACGATGCGGTGCAGGTGGATCAGTGGATCCCGCAAGAGTTTTATCGGCCAGTCGCCAAAATCCTATACTTCATCTATTCGCGAGGCTCTCATGCACAGAGCAAATAACGCCTTCCTGAACCGGGACACCGTGGGCGAACTCGGAATGTTGGTCTATGAGCGCGCGCTGGCCGAATGCCTGCGCCCTTTCCTGAGCGAGCTATTCTACACCAATGCCAGCGTGATTATCGGCTATGTGCACACGCATCAGGACAGCAACATCAATGACCTGATCGCCTCTTCGGCCGAGCTGTCGCTGCGGCCGGACCTGCTGCGCTACGGCCATAACGCCTCCATCTCGTTCGACTGGGGCGAGCCGCCCGTGGTGTCGCTCGACATGGAAATGGTCCATCCGGACCTGACCGTCTATTTCCGCATCGAGCTGGACGGCAAGGGTATCGGCGTGGCGGTCGAAGGCGTCGTTTTCTCCGATCAGGTCGCGGATACCGACGCCGCGCTGCGCCGCTTCCAGGACGTCCTGCAGGACAGCCGCCTGCCGGCCTGACCCCGCGCGGCCGGCGCCATCGCCGGGCCGCCTGCACCAAAGCCAAGCTCCGCGCGATCCGCGCGGCCTGCGCCTGCCCGCGCGCGGCACCCGTCCCGCCCGCTTCCTGCCGCGTTTCGCTAGAGCATGTCCGGCTTTGACGGCTTCGCAAGCCAAGCAACAAGACGTTCTCTATCAATGAGTTGGAGTGTTTCTGTGTTTCCATGAAACACGCAAACGCCAGCCTTCCGAGCGCGTGACGATCCCTCCGCGCCACTCCGGATCCCCGCTTTGCAACCGGTGATCCTGCTGCCAGCCCCGTGCAAGGTTTGCCTCATAAGCTGCGCCCGAGATGATCCAGGAGGACCCGTTGGATCCGTTGTACCTGTTCGACCTTGCCTCGCGTCAGACCCAGTGGGCGTCTGTCCGGCAGGCCACCATCACGGGCAATATCGCCAACGCCAATACGCCCGGCTATCAGGCCCGGGACGTCGAGCCTTTCTCGGCGGTCATGAACCAGACCCGCCTGACCATGCAGAAGACCAGCGAAGGGCATATCGATGTTCCCTTCGCCGGTGCCCAGACCACAAAGAACGGCACCAAGGACAGCTGGGAAGTCACCGCCTCCGGCAACTCGGTCAATCTCGATCAGGAGATGCTGAAGGCTGCGGAAGTGAACAAGGCCTTCACCCTCAACACCAACATCGTGCGCTCCTTCCACCGCATGATGATGACCAGCGTGAGGAATACCTGATGATCGACCCCCTCAAGGCAGCCGGCCAGATCGCGGGCAGCGGCCTGCAGGCACAGGCCACGCGCATGCGGGTGGTGTCCGAGAATCTCGCCAATTCGCGCTCCACCGGAACGACGCCCGGCGCCGATCCCTATTCCCGCAAGACCGTCCAGTTCGAGGCCGAACTCGACCGCACCATCGGCTCCTCCAGCGTGAAGCTGAAGGCCACGGGCGTCGACAAGAGCCCCTTCATCCAGGAATACGATCCCGGCAATCCGGCGGCCGATTCCAAGGGCATGGTCAAGCTGCCCAACGTGAACATGATGGTTGAACTCGCCGACATGCGCGAAGCCAGCCGCACCTACGAAGCCAATCTCCAGATGATCAAGCAGACCCGTTCCATGGGGGCCATGCTGCTCGATCTGTTGAGGTCGCAGTCATGATCGAAAGCATCACTTCGCTCGCTTCGAGCGTCCGCACGCCCAATTCTCTGACCACCAACCGCCTCAACACGTCGGAGACTTCCGGCGTGCCGTCGCTGGGTGGCGTCAAGGAACCCGACTTCTCCGAAGTCCTCGCCTCCGTCTCGTCGGAAGCCATCGGCACCCTGCGCAAGGGTGAAGCGACGGCCATCTCCGGCATTCAGGGCAAGGCATCCGTCCAGCAGGTGGTCGAGGCGGTGATGTCCGCCGAGCAGACCCTGCAGACGGCCCTCGCGGTGCGCGACAAGGTTGTCGCCGCCTATCAAGAAGTCAGCCGTATGGCGATCTGAGGAGTCTGCATCATGAGAGCACTCGCTATCGCCGCAACCGGCATGAATGCGCAGCAGACCAATGTGGAAGTGATCGCGAACAACATCGCGAACATCAACACCACGGGCTTCAAGCGCGCGCGCGCCGAATTCGCCGACCTTCTGTACCAGACCGAGCGTCCGCAGGGCATTCCCAACGTGGACGGCGGCGAGGTGATTCCCGAGGGCGCCATGCTCGGCCTCGGCGTGCGCACGGTCGGCATCCGCAACCTGCATACCCAGGGCTCGCTGACCCAGACCGGCAATACGCTCGATATCGCGGTCAACGGACGCGGCCTGTTCGAGATCACCACGCCGGACGGCCAGACGGTCTATACCCGCGCGGGCTCGTTCAACCGCAGCGCCACCGGCCAGCTCGTCACCTCCGACGGCTACACGGTGAACCCGGCCATCCAGTTCCCGCAGAATGCGACCGATATCCAGATCAATGCCAGCGGGCAGGTCTACGCCAAGATCCCGAACCAGGCCAACCCGCAGCTGCTCGGCCAGCTGGTGCTGACCAACTTCGCGAACGAGAGCGGCCTCGAGCCGCTCGGCGGCAACCTCTATCGCGAGACGCAGGCCTCCGGCGCCCCGATCGGCGGCGTTGCCGGCGACGTGGGCTTCGGCACCATCCAGCAGGGCTATCTGGAGGCGTCCAACGTCGATCCGGTGAAGGAAATCACCGAGCTGATCGCCGCCCAGCGCGCCTATGAAATGAACTCCAAGGTGATCCAGGCCGCCGACGAAATGGCGAGCACGGTCTCCAAGGGCATCCGCTGACGGCGCCTGGCGCCGTCACCCCGCCATCGGACAAGAGAACCGCCATGCGCACGATCCTCGCCGCGCTCGCCGTCATGGCGGGCCTCGCCGCAGCGAGCCTGCCGGCCGCAGCCGCCGATAACGGCGGGCTCAGCATCGCCGCCCGCGTCGCCGCGGCGGAAGCGGCCGAGGCTGCGGCTCGTGGCAATGAGCCCCAGCAGGCGGCCCCGATCCCCCAGATCACCGGCAACTTCACGTTGCCGGTGCCGGTGGTGCCGATCTATCCCGGCGACACCATCAATGATTCCATGCTCACCGAGCGTGTGTTCACCACCAGCCCCACCGATCGCGTGGCGGTGGCCACCTCGCGGCAAGTGCTGATCGGCAAGATCGCGCGCCGCGGCCTGCCCGCCGGCGTCCCCATCGCCGTCAATTCCTATGGCGATCCGCAGGTGGTGAACCGCAACAGCCTCGCCCCCGTCGTGCTGCAGGAAGGTGGCCTGACCATCTCCGGCTTCGCCATGGCGCTGGAGAACGGCACGGTCGGCAACGTCATCCGCCTCAAGAACCTGGACTCCGGCCTCACCATCGCCGGCACCGTGCAGGCAGACGGCTCGGTTCGGATCAGCGCCCAATGATCGCCCGCATCCTTCTTGGCCTCGTCCTCGCGCTGTTCGCGAGCCAGGCGATGGCCCTCACGCGGATCAAGGACATCTCCTCCATCCAGGGGATCCGCGACAACCAGATCATCGGCTACGGCCTCGTCATGGGCCTCCAGGGCACCGGCGACACGCTGCGCAACTCGCCCTTCACCGAGCAGGCCCTCCAGGCCATGCTCGACCGCATGGGCATCAACGTGGTGGGCAACCCGCTGCGGGCGCGCAACACGGCGGCGGTGATCGTCACCGCCAACCTGCCGGCCTTCGCCGCCATCGGCTCGCGCATCGACGTGACCGTCTCCTCCATCGGCGATGCCACCTCGCTGAAGGGCGGCACGCTGCTGATCACGCAGCTCAACAATACCGACGGCATGACCTATGCGGTCGCGCAGGGCCAGCTCGCCGTGTCCGGCTTCAACGTGCAGGGCCAGGCCGAGACGCTGACGCAGGGCGTGCCCACCTCCGGCCGCATCCCCAACGGTGCGCTGGTGGAACGCCAGATCCCCGGTCAGTTGCGCGATCTCAACGAACTGATGTTCGACCTGACCAATCCCGACTTCAAGACCGCATCCCTGATGGCCGACGCCATCAATGCCTATACCAGGGCGCGCTACGGCAAGCCGCTGGCCCGCGAGCGCGATCTGCGCACCGTGGTGGTGCAGCGCCCGCCGCAGATCAATCCCGCCCGCTTCCTCGCCGAGATCGGCGAACTGGGCATCGAGGTGGACACCCCCGCCAAGGTGGTGGTGGACCAGCGCACCGGCACGGTCGTGATCGGCCGCAACGTGCAGATCTCCACCGTCGCCGTGACCCAGGGCAGCCTGACCGTGCGCGTGACCGAGACCCCGGTGGTGTCGCAGCCCAACCCCTTCTCCAATGGCGAGACCGTGGTTGTGCCCCGCACCGACATCCAGGCCGACGAGGCCGGCGGCCATCTGGCCGTGGTGCGCGGCACCGACCTGCAGACCCTCGTGCGCGGGCTGAACCGGCTGGGCCTCAAGCCCACGGACATCATCGCCATCCTGCAGGCCATCAAGACGTCCGGCGCCCTCCAGGCCGAGCTGGTGGTGCAGTAAAAAGGCGCCGCCACGCACGTCAGCGTGGCGCAAGCATCACCCGTTAACACAGACAATGTGTTTCGGGGCGTTGCTCCGGCCGGCACGGGCAGATGACTTCCCGCCTCCGGTTCGGACAGCCCCACTCCGGCGGACGTGTCGCTACCCGCGGCGCCCCGCCGGGGATTAGAGGAAGATGCCGATGTACCCCCTGGGCATTCGAGCGGCCATGATGGCTGCGCCGGGATCACGGGACCCCCGTGCCCTCCCGCCGGATCGCATCGATGGCCAGAACCTGCCGTCGTCCGCGATCGCCCTGTCCGGGCGCCTCATCGCATCATTCGCATTGTCGCTGTGCATGGAGGCTCCGTGATGTCCGCCCCAATGTCCCTGTGGCCCCTGATCGCCGTGTATGCGGTCGGCATCGCATCCGGTGCGTTGCTGGCGGGCGCCATCGCCTGGGTGCGCATCTGCGACCTCAAGCATGAGATTGCCCTGCTGCGGGCCGGCATCGCCGGCGCCATGCGCGCCCCGGCCCTGTCGCCCAGCGCCGCCCGCGTGTTCGGCACGCTGTCCTGCGCCGTGCTCGCCCTCATCGCCCTCGCGCCCAAGACCTTCGCCCAGCAGGCCGCGCCCGCTCCGGCCGCCGTGCAGGCCGCCGATCCGCGCGACGACAACGCCCTCGCCTATTGCCGCAACATCGCCAACGTGGCGGCGGATGCGCGCTTCGCCCGGCAGGCCGCCGCCCTCGCGGCCATGGAGAAGGAGCTGGAGCAGCGCATCGCCCAGCTCGAAGCCAAGCGCGCCGAATATCAGGACTGGCTGCAGCGCCGCGAGAACTTCCTCAAGAAGGCCGACGAATCGCTGATCGCCGTCATCTCGCAGATGCGCCCCGATGCGGCCGCCGCGCAGATCTCGGTGATGGCCGACGAGGCCGCCGCCGCGGTGCTGGCCAAGCTCAACCCGCGCTCGGCGAGCGCGATCCTGAACGAGATGGAACCGGCCCGCGCGGCCTCCCTCACCAACACTATGGTCGGCATCAGCCGGCGTGCCCAAGCGGAAGGACGTTCCTGATGAAGCCCGCCATTCTGGCAACGGCCGGCGCCCTGATGCTGGGCGCCTGCCAGACCAACCCCTACGACAGCCTGGCCTACGGCCCGACGCTGACGCCCGTGGGACAGGGCCTGGAAGCCAACCGCATGCCCGTGCCCGTGCCGTTCCAGAAGCCCAACGAGCGGACCTTCCGCTCCACCTGGGATCTGAACAGCAAGAGCCTCTACCGCGACGTGCGCGCCAGCCAGATCGGCGACGTGATCCGCGTGACGCTCTCCATCGACGACAAGGCCGAGGTGGACAACAACACCGACCGCTCGCGCACATCGTCCAGCAACCAGGGCATCACCGCCGCCCTCAACCTGTCCGGCCTCGGCAAGGGCGCGAATGTGGGCGCGGGTGATGCCAGCCTCGGCCTCAGCGGCGACACCAGCACCTCGGGCAAGGGCACCATCGACCGCTCGGAGAAGATCCGCCTGTCGCTGGCCGCCGTCGTCACCGAAGTCATGCCGAACGGCAATCTCGTGGTCAGCGGCTCGCAGGAGATCCTGATCAATTACGAGGTCCGCGTGCTCA
Organism: Azorhizobium oxalatiphilum; assembly: GCF_014635325.1. GTDB lineage: Bacteria > Pseudomonadota > Alphaproteobacteria > Rhizobiales > Xanthobacteraceae > Azorhizobium > Azorhizobium oxalatiphilum. The sequence goes on along the minus strand of NZ_BMCT01000001.1, from coordinate 409,484 downwards.
CCGTGGGCGGCATCGTCAACCCGCTGGACGTGTCCAGCGCCAACACCATCCCGTACGACAAGATCGCCGAAGCGCGCATCTCCTACGGCGGCCGCGGGCGTCTGAACGACGTGCAGCAGCCGGCCTGGGGGCAGCGCGTCTTCGACGCCGTGTCGCCTTACTGACGGGCCGTGGGGGGTCTCATGGCCAACGCAGCACTCGAAGACAACCCGCCGAAGAGGAAGGCGCTCGCCGGCCTCGTGTCGGCAGCCGCCGGCGGTTCCGCAGGCCGCGGCTCCGTCGCCCTCGCCCTGCTTCTCCTCACCGTTCTGGCTGTCGCCACCGGCGGCGGCCTCGGCATCCAGCTCGCCAATACGGTCGAGCGCGTGGTGACGCAGAAGGCCAAGGATGAGCCGGCGCCCAGCACGCCGCTGTTCTATGCCGGCAACACCATGATGCAGTCGCTGAAGCCTGTGGTGGTGAACCTCGCCTCCCCCGCCAACACCTGGGTGCGCGTGGAAGCCGCCTTCGTGTTCAAGAACGGCGCCCTGCCCAATCCGGCTCTCACCGAGTCGACCCTGCGCGAAGACCTGATGGCCTACCTGCGCACCCTCACCCTCAGCCAGCTTGAGGGCCCGAGCGCTCTCCAGCAGCTGCGCGAGGACATGAACGAGCGAGCCCGCGTACGCAGCGAGGGCCGGGTGGACGAACTGATCGTCGAAACGCTGGTAGTGCAATGACCCCATTCGCCAAGACGACCCCGGCCGAGGCGCACCGCCCGGCCGGAGGAGCGCGGCTGCGCGCCTTCCTGCGCCCTCTGCTCCTCGCCCTCATCGGCCTCACCGTCTCCGCCGGCCTCGTCTACGCCCAGACGACGACCACCAATCCGGGCAACGTGCAGCTGCCCTCGCTCGACGCCCTTCTGGGCGACAGCGGTGGCGCGGTGAGCGGGCGCATCATCCAGATGGTCGCGCTGCTGACCGTGCTGTCGATCGCGCCCGGCCTGCTGATCATGGTCACAAGCTTCACCCGCTTCGTGATCGCGTTGTCCTTCCTGCGCTCGGGCCTCGGCCTGCAGAGCACGCCGGCCAATCTGGTGCTGATCAGCCTGTCACTGTTCATGACCTTCTATGTGATGGGCCCGACCTTCGACCGCGCCTGGAACGAGGGCATCCGCCCGCTCACTGAGCGGCAGATCACCGAAGAGGAAGCCTACGGCCGCATCACCGAGCCGTTCCGGCAGTTCATGCTCTCGCAGGTGCGGCCCAAGGATCTGCGGCTGTTCGCGGACATCGCCGCCGCCACCGGCCGCCCTTCCGCCAACGACCCCGAGACGGCGCCGCAGACCCAGCCGAACTTCGTGCCCGGCACGCCGGAAGCCCAGAACGACCGGCCGGAACAGAAGATCGAACTGCGCATCCTGATCCCGGCCTTCATGATCTCCGAGCTGCGGCGCGGATTCGAGATCGGCTTCCTGATCATCCTGCCGTTTCTGATCATCGACATGATCGTGGCCACCCTCGTCATGTCCATGGGCATGATGATGATGTCGCCCGTGGTGCTGTCGCTGCCGTTCAAGATCCTGTTCTTCGTGCTGATCGACGGTTGGAACCTGCTCGTGAGCGGCCTGGTGCGCTCCTATATGTAGCCGCTCCGAAACCGGCGATTTCCCTTGCATGCAAAAGACCGCGCCCACCCCGGCGCGGTCTTTTGTCTTTGGGGAGGTACGAAGAAACATCCAGAAATTTCGAAAAATTTTTCTCGTTATTTTTCAAATAGATAAAACGGAAAACATAGCCAGCTCGGGGCAAAATCGCCGGCTAAGCTAAAAAATTGCAAGCTCTACGACAGCTTGCGCTGTATACTGGTTCCCATGACAGATTGACGTGCTCGATCAAGAGCGCTGGCGATCCCGAGGGATCCCCCGTCAAAGGCATGAAGCCGCTCTGCCATCTCCGGTATCCAGTCCGGAATGTCCCCCAAAATTCAGTCTTGTTCAAACTGAGGGACATACGACCATGACCAGCATCATCACCAACAATGCCGCTACCGTCGCTCTCGCGACCCTGCGTTCGATCAACAACGATCTGAACACCACCAACGACCGCGTCTCCACCGGTAAGAAGATCAACGGCGCTGCCGATGGTGCTGCTTACTGGAACATCTCCACCACCCTGACGTCGGACAACGGCGCTCTCGGCGCGGTGAAGGACGCGATCAACCTCGACCTGTCGTCGGTGAAGACCTCTTCGACTGGCCTCGACCAGATCCGCAAGAGCCTTCAGACGATGAAGGAAGCCCTCGTTAGCGCCCAGAGCGCCAACGCGGACCGCGCTTCGCTGCAGAAGAACATCGCCGCCGCCATCTCGGACATCTCCTCGGCCGCCTCGAGCGCCGTGGTGAACGACTCCAACTGGCTGTCGACCGACTCTTCCGCGGCCGGCTACAATGCCGACAAGAACCTGCTCGCGAACTTCTCGCGCTCGGATGGTGTGGTGACCGTCGGCACCGCGTCGCTCGACACCGGTGACTTCACCGTGTACGACGCCGCCACCAACGGCACCTCGACCGGCACGTCCACCACGATCGACAAGGCCGTGACCCTCGTGGCCACGACGGCTTCGGCCGGCACTGGCGCCCTCACCGTCTCCGTCGGCACGTCCGCCGGCGACCTGAAGGGCTTCATGGACACGACCTACGAGATCAGCGGCACGGTCGGCGGCGCCACGGTGACCGACTCGCTCTCGATCGCCGATATCGACATCTCTGCTCTCACCAGCAGCGAAGCCGATCTCGCCAAGATCGCCACCTACATGAAGATCATCGACGCCACGATCTCTGGCCTGAACAACGGCGCGACGGCCCTGGGCACCACCCAGACCCGCCTCGAGTCCCAGCAGTCCTTCGCTCAGTCGCTGATCGACATCAACACCTCCTCGATCGGTTCGCTGGTCGATGCGGACATGGAAGAAGAGTCCACGAAGCTGAAGGCCCTGCAGACCCAGCAGCAGCTGGCCGTGCAGTCGCTCTCGATCGCGAACTCCTCGACCTCCAACATCATGACCCTCTTCCGTTGATATCTGATCTATCGCGAGCTCGGGCCGCCTAGGCGGCCCGTAGTTCCCGCGGCAAGGCGGCGCCCGAATGGGCGGCGATGGGAAGGGTTCAACCAAGAGTTCCAGGTGTGGTGGGTATTTTCCACACCCGCCGGCGCGTAATCTGCCGGCACCCAACAGAGGCCGCGCCCCTTCCCGGGGCGCGGCTTTTTTTATTCAGCAGCGCTGGGAAACCCGAGGCCGCCGGACACCGGACACGGCCTTGCAGGCATACGGCCCTCCACGCATGCGGCCATGCCCGCGCCAGCCCATGGCAGCGCTGATTTTCCGCCACCATCCGGCATCCCGCACGCGCCGCAGGCCTTGATACGTCCGGAGCGCTCCGCACCCGGCACGCACGCCTGCCCCGCACGGATCCACACCCTGCCGCAGCCGCCGCGCAACACCACCGCATCGCGATAGAGCGACACGGGTGAAGTTCTGATTTTCATTTTGGATCAGAGACTTATCGGCACTTCCACCAACCCCTCCCGCACAACCTGAAAAACGCAAATGCCAACGCCCGCGCGTATCAGAAACACAAGCTTAAGCTCGGAAACATTGATTCGTATCTGGAAATACAAACGGTCAATTGGAAACAATTCGATTCAATAAACTTCGACTCTTATCGAAATTAATAGATACAGTTCATCACATGGCAGATTGACGGTTCGATTTAGAGCCACGAAGACTCTCACGATCTTCAGTCAAAGGCATGATGCCGCTCTGCCATCACCGGCCACCAGACCGGGATGTCCCCTTATATTCAGTTTTTCTGAGGGACATACGACCATGACCAGCATCATCACCAACAACGCCGCTACCGTTGCTCTCGCGACGCTGCGGTCCATCAACAACGACCTCAACACCACCAACGACCGCGTCTCCACCGGCAAGAAGATCAATTCTGCCGCCGATGGCGCCGCCTACTGGAACATCTCCACCACCCTGACGTCGGATAACGGCGCTCTCGGCGCGGTGAAGGATGCCATCAACCTCGACCTGTCGTCGGTGTCGACCAGCTCTGCCGGCCTGGATCAGATCTACACGAGCCTCCAGACCATCAAGGAAGCCCTGGTCAGCGCCCAGAGCGCCAGCGCCGACCGCGCTTCGCTCCAGAAGGACATCGCCGCCGCCATCTCCGACGTTGACTCCGCCGCTTCCAGCGCCGTGGTCAACGACTCGAACTGGCTGTCGACCGACTCCTCGGCGACCGGCTACAACGCCGAGAAGAGCCTCCTGGCCAACTTCTCGCGCAATGACGGCGTGGTCACGGTTGGCACCGCCGCTCTCGATACCGGTGACTTCACCGTGTACGACGCGGCCACCGCCAACACCTCGACCGGCAGCTCCTCCACCATCGACAAGGCCGTGACCCTCGTGGCCACGACGGCGTCGAAGGATGGCGACCTGACGGTCTCCGTCGGCACCAATGCCGGCGACCTGAAGGGCTTCATGGACACGACCTACGACATCAGCGGCACCGTTGACGGCGCCACTGTGTCCGAGTCGCTCTCCATCGCCGACATCGACATCTCGGAACTGACCGGCAGCGATGCCGATCTGGCCAAGATCGCCACCTACCTGAAGATCATCGACGCCACCATGTCGGGGATTGCCAGCGGCCAGACCTCTCTCGGCACCACCGAGACCCGTCTGGAGTCCCAGCAGACGTTTGCCCAGTCGCTGATCGACATCAACACCACCTCGATCGGCTCGCTGGTCGATGCGGACATGGAGGAAGAGTCCACCAAGCTGAAGGCCCTGCAGACCCAGCAGCAGCTGGCCGTGCAGTCGCTCTCGATCGCGAACTCCTCGACCTCCAACATCATGACTCTCTTCCAGTGAGTTCTGATGCATCGCGAGCCCGGGCCGCTTAGGCGGCCCGGAACTTCCGCAGCAAGGCGGCGCCCCGTTGGGTGGCGATGGCGAAGGTTCAACAAGGGGACCGACCGTGGTGGGTCTTTCCACGCCCGCCGGCGCGTATCCTGCCGGCACCGCGTACAGGCCGCACCCTTTTCCGGGTGCGGCCTTTTTATTGAGCAACGTTGGGCGGGTGAGCCCGACCCGCCCGTTCGAGGCTGATCGTCAGCACGGCCCGCGCGGATCAGGGCCTGCCTCCGGCCACCCCGCCCGCCACGGCATCGTATGTTCCGGGACAGATCAACAGCAGATGCCAGCTACCGCCCGGTGGCCGCTACCGCATCATCGACATTATGTCGCACTTTCCTCACACAGAGAGGCGCATAGCCAAGAATAGAGAATCACACTCAAAAATTGAATTTTTGAATCAAATATTTAATCATATTTATAGCTCGCTATTTTAAATTACGACGTCAGCTATGAAATAAAAAATCGTACGCAATATTTAAAATACCCCGAGACTCATCAAAAAAGCGCGAGACGGAATGAAAAACTCGTATATAGTTCAACCCATGACGGATTGACCGCTCAATTAGAGCATCGATGATCCCAACAAATCATCAGTCAAAGGCATGAAGCCGCTCCGTCATCTGCCGGTATTTAGACCGGAATGTCCCCCTAAAAATCAGTTTTATTTTCAACTGAGGGACATGCAACCATGACCAGCATCATCACCAACAATGCCGCCACCGTTGCTCTTGCGACGCTGCGGTCCATCAACAACGACCTCAACACCACCAATGACCGCGTCTCCACCGGTAAGAAGATCAACGGCGCTGCCGATGGTGCTGCTTACTGGAACATCTCCACCACCCTGACGTCGGATAACGGCGCTCTCGGCGCGGTGAAGGACGCGATCAACCTCGATCTGTCCTCGGTGAAGACCTCCTCCACCGGTATCGATCAGGTTCTCAACGCGCTGCAGACCATCAAGGAAGCCCTGGTCAGCGCCAAGTCTTCCAGCACCGATCGCGCGTCCTACCAGAAGGATATCGCGGCGGCCCTGTCGGACATCGAATCCGCTTCCAACAGCGCCGTGGTGAACGACTCCAACTGGCTGTCGGTCGACTCGTCCGCCGCCGGCTACAATGCCGAGAAGAGCCTCCTGGCCAACTTCTCGCGCAATGACGGCGTGGTGAGCGTCGGCACCGCCGATCTCGATACGGGCGCCTTCACCCTGTACGATGCCAAGACCAGCGGCACGTCCACGGGCAGCTCGTCCACCATCGACAAGGCTGTGACCCTCGTGGCCACGACGGCGTCCACCGATGCTGACCTCACGGTCACCGTCGCGACCGCCGCCGGCAGCCTCAAGGGCTTCATGGACACCGAGTACACGCTCAGCGGCACCATTGACGGCGCCACTGTGACCGAGACCCTGTCCATCTCCGACATCGACATCTCGGAACTGACCGGCAGCAAGGCCGATCTGGCCAAGATCGACAGCTACATGAAGCTCATCGACGCCACGATGGCTGGCATCCGGAGCGGCGCGGTCGCCCTCGGCACCACCGAGACCCGCCTCGAGTCCCAGCAGTCCTTCGCCCAGTCGCTGATCGACATCAACACCTCCTCGATCGGCTCGCTGATCGATGCGGACATGGAAGAAGAGTCCACGAAGCTGAAGGCCCTGCAGACCCAGCAGCAGCTGGCCGTGCAGTCGCTCTCGATCGCGAACTCCTCGACCTCCAACATCATGACCCTCTTTCGTTGATATCTGATCCATCGCGAGCCCGGGCCGCCTAGGCGGCCCGGAACTCCCGCAGCAAGGCGGCGCCCGGATGGGTGGCGATGGGGACGGTTCATCGAGAGGTTCCAGGTGTGGTGGCTACGCTCCACACCTGCCGGCCGGCGATCAGCCGGTGCGGTATCCAGCACAGGCCGCGCCCCACGGGGCGCGGTTTTTTTGTTTGCAACAGCCGTCCGATATCCGCTGCAAAGCCATACCGCACAAGGGGTCGCACCCCCACGGGATGTGGGATTTCGGTTCTGCAACGCCCGTGCAAGGTTGACCGGAGAGATTGCCGATGGAAGACGCGTTGAGCTCCCGTGGCTCTGCGCGCCATCTCCGTCCCGGGACCCTCGACCCCAGTCGGTTCCCCCCTGAAGGCAATTACCCAAGAGGCGTTGCGCATGAATGCCCGCGAGCAGCTTGAGCGGCTTCTGTCCAACCTTCGCCAGCTCGGCGCCCGCCGCCTGGTGGCTCTCGCGCTGATCGCGCTCACCGTGGTTTCGGTGATCGGTCTCGGCGCGATGTATCTGAGCCAGCCAGAGCGCGAACCCCTCTACACCAATCTCAGCCGCGACGACGTCGGCCGCATGGGCAGCGCCCTCAAGGACGCCAGCATCCCCTTCGACGTCTCCGCCGACGGCACCTCCATCCTCGTCGCCCATTCCGACACCGCGCGTGCCCGCATGCTGCTGGCGGTCAAGGGCCTGCCGCAGAGCTCCAACTCCGGCTACGAGCTGTTCAACGACGTCCGCTCCTTCGGCCTGACCTCCTTCATGCAGGAGATCACCAAGGTCCGCGCGCTGGAGGGCGAGATCGCCCGCACCATCCAGACCATGAACGGCATCAAGGCCGCCCGCGTGCACATCGTGCTGCCCGATCGCGGCTCGTTCCGCCGCGACCAGCAGTCGGCCTCCGCCTCCGTGGTCATCCGCACCGAGAATTCCGCCGACAGCTCCACCGCCCAGGCCATCCGCCACCTGGTGGCATCGGCCATCCCCGGCATGAAGATGGAGAATGTCACCGTCCTCAACACCGAGGGCGCCGTGCTCACCTCCAACGAGGACGGCACCAATGCCGGCTCGGGCAAGAAGGTGGCGCTGCAGGAGCAGGTGAACCGTGAGACGGAAGAGAAGATCCGCCGCACCCTCATTCCCTATCTCGGCATCGGCAACTTCGAGATCAGCGTCTCCTCGCGCCTCAACACCGATCGCTCCACCGTCCAGGAAACCACCTTCGACCCGGCCTCCAAGGCCGAGCGCTCGACCCGCGTGGTGCGTGAGCAGGGCCAGTCGCAGAACCGCTCCTCGCAGCCCAACACCACGGTGGCGCAGAACATCCCGCCGCCGCCGAACCAGCCCCAGCAGGGCGCCGAGAACAACGAGAACAACCAGCGCCGCGAGGAGCTGACCAATTTCGAACTGTCCTCGCGGACCACGCAGACCGTGCGCGACGCCTTCCAGATCCAGAACCTCTCCATCGCGGTTCTGGTGAACAAGGAACGCCTGACCGGCGCCAAGGATGCCCCGCCGCTGGAGACCCAGACCTACGAGATCGAGCAGCTCGTCTCCTCCGCTGCCGGCTTCGACAAGGATCGCGGCGACAAGCTCAAGGTCGTGGCCGTGCCCTTCGCCGATGGCGGCAACAACATGGAGCCGGTGCCGCCGCTCACCTGGTCCGAGCTGCTGTTCCGCCAGGCCGGAACGCTGGTCAATGCGCTGACCATCCTGGTTGTCGCCGTGCTGCTGATCTGGTTCGGCCTGCGGCCCGCCCTGCGCGCCATCCTGGCCCGTCCGGAGCCCGACGAGGCGGAAGCCATCGAGGCAGCCATGCTGGCGGCCCCGGCCAACGACCTGCCGCCCGATGTGGCCATGTCGCCGCAGGCGCTGCAGAACCCCGATACGCTCAATGGCGTGACCACGCTGCAGGGCTATACCGGCAGCGATGGTGGCCCGGTCAACCTGATCGGCGACGTCACCTCCAAGGTGAACCGTTCGCCCCAGCGTCGGCTTGAGCAGATTGTCGAGTATGACGAGGAGCAGGCTGCCGCGATCCTCCGGCAGTGGCTGCACCAGGAAACCAAGGCATGAGCGCCCTTCTTCTGAAGCAGCACATCGCCCAGTTCGGCGAGGCCGGCGGCAAGCCGACCCCCGCCCCTTCCGAATTCCACAGGCCCGGCGCCGTCGGGCCCATGAAGCCGCTCTACGAGCCCAAGCCCAAGGTTGAGGCCAAGCCCAAGGCCGACGGCACGCCTGCCCGCCCGGTCAAGGAAGCTCCGCCCGATCCGGCCGTGGTTCTGGCCGCCGCCGTGGAAGCCGCCAAGGCCGAAGCCCGCGAGGCCGCCCGCATCGAGTTCGAGGCCGAGCGCGCCCGCGATGCCGCCGCCTTCGAATCCCACCTTGAGCTGGTGCGCCAGCAATGGACCACCGAGAGCGCCACCGTTCTCGGCGAGAGCCTCAAGACCGCGCTGGCCGAGATGGAAGAGCGCATCGCCAATGCCACCGGCCGCCTGCTGCTGCCGTTCCTGGGCGAAGCCGTGCGCGCCAAGGCCACCGAGGATCTCATTGCCCAGATCGCCCGCCTGCTCTCGGACGCCCATGCGCCGATGCTGCGCATTGCCGGCCCGCAGGATCTGCTGGACCAGCTGCGCAATCGCTGCGGCGAAGCCGGCATCGAATTCGTGCCCACCACCGAGGTGGATGTGCGCGTGACCGCAAACGACACCATCATCGAGACCCAGCTGGGCGCCTGGAGCGCACGGCTGCGTGAAGCTTTGGCCTGAGGCGCGCCATGTCCGACAAGGCCGACCATCCCGAACTGATCATCATCAAGCGCCACGAGGAAGAGGAGCACGAACACCACTCGAGCGCCTGGAAGGTGGCCCACGCCGACTTCATGACGGCGATGATGGCCTTCTTCCTCATCATGTGGCTGATCAACGTCACCGATAAGGACGTGCGCAAGGCGATCGCCAGCTATTTCAACCCGGTGCATCTCGCCGAGAGCATGACCGAGCGCAAGGGCCTCAACGACCCCGAGGAGATCAAGCCGGAAGGCACCTCGGCGGACGGCAAGGAGCACTCGGCCCTCAAGCAGACCGCGGGCGTGGGCACCGGCCCCGGCTCCGACACACAGAATGGCGACCGCGACCGCTCGGCCTTCCAGGATCCCTATGCGGTGCTGTCCAAGCTCGCCGGCGAGGCCGATCCCGCCGACATGAGCACGCCGGACGCCGCCGTGGGCGAAACCGGCAAGCCCGGCAACACCGCCGGTGACGCCACCCGCGATCCCTTCGATCCTGTCTACTGGCAGATGAATCAGGCGCAGAAGCTGCGCAGCGAGCGGCAGGGGCCGCAGAGCCTGAACGCGCCCACCGCTAACCGGCCGGACGCCCGCGTCTCGGCGCGCGGCGGCGGCGAGTTCGCCAATGAAGGCAGCGACGCCATTCCGGTGGCGCCCGTTCCCGACGCCGTCGCCTTTGCCGGCGGCGCCCCCAACCCCGCCACCCAGAAGCCGGATCCGACCAAGCAGAATCCCGGCATGGGCGATGTCCAGCAGGGCACGCAGGCGCAGGGCGAGGCCCCGAAGGGGGCTCAGGCCCGGGGCGATACCGCGCGTGGCGACCAGGCCAAGGGCGAAGCTGCCAAGGGCGATCAGTCCAAGGGCACCGCGCAGGCCGGCGTGACCCAGCCCGGCACCGCGCAGTCCGGCGCCCTGCAACCGGGCTCCGCCGCCGCGAAGGCCGATGCGGCGCGCCTGCAAGGCGAAGTCCTGGCCGCCGTGCAGAGCACCATCGGCACCGGTGCCGCCCCCCATGTGGAGGTGCGCGCCACCGCCGAGGGTCTGGTCATCAGCCTGACCGACGACCAGAACTACTCCATGTTCCCGGTGGGCTCGGCCGTGCCGGACGGCCGCCTCGTGCGCGCCATGGAGCGGATCTCCACCGCCGTGGCCAAGCGTCCCGGCGAGGTGGTGGTGCAGGGCTATACCGATGGCCGCCCCTACCGTTCGGACACCTATGACAACTGGCGCCTGTCCACCGCCCGCGCCCACATGGCCTATTACATGCTGGTGCGCGGCGGTCTGCCGGAACAGCGGGTAACCAAGATCGAGGGTTTCGCGGACCGCAAGCTCAAGAACAGCTCCGAACCCTATGCTGCGGAGAATCGCCGAATAGAAATCGTGCTGCGAGTACCCAACTGATGCGCCACGGTCTGATCTCTCCCCTTGCCGCCGTTTCGCTGGCAGCCCTCCTCGCCGGCACATCAGCGCACGCAGAGGGATTCGACCTCTTCGGCTTCCTGAAGCCGCAGTCCCAGTCTCAGGCAGTGGCGGAAACGCCGGTCGACGAGGGGGCCTCAGCGCCCCTGCCCGCCGCCCGTCCCGCCATCGCCCCACAGACCGCTGCCGCTACGGCCACCGCAGGCACCGCGCCGCAGGCCGCCTCCGGCATCGCCCCCCTGCCCGAGCCGCAGGCGATGGTGGCCGAAGTTCCCCTGCCGCAGCGCCGCCCCAGGATCGCGCCCGCCCCGGCGCCGGTGGCCGCCGCCGAACCCGCGCTGCTGCTGCTCGAATTCCCGGCCGCGAAGGCTGAAGTCCGCGCCGCCGCCGAGGCCGCCACGGCCGCCGAAGCCAACAAGACCGCAGCTCAGGCCCAGATCGCCGCCGCCGTGAAGGCCGCCGCCGAAGCCAAGGCCGCGCAGGCCAAGGCGGCTCAGCCCGTGGCCGCGACGCAGGCTCAAGCTGCTGCCGAGTCCAAGCCTGCCCCGCAGATCAAGACCGTCTCGGTTTCGCCCGTGGCGCCGCCGGCCCCCGTCGTCGCCCAGGCGCCCACCGATGCGCTCATCCCGCCCGTGGACAGCCCGGCCATCACCTTCCCCACGGCCCATGTCACGCCCGCGCAGGCGCCCGGCGTCGAGCCCCGGCCCGTGCGCACCATCGCCATTGCCGGCACCATGAGCCGCCGCCCGGCGCCCGCCGCCGAGCCCGCGCCCGTCGCCCAGACCACCTCGGCACAGGCCGCGCCGGTTCAGACCGCCGCCGCCCAGCCGGCCCTCGCCCCCACGCCGGCAGCTGCCGTGCCCCTGCCGGCGGCCCGCCCCGTCACGCTCGCCAGCGCCCAGCCGCAGCTCGCCGCCCCGGCTCCCGTGCCGGCGGCTGCGCCCGCGCCTGCCCCCGTTGCCGCTCCGGCTCCCGCGCCCGCCCCGGTCGCGCAGGTCGCCCCGGTGGATCCCATGCCCGAAGTGGCGCTGGGCGAAGCCCGCAGCACCATGTCGCCGGAAGCCATGAGCGCGGCCATCCTCTCCCAGACCGAGGCCGCCGGCCTGAAGGGCATTGAGGACGTCAAGGCCGCGCAGGTTGCCGCCGCTGCCGCGACCGCGCAGCGCAATGCGCAGTTGCAGCCGCCCGCCTTGCCGGTGGACCCGGCGCAGGCTTCCGACGCCATGATGAGCCGCCTCCCGACGGTGACGTCGGCCATCGCCGGCATCGTCTCGGCGGTTTCGCCCACCGCCGCCCACGCCGGCCCCTCTCCCGTGCGCGTGGCCCAGAATGATGCGGCGCCTGGCGCCGCGAACCCGGCCCCGGCGCACAACGCGGCATCGGACGTGACCCGCGTGCAGCGCCCCAGCGGCCCCCCGCCGTATGAGATGGTGCGCCGCCTCCAGCGCCTGCAGGACCGGATCGCCAATGGCGACACCGAGGCGCTGCAAAATCAGCGCACGCTCATCGTCGAGATCGAGACCGCCTTCAACAATGCCGATCCCCATGTCTGGCAGGATCCGCGCAACGCCCGTGCGGCGGTCATCTTCTTCCTCAGCGGCGGCGGCCCGGCCGAACTGCGCAAGCTCCTGAAGCTCAACCCGCTGCCGGCGGTGGATGAGCGCCTGCTGCAGGGCGCGCTCGCCTATGTGGAAGGCCGTCAGGAGGATGCCGAGCGCTACCTCAGCGAGATCAACGCCATGCATCTGCCGGATGCGCTCGGCGGCCAGATCGCCATGGCGCAGGCAGCCGTCACCGTCGCCAAGGATCCGAAGAAGGCCATGGCCATGCTGGACGTGGCCCGCCTGCTGATGCCCGGCACTCTGGTGGAGGAAGCCGCCCTGCGCCGCGAGATCCTCGTGGCCGCCCAGCTCGGCGATCTCAAGCAGTTCGAGCAGCTCTCGCGCCAGTATCTGTTCCGCTTCCGCCACTCGGTCTATGCCGGCAACTTCCGCCAGCGCTTCGCGGCGGCCCTGACGCGCATGGAGTTCGTCAACGATCCCAAGCAGTTCTCCCGCCTCGTGGCGCTGCTGGCGCCGCTCGATCGGGACAGCCGCCTCGACATCTATCTGATGGTGGCGCGCGGCGCCCTCAATCAGGGCAAGCTGCACGCCGCCCACGCCTCCGCCGACAAGGTGCTGGCCGAGGCGCCCGCGCTCTCCTCCGACGCCGAGCGCGCCCGCGTCTATCGCAGCGCCGTGCGTGCCGCCTCCTCCACGGAAGTGGACGTGGCGCTGGCCGAGCTGCGCGGCGCCGAGCGCTCCCGCCTGCCGGAAGAAGATATTCTGCTGCTCAACGCCGCCATCACTACCGCCGAGCTGGTGAAGTCCGCCGGTGAGACGGTGAAGAAGGTGGCGGTCGCCGCCAAGCCGGCGCCCAAGGCCGATCCCATGAAGCTGACCGTGCCTGCCAACGGCACGCCGGCCCTGCCGCCCCGCCTGCCCGCCGCCGAGCAGGCCGCCGCCGCGCCGGCCGCCACGCCCCGGCCCCAGCCGGCCGTGGCGCAGGCCGCGCCTCAGCCCGCTCCCGCCGCGCCGCTGGCCATGGCGCAGAATACCCCCGCTCCGGTGGCGCCCGCCGCGCCCAAGGTCGCTCCACTGTTCGACGAAGGCTCCTCCGGCAGCGCGCTCGTCAGCCGCGCCCAGGGCGCGATGGGCAATGTGGACGCCATGCTGAAGGATGCTCCGCGATGAGCGCGATCAACGTCACCGCCGCTCTCCCCACCACGCGCGCGAGTGAGTCCTCCTCCTCCGCCAAGTCGGCGGATTCGGACAGCGGCTTCAACGATGTGTTCAAGGATCTCTCGCAGTCCAAGAAGGACAGCGGGCAGGCCGCCAGCACCTCCGGCTCCGATCAGCCGGCCGACACCGCGAACACCGCGCAGCCGGCCAAGTCGGAGAGCGCCCAGCGCTCGCTCGCCGATACGCTGGCCGAGCTTGCGCGCCAGCGCACGGAGACCTCGGAGGATGGTGCCGGCAGCGATGGCAAGTCCGACGAGGAAGCTGCCGCCGCCGACAAGCAGGCCGATACGGACGCCACCAAGGATCTGACGGAAGAAAAGCGCCTCAAGCAGGCCCGCGACCGTGCCGCCACCAACCGCCAGATGGAATCCCAGGCCGTTTCGCGCCGCATGGAGGGCCTGACTGCCCTGCTGTTCGGCCGTGAGGGCGGCGAGACCGGCGTCGGCGCGGGCGGCGACATCGCCGAGGACGTGTCCCTGACCGGCGACGGCCTGAAGGCCGCCCTCGCCGAAAAGGCGGAAGGCCAGCAGAGCGCGGATGCGCAGGCGGGCGCCGCTGCCAATCCGGTGATCAATCTCGCCACGCTGCTTCCCGCTAAGGAAGATGCCGGCTCGGTTCAGGAGGAAGGCGGCGAGCAGGCCGCCGCCGCCACCCAGTTGGTGGCGGCCGAGGACGACAGCGCCGCCACCGGCGCCAAGCGCGATCTGCAGATCAACGTGCTGTCGCGCGAGACCCATTTCGCGCCCATCCGCACGCTCGGCCTCAATGGCGGCAGCGCGCCGGCGGAGGAGGCGCAGACCGACGCCACCGCCTTCAGCCTCGCCGCCGAGACGGCAAAGACGGGACGCGCCGCCACCGGCCGCACCGCGACCGAAAGCCAGCCCTGGACCGTGAGCCAGACCGGCGTGCGCTCGGCCACGACCGCGACCGCGACCGCGCAGGCATCCGCTGACACCGAAGCCCTCGCCGCCGAGGCGGCCGCCGGTGAAATCGATACGCCCCGCACTGTCGCCCGCGCCGCTACCACCGATGGCCGCAGCCGCGAGAACACCAACCGTGAGCGCAGCGACACCGGCGCCGGGCTCCACACCACCCAGACCACACGCGAGGCCGCCCGCACCGACGTGAGCCAGGGTGTGTCCGCCAATGCCACTGCCGCACGGCAGGAGAGTGAAGCGGCCGCCATGCCCGTCACCGGCACGGCCGGCATAGCCCACGGCGGGGTCGCCACCCAGAACCTGCCCACGCTGCAGCAGATCGGCTCGGCCATCGCCGCCGAGGCGAACACCATGGGCCAGCAGGGCGCACCGGTGGCCGGCGCCAACACCGCCTCCACCGAGGCGCTGGCCGGCCCCGTCCGCCTGTTGCAGATCCAGCTCAAGCCCGATGATCTCGGCACGGTGAACGTGCGCATGCGCCTGTCCGGCAACGGGCTGGAGATCCAGCTGCGCGCCAGCAATCCCGAGACCGCCCGCCTGCTGGAGCGCGACCGCGATGCGCTCTCCGCGCTGCTGTCCGCTTCGGGCATCTCGGCCGACAGCATCACCATCGTCGGCATCGACAGCGGTGGCTCCATGCAGCTCACCGGCCAGGATGCCGGCCGCCCCTTCGCCCAGCCCGAAGCCTCCGCCCAGCAGGCGGACGGGCAGGACCAGAACTTCTCCGACCAGCAGGGCCGTGGCCAGCAGGACGAGAACGAGCAGAACGGAGCCCGAAATGATCAAGCGAGCAGCCGCAGCAGCGCTGCTGACGCTGGCAGCGATTTCCGCGACTTCCGCATTTAGCACCGCCAGCTCCGCAGCCCCGCTGACCGCTCAGCCGGACGCCTGCGAGAAGGAACTGGTCCGCGCCTCGGCCAAGTACCAGATCCCGCTGCCCATCCTCTATGCGGTGGGCCTCACCGAGACCGGCGTGAACGGCAAGATGCACCCGTTCACCATGTATATCGAGGGCAAGGACGTCCAGCCGAAGACGCTGGCCGAGGCCCTCGCCATTTTCCGTGAGGCCAACGGGCGCGGCGTGAAGCTGATCGACATCGGCTGCATGCAGGCGAACTGGTACTGGCACCACAAGGAATTCCCCTCGCTGGAAGCCATGTTCGACCCTCGCCAGAATGTGGAGCAGGCGGCCAAGTTCCTGCAGGAGCTGAAGAAGCGCCACGGCACCTGGACCATGGCCGCCGCGCGCTACAATGCGGGGCCCAATAATGACGTGGCGCAGAAGCGCTATGTCTGCCGCGTCATGAAGAATCTCGTGGCCGCCGGGGTCGGTGCCTGGACGCCGAGCGCCAAGCAGTTCTGCGACGCCTGATCTTCCCGCGCGACCTTATTCCCGTCCCGGCCGTCCACCGCCGGGGCTGACCTCACGGCCGAACAGAGCGGCGCGCATACACATTATATATATGTACCCGACACAACGCCGCCGTGGCCGCCACGGCGGCGTTGGCCGTTCTGGCACCGGAAGGAAGGCGGGCCGCCGCACGCGGCACGGGCTCGCCCGTCCAGGGGAGCCCCGCATCTTTTCCATGTCCCCATAAGCAAACGGGCCGGCGCCAATGGCGCCAGCCCGTTCTCGACTGCCGGTGAAGGTGTATCAGCGGAAGAGCGAGTCGATGTCGTCCTGCGACACCACGCCCACGTCGTCGGCAAGCGCCGGGCCGTTAAGCAGTGCCTCATCGCCCTCACGTGCCGTCGGCACGCCCGCGCTCTGCGCCACCATGTCCGGGCCGCCCCAGATCTCGGTCATGCGGTGCACACGCTCTTCGATGAACAGCAGCAGCTTCACCACCTTGGCGATGCGCTGGCCGGTGATGTCCTGGAAATTGCAGGCCTCAAAGGTCTTGATGGTCTGCGCCTGGATCTCCTCGGCCACCGTCAGGTCTTCACCCGACAGCCGGTCGACCAGAACGGCGATGGACGCATCGATGGTCTCGGCCGCGGAGAGAATGGCCTCGGTGGCCTCCTCCGTGTCCTGCACCACCGCTTCCAGCTCGTTGGTCGCCCGGAAGAGGCTCTCGCCGCGCGTTCCTTCGGAATGCAGCGTGGCGATTTCCTTCTTGGTGTTCTTGATCGCGTCCTGAATGGACTCGATCTCAGCCCACAGCAGGTTGCGGTCTCGCTCGCGATCCGCAACCGCCTCCTTCTCGCGCAGTTTGACAATCTCGCCCCGCACCTCTCCGATCTCGGAGAGGATACGGTCAAGTTGACCCTCCACGTTGTTTCCGATAGTGCCGCTGGGCACAGGCGCAGCAGCCTCTAAGACGCTAGTCATACGGTCCGAAGCCTCAATACGAAACGGCCGCCGGCTAACCGACATCCGAACCTCCTTCACAGGGCAGTCGACGATTTGTGTCTTCTTCTATAATTCAAGCCCAGCTGCATCGGAAAGACCCCCTTGTCTTGAGCTGCAAGCCTGGCGCAAGGTGCTGCCAGCTAGAAAGAATGAGCCCAGCCGATGAGTCACCTCACGGTTAGTATCGACCTTATTGCCCGCTAACGGAGTGTGCCATGGCGGTTGACCTTACAATGCCGGTCCTTGTCGTCGACGATTACAAGACGATGGTCCGGATCATTCGTAACCTATTGAAGCAGATCGGCTTTGAAGACGTTGATGAGGCGTCCGACGGCACCGAAGCCCTCGCCAAGCTCAAGGAGCGCAAGTACGGCCTTGTGATCTCCGACTGGAACATGGAGCCCATGACCGGTTACGAGCTGCTGAAGCGCGTGCGTGACGATGCGGACCTTAGCGACATCCCCTTCATCATGGTGACGGCGGAAGCGAAGTCCGAGAACGTCATCGCGGCGAAGAAGGCGGGCGTGAGCAATTACATCGTCAAGCCGTTCAACGCGCAGACGCTCAAGGGCAAGATCGACACCGTCTTCGAGCACGCCTGAGACCGGTGCGGCATTGCCGCCCGGACCCGGAGCCGGCGCATGGCCGCTCCCGCGTTCTCGCAAGAGAAGGGTGCAGAGATAGGTGCGTGTCTGCGGCAACGCAGATCCATAGGCAGGGTTCACAATTCGGGCTGGACGCACATCGCGTCCGGCCCGAACGCATTTCAGGCCCCTGAACCGATCCGCCTTCCACACTGTGATTGAGGATCAGGTCCGGCGGGCGCGCCCCAGGGCGGCCGACAACGGCCGGGCCAGCGGAAGGACCGGGCGAACCCGAAACGCCGCGCAACGGCCGTTTCCGCACCGCGCAGGAAGCGCGTCGCACCGCCACACGTAGTCGTGAATATGCTACCGCCCGACGAAGTGATCTGGTTGCACCGAGGCGATGTACAATCGTGTAACGAGACGGTCATGGAAGGTGGACCCAAGATCCACCACCCCGTCCCGGCGACCGGCAGCCGATTCCCGGCTCCGGTATGACCGTAGGTCGAATGTGCAGGGAGGAGAGCAACAAGGGACATGCCGACCGCGGGACGCGGGAGGGGCAGCGAGCCGATATCTAGCGCATCAAGCTTGCGGGACGCTTTTTCCTGTGCCCAATCGAGCCATTGTTCCCACCCAATTCAGCCCAATTCGGCGTCAATCTGGACGTGAACTTCCGCATGGAATGTTTCCTGCGGTGGTAAATTCGCACGAAATCGTTTGATTTTTTAAGGTTTTGTGGCGGTGCAAAATGAAAATGGCTCCGCGCGGGGCAAACTCGGCCCAATCTGGAAGGAATCTGGGTCCATTCGTGAATCTATTGAGATTGCTGCCTTCCCCCTTGGTCAGTAACCGTTTGTCAACGAAGTCCGAACCCGCAATTTCCGGTCTTCGTTTTCAACTGCTGATACGGCTTGCTGCAACGCAGCGCCTGTACGGGGGATGCAGATATGTACGTCGTCGTCGATCACCGCGCCACGGTCACTGAAGGATACGTTTCCAGCTTTTCTCGTGAGGGTTTCTCCTCGCTGGGTCTGGGTTGCAACGAATTCAAGGAATGGCTGAACACAGCCTCCGACCAGGACATCAGTGCCGTGCAGGGCTTCCTGCTGGGCGACTTCGACACCCGTCCGCAGTTCCCGGAGATGATCCGCACCCACAGCCCCGCCCCGATCATCGCGCTGGCTGACATCCGCTCCCTCCAGCAGACGCTGGAACTATTCACCGCCGGCATCGACGACGTGGTCCGCAAGCCCGTCCATGTCCGCGAGATCGTGGCCCGTTCCGACGCCGTGTGGCGTCGTGTGAACTCCGCCACCGGCCCGGCCACCAACGGCCGCCTGCAGGTCTATTTCGATGGCCGCGACCCAGAAGTGGATGGCACCCCGCTGCCCCTGCCCCGCCGCGAGCGCCACATCCTCGAGTATCTCGTCAAGAACAGCCGCCGCCGCGTGACGAAGACCCAGATCTTCAACACCATCTACGGCATCTTCAATGACGACGTGGACGAGAGCGTGATCGAAGGCCACATGAGCAAGCTGCGCAAGAAGCTGCGCCTGAAGCTCGGCGAGGACGTGATCGACGCCAAGCGCTACATCGGCTACCAGTTCGTCGGCTGATCAACGACCGTTGCCCCGGCAGGCTTCCGCATTCCAGCCTGCCGCGAAGGGTGCACAACAGGCCGGGGGGCCAGCGTCCCCCCGCCTCTTTGCCGCGATGAAGCATGTGGGGCTTTGATTGCTTCGCAATCCAAGCGACAAGACAGTCTCTATCAATGAGTTGAAGTGTTTCTGCGTTTCCATGAAACACGGAAACGCTCTGGGGCGTCCGCCGCAGGACATTCCCGATCACACGCTCCGGATCGCCGAACGCGAAGCGGCCGAGCGCAGAGCACCCCAGCGAAGCCGCCAAGAGCGAAGCCGCCGGGTGCCGCCAATTCTGAAACGACTGTGTCGATAGGGGCCGCGCCCCGAGCGTTCGTATGCTTCATGGCAACACGAAACCGCTCCAGGAGATCGGCTTGCCGCAATCCCTGTCGCAGAACCGCAGGCAGGTCTGCGGATATTGCCTAAGAGCCACGCCCTCGCAGGGCCGCCGTGCCCTGAAGGCAAGCGCCTGAACGCCGCCACGGCCTGATCCAGTCCACGCGGACAGCCGTTTCACAGGCCCCGACCCGGACCGACGGGCGCGGCATCTGCCGCAGCCGCGCCGCCCTTGCTCAAATCTCAGTCGAGCTTGAGGCCCAGCCGCGCCGCCTGGCGCTGCACGAAGGCTTCCATGCGCTCCCGCCCCATGCTGGTGAGCTTCACCAGAATGCGCCTGCGATCACCGGGATCGGGCACGCGGTCGAGCAGGCCCGCTTCCTTCAGATCGTCGATCCGGCGCAGGGCCGTGGTGGTGGGCACGCCGGACGCGATGCACAGGCTCGTCACCGAGATCGGCCGGTTGGTGGCTTCCGCCACCGCCAGATCCAGCAGCATGTCCCATGCCGGATCGGAGAACAGGCCGGCCTGGAAGATGGAATCGCGGTCGGCACGAGCCGAGACCAGCGCCTTCAGATAGTTCGGCCGCGCCGTGGTCAGGGTGGCCGGGGCAGAGCCGTTGCTGGCGGCGGCGGTCTCGTCCTCCACCAGCGACAGCGCGCGGTTGATGGCGTGGGCCACCTCCTCCGCCGACAGCGGCTTCTGCAGGAAGTCCACCGCATGCAGGCGCAGCGCGCCCACCGCCCGGTCCAGCGAGGCATGGCCGGTGATGACGATGGCCGCCATCGGCTTCTGCCGCCGGCGCACGGCCAGCTTCTGCAACAGCTCGATGCCGTCGATGCGGGGCATCTGCAAGTCGGTGACGATGACCTGGAGATCCTCGTTCCGCTGCACGATGTCGAGTGCCTCAACCGCCGTTTCAGCGGTCAGCGAGGGCAGGCCAAGGGCAGCGAGCCCTTCGCTCAGCTCGATGAGCACGTCGGGATCGTCATCCACCAGCAGGACGCGCGGGGCGTTGTTGGTTTCGCCCGTCATGATAGCGGGGCCGCGACATGCGGGGGAACCAGGGCACCCCGGGAGGAACTTGCCGTCAGCATGGAGAGCAGGTCCGGAAGTGGGAGTTTGCGGGACACGAGATAGCCTTGAACATAATCAACAGGAAGCTTGCGGATGAAAAGCAGGTCCTCCGGCGTTTCCACCCCTTCGGCCACCACGGACAGCCCGAGGCGCTGGCCCAGTTCGGCGATGGACGCGAAAATGCTTCGCGACTTCGCCCAGAGCCGAGCCTGCGCCAACAGCTGCAAATCTATCTTGACCTCTGTTATCGGCAGGTTAGCGAGCTGGAGCAGCCCGCTTTGCCGGCGCCCGACATCGTCCAGCGAAAGCCCGAAGCCCGCAAGTCGCAGGCGCGCCAGAACGGACAGGGAGGCTGCGGACGAATCGTAGATGGCGTCCTCCATCAGCTCGAAGATCACCTGCGAGGGGGCAAGGCCCGCGTCGCGCAGGGTCGCTTCCAGATGGTCGATCACGTCCGGCACGCCCAGCACGTCGAACGGCAGATTGATGCTCACCGGGCCGCGCCAGCCCTCTTCCGACCAGGACCGGCACCCTTCGGCGGCGAGGCGTACCACTTCGAGACTCAGCGCCATCAGCAGGTCGAGATCAGTGGAGGCGGCCTCCACGATCAGTTCCGGGGACACCGGCCCGATCACCGGCAGGTGGCCCGCCAGCAGGGCCTCGGCGCCGGAAAAGCCCAGATGACCGCTGCCGGCCTTGGGCTGGAAAGCCACACCCAGCGTGCGTGTGGCAACGGCCTGCGCGAGCTGGGGCCTGATCTGCTCCACGCTCCATTGCTTGGCCGCACCGCGCGCGGCCGGCGGCCTCCAGCCTTGCAGCAGGGCCAGCAGGTCGTCGGGTTCGAACGGCTTCTGGAGCACGCCGACCACATCCACATGGGCGCGGCGGGCCACGGCGGCTACCGTTTGCAGCATGTCCTCGCCGCGGCCGGAAATGAGCAGGATGCCGGGAGCCGGCCCGCGCAGCGCGAGCGTGCTCAGACGCTCGATGACGGCGAGGCCGTCCGCGTCGGGCATGGCGATGTCGAGCAGAACAATATCGAACGATACGAGGTCCGCATCACTGAGGCTGGTGGCCTCACCGGCTGTCTCCACGGTGAATCCGGCGTCGGCCACGAACCGGCCCACATCGTCCCGCAGCTCCTGTTCATCATCCAGGACAAGCACGGCCTTGGCGTGCGGCATCTTATCCCCTGAGCATTGCCTCACGATCCGACGCCGTGGCGTCGGAAAGGAGCCGTTCGACCACCTCCATGACCAGGACGGGATCGACGGGCTTCACGAAAAGATAATCCGCGTTGAAGTCCGCCGCCTCGGTCTCGCTGACCACATGTCCAGTAATAATGGCAACAACCTTCGGCTGCAAATCCTTTGGCATCTGCCGCACCTGCGCCACCAGCTCGGCGCCGTCATGGTCGGCGATACGCAGATCTGTCAGCAGACAGTCGGGCGCTAATCCTTCTTGCAACGCAGCATAGGCCGCCGGCGCGGTGAAACACACACGCGCCTGCCAGCCCATGGAGACGAAGAACTCGCCCAGCTCTTCCGCCAGTTCCGTCTCATCGTCGACGATCAGGATGGACCGCTCAATCGTCATGCCAAATCCTGCGTCATGCCACGTCCTGCGCCTGGGACCGCCCCACCGGCAAGGTGATGGTGAAGCAGGCACCGCCTTCCACATTGGCGCCGACGATGGTGCCGTTCATGTCGCGCACCACGTTGCGGGCCATGGAGAGACCGAGGCCGGTGCCCTTGTCGGCGGATTTGGTGGTGCAGAAGGCATCGAAGATCTGGCCCAGAACGTCCTCCCGGATGCCGCCGGCGCCATCCTCCACCGCGATGATCACATCCGGTCCCGTGGTGCGGGCCCGGACTGTCACCTGCGCCTGGCTGGTGTCGTGCTTCTTGTTGTCATAGGCGTCGCGGGCATTGACCAGCAGGTTGACGATCACCTGCTCAAACATGGTCTGGTCGCCGCTCAGCATCAGGTCGGGCGAGATGTCCATCTCCAGCGACATGCGGATGCCGGCGGCACGATACTGCTCGGCCACGAAGCCGGAGGCCAGTTCCACCGCCGTGCGGCAGGAGAAGCTCGCCGTCTGGTCGGACGGCATGCGGGCATAGCGGCGGACCTGATCGGTGATGCGCTTGGCGCGGTCCACCTGGGTGCCGATGCGGTCCAGCTTGCTGGTGATGGCTTCCGAATCCGCCTCGCTCAATACGAGACGGCGGGCATTGGCGACCGCCATCTTGATCACCGCCAGCGGCTGGTTCAGCTCGTGGGCGATGGCGGTGGCCATCTCGCCCAGCGTGGAGAGCTTGGCCGCCTGCATGAGCTGGAGTTCGGCATTGCGGGTGCCGCTGGTGTCCGACAGCAGGATCAGGATCTGCGGCCGTCCCTCCCAGATCACGCTGCCCACCATGCCGCGCAGCGAGACGATCTCGCCATTGGGCTTGGTGAAGGCCATGGAGATGGAGCCGGTGGGACGCCCGTTGGCGTCGGAGGCGGTCTCGAAGGCGAGGCGGATCAGCCGCTTCCATTCCGGATGCTGGGGCGATGGGTCCACCAGCGTCTGCGCGCTGGGATTGATGAAGCGTACCTGATCCCCGTCGGGATCGACGATGATGGTGCCGAGTGGCATGGCCTCGATGATCGCCCGCAGATTGTCCTGCACGGCCGTGACCTCGGACTTCGCCGCTTCCACCTCCGCAAGGCGCAGCCGGTCGCGGCGGCCGTCCATGAACAGGATGGCCACGAGGCAGGTGCCGGAGACGAACAGCAGTGCGAACGGCACCACGGCAGGGCTGGCCGCCACCTCCCGCTCGCGGCGGAAGATCTCCTCATTATAGGCCACGGACTGCATCAGCACCCGTTGCAGCACCCGGCCGAGGGGCTCGATCTCGTAGAAGGCGCTGCGCAGGGCCGGCAGGGTCGCGGGAGCGTCGGGCGAGAGATTGGGCAGCGAGTCGATGAGCGAATCCAGCACGCCCTCGTAATGCTGGAGCACGTCCTTCTGCGCGGCCACCTCCTGCAGCAGCCGGCCCTCGTCGGAATCGTAGAGCAGCGGCAGGCGCGAACGCAGCAGCTCCAGGCGGAACTGCAACTCGTCGAGGCTGCGCCGGTTGAGGCGCAGGGTCGTCACCTCGAACTGATTCTGGGTCTTCACGTATTCCAGCTGGGCCTGATAGGCGACCCAGCCCGAGGACCGCACCGTGGCGGATAACAGCGCCCGATGCTGGTTCTGCGACACGTAAAGCATGCCGGTGGCCAGGAAGAGGCCGAGCGTCGTGACGATCAGCGCAGCCGGCATCAGCCGGGTCCACGAACGAGATCGACTATTCAACGACAAATTCAAGTGCCTTGACCTGCCAGATCATGCGGGCCTGATACATTTGCGTATCGAGGTCCCGCCTATCATCAATCGGGTACATGATCCAATAAGGACCCTTGTCCCGCACCCGCATAGTGTCGCCATTCAGCCGCGAGGCCAAGATCACACTCTGGCCGCGCCAGTCGGAAGCGGGGATGGTGGCAGACCAGTCGCCGAGCGAATAGGCCCGTACCTCCCGGACCCGATGCGTATTCAGGCGCGCCAGCACCGCCAGCGATGGACCGGTGAAGACCTGAACCCCGTGGGTCCAAGGCGTCGTGGTGGCGACCCGCGTTTGCGGCAGCCGGTCGAGGCCTGCGAGGTCGAGCGTCGCCTCTGACAAAAGGTCGCCGGCACCATTCACAAAAGAAACTCGCAGCGGGTATCTCGATCCCTGCGCGGCCGCATGATCCGACGCGCAGACCACGCACAGCGCGGCCCACAGGACCAAGGTTATCCCCACATTTACGGCTCGCACCAAACCCGCTCCATCACGCGGGGAGACGCAGCGCTGCAGATGCCAACCCCGACGAAGCCGCCCCCTCAGCCCCACCGTACGCAGCGGGAGATTGGCATAGGGCCTTGCACCGCCTGCGTCGAAATCGCTCCACATTGGTGGTGGGATGGGCTGTTTCATTCCATTTTGGAACTATGAAGATACCTACTACCCCCTACCGGACTAACGCAGGGTCCACCTGACGGACCATGGCCCGGCCCGTTCGCCATCGAACCAGCCTTCCGTCCAGAGGGTCTCGCCGGTCGACGGGGCAAAGCCCGCGACCGGATCGGCGGACAGATTCGCCATCAACTCCAGTTCCTTGCCTCCGGCCTGCCAGCGCACTTCGATGCCTTGCCCCCGTACGATCCGCCCGGCGCCGCCTGCGGTGATGGCCGGAATCAGCGGCACCACCTTCTCCCGCCGCACCGCCAGGATGCGGCGATACCAGTCCCGGACCTCCGCATGGGGCGCCCTGGCGATCTCCGACCAGTCCAGCGTCGAGGCCCGGAAGGTGGACACATCCAGCGGATCGGGGATGGCGGCGGCCCGCGCCGGATCGCGGAAGGCCGAGAATTTGGCGAATTCCGCCCGCCGTCCCCTGCGCACCGCATCGGCCAGATCGCCGGTGAAGTCACAAAAGAACAGGAACGGGCTGCTCGCGGCCCATTCCTCGCCCATGAACAGCATGGGGATCTGGGGCGCCAGCAGGACCAGCGCGCTCGCCGCGCGCACGGCAGGGGCCGGCGCGAGCGCGCTGAGCCGCTCGCCGAAGGCGCGGTTGCCGATCTGGTCGTGGTTCTGGGTGAAGGAGACGAAGGCGGTGGGCGGCAGATGGGCGGAAGGCGTGCCGCGCTCCGAGCCGCGATGGTGCATCATCTCGCCCTGGAAGGCGAAGCCCTCGGCAATCGCCCGCAGCCTTTTGTCCATGTCGCCGGCATAGTCGCCGTAATAGGCCTCGGCTTCCCCCGTCACCGCCGTGTGCAGCACGTGGTGCAGATCATCGTTCCACTGGGCGGTGAAGGTGTGCGGCAGGTCGCCCTCCAGCCGGGCGGCGTCATTCTCCTCATTCTCCAGAATGAGATGGATCGGGCGGTCGGGATTGTCCGTGCGCAGGTGGCGGGCCAGTTCGTCCAGCAGATGCTCGCCGCTGTCGTCCTTGATGGCCTGCACCGCATCCAGCCGCAGCCCATCGAGGTGGAACTCCTCGATCCAGTAGAGCGCGTTGTGAATGACGAAGGCGCGCACGGGCAGCGCGTCGGCGCCGTCATAATTGACCGCCGCACCCCAAGGGGTGTGGTGCCGCTCGGTGAAGAAGCGCGGCACATAGACGGGCAGGTAATTCCCGTCCGGCCCGAAGTGGTTATAGACCACGTCCAGCAGAACCATGATGCCGCGCGCATGGGCGGCCTCCACGAAGGCCTTCAGGTCTTCCGGCCGGCCATAGGCGGCCTCGGGCGCGAACAGCAGCGTGCCGTCATAGCCCCAGTTGCGGCGCCCCGGAAAATCCGCCAGCGGCATGATCTCCACCGCCGTGATGCCCAGTTCCGCCAGCGCGTCCAGCTTCTGCGCGGCGGCGGCGAAGGTGCCCTCGGGGGTGAAGGTGCCCACGTGCATCTCGTAGATCACCGCCTCGTGCCAGGGGCGGCCGCGCCAGTCATTGTCCCGCCAGGGATAGGTGGAGGGGTCGAGCACCTCGCTCGGGCCATGCACGTCGCTGGGCTGATAGCGCGAGGCGGGGTCCGGCACCTCCAGCCCGTCCGGCAGGCGGAAGGCATAGCGCGTGCCGGCCTTCGCCTCGGCGCTGACGAGATGATGCCATCCGCCTTCTTCCCGCGACATGGGCAGCACGGGCCCGTCGATCAGATGCAGGTCGATCTTCTCCACGTCCGGCGCCCACAGGCGGAAATGAACGCCCCCGCGCGTGATCGCCGCGCCGAAAGGCATGACGTGCGCACGGGCACGCACCTCATCACGCGCGGGAGAGGCGGACTGGGCGGAAGATGTCATGCAGTTACCCCGGATGGTTACGCCCGAGCGGGCACCATCGAAGTCAACACCGCTCAAGCGTGGCGGTTCCGCCGAGAGGCCGGGCGGTTTGGCCGAGTGTCCGGCGAAACAGCTGTCTTGCAGGCCGCGCTCAAGTTAGGCTGAACAGAAGCTGGCCGGCCACGGCGGCGTGTGATGCGGCAGGGATCAACCGCGTGGATCAAGGGGATGCCATGCTGAAGCGTCGGGACTTTCTCGCGGCGGGGGTCGCTTCCGTCATTGCCGCGCAGGCATCGCCCACCCTCGCCCAACCGGCACCGGCGGCAGCGCCCGCCGCTGCGGGTGGCGACTGGAACGACGGTCTCGCCCATCCCATCCCCTATGCGCCGAAGCTCGGCACCGGCAAGGCACGCGGCCTCGTGCTCGGCGGCGGCGGCGCCTATCTCGCCTCATGGATGACCGGCTATTTCCATGCCCTGAAATCGAAGGACGTGGACCTCGCGGAGGCCGACATCGTCGTCGGAACGTCGGCAGGCTCGATCATGGGCGCGGCGCTCACCGGCGGCCATCTGTGGCGGCTGCGCAGCGAACTCGACCTGCTCGGCGACTTCCCGAAGCTGTTCGCCATGCTGATCCCGACCATGGCGCCCAATCCCAGCCAGCTGCGCGCCCGCCACATCGCCAATGCCGCCACCGAGGCCACGCCGGAGGTGATTTCCTCCATCGGCCGCGCTGCCATGGCCGCCCGCAACCCCGCCGGCCCCTCGGATTATTACACCACGGTCAAGCGGCTGATCGGCGAGGAGGCATGGCCCTCGCCCAAGCTCCATACCACCGCCAACGACTGCTACACGGGCGAGCGCGTCATCGTCTCCCAATCCGCCGGCATCCATATCAACGAAGCCTGCGCGGCCAGTTCCTCCCTGCCGGGCTCCATGGGGCCGACCTGGCTGAAGGACCGCCTCTGCATGGACGGCGGCATCTGCCAGACCAGCACCCATGCGGACGTGGTGGCCGGGGTGAAGAAGGCGCTCGTCATCTCTCTCACCGACGGCAGCGCGGATGCGGTGAAGATCGGCCTGCGGATCGCCGGCCTGCCGAACACGCTCCAGCAGGAGGTGAAGGATCTGGAAGCGCAGGGCACGCAGACGAAGCTGAAGGTGGTGGGTCTGCTGCCGGGCGTGACCTATGTGGACAGCCTCATGGATCCCAAGTGGATCAGCCCCTGCCTCCAGAACGGCTATGAGCGCGGCCTCGCCGACGCCGCCGAGATGAAGGCTTTCTGGGGGACGGCCTGAACGGGCCGCGCCGGCACATGGGCGGGAGGGGGCCTATTCCGTCTCCCGCGCGTCGAACGCCGACCGGGCGCCTTCCACCGCATCAAGATTATGCGCGGCCCAGATCCAGACCCCGCAGAAGGCCTCGCCAAGGCTGTGGCCGAGCGGCGTGAGGCTGTATTCCACCTTGGGCGGGATCACCGGATAGATCTTGCGGTGGACCAGCCCGTCCCGCTCCATCTGGCGCAGGGTCTGGGTCAGCATCTTCTGGCTGATCCCCTCCACCCGCTCGGACAGGCGGGTGAAGCGCAGCGGGCCGCCCGCCTCTTCCAGCACTTCCAGCAGCAGCAGGGTCCATTTGTCGGCCACCCGGCCGATCAGATCCTTCACCAGCGCCTCGATGCGAGGGTCAAGGTGGGTGGGATAGGTCGCGTGGCGGGACACGGGCACGGCAGCTGAGACAGGGGGGCTGCCAGCCGCCGTCGCGGGCGTCTCACCCAGCGTGTCCCCGCGCACCCGCGCCTGCAAAGCTTCCGACATGGACGACACTCTCTTTTTGGTGAGTATAAATCTTTCAGGTGCCTTCTTCATTATAGTGCGTGTCAGGCGTACCTCCAAGCCCATCGCAACCGAGCGTGAGGGCACGACCATGAAGCTGAGCGGAAACACCCTTCTGATCACCGGCGGCGGCAGCGGCATCGGCCGGGGCCTCGCCGCCGAATTTCACGCGCGCGGAAACACCGTGATCATCGCCGGCCGCCGCGCCTCCGTGCTGGAGGAGACGGCAGCAGCCTTTCCCGGCATGAAGACCATGGTGCTGGACATCGAGGACGGCGCCACCATCCCCGCCTTCACCGAAAAGCTGCTGGCGGCCTATCCCGGCCTCAACGGCGTGCTGCACATCGCCGGCATCATGCGCAACGAGGATCTGACCGCCGATCCGGTCTCGCTCGTGGATGCGGAGGCCACCATCGCCACCAACCTGCTCGGCCCCATCCGGCTGAATGCGGCCCTGCTGCCGCACCTCATCCGCCAGCAGCAGGCGACCATCCTCACCGTGACGTCGGGCCTTGCCTTCCTGCCTCTGGCGCTCACCCCCACCTATTCCGCCAGCAAGGCGGCGATCCACGCCTACAGCCAGGCGCTGCGCTACCAACTGCGCGAGACCGGCGTGCAGGTGATCGAGCTGGCCCCGCCTTATGTGCAGACCGAGCTGATGGGCGAGCGGCAGGCCAAGGACCCCATGGCCATGCCGCTGGCCGATTACCTCGCCGAGACCATGCAGCTTCTGGAGGCCCAGCCGGACGCCGAGGAAATCCTGGTGGAGCGCGTCCACCGGCAGCGGTTCGCCGAGCGCAACGGCGAGCACGCGACCTTCTTCAAGATGTTCAACGACATGACCTATGCCGCCCGCGCCGCGGAAGTGAAGGCCATGAAGGCACGCTGACGAACGTGGGCTAAGGCCCCTCGCCTGCCCTCAAACCGCGCGCCGGGACCACCCGGCGCGCGGTCTTCGTCTATACATTGGTATGGTGACGCAGCGGCAGAGGCTGTTCCGCCCGCGCGGAAAGGCATTCGATCGTGATAGAAACGGCCGCCGGAAACCTCTAGCTGCGCTGGATGCCCCGCCTCCGGCGCGATCCTTCCGCCGAGCGGATGGATCAGCGATGGCGCCGTCCACGGCGCCCCATGCCGAGGTGCCGGAATGTCGAGGTGGGAAAACGTCCGTTCCAACGATCGGGACACAGCGACCGGGCCGGTCTGGCTCGCGCCCCTGATGGTGGCCTGCCTCGCGGCGGCGATCTTCATGATCGACACCTATTCGCCGCTCGATATGGCGATCGCCGTGCTCTACGTGCTGATCGTGCTGTTCTCCGCCAATTTCCTGGAACGGCGCGGCCTGCTGGCGGTGGGTGCCGCCTGCTTCGCGCTGACGCTGGCCAGCTACATCATCAGCCACGGCCATTCCTATGACGTGGCCGCCACCATGCGCTGCGGCGTCAGCATCGCCGCCATCACGGTGGCCACCCTGCTCACCCTGAAGAACCAGCAGGCCACCCACGCCCTGAGGGAGCAGGCGGCCCTGCTGGACCTGACGCGCGACGCCATCTTCGTGCGCGATACGTCCGACGTGATCCGCTACTGGAACCAGGGCGCGCAGGAGATCTACGGCTGGACTGCGGAAGAGGCCATGGGCCGCAAGGCGGCGGAACTGCTCGCCACCGTCTTTCCCAGCTCCCCGGTGGAGATCCAGCGCCAGCTCGACCGCACCGGGCGCTGGCATGGCGAGCTGCGCCACACCCGGCGCGACGGCACCGAGGTCGTCGCCATGAGCCGCTGGGCCCTGCAACGGGACGATCGCGGGCGGGCCATGGCGGTGATGGAGACCAACAGCGACATCACCGAGCGCAAGCGCACCGAAGACGCCCTCCACGAGGCGCAATCGGAACTGGCGCACGTGACGCGCATCACCACGCTGGGCGAGCTGACCGCCTCCATCGCCCATGAGGTCAACCAGCCGCTGGCCGCCATCATCACCAATGGCGAAGCCTGCCTGCGCTGGCTCGGCCGGGCCGTGCCGGACATCGGCGAAGCCACCGCCACGGTCCAGCGCATGATCAGCAATGGCCGGCGCGCCAGCGAGGTGGTGGCGCGCCTGCGGGCCCTCGCCCGCCGGGGCGACCAGAAGCACGGCTGGACCGAGGTGAACGAGCTGGTGGACGACACGCTGCTGCTGCTGGAGCGCGAGATCGCCACCCACAAGGTGGCGCTGACGCTGGGCCTCGGCACCGGCCTGCCCTCCCTCATGTGCGACCGGGTGCAGTTGCAGCAGGTGCTGATCAACCTCGCGCTCAACGCCATGCAGGCCATGGAGAGCGTGGACGAGACACGGCGCGGCCTCTCCATCACCACCCGCACGGCGCAGGATGAGGACGGCCCGCACGTGGTGATCGAGGTGGCCGACACCGGACCCGGCGTGCCGCCCGAGCAGCTGGCGCTGCTGTTCAACGCCTTCTACAGCACCAAGGCCGAAGGCATGGGGATGGGCCTGTCCATCTCCCGCTCCATCGTCGAGGCCCATGGCGGGCGCATCAACGCCGCGCCGGGGGGCGACGGCGGGCTCGCTTTCACCCTATATCTGCCGTTGAATCGGGAGACAGCCGCTTGAGCCGGACGCCGCAGCCAAAGCCCCCCGCCGGGACGGAAGAGCCCGTGGTGGTGATCGTGGACGACGATGCGGCCCTGCGCGAGGCGCTGTCCGGCCTGTTCCGCTCCGTCGGGCTGAAGGTGGCGCTGTTCGCCTCGGCGGCGGAACTGCTGGCCGCCCCCCTGCCCGACGCGCCCAGCTGCCTCGTGCTCGACGTGCGCCTGCCGGGGGTGAGCGGCCTCGACTTCCAGGCCCAGCTCGCCAGGTCCGGGCTTGAGATGCCGGTGATCATGATGACCGGGCACGGCGATATCCCCATGTCGGTGCGGGCCATGAAGGCCGGGGCGGTGGACTTCCTCACCAAACCCTTCCGCGATCAGGACATGCTGGACGCGGTGACGGCCGCGCTGGAGCTGGACCGCGAACGCCGGGCCGAGCGGCAGGCCGCCTCCGGCCTGCAGGCGCTCCACGACACGCTGACCCAGCGCGAGAAGCAAGTGATGGCGCTGGTGACGGCAGGCCTCATGAACAAGCAGGTGGCCGGCGAGGTGGGCCTCAGCGAGATCACGGTGAAGATCTATCGCGGCCACGTGATGCGGAAGATGGGCGCCCGCACGCTGGCCGATCTGGTGCGGATGGCGGAGGCGCTGGGCCTCGGCCCTGCGAAATAAGGGCCGCCATCTGCCCCTGCGTCAGCCATTGCGGAATGCCGTAAATCATGGGCAGGCCATACGAAACCGCACCGATGTACACCTGCGTATAATTCGTTTCACCGCCGGGAAGGCGTACCACTGTCCTCACGTTGGCCGCGCCGTTCGGTGCGCGGCTCCAGTGTTACGAGGTGTAAACCGTGTCCCTTCCCCCGATGATCGTGATCATCGACGATGACGAATCCGTCCGCACCGCGACCCAGTCGCTGGTCCGCTCGCTCGGTTTCGGCGCCAGTTGCTTCGAGTCCGCCGAGGCCTTCCTCGGCTCCCCGCTGCTGGGCGCAGCCGACTGCGTCATCAGCGATGTGCAGATGCCCGGCATGAGCGGCATCGACCTCACGCGCCACTTGAACGCGCGCGGCCATGCCACGCCGGTCATCCTGATCACAGCCTTCCCCGAAGACCGCATCCGTCGTCAGGCCGACGCCGCCGGCGCCTTCGGCTTCTTCGCCAAGCCGTTCGACGGTCACACCATGATCGAATGCATTGACCGCGCGCTCAGCACGGGCGGCGCGCAGGCAAACTGACGCGCCCGCCGCCGTCCGTCACCCGGACGGGGCATATCTCAGCCGGGAAAGCGCTCGAAGCTGGCGAGATCGTCCAGCGACGTCATCCACTCCAGCCGCTCGGCGACCTGGACCTGCAACCTGGGAGCAACCGCCTCGGGCGTCTCCAGCGCGGCGATCCGCACCTGGATCATGCCCATCTGCTCCAGCGGCGCATTCACGAAGAACAGGCCGGTGCCACAGGCGCCGCAGAATGACCGGCGCCCGCTCTCCGAGGATTTATAGACGGCCGGCTCCCCCTCCACGGTGAGCGCGCCGGCCGGAACCATGGCCCACGCCAGCATGGGCGCGCCCGACTGCCCGCGGCAGTCGCTGCAATGACAGATGGCGGCATGCACCGGCGCGGCGGAAATCCGGAAGTGGATGGCCCCGCAATGGCATCGACCCTTCAGCATCGGACCAGTTCCCCAGTGATGATGGCGCCCTCAGGGGCGCTCGTAGCCGGGCTTCTTGTAGAGCTTGTCCATCACGGGCGCGATGTCGCGATCATAGACGCCGCCCCACGCGCTCGGCTCCACCTCCTCGATGGCGATCGAGATGGCCGCGTCCTTGACGCCGGCCGCGACCATGGCCTTTGCCACCGCATCGGCGAGCGCCTGCTTTTCGTCCTCGCTGCGTCCCTTGAACTGCTGGATGACCACGTGCGGCATGGCAGGCCCATTCTCTCGAAACGCCCGGACAGGCGGGCAGACCCGCTCTTAAAACACGTTCCGCCCGGATTGCACAGCAATCCGGGCGGCGGCCATGGATTGGGAGATCATCAGCCCGGCATGATGCCGATCTGGTCCTTGGGGAAGCGGGCGATGAGCTGCGGGTCGATGTTCAGATGCTGCGCCACCAGTTCCGGCGGGGCATGGGTCAGCCAGTCGGACAGGTCCACTTCCTGATATTCCGGCGCCTTGAAGATCACCAGCATCTGGATGTCCTCGCTGCCGGTGTTCTCGACGTAATGGCCCTGGCTTTTCGGCACCACGCCCACGTCGCCGGCCTGGAAATCGAAGGTGCGGGCGCGCGGGCCGGCGTTGAACACCGTCATGCGCCCCTGGCCCTTGATCCAGTACTGCCACTCGTCCGCATTCGGGTGCCAGTGCATGCGCCGGAGCGCGCCGGGCCGGATGGTCTCGATGGCCCCGGCGATGGTCTGCGACACCTTGAAGGTACGGCTGTCGGCCAGTTGCACCTTGCCGCCCGGCCCTTCCTTCACCGGCCTGGAACCGCCCAGTGAGAACGTGAACGGCTGAGGCGGCACGCCGCCCGAGGCCACCGCCGCCTGATCGATGGAGAGCGCGCCCGGCTCCTTGCCCTGGAAGATCCAGAGGTCATTCAGCGGAATCTTGCTGAAAGCCTCCGCCGGCACGCCGAAATTCTTCGCCAGAATGTCCGGCGGAGTATGGGCGATCCAGTCGGTGAGCAGCAAAGTGTTGAACTCGGACTGGTAGGCATTGTCGAACACGATGAGGAATTCGCAGCCCTCCGGCCCCAGCCCCTGCAGCGAGTGCGGGCAGCCGGCGGGGAAGAACCACAGGTCGCCCGCGCTCACATCCTGCACATAGGCGCGGCCGTCCTGATCCAGCATGGTCACGCGGCAGCGGCCGTTGGTCATGAGCGCCCACTCACCGGCCAGATGCCAGTGCATCTCGCGGATGCCGCCCGGCCCGAGGCGCATGTTGACACCCGAGACCTCCTTGGCGGCGGGGAATTCGGTGGCGGTCATCTGCCGCGCCCAGCCGCCGCCCTGCACACGCTTGGCCATGAGGTTGAAGGACGACCACAGCATGGGCATGTCGCCCACATCGGTGGCCGGCGGATTCTGGAACGAGGGGATCTGATCCGCCAGAACCTTGTTCTGCGGCCCCGGCTCGGACAGAGCGGCGGGGGTGGAATTGATCGCGCCCTGCGGCGGCTGATCGGGGTTGCCGAAGGTCGCCGCCTGCGCGGCTCCGGCGATCATAGCCCCGCCGGCAGCGCTCAGCGCCAGCAGGGAACGGCGGGACAGGTCATCCATGGTCATGTCTCCCGGACGGGGGCGCCGGAGCGGCGTCCTCTTCTTTCGCACCGCCCGGCGCGAGCCCGGCCTGTGCGACGGTTCGGGAGAGTGGAGGCTGCGGCCGGCTGCGTATTCCGGATTGGCACGCGGCCACGGTCAGCCGTGATGGCCGGAAAAGGGCGCGGACGGCCCTGACATCATCCGCGCCCCGCCCGGCTGCCGCACCATCCCGCCCCCGCGCGATGATGTGCCGGTCGGCCGTGCCTCAGGCGGTGCGCGCCGCCCGCATGCCCGCGCGGAGCGCTTTGGTGGACGACAGGTCCGCCGCGCCGTCGATCAGCTCCACGCCGAAGCCGGTGAGCGCATGGGCGGGGGTGATCAGCCCCTCCCGCACATCCGCCGCCACATCCTCCGGCGGCCGCTCCAGCGGATCGCCATAGCCCGCGCCCGAGGGCGAGACGTGGCGGAACACATCGCCCTTGCGGATGCGGTAGGGCTTCGTCGCCAGAACGGGGAGCACCTCCTGCCCGCCCGCTGCGCGGGTAAGCACGCTCACCGGCCCATTGCCCGGCAGACCGCCGAACAGGCCATGCGGCAGGAAATCCTTCTTGTCGGAGCGCAGGGAGACGATGCCTTCCTCGGCCGTGAATTCATATTCGCGCACGAAGGAATTGCCGCCGCGATGCCGGCCCGGCCCGCCGGTATCGGCCACGATGCCGTATTCGCGGATGCGCAGCGGATAGCTGGCCTCGATCATCTCCACCGGCACATTGGCCTGATTGGCGCCCATATGCGGCACGCCCACCTGCCCGTCATGGCTGTCGGAGGCGCCCCATGTGCCCATCACCGTCTCGCTGAAGACGAAGGGCTTGCCCTCGTGCCAGCCGCCGAAGGTGGGCACGGAGGAGCCGCCCATGCCGTCCGCCGTCACCCGCTCCGGCAGCGCCTGCGCCAGCGCGCCGAACATGGCATCGATGACCCGATAGCCGGTGATGCCGCGCGCGCCGCAGGGGGCGGGATAGACCGAATTCACCACCGTGCCCTTGGGCGCGGTGACAGTGACCACGCGCTCAAAACCGTGGCAGTTGGGGATCTCCGACTTCATCACCGAGCGCAGCGCGGTGTAGACGCTGGCCTTGGTGAACGGCAGCGGCGTATTCACCCCGCCCGGCACCTGCAATGAGGAGCCGGTGAGATCCACGGTGATGGTGTCGCCGGTGATGTGGAGATTGATCTGGATGACGATGGGCTCGGGGTCTTCGCCGAGGCCATCCAGATGATCGGTGAAGTGATAGACGCCATCCGGCATCTCGGCGATCTCGGCCCGCCCCAGCCGCTCGGCATAATTGTGCAGCTCGTCGGCATAGAACTGGATTTCGTCCGTGCCGTAGCGAGCGATCAGTTCGAGGAAGGAGCGCCGGCAGGCGGTGCAGGCGGCCATCTGCGCCTTCACGTCGCCCAGCACCAGATCCGGCACGCGTACGTTGAGGCCGAGGATCTCCCAGATGCCCTCGTCATGCACGCCGGCATCCGCCAGCTTCAGGAACGGCAGGCGGATGCCCTCCTGGATGATCTCGGTGGCTCCAAGCGCATTGGAGCCCGGCACGATGCCGCCCACATCCGCATGGTGGGCCACCGTGGTCGCCCATGCGATGAGCTTGTGCTCATGGAAGATGGGCTCGACGATATAGATGTCCGGCAGGTGCTGGCCCGCCGCCGCATAGGGGTCGTTGCCGATGAAGATGTCGCCCTCACGGATGCGGCCCTCGAACTTCTTCATCAGATGCTTCATAGCATCGTAGAAGCTGCCGAGGTGCATGGGCGTGGTGACGCCCTGCGCCAGCGTCTGGCCCTGCGTGTCGCAGAGCGCCGTGGAGAAATCCATGCTGTCGCGCACGATGGGCGAATGGGCTGCGCGCATCAGCATCAGCGCCATCTCGTCGGCGATGGTGTCGAAGGCGTTCTTCAGCACTTCGAGGCGGACGGGATCGATCTCACGCATATTCGTGCCTCTCGGTGCGCACGCCGGCCGGGGCCGGCAGGGTGATGACGATATTGCCGTCCGCATCCAGCGCCGCCGTGCAGTCCGGCGGCACCACCGTCGTGCCCTCATATTCCTCGATGATCAGCGGTCCCTGACGCGGCGCGGCACCGAGCGCGCCGCGCCCCACAACGGGGGTCTCCACCCGGCCATAGCGGGCGGAGAAATAGACGTTTCGCGTGACGCCCGCGTCGGACGCGGGCACGCCGTGCTTCGCCCGCACGCTCTCCTCGCCCATGAGGCGGCCGGTGACGCGCAGGGTCACGATCTCCACCCCGCTCCCGGGCAGGCGATAGCCATAGAGCCGCTCGTGCTCGGCCTCGAAGCGGCGGTGCAGCTCAGCCACATCGGTCGCCGCCGCATCGCTGCCGAAGGGCAGCATCAGCTCGAACGCCTGGCTGGCATAGCGGAAGTCCGCAAAGCGGGTCATGGCGATCTTCTCGGCCGGCTGCGACAGCTCCGCTGCCACCTGCGCCTCAAGGCCCGCGAACTGCGCCTCCACCTGATCCAGCGGCACGGTGTCCAGCCGCCGCAGGCAGGCGCCCGCCGCGCTGGTCTCCACGTCGGCATAAAGCAGGCCCAGCGCCGAGAACACGCCCGCGCCGGGGGGCACCACCACCTTGCCCACGCCCAGCGCCGAGGCCAGCGTCACCGCATGGATGCCACCATTGCCGCCGAAGGCGAACAAAGTGAAATCACGCGGATCGCGGCCGCGATAGGTGGTCACGCTTTTGACCGCGCGGGTCATCACGGTCGTGGCCAGCTCGTGGATGCCATAGGCCGCATCCTCCACCGAGAGGCCGAGCGGGTTGGCCACCTTCTCTTCCACCGCCTTGTAGCTGAGCCGCCCGTCAATCTTCAGCGAGCCGCCGGCCAGCGCCGTGGAATTGACGAAGCCCAGCACCACATTGGCGTCGGTGACGGTAGCCTCCGTGCCGCCCGCGTCATAGCAGGCCGGCCCCGGCATGGCGCCGGCGCTGTGCGGGCCGACCTTCAGCGCGCCCGCGCGGTCGATCCACACGATGCTGCCGCCGCCCGCGCCCACTTCGGAAATGTCGATCACCGGCAGCTTCAGCGCATAGCCGCCGCCCTTGGCGAGCTTGGAGGACAGCGAGATGCCGCCGCCCACCTCGTAATCATCGGTGCGGTGCAGCTCGCCGGCCTCGATCAGCGAGGCCTTGGCGGTGGTGCCGCCCATGTCGAAGGAGATGATGTCCTCATAGCCTGCCAGATGGCCAACATGCCGCGCCGAGAGCACGCCCGCCGCCGGGCCGCATTCCACGATCTGCGCCGGGCGGCGCATCACGGTGCGGGCATCCACGATGCCGCCGGCCGAATGCATCATGAACAGGCGCTGGGGTAGGCCGTCGCTGGTCAGCCGCGCAACAAGGCTCTCCAGATAATTGCGCACCGGCGGGCCGACATAGGAATTGATGGCCGTGGTGGAGGTGCGCTCATATTCGCGGATCTCGGGCAGCACATCCACGGAGAGCGAGACGAACACGCCGGGCAGGCGCTCCTTCAGCATCTCGCCGATGCGCCGCTCGTGGGCGGGATTGGCATAGGAGTGCAGCAGGCACACCGCCACCGCCTCGATCTTCTCATCGACCAGCAGGTCGATGGCAGCCGTTACCGAAGCTTCGTCCAGTTCGGTCAGCACTTCGCCGCGCCAGTCCATGCGCTCGGTGATTTCCAGCCGCAGGCGGCGGGGCACGAGGACGGGCGGCTTCTTGTAGAGCGGCTGGTAAAGGCGTGGCACGCGGATGCGGCGCATGTCCAGCACATCGCGAAAGCCTTTCGTGGTCAGCAGCGCGGTGCGCGCGCCCTTGGCTTCCAGAATGGCGTTGGTGGCGACTGTGCAGGCATGCAGCACCTCGCCCACATCGGCGGGGGTGAGCTTTTCGGCGGCGAGGATCTGATGCACGCCGTCCACCACGCCGCGCCCGTAATCGTCCGGCGTTGAGGGCACCTTGCGGGTGGCGACGCGGCCATCCTGACGGATCAGCGCGATATCGGTGAAGGTGCCACCGATATCGGCGGCGACGCGGACCTTGCTGTCTTGCGTGCTCATGCCTGCTCAATCCCAGTTCCGGGAACAGGTCGCAACCCATGCCACGACCATGCATTATTTGGGTCGGAAGGCTCGCCCTTTCCGCCGCGCAACAGATCCCCTCCCCCCTTGCGGGGGAGGGATAGGGAGGGGGGTATGACAGCGCCGCCCGGTGCAGCGGACACACTTTGCCCCGCCATGTTTCAAAAGAAGCGATGTGGAGAGGGCATTACCCCCCTCCCCACCCCTCCCCCGCAAGGGGGGAGGGAGCCGTCAGACCTCTGACCATCTACTCAACCAGACCCCAGCCTCAGCCCTTGGCGCCCCAGCCGCCGCCGCCGGGGGTCTCCACCACCACCACCTCTGCATTGGTGAGGGTGAGAGAGCCCTTGCCGGGCAGGTTCACGCGGGTGCCGTCGGCCTTCGCCATCCAGTTCTGGCCGCAGGTGCCGTCCGCGCCGCCGCCGAGCCCATAGGGCGCGAACAGGCGGCGGTCGGTCTGCACCGAGACGCGCGCATCATGGTCGAGGATGCGCAGCGCGCGGATCGCACCGTCGCCGCCATTATGCTGCCCCTCGCCGCCGGAGCCGTCGCGCAGCTCGTAGCGCTCCACGCGCAGCGGATAGGAGATCTCCAGCGCCTCGATGGGGGTGTTGAGCGTGTTCGTCATGTTGCACTGGACGCCGCTCATGCCCGGCCCGCGCGGTCGCCCGCCCTGCCCGCCGCAGATGGTCTCGATATAGGTGTAGGTCTGGCCGTTGCGCGGATCGCGGCCACCGATGGAGATGAGGTTCATCGTCCCCTGGCTGGCGGCGGGAATGCGATCCGGCGCGATCTGGGCGAAGGCTTTCAGCACCGTGTCAGCAACGCGGTGCGTCGTCTCCGTATTGCCCGCGCACACGGCGGCGGGATGCTCGGCATCCAGGAAGGAGCCCTTGGGGATCTTGATGTCCACCGGGCGGAAGGTGCCGGCATTCACCGGGATGGACGGATCGGACAGGATCTTCACCGCGAAGAACACGCCCGAATGGGTGAGCGGGGCGACCACATTGATGTTGCCGCGCCGCTGGCGGGCGGAGCCGGCGAAATCCAGCGCCAGCGTGTCGTCCTTCACCGTCACCTTCACCTTCACCACCACGGGCTCGGGATCGGTGCCGTCCTCGTCGAGGCAGTCCTCGGCCTCATAGACGCCATCCGGCAGCTCGGCGAGGCGGCGGCGCATGCGGCGCTCGGCATAATCGAGGATGGCGTCGAAGCCTTCCACGAGAAGCTGCGTGCCGTAGGTCTCCGCCATCTCGGCGATGCGCCGCTCGCCGATGCGAAGCGCCGCCACCTGCGCGTTCAGGTCGCCGCGCCGCTCCGCAGGCGTGCGCACGTTGGCGAGGATGAAGCGCATGATGTCGTCCTGCATCTCGCCGCGCTTGAACAGGCGCACGGGCGGGATGATCAGGCCCTCCTGGAACAGCTCCACCGATTTCGCGGGCATGGAGCCCGGCTCCATGCCGCCCACGTCCGAATGGTGGGCGCGGTTCGCCACATAGGCGATCAGCCGCTCACCGGCATAGACCGGCGAGATGAGGGTGATATCCGGCAGATGGCCGCCGCCCGGATAGGGGTCGTTCACCACCACCACGTCGCCGGGCTCCAGATGGCCGATGACGTCGATGGTGGGGCCGACCGCGCGCAGCATGGCGCCCAGATGCACGGGCACATGCTCGGCCTGCGCCACCAGCTGGGCGCGGGCGTCGAAGATGGAGCAGGAGGCGTCCATGCGCTCCTTGATGTTGGGCGAGAAGGACGTGTGCTTCAGCACCGTGCCCATCTCCTGCGCGGTCGCTTCCAGCGCGTTGCGCAGCACCTCCAGCGTGATGGGATCGAAACCGCGCGCGGGCGCGCTCTGGATGTTCTGGGTCTGGACGTTCACGGCGTCACCTCGACGAGAATGCTGCCCGACACGTGAACCGTAGCACGGTCGCCGGGATAGAGAACGCTGGTGGCCGAGACTTCCTCGATCACCGCCGGGCCGGTCACGATGTTGCCGGCCAGAAGCTTGTCGCGGGCATAGACGGGCGAGGTGTAGAACTGCCCGGTCTCGCCGGCCGCCACCGCCTCGAAGTAGATCTGCCGCTCACCCATCAGGGCCTCGGCGGGTGGCACCGCCGTGCCTTCCGGCACCATGGGCAGTTCCGGCGTATCGATATGGCCCACCGCAGTGACGCCGAAGCCGACGATCTCCACCGGCGCCCTGGGATCGGAATGGCCGAAGCGCTTCAGATGGCCGGTGTGGAACTGCTCCGGCAGCTTCGCCCACACGTCCGCGAAGGGCGCACCCGAGAGCATGTCCAGCGGCATGGCGAGCTCGAAGCTCTGGCCGATGTAGCGCACGTCCACGCGCACCTCCACGGTGCGCTTGTCCATGGGCACGTTGTCCTCGGCCAGCAGGTCATGCCCCTTGGCGATGAGGCGGCCCACCACCGCTTCCGCTTCCGCCACGTCGAAGCGGGCGTACGGGGCGATGTGGGTTTCGAGGAAATCGTGACGCAGATCGGATACCAGCTGCCCCAGCGCGCAGAGGATGCCGGGGGTGGGCGGCACGAGGATCTTGGTCATCCGCAGCTCGCGCGCCACCGGCGTGCCGTGCATGGGGCCGGCGCCGCCGAAGGGCACGAGGGCGAAGTCGCGCGGATCATAGCCACGCTCCACCGACACCACGCGGATGCCGCGCACGATATTGGCATGGGCCACGCGCAGGATGCCGGCAGCCGCCTCCAGCACATCGAGGCCGAGGGGTTTCGCCACCTCCTCCTCGATCACGCGGCGGGCCGCTTCCATGTCCAGCGACATGTCGCCGCCGAGACGCGTCGCGCCATCGAAACGGCCGAGCACCAGGTTGGCGTCGGTCACGGTCGGGCGGGTGCCGCCACGGCCGTAGCAGGCCGGGCCCGGCTGGGCCTCGGCGCTCATGGGGCCGACGCGCAGCGCGCCGCCGTCGTCGATCCAGGCAATCGAGCCGCCACCGGCGCCGATGGCGTTGATGTCGATCACCGGCAGGCGGATCGGCACGGTTTCGAGGCTGGCGCTGCGGGTGACTTCCGGGCGGCCGTCGCGGATCAGGCTGATGTCCGTGCTGGTGCCGCCGATGTCCATGGTGATGATATCCGGCACGCCGGCGCGCGCCGCCACATGGGCGCTCGCCACCACGCCGCCGGCGGGGCCGGAGAGCACGGTGTGCACCGGCTTGGCGCGCGCCGAATCCAGCGTCATCAGGCCGCCGGAGGCTTCCATCACCATGATCGGCACGGAGGTGCGCAGGCCAAGGCCTTCCGCCTCGTCCTGCAGCAGCGCGGAGAGCGACTTGAGGTACCCCTCCATCACCGGCTGCAGGAAGGCGTTGAGCACGGTGGTGGACGCCCGCTCATATTCGCGGAACTCCGCCAGCACGTCCACCGAGGCGCAGATCATCACGCCCGGCAGCAGCTTTTCCAGCACGTCCTTGGCGCGGCGCTCGTGGGTGGGGTTGGCGTAGGAGTGCAGGAACAGCACGCCCACCGCCTCCACGCCTTCGGCCTTCATCTGCGCGGCGGCGGCGGCCAGATCGGCCTCGTCCAGCGGCTCCACTTCCTGGCCCTGCGCGTCCATACGGCCACCGGCGGTGAAGCACAGCTCGCGCGGCACCAGCGGCGTCGGGCGCAGCTTGTTGATGTCGAACAGGCTCGGACGGTCCTGACGGCCGATCAGCAGCAGATCGCGGAAGCCGCGATTGGTGATGAAGGCGGTGCGGGCGCCCTTGCGCTGGATCACCGCATTGGTGGCGGTGGTCATGCCGTGGCCCACATAGTCCACGCTGGCGCCCGTCGCGCCCTGAAGCGCCAGCGCCTTCTTGAGGCCTTGAACCGTGCCCACGGCGCGGTTGGCGGGGGTGGTGGACACCTTGGAAACGGTGATCCGCCGCGCCGCCTCGTCATAGGCGATGCTGTCAGTGAAGGTTCCGCCCACATCGGAGGCGACACGCACATGCGAGGGCAAGGCTTTTTCTCCCGAGAGTCTGAACTGTATCGTTACCGTTACTTTTTGCTTCGAACAAGGGCCGGGGCCGACAGATTGCGAATCCCGTGAATGATCCGCCTGCGGCCCCGGCATGCGGGCGACGGCAGGCCGCCGCCCGAACGCTGGACATCTCACTCGGCCCGACCTGAGGCGGGGCCATTGCTTGAGGGCGGCGCGGTGCGCCGGCCCCGTAATCTCACCCCGTCATTTGACGAAGGTGCGGCTCAGGCCCGCCGTGCGGTCCACCACCACCACCACGGCGAAGGTGAGCACGATCAGCAGCACCGAGATGGCCGCCACCATGGGGTCCGCCTCGTTCTCCACATGATGATACATCTCCACCGGCAGTGTCGAGATGCGTGGGCCGGACATGAACAGCGACAGCACCACCTCATCGAACGAGACGAGGAAGGCCAGCGCCGAGGTCGCCACGATGGCGTTGCGCATCATCGGCAGGGTCACGCGGAAGAAGACGGAGAGCGGCGGCGCGCCGAGCGTGGTCGCCGCCTCCTCCACCGCCCGCGGCAGCGTGGACAGAGCCGTGGAGAGCACCCGCACCGCATAGGGCAGCGTGATAACCAGATGGGCGGCGAGAAAGCCCTGGAACGTGCCCAGAAGGCCGAAGGTGGCGAACACCACCAGCAGCGCGAGGCCGAGCACGATGGAGGGCAGCAGCAGCGGCGCGGTGAAGAAGCTCGCCATGGCCTCCGAGCCGCGCGGCCGCAGCCGCACCAGCACATAGGCCGCCGGCAGGCCGATGGCCAGCGACAGCACCGTGGTGAGCACCGCCAGCGCCAGCGAGACCCAGAAGGCGTTGATCATCTTCGGGTCCTGGAAGATGGCGACATACCACTTCACGCTCCAGCCCGAGGGCGGGAAGGCCATGTAGGTGTCGGCGCTGAACGAGATCGGCACCACGATCAGCACAGGCGCCAGCAGGAACAGCAGCATGATGCCGGCGACGATGCGCAGCGTCAGCGAGATGGGACGGTCTTCCATGGTGCCCCCTCACGCAATGGCGCGCAAAGCGCGCAGATAGAGGAACAGCGCCCCGCCGAACACGATGAGGATCATGATGGCGAGCGTGGAGGCCAGCGGCCAGTTCAGCGTCACCATGGCCTGGTCGTAGATCTCGGTGGCCAGCAGGAACACGCGCCCGCCGCCCAGCAGCTTGGGCGTGATGAAGGAGGACACCGCCAGCACGAAACACAGCAGCGAGCCCAGCGCCACGCCCGGCAAGGTGAGCGGCACGATGATCCGCCAGAAGGTCTGGAACGGGTTCGCCCCCAGCGTGAGCGCCGCTTCCTCCACGCGCGGATCGAGCCGCCTGAAGCCCGCCAGCAGCGACAGGATCATGTAGGGCATCAGGATTTCCGTGAGCCCGATGACCACGCCGGTGGAGTTGAAGATGAGCTTCAGCGTGGGCAGCCCGGCCAGCGACAGCAGCGAGTTGATCACGCCCCCGTCCAGCAGCAGCGCGATCCAGCCATAGGTGCGCACCACCGCCGAGGTGAGCAGCGGGGTGATGACCACGAACAACAGCACCGTGCGGGCAAAGCCCGTGGTGCGGTGGAGCAGCAAGGCGATGGGGAAGGAACACACCAGCGTCAGCACCACGATCAGCAGGCTGGTGAGGATGCTGTTGACCAGAAGCTCGATATAGAAGGGATCGGTGACAATGGCGACCCAGCTCGCGATGCTGGAGCCGCCGGTCATGGCGCCCGTGGCCTGCACCTCCCGGAAGGAGAAGCTGAGCAGGTTGATGACCGGCGCCACGAAGCCGATCAGATTGATGAGGGTGA
Source organism: Azorhizobium oxalatiphilum (assembly GCF_014635325.1). Lineage (GTDB taxonomy): Bacteria > Pseudomonadota > Alphaproteobacteria > Rhizobiales > Xanthobacteraceae > Azorhizobium > Azorhizobium oxalatiphilum. The sequence goes on along the minus strand of NZ_BMCT01000001.1, from coordinate 365,340 downwards.
TGGGGATGAGCAGGATCACCGCCAGCGGGATTTTTACCCGCCGAGCCGGTGCCGCCTCCAGCGTCGGGGCGATCGCCGTCATGCGGCAGCCCCGAATACATAGGTGTCGGACATCAGCCAGTGCAGCCGCACCGGGCTGCCCTGCTCCAGCGGCCGTTCGTGCGCCGCCGTGCCCTGCTCCACCAGGAAGGTCGCGCCATGGGCGACCACCTCATATTGCAGGATGTCGCCAGCGAAGATGGAGCGCGTAACCACACCCTCCACCGCATGGCACGGCGCGCCATCCGCAGGCGCGCTGAGCGTGATGCGGTGGGGCCGGATCATCACCTCCACCTTGCCGGTCATGCCGGCGGGGGTGGGAATGCTGAGGCCGGCCAACTCCGCTGCGCCATTCTTCGCCACCGCCGCAAAGCGGTTGGTGCGGCCGATGAAGCTGGCGACGAAGGGCGACTGCGGCTTCTCATAGAGTTCAACCGGCGTGCCCAGCTGCTCCAGCCGGCCGGCATTCATCACCGCCACCTTGTCGCACATGGTCAGCGCCTCGGCCTGATCATGGGTGACGAAGATGGCCGTGATGCCGAGCCGCTGCTGGATGTCGCGGATCTCGTTGCGCATCTCGTCGCGCAGCTTGGCGTCGAGGTTCGACAGCGGCTCGTCCAGAAGCAGGATGGAGGGTCGGATCACCAGCGCGCGGGCGAGCGCCACGCGCTGCTGCTGGCCGCCGGAGAGCTGCGCGGGGCGATGGCTCTCCTTGCCCGTGAGGCGGACCATGCTGATGGCCTCGCGCACCCGCTGCTCGGTCTCCGCCCGCCCCACTTTCCGCATCTTGAGGCCGAAGGCGACATTCTCCGCGATGCTCATGTGCGGGAACAAAGCATAGGACTGGAACACCAGCCCCATGTCGCGGCGATAGGGCTCGACCGTGGTGAGGTCGCGCCCGCCGACCACGATCCGCCCGGAGGTCGCGGGCACGAGGCCCGCGATCATGCGCAGCGAGGTGGTCTTGCCGCAGCCGGAGGGGCCGAGGAAGGCCACCAGTTCGCCCTTGGGCAGGTCGAGGTCGAGATTGTCCACGGCGATGAAATCGCCATAGCGCTTGTTGAGCCCGCGCACGGAGAGGAAGCCCTCTCCGGCGGCGCTTTCGGACGAACCAGTCACGGGTACATGCAGCATGGGCCTGATGGTCCTTCGCTCAGCGGCTGAGGGGGATCACCTTGCGGCGCCACATCTCGTTGATGGCATCACGCTTGGGTGCCAGCGCCACCCAGTCCATGGGCTGCATGCGGTCCATATTGGCGAGCGCCGTGCGCTGGATGGCCTCCTCCGAAATCAGGGCCTTGGCCTTGGTGTTGGTGGGGGCGTAGAACATGGCTTCCGTGAAGCGGGCCTGCGCCTCGGCGCTCAGCGCGTAATTGATGAACTTCTTGGCCGCCTCCTGGCTCTTGGAGCCCGCCACGAGACTGATGGCATTGGCCTGGAACAGGCTGCCTTCCTTCGGCAGCACCGCCTTGATGCGGCCATTGGAGAGCTTGTTGTTGAGCTGCGTGCGGGCGTTCCAGCCAACCCCCAGCGCCGCCTGCCCGTTCACCACCGGCACATAGACTTCGGGCTTGGGATCCCAGGTCTGGACGTTGGGCGCGATCTTCATCAGCGCCTCGATGCCCTTGTCCACATTGTTGAGATAGTCCGTGCCGCCCATGGCGCGGTCCAGCACCACGGTGAGGCCGAGGCCGATGATGTCCGGCATGGCCGGGATCGCCTCCTTGCCCTTGAAGGCCGGATCGGCCAGCGCCATCCAGGAGGTGGGAGCCTCCTTCACCAGCTCGGTGTTATACATGAGCACGAGATTATCGAAGGTCACGCCCGCCCCGGCGAGGCCCGGCACCCGCGCGCCGGGGGCCAGATCCTTCATGTTGGGAACGCTTGCTTCGTCCAGCGTGACGAACAGGCCCTCGTCGGAGCCCGCCTTGGAGACGCTAAGGTCCATGATCACCACGTCGGCCTGCGGCGCGGCCTTCTGGGCGCGCAGGGTGCCGAGCATCTGCGCCGCCGTGGGCTGCGCGAAATAGGTGATCTTGATGTCCGGATTGGCCTTCAGGAAGGGCTCGATCACGGCCTTGGTGTAGTTCTCCTGGAACAGCACCGGATAGGCCACGAGGGTGAGGTTGGTCTCCGCTTTGGCGGCGCCCGTGAACAGTGTGGAAGCAAGAAGCGCGGACGTCGCGCATACCTTCAGGAACTGGCCGAACGTCTTCGTCATATGGAGTGGTCCCCTGCTGGCTCTGGATTGTCTTTTGGGGCCTTTTCGGCCCTTGTTTTTTACGCAGTACGCCTGGCGCTAAACGGCACTTCCGGCTTTACGCGGCACGGCTCCTGCGCGGGGCGCCCCGCTGGAACACCGGAGGCAAAGGCCGCGCATGACATGTCGTTTTCCGCCACGCAGGTGCGGCGGAAGCTGCGGCCGGCGGGGAGCCGGCCGGTAGAGAGCAACTGTATCGTTATCGTTACTCTACGCCCGGATTTCTCACGGATGCAATACGTTTCTTCTCAGGCAAACTCACGGCGACGGCGGCGGGACCGCTGAACGACTGCGGGGCGCGGCGCGGGCTCGCCCGTCAGGTCGCGCAATACCATGTCGATGATATGCTCCAGCCGCTCTTTCTTGTGCGCGGGGGTGAGCATTTCGGCGCCGAACGTGGCCGAAAGCGTGTGCCGGTTGGCGACGTAGAACCAGCACATGGCGGCAATCGAAACCCAGAGCTGGACAGGGTTCACATCCTTTCGGAAGCTGCCGTCGGCCATGCCGCGCCCGATGGTGGCCTCCACCGTCTGCATAAGCTGCGAGGCATGGGCGGGAAAGCGCGCCGACGTGCCCAGATGACGCCCGCCGCACAGGTTTTCGGTGGCCACCAGCGAGAGGAAATCGGGATTCGTATCGTAATAGGTCCAGGTGAAGCGGATCATCTTCACTATGGCGTCCGTCGGCTGGCAGCTGTCCAGCGCCAGTTCCTTCTCAGCCGCGCGCATCTTCAGATAGGCATTCTCCAGGACCACCGTGAACAGCTCGTCCTTGTTGGAAAAATGCCGGTAGACCAGGGTCTTGTTGACGCCGGCCGCCTGCGAGATGGCTTCGATGTTGGCGCCGTCGAAGCCATGGGCCACGAAGGCGGCATAGGCGGCATCGAGGATGAGCTGCTTGGTGCGCGAGGTCCGCGCGCTCTGCGAGGTCGGCGCGGGGGCCGCAGCGGATTTTCCGGTTTTGGACTTGGCAGCGGTTGCGCGACCGGGCGCCGCCTTGGCGGGTTTCGCCACAGCGGCCGTGGCCGCCTTCGCCGCCGGGAGCTTCACCACAGGTGTCTTGTTCACGGCTGTCTTTTTCACGGGCGTCTTGAAGGCAGGCGTGCCGGCCGTCGCGAGATCCGGCCGGGAACGGGCGGCCCGGGCCGTCTTCCTGGGGGCGTTCATGAAGGTCCTCATCGCCTGTGGCCGCAGCGCATGCGCGGCTCTTGTCCTTGCCGTCCGGCATGGCGTTTCCTCTCCGCAACCTAGTGCTGCAACGCCGCCGATGGAAGGGACCACGGATGTAATGCGGCTTTTCATCCCGAAGCCGGCCCTGCCACGTTCCTGACACGCTTGGCTCCGAAACCCTCTCGCCATGACCTTGCGGACGGCTTCGCGCGCCGGCCGCGCCGGTCTCTTGAGAGAAGCTTTTACCGTTTGGTGCATGCTGGAGGGACACCGCCCGTGCGCCAAGGAGGACCGACCATGGACGCCGCCCACTCCGCCCCCCGTCCCGTCGACCCGGCGCTGAAGGCCTATCTGGACAGCCTCGCCCCGCCCCCCGATGCGCCCCAGCCCGCCACGCAGGCGGAACAGGTGGAGGCGCGCCGGGAGGTGCTGCTGAAGGCGCTGCGCACGCGCGTCAACATCCCCGGCCTGCCCAATGGCGTGGAAAGCCGCAGCGTGGAGCTGGGCGAAGGCCTCATCGGACGCCTGTTCACCCCGCCCGGCGCCGAGGGCCCGCTGCCGCTGCTGGTCTATCTGCATGGCGGCGGCTGGGTGGCGGGCTCGCTCGCCACGCACGATCCCTTCTGCCGCCTGCTGAGCGGGGCCACCGACACGCTCATCCTCTCGGTGGACTATCGTCTCGCCCCCGAACACCCCTTCCCCGCGGGCCTGGAGGACACCATCACCGCCATCCGCTGGGCGCTGGACCATGCGCGCGAGGTGGGCGGGGATCCCACACGCATCGCGGTGGGCGGCGACAGCGCGGGCGCGAACCTGGCCGCCGCCGCGCTCAACCGGCTGTGCGGCACCCGCGAGGGCACCGCCATCAAGGCGCAGATGCTGCTCTATCCCGCCACCGACCACCCCGCCGCCGGCCAGCCCTCCTATGTGGAGAATGCCAAGGGCTACGGGCTGGAAGCGGACATCATGCGCTGGTTCTGGAACCTCTATGCCCCCGGCGCCACGCTGGAGGACGCCGACGTCTTCCCGCTTCGCAACCCGCGTTTGCCGCCCCTGCCGCAGACGCTGCTGACCACCGCTCAATATGACGTGCTGCGCGATGACGGCATCGCCTATGCGGAGAAGCTCACGGCCGCGCGGGTGAAGGTGACGCACCTGCATTCACCGGACATGCACCACTGCTTCCCCATCGGCGCCGGCACCGTGATGCGCTTTCCCCAGAGCGTGGAGACGCTGCAGCAGATCGCCAACTGGCTGAAGACGGCACTCGCCTGAGCGGGGCCCGGCACGAAACGGAGGAGACACCCATGAGCACCAAAGGTGCTGATCGCAAGATCGATTATATCGAGTTCAACGTCGCCGACATTGCCGCCAGCAAGGCCTTCTATGGCAGCGCCTTCGGCTGGACGTTCACCGATTATGGCCCCCAGTATTGCGAGTTTCAGGACGGCCGGCTGACCGGCGGCTTCACCACGCTGGCCCCGGTTTCCGCCACGGGCGGACCGCTGGTGATCCTGTTCGCGGACGATCTGGAAGATGCGCAGGCGCGCGTGGAAGCCGCCGGCGGGCGGATCGCAAAACCGATCTTCCCCTTCCCCGGCGGACGGCGCTTCCACTTCACCGATCCGGACAGCTACGAACTGGCGGTCTGGTCGGACCGCTGAGCCGCCACCCACCTGATCAGTGGCTGATCATCCACGGCCGCGCCGAGGGAAAACTCTTGGCGCCGCCCGCGCTTGTCTTCGTGCGGCTCTTCATCTTGCCGCCGCAGCAGCCGCAACCCGCGCCATGCTTCCTGGCCGCATATTCGCCCGTGCTCATGGGCGCGTTGGCGCTGCGCTCATTGGTGGCGAACGCCGTGCGGCGGGCGCTATCCATGCCCGCCAGATAGGGCACGGAGAGGAAGGCGCGCGGCGAAAGGCCGGCGCAGTCCGGGCAGGGCTGGGCTTCGGCGCAGGCGCTCATGGGGTGCATCTGCGTGAACGGACCGCAGTCCTCGCACATATAATCATAGACCGGCATGTCAGACCTCGGCGCTGGCAAGCGTGAAACAGGCACCGGGGTGGCCGGGCATGCCCTGCCACCCCGTCGGGATGATGGCCGGAGCGGAGGACTCCGGACCACCTGCCTCCCCCCCTTGTTCAGATGCGACGGATCAGAGATCCGGCGACAGCGGCATGTCGATGGAGCCGTCGAGGAACTTGGTCGGCCCGGCGGCGCTGGGGTTGATGTCGAAGTCGAAGATCTCGGTGGGCAACCACAGGGTGGCGCAGGCATTGGGCACGTCCACCACGCCCGAGATGTGGCCCTGCACCGGCGCGGTGCCGAGGATGGAATAGGCCTGAGCGCCCGAATAGCCGAATTTCTTCAGGTATTCGATGGCATTGAGGCAGGCCTGCCGGTAGGCGATGTGGACGTCGAGATAATGCTGCTCGCCCGCCTCATCCACCGAGATGCCCTCGAAGATGAGATAGTCCTTGTAGTTGGGCGTGATCGGCGAGGGCTTGAAGATGGGATTCTTGATCCCGTACTTCGCCATGCCGCCCTTCAGCACGTCCACCTTCAGATGCACCCAGCCGGCCATCTCGATGGCGCCGCAGAAGGTGATCTCGCCATCACCCTGCGAGAAGTGCAGATCGCCCATGGAGAGGCCGCCGCCCTCCACATAGACCGGGAAATAGATCTTCGAGCCGCGCGACAGATCCTTGATGTCGCAATTGCCGCCATGCTCGCGGGGCGGCACGGTGCGCGCGCCTTCCGCCGCCGCCTTGGCCTTGGCATCGCCCGAGAGGCGGCCCATGTGGGCGGTGGGGCCGAAGGGCGGATTGGCAAGACCCGGCACGCGGGTGGGATTGGTGTCGATGAGCGCCTGCTCACGCGCATTCCAGGTGGCGAGCATCTTCGGGTCCGGCAGGCAGCCGATGAGCCCCGGATGGATCAGGCCGGCGAAATTCACCCCCGGCACATGTCGCGAGGACGTGAACATGCCCTTGAAATCCCAGATGGATTTCTGGGCCTGCGGGAAATGGTCGGTCAGGAAGCCGCCGCCATTCTGCTTGGAGAAGAAGCCGTTGAAGCCCCACTGGCTGTCCGGCATGGCGCCGATATCAAGCAGATCAACAACCAGCAGGTCGCCCGGCTCGGCGCCCTTCACCCCGATGGGGCCGGAGAGGAAGTGCACGATGGACAGGTCGATGTCGCGCACGTCGTCGGCGCTGTCATTGTTCTTGATGAAGCCGCCGGTCCAGTCATAGGTCTCGACGATGAAATCGTCGCCCGGCTTCACCCAGGCCACCATGGGGATGTCCGGGTGCCAGCGGTTGTGCACCATGTCGTTGTCATAGGCGGACTGGTTGAGATCCACCTTGATGAGGGTGTCAGTCATCTACGGCTCCGTTTTCCTTGTTGAGCACGGCTTGGCGTCGCGCATTTTTTGCACCGCAAGAATTGTTGCAATGCATCTTTGTGAAACGGGAAGGAAACATCGGCCGGACACCGTGCCCGGCGACTTGCATCACACCGAGAGGAACTTCGAGACTTTCGCCTCATCCACATTCTCGCGCAAGTCTTCGTGGACAATTTCGCCATTTTCCAGCACCAGCACCCGGTCGGCGATGTCGAGCGCGAACGAGAGCACCTGCTCGGACACCACGATGGAGAGCCCGCGCTCATCACGGATGCGCTTCAGCGTGCGGGCCATGTCGCGGATGATGCTGGGCTGGATGCCTTCGGTGGGCTCGTCCAGCAGCAGCACTTTGGGCTTTGTGGCAAGCGCGCGGGCGATGGCGAGCTGCTGCTGCTGCCCCCCGGAGAGGTTGCCGCCGCGCCGCTTGCGCATCTCCAGCAACACCGGGAACAGCTCGTAAATGTCGCCCGGCACCTTGTTCTCGCCATGGGCGACGAGGCCGGTCTCGATATTCTCCTCCACCGACATGGTGGAGAAGATCATGCGGCCTTGCGGCACATAGGCGATGCCCTTCGCCACTCGCTGGTGGCTCTTCATGGCGGTGATGTCCCCCTCGCCCAGCGAGACGGTGCCGGACTTGGTGGGCACCACGCCCATGAGCGATTTCATGAGCGTGGTCTTGCCCATGCCGTTGCGGCCCATGATGGCGACGATCTCGTTCGGCGCCACCTTGAAGTTGAGGCCGTGCAGCACCTCGCTCTGGCCATAGGAGACGACGAGGTTCTCGACGTTCAGCATCGTGCGGCTCCTCAGTGCCCGAGATAGACTTCGACCACCTTCGGGTCGGACTGCACCTTGGCCATGGTCCCCTCGGAGAGAATCTTGCCCTGGTGCAGCACCGTCACCTTGTGGGCGATGTCCTCCACGAACTTCATGTCGTGCTCGATGACGATCACCGAGCGGTCCTTGATGATCCTGTTCAGCAGCTCAGCGGTCTTCTTGCGCTCGGCGACGCTCATGCCCGCCACCGGCTCGTCCAGCATCAGCAGCTCCGGATCCTGGATCAGCAGCATGCCGATCTCCAGCCACTGCTTCTGGCCGTGGGAGAGATATTCCGCCCGCTGGTTGAGGTGATCGGCGAGGAAGATGGTCTCCGCCACCTCCTGCACCCGTTCTTTGACCGCCGCATCGCGCTTGAAGGTGAGCGCGCCCACCACCCCGCGCCCCCTGGGATAGGAAATCTCCAGATTCTCGAACACGGTGAGATCGTCATAGATGGACGGGTTCTGGAACTTCCGGCCCACGCCGGCGCGGACGATCTCGTATTCCTTGAGCCTGGTGAGTTCGGTGTTCTTGAACCTCACCGAACCGGCGGTGGCCCTGGTGCGCCCGCAGATGAGATCGAGCACCGTGGTCTTGCCGGCGCCGTTGGGGCCGATGATCACGCGGATCTCGTTCTCATCCACATAGAAGGAGAGGTCGTCCACGGCCTTGAAGCCGTCGAAGGAGACGGTGAGCCCTTCCACTGCCAGCAAAAAGTCCGGCGCCATCTGATCGGAAATGGGGGTCGCGTTCATCGCTTGCGTCCTCCTTCACTCGGCGGGGGCGGGAGAGGCCTTGGGCTCCGCGCCCTTGCGGCCGAACAGGCTGCCGAGGCGCGGTTCCACATAGGCGCGGTAGAGGCCGGCGAGCCCGTTCGGGAACAGCAGCACCACGGCGATGAACAGGCCGCCGAGGCCGAACAGCCACAGCTCCGGGAAGCTCTCGGAGAAGGAGGTCTTGGCCCAGTTCACCAGCAGCGTGCCGTAGACCGCGCCGAGCAGGGACAGGCGCCCGCCCACCGCCGTATAGATCACCATCTCAATAGAGGGGGTGATGCCCACGAAGGAGGGCGACATGAAGCCCACCTGAAGCGTGAACATGGCCCCGCCCACGCCGGCCAGCGCAGCGGCGAAGCAGAAGACGAAGATCTTGTAGGAGGCCACGTCATAGCCGGAGAAGCGCACCCGGTCCTCCTTGTCGCGCATGGCGACCAGGATGCGGCCGAGCTTGGAGCGGCGCACGAACTGGCACAGCAGGATGACACCGATGAGCAGGCCGGCATTGACGAAATAGAGCAGCGTCTTGGCGCTGTCGGTGCGGATGTCCCAGCCGTGCAGGGTACGCAGATCGGTGATGCCGTTGATGCCGCCCGTATAGCCCTGCTGGCCGACGATGAGGATCGTCATGATGGCGGCCAGCGCCTGCGTGATGATGGCGAAGTACACGCCGCCCACCCGGCGCTTGAACAGCGCATAAGCGATGATGAGCGCGAACGCAGCCGGCACCAGAACCACCGCGGCGAGCGAAAGCCCCAGCGACTTGAACGGCACCCAGAAGAAGGGCAGTTCGGTGAGCTGGTTCCAGTCCATGAAATCGGGAATGCCCGGCGTGGACTGGATCTTGGTGGCCTCGGGGGTTGAGGCCTCCAGCTTCAGATACATGGCCATGCAATAGCCACCGAGGCCGAAGAACACGCCCTGCCCGAGGGAGAGAATGCCGGCATTGCCCCAGCACAGCACCAGGCCCACGGCCACGAAGGCATAGGTGAGATACTTGCCCACCATGTTGAGCCGGAAGGGATCCAGCACGAGGGGCAACAGCACCACCAGCACGAGGCCGAGGATGACGACGCCGATGAGGTCTTTCAGGCCGAGGGAGAAAGCGGGAGCGATTGCGGGCTTCATGAGCGCCTCCTCAGCGACGGACCTTGAGGACGAACAGGCCTTCGGGGCGCAGCATCAGGATGCCGACCACCACCAGCAGCGTGAGCACCTTGGCCATGGAGCCGGACATGAAGAACTCCATGGTGGATTGCGCCTGCGAGATGGTGAAGGCCGAAGCGATGGTGCCGGCCAGCGAGGCGGCGCCGCCGAAGACGACCACGAGGAAGGTGTCCACGATGTAGAGCTGGCCCGCCGTCGGCCCGGTGGAGCCGATCATGGTGAAGGCCGAGCCGGCGATGCCGGCGATGCCGCAGCCGAGGCCGAAGGTGTTGCGGTCCACCCGCTCGGTGGAGATGCCCACCGCACCGGCCATGGTGCGGTTCTGCACCACCGCGCGCACCTGAAGGCCCCAGCGGGAGCGGAACATCAGCAGATAGACGGCGACGGCGATCAGCATGGTGAGGCCCATGACGAACAGGCCGTTGATCTGGACCTCAATGGTGTCGGTGACGGGCAGCGAACCCATCATCCATTCGGGCAGTTCCACGCCCACCTCGCGCGCGCCGAAGATGGAGCGGAAGGCCTGCTGCATGATGAGCGAAAGGCCCCAGGTGGCGAGCAGCGTGTCCAGCGGGCGCTTGTAGAGGAAGCGGATCATGCTCCACTCCACCAGCATGCCCAGTGAGCCCGAGACCAGGAAGGCCACCCCCATGGCGACGAAGAAGTAGATGCCGTAGAGGCCGGGGAGATAGCTCTGGAACAGCTGGGAGGTGAGGTAGGTCATATAGGCGCCGAGGATCATGAACTCGCCGTGCGCCATGTTGATCACGCCCATCTGGCCGAAGATGATGGCGAGGCCCAGCGACATCAGCACGAAGACCGAGAACAGGATCAGGCCGGCGAAGGCCTGCATGGCGAAGATCGAGCCAAGCTCACTGAGCGTGTATCCCATGAACATGCGCGGGTTCCCGGTGATCGTTTCGGGGTGATGTGCTTCGGGGTCGGCGAAAGCGTGCGCGGCGTGAGGACGTGTGCGGGCACGCCCTCCCCGCCCCACGCGACAGATCCCCTCTCCCGCTTGCGGGGGAGGGTTAGGGAGGGGGCAGAGCAGAGGACCGTTCTTGCAGCAGTAGAACCGTCATGCCCGGACTTGATCCCAAAGTCGGATGTTTCCGACTTTGGCTTCTAGTTGCGGAAGTCGGCTCCTGCCGACTTCCGGGCATCCACGGGATTGGGCTGGGGACAGCCTTCCGTGGTCTGCTCTGTCGGCACGGCGTGGATGCCCGGGACAAGCCCGGGCATGACGGTGTTCCTGAACTTTGGGCCGCTCTATGAGCGCTCGCTCACTGATAGCCCTTCGGGAACGGATCGGGCTGCACGAGGTCGGCGGTCTCGAACACCACCTCATACTGGCCGTCGGCCTTCGCCTTGCCGACGCGGGTCTTGCTCCACAGATGGTGGTTCTCGTGGATGCGCACATAGCCCTCCGGCGCCTTGTCGAAGGCGACGCCCGCCGAGGCCGCCGCCACCTTGTCGATGTCGAAGGAGCCGGCCTTCTCGACCGTGAGCTTCCACAGCCAGGGGCCGAGATAGGCGGCCTGCGTCACGTCGCCGATGACGATCTTGTCGCCATAGGTCTTCTTGAACGCCTCGACGAACGCCTTGTTGTTCGGATTGTCGAGCGACTGGAAGTACTTCATGCAGGCAAACGCGCCCGCGATGTTCTCGCCGCCGATGCCCTGGATCTCGTCCTCCGTCACCGAGATGGTGAGCAGCGTCTGCTTGGAGAGGTCGAAGCCCGCCGCCTTGAGCTGCTTGTAGAAGGCCACGTTCGAGCCGCCGACGATGATGGCGTAGATCACGTCCGGCTTGGTCAGCTTGATCTTGTTGATCGCCGAATTGAACTGGGTGTGGCCGAGGGGGAAATATTCCTCGCCCACCACCTTCAGCTTCTGGAAATTCTCGATGTGCTTGCGGGCGATCTTGTTGGACGTGCGCGGCCAGATATAGTCCGAACCCAGCAGATAGAAGGTCTTGGCGCCCTTCTCCTTCACCACCCAGTCAAGGCCGGCGATGATCTGCTGGGTCGCCTCCTGCCCGGTGTAGATCACGTTCTTGGACTGCTCCAGGCCTTCATAGAAGGTGGGATAGTACAGCATGCCATTATACTGTTCGAACACCGGCAGCACCGCCTTGCGCGAGGCGGAGGTCCAGCAGCCGAACACGGACGCGCATTTATCCTGCACCAGCAGCTTCTTGGCCTTTTCGGCGAAGGTCGGCCAGTCGGAGGCGCCGTCCTCCTGGATGAACTTGATCTTGCGGCCGAGGATGCCGCCGGCGGCGTTGATCTGCTCGATGGCGAGCTTTTCCGCCTGCACCGAACCGGTCTCGGAAATGGCCATGGTGCCAGTGACCGAATGCAGGATGCCGACGGTCACTTCCGTGTCGGTCACGGCAAGGCCGGTGGTATTCACCGCAGACGTGGGCGGCGTATCGGCCCGCGCGGCGGAGGCGAACATGGTCGTCGCCGGAACAGCCGAAGCAAGCGGCAGGGCCGCCATGCCCTGAAGTACGGCGCGTCGCGTGGCGCTCATCTTGTCCTGACGGTCGTCACTTGAAGACATGACTCTTCCCTCCACGGAAATGTGGAACCAGATTGTTTGATTAAACTGGACCCGCCCCGGCAGATTCAGGATCGAACCTGCGATGCCCCATGCTTCACGGGAGGTGGGCAGTGCAGCAATACGTCGATTGACGTATATGCGCTGCATCAATGCAGGCTATGCTGTGTTTCAGGGGCGGGCTTTTCCCGTGCGCTGGTTTTTCGTGCGCGCGCGAAGGCATAATGTCCCATTGGACGGGACATCCGGCCAATACTGATCATTGGAACACCCGCGGCAACGCCGGATCGGCGCCGTGCGGGGGCAGGACAAGACGCAGAACACACGCCTGGATTGCAGACATTAAATATCTTGAAGAAACGAAGGGCAGGCCCTTACTCTCCTGCCTCAAATCCAGAAAAAGAATTGTTCGGGGAGCGATGAGCCAAGGGGGCCCTTCAGCCAGTTCGCAGACGGGGCGCACGTCCATGGCGGCGGAACAGCGTATCGTCCGGGTTCGACGCCAGTACAACCAATGGGTCGTCAACGAGACCCTGGAAGACTATGCCCTGCGCTTCACCGCCAAGAGCGCGCGGCGCATGTCGGCCTTCCGCGTCGCCAACACCGCGCTGGGCGCCATCTCCTTCCTGGCGCTGGAGGCCATCGGCGGGGCGGTCACGCTCTCCTACGGCTTCACCAATGCGGTGGCCGGCATCCTCGCCGTCAGCCTCATCATCTTCCTCACCGGCCTGCCCATCTCCTACTACGCCGCCAAGTTCGGCGTGGACATCGACCTGCTCACCCGCGGCGCGGGCTTCGGCTATATCGGCTCCACCGTCACTTCGCTGATCTACGCCTCATTCACCTTCATCTTCTTCGCCATCGAGGCCGCCATCCTGGCGCTGGCGCTGGAGATGTGCCTCGGGGTGCCATTGGCGGTGGGCTATGTCTTGAGCGCTCTGGTGGTGGTGCCGCTCGTCACCCATGGCATCACCTTCATCAGCAGGTTCCAGACCTGGACCCAGCCGCTCTGGCTCATCCTGCACATCGTGCCGCTGATCTGGCTCATCGCCCATCGCGGCGAGGAGGTGCAGCACTGGATGGACTTCAACGGCATCGTCGGGCCGAAGGACGGCAGCTTCAATCTCTATGCCCTCGGCGGCGCCGCCACCGTGGTGTTCGCCCTCGTGGCGCAGATCGGCGAGCAGGTGGATTTCCTGCGCTTCCTGCCCCGCGCGCAGGCGGGCCGCAACATGAAATGGTGGTGCGGCATGCTCGCCGCCGGACCGGGGTGGATCATCCCCGGCGCCTTCAAGATGCTGGTGGGCTCGTTCCTCGCCTATCTGGCGCTGGAGAGCGGCGTGCCGCTCGACAAGGCGGCAGAGCCCACCCAGATGTATCTCGTCGCCTTCAGCGCCATGATCCCGTCCCATCAGGCGGCACTGCTGCTGATGGGCGTGTTCGTCATCGTCTCGCAGCTCAAGATCAACGTGACGAATTCCTACGCCGGCTCCATCGCCTGGTCGAACTTCTTCTCCCGCCTCACCCATTCCCATCCCGGCCGGGTGGTGTGGCTGGTGTTCAACGTCACCATCGCGCTCCTGCTCATGGAGCTGGGCATCTACAAGGTGCTGAACGAGACGCTGGGTCTCTACGCCATCGTCGCCATTGCCTGGGTGGCGGCGCTGGTGGCGGATCTGGTGGTCAACAAGCCGCTCGGCCTCTCGCCCCCCACCATCGAGTTCAAGCGCGCCCATCTCTATGACATCAACCCGGTGGGCGTCGGCGCGGTGCTGGCGGGCGCGGGCGTGGCGGTGATCGCCTATTCCGGCGGCCTCGGCCCGCTGGCGCAGGCGTTCGCGCCCTTCATCGCGCTCATCGTCTCCTTCCTCACGGCACCGGCCATCGCCTTTGCCACCAAGGGGCGCTACTACACCGCCCGCAAACCCAAGACCGAATGGCGCAAGGGTCTCGTGCGCTGCTGCATCTGCGAGCACAAATACGAGACCGAGGACATGGCCCATTGCCCGGTCTATGCCGGGCCCATCTGCTCGCTCTGCTGCACGCTGGATGCCCGCTGCCACGACCGCTGCAAGACCGACGCCCGCATGGCCGACCAGATCCTCGGCGTGCTCGGCGCGGCGCTCCCCGGCAGGGTGGTGGCGCGGCTGAACTCCCGCGTCGGCCATTATCTGGCGATCCAGTCCATCCTCGCGCTCGTCATCGGCGGCATCCTCGCCATGATCTATTTCCACGCGCGGTTCGAGAGCCCCGCCCATGGCGAGGCCATCAAGACCACGCTGTGGACGCTCTATTTCGTGCTGATGATCATCGTCGGCGTGGTCGCATGGCTGTTCGTGCTGGCGCAGGAGAGCCGCCGGGTGGCGCAGGAGGAAAGCCAGCGCCAGACAACGCTGCTCATGCGCGAGATCGAGGCCCACAAGCGTACCGACGCCAAGCTCCAGAAGGCGAAGGAAGTGGCCGAGGCCGCCAACCTCGCCAAGAGCCGCTATGTGGTGGGCATCAGCCACGAATTGCGCACGCCGCTCAACGCCATCCTCGGCTATGCGCAGCTGCTGGAGCGCGATCCCACCATCCCCGCCCACAGGCGCGATGCGGTGCGGGTGGTCCGCCGCTCATCGGAGCATCTGTCCGGCCTCATCGACGGCCTGCTGGACATCTCCAAGATCGAGGCCGGACGCCTGCATCTCTATCGCGACGAGGTGCGCATCCGCGAGCTTCTGGACCAGATCGTGGACATGTTCCGCCTTCAGGCGAAGGCGCGGGGCATCGACTTCATCCATGTGCGCTCGAACCGCCTGCCCGCCGTGGTCCACACCGACGAGAAGCGACTGCGGCAGATCCTCATCAACCTGCTCTCCAACGCCATCAAATTCACCGCCAAGGGGCATGTGGCGCTCCGGGTCAGCTATCGCAATCAGGTGGCCGAATTCGAGATCGAGGACACCGGCATCGGCATCGCGCCGGAGGAGACGGGGCGCATCTTCGAGCCGTTCGAGCGCGGCTCGCGCGGCGGCGCCTTCAACGCCATGGGCATCGGCCTCGGGCTCACCATCACCAAGCTGCTTACCGAGATCATGGGTGGTGAGATTTCGCTCAGGAGCGTGCTGGACAAAGGCAGTACCTTCCGCGTGCGCCTGCTGCTTTCGCAGGTCGAAGGCCGGGATGAAGCCGCCCCCGCCGAACTGCGCATCTCCGGTTATGCCGGCCCCGCCCGCACCGTACTCGTGGCCGATGACGATGCCGCCCATCGCGATCTCATGTGCGAGATGCTGCGCCCGCTGGGCTTCATCGTCTTCACGGCGGAAGACGGGCTGGCCTGCCTCGAAATGGCGGGCCAGACCGACCCCGATCTGGTGCTGCTGGATGTCTCCATGCCGCGCCTCACCGGCTGGGAGGCCGCCGCCGCCTTGCGCACGCGGGTGGCGCCGGAGGCGCGCATCATCATGATCTCGGCCAATGCAGGCGAGATGGGCGTGCGCGATGCCGAGCCGCGCCATCATGACGATGCCTGCGTGAAGCCGGTGGACCTGCGTGCGCTGCTCGAAAAGATCCGGGTCCAGCTCAATCTGGAATGGACCACCCAACAGGATGCGCCGGATGTACCGGCGGTCCCGCCCGCTCCCGCGAAGCCCCCCGCCGCCAGCCATCTGGATGAGCTGCTGAAGCTCGGCCAGATCGGCTACGTGCGGGGCATACAGGCGAAGCTTCAGGCCCTCGCCACCGAAAGCCCCGAGCACGAGCCGTTCGTCAGGGAGATGAACGACATCGTGCGCACCTTCGATCTCAACCGCTACATGGCGGTTCTGGAGGCTCTGCGCGCCCATGATGCATAGCGCCAAACGCCGGGACATCGTCCTCGTGGTGGACGACAGCCCCGAGACCTTAAGCCTGCTCACCGATGCGCTGGAGGAAGCCGGCATCACCGTGCTGGTCGCGGTGGAGGGGGCCAACGCCCTTGCCCTCGTGGAGCAGATCACGCCCGACGTCATCCTCATGGATGCCATGATGCCGGGCATGGACGGTTTCGAGACCTGCCGGCGGCTGAAGACGCTGAAAGCCCTCTCCCATGTGCCGGTCATCTTCATGACCGGCCTTGCGGAGACCGAGCACATCGTAAAGGGGCTAGATGCGGGCGGGGTGGATTACGTCACCAAGCCCGTGGTGCCGGGCGAGATCATTGCCCGCATGCGGGTGCATCTGGCCAACGCCCGCCAGACCCAGAGCGCGCAGGTGGCACTGGATGCGGCGGGCCGCTTCCTCATGTCCGCCAGCCTCGACGGCCGGGTGCTGTGGAGCACGCCGCAGGCGACCCGTCTCATAGGCGGCCTGTTCACGGCCCTCCCCGGCGAGGGCTACATGCTGCCGCCCGCCGTGCTGGACTGGCTCACCCGCGTCCATGCCGCTCCCGGCACCCCGTCGGACAGCGTGGCGGTGGCGGATGCGGCGGCCGGGCGCAGCCTCAAATTGACCTATGTGGGTCAGATCGGCCAGCAGGAGGTCCTTCTGCGGGTCATGGACGAGGCGCGCGGGAAGGATGAAGAGGTCTTGCGAAAGGCGCTGAACGTAACCCAGCGGGAGGCGGAGGTATT
The DNA here is from genome assembly GCF_014635325.1 of Azorhizobium oxalatiphilum. Classification (GTDB taxonomy): domain Bacteria; phylum Pseudomonadota; class Alphaproteobacteria; order Rhizobiales; family Xanthobacteraceae; genus Azorhizobium; species Azorhizobium oxalatiphilum. Next base: position 348,548 of record NZ_BMCT01000001.1, on the reverse strand, counting down.
GGTGTGGATCGCCCGAGGCAAGCCCAACCGCGACATAGCGGAAATTCTGGGACTTTCTCCGCGTACGGTAAACAAGCATCTGGAGCAGATCTACGCCAAGCTGGGCGTTGAAAACCGCGCCGCCGCTGCCGCCATGGCCGTGCGCGCGCTGGCTGCGTGAGCCGGAAACGGCCATTGGAAGGCGGTTTGCCGCGCTTGGACAAAGCTGCGCTGTCGCCTATTCTGAAGGCACCGGCATTGACCGGATTTTGCTGACGCGCACGGATCCGCCCGGTCCTCCCTTTTCGGGGGTGCGCGTCTTGAAGGCGAGCGTCTTGAAGGCGAACGGTTGTATGCCGGAGTGGAGTTGGGTAGCCCCAACGCAAGCGCAGCATCGCGCATGGCGTGATGCGGACGCGGACATGCGTGCCGGGGCATCCCCGATCCGGAACAGATCCAGACAGGTCCGCCGTGAGCGGCCGGCACCGACGCAGGCAGCATCGGAACCGAATGCACCCGTGTGGGCTGCACAGGCTCGGGCTGCACGGGCTCCGGGTGCGCTGGAGCGGGCTGCGCTGGAGCTGGGCTGTGCCCTGTGGAGGGGACGGCCATGACCGAAGATGTCTCCACACAGATTCCATTGGAAGGGGATGCGTTCAATCAGATGATCCTTGCCATCGCCACCCGTGCGGACCGCGATGCGTTTGCCTCACTGTTCCGGCATTTTGCGCCACGCCTGAAGACGTTCCTCATGCGCTCCGGTCTTTCCGCCACGGCGGCGGAAGAGATCGCGCAGGAGACGATGCTCAACGTCTGGCGCAAGGCGGCCTATTTCGATCCCGCCAAGGCGGGCGCGGCCACCTGGATCTTCACCATCGCCCGCAACCTCAAGATCGACGCTTTGCGCCGCGAGCGCCCGGTGGCGCAGCTGCCCTCGGACAGTGACGACACGCCGGACGATGCGCCGGACGGCGAGGAGCGCATGCTGGCGCAGGAGCGCGAAACCAAGGTGCGCGCCGCGCTTGCCTCGCTCACCGCCGAGCAGGCCCATATCGTTCGCCTGTCCTTCTTCCAGGAGAAGCCGCACGCGCAGATCGCGCAGGAGCTGGGCATTCCGCTCGGCACCGCCAAGTCGCGCGTGCGCCTCGCCCTCACCCGCCTGCGCAGCCTTCTGGAGGATATGGCATGACCCACCATCTCCCCCATGACGACACCCTCGCCCGCTATGCCGCCGGCACGCTGGAGCCGGGCCTGCGCCTGCTGGTGGACGCCCAGTTGGAAGTCGCCGCCAAGGCGCGCCGCCGGCTCGCCTTCTTCAACGACGCGGCGGGCGTGATCCTCACCGGCATGCCGCCCTCGGAGATGGCAGCGGATTCGCTCACCCGCGCCTTCGCCAGCCTCGACCTGCCGCTGCCCGAGCCCGCCCCTGCCCCGCAGGTGCGCCATGCCGCCCGCATGCCGGAGGGCATCCGCCTGCCGAAGGCACTGGCCGGCTGCTCCACCAGCCGCTGGATCTGGATCAGCCCCGGCGTCTACTGGAGCACCGTGACCATTCCCGGCGCGCCCAAGGCGACGGTGGGCCTCATCAAGGCCGCCCCCGGCCGGCCACTGCCGGAACACGGACATGGCGGCAGCGAGCTGACCTTCGTGCTCCAAGGCTCCTTCTTCGACGAGACCGGCCGTTACGGCCCCGGCGATCTGTGCGAGACGGACGAGACCGTGGAGCACACGCCGATCGCGGATCAGGAGGAAGGCTGCATCTGCATCATCGCCATGGACACCATCCCCCGCTTCCGCGGCCTCTTGGGCGCGCTGCTGCGGCCCTTCACCAACTGACAGCTGGAACACGGCCTCAGGCCGGTGGCGCGACAGGTCCCCTCTCCCGCTTGCGGGCAGGGGGATCGCATATGCAGGCTGAACAGGGTTGGCCCCTCTCCCTCTCGCGGAACGCGCCCTCTCCCCCCTTGCGGGGGAGAGTTGGAGAGGGGGGTACCGCGGCTGCGTCTGTCGGGCGCGAGGGGCTTTGGAAATCTTGCTTTTGCGGAGCGGGCATTACCCCCCGCCCCAACCCTCCCCCGCAAGGGGGGAGGGAGGTGCCAGAGGCCCACCGTGGCAACATGTGAAACGTTGCAATTGCTATATGCGATAGCCCTCCGCTTGCGAGGGAGAGCTAGGGGGCAGACCGGGCGCACCGCAGGACCACCGGGGACTGCCCCTACCCGCCGCGACATGCCATAACCGCGCGCAAATTCCCGCCTTCGGCGGGCCCCCTCCCAACCCTCCCCCGCAAGCGGGAGAGGGCTTTTCTGCCATCCTGCCCCGCCGGCTTCAGGCCAGCCCACGCCCCGGCAAGCTTCGCGCGCGAAGCTTGCCTCGACTTATTCTGTCCCGCGCCCGCCGCTGATGCGTGCCCGGCCGGGCCATACGGAGACACGCGCCTTGAGCGAACGCACCGTCAGCGAACCCACCCTCGACCCGGCTGACTGGAGCGCACTGCGCGCCGTCTTCCATCAGGCGGTGGATGACGGCATCGCCCATCTGCAGGGCGCGCTGGACGCGCCCGTCTGGGTGCCGCCGCCGGAAGAGGCGAAAGCCCTGCTGCACGAGCCCATGCCACAGGGCGCCACTCCGGTGGCCGAGGTCTACGAACAGTTCAAGACGCAGGTGCTGCCCTATGGCGTCGGCAACGTGCGGCCCGCCTTCTATGGCTGGGTGCATGGCGCCGGCAACGCCGAGGGCGTGCTGGGCGACCTGATGGCCGCCTTCATGAACTGCAACGTGGGCGGGCGCGCCCACATGGCCAACGAGCTGGAACGCACCGTCGTGGACTGGTGCAAGGAGCTGACCGGCCTTCCCCCTGAGGCCAGCGGCCTGCTCACCTCCGGCACCTCCATGGCCACCGTCATCGCCATGACCGTCGCCCGCACCAGGCACGCGGACGGCGACGTGGGCCGCGAAGGTGTGGCCGTCGCCTGCAAGGGCATGGTGGGCTACACCTCCTCGGAGGCCCATTCCTGCCTGTCGAAAGCCTTCGACATGATCGGCCTCGGCCGCAACGCGCTGCGCCTCGTGCCGGTCAATGCGGACCGCGAGATGGATTGCGACGCGCTGGAAGCCATGATCGCCGCCGACCGCGCGGCGGGGCTGAAGCCCTTCATGGTCGCCGCCACCGTCGGTACGGTGAACACCGGAGCCACGGACGACATCGCCCGCGTGGCCGGCATCGCCAAAAGCGAGGGCCTGTGGTTCCACGTGGATGCGGCCTTCGGCATCGGCGCGCTGTTCAGCCCGGCCCATCGCGAACGGGCCGGCGCCATGCGCGAGGCCGACTCCATCGGCTTCGACTTCCACAAATGGTTCCAGGTGCCCTATGACGCCGGCATCGCGCTGATCCGCGACGGCCGCGCCCACTACGCCACCTTCTCCGGCCGCAAGGAATATCTCGCCTCATCCGAGCGCGGGCTGGCGGCGGGCGAGCCGTGGTTCTGCGACTATGGCCCGGAACTCTCGCGCACCTTCCGGGCGCTGAAAGTGTGGTTCACCCTCAAGAGCCACGGCTTCGAGGGCATCGCCGCCATCGTCAACAAGAACATCGCGCAGGCGGCCCATCTGGCGGAGAAGGTGGAAGCCCAGCCGAAGCTGGAAATCCTCAGCCCCACCCGCCTCAACATCGTCTGCTTCCGCCATCTGGGCGCGCCGGGCATGGACGACAAGGCCCTGAACGCGCTCAACAAGGATATCGTGGCGGACCTGCAGGAGGCCGGCATCGCCGCCCCCTCCACCACCACGCTGAACGGGCGCACCGCCATCCGCGTCTGCCTCGTCAACCACCGCACCCGCACATCCGATCTCGACACGCTGCTGGCTGCTGTGCTGGATATCGGCCAACGCCGTACCTCCACGGCCTCAGCCGCATGAGCCCTCCTTGACCGCACAGGCCCCCACCCCCGCTTCCCGCACCGACCGCGTGACGTGTCTTGACGGACTGAGGGGGGTCGCGGCCTGCGCGGTGGTGCTGTTCCATTTCCTCTATGCCTTCAAGCCGATGGTGTTCGCCAACAGCCGGGTCGGCTTCTCGCTCTCCGACACCCCGCTCGCGATCCTCTGGAACGGCCGTTTCTCGGTGGCGGTGTTCTTCGTGCTCTCAGGCTTCGTGCTCGCCGCCTCCGCGCCCCGCTCGTGGCGCGAGGCGCCGCTGCTGGTGGGCCTGCGCTACCTGCGCCTCGCCATCCCGGCGCTGATCTCCTCCGTGATCGCGTGGGGCTGGCTCATGGGCTTCCCCGATGCGGTGCGCGAGGCCCATGCGCTGACCGGAAGCTGGTGGTTCCGCTGGACCTACCAGCCGCCCATCCCGCCGCTGTCGCAGGCCATGTGGGAAGGCGCGGTCGGCGTGTTCCTCGAAGGCACCACGCGCTTCAACAACCCGCTCTGGACCATGAAGACCGAGCTTCTGGGCTCGCTGATGATCTATATCGGCTATGCGGTCACGCCTCCGCGCTGGCGGATGCTGGTCCTCACGGCCGGCGCGATCGCGCTGATCATGATGGACGAGATCGGCCTCGCCGCCTTCTGCGCCGGCGCCCTCATCTTCGAGGGCCGCGCCCTGTTGCGCCCCCACGCCGCCCTCGGCCTCGGGCTCGGCGCGGTCGGTCTCATCCTCGGCGCCCCGCTCTCCGGCCATGCGGCGGGGCCAGGTGTGACCGATACCATCCTCGCCAGCCTGGGCACCAACGGCCTGCGCGAGGCGGGAGCGACGCTGGTGGTCATCTCCATCCTGATGACCCCGGCCCTGCGCAGCTTCTTCGAGCGCCCCCTGCTCCAGAAGCTGGGCGAGCTCTCCTTCCCGCTCTATCTGGTGCATGTGCCGCTGATCGTCGGCCCGGCCTGCGCCGCCTATGTGGCCCTCGCGCCCATGGGCACGCCCGGCCTCGTCCTGCTGTTCGCGGCGGTGGCGGCGGCCTCGCTGGCGCTGGCGGTGCCGTTCCTCTGGCTGGTGGAGCGGCCCACGCTCAACGGCCTCAAAGCCCTGCGCACCCGCGGCCGGGCGCGCCTCGCCACGCTCTGAGCACCGCCGCCCGCATTCCAAACTGCGCACGCCAGCCTTGCCCTTCGCCTTCGCGCCTGCGAGAAGGTGCCCATCATGATCGTGCTCGACGACATCTCCCTGCGCATCGCAGGCCGCCTGCTGCTGGACCACGCCTCCGCTGCCTTGCCCGAGAACGCCCGCGTGGGCGTCGTCGGCCGCAATGGCGCGGGCAAGACCACGCTGTTCAAGGCGCTCATGGGCGAGCTGGAGCTGGAGAGCGGCACCGTCCGCCTGCCCAACCGCACCCGCATCGGCCGGGTGGCGCAGGAAGCCCCCGCCGGCCCGGACAGCCTCATCGAGCGCGTGCTGGCCGCCGACATCGAGCGCGCCTCGCTCCTGAAGGAGAAGGAAACCGCCACCGATCCCCACCGCATCGCGGAGATCGAGATAAGGCTGGTGGACATCGACGCCCATTCCGCCCCCTCGCGGGCGGCGCGCATCCTCTCCGGCCTCGGCTTCGACGAGATGGCGCAGGCGCGCGCCTGCTCGGAATTCTCCGGCGGCTGGCGCATGCGCGTGGCCCTCGCCGCTCTGCTCTTCACCGAGCCGGACCTGCTGCTGCTGGACGAGCCCACCAACTATCTCGATCTGGAAGGCACATTGTGGCTTCAGGATTATCTGGCCAGCTATCCACGCACCGTGGTCCTCATCAGCCATGACCGCGACCTGCTGGACACGTCGGTGGACCACATCCTCCACCTCTTCAACGGCAAGCTGACGCTCTATCGCGGCGGCTACAGCCAGTTCGACCGGCAGCGCCGCGAGCGCCTGCTGCTGGACCAGAAGGCGCGCAAGAAGTCGGAAGCCCAGCGCGCCCACATGGAAGCCTTCGTCGCCCGCTTCCGCGCCAAGGCCACCAAGGCCAAGCAGGCGCAGTCGCGCCTCAAGGCGCTGGCCCGCATGGAGCCGCTGGCGGACGAGATTTCCGAGGCGCCGGCCCACATCACCATCCGCCATCCGGAAAAGCTGCTCTCCCCGCCCATCGTCGTCTTCAACGACGTGAACGTGGGCTATGTGGAGAACAAGCCCATCCTCAGCAAGCTGAACCTGCGCATCGACGAGGACGACCGCATCGCGCTCCTCGGCCCGAACGGCAACGGCAAGTCCACCTTCGCCAAGCTGCTGGCCGACCGCCTCCAGCCCCAGAAGGGCAGCGTGGTGCGGGCGGACAAGCTGGAGATCGCCTATCTGGCCCAGCATCAGGTGGACGAGCTGCGCGTGGGCGACAGCCCGGTGGAGCATGTGCGCCGCCTGATGCCGGACGCCCCGGAAGCCCGCGTGCGCGCCCGCGCCGCCGAGATGGGCTTCTCCTCCGCCGCCGGCGACACCAAGGTGTCCCAGCTCTCCGGCGGCGAGAAGGCCCGCCTGCTGCTGGGCCTCGCCTGCTTCCACGGGCCCCATCTGCTGATCCTCGACGAGCCCACCAACCATCTGGATATCGAGGCCCGCGCCGCCCTCATCACCGCCATCAACGACTTTCCCGGCGCGGTGATCCTCGTCTCCCATGACCGGCATCTGCTGGAAGCCTGCGCCGACCGCCTGTGGGTGGTGGGCGGCGGGGCGGTCAAACCCTATGACGGCGACCTCGACCAGTATCGCTCGGAAGTGCTGAGCAAGGCCGGCCGCATGACCGGCGACGGCCGCAAGGACAAGGGCCCGGCCGTAGAGGAGGATGCGGAGAGCGATGCCTCCGCAGCCCTGCGCAAGCGCGTGCGCGATCTGGAAGCGCAGATGGCCAAGGGCGAGAAGGACATCGCCGCCATCGACAAGCGTCTTGCTGATCCGAAGATCGAGAAATTCCCCAACGACGCCGCGCGCCTCCAGCGCCAGCGCGAGGAAGCCCTTGCCGCCATGGCGGCGGCGGAAGAGCAGTGGCTGGAAGCCAGCGGCGAGCTGGAAGCGCTGGAGAGCTGAAGGGCCACAGGCCAGTTTCACTATTGAGCCAGCGTTCTGCGACACACTCCGGCGTGCCGCAGAGGCGCCCAGCGCCCGCAAGCCCGCAGATTGACGCCATGACCAAGCGTCAGCTGCACTTGCGCCTGCCATCGGCGATCCTCACCTGTGAGCGCGAAGCGGCACATATGACCGCGACACACGCATACGGGCAGGACCTATGACGGCACTTTCCATGTATCAGGCTTCGGTTCCCGTTTTCTGCCGGGGGCTCGCCGCCCTCGCCAAGGAACTGGAGAAGGCCGCCGCCTACGCTGCCGAGCGCAAGTTCGAACCCGGCATTCTGGTGAATGCACGCCTCGCCCCCGACATGCTGTCGCTGGCCGGGCAGGTGCAGCGGGCGAGCGACACCTCCAAATTCTCCGGCGAGCGCCTCTCCGGCACGCCGTCCCCGAAGTTCCCCGACACCGAGACCACCTTCCCCGAGCTTCAGGAGCGGATCGCCAACACCATCTCCTATCTGCAGGGCCTTGACCCGGCGGCCTTCGCCGGCAGCGAGGACAAGGAGATCAGCCTCTCCACGCTGGGCAGCTTCAAGGGCGATGCCTATCTGCTGAACTTCGCCGTGCCCAACTTCTTCTTCCACCTCGCCACCGCCCACGCCATCCTGCGGGAGAATGGCGTTGCCGTCGGCAAGCGGGACTTCCTCGACCTTCAGGCCTGAAGCGTTTTCAGAGCCCTGGGTGCCGGCATCCGGCACCCAGCGGCGACACGGCGCGGATACGCAGCCGACAGACACAAAATCCCCTTATAGTTCCGCCCAAGCTAAGGCGGTATCAACGTCATGCGCAATGACGTGATGCGCCCGCGCGCAGGGGGAGAAGGCAATGGATTTTGTTGTTGGGCTCTGGTCGGTCGCGACGCCCGCCGGTGATTTCACCGCGTCCGCAATGCAGCAGCGCATCAGTGATCTCGAACGGGCGCTGACGGCCTTCCGCTCCCACGTGAACCGCCAGAAGCTGCCCTCGGCCCAGAAGATCAAGGGCATCTTCGTGGCGCCGGAATATTATCTGGCGCAGGTGAATGCCATGTCGGTCTCCAATAGCCGGGTCGTGGAGCGCACCATCTCCGTCCCCGATCGCAACAGCGCCGTGGGGCGCATCGCCCAGATCAGCAAGACCTTTCCCGAGATCCTGATTATTCCCGGCACCATCGCCTGGAAGAAAACATTCGCGCGCGCAGAGGATGACTACAAGCTGACCGACCGGCGCAAGCGCGCGCTGGACCACATGGGCTATTTCTTCGATCTCGACAGCCAGCAAGAGCTGCCCGGCATGCGGGCCGGCACCCTTAGCCACAAGGGCGTCGATCTCTTCCGCCCAAGCGCTACTGATCGCACGCACATGATCGCCGGCAGCACCGAGATCAACACGACCGTCGGCAAAAAGACCTTCCATCACCGGGGCAAGGTCCTGTATTACATGCGCAATACAGCCTATGTTTTTCTCGATGGACAGAACGTCTACTCCTATCACAAGAGCGGCGACTATTACGAATCCGTCAACACCAGCGAAACGGTGTTCATTCCCAGCAGGAAGCCCCCGGTGAAGGTTCTGCCCGTGCGCGAGGCGCAGGAGATGTCGTTCGGATTCGAGATCTGCCTCGACCACAACATCGGCATGCTGCAGCGGCATTTGAAGGAACAGGGCATCCCGGCCCCGGACTTCCACATCATCAGTTCCGCCACCGTGACCAACGACACCAACAAGATGTGCATGCGCAACGGCGGATACGTGCTGCACGCCTCCTCCTACATGGGAAATACGGGCGTCTTCGCCAACCGGCGCGGCCTCAAGACAGAGGTGGAGGAAGACACCTTCACATACGCCTGCGGCTATCCGCTGCGCATCTGGACCATCAGCGTCGCCCGCACCGCCTTCCTTGCCGATGTGAAGGACGCGCTCGACACCTATGAGAAGAAGAGCTGGTGGAAGAGCGCGGAGAGCAAGGACGCCCTGGCAAAGTTGCGTCAGTTGCTGGACAGCGACGACGAGGCCGGCCTGAAGCGGCACCTCGACTGGTATCTCGGCAAGAGCCAGATACAGCCGGACGGCAGCAAGGGCCGGGTACCCAGCGGCAAGAAGCTGCACACGGAACTGAGTACGCTTCACTATTGAATCATGGCTGATCTACGCCGGTGCCGATGCCGAAGCGGGGGTGTCGGGCAGTGGGCAGGATCGACCGCTCTCCTCCTCACGGCCCGCCGCCTTGCGAGGAGCGTTGGAGAGGGGATATCGCGCGCTCGCCTGTCGGGCGTCTCTCCCACGTCCCGCGCTACGCGGGCCTACCCATAAGCCGAGCCATCGCGTCGGAAGCATCGAAAGCCCCTGCCTTCCAGCCTGATCAGAGCCCCTTCCCTCCCCACGCTCCATATAGTATACCCCCCTATATTATCTGACCGAGGCGCCATGTCCCACACCATCCATCAGAAGCCGAAGCTGCTGGCGCGGGTGCGCCGGTTGAAGGGCCAGCTCGAAGGCATCGAGCGGGCGCTGGAAGCGGAAGCGCCCTGCGCGGAAATCCTGCGCCAGCTCGCCTCCGTGCGCGGCGCCATGAACGGCCTGACGGCGGAAGTGATGGAGGACCACCTGCGCGAGCACGTGCTGGAGGTCGAGGACGAGGACGAGCGCCACAAGGGCGGCGCGGAGATGATCGAGGTCATCCGCACCTACATGAAGTGAGGCGCGGAGCGGGATTAGGGCGGCATCACGGCCGCAGCGACACGGGAGACAAGGCCATGCGGGACGATGCCGGGTCCGGACCTGCCAGCGGCGGCCGGAGCGAGACGCACCACCACGAAACCCACACCCATGCGGATCCTGACGGCCACCGGCATGGCGCGCACGGGCATGATGACCACGGACATGATGATCACCATCATGCTGATCATGGGCACAGCATGCACAGCCATGGCGGGCACCACCATCGCCACCATGGCGCCCATCATCCCGCGCCGGAGGCTTCGATGCGGGGCGAACCCGCCTCGCCCATCGCCGCCCACACCCATGAACACGTCTTCCTCGGCGCCAATCACGGCCGCAACGAGCGCAAGGTCTGGCTGGTCATCGCCCTCACCGCGAGCATGATGGTGGTGGAGATCGTCGCCGGCACGCTCACCGGCTCCATGGCGCTGGTGGCGGACGGCTGGCACATGTCCACCCACGCCGCCGCCATGCTGATCTCGGCGCTGGCCTATCTCTATGCCCGCCGTCATGCCCGCGATCCGCGCTTCTCCTTCGGCACCGGCAAGATGGGCGATCTGGCCGGCTTCGCCAGCGCCGTGGTGCTGGCGCTGGTGGCGCTGCTGATCGGCTGGGAAAGCCTGCTGCGGCTTGCTGATCCCACGCCCATCAGCTTCACGCAGGCCATCGCCGTCGCCGTGCTCGGCCTTCTGGTCAATATCGCCAGCGCGTGGCTGCTGCGCGACGAACCACACGGGCACGGGCACGGCCACTCCCATGGTCACGCGCATGATCATCACGGCCACGCGCATGGCGACCACGACCATCACGCCGGGCAGGACAACAATCTGCGCTCCGCCTACCTGCATGTACTGGCCGATGCGCTGACCTCGGTGCTGGCCATCGCCGCGCTGCTGGTGGGCAGCATGTATGGCTGGCTCTGGGCCGATCCGCTCATGGGGCTGGTGGGCGCGCTGGTGATCGCCCGCTGGTCGCTGGGTCTCCTGCGCGACACCGGCGGCGTGCTGCTCGACACCGTGCCCCATGAGCCCGGCGAGGACGTGCCCGCCGAAATCCGCGCCGCGCTGGAAACCGGCGGGGACCGCATCACCGACCTGCACGTCTGGCAGGTGGGGCCGGGCCACCACGCCGCCATCATCGCCCTGCTCTCCCCCACCCCGCAGCAGCCGGCGGACTACAAGGCCCGCCTCGCCCATGTGCACGAGCTGTCCCACATCACCGTGGAGGTGGCGCGGGCGGCATAGCCCGGGCTTTCTGCTCGCACTCGGGCAGCCAGTCGAGCCACTCCTTACGCCAGGATGCGGCCTGAATGTCGGTGACGTTCGGGCTGTCGCTTCCGACAAAGCAGTAGCTGTCGGGTTCCGTTACCGGATAAAAACAGGCCCAGGCTCCGAGGGGAATGGAAATGATCAGCCGGTCATCTGACTTGCGAAGAACATAGGCTTTCACGAACAGCCCTGCTTCGCCGCGTGGCAACTTGGTGAACTGGATGCCATCGTGGCCATCCTTGACGGAAATCTCCCGACGTGTCCGGCAGCTATCACCCGGCAGAATTCCGGAATAATAGGTGACGGCGAAGGCCGGAGTGACGGATGCCGCGACCAGAGCGATTGCCAGCAGTCCCGGCGCACGCGAGCAGGTCCGCACGGTGCGCCTGACGCCAGACAGCAATATGCCAAGCATTGGATAATCTCCCACCCGATTATTGGCGACAAACAGCAATCCCAAGAAAACCTGTCGATCTTTAATGACAACTCTTGAATATGCAATGCATGCAGTCTCGGCCCGCGCGCCGGAAGCCTTGCCCCCTCACCCCGCCGCCGGCAGCTCCACCCCGGCGTCCAGCATCACCATCACCCCCTCATTGGCCCGCAGCGATACCTCCCCCGCCACCCGCTCGCCGTCGCGGTCGCAGAAGGTGGACAGGAGGAGGCGGCCGGTCACGGAGGGGGGGAAGGTCGCCAGCAGCGGCTCGTCGCCGAGGTTCAGTGTGACAAGTACGGTGCTGTCCCTGTCCATCCGCGTATACGCCAGCAGTGTCCCTGAACATGCGATCAGCCGCCAGTCGCCCATGGACAGGCAATTGTGCAGGCGCCGCAGGCGGATGAGGGCGTGATAGAGCGCCAGCATGCTGTGCGATGAGTTACGCTGGCTTTGTACGTTCGTCTCGGGGAACTCCGTGTCCAAGGGCAGCCAGGGTGTCCCATGGGTGAATGCGCCATTGGGCGATCCATCCCATGGCATGGGGGTGCGCACGCCATCGCGGCCGAGACCGAGGCCGGGCACGTTCTTCTCGAACGGATCCTGCACCTTGTCGGCGGGAATGGGCACGGTGCGCATGCCGATTTCCTCGCCATAATAAAGGGTTGGCGTGCCCCTCAGGCTGAGCAGCAGCATCGCCGCCACCCGCGCCTGATCCTCCCCCACCCGGCTCGCCACCCGGGGCCGGTCATGGTTGCCCAGCACCCAGTTGGGCCAGCCGCCGGAGGGGAGGCTCTTCTCATAGCGGGCAATGAGATCGGCAATGGCGGAGGCGCTCCACTCCACCTCCAGCAATGCGAAATTGAACGGCAGATGGGCACCATCGAGATTGGCGCCATAGTACGCGGCAAGCCGTTCCACCGGCAGGTAGATCTCGCCGATGAGCAGGCGGTCCGGATAGGCGTCCACCACCTTCCGGAGGCCAGCGATCACCCCATGCACCTCATCAAGGTCGGTGGTATGGACGGGCAGCAGCCGCTGGTAGGGATTGCGTCCCTCGATGAAGTCCGGATTGGGCGGATTGTCTCGAAAACCCTTGTCCTTCAACATGTGCCAGATCACATCCACCCGAAATCCAGCCACGCCCCGGTCCAGCCAGAAGCGCATGGCGTCATGGATGGCGGCGGCCACCTGAGGGTTGCGCCAGTTGAGATCCGGCTGGCTGGCGAGGAAGGCGTGGTAATAATACTGGCCTGATTTCTTGTCGTATTCCCAGGCACTTCCGCCGAATTCCGAGAGCCAGTTATTGGGTGGCCCGCCATCCGCGGCGGGGTCGCGCCAGATATACCAATCCCGCTTCGGGCTCTTCTTTCCCGCCCTGGCCTCCACGAACCAGGGGTGCTGGTCGGAGGTATGGTTGGGCACCAGATCGAGGATCACCTTGAGGTTCCGGGCCGTGGCGTCAGCGATCAGTCGGTCGAAATCCGCCAGTGATCCGAACAGCTTGTGGATGCCCGTATAGTCGGCCACGTCATATCCGAAGTCGGCCATGGGCGAGGGATAGATGGGCGAGATCCAGATCGCGTCCACCCCGAGATCCACCAGATAATCGAGCCGGCGGCGGATCCCTTCCAGATCCCCCACCCCATCGCGGTCGCTATCCTGGAAAGAGCGCGGATAGATCTGATAAATCACACCTTTCTGCCACCACAGCGGCTCCTCGGGCCGGGTGTGCAGCGCGGCCTTGGCCGCCGGACCTGCCTTCGCCATGTGACCATCCTCGCCTTGGCGCCACCGCTGGGCGCTTTTGCTTTTCTCTTGCCGGGGCGACAAGCCCCACCGCCTCCAGATGAGCGCATAACCTGCGGGAAATGAAGGGGTTCCCCCTCCATGGCTTGAGCTGGGCTTTTCGCCGGCGATCTCTGGAACCCTTAACCCACTGCCGCGTTTTGGCTGAAGGAGGGACCGTCCGGCGGCGCAAGCCGGCGGTGGCGCGCCTCTTCGTCCCGTGTCCATCCCAAACCGCGACGAGAGCCATGCAGATTCTGCGCGAACCCCTGTCCCCCCGTCCCCTCGCTGGCCTGGCCAAGCCCTTGCCGCGCCTCTATCTCGTCCATCCCCTCTGGCTGGATGGACTGGATGGCTTCGGCGCCGTCTGCGACCATGCCGCCGGCCTCGGCTTCAATGCCATCGCCCTCGCCCCGCCGTTCGCCACCGGACGCAGCGGCAACATCTTCCTGACCGCCGACCACGACCGCCTGAACGCCGCCCTCGGCACCGAGGCCGATGCGGTGGAGGGCCTCGCGGCGCTGGTGGGCCATGCCCGCAGCCGGGGGCTCGACCTCTATCTCGACCTTGTGATCGACCGCGTGGCCGTGGACGGCCTGCTGCCGGCCCTTGAAGAACAATGGTTCCTGCCCCGGACTCCCGAAGACGGCATTCCCGACCCCCGCCGTGCCGAACGCCAGCGCGATGCCGCCTATATCGCCTATGATGAGCCCGACGTGGCGCTGGCGGCCAGCCGCCACTTCGCCGATCTCGTAGCCCAGTGGACCGCCGCCGGCGTCCATGGCTTCCGCTGCGATGCGCCCCATCGGGCACCCGCCGCCGTCTGGGCGGAGATCATCGGCGCCGGCCGCCTCACCCGCCCCGACACCATCTTTCTCGCCTGGACGCCGGGCGTTCCAGCCGACGCGGTGGCGGCGCTCGCCGGCTCCGGCTTCGACGGCGCCTTCGCCTCCACCGCCTGGTGGGATTTCCGCAAGCCCTGGATGGCCGACGAACTGGCGCGCCTGAACGCCATCGGCCAGACGCTGGGCTGCCCCGAGGCGCCCTTCGGTCCCCGCCTGTCCGCGCAAGGACTTACGCCGAGCCATGTGGAAGTCCTGCACCGCCGGGCGCTGGATTTCAGCGCCGCCATCGGCGACGGCCTGCTGGTGCCCACCGGCTTCGAATATGGCGCGCGTGACCCGCTGGACCCGGCACGCGGCGCGCCCTCCGATCTCGCTTTCGTGCGCGAGGCAGCCCCCTTCGATCTCGGCCCGGCCATTCGCGCCGCCAATGCCCGCCTTGCCGCCCGCTCGGGCGCGGCGGGCGGGCCGTGGCGTCTCGCCTCCGCGCCGGGCGCGAGCGTGGCAGCTTTCGTGCGGCCGGAAGGCGATGGGGCCGCTCTGGTGCTCGCCAACGGCCGTGCCGATGCCCGCACCAACGTGGACAGCGCCTCCGTGCTGCCCCGCGCCCTCGGCTTCGGCCGCTACATGAGCCAGGACGGGCAAGTGTTTGCGCCCGGCACGCCGGTTGATCTCGGCATCGGCCAAGTGGTCCGCTTCACGGCTGCGCCCCATGCCCCGGTGTTGGAGGATGGCAGCGCCACCGCCGATGTGCGCGCCGCCGCCCGAGTGGCCCGCCTCGCCATCGAGGCGGTGAGCCCGGCGGTGGATGACGGCGCCTTCCCCATCCGCCGCATCGTCGGCGAACGGGTCGAGGTGGAAGCGGATGTGGTCACTGATGGGCACGACGTCATCGCCGTCGCCTTGCTGTGGCGTCCGGCCGATGTGGAAGGCTGGAACGAGGTGCCCATGACGCCTCTGGGCAATGATCGCTATGCGGGCGCATTTCCGCTGGAGCGCATGGGGCGCCACCTCTATGCGGTGGCCGCGTGGCGCGATGCCTTCGGCTCGTTCCACCACGAGCTGGAAGCCAAGGTGAAGGCGGGCGTGCCCGTCTCGCTGGAAATCCGTGAGGGCGTGGCGCTGGCCGCCGCCGCCACCGCACCGGAAGACCATGCCGAAGCCCTCGGCGCCTTGCAGGCCGAGCTTGCAGCCGCGCCCGAGGAACGTCAGCAGGAAATTCTGCTGGCGGACGAAACGGTGCGCATCATGCGCGCCACCCGCGAGCGCCCCTTCGCCACGCAGAGCGCCTTCACCTACGCCGTGGACGCCGAGCGGGAAGGCGCCGGATTTGCCAGCTGGTACGAGATCTTCCCCCGCTCCACCTCGGGCCATGTCACCCGCCATGGCACATTCGCGGACGTGATCGCCGACCTCCCGCGCATCCGCGACATGGGCTTCGACGTGCTCTATTTCCCGCCGATCCACCCCATCGGCGAGAAGAACCGCAAGGGCCGCGACAACACCCTCACCCCCGGCCCCGACGATCCCGGCAGCCCCTATGCCATCGGCTCGAAGGACGGCGGCCATGCGGACATCCACCGCCAACTCGGCACGGCGGAGGACTTCCTGCGTCTTGTGGCGTCGGCGAAGGCGCATGGCCTTGAGATCGCGCTCGATTTCGCCATCCAGTGTGCGCCGGATCACCCTTGGCTGACAGAACATCCCGGCTGGTTCGCATATCGGCCGGACGGCTCCATCCGCTATGCGGAGAACCCGCCGAAGAAGTATCAGGACATCGTCAACGTCGACTTCTACGCCAAGGATGCGGTGCCCGGCCTGTGGCTGGCGCTGCGCGACGTGGTGCTGCATTGGGTGGAGCAGGGCGTAAAGCTGTTCCGCGTGGACAATCCGCACACCAAGCCTTTGCCCTTCTGGCAGTGGCTGATCGCGGATGTACGGGGAAAGCATCCGGACACGGTGTTCCTGGCGGAGGCCTTCACCAAGCCGAAGATGATGTACCGGCTGGCGAAGGTGGGCTTCTCCCAGTCCTACACCTACTTCACCTGGCGCAACACCAAGACGGAGCTGACCTCCTATCTGGAGGAGCTGTGCCAGCCGCCCGTGAGCGACATCTACCGGCCACACTTCTTCGTCACCACGCCGGACATCAACCCCTATTACTTGCAGACCTCGGGCCAAGGCGGCTTCCTCACCCGCGCGGCGCTCGCCGCCACCCTGTCGGGGCTCTGGGGCGTGTTCTCCGGCTTCGAGCTGTGCGAGGCCAAGCCCGTGCCGGGCAAGGAGGAATATGCCTCCTCCGACAAATACGAGATCCGCGCCCGCGACTATTCCGCGCCCGGAAACATCGTCGCCGAGATCACGCGGCTGAACCGCATCCGCCGGGAAAACCCGGCACTGCACACCCACAAGTCCGTCCTTTTCCTCAATGCCTGGAACGACAACGTGCTCGCTTACGCCAAGGCCACGCCAAGTCGCGACAACCTCCTTGTTGTCGCCGTCAATCTGGATCCCCATGCCGCGCAGGAGGTGGATTTCGAGATCCCGCTCTGGGAACTGGATCTGCCGGACCATGCCAGCGTGGAGGTGGAGGATCTGATGACGGACACGAGCTTCCGCTGGACCGGAAAGGTGCAGCATGCGCGGCTCGACCCCGCCGCTTTGCCCTTCGCCATCTGGCGCCTCTCCAGGGTGGAGGGCTGACGCCATGGATGCCGCCGCTTCGCGCTCCGATCTAGATCCGCTCTGGTACAAGGATGCGGTGATCTATCAGTTGCATGTGAAGTCGTTCTTCGATGCCAACAATGACGGCATCGGCGACTTTCCCGGCCTGATCTCCAAGCTGGACTACATTTCCGATCTCGGCGTCGATACGCTGTGGCTGCTGCCCTTCTATCCCTCGCCCCGGCGCGACGACGGTTACGACATCTCGCTCTACGAGGGCGTGTCGCCCGATTATGGCACCATGGAGGATGCGCGGCGCTTCATCGAGGCGGCGCATGCGCGCGGCCTGCGCGTCATCACCGAGCTGGTGATCAACCACACCTCTGACCAGCATCCCTGGTTCCAGCGCGCCCGCCACGCGCCCAAGGGCTCGCCCGAGCGCAACTATTACGTCTGGGCGGATGATGATCAGGGCTATCAGGGCACCCGCATCATCTTCCTCGATACGGAAAAATCCAACTGGACCTATGATCCGGTGGCGGGCCAGTATTTCTGGCACCGCTTCTACTCGCACCAGCCGGATCTCAACTTCGACAATCCGGAGGTGCTGGAGCGCGTGCTCTCCGTCATGCGCTTCTGGCTGGATATCGGCGTGGACGGCCTGCGGCTCGACGCCGTGCCTTATCTCATCGAGCGCGAGGGCACCTCGAACGAGAACCTCTCCGAGACGCATGACATCCTGAAGAAGATCCGCGCCCATCTGGACGAGCATTACAGCGACCGCATGCTGCTGGCAGAAGCCAATATGTGGCCGGAAGATACGCAGCAATATTTCGGCCAGAACGGTGACGAATGCCACATGGCGTTCAACTTCCCTCTGATGCCGCGCATGTACATGGCCATCGCCAAGGAAGACCGCTTCCCGATCACGGACATCCTGCGCCAGACGCCGGAAATCCCCGAAGCGTGCCAATGGGCTATCTTCCTGCGCAACCATGATGAGCTGACGCTCGAAATGGTGACGGATAGCGAGCGCGACTATCTCTGGAATTATTACGCCGCCGACCGGCGCGCCCGTATCAACCTCGGTATCCGCCGCCGCCTCGCCCCTCTGCTGGAGCGCGACCGGCGCCGCATCGAGCTGATGAACGGCCTTCTCCTCACCATGCCCGGAACGCCCGTCATCTATTATGGCGACGAGATCGGCATGGGTGACAACATCCATCTCGGCGATCGCGACGGCGTGCGCACGCCCATGCAATGGTCGCCGGACCGCAACGGCGGCTTCTCCCGCGCCGACCCCGAGCAACTGGTGCTGCCGCCGATCCAGGATCCGCTCTACGGCTTCAACGCATTGAACGTGGAAGCGCAATTGCGCGACCCGCATTCGCTGCTCAACTGGACCCGGCAGATGCTGAGCGTGCGCAAGCGCACCAAGGCGTTCGGGCGCGGCACCTTCCGCCTGCTCTATCCCGGCAACCGCAAGGTCCTTGCCTATCTGCGCGAGTATGAGGACGAGACCATCCTGTGCGTCGCCAACCTCTCGCACACGCTGCAGGCCGTTGAGCTGGATTTGCAGGAGTTCGAGCACCGGGTGCCGGTGTCCATGGTGGGCGGCACGCCCTTCCCGCCCATCGGCCGTCTCGCCTATCTGCTCACCATTCCGCCCTATGGCATGTATGCCTTCCAGCTCTCCAAGGATGTGGCGGAACCGAGCTGGCACAACACGCCCCCCGAGCAGTTGCCCGAATTCAGCACGCTGGTGATCCGCAACGGCCTCGTGGAAGCCCTCTCGCCCAAGAACCGCGCGCTGATCGAGGCCGAGGCCTTGCCGGCCTATCTCGGCCGCCGCCGCTGGTTCGCCTCCAAGAACGAGAAGATCACCGGTGCCCGCCTCGCCCTCGCCGCCGGCATGCCGGGACGGGAGAAGGATTTCCAGTTCGCCGACATCGAGGTGAAGGTGGGCGGGCGCATCGAGCATTACGCCATGCCGCTCACCATCGTGTGGGAGGACCAGCAGCCCCCCGCTCTTGTGGCGCAGCTGGCGCTCACCCGCGTGCGCCAGGGCCGGCGCGTGGGCTATCTCACCGATGCGCTGACCTCGGACACCCTGCCCCACGCCCTGGTGCGGGCGCTGCGGCGGCAGGCTGCCATGCCGCTGCCGGACGGCGGCGAGCTGCGTTTCGTGCCCACCAGCCGGCTGGACGAGGTGGAGATCCCCGAGGATGCGCAGATCAGGCGCAGTGCGGCGGAGCAATCCAATTCCACCATCACCATCGGCTCCACGGCGGTCATCAAGGTGGTTCGGCGCACGCTCTATGGCATGCACCCTGAATCCGAGATGTCGCGCTATCTCACCGAGCAGGGCTACCAGAACACGGCCCCGCTGCTGGGCGAACTGGTGCGCTTCGCCCCGGACGGCTCGCCGGCCGTGCTCGGCCTGATGCTGGGCTTCGTGGTCAATCAGGGCGACGGCTGGGTCTGGACGCTGGATGAACTGCGCCGCGCGCTGGATTCCACCTCCGGCGCACCGGAAGATGCGGAGAGCCGTTTCGAGGAGCACATCTCCGGCATCACGCCCTTCCTGCGCGGCCTCGGACGGCGGCTGGCGGAACTGCACGAAGTGCTGGCTCGCCCGAGCGTCAATCCCGACTTCGACCCGCATGTGGCAAGCGCGGAGGAGGCCGTCGCATTGGGTGAGGAGATTGCGGGAGAGATCGCCGCCGCCCTCGACATCCTTGCCGGCACCGAGGCATGGCCGGACGAGGAAACGAAGACCATTGCGCAGAGCATCCTTGAGGTGCGCGAGCCGCTGATGGCTGCTGTACGCCGCCTCTCCGCAGCGGTGGAGGGCACGCCGCTGACGCGCATCCATGGCGACTTCCACCTCGGCCAGATCCTCGTTTCCAGCGGTGATGCCTACATTATCGACTTCGAGGGCGAGCCACGCCGGTCCATCGAGGAACGACGTGCCAAGGCGAGCCCGTGGCGCGACGTGGCGGGCCTCCTACGGTCCATCGACTATGTGGCTGCGACCCTCGCCATGGTCGGGGCCGACCAGTCCTGGGCGCACGGCACGCAGCGCATCGACCTGCTGCGCCGCTTCAAGGTGCGGGCGGAACGCACCTTCCTCGGCGGCTATGTGGAAGGCGGCGGCCCCTTCGCCGCCATTGACCGCCAGTTGCTCGACCTGCTGCTGCTGGAAAAGGCGGCCTATGAGATCGGCTACGAGGCAGCCAACCGCCCCGGCTGGCTCGGGCTGCCGGTGCGCGGCCTGCACGGTCTCGCCATTCGCCTCGCAGGCGCAGCGGAGCTGGAAGAAGACGCAGAACTGGAAGGGGAACCCGCATGAGGCGGCGTCCGCGCCGCCTGTCCGTGTGCGACCGCGCACAGCCTCACACCGGAGATTTGCGATGATGCTGGCAGAGCGCTTCGACAGCGACCTCGCCCTCGACACCAATGACGTGAACGACCTCGCAGAGGGCCGCCACGGCAATGCCTTCACCGTTCTGGGGCTTCATGCCATCAGCAACGGCGTGGTGGTGCGGACCTTCCAGCCCGGCGCCAGCGCCGTGGAAGTGCTCGAAGGCGGCAGTGGCCGACCACTGGCTCCATTGCAGAAGATCCACCCGGCCGGCCTGTTTGCCGGTCGCATGCCCGAGCGCACCGTGCCGCGCGGACGCGCGGACGACGCCCCGGCACATTACGTGCTCGCGATCACGTGGCCGGACGGAACCGTCACCGAGACCGAAGACCCCTATTCCTTCGCGCCCATCCTTGGCGATCTCGACCTTTATCTGCTGGCGGAGGGCACCCATCTCGGCCTCTCGCAGGTGCTGGGCTCGCACGCCACCACGCTGGAAGGCGTGCAGGGCGTGCGCTTCGCCGTCTGGGCCCCCAATGCAGCCCGGGTCTCGGTAGTGGGCGACTTCAACATGTGGGACGGCCGCCGCCACCCCATGCGCCATCGTCAGGCCGCGGGCATCTGGGAAATCTTCATCCCTCGTCTTGGCCCCGGTACCCGCTATAAATACGAGATCCTCGCCCGCGACGGCACGCTGCTGCCGCTGAAGGCGGACCCCGTCGCGCAGACTGCCGAGTTGCCACCCGCGACCGCATCGGTGGTGGCGGACCCGACGCCATTCCACTGGAGCGATAAGGCGTGGATGGACACGCGCGCCGAACGCCAGTCAGCGGAAGCGCCCATCTCCATCTATGAGGTGCATCCCGGCTCGTGGATGCGCATTCACGAAGATGGCTGGCGCAGCCCCAACTGGGAGGAACTGGGCGACCGCCTCATCCCCTATGCCGCCGAGATGGGCTTCACCCATCTTGAGCTGCTGCCCATCATGGAACATCCCTTCGGCGGCTCGTGGGGCTACCAGCCGCTCGGCCAGTTCGCACCCACGTCACGCTTCGGCTCGCCGCATGCCTTCGCGCGCTTCGTGGACCGCTGCCACGAGGCCGGTGTGGGTGTCATCCTCGATTGGGTGCCGGCCCATTTCCCGAGCGACGCCCATGGCCTCGCGCAATTCGACGGCACCGCGCTTTATGAGCATGCCGACCCACGTGAAGGTTTCCACCACGACTGGAACACCCTCATCTACAATTTCGGCCGCTCGGAAGTCTCCGGCTTCCTGATCGCCAGCGCGCTGGAATGGCTGCGGCATTTCCACGTCGATGGCCTGCGCGTGGATGCGGTGGCCTCCATGCTCTATCGCGACTATTCCCGCAAATCCGGTGAGTGGGTGCCCAATATCCATGGCGGGCGCGAGAATCTGGAGGCGGTGGCCTTCCTGCGCCGTCTCAACGAGGTGGTGGCCAATGAGGTGCCCGGTGCCGTCGTAATCGCCGAGGAGAGCACCGCATGGCCCGGCGTCACCGCGCCGGTGCAGGTCGGCGGCCTCGGCTTCTCCTTCAAATGGAACATGGGGTGGATGCACGACACCCTGAAGTACATCGGTCACGAGACCATCCACCGCCGCTATCACCACCACGACATGACGTTCGGGCTGGTCTACGCCTTCTCGGAGCGCTTTATCCTGCCCATCTCCCATGACGAGGTGGTGCACGGAAAGGGCTCTCTGCTCGGCCGCATGCCGGGCGACCAGTGGCAGCGCATGGCCAACATGCGGGCCTATCTCGGCTTCATGTGGGGCCATCCCGGCAAGAAGCTGCTGTTCATGGGCTGCGAAATCGCCCAGCCACACGAATGGAACCATGACGGCGAGATCGCGTGGGATCTTCTCGATCAACCCTTCCATCGCGGCATGCAGAAGCTGGTGCGGGATCTGAACGCCACCTATTCGGCCTTGCCCGCCCTCTCGGTGCGCGACACCACGCCGGACGGCTTCTCCTGGATCATCGGCGACGACATCGACAATTCCGTCTTCGCCTTCTTCCGCCATGCGCCCGATGCACCGCCGGTTCTGGTGGTGTGCAACATGACTCCAGTGCCCCGCCACGACTATCGCATTGGCGTGCCGGTGGGCGGCAACTGGACGGAGGCGGTGAACACGGATGCCTCCGACTATGGCGGCTCAGGAATAGGCAATCTCGGCAGCGTTGCCGCCGAGGGACACGAGAGCCACGGCCAACCCTTCAGCCTGTTGCTGTCCTTGCCGCCGCTCTCGACGCTGTTCCTGACGCCGCAGTCGGCGTGAGGGAGGCGCCATGACGCTTCCGCCCATTCCCGAACGTCTGGAGAAGGGCCAGCCCTATCCGCTCGGCGCCACGCCGGACGGGCTCGGCACCAACTTCGCCGTCTTCTCTGCCAATGCGCAGAAGATCGAGCTGTGCCTGTTCGAGCCTACGGGCCGGCGCGAAGTGGCCCGCCTCGCCCTGCCCGAATGCACGGACGAGGTCTGGCACGGCTATCTGCCGGGCGCCTTCGAGGGCCTGATCTACGGCTATCGCGCCCACGGCCCGTTCGATCCCGCACGCGGCCACCGGTTCAACCCCGCGAAACTGCTGCTGGATCCCTACGCACGCCAGCTTTTCGGCCCGCTGCGCTGGTCAGATGCGCTGTTCGGCTATCGCGTCGGCGGTCCGCGCGCCGACCTCTCGCTGGACCGCCGCGACAGCGCCGCTGCCATGCCCAAGGCTGTGGTGGTGGGCAGCACTGTAGACTGGGGCGATGACCGCTCGCCCATCGTGGCATGGTCGGACACGGTGATCTACGAGACCCATCTGCGCGGCCACACCATGCGGCGGGGTGACGCCCGCGCGCACGAACGTGGCACCTTCGCCGCGCTGGGCAATCCGCGCGTCATTGACCATCTGGTCAAGATCGGCATCACCAGCGTGGAATTGCTCCCCGTTCAGTCCTTCCTGCAGGAGCGCTTCCTGCTGGAGAAGGGCCTGCGCAATTATTGGGGCTATTCCACACTCGGCTTCTTCGCGCCCGAGCCATCCTATCTCGCCACCGGATCGCTGCACGAGATGCGCGCGGCGATCCGGCGCCTGCATGCAGCCGGCATCGAGGTCATTCTGGACGTGGTCTACAACCACACCTGCGAGGGCAGCGAGCTGGGGCCGACCCTGTCGTTCCGGGGGCTCGACAATGCCAGCTACTACCGGCTCGTGCCCGGCGACGAGCGCTATTACATCAACGACACCGGCTGCGGAAACACGGTGAACCTCTCCCATCCGCGCGTGCTGCAGATGGTGATGGACAGCCTGCGCTACTGGGTGACGGCCTTCCATGTGGACGGCTTCCGCTTCGATCTCGGCGTGACGCTCGGCCGCGAGGGCAACGGCTTCGATCCCGGATCCGGCTTCTTCGACGTGATGCGGCAGGATCCGATCCTCGCCAATGTGAAGCTGATCGCCGAGCCGTGGGACATCGGGCCGGACGGCTACCAGCTCGGCAACCTGCCGCCGGGCTTTGCGGAATGGAACGACAGCTTCCGCGACGGCGTGCGCCGCTTCTGGCGCGGCGAGCTTGGCCAGCGCGGAAACCTCGCCTCCCGCCTCTCCGGCTCGGGCGATCTGTTCGACCGACGCTTCCGCAAACCGTGGGCCTCCATCAATTACGTGGCCTCGCACGATGGCTTTACGCTTGCCGATCTCGTCTCATACGAGCACAAGCACAATCTCGCCAATGGCGAGGACAATCGCGACGGCCACGACGCCAATTTCAGCGCCAACTGGGGTACGGAAGGCGCGAGTGATGATCCTGCGATCATTGAGACGCGTGGTCGCGTGGCCCGCGCCATGCTCTCCACTGTCTTCTTCTCTCACGGCACGCCCATGCTGCTGGCCGGCGATGAATTCGGCCGGACCCAGCAGGGCAACAACAATGCCTATTGCCAGGACAACGATCTCTCCTGGCTGGACTGGGAGCAGGCGCAGACGCCCCAGGGCCGCAGCCTCACCGCCTTCGTGGCGCGCCTCGCTGAAATCCGCGCCCGCTATCCCATCCTGCGTGCCCCGCGCTTCCTGCACGGCCACGAGGAACTGGACGATGGCCTGCGTGACATCGGCTGGTTTGACGAGAGCGGCACGGAGCTGATCGGCGAAGGCTGGCACGCGGACGGCGGGCAGACACTGGCGCTGCGCCGGGCCGGGCCCGCCGAGGGGCTCGGCCTCGACGTGCTGCTGCTGCTGCTGAACGGCAAGCCACATCCTGTCACCTTTACCTTGCCAACGCCCGCCCTGACGTGGCGGCTGCTGGTGGACAGCGCCACGGGTCTCATTCCCGAGGAGCGTGGCATCTCCCAATCCATCATCGTCGAGGGCCGCAGTGTACGCCTGCTCGCCGCGCACATGCCGCCCCGCTCCACCGCCGCGCCACTGGCGCGGCCGTCAGCCTGACTTGTCTTTCGAGGGGACCATGGACGACAGCCTCCGCGATCTTGCCCGCGCCGCCGGCGTATCTCCCACCTGGTTCGATGCCTTCGGCCGCCCACAGACCGTGCCGACGGACGCGCTGCGCGCCATCCTCGGTGCGCTCGGCCTGCCCGCCGATTCCGAGAGCGACCTTGCCGACAGTCTGGCCCGCGCCCGGCAGGGCGTGGCGACGACGCCCCCGCTGGTGACGGCCGATGCCGGCACCCCGGTGCGCGTACACATGCCCGGCGCCACTGGCCGCAAGCGCTGGCACGTGACGCTGGAAGGCGGCGGTGTCGTGGAAGGCGAAGCGGAGGTGGAGGGCGGTGTCCTTACGCTGCCCGCCTTCGACATGCCCGGCTATCACGCCTTCGAGGCCGGCGGCACACGGACCACGCTCGCCGTCGCGCCCGCCCGCTGCTTCGATCTGTCCGATGCCACCGGGGATGGCGACCCGCGCTTATGGGGGCTCGCCGTCCAGCTCTATGCCTTGCGTCGACAGGGGCGAGGCACACCCGGCAAGGATGTGCTCGGCGAAGGGGGCATTGGCGATTTCACGGCCCTGTCCGATTTCGCCCGCGTCGCCGCCGCGCAGGGGGCCTCCGCGCTGGTGCTGAGCCCGGTGCATGCGCCCTTCTCGGCCGACACGCACCATTTCAGCCCCTATGCGCCGTCCAGCCGGCTGTTCCTCAACGCTTTGCACGCCGATCCCTCTGCTTTGTTCGGCCCGGCAGCCGCCGCTGCGGCAGCGGCCAGTCTCGACCTTCATGACCAGCTGATCAACTTCGAGCGCGCGGACACCGTGCAATGGCATGCGGCGGGCGACGCCCGCCTCGCCGTGCTGCGCAAGCTCTATGAGATCGAGCTGCCCCGCCATGCGGACATGCAGGCGGATTTCGCCGCCTTCCGCGCCGAGGGCGGCGAGGCGCTGGAGGACCACGCCCGCTTCGAGGCGCTGCACGCCAAGATGTTCGGCTCCGATCCTGGCAAGTGGCACTGGCGCACGTGGCCCGAGGGCTTCCAGGACCCGCGCGGCGCGGCAGTCGCCGCCTTCGCCCGCAAGAGCGCATCGGAAGTGGGCTTCTACGCCTTCCTGCAATATGCAGCCGCACGCGGCCTTGCCGACGCACAGGCGGCGGCGCGGGCGGCGGGGATGCCCATCGGCCTCATCAGCGATCTGGCCGTGGGCTCGGACGGCGGCGGCAGTCAGGCGTGGAGCCGGCCGCAGGACATGCTGATCGGCCTTTCCATCGGCGCGCCGCCGGATCTGCTCAATTCCATCGGGCAGGCGTGGGGCCTCTCCGCCTTCTCCCCCCGCGCCATGGTGGAGAGCGGCTTCCGCTCCTTCCTCGGCATGCTGCGCGCCACCATGGCCCATGCGGGGGGCGTACGCATCGACCACATCATGGGCCTTATGCGGCTCTGGATGGTGCCGGACGGCGCGAAGCCGTCGGAAGGCGCCTATCTCGCCTATCCGTTCGACGATCTGATGCGCCTCGTGGCGCTGGAGAGCCAGCGCCACCGCACCATCGTCACGGGCGAGGATCTCGGCACCGTGCCCGAGGGCTTCCGCGAGAAGCTGCAACAACGCAGCATCATGGGCATGCAAGTGCTGTGGTTCGAGCGCGACGCCACGTCCTACACGGCCGCCGCCGATTATCGCCCCACCGCAACCGCCGTCACCGGCACCCATGATCTGCCCACCATCGCCGGCTGGTGGAGCGGGCGCGACATCACCTGGCGCACGCCGCTCGGCCTGCTGGGCGAAGGCATCGACGAGGCGCAGGAGCGCACCAATCGCGAGGCAGATCGCAAGGCGCTATGGACAGCCATCGGCACCGGTGCGGAGCCCGCCTCCGACGATACGGAGCCGGTGGTGGATGCCGCCATCACCTATGTGGGCAGGACGCCCGCGCCGCTGGTGGTGATCCCGCTGGAGGATGCGCTCGGGCTCATCGAGCAGCCCAACCTGCCCGGCACGGTGGACGAGCATCCCAACTGGCGCCGCCGCTTCACCGTCGAAGCCGGGCAGATGCTGGACGCGCCGGAGGTGAAAGCCCGTCTCGCGAAACTCGATGATGCCCGCAGGGACGGCCACGCCGACACGGCCGGCCAAAAGAGGAGACAGGCGTGATCCCACCCCGTGCCACCGTCCGCCTGCAGTTTCACAAGGGCTTCACGCTCGACGACGCCATCCCCCTGCTCGACTATTTCTCCGCCCTCGGCATCAGCCACATCTACTCATCACCGCTCCTCACCTCACGTGTGGGCTCCGGGCACGGCTATGACACGGTGGACTACACCACGCTCGATGCCGAGACCGGCGGCGAGGAGGCCCTGCGGCGGCTTTCCGTGGGCCTCAAGGCGCGGGGCATGGGGCTGATCCTCGACATCGTGCCCAACCACATGGGTGTAGGCGGAGCCGACAACCGGGTGTGGCTGGACACTCTGGAATGGGGCCGCGCCAGCGCCCATGCGGAAGTGTTCGACGTGGACTGGACACCGGCTGATCCCCAGCTCACCGGCAAGCTGCTCGCGCCCTTCCTCGACCGTCCCTATGGCGAGGCGCTTTCCGCAGGCGCGCTCCAGCTTGCCTATGACGAGACCCGCGGTACTTTCCACATCTCCCATCACGAGCACATCTTTCCCATCTGTCCGCTGAATTATGCGGAGCTGCTCGCCAGCGCCGAGCTGCCGGAACTGGCCGAGGCCCGGCTGCTGTTCGAGGAGATCGCCGCAACGCCGGCCCCGCATCCGGACCGTGTGGCAGGTGCGCAGACACGGCTTTCGCAGGCCGTGGCTGAGGCGGGAGGCGCGACGTTTCTCCAGCCCATCATCGCCGCCTTCGACGCCACCACGGAGGATGGAAAGGCGCGCCTGCATGCCCTGCTGGAACGCCAGAACTACAGGCTGGCGTGGTGGCGCACGGCGAATGACGACCTCAACTGGCGCCGTTTCTTCGACATCACGGGCCTCGCCGGGGTGAAGGTGGAGCGGGCGGACGTGTTCGACCAGACCCACGCCCTCATCTTCCGCCTCTATACGGAAGGGCTGATCGACGGCCTGCGCATCGACCATGTGGACGGCATCGCAGACCCCGGCGCCTATTGCCAGCGCCTGCGGCGGCAGTTGGAGGCGCTGGAGGACCAGCGGCCGGAGGATGCGCTGCCCGGCGGCTATGTGGTGGTGGAGAAGATCCTGCATCCCGGCGAACGCCTGCCCGCCGACTGGCCCGTGGAAGGCACCACTGGCTATGACTTCATGGACGAGGTGTCAGCTGTTCTTCACAACGAGGCGGCAGCCACCGCGCTCACGACCATCTGGCAGGAGACTTCCGGCGAGCGCACGCCCTATGCCGCGCAGCTGGAAAGCGCCCGCCGCCAGATCCTGCGCGACGGCTTTGGCGCGGAGATGAAGACCGCCACCCGCTCCGTACACCAGCTTGCTCTGAGCGATCTCGACACGCGCGACATCACGGAAGCCGCACTCCGGCGCGCCCTGAACGAACTGGTCGTAGCCTTTCCGGTCTATCGCTCCTACGTCACCACGGCGGGACGCACGCAGCAGGACACGCTGTTCCTGCGCCGGGCGGCAGAGAACGCACGCCGTCGGCTGCCGCCCATCGACCACCCGGTGCTCGACCTTCTGGCGCGCTGGGTCAGCGGCATCACGCCGGAGACCACCGGCGATGTCTGGCAGACCGGCACGCGGGCCTATGCGTTGGCGAAGTTCCAGCAGCTCACCGCGCCCATCGCCGCCAAATCCATGGAGGACACGCTTTTCTATCGCTACGGGCGGCTGATCTCACGCAATGAGGTGGGTTCGGACCCCATCGACCTCGCCATGCCGGTGGCCGCCTTCCACGACCATCTAGCACGCCGCGCCGCAGCCCTGCCGCACGCCATGCTGGCCACCGCCACCCATGACCACAAGCGGGGCGAAGACAGCCGCATGCGCCTCGCCGTCATCAGCGAGTTGCCTCACATCTGGCGCGATGTGCTGGATGCGCTGATGGGAGCCTGCGCCCCGTTCCGCGCCGAGCAGGATCTGGGACCCGCTCCCGGTCGCGCCGACGAGATCATGCTCTACCAGACGCTGATCGGCGCTTGGCCGCATGCGCTTGATCCGGAGGATACGAAAGGCCTTGAAGAGCTGTGCGAGCGCGTGAGCGCGTGGCAGCTGAAGGCCATGCGGGAGGCCAAGGGCCGCACCAACTGGGTGTTCCCGGATGAAGACTATGAAAGCGCAAGCCGGGCATTCCTTGAAACGCTGCTCAAGAGCGCGGACGGTGTGCCGGCGCGAAAGATCCTGTCCGATTTCGTGCGGCGCATTGATCCTGCCGGCGCCCTGAACAGCCTTGCCCAGACGGCGCTGAAATATACGGTGCCCGGCGTGCCGGACCTCTATCAGGGCACGGAGTTCTGGGATCTCAGCCTCGTGGATCCCGACAACCGCCGCCCGGTGGACTACGAGGCCCGCACCACCGCCTTCGCCACGCCGGCTGCCACGGCGCCCGCCGGCCTCCTGCCCCGCTGGCGGGATGGGCACGTCAAGCAGGCCCTCATCGGCCGCCTGCTTCATGCACGACGCGATGTGCCACAGTTGTTCACATCCGGCACCTATCGTGCGCTGGAGGTGCGCGGGCCGCGACAGGACAACGCCCTGGCCTTCGCCCGGGAGGTCGAAGGGGCGCAGATGATCGTGCTCGTCTCGCGCCTCGCCGCGCCCTTGCTGGAAAGCAGCGACATGCCACTGCTGCCCCCGGAGGTGTGGAGGGACACGACGCTCGCGGTCCCCGCCCAGTTCGCCGGCACTTACAACGATGTGCTGACGGGGCGCACGATCGACATTTCCGCCGAAGGCGTCGGGGTGGCCGGGCTTCTCGCGGATCTGCCCGTCGCCGTGCTTCTGCGACAGGGCCAGACGTGACAAAAGGGAAACCCGGCAGGGATGGGCGGCGTTACCTCTTCAGGTCCGGTGCATGCTGGCGTAGCATCGTGCAATCATTCCCGCGCCAAACCGCGCGAGCATCGGCGCTGCGGATGGGCGAGGCGTCGGTCCTCTGCGCCGACAACCGATGAGGGAGACAGAGATGACCGCAAAGGCACCCCATCCCACTCCGGCAGAGGATACTGGCGATCAGGAAGAGCGCCTCGACGAGGCGCTGGAAGAGAGCTTTCCGGCCAGCGATCCGCCGGCCGCTGCCCACATCACTGGCGCTGAGGTCATCGGGACCAAGAGCGCGCAGGAGAAGGCGCACGACAAAGCCGAATCCGACCTGCTGGACGAGGCACTGGACGAATCCTTCCCCGCCAGCGATCCGCCGTCGATGACGCGGAAGCATGGCAAGGATGACGCAGATCCGGAGTGATGCTCCGGCGTCCTCCGCGCGAGTTCCGGATCGAGCAGAAGCCCCCGCCGGCATCCCGGCGGGGGCTTCTCATTTAACGCAAGCGAAGGATCAGGCGCCTTCGCCGCGCGTGCGGGTGATCTCATAGAGGAACCACGTCCGCCGCTCGGTCTCGTCGATCCAGTTCTCCAGCAGGCTGGCCGTTGCCACATCGCCATGCTCGTCGCACAGATCATGGACCTCGCGCATGAGCTGGGTGAACTTCAGATTGTCCTCGCGCAGCTCGGAGAGCATGTCGAGCGGGGTGACATACTCGGCGTCATTGTCCTCCAGCCGCTGCAGGCGCGCCGCATGGCCGATGGAGCGCAGCGTGGTGCCGCCGATCTTGCGGGCGCGCTCGGCCATGTCGTCGGTCATGGCAAAGATCTGGTCGCCATGCTCATCCAGCAGCAGATGATAGTCGCGGAAGTTGGGGCCGGACATGTGCCAGTGGAAATTCTTGGTCTTCATGTAGAGCACAAAGGTATCGGCCAGCAGCGTGGTGAGCGCCGCCGCGATGTCCTTGGTGGCATTGGACGGCAGGTTGCTAGGGGTCTGGAGCGGCGCGGTGCGGCGGGATTTTGCGGCAGGCTTGGCAGCGGGCTTGGTGGCCATGGAATGTCACTCCTTATGGGCGGGACGCGCACGGGAGATTTCCGTTGTGGCAGGTTGCGGCGCGCCCTGCGGTCACGACGATAGTGAACGTCAGCCAGACCGTATTGTTCGATCCGCCGCATTGTGATGACGAAATGTCCCAATGGCCGCGGCATTTGGTTGCGCTGGCGCGACGCGCGAAAGTGCGCTGTGTTGCCGCACTTGGGGAGCGCGAAGCGCACTTTTGGGGGCGCAGAGAACCGATATGAAACTCACTCTTCCGGTGGCCCTGAGCTTCAATGCTGGCTATGTGGACACTTCCGGCTTCCTGGCCCTTCAGGGGCTTTTCACCGCCCACGTGACCGGCAACTTCGTCACCTTCGGCGCCGCCATGGTGCATGGCACCTCGGGTGCGCTGACCAAGCTGCTGGCCCTGCCCGTTTTCTGCGTCGTCGTGATCGTGAGCCGCCTGCTCGGCCCTGCCCTTGCGGCACGCGGGCTGCCCGACCTGCGAATCCTCATGGGCCTGAAGGTTCTGCTTCTGGCGATGGCGGCGGCGCTGTTCATCGGCGTCGGCCCCTTCCCCAACAGCGATGCCGCCCCCGCCATGCTGGCCGGCATGCTTCTGGTGGCCGCCATGGCGATCCAGAACGGCATCCACCGCACCCATCTCACGGACGCCGCGCCATCCACGCTGATGACCGGCAGCACAACACAGATCATGGTCGACATCACCGACCTGATGCGAGGCGTTGCCGAACCGCAACGTCAGGCAGTCCACGCCCGGTTGAAGAAGCTGGCCTTCAACGTCGTCGCCTTCGCCATCGGCTGCGGCATTGCCGCTTTGGTCTATGTGCTGTCGGGCATGTGGGTGTTCCTGCTGCCCCCGCTGGTCGCGCTGGCGGCCTTCGCGCTGCCGAACGCCACGCCGGTGCCAGCGGCAAAACCCTGAGCACGGCGGGCTCAGCCCGCCGTTGCCGCAACCGCTCGCTGCACCACGAAAGTCCGGCGCTCAGCCTGCACGCCGGCGACGATGAACTGCTCCACCTCGGAAATGCGCCGCAGTCCGCGCATGTCCGCATGCATGGCAAGCCAGTAACTGCGCTCGAACCGCATGTGGGGCAGCACGGGCACCAGTTCCGGATAGGCCGCCGCCGCATAGTCATGCAGGATGCCCACGCCCGCACCGGCCCGCACCGCTTCCATCTGACCGACGACGCTGGCGCACTCGAAGCGGCGGGCGGTGAGGCCGGTCAGGGCCTCCATATAGTCGAGCCCGGTGGAATAGGTGAGATCCTGCACATAGGTCACGGCCAGCCGATCCGAGAGGTCAGCCTCGCCGACGATGGGGCCGTGGCGCTCCAGATGGCTGCGGGCGGCATAAAGGCTCAGCGAATAATTGGTGAGTTTGCGGCCGATGAGGCGGCCGGTGCGCGGACGGTCCAGCACCACGGCGATGTCCGCCTCTCGCTTCGACAGCGAGAAGGTCTGCGGCAGCGGCACCAGCTGGATCACCAGATCCGGATGCCGCACCGCCAATTCCCCCAGCCGGGCGGCCAGGAAATAGGTGCCGAAGCCGTCCGGCGCGCCGATGCGTACGGTGCCTGACAGGCGCAGGTCTGCATTGCCCAGCAAAGACTGGGCCTTGACCATCTCCCCCTCCACCCGCTCGGCAATGCCCAGCAGCGTCTCCCCGGCGGTCGTCAGCACACAGCCCGCCGGGCTGCGCTCGAACACCTTCGCCCCAAGGTCGTCCTCCAGCGCGTTGAGGCGCCGGGTGACGGTGGCGTGGTCGAGCCCCAGCTTGCGCGCGGCCGCCAGCATCTGGCCCTCCCGGGCCACGGCAAGGAACACACGGGCATGGTCCCAGTTCACGTCGCTTACGCCTATTTTCGCATAATGGTTTGGCGAACTTAAATCTTGCTAAGCGCTTATGCCAGACCGAAAAGGGGACCGTCATTTCCCTCAAGGAGGCGGACCCTTGGACACCATCGGCCATTACATCGGCGGCACCCATATCGGCGCGACCGCAGGCGAGCGCAGCGCCGCCACCTTCAATCCGGCGACCGGTGAGCAGATCGCTTCCGTCCTCCTCGCCAGCGCCGCGACGGTGAACGAGGCCGTGCAGGCCGCCGCCGCCGCTCTGCCGACCTGGGCCTCCACCCCCGCCCCTGCCCGTGCCCGCGTGATGTTCCGCTTCAAGGAACTGGTCGAGCGCAACATGGACCGCATCGCGGCCCTCATCACCCGCGAGCATGGCAAGACCATTGACGACGCCAAGGGCGAGATCATCCGCGGCATCGAGGTGGTGGAGTTCGCCTGCGGTATCCCGCATTTGCTGAAGGGTGAGTTCTCCGATCAGGTCGGCCGGGGCATCGACACCTTCTCCATGCGCCACCCGGTGGGCGTGTGCGCGGGCATCACCCCGTTCAACTTCCCGGCCATGGTGCCCATGTGGATGTTCCCCATGGCGCTCGCCTGCGGCAACACCTTCGTGCTGAAGCCCTCCGAGAAGGATCCGAGCACGGCGCTGGTCCTCGCCGAACTGCTGGCCGAGGCCGGCCTGCCGAAGGGCGTCTTCAACGTGGTCAACGGCGACAAGGAAGCCGTGGACACGCTGCTGGCCCATCCCAAGGTCGCGGCGGTGAGTTTCGTCGGCTCGACGCTGGTGGGCGAATATGTCTATCGCACCGCCTGCGCCCACGGTAAGCGCGCGCAGGCGCTTTGCGGCGCCAAGAACCACCTCGTGGTGATGCCCGACGCCGATCTCGACAAGACCGTCGATGCGCTCATGGGCGCGGGCTACGGCTCGGCCGGCGAGCGCTGCATGGCGGTGTCGGTGGCCGTGGCCGTCGGTGGTGTGGGCGATGCCCTGATGGAGCGCCTCGTGCCCCGCGTGCAGGCACTGAAGGTCGGCCCCGGCATCGACAAGGACAGCGAGATGGGTCCGCTCATCACCAAGGAGCACCTCGCCAAGGTGTCCGGCTATGTGGACAGCGGCGTGGCCGAAGGCGCCAAGCTGGTGGTAGACGGTCGCGGCCTGAAGCTGCAGGGCCACGAGAACGGCTATTACATCGGCGGCTGCCTGTTCGACGACGTGAAGCCGGAGATGAAGATCTACAAGGAAGAGATCTTCGGCCCCGTGCTCGGTGTGGTCCGCGTGCCGGAGCTGGGCGATGCCCTGAAGCTGGTCAACGAGCATGAGTACGGCAACGGCGCCGCCATCTTCACCGCCAATGGCGATGCCGCCCGCGCGTTCGATTACGGCGTGCAGGCGGGCATGGTGGGCATCAACGTGCCGATCCCGGTTCCGATCGCCTATCACTCCTTCGGCGGCTGGAAGCGGTCCATCTTCGGTGATCGCAACGTCTATGGCCTGGAAGGCGTGGGCTTCTACACCCGCGTGAAGACCACCACGTCGCGCTGGCCCGGCGGACTGCGCGGCGGGGCCGAGTTCGTAATGCCCGTTCTGGCCTGACGAACAGCGATCAGGACGGCCGCGAGCGGGTGCCCAGCACGCCGCTGGCGGCCACAACGCCACACACGATCAAGGCGCACCCGGCCATCTGCCACAGGCCGGGGCGCTCGCCCAGCAGCAGCATGCCCACCAGCAGCGCCATGGGCGGTGTGAGCGCGGTCAGCGCCGTCGCCCGGCTGGCCCCGAGATGGCGCACCGCCGTCGTATAGGTGAGCAGCGCCAGCACACCGGCCAGCAGGCCCTGCGTCAGAAACTGGTGCGCCAGCGTCGCGGCCGGCGCATTCTGGATCTCCACCCAGATGTCGGCGGCTGTGAAGGGCAACAGCACGATCACCGACCACAGGCCGACAAAGGCCGCCGCCTCCAGCCCGGTGAGCCGGCTGTAGCGGAAGGCGATGGTGTAGACCGACCAGGCGCCCGCAGCGGCGAGAATCGCCAGATGCCCCTTCCAGGTGCCGGCCGCGAAATCGAACAGCCCCTGCCCGAGAACGGCGATGACCCCCTGCGTGATCAGCCCTACGCCGATGGCCCGGTAAAGCGTGATGCGCTCGCGCAGGAAGACCGCGGAGAGCAGCGCGATGAACAGCGGCAGCGTTCCCGCCAGCAGCGGCCCGGCCTCGCTGGCCGGGGCATAATGCAGTCCCCACAGCACCATGAACTGATAGGGCAGCCCGGCCGCCATAAGCCCGAGGAGGGCCAGCGGCGGTGACTGGCGTGGATAGATGCGGAAGCGCCACCACGCAGGGGCCAGCAGGATCGCGGCCGTGCCGAAGCGGATGAAGGACAGAAGGCTCGCCGAAAGCGGATGCTGCGCCTGCATCATGAAACGCGTCGAGACGATCCAGTTGGTCCACACCATCACCGTCAGCACGGCGCCGAGGATACCGAGGCGGGTGGAGGTGCGCAGAACAGAACCGCCCGTGTGGGAGGTGGCATTGGCCGGAGTGGCTGGCGCGGTCATCGAGTGCCTCTTTGGCGCGCAGGCGACACGCATGATGCGATCGCCCGTGAGGGTGCCGGTCGGCGCGGCGGCACGGAAAAGTAAGGTAAGCAATATTGCCCTATTTTCCGGTACACGCCACCTCCAAATTGCGCTGCCGCTTCTCTCTCTGGTCACGCGAGGGCCGGCGAACCGCAGGCAGCGTCTTGTCACCGAAGAGCGAGGCTAGCTCTCGACGGGCGGCTTCGCCGCTGCGAGGCCATGTGCCTCGCTACAGGCCTGCTGCTGGAAGCGTTGGATGAGCCAGGAGCCCGCAGGCCCAGGCGGCATGTCGGCGCGATAGATGGCCTGCAGATGGTATCGCCCGCCCCTTAGATCCGGCAGATCGAGATGGACGAGACGGCCGGCGGCCAGATCTTCCCGCACCATGGGCTCCGGAAGATTGCCCCAGCCGATGCCCTCCCGCAGCAGCATGTGCTTGGAGCCCACATCGGCGAGCCGCCAGGTCCGGTTGCTCACCACGGCGAACTCCACCCCCTCCGTCAAAGGCGAGCGGTCTGTCAGCACGAGTTGCACATGATCCCGCCCGGCCCCCGGCACGTTCCTGCCGGCCACAGCCAGTGGATGGTCCGGCGCGGCAACGGGAATGAGATCCACATAGCCCACGTCGATATGCTCAAGCCCCGGCGCGACCACCGGCAACTGGCCGCTGACGCCGATGACCGCCCGGCCGTTCAACACCATCTCCGCCACTGCACCGAGCGCTTCCACGTACAGACGCAGCGTCACGGTGGGGAACGCTTCCGCGAAGGCCTTCAGCGCATCCACCACGCGGGCGGCCGGCAGCATGACGTCCAGCGCCACGTGCACTTCCGCCTCGAGCCCTTCCATCAGCCCCTTCACCTTGGCGCGGAGGCCGTCCATGCCATTGGCCACGGTGCGGGCCTCGGACAGCACGGTACGGCCGGCCTCGGTCAGCACCGGCGTTTTGGTGTGCGTGCGATCGAAGAGAGCGACGCCGAGTTGGGCCTCGAGATTGCTTATGGCGTAGCTGACCACCGAGGTCGCCCGGCCCAACGTCCTGGCAGCCGCAGTGAAGCTGCCGGCATCCACCACGGCGAGGAAGACGCGAAGCTGGTCAAAGGTGGGCGTGCCGGGCTGGGGCATGGAAATGGCCTTCCTCAGGACGCCGGGACATTAGAGCCGGACGGGATCGGCAGAAAGGCTCACGCGAAGAGCCGGGCCATACGGCCCGAAACCCTGCCCCCGGCAGCAGCACAACCAGCCCAAACGCAAAACGGCCCCCGAAGGGGCCGCTTCCGAACAGTGCTGGCGATGCGCTCAGTGCGCGGTCTGGCCGGCGTTGAGATCGAGGATCATCGCCACCTGCTGCAGGTCGGCGAGATTGCGCTCGGCCTTCTGGCGGCCCTCGTCGGTGCGGGCATCGGACACGTCTTCCTGCGCATCCTTGATGAGCTGCTGCAGGGCGGCGCGATCGAAGCTCTCCACCGGGGTCGCCTGCTCGGCGAGCACCGTCAGCCCCTGCGGGTTGGCTTCGGCGAAACCGCCACGCACGAACAGACGCTTCTCGGCGCCGTCACCCTTGATGGTGAGGATGCCCGCGCTGATCGTGGAGATGAACGGAGCGTGGCCGGCCATGACGCCGAACTCGCCTTCCGTGCCGGGAACGATCACCTCGGTGACCTGACCGGAGTAAACGAGCCGCTCAGGGGAGACGAGCTCGAAAGAAAAGGTGGCCATCTGTTGTCTCCGAGCTGAGCGATGCCGGCCGAAGACCAGCGGCTCCGGCGCGCGTTAGCCTCGCCCCGAGGGGCAAGGCCCCTCTTTATCTTGCGGCCGCCGGACCCCGTCCGGCGGCTTGTTCTGCACGGACCCCGAAGGGTCCGACCGGCGTGAAGATCAGGCCGCCTCAGCGGCCATCTTCTTGCCCTTCTCGATGGCTTCCTCAATGGAACCCACCATGTAGAAGGCCTGCTCGGGCATGTGGTCGTACTTGCCTTCCACCAGGCCCTTGAAGCCCTTGATGGTGTCGGCCAGGTCGACCAGCTTGCCGGGCGAACCGGTGAACACTTCCGCCACGTGGAAGGGCTGCGACAGGAAGCGCTCGATCTTGCGGGCGCGGGCCACGGTCAGCTTGTCCTCTTCGGACAGCTCGTCCATGCCCAGGATCGCGATGATGTCCTGCAGGGCCTTGTAGCGCTGCAGGGTCTGCTGAACCTGACGGGCCACATTGTAGTGCTCCTCGCCGATGACCAGCGGGGACAGGATGCGCGAGGTGGAGTCCAGCGGATCCACCGCCGGGTAGATGCCCTTTTCCGCGATCGAGCGCGAGAGCACGGTGGTCGCGTCCAGATGGGCGAACGAGGCGGCAGGCGCCGGGTCGGTCAGATCGTCGGCGGGCACGTAGATGGCCTGCACCGAGGTGATCGAACCCTTGGTGGTGGTGGTGATGCGCTCCTGCAGGGCGCCCATGTCCGTGGCCAGCGTAGGCTGATAGCCCACCGCCGACGGGATGCGGCCCAGCAGAGCCGACACTTCCGAGCCGGCCTGGGTGAAGCGGAAGATGTTGTCCACGAAGAACAGCACGTCCTGGCCCTGGTCGCGGAAGTGCTCGGCGACGGTCAGGCCGGTCAGAGCGACGCGGGCGCGGGCGCCCGGGGGCTCGTTCATCTGGCCGTACACGAGGGCGCACTTGGAACCGGCGGACGAGCCGTTGTTCTCATGCGGGTCCACGTTCACCTTGGACTCGATCATCTCGTGATAGAGATCGTTGCCCTCGCGGGTGCGCTCACCCACGCCGGCGAACACGGAGTAACCGCCGTGCGCCTTCGCGATGTTGTTGATGAGCTCCATGATGAGCACGGTCTTGCCCACGCCGGCGCCGCCGAACAGGCCGATCTTGCCGCCCTTGGAGTAGGGAGCCAGCAGATCCACCACCTTGATGCCGGTGACGAG
Organism: Azorhizobium oxalatiphilum; assembly: GCF_014635325.1. Lineage (GTDB taxonomy): Bacteria > Pseudomonadota > Alphaproteobacteria > Rhizobiales > Xanthobacteraceae > Azorhizobium > Azorhizobium oxalatiphilum. The sequence continues at coordinate 310,626 of NZ_BMCT01000001.1, read as the reverse complement.
GATCTCGGCTTCCGTGGACTGGTCGGCGTAGGACGGGGCCGGCTGATGGATGGCGCGGGTGGTCTCGCCGACCACCGGGCCCAGCTCGTCCACGGCTTCACCGATGACGTTCATGATGCGGCCGAGGGTGGCCTCGCCCACCGGCACCATGATCGGCAGGCCGGTGTCGGTCACGACCTGGCCACGCACCAGACCTTCGGACGAGTCCATGGCGATGGTGCGGACGGTGTTCTCACCGAGATGCTGCGCCACCTCGAGCACAAGGCGGTTGCCCTGGTTGGTGGTTTCCAGCGCGTTCAGGATTTCCGGAAGATGCGCATCGAACTGCACGTCGACGACGGCGCCGATGACCTGGGTGATGCGTCCGTTCTTGTTCGCCATTTTCGTAGGTCCTTTGTCCTTGACCGCGCTGCCGTCAGAGCGCTTCGGCGCCGGAGATGATTTCGATGAGTTCCTTGGTGATCATGGCCTGACGCGTCCGGTTGTAGATCAGCGTCTGCTTCTTGATCATGTCGCCCGCGTTCCGCGTGGCATTGTCCATGGCGCTCATCTGCGAGCCATAGAACGAAGCCTGATTCTCGAGGAGCGCGCGGAAAACCTGCACCGCCACGTTGCGCGGCAGGAGGTCCGCGAGGATCTCGCTTTCCTCCGGCTCGTAGTCATAGACCGCGCTCTCGCCGGCAGCCTTCTCGGGGAAGGTGGCGGGAATGATCTGCTGCGCGGTCGGAATCTGCGAGATCACGCTCTTGAAGTGCGAATAGAACAGCGTGCAGACATCGAACTCGCCCTTGTTGAAGCGGTCGATGACCTTCTCGGCGATGTCGTGAGCGTTCGTGAAGCCGAGGGTGCGCACGGAGCGCAGGTCGACGAGTTCAACGATCTGCCCCGGATAAATCCGGCGCAGCTGGTCATAGCCCTTACGCCCGACGCAGAAGAACTTGACGTCCTTGCCCTGGGCAATGAGCTGGCTGGCCCGCTCGCGCACCGCGCGGATGATGGACGTGTTGAACGCACCGCACAGGCCGCGCTCGGACGTGCAGACGAGAAGCAGGTGCTTCTCGTCCTTGCCCGTTCCCGCTAGCAGAAGCGGCGTGTCGGAGCTCTGCACCATGCCGGAGGCGATGTTGCCGAGCACGCTTTCCATCCGTTCCGCATAGGGACGGGCGGCTTCCGCAGCCACCTGGGCGCGGCGCAGCTTCGCCGCGGCGACCATCTGCATCGCCTTGGTGATCTTCTGCGTCGCCTTCACCGAAGCGATGCGGTTTTTTAGGTCTTTCAGGCTCGGCATCGCACCCGTTCCTTCACGTCAGAGGCCCGAGGGCACCAATCAGGCGAAGCTCTTGGCGAAAGCGTCGAGCGCCTTCGTCAGGTTCGCCGTGGTGTCCTTGGAGAGTTCCTTGGACGTGCGGATGGTGTCGAGGATGTCCTGATGCTGCGAACGGAGCGCCAGCAGCAGGCCGGTCTCGAACTCGCGCACCTTCGAGACGGGCAGGCCGTCCAGATAGCCGTTGGTGCCGGCGAAGATCACCACCACCTGCTCTTCCACCTTCAGGGGGGAGAACTGGCTCTGCTTCAGCAGCTCGGTGAGGCGGGCGCCACGGTTGAGCAGCTTCTGGGTGGAGGCGTCGAGGTCCGAGCCGAACTGGGCGAAGGCCGCCAGCTCGCGATACTGGGCCAGCTCGCCCTTGATCTTGCCCGCAACCTGCTTCATCGCCTTGATCTGGGCCGAGGAGCCCACACGCGACACCGAGAGACCGACGTTCACCGCCGGGCGGATGCCCTGGTAGAACAGATCGGACTCAAGGAAGATCTGGCCGTCGGTGATCGAGATCACGTTGGTCGGGATGTAGGCCGACACGTCGTTCGCCTGGGTCTCGATGACCGGCAGAGCGGTCAGCGAACCGGCGCCGTTCTCGTCATTGAGCTTGGCGGCGCGCTCGAGCAGGCGGGAGTGGAGGTAGAACACGTCGCCCGGATAGGCTTCGCGGCCCGGCGGGCGGCGCAGCAGCAGCGACATCTGACGATACGCGACGGCCTGCTTGGACAGGTCATCGTGGATGATCAGGGCATGCATGCCGTTGTCGCGGAAGTACTCGCCCATGGCGGTGCCGGCGAACGGCGCCAGGAACTGCATGGGGGCCGGGTCGGAGGCGGTGGCCGCGACGACGATGGAGTATTCCAGCGCGCCCTGCTCTTCCAGCACCTTCACGAACTGGGCGACGGTGGAGCGCTTCTGGCCCACCGCGACGTACACGCAGTAGAGCTTCTGGCTCTCCGGCGCGCCGGCCACGTTCAGCGGCTTCTGGTTCAGGATGGCGTCGAGCGCCACGGCGGTCTTGCCGGTCTGGCGATCGCCGATGATGAGCTCGCGCTGGCCACGGCCGATCGGGATCAGCGCGTCGATGGCCTTGAGGCCCGTCTGCATGGGCTCATGCACGGACTTGCGCGGGATGATGCCCGGCGCCTTCACGTCCACGCGGCGGCGCTCGGACGACTCGATCGGGCCCTTGCCGTCGATCGGGTTGCCGAGAGCGTCCACGACGCGGCCGAGCAGGCCACGGCCGACCGGAACGTCCACGATGGCGCCGGTGCGCTTGACGGTCTGGCCTTCCTTGATCTCGCGGTCGGAACCGAAGATCACGATACCGACGTTGTCGATTTCGAGGTTCAGCGCCATGCCGCGCGTGCCATTCTCGAACTCGACCATCTCGCCGGCCTGGACGTTGTCCAGACCGTAGACGCGCGCGATGCCGTCGCCGACCGACAGAACCTGGCCAACTTCAGAGACTTCCGCCTCCTGACCGAAATTCTGGATCTGCTCCTTGAGGATCGCGGAGATTTCAGCGGCTCGAATGTCCATCAGCGGACCTCTTTCATCGCATGCCGGATAGAATTGAGTTTGGTCTTGAGCGAAGCGTCGACCATGCGCGAGCCGAGCTTCACGACAAGACCACCGAGGATGGACGGATCGACGGTCACGTCGAGGCTCACGTCCTTACCGGTCTGTTGGGCGAGCGCGTCTTTCAGCGTCGCGTAATGTGCGTCGTTCAGCGGCTCGGCGACCGTCACCTTGGCGACGGTCTCGCCGCGCTTGGCAGCAACCAGCGCCGCGAACGCATCAAAAATTCCAGGGAGCGCGAACAGGCGGCGATTCTGCGCCACCAGCTTCACGAATTTGGCCGAGATGCCGGAAATGCCGGCGGCGGTGAGCACCGCGCCAACGGCCTTGAGCTGCTGCTCGGAGGTGAATACCGGGCTCTTCACCAGGCGCTGAAAATCAGCGCTCTCGGCGATCAGGGCCTTGATCCGATCCAGATCCGCCGCAACGGCGTCGGTGGAACCGGCCTCCTCGGCCAGCTCGAACAGAGCGGTTGCATAGCGCCCCGCCATGCCTGACACGATCGTCTGCACCTGCCGCACCTCTCTTCGATCTGCCCCAGCCGGTCCACCCAGTGGAACGGGGTGTCGGCAAGCCCTTGATCTGTAGGGAAGATTTTTCTTAGGCCCAAGACGGCACTGAATGCCGCAGCCCGGACGTCGCGGGTTCCCTAACACACGTCCTTTCGTGCGGCAACACGGTCGGAATCCCCACACCGTGCTGGATTGCCGCACCGGATGACCGAAAGGCCTGCGCCGCCCGTTCCCAAAGGGAACAGAACACGCCTCCAGCATCATTCCCACGGCCGCCCGAAATCGCGTTGCGGGAGCCGCCGAAAATCCCTCGTTTAGGGGCGGAAATACGGAATTACGGCAGGTTAGCGGCATCTCGCGCCCGTCCCGCCCGCAAGGGCCCTATGCGATTCGCCTGATCCGCGCAGTCCCCGGAAGCCGGGGCCGCCGGCCCGTTTGACCGCCCGTTACGGACGCGATCAGCCGAGACAGCAGTTGTGGAGAAAATCGTGGATGACCGGCCGCCGGCCTCGATCCGACGCGAGCCACACCTCACCCTGCCGGCTTTCACGTCTCAGAGCATGCCGAGGAACTGCTGGAGCTCCGGGGTCTTCGGATTGGCGAAGACTTCTGCGGGCGGGCCAATCTCGTGCACGCGGCCCTGATGCATGAACACCACACGGTCGCACACCTCGCGCGCGAAGCGCATCTCGTGCGTCACCATCATCAGCGTCATGCCCTCCCCGGCGAGCTTGCCCACCACCTGCAGCACCTCGTTCACCAGCTCCGGATCGAGCGCCGAGGTGATCTCGTCGCACAGGAGCGCCAAAGGCTGCATGGCCAGGGCCCGGGCGATGGCGACCCGCTGCTGCTGGCCGCCGGACAATTCGTCCGGATAGGCATCGAACTTGTGCCCGAGCCCCACCTGCTCCATCCGCGCCCTCGCCTCGGCCTCGGCCTCCTTGGCGGACACCTTCTTCACCACCATGGGCGAGAGCATCACGTTGCGGCCTGCGGTCAGGTGCGGGAACAGGTTGAAGGACTGGAAGATCATGCCGACCTTCAGCCGGAGCGCTCTTAAGTGCGCGTCGTCAGGCGCAAGGTGAGCGCCCGCGACCATGATCGAGCCACCATCGATGGTCTCCAGCCCGTTGATGCAGCGCAGCAGCGTCGACTTGCCCGAGCCGCTCTTGCCGATGATGGCCACCACCTCGCCCGCCTCGACGTCGAGATTGATGCCCTTCAGCACCTCGTTGTCGCCGAAGCGCTTGCGCACCTCAGTGATTGCGATGAGCGACATTCAGCTTCCTTTCCAGGATCTGGCTGCTCTTGGAGAGCGGCCAGCACAAGGCGAAATAGACGAGCGCCGCGAGCCCATAGACCAGGAACGGCTGGAAGGTGGCGTTGGTGATCATGGTGGCCGCCTTGGACAGCTCCACGAAGCCGATGATGGACGTCAGCGCCGTGCCCTTCACCACCTGCACCGAGAAGCCCACGGTGGGCGGCACCGCGATGCGCAGGGCCTGCGGCAGCACCACATGGCGCATCTGCTCGAAATAGGTCATGGCGAGGCTGGATGAGGCTTCCCACTGGCCACGCGGGATCGCCTCCACGCAGCCGCGCCAGATCTCGGCGAGAAAGGCCGAGGTCCACAGGGTCAGCGACAGGCCGGCGGCGAACCAGGGCGGCACGTCGAAGCCCATAAGCGCAAGACCGAAGAAGGACAGGAACAGCTGCATCAGCAGCGGGGTGCCCTGGATCAGCTCGATATAGAGGATGCTCACGCGCCGCAGCAGCGTGCTCCGCCCGGTGCGGGCGAACAGGACGATGAGCCCCAGCGCGCCGCCGCCCACGAAAGCCACCAGCGACAAAAGGATGGTCCACTCAGCCGCGAACAGCAGGTTGCGCAGGATATCCCAGGTGGAAAACTGGATCATCGTGCAACCCTCCGGCGCGGGAACATGAGCGAGCCCAACCCGCGCATGACCTGCCGGAGCAGCAGCGCGAGGAGGAGATAGAGGATGGTGGCGAGGATATAGACCTCGAACGCCCGGAAGGTGCGTGCCTGGATGAACTGGGCGGCGAAGGTGATGTCCTCCACCGCGATCTGCGAACACACCGCCGAGCCGAACATGACAATGACGATCTGCGACGTCAGTGCCGGCCAGATGCGCTGGAGCGCGGGCATCAGCACCACATGGCGGAAGGTCTGAATGCGGGTCATGGCAAGGCTGGCACCGGCCTCGAACTGTCCGCGTGGCGTCGCCTCGATGCCGGCACGGATGATCTCGCAGCTATAGGCGCCGAGGTTGATGACCATGGCCAGGATGGCCGCCTGCATTTCACCGAGCTGGAGGCCGGTGGAGGGCAGGCCGAAGAAGATGAAGAACAGCTGGATGAGGAAGGGCGTGTTGCGGATCATCTCCACATAGAGCGACACCGGAGGGCGCAGCCACTTAGGCCCGAGGCTGCGCGCCCAGGCGCAGGCGATGCCGAGACCAACGCCCAGCACACCGCCGACCACGGTCAGCTCCACAGTGATGCCCACCCCCTTCGCGATCAAAGGCGCATAGGGGATGATCGCTGCGTAATCAAAAACATAGGCCATTGGCACGGCGCCCCGGTTAGCCCTTCACCACGGCAGGGCATCCGCCCCGCCACCATCACCCACGGATCAGAGACCAGCCGGCTACAACAGTCTGCCAGGGAGGGCGCGCGCATCGCGAGACGCCCGCGCCGGGTTCCCCATGTGAGGGAATGCCGCTGCGCACCCTCTCCCCGCTCCCGGTTCCGCGACGAGCTGAGATGGGTGGCGATTGCGCATTGAGGCTCTCCAGCATCTGCGCCGATCACAGCAAGCCCCGTGCCAAATACATTCACCGAGCGGCAACGCGCCCAAAAACACGACATTCGCCCATCTCTTCGGCGGACGAGAAAATGGAGAGCCGACAAATCAGATCAGAAAATAATCAGAATTGGCATTTCATGCCCAAACGAACAGCAACGTCCACGCATAGCGGCGGTCTTCCAATTCTCAACCGCGCAAAGAAAAACCCCGCCGACAGAGCCGGCGGGGTTCTCGAAGATCAGTGAAAGCCCCGGTCAGTTCGACTGGGAGGTCTTGTTGGGGTTCGGCGGGAAGGCTGCGTTCTTGACGGTGCCCTCCAGCAGTTCCTTGGCCATCTTCAGCTGCGTGTCGTCCTTCGGATCCGGCGGAACGTAGGAGGGCGAACCCGTCTGCTCGTCGTCGCCGTTCTTCAGGTGGCCGCGCAGCGAAGCCTCGCCACGGGTGGTGTCGCCACCCGCGCTTTCGACCTTCGCCTTCTGCTCGGCCGGCATATCCTGCACCAGGATGATGTCGGGCTCGATGCCCTTGGCCTGGATGGAGCGGCCGGAGGGCGTGTAATAACGCGCGGTGGTCAGGCGCAGCGCGCCGTTACCGCCGAGCGGGATGATGGTCTGCACCGAGCCCTTGCCGAAGCTGCGCGAGCCAAGAATGGTGGCGCGCTTGTGGTCCTGAAGGGCGCCGGCCACGATCTCGGAGGCCGAGGCCGAACCGCCGTTCACCAGCACGATCACCGGCTTGCCCTTGGCAAGGTCGCCGCTGCGGGCGGAGAAGCGCTGCGTCTCGTCGGCGTTGCGGCCGCGGGTGGAGACGATCTCGCCCCGCTCCAGGAATGCATCCGACACCGCGATGGCCTGATCGAGCAGACCGCCGGGGTTGTTGCGCAGGTCGACGATGAAGCCCTTCACCTTGTCCGGCCCGATCTGGGCGGTCTGTTCCTCGATGGCCTTCTTCAGATTGTCGAAGGTCTGCTCGTTGAACGAGGTGATGCGCAGGTAGCCGATGTCGCCATCCTCGATGCGAGACCGAACGGCCTTGATCTTGATGGTGTCGCGAACGACCTTGATCTCGACCGGCTTATCCGCGCCCTTGCGGGCGATGGTGAGAGTGATCGGCGTATTCACGGCGCCGCGCATCTTCTCCACCGCCTGGTTCAGCGTCAGGCCCTGCACCTGCTCGCCATCCAGCTTGGTGATGATGTCGCCGGCCTGCACGCCGGCCTTGGCCGCCGGGGTGTCATCGATGGGAGCGATGACCTTCACGAGGCCGTCTTCCATCGTGACCTCGATGCCGAGGCCGCCGAACTCGCCGCGCGTCTGCACCTGCATGTCGCGGAAGCTCTTCGCGTCCATGTAGGAGGAGTGGGGATCGAGGCTGGTCAGCATGCCGTTGACGGCCGCCTCCACCAGCTTCGCGTCATCCGGCTTTTCCACATAGTCCGAGCGGATGCGCTCGAACACGTCGCCGAACAGGCTGAGCTGCCGATACGTATCTGAAGCGGCGGCCTCGGCGGCAGTGCCGAGGAACAGGCGCGGCTGCACGGCGGCAACAGCCACCAGCGCACCGGCCGCAACGCCGAGAAGGAAGAGTGACGTACGACGCATTATCCGCGCACCTTCTGACTGTCCGTTGCCGCCCACCAAGGGGCGGGATCTATCGAGAGTCCGTCTTTGCGGAACTCCACATACAATTGAGGCTGCCCCGAGGCCGAGCCTGCAGCGGGAGAGCGAGAAACATTGCCCATCACGGCAACGGGTTCACCTGCGAGTACGAACTGCCCCAGCTCGACGGTGATCCGCTCCATGCCCGCCAAGAGAATATGGTATCCGCCGCCCGCATTGATGATCAAGAGTTGTCCGTAAGAGCGGAAAGGTCCGGCATAAACCACCCAACCGTCGGTCGGTGCCGCCACCTGCGCGCCCGCGCGGGTGGCAAAGGTCATGCCCTTATCGGTCCCGCCCAGACCGTCGGCGGTGCCGAAATCGCGCAGGCGAACCCCAGCAACTGGTAGCGGCAGCAAGCCTTTAGCCTCCAGAAAGGGGCGTGCCGGCGCGATGCGGGCCGCATCGCCAAGCGCGGCCGTCTGCGTCTTGCCGGGCTCCGGTGGTTTGCTCGCCTCCACGGCGGCACGGGCGGCCGGTGCCACCTCCGTCTCCAGCCGTGTCACAAGATCGTGCACATCTCCTGTGGACTTCGCGACCGCCTCGGCCTGCGCTTTTTCCGCCGGAAGCCCTGCATTCCCTTCCGTCACGCGCCGCTGCCGCTCCGTCACGTAGGTGGACAACCGCTTGCGATCCTCTTCCATGGAGGTTCGCAGTCCCGTCAGCGTGTCGCGGGCATTGGAGAGTTCGGTGCGGGTGCGCGAGAGATCGGCGAGATCAGCCGCCAGCGTCTCGGCCTCGACCCGCATCTCCGGCAGCAGGGCGCCCAGCAGAATCGCGGAGCGCACGGCGTCCAGCGCATCATCAGGGCGCATCAGCAAAGCAGGCGGCGGATTGCGCCCCATGCGGACCAGCGCACCCAGCACTTCGGCCAGCACATCCCGTCGCTTCAGCAGGGATGTGCGGATGTCCGTGGCATTCGCATCCAGCGCCGCGATGCGCCCTTCGAGATCGGTAATCTTCTGTTCGACGGTCCGCAGGCGCGTGGTGGTATCCACCAGAAGTTGGTTGAAGCGGGCCCGGTCACTTTTCACCGAATCGAGTTCGGCCCGGACCTGCGCCTGAAATTCCGCAGCCCCGCGAATGTCCGCGTTCAGCGCATCCGTGTTCACGGCTGGCGCCGGACGCGGGCGAGGCGCTGGGGGCGTGGGGGCTGGCGCCTGCGCGCGCAAGGGCACGGCGGCGGCCGCCGCGCAGATCGCCAGGGTGCAGAGGAACCAGCCGGTACGGGCGCGCATGGACCACATTTACCCGCACGAGGTTGAGGAGATGTAAACCATAGAGCCGGCCGGGTTGGCCCAATCCGGCCCGAGAAACCGCCGCCAGCACTTTATCTGCCGCATCCCGCCCCACCCGCGGCTCAGGCGCGGTGATAAGGATGGCCAGCGAGAATGGTGGTGGCGCGGTAGACCTGCTCCGCCAGCATCACCCGCACCAGTTGGTGAGGAAACGTCGCTGCACCGAAGGCCAGCAGGATATCCGCCCGGCTGCGCACCACATCCGCCAGCCCGTCCGCCCCGCCAATAACGCAGCACACAGCAGGCACACCACCATCACGGTCAGCCCGGACGCGTTCGGCAAAAGCTTCGCTGGTGAGATTGCGCCCGCGCGGATCGAGCGCGATGAGCGTTGCGCCGGCCGGGACGGCCGCCAGAATGGCCTGCCCCTCCTCGGCCATCCGGTCATCCGGACGGCGGGCAGCCGATTCCGCAAGCTCGATCGTGTCGAAGCCGGCGAGCCCAAGTGCCCGGCCGCCGGCCTTCGCCCGGTCGATATAGCGGGATACGAGATCCCGCTCGGCCCCGGCTTTCAGCCGGCCGACAGTGACAAGAAGGACGCGCATGGCGCGTCAGGCTTGCAGGATCACGCCGGCGCCATCAGGCGCGGGCGGTTCCCGACCACATCTTCTCGATATTGTAGAAGCTGCGGACTTCGGGCTGGAAGACATGGACGATCACATCGCCAGCGTCGATCAGTACCCAGTCACAGGCTGGCTGACCTTCGACGCGGATCTGACGAACGCCCGCCTCCTTGAGCACCTCGATGAGGTGCTCGGCCATGGCGCCCACATGCCGCTGGGAGCGGCCGGAGGTCACGACCATGTAATCGGCGATCGACGTTTTTCCACGCAGGTCGATGGAGATGGTTTCCTCGGACTTCTCGTCATCCAGACGGGCGAGAACGAGTGCGAGAATCTCCTCGGCGTCAAGCTGCGCCTTCGAGATCGGTGCGGCTGCGATGGAGTCTGCGGCCGCCAAGAGAGCCGTCGTAGACAGGGGCTCGGATCCTCTCGGTAAGTTCAACGATCCCCTGGGGCGGACGAGGTCTCGCCCTTGGGATCGCGCCTACAGAATGCCGTCAGAAGCGGCAAATTTCAAGGGATGGTGAATTCAGGCTGGGCAGAGGCCGGTTCCAGCTTGCGGCGGGCAGCCCGGATCTCGGTCGATGAGATGGGTGATTTCAGCCCGTGCAGGAAGGTCCATGCGGGCGGCGCCATATCGGCCAGGGCCGATGCCTGCTGCTCCGGCACCCTATACGGCGCAAGGGCTTGCGCCGCGCGGGAGGAGGTGGCGCACAGGCTGTCGCCCAGCCGATCCACCACCGCGACGGGCACCAGGGAGGCGATGTCCCGCCAGCGCTGCCAGCGGGCGAAATGGGCCAGATTGTCCGCGCCCATGATCCAGACGAAACGCACCCGCGGCAGGCGCTCCACCAGAGTGGAGATGGTTTCGTAGCTGTAGCTTGTGCCCAGAGTCGCCTCGACGCCGGTGACGTCGATGAGCGGATGGTGGGCGATCCGGCGGGCGAAGGCGACCCGTTCCTCGATAGAGGGCAGGTCCCAATTGTCCTTCAGCGGATTGCCCGGTGTCACCAGCCACCAGATACGGTCAAGCTGGAGGCGCCGCAGCGCCAGCAGGCTGGCCGCCCGATGGGCCGCATGTGCCGGATTGAAGGAGCCGCCGAACAGGCCAACCCGCATGCCCGGCGAAGCCATGGGCATGCTGACGGCGGCGCGGGTGCTGATCGGGGGCATCGGCATCCCTATGCGCGGTTCGCAGCTCACGGCCGGGTCTGCCCGGCGCCGTGCACGCGATACTTGAACGAGGTGAGCTGCTCCGCTCCCACCGGCCCGCGCGCATGCATGCGCCCGGTCGCGATGCCGATTTCCGCACCGAACCCGAACTCGCCACCATCGGCGAACTGGGTAGAGGCGTTGTGCATCACGATGGCCGAATCCACTTCGGCAAGGAAGCGGTCAGCCGCCGCCTGATCGGCGGTGATGATCGAATCGGTGTGATGGGAGCCATGGCCCTCGATATGGGCGATGGCATCCCCGATGCCGGGCACCAATTTCACGGAGATGATGGCGTCCTCATATTCGGTGTCCCAGTCGGCATCCACCGCAGGCTTCACCCGCGCATCCGCCGCCTGCGCCGCCGCATCGCCGCGCACTTCGCAGCCGGCATCGAGCAGCGTCTGGACAAGAGGCTTCAGATGGGTGGCCGATACCGCCTCGTCCACCAGAAGAGTCTCGGCCGCGCCGCAGATGCCGGTCCGGCGCATCTTGGCGTTCAGCAGCACGGTCCTGGCCATATCGAGATCCGCAGCCTCATGCACATAGACATGCACGATGCCGTCGAGATGGGCGAACACCGGCACCCGCGCCTCGCTCTGCACGCGCGCCACCAGCCCCTTGCCGCCACGCGGCACGATCACGTCGATATTGCCGTCGAGACCGCCGAGCATCAGCCCCACGGCGGCGCGATCCGCGACCGGCACGAACTGCACGCAGTCCGGCGACAGGCCCGCTTCCGCCAGCCCCGCCACGAAGGCGCGATGAATGGCCGCCGATGAGCCCAGACTGTCCGAGCCACCGCGCAGGATCACCGCATTGCCGGCCCGCACGCAAAGTGCGGCGGCATCCGCCGTTACATTGGGGCGGCTCTCATAAATCACGCCGATCACGCCCAGCGGCGTGCGCACGCGCTCGATCTGAAGTCCGTTGGGGCGGGTCCAGCTTTCGATGACCGCGCCCACCGGGTCCGGCAGGCCGGCCACCATCTCGATGCCGGCGGCAATGGCGTCGATGCGCGCTTCCGTCAGCGCCAGACGATCCTGAAAGGCAGCGCTCATGCCATCCGCTTTGGCGCGCACCATGTCCTGCGCATTGGCGGCGAGAATATCGGCCGAGGCGGCGCGCACGTGCGCGGCGGCGGCTTTCAAGGCTGAGGTCTTCTGCTCCGCCGAAGCCAGAGCGAGCGTCCGCGCGGCAGCGCGGGCGGCCCGCCCCATCTGCGACAGGACGGCCGGCACGTCTACGGGCGCGGCACCGGAGGCGCTGGCGGCCACGGAGAGGCGGGCGGCGTTCGGCATGGCCATTGGCGAAACTCTCTCACGTTCCCGGAGCCTGTCCCTCCGTGTGCCATGCACCCGGAACGGCCAGATGAACCCTATCCCTATATAGGCGCACCGAAACCGGCGCGCGCCCCGACTTGTGAACAGCCGGCTACGGCATCCTTAGCATGTGGTTTGCAAAGGTCACAGGGCCCGACGACATTTGGAACTCTTGCGAAATTGTCCCGGCCATTCACTCCGCGCCAAGCGCCATGTCGTCACGATGGACCATCTCCGCGCGACCGGGAACACCCAGCAGCGCCTCGATCTCGGCGGTGGAGCGGCCCCGGATGCGTTCGGCATGGTCATGGTCATAGGCCACCAGCCCACGCCCGATCTCGCTGCCGTCCGGTCCACGCAGCAGCACCGCATCGCCCCGCTCGAAGGCCCCCTCGACCCTCTTCACGCCTGCCGGCAGCAGGCTCGCCCCGCGCCGGAGCGCGGCAACCGCACCCTCGTCGAGATGCAGCACCCCCCGTGCCTCCAGCGTGCCGGCGATCCAGGCCTTGCGGGCACGGGCGGGCGTCGCCCCTGCCAGGAACCAGGTGCAGCGCCCCCCGTCCTGAATGCGCCGGAGCGGATTCTTCAGGTGGCCGGAGGCGATCACCATATGGGTGCCCGCCGAGGTGGCGATCTTGCCGGCCTCGATCTTGGTCTTCATGCCGCCACGCGACAGCTCCGAGCCGGCAGCTCCTGCCATGTTCTCGATCTCGCCGGTGATGCGCGGCACCACGGGGATGTGCTGGGCGTTGGGATCCTGCGCCGGCGGGGCGGTGTAGAGCCCGTCGATGTCGGACAGCAGCACCAGCAGGTCGGCGCTGGCCATGGTGGCGACGCGGGCAGCGAGGCGATCATTGTCGCCATAGCGGATCTCGCTGGTGGCCACCGTGTCATTCTCGTTGATGACGGGGACCGCGCGATATTCCAGCAGCTTGGCCAGAGTGGAACGGGCGTTGAGGTAGCGGCGGCGCTCCTCGGTATCGCCCAGCGTCAGCAGCACCTGACCGGCGGTGATGTCCTCATGGCCGAGGATTTCCGCCCAGGTCCGCGCCAAGGCGATCTGGCCCACGGCGGCAGCGGCCTGGCTGTCCTCCAGCTTCAGGGGGCCGCGCGGCAGATGCAGCACCGTGCGCCCGAGCGCGATGGCGCCGGAAGAGACCACCAGCACGTCCGCGCCACGCGCATGCAGGGCCCCGATGTCCTCGGCCAGCGAGGTGAGCCATGGCAGCCGCACCTTGCCCCGCGCCTGATCCACGAGCAGCGCGGATCCCACCTTGATGACGATGCGGCGGAAGTCGGAAAGAGCGGGAGCGGCTTGAGTCACGGGCAGATCTTCGCTTGGGCAAGGCTGCGGGGTCGGGCCATCCCCGGCACCCGGCACATGCGGCCGCCTCGATAGCCCAAGCGGAGCTGCGGGAACAGAGGCCGCGACATCTCCCTCGGGCGGTCCGTCAGCGCAGCTTGGCGATGGTCAGCTTGTCGAGCTTGGCCCGGATCTTCACCGACTCTTCGCTGCGGGTCAGCGCCTGCGCGATGGCCTTCAGTGACATGCCCTTCTTGGCGCAGGTGTGCAGCTTCTGGATCTCCTCGTAGGTCCAGGGCTGCTTATGGCGCTCAAACCGTTCTGCCATCAGAGATTCCGATCTGGAGGACAGCCGCTACAGCGGCTGCCATTCCTTCTTCTTCGTCGAAGCCTTCTCGGCCTCGCGGCTCTCGTCGATGACGGCGAGCAGCGCGCGCAGCGCCTCCGGGATGCCCTTCCCCGACTGGGACGAGAGCAGCAGAGGCTTCTTCTTCGCCGCCCGCTGCAGGCGCTCCTTCTGCTGCTTCAGCAGTTCAGGGGTCAGCGAGTCGATCTTGGACAGGGCCACGATCTCCACCCGATCCTCCAGCCCGCCGCCATAGGCGAGGAGTTCCTGCCGCACGGTCTTGTAGGCCTTGCCCGCATGCTCACAGGTGCCGTCCACCAGATGCAGCAGCACCCGGCAACGCTCCACATGGCCGAGGAAGCGGTCGCCAAGGCCAGCCCCCTCATGGGCGCCCTCGATCAGGCCGGGAATGTCGGCCAGCACGAACTCGCGCCCGTCCACCCGCACCACGCCGAGGCCGGGATGCAGGGTCGTGAAGGGATAGTCGGCGATCTTCGGCTTGGCGGCGGTGGTTGCGGACAGGAAGGTGCTCTTGCCCGCATTCGGCAGCCCCACGAGGCCAGCGTCGGCGATGAGCTTCAGACGCAGCCAGATATACCTTTCCTGACCTTCAAGGCCAGGATTGGCGCGGCGCGGGGCCTGATTGGTGGAGGTCTTGAACTCGGCATTGCCGAAACCGCCATTGCCGCCTTCCAGCAGCTTCAGCTTCTGCCCCACCTCGGTGAGGTCGGCGAGGATGGTTTCCTCGAATTCGTCCAGCACCTGCGTGCCGGCGGGCACCTTCAGCACCACATCGGTGCCGCGCGCACCGGTGCGGTTGGCGCCCATGCCATGCTCGCCCTTCTTGGCCTTGAAGTGCTGCTGGTAGCGATAATCGATCAGCGTGTTGAGGCCATCGACGCACTCGATCCACACGTCACCGCCGCGTCCGCCGTTCCCACCGTCGGGACCGCCGAACTCGATGAATTTTTCGCGCCGGAAAGAGACGCATCCTGCGCCACCGTCACCGGAGCGCACATAGACCTTGGCCTGATCGAGGAATTTCATGGGCCTGCACGTAGACGCAGGAGTGTCGCAAAGCAAGAGCAGCGTTGGCACTGCTCAACCTTCCGGCAGTGCCTGAAGCGGTGGCAGCGCGCTGCGACCCATTCCCCTTTGACCTTTGCCCTCAGCCAGACCAAAAGAGGAACATGACCGCCTCCACCGTCGATGTCCTGCTGCCGCTCGGACTCGATACTCCCTATTCCTATCTGGTCCCCGACGGGCTCGCGCTTGTGCCCGGCGATCTCGTCACCGTGCCGCTCGGCTCGCGGCTCATGGTCGGCTGCGTCTGGCCGCGCCGCGGCGATGCCCAGGCAAAAGAGGTCGATACCTCCAAGCTCAAGGCGGTGAAAAAGCGGCTCGATCATCGTGCCCTGCCGCCGGACCTCATCAAGCTCATCGACTGGATGGCGGATTATACGCTGGCGCCGCGCGGCATGGTGCTGCGCATGGCCCTGCGCCACGAGGAGAACCCCTCCCCGGCCCGCGAACGAGTGGGCGTGCGCGCCACCGGCCACACGCCGGAGCGCCTCACCGCCGCCCGCCGGCGTTTGCTGGACGTGATGTCCGACGGCTTCGTGCGGGCCAAGACCGATGCCGCCCGGGAGGCAGGCGTCTCCCCCTCGGTGGTGGACGGCATGGTGGACGAGGGCGCGCTGGAAACCCTCGTCCTGCCCCCGCCTCCCGCCGCCGAGACGCCGGACCCGGATCATGCCACGCCCACCTTGAGCGAGCCGCAGGCGGAAGCCGCCGCCGCCATGGTGGAGGCGGTCAAGGCGCGGGCCTTCTCGGTGCATCTGCTGGATGGCGTCACCGGCTCGGGCAAGACGGAGGTCTATTTCGAGGCGGTGGCAGAGAGCATCCGCGCCGGCCGGCAGGCCCTGATCCTGCTGCCCGAAATCGCGCTGACGCAGGCCTTCCTCGACCGCTTCACCCGCCGCTTCGGCGTCACCCCGGCCGAATGGCATTCGGGTGTCTCCACCCGCAGGCGCGGGCGCATCCTGCGCGGCGTGGCGGAGGGCGAGGTGCAGGTGGTGGCCGGGGCGCGCTCGGCCCTGTTCCTGCCGTTCCGGGATCTGGCCCTCACCATCGTCGATGAGGAACACGACCCTGCCTACAAGCAGGAGGATGGCGTCGCCTATCACGCCCGCGACATGGCGGTGGTGCGGGCGCGTTTCAGTTCCTCACCCATCGTGCTCGCCTCCGCGACCCCATCTATCGAGACCGAAGTGAATGCCCGGCGTGGACGCTACGGGCGCCTCGCCCTCCCACTGCGCTTCGGCGGCGCCAAGGTGCCGGGGCTGGCGCCCATCGACCTGCGCAAGGAAGGCCCGCCACGCGGGCGCTGGATCGCGCCCCGCCTGCAGGCCGAGATCGGCCAGACGCTTGAAGACGGCGGGCAGGCGCTGCTGTTCCTCAACCGCCGCGGCTATGCGCCGCTCACCTTGTGCCGCTCCTGCGGCGTGCGGGTGAAATGCCCGTCCTGCTCCGCCTGGCTGGTGGAGCATCGCTTCCGGCGGCGCCTCACCTGCCACCATTGCGGCTATAACGCGCCGGTGCCGGAGAACTGCCCCGCCTGCGGCGAGAAGGACAGCATGGTGCCCTGCGGCCCCGGCGTGGAGCGGTTGCAGGAGGAAGTGCAGGTCCTGTTCCCCGAGGCCCGCAGCCTCGTGCTCTCCAGCGACATGACCGGCGGCATGGAGCGCATGCGGGCGGAACTGGACGCGGTCGCCAAGGGCGAGGTGGATGTGATCGTCGGCACCCAGTTGGTGGCCAAGGGGCACAACTTCCCCGGCCTGGCGCTGGTGGGGGTGGTGGATGCGGATGTGGGCCTCGGCCAGGGTGATCCCCGCGCGGCCGAGCGCACCTTCCAGCTGGTGCATCAGGTGGCCGGACGCGCCGGGCGTGGAGCAACCGAGGGGCGCGGCTTCATCCAGACCCACATGCCCGAGCATCCGGTGATGCAGGCGCTGGTGAAGGGTGATCGCACCGCCTTCTACGAGACCGAGATCAACGCGCGGGAAGAAGCCCATCTGCCGCCTTATGGCCGGCTGGCCAGCCTCGTCATCTCCGCCAATGAGGGGCCGGCAGCCGAAGGTCACGCCCGCCGCCTCGCCGCCAGTGCGCCGCGTGCCGAAGGCGTGCGGGTGCTGGGGCCGGCGGAGGCGCCGCTCGCGGTGCTGCGCGGCCGCCACCGCTGGCGACTGCTGGTGCGCGCGCCGCGCGGGTTCGACCTGTCGGGCTATCTGCGCGCCTGGCGCGAGGTGGCTCCCCGCCCCACGGGCAACACCAAGGTGTCCATCGACGTGGACCCCATGAGCTTCATGTAGGAACCGGCTTCATTCATGTAGAAGCATGTGGGCGCTTCCCTCCCCGTCCGGCGCGGGATAGCTTCGCCGCACGGAACGGGAGAATGGCCGATGCGGATGATGATGCGCCTGTCGCTGGTGGCAGCCCTCGGCCTCATGGTGTCCGGCTGCGATCGCTGCGGCGACTTCTTCTGGCAGAAGACCGATACCCCCAAGACCTGTTCCGCCGGCCCCAAGGCGGAATAGGCCCTGCCCGGGATCAGCGATCCGGGTTGGGCACGCTGCCCTTCTCTGCTTTCAGCTTCTCCGCCGCCGCCCGGATGGGCGCGAAGGGGCCGTATTTGTGCTGGGCTTCGGGGAAATCGTCGGCATAGGGGCCGTAAGCCGTGTCCACCGGCTTGTTCAGCAGGTCCGGAAAATCCTTGCCGGTCCCGGCCCGGTGTGGCCGGGGCTGGGAGAGCACGAAGGCGCCCACGTCCCATGCGTCCTCGGGGCGCAGCTGCGGCATCTGCCAGTCGGTGCCGTTGGGCATGTTGTTGTGAACGAAATTGGCCATGGTGATGAGCCGGCCAAGGCCCGCTCCATCATTGAAGCTGTCGTCGCCCCACAGCGGTGGCACCGCATAGCCGAAGCTGGCATCCGCCGCGTTGCGACGGACACCCAGCCCATCGCGGCGGTGGCACTCGGCGCACTGGCTCGCGAACACTCCTGCCCCGCGCTGCGGATCTGCCGACCGATCCAGCTCGGGCATCGCCCCCGCTCCGCCACCCGCGATGCGAGCATCCGCCGGAATGTGTTTCGCCAGCAGGCCGAGATAGGCCACCAGCGCCTGCATGGGGCGTGCGTCCGCCGGCATGGGGCGGCCGTTCATGCTGCGCGTCATGCAGGAATTGAGGCGATCCACCAGTGTGGCCTCATCGCCGCGACGGGTGCTGTAGGCGGGATAGTCGGCGGACGCCACTACCAGCGGCAGGCCGAATTTCTTCAAGCCGGAATTCAGGTGGCAATCGCCGCAGGCCATGTTGTTGCCGGCAAAGCGCATCGCGGGGTCGGCAACCGCCGGGCCGATATGGGCGGAGGTCTCCCGCAGCACGGAGCGCCCGTAGCGCACCAGCCGGCCGAGGTCGTCATCGGGCAGCAGGTCCACATCGGGCACGTCCCACACCGCGACCTGCCGCGCGGCCGGCTGGGCTTCCGCCTCTGCGTGCACCAGCACCCCGAACGCCAACACAGCCACCGCCATGCGCGATGTGCGCATCACCCCTGCCCACAGCCCCATGGAAGCCCCCCGACCCCTTATGTTTGTTGCCTTCCCACCCCAAGGCCGCTATAAGCCCGCCTTCCCTGATGGCATGCGCCCCCCTGGAGGCGTGCCGGACGGGAAAGCCGGAACGGCCGCGCGAGCGGCCGTTGGCTGTTTTAGACCAGTTATAGACAAGGACGATAGCCATGACCGCCATCAAGGAATTGAAGGCCACGGCGCGCACCCGGGCCGGCAAGGGGGCCGCCCGTGCTGAGCGCCTCGCCGGACGCGTGCCCGCCGTGATCTACGGTGAGAAGAAGGAGCCGGTGACGATCTCCGTGAACCATCGCGAGATCACCCGCATCATCTATGCCGGCCACTTCCTGACCACCCTGTTCGAGATCGACGTGGACGGCACGAAGCATCGCGTCATTCCCCGCGACTATCAGCTCGACCCGGTCAAGGACCTGCCGCTGCACATCGACTTCCTGCGCGTCTCGCAGGGTGCGCGCGTCACGGTCGAAGTGCCCGTGCACTTCGAGAACCAGGACAAGGCGCCCGGCATCAAGGCTGGCGGCACGCTGAACGTCGTGGCCCATGCGGTCTCGCTGGATTGCCCGGCCGAGTCGATCCCCGACGCCATCACCGTTGACCTCACCGGCCGCGAGCTCGGCGACACCATCCACCTGTCGGCCATCAAGCTGCCGGCCGGCGTGGAATCGGCTGTGTCGGGCGACGACACCCTCGCCACCATCGTGGCGCCGTCGGGCCTGAAGGAAGCGGAAGCTGACGAAGCGGCTGCCGCCGCTGCCGAAGCCGCCAAGGCCTGACGACCTTTCGGGCTGGAGAAGCACCGTGTTCCTGCTCGCAGGCCTCGGCAACCCCGGCCCGAAATATGCCGGCAACCGGCACAATATCGGCTTCATGGCGGTGGACGCGATCGTCCGCCGCCATCGCCTCTCCCCCTGGCGGCGGCGCTTCCAGGGCGCGGTCAGCGAAGGCGAGATCGCCGGCGAGAAGGTTCTGGCCCTGCTGCCCGAGACCTTCATGAACGAGAGCGGCCGCGCGGTCGCCGAAGCCGCCAAATTCTACAAGATCCCGCTTGAGCGCATCATCGTCTTCCATGACGAGCTGGACCTTCCCCCCGCCAAGATCCGGGTGAAGAAGGGCGGCGGCAATGCCGGCCACAACGGCCTGCGCTCCATCACCGCCCAGTGCGGCAATGACTATTGGCGCGTGCGCCTCGGCATCGGCCATCCGGGCGACAAGGCCCTCGTGCATTCCTATGTTCTGAACGATTTCGGCAAGGCCGAGCGCGAATGGGTGGATGCCACCTGCACCGCCTGCGCGGACTTCGCCGACCTGCTCACCGCCGGCAAGGGCGAGGAATTCCAGAACCGCGCGCACCTGTTCATGGACGCGCAGGGCTTCGCCGACCAGAAGACGCTGGGCGCCCCGCGGGCCTGAGCGTCGTTTCGCGCCGGGGACCTCCACGCTCCGCGCGCTTAACAAATGCGGCCGCGCCCTTTATGGATCGCGCCAACTTATTCCCGATCCCGTTCTTCCCGAGAAAGATCACCCAGCATGGGCTTCAAATGCGGCATCGTGGGCCTTCCCAACGTGGGCAAGTCCACTCTCTTCAACGCCCTCACCCAGACGGCGGCGGCGCAGGCTGCGAACTACCCCTTCTGCACCATCGAGCCGAATGTCGGTGACGTGGCCGTGCCCGATGCGCGCCTGACCACACTCGCCGGCATCGCCGGCTCGGGCCAGATCATCCCCACCCGCCTCACCTTCGTGGACATCGCCGGCCTCGTGCGCGGCGCCTCCAAGGGCGAGGGCCTCGGCAACCAGTTCCTCGCCAACATCCGCGAGTGCGACGCCATCGCCCATGTGGTGCGCTGCTTCGAGGACGGCGACGTGACCCACGTGGAAGGCAAGATCTCGCCCGTGGACGACATCGAGATCATCGAGACCGAGCTGATGCTCGCCGACCTCGAAAGCCTCGAGAAGCGCGCCACCGCGCTGGAGAAGAAGCTCCGCACGCTGGACAAGGAAGGCAAGGACACGCTTGAGCTGATGCAGCGCGCCCTTGTGCTGCTGCGCGACGGCAAGCCCGCCCGCTTCGCCGAGGTGAAGGCCGATGAGCGCAAGCTGTTCGACATGCTGGGCCTGATGACCGCCAAGCCGGTGCTCTATGTCTGCAACGTCGAGGAAAGCTCGGCCAAGGAGGGCAATTCGCTCTCCGCGCAGGTGTTCGCCCGCGCCGCCGAGGAAGGCGCCAAGGCGGTGGTGGTCTCGGCCAAGATCGAGAGCGAGATCGCCGTGCTGCCCGAAGAGGAGCAGCGCGAGTATCTGGACGCCATCGATCTGGAAGAGCCCGGTCTGAACCGCGTGATCCGCGCCGGTTATGAACTGCTCGATCTGGCCACCTACTTCACGGTCGGCCCGAAGGAAGCCCGCGCCTGGACCATCACCAAGGGCACCAAGGCGCCTGCGGCGGCCGGCGTCATCCACTCGGATTTCGAGAAGGGCTTCATCCGCTCGGAGACGATCGCTTACGCCGACTACGTCCAGTACAAGGGCGAAAGCGGCTCGCGCGATGCCGGCCGTCTGCGGCTGGAAGGCAAGGAATATGTGGTGCAGGACGGTGACGTGCTGCATTTCCGCTTCGCCAACTGACATTTGAATGATGTGGCCGCCGGGGCGTTCTCCACCGCCCCGGCTTGACCTCCGGCTGTGTTGCGACTGTGATCGGACGCGAAGCCGGAGGATGGGATGCCCGATATCTATTGGGAAGACTTCGTGGTCGGGGAGACGAAAACGTTCGGCTCCTACACAGTGACGGAGGCTGAAATCGTCGATTTCGCCACCCGCTTCGACCCCCAGCCCATGCATCTCGACCCAGTGGCAGGCGCCGCCTCCATCCTCGGGGGACTGGCAGCTTCGGGCTGGCACTCCTGCGCCATCATGACGCGACTGATCTGCGACGGCTTCCTGCTGCGCGCCGCCGGCATGGGCTCGCCCGGCGTTCAGGACACCAACTGGCGTGAGCCGGTGCGGCCGAACGATGTGCTCACCCTGCGCCGGACCGTGCTGGAGAGCCGCTCGTCCAAGAGCCGGCCGGAACTGGGCCTCGTAACCTTCCGCTTCGAACTGCTGAAGTCCAAGACCAGCGTGGCCATGGACCAGACCATGACCATCATGTTCGCGCGGCGTAATCCGGGGGCGCGACTGGCATGAGATTCTTCGAGGATTGCGACATCGGCAGCCGCGAGGTGCTGGGCATCCACCATTTCACGCGCGATGAGATCATCGCGTTCGCCACGCAATACGACCCCCAGCCCTTCCATGTGGACGACGAGGCGGCCAAGCGCAGCCTGTTCGGCGCGCTCTGCGCCTCCGGCTGGCACACCGCCGCGCAATGGATGCGCTGCTTTGTCGACCACCAGCAGAAGGGCGTTCTCGAGGCCCGCGCCGCCGGTCTGCCGGTGCCCAGCGGAAATCCCTCGCCCGGCTTCAAGAACCTGCGCTGGCTGAAGCCCGTCTATGTGGGCGACACCATCACCTATGCCTCCGAGGTGAAGGAGAAGCAGGTCAGCAAGAGCCGGCCCAAGTGGGGCATCCTCACCGCCCACAACACCGGCACCAACCAGCATGGCGATCTGGTGATCGAATTCGACAGCGTCGGCTTTCTGGAGCGCCGGTCGGTCTGACCTGACTGCGCTCCAGAGGTTCGCGCCCTCAGATGTTGAGGTTGCCCATCACCGGTTCGGGATAGCGCGTGCCCGCCACCGCAGAGGCCGGGAACAATGCGTCGAGTTCGGAGATCTCTGCCGGCGACAGGCGGATGGCGGTGGCTGCCGCATTCTCCTGCAGATACTTGATCCGCCGGGTACCGGGGATCGGGATCACGTTCGACTGCTTGTTGAGGATCCACGCCAGAGCGATCTGCGCCGAGGTGGCGTTGCGGGCAGCGGCGAAGGCGGCCAGCGCCTCCGTCAAACGCTTGTTCTTCTCGAACGCATCCCCCTGGAAGCGCGGATTGTTGCGGCGGAAATCGTTGTCCGCCAGCCCATCCAGCGTGGTCACGGCGCCGGTGAGGAACGCCCGGCCCAACGGGCTGTAGGCCACGAACGAGACGCCCAGTTCCTCGCAGACCGAGAACATCTCGGCCTCGGGATCGCGGGTCCAGAGCGAGTATTCGGTCTGGACGGCAGAGATGGGATGTACCGCATGAGCGCGCTTCAGGGTGGCCACCGAGCATTCGGAGAGGCCGAGGAAGCGCACCTTGCCCTCCTCCACCAGCCGCTTCATCTCGCCCACCGTGTCCTCGATGGGCGTCTTGGGATCGACGCGGTGCTGGTAATAGAGATCGATGGTCTCGATGCCGAGGCGCTGGAGACTGGCCTCGCAGGCGCTGCGCACATATTCGGGCGTGCCCTTGATGCCGAGACGCTCGCCATTGGGACCGCGCACGTTTCCGAACTTGGTGGCCAGCACGACCTTGTCGCGCTTGCCCTTCAGGAAGCCGCCCAGCAGGCGCTCGTTATGGCCCCAGCCGTACATGTCGGCGGAGTCGAGGAAATTGATGCCGGCATCCAGCGCAGCGTCGAGGGTGCCCAGCGAGACGGCGTCGTCGCTGGGGCCATAGTATTCGGACATGCCCATGCAGCCGAGGCCGATAGCGGACACGGAAAGGCCAGTGCGACCGAGCGGACGATGGTCCATGGTGCGCCTCATAAGT
Source organism: Azorhizobium oxalatiphilum (assembly GCF_014635325.1). Classification (GTDB taxonomy): domain Bacteria; phylum Pseudomonadota; class Alphaproteobacteria; order Rhizobiales; family Xanthobacteraceae; genus Azorhizobium; species Azorhizobium oxalatiphilum. Next base: position 287,346 of record NZ_BMCT01000001.1, on the reverse strand, counting down.
CGACATGTGGGAAGTGCGTGGCGGACAGGACGTCGCCAGCACTGGAAAAGTAAACCAGATCGTTTACATTGTCAAGATGACACCGCTGAAGCCAGACCGGCGTGGCAACGCCGCCCGCATCCGCGCTGCCGCCCGCGTCCTGTTTCTGGAGCGCGGCTACGGCGGCACGAGCATGGACGCGGTGGCGTCCGCCGCGCCCGTCTCCAAACGCACGCTCTATCAATATTATCCCGGCAAGGCCGAGCTTTTCAGCGCGGTGGTCGCAGAGGTGTGGGGCCGCTTCACCTCCGCTCCGCCCCTTACCGAGCCCGCGGACGCCGATCCCCGCACGCTTCTGCGGTCCTATGTGGACCGCCTGATCACCCACTGGGATCAACCGGACGTGATCGCCTTCCTGCGCCTCCTCATCGCCGAGGCGCCGCGCTTCCCGGAACTCGCCCCCGCCTATCATCAGGCCGGCAAGCAGCATCTGAACTCCGGACTGGCGGCCTATTTCGCGGAGCTTCAGCGGGCCGGGCACCTACGTGGTGCGGGTGATCCGGCGCTGGCGGCAGCCCAGTTCCTCGGCGCGGTGAAGGAGCCGCTGTTCTGGCCGCGCGTGCTGGGCGGCACCTTGGCTTTTCCCGTGGAGACGGTGGTGGAGGCGGCCCTGGACGCGGTACTGGCGCCTTCCGCCCGGACATGACGCCCGTTGCCACGCCATCTGCCACAACCACCTTCGCCCCCCTTCCCTTGCCGCAGATCGCCCCGGCTGCTAAGAGCCCCGCACCGCGCGTGAATGCGCGTCCCTTTTCAGCTCAAGATAAACAGGACGGTCATCATGGCGATCGAGCGCACTTTCTCGATCATCAAGCCCGACGCGACGCGTCGCAACCTCACCGGCGCGGTCAATGCGGTCATCGAAAAGGCTGGCCTTCGCATTGTCGCCCAGAAGCGCATCCTGCTCACCACGGCGCAGGCTGAGACCTTCTACGCCGTGCACCGCGCGCGTCCCTTCTTCGGCGATCTCGTCGCCTTCATGACCACCGGCCCCGTCGTGGTGCAGGTGCTCGAAGGCGAAGGCGCCATTGCCGCCTATCGCGACGTGATGGGCGCCACCAACCCGGCGAATGCCGCCGAGGGCACCATCCGCAAGCTGTTCGCCGAGTCCATCGAGGCCAACTCGGTGCACGGTTCGGACAGCGCCGAGAACGCCGCGGTCGAGATCGCGCAGTTCTTCGCGCAGAACGAGATCGTCGGCTGACGATACCTCCCGCGCGGCATTCCTGTGCCGCGCGGGATATTTCCGGCGAACCCGCCGTGCGATCCGGCGTTGTTTGCGCTTGAGACGGATCGAGACCTGACGTAGGAGGAGCTAATCCCGCCGGGCCATCGGCCCACGGCACAAAGGGAAAGGCCTCCGGCATGACGCTTAGCTCGCCCGAATTCTGGATCGCCTTCCTTCAGATCGTCTGGATCAACGTTCTGCTTTCCGGCGACAATGCCGTGGTCATCGCCATGGCCTGCCGGTCGCTGCCGCCACGCTCACGCAAGTGGGGCATCATTCTCGGCTCCGGCGTCGCCGTGGCGCTGCGCATCGTGTTCACCGGCCTCGTGGCGACCCTGCTCGCCCTGCCGTGGCTAAAGGTGATCGGCTCGCTCGCCCTGTTCTACATCGCCATCGACCTGGCCCTGCCCAGCGAGGACGGCGAGGAAGCCGTGCAGGCCAGCGACAGCCTGCTGCGGGCCGTGGGCACCGTGGCATTGGCCGACGTCTTCATGAGCCTCGACAATGTGGTGGCGGTGGCAGCCGTAGCTAACGGCAACTTCCTGCTGCTCATCCTCGGCCTCGCCATCTCCATCCCGCTGATTGTCGCCGGTTCGTCGCTGGTGATGGCGCTGATTGATCGGTTTCCCATCATGGTCTGGGCGGGCGCTGCGCTGCTCGGCTGGGTGGCAGGCGAGATGCTGTTGACCGACGATGCCCTCGTCAGCCGCATCGGTGGTCCCGAGGTCGCCGAACACTGGCTGCACCCCGCCGCCTTCATCGGTGCCGCATTCGTTGTGTGCGTGGCCTGGGTCTGGGGCCGGATGCGCCTGCGACGACAGGATCAGGCCGCCTGATCCTGCTCTCTTCATATCACGCTATGTTCGCGACCATTGCCGAGAGCCCTCATCACTTGCCGTATTCGTCAGAGATCTGACGGGACTGACACGGGCTTGATGAAATTACCTTAGGTAAGGTATCGAACATTTCCCATAACATCCGTGCCAATGAGACTGCGGAATGGATTTCAGTAACCCCACCTTCTGGCTTTCGCTGCTCCAGATCATCTGGATCGACCTTCTCCTGTCCGGTGACAATGCCGTGGTCATCGCGCTGGCGTGCCGGTCGCTGCCGCCCGGCCAGCGGAAATGGGGCATCATTCTGGGTGCGGGTGCCGCCGTTGGCCTGCGCATCATTTTCGCGCTCGCCATTTCCTACCTGCTGGGCGTGCCCTTCCTGAAGATCGTCGGCGGCCTGCTGCTGCTGTGGATCGCCGCCAAGCTGGTGCTGACCGAAGAGGAAGGCGCCCATGATATCGCTGCCTCCACCAGCCTGTGGGCAGCGGTGCGCACCATCGCCATCGCCGATGCGGTCATGAGCCTCGACAACGTGGTAGCCATCGCCGCCGCCTCGCGCGGCCATCCCGAGCTGTTCATCTTCGGCCTGCTGCTGACCATTCCGCTGATCGTCGCCGGCTCCCAGCTGGTGCTGGCCCTGCTCGCCAAGTTCCCCGTCCTCGTGTGGGCGGGCGCGGCGCTGCTGGGCTTCATCGCCGGCGAGATGCTGGTGGGCGATGTCATCAGCATCGGCTACCTGCAGAGCTTCAACCCGGAGTGGGTGAAGCCGGACGCGGAAGCCCCCGGCGGCATCGGCCCGGCAGCCCTGCCGCACTATTTGGCCGGCGCGCTCGGCGCGGTGCTGGTGGTCGCCATCGGCCTCGTCATGCGCAAGAAGCCGGATACGGCCTCCTCGCACAGCGCCTGATACAGGAGGGCGGGCTTCGGCCCGCCCTTTTCCTTTTGGGCATGCTGCTCTTCGGCCGCCCGCCCCTCGCAACCCTTGTTGGCTTTCAGCTATAAAGCCTCCAAGGAGCCGTCATGAACACCCACGTTGCCGCCCAGCCGCTGATCCGCGCATCCGCCTGCCCGCACGACTGTCCGTCCACCTGCGCGCTGGAAGTGGAGGTGCTGGAGGGCAAGCGCATCGGCCGCGTGCGCGGGGCGAAGGACAACAGCTACACGGCTGGCGTCATCTGCGCGAAGGTCGCCCGCTATGCGGAGCGCACCGAGCACGCCGAGCGCCTCATGCATCCCATGCGCCGGACCGGCCCCAAGGGCTCCGGACAGTTCGAGCGCATCTCCTGGGACGAGGCGCTGGACCGGGTGGCCGAGGGGCTGCTGAAGGCCGAGCGGACCCATGGCGCGGAAAGCGTCTGGCCCTATTTCTATGCGGGCACCATGGGCCTCGTGATGCGCGACGGCATCAACCGGCTGACCCATGCCAAGAAATACTCCCGCTTCTTCTCCTCGATCTGCGTGAACCCCGCCTGGAGCGGCTACATCGCCGGCACCGGGCGGCTGGGTGGCACCGACCCGCGCGAGATGGCGGTGTCCGATCTCGTCATCATCTGGGGCACCAATGCGGTAGCCACCCAGGTCAATGTGATGACCCACGCGGTGAAGGCGCGCAAAGAGCGCGGTGCGAAGATCGCGGTGGTCGATGTCTATCGTACCCCCACCATGGAGCAGGCCGACATCCCCCTGCTCATCCGCCCCGGCACGGACGGCGCGCTGGCTTGCGCGCTCATGCACATCCTGTTCCGCGACGGACGCGCCGACCGTGCCTATCTGGAGCGCTATGCCAATGACGTGGCGGACTTCGAGGGGCATCTGAAGACGCGCACGCCGGAATGGGCGTCCGCCATCACCGGCCTGCCGGTTGAGGAGATCGAGGCCTTCGGCAAGCTGGTGGGCGAGACGCCCAGAAGCTTCTTCCGCATCGGCTACGGCCTCTCCCGCAGCCGCAACGGCGCGGTGAACATGCATGCCATCGCCTCCATCCCCGTCATCTCCGGGGCGTGGCAGCATGAGGGCGGCGGGGCCTTCCACTCCAATTCCGGCATCTTCCGCACGCGGAAAACCATGATCGAGGGGCTGGACATCCTCGACCCCAAGGTGCGCCAGCTCGACCAGTCCCGCATCGGCGCGGTGCTCACCGGCGATCCCGAGGTGCTGGCTGGCGGACCGCCGGTCACGGCCATGCTCATCCAGAACACCAATCCCATGAGCATCGCCCCCGATCAGGAGCGGGTGAAGCGCGGTTTTGCGCGGGACGACCTCTTCGTGGCGGTGCATGAGCAGTTCATGACCGAGACCGCCCGGCAGGCGGACATCGTGCTGCCCGCCACCATGTTCACCGAGCATGACGACATCTATCAGGGCGGCGGCCACCAGCACTTGCTGCTCGGCCCGAAACTCGTGGACCCGCCGGGCGAGTGCCGCACCAATCACGACGTGATCTGCGCCATCGCCAGCCGGGTGGGCGCCGAGCATCCGGGCTTCGCCATGAGCCCGCGCGAACTGATCGACTGGACGCTGAACGCCTCCCAGCGCGGCTCGCTGGAGAATCTGGAGGCCCAGCGCTTCCTCGACGTGCAGCCGGAGTTCGAGAGCGCCCACTTCCTCTCCGGCTTCGGCCACAAGGACGGCCGCTATCGCCTGAAGCCTGACTGGAAGCGCCCGCCCATCCCCACCCCCGGCCTGTTCGGCCCGTGGGAGCAGATGCCGGAATTTCCGGACCATTGGGCCATCATCGAGGAGCCGACGGAGGAACACCCCTTCCGCCTCGTGACGGCACCCGCGCGGAATTTCCTCAACTCGACCTTCAACGAGACGCCCACCTCGGCCAAGCGCGAGGGCGGGCCGACGCTGCTCATCCATCCCGAGGATGCGGATGCGCGGGGCATTGCCGAGGGCGATGATGTGGAAGTCCGCAACCTGCGTGGCGCGGTGACGCTGAAGGCCAAACTGTTCGATGGCGTGCGGCGAGGGGTGGTGATCGCCGAGCAGATCCACCCAAACTTCGCCCATCAGGGCGGGCGCGGCATCAACACGCTGACGGGCGCGGACCCGGTGGCCCCGGCTGGCGGCGCGGCCTTCCACGACAACCGTGTGGACGTGGTGAAGCTTTGAAAAGACCCGCCCGGCTGTGGCCGGGCGGCAGCAGGCTCAAACCTGCGGCGCGATCATCACCTCGCGCAACGGCGTCGCGCCGTCCACGAACACACGCTCCTGCTCCACCGCGAGGCGGCCGGCGGCCAGAAGGCCGAGACCCTGCGGATAGATCACATGCTCCTGCTCCAGCACGCGGGCGGCGAGCACGTCCGGCGTATCGTCATCCTGCACCGGCACCGCCGCCTGCAGGATGATCGGCCCAGCGTCCATCTCGGCACGCACGAAATGCACCGTGCAGCCATGGAAGCGCACACCGGTCTCGATGGCGCGGGCGTGGGTGTCGAGGCCCTTGAAGCTCGGCAGCAGCGAGGGATGCACGTTGATCATGCGGTCGCGCCAGCGCTCCACCAGCCACGGCGTCAGCAGACGCATGAAGCCGGCAAGGCAGATGATCTCGATGCCCGCGATCCGCAGATGCGCGTCCAGCGCCGCGTCGAAGGCGATGCGGTCGGCATAGTCCTTATGGCTCAGCACCAGCGTCTCGATGCCGTGCTCCTGCGCGAAGGCAAGGCCAGCCGCATCCGCACGGTTGGAGAGCACAAGGGCGATCTCGGCCGGGAAGTCGGGGGTTTCCGCCGCCTTCACCAGCGCCGCCATGTTCGAGCCGCGCCCCGAGATGAGGACGGCGACGCGCTTGCGCCCGCTCATGCGACACCCAGGGCAAGCTGGCCGTCATAGGTGACGTGAGCCGCGCCCTCGCCCGGCTCGATCACGCCCAGATGGGTCACGGTCTCGCCCGCATCGGCGAAGGCGTCCGCCACCTTCTCCGCGTCGGGTGCAGCCACGACCACGGCCATGCCGATGCCGCAGTTGAAGGCGCGCAGCATCTCTTCGGGCGCCACATTGCCGGTGGCGGCGAGCCAGCGGAAGACCGGCGGCACGATGAGATTGTTCAGATCCACCCGGGCGAGCGTCCCCTCAGGCAGCACGCGCGGCAGGTTCTCGGTGATGCCGCCGCCGGTGATGTGGGCCAGCGCCTTGATGGCACCGGTGTCGCGCAGCACCTTCAGCACGCTCTTCACATAGAGGCGGGTCGGCTCCAGCAGCGCCGCGCCGAGGGTGCGGTCGGTGGCGAAGGGCGCGGGCGCATCCCAGGCAAGGCCCGAGCGCTCGACGATGCGGCGCACCAGAGAATAGCCATTGGAATGCACGCCCGAGGACGACAGGCCGAGGATCACGTCGCCCGCCGCCACATCGGGGCGCGGCAACAACTGGTCGCGCTCCACCGCGCCGACGGAGAAGCCGGCGAGGTCGTAGTCGCCGTCGCCATACATGCCCGGCATTTCGGCGGTCTCGCCGCCGATGAGCGCGCAGCCCGAGTCCTTGCAGCCCTTCGCGACACCCGCGACGATCTGCGCGCCCACGTCGGGGGCGAGGCGGCCGGTGGCGAAATAGTCGAGGAAGAACAGCGGCTCTGCGCCCTGCACGATCAGGTCGTTGACGCACATCGCCACGAGATCAATGCCGATGGTGCCGTGCTGGTTGGTCTCGATAGCGATCTTCAGCTTGGTTCCGACGCCGTCGGTGGCGGCCACCAGCAGCGGATCGGTGAAGCCGGCGCGTTTCAGGTCGAACAGGCCGCCGAAGCCGCCGATGTCCGCGTCGGCACCGGGGCGGGCGGTGGCCTTCACCAGCGGCTTGATCATGTTGACCAGCCGGTTGCCGGCGTCGATGTCGACGCCCGCGTCGCGATAATTGAGACCGTCCTGAGCCATCTTGATCCTCGCGCCCGTCATTGGCGGGTCGCGCCCGCTAAATCCAAGCGGGCGGCTTAGCCGCGAACCGCGCGCGAGGCAAGGCGCACGGGTGCAGGGCATGCCCGATGGGGACGCAAGGCCGCGCGCCCCAGTGCCGGCTCCGAGCCGAGCCTTGGCCTTGCCTCCTCGCCAGCCGACATGGGCCAGACGATCCGCCGAGGAAGACACCCGTTCCGCCGAGGCGTCTCTTCACGCGCCCGTCATGTATTGCAGAATGTAACAGCGCTGGCGTTTTGTCCCGCACAGGAAAAGACAAGGCAGCATGCCACCCCGACGCGGGTGGAGCACATGGCGATGCCTTGCGGCGCGAAGGAATAGGGTCAGTTTTGACACCTTCCGGAAATGTTCGGCCCCGCTGACGCACAAAGGTCAGCGTGATAGTCCTTGCGGCCAGATGTGGGGGCCATAAGGAGCCGGTTGTCATGCCGACCGATACGGGGAAGAAAGCACTCGCGCTCAGCCTTGCGGCGGCGCTGCTCATGAGCACCAGCCCGGTATGGGCGCAGCAGGCCGCGCCGCAGCCGCAGGCCGGCGCCAATGCCAACGCACAGGCGGCCACACAGGCTCTGTCCTGGCCGCGCAATTTCGATGTGGGCGACAATCGCCTCCAGCTGTACCAGCCGCAGATCGAAAGCTGGGACGGCGACCTGATCGGCGGCCGCGCGGCGCTGGCCATCGGCCCCAAGGACGGCGCGCCCGTCTATGGCTATGCCCACTTCACCGCCCGCGCCACCGTCGACAAGACCGCCGGCCTCGTCCACCTCGACACCATCGCTATCGATACGGTGGATGTGGCGACCGCGCCCCAGCAGGCCTCCACCGTGCGCAAGGCGCTGGAAGCACGCCTGCCCAAGGGCGGCATCACCGTCGCGCTGGTGCAGTTGCAGGCGAGCTATGCGGTCAACAAGAAGATCGCCGAGTTGCGCACCCAGCCGGTGCAGAACGAGCCGCCGAAGATCGTCTTCGTCAATACGCTCACCACTCTGGTGCCGGTGGCCGGCCAGCCGGTGCTGCGCCCGGTGGATGGCGCGCGCACCTTCCAGCGGGTGATCAACACCCGCCCGCTGCTCCTGAAGGATGATGCAGGCACCTATCATCTGCAGGCGGCGGGCACGTGGTACGAGTCCCCGAACCTCGCCGGCCCGTGGGTGGTGACGCCCCAGTTGCCGGCGGATGTGAAGGCGGCCGCAGCCGCAGCCACCAAGACCGCGAAGGCCGATCCGCTGCTGGGACAGGACGGCAAGGCCATCACCCCGCCCCCGGCGATCCAGGTCGCCACCGAGCCTACAGAACTCATCCAGACCAACGGCCAGCCCGAGATGCTGCCCGTGGCCGGCACGTCCCTGCTGTCCATGAACAATGCCGACCATGCGGTGTTCATGGATCCCAATTCCAACACCTATTACGTGCTGATCTCCGGCCGCTGGTTCTCCTCCGCCAGCCTCGACGGCAGTTGGAGCTATGTGGCCAATGACGCCTTGCCGGCCGATTTCGCCAAAATCTCCCCCAACGATCCCAAGGGGAACGTGCTGATCTCGGTGGCGGGCACGCCGCAGGCCAAGGAGGCGGCCATCGCCGCCACCATCCCGCAGACGGCGGAAGTGAAGCGCTCCACCACCGCCAAGGTGAGCTATGATGGCGAGCCGAAGTTCGTCGCCATCGCCGGAACCGCGCTCAGCTACGCGGTCAACACGCCCCAGCCGGTGATCCAGGTGGATCGCAACACCTACTACATGGTGTCCGGCGGCGTGTGGTTCACCGCCGCCAAGCCGTCCGGCCCGTGGCGGGTGGCCACCTTCGTGCCGGAGGTGATCTACACCATCCCGATCACCTCGCCGATTTCCTACGTCACCTACGTGCGCATCTATTCGGTGCAGCCCGAAACCGTCGTGATGGGCTACACGCCCGGCTACATGGGCGTGGTGGTGCAGCCCGGCGGCACGGTGGTCTATGGCACCGGCTATTATTGCAACGGCTATGTGGGCAGCACCTGGTACGCCTGCCCGGCCACCTATGGTTATGGCGCCGGCTTCTCCATGGGCGCGGCAGTGGGCTTCGGCTTCGGCTTTGCTGCCGGCTGGGCCTGGGGCGCGGCAGTCACCCCCTATTGGGGCCCCTATTGGGGCGCCGGCCCGTGGGGCGGCCACTGGGGCTATGTGAATGTGAATGCCGCCAACGTCTATGGCCGCTGGGGCGGCAGCGCAGTGGTGGGGCGCTCGTGGGGCGTCACGCCCTATGGCACGCAATGGGGCAGCCGGGCCGCCGTGGGCACCACGGCCCGCGGCACCGAATTCCAGGGCCGTTCCGCCGCTGCGTTCAACCCTTACACCGGCAACTACGCCGCCGGGCGCGAGGGCAGCTACCACAATCCCTACACCGGACAATCGGGCGCGGGCCGCGCGGGCGTCGAGGGCAATGCCTATACCGGCAACTATGCGGCCGGCCGCGAGGGCGTGACCCACAATGCCGCCACCGGCTCCACCGAGGCGGCGCGAGCCGGTGCGGTGGGCAATGCCTATACGGGCAATGCGGCGGCGGGCCGCCAGTCCGCCGGCTACAATGCCTCCACCGGTACGGCACATGCCTCGCAGACCACCGCGACCCGCGTGGACGGGCAGGTGAATGTGGACAGCAAGGGCGTCGCCACCAACCAGCGCACCGGCAATTCGGTCGCCTGGAACAACGGCAATGTCTATGCGGGCCACGACGGCAACGTCTACCAGCACAACGCCTCCGGCTGGAGCCAACACACTTCAGGCGGCTGGCAGCCCGTGGATCGCTCCGCCGATATGCGGGGGCTCGACGGCGAGCGGCAGGCCCGCGAATGGGGCGGCGATCGCTTCGGCGGGGGCGGCTACGGGGGTGGCGGCTTCCGGGGGGGCGGCGGCTTTGGAGGTGGCTTCCACGGTGGTTTCCGCCGCTGAGCGAGCCTCACCCCAAACACGAGCGGGCGGCCGAGAGGCCGCCCGTTTTCGTGTCAGGCGACCCGCCCCAGCTGCGCATCCGCTTCGGCTCCGGCCACCCGTCGAAGGATGGCAGGCAGCACTTGCTCTTCAGGAATGGCGCAGATGCCGCGCGCGGACAAAAACGCACCCACGCGCGGGGCGGCACTCAAGACGGCGAAGGGCACCGCCAGCCAGCAGCCGGCCAGCAGCGGCAGGGTCCAGAGGAGAAGAACAGGCGCCGTCAGCGCCAGCCCGAGCCCGACCAGAACGCCGAACACCGTCTGCACCCAGAGCCCCTGCCATGCGGCAGCGAGCGACAAGGCATGGGCATCGCGCACCTGCCCGTTCCAGCCCGCCTTTGCCCGCCCGAATGCGAGGCCGAGCAGGAAACGGGTTGTGGCGAGCGCGGTGATGGCGCCCAGCAGCAGGGAAAAGACCATCTCCAGCGCGGCCGAGCCGAGGAAGCGTAGCGCCCCGCCATAGCGGGCCATGCCCCCCGGCGTCAGCGCCACGTCGGCAAGGCCGGCGAGCTTGGGAAACTGGCCGAGCAGCAGCAGGCCCACATAGAGCCAGGCCAGCCCCGACCCCAGCGCCTGTGCCGCCTCGGGCGACAGCCCTGTGGCCGCAAACGGCAGCAGCGCCAGCGCCAGCGGCACCGCCGGTACACCGGCGAACATCAGCACTGCCCAAAGAAGCTGAAAACGGCTGATGGGCTTCAGGCCCGGCAGTCCCTGCAGCCGCAGATACTGCATGTTGCCGAGACACCAGCGCAGGTCACGGGCGACGAATTCGGCGATGGTGGGCGGGTTCTCCTCGTAGCTCTCGCCCTCCACCGGCACCACGCGCACCTCGTAGCCGGCCCGGCGCATCAGCACCGCCTCCACCTGATCGTGCGAGAGGATCGGTCCCCCCAGCGGCGGGGTGCCCGGCAGGATCGGCAGATGGCAGTGCTCGTAAAAGGGCCTGATCCGCACCAGCGCATTGTGGCCCCAGAAGGGGCCGCAATCGCCCGTCCACCATGTGGCGCCCAGCGTGTAGCAGCGCATGCCGTGCCGCATGCCGAACTGGAAGATGCGCGCGAAGGCGCTGACGCTCGGCATGCCCACCACGAGGCTTTGCAGGATGCCGATGCGCGGATGGGCATCGAGGATGCGCACGAGGAAGAGGATGGCGGACGCGCCCATCACGCTGTCGGCGTCGAGCGGCAGCATATAGTCGTATGACGCGCCCCAACGCGTACAAAAGTCCCGGATGTTGCCGGCCTTGAAGCCCTCGTTGTTCTCGCGGCGCCGATAATGGATGCGCCGGCCCGGCTCCTCACCGCACCAGCGCGCCACTTCCGCCTCCTCGGCGGCGGCGATGTCGTCCCGCGCGGTGTCGCTGAGCAGGAAATAATCAAAGCCATGGCCATAAGCCGTGGCGTCGAGATCCGCCTTCACCGCCTTCAGCCGCGCCACCGCCCGCGCAGGATCCTCGTTGCGCAGCGTCATCAGGATGGCGGTGCGCCCGACAAGGTGCTTCTCTTCGCGACCACCCCTCAGGAAGGGGGCCGCCTGCTCCAGCCCATTTCGCAGACCGTGCGCCAGCAGAAGACCGATCACGGCATTCCAGAAACCAATCAGCACCCACGGCGTTGCCATGAGCACGCACAGGAACAGCACCATGTCCACGATCCGCCAGCCCGCCGCCGCAGCGAGATGGCCCGCCATGAGCGCGATGCCCACAAAGCTCGCGACATTCAGCGCCAGAACCAGCAGCCGGCGGCCGGTGAGCGAACGCGTCCGTGGTAAAACGACGAGATCGTGTTCAACCATTTTCGATTTCTTGACGTAAAAAGAGAGAGTTGGGACGGTGGGCACCCTGAACGGCACCAAAAATCCGGGTCGTGGGCGTCAGTGGCATCGAACCTCCCTGGCGGGGCAATCGGGGGATCTTGAGGCGTGACGCGAACTTCTGGGGAAGATGCGGTGATGAAAGCACAAATCGCCCCCGATCGCTCGGCCGACACGCATGCCTCGGCAAGTGCCCTCTGGTACGTGGAGCCACGGCGGGCGGATTTGCGACGAGAGCCTCTTCCCGACCTCGCCTCCGACGAACTGCTGGTGGCCACCGAATGGAGCGCCCTCAGCCGGGGCACGGAGCGCCTGGTCTTCTCCGGCCGCATCAGTGCAGACCAGGGCGCGCAGATGCGTGCACCCATGCAAGGTGGCGAGTTCCCCTTCCCGGTGAAGTATGGCTATTGCACCGTCGGCCGGGTGGAGGCAGGAAGCCCGCGCTTTCTCGGCCGTCACGTTTTCGTGCTGCACCCCCATCAGGACCGCTTCGTGGTGAAACGGGACGACGTGCTCGTGGTCCCCGACGGCGTGCCCGCCCGGCGTGCGACGCTCGCCGCCAATATGGAAACCGCCCTCAACGCTCTGTGGGACAGCGGTGCCGGTGCAGGGGATCGTATCGTTGTGGTGGGAGCGGGCCTTATCGGCCTGCTCATCACTTTCCTTGCCGCCCGCCTGCCCGGCGCCGAGGTGACAGCCGTGGATCCCGACCATGGCCGGGCCAAGCTGGTGCACGGGTTCGGCGCCCGCTTCGCGCAGAATACGCAGGCTCTGGGCGAGGCGGACGTGGTGTTCCACACCAGCGCTTGCTCCGAGGGGCTGAATGCGGCGATCGCCTGCTGCGGCAGCGAGGCGACCTTGGTGGAAGTCAGTTGGTATGGCGACCGGGACGTCACCCTGTCGCTGGGCGGCAGCTTCCACGCCCGGCGGCTGCGCCTCGTTTCCTCCCAGGTGGGCGCCGTTCCGCCCGGCCGCGCGCCGCGCTGGTCGCCGCGCCGCCGGCTTGCCAAGGCGCTCGACCTACTGGCCGATCCCCGTCTCGACGCGCTCATCACCGAGGAGGTGGCCTTCGCCGACCTGCCGGGAGCGCTGGAGCGCATTCTGGGCGACGCGCCGCATGGCGTCGCCACCGTGGTGCGCTATCCCTGAGCTTACCCTTCGTCACAGGAGACCCGCCTTGCCCCCCTCACCGTCCAGCGGATCCCTCTACGCGGTTGAAGTCCGCGACCACATCATGATCGCCCACAGCTTCAAGGGCGATCTGTTCGGTCCCGCGCAGGCGCTGCATGGCGCGACCTTCGTGGTGGATGTGGCCTTCATGAGCGAACAGCTCACCCCAGAGGGCGTGGTGGTGGATATCGGCCGGGCGACCGAGGCGCTCAAAGCCGTGCTCAGCCCCCTCAACTACCGGAATCTCGACGAGGTGCCCGCCTTTGTCGGCCGCAACAGCACCACCGAAGTCCTCGCCCGCCACATCTTCGATGCCATGGCGGATGCCGCCCGCGCCGGCACCCTCGGGGCGGGCGGGGATACGCTCTGTCGCCTGCGCGTGACGCTGCATGAATCCCACGCCGCCCGCGCCTGGTTCGAGGGGCCGATCGGGGCATGAAGGCTGTCCTCGTCTTTCCCGGCGCCATCGACGCCCCCACGGGCGGCTATGTCTACGATCGCATGCTGCTGGAAGCCCTGCCCACGCAGGGCGTGGCCATCACGCCGCTGTCGCTGCCCGAGGCCTTCCCCTTCCCCGAGCCCGCCGATGTGGAGGAGGCCGCACGCCTGCTGTCGCAGACCCCGCCCGATGCCGTCCTGTTCATCGATGGGCTCGCGCTCGGTGCCCTGCCCACCACCGTGCTACGCGCCGCCGGCCGGCCCATCGTCGCGCTGATCCACCACCCCCTCGCCCGCGAGGCGGGTCTGACGGTGGAACAGAGCCGGGCCTTTGCCGAAAGCGAGCGGGCAGCGCTGGCGGCCTGCGACGGCGTCATCGCCACCAGCGCCGCCACCGGCCGCGATCTCGTGGCCCATTACGGCGTGCCGGAAGACCGGCTCGCCATCGCCGAACCCGGCGTGGCGCCGGCCCCGCGGGCAGCGGCAGTGGGCGATCCGCCCCGGCTTCTCGCCATCGGCTCGGTCATCCCGCGCAAGAATTACGCCGGCCTCGTGGATGCGCTGGCGCAGGTGAAGCATTTGCCGTGGCACCTTTCCATCATCGGCAGCCTCACCTTCGCCCCCGGCACGGTCGAGGACGTGCGCGCCCGCATCGCCCACCATGGGCTTGAGGATCGCATCGCGCTTAAGGGGGCTGTGCCGGTGGCGGCGCTCGACGCCGCCTATGCGGCCTGCGATCTGTTCGTGCATCCCTCCCTTTACGAGGGATACGGCATGGTGCTGGCGGATGCGCTGCGGCGGGGCCTGCCCATGATCTGCACCACCGGCGGGGCCGCCGGCGACACCGTGCCGGACGGGGCCGCCCTCAAGATCCCTCCGGGCGACACGGCAGCCCTCACCGACGCCCTGCGCACCCTGCTCGCCCGGCCGGAGGCCCGGCGCGAACTGGCTGAGGTTGCCTATGGGGTCGGACACACACTGCCCACCTGGGCGGACACCGCCACCCGCGCAGCCGCCGTCCTCGGACGGGTTTACCGGAAGAGCATCCCATGAGCGGCTTCTCCGCCGACTGGCTGGCCCTGCGGGAGCCGGCCGACCACAATGCCCGCAGCCGCGAGTTGGCTGGCAGGCTGAAAGCCCTGCTCTGGGCCGAGGATGACCTGCGTGTGGCCGATGTGGGCGCGGGCACCGGCGCCAACCTGCGCGCCACGGCGCCCCTGCTCGGCCCGCGCCAGCACTGGCACCTCATCGACCATGATACGGCGTTGCTGAACACCGCCGCCGAAGCCCTCTCCAACTGGGCGGAGAACAGCACGCGGGGGGCTGATGATCTCCTGCTGGAGAAAGGCGGGCGCAGCATCCGCGTGACCTTCCAGCAGGCGGACCTTGCCGCCCATCCGGAGGCTATCGCCACCGGCCGGCCGCATCTCGTCACCTCATCGGCCTTCTTCGATCTGGCGTCGGCCCCCTGGATAGAGCGCTTCGTGTCAGAGGTGGTCCGGTGCAAGGCGGTCTTCTTCACGGTGCTGACCTGCGACGGGCGGGACGACTGGTCGCCGCCCCATGAGGCGGATGCGCCCGTGGCCGCCGCCTTCCGCGCCCACCAGCGCATCAACAAGGGGTTCGGGCCGGCGGCGGGCAACGCCGCCACCGATCTCCTGTCCCACGCCTTTCACAGCCTCGGCTATGTCACCGATGCGGCCGAAAGCCCGTGGCTGTTGGATGGACATCATCCGCTGGACGCGGACCTCATCGCGGCGCTGGCCACCGGCATGGCGGACGCGGCCGGCGAGACCGGCCTTGTCCAGCCCAAATGGCTGGAAGCGTGGCTGGATGCCCACCAGGGCGCACGCCAATGCCGCATCGGCCACATGGACCTGCTGGCCTGGCCGAACGGCTGAACGGCTAAACGGGCCGGGTGTCGTTCAGCTACGGGCTTGTCGCACAGTCTTTCGCAGAACCGCGCACACGTCTGCGGGAATGGCTCAGCGCCCGGAACTTGGCAGCATGCGGGATAGGACGCCATCGCGACGGACGAAGCCGTGATAGAGGCCGGCGAGGATGTGCAGGACCACCAGCCCCGCCATGACGAAACCCAGCACCGCATGGATCTGGCCGTAGAAATCCGACATGGCCTCGTTCTTCGCCACGAGGTCCGGCAAGGTGAACAGGCCGAACACCCGCACCTTCGCCCCGAAGGCGGACGAACAGGCCCACCCCAGCAGGGGCATGACGAAGATCAGCGCATAAAGCAGGTAGTGCACCACATTGGCAGCCAGCCACTGCCAGCGCGGTACGCCGGCCGGAGCCGGCGGAACGCGGAAGAGGATGCGCGCCACCACGCGCAGCACCGCCAGCGTGAGGATCAGGATGCCCAGCGAGCGGTGCAGATCGAACAGCTGATCCTGCGCCCGGCCGGAGGGTAGATTCATCATGGCGATGCCGGCCGGGATCACCAGCAGCACGGCGATGGCCGTGGCCCAGTGGATCCACCTAGCCGGCCGGGCATATGTGGCCGGCAGGGCTTTCGCCGACGGTCTTGTCGCCATCGTTTTCGCTTTCGGCGTTTCCATGGGCTCCCTCCCCATGCGCGCCCTGTCGCAGATCGCAAGCGAACAGGACATCCCCTTCCGGAAACACATGCACACGGGTGGCGGGCCGCGTCGCCTTGCCGAGGCAGGCGATGGGCGCGAGATCAAGGCCCGTCCGCCCGGTCCCGAGGATGACTGGCGAAACGACAATGTGGAAGAGGTCCAAAGCGCCGGCATCAAGAAAAGCCGACAGGGTGCGGGGGCCGCCCTCCACGAGGATGCGGTTCAGGCCCTCCGCCCGTAGCGCTTCCAATATCTCGGCGGGCTGGATGAGGCCGCCCGACGACTCCAGCGCCAGCGTCTCCACGCCGGCCGGCAGGACCGCCCCGGCGGCAGGCCGGCGGATCACAAGGCGCCGGGCGCCATTTTCCGTCAGCACGCGCGCGGACGGCGACAGACGACCGGAAGGATCAAGCACCACACGCGCGGGATTGCGGCCCGGCACGCGACGTACGGTCAGCAGGGGATCGTCCGCCTCCACGGTTCCGATGCCGACCAGCACCGCATCCACCATCGCGCGCAAGTGATGGACATGATCCAGCGCCTTGGGACCGCTGATGTATTTGGATTCCCCCGACGGAAGGGCGACACGCCCGTCGAGCGACTGCCCCAGTTGGCCCACCACAAAGGTCGGCAAGGCATTGAGTTCGCCGAGGATCGTCCCCAAATCCGTCCTGTGGTCATCCATCCAAGGGGCCTCACCGTATGGTTTTTTCGTGGGCAGAGCCGGAACGCGACAACGCTTAGCAAGGTTACGGACGCGCCGTCACCGGGGATGCGAATTCCACAGCGAGAAGCTGAACACCCTTTCTAAAGTACATTAATGCGCTCCTTCCTGTTCCACCCCACTGTCAAACCTGCGGCTTTCAGCGTATCGTGAGGCCCTCATGTCCCCACCTGTGGAAATACCCGGTCTCTCCTTCGGTGCTACCCGGACCAACGTCGAGCGCGCCATTTCGGAACTGCGCTCCGGTCGGCCTGTGGTCATCGGCTACGAGAACCAAGCCATTATCGTCATCGGGGTGGAAGCCCTGGATGCGGAAATCGCCCAAGGCTTCAGCGCCATTGGCAACGGTCTGGCGCGCCTTGTGCTCCCTGCCCCGCGGCTGACCCGCATCGGTGCGCCGCGCTCCTGTGCCGGCTCCATCGCCTTGCCGGACATGGACCTCGCCCGCATCGAGACGCTGGCCCTCAAGATCGACGGGCGCATCGACGCGCCGGTGGCACTCGCCACCCCGCTCGACCTTGCCGCCCTCGACCTGCTGGGCCTGACCCTTGTGCTGCCCGCCGCCATCGTGGCGCCGGTGGCGCGCGAGGCGCTTCCTCATCTGCTGCATGTGGAGAAGGAGGACATCGCCGCCTTCCACAGCCTGCAGGCCCGCACGCTCAAGGTGGTCGGCCGTGCTCCGGTGCCGCTGGAAGGCGCACCGGAAACCGAATTCGTCGTCTTCCGTGGCGGCGAGGGCCTGCGCGATCAGGTGGCGGTCATCGTCGGCAAGCCGGATCTTTCGCGGCCCGTGCCCGTGCGCCTGCATTCCGCCTGCCTCACCGGCGACCTGTTCGGCAGCCTGAAGTGCGATTGCGGCGACCAGTTGCGCGACACCGTCCAGCGCATGGCCGACACCTCCGGCGGCATCCTGCTCTATCTGGATCAGGAAGGGCGCGGCAACGGCATCGCCAACAAGATGCGTGCCTACCAGCTGCAATCGCAGGGTTTCGACACCTATGAGGCGGATGCGGCCCTCGGCTTCGATCTGGACCAGCGGCGCTTCGACTTCGCGGCCGAGATGCTGCGCCAGCTCGGCGTCTCTGCGGTGGAGATCATCACCAACAACCCGCAGAAGATCGCAGCCCTGAAGGCGGCCGGCATCGAGGTGGCGGCGGACCGCCGCGTGCTCGGCCGGCCGACGGCTGAGAATGTGCGCTACCTCGCCTCCAAGCGGGATCGCGCCGGCCACTTCATCGACTTCGACGCCCTCGCCGCCCGCGCCTCCGACTGAGACGCGGGGCTCCGGGGCCCTGCCCTTCTGGCACTTTCGGAAATCCCCACCTGAGCCTTCGCAGGACGGTCCGACTGCGCTATCCCTAAATCGATTAGGAGGAGCGCCAATGGATAAGAAGATCGCGATCGTGACGGGTGCGGGTTCCGGTGTCGGCCGAGCCGTGGCGAAGGAATTGGGCAAGGCCGGCTATGTGGTGGTGCTGGCCGGACGCCGGCTTGATGCGCTTGCAGAAACTGCCCGGGCGATCCCCAGCGAGACGCTCGCCGCCGTCACCGACGTCACAGACGCCGCCAGCGTCGCGGCCCTGTTCGCGACCGTGAAGGACACGTACGGCCGGCTGGACGTGCTGTTCAACAATGCCGGCGTCGGCGCGCCGCCGATCCCGCTGGAAGACCTGACACTGGCGGACTGGCAGAAGGCGGTGAACACCAACCTCACCGGCCCCTTCCTGTGCACGCAGGAAGCCTTCCGCATCATGAAGGCGCAGACGCCGCGCGGCGGGCGCATCATCAACAACGGCTCGATTTCGGCCAGCGCCCCGCGCCCCTTCTCGGCGCCCTACACGGCCACCAAGCACGCCATCTCGGGCCTCACCAAGGCCACCTCGCTGGACGGACGGGCCTATGACATCGCCTGCGGGCAGGTGGACATCGGCAATGCCGAGACCGACATGACCCAGCGCATGAAGAGCGGCGTGCTGCAGGCGGACGGCAGCACGAAGCCGGAGCCTGTCATGGATGCCAAGCATGTGGGCGAGGCAGTGGTCTACATGGCCAGCCTGCCGCTGGAGGCCAATGTGCAGTTCCTCACTGTCATGGCCACCAAGATGCCGTTCATCGGGCGCGGCTGAGCCTTGAAAGACAAAGGCCCATGCACTGGCGTGCATGGGCCTTTTGTTTGCGTCAGACGACCTTCAATTCCTTCACCGGATCGTTCTCCGCCATGCGCTCGAACCGCAAAGGCGAGAGGTCCAGCGTGCGGAAGCCGCCGTGCACGATCAGCTCCGACAGTCCCCGCCCGATGGCCGGAGATTGCTGGAGGCCATGTCCGCTGAAGCCATTGGCGAAGAAGAAATTCTTCAGCTCCGGTGACGGGCCGACGATGGCGTTGTGATCGAACGCGTTCATGTCGTAATGCCCGGCCCATGCCCGGCCCACGCGGATGCGCTCGAAGGCCGGCACGCGCTCGGCCATGAACGGCCAGATGCGCTCCTCGAAGAAGCTGTGATCGACTTCGAAGTCCGTGCTGTCCGGGTCTTCCGCGTCGGGCGGGGCAAGGCCGCAGATGAAGCCGTCGCCTTCGGGGCGCCAGTAGATGCCTGTCGGGTCGATCACCAGCGGGCAGCGCTCCACCTTGTCGGCGCAGCGGAAGGTGAAGATCATCCGCTTCTTGTTGTGCACCGGGATCTCGATGCCCGCCGCCTTCGCCAGCGCCGGCCCGCCCGCGCCGGCCGCATTCACAACCGTGCCGCAGGAGATGCGCCGGCCATCCGCCAGCACAAGGCCGGTGACGCGGCTGCCGTCGCGGATCACGTCCACGGCCTCAACCGGCTCATAGGCCACGCCCAAGGAGCGCGCCTTGCGGCGGAAGGCCTGCATGAGGCCATAGCCGTCGAACCAGCCTTCGCCCGAGCGGCCGTAGCAGCCGGCGGTCAGGCCATCGACGGACAGCCACGGGAAGGTCGCCGTCAGTTCATCCGGCGAGAGAAGCGCGATGTCCGCGCCCAGTTTCTGCTGGATCTCATGGCCCGCCTTCAGGGCCGGGGCGCCTTCGGGCGTGGCGAGGAAGAGATAGCCGCCCTCGTGCAGGCCGATCTCCGGCCTGTCGCCATCCACTTCCAGCCGCTCGCCGATGGAGCGCAGGAAGGAGATGCCGTAGAGCGAGATCTCCACATTGATGGCCGTCGAATATTGCTGGCGGATGGATGCCGCCGAGAGCGCCGAAGCGCAGCGCTGGTAGGTGGGATCCTTCTCCAGCACCAGCATGGTGCCCTTGAAGTCCGGGTTGGCGGCGAGATGGTAGGCCACCGAGGAGCCCACCGCCGCGCCGCCCACCACCACCACGTCGTAATGCAAGTCAGCCATCGTCTTTCGTGCCTGTCTGGAAGTCTGCGGAGCGTCCTTCCTCCCGAGAGTGGCGCCCTTCTTTTCCGCCGGCTTGAGCCGGTCGTTCAGTGCCCCTGCCGCGCCAGCGCCGCCGTGCGGATGGCGGAGAGCGTGGTGGCCGGGGTGATGGCCTCAGGGTCGAGCTTGCAATGCAGGATGGCCGGCAGGCCGCTCTCCACCGCCCGCTGGAAGGCCGGGGCGAACTCCTCGGTGCGCTCCACAGTCTCACCATGGCCGCCGAAGGTGCGGGCATAGGCGGCAAAATCCGGATTCTTCAGGCGGGTGGCCGAGATGCGGCCGGGATACTCGCGCTCCTGATGCATGCGGATGGTGCCGTACATGCCATTGTCCACCACCACCACGATGATCGGGATGTCGTGCTGCACGGCGGTGGCGAACTCCTGCCCGTTCATCAGGAAGCAGCCGTCACCGGCGAAGGCCACCACCGGCACATCCGGATGCTGGCGCTTGGCCATCACCGCCGCCGGCACGCCATAGCCCATGGAGCCGGAGGTTGGTGCGAGCTGGGTGCCGCGCTTGCGCAGCCGGTAGTAGCGATGCAGCCAGGTGGCATAGTTCCCGGCGCCGTTGCAGACGATGGCTTCCGGCGGCAGCGTCTCGCGCAGATGCACCATGGCCTCGCCATACTGGAAGGCGCCCGGCAGCGTGGCGGGCGTCTCCGTCCAGGCCAGATAGTCCGCATGGGCGGTCTTCACATCCTCGGCCCAGCGCGGCGTCTGGCCCGGAGCATGGGCAGCCATAGCGGCCACGAAGCTGCCCGGCGTCGCCTCCAGCGCGAGGGCCGGCTGGTAGACCTTGCCCAGTTCCTCCGCGCCCGGATGGATATGCACCAGCGTCTGGCGGGGGTTCGGAATGTCGATGAGCGTGTAGGAGGAGGACGGCATCTCGGACATACGCGCGCCCACGAGGATGAGCACGTCCGCCTCCTTCACCCGCGCGGCGAGCTTGGGATTGGGGCCGATGCCCACGTCACCCGCATAGTTGGGATGGTCGGAGGGGAAGAGATGGCCGCGCCGGAAGGAGGTGGCCACCGGCAGATGCCAGCGCTCGGCGAAGTCGATCATCCCGGCATGGGCCTCGTCGGTCCAGCGGCTGCCGCCGAGGATCACCAGCGGGCGCTTGGCGCCGGCCAGCAGCTCGGCGAGCCTTCCGGCATCGGCCGGCGTGGGTGCGGGTTCGGCGGGCGTCACATAAGGCGCGTCGGGGACGGTGGCCTCGTCCACCAGCACATCCTCGGGCAGTGCGATCACCACCGGGCCGGGGCGGCCCTGCAAGGCGATGCGGAAGGCCCGGCCGATGATCTCCGGAATGCGGGCGGCATCATCGATCTCCACCACCCATTTGGCGATGGAGCCGAACACCGCGCGATAATCCAGCTCCTGAAAGGCTTCGCGGCCCATCATGCCGCGCTCCACCTGGCCCACGAACAGGATCAGTGGCGTGGAATCCTGCGCCGCGATGTGCAGGCCGTGGGAGGCGTTGGTGGCGCCGGGGCCGCGGGTGACGAAGCAGATGCCCGGCCGCCCGGTGAGCTTGCCATAGGCATCCGCCATCATGGCTGCGCCGCCCTCGTTGCGGCACACCAGCACGTCGATGTCGGCATCATGCAGGGCATCGAGCACGGCGAGATAGCTCTCGCCGGGCACGCAGGTGATGCGCTCCGTGCCCTGGGCACGGAGCTGGTCGACGATCAGCTGGCCGCCGGTGCGGGGTTTCAGCTCGGTCATGGGAGAAATCCTGCCTTGGCGGGTCTGATCGGGAAGGAGCGGCTCAGCCGACGTCGAAGGTGACGCCCTGTGCCAGCGGCAGAGTGGAGCCGTAATTGATGGTGTTGGTGGCGCGGCGCATGTAGGCCTTCCACGAATCCGAGCCCGCCTCGCGGCCGCCGCCCGTCTCCTTCTCGCCACCGAACGCGCCGCCGATCTCGGCGCCGGACGGGCCGATGTTCACATTGGCGATGCCGCAGTCCGAACCGGCGGCGGAGAGGAAGCGCTCGGCCTCCCGCAGATCGTTGGTGAAGATGGAGGAGGACAGGCCCTGCGGCACGCCGTTGTGGAGGGCGAGCGCCGTGTCGAAATCGCTGTAGCGCATCACATAGAGGATGGGCGCAAACGTCTCGTGCTGAACGATTTCGCTCTGGCCGGGCATCTCCACCAACGCCGGGCGCACATAATAGGCCTCGGCCAGCCCTTCGGCCTCGACACGCGCGCCGCCGGTGACGGAGCCGCCCTGCGCGCGGGCCGCCTCAAGGGCCTTCTGCATGCCATCGAACGCCGCCTTGTCGATGAGCGGGCCGATGAGCGTGCCGGCGGCAGCGGGGTCGCCCACCTTCACCGAGCCATAGGCCGGCTTCAGGCGCGAGACGAGGGCGTCATAGTTGCTTTCATGGACGATGAGGCGGCGCAGGGTGGTGCAGCGCTGGCCGGCCGTGCCCATGGCGGCAAAGGCGATGCCGCGCACCGCCAGATCGAGGTCCGCCGTGGGGCAGACGATGGCGGCATTGTTGCCGCCCAGTTCGAGGATGGCGCGGGCGAAGCGGGCCGCGAGACGCGGGCCGACGGCCCGGCCCATGGCAGTGGAGCCGGTGGCGGAGACCACGGGCACGCGCTTGTCGTCCACCAGCGCCTCGCCCACCTCCTTGCCGCCGATCAGCAGCGTGGAGAGGCCGGCCGGCACACCGCCGAAGCGGGCGGCGGCCTTCTCGAAGATGGCCTGCGTGGCCAGCGCGGTGAGCGGGGTCTTCTCGGAGGGCTTCCACACCACGCTGTCGCCGCAGACGAAAGCCAGCGCCGAATTCCACGACCACACGGCCACGGGGAAGTTGAAGGCGGAGATGACGCCCACCACGCCGATGGGGTGCCACGTCTCCATCATGCGATGGTCCGGGCGCTCGGTGGCGATGGTCAGGCCCTGAAGCTGGCGGGAGAGGCCGACCGCGTAATCGCAGATGTCGATCATCTCCTGTACCTCGCCGAGGCCCTCTGAGGTGATCTTGCCGGCTTCCAGCGTCACGAGACGGCCGAGATCGGCCTTGGCGGCGCGCAGTTCCTCGCCCATCAGGCGCACCAGCTCGCCCCGGCGCGGGCCGGGAATGGCGCGCCACGCGAGGAAAGCCTCCTGCGCCGTGCCGATGGCGGCGGTGGCCCCGGCAGCGTCGGTCTGCGCGATGGAGGCGATGATTTCGCCGGTCAGCGGCGAACGGACGGGGAGATCACCGGACAGGGCCGCCGCGGGCACGCCGAGGCGATCGAGGATGGCACGGGCCTCCGCAGCGATGGTTCCGGGACGGGGAAAGGCGGACATGCGGAGACTCCGGTTCAAACACGGGCAGCCGGGACGCCCCGGCCGCGCAAATCAAAGAGGTCCGGAACCCTACCGCAAGACCCTAGTCATGGCTTTGCGTCATGATCCCGAACGTTCGGACGAGAGAGTTTCCTTTACTGGCGCGGAAGTGAAGCGATAGATACTCAGAATGCCATGAGCATTTGGAATATATCCCATGCGCCACCGCTTCCTGCCCCCCATCCCCACCCTGACCGCCTTCGAGGCGGCGGCGCGGCACCAGAATTTTTCGCGGGCGGCGGAGGAATTGCACCTCACGCAGGGGGCCGTCAGCCGGCAGATCCGGCATCTGGAGGAGCAGGTGGGGATCGAGCTGTTCGAGCGGGTGCGGCAGAAGGTGGTGCTTACCGATGGCGGCAGGCTCTATCTGGCGGATGTGCGGCAGGTGCTGCAGGCGCTCTCCGAGGCCACGCAGAGGGCCATGACCTATGGCGGCGGGGCGGGTTCGCTGCAACTGGCGGTGCTGCCCACTTTCGCCATCCGCTGGCTGATGCCGCGCCTGCCGGACTTTCTCGACCGCTTTCCTGACACCACGGTGAATTTCGTCACCCGCATCGCGCCCTTCGACTTCGAGGCCGAGCCGCTGGATGTGGCCATCCATTATGGCGATCCCGTCTGGCCGGGCGCCATCTGCGAGCATCTGATGGACGAGGAAGTGGTGCCGGTGTGCAGCCCGGCGCTCAGGGACAGGCACGGCCTGACCACGCCGGACCGGCTGGGAAACGTTCCCCTGCTCCAGCAGTCCACCCGCCCGCATCTGTGGACCGAATGGCTGGAGATGACCGGCGCCAGCCATCCCGCCCCGTTCAAGGGACCGCGCTTCGAGCAGTTCACCATGATCGCGGAAGCCGCCTCCGCAGGGCTGGGAATCGGTCTCGTGCCACGGTTTCTGGCCCTCGACGAGATCGCCGACGGGCGGCTCGTGGAGCTGTTCGGCAAGCCCATGACCTCGGACAAGGCCTATTATGTTGTTTATCCCGAGACCAAGGCCGGGGTGGGCGCCATTACCGCCTTCGTGCGCTGGATCGTGGCCGCGGCCAGAACGGATAGCGCCGTGTCTTCAAAGGCCTGACCCGTTTCAGGGCCGATCCGGCCAAACGCCGAAAACGTGCATCGGCGATCACATACACGCGACAACAATCGTTCCATCCGGCCAAACTGAAGCGAAGCCGTTGGCAGCGCTTCATATTCGCCGACCGGTTCGGGGACCGGAACCGGAGCCATCCCGCTTCGTTGTGCCCAAGAGTCAAACAGACACGTCAGACAGGCGAGTCACACAGGCTGACCAAGCAGCGAGGAGCGAAGGAGATGGCAGAGACGCGCGCAAAAGGGTCGTCCAATCGAGGCTTTGCGGCCATGGACGCGGAAAAGCAGCGGGCCATTGCACGCAAGGGCGGCGAGAGCGTTCCGGCGGAGAAGCGCAGCTTCTCGCAGAACCGCGCGCTCGCATCGGCGGCGGGCCGCAAGGGTGGCCAGAGTGTCGCCGACGAGGACCGCAGCTTCTCGCGGGACCGTTCCCTGGCCTCGCAGGCCGGCCAGAAGGGCGGGCAGGCCTCACACTCCAACACCAACACCGAACGCACCTGACGGCTTGAAGTCCTGGAGGACCGCCCGGCACCATCCGGGCGGTCGCCCTGCGTCACGCACACGGAAGCGCGTGCGTTCGCAATGCCTTGCGCAAGGCATCCTTTACCACGTCGGGACTGGCGCGCACGATCGGTATCAGGTTCACAGCAAAGTGCGGAACCGATCGAGCTTGGCCGGCGTTGCTCCCTTCACGATAGGATGACGTGGCCAGACGGCTGCGTTCCGGATTGCGTCCAGGATCGGCGTGGCCGGCAATAGCCTGTGCCTCGTTCTCAAATGGGGTTGGGCATGTATCATCCAGAGGAAGCGGATATCGGACGCCCCATGGATCTGCCTCAGAAGACCGACGCGCCCGGCGCGGCGGATTTGCGAAACCAGGTGCTGGAACTGCTGCCGGCCCTGCGCGCCTTTGCGCGATCGCTGACCCGCAATCGCACGGAAGCCGACGATCTGGTCCAGGAAACGCTGCTCAAGGCTTTGTCGAACATCGACAAATTCGACCCGGGCACGAATCTTCGGGCCTGGCTCTTCACCATCCTGCGCAACACCTATTACACCGAGATCCGCAAGCGCCGGCGCGAGAATGACGGCATGTCCACGCTGGCCCAGCAGGACAGCAACATGGGCCCGGCGCAGGAATGGGCGGTGACGCTCAAAAGCCTCAAGGAAGCCCTCGAACTGCTCCCCGCCGACCAGCGCGAAGCCCTTGTGCTGGTTGGGGCGGCGGGCCTTTCCTACGAGGAAGCGGCGGATGTGTGCGGCTGCGCGCTCGGCACCATCAAGAGCCGCGTCAACCGCGCCCGCGCCAAGCTGCTGACCCTCATGGGCGCGGATGGCAGCGCCGACGTGGTGGAACCCGACGCCCTCGCGCTGTCGGCCTCCCGCAGCGCGCCTTCCTCCTCCTCCTGATCCATCCTTGACCACGCGATGGCACATGCGCGCACGGACAGGCGCGCATGGCACGCGCTTGCCCCTTCCGATGGTCCATTGACGCCCGCGCGCAACCCTTGCGACGCGGGCGTTTGCGCATGGCGGCGAACGGACGGCACAGGATGGCACGCGGATGGACAGGGACATGTCCGCCCGATGGCTCACTGCGCGCGGCAGCCCCAAAGCGCCCATCTCCATAGCTAGAGTATGAGTTTTGGGAATGATCAGCGAGTCGCTGCGCTGATTGCAGCCAGATAGTGAGCGCTTGAGTTTTGGGAATGACTGCCTGTCAGCACGGCGGCGTTTGAGAGGCGCGTCCTTCTCCCTCCCCACCCTTCCCCCCGCGAGCGGGAGAAGGGGCCTGTCGCACTCACGGCCGTGGGGCAAACAAAGTCGGCGCATCCCGCCCCAGGAAGCCCTTTTCCCAAAGCACAAAAGCCCGCTGCCCGGAGGGGCGGCAGGCGGAAACGGCTCGGTGGTCGGTCTGGGAGGAAAGGAGAGCGGAGACCGCCCTCAGGCGATCTCGGGATCCGAGGATTTCGGCCCCTTGGCCGCGGCACCGTTGGTGGCACCGTCCAGCGTAGAGGCGGAAGCAGCCGGGGCAGCGCCGGTGGCAGGGCGATCGGTTTCCACCGCCCCCTGCAGCTGGGCGGCGAGCCTCAGCAACTCTTCCGGCATGTCTTCTTGCGTGAAGTCATCGAACAACTGACGTAATTCCTTGCCAAGCAGGTCCTGCCGAGCCGAAATATCTCGCCGATGAGGGGCTTTCATGCCGCCTCCTTCTCTCTGATCTTGCGTCATAAGACGATCCGGGCGCTGCATGCGCATCGTGACTGCCCGCCTGCTTGTGAAATTCGGCCCTGGACTTGCGTCGCAAGACGAAGTTCGGCTCTGTGATTTGCCACGGCTTGGCCGCCCGGCGCAAGGGTCGATCCCTTGCGGGCACCCCTTCGCGCGAACGGCCGGACCGTTATGGTGAACGGCGCGATGCCGGATGTCTCAGCCGCAAGAGACCGGGGCCGCATGGGCTCAGTCCTTGTAAAGCCGGGATGCGCCGTCGACGGAGACGTCGTCATCCTCGTCCCACTTGGCATCGGCATACGCGTTCATGTCCTCTTTGGTGCGCTTGCCGATGGCTTCGTCCGCCATCCGCAATTGCCGGCGTTCCTCATCTGCCTCGTGCGGCCGGCGGGGTCGCACGAAATCTCGCGTGCACTGCTCGGGAGCGAACTCGCAGTCGTCATAGCCGTGAGGCGCCGACCCATGCGGTGCTGCGCCCTTCGGCCAAGCGACCTGATCGCGATGCGGTGGCCCGGAAGCGGGCGTGCGCGGAGCGGCCATGGTGCTTCTCCTTCTGCGTACAGTTGCAAGGAAACGCGGACAGGGACGGTTTGTTCCGCCCCTCCCCCTGAGGTTTTTCGCATCACCGGACGGTACCAAGGTGGAACCGCCGATGCGTCCGCCAAGTTCCCACAGCACAGGTCCAGCAACGTGCTGACGGAGATGGACATGTCCGACCTTGCGACCGGCGGCGACCGCCGGCTCAATCCGCCCGAACCCGACCCCCTCGAGCAGGAGCGGACCGACCCCGGCCACTTCGCCCGGCAGGGGGATTATGACGACCCCGGCGCCTGCCTGATCCATGACGGCGGCCTGCCACCCGGTGCCCTCCACCGGGAGGAAGAGGCCATGCCCTCCGCGCGCCGGGAGCCACCCACCGACCCTGAATATCTTGCGTGGAAAGAGGCGGAACTGAATGCCCTCGACGCGGATTATCAGCAGTGGAGGCGACAGCAGGCGGAAGCCTACGACGACGCCTATCGAAACTGGCGCGACGCTCCGGGTCACACCCCGTTCGCGCAATGGCGGGAAGCCGTCAACGCAGACCGACCCTCGCGCCGCCCGTGGAGCCGACGGCGCTAGAGCACGAAGCGCTCTGCGAGAGGTCTGAATCTTCAAGGAGTTGAGACAATGCTGAGTTGGGCCCTGACCTTCCTGGTGGTCGCTCTGATCGCCGCCGTGCTTGGTTTCACCACCATTGCCGGCACCGCCATCGAGATTGCGAAGATCATCTTCTTCGTCGCCATCATCCTGTTCCTGATCTCCGCCGTCATGGGCTTCATGCGGCGCGGTCGCGGGCCGGCGCTGTAAAGGCGCCCTGCCCCGGAACACTCCCAGTAGGTGCCGCGCATGCGGCCGGCGCCATGCGCCCTCGATGGTCCCGGCTTGCCGGGACCATCGTCTTTTATGGGGTCTTGGCCCCCGGCTTGCCGGGGCCATCGTCATTTCCGGACGATGCCTTATCGATGAGCGACGGGCAGCCGTCGTGCCCGCGAGCGATCCGGCCATGACGCTATTTCGCGGCCTGCATGGCTGGACTGAATATTGTTTCGCGGCCGGGCCCCGCTTCCTGTCAGAATGGCCGGCTTGCACCTTTGGCCAACCGCAGGACAATGCGGGCTGCAACTTGTGACTTCGCGCTGAGTCGGGAATCAGGGAGCCTGCCGGGGTGGGCCGTGTCGCCCCTGTGCCCGCGCCTCGACCCCTTGCCCTACGGCACCGACCATCCCGCGTAACCCAAGCGTGCCAGTGCTGCGTAGAAAGGGTACCCGACCGGGGCGTCCGAGCCGCCCGGAGCGTCGGGGCCATGCCGCCGTGTGCGGCCAACACCAGTGCCGCAGCGCGCGGCCGGAAGCCTGAACCGACCAGCCGTCCGGGCTGATCGGTAAATCAGCCTTCCAACGTAGGGAAAAGAGACGCCGCCATGAGACGCCTCACCGTCGAGCACCGCACGCGCTATCGCTACGGCGAGCCGGTTTCCTTCGGCCAGCACCGGCTGATGCTGCGCCCGCGCGACAGCCACGGCCTGCGCCTGCTGGACGCCACCCTCACCCTCTTTCCCATCGCCGACGTGAACTATGTCTATGACGTCTTCGGCAATTCCATCGCGCTGGTGGAGCTGAAGGAGGGCGCAGAGGAACTGCGCGTCGACAGCGTGCTGGAGCTGGAGATCTATCCGGTGCCGCCGCTGGAGGCGCTGATCTCCAATGAGGCCGCGCTCTATCCCTTCGTCTATTCCAGCGACGACCGGCTGGACATCGCCCTCACCGCTGCCCGCGCCTATCCCGATCAGGGCGCGGTGGAAGCCTTCGCCCGCTCCTTTTTGCCGGCGGACGGCAGCCGCATCCCCACGCTGGCGCTGCTCTCCTCCATCAATCAGGCGATCCGGGACACCTTCACCTATCAGGCCCGCCACGAGGAGGGCACGCAGTCGCCCGCGCAGACGCTGGAGCTGCGCACCGGCACCTGCCGCGATTTCGCGCTGCTGCTCATGGAGACGGTGCGGGAGCTGGGCTTCGCCGCGCAATTCGTCACCGGCTATCTCTACACCCCCCAGCTCGATCCTCTGGCGGAAGGCGATTTCCTCGGCGCAGGCTCCACCCATGCCTGGGCCACCGTCTATCTGCCGGGGGCAGGCTGGATCGATTTCGACCCCACCAACGCGCTCATCGGCACCGACCATCTGGTGCGGGTGGCAGTGGCGCGCGATCCCCGGCAGGCGGTCCCGGTGGCGGGCAGCTTCTCCGGTTCGCCGGGCGCGTTCCTTGGCATGGATGTGGAAGTGCTGGTGTCCTCGCACGGCGTGATGCCGGCGGTGCCGGTGCTCTCCGCCCCGCCGGGGACGGGGACGACGGGCGGGCAGGCAGCACCGGACGGGCCGAAGGACGGCAGGCGGAGCGGGACGCAGGCGGCGGTCCTGATGATGTCCGCCGTGCTGGAGGATGCGGGCGCGGCGGGGGCGGCGGAGATGGGGGCGGAAGCGGAAGCTCCGCTTGCCCCGATCGCGGTGCCGGACGACGTGGTGGAGCAGTTGGAAGGCGCGGGGCTGGCGGGAGCGGCGCTGGAGCCGTGCGGTGCCGATGGCGTGGTGTTCGTGGATCTGGCCGGCATCGCGCCGGTGCCTGCGGATAACTTTCCGGCAGACGGGCTGATTCCGGAGACAGCGGCTCTATCCCACCCCGTCTGATCGCGCGCTCAGTAATTTTGTCTTTGCGCTTCACTCTGACACGCGCCCTTCTCGCCCAAGCAACGTGCCCCTTTCTTAGCTGCGGGGGAGACTGACGCGTCCCTTCCAGCCCGCACAACGCGCCCCCTCTCCCGCTTGCGGGCGAGGGTTGGGGAGGGGGCAAAGGACGCGCGCCGACAGTGCCCGCGGCTTCCCAGCCATCCCCTAACGCCCTGCGCTTCCCGCGCTACGCGCGGCCCCCTCCCTGCCCTCCCCCGCAAGCGGGAGAGGGTGAAATGGGCGGGGACGGTGAGCGGGTCCACAGCCGGGCGCACGGCATCAGGCATGGTCGTTTCCGCCAAGGCCTCCTGGGCTGACACGCGCCCTTCGCGCCCACGCAACGCGCCCCTTTCTCTTAGCTGCGGGGGAGACTGACGCGCCCCTTCCCACCCGCACAACGCGCCCCCTCTCCCGCCTGCGAGGGAGGGTTGGGGAGGGGGCAAAGGACGCGCGCCGACAGTGCCCGCGGCTTCCCAGCCATCCCCCAACGCCCGCGCTTCCCGCGGCCCCCTCCCTGCCCTCCTCCGCAAGCGGGAGAGGGTGAAATGGGCGGGGACGATGAGAGGGGCCACAGCCGGGCGCACGGCATCAGGCGAAGTCGCGCCTGCCCGCGCATTCCACTCCGATGCGCCCACTTCCCGCCTCGCTAAGCCCCCCCAAACGCAAACGGGGCGCCCGAAGGCGCCCCGTTCCGATCTCGCAGATGTGATCGCGAAAGCGATCAGGGGCAACGCACCTGATAGGAATTGCCATAGGCATCGCGCGCCCAGCAGGCGTTCGGGGTGGTGGCCGCGCCGGCAATCGCGCCGCCGACGCCGCCAAGGCCCGCGCCGATCAGCGCGCCGCCGGCCGTGCCGGTGGCAGCGCCGCCGATCAGGGCGCCCGCGCCCGCACCGATGAGACCGCCGCCCACAGCGCGGTCGGATTCGGAATACTGGCTGCAGCCGGCCAGAGCCAACGCGGCAGCGAGGACCACCATAGCACCCTTCATAACTACTCTCCCTTCAGTCGTCGCCGGCCTGGCCGGTGGATTGCGCCGCCCCCGGAAGCATGCTCCCGATCGCGTGGCGCTGACACTCTAACTACGCGCAACCCTGCGGCCGGGATGATTCCCTCCGCAGGACGCGCCCTCCGCTTTCCAGCCCCGCAGGCAGAGCCCGCGACGACATGAAAACCCTTGGCGTCGCTCACCTCCGACCCCGACGGACGCGCCGTCAGGCCGGCCCGCCATCAGCGGCGCGAGGCGCGCTCACCTGCCGCCATGGCATACAATACAGCTCCCACGGTCAAGCCCACGGCAACCGCCGCGAGAACGGCGGTGCCCGGATTGGCGCTTACCAGGCCCTCGGCGCGGTTTACCGTGCGGCCCATGGAGCGCGCCGCCGAGCGGCTGCCGTCGCGGGCCAGGGAGAAGCCGCTGGCGGCCAGCGCCTGCGCGCCGTCCTCCACCACATGCAGCGCGCGGCTGGCATAGCGGGCCGCATCCTTGCGCGGCTGGCGGGTGTTTTCCTCCGCCGCCCCGGCGAGGGCCTCGCCGAGTTTCGCGATGTCCGTCTTCAGCGCATCGATCTGGCGGGAAATATCGTTGGTCGAGGATCGCGATCCATAGCCAAGCATGAGCCTATCTCCGTTGTTCGCTAGGGAAACGCAGAGTCACGTCGCAGGTTCCGGTGACGGTTGAGGTTGGATGAAGCAATTACTTCATTTGGGTTGATCCTGAGATGATCGACCCCTGCGCGCCTGCGCCGCAATTGGACATCTGCGCCGCGGCTGCCTATTCTGGCGAAAGTTCGTTCAACTTTAGGGGGAACCGTGGCGCGCACGACGCGTTGTTCATAAGCGATTCATCCAAGAGGATTTCATGCACGCACCCTTTGCACCTTCCGAGGCGCATGGTCGTTCAGCGCTCCCGCTGGAGGATCTCCTGAACCCGCACGATTGCGCGTTCTTCTTTGACGTAGATGGCACCCTGATCGACATCGCGATCCATCCGGACGCAGTCACCGTGCCGAAAACCCTGCTGAAGACCCTGGAGACCCTCGACCGCGAGACCGGAGGCGCCCTTGCGCTCGTCAGCGGACGCACCGTGGCCGGTCTCGACGCCCTCTTCTCCCCGCTCCGCCTTGCCGCATCCGGCGTGCATGGCGGCGAGATGCGGCTGTCGGCGGACGCCGAGATCGACCGCCAGAGCCCGGAGCTTGAGAAGGACATCCGCCACGGCCTCGTGGACCTGACCCGCCACATCGAAGGCGTGCTGGTGGAGGACAAGAAATCCACCGTCGCCCTGCATTATCGCCTCAATCCGGAGGCCGGACCCGAACTGAAATCGCTTCTTGAGCGTTTTGTCAGCGAGGCCGGGAACGGCCTCTCGCTGCTGCCGGGCCGGCTGGTGTTCGAGGTCAAGCGGGCCAGCCACGACAAGGGCTCGGCCGTGCGCCAGTTCATGCAGATGCCCGCGTTCGCCGGCCGCACGCCCGTGTTCATGGGCGACGACGTGACCGACGAGGCGGCGTTCGCCGTCATGAAGGACATGGGCGGCGTGGTGGTGTCCGTCGGCCGTGACCTGCCCATCGCCGATGCGGTGCTGCCCCAGGCGGAGGACGTGCGCGCCCTCCTTGAGACCCTCGCCGAAACCGCCCGGAGGAACTGACCGTGTCGCGCTTGATCGTCGTATCCAATCGCGTTGCCGTTCCCGAGGCCGGCAAGACCGCCGCCGGGGGCCTTGCGGTCGCCGTCAACGCGGCGCTGAAGGAGCGTTCCGGCATCTGGTTCGGCTGGAGCGGCAAGATCAGCGAGGAGCCGTCCGAGCGCCCCGCCATCTCCAATCGCAACGGCGTCAAATACGCGGTGATCGACCTGAAAGAGGACGATTACCAGGAATATTACAACGGCTTCGCCAATCGCGTGCTGTGGCCGATCCTGCACTATCGCGTGGATCTGGCCGAGTTCCACCGCTCCGATCTGTCGGGCTATATCCGGGTCAACAAGATCTTCGCCGACCATGTCTCGAAGATCCTGGAGCCGGACGACATCATCTGGGTGCACGACTATCACATGATGCCGCTGGCCCGGTATCTGCGTGAGCGCGGGCACAAGAACCGCATCGGCTTCTTCCTGCACATCCCCATGCCGCCGCCGGAGCTGATCCAGGCGCTGCCGCGCCATGGCGAGATCATCGGCGCGCTGGCCCATTACGATCTGCTGGGCTTCCAGACCGAGAGCGACAAGGAAAACTTCGGCCGCTATCTGGAATCCCGTGGCGGACAGGCCACCGCCGATCGCCGCGCCTATGACATCGGCGGCCGGCGGGTGAAGGTGGGCGCCTTCCCGGTGGCCATCGAGACCGAGAGCTTCGCGCGCCGTGCCCGCCACGCCATGCGCACCAACTTCATGAAGGATTTCCGCTCCAGCCTCGGCGGCAAGAAGATGGTGCTGGGCGTGGATCGCCTCGACTATTCCAAGGGCATCCCCAATCGCCTCGAAGCCTTCGAGAGCCTGCTGCGCACCACGCCCGAATGGCACGAGAAGGTGACGTTCGTGCAGATCACGCCGAAGAGCCGCACGGCCGTGCCCGAATATGCGGAGATGGACCGCTACATCTCCACCAAGGCGGGGCAGATCAACGGCGAGTTCGGCGACGTCTCCTGGACGCCGCTGCGCTACGTCAACAAGACCTATTCCCGCTCGGCGCTGGCCGGCCTCTACCGGGTCGCGGACGTGGCCATGGTGACGCCGCTGCGCGACGGCATGAACCTCGTCGCCAAGGAATTCGTGGCGGCGCAGGATCCCAATGATCCCGGCGTGCTGCTGCTCTCCCAGTTCGCGGGCGCGGCGGCGGAGATGGGCGGCGGGGCGCTGATGGTGAACCCGCACGAGATCGAGGGCGTGGCCCTCGCCCTGCGCCGGGCGCTGGAAATGCCGCTGAAGGAGCGGCAGGACCGCTACCAGCGCATGATGGCGGTGCTCACCGACAATGACATCGACCACTGGGCGCAGACCTTCCTCGACGCCCTCATCGAGCCGTCGCAGCCGGCGCTGGACAGCCTTTTATCCCGCCCCGGCTCCATGCGCTCATCCACCGCGCGCATGGCCGATTTCCACGGCCTTCAGCGCCCGCTGGAAATGTAGCTGTCCCCGTTTCGCCCGGGGGAAGACGACGGCCGGCTGCGCCCCGCAGCCGGCCGTTTTCATGTCACGGAAGGTCCGGTGCGGGCAGTTCCGGTGCGGGCAGCCCCGGCGTCGGCAGTCCCGGCGTGGACAGGCGGGCAAAATAAAACGGCCGGCCTACGGCAGGCCGGCCGTTTTCTCCCCTTGCACCCCGCGAACGGGGTGTCCCCAGGCTGGGAGCCCGAACAGGAAACGGCCGCCCGCGGCACGTCCCCCGAAACTCCAGTGGCTCTCCCATATGCCCGGACGGGCCGCCTGCCGGGGTCGCCCCCCGCAAGATCCACCGCCAAGCATATAGCCACTGAACATGAACTTATGCTGGATACGGGCATGGCGGTATCCACCAAATGGAGGACAAATGGAGGGCTAAAACACCGCTGACTTGGTGACGCCGCAATCCACGCGGCAGGCCGTCTGTTCCGGCCCTATTCGGGCGGAGTGTGGGGCGCGGGCGCTTGGGCGGGCCGGGCCAGCAGCAATTCCAGCACTTCGGACGAGGTGAAATAGGCGCCGTGGGCGCGGGTCTGGAACAGCCCGCCCTGATCCAGCACCAACTGGCGGCTTGCCTGTGAGCCATAGGCCGCCGCATGCCCCGCCACCGGCGCGCTGAGATAGTCATTGCCCGCCGACACGTCGGTCCAGCGCGCCACGGGCTTTTGCGCCAGCACGCGCGCGGTCTCCTCGCGCAGCCAGCGGGAGCGCACGGCGAGCACGCTGTCGGGCGAGCCCAGCGTCACCACCTCCATGCGGGCGAAGTCGCGGTCATGCGGCCAGTCCGCCAACAGGTCGATGAGGATCACCGCGCCGAAACTGTGCGCCACCACGGTGATGACGTCATAGGACGGCAGGCCCTGCTCGTCGCTCGCCCCGGCCACGGCGGAGAGCACGTCGCCCACCGCCTTGCGGATGCGGCTGCGCTGGCCGACGCCGCGCTCGTCCAGCGCATTGGTCAGCAGCACCCGCACCGCCTGCGCATGCTCCACCAGCACCATCAGCGGCGTGACCGGCAGCAGCAGCGCGATCATGGGCCAGCCCCACCATCCCGCCAGCCAGCGCAGCCCGGACGTGGTGCGGGGAAACATTCCCAGCAACGTGGTGGCCATCGCCCCGCCGGTTGCCGGGTCGAGCACCCAATTGGCGGCCGTGATCACGACTGAGGCGTACCAGACGATGAGCGCGATGCCGCCGAGCAGCAGCCCCAGCGCCACCTGCCAGCTCGTGGCCCAAAGCACGGCCAGCCAGATGCGGCTGATGAACCAGTAGGACAGAAGACCGAAGCCGCGCATCATGCGCACGAACGGCTTGGTCTCGGCCTCGGCGGGCAGCAGATCGACCCAATAGGCCTCGAACACATCGCAGCTTTCGAGCCCTGCCGGCGGCGCAGCCTCGCCCGCGCGCGCCTCCACCACCCGCAGGCGAACACCCGATGCGCCGGGGATCTTGATTTCCGCCGTCTCGTCCGTGCCCGAGCGCCGCAGGGGGACGTGCTCGTCCACCAGCAGGTTCTCCACCAGCACGGCGCGCTGCACGTTGCGCTGGAGCCGGCGCAGGCCGGGAATGAGGACGATCGCCTGCCGCTTCCCCGCCATCGGCTCCCCCCGTGTGGCTCACATCCGGTTCAGATCGCGCGCAGGGGCACGCCTCCCTCACCCCGGCGCGGGGATGAGGCCGCGCAGGAGGGCGACCACCTGACTTTGCTGGCTGGTCTCGGTCTTCTCGAAGATGCGCGCCATATAGGTGCGCGCGGTGGCCATGGTGATGCCGCAGCTCGCCGCCGCATCCTTCAGCGCCCCGCCGGCGGCGAGGCAGGCGGCGATCTCCGCCTCGCGGGCGGAAAAGCCGAACAGGGTCCGCGTCATGCGCGAGAACCCCTCCGGCAGGCCAAAGCCCACCTGACGCACGAACACCGCCGCGACGCCCCGCGCCGAAAGACCATAGGCCTCCGCATCGCGCACCGGGCTGATCGCCACCGCATAGACCTGATCCGGCCGCGTGGGATCGGGCCGCAGCATCAGCTCGCCGCTGCCACCATCCAGAACGCCCGGCTGCGGCGCGCAGGCCCGCGCCAGCAGGCGCTGCAAGGTGCGGCCCACGCTCTCCCCGGCATTCGCCGTGCGCGCCACGCCGAGCCGGTCGCCGCGCGCCAGCAGGCCGGCGCGGGCGAGAAGATCGGTGGCGGTGGGGCTGGTGTGCAGCAGGCGCCCCTCATGGTCAGCCAGCGCGAAGCCCACCCCCGCATTGGCCAGCAGCGCCGCCTCCGCCCGCTCGGCCACGCGCAGCGCGCCGAACTGCTGGCGTAGCCGCGCCACCTTCATCATCACCGGCGCCATGAGCCGCATGGCCGCCATGTCTTCCGCATCGAAATCCGGCTGCGTGCGGCCACGGGTGACGATGAAGAAGCCGGAGCCGCCCAGTTGCGGCGCAGGCACCTTGCAGGCCATGGAGCCGAGATAGCCCTGCGGGGCGTACCACTCGTTATAGAAGACGCTGCTGCGGAACTCGGCCTTGGTCATGAACGACTGATCGGTGGCCACCAGCCCGTCCACGGCGCCCATGAGGGGGCGCCAGATCTGGTTGTGGTTCAGCATGTCGTTCAGATAGAGGTTGGCATAGCCGGGATCGCAATTGCCGCTCACCACGTCGGCATGGTGCGCGAACTCGATGCAGAAGCAGGCCGCTGCGCCATGAAACGCATCCTGCAGGGTGCGGATGGCCGCCGGCCACGCCTCCGCGTCATAGGCCGCCTCATAGAGCCGACCGGTCAGATCCGCGATGTCTTCGCGCGTAATGGACGCCATGTCGCTTTTGCTCCCGCCCCCGGTGCTTTCGATCGTCCAAGTCCTGTGCCTGTACCTGTACCGTGCCCTGTTTACGCACCCCGGAGCCGCCGGATGATGCCGAACCTTCCCTTTCGGAAGGCAGCCGCATTTCCGGAGCCCTTTCGGAAGGTGGCTCCCCCGCCCCGTTCCTCATCCGACGCTTCGTCCGCCGACAGGCTCGTCCGCATCAAGCCCGCCCGGCGCTCCGATGCCGGACGCCCTCTGCCCCTTCCCTTGCCCTTCCCTGGCCCCCTTCCCCACAGGCGGGAGAGGGGACCTGTCGTGCGGGCGAAGAGGGAGCGCCCTCTCCGCTCCCACCTGCCGGAAAGCCCTCTCCCGCTTGCGGGGGAAGGGATTTGTCGCGCGCAGAAACGATCTGCCTCATCACAGAAGGCACCCGCACGCAGAGCGCCCACACACGCCACGTGCACCCCAGCCCTCGCCAGCGGTGCCGACCACATGCATCTGTCGCAACGGATCAAGCCGTTCGTGGGTCAAGCCCTCGGGACGTCACCCGCAGCAGCCTGCGAGCGGAGTTCGCCCGAAACCGGCATCGCGGCCCGCACAGCCCATGGCCCGCCTCCCCCGGAGGCGCCGATCGGCTGTCTGCGGCCGGCAATCCGTCGACCCGGTGCCCGATCCGTCGCGTGGTCCACAGGAAGTGGGTAGCCTCAGGCCACCTTTCACCATGAACCGCACCGCGAACCCGCCACCCGAACGCGCATCCCCCCAGATTACACCCGAATAACGTCCACCATATACCGGCGTCCCGTCAAGCGCCTCGAAGCCCCGCCGCAAAAGGATTTTCTAGCCCTCGAAAGGCCCAGCCTCCGGTTTTCCCGCCGTTACCCAAGTGACGTCACAAGAGGCGAAATGAACTGAAATCCGCCTGAAATTTCAGCTTGACCAACTCTTACGTTTAGCTTTGTTTATTATCTAATTTGATTGCCGTACCGATCGACCTTCCCCTGCGTCCGCAGGCGGTCGGCCGGGTGGTCCCGCCGTCCCCCAGACGGTCCTTTCAGGAAAGGTGCCAGAGCCGCCCATGCTGACACAGCAGATCATCAACGGCCTGATGCTCGGCGCCATCTACATGCTGGTGGCCGTGGCCTTCACGCTCGCCATCGGCGTGCTGAACTTCCTCAATTTCTCCATCCCCGGCCTGTTCATGCTGGGCGGGGTGGCCACCTTCGGCTTCCTGAAGATGGGCTGGCCCTTCCTGCTGGCCGCTGCCGGCGCGCTGTTCATCGCCGCCCTCGTCTCGCTGCTGGTGGAGCGGCTCGCCTACAGACGGATGAAGGAGGGGGACGCGGACGTGCCCCTTGTCTCCTCCCTCGGCTTCCTGGTGCTGCTCGAAAATCTCGTGCTCATCCGCTACGGCTCCGACCAGCAGGCCTTCCCGGCGCTGTTCCCGGACATGAACCTGCGCGTGGGCGGCCTCGTCATCGGCATCGTGCAGCTGGTCTCCATGGCCATCTCGCTCGGCCTCGTGGCGTGGCTCTCCTGGTTCCTGCGCACCACCAATGCGGGGCGCCGTATCCGCACGGTGGCCGAGAACCGCGAGACGGCCATGCTCATGGGCATCAATATCGAGCGCCTCGTGCCGCAGCTCTTCGTGTGCAGCGCGCTGCTGGCGGCGCTGGCCGGCCTGCTGTTCGCCATCAACTACCAGCAGGTCACGCCCTTCATGGGCGAGGGCATCGGTTTCAAGGCTGTTGCCGCCATGATCATCGGCGGCATGGGCTCCATCTGGGGCGCGGTCATCGGCGGCCTGCTGATCGGCCTCGCCGAGGTGCTCTCGGTGAGCTTCATCGGCGCCGACGTGGTCAACATCACTGTCTATGGACTTCTTCTGGTGATCCTCATTCTGCGGCCACAGGGCCTGCTCGGCCGTCCGCCTGCGCGGGAGAAGCTGTGATGAGCGGCTATCTGACCGGCGTCCTCGTCGTCCTCGCCTTCAATGTCATGGCGGCCTACGCCGTCTACCTGCCCATGGCGGCGGGCCAGCTCAATCTCGGCATCGCCGGCTTCATGGCGGTGGGCGCCTATGCCGCCGCCTATCTCACCAACGAGATGATGTGGCCCATGTGGATGGCCATCCCCATCGGCAGCGCCGCCGCCGGTCTGGTGGGCATCCTCATCGGCATTCCGGTGCTGCGCACCCACGGCATCTATCTGGCGCTGGCCACCTTCGCCCTCGGGCAGGTGATCGCCGCCATCTTCCTCAACCTCGAAGTGGTGGGGGGCGCCGCCGGCTATCCCGTCACCGAGTTCGCTTCGCCTTATGTGGTGTTCGCGGCCGCCATCGGCGTCACGCTGTTCATGGTGCTGCTGTCCCGCACCCGCTATGCGCTCTATCTGACCGCCGTGAAGAGCGACCCGACGGTCGCGGACCTGATGGGCATTTCGGTGCGCGGCATCCAGGTGTCCGCCTTCGCGCTCGGCGCGGCGGTGGCCGGCTTCGGCGGCGCCTTCTACGCCCACCATTACAACTTCATCGAGGCCCAGCACTTCTCCGTGCTGCTCTCGGTCTACACCGTGCTCTATGTGCTGTTCGGCGGCACGCAGACCGTGTGGGGCCCGCTGGTGGGCGCCGCCTTCTTCACGCTGGTGCCGGAGCTGCTGCGCGCCTCGGAGCAGTGGCGCTATGCCCTGTTCGCCATGTTCATCATCGTCTTCATGGCGCTGCGTCCGCAGGGGCTCATCACCGCCTCCCTGTTCCGCATCTTCCGCCGCCGCCCCAAGGCTGCTGCGGGCACCGAAGCTCAGGGCAAGGGAGCGTCCGCATGACCGCCGCCACCCCTGCCCTTGAGATAAAGGGCCTGCAGAAGTCGTTTGCCGGCGTGCGCGCCATCCGCGACCTGTCGTTCACCGTGCCCAAGGGCCACGCCACGGCCCTCATCGGCCCCAATGGCGCCGGCAAGACCACGGTGTTCAATCTGGTCAGCGGCGTCTACGGCATCGATGCCGGTTCCATCCATGTGAACGGCACCGACATCACCCGCATGCCCTCGCGCCAGCGCATCCGCTCCGGTGTCGCCCGCTCGTTCCAGAACATCCGGCTCATGGGCCATCTCTCGGTTCTGGAAAACCTGCTGGTGGGCCAGCATGTGCGGGCCTCCTCGCTCTGCGCGCTGATCACCCCCTATCGCCTCATCCCCAACCACAAGTGGAAGCGGGAGGCGCGTCGCGCGCTGGAGGAGAGCGGGCTCGGCCAGTATGCGGACGAGACGGTGGGCGCCCTGCCCTATGGCGTGCGCAAGCGCATCGATCTGGTGCGCGCCACGCTCGCCGGGGCCAACGTGCTGATGCTGGACGAGCCGGCCGCCGGCCTCAACCCCAGCGAGACCAATGCGCTGCGCGACCACCTGAAGGCGCTGATCGCCTCCGGCCTGACCCTGCTGGTGGTGGAGCACGACATGCACTTCGTCGACAGCATCTGCGAGAACGTGGTGGTGCTGAACTTCGGCGAGAAGATCGCCGAGGGGCCGCTGTCCGTCGTGCGGAAGGACCCGAAAGTGCGCGAAGCCTATATCGGCTCGGACGAGGAGTGAGGCCGATGGCGCTTCTGGAAGTCTCCGCCATCGAGGTCAATTACGGCCGCGTGACCGCGCTGTCCGGTGTTGATCTGACGGTCAACGAGGGCGAGATCGTCACCGTGCTCGGCGCCAACGGTGCCGGCAAGTCCACGCTGCTGCGCGCCATCCTCGGCGCCGTGCCGCTGAAGGCTGGCGGTATCCGTTTCAGCGGCGCGGACATCACCCGCGCACCCACCCACAGCCGCATCGCCTCCGGCCTCGTGCTGGTGCCGGAAGGCCGGCGCATCCTGATCTCGCTTTCTGTGGAGGAGAACCTCCAGCTGGGCGCGCATATGCGCACCGACACAACCAGAGTGAAAGCCGAGATCGACGCGATTTATCAACGTTTCCCGAACCTTGCGGAGCGCCGGCACATGCTGGCCTCGTGCCTTTCGGGCGGCGAGCAGCAGATGCTGGCCATCGGCCGTGCAATGCTCGCGAAACCCCGACTGATGATGCTGGACGAGCCCTCCCTCGGCCTTTCGCCGCTGTTCGTCTCGAAGCTCTTCGATCTGATCAAGGAACTCAACCGTGACGGCCTCTCCATCCTTCTGGTGGAGCAGAACACCGGCAAGGCGCTGGGCGTCGCCCATCAGGCCACCGTGCTCGAACTCGGGCGCGTGGTGATGGCCGGCGATCCGAAGGCCCTCGCCGCCGATCCGCGCCTGCAACAGGCCTATCTCGGCGAAGGTACTCCCTCTCACTGACGACCCCCCTTCCACAAGGAGCCGGTTCAATGAAGAAGTCGCTTGTCTTTGGTGCAACCCTGCTGGCCGCCGTCTCGGCCGGCGCCATGGCCGCCCGTGCCGATGGTGAACTCATCCTCGGCTACATGATGGCCAAGTCCGGCCCCTATGTGAGCCTCGCCGGCACCAACGAGATCGCGGTCGATCTCGCGGTGGAAGAGATCAACGCCAAGGGCGGCGTGAACGGCAAGAAGATCAAGGTGGTCAAGTTCGACACCGCCGGCGATCCGAAGCAGGCCACCACCGCGCTGCGCCGCTTCGCCGACGACGATGCCGCCATCGCCGTCATCGGCCCGTTCTCCTCGTCCGAGATCCGCACCACCTTCCCGGTGGGCGAGCGCGCCGGCATCCCGCAGATGTCCATGGCCTCTTCGGCCCCGGGCCTCACCAAGGGCTTCTCCTACGGCTTCCGCAACACCACCGACGAGGGCATCGTCCTCGATCAGGTGATGGCCTCCATCAAGTCCAAGAACCTGCCGGCCGCTTCCGGCGCCGCCGCTTACGCCACCGACGACGTGGTGTCCAAGTCCATGGGCACGGTCGTGGTGCCGAAGCTGTTCGAGAAGTATTCCGTCCCCGCCAAGGGCTCGGTGGACTTCCAGCTCTCCGCCTTCGACCTCTCTCCCCAGGTCTCCAAGCTGAAGGAAATGGCCCCCGACATCGTCGGTCTCGGCTCGCCCCCGGAAGGCGCCGTGAATCTGGCCAAGGAGCTGAAGCGCCAGGGCGTGAACACCCGCGTCATCGGTGGCACCACCATCGCTGATCCGGAGCTTCCCAAGCGCATGGACGGCGCCGGCGAGACGCTGACCATCGGCACCACCTTCTTCCCCGACGTGAACGACAAGACCAAGGCCTTCTCGGCCGAGTTCGCCAAGCGCACGAAGGCTGCCGGCATCGCCCGCACCGAGCCCAACCAGATGGACGCCGCTGTCTACGACATCGTCTATCTCTATGCCGAGGCGATGAAGCGCGGCGAAGTGGCCGGCACCAAGGACAAGCTGATCTCCGACCGCACCGCGGTGCGCGACGAGCTGGCCAAGCTGAAGGACTTCGACGCCCTGGAAGGCAAGATCTCCTTCAAGGACGGCGACGCCGTGAAGCCGATCTACATTCTCGAGGTCAAGGGCGGCAAGTGGACCCTTCTCGACACCCGCATGCCTGAATAAGGCCTGCGAGTACGGGACCGGCGGCTCCCCCTCCCCCCTGCCGCCGGTCCCCCCTATTCTTATCGGGCAACGACCCTCTTCCAAGGACACGCCATCATGGGCACCGCGCTCACTTTCACCATCCATTCCGGCGGCACGAGCCGGCAGGAAACCCTGGACATCACGACCGCGGTCATCGCCGGCTGGACCGGCCGGGACAAGGTGGCGCTGGAGAAGCACATCGTCGAGCTGGAAGAGCTGGGCGTCGCCCGCCCCGCCTCGACCCCGATCTACTACCGCTGCTCGACCTCCCGCTTCACCACCGCGACCGTGCTGGAGAACACCGGCCCGGATTCCTCCGGCGAGGTGGAGTTCATGCTGGTGAACGTGGGCGGCAAGCGCTATCTGGGCGTCGGCTCCGACCATACCGACCGCAAGGTCGAGACCTATGGCATCACCGTCTCCAAGCAGATGTGCGACAAGCCCATCGCCCCCGAGCTGTGGGTGCTGGACGACGTGCTGCCGCAC
Source organism: Azorhizobium oxalatiphilum (assembly GCF_014635325.1). Lineage (GTDB taxonomy): Bacteria > Pseudomonadota > Alphaproteobacteria > Rhizobiales > Xanthobacteraceae > Azorhizobium > Azorhizobium oxalatiphilum. The sequence goes on along the minus strand of NZ_BMCT01000001.1, from coordinate 244,317 downwards.
TGGGACAGCCTGATCCTGCGCTCGTTCGCGATCATCGACGGTGAGCGCGTGCTCTATCAGGAAGGCACCGTGAACTCCATGCTGCCGCCGGACGAGGTCGTGGCCGGCTTCTCGGGCGCGGATCTTTCCGCCGGCTCGGTGATGTTCTGCGGCACGTTCGCCGTGCACGGCGGCATCCGCCCGGCCGAGCGCTTCGAGTTCGAGATGGAAGACCCGGTGCTGAAGCGCACCATCCGCCACGGCTATGACGTGGTCGTGCTGCCGGTGAACGGCTGAGCATGCAGGCGAACGGCGCCTCCTTCCGCTCCCTCGAGCCTGAGGAGGCGCCGCGCTCGCTGCGCGAGGAAGCCTACGAGATCATCAAGCAGCGGATCATCACCGGCCTGTTCCGGCCCGGTGAGGCGCTGAGCGAAGCGCAGGTTTCCTCCGCCTTGAGCCTCGGCCGCACCCCGGTGCGCCAGGCCTTCGACCGGCTGATGCATGACGGCCTCGTCGAGATCCTGCCCCGCAAGGGCATCATGGTGCGCCCCATCACGCGCGACGAAGTGCAGGACATGGTCGCCGTGCGCCTGCTCAACGAGGGGTTCTGCGCCCGCCTCGCGGCGGAACGGGCCGACTATGCCGTTCTCGGTGCGCTGAACGACGCCCTCGCGCGCGGCCGGGCGGCGGCGCAGGCCGGCGATCCCGACACGCTGATGGCTCTCGACCGCCGCTTCCACGGCGCCATTTCGGCTGCTGCCCGCAACATGGTTCTGGGCGACATCCTGCGCAATCTGCACGACCGCTCGCAGCGGGTGTGGTTCCTGTCGCTGCGCGAGCACGAGCACCATAACCGCGTGGTGGAGGAGCACGCCGCCATCGTGGACGCCATCGCCCGCCGCGACGCGGACGGCGCCGAAGCCGCCATGCGCGCGCACATCCTCTCCTTCGCGGAAAACCTCGGCCGGCAGCTTTAGAGGGCACTGGCCTGCGCGCCTCACTGCGCCTGCGTCTCCCGCAGCAGCAATGCCGCCTCTGCCGGCTGCAACGCCAGAATCTCCCGCTGCATGGCAATGACCATGGCGCAATAATCCGCCTGCCGCGCCGCCGGCACATCCGACTGTTCCAGCACATCCACCCGCGCGCCATACTGTTTGCGCAGGGCGGCGAAGACCCGCCGGAAGGCGGCATCGGTGGCCTTCGGGTCCGGCTCCGGCCGTGGCGCGGAAGACAGCACCGCCTGCGCCGCCAGCTCCAGAGCGCGCTCCTTCAGAGCCGGCGGCAGGGAAGCCGCGCTCGCCCCGTCCTCTTCCGCCCCCTGCGAAATGAAGCGATAGCAGCGGGCCGGATCGCGCTGCAACGCCAGATACTGATCCAGCGCCAGACGGCCATAGGCCACCACCACATCGTCCGACGCCGTACGCTTGGCGGCCAGAAGGAGCGGCAGCACCTTCTCATCGAGGTGATGGTAAAGCTCCGGCTGCGTGAGGCCGCTCTGATAGCCCTCGAAGAAGCCATCCACCAGCGTGCCATAGGCGTCCGGCATGCGCGCCTCGAGGGCCGCGTAGAGCGGCAGCGAGTCCGCCAGAAGCGTCGCCATCTTCTCCCGCGTCAGGATCATGCCATAGCCCGAGACGGCGAACTGCCCCCGGGCCGCCACATCGGTGATGACCTTCGCCATGCGCAGCTCCGGCAGGGGCGGGTACCACATGTCGTCGCCGGGAACGGCCAGAGCCCGGTCCAAGAAAGCGGTCGGAATGCCGGCACGGACATAGTCCGCCTTCATGGACTGCCGGCTCGCCGCCAGTTGCGCGCCGCGCAGGCCCGCGAAGCTCGGCCCGTGGAACCCCAGCTTGCCGTCCGGCGCCACCCAGCGCCGCCCGCCGAACACGAAGGCCAGCGTGCAGGCGGATTCGCAATGGGCCGACACATAGGTGTCGAGCCCGTGTGCGCGGATCACCTCCCCCAGCTTGGCGGCTTCGCCCAGCCGCCCGCCGACGCTGGTGAGATGCACCACGCGCACTTGCGGCGACGCCGCCAGCACTTTCTCGAAATCCTGCGTCAGGCCGTATTTGAAGCCCCCTGAGACCTCCATCTCCGTGCCGTTGCGCATGACGCGCAGCGCATAGGCGGGCATGTCCGGATCGCCCCGGAAGGCCATCTTGTAGGTTTCTCTCAATTGCGGAATGCCCGTATCGGCGAAGGTCACGCCCGCGCGGATTACGGTCAGGACGAGCATGACGCGGGCGACCACCGCCCACGCGGTGCGCCGGCCCATGGCCCGGCGCTGGCGGCTATAAGTGCCGGCCGAGCGCCAGGTGCCGACCACCTGCCAAACGGCCACCACCACTACCGTGGCCCAGACCAGCGCCAGCATGAAGAAGATGGCGCGCGGCTCATAGCCCTTGTCCACGTCGAACAGGAACGCCATCAGCGCGCTGACAGCCGCCACGACGATGGCGCCCAGGAAGGAGATGCCCCAATAGGACACCGGCAACGACAGCTCTCCCCGCCAGTGGCGGGCAATGAAATTGTTGAAGCGGCGGTGCTTGCCGTCATGGCCCGGCGGCAGGAGCGGCGGGCGTTGGGTGGAGGGCAGCGGCGGCGGCTGGGGACCGGAGGGCAGAGGGGGTGGCGAGAGGGCAGATGCAGGTGCGTCCTGCACATCCCCCTCCGCCGCCGCACCTGCCTCGGACTTCAGCGTCTCCTGATCCGCCGTTTCCAGCTCTTCCATGTAGCGGCGCGCAACCCGGTCCCCGGTGTCCAGGTCCAACGCCTTGCGCAGGCCACGACGGGAGAAAAGCGAGATCGGAAACCCGACCACCACGGGAATGAGCAGAAGAGCAGCAATGAACCCAACTGGCCTGCCCGGCCTCTCAACCATCTCCTCGAGAATCCGCCCCTGGGTGCCGGAGGCCAGTACGCCGACCAGCCCGACCAGCGCGTTGGCCCCAGCCACTGCCATCATGCCGAGGATGGCCGCCAACGGCACCGCCCGCAGCGCGGCCTCGCGTCCCCGTTTGAGGGCGCGCATCAACGCGAGGCTGGCCACAAAGCCGCTCAAGCCGCCCAGCACGGTCAATCCGACCGGGAAGAAGAGCAGCCCGAGCCATTTGGCATTGCCGGCCATGTAGGCTTGCAGCACCAGCGGGATCGCCAGAAGCACACCCGGTACGCCCACATTGCGCGCCCAGCGGAAGGGCATGCCCTCCACCCATCGCACCGCGTTTTTGTATTGCTCCATATATTCTGTAACAGCGGTCGTCATCTGGCCCGGCCCACCCCGCGCGCGGCAATCCGGACATCAGATCAGAACAGGGCGCGGGATCAACCTTCAAATACGTGCCAGAACGTGAGACCCCCTTCATATGCCAAAGGAACCGCAGATGTCGCAGCAGGCAAGGGCCGCGCCAGCCTCCCCGGCGCGCCCCGCCCCTCGCCTCACACGATGCCACCGTTGGCGAACACCGTCTGGCCGTTGATCCAGCCGCCATCCTGCGCGCACAAGGTGGCGATGACGCCGGCGATGTCCGCCGGCTCGCCGAGGCGCTTCATGGGCGTGCGGGCGGCAAAGCCGGCGATCTGTTGCGGCGTCTTGCCATCGGTGAACAGCGGCGTGTTCACCACGCCCGGCGCGATGGCGTTCACCGAGATCATCTTGCCCTCCAGCTCCTTGGCGAGGATGCTGGCATAATAGCCCTGCGCGCCCTTGCTGGCGGTGTAGGGGCCATAGGTGGGACTGCGCAGCTCCACGATGCTGGACGACAGAGTGAAGATGCGCCCGCCCTCGCGCACCCGACGGGCGGCCTCGCGCAGCACGTTGAAGCTGCCCTTCACGTTCACGTCCATCATCAGGTTGAAGTCGGCATCCGACATCTCGCCGAACGGCGCGAGGCGCATGACGCCGGCATTGCTGACCACCACGTCAACACCGCCGAAGGCCTTCGCGGTCTCCTCGAACAGGCGGCGCACGGCGGCGGGATCGGCCACATCCGCCTGTACGGAGATGGCCCGACCACCGGCGGCCTCGATCTCCTTCACCACGGCGCTCGCGAGATCGCGGCTCTTCACATAATTCACCGTCACCGCATAACCATCGCGGGCGAGGCGCTTGGCGGTCGCCGCGCCGATGCCGCGTGATGAGCCCGTGACCAGCGCGACCTTGCCCCTGGCGCTCGGCGCGGGAGCTGGCGTGGCACCGGCGGTCTGGGCGCTGGCGGCGCCAAGGGTGGCGGCAGCCGCCGTGATCGTGGCAGCGGCCGCGAGAAGGGAGCGGCGGGGGAATTCGGGCTGGCCGGACATGGCGATATCTCCTGTGGGATGGCGAGCCCCATCCAGCCACAGCTCCCGCCGGCGCCGCTTGCCTGACGCTGCGGAATATTTGCCTGATCCTTCAGGACAGGTGATGCGCCACGCTCGCCCTGCTATAACAGCGCCATGAGCGACGATACCCTCCACATGCTGAAATCCGCCGTGGGCCGGCACGCGCAAGCCCATGCCAATGCTGACGGCCTGACGCTCACGCCGGTGCCGGGCCTGCGCATGATGCACGTCACGGTTCCGCGCGGGGAGCTGCATTCCATCTACCGGCCGCTCATTTGCCTCATTCTGCAGGGCACCAAGCGCCTCACCATCGGCAACGAGATGCGCCTCGTCACCGCCGGGCAGTCGGTGATCGTGTCCGCCGATCTGCCGGTGGTGGGCCAAATCGTGACGGCGCGCCCGGAGGCGCCCTATATGGCCATCGCGGTGGAGCTGGAGATGAGCCTGCTGCGCGAAGTGACCGCGCAGGCCGGTGCCGCCCCCGGGCAGCGGCTCGCGGCGGCCCGCACCGTCTTCACCGAGGACACCGACGCCCATGTGCTCGGCTGTGCCGCGCGGCTGATGGAACTGCTGGCGCGGCCGGAGGCGGTGCCGCTGCTGCGGCCGGGCCTGATGATGGAGCTGCACTACTGGCTGCTGGCCGGCCGCCACGGCGCGGAGCTGCGCGCGCTCGCCGCCCCCGAGAGCCATGCCAGTAGGCTCGCCGCCGCCATCGCCATCCTGCGCGAGGCGTTTCGCGAGCGGGTGCCGGTGGAGCGGCTGGCGCGGGCGGCGGGGATGGGCGTCACCGCCTTCCACCAGCATTTCAAGCGGATGACCTCGCTCTCGCCGGGCCAGTTCCAGCAGCGCCTGCGGCTCATCGAGGCCCGCCGGCTGATGCTGGACGAGGGCCATTCGGCCACCCAGGCCGCCTTCGCGGTGGGCTATGAGAGCGTATCGCAATTCACCCGCGAATACGGCCGCCTGTTCCAGCTCTCGCCCAGGCGCGACGCCGTGCGCGCGCGGGCGGAGATGGGGGAGGATCGCAGCGCGGAGCCGTTGATGCCCTGATCAGCAGGCGCCTTCAGGTGCGCACCACATGGCCGAAGAGGCCGGTGAGGCTGCCCTTCGGTGTGAGGCCGAGAGCGAGGCGGGGCAGGCAGCAGCCGGTGATGACCGTGCCCGGCGGATAGGCCGCCTCGGGCAGTTCGTACAGCGCCTGCGCGTCGCCGATGCGCACGAAGGCTGTGGCGACGAAGGCCGGGTTCCGGCGGAACCAGTCCATCATCGCCCGCCACGGCGCGAAATAGGCGTCATCCATGCCCTCCCCGTCCGCCAGCACCTCCCGCCACCATACGGTGTCTTCCGCCAGGGGCTCCACGGTGAGGGTGGCCTGCGGAAACAGCGTGCCGCCGAAGCGGGCGCGGACCAGCGCCTCGTCGATGGCCGGGGCCGGCCCACCGGGCACGGAGAAGGGGCGGAAGGGATCGTCCGCCTCGGAGCCCATGCCGACGCCGGCTTCGCCCATGAGGCCGGCAGCCTCCATGGCGAGGGCCGCGCACAACGCCACCTCGGCCGCATCCACCTCATGGGCGACCGCCTCGCCCTGCCGGGCGATGGTGCCGTCGCCATGGACCGCGGCGAAGCGCGAGATGATGTTGTTCGGCCATTCAGCATCCGCTTCGCCCACATCGTAGCTGTCCATGCAGGCGGCGATGATGGCGAGGCGTTCAGGATCGGGGGTCACATTCACGGGTCCATATCCTTAACGGGGATGCCGGAGGCTAGAGCATGTCCGGCTTTGATTGCTTCGCAATCCAAGCCGCAAGACATTCTCTATCAAAGAGTTAGAGCGTTTCTGTGTTTCCATGAAACACTGAAACGCTATAGCGCGCCATCATGGCAGGCATGCGAATGCACGCAAGCGCCGGCGACAGGCGTGAAGGCGAGCGCGGCGGGCTATTTCACGTTCCACTGGCACATGCGGAAATCGCTGCGGCGCTCGCGCAGGTCCACGTGCACATGGTTGGCATGGGCGCTGTCGGCGCCGGGGCCGAGCACGGTGTGGAAGCGGGCGCAGGCGCTCTTCTTCACCTCCTCGCGGATCTCCTTGGTCGCCGGATCATCCTTCCACAATTCGATCAGCCGGCCGTCGGTGAACTTCAGGCCCAGCAGATCGAAGGCATTGCCGCTGGCATGCTCGCTCACCTGCCCGCCGGGGCGATTGTTGCGCGGGCGGCAGGCATGGCCGCCGACACCCGTCACCTTCGCCAGCGTGCTGCCGTGGCGCTTCGCGATGGCGGAAAGGTCGTCGCGGATCCAGCCGGCCAGCTCCAGCGCCATGGTACAGCGCACGGTGACGGCACCTTCCAGCGTCACGGCGGGGGCATCCGGCACGTTGATCGTCCGGAAGGTGAGCGGACCGGGAATGGCGCAGGCCGCCGGCTGGCCCTTGGCCTGAAGGCTGGCGACGATCCGCTCGGCGGGCTTTTCGGTGGGCTGTGCGGCGGATCCGGGTTCCGGTTGGGTGGTCGGCTCGGGCGGCGGGGCAAAGTCGGCCGTCGCCGTCTCCTTCGCGACGTTTGCCGCCGTGGCGCTGGGCGAACTGCGATCCGTCTCCTTCGCGAAGACGTGCTGAGCGGTTGATCGTTCCGGTTGCGCAGCGCTCACCTTTTCCGGCTCCGGTGCGGGCATCTCCGCCTGCTGCTCCACCTCGCCGCCGCGCCTGGCGAATTCGGCGAGGCAGGCGGCATAGGCCCCCTCCATCACGGGCGGCGGGGCGGGCGCTTCGGCCACCAGATCGCGCGGCGGACGGGCCGGCGGAAGGGGCGCGGCGGGCGGAGTGTCGGCATCCGTCTTCGCCGTCTCCGTCTTGCCTGCGTCCGTCTTGCCCGGATCCGTCTTGCCCGTATCGGCCTTGCCAGCCTCGGTCTTGCCCGAATCCGTCTTGGCCGCATCGGCCTTCGGGGCATCCGTTTGCCCGTCCCTCGGCTTCGCCGCCTCCGCCTTGCTGGCGGCCGGTGCGCCCGCATCGGGCCGGGCCGGCGAGACAGGCGCGATGGGGGTGGGCGCGCTCACGGCGGCTTTTGCGGACTCCGTCTTCGCCGTTCCGGCTGCGGCTCCGGCCACCGCACCCAGCGTGCGCGGGCGGGGCAGCGGCAAAGGCACGTCCTGCGCCATGCGGCCGGGCGCGGGCGCCGGCACGGGAGCGGCACCCGGCTTCTGCGCGGCGGGCACGCGCTTCTTCGGGCGCGGCTTGGCGGGGGTGTTGAAGGGCCACGGCAGGGACTGCGCCTGCGCCGGGGCGATGCTGAGCGGGCCGCCCCCTGCCCCGAGGAAACCTCCCCCGGCCACGAGCACCGCAGCCGCGAGCGCGAGGCCGCGCCGCGCCCTCATGTCCCGGAGGGCTCCACGAAGCGCATCTTCACGCCCGGCTTCACCATGGAGGCCAGCTCTTCCGCATCCCAGTTGGTGAGACGCACGCAACCGTGAGATGAGGTCTTGCTCACCTGCGAGGGCTCGGGCGTGCCGTGGATGCCGAAGGTGGGCATGGAGAGGCCGATCCACACCGTCCCCACCGGATTGTTCGGCCCTGCCGGCAGCACGAGGCGCTTCTTGTTCTTGCCCTGCTGGAAATTCTTTTCCGGGTCGTAGTGATAGGTCGGGTTCTTCACCACCCTCTTGACCGTGTGCTCACCCTGCGGTGACGCCGTCTCGCTGGAACCGATGGTGGCAGGATAGCTGGCAAGGATGGCGTCCCCCGCGCCATACACCACCACCATGCCGGTGGCTTTCACCGCCTCGATGCGCTCCACCGGCATCTCCGGCTTCCTGCGCTCCACGCTCACCACGAACAGCCTGTCACCGGCCTTGGCCTTGCTGAGCTTCGGATTGAGGGCGGCGAGCAGGCCGGGGCTCATGTGGAAGCGCTCGGCCAGCATCTCGCGTTCGCCGGTGTAATCCAGCTTCTTCATCTTCGCCTGTTTGGCGTAGTCGCGCGGGATGCGTTTGGGGAACTTTTGCCCCGCGTCCTTCTTCGTCAGCTCGTATTCGCTCACCACGGGGGTGGCATCGGGGCCGCCGAGGGCCATCCATGTGGGCTCGTCCAGCTGGTCGCCCTCGCCCAGATTATTCTGGCGGCGAAACTGGGCCAGCGCCTTGCGATAATTCTCGCCGTCCATGCCGTCGATCTCGCCCGGCGAGATGCTGCGGCGCGCGAGCAGCACCTGCACCTTGGCGGTGAGGGCATCGGGCTTGCCGGCGTCTTTCTTGGCCTTGGCGGCCTTGGCTTTCTCGGATTTGCTGTCCTTCGCCTTGGCGTCCTTACCCGCCTTCGCGCCCTTCTCGGGCTTGGCGTCCGGCGGGGGCGGCGGGGTGAAGGTGGCGGCGTTGATGTCCTGCGCCGTCAACGCGTGCGCAGGGCCGCCGAGGCCAAGCGCCAGCACGGCCGCGCAAGCCAGAAGGCGCGCATATCCGGCGGGCGAAACCCTTGTGGCGCAAGTCTTGGTGGCCCACGTGCTCATGGTGCCAGAACTCCGGAACGACACGGTAGCAGAAGAACGATCTGCTCCGTCTCTGGTTCCGGTCAGGCTTGGCGCGAGGTCCGGGGGACGCCGGGATGGGGCAGGTGTGGCGTCGAGCTCTGCCTGCGCCGCAAGCGCAACGCGCTCTCTCCCCCCTTGCGGGGGAGAGTTGGAGAGGGGGGTAACGCGGCTGCGTCTGTTGCGCCTGCTACTTCCCTGATGTTGCTAATGCGGAGAGGGCACTACCCCCCTCCCCGGCCCTCCCCCGCAAGGGGGGAGGGGGTGCGTCGCGTCAGCGGGCAGTCACCCGCTCAATCAAAGGCGAGGATCAGCAGCGCGATGGCGATCAGCCACAGCGCCAGATTGCCCCAGAAGGCGCGGCGGGCTTCGGCGCGGCCGATGCCTTCCAGCGTCTCGGGCGAAAGCTGGAGGCCGTTGCGGGTGGCATCGTCCAGTTGCGCCACCACGCGGCCGGCGCGGGTGAGCAGCATGGGCACGTCATGCACGAAACGCCCCACCTCGCCGAGACCGGAGCCCACTTCCTGCAAACGCCCCACGGGGCCGAGGTTCTGGGCGATCCAGTCCTCCACCACCGGACGGGCCGTGGTCCACATGTTGAGCTGCGGATCAAGGGTGCGGGCGACGCCCTCCACCACCACCATGGTCTTCTGCAGCAGCAGCAGCTCGGGCCGCGTCTTCATGTCGAACAGCGCGGTCACTTCCAGCAGCAGCGTCAGCAGACGCGCCATGGAGATCTGCTCGGCGCTGCGCGAATGGATCGGCTCGCCGATGGCGCGGATGGCGAGCGCGAAGTCGTCCACCGAATGGTGCATGGGCACGTAACCGGCCTCGAAATGCACCTCCGCCGTGCGCCGCCAGTTGCGGGTGATGAAGCCGTAGAGGATCTCGGCCAGGAAGCGCCGCTCCTTGAGGCCGAGGCGCCCCATGATGCCGCAATCCACCACCACGAGGCGGCCATCCGCATCCACGAACAGATTGCCGGGGTGCATGTCGGCATGGAAGAAGCCGTCGCGCATGGCCTGGCGCAGGAAGGACTGCATGACGATGCGGGCAAGGTTCTGCAGATCGTGCCCCGCCGCCTCCAGCGCCGCGCGGTCGGAGAGCTTGATGCCGTCTATCCACTCGGTGGTGAGCACCTCGCGGGCGGAACGGTCCCAGTCCACCGCCGGCACGTGCACGTCCGGATCGTCCTTCACATTCTCGGCCAGCTCCGTATAGGCGGCGGCCTCGAGGCGCAGGTCCATCTCCATGGTGACGGAGCGGCCCAGCGTCTCCACCACGGTGGTCACGCGCAGGCGCCGCGCCTCGGCGGAGATCTGCTCCACGAAGGTCGCCACCCGGCGGAAGGTGGCGATGTCGGCGGCAAAGCGGCGCTCGATGCCGGGGCGCAGGATCTTCACCGCCACGGCACGGGTGGTGCCGTCGCGCTCGGTCACGTCGGCCTTGTGCACCTCGGCGATGGAGGCGGCGGCCACCGGCGGGCCGAACCAGCTGTAGGTGTCCTTCACCGGCCGGTCGAAGGCATCCGCCACCGTGGCTTCGGCCAGATCATGGCCGAAGGCCGGCATGCGGTCCTGCAGGATCTCCAGATCGCGCGCCACGGAAGCGCCCACCACATCGGGGCGGGTGGCGAGAAACTGGCCGAGCTTCACATAAGTGGGCCCGAGGCGGGAGAGCGCGGCAGAGAGGCGCGCGGCACGCGAGCCGGCATCCGGCCGGGCCAGCAGGCGGGCGATGCGCAGGCCGGGCCGCGCGAGCGGGGGCACCAGCGCCGGGTTCACGAGGCTGAGCACGCCCTCGCGGGCAAACACATAGCCGGCCCGCGCGAGGCGGGCGGCGTCGATGAGAACGAGGATCACGAGCGTTTTCCCGAACACGCCCCGGCGCCCGAGACGGCGGGGCGGTCAGCGACAGACATTGAGCGAACGACCAGGAGCGCGGCCCCGGCCATCAGATGCGGTATCCCGAATGCAGCGCCACGATGCCGCCGGTGAGCGGGGTGGCGGTGACGCGGCCGAAGCCGGCATCGCGCATCATCTGCGCGAACGCCTCCGGCGGGGGGAACTTGCGGATGCTCTCCACCAGATACTGGTAGGGCTCGGCATCGCCTGCCACCCGCGCACCGATGCTGGGGATGACCTTGAAGGAATAGAATTCGTAGATCTTGTCGAGCAGCGGCACATCGACCGTGGAGAATTCCAGCACCATGCAGCGGCCGCCCGGCTTCAGCACCCGGCGCATCTCCTTCAGCGCCAGCGGAATGCGCGGCACGTTGCGGATGCCAAACGCGATGGTGACGGCATCGAACATGCCGTCCTCGAAGGGCAGTTCCTCCGCATTGGCCTCGCGGAACTCCACCCGGTCGGCAAGGCCCCGCTTCTCGGCCCGCTCGCGGCCCACCGCCAGCATCTCGGTATTGATGTCGGCGACGATGGCGCGGGTGCCGGTGCCGCCGGCGCTCACCGAGCGGAAGGCGACATCGCCGGTGCCGCCGGCCAGATCCAGATGCAGGAAGGGGCGATCGCCCTGCGGCGGGCGCAGGCGGGAGATGAGCAGGTTCTTCCACGCCCGGTGCAGGCCGCCGGACATGAAGTCGTTCATGATGTCGTAGCGCTTGGCGACCTTGTGGAAGACGTCGTCCACCAGCGTCTGCTTCTCGTCCAGCGGGACGGTGCGATAGCCGAAATGGGTTTCGGCTGCGGTGGTTTCAGAGCGTTCCATGTGGGGTCCCGGCGTCGTTTCGGCGCGACCTTACCGGATCACGGCGCAGGATGCCACGCGGCGGGGTGGCAGGGGGGTGGATGGGGTGGTTCAGGGGGTGCCCATAGGATCCCACAGAACCAGAACGGCCGCGCACACCCCGGCGTTGTAGAAGACATGGCAGAGCAGGGAGGCGCGTATGCCGCCTCCGAAATGCCGGGCCAGCGTCAGCAGCGCCGTCACGGGCAGTAAAACCAGCACACGCCCCACGTCCGTCACGCCATGCAGCAGCAGGAAGGGTAACGCTGTCGCGAGCATGACGCCGGGCGCGGACCACTTGCGGCTGAGTTCAGTCCAGATCCAGCCGCGAAAGAACAGCTCCTCAGCCACCGGAGCCAGAAGCACGATCTCAAGGATCAGCACGATTTCGGCCAGGTGCCAATGCCAGCCGAAGCCCAGATCCGCCACGCCGCGCGTGTCATCCACCAATCGTAGCAGCGCGGGCAGCCGGGGGGTGACGTCCCCTGTCCACCCGCCTGACGTCCACGCCGCCGCCACCGCGCACATGCCGACGGCAAGGGCAACCATCGCCAGCGGGTGCCGGAGCGGCCGGTTGCCCGCCCCCTCTGCCGTGTTGCCATACCCGCTCACGCGGGCGAGGCGCAGGCCGACCCGCAGCATGGCCAGCCATTGGAAGGTGAGAGCCAGGAGGACGCACCAGACCAGCGCCGCACTGTGTTCGGGCGCATAGAGATCGATGAGGCCGGCGGGGACATCCTCGACCACGCGCAGCCCCATCCCCATCCCCACCAGAAAGAAGGAGCCGGTGATGAGGATGCCTGACAGGATCAAGGACGCGCATGCGATGGCGGCCACCCAGCCCACCAGCGCCGCGAGCGCATGCCACGGCCCGCGCCGGAAGAAAGACCGGCGCGGCAGCGGTCCCGCCACGATGACGTCGCTCAGGCTCATGCTGTCGCCCGCCTCTCCCCCGCGCACCCTACGGAAGCGTTGCAGCCACAGGCATGGGATCGCCTCAGCCGGCGTGACCGGGCGACATCCCAAACCGGATCGTGCAGGGCGAGAGCACGCGTCAACACGCGGCGGCAAACCGGGACGGTTCCGCCTTTGACGCTGGCCGCATTCGCCCCCCGGCTGCGGCCGCCAATACTCAAGGGTTGAGGAAATTAGACGTCACAATCCGATGTGGAGTCAATATCGGATGGACGCATATGGCGGCACGCACGCTGCGGCACAGGCCAAGCTTCAAGTACCGGCCGGGATACGCCCGGCGGGCAGGCGCGCCTCCGTCCCCGAGGCCGCGCCGGGAGAGCGCCGCCTCGGAGGCGGTGCCCGGGGTGTTTGAACTCAGAAAATTCGGCTCAGGAGGTCTTGCGGCCGTTCGGCGTCTTGGCCTTGGACTTGGGCCGGCGCACGCCTTCCAGTTCCTCGAGCGGCAGCATCTCCATCTCGAGATAGCCCTCCGCATCCCGCGAGCGATTGCGGTCGGAGCGGCCGGTGCCGGGCATGGAGAACAGAAAAGACATGGCCTTTCGCGCCTTGCGGGCTTCAATTTCCTTCCGCATCGGAAAGATGGGCATGTTGATGGTGATCGTCATGGCATCCCCGCAAGGTTAATAAAGCGTTAACCATAGTTTAGACGATGGTTGTTCTTGATGCCGGAGCAGCGAAGCGGTGGAGACCTTTTCGCCCCCGGCATGACCCCAAGAAGAACAGCCGATCCGGGCGCGATTGCGGCGGCGAGGGGGAAGAACAGGGATCATCCAGAGGCCGGAAAGGGATGTGGATTGCGGGCCACAGTCCGGGTTGCCGCCCGTGGTTTAACCTTTCGGTAAGGCGGCCGGCAGGCGCGCGCCTTCCCACGGCCACGATCAAGCCGGCGGTGGGCCGACACCGCGCGCGTTTCGACACGATGCGTGGTTTCGGCGGCGCTGAAGAGCTTCGGTGAAAGGGTGATCAAGAGCGTCCCTTCAACGTGCCTTGACGAAACATTAGAAGATACTAAATTAGTAAAGCTTAATATGCGAGCGACGATGCCGAAACCGCAGATGGATCCCGCGACCTTCGAGGCGAAGGCTGGACAGGTCGCCAACACGCTGAAGGCGATCGGCAACACCCGGCGGCTGATGTTGCTTTGCAAGCTGGTGGAGCACGGCGAGGTGACGGTGACGGACCTCGCACAGGACGTTGGCCTCTCGCAGTCAGCCTGCTCGCAGCACCTCGCCAAGATGCGCGACGAAGGCCTGGTGACGTTCCGGCGCACGGGCCAGACGCTCTGGTATGCGATCGCCGATCCGCGCGTCGAGGCGCTGCTCGCCACCCTCTATCGCCTCTACTGCAAGGATTGATGCGATGACGTTGAAGCTCATCTCTCCCGACGATGCCCGGCGTGCCATCGACGCCGGTGCTCGTCTCATCGACATTCGCAATGCCGATGAATACGGCAGGGAGCATATATCCGGTGCGCTCAACCTGCCGCTCGAGCGTCTGGGCGATCTGCCGCCCGACGATCGGCCGATCATCTTCCATTGTCGCTCCGGCATGCGAACCTCGACCAATTCCGGGAAGCTCGCTGCGGCTGCTGCGGCGGCGGGATCTGCGACGGCCTTCATTCTCGATGGCGGGATTGATGCGTGGCGCGGCGCGGGCCGTCCTACGGTCACGGACCGCTCTCAGCCCCTAGAGATCATGCGGCAAGTGCAGATCACGGCGGGCGCTCTGGTGTTGCTGGGCGTGGTTCTGGGGCTTCTGGTCGCTCCGGCCTTCTTCGGTCTGTCGGCCTTTGTCGGTGCCGGGCTGATCTTCGCAGGAACGACCGGCTGGTGCGGCATGGCGAGCCTACTTCGGATCTTGCCCTGGAACCGGCGCGCGCTTGTCTGAGGCCCATTCGCCTTCCGCCATCAAACGACCAAGCCCGGGCAGGCTGAACACAGCCCCTACTCCGCCGCCTTCCCCGCCACGCGGGCCTGCGCCAGCAGCGCGCGCAGGGCGGCGGGCTTCAGTGGCTTGTGCAGCACCGCCATATCCGCCTCCCGCGCCGCCTCGCGCACCCTGCGGGTGCGATCGGCGGTGATCAGGCCCGCCGGCAGGCGCCCCAATTGCCAGCGCAGCGCCGCCACCGCCTCGATGCCGGTGCCCTCGTCGAGGTGATAATCCACCAGCACCACATCCGGCTGGGCGCGGGCGAGGCGCACCGCCTCCAGCGCACCGGCCACATCCGGCGCCTTGACCACGTGGCAACCCCAGCCGGTGAGCAGCAGCTCCATGCCGTCCAGAATGGCCGGCTCGTTGTCGATGGCCAGCACGGTGAGCCCCGAGAGCTGCGCCACGCCGCGCGGCGGCGGCGGCAGCTCCAGCCTTTCCTCCGGCAGCGGCACCGCCACCGGCAGCGTCACCGCGAACACCGTGCCCTTGCCCGAGGCCGAGCGCAGGCTCACCGGATGATCCAGCACCCGGCCGATCCGCTCCACGATGGACAGGCCGAGGCCGAGCCCGCGCGCCTCCCGCGCGCCCTGGTCGAGGCGCTGGAACTCCTGGAACACCAGCTTCTGCTTGGAACGGGGAATGCCCAGCCCGGTGTCGATCACCTCCACCACGAGGCGCCCCCGGCGGCGGCGGCAGCCCACCAGCACGCGCCCCCTGGGCGTATATTTCACCGCGTTGGAAATGAGGTTCTGCAACAGGCGGCGCAGCAGGCGGCGGTCGGAGCGCACGGAGAGCGAGCAGGGCACGAAGGTCAGGTCGATGCCCTTCTCCTGCGCCAGCGGGGTGAATTCCAGCTGCAGCTGCTTCAGGACCTCGTCCAGCCGGAAGGGCGAGATCTCCGGCTTCAGCGTGCCGCTGTCGAGGCGCGAGATGTCGAGCAGCGCGACGAGGATTTCCTCCACCGCCTCCAGCGAGGCATCGATATTGCCGGCGAGCTTCTCCGCATCCGCTCCCCGTGCCCGCTCAACAAGGCTGGTCACATAGAGGCGGGCGGCGTTGAGCGGCTGGAGAATATCGTGGCTGGCGGCGGCGAGGAACCGCGTCTTGGAGATGTTGGCCTCCTCCGCCTCGCCCTTGGCCTTCTCCAGCGCGCCGTTGAGCCGCTCCAGCTCCTCGGTGCGCTCGCGCACGCGGCGCTCCAGCGTCTCGTTGGCCCGTTCCAGCGCGGTCTCCGCCTCCACCGAGGCGGTGATGTCCGTATATGTCACCACCGTGCCGCCGTCCGGCATGGGGTCGGAGCGCACCTCGATGACGGCGCCGCGCTGGCTCAGGCGCTCCAGCACCGCGCCGGTGGCGGCGGCATAGCGGGCAAGGCGCGCGCCGGCCTGCGGCATCTCGCCGTCCGGCGGGGCGTTGGCGAGGATGTCGGCGAGCGGAATGCCGATGGCGTAGCAGTCCGGCGGCAGGTCCAGCATGGCGCCGAAGCCGCGGTTCCAGCATACGAGGCGGGCCTCGCGATCGAACACCGCGATCCCCTGCCCCACATGGTCGATGGCGTTCTGCAGCAGCTCGCGATTGTACTGGATGGCGGCGGAGGCATCGTCCAGCAATTGCAGCGCCGCCTTGGTGGAGACGGTGCGCTTGCGCAGCAGCAGCGACAGCACGAGGCGCGAGGAGGCAGCCCCGATGGCGGAGGCGAGCAGATGCTCGGCGAAGCGCACCAGATGGGCGTCGGCCTCGCGCAGCGGATCGAGCCGGATGCCATTGTCGCGGGCGAAGGTGTCGAAGGCCGAGCGGGTGCGCTCCTGTCCCAGATAGCGGGCGACGGTGGCGATCAGCTCTTCCGTGCCCACCGCCGAGCGCCAGCGACGGAAGGGCGGGCGCACCATGGCCTGCCCGCCGGGCACGAACAGCCCCGCCTGCACCCGCTCGATGTCGCTGGGCCGGGTGAGGAAGGACACGATGATGAGGCTGAGCGTATTGAGCGCGAGGCTCCACGCCACGCCGTGGGCCAGCGGCGTCGCCTCCAGCCCCAGCAGCGCGGTCGGGCGCAGCCAGCCGAGGCCGAACGGCCCCTCCAGCACGATGGCGCGCGGCACGAGCCCGGCATCGGCCAGATTCGGCAGCAGCAGCGTGTAGGCCCACATGCCCACCCCGATGAGGATGCCCACCATGGCTCCCCGCGCGGTGGCCCGCTGCCACATGAGGCCGGCGGCAAAGGCCGGCCCCACCTGCGCGATGGCGGCAAAGGACAGCAGGCCGATCTGCGCCAGCTGCACCTCGCCCGTGGTGC
Organism: Azorhizobium oxalatiphilum; assembly: GCF_014635325.1. GTDB lineage: Bacteria > Pseudomonadota > Alphaproteobacteria > Rhizobiales > Xanthobacteraceae > Azorhizobium > Azorhizobium oxalatiphilum. Next base: position 227,553 of record NZ_BMCT01000001.1, on the reverse strand, counting down.
GGTAATAGAGATAGGCGAGGAACATGATGGCGAAGATGGCGGCGCGCCGCACCAGCAGCAGCGTCTCCGACATGTCGTGGGCGGACAGGCTTTCCCCGCCGCCGCCCTCCCTGTTGGCCCGTCGCGCCCGGCGGCGCAGCAGCACCGGCACCACCAGATCGTTGGAGATCATGATGGCGAGGGCCACCGATTCCACGATCACCATGGCGGTGGCGGCGGACAGGCCGCCGATGAAGGCCAGCACCGCGAAGCCCTCGTAGCCGGAGGCCAGCGGCACGGCGAGCACATAGACGTCGCTGTCCACGCCCCCGCCCCGGAACAGCGTCATGCCGGCGAGCGCGATGGGCACCACGAACAGATTGATGAGCACCAGATAGAGCGGGAACAGCCAGCGGGCGCGGCGGATCTCGGCCTCGCTCTTGTTCTCCACCACCGCCACATGGAATTGGCGCGGCAGCAGCACGAAGGCCCCCGCCGACAGCACCGTCATGGTGATCCAGTTCTCAAGCGAGACGCCGTGCTGGAAGGGCGTCGCCACGCCCCCCGCCACCGCCGCCCGCCACAGATCGCCGGGACCGTTGAAGATGACGAAGGTGACGAGCCCGCCCACCGCGAGGAAGGCAATGAGCTTGACGAGGGACTCGGTCGCCACCGCCAGCATCAGGCCCTCCTGATGCTCGGTGGCGTCGGTGTGGCGGGTGCCGAACAATATGGCGAACACCGCCATGGCGAAGGCCACGAACAGGGCCAGATCACCCACCACCGGCCCCACCGTCTCATTGCCGGTGAGATGCCCGATCACCGCCACCAGCGAGGCGGCCACCGCCTTGAGTTGCAGCGAGATGTAGGGGATGGCGCCGACCACCGCCACGAGAGCCACCAGCGCGGCGATGCCCTGGTTCTTGCCATAGCGGGCGGCGATGAAATCGGCGATGGAGGTGATGTTGTGGGCCTTGGCGAGCCGCACCACCCGCAGCAGTACCGGCGTGCCAATTGCGATCACCAGCACCGGGCCGACATAGATGGTCAGGAAGTCATAGCCCTGCGCGGTGGCAAGGCCCACCGAGCCGTAGAAGGTCCAGGACGTGCAGTAGACCGCCAGCGACAGGGCATAGATGAAGGGCCGGGAGGTGGCCAGCACACGGCCGGGCGACCAGCGGTCGCCGAAGCTCGCCACCGCGAACAGGCTGCCGATATAGGCGAACGCCAGAATGACGACGACCCAGGCCTGAAGCATGTCCCTCCCGTCCCGCTCTGGTGCCGGCCGTGCCGTGGCCGGTCTGTTGGCGGATATTGCCGCGCCCCCCCTCGGACTGGCCTCGGGCGCACGCAGCACCTAACTATACAGTCGGACGCACCATTCCGGGCAATCCCGGCTGACCGGCCGGATCGCCCGGAGAACGAAGGTTTCGGAAACGGAGACGGACGGACCCTTGAGCTTCCGCGCAGACGGGCGACACCCGGCCCGCACAGCCCCCTGCCCCGCATGAAGAGACGCACATGGCTCGGCCTCGCCCTCGCCGCCGCCGTGCTGGCGGGGGCCGGCGTCTATCAGGCCCTGCCCTCCGACCCCGCCACGGGCACCGCGCGCCCCATCCGCCTGCGGCTGGGCGAGACGGTGGGCACCTTCATGACGGCCAATGAGCTGAAGGAAGGGCCGGGCGGGCCACGGGCCTATACGATCGCCGTGGACAGGCACCGCGACGACAGCACGCTCTTCTTCACCGATGTCTGGGTGGCGGTGCGGTTCGAGGATGTGGCGGCCAGCTTCGATCTGCCGCCGGGGCGCATCCTCATGGTCGGGCAGAGCGCGGGCGTGGTGGCGGATTTCGACACCACTTTGTACGACCAGCCCCTCCCCTTCCCGGAGGCCGACCGGCGGGCGCTCGCGCTGACGGACCAGTTGCTGAAAGCAGGCTGGCAGGCGGAAACCCTGTTCCGCCCCGGCGATGAGATGGACAGCAATTCCACCAACAACCGGAAGGTCTATGCCACGCTCACCAGCGTCTCGGGCAACAGGCTGCAACTCTCGCTGACGGACCTCTCGCGCTCGCCCCGGTTCGATCCCAACCTGCCGGGCTCGGCGCCCGTCACGCCTTCCGATCCCACACCGCGCTTTCTGCTCCGGGTAGCGGTCTATGCCCCGGATGCGCTGCGCGACCGGCTCAGCGAACTGGCCGCCGCCCGCCGCTTCGCGCTGCGCGGGAACGGGACGGACACACCCGGCCTCCGGCTCTGGATGGACGCGCCCGACTGGACGCCGGAGGCGGCCGGCATGCGGCAGGTGGATGTGCCGAACCCGCAATGGGCACCCGACAGACCGGCATCCGGCCGCCAGACCTTCCGCCGCTGGCAGATGCCCGACGGCACCACGGAGCCGACCATCAGGTGGTAGGAGGGATCGACATTCAACGGGCTCGTTTTTCAACAGAACACCGTCATGCCCGGGCTTGTCCCGGGCATCCACGCGGTTCCGCTGGGATCAGTCTTTAGAGGTCAGCACCGTCGGCCCGGCGTGGATGGCCGGGACAAGCCCGGCCATGACGGTCTATTGCTGCATTGGCGTTGTGTTTTGAATGTCGATCCGACCTAGGCCGCCCCCCGAAGCCGGCGCGCAGTATAGCCGGCCACCGACCACGGCGGGCAGCTCAAGAGCGGTATGGTCTTAAGTAAAACGGATAGGCCAACGCCGCCGACCGCACTGCAACAAAGCCAGCTGTCAAAACGGCGGTGGCCCCGCGCCGGGACGGCATCTTCCGTCAGCATGCAGGAGCGCGCGACCCTGCTCCGCAGACGAGGCCGGGCATGCCGCCGCGGCTTCCCTCTCTTTCCGGGACGGGAGCACATGAACCCTGATCGCGCCCTTATCGCCGACTTCTCTCTGGCGCTGATCAACCGCACGGGAGCCTATTATGCGTGCCGCGATCTGGTGGCCGCCAGCGCCGACTTCGTGGGCAGCAAGAGGTTCTGGCGCTTTCGCCTGTCCGGCGAGCCCAGTGGCCTGATCCGCAAATGCCTCGCGAAGGCCATGCTGGCGGAGCTGAAGCTGCGCGCCGCCGGCCTCCCGCTCGGACGCGGGACGCCCTCCCCCCGGCGCGGCCGGGTTCTGTTCCTCGACCCGCTCTATGTCCTGTTCTCGGGCGTGTCGCCCCGCGACATCGTGCTGTGCCACGACGTCGGCCCGCTGACCATGCCCGCGCTGTTCGACCGGCGCACGGTGCAGCTCTATCAGGCGGCCTATAGCCGGATCGCGCAGGCGCGGCCCGGCATCGTCCTCGTCAGCGCCTTTTCGCGCGACCAGTTCACCTCCCTGTTCGGCAGCGACTTCCGGTTTCTGGACGTGATCCCCCTCTATACGCGCGCCGCCTCCACCGATGGGCTGGTGGAGCGGCCGGAGGCGGTCGCCCGTCCCTTCCTCCTCACGGTGGGGGCGCTGGAGCGGCGCAAGAATTTCGAGCGGAGCATCGAAGCCTATGTGCAGTCGGGGCTCGTCGATGAGGGGGTGGACTACCTGATCTGCGGGCCACGCGGCTATGGCTCGGCGGCTCTGGAGACGCTGATTGCCGACACGCCGGGCGTGCGCTGGCTCGGCTATCTGAAGGACAGCGAGGTCCGCTGGATGTATCGCAACGCCTGCGGCTTCGTCCTGCCCAGCCTGCTGGAAGGCTTCGGCCTGCCCGCGCTGGAGGCGGCCACCAACGGGCTGGTGCCCATCGTCAGCAACGAGGGCGCGCTGGTGGAGGCGGTGAATGACGGCGCGCTGATGGTCAATCCCCGCTCCGTGCCGCAGATCAGCAGCGCCATGCGGCAACTGGTCCGCATGTCCGGAGACGAGAAGAACCGCCGTCTGGCGCGGCTGCACGCGCATGCGGACGCAATGTCGTTCGAGCGCTTCGCGATGAGCTGGCGGACGCTGCTGCGGCGGGAGACCTGAGGGCCGGATGGCCTCGGCTCAGCCGGTGCGGCGCTGCTCCCAGAGTTCGTCCAGATGATAATTGGCGGCCGCGCGGGACCGGAACGGGCCGGCGTAGACGTTGTGCTCACGGTCCACCAGATAGAAGCCGAAGCCCGCATACCCGCTGAATTCCGCCTTCTGCGTATCATCGAGCATGACGACCTCCAGGTCCGACAGCTTGGGCATTTTCTTGTGCTCGTTCTTGCGCCTTGGGGCGGAGGGGAGATGGAGGGAGGCTAGCGGGGGATGGGGGTGATGCGCAAGGCGTGCAGATACCCCCATGCAGACGTTCGCTGGCTGCGCGCCCGCTGCCCGCAACGGGTGGCAACCGGACATTCCGGACGTGACCGAAGGCAGAGCAAACCGGGCGCGATGGAAACAACGTCCATCCATCCCGGCGACTATTGTCGGTGCCGGTCCGCGGTGTGATGATGGACGCGGTGTTGCCCGGCGAGCCCTTCTGCCGTCGCAAAATCCTTGTGCAGGGGCTCACACTTTGGCGGCATCGCACGCGCCGTCGGCGCCCGGCAGCACCATCGGTCGAGGCCTGAATAACGACAAAAATCGAAGGGGGAAATGCAATGGATTGGAATGCGAACCGCGAACATCTCCTGGCCAATGTCGGCGAACTTCAGAAGCTGTCTCCCGGAACGGTCGAAGGCTACCTGACAGCCAGCGCAGCGGGCGCGAAGACCGGGCATCTCGATGCCAAGACACGCCAGCTCATCTCACTTGCGGTCGCGGTGACGACACGGTGCGACGGATGCATCTCGGTCCACGCCAATGAAGCGGTCAAGGAGGGGGCGACAAAGGAAGAGGTCGCGGAGGCGCTCGGCGTCGCCGTCGCCATGAACGCCGGCGCTGCGCTCGTGTATTCGACGCGTGCCCTGGAGGCGTTCGACGCCGCAAAGAAGCCCTAACCTTCGATACGTTGCCCACCCTCCCCGAAATGGCCTGAAACGGCCACCATCCGTGCTCCATCAATTGCCTTGGAGCGTTTCCGTGTTTCATGGAAATACAGAACGCTCCAAGACATTCTCTCGCGGGGAATGGGCGTGGGAAAGGGGTGATGCGACCCAGCAACGCCAGCACTCCCGCAGATCAACGCCGTCACAACAGCCGTAGAACATAATGTCGGGAGGTGTCATTCTCCTCCCCGGCGCACAGATGTTGGCGCTTCGATTTGTTCGTACGGGGATTGTTATGGGCGTTTTCAGGAGCTCTATCGTCGCTGCACTCGTGGGTGCGACAGCATCGGTCCTGGGTGCAAGTGCAGCCAGTGCCGGGCAAGGCTACTTTATAACACTCACCAGCAAATGGGATGCCGTGGTGGAGATTTCCGTCCGCCCTAATGCCACGCACAGGTGGATGCTTAAGGAGATCGGAAAGCCTGTACAGCTTCGTAAAAATGAATCCAAAACATTCTATACGGAAGCATGCGGATTCTGGGATGGGTGCAGCACGTCATCCAGCCAAAACCAATCCAGCAGAACAGCGCTCGATTTCTACGTCACAATAGACGGCAAGAAACGGGATGAAGTCGATATTTCCTACGACTCGCAATTGTTCAAATCAGAGTCGGAAGCGCGTTGCTTGACCGGAACGTGGCATAGCGGCGAAAAGCCCGTTATCCGCGCGCCCCTCGCCCTGAACAAGAAAGGCGACCAGTACGTCCTCAACGTGACGGTGGCGCCCGGCACAGGCATCGTCTGCACGACCGAGTGAGCCAGACGCTCACCCGTTGTGACGATTTCCCCCGGTGGAGCAGCGACGTTGCCGCACCGGGGGCCCCGGCTGAAAACAGGCAGGGCGGCGTCGGGAGGGGGCGTTTCAATAGTCCGGGCATGCGCCTGAAGCGCTGCAAGGTGGCGCAGCGGGTGTTGGCCAGCCGGGTACATCGTCCCGGCCGCCAGTCCCGGCGGCGAAGCTCAGATGGCTTCCTTCATGCCCCTGATGCGATGCGCCATCGCCGACATGATGTATTCGGCGAAATGCGGAATCTCGCTGACCATGAAGCGGAACCGCTGAGGATCGATGACCGAAACCTCGCTCGCCTCGCGCGCACGGGCCGTGGCAGTCCTCGGTTCACCGTCAATAACCGACAGGAAGCCAAAGGCTTCCTTGGGGCCACAAAGGTCAACCACCTTGCCATTTATGATCATCTCGATGGTGCCCGACTGTACTACGTACATATTGTCAGGCAGATCATCTTGTCTGAAGATCGTTGCACCAGCGGGAAATGTCACGTTCGTACCCGCACTGCGCGCGAACACGCTCATGTCGATGGCGTTCATCATCAGCCCTCCCCATGGGGATTGACCTCGCCATCATGCGCTCATGTCAATTACGTGACAATGGCACCGCTGAAGGATGGAGCCCCCCGAAAGGCTGAGCATCCTGTCAGTTCCCGGCAGGATGGGCGCGCGGCCGGAGATCCGATCCGGCTCCTGCGTGACAGGCAATGCCCCGTCGCCTCCATGAAGCGCCGGGGCTCCTCAGCCTCACGCCGGCAGCACGACCACCTTGGTCTTCACCGGGGTCTTGTCGTACAGCTCGATCATGTCCTGGCTCAGCAGGCCCACGCAGCCGCTGGTAACGCCCGAGCCGATCGACTCCGGATCGCTCGAGGCATAGATCGTGTACAGCGTGTACTGGCCGTTCTGGTAGAGATAGAGCGTGCGCGCGCCGAGCGGGTTCTCAAGGCCGCCGGGCATGCCGCCCGCCCATTTGGCCGCTTCCGGCTGGCGCTTGATCATCTCCTTGGGCGGCGTCCACACCGCCCACTCGCCCTTGCGGCCCACATAGGCATCGCCGTGCCAGCGGAAGCCGTCGCGGCCCACATTGGCGCCGTAGCGCGTGGCCTTGCCGTCTTCCTCGACGCGGTAGACGTAATAGTTCGAGGGATCGACGATGATGGTGCCGACCGGCTCCTTGGTCTCATAGGCCACGGTGGCGCGGAAATACTTCGGATTGACCTTCGAGACATCCGCCGCCGGGATCGGGAATTTCTCCGTCGGCACCGGGCCATAGACCTTCTGCGCCTCGGCGAGGCTCATGTATTCGGTGGTCCCGCAGCCGGCGAGGCCCAGCGCGCCGAGGCTGGCGGCGGAAGCGGCCAGGAACGACCGGCGGCTCAGCCCCTGCTCCCGGCGGCCGGCCGGAGCGGTCTCGTTGCAGGTGCCGGCAGCGGCAGTGCGACGGTCGATGATCATGAGACTTCCCTTATCCTGCCGCCCGGCACGATCACGCTTGCCGCGGACCTGATGCCAAGCCAATTGATGCACGCCGATTTCCCGGCGGAGAGTGCCGCCAGTGACAGCGGCTGGCAAGCTCCGGTTTAGCTCCGCCGGGGGCCAATCAGCATTCAAATGCGGCACTGATGCAGCGATGCATCGCCAAGCCCGGTCCTGACCCGTGGAGAGGGCACAGATGCCCGCAGCGCCTCACGCGGCGTCGCCGCGCTATTCCCACCTCACGCGGCGTCGCCGCAACCTGCCTCTCACGCGGCGTCGCCGCGCAGGGCCTGCTTCTCGCGGCGGCGCTGCACCGAGGAGGGGATGTTCATGCTCTCCCGATACTTGGCCACCGTGCGGCGGGCGATATCCACGCCGTCTTCCTTCAGCTTCTGCACCAGCGTGTCGTCGGAGAGCACGTCGTTCGCCGTCTCGGCCTCGATCAGCGACTTGATGCGATGGCGCACGGCTTCCGCCGCATGGGCCTCGCCGCCGCCGGAGGAGGCGATGGAGGAGGAGAAGAAGAACTTCATCTCCAGCACCCCACGCGGGGTGGAGATGTATTTGTTCGAGGTGACACGCGAGACGGTCGACTCATGCATGCCGATGGCATCCGCCACCGTGCGCAGGTTCAGCGGCCGCAGATGGCGCACGCCATGCACCAGGAAGGCATCCTGCTGGCGCACGATCTCGCTCGCCACTTTCAGGATGGTGCGGGCGCGCTGGTCCAGCGAGCGGGTGAGCCAGGACGCGCTCTGCAGGCAGTCGGCCAGAAAGGTCTTCTCCTGCGGCGAGCGGGCGGCCTGCGCGACGGTTGCGTGATAGGTCTGGTTCACCAGCACGCGCGGCAGGGTTTCCGAGTTCAGCTCGATCAGCCACGCCCCGTCGGAGGCTTCCCGCACGAACACGTCCGGCACCAGCGGATGCACCACACCGCCGCCATAGGCGAGGCCCGGCTTGGGATCGAGCCGGCGGATCTCGGCGATCATGTCGGCCAGATCCTCCGCATCCACCCCGCAGATGCGCTTCAGCGCGTTGCGGTCATGGCGGGCGAGCAGTTCCAGATTGTCGAGCAGCGCCTGCATGGCCGGATCGCAGCGATCCTTGTCGCGCAATTGCAGGGCGAGGCATTCGGAGAGCGAGCGGGCGCCGACGCCGGAAGGCTCGAAGGTCTGGATCAGCGCCAGCACCGCCTCCACCTGCGCGCGGGTGGCGCCCAGCTGCTCGGCCACCGCGTCGAGGTCGCCGGAGAAATAGCCGGTCTCGTCGATGAGGCCGATGAGATGGAAGCCGATGAGACGGCGCACCGGGTCCGGCTCGGCGACCGATAGCTGGGCTTCCAGATGGTCGGCCAGCGTGGTCTCGGCGGCCAGGAAGGCTTCCGGGTTATAGTCCTCGCCGCGATCGCCGCCGCCGCCGGCCCCCCATTCCGTGGAGGCGCCGCCGCCGGGACCGGAAGCGACCGAGCGCTCGCCGGTGCCCTCGTCGGGAAAGACATTGCCCATGTCGGTGTCGAGACGGGTCTCGATGGCCTCGCGGGAGGGGGCGAGGTCGCCTTCCATCCAGTCGCCGCTGGCGGGGGGAGCGTCCTGCGGGGCCTGCGCCTCCGGCTCGGCGCCGGGCGCGTCATGGTCGGGGCTGTCGGGCTCGGTGGCGCGCTCCAGCAGCGGATTGCGCTCCAGCTCCGCCTCCACATAGGCGACAAGCTCAAGATTCGAGAACTGCAGCAGCTTGATGGCCTGCATCAGCTGCGGCGTCATCACCAGAGACTGGCTCTGGCGAAACTCCATCTTCGGGCTCATCGCCATGGTGCCAGCGCCCCTTCCTACCCCTCAGCCCCCCGGCCGGAACAACAACAGACACTCAGGATCAGAGCCTGAATTCCTCGCCCAGATAGAGCCGCCGGACATCGGGGCTCGCGACGATGGATTCCGGATCGCCCTCCATGAGGACGGTGCCGGAATGGATGATGTAGGCCCGGTCGATCAGGCCCAGAGTTTCGCGCACATTATGGTCGGTGATCAGGACGCCGATGCCGCGCGTGGTCAGGTGACGCACCAGCGACTGGATGTCGCCCACCGCGATGGGGTCGATGCCCGCGAAGGGCTCGTCCAGCAGCATGAAGGCCGGCCGGCTGGCCAGCGCGCGGGCGATCTCCACGCGGCGCCGCTCGCCGCCCGAAAGCGCGATGGAGGGCGACTTGCGCACGTGGGTGATCTTGAATTCCTCAAGCAGCGCATCGAGCTCCTCGGCCCGGCGCTTTTTGTTCGGCTCGGTGATCTCCAGCACCGCGCCGATATTGTCCTCGACCGACAGGCCCCGGAAGATGGAGGCTTCCTGCGGCAGATAGCCGATGCCGAGCCGCGCCCGCCGGTACATGGGCATGGGCGTGACATCGTGGCCGTCCAGCTCGATGCGGCCGTTGTCGGCCTTCACCAGCCCGGTGATCATGTAGAAGACGGTGGTCTTGCCGGCGCCGTTGGGGCCGAGCAGACCCACCGCCTCGCCGCGACGCACGTCCACGCTCACGTCGCGCACCACCTTGCGGCCGCCATAGGACTTGGCGAGGCCGAAGGCCGCCAGCGAGCCCTGGTCCGGCACGGGCGCGTAGCCGCTGCCCGAATAACCCTCGCCTTCGTACCAGCCGTCATCCTGCGCGTCATAGCCCGCGGCGCCGACGCTGCCGGCGGAGGACGTCTGTGTGCGTGTGCTGTTTCGACCAAACATGGGCAGGAGGTTCATCCCGGGCTCCGGTGGGCAGCCCCTCGGCCTCAAGTTGTACTGCCTCCAGGGTCGCCACGCAACGTTACATGCAAAAAATGGGCCGCAACAGAATTGCGGCCCATGGTTCATTGATCGTCAAGGGTTTGCGTCAGCCATGGACAAGCCGCGCGCCTGTCCGGCACGCCTTTACCGACGCGGCTGGGCGGCCGGATCCGGCTTCACGCTGTTCGGAACGATGAGGCTTTCCACGCGCCCACCCTCGAACCGCGAGACGCCGGTGGTGAGGTCCACCACCAGACGCTTGCCGCGGATCACGTTCGGCCCCTGCGTCAGCACCACCGGATTGCCGGTCATGGTGACGGTGTTGGTCTTCATCTCGAACACGCCGGTATCGCCAGTGGCTGTCTGATCCTTTGTCTGGACCACGACACCGCCTGTCGCTTCCAGCTTGCGGATCTTGCTGCTCTCGGTCGGCTGGGCCGAGCCCTGCACGCCGGCGGCAACGTCGCCATCATAATAGACCAGCAGCTGCGGGGCCTTCAGGGTGGTGTCGCCCTGCGTCACCACCACCTTGCCGGCGAACACCGCCTGCTTTTCCTTGTCCTTCACCTCAAGGGTGTCGGAATTGATGCGGATGGGCTCGTTGCGGTTGGTGGCGAAGCCCTGCAAGGCGTTCGGCGGCCCGGACGGGGCCGGCTGCGCCAGCGCGGGTGCGGCGAGGCACGCAAACACGGCTGCGGCCAGAAGGCCGCGGGATACGGAACCGGACACGGAAGGGATCATGGCTTCACGATGGGCTGCGGCGCGGGAGCCGGGGGGTCGGACTTCGGCAGGCTGGAGAGGCGGAAGTCCAATTGCACATTCCCCTCGAAATAGGCGCGGCTGCCGCGATCGGTGATCTTCAGGCGGTCGGACACCAGCTTGCCGTCCAGATAGGTCAGCACCACCGGATGATCGGTGGTGACGGAGCCCGCCTTCACGTCCACGGCCGCGTCCTGCATCTTGCCCGCATATCCGCCATTGGTGGCAAGGTCCACCCCGTCGGACAGCGTTATGAACTGCGTCTTGGTGTCCAGCGAGCCGGTGTGCGACTTCACCGTCGCCCAGCCCTTGTTGGCCAGCTCCAGACGCGCGGTGATATCGGTGAGGCCGATCAGGTCAGGCTTGGTCACGTCCTGAATCGCCGAGCCGGCGGAGATGTTGTAGGCGCGATTGTCGTCGGTGAAGCCGGAGAGCTTGGGCGCTTCCATGGTGAGGCGCGTGCCCGACAGGCTCAGCGTGCCAAGGTCGAACGGCAGCTCCACCTTCATGGAGAGATTGCGTACCAGCGGCACGGTGATCATCAGCACCACCGCCACGAGAATGGCGACGGGCAGGACGCGCTTGACCAGCCGCACGCGCGCGCTGTGGCGCTTGGCTTTGCGGAAGTCCGGCGCGCCGCGCCCCACGAAGGTCGCGATATCCGGGCGGTCGAAATCGTCAGGCGGCAAGTGTCTGTTCATCGCTCACTGTTCGGGAACAGGCGCACGCGCTCTGCCTCCCGCCGGAGACAAGCCCACACGCGACCGTCCCCTTCCCGGCCGATTGCCTGAGCCGTCGCGCACGCCCCCGTGCAACGGCCCTTCACATGGATGCACACCACGCGATGCAGCATCCCCGAAAGCCATATGGCGCGCAAGTCGCGCCATGCAAGTCCCGGCAGCAAGGTGCCGCCGGAGACGTCTTTTTACGCGCATTTACCGGCAGAAATACGCCTGCCGGCTCACGAATGGGCGAAGATGTCCTCTTCCGCCCAGCCGGCCAGATCCAGCGCCGAACGGGCAGGCAGGAAGGCGAAGCACTGCGCGGCGAGGTCGGTGCGCGCCTCGCGGGCCAGCATGGCCTCCAGCTTCTCCCTGCAGGCGTGCAGATAGAGCACGTCGGAGGCGGCATAGGCCATCTGGGCGTCGGTGAGCTGCTCCGCCGCCCAGTCCGAGCTCTGCTGCTGCTTGGACAGGTCCACGCCGAGCAGCTCGCGCACCAGATCCTTCAGGCCGTGCCGGTCGGTGTAGGTGCGCACGAGACGCGAGGCGATCTTGGTGCAGAACACCGGCGCCGTGGTGATGCCGAAGGTCTTCTGCAGCACGGCAATGTCGAAGCGGCCGAAATGGAACAGCTTCACCACCTTGGGATCGGTGAGCAGGCGCACGAGATTCGGCGCGCTCGAAGCCGTCGCCCCGGCGGGGATCTGCACCAGGTCGGCGGTACCGTCGCCATTGGAGAGCTGCACGAGGCAGAGCCGGTCGCGGTGCGGGTTGAGGCCCAGCGTCTCGGTGTCGATGGCGACGACGGCGGCGGGCGTGAAGCTGTCCGGCAGATCGCCGCGATGCAGGCGGATGGTCATGGGGTCAAAAATTCCTGAATCCCAACGGGTTTGTCGCGCTTCTAAATGAAGTACCGGCAAAGTTGAAGCGTTGCGGGCGCGGAGCTGGCTTGTGAGGCACGCCCTGCGCAAGCCCAGGGATGGGTGCGCACCCTGTCACCCGTCATGTCCGGGGATGACGAATCTCTGCTTGAGAGGGCGTCGGAACGAGCACGGACCGGCGGATAAAACGCCTGTCTCGAACTATCATTTTCGCAGGAAAATCAGAGAGATGGTGGAGCCAGGCGGAATCGAACCGCCGACCTCTTCAATGCCATTGAAGCGCTCTCCCAACTGAGCTATGACCCCATCCTTTTTTTTCACAGGCTTTGGGAAACCTGCGCCGGATTTCAGAACGGAAACCCGGAAACGCTTACTCTAGAAATTTGGTGGAGCCAGACGGAATCGAACCGACGACCTCTTCAATGCCATTGAAGCGCTCTCCCAACTGAGCTATGGCCCCACTTTGCTGCGGGCTGCGAACCAGACCTCAAAAGATCAGCGATCCAAGAGATTTGGCCCACCGGGAAAGTCCCGCAGCAGGTACCGGGGAGAGTGTCCTCCCCCCAGCGAGGACGGCCTTTAAGCACAGGCCGCAGACGACATCAACCCTCTTCGTCGTCCTCGACGCCATCTCCGATCAAATCGGAGACGTCATCCCCATCATCTTCATCTTCCTCGAGGAAGGTGTCGTCATCGCCATCGCTGTCGATGTCGTCATCCACATCCACGTCCACGTCGTCGCCGGCGGTGTTGCTCTTGCCGGTGCCGGTGTTCTCTTCCTCGGCTTCCTCGAGGCTGATCACCTCGACGTCCGCATTCTCATCCGCATCCGAGTCTTCGGACGAAGAGGAGGCGCTGGCGGCGGCGGCGCGCGATTCGGCGCGGCTGCCGGCGCGCGGCTGCGGCTCGAAGAAAGAGCGCGGATACGTCTCGCCGGTGAAGGGCGAGACGATGGGATCCTTGTTCAGGTCATAGAACTTGCGGCCGGTCACGGGATCGACGCGCTTGGTTCCGAGTTCAGGCTTCGCCACGGCAAAGATCCTCGGCAGCTCATGTAAAGGGAGGTGCTCAATTGGCGAAGGACCATGGGCCTGTCAAGGCACAATCCGATCCACGGTCGTCTCACATTCCTCCGCACGGTACGATGAACGCCCGCCCCGCAGCCACGCGAGGCGCATGACGAGGCCGGTTTGGCTGTGTTAGACGGGCGGCCTGATCCACGAACGGCGCGCCATCGCCCCGCCAGCGACGTGAAGCGCGCGAGAAGGTTTCCATCATGTCCAGCGCCGCCACCAACGCTCCCGGTTCGCACACCGCCTCCGGTCATGGCGCGGATCCCCGCCCCGCCGCCGGCCTGCCCTCGCCGGGCCTGTCGGGCAAGGTGCGGGTGCCGGGCGACAAGTCGGTGTCCCACCGCGCCCTCATCTTCGGCGCGCTGGCCAGGGGGGAAACCCGCATCACCGGCCTGCTGGAAGGCGAGGACGTGCTCAATACCGCCAAGGCCTGCGCCGCTCTGGGCGCGACCGTGGAGCGCACGGGCGACGGCGAATGGCGTGTGGAGGGGGTCGGCGTCGGCCAGTTCAAGGCCCCCGCTGAGCCGCTGGACTTCGGCAATTCGGGCACCGGCGTGCGCCTGATGATGGGCGCGGTGGCCGGCAATCCCGTTCAGGCCACGTTCGATGGCGACGCCAGCCTGCGCAAGCGCCCCATGAAGCGCGTGCTCGATCCGCTCGCCGCCATGGGCGTGAAGCTGGTGAGCGAGGCCGAGGGCGGCCGCCTGCCCATGCGCCTTGAAGGCGTCACGGACCTCAAGGCCTTCACCTATGAGACCCCGGTGCCCTCCGCGCAGGTGAAATCCGCCGTGCTGCTGGCCGGCCTCGCCGCCTCCGGCGAAACTGTCGTTGTGGAGCGCGAGGCCACCCGCGACCACACCGAGCGCATGCTTGCCCATTTCGGCGCCGACGTGTCCGTGGAGCCGCACGGCGCCCATGGCCGCCGCATCACCCTGAAGGGCCGGCCCGAGCTGAAGGCGGCCCCCGTGGATGTGCCCTCCGATCCGTCTTCGGCCGCCTTCCCGCTGGTGGCGGCGGTGATCGTGCCCGGTTCCGACATCGTGATCACCGACGTGATGATGAACCCGCTGCGCACCGGCCTCATCACCACGCTCAGGGAAATGGGCGCCAGCATCGAGACTTTGGCCGAGCGCACCGAGGGCGGCGAGACGGTGGCGGACCTGCGGGTGCGCTACTCCAAGCTCAAGGGCGTCGCCGTGCCGCCCGAGCGCGCCCCGGCTATGATCGACGAATATCCCGTCCTCGCGGTCGCCGCCGCCTTCGCCGAGGGCGAGACCCGCATGCAGGGCCTCGCGGAACTGCGGGTGAAGGAGAGCGACCGCCTCGCGGCTGTCGCCGATGGCCTCGGCGTGTGCGGCATCACCTACCGCATCGAGGGCGACGACCTCATCGTCACCGGCGCGAAGGACGTGGAAGGCGGCGGCCCGGTGGCGACCCACATGGACCATCGCATCGCCATGTCCTTCCTGGTGCTGGGCCTTGCCTCGCGCTCGGGGGTGAAGGTGGACGACATGACCTTCATCGCCACCTCCTTCCCCACCTTCATGCCGATGATGACCGGCCTCGGCGCCATTCTGGCCTGAGGGACGTCATGCTGATCGCCATCGACGGACCCGCCGCCTCGGGCAAGGGCACGCTGGGCAAGCGCATCGCCGGCCATCTCGGCCTCGCCCATCTGGACACCGGCCTGCTCTACCGGGCGGTTGGCGCCGCCTGCCTCGCCATCGGCAAGTTGGACGACGAGGCGGCCTCCGTTGCCGCCGCCCATGCGCTGGACGTGAGCACGCTCGATCCCGAGACGCTGCGCACCGGTGAGATCGGCGAAGCCGCCTCCGTGGTGGCGGCCCGCCCTGAGGTGCGCGCGGCGCTGATCGACCTCCAGCGGCGCTTCGCCGCCCGCCCCGAGGGCGCGGTGCTGGACGGGCGCGACATCGGCACCGTCATCTGCCCGGATGCGACCGTAAAACTCTTCGTGACCGCCACCCCCGAGGTGCGGGCGGAGCGGCGCTACAAGGAACTGTCGGCGCGCGATCCGTTCGCCTCCTACGAGGCGGTGCTGGCCGACATCCACAAGCGCGACGCCCGCGACAGCAACCGCGCGGCGGCTCCGCTACTGAAGGCTGATGACGCCGTGCTGCTGGACACCTCCGCGCTGGGCATCGAGGAATCCTTCGCCGCCGCGCTGGCCATCGTGGAGCGGGCGCGGGGGTGAGGGGCTGACCCCCTTCTTTCTCGCCATTTCTCAAGCCGTAGATCGTCATGCCCGGACTTGATCCGGGCATCCACGTCGGGCCGACCTTAGCCGCTCATCGAAATCGGGGGACCCCAGCCGTTCGCGGCCCCACGTTCGTACCACCCGGCGGATGGACGTGGATGGCCGGATCAAGTCCGGCCATGACGAATGAAGAGGGGTGCAAGCCGCGAACGGTCGCCGTCTGAATCAGCCCTATGGATTGTCTCCCAAGGGCCGATCACCAATCCGCAGGCGGACATAAATTTCCTCCGCTACGATTTCTGTGCACCGGAGCCATTGCTCATCCGAGAGCTCAACAATTTTAGGCTGAGCCACTGAGATCGTAGCGATAGCGATGGAGGCCATCCGCCGGCTCCATTCCTCATCGCTGTTGCCCTGCGTGTTCCTCTTCTCCATGGCTGACCTTTCTTCACGTTCGAGCCGCCCGCCGGGCACTGCTCCCGTGAATGACGCCCTCACTCATACCGGCACCCCACCACAACCAGAAGCAGCTTCCTCCCCCCATTTGACTTCCCCCCGCCCCCGCCGTTTAAGTGGCGGCGTCGATGGTCCCGGTCGCGTCCTCAAGCGTCGCCGGGTGAAAAGGGAATGCGACGCGGGGCCTTCAAAGCCCAGCGAACCGCAGCTGCCCCCGCAACTGTAGGCGGTGAGCCCGTGCCGAAAAGCCACTGGAGCCCGAGCAATCGGGCGCCGGGAAGGCGGCACCGGGCCGTGACCCGCCAGCCAGGAGACCTGCCAGCGACAAGGTCCAGGCCGGGCGGGGTGCCCTGGCGATGCGCCCTTTCCGGCCCTCACCGGCCCGCTGCACCCGCCGGACCTTTTGTCGTTGCAGCAACTCGACCCCAAGCCGACAGACGATGCCGTCCCCCCCGAGGCCGCCCCTCCGGTCGCGGAGGCCACAGCCGTTCCGGCCGTGACGCTGTTCGTCTGCTCGAGCTGCAAGGCCGCTGACGCCGAGCCCGGCACGCCGCCCGCCGGCCAGTCGCTGCTCGCCGCCACGCAGACCGAGGCCGCCGGCGACGACACCTTTGCCGTCCACGAGGTGAAATGCCTCGCAAACTGCAAGCGCGGCCTTTCCGCCGCCCTCGTGCGCACCGGTGGCTGGTCCTACGTCTTCGGCGATCTTGACGCCGCTTCCGCACCCGACCTCGTCGCCGGCGCCCGGCTCTTCACCGGCTCCACCGACGGCCTTCTCCCCTGGCGTGGCCGCCCCGACGCGCTGAAGCGCGGCATGGTCGCCCGCATCCCGCCCCTTCCGTCCCCGTGACGCTTTCCGGAGTTCCCATGACCGCCTCCAATCCGTCCCTCGCCCGCGTCCCCTGCACCATCGTCACGGGCTTCCTCGGCGCCGGAAAGACCACCCTCATCCGCCACCTGCTGGAGACCGCCAACGGCAAGAAGCTCGCGGTGATCGTCAACGAATTCGGCGATGTCGGCATCGACGGCGAGATCCTGAAGGGCTGCGGCATCGAGAGCTGCCCGGAGGACAATATCGTCGAGCTGTCCAACGGCTGCCTGTGCTGCACCGTGGCCGACGACTTCGCCCCCGCGCTGGACAAGATCCTCGCCCGCGACGTGGACCATATCCTGATCGAGACCTCCGGCCTCGCGCTGCCCAAGCCGCTGGTGCAGGCGTTCCAGTGGCCGGCCATCAAGGGCCGGGTGACGGTGGACGGCGTGGTCGCCGTGGTGGACGGCCCGGCGCTGGCGGAAGGCCGCGTCGCCCATGACCACGACGCCCTCGACGCCCAACGCGCCGCCGACGACAGCCTCGACCATGACGACCCGGTGGAGGAGGTGTTCGAGGACCAGATCGCCTGCGCCGATCTCGTCATCATCTCTAAGTCCGACCTGCTGGACGCCGATGGCGCGAAGCTCGCGGGCGAGCGGATCGCCGCCTCGCTGCCGCGTGCGGTGAGCGTGGTGCGCGCCTCCGGCGGCAAGGTGGATGCCAGCGTGCTGCTCGGCCTCGGGGTGGGCACCGAGGACGACATCGACAATCGCAAGACCCATCACGACGACGAGCTGGACCACGACCACGACGATTTCGACAGCTTCGTCGTCGCCATTCCCGAGATCACCGACCCGGCGGCGCTCACCGCCCGCGTGGTGGCGGCGTCCGAAGTGGACGACGTGCTGCGGGTGAAGGGGTTCGCGTCCGTTGCCGGCAAGCCCATGCGGCTGCTGGTGCAGGGCGTCGGCCCGCGCGTGTCGCACCATTTCGACCGCCCGTGGAAGGGCGACGAGCCGCGCACCGGCGCGCTGGTGGTGATCGGCCTGAAGGGGTTCGATCGCGCGGCGGCCGAGAAGGCGCTGCTGGGCTGATTGTGGGGAGGGCGGGCGCCCGGTCTTCGCGGAGCGCCCGGTCTGCCCCCTCCCCAACCCTCCCCCGCAAGCGGGAGAGGGGGCCTGTCCCGCAAGCCGGGAGGGCCATGGCCGCCGACGTAACGCAAAGCCCTCTCCCGCCTGCGGGGGAGGGTTGGGGAGGGGCAAGCGCGGCTACCGCCGGGCACGCCGCCCCCCATCAGGCGGCCCATCCGCCCGCCCATATCCCGCACGGCCACCGCGTGGGATAATGGCCGGCAAACAAACGACCCTTGGCCGCCGGCACGACGTGGGCGGCGTGACCTGAGACCCATGCACATACTCGCCACCACATCGGCCAGCATCGAGGATCTCGCGGAGCCCATCGACCTCCGCCTGCCCCCGGCTGACGTGCTGGCCCTCTCCTTCACCGACAGTGACCTGCTGGCCCTCGCCGCCGCATGGCGTCTGGAGCGGGACACCCTGCCCGCTTTGCGCCTCGCACGGCTGAAGGATCTGCGCCATCCCATGTCGGTGGATCTGTGGATCGACCGCACCGCACGCCAGGCAAAGGTGATCGTGGTGCGGCTGCTGGGCGGGCTCGACTGGTGGCGCTATGGCGCCGAGCAGCTCTCCGCTTTGGCCCGCCGGCAGGGCATCGCCCTCGCCCTTCTGCCCGGCGAGGATCAGGACGACCCGCGCCTCGCGGCCCTCTCCACCGTCGCCCCCGATGAACTGGCCGCGCTACTCGCCTGCTTCCGGCAGGGCGGCCCCGTCAACATGGGCGCGCTCCTGAAGCGCACGGCTCGACTGGCCGGGCGGGATGCGGGCATGCCTGCGCCGGCCGCCCCCGTCCCGCAGGCGGCTTTCTACCAGCCGGGCACCGGCATGGTCGGGCTGGACGCTGTGCTGTCCCAAAGCGGGACGGCTTCGGGCACTGATGGGAACACGGCGGGATCAAACCCCGTCCGAATCGCTGCGACGGACGAAATCGCGGTTCGTTCCGTTTCCCAGCCCGCTGTTTCGACGCCTGTCCCTTTCCGCTCGCCGAACCTGCCCCCTCTCCCGCTTGCGGGGGAGGGCTGGGGAGGGGGCACGGCGGGACATACGTCACACGCGGCCCCCACCCGGCAGCCGCCCGCCACCGGCACCCCGCCCCGCGCCCTCCTCCTGTTCTACCGCTCCATGTGGCTGGCGGGCGATATCGCCCCCATCGACGCGCTGGCGGACGCCCTCGCCGCGCGCGGCATCGCCCCCGTGCCGCTGTTCGTGGCCAGCCTGAAAGAGCCAGCCTCGCGCGCCTTCGTGCGGCAGGCGATCGCCGACACCGCCCCCGACATCATCCTCACCGCCACCGCCTTCGCGGCCGGCGAGGCGGACGATGTGTTCGCCCCCGGCGGACCGCCGGTGCTGCAGGTGGTGCCCGCCACCACCGCCCGGCAGGCGTGGGAGACGAACGCACGCGGCCTCGCGGCAGCCGATCTCGCCATGCATGTGGTGCTCCCCGAGCTGGACGGACGCGTGCTGGCAGGGGCCATCTCCTTCAAGACCCTCAGTGACTCCGACGACGATCTCGCCTTCGCCTCGGCCCACAATGCGCCTTACGCGGACGGCATCGCCCATGCGGCGGACAAAGCGGCGGCGCTGATCCGGCTCGCCCGCACGCCGCGTGCAGAGCGGCGGCTCATGATCGTGATGCCGGACTATCCCGGCGTGCCCGGCCGCACCGGCTATGCGGTGGGCCTCGACGTGCCCGAGAGCACCCGCCGCCTCCTCGCCACCCTGCGCAGCGAGGGCTATGCGGTGGATGCCCCGCCGGAGGATGCCCGCGCCCTGCTCGAAGCGCTCACCGCAGGAGGAGAGGCCGTCCGCTATCCGCTCGATGCCTACAAGGCCCGCCTCGCGACCCTGCCCCCGGAGACGCAGGCCGCGATCCACGCCGCGTGGGGGCCGCCCGAAGCCGACGCCGACCTCGCCCGGAACGCCTTCGCCTTCCGCGCCGCGTCTTTCGGCAAGGCTGTCGTCGCGCTCGCCCCGGAGCGCGGCGCATCGCTGGACCGGCGGGCGGATTATCACGATCCCACGCTGCCGCCCCGCCATGCCCTGCTGGCCTTCGGCTTCTGGCTGCGCGAGAGCCTTGATGCGCATGCGCTCATTCACATGGGCGCCCATGGCACGCTGGAATGGCTGCCGGGCAAGACCGTGGCGCTCACCCCCGCCTGCTTCCCGCAGGCGCTGCTGGGTGAGCTGCCGATCATCTATCCCTTCATCGTCAGCAACCCCGGCGAGGCCGCGCAGGCCAAGCGCCGCGTGGCCGCCCTCACGCTTGGCCATCTGCCGCCCCCGCTGGCGCACGCCGGCCTCTCTGAAGCGGAGCAGAGACTGGAGCAGCTGGTGGATGAATATGCGCAGGCGGACGGGCTCGACCGCCGCCGCCGCGAGCGCCTCGCCCGCCTCATCGTCGAGACCGCCGCCGACACCGGCCTCGCCACGGTCGCCGGCGTCGCCGCCGATGACGATGCCGACACGGCGCTGCGCCAGATCGACGCCTGGCTGTGCGACGTGAAGGATCTCGCCGTCAAGGACGGGCTCCATATCTACGGCAGCAGCGAGGACGGCGACGACATGCGCCGCCAGTCGGGCGAGGCCGAGCGCACCGCTTTGCTCGCCGCCCTCGACGGCCGCCATATCCCGGCCGGCCCCGCCGGTGCCCCGGCGCGCGGGCGGCGGGACGTGCTGCCCACGGGCCGCAATCTCTTCACCGCCGATCCGCGTGCCATCCCCACCCCCACCGCGCTGGATCTCGGCAGGCTGGCGGCGGACGAGGTGGTGCGCGCCTTCCTGCAGGAGCATGGCGACTATCCCCACGCCCTGGTCATCGACCTCTGGGGCAGCGCCACGCTGCGCACCGGCGGCGAGGAGATCGCGCAGGGCCTCTCCCTCATGGGCTGCCGGCCGCAATGGGACGCGGGGACCGGGCGCGTCACCGGCATCGAGGTGCTGCCCCCGGCCGCGCTGGGCCGCCCGCGCGTGGACGTGACCTGGCGCATCTCCGGCCTGTTCCGCGACATTTTCCCGGCGCAGGTGGCGCTCATCGACGCCGCCACCCGCGCGGTCGCTGCCCGTGCCGACGAGGGCACCGACAATCCGCTCGCCGCCTCCGGGGAGACCGACCGCATCTTCGGCGCCGCGCCCGGCGCTTACGGGGCCGGCATCGAGGAGCGCCTCGCGCGCGGCCTCTTCGAGGAGCGCAGCGAACTGGGCCAGTCCTATCTCGACCACGCCTCGCACGCTTACGGCGGCGCGGACGGCGCGGCGCGCCCCGCCCCCGGCGCCTTCGCCACGCAGGTGGCGCGCGCCGACGGCCTGCTGCACGGAACCGACGACCCCGCCCGCGACCTGCTGGATGGGGGCGAGGATGCCGCCTTCATCGGCGGCTTCGCGGCGGCGGCGGAAAAACTCGGCAAGGCGGTCGATCTCATCGTGCTCGACACCACCGATCCCGCCCGCCCGAAGGCGCGCGACTTGGCCACCGCGCTTGCCCGCATCGTGCACGGGCGGGTGTCGGACACCTTCATCGCCGGGCAGATGCGCCATGGACCGCGTGGAGCGTCCGAGTTGCTGGAGACGGTGGACCGCCTCATCGCGTTCGCCGAGACCACGGGACGGGTGGCGGATGGGCTGATTGACGCGCTTCACGCCGCCTACTTGCGCGATGAGGCCGTGCGCGCCTTTCTGCTGGCCCAGAACCCGGCGGCCGCCGCGCAGATGGCGCGGCGCTTTTCGGATGCCCGGCGGCGCGGGCTCTGGCATCCGAGGCGCAACGACATCGACGCCGATCTCGATGCCCTGCGCCGGGAGGCAGTTCCATGTCCGGCCGCCGAATGACCGCCCCCGTCACGCCTTGCGCTCACGGCTCAGAATTGAAAACCCGCCGCCCGGCACCACGCGCGCCGTCTCTGAAAGTCGGCTCCGCATCGCCCATTCTGGAGCTTGCCCCCGCCCCCGCGCCTGACAGGCCCCCTCTCCCGCTTGCGGGGGAGGGTTGGGGAGGGGGCTCGGCGGGACATCAGGCCCAAGCCGCCGCTCTGCTCTACGCTCAAACGTCGTCCCCGGCCGCAGCCGCCCGCCCCGCCGCGCAGCGCGCGGCGCCCCCTCCCTGCCCTCCCCCGCAAGCGGGAGAGGGGGAAATCGGGGAGGGCGGCGCCCAAACGGAGAGCGCCTGCCCGGCACCACGCGCGCCGTCTCTGAAGGCCAGCTCCGCATCGCCCGTTCTGGAGCTTGCCCCCGCCGCCGCGCCTGACAGACCCCCTCTCCCGCTTGCGGGGGAGGGTTGGGGAGGGGGCACGGCGGGACATCAGGCCCGGACGGGCCCTATGCCCTATGCCCCCACGTCGTCCCCGGCCGAAACCGTTCGCCCCGCCGCGCCGTGCGCGGCGCCCCCTCCCTGCCCTCCCCCGCAAGCGGGAGAGGGGGAAATGGGGAAGGGCGGCGCCCAGACGGAGAGCGACTGCCCGGCACCACGCGCGCCGTCTCTGAAATTCGGCTCCGCATCGCCCATTCTGGAGCGTGCCCCCACCCCCGCGCCTGACAGCCCCCCTCTCCCGCAAGCGGGGGAGGGTTGGGGAGGGGGCTCGGCGGGACATCAGCCCCAAGCCGCCGCTCTGCTCTGCGCTCAAACGTCGTCCCCGGCCGAAACCGTCCGCCCCGCCGCGCCGTGCGCGGCGCCCCCTCCCTGCCCTCCCCCGCAAGCGGGAGAGGGGGAAATAGGGGAGGGCCGCGCCCAGACGGAGAGCAACGGCCCGGCACCACGCGCGCCGTCTCTGAAAGCCGGCTCCGCATCGCCCGTTCTGGAGCTTGCCCCCGTCCCCGCGCCTGACAGCCCCCCTCTCCCGCTTGCGGGGGAGGGTTGGGGAGGGGGCACGGCGGGACATCAGGCCCGGACGGGCCCTATGCCCTATGCCCCTACGTCGTCCCCGGCCGCAGCCGCCCGCCCCGCCGCGCAGCGCGCGGCGCCCCCTCCCTGCCCTCCCCCGCAAGCGGGAGAGGGGGAAATGGGGGAGGGCGGCGCCCAGACGGAGAGCGACTGCCCGGCACCACGCGCGCCGTCTCCCCCGCAAGCGGGAGAGGGGGAAATCGGCGGGGGCCGCGCCAACCCGGCAGCCGGACACGCGTCCCCGGCCTCATTTGAGCCTGCCCAATGACCGCCCCCGTCACGCCCCCCACCCGCCGGGGCATCTGCCCGGCGCTCACCGCCCCCATGGCCACCGGCGACGGCCTGCTGGTGCGCCTCGTGCCGGCGGACGGCTGGCTCACCCTCGACCAGATGAAGGGGCTGGCGGACGCCGCCCGTGCCCACGGCAACGGCATCATCGAGATCACCGCCAAGGGCAGCGTGCAGTTGCGCGGCCTCACCGAGCAAAGCGTCGGCCCGCTGAACGCGGCGGTGAACGCCCTCGGCATCACGCCGCGCACCGGCCTGCCCGTGGACGTCTCGCCCCTCTCCGGCATCGACGCGCAGGAGGTGGTGGACGCCCGCCTCCTGGCCGCCCGCCTGCATGACATGGCCGCCGACCTGCTGCCGCGCCTCGGCGCCAAGGTCTCGGTGGTGGTGGATGGCGGCGGCGCGCTCTCGCTGGATGCCTTCAAGACCGATGTCCGCCTTGTCGCCCGCCCCATGAAGGGCGCGCAGACCAAGGGCGAGAAGACATGGGACGTGTGGCTGGCGGGCGATGCCGCCCGCGCCCTGCCCTTCGGCGCCGCGCGCGGACGCGATGCGCCCGAACTGGTGCGCAGCCTGCTGGAACGCCTCGCCGCGCTCGGCCCCTCGGCCCGCATGGCCGATGCCCTTCCGCCCGCCCCGGCCGTCCCGCCCCGCCCCATGCGGGAGGCCAGCCCCATCGGCCTGTTCGCGCTGAAGGACGGCACTTTTGCCTGCGGCGTCGGCCTGCCCTTCGGCGCGCTGCATGCGGACGATCTCGACGTGCTCGCCGCCGCCGCCCGTACGGCCGGCGCGCGCGACCTGCGCCCGGCACCGGATCACGGACTGCTCGCCACCGGCCTCACCCCGCAGGCGGCGGACGGGTTTCGCGCCACCGCGCAGGCGCTGGGCTGCCTGATCAGCGTGGACGATCCCCGCCGTTTCGTCGCCGCCTGCCCCGGCGCGCCCGCCTGCGCCTCGGCGCATATTCCCGCCCGCGCGCTGGCCCCACAGGTGGCGCAGGCGCTGGCCGAGGTGCTGGATGGCTCGCTTTCCGTGCATGTCTCCGCCTGCACCAAGGGCTGTGCGCATCCCGCGCCCGCGCATCTGACGCTGGTGGGCCTTGCGGCTGATGCCATGGACAATCGGGTGGCGCTCGTGCGAGAGGGCAGAGCGGGGGATGCAACCCGGCCGCTGCTGGCGGCCGAAGCGCTCATTCCCGCCCTTGCCCGCCTCGGCGGCGCGCTCGCGGCCGCACGGCGGCCCGGCGAGAGCGCAGGTGAGACGCTGGCCCGCTTGCCTCCAGCCGCGCTGGAACCGTTTCTTCTGGAGTCCGCCGTGCTGGAGTTCACCCGTTGACCCTTTCGCCCCTCGATTATGAGCGCGACGGCACGGCCATCTATGAACGCTCCTTCGCCATCATCCGCTCGGAAGCCGATCTCTCGCGCTTCTCGGAGGACGAGGCCGACGTGGCGGTGCGCATGATCCATGCCTGCGGGCTGGTGGAGGCGGCGCGCGATTTCGTCTTCGGCCCTGGCTCGGTGGCCGCCGCCCGCGCGGCGCTGAAGGCCGGCGCGCCCATCCTGTGCGATGCGCAGATGGTGGCGCACGGCATCACCCGCGCCCGCCTGCCCGCCAATAACGAAGTGATCTGCACCCTGCGCGACGAGCGTGTTCCCGTGCTGGCACAGGAGATGGGCAACACCCGCTCCGCCGCCGCGCTGGAGCTGTGGCGGGAGCATCTGGATGGCGCCGTCGTCGCCATCGGCAATGCGCCCACCGCTTTGTTCCGCCTGCTGGAGATGCTGGATCAGGGCGCGCCGAAGCCGGCCGCCATCCTCGGCATGCCGGTGGGTTTCGTGGGCGCCATGGAATCCAAGGATGCGCTGGCGGACAATCCGCGCGGCGTGCCCTTCGCCATCGTGCGCGGGCGGCTCGGCGGCAGCGCCATGACCGCCGCCGCCGTGAATTCACTGGCGAGGGCCGGGCTGTGAACGCCGCCATCGGACAGCTGATCGGGGTCGGCGTCGGCCCCGGCGATCCGGAGCTGATGACGCTCAAAGCCGTGCGCACGCTGGAGAGCGCCGACGTGGTGGCCCATTTCGCCAAGGCCGGCAACAACAGCCATGCCCGCAAGATCGCCTCGGCGCACTTCCGGGCGGATGCGGAGGAACTCCCTCTGCTCTATCCGGTGACGACGGAAATCCATCGCCACGACGACGCCTACAAGACGGCCATCGCCGCCTTCTACGACGCCTCCGCCGCCCGCGTGGCCGAGCGGCTCATGGCCGGCCAGACGGTGGCGGTGCTCTCGGAGGGCGATCCGCTCTTCTATGGCTCCTACATGCATCTGCATGTGCGCCTCGCCCATCGCTTCCCGACGCAGGTGATCCCCGGCGTCACCGGCATGTCCGGCTGCTGGTCGCAGGCTGGCGTGCCCATCTCGCAGGGCGACGACGTGCTGATGGTGCTGCCCGGCACGCTGGATGAGACCGCGCTCGCCGAGCGCCTGTCGCAGGCGGATGCCGCCGTGATCATGAAGGTGGGGCGCAATTTGCCCAAGATCCGCCGGGCGCTGGCCGCCGCCGGCCGGCTCGACCGCGCGCTTTATGTGGAGCGCGGCACCATGGCGGACAGCACCATGACCCCGCTCGCCGAGCGGAACGACGACCGCGCGCCCTATTTCGCCATCGTGCTGGTGCCCGGCTGGGAGCAGGCGGCGTGAGCGGCTCTCTTGTCGTTGTCGGCCTCGGCCCCGGCGCCGAGGCGCAGATGACGCCGCAGGCGCTGGCCGCCGTGGAAGCCGCCGACGAGCTGTTCGGCTACGGCCCCTATCTCGCCCGCGCGCCGGAACGGGACGGCCAGATCCGCCATGCCTCCGACAATCGCGAGGAATTGGACCGCGCGACCCTCGCCCTTCAGCGCGCCGTTGCCGGGGCCAGGGTGGCAGTGGTTTCGGGCGGGGATGCGGGCGTGTTCGCCATGGCCGCCGCCGTCTGCGAGGCCATGGAAAAGGGGCCGGAAAACTTCCGCGCCGTGGATTTCTCCGTGGTGCCCGGCGTCACCGCCATGCTGGCGGTGGCCGCCCGCGTGGGGGCGCCGCTCGGCCACGACTTCTGCGCGATCTCGCTCTCCGACAATCTGAAGCCCTGGCCGCTGCTGGAAAAGCGCCTCAAGGCGGCGGCGGAAGCGGGTTTCGTCATCGCCCTCTACAATCCCATCTCCAAGGCCCGGCCGTGGCAGCTGGGGGCGGCCTTCGAGCTGCTGCGCACGGTGCTGCCGGTCTCGGTCCCGGTCATCTTCGGCCGTGCCGCCGGGCGGGCGGACGAGCGCATCACCTTCGCCACGCTCGGCGAGGCGGATGCCGGCATCGCCGACATGGCCACCTGCGTGATCATCGGCTCGGCCGAGACCCGCACCATCGCGCGGCCGGGGCTGGAGCCTCTGGTCTATTCGCCGCGCTCGGCGCGGTGAGGCGCCTGCTTTTACGAAAGGACATCCCATGACGCTCTCGAACGACGACGAGCTGAAGGCGATGCAGGACATCGGCCGCATCTGCGCCACCGCGCTGGAGGTGATGGGCAAGGCGCTGGAGCCCGGCATCACCACCCGCGAACTGGACGACATCGGCCGCAAGGTGCTGGAGGCGGCCGGCGCGCAATCGGCACCGGAGAGCGTCTACGATTTTCCCGGCGCCACCTGCATCAGCGTCAATGAGGAAGTCGCCCACGGCATTCCCGGCGACCGCATCATCCGGGCGGGCGATCTCGTCAATATCGACGTCTCCGCGCACAAGGGCGGCTATTTCTCCGATACCGGGGCCTCCTATGCCGTGCCGCCGGTGACGCGCGCCGTGGAGCGCCTGTGCCGCGACGGGCGCCGGGCCATGTGGACCGGCCTGCGCCAGGTGGGCGCCGGCAAGCCGCTGGCGGGCATCGGGCAGGCGGTGGGGGCGTTCGCGAAGAAGAACGGCTACACGCTGGTGCGCAATCTCGCCAGCCACGGGGTGGGCCTGTCGCTGCACGAGGAACCCACCGAGATCGCCACCTGGGCGGACAAGTCCGAGCGGCGGATCATGACCGAGGGTCTGGTGTTCACGGTGGAGCCCTTCCTGTCGCTGGGCGCCGACTATGCCGAGACCGAAGGCGACGACCGCTGGACGCTCTACAGCGAGCCGCGTGCCCTCACCGTGCAGTATGAGCACACGGTGGTGGCGACACGGAACGGGCCGCTGGTGCTGACCATGCCGGGGCAGTGAGGGGCGGTTCGGCCTTTCGTAAGACATTGATGTAGCAAGAGAACTGTCATCCCCGGACTTGTCCCGATGCGCATGCCGGGACAGCCGGCGGACGGTCGGTCGGACGTTTGCACATGGCCTCAATGCAGCAAAAGAACCGTCATCCCCGGACTTGATCCGGGGATCCACGTCGGGCCGACGGTGGACGGTGCGAGAACCAAGCACGCCATTGTAGTTCGAGAAACCATGCAACGCCTGCCAAGCGGAGGGACGTGGATGGCCGGAAGTCGGCTTTTGCCGACTTCCGCACTCTGGAGCCGAAGTCGGAAACATCCGACTTCGGGATCAAGTCCGGCCATGACGAGTGGAGAGAGTCGGCTTCATGCGCCAACTGCTGCTCCTGGCCGCGGGGCGTGGATCACCGGGACAAGCCCGGTGATGACGTGGTGATGGGAGTGAGGCCGCGACATCGCGATGAAGCGCCTATCGCTCCCCATCTCCTCCCCTCACCCCGGAAACAGCCGCTCCACCCACGCCACCGCCGCGTCCGCCGTCTCCACGGCCTCCACGTCCGGCACTTCGGGCCGGGCGAGCAGGAGCACCTCAAGCCCCAGCGCGCGGGCGGCCTCCATCTTGCCGTAAGTGGCCGGGCCGCCGGAATTCTTCGCCACCAGCACCTCGATGCGGTGCTCCTCGAGCAGCGCCCGGTCGCCCTCGGCGGTGAAAGGGCCGCGCGCCACCACATAGGCCGCATCGGGCACGGCAAGGGGCGGCACGACGGGATCGACGCTGCGCACCAGATAGGCGTGCTGCGGCGCCGCCGCGAAGGCGCGCACCTCGTTGCGGCCGAGCGCCAGGAACACCCGGCGCGGCGTCTCCCCCAGCGCGGCGACGGCGGCGGGCACGTCGGGCACCTCCCGCCACTTGTCCCCAGCGATCTTCACCCAGGGCGCGCGACGCAGCGCCAGCAATGGAAGTCCCGCCTCCGCGCAGGCCGCCGCCGCATGGCGGGACATCTGCGCCGCGTAGGGGTGGGTGGCGTCGATGACCGCCGAAATCCCCTCGGTTTTCAGGGTGGTGACGAGCCCCGCAATGCCGCCGAAGCCGCCCACGCGGACGGGGACGGGCTGCGTCACGGGGTTTTCGGTGCGGCCCGCAAGGGACAGAATGAGATCGAGATCAGCCCGCGCGGTGAGTCGGCCCGCCAGACGGCGAGCGTCCGCCGTGCCCCCGAGGATGAGGATGCGGCGCGGCATGGACGCGGGAACGGCAGGCGAAGCGGGATTGGAAGGCACGGCATCGGGCATGATGACCGACACTGCCGCACCCGCGCCGTGGCTGTCCATCGTCGGCATCGGCGAGGATGGGGCGGACGGCCTCTCCCCCGCCGCCCGTGCGCGCATCACGGAAGCCGAGATCGTGTTCGGCGGTGCCCGGCATCTGGCGCTGGCCGGTGATCTGGTGCGCGGGGAAGCCCGCCCGTGGCCGAGCCCGTTCTCCGAAGGCATCGCGCAGGTGATCGCCGCACGCGGCCGGAAGGTCTGCGTGCTGGCGTCCGGCGATCCCTTCCTGCATGGGGTGGGCACCACGCTCGCTCGCTCCATCCCGGCCGCCGAGATGCGCGTCATCCCCGCGCCGTCCGCCTTCAGCCTCGCGGCCGCCCGGCTCGGCTGGGCGCTGCCCGACATCGCCTGCGTGTCGCTGCACGGCAAGGAGATCGGCCGCATCCGCCCGGCGCTTCAGCCCGGCGCGCGCATCCTCGCCCTCACCTCCGATGGTGACGGCCCCCGGCAGGTGGCGGCGCTGGTCACGGCGCTCGGTTTTGGCGCGACGAAGCTCACCGTGCTGGAGGCGCTGGGCGGCCCGCGCGAGGCCTTGCGGCGCGCCATCGCGGACACCTTCGCCCTTGCGGACATCAACCCGCTGAACGTTCTGGCGCTGGAGGTGGTGGCCAAGGCGGACGCCCCTGTTCTGCCGCTCACCAGCGGCCTGCCGGACGAGCTGTTCGAAAATGACGGCCAGCTCACCAAGCGCGAGATCCGCGCCGTCACCCTTTCCGCCCTCGCCCCGCGCGCGGGCGAGCTGCTGTGGGACGTGGGCGCGGGCGCCGGCTCCATCGGCATCGAGTGGCTGCTCACCCATGCCTCGCTCTCGGCCATCGCCATTGAGCATGATCCGGAGCGGGCCGCGCGCGTGGCCCGCAATGCGGGGGCGCTCGGCGTGCCCCATCTGAAGCTCGTCGCCGGGGCCGCGCCGGCGGCCTATGCCGGCCTGCCGCGCCCGGATGTGATCTTCATCGGTGGCGGCGGCTCGGAGCCCGGCGTGCTGGCCGGCGCGCTGAAAGCGCTCAAGCCCGGCGGCCGGCTGGTGGCCAATGCGGTGACGCTGGAAACCGAGGCGCTTCTCATCGACCATTATACCCGGCTCGGCGGCAGCCTGACGCGGCTTGCCGTCTCGCGCGCGGTGCCGGTGGGCAACATGGCCGGCTGGCGGCCGGCCATGCCCGTGACCCAATGGGCGTTCGTGAAGGGGGAAGAGGCATGATCGTGGCCGGCGTGGGCAGCAAGCGGGGGGTGTCCGCCGACGACGTGCTGGCGGCCATCGACGCCGCGCTGGAGCGCGTGGCCCTCACCCGCGCGGCGCTGAAGGTGATCGCCACCCCCGCCGTGAAGGGCGGCGAGGCCGGCATTGCGGAGGCCGCAGCGACCCTCGGCCTGCCGCTCGTCCTCGTGCCGCAGGGCCAGCTGGAGGCCATGGCGGAGCGGGCGCAGACCCATTCGGAACGGGTGGTGGCGCTGCTGCGCATCCCCTCCGCCGCCGAAACCGCCGCACTGGCCGCCTGCGGGCTCGACGCCCATCTGCTGGGGCCGCGCCTCGCGCTCGGCAATGTCACCTGTGCACTGGCAAAGAGCGGCCCGGCGGACTAACCCTGTCGGCATGACCGTTCATTTCATCGGCGCCGGCCCCGGCGCGGCCGATCTCATCACGGTGCGCGGGCGCGATCTCATCGCCCGCTGCCCGGTGTGCCTCTACGCCGGCTCCATCGTCTCGCCGGAGCTGCTGGCCTATTGCCCGCCCGGCGCGCGCATCGTGGACACCGCCCCGCTCGATCTCGACCGGATCGAGGCGGAATATGTTTCCGCCCACGCGGCCGGACAGGACGTGGCGCGGCTGCATTCGGGCGATCTCTCCGTCTATAGCGCGGTGGCCGAGCAGATGCGGCGGCTGGAGCGGCGGGGCATTCCCTTCACCCTCACCCCCGGCGTGCCGGCGTTTGCGGCGGCGGCGTCCGCCTTGCGGGCGGAACTCACCGTGCCGGAGGTGGCGCAGAGCGTGGTGCTGACCCGCGTGTCGGGCCGCGCCTCGGCCATGCCGGACGACGAGAAGCTCGCCGCCTTCGCCGCCACCGGAGCGACGCTGGCGATCCATCTCGCCATCCATGTGCTGGATCAGGTGGTGGCCGAGCTTACGCCCTTCTATGGCGCCGACTGCCCGGTGGCGGTGGTGGTCAAAGCGAGCTGGCCGGACGAGCGCATTTTTCGCGGGACGCTTGAGAGCATCGCCGCGCAGGTGGCGGCGGATCCTGTGGCGCGCACGGCGCTGATCCTCGTGGGGCCGGCGCTGGGGGCGGCCGATTTCCGCGAGAGCGCGCTCTACAATGTGGACTATGTCCGCCGCTTCCGGGGGATGGCGGAATGAGGTCAGCCCACCGCCCTGAACGGCGTGCGGGCGATGAGCGTGCCCTCGCGGTCGAAGACCACGATCTCCAGCTCCATGCCGGTGCCCGCCAGAACCGGTGCCGCCGCCGCCCATGCGCGCGCGGCCACCACGTCGCCGAGCGGAATGCCGGCGGCAAGCGCCTCCTCGAATGCGTGGGCCACCGTGTTGGCCGAGCCGATGCGATCCGCCAGATCGTGATCGGCGCCAGCCTCCAGCGCCAGATGGGCGAGCGCGGTGAGATCGGGCGCGCCGCGCTTGGAATGCAGGTCGAGCAGCCCCTGCGCCAGCTTGGTCATCTTGGCAACGCCGCCGGCCACCGTGACGCGCGGCACGGGATGGGCGCGCAGATATTTCAGCATGCCGCCGACGAAATCGCCCATGTCGATGAGAGCGGTCTCGTCGAGCCCATGCAGCGCCTGCACCGCCGCCTCGGAGGCCGAGCCGGTGGCGCCGGCCACATGGGTCAGGCCCATGGCGCGGGCCACATCGATGCCGCGATGGATGGAGTGGATCCAGGCCGAGCAGGAGAAGGGGATCACCACGCCCGTGGTGCCCAGCACCGACAGGCCGCCGACAATGCCGAGGCGCGGATTGAGCGTCTTCTTCGCCAGCATCGCGCCGTCGCGGATGGCGATCTCCACCTCCGCATCCGGGGCAACGCCGGCTGCCGCCGCCACCTCCGCGATGCCCTGCGCGATCATCTTGCGCGGCACGGGATTGATGGCCGGCTCGCCGGGCGGAATGGGCAGGCCGGGGCGGGTCACGAGCCCCACGCCCTCGCCCGCCGCGAAGGTCACGCCCGCTCCCGGCTGCCCCAGCCGCACGCGGGCCAGAACGAGGGCGCCATGGGTGACATCGGGATCATCGCCCGCATCCTTCACGATGCCGGCCTCGGCCTGACCGTCGCCGCGCGTGCTGGTGGCGAGCGCGAAGGCGGGGCGCTGGCCGCCGGGCAACTGCACCTCGACGGGATCGGGGAACGCACCCGTCACCAGCGCCGCGAAGGCGGCCTTGGCGGCGCCGGCGGCGCAGGTGCCGGTGGTCCAGCCCCGGCGCAGGTCCGGATTCGGCGCGCCGTCCGGCTGCTCCGCGAAAGGCCCGTCCTGTGTCCCGCCGGCATTCATGGGCCCCTACATAGGCTGCAAGAGCACACCAGTCACGGCAGAGGGGCGGCATGCCGTGATTTTCATGTGCTGCGCGCCTTTGCAGGGGCGCAACCTCCGAGGCCCTCCCCCCTTGCGGGGGAGACACCTTTAGAGCCCTCCCCCCTTGCGGGGGAGGGTTGGGAGGGGGGTAACGCGGCTGCGTCTGTCGTGCCCGCCGGTTTCCCGAATCCAGCTTCAGCGGAGAGGGCATTACCCCCCTCCCCATCCCTCCCCCGCAAGGGGGGAGGGGGCAGGTTGCGCTCAACATCACCACTCGCCATCCGTCACGGGGGCCGCGCATGAGCGCCAACAGTCTCAACGGCCTCGTCATCGGCGCGCCGCGCTCGGGCTCGGGCAAGACCACGGTCACGCTCGGCCTGCTGGCGGCGCTGGCCCGGCGCGGCATCAAGGTGCGCGCGGCCAAATCCGGCCCCGATTATATCGACCCCGCCTTCCATGCCGCCGCCACCGGCCGGCCGGGGCTCAATCTCGACAGCTGGGCCATGCCGCCCGACCTCGTGGGCCATCTGGTGGCGCTGGCGGGGGAGGATGGCGACCTGCTCGTGGTGGAAGGCGCCATGGGCCTGTTCGACGGCGTGCCCGTCGCCCCCGGCCGCACCGGGGCGGGGGCGGACATCGCCGCCCGGCTCTCGCTGCCCGTGCTGCTGGTGCTGGATGTGTCCGGCCAGTCGCAGACGGCGGCGGCGGTGGCGCGGGGATTTGCCACCCACGACCCCAGGGTGCGCATCGGCGGGGTGATCCTCAACCGGGTGGGCAGCGAGCGGCACATCCGCCTCGTGCGCGAGGCCATGGCCCCGCTCGGGCTTCCGGTGGTGGGGGCGATCCCGCGCGATACCTCGCTGGTGCTGCCCGAGCGGCATCTGGGCCTCGTGCAGGCGGGCGAGCATCCCGATCTGCCGGCCCGCCTCGATGCGCTGGCCGCCATGGCGGAGGCCCATCTCGATCTCGATGCCATCCTCGCGCTTGCCAGCCCCGTGCGGCTCGACAGCGAGGAGGCGGGCGCAGCTCTGCCGCCGCCGGGGCAGCGGATCGCGCTGGCACGGGATGCCGCCTTTTCCTTCGTCTATGCCCATGTGCTCGCGCACTGGCGGCGGGCGGGGGCGGAAATATTGCCCTTCTCGCCGCTGGCGGACGAGGCGCCCGATCCGTCCGCCGATGTCTGCTGGCTGCCCGGCGGCTATCCGGAGCTGCACGGCGGCAAGCTTGCCGCCGCCACCCGCTTCAAGGCGGGGCTGACGGCGTTCGCGCAGACACGCCCGGTGCACGGAGAGTGCGGCGGCTACATGGTGCTCGGACAGGGCATCGTGGATGCGGACGGCACCCGCCACGCCATGACCGGCCAGCTGGGTCTGGAGACCAGTTTTGCCAAGCGCAAGATGAACCTCGGCTATCGCGAGGCGCGGCTGCTGGCGGATGCGCCCATCGGCCCGGCGGGCGGGGCGGTGCGGGGGCATGAGTTCCATTATGCCACCGTGCTGGGCCGGGGCGACGATGCGCCGCTGGCCGAGCTGAAGGATGCGCAGGGCACCGCCATCGGCCCCTCCGGCAGTCGCCGGGGGCAGGTGACGGGCGCCTTCTTCCACGCCATCGCCACCGCTTCCTGAGCGCGAGAGCCGGATCGGTTCGGATTCATAAATCCGAACCGTGAATCCGCCTCTCACACCTTGATGGAGGACGGCTTTCGACATCGATTGTGGAGCAATCGATGTCGGACGCGATCCTGCTCAACAAGGACGGTTTCACCCCCGGCACGGAACTGGAACGGGGCCTTGGGCGTCCTTACAAATGCAGGGTTGGTGCCGCATGCGCTTTTCGCCATTCGGCGCTATACTGAGCGAACAGAGCCAGAAGCGGCCGACAGAGCCGCATCCTCCGAAATGAACCGCGCTTTGCGATTCATCATGGCGGTGAAGTCATCCCCTCCCCAAAGGTGAGGGCACTTCACCGGATCTTCTCGGAAACCTTTGATTCCGGGGGATCGGGACCGCGCTCTTCAAGGGTGCAAGAAGCGTCTTGAGACCGAGCGTCTTGGAACAAGGAGGACGTTTGATGCGGTGCCAGCACAAGGAAGATGACTTCCGCGAAGCCATCATGGACATCGTGGGTGCCAAGGACGGGCAGGCGATCGTGATCCAGGTGATCGGCGGCAACACCATCACCGGCTATGCCCCCATGAGCGTCGGCAAGGATTACCTGCGCTGCCATATTGCGGCGGGCGACAATCACAAGGAACAGGTGGTTCCGTTCCACTCCATCACCTGCGTGCGGTAGAACAACCTTCCCCATCGGCAGGTATTGGCGAGTAGAGCGCTGTCACGCGCAGTGTGCGTGACAGACCATTCAGCTGCGTCCCGGCAACGCCCCCTCTATTTCCCCTCGAACGGCCCGAACACCATGTCCGGCGCGCTGGTATTGTGGCGCGAGGGCACGAGGCGGCCGCTCCACAGCTCCAGCACCGGATCGCCATAGAAGAAATCCAGCACATGGGCCTCGCCCCAGCCGGGCCGCTTCGGGTCGCGCCACGCCACCCGCGCCACGTCGGCATTGAATTCCGTCACATACATGGAGCGCAGCGCCGCGAAGGGCACCGAGGCCAGCGGCCGGTCCAGCGCCACGTCGAGCACGAGACGGTCACGATCCAGCGTGTCGAGCCGCATGCGGGCCGTGCCGCCCTGCGCGAAGGACAGGACGAAGGTCCGCGTGTCCGGCTCGAAGGCGATCTCCTTCAGCTTCACCAGCGGGCGGCCCTCCGTCTCCACCGGGCCAATCAGGAAGGACGAGCCATAGCCCGCCCCCGCCAGATGGGCGGGCGGCAGCGGCCGCGCGCGCCAGTAGCCGTCGGGCGGATAGACCACCATCACCTCTTCGGCCCGCTCCGCATGGCGCACCCAGAGCTGCACCATGTGCAGCCCCTCCACCATCCTGTCGCCCACGCGGAACGGCACGGCGGCGGGCCGCCAGAAGGCGGGGAAGGTGTAGCCGGTGAGCCAGAGGTCCGGCGTCTCGTAGAAGGTGACGCGCTTTGGGGTGGCGGGCACCTTCGGGTCGCCGCTCATGTCGCAGGCGGTGAAATCCGCCGCCGTCCGGTCCACGGCCAGCGTGCCCATATAGGCCGGATGCACCGCCGTGACGCGGAAGCGCGTGACATCGGGAGAGGAGAAGGCGAGCGCCACATTGTCGGTCTCGGCGCAGAGCGTGGGCTTGCTGTCGTTGCGCACCGTCACCGCCAGTGGCTCGGCCCCGGCCGGGACGAGGCCCGCCGCCAGGGCCAGCAGGGCCGCCGCCGCCCGCGCAAAACCCGTCTTCACCCGTGCCGCATCCGCCATGCCCAGCCTCCGGTGGAAGCGCAGCCGGAGGCCGGCGTCCTCACTCCACCATGGCATATCCCATGCCGCGCGTGACGATGCGGCCGCGCTCGGAGATGTGGGAGCCGGTGACGGGAATGCCGTCCGCCGCCAGACGGTCGAGGATGCCGCGCCGGCTGGCCAGCGCCAGAGAGGGGTCCACGTCGAACGAGGTGGTCCAGCCGGGATAGGGAAATTGCAGCAGCGCCGACTGGATGGTGTCGGCGAACAGCAGGAACTGCGCATTGCCGTCCGACAGCAGCAGGCCCGCATGCCCCGGCGTGTGGCCCGGCAGCGGAATGAAGGTGATGCCCGGCACCGCCTCGGCCATGCCCGTCACCAGCCGCACCTTGCCCTGATAGGCGCCCAGCGCGGTGCGGGCGATCTGGAACAGGGGCTCCATGCTGGAGGGCATGCGGGACATGGAGCCGTCATCGCTCCAGAACGCCACCTCCTCCTGCTGCACCACCAGCTCCGCATTGGGGAAGACGGCCTGATGCTTGTCGTCAAACAGGCCGCCCGCATGATCGGGGTGCAGATGGGTCATCAGCACCGCGTCCACCTTGGTCAGGTCCACGCCCACCGCCGCGAGACGCTCGGCCGCATTGCCCAGATCCGCGCCCATGGTGGAGCCGCCGCCCGCATCCACCACATAGGTGCGCGGGCCGCGACGGATGGCGAATACGTTCACCGGCACCGGCCATGGGCCTTCCTTGGGCAGGCCGGCCAGCTCCACCAGACGCTCGCCCTCGATGGAATCGGCTTCCGGCACGATTTCGCGCGTCAGGCCGAAGGGGCCGTCGAGAATCGGCAGCACCGTGAACGCGCCCACGCTGAAGGGGGCGTTGAGCGGGGCGGCCGGCGCGATGCGCGGCAGCGCGGTCAGCAGCGGCACGGCGGCCGCGCCGGACAGGAAGGCGCGGCGGGACAGGAACGACGGCATCGGGCCTCTCGTGCTGGCGCGGCGCCCGGCTCCGGACACCGGGGCGCGCTGCGGACAGGACGGTCAGCCTAGGGGGCGGGGCTTGCGTGAACCACGCATTACGGCAACGGTTGTAGCGCCCTGTGGATTCAGCCGCGATCTCACGCGCTCGAGGCTTTCCGGCCGCAATCCTTGCCCTTCCGCCTCGAGGATGCTAAAGGCCAGCGCTTCAAGAGGACGGCACTGCCGATCCGCCGACCGGGCCGAGAGCCCGGAGGTCCCCGCCCGACAGCGCGATGCGCCCTCGGGCGCGAACTGCGTTGCGCCGATGGCTTAAAACCCCATGTGAGCTGCAGCCCCGGCGGAACGATCAGCGCCGGACTTGCGAAACCTTCATCCCCGGTTCCGGCCGGGGCGAATGGGACGGATCCATGTTCGACAGCCTTTCCGACCGCCTTGGCGGCATACTCGACAAGCTGAAGCGGCGCGGCGCTCTCACCGAGGCCGACGTCGGGGAAGCCATGCGCGAGGTGCGGCGGGCGCTGATCGAGGCCGACGTCGCCCTCGATGTGGTGCGTTCGTTCACCGACAAGGTCCGCAGCCGCGCCGTCGGCGTGGAGGTCATCAAGTCGGTCACGCCCGGCCAGATGGTCGTCAAGATCGTCCATGACGCGCTGGTGGAGACCCTCGGCTCCGACGCCGATCCCATCGATCTGAACGCCCCCGCCCCGCTCGCCATCCTCATGGTCGGCCTTCAGGGCTCGGGCAAGACCACCACCACCGCCAAGATCGCCAAGCGCCTGACCGAGCGCGGCAAGCGCCGCGTGCTCATGGCCTCGCTCGATACCCGCCGCCCGGCGGCCATGGAGCAGCTCGCGACCCTGGGCACGCAGGTGGAGGTGAACACCCTTCCCATCGTGCCCGGCCAGAGCGCGGTGCAGATCGCCAAGCGGGCCATGGATGCCGCCCGCTTCGGCAATTACGACGTGGTGATGCTGGATACCGCCGGCCGCGTCACGCTCGACGAAGCGCTGATGGCTGAGGTGGCCGAGGTGAAGGCCGCCACCAACCCGCACGAAGTGCTGCTGGTGGCCGACAGCCTCACCGGCCAGGACGCGGTCAACACCGCCAAAGCCTTCGATGCCCGCGTCTCCATCACCGGCATCGTGCTGACCCGCGCGGATGGTGACGGCCGTGGCGGCGCCGCGCTCTCCATGCGCGCCGTCACCGGCAAGCCCATCAAGCTGCTCGGCGTCGGCGAAAAGATGGATGCGCTGGAGGATTTCGATCCCCAGCGCGTGGCCGGCCGCATCCTCGGCATGGGCGACGTGGTCGCCCTCGTGGAGAAGGCCGCCGAGAATATCGACATCGAGAAGGCCAAGGCCTCCGCAGAGCGCATGCGCAAGGGCATGTTCGATCTGGAGGACCTGCGCGACCAGCTCATGACGATGCAGAAGATGGGCGGCATGGGCGGGCTCATGGGCATGCTGCCCGGCGTCGCCAAGGTGAAGAACCAGATCGCCTCCGCCAATCTCGACGACAAGGTGTTCAAGCGCCAGACCGCCATCATCGGCTCGATGACCCGGCAGGAGCGGCGCAATCCCAAGCTGCTGGATGCCTCGCGCAAGCGCCGCATCGCGGCGGGTTCGGGCACCAAGGTCGAGGAGATCAACCGCCTCATCAAGATGCATCGCCAGATGGCGGACGTGATGAAGGCCATGGGCGGCGCCGCCGGCAAGCGCGGCCCGCTGGCCGGTCTCGCCAGCATGATGGGCATGGGCGCCGGTGGCCCCTCGCCCGAAATGCTCCAGCAGATGGCGGAGAAGATGCCCGGCGGCATGGGTGGACTTCCGGGTGGCAGCCTGCCCCCGAACTTCCCCGGCCTGCCCGGCCTCGGCGGCGGTGGCCTGCCGAAGGGCCTTCCCGGACTTCCGGGCCTTGGTGGCCCGAAGAAGAAATGACGCTCACCGCCAGGATGCGGTTGGCCGATTGAACCTCAAGACACACGCATACCAAGACACACGACTACCTGGACACTGAAAGGAAAATCCCATGTCCCTGAAGATCCGTCTCGCCCGTGGCGGCGCCAAGAAGCGTCCCTACTACCGCATCGTGATCGCCGACGCCCGTTCGCCGCGCGATGGCCGCTTCATCGAGAAGATCGGCACCTTCAACCCGCTGCTGGCGAAGGATTCGGCTGAGCGCGTGGTGCTCGACGCCGAGAAGGCCAAGGCCTGGCTCGAGAAGGGCGCGCAGCCGACCGACCGCGTGGCTCGCTTCCTGGACGCCGCCGGCCTCCTGAAGCGCGAAGCCCGCAACAACCCGGAGAAGGCCGCTCCCGGCAAGAAGGCCCAGGAGCGCGCCGCCGAGCGCGCCACCAAGGCCGCCGAAGCTGCCGAAGCCGCCAACGCCCCCGCGGAAGCCGCTTCCGCCGAGTGATCGGCCTGAAGGGCGCTCGCGAGAGCGCCCTTCAGCTTCATCCGGCGCCCCTCGCGGGCGCCGGACCTGTTTTACGAGAAGGCCCGAACCGCCGCATGACCGACCGCATCCTCATCGCCCGCATCGGCGCCCCTCATGGCGTGAAGGGCGAAGTGCGCCTGTTTCCCTTCGGCGAGGATCCGGATGCGCTGAAGCGCTATGAACTCACCGACGAGAGCGGCAAGCGCCGCTTCAAGGTGATGACGCTGCGCGCGGCGAAGGATCATTACGTTGCCCGTATCGACGGCATTCCGGACCGCACGGCGGCGGAAGCCCTGACCAATACCGACCTGTTCGTCCCCCGCGACGCCCTGCCGCCAGCCGAGGACGAGGACACCTTCTACCATGCCGACCTGATGGGCCTGCGCGTGGAGGACGCGGCGGGCACCGCGCTCGGCACCGTTCTGGCGCTGCATGATTTCGGCGCGGGCGATGTGCTGGAATATACGCCCATCGGCGGCGGCAAGACGCTGCTGCTGCCCTTCACCAAGGCTGCCGTGCCGGTGGTGGACCTGGCCGGCGGACGCGTGGTGGTGGTGCCGGACGCGACCCCGGACGAAACCCCGCCTGAAGACGCCGATCAGCAGTGAGGCGCTGCTGCGCCTCCCCTGCCGAACCCGCCCTCAGGGGTGGTGGGCGTAGCTGTTGATGATGACGCCGAACGGCACGGAAAGCGCCGCGCCGCCACCGACGATATCGTCGAGCTGGTCGTCGCTCAGCCCGTGCCGGCCGGCCATGGCGCGCGAGAGATCCGCAGCGGAGACGTCATAGCCGCAGGCGCGCAGGATGTCGGATGCGGCATTCGCATCGGACACGTCCGACAGCATTTGCTCGACCTCGGCCTTCAGCTCGGGATCGGTGCTCATGTGACGCGACAGACGCTGCAATTCCTGACTGCTCATCGTGACCTTCTGGATCGACGGCCCCCCGCATGCGAGGGGCCGAACGTACGATCTGAACCGAACGTATCCTAACAATGATTCCAGCAGAGGGGCATGGACAGCCGCCGGCAATCTGATCCGATACGGTTCAAAGAAACCTGCCGAAACCTCACGGCAATTGGTCGCGCCGCGGCTATTTGCCGTGGTGCGACCCGATGAAATCCACAATGGCCGGCACGAGGGCCGGGTCCAGCGGCAGCTTGGGATCCTGATAGGTGGCGAACGGATTGCCCGGCACGTCCGCCTTCAGCATGTGGGTGACGCCCGGCAGCGGCACGCTCCTGGCCTGCGGCAGCGCCTTGGCGAGCAGGGCGGCGTCCTCCGACTTCACCTGCATGTCCCGGTCGCCCTGAAGGATCAGCACCGGCAGCGTCACGCCTTTCGCCACCTCCACCGGGTCATAGGTGAAGAGCTGCATCATGTAGCGCTGGAGGCCCTTGCTGAAGAGCGGGCGGATGGCCGGGGTGATCTTCTCCTCGTCGCGATACTCGCCCCTCTCCAGAGACCCCACGATCCCGTCCAGCTCATCGAGAACCGGCGCATTGTAGGGGTTCTGGCGGAACTGCATGCGCATGAGGTCGCTGACCTTGCGGCCCGGCGCGGCCATCAGCACCAGCCCGCAGATCCTGCCCCCGCCGGCTTGCGCCTGCCCGGCCTTTGCCTGCCCAGCCTTTGCCTGCTCTGCCGCCGCCACCAGCGCCACGAGGCCACCCTCGCTGTGCCCGGCGATCCAGACGCAGTCGGTGCCGATCTTCGCCGCGAAGGTCGCAGCCCAGTCGCGCGCATCCTGCGCATAGGTGGCAATCGTGATGTCGGCCTGATCGGCGATGGCCGTCTCGCTGCCGCCGAAGCCGCGCTTGTCGATGCGCAACGAACTGATGCCGGCGCCCGCCAGCCCGTCCGCCAGCAGGCGGTAGGTGTCGGTCTTCGCCATGGGCATGTTGCCGTCGCGGTCGATGGGACCGGAGCCGGGGATGATCATGACGCCGGCCTTCGCGCCGGGCACGATCAGCGCCTCGCCCTGAAGAGCGCCGGCGGGACCGGGAATGGAGAGGGTTTCAGCCTGCGCGGCCGACAGCAACATGGCGCTCCCCAGCAGGGTCGCCCTCAAGGTACGGATCATGGACAGGACAAACTCAAATCAACGCGGCGATGCGGAGCGGGCATGGGTGCCTGCCCCGTTCCGGCACTGGAATACGCCCGGCTCCGACTGCGCCGCAATCCGGGACGGAAAAGGGGCCCCCTGAAAACTTCAGGAGGTTCAGAGGTGATGCGCGTAGCCGGCGGACACCCCGTCCAGCTGCTCATCGGTAAGCTCGGTCCTGGCCTCGGGGGCCGCAGGCGCGGCCTCGGGCGCGGTGGGCCTGGCCTGATCGGCCTCGGGCGCCTTGGCGGGCTCGGCGCCCTCGCGGCCGTCCAGCATCGCGACAATGGCGAGGGGATTCGTCATCAGCTCCAGCCTGTCGTTCATGCTCTTCCCGGCGAACGGACCGGAGCGATTGGCGTCCTCTTTGCTCATCACATCCCCCACCCGCACAACTGCTGCGGCACCATGGCACGACCTGCCGCAGCATTCAGAGTATCCGCCCATCTAGCCGGGCTCAACCCGGCCGCCCGGTTGACGCGGCTTCCCGCCTCGCCCATTGCTCCGCCATGATCCCGGCCCCCGCTTTCCGCGCCTCCGTCCTCACCCTCTACCCCGAGATGTTTCCCGGGGCCCTCGGCCATGCGCTGGCCGGCCGCGCGCTCGCCAACGGCCTGTGGGGGCTGGAGGCGGTGCAGATCCGCGACCATGCCCACGACAAGCATCGCTCCGTGGACGACACCCCCGCCGGCGGCGGCCCCGGCATGGTGATGCGTGCGGACGTGCTCGCCCGCGCCATCGACGCCGTCTCCCCGGAAGACGATCCCCGCCCCCGCCTGCTGATGACCCCGCGCGGCCGCCCGCTGACTCAAGGACGCGTGCGGGAGCTGGCCGCCGGCCCCGGCGCCGTCATCCTGTGCGGGCGGTTCGAGGGTGTGGACGAGCGCATCGTGGGCGCCCGCAATCTGGAAGAAGTGTGCGTCGGCGACGTGGTGCTCTCGGGCGGCGAGGCGGCGGCCCTGCTGCTGCTTGATGCCTGCGTGCGCCTCATTCCCGGCGTCATGGGCAAGCTGGAGAGCGGCACGGACGAGAGTTTTTCGGACGGCCTGCTGGAATATCCCCAATACACCCGCCCGCAGGTGTTCGAGGATCAGGGCATTCCGGACGTGCTGGTGTCCGGCGACCATGCGAAGATCGCCCGCTGGCGGCACGAGCAGGCGCTGGCCGTCACCCGCGCCCGCCGGCCGGACCTGCTGCCGCCGGAGGAGCCCGCGCCGGCCCGGCCTTCCGGAAAAAAGCCTGCCGCAGCGCGAAAAACATGACGGGACAATGAACGAGAGGGCTGACAGCGCCCCGGTTCTCCTGTATGGGAGCCGCGTCCCTTAACTTACAACGACACGATGTGGCGCCGGGGCACGGCCTGCGAAGGCTGTTTTTCTGGTGACCGCTAAGAGGTTGGCGACATGAACATCATCCAGACCCTCGAGGCCGAGCAGGCTGCTCGTCTCTCCGAGTCCAAGACCATCCCCGATTTCCAGCCGGGCGACACGGTCATCGTGAACGTGAAGGTTGTTGAAGGCGAGCGTTCGCGCGTGCAGGCCTATGAAGGCGTCTGCATTGCCCGCAACGGCGGCGGCCTCAACGAGTCCTTCGTGGTCCGCAAGATTTCCTACGGCGAAGGCGTGGAGCGCGTGTTCCCGATCTACTCGCCGCTGATCGACAGCATCAAGGTTGTCCGTCGCGGTAAGGTCCGTCGCGCCAAGCTCTATTACCTGCGCGACCGTCGCGGCAAGTCCGCCCGTATCGCCGAGCGCACCGACGATCGCGCCAAGAAGGCCAAGGCTGCGTCCACCGCCGCCGAGTGAGCCTTTCGCGCATCGCGCACGTTTTGAAGCCGCCGGGTTCGCCCGGCGGCTTTTTTCTTTCTTGGGGTGAGTGGCCCCGGACAGCGCGCCTCTCATCGGTCGCCCTTGCCCCACGCGGAACGCGCCCTCTCCCCCCTTGCGGGGGAGAGTTGGAGAGGGGGGTACCGCGGTTGCGTCTGTCGGGTGCTCGGATTTTCGACGGGCGCTTGAGCTGAGAGGGCATTACCCCCCTCCCCACCCCTCCCCCGCAAGGGGGGAGGGAGCCTGTCGCTCCAGCGGCAACCGCTCGCCTTCAAAGAGACGTCAAGAACCGCCCGGCTGGCACTTGATCTGCACGTTGTAGTCCCGCCCGTCGCGGGCCACCGTGACCGCCGGCTGCGGCTGGCCCTTCTCCCCGAGGATCGGCTCCACCGCGTTGGCGCGGATGAAGCTCGTCGCCAGATCCGACTTGATGCCGAAGTTCACATTCTGCGGGAAGGTGCCGCTGGCGCGCAGCGCGGCCATCTCGTTCACCTTGGCCTGCGTCACGCCGATGACGAGCCCGCTCTCATCCACGATGGGGCCGCCGGAATTGCCCGGCTGGATGGGCGCGGTGAATTGCAGGCGGCGGCTGTCATTGCCCGGCCCGGCCAGCGACGAGACGATGCCGCCCGTGAAGTTCAGGCCGTTATCGAGCTGCCCCGCCAGCGGAAAGCCCATCACGAAGATGCTCTCGCCCAGTTGCAGCGGCTGGCTGCGGAACTTCGCGGGCGTGGTCTTGCCGGCGTCGATGATCTTCAGCAGCGCCAGATCATTGGTCTGGTCGCGGGTGACGATCTTGGCCTTGCCATAGCCGGAGATGGTAGCCTCGGTGCAGCCCTCCACCACATGGGCATTGGTCAGCGCCACGCCGTCGGCGGTGACGAAGAAGCCGCTGCCCGTGGAGGTGCCGCGCGGCGAGGACGCGCCGGGCTTGTCCTGCCGGGCGTTCTTCGGGGCGCCTTCCCTTGGCGGTGCATCGTCCTCCCGCGGCGTGGCATCGGCGCTGGCGGGTGCGCCCCGGCGCTTGCGCACGCAATCGGCCAGCGCCGCCAGCATGTCCGAGGTGCCGTCGAGGCGGAAGGTGCTGATGCGGTTGCGCACGTCGATGTGCAGGCGCACGCCCGCGCGCATCTCCCGGAACAGCGCCACATTATCCGGCAGCGGCACATAGATGGCCTTGCCGTTGATGGCCTTGGCCTGCGCCGCGCGCACCACGCCCCGGTCCACCATGTACTTGACCTCGAAGCGGTCATCCTTGCTGAAGCGCCCTGGCACGTCGAACAGCAGAAGGCCCCAGTTATATTTCGAGTTCAGAACGAAATTGAGGACAATTCCGCTCTTGTATTCGGCATAGGCAACGCAGTGGGAGAAGTCGCCGGTATCGTCGTC
The DNA here is from genome assembly GCF_014635325.1 of Azorhizobium oxalatiphilum. Taxonomy (GTDB): domain Bacteria; phylum Pseudomonadota; class Alphaproteobacteria; order Rhizobiales; family Xanthobacteraceae; genus Azorhizobium; species Azorhizobium oxalatiphilum. Next base: position 183,239 of record NZ_BMCT01000001.1, on the reverse strand, counting down.
TTCATAGACCGACACATTCCAGGCATTGACCTTGTACTTGTCGATCTGGCGGGCCATGGCGGGCGTCTGCCCGGCAGCCAGAAAGCCAAGGCCGCACAAGGCGATAACAGCGCAAAAGCCGGTCCGGAGCCGCATCATTCAAGCCTCCCCACCCGCGCACTATAGGAGATCGCCGCGCCTCCCAGAAAGAGGACGGCACATGCGGGGCCAGCTTAACAATGCCGATCAGGCCGTTGCGGTTTCCAGCAAACGGTCGAGAAGTCCGTCCGGGTCCGCCTCATAGGCGGCGCGTACGCTGGCGAGCGCCGCCGCCCCGCCGCCCCGATGGCCCGCGCCGCCCACATGCAGCCAGCCATCCGCCAGCAGATAGGGCTCCGGCGAGCCGGTATCGGGATCAGCGATCCAGGCGGTGCGGGTATAGGCCTGCGCCATGCCGGCCGCATCGAGGCGGCGATACAGCACGCGCCAGTTCTGCCCGCCGGTATCCAGCGTCAGCGGCGTATCGGTGCCGAAATCCAGCGGCAGCTCCGCCACCGCGCCGAAATCGAACACGCTGTAGCCCGGCCACAGGAACCAGCCGCCGAACTTCGTGCCATGGCGCACCATGCCATAGGCCGGCTGGGCGGCCACCAGCGCCGGCAGGTCCACCGGGGCCAGCGGCACCAGATCATGGTCCAGCAGCGCGAACACTTTCGGCGCCACCGGCCGGATCAGCGCATGCAGCACCCAGTTGAGCGCCACGCCGTGGGAGCGCGAGCCATTGGCGCCGCCCTTGAAGGGGCTCGGCGGCAGCGGGCAATAAGCGAGCCCGCGCTCCGCGCACAGGGCCGCGATGGCGGCGCGCGCTTCCGGCCGGCTGGAATTGTCGCACACCACCAGCGGCAGGCCCGGCGCGAAGCGGGCCATGCCATCGGCCAGCAAGGCGATGGCCTCGGGCAGGTTGAAGGCGATGGTGAACGCAAGCGCGGGCGCGCGCTCGGCCTTCAGCCGCGCCACCAGTTCCGCCTGCCCCGGCGCGCGGCGACGGCGGTAGATCTGGTCCACCACAAGGTTGCGCGCGCGCCGCAGGCGATGGGCCAGAGGCTCCGCCGCCAGCCATTCGGCCGGGGAATAGTCTTTCAGGGCGCGCATTGCTGGCTTCTTGCGGGCAGGGGTGTCGCGCCGTCAAGTGGCGGGGTCAAACAACGGGAGCCGTGAAATCCACCACCGGCCCCGACGGCACGATGCCGCGCGGATTAATGCCCCGATGGCTCTCATAATAGTGATGCTTGATATGGAAGACGTCCACGGTCTCGGCGATGCCCGGCGTCTGGTAGAGCCGGCGCGTATAGGCCCAGAGGTTCGGGTAATCGATGAGCCGGCGCAGGTTGCACTTGAAGTGGCCCACATAGACGAGATCGAACCGCAGCAGCGTGGTCCATAGCCGCCAGTCCGCCTCGGTCTGCCGCTCGCCCAGCAGATAGGGCTGACCGGAGAGGCACGCCTCCAGAAAGTCCAGCGTCTCGAACAGGGGGGCGAGGGCCTCCTCATAGGCGCTCTGCGTCACCGCAAAGCCGCAGCGATAGACGCCGTTATTGACCGTGCGATAGATGCGGTCGTTCAAGGCGTCGATCTCGGCCCGCAGCTCGGCCGGATAATAGTCGCCGGGGGTGGCGCCCACGCCGTCGAAGGCGGAATTGAACATGCGGAGGATGTCGGCGGATTCGTTGTTCACGATCCGCTTGGTCTGCTTGTCCCACAGCACCGGCACGGTGACGCGGCCGGAATAGTGCGGATCGCTGGCGGTATAAAGCTCATGCATGCGGGTGACGCCCGCATTGGGATCGGGAATGACGCCGGGACCGGGATGGAAGGTCCAGCCCTCCTCCACCATCAGCCAGTTGGTGACGGAGATGTCGATCATCCCCTCCAGCCCCTTCAGCGCCCGGAACACCATGGTGCGATGCGCCCAGGGGCAGGCGCGGGCGATATAGAGGTGATAGCGCCCCGGCTCGGCCTTGAAGCCACCTTCGCCGGTCGGCCCCGGCGCGCCGTCCGGCGTCACCCAGTGGCGCAGCACGCTGTCGGGCCGCGCATAGCGCCCGCCCTTGTCGGTCGGGAAATCCTCCTCGCCGTGCCACACGCCATCCACCAGCCGACCCATGGCCTTGTCTCCTTCACACGGCAGTTTCCCGCCACAGAACCGTTTCGTTCAGAATCCCTTGCCCAGCCGGTCCTTGAGCGCCGCCACATCGGGCACTTTGGCCTCATTGCCGGTCAGCGCATAAAGCCGCGCCTCGCCCTTGCCATCCGCGCGCGGATAGCTGGCGATGAGCTGGAAGCGATCCGGATAAGCCTGCGCCGCCTCCAGCAACTGCCGGTCGTGCAGCAGATCCTGCGAGGCCGGCGACGTATCCACCACCACGAAGCCCACCCCCATCTCGTCCAGCCCCTTCATGAGGGCGGCGGCATCGGCATAAGTGGGGGTGTAGCTGGCGGCATTCCAGTCGCTCTGGGCCAGCATCTTGGTGCCGCGCAGGACGATGGTTTTCCGCGCGCGGTCGTGCTGGGCGACGGCCGAGATCAGCGCGCCCTCGCCCATGGCGTCCGCGCCCACCAGCACCAGCGGGTTCGCCGCCTGCCGGGCGAGCAGCGCCTGCGCCGCCGCATCCATGCCGATGGGCCGCTTCTGGACCTGCGTCATGAGGGCGGGCAGCGCCGCCACCAGCAGCACCAGCGCCACCACCAGCCCGACGATGGTGGGCCAGCCGCGCGTCAGCACGCGGATCAGCGATTGCAGGCCGAACGCCGCCAGCATCACCAGCGGGGCCGAGAGCGGCAGCAGATAGCGCGCATCGAGCCCGGCCGGCACGAGGCACTGGAACGCCCCCACCGCCACCACCAGCGCCGCCAGCGCCACCCAGAGTTCCGAGCCCGCGCCACGGCGCCAGCCGCGCGCGATGGCGAACACGAGACCCACGGCGGCCAACAGCAGCAGCAGCCCGCCCATGGTGGCGCCGAGCCCCTGCGCATAGGTGCGCGCGGCCAGCTCCGCGAAGGCGGCGCCCCATTTGTACTGGAAGCCGGCGGCGGCCATGCCATAGGTGCCGAGCGTCCACGGCCCCGCCAGCAGCGCCACGATGGGCAGCGGAATCCAGAAGGCGCGGCGCTTCAACAGATCGAACCGCCCGCCGAACAGCACCGCCAGCGGCGGCAGCAAGGCGAGCGCCGCACCCGTGCCCTTGGTGAGGATGGCAGCGGAGGCGAGCACCGCGAACAGCACGCCATCCCACGCCTTCACCGTGCGCATGAAGCGGGCATAGGCCAGCGCCGCGAACAGGCCGAGCAGCGCCACCGGCAGATCGAGCACGATCACCAGCGTGGCCTCGCGCAGCAGCGGCAGGGCCAGCATGACGGCGGCCACCGCCAGCCCCTGCAACGGCCCGAGCACGCGGGCGGTGATCCAGCCCGCCGTTACCACGAGGAGGGCCGCCAGCACCGCCGGCAGCAGCAGCGCCACCGAGGTGAGTGGCGGCAGCGCGAGGAAGAGCGCGCCTTCCGCCATGTAATAGAGCGGCGGCCAGTGGCCGATGGCGACCTTGGGGTAGTGGAAATAATAATCCTTGGCGAAGGCCAGCGGCGAGGGGAAGCCGGCGCGCACATAGTCCGCGATCATCAGCCCGCTGATGAAATGGCTGGCCTCGTCCGCATTGGTGGCGGAAATCTCGGAGGTGTAGCCGCCCATGGCGCGCTGCTGCACGGCAATGGCAATCACCGCCAGCGCCACGAAGATGAGAAACAGCAAGGCGAGGAGTGCCGCCCCGCCTGCCCGCCCCGCACGGCTCGTCTCTGCCTGGCCGATATCCACCCGGCCTGTTTCCGCCCGGGCTGTTTCCGTCCGGCTTGCCGCCGCACCCTGAAGGTCCGTCACCGCTGAAGCTCTCCACCGCCCGGCGCCCCTCGCGGGTGCGCCCGATGCCGCCTTCCCGGAGCGCGCGGCGCTCCGTCTCCCCCCGACTTCTAGAGCGAAACGCGCGCGGCGGGAATCGCCTTCCCGTGAGGCGTGCAACCGGCGGTGGAGGAGAGGCCAACGGTCCCGGCCGGGACGTTCCCACGGCGCGGACGCCGCCTGCCCGTACCCAGGCAATACGGAACCGCTCTAAGTTATTGGCCTGCCGCACTTCCTTCCGCGGGGGCGCTGACACGTCCGCGAGAATTGCTCTATGGTGCGCCCGCAAATGGGGCCGGACCGGACAGGATCGACACATGAGCCACAGCAGCACGGCGCGCATTCCCACCCTCAAGGGCGACGGCTATCTGAAGCAGTTGGCCAAGCACTGGGGCCACAAGCTGGAGATCGCGCAGGCCGAGGGCACCTGCACCATCACCTTCCCGCGCGATCTGCACGGCGCCGACTGGCCCGGCCCCGGCGTCGTCACGCTCACCGCCGAGCCGGATATGCTGGTCTGCGACATCATCGCTTCCGCCGACGGGCAGCTGGACGGGCTGAAGGAGGTGGTCTCCTCCCACCTCGACCGCTTCGCCTTCCGCGAAGCCCCGCTGCCGTTCGCCTGGAGCTGAGGGCTTCAAGCCGGCACCAGCGTCTCGCTGAGCATCCGGCGCAGTTCCGGCAGGCAGGAGCCGCAATTGGTGCCCGCCTTCAGCGCCGTGCCGATGGCCGCCGTGTCGTGGCAGCCCCCCTTGATGGCGCCCTCGATGGCCCCGCGCGGCACGCCGAAGCAGGCGCACACCAGCGGCCCGCAGGCGCCCCCGCCCGCGCGGCCCGAGAGGATCGCGCGACGGTCGCCTTCCGGGATCTGCTCCGCCGCCAGCAGGCGCGCGAAGGCATCCCACGCCGGCGCCGTGCCGGCGGGCGCCAGAACGAGGGCGAAGGCGAGCGCGCCAGACGCGGTGAAGGCGGCGGCGCGATAATGTCCGCCCACCGGATCGGAGAGTTCCACGAGGCTTTCGGCGCACCCCGCCCCGGCCGCCAGCGCTTCGGCATATGCGCCCCATGCGGCGGGGTCGGCATCGCCCGCCAGCAGCCAGCCATGCCCGCCCTCCAGCCGCGCCCGCGCCCAGTGGAGGCCCGGCGGAGGTGAGAGCGGCGCGCGGGCGGAGAAGGCCGCACGGGCGATGAGGAAGCCGCGTGTTTCCGCCGCCACGGGCGCGAGGCGCACCGGGGTCGCCTTCAGGTCCGGCTGACCGGACACCGGATCGGTGAGCGGATGCACCAGCGCGCCCACGCGGGCATCGGAGGCGGTGGCGCCGCTCCAGTGGATGGGCGCGAACAGCGTGCCCGGCTTCTGGCCGGCATCCAGCCGCACCTCCAGCACCACGCGGCCATGGGCCGAGACGATCTCCGCCAGACCGCCCCCAGTGATCCCCGCCGCCGCCGCATCCTCGGGATGGATCATGAGGACGGGCGCGGGGATATGGCTGCCGAGACGCGGCGAGAGGCCCGTACGCGTCATGGTGTGCCACTGGTCGCGCACGCGGCCCGTATTGAGCAGCAACGGAAAACCGGGCGCGACAGGGGCCGGTGCCACCGGCGCGGGCGCGAGGAAACGGGCACGGCGCGAGGGCGTGAAGAAACCGCCTTCCGCGAACAGCCGGGCTGTGCCGTCCGGCCCTTCCGGCGTGGCACGCACGGGCCACTGCACCGGGGCAAGCACCGCATAGGCGGCGTCCGATACATCCTTGAGACCGGACAGGTCGAAATCGCGGGTGCCGTCATTCTCGAAAGCGGAAAGGGCCGCGTGCTCGCGGAAGATGGCGGCGGGCGTCTCAAAAGCGAAGGCCCAGCCATGGCCGAGCCTCTCGGCCACCTGAGCAAGCGCCCACCAGTCCGGCTTCGCCTCCCCGGCCGGCATGAGGAAGGGCCGCTGGCGGGAGATGCGGCGCTCGGAATTCGTCACCGTGCCATCCTTCTCGCCCCACGCCACCGCCGGCAGCAGCACATGGGGCGCGCAACCCGCCGTGTCGGTGCCGACCACATTCTCGGACAGGACGAACAGATCGAGACCCGCCATGGCGCGGCGGGCGGCATCCGCGCGCGGCAGGCTGACGGCGGGGTTGGTGCCCATGACCCACAGCGCCCTGATCTCGCCGCGCGCCATGGCGGCGAACATGTCCACCGCCTTCAGGCCCTCGGCCCCGGCCATGTGCGGCGCATCCCAGAAGCGGCGCACGCGGTCCACGTCCTCGGGTGCAAAGCCCATGTGGGCGGCGAGCTGGTTCGCCAGCCCGCCCACCTCGCGCCCGCCCATGGCATTGGGCTGGCCGGTGAGCGAGAACGGCCCCATGCCCGCGCGCCCGATGCGCCCGGTGGCGAGGTGGCAATTGAGAATGGCATTCACCTTGTCGGTGCCCCGCACCGACTGGTTGACGCCTTGCGAATAGCAAGTAACCGTGCGCTCAGTATTTCGGAACAAAGCGAAGAAGCGCGCTACATCCGCCTCGGGCAGGCCGGTGATGCGGGCGGTGGCGGCCGCATCCGGCGTCTCGGCGCGGGCGGCGGCCAGCGTCTCGCCAAAGCCCTCCGTGTGGCGGTCGATGAAGGCGGCATCGAGCGCGCCGGCATCCGCCAGATGCACCAGCAGGCCGGAAAACAGCGCGGCGTCCGTGCCCTGCGCCAGCGGCAGGAACAGGTCCGCCTCTTCCGCCGTGGCGGTGCGGCGGGGGTCGATGACCACGAGCTTCGTGCCGCGCGCCTGCCGCGCCGCCGCCATGCGCCGGAACAGCACCGGATGGCACCACGCGCTGTTGGCGCCGGTGAGGATGATGAGGTCCGCCTGATCCAGATCCTCATACGCGCCCGGCACGGTGTCCGAGCCGAAGGCGCGCTTGTGGCCGGCGACGGAGGAGGCCATGCACAGGCGCGAATTGGTGTCCACGTTCGCCGTGCCCAGAAAGCCCTTGGCCAGCTTGTTGGCGACGTAATAATCCTCGGTCAGCAGCTGGCCGGAGAGATAGAAGGCCACCGCCTGCGGGCCATGCGCCTCCAGCACGCGGCGAAACCCCTCTGCCACGCGGTCCAGCGCCGTGCCCCAATCGGTGCGCTGGAGGTCGCCGTCGCCCGCGCGCACCATGGGGTGCAGCAGGCGCGTCTCCAGCCCGATGGTCTCGCCCAGCGCCGCGCCCTTGGAGCACAGCCGGCCGAGATTGGCGGGATGGGCCGCATCGCCCTCGATGATCGCACCGCCCTGCCCGTCCGGCGTTGCCTTCACGCCGCAGCCGACGCCGCAATAGGGGCAGGTGGTGGAGGTGGCCTGAGGCACGGGGAGCGGGGCGTTCATGATGCTGCGCCGGGGCTCAGTAGACGTCGGCCTGATAGCGCCCGTTGGCCTTCAGCTCGGCCACGAAGCGCTTCGCCCCTTCCGCATCGCGCCCGCCATGAGCGGCGGCGACGTCCGCGATGGCATTCTCCACATCCTTCGCCATGCGCTTGGCATCGCCGCAGACGTAGAAGTGCGCGCCCTGCTCGAACCACGCCCACAGCTCCGCGCCGGCCGCGCGGATGCGATCCTGCACATAGACCTTCTCCGCGCCATCCCGCGACCATGCGGTGTCGAGCCGCGAAAGCACGCCGGAGGCCTGCATGCCGGAGAGTTCCTCGGCATAGAAGAAATCGGTCGCCGAGCGCTGATGGCCGAAGAACAGCCAGTTGCGGCCCGGCGCCTTGGTCGCGCTGCGCTCGTGCAGAAAGGCGCGGAAGGGCGCGATGCCGGTGCCCGGCCCCACCATGATCACCGGCCGCTCCGCATCCTCCGGCAGGCCGAAGCCGTGCGCCTTCTGCACATAGGCCTTCATGCGCGTGCCGGGTGCGACACGTCCGCCGAGATAGGTGGAGCACACGCCGAGCCGGGCACGGCCAGCATGGTCATAGCGCACCGCATCCACAGTGAGCGACAGTTTCCCGGGGGTGGCAACGGGGCTGGAGGAGATGGAATAGAGGCGCGGTTGCAGCGGCTCCAGGCACTCCACGAACGCCTCGGGATCAGGCCGGATGCCGGGAAACTTTTCCAGTGCCGCCAACACGTCGAGGTGCGTGGCATCGCCGTCGGGATCACCGCCATTGGCCAACGCCTTCGCCGTCTCCTTGCGGGCGCCGCCGGTGATGTAGGAGATGAGCGTGAACAGCGTATCGGGCGGGGATTTCAGGCACACGCCGTTGGTGAGCACCTCCTCAAGCGTGCGCTCGCCGATGGGGAAATCGGCCGGCGCATGGAGCGCCGCCAGCACGTCCGCCACGAGGCCGGGATCATTCACCGGGAACAGGCCGAAACTGTCGCCCACCTTGTAGTCGAGGCCGGAGCCCTCCAGATCGAAATCGATATGCCAGGTCTCCTTTTCGGAGCCCTCGCCATTCAGCCGCCAGCGGCCGAGGAAGGTGACGTCTGCCGGATTTTCCCGCGTGCCGGGCGTGGTGGCCACGGGCGCGACGGGAGCTGCCTCGGCGGCCGGGGCAGCGGCGACGGGGGCGCCGTCCAGCTCCGTCGCCAGCGCCTTCAGCATGCGCAGCGTCTCCTTGCCGCCGGGGGCGCAGAGATTGAGCTTGGTTTCGGTTCCCGCTGCGATGGCCTTGGAATAGCTCTCGCAGATATAGCCGCACTGGCCGCAATCCTGCTGCGCCATGGCCGCCATCATGCGGCGGGCGACGGGCCGGCCTTCCGCCAGCTTCATGCGCTCGTCCAGCGCCAGCGAGGCATCGTGCCACGGCGCGCCGTCATCCTCCTCGGCTGCGGCGGGCATCAGCGCCGCGCCCTCGGCGGGGGAGAGCGCCGTGGCCCCGCCCGGCACGTCGGCGGAGAAGACCCCGGCGAAGAAGCCGTTGAGCCACGCCCGCTGCTCGGGCGAGAAGGGGGCGTTCTCGGGCAGGAAGGGCACCATGGGGGGCGGCGATTGCAAGGTCATTCGGCGCGCTCCGGAACAGCGGCGACAAGGGTTTTAAGCGTTTCCGCCCCAAGGCGGCGGGTGAAGGCGGCGAAGGTCTCGCCCCCCTCGCGGCGGGCGGTCCAGCAGCTGAGCAGGCGCTCCACGAGGGCGGGGGCGTCCTCCGCCTTCACATTCTCGAACAGCTCCTGCGCGATGGCGGCATCCGTGCCGAAGCCGCCGCCCACAAGGATGGTGTATCCATCCACCGTGTCGCCCTCGTCATTGATCGGCACACGCGCGCCGATGAGGCCGATGTCGCCGATATAATGCTGGGCGCACGAGTTGTGGCAGCCGGTGACATGGATGTTGACCGGCGTATCAAGAGCCACACGCGGCCCGCAGTGCGCACCGATGGCCTTGGCGGTCGCCTTGGTATCCGCATTGCCGAAGCGGCAGCCCGCCGCCCCGGTGCAGGCGACGATGCCCGCCTGCAACACATCCGCTTCCGCCGTGAGACCGAGCGCGACGATCGCCGCCTTCGCCTCGGCCACGCGGGCGTCCGGGATGCCGGAGAGGATGAGGTTCTGCCACACGGTGAGGCGCACATCGCCATCGCCCAGCTGTTGCGCGATGTCGGCAAGGCCGCGCATCTGCCCGGCCGTGATGCGGCCCACGGGCACGCCGATGCCGATCCAGTTCAGCCCCGCCTGCTTCTGCGGGCGCACGCCGAGATGGGCCATGCGGTCCGCCTCCGGGCGCGGCTTCACGGCTTCCGAGGGCACGCGGGTGAAGGGCGCGCCGAGGCGCTCTTCCACGGCGGCCAGGAACTTTCCAAAGCCCCAGGCATCGAGCACATATTTCAGCCGCGCCTTCTTGCGGTCGGTGCGGTCGCCACTGTCGATGAACACGCGCACGATGGCATCGGCCACCTTCGTGGCATCCTCCGGGCACAGGATGACGCCGGTGTCACGGGCAAAATCCTTGTGGCCGGTGATGCCGCCGAGCGCGAGGCGGAACCACACGCCGGGCGCGACGCCGAAGCCGTCCAGCACCTCCACCGCCTGAAAGCCGATGTCGTTGGTGTCCTCCAGCGCGCCGATCTGGCCTGCGCCATCGAAGGCCACGTTGAACTTGCGCGGCAGGCCATACATGGTGCGGGTGTTGAGGATGTGGTGGTGCCACGCCTTGGCATAGGGGCGCGTATCCAGCAGTTCCTGCGGGTCGATGCCGGCGGTGGGCGTGCCGGTGACGTTGCGGATGTTGTCGCCGCCCGATCCCTTGGCGGTGAGCCCGAGATCAACCAGCTTTTCCAGCAGGATCACGCCATCGGTGGCGGGGATCTCGCGGATCTGGAGATTGGCCCGCGTGGTCACGTCCGCATACCCACCGCCGTGGATTTCGGCGATGTCGGCGAGGCCGCGCACCTGCCAGTGGGTGAGGATGCCGTTGGGCATGCGCAGGCGGCACATGAAGCTGTCCTGCGCTGGAGCCACGTAGAACAAACCGTGATACTTCCAGCGCAGGATGTCCGGCCCCTTGGGATAGACGCCCTCGCGCGCCGCCGCCTCCATGCGCGGCCAGGCATCGAGGCCGTTCTCCTCGCGCTTCGCCTTCTCCTCCGGGCAGAGCTTTTTGCCCTCCCCTTCCGTGCGCGCCATGGCCTTCAGGCTCGGGGCATCCGGCCCCTTGGGCTCTGCGGGCACCGCCTGCGCGGGCGCGCCCGGCCCGCGCAGGCGGGCGAGCTGCGCGCCGGAGACGAAGCCTTCGAGGTAACGCTTTTGATCGGCTGAAAAATCGCCGCCCATGATGTCTCTCCTCACGCGGCCAGCGCCGGGCGGCCGAAGGCCAGCTCGGTGCGCAGCTCTGCGATGGGTGTGCGGTTCGTGATGAGGTCGAGGTAATAGAGGCCGTCCGCCGTGTCGCCGAAGAGGACGGCGCCCTGAAGCACGCCGTCGCGCACGAACAGCCGGCGATAGATCTTCAGGCCCCGGTCGTTGAGCACGATGTCTTCCGTGCCCGTGCCCGAAATGTCTCCTGCGGAGAAGACGGGCACGCCCGAGACCTTGAGATTGGTGGAAACCGTGCTGCCTTCATAAGCAGCAGGGCGACCGGCGAGATGGGCGGCGAGCACGCGGGCCTGTTCATAGGCCGGGGCCACGAGGCCATAGGCGAGGCCGCGATGCTCGGCGCATTCGCCGAGCGCGAAGATGTCCGGATCATCGGTGCTGAGCCGATCGTCAACGATCACGCCGCGATTGCAGGCGAGCCCCGCCGCGCGGGCCAGGTCCGCATTGGGGCGCACGCCGCAGGCCATGACGATGAGATCGGCCTCCAGCAGGCGCCCGTCCTTGAGTTGCAGGCCCGTGGCGCAGGTTTCGCCGGTGACGGCTTCGCTGTGGGCGTTCAGCTCCACCGTGACGCCCTGCGCTTCCACCGCTTCGCGCAGCAGGCGGGCGGCGGTGGCATCGAGCTGGCGCTCCATCAGTCTGTCCATCACATGCACGAGGGTGGTGTCGACGCCCGCACCCGCAAGGCCGGTGGCCGCTTCCAGCCCCAGCAGGCCGCCGCCGATGACCACGGCCTTCACGCCGGGCCGCGCCGCCTTGAGCAGGGCATCAACATCGGCCAGATCACGGAAGGTGGTGACGCCGGGCAGATCCGCGCCCGGCAGCGGCAGGCGGATGGGGTGGGAGCCGGTGGCGAGCACGAGGCGGCTGAAGGGAAGGCGCTGCCCGTCCGCCAGCACCACCGCGCGGGCGGCGCGGTCGATGGCGGCGGCGGGGGTGCCATAGAGCAGGGTCACGCCCTGCGCGCGCCACCAGCCCGCGGTCTTCAGCTCGGTGTCGGCGGCGGGCATGCGCCCGGCCAGCACCTCGGAGAGCAGCACGCGGTTGTAGGCGAGCGTGGGCTCGGCCCCCACCACGGCCACCGCATGGCGACCGAGGGCGCGGGCGCTCAGCTCCTCGCAGAGCTTTGCGGCGGCCATGCCGTTGCCGATGATGACCAAAGGTTCGCTCACCCCTGCCCTCCCCTTTTCCTCAGGCCACGGGCACGGCGGCGTCTTCCGCCGCTGCGATCATCACGCCCGAGAGCAGCGTGTAGGCTTCCGCCCATGCCGCCTTCACCTCGGGGGTGAAATCCGGGCCGAGGCCCTGTTCCAGCGTCCAGAGCAGCGCCGCGCCCACGGGCGCGTAATGCTCTTCCCTCACGCCATAGGCGACGTGCCGGCGCGCCAGAACCTGCGCGGCGGGCACGATGGCCTCCAGCCGGGTGAGGCCGTTCACCACCACGGCGAGGGTCGCCATGAGCTTCTTGCCCTGCTCGGCGATGTCGCCCTTGAACAAGGGCTTCACCTCGGGTGCGATCTCGAACAGGCGGCCGTAGAACAGGCCGGCGGCGGTGTCCGCGATGGGCACCACTTTGGCGAAGGACGATTGCACCAGTTCCACTTGGCTCGGGGTCATCTGGACCTCCTGGCTGGGCGAAAGAGATTGGCTGGGCGAAAAATCGGGGTGAAACGCGACGCGACCAGAACCCTGGGCTGCCGGGAAACCCGCACGAAGCGCGCGGTGAGCCGAAGCTCACCGCGCGACGATCAGGCGGCTTCCACGAAGCGGTGGCGCTCGTGCAGGAACTTCAGCACCGCCTCGCGGGCCTTCAGGTACGTGGGGTTGGCCACCAGTTCGAGGCGCTTGCGCGGACGGGCCAGATCCACCTCCAGCACCTCGCCCACATAAGCGGAGGGGCCGTTGGTCATCATCACGATGCGGTCGGAGAGCAGCACCGCCTCGTCCACGTCGTGGGTGATCATGAGAATGGTGTTGCCCAGCGTGGCGTGGATCTGCATCACGCTGTCCTGCAGATGGGCGCGGGTGAGCGCGTCCAGTGCGCCGAAGGGCTCGTCCAGCAGCAGCACCTTGGGCTCCATGGCCAGCGCGCGCGCGATGCCCACGCGCTGCTTCATGCCGCCGGAGACTTCCGCCGGGCGCTTGTCCTTGGCATGGGCCATCTGCACCAGTTCGAGATTGTGCAGGGTCCAGGCGTGGCGCTCGGCCCGCGATCTCGTGCCGGAGAACACCTTGTCCACCGCGAGGCGCACATTGTCATAGACCGTGAGCCACGGCAGCAGGGAATGGTTCTGGAACACCACGGCGCGGTCCGGACCGGGGCTGTTGACCTCGCGACCATCGAGGATCACGCCGCCGGTGGTGGCGGTGGTGAGCCCCGCCACGATGTTGAGCAAGGTGGACTTGCCGCAGCCGGAATGGCCGATGATGGAGATGTACTCGCCCTTGGCGATGTCGAGTGTCACCTCGCGCAGCACTTCCGTAGTGGCTGCACCGCGGGAAAAGGTCTTGCCGATCTGGCTGAGCTCGAGATAAGCGGGCATGAATTCCTCCCTCTCAGGACGCTGCGGTGCCGCGGGTGACGATGCCGGCGAGGCCGGCCACGAGACGGTCGAGCACGAAGCCCACCACGCCGATGTAGACCAGCGCCACGATGATGTCGGGCAGGCGCGAGGAGTTCCACGCATCCCAGATGAAGAAGCCGATGCCGACGCCGCCGGTGAGCATCTCCGCCGCCACGATGGCGAGCCAGGAGAGGCCGACGCCGATGCGCAGGCCGGTGAAGATGTAGGGCGCCGCCGAGGGCAGCATGATCTTCCAGAAGAATTCCAGCGGGTTCAGCCGCAGCACCTGCGCCACGTTGCGATAGTCCTGCGGGATGTTGCGGATGCCCACCGCCGTATTGATGATGATGGGCCAGATGGCGGTGATGAAGATGACGAAGATGGCCGAGGGGTTGCTGTCGCGGAAGGCGGCCAGCGCCAGCGGCAGCCACGCCAGCGGCGGCACCGTGCGCAGCATCTGGAACAGCGGGTCGAGGCCGCGCATGGCCCAGACTGACTGGCCGATCAGCGCGCCCAGCAGCACGCCCACCACGGCGGCAAGGCCAAAGCCCACCGCCACGCGCTGGAGCGAGACCAGCACGCGCAGGCCCAGGCCGATGTCCTGCGGACCTGAGACGAAGAAGGGATCGACGATGAGATCCCTGGCCTCAAGCCAGATACGGCTCGGCGGCGGCAGGGTCGCCGTCGGGCTGGCGCAGAGCATCTCCCACACGAGGAGCAGCAGCGCGGTGACGATGACCGGCGGCAGCACGCTGACAGCCGTCCAGCGCACCGCCGCCATCAGGCGGGCGGTGGCCGGCGGGCGGGCGGTCTTCAGGCGCACCACCTTGGCGGCGGGGGCGGCCGTAAGCCCAGCGCCTTCGGGGCGCCGCTGCGGCTCGGCCTCTTTGAGAGCGGTGACGGACATGGGAGGCTCCCTTGCGAGCGGGCGTCAGACTTCGACGCGCTTGATGCCGAGGCTTTTGAGGTAGGCGGTGGGGTTCGCCGGATCGAAGGTCTTGCCGTCGAAGAAGGTCTCCACACCGCGCGACGAGGAGGCCGGAATATCGGCTGAGGCGACGCTCAGCTGCTTGGCGGCCTCGCGCCAGATGTCATCGCGGTTCACCTTGTCCACCAGCCCCTTGATGTCGGTGGAGGGCTCGAACTTGCCCCAGCGGATGTCCTCGGTGACAAACCAGGCATCGTGGCTCTTGAAGGGGTAGGAGGCGTGGTCCTGCCAGAACTTCATGAACTGCGTGGTGCCCTTCTCCACGCGGCCGTTGCCGTAATTGATGTCGCCCTTCAGGCGGCCGATGATGTCGGCCACCGGCACGTTGAACCACTGGCGCTTGCCGACGATCTCGGCCAGCTCCTGCTTGTTCTCTTGTCTGTCGCACCACTGCTGGGCTTCCAGCACCGCCATCACGATGGCGCGGGTGGCGTTGGGGTTCTTGTCCACGAAGTCGGCGCGCATGCCGAGCGCCTTCTCGGGATGGTTCTTCCAGATCTCGCCGGTGGTGCAGGCGGTAAATCCGATACCCTGATTGACCAGCTGCTCATTCCACGGCTCGCCCACGCAGAAGGCGTCCATGTTGCCCACCTTCATGTTGGCCACCATCTGCGGCGGCGGCACCACGATGGTGGAGACGTCCTTGTCCGGGTCGATGCCGGCGGCGGCCAGCCAGTAGCGGATCCACAGATCATGGGTGCCACCGGGGAAGGTCATGGCCACCTTCACCTCCTTGCCCTCGGCCCGCTTCTTCGCGAAGGCGGCCTTCAGGGCAGAGGCATCGGTGGTGGGCTTCAGATCCTTGTATTCGTTGGAAACGGAGATGGCCTGCGCATCGAGGTTCAGGCGCGAGAGGATGTACATGGGGGTGGGCGCGTTGTTCTGCGTCACCTTGCCGGTGGAGATGAGGTAGGGCATCGGGGTCAGGATGTGCGCACCATCGATGCCGTTGGCCGCCCCACCCAGCACGAGATTGTCGCGGGTGGCGCCCCACGACGCCTGCTTCACCACGTCCACATCCGGCACGCCATGCTTGGCGAAGAAGCCCTTCTCCTTGGCGATCACGAGGGGCGAGGCATCGATGAGGGCGATGTAGCCGAGGATGGCCTTGGTGGTCTCCGGCGCCGCCGCATGTGCGGAGGGCACGCCACCGGGGAAGGCCATGCGCACGGCATCGAACAGGGCGGCCGTGCCGAGCGCCGCCGCGCTGCCCTTCAGCAGGGAGCGGCGGGAGACGCCTTTGGGCGTCCCGGCGGCAACGGGAGACGTCAGGGCCGGCTTCTGTTCGGACGCATCGCTCATCTGTGTTCCCCTCAGGTGTTCGGTCGGTTCGGATCGGGATGACGGGTGCCGGAAACGAAAAAAGCCGCAGACAGCTCGACGGCATCCTGTGCCATCGGTGTCAGCGGCTTTGCTGCGGGCCCCGTCATTGGGGCGAAATGTCTGGCACCAGTCAGCGTCGACGGTGCACGCCCTCCTTCATACAAGAGGCGTGCCAACTGCGACCCGGCGCTATGGAATTGCAATCATTCAAGAAAACAGATGCCCAATTTGCAGGCACCTCAAAAAGCGTGCACGTTTCCCGCCCAGACCACGCGCAACTGCCCGTGTTTTGTGCGCTGCGACAGGGACGATCGCGGTCCGGGCGGGGCGATTTTCAGTGCGATGCCGGCATCCGGGCGCCGTCCTTGTCGTGCTGGCCGAAGCGCTCCACCAGCGTGGCGCTGGCCTCGTTGAGCCCCAGAACGACAACGCTGGCCCCCGCCTGCCGGAACTTCAGCACCGCCCTGTCCAGCGCGGCGATGGCGGTGATGTCCCAGAAATGCGCATGGGTGAGGTCGATCACCACCTCGCGCGGCTTCGCATCGAAGTCGAAGCCGGCGAGGAAGGTGTCGGAGGAGGCGAAGAAGATCTGCCCCGAGACGCGATAGAGCACGCGGGCCTCTCCCTCCGGGTGCGCCTCAACGCGGGCGAGGCGAGAGACCTTGCCGGCGAAGAACACGCCGGAGAGCAGCACGCCCACCAGCACGCCCTTGGCCAGATCCTGCGTGCCCACCACGGTCGCCACCGTGGCCAGCATCACCAGCGAGGACGAGGGCGGATTGCGGCGCAGATCGAGAATGGAGCGCCACGAGAAGGTGCCGATGGACACCATGATCATCACCGCCACCAGCGCCGCCATGGGGATGATGCGCACGAGATCCTGCAGCGCCACGATCAGCACCAGCAGGAACACGCCGGCCACGAAGGCGGACAGCCGCCCGCGCCCGCCGGAGGAGACGTTGATCACCGACTGGCCGATCATGGCGCAGCCGCCCATGCCGCCGATGAGCGCGGAGGCGATATTCGCCGCGCCCTGCCCCACGCATTCCTGGCTCTTGTTGCTGGGGGTGTCGGTCATGTCGTCCACGATCTGCGCGGTGAGCAGGCTCTCCAGCAGGCCCACGGCGGCGAGCGTGACCGAATAGGGGAAGATGATGCGCAGCGTCTCCCAGTTGAGCGGGATGTCCGGCAGCGCGAACACCGGCAGGCTTGAGGGCAGCGCGCCGAGATCGCCCACATGGCGCAGATCCATGCCGAAGCCCCACGCCGCGGCGGTGAGCACGGCGATGGCCACCAGCGGCGAGGGGATCGCCTTCGTCAGGCGCGGGAACAGATAGATGATGGCAAGTCCCGCCGCGATCATCCCGTAGGTGGCGTTGGGCACGTGCATCAGCTCGGGCAATTGCGCCATGAAGATGAGGATGGCCAGCGCATTGACGAAGCCGGTGATCACCGAGCGCGAGACGAAGCGCATCAGCCGCCCCACCTTCATGATGCCGGCCACGATCTGGATCAGGCCCATGAGGATGCTGGCGGCCAGCAGATATTGCAGGCCGTGGTCGCGCACGAGGGTGATCATCACCACGGCGGTGGAGGCGGTGGCAGCCGATATCATGCCCGGCCGGCCGCCCACGATGGCGGTCACGCAGGCGATGGCGAAGGAGGCATAGAGGCCCACCTTCGGGTCCACCCCGGCGATGGCGGAAAAGCCGATGGCCTCGGGGATGAGCGCGAGGGCGACGACGATGCCGGAGAGCACATCGCCACGGATGTTGGAGACCCAGTCACGGGTGTAGGAACGCAGAAAGGTCATGAGGTTGAGGTGTCCGCAAGGTGACGGCCGCGCGCGCCCTGTTCAGAAGGGGAGCGGAGAAGGGGCCAATGTCATGTTGCGTTGTCCGGCGGGTCGGCGGCCGGAAGAGCCACCCGGATTTTCACCGGGCTCCTGACGAATGGTCTTTCGTTACGGGACAATTGCCGGCCATGCAACGGCCTCCCGCCGAACGGGCGACATTTTCCGGCCAGACATTCCCTTGGGGAATATCCATCTGCGGACCTCTGCCGTCGCCGACGGCCAGCAGCAGAAATAAATCGAAAGACACCGCGGGCGCACGCTTGCGTCTCTCTTGCGTCATGCTGCATTCTTGACTGCCGCTCAACGCTCCGGAAGGGTTCTTCCGGTTCTTTTTTCCCGGCAGCAATGTATTTTCATTCCAAGGTAGAAAGATAGCATGTCCACGAATACTGATCCGTCCTCGGGCTATGCCGTCACTCCCGCCGCGCGGGATGAAGCCCTGCGCAACATCGTCATGATCACCTACATCCTTTATGTGGTGGGCTTCTTCGTCGGCATCACCATGCTGGTCGGGCTGATCGTGGCCTATGTGAAGCGCGGCGATGCCGCCGGCACCATTTACGAATCCCATTTCACCTGGCTCATCCGCACGTTCTGGATCGGCCTGCTGCTGTCCGTCATCGGGCTGATCACCAGCTTCATCCTGATCGGCATCCCGATCCTGATCGCCACCGGCATCTGGAGCATCTATCGCGTGGTGAAGGGTTTCCTCGCCTTCAACGATCGCAAGCCCATCGCGGCGCCGGCCGCCTTCTTCTGAGCGGCACCGAAACTTGATCGAGCGGGGCGCCCATGGGCGCCCCTTTTCGTTTGCCGGCCACCCGCCGCCCACCCTCATGGGAAAAGCCCCGCCGCTGCGGCAATTGTGCTTCCCAAATACCGCCTCCGCGCAAGCGTACGGGGGTAAATTGCCCGCCGAGCCTCAGCTTTTCCTTTCCGGGCCAATGGTCTAGAGCCGGAGAATGGGCCTGGGGCGGGCTGAGCGCGCGGGAGACGGCGAATGGGTAAAATCCGGTCCTGGATCAGCGGATTCGTCTGGGGCGGCATGATCGGTGCGCTGGCCACGGTGGCTGTGGGCGTATCGGTGGTGCGACCGGACCTCTGGCAGAAGCTGAGCGTCGAGAAGATCGAGCGCACCATCAATCGCGAGATCCAGTCCACCAAGCAGCGCCTCATGTCCGAGACGCCGCTGACGCCGCCGGCCAACATTCCCTCAGCCCCCGCACCCACGCCCGGCCAGAGCCGCGTTCTGGTGTCCAACGTCACCACCGCCACCGCCATCGAGCAGAACTTCGCCCCGCCGCGCGCCTTCTCGGCCGGCGACAGCCTCGTCATCCGGGGCACCAACAGCTCCAGCGATGCGCTGGAGCTGGACCTGCGCATCGACGACAGCGCCTCCAAGGACTGGAGCTCGCGCCATGGCGGCATGAACGTGGTGATGCCCGGCCCGTTCGAATGGGTGGTGCCCTTCCAGGGCCTGCTGACGCAGGACAAGCGGCCGATGGATCTGAATGCCATCACCCGCATCATCGTCTTCACGCCCGAGAACCTGCCCCCGGCGCAGATCGCCAGCATCGCGCTGGAAGCACGCGCGGGTCAGGCGCTCTCGCCGACGCCGGCCGCCGCCTCCAGCTCCGCCGGCACCGGTGACGTGCTGGCCTCCGGCACCACCACCGCCCCGGCCATCGAGAAGTATTTCACCCCGAGCCGCGCCTTCCGCGCCGGGGACAGCCTCGTCATCAAGGGCACCAATCCCACCAATGGTCCGCTGGAGCTGGACCTGCGCATGGATGACACCCAGTCCAAGGACTGGGGCTCGCGCTTCGGGGCGGTCAACAATGTGCCGCCGGGACCGTTCGAATGGGTGATCCCGTTCCAGAACCTCGTCACGCCCAGCAAGCGGCCGCTGGATGCAAACCTGATCACCCGCATCATCATCTTCACGCCGGAGAATGCTCCGGCGGCGCAGGTGTCGCGGGTATCGGTGGAGGCGCGCGGCGGCACAGCCGCAGCGCCGGCCAGCCCGGCGGCTGCGGGCATGAACAGGACACTGGCGGCGAACACCAGCACCGCCACCGCCATCGAGCAGAACTTTACGCCCTCGCGCGCCTTCAGCTCCGGTGACAGTCTGGTCATCAAGGGCACCAACCCCACCAACGGCCCGCTGGAGCTGGACCTGCGCATGGATGACACCCAGTCCAAGGACTGGGGCTCGCGCTTCGGCGCGGTGAACATGCTGCCGCCCGGCCCGTTCGAATGGGTGGTGCCGTTCCAGAATCTCGCGACCCCGAGCAAGCGCGCGCTGGATGCCAATGCCATCACCCGCATCATCCTGTTCTCGCCCGAGAACGCGCCCCCGGCCCAGATCGCCAGCATGGCGGTGGAGACCCGCATCGGCCAGCGCGCCGCCGCGCCTTCCAACGAGGTGAAGATCGGGCAGGCGTGGCTGAAGGGCGCCTCCACCACCGCCGAGCAGGACTTCTTCCCGCCCATCGCCTTCGGGCAGGAGCAGGAGCTGGTGGTGACGGGCACCAATCCCAATGCGAAGCCCATCACCGTCTATCTGCGCATCGATGACGTGAACTCCAAGAACTGGAATTCGCGCGTCAACACCACCACCACCGTGCCGCCCGGCCCCTTCACCGTGCGCTCGCCCATCTCCTCCTGGGTGACGCCCGGCAAGACCCGGCTCGACCGCACGCAGGTCTCGCGCATCGTGGTCTCCGTGGGCGACGGCGAGGGCACCATCAAGCTCGGTGACGTGCACGTGGCGGGCGGGCATGTGCTGCCCAACGGCGCCATCGGCCTGCGCTTCGGCCCGCCGGAGGTGAATGCCCCCGGCTTCGAAACCGTGACCAAGGATGACAAGCGCCTCGGCGCCCCGGCGCGCGATCTGGTGCGCACGCAGAATGATCCGCTGCTCTCTTCCGGCCTCAACGGGGTGAAGACCATCACCGTGCCGTGGGACAAGAGCCCCACCGCCACCGTCTCGCTCTGGACCGAGGATCAGGGCGAGTGGGAATACATGCCCCACTCGCTGCACCGCTCCTTCATCATCAACGGCAAGGTGGCGCTGAAGGAAGATTTCTCGCCGGACGAGTGGGTGGACAAGGTATTCCACCGCGACCTCTGGAAGGAGGCCATGATCGACGGCGATCCGTGGGCCGTCTATGCCAGCCGCCGCGCCGGCCTCGTCACCGCCACCGTGCCGGTGATCGACGGCAGGATCACGGTGGACATCTCCTCCGACCAGCCGCCGAACGACGGCTATATCGCCGCCATGGTGATCGAGCCCGGCACCAGCACCGCCGCCGCGGACGCGGTGGAGCAGTGGCGCCGCGAGCGCTATGCGGAGCGCTGGCCGCTGGTGGACAAGCCGGTGGACCCGGCGCTGGCCAGGGGCATCACCCTGCGCGTCCTCCCGCCCGGCACGAAGCGGTCGCAGCATCCGTTCTGGGACCCGAACCTGCCCACCACCGCCGCCTTTCGCGCGGCGCGGGGACAGGTGGTCTCCGTCGATTTCCTCGCCTTCTCCGATCAGGAGGACCTCACCCCCAAGTCCACCCTCTCCATCGGCGGCGGCATCAAGGGCGACCTGCGCTGGGGCAAGTGGACCTACATGCGCCGGGGCGTGGGCGAGAATGCCCTCGCCATCACCTCCGACGTGCTGGAAGGCGACATGCGCATGATGCGCATCGCCAAGGGCGTGCCGCGCCGGATCAACGCCTCCTTCACCGTGCCCGACACCGCCAGCGGCACCGTGCCCGTGGACCTCACGCTGACCATCGCCGGGCAGGAGGTGAAGGCCAGCGTGAACGTGGAGGTGATCCCCTTCACCCTGCCGCCCACCTCGACGCCCATCGGCTATTACATGGCCGCGCCCAATCCGGACGTGTGGTTCCCGCCCTCCACCCAGATGTCCGACATGCAGATGGGCTGTGATCTGCGCGCCCTGCGCCGCTTCGGCCTCACCGGCCTGTCGCCGGACTTCGTGGTGCCGACACAGGAGCGCCGCGAGCGCTATCTCGCGCAGACGCGCCTTGCCCGCGATGCCGGCTTCTCCACGCCCTTCTTCGACTATGTGTCGGTGAAGCTGCTGGTGGACCGCGTGGGCATTCAGGGCATGGGCGAGAACATCGCGGCGCTGGTGGCAGCCCTCAACGCCGCCGGTTTGCCGCAGCCGCTGTGGTCCATCGCCGACGAGCCGCAGAACCTCGCCAATCCGGCGGCGGACCTGAAGCGGCTGCGCGATGCCATCAAGCTCTATGTGCCCAACGCCAACATCTCGGGCCAGCTCAACGACCCGAAGGACAAGCCCTTCCTGCCGCTGTTCGACACCGTGCTGGTGAACAACGGCTATGGCGTCTCGGCGCAGGGCTTTGCCGACATGAAGGCGCAGAACATCGCGCCCTGGATGTACAACATGCCGGATCTGGAGGCCGCCGCCGGCTTCCTGCTCTGGCGTGTGGGCGCGCAGGGCTACATCCAGTGGCACGCCCGCGCCGCCACCGCCGACCCCAGCGACCCCACCGACGGGCGCGAGCCGGACTTCATGTTCCTGCCGCTCACCGCCGACCGCTGCCAGCCCACCGCCACCGTGGACGCCATGGTGCTCGCCACCTCGGACGGCATCATGGATCTGCGGATGCTCCAGTGGCTGGATGGCCGCGCGGCCACCGACGAGAAGGCCAAGGCCCTGCGCGACGAGATCGCCGCCGCCATCCCGGCGGACTGGGAAGCCTATGCGAAGGCGAAGCCCAACCTCGCCCCGCTGCGCAGGAAGCTCATGGACTATGCGGCGTCGGTTTCGACGCCGTGAGGCAGATGCGTCTGCGGAGAACGCGGCCTGTATCGCCTTGTCATGCAACGTCATGACCACAGAAGACCGTCATGCCCGGGCTTGTCCCCGAAGTCGGATGTTTCCGACTTCGGTTCCCAAGTGCGGAAGTCGGCAAAAGCCGGCTTCCGGGCATCCACGTCGGGCCGACGGTGCGGACCTCTGGAGACTGTTCCTGGCCGCTGGGCGTGGATGCCCGGGACAAGCCCGGGCATGACGTTGCCCTTGTGGGGAGAGGGCGCGTACCGCCTGACCTTCAACGGTCACTGGACACCCCCACGGCTGCCACATGCGCCGCCCCAATGAGGCGGGCGGGCGTGGATAAGGGCAGGCGTAATCGAGAACGCCTATAGAAAAGGCTTGCCAGCCGGGCCTCAGGTTCGTGCACACTCATCACCGAAGCGGCCGGGGTTCCTTGATCCCCGCCGCTTCGCCCCTCGGGTGATCACGGACCTCCATGACCAACGACCTCCAGCTGCGGATCGTTATTGTCGATGAAAGCCCGGTACGCGCGGCGATCCTCAGCGAGGGGCTGAAGGAGGCCGGCTACGTCAACGTGCTGCTCATGGAGGGGCGGCACAATCTGCTCGAGCGCATCTATGCCATCGACCCGGACGTGATCCTGATCGATCTGGAAAACCCCAGCCGCGACGTGATCGAGCAGATGCTCCACGTCTCCCGCGAGGTGAAGCGCCCGGTCGCCATGTTCGTGGACCAGACCGACGGCCAGACCATCGAGCAGGCCATCGAGGCGGGCGTGGCCTCCTATGTGGTGGACGGCCTGCGCAAGGACCGGGTGAAGCCCATCGTGGAGACCACCATCTCCCGCTTCCGTGCCTTCGCGCGCCTGCGCGCCGAGCTGGAGGAGGCCAAAAGCCAGCTGGAAGAACGCAAGGTGGTGGACCGGGCCAAGGGCCTGCTCATCAAGATGAAGGGCATCACCGAGGAAGAAGCCTACAGCCTCCTGCGCCGCACGGCGATGAACGAGAAGAAGCGCATCGTGGACATCGCCCAATCCATCATCACCGCCGCGGAGCTGTTCAAATGAAACGGCTGTCCATGGGGTTCATCCCCCTCACCGATGCCGCCGTGCTGATCGCCGCCGCCGAGCGCGGCTTCGCCATGGCCGAAGGCATCGAGATCGAGCTGCACAAGGAAGTCTCGTGGGCCAACATCCGCGACAAGGTGAATGTGGGCCTGCTCGACGGCGCCCATATGCTCGGGCCGCTGGCCATCGCCTCCTCGCTCGGCCTCGGCCATGTGCGGGTGCCCCTCGTGGTGCCCTTCGCGCTGAACCTCAACGGGTCGGCCATCACGCTGGCGAAGGACATCTATGCCGCAATGGGCGAGACCGGGGCGGACCTCTCCTCGGCGCCCGCCGCCGCGCAGGCGCTGGGGCAGGTGGTGGCGGCGCGGCGGGCGCGCGGTGAAGACCCGCTCACGTTTGCGGCGGTCTACAGCTTCTCCACCCATAACTATCTCATCCGCCACTTCCTGAAAGCCGGCGGCATCGATCCTGACCGGGACGTGCGCCTCGTGGTCATCCCGCCGCCCTTCATGGCGGAGAGCCTGCGCAACGGGCTGATCCACGGCTTCTCCGTGGGCTCGCCCTGGAACAGCGTGGCGGTGGATGCGGACGTGGGCCGCATCGCCGCGCTGGGGGCGGAGATCTTCGGCTGGGTGCCGGAGAAGGTGCTGGGCGTGCATGCCCGCTTCGCCAATGCGGAGCCGGAGGTGCTGCACAGGCTGGTGCGCGCGCTGCACGCCGCCGCCGCCTGGTGCGAGGACCCCGCCAATCATGCGGACCTCGCCCGCCTGCTCAGCGAGCCCCGCCATCTCTCCCTGCCCGCCGACGTGCTGCGGCGAACTTTGGACGGGCGCCTCAACACCGCCCCCGGCGGCGCGCTGCGGGCGCATCCGGATTATCTCGTCCTGCATCGGGATGGGGCCAACCGGCCCGATCCCGAGCATGCCTTGTGGATGTATCACCAGATCGTCGCCGCCCATCAGGGCGAGTGGGCGCCCGATGCGGCGCGCGAGGCGATCTCGGTCTACCGGCCGGACATTTTCGACGCGGCCGTGGGTGCCACCCCACCCGCCCCGGCGCACAGCCCGGACTGCGTGGCGACCCAGTTCGGCCCGGTGTTCGATCCGGCGCGGTTCATGGAGACGGGGGAGTAGGAGAGAGGGCTCAGCGCCTGCCTCGGCTGCCTGAACAGAAGACCGTCACCCCAACAGTAGATTGTCATCCCCGGACTTGATCCGGGGATCCACGTCCATCCGCCGGGAAGGCGTTACGCCCCATGGCGCGCAGTAGCCGTTCGCATCATCGCCATCCGCTCCACTGTCGGCCCGACGTGGATGCCCGGATCAAGTCCGGGCATGACGATGCTTTGCTGCATTAAGGTCCGGTGCAAGGGTCGGACGAATGGAAGGGAAGGCAAGCGCGGCTGCGTCAGTCGCGCCGATAGGCCGTCCCACGCTCAGCCCTCGTCTTCCTCGTCCCCGTTTTCCCCGTCATCCTCGTCCGGCATCAGTTCGCGCAGCACCTGCGCGGCGAGCGTCCGGGTGACGGGGCGGTGGGCGGCGAGCGCGGCGCGGTCGATGGCTTCCACCACCGTCTGCGCGCCCTCCACCGTGCGCTCCATGCGGCGCAGCAGGAATTGCACCGTGGTGTCGTCCACGGAGATCTGCCGGTCCGCGAACAGCTTTACCAGCACGGCGGCCAGCAGCGGATCATCCGCCTCCAGAATCTCGAAGGTCGGCAACGCGCGCAGGCGCGAGGCGAGGTCGGCGGTGTTCAGCTTCCAGGCGGACGGCATGGAGCGCGCCGTCATCAGCACATAGGCCTGCGTCTCACGGGCGAGGTTGAGCAGGTGGAACAGCGCCGCCTCGTCGAATTCGCCGGGCACGAGGTCTTCCACCACCAGCGCGCCATCGGCCAGCGCCTCGGGCACGCCCGCCCGCACCAGATCGCGCGCGAACACCGTGCGGGCGCCGGAATGGGCGGCGAACACGCGGGCCAGATGGCTCTTGCCGGTGCCGGCCGGCCCCACGAGGCAGACCACGCGGGCCGTCCAGTCGGGGAAGCTGTCGATCAGCTTCAAGGCCGCCGCATTGCCGGGGGCACCGAGGAAATCCTCGCGCTGCATGGCGGCGGCCGCCGGCAGATCGAGGGGCAGCTGGCGGACTTTGGTGTCTCGGGTTGTCATGCTGTCAGGTCGGGTCTGCGGCCCGCTCCTCGGCTGGCTGTTCGCCGCCGGTATAGAGCGTCGAGTGGAAATACTGCCGGAAGCCGAAGCGCACCAGCACGCCCACGGCGGCGGTGAGCGGCACCGCCAGCAGCAGGCCGACGAAGCCGAACAGATAGCCGAAGGCGAACAGGGCGAACATCAGCCACACCGGATGCACGCCGATGCTGTCGCCCACCAGCTTCGGCGAGAGGATGTAGCCCTCGATGGTCTGGCCGGCGATGAAGATGGCGAAGATGATGCCGATCATCCCCCAGTCCGGGAAGAACTGGACGATGGCCACCCCGATGGCGAGCACGAAGCCGGTGAGCGAGCCCACATAGGGAATGAAGGTGATGAGGCCCGACACGATGCCGATCAGCAGGCCGAAATTCAGCCCCGCCATGGAAAGCGCCATGGCGTAATAGCTGCCCAGCAGCAGGCAGACGAGCCCCTGCCCGCGCACGAAGCCGGCCACCGCATTGTCCATCTCGCGGCCGAGCCGGCGCACGGCCGGGCGCTGGTGAAGGGGGATCCAGCTATCCACGGTATCCACCATCGCGTCCCAGTCGCACAGCACGTAGAAGACGATGACCGGCGTGATCACCATCAGCGCGAACACCGAGAGCAGCGCCTGCCCGCCCGACCAGAGCGAGGTGATGGAGCCGAGCAGATAGCTCACCCCCTGCGACATGAGATCGGAGATGGAGCGCTGGATGTCCGGCAGGCGCGGCCCCAGAAACTGCTCCACCCACTCCCGGTTTTCCTCGGTGGCGAGGCGCTGGAGGCGGGCCACGTAGCCCGGCAGGTTCTGGATGAATTCGAACAGCTGGGCGGAGAAAATGGGCAGCACCACCAGCAGCAGCATCACCACGATGAGCACCAGCAGGCCTACGAGGGCGAGCGTCGCGGGCACGCGGCCGATGCCGATGCGGTTGGCCCGGCGCACCAGCGGATTGAGGAAATAGGCGATGGCCGTGCCGACCACGAACGGCAGCAGGATGGCGCGCAGGACCCACAGCACCAGCACCAAAGCGACAAGCGCACCAATCCAGAAGCGCAGCTGCACCTGAAGCTTCATCGCGCGCGTTCCCCTGTCAGCAGTGCCATCACCCCTGGCTGTTCCCTGCCCCCTGCGGAAGCTCAGCGCGCCATGTGGCGCGTCCATGCGGCGAGATAGGCAGCCGCCGAAAGGCCCGTCAAGACCCCGACCGCCACCAGCCCCAGCGCGTAGGGCTGCTCCCACTCGAAGGCAAAACTCTCCCGCGCCAGCACCAGCGCGGCGAAGGCGATCTGCGCCGCCGTATTGACCTTGGAGATCACCAGCGGCTGGATCGCGATGGGGCGGGCCATCAGCGTGGACAACACGATGGCGCCCACGATCATCACGTCCCGCGACACCACGGCGATGGCCACCCAGCGCGGGATATCCCCGCTGACCGCCAGCGCCACATAGATGGACACCAGCAGCGCCTTGTCGGCCAGCGCGTCCAGATAGGCGCCCAGCTCCGTGCGCAGGTTGAAGCGCCGCGCGATGAAGCCGTCGACGGCATCCGACACGCCGGCCAGCAGGAACAGGGCGAAGGCGAGCTTCGGCTCGCCGGCCGAGATGGCCCATATCACCACCGGCACGGCGATGAGCCGGCCGAGGGTGATGATGTTGGGCAGGTTCACGACCGGAACCTCCGGCCTCTGCCGGCCGTGCATGAATGGCTCACCTCTTGATGGAGAACGGGCTGAAGCTCTGCTGGTTGGCCATGGCCTGGATGCGCAGCACCACCACGTGGCGCGGCAGAGTGGCGGCGAAGTAGACCTGCTCGGCGATGTCCTCGCCGGTCATGGGGGCGGTGCCCTCATAGACCTTGCCGGCCTTGGCGTCGTCGCCGCGGAAGCGGACCACGGAGAATTCGGTCTCGGTGAGGCCGGGCTCGATATTGGTGACGCGCACGCCGGTGCCCGCCACATCGGCCCAGACATTGAGGGCGAACTGCTTCACGAACGCCTTGGTGGCGCCGTAGACGTTGCCGCCCGGATAGGGATAGTCGCCGGCCACCGAGCCGGTGAAGACGATATGGCCTTCCTTGCGCGCCACCATGCCCGGCAGCGCGGCGCGCACCGTATAGGCGAGGCCCGACACATTGGTGTCGATCATGGTCTGCCAGTCCTCGATCTTCGCGTCCTGCGCAGGCTCCAGCCCGAGGGCGAGACCGGCATTGGCGCACACCACATTATAGCTATTAAAGCCCTCGGGAAGAGCAGCGAAGGCGGCTTCCGTGGCGGCGAAATCGCGCACGTCCAGCACCAAAGGATGGATGAGGCCGGGGAATTCGGCGGCGAGCGCGGCGAGGCGGTCCTCACGGCGGCCGACGGCCACCACCTTCGAACCCTCGGAGGCGAAGCGCCGCACGGTGGCCGCCCCGATGCCCGAGGTGGCGCCGGTGACGAGCACGGTAAGCGTCTTCGGATCGAGCGCGGACATGAGATTCTCCTGAGGGGAAAAAGAAGGGCGGGTGCCAGCAAAGGACAAGACCCAAAGGGCAGGCTTCGGACATAGCGTGCCGGCGCCGCCCCTGTCCATGGCGCCGCCCCCGCTGCGCGCCCTCCGGCCAAGCCTGCGCTTGATCCGAACCGCTCCGCTGGCCGGCATACGGGATTTCCCGTAGCTTGATCCCCTGCCGTGATGCGGCAAAAATGGCTGGGGTCATCCTATCGCCATGTTCTCGTAAAACCTTGGTTGCGGTTCCCGGATGGTGGTTTTGGGTCCGAACGTTGAAAACTGGCTGGTAACGCTTGGGGCGTAATCTTGCCGTTCGGGCAGGGTTATGAGGCGGTATCGGCCGAGAGGCGGCAACGCGCGGAGTGTAGTGAATGAAGGTGTTACCCGTTGGGGCCGTGCTGTTGTGCGCCGTCACTCTGGCTGCCTGCAGCACCGAGCTCAGCGGCATGGGGAAGTCCAGCGTGGCCGAAGCGCCCCGCGTCCTGTCCGCGCCCACAGCTTCGGTCGAAAGCGCGCCCGTGCCGCCTCCGACGTCCATGTCCTCCGTAGCGCCCGTGACCGGTGCCGGGGCGGCCAGCGCCAGTGCGGCCGTGACCCCAAGCACCGTTGCCTCCAACGTGCCGCTGACCCCGCCCGCCATCGCGCCCACCGGCTCGGCTTATGCCGCCACGGGTGAGAAGGAGCAGCTTTCGGGTGCCTGGACGCTGGCCTGGGATGCCGGCCAGCACACCTGCCCGGTGATGCTGACCACCGATCGCGGCATGAACGGCCTCTCCGCCCGCGCCGACGTCTCCTGCCCGAGCGAAATCTTCATGACCAAGGGCTGGGACATGCTCGGCCCCGACATCGTGCTGCAGGATCACCTCGGCAAGGTGACGGCCCGCCTCCAGCCCGCCGGCCCCAACCGCTATACGGGCCTGCTGGTGGAAAACAGCCAGGCCATCGCGCTCAACCGCTGAGGCGCGCGCCCCTGCCCTCATCCGCCGCTTGATCGCACGACCTTGCGGCGGCTGGAGCATGTCCGGTTTTGATTGCTCCGCAATCCAAACCGAAAGACGTTCTCTATCAATTAGTTGGAGTATTTCCTTGTTTCCATGAAACAAGAAAATGCTCTAGGCTTCTCCCATCGACCGAGTGGCAACTAGGGTTCCGGGCGGAAGAACCGTCGCTGGACCGAGCGTTGCAGAAACCGTGGGGCTTCCACGGCTGCACCCGAGGGACAAAATCCCAGAGGCGGAGACGTCGAGATCAACCAGCGCCATGTGGCGCCAGAGGAGGTCTCGATGGCATTTGCCTCGCTGCTGCTCGTTGTTCTTGCGTCCTTCGTCCATGCCGGCTGGAACCTGCTGGCCAAGCGCGCCGCGCCGGTCGGCCCCGTCTTCGTCTTCGCCTACAATCTCATCGCCTGCATCGCCTACGCCCCGTGGGTGCTGACCCAGCTGCTGCGCGGCGAGGGCATCGCATGGACCGGCACGGGCGTCGGCTTCGTGCTGCTCAGCGGGCTGATCCATCTGGCCTACAGCCTCTGCCTGCAACGCGGCTATCAGGTCGCCGATCTCTCCGTGGTCTATCCGGTGGCGCGCGGCACGGGACCCATGCTCTCCACGCTGGGCGCCTTCCTCATCCTGCATGAAATGCCGTCGGGACAGGGCCTCGTCGGCCTGCTGCTCGTGATCGCGGGGATCGGCCTCATCGCCACGCAGGGCGACCTGTCCGCTTTCCGGCGGCCGGGCGGACAGGCGGGCGTGCGCTGGGGCACGGCCACCGGCGGGCTCATCGCCGCCTATACGGTGGTGGATGCCATCGCGGTGAAGACCCTCGGCATCGCGCCCGTGGTGCTGGACTGGTTCTCGAACCTGCTGCGGTTCTTTCTTCTGGCGCCGCTGGTGATCGCCAACCCGCGCCGCGCTCTGGCCGCCATGCGCGGCTACTGGTGGATTGCGCTCGGCGTGGGGCTGTTGTCCCCGCTGTCCTACATCCTCGTACTGGCGGCGCTGACCTCGGGCGCACCGCTCAGCCTCGTGGCCCCCATGCGGGAGATGTCCATGATGGTGGGCGCGCTGATGGGGATGCTGATCCTGCGCGAACAGGTGGGGCCATGGCGGCTGGTGGGCTGCGGCGTCCTGATCGCGGGCGTTCTGCTGCTGTCGTCGGCCTGAGGCCGCCTCAGCGCACGGACGTGCTGGTGCTGACGGAAGCTTCGTGGCGGGGCGCGGACGCCGGGGGATAGGCGAACAGGATCGCCCCCATGATCACCGCATAGGCGGCTCCGAACAGAACCCAGTCCCCCCATTTGCCCCGGCGCGACGCGGCGCGCACGCCAGACGCCGAACGGCCCTGAACCGGGAACGGGAGAGACTTGCCACCGGGCGCGACCATTTCACAGACTCCGAAACCAAGTCCGTTCACTCTATGGTTTTAGTGGATTATGTCAACCGTGTTTGTGGATTGTGAAATATATAACGCAAATTAATGTGGAATATGGACATAAACACACCCCCGATGACACCGAAAGAGATCGAAGCCGGGAAGCGCACATGGCTGCGGAAGGCCTGGCAGGAGGGCATAAACAGCGGCGAGAGCGCGCCCCTCGATATGGCTGCCCTCATTGCCGAAGCCCGTGCCCGCAGGGTTTCGCCGAAGACCTGAACACTTGGGGCGCGCATGGCTCGCACGCCCCTCGTGTCAGCAGCCCCTCACTTCGGCGCCATGCGCAGCGCCCCGTCGAGGCGGATCACCTCGCCGTTCAGCATCACGTTGCCGATGATCTCCAGCACCATGCGGGCATAATCCTGCGGATCGCCCAGCCCCGGCGGAAACGGCACCGTGGCGCCGATGCTGTCCTGCACCTCCTGCGGCATGTTCAGCATCATGGGGGTGGCGAAGATGCCCGGCGCGATGGACACCACCCGGATCCCCACGCTGGCGAACTCCCGTGCCGCCGGCAGCGTCAGTCCCGCCACGCCGGCCTTGGAGGCGGCATAGGCGGGCTGGCCCAGTTGCCCGTCATAGGCGGCAATCGAGGCGGTGTTGATGATGACCCCGCGCTCGCCCCGCGCCAGCGGCGGCAGGTCCACCGCCCTCGCCGCCACAAGGCGCAGCAGGTTGAAGGTGCCGATCAGATTGATCTCCACCACCCGCCGGAAATCCTCCAGCGGCAGCGGCCCCTTGCGGCCGACGATGCGGCCGGCCGGCGCCACGCCCGCGCAATTGACCAGAATGCGCGCCGGGCCGAAGGCCTCGGCCGCCGCTTCCACCGCATCCTCGGCGCTGGCGGCATCCACCACGTCACACAGGAAGGCCTTGCCGCCGATCTCCTGTGCGATGCGGCCCGCGCCCTCCACATCCCGGTCCAGCAGTGCCACCTGCGCGCCCGCTGCCGCCAGCGCGCGGGCCGTGACCGCGCCCAGCCCCGAGGCCGCCCCCGTCACCACGGCGGCATGTCCCTTCACATCCATGGCTGCCTCCGCCTGTTGTCCTGACTGCGCGCAATTCCGGACGCGCAAGCACGATGCGCCTGCGCTGGAACGGCTCGGCTCAATGGCCTTCGAAGCGCGGCGCGCGCTTGCCCACGAAGGCGGCCGCGCCTTCCGCGAAATCGCGGGTGCCGGCGCTGGCGACGAAGGACTCCTTCTCCGCCTGCAACTGCTCCGCGAGGCTGTTGGTGGAGGAGGCCCGCAACAGCGCCTTGATGCGCCCGTAGGCGGCAGTGGGGCCGGCGGCGAGAGCGCCGGCAATCTTGTCGGTGACATCAGCCAGTTGATCGAGCGGCACCACCTTGTTGGCGATGCCCAGCCGCAGCGCTTCCTGCGCGTCGATATTCTCGGACAGCAGGGCCAGTTCCATGGCCTTGCGCAGCCCCACGATGCGCGGCAGATGCCACGTCCCCCCGCCATCCGGGCTGGTGGCGATGCGGCTGTAGGCCATGGAGAATTTCGCGTCGTCCGCCGCGATCAGCAGGTCCGCCGCCAGTGCCACGGAGAGGCCGCCGCCCGCCACCGCGCCCTGCACGCTGGCGATCACCGGCGCCTTCAGCTTGGACAGGGTGAGGATGGCCTCGTGGAAGGGGCCGATCAGGCTCGCCACCACATTGGGCGCGTCCTCGCCCGCCGCATGGAAGCGGGCGACGTCGCCGCCGGCGAGGAAGGCCCGCCCCGCGCCCGAGAGCACCACGACGCGCACGCCCGGCTGCCCGGCCACCGTATCGGCCGCGCGCTTGAAGGCGAGGATGGCATGCTCATCCAGCGCATTGAGCACATGCGGACGATTGAAGCGGATGCGGGCGATGCCGCCCGTGACATCGAGCAGCACCGGATCGGCGTCGGACATGAAATCCCTCCCCAGAAGACGGCTTTGCCGCCTGTTCTCTCAACTGCGGCTTCGCGCCGCTTAGGTGGAACGCTGCACCAAAGCGGGCCTGTGCCGCAAGCCCGGCGTTGGGCGCAGGCGCCACCCCTTGCCGCCCGCCCCGCCCGGCCCCACAGTCACGCCCGAGCAACGGGCGGCACAGCCCGGCCGATCATCACCCGCCGCCAAGGCGGGCCGCTGGAGGAAACCATGCCACTGCCCGCCGCCCTCGCCGGCCGCCTGAAGGCGCCCATCATCGCCGCCCCCATGTTCCTCGTCTCCAACACCGACCTCGTGGTGGAGACCTGCCGCGCCGGCCTGCTGGGCACCTTCCCCGCGCTCAACGCCCGCACCACCGAGACCTATGCGCAGTGGGTGGAGGAGATCGAGAGCCGGCTCGACGGCGTGGAGGACGCCGCGCCCTTCGGCGTGAACCTCGTGGTCCACCGGAGTAACACGCGGCTGGAAGCGGACCTCAGGGTGACGGTGGAGAAGCGCGTTCCCCTCATCATCACCTCGCTGGGTGCCGCGCGCGAGGTGGTGGATGCGGTGCATTCCTACGGCGGGCTCGTCTTCCATGACGTGATCAGCCGCCGCCATGCGGAGAAGGCGGCGGAAGCGGGCGTGGACGGCATCATCGCGGTGGCGGCGGGCGCGGGCGGGCATGCGGGCGCCGTCAGCCCCTTCGCGTTGATCCCGGAGATCCGCGCGGTGTTCGATGGCACCATCATCCTGTCGGGCGCCATGTCCACGGGCGCGCAGGCGGCGGCGGCACGGCTGATGGGGGCGGACATGGCCTATCTCGGCACCCGCTTCATCGCCACGCGGGAGAGCGCGGCACCGGACGGCTACAAGGAGATGCTGCTCGGCGCGGGCGCGGCTGATGTGGTGTACACGCCGGCCATTTCCGGCGTGAACGCCAATTTCCTGCGCCCGAGCATCAAGGCGGCGGGGCTCGACCCGGACAATCTGACGGCGCATGCCAAGCTGGACCTCGCGGAGGAGGCCAAGGCGTGGAAGACGGTGTGGTCGGCCGGCCAGGGCGTCGGCTCGGTGCTGGACAGCCCGCCCACCGCCGACCTCTGCGCGCGGCTGATCACCGAGTATCGCAACGCGCTGGAGAGCGCACCGCGGCTGCTGTGAGGGGGCGCGCCATCCTGCATAGTCGGGCTTACCGGGTGCGGCAACGGCGCTCCACGCCTTGTCGTGCAACGCTTTTCCAACAATAGACCGTCATGCCCGGACTTGATCCGGGCATCCACGTGGCTCCGCTGGGATGATGGCGGCGTACCCCACGAGCGGCGAGAGTTCGCCTTCGTGCAAACCATCCACCGTCGGCCCGACGTGGATGCCCGGGTCAAGCCCGGGCATGACGAACTGTAAGGGGTGATGGCAGCCGAGCAGCGCAAAAGGGTGCAGCCCCTCCCGTGCTATCAATCACGGGATCAGCAGGATACTCCCCGCCGTGGTGCGCGCCTCGGCCGTGCGGTGCGCCTCCACGGCCTCGGCGAGCGGAAAGCGGGCGGCGATGGCGGGCTTCACGATTCCCGCGGAAATGGCCGCGAACAGCTCCGCCGCATTCGCCTTCAGCACCGCCGGATCGGCATTGTGCGGGAAGATGGAGGGGCGGGTGAGGAACAGGCAGCCCTTCTTGTTGAGCAGCTCCGGACCGATGGCCGGCGCAGGTCCGGACGCCGCGCCGAAACTCACCATCAGGCCGAAGGGCGCGATCAAGTCCAGCGTCTTCAGGAAGGTGGCCTCGCCCACGCTGTCATAGGCGACCCGCACCTTCTTGCCCGAGGTGGCGGCAAGCACCTGCTCGGGCCAGTCTTCCTGCCGGTAGTCGATGGCCACATCGCAGCCGGCGGCCTTCGCGATGGCCACTTTCTCAGGCCCGCCGGCCGTGCCGATGACGGTGGCGCCCAGCGCCTTCGCCCAGGCGCTCAGGATCTGCCCCACGCCGCCCGCCGCCGCATGCACGAGAATGGTGTCGCCGGGGCCGACATTGTGGGTCTTGCGGATGAGATATTGCGCCGTTAGCCCCTTGAAGATGAGGGCGGCGGCGGCCTCGTCGGACACGCCGTCCGGCACCGGCACCAGCTTGTCGGCCGGGACGATGCGGCGGTCCGCATAGGCGCCGATGCCGGCATTGATATAGGCCACCCGATCGCCCGGCTTGAGGCCGGTGACGCCCGCGCCCACCGCCTCCACCACGCCCGCCGCCTCATGGCCGAGGCCGGTGGGGGTGGGCAAGGGATAGATGCCGGAGCGCTGGTAGACGTCGATATAATTGAAGCCGACGGCGGTCTGGCGCACCTGCGCCTCACCGGCGGCAGGAGCCGGCAGATCCACCTGCTCCAGCGTCATCACCTCCGGTCCGCCGAAGCTGTCGAGGCGGATGCGTGTGGCAGCGGTCATGGCTCACTCCCTAAGGTACGAAATTTATCGTACCTTGCGCCCGATCCTCCGCACGCGCAAGAGTGACCGGACGATATTTGCTTGATGATCGGGAAGAGGAGACGAGGTGCCGGAGACCACGCCGCTATGGCATCCGGAGGTGAGCGAGATCAGCCTCGACAAGGTGCTGGCTGCGCTTTCAGACCCCTACCGCCGCCGCGTGGTTCTGGACCTTGCGGCGAGCGAGGGCACGCCACTGCGCTGCGCGGGCTTTCCCATTCCGCTGGCCAAGGCCACCCGCACCCATCATTTCCGCGTGCTGCGCGAGGCCGGCCTGATCCATCAGGTGGATCATGGCAACGGCCGCACCAACACCCTACGCCGCGACGACATGGACCGCCGCTTCCCCGGCCTGCTCGCCGCCATCGTGGCCGCCGGACCGGAGTAAGAAACGTCACCCGTAAGATCGAGAGCGACCTTTATTGAGCAGCAGGTCGTCATGCCTGCTTGCGGGGCATGTGCACGGCTGGACTGTGGGCAGTTCTCGAAGTTCCGCACGATCGGCAAAGCGTGGACGGATTGCGTGGAAGCGAACCCTCACCATTCCCTCCCCTCGCAAAACGCCTTCCCGGCGGAAGGACGTGGATGGCCGGATCAAGTCCGGCCATGACGAAGGGATAGGGATGATCAGGCGATCAACGCCCCGCGCTTGCCCCCTCCCCAACCCTCCCCCGCAAGCGGGAGAGGGAGCCTGTTGCGCTGGCCGCAATGCCGCCCCCCCGAAAGCTTAGCGGGCAAAGCCCTCTCCCGCTTGCGGGGGAGGGCTGGGGAGGGGGCAGAGGCGCGCCCTTCCCCATCGAGCACCCGCTCAGATGCCGGCGTCGTCGTCCGCAGGCGAGAGCACGCCGGCGCCCGACAGATAGGTCTCCAGCACGCTCACGCACAGCGTCAGATCGGACGTGGTGTCGAGCACCACTTCCGGCTGCTCGGGCTCCTCATAGGGGGCGCTGATGCCGGTGAAGTTGGCCATCTCGCCCTTGCGGGCACGGGCATAATGGCCCTTGGGATCGCGCGCCTCGCACACCTCCAGCGGGGCGCGGATGTGCACCTCGTGGAAATAGGCCCCGGCGATCTGCCGCGCCCGCTCCCGATCCGCCCGCGCCGGTGACACCAGCGCCACGATGGCGATATGCCCGTTCTTGGCAAGGAAGGTCGCCATCTCGGCCACCCGGCGGATGTTCTCGGAACGCTCCTCGGGCGAGAAGCCGAGATCGCCGTTCAGCCCCGTGCGCAGCGTGTCCCCGTCGAGGAACAGCGGCGCGCCGCCGAGATCGAACAGGCGCTTCTCGGTAGCGCGGGCCACCGTGGACTTGCCCGCCGCCGGCAGGCCGGTGAGCCACAGCACAGCACCGCCATGGCGATAGCGCGCCACCCGGTCGGCGGGGCGCACGGCGCTGTCCACCGCCACCACCTCGCCCCGGGGCGCGGGCGACTTGTCCTCACTGGCCGCGGACAGCACGATGCCGCCACCGGCGATCTTGCGGTCCACCTCGATGACGATGCGGCCGAGAATGGGATTGATGCTGTAGGCATCCGCCGCCAGCGGGCGATGGAGCGCGATGTCCACCTCGCCCACATGGTTGCGGCCCAGCGCGGCGATGCCCTCGGTGGTGAGGTTCGCCGGGTCCACCGCGCTTGCCACGCTGCGCACCACGCCGGTGGCGCTGTTGGTGGCGAGGCGCACGGTGACGGGCGTGCCGATCTTCAGCTCCGCATCCGCCAGCCAGAACACGCGGGCGGTGAGGCGCCGCGCGGCGCGCGGGCGCAGCTTGCCGTGGGCGGCCACATCGCCACGGGCGACGAAGATGTCCTTGTCCAGCGTCAGGCCGATGGACTGCCCTGCCCCGGCCGAGAGCGGAGCCGGGCCGGGCCAGGCTTCCAGGCTGCGGATGCGGGCAGTGGCGCCGGAGGGTTCGAAGGTGAGTTCGTCGCCGACGCTGAGACGGCCACTCTCGATGCGGCCGGCGATGATCCGGCGCTCATCGAATTTGTAGACTGCCTGCACCGGAAAGCGCAGCGGCAGGTCGCCGAGGCCGGGGGGTGCGGTGAGCTTGTCGAGGGCGCCGAGGATGGTCGGCCCGCTGTACCAGTCCGCGCCCTCGGCGCGCTCCTTCACGAAGCCGCCATCGCGGGCGGACAGGGGAACGACGAAGGTGGGATGGAGACCGAAGCCGTCCAGATAAGAGGCGACATCCGCCTCGATCTTGGCGAACACCGCCCGGTCATAGTCCACGCGGTCCATCTTGTTGACGGCGACGATCACCTGCCGAAGCCCCAGCAGGTGCAGCAGGAAGGCGTGGCGGCGGGTCTGCTCGCGCACGCCCTCGGCGGCGTCGATCAGGAGGACGGCGGCGTCGGCCTGCGCCGCGCCGGTGATCATGTTGCGCAGGAACTCAACATGTCCGGGGGCGTCGATCAGCAGATAATCGCGCTGATCGGTCTTGAAGCGGATCTGGGTGGTGTCCACCGTGATGCCCTGATCGCGCTCGGTCTGGAGCGCGTCGAGCAGGAACGACCACTCGAACGGCATGCCGCGCCGGGCGGACACCGCCTTGATCATCTCCAGCTTGCCGTCCGGCAGGGCGCCGGTCTCATGCAGGATGCGGCCCACCAGCGTGGACTTGCCATGGTCCACATGGCCGACGATCACGATGCGCAGCAGCTCACGCTCGGCAGGCGAGGCCTCAGGCGAAAGCGGAGAAGCGGGGGAAACGGAGAGCGGCAGAGCGGTCATTGAGCAAACTCACAGATAGCCGGCGGTGCGCAGGCGCTCAAAAGCGTCTTCGCTCTCATGGTCCATGGCGCGGCCGGACCGCTCCGAGGTCTTGGTGACGGCGAGCTCCGCCAGGATCTCGTCCAGCGTGGAGGCGGGTGAGTCCACGGGGAAGGTGATGTCCTTGTCCCCCAGCGAGCGGTAGCGCTTGCCGTTGTTGGAGAAATAGAGCGGGATCACCGGGATGTTCTCGCGCTGAGTGTAGGCCCAGATGTCCATCTCCGTCCAATGCAGGATGGGGTGGATGCGCAGATGCGCGCCGGGGGTCAGCGCGGTGTTGTACTGGTCCCAGAATTCCGGCGGCTGCTCGCGCACGTTCCAGGCGCCATCGGTGCCGCGCGGCGAGAAGAAGCGCTCCTTGGCGCGGGTCGGCTCCTCGTCGCGGCGGATGCCGGCGATCACGCCGTCGAAGCCGTGCTTGGCCAGCGCAAGGCGCAGGCCCTCGGTCTTGCGGGCGGCGGAACGGGCGGCGGGCGGCAGGGTCGGGTCCGTGCTCTCGATGGGCGGGCAGTCCTCCAGCAGCAGGTCGAGGCCCCATTCCTTCGCATACTGCTCGCGGAAGGCGTACATTTCCGGGAACTTGCGGCCGGTGTCCACGTGCATGCAGGGGAAGGGCACGCGGCCGAAGAAGGCCTTGCGCGCCAGCCAGATCATGACGTTGGAATCCTTGCCCAGCGACCACAGCAGGGCGACCTTGCGCAGCTGGGCGAAGGCTTCGCGCATGATGAAGATGCTCTGCGCCTCCAGCGCATCGAGACGGTTCATCTGCGTCCTCTCCCTCTCCGAAATCACTGACATCGTATGTGATTCCTCACACTAGCTGCATCGTGGGGCATCCGGCCATGCGCCGGAAGTTATTTGTATGCCCGGCTTACAGCCTGGAATGGCCATTTGGCATTTGCATTTTGGGGATCGCTATTTTAACTTTAGAACGTCGTCAACCTGATTAATAAACATAAAAATGACGGGAAATAGGGAGATCCAGTGTGGAATTCCCGTTCCCTCGGACCACCCTCTCGTAGCTGGACCCCGGACCCCAAGGCCATGCGGACCCCATGACTTCACCGTTGCAGCAGAAGCTGAAGATCACCGGCCCGACAGTGATCACCGCCAACCGCCTCACCGATGGCGTGGTGGTCTGGCTCACCGCCGAGAGCGGGTGGAGCGACACCCTGTCCCGCGCGGCTGTGGTTTCCACGCCGGATGACGCCCTGCGGCTGCTCGGCATCGCCAATGCGGACGAGAACCATGCGGTGGGCGCCTATCCGGCCCGCGTGACGGTGGCGGACGACGGGTCGCTTGCCCCCGTGAACCTGCGCGAGCGCATCCGTGTCGGCGGCCCCACCGTTGCCCTGCCCGGCGCCGCCGCCTGAAGTCCCGGACGAAAGCCTGAACCATGTACATTTACGACGAGTTCGACCGGACCTTCCTTCAGGAACGCGTTGACGAGTTCCGCGACCAGGTGAAGCGCCGTCTCGATGGCGAGCTGAACGAGGAAGAGTTCAAGCCGCTCCGGCTGATGAACGGCGTGTATCTCCAGCTGCACGCCTACATGCTGCGCATCGCCATCCCCTACGGCACCCTGTCGTCCGATCAGATGCGCGCGCTGGCCCATGTGGCCCGGCGCTATGACCGGGGCTATGGCCATTTCACCACCCGCCAGAACATCCAGTTCAACTGGATCAAGCTGGAAGAGCTGCCCGACGCCATGGCGGATCTCGCCCGCGCCGGCATGCATGGCCTCCAGACCTCCGGCAACTGCATCCGCAACACCACCACCGACCAGTGGGCGAATGCCACGCCGGAGGAGATCGAGGATCCGCGCCTCTATGCGGAGATCATCCGCCAGTGGTCCACGCTGCACCCGGAATTCACCTACCTGCCGCGCAAGTTCAAGATCGCCATCACGGCGGCCAAGCATGACCGCGCCGCCATCCGCGTGCACGACATCGGCCTGCGCCTGCATCGCAAGGACGGCGTGACCGGCTTCGAGGTGATCGTGGGCGGCGGCCTCGGGCGCACGCCCTTCGTGGGCAAGACCATCCGCGAATTCCTGCCCCGTCACGACTTGCTGTCGTACCTTGAGGCCATCCTGCGCACCTACAATGCGGGCGGCCGGCGCGACAATATCTACAAGGCACGCATCAAGATTCAGGTGCACGAGATCGGCACCGAGGAATTCACCCGCCGGGTGGAAGCCGAATGGGCGCAGATCAAGGACGGCGCGCTGGCGCTGGACGATGCCGCCATCGACGCCATCCGCGCCCATTTCAAGGAGCCGGACTTCGAAGCGCTGACCGACGGCCCGGCCGAGCTTGAGGCTGCCAAGACCAATCCGGACTTCGCCCGCTGGTACGCCAATTCGGTCGCCCCGCACCGGAAGGGCGGCCACGCCATCGTCACCATCTCGCTCAAACCCGTGGGCGCGCCTCCCGGCGATGCCACGGCCGACCAGATGGATGCGGTGGCGGACCTCGCGGATCAGTATGCCTATGGCGAGATCCGCGTGGCGCACGAGCAGAACCTCACCCTGCCCCACGTGCGGCAGAAGGACCTGTTCACGCTCTGGCAGGCGCTGGATGCGCAGGGTCTGGCGACCCCGAACATCGGCCTGATCTCGGACATCATCGCCTGCCCCGGCCTTGATTATTGCGCGCTGGCCAATGCCCGCTCCATCCCGCTGGCGCAGGACCTGACCAAGCGCTTCGCCGATCTCGACCGGATCGCCGACATCGGCCGGGTGCATCTGAACATCTCGGGCTGCATCAATGCCTGCGGCCACCACCATGTAGGGCATATCGGCATTCTCGGCGTCGAGAAGCAGGATCAGGAATTCTACCAGATCACGCTCGGCGGCAAGGCCAACCACAAGGCCAAGCTGGGCGAGCTGCTCGGCCCCGCCGTGCCGGAAAATGAAGTGGTGAACGTGGTGGAACGCATCCTCGACACCTATGTGGAGCTGCGCACCAGCAAGCAGGAAACCTTCATCGCCGCCGTGCAGCGGCTCGGCATCGAACCTTTCAAGGAGCGCGCCTATGCCGCTCGTTAAGAACGGAAAGCCCGTCGCCGACGCCTTCGTGGCCGTGGCGGACGAGGACACCCTGCCCGACGCGCCCGTGCTCGTCTCCGCCACCCGCCTGCTGGCGGAAGGCGAGGCCCTGTTCGCGCGCAATCACCCCGTGGGCGTGATCTGGCCGAATGACAAGGACGTGCTGCTGCTGGAGCCCTTCGTGGACCGGCTGGCGGTGGTCGCCCTCATCTTCCCGAAGTTCCGCGACGGGCGCGCCTACTCGCAGGCGCGTCTGCTGCGCGAGCGGCTCGGCTTCAAGGGTGAGCTGCGTGCCACCGGCAACGTGCTGCGCGACCAGTTCCTGCTCATGGTCCGCTGTGGCTTCGATGCGCTGGAGATCGTCAAGGAAGGCGACGTGGCGGCGGTGGAGAAGGAGATCCACTCCTATTCCGTCTTCTACCAGCCCACCGGCGACGGCCGGCCGGTGCCCCTGCGGGCGCGCCTTGCCGCCGCGCGGGGCGCGTGAGGGATCGCGCCATGGACTGCACCTCTCCTTCCTTCGATCCGACCGCCGGCGATCTGCCGGCGGAAGCGGACGCGCGGGTCGAGACGGTGCGCAACGACCTGCGACGGGAGCCGGCGGGCGATGACATCGCCGCCCTCGCCCGTCGCCTTGAAGGTGCAGGCCCGCTGGAGGTGATGGCGCAGGCGGTGGCGGCCCATCGCGGCCGCATCGCGGCGGTGTCCTCTTTCGGCACGGAATCCGTGGTGCTGCTGCACATGCTGGCGCAGGTGGACCCGTCCGTGCCGGTGCTCTTCCTCGACACCGGCCATCTGTTCACCGAAACGCTGGACTATCGCGACGCGCTCATCGCCCGCCTCGGTCTCACCGATGTCCGCACCTTCCGGCCGGACGAAGCCCTGCGCGCCGCGCGCGATCCGGACAACGACCTCTGGGCCAGCGATACGGACGCCTGCTGCGACCTGCGCAAGGTGGAGCCGCTCGGCCGGGCCCTGGCGCCCTTCGACGCCTGGATCAATGGCCGCAAGCGCTATCAGGCGGCGACACGGGCGGCCATTCCGTTCGTCGAACAGGACGATGGCCGCGTGAAATACAATCCACTGGCCGCCCTGGGGCCGGAGGAGATCGCCGCCTGGATGACGGCGCACGACCTGCCGCAGCACCCCCTTCAGCACTTCGGCTTCAGCTCCATCGGCTGCATGCCCTGCACCTCCCGAGCCAAGCCGGGTGAGGACGCGCGGGCCGGACGCTGGCGCGGGCAGGCCAAGACGGAATGCGGGATTCACGTCCGAAAAGACAGCCCGACTATGTAGTCTACATTTTTTATCAGATTTATTCAGTTAATCGGTTGACCCGTACCAAGCGCGATGTATCGTTCGATCAGACGAACGCAACATCGCGCCACGCCATCCCGCCCGGATTGTCCCGGGGGCCCTTTTCCGGGGCCGTGTTTCGGGGGCGTCGCCAAGGGAGGTCTGCCATGCTCCGACGCCTTGCCTCAGCGGTTCTCGCCGCGCCCATCGCTCTCAGCCTGTCCGGCGCGCTCTGGGCCGCGCCCGCCCATGCGGCGGACATCACGCTGCTCAACGTCTCCTACGACCCGACGCGCGAGCTTTACAGCGACTTCAACAAGGCCTTCCAGGCGTCCTGGAAAAAGGACCATCCCGATGACACGGTGACGCTGCGCCAGTCGCACGGCGGCTCCGGCGCGCAGGCCCGCACCGTCATCGACGGCAGCCCGGCGGACGTGGTGACGCTCGCTCTGGCCTATGACATCGACGCCATCGCCCAGCGCGGCCTGATCAATGCCGACTGGCAGAAGCGCCTGCCGAACAATTCCGCCCCCTACACCTCGACCATCGTGTTCCTGGTGCGCAAGGGCAACCCGAAGAACATCAAGGACTGGGACGATCTGGCCAAGCCCGGCATCAAGGTCATCACCCCCAATCCGAAGACCTCCGGCGGCGCCCGCTGGAACTTCCTCGCCGCCTGGGGCTATGCCCTGAAGACGCAGGGCAATGACGAGAAGAAGGCGCAGGACTTCGTGCAGGCCATCTTCAAGAACGTGCCGGTGCTCGATACCGGCGCGCGCGGCTCCACCATCACCTTCACCGAGCGCGGCCTCGGCGACGTGCTGATCGCCTGGGAGAACGAGGCCTATCTCTCGGTGAACGAGCTTGGCCCGGACAAGTTCGACATCGTCACCCCGCCCTACACCATCCTCGCGGAGCCGCCGGTGGCCGTGGTGGACAAGAATGTCGACAAGAAGGGCACCCGCGCCATCGCCGAAGCTTACCTGAAGTATCTCTATACCCCGGAGGGTCAGGAGATCGCGGCCAAGAACTATTACCGCCCGCGTGATCCGGCGGTGGCCGCGAAGTACAAGGACAAGTTCGCCAAGACCGAGACCTTCACCATCGACGACGTGTTCGGCGGCTGGGCCAAGGCGCAGAAGACCTTCTTCGCGGACGGCGGCATTTTCGATAAGATCTACAGCAACTGAGCGAAGGCTTGGGAGGGCGCGCCAGCGCCCCCTCCCCACCCCTCCCCCGCAAGCGGGAGAGGGAGCCCCAGCTCACCGGGCGGGCGTGAAGGAGGCCCCGAGCACCCTCTCCACTCGTCATGGCCGGGCTTGACCCGGCCATCCACGTCCATCCGCCTGGCGGGCGGTGGACTGAAAGGCGGAGTGGCAAGGACACGCCATAGCGTCGAGCCGCCCACGGTCGGCCCGACGTGGATGCCCGGGTCAAGCCCGGGCATGACGAACTGGATAGGATGCGACAGATGCCCTCCCGCTTGCGGGGGAGGGTTGGGGGGCAAGGTCCGGGCGCAAGTGCCGGAACACCGCCTGATACTTTGAGACAACAGGACAGCAGGACGTGAGCGCAGGCCGACAGTCTCTTTCCTTCCGACAGCGCAGCGTCATCCCCGGCTTCGGGCTGACCTTCGGCCTCACCGTCACGTGGCTGAGCCTGATCGTGCTCATCCCGCTTGCCGCGCTGGTGCTGAAGACCACCGAACTCTCGTTCGACCGCTTCATCGCTATCGTCACCGCGCCCCGCACCCTGCACGCGCTCGGCATCTCCTTCGGCATCTCGTTCGCCGCCGCGCTGGTGAATGCCGTGTTCGGCACCATCGTGATGTGGGCGCTGGTGCGCTACGACTTTCCCGGCCGACGCATCGTGGATGCCATCGTGGACGTGCCCTTCGCGCTCCCCACGGCAGTCGCCGGCATCTCGCTCACCGCGCTCTATGCGCCGAATGGCTGGGTCGGCAGCCTTCTGGAGCCGCTCGGCATCAAGGTGGCCTATACGCCGCTCGGCATCCTCATCGCCCTCGTCTTCGTCGGCCTGCCCTTCGTGGTGCGCACGGTGCAGCCGGTGCTGGCGGATCTCGACAAACAGTATGAGGAAGCCGCCGCCAGCCTCGGCGCCAGCCGGGGCCAGACCGTGTGGCGGGTGGTGCTGCCCACCATCTGGCCGGCGCTGCTCACCGGCTTCGCTTTGGCCTTCGCACGCGGCGTCGGCGAATACGGCTCGGTCATCTTCATCGCCGGCAACATGCCCAACGTGTCGGAAATTGCGCCGCTGCTCATCGTGGTGCGGCTGGAGGAGTTCCGCTATGCGGACGCCACCGCCATCGCGGTGGTGATGCTGCTCACCTCCTTCATCCTGCTCTTCATCATCAACCGGCTCCAGCAATGGACC
Source organism: Azorhizobium oxalatiphilum (assembly GCF_014635325.1). Lineage (GTDB taxonomy): Bacteria > Pseudomonadota > Alphaproteobacteria > Rhizobiales > Xanthobacteraceae > Azorhizobium > Azorhizobium oxalatiphilum. Next base: position 138,926 of record NZ_BMCT01000001.1, on the reverse strand, counting down.
GAACGGCGGACCACCGAGTCATGAGCGTGGCCGAGATCGCCCCTCCCGCGGCGACGCCCGCCCGCGTCGTCCGCCGCGCCCCGCCGGTGCACACGGAACCTGCCGGCGTGCGCATCGCCATCATCGCGGTGGCGCTGACCTTTCTGGCGCTGGTCATCGGCCTGCCGCTGGTGCTGGTGTTCGTGCAGGCCTTCGCCAAGGGCTGGCAGGCTTATGTGGCCGCCCTCGTGGACCCGGATGCGCTGGCCGCCATCGAGCTCACGCTCATCGTCGCCGCCATCTCGGTGGCGCTGAACCTCGTGTTCGGGCTGGTGGCCTCCTGGTGCATCGCCAAGTTCGAGTTTCCGGGCAAGAGCTTCCTCATCACGCTCATCGATCTGCCCTTCTCGGTGTCCCCGGTAGTGGCCGGTCTGGTGTTCATCCTGCTGTTCGGCTCGCAGGGCCTGCTCGGCCCGTTCCTGCAGGACAACGACATCAAGATCGTGTTCGCGCTGCCCGGCATCGTTCTGGCAACGGTGTTCGTCACCTTCCCCTTCGTGGCGCGCGAGCTGATCCCGCTCATGCAGGAGCAGGGCACGGCGGAGGAGGAAGCGGCCATTTCGCTCGGCGCCTCCGGCCTCTCCACCTTCTTCCGGGTGACGCTGCCCAATGTGAAATGGGCGCTGCTCTACGGCGTCCTGCTCTGCAACGCCCGCGCCATGGGCGAGTTCGGCGCGGTGTCGGTGGTCTCCGGCCATATCCGCGGCCTCACCAACACCATGCCGCTGCAGATCGAGATCCTGTACAATGAGTACCAGTTCGCGGCCTCCTTCGCGGTGGCCTCGCTGCTGGCTTTGCTGGCGCTGGTGACGCTCTGCGCCAAGACCCTGCTCGAAAAGCGCATCGCAAAGGACCACTGAGATGACCATCGACGTCGTGGGCGTCTCCAAGCGCTTCAAGTCCTTCACCGCGCTCGACAATGTGTCCCTGCACGTGCGCTCGGGCGAGCTGGTCGCGCTGCTCGGCCCCTCCGGCTCGGGCAAGACCACGCTGCTGCGCATCATCGCCGGGCTCGACTGGCCGGACGCGGGCGAAGTGCGCTTCGATGGCGAGGATGCGCTGGAGCGCACGGTGCGCGACCGCAACGTGGGCTTCGTGTTCCAACATTATGCGCTGTTCCGGCACCTCAACGTGTTCGAGAACGTGGCCTTCGGCCTGCGCGTGCGCACCGGCAAGGACAAGGTGCCGGACGCCACCATCCGCGCCAAGGTGGAGGAACTGCTCCATCTGGTGCAGATCGACTGGCTGGCGGACCGCTATCCCGGCCAGCTCTCCGGCGGCCAGCGCCAGCGCGTGGCGCTCGCCCGCGCGCTCGCCATCTCGCCGCGCGTGCTGCTGCTGGACGAACCCTTCGGCGCGCTCGACGCCAAAGTGCGCAAGGAGCTGCGTCGCTGGCTGCGCCAGTTGCACGAGGAACTGCCCGTCACCTCCCTGCTCGTCACCCATGATCAGGAAGAGGCGCTGGAACTGGCCGACCGGGTGGTGGTGATGGGCCACGGCCGGATCGAGCAGGTGGGCACGCCGTCCGAGGTCTATGACAATCCCGCCACCGCCTTCGTGCACGACTTCATCGGCGAGACGCTGGCCCTGCCCACCGACGTGCGCGACGGCCGCCTCTATGCCGGCGACAAGCCGCTGGCGCTCGACAGCCAGGGCGTCGCGGACGGCCCCGCCCGCCTGCTCGCCCGCCCGCATGACGTGGACCTCGCCGATCCGGATGCCGCCCCCTTCGCGGGCCGCGTGCTAGCGGTGCGCACCTTCGGCCCCACCCGGCGCGCCGACATCGAGATCCCCGGCCGCAACGGTCCGGTGGTGGTGGAGGCCGCCGTGCCCCACCAGCAGGATCTGCCCACCGGCGGCCTCATCGGCCTCGTGCCGCGCAGGTACCGGGTGTTCAACGCCAACGCCTGATCTTCATTGCTGAGCACTGAAACAGGAACGGCCCGCCCCTCACCGGGGCGGGCCGCTTGCCTTTACGGACAGCGCAGGCGGATCAGACGCCGTACTGCTTGAACCACGCCAGCATGCGCTTCCAGCCGTCCTCGGCCGCTTCCTTGCGGTAGCTGGGGCGATAGTCGGCATGGAAGGCGTGCGGGGTGTCGGGATAGATCACGATCTCCACCGTCTTGCCCGCCGCCCTGGCGGTGTCGCGCTGCTTCTCCACATCGGCCACCGGAATGCCGGTATCGGCCGCGCCATAGAGGCCCAGCACCGGCGCCTGGAGGGCGCCCGCCACATCGGCCGCCGTCTTGGGCTGGATGTCGGAGCGGTTGCCGCCCAGCGGGCCGTACCACGCCACGGCCGCCTTGATCTTCGGATTATGAGCCGCATAGAGCCACGTGGCGCGCCCGCCCCGGCAGAAGCCGGTCACGGCGAGGCGGTTGCCGTCGGCCTTCGAGTCCTTCACCGCCCAGGCGACGGAGGCGTCGAGGTCGGAGACCAGCTCGGCGTCCGGCTTCTTGGAGATGACCTGGCTGACGATCTGCTGCACATCGGTCATCTTGGTGAGGTCGCCCTGCCGGGCGTAAAGCTCGGGAGCAACCGCGCAATAGCCGAGCTTGGCGAGGCGGCGGCAGGTGTCCTTGATGTATTCGTGGACGCCGAAAATCTCCTCGATGACGATCACCAGCGGGAACGGGCCGTTGCCTTCCGGCATGGCGCGATAGCCCGGCATGTTGCCGTCGGAGGTGGGGATCTGCACGTCGCCGGCCACCAGCCCGGTGGCGTCGGTCTTGATGGCCTGCGCCAGCACGGTGGTGGTGGCGAGCGTAAAGCCGGTGATCAACGACGTCATGACGAAGCTGCGGCGCGAGAAAGGCTCACGCACCAGTCCATCGAGCCCCTCAAGCGTCGAAGACGGGGGCGTGGCAAGGGGAGAAGTCATGAAAACCTCCAGCAAACGGAAGGCGGATGCATCATCCTGCCGGCGGCCATGCGGAACGCACGGCCGGGACGGACGGCAGGAGCGGCCCGGAACCGGGCGCGCGAGAGTGGCACGCCTGACGTCGCGGGGCGAGGCCCGGCCGGCGGCCGATCGCAAACATTTCCGTCACCGGAGAGGAAGCGGCCGGACTGCCGCTGCCCCGCGCGCCACCGCTCAGGCGGTGGCCGCCTGCGGGCCCGCACACGCTTCCACGATGGCCAGCGCCAGTGCCTCCACGTCATAGGGCTTGCGGGCCAAAGGCGCGCCGGACAGCTCTTCCGGGATCATGGTCAGGTCCGCATAGCCGGAGGCGAACACGAAGGGGATGCCCCGCCGGCGCAGTTCCTGCGCCACGGGCACCGAGGTGCCGCTGCCCAGATTGACGTCCAGCACCGCCACGTCCGGCCGGAAATGGCCGAGCTTGCCGATGGCCTCCGCCGCCGAGCTGGCGGTCTCCACCGTCCGGGCGCCCTGCCCCAGCAGCATGGTCTCCACGTCGATGGCGATGAGCAGCTGATCTTCCACCAGCAGCACCGCCACGCCGTCCAGCGCGGGCGCGCCCCCCTCCGCCTCTCCCCGCGCGGCGGCGAGACCCTCGGCGGCGACCGGCGCGCTGGGCCAGGACACATAGCGGGCCGGCAGGAGGAAGCGGGCGCGCACGCCGCTCACCAGATAGTCCACCCGGCTTTCGCCGTTCAGGTCATAGGGCACGGAGCGGTCCACCAGCACCGAGCCGAAGCCCCGCCGCTCCGGCGGGCGCACGGTTGGGCCGCTGCTCTCGGTCCAGACGATCTCGCAGCTGCCGTCCGCCGTGGCGGACCATTGAACGTCCAGCTGCCCCGCCGCGACGCTCAGCGCGCCGTATTTGGCGGCGTTGGTGGCCAGTTCGTGCAGCACCAGCGCCATGACGGAAAAGGCCCGCGCGTCCAGAAGGACGGGCGGGCCGGACAGCGCCACGGCGGACTGGTCGCGATAGGGCGAGAGTTCGGCCGCCAGCAGTTCGCCGAGGATGCCGCCACCGTCGCCGCGCACCACCTGATCATGGGCATGGGCCAGCGCCTTGATGCGCCCGGCGAGCGTGGAGATGTAGGTTTCCAGCCCCGTGCCCGGCGCCACCGGATGGGACACCAGCGACTTGATGAGCGCCAGGATGTTCTTGACCCGGTGGTTCAGCTCCTCGTTGAGCAGGCGCTGGCGCACCTCGGCCTTGGAGCGCTCGTCGGCCAGAAGCTCATTGTGGCGCAGCACCACCTCCACCAGCGCCGTGCGGGCGGCCTCCGCGATCTCGCGGTCGGCGGCGGTCCAGGGGGTGGATTGGCGCTCCACCGTCTGCTTCCAGATGGCGAAGCTCTTGCGTGGGGTCAGGCGGTCGCCATGCACGCCGGTGGCGTACTGCTTGTCGGGATTGCCGGCCCATTCCAGCGTCTGCACCACCTCCTTGCGGAAGAAGAACAGATAGTCCTGTGCCCGCTGCGACAGGGAAATGGCCAGCACGCCGGACACCTCGGCGCTGTAGGCGGCGGCCTCGGGCAGCGCCTGCGCAAGCGCATGGGTGGCCCAGACGCGGCCGTCGCTGGCCTGCCCCACGAGGCGCGCCAGCGCCGGGATTTCGGACGCCGGCGGCGTATTGCCCGAGCCGCTCCAGGTGCCGTTCATCCAGAGGCCGATGCCGTTGGCCGGCATGAGGGTGGAGAATTCCGGCAGGCTGCTGGCCAGAAGATCGGACAGGTCCATGTGCCGCGAGGCGTGGCGCAGGATGCGGTCCAGCGTGGCGCGGGCGCGGGTGGCGGTGTCGAGCTTGGCGCGCTGGTTCACCGCCTCCAGATGCAGCGAGAAGAACTCGCCGAACATCTCCGCGCCGATGCGCTCGGACATGGAGAGCACGCGCGGGGAATAATGGTGGCAGGCGATCAGGCCCCACAATTCGCCGCCCACCACGATGGACAGCGACATGGAGGCGCTCACCCCCATGTTGCGCAGATACTCGCAATGGATGGGCGAGACGCTGCGCAGATGGGCGTAGGAGAGGTCCAGCGGCTCGCCGGAAGCATCCAGCACCGGCACCAGCGGGATGTAATGCCCCTCGGTATCGGAGACGATGCGCAGCGTGTTGCGCAGATAGAGCTCGCGCGCCTGCTTCGGAATGTCGGAGGCGGGGAAATACTGGCCGAGGAAGCTTTCCAGCGCCGGCGTCTTGGATTCGCTCACCACCTTGCCCGAGCCGTCATGCTCGAAGCGGTAGATCATCACCCGGTCGTAGCCGAGCAGCCCCTGCACGAGGCGCGTGGTGCGCTTGAGCAGCTGGCTCTCGTCCTTCAGGCGGCTGAGCTGGCTCACCAGCGCGCGCCCGAGCTCCACGGGGGAGATCTGCTTGCCGGTGGGCGCCGGCTCGAATTCGATCAGGGTGGCGCCCTTGTGCCGGTGCACGGCGATGTCGAGCGAACGCCCGTTCACCTCCACGCCCAGCATGAGCGCCGGGCGGGCGGGATTGGTGACGGTGGTCAGCGCGTTGCGCAGGTCATGGGCGAGCCGGCTGCCCACCATGGCGTCAAGGGACTGGCCGTTGATGTCCCCTGCCGGCAGCCCCAGCACATCTGCCGCATTGGCGGAGTGGCGCTCCACCCGCGCCGCGTCGGCGGAACAGGCGATCAGGCAGCCATGGGGTTGGATGCTGCCGGGGATATGGATGGGTTCGCGATCACAATTCGTCAGGTCGACGGTTTGAGCGTTCGGCATCGTCCAGTCTCGCGAAGGCTCTGCGCCCCGCTTCAAATACGGCGTTGGCCGAAGCTGCCGCCTCGTCGAGGTCAAGCGCCTCCTCGGCATCGAGGACGCTTACGAACTGTTTCCAAGTACCGGGCTGGGCAATTTGTTCCGCAAGATGTCGCGCGCCGTGCGCGGCGGTGAGGCCGAGCGCCCCGGCCTGTTGGTGCAGAAGGCGCGCGCCCAGCGTGGAACCCTCCAGCACGTAAAGGATTCCGAAGATGGCGGACGGGGTGAAGGACAAAGCCGCCGTCTCCTCCACCACATCGACGGCATCGCCGAGATCGGCGCGGTCCAGCGTCAGCAGGGCGGCCAGCGGCACGGGCAGCACGTCTTCCAGCGTGGTGGGCACGCGCACGGCGGCCAGCTGGCGCTCCAGCGGCGCCCGGAAGGCCTCCTGCCCGCGCAGATAGCGCTGATAGGCGGCTATGGAATTGAGGGGGCCAACGGCGGCCTCCAGTGCCTGATGCTGCTCCATGGTGCGCGCGCGGAGCTCGAAGCGATGCGACTTCTGCGTGCCCTGGAAACCCATGAGTTTGGTGCCCCCATTTCCCGTCAATTCGATCATAAGTGTAGGCTGCCACCGGGTAAACCTCACTGACGTGTCTTCCCCCCAAGGGCGCATTGATGGGCGCGTTGATGGGCGCATTGCCCCCGCGCCGTCGCATCGCTACATCTCTTCCCGTCATTACATGCCGGATGCCATGACCGTTTCTTCTCCTGCTGCAGACGCCAGCCTCTCCACCCCTGTCGATACGCTGCACATCGCCGTGGCGCAGCTGAACCCGATCGTGGGTGACGTGACGGGCAATACGGAGAAAGTGCGCGTCGCCCGTGCGCAAGCCGCCGATCAGGGCGCGGACCTCGTGGTCTTCTCCGAGCTGTTCCTGTCCGGCTATCCGCCGGAGGATCTGGTGCTCAAGCCCGCCTTCCAGGCCGCCTGCCGGGAAGCGCTGGAAGCTCTGGCCGCCGAGACCGCCACCGGCCCCGCCTTGCTGGTGGGCGCGCCGTGGAAGGAGGACGGGCACCTCTATAACGGCGTCTTCCTGCTGGAAGGCGGACGCATCACGGCGAAGCGCTTCAAGGTGGACCTGCCCAATTACGGCGTGTTCGACGAGAAGCGTGTGTTCTCCGCGGGCCCCCTGCCCGGCCCGATCCCGTTCCGGGGCGTGCGCCTCGGCGTGCCGGTGTGCGAGGACATCTGGGGGCCGGACGTGGTGGAGTGCCTCGCCGAGACCGGCGCGGAAATCCTCATCGTGCCCAACGGCTCGCCCTATCGCCGCTCGGTCTATGACGAGCGCGCCAACATCGCGGTGGCCCGCGTGGTGGAGAGCGGCCTGCCGCTGCTCTATGTCAATCAGGTGGGCGGGCAGGACGAACTGGTGTTCGACGGCGCCTCCTTCGCGCTCAATGCCGACCGCACGCTCGCCATGCAGTTCCCCGGCTTCGCCGAGCGGGTGCGCACCACGCAGTGGCAGCGGTTCGAGAATGGCTGGAAATGCCAGGAAGCCCCCTTCGCCGACCGGCTGGAAGGGGAAAAGGCGGACTATGCCGCCTGCGTGCTGGGTCTGCGGGACTATGTGAACAAGAACCGCTTCCCCGGCGTGGTGCTCGGCCTGTCCGGCGGCATCGACAGCGCCATCTGCGCCGCCATGGCGGTGGATGCGCTGGGGGCGGATCGCGTCCACTGCATCATGCTGCCCTACCGCTTCACCGCGCAGGACAGCCTCGACGATGCGGCCGACGTCGCCCGGAAACTTGGCGTGCGCTACGACACCCTGCCCATCGCGCCCGCCGTGGAAGCGCTGGAAGGCATCCTCTCGCCGCTGTTCGCAGGCCGGAACCGCGACGTGACGGAGGAGAACCTCCAGTCCCGCGTGCGCGGCACGCTGCTGATGTCGGTGTCCAACAAGTTCGGCGCCATGGTCGTGACCACCGGCAACAAGTCCGAGATGTCCACCGGCTATGCCACGCTCTATGGCGACATGAACGGCGGCTACAATCCCATCAAGGATCTCTACAAGACCGAGGTGTTCCGCCTCTCGCGCCTGCGCAACACATGGAAGCCTCTGGGCGCGCTCGGCCCGGACGGCGAGGTGATTGCCGACCGGCTGATCGACAAGCCGCCCACCGCCGAGCTGCGCGAGAACCAGAAGGATCAGGATTCCCTGCCGCCCTATGAGGTGCTGGACGCCATCCTCGCCCGCCTCGTGGAGGACGAGACCTCGGTTTCGGAACTGATCGCGGAAGGCTTCGACGCGGCGACCGTCAAGCGGGTGGACCGTATGCTGAACCTTGCCGAATACAAGCGCCGGCAGGCGGCGCCGGGGGTGAAGGTGACGACCCGCAACTTCGGCCGCGACCGCCGCTATCCCATCACCAACGGGTTTCGCGATCAGGGCTGAGGGCGGGGCCGCCATCGGACGCGGTTCGCATATCGCCCTCGCAATCCCGCATGGGATAAGCGTGATGACGAATTGATTCCGGCGCAGGATCGCCTATGCTGCGCCGCGATGGTGGTACAACCACCGTTATCGGATGATCCCTGCGGGAGAGACCGGCAAACCGCGAAAGCGGGGAACCGGCGCCGAAGGCGCAACCGCCCCGGAACCGCTCAGGCAACAAGGGCCGCAGGGTGACGAGCCTCTGGAAAGCAGTCGCGGACGCGATGCTGGCCGGAGCGTCTGGCGTTCGCCGCCTGTTGGCGTTGAACACTTGCGCACCGCCGTGCATCCCGACCCTGGCTCACCGAAGGAGTAAGCCGACCCGGCCCGCATCATGCGACCGGGCGCGGGTGAATCTCTCAGGTTCCTGCGACAGAGGGGGCGCCGCGCGGATCTTCACGATCCGCACATTTTGGCGCCTTGTTCGCGGAACCGATGCATGTCGCATGCCGACGATACGACCCCCCTTCTGAAGACCCCGCTCCACGCCGCTCATGCGGCCCTGGGGGCGAAACTCGTGCCTTTCGCGGGCTACGACATGCCGGTGCAATATCCCACCGGCATCCTGACCGAGCACAACTGGACCCGCGAGAGCGCCGGCCTGTTCGACGTCTCCCACATGGGGCAGGCCTCGCTCATCGGCCCGGACCACGCGACCACCGCGAAGGCACTGGAGGCGCTCATCCCCGCCGACATGCTGAACCTCAAGCCCGGCCAGCAGCGCTATTCGCAGCTGCTCGCGGAGGATGGCGGCATTCTCGACGACCTCATGGTCGCCCGCCCCTCCGATCCGACGAAGGACGGCGTCCTGCTGCTGGTGGTCAACGCCGCCTGCAAGACGGACGACTATGCCCACATCGCCGCCCGCCTGCCGGCCGGCGTGACGCTGGAGATCCACGAGGATCGCGCCCTCATCGCTCTTCAGGGCCCGAAGGCGGTGGACGTGATGGCCCGCCACGCCCCGGGCGCCGCCGACATGGCCTTCATGACCGTGCTGGTCACGACCTATGACGGCATCCCCATCTCCATCTCCCGCTCCGGCTATACCGGCGAGGACGGCTATGAGATCTCGGTCGCCGACGGCGATGCGGAGACGCTCTGGAACAAGCTGCTCGCCGAGCCGGAAGTGAAGCCCATCGGCCTCGGTGCCCGTGACTCGCTGCGCCTTGAAGCCGGCCTCTGCCTCTATGGCCACGACATCGACACCACCACCTCGCCGGTGGAAGGCGCGCTGGTGTGGTCGATCCAGAAGCGCCGCCGCGAGGAAGGCGGCTTCCCCGGCGCCGCGCGCATCCAGCGCGAGCTGAAGGACGGCCCCGCCCGCGTGCGTGTCGGCCTCACCTTCGAGGGCCGCGCCCCGGCCCGCGAGGGCGCGGAGATCGCCACCAAGGACGGCACCATCGTCGGCCGCATCACCTCCGGCGGCTTCGGCCCGACGCTCGGCGCGCCCATGGCGCTCGGCTACGTGCCCACCGCCCTCTCCGCTCCCGGCACCAAGGTCGACGTGATCGTCCGCGGCAAGCCACTTCCCGCCACCATCGCCACCACACCGTTCGTGCCGCAGCGCTACGTCCGCAAAACCGCAACCAAAGGGGCCTGACCAATGACCATCCGCTATTCCAAGGATCACGAATACGTCCGCCTCGAAGGCGATGTGGCCACCGTCGGCATCTCGCATTATGCGCAGGAGCAGCTCGGCGACGTGGTGTTCGTGGAGCTTCCCGCCGTCGGCAAGATCGTCGAGCAGGGCGGCGAGGCCGCCGTGGTGGAGAGCGTGAAGGCCGCCTCCGAGGTCTACGCCCCCGTCTCCGGCGAGGTGGTCGAGGTCAACAGCGAGCTGGAAGCCACCCCCGCCACCGTCAATGAAGACGCGGAAGGCAAGGGCTGGTTCCTGAAGCTGAAGCTCGCCAGCCAGGACGAGTTCAATGCCCTGATGAGCGAGGCCGACTACAAGGCCTATCTCGAAAGCCTCTGAGCGTCGGATCACCGATATGGCGCATCTCTACACAGCGACGATCCGCTGGGAGCGGGGCGAGGCCGTCTTCACCGACGGCCGCTACAGCCGCGCCCACCGGCTGATCTTCGACGGGCTGGAAGTGCCGGGCTCCTCGGCGCCCTCTTCCGTGCGCGTGCCGCTGTCGCGGGAAGATGCGCTCGATCCCGAGGAAGCGGTGGTGGCGGCTCTGTCGAGTTGCCACATGCTGTTCTTCCTCGATTTCGCCCGCAGAGCCGGCTTCACGGTGGACAGCTACACCGACGCTGCCACCGGCGAGATGGCGCCCAATGACAAGGGCAAGCTCTATCTCGCCACCATCACGCTGAAGCCCAATGTGGTGTTCAGCGGCTCAAAGGCGCCCACGGCCGAGGAGGTCGAGGCGCTGCATCACCATGCCCACGAGGAATGCTACATCGCCAATTCGGTGCGTGGCGACGTCCTCGTTCTTCCCGAATTTTCCGTGATCTAGCGCTTCAAGCGCGACAGAACCCGAGACAAGCATGCGCTATCTGCCCCTGACACAAGAGGACCGCACGGAGATGCTGGCGCGCATCGGCGCCACCTCCGTCGATGCCTTCTTCGCCGACATCCCGGCCGCGAAACTGAACCCCGGCTTGCCGGACCTGCCCGCCCACAAGAGCGAACTGGCTGTTGAGCGCGCGCTCGGCCGCCTCGCCGGCCAGAACGTGCCGGCCGGCTCCGTGCCCTTCTTCGTGGGTGCGGGCGCCTATCGCCACCATGTGCCGGCGACCGTGGATCACCTGATCCAGCGCTCCGAATTCCTGACCTCGTACACGCCGTACCAGCCGGAAATCGCGCAGGGCACGCTGCAATATCTGTTCGAGTTCCAGACCCAGGTGGCCCAGCTCACCGGCATGGATGTGGCCAACGCCTCCATGTATGACGGCTCCACCGCCGCCGCCGAGGCGGTGCTGATGGCCCACCGCGTCACCAAGCGCCGCAAGGCGGTGGTCGCGGGCAACGTGCACCCGCACTATCGCGAGACCATCGCCACCGTGTCGCGCTATGCTGACGACACCGTGACCGCGCTCACCCCCGCCCCCGAGGGCGGCGAGGACATCCTGTCCGCCATCGACGCCGAGACCTCCTGCGTGGTGGTGCAGAGCCCCGACGTGTTCGGCCATATCGTCGATCTGAAGCCCATCGCCGAGAAGGCCCATGCGGCCGGCGCGCTGCTGATCGCGGTGTTCACCGAAGTGGTGTCGCTCGGCCTCATCGAGCCGGCGGGCGCGCAGGGCGCCGACATCGTGGTGGGCGAGGGCCAGTCCATCGGCAACCCGCTCACCTTCGGCGGGCCTTATGTTGGGCTCTTCGCCACCCGCACCAAGTTCATCCGCCAGATGCCCGGCCGCCTCGCCGGCGAGACCGTGGATGCGGACGGCAAGCGCGGCTTCGTGCTGACGCTTTCCACCCGCGAGCAGCACATCCGCCGCGAGAAGGCGACCTCCAACATCTGCACCAATTCGGGCCTGTGCGCGCTCGCCTTCACCATCCATCTCACCCTGCTGGGCGAGACGGGGCTGACGCGGCTTGCCCGGCTCAACCACGCCAATGCCTGCAAGCTCGCCGATGCGCTGGCGAAGGTTCCCGGCGTGCAGGTGCTCAACAAGAGCTTCTTCAACGAATTCACCATCCGCGTGCCCGGCAAGGCGGCGGACGTGATCGAGAAGCTCGCCGACAAGGACATTCTCGGCGGCGTGCCGTATGCGCGCCTTGCCGCCAAGGCCGGCCTCGACGACCTGATCCTCGTCGCCGCCACCGAGATCAACACGGATGAAGATCGCGCCGCCTACGTGGCCGCGCTGAAGGAGGTGCTGGCATGAACCGCGAAGGCCGCGGGGCGACGACCCCCATCACCACTGGCACCCCTGCCCCCACCACCTTCACCGGCAACCACGCGCTGGAGCTGGAAGAGGGCCTGCTGTTCGAGATCGGCCGCACGGAAGTCACCGGCGTCGATATCGAGGATGCCGGCGACTTCACCTCCCGCCTCGGCGGTCATGAGCGCAAGCTCAGCCTCGACCTGCCCGGCCTCGCCGAGCCGGAGGCCATGCGCCATTACGTGCGCCTGTCGCGCCAGAATTACGGCATCGACAGCGGCCTGTTCCCGCTCGGCTCGTGCACCATGAAGCACAACCCGCGCCTCAACGAGAAGATGGCCCGCCTGCCCGGCTTCGCCGACGTGCATCCCTTGCAGCCGGCCTCCACCGTGCAGGGCGCGCTCGGCGTCATCAAGGAGCTGTCGCGCTGGCTGCTCTCGCTCACCGGCATGCAGGCGGTCGCCTTCACGCCCAAGGCGGGCGCCCATGGCGAGCTGTGCGGCATGATGGCCATCAAGGCCGCGCACATCGCCAACGGCCAGAAGCGTGACATCGTGCTGGTGCCCGAGAGCGCCCACGGCACCAACCCTGCCACCGCTGCCCTCATCGGCTATCAGGTGAAGTCCATCCCGGCCCGCGCGGACGGCACGGTGGATGTGGAGTCCGTGAAGGCGGCGCTCTCCCCGCAGGTTGCTGCGCTGATGCTCACCAACCCGAACACCTGCGGCCTGTTCGAGCGCGACGTGGTGGAGATCGCCGACGCCGTGCACGCGGCGGGCGCGTATTTCTATGCGGACGGCGCCAACTTCAACGCCATCCTCGGCAAGGTGAAGGTGGGTGAGCTGGGCGTGGACGCCATGCACATCAACCTGCACAAGACCTTCTCCACCCCGCACGGCGGCGGCGGCCCCGGCGCCGGCCCGGTGGTGCTCTCGGCAGCTCTCGCCCCCTTCGCCCCGGTGCCTGCCGTGGTGACGGACGGCGAGTCCCTGCGCCTCGTGGAAGAGGAAGGCGAGGCAGGTGCCGATCAGGCGCTTGGCCGCATGAGCGCCTTCCACGGCCAGATGGGCATGTTCGTGCGTGCGCTCTCCTGGATGCTCTCCCACGGCGCGGACGGCATGCAGCAGGCGTCGGAAGATGCGGTGCTCTCGGCCAACTACATCCGCGCCTGCCTGAAGGACGTGATGAGCGTGCCCTATGGCGAGCGCCCGGCCATGCATGAGGCGCTGTTCGACGATGCCTGGCTGGAGGGCACGGGCCTCTCCACGCTCGACATCGCCAAGGCGCTGATCGACGAGGGCTATCACCCGATGACGGTGTATTTCCCGCTCGTCGTCCACGGCGCCATGCTGATCGAGCCGACCGAGAGCGAGTCCAAGGCCTCCCTGGACCTGTTCATCGGCGCGCTGCGCGATCTCGCCTTCGCGGCGAAGGCGGGCGAGAAGGAGCGCTTCCTCGGCGCTCCGCACTATGCCCCGCGCCGCCGTCTCGACGAGACCCGCGCCGCCCGCGCCCCGGTGCTGCGCTGGACCCGTCCGCCGCTGGCTGAAGCCGCCGAGTGAACTGAGCAGCGCTCAACAGGATGAAGAAGGCCCGGTCTGGGATGCCAGACCGGGCCTTTTTGTTTGCGCTGTTGAGCGATGGGCTTTCGGGAGCACCTTGCCCCACCCGCGTAACCTGCCCCCTCTCCCACCTGCGGGGGAGGGTTGGGGAGGGGGCAAAGGCGCGACCTCACCAAACGCCGCGCCCGGTCCCCCGCGTCCGCCGTGCTGCGCACGGCGCCCCCTCCCTGCCCTCCCCCGCAAGCGGGAGAGGGGGAAATTGGATGGGACGGCGCCTAAGCTGAACAGGTGCTGTTTGGCAGAAGAGCCCTCACCCCACCCGCGCGCGCCTGCGGTTGCGCAGGCGCTGCAAGGGGGCGGCGAGGATCAAGAGGCCGCCGACGATCAGCGCCATGCCGGCGAAGCGCACCGGCGGAAAGCGCTCGCCCAGCACAAGCGCCGCCGAGAGCATGCCGAACAGCGGCACCAGCAAAGCGAAGGGCGCCACCGTGCCCGCCGGATAGGTCTTCAAGAGCAGACCCCAGATGCCGAAACCGATCAGCGTGGTGGGCACCGCCAGATAGAACACCGCGCCATAGGCCAGGAGGTCCGCCTTCGCCATGGAGGCGACGATCACCGGCCAGCCCTCGAACATCAGCGAGAGCAGGAAGGAGGGGATGGGCAGGATGACGCTCATCCACACCACCATGGGCAGCATGTCCACCTTGCCGGCGCCGCGCATCAGCACGTTGCCGAGGCCGAAGCTGAGCGCCGCGATCAGGGTGAGGCCAAGGCCGAGATAGGTCACGTCCACGCCCACCGAGAGCGCGATCAGCCCGAGGCCGCAGAAGGCCACCGCCACGCCGGAGAGCTGCCGCACGGAGGGCTTCTCGCCCAGCATCAGCGCCGCCAGCAGGATGGTGAAGAAGGACTGCGCCTGGATCACCAGCGAGGAGAGACCCGGCGGCATGCCGTTGTCGATGCCGAGGAAGACGAAGACGAACTGGCCGAGAAACAGGGTGGCCGAGATCAGCAGCAGCTGCCGTAGCGGCAGCTTGGGCGGGCGGATGACCAGCGCCGGCAGCGCGGCGAGGATGAAGCGCAGGGTGGTCAGCAGCAGCGGCGGGAAGGTGTCGAGGCCGACGCGGATGGCAACGAAATTGAAGCCCCAGATGGCCGCCGTCAGCACGGCCAGGGCGATGTGGCGGGGAGCCATGACACACAATCCGAACAGGGAATTCGCTGCGCCGGATTTCTCGCGCGAACTCCCGAAACTTCAGGGCGGAGACCGCAGGGGGAGCGGCCCATGGGATGCGCTTTCCGCGCGGGCCGTCGCTTGGCGACGCGGGCGACCCTTGATGATCCAGCCCTACAGCGATTGTTGCCGCAACGCCACCTTGCATTGAGTCGTTTTCAGCAAGAGGCCAATAACGCCGTAAGCTGATGCCTCCCGGCAACATGCGGCCAAACGCGTTTCAGTCGCGATTTCTTGGTCCTACGGCATTTTGCCTTCCCCTACGTCCAAGGTCTTGTTGACAGCGTGCGACGGCTGCGCCCGGAATGCGCGCGGGACGTGTGCGGACCGTCGTCAGACGAAATGGGTCCGGGGGGCGCCCCACAAGAAAAAGCGAAGCAACGCAGGCAATCGTCTTTCGAGGAGACGCCTATGTGGAACCAGGTCTATGACCCGTTCGGCAGCATGCTGCTGTCCACGCTCGTGGCAGCCATTCCCGTCGTCACGCTGCTCTTCCTCATCGCCACCAACAAGGTGAAGGCCCATTGGGCGGCGGTGATCGCGCTGATCGTGGCGCTGGCCGTCGTCATCATCGCCTTCGGCATGCCCACCGGCCTTGCGCTACGCGCCACCGGGCTCGGCGTCGTCACCGGCCTGTTCCCCATCGGCTGGATCATCCTCAACGTCATCTTCCTCTATCGGCTGACGGTCGAGAAAGGCTGGTTCGACACGCTCCAGCAATCCATCGGCGGCATCAGCGCCGACCGGCGCATCCAGCTGCTGTTGATCGCGTTTGCGTTCGGCGCCTTCTTCGAGGGCGCGTCCGGTTTCGGCACGCCGGTGGCGGTCACGGGCGCCTTGTTGATCGGCCTCGGCTTCTCGCCGCTGGCGGCTTCCGGCCTCTCGCTCATCGCCAATACGGCCCCCGTGGCCTATGGCGCGCTCGGCACGCCCATCCAGGGGCTGGCCAGCGTCACCGGGCTCGATCCCTATCTGCTCGGCGCCATGGTGGGCCGGCAGCTGCCCTTCTTCTCGCTGATCGTGCCGTTCTGGCTGATCTGGGTGTTCGCCGGCTGGCGCGGCATGATGCAGGTGTGGCCAGCCATTCTCGTCACCGGCGTCTCCTTCGCCGTGCCGCAGTATCTGATCTCGAACTTCATCAATCCGTGGATCGTCGATATCGGCGCCTCCATCATCTCCATGATCTGCCTCGTCGCCTTTCTTCAGGTGTGGCAGCCGAAGGAGCTGTGGCTCTCCGCCAAGCTGCGCGTGAAGGACAACAGCGCCGACACCATGCCCCCGCGCCCCGTGTCCAAGCGCAAGGCGACGAAGGAAGAGGTGATCTGGTCGTGGGTGCCGTGGGTCATCCTCTCGGTGGTGGTCGGCATCTGGGGCACCGGCTGGTTCAAGGCCTGGGTGAACCCCTACACCACCATCGCCATTCCGGTTGAGGGCCTGCACAATCTCATCATCAAGGTGCCCCCGGTGGTGGCGAAACCCATCCCCGAGGGTGCGGTCTTCGCCTTCACCTACCTGTCCTATACGGGCACGGGCATCCTGATCGCCGCCGTGCTGGCGGCCATCGTGATGAAGTTCTCGCCCATCCGGCTCATCAAGGCCTATTTCGAGACGCTGTGGGTGGTGCGCTGGTCGCTGCTGACCATCGCCGCCATGCTCGCCATCGGCACCCTCACCCGCTACTCGGGCGTGGACGCGACGCTGGGTCTGGCGTTCGCCAATGCCGGCTTCCTCTATCCCTTCTTCGGCACCTTGCTGGGGTGGCTCGGCGTGGCGCTGACGGGATCGGACACGGCCTCCAACGTGCTGTTCGGCGGCTTGCAGAAGATCACCGCCGAGCAGTTGGGCCTCTCCCCCATCCTCATGGGCGCGGCCAATTCATCCGGCGGCGTCATGGGCAAGATGATCGACGCGCAGTCCATCGTGGTGGCCTCTACCGCCACCAACTGGTTCGGCCACGAGGGCACGATCCTGCGCTTCGTGTTCTGGCACTCCATCGTGCTCGCCTGTCTGGTGGGCGTGCTGGTGATGCTGCAGGCCTATGTCTGGCCCTTCTCGGCCATGGTCATCCACTGACCCTTCGGGTTGTCGCAAACGGAAAGGGCCGGCGCACCGCGCCGGCCCTTGGTGCGTGGTGGCTGAAAGTCGCCGGACCCGCGCCCATATGATAGGTTGAGAGGCATTTTCGCACCGGAGGGTTGCATGACGTCCAGCCCCGAGCCCAAGCCATCGCTCGCTGGCAAGTCGTCGCGTGAGAAGACGCGTGCACGGAACGCTGCGATGCGCGCCCAAGGGCTGCGCCCGGTCACGATCTGGGTGCCCGACGTGAACTCGCCAGCCTTCAAGGCAGAGGCTGCACGCCAGTCACGTCTGGTGGCGGAGAGCCCCCATGACGCCGAGGATCAGGCCTTCATCGACGCGGTGACGGACTGGAGCGAGGAGTGAAGCGCGGCAATATCTGGACGGTCGCAGGCGGGACGGATTATGCGGGCAAGCCCCGTCCGGCAGTGATCGTGCAGGATGACAGCTTCTCGATCAATTCGATCACCGTCTGCATCTTCACCTCCACGGCTATCGAAGCCCCTTTGCTGCGACCGCTGGTCGAGCCCAGCGCCCGCAACGGCTTGCGCACGGCCTGCCGGCTGATGGTGGACAAGATCAGCACCGTCCCCAGATCGAAGCTCGGTATCAGAATCGGGAGGCTGGAGGACGAAGACATCGACCAGCTTAACCAGGCGATGCTTGTCTTCTTCGGCTTGACTGCTTCCTCGCAAGCCAAAGACCCAGCCTGATCCCTCAGTCGTCGCCCGGTATGGCTTCCGGCAGGGGGAAGGGCGAGGGCTGCGGAATGGGGATGGTGTAGTAGCGGCGCTGGGCGATGCCGCCTTCGGTGAACGGCCCCTTCGTCACGCTCCCCGTGGTGGTCGGCTCCGCATAGGAGCGCGTGCCAGACGACGGCGGGACGTAGGACGGCGTGGTGGAAGACATGGGCCCCGGATAGCGCGGCTGCGAGGGCAACGCGCCCGGCGGCAGCAGCACCGGCTGGTGCGCATCCCCCGCGCCATAACCCTGCTGGCCATAGCCCTGTTGCGGCTGGCCCTGCGGCCGGTATTGCGGCTGGGGCTGCTGATAGCCCTGCTGCTGACCATACCCTTGCTGGCCCGAGCCCTGCCCGTAACCCTGCCCCTGTCCGTAGCCCTGCTGGTTGTAACCCTGCTGCGGATAGCCCTGTTGCGGCGGGGCGGAAACCTGCGGCGTGCCATAGGCCGGCTGGCGGCCGTAATTGTTCTGCGGGGGAACCTGCTGCGGCTGCTGCGCCTGCGGCACGCCGTTCGGCGAGATGTCCTGCGGTTCGCCCGCATCCATCTCGGCGGGTTCCTCCGTCTGCGGGGCCTCCTGCATCTCGCCCTGCTGGGGCTGGCCGTAACCCTGCTGCGGCACCGGGGCCACCGGCCCACGGCCGAGCCCACCCTGCGGCTGGAAGCCGCCAGCCGGGGCCGAGACGCTGAGCGCCGGGGGCGGCGCGGGCATGGGCGCGGGCTTGGGCTTGCAGATCAGGCGCTGGGTCTTGCGCCGCATCAGGTCCACATGGATGTGGTTGTAGTGAAAGACGTTGGACCCAGGCGCCAGCACGGTGGTGAAGCGCTCGCACGCGCCCGCCTGCACCTGAAGCAGGAAGCCGCGCGCCTCCGTCGGGCCCTTCCAGCCGTTCTGCACCGAAATGTCCACGCCATTGGCGAAGCGGAAGCCGCCCACGTCCAGCGCATTGCCGAAGGCGTGCTCGGAAATCTTGGCCCCGGCCTGCCCGTTCATGCCGCGGCAGGAATAGGAGGACATCTGCTTGATGGCGACCACGGGCGCGCCCATCCAGGCCATGGCGGCGGGCTGCACCACTTCGGCGATCCAGGCATCCACTTCGCGGATCATGGGGCAGGCGAGCGTGGCCCTGGGCTTGATCTCCACCGAGCCCTCGCCCAGCGCCGTCACCTTGAAGGGACGCGTCATGCCGCAGGTGCCGGCGCCCTCGATGGGGCTCATGGGCTCGATATAGACGGAGCGCTTCACACCGCCCTCGGCGATGCATTTCTCCTCCGCCTCGGCGCGCCAGGGCTCACGCTGCTGGAACCCGAAGTTGCAGCCAGCGAGAAGGAGCCCCACGCAGACAAGCGGGGCTAAGAAGGACCAGGAAACGCCGCGCGTCATGCCGCAAGAGTGCGGCAAACGTCGTTGCGAGCCCGTTAAGACCCTGATGCAAATGGAGGTTTCCCCGCACCAGAAAAGGGAAAACGGCCCGTTGCGGCCGGGAAAGCGCCCCTGTGGTTAATGCGGGGTTAACGGGGGCGAGGCTGAGCGCCCCCACCGGAATCCGCGACCAATCGCCCGGCGCATCCGGGGCCGGCCCGAACCGCCAATCAACTGTCACGCGCGCGGACTAGCGTGCGCGCGGGATAGAGCGGACGCGGGCGTGGGGCGCCGTCCGAAAGAGGTGGGCGATGACCGATCATATTTACAACGTTCTTTTTCTCTGCACGGGCAATTCCGCCCGTTCGATCATGGCCGAGGCCATGCTGAACAAGCTCGGTGCCGGGCGCTTCCGCGCCTTCTCGGCCGGCAGCCGGCCCAAGGGCGCGGTCAATCCCGTCGCCCTTGAGGTGCTGGTGAACTCCGACTTCCCCGTCGAGGGCCTGCATTCCAAGAGCTGGTCCGAGTTCACCAAGCCCGGCGCGCCGGAGATGGATTTCATCTTCACGGTCTGCGACGACGTGGCGGGCGAGGCCTGCCCGGTATGGGCCGGCCATGCCTCGACGGCCCACTGGGGCATCGAGGATCCCGCGCTGGTGGAAGGCACCGACCTTGAGCGCCGCACCGCCTTCGTGAAGGCGCAGCGCTATCTCAAGAACCGCATCCAGGCCTTCGCATCCCTGCCGATCCGCAGCCTCGACGGCCTTGCCCTGAAGACCCAGCTCGCGGCCATCGGCCAGATCACCGAAGCGCCGAAGGCCGAAGCCCCGGCGGCCTGACACGGCCTGAAAACGAAGATGGCGGGCCTCGGCCCGCCATCTCCTTAATCCAGCAATCTCAAGCTTCGGCGATGATGCCTCAGGCGTGCGCGGGCTCGCGGTCCGCGCGCTCGATCTCCTGCACCCGGTCGACCACCGCCTTCTGCACCTTCTCGAACGCCCGCACCTCGATCTGGCGCACGCGCTCGCGGGAGACGCCGAACTCGGAGGCCAGTTCCTCCAGCGTGATCGGGTCTTCCGACAGGCGGCGGGCCTCGAAGATGCGCCGCTCGCGCGGGTTCAGCACCGAGAGTGCCCCGGACAGCGCCGTGCGGCGGTTGTCCAGTTCCTCGCTCTCGGCCATCCGGCTTTCCTGGCTGTCGCTGTCGTCCTTCAGCCAGTCCTGCCATTCGCCGCTGTCGCCGTCATCGCGCAGAGGCGCGTTCAGCGAGGCATCGCCCGAGAGGCGGCGGTTCATGTCCACCACGTCCTGCTCGGTCACGCCCAGCTTGGTGGCGATCTGCTTCACCTGATCGGGGCGCAGGTCGCCGTCCTCCAGCGCGGAGATCTGGCTCTTGGCCTTGCGCAGGTTGAAGAACAGCTTCTTCTGCGCCGCCGTGGTGCCCATCTTCACGAGCGACCAAGAGCGCAGGATGTATTCTTGAATCGAGGCGCGGATCCACCACATGGCGTAGGTGGCCAGGCGGAACCCCTTCTCGGGCTCGAACCTTTTCACCGCCTGCATGAGGCCCACATTGCCCTCCGAGATCACCTCGGAGATGGGCAGACCGTAGCCGCGGTAGCCCATGGCGATCTTGGCGACGAGCCGCAAATGGCTGGTGACGAGTTGATGGGCCGCGTCGCGATCCCCATGCTCCCGCCAGCTCTTTGCGAGCATGTATTCCTGCTGCGGTTCCAGCATGGGGAACCGCCGGATTTCCTCGAGATAACGCCCGAGACCACCCTCGGCTGAGGGGATCGGCGCCTGCCTGGAACCGGCCATGTAGGCCTCCTTTCTCGTGGTCCTCCGCCCAAGCGACCACATGCGCGGCCGCATTACGCCGACCGCAACAATGGAATATAGAGGCGATAACGCCGTTCCGACAGGGGGGATCCCCTCACGCTCCCGAGAGAGAACGGCGCAGCGTGTCCAGATCGCCCGGCAATTCGCTCTCGAAGGAGAGTTCCTCGCCCGTCACCGGATGGGCGAAACCGAGCCGCGCGGCATGCAAAGCCTGCCGTCCCAGCATCCCCGCCAGCACCGGCCGGGCCTCTTCCGGCAGCCGGGTCGCCTTGGTGCGGAAGCCCTGCCCGTAGACCTCATCCCCCATCAGCGGATGGCCGGCATGAGCCAGATGCACGCGGATCTGGTGGGTGCGCCCGGTTTCCAGCTGGCATTCGATGAGGCTCGCCACCGGCTGGCCGTCCGCGCCGTCAAAGCTCTCCAGCCGCTCCCAATGGGTGATGGCCTCGCGGCCGCTCTGGCGGATGGCCATCCGCTGCCGGTTGCCGGGATGGCGGTCGATGGGCGCATCAACGGTACCGCGATGCTCCGGCACGCCCCAGACGAAGGCGAGGTACGCCCGCTCCAGCGGGCCGGTACGGCCATGGTCGGCGAACTGGGCGGCGAGGCCCTTATGGGCGGCATCGCTCTTGGCCACCACCAGCAGACCGGAGGTGTCCTTGTCGATGCGGTGGACGATGCCGGGCCGCTTCACCCCGCCGATGCCGGACAGGCTGTCGCCGCAATGGGCCAGCAGCCCGTTCACCAGCGTGCCGGACCAGTGGCCGGGCGCGGGGTGGACCACCATGCCGGCCGGCTTGTCGACCACGATCAGGTGCTCGTCCTCATAGACGATGACGAGGTCCATCTTCTCCGGCAGCGGCTCGGCCGGCTCGGGGGCGGGCACGCGGACGGTCCAGGCGTCCCCGGCATTGACCCGCTCGGCCGCGTCTCCTACCACTCGGCCGCCGACGCTCACCCGGCCATCCGCCACCAGCTTCTGCAGGCGCGTGCGGCTGAGGCCGGTCAGGTGGGTGGCGAGGAAGCGGTCGGCCCGCAGGCCGGCGTCTTCCGCCCCGGCGGTGAGCACATGGGTTTCGCTGCCGGCATCGCCGTCGTCCGTGTCCCCGATCGCGAGGTCGAGGATATCGTCATCGTCCAAAGTTTCGTTCCCCAAAGGCTGTGCCATGATCCCGCGTCCGTCCGATCCCGTCTCGCCGGAAGAACTGGACAAGCTCTCGCCCGATCAGGCCCGCGTGGTGCAGAAGATGCGCCGCTTCTCCATGATCTCGGGCCTGATCATGGCGCTCGGCGTGGCGAGCATTCTCGGTGTCATCGGCTTTCGCATGATGCGGAGCAAGGCCCCCGCCAAGGTCGGTGATATCACCGCCACCCTGCCCAAGGGCGCCCGCATCGTCTCCACCGCCGTTGCCGACCGGCTGCTGGTGGTGACGCTGGACGTTGGCGGCGTGCCCGAGATCCGCACCTACGACCTTAACACGCTGGCGCCTCTCGGTCGTCTGGGCTTCGCCGTCCAGCCCTGAGGCTGGCAACCGACCTGAACGGCTGACAGAGCGCGATTGCCTCTCTTTACGCCCGTCATCCCCGGACTTGATCCGGGGATCCACGTCGGGCCGACAGCGGCGACCTCTGAAGATCCAGCCTAGCCCAACCACGTGGATGCCCGGAATCAAGTCCGGGCATGACGATGTATTGCTTCATCGGGGGCGGGCGACCAGCCGTCCCGCGCTCAGCCCCGACGTACCCCATACCCCCCTCACTGCAACGGCGTATCCCCATCCCCCGGCATGCGGGCCAGCATCATCTGGGTGATGGCCACCAGCATCTCGGCGCGGGACTTCAGGTCCTTCGCCTCAAGCAAAGCCTGTTTCTCCAGCGTGCCATAAGGCGACATCACGGACAGCGCGTTCACCAGCGTCTCGGTGCCCGCCTGCTCGATGCCTTCCCAGTCGGCCTCCAGCTGGTTGGCCTCCAGAAACGCCGCCAGCGCCTTGAGCAGCGCGGTGCGGTCCACCGCATCCTCGCCCGCACTGGCGTCGAAGTCGAACGCGTAGGGCTTCAGATCGATGCGGCACTGGCGATAGGGCGTCTCGACCTTCAGCTCCTCCACCACCTCGAACCGGCAGATGCCGGTGAGCGTGATGAGATAGCGCCCGTCCCCGCTCTCGCTGAACTGGCTGATGCGGCCGAGGCAGCCCACCCTGAACAGCTCCGGGCCGTCCGGCCCCTCGGGCTTGCCCTCGTCGGGCTGGATGATGCCGACAAGGCGGTCGCTGGCCAGCGCATCGTCGATCATGGCGAGATAGCGCGGCTCGAAAATGTTCAGCGGCAGCTCGGCGCGCGGCAGCAGCAGCGCGCCCGACAGGGGGAACACCGGCACCACCGCCGGCGCATCCGACGGTGAATTCAGGGGGCGATGCTTGGCCACGAAAAATCCTCAGGCGAACAGGATCGCCGACAGCTTGCGACGCCCGGAAATGGTCAGGGGATCGGTCGGCCCCCAGGCATCGAACAGTTGAACCAGTTGCTTGCGCGCCCCGTCCTCGTTCCAGGTGCGGTCGCGCTTCACGATTTCCAGCAGATGGGCCAGCGCCTCTTCCTGCCGGTTGCCGGCGGCGAGCGCCAGCGCCAGGTCGAAACGGGCCTGATGGTCGGCCGGGTCGGCGGCAACCGCCGCCTCCAGCTCCGCCGTGTCGCCGAGATCGGCGGTCTGGCGGACCAGCTCGATGGCGGCACGCGCCGCAGCGATGGCCGGATCGTTGACCTTGTTGGCGGGCACCTGTGCCAGCGCCTCCTCGGCCTGTTCGAGATCGCCCAGCACCACCAGCGCGCGGGCAAGGCCGCCCAGCGCCTTCAGATTCTCCGGCTCCTCGGAGAGCACGCGCCCGAAGGCGTTGCCCGCCGCCACCGCGTCACCGCCGGCCAGCGCCTGCTCGGCGACCTCGATCAGCTCGGCAAGGCCGGCATCCTCGCCGGTGAGGCGGTCGATGAAGGCGGTGATCTGGCTCTCGGGCAGCGCGCCCGTGAAGCCGTCCACCGGCTGGCCGTTCACGAAGGCATAGACGGCCGGGATGGACTGCACGCCGAGCCGCTGGGCGATGCCCGGATGCTCGTCGATATTCATCTTGGCGAGGCGCACCTTGCCCTTCTTGGCCCGCACCGCCTTCTCGATGATGGGGGTCAGCGTCTTGCAGGGGCCGCACCAGGGCGCCCAGAAGTCCACCAGCACCGGGCGCGTCTTGGAGTCCTCCATGACGTCGGCCATGAAGGTCTGCATGGTGGTATCGACGACGAGATCGTCGCCGGCCTGCGCCGGGCTCTGGGTGCCGCCCGCCTGATTCAAGAGCATGTGGTCGCCCTTCAAGAATTCCGTATCGGCCGCAGGGTGCGGCCCTCCGCCCATAGATGGGCGTTTCAAGGCCCGGCGCAACGCCGGGCTCAGGCGCTTCTAGAACATGACAGGCAAAGTTTGAACCGCCTTCCCCCAAGGTTCGCCTCCCTTCGCGACACAACCCTACAATCGAACCGGAAAAGTCCCCGAGCCCTGTGGATGGCGACCTTCCGCCGCTTGCGGCAGGTAAGGCCGGGGCGCACGCTCGTTTGACTCTTAACCCTCCGGGCTGGCACACCGCCGAGCAATGAAGTTCAACCGCCTGCGGCTTGTGGGTTTCAAGACCTTCGTCGAGCCCACCGACCTCCTCATCGAGCCCGGCCTGACAGGCGTGGTCGGGCCGAACGGTTGCGGCAAGTCGAACCTCGTGGAAGCGCTGCGCTGGGTGATGGGCGAAAGCTCGCACAAGGCCTTCCGCGCCAACGACATGGACGACGTGATCTTCTCCGGCACCACGGGCCGGCCGTCACGCAACATGGCTGAGGTCTCGCTCCAGCTCGACAATGGCGACCGCACCGCCCCCGCCGGCTTCAACGACAACGACCTGATCGAGGTCGCCCGCCGCATCGATCGCGGGCAGGGCTCGCATTACCGCATCAACGGCCGCGACGTCCGCGCCCGCGACGTGAACATGCTGTTCGCCGACGCCTCCACCGGCGCCCGCTCCCCCGCCCTCGTGCGGCAGGGGCAGATCGGCGAGATCGTCGGCGCCAAGCCCGCCGCCCGCCGCCGCATTCTGGAAGAGGCCGCCGGCGTCGCCGGCCTGCACGCCCGCCGCCATGAGGCGGAAACCCGCCTGAAGGCTGCCGAGACCAACCTGCTGCGGCTGGAAGACGTGATCACCCAGCTCGCCGCGCAGGTGGACGGCCTGCGCCGGCAGTCGAAACAGGCGGTGCGCTACCGCACGCTCGCCGCCGAGATCCGCAAATATGAGGCGACCCTGCTCTGGCTGCGCTGGAGCGAGGTGGTGCGCACCCTGGCCGAGGCCGAGCGCGCGGTGGAGGTCGGCGTGCGCGATGCCGCCGAATGCACCCGCGCGCAGGCCGAGGCCGCCCGCCTTCAGGCCATCGCCGCCCATGCCCTGCCCCCGCTGCGCCAGAAGGAGGCGGAAGCCGCCGCCACCCTGCAACGCCTGACGCTGGCGCGCGGCGAGCTGGACAAGGAAGAGGCCCGCCTCGCCACCCGCCGGCAGGATCTGGAACGCCGCCACGCCCAGCTGACGCAGGATCTGGAGCGCGAGACCGCGCTCTCCGCCGACGCCGAGGGCGTGCTGGAGCGTCTCGCGCAGGAAGAAGAGACGCTTCAGTACGATCAGGAAGCCGCCGCCGAGGCCGAGGTGGAAGCCGAGGCCATCCTCGAAGGCGCGCAGGAAGCCCTGACCATCGCCGAGGACGATCTCGACGAGAAGACCCGCCATTTCGCCGATAGCGGCGCCCGCCGCGCCACGCTGGAACAGACGGTGCGCGAGCTGAAGCAGCGGCTCCTGCGCACCGAGGCCGAGCGCGTCTCCGTGACGGCGGAGGAGCGCCGCCTTCAGCTCGACGCCGGCACCGCCGATCTGGAAGCCCGCCGCGCGGAAGCCGAGATCGCCCGCGAGCGGCTCGCCCATGCGGAGGATGCCGCCGCCGAGGCGGAAGCCGCCCATCAGGCCGCCCGCCGCGCCGTGGACGAGGTGCGCCCCGCCGTCACCGAGGCCGAGCGCACCTTCTCCAAGCTCGACACCGAGGTGAAGACGCTCACCAAGCTGCTGCAATCCTCCGACAGCCGCTTTCCGCCGGTGGCCGACCTGCTCACCGTCACCAAGGGTTTCGAGATGGCGCTGGGCGCAGCGCTCGGTGACGATCTCGATCTGCCCGTCGCGCCCGAGGCCCCCGCCCGCTGGGCCGGCTCGACGCCATCAGCCGATGATCCGGCCCTGCCGGCCGGCGCCGCGCCGCTGGCGGCGCAGGTGTCCGGTGCCCCCGCCCTCGTGCGCAGCCTCAATCAGGTGGGCATCGTGGAGGCCACTGAGGGCGCGCGCCTGCAGGGACAGCTCAAGCCCGGCCAGCGGCTCGTCTCCCGTGCCGGCGATCTCTGGCGCTGGGACGGTGTGGTCGCCGCCGCCGACGCCCCCACCGCCGCCGCCCGCCGTCTCGCCGAGCGCAACCGCCTCGCCGACCTCGAAGCCGACGCCGAACTTGCCCGCGAGGCGGTGGAAGAAGCCCGCGACGTACTCGACCTGCGCGAGGGCGAGCTGCGCGTGGCCGCTTCCGCCGAGACCCAGACCCGCGAGACCCGCCGCACCGCCCAGCGCGCCGCCGAGACCGCGCGCGAGCTGGAAGCCGCCGCCGAGCGCAAGGCCAGCGCCCATATCGCCCGCCTCTCCGCGCTCACCGAGGCGCGCGAGCGTCTGGTGGCGAGCAAGGAAGAAGCGGAAGAGCGCCTGATCGAGACCGAGGCCGCCATCGCCCTGCTGGAAGCCCCGGTGCTCATCGACGCCACCCTGGCGACAGCACGCGGCGTCGTGGCCCAGACCCGCGCGGCCTCCTCCGAGGCCCGCAGCCGGCTCGACGGCCTCGCCCGCGAGCGCGCCCAGCGCCAGCGCCGGCTGGAAGCCATTGCCGGCGAACGCCGCTCCTGGGCCGGACGTGCCGGGGGCGCGGGCGAGCGCCTCGCCGCCATCGAGGCCCGCCGCAGCGAGGCCGAGACGGAACTTGCCCATAGCGACGACATGCCGGCGCAGCTCCTGCACCAGCGCCGCAACCTGCTGAGCCAGATCGAGCAGGCGGAAGCGGGCCGGCGCGAGGCCGCCGACCGGCTGGTGGAGGGCGAATCGGCTCTCGCCGCCGCCGACCGTGCCGCCCGCGATGCGCTGGAGGCCATGTCGGGCGCCCGCGAGGAGAGCGCGCGCGCCGAAGCGCGCCTCGAAGCGGCGGTTCAGCGGCGCGACGACGTGATGCGCGAGATCGCCGACACGCTCGAAGGACCGCCCGAGACCGCCCGCGAACATGCAGAACTTGTGGATGACGGGAAAACGCCCGACATTTCCGCCATCGAGACTTCGCTGGAGCGGGCCAAGCGTGAGCGTGAGCGTCTGGGTGCCGTGAACCTGCGCGCGGAAATCGAGCTGACGGAAAGCGAAACCCAGCATGACGAGCTGGTGC
Source organism: Azorhizobium oxalatiphilum (assembly GCF_014635325.1). Lineage (GTDB taxonomy): Bacteria > Pseudomonadota > Alphaproteobacteria > Rhizobiales > Xanthobacteraceae > Azorhizobium > Azorhizobium oxalatiphilum. The sequence continues at coordinate 111,569 of NZ_BMCT01000001.1, read as the reverse complement.
GCGAGCGCGATGACCTGAACGAGGCCATCCGCCGCCTGCGCTCCGGCATCGCCAGCCTCAATCGCGAGGCGCGCGAACGGCTTCAGGCCTCCTTCGCCGTTGTGGACGGCCATTTCCGCAAGCTGTTCGACACGCTTTTCGGCGGCGGCGAAGCCCAGCTGGTGCTCACCGATGCGGAAGATCCGCTGGAGGCCGGCCTCGACATCATCGCCAAGCCGCCGGGCAAGAAACCGCAGACGCTCTCTCTGCTCTCGGGCGGCGAACAGGCGCTGACGGCGATGGCGCTGATCTTCGCCGTCTTCCTCACGAATCCAGCGCCCATCTGCGTTCTCGACGAGGTGGACGCGCCGCTGGACGATTCGAACGTGGAGCGTTTCTGCGCCCTCATGGACGAAATGACGCGGCTCACGGATACGCGATTCCTGGTGATCACCCACAACCCCATCAGCATGGCCCATATGGACCGGCTGTTCGGTGTCACCATGGCCGAACGGGGGGTGTCGCGACTGGTGTCAGTGGACCTCCAGAGCGCCGAGCGGTTACGCGAGGTGAGTTGATGCAACGCACGCCAATGGCCTTTTTGTCATTTTGTCGTTGCAAAACAACCACTTATTTAGGCAACCGCCGTTCTTGACACTCATTTTTGCCGCAACTATGGTGCCGCGCGGTTTCGGTGGGCCAAGGAACGCTCAGCTTGTCCTAGCCCACAGTCTGGAACCGGAGCAGTGAATCATGACCGAACCTTCGGATACGCCTCGCGGACCATCTGAAGGCCGGCCCATGGAGAATGGCTCCGGATCGTCGGACCCCGTACTCTCCGATCGGCTTCAGCGGCTCAATGCCGCGCTTGACAAGGCGCGGCCGAAAGACCAATCGCAGCCGGCGGGATCACGGGCGGATACGTCCACCGCCTCCGGAATGGCCATGGCCTTCCGGCTCGGGACGGAGTTCGTGTCGGGAGTTCTGGTCGGAGCCCTTGTGGGCTGGGGCCTGGACAAGGTGCTGGGCATTGCGCCGTGGGGAATCATCATCCTCACGCTGGTCGGGTTCGGGGCTGGTGTTCTGAACATGATGCGCGCGGCGGGGCAGATGCCCACCGGCAAGGGACCGAAAGCCTGACGGCAGTGCCGCCAGACCAGAGGTCCCGGTTTGAGTTTTGTGTCCGGAACATGGGTTCCGGGCTTGTGCGGCCTCGGCCGCGGGGCATGTGCGGCCGGATCGGCCGCCGGAGACAGGGGCCGTCGGATGAACATTGATCCGATCCACCAGTTTGAGGTTCAGCGCTATGTGGAGCTGCTGAAGCTCAGCGGTGTTTCCGTCTCCTTCACGAATTCGGCCGCCTTCATGGTCGGCATCGTCGCCCTGATCTTCTTCTTCCTCACCTATGCCACCCGCGGCCGCACGCTGGTCCCGGGCCGCATGCAGTCGGTGGCGGAGATGGGCTACGAATTCATCGCCAAGATGGTGCGCGATTCCGCCGGCACCCAGGGCATGGTCTTCTTCCCGCTGGTGTTCTCGCTGTTCGTCTTCGTCTTCGTGGCGAACGTGATCGGCATCGTGCCCTACACCTTCACGGTCACGGCCCACATCATCGTCACCGCCGCCCTTGCGCTGCTGGTGATACTGACCGTGGTGATCTACGGCTTCTACAAGCACGGCATGCACTTCCTGCACCTGTTCGTGCCGTCGGGCGTGCCGGCCTTCCTGCTGCCCTTCGTGGTGCTGATCGAGGTGGTGTCCTTCCTCTCGCGCCCCATCAGCCTGTCGCTGCGTCTGTTCGCCAACATGCTGGCCGGCCATATCGCCCTGAAGGTGTTCGCCTTCTTCGTGGTGGGTCTCGGCTCGGTGGGCGCTCTGGGCTGGCTCGGCGCCACCCTCCCCTTCTTCATGATCGTGGCCCTGACCGCGCTCGAACTCCTGGTCGCGATCCTGCAGGCCTACGTGTTCGCGGTGCTGACCTCGATCTACCTCAACGATGCGGTTCACCCGGGACACTGATCGTCCCAGCCGCGCGGCCAACCAACAGTTCGTTTTCTCAAGGAGCAGATCAATGGAAGCGGAAGCTGCAAAGTTCATCGGCGCCGGCCTCGCCTGCCTCGGCATGGGTCTCGCTGGCATCGGCGTCGGTAACATCTTCGGCAACTTCCTGTCTGGCGCGCTGCGCAACCCGTCGGCTGCCGACGGCCAGTTCGCCCGCGCCTTCATCGGCGCGGCGCTCGCGGAAGGTCTCGGCATCTTCTCGCTGGTCGTCGCCCTGGTGCTGCTCTTCGTCGCCTGATCCCGCGATCCGCGCAGCCGGTTCCGGGCATCCCCGGGGCCGGCTCGCATCCGTGATTGGTAACGACGATAGCGCCAGCCAACGATGGCGGCAGTGAATAAGGCAGGCGGGCGAGCCATGAACAAGACATGGAAGCTGGCTGCGGCAGCGGTTCTCTGGGGCACGGCCACTCTGGCCATCCCGGCGACGGCGAGCAGCCTGGAGTCTTCATCTGCGTCCGGTCGGCCGGCGCCGATGGTGGTCGCCCAGAATACGGCGCCCGCGACGACGCCGCATGAGCCGACCGGCGCCCATGCGCCCGGCGAGCCCGCGCACGGCGCGGCCGGCGAAGCGCACGGTGGGGGCTTCCCGCCCTTCAATCCGGCCAACTTCGCCTCGCAGCTGGTGTGGCTCATCATCACCTTCGGCGCACTCTACTTCCTCATGAGCCGGGTGACGCTGCCGCGCATCGGCCGGATCCTTGAGGAACGCCATGACCGCATCGCCAAGGACCTCGAAGAGGCCCGGCTGCGTCAGGCCGAGAGCGAAGCCGCCCAGCAGGCCTATGAAAAGGCCCTGACGGAAGCGCGCAACAAGGCCAACGCCATCGCCGGCGAGGCCCGCAACCGCCTCAATGCCGAGACGGATGCCAACCGCAAGGCGCTTGAGACCAGCCTCAACGCCAAGCTCGCGGACGCGGAAAAGTCGATTGCGGCCACCAAGGCCACGGCGCTTTCCCATGTGCGCGGCATCGCCGTGGACACCACCTCGGCCATCGTGAGCACGCTGGTTGGCGCCGGTGCGCCCCAGCAGGACGTGGAAGCGGCCGTGGACGCGGCCCTGGCCTCCAAGTCCGCCTGATCGAGCTGCCCGGAGCGTTCTTGCGCATCCGGGCCGCTTCATCATTGAAGACCCGAAATTTCCGCAGGCCGCTTCGGCCGCACCCGACAGACACAGGCGATCAAGGACCCCGCCATGAATGAGATGCAGTTGGCCGAAATCTGGGTCGCCATCGCCTTTGTGGTGTTCGTCGGCATCCTGATCTACGCCGGTGTCCACAAGGCCATCGCCAAGGCGCTCGACGCCCGCGGCGCCAAGATCGCCGCCGAGCTGGACGAAGCCCGCCGCCTCAAGGAAGAGGCCCAGAAGCTGGTCGCCGAGTACAAGCGCAAGCAGCGCGAGGCGGAAGCCGAGGCCGAATCCATCGTCACCGCCGCCAAGGCCGAGGCCGAGCGTCTGGCCGCCGAGACCAAGGCGAAGCTGGAAGACTTCGTGGCCCGCCGCACCCGCATGGCGGAAGACAAGATCACCCAGGCCGAGCAGCAGGCCCTGGCCGACGTGAAGGCTTTTGCCGCCGACGCCGCCGTGCAGGCCGCCGAGCGCATCTTGTCCTCCACGGTGCGCGGCACCCAGGCCGGCGAGCGCATCCTCGACAAGGCCATCACCGACGTGCGCTCCAAGCTCAACTGAGCTTTTCGACAGCGCGAAGATCGAAGGCCGGGCGGCAACGCACCGGCCTTTTTCTTTGGGCGCGTGCGGGCCGATTTTCTGCTGATTTGCCGCCTCGCCGGAGATCAGCTGACCTTCGTCGGGGCGGGAACACATTCCGATCTCTTCGAGTGATCGTCCGCCGCCACCTGCACAGGAAGCCACCCACCCGGCCTTGAAAGGGCCGGGCGCTTGGGTCAAAGCTGTCCCCATGTCGCGCTCTTCTTCGAAGCCGGACAGGCCGGCCCGCGCTTATACCGCCCGCGTACGCACGGGACTGGTCCGCGTGCTGGCCCTCGCTCTACTGGCCCTCGCCGGGGCCGGCCTCGGCGGCATCGCCTTGCTCACGCCGGCAGCGGCGCAGTTCGAGAATCCGTTCGCGCTTCGCCCGCCCGGCGCCGTGCCCCAGCCCTCGCGCAGCGCGCCCAACTGGCGGCCGCCGCCGACCTTCTTCGGCATCCCGCTCGGCAACCCCAATCCGCCGCCCCCGCCCATCGAGCAGCCGGTGCGCCGCGCGCCGCCGCCGGAGCCGGAAGGCATCGTCTATTCCACCGCCGCCGAGGCCACGCAGGGCAAGAAGAACCCGCCCAGCCGATTCGTGCTCGTCGTCGGCGACCGCTACGGCCGCCAGATCGCGGAAGGGCTCGCCGACGCCTACGTGAGCGAGCGCAACAGCCCCGCCGTGGTGGCCATCACGGAAGACACCAGCGGCTTCATGCCCCGCCCGGTGGACTGGCTGTCCCGCCTGCCCGGCGCCATCGATGCCGGCAAGCCGGACGTGACCGTGCTGGCGCTCGGGCTCGACGATCTGGAACCCATCCGCGACGGCGACAGCGAGGCGCTGCCGCTCTCCGACCGCTGGGCCGAACTCTATGGCCGCCGCATGGACGAGGTGCTGCTCACGGCGCGGGCCAATAACCGCCGCGTGGTGGTGGTGGGCCTCGCCCCCGTGCAGTCCGCGGCGCAGTCGGCGGATTACGAACGGCTGAACGAAATCCTGCGCGCCCACGCCGCCCGTGTCGGCGCGGTCTATGTGAGCGTGTGGGACGGCTTCGTGGACGAGGAAGGCAAATACATGGGCTCCGGCCCGGCGGTGGATGGCCAGCGCCGCCGTCTGCGGCAGGCCGATGGCGCGCGCTTCACCCGCGCCGGTGCCCGCAAGCTCGCCTTTTTCGTGCAGAAGGACCTCACCCGCCTGCTGGCCGAGCCCACGCCCGAGACCGCGCCCACGGCGGACGGCTCGGTGCCGCTGTCGCTCACCGATGGACCGCGCGGTGCCGCCGCGCTCGTGGGCGGCCCGGTACTTCCCGCCCGTCCGGTCACGGTGCCCGGCTTGCCGGCCCTGCCGCCGCTGCCCACCTTGCCCGTGCCGGCGGTGGCCAATGGCGAGCCGCCGAAGGTGGATCCGGTGAAGGTTCTGGTGGACGGCACGCCGCTGCCTGCGCAGCGCGGCCGCACCGACGACTTCAGCTGGCCGCCGAAGCCGCCGCCGGAAAAGGCGCCGCCGAAGCCCGCCGAGGCCGCCGCAGTGCCGGCACCGGCTCCAGCCCTACCGACAGGGGCTGCTCCCTAGAGCATGTCCGGCTTTGATTGCTCCGCAATCCAAGCGACAAGACATTCTCTATCAAAGAGTTGGAGTGTTTCTGTGTTTCCATGAAGCACGGAAACGCTCCAGGACGGACCGACATTCAGCGGGCGCGTTTTTCAACAGAACACCGTCATGCCCGGGCTTGATCCGGCCATCCACGTCCCTCCGCCAGGTGAGCGGCGGACGCACCGGGCGAGCGGTGAGCGTTATTGATCAGCGAGGCCGCCCCGCACGCGAACAGTTGTCAGAGGCGCGCGCGCCGTATATCGCAAGACGACGTGGCGACACTGGTCGCTGCGATGGAGAGTGGATGTCAGAGCTTGTGTGATAAGGCTCTCTGAATCTCAGAGAGCCTCGTGAATTCAAAGCTACCGGAGTGCCCTGCACTCGGGCGTTTTTTCACGTCTATCATACGAGATTTCCGTGAACCTCTCACGCAATGAGCAACGTACGTTGCACGTTCTGGCCCTTGGCGGCCGTATTCTCCACGAGCGCAACGACAGTTCCAAAATCACCTCGGTGACATGCGTCACGCGGGACGGACTGGTGCTGGTCGACTGCGACCTTTTCGTCTTCAGCAGATTGCGCCGGAAACGGCTGATCGAATCCGCGTCGGGCAGCCCGTACGGGATTTCGAGACGAGGCCGCGCCTCCGTTCGCGCGCAACGCGACAATCAGGGGGCATGAGATGCTGATCCGCGATGAAACAGCCAATGACATCCCAGCCATCAGCCGGGTTGTCACCGAAGCGCTCAAGCTGCTTCCCCAAGCCACTGGAACCGAAGCGGACATTGTTGAGACGCTGCGGACACAGGGAGCCCTCGCCCTGTCTCTGGTCGCCGAGGAGGAAGGCCTAGTGATCGGCTATCTGGCCGCCTCCGCGGCCCGGATCGGGGAGCAGCACGGCTGGGGGCTGATCGGTCCGCTTGCCGTTCTGCCCTCAAGGCACCGCCAGGGCATCGGCTCGGCCCTGATGTCGGAAGCCCTCCGCCGACTGCGGACGGACAGTCGGGGCGCGGCGCTGGTGGGCGACCCCACCTACTACGCCCGGTTCGGCTTCCGCGCTTTCCCGGGGCTGAAGGTTGCCGGCTGCCCCCCTGAGGTGGTTCAGGCGTTGCCGTTCGACAGCACCGAGCCGCGCGGCGAGCTGATACATCACCCAGCCTTTGGCCTGGGCCAGCAGGCGTGACAAGGCGAGGCTGCGCCCGTTGCGGCGCAGCCTCACCGCGGCAGAAGTGACGGGCCTGAAATCCTCTTCGAGAAAACCCTCTCGGCGAGGCCGACGACCGGCCGGAAACCCTCACCTCCAGACAAAAACGCCCCGGCCGATGGCCGGGGCGTCGCATCATGGGGAGCCTTCAGGATCAGGCGGCGTGCGCCTGCTCCGGGCTGTCCGCCTTGGTCTCGATGGTCTGCGACTGGGCGACCGTCGAGATGGGAATCAGACGGGGCTTCTTGGCCTCGGGAATGTTGCGCACGAGGTCCACGTGCAACAGGCCGTTCTCCAGTACCGCGCCTTTCACCTCCACATGGTCGGCGAGCTGGAAGCGTCGCTCGAAGGCGCGGGCGGCGATGCCGCGATAGAGCAGCTGATTGCCGGCGGACGCCTGCGGCTGGGCCTTCTCGCCCCGAAGCGAAAGCGCATTCTCCTTCACCTCGATGGACAGCTCCTCGGGGGTGAAGCCCGCCACCGCAACCGTGACGCGGTAGGCATTCTCGCCGGTGCGCTCGATATTGTAGGGCGGGTAGGTCTGGGCACCGTCCACGGCGTTGCCGGAGCCATCCAGCAGCGAGAACAGGCGGTCGAAGCCGACGGTGTTGCGATAAAGGGGGGACAGATCAAACGTACGCATATGCACATCCTCCTGCGAAGCGATGCGTTGGGTCGCGTGAATGAGGACCGCCACATCGGGCCGGCCCCCTTGTGTGCCGTCCGGATGGACCGGCACGAACGTGATCTGGGAAGCCGCCCGGCAGGCGTCAAGGGGCCCCGGACCGCCTGCGGCGGGGACGAATCCCCTTTTCGCCAAATGAATGGGCGGTGAATGCGCGCGTCGGACCCTGTTCACGCCGGCAAGGTTAAGGTTCTGCCGCTCGGCTGGGTGGGGGACCCGCAGTGCAGGATCACAGTGCCGGAGGGAACGGTATGGCCTGTCGTGCAGGCTCCGCTTTTCTCACCCCCACGCCCGACCCTGCGCGGCGTGTTCTGCTCGCCTGGTCCTTCCCGGACGATCCACTCCCCGGTGATCCAGCTTTGCCGATCCAGCCCCGCTGCATCGGCACTGGTGATCCAAGCCTGACTGCCGCCCCGACGATGTCCCGTTCCGCCCATCCGTTCCGCCTCCCCGCATTGTGCTCCGTGCTCACCCATATGTGGGCCGGTGTGCTGGTGGCAGGAACTGTCGCTTTCGCGGGCGGTATCGTGTCCGGAGACATCACCCTGACGCCCGCCGCAGGCAGCACCAGCTCCGGTTCGCATGCGGCGGATCTTCTGGGCAGCGGCTTCGTCACCCGCGCGCGGGCGGAAACCCTCGGCGCCTCGGCGCTCGACACCGATCCGCCCCGCAGCGCCGCACGCGGTGCCTCCCGTCTCATGGTGGCCGATCCGCTGGACACCGCGCCCCGGCGCACCGCCATCCCCTCCACGGACGATCTGGCCTTGCCCAGCGCCTATTCGCGCCCCGACGACAGCGCGCAGGATCTCGCCCGGCCCGATCCCGGCGAGGCGCCGGAGAGCGGACGTCCGCGCGCCCATGGGGTCTACGCGCCCTATCTGGCCAATCCGCAGGTGGGCGACGGCGACCTCGATCCCAAGGCGCTGAAAGGCAGCCTGGAAGCGCGCGGCTTCACCGATCTCTCCCGCCCGATCCTGCGCGGCCGCACCTATATCTGCGAGGCCACCGGCCCCCGCCGCGAGCGGGTGCGCCTGCTGGTGGATGCCGATTCGGGCGTCATCGTCGGCCTTACCGTGCTCGGCTACGACAACCGCAGTTCGGTCTCCACCCCCTGAGTGACGTCCGGCTCAGCTGTGCCGGCCCCCGCCCCGCCCGCGATTGTCCCTGAGGGCGGCACGGTGTATCGCTCGGGACTGAGCCGCGGCGCCCCCGCCGCCGGCGCCGGATGCCCTGCCGCGCATGACGCTCCATTCCATCCCGTCCAACGAGGTGCCCGAGGGCGCGGTGAGCGGCTTCGTCACCACCGCCGATGGCCGCCAGATCCGCTTCGCCCGCTGGCGCCCCGCCAGCGGCTGCCGGGGCACGGTGGCGCTGTTTCCGGGACGGGCGGAGTTCATCGAGAAATATTTCGAGGTGGTGCGCGACCTGCTGGCGCGCGGCTTTGCCGTCGCCACCCTCGACTGGCGCGGACAGGGCGGCTCGCAGCGCCTGCTGCGCAACCCGCGCAAGGGCCATGTGCGCCGCTTTTCCGACTATCAGCTCGATCTGGAGGCGTTCGGCAGGCAGGTGCTGCTGGCTGATTGCCCCGCCCCGCATTTCGCCCTCGCCCATTCCATGGGCGGCGCCATCCTGCTGGAAGCGATCATCGACGGGCGGCGCTGGTTCGACCGCGTGGTGCTGAGCGGGCCGCTGCTGGATATCGCCCTCGTGCCCTATCCGGCGCTGGCGCGCACGCTCGCCGCCACCCTCAGCGCCATCGGCTTTGCCCGCGCCTTCGTGCCCGGCGGCGGCGGCACGCTCGTCAACACCTTGCCCTTCGCCACCAATCTCGTGACCTCCGATCCGGAGCGCTATGCCCGGTCGGCGGCGGTGGTGGAGGCCCATCCCGAGCTGGGCCTCGGCGCCCCCACCATAGGCTGGGTGCACCAGACCTATCTGGCCATGGCCGCCCTGCGCAGCCCCGAGGTGATGCGCGAGATCCGCCAGCCGCTGCTGATGATCGCCGCCGGTGACGAGCGGGTGGTCAGCAACGCCGCCATCCAGCACATGGCCTCGCGCCTGATCGCCGGCGCCTATGTGACGGTGCCCGCCGCCCGCCACGAAATCCTGATGGAGCGCGACATCTTCCGCGCCCAGTTCTGGGCCGCCTTCGACGCCTTCATCCCCGGCAGCTCGCCGTTCTGAAACCGCCCGGCCCGCCTCCTAAAACGAGGCGCATGCGCTGAGCGGAATGCTTCAGCGCCAGACCTGCCCTAAGGGAGCGCAGGGTCTGGCCTGGGGGACATCCGACATGAGGTTTGGGCGGGACGCGCCCGCGGTGCTCATCGCGGCGACGGTGGTCGTGGTCTCGGCGCTCGGCGCGCTGTCATACATGCTGTTCAACAGCCTCACCGATGCGGTGGAGCGCGGGCAGTTCCAGCTGATGCAGTCCATCGTGGACGGCGCGCTGCGCGATGCCGAGAACAAGGCGCTGGCGCGGGCCGAAATGGTCGCTGGCCTGCCGGCCACCAAACGCCTCATGGCCACGCGCGACCGCGACGGGCTGATCGCCGAATATGGCGCCATGTTCGCCGGCCAGAAGGCGCGGCACGGGGTCGATCAGGCCCAGTTCCACGTGCCGCCCGCAACCTCGCTGCTGCGCCTCAACAACCCCGCCCTGTTCGGCGACGATCTCAGCCGCTCACGGCCCATGGTGGTGGCGGCCAATCGCGAGCGCGCCTCCCGCAAGGGCTTCGCCATCGCCCGTTCCGGCCCCGCCATCTTCGGCGTGGCGCCGATTTCGGATGCGGCCGGCACGGCGCTCGGCAGCTTCGAGATCGGGCTGGATTTCGGCCCGCTGCTGGCGGCGCTGAAATCCGCGCACGGCCTCGATCTCGCGCTGTTCGTGGAAGGCCCGCCCCTGCGGGAGCTGGCCACCGGCGCGGATCCGGCCAAGCTCGGCGAGCAGAATCAGGTGGGCCGCTTCGTCCGCTTCTCCGCCACCAACGCCACCCTGCTCCAGCCGCTGGTGACGGCCGCCGATCTGGCCGCCGTCAACGCGCCCGCCCACTACACCCGCGAGACGCAGGGCAATTTCTACGGCGTGCTGCTGCTGCCGCTGAAGAATGCCGACGGCGTGTCGCTCGGCGTCATCGCCGCCGCGCGCGATTTCAACGGCACGCGGATCGCGGCGGGCGAATCGCTGGTCTGGCAGATCTGCTTCTCGCTCATCGCCATCGTGCTGCTCTCCGGCCTGATCCTGATCGTCATCCGGGGCTTCCTGCTGGCGCCGCTGAAGCAGGTGGGCGCGCGGCTCGCCGCTTTGTCGGCCGGCGAAGCGGCCGAGCCCATGGACGACACCAGCGTCTATCCGGCGGAGATGCGCACCATCCTCGGCTTCTATGAGCGGATCCGGGCGCGCATGAGCCGGGCGGACGCCCGCACGCCCGCGAGCCGTCCCGGAAGCCACCCATGAAAGGCGCCCTTCTGACGGGCGCCCTGCCGGCCCTGAGGCGCAGCCTGCTGCTGGCGGCGCTGTGGCTGCTCGCCCTCGGCACCGCCGCCAGTGCGCAGGCGCTCACCGATCTGCCCACCGCGCGCGGCCTGCCGCTCACTGTGCAGGTGGGTGTCGCCTTCGTGGATGTGTCCGCCTTCTCGGAGAATACCGGCCTGTTCACGGCCACCGTGGACGTGCGGCTGCGCTGGCAGGATTCCCGCCTCGCCAGCCCGCCGGCGGAAGCCGGCGCCCCGCCGCGCATCTGGCGCGACGCGGAGGCGGACGCGCGTCTGGCCGAGATCTGGTCGCCCGGCGTGGCACTCACCAATCTCAAGGACGAGCCCACCTATCAGGCGCGGGGCCTGCGCATCTTCGCCGATGGCACCGTGGAGCTGATGAGCCGCACCAGCGGCGATTTCTCCACCCCCGTGGACGTGGGGCGCTTTCCCTTCGATCACCAGCAGCTGGAAATCTCGCTCGCGACCCGCCAGTCCACCACCCATGCGGTGGTGCTGGCCTATGATCAGGACGATCTCGACTTCTCGCAGGCCGCCGCCACGGTCAGCCTCGACGGCTGGGAGACCGGCTTCGTCACGCTCGCCAGCAAGCCCCTGAGCGGCTGGTACAATGCCAGCCACGCACGGGTGGTGGCGGGGCTGGAGGTGCAGCGCCGGGTGGGGCTGGCGGTGGCGGCCATCTTCATTCCGCTGCTGGCTTCGCTGCTCATCCCCATGCTGGCCCTGTGGCTCAACCGGATCGACGACGGCGTGTTTCAGATCGAGACCTTCGAGCTGGTCAATCTGATCGTCGGCGGGCTGTTCGCGGTGATCGCGCTGAACTTCACCATCTATTCCAGCTATACCGCGCTGGCGAGCAGCAACAATTCCGTCAACCAGCTGTTCGCGCTCAACTATGCGACGCTGGGCATCAGCCTGCTGGTGAACATTCTGTTCTACCGCTTCCAGGTGTTCGAGCGCCTGTTCGGGCGCCTCGTGCAGGCGGAGATCTACCGCTTCCTGATGTGGGCCATCCCCGTCATCGTGTTCACGCTGGCGCTGTCCTTCATCTTCACCGCGCTGGCGTGAGCGGGCGGCGGGGTTGCCCCGCCTGCCCGTTGCGGCCACCCCTCAGGGGTTCAGGCGCTTCAGCGCCTGCTCGTGCACGGCGCGGCTGCCGGCCACCACCACGCGGCCGCCGGAGAGCGGCGCATTGCCGTCCCAGTCGGTGACGATGCCGCCCGCGCCCTCGATCACCGGGATCAGCGGCACGATGTCGTGGTCCTTGAGGCCGGTCTCGATCACCAGATCCACGAGACCCGCCGCCACCATGCAGTAGGAATAGCAGTCACCGCCATAGCGCGAGAGACGCACGTGCTGCTCCACGCCCTGGAACAGCGCGCGCTCCTCCGCTTCCATCAGCAGCGGGCTGGTGGTGAAGAGGATGGCGTCCTCCAGCTTCTCGCAGTCGCGCACCAGCAGGCGGCGCTTGCCGGCGGGGCCCTGATAATGAGCACTGCCGCCATCGCCATAGAAGCGCTCGCCGATGAAGGGCTGATGCATCATGCCGTAGACCGGCTTGTGGTCTTTCAGCAGGCCGATCAGCGTGCCCCAGGCGGGCATGCCGGAGATGAAGGACTTGGTGCCGTCGATGGGGTCCAGCGCCCACACATAGCGCGCGTCCGGACGCTCCAGGCCGAACTCCTCGCCGATGATGCCATGCTCGGGGAAGGCGGCGGTGATCATGCGCCGCATCACCTGCTCGGCGGCGCGGTCGGCCTCCGTGACGGGATCGAACGCGCGGCCGCGCTTGCCGCCCTTGTCCTCGACACCGATGGCGGTGCGGAAGAAGGGCAGGATGGCCTCGCCGGACTTGGTGGCGAGGTCATGGACGAAGGCGTCGATGGCGACGGCGGTCATGGGATGTGTCCTAGAGCATGTCCTGAATCAGGGAGCGCCCTGCCCCGGCGGATCAAGCCGGCGCATCGGGCGGATCGCCGACCGGCTCTAAAGCGAAACCGCGCGCAAGGGAATGGCCCGTTGCGCACGCGCGCCGCCGCAGGCCCGCCTCCATCCGGCACGGGCCGGGTGGCGGCGTCCATGGAATCGCCCGCCAGCTGAAGCTCGGCATCTTGCGCCTGCGAAGGAGACATCGTCTGTTTTTGGGGCATGCCCGCGGCATCAACGGCACATGCGATGGGCTAAATCGCATTAAATCATTGGGAACAAACGGAAACCTGTTTTTATGGCATGCTCAAACTATCACCACGGCACATACTTGATGCAGAGGGGGCAAAAGCTCATATTGATGCGGCGCGGTATTGCATCGCTGCGATGCCGCTGCCCTCCTTGGGCGTTTCCTCCCTAGACTTGGGCCGCTCTACGTGAGCGGCCCCTTTATTTTAGGGCGCTGCTTGGCGGCAACTTCAGCTCAACAGCCCGACATCTGGAACAGCGGCACGCGCACGCCGTCGCGCTCCTGAAAAGACACCCTGCACGCAAGCGGCTGCGCCGTGCGTACACCGGCTCTTTCAAGAGCGGATCTATCCAGACCATTTCAGAGCTGCGCGGACGCCGGACCTTTGCCTCGGTCCGCCCCGCCTTCTGCCATCTCCCGCGGGGCAGCCTCTTGCGGGCTCCCTCCGTGGGCGTTTCCTCGACCCTTCCACTGTAGAAACCCACGGCCGGCGCCCCGGTTCCCGTGGCGCCCCGCTTGCCATCTCTGCCCGCTGCCACACCTGGCGGCGCGCGCCCGGCGGCAACCGGCCTTCAAATCCTCTCCCGGCCCCCGACAGAAACAGAGGCGTCACCGCAAGGCGGTACCTCAGAAGGGCATTCGGGTGCATTGCGATGGCTGGGAAACGGCCCCGGCAGTCGATTCCGCTGCCGGAGCCAGGCGGCACCGCAAAGGGCGCCATAAAGGATGTAAAATTAATTCAGACTTTTCAGGTGCTTGAACCATTTTTTGCGCCTGCGACAAAACAGGACTTGATTTCTGGCACCGCAATCGGCTATTGCGACATGGCGATTGGCGTCGCTGTGTCGCTGCCCTCCTTGGGCGTTTCCTCCCTAGACTTGGGCCGTTCGCTTGCGGACGGCCCCTTTCTTTTTTGGGCCACCGAAACGCAACGGAGAGAGCCGGTACCGTTTGGTTATCTCGGCTCACCAACGAATTCGTATATCTGCCATTCGCAAAACGCAAGGCAGAAGTGTGACGGCTTCCGCTTGGTCAAGCGTGACTGTGCTGCGACATGTTGGCATCCCCTCACAAATCCGACAGCTGCCGCAGGTGTTTGCACGCCTCGGTGCGCGCCTGCACGCACCCCGTCCCTGGGTTGCAGAGGGGTGTGGACGGGCAGCGATGACGCCAGCCCCGCCAGTTACTTAACCAAGGGTCAGGAGATCACTCGGCGGCAGCGGCGCGCGGCGGCGCGAGTTCGTCGGCCAGTTCGAACAGCTGGCGCGCCACATCCGCCAGATCCGCCCTGACGCGGTAGAAATCCGCTCCGCGCACATAAGTGGCCTCATCCATATAGAGGCCGCGATTGATCTCGATCTGCACCGCATGCATGCCGGCGGCGGGATTGCCGTAATGCTCGGTGATGTATCCGCCCGCATAGGGCTTGTTGCGCACCACCACATAGCCGCGCGCGGACAGCTCATGCTCCAGCGCCTCCGTCACCAGCGCGGCGCAGGAGGTGCCGTAGCGGTCGCCGATCACGAAATCGGCCCGGGTGTGGTCGTCGCGGGCGGGGCCGGACGGCATGGAATGGCAGTCCACCAGCACCGCCGCGCCGAAGCTGCGGTGGGTGCGCGAGATCAGCCGCCGCAGCGCCTGATGGTAGGGCTTGTAGAAGGCCTCGATGCGCTCCATGCCCTCGGCCACCGTGAGGCGGCGCGGATAGATCTCCTGCGCATCGCCCACCACGCGGGCAATGGTGCCCAGCCCGCCGGACACCCGGATCGAGCGCGTGTTGGCGAAGGCCGGCAGGCGGCCGTCGAACATGCGCGGGTCCAGCTCATAGGGCTCGCGGTTGAGATCGAGGAAGGCGCGCGGGAACAGCGCCCGCATCAGCGGCATGCCGGCAGCCACCACATCCAGGAACAGCTCGTCCACGAAGCTATCCTCGGAGCGGCGCAGGGTCTCGAAATCGAGCCGCGCCTGCTCGACGAAGGGGCGCGGATAGATGCGCCCGCTGTGCGGCGAGTTGAACACGAACGGCCCGGCGGGCTCCTCCGGCGAGAGGATTTCGAACGACGGGTCGATGGTATCGGCAAGGCAGGCAGTCATCGAGGAACGGGAATCCGCGAAATCGAAAGACGGGCGAACCCGACCGAGAGACAGGCGCCAAGAGGATGGCGTTCTCTTATCATGCGCAACTTGGCCACCGCTTGGAAGGGCTTAAGGGCAGGCCGGGGACAACTTAGAGCCGGATCAGATCGGAGCAAATCCATCCGGCCGGCGTTCCCTTCCCCCAGTAACCGCCGTTTCATGGCGTGCCCCGGCGCCGTCATCTTAACCCAACCTTGGCAAGGCCCTTGTGAAGACGACAGGGTTGCGGTCTAACCGCTCCATGGAGGCGGATCGGTTCAGATTGATGATCTGAAGCGTCGATCCGGCTCACCAAACAGTCTCCAATGGATGACGCCGCGCCGGCGTCTGCGTCTGCCTTTTTCGGGTGCATGGTTCACTTCGAATTTACCCGTTTGGGCGACACCAGACTTGAGGATCGGCTGCCCGCCTTCGGGCTCGGGTGCGGCCGTGATGATGATCTAAGGGGATGGGCGTGAAGATTCTGCTCGCCGAAGACGACAACGACATGCGGCGCTTCCTGGTGAAGGCGCTGCAGAACGCCGGCTATCAGGTCGCCTCCTTCGACAATGGCCGTTCCGCTTACGAGCGCATGCGTGAGGAGCCGTTCGAGCTGCTCCTGACCGACATCGTCATGCCGGAGATGGACGGCATCGAGCTGGCGCGCCGCGCCACCGAGCTCGATCCCGACCTGAAGGTGATGTTCATCACCGGCTTCGCCGCCGTGGCGCTGAATGCGGACATGGAAGCGCCCTGCGAAGCAAAGGTGCTGTCCAAGCCCTTCCATCTGCGCGACCTCGTCAGCGAAGTGCACAAGATCCTTCAGGCGGCCTGAGCCGCGAGGGTAAAAAGGGCGGCCCGGGCCGCCTGAAACCAAAGGGTTCGCACGGTCATCCCCAGCCGTGCACAACATGGCCTTCCATGGTGGCTTGCATCCGCAATAGCGAGCCGATATAGAGGCCACCTCCTGACGGATGGGCGCGTAGCTCAGCGGGAGAGCACCTCGTTGACATCGAGGGGGTCACAGGTTCAATCCCTGTCGTGCCCACCATCCGTTCCTTAAGCCCACATTCGACATATGGCCCAAAAGCCTCGCGGCCACGCGCCGGGGCCTGCGCATGCGTGCCATGCGCATCCGCGCGCGCCGTGTGCGCGTAAGCCGAACGCATGCCAACGGCCACGCTGACACCATCGCCCGGCGGCATGCCTCCCGCCCGGACGGGAGAAACAGCGGTTTGATCTGCCCCATTGACGGCTTCTCCCCGGCGGCCCATGTGGCGATCCAGAGGTGAATGATGACCATGACGACCACCGCCCCCGCCGCTCAGGCCACCGCGACGACCCTGCCCTCCGCCCATCCGAAGATCGCCTTCGGCCGCATCGGCGTGCTGCTGGTCAATCTCGGCACGCCGGAGGGCACGGACTATTGGTCCATGCGCCGCTATCTGAAGGAATTCCTCTCCGATCCGCGCGTCATCGAGGCCAACCGGGCGCTGTGGTGGTTCGTGCTCAACGCCATCATCCTCACCAAGCGACCGGGGCCGAAGGGCAAGGATTACGAGACCATCTGGAACAAGGAGCGCAACGAGGGGCCGCTGAAGACCATCACCCGCGGGCAGGCGGAAAAGCTTGCCGCGCGGATCGGCGGGCGCGACGAGCGCATCGTGGTGGACTGGGCCATGCGCTACGGCTTCCCCTCCATGCCCGACCGCATCGAGGCTTTGCAGAAGGCCGGCTGCGACCGCATCCTCATCGTGCCGCTCTATCCCCAATATGCCGCCGCCACCACCGCCACCGTGGGCGACAAGGCGTTCGAGAAGCTGGCGAAGATGCGCTGGCAGCCGAGCGTGCGCCTGGCCCCGCCCTGGCATGACGATCCGGTCTATATCGACGCGCTCGCCACCTCGCTGGAGGGGCATCTGAAGGCGCTGGATTTCGAGCCGGAGGTGATCCTCGCCTCCTTCCACGGCATCCCGAAGTCCTATCACGAGAAGGGCGACCCCTACGCCTGCCAGTGCATCAAGACCGCGCGCCTGCTGCGCGAGCGGCTTGGCATGTCGGAGCAGAAATTCCGCCTCACCTTCCAGTCGCGCTTCGGCAAGGAGGAGTGGCTTCAGCCCTACACCGACAAGACGGTTGAGGCTTTGGCGAAGAGCGGCGTGAAGCGCATGGCCATCCTCAACCCCGGCTTCACCGCCGACTGTCTGGAGACGCTGGAGGAGATCGGCGGCGAGAATGCCGAGATCTTCCTGCACAACGGCGGCGAGAAGTTCGCGGCCATCCCGTGCCTCAACGACACGGACGAAGGCATGCGGGTGATCGAGGCGGTGGTGCTGCGCGAGCTTGCGGGGTGGATTAAGGGCTGAGGGCGGCGGGCCTTTCGGCGTTCAAGCCCGATACCGATGCAGCAGAGGATCGTCATGGCCGGGCTTGACCCGGCCATCCACGTCCATCGGCCGGGTGGATGGATGCCATATGCGCGCGCGGTCGGGGTTCCAGCTTTCCAACCAACCACCGTCGGCCCGACGTGGATGGCCGGGTCAAGCCCGGCCATGACGAGTGGATAGGGGTGCCCGGCAGATCAGAGCCTCCTCGCCCCACAGCGCAACAGGCCCCCTCTCCCGCTTGCGGGGGAGGGTTGGGGAGGGGGCAGACCGGGCGCAACGCCCCCTACTCCTCCCGCCCCACCCCCAGCCGCCTTGCCGCCGCCCGCGCCAGAGCGGTGAAGTTCAGCACGGTCTGCGCCGGGCGCTGGCTGCGGTGGGCGAGCGCAAGCCCCACATGCGGCACCGGCGGGCGCAGCGTGCGATAGGCCACGCCCGCGAACCCCAACTGGCGCATGGAGGCCGGCACCAGCGACACCCCAAGCTCCGCCGCCACCAGCGACAGCATGGAGGTGATCTGCGGGGCCGGCTGGCCCAGCACCGGCTCGAACCCCGCCGCCCGGCAGGCCTCCAGCGCCGTGTCGTGCAGGCCCGTGCCCAGGGCGCGCGGCGTCATGATCAGCGGATCACCCGCCAGCACCGCCAGATCGAGACCACCCGTGCCCCGCGCCTCGGGATGGGCCGCGGGCAGAGCGGCCACCAGATCATCCTCCAGCAGGGTGCGCACCGTCAGTTCCTCCGGATCGGAGGCGGACGGGCGCAGGATCGCCACATCCAGCCGCCCCGCCATGAGCCCCTCCACCAGCCCCACGGAATGGCCCTCCTCCAGCTTCAGCTCCACCTCCGGATAGGCCCGGCGATAGGCGCGGATGCTGGCGGGGAGCACCGGGTTCAGCGTCGCCGTGCCCACCACGCCGATGGCCAGTTGCCCGGTCTCGCCGCGCGCCGCCCGGCGGGCGGCCTCTCCGGCGGCGATCGCCTGAGCGGGCATGGATTTCACCGCATCGAGGAAGGCCGCGCCGGCCTCGGTCAGTTCCGCGCCATGGGGCACGCGGTGGAACAGCAGCGTGCCCACCTCGCGCTCCAGATCCTTGATCTGCTGGCTGAGCGGCGGCTGGCCGATGCCGAGGCGCGCGGCGGCGCGGGTGAAATTCCCCTCGTCCGCGACGGTGAGGAAATAGCGGATGTGGCGCAGTTCCATCGCCATTCATTTAACATATGGCAAAGGCCATTTCCATATATTGGACCCTTGGGAGCAGTGCAGCTATCTCAAGCCGGAAGAAAGTTGAGACATCATGGCTGCCCCCATCGCCGCCTCAGGCGACGCCCTCGAAAACACCCTCGTCCAGACTGTTCTCGCCCGTGACCTGACGGCCCCGCCCGCCATCAGCGACGCCATCGACGCCGAAGCGCTTGAAGGCGATGCCGTCACCGCCGAGACCCTGCCGCCCGCCATCGCGCCCTTCATCCGGCGCGGCACGGCGGAATATCGCCGCGCGGGCCTGGCCCTGTTCCTCGCCGGCTTCGCCAGCTTCTCGCTGCTCTATTGCGTGCAGCCGCTGCTGCCGGATTTCGCCCGCAGCTTCGGCGTGAGCCCGGCGGAAAGCGCGCTGGCGCTCTCGCTCACCACCGGCATGCTCGCGGTGGCGATCCTCATCGCCAGCGTGTTCTCGCAGGCCTGGGGCCGGCGCGGGCTGATGTTCGGCTCCATGCTGTTCGGCGCGGCGCTGAACCTCGTGGCGGCCATGATCCCGAGCTGGCACGGCCTGCTCATCGCCCGCGCGGCGGAGGGCCTCGTGCTCGGCGGCGTGCCGGCGGTGGCCATGGCGTGGCTGGCGGAGGAGATCGACCCCGCCCATCTCGGCAAGGCCATGGGCCTCTATGTGGGCGGCACCGCCTTCGGGGCCATGCTCGGCCGCGTGGGCATGGGGCTGATGACCGAATTCACCTCGTGGCGCATGGCGCTGGGCGTGCTGGGCGCGCTGTGCCTCGTCTCGGCGCTGGGCTTCGTGCTGCTGCTGCCGGCCTCGCGCCATTTCGTACCGAAGGCCGGGTTCGATCCCGCCTTCCATCTCAAGGCGTGGGCCGGACACCTGCGCAACCGGCGCCTGCTGCGCGTCTATGCCATCGGCTTCATGCTCACCAGCATCTTCGTGACGCTGTTCAACTACGCCACCTTCCGGCTGGCGGGGGAGCCGTACGGCCTCAACCCCACGCAGATCAGCCTGATCTTCCTGTGCTACGGCTTCGGCGTGGTGTCCTCGCAGGTGTCGGGCTCGCTATCCGACCGCTTCGGCCGCCGCCCGCTGCTGGTGGCCGGCTTCGCCTTGATGCTCGCGGGCGTCGCCCTGACGCTGGCGGCGCCGCTGACGCTGGTGGTGGCGGGCATCGCGCTGGTGACGATCGGCTTCTTCGTCACCCATTCGGCCGCCTCCGGCGCGGTGGGGCCGCTGGCCGGCACCGCGAAGGGACATGCGGCCTCGCTGTACCTCCTGTTCTATTACATCGGCTCCAGCCTCATCGGCTCGGTGGGCGGCTGGTTCTGGAGCCATGGCGGCTGGCCCTTCGTGTGCCTGCTGACCGGCGGCTTCGCCCTGGCAGGCGCCCTGCTCTCGCTCACCGTTCCGGTGCCGGCGAAGGTGGCCAGGCCGGCAGCGAAGTAGGGGCGGAGACGGCCCGCCGTTTCCCCCTCCCCACCCCTCCCCCGCAAGCGGGAGAGGGAGCCTGCCGCGCCAGCCGGACTGTGCGCCCGCCATCCCATTTCCCCCTCTCCCGCTTGCGCGGGAGGGCAGGGAGGGGGCGCGCGAAGCGCTGATGCGGCTAGGTCTGACGAGACGCCGGGTCTGGGATTGCCCCCGCGCCGCCCCTTTCCAAAACCCCTCCAACCTCTCCCCCCGCCCTTGCCCCGAAGGCAGGCGCGTGCCCATATCGGGCGCGCTGGCTTGCCGCCGGCCGGGAAAACGGGAGACGCACCATGATCTTGTCCGGAGCCAGCATCTTCGTGCTGGTGCTGCTGGTCCTCGCCATCACCGTGGTCGTGGCCGGCGTGAAGACGGTGCCGCAGGGCTATCAATATACGGTGGAGCGCTTCCGCCGCTACACCGGCACCCTCTCCCCCGGCCTCAATCTCATCGTCCCCTTCATCGACACCATCGGCAACCGGGTGAACGTCATGGAGCAGGTGCTCAACGTCCCCACGCAGGAGGTGATCACCAAGGACAATGCCACCGTCTCCGTGGACGGCATCACCTTCTTCCAGGTGTTCGACGCCGCGAAAGCCTCCTACGAGGTGGCCCAGCTCGACACCGCCATTCTGGCGCTCACCATGACCAATATCCGCACCGTCATGGGCTCCATGGATCTTGATCAGCTGCTCTCCCATCGCGACGCCATCAATGAGCGCCTGCTCCACGTGGTGGATGCCGCCGCCGCCAGCTGGGGCGTGAAGGTGACGCGCATCGAGATCCGCGACATCGTGCCCCCGGCGGACCTCGTGAACGCCATGGGCCGGCAGATGAAGGCCGAGCGCGAGAAGCGCGCCTCCATTCTGGAAGCCGAAGGCATGCGCCAGTCCGAAATCCTGCGCGCGGAAGGCCAGAAGCAGGCCCATATCCTTGAGGCCGAAGGTCGCCTCGAGGCTGCCCGCCGCGACGCGGAAGCCCGCGAGCGCCTCGCCGAAGCCGAGGCCAACGCCACCTCCGTGCTCTCCAGCGCGGTGGCCTCGGGCGAAATGGCGGCGCTCAATTACTATATCGCCGAGAAGTATGTGCAGGCGTTCGAGAGCCTCGCCAAGGCGCCGAACCAGAAGGTCATCATGATGCCCTATGAGGCGAGCGCGCTGGTCTCAAGCCTTGCCGGCATCGGCGAGATCGCCCGCGAGGCGTTCGGCGGTGGTTCGGGCGGTGGCTCCGGTGGCTCCGGGCCTGCCGGAGGCGGCAACCGTCGCCCGGCCTCGCCCACGGGGCCGAGCGCGGGCCAGAATGCGGGCGCCGCGCGCACCACCTCCACGCCGACCGCCGGCCAGAGCGTGGAGATGCGCTTCGGTGGCGGCGCCGGCGGCTGAGGAGAGCACCTGTGACCTTTCTCACCAATGGCCTTTGGGACGCTTCCTGGGCCTGGTTCGTGCTCGGCGGCGTGCTGCTGGTGGCGGAGATCATCCTGCCCGGCGCCTTCCTGCTCTGGCTCGGCCTTGCCGCCCTCGTCACCGGCTTCATCGTGCTGGCGGCGGCGGTCAGCTGGCAGATGCAGATCGTCGCTTTCGCGCTGCTGGCAGTGGTGGCGGTGGTGATCGGCCGGCAGGTCTCGGCCCGCGCCCGCCCCTCGGACCATCCCTTCCTCAACCGCCGTGCCGACGGGCAGGTGGGCCGCGTGTTCACGCTGGAAGAGCCCATTGTCGGCGGCACGGGGCGCGTGCGCATCGACGACACCATCTGGCGCGTGGACGGCCCCGACCTTCCGGCCGGCGCCAAGGTGATCGTGCTGAAGACCGACGGCGCCGTGCTGGTGGTGGGGGCGGCGTAGGGCGCCGCGCTCACGCTTTCTGGCAGCCGGCGCGCCTGAGCATGTCGCGCACGATCAGCGGCGTTGCCGGCACCTCGGCCCTGTCGTCGCGCCGGGCCGCCGTATCGATGGCCTCGCGCACATCCGAGGACGACAGGCTGAGCGGCTGCCGGCAGACGGCCCGGCTCATGTCCACCACCACGCCGGCCGTCTCCCCCACGCCCGCCAGATAGGCGACGAGCACCTGCTGCGCCACGCGATCGACCGGAGCGCCGTCCAGCATCTGCTGGACCTGCGCCACGGACAGCCGCCCCTGCGCGGTGGAAGGCGCAGCGGCCACGGGCAGAACCGAGGACAAGGCCCCCGACAGAACAAGAACACAGGCGGGCAGTCGGCGGCGAGGGATGATGGACATGGCAGGCCTCCTTTGGCACCCAAACCGTCCTGCGAAAATATTTTATTGTCAAACGATAATTTTTTGCCATTATGCGGCGACAACTCATCTGGAGTAGACCCATGCCGCCGCTTGCCGCGCCCGCACACCATCCCCGGCTGACCGCCCTTGCCCGGCTGAGCCGCGCCATGGCCGCCCTGTGCACGGCAACGGCGGTGCTGCTGGCTGCCGGCATGCTCGTCTACTGGATCATGACCCCCGCCCCCGCCCTCTTCGCGCAGGCCGGCCTCGCGGCCGACGCCGGGGCGGAACTGGGGCCGGCGGCCCGCGCCTTGGGCTTCGCCGTGTCGATGATCCCGCTCGGCG
Source organism: Azorhizobium oxalatiphilum (assembly GCF_014635325.1). GTDB lineage: Bacteria > Pseudomonadota > Alphaproteobacteria > Rhizobiales > Xanthobacteraceae > Azorhizobium > Azorhizobium oxalatiphilum. The sequence continues at coordinate 88,914 of NZ_BMCT01000001.1, read as the reverse complement.
CCCTCATCTACGGGCTGGTGAGCGCGCGGCGCTGCTTCCGCGCCTTCGCCGCCGGCACGGTGTTCTCCGCCACGCCGATCCGGCGGCTGCGGACCTTCGCCCTTGCCGTAATCGCGGCCGCGCTGCTGAAGCCGGCGGCGGGGGCGGCCCTGTCCCTGCTCCTCAGCGCGCAGAGGGGGAATGGACCGTGGTCCCTGGCCCTCCATGTGGGCTCGGACACGCTGCTGGCGCTCGTGCTGGCCGGAACCGTGGCGGTGATGGCCTCCATCATGGCCGAGGCAGCGGCGATCGCCGACGAAAACCGCCAGTTCGTCTGAGGTCCTTCGCCATGCCCATAAAGGTCAGGCTCGGCGTGATGCTCGCCGAGCGCAACATCAAGTCGAAGGACTTGGCCGAGCACGTGGGGATCACCGAGGCCAACCTCTCCCTGCTCAAGCAAGGCAAGGTGAAGGGCGTGCGGTTCGAGACGCTGGAGAAGATCTGCCAGTATCTGGACTGCCAGCCGGGCGATCTTCTCCGCTATGAGCCCGGAACGGGCGGGTAGGTAAACCGCGTATTCACGCTGGAGGAGCCCATCGTGGGCGGCGTAAGGCCGACTGCCAGTCCGCTCGGATCACCGATGCAGAAAATGAACCGTCATCCCCGGACTTATTCCGGGGATCCACGTGGTGCCGCCAGGCGGGCGGAGAATTTTGACCGTAAACTCATTAACTCTCGACTGATGAGCCGGGCGGTAACGGGGAGCTCTTTAGTTGCTCAAGCCAGTCCCTAAAATCGTCAGCTCCATATAGGTAGGAGCCGGGTTCAGCCAGCAGGTCGGCTCCTGCAAGTCGCGTCAATGCTTCCCACACAGGCCAGTCCTTGATCTGCACGACCGCACCCGGGGTCTGATCGGCAAGGAGCCACGTTTCGGCCCAAGTGCTTGCATCGCCGGGTGAGAGGCTGCCATCCGCCAAATCAGCGAGCCTGCTTAAGACCGCTGAGCGAGTTGGCAGATCTACCCAGTGTGCTCTGGTCTTCATCGCCCGATGATCATGAAGTGCTCCAGCAGAGGAGGAAAGCATTTTCATCGGTCATTGACATGATTAAGCATTGGGGATGAGCCGATGTGATTTGAGCTACTTCGAGTGGCGAGTGATTGAACCGCTCCCGCCCAGCAGGCAGCGACCTTTTCGCGCAGCCCTTGCACCGGCGCGCCGTCACGCCCCACAACCCGCGCCACCGCACGCATGCCCCGTGAAACGCCGGCCTTTCTAAGGTAGCGCCCGCCCGTTCCGGTGGACGGGCGGGCAGCCTAGACTTTCGCGCGCGGCATCCCTCTCCGTCCGGGCCGCGGGACGCGGGCGCGATGATCTCGACGAGATGACCTCAAGGCCGATCTGCGCGCCGCGCCCGGCGGCGCCCCCGCAGCCCACCGCGCCGGCCGCCGCCGGCACGACGCCGCCCGCAGCCCCGCTGCCGTTCGAATACACGCTCCAGCGCACCCCCGTGGGCGTCATCCTGCTCGATGCCGACCGGCGCATCCGCGCCGCCAATCCGCTCGCCCGGCGCATGCTGGCCCAGCGCGGCGAACCGCTGTTCGGCACCGAGATTCTCGCCCTCCACCCCGAGGCCGCCCGCGCGAAAGTCGCCTTCCTCATCGACAGCGCCGAAAAAGCCGAGGACGGCGCCGCCTCCCTCGTTGTCACCACCGCCATGGGCAGTCTGGTGGCCAAGGTGGCGCGGCTGGAGGGGGGCGACGGCGGCTTCTGCATGATGTTCCACACGCTGGGCGACCGGGTGATGGGCGAGCCCCCGCCGCCCGAGCCCGAAGCGGTGCCGCTGCTGCTGAAGCTGCCCGTCATGCGCGGCACCGGGGACGTCACCACCCTCATTGACGTGGACGACGTGGTGTTCCTCTCCGCCGAAGGTCATTACGCCCGAGCCGCCACGCGGCAGTTCACCGCCTTCTGCCCGCGTGCGCTGGCCGATCTTGAGCAGCGGCTCGATCCGGCCCGCTTCCTGCGGGTGCACCGGCGGCATGTGGTGAACATCCGCCACGTGCGCGCCGCCGAGCGCGCCGACGGGCGCTGGCACCTGCGCATGGCGGATGCCGCCGGCACCCGCCTGCCCGTCAGCCGGGCGAAGGTTGCCGAGATGCGCCGCATGCTGGCGGTGTGAGGCCCTTTGCATGCCTGCGCCGCCGACCATTCACGCAGGCCAGATGTCACTCATGCAGGCGCCGGGCGCGTGGGGCACGGGCCGTTGCGGGCCAGCCCTCGCGCGTGGCCCTCTCATGGAAACCGGGCCGGTGCCCGGGGCTGCCGGGCCGGACATATCTGTTCGCGATCGGCTTCAGACCCATGACGACGGCAGGTTTTTCATGACCACGACCCTCAACACCGCGCCCAACACGCCTGCGGGCGACCGCTACGTCTCCTTCCTCGACATCGATTTCGAGGGCAACATGGCCCGCGTGCTCGACCATCTGTCGCGCTATATCGACAATCCCGAGACCGGCAACGCCTTCTGGGACCGCTTCAAGGCCCGCCTGCAGGCGGCGGTGGACGGCGGCGCCAGCATCCAGGACAAGCTGCTGCTACTGCACTCCCACGTCTATTACATGGTGGACCTGTTCGAGACCCACGACGACGAGCAGGCGCTCGCCGACCTGAAGAAGCTGGAAGAAGAGTGCTTTTGACCGTGCCGGTTTGACAGGTTTGCCTTCGCAGAACCGCACGCACCTTTGCCACTGACGCCGCGCGGGGCCGCCCACCCGCGCGCCAGTGTCACGCCGCCGGCCGCTCCGGCGCAACGGTCAGCTGAAGCCCCAGAGTGTTTCATTGTTTCATGGAAACACTGAAACACTCCAATTTATTGATAGAGAATGTTTTTCGGCTTGGATTGCGGAGCAATCAAAGCCGAACATGCTCTAAAGCCTTCAGCACGCCGAGAAAGGTGGACAGGCGTGGATCACCATCCGGACTGAGCGCCTTATAGAGCGCCTCGCGGGTGACACCGGCCTGCCGGGCCACCTCGCTCATGCCCCGCGAGCGGGCAATGGCGCCGAGCGCGGTGGCGATCACCGCCGGCTCGCCATCCTCGAACGCCGCTTCCAGATAGGCCGCAACCGCCTCCGGCGTATCCACGTGATCGGCCATGTCCCAAGGGGTGGTCGGCTCGCTTCTGATCGCACGCTCAGTCATGGTCGTCCTCCTCCATCTGCGCTGCGAGCAGTTGGAGGAACGGTCAGCCGCGCGCACCAGAACTCCTCATCGCCCGATAACTATAGTTCACAGAGCCAACGAAGTCGCCCGGCCTTGCGCCCGGCCTGCCCCCTCCCCATCCCTCCCCCGCAGCTAAGAGAGGGAGCCGGTTGCGCCAACCGCATCGCCACGCTTGAACTCTCAGCAGGGAAAGCCCTCTCCCGCTTGCGGGGGAGGGTTGGGAGGGGGCATGGCGCGGCCTCTTCCCTTGATCACGAACGCCCTCACACCGCCCCCGCCACCAGCCGTGCCACGTCCGCATGGATGGCATCGTTGCCCGCGCCGTCCAGCTTGCTCGCGGTGAGGTAGCTGGTCACGATCAGCGGCGCGCGACCGGGCGGCCAGAGCACGGCGATGTCATTCGCGGTGCCGGTGCGCTTCGGCCCGGTGCCGGTCTTGTCGCCCACCTTCCAGCCGGACGGCAGACCCGCGCGCAGGCGCTTGTCGCCGGTCTTGCAATCCAGCAGCCATTGCGTGAGAAGCGCCCGCGAACCGGCCTTCAGCCCATCGCCGAGCACCAGCTTTTCCAGATCGTCCGCCATGGCGTCGGGCGTGGTGGTGTCCAGCGTCTCGCCGGGCGGCACCACGTTGAGTGCCGGCTCAGTCCGGTCGAGCCGCGTCACCGGATCGCCGAGCCTGCGGGCGAAGGCGGTGACGGCCTTCGGGCCACCGATGGCGGCGAGCAGCAGATTGGCCGCGCCGTTGTCGGACAGCGTCATGGTGGCCGCGCAAAGGGCCTCGACGCTCGCGCCCGTGCCCACGTTCTTCTCCACCATGGGCGAATAGTCGATCACATCCACCGGACGGATGGGCAGCAGGGTGGCGAGCTGCATCTTGCCTCCATCCACGCGCTCCAGAACGGCGGCAGCCAATAGAAATTTGAAGGTGCTGCACATGGGAAAGCGCGTCCCGCCGCGATGGGCGAAGCGGGCGCCATTGCCCGTGTCCCGCACCGCCACGCCCAGCCTGCCGCCGCTCTTCGCCTCCAGCGCGGTGATGCCCTCGGCCAGCGCGGAGCCACCGAAGGGCTTTGCCGGCTCAAGCGCCAGAGCACGGCCCGACAGGGAAAACGAAGCCAGGGGCGCCGCGCTGGCGGCGGCAAGGGTCAACATCATCCGGCGGCGGGAAAGCATCACGACATCCTCCTGTTTCGCGGCCGGACGATGCCCAAGCGCGCGCCGCCCCACAAACAATGATATCTCGACGCTGGCATGAATTGATCTAATGGCTCTGACATGGACCGTCCCCAGCTTCCGCTCAATGCCCTGCGCGCCTTCGAGGCCGCCGCGCGGCATCTCAACATCACCCGCGCCGCCATGGAGCTGTGCGTGGGGCAGGCCGCCGTGAGCCACCAGATCAAGGCGCTGGAGACGCGGCTCGGCGCCCCCCCTGTTCCGCCGCCTGCCGCGCGGACTGGCGCTCACCGACGAGGGCGCGGCCCTGATGCCGCTGGTGCGCGAGGCGTTCGACCGCATCGGCGCCACGCTGGACCAGTTCATGGACGGGCGGCTGCGCGAGGCCCTGACGGTCGGCGTGGTCGGCACCTTCGCGCTCGGCTGGCTGCTGCCGCGCCTTCCCGCCTTTTCCGCCGCCCATCCGGGCGTGGATCTCAGGGTGCGCACCAATAACAACAAGGTGGATCTGGCGGGCGAAGGGCTCGACTGCGCCATCCGCTTCGGCGACGGCGCCTGGCACGGCGTGGCGGCAACGCCGCTCCTCGCCGCGCCGCTGGCCCCGCTGTGCGCCCCGGCGCTGGCGGCGGGGCTGGCGCGCCCCGCCGATCTCGCCGCCTTGCCGCTGCTGCGCTCCTACCGGGCGGAGGAATGGGAACGCTGGTTCGCCGCCGCCGGTGTCCCCGCCCCGCCGCTGCGCGGGCCGGTGTTCGACAGTTCAACCCTGATGGCGGGGGCGGCCGCCGCCGGGCTCGGCGTGGCGCTGCTGCCCGTGCCCATGTTCACCGCCGAGCTTGCCGCCGAGCGGCTGGTGCAGCCGTTTGCGCTGGCCATCGATGCGGGATGCTACTGGCTCACCCGGCTCAACACGCGGCCCGAGAGCCCGGCCATGGCCGCCTTCCGCACCTGGCTCACGCGCGAGACGGACAGCGCGGAAACCGCCGCCATGGCCGCGCCCGCCAGCCGCCCGTAGACGCCTCCAAGACGTAATCTTGACCGCAAGCCATACGTCAGCGTGACGTAATCTCTACCCTCGAACCGCCACCGCCAAGCTGTATGGAGGTACGATAAACACACCACTCGTTCAGCGATTTAATTTGCTAGCAATGCAAAGCGCCGGAAAACCAACGCTTTTCCGTAAGCTTTGCCGCACCGCATAAGATTCTGAAGTTTTGTAATAACGGCTTATTGATTTTTGCCTGAGCGCAGCTGAATAATCAGACATCCGCTGCGGCAGGGATTCCAAATTCCGGTTTCAGCGGGGTTTATTTCGGCCTTTCCAGCCTAGTCTGGAAAGGACTTCGCATATTTTTGGCGCCGCTTTCGCCTCCGGGGGGAGATGACGCAGCTTTGTCGAGGTGTTCGGTTCAGCCGACCCTCGGGGCACGGAGGTGTTTTTACCTCCGGTCCTAACTCACACATAAGCGGACACGCCGTGCGCCAGCCGGTGAAAAGTCCGCGCCACGGGATTGGAAATTCGGCAGTGCGGTCGGGCGCACACACGTCCGACCGCTTTGCCCACGCCAAGGAGTGTCCGGATCCTAGAGGTGGGATCGGAAGCGGATTGCGGCACTGCGAAGTGCATCGATCCGTTTCCTGAAGCTGCCTCTGAAACTCAGGTGGAGACCGTCTCCCGGCTTGGATTGCGCAGCAATCGAAGCCCGACGCGCTCCGGAGCAGGGATGGATATTCCGCGATGCATGGCACTTTTGATACGCTGCTCAAGCAGACCGTCTCCTCCGACACGCCCGAACGCGTCATCGAACTGGCGGATCACTCCGCCGTGGTGGCCGCCGGCAAGGCACGCGCCATTCAGGCCATCACCGGCCAGACGCGCATGCTCGCCCTCAACGCCACCATCGAGGCCGCCCGCGCGGGCGATGCCGGGCGCGGCTTCGCCGTGGTGGCCGAGGAGGTCAAGGCGGTGAGCGCGGAAATCGGGCGCCTGGCGTCCGATATGGAAACCGAGCTGCGCAGTGCCCTGGACGAATTGCGCGCCGTCGGCCGCCGCATGGCGCAGGACGTGCGCGGCCAGCGCCTTGTTGATCTGTGCCTCAACGGCATCGAGATCGTGGACCGCAACCTCTATGAGCGCACCTGCGACGTGCGCTGGTGGGCCACCGACGCCGCCGTGGTGGCGTGCGGCGGCGAGCCCACGCAGGAGGTGGTCGCGGAGGCCGAGAGGCGGCTCGGCGTGATCCTGTCCGCCTACACCGTCTATCTCGACCTGTGGTTCTGCTCACCCGACGGGCGGGTGGTGGCGCACGGCCGCAGCGATCGCTATCCCGGCCTGCGCGGGCTCGATGTCTCGCACGAAAGCTGGTTCCGCGAGGCGCTGAACTCCGCCTCCGGCGATGATTATGCGGTGGCGGACGTGATGCCCTGCCAGGCCCTGCGTCACGCGCCCGTGGCCACCTATGCCGCCGCCGTGCGCGAGGGCGGCGCCCTGCGCGGCAAGCCCATCGGCGTGCTGGGCATCCATTTCGACTGGGAGCCGCAGGCCCGCGCCGTGGTGGAGGGCATCCGCCTCTCGCCCGACGAGGCCGAGCGCTCCCGCGTGATGCTGGTGGATGCGCGCGGACGCATCCTCTCCTCCTCCGACCGGCGCGGCGAATTCACCGAGATCGTCGACCTGAACGCCAAGCACCGGCGCAGCGGCATCGACCATCTGCCCGACGGACGCACCATCGCCTTCCACCTCACCCCCGGCTACGAGACCTACCGTGGCCTCGAATGGGCGGGCGTCATCGTCCAGCACCCCGCCCGCGGCGAAGGTCGCGACAAGGATCCGCCGCAGCGGCGCAACCGGTTCTGACCAGGCCGGACGGCGGCCTGTCCATCCGTTCCCCCGCACGGACGAACGGGCCTGCAGCGCGACAGCCCGACCGGAGGGGGGTCTCCGGCCGTGTTGCTGATCTGATGCTCATCCATTGATGAGCCGGAGGTCAGGCCGGGCGATGCCGCCGCATCTCCCGGCGCGCGTGCGTGTGGGCGGGGCGCTGTCATTCTCCCGCTCGAAGGAGGCCATCCATCGATCCACCGGCACCGGATAGTCAGAAAGGCGCGACGCGCTCTGACGAGCCCGCTCGACCGCGTGCCAGTCCCGCGGTCGCCATCCGACCTTTCATGGTCGCGTAGAATTTCCTGCCACCCTGCCAGCGTGCGCTGTCTGTCCAACTCTGCTTGCCCCTTCCAACCCTGCCCACGCGAAGTCGGATGTTTCCGATTTCGGCTCTGCAAGGTGCCGAGACCGGCAGCAGCCGGTTTCGGGCGCGAGGGAGAGGGACGGGGAAGGACGCAGCCCGCGAAGGTCCAGTCGTGATCCAGGAACGGGGCACTCCCCCAAGACAGCCGATGCCGGCAATCTCGGAGAAACTCCCGCCCTGTTCACGCATCAATCCAAAGCTGCAAACAGCACTGTATCGGTGCAGCTTTTTGATTGATGTTCAATTCTAAGCTTATATTCGGGTACCAGATCTTTCACCAGCTTCGCGATCCGGACCAGGTCATCCACCCTGTGATAGAGGCAAATCGCCAGTTTGGGGCGCTGCGTCTGGATCAGCTGTGCCGCACCCTTCAGCGCATCGTACTCGCCGCCTTCAATATCCAGCTTGATCATGGAAACGGCCTCTTCCAGCAGCAGGCTGTCAAGCTTGGCAACGGGAATTGAGATCGTACCGGCGGGAAGATCCGGGCCGTCTTTCACGATGGCCGAGAAGACCCCGTCCACGACAAAGCTTATGACTCCATCGCAATTGGCGACCCCGGTGGGGATGATCTCGACCCCGCTATTCTGTGTCGCGGCCACGGCATTGAGGCTGGCCTGCATCGTCGGGTCGGGTTCGAAGGCGAACACCTTGCGGTATCCTTGATCGGCGGCCTCGAGAAACAGTCTGACCGTGTCTCCGTCGTGCGCGCCGCAATCCACATAGACCGTATCGGCACTCGGCTTCAGGAGACTGCGCATCAGGTAAAGATCGTCGGTGCCGGTGGAGGCTTCCTCGAAATCGGCGCGATCGCCGCTGAGATGCCCCTTGATCACGCGGCGATAGGTTTCGCGCGATTTCTCATCATGCAGAATGCCCAGAACTTCTTCAAACTGCGCGAGATTCTCGGTGAAGAATTTGCGAAACTCGCCCTTGTCGAAGAAGTAGGCACAGGTGAGATCAACGTCGCTCACCCTGCTCGGGTCGAGCGTTTTGCCCAGAAGCGCCAGAATCTCGTCGAAATACACCGGACTGGAGATCAGGAAGCGCGCGTGCGGGAACTCCACGGCCGCCTTTTCCATCGCCATGATGGGATAGGTGTCGCGAAATGACTGCCCGTGCTTCGCAGGATTGGAATCACAGATCGCCACCACCAGAAATCCATGCCGCTCCAGCTTTCTCACGATGTCCGGAAGCGCGAATCCGGCGCCATACAGCACAAGCTCGGGCTTGTCCCTGGCGCTGTCGAGGAACTGATCGATCTTGCCGGTGGTCTTAAGCAGCGTCTCAAGCACTTGGCGATATCCCCTGTGCGGTGCACGGGTCTCTGGGAACCCGGTCCGAAAGCTATTGGGCAAGACCGGCATGTCCTGATCCACGCCTTCCGCGCGACGCGGGGGTGAAACACGACGTAGATGGGTAGTGCCTAGCGTGAACATAGGCGAGCTGGATTGCCTTATCCTTGCGTCAAGGATCAGGCGGCTCAGGGACCTGAAAAAAGAAATGCCGGCCGCCATGGGCGACCGGCACGTTCAAGACCTGAGAAGACCGAACAGACGCAGCGGCAGATAAAGACCTGCCGCCCGCGCAACTTCACTCGTTGTCGCTGCCAGCGCCCTGGAAGAAGTCCTTCATCTTGGCGAAGAAGCCGTTGGATTCCGGGTGCGTCTCCGAGGAGGAGAGGCCCTCGAATTCCGCCAGCAGTTCCTTCTGGCGCTTGGTCAGGTTCTGCGGCGTCTCCACCACCACCTGCACATACATGTCGCCGAACGAGCGCGAGCGCAGCACCGGCATGCCCGAACCGGCCATGCGCAGGCGCTTGCCCGACTGCGTGCCCTCGGGAATCTTCACATTGGTCTTCTCGCCGCCGATGGTCGGCACTTCCACCGTGCCACCCAGCGCCGCCGTCACCATGGAGATGGGGGCGCGGCAATACAGGTCCGCGCCCTCCCGCTGGAAGAAGGTGTGCGGCTCGATGGACAGGAAGATGTAGAGATCGCCCGCAGGGCCGCCGCGCACGCCGGCCTCGCCCTCGCCGGCAAGGCGGATGCGGGTGCCGTCTTCCACGCCCGCCGGGATCTGCACCTGCAGGTTCCGCTCGCGGGTCACGCGGCCGGCGCCGCCGCAGTTCGGGCAGGGATCCTCGATCACGCTGCCCCGGCCCTGACAGGAGGGGCAGGTGCGCTCAAGGGTGAAGAAACCCTGCGCATGGCGGATCTTGCCGGCGCCGCCGCAGGTGCGGCAGGTCTTGGGCTGGGTGCCGGCCTTGGCGCCGGTGCCCGAGCACACCTCGCACGAGATGGAGGTGGGGATGTTGATCTGGGCGGTCTTGCCGGAGAAGGCTTCCTCCAGCGTGATGTCCATGTTGTAGCGCAGGTCCGCCCCGCGCGCCCGGCCACCGCCGCCGCCGCGCTGCTGGCCACCGCCGCGCCCCATGGAGCCGCCGAACAGATCGTCGAAGATGTCCGCGAAGGTGGAGGCGAAATCGGCATTGAAGCCGGCGCCGCCACCGCCGCCGCCGCCATTCTCGAAGGCGGCATGGCCGAAGCGGTCATAGGCGCCGCGCTTCTGCGGGTCCTTGAGCACTTCGTAGGCTTCGGAGATTTCCTTGAAGCGGACCTCGGCCTCGGGGTCGCCCGGATTCTTGTCCGGGTGCCACTTCATCGCCAGCTTGCGGAACGAAGCCTTCAGCACCGTTTCGTCGGAGCCGCGCTCGCAGCCGAGCACTTCGTAATAATCTCGCTTCGCCATGGTCTTCGCTTTTTCCTCGCCGGGCCGTCCGGTCCTCAAGGTCAGGCGCGCACGCCTGAAAATTCCATCCCGGCCCGCGACCCCACGTAGCGGCACAGGCTTGTCTAGAGCAGGCACCCGCCCGGTTTGCAAGCGCGGTCCGCCGGGAGAAGCTCTCCTGCGCAAACGTCATGCGACCCGCAGCGCCCTGCCGGGACACCGGAACACCGGGACCTTCCGCCCTGCGGCCACGCCGGGCGCCCTGCGGCCGCGCCGGTATCGGCCGGCGGCTCCGCCGGGCACCCTGCATCCCCGACCCCATCGCAGGTTCGGGAGACGTCTCGCAGGGCTTGTCCCGCTCAAGGGCCGAAGGCCGACATCAAGGCCGGCCACGACCCGCGAATAGGGAAACGGCGGCCTTTGGGGCCGCCGTTCCGGTCGTCTGGGATCAGGCGGACTTCTTCTTGTCGTCATCCACCTCGGTGAACTCGGCGTCCACCACGTCATCCTTCGGCGCCTCGCCGGTCGGGGCACCCTCGCCGCCCTGCTGGGCCGCGTACATGGCCTCGCCCAGCTTCAGCGAGGCCTGCGCCAGCGCCTGGGTCTTGGCCTGGATGGCGTCCACGTCCTCGCTGGTCAGCGCCGCCTTCAGCTCGGTCAGGCCGGTCTCGATGGCGGTCTTCTCGGGCGCGCCGACCTTGTCGCCGTGCTCGGAAAGGGCCTTCTCGGTGGAGTGGACCAGAGCCTCGCCGTGGTTCTTGGCTTCCGCCAGAGCCCGGCGCTTCTTGTCGTCCGCCGCGTGGCTTTCCGCGTCCTTCACCATCTTCTCGATGTCGGCGTCGTTGAGACCGCCGGAGGCCTGGATGCGGATCTGCTGCTCCTTACCGGTGCCCTTGTCCTTGGCGGACACCTGCACGATGCCGTTGGCGTCGATGTCGAAGGTGACTTCCACCTGCGGCACGCCGCGCGGCGCCGGCGGGATGCCCATGAGGTCGAACTGGCCGAGGATCTTGTTGTCCGCCGCCATTTCGCGCTCACCCTGGAACACCCGGATGGTCACGGCCGTCTGGCCATCCTCGGCCGTGGAGAACACCTGGCTCTTCTTGGTCGGGATGGTGGTGTTGCGGTCGATGAGGCGGGTGAACACGCCGCCCAGCGTCTCGATGCCCAGCGAGAGCGGGGTCACGTCGAGCAGCAGCACGTCCTTCACGTCGCCCTGGAGCACGCCGGCCTGGATGGCGGCGCCGATGGCGACCACTTCATCCGGGTTGACGCCCTTGTGGGGCTCCTTGCCGAAGAACTGCTTCACCATCTCCTGGACCTTGGGCATGCGGGTCATGCCGCCCACCAGCACCACTTCGTCGATCTGGCCGGCGGAGAGGCCCGCATCCTTCAGCGCGAGCCGGCAGGGCTCCATGGTGCGCTGGATCAGGTCTTCCACCAGCGCCTCGAACTTGGCGCGGGTCAGCTTCATGGTCAGGTGCTTGGGGCCCGACGCATCGGCGGTGATGAAGGGCAGGTTGATCTCGGTCTGGGTCGCGGACGACAGCTCGATCTTGGCCTTCTCGGACGCTTCCTTGAGGCGCTGGAGGGCGAGCTTGTCGTTGCGCAGGTCGATGCCCTGCTCCTTCTTGAACTCATCCGCCAGGTAGTTCACCAGGCGCATGTCGAAGTCCTCGCCGCCGAGGAAGGTGTCGCCGTTGGTGGACTTCACCTCGAACACGCCGTCGCCGATCTCCAGCACGGACACGTCGAAGGTGCCGCCGCCAAGGTCATAGACCGCGATGGTGCCGGTGTTCTTCTTGTCGAGGCCGTAGGCCAGCGCAGCGGCGGTCGGCTCGTTGATGATGCGCAGGACTTCGAGGCCGGCGATCCTGCCGGCGTCCTTGGTGGCCTGGCGCTGGGCGTCGTTGAAGTAAGCGGGGACGGTGATGACCGCCTTCTCCACCTTCTCGCCCAGGAACGCCTCGGCGGTTTCCTTCATCTTCTGGAGGATGAAGGCGGACACCTGCGAGGGGGAATACTTCTTGCCGTCCGCCTCGACCCAGGCATCGCCATTGTCGGCGCGCACGATGGAGTAGGGGACGAGCTTCTTGTCCTTCTCGACGGTCGGGTCGTCATAGCGGCGGCCGATGAGGCGCTTCACCGCGAAGAAGGTGCGCTCCGGATTGGTGACACCCTGACGCTTGGCCGGCTGGCCCACCAGGCGCTCACCGTCTTCCGTGAAGGCGACGATGGACGGCGTGGTGCGCGCGCCCTCGGCGTTCTCGATGACTTTGGGGCTGGCGCCCTCCATCACCGCGACGCAGGAATTGGTGGTGCCGAGGTCGATGCCGATGATCTTGGACATGTACTTCTCCTTGTCGGCAGGTCGGCCGGGCCATGAAGCGCCCGATGGGAGACACGGAAGGCCAATCCCCGCATATCCCGCCGACCCCCTATTTGAATTGGGGTACGCCGCAGCTGACGGCGTTCGAAAGCCGATATAGGAGGGCGCTTCAGACGCCGCAAGGCGTGCTGCAATGCAGGCGATCGCTTTTTCAACTTCCCGCGAGGGGATTGGCAAAGACCGCGCCTTGTCAAGGCCCCACAAGGGCCCGTCGGGGCTCGCGCCGCCCCGAGAGAGGTATTCGGATCGGGCATCACGCCAACCGGGGCCGGAAGCGGCCCGCACGGCGCATGTCAGCCCCGGAACGGCCGCCCGCAGGCGGCCGGCCCGTGCCCCGATCAGTGGCCGGGCGGGAGGGTCTTCACCTCGATCAGGGCGCCAGCGCCCAGTTCCGCTGCCAGCGTCTCGGCCTCTTCCGGGCTCAGGCCCGCCACGCTGAAGGTACCGGAGGTGATGGGATCGCGCACCGCCAGCGTCACCAGCACCCGGCCCCGCACCCGCACCTCCACCTGCCCGCCCACATGGGCCTGGGTGAGCGCGGCGAGGTCGTGGCGACTTTCAGCCGTCAGTTGCACCGTCACGGCGGGGCGTCCGCTATAGGGATCCTTCAGGGCCACCGCCTTGGCGGCGGCAAGGGAGACGGTGTCCGCGCGGGCCGGCGCGGTCATCAGGGTCAGCGCACACAGCAACCCCGGCAAAATCAAAGCGAACGACGCTCTCATACCCGTGTCTCGATCCCCCCTCGTACGGCGGCCCCTCGCGCGGCGGCGGCATCCTGTCGTGACGGGAGCTTGGCTGCAACCGCCCATTTGTTTCGCCTTATTGCCGGGGCGGTCGCCAAAGTCACGCCTCCCGCCCTGTGACCAAAGTCACAGCCGGCGGCGCGCGCCCACCCTAGCCTTGCCCCATCGCCCGCCCGCATGGCGGTGCGGACCGCACCGATGGAGGCCGTCATGCCCCTGCTCTCCCGCCCCCGCCGCAGCCTCATCGCCCGCAGCCTCGCCGCCATGGTCACGGCCCTGCTCGGCCCGGCCGTCGCGCGCGCCGATTATGCCTACATCCTCACCAAGACCCTGTGCGACAATCAGGCCGACGCCATGGACTTCATGTGGACGCGCGACACCATGCCGGGGAAGCCCGTCCCATTCTATTTCGACGGCGCGAGCTTCTCGGCCGTCGGCCACACGCAGTCGCTGGATGCTTTCGACACCGTCGTCGTGTCCGCCCATGGCGCGCCGGGCGCGATCGGCGGCACCTCCTCCACGGGCTTCGCCGGCGCATTCCAGGGCCAGCATAACAGCGTGCCTGCGACGGTCTCCTTCCTGGTCTGCAGCTCGGCCTCCTCCGGCAGCGGCAATCCCAGCGCCCTGGGCGCCCTTGCGGCCAAATACCTCGACCCCACCACCGGCCTGACAAGGATCGGCACGCTCACGGGCGCGAAGAGCAGCTGCGCCCTGCGGCGGCCGACAAGTGTCGACATCACGCAGCTGAAGGAAGCCATCTATGTCGATGGGCCCGACGCCACCCCCGGCAAGCCCATCATCGCCAGCCTGCTGAAGCAGTGGGACACCCTCACCCACAGCCTGCCCGACCATTCCACGGGCACGTCCGAGGCCTTCTGCCTGAACATGATCAGCAAAAAGGCCTATGCCGACTTCGTTCCCTTTATCGAAAACACCTACGACACCTTTCACGTTGAATATATTCAGCTGATCAACAGCAGCGACACAGGCAGCCCGCGCACCAGCTGCGGCGCCGCCACCGGCACCCCGGTCTGCCCCTGAGGGTGGCGGGCGCCTCACCCATCCTCCCTCCGGTGCCACCCACCTTGCACCGGGACCTGCGCCCGGCCCGTTGGCCCATGCCACGCCGGGCGCCCCTTTTTCCGCCCGCGCCTCCACCCGCGCGGTAGCCGAAGTCACAGCCGTCGGGCCGCCCCGCGCCCGCCCGCGTCGCCCCTTTTTCCCAACCGATGCCACCCCCGCATCGGCCAGCGCCCGGTGATGCGGCTCCCGCTTCGCATGGCCGGGCGCGTCCTAATCGTCCAGCCTCAGGGCGCCGAAAGTGGCCGCCAGATGGTCGATGAAGGCCCGCACCGCAGGCGTCAGCCCCCGCCGTGTGGTGAAGACGATGTGCACGATGCCCATCTGCCCGCCCCAGCCGGGAAACACCCGCACCAGCCGCCCGCTTTCAAGGTCGACCCGGCAGACGTGATCCGGCAGCAGCGCCACGCCGAGCCCGGCGCCGGCCGCCTCGCGCAGGGCCGCAAAATCGGTACAGGTCATGCGCGGCTCATGGCGATGGTGCCTCACCAGCCCGTCCGGCCCCACCAGATCCCACACCGTCTCGCCAATCTCCTCGCCGGACCCCAGCGTCGGCAGGTCGGCGAGCGCCGCGATGTCCGCCCCCGCCCGGTTCGCCATTCCCCGCCCGGCCACGAGAATGCGGCGGGAGCGGCCCAGCGTGCGCATGGTCAGCGAGGCATCGGTGGCAAGGTCCACCCGCACCCGCAGCGCCACGTCGATGCGCTCGGCGATCAGGTCCACCGGCCGGTCGGCGGCGATCACCTGAAGGCGCACCTTGGGATGGCGGGCGAGGAAGACCGGCAGACCCGGCGAGAGCACCTCCACGAGACCGGTGGGGCTGCTGAAGCGCACCAGCCCGGCGGGCTCGCTGAGCGCCTGCGCAACGAGCGCTTCCGCCTGCTCCGCCTCCTCCAGCATGGCTCGGCAGCGGGCATGGAAGGCCAGCCCCACCTCGGTGACGCGGAAGCGCCGGGAGGAGCGCTCGATCAGCCGCACGCCGAGCCGCGCCTCCAGCGCCGCGATGCGGCGGCTGAGCTTGGACTTGGGAATGCGCAGGGCGCGGCCCGCCGGGGCGAAGCCGCCATGGGCCACTACCTGCGCGAAGAAAGCATAGTCGTTGAGATCAGCCATGGGCCGCCATCGTTCCATCAGTGGAACGATACGTGCCACAAATGCCGGCTACAGGCATCAGCGTTCTGGATCTATCTCTATTTCATCAACGACGGCACGGGCCGCCGCGGGAGCCGGATCGGGTCTGACCACACCCCATCCGCCTCCCAAGCCAAGAGACAGGACAGGATCATGAACACGTTCCAGAACAAGGTCGTCATCGTCACCGGCGGCACCAGCGGCATCGGTCTCGGTACCGCCAAGGCGTTCGCGAACGAGGGCGCCTTCGTCTTCATCACCGGCCGCCGGCAGGAGGCGCTGGACGCGGCAGTGAAGGCTATCGGCGGCAACGTGGTCGGCGTGAAGGCCGACATGTCCAAGCTCGCCGACATCGACAAGCTCTATGACGCCGTCCAGCAGCGCCATGCCCAGATCGACGTGCTGTTCGCCAATGCGGGCGGTGGCGGCTTCGCCCCGCTGGGCGCCATTGACGAAGCCCATTTCGACGACACCTTCGCCACCAATGTGAAGGGCGTGCTGTTCACCGTACAGAAGGCCCTGCCCCTGCTGAAGGACGGCGCTTCGGTGGTGCTGACCGGCTCGGTGACGGGCTCCACGGGCAATGCGGCCTTCAGCGTCTACAGCGCCACCAAGGCGGCGGTGCGCAACTTCGCCCGCAACTGGATCCTCGATCTGAAGGACCGTCATATCCGGGTGAATGTGGTGAGCCCCGGCGTGATCGACACCGCCGGCCTCAACGACCTGTTCGGCGGCGGCGCGCAGGCGGAAGGCGTGAAGTCCTCTATGCTGGCCTCCATCCCCGCCGGGCGCGTGGGCCAGCCGGAGGACGTGGCGAAGGCGGTGATGTTCCTCGCTTCCGACGCCGCCAGCTTCATCAATGGCGCCGAACTGTTCGTCGATGGCGGCATGACGCAGATCTGACCACCGGGCGGGCACCGGGGAAAGACACCCGGCGCCCGCCGTACCTTCCTTCAGTCCTTTCATGCCCTTCATTTCCGGGAGCCCCATCATGAGCGAGACCATCCAGAGCCTGATGACCCGCAACCTGCTGGACGTGTTCGGCGGCCGAGACCCGGCCCCACGCCGCGCCGCCGTGGACGCCCTCTATGCCGAGGGCGCGGTATTCGGCGATCACGGCCGCATCCACAGTGGCCGGGACGGCATAGACGCTGCCGCCGCCGCCGTGCAGGCGGCCACCCCCGGCTTCGTCTTCGCAGCGGCGGGCGAGGTGCAGACCGTCGGCAATGCACAGGATGGCGCCGGCCGCCTCAACTGGACCTATGGCCCGGCCGAAGATCCGCACCGCGTCACCGGCACCGACTTCGCATTGGTGCGGGATGGGAAGATCAGGGAACTGTATGTGTTTCTGGATGGATGAGGCGCTGTAGCTCCCCTGCTGAGCAGACCATCAGCAGATGCCGCGAGCCGGAATGACGGGGCGCCCTCACCGCCCCGGTGTCGCCACCGACAGGCGGTCCAGTGACATCATCACCGCCCGCACCTCGTCCACCATAGCGGGGAAACGCTCGGCTCCCGCATCACGCTCGGCAAGGCCGATGCCGAGACGGTAGTTCAGGATCATGGACCAGCCCGACACCGAGGCCACCCGCGTCGGCTGCGCCGCGCCGGCATCGGTGAGCTGGCCCGGCATGGCCAGATAGATGGCGGTGCCATCGGGGCCGAAGATCTGCGGCTTGCCGATCTCGGCCGCCTCCAGATCCAGCTCCGCGCGCAGCTTCTTCCTGGCCTGCGCGATGCGCGCCTCGGCCTCGTTCTCCCACGCGTCGGCCCAGCGGTCGAACGCCTCCTGCCGGGTGATGTTCGGCAGCGGGCGCACCTGCCCCTTCCCGTCACGCTGCACCAGCACATACATCCAGCGCGCCGGCCGCCCGTCCTCCCCCGCCCGGTAGCGGGCCAGATCCGCGCAGGTGAACCAGAGCGCCAGCATCTCGCTGCCCAGCAGCCCGGCCGCCGCCTCGAACGCCTCCTCGTCCTCCACCGGATCCACCCGGCACAGGCCCGCCGGCGGCACCAGCTTCAGCGCCACGCCGGGCAGGCCATCCACCGCTTGCGCCTGCGGCTCCTGCGCCCGCGCGGGATGCGGGGCGAAAGCTCCGGCCACAAGGACAGCAAGGGCAAGGACAGCAGGGGCAAGACCGGCGAAGGCAGGAAACGCGAAGACAGGAAACGCGTGGGCACCGCGCGCAATCCATCGGCTCTGCTGTCCCGCCATCCGTCACATGCTCCGTTGAAAGCCTGCCCGGCGACCGGGATCCGCACGAACCCGATACCGCCTTGATTCTGCTGTAGAAACCATACCTTATGTTGCCTCTTCCGCTGCCTCAAGGCGCAGGGCGCAGCGTCACCCGGCGTGGCAGCGGGATGGCTCTGCGCCGGAACGAAAGGGCGAGGGTGGCCTTCACCCTCTGCCTGCCTCTTCACTGCCCCCATACCCGAGCCCGGAGTGTCGCCGTGTCCCTTCTCCCGCCCCGTGACGCCACCACCGCCCTGATCGCCGTGGATCTTCAGGTGGATTTCCTGCCCGGCGGCGCGCTGGCCGTGCCCGATGGGGATCACGTGGTGCCGCTGGCCAACCGGCTGGGGGACACATTCGAGACCGTGGTCCTGACGCAGGATTGGCATCCGCCGGGCCACATCTCGTTCGCCTCCAGCCATCCCGGCAAGGCGCCGCTGGAGCTGATCGATCTGCCCTATGGCCCGCAGGCGCTGTGGCCGGACCATTGCGTGCGCGGCACGCCCGGCGCCGAGCTGGCGCCGGGGCTCGCCATCCCCAAGGCGCAGTTGGTGATCCGCAAGGGCCACCACCACCATGTGGACAGCTATTCCACCTTCACCGAGGCCGACCGCACCACCCCCACGGGCCTGACCGGCTATCTGCGGGCGCGGGGCATTTCCAACGTGGTGCTGATGGGGCTGGCGCTGGATTTCTGCGTCGCCTGGTCGGCGGTGGACGCGGTTGCCGAGGGTTTCACCACTTACGTGATCGAGGATGCCTGCCGGGCCATCGACACCCATGGCTCGCTGGACAAGGCACGGGCCGACATGAGTGCGGCCGGCGTGCAGGTATTGAGCATTGCATCATTTATGGGGTGACAGCCTCCCGGCGGGGCGAGAGGGGGCAAGCGCGGTCGCGGAAGAGACGCGACGGTGGGGCGCGCGACCTGACCGTTAAATCGCAAGAGATTGATTATCCTCGCTCAGTGGCGAGAAACATCGCACGCCATCCATCCCGCAATGTCCCATCCGGGGGCCATGTCCCTGTTCCATGCCCACAGGGACAGGGGAACATGGCACGGACAGCCGGGGACAAGCATGTGCCATCCCCGCCTGTCCGTGTGACAGCGTGCCATTTCAGGCCATGCTCATCCGGTCCTGGCGAAGGGGCTCAGGGCAGGACCTGAATCACCCGCCGGGTACCGGGATCCACCAGCACGGTCTGGTCCGTGTCGGTCAGGATGTAGCCGTAGCGCTGGGCCTCGAAGCCGCCATAGCTGCCGGGCTGGAAGGTCTGGACGGCGACACCCGCAGGCAGCTCCGTGCCCACCGCCGGGCGGTAGGACGAACTGGAGAAACTGGTGCGCGGCGCAGGATTTTCAACCACATAGCGCTGGATGTACGTGTTCTGCTCCGGCGTCACGAGCACATAGCGATCGGGCGTCGTCACCACCGTCTGGGGCGTGACCACCTGCGGCTGGGTGACGATGACGGCGGTCTGCGCCGAGGCCGCGGCAGTGGTGCCCACAAGGGCGGCGAGGAGGGCGGCGCCCATGAGCGGGCGGCGGAAATGCTGGGACATGGAAGTCTCCCTGTCTGTTGTCAGCATCGAGAACGCCCCCGGCAAGGAGCCGTTCCCCACGCCTGCGCTTCAGTCATGAAATACCCCATTTCAGCCGCAATCGAAGACCGCGTCTTTTCTTTGCAAACACCGTCGAATGGATTGGACGCACAGCGCTTTTCTTGAAACTATCACCGCATAAAACGAAACGAATAAAGGAAGCGCCACCTGTGCCGCAGAGCATCGAAATCGCCCCCGATTGCCTGTGGTGGCCGGAACTGCTGGATCGCCCGGCCCAGGAAGCGCTGGTGGAAGAGGTGCGCGGCCTCCTGCGGGAGGCGCCTTTGTTCGCCCCCGCCATGCCCCGCACTGGCAAGCCCCTGTCCGTAAAGATGAGCAATTGCGGGCCTTTGGGCTGGGTGGCGGATGTCTCCGGCTATCGCTACCAGCCCTTCCATCCCGACACCCGCGCCCCCTGGCCCCCCATTCCCCGGAGCCTGCTGGACCTCTGGGACCAATTGACCCGCCACCCCGCACCGCCGGAAGCCTGCCTGATCAACTGGTATGCTCCCGACGCCCGCATGGGCCTGCATCAGGACCGCGACGAGACCGACCTCTCCGCCCCCGTCCTCTCGCTCTCGCTGGGGGATACGGCCCTCTTCCGTATCGGCGGTGAAAACCGTTCCGGCTCAACGCATTCCGTGCGCCTTACCTCGGGCGATGCGGTGCTGCTGGCCGGCCGCAGCCGCCTCGCCTTCCATGGGGTGGACCGCATATTGCCGGGCACCTCCACTTTGCTGGGCGCGCCGGGCCGCATCAACCTGACGCTTCGGCGCGTCACCCCGCCGGATGCCACGCTTTAGCCCGCTTCAGCGCCCAGAAACGCCCGATATTTCAGGGTTCAGGAGACTTTCATGCCTTTGCCGCTGGCCCGCCTGTCGCTGGCCCTCGCCGCGCTTCTGGTCTCCGGAAGCCTTGCCCTTGCTGCGGAAGCCGAGTTCCCGCGCGGCTCGCTGGTGGGCCTCGTGCCGCCGGAAGGCATGGGCGAGGCCACCACCTTCCCCGGCTTCGAGGATCGCGCCAAGTCCGCCTCCATCCTGATCGTGGAAATGCCTCCGGAGGCCTATGAGCAGGTGGCCGCCGGATTTACCGACGCCGCCCTCGGCACCAAGGGCATCGCGGTCGAGAAGCGCGACAACATCCCCTTGAAGGACATCAAGAATGTGCTGGTGACGGGCACCCAGACCGTGGGTCCGATCCAGGTCCGCAAATGGGTGCTGCTGGCGGGTTCGGACAAGGGCACCGCCCTCATCACCGTGCAGGTGCCCGAGGCCAACGCCGCCGCCCTGCCGGATCAGGTGGTGCGCACCACCTTGTCCACGCTGGCCTTCCGCGCCCCGCCGACCGCCGAGGAGCAGCTCAAGGCCCTCCCCTTCCAGTTGACCAATCTGGAGGGCTTCCGCCTCCTGCGGGTGCTCGGCAACACCGCTGCCTTCCTCACCGACGGGCCGAAGAACGAGTTCGACGCCGCGGCCCAGCCGCTGTTCGTGATCTCGGTGGCCGCCGGCTCCGTGCGCGACGATGAGCGGGCGACCTTCTCCGTCCGCACGCTGACCACAACGCCGGGCTTCCGCGATCTCAAGATCGAGCGCGCGGAACCCTTGCGCATCAACAACATGCCGGGCTTCGAGGTGATGGCCAACGCCAAGGACGGACAGACCGGAGCGCCGGTGAAGATCGTCCAGTGGATCCGCTTCGGCACCAATGGCTACATGCGCATGATGGGCGTGGTGAAGGCAGACGCCTTCACCGATTACTACGGACGCCTGCGCGGTATCCGCGACGGCGTGGATACCGGCGGCCCGGAAAGCCGCTGATCTCCAGAACCCCTCTCAGCAAACAAAAATGCCGCCTCAAACCGAGGCGGCATTTTCATTTCGGTTGACCTGTTGACCGGCCTCAGGAGGCTGAATTCTCGCCGGCCGGGGCTTCCGCCGCAGGCGCCGCCTTCGGGCCGCCACGGGCCACGCCCACGAGAGCCGGCCGCAGCACGCGCTCGCCGATCACGTAGCCGGACTGCACCACCTGCACCACGGTGCCGGCGACCACGGAGGGATCGGGCACCTCGAACATGGCCTGATGCAGGTTGGGATCGAACTTCTCGCCCACCGGCTCGACCTTGCGCACGCCGTGCTTCTCAAGGTTCTTCAACAGGCTGCGCTCGGTCAGCTCGATGCCGTCGATGAGCCCCTTGAGGGCGCCCTCGGCGGTCTCGCGGGTCTCCGCATCCACGGCGGCGAGCGCGCGGGCAAGGTCATCGGCCACGTTCAGAACGTCGCGGGCGAAAGAGGCGATGCCATAGACCTTGGCATCCGCAATCTCGCGATCGGCGCGGCGGCGGATGTTCTCGGCCTCGGCGAAAGCCCGCAGATACTTGTCCTTGAAGGATGCCACCTCGGCTTCGAGGCGCTCCTTCTCGACCTGGAAGGCATCGACGCTTTCCGTCGCCTCGGCGTGCTCGGGCTCGACCGCGGCATTCATGCGGTGTTCCTCGCCAGCGGCGTTACCCTGATCGCTCATGCGCTAGTCCTCTTCACGCCCGCGCCGCTTCCCATGCGGCCGGACTGATCACGAATTTGTTCCGCATATCGGGGGAGCGGCCCGAAAAATCAAGCCGCATCGGCTCCGGGAGAGCCAAGAACCCGGCTCACCACCCGCGCCGTGAAGTCCACCATGGGGACAATCCGACCATAATTGAGCCGTGTCGGGCCGATGACGCCAAGCACGCCCACCACCCGTCCCTGCCCGTCGCGATAGGGCGCGACGATGGTGGAGGAGCCGGACATGGAGAACAGCTTGTTCTCCGAGCCGATGAAGATGCGCAGGGCATGGCCTTCCTCGGCGCGGCCGAGCAGATCCACCACGTCGCGCTTGGATTCCAGATCGTCGAACAGCAGGCGGATGCGCTCCAGATCCTCAAGGGCATTGAGGTTTTCCAGCAGCTTGGCCTGTCCACGCACGATCAGCTTCCGCTCGCCCGGCCCGTCCCCGGACCAGGAGGCCAGCCCCTCCTCCACCACGCGGGCGGTCAGCGTATCGAGCTCGCGGCGCAGGTCCGCCAGCAGCGTCTCCATCTCGGAGCGCGCCTCGCCCAGCGTCCGGCCGCGGATATGGGCATTGAGGAAATTCCCCGCCTCCACCAGCGCCGAGCCGGGCAGGCCGGCAGGCAAGGGCAGTACACGGTTTTCCACCTGCCCGTCCTCGGACACGAGGATAACGAGCGCCCGACCGAGATCGAGGGGCACGAATTCCACATGCTTCAGGCGCGGATCGGTCTTGGCGGCGGTGACGACGCCCGCCCCCCGCGCAAGGCCCGAAAGCAGCGAGGAGGCCTCTTGCAGCACGCCTTCCACCGTATGCCCCTTGGCGGCTGCGGCCACCTGCGCTTCGATATTGCGCCGGTCGCGCTCGGTAACGTCGCCGATCTCCAGCAGCGCATCCACGAAGAAGCGCAGGCCGCGCTCGGTGGGCAGGCGCCCGGCACTGGTGTGCGGGGCATAGATGAGGCCGGCCGCCTCAAGGTCCGCCATGACGTTGCGAACCGAGGCGGGTGAAAGGGTCATGGGGATCAGGCGCGCGATATTGCGCGAGCCCACCGGTTCACCGGTGGCCAGATAGCTCTCCACGATCTGACGGAAGATTTCGCGCGAGCGCTCGTCGATCTGGGCCAGGGCAGCAGAGAAAGGCGAGAGGATCGGTTCAATCGGCACGGCCGCGCTCCGGTGACGTCGGTCGTTTAATATGGGGAGCGGAACGCGGCGCGTCCACGGGGCTGCGGATGGCGGTAGGCTTCCGCGGAGCGGACGATTCCGCCTCGGCGCGCCTGCGACGGACGTACATCACGAAGAAGAACAGGAACGCCGCGATCCAGAACAGGCTGAAAAGCAGTTCGAGGCCCAGACGCGCGAACGCCTGCCAGTACAATTCGGGAACTTCGCTGGTGCGGACCCAGACCTGCTTCGATCCGACCGTCCACTGGAAGCGCCCTTCTGCCATCAGGATCCAGAAGTTCCGCGCCGACGACCATGCGATCACCGGGAACACGCAAGCTGCAATGGTGAAGACGAACGGCTGTATCCAAGCCGGCCACCGGCCGTTCATGACGGCACCTGAAGGCGCGCCGCCCTGCCGCTGTCCTCGCCTGATCCCCGCCCATCCACACTCATGGTTCGCCCCGAACACACTGAAGGCCTGTCCGACTTTATAGACCATTCAGCTGCGCGGGATGAACAGACGCCGCACCGCAATGCCTCCCAACCAGATCGAGCCGGCGAGGCAGAACGTCCAGATGCCGACTCCCAACCAATATTCGCCCTGCGATCGGGCATAGCTGTGCCAGTCGCCCCCGCCGAGGCCGCCGCCGATCCACACCGTGCCGGCGGCCCATGCGATCCAGAGCTGATAGACCGAGACGAGGCCGGTGAAGACGAAGAAGGCGGCACTCAGCAGCAGCGGGAGCCCGCTCCTGCCACGCTCCGTCCCCACATTCCCGTCCCTCGCGTCCCGTGCCATCGCAGCCTCCTCCCACGCACCCGATACAGGCCGAATCTATCACGTCGCCCCGCACCTTCCGCAACGACAGACCGCCGCATCGCGCCCGCTGGCGGAACCATGGGTGATACCGCCCTTGCTCCGTGCGGCCCGCCCGCCTAAAAAGCGGCCGAACCCAAATGGAACGATTGGAAAAGCCCATGCGCCCCAGCCGCCGCGCCAATGACGAGATGCGCGCCGTCTCCTTCGAACGGGGCGTGCTGCGCCATGCCGAGGGCTCCTGCCTCGTGAAGTTCGGCGATACCCATGTGCTGGTCGCCGCCACGCTGGAAGAGCGCCTGCCGCCGTGGCTGAAGGGTCAGGGCCGGGGCTGGGTGACGGCGGAATATTCCATGCTGCCGCGCGCCACGCTGGAGCGCACCCGCCGCGAGTCGACCACCGGCAAGCAGTCCGGCCGCACGCAGGAAATCCAGCGCCTCATCGGCCGCTCGCTGCGGTCCGTCACCGATCTGGTCGGCCTCGGCGAGCGCCAGATCACGCTGGATTGCGACGTGATCCAGGCCGACGGCGGCACCCGCACCGCCGCTATCACCGGCGCGTGGGTGGCCCTGCATGACTGCCTGAACTGGATGTACCAGCGCTCCATGCTGAAGACGATCCCGCTCAAGGAGCATGTGGCCGCCATCTCCTGCGGCATCTATGAGGGCGCCCCGGTGCTCGACCTCGACTATCCCGAGGACAGCAAGGCCGAGACCGACGCCAATTTCGTCATGACCGGCTCCGGCGGCATCGTGGAAATCCAGGGCACCGCCGAGAAGACCCCCTTCTCGCAGGACGAACTGCTCTCCCTGCTGGGCCTTGCCCGCAAGGGCGTGAACGAGCTGGTGGAACTGCAGAAGCTGGCGCTTAAGGCATGAGCCGGAAGCTGGAAGGCCGGATCATCATCGCCACCCACAATCCGGGCAAGCTGAAGGAAATGCAGGAGCTTCTTGCGCCCTACGGCATCGAGGCGGTGTCGGCGGGCGAACTCAACCTGCCGGAGCCGGACGAGACCGGCACCACCTTCCGGGCCAATGCCCGCATCAAGGCGGAGGCGGCCGCCAGGGCCGCCAACCTGCCGGCGTTTGCCGATGACAGCGGCATCGTGGTGGACGCGCTCGACGGCGCGCCGGGCATCTACAGCGCCCGCTGGGGAGGCCCGCAGAAGGACTTCCGCATGGCCATGGGCAAGGTGCATGAGGAGATGGTCGCGCGTGGCGCCACCGAGCCGGCCCAGCGCACCTCGCGCTTCGTCTCGGCGCTCTGCATCGCATGGCCGGACGGGCATCTGGAGGAGTTCGAGGGCATCATCGAGGGCGAAGTGGTGTGGCCGCCGCGCGGCAACGCCGGTTTCGGCTATGATCCCTTTTTCCTGCCGGAGGGCCATACCCGCACCTTCGGCGAGATGACCTCGGAGGAGAAGCACTCCATGCCGCCGCTGGGCCTCGGCCTCTCCCACCGCGCCCGCGCCTTCCGCCAGCTCGCGCTGGCCTGCCTCGAGGGCTGATGGCGCAGGTTCTGCTTCAGGACACGGCGCCGGCGGACGACACCGCCGGCGGCTTCGGGGTCTATGTGCATTGGCCCTTCTGCCTGGCCAAATGCCCCTATTGCGACTTCAACAGCCACGTGCGGCATGCCCCGCCGGATCAGGCGCGCTATGTCGCCGCCTTCCGGCGCGAGATCGCGCATATGCGCGCCATGACCGGGCCGCGCACGGCGGGCAGCGTGTTCTTCGGCGGCGGTACGCCCTCGCTCATGGCGCCGGAGACGGTGGCCGCGATCCTCGATGCCATCCGCGAAGCCTGGTCGCTGGCGCCTGACGCCGAGATCACGCTGGAGGCCAACCCCACCAGCGTGGAGGCCGGCCGCTTCCGGGGCTATCGCGCGGCGGGGGTGAACCGCGTCTCGCTGGGCGTACAGGCCATGAATGACGACGAGCTGAAGAAGCTCGGCCGCATGCACACCGTGGACGAAGCCATGGGTGCGGTCGGCATCGCCCGCTCCATCTTCGACCGGGTGTCGTTCGACCTCATCTATGCCCGCCCGAACCAGAACCCGCAGGACTGGGCGCGCGAACTCTCCCGCGCCATCGACGAGGGCTGTGAACACCTCTCGCTCTATCAGCTCACAATCGAACCCGGCACGGCGTTCGAGAAGCTGTATTCCGCCGGCAAGCTGATCATCCCCGACGACGACCATGCCCGCGCCCTGTGGGACATGACGCAGGAGATCACCACCGCCTCCGGCCTGCCCGCCTATGAGATTTCCAACCACGCCCGGCCCGGTGCAGAGGCGCGGCACAATCTCGTCTACTGGCGCTATGGGCTTTATGCGGGCGTCGGCCCCGGTGCGCACGGGCGCGTAGGGATGAACGGCGAGCGCCGCGCCACTTTCACCGAGCGCCATCCGGAGGGCTGGCTCAAGGCGGTGGAGGCCAACGGGCACGGCATGGTGTCCGAAGAGGTTCTGACCCGGCCCGAGCAGGCGGACGAGATGCTGCTCATGGGCCTGCGGCTCGCGGAAGGCGTAGACCTCGCCCGCCATGCCATGCTGGGCGGCACGCCCATCGCCCCCTCACGCATTGAGGCTCTGGCCGAGGAAGGGCTGGTGCGGCTCGACGGCACGCGCCTGAAGGTCCTGCCGCCCGGCTTCCCGGTCCTCAACGCAGTGATCGCAGCGCTGGCAGCCTGACTATCGGGGCAGGAAAGTCTTGGGAATCTCGAATTCGCCCGCCGCCTTCAGGCCGGCCTGTTCGAAGAAGGCCGGGCCGAGCTCGTTGATGACCTCTCCCCGGCACGCCATGCTCACCGGCTCCCTGCCGTTCTGCTCCATCACCACGCCCGCCAGTTCCAGCGGGCCGCCACGCGGGTTCCATTTTCCGATCGCGGTGAAGACAGTGTAGCGGATCTTCTGGTCCTCGAACCGCAGCCATGCCCCGCCGCCGCCCGAAACCATGAAAGCACCAGAGGTGAAGGCTTTCGCGGGCACGGTTCCGGCGGGCGGATAGGCCATGAGCACCCGGTCCAGATGGCCGAAGCGATAGGTGAGACGTCCCTTGCCCGGCCCGATGTCCTGCGAGGCGCAGACCGAGCCGGTGTGGCTGCCGAAGTCGCAGGAGAAAACGGCGGTCTCGTCCGACTGGCAATAGGTATCAGCCAGAGCGCCGGAGCCGAGAGCGAGGAGCCCCAGAGCACCCGCGGCGAATGCGGAAAGATGGCGAAGAAACATCAGCTCTGATCCAATCTCTCAAAGGCATCCGGGGCAACGGGCGCGGAATACGCTTACCGCTCGCTGCGCACCAGCACGTCCATCAGTTCGTCAATCTTCTTCGCCTGCTCGTCGGGATCGCCGGAGCGGATGGCATGGGCGACGCAATGGCCCACGTGATCGCGCAGCACCTCTTCCTCCGCACGGCGCAGGGCGGCGCGCACGGCGGCGATCTGGGTGACGATGTCGATGCAGTAGCGATCTTCCTCCACCATGCGGGAAATGCCCCGCACCTGTCCTTCGATGCGGTTCAGCCGTTTCAACACGGAAGATCGGGCGGGCTCTTTCATACTTGATGAGATACCCCCCAAGGGTATAAAAGGCAAGATGAGATACCCCCAGGGGGTAGTGAGATGTGATGCAGCGCAAGGCGCCGGCCGCGCATCTCCGGGAAACAGAACTCCGCTCCGCTGGAGGCGTCATGACGCACGATCACTCTTCCCCCGACGTCGGCACTCCAGAGTCCGGCGAGACGCACGGCTCCTGCTGCGGCGGCAAGGCCCCCCTCCCGCTCGACCTGACCGCGAAAGCCGCGCCCGTCGCCCACGGCGGGGATTGCTGCGCGGGGGCCGCCCCGCAGCCACTGGACCTGTCGCCCAAGGCCAAGCCGACAGCGGAAGGCCATGGCGACTGCTGTGGTGGCGCGGCGCCGCCTGCGCTCGACCTGCCGCCCAAGGCGATTGATCCGGTGTGCGGCATGAGCGTGGACATCGCCACCGCCAAGCACCGCGCCACCTATCAGGGCAAGAGCTTCTATTTCTGCTGCAACGGCTGCAAGACCAAGTTCGAGGCCGACCCGGAAGCCCAGCTCGCCAAGGCCGCCGCACGCGAGCAGGCGAAGGCGGATGCGCAGGCCAAGACGATCGCACAGACCAAGAGCACGTCCTGCTGCGGAGGGCATGACCATGACCATGCCCATCATCACGACCACGCCGCCCCCGTCGCCGGCCTCGTGAAAGATCCGGTCTGCGGCATGGACGTGGACCCGGCCACCGCCAAGTACAAATCCGAGCACAAAGGCCAGACGGTCTATTTCTGCGCCGCCAGTTGCAAGACCAAGTTCGACGCCCACCCCGAGCATTACACCGATGGCGGCAGGCCCTCGGTGGAGGATGTCCCGGAAGGCACGATCTTCATCTGCCCCATGGATCCGGAGATCCGTCAGGTCGGCCCCGGCACCTGCCCCATCTGCGGCATGGCGCTGGAGCCTGAGGTCGCCAGCCTCGACGATGGACCGAATGTCGAACTGATCGACATGACCCGCCGCTTCTGGATCGGCCTCGCACTCACACTCCCGGTGTTCGTGCTGGAGATGGGCAGCCATCTCTTCGGCCTGCACCTGCTCGACCCGCAAGTCTCCAATTACGTCCAGTTCCTGCTCGCCACGCCGGTGGTGCTGTGGGCGGGCTGGCCCTTCTTCCAGCGTGGCGTCGCCTCGGTGAAGACCGGCAACCTCAACATGTTCACGCTCATTGCCTTGGGCATGGGCGTCGCCTTCCTCTACAGCCTCGCCGGCACCTTCCTGCCCGGCCTGTTCCCCCATGCCGTTCGTGGCCATGGCGGCGCCGTGCCTGTTTATTTCGAGGCGGCGGCGGTCATTACCGTGCTGGTGCTGCTGGGACAGGTGCTGGAACTGCGTGCCCGCGAGGCCACCTCGGGCGCCATCAAGGCCCTGCTCGGCCTAACCCCCAAGACCGCCCGCCGCATCACGGCCGATGGCAACGACGAGGATGTGGCCATCGAGTCCATCCACCCCGGCGACCGTCTGCGCCTGCGCCCCGGCGAGAAGGTGCCGGTGGACGGGGTCGTGGAGGAAGGCCGCGCCGCTCTTGATGAATCCCTCGTCACCGGCGAGTCCCTGCCCGTCACCCGCGAGCCGGGTGGCGCGGTGATCGCCGGTACGCTGGTGGCCTCCGGTGGCTTCGTCATGCGCGCCACCAAGGTGGGCCGCGAGACGCTGCTCGCCCAGATCGTGCAGATGGTGGCGCAGGCCCAGCGCTCGCGCGCGCCCATCCAGCGGCTTGCCGATCAGGTGTCCGGCTTCTTCGTGCCGATGGTGCTGCTGGCGGCGGTGGCCGCCTTCGTCGTGTGGATGTGGGTGGGGCCGGAGCCGCGCATCAGCTTCGCGCTCATGGCCGCCGTGTCGGTGGTCATCATCGCCTGCCCGTGCGCGCTCGGCCTCGCCACGCCCATGTCCATCATGGTGGGCGTCGGGCGCGGGGCGCAGGCGGGCATCCTGATCAAGAGCGCCGAAGCGCTGGAGCGCATGGAGAAGGTGACGACGCTGGTGGTGGACAAGACCGGCACCCTCACCGAGGGCAAGCCCAAGGTCACTGCCATCCGCGCCACCGGCCTGCCGGAAGACGATCTGCTGCGCCTCACCGCCAGCCTCGAGAGGGCGAGCGAGCATCCCCTGGCCAACGCCATCGTCGCGGAAGCCAAGGCCCGGAGCCTCACACTCGCCGAAGCGCAGGACTTCGACAGCCCCGCCGGCAAGGGCGTGAGCGGCACGGTGGAGGGACGCCGGCTCCTCATCGGCAATGCCGACTTTCTCGCCGAGCGGGGCATCGCCACCAACACCCTCGCCGCCGAGGCGGAGGGGCTGCGGATGGAAGGCGCCACCGTCGTGTTCGCCGCCCTAGACGGCGCTCCTGCCGGCCTCATCGCCATCGCCGACCCGGTGAAGGCCACCACGCCCGACGCCCTGAAGGCGCTTGCCGCTGAAGGGGTGAAGGTGGTGATGCTCACCGGCGACATGCGCACCACCGCCGAAGCCGTAGCCAGGCGTCTCGGCATCACCGAGGTGGAAGCCGGCGTCCTGCCCGACCGCAAGGCCGAGGTGGTGCAACGCCTGCGGGCCAAGGGCGAAGTGGTCGCCATGGCCGGCGACGGCGTGAACGACGCCCCCGCCCTTGCCGCCGCCGATGTGGGCATCGCCATGGGTACGGGTACCGATGTGGCGATGGAGAGCGCGGGCATCACCCTGCTGAAGGGTGATCTCGCCGGCCTCGCCCATGCCCGCTCCCTGTCGCGCGCCACCATGCGCAACATCCGCCGCAGCCTGTTCTTCGCCTTCATCTACAATGGCGCGGGCGTGCCGCTGGCGGCGGGCGTGCTCTATCCGGTGCTCGGCCTGCTGCTCTCGCCCATGGTGGCGGCGGCGGCCATGTCGCTCTCCTCCGTCAGCGTGATCGCCAACGCCCTGACACTGCGGCGCTGGCGGCCCTGATTCCCGCTCGACGCCCGCCCCTCTCCGGCGCACCATGTGGCCGGGGGGGAGGGCTGGCTTCATATGGGCTTGCGCTGGCTGGAGAGAACAGGCACCCGCGCCGGGCATCTCGCACGAGCCGGCGGGCGCGTCCTGCTCGATCTGGCCCTGCCGCCCACCTGCATCTCCTGCAAGGGCATGGTGACGACCGCCGGCGGCCTGTGCGGCCCCTGCTGGAACGGGCTGCGCCACATTGAGCGCCCCTATTGCGAACGGCTCGGCATCCCCTTCGCTTACGAGACCCCGGAGCGGCACCTCTCCGTGGAAGCCGTCACCGATCCGCCGGACTTCGACCGGGCACGGGCCGCCGTGCTGTTCGGCCCGGTATCGCAGGATCTCGTGCACGGCCTGAAATATGGGGATCGGCTGGACTTGGCCCTGCCCATGGCCCGCATGATGGCCCGCGTCGGCAGCGGACTGCTCGCCGAGGCGGAGGTGCTGGTGCCCGTGCCGCTGCATGCACTGCGCCTCTGGCGGCGGCGCTTCAACCAGTCCGCCTTGCTGGCCCGGCATATCGCCCGCATGAGCGGCACGCCCGTGGCCCTCGACGCCCTGACCCGCCGCAAGGCCACATCCTCGCAGGTCTCGCTCAGCCGGGCGGAGCGGCGGGCGAACGTCGCGGGCGCATTCCACGTGCCCCCGGCCCGCGCCGCAAAGATCGCCGGCCGGCGCGTGGTGCTGGTGGATGACGTGTTCACCACCGGCGCGACGGTGGCAGCATGCGCCCGCACGCTGCGCCGGGCCGGCGCGGCACGCATCGATGTCCTGACCTTTGCACGGGTTGTGGACGCGATCTAAGCCGAGCTATCATGCGACGAATTCGTGACGGCATGCCGCGTCGCGATGAGGAACCTCATGAAATCGATCGTCATCTACACCAAGAATTGGTGTCCCTATTGTCATGCCGCGAAGGAGCTTTTGCGGCGCAAGGGCTGGACCTTCACCGAAATCGACCTGACCACCGACCCGACCGGCCAGCAGGAAATGGCGAAGAAGGCGGGCGGGCGCACCACCGTGCCGCAGATCTTCATCGGCGACACCCATGTGGGCGGCTGCGACGACCTCTATGCACTGGACGACGCCGGCCGGCTCGACGCCCTCATGGCCGCCTGACAGTGCCCCCGAACGCCGCGCTCCGGCGCGGCCCGGGGAACCCTGCGGGCTCCTGCCAGCTTGCCTTCCCTGTGCCGTCCGTGAGAGGAACGGCCAGAGCCGGCTCCGATCGGATTGAAGCGATCTGATCGGTGCATCCGCCTCTGAAACGTTCTCTGGACGCATCCGTCCCTGAGCTCGCATCTGCCGCCGGCCTCCCCGGCGGACGGCGCGGCCGTTCCCGGGAGCCTGACCGATGACCAGCAGTGCCGAGATACAGGACAAGCCGCGACTGCGCGTGGGGCTCGTCCAGTTGCGCTCCGGGCGCGACATCGCCGCGAACGTCGAGCTTGCCTCCGCACTGATCCGCGAGGCGGCGCAGGAGGGCGCGCGCTACGTGCAGACGCCCGAGACCACCCATCTCATGGAGATGGACCGCGCCGTCCTGTTCGAGACCCTGAAGGACGAGGCCGAAGATCCGGGCCTCGCCGCCTTCCGCGCGCTGGCAGGGGAACTGGGCATCCATCTGCACATCGGTTCGCTGGCGGTGCGGGTGTCGGAGAAGCGGGCAGCCAACCGCGCCTTCCTGATTTCCCCCGAAGGCGAGATCACCGCGCGCTACGACAAGATCCACATGTTCGACGTGGACCTGCCAAATGGCGAGAGCTATCGCGAGTCGACCGCCTACCGTCCCGGCGAGCAGGCCGTGCTGGCGGACGTGGACGACATCAAGCTCGGCCTCTCCATCTGCTACGATCTGCGCTTTCCCGCCCTCTACCGGGCGCTGGCGGAGAATGGCGCGCAGGTGCTGACCGTGCCCTCCGCCTTCACCCGGCCCACGGGTGAGGCACACTGGCACGTGCTGCTGCGCTCCCGCGCCATCGAGACCGGCACCTATGTGCTGGCCGCTGCGCAAGGGGGACGGCATGAGAACGGGCGCGAGACCTATGGCCATTCGCTGGTGGTGGATCCATGGGGACGCGTCATTGCCGAGGGCGGGACCGATCCCGGCGTGATCCTCGCGGAATTGGACATGGCAGAGGTGGAAGCCGCACGCAGCCGCGTGCCGGCCCTGCGCCATGGCCGTCGGTTCGAGATGGCGGAGGCCGCGAGCAGCCACCTCCACGCCGTGGGAGTTTCCAGGTGATCCGCTACACGTTGAAATGCGTTCAGGACCACACGTTCGACAGCTGGTTCCCCTCCGCCGACAGCTTCGACGCCCAGAAGAGCCGCGACCTCGTGAGCTGCCCCACCTGCGGCTCGACGCAAGTCGAGAAGGCCATGATGGCACCTGCCGTCTCGCGCACGGATCGCGGCACGGCCCGCCGCCCGCAATCGGCACCGGCGGCGGAAGAGGCCCCGACATCGGTCGCGCTCATGGGCGAGCAGGAGCAGGCTTTCCGCACCCTGCTGCGGGAGTTGCGCGACCATGTGACGAGCAATGCGGACTATGTGGGCGACAAGTTCGCCAACATGGCGCGCCAGATGCACGAGGGTACCCTTGAGCATCGGTCCATCTATGGCGAAGCCTCTACCGAGGACCTGAAGGCGCTGCGCGAGGACGAAGTCGAGGTCTTCCCCCTGCCCGTGCTGCCGGAAGACCGGAACTGAAGCTCTGGGTCTGCTGCCGGTAGCGCCGTCGAGACATCAAGCAACGGCAGCGCGCTCGTTCCGCCGACGACATCGCGGACCTGCGTGCCCTCGGGGCGCCCGCCCCTTCTTCCAGTTGCGCCACAGGATACAGGCTGCGACTGCCTGAGCTGAAGCTCAAGATCAAACCGAACGCGCCCGCCCCGCCTGTATGGGCCCGGCTATGAGCGGCATGATCGCGGATACTCCCGCTGGATAGACGTATATAGCCAGCATTTTAGATACGCCGATTATACCATCAACCTGCATTCGAGCCGGTAAAAGGACGATAATTGTATTGCCTTAAATTCAAATAGACCAAATAGCGGTATCCGCATCACGCATATGTGTGAGCATTGCACCGCATCAAATACACCGAATTCCCCTCTTTTCTTCGCCTGTGATGCCATTTTGGAATGGAGGGCTAGCAAATGAATCAACACCTCAAAACCACTTTTTCACCATAGATCGCCATTCCGATACCATTAGCCAAGGAATGCGGAACGCCATGCTGCATTGCATTCAATGCAAGCTCCATTCCGGATGTAATGCGCCGGCACCATCACTCGTAATGAGTGCATGAAAGGCGTATAGTTTCTTCAAGTGGAAGCTCAATAGCAGGCAATACACCCCATGGGGTGGGGGCCGAGAGTAACGCCACCCACAAACCTAAAATTTGAACTGGCCCATGGCCGGTACTGCTATCGCTTGGGGAGAGTGTCATGCATCTTGCGCGTCTGGTTCTGATGACTGCCGTCCTGGGTCTGAGTTCAGTGAGCATGGCCAATGCTCTCTCGATCGACCTCGGCATCATCGACATCAATATCGGCGGCGGCGGCAGCAACGGCGCGCCGGCCCCGGTCGCCGCTGCGGGCCTGCCGCTGCTCGCTGCACTCGGTCTCTACAAGGCCGTCCAGTGGCGGCGCCGGCGCTGAGCGCCAGGCACGCCTGAGCGCTCAGCGTACCCAAAGGCCAGATGCGGCGGAAAGACATCTTCGCCGCATTGGCCATTAAGCGATATACACATGAGTGTGGGGATAGCGAGTAACGCCCTCACAACCCGTGCGTCAAACCAGCTCAACGCCGGTAATGACATCGCTTTGGGAAGAGTGTTATGCGTATCTTGCGCCTTATCCTGCTGACTTCCATTCTAGGTTTGAGCTCGGTGAGCATGGCTAATGCTTTCACGTTCAACTTCGGCTTCATCGAAATCAGCTTCGGCGGTGGTGGTGGCGGCCATGGAGGCGGCCACGGAGGTAGTCATGGTGCGCCAGCCCCGATTGCCGCCGCAGGCCTGCCCCTGCTCGCGGCCTTCGGCTTCTACAGGGCCATGAAATGGCAGCGCCGTCGCTGAGCGTCGCGCGCGCCTGGGCGCGCCACGCCTTCGCTAGCCAGCTGCGGCGGAAGGACTTCTTCGCCGCGCTGGTTCTTATCGGATTCGCCAATGGCTTGATCAGCCGCGTGCTTGAAAGCGCGCACAATATCGGCTGGTTCGCCGGGCTGATGAATACATTCGACATCAGCGCCATTGTCTGGGTTGCCATCTATATGGTCCCGACCCAGATCTGGAAAGAAACCGACGCGCCCGTCACACGGCCTGATCTTGTGGTGGGCGCGATTTGCCTCGCCGCATTCTTCGTTCCCATCGCACAGATGAGCTGGCTGGCCCTCAGCGGCCTGTCGATCTACCTCCTGTGCTCGGGTGAGAAGGGCTCTCATCTGCGCGAGACCGGATGGCTGCTGCTGGCGCTGAGCATTCCCATGCTCTGGGCGCGCCTGATGCTGTCGGCGCTCAGCGGCCCGATCCTGCGCCTTGACGCCACCATGGTCTCGAAGCTCGTGGGCTCCACCCACGTGGACAATGCCGTGCGCTATCTGGATGGCTCGGGCGTGATGTGGATCGCGCCCACCTGCTCGTCGCTGGCGAATATCACGCTGGCCCAGCTGTGCTGGATCGCCTTCCTGACCGGTTCCCGCACGCCATGGTCGGCCCCCGCCATTCTGTGGGGCATCCTGGCCTGCATCATGGTTGCCGGTTTCAACGTGGCACGCCTCGTCATACTGGCACTCAATCCCACCCATCACGCCTTGCTGCACGGCCCCATCGGCAATGCCGTGGTGAGCTGGATCACCACGGCCGCGCTGGTGGTGTTCTGCTGGTATGGTATTCGCCTGCTCAACCCCCGGCAGGGAAACCTTGCCCATGCTTAAGGGAGCTTTCGTGGTCCTGCTCCTGGCGAGCGTGGCGCTCAAGCTGCCGAGCAGCGAAGCTCCCGCCCCGGCGACCGATCCGCTGCGGGCCACGATGATGAGCACTGCCCTGTTCCTCAAGAAGAACGGCATCACCGTGCGCAACGCCACGCAGGATCTGGATCTGCTGGTGATGCAGGGCACCGGCCCCAAGTGCAAGATGCAGGTGGCGATCGTCGCTCCGCAAGGCTGGCACAGCGGCGTCGTGCGCAATCTGGCGACACCGGAGGACGATGTCTTCTTCGTCTATACGGGCACCGTCACCGACGACCAGCCCATCTGGCGCACCCGAGCCGACCTCTACAAGACGCTTGTCCTGCAACGCCTCGGCATACACTCGACCGTCCCGCCCGTGCTGGGCGTGATCGCCGACCGGACCTGCTCGGCCCGCGCCCTGCCCTGGGGTGACATCGCCACTCAGCCGAAGGACGCCGCCAGCTGAGCGCCGGGCGCCAGCCTCAGGCCGAGGGCCAGCCTCAGGCCGAGGGAGTCGCCACCGAGAAATAATTGACGTCCGTATCCGCCGCGATCCGCCATTCGCCGCCGAGCGGGTTGTAGACCATGCCCGCCAGCTCGCTCACGCTGAAGCCCGCCGCCGCCAGCACGGCCTCCAGTTCTTCGGGCGTGATGAACTTGTCCCAGCTATGGGTACCACGCGGCAGCCATCGCAGCACGTATTCCGCGCCCACGATGGCCAGCGCAAAGCTCTTGGCGGTGCGGTTGAGGGTAGAGACGATCATCACCCCGTTGGGGCTCACCATCTCCCCGGCCCGGCGCAGGAACAGGCCCACATCGGCCACATGCTCCACCACCTCCAGCGCCAGCACCACGTCGAACTGCTCGCCGGCATCCGCCAGTTCTTCGGCGGTGCCCTGCCGGTAGTCCACCACGACTCCGGCCTCGGCCGCATGGGCGGAGGCAATTGCGATGTTCTGGGGCGCGGGATCCACGCCCACCACCTCGGCGCCCATGCGCGCCAGAGGCTCGCTCAGCAAACCGCC
This sequence comes from Azorhizobium oxalatiphilum, assembly GCF_014635325.1. Taxonomy (GTDB): domain Bacteria; phylum Pseudomonadota; class Alphaproteobacteria; order Rhizobiales; family Xanthobacteraceae; genus Azorhizobium; species Azorhizobium oxalatiphilum. The sequence goes on along the minus strand of NZ_BMCT01000001.1, from coordinate 52,343 downwards.
GCCGCAACCGATGTCGAGGATGCGCAAACCTTTGAGCGGGCGCAAGCTGCGGGCATCATGGCCGAAGTGCCGCACCAGCACGTCGCGCACGAAACCAAGGCGCACGGGATTGATGGCGTGCAGCGGCGCCATCTTGCCCTTGGGATCCCACCAGGCCTCGCCGAGCGCGTCGAAACGGGCGACTTCGGTGGGGTCGATGGTCGCGTTCGCCGTCATGCGGGCCTCCTGTTCACGGGGAAATCTAGGCCGGCCCCATGGCCCGGACAAGGCAACGGGGCGCGGGCGAAAGCCCGCACCCCGTGTCATACTCTGAGATGAACCGTCCGCTCAGCCGCGAACCATGCCTACGATGTCCTTCACGTCACGGATGGTCTTGTCCGCGATCACCCGTGCCCGGTCGGCACCCTCCGACAGGATGGCGTCGATGGCCGAGACATCACCCATCAGGCGCTGCATCTCCTCGCCGATGGGGCCGAGCTTGGCCACCGCCAGATCCACCAGCGCCATCTTGAAGGTAGAGAACTGGCCGCCGCCATACTCGCCCAGCACCGCCTGCTTGGTGGTGTCGTTGAGCGCGGCATAGATGCCCACGAGATTATCCGCCTCGGGACGCGCCTTCAGGCCCTCTTCCTCGGACGGCAAAGGCTCCGGATCGGTCTTGGCCTTGCGGATCTTGGCGGCGATGGTGTCCGCGTCGTCGGTGAGGTTGATGCGCGAATTGTCTGATGCATCCGACTTCGACATCTTCTTCGCCCCGTCACGCAGGCTCATCACGCGCGTGGCCGGTCCCGCGATCAGCGGCTCGGTCATCGGGAAGAAAGTGTCATTATGGCCGTTGGCGACGATGGACGGCCCGAAGTCCACGTTGAACTTCTGCGCGATGTCGCGGGTCAGCTCCAGATGCTGCTTCTGGTCCTCGCCCACCGGCACATGGGTGGCGCGATAGAGCAGGATGTCGGCGGCCATCAGGCTGGGATAGGCGAACAGGCCCAGCGAGACATTCTCGCGGTCCTTGCCGGCCTTCTCCTTGAACTGCGTCATGCGGTTCATCCAGCCCATGCGAGCGACGCAGTTGAAGATCCAGGCCAGTTCGGCGTGGCCCGAGACCTGGCTCTGGTTGAAGACAATGTGGCGCTTGGGGTCGATACCGCAGGCGATGAAGGCAGCCGTGACCTCGCGGGTATGGCGCTTCAGCTCGGCCGGATCCTGCCACACGGTGATGGCGTGCATATCCACGACGCAATAGATGCACTCGTAGCTGTCCTGCAACGAGACGAAGCGCTTGATCGCCCCGAGGTAGTTGCCGAGATGCAGATTGCCGGTGGGCTGGACGCCCGAGAAGACGCGTTCCGCGACCGCCGCCATTGGCGACCTCCTGAAGGGCGTATGGACCGCCCGCACGATGAGAGCGGCACCGTGCGGCGCCGCCCGAAGATAAGGAAGGCGCGTCATGCCAGCCCCCGCCCCGTGATGCAAGGGTATGCGCTCTGGCATGCGCGCAACCGCCTCAGCCGATGCCATCCATGAAGGTACGCAGGGCCTCCTGCGTGGCCGCATCCCACAGCAGCGGCGCATGGCCCTGATCCTCCACCCGGTGGACAATGAGGCCCGGATGGCGCGCGGCCATTTCCGTCACGCTCGCTTCCGAGAGGATGTCCGACAGGGCGCCGTGGACGACCATGGTCGGGACGTCCGCAAATGCCTCGAAGGCGGGCCAGAGATCGGGAAGCGGCTTGGCGGGATCGAACGCCCGGAACGCCTCTTCCAGCGCCGGATCGTAGGCAAGGCGGGGCCGGCCGGCATCATCGCGATAGATCTGGCGGGCATAGCGCTCCCACTCCTCGTCCGAGAGGCCGGGAAAGAGAAAGCCCTGCGTTGCCTTCAGCTCGGCCACCATCCCCGGCCAGTCCTCCGGCACGGGCTTGCCCACATAGCCGGCGATGCGCGCAAGGCCCGCCGGCTCGATCACCGGGCCGATGTCGTTGAAGATGGCACCCGCGAACAGATCCACGCGCTTCAGCAGCGCCAGAGTCAGCATCACCAGCCCGCCCCGCGACGTGCCGAGAAAGATGGCCCGCGAGATGCCCAGCGCGGCCAGCCCCCGCAGCGTGTCCTGCGCCTCCTGAAGCGGCGTGTAGGTGGAAACCGGCCCATAGGCCGAGCCGCCCCGCCCGCGAAAATCGAAGCCGATCACCTGCCGGGGGGTCTCGGGATGCTGTGACAGAGCTTCCGCAAGCGCCTCGAAATCCCGCGAATTGCGGGTGAGGCCCGGCAGCAGAACCACCGGCAGGCGCGGCTGCGGCTCGCCCCATTGGCGGGCGAACAGGGCAAGGCCATCGGCACTCGGATAGGCAAGGAAACGCACGTCCACCGTCATGTGTTCTTCCCCGATCTGCGCCCGCGCCGGATGAGCGCAAGCATGACGCCTCCATAAACAAGCATCCCGGCCCCGATGAGCGCTGCCAGATGCAGCACCCCTGCAAGACTCTGGGGCCGCGGCGCCGGCCAGCTTGCGGCGAGGCCGAACACGGTCGCCGCCATGAGCAGGCTTGCCGTCACAAGGCCGGCCAGTTGCCGCAGCACGCGACCGTCCATGGCCAGATGGCCGCGCGCGGCCAGCAACAGCAGCATGGCCGAGGCGCTGAGCGTGGCGCTGAGCGCGATGCCGGCTACGCCAATGACCGTGCCAAAGCCGGCCGACAGGCCCGCCACCAGCAGCAGGCACAGAAGGAGCGAGCCGAGGCCGATCCGCTCCACGGCGCGGGTCAGCCCATGGGTCAGGGCGGTCGCCGCCAGCACCCGCTCCAGCCCCTGCGCGGGCAAGGCGAGCGCAAGCATGGCCAGCAGAGCCGCCGTCACCTGCGCATCCTCTGCGGTGAAACCGCCCCGCTGGTAGAGCACCGCGACGATGGGATCGGCCAGCAGCAGCAGGCCCAATGCCGCCGGCATGGCGAGGCTCAAAGCGGCGATCACGGCCCCGGTCGCCTGTCGCCCCGCACCACCGCCTCCGGCCACCAGCAGAGGCACCAGGACCGCACCGGCGCTGGCCCCCACAAGACCCAGCGGCAGATCCACGAGTCGCTGGGCGTAATTCAAGGCCGAGACGCTGCCGGGATCGGCGGAGAGCACCGCCGCCGCAAGAATGATGCGCAGTTGGGCCAGACCGGCGAACAGCAGGGCCGGCGCGCTGGCGCGCATCACGGTGCGGGCACCACGCCAATCGGCGGCAGCACCGCCGGGCAAGGCGGGCGAGCGCCGCGCGGCCCGCACCATCAGCGCCAGTTGGGCGATGCCCGCCGCCACCGTGGCGATAGCCATGGCGTGCGCCGCCTCGGCTGTGCCAATCAGGCCCTCGAAGGCGATGAAGACGATGGCGGACAACACCACGACATTCGCCAGCACGGGGGCCAGAGACGGCAGCACCACGCGCCCATCGCGGTTGGCCAGCCCGCCATAGACGGCAGCTGCCCCGGCGAGCGGGAGATAGAGCAAGGCGATGCGCCCGCAGGCGATTGCGAGATCCGCGCGCGCGCCGCCGGGCTCGAACCCCGGCGCCAGCAGCCGGATCAACGCCGGCATGAAGAGCCCGCCCAGCAGCGCGAACAGGCAGAGCAGAGCCAGCAGCAGCCAGAGCGTGGCGGTGGCGAGGGGGCGCGCAGCAGCGGAGCCGGCGGAGGCTTCGCGACGCACGAGGGCCGGAATCAGCGCGGCATTGAAGGCCCCTTCCGCCAGCAGGCGGCGTGCAAGCAGCGGCAAGGAAAGAGCGGCCATGAGCGCATCCGCCAACGGCCCGACACCCAGCACGGCTGCGGTTCCTGCATCCCGCGCGAACCCCAGCACCCGCGAGCCAAGGGTCGCGGCAGATACGAGCGAGGTGCGGACAAGAGCGGGGCGGGAAGGCGGAGGCATGGGCAGGCAGCTTTCGCTTCCGCTTATGGCAAAGGGGAAAGGGAGTGTCGATGCGGCCCAAAACAGAAATGCCCGCCAGAAGGCGGGCATTTCGTTTGCGTTACACTTGGGCCGGATCAGGCCTGCGGCTGCGGCTCGGCGCTACCCGGACCGGGGCGCGGGCGGTTCTTGCCGGCGGTCGGCACGGTCGGGCCGCGCGGATTGGCGGGCTCGATCACCGTGTCCCGCACCGGCGGCTTGCCGTCGAGCAGGTCGACGATCTCGTCACCCGAGAGCGTCTCGTATTCGAGCAGGCCGCGCGCGAGGGTTTCCAGCGCATCCGCCTTCTCGGTCAGGATCCGCTTGGCCTCGATGTAGCCTTCGTCCACCAGACGGCGCACTTCCTTGTCGATGAGCTGCGCGGTGGCTTCCGACACGCTCTGAGTGCGGCCCATGGACATGCCCAGGAACACTTCGTCCTGGTTGTCGCCATAGGCCACCTGGCCCAGCTCGCTGGAGAAGCCCCAGCGCGTCACCATCATCTTCGCAAGCCGGGTGGCCTGCTCGATGTCGGAGGCGGCGCCGGACGTGACCTTGTCATGGCCGAAGATCAGCTCTTCCGCCACGCGTCCGCCCATCATGATGGCGAGGCGCGAGGTCATCTGCTCGTAGGACATGCTGAGCTTGTCCCGCTCGGGGAGCTGCATGACCATGCCCAGCGCGCGACCGCGCGGGATGATGGTGGCCTTGTGCACCGGATCGGTGGCGGGAACCATCAGCGCCACGATGGCGTGGCCGCCCTCGTGGTAGGCGGTGAGCATCTTCTCTTCCTCGGTCATCACGAGGGAGCGACGCTCGGCGCCCATCATCACCTTGTCCTTGGCGTCCTCGAAGTCACCCATGGTGACCATGCGCTTGTTGCGCCGGGCCGCCATCAGCGCCGCCTCGTTGCAAAGGTTGGCGAGGTCCGCACCGGAGAAGCCGGGCGTGCCGCGGGCGATGACCTTGAGGTTCACGTCCGGGGCGATCGGGATCTTGCGGGCATGCACCTTCAGGATCTGCTCGCGGCCCACCACGTCCGGGTTCGGCACCACGACCTGACGGTCGAAGCGGCCGGGACGCAGCAGCGCCGGGTCCAGCACGTCCGGACGGTTGGTGGCGGCGATGAGGATGATGCCCTCATTGGCCTCGAAGCCGTCCATCTCCACGAGGAGCTGGTTGAGGGTCTGCTCGCGCTCGTCATTGCCGCCGCCGAGACCGGCGCCGCGGTGGCGACCCACCGCGTCGATCTCGTCGATGAAGATGATGCACGGGGCATTCTTCTTGGCCTGCTCGAACATGTCGCGCACGCGGCTGGCGCCGACGCCCACGAACATCTCCACGAAGTCGGAGCCCGAGATGGTGAAGAAGGGCACGTTGGCCTCACCCGCGATAGCGCGGGCGAGCAGCGTCTTACCCGTGCCGGGCGGGCCGACCAGCAGCACGCCGCGCGGGATCCGGCCGCCGAGGCGCTGGAACTTCTGCGGGTCGCGCAGGAAGTCCACGATCTCGGTCAGGTCGCTCTTCGCCTCGTCGATGCCGGCCACGTCCTCGAAGGTCACGCGGCCATGCGCCTCGGTGAGGAGCTTGGCGCGGCTCTTGCCGAAGCCCATGGCCTTGCCGCCCGCGCCCTGCATCTGGCGGGACAGGAAGATCCACACGCCGATGAGAGCGATGAAGGGCAGCCAGGACACCAGCAGGCTGACGAACCACGGCACGTTATCCGACGGCGGACGCGCGGTGATCGAGACGCCCTTGCCGTACAGACGCTGCACGAGAGACGGATCGCTCGGCGCGTAGGTCTGGAACTGGCGGCCATCGGTGAAGGCGCCCGAAATATTCGGACCTTCGATCACGACGTCTCGCACACGGCCCTGGTCCACGTCCGACAGGAGCTGGGAGAACGAAATATCGTTCGCGCTGCTGCGCTGGCCGGGGCTCTGGAAGAGCGAGAACAGCGCCAGCAGGAGCAGGACGATGATTACCCAAAGGGCAAAATTGCGTAAATTGGCGTTCATTGGTCCCTCATGGGGCACGGCTGACATCGTCGAGAAAGGCTGCAGGATCGCGAAAATCCGCCCGTCTCGCGTCGAAATCCCGCCGCGTCCTCCCGTAATCTAGGGGTCGCCCCCCGCCTTGCCAAGGACGAGCACTCCCCGACACGCTGAATTTGCTGCGATCCGGCTCTTAAACTTGATGATAGAACGCTTCACGATTTTGATTGCGATGCCAGCAAAGTCGAGCGCGCTCTCGTTCCCACCTGCCGCAAGGGTGCCGTAACGATACTCAGCGTCCCTTGCCTGAGGGTGACGACTGCCCCCGCAAGGGTCCGGCGCAGGCGGCTTCCGGTATCATGCGAGATGCGGAATGCCTCCAGCAGCCGTTCGGCCTTCGCCAGTTCCACGGTACCCTCGGAGGCCCGCGCCATCACGCCGCGCATCAGCAGACGCAGGGCGATCTCATCCGGCAAGGCGAAGAAACGGACTGCGTCCATGCGTAGCGGCCCTTCATCACCCCAGGGCTGAAGGCCCACCTCCGCCTGCGCGGTGTCGGTCTGCAGCTCCAGCGCGGCATCCGCACGGGCGGCGCGGCGGGCGAGCAAAGCAAGCCGCTGCGCATCCAGCCCCTCGCTTTCCAGCACCGGCGCCATCATGCGCAGCCGGGGACGGGTGAAGCGCGGGTCGGAGTTGCTGGGGTCCCGGACGAACGGCGTGCCGGAGGCCTCCAGGGTCGCCACCAGCCGTGCCTTGGGCAAATCGAGGAAGGGGCGCAGGATCGTCAGCCCCCGGCGCCGGGACACCTGCCGCATGGCGGCAAGCCCGGCGATGCCGGAGCCCCGGCATAGGCGGAACAGAACGGTCTCGGCCTGATCATCCAGCGTATGCGCCAGCGCGAGGGCATCGAGCCGGTTCTCGCGGGCGAACGCCTTCAGCAAGGTATAGCGCTCGTCGCGGGCGGCTTCCTGAATCCGCGTCCCGGGCTTCGGCCCCCGCCAGGGCAGCACCACGTGGGGCATGCCCAGATTCTCGCAAAGCGCGCCCACCCCGGCCGCCTCCGTGTCCGATCCCGGCCGCAGGCCATGATCGACGGTGGCGACACAGAAACTCGGGCCATCGAGCTGACTGTAGCGCCAATTGCGGGCCAGCAGCAGCAGAGCCGTGGAGTCCGGCCCGCCGGAAACGCCGAGCAGAATGCGGGAATGCCCACGGAAGAGGCCGAACAGACCTTCCAGCTCCTCATCAAGGATGGGATCTGCGCCGGGGCGCTCAGCAACCTGCACGTTTCTGCTCACGTTCGACAGCCTGACGCAGGCTGGACGTGGCGCGCGGGAACTTCCGGTCCACTTCGGCGAAGGTGGCACAGGCGGCCTCGCGCTCGTTCAGGGCGGCCAAAGACTGGCCAAGCCTCAACAAAGCGTCAGGAGCCTTGGTGGCGTTGGGATATTTGGTGGACACCTGGAGGAACTGCTCGGCAGCCTCCTTGTAGGTCTGCCGGAGATAGAGGCTCTCCCCCAGCAGATAGGTGGCATCGGGTGTCAGCCGATCGCCGGGATAGGCCTGCAGAAACTGGCGGAAGGTCTGCTCGGCGGCGGGATAGTCCTGCCGCTGCACATAAGAATAGCCGAGGTCGAACAAATCCTTGGGCGTGGAAGCCGGCAAGGCCGTCGGCTGCGCACCGGGGCGCTGGGCACCGCCGATATCGAGCGGCGCGCCGGTCGGACGGGGCGGCGCCACGGAAGCGCTGGCGGGCGAGCCGAGCGGCTGCGGCGAGCCGGGCGCACCGGGATCCTCGGTGGGATCGAAGGCGTCGGAGCGGCGACCGGGGGGCACAGCAGCCGTCCCGACACCCGGGCGCGGCACCGCGGGCGCCACCGCCGTCGGCGGGACAGCACCGCCCCGGGCACCCAGTTGCTGCTCCAGCTGCTGGTTCCGGTACTGAAGTTGTTCAATCTGGCCGGTCAGCTGGCGCAGCTGGTTCTCGATGCGCTCGACCCGCATCAGCAGTTCACTCTGCTGGGCGGTCGCCGCGGCATCGTTCTGCACATTGGCCGGCGGCTTGAAGATATCCCCGAACAGCCCGCCACCAGACTGCTGCGCCAAAGCCGGCCCACTCAGCGTCATCACGCAAATGAGGGCAGGCAAGACTTTTGAAAGGCCGTTACTGGTCATGGCGCCGTTACCGGAAGAACTTCAGGCAAATACATGGGTTATGCCCCGCGAACGCGCCACCTTAGTCGGGTGATCACGTCCAAAGTGTGGCCCACCAAAGTCCCCCGCCAGCGTAAAAAACATAAGAGCCGGCGCAGGTTACGCCGGCTCCTTTGCCTGACAAGAACGCAATCTGCGCCTCATGCGCCGGCAGGTGCGGGACCGGACCGGGACCATAAAGGCCCGCGGCCCCGCCTGCAACGGCGTACCTGCCAGCGACAACAGCCGTGTCGCCGGCACGGGGCATCAGCTGGTCGGGTTGAGCACCGTCACAGCGCGACGGTTCTGCGACCAGCAGGAGATGTCGTTGCACACCGCCACCGGACGTTCCTTGCCGTAGGAGATGGTGCGGATGCGCGCCGGATCGATGCCGCGCGACACCAGATAGTCACGCACGTTCTGGGCGCGGCGGGCGCCGAGAGCGATATTGTATTCGCGGGTGCCGCGCTCGTCCGCGTGGCCTTCGATGGTGAAGGTGTAGCGATTGTACTGCTGCAGCCACTGAGCCTGACGGTCCAGGATGGCGCGCGCCTCGGGCGACACGTCGGTCTGGTCGGTGTCGAAGAACACGCGATCACCGATGGAGACCACGAATTCCTGCGGTGAGCCGGGAGGGCCGCCGGCGCCACCCATGCCGGCACCGCCATTGGCATTGGGATTGTTGGCGCAAGCCGCAAGCGCCAGCATCACACCCATCATGGCGGCGAACCGGAGGCCGCGAGCGAAACCCATTTGAAGCATCCCGGAGTCTCCTTGTTGACTCAGCCCGGACAGTTGATCCTCGAGCCGGACCCCGGCGCCGTGGCGCGGATACCGGCCTGTGATTGGCAGAGCGGTCCGTCCAGCAGCGTGCGTTGCAAGCTCATCGACGGTGCTCTAGCAGTCGCTTGGTTAAGCGGAGGTTCCGCCCATCCCTGCATTCCCTGCCCCAAAGGCCTCAAGGGCCGCTTCGGGGCAAAGACTGCGAATTATGGTTGCCGTTTCCTAAAGATGACCCGCCGCCCGGAGGGGCGATCGGCAGTCCGGCAAGCTGTGCAGCGGCAAGCCCCTGCACAGGCACGGCCTAGCAGTGGCCACGGCCCGTGGCACCAAGATGGCGAAGAGGTGGGGTTAAGGCGGCGGCAGCGTTTGCCTTAGGCTGTGACCTTCCGGCCACAGCCCGGATTCAGGCCCTGATGTAGGCCCTTGGGCTCAGGAGCGCAGCGGCGACCAGGCAGGGTCCGAACCGTAGCTCGGGGTGGGCACCCGCTGCTCGTTGTAGCCGGTCACGTCGATGGTGAAGATGTTCGGTCCGCCGCCACCCGGCGGATCACGGAAGAACATGATCACGCGGCCATTGGGAGCAAACGTCGGGCCTTCGTTGTGATAGCCCTCGGTGAGCACGCGCTCGCCCTGCCCGTCCGGGCGCATCACGCCGATGGCGAACTTGCCCTCGGACTGACGGGTGAAGGCGATGACATCGCCGCGCGGCGACCAGACCGGCGTATTGTAGCGGGCATTGCCGAAAGAAACGCGGCGCTGGCCCGAGCCGTCCGCATTCATCACATAGATCTGCGAGGAGCCGCCGCGATCGCTCTCGAAGCAGATCTGCCGGCCGTCCGGCGAATAGCAGGGCGCAGTGTCGATGGCCGGCGTATCGGTGAGGCGGGTGGTCGCCTTCGAGCGCAGGTCCATGACGAAGATATTGGCGTTCACGCCCTGCTGCAGGCTCATGATCACCCGCTGCCCGTCCGGCGAGAAGCGCGGCGAGAAGCTCATGCCGGGGAAGTTGCCGACGATCTCGCGTTGCCCGGTCTCGATGTTCAGCAGATACACGCGCGGGTCGCCCTGCGCGTAGGACATGTAGGTGATTTCCTGGCTGGTCGGCGAGAAGCGCGGGGTCAGCACGAGAGCGTCGCCACGCGTGAGATAGGTCACGTTGGCGCCGTCCTGGTCCATGATGGCGAGGCGCTTCACGCGCCGGTCCTTGGCGCCGCTCTCATCCACGAACACGATGCGGGTATCGAAATAGCCCTTCTCGCCGGTGAGCCGCTCATAGATGGCATCGGCGATGATATGGGCCACCCGGCGCCAGTTCTCCGGCTGGGTGAAATACTGCTGGCCCATGAGCTGCTGGCCGGCGAACACGTCCCACAGCCGGAACTCGGCCTTCAGGCGTCCGTCGCCCTGCCGGGTCACACGGCCGGTGACGAGACCCTGCGCATTGATCACGCGCCAGTCCTGGAAACGCGGCGCCATATCCGGGTTCGAGATCTGCTCCACGAACGCCTTGGGGTCGATGGGCGCGAACAGGCCGGAGCGCTTGAGATCGGCGGCGATGACACCGCTGATGGCCCGGCCCTGCTCCACCTCGCCGACGAAGTCGGTGATGGCGATCGGGATCGGCTGGGGCGTGCCGGAGGTGATCTCCAGCTTGAGGGCCGCGCGGGCGGCGCCTGCCGTCAGCAGCGAGGAGCCCACCACGGCGCCGGTGCCGGTGAGCACCGCGCGGCGCGACAGACCAAGATCGGAAAGGCCGGAGATCGTGCGCTGGAAAGGGTTCATGTTGTTCTCTTCGATTAGCGGACGCGGCCGAGCATCTGGTCCAGACTGAAGCCCATCTCGATATCCTTCCAGCTGTCGTACTTGTTGGCCGGAAGGAAGGTGTAGGGCGCACAGCGGATGATGGCGCGCGTGGCGCTGTCCGCGAAAGCGGGGGCATAGGGAGAAGACGCCGGCGTCACGCCCGTCACCTGGGGCTGAACCTGAAGCGAGCCGTCGGGCTTGAAGCGAACCGAGATCACCGCGCGCAGATCGCCGGCATCGGAGGCACCCGCCGGCGGATTCCAGCAGGACTGGATACGCGCCTGAAGGGCTGCGATGTCGCTCATGGTCAGCGTCTGCGCCTCGCCACGCGGCGCGCCCAGTGAGGCGGTCTGCGAGACCTGCTGATCGGCGGCGGCATTGCGCTGGGGCGTGCGCTTGTCGAGAAGCGCTGCGATACGGTCGGTGTCGAATTTTTCCTGCGACTGCGCATTCGCCGTAGCGGGCTGCGGCTTCGGCGGAATGACGGTTGGGCGGCGCTGCGGCGGCGGAGGCGGCGGCTGGGTCTGCGCTTCCTGCTTCTGCTGATCCTTCTTGGGATCGGCTTTGAGGCCCTCATCCGCCTTCTGCTCCACCTTGGGCTCCGGCGGCTTGTCCGCCTTGGGCGGGGTCGGCGCGGGCTTGGGCTCTTCCACCTTGGGGGTGGGAGGGGTGGGCTTCGGCTCTTCGGGACGCGGCGGCGCAGGGGTAGGCGGCGGCGGGGGAGGAGGCGGCGCGGAGGCCTTGATCTCTTCCTTCTCCGTCACCTTCAGATTGGGATCCTCGACCGGCTTCGGGGCATCGACCTTCTCGGCGACAACCTTCTTGGTCTCGGTCTTCTTGCCCCGCTCGTTGCCCTTGGTCATCTGGGTGAATTCGGACGCGGTGATCACGTCCACGTTGAGCGGTTCAGGCTGGGGCGTGTCGAAGGGGCTCGGCGTCGCGAAGGACACCAAGGCCAGAACAACCACACCCGCATGGGCGAGGCTCGATGCGATAAGCCCGGCACGCATCCCGATCCGCTTCAGCCCCCTTTTTCCATTTCGCTCAAAAGACCCACCCGCTTGAAACCGGCGGCCGACAGACGTTCCATCACCTGCATCACCGTCTTGTAGTCCACGCGCTTGTCAGCGCGGACGATGATGCGTTCCTCACGGTCATTCCCGGCAACAGCCAAAAGCCTTGCCTCAAGCTCCTCCGGCTTGACCTCGTGCTCCGCGATGAAGATCTGCCCCTTGTCGTTCACCGTCAGCACGATGGCGGTGCGGCTCGCCGCTGCGACCGGCGTCGAAGGCAGTTCCACCGGCACGCCGGCGGTCAAAAGCGGCGCGGCGACAAGGAGCAGAGCCTGCGGCGCCGCCAGATCGGAAAGAACGGGCGTCTGCGCATTCAGCGACCCGGACGCGGCGGAGGCTCCCGGCGTCGCCATGGACGCCAGAGCCACACTCGCGTGGGCGAGGCTCAATGCAACAAGACCCGTCAGCATTCCGATACGCGTCAGCCTCACTGTTCCGTTTCCGTCACCAGCGCCACCCGCTTGAAGCCGGCGGCCGACAGGCGACCCATCACCTGCATCACCGTGCCGTAGTTCACGGTCTTGTCGCCGCGAACGAAGATGCGTTCCTCGTAGCCGTTCTGGGCGATCGCCTGGAGCTTCGCCACCAGCTCGTCCGGCTTGATCTCGCTCTCCTGGAGGAAGATCTGCCCCTTGTTGTTCACCGACACGGTGAGGGGATCCTTGTCCTGGTTCATGGACTTGGCCTGCGTCTGCGGCAGGTCCAGCGGCACGCCCACGGTCAGCATGGGCGCAGCCACCATGAAGACGATCAACAGCACCAGCATGACGTCCACCATGGGCGTCACGTTGATTTCGGCCATCACCGCGCGGCCACCGCGTCGCCGCGACCGCCGGCTCGTCCATGCGCCTCCGGCGCCGCCTCCGCCCATGCCCATGGTCGATCAGCCCCGCTCGTCGATCTGCCGCGACAGGATGGCCGAGAACTCGTCGGCGAAGCCTTCGAGCCGCTGCGCCTGCCGCGAAGCCTGCGAGACGAACTTGTTGTAGAAGATCGTCGCGGGAATGGCCGCAATGAGGCCCATCGCCGTCGCGAACAAGGCTTCCGCGATGCCGGGCGCCACAACCGCCAGATTGGTGTTCTTGGATGCGGCGATGGCCTGGAACGAGGTCATGATGCCCCACACCGTGCCGAACAGGCCGACGAAGGGACCTGCGGACCCCACCGTCGCCAGCACCAGCAGCCGGCTTTCCAGCCGCTCCACCTCGCGGGCGATGGTGACGTCCATCACCTTCTCGATGCGATGGTTGAGGCCGGTGAGCGACTTCGCCCCGCCCTCATAGGTGCGCTTCCACTCGCGCATGGCGGCGACGAAAATGGCGGCCATGGCCTGATTGGGCCGGCCGGCGAGCGAGCGATACAGCTCCTCCAGGCTCTGGCCCGACCAGAACACCTGCTCGAAGCGGTCCATCTCCTTGCGGGTGCGACCGAACAGGATGGTCTTGTCGACAATGATCGCCCAAACCCAGATGGAGGAGACCACCAGGCCGATCATCACCAGCTTGACGACGAAATGGGCCTGAAGGAACAGGCCGATCAGGGAGATATTGGCGCTCGGCGCCGCAAGGGCGGACGAGCCAACCTCCGACTGCGCGAAAGCAGTGGTGGCGGCGAGCACGAGCAGCGTCGCCAGCGTCGGCATCAGCTTCTTCATCGACGCCCCCGCGACCGGATGGCAAGTTTCATCTTCAATCCTCGGCTGGCCCGACCGCGCGATGGCAAAGAGCTTCGGTCCCCGCCCCCGCTGGCAAAGTCCTCCCGCTCTTTCACGGGGGACTCTGTCCAAACTTGGGCGGCGGGACCGCAACGCAACATGCGGTGGCGCGCAGCGAACCTACCGGAATTAAGCTTAAGGGACGGTTATCACTGCGGTGCGGCGGCACCGGCGGCCACGGTGGCGTCCTCCAGCGTGGCCTTGCGCAGCGCATCGGGTATGCGCTTGGCGCGGCCCTGGGAGACGAAAGCCACCCGCACGAGAGCCGAGATCAGCTCCTCCCCGCCCCGCCGGACCGACTGGGCAAGGGTAATGGAGGCGCCCGCCACATCCTTGGAGAGGGTCACGACCTCCAGCACATCGTCGATTCGCGCCGGCTTCTTGAAGTCGATCTGCATGGAGCGCACGACGAAATGGAAGCCCGGCGCCTCGGCGGCAGCCTCCGCGAACAGTTCGCCCTGCACCACGCCCAAGAGGCGCATGTAATCGGAGCGGCCACGCTCCATGAACTTCAGATAATTGGCGTGATAGACGATGCCGGAGAAGTCGGTGTCCTCATAATAGACCCGCAGCACGAGGCTGTGCCCGCCGGGGATCAGGCGGCCGGCCAGATGCGGGTGGGCCTCAAGCTCACCGGGCGCCGTGGCGCGTTCGCCGGACAGATCAAGCTTCATCCAAGTTTCCTCAAGCTCCATGGGGCGGCCGAACACCGGGCCGCAACTGCGCTCCCCGGCCGTGTCCCGCCTTCAAACGGCTGAATTATGGTTCGTGGCCGTCTCTAATCACCTTCGTCGAACAGCGGCAAGGCGCTTGGCGGCCTTTGCGGCTCGGCGATGCCCAGATGCCGGAAGGCGCCGGAGGTGAGCATGCGCCCGCGCGGCGTGCGCTGAACAAACCCCTGCTGCACCAGATAGGGCTCCACGATCTCCTCGATGGCATCCCTCGGCTCGGACAGCGCCGCCGCCAGCGTCTCCACGCCCACCGGGCCGCCGCCATAATGATCGGCGATCACCTTCAGATAGCGCCGGTCCATGGCGTCGAGCCCGGCCGCATCCACATCCAGCGCCATCAGCGCCTTGTCGGCGATCTTGCGGTCGATGGCGTCAGCCTCTTCCACCAGAGCGAAATCGCGCACCCGGCGCAGCAGGCGGCCGGCGATGCGCGGGGTGCCACGCGCCCGGCGCGCGATCTCACGCGCCCCCTCCGGCACAATGCCGATGCCCAGCACGCGGGCGCCACGGGTGACGATGTATTCAAGCTCTTCCAGCGTATAGAAAACGAGCCGCACGGGGATGCCGAAGCGATCCCGCAGCGGCGTGGTCAGCAGACCGGAACGGGTGGTTGCCCCCACCAGAGTGAACTTGGGCAGCGATATCTTCACCGAGCGCGCCGCCGGCCCTTCGCCGATGACGAGGTCCAGCTCGTAATCCTCCATGGCCGGATAGAGGATTTCCTCCACCTGCGGCGCGAGGCGATGAATCTCGTCGATGAAGAGCACGTCGCGCTCTTCCAGATTGGTAAGGATGGCGGCGAGATCGCCGGCCTTGGCGATCACCGGGCCGGAGGTGGAGCGGAAGCCGACCCCCATTTCCTTGGCCATGATCTGCGCCAGCGTGGTCTTGCCGAGGCCGGGGGGGCCTACGAACAGCACATGGTCCAGCGCCTCGCCGCGTGCGCGGGCGGCCTTGATGAAGACCTCGAGGTTGGAGCGCGCCTGCGCCTGCCCGACGAAATCGGCGAGGCGCTGCGGCCGCAGCGTCGCATCGGCCTCGTCCTCGGGACGGGAATCAGCGGTCATCAGTCGGGGAGCCATGACGCCTTGTGCCATCGTGCGCGACGCGTTTCCAGTCGCTTCGCGCGGCAGCGCGGCCGGCAAGGCGCCGCGCCGTCAGATCCGGCGGGCTCCCAGCACCGCTTTCCAATGATCGAGGCGCTCGGAGAGCGCCTTGCCGCGCAGATAGGGATCGGTCTCCTCCGCGAGCGTCTCCACGACCTCGACCCGCAACACCTTCTCGGCCAGCGCGTTCCACGCCCGCTGGAGCGCGGCGTTGGGATGGGAGCCATGGTCGAGCGTGAAGCGCAGCCGGTTCTCGACGCTGGTCAGGTTCGGGCTCTGCCCCACCCACACCTGCCCACCGCAATGCACCGCATAGATGCCTGCCGGCACCTTCCGTTCCTTGTAGGCCGCGATGACGGCCTTCTTCCGCGCATTGTCCATTTGACGCCCCATTTTTATCCGGATGTAATTGCATTTCCATATTCACCCGGATAAAAATCTGCAAGCTCATTTCAAGGGACACGCCGTGACCACTTCCCCCTCGCCCGCCTTCACCGCATTCGCCGGCCAGAGCCGGATCGCCGCCGGGCCACTGGCCGAGGTCGCCCGCGCCGTGCGGACGGCGAACGACGGGCTGACGGACAGTCTGCTGGTGTTCGACGATGCGACCGGCAAGGTGGTCGATCTGGATCTGCGCGGCACGGCGGACGAAGTCGCCACGCGCTATGCCCTCGCCAACAACGCCGAGGCGAAGCCGCGCGGGCGCGGCCGGCCGAAGCTCGGCGTCGTGGCGCGGGAGGTGACGTTGCTGCCGCGCCATTGGGACTGGTTGGCGGCCCAGCCCGGCGGTGCGTCCGTGGCGCTGCGTCGGCTGGTGGAGGAGGCGCGGCGCGCCGATGCGCCGCGCCAGCAGACGCGGGCAGCGCAGGAAGCCGCCTATCGCTTCATGAGCGCCATGGCCGGCAATCTTCCCGGCTTCGAGGAAACATCCCGCGCGCTCTTTGCCGGCGACCGGCTCCGCATGGAACAGGAGACCGCAGGCTGGCCCGACGACATCCGCGTTTACGCTTTGGAGCTTGCCTTCCCGGAGCCGGCTGACGCCTGAGGCCTATTTCGCCAATTCCTTGAGGCCGAGGCGGATCAGCACCTCGGTCTTCGCCCCCTCCCCGGCCCCCCGCGAGGCAGCAGCGATGGCGGCGTGCGCCTGCGGCATGGCATAGCCGAGGTTGACCAGAGCGGACACGGCATCCGCCACTGCGCCACCCGCCGCATCCACGGCCGCCACATCGGCGGCGAGCCGGGCCATGGAAGGATCCACCGACACGAGGGTCGGTATCTTGTCCTTCAGCTCGGTGACGAGGCGGGCGGCAACGCGCGGCCCCACGCCCGGCGCGCGGGAGAGCGCCGCCTTGTCGCCCAGCGCGATGGCCTGCGAAATCTCGGACGGCTTGAGCGTGGACAGCACGGCGAGTGCCGTCTTGGTGCCGATGCCCTGGATGTTCTGGAGCAGGCGGAACCATTCCCGCTCGCTCTCGGTGGTGAAGCCGAACAGCCGGATGGCGTCCTCGCGCACATGGGTCTCGATCAGCAGCACCGCCGCCTCGCCCTGACGCGGCAGGGCCTGCAGGGTGCGGCCCGAGCACTGCACCACATAGCCGACGCCGTGCACGTCGAGGATCACATGGTCATCGGCGTAGCTGTCCACCACGCCCTTCAGTTTGCCGATCATCGCGTCCTGTCCGTGCCGGCCTCAGCCGAGCGAGCCCCAGAGAAAAACGAGGGTGGCGAGGAGCCCCAGCCCCGTGCGCACCATGTGAAGCTGGCCCCAGATAGCGATCAGATGGGCGCTCTCCGCCCCCGCCTGCCCGTCCGGCATGGCCATGAGCCGCCGGTTGGTAGGCATGATGCCGACAAGGGTGAAGGGCACGTTGGCCAGCAGCAGCACCGCGCCCGAAAGGAAATACCAGCGCCCGGTGGCGCCGAAGGCGATCGCACCGAGCACAAAGCCCAGCACAGCCAGACCCGCCTGCATCACCAGGCCTCGCCGGTAGGCCGGCTTCCAGTGCGACAGCATGGGATGGGGCGCCAGTTGCAGGCGCGCCGGCTGCTCGGCCACATTGATATAGAGAGCGGCACCGGCGAACAGGGCCGCGTCCACCAGCGCAAGTTGGCCCCACAGCATCCGATCCCTCCCACAGTGCCGGGCTGACGGACCGATCCTACAGCGCCGCGCGCCGAAGCGCAGCAGCACCGCGATGGTGGGCATGGGTTACGGCGATGGCGAGCGCATCCGCCGCATCCTCCGTCTTGGGATCCGCCTTGGGCAGCAGAACGCCGATCATCATGCGGATCTGCGCCTTTTCCGCCCGACCTGCCCCCACCACAGTCTTCTTCACCAGCAGGGGCGCGTATTCCGCCACCGGCAGGCCGGCCTGCGCGGGAGCCAGCATGACCACGCCCCGCGCCTGTCCCAGCTTCAGGGTGGAGGCCGGGTTCATGTTCACGAAGGTCTCCTCCACTGCCGCCTCCTGCGGAAGATGGCGGGAGAGCACCTCCGCCAGCCCCTGATGCAGCAGGGCGAGACGATCGGCCATGGGGGCCTTCTCGGGAGGAAGGATAGTGCCGCACGCCACGTAGGAGAGGCGGGTGCCCTCGGCCTCGATGACGCCCCAGCCCGTGCGGCGCAGTCCCGGATCAAGACCGATGATGCGAATCATGCCTGTTGCCATGGCGCCAACCTGCGCCGGAGCGGCATCGGATACCAGCACAAAGCGAGAACAAGCTTAAGAAGCTTCAAGCCATGGGCGGCTCGTCATTCCCGCAGAACCGTTCACACGTCTGCGGGAATGGCTCGGGCTCAGCGGGAGGCGGACTTGCGGGGCGCGCTGTCGGCGGGACCGGCCACTTCCCATTCGGGGCGCACCGGCACGGCATTGGCGCTTTCCACCACCTTGCCCGGCGTGAAGGCGGCCACAGCCGCCTTGGCCCGGTCGACCATGCCGCCCTCCGCCTTGGCCGCCACTTCGTCACGCTTGCGCGCGCCTTCGGTGTCGCCCTGATTGGCGGCGAGCGAAAACCATTTCCAGGCCTCCGCCCGGTCCACCGCCCCGGCGAGGCCGCGGGAATAGATGACGCCGAGATTGTACTGGCTGTCGCGCAGGCCGAGTTCGGCCGCCTTGCGGAACCAGTTCAGCGCATTCATCCAGTCCGGCTTGCCATCGATGCCATCGGAATAGAGCACGCCGAGATTGTGCATGGAGCGCAGGTTGCCGCGATCCGCCGCCCATTGGTAGAGCTTGCGGGCCTCCTGAAGATTGCGGCTGTTGTGCTCATACATGCTGCCGAGACGGTAGGCCGCCGGCACCGAACCACGCGATGCTCCGAACGCCAGCCACTTCATGGCGGCGCTGTTGTCCACGTCCGTACCCTTGCCGTCCGCATAGCGGATACCGACCTCGCTGGCCGCATCCGGATCGCCGGCGGTGGCCGCGCTCTTGAGCGCAGCCGGGCCCACCGGCGGCGGCAGGGTGCCCAGAAGGGCCTTGTCCACGGGGGCGCCACCGCTGACAGACGGCATGGCAGGCGCGGAAACCGCAGCCTGCAGGCCAAGCAGACCGCCTTCCTGCTGCGTCAGCTTGTAGGTCAGGAAGCCGAGGCCGGCCGCGACGACGGTCACTGCCGCCATACGCACGGCCAGATTGAGGCGACGGGCGGATTCGCGCTGGCGCACCATGGCCGCGCCCTTTTCCCGATGCTCGGCCCGATCGGCGGCGGCTACCCAGTCCGTGCGCGACCGGGGACGCGGCCGGTCTTCCGCGGAATCGACGAGCGCCGCCTCCAGCGCCGTCATGTGACGGGCCGACCAATCACCGCCCGGCCGCAGATCGCCAAGGCCCAGCCTCTCATCGGCGAAGGCCCGCCCGCTCATCCGCCGCCGCTGCTCGGCGGAGGACAGCATCTCGCGCAATTCGCCCTGCCAGGGCGCTTCGGTGACAGCAGCCTCCGCCACGGTCACATCCGCCACCTGCCAGACCTCGCGCCCCTCGACCGGGCGCGCATCCATTGGGCGCGCGGCGGCATGCCGCGTCAGGCTTCCGAGGAGGGCGGCCAGCTCGTCCTGCGATACCTCGATGCTCACAGTTTCCGGGGCATCAGCCTCCGGAGGAGCGTCGTGCTGAACCGTAGCCGGCCCGGAGGCGCGATCCGCGACCATGCCCGCAGGCATGTCCTCAACCAGACCGGAAGGCGCATCGGCCACAGGCCCGGCCTGCAGCCGGCGCATCTCGGTGGTGAGGGACTGCAACAGCCGCTCGATCCCATCGAGCCGAGCCAGCTGCGCATTGGCGCTGCTGCCCAGGCGCTCGGTCAGGGACACCAGATGGTGCTCCAGCACGTCCACGATCGGGCCGAGCGCTTCCTGATCCACGGCGCTGCCGGAATCCAGGCGCTCCAGCAACTGGGCAATCCCGCTGGAGAGCCGCTCGTCGCCATCCGGCCCAAGCGCCTTCACCTCACGGGAGAGCCCATCCAGGCGCTCGCGCAGGGACTGGAATTCATCGGCGACCGGAACCGCCCCGCTCTGAAGCGCCACATGCTGGGTGAGACGCGTCTCAAGCGTTTCCAGCGCCTTGGCGGCAGCCCGCTCGAAATCGGCACTGGCATGAACGATGGCGGTAACGGCATTGCTGCCGATCTGCTGCAACTGGCTGGTCGTCTCCGCAGATCCCTCGGCCACGGCGCCGCGGGACAACAGGCTCGCCACCAGATCCTTCAATTCCGCGGTCTGGCGCTGGAGACGGGCGACGGCGATGGGGTCCACCGCCTTGGCATCGAGTATGTCGAGCTTGCGGGACAGGGCCGCCACCGCAGCCGCCACCACCGCGTGCGGCTGCTCCGCCACCATCGGTTCCGGTTCGGAGACGACCTGCGAGGCTTCAGCCTCGGCATGCCGGTCGGCGGCAGGCGGGATCAGAGCATCCAGCGGGGCTTCCGCCACGGGCTGGACATGGGGAAGGGTCAGATCGGCATCGGGCGGGATGACATGGTCCTCGATCGCGGCAGCCGGAGCGATCTCCTGTGCCTCGATCGGGACCGCTGCCGTGACCTGTGCCGCTTCGGGCTCGGGGGCTCGTCTCGGGGTCTCGCGCAGCACGTCGAACGAATAGGTGCTGCGCAGGCGCTCCACCTCGCCACGCAGATGGTCAATGGTCCAGGGCGACAGAGCAACGTCCACCGACGGGGCCGCCGCACTCATCCCTGCCATGTACATGGTACCGTCACCGCGATCCATGTCCGCCTCCCGCAACCGGCGCAGGCACCGCCAAATCAGCCTGCGAATCGATTGCACCAGCATCCGGAGGTTTTGGTAAACGGACTCTTAAACCTTGAAAAGACGGGATGCGTAACTGTTACTTTCCCTTACGGAGCCTGCAACACGCTCCCGGTTTCCGTCAGGTGCGCGTACCTAAATCTTCGAGGGGCTTACGAATTCGGCCGCGATCCCCGTCCCGTCAGGGGATGTGGCGGTGCCGATACAGCTCACACGAGGAGAGTTGGATGGACGCAAATACTTTCGATGCGCTTGGCTCGTCGGCGATTCCCGGCCGGTCCTATGCGGCCGAAGACGTTTACACGATCGGCGACCTCGCCCGGGAGTTCGGCGTCACTCTGCGCGCGCTTCGCTTCTATGAGGACAAGGGGCTTCTCTCCCCCCGCCGTGAAGGCCTCGCCCGCCTTTACAGCCCGTCCGACCGCGAGCGCCTGACGGTGATCCTGAAGGGCAAGCGCCTCGGCTTCACCCTGGCCGAGATCCGCGCCCTTGTGGCCGCCCACGAAGGCCATGGCGGTCGTGACCTCGCCCTGACGCGCGAGCGCTGCATGACCCAGCTCTCCCAGCTCGAGCGCCAGCGCGCGGACATCGACGCGGCCATCGCCGAACTGCGCGACACCGCCGACCGCCTCGCCGCGGCGGCCTGAACCAAAAAAGGCCCGGCTGATCCAGCCGGGCCTTTTTGTATGGTGCGCAAAGCGCCGTAACGCGGAACAAGCTCAGCCGTTGAGCTTCTCCACCAGAGCGTCGGACAGCTCGAAATTGGCCGTGACACGCTGGACGTCGTCATTGTCCTCCAGCGTCTCCACCAGACGCAGCAGCTTCTCGCCGGTGTCGTCATCCACCGCGATGGTGTTCTGCGGCCGCCATATCAGGCCAGCCTTGCGCGGCTCGCCGAACGTGGCTTCCAAAGCCTTCTGCACTTCGGCCAGGCTCTCCACCGCGCACACCACCTCGTGGGTCTCCTCGGAGGAGTTCACGTCGTCGGCGCCAGCCTCGATGGCCGCTTCCAGCAGCGCGTCGGCATTCACCTTGGTCGCGTCGAACTCGATGGCGCCGAGGCGATCGAACATGAAGGACACGGATCCCGTCTCGCCCAGGTTGCCGCCCGACTTGGTGAAGTAGGAGCGCACTTCCGAGGCGGTGCGGTTGCGGTTGTCGGTCAGCGCTTCGACGATGACGGCCACGCCACCGGGGCCATAGCCCTCGTAGCGGATCTCGTCATAATTCTCGCCATCGGCCCCCGAGGCCTTTTTCACGGCGCGCTCGATATTGTCCTTCGGCATGTTTTCCGCGCGGGCGGCGAGGATCGCGGCGCGCAGGCGGGCGTTCATGTTCGGGTCGGGCAGGCCCATCTTGGCCGCCACGGTGATTTCGCGCGCCAGCTTGGAGAACAGCTTGGAACGCACCGCGTCCTGCCGGCCCTTGCGGTGCATGATGTTCTTGAATTGTGAATGTCCGGCCATTGCCGCCTCCGATGTCTTTTTCGATCGCTCCCGCGCGCCCCCGGCAAAGCCGGCCGCGAGGTCATGAACCCGTTCCAGATGCCGCCACTCGCCGCCTTCGCTGACTGACGAAGCGGAAGGACAGGCGCCGCCCGGAGCGATCCCGATCCACTGCGCGCGCCTTATAAGTTGCTCAGACGGCAAAGGGCAAGAAAGCAGCCCTCCCGTCGCCCTGCGGCCCGTCAGCTCTCCCAGAAGGTGGGCCGCGCCTCGGACAATCCACCGCCCAGCCGCACCGCTGCCACCTGCCGGGCCAGACCCGTCGCCGGGTCCGTCTCCACCGCGATCCCGCACAGGGAGGCCGGGCCCGTTGCCGGCTCGAACCGGCCAGCGCCGATCTTGCGGGTGAAGCGGCGCAGGGGCTCTTCCTTGTCCATGCCGATCACGCCGTCATAGCTGCCGCACATGCCGGCATCGGTCAGATAGGCCGTACCGCCGGGCAGGATGCGGTGATCGGCGGTGGGCACATGGGTGTGCGTGCCGACCACGAGACTGGCCCGTCCGTCGCAATAATAGCCGAACGCCTGCTTCTCGCTGGTGGTCTCCGCATGGAAGTCCACCACCACCGCATCCACCACACGGCCAAGCTCGATGCCATCGAGTACCCGGTCCACCGCCGCGAAGGGGTCGTCCATGGGATCCATGAAGGTGCGGCCCATGACATTGACCACCAACGCCCGCTCTCCCTTGCGGGTCTCCACCATGGCCGCGCCGCGCCCCGGCGTGCCCGGCGGATAATTGGCCGGCCGCACGAGGGCTTCCGTCCGCTCGATGAAGACGAGCGCCTCGCGCTGGTCGAAGGAATGGTTGCCAAGAGTCACCGCATCGGCGCCCGCCGCGCGAATGTCTTCATAGATGGCCTCGGTGATGCCGAAGCCGCCGGCCGCGTTCTCGCCGTTGACCACTACGAGATCGAGCGCCCAGTCGGACACGAGGCCGGGAAGCCGGCTCATCACCACGTCCCGGCCGGTACGGCCGACCACGTCACCGAGGAAGAGAATGCGCATGCAAACCGCCGAATGAAAGAAAGCCCGCTTCCGTTATCATCCCGTCCAGCGGTTCGTCATGGGGTTCCGCGGGAATCGCCGCCGTTTCCTGGCAGGCGAAAGCCAGACCGAAGGCGCGGACCTGTTTCCGGCTCCGCAGGAGGGAAAGGGTGCGGTCGTAATAGCCGGCGCCGTAACCGATACGTGCGCCCACCCGGTCGAAAACCGCCAGCGGCACGATCAGATCGTCGGGGATCACCTCGGGCGCATCCGGTGCCGACGTAGGAATGGCATAGGCACCTTCGGGGGCCAGCGGATCGTCCGCACGCCAAAGGCGGAACAGCAACGGCTGGTCACGGCCAACGATGACGGGGAGCGCCACATTCGCGCCCGCTGCCCGCAGCAGGCTCGCCAGAGGAAAGGTGTCGATCTCGTCCCGGAACGGCGCAAACAGCGCCACCGTCCGTGCCCTCACATCGCCGAGCGCAGCAAGTGCATGCCGGCTGGCCGCCTCGGAGGCGGAGGCACGGGTCGCATCGCCCATGGCGGTGCGCCGGGCCAGAGCCTCTGACCGCAAGCGCGCCTTCAGTGGGCGGGAGGGGGAAGGAGGGGACGCGGTCATAAATCTAAGTGCGGAGCCGCAAAAGCCGTCGAATGGCGATCCCGGGAAACCTACAACGTAGGTGGGCGCCGTATGTCCAAGCCCACGGGCGAGGTCAGGTACAGCTCCCTTAAGGATCGATAAGGCCCCGGGGAAAAGTATCCTAACGAGCCCCGCAGCCCCGCCCGATGAATGTAGGGCTTGCGCACCTTTCGCGCTAGGGGCTTGCGTAAGCCATCCCGCGCAATCTCGTGAACCTCAGCCCATGCCGATGACGGTCTTCTCGCGCGGGGCGAGATCCACCGCGAGACGCTCGATGCGCTCGGCCACATCGTCGATGGTCCTGGCCACCGCTTCCTCGCCGGCCTCCAGCCGCGCCAACGCCGAGGCGCGGGCATCCCGCTGGCCTTCCAGATCGCTCTCCAGCGCGCGGATGCGCTTGCGGGCCTCGGCCAGTTCGTCGGAAATGGTGATGGCCGCCATGACGGTCAGGCGCTGGTCGCCGATCTCGCCGAAGGTGACGCGCAACTGGTTGATGCGGGCATCGATATCGGCGCCGAGGCGCATCAGATGCTCCTCCTGCCCCTCGTCGCAGGCCATGCGGTAATAGCGCCCGGCTATGGTGACACTGACGTGCGCCATCCTGTCCTCACCCACCCCGTCGTTCAGTGGCGCCAGACTCAGCCGCCATGGGATCAGCCGCCATGAGTCGCCAGCACGTCGCGGATGGTGGTCATGGCCACGTCGAGCCGGCGTGTGACCTCCCGGCTCACTTCCGCCACCTCGGCCGCTTCCGCCCGCGCCTGATCGAGTTCCGCCGCCAGCCGCGCTCTGTCATTGCCGAGCGCGTGCAGTTGGGCCTGAAGCGCCTCCTGATGGCGATCCACTTCCCGCCGCCGGTCCAGCGTATCGGACAGGCGATCCAGCGCGGCGTGGAGACGCTGCGTGGCCGCCTCGATGGGGCTGAGTTCGGGTGGGCGTTGCTTCAGGGCGTACATGGCTTACGAATGTAGCCGAGTCGGCGGCGAAAGGGCCATAGTTTCGCGGACGTCAACCCAAAAGAGAATGAAGGCATTCTTGCAGTCCTCCGGCGCGGGCCTTAGGGCTTTTGCCCCAAGGTGAAGGTCAAGCTGAGCCAGAGGGAGCGAAATGAGGATGCGGGCGCGCGCAATATTCATGGCCGTCGCAGTCGCGGGCGCCACACTCCTCAATGCGGCGGCGATCCCCCCGGCCTCAGCCCAACAGGCCCCTGCGGCCCAGACCGCAGCCCAGACGCCCGAAGGCCTCGTGCGCGATCTCTACCAGAACTACCTGGAAACCGCGCCGGACACCGATGTGGGCTTCGACTTCACCGAGCCGGCGGTGGCCCGGCGCTATTTTGACGGCTCGCTCGCAGCCCTCGTCGTCGCCGACGCCAAGTCAGCCGAGCCGAAGCTGGACTTCGATCCCTTCGTCGATGGGCAGGATTTCGAGATCAAGGCGGTCTCCACCAGGACCACGCTCTCCACAGGCAGCACCGCCACGGTGGAGGCCGATTTCGAGAATTTCGACGAACGCAAGCATCTCACCTTCAAGCTGGCGAAAACCAAGGCCGGGTGGCGCATCAGCGATGTGGAGTGGGGCGGGGACCGGCAATCCCTGCGACAGATGCTCACGAAAACAAGACGTTGAGCGCGTTTCCGCGCAGATGCCCGGATTTTGTAGCCGCCTTGATCGCAGGCAGTTTGCTGCAGCGAAACGTCCCGCGACCATGAATCACGCGTGCGAAATCGTTCTCTGCCTTGACCTTGCCCCATCCCTGCGTTTGACAGCGGACGCCGCGCTGTTATCAGTGCCGCCGCGAGCGCCCCTCGTGCTGTCTGAACGCACCGCCTTATGGCGCCCCTAGCGCCGGAGAACTGCCTTTCATGTCACGCCGCGATCTCCATGACCGCATGGCCCATGCCATCCGGTTCCTTGCCATCGACGCCGTGGAGGCTGCCAATTCCGGCCATCCCGGACTGCCCATGGGCGCGGCGGACATCGCCACGGTACTGTTCAGCGAGACGCTGAAGTTCGACGCCACCCAGCCCACCTGGCCGGATCGCGATCGCTTCATCCTCTCGGCCGGCCACGGCTCCATGCTGCTCTACAGCCTGCTGCATCTGCTGGGCTACGAGTCGCTGCCCATGGACGAGCTGAAGCGCTTCCGGCAGCTTGGCTCGCTCACCCCCGGGCACCCTGAGAATTTCGTCACTCCCGGCATCGAGACCACCACCGGCCCGCTCGGCCAGGGCATCTCCACCGCCGTCGGCTTCGCCATGGCCGAGCGCCTGATGGCCGCCCGCTTCAGCGCGGACATCGTGGACCACCGCACGGTGGTGATCGCCTCCGATGGCGACCTGATGGAAGGCATCAGCCAGGAGGCCATCGACATTGCCGGCCACATGAAGCTGGCCAAGCTGACGGTGCTGTGGGACGACAACCGCATCTCCATCGATGGTCCCACCTCCCTCTCCGGCTCCACCGACCAGCAGGCGCGCTTCGCTGCCTCCGGCTGGACCACGCTGGCGGTGGACGGGCATGACCCCGTCGCCATCCTCGCGGCGCTGAAGACCGCTTATGCCTCCGACAAGCCCACCCTGATCGCCTGCCGCACGGTGATCGGCTTCGGCTCTCCGGCCCACGCCGGCTCGTCCAAGGTGCACGGCTCGCCGCTCGGCGCCGCCGAGATCGAAGCCACCCGCAAGGCGCTCGGCTGGGAAGCCGGCCCGTTCGAGGTCCCGCAGGATGCCCGCGACGGCTGGCTGGACGCCGGCCGCAAGGGCGTGGCCGCCCGTGAAGCCTGGCAGGCGCGTTTCGATGCGCTGCCCGAAGCCGATCGCGCCGAATTCGAGCGCCGCATGCGCGGCGAACTGCCGTCCGCCGCGCTGGCCGAGGCCATCGCCGCCGTGAAGGCCAAAGCTGTTGCCGACGGCAATGCGGTCGCCACCCGCAAGTCCTCCGAGATCGTGCTCGACGCCATCACCAAGGCGGTCCCGGAGATGATCGGCGGCTCCGCTGATCTGACCGGCTCCAACAACACCCGCGCCAAGGGCCAGAAGGCGGTCACGCCGGACGATTTCGACGGCACCTTCATCCATTGGGGCGTGCGCGAGCATGGCATGGCGGCTGCCATGAACGGCCTCGCCCTCCATGGTGGCGTCATTCCCTACAGCGGCACCTTCCTGGCGTTCGCGGACTATTCCCGACCGGCGATCCGCCTCGCGGCGCTCATGGGCGAGCGCGTCGTCCATGTGCTGACGCACGATTCCATCGGCCTCGGCGAGGACGGCCCCACCCATCAGCCGGTGGAGCATCTGGCCGCCCTGCGCGCCATTCCGAACCTGCTGGTCATGCGCCCCGCCGATACGGTGGAGACCGCCGAATGCTGGCAGATCGCGCTGGAAGCCAAGGATCGCCCGAGCTGCCTCATCCTCTCGCGCCAGAACCTGCCGCTGCTGCGCCAGGCGGACGCCGAGAACAAGGCCGCCGGCGGCGCCTATGAGCTGATCGCCGCCTCCAGCGAGGCGCAGGTCTCCCTGTTCGCCACCGGCTCGGAACTCTCGCTGGCCGTTGAAGCCCGCGCGCTACTGGAAGCCGAAGGCGTGCCCACCCGCGTGGTGTCGGTGCCGTCCTTCGAGCTGTTCCTCGCCCGCCCGCTGGCCGAGCGCCGCGCGGTCATCGGCAAGGCCCCGGCCAAGGTCGGCATCGAGGCCGCCATCCGCATGGGCTGGGACAGCATTATCGGCTCGGATGCGGCCTTCGTGGGCATGACCTCGTTCGGTGCCAGCGCTCCCGCTAAGGAACTTTATCGCCACTTTGGCATTACGCCTCAGGCGGTGGTTGGTGCGGCTCTGGAACAGCTGCGTCAAAGCTGACAGCGGGCCGGCGGCCCGCTTCCCGGCGGCCGCTTTCCCGCTCTTTGGGGATTGGAGCCGGATCGGATCGGATTGCCTCAATTCGATCCGCATATTCGCCTCCGATGCGTTTTGGAGCACACGGGCCGGAAGAGCCCGCGTGCCATCGGTGTGCCGCTTGCCGCGGCACCATCATTAGTCGGTCTGAAGGACCGGCGCATGGAGGACGGAAAAATGACGGTGAAGGTGGCCATCAACGGATTCGGTCGTATCGGTCGCAACGTACTGCGCGCCATCATCGAATCGGGCCGCACCGACATCCAGGTCGTTGCCATCAACGACCTCGCGCCGGTTGAGACCAACGCCCATCTGCTGCGCTACGACAGCGTGCACGGCCGCTTCCCGGCCACCGTGACTGTGAACGGCGACACCATCGACGTGGGCCAGGGCCCCATCAAGGTCACTGCCATCAAGGATCCCTCCACCCTGCCCCACAAGGAGCTGGGCGTGGACATCGCCATGGAGTGCACGGGCATCTTCACCGCCCGTGACAAGGCTGCCGCGCATCTCACCGCCGGTGCCAAGCGCGTGCTGGTCTCCGCGCCTGCGGACGGCGCCGATCTCACGGTGGTCTATGGCGTCAACGACAAGCTGCTGAAGCCCGAGCATCTGGTGGTGTCCAACGCCTCCTGCACCACCAACTGCCTCGCCCCCGTGGCCAAGGTGCTGAACGACGCGGTGGGTATCGAGCACGGCTTCATGACCACCGTGCACTCCTACACAAACGACCAGCCCTCGCTGGATCAGGTGCACAAGGACCTCTACCGCGCCCGCGCGGCCGCCCTCTCCATGATCCCGACCTCCACCGGCGCTGCCAAGGCGGTCGGCCTCGTGCTGCCGGAACTGAAGGGCAAGCTGGACGGCGTCTCCATCCGCGTGCCCACCCCGAACGTTTCGGTCATCGACCTGAAGTTCGTGGCCAAGCGCAAGACCACCGTCGAAGAGATCAATGCGGCCATCAAGGCGGCGGCTGACGGCCCGCTGAAGGGCGTGCTCGGCTACACCCTTGAGCCGAATGTCTCCATCGACTTCAACCACGATCCCCATTCGTCCACCTTCCACATGGACCAGACCAAGGTCATGGATGGCACCCTGGTGCGCGTCATGTCCTGGTACGACAATGAGTGGGGCTTCTCGAACCGCATGTCGGACACGGCCGTCGCGCTCGCCAAGCTCGGTTGATCGAAGAGCAGGGAGAGCAGCATCATGCCGACCTTCCGCACCCTCGATGACGCGGACCTCGCCGGAAAGCGGGTCCTCGTCCGGGTCGATCTGAACGTGCCGATGGACAATGGGCGGGTGTCGGACGACACCCGCATCCAGGCCATCCTGCCCACGCTCCGCACCATCACGGAGAAAGGCGGCAAGGCGATCCTGCTCTCCCATTTCGGCCGGCCCAAGGGCCGCGACGAGAGCCAGTCCCTGGCTCCCGTCGCCAAAGCCGTGGAAGCGCGCCTCGGCAAGCCGGTGGCGTTCGCCTCCGACTGCGTGGGCGAGGATGCGGCGAAAGCCGTTTCCGCCCTCGCCGACGGCGATGTGCTCGTGCTGGAGAACACCCGCTTCCATGCGGGCGAGGAGAAGAATGCCGCCGACTTCGTGCAGCAGTTGGCTGCGCTCGGCGACATCTATGTCAACGACGCCTTCTCCGCCGCGCATCGCGCCCATGCCTCCACCGAGGGCCTCGCGCACAAGCTGACGGCCTTTGCCGGTCGCAGCATGCAGAAGGAACTGGAGGCGCTCGGCACCGCCCTCGAGGCGCCCCAGCGCCCTGTGCTGGCGGTGGTGGGCGGCGCCAAGGTGTCGTCGAAGCTCGAACTGCTCGGCAACCTCACCGCCAAGGTGGACATCCTCGTCATCGGTGGTGGCATGGCCAACACCTTCCTCGCCGCCAAGGGGGTGAAGGTGGGCAAGTCGCTGTGCGAGCACGACCTTGCCGATACCGCCCGTCAGGTTCTCGCCACCGCCGCCGAGCGCGGCTGCGAGATCGTGCTGCCGGTTGACGCCGTCGTCACCAAGACCTTCGCCGCCAATGCCCCGCACCGTGTGGTGCCGGTGGATCAGGTGGCCGAGGACGAGATGATCTTCGACGCCGGCCCGCAGACCGTGGCGCTGGTGAAGGAAAAGCTGAAGACCGCGAAGACGGTGGTGTGGAACGGCCCCTTCGGTGCCTTCGAACTGCCGCCCTTCGATGCTGCAACGGTAGCTGTGGCGAAGGCGGTGGCGGAAGCGACCAAGGCCGGCATCCTGCTCTCGGTGGCGGGTGGCGGCGATACGGTGGCGGCCCTCAACCATGCCGGTGCGGCGCAGGATTTCTCCTATGTCTCCACCGCCGGCGGCGCCTTCCTCGAATGGCTGGAAGGCAAACAACTTCCTGGTGTCGAGGCGCTGCGGCGCTGAGCCGCAGATGTTATAGTCACCCTATAAGATTTCGAAAGCATGCCGCTAGGGCGGCTCATCCAAGGGGATAAGGCAGAACATGAAGGCTGAACTCGAGGCGATCGCGCAGAAAATGGTGTCCGATGGCAAGGGGATCCTCGCCGCGGACGAAAGCACCAGCACCATCAAGAAGCGATTCGACGCCATCGGGGTCGAATCCACCGAGGACAGCCGGCGTGACTATCGCGAGCTGATGTTCCGTGCGGATGCGATGAAGGAGTACATCTCCGGCGTCATCCTGTTCGACGAGACCATCCGCCAGAAGGCCAAGGACGGCACCTCGCTCGTCAGCCTGATCGAAAAGGCCGGCGCCATCCCCGGCATCAAGGTGGACGCGGGCGCCAAGCCCATGGCCCTGTTTCCCGGCGAGACCATCACCGAGGGCCTCGACGGCCTCGGCGGCCGCCTGAAGGAGTATTATGATCTCGGCGCCCGCTTCGCGAAGTGGCGTGCCGTGATCGATATCGGCGCCGGCATCCCGACGCCGGGCGCAGTGGCCGCCAACGCTCATGCACTGGCCCGCTATGCCGCCCTTTGCCAGGAAAACCGCATCGTCCCGATCGTCGAGCCGGAAGTGCTCATGGACGGCGACCACGGCATCGAGCGCTGCTACGAAGTGACGGAATACGTCCTCAAGGTCGTGTTCTCCGAGCTGTACCAGCAGCGCGTCGCCCTCGAAGGCATGGTGCTGAAGCCCAACATGATCGTGCCCGGCAAGAAGGCCCGCACCCAGGCGTCCATCGCCGAAGTGGCCGAGCAGACCGTGCGCGTGCTGAAGTCCACCGTGCCGGCGGCCGTGCCGGGCATCGCCTTCCTCTCCGGCGGCCAGGCCGACGAGGATGCCACCGCCCATCTCGACGCCATGCTGAAGCTCGGCAACCTGCCGTGGAAGCTCACCTATTCCTACGGTCGCGCCCTTCAGGCCGCGCCGCAGAAGGCGTGGGCCGGCAAGAGCGAGAACGTGGCCGCCGCGCAGGCCGCCTTCACCCACCGCGCCCGCATGAACTCGCTGGCGGCGCTGGGCCGCTGGAGCGCCGATCTGGAAGGCAAGAAGGCCGCCTGATCGGTCCATGCAAGCCGGGCGGGGCTACCCGTCCGGTTCAAGGAAAGCTGAGCCCGCCGGCCCGAAAGGGCGGCGGGCTCTTGCTTGTGGACCGCTGCATGGCTTAGAGCCGCAGGGTCCGCCGCTACGTGCGGATCGGCCGGGCTACCCGCGTGCCCATCACGCTCGCGCGGGTTTTCGGACGTCAGCCCCTCTTTCGCCAGTTTTCTGGCCGACCGATCCTGCCATGTCTTCCGATGTCCTCCCCCGCTGCCGCCTCATGCTCGTGCTGCCCCCCGCCCTTTCGGCGGAAACCGCGCAGGCGTGGGTGAAGGCCGGCGATGTTGCCGCGGTCATCGCCACGCTGCCTGCCGGTGGCGAGGTCGCGGCCATGGACCGGCTGCGCACCCTCTGCGCGACTGTGCAGGAGGCGGGCGCCGCTTTCCTTGTGGAGGATCGCCCGGATGTGGCGAGCGCCGTGAAGGCGGACGGCGTCCATGTGGCGAGCGCCAATGGCTTTGCCCGCGCCATCGCCGCCATCAAGCCGCAGGGCATCGTTGGCGCCGGCATGGACAGCCGCCATGACACCATGGAGGCGGGCGAGGCCGGAGCGGATTATGTGCTGTTCGGCGATCTCGACGGCTCGGGAGAACTGGCCGCCGTCACCGATCTCGTGAGCTGGTGGGCCGAGGTGTTCGAGGTGCCCTGTGTGGGTGTTGCCACCACGCTTGAGGATGCGCGCGAACTCGCCGCCGCCGGTGCGGATTTCGTGGCACTGGCCGCCCTGCCCTCCGGCACTGACGGCAGCGCGCTCATCGCCGCCGTGGATCGCGTTCTGGCCGAAACGGAGCCTCGTTCATGAGGCTGGTGCTTTTCCCGGTCCTGCGTCTGCAAAGCGCGGTTGCGCTGCTGGCGGCAATGCTTGTCCTCGCCATCACTCCGGCCGGCGCCCAGACTCAAAAGCCCACTCCCAAGCCGGCGCCCGCGCCGGCACACCCGGCCGCGCCGGTTGCTCCACCGGTGCCGGCCCCCCTGCTGCCCAGCCAGGGCATCGACAATTCCCCGGCCATTGAAGGCGGTGATGCTGCCTACGGCGCCTACCAGCGCGGCCTCTACATGCGCGCCTTCAAGGAGGCCACCGCCCGCGCGGAAGCCGGGCGGGATCCGGCCGCCGAAACCCTGCTGGGTGAACTCTATGCCCATGGGCTGGGCGTTCCCTACAATGGCGCCAAAGCCGCCGAATGGTATGCCCGCGCGGCGCAGGACGGCTCGTTGCAGGCGACCTTCGCCCTCGGCATGATGAATCTCATCGGCGACGGCATTCCGCGCGACCTCAACAAGGCCGCCGACCTGTTCGCCCAGGCCGCCAACAAGGGGCACACCAGTGCCGCCTACAATCTCGGCCTGCTCTACATGCAGGGCGAGGCTATGCCGCAGGACTTCGCGGCGGCCGCCAAATGGTTCAAGGTCGCGGCGGACGGCAATGTGCCGGACGCGGAATATGCGCTCGCCGTTCTGCTGCGCGAGGGCAACGGCGTACCGAAGAACGATGCCGCTTCCGTGAAGCTGATGGCGGCCGCCTCCGCGCAGAACCATGTGACGGCGCAGGTGGAATACGCCATCCTCCTGTTCAACGGTCAGGGCGTGCCCAAGGACGAGGCGGCCGCCGCGCGCCTGTTCCGCAAGGCGGCGCTCGCCGGAAACGCCATCGCCCAGAACCGCTATGCCCGCATCCTGTCCGCCGGACGCGGCGCCAAGCAGGACAAGGTGATGGCCTCCGCATGGCATCTGATCGCCAAATCCAAGGGCCTCGGCGACCCCTATCTGGACCAGATCGTCGAGTCCCTCTCGCCCGCCGATCGCAAGAAGGCGGCCGAGATCGCCCGGAAATGGGAAGCTCCTTAAACCGCTGCCTTGACCTTGCCACGAGAGAGGGGCACACGAACGCCTCTCTTATTCGTGACCGCAGCCGCGCAGACAGTGCGCCGCGCCCGCCAGGAACTTCACTCCTATGATCCGCTCTCCCCTGATCACCGTCATGGTCCAGGCCGTCCGCAAGGCCGGCCGCGCCCTCGCTCGCGACTTTGGCGAGGTGGAGAATCTGCAGGTCTCGCTGAAGGGTCCGGCGAATTTCGTCTCCTCAGCCGACCGCAAGGCCGAGGAAACCCTGTTCGCAGAGCTCTCCCGCGCCCGCCCCGGCTATGGCTTCAACATGGAAGAGCGCGGCCGCGTCGCCGGCACCGACGAAGCCAATGAGTGGGTGGTTGACCCGCTGGACGGCACCACCAACTTCCTGCACGGCATCCCGATCTTCGCCATCTCGCTGGCCCTGCTGCGCAACGGCGTGCCGTTCGCCGGCGTGATCTTCAACCCGGTCACGGACGAGCTCTATGTGGCCGAGAAGGGCCAGGGCGCCTATCTGAACGACCGCCGCCTGCGCGTGGCGGCTCGTCGCAAGCTGGCGGACAGCGTCGTGGGCTGCGGCATTCCGCACCTCGCCCGCGGTGATCACCAGAAGTTCCAGCGCGAACTGTCCCTGGTGCAGGGGCAGGTGGCGGGCGTGCGCCGCACCGGCGCGGCGGCCATCGATCTGGCTTGGGTCGCCGCCGGCCGCTTCGATGCCTTCTGGGAGCGTGATCTCAGCGCTTGGGACATGGCGGCGGGCATGATCATCATCCGCGAGGCGGGCGGCTACGTGTCGGACCTCGACGGTGGCGACAAGAGCCTCGACAACGGCCACATCATCGCCGGCAATGAGAACATCCGCGAAGACCTGTTCAAGTTGCTGAAGAAGGCCTGAGCCGCCAAAAGCCACAGCCACAGGTTGGCGCGGCACACGGGGGACGTTCAGCCCCCCGGTAAAAATCACCGAAGGGTGAGGGTTACAGCCCCCATCCGGTTCCCTTTGCTCGCCGGTATGCGATAGTCCGAATCGCGGGAAGACGAGAGTACGATCCCATCGGCAGGATGCAGGGGCTGTTTCCTGCCGCGTGATGAATCGCCTCTAACTCTTTAAGAGAGACGGTCTTTCGGTCACATGGGCCTGTTCGAAGGGGTCATGCGACGGATCCGGCTCTAGCGGGAGCGAGCATGCAGCGGGCCGTTGACCCTTTTCTGAAAGTTTCATCTCCTCGCATCTTTCTGGTGCGGATCATTGTTTTTCTGCTGCTTTGCGCGGCCCTGTCGGCGGTTCTGTACAAACAGATCGTCGCCGCCTTCATGAACAATCCGGGCCTGAACGGCGTCATCTTCGGCGTCCTGGCCATCGGTATCATTCTGGCCATCCGGCAGGTGGCGCGGCTGTTCCCCGAGGTGGAATGGGTAAATTCCTTCCGCCTCGCCGACCCCGGCCTCGCGGTTTCGCGTGCGCCGACGCTGCTGGCGCCCATGGCCGCGCTGCTGGGAGACCGGATGGGCCGCATGGCCATTTCGCAGGCCACCATGCGCTCCATCCTGGACTCCATCGGCACCCGTCTCGATGAAGCCCGCGACACCGCCCGCTATCTCACGGGGCTTCTGGTCTTCCTCGGCCTGCTCGGCACCTTCTGGGGCCTTCTGGAAACCGTCAGCGCCATCGGCGGCGTCATCTCCTCGCTGCAAGGCGGCGGCGACAGCGGCTCCATGTTCGAGGAAATGAAGTCCGGCCTCTCCGCGCCGCTGGCGGGCATGGGCATATCGTTTTCGTCCTCGCTGTTCGGCCTCGCCGGCTCGCTGGTCCTTGGCTTCCTCGATCTGCAGGCCGGCCAGGCGCAGAACCGCTTCTATACCGATCTGGAAGACTGGCTCTCCACCACCGTGCGCGACCTCGATGAGGGCCTGTCCTCCGGCCGGTCGACCCCCGCCCGGCCCATCCCGCCCCCCGAGCGCGAGACCATCGACGCCCGCCCCGTGACGGCACTCCTGCCTCCGCCCGGCCCGGCGCTCGATCTCGACCCGCTGGTGGATGCCATGGCCCGGCTGGAAAAGACCATGACCGAGGCCGGCTCCCAGCGTGTCACCACGGCGGTGGCCCATCTGGCGGAGAGCCTTCAGGGGCTCGTCACCCACATGCGCTCCGAGCAGGTGGTGCTGAAGCAGATGGCCGACACGCAGGGCGCCCAGCAGGCGGACATCAAGCGCCTGATCGACCGGCTGGAAAAGGCCATCGCCTCCGAGGAAGCCAGCGCCTCCGGCCACGGGGGACACTGACATGGCACTCGGGCGGCGCGGCCGCGATCGCCATGTGGACTACTGGCCCGGCTTCGTGGACGCCCTGTCCACGCTGCTGCTGGTGTTCATCTTCCTGCTGTCGGTGTTCATGGTCACGCAGTTCTTCCTCACCCAGGACATGGCGGGGAAGGACAATGTACTCCAGCGGCTGCAATCGCAGATCCGCCAGCTGACCGAACTCCTGTCGCTGGAACGGGCCACCGGCCAGAGCCAGGACGGCGAACTCAGCGCCCTGCGCGCCAGCCTGCAGGCCACGGAGGCCGAACGTGACCGGCTGAAGGCGGCGACGGGCAGCGCGCCGGCCACGGCCGATCCGTCGCGCGAGGCAGCTCTTGCGCGCGAAGTGGACATGCAGAAGGACGCGGCCAGCCGTGCCCTGTCGCAGATCGACCTCCTGAATCAGCAGATTGCCGCCTTGCGCCGGCAGATGGCGGCGCTGGAAGAGGCGCTGAACATCTCCGAGAAGCGCGATCAGGAAAGCCAGACCAAGATCGCCGATCTCGGCAAGCGTCTGAACGTTGCCCTCGCCCAGCGGGTGCAGGAGCTGAGCCGCTTCCGCTCCGAATTTTTCGGCCGCCTGCGCGACATTCTCGGCAACCGCCCCGACATCCGCGTGGTGGGCGACCGCTTCGTCTTCCAGTCGGAAGTCTTCTTCGACCGCGGCTCCGCCACGCCGCGTCCCGAGGCGTTGGCCGAACTGGACAAGCTGGCCTCCGCCATCCTTCAGCTGGAAAAGCAGATCCCCCCGGACATCAACTGGGCATTGCGCATCGACGGGCACACCGACAGCCGGCCGATCTCGACCGTACAATTCCCCTCCAACTGGGAATTGTCCGCCGCCCGCGCCATTGCGGTGGCGCAGTATCTGATCTCCAAGGGCGTGCAGCCGTCGCATCTGATCGCCGCAGGCTTCGGCGAGTATCAGCCCCTCGACAGCGGCGCATCGGACGAGGCGCAGGCCCGCAACCGCCGTATCGAACTGAAGCTGACCGAGCGGTGAGCGAGCCGACTGGCGCCTTCGCCATCCGCCCCTTTTCGGATGCGGACCTCACGCAGGCGGCTGACCTCTGGGTCGCCACCTGGGCCGCCACCATGCCGGACATAGATTTCGAGGCCCGGCGCCCGTGGTTTCTGGACCACCTCGCCAAGCTGCGGGACGGCGGGGCGCAGGTGCTGGTGGCGCAGGCGCCGGACGGCCGTATCACCGGCTTCGTCATCATCGATCCGGCGACCCGCTATCTGGACCAGTTGGCGGTCTCGCCCGCACAGCGGGGCGGTGGAGCGGCAGCGGCACTGATGGCTGCCGCCCGGGCGATCTCGCCGGCGGGCATCGTGCTCGACGTCAATCAGGATAACGGACGGGCCGTGGCCTTTTACAAGCGTGCCGGCCTGCGCATCGTCTCGGCGGGCCAGAACCCCATGTCCGGCCGGGCCATCTGGCGCATGGAATGGACACCCGGCGGCGCGACGGCGGCTTCTGACTGAACATCGTTCAGAGCTCTCCGCCTGATCCGGAGTGGCCTTCAGGCAGCACAAACGCATCCGTGATGGGCCGCGGCCGGATGGTCCCTGCCGATGACACCGATGTGAGTTGCCCTTGCTGCGGCAACGCCATACCCCAGACTCTATAGCCTCTCCGGGCAACATAAACCTTCCAGATGAACAGAATCCGCGCCTGTTTCGCCTTTCACTATTGGCTAACGATACTTGTTCCCCGGCTGATCGCCGCCTGAATAATGTGATCCGTTCGCCTGACCGGTCTCGACATCCGCATGCATGTACTTCCGCGCAGCCTGTTCAGCCAAACGACATCCAGTCGGGTGGCCACGATCTCCCGCCGGACATTCCTCATGGCCTCTCCGCTCGCCCTGGCTGGCTGCATGGGCGCCGGCGCGCAGCAGGATCTGAAGCCGACCGTTGAAGCGGCCTATCCGTCGCCGCAGGCCATCCGCATGTATGCCGCTCTGCCGAACGAGCGGTTTCCCGTCCCGGCCCCGGATCTGACCCAGATCGAGCCGCAGTTCCTGCGGCAGGTGGTGGACTATCGCGAACCCTACATGCCGGGCACGGTGGTCATCGATACGGACGCCCGCTTCCTCTATCTGGTCCGCGAGAACCAGCAGGCCCTGCGCTACGGGATCGGCGTCGGCAAGGAAGGGCTGGAGTTCGAGGGCGCCGGCGTCATCCAGTACAAGCGCGAATGGCCGCGCTGGACACCCACCCGCGACATGATGGCACGTGAGCCCCAGCGCTACGGGCATCTGGGCGGCGGCATGGAGCCGGGATTGGCCAATCCGCTCGGCGCGCGGGCGCTGTACCTCTTCAAAGGCAACGTGGATACGCTCTACCGCATCCACGGCACCAATGAGGACTGGTCCATCGGCAAGGCCGTCTCCAGCGGCTGCATCCGCCTGCTCAATCAGGACATCATCGACCTGTACGGTCGCGTGACCAACGGCACCAAGGTGGTCGTGCTCCAGCGCACGTCCCTGCGGATGGCAGGATCCGCCGCTCCGCTCTGATGGCCGCCAACGCGGCGCCCGGATGACCCGGCGCCGCGTGCAGTCTTCTGCGGATCCTCAGGCCGCTGCCGCGAACTGAAGAGCGGCAAGGCGGGCATACAGGCCGCCCTTGGCAACCAGTTCGCGATGGCTGCCCTCGTCCACGATCCGCCCGCTCTCCATCACCAGGATGCGGTCCGCCTTCAGCACGGTGGCGAGGCGATGGGCGATCACCAGCGTGGTGCGGCCCTCCATGGAATGCTCCAGCGCGGTCTGCACCAGCGTCTCGCTTTCCGCGTCCAGCGCGCTGGTGGCTTCGTCCAGCAGCAGAATCGGCGCGGCACGCAGGATGGCGCGGGCGATGACGATGCGCTGACGCTGGCCGCCGGAGAGCGTCACCCCCCGCTCGCCCACGCGGGCATCCCAGCCATCGGAGAGGCGGGAGACGAACTCATCCACCAGCGCTGCCTTGCCGGCGGCTTCCACCTCGGCATCCGTGGCATCGGGACGGCCGAGGCGGATGTTCTCCCGCACGGTGTCGGCGAAGATGGCCACGTCCTGCGGCACGAAGGCCATCTGCGCGCGCACGTCCACCGGATCGCACGAGGCGATGTCCACGCCATCAAGCAGGATGCGGCCGGCCTGCGGGTCGTAGAAGCGTTCCAGCAGCTGAAACACCGTGCTCTTGCCGGCACCGGACGGCCCGACCAGCGCCACCCGCTCGCCGGGGCGGATGGAAACCGTCAGACCGTGCAGGGCAGGAGCATCGGGTCGCGTGGGATAAGCGAAGCGCACATCCTCGAAACGGATGGCGCCGGAAACCCGCGCCGGCACCACCGCCGGCTGGGATGGCACGGTCACGGCCGGCCTTGCGCCGAGCAGTTCGCCGATGCGCTCGGCGGCACCAGCGGCCGCCGCCACCTCGCCCCAGACCTGCGAGAGCTGACCGAAGCCACTGGCCGCCATCACCGCATAGATCACGAACTGGCCGAGTTGGCCGGAGCTCATGCTGCCCGCCATCACCGACTGGGCGCCCGTCCAGAGGATGGCCACGATGCTGGCGAAGACGAGGAAGATGGCGACGCCGGTCAGCAGAGAGCGCGCCATCGTGCTATCGCGCGCGGCCCGATAGGCGGTCTCCACTTCCTTGTCGAAGCGCTGGCGGGCGGCGGGTTCGGCGGAGGAAGACTGGAGCGCCCGCATGGCACCCACGGCCTCACCCGCATAGGCCGAGGCGTCCGCCAGCGCGTCCTGCGCCAGCCGCGAGCTTTTGCGCACCCGGCGACCGGAGGCCACCAGCGGCAGCACGATGATGGGGATGGCGATCAGCACCAGCGAGGACAGGCGCGGGCTGGTGTACACCATCATGCCCACAGCACCGATGCACAACACCAGGTTGCGCAACGCGATGGAGGCTGAAGCGCCCACCGCCGACTTGATCTGCGTGGTGTCGGCAGCAAGACGCGAGGTCAGCTCGCCGGCACGAGAGGTGTCGTAGAACAGGCCGTCGAGCGTGGTCAGGTGGGCAAAGACCGCGCTGCGCAGGTCCGCCACCACCCGCTCGCCGAGCGTGGTCACGAGGTAATAGCGGGCAGCGGAGGCCACCGCCAGCACGGCCACCACGCCGATCAGCATGGTGAAATAGTTGTCGATCAGGCCCACATGATCGGCCGCGAAGCCGAAATCGATCATGCGGCGGACCGCTATCGGCATGACCAGCGTCGCCACCGCGGCAGCGACAAGCGCAACCATGGCGAGCGCGATGCGGCCGCGATAGACCAGCAGATAGGGCATGAGGCGGCCCAGGGGACGCAGGTCGCGCCGGCCCTTGGGGGAGCTCTCGGTTTTTGCTTCCGCCAGAGGGGCGGTCTCGACTTGTGTCAACGCAGGCTCTCGGCTATAGACCCGCGACTTCCGGCAGGAAACGAATTCATACCGTGAACGGGCCGTGGCTCGGCGCGGGGAGAAGGACGCAACCCATGAAAAGCGACATCCATCCCGATTATCACTTCATCAAGGTCGTGATGACGGACGGCTCCGAGTACACGACGCGCTCCACCTTCGGCAAGGAGGGTGACACCCTGGCGCTCGATATCGACCCGCGCACCCATCCCGCGTGGACCGGCGGCACCCAGCAGCTGCTCGACCGCGGCGGCCGCGTTTCGCGCTTCAAGAACAAGTTCGGCGGCCTGCTGAAGGGCTGATCCTTCAGCCTGCGACCTGTCGACGCGTCTTTTGCGTAATGGAGCCGGACCCGACGGGGGCACATGCCCCCATCGGTCAATCCGGCTCTAATGCGTTTTTGAAGAGTTGTTTCGCCCCGAAAGCAGCCCGGTCACAACGCCGTGCGTTCAGGGTGCCGAGGGCCTGTCGTCCGAATCCGAGACGATGCGCAGATGGGGCGTACCCGGCCGCAGACGCGGCGCCGCCACCTGATTTTCCGGCGGCCGCTCGCCCATGGCGAGCAGATGCTCGGCCCGCGCGATGACCCGCAGGCGCAGCAGCTCGGCTTCCGCCCGAAGCGCCTTCAGCCCATCGGGAATGCCCAGCGGCCCTACGGCCCGGCGGGGACGCAATTCCAGCTCTTCCGCCTCGTGGCAGGCGTGATCCACCGTCATCTCGCCCTCGGCCACGGCCCGCTCCATCAGGAGCCAGGCGGCCAGTTGCAGCAGCAATGTGGTGAGTTCACGCGCCTCGTCGTGATAGGCGAGCCGGGCTTCCAGCGGGAGGCTTTCGGCATGGGCCTTGCCCGGCCCGCTCAGATAGGCGCTAAGGCGCGCAGCCAGATCCAGTCCATCACTGTAAAGAGCGGCGAAGGGGCCAGTTCCTGGGTGGGCGGACGCGGTCATACTCACTCCCTCGGCACCAAGAAGCGGAGCCTTCCGTGCACCCCTCAGCCACAAGGGCACACCGTCCTAACGCTCAAGCTGACGAAAGAGGTCCAGGGCGGTACCCGAAGAGGGCAGCCTAGCACATATCCGCCGAGACAACCGCCGGACGTTCAGGAAAGCACGGTGCTGTGATCCGTCGCAAGACGAGATGGCCGCTTCCTGAGCACCCGTGCAGGCTTCGCTAAAGCTTGAACACGGCGTCCGCAGCGTGGCGCGAAGCGCGTTTGGCCACCAGAGCATCTTCCAGGCGTGTGATCTCCTCCTTTAGGAGACCGATACGCTCTTCGATCTCATCCACAGAGAGACGGCCGATGTCGGCGCCCAGCTGGATTGCGGAAGGGGGCGGTTTGGGGCGCTCGTCATCCATGGGGTGTCTCCTTTCCGATGCTGCGCCTGCCGGCACGCAGGTTTCCATTTTCGCTTGGACCGCGATGGGTTACTAGAGCGGCAAGGTGGTGGTGCCGACCTGCGCACACCATCCATCTGCCGATCGCATCCGCGAAAGACGCCTCAGGCGTGCGGCATGTTCCGCCAAATCGCCACCGCGCCGACGGACCCTGCACAGGGAATCGCGCCAAAGGGAGCTGCCATGACCTCGTCCCTGCCTGCCACCATGACCGCCATCACCATTCCCACCCCCGGAGGCCCGGAGGCTCTGGTGCCCGGCGAACGTCCTGTGCCCCAGCCGGGCAAGGGCGAGGTGCTGGTGAAGGTGGAGGCGGCCGGCGTGAACCGGCCCGACGTCATGCAGCGCAAGGGTCTCTATCCGCCGCCGGCAGGTGCCTCCGATATTCCCGGCCTCGAGATCGCCGGCACGGTGGTCGCCCTCGGCCCGGATGTCAGCCGCTTCAAGCTGGGCGACGCCATCTGCGCCCTCGTCACCGGCGGCGGCTATGCGGAATATTGCACCACTTCCGAAGCAACCGCGTTGCCGGTGCCGGACGGCCTGTCGGCCATCGAGGCGGCGGCCCTGCCAGAAACCTTCTTCACCGTGTGGAGCAACGTGTTCGATCGCGGCCGGCTTCAGGCGGGCGAGACGCTGCTGGTTCACGGCGGCACCAGCGGCATCGGAACCACGGCCATTCAGTTGGCCAAGGCGTTCGGCGCCAAGGTGTTCGTGACCGTGGGCTCGGCCGCCAAATGCGAAGCCGCGCTGAAGCTGGGCGCCGATCTCGCCATCGACTACAGCAGCCAGGACTTCGTGGCCGAGGTAAAGAGCGCCACCGGGGGCAAGGGCGTCAACGTCATCCTCGACATGGTCGGCGGCGACTATATCCCCCGCAATTACGAGGCGGCGGCGGTGGACGGCCGCATCGTGCAGATCGCCTTCCAGCAGGGCTCGAAGGTGCAGGTGGATTTCATGCGCGTCATGCTGAAGCGCCTGACCCATACAGGCTCGACCCTGCGCTCCCGCCCGGTGGCCGACAAGGCCGCCATCGCCGCCGCCCTGACGGAAAAGGTGTGGCCGCTGCTGACGCAGGGCACGGTGAAGCCGCTCATCGACGCCACCTTCCCGCTCGCGGATGCGGCCAAGGCCCACGCCCACATGGAAGGCAGCACCCATATCGGCAAGATCGTCCTCACGATCGGGTGAGGACGGATCGACGACACGGGGCATGCGGTCGCGCTGACGCTTGGGCAGGCACGCAGCGCAACGCAAAGACGCTGGCACGGGCCTGCCAAAGCCCTATGATGGTGCCAGACCGCGCCTTGCTCCAGCCGCACGGCGCCGTTAGAGCACGTCCCGTCCGGGTTGCATGCAAGCCGGGCGTGAGACGTTTCTATCTAGGTTTTGGAAGCGGATTCACGGGTCAGCTGGAGTCCATCTGATCCGATCCAACTCTATCCGAACTCGGAGCGGGATGTGTCCGATCGGACCTCAGGTCCGGCCGACATCCGGCTCCGGTGATCGCGGTTCCACCTGGCCAAGCGGCGGGTGCGGAGGCTTGCCGTTGCGTTCTGTCGTCGCCTTTTGTCTGGTTCTTCTGGCCATGCTCGTGCTGGCCACGCCTCCCGCGTCTGCGGTCGAGGCCATCGCCGTCCGGCTTGATGCCAAGGTCACAGACCTCCTGCCCGCCGTTGAACAGCTGAAGACAGATAACGAGCGCGTCCAGATTTCCACCGCCCCCGGTGCGGACGGCATCGTCCGCCGCATCGAGGTGCGCTCGTCCGACGGGCGGCCGAACCCCAACTGGGTGGCCTTCGCCCTCTCCAACAATACCGACGAGCAGGTGGACCGCCTGATCGTGGCGCCCTTCTACCGCATGGTAGGCTCGGGGCTCTTCTGGCCGGATCTGGGCAATCGGCGCGTGCTCTCGCTGACCCCGAGCCAGGGCTTCAAGCCGGAACGCCAGAACGCGCCCGATGCGGACGTCTTCCTCGTCACACTCGATCCCGGCACCACCGTGACCTTCGTGGCGGAGCTGGCCGGCCCCAATCTGCCGCAGCTCTATCTGTGGCAGCCGGACGCTTACAAGGACAAGGTCAACAGCTTCACGCTCTACCACGGCATCGTCATCGGAATTGCCGGCCTGCTGGCCCTGTTCCTGACCATCCTGTTCGTGGTGAAGGGCTCGGTGATGTTCCCGGCCGCCGCTGCTCTCGCCTGGGCGGTGCTGGGCTATATCGGCCTCGACTTCTCTTTCTGGTCGAAGGTGTTCGGCCTCTCCCCTCTGGCCGAGCAGTTCTGGCGCGCGGCGGGCGAGGCCTTCCTCACCGCCACCCTGCTGGTCTTCCTGTTCGCCTATCTCAACCTCAATCGCTGGCATGTGCGCTACGTGCATGTGGCGGTGGGCTGGCTCGCCTTTCTCGCCGCCCTCGTCGCCGTGGCGCTGCTCGATGCGCCGGTCGCCGCCGGCATCGCCCGCCTGTCGCTCGCCGCCGTGGCGGTGGCGGGCCTGCTGCTGGTGATCTGGCTGTCCCAGCATGGCTATGACCGCGCGGTGCTCATTATCCCCACATGGCTGCTGCTGGTGGTGTGGGTGATGATGGCCGGCATGACGGTGGCCGGTGTCGTCACCAACGACCTCGTGGCCCCGGCTCTCTCCGGCGGCCTCGTGCTCATCGTCATGTTGATCGGCTTCACGGTGATGCAGCACGCCTTCGCGGGCGTGGGTGCCGTGCAGGGCTCCGCCTCCGATCTCGAGCGTCGTGCTCTGGCGCTGGCCGGCTCCGGCTACATCGTCTGGGACTGGGATGTGGACAGCGACCGCATCTATGTCTCACCGGAAGCCGAAGAAGCCCTCGGCCTCAAGCGCCATTCGCTGGAGACGGAAGCCGCTGGCTGGC
Source organism: Azorhizobium oxalatiphilum (assembly GCF_014635325.1). Classification (GTDB taxonomy): domain Bacteria; phylum Pseudomonadota; class Alphaproteobacteria; order Rhizobiales; family Xanthobacteraceae; genus Azorhizobium; species Azorhizobium oxalatiphilum. The sequence goes on along the minus strand of NZ_BMCT01000001.1, from coordinate 8,353 downwards.
TGGAGGTCCTCCACCCCGGCGACCGCGACCGCTTCCGCGCTACGCTGGACGGCATCATCGACCAGCGGCGCGGCCGCATCGACCAGGATTTCCGCCTGCGGGCCATCGACGGCCATTATCTGACCTTCAACCTGCGCGCCCGCCCGGTGGTGGGTGCGGATGGCGAGGTGGTCCGCTGCATCGGCGCCCTCTCTGACGTGACCGGCGAGCGGGTCGCAGCCGAGCGGCTGCTGCATGACGCCGTGCGCGACAATCTCACCGGCCTTGCCAACCGCGAGTTGTTCCTCGACCGGCTCGATCAGGCGCTGACCTTCTCCCAGATGGACGACGGCGTGCGGCCGACGGTCATGATCATCGACATCGACCGCTTCAAGCAGGTCAACGTCTCGGTGGGCATGGCGGTGGGTGATTCCATTCTGCTGACCGTGGCGCGCCGCCTCATGCGCCTGCTGAAGCCGCAGGACACGCTGGCCCGCCTGTCCAGCGACCAGTTCGGCATGATCCTGCTCTCCGAACGCGATCCCGAACGCATCACCACCTTCGCCGACACCCTGCGCCGTTCACTGCGCGCACCCATCACCTTCGCCGAGCGGGAAGTGTTCATCACCGCCTCCATCGGCCTCGTGCTGGCCAGCGCCGAGCAGAACAAGCGCGAGGACGTGCTCAAGAACGCCGAACTCGCCATGTACTTTGCCAAGCGCGTGGGCGGCGACCGCATCGAGGTGTTCCGCCCCGCCATGCGGCAGCAGAAGATCGACCGCACCTCGCTGGAAAGCGACCTGCGCCGGGCGCTGGAGCGTGATGAGATCATCGTGCGCTATCAGCCCGTGGTCCGCCTGCACGACCGGGCCATCGGTGGCTTCGAGGCCTTCATGCGCTGGCGCCATCCCACGCTCGGCGAACTCTCCGCCGCCGACTTCCTGCAGGTGGCGGAAGACACCGGTGTCATCCTCGACCTCGGCCTGTTCGTGCTGGAGCGCGCCGCACGCCAGCTCGGCCAGTGGCAGCGCATCCTGAAGGTGGACCCGCCGCTGTTCATGACGGTGAACGTCTCTTCCCGTCAGCTCCTGCGTCATGACCTGATTCAGGATCTGAAATCAGTGCTGGCCCGCAACGTGGTGGCCCCCGGCTCACTGAAGCTGGAAGTGACCGAGGCGCTGGCCATGGAGAACCCCGAATATGCCGCCGTCATGCTTCACCGCATGCGCGAGCTGGGGGCCGGGCTGGTGATGGACGATTTCGGCGTCGGCCAGTCGGCCCTCACCTACCTGCCGCGCTTCCCCTTCGATGCCATCAAGATCGACCAGCGCTTCATCCGCGACACGGTGAAGGGCCCGGCGCGCGCCGCCCGCCCGATCATCGTCGGCTCCATGATCGAGCTGGCGCACCAGCTCGGCATGGAAGTGATGTGCGAGGGACTGGAGAAGGAGAGCGAGGCCAGCGAGATGAGCCGCCTCGGCTCCGAATATGGTCAGGGCACGCTGTTCGGTGAGCCGCTCACCGCCGAGGAATGCCGCGTGCTGCTGCAGCCCTCCCCCTCGGAGGAGCGCCGCCGCCGCAGCGCCTGAGGCAATCCCTGCGGATATGGCGGGCGCGGGGGACTCCGCCCCGCGTCGGGTAGTTGCGTTTCAGGCGTGCCCGGCCTCGCTGGAGAGCATGCCGGGGTGGACACCGAGCTTGCGCAGGGCAAGGTCGTATTTGGCTTCCACCACCGCACCGAACACCAGTTCCGGATCGGCCGGGCAATGCAGCCAGCCGTTGGCCTGGATCTCGTTTTCCAGCTGTCCCGGCGCCCAGCCCGCATAGCCCAGCGCCAGCACGGCGCTGGCCGGCCCACCGCCGACAGCAATCGCCTTCAATATGTCGAGCGAAGCGGTGAGGCAGATGCCGTTGTCGATGGGCAACGTGGAATTCTCGATGAAATAATCGGAGGAATGCAGCACGAAGCCCCGCCCGGTTTCCACCGGACCGCCCTTCAGCACCTTCACATTGCCCGCTCGCGGCGGCAGCAGGATGCGATCCGAGGCAGGCAGCACGTCGAGCTGGACCAGCAACTCCCCGAAGTCGATATGGGAGGCTGGCTGGTTCACCACGATCCCCATGGCGCCCTCGGCGGAATGCGCACAGAGATAGACTAGGGCACGTGAAAAACGCTCGTCCCGCATACTCGGCATGGCGATGAGCAACTGCCCGTCGAGGAATTCGCGCGGACCCGAGGGTGACGAATGCATACGATCAGCCATCATCCGCGAAGCGTAACCCGCAACACGCCGTTTGGGAACGTGCCCCGAACAGGAGACGACCCGAAAGCGCCCGCCGATGTCGCGCCAACCAATGGTTTCACAGGCCCCACTCCACTGTCTGTCACGGGGATTTGCAGACAATCCCTTTGCACCGACCGCCTGCACGAGGTAGCGCAAAAGGAATGAATGCGACCCGCCGCCACCTCCTCTGCACCGCCATGGCGCTCGCCGGCGGCATGCTGCTGCCTGCGTTCGCAGCAAGGCCCGCCCGCGCCGCCGACAGCGTATCGAGTGCCGAGGGCACGCAACTGCGTCTGATCGCCGGCAGCCTGACGGGCGACGTCGTCCATGCCGGCCTCGAGATCGCGCTCGCTTCGGGCTGGAAGACCTATTGGCGCTATCCCGGCGACAGCGGCGTGCCCCCCCGTTTCAACTGGAGCGGCTCCACCAATGTGGCGGACGTGCGCGTGGGCTGGCCGGCCCCCCGGCGCTTTCCCGACGGCGCAGGCGGCTTCTCAATCGGCTACAAGGACAAGGTGGTGCTGCCGCTCGCAGTGCGCCTGACGGACAAGGCCAAGCCCGCGCAGCTCGACCTCGCGCTCGACTTCGCCGTCTGTCAGTCGCTCTGCGTGCCCGCCGATGCTCATCTCACCCTCGCCCTGCCGGGCGCCGGCGGGGAGGATCCGCAGCTCGCCGCCGCCCGCGCGAGCGTTCCCGTTGAGACGGCCTTCGGCGCGCCCCAGGGGCCGGCGATCCTCGGCCTGACCCATGACACAGGCCCCAAGCCGGGCCGCCTCATCATCACCGCCCGCGCTACGCCGGAGGCCATGCTGTTTCTGGAAGGCCCCGACGATAGCTGGGCGCTGCCCCTGCCCGAGCCCATCGGGCGCGAGGGCGATATCCAGCGCTTCGCCGCCCCCCTGCTCGGCGTCCCCACCGATACGCCCCTGCCCGGTGCCCGCCTGCGGCTCACGCTGGTGGAGGCTGGGCGCGCCATCGAGACCGAAGCCGCCCTGCCGCAGCCCGACGCGAAGCCCTGAGCGTCCACAGGCTCAGCTTCGCGCTTTCCTCGGCCCCAAAACCTCCTATTCTCCGCTCCGCCCGCCCATGAGGCGGCAAGATAAGCGGAGACGAAGATGCCCATTCAGGTTGGCGACACCCTGCCCAACGCCACCTTCCGCGTGTCCACGGAAGACGGCCCCGTGCCGAAGACCACGGACGAGATCTTCAAGGACAAGAAGGTGGTGCTGTTCGCCGTGCCCGGCGCCTTCACGCCCACCTGCCACAAGAATCACCTGCCCGGTTATGTGGCGCGCGCCGCCGACATCAAGGCCAAGGGCATCGACACCATCGCCGTGGTGGCGGTGAACGACCCGTTCGTAATGGGTGCCTGGGAAGCCGCCTCCGGCGCGGACGGCAAGGTGCTGTTTCTGTCCGACGGCAATGCGGACTTCGCCAAGGCGCTGGACCTGTCGTTCGACGGTTCAGCAGTGGGCCTCGGCACGCGCTCCAAGCGCTATTCCATGCTCGTGGAGAATGGCGTTGTGAAGCTGCTGAACGTGGAGGACGTCCCCTCCAAGGCGGATGTCTCCAGCGCGCAGACCCTGCTCACCCAAATTTGAACACCGATCGTTTCGTACCTTCCGGGCGCCGCACTGTCGGCGCCCGCTTCATGTTTCGGGCCAGCGCGAGAGCGGGCCACAAACCATTGTTTTCAGGCAATAATATCCGGAAACAGCTCATCCTCCAGATGGCTGATCCTGTCCTTAAGCTGGAGCTTCCTCTTCTTCAGGCGCTGGACCTGCAGCACGTCAGACCCTGCTACCGAAGTCAGGGCCTCAATGGCCGCATCGAGGTCCCTGTGCTCCTGCCGCAGGCGTTCCAAAAGCGCGGTCAGATCCCGCTCGTCCTCATGTGTCATACGTTTTCGCGGCGCCCCTTGAGCAGACTTCTCGAATATCGCACGGGCTTGCGCACCTGCAAGCGACCTGACGTCCCAGCCGCAGATTAGGCGGTCGACTCTTTGCCGTCTCCATGACAGGATGAAGACCGTTGCAGACAGGGAGAGGCCAAGAATGTCCGTCCAGTCGCACTTGCAGGAGCTTCAGCGTCGCCACGCCGCTCTTGAGTCCGAGATACACCGTGAACTGACCAGCCCTGCCAGCGATCCGCTGAAGGTAGCTGAGATGAAGCGCCGAAAGCTGGTGCTCAAAGACCAGATCGCCCGCCTTCGCGGCGAAAACACCCTCCATTGATCACTCCGTGACGTCAGCCGCGCGCGAACTTCGTTTCGTGCGAGGTTGAGGTGTGCGCCCAGTCGTCCACGTGGCATCCGCCACGGGGCTCGGGATGATGCGCACGCGTCACACATCACCGAGGCATACGCGGGGTTCGCTCCGCGTACCGGAGATCTGCGCCCTGCGGATCCTTCTGCCTGACCACCTCCGCCTGCTGCGGGGTGCCCGGAGCGTGCAGGCACTTGCCTGACCTCCTCTTTTCGCGACCGGCGCGCCCCACTCCCCAGGGTTTCGCCCGTCTTTGAACCAGATACCGCGCGGCCTTTGGTGTCGCGCGGGACGCGCGGCAGGGTCGCGACCCACCTCGGCCGGTTGGGTCTTCCCTGCCGATGCGCGCAGGGCGGGGCCACGGCGGATGGAGAAGCCTTTGCGTTCACGCGCAAGGAAGGCTAATCCCCCGCCATGGCCCCTCCTCTCGTTCTGCTCCAAGATATCCACCTGCGCTTCGGCGTGCAGCCTCTCCTCGATGGTGCGGAGCTGTCCGTCTCGGCGGGAGAGCGACTGTGCTTCGTCGGGCGCAACGGCTCCGGCAAGTCCACGCTGCTGAAGGTGGCAGCCGGCCTCATCGAGCCGGATTCGGGCACACGCTTCGTGCAGCCCGGCACCACGGTGCGCTATCTGCCGCAGGAGCCCGATTTCTCCGGCTATGCGACGACGCTCGCTTATGTGGAAGCCGGCATGGGGCCGGGCGACCAAGAATATCGCGCGCAATACCTGCTGGACCAGCTCGGCCTCACCGGCCGGGAAGACCCGTCTAACCTGTCCGGCGGCGAAGCGCGCCGAGCCGCTCTGGCGCGCGTCATCGCTCCCGAGCCGGACGTGCTCATGCTGGACGAGCCCACCAACCATCTCGATCTTCCGGCCATCGAGTGGCTGGAAGCCGAGTTGAAGTCACTGCGCTCCGCCCTCGTCATCATCTCCCATGACCGGCGCTTCCTGGAGAATCTCTCCCGCGCCACCTTGTGGATCGACCGTGGCACCACCCGCCGCCTCGAGCAGGGTTTCACCGCCTTCGAGGGCTGGCGCGATCAGGTGCTGGAGCAGGAAGAGACGGAGCGCCACAAGCTCGACCGCAAGATCGTCGCCGAGCTGGACTGGCTGCGCTACGGCGTCACCGCCCGGCGCAAGCGCAACGTGCGGCGTCTGGGCGAACTGCACTCCATGCGCAAGGACCGCCGCGAGGAGCGTCGCGTTCAGGGCAATGTGGCGATCACCGTCACCGAAGCCCAGACCTCGGGCAAGCTGGTGATCGAGGCCAAGCGCATCGCCAAGGCCTATGACGACGTGCCGGTGGTGAACGAATTCTCCACCCGCATCCTGCGCGGCGACCGGATTGGCATCGTCGGCCCCAATGGCGCCGGCAAGACCACATTGCTGAAGATGCTCACCGGCGAACTCCAGCCGGACAGCGGCAGCGTGCGGCTGGGCACCAATCTGGAAGTGGCCTCCCTCGACCAGAAGCGTGCCGCCCTGCGGCCCGAGACCACACTGCGCGATGCCCTGACCGGCGGCGGCAGCGACACTGTGCTGGTGGGCGGGCAGCCCAAGCACGTGATGGGCTATCTGAAGGACTTCCTGTTCACCCCCGAGCAGGCCAACTCCCCGCTCTCCGTCCTGTCCGGCGGCGAGCGCGGCCGGCTCATGCTGGCCCGCGCCCTCGCGCTACCCGCCAATGTGCTGGTGCTCGACGAGCCCACCAACGACCTCGACCTCGAGACCCTCGACCTTCTGCAGGAGATGGTCGCGGACTTCCCAGGCACGGTCATTCTGGTGAGCCATGACCGCGACTTCCTGGACCGCACCGTCACCTCGGTGATCGCGGCGGAAGGCAATGGCGTGTTCAACGAATATGCCGGCGGCTACGCGGACATGGTCAACCAGCGCGGGCGTGGCGTGGAAGCCAAGGCCCGCCTGGACGACGGCAAGGCGGAGAGCAGGTCCAGCGCCAAGGCGACCGCCGCCGCGCCCAAGGAGGCCAAGCGCCGCCTCTCCTTCCACGAGAAGCATGCGCTACAGACCTTGCCTAAGACGCTGGACAAGCTGCGCGCCGAGAACGCGAAGCTGGAAGAGCGTCTGGCCGATCCGAACCTCTATGCCCGCGATCCCGCCGCCTTCGAGAAGGCGAGCACGGCCCATGCCAAAGTGCTGGCGGACATCGACGCGGCTGAGGAGGAATGGCTGCGCCTCGAAATCCTGCGCGAGGAGCTGGGCGGCTGATCGGCTCCCGATCAGCCGCTACTCAATAGCGGGACCTGTCGGGAGCCGGACCGGCTACAATGACGGGTCCCGCGGCGCGTTTCCGGGCCGGATGGAAGCTCACTGCACGAAGACGGTCCGCAGCGTGCCGATGCCGTCGATGCTGACTTCCACCTCGTTGCGCGGCTCCTTCATGGAACCGACACCGATGGAGGTGCCGCAGGCAATGAGATCGCCCGGATTGAGCGTCATGTCCTGCGACAGCAGGGAGACCAGCCGCGCCGGTGGGAAGATCATGTCCGAGAGGGGATAATTCTGCCGCTCGGCGCCGTTCAGCACGGTGCGCACGTTGGCGAGCGTGGGATCAACATCGGTCACGATCCACGGCCCGAACGGGCCATAGCCGTCGAACCCCTTGGCCCGCGCCCATTGCGGAAAGGTGGGATCCTTGTTGAGAATGTCGGCAGCCGTCAGATCGTTGACGATGGTGTAGCCGAAGATGTGGCTGGCCGCCTCGTCCTCGGAGATGTTGGTTGCGGTCTTGCCGATGACGATGCCCAGCTCACCCTCATAGACCGTCTTGCCGCTATAGGCGGGCGGACGCCGGACCTCGCTGTCGGGCGCCGCGACGCTGCCGATGGACTTCAGCAGATAGAGCGGCTCGGCCGGCTCGGCCACGTTCAGCTTGGCGGCGAGGCCATGGAAATTGTTCCACAGCGCGATGATCTTGGTGGGATCGCAGGGCGCTGCGAGAGCCGCCCCCTCCAGGGGCCGCACCTCGCCGGTGGGCTTGGCGCCGTTGAACATGTTGCCCGCGTAAACGGCGATCCGATCTCCATCAACCTTGCCGAAGCCGGTCGTTCCGCCGTCCGTGAAGCGCACCCATTTGGCCATGTCATCCTCCCGTGGCACCGGCCACGGGAGGCGTGGCTCAGCGCATACGCTGGTTGTTCATGGAGGCCAGCACTTCCCGATGCCGGCGCTCCTCATTGTCGTTCTTCACCACCATCACCGCCCAGATGGCGGCCGGCAGCCAGCCGATGAGCGTGATCTGCAGGATCAGGCACAGCAGGCCCTGAAACACCCGCCCGCGCAGCATGAGCGCCAGCCAAGGCAGCAGAACCGCAATCGCAATCATTCGACCTCTCCATGTCGTGCCCTGAAGGCACAGCAGGGGAAGAGATAGGAATGCGGCCTGCCCTTGGGTAGAGGTCAGCCCTTCAGCACTTCGACCAGGGTCTTTCCGAGTCGCGCCGGGGAGGGCGAGACGCGGATGCCGGCCTCTTCCATGGCGGCGATCTTGTCTTCCGCGCCGCCCTTGCCGCCGGAGATGATCGCGCCCGCATGACCCATGCGGCGACCGGGAGGCGCCGTGCGGCCCGCGATGAAGCCAACCATCGGCTTCTTCCGGCCACGCTTCGCCTCGTCCTTCAGGAACTGCGCCGCATCTTCCTCGGCCGAGCCGCCGATCTCGCCGATCATCACGATCGACTGCGTCTTCTCGTCCGCAAGGAACATCTCAAGCACGTCGATGAACTCCGTGCCCTTCACCGGGTCACCGCCGATGCCCACAGCCGACGTCTGGCCAAGGCCCTCCTGCGAGGTCTGGAACACCGC